>NZ_JAPEMI010000004.1 GCF_026342835.1 Streptomyces sp. NBC_00154
CTGACCCGTGAGGTTGGGGACGCGCAGCTGGCGGGTGGTTGGCCCGCGCCCCCCCCCCCCCCCCCCCCCCCCCCCCCCCCCCCCCCCCCCCCCCCCCCCCCGGCGGTGTGTCCGCGGTGGTGATTGTAGGTGTGCAGCCAGGCGGGGTAGGCCTCGCGTCGTTCGCTCTCGGTGCGGTAGAGCTTTGCGTAGGCCCATTCGTCGAGGAGAGTGCGGTTGAACCGCTCCACCTTCCCGTTGGTCTGGGGCCTGTAGGGCCGAGTGCGCTTGTGTGAAATGCCTTGTTCGGCAAGGGAGTTGCGCCAAAGGTGTGACCTGTAGCAGGACCCGTTGTCAGTGAGAACCCGCTGGACGGTGATGCCGGCAGCGGTGAAGAAGGTCTGGGCTCGCTGCCAGAATCCGACGGCGGTTTCCTTCTTCTCGTCGGTGAGGATCTCGCTGTAGGCGAGTCGGGAGTGGTCGTCGACGGCGTTGTGCAGGAAGCTCATGCCGGCGTTCGCCCGGTTCTTTCGGCCCTCGGCCCGGCCGAGGACCTTGTGGCCGCCGCCGTCGGGGATGTTGCCGAGTTTCTTGATGTCGACGTGCACGAGGTCGCCGGGAGCGACGTGTTCGTAGCGGCGGATCACCCGGCCGGTGGCGCGGTCCAGGTGGGCCAGGCGGGCGAGGCCGTACCGGGTGAGAACACGGTGCACGGTCGCGGGATTCAGCCGTAGCAGGTAGGCGATACGGGCCGGTCCCCAGCGGCGCAGAAGCCGGACTTTGATGATCCGCCGCTCGGTGCGGGTCGGGGTCCGACGCGGGCTGTGGTGCGGCCGTGAGGAGAGGTCGGCCATACCGGCCTCGCCGAGCTCGCGGTAACGGGCGGCCCACCGCTGGGCCGTCGTGGGCGAGACCTGGAAGCGTTCGGCGGCCCGCCGCAGCGGCCAGCCGTCCTCGACGACGCAGCGGGCCAGACGCAGACGTCCGGTCTCGGTCAAGGGTGCATTACGGTGGGGCATGAGGGCCTTCTGATCGTTCGGTGGAGATGTCGCAATCCACACCGAACCCGGAAGGCCCTCACTCGTTCAAGATCCCCAAGCCGTGGGATCCGTCACCAACCTCCGTGGTCAGAACACCTAGCTCTGTTCACCCCGACCTACGCGTCCTGGCCAACCCGCTTGAGACACACGCTCTATGGCTTGCTGGACTACAGGGCCTGCGACTTGAACCCCAGACGGCGTGCTCCAAATGCGCTTCGTTCGTGGCCGAGAGGGCTGGCGGTCGCCTCGTACACAGTTCGCAGCTGCCCGCATCTGAGGCCGGAGACACCGGCGTCCGCAGCGAAGGCGCGCAGGTGCACGTCCACGGCGACCTGCGATCGGCCGACGAGATTTTTGGCTCACTTCAGTGCGACGGGTCAGTCCGCAACACGCGTCCTGAGCGGGGGTCACACACCTCGGGCCCCGAAGTTAGTAAGCTGACCTCATGGTTACCCCAAGTCCCAGTGGAGACAGAGAGAAGGTCGTCTCCAAGCTGCCGTCCTGGCTACGTCAGGACCTCAAGGTTCGCGCCGCCGAACTCGGTATCGACATCCAAGACGCTGTGTCAGCTGGCATCTCTGCCTGGCGAGCAGTGTCGGATGGCCACTCCCCCATCGAGACGTCAGGATCTGCGTCGTTCTCGACTTGGCTCCCCCCAGGGCAATGGGACGAACTGAAGGACACCTGCACTGAGCGAGGGATTCCCTTCGTTCAAGGACTCGCCCAGTCCGTGCAGACGTGGATGAGCTCTCACCCCTCCCCCAGGCATCGCCCTGTGACCGGCATCTGCCAGCGCAAGGTCGTCATAAACCAGAAGGGCGGTGTCGGGAAGACGGCCATCGCGGCTGGTGTAGCCCAGGCTTTGGCCGAGGACGGCATGCGCGTGCTGCTCGTCGACTACGACCCTCAAGGGCATCTGAGCGATCAGCTTGGTGTCGAGCAGCTGCCGCCCGGGACCGACAGCCTGGTGCTGCACATGTGCGGCGAAGCCAAGGGGGAACTGCGGGACTTGATCGTCACCCTCGAATCGCCGCGCTTCGAGAAGCGACTGCACGTCCTGCCTGCGTGCCCCGACGGATTCCTCCTCGACGCCAAGATCGCCGTGTCGCGCATGCGAAACAAGGAAGCTGCCCTGGAGCGTGCCCTGAAGCCCTTGGAGAAGGACTTCGACGCCATCGTGATCGACTGCCCACCGAGCCTGGGCATGGCGACTGATGCAGCCATCTATTTCGGGCGGCGCCGGCAAGGGGAAGGCGAAGGCCTCTCAGGCATGGTCATTCCGGTTCTCGCGGAAGACTCTTCGGCCACGGCCTACACGATGCTTGCCGAGCAGATCGAGTCGCTGCGCGACGACCTTCGCCTCGAGATTGAGTACCTCGGACTGGTCGTCAATCTCTACGACAGCCGCCGCGGCTACGTAGCGACGTCCTCCCTGAAGGAGTGGCGCAACCTCGGGGACCCCAGAGTCCTCGCCGTCGTCGGAGACCTCAAGGAACAGCGCGAAGCTGTGCGGAAGCGTATGCCGCTGCTGGCGTACGCCCCGCACAGTGATCAGTCGGAGATCATGCGGCAGATTGCGAGGGAGATCTCGTGAGCTCCAAGGAAGACCAGCTCGGCGCCTCGTCCTCTTTCGCTCGAGCCGGCACGGCCCGCAGTGTCCGTCGCCAGCTGACGGATGCAGCCTTCGGACTGGGCGACCCCAACGAGCTAGCTCTCAGCGAGATCAGTGCCAATCCTGATAACCCGCGGGAGAGCCTTGGCGATGTCTCCGGGATGGCCGCGAGTCTGAGCGAGATCGGTCAGATCCAGGCAATCACCGTGGCTTCAGTCGATGCCTACCTCCGGGACCGGCCGGAGCGCGCATCTGAACTGGCACCTGGCGCCCAGTACGTCGTAGTGGACGGTCATCGCCGTCTCGCTGGCGCTCGCATGGCCGGTCTCGCGACGATAAAGGTCACCGTCGACGACGCGCGCGTCACCACAGACGAGTCGCTGCTCGAGGCGGCGTTCGTCGCCAACGCCCAGCGGGAGAACCTGTCCGATCTGGAAGAAGCGCAGGCACTCAAGACCCTGGTCGCGTTCTACGGGTCGCAGCACAAGGCCGCGCGACGGCTCGGAGTGACTCAGCCCTACATCTCGCAGCGCCTGTCGCTGCTGGAGCTGGTACCCGAACTTCAGGCGGACCTGGAGGCTGGGCGTCGAAAGGTCGAGCACGTACGAGGGCTCGCCAAGCACTCCCCGGAAGAGCAGCGCACTCTGGCAGACGCCCGAGCGCAGCAGGCCCAACAGAAGAAGCAGAAGCGTAAGACGCCCGTCGCGCAGCCACCCACTGATAACGGCGTTATCACCAAGGACGCGCCAGCGGTGGAGCCTGACGAGGAGTCGGCAGCTGATAACGGCGTTATCAGCGAGGGACGCCCGCAGCCCAGCAGCAACCAGCTCACTGATAACGGCGTAATCAGTCCGGGCACGGAAGAGCCTTCGGTAAGCCTCCACGTTCCGTGGCACAACCCGCAGGCCCTCGATCGGCTGGCCCGCGAGCACATGACCGCTGAGGACCGCCATACCCTCGCAAAGCTCCTCGCTCAGGAGTGATCGCGGATTTGAACGTCCCTGTTTTCCCACACCGGCAAGGCAGGGACGTTCTTGATGCCAAGGTGGATCTCCAAACAGAAGATCTACGGAACACGCTTCAGGGAGGGGATCGCGGGTGGCCGCGATGCAGCTGACACGCACGCACCGGGTACTCATCGGGGTCGTCGTCGCCGGCGCGGCAATCATCGCCGCGATCGGCTTCGCGGGCTCGTACGCCGCCGTGCGCGCGCTCGCAGAACAGAAGGGCTTCGGGAACTTCTCCCTGGTCTTCCCGATCGGCATCGACGCGGGCATCTGCGTACTGCTGGCGCTGGACCTGCTCCTGACCTGGATGCGGATACCGTTCCCGCTGCTGCGCCAGACCGCCTGGCTGCTGACCGCCGCGACGATCGCCTTCAACGGCGCCGCGGCCTGGCCCGACCCGCTCGGCGTCGGCATGCACGCGGTGATCCCGGTGCTGTTCGTGGTCGCGGTCGAGGCCGCCCGGCACGCGGTCGGCCGGATAGCCGACCTGACGGCCGACAAGCACATGGAGGGCGTCCGGCTCACCCGCTGGCTGCTCTCCCCCGTCCCCACGTTCAAGCTGTGGCGCCGGATGAAGCTGTGGGAGCTGCGTTCGTACGAGCAGGTCATCAAGCTCGAACAGGACCGGCTGATCTACCAGGCCCGGCTCCAGGCGCGTTTCGGCCGGAACTGGCGCCGCAAGGCCCCCGTCGAGTCGCTGATGCCGCTGCGGCTGGCGAAGTTCGGCGTTCCGCTGGCCGACACCGGCCCGGCCGGGCTGGCCGCAGCGGGCATCGAACCGGTCCTGCTGCCCCCGGCGCCGGCCCCGGCCGCCGTCGAGACGGCCCACCCCCACGCCGAGCTGATGGGCGAGCATCAGCGTGCTCTGGAAGCCAGCGCGACGGGGGCAGCTACGGCCGGTCATGAGGAGCTGGCGTCCTCGCCTGAGCCCGAGGGTGCCGAGTCCTTCGTGCTGGACGAACCGGTTCTGCCTGACGTCGGCTACTACGAGGCCCTCCAGGGGTTCATCTCTCAGTACGGCGAGCTGCCGAACGCCCGCCAGTTCGGACTCTTCCTTGCCCAGTACGGCGTCGTCGATCCCGTGTCCGGCAGCGTTCTCACGGAGGGACAGCTCAGGCCCATCCTGCAGGACTTCAAGATGCAGGCTCCGCAGTCGCCCGTGTCGGCAGACGACCAGGAGCGACCGGCCGATGATGTCGCGGTGCCGGCATCTGGCGTGGCTGAGGGAGCGGATGACCGGGGCGTATGGACTGACGCAACGGCGGACAGCCGCTCCTTTGCCGGGACCGACATGACTGATCCGGCTGTTGCCTCGCAGCCGTATGTGGCCGAGCCGGTCCTGGTCCCGACCGCCTTGGTGGAAGACGGCCGTGCGGCCGGTGGGGGAGTACCGCAGCAATCTCCCCGGGAAAGCCCGACGGCGGGCGTGGCTGGAGAGGACGCGACCGTCTGGGAGGCCACGGTCTCCGACACGGGGGAGGCCACTGCGCGACTGCCCGAGCAGCAGAGCCAGGAGCCTGATCTGGACCCGGTGCAGCAGCAGATTGTGACGGTCGCGGAGTGGCTTGCCGAGGCCGAGGAGGCCGGCCAGAAGCTCTCCGGAGCGGAGGTTGCCCGGCGTCTGGAGCTGTCCCCGAAGACCGGTCAGCGGCGGGTCAACGCAGCGGTCGAGTACCTCACGGAGCAACGGCGGCAACAGGGCCGCGCGCATCTCCGGTCGGTCAGCCGCTGAGCGAACCGCCCTGACGAGTGGCCGATGACCGATCCCGGTCATCGGCCACCGTCATGTCCGGGCCCTGCCGCGTGACCGATTCCGGGGGCGTGACCGGTGACCGATGGCCGGTGACCGATGGCGCCGTGACCGACTCCGACGCTCGTGACCGATGACCGATGCGGCCCGGATCGGTCATCGGTCATGACCAGCAGAGTGCTCATCGGTCACCTCGCCGGTGTGACCGACGGACCTCTCCGCGGGGCACTGCTCCGCCTCTCGGGGCAGGGCTTGCCCACGCCATTGGGGGGTTGCCCGGGGTTGCATGGACCGGTCACCGAGGCTTGCCCACCCCTTGAGGAGGCTTGCCCAATCGGTCACCGGGGGCTTGCCCGCCACATGGGCAAGCCTCCCATCTGCTGTTTCAGGGAGTTGGGCAAGCCGTTGGGCAAGCCGGTCTGAGGAGAGTTCACGGCACGACATCCGAAAGGAGAAGTGCCGTGCCGAACCTGCCGCCGACCGCCCACACCGCCCGCGGAATCTTTGAGCGCCTGGATGTGGAGTGGGAAGGCCTGTGCGCGGACACCTCCGTCCAGGCCGCCGTGACCGATTGGCTGGTGGCCGATCGACTGGCCGATGACGTCGCGGCCGTGACCGATTCCTGGGTGCGCGGTCTCGGACCCGCCCAGCTGCTCGCCGCTCTTCGGCCGCCCAACGGGGCCGTGACCGATGCGCTGACCGATGCCGTGCTCCGCGCTCTGTTGCGCCGGGCGGCCGGCCGTGACCGATCGGCCACGCTCGCCGCCCGCGTCATCGTCCAGGCGATGATCCCGGCCGCGGTCCGCATGACGCGCGGCCAGGTCCGCCCCTTCGGTGGCCGCACCTTCGACGACATCGGTCACATGACCATCGCCGCCCTCTACGTCGTCGCCCGCTCCGGTCGCATCCATACCCGGCCTGGCCGGCCCGCCGCGAACCTCGCTCTGGACACGCTGCGTCACGTCTGCCGGGAGCTCACCGCCGACCGCGAAGAGCACGGCGAAGAGCTGGGTGCCGCTGAGGACCTGGCCGACAGCACGCCCGGGCCGGCCGAGCTGGCCGAAGCCCAGAGCGTCAGCGCGGCCGCGGCCGCGGCTGGCCTTCAGCCCACCGGGGCCGTCAGCGAAGGGGAAGCCGACCGTGCCCGTCTGGAACTGCTCGAGCTGGTCCTGGACGCGATGGGCAGCGGCACCCTCTCGTCGGCCGACGCCCGAGCCATCGCCTGGCACTACACCACCGACCCGGTCACCGACATCGTCGCCGCCACTCGCACCGGTACGACCGCCGCGGCGTGGCAGCGCCGCCGCTCCCGCGCCGTGGCCCGTCTGTCGGCCTCGCTGCAGCTGAGGCCTGCGGCATGACCGCGCTTCGTCCTCCGTCCACCGTCGGCCCGAACCCAGAGAGGGACACCCACATGACCCAGACCGCCAAGGCGCCCCTGGATGCAGACGAAGAGCGCGTCACACGCGCCCAGCGTCTGCTCATCCAGCTCGGCGCCGCGCTCGTCGCGCAACCCTTCGACATCCACACCCACGATCGGCTGCGCGCCTTCCTCGCTAAGGACGCCGACGGCGTCCTCGCCTCTCTGGAGACGCTGCAGCAGCGACCGGAGACCGAGCTACGCCGACGGATCGCTGAGTTGGGCGGCCACACCCTGCGGCCCTTCGGAGACTCGGCATGAAGTCGTCGTGGAACCGTCGCCCGGCCAAGGAAGCAGCAGCTGTACCGGACGCCGAACCGCAGGACTGGGACATCGACGAGGGGCCGCAGGATGTGGCCGGCTGGTCGACTGGAGCCCAGGCAAACACTGCCGCCGCCCTCCGCTGGACGGCTTGGGGACTACTCGTCCTCGGCCCGCTGCTCGGCGCGTTCGCATATCTGTCGGCACCGGCACAGGCCGGACCCGCACAGAAGAGGCCGGCGCCCACCGCTCCGGCTGCAACCGGCGCCCAGGGCGCGGCCGGCTTCGCCCAGCTCTTCGTCGCCGCCTTCATCTCAGCGGGGGAGGACGACCAGGACAAGCTCGCCGCCTACTACCCGGACGCCACCAGCCTTCGCCTGGAAGGGGATCCGGACCGGCGGCACGGCGAGCAGCTCACCGTCGTACGGCTGCGCCAGACCGATTCCGGCATCTGGTCCGTCACGGTGGCCGCCCGCATCACCTCCACGAAACCGGCTGCGAAGCCGGCCGACGGACAGCCTGACGACAAGGACGAAGCGAAGGCCGCGGCCGCCCAGGCGGTGCGGTACTTCCAGGTCCCGGTTGCCACCGCGACCACGGCCGGCGGGGCGAGCGGCTACACGGCGCTGGCGATGCCGGCCGAAGTTGCCGCCCCCGAGCGGATCAAGGCTCCCGGACTTGTCTACGGGCCGATGCGGCCGGCGCTGCCAGCGGATCCGCGGACCCAGGCCGTCACCGAGTTCCTGACCGCCTACCTGACTGGTGTCGGCGAGCTCGACCGCTACCTCGCACCGGGAACCCACCTGGCCCCCGTTGCTCCCGCGCCGTACACGGGCATCGCGGTCGACACGCTCGCCATCGAGGGCGAGAAGGGCACCGAGCCGGTGACCGCCGTGCCCGACGACGGCACCACGCTGCGGCTGTTGGTCGCGCTGCGCGCCACGGGCCACGACGAGGTCCGCGTCCCGCTCACCTACGCGCTGACCCTCAAGGCCCGGGCCGGCCGCTGGGAGATCGCCACTCTCGACGGCGCCCCCACACTCGCCGCCACTCCCACCGAGCCGACCGCCTCCAACGCCAGCACGACCCCCTCGGCGGCGCCCAGCACGGCCCCCACCCCCGCCTCCACTTCCTAAGGAGAAGACGTCATGCACGACATCACGCTCGCCGCGGGCTGGATCCAGACCGGTACCGGCCTTGGCAATGACATCAAGGCCCTCATCTTCAACGTCGCCATCCCGGTGCTGTGCGGTGCCTTCGTGGTCATCGTCGGCTGGAAGACGAAGGCGCCCGGCCCGACCATCATGGCCGTGATCTTCGCGGCCATCGTCTGGGGCGGCGCCGCGAACATGGACACCCTCAAGGACAAGACCACCGAGGACATCACCCAGTACGACGGCGGCGGCCGGCAACTCACCGGGCCTGGTGACCAGTGACCACCCACCTCGTCGACGCATCCGAGACCAGCGACGAGCTGATCGGCCGCTGCTACACCAAGGCCCGTCGCGCCCCGCTGGTTCACGGTGTCATCCGTGACGTCAACGGCGGCCGCGGAATCCGACTGCCGGGCGGCCCGTACACGCTCACTCAGCTTGCGGCGATCGTCGGCACGTTCGTGGCGCTGATCCTGACCCGTGCGATCTGGGGTGGGTACGGGCTGATGGATGTGGTGGTGCTGCTCGGCCTGCCGTTCGCGGCCGCGTTCCTCCTGCGGCATCTGCACATCGACGGCCGCAACCCTGCCGCCGCTCTGGTCAGCGTCGCCGTGATGATGGCCGGCCCCCGGTGGGGGCGGCTGCATGGCCGGCCCTTCCGCCCGGCGCGCCCGGTGAGCGGCGACACGCTCATCACCGTCACCGCCGACGGTCCTGCGGCCGGTAGTTCCCCCGCAGTGGCACGCCAGGCCACCCCCGTCACTCACCCTGTGCGGCCGGCGCCGGCCGCACACACCCCCAATACGACGGCCGGCGCCCCTGTGGCGTCCGGTGTGCAGGCCCTGCTCGCCCGCCGCGCCACATCCGCACGAACCGATCCGGAGGAATGAGATGCGCCTGCCGATCCGGCACGTTGCCAACAACCTCGCCTTCACCACGCACGGCACCACGTGGGCGATCTGGCGGGTGGCCGCGGCCAACTACTCCCACGCGCCGGCGACCGCGAAGAGGCGCCGGCTGAAGTCGCTTGAGTCGCTGTTCAAGTCGCTGACGGGCGAGCCGATGCTGATGTCGCTGTGCCCGCAGGTCGACCCGATCGCCGTGGTCCGCGCCATGGTCGCCGACGTCGACCTGAAGAAGTCACCGCGCTACGAACGGCTCGGCCACGCCGTGCTGGACCAGCTCGAGGTAATGGAGCTGACCGGCCGCACCGACTGGCTCGCGATCCCGCTGCCACCGCTGTCCCGCAAGGACGCCGCCCTGTCCGCGTTCGCCGCGGCCAAGGCCGAAGTCGCGCTGCAGCTCGGCCTCATGCCCGCACCTGTCACCGCCGACGAAGTCGAGCGGCGCACCGAGCAGGCCAAGCGAATGCAAGCCCAGTGGCCTACCGGCGTCTCGATGCGGCCGGCCACCGAGGCAGAGATCCTGTGGATCTACGGGCACAGTGCGCGCCGCGGGCTGCCGGAGCCGTTCCTGCCCGACGGCACCGAGCAGCCCGTGCGCGGCCGTGGCCGTACGGTCGCGGCTCTGGGGGAGATGCTGATCGCCGAGGGCGGCACCGACTTCAGCGACCGCAGGGCTGTGCCGGGCAACCCGTTCGAGCGGCGCTTCGTTCAGGTCTCCTCCGAATGGGGCGACTCCTACCAGGCGATGCTGGCCCTGTCCGAGATGCCGGAGGCCTTCGCGCTGCCCGGGGCGGCGTACCTGCAGCAGCTGGACGATCTGGCTTACCCCGTGGACTGGACCGCCCGGCTGGTCATCACCCCGGGCACCAAGGCGGAGGCGAAGACACGAAAGCGCGCCCGTCATCTGAAGGCGCAGGCCGCGGAGTACCAGGGCGACCCGGCCGGCCCGCCGGCAGCGCTCGCGAAGAACGAGGCGGACAACGACGAGTTCCGTGACCGGCTCACCGCCTCGGCCCGCGAGGTCGAGATCCGCGCCATGGTCACCCTTGCGGTCTGGGGTGCCACCGCGGACGAGGCCCAGGACCGTGCGGCCGCCCTGGCCAGTGACTTCGGCGCCACCGATTACACGTTCTCCCGCCCGGTGGGGGAGCAGACCAGCCTGTGGCACGCGATGCTGCCCGGCTGCCGCACCCCGCGGGTGATGACCGGGTACGCCCAGTACCTGCTCGCCCGGGACTTCGCTATGGCCATGCCCTGGTGCGGCTCCCAGCTCGGCGACGCAAGGGGCGGGCTGTTCGGCCTGCAGCTCGCCTCCGGCGGCGCCCGCCCGGTCATGGTCGACCCGGCCCGCGGGCCCCGGGAGAACGCCTCGGCGTCGATGGCGTTCATCGGCGAGCTCGGCGCCGGCAAGTCCGTCGGCCTCAAGTCGGCGGTCTACAACGTCCTGGCCCGCGGCCATCAACCCGGCAAGCCGAACAGCCGCGGGCGCGCCGTCATCGTCGACCGCACCAAGGAAGAGGAATGGGCGAGGTTCGCCACGGCGTGCCCCGGCACCACCCAGGTCATCCGAATCGACCAGAGCGCCGAAGTCTCCCTCGACCCGCTGCGCCTGTATGTGCAGGACAGCCCCAAGGTCGCGGCCCGCTTCTGCGAGTCCTTCCTGACCCTGTTGCTCGGTGTGAAGCCGATGGACCTGGAAGGCGTCGCCCTGTCCGAATCAGTGCAGGCGGTACTCGAGCGGCCCGAGCCCTCCATGCGCGCCCTGATGGACGAGCTCGTCATGCGCGGGGGAGAGGACACCGCCGCCCGGAACCTGGCCCGCAAGCTGAAGGCCGTAGCGCGCAAGGACCTCGCCGCCGTCGTCTTCGACGACACCCTCCCCGTCGTGGATACCGCGCGGGCCGACTCCGTTGTCTTCCTCGTCAACTCCCTGGCGCTACCGAAGAAGAGCGAGCTCGCCTCCGACCACCGCATCGAACGCCTGGAGTTCGAGAAGGTCCTGGGCCGCTCGCTGATGTACCTGATCGCCGCTGTGGCGCGCGAGACCGTCATGCGGCACAAGGACGAGTTCGGCGTCGCCGTCTTCGACGAATGCTGGTGGCTCACGAGTTCGGACGAGGGTCTGGAGCTGCTGCTCGAGCTCATGCGTGACGGCCGTAAGCACAACGCGGCCGCCTATGTCGGCTCCCATGACCCGGATGACATCGGGCCGGCCGACAGCGAGAAGGGCGCCATCATCCGCGGCCTGATCCCGAACCGGCTCCTCTTCCGCCAGACGACGCGGTCACTCGCCGAGCGCGGCCTGGAGTTCCTCGGCGTCGATGCCACCGATCCCGAGCTGCTGGACTTGGTCACCGCCGGCCTGTCGCCGCTGGACCTGCCGGAGGAGGAGAAGCTCGCCCGGGCGGGGGAGTGCCTGTACCGGGACCTGGCCGGCCGCATCGGACTGATGAAGGTCCTCATCCCGATGGACCCGGCCGTGATGCGCGTCATCCACACCACACCCAGCGACTACCGGACCGCAGCATGACCACGATCCTGACCTGGCGAATGCGGCTGCGAGTTCTCGGCGCCGCCCGACTCCGTATGGCGCTGCTGTTTGCCGCGCTCGCCGCCACCACTTTCACCCTGCTCACGTCGCTGCCCGCACACGCCGACCCCAGCCCGACCCCGTCGCCGACCGTGCCGGCGGCAGGCGCTCAACGGACCCCGACGCCGGAAGAGGTCGAGGCGATCGAGGAGGTCATGCGCGAGCAAGGGGAGAAGTTCTCCAAGGCCGCGCAGGAAGCGATGCTCGACACGGAGAAGGACCGGCTGCGCAAGCTCCTTCCCGACGAGGGTGGCGTCCTCGGCGTCTTCGACGTCACCGACGCCAACGGCCTGCCGATCAGCGTCTACACCGTCAAGTCCGACACAGGCGGCCTGACGGACTGGGACCTGGGGATCCAGAACCTGCTCACCGAGCTGTGCTTCATGGTCACCAAGTGGCTGATCGCGTTCTGCTGCTGGCTCATCGCCTGGTCCCTGTCCTTCGGACTGGCCAAGCTGCTGCTCGTTCCGGTGCTCTCGGTCGCCGACTCCCTGCACACCCGCGTCATCCTCGAAATGGGCCTGCCCGCACTGTTCCTGTCAGTGTGCGCGGTCATCTGTGTCGCCCGGATCTTCTTCGGAGACAAGGCCCGGGGCTGGGGCGACGCCGCCCTGTCCCTGCTGCTGGCGGCGCTGACCACCACGCTGCTGTCCTCCGCCCCGAACACACTCCTCGGGGAACAGGACGGGGCGATCGCGGTGACCCGCGGCCTGGCCCTGGAGGTCGCCGACGTCATCCTGGACGCCAACCCGGCCACCCCGAACGCCAACGACGGCGTCACCACCCCGGCCACCAGCACCACCCTGTCGCGGCCGTTGACCAACGCGCTCACGGACGCCTTCATCGTCAAGCCCGCCATGCTGCTGCAGTACGGCCGTGTCTTCGAAGGTAAATGCGCCTCCGAGTACGCAGACACCCGGCTCGCGCAGCTGGCCTTCGACCGGCAAATCCACGCCCAGACCAACAAGCTCAAGAAGCTCACCGGCCTCACCGACTACCTCAGCCCCGTCGGCCTGCCTGTCTCCTCCTGGTACGACATGCAGCTCGACATGAGCACCCGGTGGGCCGTCGACCACTTCGGTAACCCGCCCATGGAGCGGTTCGAAGAACACTGCGTGCCCGGCGACGCCGACGCTGCGAAGAAGGCCAGCCTCGACAAGCTCGGCGGCGGACTCTTCCTTCTCATCGCCGCCCTCATCGTTTCCGTCCTCATCTCCGGCCTCGCCGGCAGCTTCCTGGTCGCCCAGTGCCGCATCGCCTGGGACGCTATCCGCGGTGAGCCCGCCCTCATCGCCGGCACTATTCCCGGCGCCGGCCGCGCCTTCCTGTGGGACTGGTCTGCCTCGGTGCTCCACTCGCTGGGCCAGATGCTCACATCCGTCATCGCGCTGGCGGTGTTCATCCTCATCGTCCAAGCCGTCCTCGACCCCGTACAAGCAGACTGGGGCAGAGAACTGACTGTGCACTTCCTGGTCGTTGACGTCGTGTGCATCGGCGCGGTCAAGAAGCGCAAGCAGCTGGCTGCCCGCTCCAAGCAGACCGCCGCGAACTTCCGCGCCAAGATGTCCGCCGCCCGCATCGGCGGCACCCACGGCTCCATCTTCAGCGGCCCCGCCACCTCGGCCGTCCGCAAAAACCGCCACATCGCCCTGAAGACCACCCGCGGCCTGGTCCGCGGCGCACTGGCCGGTGTCTCCCTCGCCCACGGCAACCCGCTCGCCGCCATCGCCTACGCCATGCCCCGAACCGTCGGAGCCACCGCCCTCGTGACCCGCATGCAGAGCGGTCGCTACCGGGGCCGGTCACACCGGGCCCGCTCCGCCGGCCGACCCGTCCCGCGTCGGGGCAACCCGCCGGGCATATTCGGTGGCCCGGGCACCCCACCACAAGGACCGCCGCCGAACGGCCCCCAGGGCGGCCCACCCAGGCCGACGAACCCGTCACGCCCTGCAGGTCCCACGCGTCCGGCCGGCTCACCCCGCCGGACAGGACCCGCTGCCCGTACTCCCCGCCCGCGGACCGCAGCCGCAGCGGCCTCGTCGACCACGTCCACGACCGGCGCGCCCGTCGCGGACCCGACGACCCGTCCCCGCCGGCACATCCAGGCCCACCGGGCCGTCTCGCGCCGTACCCAGCAAGCGGCCACCCCACCGAGCCGATCCGTGAGCGGAGCGGGCGGATTCGACGCCTGGCTCGCCGACCGGGAGGAGCGGGAACTGGCCCGTCGGCGCAGGCCTTCGCAAGGACCGTCGTGACACAGAAGAACAAGAAGTGGCTGGCTGGCGGCACCGGCCTGATCTTGCTGGCGATCGTTCTCCTGGCGGCGATCGCCGCGCACGTCGCCGACATCGGGCAGAGCGAAGCCGAAGCCGCGGCCGCCCAGGCCCAGTGTGCCGCCAACGGGACGGGCGGCGACGTCGACACGGCCCAGGTCGCCCAGCAGGTCAAAGCGGTGCTCGCCGGCAGCAGCAGCGACGTCACAGTCGCCAGCCTGCCCTCGCCGAAGGAGCAGATCCCCAACGCGAAAGCGATCGTGGCGACCGGCGCCCAGATGAGGATCCCGGCACGGGGCCAGGTCATCGCGCTCGCCACGGCCCTGCAGGAGTCAGGCCTGCGCAACCTGGACCACGGCGACCGCGACAGCGTCGGCCTGTTCCAGCAGCGCCCCTCCCAGGGCTGGGGCTCTCGGGCACAGATCCTCGACCCGGTGTACGCGGCCACGAAGTTCTACAAGGCACTGAAGTCCCTCAAGGACTGGGAGAGCATGCCGGTCACCGTCGCCGCCCAGAAAGTCCAGAAGTCCGGCGTGCCCGACGCCTACGCAAAACACGAAGCTCTTGCCACTGCCCTGCAGCAGGCCGTTGCCCCGACGCTCGGCACCGCGGCCGCCATCCCTGGCATCACCCCGGCAGTGGCCGACTTCGGGGCCGGCTGTGTCACCCAGGCCGGCACCGACTACGGCGACATCCCCGCGGGCACACTGCCCGAGGGATACCAGATCCCTATCACCGCCCCCATCCAGGCCCGCAACGCGATCCGTTGGGCCCTCGGCCAGCTCGGCACCCCCTACCAATGGGGCGGCACCTGCACCAATCCCCACGGCAGCAACGCCCGCGACCGGTGCGACTGCTCCTCGCTGATGCAACGCGCCTATGGAGTGGCTGGCGTTGAGATCACCCGCACCACCTACACGCAGATCCATGACGGGCGGGCGGTGTCGGCCAAGGCGCTCCAGCCGGGCGACTTGGTCTTCACCAACGGGAGCGCGTCCCGGCCCGAACACGTCGCTATGTTCCTCGGCGACGGGTTGGTTGTGCATGCCCCCCGGCCAGGCCGGGTCGTGGAAGTCGCCGAGCTCGCGACCCACGGAACGATCCTGGTGGCCCGTCGCATCGCACCCTGAACCGCAAGCGGCCACGGTCTGCGGGCGGGGGATCACCTTGTTTCGGGCTAGTCAGGCAGCCTGGGCAGGAGGGCTGTGTGCTTGATGCACCCTGGAACCATGCGAAGGGGCCCCGCGGTACGTGCGACGGACCCGCGGGGCCCATGGGTGCCGTCCTGTCAGGGCACCCATACCAACCGTACGGGCAACCAGCACTGACTGCCCGTCGGTATCAAGCTGAGCAGCCAGCGGAACGGGAGTAGAAGGGGCCCCGCCCACCCGGAGTGCCGTGTCCGACTGCTCTCGGGGGGCGTCAGTGGCCGTGGCGTTTCGTGGTCACTAGACCCGCGGTCCCGCGTCGGTGACGCGCACCGGTTCGGCCAGGCCGCCCGGGGTCCTGCCCTTGAAGACGACCTCGCAGGAGTACTTGGTCTTCACGTTCAAGGGCACCAGTACGGCCTTGGGGATGTCATCGCAGCGCGCGTGGTCGATGCTGTCGCGGTAGTTGCCGTACAGCAGGCGTGCGACGCCGTCGCTGGTGAGGATGCCCTTGTCCGGGACCTCATCGAATTCCACAACGTTGTCCGACCAGCCGAACTTCTTGCCGATGGTCACCTTCCACACCACCTTCAGCCCGTCGAAGGTGGTTGTGCAGGCCGCCGCGTACCGCTCTGACCCTTGGGACACTCGGCGGTGGTCTTGCCTGTGGCCTGAGCCATCATGAGGGTCTTGCCACGCAGCCCGTACGCCAGATTCTCATCGAACGGAGCATCGTCGGCTGGCGAGGGCTGCGGCTCCATCTCCGGCTTGGTCAGCTTCTGCGGCAACACGGTAGGGGCTGGTGCCGACTTTGCGCCCTTGGGTTGTTGACACAACTCGCTGACCTGTACCGATGACCTGGCCCGAGAGGGAGTTGCACAGGCTAAGAACTCGGGCCGGCACAGGCATTTGTCTGATTCGGGCGAGGCTGGTGGTCCCGGCGGACACATGCCCGCGATCGAGCAATTCTGTCAGATTGCCGGAGGGTCCCGTCGTCTTGCAAGACAGACTTCAACAACCGAGCCCGGCCTGATCCCCCTAGTCACCGAGATCACGGAATTCGTTCGCGCGGTCGGGGCCAGCCTGCTGCTGCTTGTGATCGCTCATGCCCCTCAGGCGGCCACGGTGCGCTTGAGGACAGATTCCCCCGCCCCGCAGGGACGGTCGCGCTGAGCTTAGGCCGGGCAGATCCGGTCCGGCAGTCCGGCGGGCATGCCACGGCGCTCGTCCTGCGCGAGGTCACGGCCGAGAGCGTCGCACAGGTGGCGCTTCCAGAGCTCGGGGTCGAGATGGATCAGGTCCAGGCGGCCTCCGTCACCGTTTCCTCCTCCGAAACCGCCTCCAGACAGGGTCCGCAACAAGGTCTTGCCGTCCTTGGTGGCCGCCCAGATGTACTGGTTCGCCGCAAAGTCGTACGTCTTGAAGTTGCTGGGGTCCGATAGCTGCTGGAAGCGCACGGAGCTTCCGTTGGCCACGTAGAACTCGCCTTCGTTCCCAGTGAAGTTGAAGGTGAACCCCTTACCGGAGCTGCTCGCGCCCAGTGGCCCGAGTGGGCCGACCACCTTTGTCGGCTGTTGTCCGGTCTTCGTCGCCCACAGCTCCAGCATGCCGCCCGGGGTCTTCGCGGCCGCGTACCGTCCGCTGCTGTCGAGAAAGGCCCGCTCGACGTCCGGGCCGAGGCGAATGCGCAGGGCCTTGTTCTCTTTGCCCGTGCTCAGATTGATTGCGTGCAGTACTGGGTCGCCGTAGATCATGATCTGTGCGTAGCCCGCTTCGGGGCGGCTGTTCAGCGCGAAGGGCGAACCGAAGACTGCTTGTGAGCCGGAGCGGGGCGGATCCTTCTCGCCGAGAAGGAGCGAGCGGGCGTCGATGGTCTTGGACAGGCGGCGGCCGGTCCGGGCGTTCCAGTGTTCAATGCGGCTGCCGGAGAGCGCCAGGAGTTGGTCACCGCCCCGGAGGAAGGTGAGCGTCAGCCGCTCCGTTTTTCCGCTCTTGTTGACGGAAGGTGTGACTGTGGTGATCTCCGCTACCTTCCGCAAGGACGGGATCTGCCTGATCAGGATCTTGTCAGGGGCTACCACGTCCGCTACGAGGGTTCCGGCGTCGTTGACCGTCAGTGAGCTCTCTACGGCCGGCTCGTATGCTGCGGTCGTGGGTCGCTTCACCGCGGATGTGATCTGTCCGGTGGCCGCGTCGATGAGGGCCAGGGTCTCGCCGCTGTCCGGTTGGTCCAATTGCCTGACGCGGGCGACTAGGGTCTTCCCATCTTCGATCAGCCGTGGTGCGCCGATGACGATGTCGGAGCCGTCGACGTCGTTCGGGGTCAGTGACTGGGCGGTCAGGGCGATATCGCCGTCAGCGACCGTGAGCACGAGCAAGTGACGCGGGTCTCCGAGGAGGCGGCCGAGGACCATCGCGGGTGAAGGCGCCATGGCCTGCCGCACTTGGCGGTCGTGTCGGGGGCCGACGATCATCCACTTCCCGGAGATATACGCCGCGAATCGCTCGCCCTTGTCGTCGACGGCGATGCCCCCGCAGGGACTATTGGGTCCCGTATAGGTGTAGCTGTTCAGCACCTTCCCGTCCGTCACGCGCAGGGCCCGGTAGACGCCGACGATCTCGTCCCCCTTCTTCACCTGGTTGCAGACGACCAGCACACTGCCGTCCCCCGACAGCGCGGTGGGCGAGCCGTCAAACGTTCTCGCGTCGACATTATCCGCCAGTTGACGGGCCTTTCCCGTGCCGACTCCCACCGCCTCCAGTGTGGAGGCGCCACTGCTGGAGTCGGCGTGCCTGACTACCAGCGTGTTCTCGTCCGGCCCGAACCACACGGACACGTGGCTCGTGGGCACGCGGCCGGGCACGTCCTGGTGGCGTTCCGTGGCCAGATCCCACAGCCGCAGCCGTCCGTCCGCGATTGTGGCCAGGTGCCCGGCGTCGGGCGAGAAGGCTATGAGGCTCTCGACATCGCTCAGCCAATTCACCTGGTCGACTATTTCCTTGAACTCCGCGGCTCGCAGGGTGTGTGCCGCCCCGAGCAGGTTCTCGGGTTTGTCCGTGGTGGGGTCGACGTCGTGCCAGACGAACGTACCGGGCGCCGACACGTAGGCGATCCGCCGTCCGTCGCGGCTGACCAGCGGTTGGAATGCCATCTCGTCGAGGCTGAGCTGGAGTCGCTGAGTTCTTCCCCCGGCCTTGCGTACGAACAGTGTGGCGCGCCCGTTGTCTGTCGTCACGAGTGTCACTGTGCCGTCCACGCTCGTCGCCGCGTCCCGGATCTTCCCCTCAGCCCCGGTCAGCACCCATGCGGCGCCCTTGAACTGGTCGTACCTGCGGAGCATGGCATTGCGGGCCTCATCTGTCGGCTCGATCTCATACGCCCCCATGGCGATCAGCGCGGCCTGTCCCGGATCCTGCTTCGCGACTTCGCCAGAGAGATTCGCCAGAAGGCGGGAGCGTGACTCCGCCTCGCGTTGGGTGCTGACCTGCTGCTGGTAGACGAGGAAGGTGCCGAGGCCCGCGATCAGTGCGAGTACCACGGCCACGGCGGTCCAGGCGATGCGGATGCGGGCTCGGTGTACGCGTCGGCGCTGCCGTGCACGGATCAGGAAGTCCCGCTCCTCCTCGGTCAGTTCTTTCTCTCTGTCTTTCACCCAGCCCTGAATGGAGGCCAGTTGGATCGCTCCGGGCAGCAGAGCCGGCGATCGGCCTTCCTTCGTCCAGCGGTCGAGGTCGTGGTTCAGTTCCGCGCGGCCCGCCAGGAACTTGGCGTCCTCCTGCACCTGCTCTCTCAGCGCGGGCCAGATGTTGATCAGTGTTTCATGAGCCAGCTCGGCGGTCTCCGATTTCCCCTTTTCGCCACGCAGTACAAGCAGCCGCCGCGCGGCGAACGACTGGGCGAGCTCCCACCCGGCCTCGCCCGCCTCCTCCCGTGTCAGCCTCCGGCGCAGCGGGGTCTTGCTCCCGGGCAGCACTCTGACGAGACCTCTGAACAGGCGTGACGCGGCGGCCTTGTTGTTCTCCCCGACGCACTGCTTCCAGGCCTTGTTGCAGTGCTCTTCGAGCGCGCCCTGCACGCCGTGCATCGCCTCATACGTCGTCGTACGCAGCCGGCCGGCGAACTGCTCGTCCCACAGCTTCTTCAGTACGAAGCCGAGGAGCGGCAGGTTCTCCGGTTCGCGGCACGCGTCGTCCAGGATGCGCTGAGGTAGTCCTGGGTCGTAGGTCACCGCCGGGGCCTTCTCCAGCGGCTTGGTGATCACTTCCCGGAGCTGGTCCCGGGACATCGGGGCCAGCGGGAGCAACCTGCCGTCTGTGAGCAGGGGGCCGAGCCAGGGGTGCTTGAGTGCCGCGTCCATGAAGTCGGACCGGAGGGTGAGCAGCAGGCGTGACCCGGCGCCGGGCCGCCTTCGGGGGACGAGCAGTCCGGCGACTTCTTCGATCTCGGCTTCGGTGCGGTCCAGGAGGGCCTCGGCCTGGTCGAGTACGACGAGGTACTTGCCGCCTGTGCTGCCCCGCAAGCGGTTCAGTGTGTCCACGAGGCCACGGTTCGTGAGCCATCCCTCCACCTGGTCAACGCTCTCCGCCCGTGGATCCCCGAACCGGCCGCTGCGATCGGCTTTGTAGAGGTCGGTGGCCAAGTTGGCCAGTAATGACCCGTCGGCCCCCGCGTTCACCACCACGGCGTCGAAGTTCTCCCCCTGTTCCCGGTGCTCCCGCCGAATCTCGGGCACCACCCCCGCGAGCGCGAGTGAGGACTTCCCGCAGCCCGACGGCCCGCAGACAACGACGGCCGGGTGGTCCCCCTTCAGGTCCCTGACCGCCCTCTCGATGTCGTCACCGCGTCCGAAGAAGATGTCGTTGTGGTTCTCCTGGAAGGTGTCCAGACCACGAAAGGGGTCCGGAGCCAGGGCGCGGGCGAGGTCGGGCAACGTCCGTAGCACGGCTTCCACACTGATGGCGAAGGCTTGCTGGGTGTCGTCCCGCTTGCCCTCGGCAGCGACAACGATGCCGACCGCCGCGCCCCGCTGCTCGTCCCAGACCGGGCTGCCGCTGAAGCCCCTGGTGATGTGAACCGTCCGTGTGTCGGCGCGGGAGAGCTGGATCCAGTCTCCCTCCACCTTCCCGCTGAGTTCCCCTCGGTGCCGGATCACGCCCAGTTCACCGTCGGGAAATCCCACAACGCGCACACGACGATCCGAAAGCTCGTCCGATTCGGCCATGGGCAGCGGACACGTGCCGGGAACAGCATCGACTAACCGCAGGACCGCCACATCCCCGCAGTGCTCAGGCGCTTCTGGGATCCACCATTCGACCTCGGCGGTGAAGTGTCCCCTCCCGGCCCCGTCGGCCAGCGGAAAGTCGACCAGCACGGTGATTCCGGCGGCGACTTCGAGGTCCCGTTTCCTGTCCAGTGCGTCCGACACGACATGAGCGCAGGTCAACGCGCGATCCGGGGTGATGAGGAAGCCCGCCCCGGCGATCGTGCCTTTCTGTCCACTGATGCGGACGACCGCCGCGTTCAGCGCCTCGTCGGCACTCCGTGACTCATTCCCCGACACCATTGACCTCCACGTCCCCCGCGAGCCAGTCAGGTCAACTTACGGGAGTGCCAGGCCCACTTGGGTCTGCGGCGTCATTTCTGTGCCACGTCAGACTCACGGAGAAGTTAGCCGCCGTCGCGGTGCTGGCAATTACCACGTCCGCCTCGGCCGACAGCGACACCCCGAACTCCAGCGTGATCTCGTCCGGCGCGTTGGCCAGCCCCCGGAACCTGCCCACGAAACTCTCCGCCACCGGCCGTACGGTGTCCAGCATCTGCCCGAACGACCGCTCCGCCCGGGCTACGGAGCGCCCTCCGCGCCCCACTCGGACGAGGGTTTCGTCCACCTCACGGATCTGAACACGGATCGCTTCGTCACTGCCGTCCCTCAACGGCACCTCGACCGTGTGGACAGGGCGTTCGCTCACCGCAACCTCCAGCACTCGGGAGGAAGAACTGTAGCGAAGTCAATAGCCGCCATGCTCAGCGGAGTTGTGGGCATCCAGCCACAGCCGATGTACCAACTGCTGCGGGACGGGCAGGTGGCGAAAGCGACATAGGTGCTCCCGGCGCCGCCCTCCCCGCTCCGGGATCATCCGTATCCACGGTCCGCAGCGGGCGATGTCCCTGCTTTCGTCGAGCCGGGCGCGTTCGCGTTGGTAGTCGGCTGTGATCGAGGCGTAGTAGTTGACCACCGAGCTGCGTGCCGGGCAAAGGGCGATACGGGAGGGCAGCGCGCGGGCGAGGGTGTCGTAACGGCACGTCCCGACGATTTTCCTCATGTCCTGGAGGAAGTGCGCGCCGCGGTCCCCGAGGCCGACCTTTCCGCCGTTCTTGCGGCCACCGTCGGACGGAAGCCCGACGGAACCACCGCGGACCATCTACAAGTCCTCCGGCCCGCAGATGACCAAGGAGGCAGGACCTAGGTTCGCTGACACAGAAGCCCGAACGACTCTTTCGTTAAGAAACGACTCGGTTGAGTGAGACGGGACAGCGGCCTTGAGAATCAGGCAGCCGGAAGTAAAGGACAAGCAAAGTCCTGTAGTTGGTGTCTGAATCGACCTTCCGGCCTGACTTGGTCCGGGTGAAGGGGTTCTTCCCGCACTGACCAGGAGGCCACCATGTGCACTGCGCTCCGCGAGACCGCTCGGCGGGCGGTATGAGGTTCGACCTGCCAAGCGCCCAGGTCTTCAACGACGCCGTCGACTGGGTCACCGCCGCCGCCCCGTACCTAGCAGCGGCATCTGCGGTCGCCCTGGCTATCTGGATCTGTGTGGCTCTGTGGCGCGCCCGTCTCGTACGGGACGCCCTCGCCGACCGTGTCACCGTGGAAGTCGTTCCCACCAGCACGTTCGACCCGAGCGAGGGCGAGGTCGGCCGGTGGGCGCGCCAGCTCAGCCGGGTCCACCACGCCGCTGACGGTGTCCCGGCACGCGGCTCGGCTGCTCGGCTGCGTTACAGCGCCGAGGACGGCAACATGCGGTGCTTCCTCGAGGGACCGGCCACCGCGGCCGCAGTGCTGGCCATGCCCGGTTTCGCCGAGGTCGACGTGCGAGCCCACCGCGCCCAGAAGGACATCCAGCCGGTCCGATTCCCCCAGCAGCCGGAGGGGGCCAAGTGACCGGCACCGTCGAGTTCACGAAGCCCGCCACCGGTGACGGCCGCCGACGTCTGTCCCCTCGTTACGTGCAGCGCGTCGAGCTGACCCTGGCACTGCCTGACCAGAAGCCGCTCGCCTCTCTCGGCCTGAACCCTGACCCGCTCCAGCAGCTGGCGGCCGCTATGGCGTCGGTACGTACTGAGGACGACGAGCGGGCTGACGTCGTTCTCGACCTGGTCCCCGTCCGTGAACGCCGACTCACCCGGCGTCGGCGTCGGCTGTTGGCACAGTCCAAGCGTCGCGGACCCTCCGCGTACGGCGAGCGGTTGACCGGGGGCCTCGGTGGGGCAGGGGTGTGGGAGTCGGTCCTGGCAGGCTGGTCCGGCGGCAAGACGGCCGGAGGCGGCCGCAGCGAGCGGCTGCCCCGCATGACGGACCTGCGCGACGGCGTCGGCAAATTCGATCCGGCGGCCGGCGCTGTGTTCGCGGTGCAGCTGCTGCTGCGGACCGAGGCCGGCCACCCGCAGATCGCGCTGGCCCGCATGAATCAGCTGATCGCCGCGTTCTCAGCGACCACCGGTGAGAACTACCTCAAGCCCCGCCGTCCCCGTGTCCGCTGGCGGATCGCCTCGTTCGAGAGGCGGTTCGCCACCGGTGAGTTCGCGCCCCGCAAGCGGCAGTGGCTGACGGTGCCCGAGCTGGCGGGTTTCCTCAAGCCGCCCACCGTGAAATGCCGCGCCTCCAGCGTGGTGCGCTCAGGCGGTCTGGTCCCGCCAGCACCGTCCGACCTGCCGGTCTACACCGGGCAGCGGGACCTGGTGCCGCTCGGCGCCGTCATCTACTCCGACGGACGCGAGCGCATCGGCGCCGCCCGGGTGAAGGACCTTCTCTTCGGTCTGCAGCTGGGCAAGTCCGGCCACGGCAAGACCGAAGCCGCGCTGGTGCAGTGCATCGCGATGGCCCACTCCGGGTACGGCACGTGGTTCCTGGACCCGCACGGCGAGGGATGGGTGCGAGCAAAGCCGTACCTGGCCCACGTCGAGATCGCGTCCCGCGTGTGGGAGATCAACCTGGCCTACTCCGAACCGGACCAGCTCGTCGCGTCCTGGAATCCACTGTGCATGCAAGGCCGGCCCCTGAGCGCGGTCAAGGACGTCGTCCGCTCGGTCACCGAGGGCATCGCCTCAGCCCAGGACTGGGGCGACAGCGCCCCGCGCGCCCGGACCATCCTGGCCCGCGCCACCCAGTCCTTGGCGCTGCTCAACCACCAGGCCGTCCAGGCCGGCAATCCCGACGCCCAGTGCACGCTGTTCCAACTGCGGAGCTGGCTGACGGATGAGGAGTGGCGCGAGCAGCTGCTGCCGAAGCTGCCGCCACGGGTGCGTGACTACTGGGAGAAGACGTTCCCGAAGCTCTCTGGGGACGCCGTGCCGACCGTCACCTACGCCATCGACCGGCTCGACACCTCCCCGGCGCTGCAAGCATTCCTCGGCAGTCCGCGCTCCGCGTACGACATCCGTAAGGCGATGGACACCAGCCGCGTCGTGTTCGTCTGCCCGTCCGGCAGCGAGAGCGACGCACTCGTCTCCTGCCTGCTCATCCACGATCTGCACCGCGCTGGCCTGTCCCGCCAGGACACCCCGCGCGACCAGCGGAAGACCTTCTGGGCCTGGGGCGACGAACTCACGGCACTGGACTCCTCGTCGAAGGGGTTCCTCGCCGCAATCGCCGAGCAGCTACGCAAGTACGAGGTGCGGTTCATCGGAATGACGCAGATGGCGCTGCGGCTCAGTGCCATCACCCGCCAGTCCCTGCTGCAGAACCAGAGCCTGCTGTCGACGTGCGCAGCCGACTTCGACGAGGCCGCGTTCGTCGCCCGGCGCTGGAACGGGAACGTGACCCCGGAGACCATCACCGAGCTGCCGAAATACCACTACGTCATGTCCATCAACCTCAATGGCACCCCGACGAAGCCCTTCCGGGTCCGTGGCCTGCCGGTCGAGGAGCTGTTCGAGCACTACGACAACCCCGCCGGTGTGCCTGATCTGGACAAGGCGATCGACACCAACCTCCGACGCCGGCCTGTCGGCGAGATCCTCGCCGACCTTGAAGAACTGGATGCGGTCGTCCTCGCCCACCACACCGGCGGCCGCTGCGGCCCGAACGGCGCCGGCGACCCCACCACCTTCATCGACTGAAACGGAGCACCGTGATGCCGTATCCGCACACCGGCCCCACGGGCCTGGGCCAGATCGCACAGCAAGCAACTCAGGTCCTCTACCTGCACCGACTGGTCTCCACCAGGCAGCTGCACCAGCTGATCACCCCGCACCACACCCGCACCGAGTACCTGCGCCGGCAGCTCCACACCCTGCGCGACGCAGGCCTGGCCGAGACCGTCGGCCGCCGCGTCTCGGGCCAGACCGAACTGCTGTGGTGGCTCACCGAAAAGGGCGCGAACGCCGTCGAATCGGTTGGCCTGCTGCCTCAGCGCCCGTACCGGATGAGCCCGGAAGCCGCTCTCGGCCCACTGCAGGAACACACCCTCGCCACCGTGGACACGGGCCTGGCCTTCGTCGACTGGGCCCGCCGCCTCGGCCACGAATGCGGACCACTCGACTGGTCACCCGAGATCGCGCACTACTACCGCGACGACGCCCGCCCCGGTGAAGAGCTCAGCCTCATCCCGGACGCCGTCCTCAACTACGTCCACACCGACAAGAAGGCGAGACAGCGCACCCTGCTCACCTTCTTCGTCGAGCTCGACCGCACCCAGATGACCATCGCCCGCCTCGCACAGAAGCTCCACGCATACGCGGCCTACCACGACTTCGCCCCGCAGACACCCTCCGGCCGCGGAACCAAAGCAGGCCGCCGTCTCACGACGACACCAGCCTGGCGCTACCGCTACCCCGCCTTCCCCCGCCTGCTCCTGGTCCTCACCGGCGCCTCCGACACGCGGCTCGCCCGGCGCATTGCCGACCTCCGCAGCCTCGCCGCCAGCGACCCCGCCTTCACCAACACAGGGCTGCGGGCCGGCGTCACGACCCTGGACCAGCTCCAGCATCGCGGCCCGTTCGCCCCGATCTTCACCCCAGTCCTCGGAGCAGACGAACCGAACGACGCTTGGCTGCGCCCTCTCAGCATCGCTGCCTGAACGCCCCCTTCAGGAAGGAAGACCCATGCTCTTCTTCAGCCGCTTCAGCCAGGAACCGTCGGACGCGCAGTCGGCAGAAGGGTTGCCGGGTGAATACAGGGCCTGTGACGAGCTGGGCGCCATCGCCCGACCGTTCTCGCCGCTCATCGGGGAGATGCTGGCTCTGTACTGCCACACCCGCCCCATCGGCGCGCTCTCCCAGACCGAAGACTGCCGCGACGAATACCAGATGACGGCTCGCTCGATCATCCACCACATCCTGGAAGGCTGGCAGAACCAGACCGCCGGCCGCGGCACCATAGATGACCTGCTCCTTCAACCAAGGACCAGCCGTCTCCCACACCCTGAAAAGGCTGCCGGTCACGCGACGTCTGGTGGGGAGCAATACCGTCGTGCGTCCTGACCTGGCCAAGTGGCATCACTGTGCAGGGCGTTGCCGCTCTTGCAACTGACCATGGGGCCGCAAGGTGCGGTAGCTCCTCAGCCCTGGCGGGCTTGCGGTGCCCCGCAGGGGCAGCTCCAGCCGTCCTTGCGCCAGCAGGTCACTGGGGGTGCGAGAGACCAAGCTCCTTGGCTGGGCACATCCGTGGTGCAGGTGGCCACTGATCGTCGGCGTAATGGCGAGGCTTGGTCACAGCTGACGTTCGGGGGCGCAGGTTTCAGGCGGGGTTCGACTTGGGCCGCGACAGGCACAGAACGTTCCGCCCAGCCCGGCCCGGGCAGGATTTCAGGCTCGGGCCGGTGGCTCTTGTATAAGAGGCGCGGCCACATAAACCCTGCCTGACCTGCATGTTTGCTGAATGCGTGTTGTTCTGGAGAGCACATTTGGCATGCCGAGATGTCAACCTGGCCGTCACATTCGTGCCGAAAAAACAAGTACAGCTTGATCAGGCGAGCCGCGAGAAACGGGCCGCGTTACGCCTGGTCAGCGGCCTGGGGTGAGGGGGGAACGTATGCCGTTCCCCGCCGTGTCGGGGCGGCGAATGTGCGCTCCATGCGACACATGAAATCAAGCATCACTTGATTTCATGGTCCAGTGCGACATGCAAATCAAGCCTGAGTTGACTTTCTGTGCAGCGGGATCGCGAAGGCCGTGGGCTTGCCGTCGGATGGCGCGCCGGTGCGTCAAAAGACAAGCTCCTGTTGATTTTTCCGATAGTGTCTGCCACGCCTGAGTACTAAGGAGGTCATGTGCCATCTGAACAGCCGGCCCGGCGTCGTCCGGGCGGGCCACGAGCCGTTCCATCCCACACGTCTGACGGCGCTGCATACGACGACATCCTCAGCGTCCTAGGGAGGCAGCTAGGCGAAGCGGCCCAGACCGCCGACCCACGCAGCCACCGCAAGCTGAAGGGCGTGACGTTCGAGTTCGAGAACGAGGCGCGCGCCGTCCACAACATGGCGGGCAACGCCGGCTACAGCCTGGCGAGTAACTGGTTCACCCAGCTCCTCGCGCAGCTGGCCGTCGCCAACTCCATCACCAAGTCGCAGCTGTGTGTCTTCCTCTTCGTTGCCGGGGGGCAGGTTCCGGGAACCGGCATCGCCCAGTACACCCAGCAGGAGATCACCGACGGGCTGAACAAACTTGCCGCCAAGAAGAAGGACGGGAAGCAGATCACCCGGTCCACCGTGAATCGAGCCATCAAAGCACTCTGCGAATACAAATGGGTCGAGCAGGCAGGAAACGGCAAGATCCGCCTGAACGTGACGCTCTGGTTCCAGGGCAACAGCACGGCCCAGCACGAAGTGCTCGCAGAGATCGCCTCGGAGCACGATCACGACCCGACCGCCTTCCCCCACGACATCGGCCCCGAGCAGCCGCACCAGGAGGAGTTCGACTTTGGGCAGGACACCTACACCAGGGAGAAGAGAACCGGGTGATACTGCGTACGTACCCTGGCAGCCGACAATGAGGAGGGTGGCCTGATGGCTGAGGTCCTGTCTCCGATCGTCTCCGATCGCATCTGGGCTGTACCTGTCTCTGGGGCAGCTGTGAAGTTCCTCAGTTACCTGGTGTTCCGCTCCGAGTTCGGAGGACACCTGCCCGTACGGCAGAAGGACATGGCGAAGGAATACAAGATCACACCACAGGCCGTCAGCCTCCTGATGGCGCCACTGTGCGATCTGAACATCGTCCTACGCCCCTCCAGCGACGGTCGGAAGGGCAACAGCTACCGGCTCCATCCCCTCGCGGCCAAGTACGAGAGCCACGACGACATGGAAGCCGCGTTCCGGCACACCCTGCAGGCCATCAAGGCGGGTGAGCTCCCGAACCTCAGGCTGCCCTCGTACGTCACAGCGCCACCCAGTGAGGGCCGTCCGAACCTCCAGGTCGCATGAGGCAAAAACAAGGGCCCCGCCAGATCTGGCGGGGCCCTTGTGCCTGAGTAAGAGGTACACCCGCACTATACCCGTCAGCATTTGCGACGACACCGCGAGCGGCTTCGTGCCGACAGTTGCGACGTGGCCCAGTTACGCGTTCATCCCGCTCGTTGCCCCTCAGCGCAGGGGCCTCGACCCTGACCGCGTACGCCGAGGACTGTGCCACGCTCATTCAGCCAAACGGGGTCTCGCAAGACGCCAAGGAACCTGGCAAGCCGTCCTTGATCTGGAACGGGGAGCGGGCGAGCAGGTCGATTGGGGGGCCACTACTCACCGGCGAGAGAGCGTCCGGAGCAACGGGTCAAGGTCTTCGAGTCCGGCAACCACTGTGGCGGCGCCGGCCTCGCGTAGCTCCGAGGTACTCGAGCGGCCGGAGCCCACGGCCAAAACCCGCACGCCGTTGTCGAGCCCGGCGGCGACGTCGGCCGGAGTGTCGCCGATCAGCAGCACATCGGCGGCAGCGATTGGGGTGTTCAGCGCCTGGCTCGTTCGCCGGATCGCGATGCGCACGAGCTTCGCACGCTCATCGTCGTCCTCACCGTATCCGCCACACGGAAAGCGGATGTGGCCATCAAGGCCGAATGTACCCAGCTTGATCTCGGCAACAGGCCGGATGTTCCCGGTGACCACCGTCTGCACCACACCACCCAGCTCAGCGATGGCCGCCAGCGCGGTCGCTGCACCGGGCAGCGCATGGCCGCGCTCACGCAGTTCGCTGGCACGCAACAGATGCTGCTCGGCGGAACAGCGAGCGAAGGCCTCGAACATCGAGCGGTCGCTGTCGATGCCGTGTAGGTTCGCCGTCTCCCTGAAGATGACGGGCTCCGTCATGCCGTCGACCGCAGCCTGCTCCTTCATTACCTGCCCTGTGACCCGCTCGAAGCACTCCCCGAAGATCTCCCGGCCGACCCCGCGCGTGGCGATGAGCGTGTGGTCGATGTCCCACAGAACCAGCTGCACTGTCGTCGCCTCCGATATACCGCGGCCCGAGTGGGCATCACCGTGTCACGCGTTCGTGAACTTCCAACTGCCCGAGAGCACTCCACATCTACGCTGGGCCTCACACCCTTTCAAGAAGGGAGGCGTCGGGATGGACCTGCCCACGCTCCCGGTCGGCGAACGCGTCCGTCACCACCGGACCCGGCGCGGCCGTACCCAGGCTGTCGTCGCGGGCTTATGTGGCATCACCGAGGACTACCTCTCCCAGATTGAACGCGGTCTGAAGAAGCCCTCGCACGATGTGCTCACCAAGCTCGCCGACCACCTTCAGGTCCCCATTACCGCCCTGCTCGGCGACACTGAAACAGACACCACGGACGTTCCGTCTACCGCTGGATCCGACGTCGTCCGCGCGCTGCTCGGCCAGCGCCCCGCCCCGCCAGGGCAACTGCTCACCGCCTGCGGTCTCCGGGAGCGGGTGGAAGATCTCTGGCGGATCTGGCAGACCTCGCCCACACGCTTCACTGAGGCCGAGGCCGTTTTGCCCAGGCTGATCGGCGATGTCGAGGCGACCGTCCGCGCCCGCCGGTACGGCACCGACCCGACCGAGAGGCGTGAAGCGCTGCGGGTAGCCGCGGACCTGTACGGACTGCTGCGTTCGTACTGCCGACGTGCCGGCCGCCTCGACTTGTCCCTCATGGTTGCCGACCGGGGCCTGCGTGCAGCCGAGGACGCCGACGATCCGCTCCGCATCGCAGCCGCCCAGTGGAACCTCGGACACGTCCTGCTTTCCCAGGCCGGCGACGAGCAGGACGCCGCCGACGTCGCACTGAGCGCCGCCGATGACCTCCACCGCGCGCTCACTACACCCGAGGCCGTCGCGGTCCGCGGCGCCCTGGAGCTGGTCGCGGTGGTCGCCGAGGCCCGCAACCGACGTGCCTGGGCCGCTCGTGACCGCCTGACCCAGCGCGTCCTGCCCCTCGCCGGCCAGGCGGGGGAGGGCAACACCATGTGGACCGTGTTCGGCCCCACCAACACCGAGCTGCACGCAGTGTCTGTGGAGATGCTGGACGGCGACGCCGTCGAAGGCCTACGCCTCGCCGACCAGGTCGACACCGCCCGGCTGCCGTCCCGAGAGCGCCAGTTCACCTTCGGCCTGGAAGTAGCCCGGTGCTACGACCTGCGCCGAGAGGACGCCGCCGTCCTGGTCCACCTCCTGGAGCTCGAGGACGTGGCCCCTGAGGACCTGGAACGCAGCCCGCTCGCCCGCGAGCTCGTCATCTCGCTCGTCCAGCGCGCCCGCCCCACCTACCGCCGGCAGGCCACAGCTCTCGCTGCCCGTCTCAACCTGCTCTGACCTGCCCGAGCCGGGGGACAACCCGGACTCTCAGCTCGGGTTGAACCGGCCGCCCGTACGTACGGTCCCTGCACACCAAGGATTCGGCTACGGGAAGCACCCCATGACTACCACCAGTGCCGCTGACGAGATCCCCGGCTTCAACCACACACGCATCGCTGCAGCCGGCAAGACGTGGGACGCCGTGCGCGTCCCACGCTTCATCGGCCTGCAAGCCCTCAACGTCATCCAGGGTCAAGAGGGCGCGATCGTCATGGACCCAAGAGACCGCGCGATGTACTTCCTCGTCCCACCCGGCACAACCGCCGGCTGGAACCTCTCGCAGTCCACCGCCCTGGGCGAGACCAACTACGTCGTGCTGCCCGCAGACGACAAGGAGATCCCACCAGGGCCGTTCTGGCTCGTCCCACCGCGCCGCGGCCGGCTGCACACCGACACTGGTGCGCTGCGCAACGCGCTGCAGACCGTTCTCGAGCAACGAGGCACGGCCCAGCCGAACCTGGAGAAACTCACGATGGATCAGATCCAGGGGTTCAATTGCGCTCTGTGCGGTGCACGGCTCACCAAAGACCGGTCGCTCGGTACGTTCACTGGAGAGGGCATTCTGCTCTCAGAGCCGACGGAGCTGTGGGCATGCGCACCATCATGCCGATGAGTCGACATCCTGAATTCCTCATCACCTGTGCGCAAGTACTGCCACTGTTCTCTAAGTCGGCTCACGAACAAGGGGTTTCCGAATTGCGCTGATTTACGCCGGAGGTAGTGGCTCTGAACCCCCGTATCGGGGTGGGTTGTTGTCGGCTCTTTGCGTACTCTATGCACCAGACCGCCAAGTTTGTTTCGGTGTGAGGCCGGCCCATCGGCTGCCCGCCCAGCAGACTTGCGCAGACCAGAAGGCGTTGTGGCATATGCATCGGGAGGGCGTAGTGGCACGGTCAGCAGGAGCGAGCGTCCCAGAACTTCGCAAGCGAAATCGCCTGGGTGCGGCGGCTCTCCTTGTCGTCACCGGCACGCTCACGGTTCTGACCGCGTGCAGCTCGGATGAATCGACGAGCAGTGCTCCGAAAGCCTCTCCCACCCCTTCGGTGAGTCAGCCAAGCAAGCCAGTGAACCCGGCGGAGACAGCCAAACGCGAAGCCCTCGACGCCTATGCGCGCTACTGGGACGAGCTGCAACTCTCCTACGCCAAGGCCAGCACAGAGGGAACTGATATCAAGAAGTACGCGGCCGGCGTAGCTCTCGTGCAGGCCGAACAGGACGCCAAGGAGATGCAGAAGGTCGGCCAGGTCATGACCGGAAGCGTGAGGGTGGGCAGCCCGACTGTCACCCGTCTTGACGCAGACCGCGAAGTTCCGAACGCCAAAATCTCTAGCTGCCTAGATATCTCGCGATGGGACGTCGTCGACCGGAAGACGAAGAAGAAGGCGGTCATGCCCAGCGGCCGCCTGACCAAGTACGTCATCGTTGGCACGATCGAGAGGTGGCCCGACGGCTGGAAGGTCATCAAGGATGAGCCTCAGGAGGGCAAGCCATGCTGACCCGACGCCACGCGCCGTTGGCTTTGGCCCTGCTACCGCTCATTGCCGCAGGAACGGCACACGCTGCTGACGGGCCGAGCACCGATGTCCACGGCTGCACGAATCGATTGGTTTGCGTCGGCGCCAAGGACCCAGGCAAAACCGGGAGCGGCGGTGGGACGCACCAGGCCGGCCACCAAGGGGCCGGCGGCAAGGGCGGGAAGACGAAGGTCCGGAAGCCCGAGTGCACACCAGCCCAGAAGCTGGATCCCCAGCCGCCGCCAAACAGCGAGCTGTGGAAGGGGCACGATGCCAAAGGAGAGGGCGCCATCTACGTACGTACGTGCCGGTACTTCATGGCCGACGGCGCATCCACGCTGATCACCGAGACCGTCTACGGCGGCCCGGGCGGACCAGCGGCCCCGGCCGTCGACCCGGCTGTGCTGGCCCAGGAGGCCGTCGACAAGATGCTGCTGCGCGGGCCGCAGATCGGGATCACGCCCAAGCCTGGCGGTAAGGGCGTGGTTGGCATGCCGGTCTACATGTGGACGGCGAAGGGTGCTGAGACGTACGGACCGAACAGCGCCTCGGCCACGGCCGGGGCGGTGACCGTGACCGCCACGGCGAAGGTCAGCAAGATTGTGTGGACGATGGGCGACGGCACCATCGTCACCTGCACCACCGCCGGCACCCCGTACAAGGCAGAGTTCGGAAAGAAGCCGTCACCGGACTGCGGCCACCGCTACGCCCAGCCCTCCTCCACCCAGCCGTCCGGGAAGTGGCACGTCACCGCCACATCGACCTGGACGATCGACTGGCAGGGCGGCGGTCAGACTGGCCAGCTCACGGAGATCCGCAACAGCACCGTTGATATCACCGTGGCCGAGGTCCAGGTCCTCAACTAGGCACCATCGCCCGAGAATCCCCGAGAGGCACTTCACCCCATCATGAAGCCCCCTGCCGCCCCGACGTTGCCGCGCCCTGCCGCCCCGGCCCGCCCCGAGGTTCCCATCACCACCACCGCCCCCGTCAAACGGGAACGCCGCTGGTCGGTTGCTGCGCTGTGCACCGTTCTTGCCGTCCTCGCTGGGCTGGGCGCGGCCGCGGCAGTGACCTCTGCGAGTAACCGGACTCCGGTCCTGGCCATCGCCCGCGATGTACCCGCCGGCCAGGCCCTCACGGACGCTGACCTCACCGTGGCCGAAGTCTCCGCCGACTCCGCTCTCTCCCCGGTGCTCGCAGCTGACAAGTCGTCCGTGGTGGGAAAGCGCCCTGCAGTTGACCTCCGCAAGGGCGGTCTGCTCACCACGTCGCAGCTTGCCGCAGGTACCGGCCTAGGTGACGACAAGCAGCAGGTCGGCGTGCAGGTCAAGCGCGGTCAGGCCCCGGCCGGCACCCTTACCCCGGGCGACAAGGTGCTCGCCGTCACCACTCCCTCCCAGGGCGAGCAGCAAAGCGACGAGGATGCCCCGCCGTCGAGTATCGACGCCGTCGTTGTCGGAGTCTCCCGGCCGGACGCCTCGGGGACCGTCGTCGTCAACCTTGCTGTCGCTCCCATGGACGGACCCCTGCTCGCCACCCGTGCCGCCCAGGGCCGCATCGCCCTGGTCCGTGAACCGCGAGGTAAGTGACCATGCCCGTCACCGCCCTGGTCTCCGCCAAGTCGTCCGGCGTGACCACCACCGCCCTCGCCCTCACTCTCGCCTCGAAGCGCCCCTCACTGCTCGCCGAATGCGACCCCGCCGGCGGCACGATCCGGGCCGGCTTCCTGCAAGGCCACGTCGGCGCCGGTTTCGGGCTGTACCACCTCGCTGCCGCCGAGCGCACCGGCTCCGTCGCGCTCGCCAACGCCTTCGCCAGTCACCTGTGGGGCCTGGACGAGGCAGGCCATCGCAAGCTCCTTCCCGGCTTGACCGACCCGGGCCAGGCCGCTGCGCTCGGCCGGACCTGGCCGGCGCTATCCGAAGTCATGCACGTTCTGGCCGACGACGCCGGGTACGACGTCTTCGTCGACGCAGGCCGCCTGGCCCTGGAATCCGGGCGCCTGCACACCTCCCTGACCCCGGCCCCGCTCCTCCACCAGGCCGACCTGGTCCTCATGGTCGTACGCGGCGCAGAGCACTCCCTCACCCTGGCCCGACACCTGATCGACCCGCTGCGCACCGAGCTGGCCGAGCGCGGCTCCGGCCCCGACGCACTGGGTCTCCTCCTCATCGAGGACGGCCCGTACCGCGCCCACCAGGTCACCGAAGCGCTCAAGACTCCCGTGCTGGCCGCACTGCCCTGGGATCCGGACACCGCCCAATACTTCGCCCACGGGGGGCGCCCGCCCCGCGGCTATGGGCGCAGCACGCTCCTGCGCCATGCCCGCACGGCCACCGAGCACCTCGAAGCGACCGCAACCCGGCGCCGGATCCAGCAGCAGTACCCACCGCGCCCCGCCAACCCCCAACTCGCCGGTGTCCTGCAACGGCTGACGGAAAGGGGCGGACCGCGTGGCTGACACCCAGCAGCGCCCCGGAGTCAACGGCACCCCGCCGCCAATGGGCCGCGAAGACATCGCCGGCCTGCTCGCCGGGAAAATCGGCCACCGCCGCCCCGACGAGCCGGCACCGGCAGCTCCCGTGCCGGCCACGGCGCCCGTGACAGCCAGCCCGGCAGCCGTGCCGCGGCTGGCCGGCCTGCCCGGGGAAATCCCGGTCGGGTGGGACGTCATCGAGGACCTGCAGGCCCTGGTGTCCAAGCAGCTCAGCGTGGAGGACCCCGACAAACTGCTGGAGGAACCCGACCGCCGGGCCCTGGCCAAGGCCTTGGTTCGCAACGCTGTGGCCGACTGGTCGACCAAGTACGCCCAGGGCAACACCCCGCTGACCGCTCAGCAGGAGACGGCGATCGGCACCGCGGTCTTCGACTCCATGTACCGCGGAGGCCGGCTGCAAAGTCTCCTGGACCAGGACGGTGTGGAAGATGTCATGGTCGACGGTCTGCGCGCCCATGTCGAGTACCACGACAAGCCACGGCAGACGATCGATCGCGTCTCCGACAGCCACGAAGAGCTGATCACCTGGGTCAACCGGATGGCAAGGCTGTCCGGCCACGGCGAGCGGGCCCTGACCCAGGCCACCCCCATGGTCGGCTTCCGCATGCCCGACGGCTCCCGCGTCACCGCCTCCCTGCTCACCACCCGCCCGTCGGTCGTCATCCGAAAGCACCGCATCCGCCAGCACGGCATCGCCGAGCTCGTCCAGTGGGGCTCCCTCAACCCCCTCCTGGAAGCGTTCCTCACCGCCTGCGTCCACGCCAAGATGAACATCCTGGTCGTCGGCGACATGGGCGCAGGGAAGACGTCCCTGCTGCGTGCGCTGGGCCGGGAGATCCCGCCCGCCGAACGACTGGTCACGCTGGAAACGGACCGCGAGCTCTACCTGGACGAACCAGGTCCCAAGCCCGGCCCCATCACCTACGCCTTCGAAGCACGGCAGTCCAACGGCGAACGCCACGGCGACAAGCTGGCCGGCGAGGTCACCATCTCCGACATGTTCGCCACCGCGCTGCGGTACAACGCGACCCGCGTCATCGTCGGCGAAGTCCGGTCCACGGAGATCGTGCCGATGCTGCAAGCGATGTCCGCCGGCGGTTCCGGATCCATGTGCACCCTCCACGTCCGCCGGCCGCACGCGATCGTCTCGCGCCTGGTCCAGCTGTGCACCGAGGCCGGCATGGCGACCGAAGCCGCCCACCACCTCATCGCCTCATCCATCGACGTCGTCGTCTACCTCACCTACCTGGACGAGACAGCGATCGGCGGCAAGAAGCACCGCTTCGTCTCGAACATCTACGAGATCCACGACGTCGTCGGCGAGGGCGGCCGTCCCACCACGACCGAGCTGTTCGCCCCGCACGGCGGCGAAGTCCGCGCGGTGTACAAGAACATGCCGACCTTCATCGACGAGCTCGAGCGCACCGGCAAGTTCGCCCGGCAGTGGCTCACTGAGAACCCGTACGGCTGGTGGGGACCGTCCCTGCAGACAGTGGGCGCGCAATGACGACGCCCGCACTGCGAACGCTGACCCAGCACTCGCTGATCACCGCCATCCGGGCCACTACCGCCACTGCTATCGGGAGGCCAGCATGACCACATCCCAGCTGGCCCTGGTCGCGGCCTGCTGCGCCGTCCTTACCCTGCTGGCAGTCGTCGCTGCCGTCCGCGAACTCCGCGGCCGCGTACCCGACCCCGTCAAACCCAACTCCCGCATGGCCGACCGGATTCAGCGCGCCAGGTCCGATCTGCCGGAGAAGTGGCAGAACCGCTGGCGGCACCTGGTCATCACGGCCGTCGTCGTCACCTTGGTGGTGTGGGCCTGGACCGGGTGGCCCGTTCACGGCCTGCTCGCCGGCGCCGCTGTGCTCGGGTTGCCGTTCATCCTCAACCCCGGCACCGCCGCGGTACACCGCATCGAACGCCTCGAGGCACTGGGCCAGTGGCTCAACCACCTCGCCGGTGTCCACACGGCCGGGATCAGCCTGCCCCAGACCATCCGGGCCTCGGCGAAGAACGCCCCAGGCCCGATCGCCGCGAACGTGCAGGCCCTGTCCGAGCGGCTGCGCTCCGGGATGGAGTCCCACGACGCATTCGCCCTGTTCGCGGACGAGCTCGCCGACGGGGTCTCCGACCACGTTGTGCTGCTCTTCCAGAGCCACGCCGTCTACAAGGGACCCGGCCTCTCCGACGCCCTGGAAGCGCTCGCGGTCACGATCCACCAGCAGGCCGCCGACGCCCGCGACATCGAAGCCGACCGCGCCAAGGTCCGCAAAAGCTCCCGCATGGTGTCGGTGGTCATCTCCATCGTCGTGGTCGGCTGCATGCTCAACGAAGGCTGGTCCGGCTGGTACCAGTCACCGGCCGGACAGATCGTCCTGGCCGTGCTCGGCATCATGTTCGCCTGGACCCTTTCCTGGCTGCGCCGCATCGCCCGCACCAAGCCCGACCCGCGACTCCTGGACCCGCTGCCCCCGACCCACCTCATCACCGGAGGGGCCGCATGATCCCCATGCAAGCCGTCCTTCCCGCGGCCGCCGCCGGCGCCCTGATCGGCCTGGCCGTACGCGCAGCGCTGCCCGCTAGGCGCGACCTCGCCTCCGCCCTGGACCGCCTCGACATCTCCAAGGCCAGCACCTTCCTGCCGTCCGCTGCACCCACGGCCACCGGAGCGCTCCCCGAGCGGGTCGGCAACCGGCTGCTCGCCGAGTTCGGCGGACATCTGACACTGCCGGTCAAAGACCTCGAGCTGCTGCGCATCAGCCCGGCCGCGCACCTGGGCAAGCGGGTGCTGTTCGCGCTGTACGGGCTGCTGCTTCCGCAGCTGATGCAGGCCCTGCTCGCCCTGGCCGGCGCAGGGTTCCCCTACACGGTGCCCGCGCTGATTTCGCTCGCGCTGGCGGCATTGTTCTGGTTCCTGCCTGGCCGGGAAGTCGCCCGGTCCGCGGCCGCCGCCCGGCTGATCGTCCGCCATGCCGCAGCGTCCTATTTGGAGCGCGTCGCTCTGGCGAGGATCGCGAATTCCGGTGCGGCCCAGTCCCTGACTCAGACCGCGGAAGTCGGCGACGGCTGGATCTTCGTCAGGATGCGGCAGGTCTTCCATCAGGCTGACCTTGCCGGCGTCACCGTGTGGGACGCCCTCAAGCAGCTCGGCGACGAGCTCGACATTCCTGAACTGACCCGCCCCGCGGACACCCTGGCCCTGGCCGGGGACGGCGCCGCCGTCTACGCCACGTTGCAGGCGCAGGCCCGCCAGCTGCGGATCGCGATGCTGTCGGACGCCAAGGCGCAGGCGAACGAGGCGTCAGCGGCGATGGTGCTGCCCGTCACGTTCGGCGTCGTCCTCATGCTCGTCTTCGTCATGATCCCCCTCACTTTCACCATTCTCGTCAGCTGACCCGGAGGAACAGACCGATGAACATCGAAGCGCTCACCCTGCTGCTCAAGGCCCACTGGGGACGCCTGAAGACGGCCAGAGACGAAGGCCAGGGCACCACCGAAGTCGCTGTGATCACCGCCGTCGTCATCGTGGTGGCCGCCGGCGTTGCTCTGGCCATCAAGACGAAGGTTGCCGAGAAGGTCGGCATCATCAGCGGCGGCTGAAACAGGACCAGAACGAGGGAGGGGAGGGCAGTGGTGTGAGAACCCGGGGACGGAGCAGCCGTTGGCGAGTATTCGCCAGGGGGCGAGAGGACCGTGGCTTCGCCAGCGTCGAGTTCGCGGTCCTGGCGTTGGTGGTGCTGGGCCTGGTCTTCACCTGCATCCAGGTCGGCTTGTACTTCCATGCCCGCAAGGTCGCCCAGTCAGCCGCACGCCAAGGAGCCGAGGCGGGGCGGGCCTTCGGCTCCAGCGAGGGTGACGGCGTCGCCCAGGCGCAGGCCTTCCTCTCCCGTTTCGGCGGCAGTGTCCGCGGAGCGAGCGTGTCCTCAGCAGGCAGCACCCCCGAGGAGATCCGGATCACCGTGCGCGGCAGCGTCGCCACCCTCGTTCCCGGCCTGAACTTGCACGTCACCCAGTACGCGGACGCCCCCATCGAACGTTGGACGAACCCTTGACCGCCCCCACCCGACGCCAGCGAGCGGCGCGCGTTCTGCGACGAGACCGGGGCAGCTACGCCGTGGAGACCGCGGTCCTCGCCCCAGCGATGATCGCGCTGCTGCTCCTGATGGTGGCGTTCGGCCGGGTGATCGACGCCGACGGTGCCGTGGACTCCGCGGCCCGCGCCGCCGCCCGGGCCGCGTCCCTGGAACGCGACGCCGGCAGCGCGCAGAACAAGGCGCAGGCCGCGGCCGCGCGCAGTCTGGAGGGCGAGGGCATCACGTGCCGTACCTCCAGCGTGACGGTGGACACCGCGGGCTACTCGCTCGATATCGGGGTCGACGCCAGCGTGACGGCAAGCATCGCCTGCACGGCGGACCTGTCCGACATCGGGCTGCCGGGGCTACCCGGCAGCAAGACGCTCCGGGCTTCGTGGACCAGCCCCATCGACACCTTCAGGGGGCGCCAGTGATCCCCGAACTGTGCAGGCGGCTCATCCTTCGACGCACCCCAGACCAAGAGCGAGACCGGGGCTCGATGTCCATCTTCTTCGCCCTCTCCGCCCTCGCCATCCTCATGGTGATGGGACTGCTCGTCGACGGGGGAGGAGCTCTCAACGCCGGCAACCGGGCCACCTCACTCGCCCAGGAAGCAGCCCGCACGGCAGGCCAGCAGCTCGACCCCGCGCAGGCCATCGAGGGCACTGCTATCACCATCGACCCGGACGCCGCCGTCGGCGCCGCCCAGGACTACCTCGCAGCCGCGAACGTCCAAGGAGACGTGCAGATCACCAACGGCGGACAGACCCTGACCGTCACCGTGCACGACACCTACACCACCCACTTCGCCACCTTCGTCGGCATGTCAACGATCAACGTGACCGGCACCGCACAAGCACATCTGCAGACCCAAGCTGGAGGCTGAGCCGCACCATGGCCCACCGCACCCCCGCCCCGCTGCGCGCCATCGGCGTCCTGCTGCGGGCCCTGCTCGGCCTGGCCCTCCTGGTGGCTCTGGTCGGCGGCGTCCCGTACCTGCTGCTCAAGGTGGGCCACCAGCCGACCGAACTCGCCGGCGGCTTCGACCTGATGCAACAGGACGACGGATCCCTGTTCCTGATCGTCCTCACCTGCATCGGCTGGGCGGCCTGGGCCGCGTTCACCTTCTCCGTCCTGGTCGAGATCGTGGCCGTGCTGCGCCGCCGCTCCGCACCTCGCATCAAGGGCCTGGGCGGTCTGCAGTCCTTCGCCGGCTTCCTCGTCGGCGCGATCGTGCTGCTCGCCCCCACCGCGGCATCGGCAGCCACCATGACGCCCGCGGTCGCGGCGACAGCCGTACACACCGTGGGCGAGACCGGTACGAGTGCGACGCCGAGTGGGCAGGCCTCCGCGGCCGCTGAAGAAGCCGACTGGCCGCGCCACACCGTCTCATCCGCCTCAGAGTTGCCGTGGGACCTGGCCGAGGAGTACCTCGGTGACGGGAAGCGGTGGAAAGACATCGCCGCCCTCAACCCGGAGATCCCCCAGCTCGCCGCCGGCGACCAGTACCTGCCCAAGGGTGCGGTCATCAAGCTGCCCGCCGATGCTCGACCCGTCGCCGCCAGCAGTCCCACCCCGCAAGGCGCAAAGACCCCGGTCGCGGACGCTGACCCGGCTACCACCCCGGCCCCCAAGCAGAACCAGGCCGACGCGAAGGAGGAGGCCGACCAGGACGACGACTCCGCAACGAGTGACGCCGGCGAGGCTCGGCCCAAGAGCGTCACGGTCAAGGTGGGCGACAGCCTTTGGTCGATCGCCGACACCTACGGCGACCCCACCCAGTGGCCAGACATCTACGAGGCCAACAAGGGCGAAGAAACGCCGGGCGGCGGCCGCTTCGACAACCCGAGCCTCATCTACCCGGGCCAGGAACTGAACCTGCCGCAAGTCGGCGAGGCCCCGGACAAACACGCCCCCTCCGACAAGGAGAACGACGACCAGAAGGCCCCTGACCACACAGGCCAGACTCCGGATCAGACGGATCAGCATCCAGACGAGCAGCAGGCGCCGCCTGCCGCGACGCCGGCGCCCTCGCGTGCGGCCGAGCCGTCCGCCGACGGCACCAGCACCCCCGCCCCCACGCCGACGCGGAGCGATGCCGGCCGTGAGCAGGCGCCTGCCGCGCAGCAGCAAGAGACCAGCGAACAGACACTCGCACCGGCCGCCCTGTGGATGGGGGCCGGCGCGCTCGCGGCTGCACTGGTCGGCACCCTGGCCACCCGCCGGATCCTGCAGCAGCGCCGCCGCCGACCAGGCCGACGCATCCCCATGCCCCAGGGCCGCGCCGCTGCCACCGAGCAGGGCTTGCGCGCCGCACAACACCCCACCGGATTCGACCTGCTCGGCACCGCGCTACGCTCCCTCGCCCTGAACCTCGCCTCCACTGAACGGGAGCTGCCGGTCATCGAGGCGGTCGTCCTGCACGAGTCGAAGGTCGAGCTGCACCTGGCCGAGGACACCGCGCCGATGAAGCCATTCACCGCCGCGGCCGGCCGTAAGGATCTGTGGACCTGCACGGCGAGCAGCCCGGGCCTGGCCGACGCGGAAGCGCTGAAGGAAGCGGACGCCCCCTACCCGGCGCTGGTCTCGATCGGCTGGGACGCGGCCGGCCGACTCGTCCTGGTCGACCTCGAGCACGTCGGCGTCCTTCACCTGGCCGGCGACGCCGACTTCGCCCGCCACGTCCTGCAGGCCATCGCCGTGGAGCTAGCCAGCACCCCACTGCCGGGACACCTGGAAGTCACCGCCCTCGGCGACACAACACCTGGCCTGGACGACGCGGCACCCGAACGAGTCGCCCGCATCGCCGGCATTGCCGCGGCCACCACCGACATCGCCAGCCACACCGCCGATCAGCGCCGCGCCCTGGCCTCCGTCGGAGCGAGCAGTCTGCGGGCCGCGCGGCTCAGCGACGACGCCGGCGGCGCCTGGACCCCGCACATCCTCCTGGCCGAGGCACTGCCCGACGACGACCACGTCAGGGCGCTCTTTGACGCGCTCACCGAGAAGCCCCAGGCCGCCGGCGCCGTCATCACGTCCAGCACCCACACCGAGGCACCGGCCGAGGCGTGGACGCTGGAGTGCCAGAACCCCGACGCCACGATCCTGCTGCCCGGCTCCAACCTGCCCATCAAACTGCAGGGCCTGAGCGACCCCCACTTCGCCGACGCCATCGAAATGCTGACCCTCGCCGCCAGCGACAGCGACGTCCCCGCCCCCGACTGGACCCGCACAGACCCGGACGACGACAACGCCGAAGAAGACGCTCCCCGCGAGGAAGAGGACGGCCTACCTGCGGAGTATGCCGAGCTCGAAGCGGAAGCCCGGAGCGAAGACGGCGACGCCCCCGGCGAATCCGCAGAAACCGGAGATCCGCAGCACCGGAACGAGGCACCCGCTCCGGCTCCGACGATCGACCTGATCAAGACGGACACGGACGAGAACACTCAGACCGACGACGCAGCGCCCGTCACCGGGCCCTCGCTCGCCGAAGTGCTCGCCGCCGAAGACGACGGCCCCGAACCACACATCCCGACCGTTCCCTCTCCGGCAAGTGGCCTAGCCGACATCGTGCTCGCCCCGGCCACTCCCTGCGCAGCTCCCGCTCCGCCGGCCGTCCACGTCACAATCCCCGCACCAACCACTGAGCCTGAGCCGCCCGCAACCCCAGTCAGCGAACCGGCCGCGACAGACGGCCCGGCCGTCCTCGTTCTCGGCCCCATCAGCATTGAAGGCGCCACCGGGCGCATCGACTCCAACCGCGTACGCACCGCCACCGAGCTCATCACCTACCTCGCACTCAACCCCGGCGTCGACCACCACGCCATCGACGACGCCCTCTGGCCCGGACAGATCGTCAACAAGACCATGCGTAACGCCGTCATCAGCCGCGCCCGCTCCTGGCTCGGCAAGGACCCCGATGCCAACGCCTACTTCCCGCGTGTCCAGGACACAGGTGACAACCGGTACCGCCTCGGGGCTGCCGTCACGTGCGACTGGACCCGATTCCAGCGCTTCGCCCGCACCGGCCTGATCCGCCACGACGAAGACGGCGACCTTGCCCTGCGCCGGGCGCTCGCTCTCGTCCGCGGCCGCCCGTTCACCGGCATCGACCCCCAGCGCTACGCGTGGGCGGAACCGGCGATCCAGGAGATGGTCTCGGCGATCGTGGATGTCGCGCACGAACTTTCCAGCCGCCGCTGCGAGGCCGGCGACTACACCGGCGCACTGTGGTCAGCCCGCCAGGGCCTGCTTGCAGCCGAGGAGAGCGAAATGCTGCACCGGCAGGTCTTCCTCGCCCACCACGCTGCCGGCGACATCGACGCCCTGCGCGCAGCCGCCGCCCGGCTCGCACGCATCAACGAGCAGCTGGGTGGCGGTGTCGACATGGAAGCGCAGACCGCTGAACTCCTCCGCAACCTGCTCCCTCGCACCGTCACCCGGGCCAGGTGAGGGGCGCCAAAACGACGGAAGCGGCTGCCCGCCCACATGCCACCCGCCGTCATCAGGAGCCGCATTCAGACCGCGTGATCATCACGTGCTGCCACTCCGGAAGGCGTGACGAGCTGCGTGCAATTGGGGTTCTGGCGTCCTGCCCGACGCCTCCGTGACACGTTGAGGCGCCCCGGGCAACCTCGCCTCGTTCCATAGCGGGCAGCCCGTTCAGCGAAGCCGCTCCGGATTGAGTCCGGGAACGGCGGCAAGGGCTATCAGACGCACAACTTCTCCGGTTCGTCTCCCGTGACCTGGCAGTATGCCCGGCGGGGTCTGGTCATCCGGTCGGATGACCAGACCCCGCCGGGGCTCTTAAGACGAGGAGCCCTTGCCGGTTCATGGCATTGAGTGGCTCCGTGTCCTTCTCCAGGAAGTCGTTCCGGGCCTTCGAGAGAGCTCGCAGCATCACCGAATAGCGGTCAGGAGCGTCGTGTCGCCACTCCGGGGGTACCTCGAAATAGGCCAGCGCTCCGCCAGACCCATCCACAGAAAACATGCCGCACAACTCGTCGTAGAACGCCGACAGAGCCGTCACGAACTCGGAGTACGTGGCAGTCAGCTCGTTGTTCAGGGAGCCGATCTTGTCCGTCGTGATGCTCTCCCAAGCCGAACTCACGGCCTCCATGAGCTTGACGGACACCGCCATCGGCGAGCTCGGCGGCGGCCCCACCGGAACGGCGGTACCCGGGGCGCGACCCCTTACGCGCTAGGGGTGGCGTTGGCGAGGTCGTCTCGGAGGGCTTGAGCGGTGTGGGAGGTGGGGTGGTCGAGAAGCTTCGACGATCCGTCAGATTCTCGCCCCAGAAGCCCATTTGGTGCCATAGGATCGCGCCAGCATTCGGCTTGTGCCGGCTCTCCACCACCCCTCATGGCCCGTACGGGCAGAGGAAGCGCAATGGTCACCCAGCTCAGCTCCCCGGTTCTCTTCGTCGAGCGGTCTCGGTAGGTCGCGCACCACGCGGTCGGGGAGGCGGACGCGTGTGACAGCCACTCAGATCGTTTTCGGCGTGCGGTGACTGATACAGCGACTCCGGAGATTCTCCACCGGGGTCCGGGCCCTTGCTCTGCCCGGACCGACCGGCCCGGGCCGACTCGCCCACTCCTGGAAGTCTGATCATGACGACCATCAACCTGGCGACCGTCTCCGAGGCGGAGCCTTCCACCCGGACCAACCCGTTCCCGGGTGCCGACACGTACAGCTGGACCCGGGCCTTCTCCGAGGCGCTGGCCCTCGCCACTAGCCTGCCCCCGCTGGTGACCGACGTCATCGCGGCCTACGTGATCCGCCCGAAGCGCTACCTCACCAAGGCGCGGACCGAGACGATCCACCGCCTTCGCCCCGGGGTGATCGTGAAGGACGAGCGGACGGGCCTGCACGTCCTGTCGGTGACCACGCACGGCTTCGCCGGCACCCCGACCGAATACAACGAACGTGTGCGCAGCGCCTTCCACAGCCCGGCCTGGCTCGACGCCGCCCCTGCCCGGGTGCTCCCGAGGCTGACCGCCGGGTCCGGCCCGAACGGCACCACGCTGCCGTTCGTGACGACCGCCGAGCCGGTGGAGCCCACCGTCCTTAACAACCTGCTGGGCATCATGAACGGTGCCCTCACCGATGCCGACAGCAAGCGCGGCTACGACCTCGCCGAGGACATGACGGTCTTCGGCCAGACCAACCGCACCATGCACGTGCCCTTCGTGCGGACGATCACCGAGAACCACCAGGGCGCCCCCGTCATCCGCAGGGTCGTCGACCTGGTGGCGATCAAGGGCAGCAACCGTTCCCGGGCCCGGCTCAAGCTCCACGGTCTGACCGCCCGCAACATCGCCTTCGGCGTCCCGACCGGCATGCTCGACCTGCCGGATCCAAAGCCCGGTCAGCCCACGCCGCCGGAGTACATCGCCGACCCCGTCATCTGGGTCCCCGCCTTCGCGGACACGCTGCGCGACGCGTTCGCCTCCACCAGGCACCGCCTGCACGACACCGCCCAGGCCGCCGCTGAGGTCGCTACCGTCCAGATGCAGATCATCGTCGGGACGGACAACCCCGCCGAGTTCCACAACACGGTCTTCGACCCCAACCGTGCCGACCACCGCCGCCCGCAGCTCGACTATCCGCTCGCGGAGAAATCGACCTCCGACATGCGCGCGGTCCTGCGCGAGGCGAAGGCCTCGGGCCGCATCACCGAGCCCGTCCGGGCCTGGCTCGCCGGCGAGGACAGCGAGCCGGACGCCCTCCCCGGCTCGGTCACCGACGCCCGCGACCGCCGCGACCGGGCGCTGCTCGGCATGGCCTTCCCCAAGGAGCCGGGGCACGACCGCGAGGTGGCCCGGGTCCTCGGTGAGCCCGAGCGGTACTACGACAGCCGGGAGGAGAACGTCACCCTCCGGCTGCGCATGCTCTCCGCCGCCATCGCCGAGGGTTACCGGACCCGGTGGAACCCGCGCCTGCTGGACGGCACGCTCTACTCCAGCTTCATCGCCAAGCGCGGCACCCTCGCGGACCGGCCGGACTGGCGGACCGCGCTGGACCAAGCCGAGGCCGACAAGATGCAGCTGTCCGACTTCCTCGTGACGCGGGGCCTGCACTGGCTCGCCGAACACGGCATGGTCGAGGCCGACCGCGGATCGGCCGACGGCCAGCGGGGACCGGGCCGGCGCGGCGGCGTCAGCGCCCGCAACGCCATGCTGCTGAAGCCCGTGCAGACCATCGCCCTGATGCGCGAGATCGCCCGCGCCAACGACGCCGGCACCCGGCCCCGGCAGATCGATGAGACCGGCGCTCCGGTTGACGGCACCGTCGCCGACCGAATCTGGTTCAGCGTGACCTTCCCGAAGACCGGGCGTGCCAAGAAGAAGGTGGACGACCGCCCCGGCGCGTCGGACAACGCCCCGCCCCAGCAGCCGGAAAAGAGCCCGGAGCAGGTCCTCCTCGATGCCCAGCTGCGCCTGGTGACGAGCCTGTCCAATGAGTTGCCGCAGGCCTTCCTTGCCGCGCTGGCCGTGGCTCGCGAGGCTATCGCCGCCGGCGCGGCGGCCGACAGGCCCGCGCTGGCCGATCCGCCCTCCTACAGCGTGGAGGTGATGGAGCAGGCCCTGACCCGGCTCAAGCGGGACCTGGGTTCGATGCAGGCCTGCTTGGCCGACATGAAGGGCGAGACTGAAGTCACCATCGACTCGGTCACCGAGCAGTTCGCCAACGCCGAGGGCGAGCGGTGAGCCGCTCCGTGCTGCCGGCTGGGCCGGTGCTGACCGCACCGCTCCTGGCCGGCCTGGCGCTCGTCGGCGGCCGCTACCTGCACGCGACCTACCTGCGGCCGCTGCCTTGGGCGGGCCGCGGGCACTTCAACGACCTGGGTGTCCTCACCGGCATCTACCTGGTCACCGACATCGCCGGACGGCTGCGCTGGCTCGGTCAGGCAAGCCGCCTCGACGGTCTGACCGGGCGCCTCGACGGGCACGACCGCGATCCGGCCAAAAGGGCCGTCTTCGCCTGTGTACGAGTCCTGCACCTGGACGACCTGACGCCCACCGAGGCCCTGGATGCCATCGAGGGGCGGTGCGCGGACCTGCTCGGCATCCGGCAGAGCATGAAGCCGCGCCGCTGGCCCCCGGCGACGAACTGGCTTTCCTTCGTCGCCTAACGTGACGGTGGTCGGCACCCACGTAGGTGCCGGCCACCACCCAGTGGTGACCCCGATCCGTCGTCAACCTTCGGGCATGTGGTCAACGACGAGGGTGGCGAACTCCTCGCAGGCGCTCAAGGCCTCGGCGTACTCCTCGCCCGCCAGGCGGACCTCGGCGCCGTAGCCGCGCAACCGGGCCACCTTCACCCGGGCGCGGTTCGGCGGTCTTGATGGCCTCGTGGGTGAGGGGTGGCTCGGGGTTGCTCCCAAGCTGGGGTGACGGGTCATGACCAGGCGATGCGCTGGCCGGTGGTGGTCAGGCGAAGGAGGAACGCGAAGGCGATCCGGCGTCCGTCGGGGTTCGGGCTCGACCGCGTGGAAGCGCCTTCGGCGTCGCCGACCGTGCGAAGGGCTCCCGGTCGGACTCCGGTTCCCACGCTGCCCCCTGGAATGATCGCGGGACCGGTCTGGCTTTGGGGGGGGGTGTGATGGCAGACGGGGGAGAGCAGTACGACGCGAGGTTGGTGTCGCACGACCGGCGAGCGGCTGCGCGTTGTCGGAGGTTCGTACGGGCGGCCTCCTTCTCCGCTCCTTACATCGGCTCTGCCCCTCATCTGGCTTCACGGTCGTTCGGGGGCCTAGCCGGACTGCGGCCTTCTGGGACACCGCGCTCTCGGCGGGTGTGCTGCAGTTGACGCCGACGGTGCCGGTAGGCCCTCCGGTCTCTCCACCACAGGAGCCGGTGCTCCGACTCCTGGGGGAAGATCAGTTGCAGTGCCGTGACCGCCAGAATGAGTCCAAGGCAGACGGCCACGGCCCACCACGGCGCTCCCGCCATGGCTGCGCCCAGACCGCCCACACTGAAGACTGCGGCCGGCACCACGTTCTGTGTGACCGCCACGTACGCTCCCCTCCTTCTCGTCAGTCGGCCGCCCAATGCGGTCCTGAACCCGAGAGTCATGGGGCGGCGGAGGTTGCGGAATGGGGAACAAGGTTCCTGTTGAATCGGGAACAGGTGGCCCAGTCAGGGCACTTCACCGACGTTCCATGCGGGAAAATGCCCTTCCCGTGCTGCTCGGTCTCATCGGTGGCAGCCGTCCGAGAGGAGCAGGATGGACGACGACACGCCGTTCCCGAGGGCTCAAACGCCTCAGGCAGCGGCTTACGCGGCGAAAATGGAGAAGGTGCTGCAGTCGGCCGTCCAGAAGGGGCTCACTCGGACTGATCTTGCCCAGGCATCTCACCTCTCCAAGTCGTCCATCACCCGCTACCTGCAGGGCGAGAACGTCGCGCCAGCCAGCTTTCTGGCGTTCCTCGCTGAGCACTTGAACACCCTGGGCCATGCCCTCTCCCCGCAGGACGTATCGGAGCTGAACGCCCTGCGCCAAGACGCGGAGAAGAACAGCCCGAAGCCGGATACTCGACTGCGGGCGTGGGAAGAGGAGGTCCACCTTCTCAAGAGCGAGCTCACCGAAAGCTCCCGCCTGCACCAAGCCACGGAGGCTAGGCTGGCTGGCTTCGAGGCCCGGTTGCAGACACTCGACGAAGAACTCTCCCGCGCTCTGACCCAGGCCAAGGCTGCTGAGCGGCAGCGCGATGAGCTGAGTGAACGCGTAATTGAACAGAAACGCCAGCTCGGCCACGCACGCGCCTACATTCGTCAGGCGGACAGCGAGCTGGCCGGTAGCGAGGCCAAGGCCAAGGACCTGCAACGCGAGGTTGACGTTCTCCGCAGACAGGTACGACGACTCCAGAAGGAGAGCGCCACTTCCAGTAAGCAGTCCGTTCCCGAAGCAGCAACGCAGGTCAGTGCAGGGGCCACGTCCTCAGCGCCCCGCCTCTCACGGGGAACCCGGGAGCCGCCGACTTCCGCAGGAATCGAGCTGCGGCAGACGCTCAGACGCTGGCGCGAGGAGAGCAACGGGAGCCAGGCCTTCGTCGCCAGGAAGCTGGGGGCCGGGCAACCGACGGTCTCACGATGGGAATCGGGGGCGATACTCCCCGCCGTCGAGACGATCCAGGCGCTCTGGCGGATCCGTACGCAGGCGACCGGAACACCACCGAGCGACGACGCGGAACTCGACCGGGCTCTGGAACTACACCAGCTCGCGGAGACGGAACGCGTCCGCTTCCCCGAGCCCTCGTCACTGGAATCCCTAACGACGACAGCCTCAGCACCTTCACCGACGCCCGCGGAGGCCGGAAAGAAGAGGACTGTGCTCCTCACCGCTTCAGGGGTGGCCCTGGCGGTGTCGTTGCTGGGTTTGATGACCTTCTTGCTCGCGCCGGACTACTCGGGTGGACGCACACCGAACGACCCGAATGCCAGCACTTTCATGCCAGACAACATGCCTGTCAGCGATGGAGAGAAGAAGGCGCTGGCGTGGGCAAAGAAGGAGTTCGGCGTCGGCTGTGACGGATCATGTCATTTGTTTAGCCTGAACCAGGCAGCCGCCTTCGACGCCGACCGATGGGGTATCGGTGCTGCGGACGATGTGGATCTGATCGCGAACCCGAAAGAGGCTCCGTTCTCCTACGGGCTGAAAGCCCTCAACTACGCCGGCCTTCGCATGCTGCCTAACGCGACGGAGGATCTGGACGCGAAGCGGTGTCCCACGGGCCGCAGTGACTATGCGGTCACCGCGAAGGCTGCTGATGGGTCCGAGGTATGTCTTCTCACCGCAGGCGGTACCCGTGTGATGCTCATGCGTATGGGCAAAACCCCCGGTGGTACGGGGCGGCTCTTTATGGCTTCGGTCGCTACCTCGTGAGGCAGTCTCCTCCTGCGGTGCTGGTCCCCGCCTCAGTGTTGCCGGTGGCCAGCACGCCCGGCGAGCGTCGCGCCCATGTTGCACCGCGCACGCGCAACCAGGCGTGTGGGTCGTCGGCTTCCCCGTCTTCCCCACCAGCGGTACCGCCAACCCGACCCTCACCCTGGCCGCCCTGACGCTGCGCACCGCCGACAAGCTCGCCGCTGCCCTGTGACGCCGCCGCGGGGCGTACTACCGCTGGCGGTCCCGGTACGGTCGCCCCATGGGCAATCGGCGTTGGCGACGGCGCAGTGCTGTACAAGGGCGGTCCCTGCGGGCGGCGCGCAGGTCTCCTGTCCGCATGTGGAGCACCGCGCTGGTGTGGCAGCACGTCTACCTACGCGACGTAGTGCTCCACGACCTCCCTGGCGGGATGGCATGCGGCCTCACCAGCCGGGGCCAGAACCCTTAGACGTATGAGTGAACCCGCTGTATCCTCACCGCGAATCGGCACAAAGCCCCTCGGGTTTGTCGCTGCAGTGCGCCAGGATTGTGGGGACCTGTCGGTTTCAGGTGGTGGGTGACAGCATGATCGAGGCGGCCATCTGCTAAGGCGACGTCGTCACCGTGCGCCGCCAAGACTCCGCCGACCACGGCGACATCGTGGCCGCACTCCTGGACAGGGAGGCCACCGTAAAGCGCCTGCGGCGTGAGAATGGCCGGGTCTGGCTCATGCCCCACAATGCCAGCTATCAGCCTTCTCTGGGGGAAGACTGTGGTGCGACGCGGTCCGCGGAGGAACGGTGCAGCTCAGCGGCCGTGCAGAGGAGGATATCGCGTGCAACACGTGTGGTGCTATCGCTGGATCGGGCGAATAACGGCGCAGGGGAGTGTGGACGTCGGTGCCGGGTCACCAGCCGGTACCCTGACGCCGCGAGTTGCCTTGAGCCCGCGAGGCAGACGCAGTGCCAGCAGGCTCTCGCCCCCTGCATAGAACAGCGCGCGTTCAGCTGATCAGTTAGGACTTGAGCCCCGTCCCTGAGGGTGAGAACGTAGCCGTGTGCCACCGGGTCGAAGCCGCCCGCGCAACCATGACAGTCATCGGCTGGCCCCAACCCCACCGTTAGAAGCCGTTGTTGAACCGGATGTGAGCGTTGAGTTCCTGCTGGGCAGGCATGGTTTTGGTCGGGGTGAGGGATGGTCTCGACGTTCTGTTTCCGCTTGATCGTCGAGGGGTGCGCAGTGGCGTCGATGCTGGGGTTGTTGGAGGCGCGGGAAACGGCTGCCCGCGAGCGGGTGGAGGACCTGCGGGAGGAGGCGGCCCGTGCGGCCGCGGCGCTGGAGGCCGCCGAGATCGAGTTGGACCGGCGGGTGATCGCGCGCGAGGAGCTCGTCGACGCTCTGGCCGCATCTGCCGAAGAGGCCACCGTCGTGACGGAGGTCGAGGGCGAGGAAGTGTCCGCTCCTGTGCCGGGGTCCGCGTCAGTGCCGAGAGCGGTCGTGCCGCCCTGGCGGGAGGGGTTGTCGGTGTCGGTGCTTTCGCTGGACAACCAGCGGATCCTGAACGTGCTTCAGGACCGGCCGGGTCACGAGCCGGTGCGGGCCAAGGACATCGCGGCGGCACTGGGTATCGACAACACGGTCGCGGCGAAGGTCGAAGGGGTGCGGTCGAAGGCCAAGCGCCTGGCCGAGCGCGGGTGGTTGCTCCAGGAGGCGTCGGGGGCGTTCAGTGCCGGCCGTCGGCTCGTGGCCGGGCCAGTCGGCGGCTCATCCGCGTGATCATCGAGAACAGGATCATCGCCTCGCTGGTCGCGGTCAGTGTCTCGTAGTCCCGGCACAGACGCCGCGACTGCATCAGCCAGCTCAGAGTGCGCTCCACCACCCACCGTCTCGGCAGTACCACGAACCCCTCCATGTCGTCGGTGCGCTTGACGACTTCAAGGGCGAAGGCGAGTTTCTGCCGGCACCAGTCGACGAGACCGCCGGTGTAGCCGCCATCGGCCCAGACCAGGCACATGTCCCGGTGCAGCCGGCGTAGCCGCTGCAGCAGGGGCACGGCCGCTTCGCGGTCGCCCACGTTCGCGGCGGTGACCGCGACGACCAGGAGCAGGCCGAGGCAGTCTGTGATGATGTGCCGCTTGCGGCCGTTGATCTGCTTGCCGCCGTCGTAGCCGCGTGAGTCGGCGGGCACCGTCGCGGCGGCCTTCACCGACTGCGCGTCGATGATCCCGGCCGTCGGTTCCACCGCGCGGCCCTCGCGCTCGCGAATCCGCCCGCGTAGCCGGTCGTGGAACTCGGTGATCAGTCCGTGCTGCCGCCAGCGGCGGAAGAAGGCGTAGACGCGGTCCCAGTCGGGGAAGTCCGCGGGCATCGACCGCCAGGAGATCCCGCCCGCGACCAGGTAGCGGATCGCATCCAGCATCTGACGGTGGCAGTACCCTTCGGGCTGCCCGCCGCGGCCCTCCAGCCAGGCAGGGGTGGGCAACAACGGCCGTACCGCCGTCCATTCCTCGTCGCTCATGTCCGAGGGATACCGGCGCACCCGGTCCGGGTGATCGGCCGCATTGCCGTACACGTGCGCGAGGCAATCGCACGACACGCCGGGCGAGTTGAAGTCCACGGGCGCAGGCGCGTACACATGTGACAACGGGGCCTCCTTGGGCCGCTCGGTTAGGTTCGCACCCCCGAGCTACCAAGAGGCCCCGCCTTCATGCCCGCACCACCACACGATCACCCGACCAGGAACCTTGTTCGACCTGCACGTTCCATGATCGGTACGACAACGGCTTCTTAGCGGCCGTCTGCCCCAGCTCCATCTCCTACGATGCCTGCACCTGCCGGCCCAAGGTGGACGAAGCCTGCCCAAGCCCATGGGTTGACCGGGTCGCCGCAGTCCGTGTCTGTCCTGGCCGCCAGTCGTTCCCGCATTTCCCGTAGCGTTTCGTGCAGCGCGATGCCCGGATCGGGGGTGTTAGCCAGGTGTCGGTAGAAGGCGGCTGCCGCGTCTGCTGCAATGCGGTCGTCGATCTCCTGTCGGGCTGCGATCACATGCCGGAACCCAACCACGTGAATTGCTGCTGCGAGATGCAGGCTTTCATCTGGATGGGTGGCACTGCCCGTGACTCCGTGGCAGGTTGAGAGGTAGGCCAGTTCGGCTCCGTCTAGCGGCAGCCCCACTAGGTCGGCCATGTGCAAGGGTGCGTCGAAGGCGCTCAGTGCCGCGTCCGTCGGGTCCGTGACGCCGTTGACGCCATGTCCTGCGAAGTGGAAGCGGGAGTGGGTGGGGAGTTCTTGCAGCAGCGTCTCTCGTGTTGCAGAGGGACCGTACAGGTCGGTGACCTCGATGGGGGTGGACCCCAGTACAGCCGCATGCTCCCCCTGCACACCGTGCAGAGTGTCGCTGCGGTTGTACGGGGTCGGCACGGCAACGGCTAGGAGCCGATGTCCGCTACGGGCTGTTCCCCGCTCGTGGGCCTCGGCAAGACTGCGAAGGGTCGGGGCCTCCGAGGAGGCGACCCTATCGATGACAGCCCGGCCTGAACCGTCGTGATGCCCAGTAGCCGCGAGCGGGAATGCGGTGAGCGGGCCTGTGGGGTACCACCACACGCGCCGCCACTCATGGCCCACGACATCGAGCACTGGTCCTGTCAGGGCGTCCCAGCCCCATGCGAGGAGCTCGCCCATCTCATCGATGGCCGTGCGAAACGCAACGACTACCCTCCTGGGTGCCTGCTGGCCGCAGCGGGCTGTCCGGATCAGCTCGCTGCGGGCCGCCTGGGCAGCCCTTACGACCGTGGTCCAGCGTCGAACCTGCTCAGTCACTTCGTCTCCTCGGACGGCGAGGGGCACAGCCTGTATTGCGGATCCGCGGAGAACGATGGCATGGCATTTTTCACTGGTCACGTTGAGCACGACGACAGCGCCCTCTCCGATGACTGCAGCGAGCCGGTCAGGAGACGGCGGGCCCAGGAAGGCGTCGAAGCCGTCCAGGGCGCGGATTCGCGAGATGAGCTGCCGGTGTTCCGCGTTGACGCGAGCGAGTTGCTCGCCCCGTGCCGTGCCGGGAAGAATGGCACCGATCAGTTCATGTGCCTTATTCCGAACGGTAAGTAGTTCTTCGGCAAGCCCGGGATCGACAGCTTTCAGTCGTTCGAGATCACTAACGTGGCTTGTGAGCTGTCCCCATAGAAGTCCGCGCCCCCGTTCCAACAGCTCCACTCCGCGAGCGGGGTCGTCCAGCCGGAGAGTCCACTCTGCAGCTCTGCAGGAGAATCCGTCCCAGTCGCGTGCCACGTCCACTCGGTCGGCCAGAGTCATGCCGTGCCAGTCGATCTGCTGCAGCAAATCGAAGGCGAACTCGGCGCCGGCGATCGCACTGTGTGTATCGCCCGCCGCCGCATGGACCGTCGCCCAGTTTTGGGCCGCTAGGCCGCGTGTGTGGACAAGGGAGGGTTGGTGACGTCGCGCCTCATCGAACGCGGAAAGCACCTCGTCGAGGGTGTACTCGCTCGGCCGTTTCGCGTGCGCGGCCAGCAGTACATTGCCCAGGCTGTTGAGGTACTGGGCCCGATAAGGCTGATCCGCTGAGCAAGTGCGGACAGCCGCCCTGGCCTGTGCGACAGCGCGGGTGAGATCCGCGGGATCGCCAGCAATACGGTGGCGCTCAATTAGCAACGAGCTGAGGGTGCCCAGTCGGCGGGCCCGCTCGACATGCCGGAAGGGAGTCGCCTTGACAGCCCTATCTGTGTGCGTCAGCGCTTCCGTCAAATGGGCCAGCTCACCACTCAGTTCGTACAGGTCATGCAGATAACTCGCCAGGTTGTCCCAACGCGTTGCCGCACCCACCTCATCAGGAATGGTCAACCGGACACACTCACGCAGGCATTCGACTGCCCGTTCCAGATCGGCGCTCTCACGGTGGCGACTGAACAGCTTCCAGTAGGTGCCGCCCAGATTGTTGAGCACTGCCGCGTGTAGCTGGCGGTAATTTGTCGACAGTTCTGCCGCTTCGGTATGTGCGTCCAAGGATGCCCGTATATCCGTTAGATCCCGGTTGTGCTCGTACCGACGCCCGAGCGACAGCCCGAGCCTATTAAGTGCAATGGCTCGGTCGTGACGTTCCCGTGCGTCCCGTGCGGCGGCGGCACCACGTCGGACAGCTTCCTGGATGTCAGCCAAGACACCACGCTGCTCGAAACGCAACCGCAGCAGTTGCGAGAGCCTTGAATCAATGTGTACACGTTCGGGCGTGCCGGCTTGGGCCGCCGCGGCACCGGCTCGGGCGTACGCTGTGGCACGATCCAAAAGCGCGGCCTCATCCGTTCGCTGAGCTTCGTGCTCCCACAGGTAAGCCAGTACCGCGTTCATTTCGCAGTACAGGTCATGTTTCGGCGTGATTTCCTTCACCGCATCCTCTGCCAGGCGGATGCCCTCGGCTAAGAACATTGGGTTTCCGGAACTGACGTACGCGTCTCCGAGATGGGCAGCATCCGTTGCAGCCGTCCTGAACTGGTCTTGGGACCCGACTTTGGCGTGGAACTTAGCCCGGCGGATGACGGCTGCTTCGAGTTTCTGAAGGTTGTCCTGGATGCCTAGGTCATCGGGCAAATCTGTTGCGGCGGCGCGCAGCAGTTCGAGTCCTTCAACTCGGTCTGACGGATCTCCACAGTGCTCGAACCGTGTGGCAAGTGCGACGCCTAAACCGGCGTTCGCGCGCGCCCGGTCCGGGTGCCCCTCCGGGAACGCCTCCCTTGCACGGCGGGAAATATCCACATACTGGTCAAGTAATTCAGGGACCGCTTCGATCACGAGGCGGTCATACAACAGGAAAGCCTGAGTCCCCAGGTAGTACCCGTATTCAGGGTCGTCGCCGTGCCGTTCGAGCAGGGCGTACCCCTTGGCGATTGCCACGTCGAGGTCAGCAGCGGTGCGGCAGACGAGGCATGTGATAGCCAGCGTGCGCCATACTTTCTCGGTGGCTTGCCACCGGGCGGCATCCGTGCTGCGCAGCTCAGCTGCCTCCATGAAGCAGTCCACGGCACGCCAGAGCAGCGCCGGGTCGCGGCGAACTAGCGCCAGGTCATGCAGGGAGGCGCCCAGATTGTCCAGGAACGTCAGGCGCCGAGATCCACTCTCGGGCCCCGCAGCAAGGGCGCGTGCATGGTTGTTCACCGACTCCACCAGCAGGTTCACGTCGTGCGTGGCCTCGTACAGGAAGTAGGTCGTGGTGCCAAGCCCGTCAACGTTTGTCGGATCTGGGCCAGGATCCGAATCGTCCGCAACAACGGGATCGGCCGCTTCCCGAAGGCACTCGACGGCGTCCATCAGATAGCTGATGTCATCACTGAACTTGTACCGGTCAAAGAGCAGCTGTCCAGCCGTCGCATGCACGCGACGCCGTAGGGAATGATCGCCAGTTGTCCGGCTGATCAACGTCAGTACTTCGTGGACGACTGCTGAAAAGATGGGGTCCTGGGCCAAATGGTGCGCGTTGATCAAGAGAAGTGCGCACCAATTTTCCGCCGTAAAGGACAACGTGTTCTTGCCCATTGGGGGAAGCTCTGCGGCTTGGTCTGGCCGGTGATCCTCCAGGAGGATGGACAGAAGGCCTGCGACGGGCAGGTCACTGCTTGAGAGGTTGATCAGGCCCGTCGTGCCCCGGTGGTAGTAGAGCCAGCAGACGTTCAGCAGCGCCCTGGCGTCGAACGATCCTTGCCTGAGGCAGGCGGCCACCGTGCGCATCACGCCCAAAGACTCAACGAGCGCTTCGGGGGTGTCGATCAGCGTACGGTCCTGGCTCTGCCCGTACACCTCTAACCGGTCCGAAAGCGCGGCTACCATCACATCCGACATCGATCCATTCCTCCCTTGGATGGAGCAAGCGTGCCAGACGTGAGCAGGCCTCAGCAGACTTACCGCCATCTCGTCGACACCATGGATTCTCAACCTGTCGGTGCTCCCGTAGCGGCCCTCAGCGAGGATCCCAGCTTGCGTACGGCAACTGAGCGCGCCCAGCATGCCGCAGGGCAACTTCAGGCCATCTTTGACGCATTTCCCGCGCTCACCTCGCTCACTGTGTATGTCCAGGACTCCCGCATCGGCGTAGCCACCCGCGGTGACTATCCGCCGGAGGACTCCCAGGACGTCGGCCAGGAACATGACGGTTCTTGGTCCCGCAGCGACGGCGACCGGTCGATCTTGCCGGGAGCCTCACGTCACTACAGGGCTTTCCGCTACTCCTGTGCTCACTGCCCCCGCACGGTCTACAGTCCAGCTCCCGCCCCGCCCGCCTGCCCGAGCTGCGGCAACCCCACGAGCGAGGACTCATGAAGCTCTCGGCCCTGGTGGGCGCCGCTGGCGGTGTACTTGGCAAACGATTCCTGCTCGTTTCGTACCTGCCGACGATGGGATGCGCCCTGTTCCTCCTGGTACTCCTATGGGCCGGCGTGCCTGGAGCAGCACTGGACTTCGACCGGACCTGGCAGACGGCCGCGACCCTCGGCGTTGGCGAGATCCTGGGGCTCTGGCTGGTGGTCACTTTGGTCGCTGTCGTCACCCACCCGCTGCAACTGCGCTTGGTCCGCCTCCTGGAAGGCGAATGGCCAACACTACTCAGTCCGCTGCGCAGACTCGCGGTCCACCACCAGGAATCCCTGCGTCGGAGGCTTGGGGACCGCATGGTCGCGATCGGTGATCCGCCGTCGCCAGCCGAGGTGAACCGCGTGGGAGCCGCATACGCCCGGTGGAGCACTCTTTACCCGCCGGCAGAGCTCACGGCTTCCCCCACCGCCCTCGGCAACTCCCTCGCCGCCATGGAGTACTACGCCGGGTTCAGCCACGGGCTGGATGTGGTGGTCACCTGGCCGCGGCTCTACCCACTGATCGAGGGGGCTTCCAAGGAGGCCGTGGACACGCACCGCGACGCCTTGGACGCTGCGTGCCGCTTCTCGGTCACGGCCGCTGTCACCGCCATGACAGCCGTCGGCCTGCTGTGGCAATCAGGATGGTGGCTCCTGCTGCCCTTGATCCCGGCAGCTCTGTCCCGGCTCTCATACCGTGGCGCCGTCCAAGCGGCCATGGCTTACGGGGCCTCCATCGACGCGGCTATCGACACCTACCGCTTCGCCCTGTACGACAAGCTCTGCCTGCCTCGCCCGAAGACCCCGCACGAAGAACGGGCCCTCAACGACACCCTGTGCACACACTGGCGTCAACGGGTCCCGTTGCCTGACGCCCTCGCGTACTCCCATCCACAGCCGGAATCGAGGCCGGAGACAGCTACGGGCTCTGTATGAGGCCCTCCCAACTGCCGACGGACCGACTGGCAGTCAGAGGCTGGGCGATCAAGCACCAGCCAGCACACGGCAGGCCGAAGGCCTCCAGCCGACGAGCCAAGTCCTTGAGGATCAGGACGACTTCGCGTACCAGGTAGTCGGCATCGCCCGAACCTCACGGCGGTCCAGGAGTGGATGAACGCCCTCCAACGGTGAGCACTATCCACGCTGATTGAGTGCCTGATGCGAATGATCACCGTCTGCTCCAGCTCGCGGTTGCGCCGACGGAGCCGACCCAGTTCTTCCCGCTCGGCGCTGGTCAGCGCCCCGGAACTGCCCTGACCTCGGTCGATGGCGTCCTGCTTCACCCAACCTCGCAGGCCTTCGGGACTGACCCCGAGGTCGCGGGCGACCTCGGTCACTGTCTTGTCTGACGAGCGGGCCAACGCGATGGCATGCAACAACTCACGCAGTCCCGTGCTGGCCTGGCGGTAACGCTCACTGATACCAGCGATCTGCTCAACGAACGTCCGGCGCTCGCACTCGGCGTTGTCACAGAAGAACCGGCGAACCGTCAGCAGAATGACCGTCGACCGGCCAGCAACAGGCCGATCGGAAATCCTCCGTTCGTAACGGCTATGCACACGGCTCGCCCGGACCCCGCAGGCGAAGCATGAGCGCTGAAGTGTTCGACTGAAAGCTCGCACTACGACCAAGCGGTCGTCCGCGGTGAAGTCCTCCACCACTACACCGCCCACACCTGGGAACAGCAGCTCTTCGATCGATCGTGCAGTGACCCCCACCACCCGGAGCTGCCCTGGAGGAACGATCCGTCATTCAAGCCGCTCGAACCTCGTTCACGGAAGTGCGGACAGAACCGAGATCAGGAAGCGCCATCATGCCCGGATCAGTTCGTGGTTGGTCGGGTGGCCCGAGGGAATCTCACCTTCGGGCCACCCGACCAACGCCGATCGCGATTTCGCCCAGCGGCCTGCTGCCAGCCCGGTTCGGGTGATCCGGAGGCGGCGGCTGAACGCGGCAGTGGCCCCACCGAAGGCGGGCACCGAGTCGGAATCTGGCTCGTACTTGGTCAGGCTGGATGGGGCTGGTTCAGGGCTCGGGTGAGCTCGCGGTTCGCGGCCCGCGCGGCAGCCAGTTCCTCCATTCGCTCCTCCAACTCGCCGCGTGTGTCTGCAAGTTTTTGTTCCAGCACGGTGATGCGCCGCTGGAGATCGTCGATGTCGGTGGGCGCCCCGAGTCCGGATGCGGCCCAGACGCGCTCACCGAGCTCGCTCGACAGCCGCTTCTCCAGCTGCCGGACGCGTGCGGCAAGGCGCTTGTTGCGCTCCAGCGCGTTAGCGAGGTCGGTCTGGAGCGAGACCCTGCTGACCGCTGCCACTCGGCCTTCCTCGACTGGGGTGCTGGTGGCGATGTGGATGTGTTCGAGCAGGTCGCGGTGGCGATAGAGGAAGGTCCGGTCGACACGGGCGGCTCTGGCAAGCCCGGAGACCGTGATGTCGCCCCCATTCTTCATGGCCGCATCGAGGGCCTTGAGGACCCGTTCACGGCGCCGGGCTGAGTCGGCCTTCTTCCCTTCGATCATGGACGTCATTCGGCGGACCTTCCCCCACGGTAGTCGGGCAGTTCGGGGCGCACTCGAGGCATGCCGAGTGAGACGACTCGCCGGCTGCGACGGACCACGGTGACGGCCTCCTGGATCTGCATTCTGTCTTCCTCGGTGCGGTCTTCGAGTTGTTCCCTGACGCGTTTGACCAGGCGGCGGACTCGAGTGATCTCCTCGTCGGACGGCATCGCCTCGGTCTTTGCCCAAGAGTCCGCGGCGAAGGCCGCCAGTCGTTCCCGGCCGCGGAGGAGATCTGCGAGGTATGCCTCCAGGTCCGGGAGGTAGGACACGTCGGTGCGGAAGTGTTCGCAGCCGACGCAGCGGAACCGGACGGGGCAGTCGTCGCCGCCGGCTGAGACGTTGGTGGGTTCGGTGCAGATCCCGTAGGGGACCTGGACTTCGCCAACGCCCCGGCGGGCGTGTTCGGACTCCAGTAGGGTCTCGACCTGGCGCCAGATCCGGTTGCCCTTCCGGTCGAACTGCATGGCGGTGACCCGGTTGACAGCCTCGCGGCGACGCTTGTCACTGACCCGGTAGTACCGCTGAGTCGTGTCGAGCCGGCGATGGTCCATCAAGACTCTGAGCACATCGGGTGCCACGTTCGTGTCCGCGTGACGCTGGGCATAGGTGTGCCGGTAGGCGTAGAGGTAGATCTTCGATTTGTCGAAGGGCAGCATCTTCTTGACCCGCTTGCCGTCCTCATCCACGACAACGGGGACCAAGATTTCCGGCAGGGAGGAGACCCATGCCCGGTGGACATCGCCGACCGAATCGCTGTTGATGGCCTTGGTGCCGTTAGGGTTGGCCACCGGCGAAGGCAGAAGGACGAGCTCCTTGCGCGGTGTGTTGGGGAACCGCGCGCGAGTCCGTTCCTGCTGGGCGATGATCAAGGCGGCGGTTGCTTCGGCGATCGGGAGGCGACGCGCCTTTCGCAGCGATTTGTGGTTGTCATAGATCAGCTCGGGCTTGCCATCCCCGTCCCGCCCCAGGCAGTCCAAGGGCAGGGAACAGATTTCGTCGGGGCGGCGGCCGGTGTCGATGAGGAGTTCGGTCGCCGTCCGGCTGAGCTGGTGGCCGTCGGGGTCGAGACTGTCCAGGTGCTGGCAGAGCTGGCGCATCACCTCGACCGGGAGGTCGCGGCCGGCGTCGTCGTCCTCGTCGTACTCGGGCACGTCCTCTTCCCGGAGGGCGAAGTTGTCCGGGAGGCCGTGCAGGGGCTGTCCGGGCTGGGTCAACCCCAGAGTCCTCATGCGCGCGAGCAAGCGCCGGATGTCGCGCGCGTCCCAGTACCGGTGCAGGGCCGAGATCTCCCCTTGGAGCTGGAGGAAGAGGAGACGGTTGAGGAACAGGACGATGTCGTCCCTCCTCAGGATGCGCGGATCGCTCCCCTCGTCGTCGCGGTTCAACCGCAGACTCTTCGAGAGCATCGCGATCGAGTTGATCTGACGCTGAACGGGCGGAAGGGGGTTCTTCCCTCGCCGACGGGGAAGATCGTCGATCGCCCACTGCTGGGTTGCCTTTCGCAGCCACCGTTGAGAGATGTTCTCAAAGTGAAGGAAGCCCTTGCCCAGCCCGAAGGCGGCGCCGTCCCAGGTGTCCTTGTGCCGTTCGGTCTCCGGCGACAGGCCGAAGCGGGCGAGGTGCTTGAGGAATCCGACCGCCAACCGCTTGGCGCGATCCTTCATCGCGCCCAGATCGAAGTCCCTGATCGAGGAGAGCTGCTGAGCGCGGACGGCATCGACGAACGGACGAAGGTCCTGATCTCTCTGCTTGACACCCTTGGCGTTGCGGTCCTGCAGGCAGAAGAGAACTTCCGCGACCACCAAGTCGGGCAGGCCGCGCAGGCTGACGACGCCGTGCTCGACCACCGCCGGCGCGGTCCGACGCCAGAGTTCCTCGCCCTCCAGCCAGCCGGTGCGGCGCAAGAGGTTACGTGCCTGTCGGTGCGGCGGGCAGTAGTCGCCGTTGCCGCGGTCCCGGTAGCAGGCGGCGACTGCGCAGGGCCCAAGGCTCTCGAACGGCTGCAGGTCAGGCCGCAGGAGGAACTCCTCAATCGTCACGCGGTGGATCTTCTGCTGCTGGTAGCAATGCGCATCGCATAGAGCCTGGCGAATCGTCCTGCGGGGCCGGGCGCATCCAGGCACCTGGCAGGGGCTGGTCCCGGTCGACCGCCAGTTGTGCTTGGCCGTGGCCACGAACTCATCGAGCGACTGCCCAGACTCCTTCATCTTGGTCTCGCAGCCCCGGCATAGGGTCCGCTCGCGAGAGGTGTAGGCCATCTTCTCGCAGCCCTTGACTGGGCAGATCCGGGAGCCGAGGAGCGGATGGGAGCGCGGGAAGGTGACGATCCGCACGGCAGGATCCCAACCGATGAGCTGGAGAAACTCCTCCGTCACCGCCCCCATCAGAGCAGCTTCGGGCCTCACGGCCTGCACCGGCAGCGCGGTCGTGGCTGTGGTCACCGGCCCCCCTCCAGAAACTCCCGAGGAGAGGGAACCCGCTCGACCGCGTCCCGGAGCCTCGACGGCTTGGGGTGCAGGTAGGGGCGGGCCGACTCCGGGTTCTTCTGGCCCAGGAGGGCCTGAACCTCGTCCAGGCTGCCCCCGGCATCGGCCACGTTGCTGGCCATCGCATGCCGGCCCATGCGCGGAGTGACCACCCGGCCCAGACCCGCTCGCCGGGACAGGGACCCGCAGAGCTCACCGATCGCGTCCGTGGTGATCGGGGCCCCGTAGGGCGGGCGAAAGAGGTTGACGAGCAAGAAGTCGCTGCCGCCCGAGCCCAGCACTTCGTGTCGTTCCACGGCGTACTGGTCGACGGCCATCACCACGAGGTGGTCCACCGGCATGGCCCACGACTTCTTGGACTTCGACCAGGCGCCGTTCTCGTTCTGCCGTCGCGTGACGTGCACGTGGGCGCCCTCGACCGAGCACCCCAGGGCCCGGGAGTCCATCATCAAGTGAGGATCGCTGCGGTGCAGGCCAGCGACCTGCCCCGGCCGCAAACCGACACGGGTAAGGAGCAGCAGCGTCAGCCGATCGCGGGCCGAGCGACAGGCCAGGAACATCGCCACGACTTCCTCGTCGCTGGCCCGGTCGATGTTCGTCTCCGGTTCCTGGACCCTGTGCCTCGCCCGCATCCGATAGCGCATCCCCCCGCTCTCCGCTCGCGCTACCTCCGGCAGGTCCAGGTCGTCGCCGATCTCGTAGAGCTGTTCCAATACCCAGGTCGGGGCTGCCTTGTTCGCCACCGCGTGCAGAAGGAACATCCGCACCGCGGTCAGCACCTTATTGATCCGGATCTCGCCCCGTACCGGCTTGGATCCCGGTCCCGGCACCACGACCTGACGCGAACCGCTCCTGCCTGGCGTCCACTTCAGCCAGATCATGAACAGCCCCATGTCCCGGGCCGCAGTCCGCCAGTCGCGCCGGGTGAGCAGGCACCAGAGCAGAAACAGACAGATGCCCTCCGCGTACGCCTTCGTCGTCGTCTCCGCTCGACCGCGCGCCAGGCGCAGCTCCTGCAGGAAGCGATCCACCTCCTCGACGACGCCCAGGTCGTTGTTCACCACAGTCCAGTACCGGGTGCCCGATGGGAGCACCACAGGGAATGCACGCACTTCTACCCCTACTCCATGACTCGATCTGCACGACCAGCCACAGAGCCACACCCCCCGAGAACCGTCGCAGCACCCTCAACGAGGGGACCATCTACGACGTCACGCCACGGCCAGGGAACCCCCAGAGAATCAGCCGATCCCCGGAGACGACGCGGCGATCCTCGGCAAGGTCGTCGCGGTATTGCGCGCGATCTGACAGCCACGCAGGGCCAGCCTGAGACCCTCTCAGCGTGTTGCCCGCAGGTACTCGCGCCGTGTGGTGACCAAGGCGCGCCACCGCGCACGGGTCTGCGGTTCCCCGTCGAGCCATCGTGCCTGCGAGTGGGCCTCAGCGGGCAGCGGGAGGTCGGCCATGAAGTGGGCGATGTCTACGTAGTAGGCGTAATCGCCGCCCTGAGTCAGGGCGCGTAGCCGGGAGATTGAACCGGCCACCTTGTCCTGCGCGTCGAGCACGGCGTAGTGGAAGCAGAGGCCCAGCTCGAGGGTGGTCTGGGCAGCGACCACGCCGGCGCCGCTGATGTCGGTGCGCAGCAGGTGTGCGCGGTCTTCGATGTCGCCTGCGGTTCCGGCGTCGCGGACGAGGGCGGCGATCTGGGTGGTGAGAGTGGTGGCGCGCAGATCGACTCCGGTGAGGAACTGCTGGGCGAGTGTGAGTTCGTCGTCGGCCTGGTCGGGATCGGTGAAGGCGAGGATGAGAGCGCGCTGGGCCTGGGCGATGGCCCGTTCGCCGGCGACGCCGTGCTGCTCAGCCTCGTCCCGTGCGGCTGCGTGCGCGGTGGCTGCCCTCGCCATCTCGGCCTGGGTCCACCACACATCGCCCAGGACGCGGTGGTGGCGGCCAGCCCAGCCGAGCGTGCGGGCAGTTTCGAGGGCGGTGGAGAAGTCTCCGGCAAGACGGGCGAGGTGTGCCAGGCCGCGTCGCGCGCCGGGCGCGAGGCGACCACCCCCATCGGCAACGTGCTGCATCCCACGGCGCGATTCGCTGCTGCGCCCGAGATCGCGGTCGGCCTTGGCGCGGTAGTAGACGACCATGTCGTGCAGGTCGGGGGGAGCAGCCTGGTGTTGATGACAGTGGTGAGCCGGGTGACGGTGCGCTCACGATGCTCGTGCTGCCGGCGGGCGAGGGCGCTGAGGGTCTCCATCAGAGCGTCGGCTGGAGTTTCCAGCTCCAGCGTGTCAGTTGGGTCCTGCGACGCGGGCGGTGCGAGAGGCTCCCATACAGAGTCGCTGACGTATTGCCAGGTTGCCTCCGCGAGCCAGCCGAGTTCGAGACGGAAGTCGCGTGCGACGGCCAGTCCCTGGCGCAGGCATCCGACCAGCAGCATCCGGCCCGGCGCCGTACTGGTGGCCCACTGCTCGCCCACTCCCGCGAATGCACGCTCGGCAGCCTGCTGCCAGTCATGGGGTGACCAGCGGTCGTCGGTCTGGTCATCAGCGGTGCGGATGGTGGAGCGAATCAGGGCATGGAGATGGAAGGGCCACATGCCGATCGGGTTCTCGCGGACAAAGGGACGCTCCACCAGGCGCAGGGCCGGTGCCTCGTGGGTCATGCCCGCGGCCCGGGTGGCCAGGGGCAGGTCGAAAGAGTCGAGGAGCGCGACGGAGCGCAGGACGTGCCGCTCGTCGGGGGTGAGATCGGACAGTGTGCGGGCGATCAGGGCTGGGAAGTTGATGTCGAAGTCGGCCGGCTGCGGGGTGCGCCCGGTGCGGCGAATCTCCAGGAAACGCATCACCGCCAGGTCGAGGTAGAGGGGCAGGCCGTGGGAGCGGTCGGCGATTACGGTGCGCAGGGATTCGCTGATGAGGGGCCGGCCGTCGTGGGTGAGGCGGCGGGCGAGGTAGTCCTTGCAGTCCTCGGGGCTGAAGTCGCCGATCAGGATCTGCCGCCCGTGCCCCACACCGGCCGCGTGGCGGGGCACGGGGATGTCGTGGGCGGCCAGGCCGGGCCACGCCGAAGGCCCCGTCCAGTCGAGCTGTCCCTGCAGGCCTTCGTCGGCCCACTGCAGCCTGCTGCGTCCGGTGACGAGGAAGAACGCGTTCGGCATGAGCCACACCACGCGCTGCAGGAGGCGCTCCAGGTCGCGGTGGGTGCGATCGCCGGTGTCCTCGAAGGTGTCCAGCAGGATCACCGGCACGATGCGCTTGTCGGCCGGGAGTTTGGCGAGCTCCCAGGCCAGCAGGTGCGGGTAGTACGACAGGGCATCCACATCGGGCTCGGCCTGCAGGAGGTCGGCCAGGCGCGTGCACCCGGCGAGAGCCCGAACGGACTGCCGGTGCTCGCGCAGGGCCCGCACCAGGGAGCCGGTCACTTCGCCGACGACGGATCCGACGGTGCCTGGCAGAAGCAGGGCCTGGGCGATGTCGCCGAGCGCGGACTGCATCTGCTGCGGTAGTGCCTTGCCGAACCGGGAGGCGAGGCCGCCACGGCGCAGGTACTCCTCCAGGGGCTCGCCTGGGTGCTGGTGATCCCAGTAGCGGCGCAGCGCGAGGTCGAAGGCGGGCAGCGGACGGCCGAGTTCGGCGAGTGCGAGCCGGATGGTGAGCATGACGTGTTCGAAGTCGGTGCCGGCCGAGCGGGCGAGGTCGATCCGTACGGGGAGGATCCGCTCGCCGGCCCAGGTCGGTGCGCCCCACTGGGCGGGCCGGCGTTCCACACTGCCGAGCGCGGCCTCAAGTTTGCGGGACAGCGTGGTCTTGCCGATGCCGCCAACTCCGTGGAAGACCATCACGTTGTCCCGTGGTGCTTCGAGGTCCTCGACGTCGAAGGCCGGGTCGGCGGTGTGCCGCAGGTGCTCGGTAAGCGCGGCAGCGATCAGCTCCCACTGCGCCTGCCGGTTCGTGAACGCCTCCTCGGTGGCCAGGCTCCGGTCGTTCGTGCTGAACAGCGCCCGCAGATCCCGACCTGCCACGTCAACCCCCGAATGATGATCACCTTGCCCCAACCTATGTCCGCCTGGGGCCTCTTGGGCAAGCATCCCCAGAATGGGGCAGTGCCCACAGGTGCCGGCCCCTCGAGCGCGCCGTGTCGCGGTGAGGTGGCCTGGCTTGCCGCAACGAGCCGGGAGGACAATGGCCATTTCCATTCAAGATCAACAATAGAGGTGGCTAACGCCGTGTCCGACCCTCACGCAGGACCCCCCGACTACTCCCACCTGGACGGCGGGGAAGACCAGCTGGCACTGGACGCCGTACGGGCAGTGGTGAACTGGTACAACGCCCAGATCGCCGAGGAACACAGGGCCCCGGTACCCGACGATGCCCGCATGGAGGAGCTGAAGGCCGCACGGCAGGCCGCGCTCTTGGATCAGGGAAGTCTGGAGACGGCCGGGCCTGAAGAGGTGGCACGCATCGCAGCCCTCTATGCCGCCCAGCTCAAGGACCTGACCAGCTCGTAACCACAGGCACGGGGGAGAGGCAGCGGCCAGGACGACGGGTGCGGGCGGCCGATGCGGGCTGCCTGCATCCCGGCGGGCATCAGCGGGCGGGCCAGTGCGGCGATCTCATCCAGCTCCGTGCGGTGCTGCGGCAACGCCCTGCACAGCGCGCGGTGAAGCGCGAAGAACCGTGCGGCCTCGTGCTCCGTGTACGGACGGAGCCGCTCCGCCGCCAGTGCCCACGCCGCCTGCCGCCCGCGACCACTGGATCCCTCGTGGCGCAGCAGGGCCTGGCCATCACGCCGGACCACCGTCACGGCAGCGACACCCGGATGCGACTGAGCCATCTCCACGATGTCGGCGACGGCCCGGAAACATACGTCGTGCCCGACGCCAGAGGTGAACCGCGCCGGGAGACCGGCCTGCAGGGCGCGGGCGTACCGCAGCGCCGTCGCAAGGCGGCTGTCGGCCTCCCGGACGGCCACGATCACCAGGTCGAGCGGGTATGCGGCCTGGTGGAACGGCAGAGCACTGTGCAGGAACGCCTCCGTGCTGCCCGGGGCGGCTTCGATCAGCACGTCACCGCGCCGGGACCTCACGTACGCCTCGGCCTCGGTCATCCAGGCGCGGTAGTCGGCACGGATTGCCGCGCCCGCGCCCCGGGGATTCTCCGTCAGCAGCTTCGAGTAGTCCGGATGCGACGCCTTGAAGTCGTCGCCCACCAAATGCGTCGCCCCCGGCCGCATCGCGCGCTTCACCAAACGGGCGATCGCCGTCTTGCCTGCCCCTGGCTGCCCCAGTACGTACACCGCTTGGGGGGCCTGTCGCGGGGCGATGCTGCTCAGATACGACGGCGCGATCAGCTCGTCGAAGATCCACCGGTGCTCGTCGGCCGACAGACGGTGGTAGTCGACCCCAGGCGCCTCGCGGCGTGCTTGCGCGATACGGCGCACCGGCTCGGCCAGGGCCGCAGCGCGCTCACTGTCCAAGGCCGTACTGGTGCCCTTGAACGTGAAGACCAAGTACTCCTGCGAGGTCGTCTCACCTTTCGCCCGCGCAGCAGGCCGAGTTCGCCGCATTCGCCGACCTGGCCTTGCGTGCCCTGCTGGAAGAGGGCTCGAAGGCGGGGACGGCCGTGCGGCGACTGTGGCAGCGAGCGCCGGTCATCGAGGCCGTACCCGCGCTGTTCGTGCTCGCCCGCCGCCTGGAGGCCGTCCGATGACCGCCATTCCTAGCAACGAGCTGCTGGCGAAGGTCCTGGGCGCCGTCCGTCAGGTCCGTCCCGAGCACAGCGATCCGCGACCCGACACCGCTTTCAGTGACCTGGGTATGGACTCGCTGGACCGACTGTCCTTGGCGGTCGCCGTCGAACAAGCCACCGGGCTCGCAGTCTCCGACTGGGTGCTCTCCGACGCCACTACTCCCGCCGACCTGACCCGGCGTCTGTCCGACGGCACCGAAGGCAAAACATCTGTGGGCCGGCAACACTCCTCTCACCTGCCCTCTCAGGACTCCGGCTGGCTCGACGAGGGCGCGGTGGCCGGAGAGGGGACCCGGCTGTGGCACCAGGCTCAGATCGCCGCAGGTGCCGTTGTCGGCGCCGACAGCACTCTGGGAAAGGGCTGCTTCGTCGGTGCCGGCAGCAGGATCGGCGACCGCGTGAAGATCGGCAACAACGCCAGTGTGTTCGGCGCGGCCGTGAATGACGAGGCGATGATCTGCCCCGGTGTTCTCCTCCTGGAGGACCCGGCCCCGCGGGCCACTACCCCCGACGGCCGACGCAAGGGCCCGGACGACTGGACCCGGCATCCCGTCACCATCCGAACCGGGGCAACGATCGGGGCGGGAGCCGTCGTCGCCCCTGGAGTCACCATCGGCGCCCACGCCCTGGTCGCGCTCGGCGCCGTCGTACTGCGCGACGTGCCCGCCCACGGCCTGGTCATCGGCAACCCCGCCCGCCAGGTGGGATGGGTATGCCGGTGCGGACAGGCCCTGGAAAAGGGGCTTCACTGCACCAGTTGCCAGCGCGTCTACCGGCGCGACGGCGATGAACTGACCGAGCACGACCCTTTGCCGCTGGAGTGAGAATCACACCGGTTTGTCACTGTTCTGTGCCAAGCCGAGGGTGCTACCGGGAACCCGTGGGCGCTGAGATTAGCGTCCCGCTCCATGAGCCACCTTCCTCCCGCCGAGTACTACGCGTCCCTGCCCAAGCACATCGCCGGTGCCGGGGCAATCATCCACGACGCAGCGGGCCGCATTCTTCTGGTCCAGCCGTCCTACCGCACCGACACCTGGGAGATCCCAGGCGGCGGACTGGACACGGGAGAGGACCCGCTGCAAGCAGTCCAGCGCGAGGTCAAGGAAGAGCTCGGCATCGATCTCACACCGGGCCGGCTGCTGGCCGTCGACTGGGTCCCGGAACAGGCCGACGGCCGCCCACCGCTGGTCAACTACCTCTTCGACGGCGGCCTGATCACCGAGGCCGAAGCCCAGACACAGATCCACCTCGACCGCGAAGAACTCGCCGCATGGCAGCTGGCCACCCCCGATCAGTGGGACACCCTGCTCGCTCCGCACATGGCCCGCCGCCTTCATGCCTGCTCCCGCGCCCTGACCCAGGACACCACCGTCTACCTGCAGTACGGCTTCGACCCCACCCGCCAACAGAACTGACGCCCCGCCACCCTTCCGGTCGGCATACAGGCGCTGACCGGAAGGAACTCACGATGATTCCCGTTGCCGCACCGCGCCTGGATGAGACCGACATCGCAGCCGCTGTCCGCGTCCTCAGGTCCGGCCATCTCGTCCAGGGCCCCGAGGTCGCGGCCTTCGAGGACGAGTTCGCGCACCTGGTCGACGGCAACCACTGCGTCGCGGTCAACTCCGGCACTTCCGCCCTGTGGCTGACCCTTCTCGCGCTGGGCATTGGTCTCGGCGACGAGGTGATCGTCCCGTCCTTTACCTTCGCCGGCACGGCCGGCGCTGTCCGGCTCACCGGCGCCGCTGTCGTCTTCGCGGACATCACCCCGGACACGTTCTGTCTCGACCCCGACGCCGTACGCGCCGCGATCACCCCACGCACCGCCGCGGTGATTCCCGTCCACCTCTTCGGACATCCCGCGGCTATGGGCGACCTCACCGCACTCGCCCAGCAACACCAACTCGCCCTGGTGGAGGACGCCGCCCAGGCCCACGGGGCGACCCTTAACGGCCGCCCCGTAGGCACCCTCGGCACCGCGGGTTGCTTCAGCTTCTACCCGACCAAGAACCTGCAGGCCATCGAAGGCGGCCTGATCACCACCGCCGACCCGGCCCTGGCCCGCACGCTGCGACTGCTGCGCAACCAGGGCATGGAAGAGCGCTACCACCACGAGATCGTGGGCACTAATGGGCGGATGAGCGACGTCAGCGCAGCCATCGCACGCAGCCAGCTCCGCAGACTCCCCGCCCTTAACGCGCGCCGCCGCGCCAACGCCACCGACCTCAGCGAACGCCTCGCCAACCTGCCGGAATTATCTCTGCCCATCACTGCCGCAGGAGCCGGCCACGTCTGGCACCAGTACACCGTCCGCATCAGCACGACCCTCGGTGACCGCGACACCTTCGCCCACAACCTGCAACAGGCAGGGATCGGCACCGGCGTCCACTACCCAGTCCCGCTCCACCGCTCACCCGCCTACGCGACCGCGACCGACCTTCCGCACACCGACGCCGCCGCCGCCCAGGTGCTGTCCCTGCCGGTCCACCCCGGGCTGACCCCAGCCCAGATCGAAGACATCGCCCGAGCTGTGACGACACTCGCCCGCGCCAGGGAGTGTGTCGCATGAGCACCACCGCGCTACGGGTCGGCCTGATCGGACTGGGGCAGATGGGCCGCCACCACGCCAGGGTCCTTCGAACCCTGGACGGTGCCCAACTGGTCGGTGCCCTCGATCCGGACGGCGACCGCTACCGCGCCGCCGGCGGTGTACCCGTGGTGGCGGACTTGGATGCGCTGCTGCAGCTGGGCCTGGACTACGCGGTTCTGGCCTGCCCCACACTGCTGCACGAACCGGTGGGCACCGCACTCGCAGCAGCCGGCATCCCGACCCTCATCGAGAAACCGCTGGCGGGTGACCCCGCCTCAGCCAGACGGCTCGCGGAGGCCTTCCACACCGCTGGAGTACCGGCTGCCGTGGGATATATCGAACGCTTCAACCCCGCACTGATCGCCCTGCGCCAGCGACTGGAAGGCGGACAGCTCGGGGACGTGTTCTCGGTCGCCACCCGGCGCACCGGCCCCTACCCCGCACGGATCACCGACGTCGGAGTCATCCACGACCTCGCCACCCACGACCTCGACCTGACCGCGTGGATCACCGGTACCCGCTTCACTTCAATCACCGCCCGAACCGCCCACCGCAGCGGCCGCTCCCACGAGGACCTTCTTGCAGCCGTCGGCCAGCTGGCCGACGGAACCATCACGCATCACCAGGTCAGCTGGCTTTCCCCGCTCAAGGAACGGACCACCACCGTCACCGGCGATCACGGCATCCTTGTTGCTGACACACTCACCGCTGACCTCTCGTACTGGGCAAACGGCTCCACGCGCACCACCCAGCGGGAGGCGCTCGCCGCATTCCGCGGCGTCACCGAGGGCGACGTCACCCGATACGCGATCCCCAAACGGGAACCCCTTGTCGCGGAACACGAGGCCTTCCGCGACCTGGTCCTCGGCCACGGCCACCACACCGCAACCCTCCACGACGGCCTACACGCAGTCCTCACCGCACACGCCGCGCTGCAAGCGTCCCGCAACGGCGCCACCACAGCGGTGCCCAACCTCACCGATCTCAGTGCGGCGTGATCTCCCGAGACCGCCCGAAAGTCAACGTCCCCTGAACATCTCGGCCTCAAAGCTCTGGGGCACCCCGTCTGGGTGTGGACAGCCCTGCTCCAAGACACAGCAGCAGGGGTCCAGGACGGGCGGCCGTCCGGGACCCCTGCTCTCTGCTGGGTGAATTCCTGCCCCGTGCGGCCGGGACGGGGTGCCGGGACAGATGTCGGGGTCAGGCGGCGCTGCGGCCGAGCTCCCAGAGCTGCAGGTCGGCCGAGGAGTTGATCGACCATTCGACGCCGGCGAGGCCGTCGCGGGAGGCGACGTACTGCTTGCCCTACTTCCCGGTGCCGGTTCGAGACGGGCAGGTGCCCGACTACTGGCAGAGCTACAACGAACCGTCCGCGAACGTGATTCTGCACGTGAAGCTGGGGCGCGGGGGCGAGCTGTTCCGTGAGCTGGTCCGTCAGTTCATCGCGGACGGCTGGTTCTATGAGGGCGGTTCTGAAGGGTCAGAGATCGAGACGTATGGGCGGGAGGCATGGCGCGAGATGCGTCAGGACGCCGCCTCGTAGGACGTACTAGTTGACGGTGCCGGGGGTCCACGCAGTGCTTCGCAGGCGAGCCCTGGCGAGCGTGCACTACCGTGAGACCCTGGCCGGAGGGAGAACGGGTGGGGCAGCCCGAGACTGAGCCGCCGTTTGGCGCTACCTCGCAGCGCACGCCCAGCACGGGGCCGGGAGAACCACGGCCCCGCGTCGTTTCGGGCGCCTCGAGCATGAATGTCGTCTACAGATCGTCCGATGTACGCGATGACACCGTGCGGAGGGAGGTCTGCCCGTATCCCGGCCCAGTGTCGTTCAACCAGCGGGATGCAGCGTGGTTCTTCGGTCGCGAGGGCGAGACTGCGTCCCTGGTTCGCCGCTTGGAAACGCGTATGCATACCGGGGGCCCAGCGGCGGTGGTCGGCCCGCCCGGTTCAGGGAAGTCTTCGTTGTTGAGGGCCGGGCTGCTGCCGGCGCTTGCAGCCGGAGCCCTTCCCGGCTCGCGCGCGTGGCCGAGCCTGTTGTTCTCCCCTACCGCTCACCCGATGGTGGCACTGGTTGACGGCTTGGCCGAACTGACCGGTATTCCGGCCGCCTCGCTGGTCGGTGCGCTTACCCCGGACCCGCACGTGGGAGCGGCGCTGGTGCGCGACGCGGTCTGTGCTCTGGCCGGAGGGGCTGATCCGCGCCTGATCATCGTGGTCGATCGACTCGAAGAGCTCTTCTACCTGGTTCCGGACGAGGAGCAACAACGCGCCTTCCTCGACACCCTCTCGGTCCTGGCCGGGCCAGGTCGGAACGGGGAATCACCGGTTGCACTTGTCGTCTTCGAGCTGTCGGCCGTCTGCGCTGAACGCTGGTTTGAGGTCCCGCAGCTATTGACTGCATTGCGCGATGCGATATTTCTCGGGTCGCTGTCGAATGGAGGACTCCGTTCGGCGATCCAGCGTCCGGCCGAGATTGCGGGCCTGACCCTAGAACCCGGTCTGGTTGACCTGCTGTTGCATGACCTTGCAGAAGTTTCTCCACTCGAGCGGCTGTCCCTGCTGCAACCCGCGCTGTGGAATCTGTGGCAAAGCAGGCGTGACACGAGGCTGACGATATCGGCGTACCTGGAGGCAGGCGGGATCGCAGGTATTGGGGCGACCTTCGCCGAGCGGATCTACCAGCAGTTGAGCACCGACGAGCGGCAGGCGGCCATGGGCGTCTTCCTCCAGTTGATCAGGCTTGGCAATCACAATCAGCCCATCCGGCAGCGGGTCGCCCGGGCTGCGCTGTACCGCGAGGACTCCCCTGATGCCGGCGTCGCCATGGACATGCTTCTCCGCGGCCGCGTCCTCACCCAGGAGGGCGAGCTGGTCGAGATCGCGAACATTGGGCTGCTGTCAGGCTGGCCACGTCTTCGGCAGTTGCTCGACAACCGTCAGGAGATCGAGGATACGACGGCCGCTTGGGAAGGCCACGATCGCGACCCTGACTGGCTCTACCGAGGAAACCGCATCGCCGAGGCCATGGCCTGGGTCCCTGTCCTGCGCAATCAACTCAGCTCACACGCGCTGGAGTTCCTCGAAGCCTCGATAGAGGCCCACCGCCGTCCCTCATGGGTGCGCAGAGGCGTCGGCGTCGTAATCGGCGCCCTACTCACGATCGCTCTAGTCTTCCTGATGGGTGCGCTACCAACAGCCCGCGGCTGGTGGTCGATGGGAAGCTTCTTCGCCTTGTGGGCACTGCTCGGGGCCGCTGCGCTGCGAACTGCACGTCGGAACGACATGCGAAGAGAGCCAAACCCTGCCGCGCCACGGTCACGACCTGGCAGGGGCGCGGCAGGTTCTCGCACCGGAGCATTCGTGAGCGGGTTGCTCGATGTGTGGCTCTTCCCGATCGCCTTCATAGGGCCCGACCGCCTGGCGCCACTCGGCCGTGGCGGCGTGCCGCCTTCTCGGGAGCGGGCGCTGCGAAACGTCGAGGAATCGCTGGACCGGGTGTGCGGTCAGCTCGGCAGGCCACCGAAGCTGCATGAACCCGCAGCTGAGGACCCATACAACGATGTCGAGAGGGGCGAGCGGTGACAGCCGTGACGCCGTCTGAGGAGCCTGGTGGCGCCACTGCCGAGGCGCTCACCGGCCTTCAGGAGTCCACACAGCCGAATCGCCCCTATCAGGAGCTGCTTGCCGGCGAGCAGGTAGAGCGCTGGGACCGTGCGGTCCCCGGTGCCGGCGAGCGCATCCTGCGGATGGTCGAGCAGGATTTCGAGCAGCAGAGCCTCAACCAGGTTCACCAGCGACGGATGGACTTGGCCAATCTGGTGCTGCGAGCGAGCGGTGCACTCGTCGGTAGCGGCGCTGTGGTCGGCTACTTCTGGGTCGCCAAGTACTTCGTCGATCACGGTGCGGCGGTCCCTGCGGCAGGCATGCTCGGCGGCGGAGTCGCGGCGATTGCCGCAGCCATCGTCCGCACCCAGAACCGGAACTCCTGAGTGTCCGCAGCCCGGACTCAGCTGCCCGTCTTCTGCTGAGGGTCAGGTGAAGGCGGTCGCCAGCAGGCTACGGCTCGTCGGTCACGATGGTGAGGTCGACGCCCGCCTGCTGGGCCGCCTGCCGCAGCACGGCCAGCGTGTCCTCCAGTGGCCCAGGAGGGCCACCGCGTGGGGTGGTGGCGAGAAGGCAGGGCATGCATCGGTCCAGCCACCGCCGGCCGTGCCCGGGCGCGTCCACGACTCCGGTCGCTCTCGCGGGCTCGCCACAGCGCACACACGGAAGGCTGCCGTCGAGCCGGTTGACGCTTGCGAGCTGGCGCGGCATCCACGGTGGGGCGGGGGCCAGCTCCGACGGGTCCACGCCGAGGACACGCAGCAGGTCAGCGTCGTTCATGCGGCTCCTCTCGTCGGCTCCCGTGCGGCGCGCCCCATGCTGGCACGGCGATGCCCCGATGGTGCGTACCCACGTAGACTCGAACATGTGTCCGATATTCTGCCGTCTGACTTGCCTCGCCTCCGCACCCTGCGGACCTGGCATGCCATGTGGCTCACACGCCTCGACGAGGCCATTGCGGCGGCTGAACAGCGGGAGAGAGAGCGGCAGCAGGGCGTGCGCGCGCGGCCGCCCACACCGGACTGGGTCATTGAGCTCGGCATCGGCGTCGGCTCCCCACCCATCGAAGTCCACGTCGGCGGGTGCTACGCGGCCGGGAAGCGGCGCCGAGCAGTCAGCCGGGAGCAGGCACTCGCCGCCCTCGCCGACGGGATCCGGGCCTGCATTCACTGCCGGCCGGACACCGCGCTGGGGGCGCTCGGGTAGTCAGGCGGTCCGGGGCTTCCGACCAGCCGCCTTCTTCGAATCGGTCTTCTTCGCCGCGGCCTTCTTGGCGGGTGCCTTCTTTTTCGTCGTCTTCTTCGCGGCCGTCTTCTTGCGCGGCTTCATCTCGTGGACGGTGGCGTGGTCGTCCGTCTCGCCGCGGGACTCCTTTGCCCTCTGTACGGAGGCGCTCAGGGCTGCCATCAGGTCGACGACCTGGCTGGGCTGCTGCGCTTTGCCCTCGGTCGGCTGGGCTGGTTCCTTGCCTTCGGTCTTTGCCTCGATGAGCTCTTCCAGGGCGTCTCGGTACGCGTCGCGGAAGCCGGAGATGTCGTCGATGGTCATGCTGTCGGCGAGCTGCACGGCTTGCTCGATCTCGTCCTCGTCCAGCTCGGTTTTCTTCGGGGCCAGCTCTGCCGGGTCGCGGATCTCGTCTGGCCATCGCATCGCGTGGAGCACGATGGCGTTGTCGCGGACGCGCAGCAGGCCGAGCCGTTCGCGGTTGTGCCATGCGAACTTCGCGATGGCGACTTTGTCGGAGCGCTCCAGCGCTTTGCGGAGCAGGGTGTACGGCTTCGCGGCCACCTGCCCGTCGATCGCCAGGTAGTAGCTGTCACCGATTCGCACCGGGTCGATCGTGTCGGCGTCCACGAACGCCACGATCTCGATGGCCTTGGCGGTGGGCAGGGGCATCTGGTCGAGCTCTGCGTCCGTGATCGGGACGGTCTCGTCCTTGGTGAGCTCGTAGCCCTTGCCGATGTCCTCCTGCTGTACGACCTCGTCGTCGATCTCGCAGACCTTCCGGGTGCGGACTCTGCCCATGTCTTCCAGGTGGACCTGGTGGAAGCGGATCGAGTGATCCTCGGTGGCACCGACCACCTTGCAGGGGATGGTGCCGTTGACTGAACTTAGAGGCGAATATTCGCAGGTCAGGGGCGGTATCTGCTAGCTTCCCGGCCATGCTTGAGACAGGCGATTCTGCCCGAGATCTGGTGGGCTTCATTCCTCCGCAAACCGGTGCGCTGGTGGAGACGACTGACCCGGCGCGGCCTTACATGCTGCTGGACTCGGAGGGGGCAGTCGTCACCCCGGTGACGGCGTTCTTCGCGGAGCTCCAGGCGTGCGCGCGTCCGAGGACGACGATCCGTTCGTATGGGATGGACCTGCTGCGGTGGTGGAGGTTCCTGGCGGGGTGGGGGGTGGATTGGAACCGGGCGACGCGGCTGGACGCGAGGGACTTCGCTCGGTGGATGCAGATCGCGCCGAAACCCGCCCGGGTCCACTGGCGCCACCGGGCTTCAGGTGAGATGACGCCCACGCCGACGACTCGGGGAGCGGCGGGCGTGCCGAACGCGGTGACCGGACGGGCCGGCCCTGGGCGGTTGTACTCGATGTCGACACGGGCGCATTGTGAGACCGTGCTGCGGTCGTTCTACGCCTTCCACCTGGAAGAGGGCACCGGCCCGATCATCAACCCGTTCCCCGCAGCACGGGAGCGCCGGCGGCTGCCGGCGGCAGCTGGCCGGTCGGCCCGGCAGTCGGCCGGAGGCCGCTACCGGCCGTCGGTCCCCCACCGCCTGCCGCGGCGGATTCCCGACAGCAACTTCAACGAACTGTTCGCCGCGCTACGCCATAACCGGGACCGGGCTCTGCTGGCCTTCTGGGTCTCGAACGGGGCAAGGGCAAGCGAGTTGCTGACCAGTCGGCAGCGCGACCCGCTGCCCGGCGAGCAGCTGCTCGGGGTAATCCGCAAAGGAACCGCGGCGTTCCAGCAACTGCCCTCGTCGCCGGACGCGTTCGTGTGGCTGCTCCTTTATCAGGACGAGGCGTGGCGGGCGGGGGTACCCCGGGGCGGGCACGAGGCGTTGTGGTGGACACTGCGGCGGCCATTTCGGCCGCTGACGTACCACGCGGCCCGGGCGATGCTGAACCGGGCCAATGAGTTGCTCGGGGCGAACTGGACGCTGCACGACCTGCGGCACACGGCCGCCTATCGGATGGCTCGTGATCCTGGCCTGGCCTTGACCGACCTGCAGTGGGTCCTGGGCCACGCACACCTGAGCACCACTCAGATCTACCTCCCGGCCGGCCGGGACGAGATCGTTGAAGCGGTCCGTGCCCACCACGAGCGCCAGGCCCTGCTGGCCCAGGCCCCTGCAGCGCCGGCGGCCGGGTACCGGGCCGATTCGCTCAACGACCTGTTCGGAGTCGCCGGGTGAAGGCCCGCGTCCACGATATGACCGGTGCCGCGCGCGTCCGGCCGGCTGATCAGCCGCGCGCTCCGCAGGCCGCGGGCGGCGTGATGCGAAAAGCCCAGGCCCAGTTCCCGGCTCGATCCGCCGGGACACGTTGGGCAACGACGTGCTTGCCCATCGAGGAGGTACTCGCCGTCCTGGATCGCCCGCCGTTCCGGGCGGAGAAGGCGCACACCCGGTGGCAGCGCAAGAGCGGGGCACGTGCGGTTCTGACCTGGTTGTCGGGCTTTCCCGGTGAGAGCTGGCAGGAGAGATGGGAGGCGTCCCCGGCGGCCGTCGGCCCTGAGCGTTGGGCTGAGGAGGGGCATACCTGGATCAGTACCGTGGCGGACGTGCGGTGGAGCAGCGCCCAGTCGGGGCTGCTGATGCTGGCCGGCGCCGATGTGCTCCGTCTGCCGCTGACGTGGCAGTTCGGATACCGCACCGTGCATCTGCGCCTGCTCGTCGAACGGACACGTGATCCTGAGGGTCTCTCACGCCTTGAGGAGATCGTCGATCCGAAGCGCTGGGCGTCCGTGGGAGGCGGCCGGGCCCGCCTGGCCCTGACCCGGATCATGATCGCCAAGGGCGGAGGTCTCGCGGACATCACTCCCGGAGATGCCTTCGAGTACGCGGCGGAGTTGCGGAAGGCCGGCCTCGACCGAGGCAGTGGCACGCTCTTCTACTCGTGGCTGCGGGAGCTGGGGAACTTGCCGTCCGACGCTCCGGTGACGCTTCGATTTCTGCACCGGGTCACCGGCCAGCTCAGCTGCGAGCAGCTCGTCGACCGCCACGGCGTGGCCTGCGAGCCGATCCGCGAGCTGCTGATCGACTACCTGGAGGAACGCCGGCCCCGTCTGGACTACAGCACGCTGGACAACCTCGCCCGCAACCTGACCCGCAACTTCTGGTCGGACCTGGAGCGCCACCACCCCGGCATCAACTCCCTCGACCTGGCGCCCGGGGTCGCCACCGCCTGGAAGGAGCGCTTTCGCACCCGCGTCCAGCGGTGCAGACGCCCGGACGGCACCGTCGAGGAGACGGTCGTCGAGCGCGCCGACCGGGCCCTGCTGCTCATCGCCGTGCGCGCCTTCTACCTGGACATTGCACGCTGGGCGGTGGAAGAGCCGGCCCGATGGGGGCTGTGGGCGGCGCCGTGCCCGATCAAGGAAGCCGAGACCACGGACCGCAAGCGCGTCAAGCGGGTCAAAGCCCGCATGGATCAGCGGACCCGAGAACGGCTCCCGGCCCTGGAGTCGTTCGCCAAAGCCGCAGCCGACCACCACCGCTACCGCCTGGCCCGCCTGGAGGCTCTCCTCGCCGTGCCGCCGGGTGGCACCTTCATCGTTCATGACGCGGTGTTCGTCCGCACCATGAACGCGGCCGGCGCCGCCGCGCGCGGTGAGGACGGGGTCCTTCTCTACTTCGACCTGGCCGAGCACCGAGCATTCTGGGCCTGGGCGGCGGTGGAGTTCCTCCGCCATACGGGCGCCCGCATCGAGGAGATGCTGGAGATCAGCCACCACGCCATGATCCAGTATCGGCTGCCCACCACCGGCGAACTTGTCCCCCTGCTGCAGATCGCTCCGTCCAAGACGGACCAGGAACGCGTCCTTCTCGTCAGCCCCGAACTGGCAGATGTCCTGGCCACGATCATCCGCCGCGTCCGCGACCCTCGAACCGGCGCCATCCCTCTCCTGGCTGCCTACGACTACGAAGAACGCATCTGGAACCCGCCGGCACCTCTGCTGTTCCAGTACGACCGCGGCGGTGAGAACTCCCGCCTGAGCGGCGAGCTCATTCGCAAGGCGCTGGTCGAGGTCCTCGCATTCATCGGCCTCACCGACTCAACCGGCCACCCCCTGGACTTCACCCCGCACGACTTCCGCCGCCTGTTCATCACCGACGCCATCCGATCCGGCCTGCCACCTCATATCGCCCAGGCCATCGCTGGCCACGGCAACATCAACACCACCATGGGCTACCACGACCCTCGGGAATTGCATCAGATGGGCGAGAAGTCGCAGGTCGCGAGTTCAGGGCGACGGCTTGATGGACTCCAACGGTACTACCAACTGGCCTCCTGAACAGGCATGTTGCCAAGATGATCCCGTCTGATGCATGATCTGCCCTCCAGAAGGGATGGCCTGGAGTGGTGCATCGGCAGAAGGTGGCCTTGGCCGGGGCGGCTCACATGGAGCTCGTGTCCGGGGTGGTCCAACTGCGTCCGGAGGACGCGATGTTCGACGCGATGCTGCGGGGCTGGAGGGCTCAGCAGAAGTCGCGAGGGCTGAAGGACGAGACGATCGACCCGCGAGAACGGCTGGTCCGCCGGTTCCTTGAGTTCGCGAACGAGTACCCGTGGCAGTGGTCGCCGGCCCACATGGACGAGTGGTCGGCCTCTCTGGCGGGCGAGAAGCATCTGGCGCCGTCGACGATCCGCAGCTACCAGGGCGACGTCCGACTGTTCACCGAGTTCCTCATCGACGCCCGCTACGGGTGGGGAACTGCCTGCGAGGAAGCCTTCGGCACCCACCCGGTGGCGGTCGCCCATGAGTGGAACACTCTTCCTCACCTGCAGGATTACGAGGGGGATCCGGAAGCGAGGCCGTTCACCCGCGAAGAACTGCAGCGGTTCCTCGACTACGCCGACGATCAGGTCGCACGCGCCGTGAAGTCCAAGCGCAAGGGCGCCCTCGCCGCCTACCGCGACGCCACCCTCTTCAAGGTCGTCTACGGGTGGGGGCTTCGCCGGACCGAGACGTCCAAGCTGGATGTCGTCGACTTCGGGCGCAATCCGAAGGCTCCGCAGTTCGGCCGGTACGGCACACTCAACGTCCGCTACGGCAAGGCGAAGAAGGGCCAGCCGCCACGACGCAGGAACGTGCTGTCGGTGATGGACTGGGCCGTCGAGGCGGTCACCGACTACGTCGAGAACGTACGGCCTCGCTTCGGATTTCCTGACCATCCGGCCCTCTGGATCACCGAACGCGGCGGACGCCTCCAGCCCGGCTCCATCAACGACCGGTTCGAGGCATACCGAGATGCCCTAAAACTTCCAAAAGACCTAGTTCCGCACTCGATCAGACATTCTTACGTCACGCATCTGACCGAGGACGGGATCGACCGTCGTTTTATCCAGCAGCAAGTCGGCCACGACTGTGACAGCTCCACCGCCATCTACACCCACGTCAGCGACGACTTCATGAACACTGCCCTGAGCAAGGCCCTGGCCCCGGCGTTCGCCGGCGTCTGACGAGGAAGGACCCGATGATGGCCGCCAAGCTCGACTACCACTGGCACCTGCGCAAGGTGATGGCGGACCGCGGGATGTTCTCCACCACCGACCTCCTTGCGCCACTGAAGGAACGCGGCGTCACGCTGTCGTCGAGCCAGGTCTACCGGCTCGTCGTCGAGCGACCGGAGCGACTCAGCCTGAAGATCCTCATGGCCCTTCTGGACATCCTGGACTGCACGATGGACGACCTCATCGAGCCGATCGCCACGGCCGGGGCAGCGAAGAAGCCGAAGAAGGCCGCCGCTGGTGGGACCACCACTTCTGAAGGTGTCGGCGAACTGCGGCCACGGCGAGCCCGGATCACCGGAGTTGAGCGGTGACCGCGCCGACGTTCGCCGCGGAAGTTCTCGCCGATCCGGTCGGTTTTATCGTGCATCTGGTCAGTAACGTCGAGGAGCACCTGGATTCCGACCGCATCCGCGGCATCGTCTGCACGCTGGTACGCACACGAGCCGGCCGCCGCAACCTCGCCCAGGCCCTCCATGACAACCCATCGCTGCTGCGGACCGGCAAGCCACCCGCTCCGTTCCGCGTCGCCAAGCTGCTGATGGCCCTGCACGAAGCGGGCGCCCAGGACACCGCCCTGCCCCACTGCGGAGAGTGCGGACGCCCGCGCCCCTACGTCGGCAGCCGCTCGGGAGGCCGATGGGGATGCTCGCCCTGCTTCGACACACTCGCCGTCTGCGCGGGCTGCCACCAACAGCGGAGAGTCGTCAGCCGCGACCGCCACGGCCAGCCTCGATGCGCCAAGTGCCCCGACGCCGAGGGCGATCCGGTCAAGGAACTCACCCAGCTCATCACCGGACTCGACCCTGCGCTCGGCCCCGGCGCCGTCCGGACCGCTCTTGAGCGGGCCACGAAACGGCCCGCCGGACAGCGTCGGCTGGCCTGGGCCGTGATCGAACGCCCCGAGCTGCTGACCAGCGCCGGGCACGAGGCCCCCACTCCGGCCATGCTGCGGTTCATCGGCGAACTCGTCGCCGCCGGTGCCGCCACCATCGTCAAGCCGGCCTGCCCGCGTTGCCACGGAGTGAAGGCGCTGTCGAAGCTCCTGGGGGGCCAGCGGATCTGCCGGGCCTGCTTCGCCAAGCACGCGGCCGTCCCCTGCGCACGCTGCGGCGCCGTCCGTGAACCCGCCACCCGCGATGCCGCTGGCCAGCCACTGTGTCCCAATTGCCTGATCCGCGATCCGGTCAACCTGGAAGTCTGCGTTGGCTGCGGGCGCCGTCAGCCAGTCGCTGTCCGGCTCACCGACGGCGTCCGCTGCAACAACTGCAGGCCGAAGGAGACCAGAAAGTGCGGCCACTGCGGCCACACCGCCCCTTGCGAGCTCTCCCGGGCCACCGGGCAGCCCTGGTGCGAACGCTGCCAGCAGCGATGGGCGACCTGCAGCGGCTGCAGCACCGTCGCCCAGGCCCGCGGCGGCACCTGGGAGGAACCGTTGTGCGCGAAGTGCACCAACCCCGACCCCGGCTTCTGGGGACGCTGCCCCGCCTGCGTGACCACCTGGCAGCTCAGCCCTCGACCCTGCCAGCGATGCGTCCTGGACCAGAAGATCCGCGACCTCCTCGGTAAAGGCACCGGGGCCGTCGCGCCCGGACTCGCGGGCTTCCACGCGGCATTGACGGGCGCCGAGCGCCCGGATGTCGCTCTGGCCTGGATCTCCCGAGCAAAGGCCCGGGACCTGCTGGAACGCATAGGCCGCGACGAGCGTCCCGTCACCCACGACGTCCTCGACGAGCTCCCGCCGGGCAAGGTGCTGGCTCACCTTCGCAGCGTCCTCGTCGCCACGGGTTCCCTGCCGCCGCGCGACGAACGGCTCGTCGCTCTGGAGAAATGGATCACCACAACCGTCCAGGCTCGCACGGACCTCGCCGAACGCCGGATCCTGCACGGTTACGCAGTCTGGCACCACCTGCGCCGGCTCCGCCGCCGAGTCGGCGAACAGCACACCACCCAGCTGCAGGACATGAACGTGCGCTGCCACGTCACCGCGGCCGACAACTTCCTCGCCTGGCTCGCCGGCGAAGGTCTCACCCTGGGTGTCTGCACGCAAGCCGCCCTGGAACGCTGGATGACCGATCCCGACTTCCGCTACCGGGACGAGACCGGCCACTTCGTCCGCTGGTCCGTACAGCATCGCCATGCCCACGGCCTCACCTGCGGCGCCGTCCGCTGGACCGGCCCGCAGGGCACCATCGACAGCGAGAAACGCTGGACCGACGCACGCCGCCTCCTCAACGACGACACGCTACCCACCGCGGACCGAGTCGCTGGACTGCTGCTGGTCCTCTACGCGCAGAAGATTTCGACCATCAGCCAACTCACCGTCGAGGACGTCGACATCACCGGCGAGACCGTCGCGATCACCTTCGGAACCTCGCCCGTCATCCTTCCGATGCCGCTTGGCGCCCTGGTCCGCGAACTCATCGCGACCCGACGCGGCAAGGCCAAGATCGGCACTCCGGACGACGTTCCCTGGCTCTTCCCCGGAGGACAACCAGGGCGTCCGCTCAGCGACAGTCAGGTCGGTCTGCGGCTGCACAAGATCGGCATCCGGCCCCAACAGGACCGCTCCACAGCCCTGTTCACCCTCGCCGCCGAACTGCCCGCCGCCATCCTCGCCCGGATGCTCGGCATCCACATCCAAGTCGCCGTCCAGTGGCAGAAGGCATCCGCTGGCGACTGGGCCGCCTACGCCGCCGATGTCAGCCGCCGCACTTCACCCCAACATCCGATCCACGAAGCAGGAGCGAGAACATGAGATTCGACGACCACCGCGTGGTCATCACGGCCGCCGGCCGTGATTTCGGCCGCACCCTGGCCATCCGTCTCGCAGACCTCGGCGCCGAGGTCTTCCTCTCCGCCCGGAACCTCGCCGCCGCTGAGCGTGTCCGCGACGAGATTCGCGACCGAGGACAGCAGCAAGTCCACGCCTTCTCCTGCAACTTGACGGACCCCGCCTCGATCCGAGACTTCGCTGCCGACGTCGCCCGGCACACCGACCGCATCGACGTGCTGATCAACAACGGCTCCCGCTACCTCGAAGGCCCAGACCTCCAATCCGCCTCCGACGCCGACATCGTCGACACCATCGCATCCGGCGCCACCGGCACCGTCCTAACCGTGAAGAACTTCCTCCCTCTCCTGCTCAACTCGGATAAGCCGGACGTCGTGACCATGGTCTCCGCTTGCGGAACGGCCGGGCATCACCGCTCGGACGCGCACGACGCCTTCTACGCGGCCAAGAGCGCCCAAACAGGGTTCGCCGAGATCCTCTCCAAGCGCCTGCGGCCCCAGGGAGTCCGCGTGATCTCCCTCTACCCGCCCGACTTCGCCAACCCTGACCCGCTCTCCGAGGAATGGGAGACCACACCGCGCGAGGCCAAGGACGCCCTCACCGCGCAGTCACTCGTGGAGTGCATCCTCTTCGCCGTCGCCCAGCCCCGCGACTGCTTCATCAAGGCGTTCCACTTCGAACAGGTATGACCGATTCCTGGCGCCTCCACGCAAGGCGGCTCACCGGGGTCCGGGGCGGCACACGGGCCCCGGACCGGGGTATTCAGACAGTTCCAATACCCGACTCCACCATTAGCGGTCTATCCCGAGGAGGTCATCAACGGCCACCGCGCGTTCATCGCCCGCCGTCGCATGACCCGCCCCGGCGAGGAATACCGAACCCCTACCAATGAGGAATGGGATGAGTTCCTTGGCCACTTCGAACACCGCAAGGTCGCCCTGGGCGACTGCGGACGCGCCTACGGGACCAGCTGCGTCCACGAGCACAGCTGCCTCAGATGCAGCCTCCTTCGCCCGGATCCAGACCAGCGCCACCGCATCGTGGAGACCCGCGACAACCTGCTCGACCGCATCACCGAGGCCGAACGAGAGGGCTGGCTCGGCGAAGTCGAAGGACTCAAGATCAGCCTGGCCGGAGCTGAGCAGAAACTCGCCCAACTCGATGGTCGGGGCCACCGAACCACCGCCGTCGCCCTCGGCATACCCACATTCCGCGACATCGCCGGCCGGACCGTCACCGCTACCAAGGACCCCTCATGACCTCATCGAGGATGCTTGGTTGACAATGGCTGACGCAGTCAACCGCGTTCTCATTTAGAGCCAGCCCCCACCGCGGGGCGCGAGGAACGTGCCGAACAGCGACTCGTATGCATCACCCGACTCGGTAACCACCACATAGTTCGGCTCAGTCCTGGACACCGCTTCCTGCAACCGGGCGACGAGCTCAGTCACTGGCGCGAGGCACAACGACAAAGCTGCGGCCACACGGGCACGGTGCTCGGCAATCTCGGGCCCAACGTTCGCCAGAGCATTCTCGCGGTGCGCAGCTGATGCCTGCATCGCCTGCACGCTGCCACCACCAGAGAACGTCAGGCAGTCCCGCCACGCCACTCCGATGATGATCTCCAGCGCGGCCGTCAGGTCATCGGCGATCAGACCAGCCTGTCCCTCGGAGCTCGCGAACACCACCGGTCGACGACCGCCGTCGTCTCGACACAGGAAGAAGGTCCCACCGGACCAGTCCCCAGCAATGCCCTCCAACGACACACCCGAGGCAAGCAGGACCGCTTCGCCAGGCTCTTTCCGCGTGATGTCGAACTCGAAGGACGAACGCAGCAGGTCAGCGATGCCGGGGGTGTCCTGAATCAGGCCGAGCAAACGATCAGTTGAGGTCACGTCACGGACGATAGCCGGGGCCGCTGACACAGGCGCGGCTCCGGAAACGAAGTTCAGAGAATACGTGAACACCCTGATGCTCCAGGACGTCCTCGGCGAACCGGAGTGGGTCGACATGCTCATCCCCGCCGACCGACGCGGTCTGACCCCTCTGTTCTGGTCTCACGTACGCCCGTACGGCGAGGTGAACCTCGACATGGACGCTCGCCTGAACCTCGCTGCGGTGACCGTGCCGGGTCCCCGTGCGGCAGGCGATGAGGAGCCGACTGAGGAACGTACGGACGCGTGAGCCTGTCCAGCCCCATCATCCGCGCGGTACTGGTGACAGGGTCTGCCAGCCAACTTCCAAAAGAAAATCTGCAAAAATACTTTTGTAAATTCTCTGAGGGCTCTAACCTCCCGTCATGGTCAGCGAAGAGCAGAAACGCGTACTCGATCCCGAGCAGGACACAGCAGCCCTGAAGGCCCTCACGCACCCTCTGCGCATCCGGATGCTAGGGATGCTGCGGCAGGACGGCCCAGCTACCGCAAGCGAACTCGCAGCCAGAACAGGGGAGTCGTCAGCTTCCACCAGCTATCACCTGCGGGTTCTGGCGAAATATGCGTTCGTCGCCGAGGCCGAGCACCGTGATGGGCGAGAGCGCCGCTGGCAGGCGGTGCACGCCATGACCTCCTGGAACAACAAGGCCATGGAAGCCTCGGAGAACAGCCGCGGCTTCGTCAGCTTGTTGCGCAGGCTCCAGATCGAACATGTGGAGGCGTCTCTCGTTCGACACGAGGAGGACGTGGCCATGGGGCGATTGGGCCAGGAGTGGGTGGAGCCATCCAGGATCAGCGATCGGTTGCCCCGCCTGACCCCGGAGTCGCTGACCGAACTCTGGGAGGTGCTCGATCGGAAGCTGGAGGAACTGACCACGCGCGATGCGAGGGATCCGCGAGCCGCGCAGATCGTGTTCCTCACCGCAGGGCTGCCCCTGGCAGGGCGCTCCCTCGGGACAGGGACCGAGAACGCGCAATGACCAGGTCATTAGACCCACGCACCGCACGCCGCCGTTACGTCACGGTCTGCGTTCTCTTCTGGCTACCGGCGGGCCTGACAATCGCTCCCCTCATCCTGCTCTTCACCGAGCGCGGCATGACCATAGCGGCTATCGCCAGCTTCTTCGCCGCGCACTCCCTCACCGCCGCCGCGCTGGAACTGCCCACCGGAGGGCTATCCGACGTTCTCAGCCGCCGCGCTGTCCTGGCCGCCGCCGGCCTGCTCAACCTGACCGCCTTAACCCTCCAAGCTCTGGGCACCACGGCTTGGGTGCTCACCCTCGGTATGACTCTGATGGGTGCGGGCCGGGCTCTGTCCAGTGGACCTGCAGAAGCCTGGTACGTCGACACCGTCCAGGCGCACTCCGGCCCCAGCGCCGAACTGCGCACCGGGCTGGCCCGTGGCGGCTCCGCGACAGACGCTGCGCTCGCCATAGGCACCCTGCTCGGCGGTGCCCTTCCCTGGTTGCTCGGACTCCGTCCAGACGTCGGCGCCCGACTGAGCGAAGCTACCTCCGGGCTGGTACTCCCCCTCTCCGTCCCGGTACTGATGGGCGCGGGGATTGAAATCGCCTTCGTGCTGTACGTCCTAACCGCTCTGCGCGAGCCGCCGCGGGCGAGGACCACCTTTCGTCATGTGCTTCGAGGCGTCCCCGCCACCGTCGCGGGCGGACTGCGGCTAGGAGGACACGACGCCCTGGTCCGTCGAGTGCTCCTCAGCGCAGGTGCCGCCGGCAGCGCCTTGGCCGCGATCGAGCTGCTCACACCGGGCCGTGCCGCGGCACTTACGGGCACATCGGAGTCTGGCGCCGTGCTCTTCGCCGTTGTCGCCTGCGCCGGCTTCACCTGCTCTGCTGTTGGCAGCCACCTCGCACCGCTCACCGCACGACTCGCGGGTAGCGGCGAGCGTGCGGTCATGGTGAGCCTCGGCATCAGCACGAGTGGCCTGCTTCTGCTCGGTGCCACCGCAGCATCCACGGGGACATTCCCGATGGCCCTAGCGGCCACCGGCTACGGCCTGGTCTACCTCGGGTTCGGCGCCGCGGGGCCCAGTGAGAACGACCTTCTGCACCGCCGTGTCTCCGCTTCGGGCCGCGCCACCGCGCTGTCCGTCCAGTCCCTCGCAATGCAACTGGCGTTCGCTGCCACCGGGTTGATCGTCGGTATCCTTCCCCCGGGCCCGCTGCCCTGGCTACTGGGAGGCGCCGCCCTGCTGGCAGGAGCCCTCCTCTGGATTCACCGCAGCAGGCCCACACCCCCAACCCCGACTGCGACGCCTCGCCCACACACCGTGTCGTCCTCTCCGAGCATCGTCGGCTCCGAGCCTCATCAACCAGATGCTGGTCAGTAGCGCCGCGGCCACAGCCCGTAGATCGCACAAGTACACGCGGGCGTGGCCGCCAAGACGCCGCGCGTGCTCGCGATATCACGACTCGCTCGCGTGACGCTCATCTATCGACCGATTGATGAGCAAGATCAATAAGCGGCGGGGGCTCAGCCGGATCGGCGCCGGATCATGCCCATAAAACGGTGTCAGAAAGTCGATGTGCTCAAGAATTTGAGGAGCACCGTTTTCTGTACGATCTGGCGGGTGCAACCACCTCAGGACGACGACACCGCCGATCTCCTCGCACCCGTTCCGGCCGTACGGACCGGCAGCCTCGTGGGATACGCACGCGTGTCCACCAAGGGGCAGTTGCTCGACCGACAGATCCACGCACTCAACACAGCGGGCTGCATCCGGATCTTCTCCGACCAGAAGTCCGGCAAGAACGCCGAACGCGAGGAACTGTGGAAGGCCCTCGACTACCTGCGCGAGGGCGACACCCTCGTCGTCCCATCGCTGGACCGACTTGGCCGTTCCATCCAGGACCTCATCGCGATCGTGTCCGGCCTGCGCAAGCGTGGTGTCGGCTTCACCTCTCTGCACGAGGCGCTCGACACGACCACGCCTGGCGGGCGCCTGGTCTTCCACGTGTTCGCGGCGCTGGCGGAGTTCATCCGCGAACTCATCGTGCAGGGCACCAACGAGGGCCTGGACGCCGCTCGCGCCCGCGGCGCCCGGCTCGGCCGCCCGCCGGCGATGACGGAGGAGCAGGTACGTCACGCCCGCGACCTGCTCGCCCGTCCGGAGAACAGCGTCACCTCGATCGCGAAGCTCCTCGGAGTCTCCAGGAACACGATCTACAACTACGTGCCCGAGCTGAAGGGCGGTCGCCTCGCACTCGCTGAGGCGACGAGTACGCCGGAACTGGCCCAACCCACCAGGTCCGAGGACTGATCATCGCCGTTTGCGGCTGGTGACAGCATTCTTACCGGCACCCCAGCTTCGGGCATGGCACCGTCTCCAAGTGGATCTCCGCGGCAGGTAACGCCCACGCCCAGACCACCTGGACCGGCACGCTGTACATCCAGGGCTACCACCCCACCTGGAGCGCCGTCGAACACATGTGGGCCGACGAGACCGGCTTCCGCGGCGGCTCCCTGGTATAGCCCCGCAACATCCCCACCCCGGGCCCGCCACGGCATGGCGGGCCCGGGGCGGGCCGCGTCGGGGTCCACCACGTCAACCTGTCCATCCTCAAAAACGGCCGCGCCAAGTCGATTCGCTTCACCACGCTCACCCGCCTGTGCGAGGTTCTCGACTGCCAACCGGGAGATTTGCTCGGCTACCACAGCGACGCGCTGCCGTAGCGGCACCAAGGCGAGCGCGGAGCCGGCCTACCGAGGCCCCAAGCTCACGCCCCGGTAAGACGTGCCGCGCAGAGGCCGAAGCAGGTGCACCAACTCCGCAGACCCGGCCTTACCTCGCCGATCAACCCCACTGACATGCACATATCCAATACGGCCCACGCGGCATCAGCTGCGCCCAAGGCCACCACAATTAGGAGAAGACCATGTTCGGAACGATGCCCACCGCTATGGCCGTGATGGCAATCGCAACTGTCTGCCTCGTGATCATCGGTGCCCTAGCCGTCTGCAGGATCCTCCTCCGCCGCCGCTGAGCCCGCTCACCTCATGCACCACACCGGGCAGCACGCCCTGTCCAACGCCGGACAGGGCGAACACCCGACGGAACACCGACCCTGACCATCAGCAATAACACCGCTGGGGTACTAAAGCGGGCCCCGTTCAACGGAGCTCCCCCACCAGGACATGACTTGGTAGATGGTCCATCCTCCGAGGCGTTCCCGCAGGGACAGCAGTTCCCTTTCTATGGTTCGCTGCTTCATCCCCGTGCGGGCACTGATCTCGTGCTGTGGGCTGCCTGCCTCGAGTTCACGAAGTATTCGTCGTTGCCGCTCGGTAGTCACCATCTGCTCATTCGTTGGTCTCAGGCCTTGCCAGCGGGTCGCTGCGTTCCAGAGCATCAGGTAGACCTCTCGCGCCCACATGACCGCACAGCGCTCTGTGATGTGCCAACCGCCGTTCGACTCGGTGCCCTCAGGGACGTAGTTGTCGATGAGCAGGTGAGTTCCGTCGATGAGAGTCATCTGAGGGAAACGCGAGCCGGTGACGCGGACCTCCGCTCCATCCGCGATGAGGCCGACCGCCTGGTCCTGCTGCGGTGCGCAATCGAGAGCAACCGGGTTGTAGAGCCCTCGCACCACCGCGCCTCGTGCAGCGGCTTTCATGGTGCACAGCGAGTCCACTGCGATCCCGAGGGCGCCGGGTTCTGGCATGCCAGGCTGAGCTATGAAGAACTCCGTTTCCGCTTGCGTGATCAGGTCTTGGGTTCTCATCTCGACAGCGTGTCGGCGACGGGTGAATCGTGACCCTCTGACGGCGGATCAAAACTGACCCATCTCGTGGTCTTCCGACCAACCTGATCTTGATCGAAGGTCAGGAGAAGAGGGTGATTTCCGTGGAGGACTGGGCAGAGATCCGCAGGCTGCACCGGGCCGAGCAGATGCCGATCAGGGCGATCGCCCGGCATCTGGGTATCTCGAAGAACACTGTGAAGCGGGCGCTGGCCACCGACCGGCCGCCGGTGTACTCGCGGCCGGTCAGGGGCTCAGCGGTCGACGCGGTCGAGCCGCAGATCCGGGAATTGCTGAAGCAGACTCCGACCATGCCCACGACCGTGATCGCCGAGCGGATCGGCTGGGAGAAGGGCATGACGGTTCTCAAGGATCGGGTCCGCGAGTTGCGTCCGGCCTATCTGCCCGTCGATCCGGTCTCCCGCACGACGTATCAGCCCGGCGAGCTGGCCCAGTGTGATCTGTGGTTCCCGCCGGTCGACATCCCGCTGGGCTATGGGCAGAGCGGACGCCCGCCGGTCCTCGTGATGGTCTCGGGCTACTCGCGGATCATTGCAGCACGGATGCTGCCCACCCGAACCACCGGCGACCTGATCGACGGACACTGGAAACTGCTGACCTGCTGGAACGCGGTCCCACGGATGCTGGTCTGGGACAACGAGGCCGGCATCGGCCGCGGCAAGGTGACCACCGACTTCGCCGCGTTCGCGGGCCTGATCGCCACCAGAATCTATCTCTGCCGGCCTCGTGATCCAGAGGCGAAAGGGCTGGTGGAGAGGGCCAACGGCTACCTGGAAACGTCATTCCTGCCCGGCCGGACCTTCACCGGACCGGACGACTTCAACACCCAGCTGACCGCCTGGCTGAACATCGCCAACCGGCGTCAGCACCGCACCCTGGGCGCCCGCCCGATCGACCGGTGGGAGGCCGACCGGGCCCAGATGCTCGCCCTGCCGCCCGTCGATCCGCCTCGCTGGTGGCGCTTCGCCACCCGCATCAGCCGCGACCACTACATCCGCGTCGACACCTGCGACTACTCCGTGCACCCCCTGGCCATCGGTAAGAAAGTCCAGGTCTGCACGGACACCGACGAGGTCATCGTCACCCTCACCCCCGGCGGAGCGGAAGTCGCCCGCCACCCGCGCTGCTGGGCCAAACAGCAGACGATCACCGACCCCGTCCATGCCCGCGCTGCGGCCCTCCTGCGCGGCGACTACCGCCATCACCAAGCCTCCCGAGCCCTGGCCGCCCGACAGACAGGCGCCGCCACCGCCGCTGACCTCGTCGAGGTCGAACAACGTCAACTCGACTCCTATGACCGCATGTTCACTCTCATCGAGGGCGGCGGCGGACACGACGAGCCGGAGGTCTCCTGATGTCACCCACCACCACCAAGGCCAGCCCCGGCAAACCCCAAACCGGCCGTCAGACCGCCGCCGACCTGTCCTTCCTGACCCGGGCGATGAAGGCCCCGGCGCTACTGGACGCCGCCGAGCGACTGGCCGAGCGCGCCTTGAAGGAGACCTGGACGCATACCGAGTTTCTGGTCGCCTGCCTTCAGCGAGAGGTTTCCGCACGCGAGTCCCACGGCGGCGAGGCCCGCATCCGGGCCGCCCGCTTTCCCGCGATGAAAACGATCGAGGAACTCGACGTCACCCATCTGCGCGGCATAACTCGCCAACAGCTCGCGCATCTGGGCACGTTGGACTTCATCGCCGCGAAGGAGAACACCGTTTTCCTCGGACCGCCGGGAACCGGGAAGACACACGTGGCGATTGGGCTGGCGGTCCGTGCCTGCCAGGCCGGCCACCGCGTCGCGTTCGCCACCGCCGCCGAATGGGTCGACCGCCTGGCCGCCGCCCATCACGCCGGACACCTCCAGGCCGAGCTCACCAAGCTCAGCCGCTATCCGCTGATCGTGATCGACGAGGTCGGCTACATCCCCTTCGAAGCCGAGGCTGCGAACCTGTTCTTCCAGTTGATATCGAACAGATACGAGCGAGCGAGCGTGATCGTCACGAGCAACAAACCCTTCGGACGCTGGGGAGAGGTCTTCGGTGACGAAACCGTGGCCGCAGCCATGATCGACCGCCTCGTCCACCACGCCGAGGTCCACTCCCTCAAAGGCGATTCCTATCGCATGCGCGGCCGCCAGCTCGGACGCGTCCCCACCGCCACACACGACACTGACTGAACACCAGAAACCAGACCCGGTGGGTCACGATTCGACCGCCCAAACTGGGTCAGGATTCAGCCGCCGCCGACACAGCGCTACGGGTAGGGAGGAACTCGGTCCCGGGACTGCTGCACACACGGTGGGAATCATCATGAACAGCGAGAGCCTCTGTCATGGAGATACGCGCGAGTCGCTCCGCCGCCGCTATGAGATCTGCTTCCGCCTCAGCCCGAAGGCTCCGTGTGACCGCAGGATCCACAGCAGGGCCGAGGCTGGGACGCCCATACGGGCCGACGTTGCCGGGATCGTCTAGGCCTCGGGTGTACTGCCCGGATGGGTGTTGCCTGGCAGCAGGGATGTCCTGGTTGGTCTGTTGCTCCTCTTCCGGGAATGCAAGGCTGTCATGCGTGATGCTGTGCGGCTCGTGCGTGGGGCTTTTCCTGTACATGGTTGCGTGGTTGTACCCGTTTGCTACCCCACGGATTGGTCAGAGCCTTGCTGGTCAGACGCGTCCTGGCCGGGCGGGGCACACCGAAGGTACCCCTGGGAAGAACCGTGACTTCGGGCAAGGCGGTGCCCCGGCGCTCAGCACAGATCCGGCGGGTCGATGCCGATGAAGGCCGGGGTGGACGGGCCGGCCCACGCGGCGCGACATCCTTCAGGAGGAGGGAGCTAAGTGGTCGGCCCCGGAAATCCTTCGGGGGTTGATCATGCTGTCAGTGCGACGGAGAATTGTTCTGGGTGATCGGTGGTGTGCCGGTCGAGCCTGGCCAGCAGATCGTCCAGGTCGGAGGTGCTGAACTTCCACGGGAACGGCTGCGCCGTGGCGTTGTAGCGGTTCTGGAAGTCCCGGAGCCGGTCCCTGACTTGGGTCAGGTCGGTGAAGTCGTTGGGTTGGACGACTTTGCGCTGGACAACGGAGAAGTAGATCTCCACTTGGTTCAGCCAGGAGGCACGGATGGGGGTGTGGACCATGACCGCGTTCGGGAATGCCGTGGTCAGCCGGTCGGCGGCCTTCTTCCCGCGGTGGGAGGAACCGTTGTCCACGATCCAGAAGACGCGTTTCGCGCTGGCGTAGGGCTCCTGGCTCATGACCTGGGCGACCAGAGCCATGAACGGCACGATGCCCGTGGTTTTCTCGCAGCGGCCGAACACCTTCGCCTGGTGGACGTCGTAGGCAGCGAGGTAAGCCAGGGCTCCGCCGCGCTGGTAGGTGTGGTTGACCCGCATCGCTCTGGCCTGGCCGGGGGCGAGGGTGGGATGGCAGCGGCAACGGGCCTGGACGGACGTCTTCTCGTCCGCGCTGATGACGTACTCGTCACCGCCCAGCGCGGTGCCCTCAAAAGTGCGGGCATACAGGTCAAGGACAGGCTGGGCCCTGGATCGGAAGTCCGGGTCGGTGATGAAGATCCAGGAGTGGTGCTGCCACGGCTTGAGCGCGTCGGTCTTGAGCCAGCGCCGCACGGTGGAGGCCGACAGTGAGTTGACGATGCCCCGCTCGGTGGCCTCGCGGGCCAGCTCCGGGCCCGACCAGCGCGACAGCGGCACTCCGCTCTCGGCAGGCAGCCGGCAGGCCAGCGCCTTCACTTCGGCGGCCTGCAAGGGCGTGAACGACGACGGGCGGCCGGGTCGTTGACGGTCCTGGAGCCCGGCAAGTCCCTGTTCGGCGAAGCGGTGCCGCCAGCGGCGCACTGTGTCCAGGTGCAGGCTCGTCTCCCGTGCGATGCGGGCGTTGGAGCGGCCGCGCGCGGCGTGCAGCACGATCTGCGCCCGCACCCGCTGCCGGTACTCACTCTTGTGGCCCCAGGCCATCCTCTTCAACCGCTTGCGGTCGGTGACGGTGAGAAATATCGGACAGGCGGCGGCAACAGGCACGACAGACGGGCCAACTCCTGGTGTGCGAGGCCCGCTGGCGGGCAGCTTGGTGGGCCAGTCAGTGGGGCCCGGAGAGCAGCGCGTTGAGTTCCGGGAAGGCGATGCCTTCGGCGAGAGAGTCGTATCCGCCGGTGCCGAAGAGGTCCTGTGCGGCGCGGCGCGCGGCAGTGTAGGCAGCCTGCGCCACGCCCGAGCCGAGACTGACGCGAGCCACGCCGAGGGCACCGAGCTCGGCAACCCTCGGGGCACCGGGGCCGGCCATGACGTTCAGCGGTACGGAGATGTCCCTGGCCAGCGCCGCGATGGTGGCGGTGTGGGTGACGCCGGGGACGAAGATGCCGTCCGCGCCCGCATCGACGTACAAATGCGCCCGGTCCAGGGTTTCCTTCAGCCGGGTGTCCGGGTCGCCGAGCCCGAACAGGAAGGTGTCGATACGGGCGTTGAGGAACAGATCCGCGCCTGCCCGGTCGGCACTCTGCCGGGCCGCGGCCAGCCGCGACGCCAGCTCTGCCGGGGGTCGGGTGCCGTCCTCGATGTTGACGCCGACGGCGCCCGCCGCGAGCACTCGGGCAACGGTCTCGGCGACGTCGGCGGCGTCCTTCCCGTACCCGCCCTCGATGTCAGCGGTGACCGGCACCGCGACGGCAGCGACGATCCGGGCGATCAGCTTCAGCGCCTGGTCGCGGGTAAGGATGTCGCCGTCTGGAGACCCCAGCGACCAGGCGACACCGGCACTGGTGGTCGCGATCGCGGGGGCGCCCGCGGCCTCAATGACGCGGGCGCTCGCAACATCCCAGGCGTTGGCGAGCGCGAGAGGCGCAGCTGGGGTGTGCAGGGAGCGGAAGAGGCGGGCATTGTCCGGCTGCGTGATGGTCATGGACGCAGTCAAACATCGACTACTGCCCATCTTCTGGCGAGAATCCGACACAAACGTCGACCTCGAAACCGACCCATGGCCCCGACTCTGAAGTCAACCCCCGAAGGATTTCCGAAGCCGACCACTAAGTGTCCGGGCCCACCGTGATGGTCGGCGGCGGGTCGACGTTTGTCGTCGGCAGCAAGGGCGTGACCAACATGGCCGTTGATCACGCCCTGCCCGGTGCGAGGGATCTCCTACGAGGTGGGCGGTCCCGACTGAGAGGGCGGCGCCGGCGTCGGCATGATGGTCGACGTGGGTGCCGACGGGGCCACTGTCTGCGGCATTGCGGCGGACGGGTCCCTGTCCATGAGAAGGAAGAAGACGGTCACCACGGTGAGGCCGACCACGATGGCCACCCCCAGCTTCTGGTCTCGGTAGGCCGCGTAGACCGCGGCTCCGCCGAGCGCGAGGCCGACGATGAGCATCAGCATCATCGGGCACCGCCGAAGGGCGGCTTGGCAGGGGGCATCGTGCAGGGGAGAGGACGAAATGGGGTCCCCCTGTGTGACTTCAGGGCGCACAGCCCCTTAGTCTCGGTTCCAGCGCTGATGGCTTCGATCCAATCTTGATGTCGGCTTCTGGCAGGAGCACGAGTCGGGTTGCGGACTGTCGGACTACGTGAGCGGCCCCCCGTTGGTGCGGGGGGCCGTTTTTTTGCCTCCAGGTGTCGAGGGCGGGCAGCGGACTACGTGGTGACCCACAACGTCCCGTTGGTGCGGGTGGTGAGACTCAGGCAACCGGGACCGGTGTCGATCTCGGCCCGGATGTCCTTGCTTCACCGTGCTGTTGGTCAGAGCAAAACCCTACTCAGCACGCTGACAACCGGCGGGCCCTCGTGAGTACGGTCGGGCGTCATAACGCCCGTCAGGGATCGAGCAGGGGCATCGTTTTCCCGGCGTATGTGTAACGTGGTTGTCGTGCTCCGTCCCGAGTACCACTGATCGGCATTCGTGCAGCTCAGAGCTGTGCCGGTCGGACGTCGAGACGACATCTGGGGCGGCATCGCACCATCCGGGGCGTGACGGAAGTCACCACAGTCACCACACGAAGTAGGTCTTGTCTGCGTCGGCCTTGCGGAGTGAACTTTTCTTCTGCGCCCATCAGTTCGCGCCCCTGCTGGCTGACGAACCGTCTTCTTCGCAGGTGGGAGCCCACCTCGGCGACCTCTGTCGAGCCTCTTACCTTGCCCTTGGGCTCCAGGAAGACCTTCTAGTGTCCCGAGTCTTAGGAGCGCCACATATCTAGGCTTTGGGGTTCGGCAGGCGGTTCAGGTAGCCGGCGAGGCGTTCGAAGATCTCGTCGGCGGATTTGGTCCAGGTGAACGGCTTGGGGTCTTCGTTCCAGTGGGCGATCCACTCGCGGATGTCCTTCTCCAGCGCTTGTACGTTCTTGTGGACGCCGCGGCGTATCTGTTTGTCCGTCAGCAGTCCGAACCAGCGCTCGACTTGGTTGAGCCAGGACGAACTGGTGGGCGTGAAGTGCATGTGGAAGCGCGGGTGCGCGAGCAGCCATTTCTGGATGGCTGGGGTCTTGTGGGTGGCGTAGAAGCCCCTATGTTTCGTCAAGCCACAGAAGGGAGTTGACTCGCGGCCAGGGGTTGGATGTGCCGGTAGAGCTCGCGGGCGACGTACCGCTTCAGACACCGGATGATCTCGCGCTTGGACATGCCCTCGGCGGTGCGTCGCTCCAGATACTTCTGGGTGCGTTCGTCCCAGCGTATGCGGGTCATCACGACGCGGTAGAGGGCGGCGTTGGCTTGGCGGTTGCCGCCACGGTTCAGGCGTCGGCGTTGCGTTTTGCCGGAGGACTGCTCAACCGGGCTGACGCCGCACAGGGCGGCGAACGATGCCTCGTCAGTGATCCGGTCAGGGTTGTCACCTGCGGCGATGAGGAGGACGGCGGCACTGTCGGGCCCGACACCGACCAGGTCCAGCATCTGAGGCCGGCAGGCACGGACGGCCCGGGTGGTGCGCCGGGTGAGCTCTTTGACCTCGTCGGACAGGTGCTGGACTCTGCGGGCGAGCAGGCGCATCGTGAAAACGGCCTCGCCCCGGTCATCGACGTCGAGGGCCGCGCAGGTGGCGACCAGCGCGGGATTGCTCAGGCCCGTGAGTAGTTCGCGCAGATCCGGGTCGATGGACATGAGGACGGCCTTGAGCTGGTTCAGTGCCTGGGTGCGGGCCTTGACGGCCGATTCCTTGGCAAGCCGCAGGACCCGCATGTCCTCCACGGGCCCATCCGCGCTCTTCGGCACGGTGGTGGCCCGTCCGGACAGCACCGCGCGGGCAGCCGCGTCCGCGTCGATGGCGTCTGTCTTACCGCGTTTGCGCCGGGTGGCACGGTCGGGCTGGTTGATCTCCACGACGTCGATGTGCTCCCGGCGCAGGACCCGGGTCAGCGCGGTCCCGAAGGATCCCGTGCACTCGACACCCGCCCGGTACAGGACGCCGAACGACCGCCCCCAGGCCAACAGTTGGCGATAGCCGACGGCGGTGGCCGGGAACTCCTGGTGGGCGAGCGAGGTGCCCAGGGTGGTGATGACAGCGGCAACGTGGATGTCCTTGTGGGTGTCCACCCCGAGGATCACCTCCTCGGCCGGGCCCGGGACTCGCTGCGCGGGCAGCGTCGGCTGGGGCATGCTGGTGACGGTCACGAGGCTCCTTGGACTGGGTCTGGTGGCTGACGCCGGTCCGGTGGGCGGTCAGAACTGTGACGGTGCTTTGTGTGGCAAAGCCCCTATCGGGACACGTTCACCGGGCCGGCGGCAGTACGCACCGCAGGGGGCCGGAGCCGACAGTTCTACTCCAAGGCAGCTGTGGCCAGTTGTCGCACGGGTCAGGCTCCGGCCCCCTGCGGCACACCGTGATCCTCACAGTTGTCACAGATCAGGTGGACGTCGAGCTCGGCGGGGACCACCTTGTCGAGCTTGGCAAGGAACTTCTTGAACTCGGCGGCGCGGTGGCGGCGGTGCAGGGAGCCGATGACCTCGCCGGTGGCGGTGTTGAGCGCCGCGAACAAGGTGGTGACGCCTCCGCGCAGGTAGTCGTGGGTGCGGCGTTCGGGCATGCCGGGCATCATCGGCAGCACCGGGGCCGAGCGGTCCAACGCCTGGATTTGCGATTTCTCGTCGACGCAGAGCACGATGGCGCGCTCGGGCGGATCGAGGTACAGGCCCACAACGTCGCGGACCTTCTCGACGAACTGTGGGTCCTTGCTCAGCTTGAAGGTGTCGACCTGGTGCGGCTTGAGGCCGAAGGTGCGCCAGATCCGTGAGACCGTCGACTGGCTCAGCCCGCTCTGCTTCGCCATCTCGCGCGTGGACCAGTGCGTGGCGCCCTTCGGCGTCGCCTCCAGGGTCCGCACGATCACGTCCTCGACCTGCTCGTCGGTCACCGTGCGCGCCGGGCCCGGCCGCTTCTCGTCGGCCAGGCCCTCCAGCCGGTTGGCCGCGAACCGCTTCCGCCATGTGGCCACCGTGGTCGGGTGGATCCCGAGGTCCGCGCCCACCGCAGTGTTCGACAACCCGTCAGCGCACGCGAGGACGATCCGGCAGCGCAAGGCCAGAGCCTGCGCCGACGTCGCCCGCCGTGACCAGCGCAGCAACGTCTCCCGCTCGTCATCCGTCAGGACCACTTCGACCGTCGGCCGACCCATGCGCGCCATGAGCCAAGCATACTTCTAAAGCTTTCCTAAGACTCGGGACACTAGTGCTGCTCCGCGGAAGTTCGTGGAGGGGTGTTGATCAGGGCGTCGGGTCGCCGAGGTAGAAGCCGCACGCGCAGTCCAGGGCCTCCTCGGGTGAGCCGAAGGGCAGTCCGGTGGGCAGGAAGTTGTCCTCGTACTTGCCTCGGCTGGCGAGGTAGAGGGCGAAGCCCCAGGTGTGCAGGACGCCGGTGAAGCGCAGGCGGCATAGCGGCAGCGGCTCCTGCTCGTCTGCCAACTCTCCTGTCACGTAGGCGAATCCCGCGCGGAAGCGCACCTGGACTCCGGTGAGTTGGGGCCAGCGTTCCTTGGCGCGGGCATGCAGGCGGTGGTGCAGGTGGTGCTGCATGGATTCGGGCGGGTTCTTCGGCACGCCCCCATCCTGCCGGGTCACCGTCCGAGTGCGCCATGATCACCTCTTCGGGCAGGCGCGGGCGGGGAAAGCATGGCGGGGATGGGCGGGGCAGTCGCGGTGGAGCTGGAGGAGCCGGTGCGTGAGCGTCTGATCCAGACCACGGCCTCTTTGAAGGCGCAGGTGCGGGCGGTGCTGCGGGCGCGGATCGTCCTCGCGGCCGCGGAGGGGCTGAGTAACGGGGCGATCGCGCGGGAGCTGGTGATCAGCGTGAACACGGTCCGCAAGTGGCGCGGCCGGTTCGCGGACCGGGGGCCGGCAGGGCTGAAGGATGCCGCCCGCTCGGGCCGTCCCAAGACGTACGGGCCCCGGGTGACGGTCGCGATCGTGGCCGCCGCGACCAGTGCACCTCCGCGTCCGGAGGCGACCTGGTCGCACCGCACGATCGCCGCCCAGGTCGCCAGTACTGTGTTCGCTTCGATCTCCGCTTCCCAAGTCGGCAGGATCCTGGCCGATTTGGACCTCAAGCCGCACCGGGTGCGTGGCTGGCTCACCCGCCGTGACACTCCCGACTTCTGGGACCGGGTCCGGGATGTGTGCGACCTTTACCGTGATCCGCCCAAGGGTGCGGTGGTGCTGTCCATCGATGAGAAGACCGCGATCGCCGCCCGCTCCCGGCGTCATCCCGGCCGTCCCGCGGCGCCGGGCGAGCCGGCCCGTCAGGAGTTCGAGTACCGCCGCCACGGCACCGCCTCGCTGGTCGCGGCCCTGGACGTACGCACCGGCGAGGTCCTCACCGAGATCATCGCCCGCAACGACGCGGTGACCTTCACCGGCTTCCTCGACCAGCTCGATGCGGTCATCGCCCCTGGCCAGGACATCCACGTGGTGCTGGACAACGGCTCCTCGCATACCGCCAAGCGCACCAAGAAGTGGCTGGCCGACCATCCGCGCTGGCACGTCCACTGGACCCCGCCTCACGCCTCCTGGCTCAATCAGGTGGAGCTGTTCTTTTCCGTCCTGACCCGCCGCGTCCTTCGGCACGGCGACTTCTCCAGCCGCGACGACCTCATCGACAAGCTGGAGAGCTACGTGATCAACCGCAACAAGACCGCGAAGCCATACAAGTGGACCTACGACGGTGCCCCGCTCAAGACCACCTGATCAGCACCCCTCCACGAACTTCCGCGGTGCAGCACTAGGGCTCCGGACACTTCGGAAACCGGGATATGGAACAGGTACTCAAGCAGCTTGGTGAGGGTGGCTGTGTAGGGCTCAACGGGGTTCTGGCACACATTCCGTGTGCGATCTTGAGCCCGGCTTCATCGGAGCCCGGCGACGCGTGGTTCGCGCAGCTCACGTGACGCGCGCCTTCTGCTGGCGAGAGCGAGCATGATCTTTCACGGAATGTGTGCCAGAGCCCTCAACGGTTCTGGCACAGATCTTGGGGAGCGATCGCGGAGTGTTACTGAAGCAGGATCATCTTGCGGAGTAGTTCGAATCCGGCTCGGTCGTAGAGCTGCCTCTTGATCTTCTTGATGCGGTTCACGGCGCCTTCGGTGCCGCCGGGACTCCAGTCCAGTGTGAGTCCGGCGGTCACGGCGTTGAGATCGTGGAGCAGGTGGAGGGCGAAGCCGGTGAGGCCGGGCAGCTGGCTGGTCCCGCGCCGAACAGACCGCCGCCGCGGGCTGACCGAACCACACCACAACCCTGGGTGGCCTGACAGCAATGAACGACTTTCAGGGGGTTCAGTGGCGTTCGGGCTTCGACGACCGCGACATCAGCTCCTCCACGGCCACCTGTGGAGACTTTCCGCCGTGAACGATGTCGACCACTGTCTCGGTGATCGGCATATCGACGCCGTGACGTCGGCCGAGATCCAGCACCGACTTGCAGGACGTGACGCCCTCTGCCGTCTGCCTTGTGGCAGCGACGGTCTCTTGCAGCGTCATCCCGCGCCCCAGATGGGTGCCGAAGGTGTTGTTGCGGGACAGTGGCGAGGCACACGTGGCAACCAGGTCGCCCATGCCGGCCATACCCGCGAAAGTGTGCGGGTCGGCGCCCATCGCCTGGCCGAGGCGCGTGGTCTCGGCCAGGCCGCGGGTGATCAGCGATGCCTTCGTGTTGTCTCCCATGCCCATACCGCCCGCGATGCCGACGGCCAGGCCGATGACGTTCTTCGCCGCGCCACCGATCTCGCAGCCCACCACGTCCGCATTCGTATAGGGACGGTAGTAGCCGGTGTGGCAGACCGCCTGGAGCCGCTGCGCAACGTCCTTGCTCTTGCAGGCCACGACGCCTGCGGCTGGCTGGCGGTGGACGATCTCGCCAGCCAAGTTGGGGCCGGACACGACAGCTATCCGCTCCGGGCCCGCGCCCGTGACTTCTGCGATGACCTCACTCATCAGCTTGGCCGTGCCGAGTTCAACGCCTTTCATCAGGCTGACCAGTACCGTATCCACGTCGATCACTGATGCCCAGGCAGCAAGGTTGGCGCGCAGCGTCTGCGAGGGCACGGCGAGTAGTGCGAACTCGGCGTCGGATGCGGCCTTCGCCGGGTCGGTCGTGGCCGTGATCCCAGGGGGCAGGTCGAGGTCGGGAAAGTACTCGGGGTTCCGGCCGGTGGTGTTGATGGTGTCAACCAGCTCCGGGCGTCGCGCCCATAGGGAGACCTCGCACCCCGCGTCAGCCAGGATCATGGCGAACACGGTCCCCCAGGACCCGGCCCCGAATACAGCGATGCGGGTCGTCACCGACCGGCCTCCCTCCCCTTGCGCCGCCCGAGCGGCGGCGCGCTTCGGGACGAAGCATACGAGGCGCCTTGCGGCGCAAAGTTCCGCCAGTGGCGCTGGTCGTTCTGTCAACGCTCCTTCGGTTGGCCCACAGCAGTGGTGTCGATTTCTCGGTTCGCACAGATTTTGGGGAGTGGCTTCGTTCACTTCAACCGACAGCGTTTGTTCGTGGGTTCCGGCGGCGTTCAGTGATGATCGGCACTCTGGATGTTCACGAGAAATAGCAGCAGCGGCAGCGTCGTGGGCGTCCCGCTCGTAGACCTGCTTCGCAGATCGTCGTGATCGTTCCGCGGAAAAGGAGCCGTGCTGTCTGCGGCAGAGGTGACACCATGCGGTGTCATGGCAGATGACAGCACCAGTGCGTTTCAGGCGGGCCAGACGGGGCTCATCGTCCGGATCCCGGAGGCGGAGCCGGCCGTCCGCGGGTGGCGTGAACGGCTCGACCCCTCAGCCCAGGCCGGGGTTCCAGCCCATGTCACCGTGCTTTTCCCGTTCCTCGACGAGAGCCGAATAGATGCGCTCGTCTACTCCGCTCTCGCGGGCGTGCTGGGAAGCCACCAGACTTTTGACCTGCGGTTCGAGAGATGTGGACGACTCCCGGGAGTGCTGTATCTCGTCCCTGAGCCTGACACGCAGTTGCGGCAGCTCACGGAGGCGATCGCTGATCGTTGGCCTGAGGCTCCGCCGTATGGCGGCCGGTTCGCCGAGATCGTGCCGCACCTGACCATCGCTCAAGGTCAGGAAGACGCCGTCCTGGAGGAGATCGAGGCTGACCTCGCCAGCAGGCTCCCGTTCACGTCTCGCGTCTCGTCGGTTGAACTCATCGTGCACGACGGCACGAAGTGGCAAGAACGGGCGTCGTTCGCACTCGGAGAATGAAGCAGGTCATGAGGCTTGGCTGGTCCGCTGCCCCTTGGGGCAGCGGACCAGCAGAGGACTCCCGTCAGTCGGCTTCAGCGTGCTCGGCACGAGAGCGTCGGCGGCCGCGTGCAGCCGGTCGGCGGCGAGGTCGGCCAGGCGCGGGTTGTTGTGGACGCGGTGGGCGATGTGGTGCAGGGTCCTGCGGGCCGTCACCTGCGGGTTGGGCAGTTCGGCCAGCTCGGGAAGGCACAGTGCCGGAAGGCAGGCGCGCAGCAGGTCTTCGCTGAGGGCTGGGGCCAGCTCTTTGGCGGGGAGTTCTTCGCCGTCCGGGTCGGCGCCGGCGGCGTGGACGCGGGCGTCTTGAGCACGAGTCTCGGCCTGGTCCAGTTGGGCGTCGGCCGCCGCCAGCAGCAGGGTCTTCATCGGCAAGATCGGCCGGTCCCAGAAGGGCGAGAAGGCGCGACTCACCGCCGAGGCCGAGCGGGCTGACCACGTCGTCGCCGCCATCGACGCGGCCCTGGCCACAGCTACCGGAGGAGTGCATGGGCAGGATCAGTGACACCGACCGGAGCCGGAACGAGGAAGCGATCCGCGCCGCCATGGACCGGCTCCTTCGCGGCGAACTCCCGCCCGGCGGCCGATGCGACCTCAAGACCCTCGCGGCCGATGCGGGAGTGACCCGCACCGGTTTCTACCCGAAGAGGGACCGGGACGGCAGCGTCCGGGAAGGGCCTTACCAGCACCTTGGTGACGAGTTCGTACGCCGTCTGGCGGCCCATCGGGAAGCCGGGGAGGCGCCAGACCCCAGAGACGCCCAGATCGAGCGCCTGAAGGCCCAGAACGCCGAACTGAAGGACCGCGTCACCGAGCGGGACGCGACCATCGAGGAGCTGACCGAGTTCAAGAAACTCGCACTGTCCCGGCTCGCCGCCCAGCACGACGAGATCACGCACCTACGCAGCCCGCAGCCGTCCCCCGAGCCGCTACCGCCCGCCAAACTGGCCACCGTCCCCCGCACCAGGACCACCGCCATCGGCACCTGCAGCTGACGGCCCTTCCATGAGCCAGAGCACCTGAGCGTGACCAACATGTCCAGGAGCGCTTTCGACCTGGGGCGATAGGGCATTCCGGGGTTCTGATGGTCAGTAAGAGGACTTCACTCCTGAGGTGAAGACAAGTAGCGGGTGATCGTCGGCTGGACGTCAGCCCGGAGATTCCCGGTAACCCTCCGGGGGGCCGCCCGGTGGGGCAGGCGTCCCGCGACGAATCTCCTTGCCGATCTGTAGATGGCGACCTATCGTCGGCCCGCACCGCTCCCGACCCGAAGGCCGTTGATGTCTGTCCGCCCTGCCATCGCCCGCGACGCCGACTTCCTCTGGCGCATCCTGCTCGAGGCATACAACTGGAGCGGCGAGCAGCGGTTCACTGCCGAGCAGCTCGCCGCTGAGCCGCACGCCGCGCGCTACCTCGTCGGTTGGCCCCGCAGGGACGACTTCGGGGTCATCGCAGAGACCGACGGTGGCGAACCGATGGGCGCGGTCTGGGCGCGGCGCCTCCCCGAGAGTGAGCCCGGATACGGCTTCGTTGCGCCGGACGTCCCTGAGCTGACCCTCGGCCTGTTGCCCGAACACCGCGGCCGCGGGCACGGTCGGGCCCTGATGGAGGCGCTAATCCAGGCCGCCGCAGGGGGACTGGCCCCGGTCGCTCGGCTCAGCCTCAGCGTCGAGGACGGCAATCCCGCTATGCATCTCTACACTGCCCTCGGCTTCACCCGGGTCGGGCGCAACGGCAACTCGGACACAATGGTTCTGAACGTCCGGCCCTGCCCCATAACACTGAGCATTTCTTGACAGGAGAGTGCGTTTGACCTGGGGCGATAGCGCTTGTCTAGGGTCGAGTTGTCCAGGGAAAGAGGCGCTTTCCAGGTGAAGCAGCGTAGTGGGGTGGATCCGCGCGTCCGTATCCGGGGCGATGGTAGTGGTGCTGTCTCGCAAGCCGGTGGGGTGCTGCTGGTGGAGACTATCCGCCGGACCGGCCGGGAAGTTCGGAGTCGCTGAGCAGAGGTGGCCGGCCCATCCATGAGTTCCCCTGATCTCGTCGTCGATCTTCACGTAAAGTCCGGTGAGAAGGGTGTCCAGGTCGTTCGTCACACAATGACCTTGGGCACCTTCTGTGTTGGGGTGATCGGTTTTGCGAGAACGAGAAGGTTCACGGTATGACGTCGGAGTCGGAGCGGTTCATCGTCCTAACCGGGGGTCCCGGGTCCGGGAAGAGCACCTTGATCGACCACCTGGAGGGGATGGGCTACGCGCGGTCCCACGAGGCAGGGCGCGGCATCATCCAGGACCAGGTCGCAGTCGCCGGACGGGCGCTGCCCTGGGCAGACCCAGCTTTGTTCGCCGAACTGATGCTCTGCTGGGAACTGCGTTCTTACCGCATCGCCGCAGCACAGACGGCGCCAGTCCTTTTCGACCGAGGAGTCCCTGACATCGTGGGCTACCTGAAGCTGGAAGGGCTGCCCGTACCGGAGCACGTTCACACTGCCGCGCAGAGGTTTCGGTACCACCGCCGCGTGTTCATCGCACCCCCCTGGCCCGAGATCTACGAACAGGACAGCGAGCGCAAGCAGTCCTACAAGGAGGCCGAGCGCACCTACGAGTCAATGGTCATGACGTACACCGCCTACGGCTACGAGCTGGTACACCTTCCCCTCGCATCCGTCGCGAAGCGGGCACGATTCGTCACCGACGCTCTTCGCTGACCGCTTCGGATCAACTCGTCTAGGCCCTAACAAGATGCTCGCGACGCTGAGACACAGAGCAGTTCCGATAGCTCATCGGCGCCCCTAGCTGACAGGCCGAGGGCTGCAAAGGGACACGTCTTTCGGAACCTGCGCGAGTTCCTACTGCCCCAGAGCGACACGGGCCACTGCTTCGCTGGGACACAGCTTGCGGCATGGGCTCGTCAAAATGAGACACGACCAGCGCGGGACACAGCGAGTGCGGAAACAAGCTGGGCCACATGCCCGGGTCGTGCTCCAGTAGGCCGGCGTAGAGGGCGGCAGGGTGATGGGCCTTGAGCCAGGCCGATTGGAGGGCGGGGACGGCAAAGGCGACGGCGTGGGCGCGGCAGAACCCGTACGCGCCGAACGAGGCGACGATCTCCCAGACCTCGTCCAGGACCTTCGTGCTGTAGCCGCGGGCGCCGGCCTTCTCCCGGAACCATGCTTCGAGATTGGGGAGGCGCTGCTCGTCGGCGAGGGCGCGTCGAGCGACCTCGGCCAGGGCGCGGTCGCAGCCGGTCATCACGGCCAGGATGTCGATGATCTGCTCGTGCCAGATCGTCACCCCGTACGTATCGCGCAGTACGGGTTCGAGATCGGGGTGCGGGTAGACGGGGGCGGCGCCGTGCCGGGCGGCGATGTAAAGCGCGGGCATCCCACCCTGCACCGGGCCCGGCCGGAACAGGGAGATGTCGGCGATGACGTCCTGCGGGTCGCGGGGCTGGAGCCGGCCGACCAGGTCCTGCTGACCGGGTGACTCGAGCTTCTGTGTACGGTCCCCGTGTTGCAGCAGGTCGTGTTGCGCACGGGAGGAACCGAGTTGTGGGTGAGTGGCGGCTGTTTTGGGTGGGTGGTGGCGGCGTTCCAGATGGGGCCGGAGTGGTCGTTTTGGATGACTGGCGGGACCTCGCGGATCGTGAGCGAGCCCTGAAGATCCGGACCGGCCAGCCGATTCTGATTGACCCAACGGGGCGTTGCGACCCGCGGTTGAGTGAGATCTTTCGGCACCGCGAGTTCGCGCGGAAGGCGGACGGGACCAAGGAGACGTACGCGCCCGACTACCGGCTGTTCTTCACCTTCTTGTGGCAACGCGGGGTGGGTTGGGACCAGGCCACGGGCGACGATCTCGACGACTGGGAAGACTGGCGCCGACGTGCAGAGGAGAACCCCAGGCGAATCGGCGGGGCGAAGTGGGCACGGGAACTGGCTGCTCTCAGCCTGCTCTACAAGATCGCCGGGCAGTTGGGGTTCGTGGATTCCTCGCCGGTGCTGACGCATACGATGCACACGCCCGGTGGCGGCACGGTCGAGGTGGCGGACCTGGCGCCCACGGACCTGCGCAGCTCGAACGTGAAGTGGCTCTCTCCGCGCGGATACCGGCTGTGGCGGGACGTGGGCCTGGGTGGGATGCTCCCGAGCGGACTGGAGAACCCGAGCTGGCCGGGGCGCAATGACGGCCGCGACGTGGCATTCGCCGACTACACCTACTCAAGTGGCCTTCGCAGACGAGAGGTTGGCACGCTCCTGACCTGGGAGCTGCCGCCCCTGGGCGATCTCGTCGCCCGGCGCTACCACTCCGGGTGGGTGGGCAAGGCGGTGGCCAAGCGGGCCGGGCGCTTCTACTACGTCAGCGAAGCAGGCCTGCGCCAGACCGACCTGTATCGGATGGGTACCCGCGACGCGGTGGTCCGCCGGGCACAGCACCGCGGCTTCTATGACCAGATGGAGGGTCGGCTGCTGTTGCGGGAGATCTCAGAGGACCGCCGGGTTCTTCGGTGGAGCGATGAGTCGGGTCGTACGGTCGAGGCGCACGTGGACGAGGTAACCGTCGGGCAGCGCATGCGGATGTTCGTGGAAGCCACCGACGGTCTGGAGCCCGCGATGCTGTGGCTGACGGAGACCGGCATGCCGATGCAGCACAAGAGCTGGACGAAGGTCTTCAAGCGGGCCAGCCTCCGGTGCAAGACCCTGGGACTGAAGGTCTACGCCACGCCGAAGATGCTGCGCCACTCCATGGCACCGCGCGTACTCGTCCACCTGCATCACGCACTGGACCGGCGACTTGGGCTGACAGCTGCGCAGCGCAAGGTCTACGAGGACGCGTACGGCAGCGTGTGGACAATGGTGAAAGATCTGCTGGGCCATCAGTCCGAGCTCACGACGCGGGAAATCTATCTCGAGGGCGCACACAGCATCGCAGCCAACCTCGGCGCCCTCTCCGACGACGCGGTGACCTCCCTCCTGGTGCTCGGCGGGCTGCTCGCCCTGTATGACGGGGCAGAGGTACTCCTCAAACCCCTCTTCGGGACCCTCGCCGACCGCATCGGAGCCCGCCCCGTCCTCCTCGGCGGGCTGATCGCCTTTGCTGCGGCCTCCGCTGTGTATGCGGTGGCGGACAGCCCCGGCTGGTTGTGGGCGGCCCGACTGGGCCAGGGAGCCGCAGCCTCCGCCTTCTCCCCAGCGGCCTCCGCGCTGGTCGCCCGGCTCAATCCGGCCGCCAAGCACGGCCGCGCGTTCGGCAGTTACGGCTTCTACAAGTCCATCGGCTACACCCTGGGCCCGCTCCTCGGCGGCGTACTGGTCTGGGCCGGCGGTCTGCGCCTGCTGTTCACCGTCCTCGCCCTGCTCGCCGCAGCCGTGGCGGCGTGGGCCCTCCTCCTCGTCCCGCGCGTACCGCCACTGCCGCGGACGAGGCAAACGGTCGCGGACCTGGCCAGGCGCCTAGCAGACCCCGTCTTCCTGCGGCCGACCGCTGCCCTCGCGGGCGCCACCGCCGCGCTCTCCCTCGGCGTCGGCTTCCTGCCCGTCTCCGGCGCGGCAGCAGGACTGGGCACCGTGGCCACCGGCGCGGCCGTCTCGGTCCTCGCCGCGTGCGCCGCAATCGTCCAACCCAAGGCCGGACAAGCCCTGGACACCGGCCGCTTCACCGCACGCACCGGTATCGGAATCGGCCTGCTGACCACGGCAGCCGGCCTGGCCTGCGCCATGCTGCCGGGACTGACCGGGGTACTGCTCGCCGCGGCACTCATCGGCACCGGCACCGGCCTGATCACCCCACTCGGCTTCGCCACCCTGGCCACCTCCACACCCCCCGAACGCCTCGGCCAGACCATGGGAAGCGCCGAACTCGGACGCGAACTCGGCGACGCCGGCGGCCCCCTGCTAGCCGCCTCAATCGCCACCCTGGCCACCCTCACCTACGGCTACGCCGCACTCGCCCTCCTCCTGGCAGCCGGCCCGATGACCCTCGTGGCCAACCGCCGCCGCACGCCACCCGCACCGATGGGCAAGCCCCACACGTAACCATGGGAGACGGGCGCCGCAGCTCCTAGCGCGTTCGCAGCGCGGGACGACGCGCACGCCTTTAGCTGTGACTCGAACCGGTCCGGCCCAAAACTCGCCAACTATTGAGCAACGGGTCCGCCACCTATAATCAACCACTCTTCTGACCAGCGGCACTGCTCGCACGGCTCGCCACCTGCGGCTCAAAGTCACACCTCGCGTGGCGCGTTCCCGGCCGTACCAAACGAGGGACCCCCGCGAGGCCGATGGCGGCTCGGCTGAGACCCGCATCTCCGCCCCGCAGCGCTGGAAGTCGGGCGGCGCTGACGCAGCCACGCGGCGGTAGACGTGAAGGCCACTCGGTCCCGGAATCCGCGACGCAAATCTCTGACCTGTGCACGTCATCTTCGACGAAGCGAACTGACTGGTCATCAGCCTTTGCTGAGACTCCTCAGCCATCAGTGCGACGGATACCACTCAAGGCATTCGCATGACATGCCACTATCCCCATGATTGCACTTCGTATGCTATTCGTACGGCAGACGTACGCGTATCGTACGGTTCATTGGTAGAGTGTCGATCAGGAGGTGCTCCATGTCCGAGTTGTTCGACGCGGTCGACGCACTGCTCGCGTCCCGCGCCACGCTGCCGCCTCCGGCGGAGCGCAAACGGCTGCGTGCCGCGCACGGCCTGACGATCGATGAGGTGGCCACCGCACTGAAGGTGCGCCGGGCCACGGTGTCCGGCTGGGAGTCCGGCAAGACCGAGCCCCGCCCGCCGGAGCGGGACGCGTACGCCAGGCTGCTGGACAAGCTCGCGGAGCTCTACCCCGCCCCGGCCGACGTGACCGTGCGCGTCCATGACGCTGCGGTGCCGACAGTGCCGGTTACGTCCACTGCCGCGCCCGCCCCGGCGGAGGCGCGGACCTTGTCCACAGGCCCGGCCCCGGAGGGTGCGGCCACGACTGCATCCGAGAACACCCAGACCAGCCCTGCCACCGCCGCTCCGGTGGCAGCGCCGCGTCCGGCGCGCACCACCAGGCCGTCGTCGACGTCGCGCCGTCCGGGTGCGAGGAAGGCGGCCCCGGTCGCAACCCCGGTGGGCGGCATCGACCCGCGGTTCGAGAACGGTCCGTTGGCGGTCGTGGATGTCGAGGACGGGAAGGTGCTGGCGTACTGCACCGGTGGTCTGGTCCTGGACGTGCCTGCCAAGAGCCTGCCGGCCTTGGTGGACTGGACGCTCAAGGAGGCGAGGCTCGGGGCGCCGAAGCTGTCCGGTCCGGGTAAGCCGGCTGACCCGCTGCTCGTGCTCACCGAGGCCGCGCTGGAGCGCTACGGCCTCCCGGTCGCCCTCAGCGACCAGGAGCGGCTCGCTGGGCGGATTCCGGAGGGCCACAAGGTCATCAAGCAGCTGACCCGCGCCCAGTGGCAGCTGACGAAGCGCGGATTCGGGCCGTGGGCGCGGATCTACCGCCCAGCACAGGGCTCGGAGCGGGCCTGCGTGCAGCTGTGCATCCCGTCCTGGAACGCGCTGGACACCCGGCACTGGGGTGAGGCCGGGCAGCTGCCCCCGGCGGAACTCGCCCGGCTCCTCGGCACGTACGCGTCGCGGGTGATGACGCCCCGCGGTTCCACCGCCGTGACCGGCCTGGAGCTGATGACGGCGCTGCACCCGGCGACCCGGGCCTCCGAGCCGGACGCCGACGGCAAGCGGCACTCCGAGCACAACCCCGGCTCGCTGGGGAAGGACCCGGTCGACTGCGCGCCGTGCGAGGCCCCCGACGGGCACCCGCTCCTGAAGGATCTGCCGCGCTTCCACGTCCGGGGACCTGCGGAGAAGCTGTTCGAGGAGGCGTACGACTGGGCGCGGCCGCTCACCGACGACGAATGCCTGCGCCGCAACCTCGTGGGCATCGACGTCAACATGGCCTTCGGCGCGGGAGCCAACGGTCTGATCGTCGGCCTCGGCGCGCCCACCCACGTCAAGAACCCGGTGTTCGACCCGAAGCTGCCCGGCTCGTGGCTGGTCGACCTGAGCCACGTCGACCTGTCCCGCGTGAAGGTCGGCAAGGAGTGGGTGGAGCTTGACGGATCGATGCTGCCCAGCCCGTTCACGCCGAAGGGCGAACGCCCGGAGGGCCCGGCCTGGTACGCGACGCCGACCGTCGCCTACGCGGTGGAGCTCGGCTACGACGTCGCGCCGACCGAGGCGTACGTCCGGGACGAGAACGGCCGCTACCTGGACGCCTGGTACAACCGGCTCAGGGACGCCTACCTGGCCACGATGGCCGACCTCGGCGTCGACGCGGCCCTGTCGCCGGAGGACTTCCTGGCGGCGATGGACGGCTACAAGGGCCGTGACCCGGAGCTGACGATCGTGGTGACCGCCGTCAAGGCCACGGTGAAGGGCGGCATCGGCAAGCTGCGCGAGCGGCCCCGGGGCGAGGGCTGGCGGCCCGGCGAGCCGTGGCGGGCACTGTCCCGCCCGACCTGGCGGCCGGACATCCGCGCGGCCGTCATCTCCCGCACCCGGATCAACCTGCACCGCAAGATCGTCAAGCACGCGGCATTCACCGGGCAGTACCCGGTCGCGATCCTCTCCGACTGCGTCGTCTACGCGGCCGACGGCGAATCGCCGCTGGACTTCCTGCCGTACCGGGAGGGCAAGCCGCTGCCGGGCGGCTTCAAGCTCGGGGTCAACCCGGGCCTGGTGAAGCACGAGGGCACGCAGAGCGTGCTGTGGGGCGAGGGCGCCAGGGAGCAGTTCAACGCCCCGGAGCTCAACCTCGCCCGGTACATCAAGGACGGCACCGTCACCGACCAGGACAACGGGGAGTAGGTAGGCGATGAGCACGTTCGGGGACGGCCTCGACAAGGCGGTACAGAAGGCGTTCACACGCCCGACGCCAAAGAGCGCGGGCGCGCAGATGCGGTACCTCGTCAAGCAGTACAAGGGCACCAAGGCGGTCGCCCAGATGCTGCGGATCTCCCAGCGCACCGTCGAGCGGTACGTCAAGGACCAGATCAAAAAGCCCCGCCCCGACCTCGCCGCACGCCTGGAGACCGAGGTCAAGAAACGGTGGCAGCCACAGATCCGGGCGAAGGCCAAGGAGAAGGCGGCGAGCACCGGCGGCATCGTCATCGACACCCGGGCCCGGCTCGGCTACGTCGCACCGATCGGGTCGACGGATGAGGACCGCATCCGGCACCTGACCGTCGCCCTGCCGCCGCATCACGCCGCCCGCCTCTTCGAAGCCCAGGAACAGGGCGCCAGCGACGACCGCCTCAGGGAGATCGCCGCCGAAGCCCTCAAGGAAACCTACTTCCAAGACGGCGGCCGCCGCGCCGGCTCCCTGGAGGAGGTCCACTTCACGGACATCGAGCACCTGGAGTTCGACCTGTAGAGGCCGCACCCCGAACAGCCCGCGAGCACCGGACCGTTGCCCGTAGCTCGTCACCGCGGCCCGCCGACGACACCTCAGATCCGCCCGGAACTGGCCATGGACCGACGTGATCACAGCGGCAATCCAGCGCCTCGGCGCTCTCCCTAACCCCGGCTGACCAACAACTATCCGCCCTGACGAGCAAAACACCAGAGACCGGACCAGTGGAAACTGGCGCCCACCCGACGCAGCAGCCGGGTTGTCGGCCTGCCATCACAAGCTCGAAGAGCCGAAACGGGCCGCCGGAGAATCCGGCGGCCCGTCAAAAGATCGAGGCTAACCGCCTTGCCGACGGCTGACGCCGCGACGCACCCCGAACACCGAGGGGGCTGCCCCAACTGGGGAACACCGAGGGAACTGCTCCAACTGGGCAGTCCCCTTTCTGGAACACCATCGCCCCGGAAGCCATGCAGCGTGTCTTCGGTGGACGTTCCCATGCCCTCGCATCGGGATTTTCCTGCGGTGCCGGATTGCACCAAGACCATGCTCAGTCTTCTGCTTTAGTTCCCATGCCCTTGTATCGGGCTTTCCGGCGGAACGTATTTCAGAGAATGTACCGGATTGTCGAATGGGGGTTTCTATGCCCTTGTATCGGGCTTTTCGGCGGAACACCCAGAGTCCGGACTTCGGCATGCACGCCACTCTCAACGTTTCTATGCCCTTGTATCGGGCTTTTCGGCGGAACGTTGGACTTCTCGGCCGAACAGGTCGGGATGCTCAACAGTTTCTATGCCCTTGTATCGGGCTTTTCGGCGGAACCCTTCCCTAAATTCAGGGCTCCTGACCTGCTGTGATGATGCCCGTTGCGCGGGAGCAGGCGCCAGCGGTTCGGGAAGGGTGTGGCGTGGATCACTGGGAGCCCTTGCGGGTGTGTTGAGCTGCGGGAACGTGTTGCGCGGGTATCGGGGTCCCAGGGCCCCGGCGAGTGCCTGGATCGTCCGGTTTGATCATGTGATGCGGTAGAGGGCGAGGACGCGGGGGCGTTCGGTGTGAGCTCGTCGTCCGGCGGCGGTGTTGACGTAGCCGGCGAGCTTGAGCGCGCTGCGGATCAGGTCGCGGAGGGCAGCGAGTACGGCGGGCGCGTAGTGGGTCCTGACTTGGGACTTGTCCTCGTTGAAGGTGACATCTCGACACCAGTGGACGGTGTTTTCCACGGTCCAGTGCCCGCGAGCCCAGGACGCGATCTCGGCTGCGTTCGCTTCCTCGGCGGGCAGGTCGGTGATGGCGTAGACGGTCTCGCTGGACCATTTCTTCGCCCCGTAGAGACGGCGACGGCGCTGGATGCGCAGGACCTGGGCCGCGTGCGGGAAGAGCAGGCCCTCGACGGTGACGACCTGCACGAGCCGCTGCTCGTGACGGCCGTGGCCCCGGGCGTCGTCGCGGTGGATCACGGGGATCTCCTTCCAGGGCAGGGCGTGGAGTTGACGGGCCTGGCCGCGCTGGTTGTTCTTGATGGTCAGCAGGTAGTGAGCGCCGCGTTCGCGCAGGTAGGTGGCGTGGTCGCGTTGGGCGTGGAGGGCATCGGCGGGAACGACCACCCCCGCGAGATCCGTGTCGTCGATCTGGTCGAGGAGTGGTGCGAACTCGGGGATTTCGTTGGTCTTCGCGCCGATCTCGCGGGAGGCGAGAGTGACACCGTCGCCGTGACGGACGGCGGACAGGACGAAGACCCGGCTGCCGTCCGGGCGTCTCGCGCCACGCAGGCACTTGCCGTCCACCGCGATCGCCCGCCGCCTCAGCCGTACCGGCTCGGCACGGGCGGCCGCCCGGTGGGCCCGGCGCTGTTCGCGCTCGGTGCCGCCGTCGGGCATCACCGGCTTAGGCCGGTGGGGCTGTGCGGACAGCAGGGGCCGAAGGTATTCGTAACCGGCCGCGCCGATCTCACCGGGATCGAGCCTCCCCAGGACGCTGCGCAGGGTCTTCTCACTCGGCACCCGGTAGCGGCCAAGGAGTGGGTGGTAGGGCAGGCCGAAGGCGGCCAGTTCCTCCGGCGTCGCACGCCGGCACCACTCCGCCGCCGCGGTGATCGAGTCGTGGCCGGCGGGTGTCATCGCGCAGACCACCAGGGCCAGCAGCGAGGAGAGCCGGTACCGCACTCCGCAAGCCCCTCTCGGATCGGTGACCGACTCGAACTCAGCGACCAGGCTGCGGACTTGGTCCTTGGCGACACCCTCGCCGAGGGCTTCCAGGCAGGGCGTATGAGGCACGGGGGCAGCGACAGGGGATGATGGAGGAACGAACACGGCACCTTCGTGGATCTTGCAGCGTAGAGAACTACATGATCCACAGGTGCCGTGTTCACCTGCTTCCGGGGCCCACCGCCGAGATCAATCACCCCAGGCCGAGACGATCCGGGCAAACGCCGGGGCCCTGGGGGTGCGGGTCAACCACAAGCGGGTCGAGCGCGTCATGCGCAAATTCCACATCGTCGGGCTGCACCTGCGCAAGAAGGTCCGCACGACCATTCCCGAGCCGTCGGCGACGCCGGTTCCGGACCTGCTCCAGCGGGACTTCACCGCCCAGGTGCCGAACACCAAGTACGTGGGCGACATCACCTATCTCCCCGTCGGCAACGGCCAATTTCTTTATCTGGCAACGGTGTTGGACCTGTGCTCGAAACGCCTGACGGGCTGGTCGATCGCCGACCACATGCGGACCTCGCTGGTCACCGACGCGCTCAGGGCCGCAGCGAGAGCCCGCGGCGCCGACGGCCTGCGCGGGGCGATATTTCACAGCGACAACGGGGCGCAAGGCGGATTCAACTGGTCGTCGCAACACCTTGATCACGGAGGTGCGCGATGGGGCGAGACGAGAAGAAGGTGCCGAAGTTGCCTGCGGGTGCGCGACGGCAGTGGGCGGCGGATCGGGCGTTGCGACCGTCGATGCGTTCGCCAGGCCGACCGGAGCCGTCTCGTGCGGTGCAGCGGGACTTCTGGCGGCGGATCGCGTCGGGAGTGACGACGGCAGAGGCCGCGGTGGCTGTTGGCGTTTCATGGCCGGTCGGATCCCGGTGGTTCCGTCACGCTGGCGGCATGCCGCCGATCAGCCTGGATGAGCCCACGGGCCGCTACCTGTCGTTCGCCGAGCGTGAGGAGATCGCGCTGCTGCGCGCCCAGGAGATCGGCGTGCGCGAGATCGCCCGCAGGATCGGACGCGACCCGGGCACGATCTCACGCGAGCTGCGCCGCAACGCGGCGACCCGGAGTGGCAAGTCGGTTTACCGGGCTCTGGTGGCGCAGTGGAAGGCGCAGCAGGCCGCGAAGCGTCCGAAGACCGCGAAACTCGTAGGCAACGACAGGTTGCGTGAGTACGTGCAGGATCGGCTCGCCGGCAGTGTCCGTCGACCCGACGGCACGATCGTCACCGGGCCTGAGACCCGCGCCTGGAAGGGCTTGAACAAGCCGCATCGGCAGGACAGGCGATGGGCGATGGCGTGGAGCCCGGAACAGATCTCGCACCGACTTGGTGCCGACTTCCCCGATGATGAGTCCATGCGCATCAGCCACGAAGCGATCTATCAGTCGCTGTTCATTGAGGGCCGTGGCGCGCTCAAGCGGGAACTGGTCGCATGTCTGCGCACTGGCCGGGCGCTGCGGACTCCCCGTTCCCGGTCGCAGAACAAGCCGCAGGGGCATGTCACCGCGGAGGTCGTCCTCAGTGAACGCCCCGCCGAGGCTGCGGACCGTGCGGTCCCCGGACACTGGGAAGGAGATTTGATCATCGGGACGGGACGATCCGCGATCGGCACGCTTGTCGAGCGCAGCAGCCGCTCCACGCTCCTCGTGCACCTGCCTCGGCTCGAGGGCTGGGGCGAGAATCCGCCCGTGAAGAACGGTCCCTCGCTCGGGGGCTATGGCGCCATCGCGATGAACACGGCGCTTACGGCATCGATGGCGCAGTTGCCCGAGCAGCTGCGCAAAACCCTCACCTGGGACCGCGGAAAGGAACTCTCTGGCCACGCCCAGTTCGCCGTCGAAACCGGGACGAAGGTGTTCTTCGCCGATCCGCACTCGCCCTGGCAACGACCGACGAACGAGAACACGAACGGGCTGCTGCGTCAGTACTTCCCGAAGGGCACCGATCTGTCCCGGTGGTCGTCCGCAGACCTCGAAGCCGTCGCCCTGGCGATCAACAACCGGCCCCGCAAGACCCTCGGTTGGCGGACACCAGCCGAGGTCTTCGAGGAGCAACTACGCTCACTACAACAGCCCGGTGTTGCAACGACCGGTTGAACTCGCCCAATATGTGTCGAAGGAGTTCGCCCAGGTCTGCTCGCAGCTGGGCGTAACCAGATCGCGCGGCGCGGTCGGCACAAGCGCGGACAACGCCGCCGCGGAGAGTCTGAACGCGACCATGAAACGCGAGACGCTCCAGGGCCGCAAGCGGTGGAACGGAGCCCGTGAGGCCCGCCTCGCCGTCTTCCGCTGGGCGACCCGCTACAACACCCGCCGACGGCACTCCCGCCTCGGCCAGATCAGCCCGATCACCTACGAACAGCGATCAACTACGCTGGCCACCGCCGCATGACAACCGGTGTCCACGATCACGGGGAAGGCCCCGGCGCCCGTTGATGCTGGGCATGCTCGTGTGTTCGGGGCCGGCCTGGATGACAGGCGTCGGAGCGGGCGCGACCGCGTACAGCATCCCGGTCCCGATGCCGGCACTGCGGCAGAACTGACCCCGCGTCACCAGCAGGGCAGCGGGCAGTTACCCTGGGATCCGGCTAGCCAAACCCCCCATGGGCATGTCAGAGTTTCGCACTCCGAATCACCATTCACGCAGGCAGGAATCATAAACGAATCCTCCCTTTAACATTCCATGGCTATCCGTTCGGCTGCTGTTCCAGCACGCTTGCGCCGTCGTTGATCTCCACAACCCAAGGAGACCCATATGCAGCTGCGCGCAAGGCTGTTGACCATCGTGACCGCGGCCCTGGCGGCCATCCCGCTCACGGTCCTCGGCCCCGCCGTGGCCTCCCACGCCGCGGCCACGCCGAGCGTCAAGGCGCCGGCCCACTCCTGCGCCACCGCCAAGGCCGGGTTCGCGGCGTGCAAGGCCATCGTCCGCACCGACCTCACCACCCTGAAGTCGGTCGCCCCGAACGCCACGCCCTCCGGCTACGGACCATCCAGTCTGCAGTCCGCGTACAACCTGCCGTCCAGCACGGCCGGTTCGGGCCGGACGGTCGCGATCGTCGACGCGTACGACGACCCTACCGCCGAAGCCGACCTGGGCGTGTACCGCAGCCAGTTCGGGCTGCCGGCCTGCACCACGGCCAACGGCTGCTTCAAGAAGATCGACCAGAGCGGCGGCACCAAATACCCCCGCAGCAACGGCGGCTGGGCCCAGGAGATCTCGCTCGACCTCGACATGGTCTCCGCGATCTGCCCCAACTGTCACATCCTCCTGGTGGAGGCCAGCTCCTCGTCCTTCGCCGATCTGGGCGCCGCGGTGAACCGTGCGGCGGCCACCTCCGGCGTGGTGGCGATCAGCAACAGCTACGGCGGCTCCGACGCCTCCGATGCCACCTACGGCTCGTACTACAACCACCCGGGCATCGCGGTGACCGCCAGCTCCGGTGACAGCGGTTACGGCGCGAGCTACCCGGCCTCCTCGCACTACGTCACCGCCGTCGGCGGCACCCACCTCACCACCTCGACCAGCAGCCGCGGCTGGGCCGAGACCGCATGGAGCGGCGCCGGCAGTGGCTGCTCCGCGTACAACGCCGCGCTCAGCGGCGCCGCCTCCTTCGGCACCGGCTGCGCCAACCGCGCCGAGGCGGACGTCTCCGCGGTCGCCGACCCCGCCACCGGCGTGGCCGTCTACGACAGCACCGCGTATCAGGGCCTGTCCGGCTGGCTGGTCTTCGGCGGCACGAGCGTGTCGTCCCCGATCATCGCCTCGGTCTATGGGCTGGCCGGCAACACCGGCTCGATCGACAACAACTACCCCTACACACACGCGACGTCGCTCTACGACGTGACCTCCGGCAGCAACGGCAGCTGCCCGACCACCCAGTGGTGCAACGCCCGCGTCGGCTGGGACGGCCCCACCGGCCTCGGCACCCCGAACGGCACCGGCGCCTTCTGATCCTCCGCAACCTCTCGTACCAACTGCCGGGCCGCAGGCGGCTCCCCGCCCGCGGCCCGGCAGCTTTTTCACATCCTTTACGCACTTCAGAGCGGTGACGCTTGCCGGGGTTGCTGACGGCACCGTTCGGAAGAGCGTCGTGGCGACGCCTCCGGGAACAGATGCCCAGTCCGGAATGATGTCTATGCCTAGTGTTTCGTGATTCCGTCAGCGTTACTTGATCTTGTGTGGCAGGGTCTCTTGGTGTGGAGATCTCCCTGGAACAGGCCGCCGAGTTGCGGGAGTTGTTGAACAGCCGGGACGTTCCTGCGGACATCGCTACGCGGGGCCGGATCGTGCTGTGGTCGAGCGAGGGGCGCCGGCGCAAGGACATTGCCGAGCTGCTCGGGGTGTCACTGCCGACCGTGGACCGCTGGAAGACCCGCTATGCCGAGCACGGACTGGCCGGGCTGGAAGGGGAGCGTCCCGGTGGCGCACGGGAACAGGTACCGGCGCGGGTGCGGTCCCGGGTGATCGCGCTGACGCGCATGACGCCGCCGGACGGCACGGGGCTTTCGCACTGGTCCACACGGGAGTTGGCGAAGTACCTGGAGCGAACCGAGAACATCACCGTGTCCTGGCACTACATCGCGCGCGTCTGGCGCGAGGAAAGCCTGAAGCCGCACCGGTCCGGCACCTTCAAGATTTCCAAAGATCCCGCGTTCGCGGAGAAGGTGGCTGGCGTGATCGGCCTGTATCTGGCCCCGCCGGGCGGCGCGGTAGTCCTCTCGATCGACGAGTCGGGTCGGACCGCAGGGCCCCGGCGTTTGCCCGGATCGTCTCGGCCTGGGGTGATTGATCTCGGCGGTGGGCCCCGGAAGCAGGTGAACACGGCACCTGTGGATCATGTAGTTCTCTACGCTGCAAGATCCACGAAGGTGCCGTGTTCGTTCCTCCATCATCCCCTGTCGCTGCCCCCGTGCCTCATACGCCCTGCCTGGAAGCCCTCGGCGAGGGTGTCGCCAAGGACCAAGTCCGCAGCCTGGTCGCTGAGTTCGAGTCGGTCACCGATCCGAGAGGGGCTTGCGGAGTGCGGTACCGGCTCTCCTCGCTGCTGGCCCTGGTGGTCTGCGCGATGACACCCGCCGGCCACGACTCGATCACCGCGGCGGCGGAGTGGTGCCGGCGTGCGACGCCGGAGGAACTGGCCGCCTTCGGCCTGCCCTACCACCCACTCCTTGGCCGCTACCGGGTGCCGAGTGAGAAGACCCTGCGCAGCGTCCTGGGGAGGCTCGATCCCGGTGAGATCGGCGCGGCCGGTTACGAATACCTTCGGCCCCTGCTGTCCGCACAGCCCCACCGGCCTAAGCCGGTGATGCCCGACGGCGGCACCGAGCGCGAACAGCGCCGGGCCCACCGGGCGGCCGCCCGTGCCGAGCCGGTACGGCTGAGGCGGCGGGCGATCGCGGTGGACGGCAAGTGCCTGCGTGGCGCGAGACGCCCGGACGGCAGCCGGGTCTTCGTCCTGTCCGCCGTCCGTCACGGCGACGGTGTCACTCTCGCCTCCCGCGAGATCGGCGCGAAGACCAACGAAATCCCCGAGTTCGCACCACTCCTCGACCAGATCGACGACACGGATCTCGCGGGGGTGGTCGTTCCCGCCGATGCCCTCCACGCCCAACGCGACCACGCCACCTACCTGCGCGAACGCGGCGCTCACTACCTGCTGACCATCAAGAACAACCAGCGCGGCCAGGCCCGTCAACTCCACGCCCTGCCCTGGAAGGAGATCCCCGTGATCCACCGCGACGACGCCCGGGGCCACGGCCGTCACGAGCAGCGGCTCGTGCAGGTCGTCACCGTCGAGGGCCTGCTCTTCCCGCACGCGGCCCAGGTCCTGCGCATCCAGCGCCGTCGCCGTCTCTACGGGGCGAAGAAATGGTCCAGCGAGACCGTCTACGCCATCACCGACCTGCCCGCCGAGGAAGCGAACGCAGCCGAGATCGCGTCCTGGGCTCGCGGGCACTGGACCGTGGAAAACACCGTCCACTGGTGTCGAGATGTCACCTTCAACGAGGACAAGTCCCAAGTCAGGACCCACTACGCGCCCGCCGTACTCGCTGCCCTCCGCGACCTGATCCGCAGCGCGCTCAAGCTCGCCGGCTACGTCAACACCGCCGCCGGACGACGAGCTCACACCGAACGCCCCCGCGTCCTCGCCCTCTACCGCATCACATGATCAAACCGGACGATCCAGGCACTCGCCGGGGCCCTGCCTACGGCCGCCGCACTGCCGTCGGCCTGGCGCTCGGCGCCGTCCTTGCTGGCGGGCTCGCCTCGGCGCCGGCCGCCGAGGCCGCTCCAACCGGCTCCGTGTGCATGTTCAAGTTCCCCTACAGCATCGACGACAAGGCCTTGGCTGGACATGTCGCCTGGGCGTTCCAGACCGCCCCGGACCGGTGGATCTTCGGCTCGTACTCCACGAAGCCGTGGTCGAAGTCGAGCTGGACCGGGAGGGACATGGTGAACAACTTCAAGAAGCAGGGGTACGACGGCTACCGCTGCAAGAAGACCCACCAGCGGCTCTCGTCGACCGCCACCACAACGTGGAAGAAGCTGCGCGGTACGGAGTACCGGCTGTGGACGAACAACTGTCTGACCGTCAGTCTCGCCGTCTTCCGCAGCTACAGCCGGGAGCTCCGGAGCCTGCCCACTCCGACAGCGGGGACCAACAAGCTCCCGCGCACGTACTACGACAAGACGCTCCCGAAGTACGGCTTCGGGGTGAACGTCCGGCTGAAGTAGCCGTCGGGTGCCCGGCACGCGGACGGGGCGATTCCGTCCATCCGTGCTGCCGGGCCCACCGGGCACCGTCCGCTGTTGTGTGCGACATCCCATGAGTCCCCCACGAGCATCGTCGTCGAACAGATCCTGCGCCAAGGCGCCGACCACGCCGGACACATCGGTTTCACATCCGGAATTGGACACCCGGACCCCCAGTTGGGCAGACTCCCGTCCCCGGCACGCCCATAACCCGCGTGCACCGCATGGAGATTGACGGGGGATCACTCACCCATGGACTGGCATAACGCGCCGCTGCCGCAGCGGATAGGCCCGTACCGGATCGTCGCCAGGCTCGGCCAGGGCGGTATGGGCCAGGTCTTCCTGGGCCGAAGCCCTGGAGGCATGAAGGTCGCCGTGAAGGTGGTTCGGCCGGAAATCGCGGAGGACGACGAGTTTCGACGCCGCTTCGCCCGTGAGGCCCAGGCCGCCCGCCAGGTGAACAGCGCCTACACCGCCGCCGTGGTCGGCGCCGACGCCGAGACCGACCCGCCGTGGCTGGCCACTGCCCATGTCCAAGGCGTCCCCCTGGACAAGGCCCTCCGTCACGGCCCCTGGCCCACCGACTCGGTACGAGCCCTGGGCGCGGGTCTGGTGGAGGCCCTGAGCGCGATCCACGAGGCGGGGGTCGTCCACCGCGACCTCAAGCCGTCGAACGTCATCCTGACGTCGAACGGCCCCCGCGTCATCGACTTTGGAATATCCGCCGTCGTGGACGCCACACGCCTGACAGAGCACGGAAACTACCTGGGTACCCCCGGGTTCAGTTCGCCCGAGCAGGTCAAGGGCCAGGCAGTCGGTTCGGCCTCGGACGTTTTCTCTCTGGGCGTCCTCCTTGCCAGGACCGCCACTGGCCGGTACCCGTTCGGCGAGGCTGCCTCCGCCTCCGTCCTCCACTACCGCGTGCTGCACGAACCGCCCGAGATGGACGGTCTGCCGCGCGAACTACGCGCCGTCGTCGAGCCGTGTCTCGCCAAGGATCCGGCCCTCAGGCCCGGTCTGGGTGAACTACTGCACCAGCTGATCGAGCCGGTCGACGACCTGGTCACCGTGCTGGGTACGTCGGCGTGGCTGCCGCCTGCTGTCGCCGCGATGACCGCCCTGCGCGAGGCCGAGGACACGGTCGGCCTGCGCCAGGCTGCCGCGGGCCAGGACACGGCGGCCGGGGACGCAGCAACCGCGCACCCCACGGAGCCCGACAGCCCCGCCCGGCCGATCGCTGACCCCGCAGTCGCCTCCCCCTCCGATTCCGCCGTCGCATACGCCCCGACCCAGCCCGGCTCCCGCGCCGCACGCCGAATCGCGGACCGCACGGCTCAGCGCCGCGGCCGTCGCGTGGCCCCGCTGGTCACCGCCGCGGCCACCGCCCTCATCCTCGTGGTCACCGCAGGCTGGTTGTGGTCTCAGCACTTCGACGAGGCGACAGGAACCCCTCCGGTTGACGCCTCCAAGGCCTCCATCGCGGCCAAAACACCGACTCCCTCCTCCATGTCTGGCCGGCCATCCAGTTCGCCCTCGACCACGGCAACCGCCGAAGCATCGGGCACCCACGGTTCCTCCACGACGCCGACCCCGCCCCCGAAGTCGTCGGCGACGACCAAGCCCCCGTCCGAGCCCGTCCTCGGCCTGGACTGGTGGTGTCGCGACACATATGCCGCCGACAACGTCGACGGCTACCTGGTGCTCCCCTGCATCGCCGACGACACCGGCAACAGCATCGCCTACAAGATCAAGGCGAAGTCCCCCACCGCGCAGACCCTAACCTTCTACTACTGGCTCGGCCGGAACCCGGAGGACGGGAGCCGAGATGACATCACCCTCAGTTCCGTACAGGAATGCACCCTGCACCTGGTGCCCAACGTGGTGCAGGAGTGCTCGGTCTACACGTCCCGGCCGACAACCGGCGAAGTCCATGCCGGGGTGTCCGATACCAAGGGCAGCCTGGACGGCGCCAACAGCAACGCCATGTACTTCGACGGCCAGCACCTGTCCTCGAACGCTGGCTGACTCGCCGTCCGCCGACGCCGGTAGTCGCCCGCGTTCAGGCGGCGGGCGGCTGGCTGGAGGGCGTGGCCTGGTCGGCGGGCTGGTCCAGCTGTTGCTGGCGGCGGCGCTGCTCGTTGCGGTGCTCTTCGACGCGATGGGTGAACAGCTTCAGCGCCTCGGCCTCCCTGGCCTCGCCGAACTCGCTGTAGGGGCCGATGCCGAGGGTGACGGCGTTGGCTTCCTGCTCGATGGCGTCGGCGGTCTGATGGAGGAAGTAGCTGCGCTCGCGGAACTTGTAGTAGCCGGTGAACATCGCGGCCACCGTGATGGCGAAGCTGATCCCGGTCAGGGTGACGCTCTGCCAGGTCAGCTCCTTGCCGGTGTCCAGGGCCGCGATCGTCGTCGTGGACGCTGAGCCGATCATGATGAGGGTCTGCAGGCTGTTGTGGATCCGCCGGTACTTGCGGCTGTCGTTCTGGTACTTCTCGATCGCAGTGGCGACTTCCTCGCGGTAGAGGCTGCGCTGGTCGTGCAGGTCCGGGCGTCGGTCGACCTTCTGCTGCCACAGCGACTCCTGCGCGGCGGCGAGCTGCGCCTCGAGGCGCTGGAGGGTGGGCAGGTTCCGCCCGGCGAAGTGGACGCCGACCAGCGCCAGCAGGGACATCAGGAGCAGGCTTCCGCAGATCAGGTCGCCCAGGACGAACCGCGCCGGGTCGCCCGTGGTGAGCCAGGCGGTGCCCGTGCCGATGACGGCGGTGAGTAAGGACAGCCAGCTGACGGCCGCTCCGGCGCGCCAGATGCGGTCCAGCCGCCGGCGCCGGGCGAGTTTCTCCTGGGCGTCGATGACGAGGTTGGTGGTCACCACGTAGATCCGTTCGTCGGCGTCTCGCTGGCGGGCGAGGACCAGTTCGTTCGCGTCCCCGATCCGGCGGGGCGCGTCGTCGTCGAAGTCGCGTGCCACGGGCTCAGCGGGCGAACGCTTCGGTCAGGCTGATGCGGTAGCCGTCCTCTTCCATCAGCACGACGGTGACGCCGAACGGGTCGGGGTGGTCCAGCTCGATCGGGGTGAAGGAGAAGTTCACCGCGGCCTGGATCGGCGGCACCAGCTCGCCGCCGGGCTGCGGCGCGGGGGCCGGCCTCCAGTCCGGGGCGACCGATGCCCAGCCCTCGGAGCTGCGGGACAGGAGCTGCTCGCTGTAGGGGAACTGGTGCAGGACGTGCCCGTCGCGGGTGGCGAGCACCATGTTGAGGCACGGGGCCGGGCCGACGATGGGCAGTTCGCAGGCGGTGGCGACGTCGTGGGTCTCCCAGGCGAGGACGACCTCGTCCGCGCCGGCCGCCGCGGCGATGTTCGCGAGTTCGGCGATCCCGGCGAGCGCGTCCTGGCCGACCTTGAGCGGGCGGACCCAGATCAGCCCGACCAGCTCGCCGCGCACCAGCGGCATCATCAGCGGGCGCGGCACGACCCCCTCGCCCAGCGAGGCGGTGTACGTCTCCTTCGCGACGCCGACCAGTCCGTTCCACATCCGCGCTTCCACGGGAGCCCCCTGCCGTCTGCCGATCCGATCACCGCACCCTGCCACGAGGGCTGAGGCCGTGTCAGCGGGATGATCAGCCAGCCCGGCGACGGGATTCGGGAAGGGCGCCGTACCCGTGGGCTGCCGGAAGACGCGAGGCCGGGTGGCCCGGGGTACTACTGGGAGCCGGGTTTGGCGCATGTCCGGGGCGCCGCGGATACGCTGGCCCCCCGCCTCGTTCTCCTGTTGTGGCAGGTTCCTCCGGCGTAGCGTGACGGGTACACGCCTGGTACACCGTGCGTCACAGTGAGCGCCGAAGGGGGAGTTGTGCAGGCAGGAGCCGTGTTGGACGGCCGCTACCGGCTGATCGAGCCCATCGGCGCGGGCGGGTTCGGGCAGGTCTGGGTCGCGCACGATCCCAAGGTCGACCGGTTGGTGGCGGTCAAGGTCCCCAGCGAGGACGGCAGCGCGGACAATGACCGGCAGGTAGCCCGGTTCGCCCGCGAGGCCGCGGTCGCCGGCGGCCTGTCCCACCCGCACATCGTCACCGTGCACGACTTCGGCTCCGCGAGGCACGACGGATGACTGTATGCCTACCTGGTGATGGAGCTACTCCGCGGAGAGCCTCTCAGCGTGGTGCTGGAAGGCGGGCGGCTGCCCCTGCCCGAGGTCGTGCGCACGGCAGGCTGTATCGCCGACGCCCTGGGCACCGCACACGAGGCGGGCCTGACCCACCGGGACATCAAGCCGTCCAACATCATCGTCCGTTCCGGCGGCAGAGCGCCGGTCGTCGATTTCGGCATCAGCAAAAGCAGCGATGAACGGCACGACATCACCACCACCGGCGTCCTGATCGGCACCCCGGCCTACATGGCACCCGAGTGCTTCAGCGGCACCTACGACCACCGCTCCGATCTGTATTCGCTCGGATGCATGCTCTACGAGATGATCACCGGGCAACCGCCCTTCACCGGGACTGCCTGGCACCTGATCAACCAGCACTTCAACGAACAGCCGGCCTCCCCTGCTCCAACTGCGGTCTGCCATCCCGCCGGAACTGGAGAAGCTCGTCACGCGGCTCCTGGCCAAGAACCCCGGCGACCGCCCGGCCGACGCCTTCGAGGTCATGCTCGCCCTCCGAGAAATCGACCGGCGGTACTTCGACGAGGACTCGCCCAGCCGCGGGCTGGACAGATACGTCAGAGCCGCCGTGAGCCCCTGGATCGCAGCCCACGGCGCGGTCAAAGGGCTTCGTCTCATCGACCGGAAGCCCTGCCCGGCCTGCACCTCCAGGCTTGGTACGCACGGCGCGGAGGGCTGCGACTGCCAGGGAACCGGCGAGGTCTTCGAAGAGACAACCCACCGGATTCGGTTTCCCCCAGGAGTTCGAGCCGGGCAGCGACTGCGCCTGAGAGGTCTGGGCTGGCCCGGCAGGAACGGTGGGGAGGCGGGGGACCTCTTCGTCGTCGTGCGGATCGAGGTGTAGCCGCAGCCGCTGCGGTATTCGGCCAGGCCCAGATGGCTTTGTGCCATTCACCGGCAAGCCGCCTCCAACATCGTTAAGGCGCCGCTACATAAGAAGGCTGGGGCGGTGTCCTGCCGTCTGCGTGGGGTGATGGCCTGTCGATGGGGGAGGTCGGGAGGGTTGCTGACCATCAACGTGACGGTGCTGCTCGCAGTCTTCGTCGTCTGGCGGCTGCGGCGGCGTACGGAGGCCCGTAGCCGTTTCGACGAGAAGCTGACTGTCGTCATCGTCCTGGCGCTGGGCGTCCTGCTCGCACCCACCCCGGCGGGCCACGGGATCCTGAACATCCTGGGGCAGTTGGCGAGCGGCGTCACCCAGGCCGGCCGATGAGCCCGCGCACACGCAAGGGCCGGACGGCACCCGTCGGCGCCCACTGCGGATCAAGGGTCTGTGGAGCGGGGGACTGATGGCGGCACGTCGACGGCGCCGACGCTTGAAGAAGCGGACGCGCAGGCAACTGCAGGGCTGGGGTGCGGTGGCGGCGGTGGCCGCCGCGGTGTGGGTGGCCCGGCACTGGTCGGTGGTGTGGCCCGTCCTGGTGGCCGTGCTCGCCGCGGCCGTGGTGGGCGGGGCCGGATGGGCGCTGCTGCGATCGCACCGTCTCGCGGTCGGCCAAGACCGCGCGTGGCGAGCTCAGGAGGAAGCCAGGGCGCGGGAGTTGTCGATGGCCGAGGTCGACGCGTTGTCGTGGCAGGAGTTCGAGACGTACGTCGCCGAGCTGTGTCGACGGACGGCTGCACGAAGGTCGTCGTCAGCGGCAAGAGCGGCGACCTGGGCGCGGACGTCGTCGGCTACCTGGCCGACGGCCGCAAACTGGTCGTCCAGTGCAAAAAGTATGCGCCGCACCGGAGCGTGTCCTCGCAGGACATGCAGAAGTTCGTCGGCACCGCCCGTCTCGAACACGGCGCGGATGTCGCCTTGTTCGTCACCACCTGCCGTACGTTCACGACGGCCGCGCTGGGCCTGGCGCTGCGCCAGGACATCGTGGCCCTGCACCGCGACCTGCTGGGCTCCTGGGTCAAGGGTGCTCATCTGGAAACGTTGATCCCGTTGAACGGAAGCGGCGGCGGCACCAGGCGGCGCCCCTCTGCCTGACCCGGATATGGCCACTGACAGGCCAGGGGTCCCGGGACTGGTCAGCGCACGCGTCCGAGGTGGATGACACTGACGCGGATCTGCTGGTCGCTGATCTCGTACATCACGCGGTAGGCGCCGATGTGGATGCGCAGCAGGTCGGTGCTGCCGAACGCGCCGTCGGGGCGGGGGTTGTCGGCGAGGCGGTCGACGGCGGTGAACACCTGCCGGACCCCGTCGGGGTCGTCCTTGGCGAGCCGCTCCGCCTGGGCGAGGGCCTCGGGCTCCCAGATGACCTCGTAGCTCACGCCTCAGCTCCGCCGAACACGCGGCGGTACGCCTCGTCGTGCGGGACGCCGGCGCTCTCGCCGCGGGCCTGGCGTGCGCGGTAGGCGGCCAGGGCCCGCAGCTCCTGCAGTTCGAGGGCGTCGGCGGGGCTGACCAGTATGGCGATGGTCTGTCCGTGGTCGGTGATGGCGGCCGGTTCACGGGTGGCGCTGACCTCGCGCGCGATGGCGCCCAGCCGGGCGCGGGCTTCCACGATCGAGTACGTCGTCTCCGTCATGCACACCAGATTACGGAAGTGTGCACATTGCCGCCACCGAACACGCTCGTACGCGATCCGTACGGTAAAAGCGCGCGATCCGTACGGTTAATGGGGTAGAGTGTTGATCGGGAGGTGTTCCATGTCCGAGTTGTTCGATGCGGTCGACGCGCTGGTCGCGTCCCGCTCTCCACTGCCGTCGGCGGAGGAACGCAAGCGGCTGCGGGTCGCGCACGGCCTGACGCTGGACGAAATCGCCGCCGCACTGAAGGTGCGCCGGGCCACGGTGTCCGGCTGGGAGTCGACCAAGAAGCCGACCGAGCCCCGGGGCCCCGAGCGTGAGGCGTACGCACGGCTGCTGGCGCAGCTCGCGGAGCTCTACCCCGCCCCTGCCGCTGTGGTGCCGGCCACGTTCACCGGCGCGCCCGCCCCGGCCGAAGCCGAGACTCAGTCCACAGGCCCGGCCCCCGAGGCCATGACTGCAACCGAGAACACCCAGACCCCTGCCCCTGCCCCTGCCCCTGCTCCCGTCGCCGCTGCTCCGGTGGCCGCGTCACGTCCGGCGCGCACCAGGCCGTCGTCGACGTCGCACCGTCCGGGCGCGAGGAAGGCGGCCCCGGCCAGGGCCCCGGCGGGCGGCACTGACCCGCGGTTCGAGAACGGTCCGCTGGCGGTCGTCGATGTCGAGGACGGGCAGGTGCTGGCGTACTGCACCGGCGGGCTGGTCCTGGACGTGCCCGCCAAGAGCCTGCCGTCCCTGGTGGACTGGACCCTCAAGGAGGCGAGGCTCGGGGCGCCGAAGCTGGCCGGGCCGGGCAAGCCGGCTGACCCGCTGCTCGTGCTCACCGAGACCGCGCTGGAGCGCTACGGCCTCCCGGTCGCCCTCGGCGACCAGGAGCGGCTTGCCGGGCGGATTCCTGAGGGTCACAAGGTCATCAAGCAGCTGACCCGCGCCCAGTGGCAGTTGACGAAGCGCGGGTTCGGGCCGTGGGCGCGGATCTACCGCCCAGCACAGGGCTCGGAGCGGGCCTGTGTCCAGCTGTGCATCCCGTCCTGGAACGCGCTGGACACCCGGCACTGGGGTGAGGCCGGGCAGCTGCCCCCGGCGGAACTCGCCCGGCTCCTCGGCACGTACGCGTCGCGGGTGATGACGCCCCGCGGTTCCACCGCCGTGACCGGCCTGGAGCTGATGACGGCGCTGCACCCGGCGACCCGGGCCTCCGAGCCGGACGCCGACGGCAAGCGGCACTCCGAGCACAACCCCGGCTCGCTGGGGAAGGACCCGGTCGACTGCGCGCCGTGCGAGGCCCCCGACGGGCACCCGCTCCTGAAGGATCTGCCGCGCTTCCACGTCCGGGGACCTGCGGAGAAGCTGTTCGAGGAGGCGTACGACTGGGCGCGGCCGCTCACCGACGACGAATGCCTGCGCCGCAACCTCGTGGGCATCGACGTCAACATGGCCTTCGGCGCGGGAGCCAACGGTCTGATCGTCGGCCTCGGCGCGCCCACCCACGTCAAGAACCCGGTGTTCGACCCGAAGCTGCCCGGCTCGTGGCTGGTCGACCTGAGCCACGTCGACCTGTCCCGCGTGAAGGTCGGCAAGGAGTGGGTGGGGCTTGACGGATCGATGCTGCCCAGCCCGTTCACGCCGAAGGGCGAACGCCCGGAGGGCCCGGCCTGGTACGCGACGCCGACCGTCGCCTACGCGGTGGAGCTCGGCTACGACGTCGCGCCGACCGAGGCGTACGTCCGGGACGAGAACGGCCGCTACCTGGACGCCTGGTACAACCGGCTCAGGGACGCCTACCTGGCCACGATGGCCGACCTCGGCGTCGACGCGGCCCTGTCGCCGGAGGACTTCCTGGCGGCGATGGACGGCTACAAGGGCCGTGACCCGGAGCTGACGATCGTGGTGACCGCCGTCAAGGCCACGGTGAAGGGCGGCATCGGCAAGCTGCGCGAGCGGCCCCGGGGCGAGGGCTGGCGGCCCGGCGAGCCGTGGCGGGCACTGTCCCGCCCGACCTGGCGGCCGGACATCCGCGCGGCCGTCATCTCCCGCACCCGGATCAACCTGCACCGCAAGATCGTCAAGCACGCGGCATTCACCGGGCAGTACCCGGTCGCGATCCTCTCCGACTGCGTCGTCTACGCGGCCGACGGCGAATCGCCGCTGGACTTCCTGCCGTACCGGGAGGGCAAGCCGCTGCCGGGCGGCTTCAAGCTCGGGGTCAACCCGGGCCTGGTGAAGCACGAGGGCACGCAGAGCGTGCTGTGGGGCGAGGGCGCCAGGGAGCAGTTCAACGCCCCGGAGCTCAACCTCGCCCGGTACATCAAGGACGGCACCGTCACCGACCAGGACAACGGGGAGTAGGTAGGCGATGAGCACGTTCGGGGACGGTCTCGACAAGGCGGTGCAGAAGGCGTTCACACGCCCGACGCCAAAGAGCGCGGGCGCGCAGATGCGGTACCTGGTCAAGCAGTACAAGGGCACCAAGGCGGTCGCCCAGATGCTGCGGATCTCCCAGCGCACCGTCGAGCGGTACGTCAAGGACCAGATCAAAAAGCCCCGCCCCGACCTCGCCGCACGCCTGGAGACCGAGGTCAAGAAACGGTGGCAGCCACAGATCCGGGCGAAGGCCAAGGAGAAGGCGGCGAGCACCGGCGGCATCGTCATCGACACCCGGGCCCGGCTCGGCTACGTCGCACCGATCGGGTCGACGGATGAGGACCGCATCCGGCACCTGACCGTCGCCCTGCCGCCACGCCACGCCGCCCGCCTCTTCGAAGCCCAGGAACAGGGCGCCAGCGACGACCGCCTCAGGGAGATCGCCGCCGAAGCCCTCAAAGAGACCTACTTCCAGGACGGCGGCCGCCGCGCCGGCTCCCTGGAGGAGGTCCACTTCACGGACATCGAGCACCTCGAGTTCGACCTGTAGGCGTGCTTCAACATGCCGCAAGCCCCGGACCTATCGGTCTGGGACTCGACCTAGACGCAATACCGGCACCTGGCTGCTGGGCTGAAACGGTACGAGGCCGAGCACGACTGGCTCACCACCATCCGCCTCCCGCCCTATGCACCCGACCTGAACCCCGTCGAGGCCGTCTGGTCACTCGTGCGCAGAGCCACGGCCAACACCGCCTTCGACACACCCGACGACCTCGACCGCACACTTCGCCGCGAGTTACGCAGAATCCAGATCCGGCCCCACCTGATCGACGGCTGCCTCACCGCCACGGGCCTGGCTATCAACCCACCGACCTCCCCCTGAAAACCTCAGTAGTGGATGCCCTCTCGCCGGGGCGCAAGGGGGCGTCCAGCAAGGGCGTAGACCCGCGCTCGATCTCTGCGCGGCGCGCTTCGATATCACCTCATTGTGGGTATAGACCGCTCCTCCCGTGTCCATTCCTCGTTGCGATCGGTGATCACTTGCGGACTGTGGCCCACCATCCTGCTGTTCTCGTGAGCCTCGCCGCACCGTGTCAATGCGACGAGCAGGAAAGGGGACAGTATGCATCTGACTCCGCACGAGCAGGAACGGCTGCTGATCCATGTGGCGGCAGACGTCGCCCAACGGCGCCGTAATCGAGGGCTGTTGCTCAACTATCCCGAGGCCATGGCGCTGTTGACGGCGCACGTGTACGAGGAGGCTCGAGCCGGAGCCACGGTCGACTCCGTCATGGAATCGGGCCGGCATGTCCTCAAGCGCAGCGAGGTCATGAACGGCGTACCTGAGATGATCAACAATGTCCAGGCCGAGGCGACGTTCCCGGACGGCACGAAGTTGGTGACGATCCACGATCCCTTCGACGAGCCGGACGAGGAAGTGGCCGTGCACCCTGGCAAGTTCGAGTTCGTACCCGAGCCTGAGCCGCACCCTGAGGAGAAGTGCCCGGAGCACGGTGATGCGCCGGTGGTTGCCCTGCCGGTGGTCGAGCAGCCGCACCTGGTGAGCTTCAACGACGGTGAGCGGGTCACTCGGCTGTCGGTGCGCAATTTGTCGGACCGGCCGATCCAGGTCGGCTCTCATTTCCACTTCGCCGAGGCGAACGCGGGGCACGGGTCCGGTGACGAGGCCAAGCCGGGGCTGGTCTTCGACCGTGAGCAGGCCCGCGGGATGCGGCTGAACATTCCCTCCGGCACGTCGGAACGATTCGAGCCCGGTGACGAGCGGTGCGTGGAACTCGTGCCGATCAAGGGGCAGCGGAAGGTGAAGGGGCTGCAGATCAAGGCCGGGAGCGGAGAACTCGATGGCTGAGGCACTGACGCGTGAGAAGTACGCCGACCTGTATGGTCCGACGACGGACGACCGGGTGCGGCTCGCCGACACCGGCCTCGTCATCAGGATCGAGGCGGACTGGGCCGGCGGCCCCGGCCGTAGCGGCGACGAAATGATCTTCGGCGGCGGCAAGGTGATCCGCGAGTCGATGGGGCAGTCGCACTACGCACGCGACGACAGCCAGCACAAGCCGGTCGACACCGTGATCACCGGCGCGCTCATCGTCGACCACTGGGGCATCGTGAAGGCCGACGTCGGGCTGCGCGACGGCGTGATCGCTGCGATCGGCAAGGCGTACAACCCCGAGACCATGGACAAGCAGAGGTTCGACGACAGCCGTGCGTCGAATTTCGTCGTCGGACCCGAGACGGAGGTCATTTCCGGCAACGGTCGGATCCTCACCGCGGGCGGCGTCGACACACACGTGCACTTTCTGTGCCCGGGCCAGATCCACGAGGCGCTGGCAGCCGGCGTGACCACGCTGATCGGCGGCGGCACGGGGCCTGCCGAGGGCAGTACGGCCACCACGGTGACGCCGGGAAAGTGGCACATCCACCGGATGTTCGAGGCGCTCGACCAGTACCCGGTCAACATCGGGCTTCTCGGAAAGGGCAGCACGGTCAATAAGGACGCACTGATGAACCAGGTCAGGGCTGGCGTCCTGGGCTTCAAGATTCACGAGGACTGGGGCGCGACACCCGCCGTGATCGACGCGGCCCTGGCGGTGTGCGACAGCACTGGTGTCCAGGTCGCCCTGCATGCCGACTCGCTGAACGAGGCCGGCTTTGTACAGAACACCCTCGCGGCGACCATGGACCCGAAGTCGGCGCGGCGGCGCGAGAAGAAGTACCGCAGCCTCCATGTCTTCCACGTCGAGGGCGCCGGTGGCGGCCACGCACCCGACATGATCAGCCTGGTCGGCCAGCCGAATGTGCTGCCCGCCTCGACCAACCCGACCCGACCCTTGACGGTCAACACCGTCAAGGAACACGTCGACATGATGATCGTCTGCCACCATCTCAACCCGGAGATCGAGGCGGACATGGCGTTCGCCGACTCCCGGATCCGCCCCTCCACGATGGCTGCCGAGGACCTCCTGCACGACATGGGCGCCATTTCGATGATGTCCTCCGACGCCCAGGCCATGGGCCGTATCGGCGAAATGATCATGCGGACGTGGCAGACCGCGCACGTGATGAAGGCCCGCTACGGCCACCTCGACGAGGACACCCAGGAGGCGGACAACTTCCGTGTCCGGCGGTACATCGCGAAGTACACCATCAACCCGGCCATCACGCACGGCATCGCCGGCAAGGTCGGGTCCGTCGAGCAGGGCAAACTCGCCGACCTGGTGCTGTGGGAGCCCAAGTTCTTCGGGGTGAAGCCGCACATGGTCATCAAGGGTGGTCAGATCGCGTACGCGCAGGTCGGTGACGCCAACGCGTCGATCCCGACACCGCAACCGTTCCTGCCGCGCCCGGTGTGGGGCTCCTGCGGCCGTTCCACGCAAGCCAACTCCTTCAACTTCGTGCCGGAGCTGGCCTTGAGCGGCGAGCTGGGCGATCTGGGACTCGTCAAACCCCTGGCGCAGATCAACAGCACCCGGGAGGTGACGAAGGCCGACATGAAGCTCAACAGCGGCCTGCCGGAGATCGCAATCGATCCCGACACCTTCGACGTCAACATCGGCGGCGCCGTCACCTCCGACGTGCGAACGAAGATCGACGGGCACGCCGTGGGCCGCACCTACGCGACCGAACTGCCCATGGCCCAGCGGTACTTCCTGTTCTGACCGACCTGCGGATCACCTTCCCGGCCGCGCCATGACACGTGGCCGGGGAAGGCCGCCGCAATCCGGGCAGTGACACCGTCGCGGACACCCGGCGCGCCCGTACCCGTTCCTCGCTCTGCTCCCTGAAAGGCGGGCCGCTCCCACCATGCCCCGTGCAGCCCTGCTGGTCCTGGCCGACGGTCGTTTCCCCGCCGGCGGGCACGCCCATTCCGGCGGCGTGGAGGCGGCGGTGGCCTCCGGCGCCGTGCACGACACCGCGAGCCTGCAGGCGTTCTGCCGTGGGCGGCTTCATACAGCCGGACTCACCGCCGCCGGACTCACCGCCGCCGCGGCCGACGGCCACGACCCCCTCGTCCTGGACGAGGCCGCCGACGCCCGCACCCCCATGCCCGCACTGCGGAAGGTCGCACGTCGGCTCGGCCGGCAAATGCTGCGCACGGCCCGCGTCACCTGGCCCTCGGCCGACCTGGACCGGCTCGCCCGCGACCGGCCGCAGGGCGTACACCAGCCCGTCGTCCTCGGAGTCGCCGCCCGCGCGGCGGACCTGACCCCGCTGGACGCCGCACAGGCCGCCGCGTACGAAAGCGTCAGCGGCCCGGCAACCGCCGCGGTACGGCTGCTCAGTCTCGACCCGTTCGACGCGACCGCGCTGCTGGCGCGACTGGCCCCCGAAATGGACGACGTGGCCGACGCCGCTGTCACCACCGCGGGCCGTCTCACCGACCTCGGCGTCGATGCCCTCCCTGCCGCCTCAGCGCCGCTACTCGACCTCACCGGCGAACAGCACGCCGCCTGGACGGTCCGCCTCTTCGCTTCCTGAAACCGGTCATGCCGGTCCTGAACCACCTCACGACGACCTGGAGTTGACGTGCACCTCGACCACCCTGTGATCATGCCCCAGCGCCACACCCACAGCGCCGAGCCCGTGCGAGGCGACGGCAGCCGCCGCGCTCTGCGGATCGGACTCGGCGGGCCCGTCGGCTCCGGCAAGACCGCCACCGTGGCCGCGCTGTGCCGCGCGCTGCGCGACGAGTTGTCCATTGCCGTGGTCACCAACGACATCTACACCCGTGAAGACGCCGAGTTCCTGCTCCGCGAGGCCGTGCTGCCGCCCGAACGGATCACCGCCGTGGAGACCGGGGCCTGCCCGCACACCGCGATCCGCGACGACATCTCCGCCAACCTTGAAGCCGTGGAACAGCTAGAGGAGACGCTGCAAGCTCTGGACCTGGTGCTCATCGAGTCCGGCGGCGACAACCTCACCGCCACGTTCTCACGTGGCCTCGTCGACGCCCAGGTCTTCGTGATCGACGTGGCCAGCGGTGACGACATCCCCCGCAAGGGCGGGCCCGGCATCACCACCGCCGACCTCCTAGTCGTCAACAAAACCGACCTGGCACCGTACGTCGGCGCCGACCTGGACACCATGGCATCCGACGCACGACGCCAGCGCGGCGACCTGCCCGTCGCCTTCACCAGCCTCACTCAGACCGACGGGATCCACCCGGTCGCCGACTGGGTCAACGGGCGCCTGGCAGCCTGGCGGACCGGAGCAGCCGCATGACCCGCACCACCAGCTCCGCACCCCTGCCACGACCAGCACGGGAAGCGCCCGGTCCCGTCCAGAGGGCCGCACCCGAAACGGTGCGCCCCACCGGCGCCGAGCACCACGACACCGGGTACGACAGTCCGCGGTCCGCCGGGGCGGGGGCGAGCGAGGAATCCGTTCCCCAGACCAGCGGCGTACACGCGACGGCCCAGATCTACGCAGAGCACAACGGCCGCACGACCACACTTCCCTTGCTCCGCAGCGACGGCCCCTTTCACTTGAGACGACTGCGGTGCCGCTACGGACGGGCACGGGTCATGGTGCTCGGCGCGATGAGCGCCCCGCTGGGTGGGGACCGCCTCGCACTCGACATCACGGCCGGCACACGGGCCCGCCTGGACGTCACCACGTCCGCCGCCACCATCGCCCTGCGCGGCTCGACGACCGACCCCGCCACCTACGACGTACGGCTCACGGCAGGCGAGGACGCGTCCTTGAACTGGCTGCCCCAGCCGCTGATCAGCACCCGCGGCAGCACCCTGCACCAGACGTACACCGTCGAACTCGCAGCCACCGCCCGACTGGTGCTGCGAGAAGAACAACTGCTCGGCCGCACGGCGGAGCCACCCGGGCACCTCACCACCCGCCTGACCGTCCGCCGCGCCGGCCGGCTCCTCCTCGACCAGCACACCGCGTACGGCGGCCCCGTCCCCGCCTGGGACGGCCCCGCCGTCCTGGGACATCACCGTGCCTGCGGCCAACTCCTCTTCGTACGGCCGGACATGAAAGTCCTCCTTCGCGAACCGGTGCACCTCGGCGACGACCCGGCGACAGGCTCTGCCGTACTGGCCCCGCTGGCCGACAGCAGCGCCCTCCTTGCCACGGCCGTCGCTTCGACCCCCGCCCGCCTGCGCGATCTCCTCGACACCGCCCTCGCACATGCCGAAGGGACCGGCTCTCCAGCCGCGCCGCGGATCCGGTCAGCGAGGTGATCGCCATCAGCAGTGAAGGCTACGAGTGCGGCTACATGCCGTCCTCCAGCCCGGGGACGCTGTTAAGGATGTCAAGCAGGCGGCCGTGCAGTCTTCGGGGACGGCCGGTCGTCTGCTGAGGGCGGTCAGAACGCGGTAGATCTCACGGGCCACGTAGCGCTTGGGCAGCGCATGATCTCCTTCTTTGACATGCCTTCGGCGGTACGGCGGCCATGTAGGCATGGGTGCGCGGCTTGCCAGCGCTGACGGCAGATCACGATCCGGTGCAGGGCGGAGTTGGCCTGTCGGTGTCCGCCCCGGATGAGCCCGTGAGGTGGATGCGGTCGGCGTGGAAGCCCAGCTTGTCCGGCTCGTCCTTCACTGCGGTCTGCCGTCCGCCCGGATCTCCCCCCGGCGCACCGCGAAACGCATCGATCGGCGAGGGCTGGACCTGGCAGGTGCAGGTACTCGCCCTTGCAGCGAGCGCTGTCACCCTGAGCAGCGCCGAGAACCTTGCGGCCTACTGGGGTGGGATTGCTCTGCTGACCGGAGGGCTGGTGCCGCTGGACGCGTTGGCCACTCGGCAGCGGTCAGCCCTATCAGCCTGAGGCGCCGGGAGCAGGGCTCGTCACACAGGGCCAAAGGCGACGCGGCCTTGACAACTCTGATTCCACATAATGCCCGCCTTCAGTATCTGTGTGCTGCTGTCCATCGCCAAGGCCCGACACGTTCTTCGAGGCTCTGGAGCCGTCGGCCCTGTGCGTCGCTCGTCCGGGCCGGGTGTCTGCGAACGTTCCCGCCTGCCTGGTGGGTCTTGGTGTACTGGACTGTCGGAGCTGGGCGAGGCAGGGGAGTGGGACGTGGCCGGATACAGCAGGGGTCACACCGGGCGCGTGAGAGACTTCAAGGACTTCGAATAGGTGGTGTGGCGCCTCGAGGTCCAAGACCCATCGCAGCTCGCGGGCGAGGATCCCGACCTGGACGAGCGCACCCAGGAGACGATGACGGAGCTGTCCTCCTCGCTGGGCTGCGTGTACGACTCTTGCGTCGACGACGACTCCTACGACGACGAAACGCCGTACTACGCCTGGTGGGTCCGCCTGCCCGCAGCCGAGCATGCCCGACTCGACAAGGACGGCCTGCCGCTGGCCATCGGCCCGCTGCGCCAGTACCTGGCCACCCAGCTTCCCGACGGTTTGAAGTGGGAGATCACGCCGGACCGCGAGTTGACGTACGACCACGCCGGCAGCGTGGCCATGCGGGCCGCCTACGACGATCTGATCGCCCCGTTCGAGCGCGCTCTGATGCCGCTGCGCCGGGACGGGGCTGATGCTCTCGGTCCGCGGGCGAAGGTCTGGAAGTGGGAGGAGAACCTCCTGGTCGGCACGTTCGACCTGTGGCTGTGCAACGACCCGGACCACCCGCACACCTGGATCGTCGTCACCGTCGGCCTGTGGACCGAACCGCAGCTCTTCGACGAAGCGCCCGCAGCCCGCCTCGGCCACTTCGACTTCACCCCGCACCACCCGCTGCTCTTCCTGCCCCGCCCGCCGGCCCCGGCGACCTTCACCGCCCGCATCACTTCCGGCTCTTTCCCCCGCACGGGCACCTCCAGGACGAAGGCCGCCGACGCCATCGGGACAGCTCACCAGTGGACGGCCAACGACCCCGACGTCCTGGTCGAGCGGGTCGCCCACGACATCAAGCTGCTGTGGCCGCACCTCACCGGCCCGGAAAGGAGCTGACGATGGCCTCGTACGCGAAGGACCCGCGCTGCACCGCCATGGCCGAAGCCCTCGTGCCCCTGCTGCGTCGCAACTGCCCGGAAGGCGCCGGTGGATTCGGCGGCTCGTACCAGGTGAACCTGGATGACGAGGAGGCCGTCGGATTGGGTGGGGTGGAACTGATCCGGGCCGCGATGCGTAAAGCGGCACGGCGCCTCGGCTGGAAGGTCACCACGATCGGGAGAACGGCACCCGCCACGGCACCATGGTCGTCGTCCAGGACGTGCGCGAGGTGCCCGAGGAGCACCAGGCCGTCCTCAACGACGCCATGAACGACCGGATGCGAGCCGCGCTGCACAAAGTGTGGGGCGAGCCGGGTCCGGCCCCTGTCCAGCGCGGCTCGGTGGCATTGATGACTCAGGAGTTCCGCGCGGCCGTTGCCACGGGCAGCGCCTAACGCTGTACCGGGGGCCCAGGCAGCCTGGGCCCCCGGTACAGCGGCGACCTCGTCGGAAAGGACATCGCTGCGCGGAAGCGGCAACAGCGTCTCGGGCAAGTGGTCCGTCGTGTCTGCCCGGGCGCGGCCCGCTCCTGCTCGACCACCACGCCTGCCGGGTCCGCGTCCGGCCGGGCCGGCCCCGGCGGAGACGGCCGTGCCCGCGCACCGGCGGCGGCTGTTGCCCGTACCGCGGGGCGAGGCCGGGAGGCCGCATTAGTGTTGCTGCATCACCAGGTGATGCAGCATTCCCTGTTCCTGCGGCCGTGGGCCGCAGGGCGAGAAGGGGTGGCCCGCAGGTTGTTACGCGTCAGCTGTTCTTCTGTCGTGCCGGCGGCGGATGCGGTTGGTGATGATCAGCGGTCGTGATGCGTGAGGCGTACGACGGGTACCAGGTAGCGGGGCGGCTGAAGGTGCCGGTTGCGGCCTGGCGGTGGGCGGCGGCCTCGAACCTGGTCCCGGCCGCCGATGCCGGAGTGGGTCTGTGGTCGCGCGCGGTCGTCGAGGCCATAGATGCGGAGGCGATGCGGGCGGCGCTGCGGAGATGGGCCGTTAGCCTGTGGGTATGTCAGATCGTGTCATCCCGGGCCGTACGGGCGGCCTGATCACTCTGGGCGCTGCGGACGCTTTGTGGGCCGGTTTGACGGCCGGCAGCGCTGTGCCGACGGCTTCTGCGGCGTTCACCTGCTCTCCTGCCAATGCCCAGGCGGGCTACGTCCTGCTCGGTAGCCGTGTGGTGGCGACGGTGAAGGTAAGCGGCGGCCGGTGGAGTGTTCCGGAGTCTGAGGTGCGCCGGGCGGCAGCAGAACTGAACGCGGTTGAGATGGACCGCCAGGACCTGGTCCGCATCGGTCCGTTCCGTGACGGGCCGAAGCAGGAGCACAACGAGGGAACGCCGCTGCGATGGCGCCAGCGCATCGCCCGGGAACTGCATGAGCTGGGCGCCTCCGAGCGGGCAGCGCAACCTGAAGGCGGCCGGCCGCACCATCTGGCGGGGATCGACTGGCGGCGGATACTCGTGGAGGAAACCCGCGACCGGACGGCGCGGACATGGTGGCTGCCGCGCGCTGTGGTCAGGCTGCTGGATGTGGCCGAGCACACCGAAATGCGGTGGCTGCGAGCCGCGCGGACCTGCCGGGCAAGCGCAACCGTCACCGAGTCGCCCTCCCACCACTGGCAGGCCCGGGCCGCCGACGGCCGGCAGACGACGAGTCCCGACTGCGTAACCGCCCCGCTGCGCCCGTACAACGAGGAACTGAAAGGCCACTTGTACTCGGTACTCAGCAGGAAACCCGGCATTTCCCGCAAGGTGGCTGGGTGGATGTGCGCCATCTGTGGCACCGCACCCGCCGCCGTGCTCGACCACTGTCACGAACACGGCTATGTCCGCGCCCCGGTCTGCCAGTCCTGCAACACACAAGAACGCCCCGACCACCTGTACAGCAACGACATCCGCGTGGCCAACCACTACACACGTCTCTTCCACACCGACACGGCCGACTGGCTCCGCCACTGGCACCGCTGCCTCGGCTGCCGCACCCGCACCACCCTCCCGTTGCCACACCTCGCTGCATGGACCGCCCACATAGCGTGCCGATCGCTGCGCCCGACCCACCGCGACCCCCGCGGCTCCCGCGCACGCAAGCCCTGCGGCGCGCTGCGCGTGTCCTGGACCGGCAGCCACAATGCGCCCGGTTCCTGCTTGCTCACTGTCGCCGTCGACTTGTGCCCTTCCGGCGAGCACCGTGTCCTGGCGCGAGTCCCCTACCGCGAAGCCGCCGGGCAGTTTGGCACCTGGCTGGCCGAGACCGCCCCTGCCGTGGCGGCTGAGGCCGGACCCGACCGCCTGGACGGCCTCCCCACCCGGTTCCGGCCGGTCATCGTGGATACCAGCGGTGAGGGCTTGGCGCTGTTCTGAGGCCATGATGACGAAGTCGGCCCGCGCCGTGGGCCGGTAGGTGTCTGACCGGTTCGTGTATCTGCGCGCGGCCTGTTGCGTCTGCTGCTGCAGCCGTGGACCGTTCACGTCATCGCAGACATCGACGCTCCCTGGCCGCTCGTTCTGACCAGTCTCCGACGACCGGTGCAGCACGGCCTTGGCACCGTTTTCGGTGAGAGGGCCGTTCAGGGTGTCGGTGGTGCGTGGGAGGCTTCCTGCCATGCGTAATGAACTTCCTTTGACGGTGATCGGGAATCTCGTGGATGACCCGGAGTTGCGGTTCACCTCTGCCGGGGTGGCGGTCGCCCGGTTCACGGTGGCGTCGACGCCCCGGACGTTCGACCGGGATACGAACACCTGGCGGGACGGGGAATCGACGTTCCTGGACTGCAGTTGCTGGCGGCAGCTGGCGGAGAACGTGGCTGGGTCGCTGTCGAAGGGATCCCGGGTCGTGGTTGCGGGCCGGCTGCGTACCGACCGATGGGAGACCCCGGAAGGAGAGAAACGCTCACGGATGGTCCTGGATGCCGACGATGTGGGGGCCTCCATGACCTTCGCGACGGTCACGATCACCCGTACTGCCCGTCCTGTCCCGCCGCGTGAGACCGCGCCGGACGACCCGTGGTCCACAGCGAGTCCCGTCCGGCCCTCTGAGCGTGCCGACGGCGCAGACGTCCCGGCCGGGGAGCCTGCGTTCTGATGGCGGCCTCGCCCACTTCCGCCAGTAGCTCCCCGGATGGCACGGCAGGCCTGGAAGCTGCCGCACCGGCCGTCATCGCGGCACAGCGGGATCTGCACACGGCCCGCCGCGATCTGACAGCGGCGATCTGGGCGGCCCGCCGAGCCGGAGAGCCCGTCCGTCGCATCGCCGAGCGCACTGGCCTGGACATCATGACGATACGGAACATCCTGGCCGTGCCTCCGGCGAAAGCACAGGACGGTCGTCTTGGCCGCCCCCGGTAGACGGGCCTGCGACACGGGCTGTGAGACCGGGCACGTCACCTCGTCCCCACGCTGCATCGCTGGGCCGCCGCCCGACGGTGGGCCTGTTGCAATGCTCGCCACCGCCGTGACCTGTACTTACCCGAACAGAACACTGCTTCCACCGACTTCGTCGGTGGAAGCACAGCCATAAGCGACAGCATCCCGACCGCCAGTCCACGCGACCGGGGATCCCGGACAGACAACCTGCGGCGCGGCGTACGACTGGGGTTGTGCCGTGTTGGTCTGGCGGATGATTACCGCTCGGCGGTGCGGTCGGAGACCAGCGCTGCGATGGCCAGGTGGGTCTCGTCGTGGTACTCGCGGCGGGCGAGGGACCGCTGGCGGGGCCGCCGCTGCATGTGCTCTGCGCCTGCGTTCTCGACGCAGATTCGTTCGGAGGACTGCTGACTGCGGGTCTCCTCCCAGGCGGTGATCTCCTCGGCCGGGGCGTCTTTCTGCTGTGCAGGGTTGGTGGGCTGGCTCGTGGTGTTGTGGGCAGGGACGGGCGGTTCTAGAAGTGTCTGGGCGCGCTTGGAGCTGAGACTGAGGCGCTGCAGGGCTTGAGCCTGGCCCAGGCCGAGGCGAGTGAGGAATTCGAGTTCGTAATGCAGTAGTTCGGGTGTCCATGTCTTGGTTTGTCTGGGTGTGCGGGTGCCGGTCGGGGTTTCGGTGGGGTGGTCGATGGTGTGTTCTTCCCAGGCCAGTGGTGGTGCCCAGCCTTTGGTCGCAGCGCGTCTGCGTCCTGTGGCGGAGGGGCCGGGGCGATGGGACAGTTCGCTCCAGGCTGCCAGGACCGAGCTTCGTTGAGTGGAGGTGGATCTTTGGGTGCGGAGCAGGTCGCACAGGGATCTGGGCGTGGTGCCGCCGGCCTGGCCGATGGATGCCAGGGTCCAGCCGAGAGCGCACAGTGCCTGGACACGTCGTATCAAGCCGGTGGTGGTGACGTCTGTGTGGCGGGGGAAGGCTGGTGCGGGCAGATCGGTCACTGCCAGCACTCGTGCCGCGATGTTGCGGTTGATGCCGCGCGCGGGGTCTTGGGCGTGGTCGGCGAGGGCGGAGGCAAGGGTGGAGGGATTGATGCCTGCGGTGCGGGCGATGAGCGCGAGGCCCACGCCGTCGTAGCGCAGTTGGAGATGGTGTACATGGGTGGCGACGGGGGCGGCATCGACGGTGTCGCAGCGCCGCGCTTGTCTTTCGGGGAGAGGAGTGCCGCTGCCGAGGGCGAGGAGCCGTTCGGCGGCCGCGGCTTGGATGCGGCGGGGGCGTCCGGCCTCTACGTCTTTGAGCGCAGCTGCCAGCGTGCTCGGTGTGATCCCCGCTGCCCGCGCCAGCACGGACATCGACAAGCCAGGGCGGGACCCCATCACATGGCGGATGTGCCGCATTGCGGGAGCAGCGTCGACGGACTGGCCGCCGTATCCGCATCCGGGCTGCGGCAGATCGGCCACCTTGACCGCCAGCAGCCTGTCCGCCAGCACGCGCGAGACCGCCCGACCTTCACCACCACCGCGAGCAGCGTCATGCAGCAGCGACTTCACCGTCGAAGCGGCCACACCAGCACACCGCGCGACCGCTGCCACCGACACGTCCGGACGCTGCTCCAGCAGACCCTGGACATGAACGAGCACTGGCAGCGCGCTGACGCGGCCGTTGCCCGGGGCAGGGATGGAAGCCAAGGAGTTAACCAGTTCGTGGAACACGGGTGCAGCCGGGCGTGGAAGCCCTGGCGCGGGCACTCTTTGCCCGCCGCGCGGCACTCCTGCCCGACTTTACACAGTGGCTACGCCGACTTGGCGGGGAGGCCACTCGGTCAGCGGCGACGCCGTCACAACCTCGGTGGGGCCAACTTCAGTGCCGGAGTGGGGCCAATTGAAGTTGCCACAAACAGGGAGGATAGGCGGGAATGGTGCGGGTTGGCCTCGTGCCGCCTCAAGGAGACGGGGGCTCGTTCCCAGTAGCCAGGGACCCCGCCGCGTCGCATTCTTTGCACGCTGTTGTGCGGGGCTGGCCAAGCGCGGCCAGGGCCTGTTCCCGGTCCAGTCTCTGTCCGCCGGGTGCGCAGCCGATGACGTGCACGAGTGTGGCGCCTGGATGGCCAGGTCGATGTGGCAGGCGCTGAACCGTCCAGGCTGGCTCCACACCCCTGGACAGGGCTGCTGAGGACCGGCGATGGGTGGGTACCTGCTCGTAGGAGACACCCGGAACAGGGCGTGCCTGCGCGGGACTTACCCAGGCCCGGTGCTCGACCGGTTCCACACCATCGCTCGCGCTGCCCCGCCACATCATGACGCCGATGTGATACCGCCAGCCGTCCCGCACTTGCCGACGGGCGTGAAGTCGCGCTCGTATCTCCTGGCCGTCTGGCAGCACGACAACAATAGGCGGCGGATCCTGAGGGCCCTCGTCCTGGCTCACACAGTCACCGCTTCCATCCTCCAGTGCCTCGCGCGCCCTCGGCCCCGGAGTGACTCGTCGTCTGGTTCGGCGTTGCTGCAGGTGGAGCCCGGCGGCAGCAACAGCCGGATGCGCAGACCGTCCGCGAGATCGGCTCCATTCTGGCGTATTGACCAACGCTGAGGACGCCCGGGATGGTCCATCCCAGGAATCTATGTAGCCCATTCCAGCCCGAGTTCGGCGAGGGTGGCGAGTTGCTGGTCGGTGAGGCGGTCGCGCCGGTTTTTCTGGTTGCCGATCCAGATGCCGGTGCGGTGCTCCGTGCCGTCGGCCAGGACCTCGACGTGGCTCCGGCCGGGCATCGCGCTCTCCCTCTCGACGTACTGCGCCAGGGCCTCCAAGCCCTTCTGGAAGGCCGCACCGCCCTTGCCCGACCCGGACGCCGTGCCGGCCTTCGCGGGCTCCTTGCGGGGCCGTACGGCCGGTTTCACGCCCATCTCGCCCAGGCGGTGTTGCTGTTCCGGGTTGAGTTGCGCCCAGTCCCGTACCTGCCGCGCGGTCCAGCGCCCGATGTCGTCGCCGTGGTGGGTGACGCCGGGCAGGATCTCGTCCAGTGTTCCGCCGGCCGCGAGGAGGGCGGTCAGTCCGGCCCAGTGGCGTTGCCAGTCGACGGTCCACCCCAACTGTCCGGGGTTCCAGTCCGGGTCGATCGCGGCGAGCTGCTCGGCGCGCCGTGCTGCGCGTTCGGGGTCTTTGCCGAGTCCGCCGGGGCGTCGGAGGTTGGTGAGCCATTGCCCGACCGGTTTGTCGAGGGCGGTGGCGTGCCGTGGGGCGGCCAGGGTGCCGGCCTGTGCGTAGTACGTGTGATTGGGCGGCGTGGTGGCAGTGGGTGGGCGTCAGCGGGATCGCGGTGTGGATGTCCTGGTAGTGGGTGTGGGGCGGGGTTTTGGTTGCTGTCATGGGGTGACTAAGCGGCTGTTGTGGTGTGGCTAGCAGGCCGGTTGGTGGCTGTCATGGCTTTCGCTGTTCCTATGTGAGGGGCTGGCGGGGTCGGGTGGGCTGGGCCGTATGACGGTTCAGGGAGGTCCGGCGGGGGCCGGGGCGGGATCGGCTGGTGCTGTGTCGGCTGAGGGTGCGTCGTTGGCGCGGGGTGTGGTGGTACGGCGGCTTCTTGCGGTGGATGGCGAGGGGACGCTGTCGCGGTTGCATGTGCGGATCGCTGCGGAGCTGGCGGGGGTGTCGGAGCGGACGGTGTGGCGGTGGCTGGCGGATGGACGCCGGGGCCATGTTGAGGCGCGGCCGCGGCAGGACGGGTTTTCGCTGAGCGACGCGTTGTGGGAGGTCCTGGCTCAGGCGGGCGGGAACGTCGCGGAGTTGCGGCGCAGGATGCTCCGGGCCCAGGAGGAGGGGGTGTTGGAGGGGTGGGGTGCGGAGTGTGTGCCCTCGCTGCCGACCCTGCACCGCGTCATCAAGAGGGATCTGGGGACGGGCCGGGTTCTTGAGGTGGCCCGTCCGGCAGGGGCCCGGGCCGGGCTGGAGCCGAGCCGGTATGACCGGGCACTGGCGGATCTGGGGCTTGTGGACGGGGCTGGTGGTCCGCTTGTTGTCGACGGACCGCCCGCCGACGTGCCGGTTCCGGAGGGCGTCGTGGATGCGGGGGTGCGGGGCGGCGGTGTGCGGTTGTACGTGCCGGGGGCCCGGCTGGTGTCGACCCGGCAGGTGGCCGGTGTGGTGGAGGCGGTGGGGCATACGGTCGCGGCCCGCGGGATGTGCTGTGTGTACGGGGACACGGGCCTGGGGAAGACGGTCGCTGTCGAGCAGGCGTTGCATCTTCTGCCCGGACGGGTGCCGGTGTGGCGAGCGGTGGCCGGGGTGGCGCCCGGTCTGCCGCAGCTGCGGGCCTCACTGTGCGAAGCGTTCGGGCTGCAGTCGGGGGCGCTGCCGCACCGGGCCGGGCCGGTCAGCCAGGCTCTGATGCGGGTACTGGCCGTACCGGGTGTGCTGTTCCTCGATGACGCCCAGCGTCTGACACCGCCACTGGACTACCTGCGGCAGTTGTGGGACGCGCCGGGCTGTGCGGCGGCATTGGTGCTGTGCGGGGCCGGAAGCGAACGGGCTCTTGCCCGCGCTTCGGCGCTGCGCTCACGAGTGCTGACCTGGCATCAGATCGGCCGGCTGGATGCGTCTGGGGTGCCGCAGACGCTGAGCCTGTTCCATCCGGTGTGGGCGCAGGCGGATGCGGACGACGTTGCGCGGGTGGACGAGCAGATGGCACGCGGCAATTTCCGTACCTGGGCGAAGATCACGTCGCATGTCTACGCGGCCCGCGAGCGCGACCCCGCAAGGTGTGTGGACCGGGAGCTGATCGAGCAGGCCTGCGCACGTCTGGGGCCCTATCCGTGACGGTCGGGGCTGGTCGAAGGGCTTGTGTATGGGGCCTTCACCTGTTCCGACGGGGTGAACGAAGACAGGCTCCACCGAAGCGGATAAGAACGAAGGGGCATGGGGTGGACGGACAACCGCTGGCGCCGCCGGAGGATCCGGCCGGTGTTCTGGGGGAGGAGTCCTTGACGGCGTTGCGGGCGCCGGCGGTGCGCCGTCTGCTGGCGCTGCGCGCCGAGCGGCGGCTGTCGCGGGAGCATGTGCGCCTGGCAGGGGAGTGCCTGGGCGTGTCGGAGCGGACGGTGTGGCGGTGGCTGGCTGAGGCCTCCCTCTCGCCCGACGCCGCGATCCGCCCCGGGGAACGCAGCGGTGACCGGTTCGAGATCACCAGGGAGATCCGAGTGCTGCTGGCGTACTGGCACGGCAACGCTTCCGCGGTCCACCGCCAGCTCATGGAGCGTGCCGCGGCCGAAGGCGGGAGCGTACGCGTGCAGGCGTCCGGCACTGCCGAGTCCGTCCCGCCGGACCCGGTGACTGTTCCGGGCGGGGCAGCCCTGTCGCAGGTGCCGCTGCTGGATCCGGTGCCTTCCCTGTCGACGTTCCTGCGCGCGGTGCGTCGAGATCTCACCGCGGGGGAGCGGGCCGGTCTTGCCGCGGGACCGGACGCGGCACGCGCGCACGACGTCTTCGGCAAACGGGCGGCCTCCTGGCGCAATCACGTGTGGGAGACGGATCATGTCCAGGCACCGCTGCTGGTTGATGCCGACGGCGACCTGGTGCGCCCGTGGGTGACGTGGTTCATCGACACCGCCACCAAAGTCATCACCGGCATCGCCGTCACCCCTGGTGTCCCTTCCCGCGCCTCCGTGCTGGTCGCGCTGCGCGCTGCTGTGCTGCGTGAAGACCCCTACGGCCCCGCGGGAGGGACACCGGAGCAGGTGCGAGTGGATCGGGGCAAGGACTTCCTGTCGAGGACCGTCACCACGGCGTTCGGCACGATGGGCGTGACGGTAAAGGACTTGCCGGCCTACAGCCCTCACCTCAAGGGCACGGTGGAAAACCTCAACCGGGCCGTCGACCGGATGCTGTTCGCGGCCCTGCCCGGCTACACCCTCACCTCCACCAAGCCCCGCTCTGGCCGGCGAAGCAAAGCCGCGGGCCGCAAGCCGGAGACGTCCGGTGCCATGTCGTTTCAAGACTTCACAGCGGAGGTGCTTGCCTGGACGCACTGGTGGAACACCGAGCACCGGCCGCAGGCGCTGTCCGGCCGCACGCCGCTTGAGGCATGGCAGGCCGATCCGACGCCCGTCACCGACGTCCCCGCCGCCGACCTGTGGACGTTCACCCTCGAAGACGACGGCCGCCCGCGAAGGCTGACCAGCCACGGCGTGCGGTGGCGCGGGCGCACCTACATCGCCCCGTGGATGACCGGCCAGGCCGGCCGTACCGTCACAGTGCGCTATATGCCGCACCACAATCATGAGATCGACATCTGTGACGCGAGCGGCAGGTATCTCGGGCCCGCGCACCTCGCGGACGCGGCCACCCTCGAACAACTCCAGGCCCTGCGCACGGCCCGTGCGGAGCGTGCCCGACGTCTGCGCGCCGAGGTGAAAGCCGCCGAGATGCTGCGCAGACAGCGCTTCGCCCCGGTCACCACGGCCGGGCCGGCCCAGCGGCTGGGAGCCCTCACCTCCGCTCAAGCCGGGCGCGAACTGGCCGCCGTCGAGCACACCGACGCCTCGAAGCTGGCGCTGCCGGACCTCATCCCGCCCGCCGCGCCCCCGGCCGACTGGCGTACTCCGCCTTCTCTTGCCCCCTGGACCACGCCCGGCCGGCCTGCTCCCGTCCCGTCCGAACCTGCCCCCGACGGCCCGGCCGCACAGACCGATGAAGACGGAGACGCCTCGTGACCTCGGCCACCTACCAGTACGTCGACCTGCCTGATGCGTCCGTGGTCACCACCCGCGCCCTGCTCACCGCCCGGGAGAACATCACCGACACCGTCGCCGCCCGCGCCATGATGTGCATCCACGGCGGCGCCGGCTTCGGTAAGACCCTCGCCGTCAACACCTGCCTGCGCGAGCTCGAACCGCACGAGGACGTCCGCCGCGTCACCTTCCGCGCCCGCCCCACCGCCCGCGCGGTGCGCTACGAGCTGTTCACCGCTCTCGGCCTGCCCGGCGAGGCGCCCCGCCACCCGAGCGAGTTCGACCGTCTGCTGAAAACCGCCCTGGCCGAGCGGCCCCGCACCTTCCTGGTCGACGAAGCACAGTGGCTGAACGGGGAGGCCTTCGAGTACTTCCGCTACCTGTGGGACGAACCCACCACCCAGCTCGCGATCGTCTTCGTCGGCGGCGCCGGCTGCCACTCCGTGCTGCGCCGCGAGCCGATGCTTTCCTCCCGTGTTTTCATCTGGCAGCAGTTCGCCCGCCTCACCCCGCAAGAGGTCCAGGACGTCATCCCCTTGTTCCACCCGGTCTGGGCCGACGCCGCCCCCAAGGACATCACCTTCGCCGACCAGCACGCCGCCCACGGCAACTTCCGTGCCTGGGCCCAGCTCACGGCCCATATCCGCACCGCTCTGGCCCGCACCGGGCGCCCGAAGGTCGACGAGGAGCTGCTGCGCTGGGCCTTCAGCCGTCTCGCATGAGCACCCTCAGCTTCAAGGAGCCGCCGCCGGTCGTGCTCGTCCTGGACCCGTACGACGATGCGGTGCACACACACGCCGCGCTGGCCGCCCACGACCTGCCTGCCGGCCGGGTCACCCTGCACCCCGGGCCGGGTACCACCAGCGACACCGCCCTCGCCCACGACCTCCTCGCCGCCCTGGGCAAGCCGCCCCAGATGACCGGCCGGTTCCGCTCCGGCAGACAACCCGTCTGGGAGGCCGCCACCGCCTGGATCCGTGCGCTGCCCGTCACCCGGCTCACTGTCCTGCGTGCCCACCGGCTGACTGACCGCCGCCTTCAACGCCTCCTGCGCCTACGCGATCACACCGGCGTCCATCTGACCCTCGTCTGCCACCGACCGCGCATCCCCGTCGCCCTGCACCAAGCCCTGCTACCTGTCGCCCACACCCGCACCAGCACATTTGAATCCGCCCGCGGCCATTACTACGGCCCACCCACCACCTGGTGCCCTCCGCTATCCCCGGTCGGCGGCGTAGCCCCCGGGCGCTGGATCACGCTGCCCGCCCTGGACCGCCTCGTCTCCTACGACAGCCCCAGCCCCTGCCACGGCCCGTGCACACCACCGCCGATCGACTGGAGACACCGCCCACCACCGAAGCTCATCACCCCGGCGACCGCAGCCGAAGTCGCCCGCCGGATCCACGCTGCGACCGCCCACCCCCGTCTGGCTGCAGCCCTGGCAAGCGCGATTTTCACAGGCGCTTCCTTCCAGCAACTAGCCACCGCCCGCACCGAAGATTCCGACGGCGCAGCCGTCCTCGCGCTGCACGACCCCACCCGCTACACCGACGGCTGCGCGACCTACCCCGTACCCGAGTGGGCCCGCGTCTTCCTGCGCGCCGCCGTCTACTTCGCCCAGTTGGCCCCCACCGAAGACCAGCGGCTGCTGGCCAGCCTCGACGACCGAGCACTCCTGCTGCGATCCGCCGAGACAGCGAAACTGCGCCCACCGCAGCCTCCCGCCGGCAGGCGCACCAGTCCACGCGGCCATGTCGAATGGACCTGGCGCGAGCGTGAGGAAGCCGAACGCCACAGTGGCCTGCTGACGGGGGCCAGCCTCCGCCGATCCGTCAGCTCGCGCAGCTGAAGCCCGTCCGGTCTGCCGCACTCCTCGAACACACCACATGGATCCAGCTTGCGCGGCTCTCGGGTTCAGCGGGTGATGAAGTCTGCGAACTCGATGTCGCTGAAGGTGATCTGCAGGCCATGAGCACGACGACCCCAGTCCCGGAAGTAGGCGTGCCCCAGAGCCCGGGCAAGGATCACCACCTGCTGTCGCTCACCGGCACCCGCATCCCGGGCCGCGAACAACTCCCGTGCGACCGCTCCGGAAAGCTCCTGGGTGATCAGCCGCTGTCGTGGGTCGTCGGAAGACCCCGCGGCGGAAGCGAACCCGAATCGCGCTCTGGCGTGCAGGACGATGCCGCGGGCTTCGGCCTGCGCTTGGATACGAGCGCGTACCCGCGGCTGCCACCAGACGCGGACCACATCCTCGATCACGCGGACATGCGCAGGGCTGGGACGTCCCTGAACACCTGCCTTCGCAGTCACCCACCGCTGCACGGTGCGCTGAGAAACCCCAAGCAGAGCAGCCAACCGCTTCGTGGACCCTTTCTCCGACTTGAGGAGGAACTTGAGGCGGTCGGCCGTACTGGTGGGGACGGGCCGCGTGCGCACGAGCCGCTCGAGTCCCTCCGCTATCTTTCCCAAAGTCTTCGACCTCCTGGACGTCCGGTGGAGCGGCTCGCGATCAAGATGCCCTTGGTCTGAATCGGTGGATCCGGCTGGCCGCGGGGTGGTCCGCCTCGTGCTCTCCGTACAGCCAGTCGGCTCACAGATGGTCCGGGTACCGTTCCGGAATCCGACGCAGAGACGGGCTGGAGGCTTGCTTCGAGATCCTGTCCGGTTCACATCATGAGGTGGATCAGCCTTGTGTGAGCCGTTGTCTGTGGGTCGTGTCGGGCTGGGGCCCTGCAGCCCCACCCCGGAGGGTTACAGGTAGGTGATGTAGAGGACGACAGCGGGCGGTTTGACGTTCAACTTTCCTGCGTCGTGGGTGAGTTCTTCCTCATAGGCGAGGAGGTTCCCGTTTTTCGGGTCGAACAGCAGGGTCTGTTCTTTGGGGAGTCCTCCGTATCGCGATGCAACGGTGAAGGCGGCACCGACCCGGCCCGCGCGATCCTCGACGTTGCCCCGGTACCTGATGCCCTGCGTGTCCTTGAGGGCCCGCAGGAGGGCTGCCCTCTGGGCGGGCGAGAAGTGCCGGTCCAGGAGGCGCTCGGCGACGGAGTCGAACGTCTCGCCGGGGCCGGATGTTTCGTAGCCCTCGGCGAGCCAGCGCTTCATGGCGCTCGGGCCGGTGGGGGCTTCGTGGTTTCTCGGGTCGGACATGTCGGCCGGCCCGGATGAATCCGAGTGCTCCTGCGGATCGGCGCCCACTGACCCGGCTGCTCCCCACCTCTCGCGCTGCGCGTCGTTCTGGAACTGAGGCTTGACGGTACGGACGGTCCACTTCTGCGACCCGTCGGGCTTCTTCCAGGTCGTGCGCCGCTCCGGAATGATCGCCGAGGTCACCTGCGCGCCGTCGATCCGGGTGGACAGTGACCAGCTCTCCTGGACGAAGCGCTGCGTGCCACCGTGGGGTGCATCGTTGGCAAGCCCCTCGATGCGCTGGGCGATCTCCTCCAGGACTTTGGCGGCCGGACGGTTACCGGCCTGGTAGGCCAGGGGCTTGGGGGTGATGGCGTACGCGGGCTGGGGCGCCGTCCCCCACATGTTGGTGACCACCAGGGCGAAGGCCGCAGCAGCCGTGGCCAGGCCACTGACCAGCAGCCAACGCCGGCCACGCCGATGGGAACGGCGAACACTCACATGCGCGCCCTCGGCCGGCGTGGAAAGAATCGATGTGAGCACCTGTTCGTCAGCTGGCGTGGCTGCCTCTCGAGCCGGGTCCAAAGACCGCAAGACACGATCCGTCTCACGCACCCGCTTCACCCCGCTTCGTCGTTGCCGACTGCACCAAGGCATCCCATTGCGGTGCAGTTCCATCAAGAAGCCGGAGGGCAAGCCCGTTCTTGAGGCGCTTGCGTGCACGATGGAGACGAACCTGATAAGCACCCACGCCACAGCCGAGAATCTTTGCTCCTTGCGAGGAAGCCACCTCGTCCCACAACGCCAACCGAAGCACCTCCTGGTCCGCTTCGCTCAGAGCGTCGAACGCAGTGGCCATCTCCATGCGCAGCGCCACATCCTCGGTGTGGTCCCCACCCTCGTCATGCGGCTGGGCCTTCAACCACTCGGACACACGCAATCGGTGCTTGTCCGACCGATAGGCATTGGCCAGGGTCCGGCGCGCCACCCCGTACAGCCAGGCCAACGCCTTGCCTTCGGGCAGCTCACCGAACCTGCGCCAGGCGACCAGGAATACCTCGGCGACCACGTCGCCACGTGGTCGCCGTGGATCCGCCGGCGCACGTACGCATCGACGGCCGAATAGTGCCGCCTGTAGAGCTCGGTGAACCGCTGCTCGTCGCTCGTAGTCTCCACTTCCCCTCCACCCTGTCTATGTGCGGCGGCCACGGCTCCTTACCGATGTTCGGAAGATTCTTTGGGCGGACCCGCGCCTTCACATCCGCACGCTGTGTCCTGCCCCCGTGCCGAGGCAGGACGGCTCTTGGCACGCTGGCAGCCCGGGACCCGGGGCGTGATGCCCGGGGTATGCGCCCTCTCCCGGTCAGGCGGTTCAATGACGTGGCGTTGATCGGGTCACTGCGCCCATTCGATGCCTAGTTCGGCCAGGGTGGCGCGCTGCTCCACGGTGAGTTTGTCGCGGCGGGTCTTGGTGTTCGTGATCCACACGCCCAGCTTCACCATGACGGGGGCGGTCTCGCTTTCCACGACGATCTCTTCTGCGTGCCCGCGCGGAACCCGGTGGTGTCGTTCGCGGGCGATGTACTGGGCGAGGGCCTGTACGCCCCTCTGGAAGGCTGCTGACGCCTTCCCGGACATCTTCCCGCCGCCCTTGGCTGCCGGGGTCGGGGCGGGGCGCTGGGCTGGCTGAATGCCCAGCCCGGTGAGCCGTTCCTGCTGCTCGGTGGTCAGCTGTGCCCAGGAGTTGGCCTGTCGCTGGAGCCACCGCCCGAGGTCGTCGCCTTCGTAGGTGACGCCGGGTTGGATGTCGGGGAGGTTGCCGCCGGGTTCGGTATTGGCGAGGTCGGCGAGTACCCGGTAGTGGCGTTGCCAGTTGAGTGGCCAGGGGCAGTTCCAGTCTTCATCGATGGCGGCGAGTTGCGCCGCGCGGTGCTCGGCCCGCTCCGGATCCTTGCCGATGCCGCCCTTGCGGCGGAGGTTGGCGATCAACTGTCCGATCGGGATCAGGCTGTCGGTGCCTCCTTCGCCCCATAGGGTGTCTTGGCGGGGTGCGAGGTGTCCGTGGGCCCGGTGAAAACTGCGCAACGCCGCGAGTTTGGTTTCCCATGCTTCGTCTCCGGGTTCCCAGACCATCCCGGCCTCCGGTGCGTCGAGGAGGGTTTTGCGGTGGTCGTCGAGTTCGCCGGCGCGGTATGCGCGGCGTTGTTGGTGGACCCACCTGCCGAGCGGGAACGCTTTCGTGACGCCGACCTCGGTCTCTGTGTCGTAGGGGACCGCGTGGAGCCCGGTGATGTGGTTTTCGGTGCGCCAGTGTCGGAGGGCTTGGTAGCCCTCGAGCCAGACGAGGGTTTCGGGTCGGTACACCCGCGTACGCAGGAACGCGGCGATGGTGGCCGGGTCTCGTGGAGTGGAGAAGTGGAGCAGCGCGGACTCGAGCACGGCCCGCGTCCCGTTCTCCTGGTCGACGACCTCACCCTCGCCTTCGCCCTCGGTTCCGATGATGCGCCCGTCGGCGTCGCGTACGAGGTGGTGGGGTTTGGCCCGTGGCTGCCGCGAGAGTGCTTGCGAGGCGAGTTGTTCGACGAGGTGTTCCGAGTGTGAGCGGAGTCCGTTTAGGACGGTTACGAGGGGGCGGTAGCTGGCGGAGGCGATCATGTCGTCGGGGTCCTCGCCGGGTTCCAGGAACACCGGCACGATGATCCGGGCGACCTTCGTGGTCCCGTCCGGGTTGGGCCGCAGTGCCCGGCCGATGTTCTGGACGATCTCCACTTGGGAGCCGCGGGTGTCGGCGAAGCAGATCGCTTCGACTCCGCGTGTGCCGACGATGTCGACGCCTTCACCGAGCACGCGGACGGACGCGAGGAATGCCCGGTGGACCCGGCGGTTGTTGGCGTTGATGCCGCCTGCGAACTGTCGTAGGACTTCGCGGCGTTCGCTGACGAGGTGGTCGCCGCAGAGCCAGTTTGCCCAGACGCGGTCTGGGGGGACGTGGCGGTAGGGCTCCAGGTTGTAGAGCTTTGCGTGGATTGAGGATGGCGGTAGTGCTGTGGCGTCTTCGAGGAATGTGTCGGATGCTTCGGTGGCGTAGAGCTCGGCCGCGGTTTCGGGGAGCTTCTCTGCGAAGGCGGCTGCCTCTTCCACTCGCTGGTGGAACGTCATGACCGTATGCAGGTTGCGTGCGGCGGCGTGCTCCAGCAACGCGGTCTGCAGCAGCGCGAGGCGCCGGCCCCGCAGCGCTTCTTCCGACAGCCCCAGCACCGGCTCGGGGTCGCGGATTTCGATCACATCGATCTCGAAGCCCGCCAAAATCCCCCGCTCGATGGCCTCCGACAGTCCGAGTTCGTAGATCCATTCGCCGTACGTTCCGGCCGGGTCGGACGTCATGGAGGCGATGTCCAGCTCCTGCCCGTCCTGGCCTCTCTGCGGCCGGGGTGCGGCGAGGATGCGCGGAGTCGCGGTCAGGTAGAGCCGGAAGTCCGCGGGGATTCGCTGGTTGTCGTGGATCGCGGCCCAGGGCCGGCCGAGGTCTCCGGCGGTTCCGTGTGCTTCGTCCACGACCGCGAGGTCGAACGGCTCCATGGTCTGCCCGTACAGCCGCTGGCCGCCCGCGAGAGCGGCTTCCAACGGCCCGCGCACCTTCCGCTGCCCCAACGGGGCGTCGATGTCCTCGCGGTCGACGAGGGAGGCGTAGGTGGCGAACACGATCACCGGCCCGGAACCCGCCCACAGCGCGAGCTGGATCGGGTTGGTGGTCGTCCGCACGCCGAGCTGCTCCAGGACGTCGTCCTTCTCCAGCGAGCACACGGCAACCATCGGGGAGCGGTGGCCGACCCGGCGCCACGCCTGCGCGGTCTGCACGAGGAGGTCCAACGTGGGGACCGTGACGAGGATCCGGCCGCCGGGGAAGTTGTCCAGCGCGGCCGAGGCGGCCGTGATCGTCTTCCCGGAGCCGGTCGCGGAGACGACCGTGCCACGGAGCCCCTCAGCGGGCACAGATGATCTTGCAGGGAATCCCACCCATTTACGGATGCCTGAATTCGCTTCTACCTGGTGTTCTCGAAGCTGGATCAAAACAATTCTCCGGGTTCGGGAAGGACCTGCTCGACCGAGGTGATCCGGTATCCGCCCTGCCGGTAAGGGCCGTCTGGGCGTCCGTAGACGGTCCAGGGCCGGTGGGCGGCTTCGCTGAGGGAGGAGGCCATCAGATGCACGGTGAGGCACGGTTCGCCCAAGCAGCCGGCCCGCTGGGCAACGAGCCGGTAGACCCGATGGCGCAGCATCTCGGCCGGTGCCCCGCCATGTTGCTCCGCCGCGGCTATGTCAGCGGCCACACGCTGCATCCGCTGCTCCTCACGGCGGCCTACACGCGGATCCTGCCCCGGTACATAGACAGGCATCTGCCGCTCCGTCATCACGTGGGCTACACGCTTCCATTCAAGGTGCTCCCACACGGCGATCGCCAGCTCACTCAGGCTGAGGAGCTCTGCCAGTCCTTCGCGTGCGCGTTCCTCGCGTTCCCGGGAGAGCCGCACATGCGTCCGCACCTGGCCGAGGGCGAGCCCGGTGGCCTTTCTCGTCACACCGAGCCGCGCAATTTCTTCCGGAAGATATTCGTAGAATGACATGAGCCCCGTCCGCGCCCAGAGGGTATCCCTTGTTTCTACCAACTCTACATGCTGCATCAAATCAATGATGCGTGGCACCGAAACCAGGACACGAACGAGCGACCCCTCGTAGCCAGTCGCACACCCGGCCCCCTTCCCGGCAGACGGGGGCCGGAAAGGGCACGGGGGTCTGGGGCGAAGCGGAGGGCCTCGGTCCCGTTGGTGTGGGTCACCCCTTAGGGTGCTGCCAGACCAGGGCTTCATCATGACGCCTGGCGGTTCATCACAGGGGCATGCATGAGTAGGCAGACAGAACAACGGCGTCCTTGGATAGAGCGCACGCTCTTTGGCACCCCGTTCCGGGTGGCGGTCTACCTGACCGTTCTGACACTTGCCAGTCTGGTGAAACTCGTGTGGGCAGTACAGGACGACCACAGCTTCAAGGTTGTGGTGACCAGCTTCGTAATCCTGCTCAGCACAGCGGGCGCTGTGCTGTTCTGGCGTATCCACCGCAGAAGCCACCGGGCCCCCTAGCCAGCCAGGCCCGCGCAGCGGGTCCAGGTCCTGAAGGCGAAGCCGGAAGGACTCAGGGTGGAGGAGCGCAGCGGACACACCCTCAGGTGAGATCTCACACCTCGCCTAACCGGCAACCCGTCCGCCCGCCCGCAACGGGCCGGCCCCTACCCCCTGGAGCGCAGCGGAAGGGCACGCCCGGCAAAGCCGGGCAGGGGTGAGCGAAGCGAACCCCAGACTCCGTGAAACGGAGTCAACTCTGGTGCGAAGCACCAGAGTCCACACCCCTGCGAAGCAGGGGTGCGCAACCACCGTGCGAAGCACGGTGGTTCGCTTGCACATCGCGCAGCGATGT
>NZ_JAPEMI010000001.1:0-1120000 GCF_026342835.1 Streptomyces sp. NBC_00154
CTGACCCGTGAGGTTGGGGACGCGGCTGGCGGGTGGTTGGCCCTTGAGCGCGGTGTGTCCGCGGTGGTGATTGTAGGTGTGCAGCCAGGCGGGGTAGGCCTCGCGTCGTTCGCTCTCGGTGCGGTAGAGCTTTGCGTAGGCCCATTCGTCGAGGAGAGTGCGGTTGAACCGCTCCACCTTCCCGTTGGTCTGGGGCCTGTAGGGCCGAGTGCGCTTGTGTGAAATGCCTTGTTCGGCAAGGGAGTTGCGCCAAAGGTGTGACCTGTAGCAGGACCCGTTGTCAGTGAGAACCCGCTGGACGGTGATGCCGGCAGCGGTGAAGAAGGTCTGGGCTCGCTGCCAGAATCCGACGGCGGTTTCCTTCTTCTCGTCGGTGAGGATCTCGCTGTAGGCGAGTCGGGAGTGGTCGTCGACGGCGTTGTGCAGGAAGCTCATGCCGGCGTTCGCCCGGTTCTTTCGGCCCTCGGCCCGGCCGAGGACCTTGTGGCCGCCGCCGTCGGGGATGTTGCCGAGTTTCTTGATGTCGACGTGCACGAGGTCGCCGGGAGCGACGTGTTCGTAGCGGCGGATCACCCGGCCGGTGGCGCGGTCCAGGTGGGCCAGGCGGGCGAGGCCGTACCGGGTGAGAACACGGTGCACGGTCGCGGGATTCAGCCGTAGCAGGTAGGCGATACGGGCCGGTCCCCAGCGGCGCAGAAGCCGGACTTTGATGATCCGCCGCTCGGTGCGGGTCGGGGTCCGACGCGGGCTGTGGTGCGGCCGTGAGGAGAGGTCGGCCATACCGGCCTCGCCGAGCTCGCGGTAACGGGCGGCCCACCGCTGGGCCGTCGTGGGCGAGACCTGGAAGCGTTCGGCGGCCCGCCGCAGCGGCCAGCCGTCCTCGACGACGCAGCGGGCCAGACGCAGACGTCCGGTCTCGGTCAAGGGTGCATTACGGTGGGGCATGAGGGCCTTCTGATCGTTCGGTGGAGATGTCGCAATCCACACCGAACCCGGAAGGCCCTCACTCGTTCAAGATCCCCAAGCCGTGGGATCCGTCACCAACCTCCGTGGTCAGAACACCTAGACCAGCAGTGGTCCGCCGCATCGTGCGGCGCCGTCCTTCACCGCGATGAGGTTCGCCACGACGTAGGAGATGTTGTTCCTGGAGTGCCAGTCGGTCGGGTAGTAGGTGACCAGCCGTGAATTCTGGAACCGGGCCTCGATCTCGGGCACGAAGGTCCGGTACTGGTTGTCCGTGTAGTACCAGAACGAGTTCTCGTTGTAGAAGGCGACGTGTGTCGGATCCTGGTACGCGCCGCGGCCGTCGGAGCTCGGGGTCATGGTGAGGAGCATCCCCCCGGGAGCCAGCAGCCGGTAGAGCTCGTTGATCAGCGGCACCTTCGCGGGCACATGCTCGAGGAAGTCCACCGCCCGCAGCAGGCCGACGGAGCCGTCGGGCAGGTCCAGCTTCCCGGGCAGGGTCGCGACGATGTCGACCCCCTCTCCCGGATGCTGGTCCACGCCCAGGTAGCCGGGCGGCTTCCGGTGCGCTGCGCCGAGGTCCAGCGCGAACAGTCCGCGGCGCTGGGTCCAGGCCAGGGCGTTGGCCTCGACGTACTTGTCGTACAGGGCGACCGTCTCACGCTGGATGTGTGCGTTGATCTCCGGATCACGCTGCGTGTTCGCCGGGTGGATCCGCTGCAGGTACAGGCAGCGAGGGATGTGGTGGAAGTCGCCGGCCTGGAAGAGACGGCACATCAGGTCCTGGTCGTCCAGGACCGTACGGGTGGCGTCGTATCCACCGACCTTCTCGTAGACATCCTTGCGGAACGCCCGTACGTGGTTGGGCGCGTACCAGATGTACGAGACGTTGTGCGGCGTCGGAGCCATGGACAGAGCCTGCAGCAGCCGACGGCCGTCGACGTTCACATCCTCGTACTGCCAGCCGTGCTCCTTGTTGAAGCGGCTCTCGTCCCGGCCCCCGTCCTGGGTGATCTGTGCGGTGTTGCTGTACACGAAAACGGCCTCGGGATTGGCGTCGAACGCCTCGGCGAGCTCCGCCAGGCATCCCTTCGCCAGCAGATCGTCGTGGTCGAGTTCCACGAGGATCTCCCCGCGTGCCAGTTCACAGGCCCTTCGCTTGGCGGCCCCGACGCCGTGGACATCGTCCGCGATCTCCACACGGACACGCTCATCGGGCTGCTCCGGCCTCCACCGGGCGCCGTTGTTGAGCAGGACGATCCACTCCCAGTCCGAACAGGTCTGTGCCTGCAAGGTGGTCAGGCACTCGTCGAGGAATCGCGGCCTGTGGCTGGGGGTGAAGACGGAGAACCTCGGTGTCGCAGTCGACGTCATTCGGTAGTACCTGCTTGGCTAGTTGACGGTGATGGGCTTGCGGAATCCTGGAAGGGTTCCGGCACGAGAGAAAGCAGTTTGGGATCGACGGCAACGGCGCGGCCGAATGCGTCCTGGGCCTCGTCGTCGCGGCCTTTCTTCGCCAGGACCTGCCCCAGGTGCAGGTAGGCCGTGGAGGCCTTCGAGTTGTGGGCGACGACACGCTTCAGGAGACTGATGGCGCGGTCGGGCTCGCTGGACTTGAGCAATAGCGCCTCATTGAAAAGGGCCGAGTCGAACGATGGATCGATCTTCAACGCCTTGTCATAGGCCGCGCGGGCATCAGCCTTCTTGCCGTCCCGCTGCGCGATGACACCCAGGTTGTACCAGGCGATTTTGTTGTGCGGATCCAGGGCCACCACCCGCTTGAAGGTGGTGGTCGCCCCGGAGAAATCCTGGTACTGCGACTGCATAAGGCCGGCGCTCAGAAGCGTCTGCGCCTCCGAGGCGGCCGATTTGGCCTCGGATTCCGAGGTGGCGGCCGGCTGGGACAGAATCGCCCAGACTGCTGCCCCGGTGGCAACCACGGCCGTTGCGGCGAGTCCTGTCCACAATCGCCTACGTTTCACTTGGTCACATCTCATGGAGTCGGTGTGGGATGGAATGGATCCGGCTGATGCCGATCGGCCGACTCGGGCGCCCTGAGGGCCGTGCCGAAGAGACCGGATTCCGAACCTCCGTCATTGTCACCAAAGTTACGAGGTGACCGTTATGGCGTCACGATTCGTCAGGGACTTAGGGCATACAGACCACCCGAACGTACGCATCCAGGGGCGCCATTCACTTCAAGTCGACGATGCGAATCCCGGGGTGACAATGCATTCTTGAGCGGGCTCACCGGCAATTCGTCGGCTGACGAGGGTGGTCATGGCGGTCAAGAGTCTGATGATCTGCATGAGAAAGTCCCACCGCCACACCCGGCGCAGCATTCTCCGCACGGTGAAGTCAGCCAGTGCCCCGGCGAGTTCATCGGCTCAGACGTCAACATCGTTCCACTTCGGAATGTGTGACAGTATCGGCGGCCCGTGGCGACCTCAGCCGACACTGATCTGACCGAGGTGTCGGCCGAACCGCTCGCCCCCGCTGTCACCCTCGCGAAGTGGTGAGCCACCCCGTCGCGCAGGCGCACGCGCCCAGTTCAGGCGTACGTATCACGCCACCCATGCCCTGCATGCCAATTCCGGCGTCACACACGACATGTGGGCGAACCGATCATGCGGCGCGCCGGCAGGACAGCGACGATCAGCCCGGCCGCCGTGGCGGCGACGCCCGTGCCGGCCACCGTGGACCAGCCGCCGCCCACCCAGGCGACTGTTCCGACGAGCGAGCCGACCGCGATGCCGAGGAAGCGGAACGTGAAGTAGAGCGTGTTGAGGCGGTTGTGCAGAGCGGGATCGAGAGTGAACAGAGCGGCCTGACAGGCGGCTTGGCTGCCCCAGACACCCACATCCAGGACGACCACACCGGCGATGAGCCACCCGAGCCCGGTGCCGCCGGGCAGGAGTACGAGCCAGCCCACGGCGACCAGGCCGATCAGCGCGGTCAAGGCGCCCCGATACCCGAGGCGGTCGGCCAGCCGCCCGGCGTACGGAGAGGCAAGGGCGCTGGCCGCAGCGACGAGTCCGAACAGCCCGATCACGGTCGGTCCGAGGCGGTAGTGCCCCTCCAACAGAAAGGTCAGCGCGGTCCAGAACGCGCCGAACGCGATCCCGACCAGCGCACCGGAAAGCGTGATGCGGCGGACCAACGGGTGGGCGGCGAAGAGCCGCGGCAGCGAGGACAGGGTCGCCCGGTAGCCGATGTCCCCCGCGGCCGGGACGTACGGCAGCGTCCGCCGAAGCACGAGCATCAGCAGCAGGGTCAGCGCAGCGGAGCACCCGTAGACGGGCCGCCATCCGACCAGTTCGCCCAGCGCCCCCGCGTAGGCGCGGGAGGCGAGCACCCCGATCAGCAGGCCGCCCTGTACGGTGCCGACGATCCGCCCCCGGTCCGCGTTCCCTGCCAGCGCGACGGCGAGCGGGGTGACGAGCTGCGGGACCGGGGAGAGCAGCCCGACGGCGAAGCTCGACACGATCAGCGCACACACGCCGGTCGACACTGCGCAGGCGGCGAGCGCGAGCCCGGACGCCGTACCGAGGCCGAGGATCAGCCGCCGCCGGTCCCGGCTGTCGCCGGCGGGCACGAGCAGCAGGATTCCTGCCGCGTAGCCGAGCTGGGTCGCGGTGGGTACGGCCCCGAGTGCGTCGGGCGCGACGCCGAACGACGCGGCAACGGCCCCCAGCAGCGGCTGGTTAAGATAGACGTTTGCCGCAGTGACGGCACTGGTGGTGGCGAGCAGGACTGTCAGCTTCTGGATCACATGCGCCGACGCTAGGCCGACCCCGTACTGGCATACTTTCGCCGGAGTGCCAACACCTGTCGAGAGTGCGCCAATGTACGGGAAGAGCGAGCAGCGCGACGACTACCAGGACGTGCCGAGGCCGGTCGCCGCGATGGCGCGCGATCTGCCGGACGGGCATCACATCCCGCCGCACGAACACCGGCGGGCGCAGCTGATCTACGGCACGACGGGTGCCATCACGGTCGTCACCGACCATGGCGCCTGGGTGGTTCCCGCCACCCGGGGCGTCTGGCTCCCGGCCGGTCTCACCCATGCGATGACGTGCGCGGGCGCGGTCGCCATGCGCACGCTCTACATCGAGCCCCAGCCGGACTGGAGGCTGCCCGCCGACCCGACGGTCGTCTCGGTGTCCCCGCTGCTGCGTGAACTCATCGACGAGGCGACACGGCTGCCCGTGGAGTACGAGCGCACGGGCCGGGACGGCAGGGTCATGGAACTGCTGCTCCTGCTGCTCGCACCGCGCCCGGTTCCCGCGCTGCATCTTCCCGCCTCCGCCGATCCCCAGCTGCTCGGACTGTGCGAGGCGATCCGGCAGGCGCCGGGCCGGCCGTGGACGACGTCACTGGCCGCGGCATACACGCACATGAGCCCGCGGAGTCTGCAGCGGAGGTTCACCGCGGCGACCGGTCTGAGCCTGGCCCGCTGGGTGCAGCAGGCCAGGCTCGTCCATGCGGTGACACTGCTTGCCAGGAACACCCCGGTCACCGCTGTCGCCACCGGTCTCGGCTACGCGACACCCAGTGCGTTCACGGCGATGTTCCGCCGCGCGCTGGGCACGACCCCTTCGGCATACTTCGCTGACGGAGAAGAAGCCCACCGGCAGGCGGGGTCTCAGTAGGTCACGACGATTCGGCGGGCGGGCCCGTCGACCCGGATGTTCCCGCCGTACGGGATCACCACCTGCGGGTCCGTGTGGCCGAGGTCGACATCGAGGACCGCCATCGTGTCGGGGGCGTACTCGCTCAACGCGCGCAGAACCGCCTGCCGTTGCTCCGCACGGAACCGGTCTCCCTCGTCGGCGCCGAGCGGCTGCGCGAACGACCAGCACTTCGCCCGCCCCATGATCAGCACAGGGAACTGCTGCAGGAGCCCACGCTCCCCCATGCTCCGCAGAATCCGGTAGACCTCGTCGGCAGAGGGCATCTCCTCGGACGTCTCCAGGAAGAGCACGCTGCCTGCGTAGTCGCCGACCGGCCGGATCTCGCGGTCGGCCATGAGCAGCCACGCCAGGATCTCCAGGTTGCCTCCCCAGCCGGGTCCTTCGACGACCCGGTCGGCGTTGTGCCAGATCCAGCCGTCGGCGGGTCGCATCTCGGGCTCGGAGTCGAAGGTCCGGGGGTCCTCCCAGCGGCGGTTGACGTGGTCGGTCTCCTTGGCGGGAGTCAATTCGTAGGTGCCATGGGTGAAGAGGGCCGCTCGCAAGGAGTCGGCGGTCAGCGGATGCATCGCACCGGGGCGTCCGAGTTCGACCATCACCGACCCGCCGTGGTAGCCCACGATGCCCAGGTTCCGGAGGAGGGCCAGCAGGTTGGTGTTGTCGCTGTATCCGAAGAACGGCTTGGGATTGGCGCGCAGGAGATCGCGGTCCAGGTGTGGAAGGACGGTGATCTGGTCGTCACCGCCGATGCTGGCGATCACCGCCTTGATCTCGGGGTCGGCGAATGCCGCGTGGATATCGGTGGCCCGCGCGGCCGGGGTCGACCCCATGGTCCGCGTCGTCGGATACTCCACCACTTCGAGCCCGAACTCGTCGCGGAGTCTGCGCAGCCCCAACTCGTAGGGCAGGGGCAGAATTCCGGGGAGTCCGGAGGACGGGGAGACGACGGCGATGCGGTCGCCGGGGCGGGGCTTGTCCGGGTAGCTGGGTGTCGTCATCCGGCGAGCGTAGGACGGGCCCGTTTCCGGTGTCAGCCGGGTTTCGGCTCACTCGTCGAACGACCCGTGGCGGCCCGCACCGTCGCCGAACCGGTCGGCACCGGCCTGGGTCTCCCCCGCGGTCAGCGGAACCAGGCCGTGCCGGTACTCGGCCGCCAGGGCGTCCGGCTCGGAGAGGCCGTGCTGTTCGCGGACGGAGAGCCTGTCGTGACGCAGACAGAGCTGGGGAAACGCGGCGATCTCCCGGGCGAGTTGCTCCGCCGCGCGACGTGCTTCACCGGTCGGCACGAGCCGGTTGGCGAGCCCGATGTCGTAGGCCTCCGTTGCCGGGACCGGGCGGCCGGTGAGGATCAGGTCCATCGCGCGGCTCTCACCGATCAGGCGGGGCAGCCGCACCGTGCCGCCGTCCACCAGGGGCACGCCCCAGCGGCGGCAGAAGACACCGAAGACCGCGTCCTCCTCGGCGACCCGCAGATCGCACCAGACGGCGAGTTCCAGGCCGCCGGCCACCGCGTGTCCGGAGACCGCGGCGATGACCGGTTTGCTCAGCCGCATCCGGGTGGGCCCCATGGGCCCGTCGCCCCGGGCGTGGACCTTGTTGCCGCGTTCCGTGCCGATGCCCTTGAGGTCGGCTCCGGCGCAGAAGGTGCCGCCCTCGCCCCACAGCACGGCGACAGATGCGTCCGGGTCGGACTCGAACTCGCGAAAGGCGTCGGCCAGTTGATCGGCGGTCGGCCCGTCGACGGCATTGCGGACCTCGGGGCGGCTGAGAATCACCGTGAGGACGGGGCCGTCGCGCTCGATCCGTACGGCGGGGTGTTCGGTCGTCACTTTCCCTCCCACAGGGGGTCGCGCAGGGCCCGGCGGAGGATCTTTCCGACCGGTGAGTACGGGATGGTCTCGACGAAGTGCACGGTCTTGGGCACCTTGTAGCCGGCCAGCCGCGCGCGCACATGATCGCGCAGGGCCGCTTCGGACACCATGGCCCCGGGCCGCAGCGTGACGAAGGCGGTGACGGCCTCGACCCAGGTGGCGTCGGGGGCACCGACAACGGCGCATTGCCCGACCGCGGGGTGGCTCGCGAGGGCGTCCTCGACCTCGCGCGGGTAGACGTTGTAGCCGCCCGTGATGATCATGTCGCTGCTGCGGTCGACGAGGTGAAGGTAGCCGCGGTCGTCGAAGCGTGCGAGATCCCTGGTGCGGATCCAGCCGTCGTCGGTGAGGCTCGCGGCGGTCAGCTCTGGCGCGTTGTAGTACCCGGCCATAGCGAACGGTGCCTTGACCCGGACCTCGCCGATCCCGCCCGGTGCGACCGGGGCGCCGTCCTCGTCGGTCAGGACGAGCCGCGCGTCGACCGCCGGGTGTCCGGCGGCGCCGAGCAGGTCACCGCCCTCGGCATGGTCGTCCTTGTCGAGCACGGTCAGACACAGCGGCGCCTCGGTCTGTCCGAAGTACTGGACGAATTTGGGCCCCCAGGCGTCCAGTGCGTGCTCGATGAGGGGGCGCGGCATCGGGCTGGCCCCGTAGACGACGGTGTGCAGTCGGGCGAGGTCGGCGCGCTCGGCGCTCCCGTCGGCGAAGAGCATGCCGAGCATGGTGGGGACGAGGTTGACGGCGGTCACCCCGTAGCGGCCGATGGCCGCCAGGTACTCGTCCGGGTCGAAGCCGCCGAGGACGACGGAGGCGCCACCCCGTACCCAGTAGGGCAGTACGAAGGTGCCGCTGGCGTGGATGAGCGATGCGGCGTGCAGCATCACATCGTCCCGGCCGGGTGAGACGAGGTTGGACAGGATGTTCGCGGTGATCGCGGCGTAGCCGGCCTGCGTGTGCTGCACGGCCTTGAGGGTTCCGGTGGTGCCGGATGTGTAGAGGATGAGGATCACGTCGTCCGCCGCCGCAGGCAGCATCGGGTCTGCGGGGCTCGCCTCGCGCATGGCCGACAGCAGGTCGAGGTGGCCGGCCGCGTCGGGGCTGCCGAGGCAGGCGAGCGCCAGCCCCGGTACGGCGGCGCCGAGTTCGAGCGCACGCTCGGCGAGTTCCGGCCCGTACACCAGCAGGGTCACACCGGTGTCCTGGAGCATGCGCGTGTGTTCGGCGGCGGAGAGGCGGCCGTTGAGGGGGACGCGGGCGGCCCGGGCCTTCAAGCAGGCGAAGTCGGCGGAGATGGACCACAGCCCGTTGCCGAGGAGCAGCCCGACCCGGTCGCCAGGGCCGACGCCCAGTCCTGCGAGGACGTGGGCCAGGCGGTTGGCGGCCTCGTCGACCTCCGCGTAGGTGAGGGAACGGTTTTCGAAATGCACGGCGGTACGTCCTGCGAAACGCGCGGCACCGCGGCGAACCAGGTCTACGGCGAGCATGCGCCGGACGATAGACCTGCCACATACAGTCCGTCCAGACTGTTTGTTGGCTCCCTGTCCTGTCGTACGCTCGCTGCCATGCCCGCTCCACGCCGCACCCAGCAGCAACGCCGGGAGGAGACCCGGCAACGCCTCCTCGATGCCACGATCGACTGTCTGGTCGAGCACGGCTTCGCGGGCACCACGACCCAGCGGGTGCAGGAGCGGGCGGGCGTCTCCCGAGGCGCGCTGCTGCACCACTTCGCCTCGAAGGCCGATCTGCTGGCGGCCGCCACCCACCATGTCGCCGAGCTGCGACTCGCACACATCCGCAGCGAGACGCACAGCGGCGCACAGAGCCGCGAGAAGGGACTCGCCCTGCTGCGCACGGCGATGTCGGGCCCGTACTTCCTCGCGGGTCTGGAACTGTGGCTGGCGGCCCGCACCGACGCCGAGCTCAGAGCGGCACTGCTTCCGGCTGAGCGGGAAGTGGGCGCGGCCCAGCGTGCGGTGATGGCCGATATCTTCGGCCCGGAGACGGCGGCGCGCGAGGACTTCGCTCTGCTCTGCGAATCACTGCTGGTCCTGCACCGCGGCCTGGCGCTCACCGGCGTGCTGCGCGAGGACCCGACATTCGACGACGAGCTGCTGCGGCTGTGGGCGGACCGGTTTCTGGCAGCCCGGGATTAGGGTCTTTCGTCCCGGGGCCGGGCGTACGGACATGCGGAGCTACGACCGTGGGCGGCGGTGATGCGCCCGGAGGTCTCTTCACCGAGGCGGGCGCTGTGCCCGAGGCCGGTTCTCGCCTCCGCTCCGGGCTCCGCGGCGAGGACTCACCCCGTGCGATAGAGCGCCGTGAGCAGTTCGATCACGGTCTGAGTGGCGGGATGCGGGTCGTCCCGCCACCAGGCGAGCCGCACCGCGATCGGCTCGGCGTCGCGCACCGGCCGGTAGACGATGCCGGTCCGCGGGTACTGGTTGGCGGTGGATTCCGCCGTCATCCCCACGCGGCGGCCCGTGGAGATGACGGTGAGCCAGTCGTCGACATCGTGCGTGTCCTCGGTCGACGGGCGGGAGTCCGGTGGCCACAGCTCCGTGGTGGTGGTGGTGCCGGTCCGCCGGTCGATGAGCAGCGTACGCCCGCTGATGTCGGAGAGCCTGACCGAGCGGCGCCTGGCCAAGGGGTCGTCGTCGGCCATGGCGCACAGACGCCGCTCCAGCCCCACGATGGCGGAGTCGAAGCGGCGGTCGTCCAGCGGCCTGCGCACCACGGCGAGGTCGCAGGCGCCCTCCGCCAGCCCGGCGGTACCGGAGTTGACGCGGACGAGCTGCAGGTCCGTCTCGGGGTGCGTGCCGCCCCAGCGCCGCTGAAAGGCGAGCGTGTGGCGGCCAAGGGCCGACCAGGCGTATCCGATCCGCACGCGGGTGTGGCCCGACGTGGCCTCCCGGACGAGATCCGCCACCTCACCGAGCACCCGTCGGGCATGCGCCACCACCCGCAGCCCGGTCGCGGTCGGAGTCACCTCACGGGAGGTCCGCCGCAACAGCCGCACCCCAAGGGCGCGTTCGAGCGAGGCCAGCGTGCGGGACACGGCCGCCTGGGAGACACCGAGCGCGAGGGCGGCATCGGTGAAGCTGCCCTCGTCGACGATCGCGACGAGACAGCGCAACGGGATGGGTCTGGGGCTGCTGGCCGCCGTCTGCTGGGCGTCCTACATCCTGCTCAACCGCACCGTCGGCCGCCGCATCGCCGGAGCAGAGGGATCGGCGGCCGCGGCCGGCCTCTCCGCCCTGGCGTTCCTGCCGGTCGGACTCGTCGTCGTACAGCACCCGCCGACCGCTGGGGCCGCCGCCTGCGCTGTCGCCGCCGGCATTCTGTCCTCGGCCGTGCCGTATCTCGCTGACCTGTTCACGCTGCGCCACGTGCCTGCGCAGACCTTCGGTCTCTTCATGAGTGTCAACCCCGCCCTCGCGGCCGTGGTCGGATGGATCGTTCTGGGGCAGAACCTGGGCTGGACCGAGTGGACCGGCATGGCAACCGTCGTCTCGGCCAACGCGATCAGCAACCTCACGCGTCGCACCTGACGGAACGCCCCGCACGTCCCGGTTCCGGAATGCAGCCGCACGCACGGTGCCTGGCCGTCTCGCCCTGCGCATCGCCCCGCGGGCATCGGACGACGCCTGGAGTTCTCGGAAGCAAGTCGCGTGACGACCCGACGCCTCGGTCACCGGATGCCGGGCGGCAAGGGGACGGCGCTGCGCCAGTCGGCAGGGTCGGTGGTGGTGAGGGGCGCGGTGGCGTAGGCAGGGAATCCGGAGGTCCACCGGCGGCTGCCGTCGGGCAGCATCGCGAACGCCTCCAGTCCGTCGACCGTCTCCATGGTGTCCAGGCAGTCCGGCCCCATGGCGAAGCCTGCCGTGGCCCAGACGTCGGTGCGGGTGAGGCCGGTGCCGAGTACGGTCAGCGAGGCGAGCTCGGTCGCCGGCCGGCCGGTGTGCGGGTCGAGGATGTGGGCGCCCCGTTCCGCGGTGCCGGATGTGGCCACGGCCAGGTCCTGGCCGGCGACCACCGTCGCGAGCAGGCCGGGTCGCTGCGGGTGGGCGACGCCGATCCGCCAGGGCCGCCCCGGCGCGGGCCCGCCCACTGTCTGGACGTCCCCACCGCCGGTGATGCTGTGGCGCACCGACCCCGCCTCGCGCAGTAGGTGCGAGGCTTGTTCGACGGACCAGCCCTTGACGTATCCGGAGGGGTCGAGGCGGTCTGCGGGCCGGGGGCTGAACCAGCCGCCGGTTTCCCTGCCGGCCGCCGCGCAGGCCTGCAGCACCTCGGCCACCTCGGGTTCGCACGCGTCGAGGGTCAGCTCGCCGCGGTCGAACCGGGCGATCTGGCTGTCGGCGCGGTAGGTGGAGAACAACTCGTCGATGCGGTGCAGGCGTTCCACGGCGCATCGCAGCGCGTCCTGGACGGCGTCCCTGCGCGCTCCCGAACCGGCGTCGCGGATGTCGAAGGAGAAGACGGTGCCCATGACGTGTTCCACGTGCCGCAGCGGTGCACCGGTCACAGCCCCGCCTTGTCGATCGCGCTCTGCAACGAGTTGATGTAGCCGTCGCTCGTGAAAGTGGCACCGGAGACGGCGTCGATCTCGGCGCTCTGTGCGCTGATCGCCTCCTGGTTGAGGGTCGGCAGGGCGTAGCTGTTGATCTCCTGGTCCTTCCGGTTGTCGCTGGGGTACCGGAGCACCGTGACGTTGGTGATCTTGCTTCCCTCGACGGTGATCCTTACCTGGACGGGGCCGAAGCGGGTCTGCTCCGCCTCGCCGGTGACGGACCGGGTGGCTGCGGAGGAGCCGGAGTCGCTGCCGGCGCCGGGCGTGGCGGCCGAACTCCCGCCGCCGGCCTCCGTGGTGCTGCCGCCCGGGGATGTGCCGGTGGAGAACGGTGCGCCGGAGGCGGTGGCGCCGGAGTGTGGTTTGAGCGAGAGCAGCAGCACCACACCGGAGACGGTGGCGGCACTGGTGATGACGATTCGGCGCACAGCGAGCTCCTGGAACGTGCGGGAGGGATCAGAAGGTGAACGACTCATGGTGGATGCGGCGGCGGGGCACACCGGCTGCTCGCAGCGCGCTCACCGCGGTGACGGTCATCGCCTCAGGGCCGCACAGGAAGACGTCGTGCCGGGCGAGATCCGGCACCAGATGGTTCAGGGTGTGGGCGTTGAGGGGCTCACCCACCTCCCGGCGCGGGCCGACCAGGAAGTGGAGCCGGGCGCCTCGGGCGGCTGCGATGTCCTCGAGTTCGGCACGGAAGATCAGATCCTCCGGCCGGCTGCCCCGGTGGACCAGCGTCAGGTCCCCTGGGGCAGCCGGCAGCGTCTCGAACAGCGCGCGCAGCGGGGTGATGCCGACGCCTGCCGCCAGCAGAAGCACCTTGCGTGACCGTCGGCGTGCCGCGGTGAAGGCCCCGTACGGTCCCTCCGCACGCACCCGGGTGCCCGGCCGCAGCCGCGCCACCGCCGCGCTGTGCCCGCCCAGGTCCTTGACGGTGAAACGCAGGTACTGCGGGTGCACGGGGGCGGACAGTGAATACGGGTTGGCGGCCCAACGCAGGCCGGGGGCCAGGAACTGCAGCCGGAAGAACTGACCCGGCTCCGCCTTGATCCTCTCCAGGTGCCGTCCGGTGAGGTAGACCGAGACCGTCCCGGGCCCCTCGGGCCGTATCTCGGCCACCTGCAGCCGGTGCCGCCGGTCGGCGAGGAACGGCACGGCGAGCCGGTACCAGCCGAGCAGCGCCGCCGTGCCCAGGTACAGGCCGTACCAGGCGGCGCGGGCCGGCGGCCGGGAGACGAAATCGGCACCGTTGGCCAATTGATGGCCGAAGCCGAGGGCGACCGCCAGATAGGTGGCCAGGTGAAGGTAGTACCAGGTCTCGTAGCGCATCCGGCGGCGGGCGGCGCGCGCGGAAACCCCGGCCACGCCCAGCAGCAGCACGGTTGCGATCGTGGCCTTGAGCATCTCCGGGTAGTGGAAGACGATCTCCACCGTCTCCCCCGCCACGCCGCTGCCGTCCGTGAGCGCGTAACCCCAGATGATGAGCACGACGTGAGCCAGAACCAGGCTGACCATGTACCGCCCGCCCATCGCGTGCCAACGCGCCAGCCGGTCCGCGCCGACTCCCCGTTCCAGGAAGGGCAGCCGGGCCATGAGCAGAACCAGCACCGGCGCGGCATAGCCGGCCAGCAGTCCCGTGATCCGCCCGGCGCCGGTGAGCCAGGCCGCGGCACCGGCGACGGACGCGGTGCCCACCCACCACAGGGCGAGCACCGCGGCGGCACCACCCCAGATGAGCACGAGTATCGCCGCGGGTAGCGCCGCGGGCGGCAGGGCGGCGGTCGGTGGCCCGGAGTCACGGTGCCGGGCGCGCGGCCGACGGGGAGCCGGGCGGTCGTCCACAACAGTGGTCACGACAACTGGTCTCCATTCTGCGCCGCTGGTCGCGGCCGGACGTTCCGGATACCGCGGCACGGCACAATCCTGGCGGCGCAACTTCTGCGTTCCCTCTGAGCCACCGGCGTCGTGAGACCGGCGCGGAAGCAAACACACAGGTGAACGGCGTCATACGGGATAGCAGTCCCCTCGGTCCGGGCCGACGTTTCTCAGAAGGTTCTCAGCCGAAGTCCTCTGTCTGATCGCTTCATGGAGGCTTGACGCTGCAAGTCGTACGCGTCTCCTCCGGCGCCGTTGTCCGGCGGGCATGCACGCTTCACGTATCCGGAGGGTGTACCGACGCCCTTGCCTCTCCACCGACCGGGATCACCTCCGTCCCATGTCTTGCGCCGACAGCGAGCAGCAATCAAGATGCTGACTGCATGTGACCGCCGGTAACCGCCGCCCATCAGGGCTGGGACGTGAAGAAGGTCCTGCTGTGCCCGTACTCCGCCACACGGCGAACGCCCTCGGCGCCCTGTCGACAAGCGTCCGCCTCACCGTCTTCGGCGCAGTGGTGGCGGCAGCCGCCGCGCTGCTCCCCGCCGCTTCCGCCTCGGCTGCAGAGCCGGGCGTCGGTGGTTACACCGACCCCTCGTACGCCTCCGCGTGCACCTTCCACCGCTACGGCGAGGGCGAGACGCCGCCACTCTCCCTGTTCGGCGCCGACCCGCTGTGCGTGGAGTACGCCAAGCGGGACATCACCGTGACCAACGGCGGCGCGGCGCGCTTTCTGCTGGCCGAGCCGGCGCGCTTCGCGATCGCCGTACCGGCTTGCCGTTACTGGCAGTTGGACCATTGGAGTGTGCAGGCCACGGCCGGCGGAACCGAACTGGTCGGCTGGGATGGCAGTTACTGGTTCGACAAGGCGGAGGGCAGCGCCGCGGCGAGGGTACGAAACATCACCGTCGCCGGGCAGCCCGCGCAGGCCGAGGACGCCGCGCGGGTGATCCGGCCGTATGACGCCCGGCTCGCCGACGTGCTCGTGCGCGATGCCGCGGGTGTGACGGTGCGGCTGCCGGTGAGCGGGCTGTGTTGAGCGAACCACCCGCACGTCCCACTCGGCGCCGGCTGCTCGTCGGGCTGACCGCCGCCGTCGCCGCCCTACGGGCAGGGGAACCGACCGCCGAAGCCGCGCCTTCGGCGCGTCCCGTCCCCGAGCCGGTCCCGGTGGCTCGGGCCGGGCTGCTGCCCGCCTCCCTCGCACTGCCCGACCCGACGACCGCCACGCTGGAGGCGTTTGCGGACACCATGGTCCCGGGCGAGAAGCGGTACGGCGGAGACGTGGCGATCGCCGGGGCGGCCCCTGGTCCCGGCGCCGTACAGGCGGGGGCCGTCGAGCTGCTCAACCTTCCCGACCTCGGCATCGGCATACTGCTGCCCGAGCTGGCGCTGCTCGTCAACACCCGCGCCCTCGCCTATGCGGCCACCCATGGCCGGGTCCTGCTGCCCACTCAACCTCCTTTCGTCGCCCTCCGGTTCACCGACCGCACCGCGCTCGCCGGAGAGATGCTCACGCCCGGCGCCCCGGACCGGCAGCTGTATGTGCTGCTCGCACTCTTCGCCGCCGCGGCCTTCGACACCGCAGCCCATCTGCACACCGCCGCAGCCATCCGGCAACGCCACCCGGGCCTGGCCTGGATCGGCTTCCCGGTGCCCGACGCCGACGGACTGTGGCGCTTCCCTGACTACTCGTACGGCCGAAGGCTCGCCTCCGAGCACCCGCTCACCACCCCCGGAGGGCACCCCGCATGAGCGCCACCGAATGCACCGACGTGCTGGTCATCGGCAGCGGTTTCGGGGGTGCCATCCCCGCCTACCATCTGGCCGCGGGTGGCGCCGAGGTGGTGATCCTGGAACGCGGACCGCACCTCACCGCCCCCGACTTCACCCATGACCTGCGCCTGGGCAGCTACACCCGGATCGTCGACCTCGTGCAGGGCGACGGCATCACCGTCGTCGCCGGGAACTGCGTCGGCGGGTCCAGCGTGGTCTACTTCGCCGCTTCGCTGCGGGCGCCGGGCTTCGTCTTCGATCGCCGCGGCAGTCTGGGCCATCGCCTGTGGCCTTCGACCCTGACGCGCGCGGCACTCGACCCGTGGTACGACCGAGTCGAGGAGGCTCTGCCCGTCGCCGAGCAGAACTGGGACCAAGTCCCTTACGCCGGAGGGCTGTTCGCTGCAGCGTGCGCCCGTGCGGGCCGCACCTGCAATCCTGTGCCCGTCGCCGTCGACCTGGCCCGCTGCACCAACTGCAACTGGATGCTCAACGGCTGCCACTTCGACGCCAAGCGCTCCATGCTGCTGAACTACCTCCCCGCCGCGACCGCACACGGCGCCGAGATCCGCCCACTCCACGAGGCGCAGACGATCGCGCCTGCCACCACACCCGGTTACCGCTACCGCGTCTCGTACACGCAGCTCGACGCCGGCGACTACCGGCTGCCGGTCGGCGTGGGCGCGATCGAGGCCAAGACCGTGGTGCTGGCCGCAGGCGCTCTGGCCACCCCGGTGCTGCTGCAGCGCTCGGCTCCCCTGCTCGGCGGTGTCCCGCAAGCCGTCGGACGCTACTTCTCGGGCAACGGCGACCGCGTGTCCATCGCCGACGTCGACGAAGGCAAGGTGCGCGACCTGCTCGGTCTCGAGCGCGCCCCGGGCATCCCGTACCAGGGATTCCCCATCGGGAAGCCCATCGGCTCCATGTCGTACGACCGGCTCGACCCGGCAACGGCGGAGTTCACCCGTTTCTCCCTTCAGCAGATCTACTTCCCCGGCATCACCGACCTGCTGGCCCAGGCCACCGACACCCCGGCGACGAGCTGGTTCGGCGTCCGCAAGAAGGAGATGCGGGCACGCTGGCCGTCGTGGCTCTCCGTGCTCGCCATGACCGAGGACGACAACGAAGGCGTCTTCGGCCCGCCGCCGCCCACCGGAAGCTCGACACGCGTGGCCACGTCGCTCTGCCTGTCGACGCTCTCGTACCGGCCGACAGCGAACACCCTGCGCGGCTGGGCCGCCGCGGATGCCGAGGCCCGCGCGGTGCTGGAGCGCGACGGTCTTGCGCGGGTACGGCCCTGGAGCGAGAACCCCGCCGGGTTCGTGAGTGCGCACCCGCTCGCCTCCTGCCGGATGGGTGACGACCCCGCCACCTCGGCACTCGATGAACGCGGCGAACTGCGAGGCCATCCGGGCCTGTTCGTCACCGACGGCTCGGCAGTGCCGACCTCGCTCTGCGTCAACCCCTCACTGACGATCGCGGCGCTGGCCGAACGGGCCTGTCCCGGCATCGTGGAGAGCACTGCCGAGGCAGGCGTGCGCGCACGGTACGGGGCCCCCGCGCCCCGGTGAAAGGAAACCCTCGTGAACTCGCTCTACCCGCCGCGGATGACCGGCCGCCCAGGGCGGCTCGAAGTCTGGTACGCGACGTTGACCGATCCCCGTACCGGCACCGGCGTATGGATCCACCACGAAGTGGTGGCACCCAAGCACGACGGCCCGGCCCGGGCGCATGGCTGGATATCCGTATTCCCGCCGGACGGACCGCCGATCACCGAGCGGTTCGGGGCCCCGGACTCCCCAACGCCCCAGGGCGAGGCGTACTTCGAGGTGCCGGGGGTGCGGGCAACGCCCCGGCTGCTGGAAGGCACCGCGGGCGCGATCAGCTGGCACCTGACGGTCACCGGCGGCGGAGAGCCCCTCTACACCTTTCCGCGCTGGTCCTGGCAGCGTGAACTGCTGCCCGCTGCCCAGGTCGTGCCTGCCCCCGACGCCGTCTTCGCCGGGGAACTCGTCTTCGGAGAAAGGCGGTTCACCCTCTCCGACGCCGTGGGAGGCGTCGCCCGGATCGCCGGGCACGGCAATGCCCAGCGATGGGCGTGGCTTCATGCGGGCCTCGGCGGCGGGGACGTACTGGAAGTGGTGGCCGCCGTCGCCCGCCGTCCCACGATGCGGTGGCTGCCACCGCTGCCCATGCTTCAGCTGCGGATCGGCGGCACCGACTGGCCGCGCCACCCGTTGCTGACCGCGCCGCTGCTGCGCGCACGGATCGGGCTGCCCGACTGGTCGGTCGCAGGCGGCACCGCGCGGCGCAGGGTACGGATCGATGTGGCCCAGGACCCGGCCGACTGTGTGTCGCTCTCCTACACCGACCCCGACGGAGCGACCGCCACGTGCACCAACACGGAACGCGCCTCCGTCGACGTGATCGTCGAACGCCGCACCGGACTGCACCGCTTCGAGGTGGAACACCGCTGGCATCTGGATCGCACGGGTCACGCGGAGGTGGGAACGCGCCCGTGAGCACGGCGCGCCGCCCCCCGTGACGCGGACGGCGCATCCACGCCTCGGACGAACCCACCGAGTCGTTGACACGCAGACCTCCGTGCAGGTGTGCAAAGGGACCGGGTTAGTCTGACCGTCGTACCGGACACGGGGTGCCCTACCCGAGGGCTGAGATCACACCCGTCGAACCTGAACCAGTTCGCACTGGCGGAGGGATGTCTTTCATGCCTTTGACGCATGTTTCCGGCGGGCTGCCCGCCGACGGCCGGCAGACCGTCTTCGACGGACGGATGCCAACGGCCCCCGGCGACCTCCGCGTCGAGACGCACGGCATCGAGCCGGTCCCCGAGAGCAACCGCTACGGCGGTCCCGGGCGCCTGTTCACCGTGTGGTTCGCTCCCAATCTGACCATGACCGGCGTATTCACCGGCACCGTCGGCATCGCACTCGGCCTGGACTTCGCCACCGCGCTCGCCGCCGTCGTACTGGGCACGGTGCTCGGCGCGGTGCCCACCGCCTGCCTGGGCACCTGGGGGAGCCAGACCGGTGCCGGGCAGCTGCCGCTGGCCCGGCTCGCCTTCGGCCGGGCCGTGACGGTGCCCAGCATCCTGCAGTGGCTGTCCTCCGTCGCCTGGGACGCGCTGATCGGGCTGTTCGGTGGGGACGCGCTCGCGCGGCTCTGCGGCTGGCCGTTCTGGCTCGGTGTCCTGGCCATGATGGTGGCCCAGGGCGCCCTCGGCGTCCTGGGTTACGAGGCCATCCACCGGCTCCAGATCGTCATGACCTTCGTGCTCGCCGCCGCGTTCGCGCTGATCGCCTGGCGGCTGCTCGACGGAGTCCATCCGGTCGGCGCCGGCACCGCGCACGGCGCCGACCAGGCCGGCGCGTTCGTCCTGACCAGCACCATCGCGCTGAGTCTGGCCCTGTCCTGGGCTCCGTACGCCAGCGACTTCAGCCGCTACCTGCCACGCACCACCTCGCGCCCACGCATGTTCTGGTTCACGCTGCTCGGTCTCGTGGTGTCCTTCGTGGCCGTCCAGGCCCTCGGGTTGCTGGGGGCGTCCGTGCTGACCGACCAGACCGCCGCAGGGGTGGACAAGCTGCTGGGCGGTGGGGTGTTGGGCGCGTTCGGGCTGCTCGCCGTGGCGCTGGCTGCCCTCTGCAGCAACGCCATGAACGACTACAGCGGTTCCTTGGCTCTGCAGACCGTCGGCGTGCGTCTTCCGCGCCCGGCGGCGGCCGCCCTCGCCGCGGTGCTCGGCGTCCCTCTGGTGCTGTGGATGCACGCTGCCGACACCACTGCCCGCTTCCAGAACGTGCTGCTGTTCGTCGGCTACTGGATCCCCGGATTCGTGGCGATCGTCGTCGTCGACTGGATCGCACGGACCCGGGCACGGGGCGGTGCGGCGATCGACCTCGCCGCCGAGATCGCCCGGCCGCAGTCCGGATGGCCCCCGTTGCTGGCATTCGCCGTCGCCTTCGCCGCGGCCGTGCCGTTCATGGACACCAGTCTGTACGTGGGCCCGGTGGCGGCCGCCCTGCACGGCGCCGACCTCTCGTACTACGTGGCGTTCCTCGTGGCGCTCGCCGTCTACGCGCCGCTGCGGCTACGCCACCGCCCGCAGGACTGACCTGCCGCCGGCCGACGGACCCCCGACGTCGCTCGCCACCCGAACGACATCCCCTCCCCCACGGAGCGATATCCCATGCCCGCTACATCCGCCGACCACACCGCCTTCGCCCCGCAGGCCCTCGCACGCGTGCGGGCGGACTCCCCTCTCGTCCAGTGCCTGACCAACTCGGTGGTCACGGGCTTCACCGCCAACGTCCTGCTGGCGCTGGGCGCTTCACCGGCCATGGTCGACATTCCGGAGGAGGCCGGCCCGTTCGCCCGGATCGCCTCCGGTGTGCTGATCAATCTCGGCACCCCGCACGCGGAGCAGCGCTCCGCCATGGTCGAGGCCGCACGGGCGGCGGGTCCGGCCGGCACGCCGTGGGTCCTCGACCCGGTGGCGGTCGGCGCGCTGCCGGTGCGTACCGCGCTGGCACGAGAGCTCCTGCGGCTGCGACCGACTGTGATCCGGGGCAACGCGTCCGAGATCATCGCGCTCGCGGGCGCGGGCGACGGCGGCCGCGGCGTGGACTCCTCCGACGGCGTCGGGGCCGCCGAGGAGTCAGCACGCGAGCTGGCGCGTACAGCCGGCTGTGTGGTCGCCGTCTCCGGGCCCGTCGACTTCGTCACCGACGGGGCGCGCAACGCCCGGATCGCCAACGGTGATGCCCTTTTGACCCGGGTGACAGGGGGTGGCTGCGCGCTGGGTGCCGTGATGGCGGCCTTCGCGGCGGTCGACGAGGACCGGTTCGCCGCGGTGGTGGCCGCCGTCACCGCGTACACGGTCGCCGCCGAGCTGGCCGCGAAGGAGGCTTCCGGGCCCGGCAGCTTCGCCGTCGCCTTCCTCGACGCGCTCGCCGCGCTGGAAGAGGCGGACCTCACCGAGCGGGCGGCTCTCTCGTGACCGCGGCACCGGTGGATCTGTCGGTCTACCTGGTGACGGACACCGCCCAGTGCGCGGCCCGCGGCCGGAGCGTGGCCGAGACCGTCGCCCTGGCAGTGGCCGGGGGCGTCACCGCCGTACAGATCCGGGAGAAGCACGCCGCCGGGAGGGAGTTCCTCCGTACGGTTCTGGAGGTGGCCGCCGTCCTCCCCGAACGAGTGACGCTGATCGTCAACGACCGGGTGGACGTGTTCCTGGCGGCCCGGGCCGCCGGCGCACGCGTGACAGGTGTTCACGTCGGCCAGTCGGATCTGCCGCCGGCCGCCGTACGCGAACTGATCGGAGAGCACGCGGTTCTGGGCCTGAGTGCAGCCACCCCCGACCAACTGCGCGCCGCCGCCGAGGATCCGGCGCGAGTCCACCACGTGGGCATCGGCGCGCTGCACGCGACCCGGACCAAGGCGGACGCCCCGGCCCCGCTCGGCCATGCCGGCTTCGCCCGCCTCGCCCGGCTCAGCGACCTGCCCGCCGTGGCCATCGGCGGCATCACCCCGGCCGACCTGCCACGCCTGCGAGACGCCGGGGCGGTGGGAGCCGCCGCCGTGTCCGGCATCTGCGCCGCCGCGGACCCCCGTGCGTCGGCCCACGCCTACGCACGGGCATGGGACCGTGCCCGGGAGGAGAGGTACGCATGACCGAGCCGACCCGCGTACGGACGATCGTCGGATCCGACTCCGGCCAAGGAGCCTGACTTCACGTCCTCGACACCGGACTGCCCGACGACCGGCCCCACCAGCGGTAGGCGTGGCACCGACCGCTCAGTCCCTACTGGCCCACTGCCGCTGTCGACGGGCGCGACTTGCTCGCCTTCTTGCGCGCACGGTATGCGGCCGCCTTCACCCTGTTTCCGCACGGGTCCATGGCGCACCACTCCCGGCGATTTCCATGGGACCGGTCGATGTAGATCTGTGTGCACTCGGGCCTGGTGCACTCCTTGATCAGCAACACCTCCGGTCCGCTGAGCACACGGATGGCCTGTCGGGCTATCGAGGACACAGCCTGCTGCGGGGTCGCCTCGATGCGGCGCCCCTCCCTGGTGAGCTGCGGGACTGCGGACGGCTTACGCGCCTTACGGTTGACCAGGGCGAGGGCGTCGGGGTCGTAGCTCTCATCCGCCAGCCTGGCGGCCACGAGCGTGTAGATCGCCTCGCGTAGAGCCACCGCCTCCGCCACGTCGGACGGCTCGCAATGCGTATCGCCGTCAACGATTCCGGACTCGCGGAACCAGGAGTCGAGACTCTCCGGCGACGCGAGCATCTCGAGAGGCTCGGCGTTGCGCCGTGCGCGCAGGGTCCCTACGAAGTCCAGCACGGGGGTGCCGCACTTAAAGGCATGCATCATGTCACCATTTTGACAGGTGACGAACAAGAGAACAAGGAGCCCACACCTCCCCTCGCAGACCGGCCGCGATCCGGGACTCCGTCGCGGCAATCCCGCTCGCGGCCTTTGCGGCAGCAGCCTGCCGCAGGCCGGATGTCAGGAATCAGCCATGGTTCGCCCGCTCGGGGTCGCGACATGCTGCAGCGCGGCCGTCAGCTGGGGGAGGTCCTGGCCGCTGAAGTGGTCGACGAGATTGCGTCGCACGCTGACCAGGAATGTCGGCCAGGCCTGTTCCAGGCGGGCGAGCCCGGCGTCAGTCAGTACGGCGTTCCAACCGCGCCCGTCCTGGCTGCACTTGGCACGTTGGACCCAGCCCTGATTCTCGAGCCGGATGACGACGCGGGTGATCCCGCTGAGGGAGAGGTTGCAGGCGGCAGCGAGTTCACTCATCCGCATCAGCTTCCCCGGAGCCTCGGACAGGTGCATCAGAGGCGTGTACTCGGAAAGCGGCAGCCCCGCTCCGCGCACCAGGTCGGCGTCGACCACACGCGGCAGAGCCAGCAGCACCCGGCTCAGCGCACGCACGAACGCTTCCTCGACCGGATCGAGGGGCTGCAACTGCTGCTCTTCGGATGACATCTCCCCACTTTAGCTCCTTGACGGATCAACGAGTCAGCATTTCGCAGTGGTAATAGTAGACCGGTCTGCTATTTGCCAGTTCGTCACGGTGTGCGGAGCTCCAGCCCGGGGGCCGCGACACCGCCCCCTCCGAAGAGGTGTGACTCACATCTACTTGACGCATCAAGCAGTCGGGTATCTACTTCACAAGGCAAGTATCCACTTGACGAGGCAAGTACATGTTCAAGCTGTTCACGAAGCGCGAAGAGGCCACCATGACCAAGATCGGCATCATCATCGGAAGCACCCGCCCGGGACGGAACGGCGAGGCCGTCGCCCGCTGGGTCCACGAGACCGCCGCCCAGCGCACCGACGCCGACTTCGAAATCGTCGACCTGCTCGACTACAAGCTCCCGCTGCTCGACGAGGCCTACCCCCCGTCGATGGGCCAGTACACCCAGCCGCACACCCACGCCTGGGCGGAGAAGATCGCGTCCCTCGACGGCTTCATCATCGTCACCCCCGAGTACAACCGCTCCGTGCCCGGCGCCCTGAAGAACGCCATCGACTTCCTGTACACCGAGTGGACCAACAAGGCCGTCGGTTTCATCAGCTACGGCGGCACCGGCGGCACCCGCGCCGTGGAGCACCTGCGCGGCATCGCCGGCGAACTGCAGATGGCCGACGTCCGCTCCCAGGTCGCCCTCTCCCTCTTCACCGACTTCGAGAACTTCTCCACCTTCAAGCCCGCCGCCATCCAACGCGACACCCTCAACACGACCCTCGACCAGGTCATCGCCTGGACCAACGCCCTCGCCCCCCTGCGCACCAGCTGACACCGCACAGAGATTGACCACGACGGCCCGAAGTCATCGCCTTCGGGCCGTCGTCAGAGGGATTCCGAGGCATGACCGAACCGCGGATCGAGGTCAGCGGGCCACACAGCGGCGCCGGTCGGAAATGACACAGCGGCACCTCGTGAACTCCGCGGACGCGGCGGCGGCCCGGTGGCGCCGCGAATCCGGCAAACCAGCTCCGCATCGATGCATCCCCGCTCAGCACGAGTCCGCACTGTCCGTCAAGCGTCGCGTCGGGTTAGGATCATTAATAGACGGTCGGTCGTCTATCCCCTCGACCCGCGACGCTTCGCCAGGACCTGGCCGAGCGTCATCGGGACACGACTCAGCCGGGCCCGGATGGACCGGGCATCGCCGCCGGCCCGGGACGGCCCCCCGTACCCGTGCGGCCCATCGCGAACATGGAGATGCGAACACATGAACGTCGAGATCTGGACCGATATCGCCTGCCCCTGGTGCTATATCGGCAAAGCGCGTTTCGAGCGGGCACTCGCGGCCTTCGAGCACCGCGACCACGTCGAGGTGGTGTACCGCTCATTCGAACTCAACCCGAAGGCCGCCAATGGCACGACACCGATCATCGATGCCGTCGCCGCCCAGTACGGTCGCACCCGTGAGCAGCAGGTCGCCAGGGAGGAGTACGCCGCATCCGAGGCGCACGCCGAAGGGCTCGGTTTCCGGATCGGCGGACGCGTCCACGGCAACACCTTCGAGCTCCACCGCCTCCTGCACTTCGCCAAGGCCCGCGACCTCCAGACCGAGTTGATGGATCTCGCCTTCCAGGTGAACTTCACGGACGAGCGCTCGATCTACGACCAGGAGACCCTGGTGAGCATGGCGGTCGAAGTGGGGCTGTACGAGGCAGCGGTCCGTGAGGTGCTCAACGATGCCGACGCATACGCCGAGGACGTACGGGCCGACGAGCGGCAGGCCGCCGAACTAGGTGCAGGCGGCGTGCCTTTCTTCGTACTGGACCGGCAGTACGGCGTGGCCGGCCTGCAGTCCGTCGAGCTGTTCACCCAGGCGCTGGAACAGGCATGGCAGAACCGGTCGACAGCTCGGCACTGACACCCGGCCGCTGCAGCGCTTCGCTGTTTCCTTCACGGCAGGGCCCCTCTGCCGGGGACGCTTCCCCGACAGAGGGGCCCTGCCGCACCCTGAATCGGGCAGTACCCGTCCCCCGCGGCCCGGCCTCGGTCGCCCATCTGCCCGGATCCGGCGCCCGGGGAACCGCGTTCGGGGAGCTCCTGCGCACCTGTCGGGTGCCGGGGCTCCGCCATGAGGAGATCGCCCAGCTCGCCGGAGTCAGGTCAGTGAGGTCACAACGATCGCTGGGCCGGCTCGACACCAGGAGCACTGCTCCTGGTGTCGAGCCGGCCCAGCGATGAGCGAACCGGGTCAGTCGAAGACAGGACCGACGGTGCGGCTGCGCTTGATCTCGTAGAAGCCCGGTATGGAGGCGACGATCAGGGTTCCGTCCCACAGCCGTCCGGCCTCTTCACCCTTGGGGGCGGGTGTGACGACCGGGCCGAAGAACGCCACTTGGCCGGCATCGGTGGCCGAGGCCGGTACTGCGATGACGGGACTGCCGACATCCTCACCGACCAGAGCGATGCCCTTCTGGTGCGAGGCCCGCAGTGCCTCGTCGTAGGCCTCTGTGTCGCCGGTATCGGCCAGGCCCACGGGGAGTCCGACATCACGCAGGGCGGCTTCGATGGTCGGGCGGGTCCTGGGCTGTTGCTGCAGGTGAAATCGGGTGCCGAGCGCGGTGTACAGGGGCTCCAGCACGTCGGGGCCGTGGGCCTGCGAGGCTGCGGTCAGGACACGAACCGGTGCCCACGCCTGCCCCATGAGGACACGGATACGCTCGGGCAATTCGTCGAGGCGGCCTTCATTGAGGACGGCCAGGCTCATCACATGCCAGGTGGTGGTGACGGGCCGGACTTTTTCGACTTCCAGCATCCAGCGAGAGGTCAGCCAGGTCCACGGGCACACGGGGTCGAACCAGAAGTCGACCGGCGTGCGGGTGCGGGGGTCGTTCACGAGGGAATCCAAGCGCAGTCACGGAGCCCGCAGGACGGGCCGGGGAAGGTTGAGCGGTCGGATGGCACCGATGCGGGTGCCGGAAGGCGGCAGGGCGTGGCACGGCTGTCCCTGCCGCGGTGCGGACCGGCCTGGTCTGGCCACGGACAGTGTCGAGATAGCCGACCGGTCACCTATCAAACTAGACGACCGGTCGAGAATTGTCAAAGTGCCGACGGACGGAACTCGGCTCCCCGCCTCGACCATGCCTGGGCAGTGGGGAGCCGAGCACAGGGAGAGATGTGAGGTCAGGCAGCGCGGGCGATCCCGCCCGGGTCGTTGGGGTGCGACTGGACGGCGGTGACCACCGCCGCCATCCATGGCCACAGGGGCAGCGTGCCGAGCACCCTCTCGTACAGCTCGGCCTCGTCGGCGGCTCGCCACAGACCGACGCTGCGCAGTTCACCCACCGGGCGCCACAGCCTGACCAGATGGCCTGCGGCGGCCAGTTCGCCGGCCCGGACGGCTTCGGCCGCGCGGCGGCGGTCGACCTCGGCCGGGTCGGTGCCCTCGGGAACGGTTGTGGTGAGCCCGACCAAGAACTCCTGCATGGTCTTACCTCTCTCGATACTGATGGGACTTGGGTACGCCGGGACGCGCGGAACGGGGCGGTGTCGGATTTCCCCGGCACCCGGTGCCCGCCGAGGCGAGCACCATCAGACGCGCTGCCGGACCGACCGTCGCCCGCGACAGGACCGGTGATGCGAACCAGTTGCCCCCTGGGACCGCCCCGGATGCCGGCCGGGCACCTGCACGGTGACGTACTGCTGCTTCTCCACAGCCCTGCAGTCCGCCGTCAATCAGGGATACCATCGCGCGTGGGTCAATAGTCGACCGGTCTAGTAGACTATAGTCGAGCGGTCATATACTGGTGACATGGGACGGACCAGTGATGCCAAAGAGAAGATCCTCAGCGCCGCGCACACGCTCATCGAGCTGCGCGGCTACTCGGCTCTGGGTGTGGCCGAGATCTGCAAGACAGCCGGAGTACCCAAGGGCAGCTTCTACTACTTCTTCGAGTCCAAGGAGGCTCTCGCGCTCGCCGTGATCAACGAGCAGTGGGCCGAACAGCAGCGCGACTGGACTCGCATCCTGAAGAGCGAGGCGCCGCCACTGCAGCGGCTGCGGCAACTGTTCGAGGAGACAGAAGCCGACCAGCGGGCCGGCCAGCAGAGCTGCGGGACCGTTTCGGGCTGCATGTTCGGGAATCTCACCCTGGAGATGAGCAACCAGACCGAAGCTGTCCGCGAGCACCTGCAGGCGATCTTCGAGGCCCAGGTCGAGATGGTCGACTCGGTCATCACCGAGGCCCTGGAGCGTGGCGAGGTCGCCGTCACCGACACGCGTGAAGCTGCCCGGTCCGTGGTCGCGCAGCTCGAGGGCCAGGTCTTGTTCGCCAAGCTCTACAACAACACTTCCCAGCTCAGCGCCCTCTGGACGAACTGCGTGGCGCTACTGGGCGCCCGCACGGCGCAGGCGCCGGCCAACGCCTGACACCGCAGCTGCAGACCTCGATCTGCAGCTCGTCGTGGCCGGTGGGGCAGGGCGGTTCCGGAGAAGCCTTGGGTCCGGGTGGCGGAATGCTTCCCGGGCCGGGCGACACGCACCACCTCGCACGACATGTCGGCAGCCGTACCGGAGGCCGTCCCGCGTGCCGACCGGAGCGCGGTTCGCGGGAGACCCGACAAAGCGGGCGTCACCGCCTCGCAGGAGGAACACACGCATCATGATCTCGCCGCTGGCCGCTCTCGGAGTGAGCACCCCTATTCTCGCCGCACCGATGGCCGGCGGTCCGACCACGCCCGCGCTGGTCGCCGCGGCGGCCCGGGCGAACAGCCTCGGGTTTCTTGCGGGCGGCTACCGAACCGCCGACGCCCTGGCCGAGCAGATCGCCAAGGTCCGCTCCGACGGCGTGGGCTTCGGGGTCAATCTGTTCGCGCCCAACCCCGTTCCGGTTGAGCCGGAAGCCTTCCGCCGCTATGCCCGCGCTGTCGCACCCGAGGCCCGGGCCTACGGCGTCGACGTCCATACAGCCGGAATCGTCGAGGACGACGACCACTGGCAGGACAAGGTCCACCTGCTACTGACCGACCCGGTACCGGTCGTCAGCTTCACCTTCGGCATCCCGGAGGCAGCGGTGATCGCCGCACTGCGCGCCGCGGGGACCCTGGTCGTCCAGACGGTCACCTCGGCTGCGGAGGCCCGCCTGGCCGCGGAGGCCGGCGTGGACCTGCTGGCCGTGCAGGCCTCGGCAGCAGGAGGACACTCCGGCACGCTCACCCCGCAGCACATTCCGGCGCCCGTCCCCCTGACCGACCTCCTGGGCGAGGTGCGCCAGGCGGTGTCCCTGCCGCTCGTCGCCGCAGGCGGAGTGGCAACCCCGGCGGACGTGGCCGGGGCACTGCGTGCCGGAGCCACAGCTGTCATGGTCGGCAGCGTCCTGCTGCGTGCCGACGAGGCCGGCACCTCACGACCCCACAGGGCTGCGCTCGCCGACCCGGCGCGGCGCCGGACCGTGGTGACCCGGGCGTTCACGGGGCGTCCTGCACGGGCACTGCGCAACGACTTCACCGACCGCTACACCGACCTCGCCCCCGCCGGCTATCCCGCACTGCACCACCTGACCAGCCCGATGCGCAGAGCTGCCGCTGCCGCGGACGATCCCGAACGGATCAATCTGTGGGCCGGCACCGGATACCGCCATGCCGCAGCCGAACCCGCCGGGCAGATCCTGCAGGGGCTGGCGTCCGAGCTCTGACCGGCGAACCGTGCACGACGTCCGGCACGCTCCGGGCGACGCCGGCGCAGGACATCGGGGCCCTCAGACCAACGAAACTCCGAGCAGTGCCTCCAGCTGCGCGATCGTCTCTTTCGGGTCCTTGGCGTGGACGCCCGCCAGCCCCAACTCCGCTGCCGGCGCGAGGTACTGCTCGGTATCGTCCACGAAGACACAGTCCTCGGCGGGCTTGCCGAGCATCTCCAGCATGAGCTGGAAGACGGCCGGCTCGGGCTTGCGCATCCCGTGCTGCTCGGAGATCACCACGGCGTCGTACAGCTGGTCCAAGTCGTACCCGTCGTACAGATTCCACGGGTCGAGACCGACGGAGTTGGACAGGATCCCCACCGCCACCCCGGCCCGCCGCGCGGCGGCCGCAGCCTTGATCATGGTGGTCTCCGGACGCAGATCCGCGAAGATACGGCCCATGAGATTGTCGGCGGCCACACCGAGCTTCCTCGCTGCCGCGATGTTCCACTCCGCCTGAGTGATCGCGCCGCGCTCGAGGTCGTGGGTGCGCCGAACTGCGTCCTCATCGAGGTACAGCGCGGCGATGCAGGCGCCTTCAGCCAGACCCTCGCGCTGCTCGAAGGCGAGCACGGCGGGCAGGAGAGGCGTAGTCAGAACGCCGCCGAAGTCGAGGATGAGGCCGGTGCGGTGGGTCATGACGGAACTCCAGATGCAGTAGCAGGGGCACGAGCGCCACCTGACCCGAACAGACAGTGGTGTGGCGGGACGTCAGCCGGGCCTTGTCGGACGAACCCGTCCACGACCGTCCCGACGTCGAAAACGCCCGACTCGCCTGCGCGCTGCCGAGGGAGGGGACTGCTCAGCGGTTCCGCTGTGCGTGATCCTGCAGGGAGGCCGGCGACATCGGAAGCCTGCACCCCCTCCTCACCCCAGGCTGACTACGATATCGCAGGCCTTCAGGGCGTCGGACTGCCCACCTGCACTCCTCAATGTCACCGTCGCGTCTGTCGTCGACGTCGACGGCTTCTGACGCCCGCTCCGGTCCTCGCGTTCCACAGACAGCAACGCCGGTCCGGTCCCCTCACAACAGCCGCGATCTCGCTGTTCCGCTGACGTACTGTTCGCCGGCGGCCCGCGTCGCCGGAGACCTTCGGCGCCTCGAAGGATCCGAAGGCCCCCAGAACCTTCGCCCGCAAGCCGCCGGCCGCTCACGGCGTCGGCCTCGACGAGATCCGGGCGCCCCGAAGCGGCGCAGGCCGGCACACCATGGCTCAGGCGTCCGGGATCGGCACGTCCAGCGAGACCGTCTTGCCACGGCCGTTCGGGGAGCTGTTCCACAGCCCGGCCAGGGCCTCCACGATAAGGAGACCACGGCCGTGCTCGGCCTCTGCGTTTCCCTCCTCGGAGAGCGACAGGGGCGAAGGTACGGGCGGGTTGCTGTCGGAGTCCCGCACCTCCAGCCGCACGCGATCCGTGTACGCCCGCAGCCGCACATCGACGTCGCTGCCCGCGTGGATGATCGCGTTGGTCACGATCTCGGAGACCATGAGCTCGAGGTCGTCCGACATTTCCGCCAGCCCCCAGGACCGCAACCTCTGCTCCACGAAACTGCGGGCCGCCTTGACCCCGTGCAGGTCGCGACGCTGGATGTGAAGACTCCCCGTCCGCGTCACACCCTCGACACCGGCACCTTCATAGCGGGCGAGGAGCAGCACCGCGTCATCACGGCGCTGATGGGGGCCCGCCGCCTCGGCGATCAGGCGGTCGGCCAACTGCTCGAGATCGGACCCGGCCTCGCTGCTGCCGGAGCCGAGCAGCGTTTCCAGAGCGGCCCCCGGGCCGGTCCCGGCGCAGTCGACCAGACCATTCGAATACAGCATCAGGACGGACCCGGGGTCAAGGACGTGCTCACGCCCGCGGTAGCCATCCATCGTCGCGACGCCCAGAGGCAGGTTGGCAGGTGCTTCCAGAGGGCCGATGCTCCCGTCGGGCCGTTGCACCAGCGGCTCGGGATGACCGGCCAAGGCCACCTCGGCCATGCCGTCTGCCGTGTCCAGGGCGACGACACAGCACGTCACGAGCAGTTCCGTACCCAGTTCGGCGAGCAGCCTGCCGGTCCGGTCGATCACCGCGGCGGGGCGGTGGCCCTCGGTTGCGTAGGCCACCACCGCACTACGCACCTGGCCCATGACGGCGGCGCTCTCCATGGCGTGGCCTTCCACGTCACCGACGACCAGCACGACTCTCTCACCCGGCAGTTTGATCACGTCGTACCAGTCACCGCCCACCTGGGAAGTGACCGTGGCAGGCCGATAGCGCGCTGTGGTGGTCAGCCGGGGCAGCTCGGAGAGCGTGGACGGGAGGAGCCACCGTTGGAGACATTCGGCAACCGCGCGCTGCTCCATGCCGAGTTGGACGCGCTCCACCGCCGCGCCCAGGGCTCCTGCCATCATGCTCAGGATGGCCCTCTCCTCGGGCGGGAAGCCGCGAGGCGCGTCGAACGACAGGCAGCAGACGCCGACGACATTCTTGCTCTCGATGAGAGGAAGATCGATGACGTGCCTGCTTCCGACGAGAGGGAGGTACGCCTCGGCTTCCGGCTCGTCCTCGGAGCAGTCGGAGTCGGTAGCCGACAGCCGGCCGCCGGAGAAGAACAGCGGACGCCCCCGGACCGCCTCCGCCGCCGGCGTCCGGGCGTCCAGCCTGGCGCCGTGGAGGTTCCGGACCATGCCGGAGGAGTCCCCGCTGTGCCCGAGAATCCACAGGCGGCCCTCGTCGACCGAGGCCAGGACCAGGCCCTGGGCGCGAAAGGGGGACATCACGCAGTACCGGGCTGCACCGACGATGTGGTCCATGGTCGTGGCCTGGTTCAGCATGTCGGCAAGACGCTTCTGCGGGTACAGGAGGCTCGTGCCCGCGGAGCCAGGAACGCCGGGCACCCCCCAGCCCGGCGTGCAGAGGGCTGGATCCGCACCGAATGCCGGCACAAGTACCGGCATGTGACCTGGTGTGATCGCGGCGCCGCTCTCCGCCAGTTCCGTCAGGGCCACCGCCAACTCGTCACCGATCTCCGTCAGCCCTGTGCAGTCCGCTGCCTCGCAGCCGCCCTGGGTCTCCAGCCGAAGGACGGTGATGGCGCCGAAGCGGTGGTTCGCGGCGATGACAGGAGCCGAAATGGCGATGTACGGATAGGGCGGCACATGCTGCTGGTCCGCCGCGGCCGGGTCGGGATCGGCCAGGACCGTCAGCCGTCCTGAGGCCAGGGCACGTGCGGAGGCGTAGGGCGCGTCCAGCTCCATCCGCCCGGGGAGTGTGAAAGAGGAAGGCGGGCTGCCGCCGATCATCGCGGCCCGGAGTCGCGTGCGGTCTTCGTCCAAGAGGTAGACCACTGCCGCCACGGCATCCAGCCGGTGCACGGCCTCGCGGAGCGCGCGGTACAGAGTCGCCGCCACATCCGTGCCCCGGATCCGCGTGGACCCGCCTCTGCGGCGGTGTTCTCCGACTGCGCTGGTGTTCTTCACAGAACGGCTCCCTATACCGGGAGTATAAATTCGGCGGTGGCCCCTCGCTCATGAATGAGCAGGCGGTGAGCCCTGGGGCGAGCGTCAGGGGCAGGACGCCCGGTTCGAGCGGACCACCACTCACCACCCGGTAGACATTGGGCAGGCCGGAGACAGTCCGGGTGCTGGTCTTCCTGTCCAGGGTCGCGGTGACGGTGCCGCCGACATCGAGGTCCGCCGCGCCAGTGCCCGCGGTCAGAAATCGAGCGCTGGAGCACGTCACGCGAGTGCGTAGGGCGTCACGGCCTTCATCGCCGCGGCGCACGTCGAGGGCGCGGAGGGCCGCGCCCTCGACGACCCGGAAGGCCGAGGTGGCTGCGGCCTCAGGCGACGGTGGCCTCGATGGCGACCGGGATGTCGAGCGCCTTGGAGTACGGGCAGATCTGGTGGGCGCCCGCGCCGAGTTCCTCCGCGGTCTTCTGGTCCACCCCGCTGAGCTCCAGGTGAAGGACGGCGCTGAGGCTGTAGTCGCCCGTCTCGTGCTTGTGGTGCAGGGTGACCTCGGCGACGACGGCCAGGTCCTTCAGAGAAACCTTTCTCTCCGCAGCCGTGATCTTGACCGCGCCCAGGAAGCAGGACGCCCACCCCGCGGCGAGAAGCTGCTCAGGATTGGTGGCCCCGCCGGCGCCGCCCATCTCCTGCGGGATGGCAAGGGTGAGGTCGAGCAGACCGTCGGTGGACTGGGTGCGGCTGCCGTTGCGGCCCTCGCCGGTCGCGGTGACAACGGCCGTGTAGTTCGTCTCAGCCATGCTGATGCCTTTCTCGCTCGCCCCAGGTGGACCACCCAGGAGCGTCACCCGTCTGGATGGTGATGACCTTGCCATGGCGGTCCGTCACCCGTCAAACAGGTGACGGCTTCGTCTGCCGTGAGGGCGCGCGTCACGTCGGGACCGGTGCACTCCAGACACCGGGGCCCGCAGGACGGCGGCCCGGACCCCGCCCCGACGGCGCTTGACACATTTAAGACGACCGGCCATATTGAAATTCCGGAGCGGGTACATGCACCGCTCCGAAGCACCGCGGGCAAGGCGTGCCGCCGCTTGCGCCGCCACTGCCGCGGTACCGGCGCCCAGCCGCCCGCACCCGCCATCAGCCATCAGCCATCAGCCATCAGCCATCAGCCATCGGCCAAGGAGAACCACCATGTCCACCTATCGCGCAATCGAAGTCACAGGGGCGCGGAACTTCGAGCTGGTCACCCGAGAGGTCCCCACGCCGCCCGCCGGGCACGTGAGGCTGCGGGTGGAGAGCTGCGGGGTCTGCCACTCCGACGTGCTTGCGGTGGAGGGCCTGCGGGCCGATCCGGCGCAGCCGATCGTTCCCGGCCACGAGGTCGTCGGTGTCATCGACGCCGTCGGCGAGGGTGTGCACACCTGGCACATCGGGGACCGGGTGGGCGTCGGCTTCCTGAACGGCCACTGCGGCGAGTGCACGCCCTGCCGCCGCGGAGACTTCGTCAACTGCACGAACCAGCCCCAGACCGGGACGACCACGGACGGCGGATACGCGGAGGTGCTCATCGCCCGCAGCAGCGGCCTGGTCCGGATACCGGACGGCATGTCCCCCATCGATGCCGCCCCGCTGCTCTGCGCCGGCCTGACCACCTTCAGCGCCCTGCGCCAGCTCGACGCCCGCCCCGGCGCCCTCGTCGCGATCCAGGGCATCGGAGGCCTCGGGCATCTCGGACTCCAGTACGCCACCCGGCTCGGCTACCGCGTCGCGGCCATCGCCCGGGGTCAGGAGAAGGAGCAGCTCGCTGTCGAACTGGGCGCGAGCCACTACATCGACAGCTCGGCGGAGGACCCGGGTGCCGCGCTGCAGAAACTGGGCGGCGCCGACGCCATCATCGCCACCGCGGCCAGTGGCGCCTCGATGACGCCGCTGATCCCGGGCCTCGCCCCGAGCGGGCACATGGTGGTGGTCGGCGTCGCTCCGGACCCCCTCTCGATCTCCACGCCCGATCTCGTCCTCGGCACGCGCACCATCAGCGGGAGCCTCACAGGCTCTTCCATCGAGAACGAGGACAACCTCGACTTCAGCAACCGCTTCGGCATCCGTCCGATGGTGGAGACGATGCCCCTGGCGCAGGCGCCCGAGGCGTACGAGCGGATGCTGTCCGGGCGGGCCCGCTTCCGGGTCGTGCTGGACATGACCGCCTGACCGCGGGACGGGGGGCTACGTGCCGAAGACGCTTCCCGGGCCCGGGGCACGCCCTGCCGCGTGCGGCAGAGCGGGCCGGCCCAGCCCGGGGAGCACCCCGCCAGGCATCGTTTGACTCTGCCGAGGCGACCGACCATATTGCCGTAGGGAGGTGGCGTCATGGCCCGACGAAGCATGCGCGAAGAGATCGTCGACGCGGCGGTCGCGCAGTTCCACTCGAAGGGGTACAACGCCGCAGGCGTCAAGGACATCACCGATGCCGCCGGCACCCCCAAGGGGTCGTTCTACAACCACTTCGAGAGCAAGGAATCACTGGCCGTCGTCGCCCTGAGCCGGTACGGCGCGAGTCTGCGGATGCAGGATCTGGCGGCGCCCGACATCGCGCCGCTGGGGCGCCTGCGCAAGCACTTCGAGTTCCTGCGTGACGAGACCGTGAGTGCGGGATTCACCCGTGGGTGTCTCATCGGGAACTTCGGGGTCGAGGTCGCCGACCACAGCGAGACGATCCGGGCCGGCGTCCGTGAATCGCTCGACCACTGGGCCTCGATGATCCGCGGTGCTCTCGTCGAGGCGCAGCAGGCCGGCGCGGTGCGAGCGGACCTCGATACGGAGAAGACAGCACGGTTCCTCCTGAACGCATGGGAGGGCACGCTCATCGCCGCACGCGCCGGCCGGTCGGACGATGCCTTCGACGACTTCTTCGACACGGCCTTCGGGACACTGCTCGCGCCGCCGCCGGAAGAGGCTCAGCCGTAGACCCGTGGGTGGCCGACATCCGCAAGGACGGAGGGAGGGGCGCAGCCCCCTCCCTTGGATCGAAATCGGGCATACCCCTGCACAGCCTCCGGCCGCGCCTGCACCCCCGTACGCCCAGGCCGTGCAGCACCGGCATCCGTAGCGAAGGCCGGCCAGGACCCCCGCCGATCCCTCTGACGTGCATTTCTGCGTGCATACGTACGAGCGCCGCCGGCCTCCCCGCGCTCGAGCCGGTGCGGGTGAGTGCCGAGCGGCCTTGCGATGCGAGGCGAAGGCGCGATCGAGCGACATCCCACCACCCCGACTTCTTGACAGATCAAGGACTCGGGACTTCCACTTGAGCCGGCAAGCATATAATTGACGAGACAAGTACATGCTCGGGGTTCGAACAAGCGGAGCAAGCGGCACGGAACGGGGAAGCCGTCGCCCGCCGACTGCCGGAGATCGCTTCCTGGCACCGAGGCACAGCGCAGGCCCTGTCGGCCTGTCGAACCACGAGCCGGCGCTGCTCGACGAGGCCTGCCCGGCATCCCGCGCACCGGAGCACCTGCGCCTGACGGGTGCAAGAGCCCGCCGTTGCCGGTCGTCCGAGGGCGGAGACGCCCCGACGGCGCAGGCCGGGCAACCCACCGAACAAGGAGCCTGACATGACCAACCGTTCCGCGCCCCGTGGGGACGGGCATCCGATCACCCTTGGGCTGGACACCTTCGGCGATGTGACGAACGATGCCCAGGGCCAACCGCTCACGCATGGCGAGACGATCCGGAACCTGGTCGAGGAGGGGGTACTCGCCGACCAGGTCGGCCTCGACCACTTCGCCATCGGGGAGCATCACACCGACTGGATGCCGCTCTCGGCGGCCGACGTGGTCCTCGGCGCGATCGCCTCACGCACCTCGCGCATCCGTCTCGGATCGGGTGTCACCGTCATCAGCTCCGACGACCCCGTCCGGGTCTACCAGCGCTTCGCCACACTGGACGCGGTTTCCGGGGGCCGCGCGGAGGTGATTCTCGGCAGAGGCTCGAGCACCGAGTCCTTCCCACTCTTCGGCTATGAACTCAGCGATTACGACCGGCTTTTCGAGGAGAAGGTCACCTTGTTCGCTGAGCTTCTGAAGGAGAAGCCCGTCTCCTGGTCCGGCACCACCCGGCCGGCTCTGGACGGCTTGTCCGTCTTCCCGCACAGCGAGTCAGACACCCCATGTCGTTTGAGGTCAAGCGGCAGAGGTGTAGGCATGGTGTGACCAGGCGGTGGCTTCGTCGTAGTGGGTACGGGTTTTGAGGCAGCCGTGGAGGATGCCGACGAGCCGGTTGCCGAGCTGGCGGAGGGCGGGGTTGTAGCCGACCTCGCGGGCGCGTTGCTTGTCGTAGTAGCGGCGGGCGCCCGGTGATCGCAGGGCAGCGAACGCCTGGGATTGCAGGGCGTCGGCGAGGCGGTTGTTGCGGACGTAGCGGGCCTGGACGCTGTGGCTCTTGCCGGAGGCTCGGGTGATGGGGCTGGTGCCGGCATAGTTCTTGCGGGCTTTCGCGTTGGCGTATCGGGTGGGATCGTCTCCGAACTCGGCAAGCACCCGGGCGCCGGTGATCTCCCCGATGCCAGGCATCGAGAGGTAGATCTCAGCGTCCGGGTGCGCCAGAAAATGGGTCTTCACCTGCTCTTCCATCGCGGCGATCTGCTCGTTCAGCGCGATGATCAAGCGGGCGTGGGCGGTGGCGGTGGCCGCGTAGGCGGCGGTGACCGGTTCGGGCAGACCAAGTTGCGGCTCACGCAGCGCGGCCTGGATGGTGGCCGCTTTCGCGTCCCGGTTGCGGCGGCGGTGTCGCGTCAGGACGGCGGTGATCTGGGTGCGGGTCAGCTTTGCCCCGGCTGCCGGGGCAGGTGCCTTGATCAGCAGTTCCAGCGCGTCCGTGCTGGTCAGTGTCAGGTCCGCGTATGCGGCCAAAGCGGCTGGGAAGTACTCGCGCAGAGTGCAACGCAGCCGCTGGAAGGTGCGGGTGCGTTCCCAGATCAGGCTCTGGTGAGCACGGGCGACGACCTTGACGGCCTGGGCCTGCTCGCTGTCCCCGGCCACCGGTCGAAGCTGGTCCCGGTCGATGCGGACCATGTCCGCCAGCGCGTGCGCGTCGCCCTTGTCGCTCTTGGCGCCGGAGGAGGCATAGCGTTCCTTGAAGCGGTTGACCTGGCGGGGGTTGATCGCGAACACCTGGTAGCCGGAGGCGATCAGGGCCTGCACCCACGAGCCGCGGTCGGTCTCGATGCCGACCACGACCTCGGCTGGGTCCAGGTCCGCGCCGCCGTGGCGGGCGATCAGTTCGTGCAGCTTCGCGATGCCTGCCACCCCTTCGGGCAGGTTCGCGGCGGCCAGTTTGTGGCCGGTCTCGTCCTGGACCTCGACATCGTGGTGGTCCTCGGCCCAGTCATCACCGATCAGCAGCAACAGACCCTCCCCGTCTCGTACTTGACACAGCGGTGCAGCCTGCGGAAGGCGCGGCACGCGGCCTAATGGATCCAGTGCTCACGCCCCCGTGGGGCGGGCACGCCACCCCATCAGCGGTCTGGCCTCCCGGCCGACCAGCAGGGGCACGGTCTGACTCCAGAACTCGGCTGGTTCCGGCGGCGATAGTGCTCACCTGCTGGCGGCTACGGAACCGAGCATTCCCCGACTCCGTAGCTCCCATTAGGCGGGATCCCGACCTGGATCGGCGTCGGCGGCAGCCCCGAGTCGGTGATCCGCACGGCACGGCACGGCTTCTCGCTGATGCTCGCGATCATCGGTGGCCCCACGGCACGGTTCGCTCCGTTCTCCGCCCTCTTCCGCGAGGCCCTCGACAAGCTCGGCCAGCCGGAACGGCCCGTCGGCGTTCACTCCCCCGGCCACGTGGCCGCCACGGACGAAAAGGCGGTGGAGGAGTTCTGGCCGTACTACGAGAGCACGATGCGGATGGTGGCACGGCAACGCGGTTTCCGCGCGCCGACGTTCGAGCACTTCAGCCACGACGTCGGCCCCGATGGAGCCTTGTACGTCGGGTCGCCCGAAACCGTGGCACGGAAGATCGCCACCACGCTCCGGACACTGGGCGCGAGCCGCTTCGACCTGAAGTACGGGATGAACGGCCTGCCGCACGAGGAACTGATGACCACCATCGAACTCTTCGGCACGCAGGTGGCGCCGCTGGTGCGCGACATGATGACCTCCTGAGGCATCACGTTCAGCGGGACCCGGCTGAAACTGCCCTGCCCCGCCCCCACGGGCGGCACCACAGGGCAGTTTCCACGGTAGGCAGCCGATGTGTGCGAGGGCCTGATCGACGAGGACTCCTGCCCCCGTTCCGGCGACACCGAACCCGTGCGCGGCCCCCGGCTGGTCCTCAGGACAAACGGCAAGGCGGTACCGGATGTCTCCGATACCGCCTTCGACATGCTCAAAAGGCGTCCAGACCCTCACCGACGAGGAGACGAACGTCGCCGAATGCGAGGGCGTGCTGTGGCACCTGGAGGATCTACCCCGCCGCTACGCCCTGTGCTACGACGCACAGTTCGCCCGCCGTTTCCTGGTCACCGTGATCGCCATGACCACCCGGTGCAGAGCAACACCCCGCGGTTGCTCCCCTGCTCAAGGAATCTTGCGATGCGCAATGCGGGGACTTCAGGTGAATATCGGAACAATCGGTGGAACAGTAGTAGCTTCCGCTGACGACGGCATCGCTCCTGCGGGCCTCTTGCGGCAACCCGACTCTTCATCATCAACAGCCCGGCGAAAGGCCGCCCATGAAGCGAACGTTCACGCTAATCACCGCGCTGGTCGTCACCGTACTGTCGCTGACACCGGCGCACGCCGCGGTCAAGAAGGCCAAGCCCCCGCTCAGCTGCGAGTCTCGGACGTTCACCTCCAGCCCGGGCCCGCGCTTCAACGACCCGGAGGACCCCGCCGCCCAGATGAAGATCATGGGCCCGATCATCGAATCGATCAACAGCGCCAGTTGCGGGCAGACCATTCGCGTCGCCATGTACTCGATCAGCACCGCACAGCCGGGCCCGGACTTCGCCAACGCCCTTATCGCCGCGCACCAGCGCGGCGTCATCGTAAAGGCGCTGATGGACGCTCACAGCGACAATACGATCTGGCAGTCGATGGTCACCGAGTTGGGCAACGACCCGCGAGCCTCCAGCTTCGCCGCGCTGTGCCCGGGCGGCTGCCTGTCCCACTTCGACGGCTCCGCCCTGCACGCGAAGTACTACATGCTCAGCGGCGGGCTCGATGCGAACAGGACTGTGACCGTCAGCAGCGCGAACCCCACCTCCGCCCAGGCCAGCACCGCGTGGAACAGCAGCGCCACCGTCAAGGGCAACGTCGACCTGTACAACTCCTACGTCCGCTACTTCAGCGCCATGGCCAGGGGGGCGATCTATGGCCCGGGCCCGCTGGCACCCGACTACTACAACTCCACCAGCGCCACGGCCGCCAGGAAACTGTCCCCGCCCTCCTACCAGTGGCCCAAGGCGCGCACCAGAAGCGACACCTGGGTCGACTTCCTGAGCAACATCAAGGCGCCGGCCACGATCAACATCGCCATGTTCCAGTGGACCTCTCACGGGCAGCCGGGCGACCGGAACTATCTGGAGCTGCCGAAGAAGCTGGTGAGTCTGGCACAAACCGGCGTCAAGATCCACATTCTTATCACCGCCGGCCAGGTCGATGACAGCGTGCAGAGCTACCTGAAGAACCGGCCGAATATCGACGTGCACGACACCAGCCACGGCACCGACGCGAATGGCAACGCTCTGCACTACACGCACGACAAGTACATGATGGTCAGCGGCAGTTACGCGGGTGCGGCCAACTCCAGGCTCGTGTTCGTCGGGTCCTCGAACTGGACGAGCAACGGCGTCTGGCACAACGACGAGTCGAACCTGAAGCTGATCGGCCGGTCCAGCTACGACACGTTCATGGCGGACTGGCAGAACCAGTACGACCGCTGCTGCGGGACCGTGGCGCGGCAGTTGAGTGCCGAGGAGCGCGCCGAGAATACGGCACGAGAGATTCCGATCGATCCGAGGCAGGTCCAGGAATAGGCATTCTCGGTCCGAATAGTGCCAGTGAGCTCCAACCCGGCTGGTCTGGCGGATAGTTGGAGTGAGTGGCGTCCGGACGTGAAGATGCTCCTGATGGACGAGGTCACGACCAAGATCGCCTGTCCGCCAGGAGCTTCCGCGTGCTTGTCTGCCCAGCCGGCGCTCGATCGTCCACCTCGGCTCTGCGCTTCCTCGCCTGTGAGCTCGCCGCACGCTCGCCGGGAACAGGGCACGCGCTGGGCGTCGGCTGTCCGCCGGATGGCGAGCGCTGCTGGTTCTGGCCCATCTGCGCTGCGGTCACACCTACGCCCAACTGAGCGCCGGGTTCGGCGTGGGCATCACCACCGCCTACCGGTACGTCGCCGAGACCGAGGTCGTCCGTGTTCCCAACCGCGGGCGCTGGGACAAGCTCTCCCCAGGGTCAGCAGGACGTTCTTCCCCGGCCTGGAACGGGCACTGGACCTGACCAACACGGGCCCGCTCATACTGCTGACCGGTCCTTGAAATCGAACATGAGCCCAAGATTTCGCATGACCCCATACCGTCGGCCCCGGTTATGGGGACGCCGCTCCCAGCCCCGCTCCCACCAGGACGAGCGTGACCTGCACGAAGAGCGCAAGCCCATACCCATAAGCCCCCCGAACGAATATGTGGACAGCGGTCCGAGTGGGAGCAATTCGTTAAGGGGACTGGGAGCGCGCGCTCCCTCCCATCGCTCCCTGGGAGCGAGCCCGGGAACAGAAAAAGGGCCGTTATGAAAACGGCCCTTCACCTGCGACGTTCAATACGTTCGAACTGTCGGGACGACAGGATTTGAACCTGCGACCCCTTGACCCCCAGTCAAGTGCGCTACCAAGCTGCGCCACGTCCCGATACACGCCTGACCTGGTCTTTTCTCCTGGCCGAACGCGCATGAGAACAATACCGCACTTGGGCCGGTGCTCACGAACGCCTTTCGGTACTTGACCTCGACCAAACTTGAGGTTGAACGCTGGGACGCATGACGATCAAGACCGCCGCACCGGCGCTCCCGTACCGCGACCTGAACCGACTGATGAGCCTGATGACGGGCGACGAGAAACACGGGCCCGCGGCCACCTCGACCCTCGACGCACTCTGGGTGCTGTACCACCGCGTGCTGCGCGTCACACCGGCCACGGTGGACGATCCGGAGCGCGACAGGTTCCTGCTCTCGAAGGGGCACGGGCCGATGGCGTACTACGCCGTCCTCGTCGCGCACGGCTTCTTCGACGAGGATCTGCTGTCCGGTTTCGGCGGGTACGACTCGCCGCTGGGACACCACCCTGACCGACTGCTCGTCCCGGGCGCCGAGATCGGCAGCGGATCACTGGGACACGGGCTGCCGCTGGCCGTCGGCAGTGTGCTCGGCCTGCGGGCTCAGGGGCTCACCGATCCGCGGGTCTGGGTCCTGATCGGGGACGCCGAGCTGGACGAGGGCAGTAATCACGAGGCGATCGCCTACGCCGGTCCGGCCGGCCTCGACCAGCTGCACACCCTGGTGATCGACAACGCCTCCGCGACCCATGGCCGGCCCGGCGGCATCGCGTCCAGGTTCGAGGCGGCCGGCTGGTCGGCCCTGACCGTGGACGGGCGCGATCACGAGGCGCTGTACGCGGCGTTCACCGCACCGCACCCCGGCCGACCCCTCGCAGTGATCGCTCGCGTCGCCCCCAAGAGCTGAAGACCGCACCACGGCACACCAGCACATCCGTCACCGGAACGAGGAGTACCACCTCTCATGGACACCATGCGTGAACGCTTCATCACCACCGCGGCCCAGCTCCTGGACGACGACCCCAGGATCGCCGTCGTGCTGGCCGAGATCAGCCGCGACGGCTTCGACCGGGCCGAGCGCACCCATCCGGACCGGGTGATCAATGTCGGCATCCGGGAGCAGCTGCTGATCGGCGCCGGGGCCGGACTGGCGCTGACCGGGATGCGGCCGATCATCCACACGTTCGCCCCCTTCCTGGTGGAGCGGCCGTTCGAGCAGGTGAAGCTCGACTTCGGGCATCAGGGCGTGTCCGGGGTACTGGTCAGCGCCGGAGGTTCGTACGACTGGCCGGCCGCGGGCATCACCCACATGGCACCGGGCGATGTCGCCCTGATGGACACCCTCGACGGCTGGACCGTGCAGGTCCCGGGCCACCCCGACGAGGCCGAGACCTTGCTCCGCCAGGCGGCCGCCGGGGAGGACCGGGTCTATCTGCGGCTCTCGCTCCAGCAGAACGAGCGGGCCCGGCCGGTCGGCGCCGGGTCTGGATTCACTCCGGTGCGAGAGGGGAGCCAAGGGGTGGTGATCGCCGTCGGGCCCATGCTCGACGGTGTGCTCGCAGCGACGGAGGGCCTGGATGTCACGGTGCTGTACGCGACGACGGTGCGCCCGTTCGACGCGGCGGGGCTGCGGCGGGCGGTCGGGGCGAGGGAGACGGCGGACGCGGTGATCGTGGAGCCGTACCTGTCGGGCACCTCTACGGGCGCGGTCAACGACGCACTCGCCGATCTGCCGCACCGGGTACTGGGGCTCGGGGTGGGCAGGGCCGAACTTCGCCGCTACGGGCAGATGGACGAGCAAATCGCCGCGCACGGCCTGGATCCGCGCGGGCTACGGGAGCGGATCGGCGGCTTCCTGAACAGCTGAGACCGGTGGGGGACACGGTGCGCCCCCGCAACGGGATGCGGCCGGCCGAGGTGGCCGGTCGGCCCATCAGCCGCTGAGAGGCCTGGCGACGGGGCCCGGCCCGCCCGCGCCAGCCCCCACTCCGCGTCACAGCGAAGTCGCAGAGAGCCCTTCCGGCCCATTGACCCCGCAGATGACGTGAACCTACTCTGAACGGCGTACTCCAGAAAGCGCTTTCTACATCCCGCAGTCGGCATCTACCGCACAGGGAGCGCCCATGAGTCACCACCCGCCACTCAGAGATCCGCTGAGCAGACACCTGCCGAGCAGGCACCCCTCGCGAGGATTACCGTCGCCTCTCCTCGCTCTCTCCGCACTCCTGGCCCTGGTCCTCGGCCTGCTGGTGGCCTCGCCACCCCGCGCCCACGCGGCCCCCTTCCGGGTCCTGGTCTATTCCGAGGTCACCAACTTCAGGCACGACTCGATCCCCGCGGGGATCGACGCGATCAAGAAGCTCGGCGCGGAGAACGGCTTCGACGTGGAGGCCACCGACGATTCGGCGGTCTTCAACGACACCGATCTCGCCCGCTTCCAGGCCATCGTCTTCAACAACACCAACTCCACCCCGGAGACAGGTGACTTGCTGAGTGCCGACGAGCGGGCCGCCCTGCAGAAGTTCATACGCGGGGGCGGCGGCTGGGTCGGGCTGCATGCCGCGTCCGCCAGCGAGCGCGACTGGGACTGGTACGAGGGACTGGTCGGCGCGATCTTCGACCAGCATCCCGCCGTGCAGACCGGCCGGATCAAGGTCCTAGACCATGCGCACCCGTCCACCAAGGGCCTTCCGGACCTCTGGGAGCGCACGGAGGAGTGGTACAACTGGCGCACCAACCCGACCTCCAAGGTGCACACGCTCGCGCAGATCAAGGTGCGCGACGGCATCACCGGTCTGGACGAGGGCGTGGACCATCCGTGGTCCTGGTGCCAGAACTACGACGGCGGACGCTCCTGGTTCACCGCGGGCGGGCATGCGGCGGCGGCCTTCCAGGAGGAGGGCTTCGTCAAGCATCTGCTGGGCGGCATCGAATGGGCCGCGGGTGCCAAGTCGGGTGACTGCACGGCGACCCGTACCGGTTCGTTCCAGCGCACCGCCCTGGCCACCAGCGATCTTGCCGACCCGTTCGAGCTGGCCGTCGCCCCCGACCGCCGGGTGTTCTTCGCCCAGCGCACCGGGAAGCTGAAGGTCATCGACCAGCAGACCATGAAGGTCACGACGGCACTGGACTTCGCGTACACACCGGAGATGACCAGCCAGTCCGACGGGTTACTCGGCCTCGCGCTCGATCCCGGCTTCGCCACGAACAACTGGCTCTATCTCCTGCACTCCGACAAGACGGAGAAGCGGCTCAACCTGTCCCGCTTCACCGTCACCGGCAACACGGTAGACCCGGCGTCGGAGAAGCGACTGCTGACCATTCCGACCTGGCGGGGCGAGGGCCGGGCCAACTCCCACATGGCAGGTTCGCTCGCCTTCGACAAGGACGGCAATCTGTACGCGGCGACGGGCGACAACACCGACCCGTTCGCCTCGGACGGCTTCAACCCGATCGACGAGAGCGAGGGCCGGCGCGCCTGGGACGCCCAGGGCACGGCGGGCAACACGAACGATCTGCGCGGCAAGATCCTGCGCATCACGCCGAAGGACGACGGCACGTACACCGTCCCGGAGGGCAACCTCTTCGCGCCCGGTACGGAGAAGACGCGTCCGGAGATCTACGCGATGGGGATGCGCAACCCGTTCCGGATCACCACGGATCCGCTGAGCGGCGCGCTGATGGTCGCCGACTACGGCCCGGACGCCAAGGCCGCGGTCGCCGACCGCGGACCCGAGGGCACGGTCGAGTACACCCGTATCACCAAGGCGGGGAACTTCGGCTGGCCGTACTGCATCGGCAACAACACTCCGTTCAACGACTACGACTTCGCGGCGAAGAAGTCGGGCCCGAAGTTCGACTGTGCGGCGCTCGTCAACGATTCGCCGAACAACACCGGGCTGCGGGAGCTGCCGCCGGCCCAGCCGGCCACGGTCTGGTACGCCTACTCCGCGTCCGCCGAATTCCCGGAGCTCGGCACCGGCGGCGGTGGCCCGATGAGCGGTCCGGTCTACGACTACGACCCCGACAACACGTACCGCACCAAGTTCCCCGAGTACTTCGAGGGGAAGTGGCTCACCTACGAGCTGACCCGCCAGTGGTTCAAGACGTTCTCGTTCCAGCAGAAGGACCAGACGTTCACCGATCCGCGGTTCGCTCCGGTCAAGGCCGGTGATCTCCAGTCGATCAACGGCGTCTTCGCGGACATGAAATGGAACCAGCCGTTCGATGCCGACTTCGGCCCCGACGGGGCGCTGTACGTCATCGACTTCGGCCTCGGCAGCGGCACCGGACGCGGCGGCAGCAACGAGGGGGCGGGCATCTACCGGATCGACTACGTCGGTGACGGACGGCTGCCCAACGCGAAGATCACCGCGAGCCGGGACAGCGGTCCGGCGCCGCTCACCGTCGCGTTCTCCAGCGCGGGATCCGGCCTGCCGGAGGGTCAACCGGTCACCTATGCCTGGGACTTCGACGGCAACGGCACCACCGATTCGACGGAGCCGAACCCCTCGTACACGTACCGCACCAAGGGGCTCATCACGGCACGCCTGACCGTCACCGGGCCCGGTGGTCTGACCGCGCAGGCCGTGCAGGACATCACCGTCGGCAACACCAGGCCCGAGGTGACGATCAAACAGCCTCCGAACGGGGGGATGTTCAACTTCGGCGACACCATTGCGTTCACGGTCAAGGTGAAGGACAAGGAGGACGGGCGGAACGGGCAGCCGATCGACTGCTCCCGGGTGGTCGTACAGTCGCAGCTCGGCCACGACACCCATCTGCATCCGCTCGACAACTACACCGGCTGCACGGGCGAGATCGTCACGGACGCCGGGGACAGCCACGGCCCGGGACAGAACCTGTACTACGGGATCACCGCCCAGTACGAGGACAAGGGTGCCCCGGGCGCACCCGCGCTCACCGGCTCGACCTCGCTGACGCTGCGCACCACGTTCCGTGAGGCGGAGCACTTCACGGCGACCGGCGGCGCGCACGACGGTGTGGTGGTCGCGAGCAGGGCCGACGCCTCCGGCGGGAAGCGGCTGACCGAGATCGAGGACGGTGACTGGATCAGCTTCGATCCGGTGCATCTGAAGAACATCGACTCGGTGACGGTCGGCGCGGCCTCCGGCGGGATCGGTGGCACCGTGGAGTTCCGGTCCGGGTCCCCGACGGGTCCCCTGCTCGGCAAGGTGACCGTTCCGAACACCGGTGACTGGGGCAAGGTCGTCTCACCGACGACGGCCCTGGAGAACCCGGGGAGCAGTGTGAAGCTGTACGCGGTGTTCAGCAATCCGGATTGGTCGAGCGACAAGGCAGATCTGTTCGCGGTGGACTGGCTGCACTTCAACGGGCCCGGCGTCGAGAAGAAGCCCGGTACGAAGGTCAACGTGAAAGCGGCCCCGGCCACAGGCACGTCGCCGCTCGCCGTCGCGCTGAGCGGTGTGGTCGAGCCGGTCGCCGGTCGCACCATCACCTCGTACCACTGGGACTTCGGCGACAACGTCAAACCCACGGGCGCGGAAGGCGCGACCGCGACACACGCCTACGACCGCAAGGGTGCGTACACCGCACATCTGACCGTCACCGACGACAAGGGCGACACGAGCACCGGTTCCGTCCGCATCGACGTGAGCTGAGCGCGCGTCGGCTGAGAGGAGACACGATTTGACGCTCTCCCTCCTGAAGGAGGGAGATTCTTACGGCTCGCGCCGTGAGACTTCCTGTTTCATAGCCGACTGCCCGCCCGGAGTTCTCCGTTGAGGTCTTACACCAGCTCCACAGGCCGACACCGCCCGTCCGGCGGCCAGCAGGTTGCGTGCGGCGTTCACGTCCCGGTCGTGGGTCGTGCCGCAGGCGCACGTCCAGGTGCGAACGTGCAGCGGCATCTTGCCCTGCAAGGTGCCGCAGACGGAGCACAGCTTGGAGGAGGGGAAGAAACGGTCGACCGCGATCACTTCCCGCCCGTACCACTGGGCTTTGTACTCCAGCAGGCTGCGGAACTCGGCCCATGCCGCGTCGCTGATGGCGCGGGCCAGGCTCCGGTTCTTGACCATGTTTCGCACGGTCAGGTCCTCGATCACGATCGTTTGGTTTTCACGAACGAGCCGAGTGGTCAGCTTGTGCAGGCCGTCACGGCGCCGGTCGGCGATCCGGGCGTGGATCTTCGCGACCTTCAGCCGGGCCTTCCTGCGGTTGGCGCCGTCCCCCTTGGCCTTGCGCGCAAGGGTGCGTTGGGCCCTCGCGAGCCGGGCACGGTCCGTGCGCTCATGCCGCGGGTTAGCGATCTTCTCACCGGTGGAGAGCGTCAGGAGGTGGTTCAGACCGACATCGACACCGACCGCCGCATCCGTGGCGGACAGCGGCCTGACGGTGAGGTCGTCGCACAGCATGGAGACGAACCACCGACCGGCGCTGTCCTCGGAGACCGTCACAGTGGACGGCTTCGCCCCCTCAGGGAGCGGGCGCGACCACACGATGTCCAGCGGCTCGGCCATCTTCGCGAGAGTCAGCCTGCCGTCCCGGAAGCGGAAACCGCTGGTGGTGTACTCGGCGGACTTGCGGGACTTCTTGCGGGACTTGAAGCGCGGGTACTTGGCCCGCTTGCTGAAGAAGTTGGTGAACGCGATCTGCAAGTGCCGCAGCGTCTGCTGCAACGGCACCGACGACACGTCGTTGAGGAAGGCCAGTTCCTCGGTTTTCTTCCACGCCGTCAGCAGGGCCGAGGTCTGGTTGTAGTTGACCCGCTCCTGCCGCGTCCACGCCTCCGTGCGGGCCGCAAGCGCCAGGTTGTAGACCTTCCGCACGCATCCGAACGTGCGCGACAGCTCAGCTGCCTGCGCACCCGTCGGATAGAAGCGGTACTTGAACGCCCGCTTCACATGGTTCGCGGTCACGCTCACAAACTAATGCGACCGCATGTAAAGATCAAACCTGCGGGTCAGAGCACTGCGATCCGCCCTGGCGGCGAATCGCAGCCAGCCCTTGCCCTGCTCCGCGGGAGTCCGTTTCCTCTCCGCCCTGAAGGGCGGAGTATCCACGGAGGAGTCAGATGAACAGCACACGACGTGCGTTTCTCGGTACGGCTCTGGGTGCCGCCGCGGCCGCAGGTCTCGGCACCGCCCCGGCGTCCGCCGCAGGGTCCGACCGCTGCCGTCGCATCCCGCCGTCCGGGATCGGCATGCACCTGTACACGATGCGCACGACGCTCGCGACGGACTTCCGGGGCACGCTGGAACGGCTCGCGGAGATCGGGTACGCCACGGTCGGGGTGAGCGGCCGGCACGGCAACAGCGCCGCCGACATCCGGCGGATGCTCGACGAGACACGGCTCAAGGCGGTCCTCGAACATGTCGGGTACGACATCGTGCGGGGAGCCGGGCTGCCGCAGGCGCTGGAGGACATCCATACGCTGGGCGGCAAGTGGATCGTCGTGCCCAGTCTGCCGGGGTCGCTGCACAGTCCGGCCGGATACCGGGAGGCGGCACGGGAGTTCAACAAGGCGGGGCTGGCGGCCCGCGAATCCGGGCTGAAGCTGCTCTACCACAATCACGGCACGGACCATCAGGTGGTGGACGGCGTCAGCCTGTACGACATCCTGCTCGCCGAGACCGATCCGGAACTCGTCGGCTTCGAGCTGGATCTGTACTGGGCGGCCAACGGGGGCGCCTCGGCGCCCGGCGAGCTGTTCGTACGCCATCCCCGGCGCTTCCCGGCGCTGCATGTGAAGGACATGGCTCCGGACGGGGACTTCGCCGATGTCGGGTCGGGGGTGCTGGACTTCCCCGCGATGTTCGACACTGCGCGGCGGGGCGGGGTGAAACAGTGGCTGGTGGAGCACGACTCGCCGGCTGATCCGTTCGCGTCGGCGCTCGCCAGCTATACGTATCTGTCGCGGCTGCGGTACTGAGCGGTCCGGCGCGCGGCACGGCCCCGGAGAGCGTTGCTCGGGTCTCCGGGGCCGCTGCGGTGCTCAGTGGGCGGCAAGCAGCTGCTCGTACCAGGCGAGGGTTGCGTCCACCGTGGCCGGGAGCGGGTTCGGAGTGAGCCCGTAGGCCTTCTCGATGGCCGACGAGTCGACGATCTGCGGCTCGGTGTGCTGGTAGAACATCTCGGCGTACTCCGCCATGAAGACCTCGTCGAACGGGCCGACCGGGCGCGGCTCGTCGACGACGGTGATGTCGAGCGGACCGCCGGTGCGCTCCTCGATCATCGTGAAGACCTGCCGGGTGGTCAGCGCGGGTGCGGTCGGCAGGTGCCAGACCCGGCCATCGCTGTCGGGGTGCGCGCCGAGCGTGGCGAGTCCGGCAGCCACATCAGCGATGTACGTGTAACTGTGCGGCAGGTCGATGTCGCCGAGGGCAGGCACCGCTCCCCCGGTCAGCGCGGCCGGGAAGACGGCGCCGCCGAGGGTGGAGTTGAGCACGCCGGGTCCGACGAAGTCGGCCGACCGGCCGAGGACGACACGGAGCCGCCCTTCGGTGTGCGCCGCGAGATAGCGGGCGTCGAGTTCGGCGCGCATCCGGCCCTTGCGTGTCGTCGCGTTCCACGGTGAGTCCTCGGTCATCACGGCGCCGTGCGTCTCGCCATACGGGTAGAGCGTGTCGAGTACGACGAGCCGCGCGCCGACCGCCTCGACCGCGGCGAGGACAGCCTCCTGGATCCGCGGCATGACGTCGACCTGGAGGTGGTAACCGACGTTGACGCAGTGGTAGACGACCGCGGCACCCTCGACCGCGGCCCGGGCGCCGTCCGAGGTGGCCACATCGGCCGCGAACCGCTCGACCCCTTCGATCGCCGGCCCGCCGCCTGCACCGCCACCTGCTCGATCGACGAGCCGGACCGGGTGGCCGCGGTCGACGAGTTCACGGGCGAGCGTGGTGCCGGCCGGGCCTGCGCCGAGAACTACCTGGAGATCACGTACTGCGGTCATGGCGTACTCCTCTACATCGCTGATGGCTCCTTGCAACTGTTAGAGACGATAACTCTTGCGATGAGTCATAGCAAGAGACGCTGTTAGGCTGCGTAACAGAAGTGAGCTCGCCTAGCGAAAGGGGCCGGTGATGGTCCAAGGCCAACAGGGGCCGCGCGCCCGATACCGGGAGCAGACCCGGTCGGAGATCAAGGAAGCCGCCCTCCGGCAACTCGCCGAGGGGGGTGTCGCGGCGCTCGCGCTGACCCGTATCGCCAAGGACATGGGGCTCTCCGGCCCCGCGCTCTACCGCTACTTCGCCAGCCGCGACGATCTGCTGAACGCGCTGATCAGGGACGCGTACGACGAAGCGGCGGCGGCCATGGCCGAAGCGGCCGCCCGCTCCACGGACGCCTCAGGAGGCCCGCGCGCGCACCTGCACTCACTCGCGGAGGCCTATCGGGCCTGGGCCGTCGCCGAGCCGCATCGCTACCTGTTGATCCAGGGCGCCTCGGTGCCGGGCTATGTCGCACCGGCCGACACGCTGGACCGGGCCCGGGCGGTGCTCGGGCCGTTCCTGCCGGTCTTCGCGGGCGGGTCGCCGGGGGCCGAAGTGGCCGGCGTGGTGGACCAGATGACGGCGTGGGCCGGGTCGGACGCGGCTGTGGCCGGATGGGTGGCCGAGTATGTGCCGGCCGCCGCCGGCGACACCGGGATGTCGGGGCTGGCTCTGGCCGGCGCCGTGCTCGCCTGGGCGCAACTGCACGGATCGGTCGGGCTCGAGGCGGCCGGCCAGTTCGCGGGTATGGGACACGGCGGCGACACGCTGCTGGCCGCGCAGACCGAGATGCTGGCGAACGCGTTCGCACTGGTGTGAGGTCCGGGTCCGTGGGACGGGGACAGCCGCCTGCGCACGAGGGCCGGGGCGCAGGCGGCTTCGCACAAGAGCCAGTCCGCAGGCGTCCGCGCACGCAGACCGGGGCGTCGGCGCCTGTGCACGCGGTCCGGGGCACCGGCACCCTCGCACGAAGGCCGGGGCGATGCGCCCCGGCCCGTCCCTGGTCAGTCGTGTGCGGACGCCGCCCCGAGCAGATCGCGGATGTGGGCGGCCGCGTCCCGGAACTCCGGTCGGCCGAGCGTCTCGCCGTACTCCCGTTCCGCGTCCAGTCCCACCTCGATGATCTCGGTGATGGTGCCCGGCCGTGGGCTCATCACCACCACCCGGTCGGCCAGGTAGACCGCCTCCGATATCGAGTGGGTGACCAGCAGCACGGTGGTGCCGGTCTCCCGCCAGATGCGGTTGAGCTCCATGTTCATCTGCTCGCGGGTGAGGGCGTCGAGCGCGCCGAACGGCTCGTCCATCAGCAGGACCGGCGGTTCGTGCAGCAAGGCCCGGCACAGCGCCACCCGTTGCTGCATGCCACCGGACAACTCGTGCGGATACGCGTCCTCGAAGCCGTCCAGTCCGGTCATCCGGATCAGTGCGTCGACCCGTTCGCACGCCCGGGCCGCGGGCATCTTCCGGATCTCCGCCTGGAGCAGGATGTTGCGGCGCGCGGAACGCCACTCGAGGAGAGCGGCGCGCTGGAAGACGTAACCGATGTCGTGCCGTGGGCCCGTGACCTGTTCACCACCGAGCCGGACCTCGCCCGTGGACGGCTTCAGCAGTCCTGCGACCAGCTTGAGCAGGGTCGACTTGCCGCATCCGGACGGACCGACCAGGGCCACGAACTCGCCCGGCGCCACATCGAGCGAGACGTCGCGCAGGGCGGTGACGTCGCGGTTCCTGCCGCGGAACCGCACCGAGACGTCCGACACTCCGACGGCCGGAGTGACGGTGCCGCGGTCGCCCGCGGACAGCGGGTCCCGCTCCAGGGGCTTCGCCTCCTGCTTGGGCATCGTCATCCCTTCAGCGCTGTCTTCGCGTCCCAGTACTCCCCGACGGCCTTCGGCTTGGCGACCATGCCGGCTTCGGCGAAGACATCGATGGTCTGCTGCCAGTCCGCCTCGTTGTTGACCCCGGGTGCCTTGCCCTCGGTCGACGCGGTGTGCAGCAGTGTGAGCGTCGTCTTGAACTGCTCCGCCAGCACGTTCTTCGGCGGCAGTTGCTCGGACGCTCCGTCCATCGCGGCAACAGCGGGGCCGGGCGCCTTCTCCGCGGCGGCCCACGCCTCGCTGACCGCCTGCGCCATGCGCCCCGCGAGCTCGGACTTCGAGGCGAGAAGCTTCTGCCCGGCGAGCAGGCCGTTGGAGTAGAAGTTCAGCCCGTTCTCGGAGAAGCGGAGGTACGAGACGGGCTTCTTGGCCTTGTCCTGCATGGTCGGGCCCTGATCACTGGCGTATCCGAGCAGTCCGTCGGTCTTCCCCGAGATCACCGCGGCGATCTTGCCCGCCGGGTCGGTGTTCTGGACCTTCACGTCCGACTCGTCGATGTTGTTCTTCTTGAGGAAGATCGGGAACGTCTTGGAGAGCGCGTCCCCGGCCGTCCCGGCGATCGTCTTCCCCTTGAGATCGGCGGGTGACCCGATGCCCTTGGAGTCGAAGGACTGCACGGATGCGGGAGTGGTCTGAAGGAAAACGCCGAGGCTCTTGACCCGTACCCCCTGGTCGACCGCGGCCAGCAGCGCCGGGGTGTCGGCCCAGCCGAAGTCGGTCTGCCCCGCGGCGGTCGCCTGCACTGTCTTCTGTGAGCCCTGGCCCGCCTGAATCGTCAGATCGATGCCGTGCTTCTCGAAGATCTTCTGCTGCTTGCCGTAGTAGAACGGCGCGTGTTCGCCGTACGGATACCAGTTGAGCGTCAGCGTGACCTTGTCCAGCTTCTTCCCCGATTCACCGGTGGTGGTCGACGCGTCGTTCCCGCCGCAGGCCGTGGCCAGCAGAACAAGAGGTACGACACCGATCAGGAGTCTGCGCGGGTGCATGGGCTGGCCCTTCTCGCGACGGGGTCCGTGACAGCAGTCAGTGGGTGGCGTTCAGTACGAGGTGGTGGCAGGTGCGTCCCGGCGGCTGGCGTGCCACGGGAGCAGGAGCTTCTCGGCGATCTCGACGGCGACGAAGAGGACGACACCGATCAGGGACATCACGAGCAGCCCGGCGAAGAGCATCGGGGTGTCGAGGTTGCCGTTGGCCTGGAGGATCACATAGCCCAGCCCCTCGTTGGCACCGACGAACTCGCCGACGACCGCCCCCGTCACGGCCAGGGTGACCGCGACCTTGAGGCCGGAGAAGAGATGAGGGAGGGAGGCCGGGAAGCGGATCTTGAGGAAGGTCTGCCAGGGCTTGGCCCCCATCGTCGCCGACAGCTGCAGCATCTCCGGGTCGACCGCCTTGAGGCCGGTGACCATGGAGATCACCACGGGGAAGAAGGCGATCAGGACGGCGATGAGGATCTTCGGTGCGATACCGAAGCCGAGCCAGACCACGAACAGTGGCGCGATGGCGATCTTCGGTACGACCTGGGCGAACAGCAGAATCGGGTAGAGCGTGCGCTCGACGGTCGAGGAGTACACCATGATCACGGCCGCCAGCACGCCGACGGCCACCGCGATCACGAAGCCGAGCAGCGTCTCGTACGTGGTCACCCAGCTGTGCTGCCAGAGATAACTCGCCTTGCCCGTGAGGACATCGAGCGTCGCCCCTGGTGACGGTACGAGATACGGCTCCACCAGCTCGGCCGCCGAGATCACCCACCAGGCAACGAAGCAGGCCAGCAGCAGGGCGACCGGACGCCAGCTCTGCTCGGCCGCCCGCGCGAACCGCTCAGCTGCCGACGGCCCGGACCGCGGGGCAACTCCCGCCACTTCGGCGGGACTTTTGGCCAACGCGCTCTGGCTCACTTGAACTCCCTGAGGTTCGGCGGCAGTTGTGGAGAGCTGTGCGATTTCGCGATGACGGAGAAGGCGCTTTCAGAAAGCGCTTTCTGGTAAGGTGCCGCCACGCTAATGACTGCCTGCACGCATGGTCAATAGGTCGTCCCGAAGTTTCGGGACCCTGCCGCCACCGCGCCCCTAGGAGTCGAGTTGAGTCAACCGGTGACACGGGCGACGCCAGACCCTCCGGGGCCGCGGCGCAGCGTCGGGACCGCAACCCATGTGACGCTCGATGCCGTCGCCCGGGAGGCCGGGGTCTCACCGGCCACCGCCTCGCGGGCGCTGAACGGCACGGCAAGGGTCCGTGACGACCTGCGGGAGCGGGTGCATGCGGCGGCCGACCGGCTCGGCTACATCCCCAACGCCCACGCACAGGCACTGGCCGGCGCGGCCAACAACCGTACGGTGGGCTTGATCTGTCATGACGTCAGCGATCCGTATTTCGCCGCGATCTCCAGCGGAGTGATGCGGGCCGCGGCGGAGCGGGGGCTGCTCGTGATGCTGGCCTCCACGTTCCGCGAACCGTCCCGGGAGATCAGCTACGTCTCCATGCTGCGGGCCCAGCGCGCCCGGGCGATCCTGCTGATCGGATCGGGCTTCCAGGACCGCGCCTGGGAGCGTGCGATGGACGCCGAACTGGAGCCGTACGTCCGGGTCGGCGGGCGGGTGGCGGTCGTCAGCCGGCACCGCAGCCTGCGGGTGGACACCGTGCAGCCGGAGAACCGGGCGGGGGCCGCGGCGCTCGCCCGGGCGCTGGTGGAGCTGGGGCATCGGGCGTTCGCGGTGCTCACCGGGCCTGCCGCGCTGACGACGGTCTCCGACCGGCTGGCGGGGTTCCGGGAGGGGCTCGCCGAAGCGGGCATCGGGCTCGGGCAGGTGGTGGAGGGGGCGTTCACACGCGACGGCGGGTACGAGGCGGCCCGGCGGCTGCTGCTCGATGCGGGGCGGGCGCCCTTCCGGTCACGGCCGACGTGCGTGTTCGCGGTGACCGATGTGATGGCGGTCGGTGCGTTGGCGGCGCTGCGGGAGGCGGGGTTGCGGGTGCCGGAGGACGTGTCGCTGGCCGGGTTCGACGACATTCCGCTGGTACGGGAGCTGTCGCCGCCACTCACCACGGTGGCGCTGCCGCTGACATCGATGGGCGAGAGCGTGATGGCGCTGGCGCTGCGGGACACGGGGGCGGTACGGGGGGCGCGGGTGGTGCGGGTGGAGGGGGAAGTGGTGCTGCGGGGCAGTACGGGGGCGCCGGGAGGGGTGTGAGCTGCTGTCGGTTTACTGAGCTGAAGTGAGTAGTGGTGAGCGGGAGTGAGTTCTGCCAGTGGGTTCGCGGGGGTGGGAACGGGAGTTCTGGAGCCGAATGGGTGACCTTGGCGGCTGCTGCTCGTTGACCGGATGGCGGGTGTCCGGCCTTGAGGGGGTGATGTGGTGGGTGGTTTACGGAGGCCGACGGCCTCGTTCGTGGTGTCCGGGCCTTGCGGGGTGGCGGTCCGGGACCGTCTCAAGCACCTCACGCCGCAAGACGAGAGGGTGCTGCGTGCGGTCGGTGCGCACCAGGGCACGCTTGCTTCCCGTGATCTCAAGACCCGCTGCGCAGATGGTCTCGAGCACAGCGGGGACACCTGGGCAGCGCGCAAGCGGGACCTGACCGGGGTGTCATCGTCGCGGATCGCGGGTGCGATCACGAAGGCCACCCACGACCAGTGGGCGCTGGCGCGCCGCTGCCAGGCCGCGCACATCCAGAAGCTGGAAGCCGGAATCAAGACGTTGCGGCACCGCCTGTCCCTCCCGCTCGGGGAGCCCGGAACGAACCGGGCCGCGGGTGGCTACCGGTCGAAGAACGAGTGGTTCCGCAAGTCCCGCCGCCTCGCGGCACTCGAGGCGCGGCACGCCGCTGCTGTAGCCGACTGGCAGGCCGGACGGGTCCGGGTGGTACGAGGCGGCAAGCGTCTCCTGAACACCCGCCACCACCTCACCCAGGCAGGTCTCACCGAAGACGAGTGGCGGGAACGGTGGGAGGCGGAACGCTGGTTCATCGCTGCCGACGGTGAGTCGGGGAAGCAGTTCGGGAACGAGACGATCCGCGTCACCCCGGACGGCGACGTGTCCATCAAGCTACCCGTCCCGCTCGCGCACCTGGCCAATGCCAAGCACGGCCGGTACATCCTCACCGGCCGCATCGCGTTCGCGCATCGGGGTGCGGAGTGGGCCGACCGCGTCACCGCGAACCGGGCCGTCGCCTACCGCATCCACCTCGACACGGACCGCGGACGCTGGTACCTCACCGCATCCTGGCAACGCCCCCTCGTGCAGACGATCCCGTTGGAGACCGCCCGCGCCAGGGGGATGATCGGCGTCGACACCAACGCCGACCACTTCGCCGCCTACCTTCTCGACCGGCACGGCAACCCCATCGGCGAGCCGCACCGCTTCGGCTACGACCTGTCCGGAACCGCCGGTCACCGAGACGCACAGATCCGCCACGCCCTGACCCGCCTGATCAACTGGGCGGTGCGTGCCGGTGTCGCCGCGATCGGCATCGAAGACCTCGACTTCAGGCCTGAGAAGACCCGCGAGAAGCACGGGGGCCGCAAGCGGTTCAGGCAGCTCATCTCCGGCATGCCCACCGGCAAGCTCAAGGCCCGGCTGGTGTCCATGGCCGCCGAACAGGGTCTTGCGATCGTCGCGGTGGATCCCGCCTACCGGAGTGATCGTGCGGGGCATCGGACCGCCCAGGCCGAACCAGGTGACCAGGGGCGTGAGGGAACCCGCCCACCCACCACGGACCGGCCCCCCGGAGAGCCGTCACCGAGCGGGAAGCGAAAGCGGGAACCCAGCGCATCCAAAACCGTTCGGGATGCACCCAGCACGCAGCAGTGGGTCCACGACTCACTCATGCACACTGGCTAGGAACGGTGGAGTGCGGTGACCGGGGCGCCCCGGGGCCGGCCTTGTCCTCAATCGCCCCCATGGCCTTGAGGGCATGGGAGGGACCTCCTCGACGGCCTTGACTTTGCCGGCGATTGAGGACAGCCGTCCACCACGATCGCGTCAGGACGTGGACCTACGGGTGGATCAGGACCTGGGACAGGGCCACCCGCCCCGTTCCCGACACCGCGATCTTCACCGTGCGGGTCCGGCTGTCCAGGTCGAGGACCGTCGGGCGCAGTGCCTTGCCGCTCACGTGGACCGTGCCGTCGTCCGTGATGACGTCGAAGTCGGCGGTCGTCGTCGACGAGTTGTTCCAGATCTCGATCTGCCGGATGTGCTTCGTCGCGCCCAGGTCGACCTGCCACCAGGCGCCCGCCTCGGACAGCGTGCGGGTGTCCTTGTTGGTGTCGGCGTCGAGGGCGAGCCCGGCACCCGCCGTGCAACTGGCGGCACTCCATCTGCCGAAGCCGCCCGTCGACCCGAGCACGCTGACCGACTGACCGCAGGCGCAAGGAGTCACCATGAATCTCAGCAGACGAACCCTTCTCGCAGCGACAGGCGCCACCGCGGCCATATCCGCCACGACACTTGCCACATCGGCCGGTGCCGCGCACGCGCAGTCCGGCGACGCGGCCGGCGAAGCCTCCGAGGCGGTCGCCACCGTCGGTTTCGACGCGCTTCTGAAACGCGCCGAAACCCTCCTGACCGGCGGTGCGTTCGACCCTTCGGACGCCGATTTCGCCGCCGCGGTAGCGGCCCTGGACGCCACGGCGAAGGGGCTCTGGGACACCCTGGACCGCAGTGCGGGGCGGACCGTCCTCTGGCCGGACCTCTCCCCCGTCACCGACCCGGGCAACTTCGGCCAGAGCTACACCCGGCTGCGTACGCTCGCCACCGCCTGGGCCACCCCCGGTACCTCACTCGCCGGCAGCGCGGAGGTGGCGGACGCCCTCGTCGCCGCGCTGCGCTTCGCCCACGACACCGCGTACAACCCGGCCAAGCGCGAGACGGGCAACTGGTGGTTCTGGGAGATCGGCACCCCCCGTGCGCTGATGGACTGCGCCGTCCTGCTGCGCGATCGCCTTCCGGCCGCCGACCTGACGGCCTATCTGGCGGTCGTCGACCGCTTCTGCCCGGACGCGGACCGTCGCACCAACTCCCCCACGTTCGCCGAGACGGGGGCCAACCGCACGGACAAGGCCGTCATCGTCGCGCTGCGTGGGCTGCTGGGACAGGACGCGGCCAAGCTGGCATCGGCCCGCGACGCCCTCTCCGACGTACGCGACTCGAGCAACAGCCTGTTCCGGTACACGAGTTCGGGTGACGGCTTCTACGAGGACGGGTCGTTCGTCCAGCACGATGTGGTCGCTTACACGGGTACGTACGGCGCGGTGCTGCTCGGCGGCGCCGCCTATCTGCTGTCCCTGCTCGCGGACTCCGAGTGGGCGGTCGCCGACCCGGACGTCTCCGTGATGTACGAGGCCGTCGAGCGGTCCTTCGCGCCGGTGGTCTTCGACGGGCTGATGATGGACGCGGTGCGCGGCCGGGCGATCTCCCGGGAGCGCGCCGGTGACCACCGGGACGGTGCGGCGGCCGTCGCCGCGATCCTGCTCCTGGCGACCGGCGCACCCGCCACGTACGCCGACCGCTGGCGTGAGCTGGTCAAGGGCTGGCTGACCCGCAACCGCACCACCCCGTTCGCGGCGCTCGCCACGCTCCCCCAGCTCGCCCTCGCCAAGGCTGTGCTGAACGACCGGAACATCCACCCCGGACCGCGCACCACCGGCCACTTCGTCTTCGCAGACATGGACCGGGTGGTGCACCGCCAGGCGCGATGGGCCTGCGCGCTGTCGCTCTCCTCGAAGCGCATCTCGGCGTACGAGGCGGGCAACGGCGAGAATCTGCACGGCTGGTACACCGGCGACGGCATGACGTATCTGTACGGCGGCGACGACCTCGGGCAGTTCAACGACGGCTTCTGGCCGACCGTCGACCCGTACCGGCTGCCCGGCACCACGGTCGACACCCGGGAGCGAACCGATCTCGGCACCGGCGCCGGCACCTCCACCTACCGGCCGACGAACGCTGTCGCGGGCGGAGCGGTGCTCCACGATCGGTACGGTGCTGCCGCAATGGAGCTGATCGGCCCCGCAGGCACCACCCTGCGGACCAAGAAGTCGTGGTTCCTGCTGGACAACGCGGTGATCGCCCTGGGCACGGGCATCTCGTCGAGCGACAGCCGCACGGTCGAGACGATCGTCGAGAACCGCAACCTCGGCCCGGACGGCACACAGCGGCTGCTGGTCGACGGCGTCCGGCAGCCCGCTGAGCAGGGCTGGACGGAGGAGTTCGGCCACGCCCGATGGGCCCATGTCGACGGCGTCGGCGGCTATGTCTTCCCCGACCCCACTGCTCTGCACGCGCTGCGCGAGGAGCGGACCGGGACCTGGCGGGCGATCAACACCGGGGCGGACACCGGCGGCGGCACCGATCCGGTCACCCGCCGCTATCTCACGCTCTGGGTCGACCACGGTGTCTCGCCCGCCGGTGCCGGCTACTCCTTTGTGCTGCTGCCCGGTGCCTCCGCGGCCGCGACCGCGGTCTGGTCGCACTCGCGACCGGTCCGGATCATCGCCAACGACGCCACCGCACAGGCCGTGGAGGCCCGCAGGCAGGGGCTGACGGCAGTGAACTTCTGGGGCGCGGGCACCGCCGCCGGGGTCACCGCATCCGGTCCGGCCTCGGTCCTGGTCCAGCGCCGGGGCCAGGAGCTCGCCGTCGCCGTCGCCGACCCGAGCCGCACCCTGACCTCGCTCACCGTCGAACTTCCCTTCCGGGTCAGCCGGGTGGTCACCGCGGACGACACCGTGTCCCTCACACCGGGCCGGCGCCCCGTGCTCACGGTCGCGGTCGGCGGATCACGCGGCCACACGCACACCGCCGTGCTGTCCTGACCGGCCACCGGCGGCCGGTCCGTCAGCACCGGCCGCCGGTCCCCCGTTCCTCCTTGAGCTCACTGGTTACGATCTCACCGGCTTCTACGTCGACATGTGGGCGTACCCGATCAGCGCGGACGGCAAGGTCGCCGCCCTCGCCACGCTCGACCTGCCCATACCGCCCGTAGACCCGTCGCCCCTGACGGACTGAGGAGCACCACCCGCATGACCGCGCCCTTCCTGCACCTTCCCCCCACCGACCGGCTGCTGTCCTCACGGACCGGCTGGACGCGCGCGCACTGGGAAGTCACGGCCGACCGCATGCTCGATGCGCTCGTCCCATACGCGACCCCGGGCTTCGCCCAGTACCGGCTCCCGGGTCGGACCAGTTGGTCGGGGGTGGTCTCGGACGGACTCGAGGGCTACGCACGCTCCTTCCTGATGGCGGCCTTCCGCATCGCCGGAGCTCAGGGGGAACGTCGACCCGAAGCTGATCGAGCGCTACACGCAGGGTCTGACAACCGGCACCGACCCGGGGTCGGCCGAGGCCTGGCCCGAACTCACCGACTGCTCGCAGCAGATGGTCGAAGCGGCCTCGATCGCCGTGGGGCTGCACGAGACCCGCCCTTGGATCTGGGACAAGCTGGACACCAGCGTCCAGGAGCGGGTCGTCGACTGGCTCTCCGGATTTGTCGGCGGCCGCACCTGGGACAACAACTGGCGGCTCTTCCAGGTGGTGTCCGAGCAGTTCCTCGCCTCGGTGGGCGCCCCGTACAACCGCTCCGACATCGAGAGCAACCTGGACAGGATCGAGGACTGGTACGTCGGGGACGGCTGGTACACCGACGGGGACGGCCGGAACTTCGACTACTACATCGGCTGGGCGATGCATCTGTATCCGCTGCTCTGGTCGCGCATGGTGGGCCCGGACGACGACGGGGGCAGGACCGAGGTCTACCGGCAGCGGCTTTCCCGGTTCCTGGAGGACTACCCGCAGTTCTTCGGCTCCGACGGTGCGCCGGTGCACCAGGGGCGTTCGCTGACCTACCGGTTCGCGGCACTCGCACCGGTCTGGATGGGAGCGCTGGCCGACTGCACGCCGCTCGCGCCGGGGCTGACGCGCCGGCTCGCCTCGGGCACCCTGCGGCACTTCGTGGAACGCGGCGTCCCCGACGAGCGGGGGCTCCTGACCCTCGGCTGGTACGACACGTTCCTGCCCAGCACCCAGCCGTACTCCGGTCCCGCGTCCCCGTACTGGGCGAGCAAGGGCTTCCTCGGGTTGCTGCTCCCGGCGGACCACCCAGTGTGGACGGAGCGCGAACTCCCCCTCCCCATCGAGGAGTCCGACCAGTACACCGCGCTGCCGGCACCGGGGTGGCTGCTGCACGGCACCCGGCACGACGGCATCGTCCGGCTGATCAACCACGGCAGCGACCACAACCCGCCGGCCGCGACCGACGACGCACCGCAGGCGGGCGAGGAGGATCCGCACTACGCGAGGCTCTGCTACTCGACGGCGACGGCCCCCGAGTCCGCGCCGCACGCCGTGGCACGTTCCGTCGACGGCCATCTGGCGCTGCTCGCACCGGACGGCACCCCGTCACGACGGCGCAGGATCCATCCGTTGCGCTGCGAGGACAGGATCGCATCGTCCTGGTACGCGGCCGAGCTGCCCGGTGACGAGCGTACGTACCGGATCGAGACGACGAGTGTGCTGCACGGCCCGTGGGAGATCCGGGTGCACCGGGTCGAGGCGCCGGAGGGTGCGAGCGTGCGAGAAGGCGGTCATGCCGTGGCACACGAGGAGCGGCCGCGCGTCTCGTCGGGCCCCGGCTGGGCGATGGCGCGCACGGCCGACGGTCTGACCAGTGCCGTTGTCGCACTGTACGGCTGGGACACCGAGGAGGACTCGGAAACCGAGGGCGGCGCGGCGGGCGAGGACTGCTCGGAGGCTGTGCGGACCGCGCAGGCCGCGGGCGGCCCGGAGACCACGTACGGGTCCGGTGTCGCACGGGACGTGCAGTCCAACGCGTACGGGCCGCACTCCGCGATCCCGTATCTGCGTGCCGATCGCCGTCCGGGCGGGCGGAGCGTCCATGTCTCGCTGATCGCGCTGTCCCGCGACACCGTGCATCCGCAGGCGTTGCGCACGTCGGTGGTGGTGCGGGCGGGTACGGAGTCGGTGGTGCTGACCTTCCTGGACGGGACCACGGTCGAAGTGTGAGCGCGGGCGGCGGGGCGGATCAGGGCTCGATGCCCTGGTTGTCCTCCCGTCGGTGGATGTGCCCGATGAGTTCCTGTGCCAGGGACTTGATCGTGTCGAGGCCGGCCCGCCCCCAGGGGCGGGGCACGGTGTCGACGGCGCAGACGGCGCCCAGTGCGACACCCGTACGGTCGATGAGCGGCGCCCCCAGATAGGAGCGGATGCCTATCTCGTCGACGACCGGGTTGCCGGCGAATCTCGGGTAGTCGCAGACGTCCTCCAGGACCAGCGCCTTGCGACGTGCGACGACGTGCGGGCAGTAGCCGTGGTCGAGTGCCATGTACCGGCCGCCACGGCCGCTGCCCGCCGCCGTGGCGCCCAGGTCGGAACCGGTGCGGGTGCCGGCCGGGGTGTGCAGACCGGCGAAGAACTGCCGGTTCCCGTCAATGAAGTTGACCATCGAGAACGGCGCATCGGTCACTTCGGCCACCTTGTCGGCGAACGCGTCGAAGCTGTGGAACGACGCGTCGCCCCGCTCCCCGAGCCCGAGCCTCCGCAGCCGTCGGGTGCGGACAGGGGCGTCGCGGTCGACGGGAGTCAGCAGCGGCCGCCCGGTCGCCTGTCGGCTCACGGATGGGCTCCGAAGCCGGAGAGCGGGGCCGGTGCCGAGGTGGCGTTGATCAGGTGCTGCACCAGCGTGACCAGCGCTCCGGTGCCCGAGCTGCCGATCCGGGCGTCGCAGAGGACGACGGGCACGTCGGGTCCGAGGTCGAGCGCGGCACGTACCTCCTCGGGGCCGTAGCGGTAGGAGCCGTCGAACTCGTTGACGGCGACGATGAATCCGATGCCGCGCCGTTCGAAGAAGTCGACGGCCGGGAAGCATTCCTCGAGTCTGCGGGTGTCCGCCAGCACGACCGCGCCGAGCGCGCCCTGGGAGAGCTCGTCCCACATGAACCAGAAGCGCTCCTGGCCCGGGGTACCGAACAGATAGAGCACATGCTGCTCGTCGAGGGTGATGCGGCCGAAGTCCATGGCGACCGTGGTCGCGGTCTTGGACTCGATCCCCTCGAGGCTGTCGGTCGCCGCGCTGACCTGGGTCAGCAGCTCTTCCGTGCTCAGCGGTGCGATCTCGCTGACCGCGCCCACGAACGTCGTCTTGCCGACGCCGAAGCCGCCCGCGACCAGGACCTTGAGTGCGACGGGGAAGTATTCGGTGTCCCCGGTGCCGTCACCCCCGGCCGAGCCGCCGAAGCCGTCAGAGCTGTCGTCGTAAGCCATCGAGCACTGCCTCCAGCAGGGATCGGTCGGTGGGCATGTCGTGAAAAGCCGGCGGATGCGCGGTGACTGCGCCGCAGTCCACCAGGTCGGAGACGAGCACCTTGGTGACCACCGCGGGCAGCCGCAGATGCGCGGCGATCTCGGCCACCGAGGTGGGGCCGCCGCACAGCCCCAGCGCCACGCAGTGCTCGGGGCCGAGATGGGTCTGCGGATCGCTGCCCGTGGCCATGACCAGGGAGAGCAGGTCGAGCACGGTCGTCGGACGGGTACGGCCGTCGCTCACGGTGTACGGACGGATGAGCCGGCCGGCCGCATCGTCGAGCAACGGCCCGTCCTGCGGGGCCGACACCCTCACAGCCCCGTGACGCCCGGTGCCCCGGCCGCTTGTCTGGCCGGGGTCATCAGATACGGCCGGACGCTCTTGACCAGCATGGTCATCTCGTATCCGAGCACCGCGGCATCCGCTTCGCGTCCGGCGAGGACGGCGAGACAGGTGCCGGAACCGGCGGTGGAGACGAACAGCAGCGTCGAGTCGAGCTCCACCACCACCTGACGGACCTCTCCGTTGTCGCCGAAGCGCGCCCCGGCGCTGCGGCCGAGGGAGTACAGGCCGGCGGCCAGCGCCGCCATGTGGTCGGCGCTGTCGGCGTCCATGCCGTGGAGGGATTTCACCAGCCCGTCGGCGGAGAGCAGGACCGCGCTGCGCGTGTACGGCACACGCTGTACCAGCCCGCTCAGCAGCCAGTCGAGGTCCGAGACCTGACCGGACGGCATATCGGTCGCCATGTTGCATCTACTCCTTGAGGGTGTTCGTTTCGAGCGGGTCCGGGGCGGGGTGCGACGGTTCGACGGGCGCGGTGAGTCCGCGGACCGGCAACGGTTCGAGTGGGGCCGGCGGTTGCCAGGCCTGCGGTGCGGGCCCGTCGGGGGTGGCGTCCGGGGCCTGCGCGGCGTCGGCGTCCGAGGCGCTGCGGGCCTCGGCGAGCTCGATGCCCCGGCGGAAGGACGCCATCAGGCCGGGGTCGTGCAGGACGGGTTGTTCGTCCTCGGTGCGCGGCGCGGGGGCCTCCCTGAGCTGCGGGACCAGGTGTTCCTGGTTGGCGCGCCTGGGGAGCTGGGGCCGGCCCATGGTGCCGCGTACGACTCCGGGGTCGGGCTGGAGCGCCGGAATCGCGTCGTCCGGGCGCTGGACGCCGGGCCGGATGTCGGCGGGGGTGGGCCGGTCGACGCGCTCGGCCCGCAGCGGCAGTGGTGGGGCTTCGCCCTGCCTTCGCAACTGCTGCGGTGGCTGATGCAGCCGCAGCGGCCGACTGGGCACCTGCGGTTGCCGGTTCGAGGCCGGGGCGGAGCTCGGGTTCCGCTGGTGCGCGGTGTCGTCCTGGGCCGGTGGCCGGTGTACGGGGCCGGGCGGCGGGACCGGGCCGGCGTCGGCCGTCGTGGGCACGTCCCCTTCGACCCCGAGCAGGGACTGCGGCAGCACCAGTACGGCCTGTGTGCCGCCGTAGATGTTGCTCTGCAGCCGGACCGCGATGCCGTGCCTGCGGGCCAGTGACGCGACGACGAACAGTCCGATCCGGCCGTCCTGCAGCAGATGGGCGACGTTGACCCGGTCGGGGGCGGCGAGCAGCGCGTTCATCCGCTTCTGTTCGTTGCCCGGCATGCCGAGCCCGCGGTCCTCGACCTCCAGGGCGAGCCCGGCGGTGACGTGCTGGGCGCGCAACAGCACCTGGGTGTGCGGGGCGGAGAACACGGTGGCGTTCTCAACGAGTTCGGCCAGCAGATGGATCACATCGGCCACGGCGTGCCCACGCAGCGTGCCGTCGATCGGCGGCACCAGCTTGACCCGCGGATAGTGCTCGACCTCGGCGATCGCCGAGCGCAGCACCTCGGTCATGGTGACCGGGTTGCTCCACTGCCGCCGGGAGACGGCGCCGCCGAGGACGGCGAGGTTCTCCGCATGCCGGCGGATGCGGGTGGCGAGATGGTCGACGTGGAACAGGCCCTTGAGCAGATCGGGGTCCTCGACCTCGTTCTCCAGCTCGTCCAGCAGCTGAATCTCACGGTGTACGAGCGACTGGAGCCGGCGGGCGAGATTGACGAAGACCTCCACCCGCTGTTCCTCGCCCGATTCGTGGGTGAGCCGGGCCGCCTGCACCACTGCGGCCACAGCCCCTTCGTGCGAGCGGCTCATTTCCTGCGCGAGCAGGTCGAAGGCGTCGCTGCCCGGTGGGACGGGCTGCGGGGACCGCCGCGCGGGCATCGGTTCGCCGTTGCGCAACTGCTCCACAACCCGCTGCAGTTCGGCCTGCCCCTGTGCACTGGCACGGCGCAGGGCCAGACACCGGCCGAGGACGGTGGTGGCGACCCGGTTGGCACCGAGGAAGGCGGCGACCACAGCGGCGACGGCCAGCGCCGCGGATCCGCCCAGCGCGGTCCAGAGCTGGGTGGTCATCGGCGCACTCGTGGAGCGGACGGTGATGATGACTGCCGCGGCGCCGCTCAGTGCCACGGCGACGGCCGGGAGCACGGCCGTGCGGAAGATCTGAGGCCGTATGCGGGCATCGGGGGACAGCTGTGCGGCGCGCGGCCTGGCGGTGGCCGAGTGGGCACGGGCCCCCGGCCGGCCGTGCCGTCCGCCTTCTCGGCGTTCCGGTCGCGCTTCGGGTGCGCGAAGTTGAGACATCAGCGTCCTCGGTACGTGGCGCACCAGGAACCGGCGTTCATGTGGTGGCACCTACGGTGGTCGGTCAGGCTCGGGTCATCGGTCGGGCAGGCCCGAAAGATATGAGCCCACCGTTGATCACCGGCCACACACGGTAGTCGTCGATCGAGCATCCGTGGCGGGCAGTTGTAGAACTTGCCCGCCATCCGTCCCGCTCTGGTATGAGCTCTCGCACGGACAACCGAATATGTCCACGACCACGGAGGGTGCGCCGCGAAGGTCCCGCACTTCGATCACCGTGAGCCGATGCTCGCCGAGGGCGAGGTCCACGTGTATCGGCAGGTCCATCTGACCTGCGCGGAGCGAGTCGAAGCGCACATGCCTCGGCCGACAGGCGCGGAGGGGTTGCCAGGGGCCGGCAAGAGGCGGAGCGTTGAGATACGGGGGAACAGCAGAACTCGGGGGTCTCCACAGGACGAGGTTCATCATGAACAGAACTGTGCGTAGACGAATCCCAGCGTTCGTGTGTGCATCCGCCTTGGCCTCAGCGCTCGCGTTTTCCATAGCTGCGCCAACAGCCCAGGCGGCCCCACAGGTTCCGGCACAGACCACCGCGTCACAGGCCGCACCCACCAACTGGTGCGACTGGCACCCGTACGAGTGTGGATGGGGGCCCGCCACCTATCCCGTGTACCCCGTCTACCCTGTCTATCCCGTGTACCCCGTCTATCCCCTCTACGTCTACTAGTCACGACTCAGGCGATCTGTGGTTCGAGTAGGCACAGAACGATGGTGCGGCTGACGGGGCGGGTTCCGGGGGCAACTCAGCTGCGGGTCCGGTAGCGCAGGCCGGGGCGTTCGGTCTTGACACTCAACGCCGGCGCGGCAAGGGCGAGCACGTCATGCGCCGGCTGTGTGCGACCGGTCTCACGGTCCGATGCAGGGAGGCCTCACTCCGCCGCCTGGCCGGAAGAGTGGGGCCTCGGTGTGACGACTTGGCGATCCGCGTCTCGACTTCCGGATGGGTCGTGCGTCAATGAGGTCAGGCCTTCGTTCCTGCCCCGTGTCACCGCTCACCCGCAAGATCAAGATCGCGGCTGTCCTGTCCCTGAGCAACGTCCGTTGCTTTGTTCCGGCGCCAGGGGTGTGCGATCGGGGCAGCCACGGCCCGCCACCAGGGGTCGAGGGGAAGCGTTCCCGCGGGCTCGAACGGCTCGCCCGGCTGGGGGAACGCAGCCGGCTGCTCAGCTTCCTCAGCGGCGTCCTTGGTCCACTCGCCGGGCTCCGCCCAGGGGTGAACGGCGAGATTGAAGGTGCCCCAGTGGATCGGCAGCATGACACCGTGCGGCTTGCCCCCTTGCAGGTCAAGCTGCGCCTGCATGCCCTCGTCGGGTGTCATATGGATGTCGGGCGACGACTGGGAACACGACATCCTCATCGAGGACATCGCCGAGCCCCAACACCGCCTACCCTCCCCCCGATGCCTCACCGGCCGCCGAGCTTGCCCGCCCGAGGACTGCGGCGGCATATGGGGATACGACTACCTCATCGAGATCCTTGCCGATCCCCACCACGAAGAACACGAAGACCGCCTGGAATGGCTGGGCCTTGACTCGGCCGACCAGTTCGACCCCGAAACCTTCGATCCAGCGCAGGTCAACTCCGTTTTATCCGCCCGCGCCAGCCGGTCCGCCGCGCTGTCCGGGCCGTGCCCTACCGCCTCTGACATCCCGCCCTGGAACAGGACGGGACACTGGGTGACGGCGCTGAGGTCGCCGAGCTGACCGGCATGGCCGATCTGGACGGCTATCCGGCCGGCACCCTCATCATCGTGCGCCGCGAGCGGCCGCAGCCCGGAGCCCAGCTGTCCCTGTTCGACCAGGACCAGGGCCTACGCCATCAGGTGTTCCTCACCGATACCCGTGTGGACGCTGTCGTGCCGGACGTGTTTGATCTCGCTGTCGCGCATCCCGGACGTGGCAGTACTTCGGGGCGGCGATAGGATCGTTGAGCGAAGACATGGACATACCACCAGGCGGAACGCACCTGGATGCCGAGCCGCTCGGACACGGTAGTGATCTACTGCTCGATGATCTCCGCCACGGTCGCCGGCGCGAGGTCACCCACGATGGGCCAGCTCCGCGCGCGTCTGGGGGATCGGCATGCCGTTGCCAGAGGCGACGACCTGCCCTCAGTGCTCTTGCGGCAGATTCACTGTGGTTGGCGCGTTTCAATTCGCTGATTCTTCACCTGTCGGTGTGCGGGGATATCGCGGGTAGTTCCACCGTGATGCGGATCCCGCCGGCAGAGCGCGGGGTGAGGGTGAGTGTTCCGTCGTGTGCATGGGTGATGGTTTTGACGATGGCCAGGCCGAGGCCGACGCCTGCGTGGTCGGTGTGGATGCGCTCGGTACCGCGCTGGAAGGGTTCGGTGAGGGTAGAGACCAGCTGGGGGGTGAGCTTCTCGCCGGTGTTTTCGACAGTGAGCACCACAGTCTTGCCGCGGACGCCGGTGTGGACCCACACGGTGCCCCGTTCGGGCAGGTTGTGGACGATCGCGTTGTGCACGAGGTTCGTAGTCAGCTGCTGCAGGAGCGCTTGCGATCCGCTCGTCGGGGTGATGTCGCCGGAGGTCTCGATGGTCACGCCACGCTTTTCCGCGAGGGGGAGGAGTGTTTCGGTGGCTTCCTCCGCCAGGAGGGACAGGTCGACAGGTTCTCGGGTGAAGGACCGCTGGTCGGCGCGGCTGAGCAGGAGCAGTGCCTCGGTGAGGTCGATGGCTCGGGTGTTGACGGCGTGGAGGTGGTCGATGAGTTCGCCGGTGTCATGGTTCGGATCGGTGCGGGCCACGTCGAGAAGGGTCTTCGAGATCGCCAGGGGGGTGCGCAGTTCGTGAGAGGCGTTGGCTGCGAATCTCCGCTGTTCGGCGACGTGTGCTTCGAGCCGCGCGAGCATGCCGTCGAAGGCGTCGGCGAGTTCACGGAACTCGTCTTCGCGGCCCGGTAGCCGGATCCGGTGGGAGAGTGATCCGTTCGTGGCCAGGCGGGTGGCGTGGGTGATGTGGGTCAGGGGGGCGAGCATGCGACCGGCCAGGATCCACCCTCCCACGAGGCCGAAGACCAGCAGGAATGCCAGCACTGCGGCTGTCGCCGGGGCGTAGGACTGCAGAATGATGGAGCGGATAGGCACGAATTCACCGGGGCGGCTCGAAACGACGGCCACGTCGCGCAGGAGAAACACCCACACGGTAGCGAGCAGCAAGGCGCCCGCAATCATGAGGAATCCGGCGTAGCTGAGGGTGAGTTTGAGGCGAACGCTCAACCCAGGTGCCCTATCCACGCTCGCCTCCCTCGTGTCCCGCCTCTGATTGCGTGTCGATGCGGTAGCCGACGCCGGCCACGGTGGCGATGATCCAGGGTTCGCCGAGACGCTTGCGCAGCGCCGAGACGGTGATGCGCACGGCGTTGGTGAACGGGTCGGCGTTCTCATCCCACGCCCGTTCCAGCAGCTCTTCGGCGCTGACGACACCGCCTTCGGCAGCAACGAGGACTTCGAGCACGGCGAACTGTTTCCGGGTGAGGGCGATGTAGCGGCCGTCGCGATAGACCTCGCGTCGGAACGGATCCAGACGCAGGCCTACGATCTCTCGCACGGGTGGTCTGTTGTGGGCGCGCCTGCGGTCGAGCGCCCTGAGCCGCATGACGAGCTCTCGAAGCTCGAACGGTTTGGTGAGGTAGTCGTCGGCGCCGAGCTCGAACCCGGAGACCTTGTCGTCGAGCCGGTCGGCAGCGGTCAGCATGAGGATCGGCATGCCGCTGCCGGAGGCGACGATGCGTTTGGCGATCTCGTCACCGGACGGTCCGGGCACATCGCGGTCGAGGACGGCGACGTCGTAGGCGTTGACGCTCAGCAGTTCCAAAGCGGTGTCACCGTCACCTGCGATGTCAGCCGCGATCGCTTCCAGGCGCAGGCCATCTCGGATGGCTTGTGCCATATAGGGCTCGTCCTCGACGATCAACACACGCATGCCCTTAAGGCTACGAGCCGGCACAGGAGAGTCGGCGGCGGGAATCTCACCCGCCGCCGCTCGCAGAACCGTGCGGGAGCCTCTCAGCTCACACGGCTCCCATTGCCCAGCCATCAGGCTTGAGGCCGAACCGCCAGTGGGCGAACATATTGGGATACCGGCGGGCTGCGCCCGCCAATAGTTCTCCCGCGCGTTTCTCCCGGCGGCGCAGTCGTTTGTACTTCTGGCAAGCCCAGCCCACCAACATTCTGTTGATACGCCGGAGGAGGGGATACAACATAGACTTGTAGAATTGCCCGTAATAGTTGATCCACCCCTGCACGATGCTGTTGAACATCCGCGCAAGATCCATCAGCGACTTGTCACTGCGTTGGGCGATGTGCCAGGAACGCATCACCTTGCCCATCGCCTTGATCGCCTCCTTACTGACCGTCGGCAGGAAGCTCACAAAGTGCTTCCCATACCGGTTCTTGGCCAGCCTGGGCCGGAACGTGTATCCAAGGAACGTGAACGCCGTGTGCTCATACGAGCCCCGCCGGTCAGCGTCCTTGCAATAGACGATGCGAGTCTTGTCCGGATGCAACTCCAGACCGACCTGCGCCAATCGCTGCTCGAGAGCGTCCCGCACACGGCGGGCCTGCCCCTCGCTGCCGCAGTGAATCACCGCATCATCGCAGTACCGTTCGAAGGTGACTTTCGGGAACTCCCGAGCCAACCACACATCGAACGCGTAGTGGAGATACAGATTCGCCAGTACAGGGGAAACCGCCGATCCCTGGGGAGTCCCGCGATCCCGTTGCTGCACCGATCCGTCCGCCTTCGCCAACGGCGCGACCAGCCACCGCTTGACGTAGAGCAGGACCCATTTCCCGTCCTCGTCGATATGCCGCTCGACCGCCCTGAGCATCAGCTCATGGTCCACGCTGTCGAAGAACGCCCGGATGTCGAGATCGACCACCCAGTCACTCCGCCAACAGCGCTTTCGGCACTGCTCCACGGCGTCCAACGCCGACCGCCTGGGCCGGTAGCCATAGGAGTCCGGATGGAACACAGGCTCCACCCGACGCTCCAGGTACATCGCGGCCACCGTCTGGGCAATCCGGTCGTCCACAGTGGGCACCCCGAGCACGCGGATACCTTTCCCACCTGCCTTGGGGATCTCCACGGCCTTCACCGCGGGAGGGAAATACGAACCGGACGACATCCGATTCCACAGCTTGAACAGATTCTTCGAAAGGTTCTGCTCGTACTGCTCGATCGTCACACCGTCCGCTCCGGGCGCACCCTTGTTGGCCTTGACTCGCTGAAATGCCTCCCACACCATCAACTTTGAGATGTAAAACGACTTGACCTCGGCCTGCGGCCTTGATCCGTTCACCTGGCTCCTCCCGGGCACTCCGGTTGACCACCAAACAAGATCTGGACAACTCGCCCCCTTCGCTCCACCTCCATTACAGAGGCTTCATCACTACTACGAGGCGATCCGTCCCCCTGCCACGCATCGGTACTCCGCCCCTCACAGTTTCAGCTGCTTGGGGTTCTCCCTTGTCGCCTACCGGCCTCAACCTGACCGGTGACAGCATCGTGGCGAGGGGTTCCCACGTTCCACACCAGCGCCTGAACCGAGCTCGCGCCACCTTTATGCCGGGCACCACCTGGCCAGGAGTACAGGAACCCGCCAGATTCATCCCGGGGCAACAACTGGACCCCGGTTTCGGTAACCGTTCATACGCTTTCGACACTTCATCAGTGGTTCACTCGCGTTCGCCTTCTCGGCTCACACCTGACGCATCTCGTGCGCCTTTTCCGCAGTGCTCATCACCCCGGCTCATTCACCGGAGCAACCTGCGGCGGTTTGAGACCTCCCCCTGCGTGGGCGGTCTCGGAGGGCCTGCCTCCATCACCAGTGCAGCATCACGTCGGAAGCTTTCGTCTACACCGAAACCTCCCGTTGTGTTCGTGGCGCACTATCGTCGGCGTATCGAAATTCGCATACGTGCTGGCAACACCGCGTTGCTTTCACTGGTGGCATGTCTCGAACCCCCACCCTCAGCACGAACAACGACCCGCCGGGTTCGCTGGCTGATTGTTCGATGACGCGATTCCGGCTGTGGCCGGCGTCGATCCGGATCTGCTCAAGGCCCTCCGCCGGCCACCGCGACGACGTCTCCTCACGTGTCGGGGGAGGCCGTCGACCTCGGGCGCTCTGTCGCGACGGCGTGGCTGTCTCAGCGCGGTGCCGAGTACGGGCCGTGCCAGATCTACGGAACGAACCCCGGCACTACGGAACTGCGCACCGATGCGATCGACCGTGGCTGCCCGCGCATGTATGCCAACCCCACCCAGGACCCGAGGATGCAGCAGTGACCGGCAGCTCAGCAGTGAGCGGCAGTGAGCGAGGACAGACGATGACGCAGATGGACACGGCGGAGACCGGACAGGGCGGCCCGGCGGATACCCGCGCGCCAGGTACCAGAGCCGGTGCCCCGGCCGCCGGCACCGCCGGAACTTGGCGCGCGGGCATCCGCCGGGCGATCCGTAACGGTTCCCGGCCGGGGCCGTGGAAGCGCGGCCTGGTGCTCGCGGCGCTGGCGCTGCTGCTGGGCCTGTTCATGCTGCTGCACGCGAAGATCCCGAACCGGATCGGGGGCCTCGGCAGCCTGGTGGAGACCTTCCTGCCGTGGTTCGGCCTGTTCATCCCGGTACTCCTTGCCGGGGCGCTGTGGCGCCGCTCCGCCTCCGCAGTGGTCGCGCTGCTGCTGCCGGTCGTGGTGTGGCTGAACCTTTTCGGCGGGCTGCTCAGCGACAAGTCCCACCCGGGCGGCGACCTCACCGTGGCCAGCCACAACGTCGGCGCCGACAACCCCGAACCGGCCGGCACCGCCCGCGAACTTTCCGCCTCCGGGGCGGACGTGCTGGCCCTCGAGGAGATCACCGACCAGGCCCAGGGCACGTACGAGAAGGAACTGGCGAAGGCGTACCCGCACCACACGGTGCAGGGCACGGTCGGGCTGTGGAGCAAGCTGCCGCTGTCGGACATCCGGACGGTCGACGTCGCGATGCAGGGCATGGTCGGGCCGCTGGCGGAGCACCTGTCGGCCGAGGAGAAGAAGGCCACGCCCCGGGCGCTGCGCGCCACGGTGGCCACGGACCAGGGGCCGCTCGCGGTGTACGTGGCCCACCTGGGGTCCGTACGCGTGAATCCCAAGGGGGGCTTTTCGACGAGCCAGCGGGACGCCGGCGAGCGGGCGCTCGGCAAGGCCATCGCCGCCGAACAGAACAAGCGGGTGGTGCTGCTCGGCGACCTGAACGGCACCATGGACGACCGCGCGTTCGCCGACATCACCTCGCAGCTGCACTCGGCCCCGGACGCGGCCGGGGACGGCTTCGGCTTCACCTGGCCGGCGAAGTTCCCGGTGGCGCGGATCGACCAGATCCTGGTCCGCGGCGTGGAACCGGAGAGCTCGCGGGTGCTGCCGCCCACCGGCAGCGACCACCTGCCGGTGGCCGCCGGAATCAGCTGGTGAACACCGCCTACAGGCTCCGATTGCCCGCCTGGGCAGCCCGCAGGACACCGCTCACCTCGTGGACTTCCTCTGCTCACCGCAAGGCCAGTGGATCAACGGTCAACTGCTGAAGAGCAACGGCGGCTTCGCCAGCTGATCAGCACTTCTTGCCTACGCTGCTTGAGCCGAAGCGCGCCAGTTGTCACCATTGGCGTCCATTGACCTGCGGCTTCGATCAGGCAAAGCAGGATGTTGTCACCAGGTCGGCACGCTGCGCGTCACCAGCATGGATCACGAGCTGCGGGTCCGTTCAGCTGAAAGGAACGGCGTCCTTCGCGGCGGTGTGCCAGTTGGTGACGATCGGGTGATCGACAGTGATGGTGCCGACCGGCAGGGAAACCGGGTTGGGGTCGTCGTCACCGATGGCGACGATGATGCTGTCCAGTTCCTTGCCACCGTTTCCGTTGGTGGTCTTCGGGTTCACGCCGGCGTAGGCGGTGGTGCTCCCGCTCAGCTTGATCTGCTTGCCGGCGGTCTGCTCCGCGGGACCCGCCTCGGTGCCGTCAGAGCCGAAAGCCACGGTCGGAAGCGCAGCGGGCAGGTAGCAGGTGATCCCCGACTTCGCCTTCGCGATGATCAGAATGTATCCGCCGGCCTGGGTCTCGGACCTGGTGCTCCAGGAAATATCGTTGGCGCCGCAGCTCTGCCCGACCGGCTCCCGCTCGCCGTTGGCGGTGTCGGCGCCGCCACCGTCCGCGGATCCCTTGCCCGTCGCGTCGGATCCCTTGCCGGTGCCCTGGTTACTGCCCGCGGCCGACGAGCCGGACGGGGTGACCGCACTGCCGGCCGGAGTGGCGGACGAAGAACCCTGCGCGGCCCCGGTGTCCGTGGCCGCGTCCGAGTCCTGGCACGCCGTCATCAGCATGGCGCCGCCGACGAGGACTGCGGAGACGAGAAAGGCCTTGCGACGGCTGCCGGACATGAAATCCCCCAGTGGTTGAGGCCGAAGCGGGTTCGGCTTCTTGGTGCTTGCTTGATCACTATGAGGGGGCTGTGAGCCGAGAAGATCCCGGCGTCTTCGTTCCAGGACATCTCTGTCGCAGACCGGTGACATGATCACGAAGTGGAAGAACCGGGGTCAGTCCAGTGCGCCCGTTCGGTGGTCCTGGTGACAACACGCCTGCCTTGGTGACAACTATCGCGCTTCGGCTCACTGCTTCCGCCTCCGGGCGCTCCACCAGGACGGCCTCTACAGGTCGAACTCCAGGTGCTCGATGTCCGTGAAGTGGACCTCCTCCAGGGAGCCGGCGCGGCGGCCGCAGTCCTGGACGTAGGTCTCCTTGAGGGCTTCGGCGGCGATCTCCCTCAGGCGGTCGTCGCTGGCGCCCTGTTCCTGCGCCTCGAGGAGGCGGGCGGCGTGACGCGGCGGCAGGGCGACGATCAGGTGCCGGACCCGGTCCTCATCCGTCGACCCGATTGGCGTGACGAAGCCGAGCCGGGCTCGGGTGTCGATCGATTTCCGTGTGGCGCTTTTCGGGAATGCAGAGCGCGGGCAGGTCCCATGGGACGTGGAGGCGGCCGCAGGCGCTGTAATCGCTGTTGGTGACCGGACAGCGGCGTTCGCTCCAGCGGCTGCACTTCCAGCGTTGCAGGTGGCGGACGCCTGTGCGGACGAGCATCGCTTGGCGTGAAGCGATCGCCTGCCAGGGCACATCGTTGACTGCGGCCCAGGGTGGTGCGGTGATCCACCGGGCGAGCGGAACCAGCGTGGTTTCAACGCTGTCCGCCATGTAGTCGCGCAGTGCCTCAAGGTCCGCCCGGGTGGAGCCCAACACCGGGTCAAAGCACAGGAGTTGCCAGGACTGCTCGACGACGGTGCCGCGCCCGCACGGGTGCAGGGTCCAGGTCCAGCGGACGATGCCGCCCTCGGCGCCGTCGACCACGAAGGCGAAGGAGGAGCCGGGTTCGGCCCGTACGACCTGGGAGCGGCTGCTCCACTGTCGGCCGTCCCGCTGATTGCGGCCGCTGAACCAGGCGCCGACCTGTGGTCCGGCACCCTCGTCGTACGTCACCTCGGTCGCGTCGGGACTCCAACGGGCGATCGCGGAGACATCACTGACCAGGTCGTATACGCCGGCTGGTGTGGCGTCGACCCATGCGCGTCGGCTGAAGGTGAAGGCTGACGGGTCCAGAGCCCCGATGGGGTCGTGGTCGCTCGTGCTGGCGCTCAAGGCGTCCTCCTGGGTGTGCGGTGCCGGTTCGACGACGCCCAGGCCATCACCGGTTCCGCCGGGCAGCCACACCCGTTGGTGCCTATCCCCGCCAGGGGCAGGCTGCAGGGCGCGGCTCAGCCCATACTCAGATCCATGAAGGCCAATGTGCAGCTCGGGGACTTCTTACAGACACGGCACGCCCAAATGCGTCCGGAGGATCTCGGCGTACCCACCTACGGGGAGCGTCGGCGGGTACCGGGCCTGCGGCGCGAGGAGCTGGCGCTGCTGGCGGGCGTGAGCGTCTCCTACTACACCCGGCTGGAACAGGGGCAGTCGCTGAACGCTTCCGCGGAGGTGCTGGACGCAATCGCCCGGGCGCTGCGGCTGAACGAGGACGAGCGCCTGCACCTGCACAACCTGGCGCGGTCGACCAAGGCCACCGGCCGGGCCCGGCGGCCCGCGCCGGAGCGCGTGACGGCGGCGACCGGCCAACTGCTGGAGGCGCTGGCAGACGTTCCGGCGATCGTACTGGGCCGCCGCAGCGACGTCCTGGCGTGGAACCGGCTGGGCCACGCACTGTTCGCCGCACAACTGGACCCCGGTGCCACCGACCGCCCGGCCACGCGTCCCAACATGGCGCGACTGGTGTTCCTCGATGCCCACACCCGCGACCTGTACGCGGACTGGCCGAGCAAAGCCAGGGCCGTGGTGGGGAATCTGCGCCTGGTGGCGGGCCAGTACCCGGACGACGCCGCCCTGCACGCGCTGGTGGGTGAACTGAGCTCCAAGAGCCCGGAGTTCGGCGCGATGTGGGCCGACCACCGGGTCAGGCCATGCGCCGTCGCCGGCTACGAGATGCGGCACCCGCTGGTCGGCCCGCTGACCGTCACCCAGCAGACCTGGAGCCAGGGGCCCGGCCAGAACATCGTGGTCGTCACCACCGAGGCCGGTTCCCCCGCGCGGACTGCGCTGGCCCTGCTCGACCAGGCCGTCTCCCAGGCCCATCCAGCGCGCCCCGTGGCCCCGGCCGCCGTCGGCTGACCCGGCACGCCACCGGGCTCGCCACACCCCCAAGGACGCGGGCACGGCCGACAACCTGCCGTGCCCGAAACGGCCCTCGGCGCACCGCGCCCCGGATCAGAGCCATCCACCCGACCCGCGCGTCGGCGTATCGCTGCCGCATGCCCGAAAACAGTGAAGGCATCATGTTCAAGAAGCTATCCAGGACCACCGCTGTGGCTGCCGCCCTGTCCGCGGCGGTGATCGCGACGATCAGCCCGGCCCCGGCGTCGGCTGTCTCCGACCCGCTGAGCAACGCCCGGATCATCCAGCACTTCGACCTGGCCAAGCGCCAGACGCCGGAGAACATCGCGCCCGCCCCCGGCGGGGGTGCCTACGTCACCTTCGCCGCGGCCCGCCAGGTGGCCCTGATCTCCCCCACCGGCACCATCCGGGTCCTGGCCACCCTGCCGCTGCCCGCCGACGGCAGCGTGCACACCCCGGCGCTGGGCTTCCCGTTGACCGTTGGCATCGTCCGTGCGGACGACGGCAGCGCCGGTCCACGTACCGTGTTCTGTCGGCCCTCGCCCTGCTGGCCTTGACTGCCGGCGCCGTCACCGCCTGCGGCGACAACAACTCCGCCCCCGAACACGCTGCCTCGTCCTCGGCCACGTCGTCCGCCTCGCCGGGAGCCGGCCAGCCGGCCGCATCGAAGCTGCACATGATCACCAATGACGGTCACCGTCTGGCCTTCCATGTCGCACAAGGCAACGACCGCACGATCGTCCTGGACTCGGGCGGCGGAGAGGACTCCTCACAATGGAAGGACCTCGTCCCCAAGCTCCACGCGGACACCGGCGCCACCGTCATCACATACGACCGGGCCGGTCTCGGCAAGAGCGACGTGGTGCCAGCACCTCCACCACCGCTTCACGGGCGATGACCAGTGTCAGTGGCCAGTTGCAATTGGCTCTGTCGCGAGTTTGGTGAAATCCGGGACGGGGACCCTGGCGGCTCGTGATCATTCCGTGTGTCTGTTGATGACCTACTTGCTGCCCTGTTCCCGCACTTCTCGCGCCTGCATGTCGAGTTCGTCCGAGTCTTTGGCCGTGCGGTGGGGATCCAGGCGCGCGGTCGGGAGTCCTCGGCGGTGTGTCCAGGCTGCGGCACGGAGTCGGTGCGGGTGCACAGCCGGTATGAGCGCAGGATCTCCGACACCGCGATCGCGAACCAGCAGACGGTACTTCACCTGCGGGTCCGTCGGTTCTTCTGTGACAACGCCGACTGCGGGAAGAGGACGTTCGCCGAGCAGATCGACGGCCTGACGTTCCGTCACGGCCGTTGCACCGTACTGTTACGCACGATCCGCGCGGCCATCGCCCTGGCGCTCGGTGGCCGCGCCGGCGCCCGGCTCACGGAAGTGCAGGCAATCGGTATCGGGAAGGACGCGTTGCTGCGGCTCATCCGTGGCCTTCCCGATCCGGAGATCGGACGGGTACGGGCCCTGGGCGTCGACGATTTCGCGCTCAGGCGGGGCCACAATTACGGCACGATCCTGATCGACATGGAGACTCGGCGCCCGCTCGACCTGCTGCCCCAACCCTCCGCCGATGCCCTGGCCGACTGGCTCACCGCCCACCCGGGGATCGAGGTGATCTGCCCTGACCGTGCCCGCTGTTACGCCGACGGAGCGGATCGCGGTGCCGGCGCCGCCACGCAGGTCGCGGACAGATTTCACTTGTGGAAGAACCTCGGCGAGGCAGCTGAACGGCTGGTCGCCCGCCTCCGTTCCCAGTGGGCCCCGCCTGCCCCGGAGAAGGAGAAAGTGGTGCTGCCCGAGGGGCGGCAGGCCCGGCGCACCCGCGAGCGGCACGCCGCCGTGCACGCGCTGATGGACAAGGGCGTCAGCCACAGCGGCATCATGGCCGAACTCCATTTGGACCCCAAGACGGTGCGGAAGTTCATGCGGGCCGCCACGGCTGACGAGCTGATCGGCACGGGGCCCACCGGCGGCCGCCAGACCAGCCTGGACGGCCATGCCGCCTACCTGACCGCCCGGTTCAACGAGGGGTGCACCAGCGCCAACGTCCTGCACCAAGAACTCGCCGAACGCGGGCTCACCATCAGCGAGCGGACGGTGAGGCGCTTCGTGCACCGGCTGCGCGACCGGGCCAAGCCAACCTCTCACCCGCCCGTCCCGAAGGCCCGCGAGGTAACCGGCTGGATCCTCACCCATCCCGACAACCGGCCCGAGGTTGATCGCGTTGCACTCAAGGAACTCCGCGACCGGTGCCCGGACTTGGACGCGGCCAGCGAGTTCGTCGCGCGGTTCGCCGTGATGCTCGTCAACCTTCGCGGCAAGGACGAGCTCGAGCAGTGGACCACGGACGCGGAGGCCGGCAGTCTTCCCGAACTCCGGGGATCGCTACCGGCCTGCGCAAGGACTGGGACGCTGTCATGGCCGGCCTGTCGCTGCACTGGAACTCCGGCCCCGTGGAAGGTCACGTCAACCGGATAAAGATGCTGAAACGGCAGATGTTCGGACGCGCGAAACCGGATCTGCTGCGCAAACGGGTCCTGCTCGCCTCCTGAATCCAGCGAGTCCCTGACCCGCGGCACCCGCGTGATCGTCACAGGACGGCTTCGGCAGCGTACCTTCGACGACAAGGAAGGCCAGCGCCGCACCACCGTCGAGATCGACGCCGAGGATGTCGCTGTCTCTCTTACGTGTGCGACAGCCCAGGTCACCAAGTCCTTCCGGGCTGCCCAGACCACTCAACCCCCGGCCTCGGCTCCCGTGTCCGCGGCGCCCCCGGCGGAGCCGGACCGCGATCATCACCCGTTCTGAGCGGCCTGTCGGCACCGGCCCAATCAGTCGGCGCCCGCCGGTAGTGTGGTCGTATGTCCCGCAAGCGCCGCCCCACACCGTCACGACACACCCCCGCCGAGCGGACTCCCGTCATACAGGCCGAGGAACTGGAGGCGCTGGCACTGGAGTATCCCCAGGACCGCGAAGAGATCCTTGTGGACGCGGCGGGCTGCTGGGGTGATGCCGGCCAGTACGACCGAGCCCTCGCCCTCTACCAGCGGTTGCTGGATACCGGGTGCGAGGATGCGCATCTGATCGAGGCATACCGGATCAACACCCTGTGGGACGCCGGACGGACCGACCAGGCCCGTGACGCGGCCACACAGCTACGACGCCAGCACCCCACCGATGCCGGGGCCTGGAACTTCGTCGCCGAGATGTTCGAGACCGCCGGCGAACTCCACGACGCCACGGACTGGTTCACCGCGGGCATCACCCATCTCCTCGGCCCGGCCACCCCTCTCACCCGCCAATCCGTCGAGGACGCCCCGGGCGGCTATGACATCGAGATGCTCGTCATCGGCCGCCACCGAGTCCGGCGCCGCCTCGCCCAGCCGCACGACGACCTCGACCATCTCGCCGACGAACTCCACGAGCACCGCCCGGCCCTGCTCCGCGCCCCCGGCACCCTGGACGACCTGCACGATCCAGACCGACTCAGGGCCGCTGAGAGCGGTGACCCGGATGTCCTGCGCACCTCGATCGAGAAACTCACCGCTGAAGTCGCCGCACGCCGCGCCGCACTGTCCCGGCCCCGCATGACCTGTGCACTGTTCTGGCCCGAGCCCGAATTCACCCAGCTCCTGACACAGTCGCCCGCGCTGCAAGACGCCTACGGTGCTGATCACCACGATCACATCCGACGCGTCGAGGAGATCCTGCGCCGCCTGTCCGAGGAAGGCGAACCACATCTGGGCATCGCCCAGGGCACCGTGAGCGACTTCGAGGAATTCACTCGGGCCGAGGGCCTCTCCCCGCAGGACGGGGACACCCGGGCCCAATACGCCGCCGACCTCGCCGCCCGGGGGCAGACCCAGGCATGGCCACCGCCCCGCAACAGCTCCTGCTGGTGCGGCTCTTCCCGCAAGTACAAGAAATGCTGCGGCAACCCCGCCCAGATCTGACCAAGATCAGAAGGCATCGTTCACCAAACTCGCGACAGAGCCTTGCAATTCCCCGCTCGCGACCAGTTGATGGAGAGTCAACTGGCCGCCGACGCTGCTGAGAGCAGCTGCCTTTGAGGCTATTTGTTCCGCCCAAGGAACACACATACCCAGCACGAACGGCGTTGGAATGAGTCTGTTGCATCATGCTGTCCGGCAGGATCCCTGCGGAACTGTCACGCTTCCCTACGTTGTTCGGCGGGACGTCGTGAGCCCTTCGTATGTGACCGCCGCAGGGACGTCGGGTGCGGCTTCCTGCGACGGCCGTGGGAGAGACCGAGCCCGTCCGACAAGCTCACTCCCGCCCGAGTCCGCCGCGATTTCCGGCACCTCCGCCCGAGGGCGGCCTGTCCTGCCGGAGCGCCGAGTTCCTCCCGCCCGGCCCAGGCCGGCCATCCGGTCGCAAGAACACCCGGCCCGCTCCACGCTATGACGTGCACACAGTCGGCAAACCGGGCCCCGCAAAACGACGGACGAAGAAGTCAACAACCCCCGCGGCGACGCCGCACAGGTTAAAGATCTAGTTAGAAATACGGAAGCCCCACCCCGCCCTTTTGGCCGGAAGGGTGGGGCCCCATTGTCAGGACTTGACGATCCGCGTCTCGACTTGGATGCCGGATGGCTTTCGTGAACTGGGCAGTGGGATGTACTGCCGTGCTTCGGTAGTCCTCTCCCGTCGAGGGGGACCGTCGAGGGTCTGGATTGCCTGCTTCTTTTCGGCCTCCGTCATCTTGGCGAACACCTGCGTCATTGTGTTCAGGCCTTCATCCCTGCCCCGTCACCGCTCACCCGCAAGATCAAGATCGCGGCTGTCCTGTCCCTGAGCAACGTCCCTTGCTTTGTTCCGGCGCCAGGGGTGTGCGATCGGGGCAGCCACGGCCCGCCACCAGGGATCGAGGGGAAGCGTTCCCGCGGGCTCGAACGGCTCGCCCGGCTGGGGGAACGCAGCCGGCTGCTCGGCTTCCTCAGCGGCGTCCTTGGTCCACTCGCCGGGCTCCGCCCAGGGGTGAACGGCGAGATTGAAGGTGCCCCAGTGGATCGGCAGCATGACACCGTGCGGCTTGCCCCCTTGCAGGTCAAGCTGCGCCTGCATGCCCTCGTCGGGTGTCATGTGGATGTCGGGCCAGTACTCCGAATACGCACCGATCTGGATCATCGTCGCGTCGAACGGGCCGTGCTCGGCGCCGATATCCTTGAAACCGGGGAAGTAGCCGGTGTCCCCGGAGTGGTAGATCCGGTGCTCGGGGCCCGCGACGACCCAGGACGCCCAGAGCGTGTGCTGCTGGTTGCGCAGGCCGCGTCCGCAGAAGTGCCGGGCCGGGGTCGCGGTGAGGCTGATCCCGGCCATGTTCGTGCTCTCGTTCCAGTCGAGCTCGCGCACCCGGTCGGCGGACACGCCCCAGCGCTCCAGGTGGGCGCCGACACCGAGCGGCACCGCGAAGACCGTGTCCGTGCCCGCCAGGGCTCGGATCGTCGGCAGGTCGAGGTGGTCGTAGTGGTCGTGCGAGATCACGATCGCGTCGAGCGGGCCGAGCGTCGCGAGCGGCAACGGCACCGGGTGCAGCCGCTTGGGCCCGGCGAACGCGAAGGGCGAACAGCGCTCGCCCCACACCGGGTCGAAGAGCACTCGGCGGCCGTCGATCTCGGCGAGCACGCTCGAGTGGCCCATCCAGGTGAGCCGCAGCCCTGAGGCGGGCGGCCGGGCGAGGTCGGCGAGGGTGGTCGCATGGACGGGCACCGCGCCGTTCGGCGACCTGCGTACCCGGTCCTCCTTGCGGAAGTAGACCTTCGCGAACTCCAGCGTCGAGCCGGACGGCCTGGTCCGCGCCCCCACCGGGTTCTGGAAGACCCCGTCGGCGAAATTGGGCGAGTTCCGGATGCGCTCCATGCGGGCGCCCCCCGGGTCGGCGCCGAATGCGGCGGGTCGCAGCGAACGCAGCCGGGTACGGAGCGGATGCAAGGAGTCAGCGCCGGTCACAACATCTCCTGAAGGAGTCGGTGTCGTTTCATTATGAGCAGGGGGTAAGACAGCGCGAGCACGGGGCGGCCAACGGAATGACGGCCGGACCCCGCCGCCTCAGCCACGCGACTGCCCGTACACGTGTTCGACATGCAGCCGCAGCACGATCCGCCGGTCGCGGACCATCGCGCTGCGGTAATCGTCCCAGTCGGGGTGCTCGCCCTGCACGTCCCGGTAGAGCGTGATCAGCTCCTCGACGGTCGCATCGAACGGATCGGCGGCGACCGGCGACAGCTCGGCCGTGCCGTCCGCGACCGTCCAGGCCCAGCGGTCCTCGCTGGTGACGTGGTAGCTCGCCCGCGGATCGCGCCGCAGGTTCCGCGTCTTCGCCCGGTCGTCGGTGATCGAGACACGCATGATGCGCTCCGCGGGATAGTAGAAGTGATTGACATTGGACAGCTGGGGCCGGCCGTCCCGCTTCAGCGTCACGAGCACCCCGCCACTCTCCTCGGCGACCAGCCGAAGGAGCGCGTCCTGCTGTGCATCGATTCCCGTCATGCCGAATCCAACGTGCGTAGCCATCACAGGATTCCGCATTCGGCCACTCGCTCATGTCACATCCGGCGGCCGCCGCCCGTCGCATCCGTGACAGCAGCCCGCCGACACCGGTGGACACCGCACAAGGAGGCCGGCCATGACCGCCCGCATCTCGCTCGACCCGCCCCGCACCCTCCTCTTCCGCGCCGTGTCGTGGTATTCGAACCGTACGTACGGGAAGGTCATCAACCCCGTACGGGCCACCGCCCACCACACCGAGGTGCTGTGGGCCGGGCTCCGCTTCGAGTTGGCGGTCGGCCGCTGGAAGGCACTGGACCCGCAGCTGAAGGCACTCGCGGTGATGACGTCCGCGTCGACCATCGGCTGCAGCTGGTGCATGGACTTCGGCTACTGGGAGAACCACCGGCAGGGGATGGACACCCGCAAGTTGCGCGATGTGCCGGTGTGGCGGGAGAGCGAGGCGTACACACCGCTGGAGCGCGACGTCATGGAGTACGCGGAGGCGATGAGCCTCACCCCGCCCGAGATCGGGGACGAGCTCGTGGACCGGCTCAGGACCGCGCTCGGCGAGAAGGCCCTGATCGAGCTGACGACCATGGTCGCCGTGGAGAACATGCGCTCCCGCACCAATTCCGCACTCGGCCTGACCAGCCAGGGCTTCAAGGACCAGTGCGAGGTGCCGAGGCCCGCCGCGCAGGGCACGGCAGACTCCAGCCACTGAACAGTGATTCAGCAAGGGCCACATTGACAGGGGTGCTCCCGCCTTCGGATACTGACTGGCGATTCAGTAAATCGCCGGCCGCGGCGGCCACGCCGAACAGCCGGAGGCGCTCGCCCGCGCCCTGGCCCGGACCACTCCGGGGCCCACCCTGATCCCTGTTACCGAGGAGACACTCCGATGACGACACCGACGACGGCGCCGACGGTGTCCCCGTCCGCTCTGCCCGCCCCGCTGATCTCGCTGACCTGGACGGACCACGTCACCGGACGCCAAGGCCATCTGGTCGTCGACCGGCTGGTGCGCGGCGTGTCGAGTGGTGGGCTGCGGATGCGGGCGGGCTGCACGCTCGACGAGGTGGCGGGGCTTGCCCGGGGCATGACGATGAAGGAGGCCCTGCACTTCGATGCCGATGACACACAGGCGCGCTACATACCGCTCGGTGGCGCCAAGGGCGGCATCGACTGCGACCCGCGCGCCCCGGAGGCGTACGGGGTGCTCGTGCGCTACCTGCGGGCCGTGCGTCCGTACATAGAGAACGTCTGGACGACCGGTGAGGATCTCGGACTCACCCAGGACATCGTCGACCGGGCGGCGGCCGAGGCCGGGCTCGTCTCCTCGATCCAGGCGGTCTATCCGCTCCTGGACGACGAGACGGCGGCGCGGCAGCGGCTCGCCGACGCGTTCGCCGTCGAGGTGGACGGCATCGGGCTCGACGAGCTGGTCGGCGGCTGCGGGGTAGCCGAGTCGGCGCTCGCCGCGCTGGACCGGGCGGGCGTCGCGTACACGGAGGCCAGGGTCTCCGTGCAGGGGCTCGGCACCATGGGCGGGGCGACGGCGCGGTTCCTCGCCCGGGCCGGACTGAAGGTCGTCGCCGTCGCCGACATCAAGGGGACGATCGCCAACCCGGCGGGCCTCGATGTCGAGGCGCTGCTCGCGGCCCGGGACGCGTACGGAACGGTGGACCGCGGTGCCCTGCGGGACGGAGACCAGGAGCTGCCCGCCGACGCGTGGCTGACGCAGGAGGCGGAGGTGCTCGTACCGGCAGCGGTCTCGTACGCCGTCGACGCCACCAACCAGGCCCGGATCAGCGCCCGTTGGATCGTCGAGGCGGCAAACATGCCGGTACTGCCGGAAGCGGAGGCACTGCTCGCCGAGCGCGGGATCACCGTACTGCCCGACGTGGTCGTCAACTCCGGTACGAACGCATGGTGGTGGTGGACGCTGTTCGGCGACATCGGCGCCGATGCGGAGGAGGCGTTCGGACACACCCGTCGCTCGATGCGGGCGCTGATCGGCCGGATGCTGGCCCGTGCCGAGGCCGACGGCTCCACGCCCCGGGCGGCGGCCCATGCCCTCGTCGCCGAGCGGCTTCCGGTGATGGCCGAGCGGTTCGGCTGGTACCGGTGAGCCTGCCGGGCCGCCGGGCCTGCTGAGCCGCTGAACCTCTATGGGGGCGCAACTCCCGTTTCCTCGTGACTCCTCCCCGCCCTGAAGGGACGGGGCTTCTCGCTATGCCGTGTGGGCGTTGCGACGGACCAGCCCGGCCCGTAGAACATTGAGTGCTCCCACTGTGTCGGCGTGCGCCGTGTGTCCGCACGACTGGCAGAGGAAGGTCTCCTGTGTGGGCCGGTTCTCCTTGGAGACGTGCCCGCATTCGGGGCAGGTCCGGGAGGTGTTGCGGGGGTCCACGGCGATCACTTCCCGTCCGGCGCTTTCAGCCTTGGCGTACAGGATTGTCAGGAACACCCCCCATCCGGCGTCGGCAATGCTGCGGTTGAGTCCAGCCTTCGCCGCTGCCCCATTGGGCAGGAATGCGCCCGCCTGCTCGGGGTCGGGCTTGGGTGCGGGGGCCTTGCTCATGTTGCGGATCTCGAGGTCTTCGTGCGCGATGACATCGTGCGCCCGGACCAGGTCGAGCGCGGTCTTGTGCGCGTGGTCGAGCCGCTGGCGACGGACCTTGCCGTGCCACCGGGCGACCTGGTCCACTGCGCGCTGGTGGTTCCTGGTGCGGTCCTTGGCCTTGCGGCGCGGGAACCTGGACAGGGCCTGCTGTGCGGCTTCGAGTTTCGCAGCAGCGCGGTGGCCGTGGCGCGGGTTGGAGACGAACTCGCCGCCCGAGTCGGCAAGGAAGTTGGCTATGCCCAGGTCGATACCGACCACGCTGCCGGTCGTCGGGAGCGGTTCGGGCTGCTCCTGTTCGGCGGTCAGCACGACGAACCACTTGCGGCCCTCACGCTTGACCGAGACGGTCTTGACCCTGCCGACCACCGCACGGTGCTGGTTAACCCTGACATGCCCGACCCCTTGCAGCCGCACGCGGGTGACAGGGTCGTGCGGGGTGGAGTCCCACCGGCAGCCGTCCCCGTCCTTCGGGAACTCCACCGTGTCGAACCAGCTCACCGAACGAAAGCGCGGATAGCCGGGCGTCTGACCGGACTTGATCCGGCGGAAGAACGCGGCGAACGCTTTGTCCAGCCGGCGCAGCGTCGCCTGCTGCGAGGAGAACGACCAGCGCCCCTGACGCTCAGGATCGAACGCCCTAATGTCCTTCAACTGCCCGGACTGCATCCCGTACCGGACGGTGGTCCTCGATACATGCCGGTAGGCATCCCGTCGCTCCTGTAACGCCCCGTTGTAGAGCGAGCAGTGATCCCGCAGCATCTCGCCAAGCGCGATCTGCTGGCCCGTGGTGGGCCGCATCAGGAACTTGTACGCACGAATCATCCAGCCCACCCCCTTTTGGGTCAGTCCGGTCAACATAGCTGGCGCCACTGACAACGCAGAGAACTGCGGCGCTCCGCGCCTCCGGGCCAGGGATCGCATTCCCGCCCGGCCTGAAGGCCGGGATTCCCCGCGAAGATCAGGGATGGGCCGTACGGCGAATAGCTGCCATGGCAGCTTCCCGCCAGCTCCGACCGCCTCCGTTACGCCATGCTCCTGACAGTCTCACCTCACCACCCTCTGAAAACACACGAGTTCACGAGGTGAGAATGAGACGGACCAGATGGGCGGCGGCCTGCGCCACAGCGCTCGCCGCCGCCCTTGCCGGTGGATCGCTCCCTGCCGCCGCCGACCAGGCACCCGCGTTCGCCGACCCGGCCCTGTCCCCGGGAGCAGGCGGCGGAACCCGCACAGTCACCCTGCTGACCGGCGACGTGGTGACGTACTCCGGCAGCGGGAGCGCCGTACAGATCAGCTCGATCGTGCCGGGATCCGGCCGCGAGGGCATGGGCTTCACCCGGTTCCGGGCGGACGGCCACGAGTACGCGGTGCCGATCGACGCCGTCGGACAGATCTCGCAGGGCCGGGTGGACCAGCGGCTCTTCGACGTGACCGAGCTGGTCGCCTCGGGATACTCGGACAGCAGCACCGACACGCTACGGGTCCTGGTCGGCGGCGCCACGCCGTCCGTCGGGAGCCCGGACGCGCCGGAGGGCGCCCGCGTCGCCGCGGCCTTCCGGACCACCGGGACCACGGCCCTGACCGTGCCCAAGAAGTCGGCCGGCACCGTGTGGAAGCAGCTCGGCACGGCCTCCCGGGCCCGCACCGAAGGCATCGGAAAGGTCTGGCTGGACGGCAGGGTGCGGGCCACGCTCGACACGTCCGTACCGCAGATCGGCGCGGACAAGGCGCACCGGGCCGGGATCACCGGGAAGGGCACCAAGGTCGCGGTGCTCGACACCGGCTACGACCGTGACCACCCCGATCTGAAGGGCGCCGTCACCGCTTCGCAGAACTTCACCGAGGACGGCGACGTCCAGGACCTGCAGGGCCACGGCACCCATGTGTCATCGATCATCGCCGGTTCCGGTGCGGCGTCCGAAGGCCGCTACGCGGGCGTCGCGCCAGGCGCGGAACTCGTCGAGGGCAAGGTCCTCGGCAACGACGGCTACGGCTACGACTCCTGGATCCTCGCGGGCATGCAGTGGGCCGTCGACCAGGGCGCCCGGATCGTCAATATGAGCCTCGGGTCGAACCTGGCGTCCGACGGCACCGACCCGTTGTCCGCCGCGGTCGACAAGCTCTCCGCCGAGCACGGCACGCTGTTCGTGATCGCCGCGGGCAACAGCGGCGACCGGACGATCAGCGGGCCCGGCGCCGCCGATGCCGCCCTGACGGTCGGTTCCGTCACCAAGTCCGGTGAGATGTCGGCGTTCTCCTCGCGTGGACCGCGCGAGGGCCGGCCCGCGGTCAAGCCGGAGATCTCCGCGCCGGGCAGCGCCATCGTGGCCGCCCGCGCCGCCGGCACGCTCGACGACGCGGCCGTCACCGAGCAGTACGCCTCACTCTCCGGTACGTCGATGGCGAGCCCGCATGTCGCGGGCGCCGCCGCACTGCTGGCCCAGCGCCACCCCGACTGGTCGGGGGCGCAGCTGAAGTCCGCGCTCGTCGGCAGCGCCGCCCCGGTGGCGGGTGCGTCGGTCGCCGACACGGGCGCCGGTCTCACCGACGTGCCGGCGGCGCTGGCGGCGAAGGTGGTCGCCGAACCCGCCACGCTGGCCGCCCACACCACGTACCCGAACGCCTCCGCCGCCGCGCAGAGCCATGAGGTGACGTGGACGAACACCACGGACAAGCCCGTGAAGCTGCGGCTGTCCGGGTCCGGCCGGGCGGTCCGGCTGGGCGCGGAGACCGTGACCGTGCCCGCGCGCTCGTCCGCGGTCACGGACGTCACCCTCGAACCGTCGCGGGTCGAGGCGGGTACGACGTTCGGCGGGGCGGTCACCGCGACCTGGCCGGGGGGCGGCCGGGCGACGGTGCCCGTGTCGGTCGAGGCCGATCCTGAGACGTACACCCTCACCCTGACCGGCCCCGCACCGCGCGAGGGCGCCGAGCGCACCTCGACGGGTGCGGTCCTGCAGAACGAGAGGACCGGCGCGTCCCAGCTGATCGGGCTCGACGGCGCCAAGCCGAGGACGGTGACGCTGCCGCGCGGCAGTTACCGGATCCTGGGCCACACCTGGGAGTACGACACGGTGGGCAACACCGTCGTCGGGACCGCGGCGATCCACTTCGCCCGGCGGGTCACGGTCGGCCGGGACAGCTCCGTCACACTGGACACCGAGGGTGCGAAGCCGGTCAGGATCGGCGTGGACGACGGGTCGGCGCGGGTGTCACTGCAGTCGGCGACCGGGATCGTGTCACGCATCGGTTCCGGCACGGACGCCCGGGACACCGGTCTGGTCGCGCCGAGCTCCGCCGGTCAGTACCGGGTGGAGGCGGTGCCCACCACCGGTGGGACGCTGGACGGGCTCAGCTTCTTCGGCGGGCTGAGCTGGCAGCAGCGGGAGGTCGACGCGCATGAGCCCGGCTCCTCGGCCGACGCGCTGAAGCTGCTGCTCTCGCAGTACAGCATCTACAGCTGGCTGGGTACGGCCACCGGCGAGGTCGTCGACATCGGCACCGGGGCGGACACCGACCCGGCGGCCATGGACCTCAAGGGCAAGATCGTCCTGTGGACACCGGCCACCAGCCAGACCGCGTTCAACAACGCGCTCTACCAGAAGCTGTCGGACGCGGGCACGGCCGCCATCGTGTATGTGGGCTACGGGCTCTCGGTCTACAGGCCGACACCGGTACTCAGGCTGGACACGGCCAGTGTGCCCGCCCTGCGGGCCCGGCTGGCCGAGGGGCCGCTCACGCTGACGCTCGACGGCGTCAACAGCTCGGCGGACGCCTACTTCCTGCACCATTCGGTCGACGGCAGGGTCCCGGCCGGGGCCGACTGGTTCGACCGGCGGTCGGAACTGGCCAAGGTGACGACGGTGCAGCGCACGCACGGCTACCCGTCCGACCCCAAGGGCATGTACGCCTGGACGACCTGGCACGGGCTGACGCTCTTCCAGCAGTCCACCCGCTACCGCCCGCCGTCGGAGCAGACGCTCTACTACACCCCGGACGTGGCGTGGACGACGGCGACCTTCCACTACCAGTACGACGTCGCCGAACGGGTCTACCCGTTGGGGACGCTGGTCAGCGCACCGACCGTGTACCGAGCCGACGGTGACTACCGGGACGACTGGATGTCCGCGCCCTTCAACCCGGCGCTCGGCAAGCAGGCCGGGCCCGCGCAGATCACCCGGGACGGCGACAAGCTGAATGTGGCGCTCCCGATGTTCTCCGACGCGGCCGGCCATCGCGCCGAGACGGCGCCGGTGGCGGACACCGGCAGCACGGTGCTGGCGGACGACAGCGGGAAGGTACTGGCCCGCAACGGCGCACCGGGCCGCGCCACCTTCGATCTGCCGCGCAAGGACAACTGGTACCGGCTGACCGTCGATGCCACCCGTACGTCGCCGGATCCGGTGACATGGATGCTCGGGTCGCAGGTGACCAGCGAGTGGCGGTTCCGCTCCGGCCACGAGAAGTCCGCTGCCGCGGCCCGGCTGCTGGACCTCGACTACCGGCTGCCGCTGACCGGCGAGAACGCGGCGGACGCGGGCAAGTCGCTCGACTACACGGTCGGCCTGACCGCACAGGGAAGCCGGCGGGCGCTTCCCATCGGGTCGTTGAAGGTCTGGTACGCGACGGACGGCACCGACTGGAAGCAGGCCACGGCGGCGCGCGCGGCAGACGGCCGGTGGAAGGTCACCGTGCCTTCCGCGGGCACCGCCAAGGTCGGCCTGCGGACAACCGTCACGGACACCACCGGTGCGTCGCTGACGGAGACCCTGATCGACGCGTACAACTCGGGCTGCGCCGACATCTGGTGCTGACCGGGGCCTGACAGCTGGAAGCGAGTCGGGGGCGGGCCGCTTGCGGTCCCGCCCCCGACCTGTCGGGAACCCGTGCATTGGTTAGGGTGACGCCGTGGCGAGAGTGCGGTTGGGCGTGGCGGAACGACGCGAGGAGCTGCTGCGCGCTGCCGTCGAGCAGATCGAGGTGCGAGGCGTCGCCGCGGTACGGATCGCCGATGTGGCGTCCGTCCTCGGGGTGAGCAACGCACTCGTGCTCTACCACTTCTCGACGAAGGAGAAGCTGGTCGCGGCCGCCTTCGCGCATGCGGCGGAGGCCGACCTGGCCCATCTGCGCAAGCTGCTCAGCCGCCGCACCAGTGCGGTACGGAGACTGCGCGCCGCCGTCCGCTGGTACGCGCCGACCGGGCAGGCCAAGGGGTGGCGGTTGTGGATCGAGGGCTGGGCGGCCTCGTTGCGCGATCCGGCGCTGCGCAATGTGGCCGGCGATCTCGACCAGCAGTGGAAGGCCGAACTGGCCGAGGTCCTCGAAGAAGGGGCCGCTGCAGGGGAGTTCCACTGCGACGATCCGATGTCCGTGGCCTGGCGGCTGACCGCCCTGCTGGACGGTCTGGCCGTCCAGATGACTTCGTACGCCGGTCCGCTCTCCCGGGCCACGATGCTGGCGTGGACCGACGAGGCGCTCGCCCGCGAGCTGGGCATCGACCAGGAGGCGCTGACGGCCTGACCGGCAGTCGCTCCGCTTCCGTCAGCCCCTGACGTCTCGCGTCTTCTCCCCGTCTCCCCGGGTGCCTTCCCACGTCTGCGACCGCCACTACGATCGGACAGGTAACCCAGATGATGATCAGGTACAAAGTCATTCCGCCCGAGGTGGGCCCGGATGACTACGAGCCGGCCGACCTGGAGGCGCGCGTGGAACTCTTCGCGTTCCCCGCCTCCACTCCCTCGGTGGGGCTGCTGAAGTCGACCGTGAAGGCACAGCTGCCGCCGGGGGCCCCAGGCGGCGATCCTGTGCGCGTGAGAGCAGCCGGAGGGCTAGCAGACCCGCCGGGCAGCGTCCTCCATCCGGGCCTGGTAGTAAGCCCGGTCCCGCGGGTACGCCCCAAGGTCTGGCAGGGCTGCACGGATCCCGTCCGCTGCGGCCTGCCAGTCCCGGCACGCGAACGCCGTGTCCGCGACGGCCAGCTGGGCTCGAATCGGCGTCAGCCAGTACAGCCAGCCGGGCCGGTCCCTCTCGGCCGGCACCCGCAACGCTAGGCGCAGCGCCTCGTCGGCTAGGCGCCGGGCACGGTCCCGCTCGCCGACCGCAGCCGCCGCCATCCCTGCCGTATGTGCCGCCACCGACCGGGCCGCCGGGGACACCCCGGTGTGTTCTCTGGCTGCTTCCGCGGTGCGCAGTGCCCGCACGGGGTCACCGACCCGCAGGCTGTAGTGGGAGCGAATGCGATGTACCCACGACGCCATGTCCGGGTGCCCGCCGTCGACCGCCCACCCATGCGCCACATCGATCCACGCCAGTGCCGCGCCCATGCGCTGCTGCTTTGCTGCTACCCACGACAGCCAGTGTGCGTGTTCGGCGGCGAGGAGCATCAACCGGTCGGCGACCGGACCGGACGCTGCGGGAATGAGGAGAGTGACGGCGTCCAACTGCGAGCGGACGACGGGCCGCAGGTCAAGTCCGCCGATCTCGTCCTCGGCTCGCCGGTGCTGGGCGAGGACCTCGCCGATCCAGTCAGCTGTGTGGAGGTCGGTTCGCCCAGTGGCGTGCCCATGGGCGATGCGCTCCCGCAGAGCGACGGGCGGACCCCACTCGTCGAGCTCAGGGCGGCGGGCGACAGCGGTCAATTCTGGGGGAACTGACAGTCCTTCGGTGATGCGGGCCATCACCTCGGCGGACGTCACCCTCCTGCGGCCCGACTCGATCGCGGAAATGTGCGGCTGCGGCATGCCCACGAGCGGCTCCAGGTCACGCTGCGATATGCCCGCAGAGCGCCGGTATTCGCGAAGGATGGCAGCCCAGTCCTGGCGCGCCCAAGCGGCACGCAGTCTGACGTCCGCCCAGAGTCCCCGACTACTCATGCGGGGACGATACGCCCGCCTGATACATCCTGTGTATCGGATCGGACGGAAGTACCCCAGACGATGGTCTCCCAGCCGAGTCGGGTCGGAGAGAGATCACCATGAGCGATGCCACACCAGCCCCGCAGCTTGCGTACTGCTGCCACGACGGGCAGTTGACCCGCGAGCCGGTTGCCGTCGACGAGGTGCATTCCTCGTCCGGCGCCGGAACCCACGTGTACGCCTGCCCCAGACACGCGCACCTGTACAGCGGCACCCAGCGAGGCCCGCGTCTCGGAGCGGAGCACTTCGGATGATCACGCTAAAGAAGCCCGGCGGCGCCGAGGCCGCGTACCGCAAGCTCCTCGGCCACACCGTAACGTGCGCAGGTTGCCGGAGCGGAGCCGCGTGTCCTACCGCGGTCCGGCTCGGCCGCGCCTGGCGGAAGGCCCGCCGATGAAGTGCGACCGCTGCGACCAGCCGATGACCGACGAGGAGTCGAAACCGTACGACATTCCGGGCGCGACCAGGCCCGGGGTCACGATCCGCGTTGACAAGGAGCGCTGCACTCCGCCGCCCCGGCCGAGGACGTACGGGATCAGCGAGTTCGCACAGCGTGTTGGCCGCCACGCTTCCACCATTCCCAGGTGGGAGCGCGACGGTCGAATCACGCCGCAACGCGTGTCCGGTCAGCGGTACTTCACCGATGCGGAAGTACGCCAGGTTCTCCAGCCTGGTTTCGACGAATCCGCACGTCAGACCATCGTGTACTGCCGGGTGTCCTCACCTGGCCAGAAGGGCGATCTGGCCTCGCAGGTGCAGGCGATAGAGGAGTTCTGCCGGGGCCGCAGTCTCGCTGTCGATCAGTGGATTCGCGAGGTCGGCGGAGGGATGAACCTCCAGCGGAAGAAGTTCCTCGCCCTGATGGATGCGATCGAGCGGGGCGAGGTCTGCGCGCTGGTGATAGCACACAAGGACCGGCTGGCCCGGTTCGGATTCGACTACTTGCAGCACGTCGCAACGAGGAACGGCTGCATCATCGTGGTGGCGAATCAGGAGTCACTGTCGCCGCAGGAAGAGATGGTGCAGGACCTGTTGGCAATCGTGCGCACCTTCTCCTGCCGCCTGTACGGTCTGCGACGCTACGAGAAGACGATGAAGGACGAGTTGGCCGGCGGTGGCGGGTGAAGGTCACTCGCGTCGCCTACTCAAAGAACCTCAACGACGGAAAGTACAGCCGGCTCGAAGAGCAGGCTCGCCGCCTTGGTGTGGTTCGTTCGCTGGTGTGGCGGCAGTTCGGCTCGGTGGGCGGCCTCGCGTGGTCGGACAGGCAGATCCGTGATGTATGGATCGTCGACGGCACCGCGCAGACCTTCGGCGTCCTGGCGAACGCGTGGAAGGAGACCGTGCGGGATGCGGTCGCCGACATCACTGCCAACCGGGAAGCGGCCAAGGTCAAGGTCCGCCATGCGATCCACCAGCGCACCAAGGAAGAGGCCGAGCGGAAGCGACTGTTCAAGCTGCTGAAGCGGGACACCTGGGCCGATGACCCATTCCTTGCCCGGCAGATGCGCCAGCACCGGAAACGCGGACGCAACCGCACCCACAACCAGATCGTGGTACGCGCTGACCAGTACAAGACCTTCACCCTCACCAAGGACGGAAACGTCTGGCTCGCCGTGCCCGGCCTGGAACGCCACCAGCTCGTACGTATCCCGCTCAACACCACGGTTGCCCCGACCGGCACGCTGCGACTTGTCCTGCGCAGCAACCGGGTCGAGGTGCACTACGCCATCGACGCGAAGGACATGAAGTCCTCCAAACGTCCCGTCGGCACCCGCACGATCGGCGTGGACAAGGGATACACCGAGGTCCTCACCGACTCCGACGGTCGGCACCACGGAACCCGGCTCGGCGACCTGCTGACCTCCGAGTCCGATCACCGGAAGGCCAAGAACGCCCGACGGGCCAAACTCCGCAGCATCGCGGAGAAGGCCGAACAGCGCGGCGACCTGGCGAAAGCCCGGCGTATCCGTGACAACAACCTCGGCACCCTCAAGCGTGACCGGCGCTCAGCCGCGTGGCAGTGCCGAGTCCGCGACCTCACCTTCAAGGCCGTGCACGCAGTTGCCGACAACGCGGCCGTCATCGTGGCCGAAGACCTCACCAAGGCTTTCGCCGGCGTCAAGAGGCTGGGGAAGAACACGAACCGACGCCTCGCCGCGTGGACCAAGGGTGTCACCGCGGAAGCGCTCAATGCCGTGTCGGACCGCAGAGGTTCTGCGGTGCGGCTGGTCAACGCTGCCTACACATCACAGGTCGTCCCCTTTACGAACATCCTTGGTGTCCGCAAAGGGGACAGGCTTCACTGCACCGAGTGCAGGGCCGTGTGGCAAGCCGACCACGCCGGAGCGGTCAACATCCTGCACAGAGACGGTGATCCCGACATCGCTCTGTTCACCCCGCACACGCGGGTGAAACAGCTCTTGCAGGAACGTACCGACCGCCAACGGTCCCGACTGCCGATGGACCAGGACTCCAGCACGTCAGTAAAACTGTGCTCGTGCGGAGAGCGAAATATCCGAACGCTCAACAACGAGCAATAAGGAAGCAGCTCTATCTCTATCCGCTGTACGTACGCCCGCTGACCGGTCTGGGCCGGTTCGGCGCCGACGTCGAGGCCGCGGCGGACGCGGCGTGGGACGAGCAGCGGCTGCGGCTGCGGCTGTACCGGGCGGGGCGGGCCGGGACCATCTTCTCGCTCACGGCTACGAGCAGGTGTCGATGCGGATGTTCCGCCGCGCGGACGCCCCGCAGGAGGGCCCGGCCGACTACGCGTGCCAGACGGACGGCATGATCGGCCTGGGCTGCGGCGCCCGTTCGTACACCACACGGCTGCACTACTCGTTCGACTACGCGGTGGAGATGCGTGAGGTGCGGGCGATCATCGACGGCTACACCGCCACCGAGGACTTTACGCGCCGAAGTGGGCCGCTACGTCGACGGCGACGAGGCGCGCAGACGCCATCTCCTGCAGTCGCTGCTCCAGGCCCGGGGGCTGCAACCGGCCGACTACCGCGAGCGGTTCGGCACCTTGCCCGGTGACGACTTCCGCGTCGAGCTGGACCGGTTCGAGGCGCGCGGCTGGCTGGACGGCGCTGCCGACGCGTCCGGGCTGCTGCGGCTGTCGCCCGAGGGCCTCGCGCACTCCGACGCCCTGGGTCCCGAGCTGTTCTCCCCCGCCGTACGGGCCGCGATGGCCGCGTACGAACTGAAGTGAGCGCACCCATGGACCTGACGATCCTGTACCGCGGTCCACTGGCGTCGTGCGACTACGACTGCCCGTACTGCCCGTTCGCGAAGCGGCGCGACAGTCCGCAGCAGCTGCGTACGGACCGTGCCGCGCTGGAGCGGTTCACCGCGTGGGCGGCGGCGCCGACCGGCGACCGGATCTCGGTGCTGTTCACGCCATGGGGCGAGGGGCTGGTCCGCTCCTGGTACCGCCGGGCGCTGGTCGAACTCGCGCAGTTGCCGCACATCGGCCGGGTCGCGATCCAGACCAATCTCAGCGGCCGCACGCGGTGGCTGGCCGAGGCGGGTGGGGCCGCCCGCGACAAGATCGCGCTGTGGTGCACGTACCACCCGGGGCAGACGCCGTACGACCGCTTCCTCGCCAAGTGCCGGGAGCTGACCGGCCTCGGTGTCCGGTACAGCGTCGGTGTCGTCGGTCTCGACGAGCACCTCGACGAGGCGCGGCGGCTCCGTGCCGACCTGCCCGGCGAGGTCTATCTCTGGGTCAACGCGGCCGAGGGGCGGAGTTACACGGACGAGGAGGCGGACCGCTGGACGGCCCTCGACCCCCTCTTCCCGTACAGCCGGGATCCGCATCGCTCGGCCGGAATGCCGTGCCGGACCGGCGAGTCGGTCATCTCGGTGGACGGGGACGGGACGGTGCGCCGCTGCCATTTCGTCCCGGCCGAGCTCGGCAATCTCTACGACGGCAGCTACCGGCGGGCGTTGGGCCCGCGGGCCTGTCCGCTCGCCGTGTGCGACTGCCACATCGGATATGTGCATCTGGAGACGCTGCCGCTGTACGACGTCTTCGCGGGCGGCGTACTGGAACGCATACCGGCCGGCCCGGCGCCCGAACCGGCGCACCGGGATCAAGCGTTGCTGCCGTTGTTCCCGGTCGCCGGACGGGCCTGAACGAACCGGACGGGCCTCGGCGGACAAGCCCGTCCGGCCGAAGAGGACACCGCGCCGATTACAGCGGCAGCAGGTCGGGCCGCTTCGCCTCGACGTGGTCACCGGAGGACTCACCGCGCAGCCGCCGCCCGATCCACGGCACCAGATATTCGCGCGCCCAGTGGATGTCGTCGCGCCGCACCTCGAGCGTGCCGCGCTGCGCCTGCGGCGGCCACTCCTGGTCGGGGTCGGCCGGCACGTCGAGGCCGACGACCTGCGCGGCGCGCAGCGCGACCCGGGTGTGTCCCTCGGGCGACAGATGGAGCCGGTCGTCGTCCCAGGCGCGCCTGTCCTGCACGGACCGCAGCGACCACAGGTCGAGGACCGGGCAGTCGTAGCGGTCGGCGATGGACCGCACATGGGCGGTGTAGGTGGCGATCTTGCCGCGCAGATGGCGCAGCACGGGAACGCCGCGGGTGTCGAAGCCGGTCGTGACCATGACGGTGCCGACCGACCGGGTCAGGTCGGCGACCGCGCGCTCGAAGCGCTCGGCCACGTCGTCGGGGTCGGTGCCGGGCCGGATGATGTCGTTGCCGCCCGCGCAGAAGCTCACCAGGTCGGGGGCGAGCTCCTTGGCGCGCGGCACCTGCTCCTCGACTATCTGGTCGAGGAGGCGTCCGCGTACGGCGAGATTGGCGTACCGGAAATTCCCGTGAGCCGAACCGGCGGAACCATCGGTGTTCGCTGCATCGAGGTCGGGGAGCTGGTCCGCGAGGAGTACAGCGAAACGGTCTGCCCAGCCGACGAAGGTTCCGTCCGGGCCGGGGTCACCGACCCCCTCGGTGAAGCTGTCGCCAATCGCTGCGTACGACCCGATGGCGCCATGCCGGTTGTTGACGCCACGTTGATTTTTTCTCGAATCGTCTGCCACAAGGGCACATCCTGCACTGCCGAATGTGACCTACGCGACCGTAATAAGGGGTTGACGGGAGGTGAGATAGACCACCCGGTCAGGTTTTGGTAAAGAGGGAATAAGCGAAGGGGCGGTGCGCCGCCGCGCACCGCCCCTTCACCGAGCCGTTCGGATCAGGCCTGATCGGATCAGATCAGACGGAGATTCCGTGCGAAGCCAGGAAGGCGACCGGGTCGATGTCCGAGCCGTACGCGGGGCCGGTGCGGACCTCGAAGTGGAGGTGCGGGCCGGTGACGTTGCCGGTGGCACCGGAGAGGCCGATCTGCTGGCCGGTGGAGACGGTCTGACCCACCGAGACGGAGAGCGCGGACAGGTGGCCGTACTGCGAGTAGTGGCCGTCGGCGTGCTTGACGACGACCTCGTTGCCGTACGCGCCACCCCAGCCGGCGGTGACGACGGTGCCGGAGGTGATCACCTTCACGCTGGTGCCGGTGGCGACCGGGAAGTCGATGCCGGTGTGGCTGCCACTGGACCAGTTGGCGCCGGAGGCACGGTAGTTGGTGGTGTGCTTGCCCGGGACCGGGGAGACGTAGCCGGAGCTGCTGCTCTGGGCGGCCGCAGGGGCGGCGGGCTTGGGCGCCACCGGAGCCTTCGACGGGGCCGGGGCGGCCTGCGTGGTGCCGGTGGCCGCGGCGGAGCCGCCGAGGGTCAGCTTCATGCCCGGGAGGATCAGGCTCGGGTTGCCACCGATGACCTCGCGGTTGTCCTGGTACAGCTTCTCCCAGCCGCCGTCGACCTTGTTGTCGGCGGCGATCTTCGCCAGGTAGTCGCCGGCGACGACGGAGTACGTCCGGGTCTCGGCCTGCTTCTTCGCGACCGGGGCGGCCGGGGCGGCGGCCGAGTGCGCGGCGGGGGCGGCCTGCACTGCGGCGTGGGCGCCGGTGGCACCGAGCAGCGGGAGGGCGATGACGGCCCCGCCGGCTCCGGCGGCGGCAAAGCCACGAGCGATGGTGCTGGACTTCGGACGACGGTGCTTACCCGATATGAGCATGAAGAATTTCCTCTCCGGCGCCTACGAGGTGAGCTGTCGGGTTCGGGCTGGAGATGCCCGGTCGCACGAAGTGCGACTTAACCCCGAGCCGGCCGGATTTCTCCGGTCGGCGGCTTACCTGGTTCCCCCGCTCCTGCCACACGATGAGTGGGTACGAATTCCGGTCGGCGGCAGGATTAGGCGGTCCGTCCGGATTGACGGTGACCGTAAACGAGTGAGGACGAGCAGAACAAGCCATTGGTTGCGTGCCGGAATCCGCGCCGGGAAATCGGCGCGGAATTCCGGTCACACTCCGTGGATTAAGGATCTTGGCTTTCCGCGCGGTGTACGGATTACCCGCCCGCCGCGCCACCACACACCGTCACGGATATGATCCCGCTCACGAGACGCCCCTCATCTCCCACATAAGTAGGGCATGTTCGACTAAATGCCCCAATACGGACATGTCATGAGCATCATCCGCGGCGAAGCCTCAGCACCTTCGCGTCCAGGTCCCCCCGCAGGCCGGTGTGCAGCCCCTGATGCAGCAGCACGGAACCGTGATGGACGGCCCCGGTGTCCACGCAGGTGTAGCTCGCCGTGGGGTCGAGCCCGCACAGCCGCAGAGCCGGCGGCAGCTCCCCGTACCTCTGTGCCTCCAGCCACATGAGCACCACGGTCTCGTCACCGTGCGTGTACTGCACGGCGCTGAGCCCGCCGCGCGGCGCACGCAGCCGGTACAGCGCCCCGTGCTGCACCACCGAGCGGATCTCCTTGTACAGGTCCACCCAGCCCCGGGCCTCGGCCAGCTCCTCGTCGCTCCACTCGGTGAGGTCTCCGCCGACCCCGAGCACCCCGGCCATCGCGCTCACGAAGCGGAAGCGCAGCGAGCTGACCCTGCTGTTGAGCTGGACATTCGGGCTGTCGGTGACCCAGGCGGCCATCACACGAGCCGGATGGATCTGCCCGAAGCCCTCCTGGATGGCGAGCCGGTCCAGCGGGTCGGTGTTGTCGGAGGTCCACACCTGGTCGGTGCGGGCGAGGATGCCCAGATCGATCCTGCCGCCGCCGCCCGAGCAGGACTCGAAGGCGACACCGGGGTGAGCGGCCCGCAGCCGGTCGATCAGCGCGTACAGCGCATCCACATGCTCGATCCAGAGCTTCTGCGCATACTCCTCGCCCGGCCAGCCCGCATCGGTGAAGCACCGGTTGAAGTCCCATTTCACATAGTCGATCGGGGCGCTGGAGAGCAGTGAGTCGAGCTGTTCCCACAGATAGTTCTGCACATCGGTCCGGGCCAGATTCAGCACCAGCTGATTACGGAACTCCGTGCGGGTGCGCCCGGGAAAGTGCTGCACCCAGTCCGGGTGCGCGCGGTAGAGGTCGCTGTCGGCGTTCACCATCTCCGGTTCGACCCAGATGCCGAACTGCATGCCGAGTGTGTGCACTTCGTCGGCGAGCGGCTTCAGCCCGCCGGGGAAGCGCTCGGGGTTCGGGGTCCAGTCGCCGAGTCCCGCCCGGTCGCTGGTGCGCTGCCCGAACCACGCGTCGTCCACCACGAACAGTTCGACACCCATTGCTGCGGCGCGCACGGCCAGGGCGCGCTGCTGGTCCTCCGCGATGTCGAAGCCGGTGGCCTCCCAGGAGTTGTAGAGCACCGGGCGCAGGCTTTCGGCGTCCGGAACGACGTGGGCCAGCTGCCAGGCGTGCCAGGCCCGGCTCGCCCCGCCGAACCCTTCGGCGCTCCACAGTCCGGCGAACACCGGTGTGGTGTACGTCTCCCCCGGTGCGAGCCGCAGCAGCCCCGAGTCGTCGTGGCCGGCCCCGCCGGTGATCTGTACGAGCCCGTCGGGGAGCTGCTGCACGGCGATCCGCCACGAGCCGGACCAGGCGAGCGCGCAGCCGTACACCTCGCCGTGCTCCTCGGTGGCGGCTCCGTCCGCGTCGAGCGCGACCCAGGGCAGAAACTGGTGCCCGGTGTGACCGCGCCTGCTGGAGAGGACCATCTCGCCGTACGTCAGCTCCGACCGCACGAGCTGCGTCTCCGCCGCCCACCGCCCGTGCAGATGGCTGAGACGCCAGCCGTCGCGGGCGGGCAGCGCCCAGGCGGCCGCGTCGGCGCGCAACAGCTCCAGCGGCGGTCCGTCGGGTCCGGCGTGGCTGACGGTGGCCCAGCGCTCGATCACATCGGAGTCGTCCCGCATCCGGTAGTGCAGTGTGAGCGCGAGCTGCTGTACGGAGTCGGAGAACGCGATGCGCAGTTCGTCGCCCTCCACCGCCGCCTCGGCGTAGGCCCATTCGGTGCCGCGTACCTCGGGGGTGCGTACCGAGAGGGCGGGCCGGACAAACCGGGGGCCGCCCTCCACCGGGTACTCCTCGCGGCCGTCCAGCTGTGATTCGAAGCCCCGGAAGGGCAGGTCCGGTGCAGCGGCGAGGGCCTCGGCGACCGCGAGGGTGATCCGCGGCCCCCAGTGCAGATGCAGCAGTTCGTCCCGGTCCGTGAGATGCAGCGCATAACTACCGGTCGCCCCGGTCAGCAGCCAGGTCCGACCCGTCTCACCAGTCTCGATCATGTCATCCCCACATTCACACAGTTCCGCACATCATCAAGCTCCGACGGGTGGCCGGGCAACGCCCGCGCAAGGGGGAATTCACCAGCGGGCAGGGTGAGAAAGGCCGAGATGATTGTCCGAGCCACCGATGTCGTATCGTCGCGGGAGTGACCTCGCCGGCGAGCCGCGCCGACGCCAGAGATTCCAGGAGACACCGTGACGCAGCAGGTGCCGCAGATCCCGTCGACGGAACCCGAGCTGTCAGGCGTGCGCAACTTCCGCGACGTGGGCGGGCTGCCCACCGTCGACGGACGCCGGGTGCGGCACGGACGGCTCTTCCGCAGCGGTCACCTCGCGCACGCCACCTCCGAGGACGCGGCGTTCCTCGGCGGTCTCGGGCTGCACACGATCTTCGACTTCCGGAATGCGGCCGACCACAAGCTCGACGGCCTGGACGTGGAGCTGCCAGGTGTACGGAATGTGAGCATCCCGCTCTCCGACCCGGCCGACGGCGCCGAGTTCTGGCGGATGGTCCGCAACGGCAACATCGAGCAGCTGCGCGTACTCCTCGCCGACGGCAAGGGAGCGGCCCGGATGACCGCCTCGTACCGGACGATCGTCAGGGACCGCACCGCCGAGCACAGCCGGGTGCTGCACGCCCTGGCCGAGGACAGCGTCCCCGCGCTGATGCACTGCGCGGCGGGCAAGGACCGGGCCGGGATCTCGATCGCGGTGTCGCTGCTCGCCGTAGGGGTCGAGCGCGAGGCCATCGAGGCCGACTACCTCAAGTCCAACGACCCGCACCGCCGTTACAAGGTGCGCCGCAGCGACACCTCGGAGACCGGGATGTCGCCCGAGGTGATGGAGCTGCTCAGCCCGCTCTTCGACGCCCGCGCCGAATATCTCGCCCAGGCCTTCACCACCATCGATGAGACCTGGGGCAGCACCGACCGCTATCTCGCCGAGGGGCTGAAACTCACTCCGCAGACGCTGGAGCGGCTGCGCGGACGGCTGCTCGACGAGGCGTAGCCGGACCGCCGGCGGTGGTGGCCGGCGATCAGCCCTTGCCTGCCACCGCGAAGAGCAGGTAGAGGAAGGCCGCGAAGACGTGCCCGGCGACGAGATAGGCGACCAGCCGGATCACCACGCCGCGCGGAAATTTCCCCTCCTGCGATCCGTCCTTTCTGGACCTGGCCGGGGTGAGCGGATCGAAGTTCTCTGAATCGGACATGACAGTCCTCTCTGGCGACCGGGCGGACCGGTCTCAGCGACGGTGGATGCCCCTGCCGAGGCACAGCTCGGCGGCAGGACTCTGAAGCAGGGTGTGGACGAAGAGGAGCTCGGATCCGTCGCGGTCGACGGCGGCGATCCGGTGCGGGATGAGCGAGTCGAAGTGGGCACTGTCCCCGGGGTCGAGATCGTGCACCGTGTCACCGAGGCTCACCCGTAGCCGCCCGGCGAGGACGTACAGCCACTCCTCGCCCGGATGGACGCGTACGAGATCGCCCTGCGCGCCGTACGGCACGCGGACGCGCAGCGCCTGCATCGCCCGGCCGGAGCCCCCGGCCTGCTGATACATCCAGCCGTCGGCCTCGGCGCCCTCGAAGCTGCCGGCGCGGACGATCGCGTCACGTTCCGGCGGAGTCTCGCCGAGCAGCTCGGAGACCGTCGTACCGTAGATCCTGGCAAGTCCGAGGAGCATCGGCAGCGAGGGCTGTCGTCGGCCCGTTTCGAGCCGGGAGAGATGGGCGGGGGAGAGCCCCGCGCGCTGCGCGGCGCCCTCGAGGGTGAGACCACGGCGGTGGCGCAGATCGCGCAGGCGTGGCGCGACCCCGGGCAGCTCGTCGGCCACCCCTCCATCGGGAGGATTCATATGTCCATTGGGCCAGGATTCTGCCTCAGAGGCAATTTTCTTGCCTCCAAGGCAAATCCTGTGGGGCTCAGCGGTTGGCGACCGCCTGCTTGACCAGTGTCCTGCCGAAGTCCCACATCAGCCCGCCGCCACTGTGCGCGTCGTCCATCACCGCCGTGAACGCGGTCACGAACCGGTCCACCTCCGGCTCGCCGATGACCAGCGGCGGAATCAGCTTGATCACTTCCAGATGGTCGCCGGAGACCTGGGTGAGGATCCGGTGCTTCTGCAGCAGCGGTACGACCACCATCTGCGCGAAGAGACCCTTGCGGGCCGCCTGGAGCACGGTCCAGCGGCTGCGCAGCTTCAGCGAGGACGGCCGGCCGAACTCGATGCCGATCATCAGCCCGCGGCCACGGACCTCGTGCAGCATCTCGTACCGCCCGATGAGCGCGGCGAGCCGCTCGCGCAGCAGATCGCCGGTGCGGCGGGCGTTGGCGACGGTCTCCTCGTCCTCCATCACCGCGAGGACCGCGAGCCCCGCAGCCATCGCCTGGGCGTTGGAGCCGAAGCTCGCCGAGTGGACCAGAACCCGGTCCATCGACGAGTAGACGCGTCTGAAGATCCAGTCCTTCCCGAGGGTCGCGCCCACCGGCACATAGCCGCCGGAGAGAGCCTTGGCGACACAGACCAGATCGGGTTCGACACCTTCCTCGTGCTGGTACGCGTAGAAGTCACCGGTCCTGCCGAGGCCGGTCTGCACCTCGTCGGCGATGAGCAGTGCCTTGTGCCGGTGCAGCAGCTCCTGGGCGGCGCGCAGGAAGCCGGGCGGCGCCTCGTGGACGCCCTTGCCCTGGATCGGCTCGACGACGAGCGCCGCCACATCGCCTCGTTCGAGTTCACGCAGCAGCGCGTCGAGGTCGCCGAGTTCGATGGCGGTGTCGGGCAGCAGCGGTGCGAAGCCGTCCCGGAAGCCGGACTCGCCGTTGACCGAGAGCGAGCCGGTCGTCAGGCCGTGGAAGGCGTGGGTGCAGTAGAGCACGCGCGGCTTCCCGGTGGCGTACCGGGCGAACTTCAGCGCGGTCTCGACGGCTTCGGTGCCGCTGTTGCCGAAGAAGACCCGGTCCAGGTGCGGGCTGTGCGAGAGCAGCTTCTCGGCCAGCAGTCCGGGCAGCGGCTGGCAGTCGAAGCGGGTGAGGTCGGCGAGCGAGGCATCCAGGACGTCGTGCAGTGCCTTGCGGACGACGGGGTGGTGGCGGCCCAGCCCCATCACACCGAAGCCGGCGAGCATGTCGAGGTAGTCGTTGCCGTCCGCGTCCCAGAAGTACGCCCCCTCGGCCCGCTCGTAGACGTTGTCGAAGCCGATGGTGTGCAGCATCCGCGGCAGCTGGTGGTTGAGGTATTTCGTGTGCAGCTCATATCGTTCGGCGCCGCGTTCCGCGAGGAGTTGCGCCAGATCGAAACCCTTGGGGCCGCCGTCCTTCATTCCCCGCTCTCCTCGATCCCCTCGACTGCGGCCTTGGCGGCCAGCGCGGCACTGATCGTGCCGGCGATCTCGACCGGTGTGAGCCCGATGTCGGCCAGCACCTCGGCGCGCTTGCCGTGCGCGAGGAACTGCTCGGGGATGCCGAACGTGCGCAGCGGTACGTCGACACCGGCATCGCGCAACGCCTGTCCGACCGCCGAACCGACGCCTCCCGCCCGGCTGTTGTCCTCGACGACGGCGACCAGCCGGTGCCGTCCGGCGAGCGGGGCGAGCTGTTCGTCGACCGGTTTGACCCAGCGGGGGTCGACGACCGTGCAGCGGATTCCGCCGCCCGCAAGGAGGTCGGCAGCCCGCAGACAGACGGAAGCGAGCACGCCCACCGCCACGATGAGCACCTCGGGGTCGTCGGCGCGGTGCAGCACGTCCATGGCACCGACCCGGCCGATCGCCGGGACGGGCTCCCCCACCGACTCCTTCGGGAAGCGCAGCACGGTCGGCGCGTCGTCGACGGTGACGGCTTCGCGCAGCTCCTCCCGCAGCCGGTCGGCGTCGCGCGGGGCGGCGATCCGGAGCCCGGGCACGACCTGGAGCACGGACAGGTCCCACATGCCGTTGTGCGAAGGACCGTCCGGGCCGGTGACTCCCGCCCGGTCGAGGACGAACGTCACACCGCATCTGTGCAGCGCGACGTCCATCAAGAGCTGGTCGAAGGCGCGGTTGAGGAACGTGGCGTAGACGGCGACGACCGGATGCAGCCCGCCGGTGGCGAGCCCCGCCGCGGAGACCGCCGCATGCTGCTCGGCGATCCCGACGTCCCACACCCGGTCGGGGAACGCCTCGGCGAACTTCGTCAGCCCGACGGGGTGCAGCATCGCCGCCGTGATCGCGACGACGTCCGGCCGTTCCGCACCGATCGCGGCGATCTCGTCCCCGAACACCGAGGTCCACGACGGGCTGACGAGCGGTGCGAGCGGGGCACAGGTCAGCGGGTCCATCGCGCCGACGGTGTGGAACCGGTCGGCCTCGTCCTCCAGCGCGGGCGCGTACCCGCGGCCCTTCTCGGTGAGACAGTGCACCAGCACCGGGCCGTGGAAGCGCTTCGCCCGGCTGAGCGCGGACTCGACGGCCGCGATGTCGTGTCCATCGATCGGCCCGACGTACTTGAGCCCCAGGTCCTCGAACATGCCCTGCGGGGCGAAGGCGTCCTTGAACCCCTTCTTCGCACCGTGCAGCGACTCGTACAGCGGCTGTCCGACGACGGGTGTGCGCTGGAGGACGTCCTTGCCCCATGACAGGAAGCGCTCGTACCCGTCGGTGGTACGGAGGGTGGCGAGGTGATTGGCGAGGCCGCCTATGGTCGGGCCGTACGAGCGCTCGTTGTCGTTCACCACGATGATCAGCGGCCGGTCATTGGCCGCCGCGATGTTGTTGAGCGCCTCCCACGCCATGCCGCCGGTGAGCGCCCCGTCCCCGATGACGGCGACGACGTGGTCGGGGCGGCCGAGCACCTCGTTCGCCTTGGCCAGGCCGTCCGCCCAGCCGAGCACGGTCGAGGCGTGCGAGTTCTCGATGACGTCGTGCGCGGACTCCTCGCGCGACGGGTAGCCGGAGAGGCCACCCTTCCCGCGCAGCTTGGAGAAGTCCTGCCGTCCGGTGAGCAGTTTGTGTACGTAGCTCTGGTGCCCGGTGTCCCACAGGATGCGGTCCACGGGTGAGTCGAAGGCCCGGTGCAGGGCGATGGACAGCTCCACCACCCCCAGGTTGGGCCCCAGATGGCCCCCGGTCCTGGCCACCGCCTCGATCAGGAACTTCCTGATGTCCTCGGCGAGTTCGCCGAGTTCCGGTCCGCTCAGTGCCTTCAGGTCGTGCGGCCCCCGAATGGTCTCCAGAATGGTCACGCTCGGGCCCCCTCTCGGTCCTGTTTCAGCTCACGGTGACGGCGGGGACCCCTGATGGTGTTCCCGCGTCTTCCATGCCCTCGGCGATCTTCAGGGCTTCCTCGATGAGCGTCTCGACGATCTTCGACTCGGGAACCGTCTTGATGATCTCGCCCTTGACGAAGATCTGCCCCTTGCCGTTACCCGACGCCACACCCAGATCCGCCTCACGGGCCTCACCCGGACCATTGACGACACAGCCCATCACGGCAACCCGCAACGGCACCTCCATGCCCTCAAGACCCGCAGACACCTGATCCGCCAGCTTGTACACATCCACCTGCGCACGACCGCACGACGGACACGACACGATCTCCAACCGCCGCTGCTTCAGATTCAACGACTCCAGAATCTGCAGACCGACCTTGACCTCCTCGGCCGGCGGCGCCGACAACGACACCCGGATCGTGTCCCCGATCCCCTCACTCAACAACGCACCGAACGCCACCGCAGACTTGATCGTCCCCTGGAACGCCGGCCCCGCCTCCGTCACCCCCAGATGCAACGGGTAATCACACTGAGCCGCCAACTGACGGTACGCATTCACCATCACCACCGGATCGTTGTGCTTCACCGAGATCTTGATGTCCCGGAACCCGTGCTCCTCGAACAGCGACGCCTCCCACAACGCCGACTCCACCAGAGCCTCAGGAGTCGCCTTCCCGTACTTCTTCAACAACCGCGCATCCAACGAACCCGCATTCACACCGATCCGGATCGGCGTCCCCGCATCGTTCGCCGCCCGCGCGATCTCCTTCACCTTGTCATCGAACTGCTTGATGTTCCCCGGATTCACCCGCACCGCAGCACAGCCCGCATCAATCGCCGCGAACACATACTTCGGCTGGAAATGAATATCCGCGATCACCGGAATCTGCGACTTCCGCGCAATCGTCGCAAGCGCGTCCGCATCATCCTGAGTCGGACACGCAACCCGCACGATCTGACAGCCCGACGCCGTCAGCTCCGCGATCTGCTGCAACGTCGCACCGATGTCCGACGTCCGGGTCGTGGTCATCGACTGCACCGACACCGGCGCATCCCCACCGACCGCCACCGACCCGACCTGGATGCGCCGCGAGGGACGGCGCATCGCGAGCGGCCGGGCCGGCAGCTCGGGGAGACCCAGTGCGACTGGTTCTCCAGTGGTCATGACGTCACCGGCTCCCGGCGACGGTCTCGCGCGCGGCACGCAGGGACTCCTTGAGCGAGCCCATCGTGGCGAGCACGGCAGTGGGCTCGTAGCCGCAGTGCGCCATGCAGTTGGCGCAGCGCGGATCCTTGCCGCGACCGTACTTGTCCCAGTCGGTGTCCTCGATGAGTTCCCGGTACGTCGGGACGTACCCGTCGCTCATCAGATAGCAGGGCCGCTGCCAGCCGAAGAGCGAGTAGTTGGGGATCGCCCAGGCCGTGCACGGGAAGTCCGCCTTGCCCTCGAGGAAGTCCAGGAAGAGCGGCGAGTGGTTCAGCCGCCAGCGGGACCGGTTGCCGCCCGCGAAGGACTTCTTGAAGAGCTCGCGGGTCTGCTCGACGCCGAGGAAGTGCTCCTGGTCGGGAGCCTTCTCGTACGCGTAGGCGGGCGAGATCATCATCTCGTCGACCTTCAGCTCGTCATTGAGGTAGTTCAGGACCTCGATGACGGTCTGCGGGGTGTCGGTGTTGAAGAAGGTGGAGTTCGTGGTGACCCGGAAGCCGCGCCGCTTGGCCTCCTTGATCGCCGCCACCGCCTCGTCGAACACGCCTTCCTTGGCGACCGATTCGTCGTGCCGCTCGCGCAGACCGTCGATGTGCACGGCGAAGGCGAAAAACGGGGACGGGGTGAATTTCTCCATCTTCTTGCGCAGCAGCATCGCGTTGGTGCAGAGGAAGACGTACTTCTTCCGCGCCACCAGCTGCCGCACGATTTCGTCGATCTGCGGGTGCATCAGGGGTTCACCGCCCGCGATGGACACCATGGGGGCACCAGATTCCAGCACCGCGCCGACGGCCTGGGCCACCGGCATGCGCTGCTTGAGTACTCCTGCCGGATGCTGGATCTTTCCGCAGCCCTCGCACGCCAGATTGCAGGCGAACAAAGGCTCCAGCTCGACAATGAGCGGGAATTTGTCCCGCTTGCGGAGCTTCTGTTCAACGAGGTACGTCGCAACCTTGATGGTCTGACGGAGCGGCATGGCCATCTAGCTCACCTCCTGGGGAGCAGCAAAGATCGGTGCCATTCATAGAAAGCCGGCAGGACAGCACGGAGAACACGGAAAGCCGATATTCCACCGCGTACCGTGCCGATGCGGACGAGCTCGTGCTCCGGAGCGTCCACGACCACCCGTACGGCCGCAACGGGGCGTACCCCGGTGCGCAGGGCGGTGCGGAGGGTGGCGGCGGACTCCATGTCCACAGCGATCGCTCCGGTGGCCCGCAGCTCGGCCCGCTCATGTCCGCGCACGACATGGTCGGAGCCGGTCAGCGGACCGGTGTGGACGGTGCGACCCGGCACCGTCCTGGCGAGTGCCTCGGCGAGCAGACCCGCACCGGTGCAGGCCGTCGAGTCGCCGGCCTCCCGGGTCTCGTCGGCGACCACCAGGTCTCCCGGGTGCATGCCGGGCGCGAGCCCGGCACAGAACCCGGAGGCGATGACCGCGGCGCCGAGCGCCCGGTCCTGGCCGAGGGCGTGCGCCACGGCCGTCTCGGCGGCTTTCGGGCCCATGCCCGTACGGAGCACGGTCACCTGGCCCGGGGCGTCGCCCGCCTTTCCTCTGCCACTGCGCAGGGCGAGTTGCTCGATGCCGAGCGCGCAGGCGATCAGCAGCGGCGCCGCGGGGCCGGACGGCCCCGGTGCATCGCCCATCAGGCTCCCTCCCGGACGTCCGTGCGATCGGCGAACGGGTCGCCGTACACGTACCGCCCGAGTGCGGTGAGCGGGAAGACCTGCCGGTAGAGGTGGTAGTTGATGGAGAAGTCCCAGGGGAACCCGGTGCCGGTGAAGTACGGCTCGTCCCAGGACCCGTCAGCCTGCTGGGCCTCGGTCAGCCATGCGATGCCCCGGGTCACCGCCGTGCTCTCGCGCCGGCCGGCCGCGAGGAGGGCAAGGAGCGCCCAGGCGGTCTGGGACGCGGTCGACGCACCGTTCCCGATCCACTTCTCCTCCTGGTACGAGCGCAGGTCCTCGCCCCAGCCGCCGTCGTCGTTCTGAACGGACTCCAGCCAGCCGACCGCACGGCGGATCGCCGGATGGGCGGCGGGCAGCCCGGCAGCGACCAGGGCGGGCACCACCGACCCTGTTCCGTATACGTAGTTGACGCCCCAACGGCCGAACCAGGCACCGCTCGCCTCCTGTTCGGCAAGCAGCCACTCGATGCCGCGCCGGGTGGCGGGGTGATCGGACCGCCCCTCTATGGCCAGCATCTCCACCACGTGTCCGGTGACATCGGCGGACGGCGGATCGATGACCTCTCCGAAGTCGCAGAAGGGCAGCCGGTTGGGGAACGGGCTGGTGTTGTCGGCGTCGAATGCGCCCCAGGCGCCGTTGCGGGACTGCATGCCGAGGTTCCAGCGCACCCCGCGTTCGATGGCGGCCTCGACACCGGCCGGATTCGGATGCCGGACCCGGCGCAGTGCCAGGACCACTTCGGCGGTGTCGTCGATGTCCGGGTAGTTGTCGTTGTGGAACTCGAACGCCCATCCGCCCGGGTCAAGTCGAGGCCGACGCACGGACCAGTCGCCGGGCCTGACGATCTCCTCGCCGAGCATCCAGTCCGCCGCTTTCACGAGCGCGGGATGGTCGGGCCGGACTCCGGCATCGGCGAGCGCGATGGTGGCGAGGCAGGTGTCCCAGACCGGTGACTGGCAGGCCTCGATCATGCGGGCGCCGTCCTCGCGCCAGATCGCGAACCGGTTCAGCGAGTCCAGGCCGGCCCGCATCACCGGGTGGTCGAGGTCGTAGCCGAGGAGATGCAGGGCGATGACGGAGTACACGGCGGGCGGCTGGATGCCGCCCCAGCAGCCGTCGTTCTCCTGGCGTTCGATGATCCAGCGGGCCGCCGCATTCATGGCGATCCGGCGCAGCCGGCGCGGGGCCACCTTGTGGTAGACGTGCAGTGCCTTGTCCAGGCGCTGGAAGACGCCGTCCCAACTGACCGCCGGGGCACGGCGCTTGGGCGGGTTGGGGACGAGCGGGTCGGTGTGCAGTTCGTCGAGGGCGAAGGGCGCGGGCCGTACCGGACGCTTCGCCGAGACGACGGTCAGCGGCACAATCGTCTGCCGGGCCCAGCAGCCGAAGTCGTAGATGTTGAGCGGGACCCACTTCGGGAAGAACATCAGCTCCGGTGGGAGCTCGGGCAGGTCGTCCCACTTCCACCAGCCGAACAGGGCCAGCCAGATCCGGGTGAAGACGCGGCTCTCGGCGATGCCGCCCTGTTCCCTGATCCACCTGGAGGCGCGGGCCATGTGCGGGTCGTCCGGCCGGTCTCCGGCCAGCCGCAGCGCGACGTACGCCTCGATGGTGGTGGAGAGCTCGCCCGGGCCTCCGTGGAAGGTGGCCCAGGTGCCGTCGCCGAGTTGCTCGCCGCGGATGAAGCGGGCGGCCGACTCGACGGTGGCCGGGTCCTGAATGCCGAGGAACTGGCGGAGCAGCAGATCCTCGGCGTCCATGGTGACGTTGGTGGCGAGGTCGCCCTTCCACCAGCCCTGGTCGTCCTGTCTGCCGAGGAGATGCTCCACCGAGCGTTCCGCGGCCCGCCGCGCGGCGGCGAATACGTCGTCCGCGACGATGGTTGATTCGGTCGGTTCGCTGGCCGAGGCTGCGCGGGGGTCAACGGCCCCGGTGCTTCCGTCGGTCGTCGCTGTCATGGCTTCCCCTTCGTGCAGTTGGTCCTCTGCTGTGCTGGGGTCTCCGTCGGTCGGCGCCCTTCGAGGGCGCCGACCGGCGACTGCGAGTCATATGCGAATGATGATCATCTCTTTCGTACGACGACGAAGTCCGCGAGCGCCGTGAGCTGCGCACGCACGGTTTCCGGCATGTCGACACCGTGCAGCGCCTCGATGGCGACGGCATGCTGCCGACGGGCCTCCTGGGCGGTCCACTCGCGGCCGCCCGCCTCCTCGATGAGCGCCGCCCGGGCGGCGAACTCCTCCTCGGAGAAGCTGTCGAAGTCGGTGCTCTTGGCGTCCGCGGCGAGCAGCTCGCCGAGGCGCTCCGAGGCCGGTCCGCCCGCGGCGAGCGCGGCGACGACCGGCAGGGACTTCTTGCGCTGACGCAGATCGCTCCAGGTCTGCTTTCCGGTGGACTCCGGGTCGCCCCAGATACCGAGCAGATCGTCGACGGCCTGGAAGGCGAGGCCGAGGTGGTAGCCGTACGCCTCCAGGGTGTCGGCGGTGCGGTCGTCGGCGCCGCCGAGCACCGCACCGATGGAGACGGCGCAGGCGAGCAGGGCGCCCGTCTTGTTGCCCTCCATCTCCAGGCACTCCTCGACGGTGACCCGCTCGCGGTGCTCGTAGGAGATGTCCTGGGCCTGCCCGTCGATGAGCTTGCGGGTGGCGGTGGTCAGCCGGCGGGCCGCGCGGCCCGCCTCGACCGTGCCGAGCTCCAGCAGGATCTCGTTGGCCAGCGCGAACAGCGCGTCGCCGACCAGGATCGCCTGCGCGGGGCCGTGCACCTTCCATACGGTGTCACGGTGGCGGCGCTGCTCGTCGCCGTCCATCAGGTCGTCGTGCAACAGCGAGAAGTTGTGCACGAGTTCGACGGCGACCGCGCCGGGGATGCCGGCCTCGGCCGCAGCCCCCGCCGCCTCCGCGGACAGCAGGGCCAGCGCCGGGCGGACGGCCTTGCCGCCGTCGCCGTCGGAGGGTCGGCCCTGGGCGTCGATCCAGCCGAAGTGGTAGGCGGCGACGGTGTCCATGGGCGGTGCGAGCCGGTCAACGGCGGCCCGGAGCACCGGAGCGGACAGGGCCCGTCCGCGCTCCAGAAGCGCGGTGACGTCCGCGGTGTCTACCACGGTGTCGAAAGCCGGATTCGCCGGGGTCACTGACTCTCCTCTTGTTCCGGTGGTACTGCTCATGCCGCCTCCTGCAGCGAAAGTTCATGATGGGTGCGGCCGAGCGCACGGAGCGCGGCGTCCGCGGCGCTGGACCCGCTGCGCACCGCACCCTCCATCGTCGCGGGCCAGCCGGTGGCGGTCCATGCTCCGGCCAGATAGAGGCCGGCGGCACGGGTGCCGGTTCCGGGGCGCAGTCGGCCGACGCCGGGAGCGGGCGCGAAGGTCGCTGTGCGTTCCCGGGTGACGAAGAAGTCCCTGATGCCGGCTCCGCGGGCGGCCGGCAGGAGTCGTTCCAGCTCGGGCAGATAGCGCCTGCGCAGTTCGGCGACGGGCAGGTCGATCTCGTCGTCGGCCGCGGACTGGGAGAGCGCGAGGTACTGTCCGGGGCCGGTCAGCCCGGAGGCGTCCGTACGGTCGAAGACCCACTGGACCGGGGAGCCGAGCGCGGCGAAGAACGGGCGGCGCAGCACCTTGCGGTCGTAGACGACGTGCACATTGAGAATCGGCGAGGTACCGATGGAGAGCAGCCTGTCCGGCTCGTCCAGTGCGCCTTCGGGCAGCAGGTCGTACGTCTCGCGCTGCGGGACGGCGAGGACGACGGTGTCCGCCTCGATCCGTTCGGCTCCCGTGTCGACGATCCAGCGTCCGTCGCCGGTGCGGGTGACGGTGTCGGCCTTGGTGCGCAGCTCGGTCCGTACGCCGGCGGCGTCGAGCGCCTTGCGGGTCAGCGTGTCGTGCACCTCGCCGAGCGGCACGCTCGCCCAGCCGATGTCGGCGGCACCGGGCTCGGAGAGGAGTCCGGTCTTGAAGACCTTCGCGGCGAGGGCCAGCGATGAGTTCGGGGCGGTGGCGTTGAGTGTGGCGACGCCGACGAGGTCCCAGAGGGCCTCGATGGTGCGCGGGGATTGCCCGTGGCGGGTCAGCCAGCTGCCGAAGTCGATGGCGTCGAGCGCCGGGTCGTCCGGGTCGAGCCGGCCGAGTGCCAGTGCGGCGCGCCCGACGCCTGCCCGCTCGGCGAGCGAGAGGTGCGGGTAGCGGGCCAGCCCGGCGGCGAGGTGGAACGGCACCGGCAGGGCGTTGCGGCGCAGCCGTCCGAGCCGGGGCCCCGAAGGGCGTCCGACATCGAGAACCGGCACGTCCAAACGGTTTTGCAGGGGTGCCAGACGGGCACCGCCGACCCGGTCGAGGAACCAGCGGTAGGCGGTGCAGCAACGAAGATAGACATGCTGACCGTTGTCCACCGTCAGTTCGCCGCGTTTGAAGGAGAAGGCGAGTCCGCCGAGCCTCGGCCGTCCTTCGAGCAGGGTCACGTCAAGCCCGGCGTCGGCGAGACGGAGGGCCGCGGTGATGCCGGCCAGTCCGCCGCCGATCACGACCGCGCGGGAGTAACGCAGGGCCTCGTCGGTCACGCGTCCCCCTTTCGCCAGGTCGCTCCGGCCGGCCCGGCCGTTCGGGCCGGACTCGTCTTTTCGGTCAGGCATGTTGTTTCAGTCAGGGACGCGTCGGACCACCGCAGGGTTGCCCAAGGTCTGGACCGATCGGCCGTGATGCACATGCTGCGCAAGATATCTGCATTACGCATCAGACGCGCCCCCGGGCCGTCCGGCGCGAGATGTACCGCGCGTCCAGACCCGACAGGCCGCGCACCGCGACGTACGCCTTCTCGTGGCCCGGCAGCGACACCCGGCCGCGCAGCACCGCCTCGGGGTCGCGCTCGATCCGGTCGAGCAGGCGGCGGTAGATACCGGCCATGGCGGCCACACAGGCGCCGCTGCGGCGGTCCAGCATCGGCAGCAGCCGGTAGCCCTCGGCGAAGAGGGTGCGGGCGCGCCGCACCTCGAAGTGGACCAGGCCGGCGAAGTCGGAGCCGGGCGGCGGGGTGGCCCGGTGGAAGCCGGTGGAACAGCCGAACTTGGCGAGGTCGTCGGCGGGCAGATACATACGCCCGTTGCCCGCGTCCTCGCGGACGTCGCGCAGGATGTTGGTCAGCTGCAGGGCGAGACCGAGCGTGTCGGCGTACTCCGCGGCGCGGTCCGCGCCGGGTGCGCCCGGTTCCGTACCGAAAACGCCCAGGCTGAGCCGGCCGATGGCCCCTGCGACACACCGGCAGTAGACCTTGAGGTCGTCCCACGTCTCGTACGTCGTGCCGCGCACGTCCATGAGCACGCCGTCGATCAGCTCGTCGAGCCCGCCCAGCGGCAGCGGGAACCGGCTCGCGGCGTCGGCGATCGCGACGGCCACCGGGTCGGTGTCGTCCTCATCGATCGCGCCGTCCCGGATCCGGTCCAGCAGCGTGCGGGTGCTCTCCAGCCGGAGCCGCTTGGTCTCCGGCTCCAGCTCGCCGTCGCCGATGTCGTCGACCCGGCGGGAGAAGGCGTACAACGCCGACATGGCCTGCCGCTTCTCGGCAGGCAGCAGCCTGATTCCGTACGCGAAGTTACGCGCCTGCTGTCCGGTGACGGCCTCGCAGTAACTGTATGCGGCCTGTACCGGCGCCGACATGTACGTCGTCTGTCCCTCCACGGTCCGGCTCACCCCTCTCTACGCGCTCTTCGCAAGACAACTCCCACCTCGCGCAGCAAGCTGGGCTTGGTGGGCTTGGGCGGTCCGGGCAGTACATCGAACCCGGCGGCCGCGATCGCGGTGAGGGCGGCACGCCCCCCTCCCACAAATCCGGCGAGAAGCAGCTTGAGCCTGCCGTGGACGCTACCCACCAAGGGGGTGCCTTCATTCAGCAGGTTCCGGGCGCGTTCTGCTTCGTATGCAACCAGTGCGCGCACCGATGCGCCCCCGGAGGGGGTTGCCAGGTCGGCCTCGGTGACATGGAACCCGGCCATGTCGTCGGCCGGCAGATAGATCCGGTCGCGGCCGAGGTCCTCGGTGACGTCCTGGAGATGCTCGACGATCTGCAGGGCGGTGCAGACGGCGTCGGAACGCCGGATCCGCTCGGGGCTCGCGGTGCCGGTGATCTGGAGAACCAGGCGGCCGACCGGGTTGGCTGAGAGTTCGCAGTAGGCGAGGAGCTCCTCGTACGTCCCGTACCGCCGGACCTTCTGGTCCTGCCGGTTGGCCTCGATGAGCCCGAGGAACGGCTCGGGCGTGAGGGAGCAGCGCCGCACGGTGGGGCGCAGCGCACGCAGCAGCGGGTGGTGCGGGCCGTCGCCCGCGGTGTCGAAGACGCGGTGCAGGTCCGCCTCGAACGCATCGAGCATCGCGAGCCGGTCATCGCTCTGCGCAGGTTCCAGCCCGAGGTGGCGGGCGTCGGCGCCGCCGGGGGCGAGATCGCCGTCACCGATGTCGTCGACCAGGCGGGCGTAGCCGTACACCGCCATCAGATCGTTACGCCAGGCGCGTGGCAGGAAGAAAGGGGCCACGGGAAAGTTCTCGTCCGCGGCCTTGTCGAGCGTGGCGGGCACAGCGGCGTCATGGCGCGCCTGCCGGGTACGGGTCACCACTGACCGTCCGGCGCGGGGACGGCATATACACCTCGGAGCTGGAGATTTTCCGTCATTGCCGTCACATCTCCCGTTCTACACTGCTGACCCAAAATATCCCATTCCGGACACGCCGCCCGCTCTCCCGAGTGCGGAGGACCGCCTACGGGCGGTGCACCCAGGCGGTATCGGCCCACTTGCCACGAATCAGCACCGGTACAGCTTACGTTGTACAACGCCCAGGCATACGCCAGGGTGTAGCGCGCATTACAACAACGCTGCGTTCTCCGCCAACCTTCCCCGTGTGCAAGGAAATTGACGTCATCCGGCGGGAGGAGATCTTCCCCGGGCGTGCGCCGACGCGGCGCGCGCCCCCACGGCGTCCACGGTCCGGACACGGCAGCGGCCTCTGCCGGAGTACTCCGGCAGAGGCCGCTGCGGTGTCGGAGAGCGGTGGGGGTGTTACTTCCCGGTCTCCCGCTCGTACGCCTTGAGGACCTCGTCGGTGGGGCCGTCCATCAGCAACTCGCCCTTTTCCAGCCACAGCACCCGGTCGCAGGTGTCCCTGATGGACTTGTTGCTGTGGCTGACCAGGAAGACCGTGCCCGCTTCCTTGCGCAGCTCGCGGATGCGCTTCTCGGAGCGGATCTGGAACTTGCGGTCGCCGGTGGCCAGCGCCTCGTCGATCATGAGCACGTCGTGCTTCTTGGCGGCGGCGATGGAGAAGCGCAGCCGGGCGGCCATACCGGAGGAGTACGTCCGCATCGGCAGGGTGATGAAGTCGCCCTTCTCGTTGATGCCCGAGAAGTCGACGATCCCCTGGTAGCGGTCGCGGATCTCCTCGCGCGTCATACCCATCGCGAGCCCGCCCAGCACCACGTTCCGCTCGCCGGTCAGATCGCTCATCAGCGCCGCGTTCACACCGAGCAGCGACGGCTGGCCGTCCGTGTACACCTTGCCGTGCTCGGTCGGCAACAGACCGGCGATGGCCCGCAGCAGGGTCGACTTGCCGGAGCCGTTGGAGCCGATGAGACCGATGGCCTCGCCCCGGTAGGCGGTGAAGGAGACGCCGCGTACGGCGTGCACCTTCCGGACTCCGCGCGCCTCACCCTTGCCGCGGCGCAGTATCCGGCTCAGCGCCGCGGTGGCACTGCCCTTGCCCCCGCCGCCTGCGTTGACCCGGTACACGATGTGCACATCGTCGGCGATGACGGTGGGGACGCGCCCCGAAGTGTTGTCCTCAGCCACGGCCGTACCGTTCCTCTGCCTTCCAGAAGTACACAAAGCCCGCGACGCCGATGAAGGCCGCCCAGGCGAGCCCGACGATCCACACGTGCGGCGGCAGGTTCTCGGAGCCGTACCCATCGATCAGCGCGAAGCGGATCAGGTCCATGTAGATGGCCGCCGGGTTGTACTGCAGCACCCTGGCGATCCACTCCGGCTTGTCCCGGAGCATCACCGGGATGGAGAACATGACACCGGACGCGTACATCCAGGTGCGCATGACGAACGGCATCAGCTGGGCCAGGTCCGGGGTCTTGCTGCCGAGCCTGGCCATGATCAGGGCGAGACCGGTGTTGAAGACGAACTGCATGACCAGCGCGGGAACGATCAGCAGCCAGGACAGCGACGGATAACTGCCGAAGCCGACCACCACGACCGCCATCACGATCATCGAGTACAACAGCTGCTGGAGCTGTTGCAGCGAGAACGAGATGGGCAGCGAGGCGCGCGGGAAATGCAGTGCGCGCACCAGTCCGAGGTTTCCGGAGATCGCCCGTACGCCCGCCATCACCGAGCTCTGGGTAAAGGTGAAGACAAAGACGCCCGTCACCAGGAAGGGGATGAAAACCTCCTGGGGCATTCCCTTCCTCGTGCCCAGAATCAGCCCGAAGATCAAGAAGTAGACCAGGGCGTTGAGCAGCGGCGTGGCCACCTGCCACAGCTGGCCGAGCTTGGCCTGGCTGTACTGGGCGGTCAGCTTCGCCCGGGAGAACGCCATGATGAAGTGGCGGCGCCCCCAGAGCTGCTGCACGTACTCGAACAGCCCGGGCCGGGCTCCGCTCACCGTCAGGCCGTACTTTCCGGCCCTCTCGGCGGCGCTCAGGCCGTCGTCGGCGGATGGCGGGGTGCTCAACGCGACCGCACCATCATGGGTTGTGTCACTCACCAGATGAAACTCTCGTATTCAAGATGCGCAGCCAGTCGCGGGCGCGGTTCAGGCGGACAGGTCCCGTAAAGAAAAAATACGCCTCATGCTCTCAGAGGAGAGCTTCTCAGATCACGGGAGGTCGGCCGAGTCTGGTCAGCCGCCATACCGTACGCCACTTCATCGGACGGCGCGGTCCGCAGGACTTCGCCCAGCCTTCCCGGAAGCCGCCGAACCACGCTTTGAGGGCGGGACCCGAGGGCTTGCGGAGCAGGGTCAGCAGCAGCCAGACGCCGAGGTAGACCGGCACCAGTGGTGCGGGCAGATTGCGGCGTGCCAGCCAGACCCGGTTACGGGCCACCATGCGATGGTAAACCGCGTGCCGCGACGGAGCAGTGGTCGGATGGTTGAGGACCATGTCGGCGCGATAGTCGATCATCCAGCCGGCGTCCAGCGCCCGCCAGGCGAGATCGGTCTCCTCGTGCGCATAGAAGAAGTCGCCCGGCAGCCCGCCGACCTCGGCGAGGACCCGGGTCCGGACGGCATTGGCACCGCCGAGGAAGGTCGTCACCCGCGACGAGCGCATCGGGTCGGCGGCGCGCAGCCGTGGGACGTGCCGGCGCTGAGTGACACCGGTGTCCGGGTCGGCGATCCGGAAGCTGATGATCCCCAGCTTCGGGTCCTGCTCGAACGCCTGCCGGCACAGCTCGGCGGTGTCGGTCAGCGGCAGCAGTCCGTCGTCGTCGAGGAAGAGCAGGGCGTCGACGTCGGCGCCGGACGGGCCGAAGGCCTCGATTCCGACGTTGCGGCCGCCGGGGATGCCCAGGTTCTCGGGGAGCTCGACCGTCCGGACGCCCGCGGGAACGTCCGGGACGGGGGCGCCGTTGCCGACGACCACCGTCTCGATCCGGTCGCCGTCCTGCTTGGCGACCGAATCGAGGAGGGCGCGCAGCTCGTCAGGACGGTTTCCCATCGTGATGATGACCGCGCCGAGCTTCATGGGGGTACTCACTTCAGCCTGCTCGATGCCAGGACCGACACGAGGTGGAGCAGGGTCTGCAGCAGGGCGATGCCTGCCAGGACCGCTATCGCGAGGCGGCTGAAGAAGAGATCGTCCCTGACCGAGTCCAGGACGGCCGCGACCAGAATCACCAGTGACGCCTCGACGCACAGGATCAGCCGGTGGAACTTGAGCGCACCGGCGGCCCGGCGGGCGAGCGCCATGCCGGACGAGCGCGGCTCGGACGCGGCCTCCTTGACCGGCGGCAGCCCGCCCTGGTGACGTGCGACCCCGACGAGGTCGGTCTCCGCCTTGATCAGGATGGCGCCCAGGGCCGCGAGCGTACCCAGGAAGGCCCAGAGCCAGTCGATCCGTCCGCCGCCCCACAGGTCGGCGGCGCGCAGGCCGAAGCCGACCAGCACGGCCGCGTCGCAGAGATAGGCGCCGACACGGTCCAGGTAGACGCCGCCCAGGGAGAACTGCTGCTTCCAGCGCGCCAGCTCACCGTCGACGCAGTCGAGCAGCAGGTAGAGCTGGACCATGAGAACCCCGAGCAGCGCGCCGGGGATACCCGGGACGAGCAGGGCCGGAGCGGCGAGCACGCCGGCGACGGTCATCAGGTAGGTCAGCTGGTTGGGTGTCACCCTGGTGTTCACCAGATACCGGTCCACACGCAGTGAGAGTTCACGCATGTAGAGCCGGCCCGCCCAGTGTTCGCCGCTGCGCCGGTCCTTGACGCCCGGAGGGTGAACGACCGGACGGAGTTCAGCTACGGATGGTCTTGGCATAGTCGGCGTACGCGTCCCTGATCTGGTCGGTGGACAGGTTGAGGTGTTCCAGGATCGTGAAGCGTCCCGGGCGCGTCTGCGGGGCGTAGTCGACGGCCTGGACGAACTCGTCGGCGGTGAAGCCGATCTCGTCGGGCAGGACCGGCAGCCCGTGGCGGCGCAGGGCGGCCGCCATGAGCAGCGACTCGTCCCGCGCGCCCCGCAGGTGCATGGCGAAGCAGGCGCCGAGGCCGACCTGTTCGCCGTGGCTGGCGGCGCGCTTGGGATACAGCAGATCGAAGGCGTGGTTGATCTCGTGGCAGGCGCCGGAGGCCGGCCGGGAGTCCCCTGCGACCGACATGGAGATGCCGGTCAGCACCAGGCCCTCGGCCAGCACCTTCAGGAAGGAGTCGTCGCCGACCCCGCCGGGGTGGCGCAGCACGGCCTCGCCGGCCTGCCGGGCCATGGCCGCGGCGAGTCCGTCGATCTCCTCGCCGTTGACCTTGTGGGCGAGTTCCCAGTCGGCCACGCACGAGATGTTGGAGACCGCGTCGCCGATGCCGGAGCGCACATAGCGGGTGGGCGCCTCACGGATGATGTCGAGGTCGATGACGACGGCGATCGGGGTGGGGACGCCGTACGAGCCCCGGCCGTTGTCGTTGTCCAGGGTCGCGACCGGCGAGCAGAGACCGTCGTGCGAGAGGTTCGTCGCGACCGCGACCATCGGCATGCCGACGCGCGCCGCGGCGTACTTCGCCACGTCGATGATCTTGCCGCCGCCGAGGCCGACCACCGCGTCGTACCGGTCGCCCTTGATGTCGTCGGCGAGCTTGACCGCCGAGTCGATCGTGCCGTCGGCGACCTGGAACCAGTGGGCGCCGGGCAGCGCCGGGGCGAGCCGTTCACGCAGGGCCAGGCCGGAACCGCCGCTGATCGCGACGGCGAGCTTGCCGGAGGCGGAGATCCGCTGGTCGGCGAGGAGGGCCGCCAGATCGTCCAGCGCTCCGCGCCGGATGTCGACGACGACCGGTGACGGAATGAGCCGGCTCAGTACTGGCATGCGATCTCACGGCCCTTCGCGAGGTCGTCATGGTTGTCGATCTCGACCCACGTCACGTCGCCGATGGCGGCCACGTCGACGGTGAAGCCGCGGTTGACGAGCTCCTGGTAGCCGTCCTCGTAGTACAGGTCGGGGTCGCGCTCGAACGTCGCCTTCAGGGCGTCGGCCAGCTCTGCGGCGGCCTCGGGCTCGATCAGGGTGACGCCGATGTACTCGCCGGTCGCGGTGGCCGGGTCCATCAGCTTGGTGATGCGCCGCACGCCCTTGTCGCCGTCGGTGATGACCTTCATCTCCTCGTCGGCGAGGTTCTTCACCGTGTCGAGGGCGAGGATGATCTTCTGGCCGTTGCCGCGGGCGGCGAGGAGCGTCTTCTCGACGGAGACCGGGTGCACGGTGTCGCCGTTGGCGAGGATCACGCCTCGTGCGAGCACGTCACGGGCGCACCACAGGGAGTAGGCGTTGTTCCACTCCTCGGCCTTGTCGTTGTCGACGAGGGTGAGCGTCAGACCGTACTTCGCCTCGAGCGCAGCCTTGCGCTCGTAGACGGCCTCCTTGCGGTAGCCGACGACGATCGCGACCTCGGTGAGGCCGATCTCCGCGAAGTTGGCCAGCGTGAGGTCGAGCACGGTCTTCTCGCCGTCGACCGGCACGAGGGCCTTCGGAAGCGTGTCGGTGTAGGGGCGCAGACGCCGTCCGGCACCGGCTGCGAGTACGAGGCCGATCATGCGGGTTCTCCTTCGTCGTGAACGGCAGGTGCTCCGGAGGAGACCCAGAAACGGATGGACTCGACAAGCACCACCAGTGCCACGGCCACTGCGAGAGCGGTGAGTGCCACGGTGAAGCCTGAATGCTGAGTGAATACGGCGGCGAGTACGGCCACCACCAAGGTCCGGCCCTCGTGCCCACCGATCGTCCGCACCAGCCACCGGGGCGGCGCGCCGGTGCCCCCGCGAATGCGGTACACCGTGTCGTAGTGATGGTAGGCAACGGCCGAAATCAGCCCGAAAGCCGCAGGAAGGGCTTGATCGACATCGCTGCGGGCGGCCAGAGCAAGGATCGTGCAGTACTCCGCCGCCCTGAATATCGGGGGTACGAGCCAGTCGAGTGCGCCCTTGAGCGGGCGGGCCACGGCGACACCTGAGCAGACCGCGTAGAAGACCGCGGCGACGATCATCTGCCGGCTGCCGAACGGCTGCGTCAAGGCGGCGGCGACCAGGGCCAGCGCGCCGACGAGGGCTGCCGCCGGTGCGGCCCAGCCGCTCCCAATACGGGGTCCCCGCGCCGCCACGAACTGGGCCAGCGGCCCGGAGTCCGCGAGGTCGGCGAGCGCCCCGGCGGCCCGGTCGGTGCGCTGCGCCTTGCGGGTCAGCGAACGCAGCAGGCGGCCGGCGGTGGTGTAGCAGGCCGCGACGGCGCACCCGACCAGCAGGGCGTAGAAGACGATCCGCGGGGTGGTCAGCGCGGTCAGCACGGCGATCATCGCCCACCGCTCACCGATCGGCAGCACTATCATCCGGCGCAGCCAGACCGTCCAGCCGACGCTGTCGAGCTTGTCGGAGAGCGCTGCCGTCGGGCTCGAATTGGCGACCGCGTCGTGGTTGGCCTCGTTGAACGAGAAGTCGACGACATGGCGGCAGGTCTGCAGCACCATCGCGCCGAGCGCGATCGCCCACACGTCGTCGCCGTTGCGGGCGGCGCCGAGGGCGAGTCCCGCGTAGTACGCGTACTCCTTGGCGCGGTCGAACGTGGCGTCCAGCCAGGCGCCCATCGTCGAGTACTGCAGCGAGTAACGGGCGAGCTGCCCGTCGGTGCAGTCCAGGACGAACGAGAAGAGCAGCAGCAGCCCTGCGGCGATGTAACCGCCGCGGCTGCCGGTGGCCGCGCAGCCCGCCGCGATCAGCGCGGTGAGCAGGGAGGCGGTGGTGACCTGGTTCGGGGTGAGGCCGCGGCGCGCGCACCAGCGCGCGATGTAGCGCGAGTACGGGCTGATGAAGAACGTGGTGAAGAAGCCGTCGCGGGCCTTCACGGCGCTGCGCAGCCGTACCGCCTCGTCGTCGACCGCGGCCACGGCGGACTGCGCGGTGGCGCGGGCGGCCTGGTCGGCGGGGACGGCGGCGACGAGCGAGCCGAGCTCGGGCCGCTGTACGGCGGTGCCCTCGGCCTCCAGTGCGACGGCGATGCGGCCGGGCACGGTGCGGTCGGTGACGGGCACGGTGTCCGTGCCGCCGGCCCGTCCCACAGGGATGCCCGCGCCGACTGCCGCAGCGGTGCTGCGCAGGGCCTGGACGAGCGCGGCACGCACCTCAGGCTGCGCGGTGAGTGCACCGGGCACGGTGACGGCGGGGAAGCGGGGGTCGGTCAGTCCGAGCCGGAGGGCGTGGACATGCCCGACGAAGCGGGGATCGACCAGGGCGACACGGGCGTCGGCGGGAGCCGCGGCGAGCAGCTCCGCGGCTTCGGTGACATCAGCGGCGGCCTGTACGTCGAAGCCCAGTGACCTCAGATCGTCCTCGAGCGACGACCCGGGTACCGGCGCACCGGTGAGGATGGCGGTCGACAGACGAACTCACTCCTTGGTGCTGACAGGGTCGGCGCGCGACAGTGCGGCCCGGATGCGGGCCGGCGGCACGTCGGCAGAGGCTATCTGATGAACGGAAGTGGGAGTTCACCGCCCGTTTATGTTCCGTTCGGGGTGGGCCGCCATCATGCGGCGCCGCGCGCGATCATCATCGTCGATCCCTGCCTCGCCCGACAAACCGCGGCGGCCTCGGCCGATGACCGCGGCGGCATGGACCTAGGGTGACAGACATGACATGGCTGATCACAGGCGGAGCGGGATATATCGGGGCACATGTGGTGCGTGCCATGACGGGCGCCGGGGAGCGGGTGGTCGTCCTGGACGACCTCTCCACCGGCATTCCCGAGCGGCTCCCGGCCGATGTACCGCTGGTCCGCGGCTCGGCCGCCGACCGCACACTGCTCGACCGGGTGCTCGCCGAGCACGCCGTGACCGGTGTGGTGCATCTCGCAGCGAAGAAGCAGGTCGGAGAGTCCGTCGAGAAGCCGCTGCTCTACTACCGGGAGAACGTCTCGGGGCTCGCGGTTCTGCTCGAGGCCGTCGTCGCGGCCGGTGTGCAGCGTTTCGTCTTCTCCTCCTCAGCCGCGGTGTACGGCGTACCGGACGCGGAGCTGATCGCCGAGGAGACCCCCTGCACCCCGATCAATCCGTACGGTGAGACGAAGCTCGCCGGGGAATGGCTGGTCCGGGCGGCCGGGAAGGCGCACTCCCTGTCCACCGGCTGTCTGCGCTACTTCAATGTGGCGGGAGCGGCCGAACCGGAACTGTCGGACACCGGTGTCTTCAATGTCATTCCGATGTTCTTCGACCGGCTGACCCGCGGCGAGGCCCCGCGGATCTTCGGCGACGACTATCCGACGCCGGACGGTACCTGCATTCGCGACTACATCCATGTCGCCGACCTCGCCGACGCCCATCTCGCGGTGGCCCGCAGACTGAGCGAGCGGGGCGGTCCCGCGGACCTGACCGTGAACGTCGGCCGCGGCGAGGGCGTCTCGGTGCGCGAGCTCGCCGATCTGGTGGGCGAGATCACCGGCCACCACATCAAGCCGGAGACCGAGCCGCGCCGGCCCGGCGACGCGGCCAGGGCCGTCGCCTCCGCCACGCGGATGTCCGAGGAGCTGGGCTGGACGGCCCGGCGCGGGGTGCGGGAGATGGTCGAGTCGGCCTGGGAGGGCTGGTGCCTGCGCCACCCCCAGGCGCTCGGCACATGACCCGCGCATGACCGCCCAACTGCTCTGACCTGCGACCGTTTCCGCAGGTCAGAGCAGTTGACAACGGTGTTCAGTACCGTGTTGCCGGATACCCCCCACCCGTAGTTCACTGGCCTTCTCGGGCCGGTACGGGCCCGGGTCCGCGAAACGACCGGAGGCGTCCCCATGGGGGCTGGGCACGATCACGGGCACACACACGGCGGGCCGCCGCCGACCGGTACCGCGGCCGCCGCGTACAAGGGGCGACTGCGGGTCGCTCTCTGCATCACGCTCACCGTGATGGTCCTGGAGATCGTCGGCGGTCTGCTCTCGGACTCGCTGGCGCTGATCGCCGACGCCGCCCATATGGCGACCGACGCACTGGGGCTCGGCATGGCGCTGCTGGCGATCCACTTCGCCAACAAGCCGGCCGGACTCAACCTCACCTTCGGCTACGCCCGGGCGGAGATCCTCGCCGCCCTGGCCAACTGTCTGCTGCTGCTCGGGGTCGGCGGCTATCTGCTGTTCGAGGCGGTCGAGCGCTTCATCACACCGACCGAGACCCGGGGCGGCCTGACGATCGTCTTCGCGCTGGTCGGCCTCGTCGCCAACATGATCTCCCTGTCGCTGCTGATGCGCGGACAGAAGGAGAGCCTCAATGTGCGCGGCGCCTATCTGGAAGTGCTGGCGGACGCGCTCGGATCGGTCACCGTGCTCGTCTCGGCGAGCATCATCCTGGCCACCGGCTGGCAGGCCGCCGACCCGATCGCCTCGCTGCTGATCGGCCTGATGATCGTCCCCCGCACGGTGAAGCTGCTCCGGGAGACACTCAATGTGCTGCTGGAGTCGGCCCCGAAGGGTGTCGACATGGGAGAGGTACGGGCCCACATCACCGCCCTGCCCGGAGTGCTGGACGTCCACGACCTGCACGCCTGGACCATCACCTCGGGCATGCCGGTGCTCTCCGCCCATGTGGTGGTGCACCAGGAACTGCTCGACTCGGTGGGGCACGAGAAGCTGCTGCACGAACTGCAGGGCTGCCTCGGCGTCCACTTCGATGTCGAGCACTGCACATTCCAGCTCGAACCCATCGGTCATGCGGAGCACGAGGCCAAGCTCTGTCACTGAACGGCCCCTGGGGGGACGGGTGTAGGGTCCCCCCAGAGGCATTCGAGCCTCGCCCGTGTCTGAGAGAGGAGCTGAGGTTGATGACCGTCGCGACGGCGCCTGACCGGCGCAGCATCCGGTCCTTCTTCAGCTCCCGGGTTCCCGGCTAGCACCCCGACTCACGCCGAGTCGCGACGTTGGCCGGAGCCCTCTCACTCAAGGGTTTCCCACGTTGACCGACAACGATCACGCCGTTCGTGACGATCACGCCGTTCGTTACGAGGCGTTCTTCTCCCTGCACCACAACCTGCCCCGGCAGAGCCCCGGCTCCGACGCCACCACCCGGCAGATGCTCGCCCTCACCGGCCCGCTGCCGCACCGTCCGCGCGTCCTCGATCTGGGCTGCGGCCCCGGCAGGGCCGCACTGCTGCTCGCCGCCGAGGCAGGTGCCGAAGTGACAGCCGTCGACACCCACCAGCCGTTCCTCGACGAGCTGCGGGTGGCTGCCGAGGCGCGCGGGCTCGGCAACCGGATCCGTACCGTCCGGGCCGATATGGGCAAGCTCTCCGGCCCCGGCACACCGGACCTCCCGGACGGGTCGTTCGATCTCGTCTGGGCCGAGGGGTCCGCGTACATCATCGGCTTCGACACCGCGCTGCGGGACTGGAAGCGGCTGCTCGCCCGGGGGGGCTCACTGGTCCTCAGTCACTGCGTCTGGACGACGGACGAGCCGTCGGACGAGGCGCGCGCCTTCTGGGACCAGGACGGCCCGATGCTCCCGGTGGCCGCGCAGACCGCGGCGGCCGTCGCGGCCGGCTATCACGTCCTCGGGGTGCGGGTGCAACCCGACAGCGACTGGGACGAGTACTACGTGCCGCTCGCCCGGCATGTCGAAGCCGCCGATCCTTCGGCGCCCGGCATGGCGTGGGCGGTCGCGTCCACCCGTGCGGAACTGGCCATGCGCCGCGACCACGGCAGGGAGTACGGCTACGCCGCGTACGCCCTGCGTCCCGCCGACCCCCGATGGACCACCCGGCCGGAGACGGCGGCGGAGATCGAGGCCGTGCACGCGGTCAACGCCGCCGCGTTCCCGACACCGGACGAGGCCCGTCTCGTCGACGCGCTGCGGGCCGATCCGGAGGCCTGGCTGCCCGGCCTGTCGTACGTCGCGCAGGACGGGGCGGACGGTGACATCGCCGCGTACGCGCTGCTGACCCGGTGCCGGGTCGGTGACGTGCCGGCGCTGGCACTGGCACCCGTGGCGACCGTCCCTGACCGGCAGCGCGAGGGGGCCGGTCAGGCGGTGGTGCGGGCCGTGCTGGATGAGGCCCGGCTGCGGGGCGAACGGCTCGTGCTGGTGCTCGGGCATCCCGAGTACTACCCGAGGTTCGGCTTCGTACCGGCTTCCCGGTACGGGATCCGTCCGGGCTTCGACGTACCGGACGAGGCGATGATGGCTCTGGTGCTCGACGATTCCACGCCGGTGCCGCAGGGCATGATCCAGTATCCGGCGGCATTCGGGGTCTGAAGCGTGGTCCGGTCCCACCGCATCCGTACAGTGCGGTGGGGCCGGACATGCCAGGACCCGAAGTACCGACAAGCCGCTTTTGTACGGCAGACTTGAGCAGACTCGAGGGGACCGGCGCACGGTGCCGGGGACCATAGCGAAGGATGGGTATGCCGACCACACCAGCCACCGCGGCGAACAGCTCGTCGAACGGCGCAGCAGAAGCGATCATGCTCGAACTGGTCGACGAGAACGGCACCACCATCGGCACTGCGGAGAAGCTCGCCGCCCACCAGGCACCCGGTCAACTGCACCGCGCGTTCTCCGTGTTCCTCTTCGACGAGCAGGGCCGGCTGCTGCTGCAGCGTCGTGCGCTCGGCAAGTACCACTCCCCCGGTGTCTGGTCGAACACCTGCTGCGGTCACCCGTATCCGGGCGAGGCGCCCTTCGCCGCTGCCGCCCGGCGTACGTACGAGGAGCTCGGGATCTCACCGTCGTTGCTTGCCGAGGCCGGCACCGTCCGCTACAACCACCCCGACCCGGCATCCGGGCTGGTGGAGCAGGAGTTCAACCACCTTTTCGTGGGGCTGGTACAGGCACAGCTGCGGCCGGACCCGGAGGAAATCGGCGAGACGGCGTTCGTGACCGCCGACGAGCTGGCGAAGCGGCATGACGAGGCGCCGTTCTCGGCCTGGTTCATGACGGTGCTCGATGCGGCTCGCCCGGCGATCCGGGAGCTGACCGGCCCGTCCGCGGGCTGGTAGCAGCAGACCGGCGGGACAGGGTCGGCGGCACGGGCCGCGGCGGATCGGGGCGGGTACGGGCGGTCAGAGCTTCGCGCTCAGCGGCAGCGCCGCCCAGATGATCTTGCCGCCGGCGGCGGTGTGTTCGACGTCGCAGGTGCCGCCCGCTTCGAGCGTGATCTCCCGGACCAGCAGCAGCCCGCGCCCACCGGTCTGCGCGTAGTCCGTCTCCAGGGCGGTCGGCCGGTACGGATGGTTGTCCTCCACGGACACCCTGACCCATTCGGCGCCGACGGCCACCTCCACGGCGAGCTCCGGGGAGAGCAGCGCGGCGTGCTTCACCGCGTTGGTGACCAGCTCGGAAACGATGAGCAGCAGGCCCTGGGCGATGTCCTCGTCCATCGGCACGCCCTGGCGGTTCAACAGATCGCGTACGGCGTGCCTGGCCTGCGGTACGGAGACGTCGACGGCAGGCGCGGTGAAGCGCCAGACCCCTTCGTACGACACGGGCCGGGCCGGGACACTCCCGCGGCTCTCCATAGTTCCGGCACCCGCTCTCGACTCATTGGTCACTGCACGTCGAGTACAGAGTGCGGGGAGTGGTTGGTCCGGACCGTACTACTGAACAAAAGTCGATCCTTATCGACAGAATTTGATCGATCAAGTAGGACGACGTCACTTCTCAGACTGTTTCTGATCTTCTTCTACGGCTTGTCCGGCAGCTCCTCGGTCACCGTCCGATCCGAGACCAACGAGACGATGCGGCGGCCGCCCACCCCGATCGCGATCAGGCCGAGACCGTCGAAGAGCAGCGGGAGCGAGAAGAACAGGCCGAGCACATAGAGGCTGCTGTGCGGCCAGTCGAAGAGCACGAGCAGCCCGAGCAGCAGACCGAAGGCGCCCTGCAGCAGCGTCCAGCCGAACTGCGGCCCGCGCACCACGACGCTCCCCACCAACCGGAACACCCCACCGGTCAGGAAGAGCAGCGCGGCGAACATGGTGAGCGCCTCGGCCGTGCCGTGCGGATGACGGATGACGACGACTCCGGCGGCGATGTTCAGCGCGGCGACCACGACACCCAGCCAGAAGTAGTTGGTGCCGCGCGACTGGATCGCATGGAGCAGGCCGACCAGGCCGCCGATCAGCAGCAGCCAGCCGAAGAGGATCATGGAAGTGAGGGTCGCGACTCCGGTGTAGACGAGGCCGACAGGCCCGCCACGACGAGAAGGGCACCGAGCAGGGCGAGCAGGCCGAAACTGCGGCTCAGCTTCCTGCTCCGGACTGCGGGATCGGCCATCCGACAGCTCCTCACGGTGCGTGCCTGCTTCGCGACCCCTTCTTGATCATAGGTTCGAACAGTACGGATAGCATCCGGCGCATGGACCGTGAGGAACCGCAGCTGAAGCACACCGTCGCGGACGGCGTCGCCACCGTCGTGATCAGCAACCCGGCCAAGCGCAACGCGATGACGGCCGCGATGTGGCAGGCGCTGCCCGCACTGCTGGAGCGGCTGGCCGCCGACCCCGCCGTGCGCGCCCTGGTCCTGACCGGCGCCGGTGACACCTTCTGTGCGGGTGCGGACATCTCCTCGCTCCGGGACCGGGCGGGCGATCCGGACTACGATCCGCAGGCGCTCGCCGTGACGGCCGAGGAGGCTCTGGCGGCCTTTCCCCGGCCGACACTCGCCGCCGTGCGCGGCTTCTGCGTGGGCGGCGGCAGCCAGCTGGCGGCCGCCTGCGATCTGCGGTTCGCCGAGGAGGGCGCGTCCTTCGGCGTCACCCCGGCCAAGTTGGGGATCGTCTATGCCGCGTCGTCGACCCGGCGGCTGGTCGCGCTGATCGGCCCCGCCGCGGCAAAGCATCTGCTGTTCTCCGGCGAGCTGATCGGGACGGAGCGCGCGCTGCGGACCGGTCTGGTGGACGAGGTGGTGCCGGCCGGTGAGCTGGACAAGCGGGTGGAGTCGTACGTACGGATCCTGGCCTCGCGCTCGCAGCTGACGCAGGCGGCGGCGAAGGAGTTCGCCGCGGGACGTGAGGACCGGGACGCGTACTGGGCGGAGCAGGCGCGCCGCAGCGGCGACACCGCGGAGGGTGTCGCCGCCTTTCTGGAGCGGCGGGCACCGCGCTTCACCTGGACGACCTGAGCGTCGGACCGGGACAGCTCTCAGCGAAGGATGAAGCGGCTCTTGGCGCGGAATTCCTCGACGAGCGCGGCCGGCGCCTTCTCCGGTGACCCCGCGTCGTACGGCGGCTGGGGGTCGTACTCCGTCAGCAGCTGTACGGCCTGGGCGTGCTCGTCGCCGGCGATCCGGCCGAGCAGGGTGAGCCCCATGTCGATGCCGGACGATACGCCGGCGGCCGTGACGTACTTGCCGTCGATGACGACGCGCTCGCCGGTCGGCTCGGCGCCGAACGTCTTCAGGACGTCCAGGGCGAGCCAGTGCGAGGTGGCCCGCCGCCCCTCCAGCAGACCGGCCGCGGCGAGCAGCAGCGAGCCGGTGCAGACAGAGGTCGTCCAGGTGCTGCCGGCATCGGCGGCGCGCAGCCAGCCGAGCAGCGTCTCGTTCTCCATCTGGGCGCTCTGGCCGGGGCCGCCGGGGACGATCACCAGATCCGGGGCGGGTACGTCGACGAGGGTCCGTTCCGCAACGAGCGCGAGGCTGCCGCTGTCGTTGCGCACCGGGCCGGTCCGCTCGGCGACGAAGACGGTCTCGGCGCCGGGGGTGCGGGAGAGGATTTCGTAGGGGCCGACGGCGTCGAGTGCCGTGAAGCGGTCGAAGAGAACGATGGCGATCTGCATGGCAAGCCTTTCAGCTGGTGCTGGTCATGGGCTGGGGGCGGAACCGCCGCCGGTACTCGGCGGGCGCGGTGCCGAGGGTCCTGATGAAGGCGCGGCGCATCCCCTCCGGGGTGCCGTACCCGCAGGCGTGCGCGATCTGGGCGACCCCGTCGGTGGTGTCCTCCAGGAGCCGCCGGGCGTGTTCGAGCCGGACACGGTCGACATACCGGCCCGGTGTCTGCCCCGTCTCGGCCTGGAAGGCGCGGGCGAAATGGCGGGGCGAGAGGCGGGCGCGGGCGGCGAGCGCCTCGACGGAGAGGTCGTCACCGGGGTGCCCGGTGATCCAGTGCTGGACCTCGCGCAGTGGTTCACGGCAGGCGATCTGCGAGGTGAGCTGCGCACTGAACTGGGCCTGGTTGCCCGGCCGCCGCAGAAAGACGACGAGGTGCCGGGCGACGGTGAGCGCGATCTGCCTGCCGAAGTCCTCCTCGACGAGAGCGAGGGAGAGATCGATGCCCGCGGTGACACCGGCGGACGTGGCCAGCTTCCCGTCACGTACGAAGATCGGGTCCGGGTCGACCTCGACGGCCGGATAGGTGCGGGCGAGGTGCTCGGCGACCACCCAGTGCGTGGTCACCCGGCGCCCGTCCAGCAGTCCCGCCTCCGCGAGCAGCAGGGCTCCGGTGCAGACCGAGACGAGCCGCTCGGCGTGCGGGGCGTGTACCCGCAGCCAGTCGACGAGTGCCGGGTCCGGAGTACGGGTGCCCTGGCCGCCGGGGACGAGGAGGGTGTGGGGCGGTTCCGCGTCGGCGAGGCTGCTGTCCGGTACGAGAGTGAGTCCGACGCTCGTGCGGACCGGTGCGCCGTCCAGAGAGGCGGTACGCAGGTCGTACGTGACGCCCGGGAAGCGGGCAGCCCCCGCGAAGACCTCCATGGGCCCGGTCACATCGAGGCTCTGGACGCCGTCGAAGAGGACGACGAGTACGGATCGCTGCGTCATGTCGTCCATCCTTGTAGGCCGCGAAGATGGCCGCAATGACGAACAACCCACCTTTCCTGCCATCCGGGATCCGTGCGGACCGGACCTCGCCCCCGGGGTTCCATCACGTACCGACCAGTCGGTAACGTGCGGGCATGAGTACTCTGCCGCCGCTCGCCGGACGCCGCTGCCACAACGCCGTCAACCCGCTGCACTCGACGGTCTACTTCTCCCCCGACCTCGGCAAGGAGCTCGGAGAGCTCGGCATCGACGACTCGAATGCCGCCTACTTCGCCGCACGCGGGGCGGCGCTGGGAGCTGTCGGACCGGGCACCGTCACCGCGACCTTCTACAACTTCAACCACGAGCTCGTCGCCCGACACCTGCCCGCGGTGTGGTCCGTCGCCTCGCCGGAGGCGGTCCTGGACGCCCGGCTGCGCGCCGTCGACTCGACGCTGCGCCGGCTGCTCGGCCCGGAGATCATCGACTCCCCCGAACTGGCGGAGGCGGCGGAGCTGGCGCTGCGCGCCGCCGAGGCATGCACCCGACACGCCCGGCCGTTGTACGCCGCCCACGCCGATCTGCCCGTGCCCGAGCAGCCGCACCTGGCGTACTGGCATGCCGCGACACTGCTGCGCGAACACCGCGGCGACGGCCATCTCGCCGCGCTCGTCGCCGCCGGTCTCGACCCGGTCGAGGCCCTGGCCAGCCACACCGCAACCGGCAAGGGCATGTCGCCTCGCTGGGTTCTCGCCACCCGCGGCTGGCGCCGCACCGACTGGGAGGACGCGACCGAGCGGCTGCGCGGCCGTGGACTGCTCGACGGCGAGGGCGAGTTGACCGAGGCCGGCGTGGCGCTGCGCGCGGAGCTGGAGGACGTCACCGACCGGATGGACGCGGCACCGTACGAGCATCTCGGCGCGGAGGGCGTGGCGCGGCTGACCGAGCTGGCGCGCGGGTTCCTGTTCACGGCGGCCTCGGAGGGTGCGTTCCCGGCCGATCTGATCGGCAAGGGCTGAGCCGCCGACCGGTCGACAAACGGGGTGGTCGGGCGACACGGCGCCCGACCACGCGGCACAATGCTGGCGAAGGAGCCACGGCACGGCGTGCCCTGGCCCCCGGTAAGCACAGCCAGTACGAGAAGGCGAGTCGGTAGAAACCGTGACGACGTCCATCGAAGGCAGGATCGCCGAGGAGCTCGGCGTACGCGAGCGGCAGGTGAAGGCGGCCGTCGAGCTGCTCGACGGCGGGTCGACCGTGCCGTTCATCGCGCGCTACCGCAAGGAAGCGACCGAGATGCTCGACGACGCGCAGCTGCGCACGCTCGAGGAGCGGTTGCGGTATCTGCGGGAGCTGGAGGACCGGCGTACCGCGATCCTCGACTCCGTTCGCGAGCAGGGCAAGCTGGACGAGGCCCTGGAGGCGCAGATCCGGGCGGCCGACACCAAGGCCCGCCTTGAGGACATTTATCTGCCGTTCAAGCCGAAGCGGCGGACGAAGGCGCAGATCGCCCGGGAGGCGGGGCTCGAGCCGCTCGCCGACGGGCTGCTGGCCGACCCGTCGGTCGAGCCGCTCGCCGCGGCGGCTGCCTTCGTGGACGCCGACAAGGGCGTCGCGGACGGGGCGGCGGCGCTGGAGGGCGCCCGCGCCATCCTGGCCGAGCGCTTCTCGGAGGACGCGGATCTGATCGGCGAGCTGCGCGAGCGCATGTGGTCCCGCGGGCGGCTGGCGGCGAAGGTGCGGGACGGCAAGGAGGAGGCCGGCGCGAAGTTCGCCGACTACTTCGACTTCGCCGAGCCGTTCACCGCGCTGCCCTCGCACCGGGTGCTCGCGATGCTCCGGGGCGAGAAGGAGGACGTTCTCGACCTGGTCCTGGAGCCGGAGGAGCCGTCGGCCGAGCCGGGCCCGTCGACGTACGAGAACATGGTCGCCCGCCGCTTCGGCGTGGCCGACCGCAGCCGCCCCGGCGACAAGTGGCTGGGCGACACCGTGCGCTGGGCGTGGCGGACCCGGATCCTCGTCCACCTCGGGATCGATCTGCGGCTGCGACTGCGTACGGCGGCGGAGGACGAGGCGGTACGGGTCTTCGCGTCGAACCTGCGCGATCTGCTGCTCGCCGCGCCGGCCGGGACGCGGGCCACGCTGGGGCTCGACCCCGGCTTCCGTACCGGGGTGAAGGTCGCGGTCGTCGATGCGACGGGCAAGGTCGTGGCGACGGACGTGATCTACCCGCACGTCCCGGCGAACAAGTGGGACGAGTCGCTGGCCAAGCTGGAGCGGCTGGCGAGGGAGCACTCCGTCGACCTGATCGCGATCGGCAACGGCACCGCGTCCCGCGAGACGGACAAGCTCGCCGGTGAGCTGTGCGACAAACACCCGGAGCTGAAGCTCACCAAGGTGATGGTGTCCGAGGCGGGCGCCTCGGTCTACTCGGCCTCGGCCTTCGCCTCGCAGGAACTCCCCGACATGGACGTGTCGTTGCGCGGCGCGGTGTCCATCGCTCGGCGCCTGCAGGATCCGCTGGCCGAACTGGTGAAGATCGACCCGAAGTCGATCGGTGTCGGCCAGTACCAGCACGATCTGTCCGAGGTGAAGCTGTCGCGTTCGCTGGACGCGGTTGTCGAGGACTGTGTGAACGGCGTCGGTGTCGACGTCAACACCGCGTCGGCGCCGCTGCTCTCGCGGGTCTCGGGCATCGGCTCCGGCCTCGCGGAGAACATCGTCACGCACCGGGACGCGAACGGCCCCTTCCGGTCCCGGAAGGCGCTGAAGGATGTGGCGCGGCTCGGCCCGAAGGCGTACGAGCAGTGCGCGGGCTTCCTCCGGATCCGGGGCGACGACCCGCTGGACGCGTCGAGCGTGCACCCGGAGGCGTACCCGGTGGTGCGGGCGATGGTGAAGAGGACGGGCAGTGACGTCGCTTCGCTGATCGGCAACACGGGAGTGTTGCGGTCGCTGCGGGCCGACGACTTCGTGGACGAGAAATTCGGTCTGCCGACGGTCACGGACATCCTCAAGGAGCTGGAGAAGCCGGGGCGCGACCCGCGGCCGGCGTTCAAGACCGCCACCTTCAAGGAGGGCGTCGAGAAGATCGGCGATCTGGTGTCCGGGATGGTGCTGGAAGGGGTCGTCACGAACGTTGCCGCGTTCGGGGCGTTCGTGGACATCGGCGTCCACCAGGACGGTCTGGTGCACGTATCGGCGATGTCGAAGACCTTTGTGAAGGACCCTCGGGATGTGGTGAAGCCGGGCGACATCGTGAAGGTCAAGGTGATGGACGTCGACATCCCGCGGAAGCGGATCTCGCTGACGCTGCGGTTGGACGACGAGGCGTCGGCGGGGGCGGCGCCTCAGGGCGGCGGGGCGAAGCGGGAGCGGGCTGAGCGGGGCGGTCAGGGTGGCCGGCCGCCGCGGCAGCGGCAGGGCCAGAGCCAGGGCGGTCAGGACCGCGAGCGGCGTGGTGGCGGTGCCTCTGCCCGTCCGGCGCCGGCGCCGGTGAACAGTGCGATGGCGGATGCGCTGCGGCGGGCGGGACTGGCGGATCCGAAGCAGGGCGGGAAGAAGCGCTGACGGCGGCGCGGGTGGGGGGCGCTCCGCCGAGCGAGCTACCCCCACCCCACCCCGTCCCTTCCCGAAACCGGGTCTCGAACGCCGGACGGGCTGAAGGTGCCCGTCCGGGCGGGAAAGCCCAGCCCGTCCGGCGACATCATCCGGGCGTCGCCGGCGATTGAGACCCGGGGCCGGGGCGGAGCCCCGGAAGGCCGTCAGGCCTCGGTCACCCTGCCCGCCGCCACCTCGACGCGCCTCGTCGTCCGCACCGCCTCCAGCATCCGCCGGTCATGCGTGACCAGCAGCAACGTCCCGGTGTACGAGTCGAGCGCCGATTCCAGCTGCTCGATCGCGGGCAGGTCGAGGTGGTTCGTGGGCTCGTCCAGGACCAGGAGGTTCACGCCCCGGCCCTGGAGGAGGGCCAGTGCCGCGCGGGTTCGTTCGCCCGGGGAGAGCGTCGTCGCGGGGCGCATCACATGGTCCGCGCGCAGCCCGAACTTGGCGAGCAGCGTGCGGACTTCGGCGGGTTCGGTGTCCGGGACGGCCGCGCAGAACGCCTCCAGCAGCGACTCCGAGCCGTGGAACAGCTTCCGTGCCTGGTCCACCTCGCCGACCACCACGCCCGAGCCGAGCGTCGCATGACCCGAGTCCAGCTGGAGGCGGCCGAGCAGCGCGGCGAGGAGGGTGGACTTACCGGCTCCGTTGGCGCCGGTGATCGCCACCCGGTCCGCCCAGTCGATCTGCAGCGACGCCGGACCGAACGCGAAATCGCCGCGTACGACCTGTGCGTCACGCAGCGTCGCGACGACCGAACCGGAACGCGGGGCCGTCGCGATCTCCATCCGCAGCTCCCATTCCTTGCGCGGTTCGTCGACGACATCGAGCCGTTCGATCATGCGCTGGGTCTGCCGGGCCTTCGCGGCCTGCTTCTCGCTCGCCTCGCTGCGGAACTTGCGGCCGATCTTGTCGGAGTCGGTGGCCTTGCGGCGGGCGTTCTTGACGCCCTTGTCCATCCAGCCGCGCTGCATCTGTGCCCGCCCCTCGAGGGCGGTGCGCTTGTCGGCGTACTCCTCGAACTCCTCGCGGGCGTGCCGGCGGGCGCGGTCGCGCTCCTCCAGGTAGGCCGCGTAACCGCCGCCGTACAGGTTGATCTGCTGCTGGGCGAGGTCGAGTTCGAGGACCTTGGTGACCGTGCGCATCAGGAACTCGCGGTCGTGGCTGATCACAACGGTGCCTGCGCGCAGCCCGGAGACGTACCGCTCCAGGCGCTCCAGGCCGTCCAGGTCGAGGTCGTTGGTGGGCTCGTCGAGCAGGAAGATGTCGTACCGCGACAGGAGCAGCGAGGCGAGTCCGGCGCGGGCGGCCTGGCCGCCGGAGAGTGCGGTCATCGGCAGGTCGAGGCCGACGGTCAGACCGAGGTCGGCGGCGATCTCCTCGGCACGCTCGTCCAGGTCGGCGCCGCCGAGGGCCAGCCAGCGTTCGAGGGTGTCGGAGTACGCGTCGTCGGCGCCCGGCGCCTCGTCGACCAGGGCCTGCGTCGCGGCGTCCATCGCCGCCTGGGCGTCGGCGACACCGGTCCGGCGGGCGAGGAACTCCCGCACGGTCTCGTCCGGGCGCCGCTCCGGCTCCTGCGGGAGGTGGCCGACGGTGGCGGTGGGCGGGGAGAGCCGCAGCTCGCCCTCCTCCGGCCGGTCGAGCCCGGCGAGCAGCCGGAGCAGCGACGATTTTCCGGCTCCGTTGACTCCGACGAGACCGATCACGTCGCCGGGCGCGACGACGAGGTCGAGCCCGGCGAAGAGTGTGCGGTCGCCGTGTCCGGCGGCGAGGTCCTTGGCGACGAGAGTGGCAGTCATCAGGGTCCCGATCCTAATCGGCGCCCGGCCTCGCCCTCGACGGGTGTCAGAGCAGGCCGGCCAGTCGGTAGAGGGCGAGGGATCCCGCCACGGCGACGTTCAGGCTGGCGCCGGTGCCGATCATCGGGATCTCGACGCAGGTGTCGAGGAGATCCAGGGCTTCGGGAGGGATGCCCTGCTGTTCGTGGCCGAGGACCATCACGGTCGGGCCGCGGGCCGCGGGCAGGTCGGCGAGGCGGATCGCCTCGTCGGCCAGTTCGACACCGACGATCCGCAGACCGCGCTCGCGCTGTTTCCGCAGCCAGCCGAGGGGATCGCCGGTCCAGTGGGTGCAGAGGGGTTTGCGAAGGGTGTTGCCGCGGGCCAGGGCCTCGGGCACCCACGGGTGGCGGGGCACGGTGAGGCAGGCGCCGACGGCGTCACAGGTGCGGGCCAGGGTGCCGAGATTCGCGCCGTGCAGCGGCCAGAGCGGAGCGGCGTAGAGGTGGTCCCAGCAGGAGTGTACGCGCGGGCGCCGGGTGCGGCGGAGTTCCGTGCGGGTACGGGTACGGATCGCGGGCCCGCTCCGGTCGCCGCTCATCGCGGCTCGGAGGCGGACCTCCCGGACGAGTGGTGGTGCGTACGAGGCATCGTGTGCGGCGATTGGCGGCTCGCCGGGGCCATCGACTTCCAGCTCAGTGGTGCACCATCGGTGCGACCAGCACGCTCCCCATGGTGCGCGCCACGATGAAGGATTGCCCCTTCACCGCCCGTGCGTCCAGCGGAATTCGGTGCTCGCCCGGTTCCAGTACGCCGTCGAAGACCTCCTGGGTGTGGGTGCGGTACAGCCGGTCCAGGCGGTACGCGACGAGGCTGACCCGGCAGGACGAGGTGACGTGGACTCCGGCCGTGCCGTCCGCCGCCGCCAGCCGGACCAGACGGCGCTGGGCGGGTGCGCTGCGGTCCAGGGCATGTTCGATCTGGGCGACCAGCACGGGGATGACCGGGGCGAGGCCGTCGACGTAGGCGACGTCCGCACCGGCCCGGGTGAATGACTGCCGCACTGCGGCGCGTTCGTCTTCGGTGATCGCACGGCCGAAGGCCACGGCACGGTAGCCACGGAGCTCGTCGGGCGACACCTGGGCGACGTCGGCGGTGATGTCGGCACCGATCCCGATGGCGCGGAGTGCGGAGGCGAGCTTGGCGAGTACGGCGACGCGGGCGCCGATCAGCAGGACGCGGCGCCCGGCGGGCACGTCCGGCCCCGGCTCGGAGCCCTCCGCCGACACGGGCGGAAGCAGTCGTTCCAGTTCCTGCCGGTACTGGAAGCCGTCGAAGCGGAACGGCCCTATGCCGTGGTAGCCGCTCTGCTCCAGGTCGACGGTCTCGTACGTCTGCCAGGCGAAGTCGCGCCAGACGATGTCGACGCCGTCGCGTTCGATGACAGCGGTGACCGCCCCGCATTCGAGGCTCTCGCACTCGGGGCAGCCGTAGATCACGTAGCGCCCGTCGGCGAGCGGGGCTTCCACTTCGAGGAGCAGGCGCCGCACATGCGCGGTGAAGATCGCGGGCGGTACGTCGGAGGCGAGCGGGGACACGGCGTCGAGGTCGGTGAGCTGGAACAGCAGCGGGCGGCCGTCGACGATGAAGTCCATGAAGTCCCGGTGCACCTGATAGTCGCCATGGGCGAGGACTCCACCGGCTCGCATCGCCGGCGCAAGGCCGAAGGTCGCGTACTCGGCAGACATGACCCGAGTATTCCCGGCTCGGACCCGTTGTGAGCACGGCATCGGGCATTCCGTTAGCGTCCGCCCATGAACAGCGCATGGGCCGACGGGACGGGCGGGGCAGAAGTGTCGGACGTGATCGTGGTGGGTGGCGGGGTCAGCGGACTGACCACGGCGCTGGTGCTGGTCGAGCGCGGTCATCGGGTGCGGGTCTGGTCCCGGGAGCCGGCGATGGCAACGGCATCGGCCGTGGCGGGCGCCTTGTGGTGGCCGTACCGGATCGAGCCGGCGGAGCTGGTCGGTGACTGGTCACTGACGTCGCTGCGGAGGTACGAGGAGCTGGCCGGGCGCTCGGAGGAGACCGGTGTACGGCTGGTCACCGGCCTGCACCGGGGTGAGCGGCTCGCCGGGCTCGGGCCGTGGGCGGGGCAGTTGAAGGACCTGGTGGAGGTGGCGGACGGGCTGCGGGCCCGGCTGCCGCTGATCGACATGCCGGTGTACCTGTGCTGGTTGGAGCGGCGGCTCGCGGCGGCAGGGGTTGCGGTCGAGCAGCGCGCGGTCACCGCGTTCGACGAAGCGGCGGCGGAGGCCACGACGGTGGTCGACTGCACCGGGCTCGGGGCCCGGGAACTGGTCCCGGATGCCGGGGTGCGACCGGTGCGCGGCCAATTGGTACTGGTGGAGAACCCGGGGATCGAGGAGTGGTTCACCGAGGCGGACCCGGCGTCGGAGGCGACCACGTACTACTTCCCGCAGCCCGGGCGGCTGATCCTCGGCGGCACGGCCGAGGTGGACAACTGGAGCACGGTGCCCGATCCCGGTACGGCCGGGGAGATCGTGGCCCGGTGTGCCCGGATCCGGCCGGAGATCGCTCGGGCGCGGATCATCGGGCACGTGGCGGGGCTGCGTCCGGCCCGCGACGCGGGTGTCCGGATCGAGGCCGAACCGCTGCCGGGCGGCGGGCGGTTGGTCCACAACTACGGGCACGGTGGCGCGGGGGTGACGGTTGCCTGGGGCTGCGCGGAGACAGCGGCCCAGTTGGTGGGCTGAGCCGCCGCGTGCGGGGCTCGGGCCCCGTGGGGTCCTCAATCGCCGGGCGGGTTCGAAGGGTCGGACTTGTCGTGGTGTTCGGTGGTGATCCGGCTGCCGCCGGGACCGATCCGGATCTCGAAGTCACCGGCGTACTTCGCATGGCCCTCGATCACTGCCGATTCGACGGCCTCGATTCCGAACTCACGGCGCACGATCATCGGGTCCTCGCGCAGGTCCCGCATCAGCGCCACGCACATGCCGATCATGACGAGCGTGAACGGTGCGGCGACGAGGATCGTCAGGTTCTGGAGCCCCGCGAGCGCGTCGCCCTTCCCGTTGCCGATCAGCAGCATCACGGCCGCCACCGCGCCGGTGACGACGCCCGTGCCGGTCCTGGGTCAGGTCGCCGGGCAGATCCGCCGTTACCGGTAGATCCCCCCGGCCACCCGTCCCCTGCTCGTCCTGCGACACGAGTGGCACCTTTCACGGAAGCTGAAATTCGCTCTCCGTAGCCAGTCCCACACGCATCGTGCCGTTCACTGGATCAACAAGCGGCATCGGCTTGCCCGCTTGTGAGGTGATATGTGGCCCGTTCATCCAGGAGTAGCGGGACCAGGTTCCGGGCCGACTGGCGCAGCGGTACGTACGCTCCGTCACCGTCGCGCCGGAACGTCACACCGTGCAGGGCGAGTTCGTCCTTGACGTCGGCGAGCTGGGCGGCGGTCAGCCGGTAGCCGCAGGGCGGGTCCTGCAGGATCTCGGCGGGCTCGGCCGCCTCGTTGTCGGCGCCGCCGAGGTAGACGGAACCGCGGTCCTTGAACCCTGCCGTACGGGACGCGGCCGTGGCGGCCTCGATGCGCCCGCGTCGCTCGTCGGTGAAGCTGAACAGCCCGTCCAGTGCGGCCAGCTGCGAATCGACGCGGCGTCGGCTGTTGAGTGCCGGGTCGGCCTTCTCGGCGTCGGTGAGGGCGTCGACCCGGGACTCGATGAGCAGGCCCACCGCATGCTTGATGCCCGCGGTGTTGCGCAGAATGCGCTCCTGTCCGTCGCCCGCGGTCTGCTTGATCGGGTCGCCGGTGACCGGGTCGGTCCATATGCCGTAGAGACCACTGCTGTAGCCGGCCTCCTTGGCGGTGGGCCGGACATACTCTTCGGCCAGGGTCTGCGATTCGCCGTGCACCCGGTCGTCGGTGTTGAGGTTGCGGGGCCAGAGGACGAACAGGTCCTTGTCGTAGTACGGCGGGGTGGCACCGTACTCGTGCAAGTCGTAGATCACATCGGGCTTCCGGTCACGGATCACCGCGGCCATGGCACGGGCCTCGGCGGTCTGCAGGGCGATGTGGTCGCGGTTGATGTCGACACCGTCGGAGTTGCCGCGCGTGTTCGCCGCCCGCCCGTCGGGGTTCGCGGTGGGGACGACGAGGACATCGGTCCGGGAGAGGAAGGCGCGGGTCGCGGGGTCCTTGGCGTACGCGAGATCCCGGACGGTGGTCAGACAGGCCTCGCGGCCGGACGGTTCGTTGCCGTGCTGGCTGCAGATCAGCAGCATCGTGTCGGACGTGGGGCGGTGGTTGCCGATACGGACGAGCTGGAGCGGGCGGCCCTGTTTCGTCGTGCCGATCCGGTCGATGGAGACGCGGTCGCTGCCCCGGTCGACGGCGGCGAGGAACGACTGTTCCTCGGGCTGACCGGTCCAGTGGGCCCCGTTGCTGATCTCGAAGCCGGTACGGGGCGGGGTGTGCGCGGCCTCGGCCGGCACCGTGACCAGGGGCACGGCCAGAACCGCGGCCGCGGCCGTCAGGGACAGGTACCGGGGTACCGACCGACGGATGCCGAGGCGAGGAGGACGGGGACGGGCGCGGAACTGACGGACGATCGGGATACGGGGTGTCATGAGCGGCTGCCTCCCGGGATGCGGTGTGCGGGACGCGGCGGTGCCACGCCCTCGGGACGGGATACGCGGGGGGTGGCTGTCGCGGGCGCGGGGCCCGCGGTGGCGCGCACGAACGCGGCGCCGCCGCCGACGAACGGCAGCTTCGCGGACGTTCGGGCCAGGTCGATGGTGAGCGTGGGGGTGGAGTCCGGTGGGTCGATCAGGTCCTTGTCGGTGCCCGCGACGATCAGGGCGAGGCGGTGTCCGGCCGGCACGACGTGGTCGCTCGCGGCAAGGTCGACGGTGATCGTGTAGCGCTTGCCCGGGGTGAGGGGACGCCCCTTGCCCGCGGACGCGTATGTCCCGAGGTCGGCCCAGCCGCGGCTGAAGACCGTCCGGTCGACGGCGGTGGTCCTGGCCTCGGTCGCCTTGAAGCAGGAGCTGTCCCCGGCGGTGCTCGCGCCCCAGCAGGTGCGATCGGTGAGGGTGGTGATGCCTTCGCCGGACGCGGCGTAGTCCCGGATGGTGTCGGGGCCGACGTCGACGAGGACCGCGGAGAGATGCGCGGTGGCGGTCGTCGGGGTCGCCGTGACGGTCACCTGCGAGGAGCCGGCGAGCCGCAGGTCGTGGGCGAGTGGTGCGGTGAGAAACCCGGCCTTGGCGCCCGTGGGCCTCTCCAGGTCGGCGGCCCAGTCCGTCTCGCTCTGCTTCGGGTCGTCGGTGAACGTCTCCGTGGCGCCGGGGCGGGCGGGCCTGCGGGTGAGGGTGCCGATACCGGGCGTGGTGCCGGTGCCGGGGCGCACGGTGGTGGCCGCGGTGGTGCGCGGCGGCCAGACCTTGTCGGTGGACCACTGGCCGGGGTGGCGTTCGATGTCGGCCATCGGTTCGCGGTCGATGCCGTTGTCGTAGCCGAGGAGGTAGTGGTCGAACCAGCGGTGCAGGGTGTCGGCCCACTCGGCGCGCCGGTAGTCGAACGGGTCGACGTGCCCGGTCTGGGAGAGCCAGATCTTGCGCTCGACGCCCCGGTCGGCGAGGGCGTCCCACCACTGGCCGAGGTGCTTGGTGCGGACGTTGAGGTCCTGCATCCCGTGGACGGCGAAGACACTGGCCTTCACCTTGTGGGCGTCCTTCACGTAGTCGCGCTCGTTCCAGAGCTTCGTCCGGTCGCCGGTGCGGGGCGCCTCGTCGACGAGCCTCTGCTGGACAGCGGCGCAGCGCGCCCGGGCCTCGGGGCTCTCGACATAGTCGGAGAGCCAATCGGGGCCGCTGTCGTAGAGGGGGGCGCCCTGCGCGAAGTAGTAGTCGTACCAGGAGGAGATGGAGCCGATCGGAACGATGGTCCGCAGACCGTCGACTCCGGTCGCCGCCACCCCGTTGGCGATGGTGCCGTCGTAACTCTTGCCGATCATTCCGGTGCGGCCGTTGGACCAGCCGGCTCCGGTGCGTTCGGTTCCGGTGCGGGTGGTGTAGCCGCGGGCCCGGCCGTTCAGCCAGTCGATGACCGCCTTGGCGGACTGGATGTCAGAGCGGCCTCCGACATCGACGCATCCGTCGGAGCGATTGGTGCCGGCCAGATCGACGGCGACGAAGGCATAGCCGCGCGGGACGAAGTAGTTGTCGTAGTACAGCGGGAACTGGACCGGATTTCCCTGGCTGTCGTACGTCTTGAGCTGACTCTCGTTGCCGCGCCCGCAGCAGGAGTAGTACGGGCTGGCGTCCATGATCACGGGTATCTTCCGGCCCTGCGCTGCGGGTTCGCGCGGCCGCACGATGTCGACGGCGACCCGGTCGCTCTTTCCGTTTCCGTCGCCGTCCAGTCCGGTGTCCACCCAGACGGACTCCCGGACGGCGTTCCCGTACGAGTAGACGGGTCTGCTCTCCCGCGGGCTCGCGCCCTGCGCGCCTGCCGGTGAGAGCAGGGCGGTCATCAGGGCGGCCGAGGCCGCCACCATCAGCGATCTGTACGTCAAGCGGGTGCCCCGCGCACGTATCGGCATCTGCGGAAGGTACCCCGGTCAACTCCTGTGCAACAGGGGGCGATTCCGCGCCGACGTGACGTGGAAGCAGTCGAGGTGCCATGACGGCCGAATGGCGACCGTGTGACAGCAGAGGTCATGGACACGTCCGGGACTGCCCCGAAGGGCCGGTCCGCGCGCCGCCTTCCCCGGTGGGGCACGGCGCGCGACCTCGGGTCGGTGGCACCGGCCGGGCGGGACCTCGCGGACAGCACCCCCTAGGCTGGTGGGGTTCGTGCTGTTCCGCCAGCCTCGGCCGATTCCGGCCGGTTCCCGCGCGTACGAGGAGCGTCCCTTGCCCGGTCCGACCGCCGATTCCTCCCGTGATGCCCGTCCCACGCTGGAGGCCGTGGCGGCCCGCGCCGGGGTCTCGCGGGCTACGGCCTCCCGGGTCGTGAACGGCGGGGCGGGGGTTCGGCAGCCGCTGGTGGACCAGGTCCGCAAGGCGGTCGAGGAGCTCGGGTACATACCGAACCATGCCGCACGGACCCTGGTCACCCGGCGCAACGGCGCGGTGGCCGTGATCATCGACGAGCCGGAGTTCCGGATCTTCTCCGACCCGTTCTTCTCCCGGCAGATCCGTGGCATCAGCCGTGAACTGAACGTGCACGACGCCCAGCTGGTCCTCCTCCTGGTGGAGGGCAGCGGGGACTTCGACCGGGTCACCCGCTATCTGGCCGGTGGCCATGTGGACGGCGTGCTGGCGTTCTCACTGCACACCGACGACGAACTTCCCGCCGTCATCCGCCGGTTCCGGGTGCCCACGGTCTACGGCGGCCGCCCCGGAACACCGGGGGACGCATCGGAACACGCCGTCCCTTACGTCGACTGCGACAACCGCGGCGGCGCCCGCGAGGCCGTACGCCATCTGGTCTCCCTCGGCCGGCGGCGGATCGGGCACATCGCGGGGCCCCGCGACCAGACGTCGGCGCTCGACCGGATCGACGGCTACCGCGATGTGCTGCCCGACGCCGATCCGTCACTGGTCGTGGAGGGCGACTTCACCGTCGAGGGCGGCGCCCGGGCGATGGCCGAGCTGCTGGAGCGCCACCCCGGCCTCGACGCCGTGTTCGCATCCAACGACCTGATGGCGTCCGGCGCCCTTCGGGTGCTGGGCGAGCACGGCCGCCGGGTACCGGAGGATGTGGCGCTGGTCGGCTTCGACGACATGGAGCAGGTCGCCGAAGCGACCGATCCTCCCTTGACGACCGTCCGTCAGGATGTCGAAGGCATGGGACGGTTGATGGTGCGACTGCTGATGCAGCGGCTGAACGGCGAAGGGGAGCAGCCCGATTCGGTGATCACACCGACCGAGCTGGTCCGGCGGGCCTCGGCCTGACCCGTCCGGGCGGAGGACGTCATCGGCACCGGCGCCCCCGCCCGCATGCGAGCCCGTGCGGCCGCGACCGGCCGGCAGACGCACGCGGTCGCCGAAGGCGCATCGGCCGACTGAACACCGTGGGCCCGGCTGAGCTCAGCGGGTGCCCCGCATCCGGTGGGCGGCTCGGGCTCGGCGCGCGTACGGCAGATAGCGCAGCCGCTCAGGCAGCACGGGCACCACGGCCCGGACGATACGGCAGAACCGCCTGAGCTTCCGCTCCTGCGCGTCCGTCCATTCCAGACCGATCGCATCGCGCGCGTCCGGCGGCATGAGACCGATGGTGATGAACCTGCGGAACCGGGCCAGCGGCGGGAACAGGACCGGCCACAGGGCCTTGAGCAGCAGCCTGACCGGCAGCGGACCCCGGTCCGGCGGCGGTACCGGCCGGTCGGTGGCGACCAGCTCCTCGACGACGACGGTCTCCTCTATCTCGTCGGCGAGCACCTTGCGGTAGTACGGCCAGAACTCCTCGATCGACTGCGGCATGTCCCGGTCGTTGATGCCGAGGATCCGGCCGACCTGGAGCCATTCCCGGTACAGGGCCCGCTCCTGCGCCTCGGTGAGCGGACGGACGAGATACCGCGTGCCGTGCCGGTAGACGGGAAAGCCCGTGGCGTGCACCCACGCATAGTTCGCGGGTGACAGCGCATGGTAGCGGCGCCCGCGGGTGTCGGTGCCCTGAATGGTGCGGTGCAGCTTCCGGAGCCTGCGCCCCTCCTCGGCGGCTTCCTCGCCCCCGTACACCCAGAGTTGGAGCGAGCGCAGGGACCGCTCGCCGCGGCCCCACGGGTCCGTGCGGAACACCGAGTGATCGTCGACGCCCGCGCCGACCGCCGGATGGGCGACCTGGAGCGTGAGGGCGGCGGGCAGCATCAGCAGGGCGCGGACGTCTCCGGCAAGGCTCCAGAGCACTCCGCCGGGCGGCGGCGGTTCGGGCTCCCGCTTCCGGTCCCTGCCCCGGGGTGCTTCGCTGCTCATGCGGGGGCTCCCAGCAGTCGACGGACGTGCGGGCCGGTGCCCGGCTGATGTGTATTCCAGTATGCGATCGCGGGCGGGCCGGCGAGCAGCAGGGGCGACGGGACCAGTGAGGCCGGTCCGACCGGCGGCCACTGTGTGCACAGGGGCACGGTGCCTCCTGTCACCGCCAGCCGGCCGCTTCCAGCACCGCGGCCGCGGCTTCGTCGACGCGGTGGTGGGTGGCGTCGAGTGTGAAGTCCTCCACCCGGGACCGGTCGAGGATCCCGTCCAGCTCCCCCGATCTGTCCAGGTGCCACCGCAGCGCGTCGGGCTCGTCCGCGTGGCGCCGGGACAGCCGCTGCCGGACCACCGGCAGTTCGACCCGGAGCCGACACACGGACAGGCCGACACCCACCGCCTTCTCGCACTGTTTCCGGTCCTCCGCGTCCTCCACGACGCCCGCGAGAACGAGCCGGGTGACGCCCGCATCGAGGTAGTTGCCGACCATGCACCTGAGATTGCGCAGCAGCACGGCGAAGTTGAAGCGGTCGTCGGCGGGCGCGGGCCAGGTCCGGCAGAGCCAGTCCATGTCGATGACGGCGTTGGGCATGCCGGCGCCGGTGAGCAGCTCTCCTGCGGCCCCGGCCACCGACGTCTTGCCGGCCCCGACGGTGCCGGTGATCAGAAGGGCGCGGGCTTCCGGAGCGCTGTCGGTTCGCATGACCGGGAGCCTACGGTGGGCAGTGGTTCACCAGTGACGCGGGCTCAGCGCCCGGCGGCCTACTCGTAGTCGTACACCGTCACGGCTATGCCCCGGCTCAGCAGCCGACGCTCGATATGCGCGATCAGCTCGACGCCCTTGCCCTGTGGTGCGGTGGCGTCCCCCCGTACATACGTGATCTCCGGCATGACACCACCGTACGGACCACCACTGACAACCGGCCGGGTTCAGCTCTCCCCGTACAGCGCCTCGATGGACCCTGCGTACCTGTCGTGGATCACCCGGCGACGCAGTTTCAGCGACGGGGTCAGTTCGCCCGTCTCCGGACCCCATTCCTCCGACAGCAGCCGGTACCGCTTGATCTGCTCCGTCCGGTTGAGCCTGGCGTTGGCCGCCTCGACGGCGCGGGCGATCTCCTCCCGTACGGCCAGGTGGTCGGCCAGTGCGGCCGGACCGCTGTCGATGCCCCGGGCCGCCGCCCAGGCCGGGGCCATCTCGGCGTCCAGGACCAGCAGGGCGACCAGGTAGGAGCGGCCGTCGCCGTGGACGAGGGCCTGGCCGATCAGCGGGTGTTCCTTGAGGGTGTTCTCGACGAGCGCCGGGGAGACGTTCTTACCGGTCGAGGTGACGATCATTTCCTTCTTGCGATCGGTGAGCCACAGGTAGCCGTCCTCGTCGATCCGGCCGATGTCACCGGTCGCGAACCAGCCGTCCGGGTCGAGCGCGCGCTCCACCGTGCCGTCGGCGCGCAGATAGCCGGTGAAGACCGTCTCGCCGCGCACCAGGATCTCGCCGTCGTCCGCGGTCCTCAGTTCCAGGCCCTCCAGCGGCCGGCCCACCGAGCCGAGCCGGAAGCCGGTCGGACTGTTGCAGGTGAAGACGCCGACCGTCTCGGTCAGCCCCCACGCATCCATGATCACGATGCCGAAGCCGGCCCAGAAGCGGACCACGTCGAGCGGCATCGGCGCGGACGCGCTCGCCGCCCACACCAGTCTGTCGAAGCCGGCCTGTGCGAGGAGCGGTTCCAGCACCGTCGTCCTGGCCTGCCGGTAGGCGGCTTCCAGCTCGGCCGGCGGCTGTCCGCCGCGCTCGCGGTGGGCGACGTGCTCACGGGCCGTCCCGGCCGCTGCGTCGATCGCCGCGCGCTGTTCCTCCGGCAGGGCTGCGAGGGCGGCCCGCACAGATGCGGCGAGCTTCTCCCAGACTCGCGGGACACCGAAGAACTGGGCAGGGTGCAGAGCCCGCGCCGCAGCCGCGACCGCCGCCGGGTCGGGGCAGAGGTGGACGTGCGAGGCGCGGAAGACCGGCAGGTAGATGCCGAGCATCCGCTCGGCGATATGGGCGAACGGGAGGTAGCAGATGTGCGCAGCATGGTCGGGGAGTTCGACCACCCGGTCCAGGGCGAGCGCGTTGACGACGACGCTGCGGTGGGTGATCGGGACGGCCTTGGGATCGCCGGTGGTTCCGGAGGTGTAGAGGACCGTGAGAGGGTCGTCGGCCCGCGACTCCTGCCAGGCCTTCTCGAAGGCGTCCGGCCGGTACAGCCGGACTCCGGTGGCGTGCAGCGATCCGTACGAACGGTGGGGTCCGGCCTCTGCGGCCTCGACGACGACCAGCTTCTCCAGCGGTACGCTGACGTCGGCGAGCAGCGGCTCCCAGCGTTCCCGTTCCCTCGCCCCCTCGACGATCGCGAACCGGGCGCGGCTGTGCCGGGCGATGTGCGCGATCTGTTCGGGGGCCGCGGTGCCGTACACCGTGACGGGGACGGCTCCCAGGTGGGTGAGGGCGAGGTCGGTCAGCCAGTGTTCGGGCCGGTTGCCGATCATCATGAGAACCTGCTCGCCGCGTTCCACTCCGAGCGCGGTGTACCCGGCGGCGAGTACGGCGGTCTTGCGCCGTACCTCGTGCCAGGTGAGGGTCGTCCATCCGGACTCCGCCCCGTCGGCGCGCCACGAGAGGGCCGGCAGATCACCGTGATCCTCTGCGTTGCGCCGCAGCAGCGCGGGGAGCGTGAGTTGCCCGGGTTCGGCGGGAAGTCGCAGGATCGTGGTCACGGCCGCCTCCTGGCGCCATCGGCCGGACCGTGCGGGTCCGTACCGGCGGTTGGGACTGCGCTTCGATGGTGCCGGAGACTTTCACAACAGTGGTGAGACAGCAATACTGTTGAACCGGATTGATGCACACGGATGCGGGCAGTGCCGCGGTACGGACGTAACCGGGGACAGCACTGCCGGCGGTCAGCAGCAAGGAGCAGACATGGCGACCGGGACCGAGGAGCCGACGCTCACTGTCGACGAGCTGGCGGCGCGCGCCGGAGTGACCGTACGCACCGTGCGTTTCTACAGCACGCGGGGACTGCTGCCGCCCCCGGTGATCGGGCCGCGCCGGGTCGGGCACTACGGGCACGCCCACCTGTCCCGTCTGGCGCTGATCGAGGAGCTGCAGCACCAGGGCATGACGCTCGCCGCGATCGAACGCTATCTGGAGCAGCTGCCACCCGATCTGAGCGCCCACGATCTGGCGATCCACCGGGCGCTGGTGGCCTCCTGGGCACCGGACTCGGCGGAGGAGGCGACCCGGGCGGAGCTGGAGCGGCGCGCGGGGCGGGCGCTGACCGAGGACGACGTGGACCGGCTGGCCGCGATGGGTGTGCTGGAGCGCGCGGAGGCGGCGGACGGCAGCTTCCGGGTCGATCCGGGGATGCTGCGGCTGGGGGTCGAGCTGCTCGACGTACCGATCGCCAATGAGACGATCCTCGCGGCACGCACGGTGCTGCTGGAGCACACCCGTTCCGCCGCGCACGAGCTGACGCGGCTGTTCCGGGACGAGGTGTGGAACCCGTACCGGGAGCGGGAGTCGGACCCGGAGCATGTGGCGGCGATGAAGTCGCTGTCGGCCCATATGCAGCCGATGGTGCTGCAGGCGCTGGTGACTGCGTTCCAGCGGTCGCTCAAGGAAGAGCTGCGGGCCGCGTTCACGGCGGAGTGAGTCCCCGCCGCGGGCGGCCGCAGCACCTTCCCGGCGTGTGGTCCGTTATCGGACGGCGCCGTCCCACAGCTGGGTGGTGTGGGCGTCGATGAGTGCGCCGATCCGGTCGAGGAAGGCGTCGGCGGGCTGCGGGTCGAGGCGGCGTCCGTCGCGCAGCCGTACGGCGACGTGGTCGTCGGCGGCTTCCCTCGCTCCGATCACGACTTGGTAGGGCACCAGGCGGTCCTCCCGGATGCGGGCGCCCAGGGTGCCGCGTTCCGGCCCGGCGACCTCGGCCCGCAGCCCGCGGTCGGTGCAGCGCTCGGCCAGCGCCACGGCGTTGGGCAGTTCCGCCTCGGAGATCGGAAGGATCGCCAGCTGGGTCGGGGCGAGCCAGGCGGGGAAGGCGCCGCCGTGCTGTTCGATGAGATGGGCGACGGCCCGCTCCACGCTGCCGATGATGCTGCGGTGGACCATGACCGGCCGGTGCTTCGCGCCGTCCGCGCCGATGTAGTGCAGGTCGAACTGCTCGGGCTGGTGGAAGTCGACCTGGACGGTGGACAGGGTGGACTCCCTGCCCGCACCGTCGGTGACCTGGACGTCGATCTTCGGGCCGTAGAACGCGGCCTCGCCCTCCGCCGAGTCGTAGGGCAGGCCGGAGCGGTCGAGTACCTCGGTGAGCAGGGCGGTGGACCGCTGCCACTTCTCGGGCGCGGCCACGTACTTGCCGCCGGGTCCGGGGAGGGAGAGCCGGTATCGGGCCGGGCGGATGCCCAGTGCCTCGTACGCGCTGCGGATCATCTCCAGGGCGGCCCGCGCCTCGTCGGCGACCTGGTCCAGGGTGCAGAAGATGTGCGCGTCGTTCAGCTGGATGGCCCGGACGCGGGTCAGTCCGCCGAGCACGCCGGAGAGTTCGGAGCGGTACATGCCGCCCAGTTCGGCCATGCGCAGCGGCAGCTCGCGGTAGCTGTGGGAGCGGGAGCGGTAGATCACCGCGTGGTGGGGGCAGAGACTCGGCCGCAGGACGACCTGCTCCGATCCCAGCTCCATCGGCGGGAACATGTCGTCGCTGTAGTGCGACCAGTGCCCGGAGATCTCGTACAGCTCCCGCTTGCCCAGCACCGGCGAGTACACGTGCCGGTAGCCGGCCCGCCGCTCGGCGGTGCGGATGTACTCCTCCAGGGTGTGCCGCACGGTCGCGCCGTCGGGCAGCCAGTACGGAAGTCCCGCGCCGATCAGCGGGTCGGTGTCGAACAAGGCCAGTTCGCGGCCGAGCTTGCGGTGGTCGTGCATGGCGGTCTCCTCGCGGTCATCGGGCGAGTGACCTCCCTCAGGCTCTCGGCTTCGCTCGAGCAGTGAGGAATCCCCGTGCCGAAGCCCCGGGGCACTCGCCCCGGGGCTTCGGACTGAGACATCTGTCAGCGCGCCGGGACACTCTCCGGCGTCGTCGTCATGGCAGCGCGCTTCATGGCGCTGACGCTAGCAGGGTGCCCCGCTGTCCACCCGGTATTTTCCGGCCGGAGGGTGCGGATACCGCAGCCTCCGGCCGGTACGTGGCCTGCCGGGGCCGCCGGTCAGTCGTGGAAGGTCTCGCCCTTCTCGGCCTTCTCCACCAGCAGCGCGGGCGGCAGGAACCGGTCACCGTACTTCTCGGCGAGTTCCCGGGCGCGTGCCACGAAGCCGGGCAGGCCGCCCTCGTACCCGTTGATGTACTGGAGCACGCCTCCGGTCCACGGCGGGAAGCCGATGCCCATGATGGATCCGATGTTGGCGTCGGCGACCGAGATGAGGACGTTCTCCTCCAGGCAGCGCACGCTGTCCAGTGCCTCGGAGAAGAGCATCCGCTCCTTCATGTCCTCGAACGGGACGTCGGCGTCCGGCTTGGCGAAGTGCTCGCGCAGCCCCGGCCACAGCCCGGCCCGCTTCCCGTCCTCGCCGTACTCGTAGAAGCCCGCGCCGCCGCTGCGTCCGGTACGTCCGAACTCGTCGACCATCCGGTCGATGACCGCGTCCGCAGGGTGCCCGGCCCAGGTGCCGCCCGCCTCCTCGACCGCGCGCTTGGTCTCGTTGCGGATCTTGCGCGGCAGGGTCAGCGTCAGCTCGTCCATCAGCGAGAGGACCTTGGCCGGGTAGCCGGACTGTGCCGCGGCCTGCTCGACCGACGCGGGCTCGACGCCCTCGCCCACCATGGCGACGCCCTCGTTGATGAACTGGCCGATGACACGCGAGGTGAAGAAGCCGCGCGAGTCGTTGACGACGATCGGCGTCTTCTGGATGCGGCGGACCAGGTCGAAGGCGCGCGCCAGGGCCTCGTCACCGGTCTGCTCGCCCTTGATGATCTCCACCAGCGGCATCTTGTCGACGGGCGAGAAGAAGTGCAGGCCGATGAAGTCGGCGGGGCGCGTGACCCCCTTGGCGAGGACCGTGATCGGCAGGGTCGAGGTGTTGGAGCAGAGCAGTGCGTCGGGCTCGATGATGTCCTGGATCTCCTGGAACACCTTGTGCTTGAGCGCGGTGTCCTCGAAGACCGCCTCGATGACGGCGTCGCAGCCCGCCAGATCGGCCGGGTCGCCGGTCGGGGTGATGAGGGCCAGCAGCTCGTCGCGCTTCGCCTCGGTCGTACGGCCCCGGGAGAGCGCCTTGTCGAGCAGCCTCTCGCTGTATGCCTTGCCCTTGGCGGCCGCCTCGGTCGAGACGTCCTTGAGGACGACCTCGATGCCGGCGCGGGCGCAGGAGTACGCGATGCCGGCGCCCATCATCCCGGCGCCGAGGACGGCGACCTTCCTGACCTGGCGCTCCTCGATGCCCTTGGGGCGGTTGGCGCCGGAGTTGACGGCCTGGAGGTCGAAGAAGAACGCCTGGATCATGTTCTTCGAGATCTGGCCGGTGACGAGCTCGGTGAAGTACCGGGCCTCGATGGTCAGCGCGGTCTCGAAGTCGACCTGGGACCCTTCGACGGCGGCGGCCAGAATGTTGCGCGGCGCAGGCATGGGGGCACCCGCGAGCTGCTTCTTCAGGTTGGCCGGGAAGGCGGGCAGGTTGGCGGCGAACTTCGGGTGGGACGGGGTGCCGCCGGGGATCTTGTAACCCTTGACGTCCCAGGGCTGCTGGGACTCGGGGTGGGCGTCGATGAAGGCGCGGGCCTTGTCGAGCATCTCTTCGGGCGTGGCCGCGACCTCGTGGACGAGGCCGTTCTCCAGGGCGCGCTTCGGGGTGTACTGGGTGCCCTGGAGGAGGACCTTCAGCAGCGCGTCGGCGACGCCCATGAGGCGCACGGTGCGGGTGACACCGCCGCCTGCGGGCAGCAGGCCGAGGGTGACCTCGGGCAGGCCGATGCGGGAGCCGGGTGTGTCGAGCGCGATGCGGTGGTGGGAGGCGAGGGCGATCTCGTAACCGCCGCCGAGGGCCGCTCCGTTGATGGCGGCGACGACGGGGATGCCGAGGGTCTCGATGCGGCGCAGCGAGTGCTTGATGGCGGTGCCGACGTCGAAGGCGTCCTGGGCGTTCTCCGGACCGACCTTGATCATGTCCTTGAGGTCACCGCCCGCGAAGAAGGTCTTCTTGGCGGAGGTGAAGATGATGCCGCGGATGGCGTCCTTCTCGGCTTCCGCGCGGTCGGCGATGGCCGCGATGGAGTCCTTGAAGGCCTGGTTCATCGTGTTGGCGGACTGGTTGGGGTCGTCGAGTACGAGGGTGACGACGCCGGTCTCGTCCTGTTCCCAGCGGATGGTCGTGCTTTCGGTCATTGCTGTGTTCTCCGTAGGCAAGGGTTGGCCGGGGACGGTCAGAGACGCTCGATGACGGTGGCGATGCCCATGCCGCCGCCCACGCAGAGGGTGGCGAGGCCGTACCGCTTGTCCTGGCGCTCCAGTTCGTCGATGAGCGTGCCGAGGATCATCGCGCCGGTGGCGCCGAGCGGGTGTCCGAGCGCGATGGCGCCGCCGTTGACGTTGATCTTGTCGAGGGAGAGCCCCATGTCCCGGGCGAAGCGGAGGACGACACCGGCGAACGCCTCGTTGATCTCGACAAGGTCGATGTCGTCGATGGTGAGTCCGGCCTTGGCGAGGGCCTTGCGGGTGGCGGGGGCGGGGCCGGTCAGCATGATGGTCGGCTCGGAGCCGGAGACCGCGGCGGAGACGATCCGCGCGCGCGGCGTGAGGCCGTACCGCTCGCCGGTCTCCTTGTTGCCGATGGCGACGAGTGCGGCGCCGTCCACGATGCCGGAGGAGTTGCCCGCGTGGTGGACGTGGTCGATCTTCTCGACCCAGTGGTACTTCTGCAGTGCCACGGCGTCGAAGCCGCCCAGCTCGCCGATGGTGGCGAACGAGGGCTTGAGGGCGGCCAGCGAGTCGGCGGTGGTGCCGGGGCGCATGTGCTCGTCGTGGTCCAGGACGACGAGGCCGTTGCGGTCCTTGACCGGGACGACGGAGCGCGCGAAGCGGCCGTCCTTCCACGCCTCGGCGGCCCGCTCCTGGGAGAGCGCGGCGAACTCGTCGACGTCGCGGCGCGAGAAGCCCTCGATGGTGGCGATGAGGTCGGCGCCGACGCCCTGCGGGGCGAAGCCGGTCTCGTAGTTGGTCATCGGGTCCATCGCCCAGGCGCCGCCGTCGGAGCCCATCGGCACCCGGGACATCGACTCGACACCGCCTGCGAGGATCAGGTCCTCCCAGCCCGAACGGACCTTCGCTGCGGCCAGGTTGACGGCTTCCAGGCCGGAGGCACAGAACCGGTTCTCCTGGACGCCGGCCACCGAGTCCGGGAGTCCGGCGGCGATGGCGGCGATCCGGGCGATGTCGGAGCCCTGGTCGCCGAGCGGGCTGACCACGCCGAGGACGATGTCGTCGATGGCGGCCGGGTCGAGGCCGGGGAAGCGGTTGCGGATTTCGTGGATGAGGCCGACGACGAGGTCGATCGGCTTGGTGCCGTGCAGGGCGCCATTGGCCTTGCCGCGGCCGCGCGGGGTGCGGATCGCGTCGTAGACAAATGCTTCGGTACTCAAGACAGCAGCCTTTCGGGGGTGGTCGATCGTCGGGGTCAGGCGAGCAGCGAGCGGCCGATGATCTCCTTCATGATCTCGGTCGTTCCGCCGTAGATGGTCTGGATGCGGCCGTCGGTGAACGCCTTGGCGACCCGGTATTCCGTCATGTAGCCGTAGCCGCCGTGGAGCTGGAGGCAGCGGTCGGCGACGCGCTTCTGCAGTTCGGTGGCCCACCACTTGGCCATCGAGGCGTGTACGGCGTCGAGTTCGCCGTTCGAGTGGTCGACGATGCACCGGTCGATGAAGGTCCGGGTGACGGCGCACTCGGTGGCCATCTCGGCGATCTCGAACCGGATGTGCTGGAGCTTGGAGAGCGGCCGCCCGAAGGCTTCGCGCTCCTTGACGTACTGGGTGGTGATCTCCAGGAGGTACTCGGCGGCGGCGATACCGGCGACCGCTATGCCCATCCGCTCCTGTGCCAGGTTGGTCATCAGGTGGATGAACGCGCCGTCGCGCTCACCGAGCAGGTTCTCCTTGGGGACGCGGACGTCGTTGAAGAACAGCTCGGCCGTGTCCTGGGACTTCTGGCCGATCTTGTCGAGGTTGCGGCCCCGCTCGAAGCCCTCCGTGCCGCGTTCGACGACGATCAGCGAGAGTCCCTTCGCGCCGCCCTCCGGGGTGGTCTTCGCCACGACGACCACCAGGTCGGCGAGGATGCCGTTGGAGATGAACGTCTTGGAGCCGTTGAGCAGCCAGTGGTCGCCCCTGTCCTCGGCGGTGGTGCGGATGCCCTGGAGGTCGGAGCCCGCGCCGGGTTCGGTCATCGCGATGGCGGTGATGATCTCGCCGCTGCAGAAGCCCGGCAGCCAGCGCCGCTTCTGTTCCTCGGTGGCGAGCCCGGTGAGATAGGGGCCGATGATGTCGTTGTGCAGGCCGAGCGCGAGTCCGGGGGCGCCGGCCCGGGTGAACTCCTCCGCGAGGACGGCGCTGTACCGGAAGTCGGTGGTGCCGCCGCCCCCGTACTCCTCGGGTACGGCGAAGCCGAGCAGCCCTTGCCGGCCGGCCGCGAGCCAGGCCTCGCGCGAGACGATGCCGTCCTTCTCCCACTGCTCGTAGTGCGGGAGGACTTCCTTGGTCAGGAAGGTCCGGACGGTCTCACGGAACGCGTCGTGCTCCTCGGTGAAGATCTGCCGCTGCACTGCGGGCCCCCTAGAGCCAGTTCTTGACGGTGGAGATCAGCCGGGCCGGATCGGGACCGACCGGGATGACGTTGAGCATGGTGACGCCGGACTCGCGGAACGCCTCGACGCGGTCGCGTACGTACCCCTCGGGCCCGCACAGCGACATGAGCTCGCAGAACTCGTCCGGGACGGCGGCCTCGGCCTCCTTCTTCTTCCCGGACAGGTAGAGCTCCTGGATGAGCGCGGCTTCCTTCTCGTATCCGTACGCGACGGCGAGGTCGTTGTAGAAGTTCTTGCCCTTGGCGCCCATTCCGCCGACGTACAGTGCGATCTGCGGGCGGGCGAGGTCCCTGAGCGCGGCCGCGTCGTCGCCGATGGCCAGGAGTCCGCCGGCGACGGTCTGCAGCGCGCCGCGCGCCGGGTCGCGCTCGGCAGCGCCCTCCGCGAGGGCCGTGCCCCACACCTGCTGGGCCTTCTCGGGGAGGTAGAGGGTGGGCAGCCAGCCGTCGGCGATCTCGGCGGTCAGCCGGACATTGGCGGGGCCGAGCGAGGCGATGTAGAGCGGGATCTCCTCGCGCACCGGACGGGTGAGGATCTTCAGGGGCTTGCCGAGCCGGCCGCCCTTCTCCTTGGGCAGCGGCATGTCGGTGATGCCGTGGTGGTCGATGACCTCGCGGCGCCAGATCCGGCGGCACAGTTCGACGGTCTCGCGGGTCCGGCCGAGCGGCTTGTCGTACGCCTTGCCGTGCCAGCCCTCGACGACCTGCGGCCCGGACGCGCCGAGCCCGAGCAGCGCCCGGCCGCCGGAGATCGCGTCGAGTCCGGCGCCGGTCTGGGCGATCAGCGCGGGGGTGCGGGAGTAGACGTTGAGGATCGCCGCGCCGATCTTCATGCGTTCGGTGCGGGCGGCCAGATAGCCCATGAGGGTGGGCGAGTCGAAGCCGTAGGCCTCCGCGACCCAGACGGCGTCGAGTCCGGCGGACTCCAGGGCTGCGACCTGGTCGCAGGCCTCGCGCGGGTCGCCCGCGTAGTTCAGCGGCAGGGAGAGTTCCATCAGTCGGTGGTGTCCTTCCGGGGCCGGTGCATGCTCGGTACGTCCCAGTCGCGGGCGACGTCATCGGTGTCCGCGCCGGGCTGCGCGGGTCCGCTGCGTACGGAGACGGGTGTGGCGGAGAAGCGGGGTGCGGGGGCGGGCTGGGTGAGGCCGCCGTGTTCGACGAAGGTGGAGCGGGCGTCGAGGTGCGGGTGGTGCGGGGCCTCGCGGAGCGAGAGGACGGGGGCCACACAGGCGTCCGTGGCTTCGAAGACCTCGGTCCACTCCGCACGGGTCCGGGTCCTGAACCGGTCGGCGACGACCGTGCGCAGTTCCTCCCAGCGGGTGACGTCCTTGCGGTCCGGGGCCCGGTCCTCGATGCCGAGAAGCTTGACGAACTCGTCGTAGAACTGCTGCTCCAGCGGGCCGACCGCCATGTACTGACCGTCGGCGGTCTCGTACGAACCGTAGAACGGACAGCCGCCGTCCAGGAGGTTGGAGCCTCGCCGGTCCTGCCAGCCGCCGGCCGCCAGCATCCCGTGGATCATCGTGGCGAGATGGGCGGCGCCGTCGACGATCGCCGCGTCCACGACCTGGCCCGTGCCGCCGGGGGTGCGTGCGTGCTGGAGGGCGGCAAGGACGCCGACGACGAGATAGAGCGAGCCGCCCGCGTAGTCGCCGACCAGATTGGCGGGGACGGTGGGCGGCTCGCCGGGCTTGCCGATCATGGAGAGCGTGCCGGTGAGGGCGATGTACGCGATGTCGTGTCCCGCCCGCTCGGCGAGTGGCCCGTCCTGGCCCCAGCCGGTCATCCGCCCGTAGACGAGGCCGGGATTGCGGGCGAGACAGGCGTCGGGGCCGACGCCGAGACGTTCGGCGACGCCCGGCCGGTAGCCCTCGATCAGGATGTCGGCACGTTCGACCAGGTCCAGGACGCGGTCCGGGCCGTCCTCGGCCTTGAGGTCGACGAGCACGGAGCGTTTGTTGCGGTTGGTGAGGTCGTACGCGGGATCGATGCCGAGTCCCGATCCGGCGGGCCGGTCGACCCTGACGACATCGGCGCCGAGGTCGGCCAGGAGCATCGCGGCGAACGGGCCGGGGCCGATGCCCGCCAGTTCCACCACGCGTACGCCCGCCAGTGGGCCGTGCTCTGTCGTTGCCATCAAGCCCCCAGCGGTGTGACACAACTGATGTAACAGCGATGATGCTAAGAACGTGCTGCGCTCCGCACAACCCCTTGAGCCGAGCAAGCGCTTAGTTCTTTCCCCTGGATCCTCCCTCACGATCGCCGCCCGGCTGTACACCGCCACGACCCCCTCCGCTAACCTCTGCCTGCTACATCGGCGCCGGCCCCTGCGGAGGCACTCGTGAACAGGCAGAACGGGGCACAACGCCCCTATGACATAGTCCTTTTCGGCGCCACCGGCTTCGTGGGTGCCCTCACTGCCGAATATCTCGCCGCCCACGCACCCGACAGCTGCCGCTGGGCGCTGGCCGGCCGCAGCCCGGCCAAGCTGGCCGAGCTGCGCGACCGCCTGACCGCGATCGATCCTCGCTGTGCGGACCTTCCGCTGCTGCACGCCGACGCCGACGACCCCGACGCGCTGCGCGAACTCGCCGAATCGGCGCATGTGGTGGCCTCGACCGTGGGTCCGTACGTCTGGTACGGCGAGAAGCTGGTCGCCGCCTGCGCGGAGGCCGGGACGGATTACACGGACCTGACCGGCGAAGCGGAGTTCGTCGACCGGATGTACCTGGAGCATGACGCGCGGGCCCGCGAGACCGGGGCCCGGCTCGTGCACGCCTGCGGCTTCGACTCCGTACCGCACGACCTCGGGGTGTACTTCACCGTCCAGCAGCTGCCGCAGGACGTGCCGCTGACGATCGACGGTTTCGTCCGCAGCAATGCCGTCTTCTCCGGCGGTACGTTCGCATCCGCGCTCACCGCGATGGGCCGCGGCCCGCAGATGCTGCGCACCGCCCAGGAGCGCCGGCTGCACGAACCACGCCTGGTCGGCCGCCGCGCCCGCGCATCGCTCGGCACCCCGCACTTCAGTGCGGAGACCGGCACCTGGGCGCTGCCCCTGCCGACACTGGACCCACAGGTCGTCGAACGCTCGGCGCGGCGGCTGGCGCGGTACGGCCCCGACTTCCGCTACCGCCACTTCGCCTCGGTGAAGCGCCTGCCGGTGGCGCTCGGCGGCACGGCCGCGATCGGCGCGCTCCTCGGCATGGCTCAGCTGCCGGCCGCACGGAACTGGCTGATGGACCGGTACGAGCCGGGGGCGGGCCCGGACGCGGAGCGCCGCAGGCGGAGCTGGTTCACGGTGCGCTTCGTCGGGGAGGGCGGCGGCCGCCGGGTCTTCACGGAGGTGTCCGGCGGCGACCCCGGCTACGACGAGACGGCGAAAATGCTCGCACAGGCGGCACTCTGCCTCGCCCTGGACGAGCTTCCGCCGACATCGGGGCAGGTCACCACGGCCGTCGCGATGGGTGACGCGCTGCTGGAGCGGCTGCGCGGGGCCGGGCTGCGCTTCCGGGTCGCGGCGGTCCGCTGAGCGGATCGGCCACTCGCCCCGTCGCGGGAGGACACGGCAGGCCGGCGGAGCTGCCGGTCAGAGCATCCAGGACGCGAGCGTGCAGATCATCGAGACGGTCCACACGAGGCCCGCGAGGACCCCGAGGGTCATTCCCACGGCGAGGCGCCGTTGGGCGACATGGACGGTTCCGGTACGTGCGGACGTTCGATGATCGTTCATGCGTACAAGGGTGCCGGTCATGATCGGCAGGCGATATCCGTACACATACTCAGGTGGGGGCGGCCGCCCGTACTCAGGCGGTCGCTTCCCTGAGCACCTGCCTGCACAGCGCGTCGGCCCTGCGGGTGGTCTCCGGCTGGCGGAAGTCCCTGGCCAGCAGGAGGGTGTGCGCGCAGGCGTTGTCCAGGCCGGTCCGGTGTCCGACCGAGACGTACACCGGTTTGGTGCCGTCCTGGGTGCGCAGCGCCCGGCCCACCTCCTCGTCCCCGTCGAGGAGCGGCGAGGAGTCACCGCGCCGGGGGCCCGGCTGTTCGTACGTGAAGGTGAACGGGTTCTTGGCGACGCCGATGACGGGGAGTCCGGTGAGAACGCCCAGGTGGCTGGCGAGCCCGAAGCGGCGCGGGTGCGCCCTGCCGTAGCCGTCGCAGACGACGAGACCGGGGTCGACCGGCAGGGCCTCCAGCGCGGCCAGCACGGTCGGGATCTCCCGGAAGGCGAGCAGTCCCGGGACGTACGGAAAGGTGACCCGTCCGACGGCGGTGGTCTCCGCGACGACGTCCAGAGTCGCCGCGTCGAGCACGACCGCCGCCGCGACCACGACATCGCGCTCGTCGTCGTAGGCGACGTCGACACCGGTCGCCCGCCCCGTGCCGGGCGGCGGCCCCGGCTCGTCGAGCACCACGCGCGCGCGGAGGGTGTCCTGGATGGCGCGGGCTTCGGCCGCGTCGGCGGGAGTGCGGAAGGTCGTCATGGTACCGACCAGCTTAGAAGTCCCGTCCGGGCGGGCTCCGATGCGGCCTCGATAGGGTGCCATTCATGTTCGTACTCGAGTTGACCTACACCGCCCCCGTCGAGCGTGTCGACGCGCTGATGGAGGCGCATGTCGCCTGGCTGGACACGCAGTACGCGGCCGGGGTCTTCATCGCGTCCGGCCGTAAGAACCCGCGCGACGGCGGTGTGATCCTCGCCGTGGGGGACGACCGCGCGCAGATCGAGAAGAACGCGGCGGCCGACCCCTTCGCGGCCGAGGGCGTGTGCGCGTATCGGATCACGGAGTTCATCGCGACGAAGACGTCGGACGAACTCGCCCCGTACCGGCAACAGTTGCCCTGACGTCGACCCCTAGGCCGACCGGGCGATCCGCCCCTTCTCGCCCGCCGCCCAGCAGCCGCCGTCCGGTGTGCAGTCCACGGTGTCGTACGAACCCGTGTCGACCGTGCGCCAGGTGCGCCCGCCGTCCGTCGTCAGGTCCGTCCCGGTCGGGCCGACGGCCAGTGCCGTGGAGCGGGTGTGCGGAACCCAGGCGACACCGGAACGGTAGGCGGGCGGCGCGGTGGTGGACTGCTGCCAGCTGCGGCCTCCGTCGCCCGTGACGGCGGCGGCGTTCGGCGAGGCCTGGTCGGCCCGGTAGTCACCGCCGACCGCGATGCCGTGCGTACGGTCACGGAACGCCAGGCCGAAGACGCCTCGGGCCGGGTCTCCGGCCGGGATCGTCGATTCGGTCGCGGTCCAGGTCAGCCCGCGGTCGGCGGAGTGCAGCACCCGGGCGGTGGCCGCGCCGCCCGTCGCCAGCCAGACGTCCTTCGACCCCGAGCTGACCAGGCACTGGCCGCCGGCGGCGAACCCCGCCTCGCCTGCCTGGGCGTCCGGCATCCCCGCCGTGGGCAGCACCTTCCAGCTGCGGCCGCCGTCCGCGGTGGACAGGATGCGGAACTTTCCGTCCACCGGATCGCTCATGGCGAGGCCGTGCCGGCTGTCGAAGAAGGTGAGGCAGTCGTAGAAGGCACGGGCATCGGTGTTGCGGAAGGACTCGGTCCAGGTGGTCCCGCCGTCGTCCGTACGGAACACCCTGGAGGCGTCGCCCTCCCCGATGGCCAGTACCACCGCGCGCCGTGCGTCGAAGGCCTCGATGTCGCGGAACTCCAGGGCCGCCTCCGCCGCGCCGGGCGGCGCCACGTCACGCCAGTGGCGGCCTCCGTCGGTGGTGCGCAGGACCGTGCCCTTCGAGCCCGCGGCCCAGGCGGTGCGGCTGCTGACGGCGGCGAGGCCTCGGAAGCGGGCATCGGTTCCCGTCTCCGTGAGCGTCCAGGCGGGCCGGTGGCCGGGCCCGTGCCGCTCCCCCGGTGCTGCCTGCGCGGCCGGAGTGGCCAGTGCGGCGGTCAGCGCCGCCCCGCACAGTCCCCATGACATCAGTCGTCTCGTCTTCCCCTTGAGCCTCATGGCGCAGGAAGCTAACCCACCGTCAGCACGCCGTCCAGGGTGCGCCCCCTCGAAGCGGACATCCGATCGCGGCGGCGTCGCACGGTGACGCAGCTCACGCCGTCCACAGGGCACGGTTCGGAGACTTCTGTCGTCTCTGTCGGTGCCGGTTACCGTTCATCCGGCCCGAGGGGGAGCAGGTCGTGTCCATCGTTATCGAGCAGTCCGTGCAGGCCCGCATGGTCGCGTCCGCGCCGCGCATGGAGACCCTTCCCGCCACGCTGCAGTACGACCGCAGAGACCCGTTCGCCGTACGCATGGCATTCCCTGCCCCAGCGACGCTGGAAGGCGCCGAGGTGGCCTGGGAGTTCTCCCGCGAACTGCTGGCAGCGGGCATGGACGCGCCGGCCGGTGACGGGGACGTACGGATCAGGCCGTTCGGTTACGACCGTACGGTTCTGGAATTCCATGCCGCCGAGGGCATCGCGATGGTGCATGTCCGCACGGGGGAGCTGCGCCGCTTCCTCCGGCGGGCGCAGGCGCTGGTCCCGCAGGGCGATGAGCACCGGTACCTGGATCTCGACCGCACTCTGGCGGACCTGCTCGGCGGAGCCTGCTGACCAGGACTCCCCCGGCGGCCCCGCCGGCGCGGCCGGGATCGACGTAAATCGTTTGCTGCGCCGCGAAGCCCGGTCGTACCGTTCGTGACGTCCTTGTTGTCGTCGGATCGGAGAAGGACGTTGCTCGTCTGAGGCCGTGAGACACCGCGTTGCGCGCCGTGTCCGGACAGTTCATACCCGTTCATGTCTGTCATGTCTGCGCGCCCGAGTGCGACCTCAGCTCTTCGAGCCGTCCTCCGCAACCGGGGCTCCTCCTTGGCCGTGTGCCATGCCCGTGGAACGCCCTTGACCGGTGTCTCACCCGTTGCCTCCTGACCCTTCCTCGCAACCGGGAGATCCGTATGTCTGCCCCCATGACTCACATCGCCTGTTCGTCGCTCTCCTTCGCCTGGCCGGACGGCAGTGACGTCTTCGACGACTTCCACCTGGCCGTGGGCCCCGGAAGGACCGGCTTGATCGGTCTCAACGGCTGTGGAAAATCAACACTGTTGCGGCTCATCGCCGGTGAGCTCACCCCCGCCGACGGCTGTATCCGGACACTGGGCGAGATCGGCCACCTGCCGCAGAACCTGGTCCTCGACACGGCACTGCGGGTCGATGCCGCCCTCGGCATCGCGGACACCCGGGCCGCACTGCACGCCATCGAGGCGGGTGACGTCCGCGAGGAGTTGTTCGCGGCCGTGGGTGACGACTGGGACGTGGAGGAGCGCGCCCGCGCCACCCTCGATCAGCTCGGCCTCGGTCACATCGGACTCGACCGCACCATCGGCGAGCTGTCGGGCGGCGAGTGCGTGCTGCTGCGCCTCGCCGCACTCCTGCTGGCCCGTCCCGGGGTGCTGCTGCTCGACGAGCCGACGAACAATCTGGATCTGTACGCCCGCCGGCGGCTGTACGAAGCGATCGATGCCTGGACGGGTGTGCTGGTCGTCGTCAGTCACGACCGTGAACTCCTGGAGCGTGTCGACCAGATCGCGGATCTACGGGACGGTCAGGTCACGTGGTACGGCGGGAACCTCACGGCGTACGAGCAAGCACTCGCCGTCGAGCAGGAGGCGGCCGAGCGCATGGTGCGGGTCGCCGAGGCCGACGTACAACGCCAGAAGCGCGAACTGGCTGACGCCCAGTTCAAATTGGCCCGGCGAAAGCGCTACGGGCAGAAGATGTGGGACACCAAGCGCGAGCCGAAGGCGGTCATGGGGAACCGTAAGCGGGCCGCCCAGGTATCGGCCGGCAAGCACCGCGTCCTGCACACCGGGAAGCTGGCCGAGGCGAAGGAACGCCTCGGCGAGGCTGTCGAGGCCGTGCGCGACGACGACGAGATCCGGGTCGAACTGCCTCACACAAAGGTCCATCCGGGCCAGGGGGTGCTCGTACTGCGCGACCTCGAACTCGCTTACGGGGCGCGGGTGCGCGGCGAGTTCGAGGTGCGCGGCCCCGAGCGGATCGCCCTGGTGGGCCGCAACGGCGCGGGCAAGACGACTCTGCTGCGCACGCTGGCCGGTGAGCTGACACCGGCGGCCGGTGAGGCAACGGCGCATCTGCCGCTGCGTTTTCTTCCGCAGCGCCTGGATGTGCTCGACGACGGGCTGAGCGTCGTGGAGAACGTGGCGCGGTTCGCACCGGATGCGACGGAGAACCGGATCAGGGCGAAGCTGGCGCACTTTCTGTTGAAGGGGCCGCGGGCGGACCGGCCTGCGGGAACGCTGTCGGGCGGGGAACGTTTCCGTGCGGCGCTGGCTGCGCTGCTGCTCGCCGAGCCGGCGCCGCAGCTGCTGTTGCTGGACGAACCGACGAACAACCTGGACATGGCGAGCGTGCGCCGGCTGACGACGGCTCTGGAGTCGTACGAGGGGGCGCTGATCGTGGCGAGCCACGATGTGCCGTTCCTGGAGTCACTCGGGATCACGCGCTGGCTGCTGCTCGACGGCGGACTGCGTGACACGACGGCCGAGGCGGTACGCGCGGAAATGTGAGGAGCGCGGGCGGATCGGCGGACGGATGAGGACCGGACGGGGGGCGGTGGCAGCGCTCGCCACCGCGGCGCGATCCCGGCCGCCGCACCCCCGCATCAGTGAGTTCGCGACACTCGGAAACTGCGTGATGTACCTCTCCGCACACCGAGCGTGACCTGCATACATAACGGTACGTAAGCGAACTTCGGGTGAGTGGGCTTGGCGGGGGCCTTACTCCCGCCTTAACCTACGGTCTCGTAACCTACGAGGCCGTAAGTAATTCTCCCGTCCCCAGGAGCCCCCGTGACGATCACCTCTCCCCACCTCGGCAGTTCGCAGGCGTGGACAGACGCCCAGCTGCTGTATGCCCTGGAAGAGGTGGTGGAGAAGGAACTCAACCGCCATCTCAAGGTCGCCAAGGACTGGATGCCCCACGAGTACGTGCCGTTCTCGGACGGCAGGAACTTCCCCGGCATCTTCGAGGACGGCGAGGCCTGGCAGGCCGACCAGTCCAAGGTCACCGACATCGGCAAGATCGCACTGGTCGTCAACCTGCTGACCGAGGACAACCTCCCCAGCTACCACCACGAGATCGCCTCCCTCTTCGGCCGTGACGGCGCCTGGGGCACCTGGGTGCACCGCTGGACCGCCGAGGAGGGCCGGCACGGCATCGTGATGCGCGACTACCTGCTCACCTCGCGCGCGGTCGACCCGGACAAGCTGGAGCAGTTCCGGATGGCGCACATGGCGGAGGGCTTCGAGTCCGACAACCGCCACTCGATGCTGCACTCGGTGGCGTACGTCGCTTTCCAGGAGCTCGCGACTCGCGTCTCGCACCGCAACACCGGTCACCAGTCGGGCGACCCCGTCTGCGACCGCATGCTGTCGCGCATCGCCACCGACGAGAACCTGCACATGGTCTTCTACCGCAACCTGCTCGGTGCGGCCTTCGAGCTCGCCCCGGACCTGACGATGCAGGCCGTGCGCGACGTCGTGGTCAACTTCCGGATGCCCGGCCACGGGATGCCCGGCTTCGAGCGGGCCGCCGCGCAGATGGCGATCGGCGAGATCTACAACATGCGGATCCACCACGACGACGTGATCCAGCCCGTGCTGCGCTACCTGAAGGTCCTGGACATCGACGGGCTCGGTCCGGACGGGCTGAAGGCGCAGGAGGAGCTGGGGCTGTACATGGGCGGCCTGGACAGCGAGGCGGCCAAGTTCGACGAGAAGCTGGCCGCGCGCAAGGCGCGGATGGCAGCCCGCGCGGGCGCCTGACCCACGGACCCCACAGCTCATCGACGGCCCACGAGCCCGCTCACTCGTGGGCCGTTCTGCGTGGGCGGCGTCGCGCACGTCGGGGACCGGGTGCCGGCGCAACAGCCTCAGCTGGGTGCGGCGCGAGGCGGCGGCGTCACCATGCCGCTTCCCGGTAGTCCTTGAGGAAGACGCCGGAGACGGGCGATCCCGCCTCGCCGCACACGACCGGGTGATAGACGCGGGCGGCGCCGTCCACGATGTCGAGCGGAGTACGGAAGCCTCCCGCGGCGATCCGTTCCTTCTTCGGCACCGGATTCTCGTCGGTGATCCAGCCGGTGTCGACGGCGCACATATGGACGCCCTGGGCGGCGAGTTCGGCGCCGCTGGTGCGGGTCAGCATGTTGAGGGCGGCCTTCGCCATGTTGGTGTGCGGGTGCCCGCCGGTCTTGTTCCGTACCGCGAACCGGCCTTCCACCGCCGTCACATTGACGATGTAGCGGCGCGGCCGCGGGGAGGCCAGCAGAAGGGGGAGCAGCCGGTCGCAGAGGAGCGCGGGGGCCAGAGCGTTGACGAGCTGGGTCTCCAGGATTTCGACGGGGTCCAGTTCACCGATCCGCGCTGACCAGGAGTTCACGGGCGCGGTGTCGGGGAGCAGGCCCGCCTCGTCGACGGCGGGCAGCGGACCCGCGTCGTCGGTGCGGGGCAACAGTCCGGTCTCCACGGCGTCGGGCAGCACAAGCGCCAGTGCGCTCGACGCGGAGGGGCGTTCGAGGGCGGTCATCGGTGCATAACCGGGGGCACGGAGCACACCGGCGGGCAGTGTTCCGTACTCCCCCGCCGCCAGCGACGCATACGACCGGGGTGGACGGCGCACGGTCTGGGCGGCGTTGTTGATCAGGATGTCGAGCGGCTCGCCCGTTTCCCGCAACTGCTCGCACAGGCCCAGGACCTGGCGCGGGTCGCGGAGGTCGACGGCGGCGACGGTGAGCCGGTCGAGCCATTTCGGGCTGTCTTCGACGGCCCGGAAGCGGCGCAGGGTGTCGTGCGGGAAGCGGGTGGTGACGACGAGTTCGGCGCCGTCCCTCAGCATCATCAGCGCCAGTTGGAAGCCGATCTTGACCCGGCCTCCGGTGAGGAGGGCGCGGCGTCCCGACAGATCCGTGGAGAGCGCGCGACGGGACCGGTTCTCCGTCGCGCATTCCGGGCAGAGCAGATGATAGAAGGCGTCGACCTGCCGGTACCGGGTCTTGCAGATGTAGCAACGACGGGCCCGCGCCAGCGTTCCCGCCGGACGAACGGGTACCGCGCCGGAGTCCAGCGGGGCATCCTCGCGCCGGTCGGCCGCACCGGTCGCCGTCGCCGAGGTGACGGCTGCGTCGGCCACGATCTGCTGCTCGCCGCGTATTTTGCGGCGCCCCAGCCGGCCGTCGCGGGTGAACGAGGCGGCGACCTGTTCGGCGCGGAGCCGGGCGGGGGCGTCGGCGGGCAGTGCCCGGAGCCGGCCGACGAGCCGGACGAAGGCCGCCAGGTCCTCGTCCGTGAAGCCACTGTCCATCGATCCGCCCCTCGCGGTCCCCGGCCGGAATCGAACCGGCGTCCTTCCGCATGCCGTGCGGACGCGACTGCCTCTGCGCTACGGGGCCCCGAGAGGACGACCTGCCAGAACGGCCGGATTCGAACCGACGTATCCGCCCCGGCGAGGCGGCGCGCCTGCCTCTGCGCTACGTCCGGGCATTGGGGAGATCCTAACCAGCTGTCACCCTTGCGTCCTCACGAATTATTTCGGCCGCCCGTTCGGCGATGGCCACCGTGGGCGCATGGGTGTGTCCACGGGTGATGCGTGGCATCACCGAGGCGTCGACCACCCGCAGCCCCGCCACGCCGCGCACCCGCAGCCGGGGGTCGGTCACCGAGGCCGCGTCCTCGCCCATCCTGCAGGTGCCGACCGGATGGTATAGCGTCTCGGCTCCGGTACGGATCGCCTCGGCGAGACGCGTGTCGTCGACCGGGCCGGGGTACGGGCCCATCGGACCCGAGGTGTGCGCGGCCAGAGGCGCGGCGGCGAACAGGGACTCGGCGCGGCGGACTCCGGCGACCATGCGCTGCAGGTCCGACTCGGCGGTCAGATAGCCGGGGTCGATACGGACGCCCGGGGCGCCGTCGGCGTTCTCGCCGGTGTCCGGGTCCAGGGTGATACGGCCGGCGCTCTCGGGCTGGAGCAGAACCACGCCGATGGTGATGCCGTGTTCGGTCGGGGCGGTCAGACCGTGGTTGATGAACGGAGCCGGGGCAAATATCAGCTCCAGGTCGGGCGCGGCAAGTTCCGGGGTGGAGCGGATGAACGCCACCGCTTCGGCGAGGTTCGAGGTGAGCGGCCCACGACGCGCCAGCAGGAAGCGGCCGACATTGGCGAGACTGTCGGCTCCGGTCATGGTCACCGGCTGCGGACAGTGCACGGTCACGGCGAAGGACAGATGGTCCTGGAGGTGACGGCCCACGTCCGGGGATGCGGCCCGCACCTCGATGCCGGACTCACGCAGCTGGTCCGGGTCGCCGATGCCGGAGCGAAGCAGCAGCTGCGGTGATCCGATCGCTCCGGCACTGAGGATGACCTCGCGGCGTGCGGTGAGCGTGGCCGCGCCGTGGCCGCCTTCGGTGACGACGCCGGTGACGCGGGTGGAGTCGTCGGCGTCGAAGGCCAGGCTGCGGATGCGGGTTCCGGTGAGGACGTCGAGGTTGGCGCGGCGGCCGGCCGGCTTGAGGTAGCCGTCGGCCGCGCTCCAGCGGCGGCCCCGGTGGACACTGACCGGGGTGAGGGCACTGCCACTGTGGTCGGGGGCGTTCAGCTCGGGCAGGAACGGCAGACCTTCCAGCGAGCAGGCGTCGAGGAAGGCGGCCGTCAGTGGGCTGGGGGCGCGTGGCGGCGAGATGAAGAGGGGACCCTCGGTGCCGTACACCGTGCCGTCGCCGGTCGGACCGGTCCACCGCTCCGCTCGGCGGAAATACTGTACGAGCGCATCGTGGGACCAGTCCGCACCGGCTGACCCGGCCCAGGCGTCGTAGTCGTCGCGGTGCCCGCGGACCCACATCATGGCGTTGATCGACGAGCATCCGCCGAGGGTGTGGCCCCGGGGCCAGTACAGTTCCCGGCCGCCGAGGGCCGCTTGCTTCACCGTACTGAAGTCCCAGTCGTACGCGGTCTTGAAGAGCTTCGGGAAGGCGGCCGGAATCCGGATCTCCGGCTTTCGGTCACGCCCGCCCGACTCGACGAGCGCGACCCGGACGGTGGGGTCCTCGGAGAGTCGCGCGGCCAGCACACAGCCGGCCGACCCCGCCCCGACGACGATGTAGTCGTACTCGCTCAACTCGGCTCCTCCTGGACTGTGGACTCAGGAACACGCAGGGCCGAATTGTGGCACGTACAGGGGAAGTTCAGGCCTGCTTGCGCTCAACTCTGCGCAGCCGTTCCCGCTCCTTCTCCGAGAGGCCGCCCCAGACGCCGAACCGCTCGTCGTTGTCGAGGGCGTACTCCAGGCAGGCCTCCCGGCCCTCGCAGGCGTTGCACAACTGCTTGGCCTCACGTGTGGAGCTGCCGGGGGCAGGGAAGAAGAATTCGGGTCCCGCTTGCGCGCACAGCGCTGTCTCCTGCCAGGCGAGTGCCGGGTCGGTCACGGTGTTGATCAGCATGGCGGACACAGTGCCCGGTCGTGATAAACGACTGATCAACGACGCATCAATGCGGAGCTCGCACGGCCTCCGGTCAGCTCCCCGGCGTCCCGGCGCTCTTGATCACCGCGAAGTGTGCCCCGTACGGATCGGCGACATTGGCGAGCGTGCCCACGCCTTGCACGTCCATGGGTTCCAGCGTCAGCTTGCCGCCCAGCCGCTCGACGTCCGCGACCGCGGCGTCGCAGTCGTCGACTTCGAAGTACGGCAGCCAGTGCGGTCCCAGAACGGCCTGGGTCGGAACGGTGTTGAGGGGTACGATCCCGCCGAAGTCGGCCTCGTCGCCGCCACCCTCGGTGCGGATCGCAGTGTAGGACCCACCGCCGCCGGGGAACGGCATCCGGGCGGTGTCCCACCCGAAGACAGCGCGGTAGAACGCGGCGGCCGCGGGCACGTCCGGGGTGTACAGCTCGGCCCAGCAGAGCGTGCGCGCAACGCCCACCGCGCCCAGGCCCGGGACCTTTCTCGGCTGCCAGGTCCCGAAGTACGCCCCGCCTCGGTCGGTGAAGCCGCCCATCCGGCCGAAATCGAGGATGTCCATCGGCGGGAAGGGCACCGTGCCGCGGGCCTGCTCGACCGACTTCGCCGTGGCATCGACGTCAGGCGTCCGGAAGTAGACCGACCAGGACGACTTCGCCTGCTCCGGCGGGACGGTCATCGCGCCCGCGACCGACTTCCCGTCCAGCATGAACATCCCGTATCCACCGGTCTCGGGACCGCCGGGCACGAATTCCCAGCCGAAGAGGCCTCGGTAGAAGGTGGTGGCCCCATCGAGGTCGGGCGTGCCGAGATCGAGCCAATTGGGGGATCCGGTGACAAAATCGGTGGTCAGCATCGCGCGGCTCCTTCAGCGAGTCCCGTACCTGTACTGCAGCGGTATCTCCTGACCTTCCGAGTCTTGCACCGGGCACCGACAACCGCGGTCCGCGCAACGCCGGAATCCATTGCGCCGGAGCACGGCCCTCATGGATGATCGGCGCATGACGACCAGAAAGGCCCATGCCTCGTAGGCGCCCCCTGCTCCGCCCCTCGGCCCACGCGCCACCGGTCCGTGCTCTCTTCCGCAGCCGACCGGTTCACATTCCGCGTTCTTGCACTCCTGCCGAGGAGCACCATGGAGTCCCTTCGCCTGACCCCGTATGCCCGTCTGCCGCACAGCTATCAGGGTCTGCACATGATGAGCAGCACCGTCGACGCGTACGGGCGCACGCACTGGCTGCTGGCCGAACACACCCCTCAGCGGGGGGCGTCCGATCCGTACGACGCCACGGTGGTCACCGCGGACGACGGCCGTTCGTACGAGACACACCTCAGCGCTGTGCAGCTGAACTGCCCCGCCGTCGACGCACTGCCGGACGGCGGCTTCGTACTGGCGGACAGCCGCAGCACCATCGACCAGCAGCATGTGCAGGTCTTCGACGCGCTGGGCCGGTCGTCCTGGACGTTCCGGATGGGTGACGCCATCGCGCATCTGATCGCCGACGAGGCAGGCGATCTGTGGGTGGGCTATTTCGATGAGGGGGTGTACGGCAAGGATTCCCTCAGCCACCCGGGACTGCGCCGCTGGAGCAGCACCGGCGAACCACTCTGGTCGTTCAGCCCCGGCCCCGGGCTCATCGACATGTCGGACTGCGGGGCGCTGAACGTCGACGGCGGGACTGCCTGGGCCTGCCCGTTCATGCACTACCCGCTGATCGAGGTCCGCGGCGACGGGACCGTACATGTGCGCCCCACATCGGTGAGCGGTGTACGTGGTCTCGCGGTGGACGGCGAGCGGGTCGTCTTCCTGACCGGCAACAGCACGCTGGAACACGGCCGGATCACCGAGACGGCTGTCGAGCCGACGCGGCCGACGACGTCGCTGGTCCGGCCGGACGGCAAGGTGCCGGGCCCGAGCGCGGTGGTCTGCCGAGGCTCCCGTATCCATCTGCGGGAGCGCGGGGGCACGGACTGGTCGGTGGTCGACCTCGGCGCGTAGTTCCGCCGCCGTCCGCCCCCGCTCCGAGATCAGAGGCGAGTCTGCCGGTGCGACAGGCCCATGCGATGGCGCTCGCGGTCCACCTCGGTGATCTTCACGACGAGCTCGTCCCCGACCGTCACGACGTCCTCTGGCCTCTCCACCGTTCCTTCGGCCAACTCGGAGTTGTGGACCAGCCCTTCGAACCCGTCCTCTTCGCCGCCGATGCGGACGAACGCACCGAAGGGAACCAGTTTCGTGACGCGCCCCGAGACGATCTCACCGACGCGCGACACGAACGACGGCAGCGGGTCCTCCAGCAGCGCCTTCCGGGAGAGGGAGATCCGCTCCCGGGCGAGATCCACATCCAGGACCTCTACGGTGACCTCCTGACCGACTTCGACGACATCGGTGTACTGCGCGAATGACTGCCAAGACAGTTCGGCGGCATTGATCATGCCCTCCGTCCCGCCGATGTCGACGAACACGCCGTAGGGGGCGATCGAGGTGACGGTGCCGGTACGGATCTCGCCGCGGGTCACTTTGCGGAGGGCGGACCAGCGGATGTCGCTCGGCGTCGGATCCGTTCTCCACCGGGCCCGGAGCACACCGTCCTGGTCCGGCAGCACGGCGGTGAACAGCGGCTCTTGCTCGCGCTCGTCGACGAGAAGGGACATGGCCCCCACTGCTCGGGCGCCGGCCAGCTTCGTTCTCAGGGCGGCCGCGGGCGCCTCATGGGCGATGAAGCTGCTGATTCGTCCGGCCGCGTCCGCCATGACGAACTCGACGCTGTACTCGTCGGGAAGCGCGCCGAGCACGGCATCGACGTCAGGAGACAGGAAGTCCGGCCACACAGTCAGCCACGCGCGAGGAGCGAGTCCGGCCCGGACGTCTTCGATACCGGCGCGGGTGACGCGGTGCCAGCGGGTGGCATTCCCCACATAGCCTTCTTCAAGGAGCAGCGTCCCGCCCCTGGGTACGGTCAGGTACAGGAGCTGCCAGAAGTCGTCGTCCGCCGGCCGCTGTTCCACGGACTGGTGCTCGAAGTCCGGGACGTAGGGGGACGCTTCTATGCGCTCCGGGAACAGTCCCCCTGCGCGGGTACGAGCCACAGCCCCGTCGCAGGGCTCGCTGCTGGACACGTAGACATACTGGTCGTACCCGACGTGTACGGCAAATATGCCCTCCGCCTCCAGTCGGCACCAGGCTCCGTTGTCGCGGAGCATGGCCCGGACGAGTTCCAGTCCCACCGCGACGGGTACCTCCGCTCCGTCGTGGTAACCGGTGAGGCCGGGCGGGAGGAGCCCGGCCAGGCCGTGTCCGGCGATCGGTGCCTCCAGGCCGAAGTTGATGTACCCGGTGATCTCCGGTTCCCTGATCGTCAGGTGGTGGATTCCGGTGTCCTCGGCAAACGCGGCCACCGACTCCAGATAGGCGGACTCGACCGGCCCATGGTCACTGACCGAGTCCTCGGCACCGGTGTACCTGCCGTATGTGTCGCGGTCGGAGGGGTCGTACTTGGTGATCCGGTAGCAGAATGGGTAGGGGCTCACGGCGGGAGCGTACGACGCACCTCCTGCCGACCGCACCGCAGTTCGCCGTCTCACATCGCACTGCCGCCGCGTCGGAGGCAGTGCATCCGCCCCGGCACCACAGAGACTCCGGCAGCCTCGGTGCTGGACGGCGCAGGTCATGAGCGGGTCGCTCCGGCGGTGCGGGCGACGTCCGAGCTGATCACGCAGGCGCGCACCGAGTGGTTCCTGACGCAGGCGCGGACCTGTGCGCGGGGCGTGGAGGTCCTGCCGCTCGTCCCGGTCGAACGCCGCCCGCCCGCACCCTGACCGTCCACCGTTACCGGCCCGCCCGGCCGTCCCTGTCATCGGCCCGTGGCACGATATGTCTCACTCGGGCAGGTGTCGGGCAAGACGGCAGCGGGGCTGCGCGGACAGAGGAACTTACATGACAGAGGCCGGGGAGACGGATACCGGGGCTCCGACGGGGAAGGCCGCCCGGGAGTTGCTCGCGCGCGCCGAGCAGCTGCTGGGCGCCGCGCGTGCGGTGCTGTCCGATCACACCCGCGCCGTCGAGGCCATACACGCCGAACTCACCCCGATCCTCGACTCCCTGATCCGCCGCGAGCTGGCCGCCATCCCGATCTCCCGGCTCAAGGACGTCACCGAGGGCCGGTTGCGCATCGGCGCGGTCGAGCAGGCCGGTTACGCCACCGTCGGCCAGGTCCACGAGGCCAATCGGTACGAGCTCCGTCAGATTCCCGGCGTCGGTGCGCAGACCGCCGACCAGGTGCTGGCCGCCGCCGGGCAGATCGCCCACGCGGTCCGGGACACGGTCGCCGTCCGGATCGACGTGGAGGCGCCGGACGAGTCCACCACCGCCCTGATCACGGCCCTGCACCGGCTGGTCGAGGCCGGACCGGACGTCCGGCGGGCGGTGGATGCGGCCCGACGGCTCGTCGGCCGGCTGGAGCCGCTGCTGACGGAGGCCGGGCCGGCCCGTGGGCGGCTGCGCATGCTGTTCTCCGGCCGGCAGGCCCGCGCGACGGCGCTCGCCGCCGTCGCGTCCGTACGGACCGTCGTCACGGACGCGGCGGAGCGAGGACTTCCGCTGCTGTTCGGGCAGGTGTCGGTCGATCTGCTGCGGGCCCCGGAGTCGGACGTCGCGGCCTGGGTCGACTTCGAGCTGCGGTCCGCCGAGTACTACAGCCTGCTCGCCGAGGTGTCGGGCAACGGCCCCGACCGGCACGCCGCCGAGGGGTTCCTCCCCTCCGGGATCGCGGACCGGGTGCGCGGGGTGCGGCTCGACGACGCGCACCTGCGGGTCTCGCTGCGCGGATACCAGTCGTTCGGCGCCCGTTTCGCGCTCGCGCAGAAGCGGGTGATTCTCGGCGACGAGATGGGGCTCGGCAAGACCGTGCAGGCCATTGCCGCGCTCGCGCACCTCTCGGCGCGGGGCGAGACGCACTTCCTGGTGGTGTGCCCGGCGAGCGTACTGATCAACTGGGCGCGCGAGGTCCGGGCCCGCTCCACGCTGCGGGTCCTGCCGGTGCACGGCCCCGAGCGGCAGGAGGCGTTCGCCGAGTGGCACGAGCGCGGCGGGGTCGCCCTCACCACGTTCGACGCTCTGCACACCCTGCCGGCCGCCCGGGACGGAGGGAGGCGGCCCGGCATGCTGGTCGTCGACGAGGCCCACTACGTCAAGAACCCGGCCACCCGCCGCTCGCGCGCGGTGTCCGGCTGGGCAGGACACACCGACCGGGTGCTCTTCCTGACCGGTACGCCGATGGAGAACCGCGTCGAGGAGTTCCGCAGCCTGGTCCGCCATCTCCAGCCCGAACTGGCCCCGTCCATCAGCACCACCCATGGTGTCGCGGGTTCGCACGCCTTCCGCAGAGCCGTCGCCCCCGCCTATCTGCGCCGCAACCAGGAGGACGTGCTGACCGAACTCCCGGCACTGGTGCAGGTCGACGAGTGGGAGGAGTTCAGCGAGGCCGATCTTGCCGTCTACCGCGAGGCGGTCGCCGCCGGGCAGTTCATGCGGATGCGCCGTGCGGCGTACGCCCGCCCCGAGACCTCGGCGAAGCTGAACCGGCTGCGCGAGCTGGTCACGGAGGCCGCCGGCAACGGGCTCAAGGTCGTCGTGTTCTCGTACTTCCGCGAGGTGCTCGCCACGGTCCGGGAAGCCCTGGGCGAAGGCATGTTCGGACCGGTCTCCGGCAACGTTCCGGCCGCCCGGCGACAGGGGCTGATCGACGAGTTCAGTGCCATGGACGGCCATGCGGTCCTCCTGAGCCAGATCCAGGCAGGGGGCGTCGGACTGAACATGCAGGCCGCGTCGGTGGTCATCCTCTGCGAGCCGCAGATCAAGCCGACGATGGAGCACCAGGCTGTGGCCCGCGCCCACCGGATGGGGCAGATACGCACGGTCCAGGTGCACCGGCTGCTCGCGACGGACAGTGTCGACCAGCGGATGCTGGACATCCTGGCCCGCAAGGAGCGGCTGTTCGACGCGTACGCACGGCGCAGCGATGTCGCCGAGACGACACCGGACGCCGTGGACGTGTCGGAGAGAAGCCTGGCCCGGCGCATCGTCGAGGAGGAACAGCTGCGCCTCGCGACGGGCACGACCGGAGGCTGATCCTCAGGACTTCTCAGCCTTCGGCGGGTCGGTCTTCATGTCGTGCATGTCATGCATGTCATGCATGTCGTGCGGGTCGTAGCCCGGGACCGTGCCGTCCGCCTTGGCGACCAGCAGCAGTCCGGCCATGCCCATGTCGGAGTGGCTCTGCACATGGCAGTGGTACATCCAGGCACCCGCGCCCACATGTTCGCCCGCGATGACCTGGAAGCCGAAGGAGTCCGCCGGGCCGACGATCTTCGTGTCGATGACCCGGCTGGGGTCGTCGGAGCCGGTGAGCAGCCCCGTGCGGTTGTCCGCCCAGCGATGACCGTGGATGTGGAAGGTGTGGTAGTACTCGCCGTGCGTGATCATGACCACTTCGAGCCGGTCACCCACGGTGGCCTCGAAGTTGGGGCTCTCGGTCGCCGGCTTGTTGTTGATCGTCATGTCGTTGAAGACGATGGTGATCGTCTTGTCCGGCAGGATGTCGCCCTTGCGCCGGACGATCACCGGACCGTACAGCCCCTTGCGGATGCCGCCCGAGCCGTGGTCCGTCCCGACGACATGGTCGTGATAGTGCCAGTAGCCCGCACTGCCCGGCTGCCAGGTGCCGTCCTTCCTGCGGCCCGGCGCATGGGTACGCCAGGTGTACGTGCGCGTGCCGCCCGGTTCGACGATGCTCTTGTTCATCCGGGTGCCGTCGCTCGCGATGTCGTAGTCGACGCCGTGCGCGTGGAGGCTGGCGGCCACATCCATGGTGTTCTCGAACTCGATGTGCAGGGTGTCGCCCTCGTTGATCTCGATGAGCGGCCCCGGGACCGTGGCCTTGCCCTTTTCGAACCCGTAGCCCATCCGACCGTCCGCCAGCTTCTCCGCGTACAGCTTGAGATGGCGGACCACGCCGCCCGCCGGAGCGGTTTTCGGCGGGGGCTCCGCCGAGCTGGCCTCGATCGTTCCGAGAGACAACGATGTCACTCCGGTCGCCGCGGCGACCCCGCCGCTCACCAAGAACCGGCGATTGAAGCTCCTTCGATCCATGTCGAACTCCCCACTTTCATAAGGGTATTTGCGGAGGTTTCCATAGACCGGCGGGGCGCATGTGATCCCCTGAGACGGGCCATACGGCAGCCGGGGGATCTTCGTTTATCCATATTAAAGACAAATTTCGTGCCATTGCCGCCATAGCTATCGGTGAGTCGCGAAAAGAGGTCTAGCCTCATCGGCTGTTGCAGTGACTCCTTGCTGTTGCAGTGACCAAGAGGGGTTGTGAGCTGCCGTCGGTTTACTGAGCTGAAGTGAGTCGTAGTGAGCGGAAGTGAGTCCTGGCGGCGGATTCGCGGGGTGGGAACGGGGGTTCTGGGGCCGAATGGGTGACCTTGGTGGCTGTTGCTCGTTGGGCTGGGTGGCAGGGGTGCGGCCCTGAGGGGGTGATGTGGTGGGTGGTGTGCGGGAGCCGGCGGCCTCGTTCGTGGTGCCCGGGCCTGCCGGGGTGGCGGTCCGGGACCGCCTCAAACACCTCACCGCCCAGGACGAGAGGGTGCTGCGTGCGATCGGTGCGCATCAGGGTGCGCTGGCTTCCCGTGATCTCAAGGCCCGCTGTGCAGACGGTCTGGATCACAGCGCGGACACCTGGGCAGCGCGTAAGCGGGAGCTGACCGGGGTGTCGTCGTCGCGGATCGCGGGTGCGATCACTAAGGCCACGCACGATCAGTGGGCGCTCGCGCGCCGTTGCCAGGCCGCGCACATCCGGAAGCTGGAGGCCGGGATCAAGACGTTGCGGCACCGGCTGTCCCTCCCGCTCGGAGAGAAGGGCACCAGGCGCGCTGCGGGTGGCTACCGGTCGAAGAACGAGTGGTTCCGCAAGTCCCGCCGGCTCGCGATGCTGGAGGCGCGGCACACGGCGGCTGTCGCCGACTGGCAGGCCGGACGGGTGCGGGTGGTACGCGGCGGCAAGCGTCTCCTGAACACCCGCCACCACCTCGCCCAGGCCCGTCTCACCGAGGACGAGTGGCAGCAACGGTGGGAGGCGGAGCGCTGGTTTCTCGCTGCCGACGGTGAGTCGGGGAAGCGGTTCGGGAACGAGACGATCCGCGTCACCCCGGACGGCGAAGTGTCCGTCAAGCTGTCTGCCCCGCTCGCGCACCTGGCCAACGCCCAGCACGGCCGGTACACCCTCACCGGTCGTATCGCGTTCGCGCACCGGGGTGCGGAGTGGGGCGACCGCATCGAAGCCAACCGGGCCGTCGCCTACCGCATCCACCTCGACACGGGCCGTGGCCGCTGGTACCTCACCGCATCCTGGCAACGCCCCCTCGTGAAAACAGTCCCGTTGGAGACCGCCCGCGCCCGGGGCATGATCGGCGTCGACACCAACGCCGACCACTTCGCCGCCTACCGGCTCGACCGGCACGGCAACCCGGTCGGCGAGCCGCACCGCTTCCCCTACGACCTGTCCGGCACCACCGCTCACCGTGACGCACAGATCCGCCACGCCCTGACCCGGTTGATCAACTGGGCGGTGCGGGTCGGTGTCGCCGCGATCGGCATCGAAGACCTCGACTTCGCCACCGAGAAGACCCGCGAGAAGCACGGCCGCCGCAAGCGGTTCCGGCAGCTCGTCTCCGGCATGCCCACCGGCAGGCTCAAGGCCCGGCTGGTCACCATGGCCGCCGAGCACGGTCTGAGCGTTGTCGCGGTCGACCCGGCCTACACCAGCGTGTGGGGTGCCCAGCACTGGCAGAAGCCGCTGGTCACCCCCCGCCGAGAGATGTCCCGTCACGATGCCGCCGGTATCGCGATCGGGAGACGCGCCCTCGGGCACCCGGTCCGGTGGACACGCAGTCGACGGCGACAACGTTGTCTCCGCTGTCTCCGCCAGGCGGCGCCAACGTCAAGGTGCTGGTCTCCCACGCCTCGGCGACCGACGAGTCCCCGACCGTCGACGCCGGCATCGCGGCGATCGAGAAGATCGGGCTCACCGGACTGGAGGCCGGGCCGCTCACCGAAGACCCGGCCGTCTTCACCAACGGTAAGCAGCTCGGCAAGTACAACGCCGTCGTCTTCCTGACCGGCGGCGGCGATGTCCTCGACCCGGAGCAGGGGGCGTACATGGAGGCCGGCGGCGGCTTCCTCGGCATCCATGACGCGGCGCGCACCGAACCGTACTCGGACTGGTTCACCGGCCTGGTCGGCGCCCGTCCGGCAGCCGACAGCCCAACCGCCGTACAGCGAATTACGGTTGAGATCGGGGACCGGCAGCACCCGGCGACGAAGAACCTGCCGCTGGAGTGGAAGCGCCCGGACAGATGGCTGAACAGGACGAAGAACCCGTCCGGCGATGTGCACACCGTGGCCCGCGTCTGGGAGATCACGTACAAGCCGGGGGCCAGCGCCAACGGCTGGGACCACCCGGTGTCCTGGTGCCGTGACTATGACGGCGGCCGGTCCTTCTACACGGCGATGGGCGGTACGGTCGACAGCTTCGCGGAGACGGACTTCCGAGAGCATCTGCGGGGAGCACTCGCCTGGACGACCCTGATCAAGGAGCTGTAACCGCTCAGAGAGATGTCAGGGGGCCGCGGCCGCATGCTGAGGCATGTGGTCGCGGTCTTCCGGGTACCGGTGGCGCCACACCAGGAACACGGCGCAGGAGACCAGCGACCATCCGGCGAGCACCAGGTACGGGAAGACCCGCTGATGACCGTGGTAGTAGACGGCGGCGTGCTGGGCGTTGACCGAGGCGCCCGGGGGGAGCCAGCGGCCGATGAAGCCGAGGACCGACGGCAGCAGCGGCCAGGACACCGCACCGCCTGAGGACGGGTTGCCCAGCAGCACCATCAGTCCCCAGGTGGGGATCATCGCCCAGCGACCCATCAGGGCGTTGAACATGGTGAAGACCATGCCGGTGGTGAACATGGTGAGGGAGAGGATCATCCACGACTGGAGGAACGGCAGCTTGACGGAGCTGAGCAGCCAGTCCACCACGGCGGCGATCGCGAACCCGCCGAGCAGGGCGTAGACGACGGTGAACCCGATCCGGTCCAGCGGGGCCAGCGCCTTGGCGTGCACAGTCAGCTGGATGGCACCGACGAATCCGATGATCACCGCGGCGAGCGAGATGTAGAAGAGGGCGAGGCCGCGCGGGTCGCCCCGCTGCAGGGGTTTCACGTCCTTGACCTTCACCGGCACATGGACCGCTTCCCCCACCTTCAGCGTGGACTCGGCGAGCAGTTGGGCGACCGGGGCTCCGGACGCGCTCGCGACGTCCAGACCGACCCCGCCGTTCTCGGACCGCAGGATGCCGAAGACCTTCTGCCCCTCCAGTGCGGTGCGGGCTTCGGCTTCGGTGGCGTACTCACGGAGCACCAGCGAGGTGTCGAGCGCGCGCTCCAGCCGGTCGAGGAAGACCTTGTCACGCACGCTGCCGAGGTCGCCGACCACGGCGGCCGGGATGTTGCGCGGGGTCGGGTTGGCCATCGCGTACGTGTAGGAGCCTGCGAAGAGACCGGCGGCGGCCGCGATGATGAACAGGAGTACGACGGCGGGCAGATACGGGGACGCCTTGAACGCCGCCCACCGGTCACCGCGGGCCGGGGGCCGGGCATGTTCCCCGTGCGGTGTGACGGGCTCCAGGTCGGGCGCGCTCATGCATCCCCGTCCTCGTCGTGCCGGGCGCGGCTCGGCTGGACCCGTTTGGGTTCGCCGGGCATCTTCGGGTACTCCGGCGGGTACGGCATGTCGCCGAGCCCGCGTTCCTGCTCGTCACGGTCCGCCAGTTCCAGCAGACCGTCGAGCCGGAAGGCGTGGTCGTCCATGTCCGCGTGCACATCGCCCACCTCCGCGTACCGCTTCGGCATCGTCCTGATGTCGAAGTCGCGCGGCTCGGCGTCGTCGATCTCGTCCCAGCGCAGAGGTGCGGAGACCGGGGCGTGCGGGTGGGGCCGTACGGAGTAGGCGGAGGCGATCGTCCGGTCGCGGGCGGTCTGGTTGAAGTCGACGAAGATGCGTTCGCCGCGCTCCTCCTTCCACCAGGCGGTGGTCACCCGGTCCGGCATCCGGCGTTCCAGTTCGCGTCCGGCCGCGATGGCGGCGCGGCGGACCTCGGTGAACGTCCAGCGGGGTTCGACCGGTACGAAGACATGGATGCCGCGGCCGCCGGAGGTCTTGGGCCAGCCGCGCAGCCCGTGGTCGTCGAGGACGGCCCGCAGCTCATGGGCGGCGGTGACCGCGTCGGCGTAGTCCGTGCCGGGCTGCGGGTCGAGGTCGATGCGCAGCTCGTCGGGGTGATCGGTGTCGGCGCTCCGTACCGGCCAGGGGTGGAAGGTGAGCGTGCCGAGGTTGGCCGCCCACAGGACGGCGGCGAGTTCGGTGGGGCAGATCTCGTCGGCCGGCCGGCCGCTGGGGAAGGTGATCCGGGCGGTGGGGATCCAGTCGGGGAGGTTCTTCGGGGCGCGTTTCTGGTAGAAGAAGTCACCGTCGACGCCGTCCACGAAGCGCTGGAGGGTGGTCGGTCTGTCTCGCAGGGCGCGGGTGATCCCTGCACCCACGGCGAGGAAGTACTCGGCGACGTCCCTCTTCGTGTAGCCCTTCTCCGGGAAGTACACCTTGTCCGGGCTGGAAAGCCGCACCGCCCGCCCGTCCGCATCCAGCTCCACCGCTGTTCCCGCTGCGCCCATGGGGCCACGCTAGGCCGGGCTCACATATGCCGCATATCGGGAGCCTGATCGGGCTGTCCGGGTAAGAATCGCTCCATGGATCTGCCGGTGATGCCGCCCGTGAAGCCGATGCTCGCCAAGTCCGTGTCCAAAATCCCGCCCGGGATGCAGTACGAGGCCAAATGGGACGGCTTCCGGGCGATCGTGCACTGCGACGGCGACGAGGTGGTGATCGGCAGCCGCACCGGCAAGCCGCTCACCCGCTACTTTCCTGAACTGGTCACGGCGGTTCGGGAGAATCTGCCGCCGCGCTGTGTCATCGACGGGGAGATCGTCGTCGTGTATGACGGCCGGCTGGACTTCGACCGGCTGAGCGAGCGCATCCATCCGGCCGCTTCACGGGTGCGGCTGCTGGCCGAACAGACCCCGGCCAGCCTGGTCGCCTTCGACATCCTCGCGGTGGGCGACGACTCTCTGCTGAGTACCCCGCAGGTGGACCGGCGCGCGGTGCTGGAGGCGGCGCTGTCCGGTGCCTCGGCCCCTGTCCATCTGGCCCCCGCGACCACGGACCCGGCCGTCGCCCAGGAGTGGTTCGAGCGGTACGAGGGGGCCGGGCTCGACGGCGTCGTCGCCAAGCCGCTCGATCTGCCGTACCGCTCCGACGTCCGCGTCATGTACAAGATCAAGCACGAGCGGACCGCCGACTGTGTGGTGGCGGGCTACCGCTTCCACAAGAGCGGCCCGATCGTCGGCTCCCTGCTGCTCGGCCTGTACGACTCCGGGGGCGTTCTGCAGCACGTCGGGGTGTGCGCCGCCTTCCCGATGAAGCGCCGCGAGGAGCTGGTGGCGGAGCTGGAACCGCTGCGGACCGACTCCGCCGACCATCCGTGGGCGGCCTGGGCGGACGCCACCGCGCACGAGAGCGCCCGGCTGCCCGGTGCGCAGAGCCGGTGGTCCGCGAAGAAGGACCAGTCGTGGGTGGCACTGCGTCCGGAGTGGGTGTGCGAGGTGGCCTACGACCACATGGAGGGCGACCGGTTCCGGCACACGGCCCAGTTCCGCCGGTGGCGGCCGGACCGCACCCCCGGCGGCTGCACGTATGCGCAGCTGGAAGAGGTGGTGGGGTACGACCTGGCCGAGGTGCTGTCAGCCCACTGACGTCGAGCCCGACGGTGTGGTGCAGGGGTCGGGACAACCCTCAGGGCTCACCGTCGCCGGTCCGGCGGCCGGGGTCATCAGGGTCGTCGGACGTCTGCCACTGATCGGTCACCGGGTGGTCCGGCATGGCCGCCACCATGTCCGTGAGCCGCGCACAGAGCCGCTTGATCTCCCCGTGGGTGCGGTTCCGCTCGGTGATGACCGCCGCGAGCAGCAGCGCGGTCAGCGCCGTGGCGCCGTTGAAGGCCTGCAGCGTCACCATGTTGGTGAAGAGATCCTTGTGGGCGAATGGGCCGACCCCACTGCCGGCGGCCAGAATCGCCAACGTGGAGACTCCGAGCTCGCACGACGCGGCACCGGCAAGTTCGAAGCGGAACGCGGCCCAGATCAGGAACGGGAAGACGAGGAAGAGCAGGGAGGCGCTGGTGCCTGCCGTCGCCAGGAGCGCGGCTGCAAGGGTGCCGAGCGTCAGGGCAGCTGCCTCGGCCCACCGCCGCAATGCCACACCCCGTGGCCACCGCGCCTTGCGAAGGACGAGCAGAAACGGTGCGACGACCAGCACGCCCATCGCATCGCCTGTCCACCACACCGACCAGGTGCGCCAGAAATCGCCTGCGGGCAGCGCACCCGAGATCACCAGCACACTGCTGCCCACGGTCGCGCTGATGAGCATCCCGCCCAGGGCACCCAGGAAGACCAGCGCCAGCGCGTCGCGCAGCCGGTCCAGGTCGTTGTGGAAGCCCGCACGTCTCAGCAGCAGGTAGGAACAGACCGGTGCGAGCGTGTTTCCCACCACGATGGCCAGGACGGTGAGAGGTGTCGGCCCGATGGCCGCATTGGCGAGAAAGGCGCCGAGCGCGACACCCGGCCAGATCCGCAGTCCGAAGACGAGCAGACCGGCCACGGCGATACCCGTGGGCGGCCAGAGCGGCGTGACCTGCCCGCGCACCAATTGTTCGAGAAGGCCCAGCCGGGCAGCCCCGTAGTAGACGGCGGCGACAGCGAGGACCAGCAGAGTCGCGGCGCCTCTGCGCCGGAGCTCCTGATTGGTCACCACGCCAGTCATCAGACACCACCCGGAAGGGCCCTGCCGGCCAGGACGCGCCGGAAGACATCTCCATCGTCGCAACGCGGAACATGCGGGACGACCGCACGCGGCTACTCCGCGGAAGGAATGCCGGCATAGCGGACGACGAGGACTGCGGCATCGTCGCGGTGCCCCGTCAGATCGGCCACCTTGATCACGTCACCGGCCAACCGGTCGGGATCTCCGTCGTAACCACTGCTCACCAGCTGGACCACTTCGTCGAGCCCTTTCTCGAGCGGGCAGGACGGCCCTTCCACGACCCCGTCGGTGACCAGGACCAACGATCCCTGCTCCGTCAGCCGTCGTCGCGTCACCGGATAGGTCTCGCCGGGGAGAATCCCGAGGGGCGGGCCCCCGCTGTCGAGAACGATGCCGGACCAGCCGGTGGCGGTGGCCCAGACCATCGGGATGTGGCCTGCGCGGGAGATGGCGAGCGCGCCGCTGACCGGGTCGAAGGTGAGGAAGCAACACGTCGCGAAGGGGCCGCAGCTCATCGAGATGAGCAGGTCGTTGGTGCGACTCAATATCTCGCCCGGATCGGTCGTGGCGCCGGCGAGGGCCCGCAGGCTGGTGCGGGCCTGCCCCATGAAGGCGATGGCCTCCACGTCGTGCCCCTGCACGTCACCGATCGTGACCCCGACCAAACCGTTCGTCATCGGAAAGGCGTCGTACCAGTCGCCCCCGACATCGAGACCGTCGCGCGAGGGGGTGTAACGGGCCGCGATGGCTATATGGGGCATGGCAGGCAGTTGAGGCGGAAGCAGATGACGCTGCAGCGCCTCGGCCAGTTCCACGCGGGCCCGCTGGATCCTGATCCGCTCCAGTGCCTGATCGACGAGATGCCCGAGGGTGAGCAGAGCTTCCTGGGCGCTGTCGACGTGGGTGGTGCGGTGGTGGCGCATGGCCCCTCCGGGGGCGTTCTTGCATGATCCGTAATCCACCTTAGTTCTCTTCGTAACGGAGGGCCGGACCACATGTCCCCGAGACCGGTTCGCCCCGTCTGCTCGGACGACACCCGCGGCACCGCGGCCCGGACGGGGGAACTGCTCGACGTACAACCGCAGACGGTCCGCTACCGGATGCGTAGTCTGGAGACCGTCTTCGGCGAACAACTCGTCGACCTCGAGTCACGGTTCTCGACCGAGGCCGTGCTGCGTGCGATGCAGTTGCGCGCACGTAGCAGCGACGCGCCGCACTGAGCCACGCGGTGCGGATTGCGACCCGAGCACGTACCTCACGAGGAGTCAACTTACTTACGAGTAAGGGGAAATAGCCGGTCACTCCCGAACGGTTGCCAGACGGAGACGTTCTCAACGAGAAAACCGGAACTGCGTCCCGTTACATAAGGAGAGGTCGACCGCTCATCCGGCGGCCGCCCCGCACCACCTCCTGGTCAACCATCCGAGAGGGAAACCCCCCATGACCGCCTCGCACCTCCTAGTCCCCGTACCGATCCCGGACCGGGTCGCCGCACTGATCGGGTCCTGCATCCCGCCGCACATCGTGCAGGCGGAGTTCGACGCCGAGTGCGCCGCCCGCGAGGTCCGCAGGTTCCGCGGCCCCCGGCTCGGCATCGAGGACCAGGCCGACCGCGAGCAGGCCCTGTCCGAGCTGGCCCGGGCCAACAAGGTGCTCGCCGCCCACCACCCCGGGCTGCCGGTGCGTCCCGGCAGCTCCTGGTGACTGCCACGCCACCGACATCGGCAGCACGTGATCCACGGGACCACGGAGAACATCTGCACCCGCATCGGCCGGCCTGACCGGCCGCCGGTCGGACCGCGGTGACCAGGGTGAAGCGGACCGGGAGAGAATGTCGGGCAGCAATGCCACCGATCCGCTGTTCGCACACACCCCCTGGGAAACGCCATGCCCGCCGGTCCGCGCCCGTCCGCCCTCTTCGTCACCGATCTTGCCTACGAGGCGCGCGGCCGGCGCTACTGCGACGAGGACATCTTTCTGACCTCGCGGCTCCGCGACGAGTTCGACGTAGCACTCTGCCATCCGCGGGATGCGGCCGCACTCCTGGACGGCTTCGACGTCGTCGTCGTACGCAACAGCGGTCCGGTGCTGCACTACCAGGAGGCGTACGACGCGTTCTGCGCCCGCGCACGCGAGCGGAACGTGCCGGTGTACAACCCGCTCACCGGACTCGGTGACATGGCCGGCAAGCAGTATTTGGTCGACCTGAGCGCCGCGAAGTATCCGGTGATCGCGACCGTGGACCGGGCAGCCGATCTGGGGCTGCTGCCCGAGGCCGCGGAGTATGTGATCAAGCCGAAGCTGGGTGCGGACTCGGTCGGGCTGCGGTTCGTCGCACCGGAGCTGCTCACCGCCGAGGTGGCCGCCGAACCGGTCGGCACCGTGCTCGTCCAGCCGAAGATCGACTTCAGCTACGAGGTGTCCTTCTACTTCATCGACCGGGACTTCCAGTACGCGTTGTACGCACCGCACACCGACAGGCGCTGGGTGCTGGAGCCGTACGGGCCGACGGAGGCGGATCTGGAGTTCGCCCGGCGGTTCGTGGACTGGAACGCTCTCGCCCACGGCATCCAGCGGATCGACGCCTGCCGGACGGCCGACGGCGAGCTGCTGCTCGTCGAGCTGGAGGACCTCAATCCGTACCTCTCGCTCGACCGGGTGACGGAGCCGGTGCGGGAGGCGTTCGTCGCCCGGATGAAGACGTCGGTACACGAGCTGATCCGCTGACTCGTCCGGCCGTCCCCCACATGCGGCAGGCAGGGGCCGATGTGAGGGTGCAAGCGTGACCACTGCCAGCGAGACCGCCCCCGCCGCGCAGAGTGCCGCCGCGCCGCCCGTGCTCGACCCGCGTCGCCGGAACATCGTCTTCATCACGATCGTGCTGGGGATTCTGCTGGCCGCCCTGGACCAGACGATCGTGGGCACGGCGCTGCCCACGATCGTCTCGGATCTGGGCGGCGCCGCCCATATGTCCTGGGTGGTCACCGCGTATCTGCTCGCCGAGACGGTGGCGACGGTCCTGGTCGGAAAGTTCGGTGACCTCTTCGGCCGGAAGATCGTCTTCCAGGTCTCGGCGATCATCTTCATCACCGGCTCGTTCCTGTGCGGTCTCGCGACCAATATGTCGATGCTGATCATCTGGCGAGGGCTGCAGGGCGTCGGCGCGGGCGGGCTGATGGTCACCTCGATGGCGCTGATCGCCGACGTGATCCCACTGCGTGAACGCGGCAAGTACCAGGGTGCGATCGGTGCGGTCTTCGGGGTGGCCACGGTGGTGGGGCCGCTGCTCGGTGGGCTGTTCACCGACCATCTCTCGTGGCGCTGGGCGTTCTACGTCAATGTGCCGATCGCGATCGTGGTGGTGATAGCCGCCGCCCGGACGATCCCGGCGGTCAAGGCGGCCGGGCGGCCGGTCATCGACTATCTGGGCATCACCTTGGTGATGATCGGTGCGAGCGCCCTGATCCTGGCGACGAGCTGGGGCGGCAATCAGTTCGCCTGGGGGTCGCCCGTCATCATCGGTCTCTTCGCGGGCGGTGTCGTCGCGCTGGCGCTCTTCTGCCTCGTGGAGTTCCGGGCGAAGGAACCGATGCTGCCGATGCGGCTGTTCCGGAACCCGGTCTTCACCGTCTGCTCGGTCCTCAGCTTCATCGTGGGCTTCGCGATGCTCGGCGCGATGATCTTCCTGCCCACGTATCTGCAGTTCGTGGACGGGAACTCGGCGACCCTGTCGGGCGTGCGGACTCTGCCGCTCGTCATCGGTCTGCTCGCGGCCTCCATCTTCAGCGGCAATGTGGTCAGCAAGACCGGCAGGTACCGGATCTTCCCCATCATCGGTTCGCTGATCATGGCGGCCGGGCTGTACCTGTTGTCCCGGATGGGTCCGGGAAGCGGGGTCTGGCTGGAGTCGCTGTACATGCTGGTGCTCGGTGTCGGCATCGGGCTGGCCATGCAGGTGCTGACGATCGCCGTGCAGAACACGGTCGACTACGCGGACCTCGGCACGGCGACGTCCGGTGTGACGTTCTTCCGTACGCTCGGCAGCTCCTTCGGCACCGCGGTCTTCGGCACGATCTACGCCAACGCGCTGGGGCCGAACCTGACTCAGGGGGTCGCGGCTGCGGCGCGGGCGGGCGGCGACCCCGCAGTCGTGGCAAAGGCGGCGCAGAGCCCGAAGGGGCTGCACAACCTGCCGCCCGGGCAGTCCGCACCGCTGGTCCAGGCATATGCGGACACGCTCCACACCGTGTTCCTCTGGACGGTGCCGGTCGCACTGCTCGGGTTCGTCGTGGCCCTCTTCCTGAAAGAGGTGAAACTTCGGGACACCGCACGGGTCGCCTCGACCGACATGGGCGAAGGATTCGCCTCCCCGAACGACGGGGACTCGGCGAAGCTGCTGGAGTACTCGGTGGCGAAGATCCTGCGGGGCATGGGCCCGGACACGGCCCGGCGGATCGTCGCAGCCTCGGACACCCGGCTCGACATGGCCGGCGCCTGGGCAGTGATGCAGGTGGAGCTGTTCACCCGGATGGTCGGCCATGCGGGCCTCGGTCTGATCGCGACGAGGCACCGGATTCCACCCGAGGTGCTGGTGCCGGTCTTCGACCGGATGATCGAGGAGGGGTATCTCAGCGGGGACGGTCATCTCTTCACGCACACCGAGGCGGGCCGCCGGGAGGCGGCGACGATCTCCCGTGCCTGGGGCGCCTGGCTCAATGAACAAGTGGACCACGACGGTGCCCGCCCCGACGACGAGCAGCTGCGGGCCGCGGTCCATGCCATCGCCAAACGGCTGCTGGCTGAGGACCTGACGCAGGAGCTGTCCCCGGCGGACGCGGCCGGTGCGTCACGGGTGCCCGCCCGGGCCTGACACCGGCGCCGCCCGCTCGCCCCACCGCCCGCAGGGTCCCGGTGAGCACTTTCGGCGTGATGCCGCTCAGCGGACCGCGGAGTGATCAGTCGGCGAAGACCGCCGTCGAGTAGACCCAGGCGCCATCGTGCCGGACGAATCGACTCTGTTCGTGGAGCGAGTCCGGCCGGCCGTTGTCCGTGTAGTGGGCGCGGAAGGTGACCGTCCCCGTGGTGTGGAAAGCGCTGCCGTCAGTCGTCGCCAGGATCTCCAGGCGCACCCAGCGCATTGCGGGATCGAAGTCGATGACCGGCGGCCGGGTGTCCGGGTGCCAGGTGCGGAGCAGGTACGCCGCGTCCTGGACGACGAACGCGGCGTACCGCGAACGCATCAACGCCTCACAGGTCGGCGCGGCGGCCCCGGCGTGCAGTCGACCGCAGCAGTCGGCGTACGTGGCGGAAAGGCCGCAGGGGCACGGCGAGGCCGGAGTGATCGCGGTGGCCGGGGCGATCCGGGTACGCGCGGCGGAAGTCTGCCGGGGGCGTGAGCTGCGTCGGGACATGGCCCCATTGTGACCTGCGACGGGACCGGGCAGGTGCGCCAGGGCGGACGCTGCCGTACCGGACCGGTGCGTCATGTCCCTGCGAATCGGCGGCGGTAGTCGGTGGGGGTGAGCCCGGTACGGCGGCGCAGCTGGGCCCGCAGGTTCGTCGCCGTACCGAGTCCGCTGACGCGGGCGACCACGTCGATCCGTTCCTCGCCGCGCTCCATCAGCCGGCAGGCGAAGGTGATCCGCCGCTCGGTCAGCCAGGCGAGCGGGGTGGTGGCGAGCTGGGAACGGAAGCGGCGGTGCAGGGTGGCAGGGCTGACAGCGGCGTGCGCGGCAAGGCCGGACACCGTGAGCTCCGTGCCGAGGCGCTCCTCGGCCCAGGCGAGCAGCGGGCCCAGCGAGGTGTCGGGCACGTCGGGCAGCGGATGCTCCACGAACTGCCGCTGGCCACCGTCGCGGTGGACCGCGAAGACCAGCCGGCGGCTGACGGCGGCGGCGATCTCCGCGCCGTGGTCGCCGCGGACGATGTGGAGGCCCGTGTCGAGGGCGGCGGCGCTGCCCGCCGCGGTGATGATCTGCCCGTCGTCGACGAACAGCACATCGGGGTCGAGGCGGACCTGCGGGAAGCGGGCGGCGAAGGCATCGGCCCAGCGCCAGTGGGTGGTGGCGCGGCGGCCGTCCAGCACACCGGCCGCGGCCAGCGTGAACGTACCCGTGCAGAAGCTGACCAGACGGGCGCCACGGCCGGCGGCGCGACGGATCGCGTCGAGGACGGCCGGGTCGGGGTCGGTGTCCGGGTCGGGGCGGTTCGGCACGATGACCGTGTCGGCCCGGTCGACGGCGTCGAGTCCGGCGACTCCGGTGAGCTGGAAGAAGCCGTGGTGCATGCGCACGGTCGGGGTCTCGGCGCAGAGCTCGAATTCGTACCAGGGCACCGGCAGCTCGGGGCGGCGCAGCCCGAAGAGTTCGGTGGCCACGCCCAGCTCGAACGGGTTGGAGCCGGTGGAGACGATCATCACGACCCGGTGCGAGGATTCTTGCGCCATGTGCGATTCGTAGCACTCACCCGAAGCGGAGTCCACCGCCGAAGATGGGACACATGAGCGATCACACGGCGACGGCCGGCCCGGACCCGATCCTGCTGAGCGATGCCCTCAAGACATTCGAGGCGCTGTGGAGCCCCCGCATCGTGACCCGCGTCAACGACTACGACGTGCGGGTCGCCAAGGTCCGGGGCGAGCATGTCTGGCACGTCCATGAGGAGACCGACGAGTTCTTCCTCGTCCTCGACGGCGCCCTGGACATCGCACTGCGCGAGGCCGGCGGGGAGCGGACGGTCACCCTCGACCGGGGCGCGGTGTTCGTCGTCCCGCGCACCACGTGGCACCGGCCGTACTCGGCGGCCGGTGCGTCACTCCTGCTGTTCGAGCCGTCCGGAACGTCATCGGTGGGCGACCGGCACGACGAGGTGCCCGACCATGTCGAGGCGACATCCGGACACGTGCTGGAGACCTGAACACGGCGGGGACAGCAGGGTTGCGGGCTGCTGTCGGTCCACTGAGCCGAAGTGAGCTGTGCGGCTCGGAGTCAGGGCTTGCGGGCCACACCCGCGTATCCCGGGATCGGCTCGTCGCCCGGCACGTCGATGACCTCACCGAGCTCCGGGTGCCAGTCCGCGGAGAGGGTGACGCCCGGCTCGACGAGCTCCAGCCCGTCGAAGAACGCACTGAGTTCGGCATGCGAGCGCGGACGCAGCGTCATCCCGCGGGCCTTGTACATGGCGGAGGCCTGGGCCGCACCCTCGGGGTTGAAGTCCCCGGTGGTGTGCGAGAGCACCAGATAGCTGCCCGAGGGGAGCTGCGCCACGAGCCGGTCGACGAGCTCGGCCGCACCGTCCTCGTCGTCGAGGAAGTGCAGCAGCGCCAGCAGGGACAACGCGATGGGGCGGCTGAAGTCGAGGACCTTGCCCGCCTTCTCGAGGATGGCCTCCGGCCGGCGGGCGTCGACCTGGATGTACTCGGTGGCGCCCTCGGGGGTGGAGCGCAGCAGGGCCGCCGCGTGCGCAAGGACGATCGGGTCGTTGTCGCAGTAGACGATGCGCGCATCCGGGGCGGTCTGCTGTGCGATCTGGTGAAGGTTGGGCTCGGTCGGGATGCCGGTGCCTATGTCGAGGAACTGACGTACGCCCCGCTCGGCGAGCCAGCGGGTGGCGCGGTGCATGAACGCGCGGTTGACCCGGGCCATGTCACGGCCCCGTGAGTCGAGGGCCAGGAGCTGCTGGGCCATCTGTTCGTCGACCGGGTAGTTGTCCTTGCCGCCGAGGAACCAGTCGTACATCCGGGCGGGATGCGGCTTGCTGGTGTCGATCTCGATGGGCTGCGGGTCGTGCCCGGTCATAGCGCGCTCCTTGGGTCCGTGGATCGGCGAACAAAGAATGACGTGTGGCGCGGAACAGGCGCCGGCTCTTCAGGGTTCGGTACGTCCGCGTCAGGTTCCGGTCAGGAGGAAGTCCGCCTGACCCGCCTTGGCGCCCTGGATGAATGCGGCGATCTCACGGGGGGTGTAGATAAGGGCGGGGCCCTCGGGATCCGCGGACTGGCGTACAGCGACTCTGCCGTCGGCCAGCCTCATGGCCTCGACGCAGTTGCCCCCGTTGCCGCCGCTCCACGGCTTGTACCAGCCTTCGGAGCCGAGTTCGGCGGCCGGCATGCCGTTGTATATGGGGTCGATCATCACAGCTCCTTGCGGAAGTCCCGGAGGATTTCCTTCGTGCGTTGTGCAGTTGCGGCCTGAGCCGCCATGCGGTCCATGACTTCGAGGTAGGAGGCCACCTCGGGGCGCGCGTCGAAGTAGACGGCGCCGGTCAGGTACTCGCTGTACACCATGTCGGGCAGTTCGGGGACGGCGAAACGGAAGAGGACGAACGGGCCATAGGTGCCGGGGTGGTGACCGGTCGCGAACTCCGCGATCTGCAGCGTCACATTGGGCATTTCGGTCGCCTGGAGCAGCCGGTCGGTCTGCTCGCGCATGGCATCGGCGCTGCCGACGGGACGGCGCAGGACCGTCTCGTCCATCACCACCCACAGCTTCGGGGCGTCCGGGCGTGTCAGCAGTGCCTGACGCACCATCCGCAGCGCCACATGGCGCTCGATGTCCTCGGGCCGGGTCTGGCCGACGGCACCGGTACGCATCACCGAACGTGCGTAGTCCTCGGTCTGCAGGAGTCCGGGGACGAAGTGCGGTTCGTACATGCGCAGGAGGCTTGCGGCGCCCTCCAGGCTGACGTACATGCTGAACCAGTCGGGCAGGACGTCGTGGAACCGCTGCCACCAGCCGGGCTTGTTGGCCTCCTCGGCGAGCTCGACGAAGGAGTCGGCCTCGCCGTCGGCGATCCCGTAGGCCTTCAGGAGCAGTTGCACATAGGGGATCTTGAGAGCGACCTCTGCGGTCTCCATCCTGCGAATCGTCGCAGGAGCGACCCGCAGCACCTTGGCAGCCTGGTCACGGCTCAGGCCGACACGCTCCCGCAGGTCCTGCAGGCGCTTGCCGAGAACGACCTGACCCACGGTCGGGGCGGACCGCGGTTCGCTCACTTCAGACCTCCCGATGCGCTGTTTGCGAGCAGTGTGCCATGCGTATGCCTTCAAAGACACAGTCACTCTGGAATTTTCAGAGTGCCCCTTGCCAAGTGTTCGCGACAGGGGGAGAGTTGGTGAGTGAACCAGTTCACTTAGTCATGCCCGCTCCCTCCCCCCGGGATGCGGAGCGTGGTGCAGCCCCCCACTGTGAGGAATCGGTCGTGGCACCTGGCAGTGCGCTCATCCCCCGGCACGTCGACCTCAGCCCCGGGACGGAAGCGCTCCGGTACTGCTTCGCGTTGCCCGCCCACCCGGAATCGGTGGCCGGTGCGCGGCGGCTGACGCGGGCCCGGCTGGACGAGTGGCGGCTGGACGCGGATGCACACGAAGCGGCGGTCCTGATCGTCTCGGAACTGGTCACCAATGCGGTGGTGCACACCGCGAGCGCTCGCGTCGTGTGCGAGCTGCACCGCCTCGAGAGACGGCTGCGCATAGCCGTACAGGATCAAGGACACCAGCCCGGTGGCCCGAAGCTGCGTCGCACCGCCGACGACGAACACGGACGCGGCCTGCTGCTCGTCGACGCGATGAGCAGCGCCTGGGGGTCCCGCGACGCGGGGGACGGCTCGGGCCGCATCGTCTGGGCAGAACTGCCGCACGGCACGGAGCAGTCATGTTGAGGAACGCAATGTCCCAGTTGCTCGGAACGCGCCGCTCCCGTGAGCCCCAGTCGCCCCGCGCCGGCGACGGCGGGGTACAGCTGCCGGTGCCCCCCGCGCTGTCGGCGAGTCTGGGCTGCGACGCGGTGGGGGTCCCGGCCGCATACGGCTTCCGGCTGCTGTCCCATCTGCCACGCACCGGCTGTGTCTTCGCGGACGCCGACCGCTGGTGGTGGATCGTCCCGGCGGGTTCGGACCTCGAACTGGACTGGCCGGCGCAGGTCGCGTACGCCAGGGGTGCGTACGTCCCCGCGACGCGGCCGCGGCTGATCCACGCACCCGACAGCCGTACGCCCTACACCCCGCCCATTCCGCTGTTCCTGATGGTGTGCCAGGTCACCGGCGTGACACCGTCCTGGGCAGTGACCGATAGCCCCCGCGCGGTGTCCGCCGGCTGACCCCAAACCCCTTCACTACGCCCCTGACCTGGTATTTTTCCCGCTCGGTGCACCGTCACGCTGCGTTGTCAGTGGCGGGTTCTAGTGTGGCAGCACTGATCGAGAAGCCCGCCGCGAAGCGGGCTGTCCAGGTGTGAAGGGGGCGGGCCGGTGCGGCGCTGGGAGTACGTCGAGGGCAGTGCATCGAAGTTCTGGGAGACCGGGGCCGACGGCGCCGTGGTGACGGTGCGGTACGGGCGGTGCGGAAGTGACGGGCGCACGCAGAGCAAGGAGTACGCGTCGGCGGACGCCGCGCGGGAGCAGGTCCGCAGGACGATCGCGGAGAAGGAGCGCAAGGGCTACCGGGAGGTGGGCAGGACCACGGTGGTCGCCGAGACGTCCGAACAAGCCCTCACGCAGGCCGCCGATGCTGCCGACGCGACTGTGGGTGTGCTGCCCGACGAGGACACCTTCGAGCTGCCGGCCGCCTGGCGGCGCCAGTTGCACCCGCGGCGCGGCGGTGTGCGGCGATCTGCGGGCAAGGCCTCACAGGAAGCGCTGGACACGGTGGAGCGCAGGCTCTCCGAGGAGCGTGGGTGGATCGCCGAGCTTCTGGCGGCTCCGAGCAGCGACGACCGGCTCGTCGAGTCCGCCCGGGCGCATCTGGCCGGCAGTCCCGATCCCGTCGGGGCGGCGGTCCTGGCCGCGGTGGTCGGCCTCCACCCATTGACGCAGGCGGCATGGGCGGACAGTTGGACCGAGGCGTACGGGCTGCCGTTCGCCGCCCGGGCCGCCGTGGAGCTCTTCACCGTCGAGGCGCACTGGATCCAGAAGGGAACGCGGCGGTACGACCCGTGGCTCGAGGCCCTCACGGGCTCCCGCAACGGGTACTGGACGGGGGCGCGCCGGCCGGCCGCCGACCGGATCCGCGCCCTGCTCGCGAACGCCGACGAGGAGACCTACCGGTCGACGGTCGCCGCGCTCGCCGGGTGCCGCGACGATACGGTGCGCCGAATCGTCGTGTCGTACCTGGTGCCGAGCGAGACGGAGTGGGTGGCCGAGCTCTGTGCGAACCCGCAGGTGATCGCGGAGAGCGACCAGACCTTGCGCTCCATGGTGTTCTGCTCGCTCAACTCGCCCGAGCAGGTCGGCGAGATCGCGGAGCGGCCCGGCGTCGGCTGGTCGGTCGCACTGATCGGGACGGTCGCGGAGGGCATCGGAACGGCGGTCGCCCCGCTGCTGGCCGGCCGCATGAGCGACCGTTACAGCACCGACTATCTGAAGTTGATCGCGAACGCCCTGGTGGAACTCCCGTCGGACGAGGCCTTCGGTCTTCTCCTCACCCACGCGGACGCGAAGCATGTCCGGGCCGCGCTGTTCAAGGCGGCGCACCGCTACCCGGTACGCGCGCTGAGACTGCTCGCCGCAGCCGTGCGCGACGGTTCGGGACCGGGCCCCGCCGAGTCGACCCGGCTGCTGCTCGCCGGACACATCGGCGCCCATCGCGAGCTGGTGGCGACGGTGCTCCCCACGCTCGACGCCGATCTGGCCGCGCTGGTCGATCCGCTGGTCAACCCCGTCGGCCGGGTCGCCGACGCCTCCTCCCAAACGCTGCCGGAACTGCTGGTCTCCCCTCCGTGGTCCCGTCCACGTAAACCCACCCGCACGACGGTCGTCGACGGGCTGACGGCCGAGGCCGAGCCGGGCATCGCCTGGCTGCCGGGCGAGAAGGAGAAGTGGGCTTCCTGCCGCACCTGGCACAACCGCGAGCGTGAGCACACGCACGGCGAGGCGAAGTACTGGGAGGAGCAGGCCGCTTCGTACGCGGCGACGGAGACGCTGACCAGCCTCCAGCCGGCCTGGATGTTCCTGCACGGCCCCGAGGAGACGGTCCGGCCGTGGCTCGGCAAATGGGCCCCGGACGATCTGTGGGACGCCGAGGAGACACTCAAGCCGGTCGCCGCCCGCTTCGGGCTCGACGCACTGCCGGTGCTGCTCCGTGCGGCACCCCACCAGCCGGGTTCGCTCGCCTCGCTGTTCCTGCCGTACGTGGATGTTGCGGTGGCGCGGCACATGGCGGACTGGTCGATGCGGCTCAAGTCGGTTGCAACGACGGCCCGTTCCTGGTTCGTCCGGCACGGCGCCACGGCGGCCGCCTACCTGGTGCCGGACGCGGTCGGCAAGGCCGGGGCCGGTCGTCGTGCCGCCGAGCAGGCGCTGCTGCAGATCGCCGCGGTCCACGGCGACACGGTGGTGCGGGAGGCCGCCGCCGGATACGGCGCCGGTGCGGCAGGCGTGATCGACGAGCTGCTGTCGGCCGACCCGCTGGAGCGGGCGCTGCCCGCCAGGATGCCCGTCGTGCCCGCGTGGGCGGAGCCGGCCCTGCTGCCGCAGATCCGGGTCAGGACCGGCGGCGCGCTGCCGGAGGAGTCCGTCCGACATGCCCTGATGCTCCTGGCGCTGTCCCGGCCCGGGGAGACCTATCCGGGGGTGGCCGTCCTCAGGGAGACGGCGGAGCCGGAGTCGCTCGCCGTGTTCGCCTGGGCGCTGTTCGAGCAGTGGCGGCTGTCCGGGATGCCCGCCAAGGAGTCCTGGGCGCTGCACGCTCTCGGGCTGCTCGGTGACGACGGAACGGTACGGAGTCTCACACCGGTCATCAGGGCCTGGCCCGGCGAGGGCGCACATCACAGGGCGGTCGAGGGTCTCGATGTGCTGGCGGCCATCGGCACCGATGTGGCGCTGCTGCATCTGCACGGCATCTCGCAGCGCGTGAAGTTCAAGGCGCTGAAGGTACGGGCCCAGGAGAAGATCGCCGAGGTGGCGTCGGGGCTGGGGCTGACCGGCGAGCAGCTCTCCGACCGGCTGGTGCCCGACTTCGGACTGGACGCCGGGGGTTCGACGGTCGTCGACTACGGCACCCGCCGTTTCACCGTCGGCTTCGACGAACAGCTGCGGCCGTATGTGCTGGACGGTGACGGCAAGCGCCGCAAGGATCTGCCGATGCCGGGTGCGCGGGACGACGCGGAGCTGGCCCCCGCGGAGCGCAAGCGGTTCATGGCGCTGAAGAAGGATGTGCGGACGGTCGCCTCCGACCAGGTGCGGCGGCTGGAGGCCGCGATGGTGGCGCAGCGTTCCTGGACGACGGCGGAGTTCCGTGAGCTGTTCCTCCACCACCCGTTGCTCTGGCACCTGGTCCGCCGGCTGGTGTGGCTGAGCGAGACCGACGGGGTGACCACCGCGTTCCGGGTGGCGGAGGACCGTACGTTCGCGAATGTCGAGGACGACCCCTTCGAGCCGGCCGACGGCGCGGCGGTGCGGATCGCGCACCCGATGGCGCTGGGTGAGGAGCTCGACGACTGGTCCGAGGTGTTCGCGGACTACGAGATCCTGCAGCCGTTCCCGCAGTTGGGGCGCGCCGTGTTCCGTCTGGCGGACGAAGACGCACCCGGCTACCGGCTGACCCGGTTCGAGGGGCTCAAGGTGCCGACGGGCAAGGTGCTCGGGCTGGAGCGGCGCGGCTGGGAGCGGGGTGTGCCGCAGGACGCCGGGGTCGAGCGGTGGATCTCCAAGCAGCTCGCCGACAACGTCTGTCTGGTGATCGCGCTGGACAGCGGCATCGCGGTCGGGGTCGTCGACATGTTCCCGGACCAGACCCTCGAAACGGTGTGGCTGGACGATCAGCCCAACGACCATTATCTGTTGCGCACCTATCCACTGCGGTTCGCCGATCTCGACCCGGTGACCGTCTCCGAACTGCTGGCCGATCTGACGGAGCTGACCGAGGGCGTCGCGTCATGACCGTACGGAAGACGGATGCGGAGCCGGTGCCGGAAGGCCAGGCCGGCGGGCCGTCGGTCGGTGTGGAGGCCGGGCCGTCCGTGCAACGGCCCCCGGCCGAGGTCCGGTACGCCCACGAGCTGTCCGCTCTGCGCTCCGACGACCGCGATCCGCGGCCGCCGGGCTGGGAGTTGAGTCTGCGGGCGGCGCGCACGTTCGTCATCGGTGACACGGACGCGGGCATCAGCCGGAAGTTCGTCGGTAATCCGTCGCTCGTCGACCGGGCGCTGGTGACCCTGGCGACGAGCCGCGGGCTGATGCTGGTGGGCGAGCCGGGCACCGCCAAGTCGCTGCTGTCCGAGCTGATCGCGGCGGCGGTCAGCGGGGACTCCACGCTGACGGTGCAGGGTGGCGCAGCCACCACGGAGGACCAGATCAAGTACGGTTGGAACTACGCGCTGCTGGTCGCCGAGGGACCGTCGACACGGTCGCTCGTCCCGGCGCCGATGCTGCGCGGGATGGCGGAGGGCCGGCTCGTACGGTTCGAGGAGATCACGCGCTGCCCGCTGGAGGTGCAGGACTCGCTGCTCTCGCTGCTGTCCGAGCGGGTGGTGGCGATCCCCGAGCTGACCGGTCCTGACGGCATGGTCTTCGCCCGGCAGGGCTTCAATGTGATCGCGACAGCCAACACCCGGGACCGGGGCGTCAATGAGATGAGCGCGGCGCTCAAGCGGCGGTTCAACTTCGAGACGGTGTTCCCGATCCCGGACCTGGACACGGAGCTGGCGCTCGTCGAGGCCGAGGTGAGCACCCTGTTGCGGCGCTCGGGCGTGGAGCCGCCACCGGACCGGAACGTCCTGGAGGTCCTGGTCGGTACGTTCCGCGAGCTGCGCGCGGGCGGCGGGTCGGGCGGTCCGGACGGCTCGGGTGCGGGCCCGGACCGGCCCTCGGCCGTGATGAGTACGGCGGAGGCGGTCTCGGTCGCGCATGCCGTCGGCGTACGCGGCTGGTTCCTGCGCGGCGAGCCGGGCAGCGCGGCCGATGTGGTGGCGTGTCTGGCCGGTACGGCTGCCAAGGACAGCCCGGAGGACCTGGCCCGGCTGCGCCGCTATCTGGAGCAGCAGGTGCCGCGCCGCCGCGGCCCGCAGTGGCAGGCCCTGTACGACGCACGTCATCTGCTGGCCGACTGATGCCCGCCGTGTTCCTGGGGGTGCGCCACCACTCCCCCGCCTGCGCCCGGCTCGTCGAGCGGACCATCGAGGAACTGCGCCCCGCCCATGTGCTGGTGGAGGGCCCGGCCGAGATGAACGCCCGGCTGGACGAGCTGCTGCTCGGGCACGAGCTGCCGGTCGCGGTGTTCAGCCACTACCGCGACGGGCATCGGGCCGCTACGTCCTGGGCGCCGCTGTGCGACTACTCGCCGGAGTGGGTCGCGCTGCGGGCGGGTCGGGCGGCCGGGGCCGAGGTCCGCTTCATCGATCTGCCGGCCTGGCATCCGGCGTTCGCCGAGCGCGCCAACCGGTACGCCGACGCGGAGGTCCGGTACGCAGAGGCCACCGAGCGGCTCTGCCGGCACTTCGCGGTGGACTCCTCGGACGCGCTGTGGGACCGGTTGTTCGAGGTGGAGCCGGACGACGGTCTCGCCGCACGTCTCGACGCGTACTTCGCGCTGGTGCGCGGGGACGCGGAGGCCGATGCGGGTGACCGGGCACGCGAGGCCTACATGGCGGCGTGGGTGCGGAGGGCGGTGGCTGCGGCCGGGGAGCGGCCGGTGCTGGTGGTGACCGGTGGCTTCCACCAGCCGGCGCTGCGCGCGCTCGCCGGGGTCCGTGGCACCTACGGGATCGTTGACCCCTCTGGCGAGGCTGTCGGTGCTGTCGAGGCTTCCGGTGCTGTCGGCGAACTTCCTTTCGACGGCGGTGGGGACGGTTGGGCACTCGGGGCTGACGGGTGGCCGCAGGTGCCCGCTCCTCCGGCGGAGGCACGGGCGGGGAGTTTCCTCGTGCCGTACTCGTTCCGCCAGTTGGACGCGTTCGCCGGGTACCAGTCGGGCATGCCGTCGCCCGGCTACTACCAGCAGGTGTGGGAAGCGGGCCCCGAGGCCGCGGCGGACGGGCTGCTGCGGATGGTCGTCGAGCGGCTGCGGGCCCGGAAGTTCCCGGTGTCCACCGCCGATCTGATCGCGGCACGCAGTCTGGCCCAGGGGCTCACCGCGCTGCGCGGCCATCCGCGTCCCGCCAGGATCGATGTACTGGACGGTCTCGCGGGTGCCCTGATCACGGACGACCTGGACCGCCCGCTGCCGTGGACGAGCCGGGGCACGTTGTCGACGGGCAGCCATCCCGCGGTCGTCGAGATGGTGGCGGCCTGCAGCGGCGACCGCACCGGGCGGCTGCATCCCGCCACCCCGGCGCCGCCACTCGTACACGATGTGGCGGCGCAACTCGCCCGGCTGGGACTCGACGGAGGTCACGGCTCCTCGTACCGCCTCGACCTCACCGACGCCACCGATCTGGAGCGCAGCCGGGTGCTGCACCGGCTGCGGGTGCTGGGGATCCCCGGTCACGGGCGGACCGCCGGTCCCGAGCACGGCATCGACCCGGTGTTCACCGAACGCTGGGAGCCGCGGCCGTCGCCGGGGCGCGAGGCCGCGCTGGTCGAGGCGGGGGCGTACGGGGCGGGACTGACGGAGGCGGCAGCGGCCGCGCTCACCGAGCGGACACATGACGCGGAGGCCGGGGCCGACGCGCTGGCCGGGGTGCTGTTCGACGCCGTGCTGTGCGGGGTGGGCGCCCTCTCGGAGCAACTGCTCGCCGAACTGGCTGCGCGCGTCGGTGAGCTGAAGACGCCGGGGCCGCTCGGCGACGTGCTCGCCACGGCTCTGGGCCTGTGGCGGCACGACCGCGTGTACGGGGTGGCGCGCGGCCCCTTGCTCGGCGCCGTGATCGACGGGGCGACGGGACGGCTGCTGTGGCTCCTGGAGGGCGCGCGCGGTGCGTCGGGGGTGGACTTCCCCCGGTTGCGGGCCGTGGTCGCCGTGCGGGATGCGGTGCTGCACGCGCCGGAGTTGCTTGCGGCGTCGCGGGCGACAGTCGCCGGGATCGCCCAGCGGATCACCCGTGACCCGGACGCCCCGATCGATCTTCGGGGAGCCGCATTCGGCCTGCACCGGGCGCTGGGAGCGGTGCCGGGGACATCGACGGATCCGGCCGAGGCGGTGCGTACGGTGGCGGCGGCCGGCCCGGATGCGCTCGGCGACTGGCTGGCCGGGCTGTTCGCGCTCGCCCGTGACGAGGTGACGGGTGCGGTGGAGAGCGGTGGTGAAGACGGCGGCGCCACGGAGTCGCTGGTCGATGTGCTGGACAGCCTGGTCTGTGCGCTGCCCGACGACGACTTCCTGTCGGGTCTGCCCGCGCTGCGCCAGGCCTTCGCGTTCTTCCCACCACGTGAACGCGAGCGGATCGCCGGAAAGTTGCTGGAGCGGCGCGGGGTGCGCGGCTCGGCACGCGGTCTGCTGCGGACCACCGCGGACCCGCTGCTGATCGCCCGCGCCGGCTCCCTGGAGGAGAACGTGTCCCGCGTGCTGTCCCGTTACGGCCTGGGAGCCGCATCATGACCACGACACCCGAACCGACCACGCCCGACGCCGGGCTGGAGCGCTGGCGGCTGATCCTCGGCGCCGCCGCCGAACGGCACACCGGACCGCTGGGGCAGGGCCACGCCGCGCAGGATGCGGCGCTCGACTGGCTCTACGGCCGTGACCCCGACCTCGCCAGGCGCGGGGTGCGCCGCTCGGGGACGAGCACCCGTCGCACCGGTGGGGACGGGCCTTCGCCGGTGACCGCGATCGACTGGCTCGACGACATCCACCGGCTCTTCCCGAAGGAGACCATCGAGCGACTGGAGCGGGACGCCGTCGAGCGGTACGGCATCCAGGAGATCGTCACCGACCCGGCGGTTCTGGAGCGGGTCGAGCCGAGCCCCACACTGCTGCGGGCCGTGCTGCGCACCAAGCACCTGATGAACCCGCAAGTGCTGCGGCTTGCCAGGCGCATCGTCGCGTCGGTCGTCAAGGAGCTCCTGGCCAAGCTGCAGCCGGAGGTCCGCCGGGCGTTCCACGGCACCCGCTCCCGCAAGCCGAGCCGGGTGCCGCTGGCGAGGGACTTCGACTTCCGGCAGACCGTACGGGCCAACCTCGCCCACTACCAGCCCGGGGAGCGGCGCCTCCTGATCGAGCGGGCGCACTTCCACTCCCGTACCCAACGCCACCTCACTCAGTGGCAGTTGATCCTGCTGGTCGACCAGTCGGGTTCGATGACCGGTTCGGTGATCCACTCCGCGGTGACCGCCGCCTGCCTGTGGGGGCTGCCGGGCCTCAAGACGCACCTCGTCGCCTTCGACAGCAATGTGGTGGACCTGACCTCGGAGGTGTCGGACCCGGTGGAGCTGCTGATGCGGGTCCAGCTCGGCGGCGGCACGGACATCGCGCGGGCCGTGCAGTACGGCGCGGATCTGGTGGAGAACCCTCGCCGCACGATCGTCGCGATGATCACCGACTTCTACGAGGGCGGCGACTCCTACCGGCTGCTGCGCACAGTGCGCGGGCTGGTGCAGCAGGGCAGCACGGTGCTCGGCCTGGCCGCTCTGGACGAGGACGCGAACCCCGACTACGACCGCGAGCTGGCCGGTCGGCTCGCCGAGGCCGGCGCACACATCGGGGCGATGACACCGGGCCGGCTCGCCGAATTCGTCGCCGAGAGGCTGGGCCGATGACCGAAACGACCACCGGGCCCGTGCCCCGCGCCGATCTGCTGGCTCTCACCCCCGACACGCTCACCGCGCTCGCCAACCGCGGCCTGGTCAAACGGGCCACGAAGGAGCTGGACGCGGGCGCCGTGCCCAGCCTCACGACCGAGCCCGACACCACGGTCCGTGCTCGCTTCGACGACGGCATCAGCGCGGTCCTTCCGCCCGGTGTCGGTCTGGACAACGGCAGTTGCAGCTGCTCCGCCCCCGGCGTGTGCCGCCACCTCGTCGCACTCGTCCTCGCCTATCAGCGTGATGCCGGGGCCGGCACGGACGGCGCCCCGGTCCCCGTTCCCGTCACCCACTGGTCCCCCGGCTCCACCGACGACAGTGCGCTGGCCGATGCTCTCGGCGCCCGCACACTCGCCGCGGCCCGTCGCACGTTCGAGCGTGGTTACGGCGCCCTGGTGCACCGCCCCACGGCCGAGCGTCCGGAGCCCTGGGTCGAGCTGCCCACCTGTACGGTGCGGTTCCCGGTGCCCGGCGAGATCGCGTACGCGCTGACGGACGCGGCCGCCGCGGTGCGGGACGAGATGGTGGCGCTGGCGGTCTGGGCGTTCCGGGTCGCCGACGAAGCGGGGACCGAGGACCGGTCCACCACCGTCCAGGTCGGCGGGCGCCCCACTGCCCGGCCCACGGCCCGCCCCGAACTGGACGCGGCGACGGCGCTCGCCGACGAGCTGCTGAGGGAGGGGGTGGCCCATGCCGGACCGGTGCTCCGAGGTGCCCTGGCCCATGCCGGTGACGCGCTGGCCGCCGGGTCGCTGCACTGGCCGGCCGGCGCGGTCGCCGAACTGACCGGCCAGCTCGCGGCCTACGCCGACCGCACCGCCCACTACCGCCCCGAGCTGGTCGCCGCCCTGCTCACCGAGGTCCACGCCCGGCAGCGGGCCGCCGCGGTACCCGGTGCGCTCGGCACCCGGGAGGCCGGGGACACCCCGCTGCGCCGGGTCCGGCTCACCGCGCTGGGCTGCCGGGTCCGCGGCACGGCCGAAGCCCTGGTCGCCGAGGTGTACTTCGCGCACCCCGGCGCGGGCTCGGTCCTGGTCCTGCGCAGGGAGTGGACGGCCGACGACCAGGAGCTCACCGGACACCGGCTGGCCACCCGCCGTGTCCTGTCCACTTCGCTCTCCGCGCTGGCCACCGGCAGTCTGGTCAGCGAGAGCGTCCGGCGCACCGCGAGCCGCGCCCTGACGATCGCCCGGGGCCGGCTCGGAACCACGAGCATCACCCCGGTCGGCGCCGCGTGGACGGATCTCCCCGATCCCCTCCTCGTACGCGACCTGTCGGCTCTGACGGCAAGTTGGCGGGGGCGGCCGCCGCGGCTGATCCGCCCGAGGGTCGAGGCGGAATCGGTGCGGGTCGTCGCCCTGTCCGAGGTCGGGAGTATCGGGTACGACCCCGCCGAGCAGTGTCTCGAAGCGCATGTCCGGGACGCTGCGGGAACGTCCGCCGTGCTGACGTCCGCCTATCGCCCGGAGTGCCCGGGGGCGCTGGACGCCCTGGCCGACGCGTTGGGGAGTGGCGCCACGCATATCAGCGGTTCGGTGCACCGCTCCGGCGGCGGCATCGTCATCGACCCGATCGCGGTGCTCACCCCGGCCGGGGTGACCGTGCCCGATCTGGCCGCCGGTGACGGCTCCACGGCCCTGGCGGCGGCCGGAAGCCGCTCACCGGATCCGCTGACCGCGGCGCTCGACGAGGCGATATCCGCGCTCGCCGCCGCGGCCCACAACGGGCTGTCCCGTCCGACCGCCCCGACCCGGTCCCGTATCGACGAAGCGGCGACCGCCCTGTCACGGACCGGGCTGGCCCGCGCGGCGGCATTGCTGCGGGCGTTCCTGAACGCGCTGGACGGGCAGGCGGAGAGCGGACGGACCGCCGCCTGGCTGGAGGCCCAGCTCCACCTCCTGGTCAGCAGCGAGCTGCGGGCCGCCGAAAGCTGATGGCGCTCCGGGGTGAGCAGCCGTGTCCTGTCAGGCCCGGTTCAGATAGGCGAGTCCGGGATGAGCCTTCGTATACCCGTCGACGAGTCGGCGGGCGACCGAGACCGAGTCGACGAGGGGGTGCAGTGCGAAGGCCTGTACGGCGGTGGCGCGTGAGCCGGTTGCCGCCGCGTCGAGGACCGCGCGCTCGACGGCTTTGACCGCCGTGACCAGGCCGACGGCGTGATACGGGAGGGGGTCGACGGCTACGGGGTGGGCGCCGTTGGCGTCGACGAGGCAGGGCACCTCGATGACGGCGTCCGCGTCGAGCACGGACAGCGTGGTGCGGTTGCGGACGTTGAGGATGAGGGAGGTCCGCTCATTGCGGGCGACGGCCCGCATGAGGGCGAGGGCGACCTGTTCGTACCCGCCGGACTCCAGATCGCTCTCGTCCCGCTCTCCGGCCCCGGCGACCTCCCTGTTCTCCGACATGTAGGTGGCCTCGCGTTCGGCGCGGGTGCGGTCCCAGGTCGGCAGGGCGGGGGTGGCCGGGTCCTTCATCCGGGCGTAGAAGCCCTCCTGCTGGTCGCGGAGGAAGGCGCCGCGGGTCTGCTCGGCGTCCTGGTAGGCGCGGACGGCTTCCCGGTTGAAGTAGTAGTAGTGCAGGTACTCGTTGGGGATCGCACCGAGTGAACGCAGCCAGTCGGTGCCGAAGAGCTTGCCCTCCTCGAACGAGCCCAGCAACTCCGGGTCGGCGAGCAGGCGCGGCAGTTCGTCGCGGCCGTCGATGTGCAGCCCGCGGACCCAGCCCAGGTGGTTGAGGCCGACGTAGTCGATCCAGGCGCGGTCGGGGTCCGCGCCCAGGGTCCGGGCGATACGGCGGCCGAGGCCCACCGGCGAGTCGCAGATGCCCATGACCCGGTCGCCGAGGTGGCGGGACATGGCTTCGGTGACCAGACCTGCCGGGTTGGTGAAGTTGATGACCCAGGCGTGCGGGGCGAGCCGTGCGATGCGGCGGGCGAGAGCGTCCGCGACGGGGACGGTGCGCAGCCCGTACGCGATGCCGCCCGCGCCGACCGTCTCCTGACCGAGCACGCCTTCGTCGAGGGCGACCCGTTCGTCGGCGGCACGGCCTTCGAGGCCGCCGACACGGATGGCGGAGAAGACGAAGTCGGCGCCCCGCAGTGCCTCGTCGAGCTCGGTGGTGGCGAGAACGGCGGGTGCGTCCGGCACCCCCTCGGCCTGATCGGCGAGGACACGGGCGACGGCGGTGAGCCGGTCGGCATCGGTGTCGTAGAGGGTGACGGCGGTGACGCGGCCTTCGGCGTGGTCGGCGAGCAGCGCCCCGTACACCAGGGGGACCCGGAATCCGCCGCCGCCCAGAATTGTCAGCTTCACGCTTCCGCATGGTACGGGCCCGAAGCTCCGTACCGTGCCCGCCGCCATCACCGCGGCAAGCGCGCGGGCCGGTGGTCCCGGACTCCGAGGTCCGGGACCACCGGCCCGTAACTGCGTTCGTGCCGACCGTGCCGGTCGGTGCGCGGGCAGCCAGGTCAGTAGCCGCTCCACCAGCGCGTTACCGCGTGCCACAGCCTCGACGGTGCGGCCGGCCTGCGCCGGCGCGGGATCCGGCCGGCTGCCGACTGCCCCGCGGCCGTGTTTTCGGGCGCCGTCTCGGTCCGCACCCCGCCCCCCTGCACCTCAGCGGCCCCGCCGGAGGCAGCCTGCGCTTCGGCACCGGCCGGAACGGGCGAGGGCGCCGGAGTGTGCACCGACGCGGGCGGCGTGTGCCGGACCGACGACTGCACTTCCCAGTTCTCGCGCGCCGGGTTGCGCCGGACCGTCGGCGGCGGTTCGTTGTCGTCCTGCGGCGGGCGGGCGGCGAAGTCCGCGGGCAGTTCCACGAGATGCCGGGACATGATGTTCCCGATCCACTGCAGCTGGCTCTCGTCGACGGCCAGTTCGAGGTCCGGCAGGCGCATCAGCAGGGCATCGACACCGACGTCCGCGATCGCTCGCCCGATGTCCTGGCCGGGGCATTCGTGCGGGCCGCCACTGAACGCGAGGTGGGCGCGGTTGCCCTCCATGTTGGCGGTGAGATCGGGCCGTACCACCGGGTCCGTGTTGGCGGGTGCGATGCCGACGATCAGCGCGTCGCCCTCCCTGATCCGCTGGCCACCGAGCTCCGTGTCGCCGACCGCCCAGCGGCCGAACACCGCGGTGAACGGCGGCTCGTCCCACAGCGTCTGCTCGACCGCCTCCGGCACCGTCATGTGGCCGCCGCTGAGCCTGGCCCGGAACCGCGGGTCGGTGAGCACCATGCGCAGCACGTTGGCGATCAGGTTGGCGGTCGCCTCGTAGGCGGCGATGAGGATCAGCCGCAGATGCTCGGTGACCTCGGTGTCGGTCATTCCCGCGGGATGCTCGACGAGCCAGGTGGCGAAGTCGGCGGCGGGTTCGGTCCGGCGTCGTTGGACCAGCCGGCTCAGCGCGGCAACGACATAGGCGTTGCTCGCGACAGCGGTCGCCGTGCCCCGGGTCATGTCGCGGGCGGCCTGCACCATGCGGTCGTTGTACTCCTCGGGCATGCCGAGGATCGCGCACATCACCATCATCGGCAGCTGCTCGGCGAACTGGCTGACCAGGTCGACACGGCCTTCCTGGCAGAAGTCGTTGACGAGGCGGTTACTGAAGCGGTTGATGTGACGGCGCACGCCGCGGTGGTCGATGCGCGCCATGCTGTCGGTGACCGCGCCGCGCAGCCGTTCATGGGTGTCGCCGTCGGCGAACACGCACACCGGCTGCCAGGTGAAGATCGGGGCCAGCGGGTGGTCCGGGGCGACACTGCCGTCCTGCAGGGCCCGCCAGCGCCGGGAGTCGCGGGAGAACTGCGAGGGGGTGCGGGTCAGGTGCAGGTTCTCGCTGTGCCCGAGCACCAGCCAGGCGGGTACGTCCCCGTGCAGCAGGATCGGTGCCACCGTGCCGTGTTCGGCGCGCAGCTTGTCGTACAGCCCTGCGGGGTCCCGCTCTGCCTCGGGGCCGTAGAACCGGCGCAGCCCGCCGGGTCCGATACCGAGGCCGTGGGCCGGGCACTCGGGCGGTGGAACAGGCCCCGTGGCCGCGCCGGGCTCGTAGTGGAAAGGGGTTGTCACGATCGCTCCAGGGATGAGGCTGCCGAGATCGGATGTGTACGGGCGAGGGATCGAGCGGGTGCCAGGGTGTCCAGCGGAGTGCGCGTGGGGGCGGGCACAGCGCAGTGGGGTCAGCCGAGCGGGACGGCCAGGCTGTGCAGATAGCGCATCAGGGTCATCAGCACATCGCGGCTGGACGCGCGCAGTCTCGCGTCGCAGTCGATCATCGGAACCTCGTCCGGCAGGTCCAGGGCGCTGCGCAATGCCTCGACCGGGTGCTTCGGGGCGTCCGGGAAGGTGTTGACGGCGACGACGAACGGCACGCCACGCTCCTCCAGACGCCCGATCACGTCGAAGCTGACTTCGAGGCGCCGGGTGTCGATGAGCACGACGGCGCCGAGCGCGCCCTCGAAGAGTCCGTTCCACAGGAACCAGAAGCGTTCCTGGCCCGGGGTGCCGAAGAGGTAGAGGATCAGCTCGTCGCTGATGCTGATCCGGCCGAAGTCCATGGCGACGGTGGTGGCGGTCTTGCTCTCCACCCCGACGTTGTCGTCCACGCCGACGCCGGCCTGGGTCATGGTCTCTTCGGTGGTCAGCGGCCGGATCTCGCTGACGGAACCGACCATGGTCGTCTTGCCGACCCCGAACCCACCAACTATCACCACCTTCACAGCCGCTGTGGCCGTGGTGGGCAGGATGTCCTCGGTCCTGGGGCCGGTGATCGTGTCAGAGTTTCTGAAGTCCATGCATCACCGCTTCGAGAAGGGACCTGTCCGGGAGTGTGGCGCGGACGATGGGCGCGCGCGATTCGATCAGTTCGGTCGTGAGGAGATCGGTGAGGAGCAAAGTCACCACGCTGAACGGCAGGCTGAGGTAGGCCGAGACCTCGGCGACGGATAACGGCGCCTGGCAGAGCCGCAGGATCACGGCCTGTTCGGGCTGGACCGTCGGCGCCGGTTCCACCTTCGCGACGATCATCGTGACCAGGTCGAGCACCGCCCGCTCGCTGCCGTCGGGATCGCCGGTGATCACGTACAGCCGTTCCGGATCGCTCAGTGCCGGATCGGCCTTTCGGCGTTCTCGTCGGGGAGAACTCATCCGGCCTGCCCGTCATGACGCGGCGGGCTCGTGAGGTGGGCGCCGATCCTCACGACCATGTCGCGCATCCGTGCTCCGACGAGTCCCGCGTCCACCGTCTCTCCGGCGAGGACCGCGAGGTAGGCACCGGTCCCGGCAGCCATCAAGTAGAAGAAACCGCCGGTGACTTCGATGACGACGAGCCGCATCATCCCGTCGCTGTACGGGATTTCGGAGGCGACGGCGGCGGCCAGGCTCTGCAGTCCGGCGCAGGCGGCCGCCAGCCGGTCGGCGACATCGGGGTCGCCGCCGTGCCGGGCGATGCGCAGGCCGTCCGCGGAGAGCACCACGATCTGATGGATGTCAGGAACGTCGTCGGCCAGTTCCTTGAGCATCCAGTCCATATTGCCCCGCTGCTGGATCACTTCAGATCTCCCTTGTCCCACGCATCGTCAAAGTCTTCGCCGGTCTTCGGCTCCTGCGGCACGCCGTTGACGGCGTTGGTGAATGCCTCCAGCCAGAGTCCGGGCGGCGGCTCCTTGGCGCTGTCGCTACCGTTGCGCTGCCCTGCTGCGGGGGCCGCCGACTGCGCGGGGAGATTGTGCGAGCCGAGCGGTGCGCGGCCGCGGCTGCGGCGCTGCGGGAGGCCGCCGGAGGTCCACTCGGTCACCACAGGGGCGTCGTCCCCCATGGCGGACGCGGACGCGGGGGCGGCCGGCCGGGAGTCGGAGGCGACCGGTCCGGTGGCCGGGCGGGATTCCACGGGGAGAGGCTGGCGGCGCTTGCTGCGCGGCGGCACGACGTGCTTCATGTTCGAGAGGTCGATGTCGCTGGTGGGCCTCGACGTGGCGCCGATGCCGTGGGCGATACCGGGTGCGGGGCCGGTGGTGATCATGGCGCGAGGCACGATGAGGACGGCGCGGACCCCGCCGTACGCGGACTGCCGCAGCGAGACCTGGAGGTCGTACATCCGGGAGAGCCGGCCGACAACGGCCATGCCGAGCCGCGGGGACTCGCCGAGGTCGTTCATATTGGATCCGGCCTGCGCCCTGGCGAGCATGTTCTCCGCCCGTTCGCGGGCCTCCTCGCTGAGGCTGACGCCGCCGTCCTCGATCTCGATGGCGATGCCGGACTGCACCTCGACCGCGGTGACGTGCACCCGGGTCTGCGGCGGCGAGTAGCGGGTGGCGTTGTCGAGGAGCTCGGCGCAGGCGTGGATGAGCGGCTCGACCGCGGTGCCGATGATGGCGACCTTGGCGATCGAGTGCAGATCGACACGCGGGTACTCGAGGATCCGGGACATGGCGCCACGCAGCACACTGAACAGCGGTACGGGCTTGGGCCATTGGCGGCTGGGGCGGGCGCCGCCGAGCACCGCGATGGAGTCGGCGAGGCGGCCGATCAGCGCGGTGCCGTGGTCGATGCGCAGCAGGTCGTCGAAGACGTCGGGGTTGCGACCGTGGTGCTCCTCCATCTCCCGCAGCTCGGAGGCCTGGCGGTGGACGATCGCCTGGACGCGCCGGGCGACGTTGACGAAGGCGCGCTGTCCGGAGTCACGCATCGCCTCTTCGTTGTCGATGATGTCCAGCACCGTGCGGACGAGGGCGCGTTGGGCATCGGGAAGATCGCGATACGTCTCGTCGGAGTCGACGACGTCGCGCAGTACCTCGTCGGGCGAGTTGCCCACCCTGAGCCGGTGGATCGCGGCCGGCAGCAGCTCCTTGCTGATCCGAACGGCCTCTTCGTCATGGGTGGCGAGGCGATGTTCAAGGACGGCGAGGCGGCGTTCGTACTCGGCGCGCTGCCTGCGCATCGCGCGCCGGCGACGGGCGAGCACGACGCCGAGTGAGGCGACCACGACGGTGGCAGCGGCTCCGCACCAGACAACTGCTGTCCGCGCGGGCTCGGAGACCAGCACCGCGGCGGCAGCAGTCGCGCCGGCCATCAGGAGCACGGGGAGCAACGCGGCGCGAGCGACGGGAATTTCTCTGTCGATCGGCGGTGATTCAACTCGAACCATCTAAGACCTCTGACGGTTGATTCGGGAGGTATGCGCACATCCAGGGCACGCAGGAACAAGTGCTCGAATTCATATCAACTCGACTTCACTGCGCGTGAGCTTAGCCAGATAGAAACAGTGCTTCGGCATATTCGCCCAACCCCCTGCGTGAGCGCTCCGGCGGTAATACACTCACGAGTTTTTGCACGCACCGGCTTCAGCCGTGTGCGAGGAGTGACGGAGCGCCCGAACGCGAGCGATGTGACGACTCACGTACCGCTGCGCGGGACATTGTCAGGACTTACTTTCGGAGAGGGGTACGGCGGGAGTGGAGTTGGCAGACCGCATCGATCGCCGAATGGGCCATTCCGTCCCACTCCGAGGTGCGCAGGCACACGCGATCGCGTACGGCGTGCTCTACCTGGCCTCCGACGAGTCCCGCCTCGTGACCGTCACCGAACTCGTCGTGGACGGGGGCTGCACGGCGGTCTGAGCCGCCACCCCCGATTGCATGCTGACCCTGGCCGCGCATCCGTGGGTCGGCCGACGGCCGGAGCGGGCCGTCTGACGGCCGTCGCCCGCCCGGGCGCAGCGGGGTCCGGTGCGTGGGTCAGCGCCGGGCCCCGCCGATGCGTCCCTCCAGCTGGACCAGCAATTCGCTGAGCTGCGCACTGAGTTCGCCGCGGGTCCGCTCGTCGAGACCGGAGAGCACGGCGCGTTCGTACGCCAGCTGCCGGGGCAGCAGCTGGTCGACCAGGGCGCGCCCCTCCTCGGTCAGACGGACGTGTGTGACGCGCCGGTCGCGCTCGTCGCTGCGACGGTCGACCAGGCCGCGCTCCTGGAGGATCCGGAGTCGCTTGGTGACGGCCGCACCGGAGGAGAACGTCTCCCTGGCCAGCTCGCCGGGGGTGAGTTCGCGGTCGGTACGCCGTACGGCGCCCAGCAGGTCGAATTCGGCGCGGGAGAGTCCGGCGGCGCGCAGCGGGGCGTCCTCCGCCTGCTGGAGCAGGGCGGCGCAGCGGTTGATGCGGCCGATGAGTTCCATCGGTCCGGTGTCCAGCTCCGGGTTGACGGCGTGCCACTGCCGTACCACCGAGGCGACGATGTCGTCGGTCACACCGCTCCGTTCTCCGGGGCCGGGGCGATCAGCCCCTGCCGTGTTGCTGTCGCCGCGAGCGTACGGTGTCCGGCCTGCTCGGCCGCGAGAATGTGCTCCTCGGGCAGGGCGCGCTGCCACCATTCGCCGGCTGCCGCGTCGCCGGCCTCGCGCAGTTCGACGAGCGATCCGGTGAGCCTGCGGCGGGCCGCATCGAGGGCGACGGGCGCGGGCGCCGGGGCGGCGATCGTCTGTACGGCGTGGGCCCGGGCCCGGTCGGTGGCGGCGAGCGCCCGTTCCAGGCGTCCGGTGGCCCGTCGGTTGGTGACGGCCATGGCGGCGAGGATTCCGACGGCGGCGCCGATGACGGTGTCCAGGACGCGGTCGCCGATGAGCTCTCCGGCCGGGTGCGTGCCGCCGAACTCCAGCACGAGGAGGGCCATCGGGGTCACGGCTATGGAGCCGAGCCAGTAGTTACGGGTGATCAGGGCCTCTGCGGCGAAGTTGAAGAAGAGGCAGCAGCCGATGAGTGCGAGTGAGCTCGTCCGGGAGACGGGGAGGACCGCGGCGAAGACGAGCACACCGAGGAGGTTGCCGAGGGTGCGCTGCAGGGCGCGGTTCCAGGAGAGCGTGACATTGGCCTGGTAGAGGGAGGCGGCGGTGACGATCGCCCAGTAGGGGCGGCCGACGCCGACGGCCATCGAGACATATCCGGCGAGGGCGCAGCCGATGAGGGCGCGGGCGGCGATGGGCAGCAGCGGGGAGCCGGGGGCGAGTGCGCGCAGCACCGCCCGGCGGGCGTCGCGTCGGCCTGCGGTCCGGCGCGCGGTCCGCTCGGCGTCGATCCCGAAGAGCTCCTCGGCGGTGCCGGAGGCGGGCGGCGGGGTGGGAACGGGGCCGCGGGCCCGGGTCTGCCGGGCCCAGGCGCGGAGCCGGTCGGGGCCGGCGACACGGGCTTCGAGGTCGTGGTCGGCGGCGCGGGTGCCGACGGCCGTAGGGGCGAGCTCGCTGTCGGGGTCCGCCGTACGGGCGTGGCCACCGCCGTCGGCGTCGCCGACCCGACGCGCGTGGGCACCGGGGTGCGCACCCAGGGCTCCCCGGGCGAGCGCGGCTTCGGCGTGGACGACGAGCCGCTCCAGCTCACGGCGTACGGGGGTGGGTCGCCCGGCGGCGAGCAGTGTCTGCCAGGCCGTGTGGACGGCGGCGGCCGCGGCGTGCCGGGTTCGGTGACCGGGGTCGTCCGCGTACGCGGCGGCAGCGGCCAGGGCTCGGGCGGTCGCGCGCCGCTCCGGACCCTCCCGGCGCAGCAGCGCGGGCCCGACGGTGACCAGCCAGGAGACCGCGCCCGCGGCCGCTGTCAGCGCCAGGTGTCCGGGCACCTGGCCGAGGTGCTGCGGGGCGAAGAGTGCGGCCGAGGTGACGAAGGTGAAGATCACCGGTCCGGGCGGCCCGATGCGGGTGGCGTCGCAGAGCACCTTCTGCCCGGCCGCGAGAAGCGCGCCGACGGCTATCAGCACGGCGGTCGAGTCGGTGAGTGAGGCCGTGACCAGCGATATCGCCATGCCGACGAGCATGCCGACGACGACTCCGGCGACGGTACGGGCGCGGCGGGCGTACGGAAGGCTGTGGCCGTACAGCGCACAGAGCGAGCCGGCCATCGTGTACATCACGAGGTCGAGCCGGCCGAAGGCGAAGAGCGCCAGATTCGGCACGGCGGAGGCGACGACCACGCTCAGCGCCGGCTTGAACCACATGTCCGAGGGGCGGGCCAGGCGCAACGGACCGACCAGGGGGAGTCTGCGGACGGAGGGCTGTCGGGTACGAATGGATGAATCACTCACCCAAACACTTTAGCAGATATTACACTCGTAAAACAATTGCTCGACTCGCCGGGCGCGGAGCGCCGGGCCACACTGATCGCGACGCCCATGGACCGGCGCACCCACCGGTTCGACATCCGACTGCACGGCGCCGGCGAAACGGTCCTCATGGAGTTCAGCTGATGTACGAGAGCGATGCCGGCCTGCTCGCCCCCGGGCGGGCCGGCTCCCCCGCCGAGGCCACCACCGGCGACACTGCCTTCCTTCAGGCGATGCTCGATGCCGAGGCCGCGCTGACCCGCGCCCAGTCCGCCTGCGGACTCGCCCCCGCCGAGGCGGGGCGGGCGGTGACGGAGACGGCGGACGCCGACCGCTTCGACGTACGCGACCTGGCGCTGCGGGCCCGCTCCGGCGGCAACCCCGTCATCCCCCTGGTCGCGGACCTCACGGCGGCGGTTCCCGAGGACGCCCGGCCGTATGTGCACCGGGGCGCGACCAGCCAGGACATCCTCGACACCGCCGCGATGCTGGTCGCCTCACGGACGCTGGCAACGGTGCTGGACGACCTGGAGCGGACGGCGGGCGAGGTGGCACGGCACGCGACCACCCACCGCGACACACAGATGGCGGGGCGCACGCTCACCCAGCACGCCGTGCCGACGACGTTCGGCCTGAAGGCTGCGGGGTGGCGTGCGCTGATCCTCGACGCCCGGGACCGGCTGACCGCGGTACGGGCGTCGCTGCCCGCCCAACTGGGTGGCGCGGCAGGCACGTTGGCGGCCTTCTCCGCCTTCTCCGCCCCCTCCGTCGCACAGGAGGACACCGAGGGGCAGGAGGACGCCGACGGGCAGGGAGAGGCCGACCTGCTTGCTCTGGTCGCCGCCTACGCGCGCGAACTCGGACTGGTGGAACCGGTGTTGCCCTGGCACACCCTGCGTACCCCGATCGCCGATCTCGCCGGTGCACTCGCCTTCACCGCGGGCGCTCTCGGCAAGATGGCCGCCGATGTGCTCACGCTCTCCCGCACCGAGATCGGCGAGGTCGAGGAGGAAGAGTGGGGCGGTTCGTCGGCCTTGCCGCACAAGGCGAATCCGGTGCACGCCACGCTGATCGCGGCGGCCGCCCGCCGCGCCCCGGGCCTGGCGGCCACCCTGTACGGCTCGCTGACCGCCGAGGACGAGCGGCCCGCCGGGGCGTGGCACGCCGAGTGGGAGCCGCTGCGCGATCTGCTGCGGCTCGTCGGCGGCGCCGCGCGCGACGGCGCCGCACTCGCGGCCGGACTGCGGGTCGTCCCGTACGCCATGCGGGAGAACCTTCAGCTCACCGACGGTCTGATCGTCTCGGAGCGACTGGCTGCCGTGTTCGCCGGCCGGATCGGCCGGGCGCGGGCCAGGGAGGTGCTTTCAGGCGCGGCGGACCGGGCCCGCTCGGAGACCGCCGACCTCTCCGATGTGCTCTTCGACGTCCTCCGCGAGGAACCCGAGCTCGCCGGCCTCGATCTGGCGGAACTGACCGACCCCGCCCGGTACACCGGGTCCGCGGGCCTCCTCACCGACCGGGCACTGGAACGCCGATGACTCCTCCGCCCGACCGTCTGCCACCGTGGCATTCGGCACGGGCAGGACGCTGCCACCCCTAGGGTCTTTCGGGACGAGCACCCCGACCGGCGGGCACACTCGCCCCGTCGTCCCGGATCCGGGCATGGATGTGCATGTCGTGCCAGCCGTCGGCGTGCAGATGACCCCGCCGCCGGGTGCCCTCCAGCGCGAAGCCCGACTTGGTCGCGACGCGGCAGGACGCCTCGTTCATGACCGAGTGGGCGAGCTCCAGACGCTCGAAGCCGACCTCGTCGAAGGCCCAGCCCGCCACGGCGGCCACGGACCTGGGGGCGACGCCCTGCCCGCGGGCGGCGGGCAGGGTCCAGTAGGCGCATTCGGCCTGCCCGATGCCCAGCATCAGCGAGCGGAGCGAGATCCGTCCGAGCAGTTCCTCGGCTCCGCCAGGCGCACCGTCCTTCGGGCGGACGACCGCCCAGTGGACACCGGTCTCGGCGTACCAGGCGTCCTGCCACTGTTCGATCCAGTCGCGGGCCTCGTCCTGGGAATCGGCCCGCCGCAGGTGCCAGCGTTGGATCGCCGGGTCCGAGAAGGCGGCGAGGACGGCGGGTGCGTCGGTGCACTCCCACGGACGCAGGAGCAGGTCGCCGGCGACCTGCAGGGCGGGCTGCGCACCGTCCGCGAGACGGCCGGAAGGGATGTGGGGCGGCACCAGATAGGGTATGCCAGTCATCGTCGCACCGGGGGGCGCCCGTACCGGGCAGCGGCCGTTCGGCCTTCCCGGGGAAAAGCGTCCGCCCGCGCCCCCGTACATGTATGTACGGATGCGCGGGCGGTGCGTGCCGTGCGGAAGGGGGCCGGTCAGCCGAGGCCGCGGGCGTCCTGCTTGAGGGCGGTGTCCACGGTCAGTGCCGTCGCCACGACGAGGCTCAGCAGCGGCTCGGGCAGCTGGTAGTGGATCTGCAGCACGTAGTTGTCCGCCGTCGTGAACAGCGTCTTCGCGAGGCCTTCCCAGGTCTTGGTGATCCGGGCGATCTCCGCGTCGTTGTGGTCGACGATCGCGAAGTTCCAGGCGCGCCAGTTCTCCGCCTTGATGGCACCGATCTTCTGACCGTCGACCATGATGGCGAAGTTGATCTTGCCGATGGCGTTCTGCTGGACGATCTCGCCGACGGGGCTGCCGTCCGGGCGCTGCACGACGACCCGGGACTTGATGAACTTCGCCGGGCGGGTCAGGAGCAGCTGCGGCTGACCGTACGCGTCACGGATCTCGAGCTTGTGGGTGAGGTACTGGTCGATGCTGGAGACGAACCGCAGCACCTTGCGCAGCGCGCTCTGGCCGACCTGGATGACCGAGCCGATCGTGTTGCCGTGCTGGTCGAAGACGCTGTACTCGTTCGTCACCTCGATCAGCTTGGCCTTCTGGTTCACGACCAGGACCTGCTGGTTGAAGAGCGAGGCGCCGCCGGGGACGCCACCCTGCTGAGGCTGCGCCACCTGCTGAGGGGCGAACTGCTGCGGCGCGGCCTGCGGCTGAGCGGCGGCCTGCTGATACTGGGGGGCGGCCTGCTGCTGGGGCACCTGCCCCTGGACCGGCGCCTGGGGCTGCCCGCCGGCCGGGTTGGTGTGCTCGGTCCACTGGGAGCCGTCCCAGTAGCGCAGCAGCTGGGGCGCGCCATGAGGGTCCGGATACCAGCCCGCAGATACGTTCGAGTGCGTTGTCACCGGGGCACACTATCCCGCCGGTCCGACAGCGGAACCCTCAACTGCCGCATCCACAGGCTCCCGTACTTCTTGAACTTTCACACACCGCTACGATGTCGATGATGACCAGATTCGGAGAACGGCCCTGCACGCGGCGCGGTGACGTCCGTGCGTCTGCCGTTCTCGGCTGGCTGTTCGCCGTGCTCGCCGTGGTCTCGTGCTGTTCGCTCGCCGAGACCGACGCGGCCGCGCACCACGCCATGACCGCGACGGTGACCGCGACCCCCACTCCGGTCACGGCTCCCGGCGCGACTCCCCCGCCGACCGCGCGCACCGTCGTCGTGGCCGAGCCTCCGGGCGGCCGGGGCGCCGGCAGTTCCTGCCACGGCGCCTCGGAGCATGCGACACCCGTCGTCCTGTCCCCCCAGTCCTCCCCCGTCGCACTCCCCACCTCCACGGCCGCCGCACCGGAGGGCCGACTCACCGGCGCCGCCGGTATCCGCGGCCCCTCCAACGATGCCGCGGGCGCCGTCGACCGCCTCCGTCTCCAGGTTCAACGGACCTAGAAGCAGGCCCAGTTCCTCCGCCTGCCCACTCTCCGTACATCGTGTTGAACCCGAGGACTCCCCATGCCTTCCGCCAAGAAGCAGCACAGCCCTGCCGCCGCGCGCCGCGCCAAGCTGGAGGAGGCCCGCCGCAAGGAGCGGGCCCGCGAGCGCCGTAGCCGCATCATCACCATCGCCGCGTCCATCGCCGTCGTCGCCGGACTCGTCGCGGGCGGCGGCTATCTGATGTCCGCCGCCGACGAGCAGGACCAGGCCGAGGAGCAGGCCAAGTCCTCGCCCGTCCGAGGCGAGCAAGGCTGGGACAAGCTCACCCAGAACCATGTCCAGAAGAAGGTCGACTACCCGATGAACCCGCCGGTCGGCGGCGACCACAACCCGGTGTGGATGAACTGCGACGCCGACGTCTACACCGCGCCGATCCCGAACGAGAACGCCGTCCACTCGCTGGAGCACGGCGCCGTCTGGGTCACGTACAACGAGAAGGCGAAGCCCGCCGACATCGAGAAGTTCACCGAACGCGTCGCCAGGACGCCGTACTCCCTCATGAGCCCGGTCAAGGACCAGGACGCCCCGCTGATCCTCAGCGCCTGGGGCAAGCAGGTCACGGTGAAGAGCGCGACCGACGCGCGCGTCGCGCAGTTCTTCACCAAATACGTCCAGGGGCCGCAGACTCCGGAGCCGGGCGCCGCGTGCACCGGCGGGATCGCCCAGTGACGTCCTCGGTCCGCACTCCCTGGCGGATGGGTGCGGCGGGAGCCGCGGTGCTGCTGCTGGCTCTGGGGCTGGTCGCACTGATGCTCGTACGTCCGACCTCGTCGTCCACCCCGCAGGAGGCGAACCGGGCGGCTGCGCCCGCGGACGCCTCGGTCGATGTGGAGTTCGCCCGTGACATGTCGATCCACCATCAGCAGGCGGTCGAGATGTCGTTCATCGTCCGTGACCGGACGACCGACGAGGACGTGCGGCGGCTCGCGTACGACATCATCAACACCCAGGCCAATCAGCGCGGGATGATGCTCGGCTGGCTGGACGTGTGGGGCCGTGCCAAGAGCTCGAGCCGCCCGCCCATGGAGTGGATGGGCCACGCGGTCGAGCCCAGGGGCGACGGATCGCTGATGCCGGGCATGGCGACCGACACCGAACTGGACGCACTGCGGGCGGCGAAGGGGAAGGACGCCGAGGTGATGTATCTCAGACTGATGACCGTGCACCACCGGGCCGGTGCGGAGATGGCACAGGCGGCGGCCGCCGGGGCGGGCACCGACGAGATCAGGAACCTGGCGGCCGGCATGGTCCGTGGCCAGCAGTCGGAGATCGCGCTGATGGCGGACATGATCGAGGAGCGCGGCGCCACGGCGTGAGCCGGACGGTCCGGGCTCGGTGGTCCCGCACGCAGGGGACCGCCGAGCCGGGTCCGGAGCGGGCTCCGGACCGTACTGACGTACGGCATCGCATAGGCTCATCAGCGATATGAAGAGCAACCTCACGACGCTGGGGCCCAAGGCCGACAAGGACACCGTGCGACGGAGCAACCTCAGCCTGGTACTGCGAGCCGTCCGTGACGAGGGCGACCGCGAGGCGACCAGGGCCGGGGTGGCCGCGCGCGTGGGGCTGACCCGTGCCGCCGTGTCCTCGCTGGTCGAGCAGCTGCTCGACAGCGGGTTCCTGACCGAGTCGGGCAAGACGTTCAGCGGGCAGGCCGGACGCCCCGGCACCGCACTCAAGGTGGCGCGCACCGGTCCCGCCGGGCTCGGCGTGGAGGTCAACATCGACTATGTGTCGGTGTGCGTCGTCGATCTGGCCGGCACCGGCCGGGTCCGGCTGACCGAGCACCTCGACAACCGGGGCGCCCCGCCCGCCGAGGTGCTGGCGCGGGCCGCCGGGATCGCGGCGCGCACCCTGGACTCGGCGGCCGAGCAGGAGCTGTTCCCGGTCGGGGTGGCGCTCGCACTGCCCGGTCTGGTGTCCGGCGGCGCGGTGCGACAGGCACCCAATCTGGGCTGGAACCAGGTTCCCGCCGAGGAACTCTTCGCGACCTCGCTCGCCGCGCTGCGTCCCGGCCGCACGGAACTGCCGGTGAGTTCGGAGAACGAGGCCAATCTGGCGGCGCTGGCCGAGCTCTGGTTCGGCGGGCTCGACGAGATCCGCAGCTTTCTGTATCTGACGGGTGAGATCGGCGTCGGCGGCGCCCTGGTCATCGACGGTGAACTGCTGCGCGGTGCGCACGGGTTCGCCGGGGAGATCGGGCATGTGGTGGTCGACGCGGACGGGCCGGAGTGCCGGTGCGGTTCGCGTGGCTGCCTGGAGCAGTACGCGGGACAGTCGGCACTCCTGCGGGCGGCCGGGATCGAGGAGACCGGCCGCGGCAGCGGGGTGGCCGAGCTGGAGCGGCGCACCCGGGCCGGGGACGAGCGGGCGGTGGCCGCAGTGGCCGACGCCGGCCGGATGCTGGGCCGGGTGCTGTCCGGGGCGGTGAATCTGCTCGACCCGGACGCGGTGGTACTCGGCGGGATCTACCGGGGCCTGATGCCGTGGCTGTCGGCGCCCGCCGACGAGGAGCTCACGGACAGGGTCGTGTCCGGGCTGTGGTCCCGCAGCGGCGGGCGGCTGCGCGCCTCGTCGGTCGCGGGCGACGCTGCGCGGGGTGCGGCGGCGCTGGTGATGCAGGACGTGCTGGCCGACCCCGTGGCGTACGCGGCGCGGGTGGCGGGCTGACCCCGAGGGATGTGCGGGCGGCGGGCCGAACCAGGGTGTGCGGCCGCCGGACCTGTCCGGCGGCCGCGCCCTGGCGTCAGCGGACCCCGAGCAGGTGGTCCAGCGCCAGCTGGTCCAACGCCTCGAACGCCATGCTGCGCTCCGCTGCCGCGGTCACATCGAAGTCCTCGTACGCCGACCGGTCGGCCAGCAGCCCCGCCACGCCGTCCTCGGCGGTGGGCAGGGCCAGCTCGTCGAGCCGGGACGCGCGCAGCGCATCCTGCACGGCCGGGTCGGCACGGAAGGCGGCGGCGCGCTCCTTGAGGATCAGGTAGTTGCGCATGCAGCCGGCGGCCGACGCCCAGACACCGTCGTAGCCCTCGGTCCGCGGCGGCTTGAAGTCGAAGTGGCGCGGGCCCTCGTATCCGGCGGTCTCGAGGAGGTCGACGAGCCAGAAGGCCTGGCGCAGGTCACCGGCGCCGAAGCGGAGGTCCTGGTCGTACTTGATGCCGGACTGGCCGTTGAGGTCGATGTGGTAGAGCTTGCCGGCCCACAGGGCCTGGGCGATGCCGTGCGGGAAGTTCAGTCCGGCCATCTGCTCGTGGCCGACCTCGGGGTTGACGCCGTACATCTCCGGGCGCTCGAGCCGCTCGATGAACGCCAGGGCGTGGCCGACGGTGGGCAGCAGGATGTCGCCGCGCGGCTCGTTCGGCTTCGGCTCGATCGCGAACCGCAGGTCGTAGCCCTGCTCGACGACGTACTCGCCGAGCAGGTCGAAGGCCTCCTTCATCCGGTCCAGGGCCACCCGCACGTCCTTGGCGCCACCGGACTCGGCGCCCTCGCGGCCGCCCCACGCCACATACGTGGTGGCGCCGAGCTCGACGGCGAGGTCGATGTTGCGGATGACCTTGCGCAGCGCGTAGCGCCGCACGTCGCGGTCGTTGGCAGTGAACGCGCCGTCCTTGAACACCGGGTGCGTGAACAGGTTCGTCGTCGCCATGGGCACGACGAGACCGGTCGCGTCCAGCGCCTGCCGGAACCGCTTCACGAGGCCTTCGCGCTCGGTGTCCGTGGAGCCGAACGGGATCAGGTCGTCGTCGTGGAAGGTCACACCGTACGCACCAAGCTCCGCGAGCCTCTGGACGGACTCGACCGGGTCGAGCGCCGCGCGGGTCGCGTCGCCGAACGGGTCGCGTCCCTGCCAGCCCACCGTCCACAGACCGAACGTGAATCGGTCTCCCGGGGTGGGCGTGAAGCGTTCCGTCATCGTCTGACCACCTTCGGTGCAGTCGGGTCCGCAACCGATCGAGGTCGTCGAACCCCTATTTGTTCAGTGTCATGATTAATCTTGCACGGCACCCCTCCACACCGTAACCCCTCGTCACCCAACGTCTCCATGAATCCGGGGATGCCCCTGGTCCGAACGCACGCGATCGCGTAATTTGTTTTCAGCACGATCAAATCGTTCGCACCTGTGCCCACCAGCACACCAGTGCATCCACACACCCGCACACCCGCACACCCGCACACCCGCACCGCGAGAATGAGGTAACCCATGCCGCCGCGTACCGTCGTCATCGGCGTGGACAGCTCCACCCAGTCCACCAAGGCGGCCTTCGTCGACGCCGCCACCGGTCAGCTGCTCGCCGTCGGACGTGCCCCGCATGTCGTCACGGGTGAGGCGGGGGCCCGCGAGACCGACCCCGAGGTGTGGTGGCAGGCGCTGCGCGCCGCCGTCGCCGCCGGGCTGAAGGAGTCCGGCGTACCCGCCGCGGACGTCACCGGCATCGCGGTGGCCGGTCAGCAGCACGGCCTGGTCGTCCTCGACCGTGAGGGCCGGCCGCTGCGCCCCGCCCTGCTGTGGAACGACACCCGCTCCGCCCCGCAGGCCGCCGCCCTCACCGCCGCACTGGGCGGTGCGGCTGCCTGGACCGCCCGCACCGGATCGGTGCCGGTTGCCTCCATGACCGCGTCGAAGTGGCAGTGGCTGCGCGAGAACGAGCCGGAGACCGCCGCCGCGACCGCGGCGATCCGCCTCCCGCACGACTTCCTCACCGAACGGCTGACGGGCGTGGCCGTCACCGACCCCGGCGACGCGTCGGGCACCTGCTGGTACTCCACCGCCACCGGTGCGTACGACCCCGAGCTTCTCGAACTGCTGGGCCTGGACCCCGCCTTGCTGCCCGAGGTGGCCACGACCGGAGCGGCCCGGGCCGGTTCGCTGACCGCCGAAGCGGCACAGACGCTGGGGCTGCCGGCCGGGATCGCCGTGGCGGCGGGCACCGGGGACAACATGAGCGCCGCGGTCGGCCTCGGTCTCGGTGGCGCCGGGCTGCTGGACCACCCCGTACTCAGCCTCGGTACCTCGGGTACGGTCTTCGCCGCCTCCGGGACCCGGCCCGCATCGGCGGCGCTCTCCGGTTTCGCCGCGGCGGACGGTACCTACCTCCCGCTGGCCTGCACGCTCAACTGCACGCTCGCCGTGGACAAGGTCGCCACCCTGCTCGGCCTGGACCGCAACGACACGGCGCCCGGCGGCGAGGCGGTGCTCCTCCCCTACCTCGACGGCGAGCGCACCCCCGACCTGCCCACGGCCTCCGGCCTGCTCACCGGCCTCCGGCACGACACCACCCCGCAGCAACTCCTCGGCGCCGCCTACGAAGGCGCGGTCGTCACCGTGCTGCGCGCCCTCGACGAACTGCTGCGGGCCTGCGGGCTCGACCCGGCCGACCCCGAGGTGGCCGCCCGGCCGCTGCGCCTGATCGGCGGCGGCGCACAGGGGCACGCCTGGGTGGAGACGGTACGACGGCTCTCCGGACGGCCCGTCATCGTGCCCGGCAGCGGCGAACTGGTGGCTCTGGGCGCGGCCGCACTCGCCCAGGCGGCGGCCACGGGACAGGACCCGGTCGCGATCGCCACCTCCTGGGACACCGGTGACGACACCCAACTGCCGGCCGTCGAAAGGGACACGGAGACCTGGGAGCGGGTCGGCTCGGTGCTGGAGCGGGCCGCGGAGCCACTGCTGGGCGGGGTCAAGTAGCCCGGTGACCTCCCGCGTTCACCGGGTTGCGCAGCCCCCGGCCGCGCATTTGCCGTCAATCGCCGGACGGGCCTGATTGCCGGTTTGGGGATGCCATGTGATCTTCACTAGTATCCGGCGATGATCATAAGAAGAAGGCTGACGGTCGGGGTGGGCATTCTGCTTGCCACCCTGACCGCCGGGCTCGGCACGGCCCTCCCCGCCGCCGCCGACGAAGCCCCCACCAAAGCCTCCCCCAAGGTCGAGCTGGTACTCGACGTCAGCGGCTCCATGCGGACCCGTGACATCGACGGCCAGTCCCGGATGACCGCGGCGAAGCAGGCGTTCAACGAGGTCCTGGACGCGGTGCCCGAGCAGGTGCAGCTCGGCATCCGGACCCTCGGCGCCGACTACCCGGGCGACGACCGGAAGGTCGGCTGCAAGGACACCAAGCAGCTCTACCCGGTCGGCCCGCTCGACCGCACCGAGGCGAAGACCGCAGTCGCGACCCTGGCCCCCACCGGCTGGACCCCGATCGGCCCGGCCCTGCTGGGCGCAGCCGACGATCTCGAGGGCGGCGACTCCACCCGCCGCATCGTGCTGATCAGCGACGGCGAGGACACCTGCGGCCCGCTCGACCCGTGCGAGGTGGCACGCGACATCGCGGCCCGCGGCATCCACCTCGTCATCGACACACTGGGCCTGGTACCGAACGCGAAGATCCGCCAGCAGCTCACCTGCATCGCCGAGGCGACCGGCGGGACGTACACGGCCGTCCAGCACACCGATGAACTCTCAGATCGCGTGACCCAGTTGGTGGACCGGGCGGCCGAGCCCGTCGTCACCCCGGTGGCGACCGAGGGCGCGGACAGCTGCTCCGCCGCCCCGCAGCTCAAGGCGGGTCTCTACACGGACCGCCAGAAGTTCGGCGAACACCGCTGGTACCGGGTGGATGTGCTGCCCGGTCAGGAACTGCGCGCCTCGGTGAGTGTGTCGGCGGACCGAGCCGTCAACAACGACTACGGCGTGCTGCTGCGCGCCGTCACCGTGCACGGCCGCGAGATCGTCAGAGGATCGGAGTCCGGCACCGGCCGCACCGACGCGATCTCGTCCGGCCTGCGCTACCCCAAGCCCGAGCAGGACGACACGGACAGCACGGACGGCGAGGACAAGCCCGCCGCGGAGACCGTCTGCCTCCAGCTCAGCAACTCCTTCTCGGCCCCCGCCTCCGTGAAGACCTCGCCGGGCATGCCGGTCGAGCTGACTGTCGACGTGGTGGACGCGCCGGACGACGCGGCCGACGCCGCCGCGTTCGGTCTCGGCCGCGGCTGGTGGCTGCTGGGCGTACTCGTCCTGACCGGACTGATCGCGGGTCTGCTCCTCGGCTGGATCTCGCGCTGGCGCATCGCCGTATGGAGGACCAACTGATGGTGCGTACAAGACGAGTACTCGCGGGTGCGCTGCTGGCCGGGTTCGCCCTGCTGACGTCGGCGGGGGCGGCCGCGGCCGACGACCCGTCCGCGAGCCCGAGCCCGAGCGCGTCCGACGGAAGTACGGGTCCCACCGAGGCGGGTACCACATTCCGTACCGCCACGGCGATCCAGCAGAACCAGCGCGCCACCGCCGGGGCGTCCACGGGTGACTACCTGTACTGGGTGTTCCCCGCCGACGCGGGCCAGCGAGCCACCGTCAAGGCGACGGTCACCCTGCCCGAGAGCGCCACCCGGCACGGCGTGTCGACCTGGCAGGTCGATGTCTACGACGGGCTGCGGCGCCGGCAGGCCTGCATGTACGGCCACCAGACCAGGAAGGCGGCCGCGGACGCGTCGACGGTCGAACTCTCCTGCGTCCTGCGGACCGTCCGTGCCTGGTCCGAGCCGTGGGCCGACGACCCGCTGCCGGGCAGCTACTACGTACGCCTCACCGTCGTCGATCTGCCGTCGGCCGATCTCGGGCAGCCGGTACGGACCGAGGTCGAGGTGACGACAGCCGACAAGGGCGGAGCCCACGACGTCGACGGCGCACTGAGCGAGCCTCTGGTGCCCGGGGCGTCCTCCGCGCAGCAGACGTCCGACGACACGTCCTCGAACGACGAGTCCACGACCCGGGTGTCGCTCGGCAGCGAGCCGGACGACGGCTGGGCCTCCGGCTGGTGGACGGACCGCTGGATCTGGACCGTCGGCGGTGGCGTCCTCGGTGCGCTCGCGGCCGTGTTCGGCTACTCCCTGACCCGCGGCAGCGGCCGCCCGTCCCGGGTCCCGCCGGGCGTCTGACCGCCCCTCGGCCGCACTCCGGCCCCCTCCACGGCGCCTTCACCCCTCACTCCCGGGGCGGGGGCGCCGTGGCGCGACAGGCCGACATGGCGGAGTCCGCCGAGGAGATGGGCGCGGAACACGGGGTCGCGGTACGCCTCGCGAGTGTGCCCGAGCGCGGTGTAGAAGACCCGGGCTCCGGCATGTCCATGGGCCCAGACAAGGGGATGGTCGGCTCCCATACCGCCGCCTTCGTACGAGGACTCGTCGGCGCGGGCGAGCACCCGCACACTGCCCCGCGGGTTCGCCCGGAAGTCGTACCACTCGTCGGTGAACTCCCAGGTGGCACCCAGATGCGCGGTCGCCGGGTGACCGTGGTCCTCGACGATCACCGTTCCCGGCTGGAGGGCGGGATGACGGTCGAACCTGGCTCCGAGGAGTTCGCCGTAGAACGGCCAGTCGTACTCCGTGCAGGCCGCGGAATGCACCCCCATGAACCCGCCGCCCGCGGCGCAGTACACCCGGAGTCCGGTGCGCCCGGCAGAGGTGAGGACGTCCCCGCTGGTGGAGAGGAACACCACGGCGGCGTAGCCGGCGAGCCCGCTCTCGAAGACGTCCGGCGCCGCTGTCGCGTCGACGGCGAAGCCGTGCCCGGCACCGAGTTCACGGAACGCGGTGACTGCGTCGGGGATCGAGTCGTGCCGGTAGGCGGTGGTGCGGGTGAAGACGAGGATCTTCGGAAGACTGCGCGACGCCATCACATCCTCCGGAGGCAGGCTCGGGCGGGACGCCCCTCATCATGCGCGCCGGACGACCACGATCTCACCGGCTCACGGACGGGGCCGGGGACGGTCGGACGGTCGGATCCAGCTGGTGGAAAGGGGCTTGTGCTGTTCGATCCGCCGGGATTCGCTTGTCCCATGCAGCGAACGGTCTCTTCGTACCACCATGCGCATGACCACGCATCCCACCGACCGGGCACGCTCGATCACCGTTACCGGGGCGAGCACCCGGTGCGCACGCTCGGCTATCTTCTGCGCCCCGACCGTCGACGCATCGCGATCGCCGCAGCCGCCTTCGTCGTCAAGCACAGCCGTTGCTTTGATCATCAAGCGATCTCAGCAATCCCGAGGTTTCCACCGGAATGGTCCGTAACGGGTCATCAGAGCGCGAGTTGCGCGCCGGTGTCCTGTTGACGGTCTCCCGTTTCCTTCCCGGCCCGGGGGCTGGGGATCGCGCCACCTGCCCGCCCCGTCCCGGCCTTGCGGCGCGGGCGGGTGACGCGGGTCTTCCGGTCGGCTCCACGGGGCTTCGACTCCGCCTCGACGGCGTTGTCCAGGTCTCCGGCCACTCCGGTACCTGTGGTGCGGGCCGCGAGGGCGACCAGGTTGTGTCCGGCGTTGGCGTCCCGGTTAAGGACGAGGCCGCAGTTGTCGCACTCGAAGACGCGCATGCTGAGGGGCAGTTTGGTTTTCACCGCACCGCAGCGGGAGCAGGTCTTCGAGGAGGGGTACCAGCGGTCGGCGACGATGAGTCGCGTGCCACGCCGGCGGGTCTTGTAGGTGAGCTGGCGTCGGATCTCGCCGAACGCGGCGTCCGCGACGCGGCGGGACAGGCGCCGGTTGCGGCCCATTCCGGCGACGCACAGGTCTTCGATGACGATCGTGCCGTACTCGCAGGCGAGGCGGGTCGTCATCTGGTGGAGGGTGTCCTCGCGGAGGTTCGCGACCCGGTGATGGATCTTATTCCGCGCCTGACTGGCCTTCTCCCAGCGGCGGGAGGCCTGCTGCCCGGTGCGCCGGTCGGGGCCATGCCGACGCGAGACGACACGGCTGGCGCGACGCAGCTGTTTCTGCGCGCGGTCGAGGTGGCGTGGGTTGGGTTCTGCGCCAAGGACACCGTCGCTGTCCGCGAGGACGGCCAGGGTCTTGATGCCGAGGTCAATACCGACCGCCGTGTCCGGACGGGCAACCTTGACCAGCTCGTGCTTCTCCTCGACCTGCAACGACACGAACCAGCGCCCCCGGTTAAGCCTTGATCCACCGAGGTGGTTTGAGAGTGGTCTTTTGATCGGCTTCGGGTCGGGTGGCCGGGTGAGGGCAGCTTGTGTCCGCTGGTCTGCCCAGCATTTCCACGGTTCGGTTCCGGTCGGGCCCTTGCGGGCGGGGCGGGCAGGGGCTGTTCGTATCAGCCGGCCGGTCCGTGGGCGGTGGAGAACAGGTGTGTCCAGGCGTGCTGCCAGGGCCAGTTGTGCGGTAGGTGCAGGGTGATGCGGCGGCCGGAGCGGGCGATCCGGGCCGGAACGTGGACCAGGTGGGTGCGGATCGTGGCGGTGGTGGCCCTGGCGTGGAAGGCGGAGGCCTGTGCGCCGGTGGCCCGCAGCAGGTTGTAGGTCATCGCCCACAGGGTGAGCCATGCGGCGTTGGCGTGGAAGTGTGCGGAGGGCAGGTGGGCCAGGGCAGAGGCTTTGCTGTCGGCGATGACCTGCTCGATGACCGCGTGGTGACGGTGTTCGCGTTCGGCCTGGAGGGTCTGTGCGGGCTGGTCGGTGAAGAACGGGTGGTAGCGCCAGACGGGAAACAACTCGCCCTGCTCACCCACAACGGCGGGTTTGGCCAGGTCGCGGACCCGGCGCACGATCAGCCGCGCGGTGACCCGCTCTGCTTTTGTGCGGCTGGCGAACGCGGTGTAGGCGGGGATCTCGGCGACTTCGGCGTCCGAGATGAGTTCACCGGTTGCGGGATCGGGCACCGCGGTCGGGTACGTGATCTGCTGCCAGGCCTGGTCGGGGAGGGTGTGGATGGCCCGTTTGATGGAGGGGTTCATCCCGCAGGTGATCGAGAAGTGGGCTCCGGCCCGGCGGCAGGCGGCGATCACCCCGGCGTTGTAGAACTGCGAGTCCGCTCGCAGGATCCGGGTGCCGGTGCAGCCCGCCTCGACGGCGGTGGCCAGCGCCTCACTGACGAATTTCGGGGCCCCACGGGAATCGGCTGCCTTGCCGCGGCGCATCCGTACTGTTGCGATCACCGGCCGGGAGGTGGGGGTGCAGATCGTGGCAAGCAGGGGGTGCAGGGTGCGGATGCCCTTGAACCGGCCGTACTCGGCGCCCTGCTTGGCCCGGCCGTAGACCCGCTTGTGGGTGGAGTCGACATCAATGAACACCATCTGATCGGCGCCGGGAAGCAGCGGGGTGTGCGCGGCCAGTTGACCGAGGAACCTGCGGTGGACAGCGTGGAGTTGGAGTGCGTGACCGTGGGTGAACGCGCGAAGGAACGTGCCCAGCGTGGACGGCGCACGAACCCCTCGGAACAGGGCGGGCATCGCGCCGTGCCGCAGCACGTGGAGGTCGTCGATGCTGTCCGCGCCCGCCGCCATGCCGGCCACGATGCTGCTGACCTTGGCGCCCGCCGACGCACCCGCGCCGTTCGTCGTCCCGCTCAGCTCCACCTTCTGCGTCACCAGGCCCGACAGCCCACACCGTTCGGCCAGCCGCATCACCGGAACCAGCCCGGCAAGCGCGACCAGATTCGGGTCATCGAACGCAGCGGAGACCGCCGCTGGAGTATGGGAAACTTGCATCTCGGAAGTGCCTTGCCGATCGTGCGTGCTGGAAGCCTCAAGAACTCCCATCATCGCAGGTCACAAGGCACTTCCTTGTTTCCCGAAGAGTCATCCACAGCCATCAGATCGGTGGATCAAGGCTAAGACGTGCGGTCGCGGACAGGATCCGCATGTTCCCGGCGTCGGCGAGGGCCCGCAGGTGGGAGGCGTCCTCGTGGAGGCGGACCGTGCCGATCCTGGGCAGGGTGATATGCCTGCCGTCAGGCTCGATACGGATCGTTCCGGTAGTGAACCGGCAGGTCAGGCGCGCTGTTCGCTTCGACTTGAAGCGCGGGATGCCCATCCTTGGACCCTTGCGCTTACCGCTCTTCGACTTCGCATAGTTTTCGAACGCAGCCGACGCGCCTGCCAGACCGGTGTTGTATGCCTCCTTGGAGTTCTCCTCCCACCAGCCGGCGAAGCGCGGGTTGGTGCGCTTGTCCTCGTTGAACGCCTTCCGCAGCGAGGGCAGCGACCACGACCGCCACTGAGTCAGCTCGTCCTCGCAGATGCCGTACGACTGCTCGGCCTTACGCTGCCACCACACGGCAGTGACGTACGCGACCGCCCAGTTGTACGCGGACCGCGCGGCACCTGCGTGCGAGTGCAGGTGGCGGTTGGCCGTGGCGTTCGGATCCAGCGCGAGCTTGTGCGCGAGGACGTTGAAGCCGGGCTGCGGCTTGAACTTCTTCATCCGGCCACATCCGGGCCGGTGGCGACGGCGATGGCCCGGTCGGCGCGATTCTTCGCGGAGCGGCGGCCGTACAGGCGTGCGCACATCGAGGTCAGGACCTCGGTGATGTCCCGTACGAGGTCGTCGGCCGTCTCCGCCGGGTCAAGGACGACCAGGCGTCGCCCCGAGGCCGAGAGGGCTCCTTCGAGGTGCTCGACGCCGAACCGGGCGAGGCGGTCGCGGTGCTCGACCACGATCGTGCCGACACCCGGGTCGGCGAGCAGCCGGTACAGCTTGCGGCGACGCCCGTTCAAGCCGGAGCCGACCTCCGTCACCACGTCAGCGACCATGAGGCCCTGAGCCGTTGCGCCCTGCACGGTCCGGGCGACCTGACGCTCCAGGTCCGCTTTCCGGTCACCGGACGAGACACGGCAGTACACCACGACCCGTCCCGCAGCCTGCGCGGCGGGCTCGGTCACGAGCCACGTACCCGACGGCGTCTGGACAACCGGGACCGGCATACGGCCCTCCTTCGCCCAGGTCCACGCGGTCTGGTAATGCACGCCGTTGCGCGCCGCCCACTCGGAAAGCTTCACGACATCAGGTTATTCACTGAGGATGACGGATATCCACTGAAAAAAGTGGGAACTGTTGTTCACCCCGTGTGGCTGCTACCGCTGATCACGGCGAACATCATCGACGTAGTCGTCCAGCACCGCCCCGAACGGGAGCTGTGGCTCAACGCGGGCGCACTGCTGTGCGTGCTCGTCCTCAACTACCCGATGCATCTGCTCTACGTACGCTGCCTCGGCGGCAGCGTACGTCGGATGGGCACCGCACTGCGCGACGCGCTCTGCCGCCGCATGCAGCAGCTGTCCAACGGCTACCACTCGCGGACGAGCGCGGGCGTTCTCCAGGCCAAGGTGGTCAGGGATGTGGAGAGCGTCGAGCAGATGGTGCAGCAGTCCGCCGACATGGGGCTGGCCGCCGTCATCACGCTGATCGGCGGGCTCACCGTCATCGCCGTCCGTGTTCCGTCGTTCCTGCCGGTGTTCCTGGTGGTCGTCCCGGCGGCCGCCCTGCTGGTGATGCGGCGGCGGGCCCGGCTGCGGAGCCACAACGAGTCGTTCCGCCAGGAGGTGGAACAGCTCTCCGCCCGGGTCAGCGAGATGACCCGCCTGATCCCCATCACTCGCGCCCACGGCCTGGAACGCACGGCGCTCGGCCGCGTCGACGGTTCACTGCGCCAGGTCTTCACGGCCGGCCTGCGCCTCGATCTGCTCAACGGCCGCTTCGGAGCACTCGCCTGGATCCTGCTGAACTCGTTCGGCGTGGCCTGTCTGGCAGGATCGGCCCTGGTCGCGTACCACGGGTGGCTTCCCATCACGGCGGGCGACGTGGTGATGCTGAGCGCCTTCTTCACCACGCTCACCGGATCGATGAGCACGCTGCTCAGCCTCGCGCCGATCATCAGCAAGGGCCTGGAGTCGGTGCGTTCGGCCGGCGAGGTCCTTCAGGCTCCGGACCTGGAGAGCAATGCGGGCAAGGACCGGGTCGACGAGGTGCAGGGCCGTATCGACTTCGAGCGGGTCGGCTTCGGTTACGACGGAGTGGACAGCCCCGCTGTCGAGGACTTCACCCTGTCGGCGCGCCCCGGCGAGACGGTCGCCCTGGTCGGCGCCTCGGGGGCAGGCAAGTCGACGGTGCTGAACCTCCTCATCGGCTTCATCCGCCCGACGTCGGGCCGCATCCTGCTGGACGGCACCGACATGGCCACCCTGGATCTGCGCAGCTACCGCCGGTTCCTGTCCGTCGTACCGCAGGAGTCCATCCTGTCCGAGGGCAGCATCAGGGAGAACGTCACCTATGGCATGGGCGAAACCGACGAACAGACGGTCCGTCAGGCCCTGCGTGACGCGAACGCGCTCGACTTCGTCGAAGACCTGCCCGACGGCCTCTCGACGGTCGTCGGAGAGCGCGGGGCGCGGCTGTCGGGCGGCCAGAAGCAGCGGCTCGCCATCGCCCGTGCGCTGATCCGCAACCCACGGGTACTGATCCTGGACGAGGCGACCTCGTCCCTGTACACCCGCTCGGAGGCCCTGGTCCAGGAGGCGCTCGCCCGGCTGATCCACGGCCGCACGGTCTTCGTCGTCGCCCACCGGCTCTCCACCATCCGGGCGGCGGACCGCATCGTCGCCATGGACCGGGGCCGGATAGCCGAGGTGGGGACCCATGAGGAGCTGGTGGGGCGGGGCGGGGTGTACGCGGGGTTGCGAGCTGCTGTCGGTTTGCTGCATTGAAGTGAGTGATGGTGAGTGGGAGTGAGTCCTGTGGGTGGGTTTGTGGGGGTGGGAACGGGGGTTCTGGGGCCGAATGGGTGACCTTGGTGGCTGTTGCTCGTTGGGCTGGGTGGCATGGGTGCGGCCTTGAGTGAGGGGGTGATGTGGTGGGTGGTGTGCGGGAGTTGGCCGTGTCCTTCGTGGCGCCCGGGCCTTGCGGGGTGGCGATCCGGGACCGTCTCAAGCACCTGACCGCCCAGGACGAGAGGGTGCTGCGTGCGGTCGGTGCGCATCAGGGTGCGCTGGCGTCCGGTGATCTCAAGGTCCGCTGTGCGGATGGTCTCGAGCATGGTGCGCAGACCTGGGCGGCGCGTAAGCGGGATCTGACGGCACTGTCGTCGTCGCGGATCGCGGGTGCGATCACCAAGGCCACGCATGATCAGTGGGCGCTCGCGCGCCGTTGCCAGGCGGCATATATCCAGAGCCTGGCGGCTGGGATCAAGATGTTGCGGCACCGGCTGTCCCTCCCGATCGGTCAGAAGGGCACCAGGCGCGCGGCGGGTGGCTACCGGTCGAAGAACGAGTGGTTCCGCAAGTCCCGCCGCCTCGCGATGCTGGAGGCGCGGCACACGGCAGCTGTTGTCGACTGGCAGGCCGGACGGGTGCGGGTGGTACGAGGCGGTAAACGTCTCCTGAACACCCGCCACCACCTCACCGAGGCCCGTCTCACCGAAGACGAGTGGCGACAACGGTGGGAGACGGAACGCTGGTTCATCGCTGCCGACGGTGAGTCGGGGAAACGGTTCGGGAACGAGACGATCCGCGTCACCCCGGACGGCAAAGTGTCCATCAAGCTGCCCGTTCCGCTCGCGCACCTGGCCAACACCCGGCACGGCCGGTACACCCTCACCTCCACCGTGGCGTTCGCGCACCGGGGTGCGGAGTGGGCCGACCGTATCGAAGCCAACCGGGCCGTGGCCTACCGCATCCACCTCGACGTGGAGCGCGGCCGCTGGTACCTGACCGCATCCCGGCAACGCCCCCTCGTCCAGACCATCCCGTTGGAGACCGCCCGTGCCCGGGGCATGATCGGCGTCGACACCAATGCCGATCACTTCGCTGCCTACCGGCTCGACCGGCACGGCAACCCCATCGGCGAGCCGCACCGCTTCGGCTACGACCTGTCCGGGACCGCCGGCCACCGCGACGCACAGATCCGCCACGCCCTGACCCGGTTGATCAACTGGGCGGTGCGGGTCGGTGTCGCGGCGATCGGCATCGAAGACCTCGACTTCACGCCTGAGAAAACCCGCGAGAAGCACGGCCGCCGCAAGCGGTTCAGGCAGCTCATCTCCGGCATGCCGACCCGGAAGCTCAAGGCCCGGCTGGTGTCCATGGCCTCCGAACAGGGCCTGAGCGTTGTCGCGGTCGACCCCGCCTACACCAGCCTGTGGGGAGCCCAGCACTGGCAGAAACCACTGACCACCCCACACCGAAAGATGTCCCGTCACGATGCCGCCGGTATCGCGATCGGGAGACGCGCCCTCGGACACCCGATCCGGCGTCGGACGGCACCGCCCCCACACGACCGGAGTGATCGTGCGGGGCATCGGACCGCCCAGGCCGGACCAGGCACCCGAGGGCGTGAGGGAACCCGCCCACCCACCACGGACCGGCCCCCCGGAGAGCCGTCGCCGAGCGGGAAGCGAAAGCGGGAACCCAGCGCATCCAACACCGTTCGGGATGCGCCCAGCACGCACCAGTGGGTCCAGGACTCACTCATGTGCACTGGCTAGGAACGGTTGCAGCCGGCGAAGTCCGCGTAGGGCGTCCCGGCGCAAGGACGAACACGGCACGCCCGACCACACTCCCGTAACGCGGCACGGTTACCCTCGACAACTCACGTACTCCATAAGGCCGATGGGATTTCTGGTCCATCGGCCACCGCGGAGTCCAGCCATGTCGCCGCGTACCGGATCCGGGTACGCCACCAGCGAGCGGAGACCTTTCATGTCCACGGAGACCGGCCCCGCCGTCGATGCCGAGCCGAGCGGCCACGTGCCCGTACCGGGCCCCAAAGGGCTGCCGTTTCTCGGGAATCTGCCGCAGTTCGGGAAGAACCCGCTGGCGTTCTTCGAGCGGCTGCGCGGGTACGGGGACATGGTCAGTTGGCGCTTCGGCCCCAACTCCTGCGTGTTCATAGCCGATCCGGAGTGCATAGGCGAACTGCTCACCGAGACGGAACGCACCTTCGACCAGCCGGCGTTGGGCATCGCGTTCCGCACCGTGATGGGCAACGGCGTGGTGGTGGCGCGCGGTCCGGACTGGCGGCGGAAGCGGTCGCTGGTCCAGCCGTCGGTGCGGCCGAAGCAGGTGCGGTCGTACGCGGCGACGATGGCGGGCAGCACGGTGGAGCTGGCGGACACCTGGTCCGGCGGTGAACGCATCGACATCAAGCGGGAGATGGCCGCGCTGACGCAGAAGATCGCCGTCCGCACCATCTTCGGGGTGGACACCCCGGCGGACGCCGAGGCGATGGGCCGGGCGATGGATGTCGCCCAGCAGGAGATCGGCAAGGAGTTCAGCGGCATCGGCGCGCTGCTCCCCGACTGGGTGCCGACGCCGGGCAGGGCCAGGATCAAGAAGGCCGCCGCGGTCATCGACGCCGAGGTGGGCCGGGTCGTCGCCCGGCACCGCGACGGGGACGGTGAGCGCCCTGACCTGCTGAGCCGGCTGCTGACCGCGGTGGACGAGAACGGTGCGCAGCTCACGGACAAGGAGATCCGCGACGAGACCGTCACCCTCTACATCGGCGGGCACGAGACCACCAGCTCCACCCTGGTCTGGGCGTGGTACCTGCTGTCCCGCAATCCGCAGGCGCGCGCCGCGCTCACCGAGGAGCTGGACCGGGTGCTCGGCGACCGGGAGCCGGAGTTCGACGACTACGCGCGACTGACGTACACCCAGGCCGTGGTCAAGGAGACGCTGCGGCTGTACCCGACGATCTGGCTGGTGACCGGGGTCGCCAAGGAGGGGGCGCGGATCGGCGGCGTGGACATGCCGAAGGGCACCAGGGTGTGGACGAGCCAATGGGCGACGCACCGCGACGAGCGGTGGTTCCCGGAGCCGGAGGAGTTCCGCCCGGAGCGCTGGGACGCCGAGAACGGCGACGACATCGCGGAGTACGCCTGGTTCCCGTTCGGCGGCGGTCCCCGGGTCTGCCTCGGTACGCGGTTCGCGATGGTCGAGGCGGTGCTGATCCTGGCGGTGCTGGCGCGCCGGTTCGAACTGGAGGTGGACGCGGGCGACGTCAACCCCGTGCCCACGCTGACACTCCAGCCGGACCGGGATGTCATGGCGACGGTACGTGCCCGGTAGTCCGCCGGGAGCGTGTCCGGATGGCGGAACGGTCGCGGGCGCGATGTGCAGCCGCCGTCCGCCGTACGGCATCCTCGTGCTGAACGAGTAGTCCGGCCCCGGACCCGGTGGGTGATCACGCCGGTGCGGGGCCGCACCTGACGGCGGAGGATGCGGAACCCGATGACTGACAACTCCGAGATGGTGGCCTTCGTGCGGGCGCGCCTGGCCGAGGAGGAACAGGTTGCGCGAGCGGCCGGCGGCCAGAGTTGGCGGTGCCCGGCCGAGACGCCGGGGGAGGTCCACGACCGGACCGGCGCCATCGCGTTCAGCCTGCGGACACATGGTTACGACGATCACATCGCCCTGCAGGACCCCGCGCGCTCACTCCGCCGCATCGAGACGAGCAGAGTCCTGCTGGACGAGTACGAGGAGGTCGCCGCCCTGGACGCCGACCGCCCCCACCACGACTTCGCCTCCGGCCGCGCGGTCGGACTGGGCTTCGTCGTACGGCAGATGGCCGCGGAGGACGCCGGGCACCCCGACTACCAGGCGAGGTGGCTGCCCCGGTTCACCCAGTGACGAACCGTCCGCGCGACGCGGCGCCACCGCCCGTCGGGTCAACCGGCCGTCGGCGTCGAAGGGGCGACGCGGACGGGCGTCTCGGCGAGCGGAACGCCCGCCCTCCGGGCGGCAACGCGCCGCGCCCGCAGTTGGGCACGGATACGTGGCCGGAACTACGGCTCCTTGCCGCAACCACAGGATTGCCGTCCTTCGTAGCGCAGCCCTTCGCCGAGCACTTCGCTCACCACGGACCGGCCGCGGACGTCCGGCCGGCACCTCCCGCTGCTGCCCACCCGTCCCGAACCGTCAGATCACACCCTCGAACTGCTGCCGTAGCCGCTCCGGGTGCGGGCCGAACTCGCCGATCGGCAGGTAGGGCGCAATGAACTCCCACTCCGCGTCCGTCAGTTGCGCTCGCGTCATGCAAGATGCTCTACCGGATCCGCCCCCAGCGCGGGACGAATCCACCAGATTGATCACAACCGGATACGCACCCTGGCGAGACCGGCACCGAGTACGTCGTGCGCCTGCGCTACGGCGGATACGCCACCACTTGGGGCTTCGCCCTCCCTCTCGCCGACACCGACGGTGTTCGCTTCGCTGAGGGTGTGGCTCTGCCGCCGTCCCGTGTGATCCGCCGGGCCACGGGGCGGCGACTGCGTCCCGGGCAGCCGTGCCCTGGGGCACACCTCAACCCCCCTCATCCCACCACCGCGTACACCACGAACCGCCCGTGCGAGCCGGTGCACCGCATCGCTTCGCCGCAGACCCGCCGTGTGGCCACCACGGATGTGCGGCCGGCACCTACCGCGGTGAAGTCGGCCGTGCTCGTGTCGCAGCCGGCCGTGCGGGTCGGCCCCGAGCAACTGGCGGTCGGCCTGGCGACCCCGGTGGCGTCCTGCCGCAGGACCCGGGGCGCGTCCGACTGGTGGAATGTCCAGTACGGGCTGTCCAGCGCAATGTGGAGTCGTTCCCCCACCGTGAGGTGAACGGGCTTTCCGTTGTCGGAGAACGACAACGACACCGTGCCCGGGCTGCCGGCCGCAGTGGTCGGCGGCGGTGTGCCGGGGCTCCTCGGCGTGGCTGGCGTCGGCGGTCCGGAACCGGGGGCCGAGGCGGTCGGTCCGGACGTCGGCGGAGTGGTTGCCGGACTGCCGGACACGCCGCCGGACGTGCATCCGGCCAGCGCCAGCGTGGCAGCGGTGACGGCGCAGGCGCCGAGCCGGGGCAGACGGCTTGGTCGAGCCATCGATTCTCCTCGTCAGGTCACGGGCTGTGGCGACCGGTCGTGCGTTCCCGGCTTGGACGGCTGCCGTAGCGACCAGGTTCCCGCAGCCACGCGGTTAATGTCTGACCAGCACCTGCACGGCCACGCACGGCTTCGCGACCCTCACCCCGACCATCGCCGGGGCTCCGGTCACCGTTCCGACCGCGCCCAACAGTGTGAGCGGCCTGCCCGGCGGCGCCCGTGTGGTGATCAATGAGCAGTCGGCCGTGCTCGATGCAGGCTTCGGTACCACGGTGAACGCGGCGCATCTCGTCGTACCGTCCTTGCTCAGGGCACCACGGCGGACGTGGTGATCGGCTTCGCCACCAGCAATGGTTCCGCCCCGACAGTGACTCCCTGCCGGGGCGGAACGTGTCGTGCTGTGCCCAGGGAGTCCTGGCGGGGTCAGGAGGCGTTCAGGGCGGTGTCGTCGACCACGAAGCTGGTCTGGAGGCTGGAGTCCTCGGTGCCGGTGAACTTCAGCGTCACCGTCTGACCCGCGTAGCTGGACAGGTTGAACGACTTGAGTGCATAGCCACTCGCCGCGTTCAGGTTGGAGTAGGTGGCCAAGGTGGTGGTGCCGACCTGGACAGTCAGCTTGTCGTAGGCGGACGTTGTGGTGGTCTCGGCGGTGTCGATGTGCAGGTAGAAGGAGAAGGTGGCGCTGCATCCGGCCGGTATGGTCACCGACTGGGACACGGTGTCGGTATGGGCGCTACCGTAGCCGTTCAGCCATGCCTTCCAGCTGCCGGAGTGGGCGGGCTCACCGGTGGAGTTGTCGATCACACCGCTGCTGGCCGTCCAAGGCGAAGCGGCGCCCGTCTCGAAGCCCGGATTGCCGAGCTTCTGACCCGGGTTGGCGCAGCTGCCGCCGGTGTTGTTGACGGTCCAGCTGAACGAGGTGCTGCCGGAGGCTGCCGTGCTGTCCTTGGCAGTGACCGTGACGGAGGAGGTGCCGGCCGTGGTCGGGGTGCCACTGATCCGACCGCTGGAGGAGATGCTGAGTCCGGCCGGCAGCCCGGCCGCAGTGTAGGTGAGGGTCTGGCTCGAGTCGGAGTCGGAACCCGTGATCTGCAGGGACACGGCAGTGCCCACGGTGCTGCTCTGATTCCCGGGGTTGTTGACGGTGACCGTGTTGCCTGTGCTGCCGCCGACGATGGCGTGGGTGATGGCGCACGCATTGGTGTCGTTGGACCAGCTGGCCTGCTCGGCGAAGGTGCCGGTGCCCATCGTGACGTTCGCCGCTCCGCCCGCGCTACCCGGCGAGATCCAGGCGCACTCGTCGGAGTTCTCCTGGCCGTCGTACGAGCTGCCGGTGTGGTTCGTCCAGCCACCTGCCGGGTTCTGGTCCGACATCATCTCTTGCCACTCGTGGCCGAGAGTCATGGTCCAGCCGTCGAGGGTGCCGGGGGAGTTGACGAACCCGACGCCGCAGCCCGCGCCCGAGTCGATGTTGTACGGCTGGTTGCTGAAAGCGATGTCGCCCACGGTCGATGTGACCGCGCCGCCCGTCAGCGTGGTGTCACCGTTCCAGTCGTGCCACGCGCAGTACTGGCCCTGGTAGCTGTCGGGGTTGGTACCGTGGGGCGACAGGATCACGTAGTACGCGTCGCGGTTCGATGCAGCCGTGGTGTTGCCGAAGTGGCTGGCTGCCTTCACAGCCTCGACGCCGAGTTGGTGCCCTGTGGCGGCACTTGGCGACGCCGCCGAATTGTCGTACCACGCGCCGGCCAGCACGCCGCCGCTCTGGTAGGGGATGAAGTTGGCGTTCGAGGGACAACTGGTTGCGCCGGTAGGCACGTTCGGACCGTCGCACCACTGGGTCAGGTCGGCCGACCACCGCTCGTTACCGGTGCCGATGTCCTTGAACATCTCCTGGGCAACCGGCGCGGCGCCCGCCGAGTCGCCGGAGAAGGTCATGTCTCCGTTGCTGTTGGTGCTCTGCGTGCCCCACTGGGTGCCGTAGAACACCACATAAACCTTCGAGTGGCCGCTCTGGACGCCGATGCCGTCGACGCCACCACCGTAGGACAGCGTCTGCGGCCCGGTCGCGACGCTCGCGGAAGCCTGGGAGGCCGCCCAGGCCTTCATCTTTGCGTTCTGCTTGAGGGTCGGTACGGCGCCGTGCCGATACGAGTGGTGGTACGCGGGGCTGTAGGGGTTGGCGACGGAGCCGCCCGGCGCCTGTGGCGCGGCCGGTGCGGCCACCGCCTGTGGCGCGGCGGCCAGCATGCCGCCAGCTACCAGGGCTGCGGCCGACACCAGGGCGGCGACCCCGCGGCGGGTGAATCGTCGGAGCGTGTTCGGTCTCGCGTAGTCCGGGTTCTGCGATCGCAAGAGACTGCCTTTCATGGGGAGTTGGTGCCCTACGGCGGGAAGTCTCGCTATGTCAAGGTCATGACAAAGCAGCCATGCTTGGACACGACACGGATCAACTGCTGCCGGGGGCTTCAGGTAGCGCACGTTCTTCGGGGTGAGCTGCCACCCCGGTCAGTGGTGGCTGTCCGCGATGCTACTGAGCGCCCACCCCAACGGAGTATCAGTCAATGGCAAAGCCTTTGCCTCGGTAAGGAATGCAGCAGAGACCCAACCGCCATGAATCAGGACAGAGTTGATTTTGTCCGTCCCCCGACGAGGGGATCGGAGCAGATCGGCTATAGCGTGTGACGCCATGGACCTGGACGACGGATCGGTCAGCGACCTCATAGCACTGGGCCTGGCACGCTACGAGGCGCGGGTCTACCTTGCGCTGGTCAGACGCGAGTCGTACACCGCCGCCGAGGTGGCGCGTGAGGCGGATGTGCCCCGCCAGCGCGTCTACGACGTATTGGACGCCCTGGTGCGGCGTCGCCTCGCCACCCTCCGCCCAGGCCGGGTGGCCACGTTCTCCGCGGTCGCACCCGAGCTTGCCACCGCCCGGCTCATGGCGCTGCAACGCGAATCCCTCGAACGGCTCGAGCAAGTGTCTTCGGCACTGGTAACTGCCCTGCTGCCCGTCTGGTCCGACGGGCGCACCAAGACCGACCCGCTCGACTACATCGAGGTGCTGCGCGATCCCAAGGCCATCGCCGAACGATTCGCCGACATCCAGGAACAGGCCGGACGCGAACTGTTGAGTTTCTGCCAACGGCCCTTTCTCGCCCCGGTCGCCAACACCGAGGGGATCGCGACGGTGCGCCGACTGCGCAGGGCAGGCGGCCGGGCCCGGGCCATCTACACCCATGACGCGCTCAACGACGCCGAAGTGCTGGAGCACGTGCGGTGTTTCAGCGAGGCCGGGGAGGAGGCGCGGCTCACCGCCGAGTTGCCGCTCAAGCTGATCATTGCCGACGCCTCGCTCGTGCTCTGCGACATGCAGGATCCGGTTGCCGGCACCGGCGCCACCACCGCGCTCTACATCGAACACCCGGCGCTGGCCAACTGCTTGCAACTGGCCTTCCAGAGCGTCTGGGACCGTGCCGAGCCGGCGAACACTGCGCACGGACTCTAGTGGTTCGAGTCTGCATTCGCTGCTCGCGGCTCGGTGTCGGCTCGGCATGACGGCCGGATGGCGAGTGATCAATCTGGTGGATTCGCCCCGCGCTGTGGGGGGGATCCGGTGGAGCGTCGGCCCGGAGGAACAGGACTCTCAGGCCCGGGCCTACTCAAAGGCTCGGCTCGCGCCCTGAAGATCAGCTCCCGCCGACCTTCGCTTCCCATTGGGCCTACACGTCTCGCAGCAACGGCGGCCGGCCCGTCAGCCACGACGCCGAGCTCTACAAGGAACTGATCACCGTCGAGCGCCTGATCAACAGGCTGAAGGCATGGCGAGGCATCGCCACTCGCTACGCCAAGACGCCCGACAGCTACCTCGCAGGCCTTCACCTTCGAGCGTCGATGATCTGGATCAAGGAGCTCACACGGGCCACTCCTTGATCACGACCGAATACGCACCCTAGCCGGCGTGCCCTCACCCCGCCCCCGTGGCGCCGGGTGAGGGCACGTCCGTGCGGGCGTCGACGCGCCCCCTCAGACCGCCGGCACCTCCACCGTCCCCGCTCCCTGCCCTGTCGCCCCGGTTTCCTCCACGATCACGCGGTACGGACGGTCCGTCCCCTCGGCGGTGACCCGCGTCGAGCCCGAGGCGCTGTCCCGTACGACCCGGAAGGCCGCCGCAGCGGCGCCCGTCAGGTCCACCAAGGTGACAACCGTGTCGGTCGTCGCGGGCGCCGGGCCGAAAGCCCGCAGCGTCAGGCCGTCCAGCCAGTCGCCGTCCGGGCGCTGGTCGTCCGCGCCCCACGGGAGTACCGCGCCGGGGCGGACCAGGAGCGGAAGGCTGTCGAAGCCGTGCGTCTCGTGCCGCCAGGCCGGTCCGGTGACCGTTTCGCCGGTCAGGAGGTGGGTCCAGGTGCCTTCGGGGACGTAGTACTCGACCTGGCCGTCCTCCGTGAAGACGGGGGCCACCAGCAGGTCCGGGCCGAGCATGTACTGGCGGTCCAGCATCCGGGTGGTCGGGTCGTCCGGGAACTCCAGCAGCATCGGCCGCATCATCGGGATGCCCGTGCGGTGGGCCTCGGCCGCCACCCCGTACAGGTACGGCATGAGGCGGTGCTTGAGGAGGGTGAACTTCCGGGCCACGTCCACGGCCCCGTCGCCGAACGCCCACGGCACACGGTACGACACGTTGCCGTGCAGCCGGCTGTGCGAGGAGAGCAGGCCGAAGGCGAGCCACCGCTTGAAGACCGCGGGGTCGGGGGTGCCCTCGAAGCCGCCGATGTCATGGCTCCAGAAGCCGAAGCCGGACAGCGACAGCGACAGACCACCGCGCAGCGACTCCGCCATCGCGGTGAACGAGGCGAAGCAGTCGCCGCCCCAGTGGACCGGGAACTGCTGGCCGCCGGCCGTCGCCGAGCGGGCGAAGAGCACCGCTTCGCCGTGCCCGCGCTCCTTCTCCAGGAGTTCGAAGACGGTCCGGTTGTAGATCTGCGCGTAGTAGTTGTGCATCCGCTCCGGGTCGGAGCCGTCGTGCCAGACGACATCCGTCGGCACCCGCTCGCCGAAGTCCGTCTTGAAGCAGTCGACGCCCTGGTCGAGAAGGACCCGCAGCTTGGCGTTGTACCACTCGCGGGCGGCCGGATTGGTGAAGTCGACGAGTGCCATGCCGGGCTGCCACAGGTCCCACTGCCAGATGTCGCCGCCGGGACGGCGCACCAGATAGCCGTGCTCGGCGCCCTCCGCGAAGAGCGGTGACTTCTGAGCGATGTACGGGTTGATCCACATGCTGATGCGCAGTCCGCGTTCCTTGAGCCTGGCCAGCATGCCGACCGGGTCGGGGAAGACGTCCGGGTCCCACTGGAAGTCCGACCACTGGTATTCGCGCATCCAGAAGCAGTCGAAGTGGAAGACCGACAGCGGGATGTCCCGCTCCGCCATGCCGTCGACGAACGAGGCGACGGTCTCCTCGTCGTACGACGTGCAGAACGAGGTGGTCAGCCAGAGGCCGAACGACCAGGCCGGGGGCAGCGCGGGCCGGCCGGTGAGGGCGGTGTAGCGGGCCAGGATGTCCTTCGGCGTCGGTCCGGCGACGATGTAGTACTCCAGCGACTGGTCCTCGACGCTGAACTGCACCTGGCCGACCGACTCCGAGCCGATCTCGAAGGAGACCTTGCCGGGGTGGTTGACGAAGACGCCGTAGCCGCGCGAGGAGAGGTAGAACGGGATGTTCTTGTAGGCCAGGTCGCTGCTGGTGCCGCCGTCCGCCTGCCAGATGTCGACGGTCTGGCCGTTCTTGACGTACGGGGTGAAGCGCTCGCCGAGTCCGTAGATGTTCTCGCCGACGTCCAGGGCGAGTTGGGCGATCATGTGATGGGCGCCGTCGGGGGTGGTGGCGAAGGCGGTGCCCTTGCTGTCCACTCCCGTCAGGCGGCAGCCCCGGGCGTCGAGGAACGTCATGCCCCACGGCCCGTCGCCGTCCATGCGCAACGTCAGCGGGCCGCTGGTCAGTTCGGTGAGCGCGCCGTCCCGGCGGGTGCGGGCGGCGGCGGTCACGGTGTCGAGTCCGGGAAACTCGAAGTCCGGTCCGTGGTTGACCTTGCCGGCGTGATGGGTGGTGCGTACGCCGATGATCCCTTCGGCCGGGGAGAAGCAATCGACCGTGATGAGGGGGGTGTTGAGGGTGTCGCCGCGCTGTTGGACCTGCTTGACCGCGGCGTAGGCGGTGAACTGGTCGGCGTCGACCCGCAGGTCGCGGATCTCGGTCGCGTAGCAGGCGCGAACGCCCTCTCGCATGAGCCAGAAGCCGTCGGTGAACTTCATGAGGACTCCTTGCCGGGGGCAACTGGACGGAGGTGAGTGTCAGGACGTGGATACGGCGGGGTCACTCGGTTGCTCCCGGGAAAGCGATTCGGGCCAGACGCACCGTGCCCCGCAGCGTGACCTGTACGTCCCGCACGCCGGAGGCGGTCAGCGGCGTCTCGTGGCCGCGGTAGTCGTAGGGTCCGTCGGTGGCGGGGATGTCGACGGTTGTCGTGCGGCCGTCGACCGTGATCTCCGCGGAGCCCTCCCCCGCCGCGGACACCTCGACGGTGCGGGTACCGGCCGCGAAGTCGCAGTGCCGGAAGAGGAGTTCGTTCACGGGGGCGATGGCGGTGACGGCGTCGCCGTCCGTCTTCGTGCGGTCGACGATCTCGGTGCCGAGCTGCTCGTCGTAGTCGGCCGCTTCGAGTCCGTGGTGCAGGACGGGGCGGGGGCCGGACGGCTCGCCGTCGACCGTGACGACGGTGGTGAGCCTGATGTCCGCGGAGGAGGATCCGGCCTGGACTTCGTACGCCCCGGGTTCGACGGTCCAGCGGCTGTGCGCCACGTCCCAGTGGCCGAGTTCGGTCACCGGGACGGCGAACTCGATGCGCTGCCCGGCGCCCGGCGCGAGGTGCAGACGCCGGTGGCCGACGAGCTGACGCAGGGGCCGGACGACGGACGGTTCCTGCGCTCGTACGTACAGCTGGGCGACCTCGTCGGCGGCGACGACACCCGTGTTGGTGACGTTGACCGACACGCTCAGCCGGTCGCCGTCGCGCTCGGCCGTCAGCCCGGAGTAGGAGAACGCGGTGTACGACAGTCCGTGGCCGAACGGGTAGAGCGGCGTGCCCTCGTAGTACAGGTAGGTCTGCCGTGAGCCGATGATGTCGTAGTCGAGCAGGCCGGGCAGCTCCGCGTCGGAGGTGTACCAGGTCTGCGGGAGCCGGCCTGCCGGGGAGACGTCGCCGGACAGGATCCGGGCGAGCGCGGTCCCGGCTGCCTGGCCGCCGTGCGCGGTCCAGAGCAGGGCGGGGAGTGCGGCCGCGGCGTCGGTGAGTGCGTACGGGTAGGCGGAGGTGACCGCCAGCACGGTACGCGGGTTCGCGGCGTGCGCGGCACGCCAGAGGCGTTCCTGGTGGGCAGGCAGGTCGAGGGTGGTGCGGTCCTCGGTCTCGCGACCGTTGATGTGCGGGTCGTTGCCGACGACGACGATCACGGTGTCGGCGGCCGCGGCCGCGCGGGCGACGGTGTCCTCGCCGCGCTCGACGACCTCGATCTCGAAGACGGCGGCGGCCGGTCCGACGCCCGTCCCGGCGTGTCCGGAAATTTTTTCGTCCACCTCGGCAACCTTTACGCCGCCGGCGGCAACCGAGACGTACCCACCCGTTCCGATGTGCACAAGGCGGTGCCCCCCGGCGTGACCTTCCACCTTCTCCCAGCGGAATGTCTCCTGGACGATCCAGCCGCCGGGTTCGTCCGCGGACGCGCGTACGTAACCGTCCTCGGCGACCGACAGATAGCGGCCGTCGGGGTCCCTCAGGGTGAGCACGCCGTTGCCCCAGTCGACGAGCGCCAGCTCGGACGGGGTGTCGCCGCATGTCAGCGGCGGGAGGTCGGTGCGGCCGGCGAGGAGCGCCGGGTCGAGGGCGCCTTCCGCGCCATGGCCGGTGCCGGTGCCGGCGTCGGCGTCAGCAGGGATCTGCAGCCAGCCCGCCGCACACTTCAGGCGGACCAGGTCTGCGCCCTCCGCGAATGTCACCCGGTCCGCGCCGAACCGGGTCCGCACTCCGTCGAGCGGGGTGGACCGGTGGATCAGCGTGCCGCTGTACCAGTCGAGCTTGCAGGCGTCGGCGAGCAGGCCGACGACCGCGATCGTCCCGGGCGCCCCGGGGTCGAGCGGCAGCAGACCGTCGTTCTTCAGCAGGACCACGGCCTGTTCGGCGGCCTCCTGGGCGAGCGCCCGGTGTTCGGCCGTGTCGAAGGCGGTGGTGTCCGCGTACGGGTCGAGACCGGGGTCGAACTCCCCCAGGGAGTAGCGCAGTTCGAGCAGACGGCGGACGGCGGTGTCGATGTCGGCCTCGTCGAGGAGGCCTTGCTCCAGTGCGCGGCGGATGCGGCCGGTCATGGCGGTGGAGTCCTGACCGTGGTCGGTGAAGCTGTCGACTCCGGCCTTCAGCGCGGCGGCCGTGGCTTCTTCATGGGTGTCGAAGTAGTGCTCGGAGTCGACCAGGTTGGACGGCGCCCCGGCATCGGAGCAGACCACGAGCGACTGCTCGGTCCAGCGTCGCAGCTGCTGGGAGAGGAGCGGCGAGACGTGGTTGGGCCGCCCGTTGACCAGGTTGTAGGCGGGCATGACGCCTGCCACCGCGCCCGCCCGCACGGCGTCGCGGAACGCCCGGAGGTCGTACTCGTGCAGCACCCTCGGGCGGACCGACGAGGAGGAGGTGTCCCGGTCGGTCTCGTTGTTGTGGGCGAGCCAGTGCTTGAGCACCGGGGCGGTGCGCCAGTAGTGCGGGTGGTCGCCGCGCAGTCCCCGGGTGTACGCGACGGCAATGGCAGAGGTCAGGGCGGCGTCCTCCGCGTACCCCTCCTCGCCGCGCCCCCACAGCGGATGGCGCAGCAGATTCACGGTCGGGGCCCAGACGTTGAGCCCGACCCGGTCGTCCTTGGCCCGCTTGGCCCGGACCTCGTTGCCGACTGCCTCGCCGACCCGGCGCACCAGGTCGTCGTTCCAGGTGGCGCCCAGGCCGACGGCCTGCGGGAAGACGGTCGCGGGGCCCATCCAGGCCACGCCGTGCAGTCCCTCCTGGCCGGTGCGGAAGGCGCCCATCCCGAGCCGGTCGACCGCGGGTGCGAACTGGTGCAGCATCGCGATCCGCTCGTCGAGGGTGAGCCGCTGAAGCAGATCGTCGATGCGCCGGGCGAAGGGCAGTTGCGGGTCGCGGAAGGGCTGCGGTTGTTCCGTCACGTGCGGGTCCCCTTGGAGAGGTGGGAGGTTTTGCGATGTCCGGGCCTGCTGAGGAACTCCCAGGCCTCGGAAGATCTTTCGAAGCGCTTCGATGCTCTGCGTCAACCCCCGCGGGTGTCAAGGGTGCGGCCTCGCCATTCACGGTCAAGCGGGCTCGATCACGCCGGGAAACGGTTCGGAAACACGTCGGAGGAATCTGGAAACGGACTCTTGTGCCTCCGGGACCCTTCACTTAATCTCGCTGCAACATCGAAGCGCTTCGACAGAGTTTCGATGGGGCGCCGGTCGCCCGCAATCTCCTCGATCTCCCTGGACGGTGACACGTTCTGTCACCGTGTCACCTCTTGTTGAACCGCTTCACCTAGGCCGGTTCAGCCGGTTCCACCGGTCCGTCCGGTTCCACCGGCCCCATCCGGCTCAACCAGTAACGCCCCACCTCAGACACAGGAGCCGAACGGCGGTCGCCCGCCGTGTGTCGTCCTGGTGCGCCTCGAAGGGTTGACGCAATGACGCCGAATTCCTCCCCCGCCTCCACCGCCCCGAGCCGACGGAGCTTCCTCGCTTCGAGCGCTGTGGCCGCGGTCGCCGTGGCCGGCGGGGTACCGCTGCTCGCCGCCTGCGGCGGCGGCTCCGGTTCCGGGAGCAAAGAAGGTACGACGACGGGCAAGGCTCTCAAGAAGATCCTGCCGAGCTACGCCCCGTCGAACCTCATCCAGCCCGACGTGGCGGGCGTCAACGGTTCGAGCCCCGGCTTCACCAAGCTGCCCGACCCGCTGGTCGCCTCGGTGAAGTCCGTGCCGGGCAAGGGTTCCGCGTTCCGGGTCATGACCCCGCTGTGGGGTACCGTCCCGAAGAAGAACAACCCGTACTACACGGCGGTGAACAAGGCGGTCGGCGCGACGCTGAACTTCGACCCGCAGGACGGCAACACGTACCAGGAAAAGATCGGCGCGGTCCTCGCCGGCTCCGACATCCCGGACGCCGTGACCATCCCCGGCTGGAACATGCAGGGTCAGATCCGCAACGCGATCACCGCCAAGTTCGCCGACCTGAGCCCGTATCTGGCCGGTGACGCGATCAAGAAGTACCCGAACCTGGCGAACATCCCGACCGGCGCCTGGCAGTACTCCGTCTTCGGCGGCAAGCTCCGCGGTCTGCCCATGCCGACGCCGGTCCTCGGCAACGCGATCTTCTACCGCAAGGACCTGATCGGCTCCGGCGCCGTCCCGGGCAGCGCCGCCGACCTGCTGGCCTTCGGCAAGGAGTACACGGACGCGAAGAAGAAGGTCTGGGCCTTCGACGACCTGTGGACCTGCATCCAGAAGATCTTCGGGCTGCTGCCCGACGCCCCGCACTACTGGAAGCTGGAGAACGGCAAGCTCGTCCACAAGATCGAGACGCAGGAGTACCGGGAGGCGCTCGCCTTCGCCCGCAAGCTTCACGACGGCGGTTACGTCCACCCCGACGCCGAGGCCAACAAGGACGCCGACTCCAAGATCCGCTTCACCAGCGGTCACGTCCTGATGTACAACGACGGCACCGGCGGCTGGAAGGGCATGGTCACCGAGCAGGCCACCGCCAACCCGAAGTTCGACATGCAGGCGCTGGACTTCTTCAACCAGGACGGCGGAACGCCGGTCCTGTGGCAGGACGACCCGGCCGGCATCTTCACCTTCCTCAGCAAGAAGCTGCCCAAGGCGAAGATCGAGGAGTTCCTCGCCATCGCCGACTTCGCCGCGGCGCCGTACGGCACCAAGGAGTTCATGCTCACCAACTACGGCGTGCAGGACACCCACTACACGATCAAGGACGGGGTGCCGACCTTCACGCCGCAGGGCATCCAGGAGGCGCAGCCCGCCACCTTCCTGTTCCTCGCCTCGCCTCCGCACACCATCGCCTTCCCGGACGAGCCGCAGCTGGTGAAGGACTACGCGGGCTGGATGGCCCGGCAGGCCCCGAACGTCAAGAAGCCGCTCTTCTTCGGCATGCAGATCGTCGAACCGCAGCGGTACGCCTCCCTCTACACACCCTTCGACGACCTGCAGAAGGACATCCGGCGCGGCCGCAAGAAGGTCAGTGACGTCGACGCCGCGGTGACGACGTGGAAGAACAGCGGCGGCGACAAGTTGCGCGACTGGTACCAGGACATTCTCGAGAAGAACGGCTCCGGCAACTGACGCGTACGACGGACACGGACCCGTACGTACGACAGCGAGACGGCCGCCGGGCACACGGATCCCGGCGGCCAGGGCGGAGAGCACGACATGGGGAGCACACGGTGAAGCCACGGGCCACGGTTGCGACCGAAACGGACCGAGCGACCGACCGGGCGACGGGCCCGATCGGCGACGGCGGGAGCGCGGACAGCAGGAGCGCGGACAGCAGCAGCACCGCAGGCGGCAGGGACAGCAGCAGGAAGCCCCGCGATGCGGCCAGGACTCGACCGGCAGCGGGCGGCATCACCTGGCGCCTGCGCCTGCGCCGGGACCGCACGCTGATCCTGATGACGCTGCCCGCCATCGCCCTGCTGCTGATCTTCAACTACATCCCGCTGCTGGGAAACATCGTGGCCTTCCAGGACTACGACGTGTACGACCTGGGCATCACCGGCAGCCCCTTCGTCGGCTTCGACAACTTCACCCGGATATTCGAGGACTACCGCTTCTGGGAAGTCCTCATCAACACGCTGGTCATCTTCCTGACCCAGTTGCTCCTCTTCTTCCCCATCCCGATCGCCATCGCGCTGCTGCTCAACACGATCATGAGTGCGCGGGTACGGGCCTGGGTGCAGGCCGTCGTCTATCTGCCGCACTTCTTCTCCTGGGTGCTCGTCGTCACCGTCTTCCAGCAGATGTTCGGCGGGGCCGGCCTGGTCGCGCAGTGGCTGCGCGAACACGGCCATGAGGGCTTCGACCTGATGACCAATGCGAGCTTCTTCAAGTTCCTGGTCACCGCACAGGCCGTGTGGAAGGACGCCGGCTGGGGCGTGATCGTCTTCCTCGCCGCGCTCGCCGCCGTCAACACCGATCTGTACGAGGCGGCGGCCGTCGACGGTGCGGGGCGCTGGCGCCGCATGTGGCACGTCACACTGCCCGCGCTGCGTCCGGTCATCGCCCTGCTGCTCGTCCTTCGGGTCGGCAGTGCGCTCAACCTCGACTTCGAGCAGATCCTGCTCCAGCGCGACCAGGTCGGTCCGGGCGCTTCCGAAATCCTCGACACCTACATCTGGTGGACGGGCATCAAGACCGGCGACTTCGGCTACGCGGCCGCCGCCGGAATCTTCAAGGGACTGTTCAGCGTCGCCATGGTGCTGGGTGCGAACAAGGTCGCTCACATGCTGGGCGAGCAGGGGGTGTACTCCAAGAAATGACGACTCTCCTGGAAACTGACAAGGCCAACAGCCGGACGGAGCAACCCTCCACGGCACCCGAGGAGTCACCGCTCCAGCGCGCGCTGCGGATCGAGCCCCGTCCCGTGTGGGAGGAGGAGCCCACCAAGGCAGGTCTCGCCTTCAAGGGCTTCGGCCTCGTCACGATCTGCGCGATCGTCCTCGTACCTCTGTGGGTGGTGGTCGTCACCAGCCTCTCCGACACGAAGACGATCAACAACGCGGGAGGTCTGGTCGTCTGGCCGAGGACCGTCACCTTCGTCGCGTACAAGGAACTCCTCGGCGGCGGCGCCGTCACCCGGGCCGCCCTGGTGAGCGTCGGCCTGACCCTCGTCGGTACGGCGTTCAGCATGGTCATCTCGGTGCTCTGCGCGTACGGGCTGAGCCGCCGGGACTCCTTCGCGCACAGCAAACTGCTGATGACGCTGATGGCGACGATGTTCTTCGGCGCCGGACTCATCCCCACTTATCTGCTGGTCACCGGCATCGGACTGGGCAACAGCTACTGGTCGATGATCCTGCCCAGCGCGATCAGCGTCTTCAACATCCTGGTGCTGCGCGGCTTCTTCATGGACACCGCGCCCGAACTGATCGACGCGGCACGCATCGACGGCGCGGGCGAGTGGCGGATCCTGCTGCAGATCGTCATGCCACTGTCCCGAGCAGTGATCGCCGTGATCTCGCTGTTCTACGCGGTCGGCTACTGGAGCCAGTGGTTCAACGCGATGCTCTACATCCAGGACAGCGACAAGTACCCGCTCCAGATGATCCTGCGCCAGCTCGTCCTCCAGCACCAGGTGCCGCCGGGCGCCATGGGCGCGGCGGTCAGCAGCGGGGCTATCAACAGCCTCGCCGTGCAGATGGCGGTCATGGTGCTGGCGCTGATCCCGGTCGGGGTGCTGTCGCCGTTCGTCCAGAAGCACTTCCAGAAGGGCATGCTCACCGGCGCCGTGAAGGGCTGACAGGCACCACACGCTCCGGTCCCCACCGCTTCCTTCGCTCTCTCCCGCTCCTTTCCTCCACCGGAAGGTGTTCGCCATGCGCGCTTCGTCCGCGCCCACGCCCAGTCGTCGCACCGTGCTGGCGGGAGCAGCTGTCACGGCTGCGGCCGTCGCTCTGCCGGTCGCGGCTCCCGCCGCCGCCCACGCCGCGAGCCGGCGGACGCCCCAAGGGGTGCAGGGGGCCCAGGCCCACCGCTGGCGCACGGCGGCGATCGGCGGCACGGGCTTCGTCACCGGTCTGCTGTTCCACCCGTCGGTCAAGGGACTGGCCTACGCCCGTACCGACATCGGCGGGGCCTACCGCTGGGACGACACGCAGTCCCGCTGGACCGCTCTCACGGACCAACTGGGCTGGGACGACTGGAACCTGTTGGGCGTCGAGGCGCTGGCCGTCGACCGGGCCCACCCCGACCGGCTGTATCTCGCGCTCGGCACGTACGCCCAGTCGTGGGCCGGACCGGGTGCGGTGCTGCGGTCCGAGGACCGGGGAGCGACCTGGGCCCGCACGGATCTGACGGTGCGGCTCGGGGCGAACGAGGACGGCCGGGGCGCCGGCGAACGGCTGCTCGTCGACCCGTGCGACAGTGAGCAGCTCTGGCTCGGTACCCGCCACGACGGGCTGCTGCGCTCCACGGACCGGGGTGCCACCTGGGCGTCGGCCGACTTCCCTGCCACACCGTCGGCGAACGGCCAGGGCATCATGTTCCTCGTCGCCGCGGGCCGGTCGGTGTACGCGGGCTGGGGCGACGGCGGTACGCCTCTCTACCGTACGAACGCCTCCGGCGGCTGGGAGGCGGTGCCTGGTCAGCCGTCGGGCGGTGTCGCGGCGTCGAAGGTACCGATCCGGGCGGCGTACGACACCAACACCCATGCGCTGTACGTCACGTACGCGGACGCACCGGGCCCCAACGGGCAGTCCGACGGCTCGGTGCACCGCCTCGACACGGTCACGGGCAGCTGGACGGATGTCACCCCGGTGGCGCCGGACTCCGGTGGCGGGGACGGCTTCGGGTACGGCGGGGTCGCCGTCGACGCCGGACGGGCCGGCACGGTGGTCGTCACCACCAACAACCGGTGGTCGCAGATCGACACCCTGTTCCGGTCCACCGACGGCGGGACCACCTGGACGTCGCTGAAGGACACGGCGGTCCTCGATGTGTCGGAGACGCCGTATCTGCGCTGGGGCGGGGACGCGGCCAAGTTCGGCTGGTGGATCCAGGCCCTGGCCGTCGATCCGTACGACTCGCAGCACATCGTGTTCGGCACGGGCGCCACGATCTTCGGGACCCGCGATCTCGTCCACTGGGCGCCGCAGATCCGCGGCCTGGAGGAATCCGCGGTCAAGTTCCTGATCGCCCCGCCTACGGACGGTGCCCGACTGCTCAGCGGACTGGGCGACATCGGCGTCATGTACCACGAGTCGCTGACCGCGTCCCCGTCGCGCGGCATGGCATCGAACCCGGTCTTCGGCACCGCCACCGGTCTGGCGCTGGCCGCGCTCGAACCGTCCTACGTCGTACGCACGGGCTGGCCCTCCGGCTCGGGTGCGGCCGGGGCGTACTCCGAGGACGGCGGAAGCAGCTGGCAGCCGTTCGCCGCGCAGCCGGAGATCGCGGCCACGGCCCCGGGACCGGTCGCCGTCGGGGCGGACGGGGCGACTCTGCTCTGGTCGTTCATCCACTGGGACGGCACGAAGTATCCGGCGCACCGCTCCACGGACAACGGCGCGACCTGGACCGAGGTGGCCACCTTCCCCAAGGGCGGCACACCGCTGGCCGATCCGCTCGACCCGACGCGGTTCTATGTGTACGACACGGACACCGGGGCGGTGTTCCGCTCCATCGACTCCGGCGCGACCTTCACTCAAGGCGCTACTCAACTTCCCTCCGGTGACGTCCAGTTCAAGCTTGCTGCCGCCCCCGGCCGCAGCGGTGACCTGTGGCTGTCGGCCAAGGACAACGGGCTGTTCCGGTCCACGGACGGCGGACTGACCTTCAGCGCCGTGGCGGGCTGCCAGGCCTCGCACGCACTGGGCTTCGGCGCGGCCGCGCCGGCCGGCCCCAGGAAGTCCGGCCGCCGGGTCCGCGACTCCTACCCGGCGATTTTCCAGACCGGACGGGTCTCCGCCACCTTCGACGGGGTGGCGGTGCTGCGCTCGGACGATGCCGGCGCCACCTGGGTCCGGATCAACGACGACAGCCACCAGTGGGGCTGGACCGGCGAAGTGATCACCGGTGACCCCCGCATCCACGGCCGTGTCTACCTGGGCACCAACGGCCGCGGCATCCAGTACGCAGACCCGGAATGAGGAGCGAGAAGTCCATGCCGTCCCTGCGCGACGCAGCCCGTGGCCGCATCCTCTTCGGCGGCGACTACAACCCCGAGCAATGGCCCGAGGAGGTATGGGAGGACGACGCACGGCTGATGAAGGATGCCGGGGTCAACTCCGTCACCCTCGGGGTGTTTTCCTGGGCGAAGATCGAACCACGCCCGGGTGCACGGGAGTTCGGCTGGCTGGACCGTCTGATGGATCTGATGCACACCCATGGCATCGGGGTCGTGCTCGCCACACCGACCGCGTCCCCGCCGCCGTGGATGGGGGCGGAGCACCCCGAGACGCTGCCGCGCGGCGAGGACGGCTCGGTCGTCTGGTACGGCTCGCGGCAGCAGTTCTGCGCGAGTTCGCCGGTCTACCGGCGTTACGCGGCGTCCCTCACCGAGGACCTGGCGGCGCGGTACTCCGATCATCCGGCGCTGACCGTGTGGCACATCAACAACGAGTACTGCACGCACTGCTGGTGCGACGGGACCGCCGCCCACTTCCGCCGGTGGCTGGGCGGCCGCTACGGCACCGTCGAGGCGCTCAACGAGGCCTGGGGAACGGCCTTCTGGAGCCAACGCTACGACACATGGGGGCAGATTCTGCCCCCGCGCAAGGCGCAGTACATGAAGAACCCGACACAGGTGCTGGACTTCAAGCGGTTCACGTCCGACGCCCTGATGGAGTGCTACCTGGCCGAGCGCGACATCGTCGCCCGGCACACCCCTCACATCCCGGTGACCACCAACTTCATGCCGTTGTGGTCGGGGCAGGACGCCTGGGCCTGGTCGGCCCAGGAGGACATCGTCTCCGTAGACATCTATCCGGACCCGAAGGACCCGCAGGGCGCCCAGTACAACGCGATGCTCTCCGACATGACACGCTCCCAGGCGGCAGGGCCGTGGGTGCTGATGGAGCAGGCCGCGGGACCGGTGAACTGGCGGGGCGTGAACCATCCCAAGCCGGCCGGCCTCAACCGGCTCTGGTCGCTCCAGTCGGTGGCGCGCGGCGCCGATGCCGTCTGCTATTTCCAGTGGCGGCAGTCCCGTCAGGGCGCGGAGAAGTTCCACTCCGGGATGCTCACGCACGCGGGCGAGAACGGCCGCACGTTCCGGGAGGTCAAGCAGCTCGGCGCCGAACTGACCACGATCGGGGCGGCGGTGAGCGGTGCGGACGTCCCGGCCGAGGTGGCGATCCTGCACGACTGGGACTCCTGGTGGGCGGGTGCCCAGGAGGGTAGGCCCTCCAAGCTCCTCGACTACACGGAGATCGTGCAGAGCTGGCACCGAGCCCTGTGGGAGTCCGGAATCTGCACCGAGTTCGCCCGTCCGGAGGCCGACCTGAGCCGGTTCCGGATGGTGGCCGTACCACAGCTGTATCTGCTGACGGATGCCGCGATCGACAACCTGGTCGCCTACGTACGGGGCGGCGGGACACTGGTCTGCGGCTTCTTCAGCGGGATAGCCGACGCGGACGACCGGATCAGGCCGGGCGGCATGGATGCGCGGCTGCGTGAGCTGTGCGGCATCCGTACGCTCCACGAGTGGTGGCCGCTCGACGCCGACACCACGGTGGAGTGCGACGGCTTCCGGGCCTCGGTCTGGTCGGAGGAGCTGGAAGCGGCTCCGGGTGCTGAGGTGGTCTCCGCGTACCGGGGCGGCGAGCTCGACGGGCTGCCCGCCGTGGTGCGCAACGACCGCGCGTACTACGTCTCGACGCTGCCCGAACCGGAAGCGCTGCGCGCCCTGCTCGGCCGGGTAGCGGCCGAGGCGGGGGCGGGGCCGGTGCTGGCCGGGCTGCCCGAGGGTGTGGAGGCGGTCCGCCGCGGCGACCTGCTGTTCCTGCTGCACCACGGACGGGGCAGCGTCACCGTACCGGTTCCCGGTGCGCAGGTGGATCTGCTGTCCGGCGCCGCGGTCAACGGCATTGTGGAGCTGGGCCGTTACGGCGTGGCCGTGCTGCGCGGCGCAACCCCGTGACCGCCGCAGGAACGGAGGCCGACGGCCCGGGCCGCGACGGCACCTGGGAGCCGCGCCCCGCGGCCCGCTGGGAGGACGCCTTCCTCGGCGGCAACGGCCGGCACGGAGCCATGGTGTACGGAGATCCGGCCGACGACCGGGTCATCGTCAACCATCACACCCTCGTCCGCCCCAACGGCAGCGAGCACGCCCGCCCGCCCCGGCTCGCAGACCGGCTGGAGCACCTCCAGGACTCACTGCTCGCCGGGGACACGACGGCGGCCGAGCAGTTCGGGGCGGAGCACCCGCTGCTGTGGGTCCAGCCCTTCCACCCAGCCTTCCAGACCCGGGTCCGCCGCCTGCCGCCGCCCGTCGACCGTCGCCCGGGGGCGGCCGGCTACCGCCGCACCGTCGACTTCGCCACCGGTGAGATCTGCGCGTCGCACGAGGACTGGCGGAGCCGGGTCTTCGTCTCACGTGCCGACGACGTCATCGTCCAGTGCATCACCGGGTTCGGGCTCGCCGCGGAGCTCACCCTGGACCACGCACTGCCGGGTGCACCGCCGCGTCTCGCCATCGGCCGCAGCACCGCACTGACGGCCGACGGCGCCCGGCTGGCCCTGCGGGCCGGCTACCCGGACAGCGATCTCGCCTACACGGGCGCCACCGTGGCCCGGGTGGACCGCGGATCCGTGACCGTGTCGGGCGAGGGCATCCGTATCGACGGAGCACGGACTCTGCTGCTGCTGACCCGGGTGCGGCGTCATACGGGCGACCTGGACCTCGCCGAGGAGTGGGGAGCCCTGCCGTACGCCGACTACGAGACGCTGCTCGCCCGGCATCGGCCCCTGCACCGCACCGCCTACGAACGCGCCACCCTCGCCCTGCATGCCGAGGCGAGCGAACGCGCCATGCCAGGTAGCGAATTGATACGCCACCCCGACAGCCCCGCACTCCTGGAGCGGCTGTTCGCAGCGGGCCGCTACCACCTGCTCTCCGCCGCCGGGGCGCTCCCGCCACGGCTGACCGGTCTCTGGACGGGCGACTGGGACACCGCCTGGTCCGGTGCGTTCACCACCAACGCCAATCTCAATCTCCAGATCGCGTCGGCCGCAGCGGCGGCGCTGCCGGAGGTGTCCGAAGCCCATGCCGGTCTGGTCCGCGGCCAGCTGGCCGACTGGCGGGACAACGCCCGCGCGATCTTCGGCACCCGGGGGATCGTCGCCCCGTCACACACGGACGGCGAATCCGGCCACACCCGCCACTTCCAGCGCGCCTATCCGCTGCACCTGTGGACCGCGGGTGCGGACTGGCTGCTGCAGCCCCTTCTGGAACATGCGGAGACCTCCGGCGTCACGGACCCCTGGCTGACCGATGCACTCACCGAAGTGGCGGAGTTCTACGAGGACTTCCTCACCCGGCACGCCCCGGACGGCACCCTCGCCATCGTCCCTTCGTACTCACCGGAGAACCGCCCCGCCAACGCGAGCTGGGGAACGATCAACGCCACCATGGACATCGCGGCGGCCCGTCACGCCCTGACCACCGCCGCCGGACACTCCCCCGGCCACCCGGCCGCAGGCCGCTGGCGCGCCCTCGCCGACCGGCTCCCCCGGTACCGTGTCAACGAGGACGGGGCACTCGCCGAATGGGCCTGGCCGGGCCTGCAGGAGACGTACGACCACCGGCACCTCAGCCATCTCTACCCGGTGTGGCCGCTGGGCGTGATCAACCCGTACGACACCCCGGAGCTGGCGGACGCCGCGCACCGCGCACTGGAGCTGCGCGGTGCGGAGAACGACTCCGCCCACGGCCATCTGCACCACGCGCTGATCGCTGCACGGCTGCGGGACGGTACGCGGGCCCTGAACGCACTCGACGCCGTGCTGGGCGGCGACTTCTTCCACGCCTCGCTGATGACCTCGCACTATCCCTCCCGCGATGTCTACAACGCGGACGCCGCCCATGCACTGCCCGCGACGGTCATCGAGATGCTCGTCCAGTCCACCCCGGACCGGCTGGTGCTGCTGCCCACGCTCCCCGCCACGTATCCGTCCGGCGAACTGCGCGGGGTGCGCACCAGGTTCGGCGCCCGCGTGGATCTGTCCTGGTACGACGACGGTCACGCCACGGTCGTCCTGCACCCCACCCGTGACGCCCGTGTCGATGTACGCGCGGGCGTCGGACTCACGCTCACCGATACCGCGACGCGGCACTGCGCCGAGACCCCTGCCGAGCCCCCCACCGAGACCTCCGCCGGAACTCCCGTTGCTCCGCTGGACCTGACGGCCGGCGTGGACCGCGTCCTCACTCTGAGGCCGCGGTAGCGCATCCCCCCACCCAACTCCCCGCACCATGGAAGGGACAACCATGGCACGACGCATCCTCAGCAGGTTCGTACTGGCACCGGCCGCCGCGGTCGCCGCCCTGATCGGCTTCGCCGCCGCACCTGCCCAGGCCGCGATCTGGTCCTCCTCGGACCAGTGGGGCAACTACACCACCAGCGACGGATACACCCTCTACAACAACATCTGGGGTTCCGGCGCGGGCTCCCAGACCATCTGGGTCAACTCCTCCAGCAACTGGGGCGTGTGGGCCGACCACCCGAACACCGGCGGCATCAAGTCGTACCCCAACGCCAAGAAGGTCGTCGGCAAGTCCATCACCTCGATGGCGTCGCTCAAAAGCAGCTACAACGTCACCGTCCCCTCGTCCGGCGCCTACAACACGTCGTACGACATCTGGGACACCGACTACGACTACGAGGTGATGCTCTGGGTCAACTACAACGGTGCGGTGGGCGCACTCGGCACCTCACAGGGAACGGTGACGCTCGGCGGCCACACCTGGAACGTCTACAAGGGTGACAACGGCGCCAACCAGGTGTTCTCGTTCCTGCGGACCTCGGACTCCACCTCGGGCACGGTGGACGTCCTGCCGATCCTGAAGTGGATCAAGGACACCAAGGGCTGGTGGGGCAACGAGACCATCGGTGACGTCCAGTTCGGCTACGAGATCACCTCGTCGTCCGGCGGCCTGGACTTCAGGACGAACAGCTTCAGCGTCTCGTCGAGCTGACCCGCACAGGAACGAGCCGGCCTCTCGCGGGGCCGGCTCGTTCGCTGCGTGATGTCAACGCACGGGCGCGGGACCACTGCTCGCCCGAACCGTCAACTCCGGCGCCAGCAGCTCGACTTCGTCCGTGCCGCGACCGGCGAGCTTCGCGACGACCTGCTCGACGGCGCGCCGCCCCATCTCCTGTGCCGGTATGGCGACCGAGGTGAGCCGCACGGAAGCCTCGGAGGCAAGCTGCTGGGGGCAGATGGCGACGACCGACACGTCCTCGGGCACCGCGCGCCCCTGCTGACGCAGCAGATTGAGCAGCGGCTCGACCGCCGACTCGTTCTGCACGATGAACCCGGTGGTGCCCGGCCGCTCGTCGAAGATCCGGGCCAGCGTCCGCTCCATCGCCGCGTACCCGCCCTCGCAGGGCCTGTGCAGCACCCGCACCCCGGCCTGCTGCGCCTTCGCCCGCACGCCGTCCATCGTCCGCTCGGCAAACCCGGTGTGCCGCTCGTACACCGCGGCCGCCTCGCCGATCACCGCGATCTCGCGGTGGCCGAACCCGGCGAGGTGCTCCACGCAGAGCGCCCCGGTCGCCTCGAAGTCGAGGTCCACGCAGGTCAGCCCCTCGGTCTCGGCAGGCAGACCGATCAGCACGGCGATCCGGTCGTTCTCCAGGAGCAGCGGCAGGCGTTCGTCGTGCAGCTCCACATCCATCAGGATCATGGCATCGGCGAGCGAACTGCCCGCGATCCGCCGAACGGCCGCCGGGCCTTCCTCCCCGGTCAGCAGCAGGACGTCATAGCCATGCGCACGAGCGGTGGTGGCGACGGCGATGGCGATCTCCATCATCACGGGCACATACATGTCGGTGCGCAGCGGCACCATGAGTGCGATGATGTTGGACCGACTACTGGCGAGCGCCCGGGCTCCGGCGTTGGGGTGGTACCCGAGTTGCTGAATACTTCGCTCCACCCGCTCCCGGGTGGACACGGAGATGGAGCGCTTCCCGCTGAGGACGTAGCTCACCGTGCTCGCGGAGACTCCGGCATGCTGGGCGACCTCGGCAAGGGTGACCATTCGGCTCTCCATCACAGGACGACGGCGGATTCCGGCACACACTCTGACACGTACCGACAGTTTTGGCGAAGCGCTTCGATTCCGACTAACCCGTCTGCGACATGCACGGACAGTTCGAGCCTAGACTGACTCGCACAGCGAGTCCAGAGGTTGTGTCGAAGCGCTTCGACACTGCCTGACGCAGATCGGCCCAGGAGGCCGGGTCCGCCCGGCGATGACGACGGACGCCATCATCTGCGCGTACCGAAGTTCGTACGAAGTCTGGTTGACCGGTCCGACGGACAGCGTCATACCGTTCGGGGCGGTTGTGACGAGGAACGGCCACAGGAAGTTGTTCCACGTGCCGATTCTCTCGCGGCGGGCGCGGACGCAAGGATGACAGGTGAGAAGTGTGTCTGACCAAGCAATGCCGGTGAGTTAGCGCGTCGGTGCAGGTCAGGTGGGGTGGTTGGTGACTTTGAGTGTGTAGCGGACGTTACTGGGAGTGCGGGTCTGGTCCCGTTTTCTGACCTCGAAGGTGTTCTTGGACGGCTTCTTGATGCGCTGGCACTGCCGGTTGCGCCGGGGCGGGAGGAGGGCGGCCAAGAGCTCTGTGGTGGCTTCGCGGCGGGCGGCGGCCAGTGTGGTGACGTCGGCTGCGGCCTGGGCGGCGACGGTCAGCCGGGCGAGCTGCACCGTGACGGTGAAGGAGATCCGGTCAGGATCGGTCCCGCCGTGTTCTGCCGCGCGCGTCTGCAGTGCGCATAGTGCCTGGTAGACGGTGAGAAGGGCGTAGATCTCCTGGTAGATCAGCTCGGGCGCCTTGGAGCGCAGGATGAATCCGGCGCCGCGCAGGCGGTTCTTCAGTTCCGCGAATCCGTTTTCGATCTCCCACCGCTGGTGATATGCCCTCGCCAGCTGGTGGGCCGGGGCGAGGCGGTGGTCCAGCAGGCTGGTGACCAGCCGGAACGTCTCGGTGCGGGGTGGGCCGGCCTGTGGGTGGATGGTCACGGTGTACTCGATGATCCGTACCAGGTGTCCCCGGGGCGGCTCGGTCAGGGTGCGTCCGGCCGCGCGGGCCTGACCGTGGCGGATGTTCTCCGCGGGCGTGCGCATGATGGACAGGTAGGACCCGTCGGACAGCACCCGCAGCGGCACGAAGACCAGGTTCTTCTTGATCCGCCAGGCCAGGTGGGCGCCGGTGGCGCGGGCCAGGCCCCACAGCTGGTATCCGGCGAAGTTGCGGTCGGCCAGCAGCAGCATGTCCCCTCGCAGGGAGGCCAGCAGCCGGCGGGCGAGCTTGTGCTCGCTGAACCTGGCCACGGCGTCGAAGGCCGCGTCGACCAGGGCGTGGGTGCCGCATTCGGTCAGGGCCATCAGGCGGACCTGTGGGTGTCCGCTCTGGTTGACACCACCCTTGCCGGTGAAACCGAACTCAGCAGCGTTTGCCGGGGTGTCGGGGACATCCAGCGCGGTGCCGTCCCAGGCGACCAGCCGCAGCCCGAAGGCGAACGCGCCCGGAGTGACGGTCGTGGCCAGCGTGCCGCACCGCCGCTCGAACAGCGCCTGCAGCGGCTTGTCGCCCAGCCGCTGCCGGGCCCGTGTCAGGGCCGAGCTGGTGGGCAAGCGCTGCACACACAGGCCTGGCAGATGCCGCAGCTTCTCCGTCAACGTGCGCAGGACCGACCGGTATCCCGGCGGCCCGGCACTGTCGGAGCTGCTGAACAGGCACAACGCCAGGATGAAGTAGACCACCGCCCGGGCGGGCAACAGCCGGCGGCGACGCTCGCCGCAGCCGGTCAACTCCACGACCTCGTCAACCAGTTCAGGGCTGATCTCCTCGGTCAACACGCCGAGACGGACGTGCTCGCCAAAGCGCCGGTCCGTGGGGGTCACCAGCCTGTTCAACGGGGCCTGGCTGCCCTCGGTGATGGCAGACGACATGCGGACGATGGCACACTGAGTACCCAACGGAGTTCCCTCGCGGACAGTCGGATCTTGGTCGATCTTCTGTCCTACCGGGAACTCCGTTGCCGTGTCCCGGCCTCCGCCGACACGTCACCAGAAGTGACGGATCACGCAACGTCACCAGGGGATATTCCCAACCAAACCCCGCACTATCAAGTGCCTGACCTGCACCGACGCGCTAACTCACCGGCATTGGTCTGACCAAGTGACTTCGACAGTGGCCCATTTCACGACGGTGCCGTCGGGGCCCGACGCACCCACCGTGCTCTATCTGGGGCTGCGCCGCTCACCCCTGGAGTGGCAGGCGGAGCTGGACGCCGCCACCGCGCTGGGGCTGCGCGTCCATGTGTCCTCCGACTCCGACGTCAGCCACACCGGACTCCCTGCGGAGCAGCGGGGCTCCCTCGACCGCACCACCCCGCTCGCGGACCAGGCCGCCCGGGCGGCGCCCGACGAGGCCCCGGCGGCCGTCGCCTGCTGGGGTGACAGGCACGTCGGCCTCACCGCGCGGCTCGCCGAGGACTTCGGGGTCCGGGGCATCGGCACGACGGCCGCGGCCGTCAGCACGGACAAGGTGGCACAGCGCCGCGCGATGGAGCCGTACGGGCTGAACCCGGCCTGGCGGTCGGGTAGGACTCCCGACGCCCTCCGGGCCGCCGTCGAGGCCCTCGGCGCGTCGGGGAAGCCCCTGGTCTTCAAGCCCGCCCACTGCTCGGGCGGCCGGGGCATCGCCCTGATCACCGCGGACTCCGACCTGAACGACGTCTTCGAGCTGACCGCCGAGAACTACACCGGCACCACCGACTTCCTGGTGGAGGAGTACGCGGACGGCTCCGAGCACTCCGTCTCCGGGCTCGTCGCCGACGGCACCGTTCGGATCCTCGGCGTCACCGACAAGTACCTGGAAGGTCCGCTGTCCGCCTCCTGGGCCACGACCGTGCCGTCCGCTCGTACGGACGCGCAGGTGGCGCAGTTGAAGCGGGCCGCCGAGCGGGCCGTTCTCGCCGTCGGCCTGCGGACCGGCGGCTTCCACGTCGACCTGCGGTTCACCCCCGAAGGACCGGTCGTACTGGAGATCGGCGGACGGCTCGGCGGCGATCTGATCAACTCGCATCTGATCCCGCTGGGCCGCCAGGGTGCCGTACGGCCCTACGAGGCGCTGCTCACCCTGCTGACCACCGGTGAACTCTCCGGCGAACTCGCCGAACCCACACAAGGCGCGGCCATGGTGCTGCTCCCCAAGGCCGGGCGACCGGTTACGGAGCTCGTCGGAACCGCGCTCGCCCATCCCCGTGTGACGCTCGCCGCCGACTGGCCCGGTACGGACACGGTGGTGGCGGTCGTCGTCACCGACGACCCGGCGGAGCTGCCGGCGGCCGTAGCGGACGTACGGAAGCTGCTCCCCTGACGGGCCTCAGTCGCCGCCGGTGGGCGACCTCGCGTGCCAAAAGGAGCGGGCCGACGGCACCATGTCGAAGCCGCGGCCCCCGTCCTCACTCATCCGTTCAGCAGCACCGGGAAGGCCTCCATATCGTTCTGCGTCATCACCGGCAGCTTGCGGATCTCCTCGTCCGGCACGGCAAGCCGCAGCCCGGGAAAACGTCCGAACAGCGCAGGCAGGGCGATCCCGGCCTCCACTCGTGAGAGTGCCGCTCCCGGGCAGATGTGCGGGCCGTGGCCGAAGGTCATGTGGCGGATCGGGGTCGGCCGGGTGATGTCGAAGGCGTCGGCATCCGGTCCGTGCTGCTCGACGTCACGGCCGATGACCCGGTAGGAGATGACGACCCCCTCCCCCTTGGCGATCACACTGTCGCCGACCTGAGTGTCCTCCGTGGCGAACCGCATCAGCAGATGCGTGGTGGGGGTGTCCCAGCGCAGCGTCTCCTCGATCACCGTCTCCCACGGGATCTCGCCGTCGAGGACCTTGCGCAGCTGGTCGGGGTGGGCGAGCAGGGCCCGTACCGCATTGAGGATCAGTCCGATGGTGGTCTCGTGCCCCGCCGCCACCATGGCCTTGAGATTGCCGACCACCTCTTCCTCGGTGAGCGGGTCCCCGCCCTCCTCGGCAAGGATGAGCGCGCTGGTGAGATCGTCCGTCGGTCGAGCGGTCTTCTCGCGGACGAGTCCGGCGTAGAAGACGTCCAGCTCGGCGAGCAGGGCCATCCGTTCCTCGTGCGGGGTGAGCATGGAGAAGAAGGCTTTGTACTTCTTCGTCAGCATCGCGTGCTGGGACTCTTCGACGCCCATCAGCATGCCGACCACCCGCATCGGCAGCGGCTGCGCGAACACGGACTTGAGGTCGACCACGCCGTTCTTGCCCTGTTCGGCCAGAGCGTCCAGCAGCTCCTCGGTGAACTTCTCGATGTCCGGTCGTATCGCTTCGAGGCGGCGCGGCGTGATCGCCTGGGAGGTCTTGGTGCGCAGTCTCCGATGCTCCTCGCCGTCCACGGTGAACATGGAGCGCCCGGCATCGATCATGCCGATCAGCGGCCAGGCGTGGGTCACCGCTCCGCTCTGCCAGAGCCCCCACGCATCGATGTCCTTCACCAGGCGGGGGTCGACGAGCAGTTGGCGGGCCTCGGCATGCCGGGTGACGGTCCAGGCCGGCACACCGAGCAGCTCGATCCTGGCCAGCGGTCCGGCGTCGCGCAGCCGCGCCGTCTCACCGTCCAGGTCCTGGACCATGGGGTCGATGACCACGGTCCCGCCGGCCTGGGCGGCCTCGTGGGCAGCGGCGTGAGGGCAGTTCACGAGAAGTCTCCTGTCGTACGTACGGGGCTGAACCGGACGGGCAGCGATTCCATCCCGCGCAGAAAGGCGGACTGCCGCCGGACGAGTGTCTGCGCGGGAACCGCCAGGGCGAGATCGGGCAGCCGGTCGAGGAGCACCTCGATTCCGGTACGGGCGATGGTCTCGGCGATCTCCTGGGCGGGGAACGGGCAGCGGTACTCGCCGTAACTGAACGCCAGATGGGCACTGTTGCCACCCTGGCCGGACGGGTGACCGGTGGAGAGATGCTGCCGTACATGCGGATCGGAGTTGGCCGCGCCCAGACCGAGCAGCAGCATGTCCCCGGCCCGGATCGACCGGCCGGCGAGCCGGGTGTCCCGGGCCGCCCAGCGGCCGGCGAGGATCTGGGTCGGGCTCTCCTCCCAGAGGACCTCGTTCATCGCTTCGGCGACACTGTGCCGGCCGCCGGAGAGGGAGTCGGCGAACTGGTCGTCGGTGAGCATCAGCCGCAGGGAGTTACTGATCCAGTCGGCGGTGGTCAGATGCCCGGCGGCCGTGATGGCCATCAGGTCGAGGACGAACTCCTCCTCGGTGAAAGGCTCGTGGTACGCAAGCATCCGCGAGGTCACGTCGTCCCCGGGCGCCGCCCGCTTGGCCGCGACGAGCCGCTGCATGTGCTCGCCGAACCGCGCATAAGCGCTCTGCGCCTCGGGCCCGCCGTCGGCCAGATCCTTCAGCACCCGGGCGATGTCCGCGCCCTCCGCGTCGGGGAAGCCGACGAGCCGGGCAAGGACCAGCACGGGCAGCGGCTCGGCGAAATCCGCGACCAGATCGGCTGAGCCACGCGTGCAGATGCCGTCGATGATCCGGTCCGCCAACTCCTCGCAGTGGCGCCGGATTTCGAACGGGTCCGCGCCCTCCAGGGCGGCGCCCACCATTTCGGCGTGGCGGCGGTGCTCGGCGCCCGCGGTGAAGTAGATCGACGGCATCGGGCGCCCGACCATCGGGAGCAGCGGCCAGTCCTCGGGGATGTGCTCCCACTGGTTCCAGAGCCCGACGTCCCGGGGGAACAACTCCCCGTCGCTGGTGACCTGGTGGAGTTCTCGATAGCCGATGATCAGCCAGGCGGGGAACCCGCCGGGCAGTTCTACGGGCACGACGGGACCGTGATCGCGTCGCATGGTGCGGTAGAGGGTCTGGGGCTCGGTATGGAACTCGGGGCCACTGAGGGGCACTGCGCCCGCGGGGTGCCGAACGGGGCAGCCGGCGCCCCGCGGTTCCGCGGGCGTGGGTTCGGCGGTTGAGGGGCGCGTCATCGAGCTGACTCCTTCGGTGGCGGCGACTCGCGTTGCGTACCCACGATCAACGCGGCACCACTATAGGGATGCGAAGTGAAATTTCCGATGCCAATCGCGATCATTCTCTCCACATCTCTGATCACGACCCCCTCCGAGTCGCACCGGAACCCGCAACCACCCGTTGACATGCACCTGCGTAATGGTGAATCCTCGCGCGAGAAGTTGCGCGATCTGACGCATGTTCAAGCATTTACAAACATTCAGTGCTTGGTTCGAAGGGATGTATCCCGTGCGAAGACTTCACCACCGGGCCCGCCGGCCGGCCTTGGCCGCGGCAGGAATTGCCGCCGCCCTGGCTGCCGCTCTGCTCGGCGCCCCCGCCGAACCCGCCCACGCGGCGACTCCCGCGAGCGCCGTGCTCGATGACGCCCACAAGAGCGTGACGTGGCAGAGCCCCGTCTACCCGAAGGGGACGGTCGGCGGCCCCAGCGACTGTCCGCCGGCTGCCGAGGACCCGGACAACAAGGTCTGCGACCGCTTCGACCTCACCGTGTCGACTCCCGACGGCTATTGGGACGACAACCCGGAGGGTGGTGTGCCGATCTCCATCGAGTGGCAGAAGCCCGCCGAGGACTTCGACATGTACATCTACGATTCCGCCGGCAAGCAGGTCGCCTCCAGCGCGGGCACGGCTGACCCCGAGGCCACGGTGATCCCCAGGGCCGACGGGACGTACCACGTGATCGTCGTGCCGTACGACGTCACCGACAACTCGTTCACGGGCAAGGCGTATCTGCCGGAGACCACCGACTCGGGGAACCTGACCTCCTTCAGCGGAGGCCACGGCAGCTACTCCATCGAAGCCGGAGAGCTCAAGGCGAAGGCCGACTTCCTGACGGGTGGACAGCTCCGCCTCCAGGCGTCCCCCTCGGGTGAGTTCGCCGACCCGGCCGGCACGGCGATCATCCGCAAGCAGCCCGCGGTGCAGAAGCACACCAGCACCTTCGACAAGGGCGACTACTACGGCATCCGCTCCCCCGACGCCGTCCTGCGCGTCTACAAGAAGCCGCTGCGCTTCGGCCTCTACAAGGCCGACAACCGCACCCGTATCTGGCAGGAGGACAAGCCCCTGCGCTGGTCCACCGGCGGTATGCGGCAGAGCCTTGAGCGCGGCACGGACGAGCAGTTCTTCGGCGGCGGCGAACAGAACGGCAGCTTCTCGCACCGCGACAAGACGGTCTACGTGGCCAACAACACCAACTGGAACGAGGGGGGTTACAACAACTCCCAGCCCTTCTACCTCTCCAGTGCGGGTTACGGCGTCTACCGCAACACCTTCGCGCCCGGTGTCTACCACTTCGGCTCCCCGGTCCAGACCGGCCAGCAGGAGCGGCGCCTCGACGCGTACTACTTCATCGGTGACGCGAAGAAGGTGATCGGCAAGTACACCGCCCTGGTCGGCAAGCCGTTCATGCCGCCGGTGTACGGCCTGGAACCGGGTGACGCCGACTGCTATCTGCACAACGCCAACCAGGGCGAGCGCCACACCCTGGACGCCCTGAAGGTCGCCGACGGCTACACGCAGAACCAGATACCGCTGGGCTGGATGCTCGTCAACGACGGCTACGGCTGCGGCTACGAGAACCTGCCGGAGACCGCCAAGGGCCTCCAGGACCACAACGCCCAGCTGGGGCTCTGGACCCAGAACGGCCTCGACAAGCTAGCCGACCAGGTGAAGGCGGGCCAGCGGGTCGCGAAGCTCGACGTCGCCTGGGTCGGCCAGGGGTATGGCATGGCACTGGACGCCTGCGACGACGCCAAGGCCGGCATCGAGAACAACAGCGACGCCCGCGGCTTCGTCTGGCTGCCCGTCTCCTGGGCCGGCGCGCAGCGCTGCGGCGTCCTGTGGAGCGGCGACCAGTCCCTGTCCTGGGACTTCGTACGCTGGCAGATCCCGACCTACGCCGGCGCCACCATGTCCGGTATCGCCTACAACACGGGTGACGTCGGCAGCATCTACCGCCACGACGCCAAGATGTACGCCCGCGACCTGCAGGCCAAGTCGTTCCTCCCGGCCCTGATGACGATGGACGGCTGGGCGATGGACCTGACGACCAAGAAGAAGATCAACCAGCAGCCGTGGGTGGACGGCGAGCCGTACACCTCCATCAACCGCAAGTACCTCCAGCTGCGGGAGCGGCTGCTGCCGTACCTCTACACCCTGTCCGCCGAGGCCGCGAAGACCGGCGTGGGCTCGGTGCGCCCGCTGTGGCTGGAGTACCCGGACGACCCCGAGACCCTGGGCGCGAACGCCAAGTACGAGTACCTGGCGGGCTCCGACTTCCTGGTCGCCCCGGTCTACGAGGACTCCGACACCCGTAACGGCATCTACCTGCCCAAGGGCACCTGGACCGACTACTGGACGGGCAGGACCTACCAGGGCCCGACCACGGTCGACGGCTACCACGCCCCCCTCGACACCTTGCCCCTGTTCGTCAAGGGCGGCTCCATCGTGCCGATGTGGCCCAAGGGCACGACGTCCTGGCAGACCCGGGACCGGAGCGAGCTGGACTACGACCTGTACCCGCAGGGCACGAGCACGTACACCCTGTACGAGGACGACGGCGTGACCCGGAAGTTCACCGAGGGCGCCTCGGCGACGCAACAAGTACGCGTGCAGGCACCCAACCACGGAAAGGCGAGCACCACCATCAAGGTCGGTGCGAGCGTGGGAAGTTACGAAGGGAAGCAGGCCGCCAGGTCGTACCGCTTCACCGTGCACGGCAAGGACGCACCGTCACAGGTGGTCATGAACGGCAGCCGCCTCCAGCGACTGAACTCCGCAACGGCGCTCGCCTCGGCCGAGTCCGGCTGGTACACGGACCCCGCGACCGGGATCACGGAGATCAGGACGCCGTCCGTCTCCACGGGCCGCGGCTTCACGGTCGAGCTGCGGAAGTAGCGAGGAGCAATCACAAGACAGTGTCAGGGGCCGTCTCCGGACGGCCCCTGACGCATGTCCGGAGCCAGGGACTCCTGACGTGTCCTGGAGCCGGGGTCGACGTACGGGACAGCTCGATGTCCGGCGCGAGGCAACCCGCGATCAATGCCGCTCGCCGTTGTCCGACGCGGCTGCAGTCCCGCCGGCCGCGGCTCGCCCCCGTCCGTGACGAGGCGGTGAGCCGCGGCTCGAGCGTCGGACGGATCTGTCAGGCCTCGGGCTGCACGGCGTCCGGGTGCAGGATCCGGGCGAGGAAGGCCTTGGTCCGGGGGTGCTCCGGCCGGGCCAGTACGTCCTCCGGGGCGCCCTCCTCCACCACTCGTCCGTCGTCCATGAAGACCACGCGGTCGGCGACGTCGCGGGCGAAGCCCATTTCGTGGGTGACGACAAGCATCGTCATGCCTTCGTCGGCCAGGGTCCGCATGACCCCCAGTACGTCGCCCACCAGTTCGGGGTCGAGCGCGCTGGTCGGCTCGTCGAAGAGCATGAGCCCGGGCCCCATCGACAGGGCCCGCGCGATGGCCACACGCTGCTGCTGGCCGCCGGAGAGCTGGGACGGGAAGCTGTCCTCGCGGTCGGCCAGGCCGACTTTGGCGAGGTTCTCCCGGGCGATGCGGCCGGCTTGCTCCCTGTCGCGTCCGAGAACCCGGCGCTGAGCGATCGTCAGGTTGTCCAGGACGTTCAGATGAGGAAAGAGGTTGAACTGCTGGAAGACCATGCCGATCCGTCGGCGCATCGCGTCCAGATCGATGTCCGGATCGGTCATGTCGACACCGCCGACGGTGACCGTGCCGCTGGTCGGTTCCTCCAGCAGATTCACACAGCGCAGCAGGGTCGACTTCCCCGACCCCGAGGGTCCGACGACGCATACGACCTCGCCGGGCGCGACCGTGAAGTCGATACCGCGCAGCACTTCGACGTCGCCGAACGACTTGTGCAGCCCCTGGATCTCGATCGCCGCAGTCATGTCCGCCATCCCGTGATCACCTCGCCTGTGCATGACGGGCCTCGAGGCGCCGTACGAGATAGCCGAGCGGAACAGTGACCAGGAGGTAGCACAGGCCCGCGACGAAAATGGGGGTGGTGTTGGCCGTCGTACTGGCCAAGTCGCGCCCGAACTTCGTGAGTTCACGCTGCTGAAGCGTGACGCCCAGGAAGAGCACCAGCGAGGAGTCCTTGAAGAGCAGGACCATTTCGTTGGTGAGCGGCGGCACGATGATCCGGAAGGCCTGAGGGATCACGATCGACCGCATCGCAGTGGCGTGCGACATACCCAGCGTGCGCGCCGCCTCCAGCTGGCCGCGCGGTACGGCCTGGATGCCCGCCCGGATGGTCTCCGCCATGTACGCGGCGGAGACCAGACCGAGGGCGCAGGCGACCTGCCCGTACGTCTCCCCCGGGAAGACGATCCCCGGGAAGGCGAGCGGGACACCCACCCCGACGAAGATGAAGATCAGCAGGGCGGGCAGGCCGCGGAAGAACTCGATGTACACCATCGCCAGCCAGCGGTACGGCGCAACGGACGACAGCCGCATCAGGGCCACCACGAGGCCCAGTACGAGTCCGACGCCGAAGCCCGTCAGCGTGTACACCACGGTGTTCAGCAGGGCGACCGTGATGAGCTCGGGGAAGAGCCGCTGGGCGACCGACAGGTCCAGAAACTGCGCCTGGAGCTGCTGCCAGTCGGCCAGCGCGCCCACGACCACCACGGCGACCACGAAGACGGCGTACTGCACCCCGCGGGAGATACGGCGCCGGCGTCGCGGCGACATCCGGGGCCGCGCAGCCGCCTCCTCCCGGTCCTTACCGGTGATCAGGGTGGTCACTGGGCGTCGGCACCCTTCGGCATGGGGCCGATCCACCGCTCGTACAGCTTCTTGTACGTGCCGTCGGACTTCGCGTCCTTGATGGCCTGGTTGATCGCCGCGAGAAGCTTGGGGTTGCCACCCTTGCGGACCGCGAAGCCGTACTGCTCACCGGTGTCGAGATTGCCCACGATCTCGAACTTGTCCGAGTTGGCGGGGTCCTTGAGCCAGTTCTGCACGACCGGGTAGTCCTGCACGATGACATCGACCTGGCCGGTGCGCAGTCCGTTGAGCTCGGCATCGGAGCTCTCGAAGGACTGCGGGTCGGCGCCGTGCGAATGGGCGAAGTCCTCGCCGGTCGTGGAGGACTGGGACCCGAGCTTGAGCTTCTGCTTGGTGATGTCCTCGACGGACGCCGCCTTGACGCCCTTGCGGGCCAACAGGGCCTGGGTGGCGTTGAAATACGGGACGGAGAAGTCCAGATTCTGCTTGCGCTCGTCGGTGATCGTCATGCCGGCGGCGGCCACGTCACAGACACTGGCATTGAGGTCGGCACCGGTCTTGATCGTCTCGAACGACTTGTCCACGACTTCTTGCTTCACGCCCAGGTCCTCGGCGACCAGGTCGATCATCGAGACGTCGAAACCGACCACCTTTCCGTCCTTCTCGGACTGGAAGGGCGCGTACGGCAGGTGCGTACAGGTGGTTATCTGGCCGGACTTGATCAGCTTCGCACCTTTGACGGTCGCGCCATCACCGCTGCTACTACAGGCACTGAGCGGGAGCGCAAGCGCGACGGCCGCGCAGATCACGGCGATCCGGCGAGAGGGCAGGCGGGACGAGCTCATAAGAGTTCCCCTTGTGCACGTAGGACGGACTCGCGGACAGACTCGCGGATCGACGCCGAACCGCGATCAAGGTCCGCACAGAATGTCGGAGCACTGACCGAAAGTCCACCCTGCCTGGGTGGTACGGGACTTCGTCCCGCTTCACTTCACGCTGCTCACCCTCGGGGCCGGGTGGGTCCTCAGCTCCCTGGGTTTCCGAGGGGGGATCAAGGGAGCAGGGCGGCTGCCCGTGTCGGCGAGCAAGGACACATTGCCGAACGCCAAGTCCGGCCGGAACGCCAGACGCCACCTTCCCTCAGCTGTCCCGTCAGTCCCCCGTCGGCGCCGTGGGCCGCTTCCGGTCATGGGCCTCCAGCGCTGCGCGGGCCCCGTGGACCACCTCGCCATGACGACCCTGGGCCTGCGCCAAGGCCAGGTCGATCGCCAGCCGCACCTTGGGGGCCTCCCCGTAGCCATAAGCAACGCCGGAGGTCTTCTGCCGGTTGCTCACCATGATCAGCGTCTGGGCGGCCGCGCCCTCATGATGTTCATGGTGGAGCCACTTGCCGTAGGCCCACTCCCGTCGGCCGGCCACACCTGCGAAGAGAACACGCTTGTCGGTGACGGCGATCTCGCCCGCCCCCGTGTTCTCCGTGTGGCTCACGCCCTGTCGCGTACGGACCTCCACCAGCGACGCGGACGCGATCAGGAGCACGCGCTCGTCCCGTTTGCGGGCACCCCAGCGGAAGTCCGCCACGCTGTACTCCGTGCCCCGTAGTTGACGTACGAAATCATGGTCGGCCGCGAGGCCGTCCCGGGTTCGCTGCCAGCCGGCCAGTTCGCGCTCGTATGCCTCCTGAGCACGCCGGAGCGCTTCCCGGCGACGGCGCGCATCGGCCTCCTGCCGTGCCACGCGGACACGAGCCGCACGCTGCTCGGCGGCCATCCGTGCGTTCTCCCGCCGACGGGCCCACCACGCGATGACCGCTCTGCGCCGCCGCCACAACAGAAACCCGCCGATAACCAGGACGAGCACTACGCCGGCCGTCCACAGCAGGGCGTTGCGGATGCGTGCAGCGGTCCAGTCGTCCGAGACGTGAACAGTGAGGTCCGTGCGGTTGATGTTGCCGTGGGCGTCGATGAGTCGGGCGACCAGCCTGTGGTTGCCGGGCGCTGAGTGCCAGCGGAACGTCCGGCGCTCCGCACCCAGGGTGACGGTCCGCTTCTCGCCCGCGCCGGACAGCGCCAGGCGGGCGCCCCGCTCTCCGGTCACGGTGAGGACTACGTCGCCGTACTTGGCACGTTCGGCGTCATACACAAGCCTCAGTGCTGGTGGAATGGTGTCCACTGTGAAGGCGCCGGAGCTCCCGGTGCCCGAGCGTCCGAAGGCGTCATTCAGGTTCACCAGCACACGGTGGGAACCGTCGTCGACCGAAATGGACACAGCGCCGTGCCCGTCGCTGTCGAGCCGCACGGGCTCGGACTCGCCTCCGGTGGAAACGATGCCTGCTGCACCGGGCGGCCCAGTGACCTCGACCTGCGTCGTTCCTCCGCCGACCGGAGGCTGGACACGCACCTGGGGCCGGAGCGTGTCCAGCGACACGGTGGCGGCGACCTCGGTACGCGTCCGGTTGCCCACCTCGTCCCGCACCACGGCAGTGAGCCGGTACGAACCGTTGGGGAGCCAGAGCGAGTCCCGCACCATGCCGTCGTCACCGACCGTACCGCTGAGCTGTTCCTTGCGGCCCTCGACACTCACTTCGTACCGTGCACCCGCTTCGGCCTCGAAGGAGACCTGGACCGCGCCCGTCACCGCGTCGGCCGCAGTCACGACCGGTTTGCCCGCCTCGGGCCGGCTCGCGTCGACCGTTACGGAGAACTCCTCGCTCGCCTCACTCGCATTGTCGGCCGAATCGACGGCCACGACGGAGTAGGTGTGGTCACCGTCCTTCGCGGCGAAGGTGACCGTCTGCGCGGAGCCGGTGGCCGTGGCTCTGCTCACGACCGAGTCCTCGGCGTCCCGCACCTCGATCCGCGATCCCTTCTCGGCGGTCACGATGACAGTGACGCGGCCACCGGCCACGGCCTTCGCGCTCTTGGTCCTCGGCCGGTCCGGTGCCTCGATGTCATCGGCTTCTTCGTCCCCGGCTCCGGAACCGGAGCGCGGCAGAGAGCTGTAGCCGCAATAGTTGAAGTGCCCGAGGTCCCCACAGACGTAGGACCCGGTGTCGGACGGACAGGAGTGCCAGCGGTGGCACCCGTCCCGGTGCGCGGCCGCGGGCGGCGCACCGACCCAGAGGGCGGCCGACGCGATGAGTAGCGCAAGTACGGCGTTAAGGGCACGACGAAGGCAGGTACGTATCTGCACGTGGCTGGTCCCCCCAGCTCAGCGACGGCTCAGTGCACGCCGGATGCGGGATGGTGTCAGACGATGTGAAGAAATTGCAAGTTACCTGTGGAGAAGGTCGGCTGACTGATCTGGTTATGCCAGCGGCGGCGTTCGATGTGCCACCCACGCCGCAAAAGCGAGGCGAAGCCACAGGACCATCAGGCCTAACTCGTCCTGGATACCTATGAGTTGCTTACCTCATCGGTGAGACCTGGATCGACGAACGAAACGACCTCGTCGACACCTGCTACCGCTGTGACCCGAACGACGCGCAGCGCGAATTGGCCCGGACAAGGGCCTCCGGCCCTCCCTGAACCGCAGCGCCTGCCGCGCCGTGTGGCGGATGCTCGGCCGTAATGGGGGGAGAGGACAACGCAGCCTGACGGCCTGGGCCAGACATACGCGTGGGACCTGCCGCGGCGGTGCGTGGCAGGTCCCACGGGGTTGCGCAGGACTCAGGCAGACCGGTCGGTGGCCAGTCCGACGAACCCGGCCCACGCGTGGGGGGAGACGGTCAGGACCGGTCCGGCGGTGACCTTTGAGTCCCGGATGTGTACGGCTCCGGTGGCGTTGGCCACCTCTACGCACTCCCCGCCCTCACCACTGCTATAGCTGCTCTTGAACCACGCCGACTCCGGCACAGTCGGCACAGACTTCGGGTTGGTCATCTCTCTCCCAGCAGTTTCTCGACGAAGGTCAGCGATTCACGCGGAGTCAGCGCCTGGGCTCGAAGGATTCCGTACTGCTCCTCGATCTCCCTGACCGCCGAGCGGTCGGTGTGAAGGCTGCTGTCCCGCTGAACCTCAACGTAGGCCATCCTCCGCCCCTCGCGGCTCTCGATCAAGGTGAACGGACCGGCCAGACCGCAGTGCTCCGTGCGTTCGTTGGGCATGATCTGGATCTCCACATTGCGTCGATGCCCGTGCAGTAGGACCTGCTCAATCTGCCCTTGGAATACCGGCCAACCACCGATGGGACGTCGAAGCACCGACTCCTCAATCACGAAACTCAAGGTCGGCATCGGCCTGCGGGAGAAGATCTCCTGCCGAGCCAGTCGGGCCGCCACTCGCTGCTCGACCGTGTCCTCGTCGAGTAGCGGGCGCCGCATGCCGAACACAGCGCGTGCGTACTCCTCGGTTTGCAACAGGCCGGGGACCGCCTGGGCTGCGTACACGTGGAGCGCGACCGCTTCAGACTCCAACCGTGCCATGTCCCTGAAGAACGCCGGGTACTGCGCCCGCCCCACCTCCTCCTTCAACGCCTTGAGAACGCCCCCGGCATCCAGCACCTCGTCCGCCCGGTCGATGAACCTCGGCGGCGGGATACGCCTCCCCTGCTCGAAGGACGCGACCGACTGTCCCGCGTAGCCGACGCGCTTCCCGAACTCGGGCCGCTCCAGCCCTGCTCGAATCCGCAGCAGCTTCAACTGCCTCCCGAACGCGTCACCACACCCGATCCCGGCTCGTCCTCCGGCCGGTTCCCGGCGCCATCCTGTACGGCCTGCTCGCCCGGCTCGCCCTGTTCCATCGGTTCCGAAGAGTCCATCGGCCCCACCACCTCACCGGCCCAACGCCGCGCCCCGAACTTCGTCACGCGGCGCGCCTCGTACACACCGCACGCCGTCGCGTACAACCAACACCCGACGGTACGTCACTTCTGGTCACGCTACGCCACCGAGCGTCACCGTGGATGCATGACGAGCAAGCAGCCACTCCCCGTACGTCTCACCCGCACCGCCCAACCCCTGCTCCCCTGGCGCCACTTCACGATGCGCTTCAGTTCACCCCACGCGGCGCCCGTCTCGCCCGACGCCTGGCCGGGGAACGCCTCGACGCCTGGGGAATCCCTTACGGAAGCGACGCCCACGACGTGCTGACGCTGATCGTGGCGGAGCTCAGCGCGAACGCCGTACGCCACGGGCGCGTACCCGGCCGCGACTTCCGCCTCCGGCTCTCGGCCGAGGGCACGCCTCTGCGCGTGGAGGTCACCGACTCACGCGGCGAGAGCGTCCCGGCCCTGGCCGAACCGTCCAACGACCTGGACGGACCCCGCGGCCTCCTCCTGGTGGCCGCACTCACCGACCGCTGGGGCTGGTATCCGTGCATCGACGGGCCCGGCAAAACAGTGTGGGCCCTTCTGGACGTGGACCTGCCGTAGTCGCTCATCCACTCACGCCACCGCCCCACCCCGCCCCATCGGCCCGGAACCCCGCCCTTAGCGCCGACCGACATCACCAGGCGATCGACACGAACCGGCCGAAGGTTCCGCACGAGATGCCCGCAGGAGGACCCAGTTGCGGCGTCCTGCGAACGGCTGATCCGCTGCGCCACATGGGACACGGTCTCAGTAGCCTTGGAGTCCTTCGCCCAGCTCCGTGTCTCGCGGGCCGGTCACAGCTTGAACACCACTCCGCGCCATGTCCATCCCGCGTCGAGAACCGCGGCCCGCAGGGGACCCTTCATCTCTCCGGGCCGAAGCGGAACACCTCCGTCTTGCGCAGGCGGCCGTCGGCCCCCGCTCGACCTCCCACTTCCGGGAAACTGCGGTCACCTGTCCACGGGAGTACTCGCGCGACGCCCGCAGGCTGGGAGTGTCCCCGACCCACATGACCTCCCACTGCTCGTCGAAGGTACGGACCTCGTGCTTCTCCGGGGCCAGACGCATCCGGGTCTTGTGGTCCGGTCCAGCCGGGTACGGACGAAGAACGTGCGCAGGGCAGGCTCCAGGATCCGCCACTCCGCCACTCCGCCACTCCGCCACTCCGCCACTCCGCCACCAAGAAGTCCTACATGCGCGAGTGGTGCGAGAAGCACTCCAGTAACGCCTCGGAGGTGACCGAAGCGTTTCTGCCGGAGCTCTCCGAGGCGGTCGAGACGTACGTCGGCCTGGTCATCGAGCCGCTGATCAGTTCGCTCTCGGAGAGGACCCGGCAACCACCGAGGCTGAGGCCGATGCCTTCCTTCAGAAGGCGACGGCGCTGATGGCCAAGTACTGCATCGAGTAGGCCGCTCCAGGGCGACGAGCCGAGCTCCGAGCACCCCATCGACCGGGTGGTCGAGGTCACTGCTCCCTGGATGCGCGAGTGCAAGAGGCTCCTTGCCTGGATCGCAGGCCAGATGCGCTGCCAGTCCGTCCATCCCGGCGGGCAGGCCAACCGGCACCGGGTGCACCTGCTCGGCTTCGCCTCGAACCTTCACACCGTGGATGTTCTGTAGGCGAGCCTGCGTCTCCAGATGCTGCGCGGTGCCGACCGGGCGGATGCGGAACAGCCGTCGAGGGAGGACGCGCGCGTCTACAAGCGGTCCTGGATGCTCGGCCTCATCCGCGCGGTGACCTCCCGGACCGGCGACGCCGAACGCGCGGCCCGCGAGGACACCGAGCGCGATCGGCAGGAAACCGCGGCGGACGCCACCGTGGGCCGCGGCGTTGCCCTCGTCCTCGCCGACCGGACGGCCGCTGCCGAGGCCGAAGTTGCGCCCCGCTACCCGAAGCTGGGTAAGACACGGGCCACGCGCTACAAGGGCAGCGGCTACCGGCAGGGACACGCGGACGGAAAGCAGGCGAACGTCGGTGGCCTCTCCCTGGACGGTCTGGACAATGAGATGGACCTCGTAGGGGCGAAACTCACCGTCTGATCCCGGCTTTCGGGCCGGCCGCCGGTGCAGCATCAGCGTGCCCAGGTCTGCTCGACCGCTCCCGGCGCTCGGGTACCGGCCAGAACCCTTGGCGCCGGGATGGCGCTTAATGACCTCGACGTCGACAGAGGACCGTACGGGGTGGACGGCCCGGCCGCTTCACCGGCCCGCGGTGAGGGTGTCCAGGAGGGCGGCGGTGAACTCCTTGGGTTTGTCAATGTGTACGGCGTGGCCGGCGTCCGGGATGGCGGTTTCGCGGACAGGGCCGCCGGTGGCGGCGTAGCGATCAAGTGCGTGGCGGGTCTGGGCGACCATGGGCTGGGCGGGGCAGTGCTCGGCGCCGGGCCAGCCGGGGACGGCGCCGAGTGCACCGAGGTGGGCGAGGTCGAAGAGGGAGGTGTCGGAGACGATGAGGTCGTCGGTGCCGCGGATCCAGCCGATGGGCGGTTTGGGATCGATCCGGTGCAGGTCGTCGATGCGGAAGTGGGTGGGGGCCATGGCGTTGAGGACACCTCGGGGGCCGGGGGCGGTGCCGGGCCATTGGTCGCTGGGACGGGTGTCGCCGGGGTAGTGGTCGTCGCCGGTGCGGGTGGAGAGCATGGCGTCGACGAAAGCATCCTCAAGGGCGGGGCGGAGCGGCGGTTTGACGTAGCTGGAGGCAAGGACGGCGCGGGGTGAGAGCGGTGAGTCCTCGCTGCGGTCGCCGTCTTTGAGGCGCTGGACGAATTCGGGGTTGACGGTGCCTGCGCCGGAGCCGGCGCCGTCGGGGTGGTTGAGCCGGCCGTCGGGGCCGTGGGTGCCGCCGAAGCCGTACGGGGAAACGGGGTTGACGAGGGTGAGGCTGCGGACGGCCGCGGGTTGATCGCGGAGGTGTTGGAGAGCGATGCCGCCGCCCATGCTCCAGCCGACGAGGTGGACGCGGTCGAGCGCGAGAGTGTCACAAAGAGCAGTGAGGTCGTCGCTGAAGTCCCGGACGCCGCGGGTGGCGTCGACGGGGAGGGCGTCGGTGTCGCCGAAGCCGCGGAGGTCGACGGCAAGGGGACGGTAGGGGTGGGGCAGGTCGAGCATGGTCTGTTGCCAGAAGGTGGAGGCGGAGACGTTGCCGTGGACGAAGAGGACGGGTTCTCCGGTCCGGTCGGGGAGTTCGAGGAGGTTGAGGGTGAGCCGGGGGGTGGTGATCCGTCGAGCGCGGATGCCGGGGAGAAGTGCGGGCGAGGTCATGGTCCGTCCTTGGGAGTGGCGGGGGTCAGCCGAGCCAGGCGGCGATCTGGGCGCTGGCGGAGGAGTGCCAGCCGAGTTGGAGGTGGTTGGCGGTGGTGATAAGGGCGGTGCCGGCAACGTTGGCGATGCCGGTGCGGTCGAGGGCACTGTTCACGAAGACCACGCCGTCGCTGGGGCCGCGGTTCTCGTTGTAGATGCCGAGGACGTTGGGGGATCCACCGGCGAGAAGGTAGGTGGCGATGCTGCCGGGGATGCCTGCGTTGTGGAGTGGGGTGATCAGGGAGCCGGCGTCGATTGCGGTCTGGATGCCGCTGCCGGAGGTGTAGAAGCCCTGGCCACCGTGGTAGGTGGTGTACCAGTCCTGTTGGGTTGTGTCGATGCCGTAGGTGGCGTCCCAGCGGGCGAGCATCTGACGCTGTCCAGGGTAGACGTCGTAGCCGTCGGTGGGGGCGAAGGCGAATTCGGGGTGGGCGGTGTAGGTGCCGTAGCAGGTCATGTAGAGGTGGGGCGAGGGTGCGTTGACGCTGCCGCCACACTGGGGCCAGATGCTGAAGTCGTGGGCCCAGCCGTGGGCGTAGGGGTAGTCGTAGCCGCCGTTGGGGCCGCCGAGGGTGATGAAGCGGCGTACGTCTCCGGCGTAGGGGCGTCCCCAGGTGGGGCGCAGTGAGGAGACGTAGGCTCGTGTCGACATCTCCCCCTTGCTCCAGCCGACGAGGTCTACCTGACTGACGCCGAGCCGGTCCTTGATGGCGGTGATGGCGTCGCCGACCTGCTGGGCCTGCATCAGATTGTCGCCCTGCTTATGGGCGAAGTTGACGGCGAAGACGCGGTAGCCGCGGGCGGCGAGGTACTGCATGAGTCCGGTGCTGGGGCAGGAGGCCGTACCGCAGCCGTAGCCACCGGCTTCGCCGGGGTTCGCCCAGGCGCGGTCGGCGTTGTCGTTGGCGCCGTGGACGAGGAGGACTGGGGTCTGGCGACTACCGCTGTTCCAGCCGGGGGCGGAGTAGAGGAGGAAGCGGCCTGAGTAGGGCTGCTTGACGCCGCCGAAGAAGGTGCGTCGCTGACCGTCCTGGTCGCCACGGCCGTCCTGGGGGTACTGCTCGGCATGGAAGCCGCTGGTGGTGTCGAGGTAGCGGTCGACGCGGTCCCAGCCATTGGCGACGCTGGTGTAGGTGGCTTCGAGGCTGAGGTAGCTGGGTGGGGCGGCGTGGGCCGGTGTAGTGGGTGCTCCGAGGCTCAGCAGTGTGAGAAGCAGGCCGAGCAAAGTGCTCGTTGCTCTGCGCATCGCGGCTCTCCCGTCCGGGGGCGGACTCGGCGGTTCGAGTCCGTCACGGTAGGACGGTGCGGGGGACCTTCCCATGGGGCGGGCAGCCATAGGTGCGGGGCAAAGGAGTGTGTCGTGCCGCCATGTGCTGGGTCCCGAAACCCGGGTTTCGAGGCCCGAGTTACGGCACCGCCCTCGTCATTCTTTCGTGGGTAGGTCCCAGGGTCTTCGGCCGAGTCCTGAGCTTCGGAAACCGGGCGCCGGGACATGAGCGGCGAGACCCGGGCACCGGGATCCGAGTGCCTTCTTTGACCGGCGGGGTCATAGGGGGTGGGAAACCCCCTGACCTCCCCGACCCGTAACGGCGAGCAAGTACGACTGGACTACCACTCCGCCGCGGACACAGCCGACACCCGCACCGTCCCCGGCCCCCTCCTCCACCCCGGGTGCGGAGCGCCCCTCCCCCGCCTACCTGGCGCTGGCCCAACTCGGCCGCACAGAACCGCGCCTGGCCCTCTCCACAGCCGACTGCACGGCGCTGGAGGAGCTGACCTCGGACTGGCTGGCGCGGGGCGTGGCGTGACCCCGGACTACCTCATCCGGTCCCTCGTCGCCGGGCTGCCGGACGAGGTCAACTCACCGCTGGGCTTCGTCCGCCGCAGGCTCCGCGACAAGATGCCCCCTAGTCTGCCCGCCACTGCTGCCCCCACCGCCCAGGCTGCTCATACCCCCCGCGTGATGATGGAGTGCACCCAGTGCGGTGGCCCCGGCCGCCCGGAAGCACTCCCCGACGGCCTCTGCCGCGCCTGCCGCCGACCCGCTTCGGGGCCGGACACGCCCCCGGCCCCGATAACCGGCCACGTCACCACACCCGTCGCCGAACGTGATGTACGCGGTCTCGTCGCCGGACTTCGCGGCATGCTCAAGTCCCCCTGACCCGGCCTGATGTGGGCAAGCACAGCCCCCTGCCTGCGCCCTCAGCAGTGCACTTCGGCCCACACGCACTTGGTGCAGGCATCGAGGACCGCGCATCCCCAGCGGCTCGCGTACGCCTCGACGAGCAGCAGACCGCGCCCGGTCTCGTCCTCCGGACCGCAAGACTTCGGAGCTGTAGCCGGGGGGAGGCGCTCGGGGGGGTGTCGGTGACCTCGATACGGACGGTCTCGGGCAACAACCGCAGCGCCAGCCGGAAGTCTCGGCCCGGCAGGCGTTCATGGGCGATCGCGTCGGACGCGAGCTCTGCCGTGACGAGTGCGACGGCCTGCGCGGCAGCCGAGTCGTGTGGGACTCCGCGCCACTCGGTCAGTTGCTGTACGGCAAGATTACGAGCGAGTCGCGCACCGCGGCGGGTGCTGCTGAGCCGCAGCGTGAAACCCAGTTGCCGCGTTCTGCGAACGGCTGATCCGCTGCACCGGATGGGACACGGCCTCAGTAGCCTTGGAGTCCTCCGCCCAGCTCCGTGTCTCATAGGCCGGTCAGAGCTTGAACTCCAACACCACTCCACGCCCTGTCCATCCCGCGTCGAGGACCGCGGCCCGCAGGGGTTCCTTCATCTCTCCAGGGCCGAAGTGGAACGCATGGAAGCCGAGAACGGCCGCGGCCTGTGACCATTGCGTCCTTGGCGTCGGTCTTGCCCATCCCCCGGTAGCCGGCCGATGCCCGGTTGACCGTGAGGCCAGGTATGTAGACGACCTGCTGGCCGTGGTTGAGCAGGATGTTGGTCCACAAGGCGGCCATGCCGTCGGCGACGTCGACCGCCCAAACCACGTCTTCGCTCACGGTCAGCACGTCGGTGAGCAGGGCCTGTCAACGCTCTCGCAGAATTGACCCCGCACCAGTCCCGCAGAATTGACCCCCTGGGGTCGGTTCGGGCCTGTCCGCGGGCTCGTGCGCGAGGTGAAGCTCGTCTGCCCGATACTGTCCGGCGTGGACTTCACCTCTGGCGGGACGGACGGGCCGCGTCTTGACGCAGCCGCCGTGGCTCAGCTTGATCTTGGCAGCAACGTCTGGGGATCTCTGACCGGGACAGTCAGCGCCCAAAGTACGGCTGAGCTGTTCTTCCGCGCCGGCTGGCGGGTCCGTCGATCGAGCTGGACCGAGTTCCAGGTCGAGAACGAGTGCGCGGAACTTGAGCTGGCTCCGCTAGAACCCGTCGTGTTTAGCGGGTTCGTGGATCCCAATCGCATCACTGACCTGCTGGGGGGACTGAGCGGGATGGGCTTGTCCTTCAGCGTCGAATTCGAAGACCCCGAAGGGCGAGAGCACATCTTTCGGTCGGCCGACCAGCGCGACTGACAGGCTCAGTCGTGGTGAGCCCGGTTGTCCTTCGCCAGGAGCTCGCGTCGCTGGCGAGTCCGGTAGGAGTCGCCGGTCAGGGTGAGGACCTCGGCGTGGTGGACCAGGCGGTCGATCATCGCGGCCGCGACGACGTCGTCGGAGAAGGTTTCTCCCCAGCGCCCGAAGGGCCACGGTTCCTCCGCTCAATCGATGTGTCCCGTTCTCCCAGACGACCTCGCGAGCGTGGCCCTACTCAGCGATGCACCCACAGGGGCCCGCAGCTCCTAATCAGCGGCCGAGTCGTCGTGAGGCGCCAGGCGGCCAGGTGACGTGAACCATCGACGGCAACCCAATCAGAGCCATACCCGGTGCCTCTGGATCCCAGGACCATACGATCGGCCCGTCCGACCCACCAACAACGTAGGACTCGATCAAGTTCATTAGCGACGTGCGTCGTGGTCACGGAGCCACTGGACCTGGTCCAGGACCCACTGACGACGAGCATCGTCTTCGCTTACCCAGTAACCGCCGCGGTCACCGTGGTGGTGGACCCAGTAGCGATGTCCATCTCGGTGGTGTACCCAATAACCACGACCATCGCCGTGGTGCTCGCCCCAACCCTGACCCCAGCGACCGGACCAGCCCTCGTGGTGGGCGTCTGCGGACCACTGAGAAACGACGGCGGGCCGGTCGGCAGTCGCGGGAGTCGCCGCCGAGGCGGAACCGCCGGTGGCGAGGAGTCCTGCCGCCGCGATTGCTGCAGAGGCCACTGCAACGGCAGCCCGACGCGCCAACGTGTATCCCATGATCTTTCCTCCTTGCTTGCCCCGTGACCTGCAAGATCAGAGCCGCGGGCTGCCTTTGATCAGGCACTTGCGACACTACGCCGAGATAGTTGAACAGAAAACTATTTTGCCTGTGAGGAGGGCCACGGTCCGAAAAAGTAGTTGCGTCGGAATATTTCAACGGCTCGCACGAGTGCGCTGGCGGGAGCTCGGCTCCCCACGGAGGCGGTGAGCGCGTGGGCGAGAGCGAGCCCTGAGGACGCGGGCGTCGCGGTCGTTCCCGCAGGGGCTGATGTCGAGCAGTGCGCCGCGGCCTGAGCAGCTCTCCACGGGAGGTCCGGTGGCTCCTACATCAAGACCCCGGACGCGTGTGGTACTCGAGAGCTGTGGGAAAGTTCCGGCACTCCCAAGTACCACTGAGTCTGCGCTCTGCCGGAGCCGGTGCACTGTCCCCAAGGATTCCGGTCGCATCGGCGCGAACATGCGCCTACCACGGCCGCTACTGCGGACGTCTTCTGCGGGTCCTTCTACATATCCGGCGTGGTCGCTGCCCGATGCCGCCCCGCCTCGAAGGCGTACCACGAGCGCAAACGAGCTGAAGGAAGGTCACAGGCAGGCCGTCATCGCCCTCGCCGCCGCCGCTTGATCACCGTGCCGTCGAGCCCCATCGTGCGAGGCCGATCCACTTGCAGCGAGTCACCGGCCGGGCTTGACGACTCCATCGGGAATCGCTGCAGGCCCCGCCAACACGTGACCGGAACCGAACCGTGAAATGGCTTGGACGGACGAGCGAATACCGGCCCCCGGTCCGCCCACCGACCCGCAGCTGGATCGAATCCGACCAGAAGGTCACTTCCCGACCGACGTCTGCGCATCGGGGCGTAGTGACCTGAATGCGGACCTTAGTTCGTTGGTAAAGATATCCGGCACTTCCCACGCGGCGAAGTGACCACCGTTGTGGACCTTGTTGAAGTAGATGAGCTTGTGGTAGCTGCGCTTCGTCCAACTCAGCGGCGCCTGGTAAATCTCGCCAGGAAATACCGTGACGGCGGCCGGGATGGAAACCGAAACGGCATTGAAATTGTTGGCGTTGTTCTCCCAGTAGAGGCGAGAGGAAGAAACCGCGGTGTTTGTGACCCAGTAAAGCGTGATGTCGTCGAGCATCTCGTCTTTGGTGAGCACTCGCTCGGGATGGCCGTTGCTGTACGTCCATGCGGCGAACTTGTCGTACATCCAGGCGGCCAGCCCAACTGGCGAGTCCGACAACCCGTATCCCACGGTCTGGGGACGGGTAACCATCATGGCGGAGTAGCCGGAGCCCGTCTTGTAAAAGGCCGCGAGCTTATTGTAGGCCCGCTTCTCCTCGACGGACAGGCCGGCCGGGGCCGGGTCACCACAGCTGAGTTTCTTCGCGATGTCCGCAGGCACAGTGGCCGGAAAATTGACGTGGATGCCGAGCAAGCCCACAGGTTGCTGTATCGCCATCTTGTCCGAGATTACCGCCCCCCAGTCGCCGCCCTGGGAAACGTAGTGCTCGTATCCCAGGCGCTCCATCAGTACGGCCCAGGCGCGCGCAATGCGGTCGGGACCCCACCCGGTAGTCGTCGGTCTTTGCGAAAAACCGTAGCCCGGCATCGACGGTATGACGAGGTGAAAGGCATCGTCCGCACGTCCACCATGGGCGGTAGGATTCGTGAGCGGGTCGATCACCTTGAGGAATTCCAGAATGGATCCCGGCCAGCCGTGAGTCAAGATCATCGGCAAAGCGTTCGAATGACGGGAGCGGATGTGGATGAAATGAATATCAAGCCCGTCGATCTTGGTCAGGAACTGCGGCAAGGAATTCAGCTTTGCCTCGATCCTCCGCCAGTTGTAGGCCGCACTCCAGTAGCGTGTGAGTTCTTTGATGGTCGCCAACTGGACGCCCTGTGACTGATCCCGGACAGTCTCTCGGTCGGGCCACCGCGTCGAAATGATCCGCCGACGAAGATCAGCGAGAACTCGCTCCGGAACATCGACACGGAATGGCCGGATACTCTCGCTTCCGTTCACGCCGACCGACCTCTCGGACAGCAGGTCGAAAGCCCCCGTGGTTGCCGCGGTCGTCGCAGCGGCCGAGGCGAGAAGCAACCGTCGTCGCGAGAGCCATTGGGACGCCTCGGGCATGAATATCTCCTTGGGTCATTTCCACATTTTCGGGCGACCAGATTTATCGTCGCCGACAGTCGAAACCCGACACGGAATCCCCTGCGACCCGGCGAACTATTCAACCCGGATTCGAGTCGGAAACAGGCGGCATCGAGACGTCGATATCCACATTCGGGACATTGCGACCGAATGTCACGTTATTCACCTTCATATGAACTCGCAACTCGGAGCCGGACAGCGCGGCCTGGCAGTCGCGGGCGAACTGTGGACCGTCTCGCCGTTCGTCTCCATCACCCGCCACGGCACGCAGATCGCATCGGTCGGCACTCACGCGACCGGCACCGCACGGGCGACGAACGCCGCATCACCCGCGGCCGATTCGCCCGCTACTGAACGGGCGGCGCGGCCACGGCACACGCGGAGGAACACCAGGGGGCGTTGCAGGTCTTGGTGGAGAGCCACGCCACCTCGCCCCGTTCCGACAACTCGACGGCTGGGTGGGGAATTCGGCGCCACGCATCTTCCCGGAGGGTACGAGAGCGGGGCGCCGCCACGCGGAGCCCGCCACCCCTCACGTGGCGCTGCGCTCACTCGCCTCGCGCAGATCGCGCTCCACGGCGCGGTGGTACGCGGAGTCCAGCTCCCCCGCCGCGCTGGCAGGCCGCCCCACCCGCAGCAGTTCCCGCCACCGTTCCTGGCTCCAGTCGGCCGGGGCCGTGGTGCGCACGAAGTCCTCGACCAGGGCGCGGAAGCGTGCGGGGTCGCTGTGGAAGGGGAAGTGGCCGGCACCATGGAAGATCTCCAGGCGGCTGCCGGGCATCGCCGCGTGCGCGCGGTAGGCGTGCCGGACCGGCACCACGCTGTCCCGCGATCCCCACAGCAGCAGCGTGGGCATGCCCTCCGCCAGGTAGCAGCGGTCGAGCATGGTCACCACCTGGCCCTGCCAATCGACCACCGACCGCAGGGTGCTGATGAACGCGCTGCGCGACGTGGCGTCGGGAAGGGCGTCCACCACGTTGAGCAGCTCTGCGGCATCCTGGCCCAGGTCGGTGTCGAGAAGCTTGGTCAGTCGGGTGAAGAGGTCGACCTGGCTGCGCATGCCGGGCAGTCTCAGCGCGGACAGCATGAGGTCTGCGCCCGGCAGCGACACCGCCCGCAGGACAGGGTTGACCTCGCGCCCCACACCGCCCGTGCTCACCAGGATCAGGCGGTCGGTCCGCTCGGGGAACTGGTACGCGAACTGCATGGCCACGCCACCGCCAAGCGAGTGACCGACCAGGGTGGCACGCTCGATGTCCAGCACCCCCAGCAGGTCGCGGATGCCGTTCGCGTATGCCGCCACCGAGTAGTCGGCCCGTGGCTTGTCGGAGGCCCCGTGGCCCAGGAGGTCGGGGGCGATGACGGTGTAGCTGCGCGCCAGGTCGGGGATCAGATCCGCCCAGGTCGCGGAGGAGTCACCGATGCCGTGGATGAGCAGGATCACGGGACCCTCTCCGGCGATCCGGTACGCGCGGCGGTAGCCGTGCACCACGTGGTGGCGCAGCGGTACGTCCTGCCCCGACACCGAGCGCAGGCGGCCCGCTCGGGACGGGCTCGGTTCAGGTTCTGGGGCGCCGACCACAGGCTCGTCTCCCGTCTGCTTGTCCCCGTTTCCTCGCTTCCTCCTCGAGCGTAGGGCTTCCGGCGCACAGGGGATTTCCGGGACGTTTCAGGCAGTGCGCGTCCGTTCGGCGAATTCGACCGGGCGGAAACTGGAAGGGCTCCCGTCGAATCGGCATGGAACCACGTGCCCGCGAATTCCGTAACACGGACGTAGCAGTCGGGTGGCTCTGCGCGCCCTATGATCACCCCCAGCACACCCGCCGCCGGCTCCCCTTCACCTGCCGCGGTTTTGTGCTTCTCCCTCTCCCTGACCGGGCACGGCCGTGCGCCGTCATGCCCGCGACCCCTGGAAGGCGGCCTGAATGGCTTCTCCCGTACGCGTCTGGCTCAACCGCACGTACGCGGAGAACGTGTTCTTCATGGATCAGCTGCGGGAGAATCCCCAGCGCCGTCCCGTGGAGATCCATGCCACGCACGGCGACCCCGACTCCCCCGTCCTCGCGGCCGCCGACACCGCGGCGCTCGAACCGGAGGGCCTGTCCCCCGCCGCGTACCTCGAATACGCGCTGGCGCAGTGCGTCCGGCACGCCATCGACGTGTTCGTCCCGGTCCTCCACCAGGCGACCGTGGCCGCGCACCGCGAGGAGTTCGCCGCGCTCGGGACCGCCCTGCTCACGCCGCCCGCCGAGGCCGTCACCACGTTCCAGGACAAGGCGCGTGCGTACGAGAAGGTGCAGGAGATCGGTGTCGCGGTGCCGCCGTGGTGGCGGGTGCGCACGGAGGAACAACTCCTCACCGCTGTCGACGCGTTGGAGGAAGCAGGCGACAAGGCATGCTTCAAACCGGCGGCGGGAGCGGGCGGTGTCGGCTTCCGCATCATCACGCGGACCCCGTTCTCGCTGCTCCACCTCGGCGGCTTCCCGAGCCCGTACGTCCCCCTGCAGCTGGTCGTCGAAGCCCTGCGCCGCACCGAACGCCGCGTCGACTGGCTCGTCATGCCCCGCCTGGACGAGCCGGAGGTCTCCGTCGACTGCCTCACCGGCGCCGACGGGCGGGTCAGGATGGCCGTGGGGCGCACGAAGAACGGACGCCGGCGCGGCTTCACGCTCGACCCTTCATGGACCGGACCGGCCCGCCGCATCGCGGAGACGTTCGGACTACATCACCTGACTAACATTCAGTTCCGGTTGTACGAAGGCGAACCGGTCCTGCTCGACGTCAACACCCGCCCCGCGGGCGGCCTCCACCAGCTCTCCCAGTGCGGCCTGAACGCCCCCTGGGCCGCCGTGCGGCTCGCACTCGGCGAGGAACCGGGCGACCTCGAGCCGCGGTTCCTCGGTCCTGACTACGCGGTCGTGGCGGGACCGCGCCCGCTCCAGCCGACAGCACTGCCGCAGCAGCGGACCGACTCCCCGGTGCTGCATCCCACAGCCCCGACCATGCCCACTCCCTCGCCGGCGACCTCGCCCACCCCCGCGCCCTCCGAGGCCGAGCATGCCGACGCGGCGTTGCCGATCAGCTGAGGGACTCTTGACCTCCTGTCCGCGTGTGCCGTTGAGTCTCGGTCTTTCGTGACGGTGCGGGAGCGGGCCGACGGTCTCGGCCCGCTCCCGCGTGGTCAGTCGTCGGCCCGCGTGCCCGTCACCTTCAGGTGACGGACGCGGCCCGCGTTGTCGAAGGATCCGAAGCCCACCCGGCCCGAGGCGAAGACCGGATCGGTGGCCGTGATCAGCGGGTTGCGGCTGCCGTCCAGGTAGACGGCGGTCTCACCGGTGTCGGCGCAGTGGGTGAGCCGCACCTTGTGCCATCCGTCGTCCTTGATCGCCGGAGGCGCGCCGTAGGTTCCGTTCCACTGGTCGTCGATGCGCAGCCGGTCGGCGTCGTTGACGGTGAACAGACCGTTGTGCGGGTAGATGGTGTTGTCGCTCGACAGGTGTGCGTACTGGAACCGGGTGTCCGACTGATAGTCCCAGATGAGGATGACGTCACGGTTGGTGATCTCGACGGGGGTGTCGATCCGCACCTCCGCCTCGACGGTGACGGAGGAGTAGCGCGGGCCCGCGGTCAGGACGGCGTATTCGAAGGGGCGGCGCGGTCCCGGGCGGGCGACGCCCGGCTCGGTCATGATCGTCTCCCGTGTGGTGTACGCCCACTTGGCCGGGGTGACCGGCGCCCAGTTGTCGGGCCCGGTGGTGTGGGTGGTGGGGGTGTTACCCACCTCGCAGTCGGCGAAGGTGCGGGTCCCGGTCACCTTCCAGACCTTGCCGTTGGCCTTCGAGACGATGTACAGGCCGCCGCTGCGGTCGGAGCCGAAGCGCAGGTCGACACGCTGGTCACCGGCGAGGTCGCGCATGGTGACCGTCTTCCCGGTGGACTTGTCGAAGAGCATCAGCTGTTCGAGCGGCGCGAGTTCACCTCCGCGGTGCATGTCGCGGGTGTCCGCGGCCAGGATCCGGCCGTCCACGAGGTCGCCGAAGATGTACTTTCCGCGCAGCGCCGGCGCGTCCTTGCCGCGGTAGACGGAGCCTCCGGCGATGGCGCGGCCCACATCGGACCGGCAGTTCCAGTCGGGTCCCGGGTCGTGGTCGTAGGCGGCGACCGGATAGGTGTAGCGGTACTGGGCGTCGTCGGCAGGGAGGGGAAGGATGCGGGCGCACGGGTCGGTGGCCTTCTTGTCGAACACGAAGGGGCCCTCGCGCTCGCTCCAGCCGAAGTTGTCACCGGCCTTGACCTCGTACACCGACTCGATGGCGTGCTCGCCGATGTGGCCGAGATACATGCGGTGGCTGCCGCCCGCGTCCCAGCTGAAGCGGTGCGGGTCCCGCATGCCTATGGCGTAGATCTCCCCGAGCGCACCGGGCTCGCCGACGAACGGGTTGGACGCGGGGATGCCGTACCGGCCGTTGGCGCTGTCACGGCCCGCGGGGTCGATCCGCAGAAGTTTGCCGTGCGGGAGCGTCAGGTTCTGCGGCTCGCTGTTGCCGACGCCCTGCCCTCCGTCGCCCACCGCGAGGTAGAGGAGCCCGTAGTCCTCGTCGTGAGGCTTTGCCGTCGGGTTGAAGTCGATCTGCTGAATGCCGTGGACCTGGCCGGTGAAGCCGATACGCAGCACCTCGCGATGGGTGCCGTGGAAGACGGCCGCGGAGGGGTCGTCGGCGGTCCACTCGGTGATGATGCCGTGATAGGTGAGGGTGCCGGCCTGCCGGTAGTCGGGAGTCTCGGTGGCCTGCGAGGCGAGCTCGGTGTGGATGGTGTAGAAGCGCCCGTTCGATCCGAACTCCGGGTGGAACGCGGCATACCCGAAGCCCTGGCCGAGACCGCGGCCCGAGAAGAAGTGCGGGAATGCCGCCTTGACGTCCAGGTAGGGGTGCGGGGTGCCCCCGGAGGTTCGCGTCGCGGTGCCGGGGTCGGTGAGGTACAGAGTGCCGTTGAGGTCGGGGGTCGCCATCCGGCCGGAGCCGTCGGGGAGTTCATTGATGGTGTTGATCCGGGCGTGGCGCATCAGGCGCGGGTCCGTCGGCGCCGGCACGGGTTCCGACTTGGGGAACTGTGCGAACTCCTGCAGGACGAGACCCGTCCTGGACTGGACGGGCTTCTGCGGAATGGGGTCGGTCAGGGCGGCTGTCGCCGCGGCGGGCTCGTCGGCATGGGAGGGCGCGGCGAGACCGCCCAGGGCGAGGGCTGCGCTGACGGCCACGGCCGCCCAGTACCTTCGGTATGTACGTCGTGACGCCATGCGGGTCCCTTCGAGCTGGCGTGACAAGTAGGGAAAGGACGATCCGGGAACGAGACAGGTCAGTGGCCCCGCGTCATGCGCCGGTACTCCGCCGCCACCGTTCCGGCCGGCACCGGGCGGTCCAGGAACAGGAGGTCGTCCATGCGGCAGTCGCAGGCGTTGTTCTCCCGGGTGTTCTGGGGGAAGCTGCCGCCGATCTTGATGCCGCGGGGATCGGTGGGCGAGGCACGGTGGGGCGCCGGCGTGGTGGCGAGTTCCCAGGGGTCGCCCGGCGTGACGTAGAAGCCGTCCAGGGGCTTGCCGTCGCGGTAGAGGGCGAGGGTGCCGTCACGGAAGTCGAACGTCGCGGCCAGGTGGACCCATTCACCGCGGGGCAGCAGTTCTTCCCAGGGTGCGGCGGCGGCGAAAGTCTGGGAGGCGCCGCTGTCCAGGCGTCTTCCCAGCGCGACCAGTTTCAACTCACCGTTGACCTGGATGAGTTCGAGCAGCGCGCGCACCGCGTGACCGTCGGAGGTTCCGGACAGTACCCCGGCCAGCCCGATCGCGTTGTAACGGTCGCTCGGGTTGGCCGTGTTGGAGTTGAGGGCGGGATTGTCGCCCGTCATCTTGAACCAGCCCATGACGGTGGCGCCACGGGCACTGCGGAAGGCGTCGAGGGACGACATGCCCTCGGCGTCCCAGGTCCCGGCCTTCCAGTCGTCGTTGCCCGCAGTGGCCGGGTTCTGCTGGCGCACCTGCAGGGCGGGCGAAGCACCCGGGTAGGCCTCGTCGGTCACGCGCATCGCGGAACCGCCGTTGATCAGGCTGAGCGCGGTGCCGGAGCGTCCGATGTCGCGCTCGCGACCGGGGTCGGCGGGGTCCGGGTGCCCGAAGTCGTACGCCGCCACGGCCTGGGCTCGCAGCGGAGTGTGGAGGGTTGAGGGGCGGGCCGCCTGGGCCGGAATCGTGGCGGCGGCGAGCGAGGCGGTCGCGGCGAGCGCGGCGACGGCGAGTGAGTAGCGTCTGGTGCGGGGCGGTGTCATACAGCCTCCGAGCGGCAGCGAATGGGCAGTCGACCGGGGTCTCCCGGGTGGCAGAAAGCGCTTTCGTCCGCGTGCAGGGACCATGTAACTCCTTCGCCGCGAGCCTGACAATGGGCGTGTGCTCGCCAATTTCTTGGGCGTTCTTCGGCGGCAGCGCGGACCTCCTCGCGGACAAGGACGCAGACCGCGGGCGGCCCATCGGGGCTCGGACGCCACCGGTTCACGGCGGTCTGCGAGCACTTCGCTCCGAGTCCGAGCGGGTACGGCGGGTGCGTGACGCAGTCCGGTGGGCCACCGCACAGGCGCCGGTTCACCCACCGGCCTGCATCGCTCTGCGGCCTCAAGCCAGCGCGGAAACACGCCAGTTGCCCGAGGTCCCGACGCCGGCCGCTCCCTCGCCGTTGACCTCGCACTCGCCCCCACCGGCGATCGCGCCCGCAGGACCCGAGCGGGCTACGCGGTCGTCGCGGGTCCGCGCACGCTGCGCCCGGTGGCACTGCCGCAGCAGCGGACGGACTCCCCCTCCGCCGCTACGGCAGCGACCGCCGCTGTCCCCCTCTGAAGTCCCCCTGCGGCATCTCAGCGGGGACACCTCAGGGGCTTCCCCCAGGGGACGGCTGGGGGTTACCCCCCAATGAAGTCGGGGATTAACCCGGTCGCTCGGACGACGCCCGGTCCGTAGGTTCTGGGGTGGAATCGGAACACCGTTCCACTCACCCTACGGAGGCCCCTCGTGCCCGCCCCTTCGTGTCCGCAGACGCGCACTCCTCATCCGCTCGTCGCGGCCTTCGTGCGGTTCGTCGTGTGTGGTGGCGGTGTCGGGCTGGCGTCCAGCGGGGTACTCGTACTGCTCAACGACCGGATCCCGATGGCCATTGCCAACGCGCTGGTCACCGTCGTCTCCACGGTCATCGCCACCGAATTGCACGGGCGGTTCTCCTTCCGGAGCGGGCGGAAGGGGTGGGGGGTCCACCTTCAGTCCGGGGTGACCGTCGCCGTGAGCTACGCGTTCACGACAGGGGCGCTGTTCTGCCTGTACGCCGTCCGGTCCGAGCCCTCGGCGCTGGTCGAGCAGACGGTCTATCTGTCGGCGTCCGCCCTGGCGGGGATCGGACGGTTCGCGCTCCTGCGGGTTGTCGTCTTCGCCGACCGGACCCCCGCGCCCGACGCGTCGCTCAGCAAGGCTGCGGTGGCGATGGCTGCGTGAGGTCGCTGCCTTCCGGAATCGTGGAGTGCGTCGCGGCGTAATTGGCTCCCGGCCCGCGGCCTTCGCTGAATCCTCGCCTCGATCTCAGCGGCGTCAGTGCCGCCGCCTGCCGCCCCTGCCCCTGCCGCTTGCGCCCGGTCGGCGCCGCTGATGGCTGCGGCCGAGATGCGCGGCCGGCCGCCGACGGGCCTGCTCGGCAACCGTCCTCAGATCCGCCAGACCCGCCTGGTCGGGGTGACCGGATGCGAGAGCGGCCTCAAGAGCCTTATGGGCAGAGAGTTCCTGGCCGCCCAGGATTTCGAGCAAGCCTTCGGGGCCCGCTGTCTCCAGGAGCTGGAGCAGACTCTCGGCGACCATGACGAGGCTCTCGGGCTCGTTGAGGTCCTCGGCACCGAGGACCTCCCGGCGCACCAGCACACTCAGGGCAGTGGGGCCGAGGAGCGGGTCGCCGCGCAGGCCGCGCAGCAGGGCCTCGCCGTCCGGGTACGCGTCGACGAGTGCGTCCAGCATGGCTTCGGCGCGGGTACGGAACGGGGTCGCGCGCACCGCGTCGGTCAGCTTCTGCAGCGCCTCGGCAGAGCTCTCCTGGGCGGCGACCCAGGCAGCGAGTTCGGTGCGGGCGGCGTCCGGGTCGTAGTGCTCGGCGATGACACCGAGAAGCCCGGCGGCGGGGGCGTGGGCGAGTTCGCCGACGCGCGGGGCATCACGCCCCTCGGCGAGCAGCCGACGGCGTACGGAGTCGTGGCCGAGGGCGGTGAGCCGGATCAACTCGACGGGTCCGTCGGTCAGTTCCGCCCGCTGCTCCTTGCTCCGCTCTGCGGCATCCTCGCTCTCACCGTGTCCACCGGCGACGACGCCGAAGAGCTCGGCCAGCTCCGGCGGCATCCCGGCGGGCGGCAGCACGGACTCCTCGAGCGGTATGTCGAGGAAGACCGGGTCGGCCATGCCCTCGTGCCGCTTGATCGCGCCAAGGTCCTCCAGCACGTCCAATGCGGTGCGCAGATCACGGTCCGCATGTGCGAGTTCCAACTGCCAGGCGTAGTACCCGGTCAGGTCGTACTCGGTGCGGTAGCTCAGGTGCAGCGAGTCGCGCAACCGGGGCCAGGGCATGGCGTGCGGCAGGCTGTAGAGGGTGTTGAGAACATCCGGCACGATGTCCTCGAAGCTGACGAAGAGCATCGACCCGACGTGTCGGCCGCCGCGGGAGCCCAGGAGTGGCACGCGCAGCTCGGAGAAGGTCTCGAAGGCGTGCCGCCACAGCGCGAGCGGGTCCTTGAGCAGGGGCTGCGCCTTGGCGACCGCGTACAGCCGCCCCTTGACCACCCGTACCAGCCGGGCCTTCTTCGCCCATTCGACCGCAAGCCCGAGCCGCGGCAGCTGCGTGGAGGAGCGCACCTTGTCCACCGCGTCGCCTGTCCCCAGCTCGGCGACGAGGGCGCGCGCGTCCGCCATTCGCAAGTTGCCCGTGGCGGTGAGCGCGCGCCCCTCAGGGCCCGCCCAGTCGGCGATCCCTCGCAGCCACCGCAGCGCGCGGGACGTCTCGGCGCGTGCACGCAGCTCCTTCTCCGCGGGCAGCAGGACCGGCAGCTGCGGTTCGGCGCGTGTCACGGCTGCCGGGCCGCGCGTCAGGTGGTTGCGCAACACCTCGTCCAGTACGTCCTGGTCGTACGGCACCTCGCCTTGCTGAGCCTGCTCCACGAAGCTTTCAAGCGCCGCCGGATCCTGGACATCGACCCCCTGCTCGGCTGCGGTGACCGCCCAGAACTTCGCCATCCCCCAGCGGCCGCGGTCAGCCATGGCGGGTGCGTACTTCGGTGCGAGGGTCTCGATCGCAGCAAGGTTGTCGGCCGACGAGGCCCCGCGCGGGTCGCTGAGGCCCATCGCATCGAGGTAGCGCAGCAGGGCCGCAAGTGTGCCGGGCGCATCCGCCGGCTCTTCGCCGGGCAGCACGGTGGCCGTGCGCGGCAGCCAGTCCAGCAGATACTCCTCGATGTGCCGGGGCTCCCACAGCCCCAGACGCCCGTCGCAGGTACCTCGGTGGCGATAATCGAACGCCGTCTCGACGAAGAACGGGTCCACGCTCTCGCCCCGCTCGCGTGCCCACTGACCCATCCGGCGGATCAGCAGCGAACACGCCGCCTCGTATTCCTCGGTCTCCTCGGGCGCGAAGAACATCCTCATCACACCGGCCCTGCCTGTCCTGTCGTACGGCCGCGGTCCCACAGCATGCCAACGGCCCCGGGCCCGATGGAGATCACGGTTCCGCGGGACCAGGCGTCACTATTGAACCGTAACCGGTCCGCCGGTGGCCGCAGATGCTGACAGGGTGGAGGAGATGATTCTGCACTGTCGGCAACGCGTCCCCGTTGGGTTCAGGGCGCTGCGAAAAGTGCGGGAAGCGGGAGCGAGGACTGGGCCCCAGGTGAGAATGCGCCGCCGGGCGAGAGCGCCCCACGGGTCGCAGCGGCCGGTGGGTCCCGACGACCGTAACGGCGTCGGGCGGCGAGCGCGTGCCCGTCGCCGTGTCGATTCCGCTCTTCGCCGCCGCCTCCCCGCACCGTGCGACGGCAGCCGGCGCACCATGCGCCGCGCCGGGGCTGCGGATGCCATGTCTCAGTGCGCGGCCATCTGCGAGCTCGACCCGCGGCCCGTACGGTGCCCGGGTCGTACGCGGACCAACCGGTCGGTGAAGGTGATACCGAAGACGCCGTGCGGGTCGGCGCGTTGACCGTCTGCTGGCCGGAAACGACTGCGACGCGCGCGCCGGATCCCCCACACCATTGGTACGCCGATGGAGAGTCTCCCGACACCCGGTGTCTACCCATGAGTAACTCCCGCTGATTTGATGTGGGTTGCTCCACCCACCCCCCATCAGCAGAAGCAGGAGACCCCGTGCCGCTCACCGCGCCCCGTCGCACCTCCGGCGTAACTCTGTCCGCCGCGCTCGTCGCCGTCACGCTGGCCGCACATGTCCCTCAGGCATCGGCCGCCGACACCCCGCCGCTGAGGGTTCTCACCTACAACACGTTCCTGATGAGCAAGAACCTGCACCCGAACTGGGGTCAGGACCACCGTGCGGCAGAGATCGCGAAGGCATCGTTCTTTCAGGGCAACGACGTCGTGGTGCTCCAGGAAGCCTTCGACAACTCCGCTTCCGACGCGCTGGCACAGAACGCGTCCGCCCAATACCCGTATCGGACGCCGGTGGTGGGCCGGAGCAAGAGCGGCTGGGACGCCACGGGTGGTGCCTACTCGGCCGCCACTCCGGAGGACGGCGGTGTCACCGTACTGAGCAAGTGGCCGATCGTCCGCAAGGAGCAGTTCATCTACAAGGACGCCTGCGGCAGCGACTGGTGGTCCAACAAGGGCTTCGTCTATGCCGAGCTGAACGTCAACGGCACGACGGTGCATGTGGTGGGAACCCACGCGCAGTCGACCGACTCCGGATGCGGGACGGGTGAGGCGGCGCAGATGCGCAGCCGGCAGTTCAAGCAGATCGACGCCTTCCTCGACGCCAAGAACATTCCCGCGTCCGAACAGGTCATCGTGGCGGGCGACATGAACGTCGACTCCCGCTCCCCCGAGTACGCATCGATGCTCGCCGATGCCGGACTTGTCGGAGCCGATGCCCGCACCGGGCACCCGTACTCCTTCGACACCCAGGACAACTCGATCGCTTCGTACCGCTACCCCGACGACCCCCGCGAGGATCTCGACTACGTCCTCCACCGGGCCGGGCACGCGAAGCCGTCCGGGTGGACCAACGAGGTGGTCAAGGAGCAGAGCGCGCCCTGGACCGTCTCCAGTTGGGGCACCGACTACACGTACACGAATCTCTCCGACCACTACCCGCTGATCGGTTCCGTCGGCTAGCGGGACGGTGTCAACCGGCCGGCCTCGGAATCACCCGCGTCATACGTCGTGCCGACCGGTGCCTCTTCGACCGCAGCCACAGTGTGGGGGTACGCCACGGGGTCGGGGCGTGGCGTCGGTGGCTGCGGGAACGGCTGTCGTGGGCAGGCCGGTCGCGGGGATGCGGCCTGCGGTGGTTCGCCCGGTGGGTCTTGTTCGGGTGCTGGTCGCCCGGGACTTGCTGGGCGACCGGGGTGCTTCGTCGGGACGGATCAGTAGGCCGAGTTGACGTTGTCGATCGAGCCGTAGCGGTGCGCGGCGTAGTTGGCGGAGGCCGTGATGTTGGCGACCGGGTCGTAGATGTTCGTCGAGGTGCCGGGGACGTGGTACGCGTTGAAGGTGGGGTCGATGACCTGCATCAGGCCCTTGGACGGGATGCCCTTCATGGCGTTGGAGTCCCAGTTGTTGATGGCGTTGGGGTTGCCGGAGGACTCGCGCATCAGGTTCTTGTGGATGCCCTCGTAGGTGGCCGGGATGCCCTGCTTGTGCAGGATCTCCAGCGACTGGTTGATCCAGGTGTCGACGTTGCCGCCGGACTGGGCGGGGGCGGGGGCGGGGGTGGCGGCCGAGGCGGCCGGGGCGCTGACGACGGTGCCGGCCATGACGGCGGCGCCGGCTGCGACCATGCCCAGCGAGATCTTCTTGGTCTTGGTCATGCGGGCGAAGTTCTTGGGCATCGCGGTGATCTGCACGTGGTAATTCCTGTTCTGTCGGGGGGTGATGCCAAGAATTGTTAATCGGGAGGGAATCCCGGGTCAATGCCCACCTCTTACTACTACGATTAGTATCGGGTGCAAGAAATGATGGAAAAGTGGCTTCGCTGCCGGGGAGCGGGCCTCGATGGTCTACTATTCAGCTTCAGAGTGACGCCCGTCATATGGCCCACCCCACACGGCAAATGCCTCAAATCGGCACAAGAGTGACGCAGATCATGTGGCCTGCGTCATATCGAGGACATCTAATTCACTCACCGTAATGCAATAAAAGCACTCTGCATTCATGGCGAGGTGGTGGGATATCGGCGCTCATCGGCGGGGAATCCTGGCCGGTGATTGAGGGCCGACGGCCGGGGCCTGACGTCTGCCGACGGTATGTACCGGGGCTGATTCAGTGCCGCACATTCGCGTGAATGCACCGAGCATGGGGCGAGGCTCCCGCCGACGGTCGTGAGGCATGGGCGAATGGACCATCCCGCACGCTGATCAGCGGGCGGGATCCTCCTCCGCCGCCTGCGGATCGGCGCCCCGGCGGGGTGACCTGGCCTCACGCTGCGGGCCGTGGGCGACCGCCCACGAACGGCACCTGGTGCGCCGGGCCGCGAAGGGTCATCGGGATGGACCGGCTACGCGCCAGGGCGTGGGGAGTGTGTATTCCCATCCGGGCTGCCACGGGGACGAGGCCTCGACGAGGGCTTGCCAGTGGGCGCCGGTGAGCAGACAGTCCAGCGCCCAGCGGTTGGCGGAGTGCGCGATCACGAGGACTCGGGTTCCGTCCCGGTCGGCAGCGAGGTCACGCAGGAAGTCATCGGTGGCGGCCTGGACGTCGCGGTAGCTCTGGCCACCGGGGAACGGTTCATCGATGTGCCGGGCCCGCTGGGCCTCGACGAAGGCTACCGGCCGGCCGTTGAGCTCTCCGTAGTTGCATTCACGCAGGCGGGGGTCCTGGTGGATGGGCAGCGGGGTGTCGGTAAAGGCGATCTGCGCGGTCTCCACAGCGCGGTCCAGATCAGAGGTGAAGACTGCGGCGATGCCGTCGTCGCGGCGGCGGCGGCCGAGTTCGCGGGCCTGTAGGCGGCCAGTCGCGGAGAGCGTGCCCGGCAGCCAGCCGGTGGCGATCCCCGCCTCGTTGTCGGCCGTGGTGGCGTGGGTCTCGTACACGATCTCAATGGACATGCGCGCACTCCTTCGGGATCAAGCGCTTCGGCAGGGGGCATCCGTCGCACCGGGGACTTCTCCCTCTCAGCAGGCCCCGCAACGCCCTTGGCAGATAATCGCGTAGCGGGGCGGGAGACTGCACGACCGGCACTCCACCCCGACCATGTCCCGGACCTGCGCCACCCCGAAGGAACCCCTCCATGGGCCACGCCCTCCCACCGTTCCACCTCCTGCCTGGCGCGCCCGCGTCACCGGTTCTGCTACACGTACCGCACTCGGCACGTGTCGTCCCCGATCACGTACGCGCCGGGATCAAGCTGGACGACGAGGCTCTGGATCTCGAACTCGACCACATCACGGACTCCCATACGGCCAAGTTGGCCGCCGAGGCGGCTACGTCAGCGCCTCTCACGCCGTGGCGATTCGTCAACGGTCTGTCGCGACTCGTCATCGATCCCGAACGGTTCCCCGACGAACGCGAGGAGATGCTGGCCGTCGGCATGGGCGCGGTCTACACGCAGACCACGCACCGCGAGCCGCTTCGCTCACCGGACGTTGATCCGCAGGCGTTGATCGACCGCTACTTCCACCCGTACGCGGCAGCAATGACGGCCGCCGTCGACGAACGCCTGGCGGCCACCGGACGCGCGGTCGTCATCGACGTCCACTCCTATCCGTCGGCTCCGCTTCCCTACGAACTCCATGGCACCGGACCACGCCCACCGATCTGCCTCGGCACCGACGCCTTCCACACACCGCCGGACCTGCTGGCCCGGGCCGAGGAGGCGTTCGCCGGGTTCGGGGGCACGGGCATCAACAGCCCCTTCGCCGGTACGTACGTACCGCTGAAGCATTACGGCGTGGACCCGCAGGTCAGCGCGCTGATGATCGAAATCCGCCGGGACGTGTACATGCCCGAGCCGGGAGGCCCCGCCCACCCCGTCGGATCGACCGCGCTCGCGTCGGCGCTGGCCGCCCTGGTCGGCGCGCTGTCCGGTGCGAGCGAACAGGATGCACGGGCGTGACACCCGGCCCATGCCTTTCACTACAACACCGCCGCCTCGCGAGTCCCCGTACAGGAACAGACAATGGTGACCAGGGCAGCAGCTCCGTGCCGGCCCCCCTCGAAGAGGAGGTAGCGATGCGTCTGACCAATCTCGTCGGGGAGTCGGCCGAACACGTCAGCGCCCGCGAGGAGCTGCGACTGGCCGAGATCGAGCTGATGCGCCACCGCGAACGCGTCGCTGACCTGCGCCGCCGACTGCCGCTGGGGCCCGTCGTCGACGACTACGCGTTCGAGGAAGGCCCCGCGGATCTCCACGCGGACGATGTGCCGGTGCAGACCGCACGATTGAGCGAGCTGTTCACCCAGCCCGGGCGCGACCTCGTCGTCTATCACTTCATGTACGGCAAGCAGCAGACCCAGCCTTGTCCCATGTGCACCATGTGGATCGACGGGTTCAACGGAATCGCCCACCACGTCGCGCAGAACGTCGACTTCGCGATTGTGGCCGCGGCCGACCTGCCCACACTCCGCGCGCACGCACGGGACCGGCACTGGGAGAACCTGCGGCTGCTCAGTGCCGGGGCCGGCACCTTCAAATACGACCTCGGCAGCGAGGACGCCGAGGGAAACCAGGACTCGACGGTGTCGGTGTTCACCCGCGACAGCGACGGCTCGGTACGCCACTTCTACTCAGCACACCCCCGGATGTCCGACGACATCGACCAACGCGGCATCGACCTGCTCAGCCCGGTGTGGCACATCCTCGACCTCACCCGCCAAGGCCGGGACAACTGGTTCGCAGAACTGAGTTACTAGCCTGTGTCGGTTGGGATCAGGGACTCCTGCCCCCCCAAAAAAAGCCCATACGCAGCTGTTACGACCTTGAGCGCACGCCACTGACGAGCTGGCATCGCACCGGGTTGGCCGCGTCCGGAGCGGCCAGGATCTCGATGCCTTCGATGTCGAATCCGTGTCGGATCAGAAGCTCTTCCCACAGGCTGGGCGAGAGCACCCACACATGCACGGAAAGAGGAGCGTGGCCGCTCAGGCGTACCTCCTCCACACGCGGCCGCACACTCGCCGAGGGACCCACCCCCTCCGCGTTCGTGTGCAGAACCGAGAAGACCAGTCGGCCGTCGGTCCGGAGTGCATCCCGGATGGCGGGCAGCGCCCGGTCCGGGTCGATGTAGCTCAGACCGTGCACGGAGTAGACGACGTCGTACGGCGTACCGGCTCGCGCGTACTCAATCGCGTCGCCGTGCACGAAACTCACCCCGCCTGTGTTCCCGTACTGGCCCCGAGCACGCCGGAGTTGCGTGGCCGATGAGTCGATCGCATCAACGCGGGCGCCATGCGCACGGGCCAGGTGGGCCGCGTAGCGACCCGTGCCGCAGCCGATGTCGAGGACTCGTTTGCCGCTCACTTCACCGAGGGCCTCCGTTCCGGGGCCCTCACCCCAGAAGCCCCAGTCGATGGAGCCGGCCACCGGCGGAACATATCCCCTGTGAAGCTGGCGCCGCCCGTACTCCGTCCAACTCCGCGCGTTCTCAGACTCCCAGTTCCCCACGGTCACACCCCTCGCCCGCTGTCCGCCTGAACAGGCGATACCCGGTGGGCGCATCGCTACACAAACACCCAATTACGCTCCACTCGGATGAACTTCACAAACCTTCCACCCTTCCTTACCCACCACGGATGCGGGGCACGGAGCGAGTCAAGTCCTCCATCCGGTCGGCAGCGGAACGCACTCAGAGCGCCTCGGACCCCTGAGCCATGGAGCAGGCGAAGTCACCCCGACGGAAGTGAGGCATTCGCGCCCGCGCAGCCCTCGGAGGAGCAGTGTCGGGCCGGATCCAAACCGGCGAGCGGTTTGTTGGGGGAGACCGCGCCACCGCCGCCCCGCGGCACCCCCCTTGCTTACCGCCCCGTAACCTCTGAATTACCTCAGATTTATTCCTGCGTGACGTTGAGCACTGTCAGAATCGCAGGATTCCCGGATGATGTGGCGTCGGACCGTGTCACGGTGACGGCTGCCTGGCCCGCCACGGCCGGGAACGCCCACCTTCCCCTCACAAAGGCGAACCCTCTCCATGAGTGACCGCATCACAGCGGCCGAAACGCTCGTTGCCGCCCCACCGGCGGCGGGCTCCCCCCACGTGGACGCCGGCGATGCCGGGTACAGCAAGGACCTCAAGTCCCGCCACATCAACATGATCGCCATCGGCGGAGCGATCGGCACCGGGCTCTTCCTGGGCGCGGGCGGCCGGCTGGCCGGGGCGGGTCCGTCACTGGCCATCGCCTATGCGGTCTGTGGCGTCTTCGCATTCTTCGTCGTGCGCGCGCTCGGCGAGCTGGTGCTCTACCGGCCGTCCTCCGGCGCCTTCGTCTCGTACGCCCGTGAGTTCATGGGCGAGAAGGGCGCCTTCGCGGCCGGCTGGCTGTACTTCCTGAACTGGGCGACCACGGCTGTGGCGGACATCACCGCGGCTGCCACCTACGCCCACTTCTGGGGCATGTTCAGCGACATCCCGCAGTGGATCCTTGCGCTGATCGCCCTCGCCGTCGTCCTCACGGCCAATCTCATCTCGGTGAAGTACTTCGGCGAGATGGAGTTCTGGTTCGCGATCATCAAGGTCGGCGCCCTGGTCGCGTTCATGCTGATCGGCATCTTCCTGGTGGTGACCCAGCACCCGGTGGACGGTCACACACCCGGTTTCTCCACGATCACCGACAGTGGTGGCATCTTCCCCGTCGGCATGCTCCCGATGCTGCTGGTGATCCAGGGTGTCGTCTTCGCGTACGCGTCCGTCGAGCTGTGCGGCGTGGCCGCCGGTGAGACGGAGAGCCCCGAGAAGATCATGCCCAAGGCGATCAACTCGATCATGTGGCGTGTCGGTCTCTTCTACGTCGGCTCGGTGGTGCTGCTCGCCCTGCTGCTGCCGTACACCTCGTACTCGGGGGACCAGAGTCCGTTCGTCACCGTCATGGACAAGCTCGGCATCCCGGGCGCCGCCGGTGTGATGAACCTTGTCGTGCTGACCGCCGCGCTCTCCAGCCTGAACTCCGGGCTGTACTCCACTGGCCGCATTCTGCGCTCGATGGCGCTTTCGGGCTCGGCGCCCAAGTTCACCGGGCGGATGAACAAGGGCCAGGTGCCCTACGGTGGCATCCTGCTCACCGCCGGCTTCGGTGTCCTCGGCGTCGTACTCAACTACGTCATGCCGGGCGAGGCGTTCGAGATCGTCCTCAACTTCGCGTCGATCGGCATCCTCGGCACGTGGGGCATGATCATGCTCTGTTCGCTGCTGTTCTGGCATCGCTCGTGCGATGGCCGGGTCACCCGCCCCTCGTACCAGCTGCCCTGGGCCCCGTACACGCAGATCGTCACGCTGGCGTTCCTTGCCACGGTCGTGTTCCTGATGTGGTGGGGCGGCGGAGTGAGCCGTACGACCGTGATGTGCCTGCCGCTGATCGCGGCTGCGCTGGTCGGCGGCTGGTTCGTCGTCCGGCGACGGGTGAACGACCTGGCGCAGGAACGCGAGGACGCCTGACGGTCCTCGGTACTGGCGACGACCCTCGCGGAAGGCTTCCTTCCGCGGGGGCCGTTCCCGTGCCGCCCGGCCACCGGGCCGGGCGGCGGCGCCACCCGGATCGTGCCGTCCGGACCGGATGTGACGTCCCGTGATCTCTGGCGCAGGGAGTTCTACGTCTTCGCCGTCGGCTTCACAGGCCGTTTCGGTCGAGGAGCCGCATCAGATTCCGCTTGCGCTTCTGACCGGCGCGCACGGTGGCAAGGTGCGCGGTGAAATCGTCCGGGGTACCCAGGAGGCGGTGGCAGTCGCGCATGCTCAGGAGCAGGCGGGTCAGCTGCTCGTAGACCGCGTTTCCGGTCTGCTTCTCGAGGGGTCCGGCCAGGCGCCGGTAGACGCGCAGCGCATCGGCGGGGCGGATGGGGCGGACCTCGTCGGCGAGGGTGAGCCACTGCCGGTCGTCGGCGCCGGTCGCAGTGGCGTCCTGCCAGGCGGCATCGATGTCCTTGTCGTCGAGCAGAGCGTCGATCAGGACCGGGCCGCCGTGCCAGCCCCGCTTGCGCTGTGCCGTGTCGGCGCGCAGCAGCGCCAAGGCCTCCCCGCGCTCGGCCTCCCAGCAGTCGGCCGCCAGTGCTGCCGTGCGCAGCTGCTGATACGCAGCAAGGGATCGGCGGGCGGCGAAGTGGGCACGGCGAAGGGCGACGGCGTCGGGGAGCCGATCCGAGCGTGTGTAGCGGTCGCAGAGGTAGTCGACCAGGCCGATGGCGGGGGTCGTGGTGTCGGAAGCTTCGTCGATGCCGCGCTCCGCCCAGCGCAGCGCGTCGCCGGGGCGACCGGCGGTGTCCAGTTCGCGGGCGATGACCAGATGGGTGCTTCCGTCGCGGGCGAGGTCGGCCGCGTGCACGGCGATCACCGCGTCCACATCGCCCGCCGCCTTGGCCAAATGCTCCATCAGGTACTTCTCCGCCCAGCCTGTGCGGTGGCCGCGCCAGGCTTCGAGCGCCAGCTCCCTCACGGTGACCAGTCCCTGTTCGCCGAGGACGTCCGCGTAATCGAGCGGGTCGATGGCGGTCAGGTCGTCCAGGTCGCCGAGCACATGGCCGACCAGCCACCGCGCGGTCTCGTCCGGATCGGGGCGTGCCACGCGGCACGCGTCAAGGTGAGCTTCGGCCAGAGCGGCCCCGACCCTGCCCAGGTGTCCGTCGGAGTCGTCGATCGTGTCCTGCACCTCGCTCAGCAGCCGCATCGCCTCCCGGGACAGGGAGATCGCGTCCGCGGCCCGCCCGGTGGCGGTCAGGGCGGCGATGGCGGAAACCGCCTGCGCGGCCTGTTCGCCATAGGCGCGGGCATCGGCGTAGTCGACGTATCCGTACCGCGCGAAGCGGCCGACGTCGAAGAGTTCGCGCATCCGGGAACGGACTTCGGCGAGGTCTCCGCGGGCGCTCGCCGCACGCAACTCCAAGCGGCGGCGCACCTGCCGGTCCTCGGCGATCTGCTCCCGTACGAGCGCGAGCAACTCGTCCCTGGAGAGCACGGCCAGCCACGCGTCCAGGTCCTGAGCGCGGTTCCGGGCCCCGGTACGCTGCCCCGGCAGGCTCTCCGACCGCGCGAGCGCGGTCAGGCCGAGCGCAACCAGGTGCTTGCAGAAGTTGCCGTCCAATCCGTGCGGGCAGTCGCACTCCCCGGCGAGCCCCTCAGGCTCGTCGAGTGACAACTCCACCTCGTAGGCGTCCGTCCCGTGGACCGTGGCGGTGACCCAGCCGTCGCCGACCTCCAGGGCGGTCACGGCGTCCAGATAGCCCTGGCCCCGCTCGAAAGAACGCGGCCCGGCCAATGCCCGCAGATCCGCCTCGGTGAACCCAGTCATGATCTCCCCGCCTCGGCCTTCCCACCTCGGTCCCTGAACCTACGCCCCTCATCCTGCCTGCTGGGAGCATGGTTCCGTGGCCGACCTGCACCGCGCGAAAAGTCGAGGGCGCTTCGCAGGCCTCACACGCCGGCACGGCATCATCGCCGCCCGGCGCTCACTGCGTCAGCGGCATGTCGTACCTGTACGAGACGTCACAACCCGCCTGGTGCTGCGTCTGCAATCCGGGGACGAAGTCGCCCTGGTGGCACCGTCGCTGCCGAATGGAGACGACGCGGTGCTGATGGCGGTGCGACCGCACCCACCCGCGCTGAAGGTGATCGAGGCGTTCCTGACCCATACGGGGTATCCGCGTGGGGGGGTGTGTCCCCGGCTGGGGAAGGCGGAGCAGTGGAACGCTGCCTCCGGGGCTGCGGGGCTGCGGGGCTGCGGGGCTGCGGGGCTGCGGGGCTGCGGGGCTGCGGGGCTGCGGGGCTGCGGGGCTGCGGGGCTGCGGGGCTGAACGAGCGAGCCGGCCCGGCGACGGTCCGCATGCTGGGAAGAGCCGGGCTCGGGGCTATTGCCCCGAGCCCGGCACCGGCCGCTGTGCGACTACAGGTTCCGCACCCGGATGTTGCGGAACTCGATCAGGTCGTTGTTGCTGTGGTTCTGCAACCCCACGTAGCCGCTGAGGAACTGACGCAGGTCCGTGGGTGGGTCACCCGCCCGGGACGACGACTTGCCGGGCGTGTTGTCGAACTCGTTGATCACCACGCCGTTGCGGATGATCGTGTAGTGCTGCCCGACCGCGCGGATCTCGTAGTCGTTCCACTGGCCCTTCGGGGTCACCCCCGCCTTGTCCAGGCCCACCGGCTTGAAGTTGTACACCGAGCCGGTCTTCTGGACCTCGCCCGTGGTCCCGTCGTAGATCTGGATCTCCTGACCGCAGTAGATCGCGAGCCACTCGGGGGCGGTGCGGGCCGAACCGACCGTCCCGCAACTACCGGCCGGACGGTCGGCCAGTGGCGTCCGCGGGTCCGGGAACCGGATGAAGACGCCGCTGTTGGCGTTGCCGTCACCCGGAGCCACGTCCCGGAACTGGAGCCTGACCGAGAAGTCTTCGAGCTCCTGCTTGGCGTACCACAGCATGCCCAGGCCACCTGAGCCGCGGATGGTGCCGTCGGGCTGGAGGGAGAACTTCCCGGGGCCGGCCTGCCGCCAGTCGGCGAGGCTCGCCGCGGTCCCGTCGAAGAGGGACCGGTACCCGGCGACCTTGCCGATCTCGCTCTGCGCCGCCGCCTTGCTGATCGCCGCCGACTCGCGGTTGTCGAGGACGTCCTCCTTGCGGAGGTCGTTGACCACGGCGTTGACGTGGCTGACGAACTCGCCGTGGTTCGGCCAGGACGCCTCGTCGTCGATCAGGTCGTTGACGGTGCAGCCGCCGCCCGCGCGGTGGTTGGCCACGCCGGTGTCGGTGTCGAGCAGCTTGACGGTCGGACGGGCGTCGGGCGCGGGGCAGCCGGCCTTCGCGTCGAACGTCGCGGTGGCCTTCTCGCCGTCGGCGTAGGTGACCGTCAGCTTCGCGTGGTACGTGCCGTAGTCGGCGTAGGTGTGCGTGGGGTTGGCCTCGTGCGACGGCGCGCTGCCGTCGCCGAAGTCCCACTCCCAGGCCACACCGCCGACCTTGGCACCGGAGAACGCCACCGTCTTGGGCTTGCTCTGGGTGATGACGCGCGCCCCGGCGTCCTGCGGCTTCGGGGTGGCCGGGCCACCCTGGTAGGTGATGCGGATGAGCTTCTGGTTGGAGTGCAGGCTGAAGAAGCCGCCCGCGTAGTCGAGCATGTACAGCGCACCGTCGGGACCGAACTTGGCGTCCATCCAGCTCTGCAGCTGGGTGGAGCCGTTGCCGGGCGCGATGATGCTGCGCAGGTCCTCGCCGAAGGCCGGCGCGCCCGCGTCCTTGACCCGGTCGGGGTCGACGGTCACCGCGACCCGGTTGTTGGAGTTGGACTCGTCACCGATGAACCACTTGTCCTCCCAGTACGCCGGCCATGCGACACCGCTCTTGGTGTCCACCTGGGAGCGGTGGTAGGTCGGACCGGACATGATGGCCTGGCCGCCGCCCTTGAGGTACGGCTGGGTGTAGGTGGCGTCGCTCTCGGCATAGGTCGGCAGGCCGCTGCCGTCGGAGCGCTTGGGGTAGACCGGGCCGCCGCCCTGGGGCGAGTACCAGATCATGTTGTCGCGGGCCGGCGGGATGTCCACCAGGCCGGTGTTGCGCGGCGACTCGTTCTTGAGGTGGTCGCAGTCGTACCAGCCGGTGAGGACACTGGCGTCGGTGTTGCTGCGGTCACGGTACGGCTGCTTGTTCCCCATGCAGTACGGCCAGCCCTGGTTGCCCGCGGAGGTGATGATCGTGGCCGTCTCGTACTTGGCCGGGCCCAGCTCGGGGCTCGGCGCTCCCGCGTCCGGCCCGACCCAGCCGGCGTTCAGCCAGTTGTGCACCGGGTCGACGGAGAGCCGTGCGATGTTTCGGACACCCATCACGTAGATCTCGGGGCGGGTCTTGGCCGTGCCCGGCGGGAACAGGTTGCCCTTGGGGATGGTGTAGGTGCCGTCGGGCTCGGGGTGGATGCGGATGATCTTGCCGTTGAGGTCGTTGGTGTTGCCGGCGGTGCGGCGGGCGTCCTGGAAGGAGACACCCTTGTAGTCCTGGGTCCAGTTGTTCCCGGAGTAGCCGCTGGAGCCGCCGGAGGAGTTGCTGTCACCGGAGCCGATGTAGAGGTTGCCGTCCTTGTCGAAGGACATGCCGCCGCCGGCGTGGCAGCAGCTGTGGATCTGGGTGTCCCAGTGCAGCAGGTCCTTGCGGGTGCCCTGGTCGATGGACTCGGTCGCGAAGTCGTAGGTGAGCCGGGAGACCGTCCGCTGGCCGATCCGCTTGTCGCGGTCGATCGACTCGTGCGGCATCCAGTAGATGTAGATCCACCCGTTCTTCTCGAACTTCGGGTCGAGGGTGACGCCGACGAGACCTTCCTCGTTCTTGACCAGCTCGTCACCGCTGCCCCGGTTGCCCATCACATCGAGTGTGGTGAGCAGTTTGACCTTCTTGGTCTTCGGGTCCCACTGGTGGATGGTGCCGCAGCCCAGGCCGACCTTGGGGTTGTTCCAGTCGGCGATCGCGCCGGACGGGCAGGCGGCCTTGCCGATGTAGAAGGCCTTGCCGTCGGGGGCCATGGTCAGACCGTGCGGCTCACCGATCTGGTCGAGCTGCCCCGCCTGGTTCTGGGCGGTCAGCCGCTCGGTCGTGTAGTTGGACGCGATGGTCGCCTGACAGTCACCGCGGACCATGCCGGTGGTCCACTCGATGGCGCCGAGGAGGTGGCTCTGGAACTTCGTGTCGGTGGTGTAGCTCTCCTCGGTGCGGCCCATGCCCGTGTAGAAGGACCGGCCGCCCTCGTAGTCCCGGCACCACGAGATCGGGTGGAACGGGCCGTTGGCGCTGAGCCCCGGCTTGTATTTCCCCTCCTCGACCTGGGCAATGGTGTGGACCTTGCCGATCGGGTTGGGGTCCCAGTTGATCCACTGGTCGGAGCGGGTCCAGTTGAGCGGAAGTCCCTTATTGGCTGGGTGCTGACCATCCGTCACATCGACGACGGCCTGCTGGACCTTGGTATCCTGCGGGGGCGTCGGGTTGGCGCTGAAGAGCCGCAGCTCGGCCAGCTGGGTCAGCGGCTCACCGCTGTTGGCGGTGATCTCCAGCCGGTAGTGCTGGTAGGCCGTGCTGTTGGTGAACTGGAACTGCCTGGTCTGGAACCGCGACGAGAAGGTCTCGCCGGTCCGGGTGTCGAGGGTCTTCCAGGTCTCGCCGTCCTCCGAGCCCTGCAGCTTCCAGTCCTTCGGGTCCCGTCCCGAGGAGTCGTTGGCGGAGGTCAACGCGTAGTTGACCACCGCGGCAGGCTTGTCCAGCTTCATGGTGACCCAGCCGGTCGGCGTACGGGCCAGCCATTTGGTGTCGTTCTTGCCGTCGAACAGCTTGTCCTTGGTCTCGTTCGGTGGGTTGTCCCCGTTGACCGCGCTCTCGACGACCTTCTCGGGGTCGGGGAGGCCCAGGGCAGGGCGGGTGCCGATCAGCCCGGTGAACCAGGAGGAGTCGGACTGGGCCCGGGCGGCGTCGTGGACGCCGACGAAGCCGCCGCCGTTGTTGATGTACGACTGGAACGCGGCTTCCTGCTCGGCGTTGAGCGTCACGCCGTCGGCCGACAGGAATACCACCCCTCGATACTTGGCGAGGTCGGCGGTGTTGAACACGCTCGCGTCCTCGGACTCGACAACCTTGAACCCGTTCTTCTCGCCGAGGTTCTCGATCGCCGCCGTGGCCTTGTTGACCGGGTCGTCCTGCTTGGCGGCCGGTCCGTGGAAGACCAGGACGTTCACCCGGGTTTCGGTGGCGGCGCCCTGGTCCTGGCTGACGCTTTCGACGGGCGGCTGCGCCTGTGCCTGCACGGCCGGCAGCCCGGACAGCCCCACCGTCAGTGCGGCGCTCGACAGCAGAACGACCGCGCGGCGCCAGGGCCACGCGTGACGAGTGGTCCGCGCAGGACGCGACGGCGGTGATCCGCTTCGTCTCGACAGGGCGAACCGGTCTCTCTTGCCCATGTGTGCTCCTTGACTCGATCCGGAAACGGAAGAGTGATCAGGGGATGGAGCGAGGGCTGCCGCAGGGGCCCCGCCTGGCATGCGCCGGGCGCGACGGCTTTCGGCGGGCGGTCACGCTGCCCGGGAAGGACGAGGTGCCGGAACAGGGAGGTCAGGTTCGCCTCCGGTCCTGGCGGACGCGAGGACCGACCGGCGGCAGGTTGGTACACGCCCGTCAGGCCGTCAGGCAGGCCTGACGGGCGTGGCTTCGGGGGCGGAGCCCGCATCGGGACCCCGCCACTGCCTTCTAGTGGTGGGGCATGCCGCCGGGGACCGTGCCGTCGGCCTCGGTCACGAGGAAGATCCCGGCCATGCCCATGTCCGCGTGGCTCTGGACGTGACAGTGGTACATCCAGGCACCTGCGCCGACCCGGGCACCCGCGATCACCTGGAACCCGAAGGAGTCCGCGGGGCCGACGGTCTTGGTGTCGATGACCCGGCTCACGTCCTGCGGACCCTGCAGGATCCCGGTGCGGTTGTCCACCCAGCGGTGGCCGTGCACATGGAAGGTGTGGAAAAAATCCCCGTGGGTGATGACGATGAACTCCACCCGCTCGCCGCGGACGGCTGTGAAGGTGGGGGTGTCGTGGTGGGCCTTGTTGTTGATCGTCATGTCGTTGAACACGACCGTGAACTGCTTGTCGGGCAGCACGTCGCCCTTGCGGCGCACGATCACGGGGCCGTACAGGCCCTTCTTGAGGCCGCCCGTGCCGTGTTCGGTCCCCACGTTGTGATCGTGATAGTGCCAGTAGCCGGCGCTGCCGGCCTCCCACGTCCCGTCGTGGTTCGGTCCCGGGGCGTGGGTGCGCCAGACGTAGGTCCGCCGGCCGCCCGGCTCGACAACGCTGTCATTCATCTTGGTGCCGTCGCTCGCGACGTCGTAGTCGACGCCGTGCACGTGCAGACTCGCGGCGACGGCCAGGTTGTTGACGACCTCGATGTGCATCGTGTCGCCCTCGGTCAGCTCGATGAGCGGGCCAGGAATCGACGCCTTACCGGGCTCCAGGCCGTAGCCCATTTCCCCGTTCGGCAGGTTCTCCATGTACAGCGTCAGCTCACGGACGGTGCCCTTGTCGTTTCCTTCACCGCTTCCTTCACCGGGCTTGTCCTTCGGGGCGGCGGCGGAGGCGCCGAGCACCGTGGGCACGACCGCCGCGGCGGCCGCGCCGGTGGCGAACGCTCGCCGGGAGAAGAAGCGTCTCGTGCCTGCGCCTTGGTCGGTCATCGCTCTCCAATCCTCGAAACGCGAAGGTGCCCGAAGGCGTTTCGTGGTCGTGGTGTGAGCCGCCGACGACGGCAGCTGTCCCGTCACGGCGGTACGCGGTGGTGCGCCGGGCGTTCGGCCCCGCGAGGCGGGCGGGGCGGTCGCCGGACCGAACTCCGGTGGAGACGGTCCGACTTGGCCGGACCCTGGTGAAAGCGGTCCGGCTTGGCTCGATGTGCCGGCTACGGCCGGGATCCGATCGGCTGGGCGAAGGGGGTTCGCCTCGGGACCTGGACACCGTAGCGAGCACACATCCAGTTTTTCCAGACTGAGGTCAAAGTTCGTTGGATTCCCGTCATAGGTCTTGGCGGATCGTCAAAAGACCCGCTAGCTTCACATCGTTGCCGCATTGAAAGAGGTTGCCTGAACCCCGCCCTCGGGTTCGCGGTGCCAGCGGCCTCGCAGCGACAGGGGCGGATGCCGCCTGTGCGTGAGTGACGGCGGCCCCCGCCGTCGTCGTCGCGCGGGCGATCAACCGCAGCGCGGCACTCGCCCCGTTCCGCCCAGGGCGCCGGTCCGGTGAGCGGAGTACTCGCGCCTCGAACGCGCTCATCCCGGCGGCTGATTGCCCACCCGGCGGGACCGCGAGTCCTGCGCGGTGCCGCACAAGCGAATTCCCGAAAGGTGCAGCGGTGTTCAGAAGACTGCTCCATGCCCAGACGGATCCGCCCCCCTCAAGATCCGCGCTACGTGACCGATTCAGCGAGCATCCGGCGCTGATGGCGCTGATGGCCGTTGTCTTCACGGCTTTCGCATTGGCCGTTCCGGCCGCGTACGCGGCGGTGAATCGCGCGGAGGAGACCGCAGCGACCCAGGTGCTCACCTGGACGGCCGGCAACGATTACATGAGCTACGCATCAGCCCCCGCCACCGCGGTGGCCGGCAAGGCGACCATCGTGTTCGAGAGCAGCGCCGCGACCGGCAACACGTCGGGGTTGTCGCACACCCTGACGTTCGACGCCTCGAACCCCGACTACAACAGCGACGTCAGCCTCAACATCCTGGCGAGCCCCTTCGACTCCGAGGGAGGCAGGCACACTGCCGAAGTCACCCTCACACCTGGCGTCTACCACTATTACTGCGCGATGCCGGGCCACCAGATGATGTCGGGTGAGCTCATCGTCACCACCGCGCCCGGCGACGACACCACTGCGCCGGATACGTCAGCAACGGTGTCGGGGACGAAGGACGACTCCGGGAACTACGTCGGCAGCGCGAGCGTGACGCTGACCGCTTCGGACGCGGAGTCCGGTGTGGCCGGAATCGAGTACGCCCTCGACGGCGCCTCATACAGCAACTACACAACGCCAGTTGCGATCAACAGCGTAGGCCAGCACACACTGAGCTACCGAGCGACCGACAAAGCAGGCAACACCTCGCCGGCGAAATCGGTCGACTTCACCGTCGTAGCACCCGAACCACCGAAGGACACCACACCACCCGACACCTCAGCGACAGTGTCCGGAACCAAGGACTCCGCCGGAAACTACGTATCGAGCGCGACCGTCACAGTGACCGCTTCGGACGCAGACTCCGGCGTGGCCGGAATCGAATACGCCCTCGACGGCGCCTCATACAGCAACTACACAACGCCAGTTGCGATCAACAGCGTAGGCCAGCACACACTGAGCTACCGAGCGACCGACAAAGCAGGCAACACCTCGCCGGCGAAATCGGTCGACTTCACCGTCGTAGCACCCGAACCACCGAAGGACACCACACCACCCGACACCTCAGCGACAGTGTCCGGAACCAAGGACTCCGCCGGAAACTACGTATCGAGCGCGACCGTCACAGTGACCGCTTCGGACGCAGACTCCGGCGTGGCCGGAATCGAATACGCCCTCGACGGCGCCTCATACAGCAACTACACAGCACCAGTTGCCGTGAACAGCGTGGGCCGACACACACTGACCTACCGAGCAACCGACAAAGCAGGCAACACCTCGCCGACGAAATCGGTCGACTTCACCGTCGTAGCACCCGAACCACCGAAGGACACCACACCACCCGACACCTCAGCGACAGTGTCCGGAACCAAGGACTCCGCCGGAAACTACGTATCGAGCGCGACCGTCACAGTGACCGCTTCGGACGCAGACTCCGGCGTGGCCGGAATCGAATACGCCCTCGACGGCGCCTCATACAGCAACTACACAGCACCAGTTGCCGTGAACAGCGTGGGCCGACACACACTGACCTACCGAGCGACCGACAAAGCAGGCAACACCTCGCCGACGAAATCGGTCGACTTCACCGTCGTGGCGGCTCCGCCCGAGGACAGGACGCCGCCGCAGGTGTCGGCCTCCGTCTCCGGCACGAAGAACGACTCCGGTGACTACGTCGGTAGTGCGACGGTGACGGTGACGGCTTCGGACACGGGGTCGGGTGTGGCCGGGATCGAGTACTCCCTCGACGGCGGCCCCTACCTGCAGTACTCCGCACCGGTGGTGATCGACAGAGCCGGAAACCACATCTTGCTCTACCGGGCCACCGACAAGGCCGGCAACACGGCCACGCCGCAGTCGCTGTCCCTCACCATCGTCGACAGCAAGCCGCCGACCGACTGTCCTGAAAGGGACGACCGCTCCACAGTGTTCCTCGGCTCGATCAACACCGGTGTCCCGAACCGCGTCACGACCAACGGCTGCACGGTCAACGAGCTGATCGAGGATCACCGGGCCTGGAACAACCATGGCGCGTTCGTCTCACACGTCGGGGAGATCGTCACGACGCTGCGGAAGGAAGGGGTCCTCGACCAGCGGGAGGCCGCCCTGATCAAGAAGGCGGCCGGCCAGTCCGACGTCGGCATGCCGATCCACGGTACCGCCGGTCGCTGAGTCACGGCCGGGCGGTGACGCCGCCTGAGCCGTGTGCCTCGGCCGGCAGCAGCCCGCCGAGCGGACCGGACAGCGCACCAAAACCGATGGGGTGGAGAGCTGGACGGCTCCACCCCATCGGGCTCGGCCGCCTCTGCAAGAGCCTGGGCGGCAACGAGACCGTGCTGCTTCGAACCGGCTTTGTCTGCTGATGACAGTCCTGTTACTCGGTGCACAAGTTTCCTTTGCCGTCGACGGCACGGTGCTACGGTCCGGTGGAAGTCGCGCCCCCAAGCACCGGGAATGCGAACGGCTCTGACCACGACGGGGGCGGCGTGAGGAGTACGACGGCTCGACCGGCCAATATGCATCAGGCCCGGCTGCTCCGCCTCCTGCGCGACCTCGGCCCGCAGTCCCGGGTCGCCCTGGGGGACCTGGTCGAGCTGTCGCGTTCCAAGCTCGCGTTCGAAATCGACCGGCTACTGGAAACCGGTCTGGTCGTCCCGGACGGCCTCGCCGCCTCCCGCGGCGGCCGCCGCTCGCACAACGTCCGGATCGCCCCGTCGCTGCGGTTCCTCGGCGTGGACATCGGCGCCACCTCCGTGGATGTCGCGGTCACCAACGCCGAGTTGGAGGTCCTCGGCCACGTGGCCGAGCCGCTGGACGTGCGCGACGGCCCGGTCGCGGTCTTCGAGCGGGTGCTGGCGTTGGTCGGCAAGCTGCGCGAGGCGACGTCGGCGGAACACTTCGACGGTGCCGGGATCGGCGTGCCGGGACCTGTCCGGTTCCCGGAGGGTGTCCCCGTCGCGCCGCCGATCATGCCCGGGTGGAACGGCTTCCCCGTCCGCGAGGCGATGAGCCAGGAGCTCGGTTGCCCCGTCCTCGTCGACAACGACGTGAACCTGATGGCCCTGGGCGAGCAGCAGGCCGGCGTCGCCCGGTCCGTACGTGACTTCTTGTGCGTGAAGCTCGGGACCGGCATCGGCTGCGGCATCGTCGTCGGCGGCGAGGTCCACCGCGGTATCACCGGCAGTGCCGGCGACATCGGCCACATCCAGGTGGACCCGGACGGGCCGCGGTGCGCCTGCGGCAACACCGGTTGCCTGGAGGCCTACTTCGGGGGGAACGCCCTCGTACGCGACGCGACCGCATTCGCCCGGTCCGGCCGCTCGACGGAACTGGCCGGACGGCTCGCATCGGCCGGGAGGCTGACCCCCGAGGACGTGTCGGCCGCCGCGGGCGCCGGGGACACCGCGGCCCTGGATCTGATCCGCTGGGGAGGCAACCGTACCGGTCAGGTCATCGCCGGCCTGGTCAGCTTCTTCAACCCCGGCCTGGTGGTCATCGGAGGAGGGCTCACCGGACTGGGCCACAACCTCCTGGCGAGCATCCGCACCCAGGTCTACTGTCAGTCGCTGCCGTTGGCGACCGGCAACCTGCCGATCGTGCTCGGCGAACTCGGCCAGGTCGCCGGCGTCGTCGGCGCCGCCCGGTTGATCAGCGACCACGTCTTCTCACCGGCCTGACGCTTCGATGCGCGGCCGGAACCCGTGGCGCTCGAACTCCCGTAGGGCGTGCAGAGGTGGCGCTGGTTCCAGATCAACGTGCGGTCCAGCGACTCACGCCGACAAGTCTGCACCCCACCGGCCACGAACGGATCCGCTGTGTGCCGGCTTCAGCCTCGGCTGCTCCGCCCGCCGTGCGGTGGACCGGCGGGCAGAGCTCCACCCGTACGGATCAGGGTTCCGTGCCCCAGGCCAGTGCGCCTCCGATGTACGCCGTGACCTGCGGCGCGTCCGCGAAGGAGGTGTTCGTGCCGCGGCTGTGGTCGTCCGTCTCGTCGAAGGCGGACCAGTCGGTCTTGTTGAAGCGGCTCTGGATCTCTCCGGTCGAGGCTCCGGGGGCCAGCGATCCGGCGCCCGTGGTGAAGGAGAATTCCACGTAGTGGTCGGCGGAGGCGCCCGGTGCGGTGGGGACCACCTTCGCGGTGATGTTCGACGCGCCGAGCTGCGCCCAGTCGATCGAGGTGCTGTACGTGCTCGCCCCGCCGTCCCCGGTGAACCAGTAACGGACCGTCACCGTCGACAGGTTCAGTGCGCTGGTGCCCCTGTTGACCAGCTGCAGTCCCGGCTTGATCTGGTTGTCGGACGGTGCCGAGTCGTTGTTCTTGTACTGGACCTTCACCGAGCCGGAACCGCCGGTACCGCCGGTGGTGGTCGCGGTGACGGCGGCGGAGGCCGCCGAGGTATTGCCCGCCGCATCCTTGGCCTTGATCGTGTAGCTGTAGGCGGTCGACGGCGTCAGCTGCGAGTCGGTGAAGGTCGTGCCGGTTGCCGAGCCTGCCAGGGCGCCCCCGCGGTAGACGTCGTAGCCCGCCACGCCCGTGTCGTCGGTCGAGGCGGTCCAGGACAGGGACGCCGTGCTCGACGTCGTACCGGTGACCGTCAACCCGGTCGGCGTGCTCGGAGGCGTCGTGTCGCCGGTGCCCCCGCCGCCACCGAAGCCCGGTGCCTTGATGGACTGCAGATAGCCGTCCTTGGTCGTGTTAACGGTGGTCCAGTCGTCGTTGAGGATGCCGCCCGTGTCACCCGAGTTGGGGTTGACGCACCAGAACGTCCACTGGAAGCTGTCCGCGCCGTACTGCTCGGTGGGCCGGAGATAGTCGACGAGCGCGTGCAGCCACGTCTGGTCCGTGGCCGACTGCAGGGTGGTGCCGAACTCCCCCAGCCACACCGGGGCGGTGTCGTTCTTGAACAGATAGCCCCAGTTCTTGTCCCAGATGCCGGGCATGTTGGCGGGGAAGGCCGGGTCGCTGAACCAGCTCTGCTGCGCCACGCTCGTCGCGTAGTCGTGCGCCGAGTAGACAAGCCGGCCGGCGACATCGAGGCGGACCGGGAAGCTGCCCGCTCCCTGCAGATTGCCGCCCCACCAGTACGAGCTCCCGTTGAAGCTCTGCACTCCCTCGACGAAGATCAGCAGCGCGGGGTTGACCGACAGCACAGCGTTGCCCGCACGCTCGGCCGCGAGCCGCCAGTCGACAGTGGTGTCGCCGCAGCCCCAGCAGGCCGGGTCATGCGGCTCGTTGTGCAGATCGATGCCGATCACCGTGGAGTCGCCGTGGTACCGCTGGGCAAGCGCCTTGAGGTCGGCGATCCAGGTGGACTCGGGCACGCTGCTGGTGTACCAGAGCGCGGACTGGCCACCGGAGTCCGGACGGTGCCGGTCCAGGATGACCTTCAGACCGATCTGCCCCGCGTAGGCGACGAGCTTGTCCATGATCTGGAGCGGGGAGAGACCCTGAAGATCCTGGTTCTTGGTGTAGTCGATACCCGCTGCCGCTGCGCCCGGCTTGAAGATGTCGTCGGAGTACGGCATCCGGATGGTGTTGTAGTCGAGCGACTTGATCTGGTTCAGCATGTCCTGGTAATTGCGGGCCCACAGGCCGTGGGCGACTTGGTTGGTGGTCTCGAAGCCGAACCAGTTGATTCCGGCGATACGGACGGGGCTGCCCGCTGAGTCGAGGATCTGCCGTCCGTCGGTATGCCAGTAGCCGCCTCCGGCGGCCGCCGCGCTCGGCGCCGTGAAGAGGAGTGACAGCGTCGAGAGGAGGAGCGCGAGCATGATGGCGAGTGCGGCCCGGGGGCGCGCGGCCTGTCTGCTTGGCACGGTGGAGCTCCTTTCGGGTGGGGGAACCGCCCCCCGGTCCCAGGGGGGTGCGGTAAAAGCCTGTGGGAGCGCTCCCATGGTTCCGTCATTGAAGTAGACCCGTCAAGAGTGCCCGGCGTGGGGCTGGGTGTGGCTGGTCCCCGTGCTGCTCGTCGACCGCCGCTTCGCCCCCGTCCGCAAGGAGGCCGGGGCCCGCCACGTCGCCCGCCTCGAAGCCGTACTCTCCGAACGACGCTGACTAGTCCGCACTGTGGCGAGCCCCGTGCCAGCGGTGACTGACGCGGGGCCGACGTCGCACCCCGGGATCGGCACTGACACGCCCCGACCGCACACGTTCGACAACTCGCCTGCTCAGGCACTGCCAACTCAAGTGCTCAGGTGTCAGCTGGGGTGCACATTCACACGGATCTCTCCCGACCAGCGCTGTGTTGGTCAATCGTTGGTGTCCGAGGGGGAATCGATACCAGTGCCGTTGCTTTGATCATCAAGCGATCTCAGCAATCCCGATGTTTCCACCGCAATGGTCCGTAACGGGTCATCAGAGCGCGAGTTGCGCGCCGGTGTCCTGTTGACGGTCTCCCGTTTCCTTCCCGGCCCGGGGGCTGGGGATCGCGCCACCTGCCCGCCCCGTCCCGGCCTTGCGGCGCGGGCGGGTGACGCGGGTCTTCCGGTCGGCTCCACGGGGCTTCGACTTCGCCTTGGCGAGGTCCAGGTCTCCGGCCACTCCGGTACCTGTGGTGCGGGCCGCGAGGGCGACCAGGTTGTGTCCGGCGTTGGCGTCCCGGTTAAGGACGAGGCCGCAGTTGTCGCACTCGAAGACGCGCATGCTGAGGGGCAGTTTGGTTTTCGCCGCACCGCAGCGGGAGCAGGTCTTCGAGGAGGGGAACCAGCGGTCGGCGACGATGAGTCGCGTGCCACGCCGGCGGGTCTTGTAGGTGAGCTGGCGTCGGATCTCGCCGAACGCGGCGTCCGCGACGCGGCGGGACAGGCGCCGGTTGCGGCCCATTCCGGCGACGCACAGGTCTTCGATGACGATCGTGCCGTACTCGCAGGCGAGGGGTCGTCATCTGGTGGAGGGTGTCCTCGCGGAGGTTCGCGACCCGGTGATGGATCTTATTCCGCGCCTGACTGGCCTTCTCCCAGCGGCGGGAGGCCTGCTGCCCGGTGCGCCGGTCGGGGCCATGCCGACGCGAGACGACACGGCTGGCGCGGCGCAGCTGTTTCTGCGCGCGGTCGAGGTGGCGTGGGTTGGGTTCTGCGCGAAGGACACCGTCGCTGTCCGCGAGGACGGCCAGGGTCTTGATGCCGAGGTCAATACCGACCGCCGTGTCCGGACGGGCAACCTTGACCAGCTCGTGCTTCTCCTCGACCTGCAACGACACGAACCAGCGCCCCCGGTTAAGACGTGCGGTCGCGGACAGGATCCGCATGTTCCCGGCGTCGGCGAGGGCCCGCAGGTGGGAGGCGTCCTCGTGGAGGCGGACCGTGCCGATCCTGGGCAGGGTGATATGCCTGCCGTCAGGCTCGATACGGATCGTTCCGGTAGTGAACCGGCAGGTCAGGCGCGCTGTTCGCTTCGACTTGAAGCGCGGGATGCCCATCCTTGGACCCTTGCGCTTACCGCTCTTCGACTTCGCATAGTTTTCGAACGCGGCCGACGCGCCTGCCAGACCGGTGTTGTATGCCTCCTTGGAGTTCTCCTCCCACCAGCCGGCGAAGCGCGGGTTGGTGCGCTTGTCCTCGTTGAACGCCTTCCGCAGCGAGGGCAGCGACCACGACCGCCACTGAGTCAGCTCGTCCTCGCAGATGCCGTACGACTGCTCGGCCTTACGCTGCCACCACACGGCAGTGACGTACGCGACCGCCCAGTTGTACGCGGACCGCGCGGCACCTGCGTGCGAGTGCAGGTGGCGGTTGGCCGTGGCGTTCGGATCCAGCGCGAGCTTGTGCGCGAGGACGTTGAAGCCGGGCTGCGGCTTGAACTTCTTCATCCGGCCACATCCGGGCCGGTGGCGACGGCGATGGCCCGGTCGGCGCGATTCTTCGCGGAGCGGCGGCCGTACAGGCGTGCGCACATCGAGGTCAGGACCTCGGTGATGTCCCGTACGAGGTCGTCGGCGGTCTCCGCCGGGTCAAGGACGACCAGGCGTCGCCCCGAGGCCGAGAGGGCTCCTTCGAGGTGCTCGACGCCGAACCGGGCGAGGCGGTCGCGGTGCTCGACCACGATCGTGCCGACACCCGGGTCGGCGAGCAGCCGGTACAGCTTGCGGCGGCGCCCGTTCAAGCCGGAGCCGACCTCCGTCACCACGTCAGCGACCATGAGGCCCTGAGCCGTTGCGCCCTGCACGGTCCGGGCGACCTGACGCTCCAGGTCCGCTTTCTGGTCACCGGACGAGACACGGCAGTACACCACGACCCGTCCCGCAGCCTGCGCGGCGGGCTCGGTCACGAGCCACGTACCCGACGGCGTCTGGACAACCGGGACCGGCATACGGCCCTCCTTCGCCCAGGTCCACGCGGTCTGGTAGTGCACGCCGTTGCGCGCTGCCCACTCGGAAAGCTTCACGACATCAGGGCATTCATTGAAAATGACGGATATCCACTGAAAAAAGTGGGAACTGTTGTTCACCCCACGGATTCCGGCGCTCAGCGGGACGCTTGCCGGGGCGGGCTCCCCATCGGGCTCAGGCCACGGGTGCCCCCAGGGTCCACAGCCGCTTCTCCGCCCAGGCGCCCACGATGGCCACATCGGGGTCCTGCCGCCGGATCTCGGCGAACCGGTCCGCGAGGAGCTGGAGCCGGGCCGTCATCGGCAACTGAGCCAGCAGCGGTGACAGTCCGGCAGGGGCACCGCCGAGGGTGTGGACCGTGATGCCTTCCTGCCGGGCGGCCTCGCCCAGGGCAGCCGTCAGACCATCCGGGTCGCCTGCGGGCTCCAGCAGGATCAGTCCGTCGGCGCTTCCGAAGGGCACGGCCGAGCCGTGGAGGTAGTCCTCGGCCTCGTACCCCTCGGCGAGGGTCCGGGACGCCTCGCGGATCTTCAGTGCGCCCTCCCGGGCGGTGACGCCCCAAGGACCGGCGCCGATCAGCGCGATCGAGCGCGCCGGGAAGGCGACTTCGTCGATCCCGGGTTCGGCCACCACGGCCCGTACAGCCTCGGCGGTGCGCCGCAGCGCGTCGGGGGCGAACTCCTCGGCGCCGAGGTGCGCGGCGAGGGAGGCGAGTACGGTCAGCGCGGAGGTGTAGCTGGCGGTGTAGGTCTCGGAGCGTTCCCGCTCGACGGTCTCCACCGCGTCGGGCCAGCCCGAGCCGTGGCCGGTGATCGAGACCACCGGTATCCCGGCGGCGAGGGCCTGCTCCCGGCAGGTGAGGGCGAAGGCGGTCTCCGCGGTGTGGGTGATCACCACCATGGCGTCGCCGTCCCGCAGCGGCGCACCCCAGCGGGCGAACCCGGCGGCCGACGACCAGCGGGCGTCGATTCCGGCCCGGGCGAACATCATGGCGCCGAGTGCAGCGGCGTGCCGGCTGGTGCCCGTGCCGATGAGCACGATGCGCCGGGCACCGACGAGTCGCTCGGCCGGGCCGGAGAAGTCGGCGCCGGCGAGCCGGGCAATGGCGTCGGCCTGAGTGTGGATCACATCGTGGAGGGCGGTGCGAGAAGTCATGCCGGGTCCATTTCTTTCGCGAGCGGGGATGTGACTTCGGTGGGTCAGTGGCCGGGGCGGCTCGTCGTCGGCCGCGCGGTGACGACGAGGTGAGGCGCGCGGACGTGGAAGGGGGGCAGGTCGTAGTCGCCGTACACGGCGGTGGTCGCGAACCCGGCCCGGCGAAGAGCGCGAGGAGTTCGTGTGCGCTGGAGACCCGGCAGTCGGCGGTGACCGAGCGTTCGGGGGTCGTACCCGCGGTGCGGATGTGCCAGCGGATCCGGCTGGTCAGCGGCGAGAACCGTTCCTCGTACAGACAGGTCATCCGGCCGTCGGCGTCGAAGGTGCGGACGACGAACTCGTCGGGCCCGGCGCCGGACGCTTCGCAGCAAGCGACCTCTCCCTTCGATCCGATTCAACGGAAATCGCTGCATCTACTCATTAACAATGCTGATTTCGTTGAGACATGGCGCATCGATAACCGAATCGGTTGCGATCTTCCGTGCGTCGACTCGCCTTGTCAAGGGGCGTTCCCTGCAGACTCCGCGGAGCGAGCACGGCAGCGGCCACGCAACCGACGGTCGACCGCGACTGGTGGACGAACGGCATGGAGCCGTGGGGGTTCCGCGGAGTGACGAAAGAGGTGTGATGGCTCGTCAGACACAGCGGCGTGTCACGGAAGGAAACCGACACAAGGGGGTGCAGCGACGGGGCCGCAGCGGGCGAGACACGCCCGGCGCCCGGATGACCCGTGACGAGATCGCCCGGCTCGTCCGCTCGATCAGCGATCTCGCCAACGTCGTTCGGCGGGCCGACGCCGACCTTGCGGCCTGGGCGGGGGCCTGGGTGCTCATGCGCCGGATCAGCAAGACCGCTCCGGTCAAGGCGCTGGTGGAACGGACAGGCGTGGCCCAACCCACGGTGTCCAGCCACATCGCCAACGCCCGGAAACGGGGCCTGATCGATGAGGGCGGGAACCTCACTGATCGGTTTTCATTCTGAATTCGCAGGTCGGGCCGCTGGTGTGGGTGGAGATTGACGCGCTCGTGCTGCTCTCGGACGTGATCGTTAGCAGGTGATCGTCTGCCACGGGCCGGTTCGCGGGTTCTGGGGTGGTCCGCCCGAGGCGTCTCGTAGGTTCCGCAACGGGAGGGAGGCGCATGGTGGACGTGCTGACGTGGACGATCGAGCGGCGGATGCGGCTGGCTGAGCGGGCCGAGCTGCTGCGCGAGGAGCTGGCGGAGGGCCGGCCTCGAGCGCGTGATCGGAAAACGGCGATTCGGCCAGTACGGCTGCGACCGGGGCGATGTCTGTACCGTCCTGCCGGTCAGAGCTCTCCCGGCGAGGACGCGGTCTTGCTGCGCGACGGAACCGTACCGTGCGAGGCCGTGAGCGTCGGCGCCTGGCGTGGCATGAACAGCAGCGCGATCACGGCGACGGCGCAGCAGCCGACGATGTACCAGCTGATCCCTGTGCGGGAGCCGGTGTGCTCGAGGATCGCCGCCGCGGTCCGCCCACTATCACCGAGACGAGCTGATGTCCGAGCCCGGCACCGCTGTAGCGGACGTTCGTCCCGAACCCCTCGGCGATCAATGCGGCCTGGGGCCGTACTGGACGTCGTGGAAGACCAGGGAGAGCACGATCGCGAGGAGGACGAGACCGGAGCTGCCCGTATTGAGCAGACCGAAGTACGGGAACGCGAACAGCCCGGTACAGCAGATACCGATGCCGTAGACCAGGCGCCGCCCGAAACGGCCGGAGAGGTGGCCGAAGAGCGGGACGGTGATCAACCCGACTGCCGCCACAACGAGCGTGTCGTTCAGCAGGTCGCCTCTGGGGAGCCCGAGCTTCTGCGTGCCATCGGTGAGCACGAAGGTGATGAAGAGGTAGAAGGGCCCCTGCTCCGACATCCGGACGAAGGCGGAGGTCAGCACCGCGCGCGGCTGGTGCCGCAGCACGTGCCGGACCGGCTGGCGCACCACCACGCGTTCCTGCTTCACCTCGGTGAAGGCCGGACTCTCCAGCACGCGCAGCCGCACGTAGAGCCCGATCCGGGCGGCGAGAGCGGATCGACTACGCGCCGTCCCTCAGTCGAGCAGGGCCTCGGCGACGCGCTCGACGGGGCGTGGTCTTCACCACAATTTATCCATTAAGGGCAGATGACCCCATATAAATGGGTTTATAGCTAGCTGCACTCCCTCGGCATCCAGCTCCAGGGATTCAACGACCAGTGACACGGGAGAAGCGTTTGATCACGGCACGTAAAGGACGCACCCGGCTGGTGGCTGCGGTCGGTGTACTCAGCGGTGTGGTCTCACTCACGGCGCTCAGCGGTACCAGCAACGCTGCTACCAGTGGTAACGACGTCGGGAATCACCCGAAACCGCAGGCGCGGGCGGAGCAGGCGGCCACCCAGGAGGCTTCCGACGCCCGAATAAAGATCATGCCCAAGCAAGGTGCCTACGACGTCGAGATCAACGACTCCGTCAAGGTCACCGTCAGCAACGGCAAGCTCACCAAGGTGACCATGACCGCCGTCGCGACCGGTGCTGAGGTTCCGGGCACCCTGTCCGCCGAGAGCACGTCCTGGAAGCCGAACGGCCGACTGGAGCGGGCCGCCAAGTATCAGGTCGCCGCGGAGGCCAAGGACGCCAAGGGCCGCTCCGTCACCGGGAACGCCACGATCACCACGCTCTCCCCGGCCAATAACTTCATCGGGCACCTCTCCCCCGAGAACGGCTCGACCGTCGGCGTGGGCATGCCGGTGACGGTCAATTTCGACAAGGCGATCAGCGACAAGGCCGCCATGGAGTCGAAGATCCAGGTCCGCTCCAGCAGCGGCCAGCAGGTCGTCGGCCACTGGTTCAACGACGACCGCCTGGACTTCCGCCCCAAGAACCACTGGAAGCCCGGCTCCACCGTCACCGTCACGCTCAACCTCAACGGCACCCAGAAGACGGTCACGTTCAAGATCGGCCGGAGCCAGATCAGCACGGTCGACGCCAAGACGAAGCAGATGACCGTCGTACGGGACGGCAAGACGATCAAGACCATCCCGATCTCGTCCGGCAGCACCGAGCACCCGACGTACAACGGTCAGATGGTCATCTCCGAGAAGTTCAGGCAGATCCACATGAACGGTGCGACCGTCGGCCTCACGAAGAAGGACGGCACGCCCTCCTACGACATCGAGGCCGTACCGCACGCCATGCGCCTGACCGCCTCGGGCACCTTCATCCACGGCAACTACTGGGGTGCCGACGCGCTCTTCGGCAAGGTCAACACCAGCCACGGCTGCGTGGGCCTGAAGGACGTCAAGGGCGGCGGCGACGGCAAGCAGCCCGCCGCGTGGTTCTTCGACAACTCGATGATCGGTGATGTCGTGATCGTCAAGAACTCCGAGGACAAGACCATGCTGGCCCCCGACAACGGCCTCAGCGACTGGAACATGCCGTGGAGCAAGTGGGTCGCGGGCAGCGCGACCGGCTGACGCCACGTCACTCCCCAGGCATCTGAACCTGAATCCCTTCCGCCAGGCGGCGGGCGACTCCGTGTCGCCCGCCGCCTGCGGCGTCAGGGCGCTCGAGCAGCCCTCGCCGCGTGTGGAAACGCGGTTGCGTCACGTCGCCCAACAGACGACCGATGTCGGCGGACCCGTGGGCCGTTCGACACCAGTACTGTGCGCCCATCGCCCGCAAGTCCCGTCTGGTACTGGGACGGAAGAAGCTGATCGCGAACAGCGCGGTGTTCAAGATCCCCCGCGGCCACAGGTCATGCGCGGCGTCGTCCAGCATGTCCTCCCTCCACGGCGCATCCTGCGGTCCGGCCGACAGGCGGCCAGGGCAGTTCCCGGCTGTCCCCTTCAGGGTCGTGGCATGGGCCGACGGAGACCCGGCCGACATGGCGAACCAGCCCCATCCGCTGGGATGCAGCAGACGTTTCCACCGTCGTCTCCCGCAACCTCCCCCACTAGAAGTGAACTTGCTCCCGCCACGTCAGTAACACGACGGATACACAGCACCGTTGACGCGTTTCAGTGCTGACCTTAGGCTCGCTCGCCAACGGTTCCGGCCAGGGTTCGCACACGTGGTCCCGTTCCTGACATGTGTGCGACCGTCCATCGTCCCTGCGATGGCGGGCAGGGCGCTGCCGCTCGACCGGAAACGCCGTTCCGCTACGTACCGACGACTCGGGAGAGCATGTGAACAGACGTCGCGCGCCCGGCTGGGCCGCCTCGGCACTCGTCACCACTCTGGCGCTGACCGGCGCACTCGCCGGCCCCGCCGTCGCGTCACCGGGCGCCGCTTCCGCTCAGACCCCGACCACGGCGGTCGCCACCGCGGCCGACGGCATCACACACGAGCAGAACGACCGTGTCCCAAAGGGCTCGGTCTGGACCCAGCACTACTTCCCGTCCTCGGACGACTCGGGTACCGAGCTGCACAGCGACCTGCTGATGCCCGAAGGCGTGCCCGCCGGGCAGAAGGTGCCGGTCATCCTCTCCATCGGCCCGTACTTCGGGCACATGGGCCAGACGAACCCCGAGGGCTGGACCCACACCGGTCCCTCGAATCGCTTCCAGGACTTCATCGAGGGCAGCGACCTCTTCGCCCACGGCTACGCGTTCCTCATGGTCGACCTGCGCGGCTTCGGCGGCTCGACCGGCTGCCTCGACTGGGGCGGTCCCGGTGAGCAGGCCGACGTGAAGGCCGCGATCAACTGGGCCGCGAGCCAGCCGTGGTCGACCGGCGCGGTGGGCATGTACGGCAAGTCCTACGACGCCGTCACCGGCCTCATCGGAAACGACCTGAAGCAGTCCGCGCTGAAGGCCGTTGTCGCCGGGGAGCCCCTCTGGGACATGTATCAGTACATCTACTCCAACGGCGTCCCCCGCCCGAATGTGACCGGAACCGCGAATGCCTACAACGGCATTGCCACGATGGCCCCGCTGTCGGACGACGACGGGCACTATCAGGCCAACGCCCGGTACGAGGACGACCACCCCGGGTGCCTGACCGAGAACTCGGCCGGCTACCGGATATCCGACCGGAACGACCCGTTCTGGACCTCCCGTGACCTGGCCAGGATGGCTCAGGGCACCAACACGCCGCTCTTCGTCACCCAGGGCTTCATCGAGAACAACACCAAGCCCGAGGAGATGCAGGAGTACCTCACCAACCACACCGGCCCGGAGCGCGGTTGGGTCGGCCAGTGGGACCACGTGCGTGGTGGCGACCGGGTGAGCGACGGTCGCCTGGCCATGGGCCGCGAGGGCTGGTACGACGAGGCGCTGTCCTTCTACGACCAGTACCTCAAGGGAGTTCAGCCCTCGGTCGACTACCCGGCGTACTCCGTCGAGGACTCCACCGGTCACTGGCGGGCCCAGGACACCTGGCCGGTGGTGGAGCGTGACGTCACCCTCCCGCTGGGGAGGGGCAGTTACCTCGACGACGGCGGTGCCTCCGCCCGCGCCAACCTTGCCGCCGCCGGCACAGCGGCGCCCAAGGCGGTGCAGCCGTCGGGCAACTGGGACATGGAGAAGGCGCCGACGACCGAGCAGCCGACGCCCAAGGGCCTGGCCAAGGGGATCGCGAAGAGGCAGCAGGCCGGTGAGGTCGGCTCCAGCTTCTTCGTCTGGTCGCAGCCACTCGCCCAGGACGTACGGGTGACCGCCACACCGAACATCTCGCTGACCGCGAAGGGCGAGGGCAACGTCATGCTCAAGCTCTACGACGTCGGCCCGGACGGCAAGGCCGTGATGTTCGACGAGCAGGTCTCCCTGCTGAAGGCGGGCCGGATGAGCGTCGACCTCAAAGCGACCGACTGGACGCTGGCGGCCGGGCATGTCCTGGCCGTGGAGATCGGCTCGATCCAGACCGGGTCGTGGCGTGACATCCCATCGGGTCGGACCATCAATGTCTCGGGCGCCGTCCTGAGGCTGTCCCTGGACAACCCGTCCGACGACGTCGCCGGCCAAGGAGACCGCTCACCGTACCTGGACACCTACCTGCGCCAGTACACGGTGGACCTGCCGGCCGGTCCGGCATCCTTCACCGTGACGCCCGGCGGCCACATCTGATCCCACGCCCACAGGTCGGCGCCGGCCGGCACGGCTCCCGGCCCCGCGCTCCGGAGCACCGTCCGGCACCGACCCAGACACCGGGCGACGTCTCCCCCGATCAGTGCCTCGTTGTCCTGATCATGTGTGGCAGGGGGAGTTGACTGACGACAAGTGGGCGGTGCCAGAGCCTCTGCTGAATTCTCCGGATGTGTCGTGGCCCGTCAGCATCATGGTGGGGAATGGCTCGTGCGCATGCCATTCGGCAGGCAGAACACGGGCTCACCCTCGTCCACGACTCCGGAAAACACAAAGTGCTGGTTGAGACGAGTCTCAACCAGCACGTGGCGACAACCCGTAAGTTGCCGTTCGGTGTCCGAGGGGGGACTTGAACCCCCACGCCCGATAAAGGGCACTAGCACCTCAAGCTAGCGCGTCTGCCATTCCGCCACCCGGACTAGGTGATCGGCCCCGGTCTCCCGCGGCGACAAAGAAAACAATACCAGGGGTTTGGGGTGCCTCTCACCTGCATATTCGGTGGTCAGTGCGGTGCGGTGGGCGCACCCGAGGGGCCGGGGAGCGTCGCGTACGGTCCGCAGTCGTTCGCGTACGGGCAGTGCTCCGGAGGTTCGCCGGGCGGCGTAACAGGCCTGGTGGGGGGTGGTCGGGCTACCTTCGCGGACATGAGTGATCGCGGCTATCGGCGGCCCCGGACGCTGTCCCCCTTGCGTGAGTATCTGCGCGATACGTTCTGGTTCGCTCCGACGGTGGGGCTGCTGTGCTCCTTCGCGCTGTGGTGGGGCGTCTCGGCGCTCGATGCGGAGATCGTCACGCACCTCAAGGACGAGCAGGCGTACGAGGAAGTCGGCGATCTGATCAGGTTCGCCGACGATGCCAGGACCATCGTCACCACCGTCAGCTCGGCGATGATGACCTTCATCGGCGTCGTCTTCAGCATTTCGCTGGTGGCCGTGCAGATGGCGAGCGGTCAGCTCACGCCCCGGGTGGTGCGGATCTTCGTCAGGAGCCGGATCAGCAAGCTGACGCTGACGGTGTTCCTGGCGACCTTCGCGTTCTCTCTGCTGGTTCTGACCTCGTACGAGAGCGAGAGCGACCCGCGGCGGGTCACATCCGTACCGCTTCTGCAGAGCATGCTGACGCTGGCCATGGTGGGCCTCAGTCTGTTGCTGTTCATCGCGTACGTGAGCTCGACGCTGCGGCTCATGCAGGTGGGGCCGGTCGTCGATCGCATCACCCATGAGTCCCTGCGGGTGCTCGGCCGGATGCCCGGTGGGGTGCGGGAAGAGCTGCCGCTCGGGGCGGAGACCGCTCGGATCGGGCACTCGGGGCGGGCGGGGGTGCTGCGCGAAGTGAATGTGGCGCGGCTGGTGCGGGCTGCTCGGCGGCAGGGGGTGGTGTTGCGGCTGATCCCGCGGATCGGGGACTTCGTGGTGCCGGGCACGCCGGTGCTGGCCGTGCATGGTGGGGCCGCTCCGCCGCGGCGGATGCTGAGGTACACGATCTCGGTGGGAGTCGAGCGCACATCGCAGCAGGATCTGGCCTTCGGACTGCGTCAGCTTTCGGACATCGCGCTGCGGGCGCTGTCCCCGGCGGTGAACGATCCCACCACCGCCGTGCAGTGCCTGGACCGGATCGTGGAGTTGCTGGCCGCCATGGTGCACCTGCCGCTCGGAGCGGTGCAGCACCGGGACGGGGCGGGTGTGGTGCGCCTTGTGCAGGACGGACCGGAGTGGACCGATCTGGTGGATCTCGCCTTCGAGGAGATCCGGTGGTGCGCGACGAGGAGTCCGCAGGTGTCCCGGCGGATGCTGGCCGGGATCGACGATGTGGTGGCGCCGGCTCCGGAGGACCGGAAGGGCGCGCTGGTCAGGCACCGTGAGCTCCTGGTGAAGGCCGTGGAGCGCGCGGTGCCCGACGTCAGCGAACGGGAGTTCGCGCTCTCTCCCGATCGTCAGGGGATCAGGTGAGGCAGGTGTTGCTCCTGGGGGTTACGGCATCAGGTGGTAGTCCGGGAAGTTGCCGGGGAGGCGCTCCCCTGCCGGGCCGTCCGTCACCGCTCTGACCAGCAGTTCGCCGCCCACGAAGGCCCCGCGCCAGGACGCGCCGAAGCCGCCGAAGAGTTCGTCCCGGTCGCCTCGGGAGCGGGGGGTGCCGTGGCCGGTCTTGAACGCGCGGATCTGTGGGGCCAGGCGCTCGTACGTTGCCGGGTCGTCGGTCGAGAGCGTGGCCACCAGGGCGCCGTTCGAGGCGTTCATGGCGGCCAGGAGTTCCGCCTCCGTGTCGACGAGGACGATCGTGTCGACCGGGCCGAACGGTTCCGCGTGGTGGAGCGGGGAGGACGGGGGCGGGTTGAGGAGCGTGACCGGGTGGAGGTACGCGCTGGTGTCCTGACCCGGGAGGAAGTGTGTGTCGGCCGTCGATCCTCGGTGGAGGGGGATGGCGCCCCGGTCGATGGCCTCCGCCACCTGATCGGCCAGTTCCTTGGCCTTCGCCGCGTTGATCAGCGGGCCGAAGTCCAGGGTGGGGAGCGGGGCCGTCGGGTCCGCCACCGCCAGGGGGTGGCCGGTGCGGAGTGAGCGGACGGCGGGGAGATAGGCCGACAGGAACTCGTCGAACGCGCCGCGCTGGACGACGAAGCGGGGGTACGCGGTGCACCGCTGCTTGCCGTAGTCGAAGAGCTTCGGGATGACGGCGGTCAGGGACGGCCAGTCCGTGAAGTTCCAGATGCCCCAGGTGTTGAGACCCTCCTGTTCGAGGATGTGCCGCTTGCCGAGGTCGGCGACTTCGGTGGCGATACGGGCCCCGGTGTCCCGGCCGCCGACGAAGGAGACACAGCCGATCTCGGGCGAGCGGACGAGAGGCGCGGAGAGTTCGCTTCCGCTGCCGCTGAGGAGGGTGAGCGGGATGCCCTCGCGGGCGGCGAGGGCGCAGGCCAGGGTGAGACAGGCGACGCCGCCGTCGGTCGGGGTCTTGGCGATGACCGCGTTGCCGGCCAGGGCCTGGACGAGCATCGCGTGGACCAGCACGGACATGGGGTAGTTCCAGCTGGCGATGTTCGAGACCGGGCCGGGGAGCGGGGTGCGGTCGGCGAGGAGGCGGTCGATGTTGTCGACGTACCAGCGGACACCGTCGATCGCACGGTCCACGTCCGCCTGGGCGAGGCGCCAGGGTTTGCCGATCTCCCAGACGAGGAGGAGCGCGAGGAGTTCCCGGTGTTCGGTGAGCGCGTCGAGGGTGGCGGAAACGCGGGCGCTGCGCTCGGCGAGCGGGATGTGACGCCAGGCGCGGTGCTGGTCGAGGGAGGCCCGGACCGCCTGTTGGGCGGTCGGGGCGTCCAGGCGGGGCGGGCCGGCGATGGGGCTGCCGTCGACGGGGCTGGTGGCGGGGAGGGGGCGGCCGTCCTGCTGCCAGGACGAGGCCCAGAGGTTGAGGACCCGGTCGGCCTGGAATGCCTCGGGGGCGATGGTGAGGCAGCGTTGCCAGGCGTCCGACCAGGCTGTGCCCGGTTTGAGGGTGAGGGCGGGGCGTGGGGTGGGCTCGCTGGTGGGCGGGTTCGATGCCATGAAGGTCTCCGCTCTCGGTGCACAGTCGGGGCGGGAGGTGGGATGGCTGCTCGTACGGGACGGTAGTGAGCGGGGGTGGGAATGGAGGTGACGTTGGCTCAGGGGTGAGCGACGTCACCGTCACGTGGTGGGGTGAGGGGGCGGGGCGGGTGGGTCGCCTGCGGCCGGCCTTCCCCAACCCGCCCCTTCCCGAAACCGGGGCTCCGCCCCGGGCCCCGGTCCTCAATCGCCGGACGGGCTGAAACGGTCCGACTAGCTGCGTGTGCCCGACGGGCTGGGTGTCCCCAGCTTCTCCCGTACCAGCCTGGCCGTCTCCGTCGGTGTGGCGCCGACCGGTACCCCTGCCGCCTCCAGCGCCTTCTGTTTTGCCTCCGCCGTGCCCGACGAGCCCGAGACGATGGCACCCGCGTGGCCCATCGTCTTGCCCTCGGGGGCCGTGAAGCCCGCAATGTAGCCGATCACCGGCTTGGTGATGTGCTGACGGACATAGGCCGCAGCTCGTTCCTCCGCGTCGCCGCCGATCTCGCCGATGAGGACGATGAGTTCCGTGTCGGGGTCGTTCTCGAACGCCGTCAGGCAGTCGATGTGCGTGGTACCGATGACCGGGTCGCCGCCGATGCCCACCGCCGATGTGAAGCCGATGTCGCGCAGTTCGTGCATCAGCTGGTACGTCAGCGTGCCGGACTTCGAGACCAGGCCGATCCGCCCCGGCCCGGGCGCGATGTCGGCCGGGATGATGCCCGCGTTGGACTGGCCTGGGGTGATCACGCCGGGGCAGTTGGGGCCGATGATGCGGGTGCCGCGGGCACGGGCGTGGGCGTGGAAGGCCACCGCGTCGTGGACCGGGATCCCTTCGGTGATGACCACTGCCAGGCCGATGCCGGCGTCGGCCGCTTCGATGACGGCCGCCTTGGCGAAGGGTGGCGGCACGAAGACCACCGTGACGTCCGCTCCGGTGGCGTCCATTCCTTCGCGTACGGAGCCGAAGACGGGGATCTCGGTTCCGTCGAGGTCGACCTTCCGGCCGGCCTTGCGCGGATTGACGCCGCCTACGATCCGGGTGCCCGCCGCGAGCATCCTGCGGGTGTGCTTCATGCCCTCGGCGCCGGTCATCCCCTGGACGAGGACCTTGCTCTCCTTGGTGAGAAATATGGCCATGTCCGGTCTCCTTAGGCTGCGTCGGCCAGTTGGGCCGCTCGGCGCGCGGCGCCGTCCATCGTGGTGGCCTGCTCGACCAGGGGGTGCGCGTGTGCGTCGAGGATCGCTCGGCCACGGGCGGCGTTGTTGCCGTCGAGGCGGACGACGAGGGGCTTGGTCAGGCGTACGGACCGCAGTGCCTGGACGATGCCCTCGGCGACCGCGTCGCAGGAGGTGATGCCTCCGAAGACGTTGACGAACACCGACTTCACTGCCGGGTCGGAGAGGATGACGGAGAGGCCGTCGGCCATGATGCCTGCCGAGGCGCCGCCGCCGATGTCGAGGAAGTTGGCCGGGCGGGCTCCGCAGCCGGCGACGACGTCAAGGGTGGACATGACCAGTCCGGCGCCGTTGCCGATGATGCCGACCTCGCCGTCGAGTTTGACGTAGTTGAGGCCCTTGGCCGCGGCCGCTGTCTCCAGTGGGTCGCCGTGCGGGTCATCGGCCTCTGTTCCCCAACGGGACTGGCGGAACCCGGCGTTGTCGTCGAGTGTCACCTTGCCGTCGAGCGCGAGGATCCGGCCGTCCACCGTACGGACCAGGGGATTGACCTCGACCAGCAGGGCGTCCTCCCCGGTGAGCACCTGCCACAGGCGCTGGAGCACGGGGGCGGCCTCCGGCGGCAGGGCTGCCGCTGCGGCGATCTGTGCGGCCTTGCGTTCCGTCACTCCTTCGACGGGGTCGATGGGGATGCGGGCCACTGCCTCCGGGCGGGTGGCCGCGACCTCCTCGATCTCCATGCCGCCCTCCGCGGACGCGATGGCGAGGAAGGTGCCGGTCGTCCGGTCGAGTACGTAACTGACGTAGAACTCGGCCTCGATTTCCACGGGTTGGGCGAGCATCACCGTCCGCACCGTGTGGCCCTTGATGTCCATGCCGAGGATCTGGCGGGTGGTCAGTTCTGTGGCCGCCGGGTCGGCCGCGATTTTCACTCCGCCCGCCTTGCCCCGACCGCCCGTCTTCACCTGCGCCTTGACGACGACCCGGCCACCGAGCCGGCCCGCCGCTTCCTTTGCGTCGGCTGCGTGGTCGATGACCTCGGCCTCCGGTACCGCTATGCCGTGTTCTGCGAAGAGTTGCCGTGCCTGGTGCTCGTACAGATCCATAGCCACTCCCGATCGTGCCGATTGTGAAAGTGCCGCTCGCCCCCTGGACACCACCCACCGGATGCGGGATAACAAGTTTCATACAGTATTCGTCGACTGTATGCAATGTACCGCGGGAGCACGGCAATGGCCCCTGCACTCCCCTACGAAGGGACAGCACCGCGATGCCCCAGGACAGCCAGGAACTCATTTCCGGTGGGCACTTGGTCGCCAAGGCGTTGAAGGCAGAGGGGGTGGAGCGCATCTACACCCTGTGCGGCGGCCACATCATCGACATCTACGACGGCTGCGTCGACGAGGGCATCGAAGTCGTCGACGTACGACATGAACAGGTCGCCGCGCATGCCGCCGACGGCTACGCACGGATCACCGGTAGGCCGGGATGCGCCGTCGTCACCGCCGGACCGGGGACCACGGACGCGGTGACAGGGGTCGCGAACGCCTTCCGCGCCGAGTCGCCCATGCTGCTGATAGGTGGTCAGGGTGCTCACAATCAGCACAAGATGGGCTCGCTCCAGGATCTGCCGCACGTCGAGATGATGGCTCCCATCTGCAAGTTCGCCGCCACCGTGCCGGACACCGCCCGCGCCGCCGACATGGTGTCCATGGCTTTCCGCGAGTGCTTCCACGGGGCACCCGGGCCTTCCTTCCTGGAGATCCCGCGCGATGTGCTGGACGCCAAGGTGCCGGTGTCGAAGGCCCGGGTGCCGGAGGCCGGGCAGTACCGGGCCTCGACCCGAACGGCCGGTGACCCCGAGGCCGTCGAGAAGCTCGCCGATCTCCTTGTGCATGCCGACAGGCCGGCCATCCTGCTGGGCAGTCAGGTATGGACGACCCGGGCAACGGATGACGCCATCGAGCTCGTACGGACGCTGAATGTCCCGGCCTACATGAACGGGGCCGGGCGCGGCACGCTCCCGCCCGGCGATCCGCACCACTTCCAGCTGTCGCGGCGGTACGCATTCTCCAACGCCGATCTGATCGTGATCGTGGGTACGCCGTTCGACTTCCGGATGGGCTACGGCAAGCGGCTCTCCCCCGACGCCACCGTCGTGCAGATCGACCTCGACTACCGCACCGTCGGCAAGAACCGGGACATCGATCTCGGGATCGTCGGCGATGCGGGGATGGTCCTGAAGGCGGTCACGCAAGCCGCGAGCGGGCGGCTCGACGGAGGCGCGGTCAAGCGCAAGGCGTGGCTGGAGGAGCTGCGTGCCGCCGAACAGACCGCGATCGAGAAGCGGCTGCCCAGTCTGAAGTCGGATGCCTCGCCGATCCACCCGTACCGGCTGGTCAGCGAGATCAACGACTTCCTCACCGAGGACTCGATCTACATCGGGGACGGCGGCGACATCGTCACCTTCTCCGGTCAGGTCGTCCAGCCGAAGTCCCCCGGCCACTGGATGGACCCGGGGCCGCTGGGCACGCTCGGCGTCGGGGTGCCGTTCGTGCTGGCGGCGAAGCAGGCCCGGCCCGACAAGGAGGTCGTGGCGCTCTTCGGCGACGGTGCCTTCTCCCTGACCGGATGGGACTTCGAGACGCTGGTCCGCTACAACCTCCCGTTCGTCGGGATCGTCGGCAACAACTCCTCGATGAACCAGATCCGTTACGGCCAGAAAGCGAAGTACGGGGACGAGCGCGAGCGGGTCGGCAACACCCTGGGCGACGTCCACTACGACAAGTTCGCCCAGATGCTGGGTGGTTACGGCGAGGAGGTCCACGACCCCGCCGACATCGCACCGGCGCTGCAGCGGGCCCGGGAGTCCGGACTGCCGTCACTGATCAACGTCTGGGTCGACCCGGACGCGTACGCCCCCGGAACCATGAACCAGACCATGTACAAGTAGCAGAGGAGCTGTTGGCATGACCAAAGCACTTGAGGGTGTGCGCGTCCTCGACATGACGCACGTGCAGTCCGGTCCCTCCGCCACCCAGCTGCTCGCCTGGCTCGGCGCCGACGTGGTGAAGCTCGAGGCCCCGAGCGGCGACATCACCCGCAAACAACTGCGCGATCTGCCGGATGTCGACTCCCTCTACTTCACGATGCTCAACTGCAACAAGCGGAGCATCACTCTCAACACGAAGAGCGAGCGCGGCAAGGAGATCCTCACCGAACTGATCCGCCGCTCGGATGTGATGGTGGAGAACTTCGGGCCTGGCGCCGTCGACCGGATGGGGTTCACCTGGGAGCGGATCCAGGAGATCAATCCGCGGATCGTGTACGCGTCCATCAAGGGCTTCGGCGAGGGTCCGTACACCAACTTCAAGGCGTACGAAGTCGTCGCCCAGGCCATGGGCGGTTCGATGTCCACCACCGGCTTCGAGGACGGTCCGCCGCTCGCGACCGGTGCGCAGATCGGCGACTCCGGAACCGGAATCCACGCGGTCGCAGGCATTCTGGCCGCACTGTTCCAGCGTGAGAACACCGGGCGTGGACAGCGCGTCAACGTCGCCATGCAGCATGCAGTGCTCAACTTGTGCCGGGTGAAGCTGCGTGACCAACAGAGGCTGGTGCACGGGCCGTTGGCGGAGTATCCGAACGAGGACTTCGGCGACGAGGTGCCGCGTAGCGGCAATGCGAGCGGCGGCGGGCAGCCCGGTTGGGCGGTGAAGTGCGCGCCCGGTGGGCCCAACGACTACGTGTACGTCATTGTGCAGCCGGTCGGCTGGCAGCCGCTCGCCTCGCTGATCGGGCGCCCGGAGCTGGTGGACGACCCCGAGTGGGCGACGCCCGAGGCCCGCCTGCCCAAGCTCGACAAGATGTTCCAGCTCATCGAGGAGTGGTCCGCGACGCTCCCCAAGTGGGAGGTGCTGGAGCGGCTGAACGCGCACAACATCCCGTGCGGCCCGATCCTCTCCACCCGGGAGATCATCGAGGACGAGTCCCTGGTCGCCAACGAGATGGTCGTCCAGGTGGAGCACCCGGAGCGCGGCACGTTCACCACCGTGGGCTCCCCGCTGAAGCTCTCCGACTCCCCGGTGGATGTGGTGACTTCGCCGCTGCTCGGCGAGCACAACGAAGAGGTGTACGTCGGTGAGCTGGGCCTCGGCGACGAGGAACTGCGGCTGCTGAAGACGAACGGAGTCATCTGAGCATGGTCGAATCACAGGACCGCGAGACCGTACGGGCGTTGCTCGACTCCGTCCGGGCCGCCGGACGCAGTGCGCTCACCGCACCCGAGGGCAAGATCGTCGCCGATGCGTACGGGATCGCCGTGCCGGGTGAGGAGCTGGCACATGACGTCGACGAGGCGGTGGCCTTCGCGGACCGGCTCGGCGGACCGGTCGTACTGAAGATCGTCTCCCCCGATGTGCTGCACAAGACGGATGCCGGCGGTGTCGTCGTCGGGGTGGAGGGCGGCGCTCAGGTGCGTGCCGCGTTCCAGCGCATCATCGAGAACGTGCGGGCGTACGCGCCGGACGCACGGATCGACGGTGTGCAGGTGCAGCAGCTGGTGCCTCCCGGCCAGGAGGTCATCGTCGGCGCGGTCACCGACCCGACGTTCGGGAAGGTCGTGGCCTTCGGGCTCGGCGGTGTGCTGGTGGAGGTGCTCAAGGACATCACCTTCCGCCTGGCCCCGGTCAGTGCGGACGAGGCGCTGTCGATGCTCGACTCGATCGGCGCGGCCGAGATCCTGCGCGGGGTTCGGGGTGCGGCGCCGGTGGACCGGTGGGCGCTGGCCGAGCAGATCCGGCGGGTCTCCCAACTGGTAACCGACTTCCCGGAGATCGCGGAGGTCGACCTCAATCCGGTCATCGCCGCTCCCGACGGTGCGGTCGCGGCGGACATCCGGATCCTGCTGGCGACGGAGACGGTCAAGCCCCGGCGTACCTACACGCGCGCGGAGATCCTCGCATCGATGCGCCGGCTGATGGAGCCACGCTCGGTCGCCGTGATCGGCGCCTCCAACGAGCAGGGCAAGATCGGTAATTCGGTGATGCGCAACCTCATCGACGGCGGCTTCTCCGGGGAGATCCATCCGGTGAACCCCCGGGCCGATGACATTCTGGGCCGCAAGGCGTACAAGAGTGTCACGGACGTTCCCGGTGAGGTGGATGTGGCGGTCTTCGCGATCCCCGCCAGGTTCGTGGCATCGGCGCTGGAAGAGGTGGGGCGCAAGGGGATACCCAATGCGGTCCTCATCCCTTCCGGATTCGCCGAGACCGGTGAACAGGCGCTGCAGGACGAGATCGTGGCGATCGGCGAGCAGTACGGCGTACGGCTGCTCGGGCCGAACATCTACGGCTACTACTCGACGTGGCAGGACCTCTGCGCCACCTTCTGCACCCCGTACGACGTGAAGGGCGGGGTGGCGCTGACCTCGCAGTCCGGTGGTATCGGCATGGCCATCCTGGGCTTCGCCCGTTCGACGAAGACCGGTGTGTCGGCGATCGTCGGGCTCGGCAACAAGTCCGACATCGACGAGGACGACCTGCTGACCTGGTTCGGCGAGGACCCGAACACCAAGTGCATCGCGATGCACCTGGAGGATCTCAAGGACGGCCGCGCGTTCGTCGAGGCGGCGCGGGCGACCGTACCGAAGAAGCCGATCGTGGTGCTGAAGGCCGGCCGTACCAGCGCCGGTGCGAAGGCGGCGGGTTCGCACACCGGTGCACTGGCGGGCGACGACGCCGTGTACGACGACATCCTGCGCCAGGCGGGGGTGATCAGGGCCCCGGGGCTGAACGACATGTTGGAGTACGCGCGGGCGTTGCCCGTGCTGCCGACGCCCAAGGGCGACAACGTGGTCATCATCACAGGGGCGGGCGGCTCGGGCGTGCTGCTGTCGGACGCGATCGTCGACAACGGGCTCTCCCTCATGGAGATTCCGCCGGATCTGGACATGGCGTTCAAGGCGTTCATTCCGCCGTTCGGTGCGGCCGGCAACCCGATCGACATCACGGGCGGCGAGCCGCCGTCCACGTACGAGGCGACGATCCGCCTCGGCATGGAGGACCCCCGCATCCATGCGCTGGTCCTCGGCTACTGGCACACGATCGTCACTCCCCCGATGGTCTTCGCCGAGCTGACCGCCCGGGTGGTCGCGGAATTCCGCGAGCGCGGGATCGAGAAGCCCGTGGTGGCGTCGTTGGCCGGCGACACCGAGGTGGAGGAGGCGTGCCAGTACCTCTTCGAGCACGGCGTCGTCGCGTACCCGTACACGACGGAGAAGCCGGTGGCCGTACTGGGCGCCAAGTACCGATGGGCCCGTGCGGCCGGACTGCTGGACGGTGATCGATGACCTGACGGCGAGAGCTCGAACCACGGGGTCTGCGGCGAACCGCTCGGCCGCAGGCCCCGGGCGACGCGAAGTGGGAACGGACAGGGGGCGCTGGCCAGACTTCTTCCACGCGAGGGGTTCGATCGATCATGACAACGACAGACATCTCCACATCCGTCCCCTACAGGGAGGTGACGGACCGCAACGGCCGCGTGTACCGGCTCGGTGAGACCGACCGGGACATCATGCGGAGACCGCGCTGGACCATGGTGCTCTTCCCATGGATCGGCATGATGGGCATCAGCTCGTCGGAGTACGCGTTCACCTCCGCCGAGGAGACCCTGCACGACGCGCACTTGTGGGCCAGCGGCCACATCTTCTGGCTGATGGGGGTCTGGATCTTCTTCCAGGCAGCCGTGGCCTTCCCGGCCGGGCAGCTCCGCGAGAGCGGGAGACTGCCGGCCAGGAGCGCGATGATGCTCGGAGCGCTGGGCACCCTGCTCGGCTATCTCTCGCTGGCGTACGCACCGCATGTCATCGTCGCCTACTTCGGCTTCGGCATGTTCAGCGGCATCGGCGCCGGACTCGTCTACGCGACCTGCGTGAACATGGTCGGCAAGTGGTACCCGGAGCGCAAGGGCGGCAAGACCGGCATGGTCAACGGCGGTTTCGCCTATGGCTCGGTGCCGTTCGTGTTCCTGTTCACCTCGTACATGGATCTGTCCAACTACCAGGGTGTACTGGTCTCCGTCGGGGTCATCTGCTGTGCGGCCGTCGCGGTCGCCGGCTGGTTCTTCAAGGACCCGCCGAAGAACTGGTGGCCCCATCACGTCGATCCGCTGAAGGTCTCGGACGACCCGCGGATCGTGCGGTCGCTGGCCAAGAACCCGCCGGCGGTCAAGCAGTACACCCCGCGTGAGGCGGCCCGGACCCCGGTGCTGTGGATGATGTGGTTCTGCCTCCTGTGCACGGCGGGCATCAACATCTTCGGTATCGCCATGCAGGTGCCGTTCGGCAAGGAGATGGGGTTCGCCGGCGGCATCGTGGCCACGGCCATGTCGCTCAAGGCGATCGTGAACGGGACCGGCCGGGGTGTCATCGGCTGGATCTCCGACCGGTACGGACGCCGCAACACGCTGATCATCGTCTGTCTGGTCCTGGGATCCGCGCAGTTCGGGGTCTTCTTCTCCGGCGACATCGGCTCGATGCCGTTCTTCCTGTTCTGCTCGATGGTCTCCGGCTTCGGTGGCGGCGCCATCTTCCCGCTGTTCGCGGCGATGACCGCGGACTACTTCGGTGAGAACAACAACGCCTCGAACTACGGAATGGTCTACAGCTCGAAGCTGATCTCCGGCCTGGTCGGCTCCGGCGTCGGAGCCCTCGTGGTCGGTGCCTGGGGCTACGGCGGTGCCTTCGCCCTGGCAGGCAGCATCGGGCTCGCCTCCGCGGTACTTGCGGTGTTCCTGCGGGCACCGGGCCGGCCGAGCGCCAAGCGCATCGAACCCAATCCGTACCCGATCAGCCGGGAAATCTCCTGATGTGAAGCGAAACCTCGCGTAACGGAGCCCGCGCCCGCCACCACGGCGGGCGCGGGCTCCCGCGCGATCACGGACGCGCGGGGCGACGGCTATCGCAGCGGCTGGACCGACCGGCGGATCCACGGCCAACCCCCGTGGTTGGTCAGGCAGTTCGGGGGGCTGGTCAGGCACCGCACGCTCCTGGTGACGGCCGTGGAGCGCACGGTGCCTGACGTCACCGGGCGGGCGTTTGCGCTGTTCCCCGATGTCAGGAGTTCGGGGTGAGGCGCGGACCGCCCCTCCGGTGCCGCCTTGGTCCTACTTGCGCAGCGCCGCCAGGTTGTCGTAGCCGATCCGCGCATGGGTCAGGGACTGCGCGGGGACGGTCGAACTCGGTGCGTTGTCCTGCTCGACCATCGGGTTGTGGTAGTTCTTCGCCCCGACGCGGCGGAAGAACGTCCGGTAGTCGATGACCCCGGTACCGAAGGGGACCATGTCGTAGCCCTGGCCGCTGGTTGTGTTGACGATGCCGTCCTTGGCGTGGAACAGCGGGTAGCGCTTGGTGTTGCCGCGGACCAGCGCCGCCGGGTCGAAGATGTTCTCCTGCTGCGATCCGTCGTGCGCCGTGTAGGTGTGGAACTTGTACTGGGCGACGTGCGCCCAGAAGATGTCCATCTCCAGCCATACGGATTTCGGGTCGGTGACCTGAAGGAAGTACTCGAGCTTGCGGGTGCCGGAGCTGCGCGTGGGGCGGCCCTGTGCGTCCAGCGGACCGCCGTCGAGCAGGAAGCCGTAGGCCGCGTCGTGGTTGTGGGTGTACAGCTTGATGCCCGCACCCTGAGCGATCTGTCCCAACGTGTTCCACTTGTCGGCGGCCACGTCCCAGTCGGCACGGTAGGCACTGCCGGTGGGGTCGCCACCGGTGCCCATGTGTTCCATGCCGAGGATGTTCGCTATCTCGAGGTGACGCTTGAACTGGTCCAGGTCGCTCTGGTTCAGCGGCCAGGACGACGGGATGAAGCCGTGGTTGCCCTGGGCGCGCAGACCGTACTCGTCCAGCCACGAGCGCAGCAGCTTCGCGCCTTCCACCGATTCGAGGTTGTTTCCACCGGGTGCGTTGGCGTGCTGGCCGTACCCGGCGAACTCGACCTGCTTGTAGCCGTAGCGGGCCAGCTCCTTGAAGACCTCACGGAAGCCCGAGGGAAGGTCGGTGCTGAGCGGATCCCGGCCCGTGGCGTCGCGCACGGTGTACAGGATGATTCCTCGCTTGTCCGCCGGGACCAGAGCCAGGCCGACGCCCTGACCCTGGTCGGGGACGGGCTGGGCGAAGGCCGGCGACGCGCCGAAGGCGGGCGCGGCGATCGCCGTTGCCGCAGCGGCGGTGCAGGTGCTGAGAAAGCGGCGGCGACTGACGCCGAGGCTGCGGCGCAGGGCGCCGTCCGTTCCGGATTCGTCGTTGTACGCGGTCACGGTCTCTCTCTTTCTCGAAGATGCTCGCAACGCTGAGCACGGACCGATCTCATGCGAGGCCGGCAAGCGTGAGGAGCAGGGACTTCACTTCGGTGGCCCGGACGGGTCCGGTGAACGCGTGGGGGGTGGAGCAGAGGATGAGCGGACCTTCTTCGTCGCTCATGGGGAGGCGGCCGTGGCTGCCACGAATGGGTGACGGGTCGAGGGGCACGACCGCCATGCGGTAGCGCATGCCGAGCTTCTTGCGGGCCACGGCGGTGGCCGCCTTGACCCGGACGTACGGGTCCTGGGGGTCCAGGAAGAGTTCGACCGGGTCGTAGCCGGGTTTGCGGTGGATCTCGACGAGCTGCGCGAAGTCGGGGGCGCGCGCGTCGTCGAGCCAGTAGTAGTACGTGAACCAGGCATCCGGGTCGGCGACGGCGACGAGCTCGCCGGAGCGCGGGTGGTCGAGGCCGTGTGCCTTCTTGCCTTCGTCGTCGAGCAGCTGCTCGATGCCCTGGACGTCCTGGAGAGCTTCGCGGGTCGCATCAAGATCCTCGGGGCGGCGTACATAGATGTGGGCGAGCTGGTGGTCGGCGACGGCGAAGGCCCGGGAGGCCATCGGGTCCAGATACTCCATGCCGTCCTGGGTGTGGACCTCCAGCAGGCCGGCTCGGCGCAGCGCCCGGTTGATGTCGACCGGTCGGTCGACGCGGGTGATGCCGTACTCGGAGAGCGCGACGACGGTGCGGCCCTCGCGGCGGGCGTCCTCGAGGAGTGGGGCCACGGCCCGGTCGAGGTCGGCCGCGGCCGCGAAGGCGCGTGGATCGTCGGGGCCGTACCGCTGCAGGTCGTAGTCGAGGTGCGGGAGGTAGCACAGGGCCAGATCGGGGTGGCGGGTGTCGAGGATGTGCCGGGTCGCGTCGATGATCCACTGCGAGGAGACCAGGTCGGCGCCGGGGCCCCAGAAGTGGAAGAGGGGGAAGGTGCCGAGCTTCTCGGTGAGTTCGTCGTGGAGGGCGGGCGGGCGGGTGTAGCAGTCGGGTTCCTTGCGTCCGTCGGCGTAGTAGACGGGGCGCGGGGTGACAGTGATGTCGGTGTCCGCCCCCATGGCGTACCACCAGCAGATGTTGGCGACGGTGTAGCCGGGGTGGACGCGGCGGGCGGCGTCCCAGAGCTTGTCGCCGGCGACGAGTCCGTTGTGCTGGCGCCAGAGGAGGACGTCACCGAGCTCGCGGAAGTACCAGCCGTTGGCGACGATGCCGTGCTCGGCGGGGGTGGTGCCGGTGAGGAAGGTCGACTGGGCGGCGCAGGTGACGGCGGGCAGCACGGTGCCGAGGGGGGCGTGGGTGCCCGACTGCCCCAGGGACTTGAGGTGCGGCATGTGGTCGAGGAGCCGGGGGGTGAGGCCGACGACGTCGAGGACGAGCAGCGGGGTGGGAGTGGCGGTGGTGGAGAGAGGGGAGGACGTACCCGTTTCGGCTGCGGTCATGGGAGCTCCTTGAGGCCGAGGTCGACCAGGAGGTCGCGGGCGAGGGTGAGTTCGGCGGCGATGCCGTCGGCGAGCTGGGGGCGGGTACGCGGGCGCAGCTCGGCAGGGAGCGCCTGCCAGGTGTACGTCTCCACCTCCAGGTGACGGGTCAGCGGCCGGGCTCCGCCGACGAGGCGGGTCAGCGCGGCCCTGAGCACCGGGAGGGTCGAGGTGAGCGGTGGGGCGGGCGGTGCGTGCAGCGGTACGTGGAAGTGGGCGCGCCACGGGGTGCCGTCGGGCAGTGCCTGGCCGGTGACCGCCTCGTCGAGGTCGTCGGTGCCGCGCAGTCCGTGGGTGGTCCGGGTCCGGGTCTGGTGGAGGAAGCGGGGTTCGGCGAAAGCGGCGAGCGCGGTACGCACCTCGGGAAGGTGCGGGTGCTCGGCGTGGAGTGCGGCGGAGAGCTGGGTCTTGGCCACCGGGATGCCGGCTGCGGCGAGCGCGTCGAGGGCGGTGCCCGGGTCCTCGAAGGAGGTGGCGAGGTGGCAGGTGTCGATGCAGATGCCGATGCGCTGGTGTCCGACGGCGGTGAGCGGTGCGATCGCGTCGGCGGTGGTCTCGACTGTGCAGCCCGGTTCGGGTTCGAGGCCGATCCGGATGGACTTGCCGGTCAGCTCGGCCAGGACGTCGAGACGTTCGGCGAGGGTGGTGAGGGCGGTGTGCGCCGTGCGGGCGGCTTGCGGGTCGTCGGTGTACGGGGTGCGCCAGGCGATCGGGAGGGTGGAGATGGTGCCTTCGGTGACGTCGTCTGGGAGCAGTGTGGCCAGGAGCCGGGCGAGATCGGTGGTGTGGGCGAGCCGTTCGGGGTCCGTCCAGTCCGGCTTGTACACCCGGTACTTGACCTCTTCGGCGCCGAAGCCTTCGTAAGGGAAACCGTTCAGGGTGACGACTTCGAGGCCGCGGCGGTCGAGTTCGGCGCGCAGTGAGCGCAGCTGGGCCGGGTCGTCGATCAGGGTGCGCGCGGCGTCCTTGGCGAGCCAGAGGCCGATGCCGAGGCGGTCGCGGCCGAGGCGTTTGCGGACCGGTTCGCAGTGGTCGCGCAGCTGGGCGCGGACCCCGTCCAGGGTCTCGGCGGGGTGGACGTTGGTGCAGTACGCAAGATGGACGGTGGATCCGTCGGGGTGGCGGAAGCGCATCGGGTCACTCCCCACCGCGGAGGATGGAGTTCCCCTCGTGCAGCTGATCGGGGGCGGTGAGGTCGAGCTGGAGGCGGCCGCTCTGGCCGTAGAAAGCGACGGGATTGCGCCAGAGCACCTGATCGACATCGTCGTCGCTGAACCCGGCGGCGAGCATGGCATCGCCGACCTTGCGGGTCTTGAGGGGGTCACTCCTGCCCCAGTCGGCGGCCGAGTTGACCAGGATCTTCTCCGTACCGTGGGTCTTGAGGATCGCGATCATGCGGTCCTCGTCCATCTTGGTGTCGGGGTAGATGGAGAAGCCGGCCCAGCAGCCACTGTCGACGGCGTCCTTCACGGTCGTCTCGTTGAGGTGATCCAGCAGGACCCGCTCCGGAGGGAGGTGGGACTCGCGGACGACGTCGATGGTGCGGTGCAGGCCGGCGAGCTTGTCTCGGTGCGGGGTGTGGACGAGGGCGGGCAGCCCGTGGTCGGCGGCGAGCTGGAGCTGGGCGGCGAGGGCGGTGTCCTCGGCCGGGGTCATGGAGTCGTAGCCGATCTCTCCGACGGCGACGACGGAGTCCTTGACGAGGTAGCGGGGCAGGGCGTCGAGGACGGGGGTGCAACGGGGGTCGTTCGCCTCTTTGGGGTTGAGGGCGAGCGTGCAGTGGTGGGCGATGCCGTACTGGGCGGCCCGGAAGGGCTCCCAGCCGAGCAGGGCGTCGAAGTAGTCGAAGAAGCTGGCGGGCGAGGTGCGGGGCTGGCCGAGCCAGAAGGAGGGTTCGACGAGGGCGCGGACACCCGCGTCGTACATCGCCTGATAGTCGTCCGTGGTGCGGGATGTCATATGGATGTGGGGGTCGAAGATGCGCATCAGGACTCCTCCGTGGGGGGTTGGGGTCGCCCCTGCTCGGGAATGTTCGAGTGCTCGGGGAAGGGTGCGGGGGCCGTGAGGGCGAGGACGCGGCTCAGGTCGTGCGGGACGGTGCGGCCGGCCGCGGTGCGTTCGGCGGCGAAGTCGCCCAGCATGCGGGCGAGTTCCGCGTCGCCGCCGGCGCGCCGGGCCAGTCCGTCGACGGCGTCGACGGGGACGCCGGTGAAGAGGCACTTGAGGATGGCGTGCCGCCATTGGTGCGCGTCGAGATGGACGGCGGCGTACGGGCCGACGGCGGCGGCGACCAGCCGGGTGTCGTTGGTGCGCAGGGCGTCCTCGACGAGCGGAAGGGCGGTGGGGCCGAGGTCCAGCCGGTGCAGGGTGAGGAGGACGGCGCGCCGTTCGGCGGCGGTGCCCTGTTCGTAGAGTCTGGTCACGGCGGGCAGGTCGGCGCGGGCTTCGAGGAGCAGCAGGGCGCGTACGGAGTCGGCGTACTCGAGTCCGCAGTGCCGGCCGGCGGCGGCGAACCGCAGCTCCCAAGGAGGGGCGGTGTAGCGGCCGGCCGGCGCGGTGTCCGCGCTGTCCTCGTGGAAAGCGGTGTGCGCGGCCTCGGCGAGGGCCTCGTCGAGCCAGGCGCGCGCGGCGCCGCCGAGCTGTGCGTCGAGCTGCTTACGGGTCATCGGCACGGTGTTGCTCCCTTCGAGGACTTCGACGGGATGCGGTCGCGCAGGAACTCGATGGAGTTCCTGGCCAGTTCGGGGCCCGCGTGGGAGTGGCGGGGCAGTTCGACGACGGTGAGGCCGCGGTATCCGGTGTCGCCGAGGGCGTCGAGTGCGTCGAGTACGGGCGGGAAGTCGATCTCGCCGTCGCCGAACGGGAGGTGCTCATGGACGCCCCGGCGCATGTCCTCGATCTGGACGTGCCGCAGCCAGGGGGCGGCGGCACGGACACAGTCGACGGGTGCGGCCGGTTCGAGGCACTGGCAGTGCCCGATGTCGAGGGTGAGCCCGAGAGGTTCGGGGTCGCCACCGAGGACGCGGAGGTGGTGGAAGTCCGAGAGAGTGGCGAGGAGATGGCCGGGCTCGGGCTCGATGGCGAGCGGGACGCCGGTACGGGCGGCGGCGTCGAGCACCGGTGCGAGGGCGTCGGTCAGCCGCTGCCAGGCCGTGTCCGGTGGGGTCTCGGGTGGGGTGATGCCGCTGAAGCAGTGCACGGCGTGGGCGCCGAGGTCGGCGGCGACGTCCACGGCCCGCAGCAGCAGCCGGGTGCGGGCGGCACGGGCCTCCGGGTCCGGGTCGAGGAGGGACGGGCCGTGCTTGCGGCGCGGGTCGAGGACATAGCGGGCCCCCGTCTCGATGGTCACGCCGAGCCCCAGCCGGCCGAGCCTGTCCGCCACATGCCGGGTGCGGGCGGCGAGATCCGGGGCGAAGGGGTCGAGGTGCATGTGGTCGAGGGTGAGGCCGACGCCGTCGTAGCCGAGGTCCGCGAGGAGTCCCAGGGCGTCGTCCAGGCGTAGGTCGGTGAGCCCGTTGGTGCCGTAGCCGAGGCGGATCGTCATGTGAGGCTCACCTTCCGGGCGAGTGTGCGGGCAAGGGGGACGAGCCCCATGACGGCGAGCCCGGTGCCGGACGCTCCGGCGCGGGCGGCGAGCACGGCCTGGAGCGGGATCATCGCCCGGATGCCGCCGCCGACGGCGCGCTGGGTGAGGGGCGGGGACGGGTTGAGGGTGGCGTGCAGGAGGGGCTTGGCGGCGGTACGGAGGTAGGCGGCGGTGAGTGCCGTGAGGAGGAGGCGGGGGGCGGGGGCTCCGGACCGGGGCCGGTGGTGGTCACCAGGCCCGCCTTCTGCCGAAACCGGGGGCAGGCCCCGGGACCCGCGCTGCTCGCGCACCGCGGCGGCGCCGAGCGCGACGATCGCCGCGAGTGCGCCGAGGGGCGCGACGGTGGAACCGCCCTGCGCCTCGTGTCGGGAGACGGCGGTGACGGCGTAGGTGTGCGCCCCGAGCAGGGCGGCGGCGGGTACGGCGGCACGGACGTCGGGGTGGGTGGTGCGAGCCGGGCCCAGGGCGCGGGCGCCGCGCAGGATGCGGGCGGTGCGCGTGGGAAGGACGGTGCCGGCGCTACGGGCGGCGTGCGACGCGCCGGTCGCACTCACCGCGCGCTTGACGCCCACGTACCCCGCACCCGTCCCCGCCGTCGCCGTCGCGCCCAGCAGCAGGTCCAGTGCGCGTGCCCCCGCCATCGCTGCCGGACCCGCCTGGGTGTGCTTCAGATGGAGGTCGTAGGCCCAGACCGTTGCCGCCAGGCCGGTGGCCACCGTCAGGGCCGGGCGGCCCGCGCGGGCGGCCAGGGTCAGGCCGGCAGCCGTCAGGGCGCCGGCTGCCGCGAGAGCCGCGCCGGGGGTGATCCGGCCCGAGGGGATCGGGCGGTGTGGGCGGTCGATGGCGTCCTCGTCGCGGTCGGCCCAGTCGTTGAGGGCCATGCCCGCCTCGTACAGGCACAGGGAGGCGCCGACCGCCAGCGCGGTGCCTCGGTCGGGGCGCCGGCCCAGGGCCGCCGCCCCGGCGAGCGCGTCGCCGGGGACGGTGAACAGCGCCGAGACCCTGAGCAGTTCGGCCCAGGCCCGAACTGCGGCTTTCACTTCTGCCCCCGCAGTCGTTCGGCGAAGGCCAGGAGCTGCAGGTACTGCTCGGAGAGTGCGGCGGGGCCGCCGTCCGGGTCCTTGAAGTAGAAGCCTAGTTCGGGCCGCGGGCCCGTCAGACCCGCTTCGTGGGCGCGGGCCAGCAGTCGAGCCAGGTCCAGTACCAGCGGGGCGGCCAGCGCCGAGTCGCAGCCCTGCCAGGTCGTCTGGAGGACCATGCGCGCCCCGAGGAAGCCGTCGAACGCGATGTGGTCCCAGGCTGTCTTCCAGTCGCCGAGGGCGGGTACGTCGTCGATGTGGACCTCGCCCTCGGGCGTCGTGCCCAGTGTGTCGGCGAGGACGCGTTCCTTGCCCGCGTTCTTGGCCGCCGCCGCGCCCGGGTCAGCCAGCGCCGCCCCGTCCCCGCCGCCCAGCAGATTCGTGCCGGACCAGGCCCGTACGGGCAGGGCGCGTTGCACGAACATCGGGGCGAGTACGGAGCGGAGCAGCGTCTGTCCCGTCTTGCCGTCGCGGCCTGCGTGAGGAAGTCCGCAGTCCGCGACGGCGTCCTGGAGCGCGGGGGTGCGCAGCCCGGTGGAGGGGGTGAAGTTGATGTAGGGGCAGCCGGCCCGGAGCGCCGCGGCGGCGTAGAGCGAGCTGGCGGGCAGCCGGTGCTCTCCGGGTGCCGGGACCGGCTCCGTCGAGGCAACGTTGACCACGACGGTGCGGGCGAGTTCGTTGCGGCGGCCGAAGTCGGTGAGGTCGGCGGTGAACGCCGCGATGAGTTCCTCGTCCGTACGGGTGTCGCCGGGCAGCGGCCCGCCGGGGCGTATCTCCGTGTCGGCGGCCGCGAGTTCGGCCCGTACCGCCGAGGGCAGCCCGTGCGGCAGCACTCCCCCGGCAGCCAGTGCCTCGGCCCGTTTGGGCAGCGGACAGCCGACGGTGTCGTGTCCGCCGAAGACCAGGGAGTTCAGTGCCGGCAGCCCGCTGTCGGCGAAGGGCGCGGTCTCGGTGACCATGCCCGCCGCCGGGTGGAGGCCCGCCGTGACGGCTGCGCAGCCCGCCGTGGCGGTGGTGGCGACGGAGCCTCGTGCTCCGATGAACCAGACTCCGGTACGAACGGCATGTGCTGACACGGGCTGCCTCCCTGGCTGGGGATCCTGGCTGGGCAGTACGAAAAGAGCGGCGCTGATCAGATCGGGGCGGGTCGGGAAGAGGTGGTGACGGCGGGCGGGGTAGGGCCTTTGCCCCGCCCGCCGTCGGACTGCGGCTGTCGCCCTACGTGGCGGGCAGCTCCTTCAACTGAATGTTGCGGAAGGACACCTGGTCGTCGGCTCCGTGGTTCTGGAGGCCGATGTAGCCGTCCTTCAGGCTGCGTACGGGATCGGTGTTGGTGAAGTCGTTGATCTTGACCCCGTTCAGGAAGACCTGGAGCCGTTCACCCTGGACCTTGATCTCGTAGCTGTTCCACTGGCCGGGCGGCCGCAGGACCTGGTCGCGGGCCTTGATGTTCGCCGCCTTGAAGGTGTAGACGGAGCCTGTGGTGCGGTCGGGCGCGTCGGTGGCGTCGATCTGGACCTCGTACCCGTTGTTCACCGCGGACCAGGGGTCGTCGGACTCCGGGAAGCCGACGAAGACTCCGGAGTTGTCGTCGCCCGCCATCTTCCAGTCGAGCTTCAGCGAGTACGACCCGAGCTCCTTGGCCTGGTAGGTGAGGAGACCCATGCCGCCCTCGGAGCGGAGTTCACCGTCGACGACGTTGAACTTGCCGGGGCCGGCCTGCTTCCACCCTTCGAGCGTCTTGCCGTTGAAGATCGACCGGTAGCCGGTGTCCGGCTTGCAGTCGGCCTTGACCTGCCCGGCCGCGTAGCGGACGCCGCCGAGGAGGAGCTGGCGGAAGGCCGGTTCGGCGTACGACGCCTTGGTGTGGCCGAGTCCGGTGTAGAAGGAGCGGCCGCCCCCGTAGGACTGGCACCAGGTGATCGGGTGATCGCCCTTCATGGTGCCGCCGGTATAGGTCGTCTCGTCGAGCGTGGCGAGGACCTTCACCTTGTCACGCGGGTTGGTGCGGTAGTTGTACAGCTCGTCGGTGCGGTCCCAGGCGTCGTCGAGGTGGGCGGTGGCCGGGTGCTTGTGGTCCTCGACGCGGACGGTGACGGGCTGGATCGCGGGGTGCCCGGCGAAGTACGCGCCGACGAGCCCGCCGTAGAACGCCCAGTCGTACTCGGTGTCCGCGGCGGCGTGCACGCCCATGTAGCCACCTCCGCTGCCGATGTAGTTCTCGAACGCCTTCTGCTGGTCGGCGTTGAGGACGTCACCGGTCGTGGAGAGGAAGACCACGGCGTCGTAGCGGGCCAGGTTGCTGGTGGTGAACTGGCCCGCTTCTTCCGTGGCGTCGACGGTGATGTTGCTGCTCGCGCCGAGTTCCTTCAGTGCTGCGACGCCCTCGGGAATGGCATCGTGCCGGAAGCCGGCGGTCTTCGAGAAGACCAGGACCCGCTTGGCGGTCCGGTCGGGCGCGCTGTTGGAGAGCTCGAAGTCGTCGATGTCGTAGAGCGCGCCCTCGCCGCCCTTGAAGACCAGGAAGAGTTCGGTGGCCTGCTTCGGGACCCCGCGCAGCGGTACGTCGATGTCCTGGAAGTTCTCCCAGCCGCCGGTCACCGGCACCGGTGCGGAGCCGAGGATCTTGCCGGTCGCGGAGCCGGCCCGTACTTCGAGGAATCCGCCCGCGCCGCCGGACGAGATCCGGGCGGTGAGCTTGGTGGAGTCTCCCAGGATGTACGGCTTGAAGGCGATCCAGTCGTCGTTGTCGATGTCGCCGACCGTCTTGCCGCCCTCCGCGTTCGCCTTGTCGTACGTCTTGATGCCGGACGACTCGGTGAAGTGCTCGGCCTGCCGGTGGCGGGGCTGGAGCTGCGACTGGTCGTGGCCGCTGAGTGCGGCCTGGCCACCGCCTCCGCCGTCGGTGTACGAGGCGTCGATGACTCCGAAGATGTTGGCGTTCGGGTCGTGTCCACCGTCCATCTCGGTCTTGATGGTGCCGGAGCAGCCGTGCTCCGTGGTGATCGGGTGGCCGTGGCTGTCATGGCCGAGTACGAAGCTGACCTGGACCTTGGAGCAGTCGATGGTGCCGTCCTCGGGGTCGGTGACGGTCACCTTGAACGGGATGTCGTCGCCGAAGCTGAACAGCTGTCCGTCACCGGGGAGTTCCAGGTTCACCTTGGGTGCGGTGTTGCCGACGGTCACATGGACACTCGCCGAACCGGTCCGGCCGGTGGGGTCCTTGGCGGTGACGGTCGCGGTGTAGGTGCCGTTCTTCTTGTACGTGTACGTGGGGTTCGCGGCGGTCGACGTACCGCCGTCGCCGAAGTCCCAGGCGTAGGTGAGCGCGTCGTTGTCGGAGTCCGTGGTGCCCGCGGAGGAGAACTGCACCTTCAGCGGTGCGGTGCCGGACGTCTTGTTGGAGGAGGCTTCGGCCACCGGCGAGTGGCCGCCCGTGGCGTTCTCGATGCGGTAGAGCGCGGAGTGCTCGTCGCCGCCGAACCAGGAGACGCCGTAGTCCAGGACGTACAGCGCGCCGTCCGGGCCGAAGGCCATGTCCATCACCTGGGTCCCGGACCACGGGATGTCGTTGATGGACTGGACGTTGCCGTCGCCGTCCTGCTCGATGCGCTTGATCCACTGCCGGCCGAACTCACCGGCGAAGAAGTCCCCGTCGTACGCCTCGGGGAACTTCACGGGCGAGTCGAGGTCGGCGTCGTAGTGGTAGACGGGGCCGCCCATCGGCGACTCGGAGCCGGTACCGAACTCGGGCACGGATCCGCCGTCGTACGGGATCCAGGCGGGCTGCGCCGGGGGCAGGTCGACCAGACCGGTGTTGTGCGGCGAGGTGTTCTTCGGCGCGGCGCAGTCGAAGGCCGCTCCGGACGTCTTCGTCGCGAAGTCGTAGTCGATGAAGGGGTCGTTCTTCCCGGTGCAGAACGGCCAGCCGAAGTTGCCCGCCTTCGTCACCCGGGCGAACTCGACCTGTCCGCCGGGTCCGCGCTTCGGGTCGGCCGCACCCGCGTCGGGACCGTAGTCGCCGACGTATGCGATGCCGGTGGCCTTGTCGACGCTGAAGCGGAACGGGTTGCGGAAGCCCATCGCGTAGATCTCGGGCCGGGTCTTGTCCGTGCCCGGGGCGAAGAGGTTGCCCTCGGGGATGGTGTACGAGCCGTCGTCGGCGACCTTGATCCGAAGGATCTTGCCACGCAGGTCGTTGGTGTTGCCCGAGGTGCGCCGGGCGTCGAACGCCGGGTTGCGGTCGGGGCGTTGGTCGATCGGCGTGTAGCCGTCGGAGGCGAAGGGGTTGGAGTCGTCACCGGTCGACAGGTACAGGTTGCCCTGCGCGTCGAAGTCGATGTCGCCGCCGACGTGGCAGCAGATGCCGCGCGACGTCTTGACGTCGAGGACCTTCTTCTCGCTGCTCAGGTCGAGGGTGCCGTCCTCCTTGAGGACGAAGCGGGAGAGCCGGTTGACGCCGTCGAACTTGGCGAAGTCGGCGGCGGTGCCGGTCTCCGGGGCGTCGCCGGACGGGGTGTCCAGCGGCGGTGCGTAGTAGAGGTAGATCGCCCGGTTCTTGTCGAAGTCCGGGTCGATGCCGACGCCCTGGAGGCCTTCCTCGTCGTGCGAGTAGACCGGGAGCACGCCGGAGACCTTGGTGTTGCCGGCGCTGTCGGTGATCCGCAGCTCGCCGCTGCGCGAGGTGTGCAGGACGCTGCGGTCCGGGAGTACGGCCAGCGACATGGGTTCGCCGGTTTCGGCGGCGCCCTTGGCGAGGGTGACCTGCTGGAAGTCCTCGCCCGCGGCCGCCGCGGCGTCGGTGGCTGCCGGCGAGACCGGGCCCGACGCGGAGGCGCCGGGGGCGCCCAGGGCGAGGGTGGCTGCGGTGAGCAGGCCGCCGGTGAGCAGGGCGAGGGACTTGCGGAGTCGGGGCCGGATTCTGGTTCTGCTTCTGTGCACGAGTGTCCTCCGGAGAGTGCCGGTTGTACGGGCGGGTGGAGCCGGGCCGTTCCGCGCGGGGACTGCCGCGCAGGTCACCCGGGGCCCGTTGGGGCCCCAGCGACGTGAGTCATTTCGTGTACACCACAGGGACGGTAGACCTGTTCGTCCGGGGCGGAAAGCCCTTGCACAGCAGTTAAGTTGAACTTTTTCCTGCTGCAGGACAAAGAGGGATGAGGGCAGCCGGGACCGCCCCGACGGCTCACTTGCTGCCGTCGGGCCTTTCCCCTGCCCGAACCGAGGCTGCGCCCCGGGCCCCGCGGTCCTCAATCGCCGGGCGCGCTGAACAAGGTGCCCTCAAACGCCGGGCAGGCTTGGGTTCTCCCGCCCGAGCGGGCCACCGGAGCCGAGTCCGGATTGCCGGCCCTCCGGCGATCGAGGAGCGGAGATCCGGGGGCCGAGCCCCCGGGAACCGTCAGTCGCCGCCTCCGAACGCCGCGTCGAACGACGCCGCCGGCGGGTCGAAGTCATACCGCTTCATCGTGGCAAGCGCTTCCGGTGCACCCACGAGCCGGTCCATCCCGGCGTCCTCCCACTCCACCGAGATCGGCCCTTCGTAGCCGATCGACCGGAGCATCCGGAACACGTCCTCCCACGGCACATCACCGTGCCCGCCGGAGACGAAGTCCCAGCCGCGCCGTGGGTCGCCCCAGGGAAGGTGCGAGCCGAGGCGGCCGTTGCGTCCGTCGAGGCGTTTGCGCGCCTCCTTGCAGTCCACGTGGTAGATCCGGTCCCGGAAGTCGTAGAGGAAGCCGACCGGATCGAGGTCCTGCCAGACGAAGTGGCTCGGGTCGAAGTTCAGCCCGAACGCGGCCCGGTGGTCGACGGCCTCCAGGGCGCGGTGCGTGGTCCAGTAGTCGTACGCGATCTCGCTGGGATGCACCTCGTGGGCGAACCGCACGCCCTCTGCGTCGAACACGTCGAGGATCGGGTTCCAGCGTTCGGCGAAGTCCTCGTACCCCCGCTCGATCATCCGCGGCGGCACCGGCGGGAACATCGCCACCAGGTGCCAGATCGACGAGCCGGTGAAGCCGATGACGGTGCGGACCCCGAAGGCCGCGGCCGCGCGGGCGGTGTTCTTGATCTCCTCGGCAGCCCTGCGCCGTACCCCTTCGGGCTCACCGTCGCCCCAGATCCTGGCGGGCAGGATGCCCTTGTGCCGTTCGTCGATCGGGTTGTCGCATACGGCCTGGCCGACGAGGTGGTTGGAGATCGCCCAGCACTTCAGCCCGTACTTGTCGAGCAGCTGGTGCCGCCCGGCCAGGTAGCCGGGGTCATTGAGGGCCTTGTCGACCTCGAAGTGGTCGCCCCAGCAGGCGAGTTCGAGCCCGTCGTAGCCGAAGTCACGGGCGAGCCGGCAGACCTCCTCCAGCGGCAGGTCGGCCCACTGGCCGGTGAAGAGAGTGAAGGGACGGGGCATGCGCAGGACCTCCTAGAGCTGTACGGGGGTGTGGACGGAGTTCTTCTCGGCGCTCTCCTCCACGGCCGCGAGCACCCGCTGCACCTGGAGCCCGTCGGCGAACGACGGCACCGGGTCCGTCCCTTCGGCGATCGTCCGGACGAGGTCGCGGGCCTGGTGGATGAAGGTGTGCTCGTAGCCGAGGGCGTGGCCCGGCGGCCACCACGCCTCCAGGTACGGGTGTTCGGGCTCGGTGACGAGGATGCGGCGGAACCCGGCCGTGGCGGCCGGTTCGGTGTGATCGTGGAAGGACAGCTCGTTGAGCCGCTCCAGATCGAAGGCGAGCGAGCCGCGCTCCCCGTTGAGCTCCAGCCGCAGCGCGTTCTTGCGGCCCGCCGCCATCCGGGTCGCCTCGAACGAGGCCAGCGCTCCGGAGGCGAGCCTGCCGGTGAACACGGCCGCGTCGTCGACGGTGACCGCCCCTCGGGCATCGCTGCTCGCGACGCCCGAGAGTCCCGCCGACGCTCCGGCGAGCACGGGGCGCTCCCGTACGAACGTCTCGGACACCGCCGACACCCCCACCAGCAGCTCCCCCGCCAGATACTGGGCGAGGTCGATGATGTGCGCCCCGAGGTCGCCGAGCGCACCGGATCCGGCGTGTTCGCGCTCGAGCCGCCAGGTGAGGGGCGACTCCGGGTCGACCAGCCAGTCCTGGAGGTACGTGGCCCGTACGTGCCGCAGGGCGCCGAGCCTGCCGTCGGCGATCAGCTTCCGTGCGTACGCGATCGCCGGCACCTTGCGGTAGTTGAAGCCGACCATCGCCACCTGGCCGCGGGCCCTGGCCCGTTCCGCGGCCTCGGTCATGGCCTCCGCCTCGGCGACCGTGTTGGCGAGCGGCTTCTCGCACAGCACGTGTTTGCCGGCCTCCAGGGCGGCGATGGCGATCTCCGCATGGCTGTCGCCGGGGGTGCAGATGTCGACGAGCTGGACGTCGTCCCGGGCGATCAGGGCGCGCCAGTCGGTCTCCGCCGCCGCCCAGCCGTGCCGTTCGGCGGCGGCGGCGACCGCCGTACGGTCCCGTCCGCAGATCGCGGCGAGAGCCGGCCTCATCGGCAGGTCGAAGACGTGTCCCGCGGTGCGCCACCCCTGGGAGTGTGCGGCGCCCATGAACGCGTATCCGACCATGCCGACGCCGAGCGTCGCCTCCGGTTCTGTCGACGGCGGCGCTGCGGCTTCCTGCTCCGTCTCTTCCCTACGGGCCATACGGGCTTCCTCCTCGTCGGTCGTTCGGTGGGGGCGGCAGGAGGGTCAGCACCCTCCTGGACTGCGGATCAGCTGAAGCCCGTCGGCAGGTACTGGTCGATGTTGTCCTTGGTGACGACGGCGGAGTAGAGCGTGAGGCTGGTCGGGATCTCCAGTTCGGAGAGGCCGCCGATTCCCTTGCCCTGTCCGAGTGCGCGCGCCAGGTCGATGGCGGACGCGGCCATCGTCGGCGGGTAGAGGACGGTGGCCTTCAGGACGCTGTTGTCGGCCTTGATGGCATCCATGGCGGACTTGGCGCCCGCACCGCCGACCATCAGGAATTCGTCCCGGCCCGCCTGCTGGATGGCACGCAGCGCGCCGACACCCTGGTCGTCGTCGTGGTTCCACAGAGCATCGAACTTCTTCTGCGCCTGGAGGAGTTGAGCCATCTTCGCCTGGCCGGACTCGACGGTGAACTCGGCGGCCTGCCGGGCGACCAGCTTCACGTTGGGGTAGTTCTTGAGAGCATCGGCGAAGCCCTGGCTGCGCTGCTTGGTGAGCTCCAGGTTGTCGATGCCCGCGAGCTCGACGACCTTGGCGTTCGGCTTGTCCTTGAGCTTTTCGCCGATGTACGTACCGGCGTTGAGGCCCATGCCGTAGTTGTCGCCGCCGACCCAGCAGCGGTAGGCCTGCGGTGAGGCGAAGATTCGGTCCAGGTTGATGACGGGGATGCCCGCCTTCATCGCTTCCAGGCCGACCTGGGTGAGTGCCTTGCCGTCGGCGGGGAGGATGACGAGGACGTCGACCTTCTTGTTGATGAGGGTCTTGACCTGGCCGATCTGGGCGGCGGTGTCGTTGGAGCCCTCGGTGATCTCCAGGGTCACCTCGGAGTACTTCTCCGCCTGCGACTTGGCGTTCTCATTGATGGCGTTGAGCCACCCGTGGTCGGCCTGCGGACCGGCGAAGCCGATGGTGACGGGCTTGCCGGGCTTGTTGTCGGCGGCCGGCTGATTGGTCTGCGAGGTCTGCGACTTCTTGGGCTCGTTGCTGGTGCAGGCGGTGAGGAGGGCGCCCGCGGAGACGGCTGCGGTGCCGAAGAGCAGTCCTCTGCGGCTGGTTTCTGGCATGGCTGTGGAACCCTTCATCCGGTGCGTGGGTGGCATGCGGAACTGTGGGTGGGGCGGGATGGGGGTGGGAGAGCCCGGGGGCTCAGGTCTCCCCGTGGGCCGAGGTTCGGCCCTGGACCAGGACGGCGGCGACGATGATCGCGCCCTTGGCGATCTGCTGGACATCGCTCTGCAGATTGTTGAGAGCGAAGATATTGGTGATGGTGGTGAAGACGAGGACGCCGAGGACGGATCCGACGATCGTGCCGCGTCCGCCGCTGAGCAGGGTGCCGCCGATGATCGCGGCGGCGATGGCGTCGAGCTCGTACAGGTTGCCGTTGGTGTTCTGTCCCGAGCCGGACAGGATGATCAGCATGAAGGCGGCGATGCCGCAGCACAGCCCGGAGAGCAGGTACAGATAGAGCCGCTGCCTGGTGACGTCGATACCGGCGAGTCGGGCCGCTTCCGCGTTGCCGCCGACCGCGACCGTGCGGCGCCCGAACGTCGTGCGGTTCAGCACCAGCCAGCCGATGACGGTGGCCGCGGCGAAGACCATCACCAGGGGCGGGATGCCGAGGATGTACGAGTCGGGCAGCCCCAGGTCCAGGACCGACTGCACGGTGACGATCTGCGTCTTGCCGTCGGTGATCAGCAGGGCGAGACCGCGGGCCGAGGCGAGCATGGCCAGCGTCGCGATGAACGGCACCATCCTCCCGTAAGCGATCAGCAGCCCGTTGACGAGTCCGGCGCCGAGTCCGACGAGCACGGCGGTGAAGAGGATGCCTGCGAAGCCGTACTCCTGGGTGGCGAGCGTGGTCGCCCAGACCGAGGCGAGCGCGACCATGGCACCGACCGACAGATCGATGCCGCCGCTGGTGATGACGAACGTCATGCCGACGGTGACGACGCCGATGACGGACGACTGGGTCAGGATCAGCTGCAGGTTCCCGGTGTCCAGGAAGGCGTCGGGTTCGGTGAACCCGCCGACGGCGATCAGTACGGCGAGGACGCCGAGCAGCGACAGATTACGGACGTCCGCGCGCACCCCGAGAGCGCGCAGTCCGCGGCCCTTCGAGGGCGGCACCGAGGCGGGGGCGGGCGGGACCACCTTGTCCGGCCCACCGTGCTGCGCCGAGGAGACGGGCTGTGTCATGACGTCGGGCTCCCTTCCATCACGAGGTCGAGTACGCGGTGCTCGTCGAGCTCCCGGGCGTCCGCCGTATGCACGACGCGGCCCTCACGGAGCACCAGCACCCGGTCGGCGAGGCCCAGCACTTCGGGCACTTCGCTGGAGACCAGCAGGACGGCGAGGCCTTCGTCGGCCAGCCGGCGGATCACGGCGTAGAGCTCGGCGCGGGCGCCGACGTCGACGCCGCGGGTCGGTTCGTCGAGCAGCAGCACCCGACAGCCGCGCAGCAGCCAGCGGGCCAGGACAGCCTTCTGCTGGTTGCCGCCGGAGAGAGTACGGACGGGGGTGTCCGGGTTGTCCGGGCGCAGCGACAGTTCGCGGGTGGCGGCGCGGGCCGCCCGGCGCTCGGCCCCCCGGTCGAGCCAACCTGCCCTGGAGAAACGGGACATGGACGAGACGGAGACATTGCGGGTGACGGATTCGAGCATCAGCAGGGCCTGCGCCTTGCGTTCCTCGGGGGCGAGCCCGATGCCTGCGGCGACGGCGGCGCGGACGCTGCCGGGGCGCAGTGGCCGCCCGCCGACCAGGACCCGGCCCGCGCTCGGCCTGCGGGCTCCGTAGATCGTCTCCAGGATCTCGGAGCGCCCGGAGCCGACCAGGCCGGCGAGGCCGACGATCTCGCCGGGCTGCAGTGCGAGGTCGAGCGGTGCGAACTCCCCTTCCCTGGCCAGTCCTTCGACGGTGAGTACGGGCTCCTGCCGGGCGGCCTCCGTGACCTCCGCGGACGTCTCGGGGCGCTGCGGGAAGACGTACTCGACATTGCGGCCGGTCATCATGGCAACGATGTCCCGTGTCGGGGTGGACTTGGCGGGCAGACCGACCGCGACGGCACGCCCGTCCTTCAGCACGGTCACCCGGTCGCCGATCCGGCGGATCTCCTCCAGCCGGTGGGAGATGTAGACGACCGCGACGCCGTCGGCGGTGAGTGAGGCGACGATACGGAAGAGGTTGTCGACCTCGTCGGGGTCGAGGGCCGCGGACGGCTCGTCCATCACGATGAGGCGTACGTCGTGGGAGAGCGCCCGTGCCATGGAGACGATCTGCTGCTGGGCCGCGGAGAGCGCGCCGACCGGGCGAGCGGGATCGATCTCGGGGTGGCCGAGGCGCTTCAGCAGTCCGGCGGCCGCCGTCCGGCCCTCGCGGGTACGGACGATGAAGCGGGCGGTGGTGAGTTCATGGCCGAGGAAGATGTTCTCGGCGACCGAGAGGCCCTCGACCAGGTCGAGTTCCTGGTAGATGGTGGCGATGCCGAGGCGCATGGCGGCGATCGGCGACTTCAGCGCGACGGGCGCGCCGCGCCAGGCGATCTCGCCGTCGTCGGGCTGGTGGGCTCCGGCAAGCACCTTGATGAGGGTGGACTTGCCGGCGCCGTTCTGCCCGAGCAGACAGTGGACCTCGCCGGCCTGGACCTCCAGGTCCACGCCGTCGAGAGCGCGCACACCGGGGAACGACTTGGTGATGCCGGACATGGTGAGCAGGGGTGGTTCTGGTGCCATGACAAATCCCCTCGGCGAAATGGGGTCTCCCCTGCTCGAGCGAAGCCGAGAGCTTGGGGAAGGGCCGGTGAGCGGGCAGGGCTGTACCAGGTGCGGGTGGTGCTCAGTTGCCGATGTATCGCTGGTGCCGTACTGCCGGCCGAGGATCAGGCCGGTGAGAACAGGTGGTCGCTGATGAGCCGGGCGGCGCCGATGACTCCGGCGGCCGGTCCCAACTCGCCCAGCACGATGGGGAGATTTCCGGTGGCCAGCGGCAGGGACTGCCGGTAGACCTGGGTCCGGACGCTGGCGAGGAGCGTGTGGCCGAGGCCGGTCACGCCACCTCCGATCACCACCAGTCCGGGGTTGAAGAAGCTGACGAGTCCGGCGATGACCTGACCGACCCGGTTGCCGCCCTCGCGGATCAGGTCGAGCGAGGTCGCGTCACCGGCGGCCGCCGAGGCGGCCACATCGGCGGCGGTGAGCCGGCCCGCCGCCTCCAGTCGGGCCGCGAGCTCCTGGGACTGTCCCGTGCGCGCCGCGTCCTCGGCGTCGCGGGCCAGCGCCGCGCCGCTGAAGTGGGCCTCCAGGCAGCCCCGGTTGCCGCAGGCGCAGGCGCGCCCGTCGGGTTCGACCTGGATATGGCCGATGTCGCCCGCGCTGCCCGTCGTACCGCGGTAGACGTCGCCGCCGACGACGATGCCGCAGCCGATGCCGGTACCGATCTTGACGCAGAGGAAGTCGCCCACGGAGCGCGCGACACCTGCGTGCTGCTCCCCCATCGCCATCAGGTTCACATCGTTGTCGACCATGACGGGGCAGCCCAGTTCCTGGCTGAGCGCCTCGCGGACCGGGAAGCCGTCCCAGCCGGGCATGATCGGGGGTGCGACCGGTACGCCTTCGGGGAAGCGGACCGGTCCCGGTACGCCGATACCCGCGCCGTCGAATCCTTCCGCGAGCCCGGAGGCCCGGAGCTTGGCCGCCATGGACAGCACCTGCTCGAAGACGGCGACGGGTCCTTCACGTACGTCCATGGGGTGGTTGAGGTGACCCAGGACCTCCAACTCCGCGTTGGTGACCGCCACATCGATCGATGTGGCACCGATGTCGACGCCGAGGAAGCGCAGTGCGGGAGCAAGCCGGATGTTGTGCGAGCGACGCCCGCCGCGGGAGGCGGCGAGTCCGTCGGCCACGACAAGTCCGGTCTCCAGCAGCCTGTCCACCTCGACGGCGAGCTTGGAGCGGGAGAGATCGATCTGATCCCCCAGCTGCGCCCGTGAGTTGGGCCCGTCGTCGCGCAACAGCCGGAGCAGTCGCGCCTGATGCGCATTCGCGGGTCGTGCCGTCATACGTCTCACGCGCCCCTCCCCGCCACATCGGCTCATCCGTCGGGCTTTCGAGTGGAACGTAGCAGCGGTTGCCGGGAGTGGGAAGAAGTTGCGCAGGAATCCGCTGCAACTTTCTCCACACCCAGGACAAAGCTGTTCGACCGAGTGGTGGGCCCGCTTTCGCGCGGGCGCCTTGGGGACGTGCACTTGGCGCGGCGCGGCAGGGAAGTCAGCGGCGCCGGAACGGGCCGCCCGGAGCCGCACACACCTTGACCGCACATCGAATTGACCGCACATCGATGTCGCCGACTTCTCGACGGCTCTCTACCGGGCGCGCCGGGGCGGCCTCACCCTCTCCCGCCGGCGCTGCCACCCACGTCGCCCTGAACTCCCGGTCGGGAATGGCGGCCGCAGTCAGTCGCGGGGCCAGGGGCGGCCGTCGAGGCGTTCGATGTCGCGGTTGAGGCGCCTCGGCTCCGGCGTGGGTCTCCCGGCTGCGGTCGTCGCTTCCCTCATCCCCGTGAGGGCGGCAGCACAGCCGGGGTCCGCCGTTTCGCAGCAGGCCGCCTCCGAGGTGGCCGAAGTCAAGGCCTGACCCGCCGGTCCCCACCCGAGCAAGGTTGTCCTGTCCCGTCACGGGTCAGGACAACCTGCTTTTTGCGTGGGTGGCAGTGCTGAGCGCGGTCGGCTCGAGTCCCACAAGGTGTTCGACCTGATGGAACGGCGCAGACGGTCACCGTGTCTCGATGGTGCTGGTCGTGCCGGCGCCATCACGGACCGGATCGCGGGCGGCCTCATCACGTGGCCGCCCGCGACTCCTTCGGTTCGCTGGTTCGCTCTAGCCCTTTTCGCGCTGGTGGTACGTCTTGCGCGTGTGTTCCGTGTGCGTCCGCATGATCTCCGTGGCCCGCTGTTCATCCCGCGAGGAGATCGCCGCAATCAGTGCGCGGTGCTCGATCCAGGACTGGGTGCCGCGCTGGCGGGCCACCGGGGTGTAGTACCAGCGGACCCGGCGGTCCACCTGCCCGGCGAGCTCGGCGAGGACGACATTGCCCGCCAGCTCCATGACCTTGGCGTGGAACGCGGCATTGGTGGCGACGGCGAGATCCACATCGTCGTCGGCGACGGCCTGCTCACCCTTGGCGCAGAGCTCTTCGAGCGCGGCGATGCCGGCCGTGCCCGAGTTGGCCGCGGCCAGCCGGGCGGCCTCGGCCTCCAGGAGCGTACGGACCGACAGCAGCTGGTCCGCCTCCTCCTCGGTGGGTTCATGGACGAACGCACCTTGCGCGGGCCGCAGATCGACCCAGCCCTCGGTGTTCAACCGCTGCAACGCCTCGCGCACCGGCTGCCGGGACACACCGAGGTGTCCCGCGAGTTCGCTCTCGACCAGATGCTGGCCGGGGCGCAGCGCACGCGTGGTGATCAGTTCGAGCAGCGCCTCGTAGACACGCTCGCGCAGCGGACCGGGCCGTTCCAGCTTCGGCACAGCCCCTTGCGGCAGTCCTGTGGACAACATCGCGGTCCCCCTCCGGGCGACGAGCAACTGCTTATCGTCTACAGTCTACCGAGCACAATGGGGCTCAGGGACAGCGGATCACCTGACCGGCGTACGAAAGATTCCCGCCGAACCCGAAAAGCAGTACCGGAGCACCGCTCTCGACCTCACCCCGTTCGACCAGTTTCGACAGCGCCATGGGGATGGAAGCGGCGGAGGTATTGCCCGAATCCACTACATCCCGGGCGATGACGGCGTTGACCGCACCGATCTTCCGGGCGACCGGTTCGATGATCCGCAAATTGGCCTGATGCAGTACCACCGCAGCGAGATCCTCGGGGGCGACCCCGGCCCTTTCGCACACCTTGCGCGCGATGGGCGGCAGTTGAGTGGTGGCCCAGCGGTAGACGGACTGCCCCTCCTGGGCAAAGCGCGGCGGCGTCCCCTCGATCCGCACCGCACGCCCCATCTCCGGCACCGAACCCCACAGCACGGGGCCGATCCCGGGCGCGGCGTCCGCATCGCCCCGCGGATCCGCGACCACGACCGCGGCGCCCGCACCGTCGCCGAGCAGGACACAGGTGGAGCGGTCGGTCCAGTCGGCGATGTCGGCCATCTTGTCGGCGCCGATCACCAGCGCACGGGTCGCGGCGCCCGCCCGGACGGCGTGATCCGCGGTGGCGAGGGCGTGGGTGAAGCCGGAGCAGACCACGTTGATGTCCATCACGGCCGGCGAACCCATGCCGAGACGGGCGGCGACCCGAGCCGACATGCTCGGCGAACGGTCCATGGCGGTGGAGGTCGCGACGAGGACCAGATCGATGTCGGTGGGGAGCAGACCGGCCGTGGCGAGCGCCTTCGCCGCCGCGTGCGCGGCCATCTCGTCCACCGGCTCGTCAGGGCCTCCCACATGGCGGGTCTTGATTCCGACGCGACTGGTGATCCACTCGTCGCTGGTGTCGACCATGGCCGCCAGGTCGTCGTTGGTGAGCACCCTGGCGGGCTGGTAGTGGCCGAGCGCCACGACACGTGAGCCGGTCATGTAGAGGTTCCCCTCGCTACGTATGGCAGGAACTATCCAGTCTTGGTGGCTACCGCCCGGTACGAGTGCACGTGATCCCACAGGATTACCGGCCGAGGCTTGGAGGCTTGACAACACCCTTGACCGCCCTCAACACATACTGTAGACAATATTCTGTCGACTTGACATCGTCTCCTTCCCTCGCTCGGTCCTTCACCGAACGGAGCGCCCCGTGAAAATCGCCGTCCTGGACGGAGACCACCACCGTCTGCGCCTACTGCGGCGTGGGATGCAACGTCAGACTCCATGTGCAGGACAATGAGATCGTCGAGGTCACCTCACACGACAACCCGGTGACCTACGGCAACCTCCGCATCAAGGGCCGTTTCGGCTTCCAACACGTACAGAATCGGGTTAACCGCCATGGGACGGGTCACCGAGCGCCGCCGCACCATTCGCATCCGGGACGGGGTGGTCTCCGCCCGCCCCGACACACTCGTCGCCGAGGAGCCTCTGGAGATCCGGCTGAACGGCAGGCCGCTGGCGATCACGATGCGTACGCCGGGCGACGACTTCGCACTGGCCGCGGGCTTCCTCGTCAGCGAGGGCGTGATCGGTGACGGCGCCGAGGTGCAGTCGATCGTGTACTGCGCGGGGGCGACGGCGGACGGCGTGAACACGTACAACGTGGTGGACGTGAAGCTCGCGCCCGGCGTACAGGTCCCCGACATCACGCTGGAGCGCAACGTCTACACGACGTCGTCCTGCGGGTTGTGCGGCAAGGCGAGCCTCGACGCGGTCCGCACCACGACCCGGCACCCGATCGCCGACACTCCCCCGGTCCGGGTCGAGCCCGCGCTGCTCTCGGCCCTTCCCGACCGGCTGCGCGAGTCGCAGCGGGTCTTCGACCGGACCGGGGGGCTGCACGCTGCGGCGCTGTTCACCGAGACGGGGGAACTCCTCGACATCCGGGAGGACGTCGGCCGGCACAACGCGGTCGACAAACTCGTCGGCCGGGCCCTGACCGACCACCGGCTGCCACTGTCCCGGGCGATTCTGCTGGTGTCGGGGCGGGCCTCGTTCGAGCTGGCCCAGAAGGCGGTGATGGCCGGGATCCCGATGCTCGCCGCGGTCTCGGCGCCGTCGTCGCTCGCCGTCGACCTGGCTGTCGAGACCGGACTGACCCTGGTCGGCTTTCTGCGGGGTCCGTCCATGAACGTGTACGCGGGTGACCACCGCATCGCCCTGGAGGCGACGGTCGGCCAGGGCTGAACCGCCCGGCCCGCAACACGGGTCAGGGATCCGGCCGGCGGGGAGCGCCCCCTGCGCCGGCCGGTCCCACCCCCGTGAGTACGTCGTCGGCCCGTGCGGAGGCGGCAGAACGAGCCGTCGGGCCACGCCACCGATCAGCAGCTCACGCCACGGGCGAGCCGGTCAGCCCACCGCTACGGGCTCCTCCGCCACTGCACCGCTCGCCGGAGTCCCGAGCCGCTCCCGGTGCCCCTGCCGCGGATCCTGCGGGTCGAGCGGTTCCAGCGGGTCGCGCGAGCGACGCTTCGCGATCACCGCGCACACCATCAGCTGCATCTGGTGGAAGAGCATCAGCGGCAACACGGCCAGGCTCGCGTGTGCCCCGAAGAGCACGCTCGCCATCGGCAGCCCCGCGGCCAGGCTCTTCTTCGAACCGGCGAACTGAATGGCGATCCGGTCCCCGCGGTCGAAGCCGAGCCGCTTCGCCCCGTACCAGGTCAGTGTGAGCATCAGCGCGAGCAGCACCGCTTCGGCGGCGAGCAGCGCACCGAGCCGGGCCGGGGTGACCTGGTGCCAGATGCCGGCGACCATGCCCTCGCTGAACGCGGTGTAGACGACCAGCAGGATCGAGCCCCGGTCCACATAGCCGAGCACCTTCTTGTGGCGGGTGATGAACCCGCCGATCCAGCGGCGCAGCAGCTGCCCGGCGACGAACGGCAGCAGCAGCTGGACCCCGATCTTCAGCAGTGCGTCCGCCGAGAATCCGCCACCGCTGTTGCCGAGCACCGCGGCGGCGAGCAGCGGGGTGAGGAAGATTCCGGCGAGCGAGGAGAAGGAGCCCGCGCAGATCGCCGCCGGCACGTTGCCGCGGGCGATCGAGGTGAAGGCGATCGACGACTGGATGGTCGACGGGACGAGGCAGAGGAAGAGGAAGCCGCTGTACAGCTGGGGCGTCAGGACGTACGGAACCAGGCTCTCGCCCGCCAGGCCCAGCAGTGGGAACGCGACGAACGTGCAGATCAGGACGGTGAGGTGGAGCCGCCAGTGCTTGAGTCCGTCGAGCGCCTCGGCGGTCGAGAGTCGGGCCCCGTACAGGAAGAAGAGAAGGGCGACCGCTCCGGTCGATGCGCCGCCCGCCACGTCCGCGGCGCCCCCGGACGCCGGCAGCAGCGCCGCAAGCGCGACGGTGCCGATCAGCGCCAGGATGTACGGGTCGATCGGCAGCCAGGACGGCAGCTTCAGGGTGCGGCGGCTCATGTGCTCCACGTGTTCTCTCGTTCAGGTCGTGCCCTCTCCATCTTGCTCTTGATCACCGCAATCGGGAATCCCGCATACCGCTCTCACTGCCATCACGCATCGCGATAACCTGGCACTATGTACGACCCTGCACAGCTCCGTACCTTTCTCGCCGTCGCCCAGACGCTGAGTTTCACCCAGGCCGCCCGCCGGCTCGGCGTGCGGCAGTCCACGGTGAGCCAGCATGTACGCCGGCTCGAGGACGCGACAGGACGGCAGTTGTTCACCCGGGACACGCACCGGGTCGATCTCACCGGGGACGGCGAGGCGATGCTCGGTTTCGCCCGGACGATCCTGCAGGCCCATGAGCGGGCAGCGGCGTTCTTCACCGGTACCCGGCTGCGCGGGCGGCTGCGGTTCGGGGCCTCCGAGGACTTCGTGCTGACCCGGATGCCGGAGATCCTGGAGTCGTTCCGCCGCGACCACCCGGAGGTCGAGCTGGAGCTGACCGTGGAGCTCTCCGGGACGCTGCACCGGCAGCTGGCGGCGGGCCGACTCGATCTGGTCCTCGCCAAGCGGCGGACCGGCGACACGCACGGTGAGCTGGTCTGGCAGGACACGCTGACCTGGATCGGCGCACCGCACGTGCGGATCGATCCGGACCGTCCGGTGCCGCTGGTCCTCTTTCCGCCGCCGGGCATCACCCGGGCGCGCGCCCTGGAGGTGCTGGAGGAGCACGGCCGGTCGTGGCGGGTCGCCTGTACGAGTACGAGCCTCAGCGGACTGATCGCGGCGGCCCATGCCGGGCTGGGCGTGATGGCGCACACCCGCGGCCTCATCCCGCCGGGACTGACCCCGGTGCCGGCCAGGGCGGGTCTGCCGGAGCTCGGCGATGTGGACTTCGTCCTGCTGCACGGCCGCCGCCGGGACGCGGCACAGGAGGCGGCGGACGCGCTCGCGGCGGCGATCCTGGCGGGAGGCGACCGGCTGATGCGCTCCGTCGGCGGGATCAACGCAATAAGCGGCCGCGAGGGCGCGTGACCGAGGCGTACAGATTCGGTGGAGATTCCGGCGCAAGCTACTTACTCCTCCGTCAGATGTGCGCCCGAGCCTTGCCCATGTGGCCGGATATTTGTGGCTGACCTGTGCAGATGCCACGGTTTCCGGAGCCTCCGGGCCCTCCCGCCCCGCCGCCCGATCAGGTAGCGTCACGGCGCTGTGCGGAGCGCCACAAGGAGCAGTTCATTGCGCGAGTTCACGGTCCCACCCATGGCGGCCGCGCCCCACGTCGGCGGTCTGGCTGATGTCGTCTTCGACTACCCGGAGGAGGACCCGCATCGGATTGCGCTCGGCCGGAAGGACGCGAGCGGACGCTGGCGTGACATCACCGCCGCGACGTTCCGTGACGAAGTGCTGGCCCTCGCCAAGGGGCTGATCGCCCACGGAGTCCGGTTCGGCGACCGGGTCGCGCTGATGTCCCGAACCCGCTACGAGTGGACGCTCTTCGACTTCGCGCTGTGGACGGTCGGTGCCCAGTCCGTGCCGATCTACCCGACGTCCTCGGCCGAGCAGGTCTTCTGGATGCTGCACGACGCCGATGTCTCCGCCGTCGTGGTCGAGCACGAGGACCACGCGATGACGGTCGCCTCGGTGATCGACCGGCTGCCCGGGCTGAGGCGGCTGTGGCAGCTGGACGCCGACGCGGTGACCGAGCTCGTCGACGCGGGCACCCATGTCGAGGACGAGGTGGTGCACCGGCACCGGCGCGCGGTGACGCCCGAGTCCGTGGCGACCATCATCTACACCTCGGGTACGACGGGCCGGCCCAAGGGCTGTGTGATCACCCACGCCAACTTCATGTTCGAGACGGACACCATGGCCTCCCGGTGGGAGTCGGTCTTCCACTCCAAGCCGGGCGACGAGGCCGCCACACTCCTCTTCCTGCCGCTGGCGCATGTCTTCGGCCGGATGGTGGAGGTCACGGCGATCCGCGGCCGGGTGAAGCTGGGCCACCAGCCGGAGCTGTCGGCGAAGGCGCTGATGCCGGACCTGCTGACGTTCCGGCCGACGTTCATCCTGGCGGTGCCGTACATCTTCGAGAAGGTCTTCAACGGCGCCCGGCGCAAGGCCGAGGCGGAGGGCAAGCTCGGGCCGTTCGACAAGGCCTTCGACGTCGCGGTGAGGTACGCGGAGGCGATGGAGCACAAGGCGTTCGGAACCGGCCCGGGGCCCTCGCCGGGGCTGCGGATGCAGCACCAGTTCTTCGACAAGGTCGTGTACAAGAAGGTCCGCGAGGCAATGGGCGGCCGGGTGCGGCACGCCATGTCGGGCGGCTCCGGGATGGAGCGGCAGCTCGGTCTGTTCTTCGAGGGCGCCGGCATCACGGTGTACGAGGGGTACGGACTGACCGAGTCGACTGCGGCGGCCACCGCCAATCCGCCGGAGCGCACCCGGTACGGCACGGTCGGGCAGCCGATCCCCGGCACCACCGTGCACATCGCCGACGACGGCGAGATATGGGTGTACGGCCAGAATGTCTTCGGCGGCTATCTGGGCGACCCGAAGGCCACCGACGCGGTGCTGCACGACGGCTGGCTGGCCACCGGCGACCTGGGTGCTCTCGACGAGGACGGCTATCTGACCATCACCGGGCGGAAGAAGGAGATCCTGGTGACGTCGGGCGGCAAGAGTGTGTCGCCGGCGGGTCTGGAGGAGCGGGTGCGGGCGCATCCGCTGGTCGCGCAGTGCATCGTGGTCGGCAACGACCGGCCGTACATCGCGGCGCTGGTGACCGTGGACCAGGAGTCCGTGGACCACTGGCTCTCCATGCAGGGGCGGCCGCCGATGAGGGCGGCGGACCTGGTGCGCGACCCGGATCTGGAGATGGAGGTCCGGCGGGCGGTGGTGGCGGCCAACACGGCGGTGTCGCAGGCCGAGTCGATCCGTACGTTCCGGATACTGGCGCATCAGTTCACCGAGGAGCACGGTCTGCTGACCCCGTCGCTGAAGCTGAAGCGGAAGGCGATCGAGACGGCGTACGCCGCCGAGGTGGACGCGCTGTACCGCTGAGGCGTACCCGGGGCGCCATCCTGAAATGCCTCTCGCCGGGAATGCATCACGGCCCGTGATCGTTGTCCCTGGGAATACCAAACCGACGACGTAAGGATCGACCGCTCGTGAGCCAGGTCCCCTCCATCACCCTCAACAATGGCGTCGAGATGCCGCAGCTCGGTTTCGGTGTCTGGCAGGTGCCGGACACCGAGGCGGCGAAGGCGGTCAGGACAGCCATCGAGTCCGGGTACCGGAGCATCGACACCGCCGCGATCTACGAGAACGAGCAGGGCACGGGCGAGGCCATCGCCACCTCCGGTGTCGCCCGTGAAGAGCTGTTCGTCACCACGAAGCTGTGGAACAGCCAGCAGGGCTACGACGCCACCCTGCGGGCGTTCGACGCCTCGCTCGACAAGCTGGGTCTCGACTATGTCGACCTGTATCTGATCCACTGGCCGGTGCCGGCCAAGGACGCGTACATCGACACGTACAAGGCCTTCGAGAAGATCTACGCCGACGGCCGCGCGAAGGCCATCGGTGTCTCGAACTTCCTGCCCGAGCACCTGGAGCGGCTGCTCGGCGAGACCTCCGTGGTCCCCGTGATCAACCAGATCGAGCTGCACCCGCAGCTCCAGCAGGCCGAGTCCCGCGCCTTCCACGCCAAGCACGGCATCGCGACCGAGGCCTGGTCGCCGCTGGGTCAGGGCAAGGGCCTCCTGGAGGTCCCGACGGTCGTCGCGGTCGCCCAGAAGCACGGTCGCACGCCCGCGCAGGTGGTGCTCCGCTGGCACATCCAGACAGGCAATGTGGTGATCCCGAAGTCCGTGACGCCGTCGCGGATCGCGGAGAACCTCGATGTGTTCGGCTTCGAGCTGGACGCCGACGACCTCGCCGCGTTCGCCGCGCTGGACGAGGGCAAGCGCCTCGGCCCGAACCCGGGCGAGTTCAACCTCGGCGCCTGAGCCCTGCCGCTCCACGACCGAATCACGCGGAACCGCCGCCCGGCCTCGCGCCGGGCGGCGTCCGTATGCCCGAACCTGGAGGACCGCACCATGAGCGGGGAGACCGCACCCGTCGTCGAACCGGGCCTGTACCGGCTGCGCAATGTGGGCAGCGGGCTGTTGCTGGAGGTGTACGGCTCCGCCAAGGGCAGCGGTGCCAATGTGCAGCAGGGCAGCGAGAAGCGGGACGGGGCGGCCGCCCAGCACTGGCAGCTCTCACCGGTGCACGAGGGCGCCGCCCTCTACCACCTGACCAACGCGCACAGCGGCAAACGGCTGGACGTCGCCAACGCCTCCACGGAGAACGGCGCCAATGTCCAGCAGTGGAAGGCCAACAACTACGGTGCCCAGGAATGGCTGGTCGAACAGCACCTGGATGCGCCGGGCACCGTGACCCTGGTCAGCTTCATCAGCGGACTCGTCCTCGAAGTGGCCGACGGCAGCACCGCGGACGGCGCCAACGTCCAGCAGTGGGAGGACACCGACTCCCCCGGCCAGTGGTGGCAGTTGGAACCGGTGCCCCAGGTGCGCTGAGGGCTGTCCCGTAATCCCTGGTGGATCAGCGCGCGGCATCGGATGCGGTGCATCGCAAGGCGGAGGGGCGTCCTCATGCCGGTCGTATTCGGGCGTTCCGACAACGGAGGAGGTACCCCCGTGCCGTTGAGGCTACGGGGGAGAGGTGCCGTGGCTGTCGACGTGCGCCCGCCAGGGGCTACGGGACAGCCGCCCTAGGCGCGCCGGGCCAGGTGGACCGTGCGTGCCGTGAGCAGGAAGACGTCCGGGCGGTGGCGCAGCCCGGCCGGGTCGTCGGGGTCGAGCAGCCGGTCGAGTACGGCGAGGTCGTCGGCGGTGAGCGCGTCGCCGAACATGTCGCGCCGCCAGGCGAATTCGGCGATGACATGGTCGCGGGCCTGGTCGGAGAGTGGTGCGGGCAGGTCGAGCAGGAAGCTGCGGGTGCCCTGCGGGGCCAGCCCCACCGCGGTGAACAGGGCCCTCCAGTCCTCGATCTCCCGCTTGGCGTCCGGAAGGGACGCCCGCATCTCCTCGAACCAGTCCGCGGTCACCGCGTCGAGCCTCGCCTCCAGGCCCGGCCGGCCGAACCCGATGTCACGCGGCAGCTGACGGGGCGGCAGCCCGCCCTCGACGAGGGCGACGGTGCCACCCGGGCGCAGCAGCCCCGCGAAACCGGCGAGGACGGCGCGCTGGTCACCCATGTGGTGCAGCGCGTTGCCCGCCCAGATCAGGTCCGTGTCCCCCAGCTTCGCCAGTTCGTCCGGGAGCTCCGCGTGCAGCGTACGGACGCGGTCACCGAGGCCGAGCCGTTCGGCGCGGGCCCGGGTGCGCTCCAGCAGCGCCGGGGTGCCGTCCACGGCGACGACTTCCGCTTCCGGGAACGCCTCGGCGAGCAGACACGCGATCACGCCGGGGCCGCTGCCGATGTCGAGGACCCGGCGTACCCGCGGGGCGGTGGGAAGGCCGGCGATCCAGCGGGTGGCCTCCTGGTACTGCGGGCTGCTGAGCTCGGCGTTCCGCTCCAGGAGCGGGCTCATGACGTCCCAGTCGATGTCGGTGGTGTCGTGGTGAGGGCTGTGCGCGGCACGGTCGTGCCGACCGTGGGCGGTGTCGTGGTGGGGGCCGTGATCGGCATGCTTCGTCATGCGGACAAGACTCGCCCCGTGTCAGGTGTCCGGCAAAGCTTTGTTGCCGGTTCGGCAAACCGCCGTTCCTCGCACCACTCATACGCTTGGGCGCCATGTGCGGACCATCCGTGGAGCACGGTCTCCCGCCGTCAGTCCCGGCGGCGGAACACCAGCAACCGGTACTCCGGGTCGCGGCGGGGCCGGTCCGGGTCGGGCAGGGCCAGCAGCGCCGCCGCGAGCCGTTCGGCCGCCGCCCCCGGCAGCTCCAGACGCGAGACGAAGTCGCCCCTGCGTACACTTCGCGCCGCCGCCTGCGGTGACCGCCCCTGTCCATGGCCGAGGAAGCGGGCCTCCCCCACCACGTCGAGCCCGGCTTCCGCCCCGTACGGGACGACCAGTTCCTCGCTGTCCGACGGTTTCGGCCTCAGGTAGGGGGCGAACGCCTCGTCGATGTCGCTGCCCACGTCGTGCGCCGCGTCCTTGTCGACCGTGGTGACGAACACCCCGCCGGGCCGCAGTACCCGGGCCGCCTCGGACACCACCGCCCGCACCTCCCCCGCTCCCCGCAACAGATGCAGCAGCCAGATCGCACCGACCGCGTCGACCGTCGCCGCACCCAACGGCAGCCGCCGCGCGTCGGCGAGCGCCACCGCGCCGATCCGCTGCCGGGCGAGCCGCGCCATTCCGTACGACGCATCGGTGCCCAACACCTTCAGTCCGGGCCGGGCCACCGCGATCCGCCGGGTGACCAGCCCCGTACCGCAGCCGATGTCCAGCAGCGTGCGCGCGGACTCCGGGACCAGGCCCAGCACGGCGCGGGCTGCGGACTCGGCCCTGGGCATGCCACCGCGGGTCGCGTCGTAGACAGCCGCCTCGGTGTCGTAGTCGAGCATGCCGCCGACTGTAGGACACCGGCCGGACCCCGGTGGGCGCTGCCGGAAAACTCCGGATGCGCGCTACGACCGACGGCGCGGCTTGCCGCGCTTGCCGCCCTTCGGGCCGCCGGAACCGCCCCGTGGGCTCTTGCCGGCCGACTTGCCGGCCGCGGGCTTCCGCCGTGCGTCGCCCGCGTCGGGGCGCTTGCGCTGCTTCGGCTGGGGCGGGGTGGCGGTGCGGCCACGGGTGCTGTTCACGGTCCGCCCCCGGACGATCCCGATGAAGTCCTCCACCATGTCGGTGGTTGCGTCCTCCGGCCACGAGAGTGCGATGCGCGACTCGGGAACGCCGGTGACCGGCCGGTACGTGAGGTCCTTGCGGTGGTGCAGGCGGGCCAGCGACTGCGGGACGATCAGCAGTCCCACTCCTGCCGCCACCAGTTCGATGGCGTCCACCGTCGTGGCGGGGCGCTCGATCGCGGGCCGTCCTGGCGGACGCTCCCAGTCGAGGGTGTCGTCGAGGGGATGCAGCACGATCTCGTCGGCCAGATCCTCGGCGGACACCTCGTCGACCGCTGCCGCGATGTGATCCTTCGGGATCACGACCACCGTCGTCTCGGTGTACAGGGGGATCGCGCTGAGGTCCGTCCGGTCGATCGGCAGCCGCACGAATCCCGCGTCGGCGCCGCCGCCCCGCAGCACGTCGGATGCCTCCGCGGCGGTCACCGCGACGAGGGTCAGTGGGATCTCGGGCAGCCGCTCGTTCCAGATACGCACCCACTTGGTCGGCGTCACGCCTGGTACATACGCGAGCCGGAAAGAAGGGGAGATCTCGGAGCCTGTCACCCCGCCAGGTTACCGGTCGTGGTCGGAGGTCTCGCACACGCTCGCTACTCTTGACACCATGACGTCGCACCAGACCACCCAGACCATGAAGCCCGCAACCGCGGCGAAGAAACTGGGTGTGTACCTCGAGGCCACCCCCGCCGAGTTCCAGGAGGGTGTCGTCTCGCGCAGCGAGCTCAACGCGCTGCAGGCCGATCCGCCCGAGTGGCTGCAGGAACTGCGGCGCAACGGCCCCCACCCCCGTCCGGTGGTCGCGGCGAAGCTCGGCATCTCCATCTCGGGTCTCGCGCGTGGCGGCATCACGGACGCCCTCACCACGGAACAGATCGAGGCGTTGAAGAAGGACCTTCCCGAGTGGCTACAGAAGGAACGCGCCATCCAGGCCGAGGTCCGGAAGGAAGCGGTCCGCATCAAGGAGAAGAACGCGGAGCAGGACGCGGAGCAGGGCGACCGGACTCGCTGACCTCCCTCCCCCCGCGCTCGACGGCTGCGGACGCGGCCGTCGCCGCGGTGAGCGGGCACACCCGGGCGGCGTACGCGGACGCGATGGAGCGCGGCGACACCGATACGCCTTGGCTCGCCGCGCACCCCCGGTTCGGCGCGGCGCCCTGACGAGCGCTGCGCCCTGGTTCTGCCACCGCGCCATCGCGCCCTGCGCGGCGCCCCCCGTTCCCTCACTGGCGTTACGTGCGTCACTCGCGCTTCGTCAGTGCGCGCCGTGTCCCGTAGCGACCGCCTCCACCCGCGCCGCCAGCGTCAGGTCCTTCTCGGTGACCGCACCACCCGCATCGTGCGTGTGCACGGCCAGGGCAACAGTGTTGTATCCGAGCGTCAGATCGGAGTGATGGTTCAGCTCGTCCTGGATCTGGGCGACATGGACGGCCAGTGCAGCGGCGGCGAAGTGCGAGGCGAGCCGGTAGGTACGGGTGATCCGGTCACCCTCCAGCGCCCATCCGGGCAGCTCGCTCAGCCGGTCCTCGATCTCTTTCTGCGACAGCGGTTCGGTGGGCACGGGGCGGCTCCCTCACGAGGTCGGTTGCTGATGGGCGGTGGCGGTGACGTTACGGTCTCCGTATGACAACTGTCGCGCTTGACACGGGGGTAGGGCCACTGCTGCGCAGCTGGCGTCAGCAGCGGCGGATCAGCCAGCTGGAGCTGGCCCTGCGCGCCGACTCCTCGGCCCGTCACATCTCCTTCATCGAGACGGGCCGTTCTCGCCCCAGCGAGGAGATGATCCTGCGGCTGGCCGATCATCTCGACATCCCGGTCAGGGAACGCAACGCCCTGCTGGTGGTGGCCGGTTACGCGCCCCGCTACGCGGAGACCGCGCTCGACGACCCGGCGATGGGCGCGCTGCGCGACGGCATGGAGCAGCTGTTGCAGGGGTACGACCCGTATCCGGCGCTCGTCGTCGACGGCACGTACACCGTGGTGGCGGCCAATCAAGGCATCGCGATGCTGCTGGAAGGGGTGGCGGAGCATCTGCTCGCCCCGCCGCTGAACGCCATGCGGCTCACCCTTCATCCGCAGGGTCTCGCCCCGCGCATCCGTAATCTGCGGGCGTGGCGGGCGGATCTGCTGGCGCAGATGGAGCGTCAGATCGCGCTGGCCCGTTCGGCGGAGCTGCGTGAACTGTACGAGGAGGTCGCCGCCTATCCGGTGCCGGACGGCGCCGGCGGTCAGGACGAGCCGGCGGGGCCGCCTTCGGCGCTGTCGTTCGCGCTGCCGCTGGTGATCGAGCACCACGGGCGGGTGCTGTCGTTCGTCTCCTCCATCGCGACGTTCAATACGCCGATGGATGTCACGGTGGCCGAGTTGGCGATCGAGACGTTCCTGCCCGCCGATCAGGAGACCGCCTCGTATCTGCGGTCGCTCGCCTCCTGACGGCCGGGCGTCAGGTGCGGCCCTCGCCGGGCGCGCGGTGTCATTTCTTGGCGAGGGGGCGGGTCCACGGGGCGTCGGTGCGCGCCAGGACGGTCGCCGCCGCGCTCACCGCCGCCAGGATGACCGCGGCGAGCAGCAGGGGCAGCGTCGGGTGTCCGTTCAGGACGGCGAGGGCTCCGACGACGGCGCCGAGCAGCATGGCGCAGGCCGAGACCACCCGCCGTCCGGCCTTGTTGCCGGCTCCTCCGGTGAGATGGCTGTCGGCGGCGATGCCGGTGATGGTGAGGGTCAGCACCGTGGTGGTGAGGTCGGGGACCGCGAGAGCGCGGGAGACGGCGTTCTGCACACCGAGGCCGAGGGCGAGCAGCACGATGAGGGTGAAGCGGACCCCTCCCACGAACGGAGTGCCGGACACCAGCGTGACGATCACGGCGGCCGCGACGCACACGGTCTCGGCGAGGAGCGCGTACTGGAGCATTCTGCCCCGGTGGGCGTGGGTGCGGTGCACGAGCAGGCCGCCGAGCAGCGCCCCGGTGGCGAAGGCGGCGAGAGCGACGAGCGAGGCGGCGACCGAGAAACCGGGGGCCCCGGCGAACGCGAAGCCGGAGAAGACCACGTTGCCGGTCATGTTGGCGACGAAGACCCTGCCCAGCTGCAGATAGCTGACGGCGTCGACCAGGCCGGTGACGACGGTCAGGGCGAGCATCAGGGGCGGCAGCGGCCCGTGCCGGTCGGTCATGTCCGGTACGAGGGTGGCCCAGGCCTCACGCAGCAGGACGGGCATGAGCACGCTCCAATCACCGGGACGGAATCAGGATTGTGCCGTGATCGGGGTGCGGAACGCAGGACCGCCGCAGCGTGTGCCGCCCCCGCACCGGTGGGTGGGGGCGACACATGCTGCGGGAGCGAAGTGCTTATACGCGCGCCCCGTTGTCGAGCGGGTCCCGGTGTTTCGCTCCCGCGCCGGACGTGCGTCCGGGCGCGCGCTTGCGTGCGGGCGGCGCGGCCTTGCTGCTCCTCTCCAGGGTGAGCGCGACCGGTACGGCGGTCAGGACGGAGGAGTACGTGCCGACGCAGATGCCGATGAGCAGGGCGAGCGCGAAGTCCGCGAGGGAGTCGCCGCCCAGCACGGCGAGGGCGGCCAGGATGAAGAGGGCGCCCATGCCGGTGTTGACGGTTCTGGGCACGGTCTGCAGGACGGCACGGTTGGCGATGGTCGTCACGGATTCGCGGCGTGCCTTCGCCCACAGTTCGCGGACCCGGTCGAAGACGACCACCGAGTCGTTGACGGAGTAACCGATGACGGTGAGAAGTGCGGCCAGGAAGATGCCGTCGACGGTGCGGCCGAGCCAGGCGAACGCGCCGACCAGCAGGATGACGTCGTGGACGAGCGCGGCGACCGATGCCAGGGCGAACGTCCAGCGGAACCGGACCGCCAGATAGGCGAGTTGTACGAGGACGGCGACGGCGAGCGCGATCAGCGCGTTGCGCCGCAGTTCGTCGCCGAGGCTGGGGCCGATGAGTTCGTCGCGGACCTTGGTGGTGTGGCCGCCCTCCTCGGCAAGGGCGGCGCGCAGGGCGTGCTCCTGGTGGTTGTCGAGGTCTCCCGTGCGTACGGAGAGGTCGCCGGCGCCCGCCGTGGTGACCTCGGCGTCGCCGAACCCCGCTCCGGCCAGGACGGTGCGGGCGGTTTCCACGTCGACGGGCCGGCTGGTGGAGTACTCGACGAGCCGGCCGCCGGTGAACTCCACGCCCAGGTTGACACCCCGTACGGCGATGCCGAGAACCGCGACGGTGATCAGGGCCGTGGAGATCAGCAGCCAGCGGCGGGGGGACCGGAACAACTGCGGATCACGGCGGGCCAGCCAGGTCCGTACGCGTCCGGGACGCGCGATGCCGTTGACGCCCCGGTAGTCGCTGACGAACCGCGAGCGGGACGCGATCTCGGTGAGGGCGCGAGCGATGACCAGCGCCGAGAACATCGACGCGAGAACACCGATGGCGAGCGTGACCCCGAAGCCCTTGACCGGTCCCGAGCCGAGGAAGAACAGCAGACCGGCCGCGATCAGTGTGGTCACGTTGGAGTCGGCGACCGCGCTCCAGGCGTTACGGAACCCGGCGGTCATCGCGGAGCGCAGGGAGCGGCCGGACCGTTCCGCGTACTCCTCTCTGGCGCGTTCGAAGACCAGCACGTTGGCGTCGACCGCCATCCCGATGGCGAGGACGAATCCGGCGAGTCCGGGGAGGGTGAGGGTGACGCCGAGAGCGACCAGCGCGGCGTACGAGACGACTCCGTACGCGGCCAGGGCCACCGCGGCGAGTGCGCCGAAGAGCCGGTAGACGAACGTGATGAAGAGGGCGGTGGCGGCGGCGCCGATGAGGGCCGCCCGGGCGCTGGCATCGATGGCGGCGGCGCCCAGCGTCGGGCCGACGGTCCGCTGTTCGACGATCTCGACGGGGAGGGGCAGCGCGCCGCCCTTGATGAGCAGCGCGAGATCGCGGGCCTCGTCCGCGCCGAAGGAGCCGGTGATCTGCGTGGAGCCGGACGGGAGGCCCACGTTGCAGCCGACGGACGGGGCGACCTGGGGGGAGGAGATGACCTGGTCGTCGAGGACGATCGCGACCCGCCGCCGTTCGTCCTGAGCGGGATGGCAGGCGGCTTCGCCAGTCAGCCGGGTCCAGTCCCGGCCCGCACTCTTGTGGAAGTCGAGGGCGACGGTCCAGCCGGCGCCCTGCTGGGCGTCGAAGGAGGCCCCGGCGTCCTTGACGCCCGCGCCGGTGAGCCGGGCCGGGCCGAGGGCGAGAGGGCGGCCCTCCTCGTCGGGCAGCGTCGGCCCGGCGGCCTTGCCCTTCTCCTGTTCCGTGCCCGGGCCCTGGACGGCGTGGAAGCTGAGCTGGGCGGTCCTGCCGATGACTTCGGCGGCCTTGCGCGGGTCCTGGACATCGGGCAGTTCGACGATGATCCGGTCCTCACCGGACCGGGTCAGGGTCGGTTCGGCGACGCCGAGCGAGTCGATGCGCATGCGCAGCACCTCAAGGGTCCGGTCGGTGCTCTCCCGGTCCGCCTTCGTGGTGGCGGAGTCCGTGGCCTGGAGCACCATCCTGGTGCCGCCCTGAAGATCGAGGCCGAGTCTGGGTGACATGGTCAGCGTGATGAGCACGGAGACGAGCAGCACGGCCGCAGCCAGGACCGCTCGCACCGTGGTGGCGCGAGTCATGGAAATCCTCCGAGGGACGCCGGCCGCCCTCACCTCGGCGAGGACGCGCCGTCAGATCTGTCGAGCAGAACGGTGGCCGAGGGAACGGTCCGTCCTCGGAGGGCCGCGTACGCCGGGGAGCGCCACGCGGAGGCGGTCGGCTGCGAAGGAGGGGGCGTCCGGGGCCCGTTGCAGAGCGGGAAGCGGTACCTGGATGCCGTCCGGCCCCGGCAGCAGGGCGCCGCCGGGGCCGGGCGGTGGGAGCTGGTGCTGAATACGGATGTGGTCGGTGGCGACCCAGGGGCGGGGAACGGCCGGGAGGTCTGTGCGGTCGTGGCCGGTCGCCGTGGCCGTGCGGGCCCACCGGGTGTCGTGCGGGGGGCCGGGGCGGACGGTCCGGCCGGTGCGCTGGGTGGGCGTCGGGGCGGTGGGCGGGTGCGCGGCGGCGGACGCAGGACCGGTCAGGGAGCGTGGCGGGGTTACGCCTCCGGCGGCCGCGACGGCTGCGGACGCGCCGCCGACGACGGTGAGCACGACGAGGAGAAGCACGACCAGGGCCTGACGGGCCGCCGTCGTGCGCCCTCGGCGCGCCGTACGGCGGGCCGAGCTGTTCGGTCGCCGTCTCGGGGGTGTGTACCCCGGGGGCGGCGCCGGCAAGGTGGTCACCTCACCGGGCCGGGCAGGGCCGATGCCGCGCCGGCGTGCCGGAGCGCGGAACCGAGGATCAGTCCCGCGCCGCGCACCACCGTGGTGGCCGGGTCGTCGGCGAGCCGCACCGGAACCCCGAGGCGGACCGCGATCCGGTTGGTGATGTCGGGGCGCAGCGCACCGCCTCCGGCGAGCAACGGCCCCTTGCGCAGGGCTCCGAGGACCGCGCCGTGCCGGTCCTGCCGCCACATCTCCATGATCATGTCCAGTGCGGTGCGGACGACAGCGGTGGGCGGCTCGGCGGGTCCGAGGTCACTGAGCCCGGTCTCGGCCTGGCGGGCGTCACAGACCATTCCGTCGACCAGGAGGCTGACTTCGATCAGCTCGGCCCCGATGTCGACGACGAGCAGCGGGCCGCCGTCCTGCGGTCCGGCGTATGCAGCAGCGGCTCTGGCGCTGTCCAGCACGATGATGCGCGTCGGCTCGAGTACGGCGAGCAGCTCCCGCACCTCGGCCCGGTGTTCGGGCCCGGCGAGGACCGGGTGGCTGAGGACGATCAGGGTCTCGCTCCGGTCGGCGCCCAGAGCCGTGTCGGCGATGCGGCTGAGCATCCGGCCGCAGGACTCGGGGTCGACGATGCGCCCGCGCCGGACCGGACGGCCGTGACCGGACCCGCCCTCGGGATCGCCGGTGGACTCGGCTTCGGTGACGATGCCGAGTCCGGGGATCCAGGCGCGGGTGCAGGAGCTGCCGAGGTCGAGCGCGAGTCCGCGGGTGACACCGCGGTATCCGTTGCGGATGGACCGGCCGTGTCGCCGTCCGTCGTGCGGAGAATGCACCGTCCCTCATCCCCCGGCTTGCCGCAGCAGCCGTTCACACACACGTCGACCCGCTGATAGCGAGGCACGACCGAGCCCTCACTATGCAATAAGAAGGCAAAGAAAGCCACTCTTAGGTAAAATCCAAGGGTTCGGCGCGCCCGTCCGTCCACCCGCGCGGACGGGCGCCCGAGTGTTCCGCCCCTCACACCTCCGACGGCAGGAACTCGGCGATCAACTCGGCGAACTCGTCCGGCGCGGCGATCCGTACACCGAGATCCTCCGCCTTGGTGCGCTTGGACCCGGCCTTCTCCCCGGCGACCAGCAGCGTGGTGCGCTTGGAGACGCTGGACGAGGACTTCCCGCCGGCCCGCTCGATCAGCTCGTTCATCTGGTTCCGCGAGAGCTTCTCCAGCGCCCCGGTCATGGCTCCGGTGACCACCACCGTCATCCCGTCCAGCGGCCGTTCGGCCGCCGCCTCGCCGTCCGCGGGGACAGCGGCCCCGTCCGCGTCCTCCTCGCCGGGCTCCGGCGGCGGCGTCGCGCCGGGCTCGACCATGTTGACCCGGGCGGCGACCAGCTTCTCGATCAGCGGGGCGAGCTCCACCAGCTCCGCGACGACGGCCGCGGCCTTCTCCTTGCCGATGCCGTCCACCTGCTGGAGCGCATCGGCATCGGCGGTCCGGATCCGGTCCATGGTCGCGAAGTGGCGGGCGATCCGCCGCGACATGGAGCGCCCGGTGCCCCGAACCCCCAGCGCGCAGAAGACCCGGGAGAGCGGCCGGCTGCGCGCCGTCTCGATGGCGGCCAGCAGATTGTCGGTGCTGGTCTCGCCCATCCGCTCCAGGCCGAGCAGCTGCTCGCGTTCGAGAGTGAAGAGATCTGCGAAGTCGGCGACCAGGCCGGCATCGACGAGCTGGACGACGCGGGTCGCGCCAAGCCCTTCGATATCGAGCTGGTCGCGTCCCGCCGCGTACGAGATGGAGGCGACCAGGCGGCAGTCCCGGCCCCGGACACAGCGCCAGCGCTGCTCACCGGTGTCGATCTCGGAGCCGCACTGCGGGCAGGCCTCCGGGAAGACGATCGGCTTCTCGTCGCCGGTCCGCAGATGGGCGACGGGTGCTTCGATGCGGGGGATGATGTCGCCCGCCTTGTAGACCATCACCCGGTCGCCCAGACGGAGATCGCGGCGGGTGATGTCGGCCGGGTTGTGCAGCGTGGCGTAGCTGACGGTCGATCCGTCGATCTCGACCGGCTCCAGCACGGCGCGCGGCGCGATGATCCCGGTCCTGCCGACGTTCCACTCGACAGCGAGGAGCCGGGTGACCTTCTCGACGGCCGGAAGCTTGTACGCGATGGCCCAGCGCGGCGCCCGGGTCCCCGAACCGGCCTCGCGCTGGTCGGCCGCGAGATCCGCCTTGATCACGATGCCGTCGATGCCGAACGGCAACGAGGCGCGCAGCGCGGCGACTTCCTCGACCCGGGCCTGCACCTCCTCGACGGTGGTGACGGTGCGCGGCGCCACGTCCGTGTCCGCCGCGGTGTGCACGCCGAGCCCGGCGACGTACTCCAGGACCTCGCTGTGCGGGAGCTCGGACAGGGTGCCGGTCAGCTCGCCGGACTCCGGGAGCGGCAGGGCACCGTACGCGAAGAACGTCATCTCGACCGTGTAGGGGCGGTCCTTGGCGCGGAGGGTTCCCGCCGCGCCGTTCCTCGGGTTGGCGAAGGGGGCGCCGCCGTGCTCGGTGCGCACCGTGTTGGCCTGTTCGAACTGCTCGTTCGTCATCAGGATCTCGCCGCGCATCTCGATCGTCACCGGCTCGCCGAGCTGTTCCGGAAGCCCGACGACGGTGCCGATCGCATGCGACACGTCCTCTCCCGCGGTGCCGTCGCCCCGGGTGATCAGGCGCTCCAGCCGGCCGGACCGGTAGCGGGCGGCGACCGCGAGTCCGTCGAGCTTCGGCTCCACGGACCAGGCGGCCACCGGTCTGCCGATCCGGCGCTCCAGGGACGCCGTCCAGGTGACGAACTGCTCGGCGGAGAACACATTGTCCAAGGAGAGCATCGGCACCGTGTGCGGCACGTCCCCGCCCGCGGCGCCGCCGGCGACCTTGCCGCTCGGCGAGGCGGCCAGCACGTCCTGCGGATGCGCCTCCTCGTACGCGGCGATCCCGCGCACCAGCCGGTCGTACGCGTCGTCGTCGAGCGTGCTCTCGCCCGTGGCGTAGTACGCGGCGGCGGCCGCCGAGGCTTCTTCGACCGCAGCGGCGTAGGCGGCGGCATCGGCGAGCACAACAGCTGAGTTCGTCATGGCCCTCATCCTGCCGCCCACCACTGACAACGCCCTCAGCCGGCCGCCTGCACGGCCCCGTCCCCCTCGCCGGCGTCATCCGCGCCATCGGGCGTCAGCGGTACCTGCGGCCCGGAGCACTCCCGCAGCCAGCGCCGCAGCACCTCGTGCACCTGCTCGGCTCCCACCAGTTCACCGTCCGGCTCCGCCGATGTGCGAGAGGCCACCGGGTCCGACATGGAAAAAGGCCAGAGCAGGAACGGCCTCGACTGCCGGCCGCCGAGTCCGCCGTGCGAGCCGATCTGTTCCTCGAAGGCGTGCACACAGCCCGTGTCCGGGTCGTACATCGAGTTGACCATCACATCGGCGACGTGCGGGAAGGTGTCGGTGCGCCGCACCGCGGCCGCCGCGCCCGGGCCGAACGGAGCCAGCGGGCCTTCCCCGTCCTTCAGTTCCGACACCGGTATCTCGGCGCCGCCGCGCCCCAGCACGACCGATCCGTGCCGCTCGCTGCGGACCAGCAGGAAGCCGATGCCCGGGTGGTTGGCGAGGGTGCGGAGCAGCGCTGGGTGGCGGCGGTCGAGCTGTTCGCGAGCCGCGCGTCCGTCGATGTCGGGGAAGGAGATCAGGCCGAGGTTGCCGGAGGCCAGCACAATCGGGTCCGACGGGGGCCCGGCGTGCTCCGTCGCGCTCTCGTCGACGGGACGGTGCAGGGCGATGCGGACCGCGTCACGCGCCTCCGAGGCACTCCTCGTATGCTGCGCCCGGCGCGGCACGGGCAGCCCGCAACCCGCCCGCACCAAGTCCTTGAGCGTCAGCCCGTACGCCCCCGCAAAGGTCTCGCCCGGGCTCTGTCCGTGGTCGGAGAGCAGCACGATCCGGTAGGTCCGCGGGGTGTGTTCGGCGACCTTGACGATCAGGGCGAGCGAACGGTCCAGCCGTGCCAGGACCTTCTCCGCGTCCCGGCTGTGCGGCCCGGAGTGGTGCGCGACTTCGTCGTACGCGACCAGGTCGGCGTAGACGGCGGTGCGCCCGGCGAACATGTCGCCGATGACCGCGGCGACCACCACATCGCGTTCCACGACGGTCGCGAAGGCGCGGATGAAGGGGTAGAGCCCGCCGCGCTTGATCCGGGGCGTGTCCTTCCTGAGCCTTGTCCTGGTCGACTGGACGATCTCCCGGACGACCTCGGCGACGAACGACAGCGCGGTACGCACCGCATTGGCCGGGTCGGAGAAGTAGGCGAAGTAACCGGCTCGTGAGCGGCGTCCCTTGCCGCGCCTTGCGGCCATCGACAGCACGAGCGCGAGCTGGTCGGCGCCGCCGCTGAAGAGATTGCCGCGGCTGGCTCCGTCGAGGGTCAGCAGCCCGCCGTCATGGGTGCGCACGATGGCGCGCCGCTGCAGTTCGAGGGCGCTCGCCGGTCTGCTGGAGACCATGACGTCGCCGGTCTCCTTCTCGTACCAGCGGAAGGCGGGGATGTCGTAGTTGCTGCCGTGCAGAATGCCCAGCTGGCTGGCGCCGGTCTGGCTGGACCAGTCGGTGCGCCACGGGGTGAGCCGGTGGCTCGACCGGTCGCCGAGCCAGTGCGCGACGGTGGGCATCAGCCCGTCGGCGGCGGCCTGCGCGAGGACGTCGTGGCCGACGCCGTCGAGCTGGATGAAGACCGTTCCGGGCGGTCCGCTGCGGCCGCTGTCCGCGCCCCGGCCCGTGCCGGTGCGACGGCGGCGCCGGTCGGCGAGGCGCGAGAGTCTGCGGCGGTAGGCGTTGTCGTCGCGGACGGCGAGCGCGGTGGACGTCGCGGAGGCAACGGCGGACATCACCGCGGCGACGACGACCGCGGTCTCGGGGTTGGCGGCGCCGCGCCCGTCCGGGGTGAGCCGCAGGGCGACCAGCAGCAGCGAGCCGTTGAGGAAGAAGACCAGCATCCCCAGGACGAGGGCGGGCACGATGAGCAGCGCCCGTACCAGAGCCGGCCAGACCAGTGCGGAGAGCAGACCGAACGCGCCCGCGCCCCAGGCCGCCGTGAACGCGATCCTGGTGATGCTGTCACCGTTGTCCGACTGGAGCTGGAAGTCCGGCAGAATCGCGGCGAGTACCAGCATCGTGAGGGTCGAGACGGCCCACACCACGATCACTCGCATGAGGGCGCTGCCGGCCGTGCGCCATCGCCCGTCACTCACGCCGTCCCACCTCACACGTCCGGGCCGCCTTGCTGCTGAGTGCCCGGTCCCAGCCTTTCACAGGGGGCTCGTGCGGCGTGGGGCTCCGGGTGGCGGTCAGCAGCCGTCGTAACCGGCGGTCGGCATGGAGAGCCTGCGGTGCACGCTCGCCTTCGTGCGGCTGCTGTACGACGGCTCGTCGAGACCGGCGAACTCCAGCCGTACGCCGCGCCGCTCGCACTCCGCGGCGAACTGCGGCACCGACGTCAGTGCCCGGGCGAGGACCCGGTCGTTGGGAGCCACGAACAGTTCGATGTCGCCGCCATCGACATCCGCCCACAGTGCGTGGTGGTCGGGGCGCAGGCCGTAGAAACGCAGCTCTCGCGTGACGACATAGCCCTTGTCCGCGGCCCACCGGGCGCACATGGCCTGCTGGCTGCGGGTGTCCACGAGGAACGGGTCGCTGTCGAGCTCCTCGAGCGGTGTGAGACTGGCGATCGCCGCCACCCGTACGTCCCGTACGTCCCCCATGGGCGTTCCCCCCCGTGCTAGGCGTACCGGCGACCCTACCTCTCCGGCACTCGTACAAAAAGGCGCATGTCAGGACGGGAGGCGTACGGGCCGGAGCGCGCCGCCGCCCCCGCGCCGGGGCGGAGCCCGGAGCGGGGGCGGTGGGAGAAGCAGGTGTCAGAGCGACGTCATGACGTGCTTGATGCGCGTGTAGTCCTCGAAGCCGTACGCGGAGAGGTCCTTGCCGTAGCCCGACTTCTTGAATCCGCCGTGCGGCATCTCGGCGACGAGCGCCATGTGCGTGTTGATCCACACGCAGCCGAAGTCGAGGTTCTTGGACATCCGCATCGCCCGTGCGTGGTCCTTGGTCCATACGGAGGAGGCGAGGGCGTAGTCGACGCCGTTGGCGTACGCGACCGCCTGGGCCTCGTCGGTGAACGACTGGACAGTCATGACGGGGCCGAAGACCTCGTTCTGGATGATCTCGTCGTCCTGGCGCAGACCGGAGACGACGGTCGGGGCGTAGAAGTAGCCCTTGTCGCCGACCCGGTGGCCGCCCGCCTCCACCCTGGCGTGCTCCGGGAGCCGGTCGATGAAGCCGCTGACCTGGGCGAGCTGACCTGCGTTGTTGAGCGGGCCGTACAGCACGTCCTCGTCGTCCGGCTGCCCCGTCTTCGTGTCGGCGGCGGCCTTGGCGAGCGCGGTGACGAACTCGTCGTGGACCGACTCGTGGACGAGGACGCGGGTCGCAGCCGTGCAGTCCTGACCGGCGTTGAAGAAGCCGCCGACGATCAGGTCCTCGACCGCCTTCTCCAGGTCCGCGTCCTCGAAGACGACGGCCGGGGCCTTGCCGCCGAGCTCCAGGTGGACCCGCTTGACGTCCTTGGCCGCGCTCTGCGCGACCTGGATGCCGGCCCGGACGGAACCGGTGATGGAGGCCATCGCCGGGGTCGGGTGCTCGACCATCAGCCGGCCGGTCTCACGGTCGCCGCAGATGACGTTGAAGATGCCGCGGGGCAGCTCCAGCGCCTCCAGCACGCCGCCGATGATCTCGGCGATCAGCACGGTGGAGGCCGGGGTGGTGTCCGAGGGCTTGAGTACCACGGCGTTGCCTGCGGCGAGCGCGGGTGCGAACTTCCAGACCGCCATCAGGAGCGGGTAGTTCCACGGAGCGACCTGCGCGCAGACACCGACCGGCTCGCGGCGGATGATCGAGGTCATCCCTTCCATGTACTCGCCGGCCGAGCGGCCTTCGAGCATCCGCGCCGCACCCGCGAAGAAGCGGACCTGGTCGATGGCCGGGGCCAGTTCCTCGCTGCGGGTGAGGTGGAGCGGCTTGCCGGTGTCCCGGCTCTCCGCCGCCACCAGCTCGTCGGCCCGCTCCTCCATCGCGTCGGCGATCTTCAGCAGGGCCAACTGTCGTACGGAGGGGGTGGTATCGCGCCAGACGGGGAACGCGGCGGCGGCGGCCGCCATCGCCGCGTCGACGTCCGCGGCACCGGAGAGCGGGGAGGTGGCGTAGACATCGCCGGTGCTGGGGTCCACGACATCGAGCGTGCGGCCGTCCGAGGCGTCGGCGAAGGCGCCGTCGATGTAATTGCGGAACGTGGTGCTCATGGAACCGGTCTCTCTCGTGGTCGGTCGGCGTTCGCGGGTACGCCCCCGGTCGGGCGGCCGCACCCGTGAACGCCTCGTCAGGCGGTGGTGCGGGCGGACAGGTGCTCGTGGACGGCGGGCCAGCTGCCGTCCTCGGCGCGGGCGAAGACGATCGTCTCCCGCTCGTGGACGGTCTCCTCGCCGGCCCGGGTGGCGATCCTGGTCTCGACGTCGTGGCTGAATACGGCAGTGGAGCCGAGGTGCTGGATCAGCTGTCCGGTGGAGGTGCAGCCCAGGATCCGGAAGTCGTCCTCGGCCACCCACTGCTGCCACAGCGCGCGGTACTCGGCCGTGGAGGCGAGCCGCTGCGGCGTGGAGTGGAAGACGAAGGTGGCGTCCGGGGCGAAGGAACCGAAGTAGTCGTCGATGCGCCCCTCGGCGAAGGCCGCGACGAGCGCATCGGCGGCGGCCTGGATCTCCTGGACGGGGGTGCTCTCGGACGTGCTCATGGGTGGCTCCTGGTTACGGGCGGGGTGGGCGCTCAGTGAGCGGCGGCGGGTTCGGCGGCGAGGGGCTCCTCCGGACCGCCGGTGATCGGCGGGACCTCGGTGTCCGACGCCCGGACGAGCCGGGGTCCGTCCGGGCCGTACACCCCGCGCGGCTCCGGGAACAGGGTGAGCAGGGCGAGGTAGAGCACGGCTGCCAGGGCGAGGCCGACCGGCAGGGAGATGTCCGCGCCGTTCGCCAGGTTGCCGAGCGGGCCGACGAACTGGCCGGGCAGGTTGGTGAAGAGGAGCGCCACGACGGCGGAGATGACCCAGGTGGACATTCCGCGCCAGTTCCACCCGTGGTTGAACCAGTAGCGTCCACCGATCTGGCGGCGGTTGAAGACCTGCAGGGCGTCCGCGTCGTACCAGCCGCGCCGGGTGAGGTAGCCGAGAGCCATGACGATCATCCACGGGGCCGTGCACGTGATGATCAGGGTGGCGAAGGTGGAGATGGACTGCGCGAGGTTGAGCGCGAACCGGCCGACGAAGATGAAGGCGATCGACAGGGCCCCGATGAAGAACGTCGACTGGACCCGGCTGAAGCGCGTGAACACGCTGGAGACGTCGAGCCCGGTGCCGTACAGCGCGGTCGTGCCGGTGGAGAGGCCGCCGATCAGGGCGATCAGGCAGAGCGGCAGGAAGTACCACCCGGGCGAGATGGCGAGCAGTCCGCCGACGTAGTTGGGGGCGGCCGGGTCGACGTACTTCGCGGCCTTGGCGGCGATGATCGACGCGGTGGCCAGGCCGAAGAGGAACGGCAGCAGGGTGGCGATCTGGGCGAGGAACGCGGCGCCGATGACCCGGCGGCGCGGCGTAGCGGTCGGGATGTAGCGGGACCAGTCGCCGAGGAAGGCGCCGAACGAGACCGGGTTGGACAGGACGATCAGCGCGGAGCCGATGAAGGCCGGCCAGAAGAGCGGGTCGGCGGTCGAAGCGAAGGCTCCCGCGTACCCCGGGTCGAAGTCTCCGGCGAAGGCGAAGGCGCCCAGGACGAACAGCGCCGAGGCCGCGACGACCGCGATCTTGTTGACCAGCAGCATGAACCGGAAGCCGTAGACGCAGACGACGAGCACCAGTCCGGCGAAGATCGCGTAGGCGACGCCGTAGCTCACATCGGACTCGGGGAGACCGGCGAGCCGGTGGGCTCCGCCGACGAGTGCGTCACCGGAGGACCACACGGAGATCGAGAAGAACGCGACCGCGGTGAGCAGCGAAAGGAACGAGCCGACGATCCTGCCGTGCACGCCCAGGTGGGCGGAGGAGGAGACGGCGTTGTTGGTGCCGTTGGTCGGGCCGAAGAGTGCCATCGGGGCGAGCAGCAGGGCGCCGACGAGCAGCCCCAGCACGGTTGCCGCCAGGCCCTGCCAGAAGGAGAGCCCGAAGAGGATCGGGAACGCACCGAGCACACAGGTTGCGAAGGTGTTGGCGCCGCCGAAGGCCAGCCGGAAGAGGTCGAGGGGGCGGGCGGTGCGGTCCGCTTCGGGTATTCGCTCGACCCCGTTGGTCTCGACTTCGGTGATCGAGGAAGTCACGGACGCTCCACCTACTGTTCATGCACGGGGACTGGTCCCTCAGTCTGTGGTGCCCGAACTGCGGGCGGCAATTGTGAAAGTCACAAAGGGATACCCTGTTATCTGTGGCCAGCGACAAACTCACCGTTGAGGATCTTCTCTCCTACCCCGCTCTCCAGCTCACTGTGAAGGCGGGCAGCAGCGGTCTGGGCCGCTCGGTCTCCTGGGCGCACGCGAGCGAGCTGGACGATCCGACGCCCTGGCTCCTCGGCGCCGAGGTGATCATGACGACGGGCCTGGCGATCCCGCGCAACGCCGCCGGGCAGCGCGCGTATCTGGAGCGGCTCGACGACGCCGGGGTGTCCGCGCTGGCCCTCTCGGCGCAGCTGCACATGCCCCCACTGCACGACGCCTTCTTCCGGGCCGCCGAGGAACGGGGCTTCCCGATCCTCGAGGTGCCGCTCGCCGTCCCGTTCATCGCGGTGTCCCAGGAGGTCGCCGCATCGGTCCAGGAGGACGCCCGGCACCGGCTCGGCGCCCAGCTGCAGGTTTTCGGTTCGCTGCGCTGGCTGGTCGCCGAGGACCTCGACACGCCGACACTGCTGCGCCGCCTCGAACGCCTCTCGGGTTACGACGTCTACCTCTGTACGCCGCAGGGACGCCCTCTCCTGCCCGGCGTGCCCGTGCCCGATCCGGGCGTCCTGCCCGCCTCCGTCGATGCTCCGCCGACCGTGCCCGGCGGGTTCGTGCTGCCCGTTCCGGCGCCCGGCGGCCCGGCCGGGTTCCTCGTCGCCTACGAACGGGAGGGCGCCCAGCCGGCCGGGCTCGCCGTCGTCCAGCACATCGCCACGGTGGCGGCCCTGCGGGTGGCGATGGTGCGCAACGAACGCGAGACGCTGCGCCGGGAGGGCGCGGAGACCCTCGCCGAGCTGCTGCAGGAGGTCCTCGACCCGGAAGCGGCCCGGCGCAGGCTCGCCCGGCACGCGATCGAGGGCGACACCGTGCTGATCGTGGTCCGCCGGACCACGGACGAGGCGCTGCTGCGGTGTCTTCAGGAGCATCCGCATCTCCTGCTCACCCGGGGCGAGGACCGCTATGTGCTGGGTGCGCCGCAGCTGGCCGACCGGATCGGTGAACTGCCGGACGTGGCGGCGGGGATGAGCCGCCCGTTCCTGCCGGGTGCCGCGCTGCGGGTGGCGCAGCGCGAAGCGCTCTGGGCGGTCTCGAAGGCCGTCGAGTCGGGCCGCCCGGTGATCCGTTACGGGGACGACTCGATGGGCCGCTGGCTGCCCGACGACCCGGCGGTGCTGACCGCGCTGGTCGAGCATGTTCTCGGCGCGGTCCTGCGTTACGACGAGGCGCACGACTCGCAGCTGCTGGTCTCCGCCCGCACCTGGATGGAGCGCGACCGCCGCACGGATGCGGCGGCGGCCGCCCTCCACATCCACCCGAACACCCTCACGTACCGGCTGCGGCGGTTCGGCGCGCTGACCGACCGCGATCTGGCGTCGACGGGAGCGCTGGCGGAGGTGTGGCTGGCGATCCAGGCGGCAGGGGCGCTGGGGCTCACGGACTGAGATCTCCGTGTCGCCGGGCACAGCCGCGGCCGGACGCGCCCGGTCGCCTGTCCGGCTCCGGCATTACGCTCATGGCCAGGACCGGACAGCGGGAACCACGGGCGAGGAGGCAGCGGTGCCGGTGGAAGTCACCTGGTGGGGTCATGCCACCTGCACCATCGAGGACTCCGGAGTCCGTGTCCTGACCGACCCCCTCTTCATGCGCCGCCTCGCCCACCTGCGCCGCCGCCGCGGCGCGCTCCCGGGCCCCGAGGCCACCGTCGCCGATGTCGTCCTCATCTCCCATCTGCACTCCGACCATCTGCATCTGCCGTCGCTGGCCCGCCTCGCGCCCGGCAGCCGGCTGATCGTGCCGCTCGGCGCCGTCCGTTCCGTACCGGGGCTGCGGATGCTGCGCCGGGTGCGCGGGCTGCGGATCACCGAGGTGGCGGCCGGAGACGAGGTGCGGGTCGGCGGCGTGCGGGTACGGGCAGTCCCCGCGCAGCACGACGGGCGGCGGCTGCCGGTGGGCCCGCACCGTTCGCCCGCGCTGGGCTTCGTCGTCGAGGGCGAGGCGCGCACGTACTTCGCCGGGGACACCGGGCTGTTCGACGAGATGGCGGAGGCGGTCGGCCCCGTGGACGTGGCACTGCTGCCGGTCGGCGGCTGGGGCCCGTATCTGGGTCACAGCCATCTGGACGCGGGCCGCGCCGCCCAGGCCCTGGCCCGGCTGGCACCGAGATCGGCCGTGCCGGTGCACTACGGCACGTACTGGCCGATCGGGATGGACGGGGTCCGGCCACACGAGTTCCACTCACCGGGCGACGAGTTCGTCCGTCAGGCGGCTCTGCTGGCACCGGACGTCACGGTGCACCGGCTTGCCCACGGCGAGCATGTGCGGCCGGAGGCCGCCAGGTGATCCAGGAGGTCGTGGGGCAGCTGCCCCCTGAGTCGACACAGCAGGCCGTCGGCTATCCGTCCCTGTTTCTCTTGGTGGCGCTGGGTGCTCTGGTGCCGGTGGTGCCGACCGGGGCGCTGGTGAGTTCGGCGGCCGTGGTGGCGTTCCACCAGACGGACCCGTTCGCGCTGCTGGTGGTGTTCGGGGTGGCGTCCTTGGCGGCGTTCCTCGGGGACATCTGTCTGTACTGGCTGGGGCAGCGCGGGGTGCGGTCCAGGAACGGTTCGAAGTGGCTGCAGGCGATCAGCGACCGGGCGGCGCCGGAGCGCCTGGCCCAGGCGCAGCAGAAGCTGGACGAGCACGGTTCGGTGGTGCTCGTGCTGTCGCGGCTGGTGCCGGCCGGGCGAATTCCGGTGATGCTGGCGTGCCTGCTGGGCCGGATGCCGATACGCCGGTTCGCCCGGGGGGATGTGCCGGCCTGTCTGGCGTGGGCGGCGACGTATCAGCTGATCGGCATTCTGGGCGGTTCGCTGTTCCCCGAGCCGTGGCAGGGCGTGGTCGCGGCGGTCGGCCTGACCCTGCTGATCAGCGGGGCGCCCGCGGTGTGGCGCAGGGCGCGGGCCCGGTTCAGCCGCTGATCCCCCGGGGCGGCTGCGGTGAGCGCGGGGCGCGGGCTCCGTGCAGCACCCGCGAGCCACCGATCGGCAGGTCCCAGAGGTGTTCGCGCGGATGGCCGGCCCGCTGCCAGGCGGCACGGAGCCTGGTGAGCGGTTCGAGTACGGGCTCCGCGGACAGCAGGAACGTCGCCCAGTGCATCGGCGCCATCGCGCGGGCGCCGAGATCCTCGTACGCCTGCACGGCCTCTTCCGGATCGGTGTGTACGTCGCCGAGCCACCAGCGCGGTTCGTACGCCCCGATCGGCAGCAGGGCCAGATCGATCCCGGGGTGGCGGCGGCCGATCTCCGTGAACCAGTGCCCGTAGCCGCTGTCCCCGGCAAAGTAGACCCGCTGTCCGCCGCCACCGCCGATGCCGTTGATGATCCATCCGCCCCACAGGGAGCGGCAGGTGTCGGTGAGGGTCCGCTTCGACCAGTGGTGGGAGGGCACGAAATCGAAGCGGACACCGTTCAGCACCGCCGACTCCCACCAGTCGAGCTCGGTGACGCAGGAGAAGCGGCGGCGACGGAACCACCGGCCGAGTCCCGCGGGGACGAAGAACGGGGTGTCCTGCGGCAGTCTGCGCAGGGTGGGGGCGTCGAGATGGTCGTAGTGGTTGTGACTGATGACCACCGCGTCGACGGTCGGCAGATCCTCCCAGCGGACGCCGACGGGCGTGATCCTGGCGGGTGTGCCGAGGATGCGGCGGGACCAGACGGGGTCGGTGAGGATGGTCAGCCCGCCGGTCCGGACGATCCAGCTGGCATGTCCGACCCACGTCACCGTGGTCGTACCCGCATCGGTGTCGGGCAGCGGTTCGGGGGCGTACGGGAGCCGGTGGATGCCCCGCAGTCCCTCCGCGTCGGGCCGCACGGTGCGCTCATAGGCCAGCCTGGTCATGTTCCTGACACTCGGTAGCGGGGCGGTGAGCCGGTCGGCGAACGTGTCGGGCCAGACCCTCACCTCGCCGAGGGGGCGCGGCGACACGATCCGGCCGAGGGGAGCCGGGCGCGCGGGCCCGTCGAGGGAACGCTCGGTCTGTTCCGTCATCGAGGGACTCCCGTCTCGGAGTGCGTCGTCGAGTAAGTCATCGCGGGTACGGCGCCGCCGGTGCCGCGTCGCGGGTGCGGCGTCGCTCAGGCCATCTGGGACGCCGTCGGGTATGCCGGCGTCAGCGGAGTTCGCCGAGAGCTGCTGTGAAAATGCTCAGCGCTCGGGCGACGTGCGGCAATTCAAGGGGCTCCACCGCAGTGAGGGACTCCATCTGCTGCTCCGGCGTCGAGCCCAGCAGCGGCCCGGTGCCCAGCCGCACCCGCAGCGCACCGAGCTCGTCGCCGAAGCGGTGGCCTCCCGGGGTGGGAGCGCCGAGGCGCTCGGTGAGGTACTCCTCCAGTTCCAGGGAGTCCGTGACACCTTGGGTGGCCAGTCGGGACCGGAGAGGGCCGAGGTCGGCGTAGAGATGACGGCCGGCCTGCGGGGGTCTGGCCAGCGCCCCCGAGGAGAGCACCGCCCGGTGGGCCGCGGCCGCGACCTGCGCCTGCAGCCCGGCGGCCAGGCGGACCCGCGCCGTGACGGGCTCCGGTTCACGCAGCGCATGGGCGGCCGCGGCAGCCACCGGTCCCGCGACGAGGGCGCCGAGCGCGGTGAGGATGTCCAGGGTGCGGGCATGCCGCGCCGCCGCCCGTTCGGTGTCCGGGAATCTGGCGACCGCGACCGGCCAGGCGGACGGAGTCAGCGCACCGGACAGATCAGAGACGACGGTGACGTCCTCGGGGCACATCTCGGCGGGGCTGAGCAGGACGGTGTCGTGCGGCCGGTGCAGGGTGTCGCGCCAGGTCTCGTCACTGACGATGTGCATCCCCTCGGCGACCGCGGCCTCGCACGCCTCGCGCACGAGTTCCGGCGGCGCGACCGTGGCGGTCGGGTCGTCGACGACGGAGATCAGCAGGAGCCGGGGTCTGCCGCCCTCGGCGCGCACTCTGCGTACGGTCTCGAGAAGCGCGTACGGATCGGGCACGCCGCCGCACTCGGCCGGGGTCGGCACATGGTAGGCGGGCCGGCCCAGCAGCCGGGCCTGAGGGATCCAGGTGGGGGGACACGGGCGCGGCATGAGGACATCGCCACCGTGTGCGGCGATCAGGGCGAGCAGCAGGGGTGAGGCGCCGGGGGCGGCGGCGATGTGCTGCGGTCCGCCGCGCAGTCCGCGCCGGATCCAGTAGGCGGCGGCCGCCTCGCGGAGGGCCTCGCCGCCGCCGGTCGGTTCCGGCTCACTGCGCCCCGCCGCTGCGGCGAGCACGTCGGCCAGTTCGGGCAGCACGGGCAGCCCCGGATCGGGTGCGGGCGGCCCGTACCGAACGGGCCCGCGGTCCTCCCGAAGGGTCCGGGCGGCGGCCCGCCCGGCGCCACTCCCGGCCGGTCCCGCATCCCCGTCCCGCCCGGCCCGCTCCCGCGCCATCCCGGGCCTCCTTCGCTGTCGCTCCGTCACCCTGTCTCGTCCTCAGGGCCCTTTATACGGAGGTTTGAGCGACACCGCTTGCCCGGACGGGCGACACACCGGCCACCCCCCGGGCGGGCCGGCCGGCCGGGAGCACCCTCCGACCGGGAATGGCACCGGGACCCGACGGCCCCATTGACACTCGACCCGCCGCGTCATTACGGTCACGCCAGAATTTCGAACGAGTGACGAAATATCGAACACGTCGAGGGGCAACTTCCGTGCGCATCACCGGAATCAGCACACACGTCGTCGGCACCCCCTGGCGCAACCTCACCTACGTCCAGGTCCATACGGACGAGGGCCTCACCGGTGTCGGCGAGACCCGGATGCTCGGCCGCACCGACGCACTGATCGGCTACCTGCGCGAGGCGGAGACCAACCACATCGCCGGGTCCGACCCGTTCGCCGTGGAGGACCTCGTACGCCGGATGAAGTACGGCGACTACGGGCGGGCCGGAGAAATCGTGATGTCCGGCATCGCGGTCGTCGAGATGGCCTGCTGGGACATCAAGGGCAAGGCGCTCGGCGTCCCCGTCTGGCAGCTGCTCGGCGGACAGGTCACCGAGCGGGTCAAGGCGTACGCGAACGGCTGGTACACCACCGAGCGCACCCCGGAGGCGTACCACAAGGCGGCGCGAGCCGTCGTCGAGCGCGGCTACCGCGCCCTGAAGATCGACCCGTTCGGGACCGGCCACTTCGAGCTGGGTCAGCAGGAGACCCGGTACGCGGTGTCGCTGATCGAGGCCGTACGGGACGCCATCGGCCCCGACACCGAGCTGATGCTGGAGATGCACGGCCGGTTCAGCCCGTCGACCGCCGTACGGATCGCCCACGAGATGGCACCGTTCCGTCCGGCCTGGCTGGAGGAACCGGTGCCGCCGGAGAACCTCAAGGCGCTGCGCAAGGTCGCCGGCAAGGTCGATATGCCGATCGCGACCGGTGAACGCATCCATGACCGGATCGAGTTCCGCGAGCTCTTCGAGTCGCAGGCGGCCGACATCATCCAGCCGGATGTCGGCCACATCGGCGGCATCCTGGAGACCCGCAAGCTCGCCGCGACTGCCGAGACCCACTACATGCTGATCGCACCACACAATGTGGGCGGCTCGGTGCTGACCGCCGCCAGTCTCCAACTCGCAGGCTGCACACCCAACTTCAAGATCCTCGAGCACTTCAACGACTTCGCGGACGCCGACATCAAGAAGGTCGTCAAGGGCGCCCCGCAGGTGGACCCCGCAACCGGCTGTTTCGAGCTCTCCCACGCTCCGGGCCTCGGCGTGGAGCTCGACGTGGACGCGGCCGCCGAATTCCCGCAGCAGCAGGCCCGATTCGACCTGTGGGCGGACGGCTGGGAGAGGAGGCAGCCCAAGTGAGCAGCGCCCACTCGCGGTCGGTCACGATCGAGCGGCCCGGCGAGCACCGGCTGACCAGCGGCCCCGTTCCCGAGCCCGGTCCCGGTGAGGTCCGGGTGCGGGTCGCCGCGGCCGGGATCTGCATGAGCGACCGCGAGGTGTACGACGGCCATCGCGACCCCGCCTATGTCCGCTACCCGGTGGTGCCCGGCCACGAATGGTCCGGGGTGGTCGACGCCCTGGGTGCAGGCGTCGATCCGGCGCTGCTCGGCCGCCGGACGGTCGCCGAGGGCTTCCGGTCCTGCGGCAGCTGCGAACGGTGCCGAAGCGGGGAGACGTCGCTGTGCACGGCGGGGTACGACGAGACGGGGTTCACCCGACCCGGGGCGTTCGCCGACCATGTCGTGGTCCCCGCACGACTGTTGCACCCGCTGGCCGACGACGCGGATCTGCGGGCCGCCGCCCTGCTGGAACCGGCTGCGGTGGTCGCTGCGGCCGTACGGGCCGGGGCGCCCGAGCCGGGTGAGCGCATCGCCGTCGTGGGTGCGGGAACGCTCGGGCTGCTCGCCGTGCAGCTGCTCTCCGCCATGTCGCCCGGGGAGCTGACGGTGGTCGACCCACGGGGCGAACGGGCAGGCCGGTCCCTGGCGTTCGGAGCGAGCGAAGCCTGCACCCCGAAGGAGGCCACCGAGGTGCGCGGCCGCTACGACCTGGTCGTGGAGACGGCGGGTGCGCCGTCCACCGCCGCCGACGCCTGCCTGCTGGCGCGGCGCGGCGGCCGGGTGGTGCTCACGGGCATGTTCGCGCCGGGTGCCGCCGGTATCGATCCGGTGCATCTGTCGCTGAGCCAGCTCACCGTGCGCAGTGTGTTCGGGGCGCCGTCGGCGGCCTGGTCCTATGCGGTGCGGGCGTTCACGGCCGGGCTGCTCGATCCGGCGGCGCTGATCACGCACGAGTTCCCGTTGGAGCGGTTCGCGGATGCCGTGGCGCTGGTCGGTGGCGGCGGTCCCGGGACGGGCAAGGTGCTGCTGCGCCCGTAGAGCCCCGTCGGCCCCACCGCTCTCCTCACACCACGCACCGATGCAGCCCCACACCCGCCCACCCGAACCTCGTCCGATATATCGAACACGAAAGGTCGCTCATGACCTCGTCCGACTCCCTCGCCCGTCGCCCCGGCGAGCCCGCGCTCACCGAGCTCGGGCTGGGCGCGCCCGCAGCCGACCCGGCCGACACCTCCACGTACGCCTTCCCCGACGGTGGCACCTGGCGGACCGAAGTGCCGTCCGTCGAAGGTCCGGAAGCCCTCTCCGTCGTCCTCAAGGAGTCCTCCCGGCTCGATGTACCGATCCATCGGATCAGCCAGGGCAGCGGCATCTGGATGCTCAGCGACGCCGAGATCACCGAAATGGTCGAGGGCTGCGCCGAACGCAGCGTCGAACTCTGCCTGTTCACCGGACCGCGCGGAAGCTGGGACACGGGCGCCTCCACCCGTACCGACTCGGGCGGGGCGGGGCTGCGTGCCCGCGGCCATGACGCGCTGGCCGGCTGCGTCGAAGACGCCCTGCGAGCATCCGAGTTGGGTGTGAAATGCCTGCTCGTCGCCGACGAAGGGGTGCTCTGGACACTGCACCGGCTGCGCACCCGGGGCGTACTGCCCGCCGATACGACATTCAAGGTGTCGGCGCTCATCGGGCCGGTGAACCCGGCCTCCTTCGCGGTCCACGAGGGGCTCGGCGCCGACTCGATCAATATTCCGTCCGACCTGACACTTGCTCACTTCACCGAGATCCGACGGGTTTCGGGCGCACCGATGGACCTCTACATCGAGGCGCCGGACGACCTCGGCGGCTATGTGCGGATGTACGAGGCGGCCGAGCTGATCCGCCGCGGCGCCCCCATCTATCTCAAGTTCGGCCTGTCCAGGGCGCCCGGCATCTATCCGTACGGCGCGCATCTGCGTGATGTCGCGCTGGACACGGCCCGCGAGCGGGTGCGTCGGGGACGGCTGGCCCTCGACCTGCTGGCCCGGCACGGCGCCGGAACAAACATGTCGCCGCTCGGCTCCCGACTTCCCGGCCCGCTGCGCCGCTTCACGAGCGAGTAGCGGGTAGCGCGCAGCGAGGCCGAGTTCCTCGAACCTCCCCCGCCCGAATCAGCCCGCGAAGGCCGTCCCCGGCATCCCTTGCCCCGCGCCCGGCAGCACCAGAAGCGAACCGGACAGCGGGTGCGGGGCGGCGAGCCCTGTCCGGGCCGTGGAGATGTACAGGTCGCGCAGGTCCGTACCGCCGAAGGCACAGGCCGTCGGGCGCCGAACCGGCAGTGCGACGGTCCGGTCCAGCGCGCCGTCGGCCGTGTAGCGGCGCAGCGCCCCGCCGTCCCACAGGGCGACCCATATGCATCCGTCGGCATCGACCGTCATCCCGTCGGGGAAACCCGCACCCTCCTCGACCGTCGCGAACGGCCGCCGGTTCAGGGCGCGCCGGCCGTCGAAGTCGAAGACGTCGATGCGGCGCGTCGGGGTGTCGATGTAGTACATGAGCCGCCCGTCCGGGCTCCACCCGATGCCGTTGCTGCAGGCCACCACGGGCAGCACCGGAGTGACCGTGCCGTCGGGTGCGATGCGGGCCAGGCTGCCCCCGACCTCCGCCTCGTTGTAGCGCATGCTGCCCGCCCACAGCGCCCCGTCGGGCGCCACGGCCGCGTCGTTGCCGCGCCGCCCGGGCTCGGGGTCGTGCACCAGCCAGCGGAAGGCGCCATCGGGGTCGTAGAGTCCGATGCCGTCTCGCAGATTGACGACCAGCCCGCCGCCCGCGCGCGGCTTCGCCGCTCCGACATGCTGCTCGGTGGCCATGACCGTGCGGCGGCCGCTCACCGGGTCGTACGTGTGGACGCGGGCGGAGAGGATGTCGACCCAGATCAGCCGGCCGGTCGCCGGGTCCCAGGTCGGGCCCTCGCCGAGCTCGGCCTGCTCCCGCACGGCCACGTCGAGGCGCATCCCGCTCACTGTTCCCTCCGGTGGTGCCCGAGACGGACGGAGAGGGCGTCGGCGCCGTCCGCCGCGAGGACCGCCAACTCCTGCTCGCGCTTCTCGTTCCAGCGGATCATCGGTACGGAGATGGAGAGCGCGGCGACGACCCGGCCCGCCCGGTCCCGCACCGGAGCCGCCACACAGCTCACATCCGGGTTGGACTCACGGTGCTCCACCGCAATGCCCCGCTCCCGCACGCCGGAGAGCACGGTGCGCAACTCGGCAGGGTCCGTGATGCTGTTGGGGGTCATGCCGGTGAGTTCGCGGCCGTCGAGCCGGGCGTCGAGCTCCCGGTCGGGCAGGGTGGCGAGCAGCATCTTGCCGACAGAGGTGCAGTGGGCGGGCAGCCGGCGTCCGGCCGCCGAGACCATCCGTACCGCATGGGTGGAGTCCACCTTGGCGATATAGATGACGTCGGTGTCCTCCAGGATCGCCACATGGACCGTCTCGCCGCAGGTCTCGGCGACCTCACGGGCCACCTGCTGCCCCTCGGCGGCGAGGTCGAGCTGCTCGGCGTACCGGCTGCCCAGCTGATAGGTGCGGACACCGAGGCGGTAGCGGCCGGGCTGGTCCGGGAGCGCCACCAGGTACGAGCGGGCGGCGAGGGTGGTCAGCAGCTCGTGAACGGTGGTGCGCGGCAACTGGAGCTTGCGGGTGACCTCGGGCGCGGAGAGCGTTCCGTCACCATGGAGGAAGAGTTCGAGTACGTCCAGGGCTCTGGTCACCGCAGGGACGAGTCGCCCCATCTTGTGCACCCACCTCTCGCGTTCGACACTCCGACCATTGGCCGGAATCGCGAACACAGGCTAGTCGTAGCGCACTTGTGACGGCAATGCTGCCGACCCGCCCCGATGTCCTGCCGATGCGTCGATATGACCCGTTTGCCGCCGCTTTGTCAGACCTGCCGCCCGAGCAGCGCGAGCAGCTCGGTCTGCGGGTCTGCGCCCTTCTCGGTCTTGACGGGCGGGGCGAACAGACCGGTCTGCGACAGGCCCTTCACGTACGGCCCGACCTCACGCCGGGTGAACTCGACGAGATCCTCCGGCAGCCGTTCGTCGGCGCCGATCGCCCGGGAGAGGTCCCAGGAGTGCACCACCGCGTCGCTCACCATCTGCGCGCAGTAGGCGTCGGCGGCGCTGTCCCCGTACGAGAGATTCACGGTCCGCTTCAGCGCTCCGGGAGCCGCGAACGCCTTGCGGACCTCTGCCGCCGCACGGTCCCACACCGTGACCGGGTCGTCGCCCAGCACATCGTCGTCAAAGGCGTCACCCACCTCGGCGACGCTACGGCCCTCCGTCACCAGCGGTGGGACCCACAACTGCTCGGACGTGAGATGGGCGACCAGATCACGGACGGACCACTCGGTGCACGGCGTCGATGCGGACCACTGGTCATCGCGCACGGCATGCACCCGGTCCGTGAAGAGCTGGAGTGCCTCGGCGTGCCGGTCGAGCAGGTCACGGGCGGAGAGAGGGTTGCGAGCTGCTGCCGGTTTGCTGCATTGAAGTGAGTTGTAGCGAGCGGGAGCGAGTCCTGTGGGTGGGTTGGTGGGGGTGGGAACGGGGGTTCTGGGGTCGAATGGGTGACCTTGGCGGCTGGTGCTCGTTGGTTCGGGTGGCAGGTGTCCGACCGTGGGGGTGGATGGTGGATGGTTTACGGAAGCTGGCGACGTCCTTCGTGGTGCCTGGGCCTTTCGGGGTGGCGGTCCGGGACCGTCTCAAGCACCTCACGCCCGAGGACGAGAGGGTGCTGCGTGCGGTGGGTGAGCATCAGGGTGCGTTGGCTTCCGGTGATCTCAAGGCCCGCTGTGCAGACGGTCTGGATCACAGCGCGGACACCTGGGCAGCGCGTAAGCGGGAGCTGACCGGGGTGTCGTCGTCGCGGATCGCGGGTGCGATCACGAAGGCCACGCATGATCAGTGGGCGCTCGCGCGCCGTTGTCAGGCGGCGTATATCCAGAACCTGGCTGCCGGGATCAAGACGTTGCGGCACCGGCTGTCCCTCCCGCTCGGGGAGAAGGGCACCAGGCGCGCGGCGGGTGGCTACCGGTCGAAGAGCGAGTGGTTCCGCAAGTCCCGCCGCCTCGCGATGCTGGAGGCGCGGCACGCGGCGGCCGTCGCCGACTGGCAGGCCGGACGGGTGCGGGTGGTCCGGGGCGGAAAGCGTCTCCTGAACACCCGCCACCACCTCGCCCAGGCCCATCTCACCGAGGACGAGTGGCAGCAACGGTGGGAGGCGGAACGCTGGTTCATCGCTGCCGACGGTGAGTCTGGGAAGCGGTTCGGGAACGAGACGATCCGCGTCACCCCGGACGGCGAAGTGTCCATCAAGCTGCCTGCCCCGCTTGCGCACCTGGCCAACGCCAAGCACGGCCGGTACACCCTCACCGTCCGTATCGGGTTCGCGCACCGGGGCGCGGAGTGGGCCGACCGCATCGAAGCCAACCAGGCCGTCGCCTATCGCATCCACCTCGACACAGACCGGGGCCGCTGGTACCTCACCGCATCCTGGCAGCGCCCCGTCGTGCAGACGATCCCGTGGGAGACCGCCCGAGGCCGGGGCATGATCGGCGTGGATACGAACGCCGATCATTTCGCCGCCTACCGGCTCGACCGGCACGGCAACCCGGTCGGTGAGCCGCACCGCTTCGGCTACGACCTGTCCGGTTCGGCCGGTCCCCGCGACGCACAGATCCGCCACGCCCTGACCCGGTTGATCAACTGGGCGGTGCGGGTCGGTGTCGCTGCGATCGGCATCGAAGACCTCGACTTCACGCCTGAGAAGACCCGGGAGAAGCACGGTCGCCGCAAGCGGTTCAGGCAGCTCATCTCCGGCATGCCGACCGCCAAGCTGAAGGCCAGGCTGGTGTCCATGGCCGCCGAACAGGGCCTGAGCGTTGTCGCGGTCGACCCGGCCTACACCAGCCTGTGGGGTGCCCAGCACTGGCAGAAACCGCTGACCACGCCGCACCGCACCATGTCCCGTCACGATGCCGCCGGTATCGCGATCGGGAGACGCGCCCTCGGTCACCCGGTCCGGCGTCGGACGGCACCGCCCCCACACGACCGGAGTGATCGTGCGGGGCATCGGACCGCCCAGGCCGGACCAGGCAACCGGGGGCGTGAGGGAACCCGCCCACCCACCACGGACCGGCCCCCTGGAGGGCCGTCGCCGAGCGGGAAGCGAAAGCGGGAACCCAGCGCATCCAACACCGTTCGGGATGCGCCCAGCACGCAGCAGTGGGTCCAGGACTCACTCATGCGCACTGGCTAGGAACGGTGAGATGCCATGTGACCACTGTCTCGTCCGGAGAGCCGCGCGCGAGCGCGCCTGCTGCTTCGGCGCGGCCGAAAGGGGTATCCGCAGTCCCATGTCGTCTCCGAGCAACGCATCCTCAGTCCCCTCGCCCACCGGACTCCGCACCTGGCTGCACCGGCGCGATCTCGCCGTCTTCCGGAGCGTGGCCGGCCGGCACTGGCCGGGCGCCGGCCCCGTACTGCCGCGACTGAGCCGCAGTGCCGATCACGGGCTGCTGTGGTTCGGTGCCGCGGCGGGCATGGCGGCACTCGGCGGCAGCGCCCGGGCCCGGCGCGCCGCGCTCCGCGGGGTGGTCTCGCTGGCCGTGGCCTCGGCCGCGATCAACACCGTGGGGAAGGGTGCGGTGCGCAGGGAGCGGCCGGTACTGGACGCCGTACCGGTGATACGGCGGCTCACGCGCCAGCCGTTCACCACCTCCTTCCCGTCCGGGCATGCCGCGTCGGCGGCAGCCTTCGCCACGGGCGTGGCCCTCGAGTCGAAGGGCTGGGGTGCGGCGGTCGCCCCGCTCGCACTGGCGGTCGCCGCCTCCCGCGTCTATACGGGGGTCCACTATCCGAGTGATGTGCTGGCCGGTGCGGCGCTCGGCATAGGAGCCGCGTTCGCCCTGCGCGGTGTCGTACCGACGCGAGGACAGCTGCCCGCGCCGGGCAGACCGCCCGCCCATGCGCCCGCCCTGCCGGGCGGCCGGGGCCTGGTGGTCGTCGTCAACCAGGAGTCCGGCTCGGCCACGGCCACGGCCTCGCTGGTGCGGGACTCGCTGCCGCTCGCCGAGGTGGTGGAGTGCGCGCCCGGCGAGCTCTCCGCCGAACTGGAGAAGGCCGCCGGACAGGGCCGTGCGCTCGGGATCTGCGGGGGCGACGGCACGGTCAACAGCGCCGCTGCCGTCGCCGCCGCGCACCGTGTGCCGCTCGCGGTGTTCCCCGGCGGAACCCTCAACCACTTCGCCTACGACCTGGGCATCGAGACGGTGGACGACGTCTGTGCCGCGCTGACCGCGGGCGATGCGGTACGGGTCGACCTCGGCCGCTTCCGGCCGGGGCCGGACGGGCCGGCCGGCGCGCCGGGCTACTTCCTCAACGCCTTCAGCCTGGGCGCCTATCCGGAGCTGGTACGGACCCGCGAGCACTGGGCACCGCGCATCGGCGGCTGGCCGGCAGGCGTCCTGGCGGCGCTCCATGTACTGCGCGGCGATCGCCCACTGGAGGCCGAACTGCAAGGAGAGCGGCGGCCGTTGTGGCTGTTGTTCGTGGGCAACGGCATGTTCCGGCGGGTGGGCCCGGCACCGGGCCGACGCCACAACCTCGCGGACGGACTGCTGGACGTCCGGGCGGTGCACGGCGGCCGCACACCCGGCCTTCGCCTCCTCGCGGCTGCGGTTGCGGGCCCTTTGACCCGCTCCCCCGTTCATGCGGCGGTGCGCCTTCGAAGGGTGCGGATCGCCGGCCTGACCCCGGGAACACCCTATGCGTACGACGGCGAAGTTGCGCACAGTCAGGGGGAGTTGGTGATCGACAAGCTTCCGGAGGCACTGACCGTCTACTGCCCGATGACCGTATGAGGTGAGGTCCATATATCAAGACGCGTATCTCACGATCCGACATCTCGGCGTACCGTTGGTGCATCGCTCAGCGCTTCGCATCACGCTCCGAGAGAGGACGCACAGCCATGCCGAAGGAGACCGCCGTCTACACCCACGGCCACCACGAGTCGGTGCTGCGCTCGCACCGCTGGCGCACTGCCGCCAACTCGGCGGCCTATCTGATCGGCGAACTCCGGCCGGGCATGGCGGTGCTGGACGTCGGCTGCGGTCCGGGCACCATCACCGCGGATCTGGCGGCGCTGGTCGCCCCCGGCCCGGTGACCGCGGTCGACACCAACGGGGAGATCCTGGACCAGGCCGCCGAGGTCGCCGCCGAACACGGCCTGGAAAACCTGGAGTTCGCCACCGCCGACGTGCACGACCTGGACTTCCCCGACGACTCCTTCGACGTCGTGCACGCCCACCAGGTGCTGCAGCATGTGGGCGACCCGGTGCAGGCACTGCGCGAGATGCGGAGAGTCTGCCGCCCCGGCGGCATCGTCGCGGCCCGCGACAGCGACTACGCGGCGATGACCTGGTACCCCGAGGTGCCGGTCATGGACGCGTGGCAGGAGCTGTACCGGCGGGTGGCCCGCGCCAATGGTGGCGAGCCGGACGCGGGCCGGCGGCTGCTCTCCTGGGCCCGACGAGCCGGCTTCACCGACATCACCCCGTCCGCCGCCGCCTGGTGTTTCGCCACGCCGGAGAACCGGGTCTGGTGGAGCGGTCTGTGGGCGGACCGTACGGTCGGCTCGGCGTACGCGAAGCTGGCCGTCGATGGTGGTCATGCGACCACCGAGCAGCTGACCGACATCGCAGCGGCCTGGCGCGCCTGGGGCGAGCAGGACGACGCATGGTTCATGGTCCCGCACGGCGAAGTGCTCTGCCGCGCCTGACGCGGCCGGCCGGCCACCGGAATCGATCACAGGGCGCGGTCCCGCCAACTACCCTGTTCCGCATGGAAATTCTGGGAACCACGCTGCGCATCTGCGTCGACGACCTGGAGGCCGCGGTGGCCTTCTACGAGGACCTCACAGCCAGTCCGGCGCTGCGCTTCGAGCGCGGCGGTGTCTCGGTCGCCGCGATCGGCTGCTTTCTGCTGATGAGTGGCCCCGAGTCGGAGCTGGAGATCCTGCGCAAGGTGACGGCGACGATCGCGGTGAAGAACGTCGACGACGCGCATGAGTCGCTCACCCGCGTCGGCGCCCGGATACTCGCGGGCCCGGTACCGACCCCGGTCGGCCGGAACCTGATCGCGGTCCATCCGGACGGCTCGGTCTTCGAGTACGTCGACCGGAACCTGTCGGCCTGATCCGGCAGGTTCCGGAACCTCTGACATCGCTCCGTACCCACGCGCGCCGGCACCTCACCGGCCGGTTCGCGCGTGGGCCGCTCACCCCGGAAGGTCTCCGGTCAACTCTTCGGACGCATACGGTAGTTGTACGCGTCGGGCAGCGGTTCGTCACTGAGCGCCGACCAGACCTCGTCCAGGATCTCCGCCCCCTCCCGCAGGTCCGCGACCTCGAAGCCCTCGTCGAAGACGGCACGGGCCGCCGCAGGGTCGCCCTCGGCGAGCAGGAGTCGGGCCTCCAGCAGGCGGAACCGGCCCCGCTGCCGGATCGCCGGGCGCAGCCCGGCCCAGACCGTGCGGGCCTCGTCGGGCCGCCCGGCCGCCAGCAGCGCCTCTATCGCCTCATGGCCGAGGGCAGTGGTGGCGGCGGTCCAGGCTTCGCCGTCGTCCCGGCGTTCCGCGCAGAGGTCCTCGAACGCCTCGGCGTAGTGGTCGGCGGCCCTGCTCCGCTGGCCGCCCTCCTGGGCGGCGACGGCCAGGCAGCGCAGCAGCGGCCAGCGGGACGGGGCGAGGGCCAGACCGCGCTCCCAGCTGCGGACCGCCTGGGCGCGGTCGCCGGCGTGCCACTGGGCGACGCCGAGGTGGTACTCGGTGAGGGGTTCGGCGGATGCCGTCTCCAGCATGTCGCGCCAGTGTGCGGAGACGAGCGAGGGTCCGGGGGGCGTCACACGGCGCGGCTCGGGGAAGGCGCCCTGGTCGAGGAGGTGCAGCCAGGGTGCCTGCTGTTCGCCGAGGGTGGACTCGGCGAACGGTGTGCCCGGGAGTCGGTACTTGCCGCGCCGGACTTCGAGGGCGCCCCAGCCGGAGCCGGCGGCAAGGAACTCACCGGGCTCGGTGTCGGCGTGCGGGCGCCAGGCCGCGTACGCGGCGTCGACGTCGGCGCGCGGCAGGGCTTCGGCGAGGCGCTGCTCGGTCTCGGCGCGGGCCGCGGCCCAGTCGTCACCGTGCACGACACCGGGGTCGGCGGTCAGCGGTCCGTACGACTCCAGCCAGCTGAACTCGGCGCCGGGTTCGAGCGGGATGTGCTCCAGCTGGGTACGGGCGAGTCCGGCCTGGATCTCCGCGTAGCCGACGGTGCCGGGTTCGGTGAGCCACTGCTGCCACCGGCGCCCGCCGGGCCCGCTGCCCCAGAGGAAGAGCTTGCGGCCGCGCAGCAGGTCGGTGGAGGTCTGGACGAGTCCGTGACCGTCCTCGTCGAGGGAGGCGATCCAGCGGCGGGTGCCGTCGGGCACCTCGTAGAAGTAGTCGGCGGGGAAGTCGCTGCGCAGCGGGTACGTACGGTCGACGGAATCGGTCTCCGGCACGGGCACCCGGGTCAGGGTCCGCTCGTAACCGAAGTGCCAGGCCTCGTCGGCAGGGGCCAGGACCCGGGACCGTGCGCCCTCCGGGACGGCGATGTTGGACCACCAGTAGACGGGCGCGGTGTGCTCGTGCGGGTTGCGTATCCGTACCCCGACATGGAGGAAGTCGGAGTCCTCCGGCAGCCAAAGGTCCACCTGGAACGGCAGGTCGCGCAGCCGCTCCCACTCCCAGAGACGGACCATTTCACCGCCGTCGGGTGCGGGGACGCGGGCGGCGTGCACCGGCGCGCAGGACAGTGTGGTGTGGCCGGTCGCGCCGATGTTCCACTCGATGCCGCCGGAGAACCAGGCGCCGTTGAGGGCGAAGTCGGCAGGCTGCAGGACGGGGTTGGTGTAGAGCAGCTCCCGGCCGGTCGGCTTGTGGTGGAGGGAGTGGATCCGGCCGCCGAGCCCGGGCAGGACCGTGGCCCGGAGCCGGTCGTTCTCGATGACGATCGCGTCCAGGTCGGTGGGGGTCCGCTCGCGCCCGTACCCGTCGAGAATGCGCACTGGCAGGACGGTGGTCAGCGGCTCGTAGCCGATCTGCCGTGCCATGTCGCGCGGCAGCCCGGCCCGGTCGCGGTCGTCGACGACATGCATCTCGTCGAGCGGCCGCAGCGCCGGCAGCGGGTTTTCCGGGCCCAGCGGTGCGGCGGGCAGAGTCAGTACGGCTCGTCGTACGGTCGTGGCCAAAGCAACCTCGCTCCCTCGCGCGGGCCGCCGCAGGTCCGGGCGCCCCCGATGACCATGGAACACTCTCGAAGCCGCCCCGACCAGGGGCGTCGCCGTCAGACTTCGGCAAAGGCCGCCCCCGGCGTCGACGGCGACAATATTCCACGTGCGTCTCGTGCTCGCCGTCGTAGCCTTGATCCTCAACAGTTCATGCGACAGAGGCGGCAGAACGGGATGAGCACCCAGCACACCTACCGAGTGATCGTGCGCGGCACCTGGGAGGGCCTCACGGACGAGGCCCGCGCCCGCCTGCTGGCAGAGGTGGAACAGCACGGCCTGGAGGCGATGCAGTTCACCGAGGAGGGTTCGCTCACCTACGACACGGTGCTCAAGCACTTCAGCTTCCGGTACGTGGTCGTATCGGACGCCGAGGACGGCGAAGAGATGGCATCCGCGATCGCCGAGGACCGGGCGGAGACGACGCTGAAGGAGCACGGGTACGGCTACGGGCGGCTGCGCTCCACCGCGACCGACATGGACACCATGAAGATCAACTACAAGGGGCGCTGAGCGGCGTGACGGCGGGCCGATGGCTGCTACAGGAGCGCTGACCAGGTATTTCTCTACTTTCAGCTCTGTCACGGGCTTACCGGTTTGCACGCCGGATCGTCCCGCGAAAGTCCCTCTGACAGAGCTGAAAATCCCTGAAAAGTCCCTGGCTCAGCCCGCTTCTGGGTACCGCGATCGAGGTGGAAACAACGGCTTCGCAGCCCTCTGGGCACCTCCGGCAGCACTGGCCCTCGCGGCGCAGGAACCGCCTGTCACCTGAAGTCTCGCCACTCCACAGGAGCAAGAGTGTCGAGATCCGGGTGACGGAAGAGGCCTGCTGGCTTCCGTTGGGGTCCGTTCCGGACCGTTCGGGTGCCTCGCGCTGGTTCGGTGCTGACCCGCACCCCTCGTCGCCGGGCAGACCTCCACCCACTTGCGCGCTCGCGGCGAGGATCACCACACGGATGATCAGGCCCAGTACGTCGACGGCGAGTCCCCGCTACCTGCCGGGCGTCTTCTTGTTCGCGTCCAGTCCCGTCGTCTTCTTCGGCATTCCGGCCGCCACGCGGACGGACTGGGTGTCGATGATCACCAGGGACGGGTCCTCTAATCACCCGGACCACTCCCGCACCTGGCAGCGCAGGATCTCCTGGATCCGCTGGTCAAGGCCGTCCTCGCGCCACAGGCTGAAGTAGTAGAACATCGCCGACCAGGCCGGGAGATCGTGCGGCAGGAGACGCCACTGACAGCCCGTCCGGTTCTGGTAGAGCAGCGCGTTCACGACCTCGCGCAGGTCGCAGGCGCCCGGGTCTCCGGTCGCCGACCTCGACACCCGATCCTGCTTCCACGCGGTGACCATCGCCTCGATCAACGCCCACTGCTCGTCGGACAAGTCGGTTGCGTACGGCATCCGTTCCATGCCCACAACCCCATCATGCACACGACATGAAGCGAGGACGGAACCGACCCATCACCCACGAAAGAGCGACGCCACATCATCAGGAACGGGACTCAACGCCCTCTCAAGGATCGCGGCGTCGTGCTTTGATCGGGGATCGTCGTCGAGGGCAACGACCGTGACCACGTTGGCGATGTCCTCGTGGGTGACGAGGGCGACCCGGCCGGTCCCCCCGGGACCGCTCACGAGGAAGTTCTCGTCGGCCAGGGCGGCCGGCGTCGACGCGTAGAAGCCCGCCCGCAGCACGGTGTGGCGGATCCCGGCGGCTGCGAGGTAATACTGCTCCGTCATCCACTGGTCACGGGCGTTGAGGTAGGTGGCGGTGGGTGACGCTCCGACGAGGGACACGTACAGGACCCGGTTCACGCAGGCCGCCTTCGCGGCCTCGACCGCGTTGGCGTGTTCCTCCAGGCGTCGCCCCGTGCGGTGCCCGGAGACCAGGACGAGGGTCGACGCGCCGTCGAGCGCGGCGCGCATGGCCGCGGCGTCGTCATAGGCGGCCGGGCCGCGTCGTTCGGCGCCGGGCAGCTCGGGCATGCGGTCCGGATTCCGGCCGATGAGGGACGCCGTGATCGGCGAGGCGGTCTGCGATCAGCCGACCCAGATCGCCGGTCACTCCGGTGACCGCCACCTTGGCACGGGTGTACTCGGACATGCTTCCCTCCATCCGGGGTGGCTGTCCATCGCGGCGCCCCTATTTCTGATGACGGCTGCCGAAGAGACCGACAGCACTGGACGTGCCCCTGGCCCGCGACGGTGCACGGGTACCCGAGGTGTACCGACCGCCCCGCGCGCAACCGACCAGGGGCCCGTCGAACCAGTCGGTGAACCACCGACTTCTCCACCTCGGGGCATGCACTGCGGGCTCGGTGCGGCGGTCCTGATCGACGCACCGAGCCGGGGCAGTGTGGTGCCGTGCCGGAAGACCCGGAACGGTTCAGCTGGGATCGTTGGGGTGCGGCTGCAGAGCGGTGATCACAGCGGATACCCAAGGCCACAGGGGCAGGCTTCCCAGGACCTTTTCGCGCAACTCCGCCTCGTCGTCCGCGCGCCACACGGAGATGACACGAGGCTCCCCGGTCTGGCGCCACAGTCGGAACAGATGGCCCTCGGCGGCGAGTTCCTTGGCACGGACCGCTTCGGCGGCGCGACGCCGGTCCACCTCTGCCGGGTCCGTCCCCTCGGGCACGTTGATGGTCAACTCGACCAGAAATTCATTCATGATTTCTTCCTCTCGTGTTGTTTCGGCGGGCGCGGAGCCTTGCGGAACGTCTCCGGGGAATCTCACGATCGGCTCTTGTGCCGGAGACCTGTTGTTCGTGCTGCGCGCCCCCGGGCCCGGACAACCTGTCCTGTCGGCACCGGCCGATCCGGGGTTCCTCAAGTGGGGGCGCCGGTCGGAATGTTGGCGGAGTGGGCACTGATAACGATGGCAAACGCTCCGGCTCCTGCCCCTGATCGCTGACAGGGTTGTTGCCGCCTGGCGGTCGCTGTTCACGCGGCGCATCGAGTCGCTGCGGTGTCCGCAGGAGGGAGGTCATGCGGCCCGGCGGCCCGGCGCCCGAGAAGGTGGTACCCGCGCCACGCGTCCGCCCCGATTCGATCTCATCCCGTCTCAGCGGAAACGGGTCACGCCGCAGGTCGGTCACCCTTGAAGGCGGTCAGAATCACGTCGCGGAGGCCGGAGGCCCCGATCGGACGCGGCGGGAGTGGACGATCGGCCAGCGCCGCCGATGCCTCGGCGATCGTCCGCTCCACATCGGCTTCGCGCATGCCGATCTCGGCCAACGATGCGGGGGCCCCCAAGAGTCGGTGACGCTCCCAGATCAGGCCCCCGGCATCGGTCACGGGCCCCGTCAGACCGAGGCTTTCGAGCACGATCCGGGTTTCGGCCTCGGCGGCCGGTGCGATGTGCGCGACGGCGTAGGGAAGCAGCACGGTGTGAAGGGGGCTGTGCGGCAGGTCCAGCAAGCCGCCGAGGATGTGGCAGAGCTTGTGGTGCAACCCGGTCGTGGAGACCTCCAGCGACCAGCCGGAAAGCCAGGCCCCGCGCAACGCGAAACCGCGGACCGCGACGTCACGAGGCTCGTCGAGGATGCCGGGCAGGGCTCGGCTCATGGACCGGATCCCCTCGGCGGCGGCCACCCGCGTCATCGGGGACGATTCGGGGGCGTACATCGCCTCCACACAGTGCGCGATCGCGTTGACGCCACTTGTCACCGAGATCGCCGGGGGCAGATCCAGCGTCAGTTCGGGGTCGTAGACCACGGTGCGGGGACGGACCGTTTCCGCGCGCCCGGTGGTCTTCTTTCCGCCCTCCGTATGTCCCCAGATCGAGGTCATCTCGCTGCCGGCGTAGGTGGTCGGAACGGCGACCAAGGGCAACGCGAGTTCCCGTGCCACCCCCTTGGCGAGGCCGGTGGCCGAGCCACCGCCGATGCAGATCAATACCTCCGCGCGCGCCTCCCGGACGATGGCCACGGCTTCGGTCACCGCCTGCACGGGGACGTGCTGCGCGACCTCGCCGATCCGCGCGCAGACCCCGCCTCGCGCGTCGCTCGCCACCCGGTCGGCGGCGCTCTGGGCGGTCGGATCGTGAATCACGGCGAACCGGGTGCCGAAGCGAGCCGCCTCACTGGCGGCGACCGAGATCTTGCCCGGTCCGAACACGACGCGTGAGGCGGGCCACTGGTGGACGAAGTCCGCGCGCCCCACCGAAACTTCAGACGGCTCTTTCTCGATCATGGCAAAGGTTCTCCTCATGTGACAGGGCCCGTCGTTCGAGTCCCCGGATACTCGGCCTGGTGCCCACCAGGACCGCCTGCGGCCGCCCGTTCCCGGAAGCGACGAGCCGTCCGGCTCGCCACCCGCCGTCGACTACGCGCCCGCGCCGACCGTTTCGCGGCGCGGGGCCGGTCGGTGGGACGGGTCAGCCACGCGTGGCCGGAGTGAGGTGCGACCCGAAGAAGGCCAGCGTCCGCCGCCAGGAGTCCGCCGCCGCACCCATGGAGTCCTGAGGGTTCTCGGTCAGCCCGGCGAGGAAACTGTGCCCCGCGTCGGAGTACCACCTGACCTCGGTCTCGCCGGGAGCCGTGTCGAGTACCTTCGCGAGCTCCTCGACCTCACCCGCGTCGATGTAGTCCTGCCGACCCCAATGGCCCAGAACCGGCCCGGCGATCGAACCGGCGACCTCCAGCGGTTCCGTGACCGGCACCTTCGCACCCGGCGAGCCCTTGGGGAACGCGTAGTAGGTCGCGGTGACCTGGTTGCGGTGCGTGGCCGCACTCAGCAGGGCGAAGCTCCCGCCGATACAGAAACCCAACACACCGAAGCGGCGATTGCCGTCCGTGGTGCGCTCGATGACCCGCTCCACGTCGTCCATGGCCAACGGGTCGTCCAGCCGCGCGCGCCGGGCCAGCGCGCCGTCACGTCCCGGAGCCGCGGCGCCGAGCCGGTGGAACATGTCCGGCATCACCAATTGGTATCCCTCGGCCACCAGCAGGCCCGAAAGGTGGCGATAGAACGGGTTCACTCCGAAGATGTCGGTCATCAGGACGATGACATCGGCGTCGGTGGTCTCCTCGCTGCCGAAGTGCAGGTAGGGGACAGGATCGACGCCGGGTGTCCGACACGTCGTCACGGTCAGGCCCTCGCCCAACTCGGGTGCTTCCGAATGGTTGTGGCACATGGCGCGCTCCGCTCAGCTCGACTGCGTGGTCTTTGCCGACCGTAGCCAGACGGGTGGAGAGCAAGCCAATACCAAGACGGCAACACCAACCCGCTTTCGCGGGTATCGGCCGTCGGCCGAGCCGGTGTCGGAGCTCTCCACCGAGCCCTGGACACCGGGTTGCCGCGACCGATTCGGTCGCCGGGCACGCGAGCGGGCCGAGATGAGCGCGGTCCTGGCGACCGCGCGGGCCTCGGCCCGGGCCTGATGCGGTGATCGTGTGCGGCCCGCGAACTCGGCGACAGCCGACTGCTCGCGACCGGCCGACATCCCGACCGCTGCGCGATCGAGGAGACCGAGTGGCCTTATCTCGTTCGTGGTTATTCCGGCTGGAGTACGAACCCGAACTCGCCGAGCGTCCAACTGTCGCCGTCGATGTCGGTCTTGGTGAGGGGGATGATCAGGCCGGGCTTGACGCCCTCGGCGCAGTCGCTGTCGATGTAGGGGTCGCCCTCGAAGTAGAGCTGGGTGACGAGGGGCTTGTAGCCCTCGGCGGTGACCAGGAAGTGCAGGTGCGCGGGACGCCAGGTGTGGCGGCCCAGGACCGAGTTGAGGAGGTCGCCCGTCGGCCCGTTCTTGGGGATCTCGTAGGGGGCGGGGCGGATGCTGCGGAACTCGACGGCGCCGTCCTGGTCGACGGGGACGCGGGCGCGCAGGATGTAGTCCTCGGGCACGCCGGCGTCGATGAAGCTGTACAGGCCCTCGTCGGTGGCGTGCCACACGTCGACCGTCGCGGTGGCGAGGGGCTCGCCGGCGGGGCTGCGGACGGTGGCCTTGAACAGCAGCTTGTCGCCGGCCTCGTCGGGTCGCATGGGCAGCGTGTAGGGGCGCTCGGTGAGTACGGGCGCGCCGGGCTTGTAGTAGGGCCCCTCGATGGCGCTGGGGGTCCACGGGCCTTCGCCGTAGCTGTTGGTGTCGACGGTCGCTTCGAGGAAGGTGTCGGTCCACAGGGGCCACTCACCGGCCTCGCCCACCCGGATCAAGTACTGCGTTATCGCGGCGTAGTCCTCGTACCTAAGGCCGTGACGGACGATGAAATTCCTCGTCAGCTCGATGAACTCGTCGAACAGGTCGACGACACGCTGATTGGCCATCTATTCCTCCTGGGGAGGTCGTGGGAAGGGCAATCCAGCGTTCTTGTTGCGGGCAACTGGATTTCACGGCAACGCTAACCGGCGGGTCGGGACGCGGACCAATACCGGATCGGAACAATGCCCGTGCCACACGGGTATCACGGTCCCGACGGGGTTCCTGCGGCATCGGTTTTCCGCGAGTGATCACTCGCCCCGGCCGTGGAGTCGTCACATCGGCTCGCAGGGGGACAGTGGGCCTTCGGCCCGTTGACGGTGTTGTGAAGTCGGCCGGTCGGTGCCGTCCGTGATCGGCCCGGCAGACGGAAAGTCCGGGAAGGCCGGTCGCGTGCCTCATCGGCGCGCGCGGGCCGCCGCCCACGCCGACCCGCCCTTCGACGCTCGCCATCGACGGATCGAGGGGCGGGGCGAGTCGGGGCCTCAGATCGACACGCGCGGGCCGCTCTCCGCGGTGGTTTCGGGCTCGGACGAGGTGGCGGACACGTGGTCGAGGAAGGCCCGGACGAGCGCGGGCACGTTGTCCGCGCGGTACAGGCAGCTGAGCCCCTCGGGCGGGGTGTCGGAGAGCGGCACGAAGCCCACTCCCGGCAGCGTGACCCTGGTCGCGGACCGGGGGACCACCGAACAGAACCCGGCCGAGGCCACATACCCCAGGGCGGTGAGGACGTCCCCCGCCTCTCTCACGACGGGTGCCGAGAACCCGGCCTGGGCGCACAGTTGGGTGACCGCGTCGGCGAAGCTGGGACGCGGGCCCGTGGGAAAGAGCACGAGCTGTTGCTCCCGCAGATCCGCCAACTCGGCTTCGCCGGCTTTCAGCAGCGGGTGGCCCTCGGGCAGCGCCAGGTAGAGGGGCTCGCTGGCGACACGGCGGACAACGAGACCCGGTTCGCTCCGGTATTGACGGCTGAACCCCAGGTGCATGCGTCCGTCCCGGATCGCGTCGGCCTGCACGTTCTTGGGGGCACGCTCGAGGACCAGGCTCACCGTCGGGCGGGTCTTGAGGAACCCCCGCAGCAGGCGTGGCACGGCGTCGAACATCGGGGACCCGAAGTAGCCCACCACCAGGGAGCCGGCCTGCCCCGCGTCCGCGAGCCGCGCACGGTCGATGGCGTACTCGGTCAGCTGCATGATCCGGTGGGCCCGGTCGAGCAAGACGGCACCGGCCTCCGTCAGCTCGACACCGCTGGGCGTGCGCATGAACAGGCTCACGCCGACACTCCGCTCGAGTCGGGCGATCCGCCGGGTCAGCGGCGGCTGGGTCATGTGCAGCCGAGCCGCGGCCCGGCTGACATTCCCCTCCTCGGCGACGGCGATGAAGCATTCGAACTGCCGGAGATCAACTGGAAGCACGCTGCCGACAGTACTGACTGGGGTCGTCCGGGTGAACCCTCGGGGAGTTTCTGACGGAACGGGAGTAGTGACCTTATAGCCCGGTGCGCGACGTATAAGACCTGAATACGCTGTCGGAATTCCCGTGCGGGCCCGCTCGCTCACCGGATCTCCACACCGTCGAGCGTCGGCATGCGGGCGACTTCCGGCCCGCGCGTCACCTCCCCTACCCCGTTGAACGGGTGGGGCGATATATCCGAAAAATTAACGAATGTCGCATACTTTCATGCATCCATGATTCCGAATGTGAAATGCACCGTCGGCGAGAAAAGTCGAGTGGCGGGGTAGCGCCGTTCGCGGAAGGTATGAAGACGACCAGATCTCGGTATTGGACGGTGTGTGAGGCCCCTGCCTAACGTCTCCTCCAGCGCTCGGCGTGACTGCCCAAATCCTTCCTGAAATCCAAAACAGCCTGGAGGAAATATGCATGCTGTGATCATCGGCGGTGGAATGGGTGGGCTTTTCTCCGCTCTCGCTCTCCGCGAAGCAGGTGACACGTTCGATTCGATCGACGTCTATGAGGCGAGTGCGACCCCCACCACCGCGGGCGCGGGTCTGAACATCTCGCCGAACGGTGCGCGCCTGTGTCACTGGGTGGGCGTGGACCTCGACGGCGGTGACCCCAAGGGCCCTGACGGTGTCCTGGACGGCGGGCGCGCGGCGGTCCTGGAGGCGTCGCGGGAGATCCTGGTCGACGGATCGGTGTCCCGTAAGCCCATCCCCTACAACACGCCGGAGCAGCTGGCCGAGGGCGGCGGGTTCCACCACATGCATCGGCAGGACCTGCTGATGTGCCTGCACAAGCGGGTCAGCGAGCTCGGACCCGACTCGGGTGTGAAGTGCCCCATCCGCGTGCACATGGGCAAGCGCCTCGTCAAGCTGTCGCAGGACGAGAACTGCGGCACCGCCGTCTTCGAGGACGGGACGGTCGTCACCGGCGATGTCGTCATCGGAGCCGACGGAATCGGCTCGCGGGTGCTGAAGGAGACCTGGCCGGGCAAGGGGCAGCGTCGCTGGACGGACGTGGTGTGTTACCGCGGTCTGATTCCGCGCGACAAGGTCGCGGCGATGCGCAAGCCTGACGGCAGCCCGCTCGACCACAACCCGATCGACTCGTTCACGATGGACACCCGTCGGCACGACACCGCCTGGGTGATGACGTACTGGGTCCGCGGCGGGGAACTGCTCAACGTGTGGTACGGCGTGTACACGTCGGACTCGAGCGAGTTCCCCGAGGACTGGGCCGGATGGAAGCCGATCGACAACTCGGACATCCTGGAGACCACGGAGCGCGCGTTCGCGGGCGACCCCCGCAAGGACGACATCCTCGCCATGGGTGCCGCGATGGTGGAGCCCACGAAGTGGGGGCTCTACGACCGGGACGCGCTCGAGGAGTGGCAGGACGGCCGCATCTGCCTGCTGGGCGACGCGGCGCACCCGATGCTCCCGACGTTCGGTCAGGGAGTCAACCAGTCCCTTGAGGACGGGGCGGCCCTGAGTAGCTGCTTCAAGCTGCACGGCGACGACGTGTACAGCGCCCTGCTGCACTACGAGCGCGTCCGGCACTACCGGGCGAGCCGCTTCCAGTTCGCGTCCAAGTTCAACTTCAAGGTGCTGGAGCCCGAGGACACGCCGGAGCGCAAGGCGCTGCTCGCGGCGGCCGACGAGCGGGACTTCCCCCTGTTCGCGCACGAGCAGCGCGCGGGCAACAACGACTCGTGGATCTACGACTTCGACGCGCGCAACATCGGTGACAAGCTCCCGAGGAAGAAGCTCGGTCCCTGGGACTTCCGCGACCGTGAGGTGATCGCCAACGCGCGCAAGGAAGTGATGCGCAACCTGTGGAAGCCGGAGAAGCCGGTGGAGGGTGGCCGGCAGATCACCAGGGCGGAGCTCGCGCAGCACAGCACCTTCGACGAGTGCTGGATCGTGATCGGCGGCAAGGTCTACGACTTCACCGAGTGGAAGGACCACCACCCGGGCGGGGCGTTCGTCGCCCGCATGTACGCCGGGCGCGACGCGACCGCGGAGTTCTCGGACTTCCACAGCAAGGCGGCGCTCAAGCACATGGAGATCTTCTGCGTCGGCGACCTGGTCGACTGAGGGTCCACGCCTGAGATCGGTGGAGAGGCACGGCCCCGCGACACGAGGCTCGAGGCTCGGCCGTGTGACGCGGCCGGCCACGGCGGGCGACCTCGCCTCGGGGGCCCGCTCGGCAGTCCTGGCACGTTCCCGGCCCGGCGCGAGACACGACCGATCCGGTGGGCTGTCCATGAACTCGGCACCCGGCCCCATGGAGATCGCAGGGCGGGTGACGCGGTCGTTCCCCGAAAGCACGCCCGGGCACCCCGGTGGGAAAGTTTCCACCGGGGTGCCCCGCGCGCGATTCCGTACCCGGAGGCGGCCGACGCCGCCGAACGCAGCCGAAAGAACGCCCCCTTCACGCTCGAGTGAGGCGTGCCGGTGCGGAGCCGCTTGTCGGTAGCCACGTGTAGGTTCTACCCTCCGGTTCCACCCTCCGGCGGACCCGAAGGACGTTCGGGCCGGGCCCGCATCACCACATGGATGCTGTCGGGTCGCCCCGCTGCCCACAGGTCATCGACGCGGTCCGAGGTCGGAGCCAGCGGCATCGGCAGGCATTCTCCCGCGACACGTGGGACAGGGATCTGCCCCACGTGCGGCGAGAGGCCGCGGAGCCGGGCGGCGGACCGCTCGCGCACCGACGATTCTCCGGAGGCCCGAGCCGCGGAGCCACGACCGCGTCCGCCACGGCGGCACAGCCGTGGTCGCCGCGTCGAACGTGGCCGACTGCGGCCATCCGCACCATCCATCGTCGCCCATCTGAAGTCCACTTCTCAGAGATCGGAAGCAGGGGTTGCGTGATCGACGGCGGCCCCGGATGGAGGAAAAGAGATGCACTTGTCCAAGAAGAAACGTGCCACTGTCGCGGTCACCGGTGTGACAGGCGCCCTCGGCGGCCGGGTCGCGACCCGGCTCGCCGACCACAAGGTCCCCCAACTCCTCATCGGGCGACGGCCGGAGCTGCTGCCCGAACTGCCCGGAGCGCAGCGGCGAGGTCCGGCCTCCTACGCCGACGCCGGGGACATGCGCAAGGCGCTGTCCGGGGCCTCGACCCTCGTCCTGGTCTCCGGACACCGCACCGGACGCCGGCTCGAGGAGCACGCCACGGTCGTCCAGGCCGCGATCGCGGAGGGCGTCGATCGCATTCTGTACGTGTCCCTCGTCGGCGCCGGACCCACTGCCACCTACCTCAACGCCCGCGACCAGTGGATGACCGAGCGGTACCTGGCAGGCACCGAAATCCGCCACACCGTGCTGCGTGCCGGCTGGTACACCTCGACACCGGCGGCCCTCGCCGACGAGGAGTTCGTGGTGCGCGGCCCCGCGAGTACCGGCCGGGCGGCCTTCGTCACCCACGAGGACATCGCCGACGTCATCACGGCGGTCGTACTCGACGGGGACGACCGATCCGAGCACGACGGAGCGACCCTCGATATCACCGGGCCGGATGCCCTCACCCTCGACGAAGCGATCACCCGGATCGCCGCGGCCACCGGCAGGCCATATCGCTTCGAACCCGAGACGCTGGACGAAGCCTTCGCCCGGCGGTGGCGACAGGGCATCACCGGGGAACAGATCGAGACCTGGATCTCGTGGTACCAGGCGATCGAGAGGGGCGAGATCTCCACGGTCACCGACGTGGTCCCCCGGCTCACCGGTTCACCCGCGACCCCGATCTCGGACGCGGCCTGGTGGCCCGAGCCGAAGACCGCGCGCGGCGTCCGTTGATGGACACGTCCCTGACCGACCTCCTTACGGGCGGCTGACCCGCGCGGGAGATCGGCGACCGCCGGTGCCTCGACGGCGAACCGGACGTTCGTGCGCGCCGACGGCCCGCGACGGGTCCGTGTCGTAGCGAGGACGACCGGAGGCTTCGAGGTGCCCCGCCGCTCCCACCGCGCCGTGGGTCTTTGCGGCACGGCGGTCCACCGCCGTGCCGGTCGCGAGAGACCTCGACCCGGCGGGTTCGGCGGGGCACCACCCGCTCCCGTCCCGACCCGCTCATCCAGAGAACCCGACCATCGCTGATCAGCCGGGTGACGGGCTCGTACGTCGGCGCGAACAAGGAGTTCGCGCGCCAGTATCTGGCCGGTGAGCTGGAGGTCGAACTGATCCCGCAGGGCACGCTCGCGGAGCGGTTGCGGGCGGGCGGTGCCGGAATCCCGGCGTTCTACACCCCGGCGGGGGTGGGCACCCAGGTCGCGGACGGGGGGCTGCCCTGGCGTTGCGACGGCTCAGGCGGTGTCGCGTTGGCGTCGCCGCCGAAGGAAGTGCGCGAGTTCGACGGCACCGAGTACGTACTGGAGCGAGGCATCCGTACCGACTTCGCCCTGGTCCGGGCGGCCAAGGGAGACCGGCACGGGAACCTGGTGTCCAACAAGTCCACCCGGAACTTCAACCCCCTGGCGGCGATGGCCGGTCGGGTGACCATCGCCGAGGTGGAGGAGTTGGTCGAGCCCGGCGCGATCGATCCGGACGCGGTGCACCTGCCGGGGATCTTCGTGCAACGGGTGGTGCCGCTCACCCCTGAACAGGCGGCGGACAAGAAGATCGAGCAGCGCACGGTGTCCGTGCCCGGGACACGCGAGAGGGGGAGCGGCTGATGGCCTGGAGCCGTGAGCAGGTGGCGGCCCGTGCCGCTCGGGAGTTGGGGAACGGCCAGTACGTGAACCTGGGCATCGGGCTCCCCACGTTGATCCCCAACCATCTCCCGGAGGGTGTGGAAGTCATCCTGGAGTCGGAGAACGGGATTCTGGGCACCGGCCGCTACCCCACCGAGGATCAGGTCGACCCGGATCTGATCAACGCGGGCAAGGAGACCGTGATGGTACTGCCCGGTGCTTCCTTCTTCGACTCGGCACTCTCGTTCGGGATGATCCGAGGCGGCCACATCGACGTGGCGGTGCTGGGCGCCATGCAGGTCTCCACGCGGGGCGACCTGGCGAACTGGGCGATCCCCGGGAAGATGATCACCGGGATCGGCGGTGCCATGGACCTCGTCCACGGGGCCCGTACAGTCATCGTCGTGATGGCACACACCGCCAAGGACGGCTCACCGAAGATCCTCACCGAGTGCGCACTGCCTCTGACAGGGAAGCGCTGTGTGAACCGGATCATCACCGACCTGGGTGTCCTCGACGTCACCGACGAGGGTCTGGCGCTGATCGAGTGCGCGCCGGGTGTCGGAGTCGACGAGGTCATCGCCAAGACCGCCGCCGAACTGTCCGTCGCCGAGGGCCTGAAGTGACGACCGTACGCGTCGTCGACACCGTGTGGGCGAGCGGGGCGTCAACACGGCGCGCCGGCCGCGGTACGGCCTGACGCCCGGCCGCACGGCGGGCGTGAAGCTCCGCACGCGAAGCACCGAAGCAGCGCGACGGTTGCCGCGGTCGCGTGGGTGTGCGTGCGCTCGTGACGCGGGACGGACGGGAGACGATCGTCGGACCGCCCGCACCGTGTGCGGTGCCGGTCCCGTCGTTCGCACCGACGGCGCGATCGCCGGTTCACCTCCACGGGGGAAGGTGAACCGGCGGTCGGCTCGCGTGTGTCCCTCCGCCGGGGCGAAGGGCCGCCATCGGCTCCCCAACTTACGTCGGTGACAGCCACGTTGCGCGCGAGCCCGGCCGTCCGGGAGAGGTTCGCACGGTGCCGGTGAGACGGACGACGTGATACCCGTGTGGCACGGGCATTGTTCCGATCCGGTATTGGTCCGCGTCCCGACCCGCCGGTTAGCGTTGCCGTGAAATCCAGTTGCCCGCAACAAGAACGCTGGATTGCCCTTCCCACGACCTCCCCAGGAGGAATAGATGGCCAATCAGCGTGTCGTCGACCTGTTCGACGAGTTCATCGAGCTGACGAGGAATTTCATCGTCCGTCACGGCCTTAGGTACGAGGACTACGCCGCGATAACGCAGTACTTGATCCGGGTGGGCGAGGCCGGTGAGTGGCCCCTGTGGACCGACACCTTCCTCGAAGCGACCGTCGACACCAACAGCTACGGCGAAGGCCCGTGGACCCCCAGCGCCATCGAGGGGCCCTACTACAAGCCCGGCGCGCCCGTACTCACCGAGCGCCCCTACACGCTGCCCATGCGACCCGACGAGGCCGGCGACAAGCTGCTGTTCAAGGCCACCGTCCGCAGCCCCGCCGGCGAGCCCCTCGCCACCGCGACGGTCGACGTGTGGCACGCCACCGACGAGGGCCTGTACAGCTTCATCGACGCCGGCGTGCCCGAGGACTACATCCTGCGCGCCCGCGTCCCCGTCGACCAGGACGGCGCCGTCGAGTTCCGCAGCATCCGCCCCGCCCCCTACGAGATCCCCAAGAACGGGCCGACGGGCGACCTCCTCAACTCGGTCCTGGGCCGCCACACCTGGCGTCCCGCGCACCTGCACTTCCTGGTCACCGCCGAGGGCTACAAGCCCCTCGTCACCCAGCTCTACTTCGAGGGCGACCCCTACATCGACAGCGACTGCGCCGAGGGCGTCAAGCCCGGCCTGATCATCCCCCTCACCAAGACCGACATCGACGGCGACAGTTGGACGCTCGGCGAGTTCGGGTTCGTACTCCAGCCGGAATAACCACGAACGAGGCTCCGGTGCCCCGGCCGGGCACCGGAGCCGGCGCCCGGTGAGCACGACGTCGTCCGATCCGAGCACGCCGGACACAGCGCACTCGCCGGTCCGGCCGAGAAGAGACACGAGTCGGCGGAAGCCGCCGCGGACTCGTGACACCCCACCCTGCACTTCTGCCGAGAACACCTCGACGGCGTGCCGTGCGCGCAGATGATGCGAGAGGCGACACAGACGGGAGAGGCATGAGCGAGAAAGACACACAACGACACGTGAGGATCGAGGTGCGAACGCGGGTCGCCGACGATGTCGTCGAACTCCGACTGGTCGATTCCGACGGCGCGCCGCTGCCGGCATGGGACCCGGGTGCGCACATCGTCCTTGACCTGCCGACCGGCCTGACCCGCCAGTACTCGTTGTGCGGCGCCGACCGGTCCGACGGCACCTGGACCATCGCCATCCACAGGTCACCGACTTCGCGCGGTGGCAGCGCCTACGTCCACGACGAGTTGCCCGTCGGGTCCGTCGTAACGGTGCACGGTCCCAACAACAACTTTCCGCTGGAACCCGCGGAAAGGTACCTGTTCCTCGCCGGCGGTATCGGCATCACACCGATCCTCGGCATGCTGCGACAGCTGCGTGCCGCCGGTGTCACGGAATTCGAGGTCGTCTATTGCGGTCGCCGTCGCTCGCTGATGGCCTATCACGACGAGATCGTCTCCTGGGCCGACAACAGGGTCACGATCCATGCCGATGACGAGCACGAAGGCCTGCTCGACCTGCAGCCGATCCTCGACCGCCACCGGGGTTCGACCGTGTACTGCTGTGGGCCGGAGGGGATGACCGGAGCCGTCGAGAACCTGACGCCGGATCCGTCGTCGGTGAGGGTCGAGCGCTTCCAGTCGTCGCAGCGGGCGGACACCTCCGAAAACTCCGCGTTCGACGTGGTCGTGTCCGGTTCCGGGCACCGGGTACGGGTCGGTGCGGACCAATCGATTCTCGAAGCCCTCGAAGGCGAGGGTTACGACCTGGACTTCGACTGCCGGGACGGCATCTGTGGCACGTGTGAGACTCGGGTGGTCAAGGGTCTGCCCCACCATCGCGACGAGGTGCTGAGCGAATCGGAGCGCGCCGAGAACTCGGTGATGATGATTTGTGTGTCCAGAGCGATGAGCGAGGAGCTCGTCCTGGAACTGCCCGAGTGACGTGAAGACTCCCTTCCCGGCCCGTAAGAGACATCGCTCAAGAATGGAAGAGTCGTGAGCACGCTACGGATTACCAAGCTGCGTACCACGATCGTGGACCTGCCGACCTCCCGGCCACACCGGTTCGTCAACCATGAGATCTATCACCAGAGTTACCTGCTCGTAGAGGTCCACACCGACGCCGGGGTCATCGGCATCGGTGAAGGTGTGTCGCCGGGCGGTCCGTGGTGGAGCGGCGAAAGCATCGAGGGGCAGCAGCAACTCATCGAGGTCTACCTGGCCCCGGTACTGGTGGGCATGGACTGCCTCGCGCTTCCCCTGATCCGTTCCGTGATGGACAGGGTGAGCCACGGCAACGAGTTCGCCAAGGCAGCCGTCGAGATGGCGCTGCTCGACGCTACCGGCCGCGTCCTCGGTGTGCCTGTTCACCGCCTCCTCGGCGGGGCCGCGCGCACGCGGATCCCCGTACGGTGGGCGTTGAGCGGGAGCGGCGAGCAGGAGGTCGCCGACGAGGCCATCGAGCGGCTCGGGCAGGGACACCCGGCCCTGAAGTTGAAGCTCGGTGCGCTGCCGCCCGACGAGGACCTCAAGCGGGCAGCCCGCCTCATCGCCAAAATCGGCACCGAGCACGACTATCTGGTCGATCCGAACGGCAGTTGGGACTACCGGACCGCCGTGTCCTGTGTGCAACAGCTGGAAGCGATGGGCGTGAGCGTCGTGGAGCAGCCGATCGATCGGCGCGACGTCGCCGGGATGGCTTCGCTGGTCGAGCGGACGGGGAGCCTGCGCATCATGGCGGACGAGAGCGTCTGCCGCGCCGTCGACGCGATGTCCGCCGTCACCGCGAGGTCGTGTGATTCGGTCTCCGTCAAGATCGGCAAGGCCGGCGGGCTCCGCGCGGCCGTGGAGGTGGCGACCATCGCCTCCCACGGCGGTCTTCGCTGCTACGGTGGCACCGCCATCGAGACGTCGATCGGCACCGCGGCCGCCGCGCATGTTTTCGCCTCGGTTCCGGAGCTCGACATGGGCTGTGAGCTCATCGGGCCGCTGTTGCTGCGGGACGACCTCACCGTGGCCCCCGTCCGGTACGAGAACGGCCACCTCGTCGTGCCCGAAGGCCCAGGGCTCGGCGTCGACCTCGACCGCGACAAGGTCGACAAGTACCGGCGACACCGGACCGCCTCCGACGGATAGCTTCTTCCGCCCGAAGAGCGGGTCGGAGAGTACCGGGTACGGTCCCCCGAACCGGACTCGCCGACCGCTCCCGATCGCGACAAGATCGACAACTACCGGCGACACCGGACCGCCTCCGCGCACAGCGTCGTCCGCCCGACCGCGACGAGCCCGCCCGGGGCGACCCCCGGGTCCCTTCCGCGCACAGGACGGGCCCGGGCTCGGGCCCCACCGGACCCCACGGGCACCGCACCGACGAGTTCCGTCGCCCACTCCGGGCCCCGCCTGCCGACCCGGCCCACGGCCGAGCGTTTCCGATACACCGTCAGCTGCAAGGGAGACCTTCATGCACACGATCGATCTCGTCTACGTCGGGCGGGGCCCGCACGAGGAACTGGTCGCCTACATCGCCGACCAGCAGGGCTTCTACGCCGACGAGGGCGTCCACGTCTCGCTGCGGGACGGCTGCACCTGGGACGCGCAGCAGCTTCGCCGCTGCGCGGTCATCGGGCTCGGCCGGACCGTTCTGTCGCGACTGAATGACGGCATCCCCTGGGTCGCGCTCCACGTCAACACCGCCAGCCCGCTGTTCTGGTTCCTCGCCCGCCCCGGCCTGACCTCCCTGGCCGACCTGGCCGGCCAACGGCTGGCGGTCACCCCTCCCCACACCGGCCCCGGTGTGTTCACCCGCATCGTGCTGCGCCAGGCCGGGCTCGACGTGGACCGCGACGTTCGGACCGTCGTCCGCTGGCCCGGCGACTACGCCATGGATCTGCGCCGTCTGCGGGCCGGTGAGATCGACGCCGCGATGGTCGGCGACACCATGGCACCGGAGGCGCTGGCCGCCGAGTACGGCTGGAACGTCCTGGCCTACATGGGAGACCACTTCCGGATTCCCACCGTGGGCGTGGCCGTCGACCCCACCTACATCGCCCCGGACAGCCCGGCGGTCCAGGCCGTCGTACGAGCCCACCGGCGCGCCCTGCAGGTGATCCAGAAGGACCCCGACACCACGCTCCGGTATCTGGGGAACTTCCTCGGGCGTCACACGGGGGATGAAATCCGGGCACATTTCGAGAAGTTCATCGCGCCGTATTTCAGCCCCGACGGCCACACCGACCTCGCCGCCGCCCAGGCCGGGCTCACCGCTGTCGCGGCCGAACTGGGCGTCTCCGCCACCTTCACCGCCGCCGAGTTCTACACCACCGCGACCGCCGGCTCGCACTGATCCTCTCCGTATGAGGCGGCGGCGGACGTTCTGTCCTGTACGGCCGGCCCGGTCTTCTGCGCCGGGCCGGCCCGCCGCGATGAGCGACTGCGGGGCCGGCGCCCGAATCGCTCGACCACGTGCGTACGCCCGCGCCCCTGGCGTGTGCAGGCGCCGGTGCGCTGATATCGATCGGACACGGTCGGACCGAAGGGTGCCGGTCGGGCCGCCCTCAGGTGTGGACACGGCGGTGGTCGTCTCCGCCGACCGCGCACCGGATCAGCCGTCGTCGGCAGGCTCGATCCGATCCCCCATCGCATCAGTGGTCACCCAGCGGACAGACGGATCCGATCGACCGACCCGTCAAAGAAATCAGCCCCTGGGCCCGCCACTCGACTCCGAGGCCCCGGCCCGGCCACCCGCCCTGCTCGACCGCTCCGCCCGCGACCACCGGGTCCAGCTCATCGGACCGGTCAAGGCCAGTGGCGCGTGGCAGCAGAAAGAGCAGGCCGGGTTCACCCGGGACGACTTCACCATCGACTTCGACCGGCGTCAGGTCACCTCTGCGCCGCGCTGGTCGGTGGAGAAGGGGCGCCAACCTATCGCGACCGGTGGCGCGAGCAGTTGAACAGGAACGTCGCAAGGAAACTGAGCCGGCTGGGAGGCTGACATGAGCATCCAGGACATCATCGAGGGCAAGAAGCAGTGGCGGGCACATGTGGCCCCTGCAAAGGAGTTCACCTACGACCCGGCCGGCGCCCTGGGTCAGCTGGCGTCCTCCATCCGCCACGACGCCACGGGCGACTACATCACCCGCGTCACCGGTTTCGACCGACGAAGCGACCATCCGGAGTCGGTCCGCCGCGCAACCTGGCGCAACTCGTGAGGTGCGCTCTGACCACTAAGACCCAGGTCAGAGCCGTGATCACTACATCCCAGCGGATATAGATCAACTACAAGGGGCGCTGAGCGGCGGACTCGGCGCGACACCGCGGGGCCGGGGCGGGTGGGCTACTGCCCATTGAACTGCTCGACGCGCAGGTCGCTGTGACCCCGTCACGGTCTGGTCACGGATTCGAATATGCCCAAAAAAGTTACCCTGGGAAAACAAACATGTACCCAAGGTCACAATTCAGTGTCTTGGGGGCAGCCGTGGCGGATGTTGCACTGGCCGGAATCCTGGGGGCCGCCGCCCTGGCGGTATTCCTCCTCCACTGGGCGCACCAGAGAAGTCGAAAGACCATCACCCAGCTGCGCGCAAAGGTAGCCGCACAGAGGATTGCAGCAATGCCGCTCGGCCGAACGTCCGTTGTAGCTGCCTCTGACGCCCCGGAGGGGCCGGTCCGCCGCAGCGGCGGTGCAGCCGCCCTTCTCACCTCCTTCGGTGACCGAGCCCGGTCTGCCTGGAGGAGACATCGCACGGCCACCATCACGGTGACAGCCGCCACCGTCGCCATCGTCGGCGCGCTCGCCCTGACGTCGGGCGGGAGCACACCCCGAACAGCCACCGCCGCGCCGCCCGCCACTGCCTCGGGCGCCATCCCGGACGCCCGCCAGGACAAGAAGGGGGATGGTCGAGATACGGAGCACAGCCCCGCCGAAGAGGGAGACGACACAGGCGCCACCCATGACGACAGCAACGCGCGTGCGTTCTCCGGCCCCGGATCGGTGGCCCCCCTCGAGGGGGAGCCCACCCCTGGGACCAGCAGCACGCCCGTCTCCGGCGGCGAGGACCGGACCGAGCCGCCCACCGGAGGCACCCCGCCCCCCGACCGGACGACGGCACCCGGCCCGCCCGGGACCACCGCACCCGGCCCGGGCGCTTCCCCCGCCACTACGCCGCCACCTCCCACGCCGAAGCCGTCAGCGCCCCAGAAGCCGGACACGTGTGACGGCGTGATCGACCTCCACCTACCACTGCTGCCGGACGTCTGCCTCCTGTAGCGCGGAGGGCAGAGCGCGCAGCCAGTTCGGTGATCCTGGTTCTGAGCTGCTGCGACACGTGGCCGTCCGGTGACCCGGACTCAGGTTCCCGCCCTCTGGCGATCACTCCGCCATCGTCGTGGCGTTGCTGCCCGGCATCGGCGGCATGCTCGCCCGGCGCCAACTCGCCCTGCTCAAGCCCGAAGCAGACCGCGGATCGGTGACCGCGCAGGCCTCGTGACGCTCAAAGGTGCCTCCGGTCGCGGGAGGACAGGTGCCGTTCCGTCATATGTCCTCCCGCGACTCACATCGGTCGTCGTCCGCAAGCACGTCCGCCCTCAACCGGGTCGAGCGGTTGCGGAGGCCGGCGGACTGCCCGGAGACATCACTTGGGCAGCCAGGCGCGCCACGTCGACTCGTTCTTGTCGACCCACTTCTTTGCCGCCTCCTGAGGTGAGAGCTTCTGATCGGCGATCATCAGAGCCACCTCGTTCTGCTCCTCGGTGCCCCAGGAGAAGTTCTTGAGGAACTGAGCCGCCTTGCCGCCGTTGCCGGCGAAGCGCGCGTTGAGGTACTTCTTCAGCGGCGTGTGCGGATAGGCGCACTCGACCTTCTCTGCGTCGGCGTCGCAACCATCCTTGTACGGAGGCAGTTCGATCTCCGTCATCGGTACCTTCTCGAACAGCCACTGCGGCTTGTACCAGTAGGTGAGGAACGGCTTCTTCTCCTTGGCGAACTGCTTGATCTGGGTGATCTGCGCCGCCTCGGAGCCCGAGAACACGACCTGATAGTCCAGGCCGAGGTTCTGCACGAGCGCCTTGTCGTTGGTGACGTACGACGGAGAGCCGTCCAGCAACTGGCCCTTGCCGCCGCTCTCGGCGGTGCGGAACCGGTCGGCGTACTTGTTGAGGTTCTTCCAGTCGGTGACGTCGGGGTGCGCCTTCGCGAAGTACGTGGGGACGAACCAGCCGATGTGGCCGGTGACCCCGAGCTCCCCGCCGGGCGTGATCGTCTTCTTGTCCTTGACGTACCGGGCCTCCTGGTCCGGATGGCCCCAGTCCTCCAGGATGGCGTCCACCCGGCCTTGGCTGAGGGCGTCCCAGGCGGGCACCTCGTCGATCTGAACGGTGTCGACGCGGTAGCCCAGCTCGTGTTCGAGAAGGTATTCGGCCACGGCAGTGTTCGCCTGGGCGCCGACCCATGACTGGACCGAGAGCGTCACGGTCCTGGCGCCCTGCGCGTTGGCGAACGGAGAGGGCTGGCGCGTCATGTCCGCCGCCCCGCAGCCGGCAACGGCGACGAGACCGGCGGCGCAGACGAGCGCGATCAGAGGTGTGCGCGGACGAGCCATGTCAGGCCCCCTTTTCGGTGCGGCGCTGTGTCGGCTGCGTGACACGGTCGAGCATCAGGCCGAGGCAGACGATCGCGGCACCTGCGACCAGACCGGTCGCGAGGTCGCCCTGGGCGAGGCCGAACACGACGTCGTAGCCGAGAGCACCTCCGCCGACGAGACCGCCGATGACGACGACGGCGAGTACGAGGACGACTCCCTGGTTGACGGCGAGCAGCAGTGCCGGGCGGGCCAACGGCAGCTGGACCTTGCGCAGTTGCTGTATCCCGGTGGCACCGAGCGAACGCGAGGACTCCATGACGACGGGGTCGACGCTGTTCATTCCCTGCGTGGTGATGCGGACGACGGCGGGCAGCGCGTAGATGACGGCGGCGGCCACCGCCGGTGCGCGGCCGACGCCGAACAGAGCGACCACAGGGATGAGGTAGACGAACTGCGGCATCGTCTGGAACACGTCGAGCACCGGACGCAGCAGGCGTTCCACCCGCTCGCTCCGGGAGGCGGCGATACCGACGGCGAAACCGATCACCAGGGTGACGGTGACGCCGGCCAGCACCTGGGAGAGCGTGTTGAGCGCCGGGTCCCAGACGCCGAGCACGCCGATCGCGGCCATCGCGAGGACGGCGGTCAGCGTGGTGCGCCATGTGCCGATCACCATGGCGAGTACGGCGACCAGCAGGAGCAGTGCCCACCAGGGCAGCCACTGGAGCCCGTCGCGTACCGGATCGAGGATCCAGGTGGTGAAGTGGGCGGCCCAGTCCGCCGTGCCACCGATGACGGGCACACCGGAGTAGAGGTGGTCGGTCATCCAGCCGACGGCCTCATTGACCGGCTCGGCGATGCCGACGGTCCAGGCATCGGGCCAGGTCGGCTTGGCGGCGAGCCGTGCCACGACGGCGGCGACCACAGTGCCGGCCAGCACGACGGCCCAGCCGGACCGGGCGGGCCCGGTCTGCGGGGCGGTGCCGATGCGGTTGCCGGCCGCGGCGGTGACCCGGTCGAGGACGACGGCGAGCAGCACGATCGGAATGCCGGCGGCGAGCGCGGCGCCGACGTCGACGGAGGCGAGGGCCTGGTAGACGCGGTCACCGAGGCCGCCCGCGCCGATCACGGAGGCGATGACGGCCATCGACAGGGCCATCATGATCGTCTGGTTGAGGCCGAGCAGCAGTTCCTTGCGGGCGAGCGGCAGCCGGGCGGTGAGGAGCCGCTGCCGTCCCGTCGCACCGAGCGAGGCCGCGGCCTCCATGACGCCGGCGTCGGCGTCGCGCAGTCCGAGCGCGGTCAGCCGGGCCATCGGAGGTGCCGCGTAGACGACGGTCGCGAGGACGGCGGCAGGCACACCGATGCCGAAGACCAGCACGACCGGCAGCAGATACGCGAAGGCCGGCATGACCTGCATGGTGTCGAGTACCGGGCGCAGCGAGCGGAAGACGCGGTCGGACAGACCGGCGGCCAGGCCGAGCACTGCTCCGAGGATCACGGAGGCCAGGACGGCGACGACCATCAGCGCGAGGGTCTGCATCGTGGGCACCCACATGCCGAGCAGTGCGCAGAGGATGAACGCGGCGACGGCGGTGAGTGCGAGCCGGACGCCTGCGACCCGCCAGGCGATCAGACCGGCTGCGGCCGTGACACCGGCCCAGCCGGCGGCGAGCAGGACCAGGTAGACGCCGCGTACGGACAGCACGACGGCGTTGCTGATGTGCCCGAAGAAGTAGAGGAACAGCGGGTGGGTGTCGCGGTTGTCGATGATCCAGTCGCTGACGTCCCCGAGCGGACCGGTCAGATCGACGGTGAGGCTCTCTGGCCATGTCCCGCCGCCGATGAGGAAGGCGCCGAGTATCAGCAGTGCCAGGGTGCCGACCAGCACGACGCCGGTGCGGTGCCGCGCGAAGGAGGAGGCCGGCGTGGAGGCGTCCAGCCCGGTGGTGCGCGCAGTGGTGACAGTGGCGGTCATCGCGGCCACCCCCCGCTCGTGGGCCAGGAGGCCCGCGCGGCGGCCCGGCATTCCGGCGCGGACGGGTCAGCTGACGTATGGCCCGGCGGAGCCGAGGAGGTACTCACATGCATCACGCGGCCTCCTTCACGGCCGGTATCCCGGCTACGACGCCGAGCAGGCAGGCGTGGTCGACCACGCCCAGGCAGCGGCCGTCGTCGACCACGCGTGCGGTCTTGCCGGTGCGGACGACCGCCTCGATCGCATCGGAGACCGTGGTACCGGGTGCAAGGGCCGGGCCCGAGATGCTCTCCTCACCGTCGGCGGGACGCATGGCTGTCTGCACCGTCACGACCTGCTCACGCGGCACGTCGCGCACGAAGTCCCGTACGTAGTCGTCGGCCGGCGTCGCCACGATCTCCTCCGGAGTGCCCAGCTGCACGATCCGTCCGTCGCGCATCAGCGCGATGCGGTCGCCGAGCTTGAGCGCCTCGTTCAGGTCATGGGTGATGAAGACCATCGTGCGACCCTCCTCGCGGTGCAGGCGTACGACTTCCTCCTGCATGTCGCGGCGGATCAGCGGGTCGAGCGCACTGAACGGCTCGTCGAACAACAGCACTTCGGGGTCGACGGCGAGCGCACGCGCAAGTCCGACCCGCTGCTGCTGACCGCCGGAGAGCTGTCCGGGACGGCGGTTCTCCATGCCGTCGAGGCCGACCTTGGCGATGAACTCGGCCGCGCGCTCGCGCCGCCGCGCGCGGCCCATGCCCTGGATTTCGAGCCCGTAGGCCACGTTGTCGATGACCGAGCGATGCGGCAGCAGGCCGAAGTGCTGGAAGACCATGGCGGCGCGGTGGCGGCGCAGTTCACGCAGCCGGCCGGCGTCCATCGACAGCACGTCCTCGCCGTCCATGGTGACCTCACCGGACGTCGGCTCGATGAGCCGGGTGAGGCAGCGCACGAGTGTGGACTTGCCGGACCCGGACAGGCCCATGACGACGAACACCTCGCCCTTGCGGACGTCGAACGAGACGTCGCGCACGGCTGCGGTGCAGCCGGTGCGCTCGCGCAGCTCGGCCGGTGTGAGCGTACCGAGTTCGGCATCACCGGGGACGCGGTCGGCCTTGGGACCGAACACCTTCCACAGGTCGCGTACGGAGAAAACGTGCGGCGGCGTGTTCATCAGGCATGACCCCCAGGAGTGGCACCGAGCAGATCTGCGCATTTCTCCCCGACCATCAGCACGCCGATCATCGGGTTGACGGTCGTCATCGTCGGGAAGACGGACGCGTCGGCTATTCGGATGCCGTCGAGGCCCCGGATCCGCAGGTCGGGTTCGACGACGGCGAGTTCGTCGTCGGCCGCGCCCATGCGGCAGGTTCCGGCCGGGTGGTAGACGGTGTGCGCGACCTTGCGCGCGTACTCGCTGATGTCCTCGTCGGAGGTGATCTCGGGCCCCGGGCAGACCTCGCGCTTCAGCCAGCCGGCCAGCGGTTCCTGCGCTGCGATCTCGCGGGCGATCCTGATCCCGTCGACGAGCGTGCGGCCGTCGTAGTCGTCCTCGTCGGTGAAGTACCGGAAGTCGAGTGCGGGTTTGACCTCGGGGTCGGGGCTGGTCAGGTACAGCCGTCCGCGGCTCTTCGGCTTCGGGATGTTCGGCGTCATCGACACGCCGTGCGCGGGCCGCTCATAGCCGAGGCGCTCGGGGTTGTCGGTGAACGGGATCTGGTAGAAGTGGAACATCAGGTCGGGGCCCTGGCTGTTCGGATCCCGCCGTACGAAGAGCCCGGCGTCGCTGTCCATCGCTGAGTTCTCGGGGATCGGTCCGTGCGTCTCCCAGACGATGACGGACTCGGGATGGTCGAGCAGGTTCTCACCGACACCCGGCAGGTCGTGCACCACGGGAATGCCGAGCTTCTCCAGCTCCTCGCGGTGCCCGATGCCGGAGTGCATCAGCAGCCGCGGGGTGTCCACCGCACCGGCGCACACCACCACTTCCCGCCGCGCCCGCACGACCCGCTCCGTACCGTCCTTGGTCCGCACGTGCACGCCGGTCGCACGCGTTCCTTCCAGCTCCAGTCGGAACGCCCAGGTCTCCAGGGCGATGTGGAGGTTCGGGCGGTCGAGGAAGGGGTGCAGATACGCCACCGACGCCGAGGAACGCTTGTTGTTCTCGGGATGGTAGGCGAGGTCGAAGAAGCCGACACCGTCCCGGAAGGCCTCCTTGTTGAAGCCCTCGACGCGCGGCACCCCGAGCGTGGTCTGCGCCGCGTCGACGAAGTCGCGGGCGATGGCGTTCCGGTCGGCCTCGTCGACGGGGACGATGTTGTTGCGCAGCTTGTGGAAGTACGGGTCCATCGACGCCGCGTCCCAGCCGGCCGCGCCCGTCTCGGCCCACTCGTCCCAGTCGGACGGCAGCGGCTTGAAGGCGATGAGGGTGTTGTGGGACGAACAGCCGCCGAGCACCCGGGCCCGGCTGTGGCGGATGTTCGAGTTGCCGCGGGGCTGCTCGGTGGTGGGGTAGTCGTAGTCCAGCTCACCGCCGAGGAGGCCCATCCAGCGGCGCAGGGTCAGGACGTCGTCCCGGCCCACATCGCTCGGTCCGCCCTCGATGAGTGCAACGGTGATGTCCGGGTTCTCGGTGAGCCGGGAGGCGATCACCGAACCTGCGGTGCCGCCCCCGACGATGACGTAGTCGTAGTCGGTCATGTTCTCCACCTCTGCTCCCGTTCAGCCCGCGAACCAGCGCACAGGGCGCGGGGCGAGGTTTTGGTAGATGTGCTTGGCCTCGCGGTACTCGGCCAGGCCCGTCGGGCCCAGCTCCCGGCCGATGCCGGACTTCCCGAAGCCGCCCCACTCCGCCTGCGGCAGGTAGGGGTGGAAGTCGTTGATCCAGACGGTGCCGTGGCGCAGCCGGCCCGCGACCCGGCGTCCGCGGCCCGCGTCCGCAGTCCACACGGCGCCGGCGAGTCCGTACTCGGTGTCGTTCGCGAGGGCGACGGCCTCGTTCTCGGTACGGAAGGTCTCGACGGTCAGGACCGGTCCGAAGATCTCCTCGCGCACGACGCGCATGGATCGGTCGCAGTGGTCCAGAACCGTGGGCCGATAGAAGTACCCGGGGCCTTCGGGGCGCTCGCCACCGGCCCGCAGCACCGCACCTTCCTTCAGCGCGGAGGCCACGAACTCCTCGGTCCTGACGAGCTGCTGCTCGGAGACGAGAGGACCGCATTCGACACCGTCGTCGGTGCCGCGGCCGATGCGGATCCTCGTGGCGCGCAGGGCGAGTTCGGTGACGAAGCGGTCGCGGACCGACTCCTCGATGATCAGCCGGGAGCCGGCGGAGCAGACCTGCCCGCTGTGGATGAAGGCGGCGTTCAGTGCCTGGTCGACGGCGGTGTCGAAGCCCTCGTCGGTGGCGCACGCGTCCGCGAACACCACGTTGGGGTTCTTGCCGCCGAGTTCGAGCGCGACCTTCTTGACGGTGTCGGCGGCGGCCCGCATCACCTTCGTACCGCTGGCGAGTCCGCCGGTGAAGGAGACGAGATCGACGTCGGGGTGGTCGGCGATCCGGGCACCGACGGCGGCACCGGCACCGGTGACGATGTTGGCCACACCTGCGGGCAGTCCGGCCTCGACGAGCAGCGCGACGAGGGCAACGGTGGTCAGCGGCGTGATCTCACTGGGCTTGATCACAAAGGTGTTGCCCGCGGCGAGTGCGGGCGCGATCTTCCAACTGGCTTGGAGCAGCGGGTAGTTCCACGGCGTGATGAGTCCGCAGACTCCGACGGGCTCGTGCACGACGACGCTGTGAATCTCGTCGGATCCGGCGTCGACGACGCGTCCGCCGCTCTCGTTCATGACGAGGTCGGCGAAGTAGCGGAAGGCGTCGCGCACGCAGTCCACGTCGACGCGTCCCTCTTCGAGCGTCTTGCCGGCGTCCCGGCACTCCAGAGCGCCGATCTTCTCCCGGTCGCGCTCCAGCAGGTCGGCCACCCGTCTGAGCAGTGCGGCCCGCTCCGCGACGGGCGTGTGCGGCCAGGGGCCCTTGTCGAAGGCCGCCCTGGCTGCGGCGACGGCGGCGTCCGTGTCCGCGACGCCACCCTCCGCGACGACGGCGAACGCCGCCGCGTCGACGGGGTCGAGAATCTCGCGCGTGGCGCCGGAGGCGGCTTCTCGCCACTCTCCGCCCACGTGGATGGTCTTTTGTGCCGACACGTCGAGCCTCGACCTTCTTGAGCTGGTTTGTCTGATAAGGGGGCATCCCAGTGACCTGGTCCTCTTCCCCGGAAGGTGAAAGCCATGCGCAACGATTGACCGAAAGTGACTGGGCTCACGCGTGTGCGCTGCCGCGGCCGGTCTTCGGTACCTCATGGCAGACCGTCCACCGGCGGTTCACCGAGTGGACTGCCGCGCGGGTGCGGGCCAAGCTCCACCGCCTGGCTCTGGACGAACTCGGCGCCCTCGGGAAGCTGGACCGGTCGCGGTGCGCCATCCCGCCGATCTGCTCGCCCCGCGGCCCGCGTCGGCGCCGCCCTGCCGAACTCCAAATACGACTACAACCACCTGCGCAAGTGGCTCCGTTCACGCAACATCACACCTCGCATCGCGCGCAAAGGTGTGGAGTCTTCACAGCAACTGGGACGCCACCGTTGGACGGTAGAACGCACGGTGGCGTGGCTGAGCGGCTGCCGCAGCCACCATCGCCGGACCTGGCCCGGCGCCGTGTTCAGCGCTGTTCATGCCGATCTTCCGCACGGTCGGTCCGGGTTCATCATCCCTTCCTAGCCTGTGCTGGCTGCAGCCGTCACCAGACGGGAAGCACCCGACCCCGGAGGCCGATGTGTTTCCGGAGACGGTTCCTGTCCGGGCGCAGCCCCTCCACTGAGCGAAGGAATGTGTCATGCCCTCACCAACCAGTAGACGCGACTTTCTCCGCCGGTCGGCCACGACTCTGGGGGCGGCAGCCGCCGCGTCCGTGCTCCCCGGATCCATCAGCCGGGCCCTCGCCGTCGACGCGGCCGTCCGCACGGGAACCATCAAGGACGTCGAGCACGTCGTGATCCTGATGCAGGAGAACCGCGGCTTCAACCACTACTTCGGCACGATGCGCGGCGTGCGCGGCTTCGGCGACCGGTTCCCGATCCCGCTCGAGAGCGGCAAGCCGGTCTGGTACCAGTCCGACGGCGCGCGGGAGATCCCGCCGTACCACCTCGACCCCGAGCGCTCCAGCGCCCTGCTCATCCCCTCGACGCCGCACTCCTTCGCCGACGCGCAGGCCGCGTGGAACCAGGGCAAGCTCGGTCACTGGCCGAAGTACAAGACCGAGTACTCCATGGGGTACTACCGGCGCGACGACATCCCGTTCCAGTTCGCCCTCGCCGAGGCGTTCACCATCTGCGACTCCTATCACTGCTCCATCACCACCGGCACCGACCCCAACCGCATCACGTTCTGGTCGGGTTCCAACTTCAACCCCGAACTCGGCCGCCAGGGCGTCAACTCCGGCCCCGACCAGTCCGAGCCCAACAACCTCCGGTGCTGGATCACCGGCAAGTGGGTGCCGGACGCGTGGCCGCAGACCTACAAGTACGCGAGCAACGCGTTCACCTGGGACACCATCCCGGATGTACTGGAGCGCGCCGGCATCAGCTGGCACATCTACCAGGACATGAACGACAACTGGACCGGCGCGATGAACGGCTGCCTGGCGTTCGAGAGCTTCCGCAACGCCCAGCCGGGCACGCCGGTGTACGAGCACGGCATGACCGGTGGCCCCGACTTCCTGGACCGGCTCCGCCAGGACGTGCTCGAGGACACCCTGCCGCAGGTCTCCTGGGTGCTGACGACCGCCTCCAACTCCGAGCACCCCGGCGCGGGTTCCAGCCCGACGCACGGTGGCAACTTCACCGCCGACGTGCTGGACGCGCTGACCGCCAACCCGGAGGTGTGGAGCAAGACCGTCTTCCTGCTCACCTTCGACGAGAACGACGGCCTCTTCGACCACGTCCCTGCACCGGCCGTCCCGTCGTACAACCTCGACGGCACCCTCGCCGGCCAGTCGACGGTCCCGGTGGACGGCGAGTACTTCGACGCGTCCGGCAAGCCGTCGTCGTGGCTCAAGGCCGACGACACGGTCACCGGTACGACTCGCCCGTGGGGCATGGGCCCGCGCGTGCCGCTCTACGTCGTCTCCCCGTGGAGCCGGGGCGGCTGGGTCGACTCCGAGGTGTTCGACCACACCTCGGTCGGCATGTTCCTCGAGCAGCGCTTCGGCGTCCAGATCGACGCCATCAGCCCGTGGCACCGCGCCGTCTCCGGTGACCTCAGCTCGGCGTTCGACTTCAAGCACCCGAACAAGCAGCGGTTCCCGGAACTCCCCGACCAGAGCGACTGGGCCGCCTCCGACGCCCACCAGCGCACCATGCCTTCACCGAAGGCGCCGGCGGCACCGGAGCCGCTGTTCCAGGAGCGCGGGACGCGCTACTCCCGCGCGCTGCCGTACGAACTCCACACCGACGCCTCCACCGACCACGGCACGGGCACGGTCACCCTCCAGTTCCTCAACTCCGGTCACAAGGGTGCCGTCTTCCACGTGTACGACAGGCTTCATCTCGACCGGATCCCGCGGCGTTACACCGTCGAGGCCGGGAAGCGGCTCGCCGACGTGTGGGACGCCACGGCCACGGACTCGGGCGCGTACGACCTCGAGGTCCACGGTCCGGGCGGCTTCTTCCGTTCCTTCACCGGGAATACGGCCTCCAAGGCCAACCCGGAGCTCCGGGTCCGGTACGACCGTCACGGCAAGTCCGTCCTCGTCACCGTGCACAATCCCGGACCGAAGGCGGTCACGCTGCACGTCGAGCCCCACGCCTACCGCTTCACCGAGCCCCGGACGATCCATGTGCCGTCCCGCAAGGAAGTCGAGCGGCGCTGGTCGCTGAACCCGAGCGGTCACTGGTACGACTTCACCGTCACCGTGGACGGCTCGTCGCTCGAGCGCCGCTTCGCCGGCCGCGTGGAAACCGGCGGGGACGGCATCAGCGACCCGGCCATGGCAGCCCACATCCAGCAGGCGGAGAGTGCCGTAGGCGCCAACTGATACCGGCCCCGGGCGTCGCAGAGACACACCCTGCGGCGCCCGGGTAGCTCGCATCACAACCGGTGCGCACCCCGGTGGGCTCAGATCTCTCCGACATCGTTCCCGGGAGTTTCACGCCGTGGGCCTCAAGGGCTGCGTCCGGGCGATGAGCAGGGCGACGTCATCGGGGCCGTCGAGACGCCGCAGCTCCTGAAGGAGCCGGTCGCAGGTTTTCTCCAGGGAACGGTCGGGCGCGTCCAGCACGCGAAGGAGAGTCTTCAGGCGTCTGTCGATGGGGTCGTGGCGGGTTTCGACCAGTCCGTCGGTGTACAGGACCAGCTGGTCGCCGAGGCCGAGGTCGAAGGTGGTGGTCTCGAAGGAGACGCCACCCGCTCCCAACGGGATGCCGGTGGGCAGGTCGAGCAGTTCCGGATGCTTTCCGCTGCGCACGAGGACGGGGGGAAGGTGGCCGGCGGTGGCGATGTGGCACTCGGCGCGGTGTGGGTCGTAAACGGCGTACACGCAGGTGGCGATGGGGTGCCCCAGTCCCGAGGTGATCTTGTCCAGGTGCTGAAGAACCTCGGCGGGGTCGAGGTCGAGGTCGGCGAAGGCACTGGTGGCGGCACGCAGACGGCCCATGGTGGCGGCAGCGCCGATGCCGCTGCCCATGACGTCGCCCACAACGAGTGCGGTCTTGTCGCCATCGAGCGGCAGGACGTCGTACCAGTCGCCGCCGACCTCGAATGCGGCCTGTGCGGGCCGGTACCGGGAGGCAACCTGCAGGCCGGGAAGGCGGGGCGGGTGTTCCGGAAGGAGGCTGCGCTGCAGGGTCTCGGCGGCGTTGCGCACCCTCTGGTGCGAGCAGGCGTTGTCGATGCACATGGCGGTGCGAGAGGCCAGCTCACCGGCGAGGGCGAGGTCGTCCTCGTCGAAGGGCAGCGGGTTGCGCGCACGGGTGAGGCCCAGGAAGCCGAGGATCTGGCCGCGCGCGGTGAGTGGGACCGCGATGTAGGAGTGCACGCCGGCGCGGGCCAGCAGGGCAGCGGCGTGGTCGTCGCGGGCGATGCGCGCCAGGTCGTTGTCATCCGCTCGGGTGATCAGGATCGGGCGGCCGGTGCGTACGCATTCGGTGGCCAGTCGGCCGGTGCCGTAAGCGGCCAGGTGGCCGGGTGGGTCGGCGGCCTCAGCGGCTTCGGTCGGGTATGCGGCCTTGACCGCGAGGGCGCGAAAGAGCGCGGGGCCGTCGCGAGCTGCCAGGTGACAGTCTTCCAGGACGGAATCCAGGACGTCGACCGCGACCACGTCGGCGAGCTCGGGAACGGTGACCTCGGCCAGCTCCCGGGCGGTCTTTTCCACCTCCAAGGTGGTGCCGATGCGCACGGAGCTGTCGGCGATCAGGGCCAGACGCCGCCGGGCCCTGGCAGCCTCCATGGCTGCCTGATGCCGGTCGGTGACATCCACCACCAGTTCGGCCACCCCGAGGACCCGCCCCTGGGGGTCCTCCAGCCGGTACAACGAGATCGACCAGGCATGCTCGTGCTCCGGGTCGGCGGGGCTGCGGCCGACGACGGTGGACCGCTCGACCATGTGGATCCCGGTCTCCAGGACCTGCCACATCGCGGACTCGACCACCTCGAACTTCGAGGAGGTCATGATCTCGCGGTAGTGCCGGCCGAGGTGGTCATCCGCGGGTATGCCGTGCATCCGCTCCAAGGCGGGGTTGACGGACACGTACCGCAGGTCGGTGTCGAGGATCGCCAGCCCCATGGGGGACTGGGAGATCAGCCGGGTGGACAGTGCGACATCCCGCTCCACCTCACGCAACGTCGACTCGTCGGTAGCGAGCCCGAGGGCGTAGAAGTCGCCGCGGTCGTCCAGCAGCCTCGTGTTACGGAACTCCACCAGACGGGCACTGCCGTCCTTGTGCCGGATGGGGAACGCTCCGGCCCAGCTCTCACCGGTCCCCATGACGTGGGCGAACAGCTTGATCATCAGTTCCCAGTGCTGTTCATGGACGAGCACCTGCACCGCGTACCGCCCGAGCACCTCATCAGCGGCATAGCCGAACACTTTCTCGGCCTGCGGGCTCCACAGGACGATCCGCCCATCGCCGTCCAGCAGCAGCGCGGCGAAACCGAGGAGGTCCACCAGCCCGCTCGGCTGCGACGACCGCGCCTCCGGCCGACCGGCGTCAGCCACGCCCCCTTCGACCTCGCTCACCCGGGCACTCCTTCCGTCGGCTGGCCGCGTGGACCCTCCCACGCCCCGGTCCGTGGCCCGACCACTTACCTGCGGCCCGTCCCCCTGTTCACTGAGTGCTTCGGTTTCCATGGTCCCCCGGATCGATCGAACACACATCCGTCCGTACGGGGCCGTCGGACCGAGCCCAGCCGATGCGCCCTTCGGCCGGCGGTTGCGCGGCGGCCGCGCGGGCTCCGCCGACGTCGTCCACGAGAACCGTGGCGGCCTCGATCCCGGACGGCGACCGGGACGCGAAGTCACGGGGCGTGGAGGTCGCGCCGGTTCAGCACCAACTGCACCGACGTGTCCTCCGCGTACCGATCCTCACCACTGGACCGCCCCAACTCCTCATGGACTTGCTGAAGTTGGGACGCCGATTCCGCACAGGCAGTCAGGGTCCCCTCGTCGGCCTGACGCCGGCCGGACAGAGGACCGGGATGCGGTACTCCCGATCGCCACCGGTGGAGCATCCCCCGGCGCCGCCGAGGCGGCCGCGACGCCGCGTCGGCCCACAACAAAAGAATTGACCATATGTTCGAATTCTTTGCCAGTCGGAGGGCACGAACAACGAATAGCGTGGCCGGCCAGTCACCAGTCATGTCCCTCGACCAGGAGGCAGTAAGACCATGGCCGCAAGACCTGAAGGCGCGCCCTGTTGGGCCGACGCGATGTTCCCCGACCTGGAGGCCGCCAAGGGCTTCTACGGTGAACTGCTGGGCTGGACCTTCGGCGAGTCGTCGGAGGAGTACGGCAACTACACGCAGGCGTACTCGGGCGGCAAGAATGTCGCCGCCCTCTCCCCCCAGATGCCCGGCTGGGAAGGCCCGCCGGCCTGGAGCATCTACATCTCCTCGTCGGACGTCGACGCCGCCGCCGCCAAGATCCGCGACAATGGCGGCGAGTTGATGATGGAGCCCATGTCCGTCGGCGAGTTCGGCAAGATGCTGATGGCCAAGGACCCGAGCGGCGTCGTCTTCGGCGTCTGGCAGGCGGGCACGCACGAGGGCTTCGAGAAGCAGGGCGAGGCCGGCGCGTTCTGCTGGGCCGAGGTCACCACACGCGATGCCGAGAAGGCCGACGGCTTCTTCCCCGCTGTCTTCGGTTACGGCGTAAAGACCATGCAGGACGAGGCCATCGACTTCAAGCTCTACGCCCTCGATGACGACACCGCGCTCGGCCGGATGAAGATGACGAAGGACTGGCCGGCCGAGGTCCCTCCGTACGTCAACGTCTACTTCGCTGTCGACAACTGCGACGACGCGATCGCCACCGTCACCAAGCACGGCGGCCACGTGCACTTCGGCCCGCACGACAGCCCGTTCGGCCGCTTCGCGGCCGTCTCCGACCCGCAGGGCGCGGCCTTTTCCGTGATCGACCTCAAGACAACGAAGGGTGAGATGCCCAAGATCACCTGAGCGAGGGGGAACCGCCGCCCCTCCCTGCTCCGGTCCGCGGCCGCTCGTCGGCCGCGGACCGACCACGAAGGACGCCGAGCGGCAGGATCGGTCCCGCTCTGCTGCTGCGGCAGCCGCTCGCCGCGCTCATCCCCGCGGTCGCTTCCGGAGCCGTGGCGTCACTCGTCAACATGGATGATCTTTCCGTGCGGGCGGTCCCAGTGGTGGGCGGGTGGTCGGTGGATCGCGATGAGGGCGGCGTCGTCACCGAGGCGTCCGCCGGCGTGGGCGAGGAGATCACGCCGGATGTGGTGCAGGAGCGCCTTGGGGTTGCACTCGGTCCACTGTGCCGCGCGCTGCGTGAACGGATAGAAGTCACCGGCCCGGTCACGGGCCTCGATGACGCCGTCGGTGTACAGGACGAGGGTGTCTCCGACCTCGAAGGTGAACACGTCAAGGGTGTGGGCGGGTCGCGTCAGGCCGAGCCCCAGCGGGGGCGCGGGATGCAGACTCGGGACGGTGACGGAGTGGCCGGGGCTGAGCAGCAGGGGCGGGGGGTGCCCGCAGCCGGTCATCCGGGTGATGTGGTCGTCGTCGGGGATCTCCAGCAGCAGGGCGGTGACGAAGCGTTCCCCGACCTCACCCTCCGGCTCGGAGAATTCTGCCTGGTAGCGGTCCACGCTCTGATCCAGGGCGTCGGCCAGTGCGGGCAGGGACGTGTGCTGGTGGGCGGCCTCGCGGAAGGCGCCGAGGAGCAGTGCGGCCTCTCCGATGGCCGCCAGGCCCTTGCCCCGCACATCCCCGATCATCACTCGGGTACTGCCGTCGGTGCGGGTCGCCGCGTACAGGTCACCACCGATCTCGGCCTCGTCCTCGGCGGCCAGGTACAGGCAGGCAGTCCGCAGTGGACCGATCCGGTCCGGGAGGGGCCACAGCAGCACGTGCTGCGCGGCCTCGGCCACCGACCGCACCTGCGCCAGCTTCCGTTCGCGCCGTTCGCGCACCACGCAGAAGCACACGATCAGACATGAGAGCACCGCCAGCGCGACGACCTGCACCACCACGTTGCGGGAGAAATACGCGCCGAAGTGCCAGCCGATGTAAGCCTGGGCAGCCACGGCGAGGAGTCCGATCGCACCGGTCAGCCGGGGACCGGCGAACGAGGCGGTGATCGCCGGTGCGATGACCAGCAGCGGGCCGAGGTGCACGTCGGCCGGGACCAGGATGTCCACGACCGTGATCACCACGATGAGCGCGATCGGGATCACCAGCAGCGCATGGCTCGACTGCCATGGCCGCCAACCGGCAGAACGCTGCCCACCTCCCATAGCTTCCACAGTGCACCGTCCGAGGGAGGCTGACGAGCGGGGCACACCACGAAGACCTGGCCAGGCGGGGAAGACCGCCTGGCGGCAGTCGTCGAGCAGGCGTATCCGCGCGCACGGCCGCGTCCCGAGTCCCACCGACTCACTGCGAAAGGCACAGCTCGGCCCAGATGATCTTGCCACGTGCGGCGTAGCGGGTGCCCCAGTGGTCGGTGAGCTGGGCGACGAGGAACAGGCCGCGACCGCCCTCGTCGTCGGTGTGGGCCCGGCGCAGGTGCGGGGCCGTGCTGTTGCCGTCGGACACTTCGCAGATGAGGCTCTGATCGTGGATCAGGCGTAGCCGGATGGGCGGCTTGCCGTACCGGATGGCGTTGGTGACCAGCTCGCTGACCACCAGTTCGGCGACGTACGAGAGGTCCTGCAGCCCCCACAGGTCCAGCTGCCGGGTGGCCGCGGCCCGCGCGTCCACCACGATGGCGGGATCCAACGGCAGATCCCAGGAAGCCACCCGGTCCGGGCCGAGTGCCCGGGTGCGGGCGACCAGCAGCGCGACATCGTCCGGCGGCCGGAACGGCAGCAGCGCCGCGATCAGCTGATCGCAGATGTCTTCGAGCGCGGGCTCCGGTTGGGACAGGATGCGGCGCAGCGAGTCCAGGCCGATGTCGATGTCCTGGTCCCGGGCCAGGATCAGCCCGTTGGTGTACAGGACGAGCAGGCTGCCCTCGGCAAGGTCCAGTTCGGTCGTCTCGAACGGCAGTCCCCCCAGACCCAGCGGAGGCCCTGCGGGCACCTCCGGGAAGTCGACGCTGCCGCCGGGGCCCGCCACAGCGGGCGGATAGTGGCCGGCACTGGCGAGCGTGCAGCGCCGCTCGGCGGGGTCGTACACCGCGTACAGACAGGTTGCCCCGATCGCCGGCCCGTCGGCGTGGGGTTCGTCGCGGCCCCCACCTTCTTCCTCGGTGAGGCGGGCCACCAGGTCGTCGAGATGGGTGAGCAGTTCGTCAGGCGGCAGGTCCAGGTCGGCCAGGGTGTGCACCGCGGCGCGCAGCCGCCCCATGGTGGCCGAGGCCTGCACTCCGTGTCCGGGCACATCCCCCACCACCAGGGCGACCCGGGCCCCGGACAGTGGGATCACATCGAACCAGTCCCCGCCCAGATCGGTGTCCGAGCCGGCGGGCTGGTAGCGGCCGGCGACCTCCACCGCGTTGAGGACCGGCAGGCACTGCGGGAGCAGGCTGCGCTGCAGGGCCAGGGCGGTCTTGTGTTCGCGCGTGTAGCGGCGGGCGTTGTCCATGCAGAGAGCGGCCCGGGATGCCAGTTCGGCGGCCAAGGTGACGTCGTCGTCGTCAAAGGGCTCGGGATCCCGCCAGCGGTAGAACGTGGCCACGCCCATCAGGACGTTCCGCGCGGTCAGGGGTACGGCGATGAGCGAGTGGAGCCTGGTGGCACGGATGATCGCAGCCCGCTTGGGATCCTCGTCCAGCCACGGCGCCGTGAGGTCCAGGTGAGCGATGAATTTCGCCTCGAGATCGGCCATGCACAGGGCCTGGGGCGAGGCCGGACCGAATCGGCTCAGTTCGCCCACGGCCAACGCCTTCGGTGGCCGCGTCGACTCGGGAACGGTCTCGTGGGCCGCCCGACGCAATGTGAGGCCCTGGTCGGCCGGGCCGGGCGTGGGTGTGTCACCCCGGAGCACCGAGTCCAGCAGATCCACCGTCACGCTGTCCGCCAGTCGGTGGAGCGCCACCTCGGCCAGTTCCTTTGCGGTGCGCCCCACATCCAGGGTGGTGCCGATACGTATGCTCGCCTCGTTGATCAGCTGCATCCGCTCCCTGGCCCGGTGGGCATCGGTGATGTCGACGACCGCGTGGCACAGTCCGAGCGCCGTTCCCTCGGAGTCCTGGAGCCGGAAGATCCCGGTGGACCAGACGTGCTCGCGGCTGGGATCGGCCGGGGTGAGGCCGCGTTGGATGAAGTCGAGCACCGGTTCGCCGGTGGCCAGGACGCGTTTCATCACCGTCTCGATCTCGGCGGCGTTCAGGTCGGGCAGCGCCTCGCTGATCCGCTTGCCCAGCCGCTGCCCGATCGGCACACCGGTCATCCGCTCCAGTGCCAGATTGCGCCGGGTGCAGCGGAGATCGGTGTCGGAGACCAGCAGACCGACCGGTGACTGGTTGAACAGGCCGGACAGTACCGCGAAGTCTTCCTCCCACCGCCGTGTCTCGGCCTCCTCGGCGGCCAGCAGCAGCCAGAACCGTGCCTCGTCCGGGCCCACCCAGGGGTGTGCCCGCAGAGCCACAGCTTGGTCTCGCCCGTCCTTGCAGCGCAGAGTGGCACCGATCTGCCGCCCCTGCGCCGCCTCGTGGCTCAGGGCGGCCGCCCTGAGGACTGCTGCGCGCCCGGCAGCGGCGAGCAGGGACGCAGCAGGCTGCCCCAGAACCTCGGCGGCTTCGTAGCCCAGCAGCTGCTCTGCACCCGCACTCCACCCGACGAGAACCCCGCGGGCGTCCATCACCGCTGCGGCCGCTCGAGTGGCAGCGAACGGGCTGCCGGACGCACTGCCGACCTCGGTGTGGTGTGTGTCCGGTGCCATGCACCCCGTCCTTGCCGTGTCGTCCTCAGAGACCTTTCCAAGACAGTCCTGCTCGCGAACGCACTCCCGATTATCATCCGCCGTGTCCGAATGAGCCTTTCTTGGTCACCGGCCCGGCCGGCACCGATCCGGTGGAGACGGTGAAGAGACCTCCACCGGGGTCGCTGATGACGGACTCGGTCCCGCCGCCCGGGGACGGAGCCAGGGGAGTGGCGGTTCCTCCTGCCCCGCGTGCGGCGGCGATGACCGGTTCCACGTCGTCGACCCGGAAGTGCACGTGCCAGCGTGGCCGCACGCGGGGGTCGGGAGATTCCCCGACGCCGCCTCCGCGCACGGTGGCCACGGTGTTCTTGACCTGCCGCACGGTGACGGTGTCGTTCTCGTAGGCGTAGGCGACCTCGCAGCCGCCGGGTTCGCCGGAGGCCCAGTCGAAGATCTGTGCGTAGAAGATGGCGGCGTCGAACGCGTCCCGGGTGCGCAGTTCGAGAAAGGCCGGTGGGTTGCCGTGCTCGTCCGACCAGCGAAGCGCCCGGCCTTCCCAGAAGCCGAAGACGGCCCCGTCGCGGTCGGCTGCCACCGCGCCCCGGCCCAGGGGGAATCGCACCGGACCGACGGCGACGGTGCCGCCGCGCTCACGGACCCGGGCCGCGGTCGCGTCCGCGTCCGCCACGGCGAAGTACGGGGTCCACGACCCGCCCACCGGCCGCCCGCCGGCCGCTTCACCCATCCCGGCCACCGGCCGCCCGTGGGCGAGGGCGACCGAGAAGCCCGTTCCCAGGCTGCCCGGCCGGAACTCCCATCCCAGAACGGCCGAGTAGAAGTCCTGCGTGGCGCGCAGGTTGCGGGTCATGAGGTTGACCCAGCACGGTGTTCCGCACACCGGCATGACATGCCCTGTGGGCGTCATCAGCGTTGTCTCCTCGCCCCCCGCACGATGCGCTGTCAGCGGCCGAGTGCCTCGCGCAACTCCTGCTTGTTCATCGTCGAGCGGCCCTCGACGTGCTTCTTCTTCGCCTCTTCGTAGAGCTGGTCCTTCGTGGACCCCTGCGCTCCGCGACGGGACCGCTCACCACCACGCTGTGGGGCGGATTGCGGATCGCGCAGGGAGATCCTGCTCGCCGTCTTCGCCTCTCCCGCGCGGGCCCGCTCCTTGTTGACGGTGCGCGCGGCGAGTTCCTTCGCGCGCTCCTCGGAGGCACCACGTTCCTGGGCACTCTCCTTGATGTGCTCGTACTGCCGCTCCCGCTTACGACTCGATCCTGCCGGCATCACATCGTTCCCTTCCTGCATCCGGCCCTGCGCGCGGCAGCCCGGGTGGCGATTCCCTCGCGCCGTGCGACGTCCCCTACCGAGCCGCCGCACGCACTCCACCCATACGCCCACAACGCCCCGTACGCCACCGGACTCCTGTCCGCCAATCCGTCGCCGCCCCCGGCAGGTTCACGCACCGACAGGTACCGATGGCCGCACGAACTCCGAGCTCTGCAAGCACATTCCCGCCGTGCGCGTTCACACGCGGGGCCGGTAACCCAGGGCCCGGACGATCTGCCCGGCGTTCCCGTACCGCTCGTCCGCGGGCAGGTCCCGTACGGCTTCGAGCAGTGGGTCCGGCACATGCTCCTCGGCCAGGGTCCGCAGGAGTGACTTGCGGTCGGCCGGGAAGTCGCTGCGGTTCAGATGCCGTGCCAGGTCGGACCTGAGCCGTCCGGCCTCGGCCTCGGCACGCGCCCGGTCCCTTCCTGCACCGGGCGGCGGAACGGGACCGCCGACGTCCACCCTCACATCGTCGTCGGCCGCCGGCTCGGGGTCGTACGACTCCACGGTGTGGGTGGGGTGTCCGGACCTCAGATAGTCCTTGAGCTCGTGCTTTCTCTCGTCGTCCATCCACGGACTGACCTGGCTGCTTCCTCGCTCCATGGTCAAGCACCTCCTAGGCCTCCGTCGCTGGCACAGGCGCGACCTCGCTCAGCCTTGGATCTCATTGTGCTCTGCGTGTCCGTCGATGGCGATCTTGCGATCTTGTGGGGCTCGGCGCGCCCGGCGATCCGGTGGCGCAGGGGCAGCACCTGCTTTCGTCGCGCTCGGCGCCGGTGTGCTCCCCCATGCGTTTCACCTGACATCCGCTGTGGCAAAGTCATCCATTGGATGACAAATTGGATGTCGTCCAGTCGATGACGTGACTTCGCAGGAGAGCACGGTGCCCACAGCAGCCCCGCGCGATGCGTCCCGGTACCCGGATCCGGGCGCGCTTTCCTTCCTCGCCGCCGCAGCGGCGCTGGAAGCCATCGACGCAGCCGTGCGCGGCGCCCGCGCCCGGGACGGGACACCGCCCTCTTCACTCGCGGGACGCGAGCAGGTGCTGGCCTCGCTCCTGCTGCTGCGCGAGGTGCGCGAACAGCTCGCGCGCGCCGACCACCGCGACCTCGCAGGCCGGATCGACTCCATCACCCACCACACCGGCCAACTGCGCCGGAACGCCACCGTCCGACGCCAAGAGGCCTGAACGAGCCCGCCCGGCTGCGCAAATCGCAGCCGCGACCGTCATCCCGCCCGGCCTTGACCGCCGAAGCGAGTACGCCGGGCTCCGGCGGGCCGATCCCGAGGGGCAACGGTACGGATGCCGACCGAGACTGGTTCCATGAACCCGTACGAGGGACTGGCAACGGTGAAGTTGGCGGACGACTCAACAGTCCGCGTGTGGGCCGAGGTCTCGCTCGATGAGAACCCCGACGACACCGCCGGGCCCATCGACACGCCTCGATGGACAGCCCGGCTCACAGCCCCCGGTGGCGAAGCACTGCTGCTCCGGGGCTGCGTGACCCTGATCCTCGACTCCGGTGCCCGCTGGCCGGCCGAGGTGACCTCCTCGCACCCGTCATCCGGACCCCACTCCCCGAACTGGACCGAGGTCAAAGGCGCAGGCCCCGCCGTGAGCCGGACGGCGTGATCGCCTGCTGCCCCTGCATCGCAGAGAGCGCACCGCCGATCTCGTTCCCGCGCCCGCTGCACGACGCGGCGGGCTACGACGGTGTGCGCAGCGGAGGTCCACCCGGCCACGGGCGACTTCTCGGCGCGACCCGTCGATCAGCGCTCCGGCTGCTCGGCCACCCGCAGCAGCAGCTTGCCCGTCGAGGTGCGTCCACCCATCAGCGTGTGGGCGTCGGCCGCCGCGGACAGCGAGAACTCCGCGCTGATCGGCACGTCCACGACGCCGTCCACGACGGTACGGAACGCGCGTTCGACGAGCGGGCGCAGAACCTCGGGCGCGGTCCGCGCGAGCGACAGGATGGAGAAGCCCGCGACCGAGCCGCCCTGCCCCATGAGCTCGGCCGGTCCGACCTGCCAGGGCTCGGCCCCGCTCGCGTTGCCGAACGACACCAGTCGCCCGAAGACGGCCAGCACGCCGAGACCGCGGCGGAGAGTGTCGCCGCCCACCGGATCGAGCACCAGATCCACTCCCCTGCCGCCGGTGGCACGCCGGATCCCGTCCGCGAAGGCGTCGCCCACGAACACCTCGTCGTAGCCGTACTCGCGTGCGTATGCGGCCTTGGCCGCGGAGGAGACGACGCCGTACACCGCGCCCGCTCCGGCTGCCCGGGCCAACTGCCCGGCGACGGTGCCGACACCGCCCGCAGCACCGTGCACCAGCACGCTCTCGCCGGCGCGCAGCCGACCCACCTCGTGCAGCAGCGCATGCGCGGTCGGCAGCACGGTGGGCAGTGCGGCCGCGGCCCGCAGGTCCACCCCCTTCGGGAGCGGGAAGACGGTGGCGGCCTCGGCAACCACGACCTCCGCGTAGGCGCCGCCGCCGGTGAGCGCCGCGACCTCCTGCCCCGGACGCAGCCCCTCGACCCCGCGACCGACAGCGCGGACGCGCCCCGAGACCTCCAGCCCGGGGACGTGGGGCAGGGTCTCCACCCGGTATCCCTCGGACCGCGCCTTGAGGTCCGCGAAGTTCACTCCCGCGTAGGCGACGTCGACGCTGACCTGGCCAGGTCCCGGTTCGGGGATGTCGGCCCGCACCACCTTCAGCACTTCGGGACCGCCGTACTCCTGGAACTCGACAGCGCGCATGGAAGACCCCTCCACGAGTGTTCAATGAAAAGCGAACACTCGGACTGTATGATCGCCATCGAACACTTGGCAAGTGGCGCCGGACGCAACGAGGAGAGCGGCATGGAGGACCCCACGACAGGCAGCGGACACCGCCCCGCCCCCGTACACACCGATCCGGACGAGGTTCCCCTCCTGGCCGCACTGTCCGCGCTGGCCGATCCCGTGCGCATTCAGCTGGTCCGCGAGCTGGGCGGCTCCCCGGAGTGGACACGCAGCTGCGGCAGCTTCGACGTGCCGGTCGGCAAGGCTGCGCTCAGCCACCACTTCTCCGTGCTGCGCGGCGCCGGCCTGGTCGAACAGCGCGATCAGGGGCCCAAGCGGGTCAACCGACTACGACGGGAGGAGTTCGACGCGCGCTTCCCCGGTCTCCTCGAACTGGTCCTGCGCGCCGACAGCCCTCGTCGGTGATTTCTGCCACCGGTCGGGGCAGGGCCCTGTCGAACGAATGGCCGTCACGGGATATCTTGATGTCAAGCAATGTTGCAGACGTGGAGCGGAGCACCCGGTGACTGACTCGACCATCATCTATACGCACACCGACGAGGCCCCGGCGTTGGCCACGTACTCGTTCCTGCCCGTGATCGAGGCGTACGCCTCGACGGCCGGGGTCACCGTGGAGAACCGCGACATCTCCCTGTCGGGACGGATCATCGCCGCGTTCCCCGAGCGCCTCGACGAGAACCAGCGCATCGATGACGCTCTCGCCGAGCTCGGCGCGCTGGCCAAGACGCCCGGCGCGAACATCATCAAGCTGCCGAACGTCTCGGCGTCGATCCCGCAGATGAAGGCGGCGATCGCCGAACTGCAGCAGCAGGGTTACGCACTGCCGGACTACCCGGACGACCCGCAGACGGACGAGGACAAGGACGTCCGCGCGCGCTACGACAAGATCAAGGGCAGCGCGGTCAACCCGGTGCTGCGCGAGGGCAACTCCGACCGCCGCGCCCCCGCGTCCGTGAAGAACTACGCCAAGGCGCACCCGCACCGCATGGGCGCCTGGACGGCCGACTCGAAGACGAACGTCGCGACGATGGGCGTCGACGACTTCCGCTCCACCGAGAAGTCCGTCGTGATCGCCGAGCCGGACACGCTGCGCATCGAACTCGTCGGCGACGACGGCACCACCACCGTGCTGCGCGAGTCGGTACCGGTCCTCGCGGGCGAGGTCGTGGACGCGTCCGTCCTGCGTGCCGCACCGCTGCGCGAGTTCCTGACCGAGCAGATCGCCCGGGCCAAGGCCGAGGGCGTGCTGTTCTCCGTGCACCTGAAGGCCACGATGATGAAGGTCTCCGACCCGATCATCTTCGGCCACGTGGTCCGCGCCTTCTTCCCGAAGACGTTCGCCAAGTACGGCGAGACGCTGGCCGCCGCGGGCCTGTCCCCGAACGACGGTCTCGGCGGCATCCTCAAGGGTCTGGACTCGGTGCCCGACCTGGGCGCCGAGATCAAGGCGTCCTTCGAGGCCGAGCTGGCCGAGGGCCCGGCCCTCGCGATGGTCGACTCCGACAAGGGCATCACCAACCTGCACGTCCCGAGCGACGTCATCGTCGACGCCTCCATGCCGGCCATGATCCGCACCTCCGGCCACATGTGGGGCCCGGACGGCAAGGAGGCCGACACCCTCGCCGTCCTCCCGGACAGCAGCTACTCCGGCGTCTACCAGGTCGTCATCGACGACTGCCGTGCGCACGGCGCGTTCGACCCGGCCACCATGGGCTCGGTCTCGAACGTCGGCCTCATGGCGCAGAAGGCCGAGGAGTACGGCAGCCACGACAAGACCTTCGAGATCCCCGCCACGGGCACCGTGCGCCTCGTCGACCAGGCCGGCAACGCCGTGCTGGAGCAGCAGGTCTCGCAGGGCGACATCTTCCGCGCCTGCCAGGCGAAGGACCTGCCGATCCAGGACTGGGTCAAGCTCGCGGTCACCCGCGCCCGCGCGACCGGCGTCCCGGCCGTGTTCTGGCTGGACGAGACCCGCGCCCACGATGCGCAGATGATCGCCAAGGTCAAGACGTACCTCGCCGACCACGACACCGACGGTCTGCAGATCGAGATCATGTCACCGGTCGAGGCCACCGCCTTCTCCCTGGAGCGCATCCGCCGTGGCGAGGACACCATCTCCGTCACCGGCAATGTGCTGCGTGACTACCTGACCGACCTGTTCCCGATCCTGGAGCTGGGCACCAGCGCCAAGATGCTCTCGATCGTCCCGCTGATGGCCGGCGGCGGCCTCTTCGAGACGGGCGCCGGCGGCTCCGCCCCGAAGCACGTCCAGCAGCTCGTCAAGGAGAACTACCTGCGCTGGGACAGCCTCGGCGAATTCTTCGCCCTGGCCGCCAGCTTCGAGCACCTGGCGACCACCACGGGCAACGCGCGCGCCCAGGTTCTCGCCGACACCCTCGACCGCGCCACCGGCACCTTCCTCAACGAGGACAAGTCGCCGAGCCGCAAGCTGGGTGGCATCGACAACCGCGGCAGCCACTTCTACCTGGCCATGTACTGGGCCCAGGAGCTGGCGAAGCAGACGGACGACCCGCAGCTCGCGGAGGCGTTCGCCGGTCTCGCCAAGACGCTGACCGAGCAGGAGCAGACCATCGTCGACGAGCTCATCGCCGTGCAGGGCTCGCCGGTCGACATCGGTGGCTACTACCACCCCGACGCCGCCAAGGCCTCGGCCGCCATGCGTCCGTCGGCGACGTTCAACGAGGCCATCGCGACCCTCGGCTGACCTTCGGGCCACCCGACGACCGCGGTCGTTCCGCCCCGGCTGCACTTCCGTGCGGCCGGGGCGGTGCCGTATCCGGACACACCGCCGGCTCGGTCCTACTGGGGGCACCGTCCGTCGGCGTGCTCGCGTGCGAGCCGGTCCCGGTACGGATTCCCGGCCGACCTCCGTCTAGGCTGTGGACGACGCTGTTCATACCTGTGACCTGCGGGTATGCAGAGGCCTGTGCATCCCTCACAGCTATGTCGACCGCCCCGCCGACCGACCCGGAGTAGCACGTGTCCGCAACCCTGACCGTCGCCGTCGCCCAGCCCGTCTGTCTCCACCTCGACGTCACCGCGAACGCCACCGCCCATGCGGCGGCAGTCGCTGAAGCCCGGGCGCGGCTGGTCGTCTTTCCGGAGCTGTCGCTGACGGGCTACGACCTCACCGCCCCGGCCGTCTCCCCCGACGACGCCCGCCTCGGGCCGATCGTCTCCGCATGCCGCGCCACCGGGGCGACGGCGCTGGCCGGGGCCCCTGTGCGCGACGCCGACGGGCGTGAGCACATCGCCACGCTCGCCGTCACGGGAGAGGGCGCGCGCGTCGTCTACCGGAAGATGTGGCTGCACGGCGAGGAGTTCGACCGTTTCAGCCCGGGCGAGAAGCCGGAGGTCCTGGGTGTCGGCGGGGTCCGGCTGGGGCTTGCGATCTGTTACGACGCGGCTGTCCCCGACCATGCAGCCGACACCGCTGCCTTGGGCATCGACGCGTATGTGGCAAGCACCCTCTACGGTGCGGGTCCCGAATCGGCCGCCCGGCGCGACGGGCACATGAGCGAGCGGGCCGCCGCCCACGGTGTGTGGGTGGTGCTGTCCACCTCGGCGGGGGCCAGCGGGACCTATCCGCAGACGTCGGGCGGCTCCGGAATCTGGGCTCCGGACGGGGCGGTGGTCGTTCAGGCCGGACCGGAGCCCGGGGCCATGGTGTCGGCGTCCCTCGGCGGGTCCTGACGCACCATCTCGGCCGTGATCGCCCACCGCTCGTGATCGCGCCACGCCCCGTCGATGAAGAGGAAGTCCGGGGAGAAGCCTTCGAGGCGGAATCCGGCCCGGCGCACCAGGGCGATCGAGCCCGCGTTGGCGGGCTGGATGTTCGCTTCCAGACGGTGCAGGCCCAGCGGCCCGAAGGCGTGGCGCATCACCAGGTCGAGCCCCTCGCTCATCAGGCCGCGCCCGGCCGCGTGGGCGAACGCTCCGTATCCCAGCGCGCCGCAGCGGAAGGCGCCGCCGACGATGTTGTTGATGTTGATGAAGCCTGCGATGGGGCCGCTTCCGGCCACGGTCCCGTTCCTGTCGTCGACTGCACGTTCGCAGACGAGGAAGCCCGCCTTTGTGGCGTCCTCCGCCAGCCGGCCCGCGTACGCGGCATACGCACGCGCGTCGTCGGGCGGGAACAGCCACGGGTGGTGCATGCCGCGGCTCTCCTTGGCGCGGTCGGTGAACTCTTCGGCGTCCGCGGGGGTGAAGGGGCGGATCGCCGTGCGTGCGCCCTCGGCCAGGTAGACGTTCTCAGACATCCGGACAGCGTAGGCAACCGCCGCCGGCCTCACTTCGCGCGGCGGCGGAAGAGATAGCCGCCGCACACCAACCCGGCGACGAACATCGCCAGCAGCACCGCCGCGAGCGGCATCGTCACCAGGGGGATCAGCAGACGGATCGTGACTTCACCGGTGTTCTCGACGATGAAGACGAGCGACAGGATCGCGATGACGAGAACAACGATGCGGGAGGGCGAGAACGCTCCCACGGCGCCCTTGCCGCCGCTCGACACGTCCTTCGGGCTCATGGTCCGGCCCCTTCTCTGGATCCTGGAACGCCACCGCCCCCGGTACCAGGATGTCTCCATCCGGGCGCCCGGGGGCGGTGGTGAGCGGCCGTACGGGTGACGGACCGGCCCGCGTCGGCCTGCCAGGTCTCAGTTCACCCGGCCGCCGACGACGGGCAGCTCCAGCACCCCCGTGTCGCCCGGGGCGCTGACGACCGTGACCGGCTTGATGCCGCGGTTGCCGAAGTACGCGCCGTCGCTGGCCGCGATCACGAACTCGAGCCGGTGCCCCGCCCGGTACCGGTGCACGATGCCCGGCAGCTGCACGGTGAACTGCCGGGTGACGTCCGGTACCCGCACCGGGGACACGAGGCGGTTCACCAGTGTCCTGGAGCCGTCCGGCGCCACGTCGTACACCTTGGCGAACAGGACCAGCTTGTCGGCGGCGTCACCGCTGTTCTGTACGCGCTCCGTCTTCGGCGAGACGACCTTCAGGATGGCCCTCGGCGCGCCGACGACATCGACGCCGGAGGTCAGCGGGGCGCTGGTCCAGCCGAGGTAGGTGCCGTGGGTGTCGTACGGCTCGGGGTCGGGCAGTCCGATGATGCCGGCGAGCGAGTTCTCCGAGTGGCTGGTCGGCACCGGCCAGTTGGCGTACCGGCGGCTGCCGCGGGTGACCTCGGAACGGTTGCCGACGAGTTTGCCGTCACCGGAGAGGTAGACCTTCTGCGACAGCGCGGGCACGGCGGCCGCGGTGCCGTAGCCGCTCTGCCAGTCACGGTAGTAGGCGAACTCGGGGCCGGTGTCGGTGTTCTTCCTGTGCTGGAGGTAACGGTCGAACCAGGCCAGGACGCGCTGTCCGACGTAACTGGTCTCCAGGTTGCCTTCATTCAGGTCGAGTTCACCGGGCACCTGACCGCCGCTGTGACCCCAGGACTGCCAGATCATTTTTGTCGTGGTGCCCTGCGACTTGAGCGTCCGGTACGTGGCGGTGGCCTCGTTCAGGTTGAACAGGCTGTCGGTCTGGCCCTGGACCAGCAGGGTGGGCGCCTTGACCTTGCCGAGGTAGGAGACCGGGGAGACGCTGCGCGCGTAGTCGAGCATCGCGCCGGTCCTGTCGGCCGGGTAGCGGCCGGAGTTGAGCAGCCGGATCGTGTCGCAGGCCTGCGGGGCGAAGTGCGGACAGGTGAGGTTGCCGAACCGGGACGGGTCGAGGCTGGGGGCGAGAATCGTCTGCCCCTCCCCCATCAGGTAGAAGCCGTTGGTCCACTGCCACTTGAAGACACCTGGGGTGTCCGAGGAGACGCCCTTGTTCGTGGCCGTGTTGTTGGGATCGAGCGCGTACGACAGGTCGTTCCAGGTGATCAGCGGGACCAGGGCGTCGACGCGGCGGTCGACGGCTGCAGTGGCCATCTGGATGGCGCCGCCGTACGAGCCGCCGATCATGCCGACGCGCGGGTCGCCCTTGCCGTCCTTGGAGACGAAGTCGGCCTTCGTCCCGTCGTCGGCGGCGCGGGTCCCGGCGAGGAAGTCGATGAGTCCGGTGGCGGCCCTGCCGTCGATCACCGGGTCGTCGAGTGTGATCAGACAGCCGGACTTACCGAAGCCGAGGCCGGAGTAGACGAGTCCGACATAGCCGCGGGAGGCGAAGGCCTTGCCGATGGCGTCGGTCGAGCCGTCCGACTTGCTGCCGCCGAAGCCGTTCGTGGCGAGGACGGCGGGGGCGGGGTGAGCGGCGTCGGCCCCGGCGGGGCGGTAGAGGTCGGCGTCGACGGTGCAGGAGCGACCGCCTGCCGTGACCGTGAACTTCAGTGCGGTGACGGTGTATTCGGAGGCGGTGGCCGTGGTGGCGGCGTGTGCCGCGCCGGTGAGGGCCAGAGGTGCGGCGAGCGCCGCCCCGGCTACGTAGGCGAAGGACTTACGGGACCGGGATCTGCGAACAGCGCGTGCCACGAAGACCTCCACAGCGAGGGCAGCTTACCGACCAGTAGGTACTGGGGCGCGCTCATGCTGTGATACGTGTCATAACGGTGTCAACGCTCGCGACAGCGTTTCCTGAAGGATGTTCAACTTCTTCGCATCCGGAGTACGTTCAGACCAGCGCGGGCACCTCGACCGTGAGCGTGCCCGGACCGCCGTCGTCCGGCGCGTCCAGCACCGCGGGCACGCCGAGTGGGACCGTCAGCGCCGTCGGGCCGTGCCCGAAGCCCAGCTCCTCGACGACGGGCACGCCGAGCCCGCCGAGCCGGTCGGCGAGGACTGTACGCACCTCCTCGTACGGTTCGCAGCCCTGCCAGGAACCGCAGGCGACCCCGGATATCCCGGACAGCGCCCCGGCCCTCAGGAGTTGGGTGAGGATGCGGTCGAGGCGGTACGGATCCTCTGTCGTGTCCTCGATCATCAGCAGCCCGCCCCGGGCGGACGTCCGGGCGTGCGGGGTGCCGATGTCGGCGGCGAGCAGGCTCACACAGCCGCCGTATGTGATGCCGCGGGCCCGGCCGGGCACCAGCACCCCGGCCGTACGAAGGCCGAGGGTCCGTACCGACTCCGGCTCGAACAGGGTGGCCCGCAGCGATTCCTGGGTGTCCGGATCCTTGAGGAAGGCCTCCGTGGCTGCCATCGGGCCGTGCAGCGTCGAGAGCCCCATGCGCCGGGCGAACGCCTCGTGCAGCACGGTGATGTCGCTGTAGCCGACGAACACCTTGGGCCCGGCCGCGCGCATCGCCGCCCAGTCGACCAGGTCGACCATGCGGTGTGCCCCGTACCCGCCGCGGGCGCACAGCACCGCCTCGACCGACGGATCGCACCAGGCCTCCTGGAGGTCCCGGGCACGCTCCTCGTCCGTACCCGCGAGATAGCCCAACTCCGGGTGCACGGCACGGACATGAGGCATCTCGACGGGCTCCAGGCCCCAGCCGCGCAGCACATCGAGTCCTGCTTCGAGGCGGCCGACGGGCACCGGTCCGCTGGGCGACACGACGGCGACCCTGGCACCGGGCCGCAGGCGGGCGGCGCGGGTCAGAGGAGTCAGAGTCACTTCTTCAGCTCCAGTTGCGGTACGTCGGGGCGGTCGATCCCGAAGGTCTGTGCATACAGGGAGAGTTCGGCCTCCAGCGCGCCGATCATGGTGTCGGCGCGCCGGAATCCATGGCTCTCCCCCTCGAACGCGAGATACGCGTGCGGGATGCCGCGGCCCTCGATCGCAGCCAGGAACCGCTCGCACTGGGCCGGCGGGCAGATCACGTCGTCGAGCCCCTGGAGCAGCAGGAACGGGGTGGTCAGCCGGTCCGTCCGGTTGATCGGCGACCGTTCGCGGTAGCGGTCCGGGACCTCGGCGAGCGGGCCGACCAGGGACTCCAGGTACTGCGACTCGAAGTCATGGGTCTCGTCGGTGCCCCAGCCGGTCAGGTCGAGGATGGGGTAGCTGACAGTGCCGCAGGCGTAGACATCGGTGCTGGTCAGCGAGGCGGCGGTGGTCCAGCCACCGGCGCTGCCGCCGCGGATGGCGAGCCGGTTCGGGTCGGCCGCGCCCTCGGCTGCCAGCGCCTGGGCGACGGCGGCGCAGTCCTCCACGTCGACGACGCCCCACTGTTGGCGCAGCCGGTTGCGGTACGTCCTGCCGTAGCCGGTGGAACCGCCGTAGTTGACCTCGGCGACGCCGATGCCGCGCGAGGTGAAGTAGGCGATCTCCAGGTCGAGGACGAGCGCGGCGTGCCCGGTGGGACCGCCGTGCACCCACACCACGTAAGGCGGCAACTCGCCTTCGGGACAGACCCGTTCGGGGTTGCGCGGCGGGTAGATGTGGGTGTGGATGTCGCGGCCGTCGGGCCCGGTGAAGGTGCGCTGGTGAGGTTCGGGGTAGTACGCGGGATCGACTTCGTCCCGGTGCCGGGCGCCGATGATCCGGCTGCGGCCGGTCGTGGTGTCCAGCTCCACGATCTCGTACGCGCTCCGCGGGCTCGCGGCGACACCGATGACCCGGCTGCCGTGCACGGCGAGCGTCTCGGCCCATTCGGTCCAGGGCCCCGCGATGTCGGCGAGTTCTCCGGTCTCCGGATCGAGGATGCCGAGGGTGGTGGTGCCCTTGCCGTGGATGGTGGCGATCAGTCCGTTCTCCAGTGGCCGGAACCAGCCGAGCCCGATCTTCCAGAGCGGTCCGGCGAACTCCTGCTCCTGTGTGCAGAGCGCCACCGTCCCCCGGTGCGGATCGGCGCGGTAGAGGTTCCACCAGCCGCTGCGGTCGCTCGCGAAGAGGAGCTGTCCGTCGGTGGTCCATTCGATCTGTGGCACCGACTCCTCGGGTCCGCCGCCGAAGCTCCAGGCGCTGTGGAACGTGCCGTCGTCGGCGATGTCGGCGAGCATCACCTCGGTGCCGTCCCACGGCATCCGCGGATGATCCCAGGCGATCCACGCCACCCGACGCCCGTCGGGCGAGACCTTCGGCCCGGTGACGAAGCGGTGCCGGTCGTCGGAGAGTTCGCGCACCGCGCCACGGTCGTCGGCCGCCGATCCGTCCAGCGGCACGGCGGCGATCACCCGTCGCACCTCGGTGGGCGCCTCGCCGGTGAACTCCTCCAGGACACACCACACTTCGCCCCGCTCGCCCCGGTCGAGGTGCAGTTGCGGGTCGACCCAGCGCAGTCCGCCGCCGACGCCCGACAGCGGGGTGAGCGGCCACGGTTCTCCGGGCCCGTCCGGCGCGTACGCGTACAGCCGCTGGTCGGCGAAGTTCACGAAGACGACGAGCGGTCCGCCGTCGGTGCGCCCGGCGCCGGCCCAGGGCCGTCCGCCGTACTCGATGACGCGGCTGCGGACGTTCCACGGAACAGGCAGCACGGACTCGGTGGTCCCGTCCGCCCGGCGGCGGACCAGGGCGCGGCGCCCCGCCTCGGCGGGGCGCGGCTCCGTCCACCACACTTCGTCGCCGACCACGCCGACGTACTCCGGGCGGCCGTCGTGCGACGCGGCCAGCCGTGCGTCGATCGGTGACTGCCATGTTCCGTAGGCCCCTGTGGACACCATGATCAAATCCCCCCGTGCGGGTCAGGCCGTGCGCAGATAGTGGTCGAGTACGCGGACGCCGAAGTGCAGCGCCTCGACGGGCACGCGTTCGTCGACGCCGTGGAAGAGCGCCTGGTAGTCGAAGCCCACCGGGAGCTTCAGCGGTGAGAAGCCGTAGCCGGTGATGCCGAGGCGGGAGAACTGCTTGGCATCCGTCCCGCCCGACATGCAGTACGGCACGACATGACCGTCCGGGTCGAAGCGTTCGACGGCGGCGCGCATCTTCGCGTACGTCGGCGAGTCGACCGGGGCCTGCAGGGCGATCTCGCGGTGGTGGAACTCCCAGTCGACATCGGGTCCGGTCAGCCGGTCCAGGGTGGCGTGGAACTCGTCCTCGCCGCCCGGCACCATCCGGCCGTCGATGTAGGCGACGGCGCGGCCCGGGATCACGTTGACCTTGTAGCCGGCCTCCAGCATCGTCGGGTTGGCGCTGTTCCTGACGGTGGGTTCGACCAGTGCGGCGGCCGGCCCGAGCTTGCCGAGGAGTTCGTCCACGTCGAATCCGGGAGCGTCGACATCCACCCGGATCCCGTGCAGCGCGGCGATCTCGGTCAGCGCCGCGCGTACGGTCGGGGTGAGCCGCACCGGCCATTCGTGCGCGCCGATCCGGGCGACGGCGGCGGCGAGTGTGCTGACCGCGTTCGCCTTGTTGACCTTGGAGCCGTGGCCCGCCTTGCCGTGTGCGGTGAGCTTCAGCCATCCGGTGCCGCGTTCGCCCGCGGCGATCGGGTAGAGCGGCATCCTCGGTCCGGCGTGGAAGGTGAAGGCACCGGACTCGCTGATGCCCTCCGTACACCCTTCGAAGAGTTCGGGGTGCTGGTCGGCGAGGAAGCCGGAGCCGTCGGCGGCGCTGGCCTCCTCGTCCGCGGTGTACGCGATCACGATGTCCCGGCGGGGCCGGATGCCGGCCCGGGCCCAGGCACGGACGACCGCGAGGACCATCGCGTCCATGTTCTTCATGTCGATCGCGCCACGGCCCCAGACGACCCCGTCACGGACCTCCCCGGAGAAGGGGTGCACGGTCCAGTCGTCGGCCTCGGCGGGCACGACGTCGAGATGCCCGTGCACCAGGAGCGCGTCGGCGGACGGGTCGGTGCCCTCGATCCTGGCGACCACGTTGGTGCGGCCCGGGGTGCGTTCCAGCAGCGTGGGCGCCAGTCCCGCGCCAGCCAGCCGTTCGGCCACGTACTCGGCGGCGGGGCGCTCCCTGCAGTCGCCGTCCCCCCGGTTCGTCGTGTCGATCCGGATCAGTTCGGAGGTGAACGTCACCGATTCGTCGAACGCCAGATCGTCGACGGATTCCTGGGGCGTGGTCACCTCAGCCATACTGCTCCTCCACAGCGGACGACACGATCGTCGTCACCGCCTTGAACGTGCGGATACCTTCGTACATCGTCGTACTGGTGTAGGCGACACGCCGCTCACCGCTCGGCGCCACGCCGGGGACGACGGTCGCAGCCGCTGCCAGATGCTCGGCGTCGAACTCCAGCTCCACGGTGAACGAGCCGCCCCGCACCGGATCATGGCGCCCGGCGAGCGCGGTCGCCTCCTTCGCGGCCGCACGGATGTCGGCGGCGGTACGGGCCGGGGTGCGGCACACCGCCGCATACCGCGACACATAGTCCTTCACGGCGACCTTGCGGGCCTCGGGGGCATATCCGTCCGCGTCCACGCAGGTCAGGTTGTCGCCGGTGACGAGGACGACGGGCACGCCGTACTCGGCGGCGACATGGGCGTTGAGCAGCCCCTCGCTGGCGCGGACGCCGTTCAGCCAGACGCCGGTGATGGAGTTGGCGAGGTAGGTGTGCGCGAGCACGCCCTCCGTACCGGCTCCCGTGTGGTAGCCGACGAAGGCGATCGCGTCGACGTCCCCGTGCTGGATGCCCTCCACCATGCTGAGGGACTTGTGCTTGCCGGTGAGCATCTGGACCCGGTCGTCGAGCCGCTCCAGCAGGAGGTTGCGCATGGACCAGTGCGCCTCGTTGACGAGCACCTCATCGGCTCCCCCGTCGTAGAAGCCGAGGGCCGCCGCGTTCACATCGGAGGTGAACATCGAGCGGCAGCGCTCCCACTGCGGGGTGCCGGGCAGCACATCGGCCGGCCAGGTCACCCCCGTGGCACCTTCCATGTCCGCGCTGATGAGGATCTTCACGATGTACCGGTCCTCTCACAGGTCAGAAGTCGTTGCGATCTTCCTGCCGCAACACCGTACGCGGCGGTGGAGTCCCAGGCCAGAGGTGTTTTCAGCTCCAGAGGTCCAGTCCAGTGCAAGACCGTTGGGATCTCGGAACCGGGCGTGCGGTGAGTTCGGCGCCGGCAGTACGAGGTCGGTGACCGCGCCGCCGGCGGGGCTCGGCGGTGCGGGTCAGCGCCCGGGTTCGCGGCGCTTGCGGGCTGCCCCGATGAGGCCGCAGCCCGTCAGTACGGTCCCGCCCGCGAGCACCCCGAGGCCTGCCAGGACCAGGGTGCTCAGCCCCGTGCCGGCCAGGGCCGGCTGTGCGGATGGCCCGCCGCCGGTGGCTGCCTGGCGGATGAGATCGGCGACGGCGTCCGGGTGCGACACCAGGGCGACGTGGGAGGCGTCGACCTCGACCGTCCGCGCGTGGGCGCGCTGCGCCTCGAAGCGCTCGAGGGCCGGGGAGATGGCCTTGTCCCTGGTGGAGACCAGGGCCCAGGACGGGATGGTCTTCCACGCGGCTTCGGCAGCCTTGTCCATGAACGCGGAGGCGACGATGGGGCGTTGGGTGGCAGCCATCACGGCCGCCACGGCCGCGGGGAGGTCCGCGGCGAAGGCCTGGTGGAACTTGGCGGCCTGCAGGTAGAGGTCGGTACCGTTGGTGCCGTCGGCGTTGCGGAACGGTACGGGCCTGAGGGCCGCGGCGAGTTCACTGCCCGGGAACCTGTCGCCCAGTGCGCCGAGGGCCTCGCCCTTGTCCGGCATGAACGCGTTCACGAACACGAGAGATTTCACCTGGGAGTTCCCGGCGGCGGCGGTGCTGATCACCGCGCCACCGTAGGAGTGCCCGACCAGCACGATCGGTCCCTGGATGCTCTTGAGGAAGCTGGCTATGTACGCGGAGTCCCCCGCCAGTCCCCGGAGCGGATTGGCCGGGGCGACGACGCTGTACCCGTCCCGCTGCAGCCGTTCGGCCACGCCGTTCCAACTGGAGGCGTCAGCGAACGCACCGTGCACCAGCACCACGGTCGGCCTGGTCACGACTGTGGTACCCGTGTCGGCCGCTGCCGATCCGGCGGCTCCGGCGAGGACCGTCGTGGTCAGCGCCGCGGCGATCGCACGCCCACGACGGGAACGTGTCGGACGTATTCGCCGGTGCCGCGGTGCGAGAACGGGTGACACAGTCATGCGGTTCTCTCTTCGGGAGGAGGGGGACGACGCACCCAGCGTTTCCGGAGCCGGCAGGTACGGCGCGGCCCGGGAAGCAGCGGAGTGACATCGGCCGACCGTCCGGGTGAAGACAGCTCCTGACCGCATGGCGACCGGCGGATCGGGTCACCTTTTGCCGGCCCGGGGTACGGCTCCGTTCCCGGACGGACCGGGCGGGCCGCCCGGTCCGCGCTCTCCTCCGAAGGACAGCGCCCCCCTCAGGAGGTCTTCAGAAGTACCTCGATCCGGGCCAGTTCCTCGTCGCTGAACTCCAGGTGACGCACCGCGTCGACGCTGTTCTCCAACTGGGCGACACTGCTCGCCCCGACCACGGCCGACGTGACCCGTCCGCCCCGCAGCACCCAGGCCAGCGCCATCTGCGCCAGGGACTGCCCGCGCTCGGAGGCGACCTTGTCCAGTGCGCGCAGCCGGCTGATCAGCTCCGGGGTGACCGACTCGGGCGTCAGGAAGGGGCTGTCGCCCGCCGCGCGCGAGCCCGCCGGGATCCCCTGCAGATAGCGGTCGGAGAGGATGCCCTGTTCCAGCGGCGAGTAGGCGATGGAGCCGACGCCCAGCTCGTCCAGCGCCGTGAGCAGGCCGTCCTCGACCCAGCGGTCCAGCATCGAGTAGCGCGGCTGGTGGATCAGCAGCGGGGTGCCGAGGTCCTTGAGGATCCTGGCCGCCTCCCGGGTCTGCTCCGGCGAGTAGTTGGAGAGGCCGACGTAGAGCGCCTTGCCCTGCCGTACCGCGGAGTCCAGCGCCCCCATGGTCTCTTCGAGCGGGGTGTCCGGGTCGGGCCGGTGGGAGTAGAAGATGTCGACGTAGTCGAGGCCGAGCCGGGTGAGGCTCCGGTCGAGCGACGAGAGCACGGACTTGCGCGATCCCCACTCCCCGTACGGCCCGTCCCACATCAGGTAGCCCGCCTTGGTGGAGATGACGATCTCGTCCCGGAGCCGGGCGAAGTCCGTCCTCAGGGCGCGTCCCATCGCGCTCTCGGCGGCGCCGGGCGGCGGGCCGTAGTTGTTGGCGAGATCGAAGTGTGTGATGCCGAGGTCGAACGCCCGGCGGAGGATCTGCCCCTGGGTGTCCGCGGTCCGGTCGCGTCCGAAGTTGTGCCAGAGGCCGAGCGAGAGCGCGGGGAGCAGCAGACCGCTGCGTCCGGTGCGCCGGTACGGCATGGCCTGGTAGCGGTCGGGCGACGGGAGGTACATGCGGGGCTCCACGGAGAGAGGAAGGGGTGCGGGAATGCGCCGGTCTCCAGGCTCCCCGACATCGATCCAGCAGTCCAACAGAAGATTCAGGTTGGATTTATCGTCTATGTTTCTCAATCATGGAGTTGCGCCAGCTGGAACATTTCATCGCCGTCGCCGAGGAGCAGCACTTCACCCGTGCCGCCGAACGGGTCGCCGTGTCGCAGTCCGGGCTGTCGGCCTCCATCCGCTCCCTGGAACAGGAGTTGAAGACCCCGCTGTTCAGCCGGACCACCCGCACCGTGCGGCTGACCGAGGCGGGCCGCGCGCTGCTCGTGGAGGCGGAGCGCACGCTGGCGGGCGCACGGGCGGCGAAGGACGCCGTCGATGCGGTGCGGGGACTGCTGCGCGGCACGCTGACGGTGGGGGTCGAGCAGTGTGTGGCCGGTGTGCGGGTCCCGCGGCTGCTCGCGGCCTTTCACCGCAAACACCCGCAGATGGAGATCCGGCTCCGCCAGGAGGGCACGTCGAGTCTGCTGGACGGGGTGGCGGGTGGCCGGCTCGACGTCGCGTTCGCCGCGGCGGTGAGTGCCGGGGAGTGGCGTGGCGAGCTGATCCCGCTGGCGCGGGAGCGCATGGTCGTCCTGTGCGCCCCCGGTCACCGGTTCGCGCAGGCGCCCCGCGTCCCGTTCGACGAGCTTCCCGGTGAGTCGTTCATCGACTTCCATCCGGACTGGGGGCCGCGCCGCGCAGCCGACGAGGCGTTCGCGACGGCGCGGGTGCGCCGCACGGTGGGCCTTGAGGTGAACGACGTGCACAGCCTGCTGGAGCTGGTGCACGAGGGGCTGGGGATCGCCGTGGTGCCGCACCACTTCTCGCGCAAGCCCGAGGCCCTGGGGCTGGTCGCGGTGGAGCTGGACGGGGCCGACCAGCCTTTCTACGAGAGCGTCGTGGTGCTTCCGGCCGCCGGGGCGACGAGCCCCGGCGCCCGCTCGCTGATGACCTTGGTGCGCAGCGACGTGCGCGACGGCGCCACGCGCTGACCGCGGTCACCCGCCCAGCGCCGTCGCGAAGGCTCCCGTCTTCTGCTCGACCCCGCTGCACGTGTCGCTCGCCTTCGTGGTGTCCTCGTCGGTGCATTCCCGGTCGCGGAAGGTGGCCCACATGGAGAGCGCACCGACGCCGGTCCGCCGGGCGAAGGCGCGCAGAGAGGCGGCGTCGGCGAGGGTGAACGTCTCTCCGGCCATGTCGTTGACACCGAGCATCACCGTGATGTGCAGGGCCTGCCAGGCTTCGGAGTCCGACAGACCGAGTACGTCGGTGAGCTGATCGTGGGTGGCTTCGGCGGCCTGCTGCGCATAGTCGCTCATGTCGCCGTCGTGGGACGTGCTGTAGTTCATGGCCATGATGTTCACCGCGGAGAGGTCGACCTTCTGCTCGGCGGCGTCGCTCAGGAGGTCCGTGCCGGTGGTCTCCAGGCCGTCCGGCATCACGGGCAGGGTGTACGTGACGTCGAGGTGCCGCTTCTTCTGGAGCAGGCGGAGCGCCTTGTCGCGGAGGGTGATCGACGCCCGGTCGGTCAGCGCGTCACCTTCGATGTCGAAGTCGGCCTTGGTGGCGCCCACGGCGTCGAGCACCTGGGCGTAGGCGTCGGCCAGTTCCTCGGCGCTGTCGCAGGCGAGTGCCAGCTCGGTCCCCGCGGCCCCGCCGAACGAGACCCGGATGTCCGCACCGGTGGCGGTGAGTGCGGCGACGCGTGAGGCCACCGCATGGCTGGTGGGCTCGGCGGAGCCACCCCAGAGCGGGGTGCAGGTGTCGTCGTCGGCGACGACAAAGGCGAGGTTGTACGTGTCCGGGGAACCGACGGAGTCGGTATCGGCCGCGGTCGTCGCGCTGACGTACGGGGTGTAGGCGGTCGTGGCGGCGGAGGCCGTGGGGCCGCCCGGGCGGGAGTCGCCGCCCTGGTTCGCCGCCGCGCCCGTCGTACACGCCGAGCAGGCGAGCCCGAGTGCGACGAGTCCGGCCACGACGGCGGTCGCCCGCCTCGCACGCCCCGCCGCGCCCTTCGGAGAGCCCTTCGGTGAAATGCGCATAAAGTTTGCACCTGCTCTCGTGAGAATTGTCCCGAAACAGCAACAATGAAGAACGGGGAACACCGAAAACCTCTCACACATCGCCATGTGTCCGAACCCGGATGTTTTCCCCTCGGGCCCACCGAAGATCCACCCCGGGATTATTCATTCGCCCTCTGGCAAAAGGGATATGATGATGCATCATATATCCCGTACGGAGCCCGGCTCGCGGTCGCGTTCTCAGTTCATCCACAGCCTTCCCGCTTTCTCACAGCGTTCGGCCAGAAACGGCTCAGACTTCGCACATCGCAGTTCGTCAGCATGCGCAAATGCATTCCGACACCGCCATCGAGAAAAATCCGACCGGACACGGCCGGCGCAAACACGCCGGCCTGCGCAGGCCCCTGGCCGGCACCGCAGCGCAGGAAGGTCCCGTCTTCGTGGACACCTCCGGGCGCCGGGCCCGGTTGCTCCGCCGTGCGGGTATCGCCCTGGGCATCGCCTGTGTCGGTTACGCGGCCGTGCTGGGCCTCGCCTTCATGGGCGGCATCTCCATGTCGCCCTCGGAGCTGCTTCCCTTCGACGGCGCGCCCTCCGCCCAGGGCGGCCCCAACGGGATGACCCCACCGGGAGTCACCGGCGCACCCCCGAGCGGTCCTCCCGCCGACGGGGCGGGCCCGTCGCCCTCGGCATCCGTGTCCGTGTCGGTGTCCGCGACCACGGGGACCGGCTGATCCTTGATGAACCGGAATCAGGTACGACCCCAGCGACGGCATGCCACGCCGAGCCGGATCGAACGCGTCCGCCGCCAGGCGGTTCCCAAGCCGCGGGTGATCATCGCCCTGCTGCTCCTGCTCGGCCTCGTCTCCGTGATGCTGCTCGACGGCTATCTGCGGGCCGAGGTCGGAAACGACCAGCGTGTCCGCTCCGACGCGAGCGCGAGCAAGGTGCCCGACAGCGTCCTCGACGGCGGGCCGTTCCTCAGCTTCCAGGGCGGCACGGCGCGGACCCGGTCCGTACCCGACAAGACGATCGTGCTCACCTTCGACGACGGCCCGGACCCCGAGTGGACCCAGAAGGTGCTCGACATCCTGGACGACAACGATGTGCCCGGCACGTTCTTCCTGGTCGGCTCGATGGTCTCGCGCTACCCGGATGTGGTGCGCCGGATGGTCGACGACGGCAACGAGGTGGGCGTCCACACCTTCACCCATGTCGATCTCTCGTACCAGAGCGCGGCCCGCGTCACTCGGGAGATCGCACAGACACAGCTCGCGCTGGCGGGAGCCGCGGGCATCACGACGACCCTCTTCCGCGCCCCGTACTCGTCGACGAACGACGCGATCGACAACTACAGCTGGCCCGTCTACAAGAAGCTCGGCGCGATGGGGTACACCAGTGTCTTCATCGACACGGACAGCGAGGACTGGCAGCAGCCGGGCGTCTCCAAGATCATCAAGTGGGCCACACCGAAGAGCGGAAAGGGCGCCTCGGTGCTCTTCCACGACGCGGGCGGCAACCGCGCCCAGACCCTCGAAGCGCTGCCCCAGTACATCAAGAAGATGAAGTCGAAGGGCTATACCTTCACCACGGTCAGCGGCGCCCAGCAACGAGCACAGGGACAGCAGGGACAGGGACAGCAGGCACAAGGGCAGCAGGCACAGGGACAGCAGACGCAGGCGCCGCAGGGCACTCCCGGCACCGCGGGCAACACCCTGCAGAGCAACCCGGAGCAGGCCGCGCACCGCACGGCCGACACCGCTACGCTCTGGGAGGGCCGCGCCCTCCTCGGTGCGGTCGCCGTCGCGGAGTGGACCGTGCCCGGTCTGGCCGCGGTCTTGGCGGTCGTGGGCGTAGCCGTGTTGGGCAGGTTCGCGATGATGCTCGTCCTCGCACGGCGCCACTACCGGCAACGCAACAGACGCAGGTTCACCTGGGGGCCCTCGGTCACCGAACCGGTCAGCGTGATCGTGCCCGCGTACAACGAGAAGGAGTGCATCGCCAACACCCTCAACTCCCTGGCCGCCAGCACCCATCCCATCGAGATCGTGGTCGTCGACGACGGCTCGACCGACGGCACCGCCGAGATCGCCGAGTCCCTGGGGCTGCCGAACGTGCGGGTGATCCGCCAGCCGAACGCGGGCAAGCCCGCCGCGCTCAACAACGGTGTGCGGCACGCGCGTTACGACATCGTGGTGATGATGGACGGCGACACCGTCTTCGAACCCGACACCGTTCAGCGACTCGTGCAGCCGTTCGGCGACCCGGAGGTCGGTGCGGTCGCCGGCAATGCCAAGGTCGGCAACCGCACCACCATGATCGGCGCCTGGCAGCACATCGAGTACGTGATGGGCTTCAACCTCGACCGCCGGATGTACGACCTGCTGCGCTGCATGCCCACCATCCCGGGCGCGATCGGGGCGTTTCGCCGCGATGCGGTGCTGGAGGTCGGCGGGATGAGCGAGGACACTCTCGCCGAGGACACCGACATCACGATCGCGCTGCACCGCGCCGGATGGCGCGTCGTCTACGCTGAGCATGCGCGCGCCTGGACCGAGGCGCCCGCCTCGCTGGGGCAGCTGTGGCGGCAGCGCTACCGCTGGAGTTACGGCACCATGCAGGCGCTGTGGAAGCACCGGAAATCGGTCACCGACCGGGGGCCGTCCGGTCGCTTCGGCCGGGTCGGGATGCCGCTGGTGGTCCTCTTCCAGATCGTCACGCCGGTCTTCGCACCGCTCATCGACGTGTTCACGGTCTACGCGATGATCTTTGTGGACTTCAAGGCGTCGCTGCTCGCCTGGCTGGCGGTGCTGCTTGTCCAACTGGTCTGCGCCGGCTACGCGTTCCGTCTCGACCGCGAGCGGTACCGGTATCTGCTCATGCTGCCGTTGCAGCAGATCGCGTACCGTCAGCTGATGTATCTGGTGCTGATCCACTCGTGCGTCACCGCCGCGACCGGCGGCCGGCTGCGCTGGCAGAAGCTGAAGCGCACCGGCGAGGTGGGTACACCGGCCCCCGGCACGGGGGTGCGCTGATGGGAGGCGCACACCGCAAGGGCGGACCGCAGACCGCGGTCCATGCGGAAGAGGCCGCCGCCGAGCCTGTGGTCCCGGCTGCCCCGAAAGGCGGCCGCGACCGCTACTTCGACGCGCTGCGGGCCTTCGCACTGGTCCGCGTCATCACGTACCACGCGTTCGAGTGGCCCTGGCTGGGGCTGGTCTTCCCGTCCATGGGCGTGATGTTCGCACTCGCCGGATCGCTCATGGCTCGTTCGCTGGAGCGGCCCGCGCTGCGCGTCATCCGCGGCCGGCTGCGCAGACTACTGATCCCCCTCTGGGTGTTCGCGCTGGTCATCGGTACGGCGATGCTGCTGCACGGCTGGCTGCCGGGACCCGATGTCCTGTACTGGGTGCTGCCGGTCGGTGATCCCCCCGGCAATGCGTGGGGCGAGCAGGCGTGGGCGGTGCTCTGGTACCTGCGCACGTATCTGTGGTTCGTGCTGCTGTCCCCGGTGCTGCTGCGCGCCTTTCGCCTGGCCCCGCTGCCCGTGCTCGCGCTTTCCCTCGTGCCTGTCCTGGCCCTGGAGACCGTGGGCAGTGTGCCGGACGGTCGCCTCGGCAGTACCCTCAGCGACCTGTCGGTGTTCCTGTTCTGCTGGCTGCTCGGCTTCGCCCACCGCGACGGTGTACTCGACCGGATGCGCCCGGCACTCGTCGTCACCGTGGCGCCGGTCCTGCTGGCGGCGGGCGCCTGGTGGGCCTTCCACCACCGGGTCGACGGTTCCTACGATCTCGACGACATCCCGCTCGCCCAGGCGCTGTGGTCCGCGGGATTCGTGCTCCTGCTGCTCCGCTTCCGGCCCGACTTCGCCGGGCTCGCCCGGCATCGGTTGGCCGACCGGATCGTGAAGGCCTTCAATGCCCGTGCCGTGACGATCTATCTGTGGCACGAGGTCGCGCTGATGGCGAGCGTCCCGCTGATCGATCTGATGTGGAACGTTCCCGCGTTCGAACGGGATCTGCCGCTGGACAGCATGTGGTTCCAGTTCACGGTCGCCTGGGTGCTGATCGCGGCGGCCGTGGCCCTCTTCGGCTGGGTCGAGGACATCGCAGCGAAACGGGGGCCACGACTGCTGCCGTGATCCCCGTGTCAGCCGCCGGCGAGGACGAACCAGCGGGCGGGCAGGTCGATGCGGGTGCCGTCGGGCAGGTACTCGGTCTGGGCGAGTGCGGTGTCCCCGGTGGCCAGTGTCGTCATCCCGGCCGCCCGCAGCAGCTCCGGAATTTCCTCCTCGGTGGCGCCGGCCGGCTTGAGCCCGTGCTCGAAGACCCGCCGCAGTTTCCGGGGCGGTCCGCCCGGCGCCTGGGCGGCCTGCTGGAGCACGGTCCTGGAGGCGGGGGTCAGCTCGGCGACGAAGGCCCGGCCACGCTCCCCGATCAGCGTCGCGACGGCCCCGGCGACCGCCGCCCGGGCCGGCGGCTCGCTCTGATGGATCACCGCCCGCATATAGACGTTGGTGTCGCCGATCCGTTCGTGCAGAGCCCGCACCGCGTCACCGTCGACGAGGTTGAGCTGGGCGAACTCCGCGACGCCCGCGGTGTCCGCGCGGCGTGCGTGCTCGATGGCCGCGTGCGAGAGGTCCACGCCGATGGCGCGGGCGAAGCAGGTGGCGAGGTAGCGGGTCTGGGTGCCGTTGCCGCAGCCGAGGTCGACGACGGGCAGCGAGGCGTCGGCGTACGGAAGCAGCAGCTCGCTGTCGGGTACGGAGGTGAGGGACGGGTCCGAGTCCCAGATCGCCTCGCCGGGGGCGTCGGAGGTGGCCGACCAGAAGCCTTCCCACGACTCGCGGTAGCCCTGCGACACGTCCATACGCACTCCCGACTCCGTTGTATCCACCGCTGCTCAGCAACGGACTACCGCCCGGAGCGTCCCGGGGCAAGGGTGTGCGCATCATCCGTCGTCCGTGGCGGCGTCTTTCACCTGGTGTTCGACCGAGGGCGCGGGAAGCGGGTGAGTGCCTGTTCGAACCAGACGGTCTTGCCCCGTGCCGTGGTGCTCGTCCCCCACTCGCGGGCGAGGCCGCTCACCACCAGCAGTCCGCGGCCGAACTCGTCGTGGGCGGAGGCGTTGAGGAGCGCGGCCGGGGCCGGTTCGTCGTCGCTGACCTCGCAGAGCAGGGCGCCGGTCCGGACGAGGCGCAGCCCGATGTGGTGGGTGCGCCCGTGCTTCACGGCGTTGGTGACGAGTTCACTGACCATCAGTTCGGCCGACTCCACCGCCTCCGGCAGTTCCCAGTCGAGGAGCTTGCCGCGGACCAGCCGCCGGGCGCGGGCCACTTCGCGTGGGTCCAGGGCGAGTTGCCACTCGGCGACGTCGCCGTCCGGGATGCCGTTCAGCCGGGCCATCAGCAGTGCCACGTCGTCCTTGCGGCCGCCCTTCGGGTTCAGGGCGCGGATGATCGTGTCGCAGGCGTCGTCCATCGAGGCGGCGGGGTGCGCGGCGGAGGCGCAGAGTGCGGCGAGTCCCGCGCCGATGTCCTGGCCACGCACCTCGACCAGGCCGTCGGTGCACAGAACCAGCCGGTCGCCGGGCCGCACCTGCACGGTCGCGGTCTCGAAGGCGACACCGCCGACGCCGATGGGCGCACCGGTCGGCAGGTCGAGAAGCTCCGCCCGGCCGTCCTCAGCGCGGACCAGCACGGGCGGGATGTGCCCGGCGTTGGCGATCTGGAGCTCGGAGTGGATCGGGTCGTAGACGGCGTAGAGGCAGGTCGCCAGATACTGTTCACCGAGGCGCTGCGCCAGGTCGTCGAGGTTGCGCAGCAACTGGGCGGGCGGCATCTCCATGGTGGCCATCGTCAGTACGGCGGTGCGCAACTGACCCATCATCGCGGCCGAGTTGAGTCCGTGCCCCATGACGTCGCCGACGACGAGTGCGGTCCGGGAGCCGGGCAGTTTCACCGAGTCGAACCAGTCGCCGCCGATCCGGCCGAGCCGGGCGCCGGGCAGGTAGCGGGTGGCGATGTCGCAGCCCGCCATACGCGGTTCCACCTGGGGCAGCATGCTGTCCTGGAGGGTGTCGGCGACATTCTCCTGGTACGTGTACATGCGGGCGTTGTCGAGTACGAGCCCGGCACGGGCGGCGAGTTCGGCGCCCGTGGTGCGGTCCATGTCGTCGAAGGGCTCACGGCCGGGACGGCGCATCAGGACCATGAAGCCGAGCACCACGTCACGGGCCTTGAGCGGCACGATGAGCAGCGACCGGTGGGTGATCAGGGGACGCAGGTCGCGCTTCTCGAACTCGCCCGAGATCCGGTTGCTCATCTCCTCGCCGACGTACGGGATGAGGACCGGCTCACCGGTGACCATGCACTGGAAGAACGGTGTGTGCTCGGGGAAGGCGATGGACTCGCCGACCGGGACGGTGTCGTCCCAGCGGCCTGGTTCGTCGTTGTGTTCGACCCACACCCGGTGCCAGACGGTGGTGACGTCGGGCGGCCCGTCCGGGAAGCCCTCACCGGCGAGGACCGCGGCGCGCAGATGCGTACCCGCGAAGTCGGTGAAGCGGGGGACGGCGGCTCTGGTGACCTCGCGGATGGTGCGTTCGAGATCGAGGGAGGTGCCGATGCGGCCGCTGACCTCGTTGAGGAACTCCAGCCGTTCGCGGACCGCGCCGTATTCGAGGTCGAGTTCGGGACGCGGCACGGCGCGGGGTGCGTGCGAACCGTCGGCGGTGGCCTCCGGATCCCCGGCCGGACGGCGCGGCGTCCGGCGCGGCACACCCCAGTCGGGAGTGACCGGGACCCGGTCGCGGTGGCTGAACTCCAGGATCGGATAGCCCAGTTCGAGGACCTGCGAGACGATCCGGGTCGCCTGGTGGACGCTCATGTTGGGCAGGATCTCGGGGAGCCGGCCGGCCAGGTCCTGATAGCCGGGGAAGTCGGTGTGGAGTGCGAAGCCGGGGGCGATCGTCTCGCTGTCCCGGCTGCCGTTCGCATCGGCGTCGCGCAACTGCCCGGCGTCCGCGGCAAGTACGAGGAGCCGCTCGGGGCCGGGGCCGACCAGCGGGTAGGCCCACCACAGAACGTCGATCCGGCCGCGTCGAGGCTCGTCGACCCGGGCCCGTCCCGCCGCCGGATAGGCGACGCTCCCGCTGAGCGAACTGTCGAGTCCGTGGCCGAACCCGGCGTACGTACCGTCCGGCCCGGGCTCCCCGTCCTGCCGCAACGCCCCGGAGACCGGCAGGAGTTCACCGGCCGGGCAGCCGATGGCTTCCTCCCTGGCGACGCCGAAGAGCCGTCTGGCCCCGGTGGACCAGTGCGACACGAGTCCGGCCGCGTCGACGACGACCACGGCGAGCGGCACCCGTCCGGCAGTGGCGTCGCGCGACTGTGGTGCCCTCTGCGGCGGCACACCGAGGTCCATGGGTGGAAGGCTCCTTCCCTACCGCAAGGCTCTGCGGCATGTGACTCCACGGTACGGCTCCGGGTCCGGCCCTCGCCGGTCATCGGCGGAATCGACCCCAGGGGTGGTGCGCCCCGCGCGCCCCGCCGCGCACAACCGGGCAGGCGGGAGGCGCTCGGACAACCGGAACCGGAACCGGGTCCTGCCACCAGACCCTGGCCCAGGGCCGCGGCCCTGGCCCTCTCCGTCAGTCCTCGTGCCCGAGCTGGAGGTCGCGTTCGGTGCGTCCGCCGCCCGCGACCTGGAGGACGGTCGCCACTGGCGGATACCCGGCCGCGATCACCGTGTACTCGCCGGTCGACAGGTCCACGAAGCGGAACGCCCCGTCGGGCCCGGTGGTCAGGGTGTCGACGACATTGCCCGCCGCGTCGAGGAGCGTGACCCGGGCGTCCTCGACCGGCCGTCCGCCGCTCGCCCGTACGATGCCGCGCAGCACAGCGCCACCGGCCAGTTCGATGTCCTGCCGGGTCTCTCTTGCGGCCTGCACGCTGACCGGCAGCGCAGCGGGCCGGAAGGCGGGGGCGCTGGCGGCGAGGGTGTACTCGCCGGCCACCAACTCCGAGATCACATAGCCGCCCTCGCGACCGCTGCGGGTGGACGCGACGACCTCGCCGCGCACATCAGTGAGGGTGACGGCGGCGTCCCGCACCGGGATCCCGTCGGCCGTGACGACGGTCCCGGCGAGCCTGCCCGCGCCGCCGAGCACCACATCGAGCTCGACGGGCCGTTCGCCGACGGTGACGCTGACGGCCTGCGGCTGGTGCCCGCCGGCCGCCGCGATCAGGACGTAACTGCCGGAGCCCGGCACGCTCAGCGCGTACCGCCCGTCGTCACCGCTCGCGCCCCTTCCGACCTGCTGCCCCTGGACGTCGATGAGGGTGAGGGCGGCGCGCGGGACCTTCGAACCGTCGGCGTGCTGGACGCTGCCGCACACCGGCACGCCCGAGAGGTGGACGGGCGGCGGCGGGGCGGCGGTGGTACGTGCGCCGGGGATCGAGGCGGACTCGGCAGCTGAATCGGGGCTGTGGTGGGACACCAGCGGTTTCTCCTTGAGGAAGAAGGCGATGAAGAGGCCGAGCGCGAGCACCGGCACGAGGTAGAGGAAGATCCGGGGCATCGCGTCGGCGTACGCCTGGATATAGCTGTCGCGGAGCGCGGGCTCCATGGCATGGACCAGCTGCGGGGTGATCGACTCGGGGTCGGGGAGGTCGGCTCCGGACGGGAGGCGGACGGCGAGAGCGTCGGCGAGACGGCCCGCGAAGAGCGTCCCGAACACGGCGGCGCCGACGCTGCCGCCGATCTGCCGGAAGTAGTTGTTCGCGCTGGTGGCGGCGCCGAGGTCGGCGGGCGGTACGGAGTTCTGCACGGCCAGCACGAGCACCGGCATGATCAGGCCGATCCCGATGCCGAGCACGGCCTGCGCAATGCTGTACTCGAGGCGCGGAGTGTCGGTTTCGAGGCGCGAGAGCAGCCACATGCCGACCACCGAGATCGCACTGCCGAGGATCGGGTACACGCGGTAGCGGCCGGTACGGGAGATCAGCTGGCCGGAGACGACGGACGCCCCGACGATGCCGCCCATCATCGGGAGCATCAGCAGTCCCGATTCGGTGGCGGTGGCGCCGTCGACCATCTGCAGGAAGGTCGGCAGATAGCTGGCGGCGCCGAACAGGGCGACGCCGACGACCGCGCCGACGAGCGCGGTGACATTGAAGATCGAGTCGCGGAACAGCCGCAGCGGGATGACGGGTTCGGGGGCACGGCGCTCGACCACGAGGAAGAGCAGGGTCGTTCCGGCAGCTCCGGCGGCCAGCCCGAGGATGGTGCGCGAGCCCCAGGCGTACTCCGTGCCGCCCCAGCTGGTCAGCAGCACCACGCAGGTGGAGGCGGCGGCCAGCAGCAGGGCGCCGAGCACATCGAGGCGGGGCCGGACCGTGGGCTTGGGGAGCTTCAGTACGACGGTGATGACGGCGAGGGTGACCAGGCCGAACGGAACGTTGATGTAGAAGCACCAGCGCCAGGAGGCGTGGTCGGTGAAGAAGCCGCCGAGCAGCGGACCCGCGACGGACGCGAGACCGAACGCGGCACCGATCAGCCCCATGAAGCGGCCGCGCTCGCGAGGCGGTACGACGTCCGCGATGATCGCCTGGACCCCGATCATGAGTCCGCCGCCGCCGACGCCCTGGATGGCACGGAAGGCGATCAGTTCGTCCATGGTGCGGGACCAGCCGGCCAGCGCGGAGCCGACGACGAAGACGACGATCGCGAACTGGAAGACGCTCTTGCGGCCGAAGAGATCGCCGAGCTTGCCGTAGATCGGCAGTCCGATGGTGGAGGCGAGCAGATAGGCGGTGACCGCCCAGGACATCTTCTCCAGGCCGTGCAGCTCACCGACGATCTTGGGCAGTGCGGTGGCGACGATCATCTGGTCGAGCGCCGCGAGCAGCAGGGTGAGCATCAGCCCGAGGAAGACCAGCCGGATCCCTCGGGGGCTGATCTCCTGGGCGGCGGGATCCGTGGCGGTGGAAGCAGTTGAGGGCGATGTGGACGGGGGCTCGGTCGTCGCGCCGGGAGGGGCGGCCGTCTGCTCCCCGGCGCCGCCCGCACCGTCCGGCTCGTCCTTCACCAGAGTGATACCGCCCACCACGTGCCGCTCCCCTCGTCGCATCTGCGCCGCCCATTTCTCGCATTGCGCGACATAGAGAGGCAAACGCGACGGGGGGCGCTGACGGCGCACTCGGGGGGCTTATGCCCCGGTGGGAGCCACTACGGCGCGCAACTGGCGGGCCGGGAAAACCACCCGAACCGGTGAGGCCGGTCAGGGATGCCCGGTGCTACTTCTCGACCTCGGTGGCGAGGTTCTGCAGCAGCTCGTCGTAGATGCGCCCAAGTCCCTTGGGCGCAAAGGTCTTCTCGAAGAATCCGCCGATGCCGCCCGCACCGTTCCAGACGGTCGACACGACAGCCTTGGACTTGCCCTCGCCGGACGGAGTGACGGTCCAGGTGGTGACCATCGACGAGTTGCGGTCCTTCTCGACGAGCTGACCTTCCGTCGGCTCACTGACCTCCAGCAGACAGTCGCGGATCCGTTTGCTGGTGGCCTGAAGCTTCCAGTGGACGAGCGTGCCCTCGCCGTCACCGCCCTCGCGCACCTCGTACTCACTGAATTGACCGGGCAGCACCTTGCCCCGGACCTCCTTGTAGTCGGCCAGCGCGTCGAACACCGTTTCCGCGTCCGCCGCGATGATCCGCTCTGTCGTGGCCTCGACCTGCGCCATGGCTGCTCCTCCACCACTCGGTTGTTCGGGGTGTGCTGAGCCAATCACTTCGGGCACTCCGCTCAAAATCGGGCCTCGATCTTGACCGACCGCGGGTCGAAGGCCCGGCGGCCCGGTCCCGCCGGATGGATGGTGATGGTGATGAGCGTGTCCACCACAGCCCGTTTGCGGTCCAGGACCAGCCCCTGCCACTCCGTCACAACATCGTCAGCTGTCACGAGGTCGGCCAGGATGGACGCCCGCTGCGGGTGCGCCATCTTGGCCTCGGTCTCCGCCAGACGCCCCCGGATGCGCCGTGCCGCCCGTTTGAAGTCCTGCGGGTCCGCCTCGTCATCATCCGCGAACGCGTCCGCCAGACCGTCCAGACGCGCCCTCAGCGTCGCGGCAGTGCGCTTGAGGTCTTCAGCGTCCGGCCTGTCGCTGTCCACCAGCAGCGCCGCAGCATCCGGCCGCATGAGGAGTTGCAGCACGACCCCCAGCGGCTCGCCCGGCTCCGTGCCGGCAATCAGCTGGTCGATCGGCTCCGCCAGTCGCGCAACGTGCTTCACCCTCCGGCACCGGTAGATGCGGTTCTCGCCGGGGCCGTTCTTCGAGTCGCGCTGAGCACTGGTCATCGTCGTGCCATCGGCACACACGCCACACAAAGCGATACCGGAGAGCAGCCAGCGCCGTGCGGGCCCTGGTGACGTCCGGCGCGCTTCGTCCGTGAGGATGGCCACTGCCTCCCGCCAGGTCACCTCATCGACAACCGTCGGCCACGTCCCTGCATACGTCTCGCCACGGTACTCGCGCAGACCGGCCACACGTTCGTTCAGAAGCAGTCCGCGTACCGCGTTATGCGACCAGGGCTTGCCGTTGCGGTTCCCTACCTTGCGTTCGTTCAGCCCGGCTGCGATACCGGAAACGGTCGCCCCGGCAAGCAGCTGTTCGAACATCCCACGTATTTCCCACGCTTCGGAGTGGACCAGCTCGCTGCCGTCCGGCGTGTATCCGAAGCAACGGGGCCCCGTGGGCGCCACACCGCGCTCAATGCGCTGCAGCGTCTCGCGCTGCTGGCGCTCTGCCATCTGCTCGACTTCGAACGTGTCCACTTCACCGAGGACACCTGCGAGCATGCGACCCGACGCCGTCGACAGGTTCAATTCAGGTCCCTTGACACACAGGACGCTGACGTTGTGCTTGCGCAGAATTTCCATTCCCTCGGCGCGCTCGCGCCGGTTGCGCCACAGCCGGGACAGGTACGTCACCAGGATGACGTCAATCTCGCCCCGTTTCACCGCCTCCATCAACCGCCCGTAAGCCTCCCGAGGTTTCCCATGGGAGGCGCTCAGATCGTTGTCGACATAACGATGATGGGCGGCGACAGGAATGCCGCGTGCCATGGCCAACTCGTCGGTGTCTTCGCGCTGCCTGGTCACGCCATCTTCTCCGGACTCTTCGTCCTTGCTGATCCGGAGGTACAGCCCGCCTGCACGAAATAGAGTCACAGGAAGCAGTATAGATACAGTGCAGCTTCACCCTGACAGTTGCGAAGCAACACGTTCGACGTCCCCAGACAACCCGCATCTATCTGACCAAATGGGTCAAGTCTCATCAGAACATGTCCTTCCGTGTCCGAATGTGGGGAGCATGCGGCGGGGGCTGCACCACCCGCAGCCGCGTTCCCTCCACCACGGGAGGCCATATGACGAATCGTTCAGGAATTCTGTTCGCCATCGGTGCGACAGTCGCCGGTCTGCTGACCGGCGTTCCTTCCCCGGCGAGAGCCGACGGAGTCGCGCCGCCTGCCGCGCAGCTCACATGGACCGGCTGCGCCACGAAGTCGTATCCGACGCTGCAGTGCTCAACCGTGCGCGCCCCGCTCAATCATGACGACCCGTCGGGCAGGAGCATCACCCTCGCCCTGTCTCGGATCCCGCACACCGCGAAGACGTCGCAGGGCCCCCTGCTCGTCAACCCCGGCGGCCCCGGCGGCAGCGGGCTGACGATGGCCGGCTACGTGGCGGCCTCGCTGCCGAAGGAGACCGCCGCACAGTACGACGTGATCGGGTTCGACCCGCGCGGGGTCGGGAAGAGCTCCCCGGCACTGAACTGTGTACCGAAATACTTCGAGCCGCTGCGCCCCGACCCGGTGCCGCTGGACCTCCGGACCGAGCAGGCCAACCGCGACCGCGCCGCGTCCTTCGCCGCCGCGTGCGGCGCGAAGTACCCCGATCTGCTGCCGTACATGGACACGGTGAGCACCGCCAAGGATCTCGATGTGATCCGGCAGGCCCTCGGCTCCCCACAGATCAACTACTTCGGATACTCGTACGGCACCTATCTGGGCGCGGTGTACGCCAAGCTGTTCCCGCAGCGGGTACGGCGTCTGGTGCTCGACTCGAACGTCGACCCGGACGGGGTCTGGTACGACGACAACATCGGCCAGGACTACGCGTTCGACGCCCGCCAGAAGGCGTTCGCCGCCTGGATCGCGAAGCACAACTCGACGTACGGACTGGGCAGCGACCCGGCGAAGGTCGAGGCTGCCTGGTACGCGATGAGCGAAGCGGTCAGGAAGGAACCCGCGGGCGGCACGGTCGGCATGAGCGAGCTGCAGGACACGTTCCTGCCGGGTGGCTACAACAACGGGTACTGGCCCTACCTGGCCGATACGTTCGCCTCGTACGTGAACCACCAGGACCAGGACGCGTTGGTCCGCGCGTACAAGAAGCTCGGCGCCGTCGACGACAAGGGCGACAACGGCTACTCGGTCTACGCGGCCGTGCAGTGCCACGACGCCGAGTGGACACGCGACTGGAACACCTGGCGCAGCGAGAGCTGGAAGGTGCACAGCAAGGCACCCTTCTACGCCTGGAACAACACCTGGTACAACGCGCCGTGCGCATCCTGGCCGGTGGAGCCGCTCAACCCGGTACGGGTCTCCAACGACGCGCTCCCGCCGGTGCTGCTCTTCCAGGCCACGGAGGATGCGGCCACGCCGTACGAGGGCGGGGTCACCCTGCATCGCAAACTCCGCGGCTCCAGCCTGGTCGTCGAACAGGGCGGCGGCAACCACGGCATCACACTGAGCGGCAACAAATGTCTGGACAGGTACTTGGTGGACTACCTCGACAAGGGCACCGTCCCGCGCGGCAACGGCAGCAGCGCCGACGCGGACGCGGTCTGCCCGAAGTCGCCCGACCCGGAGCCGCCGGCCGCCGGGGCATCGGCGAAGACGCTGCGGAGCCCGACGGCGGACGGAGGCGGCGCACTGCACGGGATGCTCGGCTTCCGCAGCTGAGGGGAGAGGGGCCGGACTCCGGCCGCCGGGAGCCGAGCGCACGCCCTCGGGGGCGTACGCCACCATGGTCCGTATGACGACACGGCCCACCGCGTACGCCCCCGACCTGTCCGTCAGATCCATGACCATCGACGACTGCGAGGCCGTCGCTACGATCCGGGTGCGCGGCTGGCAGGCCGCGTACACCGGGCTGATCCCGCAGGCGTATCTGGACGCGATGGACATCGCCGAGGACGCGCAGCGGCGGCGCGGCTTCTTCGCCGAACGCAACACGGTCGTCAATGTGGTGACCGAGCGGCCTGGCCCGGGTGTGATCGGCTGGGCCTGTTACGGCCCGTACCGCGCGGACGGCAGGCGGCTCGCCCGCGGCGAGTTGTACGCCATCTATGTGCTGCCCGAGCAACGCGGGACCGGGGTCGGCCGCGCCCTGATGACGGAGATCCTGGCGCGCTCCGCCGCGGACGGGTTTCCCGATCTGTCGCTCTGGGTCCTCAAGGAGAACGCACCGGCCCGCCGCTTCTACGAGCGTGCGGGCTTCGCTCCGGACGGCGCCGAGGAACCGTTCCAGGTCGGCGGCGTCCTCGTGCCCGAGGTGCGTTACGTACGCCCTCTCAGCCCGCCGGCAGCCGGCTGATCGCCTCCTCGGCCGCGCCGCCGAGCCTCGGGTGCGGCAGCGCCGCCTGCAGGACCGGGCGGGCCTGTGCGTCGCCGAGCTGCCCCAGCCCCTCCACACAGGCCAGCGCGACCCGCCAGTGCGGCTCGTCCGGTGCCAGCAGCCGTTCCAGGGTGCTGATCAGCGTCGGGACGGACTCGGGGGCCCGCAGGGCGGTGAGCAGCCGCACCGGATGCAGGGCGTAGGCGGTGCGCAGGGTGTTGGTCGCGAGGGCGGCGGCGGCCCGGGGCGTGCGCGGGTCGCCTAGGCGCACCAGAGCATGGGCGGCGGAGACACAGCGCTCCGGTTCGCGGTGGTTGAGCAGCAGGACCAGCGCCTCGAAGGCCCGTCTGTCGCCGCCGCAGCCGAGCCGGAACGCGGCGATCTCGCGCGCCCAGAGCGGGCGTTCGCGTTCCACGAGGACCCGGGCCAGCTCCTCGTCGTCCTCGGTGGCGAGCAGTCTGCGGTACGCCGCCGACTCCCCCGCCTCGTCTCCCAGCCGGTCGGCCAGCGACCGGAACTCCTCGTCCATGACCGTCAGCGTATCGGCGGACACGGCGAGTGTGAGCGGGCACACAACAACTCGGGGCTGGCGCGCTCGTTACTCGCCGGTTAACCTCATATGAGCGGGACACACTCCCCGCCGACTCCAGTGGCCTGGTGACGCAGCCACCCGGAGTGCTTGTCGGTTCGGCAGCTTTGCGAGACGTGACTCCGGGACAGAGTCCGTCACCCCCATCCCGGTCCGGGTGTGTTCGGTACACCCCCGGCCCCGAGCACCACGACATGCAGTTTCCGCACGCCATGCGCCGGTCGGGCCCCACGGCCCCACCAGATCCGTGCGCGTCGTGCGCCCACACAGTCGTCACTCATCCCTGGAGTCCCGTGATGGACACCCCGCTCTCCACCATTGCCGTCGTCGGCCTCGGCACCATGGGCACCGGCATCGCCGAGGTCCTCGCCCGGGCCGGCCGCGAGGTCATCGGTATCGACATCAGCGAGGCGGCCGCGCGTCAGGCCGTTGCCGCCCTCGAAGCCTCCACCGCCCGCGCAGTGCAGAAGGGGCGGATCACCGAGGGCGAGCGGCACGACGTCCTCGCCAGGTTCCGTACCTTCTCCGATCTGCAGGCCGCCGCGGACGCGCAGCTCGTCATCGAGGTCGTGCCCGAGTCGTACGAGATCAAGCAGCAGCTCTTCCGGGAGCTCGACGCGATCACCTCCCCCACCGCGATCCTGGCGACCGGCACCAACGCCCTGTCGGTGACCCGGCTGGCCGCCGAGTCGCAGCACCCCGAGCGCGTGATCGGTCTGCACTTCTTCAACCCGGCGCCCGCGATGAAGCTGGTCGAGGTGGTCTCCTCGGTGCTGACCGCGCCGCCGGCCGTCGAGGCGGTCACCACGCTCGCCCGTGAGCTGGGCAAGGAGCCGGTCGCGGTGGGCGACCGGCCGGGGTTCGTCGCCGACGGGCTGCTGTTCGGCTACCTGAACCAGGCCGCCGCGATGTACGAGGCGAGCTACGCCTCCCGTGAGGACATCGACGCGGCCATGAAGCTGGGCTGCGGGCTGCCCATGGGCCCGCTCGCCCTGCTCGATCTGATCGGGGTCGACACCGCCCGTACCGTCCTGGAGGCGATGTACTCCGAGTCGCACGACCGGCTGCACGCCCCTGCGCCGATCCTCAAGCAGCTCAGCGAGGCCGGGCTGACCGGCCGCAAGTCGGGCCGTGGCTTCTACACGTATGCGGCGCCGGGCAGCCAGACCGTGGTGCCGGACGCGAAGACGCCGCAGGAGAGCACCGGAGCGACGGCCGGGCGCACCGTGCGGTCGGTGGGTGTCGCCGGCTCCGGGACGATGGCCTCGGGCATCGCGGAGGTCTTCGCGAAGGCCGGTTACGACGTGGTGCTCGCCGCGCGCAGCCAGGAGAAGGCCGACACGGCGAGGGGCCGGATCGCCAAGTCGCTGGAGCGTTCCGTCACCAAGGGGCGGCTGACGGCCGAGGCGAGGGACGAGACCCTCGCCCGCATCACCGCGGCCGGTTCGCTGGACTCGTTCGACGACGTCGATCTCGCGGTCGAGGCGGTCGCCGAGGACCTGGCGGTCAAGCAGCAGCTGTTCGCCACGCTCGACAAGGTCTGCAAGCCGGGTGCGGTGCTCGCCACCACCACGTCGTCGCTGCCGGTCGTGGCGTGCGCACGGGCCACCTCGCGTCCGCAGGACGTCATCGGGATGCACTTCTTCAACCCGGCGCCCGCGATGAAACTGGTCGAGGTGGTCCGTACGGTGCTCACCGACGACGACGTCCACGCCACCGTCCGTGAGGTGTGCGGGAAGATCCGCAAGCACCCGGTGGACTGCGCGGACCGGGCCGGTTTCATCGTCAACGCGCTGCTGTTCCCGTACCTCAACAACGCGATCAAGATGGTCGGGGAGCACTACGCGAGCCTCGACGACATCGACGCCGCGATGAAGCTGGGCGGCGGCTACCCGATGGGTCCGTTCGAGCTCCTCGACGTCGTCGGGCTCGATGTCTCGCTCGCCATCGAGAAGGTGCTGCACGGCGAGTTCCGCGACCCGGGTCTGGCCCCGGCGCCGCTGCTGGAGCACCTGGTGGCCGCCGGCTGCCTCGGCCGCAAGACGGGGCGCGGCTTCCGCGAATATGCCCGGCGCTGAGGGCCGGCGGGCTCCTGCCCGGCCGGCCGGGCATCCGGCCGGGCGGGACCGCCCGGCCGACCCCCCGCCGGTTCCCGGGCCGGGAGCCGGCTGGGGAGGGCTGCTCGATCCGCCGCCACCGCCTTCGGCGTGGGAGGCGCCGCCCGGCGGCCCGCCCCCGCAGGCGCGCTCTCCTGCGCCGATGCAGTACGTTCACACCATGTCCCAGCCCGCCAGGTCCCCCCGTGTCTCCACCGCACCCGACGCCCCGGAGAGTGCCGCAGGCACGCGCGCCGCCGCCCAACGGCTCAAGATGCGCCGCGAACTGGCCGCCGCAGCGATGGAGCTCTTCGCCACGAAGGGGTACGAGGCGACGACGGTCGACGAGATCGCGGGCGCCGCGGGCGTCGCCCGGCGGACCTTCTTCCGGCACTTCCGCTCCAAGGAAGAGGCGATCTTCCCGGACCACGACGACACCCTCGTCCGGGCCGAGGCCGTCCTCAATGCCGCCCCCGCGCACGAGCACCCGCTCGACACCGTCTGCCGCGGCATCAAGGAAGTCATGAAGATGTACGCGGCGAAGCCCGCGGTCTCCGTGGCCCGCTACAAGCTGACCCGTGAGGTCCCCACCCTGCGGGAGGCCGAGATCGCCTCGGTGGCCCGCTACGAGCGGCTGTTCACGCGCTATCTGCTGGGCCATTTCGACGAGCGCGACCACCACGTCGGCAATGACGATCCGCTGCTGGCGGAGGTCGCGGCGTCCGCCGTCGTCACCGCGCACAACCATGTGCTGCGCCGCTGGCTGCGGGCGGGCGGCCAAGGTGACGTGGAGGCCCAGCTCGACCACGCGTTCGCCATCGTCCGGGACACGTTCGGGACCGGTATCGGCGCGGGCCGGATCGCCGGGACCGAGCCCGCGTCCCCGCCGGCCGCCGCTTCCGTGAGCACGGAGGGTGAGGTGCTGGTCGCGGTGGCGCGCACCGACGCACCGCTCGACGAAGTGATGCGCACGATCCAGCAGGCACTCAAGGACCACTGAGCGGGAGCCTGCCGGCCGAACCGCTCCGTCGACCCCCGCATGCCGGACGGGCTCGCTGTCGAAGCCCGTCCGGCATACGCGTGCCCGGGCGCCGAAACCTGGTTGCAGCCCGTACACGCCGGTGTTGTGGTGGGCGCATGACTCCTGATCACGACGCCCTGCTGTCCCTCTTCGACCACGAGATGCGCGAGCATGCCCGACCCGACGGCCCCCGTGTGCGCGTCGAGCGCACCGCCGATGTCGTACGTCAGGTCGGCGCGGCCGACGACTGGAACGGCGTGGTCTGGTCGGCGCCGGATCTGGACGCCGTCCGGGCGGACGCGGCGATCGCGGCTCAGGTGGAACGCTTCACCGCGCTCGGCCTCGACGAGTTCGAGTGGAAGCTGTACGCGCACGACCGGCCGGCGGACCTGGGGCAGCGGCTGCGGGCGGCCGGCTTCGTCGCGGAGGAGCCGGAGACCCTGCTGATCGCTCCGGTCGCGGACCTCCCGACCGCAGTGGAGCTCCCCGAGGCCGTCCGGCTGCGTACGGTGACCGATGCGGCCGATGTGGAGCTGATGGCCCGGGCCCATGAGCGGGCGTTCGGCTCGGACTGGTCGCGGCTGCGGCATCAGGTGCTGGCCCGGCTGACCGAGGCCCCGGACAGCTTCGTCGGGGTGCTGGCCATGGTGGGCGACGAGCCGGTGAGCTCGGCCCGCATGGAGCTGTACCCCGGCACCGGCTTCGCGGGGCTCTGGGGCGGCGGGACGGTCGAGCCGTGGCGCGGGAAGGGCATCTACCGGGCGCTGGTGGCCTTCCGTGCCGCGATCGCCACCGAGCGTGGCTACACATATCTGCAGGTCGACGCGACCGACCAGAGCCGTCCGATCCTCCAGCGGCTCGGATTCACCGCGCTGAGCACCACCACGCCGTATGTCCACCGCCGCACGACCTGACCTCACCGAGCAGGACAGAACAACCCGAACCACCTCTCATGTTGCTCATCCGTGCCGGGCGGATGACATGTGAGAGAAATTATTGGCACCCAGTGCCTTGCCAGGTGTCACGGAGTGCCATACGTTGAAGTTGTCCGGGCGGCCGGCGTGCAGAGACCTCACGTACGCCGGCTGTCCCCGCAAGCCATGTGCCTGCGCGCCCGGACGCCTGCGTCACAGGCAAACCCTTCTGCTCCACCAGAGCAGGCCGAAGCCTTACCAGCCGAACCGACGGCAGCACCTCCACAACGCACCCCACCCCCGCAGGGACCCTCAGGCGTCCCTCGAGCATTCCCCGCGTACCCGGCCCCGGCCGAGCAGGGGAGACACCATCCCGGAGGCACACCGTGAAGGAAATCCTGGACGCGATCCAATCGCAGGACAGTACGGCAGCAGATTTCGCGGCCCTGTCCATCCCTGAGTCGTACCGCGCGGTGACCGTGCACAAGGACGAGACGGAGATGTTCGCCGGGCTCGCCTCCCGCGACAAGGACCCCCGCAAGTCGCTGCACCTCGACGACGTCCCGGTGCCCGAGCTCGGGCCCGGCGAGGCACTGGTCGCCGTCATGGCCAGCTCGGTGAATTACAACTCGGTCTGGACCTCGATCTTCGAGCCGATGTCCACCTTCGGCTTCCTGGAGCGCTACGGGAAGCTCAGCGAGCTCACCAAGCGCCACGACCTGCCGTACCACGTCATCGGCTCCGACCTGGCGGGCGTCGTCCTGCGCACCGGCCCCGGCGTCAACGCCTGGCACCCCGGCGACGAGGTCGTCGCGCACTGCCTCTCGGTCGAACTGGAGTCCTCGGACGGCCACAACGACACGATGCTCGACCCCGAGCAGCGGATCTGGGGCTTCGAGACCAACTTCGGCGGTCTCGCCGAGATCGCGCTCGTCAAGTCCAATCAGCTGATGCCGAAGCCGGAGCACCTGAGCTGGGAGGAGGCCGCCGCACCCGGCCTGGTCAACTCCACCGCCTACCGCCAGCTCGTCTCGCGCAACGGCGCCGGCATGAAGCAGGGCGACAACGTGCTGATCTGGGGGGCCAGCGGCGGACTCGGTTCGTACGCCACGCAGTTCGCGCTGGCCGGTGGCGCCAACCCGATCTGCATCGTCTCCAGCGAGCAGAAGGCGGAAATCTGCCGGAAGATGGGCGCAGAGGCGATCATCGACCGCAACGCCGAGGGCTACAAGTTCTGGAAGGACGAGCACAACCAGGACCCGCGCGAGTGGAAGCGGTTCGGCAAGCGCATCCGTGAGCTGACCGGCGGCGAGGACGTGGACATCGTCTTCGAGCACCCGGGCCGCGAGACGTTCGGCGCCTCGGTGTACGTGACCCGCAAGGGCGGCACGATCGTCACCTGCGCCTCCACGTCGGGCTACAACCACGAGTACGACAACCGCTACCTGTGGATGTCGCTGAAGAAGATCGTGGGCTCGCACTTCGCCAACTACCGCGAGGCGTGGGAGGCCAACAGGCTGATCGCCAAGGGCAAGATCCACCCGACGCTGTCGAAGGTCTACTCCCTGGAGGAGACCGGCCAGGCCGCGTACGACGTGCACCGCAACCTCCACCAGGGCAAGGTCGGCGTGCTCGCACTGGCCCCCCGCGAGGGTATGGGCGTGCGCAACGAGGAGCTGCGCGAGCAGCACATCGACGCCATCAATCGCTTCCGGGACGTCTGACATGAGCGGGCGTCAGAAGGACCGCCCGTGGCTCATGCGGACGTACGCCGGCCACTCGACCGCCGAAGCGTCCAACGAGCTCTACCGGCGCAACCTCGCCAAGGGCCAGACCGGTCTGTCGGTCGCCTTCGACCTGCCGACCCAGACGGGTTACGACCCCGACCACATCCTCGCCCGCGGCGAGGTCGGCCGGGTCGGCGTGCCCGTCTCGCACCTCGGTGACATGCGGCGGCTGTTCCAGGACATCCCGCTGGAGCAGATGAACACCTCGATGACGATCAACGCCACCGCGATGTGGCTGCTGGCGCTCTATCAGGTGGTCGCCGAGGAGCAGGGCGCCGACGCCACGAAGCTCCAGGGCACGACGCAGAACGACATCGTCAAGGAGTACCTCTCGCGCGGGACGCATGTCTTCCCGCCCGTTCCCTCGCTGCGGCTGACCACCGACATGATCACGTACACGGTCAACCACATACCGAAGTGGAACCCGATCAACATCTGCAGCTATCACCTGCAGGAGGCGGGGGCCACTCCGGTCCAGGAGATCGCGTACGCCATGTCGACGGCGATCGCCGTGCTCGACGCGGTCCGTGACTCCGGACAGGTGCCCGAGGAGAAGTTCGGCGATGTCGTCGCCCGTATCTCCTTCTTCGTGAACGCGGGCGTCCGCTTCATCGAGGAGATGTGCAAGATGCGCGCCTTCGGCCGCATCTGGGACCAGGTCACCCGCGAGCGCTACGGCATCACCGACGCCAAGCAGCGCCGGTTCCGCTACGGCGTCCAGGTCAACTCTCTCGGCCTGACCGAGGCGCAGCCGGAGAACAACGTCCAGCGCATCGTCCTGGAGATGCTGGCGGTCACCCTCTCCAAGGACGCCCGCGCCCGGGCCGTCCAGCTGCCCGCCTGGAACGAGGCGCTGGGGCTCCCCCGGCCCTGGGACCAGCAGTGGTCGCTCCGGATCCAGCAGGTCCTCGCGCACGAGAGCGATCTGCTGGAGTACGAGGACATCTTCGCGGGTTCGCATGTGATCGAGGCCAAGGTGGATGCCCTGGTCACCGAGTCGCTCGCGGAGATCGACCGGATCCAGCAGATGGGCGGCGCCATGGCGGCCGTCGAGTCCGGCTACCTCAAGTCGGAGCTGGTCTCCTCGCACGCGCAGCGGCGGGCCCGCATCGAGGGCGGCGAGGAGAAGATCGTCGGCGTCAACATCTACGAGACGACCGAGCCGAACCCGCTCACCGCGGACCTCGACGGCGCGATCATGACGGTCGACCCGGCCAACGAGGCCAGGGTGGTCGCGGCGCTCCACGAGTGGCGCGACAACCGTGACGAGGCCCGCGCCTCCGAGGCACTGGCGGCGCTGAAGAAGGCCGCGGCCGGCACCGACAACATGATGGAAGCGACCGTGGAGTGCGCCCGCGCGGGTGTCACCACCGGCGAGTGGTCGTGGGCGCTGCGCGATGTGTTCGGCGAGTTCCGGGCCCCGACGGGGGTCTCGTCCGCACCGGTCGCGGTGACCGCGGAGGCGGGCACGCCGCTCGCCCTGGTCCGCGAGAAGGTCGCCCGCACCGCCGGCGACCTCGGCACCGGACGGCTGCGGCTGCTGGTCGGCAAGCCGGGCCTGGACGGGCACTCCAACGGCGCCGAGCAGATCGCCGTACGGGCCCGTGACGCCGGGTTCGAGGTCGTCTACCAGGGGATCCGACTGACCCCCGAACAGATCGTCTCGGCCGCGCTCGCCGAGGACGTGCACTGCGTCGGTCTGTCGATCCTGTCCGGCTCGCACGCCGAGCTGGTGCCGGACGTGCTGAACCGGCTGCGCGAAGCTGGCGCCAACGACATACCCGTCATCGCGGGCGGGATCATTCCCCCCGCCGACGCCACCGCGCTGATCGAGGCGGGCGTCGCCGCCGTATTCACCCCGAAGGACTTCGGCATCACGGAGATCATCGGCCGTATCGTCGACGAGATCCGGAAAGCGAACAAGCTCGACCCTCTGGAGGTCCCCGCATGACCCAGCCTGCCCACCCGTCTCCCGCCACCACCCTTGCAGGGAGCGGCTCCGCCGCGCACATCTCGAACCGTCTGCGTCCGCGCCGCTCCTGCCTGGCTGTGCCGGGCTCGAACCCGCGGTTCCTGGAGAAGGCCCAGGGCCTCCCGGCCGACCAGGTCTTCCTGGACCTCGAGGACGCCTGCGCCCCGCTCGCCAAGGAGGGCGCCCGGCACCACATCGTCGACGCGCTGAACAACGGCGACTGGACGGGCAAGACCCGGGTCGTGCGCGTGAACGACTGGACGACGCACTGGACGTACCGCGATGTGATCACGGTGGTCGAGGGTGCCGGCCAGAACCTCGACTGCATCATGCTGCCGAAGGTCCAGGACGCCCAGCAGGTCATCGCCCTCGATCTGCTGCTCACCCAGATCGAGAAGACCATGGGCTTCGAGGTCGGGAAGATCGGCATCGAGGCACAGATCGAGAACGCCAAGGGCCTGGTGAACATCGACGACATCGCCGCCGCCTCGCCGCGCCTGGAGACGCTGATCTTCGGCCCGGCCGACTTCATGGCGTCGATCAACATGAAGACCCTGGTCGTCGGCCAGCAGCCGCCCGGCTACGGCGCGGACGCGTACCACTACATCCTCATGCGCATCCTGATGGCGGCGCGTACGCACGACCTCCAGGCGATCGACGGTCCCTTCCTGCAGATCCGTGACGTGGACGCGTACCGCGAGGTCGCGGGCCGTGCGGCGGCACTCGGCTTCGACGGCAAGTGGGTGCTGCACCCCGGCCAGGTCGACGCGGCCAACGAGGTGTTCTCGCCGTCGCAGGAGGACTACGACCACGCCGAGCTGATCCTCGACGCGTACGAGTGGTGCACCTCGGAGGCGGGCGGCAAGAAGGGTTCGGCGATGCTCGGCGACGAGATGATCGACGAGGCGAGCCGGAAGATGGCCCTGGTCATCGCGGGCAAGGGCCGCGCGGCCGGTATGCAGCGCACCTCCAAGTTCGAAGCTCCGGAGGCCTGACCATGCAGTTCGGACGCACCTATGAGGAGTTCGAGGTCGGTGCGGTGTACAAGCACTGGCCCGGAAAGACGGTCACGGAGTACGACGACCACCTTTTCTGTCTGCTCACCATGAATCATCACCCGCTGCACATTGACAGCAACTACGCGGAGAAGACGACCGATTTCGGCAAGAACGTTGTGGTCGGCAACTACATCTACTCGCTGTTGCTCGGCATGTCCGTCCCCGACGTGTCCGGAAAGGCGATCGCCAACCTGGAGGTCGAGTCGCTCAAGCATGTCGCGCCGACCTTCCACGGCGACACGATCTACGGCGAGACGACCGTCCTCGACAAGACTCCGTCAAAGTCCAAGAGTGACCGCGGAATCGTTTACGTGGAGACCAAGGGCTACAAGCAGGACGGAACACTCGTCTGCGTGTTCCGCCGCAAGGTGATGGTCCCCACCGAGACGTACATCAAGGAGCGCGGCGGCGAGCAGCCCGGCCGCCCGGAGCTGAACCAGCCTTCGCAGAAGAACGTGGAGAAGTAGCCATGACGCGACTCGCCCAGACCGCCGGTCTGAACGACATCCAGCAGGAAATCCTCTCCACGGTCCGGGATTTCGTCGACAAGGAGATCCTTCCGGTCGCGACCCAGCTGGAGCACCGCGACGAGTACCCGACGGAGATCGTCGAGGGGCTCAAGGAACTGGGCCTGTTCGGGCTGATGATCCCCGAGGAGTACGGGGGCCTGGGTGAGTCGCTTCTCACATACGCGCTCTGCGTGGAGGAAATCGCGCGCGGCTGGATGAGCGTGTCGGGAATCATCAACACGCACTTCATCGTGGCGTACATGCTCAAGCAGCACGGCACCCAGGAGCAGAAGGACACGTTCCTGCCGCGGATGGCGCTGGGCGAGGTCCGGGGCGCGTTCTCGATGTCCGAGCCGGCACTGGGCTCCGACGTCTCGGCGATCACCTCCAAGGGCGTCCGGGACGGCGACGAGTACGTCCTGAACGGCCAGAAGATGTGGCTGACGAACGGCGGTACGTCCTCGCTCGTCGCCGTGCTGTGCCGAAGTGACGAAGGCCACCCCGAGGGAACGGCCCCGCACAAGTCGATGACGACCTTCCTGGTGGAGAAGGAGCCGGGCTTCGGCGAGGTCCGGCCGGGGCTCACCATTCCCGGGAAGATCGACAAGATGGGTTACAAGGGCGTCGACACGACGGAACTCATCATGGACGGACTGCGCATTCCGGCCAATCGTGTACTCGGCGGCACCACCGGCCGAGGGTTTTACCAAATGATGGACGGTGTCGAGGTCGGCCGGGTGAATGTGGCCGCGCGTGGTTGCGGCGTCGCACAGCGTGCATTCGAGCTGGGCGTCTCCTACGCTCAGCAGCGTCATACCTTCGGAAAGCCGATCGCCCAGCACCAGGCGATCCAGTTCAAGCTGGCCGAAATGGCCACCAAGGTCGAAGCGGCGCATGCAATGATGGTGAATGCAGCGCGCAAAAAGGACTCCGGGGAACGAAACGACCTGGAGGCAGGGATGGCGAAGTACCTCGCCTCCGAATACTGCAAGGAAGTCGTCGAGGACGCCTTCCGCATCCACGGCGGTTACGGCTTCTCCAAGGAGTACGAGATCGAGCGCCTCTACCGGGAGGCCCCGATGCTGCTGATCGGTGAAGGTACCGCCGAAATCCAGAAAATGATCATTGGGCGCCGACTCCTCGAGGAGTACCGGTTCCAGGGCTGATCGTCCCCTTCGAGGTGATTTAGCCGCGAAGAAGATCACACCCTGTCATCCTCAGCCGGTGCCTTCCAGCCGTCCGACTCGGCTGTTGGCTTGCCCAGTTGCGGCTCGCACCCGATAGCATCGCCGGAAAAGCCGCCGTCCCCCGTTGCCAGCGCGGCATCATCCGCTACGAAGGTCATCCATGCCCGACAGCCAAACCTCTGCATCACGCGGCGGAGTCCGCCTTGCGCGCGGAGCTTCGCCGTGGCTCCTCCCGACCGTCGCCACCGCGGCGCTCAGCCTCACCCGGGCCCGCAAGTCCGGACGCTGGGCCGCCGTGGCCGTGCCCACCACCGCCCTCGCGGCGGGCATGCTGTGGTTCTTCCGCGACCCCGAGCGCGAGATCACCCAGGGCCGAGTCATCTCTCCGGCCGACGGTGTGGTGCAGAGCATCATGCCGTGGAAGGACGGGCGCACCCGCGTCGCGATCTTCATGAGCCCGTTGAATGTTCACGTCAACCGCGCGCCCCTGGCCGGCACGGTGACATCGGTCGAGCACATCCCCGGTGGGTTCGTCCCGGCGTTCAACAAGGAGAGCGAGAACAACGAGCGCGTTGTCTGGCACTTCGACACCGAGCTCGGTGACATCGAGATGGTGCAGATCGCGGGTGCGGTTGCCCGTCGCATCGTCCCGTACATCCCGCAGGGCACGAAGGTGGAGCAGGGCGAGCGCATCGGCCTGATCCGCTTCGGCTCCCGGGTCGACATCTACCTTCCGGAAGGTATCGATGTCGCGGTCGAGGTCGGCCAGGCCACCACCGCGGGGGTGACTCGAATTGACCGTGATTGATCCCGACACACAGGCCGGCTGGGTGCCGGAGGCCGAGTCCGAGGACGACGTCGAGGACATGCCGCTCTCTCTGCGGCTGTCGATAGCGGACACCCTCACTCTCGGTAACGCCACGTGCGGTTTCATGGCGGTGTACTTCACCACCACGGGCATCCTCATCCCGCACCTCACGGGCAGCGACGAGAGCGGCATGGCCCGGCACTCCGCGGCCACCGCCGTGATCCTGATGCTCCTCGCCGCGGTCTTCGACCTCTTCGACGGGCTGGTGGCGCGCAAGCTCCGCAGCTCGCCGATGGGCGCAGAGCTGGACAACCTCTCGGACCTGATCAGCTTCGGCCTCGCCCCGGCGTACTTCGTACTCGTGTACGGCATGGTCGCGGACGACGCACACCAGAGGGTGTCGGCGCTCGCGGCGATCGTAGTGCTGCTGGCCGTGGTGCTGAGACTGGCCAGATTCTCCTGCGTGACCATGAAGGACGGCATGTTCCAGGGCATGCCGAGCCCCTTCGGAGCGCTCACGGTCGTCTCGATCGTGCTCCTGGAGCTGCCCTTCGTACCGACGCTGCTCGCGATCGTCGGAGTGGCGTGGCTGATGGTCAGCCGGGTCGAGTACCCGAAGCCGCGGGGTGTCCTCGCGGTGGCCATGCTCAGCTGGATCGTCGGCGCGATGGGACTGCTCGCCGCCTGGGCGTTCGACGCCCCCGGCGGTCAGCTGCTCCTGCAGACCGGCTGCGCGCTGCAGGTGGTCCTGGGAGCGGTCATCCCGCTCTTCGCGACGGCACGGCGGGTGAACACCTTCCGCGACAACCGACGCGAGGCACGGGCGGCTCAGCTGCCCTAGCGGTACAGCACAAGACGTACGAGGGCCCGGGTGCTTCCCCAGCACCCGGGCCCTCCTGCATGTCCTACGGCACCCATGACGAGCAGCCACCGCCGCGATCGGGGCCCGGGCCCTCGTACGTGCCCCGTGTCCTGTGCGGGCGGCGCCCGCTACGCCGGGTCCCAGCGGGCGGCGAGCAGGAGCGCGATGTCGTCGGGCCGGTCGGACTCCTGCTTCGCCTCCCGGATGACCAGGTCCGCCATGTCGGCGAGCGACGGAACATCGGCTCGCTCGATCGTGGAGCGCAGCCGTTCGATGCCCAGATCGATGTCGGCCCCTGCCTGCTCGACCAGTCCGTCGGTGAACAGTGCCAGGATCGCGCCGGGGTCCAGGAGGAAGTCGCTGACCGGGTAGGACGCACGGGGGGCGACACCGAGCACGATGCCGCCGGGCAGGTCCAGGACCTCGGTCGTGTGGTCGGGGTGGCGGAGCAGGGGCTGCGGGTGCCCCGCCCGGACCGCCTGGGTCCGGCCGGTGACGGGGTCGAGGACGACGTAGCAGCAGCTGGCGATCTGGCCGGGGTCGAGGTCGATGAGCAGCCGGTTGGTGCCGCTCACCACCTCCTGCGGATCGTGCCCGCTGAGAGCGAAGGCCCTTACCGCGCTGCGCAGTTGGCCCATGGTCGCGGCCGCGGCGACTCCGTGCCCCTGGACGTCCCCGATGATCAGGGCCAGGCCGCGCTCCGTTTCGACGACGTCGTACCAGTCGCCTCCGATATCCATGCCCTGGGTGCCGGCGAGATACCTCCCGGCGGTGTCGACGTGTTCGAGTACGGGCAGCCGGTGCGGCAGCAGGGCGTTCTGCAGGCCACGGGCCAGGGCGGATTCCGTGTCGTATCGCTGGGCCCGCTGGAGGGACTGGGCGATGAGGCCGGCGAGCGCGGTCAGGACCGTGCGTTCCTCGGGGGTGAAGCCGCGCGGGTGGTCGAAGCCGAGGATGCAGGAGCCGACGGGCCGCCCGGAGGCGATCAGCGGCAGGAACGCGCGGGCGCCGACGTCGGCGTCCAAGGGGATGCCGGGGTAGGCGGCGGCCAGGTGCTGCATGGACTCGAAGAAGATCGGGCGGCCGGTGGTGAGCGTCTCGACGCCGGGCAGGTGGGCAGCGAGGGACACCCCGTCGAAGCGGTCCAGGAAGCCCTGCGGGAAGCCGGTCTCCCAGGCCAGGTAGAGGTGCCGCTCGTTCAGCAGGTAGATGGCCAGTTGCCTGCCGCCGAACGCGGGCAGCAGTTCCTCCGTGACCACCACCGAGACCTGGCGTGCCGTGACGGCCTCAGTCAGCGCGATGGCGAGGGCGACCGGCCGGTAGAGCGCGGACGCCCGGTCGGCCGGGGAGCCGAGCCCCACGCCCGGCGTGACGACGGACCCCGGAGTGTAGGCCGGTTCCGTGGCGGCGAGCGTGGCTGTCACTCCGTCGTGGCCCGGGTACAGGGACACCGACAGCCAGTCGTTGGCGTCGCGCCGCGCGAGGAAGTGCACCGGGTCGTGGGAGAGCAGCGCGGCCCGGTGGTGGTCGTCGTACGCGGGGTGTCCGAACCACGGCAGGACCTCCCACAGGACGCTTCCGACCAGGTCGGCGCCTGCCCGGTCGAGCAGCTCCTCCGCGAGAGGGTTGACGTAGGTGATCCGTCCGAGCCGGTCGAACGAGAAGATGCCGCGCGGGAGTCGGTCGGCCGCCTCCCCGACGATCGCTCCGGCGCCGAGGTCGACGAGGAAGCCGGTGAGATGACCGGCCGCGCCGTCACCGGGCAGCCGGGTCCGGCGGCTGGAGAGTTCGAGGAAGTTCGTCCGGCCGTCGGGGCCGCGCAGCCGCAACCGGCGTACGACCGGGCCGGGCGATCCGGCCGCCCGGCGGGCGACGGCGCACAGCCCGCACACGTCCTCCGGGGCCAGCAGCGCCGTCAGCGCGTCGATGGTGCCCGCGAACTGTGCGGGATCCGTGGCGAGGATCGCGCACAGCTCCGCGTCCGCGTCGACGGCGCCGGTGTCGAGGTCCCACTCGAAGTGTCCGATCCTGACCGGTGGTGCGACGGCCGAGGGCAGCTGGACGGGTACCGGCTCACCGTCCCACACGACCTGGGTGCCCTCGCCCGCCAGCTCCGCGAGGTCGGTGCCGAGCTGCTGGACCACGTGCTCAAGGCTGTGCCGGTGGGCCGGCGATACCGGCTTCCCGGGTGTGGCCGGGCGCAGCACCGCCAGGACCCCGAACCTCTCGGGGCCGCCGATCGGCACGAACAGCGACCCGAACGGGAACGGCAGGCCCGCCATCAGCTGCGGGAACCGGCGCATGGCCTCCTCGGCATCGGGGAGCATGATCGACCGGTGCGAGCGGTAGGACTCACACACCGGGAAGGGCCGGTTCACATGCATGCGCCACCAGGGGCGGAACAGCCGACCCGGCAGCCCCGCGAGCACCGCGAGCCGCAGCAGCTCAGGGTTCCCGGAGCGTAGATATACGCCGCCGGCATACCCGCCGGCGGACTCGACCGCGCTCACTGCGGCCTGCGCGAGCGCCAGGGAGAGTTCGCCCGGCACTCGGCCGCCGTTCGCCGCCCCGGGCACCGCCCTGCCTTCATCCTGCGGACTGTGCCGGGTAGCGCCGTACCAGGTCACACAGTCAGGATGCGCCCCGGTGGCCCTGCAGCGCACCTGGTGGACCCGGCCCCGGCAATGAACGACATCTTCCAACACTATGCGAGTCTTTTGCGTCCCATGGCAGCTGCGTCATGTGCCTGGAGTCGCAACATGTCATGGGACACCTCGGACCCATCCGCTCCGCACGCCCACATTTCTGGGCGTTATTCGTAAAAGCCACCGAACCAAGTTTCAATTTTGAGCGATCATGACGCTATTTTGCGAACGGCATAGACGTCTTTGCGGTCTACTCCTAGCCTGTGGGGCGTCCGAAGAGCCCCCACGAGCCGCAAGGACGACGATCACGTGACCCCACCACCGAAACGCCTCCTGCTCAGACGCTCTCTGTCCGCCTCCCTCTCCCTGGCCCTCGCCGCGTTCGGCACCGCCGCCGCGGTCGTACTGTCCAGCGCCCCGCCCGCCCGGGCCGCGGGTGTCCCCGCGCCCTCCCCCCTCGCGGTCCCCGGCCGCGGTGCGGCCGTTCCGTTCAAGGAACAGGAAGCCGAGTACGCGGCCACGAACGGCACGCTGATCGGACCGAACCGGCTGTACGGCACGCTGCCCTCCGAGGCCTCGGGCCGGCAGGCCGTGACGCTGGACGCCGTCGGCGAGTACGTGGAATTCACCCTCACCGCCCCGGCGAACGCGATGTCCTTCCGGTACTCACTGCCCGACAGCGCCGACGGAACGGGCCGGGACGCCTCGATCGACGTGCGCGTGGGGGACGGGGCACCGAAGAGCGTCCCGGTCACATCGAAGTACGGCTGGTACTACGGCGGTTACCCGTTCAACAACAACCCGGGCGACACCAACCCGCACCACTTCTACGACGAGGCCCGGACCATGTTCGGGTCGACGCTCCCCATCGGCACGAAGGTGCGGCTCCAGGTCGCCTCCACGGCCGCATCGTCGACGTTCACCATCGACCTGGCCGACTTCGAGCAGGTCGGTGCCCCGGTCGGGAGGCCGTCGGGGGCGCTGGACGTGGTGGGCGACTTCGGCGCCGACCCGACGGGCGCCACCGACTCCACCGGCAGGATCCAGGCGGCCGTCGACGCCGGCCGGGCCCAGGGCAAGGAGGTGTACATCCCGCAGGGAACCTTCCAGGTCCGCGATCACATCGTCGTCGACAAGGTGACGCTGCGCGGGGCCGGTCCCTGGTACAGCGTGCTGACCGGGCGGGATCCGTCGAACCGCAGCAAGGCGGTCGGGGTCTACGGCAAGTACGCCGCGGACGGCGGCAGCACCGATGTCACCCTCAAGGACTTCGCCATCATCGGCGACATCCGTGAGCGGGTGGACAACGACCAGGTCAACGCCATCGGCGGGGCAATGTCCAATTCGGTCGTCGACAACGTCTGGATGCAGCACACCAAGTGCGGCGCCTGGATGGACGGGCCTATGGACAATTTCACCGTCAAGAACAGCCGCATTCTGGACCAGACCGCCGACGGCGTGAATTTCCATTACGGCGTCACGAACTCCACCGTCACCAACACATTCGTCCGCAACACCGGTGACGACGGCCTGGCGATGTGGGCGGAGAACGTACCGAATGTGAAGAACAAGTTCACGTTCAACACCGTGGTCCTGCCGATCCTCGCGAACAACATCGTGACGTACGGCGGCAAGGACATCACCATCTCCGACAACGTCATGTCCGACACGATCACCAATGGCGGCGGCCTGCATGTCGCCAATCGCTATCCCGGTGTGAATTCGGGTCGGGGCACGGCGGTCTCCGGCGTCACGACAGCCGCCCGGAACACTCTGATCCGTACCGGGAACAACGACTTCAACTGGCGGTTCGGGGTCGGTGCGATCTGGTTCAGCGGACTCAACGAACCCATCAACGCCACGATCAACATCACCGACACCGAGATACTCGACAGTTCGTACGCCGCGATCCATCTGATCGAGGGTGCGACCAACGGGCTGCATTTCGACAACGTCAGGATCGACGGCGCGGGTACCTACGCCCTGCAGATCCAGGCTCCGGGGACGGCGACGTTCACCAATGTCGTCGCCACGCACATCGCCCAGTCGAACCCGATCCACAACTGTGTCGGCAGTGGCTTCCAGATCACCCGAGGCAGCGGAAACTCCGGCTGGTACGCCGACCCGCCGGTCTGCACCGGCACCTGGCCGGACCCGGTGTGGACCAACGGCGGGGTGCCGGGGGGCGGGACCGACCCGACCGACCCGCCCACCGACCCTCCGACCGATCCCGGCAACCTTGCCCTGGGCCGACCGGTCACCGAATCGGGCCACGCGGACGTCTATGGTGCGGCCAACGCCGTGGACGGCAATGCGAACAGCTACTGGGAGAGCACCAACCACGCCTTCCCGCAGACCATCACCGTGGACCTGGGTGCTCCCCGGGCCGTCAAACGCGTGGTCCTGAAGCTGCCCCCGGCGACGGCATGGGCGACCCGCACGCAGACGCTGAGCGTGTCGGGCAGCGCCGACAACTCCTCGTACGGCTCGCTCAAGGGGTCGGCCGACTATGTCTTCGACCCGGCCGGCGGCAATACGGCAACGGTCACTCTGCCCGGTACATCGGCCCGCTATCTGCGGCTGACGTTCACCGCGAACACGGGGTGGCCCGCGGGTCAGCTCTCGGAACTGGAGGCGTACACCAGCTGACGATGCGACCGGTCGCCGGACGGGTCCGGACCCGTCCGGCGGCCGGTCGGACGTTCCGGGCGGGCCACGGCCCGCCCGGCTCAGCCCGGCTCGATCCGGCTCGGCTCAGCTCACGACAGGAAGTCGCGGGCGATCCCTTCCGCCACCCGCTCCAGCAGCGGGCCCGCCTGTGCCATGCACACGGCCGGGTCCGGCTCCAGCTCCGTGAGGGCGTACGCGCGCCGGATGCCGGCCCTGCCCAGCGCCTCCGGAGGCAGTGCCAGACGGCCGCAGACCGCCACCACCTCCAGCCCCGCCGCGCGGGCCGCCGCCGCGACGCCGGCCGGGGCCTTGCCGTGCAGGGTCTGCTCGTCGAGGGAGCCCTCGCCGGTGATCACCAGCGTGGCGCGGGCCAACGCCGGCGCGAAGCCGAGTACGTCGAGCATGACCTCGATGCCGGGGCGGAACCGGGCGCCGAGCGCTACCAGCGCCCCGTAGCCGATACCTCCCGCCGCACCCGCACCGGGGAGCTTCGCGTGGTCCGGGCCCAGGACGGACGCGTAGTGGGCGAGCGCCGCGTCGAGGGTCGCGATGTCGTCCTCGGTCGCGCCCTTCTGCCGTCCGTAGACCTCCGGGGCGCCCTTCGGACCGGTCAGCGGGTTGTCCACGTCGCTGGCGAGGATCAGGTCCACGTCGGCCAGCCGCGGGTCGAGGCCGGACAGATCCGCCTCGGCCAGTTCCGCGAGGCCGCCGCCACCGGGGCCGACGGGCTTGCCGTCCGCGTCCAGGAATCGGGCGCCGAGCGCGGCCAGCATGCCCGCGCCGCCGTCGGTCGTCGCACTGCCGCCGACCCCGAACACAATGGTCCGGGCGCCCGCGTCCAGCGCCGCGGCAAGCAGCTCACCGGAGCCGTACGTGGTGGCCGTGAGCGGGGCGAAGACCCCTGCGGGAAGGTGCTGGAGGCCCGAGGCCTCGGCCATCTCCACCACCGCGGTGGTGTCGCGCAGCGCGTAGGCCGCGGTCAAGGTCTCCCCGCGCGGCCCGGTCACACGCGCTTCGCGCCGCTCGAAGCCGGCGGCCACCGCCGCCGCCACCGTGCCGTCGCCGCCGTCCGCCACCGGCAGGGTCTCGACCTGCACCTCGGGGACGATGCGCCGCAGACCGGCTGTCACCCGCTCCGCGACCTGTACCGCGGTGAGCGATCCCTTGAACTTGTCCGCCGCGACGAGCACGCGGGCGGTCTCCATCACTGCTCCGTCCGTCACCTTGCATCCCTTGCTTTCGAACAGGCAGTCGCGCCGCCCCGACCCTATCCGGAGCACCCGCCCCGTGCCCATGGGTGTCCGGGCCCTGGACCGGGCTCCGGTGGCCGGCCCGATGCCCCTACTACGCTGCGCACGTGACCACCACTGACTACGCCACGTACATCGCAGGACTGCCCAGGGTGCTGGCCGCCGCGGCAACCGTCTTCCAGGACGGGGAGGGACGGGTCCTGCTCGTCGAGCCGAACTACCGGGACGGCTGGGCGCTGCCCGGCGGAACGATCGAGTCCGACGAGGGCGAGACCCCGCGCCGGGCCGCGCGCCGTGAGACGGCCGAGGAGATCGGGCTCGATCTCGAGCCGGGACGGCTGCTCGCGGTCGACTGGGCGCGCAGCCCCGCACGGCCACCGATCGCCGCGTATCTGTACGACGGCGGAGTCCTGGACGACGTCCAGCTGAAGGCGATCCGGCTGCAGGAGGAGGAGCTCCTGTCCTGGAAGCTGGTGGAGCGCGACGCGCTCGACCAGTATCTGCCCGGTTCGCTCGGACACCGGGTGCGGGCGGCACTTGAGGTGCGCGACTCCGGAACCGGCGCCGTGGAGCTGGAGGACGGCAGGCCGGTCACCCTCTGACCGTCCCGTTCGACGGCGTCCTGGGGCCGCCGACGACGGCGGGGACCCACCACGAGTGCCGCATCGGGACCGACGGTGGCCTCGGCCACGGGAGGGCCCTGACAGCGTGATCAAAACGCCTCGCGGGCGGCGGCCGTCGCTGCGTACGCTCGCCGTATGACTCTCGTCGCGATACTCAGCGGCGCCGGCATCTCCACGGACTCCGGCATCCCCGACTACCGCGGGCCGAACGGCCTCTGGCGGAAGGACCCCGAGGCCGAGAAGCTCGTCACGTACGACTTCTACATGGCCGATCCGGAGATCCGGCGCCGCTCCTGGCAGATGCGCCGCACCAGCGCGACCTGGCACGCCGAGCCGAACGCCGCCCACCGGGCCGTTGCGGACCTGGAGCGGGCCGGGGTTCCGGTGCGGGTGATCACGCAGAACGTCGACGGGCTGCATCAGCTGGCCGGTGTCTCCGCCCGCAAGGTCCTCGAACTGCACGGCACCGCTCGCGAGGTGGTCTGCACCCGATGCCACACCCGGTCACCCATGGCTCAGGCGCTGACCAGGGTCGAGGCCGGCGAGGCCGACCCGGCGTGCACGGTCTGCGGCGGCATCCTGAAGTCGGCGACGGTCATGTTCGGTGAGCGGCTCGATGCGGTGGTGCTGGGCGAGGCGATGTCGATCGCGAAGGCCTGCGAGGTGTTCATCGCAGTCGGTACGACGCTGCAGGTGCAGCCCGCCGCGTCGCTGGCCGGGATCGCGGCGGAGTACGGTGCGCGGCTGATCGTCGTGAACGCCGAGCCGACGCCGTACGACGAACTGGCCGAGGAGACGATCCGCGAGCCCATCGGAACCGCGCTGCCGTCACTGCTCGCGCGGCTGTCCGCCGAAGCGGGCGCGGAGGCGGACGGCTGACGGGCGGGGGGCGGCGGCCTGCCTCGGCGGGCGATCACGCCCGGCTGGCCTTCGGACATGGATGTCAACCGGAGCCATCTGGTCGGCTATCTCGACACGGTCGAACAGCGCGGCCTCATCCGGCGGGAGCGCGACCCGGACGACCGCCGCCGCCAGCGCGTCGCGCTCACTACGGCCGGGGTGGAGCTGCAACAGCGGCTCCAGCAGCTGGCCCAGGACTCGCAGCGGGAGTTTCTCGACGTACTGACCGAGTCCGAACGCAGTACGTTGATGGAGCTGCTCGGCCGCATGCTGCGAGCCAACTGAGGCTAGGACGAACCGAGTTCCTGCTGTACGCGGCGCGAGGGCCGGAAGGTGTAGAGGTCGAGGATGTCGGGGGCGTCCGCGAGGCCGGGGCCACCCGCTTCGACCCAGGCGACGATGTCGGCGACGGCATCCGGGTCGTTGACGAGGCCGAGCCAGACCGGACGGCCACCCGCCCTCCTGCCCTCGGCCGAGGGCTGCACGACGATGACGTTGGCCTGCTCGCAGGCGTCCAGGCACTCCACGGCACGCACCGCGGCGATCTCGCCGAGGGACCGGCGCAGAGCTGCGAGCTGGCCGGCATGGTCCACGTCGGGGATCTTCGGCGTACCGCAGCAGCAGCCCCGGCAGACGCTGACGGTGGGCCGGGGTGCGCCCGGGGCGGATGTGTCGGCCTTGCGGGTGCGGCGGCTCATACGGGGACGCTTCCGGTCGAGACGCGGGCGAGGGCGCGGGCGCGGATGATCACTGTGGGACTGTACCGAGCGCGGAGTGAAGTCGAACACTTGAGCCCCTCCGGCGCCGGTGGCTGCGCGGGGGTGCGGTAAGGTGGGTGGCTGCGAAGGGGAGTAGCCCCGCAAACCGGTCGTCGACACACTGGAGCCCTCGGGTTCCCGGTGGCCGGGCTCGTAGATCGTTACGGGCGGGCGAGACCTTCGGTCAGGTATGACACGCCCGCGCCCTGTGGGCGCTGCAGTCATGCCGGGCCGAGTGGTCCTCCGAAAAGCCCGAGTGGCGCTTCGCGGAAAGACCCGGGGCCCGGCTCTCACAGAAAGCCACCCGGAATGCATCTCGACCCCCTGGCGATCATCACCGCCTTCGGGCTGATCTTCCTCGCGGAGCTCCCCGACAAGACCATGTTCGCGTCGCTGGCCATGGGCACACGCATGCGGCCGCTCTATGTCTGGTTCGGTACCTCGTCCGCGTTCCTCGTGCATGTCGCGATCGCCGTCGGCGCCGGCGGTCTGATCGGGCTGCTGCCCGACTGGGTCGTCAAGCTCGTCTCCGCGGCCCTCTTCGCGTTCGGCGCGTTCATGCTGCTGCGTGGCGGGGGTGACGACGGCGACGAGGACAGCGAAGTCAAGACCGTGACCGGCTTCTGGCCGGTCTACTCGACCGCGTTCATGGCGGTGTTCATCAGTGAATGGGGCGACCTCACCCAGATCACCACGGCCAACCTGGCCGCCAGTAACGGCACGTCGTCCACGGCCATCGGATCCCTGGCCGCACTGATGTCCGTCTCCGCGCTGGCGCTGCTCGCGGGACGCTTCATCGCGAAGCGGGTTCCGCTGGGGACGGTCCAGCGCATCGGCGGGCTGTGCATGCTGGGGCTGGCGATCTGGTCGGTGGTCGAGATCTTCACGGCCTGAGCCGGTTCCGCAACGCAGCAGGCCACGGCGAAGCCCGACGGTCGCCCCGTGCGACGGTCGGGCTTCGCCGTGTCCGGATCACAGCCCTCAGAAGAGCGCCGGGGTGTCCTCCCCTGTTCCGTTCTCGAAGGCCAGCAGCCGCTGCTTGCGGTCGAGACCGCCGCCGTAGCCGGTGAGGCTGCCGGAGGCTCCGATGACCCGGTGGCACGGAACGATGATCCCCACCGGGTTCTTGCCGTTGGCGAGACCCACCGCGCGTGAGGCGCCCGGCTTGCCCAGGTGCTCGGCGAGTTCTCCGTACGAGCGTGTCTCCCCGTACGGGATCTGCCGGAGCTGCTCCCACACGCTGCGCTGGAACGGCGTTCCGTCCAGGTGCAGCGGCAGATCGAACTCCCGCAGCTCGCCCGCGAAGTAGGCGTCCAGCTGGCGGATCGTCTCCGCGAAGGGGCGTGGATCGGGGTCGCCGAAGGTCTCCTCGGGCGGCCGGTGCCGCTGCTCGGTCATATAGAGACCCGAGAGCACACCGTCGGTGGCGACGAGGGTGAGCGGGCCGTACGGGCTGTCGACGACCGTGTGCCGACGGGTCGCGAGATGTGTCGCAGTCATGCGGGAACTCCCTTATACGGGCAGGCGGTTGATGGGGTGGTCGTCGACGGTCCACAGATACTGGACCGCGTACGCCCGCCAGGGGCGCCAGGCCGCCGCTCGTGCGGTGAGCGCCGCGGGGGTCGACGGGAGGCCGAGTTCCTCCGCAGCCCGCCGGATGCCGAGGTCGGTGGGGAGAAAGGCGTCCGGGTCGCCGAGCGCCCGCATGGCGATGACCTCGACGGTCCACGGGCCGAAGCCGGGCAGTGCGATGAGTTCGGCCCGGGCCCTCTCCCACTCGCTGTCGGTGCCGAGCTGCAGCGAGCCGTCGGCGAGCGCACCGACGAGTGTGGTGAGGGTGGTGCGGCGGCTGCGGGGCAGGGCGAGTTGCCCGGGGTCGAGGCATGCCAGCGCCTCGGGGGTGGGGAAGAGGTGGGTGAGGCCGCCCTCCGGGTCGTCGACGGGGATGCCGTGCGCGGTGACCAGGCGGGCCGCGTGGGTGCGGGCGGCGGCCGTGGAGACCTGCTGGCCGAGCACTGCCCGTACGGCGAACTCCGCGCCGTCGACGGTACGCGGCACCCGCCGCCCGGGGGCCTTGTCGATCAGCGGGGCGAGCAGCGGATCGGCCCGCAGCTGGTCGTCGACGGCGACCGGGTCGGCGTCCAGGTCGAGCAGCCAGCGGCAGCGGCTGATGGCGAGGGTGAGGTCGCGCGGATCGGTGAGGAAGAGCCGGCACGCGATGTGGTCGGGGTGCGGGGTGAGGGCGACGATGCCGTGCCCGTACGGGAGGGTGAGCGTGCGTCGGTAGGCGCCCTCGCGCCATTCCTCGACGCCGGGGACCGCTGTCGCGGCGAGGTGGCCGAAGAGGTTGGACGGGTTGAGCGGGGCCCGGTACGGCAGCCTCAGTGCGATCACGCCCGGTGTGGCCGACGTCTTCACGGACCGGGCGGCGCGGGTGCGCAGCTCGCCGGGCGCGAGGGCGAAGACCTCACGGACGGTGTCGTTGAAGGTACGGACGGACGAGAACCCGGCCGCGAACGCCACGTCGGCCATGGGGAGTCCGGTCGTCTCGATGAGCAGCCGGGCGGTCTGGGCGCGCTGGGCGCGGGCCAGGGCCAACGGGCCGGCGCCCAGTTCGCCGAGGAGCTGGCGTTCGATCTGACGGGCGGAGTAGCCGAGCCGGGCGGCCAGCCCGGGCACGCCCTCGCGGTCGACGACCCCGTCCGCGATGAGCCGCATCGCGCGGGCGACCGAGTCGGCGCGGGCGTTCCACTCCGGGGAGCCGGGGCTGGTGTCGGGCCGGCACCGCTTGCAGGCGCGGAATCCGGCCTGCTGGCAGGCGGCGGCGCTGGGGTAGAAGGTCATGTTCTCGACCTTGGGCGGCACGACGGGGCAGCTCGGACGGCAGTAGATCCGGGTGGTCAGCACCGCCGTGAAGAACCAGCCGTCGAAGCGGGCGTCCTTGGACCGGACGGCCCGTACGCAGCGCTCGGTGTCGGTGTACATGCTTCAAGCATGGGTCACCGGACACGTGGGGGCTGGCGAGAAACCGACATCAGCCTTTCGCTGCCAGGACCTCTTCGAACTCCACGAACGCATGTGCGTCGAAGAGCACGAACCGCACCTCCTCGACCGGCGCGGCAGCCTCCGCCAGCACGGTACGGACGGCGATGCGCGCCCCGTCGTCCATGGGCCAGCCGTAGATGCCGGTCGAGATGGCGGGAAAGGCCACGGTACGCGCGCCCAGCTCGGCGGCCACCCGCAGCGATTCGCGGTAGCAGGAGGCCAGCAGCGCGGACCGGTCCTCGGCGCTGCTCCAGACCGGTCCCACCGTGTGGACCACCCATCGGGCGTCGAGCCTGCCGGCGGTCGTGGCGACCGCCTGGCCGGTGGGCAGCCCCTTTCCGTACTGCGAGGCGCGCAGCTCCCGGCACCCGGCGAGGATCTCCGGACCGCCTCGCCGGTGGATGGCTCCGTCGACCCCGCCGCCGCCGAGGAGCGAGGAGTTCGCCGCGTTGACGATGACATCGGCGGACTGCTGGGTGATGTCACCGCGTACCAGGGTGACGGTGACGGCCTCAGGTGTGTGCATGTGGCCATGATGCCGTCACCGGGCGGCTCCGGTGGGTCAGGCCGCCCGGAGTCGTCGCCAGACCGCCTTCGCCGCATGGTGACCGGACATCCCGTGCACCCCGGGTCCGGGAGGGGTGGCCGAGGAGCACAGGAACACGGCCGGGTGCGCCGTCGCGTAAGGCACGCGGGCCAGCTTCGGCCGGATCACCGTCTGCAGTCCGGCGAACGCGCCGCAGGCGATGTCACCGCCGACGTAATTGGCGTTGCGCACGGCGAGTTGTGGCGGACCGGCGACGGCGCGGGCGAGCACCAGATCGCGGAAGCCGGGCGCGAACCGCTCCAGCTGCCGCTCGATGACTTCGGTGGCGTCACCCTCCCAGCCCGCCGGGACATGCCCGTACGCCCAGAAGACGTGACGGCCCTCCGGCGCGCGCGACGGGTCGAAGAGGCTGGGCTGCGCGGTGATCAGGAACGGCACGCTCGGGTCGCGGCCCGCCACCGCGGCGCGCAGCGCGCCCTCGATCTCACCGGCCGTGGGACCGACATGGACCGTGCCGGCCCGCCGTGCCTCCTTCGCGGTCCAGGGGACTGGGCCCGACAGGGCATAGTCGACCTTGAAACAGGAGGCGCCGTACCGGTAGCCGCGGTAGGCGTGACCCAGTCCGGCGATCCGGGCGAGGGCGGTCGGCGAGGTGTCGAAGACGTAGGCGCGCGCGGGCGGGAGCTCGTCGAGGCGCTTGACCTCCGTGCCGGTACGGATCGCGCCACCCAGTTCGCGTACGTACGAGGCGAGGGCGTCCGAGATGGCCTGTGAGCCGCCGCGCGGCACCGGCCAGCCGTTCTCGTGCGCGGCGAGCGCGAAGAGCAGCGCAATGCCGCCGGTGGCGATTCCGCTGGTGGGAGCTATGGCATGGGCGGCGAGCCCGGCAAACAGGCCGCGCGCCTTCGCGCCCTGGAACCGGCGGGATAGCAGCGTGGCGGGCTGGATCGCATGCAGTCCGAACCGCGCCCAGTGGTACGGATCGCGCGGCAGCCCGTCCCACGGGGTCCGCAGGAAGTCCTGGGCGAGCGTGTCCCAGTGGCCGAGGTACGGGGCGAGCAGTCTGCGGTACGCCCCCGCGTCCTGCGGCCCCAGCGACATGGCGCTCTCCCCCACCGACCCGGTGAGAATCGCGGCGGAACCGTCCGGGAAGGGGTGGGCGAGCGCCAGCTCGGGCTGGAGCCACTCCAGGCCGTGCCGGGCGAGCGGCATGGCCGCGAAGGCGGGCGAGCCGATGCCCAGCGGGTGCACGGCGGAACACGGGTCGTGGCGGAAGCCGGGGAGGGTGAGCTCCTCGGTACGGGCGCCGCCTCCGACGGTCTCTGCCGCCTCGAACACCTCCACCGAGAAGCCACGGCGGGCCAGTTCGGCGGCGGCGGTCAGTCCGTTGGGTCCCGCCCCCACGACGACGGCATCGAGCATCGACGGCACCTGCGGACTCCTTTGTCAGCCGACGGCCAAGAGACTCAAGGATATTCCGCCGCATCGACAGCCGGGCCACGGGTAACGTCCGTGCCGATGAACAGGGATTCGGTAGATGTATCACTCATCGGCGACATGGCGGCGCGGCTGGCCGAACTGCCCGGTGTCCGGGCAGTCGTCCTCGGCGGCAGCCGCGCCCGTGGCACACACCGCCAAGACTCCGACTGGGACCTCGGCGTCTACTACCGGGGCGCTCCCGACCTGGCCGCGCTGACCGCACTCGCGTGCGAGGTGACGGGCTCCCCGGTGGAGGTGGCGGGTCCGGGCGGCTGGGGGCCGTGGGTCAACGGCGGTGCGTGGCTGCGGGTCGACGGCACGCCGGTGGACTGGATCCTGCGCGACCTGGACCGGGTCGAGCAGGTCTGGTCCGACTGCCGTGAGGGCCGCTTCGAGGTGGGCATCCAGCCCGGCCATCCGCTGGGGTTCTGGTCCCCCTGCTATCCGGGCGAGGTGGCGCTCAGCCGCGTACTGGCCGATCCTTCCGGTGAACTGACGGAGCTTCAACAGGAGACCCGCAGCTACCCGGAGCCGCTGCGCAAGGCGCTCGCCGACGCCGCCTGGGAGGCGGACTTCTCGGTGGCCGCGGCACGAAAATCGGCCTCCTCCGGCGACACCCTGCATGTCGCACTGTGCCTGTCGAGGGCGTTCGGCATCCTCGTCCAGTCCCTCCACGCCCATCACCGCACCTGGTGTCTGAACGAGAAGGGCGCGCTGGCGGCGGCCGCGCTGTTGCCGCAGACTCCGGCGGACTTCGCCGAGCGGGTGGGCGTGGCGCTGCGGGGGCTGGACGTGGCGGCGGTGGAGACGGCGGCCGCTGTGGTGCGGGATGTGCGGGCAGTGTTCCGGTGACCGGGTCCGGCTTAGGATCCGGTCATGATCGCCGAACTTCAGTGCGTGGTGCTCGACTGCCCCGATCCCGTACGTCTCGCCGAGTTCTACCGGTCGGTCGTGGGCGGCCGGGTCAACGAACCGGACCGCCGGTGGGGGCTCGACGAGAACTGGGCGACGCTGCACACCGACGCCGGTCTCGTCCTCGCGTTCCAGCGGGCGGCGGATTATCGGCCGCCGCAGTGGCCGGACCCGGCGCGGCCCCAGCAGTTCCATCTGGACTTCGGTGTGCCGGACCTGGACGCGGCGCAGGCGGAGGTCGTCGCCGCCGGCGCGACCGTACTCGACGACGGGAGCACGGACGACGTCGGGGAGGCGGACCCGGAGCGGGCCGAGCGGCCGTGGCGGATCTATGCCGATCCGGCGGGGCATCCGTTCTGTCTGGTCCTGCACCGGGTGACGCAGCCGTAGCCCGGTCGTCGCGGACGGCTGTCCGCAGCGCCTGCGCGTCGGCGAGCCGCACCGGGACCCGCCGGTCCCGGTGAGCCGGATCATCCTCCGGCGCGCAGTGCCTCCAGGATCCGCTCGGCCGTCGCCTCGTCGCGGGCGGCCGTGAAGGGCAGGGCGTTGCCGCCGGTGATACGGAACGGGGCGCCCGAGAGCGTGGCCTGCGCGCCACCCGCCTCCGTGACCAGGAGCAGGCCCGCCGCGTGGTCCCAGGCGTACTCCCAGTTGAAGGCGACCGCGTCCTGGTCGCCGCGGGCGACGGCCAGGTATTCGAGGCCCGCAGAGCCGCACGGTCGCGCGTTGATACCTTCGGTGCGCAGCCCGAGCAGGGCGTGCTTCTGGGCGTCGGAGGTGTAGTCGGGGTGCGACATGGCCACCTCGAGCACGGCGCCCGGCGCGGGCGATCCGGAACGCATCGGGACGCCGTTCAGCGTGGCGCCGCGGCCGCGGACCGCGACCGCCATCGTGTCCAGGGCCGCGGCGTACGTCCACGAGGCGAGGAGTTCGCCGTGGTGGGCGAGGGCGACGAGGGTGCAGAAGCCGGGCTCGCCGCGGACGAACTGGCGGGTGCCGTCGACCGGGTCGACGATCCAGACCGGTGCCTCGCCGCCCAGGGCGTCGTACACCTTCGGATCGGCGTGGACCGACTCCTCACCGACGACCACCGAGCCGGGCAGGAGGCGGGTGAGGGACGCGGTGAGGTGTTCCTCGGCGAGGCGGTCGGCGGTGGTGACGAGGTCGTGCGGACCGCTCTTCTCGACGATCTCGTGTGCGGCGAGCTGCCGGTAGCGCGGCATGATCTCGGCGGCGGCCGCTGCGCGGACCGCCGCCTCGACCTCGGTCAGGTCCCCGGCAAGGAAGTCATCGATCATGACTCCAGCTAAGCACGGTCCACCGGGTCTCTGACGACCTGGTCATGACGTGAAGGTGACCGTCAGCGGCCTACGGCGTACCCCTGCATGCCACGCGGGTTCGCGGCGGCGGAGAGAACGCCGGTCTCCGGGTCGCGGGCGACGGCGCACATCCGGCCCTCGGACCACGGATCCCCGACCGTGACGTCATGGCCCCGGCGGCGCAGCTCCTCGACGACCTCCGGGTCCATGCGCTCCTCGACGGTGACGCTGCCGGGCCGCATGCCGCGCGGGAAGAACGAGCCGGGAAAGCTGTCGTTGTGCCAGTTCGGTGCGTCGATGGCGCCCTGCAGGTCGAGCCCGCCCCGGACCTCGGCGCGCAGCGCGACGGCGAGGAAGAAGTGGACCTGCCACTGGTCCTGCTGGTCGCCGCCGGGCGTGCCGAAGGCCATCACCGGGACGCCGTCGCGCAGGGCGAGGGACGGGGTGAGGGTGGTGCGGGGGCGGCGGCCGGGGGTGAGCGAGTTCGGCAGGCCCTCGTCGAGCCAGGCCATCTGGAGGCGGGTGCCGAGCGGGAAGCCGAGCTCCGGCACGACCGGGTTGGACTGGAGCCAGCCACCGCTGGGGGTCGCGGAGACCATGTTGCCCCAGCGGTCGACGATGTCGACGTGGCAGGTGTCACCACGGGTCGCGCCGTCCTTGGCGACGGTCGGCTCGCCGACGCCCGCCGCCGGGATGCCCATGGCGTCGAACCCGTCCTCGCCGGAGGCGACGGCGTGCGCGTGCTCGCTGAGGACAGGGGTGCGGCCGCCGGGGCTGCCGGGGCGCAGCTCGCGCGACGCCTCGTCGGTGATCAGTGCGCGCCGCTCGGCGTTGTACGGCTCCGAGAGCAGCACGTCGAGGGGCACGTCGGCGGCGTCGCCGTACCAGGCCTCACGGTCGGCCATGGCGAGCTTGCAGCCCTCGATGAGCAGGTGTACGTACTCCGCGGAGCCGTACTGCGGGAGCTCGGCAGGGAGCAGGGCGAGCTGCTGGAGGAAGGCGGGGCCCTGGCTCCAGCCGCCGGCCTTGGCGAGCGTCCAGCCGTTCCAGTCGTACGTGGCGGGCGCCTCGTACGACGCGGACCAGCCGGCCAGGTCGGCGGCGGTGAGGGTGCCGGTGTGGCGGCTGCCGCTGGTGTCCATGGTGGGGCGGGCGGCCTGGCGGACCAGGGCTTCGGCGATGAAGCCCTCGCTCCAGATCTTCCGTGCGGCGTCGATCTGAGCGATGCGGTCGTCGCCGCCGGTCTTCTCGGCCTCGGCGATCAGGCGGCGCCAGGTCGCGGCGAGGGCGGGATTGCGGAAGAGCTCGCCCGGCTCGGGGGACTTGCCGCCGGGGAGGTAGACGTCGGCGGAGGACTGCCACTCGGTCTCGAAGAGTTCGCGGACCGTCTCGACGGTCTGGCCTATCCGCTCGACGGGTGCGTGGCCGTCCTCCGCGTAGCCGATCGCGTACCGCAGCACCTCGGCGACGGACTTGGTGCCGTGGTCGCGCAGCAGCAGCATCCAGGCGTCGAACGCACCGGGGACCGCGGCGGCGAGGGGGCCGGTGCCGGGGACGAGGTCCAGGCCGAGGGAGCGGTAGTGGGCGACGGTGGCGCCGGCCGGGGCCGGGCCCTGGCCGCAGAGGACCTGCACGTCGCCGTCGCTCGGCGCCAGGATCATCGGCACCTCACCGGCCGGGCCGTTGAGGTGCGGTTCGACGACGTGCAGGACGAATCCGGCGGCGACGGCGGCGTCATAGGCATTGCCGCCGTCCTCCAGGACGGCCATCGCGGACTGCGAGGCGAGCCAGTGGGTGGAGGACACCATGCCGAAGGTGCCCTGAAGGGTCGGCCGGGTGGTGAACACGGATGCGGCTCCTAGCTACGACGTGCTGTGCGACGTACTTGTGTGTGGTTCGGATCGTATGTACGGAAGGTCAGGAGGCCGCGTCCGGGGCGGTCCCGTCCGCTTCGACGAGGTGACAGGAGACCTGCCGTCCGCCGGGCAGCTCGCGCAGGGCCGGTACCTCGGTGCGGCAGCGGTCGGTGGCGAGCGGGCAGCGGGTGTGGAAGCGGCAGCCTGCCGGGGGATCGAGCGGGCTGGGCAGGTCGCCGTGGAGCACGATGCGTTCCCGGGAGCGCTGCTCGACCGGGTCGGGGACGGGCGCGGCGGAGAGCAGCGCCTGGGTGTAGGGGTGCTTCGGGGAGGCGAACAGTTCGGCGGTCGGGGCCTGTTCGACGATCTGCCCGAGGTACATCACGGCGATCCGGTCGGCGAGGAACTCGACGGCGGCCAGGTCGTGGGTGATGAACAGGCAGCCGAACCCGCGGTCGCGCTGCAGGTCGGCGAGCAGGTTGAGGACGGACGCCTGCACGGAGACGTCGAGCGCGGACGTCGGTTCGTCGGCGACGACCAGATCGGGGTCGCAGGAGAGCGCACGGGCGATGGAGATGCGCTGGCGCTGGCCGCCGGAGAGCTCGTGCGGATGCCGGTCGGCGTGCTCGGGGCGCAGGCCGACCTGGCCGAGGAGCTGCTCGACCCTGGCGCGCGCCTCCTCGCCCCGGGCCTGGCGGTGCAGCTTGATCGGTTCGGCGATGATCTGGCCGATGGTCATGCGCGGGTCGAGCGAGGACGACGGGTCCTGGAAGACCAGGTGGAAGTCCTTGCGCAGAGGGCGCAGGGCGCGGCGCGAGAGGTGGGTGACGTCGGTGCCGTTGATGCGGACGGTGCCGCCGGTCGGTTCGTCGAGGCGTACGGCGCAGCGGCCGACGGTCGACTTGCCACTGCCGGACTCGCCGACCAGGCCGACGACCTCGCCGCGGCCGATGGTGATCGAGACACCGTCGACGGCGCGGACGGTGCCACCGCCGGAGGCGCCGAAGTGCCGTTCCATGGCGGTGATTTCGAGCACCGGTACGTTCTCTCCGGCGCTGCCGCGCGGTGCGGGGACCGTCTGTGCGGTGGTCACTCTCCGGCCTCCTGGTCAGGTGTGTCGGTCGTGTCGGGTGCGGGGGTGGTGTCCGCGGCGGCGTCGGCGCCGTAGGGGTGCCAGCAGGCCGCCCGGTGGAGGGCGTCCGCGCCCGCCTTCGGGTCGATGGCCTTGAAGCCGGGCCGGCCACCGGTGCAGGTGTCGTCGGCGCGGCTGCACCGAGGGGCGAAGGTGCAGGCGTCCGGCTGGCTGTCGAGGCTCGGCACCAGGCCGGGGATCTCGGGCAGCCGCCGCTTGCCCTCGCCGCCGGGCCGCAGGACGGCGCCGAGCAGGCCCTGGGTGTACGGGTGTCGGGCGGAGGCGAACAGGTCGTGGACCGGCGCCTGTTCGACGGAGCGTCCGGCGTACATCACCAGCACCCGGTCGGCGGCGTCCGCCACCACGCCGAGGTCGTGGGTGACCAGGACGATCGCCGTACCGAGCCGTTCGCGCAGCGACTGGAGGACTTCGAGGATGCCGGCCTGGACGGTGACGTCGAGTGCGGTGGTCGGCTCGTCAGCGATGAGTACGGACGGGTCGCAGGCGACGGCGATCGCGATCATCACGCGCTGCCGCATGCCGCCGGAGAGCTGGTGCGGGTACTCGTCGATACGGCGCTGTGGGGCCGGGATGCCGACCAGTTCGAGGAGTTCGACGGCCCTCGCCCTGGCGTCCTTCCTGCTCAGCCCCTGGTGCCTGCGCAGCACTTCGCCGATCTGCCGGCCGATGGTGAGGACCGGGTTGAGCGAGGTCATCGGCTCCTGGAAGATCATCGCGATGTCCTTGCCGCGGACCTTCTGGAGCTCCTTCTCGTGGGCGCCGACGAGTTCCCGGCCGCCGAGCCTGATGGAACCGCCGATGTGCGCGGTGGACGGGAGCAGGCCCATCACGGCCATGGAGGTGACGGACTTGCCACACCCCGACTCCCCCACCACGGCGAGGACTTCGCCGGGGGCGAGGTCGTAGGAGACACCGTCGACGGCGTGCACGGTCCGGGTGTCGGAGCGGAACGACACCGACAGGTCGCGGACGCTCAGGACCGGCTCGCGCACCGGCTCCCGTACGGGTTCGAGAAGGGTCTCGGTCATCGGGTGCCTCCGCGGGGGTCGAGGACGTCACGCAGTCCGTCGCCGAGCAGGTTGAAGGCCAGCGTCGCCGCGACGATCGCCAGGCCGGGGAAGACGGCGAGCCAGGGGGCGGGCGCCAGGAACGACTGGGCGCCGGAGAGCATCACGCCGAGCGACGGGGCCGGCGGCTGGACACCGAGCCCGAGGAAGCTGAGCAGCGCCTCGCCGATGATCGCGGCGGGGATGCCGACGGTCGCCTGCACGATCAGTGCCGAGGTGGCGTTGGGCAGGATGTGCCGGAAGAGCACGGTGCCGTCTCCACCACCGTTGGCGATGGCCGCGCCGACGTAGTCGACGTGCTTGAGCCGCAGGGTCTCGGCCCGGGTGATGCGGATGACTGCGGGGATCTGCGAGATGCCGATGGCGATGGTGGCGTTGGTCAGCGACGGGCCGAGGATCGCGGCCAGGCCGACGGCGAGCACCAGGAACGGGAACGCCAGCATGGTGTCGGTGAGCCGGGAGATGGTGCTGTCCGCGAACCGGCCGTAGTAGCCGCCGACCAGTCCGAGGGGTACGCCGATGACGAAGGCCAGCACGACGGCGACGAGGCCGACCTGCATGGAGGCGCGTGCCCCGTACACGATGCGGGAGAGCTGGTCGCGTCCGAGGTCGTCGGTGCCGAGCCAGTGGGCCCAGCTGGGTTCGGCGAGTACGTTCCCGAAATTCGGCTGGGCGGGGTCGTACGGGGCGATCAGTGGCGCGAGGAGCGCGGCGAGGACGAAGACGGTAGCGATGATGCCGCCGGTGAGGGCGAGCCGGTTCTTGCGCAGGGCGCGGAGCCGGCCGCTGCTGGGCCGCTTCCTGGCGGCCTCCGGGGTGGTGGGGAGCGCTGTGGTCGCGGTGGTCACCGGGCACCTCCGAGCCGGATGCGCGGGTCGATGACCGAATAGACCACGTCGACCAGCAGATTGATGAGGATGTACGCGGCGGAGGTGCAGAGCACCACGGCCTGGAGTGTCGCGTAGTCGCGGGTGAAAACGGCGTCGATGGTGAGCTTGCCGAAGCCGGGCAGGACGAAGATCTGCTCGGTGACCACGGCGCCGGAGATCAGATGGCCGAGCTGGAGACCGAGGACGGTCACGACGGTGACGAGCGAGTTGCGCAGGGCGTGCCCGCCGACGACGGACCGCTTCGACAGCCCCTTGGCGCGGGCGGTACGGACGTAGTCGGCGGAGAGCGAGTCGAGCATCGCGGCCCGGGTCTGCCGCATCACGACGGCGGCGAGTCCGGAGCCGAGGACGATCGCGGGCAGCACCATGCGGCGCAGGTTGTCGATCGGATCGGTGCCGAACGGTACGTAGCCGGAAGCGGCGAACACCGGGACGGCGATGGCGAATCCGAGGACCAGCACGATGCCGAGCCAGAAGGTCGGGACGGAGAGGCCGATCAGCGCGATGACGTTGGCGAGCCATTCCTCCGGCTTGCCGCGCCGCACGGCGGCGACGACTCCGGCGCCGATGCCGAGGACGACGGCGAGCAGCAGGGAGAGCGCCGCCAGTTCCAGGGTGACGGGCAGGGCCTGGCCGATGGCGTCGGCGACCGGGAGGCCGGTACGGGAGGACGTGCCGAGGTCGCCGGTGAGGGCGTGGCCGATGAACCGCCCGTACTGCACGACGATGTTGTCGTTGAGCCCGTACGCCTCACGGATCGCGGCGATCGCCTCGGGGCTGCGTTCCTCACCGGCGAGGGCGAGCGCCGGGTCGCCGGGCAGGGCCCGGATTCCGGCGAACACCACGATGGAGACGAGGAAGAGCGTGATGAGGGACTGACGAAGGCGCGCCAGCAGGTATTTCGTCATCGGGTGTACCCCGCAGTCTTGACCCGGACCAGACCGTCGCCGTAGACGCGGATACCCGCGACGGACTTGGTGGCGACGACGTAGTTCTTCTGCCGGTAGAGGTAGATCATCGTGTGGGCGTCCTGAACGCGCCGGGTCAGCTCGTTGTAGATCTTGGTGCGCCGGGCCGGGTCGGCGACGGTGCGGCCCTCGTCGATCAGCCGGTCGATCTCGGGGTCACCGAGGCCGTAGGCGTTCATGGCGCCCGCTGTCCTGAGGAAGTTGGAGACGTTGCCGTCCGGGTCGAGCCGGCCGGACCAGCCGCTGGTGAAGACGTCGTAGTGCCCGGCGTCGGTCTCCGAGAGCATGGTGGCGTACTCGGTGGGCCGCAGGGAGAGGTCGAAGCCGGCCTCCTTGACCATGGCCTGGAGGACCTGCCCGACGCGCCCCTGTTCGGGGGTGGTGGAGGTCTTCAGCTCGATCTTCACCGGGGTCTTCACCCCGGCCTCCTTCAGCAGCTTCTTCGCCTTGGCGACATCACGCCCGGGACAGTCCTGGGGCTTGACGCCGGGGGCGATGGCGGACTGCGGGGAGATCGGCCCACAGGCCGGCTCGTACATGCCCTGGAAGACGACCTTGTTGAGTGTCTCGCGGTCGATGGCGAGCTCGAACGCCTCACGGACCCGGACGTCCCGGGCGATCGGGGTGTCGAGCTTGCCGGGCTTCTTGCCGAGGCCGTGCACATTGCCGACGTTGAGTCCGATGCCCTGGTAGCCGAGTGACGGCGAGTTGAAGAGCTGGAGCTTGGGCTCGGTCAGCGCGCTCCGGACGTCGATGGGGCCCATCTGGTCGCCGACCTGAAGGTCGCCGGAGCGCAGGTTGGCGAGCCGGACGTTGCCGTCGGGGATCGGCTTGTAGATGACCCCGTCGAGGTGGACCTTGTCCGCGTCGTAGTAGTTGGGGTCCTTCTTCAGCACGATCCGGTCGCCGCCGACCCGCTCGACGAACCGGAACGGTCCGACGCAGGACGGGTGGTTCGTGAAGTTCTTCCCGTACTTCTTGAGCGCGGTCGGTGACATCACCATCCCGGCCCGGTCGGCGAGCACACCGGTGAGCGGGACGTACGGGTGGTCGAGTTCCATCCGCACGGTGTACGGGCCGGTGGCCCGGATGGACTTGACCGGGGCCAGCTCGGTGCCGCGCGCGGAGCCGGGCAGATCGCGGTGTCGCAGCAGCGAGGTGACGACGGCCTGGGCATCGAGCCTCGTGCCGTCGCTGAACTTCAGGTCGTGGCGCAGCCGGACGGTAACGGTGCGACCGTCGGCCGAGGTGGCGGGCAGTGCGACGGCGAGCTGCGGCACGACCACGCCGTCCTCGTCGATGTCGTAGAGCTTCTCGCACATGCCCGCGAAGACCGTCCGGCCGACGAGGGTCTGGGCCAGGGTGGGGTCGAGTTTGTCCGGGTCGGAGTTGAGAGCAACGGTGAGTGTCCCGCCGTCGCGTACGGACCGTTCGTCGGTTTTCCGCACACCGCCGACTTCGGTCGCCGAGGACTGCAACGACGCGCAGCCCGAGGTGAGGGACACCAATGCAACTGCCACCAGGGCAACCGCTTTTCGGCGCACGAGGGCCTACCTCCCGCCAGAGGGTGATCAAGGAATACCGCCGACCGTATTTCGCATACAGTCCGCGGGGCAAGGGGGGTGTCCATATAGCGGACGGTTTTCACTGACGATCGGATAACGGAAAGGTGTAGGACACACACGGGCCGGGCGGATTGACCTGGATGCCCTGTTACGACATCGAGGCCAGTCCGCCCGGCCTGTTTCCGCCGGTCCGTCGGGGCCCTACCCCCGCCCCGTCCCGGCCCCGCTCAGCGGCGCGTCAGTCGCACCGTGACCAGCTCGAACGGGCGCAGCGACAGCTGTACGCCCCCCTCCACCCGCACCGGCACGTTGCCCTCGGCGAGCGGCCGCTCCAGCAGGTCGGTCACCTTCGGATCGGCGAACTCGAAGCCGATGCCGAGCCGGACCCTGGCACGGCCGCCGGTCGACTCGTAGAGCCGTACGACGACATCGCCGCTCGCGTCGTCCGCCAGCTTGACGGCGCTGACCACGACCGCGTCGTTGTCCACGGTCACCAGCGGCGCCACCGTACGGTCACCGGCGACCCGGCGCTCCGGCAGGTTGATCCGGAAGCCCTCACGGACCGCGTCACCGATCGTGGCGCCCGGCGCGAGCGCATGGCGGAAGCGGTGCACGCCCTGGTCGGTCTCCGGGTCGGGGAAGCGCGGGGCGCGCAGCAGTGAGACCCGGACGGTGGTGGTCGTCCCGGCATTCGAGTCGCGGACGGTACGGGTCACGTCGTGGCCGTACGTCGAGTCGTTGACGAGCGCGACGCCCCAGCCCGGCTCCTCCAGGTGGACGAAGCGGTGGTTGCAGGCCTCGAACTTGGCGGCCTCCCAGCTGGTGTTGGTGTGGGTGGCCCGGTAGAAGTGCCCGAACTGGGTCTCGGAGGCGTACCGCTCGGCGTGGATGTCCAGCGGGAACGCGGCCTTCAGGAACTTCTCCGTCTCGTGCCAGTCGACCTCGGTGTCGATGTCGAGCCGCTTGGCGCCCGGGGAGAGCGTCAGCACCTGGGTGACCCGGGAGTCGCCGAAGCTGCGGACGATACGGACGCCGACCGCGCCCTCGTCCTCGACGGGGGTGAGCTCGTCGAGCTCCGTCAGATCCGTGACGGTGTTGCGGTAGAACGCGTCGACGTCCCAGGCGTCCCACATGTTCGGGAAGTCCGGGTGGATCTGCAGCAGGTTCGCGGCCTGCCCGGGCGCCACGGTCTCGCGCTCGGCACCGATGTCGTACGCGGACACCACCAGGCCGCGGCCGTCGATCTCCACCTGGAGCAGGCCGTTGTCGAGCACGTAGCCGCCGCCCTCGCGCGGTGCCTGCCGGCCCGGGCTGCCGACCGTGACGGCCCCGGCGCCACCGGCCGGAACCCCGCCGCGGGTGTGCGGCGCGGAGTTGAAGACAAGCAGCTCCGCCGATGCGGGGTCCCCTGCCAGGGCGCGCTGCGCGGCGGCGACGATGCCGTTCAGTTCATCGGCGACGGCCGCGTACGTCTTCTCGGCCTCGCGGTGCACCCAGGCGATCGACGAACCGGGCAGGATGTCGTGGAACTGGTGCAGCAGCACCGTCTTCCAGATCCGGTCCAACTCCGCGTACGGGTAGGGGAACCCGGTGCGCACGGCGGCGGTGGCGGCCCACAGCTCGGCCTCGCGCAGCAGGTGCTCGCTGCGACGGTTGCCCTGCTTGGTCTTCGCCTGGCTGGTGAGGGTGGCGCGGTGCAGTTCCAGGTAGAGCTCGCCGACCCACACCGGGGCGTTCGGGTACTCCGCCTCCGCCTTGGCGAAGAAGTCGGCGGGCGTCTCCCAGGTCACGGTGGCCGACCCTTCGAGGCTGCGCATCCTGGCCGCCTTCGCGACCATCTCGCGCGTGGTGCCGCCGCCTCCGTCGCCCCAGCCGGTCGGCGCGAGGGAGTGCCGGGCGACGCCCTTGTCCTTGAAGTTCTTCGCCGCGTGGGCGATCTCGCTGCCCTTCATCGAGCAGTTGTAGGTGTCGACGGGCGGGAAGTGGGTGAAGATCCGGGTGCCGTCGATGCCTTCCCACTGGAAGGTGTGGTGCGGGAACTTGTTGGTCTGGCTCCACGAGATCTTCTGGGTGAGCAGCCACTTGGAGCCGGCGGCCTTGATGATCTGCGGCAGACCGGCGGCGAAGCCGAAGGTGTCGGGCAGCCACGCCTCGTCGTTCTCGACACCGAACTCGTCGAGGAAGAACCGCTTTCCGTGCACGAACTGACGGGCCATCGCCTCGGAGCCCGGCATGTTCGTGTCGGACTCGACCCACATGCCGCCGGACGGCACGAACCGTCCGTCCGCCACGGCCTTCTTGACCTTGGCGTAGACCTCGGGGCGGTGCTCCTTGATCCAGGCGAACTGCTGGGCCTGGGACATCGCGAAGACGAAGTCGGGCTCGTCCTCCAGCAGGGCCGTCATGTTGGACGTCGTGCGGGCGACCTTGCGGACCGTCTCGCGCAGCGGCCACAGCCAGGCGGAATCGATGTGCGCGTGACCGACGGCGCTGATCCGGTGCGCGGACGGCTCGGCGGGGGCCGCGAGGACCGTGGCGAGCTCGGCGCGGGCGGCGGCCGCGGTGCCGTTCACGTCCTGCAGGTCGACCCTGTCGAGAGCCCGGCCGACGGCACGCAGGACGTCCCAGCGGCGGGCGCCCTCGACCGGAAGTTCCGCCATGAGTTCGCCGAGCACCTCCAGGTCCTGGACGAGGTTCCACACGTTCTCGTCGAAGACGGCGAGATCCATCCGGGCGAGGGTGTACTGCGGTTCGCTGCCCGCGGTCTCCTTGTCACCGAGCTGCGTCGGCAGAAAGGGGTGGTAGTCGAGTATGACCGGGTTGGATGCGGCCTCGATGTGCAGCAGCACGTCCTCGCCGCCCGCGACGGGGGCGCCGATGCGCACCCACTGATTGCGCGGGTTGAGGCCCTTCACCGGGGTGCCGTCGGGCCGGTAGACAAGGCCCTCGCACTGGAAGCCGGGCATGTTCTCGTCGAAGCCGAGGTCGAGGAGCGCCTCGACGGTGCGGCCCGCCCATGCCTGCGGGACGGTTCCGGAGACCCGGAACCAACTGGTGCCCCAGGGCGCGCCCCACCGGTCGCCGACCGCGATGGACACGGCCGGGGCCGCGAGGCCCTCGGCGACGGGGACGGGCTCACCCGGCGCGGTCCAGACCGCGACGTCCAGCGGTACGGACTCCGGGTGGACGGCAGGCCGGATGCGCTCGTCGAGAACGCGCTTGAGGCGGGCTTCGACCAGGGTGCGGTCGTCATGCATGAGGGTGACTCCGTGGTGGGTTGGGGTGCGGGTCCGGTTGCGTGGGGCCGGGGTGCGTCAGCGGACCTGGTCCGGGGTGAGGACATCGGTGATCCCGCGGGCGGTCAGGTGTTCCTTGTTCCCGGCCTGGCTCGCGAGGACGGCGGTGGGCCGGACCCCGTCCGCGGTGAGCCGGGCGAACGCCTCGAAGAACGCGCCGCCGGGGGCGCATGTGGAACGCCGGGGCGCGGTGTCGTCGTCTCCGGTGTCGACGACAAGTGCGGTGGTGCGGGGCGCCGGGCGGTACTCCGTGCCCCGCCGGTCCGCCACGATCCCGGCGATGGCCTCCCCGGCCGGTTTGACCTGCCGGTCATTGGTCAACAGGCCCAGGCTGTATTCGAGTTCGGGGAAGTCGGCCAGCGACCGGGACACGTCGTGGGAGCACCACCAGGTGATGCCCCACACGTCCTCGCAGTCCAGGGCGTTCGCCACGGTCGCCTCGGTGAACGCGGCCGCGTGCTCGGCGGGAACGAGCGGAGCCGGGGCGCCGACCTCCTGCAGCCAGACGGGCCGGTGCGGGTCGGTGGCCCACGCCTTGGACAGTTCGATCAGATAGGCGGCGTGGTGCTCGGTGGCGGTCCCGGTTCGGCCGTGCCGTTGGGCGGTGCCGTTGAAAACCCACGAGTGCACGGCGGTGACCGCGCCGATCCGGGCCGCGTGGGCGGGCGTGAACGCGTGGTCGTCCTGATACCAGGCGGCGTCGTACTCGGCGTGCAGATGGAGCCTGCCCGGCGCTCCCTCCTCGCAGGCGTCGAGCAGGGTGCGCAGCCAACGACCTGCCTGTTCGGGGGTGATGATGTCCGGGTCGGGGTGCGGGGGGCCGGAGAACTGATTGATCTCATTGCCCAGCGTCATACCGAGGAAGTTCGGTCGGTCGGCGAGGGCTGCGGCGAGCGTTCGCAGGTATTCGACCTGGCCCGCCACCACGTCCGGGTCGGTGAAGATGTTGCGCCGGTGCCAGGTCTGCGTCCATGCGGGCAGGAAGTCGAAGCTCGACAGGTGTCCCTGCAGTCCGTCCACATTGACGTCGAGGCCGCGCTCGGCCGCGGCGTCGGCGAGCTGGACGAGCTGCTCGACGGCGCGCGGCCGGATCAGGGTGCGGTTGGGCTGGAAGAGCGGCCAGAGCGGGAAGACCCGGATGTGGTCGAGGCCGAGGCCTGCGATCGAGTCCAGGTCGGCGCGCACGGCGTCGAGGTCGAAGTCCAGCCAGTGGTGGAACCAGCCCTGGCTGGGTGTGTAGTTGACGCCGAAGCGCAGCGGGGAGTGAGGCATACGGTACGGGTGTCCTGGTTCTGTGGTGCGAAGGGGCGGGAAAGGCCGGGCGGTCAGCCCTTGACGGCGCCTTCGCCGACGCCCCGGAAGAAGAAACGCTGCAGGCAGGCGAAGAGCACGATGAGCGGGAGCACGGCGATGATCGTGCCTGCGGCGACGAGCCGTTCGTCGTTCGCGAACGTGCCGTGCAGATAGTTCAGCCCGATGGTCAGGGTGAAGTTCGCCGGGTCGCTCAGCACGATCAGCGGCCACAGGAAGTCGTCCCAGGCCCCCATGAAGGCGAAGATCGCTACGACGGCAAGGGTTCCTCTGACCGAGGGAAGGGCGACCCAGAAGAACCGCTGCCAGACATTGGCACCGTCGACGAACGCCGCCTCCTCCACCTCGTGCGGAAGGTTGAGGAACGCGTTGCGCATCAGCAGGACGTTCATCGCGGCGACGGATCCCGGCAGCAGCACACCGATCAGGGTGTTGTTCAGACCGAGCTCACGCATGGTGGTGAATTGGGCGATGATGATGCCCTCGACGGGTACGAGCATGGCGAGGATGAACGCCAGCGTCGCGGCCCTGCGCCCCCGGTACCGCATCCTGGCCAGCGCGTAGCCGGCCAGTGCGGAGCCGACGCAGTTGGTGACCACATTGGCGGTCGCCACCTTGACGGAGTTCAGCGCGTAGTCCCAGACCGGGATGGTCTCGGCGACCCGCGTGTAGTTGTCCAGGGTGGGGTGGCCGGGGAAGAACTTCGGCGGGGAGCTGAAGATGTCCTCGCCGGGCCCCTTGAGGGAGGTCGAGAGCTGCCACAGGAACGGTCCGACGGTCAGCGCGAGTACGGCGAACAGCAGGACGTATCGCAGCAGGAGCTGCCATACCGGGATGCGGCGGCCGTCGGCGTCGGTGAGGGGCAGGATGCTCATGCGTCCTCCTTGCGGTCGGCGCGGAGCACCAGGAGCATCAGGGCGACCGTCACGACGAAGATGACGACGGAGATCGCGGAGGCATAGCCGACCCGCCCGGTCAGTCCGGTGCCGACGCGCTGGACCAGCATCACCAGGGTGGTGTCCTCGCCGGCCGGGCCGCCGGAGGGACCTGCCATCAGATAGACCTCGGAGAACGCCTTGAAGGCGGCGACCGACGCCAGCGCGCCGACGAGGACCATGGTGGAGCGGACGGCGGGAACGGTCACGGTGAAGAACCGGCGAACGGCGCCGGCACCGTCCACGGAGGCCGCCTCGTGGAGTTCCCTGGGGACGTTGGCCAGCGCGGCCAGATAGATGATCATGTAGTAGCCGAGGCCCTTCCAGACCGTGACCGTCATCGCGCTGAGCAGCAGCAGCCACTGGTCGCTCAGGAAGCCGACCCTGCCGATCCCCACCGCCTCCAGTACCGCGTTGACCAGCCCCCGGTCGTCGAGCATCCACACCCAGATCAGCCCTACGACGACGATGGAGGCGACGACGGGGGTGTAGAAGGCGGAGCGGAAGAACGTGATGCCGGGGATGTTCCGCTGGACGAGCATCGCCAGGAGCAGCGGCAGGAGAACGAGGGCGGGGACGACCCCGACCACGTACAGCGTGCTGTTCCGCAGCCCGATCCAGAACATCTCGTCGTGGATCAGCTCCTGGAAGTTCGCCAGGCCGACGAACTTCCCGGGCATCAGCGTCCGGCGGTCCGTGAAGGCGTTGACCAGGGTGCTGAAGAACGGGAACAGGCTGAAGGTTCCGACGACGAGCAGGCCGGGGGCCGCGAACAGCCACGGGCTGGAGGGGAGATGGCGGCGTATCCGGTGACCGGGGAGCCGGCCGGACCGGCGGTCGCCGGGACGTGCGCCCCGGGCCGCCGGTACCGCTGTGCCGCTGTCCCGGATCGGCGGAGATGCCGTGGCCGATTTCACGAGGGGGGTCTTCACAGGGGGCTCAGCTCTGCTGCAGCAGCCGGTCGCAGGCCTTGACAGCGTTGTCAAGAGCTTCCTTGGGGCTCTGCTTGCCCTGCAGCGCCTTCGCCACCTGGTTGCGCAGCTCGGTCTTCATCTGGTCACTGAAGAGCACCGGCGTGTAATTGACCGCCGTTTTGAGGGACTTGGCGGCGGCGATCCGGACCCGGGTCACGTCGGTGCCGTCCTCCTCGGTGAAGTACGGGTCGTCGAGGGATCCGGCGGTGCTCGGGAAGATGGCGACCTGCTTCGCGAAGTCCATCTGCCGCGTCGCGTCGGTCACGTAGTGGGCGAAGGCCACGGCCGCCGGCTTCTGCTTCGTCTGCGCGTTCACCATGACGCCCATGACGTACATGTTGGCCTTGCCGGTGCTGCTGATCTGGTCGGTGATCCCGATGTTCTTGTAGAGACTCGGGGCCTGCTTCTTGAAGTTCTCCAGGTCGAGTGCGCTGCCCGGGTTCATCGCCACGGACCCGGTGAGGAACTTGTGGCCGGACGACTCGGGGGTCGCCGTCAGCGCCTGCGGGTCGAGCGCCTTGGCGTCGTACAGCTCCTTGTAGTGGGTGAGCAGTTCGACACCCTTGGCGTCATTGAAGGCGAAGCCCGTACCTTCCTTGTTCATCAGCTGTCCGCCGTAGCGGCCGAAGTCCTCGATGGTGGGCACGTTGGCCAGCGTGGCGACCTTGCCCTTGCTCTTCGTGGCCAGTTCCAGACCTGCGTCGAAGAGTTCGTCGTAGGTGGTCGGCGGCTTCTCGGGGTCGAGTCCGGCGTCCTTGAAGAGGGACTTGTTGTAGAAGAGCGGTCCGGTGTTGAGGTACCAGGGGAAGGCGTAGGTCCCTTCCATGCCCGGTATCCGGTGGCTCTGCCAGGCGCCCGGCAGGTACTCCTTGCGGTACTTCGCCGCCGCCTTGTCGAGGTCCAGTGCGAGCCCCGCCTTGGCCAGTGGTGCGACCAGGTCGGGCGAGACATTGACGACGTCCGGCAGCGTGCCGCCGGCCGCGTCGGCACTGATCTTGTCCGCGTAGCCCTCGGCCGGCCGGTCGACCCACTTGACCTCGGTGCCCGGGTACTTCTTCTCGAAGTCCGCGATCACCCCGTTGAAGTAGTCCTTGAAGTTCGCCTGCAGGTTCCAGGTCTGGAAGGTGATCTTTCCTTCGACCTTGCCGGAGGCGTCGGACGAGCTGTCGCCGGATCCGCCTCCGCACGCGCTCAGCGGCAGGACGGTGGCGAGTACGGCGGCAGCGGCTACTGCTCTGCGGGAGATACGCACGGTGAACGGCTCCTTTGCTCGGACCAGGCGTGCGGACGACAGGCCGAGGCCGATGACGCTCCGGCTGCGTACGCCCAGCAGACCTTCCAATGCACACGGCGCAAAGTCAATACATTCGCTTGAAGTTAGCCTCAACTTTCCAGATACTTGCAGGTCAGAGCGGTATATGGAGCTATTGACGACGCTTGACTAATGCGCTTTAGAGGTCCTGCACTCAAGCGCATTAGTTGACCGAGCACTTCGGTCGACCAAAGCGCCGGCAAGGCTTACGATGCACCGGGGGCGAGTGAGCACCACGCCTCCCAGGAGCGACGGGGAACGCAGGAAGAGGGGCACCGGGTGACACCGAAGGGGCTGCCGGCCGAGGAGACCCGGCCGGCAAGGCGCACACCCGCGCGACGGCCGACCATGAAGGACATCGCCCAGCGCGCCGGAGTGTCGGAGAGCGCGGTCTCCTTCGCGCTCAACGACCGCCCCGGCGTCTCGGAGATCACCCGGGACCGGATCCGGCGCGTCGCCGAGCAGTTGGGCTGGCGGCCGAGCACCGCCGCCCGCGCACTGTCGGGTGAGGGGTCGGCCACCGTGGGGCTGGTCGTGGCGCGCCCGGCGGCGAGCCTGGGCGTGGACTCGTTCTTCCTCCAGCTGATCTCCGGCATCCAGGAGGTGCTGGCCGAGCGTCAACTCGGGCTGCTCTTCCAGGTGGTGGAGGATGTGGAGGCCGAGTGCGCCGTCTACCGGCGCTGGTGGGCGGAGCACCGCGTCGACGGGGTGCTCGTCGTCGATCCCCGTACGGACGACCCCCGCCCCGGCCTGCTGGACGAACTCGGGCTGCCCGGAGTCGTGATCGGCGCTCTGCCCGGCAGCGACACGGGTCCGCACCCGGGGCTCTCGCAGGTACGCGCGGACGATGCGGGCGCCATGGCGGCGATCGTCGGCCGGCTGCACGAGCTGGCCCATCGGCGCATCGTGCACATCGCGGGGCTGCCTTCCCTCGCCCACACCGACCGGCGCATCCGCTCCCTGCGTATCGAGGCCGACCGGCGCGGGCTGGCCGAGGCCCACTCGGTGACCACGGACTACTCCGACACGGAGGGCGCGGCCGTCACACGCAGAGTCCTGGAACGGTCCACGCCGCCGACCGCGATCATCTACGACAACGATGTGATGGCCGCAGCCGGAGCCACGGTCGTCGCGGGCCTCGGCCGCTCCGTTCCAGGCGACGTCTCGGTCGTGTCGTGGGAGGACTCCGCGCTGTGCCGGCTGACGGTGCCCTGGCTGACCGCGCTGTCCCGGGACACGGTCGCGTTCGGACGGATCGCCGCACGCGAGCTGACCGCACTGCTCGACGGCGGTGCGGCCCGCACCGTGCAAGTACCGCTGCCCGGGCTGATCGAGCGCGGAAGTACGGCACCGGCGCCCGGCGGCCCATGAGGCGGGCGGCATGGCTGACGACTGACGCCCGTACCTCTATGGGGTGTCTCATACGCTGCCTGAGCCCACCGAGCGCCTGTGTCCCATCAAGCTCGATGGGTGCTTCGTCACGATATGATGCGCTTTGTGATCATGCCCGGGCAGCTGTGGCGCCGTCGTCCTCCCTACGGCGGCCGGTGGGAAGCTGCTCCACTGGCACCGGTGATCCTCACCCTCCTCATCGCCGGCCTGGCGTTCTCCACACCGAGGGAGATCGCCGTCAGCCGCCTCCTGCCCGCCGCACCCGCCCTCGCCGCCGCGATGTGGCCCGTACTCCCCACGATCCTGCTGGGGACGTTCTGCCTGCTGGTGATGTTCGGTCTCAGCCTCGTGTACACCGACCTGGGGACGCCGTACACGGGGGCTGCGATCGTCGCGGTCACCCTGGCGGCCGCATACGCAAGCCATGTCCGACTCCAGCGGGAGGAGGCGCTCTTCCAGATCCGGCTCGTCGCCGACACAGCCCAGAAAGTGCTGCTGCGCCCGCTGCCGCACCGCATCAAGAACATCGAGATCGAGTCGCTGTACCTGGCGGCTCAGGAGCAGGCCCGGATCGGTGGCGACTTCTATGAGGCGGCCGACACACCGTACGGGGTCCGGCTGCTCATCGGCGACGTGCGCGGCAAGGGCCTGTCCGCGGTGGGGGCGGCCTCGGCGGTGATCAGCTGCTTCCGGGAGGCCGCATACGACGAGCCCGACCTGAGGGGCATCACCCATCGCCTGGACACCAGCATCAACCGCCACAGCGCCACGTTCCCCGCCCACGATCTGCCGGAGCGCTTCGCCACCGCTCTTATCGCCGAGATCCCGCACGGCGGCGGCCACGTCAGGCTTCTCAACTGCGGACATCCCCCGCCGCTCATCGTGCACCTCGGGGAGATCCGCGTCCTGGAGCCCACCACTCCCTCGCCACCCCTCAACCTCGCGACACTGATCGGGGACCACTACTACGTCGACACCGTCGCCTTCGCCCCGGGCGACCAGCTGCTCCTCTACACCGACGGCGTAACGGAGACCCGGGACCGCACCGGCGAATTCTTCCCCCTGCCGGACTGGATGCGACGGCAAGGCCCGACACCGCCCCGCGAGCTGCTCGACCGGCTTCACCGGGCCCTGCTCCACTACAGCGGCGGAAGGCTCGACGACGACATCGCGGCCCTCGCCGTGCGGCGCCCGCCTACCCACACTCCGGGAACACCCCATGCAGGTGGCTGGAAGCCGTAGGTGAGCCTCGCCGGCCCGCCGACAGCGGTACGCCACGCCCCGACGCGGCGCACTGCCGAGTCTGAGCGGCGCCGTCCCCGGTGCCGGCGGGCCGGCTCCGAACGGTCCGTGGTCGCCGTGGTCGTCGGGTTCACGCTGCGACGGTGAGGCTGGCCCAGATCCACTTACCGTGGCTGTCGGCGACGCAGCCCCAGGCGTCCGCGAGTGTGTCGATCAGGTGCAGGCCACGGCCGCTCTCGGCGTCCATGTCGGCCGTTCCGGTGGCGACGGGGGTGTGGGTGCTGGTGTCGCGGACGGCGCAGACGAGTTCGCCGGAGGCGTCGTCGTGGTCGAGGAGGACCCGTACCTGTTCGCTGTCGGTGTGCTCGACGGCGTTGGCGACCGCTTCGGAGACCAGCAGCTTCCCGTTGTCGGCGACGTCACCCTCGGGGACCAGCGCGGCCAGGGCGCGGCGTGCTTGGCCGACGGACCTCTTGCAGGCAGGTAGGTGCAGGTCGGCAAAGCGTCGGACACGCATCAAGAACACTCCAGGAATCGTCGGGCCAGGGAGCGGTCCTGCGGTCCTGTGACCGCACCGCTGCCGCCCGGTATGGGCCCCCGATGTGTGGTGCGTTCCCCCCATCTGATCTCCACGGTAGGAGCCGGGCCCCTCCCGGCGGATCGGTCGTTCGGCTGCGCCGGGGGCAGACGAAAGTACGACCCACCCGCCGCCGGCCGGCGGCCTCTGCTGCGGCACGGCCGTCCCGAGGCGGCCCCACCAGGGAAACGCCCCCGGGAAGGACGGCCACTGCGCCACCCACGAGGATCATCCGGATGCACGGCGAACACGGTCGGCCGGACGATCTTCCCCGCACGGTCCGGAGTGCCGCGCATCCGCCGTCTCACCCTCGCCATCAGCATCGTCGCCGCCGTCGGCGGCGGTCTCCTGGCCCCCACAGTCACCGCCCTCGCAGCCGAACCCGGAACGCCCACAGCAGGAGTGACAGCCGCGGCCGACACCTGGGGCATCGACGCGACGCACGACCCTTCCCTCGCATTCGAGCCGATCGACACGGACGGGGTCTCCATGGGGAACCAGAACGTCATGGTCTGCATGGGCACCAAGAACATCGGGCCCTTCACCGACGGGACCAAGGCGGTACTCCTCCCCACCGGCAGTGGTGGCAGTGGGACGTCTCCTGCCGGAGACGGCGGTGGCGCCGGTGCGGGTGACGGGTGCACCGAAGCCGACGCCGGAGGCGAGCACCGACATGAACGGCGGCACGGCGGTGCGGGCTGAGCACACCGTGGGTGACTCGCCGGGTGATACGGGACTGCGTCACCGACGACCCGTAGCACCAGCGCGCAACACGGAAGAAGCGTCTGCACCAGGACTCACGCGAAATTCAGTACGGTCCCGGAGCAGGCGCCGAGTACGGCCGCGCCCTGCTACACCCAACCCCGGCGAGCGGCCTGCCATGCCAGTTGCATGCGTGTTGCGGCGTCGGCGAACGTCATCAGCTGCTGGATGTGGCGCTGGACCGTGCGTCGGCTCAGGCCCATCTGGGAGGCGATCGCCTTGTCCGCGACACCTGCGACGAGCAGGGAGAGCAGCCGTCGGTCCGTTGCTGACAGGGGGTCGGCGCCGACCACTCCGTCGGTACCGCTGACCGTTCCGGAATCGTCGACGTGCAGGGGGACGGCATCGTCCCAGTAGCGCTCGAAGAGCGCGACGAGCGCCGCCAGCAGGCTGCTGTCGCGTACCAGGGCGGTGGTGGGTTCCTCGGGGCTGCCGTACGGACCTCCCGGCACGAGGGGGCAGATGGCGATGGCGCGATCGGACACGGCGAGGCGCAGCGGCAGATGGGGTACTGCGCGGGCGACTTCACCTGCCCGTACTCCCTCGATAACGTTGTCCACGGCCCCGTCGTCGTCGAAGAACGCCTTCTCGTAGAGGACGCGATAGCGCACACCGCGCGCCAGGGCGTCGAACTCCTCGCTGTTGCTGCCCGAGGGCATGGCCACGTACTGCGCCTTGCAGAACCAGAGCATTTCGTCACGGGTGTCCGCCTGGATGCGGCGCAGGTGCTGGCGCAGTGCGTCCGCCCCGGTGATCACCTCGATGAGCTGGTCGGCGTCGCTGCGGCGCATGGTGTCCCGGTAGATCTCCAGCAGTCCGGTGGCCGTGGCGCGGGCATGGTCGAGGGCATCGGCCTGCTGTTTGAGCCTGGGCATGAGCGCCACGTCCGGCGGCGTTGCCCGGTAGAGCCTCGGTACTCCGTCGGTGTGGCTGGCCAGCCCCTTGGCGGTCAGTGCGGTGAGTATCTGTTCGGCGTCCGCGATGCCGAGACCGGACCGTATCGCGAAGTCGTGCGCGGAAGCCCGGCCCATCGTCACCAGAATCCGGTAGGCGGACTCCTCGGCATCGCTGACTCCGGCGGCTTCCAGTGTCACGGTGTTCTCCTTGATACCACCCACCCAACGGTTGAATACCGTACTACACCCCTCGAGTGGGGCGGCAGGTGGGCGGACATGCTCAACGTCCGCAACTCTGTCATGTGCTGGAGTACTGCCGTTACTGCCCTGGGCGCCGGTAGGCGCGCTGCACGGTCTGCCGGACGCCGGGGCAAGTTGCTGCCAGAACCGGTCCAAGTCATTCCCCGACATACGGACCCGCCTGCGCGTCGATACCGTCCAGCCGACACGTGGACGCGTCGTCGTCCTCGGCGAGGGTGGCGAGCTTGCGCACCGCGGGGGCCGCAGCAAGGCGGATCCGTCTCATCCGGTCGGCACCTTTCCATGAATGCACGGCACATGTTCATGCGGTGCTGCACAGAATCCGGTGACACCGGGCGCAGTGTCACCGATTACCGGTGGCGCAGGTGCGACATGTCGCAACCGCGACATCGCGAGCGGCCGGCATCCCCGGACCGCGAGCGGCCCCTCAACGACGCATCCGGTCGCCTCGACGACGGCGTGGGCGACGTCCTCCGGCCCAGCGGTGGACACGTACACCGGGCGTCATGAGGAACCCAGTGTTGTGACCGCTATGGTTCGCCGGGTTGAGACGGAGGGTTGCCGAACCGCGCTAAGAGCCTTGCACCAGATCCGCGTCGGAAGGCTTCTCCTTGCCCTTCTGCCGGGCGGCCTGCACGAGCTCATCCGGCCCGATCGCACCTTCCTGGTGGGAGCCCGGCAGCGCCCTGCTCCCAAGGGTGGGGATCATGAAGCATGCCGCCCCGGCCAGGACTCCGGCCAGCATGAAGCCCCACGCATAGCCCGCCGAACCGATGAGCCCGCCCAACAGCGGCGGTGTCAGCGATGCGGCGAGATTCTGACCGGTGTTCTGGACGCCCATGGCGCGTCCCGACCAGGAGCGCCCTGCGAGCTCGGCGGTGGCGGTGAAGGCCAGGCCGTTGGTGCTTGCAGTGATACCGCAAGCGACGATCATGGCGAGATCCGTCAGCGGCGAGGGCCAGAGAGCGCCCAGCGCAGTCGCGCCCATGACGACGGCAATGCATACGGACAGCTGCCGCATCGGCCGCACCCGGCTGCCGACCCGGTCGGACCAACGGCCCGCCACGACACGCGAAACAGCCCCCAGCACCTGCGACACCACCAGGAGCTGACCTGCGTGTACGGCGCTCCAGCCCCGGACGTCGATCAGGAACACCATCGCGAAGGCGTTCGCCGCGAACTGTGGAACGCACAGCAGCGCACTGGAGGCATGGATGCGCCACAGGCTGGAGTGACGGTAAGGGTTGGCGGCCGGCTCCGGCACTGCGGAGTGCGCGGTGCGAGGCGGATCCGAGGTCAACGAGCCGACGAGCACGGCGACGACACCGCACAACGCGGCGCAGAACAAGACGGTCCCCTTCACGCCGCTGCGCGCGGCGAGCGTGGGGACGATCAGAGCGGCAATCCCCATGCCCAGCGGGGTCGACGTCTGCCGGATTCCCATGGCGAGCCCGCGCTCCCGGGCGGAGAACCATCCGACGACGAGCCGGCCACTGGCCGCGGAGACCGATGCGCTCGCCGCCCCGGCCAGCGCCAGGAGCACGCCCAGGGGAACCAGACCGTTCACCGCGCTCCCCAGGGAGAGGAGGACGGTCGTCATGGCCAGACCGGAGGTGATGACGCCCCGCTCGCCAAAACGGTCGGCCAGGGCTCCCCAGGCGACGAGAGTCAACACGAGGCCGACGGTCGGGCAGGCGATCAGCAATCCGACTTGACCGAGTGTCAGCCCCTTGTCCCGTCTCAACACCTCCGAGGCGTACGGAAGTCCGTAGAGGAAGGTACAGGCGACCGTCTGCGCTGCGGTCCCAAGAGCCAGCATCATCCAACGGCGCACAGCAGTCCTCCCCTGGTGTGTGTGGGTTACAACTATGACAGTGAATCCACAATGCAAGACGCCCCGTCTCGCATACTGGGCCAATTTTTGGGCGACCTCACGGAAGCGTGACTGGCGCCGCGTGCCGCAAAGGCCCTCGGAGCACCATCCCGAAGCGTCAATGAATTGAGACGACTCGAATAGTCATTCGATAAAATGCTCAGTAGGAACGCGCACCATCGAACGTGGGGAGACCGTCGACAAGGAGTGGCAATGAGGCTGTCGTTCCTGGAGCCCCTTTACGCGGAGCCCGGCCCGTTCGCCTCCGTGTATCTGGACACCTCGCGTGACGTCGAGCATCCGGAACGGGCGATCGCGCTGCGCTGGCAGCGGTTGCGGGACCGCCTGACCCGTCAGGGCGCGGACCGGGCCCTGCTCAAGGTGGTGGAGGAGGTGGTCGGCGCCGATACGGAGGTACCGGGGACGCACGGGCAGGCGATCTTCGCCGCGCACGGGGCGCTCGTACTGGACGGGGAGCTGCCCAGACCGCCCACGCACGACTCCGCGCGCTACGGCACGCTGCCGGACGCGATGCCCCTGGTCACCCAGCACATCCCGGAGATCCCCTACCTCGCCGTGACCGTGCACTACGGCGGGCTGCCGACCGCCGAGACCCACGGCTGGGTGACGCTGGACGCGGAGACCGGGACCTGGCCGGCATCCAATGTCACCCCGGGTGAGCGGCTGCACCTCAGGGTCGCGGTGGCGACCTGGCACCACACCGCGGTCCGGCTGGGCCATCAACTGGACGAATGGGCGCGGCGCGCCCACGCCGACGCCCTCGTCATGGGCGGGGACAAATGGGCGTCCAACGTACTGATCCGCCGCCTCCCGCACGCCTTGCGAGACATGGTCGTACGCGTAGGGGGCCCCACGGCTACGGACACCGGACGCGCCCTCCTGGAGCCGCAGCTGAACACCGTCTTCCACGGCCACATGGCCGCGCACGACCGGGCGCTCGTGAACATCTTCATCGGCCGGCACGCACTGCACGGGGCCGCGGCCGAGGGGCTGTCCGCCACCGTCGCCGCCCTCCAGCGCGGCCAGGTCGCGGCGTTGCTGCTCAACCACCCACTGGGGAGTTCCCTGCGGCTCTGGGCGGGCCCTCAGCCCACCCTGCTCACCCTGACCGAGGAGGAGCTGATCTCCTTCGGCGTGCGGGCACCCCGCGAGGAGCGCGCCGACGAGGCCCTGGTGCGGACCCTCGTGGGCACCAGTGCCGAACTCGTCGTCGTGCCGGAGAGCGAGCTGAGACTGGACGAGGGCGTGGGCGCGCTGCTGCGGTACGCCGACCCGGGGACGCCGTTCTGACGCGATGAACGCGTAGGCGGCTCCGGGCCGCAGCGGGTGCAATGTGCCGCACCGGGCAGGCACGGCAGGACCGCAGCGCGAGGAGAGCGGGGCAGGTCATGAACGTGATCGGAGAAGTCGGTCGATGTGGCTGGAACACACCGCGACTGCGGTCCGACGGGCTGCCGTAGGCGTCCGATGGCCCATCAGTCATCCCCCGAGGACCTGGTCCGCGCGGCGCGGGCCGTGGGTGTGACGGACGACCGGTTGCTGGAGGCTGTCCGGGTCACCCCGCGGGCGGCCTTCGTCCCCGCCGGACATCTCGCGTCCGCGTACCTGGACGTACCGATTCCGCTCCCCCACGATCAGGTGACCACCCAGCCCTCGTTGGTCGCCATGATGGTCTCCGCGCTCGGCCTCACCGGAGGCGAACGCGTCCTGGAAGTCGGGACCGGCTACGGCTGGCAGACCGCACTGCTGGCGCGCCTGGCCGCTTGCGTCGTCAGCGTCGAGCGCTGGCCGGACATGGTCGGGGAGGCCCGCCGACGGCTCGCCGGGCAGGGCCTCGGCAACGCCGAGATCGTCCTCGGCGACGGGACGCTCGGCATGCCGGCCCGTGCTCCGTACGACGCCGTCGTCGTCTGCGCGGCCTTCCCTGAGGTACCAGGGCCGCTCGTCGCACAACTGCGGACCGGTGGCCGGCTCGTCCAGCCCATCGGGCCGGGCGGCCGGGAACGGGTCGAGCTGTACGAGCGACGGGCCCACGGCCTCGTACTCCGCGGGACGGTCGTGTCGGCCCGCTTCGTCCGCCTGTACGGCGCCCACGGATACGGTCAGCGCTGGTAGGTGCCCACCAGCGAGCCGCTGGCCAGCTGCCTGCCCTTCAATGCACGATGCACCGCGTCGGAGCCCGGACGGCCGTGGAGAGGGAGCGGCTCTGACACGGCATACAGGCGAAAGAAGTAGCGGTGTTCCCCGTGCCCCGGGGGCGGCATGGGCCCGCCCCAGCCCACTCGTCCGAAGTCATTGGGCCACACGTGGCCGCCGGGGGGCGACTCGCCGTCGTCCACACCGGAGCTCCCCGGGTCGATACCGGTGACGAGCCAGTGGAGGAACGTCCCTCCCGGTGCATCGGGGTCTTCGCAGACCAGTACCAACTCCGCTGCACCCTCCGGTGCCGCCGACCACGTCAAGGGGGGCGAGACGTCGTCCCCCTCCCCGCTGTAGTGGCGTGGGATCATCTGATGGTCGCCGAACGCCGTGCTGCTGAGCTCAATTGCGGTCATGGGCGCCGCTCTACCCGGTGACGGCATGAACATCACCGAGCGAGCGCTGCAAGCACCCGATCGGACGAGTCGGGGCGGCACTGCCCCTCTCCGCTGAAACCCTGGTGGAGGACTGCCGACGCCTGAAACGGAGTACGACATGCCTACAAAGATCCTGCTGGAGGGGCGCCCCGGGGTTGGCAAGACGACCGCAATCCGCCGACTGGCTGCGCTTCTGCGCAACCGTGACATCGTCGGCTTCACCACGGCGGAGATCCGGCAAGACGGCGCCCGGGTCGGCTTCGCTCTGGAGACGGCGGCGGGGAACCGTGCCGTGCTCGCCCATGTCGACTTCCCCGGGCCGCCGAAGGTGGGGCGGTACGGCGTCGACCTGGGCGTCATGGACCGGTTGGCGCTGCCGGCACTGATGGCCGCTTCGGCGGATCCAGTGCCCGGGCAGCTTGTACTCATCGACGAGCTCGGGCGGATGGAGTTGGCCTCTGCCTCGTTCAGGGAGGCCGTCCGGTCCGTCTTCGAGGCCGGCATCGATGTGGTCGCGACCGTTCATGCGCACAGCGACCCGTTCACCGACCCCCTGAAACAGCGCGCCGACATCGAACTCATCACCGTGACCCGGGCGAACCGGCACGCTCTCCCCGAAAGGCTGGCGGCGCGGCTGGAGTACCGGTGACGGGTTCGGCAATTCAGTGGGGCAACCATCAGCACGCAATAGGCCGTCCGGTCAGCGCAGAACGACGGTGATGCCGAGTTGTTCGAGGTATTGGGCAGCCCTTGAGCATTCCCGATTGAGGTGCCGGCCCGAGCCTGCGACTGCTTCGCCGGGCGCGCACTTGAGGCCGGCGACGTCCATGACGAACCTGGCGTCCGGATGACACGTACTGCCCGCGTCCGCGCCGGGACTGGCCGACCAGTCGGAGCAGATGGAGCCTGGAATTCGCCTCCGCGGCGGGGACTTCTTTCTGCCCGGCAGTGTCGACGGCTTCGAGGTACGGCGACCACCGGGCACGTCCAGCACGGCACGAGGCGCTGACAGCCGAAAAACCACAGCCGCGAAGCCTCCCGTGGGGAGGTCGGGAGGGGCGGCGGACCCCGCCCAGTACGCAGCTCCTGGCGGGACCCGAAACGGGGCCTCGGCCTGGGGGCTTCGGGGATCCCGCGCGATCAACGATGCACCCGAATTAGCCACACGCATAGGGGCGTGACTGAAAAATGTCGATCAGCCCCCCATGTTCGCGCCGTTCTCAGTACAGCCCCGCCTGCTGCATCTCCTTGATGACCTGGTCTCGGAGCTCGGGGCAGTGGGTGGTGACGCCGAGCATCAGCAGCTCCTCCGCCTCTGGCCTCTCGGTGCCCCACCCAGGTCCGATCGGGTACGCCGACGCGTTGTCTCCGAGCAGGTTGTCGACGCTGTGCCCGTCCTTCAGCTCCTGGCACCACTCCGGCGGCAGCTCGAGCAGTTCCTGATCGGTGGGGCCGCTCTCAGCCCAGCTCTCGAACCGGCGGGCGTGGACTTTCGCAAGGAACTTGTCCCCCGCGTCCGGTCCGCTCGGCGACTGTGAGGGTTTCGCGTCGCTGCCGGTGGTGTCGGCCGTGTCGCTGCAGCCGACCGCCGCCAGCGCGAGCGCTCCCACGAGTAGCAAGGTGCCAAAGCGCATGGATCCCCCAAGGTGTGCGGACGATGGAGCGCATCATCCGCCACCTACGTTGATCGCATATCCGACGTGATTGAACGGTGACAGTTCGCCATGAACTACTGGATCAGGAAATAACGTTCAGCCTGAGTCCTTCGGCCGGAGGCGGCTGGTCACAGTCGTGTGCTCGGCGATGCGGGTCGCACGCTTCTGCGTGTGCAGAGGCCGAGCTCAGAAGATCCTCAAGACTTTCGCCTTGGATGCTGCGAGCGCGGGGCGGCATGCCATGGTCATCCCACGCGAGAACCCGAGCGCGTATCTGCAGGCGATTGCAACCACTCAACGAGGGAGACGCACGTGTTCGGAGCAATGCCCCTGGGCGCCAAGATCGCCGCTGCTGTCGTGATCATCGCTGTCGTCGGACTGGCGATCGCTGCGATCCGCTGGTTCAAAGCACAGATGCGGTAGGCCGGGGCCGTCTCCGGGCCGTGATGGAACTTACAAGGCATGTGCCGGCGGCTCCGCGCGTGCCGGAGCTTCTGGTCCTGCCGGGGATGACGGCCTTCCAGAACAGGGCAAAACGGCATACAGGTTGAAGGAGTGGCGAATAGCCGGTCATCCTTGGCGCCATGAGTCCTGCCTCCTCCTCATTCGACCCGCCCGGCACGGGCGACTACGCCTACGACTGGGCCTTGGTCGACGTGGAGACCTCCGGGCTCATTGCCAGGCGGGACCGGGTGCTGTCCGTCGCGGTGGTGACTATCGGTCCGGACGGTGAGCAGACCGGGGAGTTCTCGACGCTGCTCAATCCGGGATGCGACCCAGGGCCGGTGGATGTGCATGGGCTGACCGTGCAGCGGCTGCGGGGCGCACCGACCTTCGACCAGGTCGCCGGGCGGATCGGGGCGATGCTCCAGGACCGGGTCCTGGTCGCCCACAACGCCCAGTTCGACTACGACTTCCTGGCCCACGAGTTTGCCCGTGCGCGAATGTGGCTGCCGGTGTCGCAGCGACTGTGCACCCTGGCCCTCAACCGCCAGGTGGATCCGCCGACGGGCGACATGAAGCTCGGCACCCTGGCTGCCCACTACGGCGTACCGCAGCAGCACGCGCACGATGCGCTGGACGACACCCGGGTGCTGGCCGGGATCCTGCGGGCGTCGCTGCGTGAGGCAGCGCGGCTTGATCTGCCGTTGCCGCTGGTGACCTGCCCGCCCCGGGCAGAATCCCAGTTCACGCCACAGCCACCCAAGTCGCCCTGCGCGTACCGCAATCCGGGACGGCTGACTCCCGGCGGGCCGCTCCAGCAGGGAATGAAGATCGCGATAACCGGTGAGACCGCCCACGCCCGGGCGGAGCTGGTGGGGCGGGCGGTTGCCGCCGGGCTGAACATGATGACGTCCGTCAGCCGGCATACCAGCGCGCTGGTCACCAACGAGCCGGCGGCCGATTCGGCGAAGGCCCGGCGCGCGGTCGCCGCAGGCGTGCCGGTCATCGATGAGCACACCTTCCTGCGGCTGCTGGCCGACGTACGGGGCGGGACGGCGCATGAGGCGACGGTCGCCGCCGTGCTCGCCCCGGTGAAAGAGCCGGAAGCGGCACAAGTCCGGTTCGTGGAGCCGGTGTCCACCACGGCTTCTGCCGCACCCGCCCCAGAAGCACCCACCCTGCCCACCCTCTCCCCCGTCGTATCAGTCCCCGCTCCGCGCCGGCCGGAGAACGCGGTCAGCACCTCGGACAGGCCGCTGACGGGACGCCGGGTACTGGTTCTTGGCGGTGTACATGCCGATGCCGCGGCAGCTCGTACGCGCGTCGTCGAGCTGGGCGGATCCGCGGCAGTCAATCTGTCCGCCAGCGTCACCGACGTCGTGCTCCTGCCGGGCGGCGAGAACGACCGGCGCATCCAACGCATCACCGCCCTTGCGCTCCCCGTGCACGACCCACATTGGCTCACCGCGCCAACCGTCGTCGGCCAGGGCACAGCGGCTGTCCGGCCGCAGGACCCGCAGGTGATGCCAAGGGGCGGCGTCATCGACCTGCCCATGCCGCACGGCACACCCTCGCCCGAGTGGTACGTAACCGCCGGCTGGGCCCCGCAGGCCGACTGCGAGATCGACGTCGTCGCCTTCATACTCGACGAGGACGAACAGGTCACCTTCGACGAGGACTTCATCTTCTACGGCGCCCCGGAGAGCCCTGCCGGCACCGTGCGGCTCCTCACCGGCGGCCCGGCGGAACAGACCATCGCTGTCGACCTGGCATCCCTGCCGCCCGCGACCCGCAAGGTCGTCGTCGCCGCTGCCCTCGACGGCGCCGCCACCTTCGGGACGGTCGGCGCCATCCAGATCGGCGCTGCCCCCGGCAGCAGCGGGGCACCACTCGCCCGGGCCACCCTGGACGCCGCAACGACCGAACGCACCATGCTGCTCGCGGAGATTTACCGCAGGGGTCCGATCTGGCGTCTGCGCGCCGTCGGCCAGGGCTACGACCATGGGCTCGATGCCCTGGCTCGCGGATACGGGGTCCACATCGCCGAGTGAACGACGGTGATGAAGGTCTGTACGTCCCCTGGGTCAGGCACGGCGACGCGGTGCGGGTGGGGGTCGAGGTGCAGGAACCGGCCCGAGTCGTTGCGACGACGGCTCGGGCGCCACTGCCACGTGGAATGCCCGAGCCGCCGTACAGGCGCAGGAGCGAGCCGGCACAGGGGCCAGCCCGCTCCTGCGTTCGGCGCCCGCATACCTCCCCATGAGAGCGGGCGCCCGACCCGCGTGATCGGGTCACCTTGTCCAGCGCACCGCGCGTCGGAAACATCACCGGCGACGGGGGACGGTCACGGAGTCAACACTCTTGCGAGGAAGTCCGCTTGAGACCGTCACGACTCAGTCGCCCTCCATGCACGTATCCCGGTGAGCGCAACGCTTCCCGCAGGATCGGCGCGACGCGCAACTCGACAACTCTGCGTCGTAGGTGTCGTACCGTCCGATTTCGCACGGGCGGCTCCTGGCGGGGCGTCGGCTCCGAATGCGGCTCTCACGGGGCAGGTACGCTAGGGCCGCTACGGCGCCCCCCTTCATCCGTGCTCTCGCGGTGATTCATGGCCTGCGGCGATCAAGACGTCTTCGGGCATGAGGAAGAGACACGGTGCTGATAGCGGACCGATACCGGCTACGGGACGCCATCGGGCGCGGAGCGATGGGCGAGGTCTGGCGCGCCTTCGACGAGACACTGGACAGACCGGTAGCCGTGAAACTGATGCTCACCCGGGATGCCGACCCCACGGCGGCCTCCCGCTTCCGCCTGGAGGCGCAGACCGCCGGTCGCCTCAACCACCCGCACGTGGTCGGTGTCCGTGACTTCGGCGAGTACGACAACCGCCTGTTCCTGGTGATGGACCTGATCGAGGGTGACAGCCTCGCCGGGGCGCTCGCCGCCCAGGGAACACTCCCCGCCGAACGGGTCGCCCGTATCGCCGCCGAGGCCGCGGGCGGACTCGCCGCCGCCCACCGTCAGGGCATCGTCCACCGGGACATCAAGCCCGCCAACCTGCTACTGGACGCGGACGGCACCCTGAAGATCGGCGACTTCGGCATCGCCCGCTTCCTCGACGACCCCGGTAACGCCCTCACCGCCACCGGCCACATCGTCGGCACCAGCCTCTACCTCGCGCCCGAACGCGCCTTGGGCCACGCCGCCGGTCCGGCCTCCGACGTGTACTCCCTGGGCTGTGTGCTGTACCACCTTCTCACCGGGAGGCCGCCGTTCCAGGCAGACTCCGCGCTCGCAGTGCTGCATCAGCACCTCGACTCCGTCCCCGTACCGCCCCGGCAACTCGGCGCCAGTCTCCCGCCCGCCTTCGAGAGCTACCTGCTCGGCCTGTTGGCCAAGGAGCCCCAGGAAAGGCCCACGGCCGAGGAAGCGGCGAACTGGTTCGCACACGGGGCCTGGCGCGGAGCCCCGGAACCCCTGCCACAGGAACACCAGGACCACACCCGCCGGAGCGGGCTGCCTGTCACGGGCTCGAGACCCACTGGGCTCACGACGCCCGCGCAGACCGCAGCTACCGGGGGCGTCTTCCTCCCGGCGGCGGACACCGAATGGAGGACGAGTGTGCACCGAGCGGTGCCGCGCCGCCCTCGCCTGTCGCTCCTCCGCCGTTCCGGACTCGTGACCGCGCTGGGGACCGCCGCCCTGTTCGTCGTGGCGCTCCTCGTCGGCATGGCCTGGTTCTCTCCCGACACCGGCTCGGCGCAGAGACCGCAGGCTGATCCGTCCACGCCGCTGTCCTCCTCTCCCTCCACACCGGCACCCTCCTCCTCTCCGTCACAGCCCGCCGCCCAGGAGACACAGAAGCCGGCCGACAACACCGAGCCGAGGCCCGACAAGCACGACAAGCCCGGCGGCAAGGGCAAGCACTGACGAGAGCCGGGGCGTTCTGCGCTGCTCGGATTCAGCACACATGAGGCCGGGAAACCTGCCGCGCACCAACCCGGCCGTCGACTCCTACAACGCCGTCTCGGTGGTGGCCGGGGCGTGTCGACGTTTTCCGAGAGGGGAGGGCCGGCCGGGGCGTGAGATGCCCTGGCCAGCCATCTGGGGTGGGGGTCAGAAACCACCACCGGCGCGGACGGCGCGGTCCTGTCCGGCCTGCCAGGTCGTCAGGCGGGATTCATAGTCCCTGGTCGCGGCGGTCAGCGGCTGGCTGCCGAAGAACTGGCGCAGCGGTGATTCGTCGAGGTCGACGAGTTCGAGCACGGCGGCTGCGGAGGCGGCGAGATCGCCGCCGACCTGGAGTGAGCCCTGGAAGTCGCCGAGGGCTTCGCGGAGCGGGTCGTAGGCGGGGTGCGGTTCGGAGAACTTCGCCGACAAGGAACTGCCGAAGTCGGTTGCGAACGAGTCGGGCTCGATGAGGGTCACCTTGATCCTGAACGGGGCGACCTCGCCGGCAAGGGCCTGGCTGATGCCTTCGAGTGCCCACTTGGAGGCGTTGTACGCGCCCACGTTGGGGTAGGAGGTGATTCCGCCAATGGAGCTCACCTGAAGGATGTGGCCCGAGCCCTGCTCACGCAGGTAGCGGATCGCGGCCTGGGTGACCCAGACTGCGCCGAACAGGTCGGTTTCGATGACGCCGCGCAGCTCCTCCTCGGAAAGCTCCTCTACGGCGCCGAGTTGACCGTAGCCCGGCGTTGTTGACGATCACGTCGAGCCGTCCGAAGTAGGCGTGGCCCTCGGCGACTACGTCGAAAGCGGCGGCCCGGTCGGCGTCCCGACCCCTGGACCTGGCCCTGCCCTACGCCGACCACCAGGACTACCGTGAGCAGTGACGGCCGCGCCGGAGCTCTGGCTGAGTGTCTGACTGCGTGACAACCACAGCAGCCAGCGGTGGACACATCCGGACTGTCTCCGCAGGGGAGCGGGACCCTGCCGCCTGCGCGGGCTCCTGCCCGCATTGCTTCGGGTCGAAGGGCAACGGCATCGAGGACGCCCAGTCAACAGGCAATCAGCCGCTGTCGAGAGAGCGCCGGCGATTCCAGGAGACGAAGAGAACTGCCGCGACCGGCCAGAAGATCAAGATGGGTACGAGACTCGCGAAATCCCTGGCGATGTAACCGATCCCAGCGGCCACCAGGGCCAGACCCAACGTTGTCCGAGCGACGATCCACAGCTTCCGTTTCCCGCGGGGTCTGATGAGCTCGTGGGTCCGCCACAGGCACCACCAGGTGGCGGACAGGGCACAGCCGGCCACGTTGAGCAAGACCAGGACCATCGCCGAGTGCAGAGACAGCCTGCCTTGCGGGGTGTCCGGGAGGAGACGGGTCCCACCCGTGCTCTCCCTGGTTATGGCGGTACGGCGGCCCTGCCAGACGGTGACGGTGACGTGTTCCCCGGATCTCAGGTCCTCCAAAGTGCTGGGCGGGTTGCTCAGGCGGTACTCTCCGGCGACGGCGACAGGTCCATCGAGAGTGAACACCAACCCTTCCGAGTGCCCGTCCGCGACTGTGGCGTCGATGCGACGCAGGCAATTCCGACTGCTCTCCCCGAAGCCACATTCGTGAGCGGAGCGGAGGGCACGTTGGTCGCTGAGAGAGTCCGAGAACGCGTGAGCGAAGTGGCCGGCTCCGCACAGTGCCAGCATGCCAGCGATGAGGGCCAGGCAACCGGCGGCCCTGACCGCAAGAACTGTCCTGGCCGACGGTTGAGTCCCAAGTGCAGGAGTGTTGTCGTTCCTGTCGGGTCCGCGATCGGGCTCGCGCGTGGACGTGTCCATCCATGCTCCCTCGGGTTCTGCTCGACTTCTTGTAGGACGGTCGATCAGCCCCCATGGATGCACGCCGACCGCATGACGCCACTCGGCTGACCAAGCACGTCACGGTGAGCACCCAAGCACCGGTTCTGGAGCCGAGGTTGACATCACCAGGTGGGCTCCCATCCCGACCACCTTCTACCCAGGCAGAACCGAGCAGTCACGGCCCAGCGCGTCAAGGTCGTTCTACGACCGGATCGTCGGCCTCGTCCTCGATCAGATCGCCGTCGACGGTTCCATCACCAAGGCCCCCGGCAGTGGTGAGGTCGCAGGCCGGTCACCGGTAGATCGCGGCAAACAGGGATTGAAGGGCTCAGGTATGACGGATGGTTATTGAATCCCACTCGGTCGTGTGCTGGCTGGAGCGAATCGTCACGACTCCCCGCTGCTCGCCCCGACCCTGGACCGCCTGGAGGACCTGGGACCGCTGCCCGAAGACGTCACCGTGCTTCTGGACGCCGGCTATGACTCGGACAAGACCGCACCCTGCTCCACGAACGTGGCCTGCACGGCCACATCGCGCACAAGGGCGAGAAGGCACCGATCCAGGCCAGTCAGAGGTGGCACGTCGAACGCACCCACGGCTGGCAGAGTGCCTTCCATCGCCTCGCCCGCTGCTACGAGCGCCGTGCCACCGCCATCGACGCTTTCTTCGACCTCGCCGACACCATCATCACCGTGCGTAGCGTGATCCGCCGAGCGTGGACCACTCACCGCTGGGAGGACCGCCCCCGCCGCCGTCCGCGACGGACCGCCATCTGCGCCAGTGGTCGGCTGGTAACTTGACCCCCATGATGGTGGCATTGATCGACTCAGGGCTCGGCCTCCTTTCCACCACAGGGTGGCTTCGGCACCTCGCCCCGGAACTCGATCTGCTTCTGTTTCTGGACCCCGACGGCGCCCCCTGGGGATCGAGAACGGCCTCCTTCGTCACGGACCGTCTGTTCAGTGCCGCCCAATTGGCCGTCCAGCGGGGCGCGGAGGCCGTCGTGGTCCCCTGCAACACCGCCACCGTCACCGCGATCGACGCTCTGCGCGAGAGTTTTGAACCCCGTGTGCCTGTGATCGGAACCGTGCCCGCCGTGAAGCCGGCCGCAGCGGCCGCCCAAGGCATCGCCGTGTGGGCAACCGTCCGGACCACGGCGAGTGACTACCAGGATCGCCTGATCGCGGACTTCGCGAACGGCCGGCCTGTCGCGCGTGTCGCATGCCCTGGTCTGGCCGAGGCGATCGACCACGGAGACATGACCGCAGCAACGGAAGCGATTGCCGACGCGGCAAAGCGGACCCCCCAGAATTGCGACTCCGTGGTGCTGGGATGCACGCACTACCCCCTGGTGGCGCCAGAGATTCTGCAGAGCCTGCCCACCGGAACCACCCTGTACGACAGCGCGGAGGCAGTCGCCCGCCAAACACTGCGGCGATTGGACAGAACCACGCAATCGCGCAGCACCACGGGCTCCATCGACGTGGTACTCAGCGGGCGCCGCGGAAATCTCCCAGCAGGCGCCCACGCCTACCCGCTGGGGCGCGCCCTCGCCGCCGCAGCGCGGGTACCCCGCGAAATTCTCATCACTGCCGCAACTCGCGCCTCGATGGCTGCTCCAGCGATCTGAGCAAGCCCGGGAACCCCTTCCGCGGAGCAGCCCGCGTCGAAGCCTCGTAGGTGCCGAGTGGAACCCGTCAAGTGAGCCATAACATCAGCGTTTGACACCAACAGGGTGCGAACGACAGCGATCGGCGCCGTACTAGCGCGGACTGCCTGTCCTGCAGCAGGACGATTTTTCGGAGGAAGGCGATTCTCCGTGATCGACCTGCTACAGATGAGGCCGCGAGCCCAACTTCCTGTTGACGGGGGAAAAGGCATGACGACGCACGCTGCGGAGGCTCGAGAGGGCCGGTGGTCCGGTGGTCCGGTTCCAGGCAGGTGCGGGGGCGCAGCGCCGAGTTGTGGGTCCTGCTGTTCACTGTGACGGCACTCGTTGCCGGGGCCACGGGAGTGGCGGGCACCTTGCTCTACCAGAGAACCACCGCTCCGGACGCATCCGCCGTCGACGCTCAGGCCGCCGAGCTCGCCCAGGACTTACGTCGCGACCTAAATGTGGGCTTTTGGTCGCCAGGGCACACCTTCGGGGGGCAGTTTACCGAGGGCACACTCGTCGCCAAGGTCGAGGTACATGGCGGAGCGCTGCTGAGCGCCGGCACGGGGCAGGGGCAGTCCGGCGGTCACTCGACCGGGAACTAGCGGGGAACCACGGCTACTGACGGACAGCGCACACGGGAACGACCCCCGACCGATTCGGGCGGTTTCCAGGGGCCGTTCATCTGCGGCGGGTGTGGGACTTGAACCCACGGTCACATCGCTGCGACGACGGTCTTCAAGATCGCTCGGGTGTCGACTCGCCCGATGAGACTCCGCCGTCCTACCCCTGAATCGGCAGGTCTGGATGCGTGACCACAAAGATCATGTACGCGACTGCCGCTGCCGTCCCTACCGCCGCGAGCGCCAAACCGATCAAGGGTTGGGCACGGCTGACGCCCTGACGGGAGGCGGCTCGGCACTCGATGAATCCCCGGACAACGCCTGTAAGACCGATTGGCAGGGCAAGCGGCCACACAACCATCCAGAAGGGGCAGCAGAACCAGCACACGACGGAAGCTCCGTCGAAAACGACGGCCAGTCGCGCTCTGCCGCCAGTCACATCATCACTACGTGTCACGCGCTGATCAAAGCAGCACAGATATACGGCTCAACAACCACCCCGACCATTGGCTCACCAATCTTGAACGGCCCGAGGAACCATCGTGCGTCCGCCGGAACGGCGCAAGGAGCTACCTCCCCGGGCTACCGCTCTGGATCCGTTCGGGCCGGTTGGCGCCATCGACGCGCACAGCCGACCTTGCTCCCTCTACGCTGCTCCGCGTGGACTCCGCTGGAATGGCACCTGCCGAGCCCCGCCCACTGTTTCTCGTCGGACTCGCCGAGGCCATGACCCTGTTGCAGGAGGTCGGCACCGCAGCCCGCGCCCCGGCCGCCACAGTGGTCAAGGGTAACCTCACCGACGGCCCCGAAAGCGTCCTCCTCCAGGAACTCGAACCCGCCCGCGCCGCACTGGCCGCCCAGGAGACCAGCCGGGTCGACACGGCGCTGGACGATGCCCGCAGTCGGCGAACCTTCGCCGCCGGGCTGGATGAGGTCTGGGAAGCTGCCAGCACCGGGCGCGCCGCGATGATCGCCGTCGAGGAGCACTTCCAGCCCACCGTTCGGCTGACCGACGGCCACCTCACCCCGCTGAGCGGCGAACCAGAGGGCGGCTGGGAGGCCGGCGTTCGCGAGGACATCGTCGACGAACTCGTCGAGACTGCCCTGGACCACGGCACCGAAGTGGTCTTCCTCCCCGACGACCGTCTCACCGAACATGACCGGATTGCCGCAGTGCTGCGCTACTGAACCCCGCTCGTGGCCCTCACTTCTCGTCGGTGCGGGCGCGGAACGCCATGGGCCGGGGCTGTGGGCCCCATCCATAGGGGCCCCGGCAGGATCCGCCCGCCTAGGCGCAGCCCGGCGGCTCGTCCTCGGTCGGTACGAATTGCATCGTGGGCGTCCCGACGGCGTCGAAGTTGGCAGTGTCCGGGCCGATCAGGGTCATGTAACCGGCCAGCCTCTGGCTGTTCTGCGAGGGTTGCTCCCCCTTGACCTGCTCGACACCGGGGAACACGGAGTCGAGGACCCACCAACGGCCGCCGAACTTCAGCCACTTGATCCCGCAGTGCGTATAGATGTCGTACGGATACGGCTTGTGCTGCTTGGGCTTGGCCGGCCCTTCCTGCCACTTGTCCTTCGCGACGGTGCGGGCGGGCAGGGTGGGGCCGGTGTACCCCTCGTCGCCCGGGTTGTCGGACGAGGACGAGCAGCCGGAGAGCAACAGCCCAGCGCTCAGGAGCAGGACAGCGACGTGGCGCGATACTTTCATGCTCCTCGGACGCTGCGGGTATGTGTTCCGTTCCGATCCCTGCCGTCCTCTTCTCGCCGGACGGCACCGAGTCGACGGCCCACATGGACAGCGCGGCGCTGATGCGCGAACACACCGACGCCTTCGTCCGCTACGCGGCGAACCCGGAACCGCTGGTGCGCCGGACGGCGATCGAGAGCCTGGGCCTCTTCCTCGACGACGGCGACCGCGCGGTGGAGCAACTGCAACGGCCGGCTGCCGGCCGAGAGCGGAATCGTGGAACGGCTGCTGGTCGTCCGGACGATGGCCAGCCTCGCGCTCCGGCTACCGGCCGCGCATGCCGCTGCCACGGCCGGGCTCGACACCCACGCCAACGGCGGGCCGACTCGGGACGCGGCGCACCTCGACTTGATAGGCAAGTGAGCAGTTGCCTATCCTGTGGTCGTGGACGACGACCTTTTCAAAGCCTTGGCCGACCCCACCCGCCGCACCATCCTCGACGAGCTCACAGAGAAGTCCGGACAGACACTGTTCGAGATCTGCTCGCGACTGAGCATGAAGCATCAGCTCGGCATCTCGCGCCAGGCGGTCTCCCAGCACCTCGCCGTGCTGGAGGCCGCAGGGCTCGTCGAGACCAGGCGGGAGGGCCGCTACAAGTTCCACGACCTGAACACGGCCCCGCTGCGGCAGATCGCCGAGCGATGGTTCGTGCCCGACACATCCGGACCGAAGGAGAGCACCCCATGAAGATTCATCTGACCAGTGTCTTCGTCGACGACCAGGCCAAGGCTCTGCGCTTCTACACCGAGATCCTCGGCTTCGTGAAGAAACACGACGTCCCGGTGGGCGAGAAGGACCGGTGGCTGACCGTCGTCTCGCCCGACGAGCCCGGCGGCACCGAACTCCTCCTGGAGCCCGCCGGCCACCCGGCCGTCAAGCCCTACCGCGACACCCTCGTCAAGGACGGCATCCCGCTCGCCCAGTTCGCCGTCGACGACGTGAAGGCGGAGTACGAGCGCCTGCGCAGCCTCGGAGTCCGCTTCACCCAGGAACCCTTGGAGATGGGCCCCGTCACCACCGCCGTCTTCGACGACACCTGCGGAAACCTGATCCAGATCGCGACAAAGCCGCAGTAGGCGGTCGGCCGCGTGCGGGGCTCGGCCGCGCCGGCGACCGGACCCTCGCCCTGGGGTTCGCCGGCGGCGTGGGCCTGACTCCGGAGTTCCTCGAAACCTCTCGGCCGGCACACGCACCGTCACGCACTCGTCCAACGGCGGCAAGCCCGTCCACCTCTTCCACCGGTTCGAGCCCAGCGAGCTGCGCACCGCCTTCGAGTGGCCCAACCACCGGACCGGCTACACCTCGACGCCCTCAACGCCCTCATGCGCGAAGTCGGCTTCCATCTCACGGCGACAGCCCGTGCTCACTGGCGAACCAAAGGCGCTTGTACTGCCACGATGAGGCGCCCACCCCAGCTCCTGCCCTTCTTCGAGATGTCGACATGTTTTCAGCATGTATCTGCATTAGTGGCAAATAGACGAATTCATGCGGCCGTTAGGCCAAGCGAGAGAGCCTGGACGAAAGGAAACGGAAGGCACAAGACATGCCTCCGGCGGGGGCGCTCAGACTCCGGGATGGACAGGGCCTGGTTGCGAGTGCCGGCCGAATCGTGGTGAGCGTCGTGGGCTTCCATCCCGGCCTTCTTTGCCCCAGGCAGACCGAGCAGTCGCGGCCCCCTCGCCGACGGGATCCGGGCCCGCATCCACTGTCGGCCTGACACCGAGTTGGGGGTGCTCGGGTAGTCAGGCACTCCTCGACTTCCGGCCCGCACTCTTCTTCGCCGCGGACTTCTTGGTGGTTCTAGCCAGTTCGTCCGACTACCGCGAGTGTGATGGCGGGCGGGACGAAGGATTCGCTGACGGGAGCGGTCGGCCGATCTCCGGCCAGGAAGTGCGCATGCGAATCTTGCTGGACCTGTATGCCCAGGTCAAAGGCTCGTAGTGGCGATAAGCGGACCGGTCTTGAAAGCCGTGGCTGCGCGAGCGCGGTAGAACAGCCCGGCCTCCTGTAGGGCACGTCCCGTGCACCACCGCTCTCAGGCACTGCCGCTCGGTGGGGCGACCCCGGCGACCTTCGACGCGCCCCGGCGCACTGGCCACCAGCTCCACAGGACGGACAGCAGCAGGATCGGGACGGTGGCCCAGGCCATCACCTTGAAGCTCGTCCCCCCGCCCCCGTCGTCAGAACCCATCAGCACAATCGGGAAGCCCCCGAGCGCGAGGGCCAAGCCCGCCACGAGCCCGGCGATGGGCTCCCAGGTCTGTGTGGCCCCGTTGGGTGTGGGTCGATACCGCAGCCACCACCAGTACGACAGGAGTCCTAGCCCGGAGGCCAGCGCCGCCACGGCGAACGCCCCGGGCAGCCGCCCGTCGTGGACGGGGGACCGATAGGTCTCCTGCGTAAGGGAACCGAACCTGATCGCACGGAGTTTGTCGTTCCAGTAGATGCCGGTCACACGGTCGCCGCGGCGCACGGAGTCGTAGACCTGCAGCGAGCCGGCCATGCGCACCCGGTGCTCGCCCCCTTCAGGACGGTCCGTATGACGCAGGGTGAGGAAGTATTTGTGGGTCTTCCCGCTGAAATCGGTCTTCTTGTCCGTGACGGTCGCCACGACGGCCGCCCGGCATGTGTCGGAGCGGGTACCGACCGGGCAGTCCGGCGCCGCGGCGTACGCCCGGTTGTCCCTCTCGGCGAGCGGTACGAGGGCGAACAGCACTCCCGACACCAGGACGAGCAACAGGCCGAACGCGCGAACGCGCCGCGCCCCTCCTGCGGATTGCCGGATACCTTCTCGTGCCCCGCCCACCACGTCCGTCTCCCCCACCGTTCCGTCGCCCTGGCATACTCCGCTCTCACAGCATCGTTCACCAGGCGGTGCACCCGGCATCAAGATGCCGTACAGATTGCCGGACACCGACCTGGACAGCGGCCCTGTACTCCTAGAGCCGATGCCGGACGGCATTAATGCAGATGATGGCGGCGGCATGTACGTCATCAGCGGCAGTACGGCCACGCTGACCGACTCCACAGTGGAGAACAACACCGCCCAATTCGGTGGCGGCATCAGCAACGAAGGCGGCGCCACTCTGAACCTGAGCCGCTCCACAGTGAAGCGCAACACCGCAATCGGCCAAGGCGGCGGCATCTACAACGGCGGCACGGTGAATCTGGCCTACTCCACGGTGGAGCGCAACACCGCAGAGGGCGGCCGGCACCGGCGGCGGCATCTACCAACAAAGCCCCAGCGCCACCGTCACGGTGGACCACTCCCACGTCCGCGACAACATCCCGGACAACTGCACTCCATCCAGCAGCGTTCCGGGCTGCACCGACTGACTCTGCGCGCAGCTTGTCGTACGGACGCACTTGCCCCCAGGTGTGCCTAGCAACGGAGAAGCTGCAGGTGAGAGGGGTTAAGGGGAGCCCTCTGAAGGAAGTCAAGCTGCACGATCGGGTGCGCGAGCGATTCGGACTCCTTGACTGGTCAGCCGTGCATCGCGGTGCTGTATACGTACAGGGCGACCACACCGGCGACACAGGCGAGGATCACCCATGAACCGAAACTGGTGTGTTTCCCAGTGCCTTTGGGCCGCGCGGCCGTCCCGGACCGATTGGGCCGCCCGGGCGCTGCCCGTCCCGGCGCGACCGGCTCCACATCAGCCGCCGCCTCGGCGAGCAGGCGACGGCAGGTCGCGGCGAGCACGCCTGTACCGGCGGAAAGGGGCACCACGGCTTCCGAACGCGCCGGAGCGGTGGTGCCGCCGTCCAGGATGCGTCCCGCGCGTACGAGGACCTCGCCCTGGCCGCCCGCCGGAGCGAGGCTGATCCACCGCCGTACATGCTCACCCCGGATGACCGCACCACCGGACCGCTCCCGATACACGGTGTGTTCCCGCCACAACACCCCCGCCAACTCCCCTGCGGTGTCCCTCAGTTGTGCGCTCAAAACCCCTCCCCCTCCGCCCTGCGGCGAATCGAACAAGCATCGCACTGTAGCGGCAGGCGCAGAGTGGGAGTCCAGCAGTCCCCCCAGCAGCCGGGCCCGCCCCGGGCATGGATCCAGTACTGCGGGGACACATCAGCCTGGTCACACGAGAGAGGCCGGCCAGGAGGCGGCGACCTCGACAGCGGAGGCAGCCGGATCGACCAGCCGGCGCCGGGTGCCTTTCAAGTTCGTCACACGCGAGTGGCGTGCTGGTCCAGGATGGCCCGCAGCCGGTCGATGCCCCCGGCCTCATGCACGCCCCGCTTGGGCAGGACACCGAGGTACATGATGTTGGGGTCCCTGCTGAGCAGGACGAAGTGACCTGCCGTCTCCCGGTAGCCCTGGTAGACGGACCACTTCTGAACCAACGTGCTGTGGTCGTTGCGGCAGGTGATCCCGGTCGGAGACACGGTGGCGCGGTACTCGCCCTGCCATCCAATGATCCGCTGCACGTGGGCGGCCTGCAGCCGCGGGTACCCCCACACCACCAGGACGACGAACAAGAACAGAACGGTCGAGATCACGTCGATACTCCCGCGGCCCACGGCGGCGAGCAGCCACTGCCCTACCCACAGTGTGAGGAACACACGCCGTAGCAGTAGCCCGGTCCGCTTGATCCGCTCGCGGACCCGCAGTCCGACCAGTGCGTCGGCAGACTGGGGTCGATACACCAACTGGACCGCGGTCTGCTCGTCCACGACATCGTCAGAGGTCTCCGCGCTGTTGTCGGTGCCTTCGGCACTGCGGCCCTCGGCCATGTTCCCTCCCCGGTACGAAGATCCGCGGATCATATCGAACCTCAGTGCCGGGGCGGACGGCCGCCGTCCCGGTTCAGGTGGCGGTCGAGTACGCCGCGCAGCCGATCGGTGTCGTCCCTGCCCAGGGCGCGCTTCGGCCGACAGTGCACGACGAGCAGGCACGGCGGGGGCGTCAGCAGGACGAATCCGGCGGCGGTCTCCACCGTGTGCCCGATCCCGCAGGCAACGTAGGGAAGCTTGACTGCAGCGTGAGCCCAGCGACCGTTCCCCATCCGTACCCTTGCGCCATGCGACGACAGGAACGAGTGGTCAAGGCAGCTCAGTGGCCGGCTGTCTGGGCTGCGGTCACCGTCGTCATGAGCTTCGTCACCAGGCTTGCGGACATCTACGCGGGCTGGATGCTCACTGCGGTGATGTCACTGGTGGTGGTGGCTCCGCTGTACTGGGCTCCGCCGCGGCAGGCCCGCAGGCTGCGCAAAGCCACAACCCGGAAGTCAGGCGACCGGCTCGGAGCTCCGTAGCTCGGCCCGACCTGGGATGATCCCCGATCAAACTTTCACCAGCCGCTGGCAGAACAACGATCGATTGCGGTGTGCCGCGATGCGGAAGGCCGCTAACCAAGTTGGCTGGTCAGGGGACGATTCCATGGATGTAGTGGACGGGACTTCTGAGGCCAGTGTGACGTTTGCTAACGCTCCTGCGCTTCCATAGATGAGGCTTGACGGCCTCTCAAAGATTCATACTTCATCCGATTTGGCCTCAATTACATATTTATCGCGCATTGGGTCGACCAAGAGCGAGATATTCCCTTGGGGGAACCTTGACGAGAAGTACCATGCCGAGACGCATATTGGCCCGGGCGCTGAGCGTTGTCGCGGCGATGACAGTCGCACTCATAGCCGCACCGCTGGCGGGCACGGCACAGGCCTACAGCGCGACGTCGGGAACGCTGAGCTTCAGCGGTGATCCGGGTGAGCCCATCTCAGGCGGTCAGTCGTATGAGTACACGGCCGGAGCGGTCCAGATGTTCGACGTCGGGGGCAGCAGGGACGAGAACAGCCTTACCATCGCGATAGATTCGGACCAGGGTACGCTCTGGCGTCTCATCATCGCCGCCCCCGATGGACAGAAGCTGACTGAGGGCATCACGTACGCCGGGGCGAAGAAATGGCCCTACGCCCAGCCGGGGGATCCGGAACTGGAGTTCGCAGGGATCGACAACGGGACCGAAAAAGGGTGTAACACCAACTCTGGCTCCTTCACCATCGAGCACATAGCTTTCGGCCCCTACGGCTACGTCCGCGAACTTGACGTCACCTTCGAGCAGTACTGCAACGGTTCGACGGTGCCTCTGCGTGGTGCAGTTCACGCAGTCATGCCCGAACCGCCGGCCGAACTCGCCATGACGATGAACACCGATCCCACTGGCACAGCGAACGTCAAGAACGGTCAGATCACCGTCGGTGGCACCGTGACATGCAACAAGCCTGCAAGCGTCTCGCTCACCGGCCAGGTCTTCCAGATCCTGAAGAAGGGGACGCCAGGCGCGTCCTACGAGACGACCGTGGCGTGCACCCCGGGCTCGCCCGTTCCCTGGTTCATCAAGCTGACCAGCCAGGACCCCAGCACCTCGTTCGAACCCGGCACCGCAACGATGCGCAGCAGGGCCCAGGCGGATGACCGGGACTACCCGGTCACTGTCGACACTGGGCAGCAGGAGTCAGAGGTCACGCTTTCCAGGGCCTGACCTCAGGTGGCCACGAGATCAACTGGCATCACTGGTTGACAGCAACGTGAGCGAACAGCCCCGATCGCGAATTCAAGCAGACCACTGAGCGAGTAAGAGTCGGCTCCACAGCAGGTGGCAGAACCGCGCTGCGTGCCCAATGGATCGGGGACCACGGGGAGCAGCGGTCGATCAGGGCGAGCACGAACGTGAACGGCCCCTGACCAACTTGGCTGGTCAGGGGCCAACTTCATCGCTGTACCCGCAAAGGCGGTGGGCTTTGAACCCACGGTGACATCACTGCCAAGACGTTTTTCAGGGGCGACAGCAGCTTGACTCACCCACTGAGACTCCGCCGCCCTGCAGTCAGTGGCCCCGCTCCGTCACTTCCCCAGCAAAAGAGCAAGACAACTCACAGCTCCAGGAGCTCGCGCTCGTTGTTGGGCACTCGGCGCGACAGCACCCTTGTCCCGTCTGTGTCGATCACCGTGCCGTGGTGCGCAGCCTTGGCGGCGTCCGTCCCCGCATAGAGCTCGGTCACCCGATCCTCCCTCGTCGATGGGTTGACTGAGCCGGAGTCGTTGCTGAGCGCCTGCCGTAGGTTCCCGGCCATGGACACGAATACACAGCCAGATGAGATTGAGCTGATCCGGCTGGCCGACCTCACCCAGAGCATCAGCGTTCGTCTACGTTCGACCGAGCCCACCCTCGAAACTCCGGCAGTCCGCCACTACGACGCGGAGGCCGTCGTCACCAGCGGCTTCGTGAATGGGACTGTCCACCTCGGGTTCGACTCCGAGGACCTCTCAGACTGGGGCCGGCTTCTCGACGCCATCGAAGAAGCCGAACAGGAGGCCGACCTCGACGAGCCGTTCACGGCGGACTGGCCCCGATCAGGCCGCACCGCCTACCTCCGCTTCATCGCCGAAGACCCCTACGTGGTCGAAGTACACGACGGCACCAGCACCCAGATCGTCGTCTCCGTGCCGCTCGACATGGGCGAAGAGTGGATAGCCGAATCCAGGGAGCGGCTCGCGGCGGCCCGAGCCGCTCTTGGCGTTGGCGCAGAGGATCACCCTGGCGCACGTCCCTGACCGCGATCTCGCCCTCTCGCACCACACTCCCAGTGTTGCGATCCACACGGCTCCTTTGACCATGCAACGGCTCCTGGCCGGGGCCGCCATCTGGTGAGAACTCGCTCAGGACGGCCACAAGACAAGGATTGGCCAGGCCGTTCATTGGTGATATGCGCTGGTACATGACAGACCTCAGAGGGCGGCAGCCGGCGAACTCGAAGTCGCCCTGGACCATGCGCCAGTCCAATAGCTCCGAGAGCAACTGTTGCAACGCTTTGCACCCGGAACAGTCCCCAGCATTACGCCCAGCACGCGGGTGTTGGTCACACTTCACGAGTGCCAGCCGGATCGTGGCGAGCGCTGTGGGTTCCCATCCCGACCACCTTCGACCCAGGCAAAGCCGAGCAGTCGCGGCACAGGGCGTCAGCCGTCGGCTACGCGGGAGGCGCGAAAGGGTTCCCGTTGGACGCTGATTGACTGTCTCGCCGCGTCCGCGGTGACGGGACAGGAGTCCAATCCGGTCCGCGGTGCGCCAGCCACCATCGTCCGATGGTGTGGAATTTCTCCTCGAACCTGCGATCCCAGCCGAGGACCCCAGTCATGGGCGCCCGCAGACGGGTACGGCAACCGCTGGCCTCATAGATCACGACGGTCCGCTGCCCCAGGGAAGACTCGGTGTGGACGCCTTGCACGTCGGACCACGGGATGATCCGGCGGCGCAGATTGTGCACGACGGCCGCCGATGGCGTGAGGGTGACCCCGTAGCGCGGGAAGACGATCATTGCCAACAACGGCATGGCGATCCACAGCCAAAACAGGTTGGCAGCCCCAAGGCTGAACGGATCCCCTCTCATCCCGTCCAAGATCTCGGTGATCTCGATGACAACACCGAGGACAGCAGCGGGCAGAAGGGGCAGCGCGCACTGGAAACGGGTCCGCCGGTAACGGATGCGCTCCGGCGGCGAAGCCTCGGCCTGCGCTTGCTTAACCAAACCCCACCCCACTGCACCGTGCAGCCGCCGCTGCGCATGATCGCCGATGCAGCATGTCGGAGCACAGTCGCTCTGTCCAGATCCCCCGCGCAGCGTGCCCCCTGCGTGCCCGTTCAGCGGGAGACGAGCGGAGAACCACGGGGAACCACGGATGGGTGGGCACTCCCCCGCAGATCAACGACGCCGCAGCTCAGCAGGCGTCCGCTCTGGGTGGCGCACAAGGCGGGAAGAGCGGCGCGAGGCCGCGACCGGTCCCCTGTTCCGGTCGCGGCTTCGTGGGTATGGAGGTCGGTCATCGACGGATCAGCAGCAGCCACCGGCGGCGACAGGTTCGGTGGGGCCGGGTTTGTCGGCGGCCGGGCCGGCGCAGCACGTACTGCCTTCCTGCTTGGTCAGGGTGTCGGCGTCGGCCTTGACGACGTACACCTCCCAGGGTTCCTGGCCCGGGCCGTGGACCCAGACCTTGTCCTGGAGGGCGTAGCAACAGGTGGTGTCGTTCTCCTCGGCCGTGGCCAGACCCGCCTCGCTCAGGCGGGTGGTCGCGGCGTGCACGGCGTCGGTGGATTCGACCTCGACACCGAGGTGGTCCATGCGGGTGTCCTCTCCCGCGTTGCCCTCGACAAGGACGAGCTTGAGCGGAGGCTCTGCGATGGCGAAGTTGGCGTAGCCGTCACGGAGTTTGGCGGGCTCGGTGCCGAAGAGCTTGGTGTAGAAGGCAATGGACGCGGTGAGATCGGGGACGCGGAGGGCGAGCTGTACGCGGGACATGACGAGCCTCCTGCTGTGTGAGTGGGGTGTGGATCAGCAGCCGCCGGAGGTGGCCGGGGCACCGATGCCGATCTGGAGGGTGGTGGGAGCCGCGCAGCAGACGCCGCCTTCGCCGTCCGCCTTGGTGGCTTCGGGCTCGTCGAACAGGCCCGCGCCGCCGCAGACTCCGGTCTCGGGGAGGGTCAACTCGACTCGCTCAGCCGCCTCCTGGTCTCCGGCGAGGGCGGCTGCGATGGAGCGGACCTGCTCGTAGCCGGTCATGGCGAGGAAGGTCGGGGCCCGGCCGTAGCTCTTCATGCCGACGAGGTAGATGTCCTTCTCCGGGTGCGAGAGCTCGTTGACGCCGTGCGGGTAGACGGTGCCGCAGGAGTGGACGTTGGGGTCGATCAGCGGGGCCAGTTCGACCGGAGCCTGGAGACGATCGTCGAGACCGAGACGGAGCTCTTCGACGAAGGACAGGTCGGGGCGGAAACCGGTGAGGACGATGACCTCGTCGACCGGGCCGAGGCGGCGGCCGTCTTCGGCCACGAGCACCAGCTGCTCGCCGCTCCGCTCGACCGCCGTCGTACGGAAGCCGGTGACGGCATCGGCGTAACCGTCACTCACGGCGGCCTTGGCGGCGAGGCCCAGTGCGCCGCGAGCGGGGAGCTGGTCGGCTTCGCCGCCGCCGAAGGTGGAGCCGCTGATGTCGCGCCGCAGGATCCACACGGCGTGCGTGTTCGGGACGTCCTTCGCCAGGTCTGCCAGGTAGGCGAGGGCAGTGAACGCAGAGGCGCCGGATCCGATGACGGCGGTGCGCCTGCCTTCGTAACGGGCGCGTACGGCCGGGTCCTTGAGATCGGGGACACGGTAGGAGATGCGGTCGGAAGCGTTGAGCTCACCGAGAGCCGGGAGGCCGTCACCGCCGATGGGGCTGGGTGTGGACCATGTGCCGGAGGCGTCGATGACCGCGCGGGCTGTGATCCGCTCCTCGGTCCCGTCGGCGCTCAGGATATGCACGGTGAAAGGCTGCTGCTCGCGGTCGGCATCCACGACCCGGTCGCGGCCAAGGCGGGATACACCGGTGACGCGGGCGCCGAAGCGGACCATGTCGCCCAGGGTGTCGGCCAGCGGCTGGAGGTACCGCTCCGCCCAGTCGCCGCCGGTGGGGTACGTGGCGCCGTCCGGCTTCACCCAGCCGGTTGGGGCGAGGAGCTTCTCGGCCGCCGGGTCGACGAGCTCGGCCCAGGTCGAGAAGAGGCGTACGTGGCTCCACTCCCGTACCGCGCTGCCCGCACTGTCTCCGGCCTCCAGGACGAACGGTTCGATGCCGCGCTCGACGAGGTGGGCTGCGGCAGCCAGGCCGATCGGACCGGCTCCGATCACAACGGTGGGCAGGTCGGTGGTGGGCACCCCAGTAATCGGCACAGTCACGATGACTCCCGGTTGTTTCGACATCCGTCGATGGCTTGTGCGGCCAGCATGGCACCTGATTCGATGAGCGTCAACATAGACATGAGTCGAAGCAGGTGGAGTTTAGTAATGGAACATCTCGATGTCGCTGTCATCGGCGGCGGACCGTCCGGCCTTGCCGCCGCGTACGCCCTGCGGAAGCAGGAACTGAAGCCGGTGGTGCTGGAAGCCTCTGGGCGGACGGCCGACTCCTGGCCGCACTACATACGACAGCCTCACCCTGTTCTCCCCGGCCCGGTACAGCTCCCTGCCCGGCCTGCCCTTCGGTGGCGATCCGGAGGTACCCGCACCGCGACGAGGTGATCGCCTACCTACTGCGATACGCGAACCAGCTGGACGCCGACATCCGCACCGGTCGCCGCGTCAGCGAGGTCCGGGCGGACGGAGACGGGTTCGCGCTGGCACTGGAGGACGGGTCGCGCCTGACGGCACGCGCAGTAGTCGCGGCCACCGCCGGCTTCGGTCAGCCGAACCGCCCCGCCCTGCCGTCCTGCACGTTGCGGACTACCGGGCCCCGAGCCCTCGCCCAGCGGTAGACGCATCAGCAGCCACTGGGCGACTGGTTCGACATATGTCAACATAGATGCATGTCGAATGCCAAGGTCCTGCCGCTGCTGGAGCCGGATGTCGAGCCCTGCTGCCCGCCGCTGACCGAACGCCCCCTCACGGCGGAGGAGGCGATACGCACCGCCGCCATGTTCAAGGCCCTCGGCGACCCGGTCCGGCTGCGGCTCTTCTCAGCAGTCGCCTCACACGCGGGCGGCGAGGCATGCGTCTGCGACATCTCCGACGTCGGCGTCTCCCAGCCGACCGTGAGCCACCACCTGAAGAGGCTCAAGGAGGCGGGACTGCTCAGCTCGGAGCGGAGGGGCACCTGGGTCTACTACCGGGTCGAGTCGTCCGTGCTGGCCGCCATGATGGCGATGCTGGCACCCGCCTCCATCGGGTAACCACGCAGCGGGTGCCGAAGGATCGTTCTACGCCAACGAGGGGGCTGAGCCATGGTTTCCCGCTTCGGACGGCGGAAGCCACTCGTCAAGATAGTTGAGGAGACCTGTTAGGTCCGTGCCGCGTGCTCGGTAGGCGATGTAGCCGTCGGGCCGGACCAGGCAGTGTGTGACGCCCGGCCCCCAGAGTCCGCTCGTATCCAGTGTGTGGATGTGGATCAGGTGATCGCGGCCGCGGGCGGCGGATGAGACCAAGCTGGTGTCCCAGCCGTCGCTCGGGCCGCACAGGAGCACGTGATACCCGGGTGCGGCCGTCAGCGCGTGCAGGTTGCGGGCGGTGTCGGGGAGCCGGTCACCAGCGCGTGGGCCACGCCGGGGCGGATACGGGCCCTCGGTTGTGGCAGGGCTCTTTCGGTAGTGGATGGCCAGTTGCGAGAGCGTACGGAAGACGGCGCCGCGCAGCCCCGGAAGGCGTAGGACCAGCGGTGCAAGGCGGGGTGCGACCCGCGTGCGGGCCAGCCGGAGCAGAGGGTTGCGACTGGTGGCGATCGTGAAGGCGCGGTCGGTGAAGCGCAGCACGTTCCGGCCGATCGGGGCCCGTTCGCTCTCGTACGTGTCCAGCAGGGCGGCCGGCGCGGCGGCCTGGCAGACGAGGGCGAGCTTCCAGCCGAGATTCAGCGCATCCTGGATGCCGGTGTTCATACCCTGAGCCCCGGCAGGACTGTGGATGTGGGCAGCGTCACCGGCCAGGAAGACCCGGCCGGCGCGATAGTTCTTGGCGCCCCTGTTCTGGATCCGGAAGTCGGTCATCCACACCGGGTCCCGCAGATGCAGCCGGTCGCTCACGTAGCGGTCGACGATCGCCTGCAACTGCTCGATGTTCACCGGCCTTTCGGTGTCGCGGGTACCCGGGGGGCGTATCGCGAGCATCCGCCAGCTCGCCGGTGAGCCGAGCGGGAAGAAGAACAACATCCCGGCTTCGGTCATGTAGGCGTGCGCGGCACCGCGTTCCAGGCCGTCCACCTCCAGGTCCGCAAGCAGGAACGTCTGCGGGTAGGCGTGGCCCTCGAAGCCGATACCGGCTTGGTCGCGGACCGTGCTGTGCGCCCCGTCGCAGCCGACGACATAGCGTGCGTTGACCCTCTCCTCGCTCCCGTCCTGATGCTTCAACCGGCAGACTGCGAGGGCGCCTTCTGCAGTCAGCTCCAGCAGCTCACTGCCGCGCTCGACCGTCGTACTACCGGCCTGGGTGAGAAGGTCGCCGAGCACACACTCTGTCTCGGCCTGGGACAGGAACAGCAGGAAGGGATACGGAGTGTCGCCGACGCCGATGTCGAACAGCGGCAGCCGTACCGTCCGCCCGGGAAGATGCATCCGCAGCTGTACGGCCGGGTTCCCTCGTGTGACCAGGTCGTCCGTCACGCCGTACGGGGCCAGGGCCTCCAAGGTACGCGGCTGAATCGCCAGCGCACGTGATTCCCGGGCCCGGTCCAGGTGCCGGTCGACGATCCGGAATCGTACGCCGTAGGCATGCAGCTGGGCCGCGAGAGCCAGCCCGGTCGGCCCCGCCCCCACCACCAGTACATCAAGCGGTTCGCTCGCAATCATGGCAGCAGTGTGCCGCCTCAAGACCCGGCCGTGCGCAGTGAAAGAACACCCTGGAGGGAGAGTTCCGCTTCGCCACCCCAGACGGAGTTCGCCGTGTTCAGGATTAGGAAGTCCCCGGATCGGCGGGACTGCCGGAGTGGCAGATGCGCGGCCTGCACACTGTATCGGCGAGGACCGTGCGGTTGCCGGCCCGGCCGCTACGACGTGAGCGGCGCGCTGGGCTGTCGCTTGGGCATGGCCGTCATCATGTCCGGGCCGCGCGGGCGCTGACGGGCGTCGATACGCCCAACGGCCGCGCGATGTCACGGGCGGCATCGCGTGCAGGGCGGCTGACACCGATGAGGGTGGCGAAGGCGAGGCCGGTCCAGTCTCCGTAACCGATCAGATGGAGCCGGGGTTGGTCCACAGCCTGTGTGCCGGTGGTGGGTATGTGGCCCCGTGCTCCCCACAGCTCGAGCGGGGCGAGGTGGGAGAGGGCGGGGGCGGAAGCCGGTGCACCAGATGATCGCTTACGGCGGGCTGGAGCCGGCGGTGCGGCTGGCCGAGTGGTGCGGCCTGCCCGCGCTGACCGAAGAGTTGGTGCGGCTGCCGGTCTCGAAGGACGGCACCGGGACCTTTCCCGCGGCGAAGGTGGTGTCGCTGGTGGGTGGCATGGTCGCGGGTGCCGACAGTATCGATGACATGGGCCGGCTGCGGCACGGCAGACTGCCCCGTCTGTTCGCCGGGGTGCGGGCCCCGTCCACGCTGGGTTGTTTCTGCGTTCCTTCACGCACGGGCATGTCAAGCAACTGCGCGCTGTGGACCGCCGGTTGTTGTCCCGCCTGGCCTCGCGCACTGCGCTGCTGCCCGGTGCGGACCAGGTCGCCTATGTAGACATCGACGATACGATCCGCCGCACTACGACTACGCCGAGCAGGCGTGCCAGGTACGGATACAGCAAGGTCAAGGGCCTCAACGCGCTGCTGGGAATCGTGTCCACGCCTCTGGCCGCCCCCGTGATCACAACACGCCCCATCGGGCCACTTCCAGGCGAACGCCGCCTCGCTCACGCTCGCCGCCATCGCGCACAACCTCACCCGTGCCGCCGGCACACTGGCCGGCGTCTTCCACGCCAGAGCCACCACCGCCACGATCCGCGACCGCCTCATCAACGTGCCGCCCACCTGGCCCGCTCGGCCCGCCGCCTCACCCTCCACCTGCCCGAACGCCAGCCCTGGGCAGGCGACTTCACACAACTGTTCACCGCCGTGCACACGCCGCCACCGACCGTCTGACAATCCCTGACCGGCCCGCCCGAAAGGGCCCGAGACCTGCGGAAATGTGGAAGCGCTGGGCAGACCAGCGGCCGCCCCCTGCCCCAACCCGCAGATCATCCACCCGACGACCGGAACACCTCCGAAGCGATCACTCCGCAATCAAGCCGGTGGATCCGGGCTCAACAGCCACCTCGACAAGCTTAGAGGGTGTCTCACGTGGCAAGTTTCGCGAGCTTCTTGTAGCAGGTCAGGGCGGGGCCAGGCCGAGGAAGGCGAGGAAGTGCGAGCCCTTTCGTTCGTATCGGACGGTGAGGCGGCGGTAGCCGAAGAGCCAGGCGATCGACCGTTCGATCTTCCAGCGGTGCCGACCGAGGCGTTCGCCGGACTCGATGCCGGGCCGCGCGATGCGCGCGACGAGCCCGCGCTCGCGCAGCCAGGCCAGGTGTTCGGCGGAGAAGTACGCCTTGTCCGCGCGGAGTTTGACGGGTCGGCGCCGCCGTGGTCCCCGGCGGGACCGGACGGCGGGTATGCCGCGGATGAGCGGTTTGAGGGCGAGGCTGTCGTGCATGTTCGCGCCGGACATGGCGACGGCGAGCGGGATGCCCTGGGCATCGGACAGCACGTGCAGCTTGCTGCCCTTCTTGCCGCGATCGACCGGGTTCGGCCCGGTCAGCGATCCCCCCCGGAGGCCGCGTCGACGATCGCCGAGGTCCAGTCCACCTCGCCCCGGGCCCCGAGTTCGTCCAGCACCGCCCGGTGCAGCCGACGCCACAGGCCGGCCTCGGTCCATACCGTGAAGCGGCGATGCGCGGTGGCGGGCGACGTGCCGAACGTCGGCGGCAGATGCCGCCAGGCACAGCCGCTGGTCAGCGCGTACACCACTGTCACTTGAGACAACCTCTAAGCCCCTCAAAGCCTTGATTGGTGCGGCCGACCTGGCGGCCTGCTCGATCTTCGCGCAGTAGGCTGCACGGGCTTCCTCGTCGATCTGCTTCTCGTGTTCGGCGCGCAACCCGGTCCGGCCGTCGAGGCCCTCGCGCAGGATATCGGCGTGCCCGGCATGCCGGATGGACTCGCCGAGGACATGGACCATGATGGCGAACAGGTTCGTGTCGGCATAAGGCTCCGGCCACCACGGCACGTGGCCGGGGGCGTCGAGGGGAAGCTCGTTGATCGTCGCGTCCGAGTGTTCCCACGTGCGCCGGTAGAACCCGATGATCTGATCGCGGGTCTCGTCCTCGGTCGCCCACTGATCGCTGCCGTTGGAGTCCTGCCACCGGGGCAGCGGTTCCGGGGAAGGGCGGTCGAAGACCTCGCCGAAGTACCTGGCCTCGACGGTGGCCACGTGTTTGACCAGGCCGAGGAGGTTGGTCCCGGTCGCTGTCAAAGGTCGGCGGGCGTCGTATTCGGACAAGCCGTCGAGTTTCCAGAGCAGCGCCTTGCGGTCCCGCCGCAGTCTCCCGTGCAGGTTGCCTTTCGCGAATTCATCGATCATGCGGCATGAGCCTGCCATGGGCTGCTCGTGGTCTCAAGATCCCGTACGTGGTCCGCGACGACTGGCAGAGCCGAGGCCTGGCCATGGCCGCCGCCCTGACCTGCTACAAGAAGCTCGCGAAACTTGCCACGTGAGACAACCTCTTAGGTTTTGTTACTGGTCACCGGCGCATCTTCCATGATCAGGAGTTACACCGTTCGCTTGTCCCCTCCCCGGGAGTGCGCCCGACGGCGTGCAGGAGTCTGTTGGAATACCGATCGATGATGTGTTCCACGGCGAACGTCGGCTGGGAGGAGAGTGCTTGGTCGAGAGTGAGCCAGAGGGGCTCCTCACCTTCCTCGTTCACGGTCAATTCCCCCTGAGTTCCGGCTGCCCGGTCGTCGACGTCCAGCAGATAGGCGTGCCAACGATGGGCGTCGGAGCCCCTTCTGCACATGTCTCCGTTGAGATGCTCGTCCGCAACGAGCCGGAGGTCCCCGTGCGCGTCGCGGATTCCTACTTCCTCCCAGAGCTCCCGCGCTGCCGCGCGCTTGGGGTCCTCTCCGCGTTCAACATGGCCTGCGGGTACGGTCAGACGGTAGGGAAAGGCAGTTCTCCGGAAGAAGAGAAATCTCCCTCGTGGGTCACGTACGAATACGCCGGCGCTCTCATGCCAGTACTCGCCGTCTGAATCGGTCCACCAGCAGATGCGGGGATCGACGACGACGGCTCTTCCGGCCTCGCGGCCGCACGAACCGCAGGTGCACCGTTTCCTTCCGTCCACGACGATCCATTCGACGGTCTCGGCGTGGCAGTACAGGCAGTACTCGCCACAGGTGTTGTCCCGCAGCGGGAGGAAGTCGATTTTCATCCTGCCCCCTTTCAAGGAGAAGGCCGCCGTCGGCATTCGGGAACCCCCACAGCCGTGGCTCGGTCAGATTCTGTTGGGGTTGGGCTTGCTGACATCGGGCGCCTTCCGCAAGGGCTCCGATCCCTCGCCCACGTCCACACCGTCCGGTGCGTCGAGCGACCGGGACACGCCGTCCGCAGTGCCGGTCGCGGACGTACGGGCGCCCTTCAGCAGAAGGACTGTGCCAAGTCCGCCGAAGACGAAGGTAGCGGCAGCGACGGCGCCCCATCCCGCCGCAGCGATGACCAGGCCGAAGACCGGTGGTCCCATCAGCATCCCCACACTGCCGAGTTGGTTGAGGATGCCATTGGCGACATCGACATGCTCAGCACGGCTCACCGCGGCGGGGACGGCAGCGAAGACTGCGGAGATCAACAGTCCGTCGACGAAGAGAACAAGCGTGGCGGCGCCGCCGCTGACCGCGAGTGGGAATTCGACCGAGAAGGCGGGGAGGCAGGCCACCGGCATCAGTACGCCCAGCGGGACGAGCGAGGAGAGGGCCAAGCCGCGCCGCAGCAGCCAACTGGCGGCAAGCCCCCCGAGCGCACTCCCCAGGCAGACGAGTGCGACCACGGTACCGGCCACAGTCGGCGCTACCTCTCGGCGCTCGGTGAGGAAGAGCGGGAGGACCATCACCACAGCGACGCCGACCAGCGACAGGCTTCCGTACGCCGCACCGAGCCTCAGTGCCCCATTCCAGGTGCCGACTGCGCGAGGAGGGTACTGCACGGGTGTCCTCGGTAGCCGAGGCAGGACGACGGTGAGCGCCCCGGCCATGATCAAGGGACCGAGCGCTGTGAGGGCGAACCATCGGTTCCACGTCCACTGGGATGCCAGGACTCCGCCCAGGGCCGCGGCGACGGCCAGGCCCATCGGAACGCACGTGCCCCACAACGCGAGCGCCGCCGATCGAATGCCGCCCTGCGTCATGCGGGTGATTACGACCGGACCCGCCACGAACACCAGCAGGTAGCCGACTCCTTCCGCGACACGCGACCCCAGCAGCAGACCCCAGGATCCGGCGGTCGCGCTGATGACGGTTGCAACCGCCATGACGAACAGGCCCCAGGGCAGAGCCCGGTGGGCGCCGAAGCGGAGGATCCACCATCCCGCTGGGATGCCGAGGACGGCGCTCACGGCCGTAATGCTCGATGTGGCCCAGGCGAGCGCACCGGCTGACAACCCCAGTGACGAACGCAGGGCGGATCCCGCCGGCGAGACGGCACCCAGGCCGACTGCCGCCAGCACGCCGGCGAGCCATGTCGCCACAACGTACTTCCAGGGTGACGTCGACACGCGGCGGTGGCTACCTCTCTTCCTGTCGCGCACGGGTTCTCCTTGTGGTGGCTGGCGTGTTGTCCCGCACGACGGTCATCCAGGGCCGGGTGACCGGTGCCGCGTGGCGGGAGGTCGGTCCCTTGAGCACCTCCCGCCACGCGAGTCCGGATCAGTCGTCCAGGCCGAACTTGGCCATCAACTCCTGATGGCCCGCCACATATGAGGTGTCGGTGATCACGGTCTGGTCGGACGGACCGCGGCTGCACATGCAGAGATGGCGGCTGCGGGAGGTGACTCGCACGGCTTTTGCACCGCCGGAGGACATGATCTCTTCAGCGATCTCCTTGACGAGGTACTCCTGGATCTGGAAGCGCCGACTGAACGCCTGGACCAGGCGAGGGAATTTCCCGAGTCCGAGAATGCGGTCACCGGGGACGTAGGAGATGTTGACTTTCCCGAAGAACGGCAGAAAGTGGTGGGCACAGATCGAGAAGAAGTTGTTCTCCTGGACACGTACCACGCCAGTGTGCTCGCCGTTCACCAGACAGGTGGTCTTGAGGATCTTTGAGGTGTCGATCTCATAGCCGCTCAGCAGCTCGCGATAGGCCCGGACGATGCGGTCCTCGCATTCCGGGCTGCTGTACCAACCGAGTGCCCTAGTGTCGGTGGTTACATTGGTTTTGAGCCAGTCTTCAATGGTCACCTGCGGCCTCCATTCCCACTTCCACCAAGGGCTCCGAAACCCGGTGGAGTTATTTCACTATCCACCCAGTTGCATTCGTTGAGAACATCGCCCGCTTGGCTGACACCCGATCAGACCAATGCGCGGGTCATATGCTAATGCCTACGTATTCAAAGCCGCAGAGAAAATTAACGTTTCTCCGATGCTTGAACCAGGTGGGGGGCGGGAACCCGGCGCTCGAATGACAAAGAAAAACCACCTGTTGAGCGCCGGAGCACGGCCCGCTCATTCTGCCCACCGCACCATGCATCAACCCGGATCCACCGGCTTGATGCCTGTGGATAGTTCTTCCGGAAACGAGGAAGTGCCTTGCGACCTACGACGATGGGAGTTCTTCACGCTTCCAGCACGCACGATCGACAAAGCACTTCCGAGATGCAGCGGACCGTTCAAGCCGTCCGCACACGAGCCCTCGCCGCACCCCGCCCCGGACCGAACGTCGGATCATCAAGGTCCGGCTCCTGCGCCGGTGGGGACCGTCCCGCATCGCCGGGCTCCTCGGCCTGCGCTACCTGGCCCTTGAGCGCGACGGTTGGCCCACTGCGCCTTTCAGTTGCACCGATGGGCTTGCCGGGTTCACCAACCCTCTGGTCTGCGCGAATACAGACCCGCGTAGCTCGGCGGGATGAGGCCAGCGAGGCCCTGGGTCCAGTCGCCAGCCGGGAGATCGACGGGGCGCCCCGTGCTCCAAGCTGATCGCAGGCCCGTCACCCCTTTGCTCTGGGCGCTGCGGCCCGGCCGTTGCCCGGCCCGGTAGGGCCGTTGTCACAGGCGGCGGTTACGTTGCAGCTCAGCACGTAACCGAGCGGGAGCGGGGAGCGGCAATGGTGGTCGAGGTGGAGTACGCGCAGGCGTGGGACCTGGAGGCCCGCTTGCCCTGGCGGCCGATATCAGTGGGGGAGGCTCGTGAGCGGGATGCCACCGGGCTTCCGTACGTGGTGGTGTACCGGGCGGCGGGCCGCGAGGCTCCACTGGAGGTCCGGCTCGTTTCCTGGCGGGACCACTATGTCGGGCTGTGGGTCTACGACGCTCAGGGCCGCCGTACCTGCGACCTGGACATGCGGCTGCTGGACGACCCAGCGCGGCTGCTGCGCCTGTACACCGTCGGCTGGAGCTACACCGGCCCGGAGATGGCGGAATTCGACGAGGCGTGTCCGCGCAACACCGTGGAGCTCTTCCCGGACGGGAAGGGTCGGCTGACGGAAGAGCCCCAGGGCAAGGGCGGGGGCTCGTACGTCACCGTGCCCAGGGTCCGCGACGACGAGCGCTGGACGGACCGGCCTGTCTTCGGGGAGTGGCCGCTGCTCTCGGCCCAGGTCCATGGGCTCACGGAACCGCCGGTCTTCGAGATCACCGAGGCGGCCAACGACAGTAGCGGCCTCGCGCCCGCCACCTGCTGGCGTCCGCCCCGCCCCGCGCAGCCCGGGCCGATCACTGAGCTGTTCCGGCCCGGCGTGCGTGTGACCGACGGGTATCACCCCGAGATGACGGTCGTGGAGCCGCGTCGGATCGGAGCTCTGCGCGTGCCTAGCGGGCTGCTGGCCGTCTCCGGCCCGGACAGCGACGACGGCAACGGGCCGCACATCACGGTCCCCGTCCCGCCAGGGGAGTACGTACTGGACGAGGCGCAGGCCCACCTCACCTACCATTGGGAGGGGAGCCAGGTCACGCGTACGGACACCATGGCCGTCCGCGTGCTCGTCAACGACATCCCCGCCGCGACCTGGGAGATGGCCCTCCGGCCCGACGACGACCCCCGCTTGCTCCGGGAGAACGGGATCTTCGGCTTCGACACCGACGGTGCCACGGGCTGCTTCGCTGACGGCGGGGCCTGGGAGCCGCTCCTCGCGCTCTTCGAGAAAGGGCTGATCCAGGGAGACCCGGACCTGGACCCGGACGTGTACGAGGACACCAACGACTCCATGTACCTGCTGCGCACCCGGGACCAGGCTTCCGGCGGCGAGCTGGCGGCCTTCGCGACGACAGGGGACGGCACCTATCCCGTCTGGGTCGGCCGTTCCGAGGCCGGCGAGGTGGTCGGCGTCGTGGTGCTGGTGGAGGGGATGCCCGAGCTGCTCCCGGAGAGCGGAGCCACCGTCATTGCCTGACGTGACCTACGCCTGGCCCCGGGACCCAGCGTCCCGTACCGCCAGGCGGGATCTGTCCCCGACGAGGAACACAACCGGCCTCCCGTACGCGGTGACGTGTGCCTGTTCGCGGGTGGCGGGCCCGGGGCGGCCGGCGGTGAGTCGGCAGTCGCTGGTGTGCGCGAGCATCGCCTTGCCCTGGGTGCCGATGCCGTACGGGAACTGCCATTTCCGCCACCTGTTCGGGTGCCAGCCAGGACCGGGGCGCCGCCATTCCTCGTCTTGAAGACCAGCCCGCGTCGGTACGGCGTTTCCTTCAGCGTCCTGCCATGACAACTGAGAACTGCCGCCGTGATCTCACTGCCATCTGCGAGGCCGCGGACAGCGGCAATCTACTGCACGAGGTACGGGATGGCAGCTTCGAGCCCCTCGCCGAGAAGGACCTCTCACACCGGCCCGACTGGCCGACCCCCGACTCGCTGATCGGCTGGCACGCTGTACCGGATCAGCAGGCATGGTCGACGAAGGTCGGCACCTTCGCCCAACTGCAGGCCGCCGGATTCTGAGGGCCGGCGGCTTCGAGGTCGTGGGAAGCGGACGGGACATCGCACATAGCTGAGCACGCATCTGGTCAGTCGGGCCATCTGCGGCGCTCGGTCACGACTTCCCGTCCACGCCAAATGGCTGACCTGCGGAAACCCACAGCCGCGATAGGCAGTAGCCGCCGGTGGGCTCGGCCGGCTTGTCGGTGCTGGCGCTTACGACGGCCCGTGACCGAAGCGACCGCACCGCCAACAGCCCGCTGCTCGGCACACGGACCAGGGCACGAGCGCGGAGCCGAAGTGTGGATTGTCGGTTCGGATTAATCCCTCACGGTGGCAGCGTTACACGTGACCAGAGCCGATTCATCGAGGAGTCGGGCGTCTGTGGAGGCATGGCTGTGCACGGTGAGTACAAGGTTCCCGGCGGCAAGCTCGTCGTGGTCGATCTGGACGTCGAGGGCGGCGCGCTGCGCAACGTACGGGTCGCCGGTGATTTCTTCCTCGAGCCCGACGAGGCCATCCTCGCGATCGACGCGGCCCTGGAGGGCGCCCCGGCCAACACCGACACCGCCGGGCTCACCGCCCGTGTCGACGCGGCCCTGCCCGCCTCCACCGTGATGCTGGGCCTGACCTCGGAAGGCGTCGCCGTCGCCGTACGCCGGGCCCTCGCGCAGGCCACCGAGTGGAGCGACTACAACTGGCAGCTCATCCACGAGGCCCCGCAGTCCCCCGCACTCCACATGGCACTCGACGAGGTCATCACCGCCGAGGTCGCGGCCGGCCGCCGGCCGCCTACGCTGCGTGTCTGGGAATGGGCCTCCCCCGCCGTGATCATCGGGAGCTTCCAGTCCCTGCGCAACGAGGTCGACCCGGCGGGCACCGAGCGTCACGGAGTCACCGTCGTCCGCCGTATCTCCGGCGGCGGCGCCATGTTCGTGGAGCCCGGCAACACCATCACGTACTCGCTCTCCGTCCCGGACGCCCTCGTCTCCGGCCTCTCCTTCGCCGACAGCTACGCCTACCTCGACGACTGGGTGCTCGCGGCGCTCGGTGACATGGGCATCAAGGCCTGGTACCAGCCGCTCAACGACATCGCGACCGACATCGGGAAGATCGCCGGAGCAGCCCAGAAACGCGTCGTGGGCCCCGGCGGCGGGCCCGGCGCCGTGCTGCATCACGTCACGATGTCCTACGACATCGACGCCGACAAGATGCTCGATGTCCTGCGCATCGGCAAGGAAAAGATGTCCGACAAGGGCACCAGGAGCGCCAAGAAGCGCGTCGACCCCCTTCGCCGGCAGACCGGTCTGCCGCGCGAGGCTGTCATCGACAACATGATCGACTCCTTCCGCAAGCGCCACGGCCTCACCCAGGGCGTAGTGACTGCTGAAGAGCTGGCACAGGCGGAAGAACTCGTACGCACCAAGTTCGGCACTCCCGAGTGGACAGCACGTGTGCCGTAGCAGTTACTGACTTGCCCGGAGGCTGTGTCGATCCATCCAAGTGCTCGCAGGTCAGGGTCTCTTGCGGTCGCCGTAAAGCATTGTGGTGTCTTCGCCGTACGACCTTCGTGGAGCCCGGCAGCACCCTCACGTGCACGCTCTCCGTCGTGAGATCGGCGGTCGGCCGCGGGAGCTTCCGGCCCGGTGATTCCGGTCGGGCGACCCGGACCTCTCAGTGCTGGTCCCGTGGCGCGACGAGACCCGACTCGTAGGCGAAGACCACGAGTTGGGCCCGGTCGCGGGCGCCGAGCTTCGTCATTGCCCGGCTGATGTGGGTCTTCGCGGTGAACGGACTGATCACCATGTGCGCGGCGATCTCCTCGTTGGTCAGCCCCCGTGCGGCCAGCGCACTCACCTCACGTTCGCGGCGGGTCAGGGTCTCGAAGCCGGGGGCCGTGGCCCGGTCGGGCGGCCGGGAGACGAACTCGCCGATCAGACGGCGGGTGATGGCGGGCGACAGCAGGGCGTCGCCGCGGGCCGCTACACGGATGGCCTGGAGGAGTTCGGCCGGTTCGGTGTCCTTGAGAAGGAACCCGGCGGCTCCGGCGCGCAGCGCGTCGAAGACGTACGCGTCGAGCCCGTAATTGGTGAGGATGACGACGTGGACACCGGCCAGTAGCGGGTCCGCGGCGATCTCGCGGGTGGCCTCGATGCCGCTCATCACAGGCATCTGTACGTCGACGAGGGCCACGTCCGGGACGTGGTGGCGGGCCAGTTCCACTCCCTGACGGCCGTCGGCTGCCTCGCCGATCACTTCGATGCCGTCCTCGGCGTCCAGCAGGGCGCGGAACCCGGCACGCATCAGGGCCTGGTCGTCGACGATCAGCACCCGGATCGTGTCCTGATGGCTCATACGGTGGTTCCCGATGTCTGCAGGGGCAGTTCGACACGTACGGAGAAGCCGCCGTCCGGGCGCGGTGCGGCGGCGAGGGTGCCACCGAGGGCCCTGACACGTTCGCCCATGCCGGTGAGTCCGGTGCCCACGGCGACGGCGTCGCCGGGGGCACCGGGCCCCTGATCGTCGACGCGCACGGTCAGCACATGTTCGCCGTAGACCAGTTCGATGGTCGTCCTGGCGCGGTCGGCGTGCCGGGCCACATTGGTGAGTGCCTCCTGCACGATGCGGTACGCGGCCCGGTCGACGTCCGCCGGCAGGGGCCGTTCGACGCCTGTCACGGTGACGGAGAGGTCGATGCCCGCGGTACGGGCCCGCCCGACCAGCTCGTCGATGCGGTCCAGCCCGGTGCCCGGCTCCACCCCATCGGTGCGCAGCACCTCCAGTGTCGCCCGCAGCTCCCGCATCGCCTCGCCGCTCGCCTCCTGGATCGCGAGCAGTGCCGGCTCCACCTCGCTGCCCCGCTTGCGCGCCAGGTGGACAGCAACTCCCGCCTGCAGCTTGACGATCGAGATGGAGTGGGTCAGTGAGTCGTGCAGCTCCCGGGCGATCCGCAACCGCTCCTCACCGGCTCGGCGCAGCGCCGTCTCCTCTCGGTTGCGTTCGGCGTCGAGCGCCCGCTGTTCGGTCTGGCGGAGATACGCCTGCCAGTTCTTGTCGATGAGTCCGGTGACCCCGGCGCAGAGGAACCAGCCGAGCAGCAGCAGCGTCCGCTCGACGGTGTCCTGCGCGCCCGGAGCGGCGACGATCAGGACCGTGAAGTACCCGGCGAGGAAGAGGGTGCCCGCGGCGATGCCCCACGCGCGCCGTCCGCCGCGCGCCGCCGTATGTACGGCTGCCAGCACGGGGAACGCCGCCCAGCTGCCGGGGTGCGCATGCACGACGTACCCCAGCATGGAGACGGTGGTGACGGCGAGCACGGCGCGCGGAGCCCACCGGTGCCCGGCAAGGGCAAGGGTGCCCACTGCGACGAGCAGCAGGTCGAGTGCGTCCGGCCTCGATGCGGCACAGGCCGCGGCGAGGACCGCCGCCCCGATGGCGACGGCGAGCGCCGCGTCCAGCAGGCGAATCCGCCGGTCGATGTCCCCCTGCATGAGCCGCACCCTAGCTCCCGCGCGACAGCCCCGTCATCATCCTGCTGGACGGGCTCTGCGCTACTCCCGGGGTAGTAGTCGCGGCCGACTCCGGTCGTCCGGAATCACCCTCAACTGCCTCCGGGGGTACGACGACCGGGCACGGTGCGGCGGGCGAGCATCGTCGCCATGACCCAAACCTTCCGATACACCTCACCCGCACCGCCGGGAGCAGCGACCGGAGTGGTCGCCGATGTGTACGCGCAGCTGGCCACCGACTTCGGTATCGATCGCGCCACGACGTTCGTCGTCCTGTCCGCCTCGCCGCCCCTGCTGGCCGGCACCTGGGCCGTCATGCGGGAGTCCCTGCTGGCCGGGCAGGCATCGCGCACCGGCAAGGAGGTGGTGGCGGCGGGGGTGTCGCTCGCCAACCGGTGCCCGTACTGCGTCACCGCGCACACCGTGCTCCTGCATGCCACCGGCGACCACGCGCTGGCCGAGAGGATCGCCCGCGGCGAACAGCCCGAGGACCCGGCACACCGTCAACTGCTGGCGTGGGGAAAGAACATGGGTACGTCGCAGCCGTTCCCGCCCGAGCAGGCACCGGAGTACATCGGGACGGCGCTCGCCTTCCACTTCATCAACCGGATCGTGTCGTCCCTGCTGACGGAGGACATGCTGCCCGGGGGCGCCGAGAAATACCGCCTGATACGGAGCGTGGCGGGCCGCTCGCTGGCCCGTACGGTCCGCCGCCGGCTCGTTCCCGGCGAGAGCCTCGCCCTGCTGGAGACGGAAGGGGCGGCGCCCGGGTGGGCGGCGGACACCCCGATCGGCACCGCGTTCGGCGCGCTGCGTACCACGGCGCACCTGGGTGCAGGGCTGCTCAGTGACGAGGACGCGGCGCTGGTACGGACATCGGTGGCGGCCTGGGACGGCCTCTCGCCGCTCCCCCTGCAGGGCGAGGGGCTGCCGGACCGGGCGGAGCGGCCGGGTGCACGGCTGGCGCTGCTCGCGGCGCGCGCCCCGTACCGGATCACGGACGAGGACGTGGCGGCCTGGCTGACACCGCCGTTCACCGATCACTGTCTGGTTCATCTGATCGCGTTCGGCGCGATCTGCGCTGTCGAGCGCATCGAGGCCACCCTGACCGCAGCACGGACCGAGGAGCACGCTTGACATCCTCCCCCTCGTGAACGAGGGGGATTCCTCACTTCGCAGTGAGGGGTTCCTGCTTCGCAGCAGGTTGCCCCGTCCGGGAGGACTCCCGTTGAGGTCTTACACCTGCTCCACAGGCTGTAACCGCCAGTCCGGCGGCCAGAATGTTGCATGCCGCGTTCACGTCGCGGTCATGCGTCGCACCGCAGCCGCACGTCCACTCGCGGATGTTCAACGGCAGCTTGTCCTGGACGGTGCCGCATGCGGAGCACAGTTTGGTGGAGGGGAACCAGCGGTCGACGGCGACCAGGTTTCTGCCGTACCACGTGCACTTGTACTCCAGCATGGACCGCATGTCCGTCCAGGCCGCGTCCGAGATGGCGCGGGCCAGACTCTTGTTCTTGACCATGTTGCGGACGGTCAGGTCCTCGATCACGATCGTTTGGTTCTCACGAACGAGCCGAGTGGTGAGCTGGTGCAGGAAGTCCCGGCGCCGGTCGGCGATCCGGGCGTGCACCTTGGCGACCTTGATGCGGGCCTTGTCCCGGTTGCGAGAGCCCTTCTCCTTCTTCGCCAGGACCCGCTGGGCCTTGGCCAGGCGCGTGCGGTCCCGGCGTTCGTGCCGGGGGTTGGTGATCTTCTCGCCGGTGGACAGCGTCACCAGAGTAGTGATCCCCGCGTCGATGCCCACAGCGGTATCCAGGGCCGGAAGGGGTCCGACGGATGCATCTTCACACAGCATGGACACGAACCAGCGGCCCGCACTGTCCTGGGACACAGTCACCATGGACGGCTTGGCACTCTCGGGGAGAGGCCGGGACCACACGATCGCGAGTGGACTCTTCATCTTCGCGAGCGTCAGCGCACCGTCTCGGTAGGTGAACGCCGACCTGGTGTACTCCGCACAGCAGCGGTTCCTCTTCTTCGACTTGAACCGGGGGTACTTCGCCCGGCCCTCGAAGAAGTTCGAGAACGCCCCTTGCAGATGCCGCAGCGTCTGCTGCAGCGGCACCGACGACACCTCGCAGAGAAAGGCCAGCTCCTCGGTCTTCTTCCACTGCGTCAGCATCACCGACGTGGCGTTGTAGTTCACCCGTTCCTGACGCTGGAACCACGCCACCGTGCGGGCTTCCAATGCCAGGTTGTAGACCTTGCGCACACATCCGAACGTGCGCGACAGCTCCGCTGCCTGCTCGTTCGTCGGGTGGAAGCGGTACTTGAACGCCCGCTTCACCAGCTCGGTCTTCACATCTCACAAACTATCAGCTCTGTTCGTGAGGTTGGAACGGATACGCACCTGGACTCCGCCGCTTCGCAGCTCCGGGCCAAGGATGCGTTTCCTCCCCGAGCCAAAGCACGGGGTATCCACGCAAGGAGTTCGGGATGACCGTCACCGACCCGTGGAACGGACAGCTCGGCCGGCACTGGGCCGACCATCCCGACCGCTACAACGCCATGGTGGCCCGCTTCGACGAGCCCCTGTTCCACGCCGCGGCGATCGGCACGGAGGACCGGGTCGTCGACATCGGCTGCGGCAGCGGATTCTCGACCCGGATCGCGGCGCGGCGCGCCCCTCGGGGCCGGGTCACCGGCGTCGACGTCTCCGTGCCGCTCCTCGAACGCGCCAGGGCCCTCACCGACGCCGGAGAGTTCCCTTCCGTCTCCTACGAGTTGGGGGACGCACAGGTCCACCCCTTCGAGCCGGCCGGCTATGACGTGGCGATCAGCCGGGGCGGCGTTATGTTCTTCGCCGACCACATCGCGGCGTTCACCAATATCGCGCGCGCCCTGCGCCCCGGCGGCCGGCTGGCGTTCATCTGCCCGCAGCCCCCGTCGCCGGACGGCGAGGAGCGCAAGGCGCTCGGGTTGCTGGCTGCCCTGCTGGGGCAGGAGCACGCGATCGAGAACGCCGTGGCGGTGGCCATGGCCTCGCTCTCGGACCCGGAGCGCGTCCGGAAGGTGCTGGGCTCGGCGGGCTTCGAGGAGGTCGGCATCGTTCCCGTGACGGCCACGACCTGCTGGGGGCGGGACGCGGCGGACGCGGTGGACTTCTTCGTCTCCCGTACGCCGGGTCTCTCCGTCTCCGACGCCACCCGGGCCTCGATGATGGACGCCCTGCTGCCGTACGAGACCGCGGAGGGCGTGCTGCTGAGCGCGGGGGTATGGGTGGTCGGCGCCCGCCTGCCGCTCTGACCGGCGGTGTGTCAGGAGCCCGCGGAGGCCGGTGGCCGGTGCTCGTACCACCGCTGATCGGCCTCCAGCTGGGCCGCGAGGGAGATCAGCAACTCCTCGCTGCGGGACGGGCCGAGCAACTGGGCGCCGACGGGAAGTCCGTCGGCCGTGAACCCGGCCGGGACATTGATGCCGGGCCAGCCCAGCACGTTCCACGGCCAGGCGTACGGGCACGCCTCGGTGATCGCCACATCGGTACGCCAGGCGCTCAGGCCGTCGAATGCGCCGATCCGGGGTGGGGGTGCGGCGGTCGTCGGGGTCAGCAGCACGTCGTACCCGGCCCCGGCCGGGGAGGTCCGGAAGAGCCTGCCGATCCTGCGGTGCTGGCGCACCTCCCGTGCCCTGGCCGCTCGCACCACCCGGCCGCCGAGCCGGGTGCCGGTGCGCAGGGCGCTGCGGGTGCGCGGGTCGAGGAGGGCGGGTTCGGGATGGAGCGCGGCGAGTTCGGCGATCCCGGCGGTGGCGCGGGGGACGAAGCCGAGGCCGATCAGCCCGTAGCGCGGCCTGGCCTCCTCGACATGGTGGCCGAGCCGGGCGAGGGCCTCGGCGAGCGCGGTGACGGCCCGTCGTACGGCCGGGTGCGGGGCCGAGCCGGTGAGGGTGAGCGGGGGCCGCCAGGCGAGGGCGATCCGCAGCCTGCCCGGATCGCGTCCGGCGGCCGCCGAGGCGGCGACGGGCGGCGGCCGGTGCAGGTCGTCGGGGTGCGCTCCGGCGACGGCGTCGAGCAGCAGCGCGGCATCGGCAACGGTCCGGGCCAGCGGGCCGTTGACGGTGAGGCCCTGGAAGGCATCGTGGTGCGGGTGGACGGAGATCCGGCCGCGCTGCGGTTTGATACCGATGAGATGGGTCCAGGCGGCGGGGATCCGGACGGACCCGGCACCGTCCGAACCGAGCGCGGCGGGCACCAGCTCGGCGGCGACGGCCGCCGCCGAACCACCGGACGAGCCGCCGGGGGTGTGCCCGGTGTGCCACGGGTTACGGGTGGCGCCGAAGGCGGACCCTTCGGTGAAGGGCCACTGGCCGAGCTCGCAGGAGTTGGTCTTCCCGACGATCACGGCCCCGGCAGCGCGCAGCCGGCGCACGACCTCGCTGTCCGCGCCGGCCGCGGGCAGATCTCCGCGACAGCCGAAGTGGGTGGGCATCCCCGCGATATCGGTGTCGTCCTTGACCGCGACCGGCACCCCGAGCAGCGGCAGCCGCTCCCCCGCGGCGAGCCGCCGGTCGGCTTCCGCGGCCTCGGCCAGCGCGGACGTGGCACGCAGATGACGGAAGGCGTTGAGAGTGCTCTGGCTCGCTTCGATCCGCGCGAGGGCGGCGGACACCTGCTGGATCGAGGTGGTCCGGCCGTCGGCCAACGCCCGTGCGGTGTCGGCCAGTCCAGTCCGGTCGGTCGGCTCGGTGAGTTCCACGGCTTCTGCAGAGGACATGGGGTGCCCGCCTCCCGGATATCGGTGCGTGCCCGCACCTGACGGCCCGTACAGACTTACTGGAGGGTAACGAGTAGGGGCGGTCCACTCAACCGTTCGGCGCGCAGCGCAGGGTGTGGCGGTGCTGTCAGTGCCGGTTGCTACGTTCTCCGACAGCGGGACAGGAGCCGCGCACAGGACACAACAAGGCAGGTGGGGCCAGTGGGCACAGTCGTCGAGAGAGCGTTCCGGGGAGAGTTCGAGACGCACCTGACGGTGCGGCTCGACGCCGACACGGTCACCCGTGCACGCCTGGCGCGTTGGGCCGAACACCACGGCCTGAAGCTCACCCGCATCGTCCTGGACCGCGGCGCCATGCCCGACCAGCCCATGCTGACCGAGCAGGGCCGGGGCACCCTCGCCGAGCAGCGCGCCGCCGCCCGGCTCCGGTCGGCCGAACTGCGGGCGGCGGGCTTCTCCGTCGTACGGGTGAAGATCGAGGCGGCTCCGTGGAACGAGGACATACCGCGGACGACGGACGAGGCGGCCGAGCTGTCGCCGGTCTGCCACTTCGAGCACCACATCAAGCTGCTGCTGTCGGGTGAGCCGGAGGTGGCCTCGGCGCGGGCCGTGGCCCAGCGGCACAGCGCGCATCTCTCCCGCAACGCCCGTCGCGCCGCCCGGCACGGGCGCCACGAACGGTTCGTCACCCAGCGCTGCCGCGCGGTCGGCCGCCCTGAGGCCCGCGCCCGGCTCGACGCCCTCCTCGGTGCGTTGGCCGCGGCCGGTCTCGAAGTGGCGGAGGTCGAGGAGGAGTTCGTGGTGCACGACGACCATCCGGCGGTGGACGCGGGATGGATCGACGAACGGACCGAGCAACGGGCCGGGGAGCGAGGCGAGCAGTGGACCGCGGTGACCGTATGAGCGCGGCGGACCGGCCGTTCCCCGGCGAGCCGACCTTCCACGAGCCTTCCCTCGCACCGCGCTGGCGGACCGCCCGGCGCACCGTTCAGGACCATCTGCTCCAGGTGATCACCGAGTCGTCATGGGGCGACGGTCTGATCCTGCGCGGCAGCCTGCCCCTCCAGGCCTGGGTGGGCGCCGCTGCCCGGGAACCGGGCGATCTGGACTGGATCGTGCTGGAGCCGTTGGCGGCCGACTTCGTCGACAGCCTCGACCCATATCCGTACGTCGACGGGATCGATGTCGTCCAGCAGTGGCCCGAAGCCGCGGACGGCGCGGCGGCCCCCGAGCTGTGGACGGACGGCGACAACCACGCCGCAGGCGGCCCGCGGCCCGCGCTCGCACCCGAGGGCCTGCGCTGGGTCGACTCCGACGCCCTGGAGCCGAGTCCCGAACCGCGGGACGAGGTCGTCGCAGCGCTCAAGGCAGGTCCGCCACCGCCCGAGGCCGTCCGGATCGATCCGGACGCGGTGACGGCGGACGGCGTGTGGATGTACCGGACGTACGAGACGCCCGGCGTGCGCGTCGTCGTCCCGTGGCAGGCGGACGGGCTGCCGCCGGGCGAGCTGCGGATGGATTTCGCACAGGACGAGCGGCTGCCCGAGGCTCCGGTGTGGACGGCCTGCCCGCGGACCGACGGCGGGCCGCCCCTACTGGTGCGCACGGCAGGTCAAGGACTCTCGCTCGCCTGGAAGCTGCTGTGGCTCTCCGAGGACTGGCAGGCCGAGGGCCGGTCGGCGGCCAAGGATCTGTACGACGCGGTGCTGCTGGCAGAGCACCCGCGGACCCGGTTGTCGCCGCGGCTGCTGCGCACGGTGCTCGGCCCGCACGCATCCGGTTTCAGCCCGGAGGCGGTGCTGGACTGGCTGGTGGACTGGTCGGCGTTCCACGCGGAACACCGGTGGGTGCACGGTGATCCGGACAGGCTGCGGGCGCGGTTGGCCCGTGCGCTGGCCGCACTCCTGGACCGGGCTCCGGAGCGGTGACGGACCTGGCCGACCGGTCGGACACCGTCTCGGGGGCCGGTACCCGCGGCGGCGCACGACATCGGCCACCGCAGGTACCGGACACGGCTCACGGCTGGACGGTGATATGTCCGATCCCGGTGCCGAGGCCGGCGCAGTGCGCGGTGGACTGGCCGGACTGGCCCGGGTTGAGGGCGACGTGTTCACCGTCCACGTCCGGGGACCAGCCGCAGACCAGGTGCACCCAGAAGGTCTGCGCCGTGGTGCCGTTGTTCCGGCACAGCGCGTATCCCGTGTAGTCGTCGATCTCGTGCTTACCGGTCTCGCAGGACAGACCGGGCGGCGTCGCCATGGGCGTGACAGCGGTGGCCGTGGTCGCGGGTACCGCGAGGGCGGCGGTCACCCCCGCGACCACAGCACCCCGCAGCACAGTCCTGGACACACTCCCCACGGACACGAACATGGGCATCGACATGAACAGCTTCATGTATCGCTTTTCCTCTTCGCGGTGACGAACTCGGTGCCCCGACACCGTCCCCCACCATCCGTGACCAAAAACAGGGCAGGACCTCACCCTGTGTACGCGAGCGGGGTCCCGGGCCGAAATCGCGGCCGATCCCGGCGCGGCGTACGCTCAGAAGGTCGGACCGCGGGTCTGAACGGTCCGACAGCCCCTGCCGAGGGAGGCGACGTGACCGGCCCACACATCGGTATGCGCGTAACCGCCTGGGCAGCGACCGTCGTGCTCGGTCTCACGAGCGGCGGCGTGCTCGGCGCAGGTACGGCGCGGGCGGACGACCCCATCGACACCCTCTCCGCCCGGCAGATCGCCGATCGCTCCAGCGACGCGCTGCTGGGCGCGCGTTCCATGCACCTCAGCACCCGCAGTGCGCCGGCCGACGGCGGCGCGCCGACGACCCTGGATCTCACCGTGGACCGGGCCGGCAACTGCGCGGGGTCGGTGGGCCTCGGCGGGAAGCAGGGGTCCGTACAGATCGTGAAGCGGGGCGACACTGTCTGGGTCAAACCGGATGCCGACTTCTGGAAGAGCCGGGACCCGAGCGTCGGCTCCGCCCTCGCCGCGATTCTGGCCGGGCGCTATATGAAGGGTTCGGCCTCGGATCCGCGGCTGAGCAGCCTGTCGAACGCCTGTGACCTGGACACGTTCCAGAAGGTGGTCAGCGACAACGCGACAACCGACAAGGGGACGCTGACGAAGGGAAAGAAGACCACACTCGCGGGGGCTCCTGTCGTCCCGCTGGTCCGGACGTGGCACGGTCAGAAGCTGACGATGTACGTCGCGGCCACGGGCAAGCCGTATCCGCTGAGGATCGATGTGACGGGCGGCTCGCCGAAGGCGGACGCGACCGTGGGCTTCTCCGCCTTCGACAAGCCGGTGCCCACGGCCACGCCGCCGCCGGACGAAACAGTCGACATCAATGCGCAGATGACCCGTGCGACCTGACGGCCGACCTGCCGCTGAGCAGCACGTACAGCACCAGTGAGGAGGCGAGGCCGACCGCCCAGCCGTAGTCCGCGAGCGGCTTCAGGAACGGGATGAGGCCGTCCGCCGGGAACGGCCCCTTGCCGGGGGCCGAGTGGGAGCCACCGATCGCGAGGATGCCACCGACGGCGAAGGCCAGGACGGCGCGCCAGTTCCAGCCCTGCGTGTACCAGTAGCGGCCGCCGGGGCGGTAGAGGTCGGCGAGGTCGAGGACGGTGCGGCGGACGATCCAGTAGTCGGCGATCAGGATGCCCGCGACGGTACCGAGCAGACCTCCGACCAGGCCGAGCCAGGTGAAGATGTACAGCTCGGGGGTCTCGGTGAGCTTCCACGGCATGATCAGGACGCCGACGACACCGGTGATCAGCGCGCCCGTACGGAAGTTGATGATCTTGGGCGCGAGGTTGGCCAGGTCGTACGCGGGTGACACCACGTTGGCCGCGATGTTGACGGAGATCGTCGCGATCAGCACCGTCACCAGGGCGTAGAGCAGACCGAAGACGTTGTCGGTCCTGGCGACGAGCTGGACCGGGTCCCAGATCGCCTCGCCGTACACGGCCTGCGAGCCGGAGGTGACGAGGACCGAGAGGAGCGCGAAGAGGGTCATCGTGGTCGGCAGGCCCAGCGACTGGCCCCAGACCTGGGCGCGTTGGCCGGCGCCGAAGCGGGTGAAGTCGGGAATGTTGAGCGAGAGCGTGGCCCAGAAGGCGATCATGCCCATCAGGGACGGGAAGAAGACCGGCCAGAAGTCCGCGCCCCAGCCGAGCTTCGACGGCTGGTCGAGCAGCGGGCCGAAGCCACCGGCCTTGACGGCGACCCAGATCAGCAGCACCACGGCGCCGACGATGACGAACGGCGCCGCCCAGTTCTCGAACCGGCGCAGGGTGTCCATCCCCCGGTAGATGATGGCGAGTTCGAGCACCCAGAAGAGGCCGAAACAGAGCCAGAGCGTCCAGGGCTGCCCGCCGATCTCGGAGGCGCTCGCCCAGCCGCCGAACGCCTTCCCGAGCAGGGTGAAGATACCGACGCCGCCGATCCAGGTCTGGATGCCGAACCAGGCGCAGGCCACCGCGGCGCGGATCAGCGCGGGCAGATTGGCGCCGCGCAGGCCGAAGGATGCGCGGGCCAGCACGGGGAACGGGATGCCGTATTTGGGTCCGGCGTGGCCGGTGAGCAGCATCGGGCCGAGCACGATCAGGTTGGCGAGCGCGATGGTGAAGACGGCCTGTTTCCAGTCCATGCCGAGGGCGACGAGGCCGGAGGCGAGCAGCCAGGACGGGATGTTGTGGGCCATCCCGACCCAGAGTGCGGCGAAGTTGTACGTCGTCCAGTTGCGCCGCTCCAGGGGAACGGGCAGCAGGTCGTCGTTGGTGAAGCGGTTGTCGGCGGGGACGGCGCCGGGGGAGAGTTCCACGCGTCCTGACAGGTCGGCTATCAGGTCCTGCGATGGGGTCGGCGGAGTCGGCGGGGTGGGTGGGGCTGTCGATGCCATGGCGGCTGGACCCTTCGCTCGGGAGCGGTGCCGTGCGGGGCTGTGAGGCGCGGGGGGATGGCGACGCGGGGGGATACGGAGTGGCGGGTCAGGACAGAGCGGGGATGATCTCGGAGCCGTAGGCGTCGATCGTTGCTTCGCGCGCGTCGTGCATGTTGTAGACCGCGAACTGGTCCACACCCAGGTCGCGCAGTGCCTGAAGCTTCTCGATGTGGGCCTCGGCGGGGCCCAGCAGGCAGAACCGGTCGACGATCTCGTCCGGCACGAAGGCGGTGTCCGGGTTGCCGGTGCGGCCGTGGTGGCTGTAGTCGTAACCGGACCGCCCGGCGATGTACTCGGTGAGGGCCTCCGGAACCAGCCCGGAGTGTGCGCCGTACCGGGACACCAGGTCCGCGACATGGTTGCCGACCATTCCGCCGAACCAGCGGCACTGCTCCCGGGCATGGTCGAGGTCGTTGCCGACATAGGCGGGGGCCGCGACGCAGATGGTCACGGCTTCCGGGTCGCGGCCCGCCTCCGCCGCCGCGTCCCGTACCGCCTTGATCATCCACTCGGTGAGGTACGGGTCGGCGAGCTGGAGGATGAATCCGTCGGCCTTCTGCCCGGCGAGGGCGAGTGCCTTCGGACCGTACGCGGCCATCCAGACAGGCAGTTTGCCGTCCTTGATCCACGGGATCTGGACGCTCTGCCCGTCGACGGTCGCCTCCCGGCCCTCGGCGAGATCGCGGATGACGTCGATGGCCTCGCCGAGGCGGGCCAGGGTGTTGGGCTTGCGTCCTGCGACCCGCATCGCCGAGTCGCCCCGGCCGATGCCGCAGACGGTGCGGTTGCCGTACATGTCGTTGAGGGTGGCGAAGGTGGAGGCGGTCACCTCCCAGGTGCGGGTGCCCGGGTTGGTGACCATGGGCCCGACGACGAGGCGTTCGGTGTGTTCGAGGATGCGGCTGTAGATGACGAACGGTTCCTGCCAGAGCACCGCCGAGTCGAAGGTCCACCCGTAGCGGAACCCGTTGCGTTCGGCGCGGCGCATCAGGCCGACGACGGCAGAGGCGGGCGGGTCGGTCTGGAGGACGAGTCCGAAGTCCATGACAGGTGCTCCTAGTCCAGATACTGGCTGGTGGCGCGCGGGGTGTACATGCCGTGGCCGGCACGACCCGTGAACTTCCGCTGGTCGATGACGACTTCGCCGCGCGAGAGGACGGTGTCGACCTGCCCGGTGAGCTGCTTCCCCTCGTACGCCGAGTAGTCGACGTTCATGTGATGGGTCTCCGCGGAGAGAGTCTGCTCGGCGTGCGGGTCGTAGATGACGACATCGGCGTCGGCGCCCGGGGCGATGGTGCCCTTCTTCGGGTAGAGACCGAACATCCGGGCCGGGGAGGCGCAGGCGATCTCGATCCAGCGGCGGCGGGAGATCCGGCCTTCCACGACCGCCTGATGCAGCAGGTCCATCCGGTTCTCCACACCGGGCATCCCGTTCGGGATCTTCGAGAAGTCGCCGCGGCCCATCTCCTTCTGACCGGAGAAACAGAACGGGCAGTGGTCGGTGGAGACGACCTGGAGCTCGTTGTTTCGCAGGCCCCGCCAGAGCGCCTCCTGGTGCTCCCTGGGCCGCAACGGGGTGGAGCAGACGTACTTGGCGCCCTCGAAGTCCGGCTCGGCGAGGTTGTCGGTGGAGAGGAAGAGGTATTGCGGGCACGTCTCGCCGAAGACCGGAAGTCCCTTGTGGCGGGCGGCCGCCAGTTCGGCGACGGCCTCGTCGGCGGAGACATGCACGACGTACAGCGGGGATCCGGCGACGCGGGCGAGCTGGATGGCGCGGTGGGTGGCCTCGGCCTCCAGCGCCACCTTGCGGACGTCGCCGTGGTAGCGCGGGTCGGTGCGGCCCGCGGCCAGCGCCTGCTCGACGAGGACGTCGATCGCGATGCCGTTCTCGGCATGCATCATGATCAGCCCGCCGTTGCCGGCGGCCCGTTGCATGGCCCGCAGGATCTGACCGTCGTCGCTGTAGAAGACACCGGGGTAGGCCATGAACAGCTTGAAGGAGGTGACGCCCTCCGAGACCAGCAGGTCCATCTCCCCCAGCGTGGACTCGTTCACGTCGGAGAGGATCATGTGGAAGGAATAGTCGATCGCGCAGTTGCCGTCGGCCTTCGCGTACCAGGCGTCGAGCCCCTCACGGACCGCGCGCCCCACGGACTGGATGGCGAAGTCGATGATCGTGGTGGTGCCGCCCCAGGCGGCCGCCCTGGTCCCGGTCTCGAAGGTGTCGGCGGCGTAGGTGCCGCCGAACGGCATCTCCATGTGCGTATGCGCGTCGACGCCGCCGGGGATGACGTACTTGCCGGTGGCGTCGATGGTCCGGTCGGCGGTCCAGCTCTCGGCCGCGTCGGTGCCGTGCGCGGCGAGTGCGGCGATGCGGCCGCCCTCGATGAGTACGTCTGCATGCAGTTCGTCGGACGCGGTGATGACGAGGCCGCCGTGGATGACGGTGCGGCTCATGTACCCCTCCTCACTGTGGCGGAATGGGTCTACGCACGTAGACAAGGTGCGTGGTGAAGAACGTAGAAGTGGGTTACCCACTGTGGCAATACCACTGCGGCTAACCGCTGAAGACGTTTCCGTTTCCGGGCACGGCATACACCGTCGGCCCAAAGCCGACACCGCGTCACGTCGTATACATCGGTGCGTGGCTGTGGCGGCAGGTGAGCCGTCCGGCGCGACGGGCCGGGTCCGGGTGAGCGGGTCCGCCGTACCCCACGGGGCGAGGCGCGCCGGGGCGCCACGACCGGGAAAGGACGACGGCACCCCCGCTTCGGACCGTGATCAGAGACGGATTCATCGCCCCGGCCGCGGCGTGCGGCCCCGGAGGACGCCGGATTCAGGCGTCCTCCTTCGCGGGTGTCCGGCGGATCGGGGCCGGACACCCGCCGGCCGTGACTCGGGGCCGGGTTGTCGGTGAGTCGGGCTCCTCACTCCACCGCGTGCAACGCGTCGGCAAGGATCCTCGCCCCCTCCTCCGCCTCGGCGATGGACAGCGACAGCGGCGGGGCGATCCGCAGCACACTGGTGTTGTGCCCGCCGCCCTTGCCGAGGAGCAGCCCGCCCTCGCGGGCCGCTTCGAGTACGGCGGTCGCCGCCTCCGGGTTGGCCTCGTCGGTTCCGGGCTTCACCAGCTCGATGCCGATCATCAGGCCCCGGCCGCGCACTTCGCGTACGCACTCCACTCCGGCGCCGATCGCCCGCAGCCGTTCGATGAGCAGTCCGCCGACGCGTCGCGCGTTGCGCTGGAGGTCGTGTTCCAGAAGGTACGAGAGGTTGGCCAGGCCTGCCGCCATGGTGACCGGCGAGCCGCCGAACGTCGAAATGGAGTTGGCGTCCAGGCAGTTCATGACGTCGGCTCGGGCCACGACACCGCCGATCGACATGCCGTTGCCGATGCCCTTGGCGAAGGTGAGCATGTCCGGCGGGCCGTTACGGTCGTGCGCCTGCCAGCCCCAGAAGTGTTCGCCGGTACGGCCCCAGCCGGTCTGCACCTCGTCGGAGATCCACAGGATGCCGTGCCGGCTGAGCACTTCACGGAACGCGGCGAACAGGCCGTCGGGCGGGGAGGTGAATCCACCGACGCCCTGGATGGGTTCGGCGATCAGCGCGGCGGCACCACGGGTGTGCCCGAGCAGATCCTCCAGATCGGCCACGCACGCCTTGATGAACTGTGCGTCGCTGAGTTCCGCGTACGGTCCCCGGGTGCGGACGCCGCCGTGGACGTAGAGCGTCTGCAGCGGGGACAGACTCGTGGGCGACCAGGCCTTGTTACCGGTGATGGAGACGGCCGAGAACGACCTGCCGTGGTAGCTGTTGCGCATCGCCAGGATCTGGTTCGAGCTGCGGTACGTGGTGGCGAGCAGCAGGGCCGTGTCGTTGGCCTCGGTGCCGGAGGTGGTGAAGAAGACCCGGGCGTCCGGGATGCCGGAGAGCGTGGCGATGCGCTCGGCGAGTTCGACCATCGGCCGGTTGAGGTAGAGCGTCGAGGAGTGGATCAACCGCCCGGCCTGCTCACTGACCGCCTTGGTCACTTCTGGCAGGGCGTGTGCGGTCATCGTGGTGAGGATGCCGCCGAAGAAGTCGAGGTAACGGTTGCCGTCCGCGTCCCAGACATGGCGGCCCTCGCCGTGGGTGAGCTCCAGGGGGTGCCGGTAGTAGAGCGCGAGCCAATCGGGGCTGACGGCGAGATGGCGGTGGTGCAGGCTGTTCACGGCTCCACCAGTCCTTCGTACGCGTCGGGGCGGCGGTCCCGGTAGAACGCCCACTGCTGGCGCACCTCCTCGATGAGACCGAAGTCGAGGTCGCGGACCAGGAGTTCCTCCTCCTTGTCGCTGGCAACCTCCCCGACGAACTGGCCGCGCGGGTCCACGAAGTAGCTGGTTCCGTAGAAGTCGTTGTCGCCGTACTCCTCCTGACCGACGCGGTTGATCGCGGCGATGAAGTATTCGTTGGCGACGGCGGACGCCGGTTGTTCCAGCTGCCAGAGGTAGCTGGACAGGCCTCGCGAGGTGGCCGACGGGTTGTACACCAACTGGGCTCCGTTGAGACCGAGTTGACGCCACCCTTCGGGGAAGTGCCGGTCGTAGCAGATATAGACGCCGACCTTGCCGACAGCGGTGTCGAAGACCGGCCAGCCGGCGTTTCCGGGCTTGAAGTAGTACTTCTCCCAGAACCCCTTGACCTGCGGGATGTGGTGCTTGCGGTACTTGCCGAGGTACGAGCCGTCGGCGTCGATCACGGCGGCGGTGTTGAAATAGAAGCCGGACTGCTCGATCTCGAAGACCGGCACGACGATCACCATGCCCGTCTCACGGGCGAGCTCCTGCATCCGCCGGACGGTCGGCCCGTCCGGGACGGCCTCGGCCCAGCGGTAGTGCTCGGGCTCCTGGACCTGGCAGAAGTAGGGGGCGTTGAACACCTCCTGGAAGCCGATGATCTTCGCCCCCTGCCGGGCGGCCTCGCGAGCATGCTCCTCGTGCTTGGCGATCATGGATTCGGTGTCGCCGGTCCAGGTCGCCTGGACGAGTGCGGCGCGTACGACGTGGGACATGAGCTGCTCCTTCGACGCGGCGTCAGAGAGCCTCTACGCGTTTTCTACGCACGTAGATTCGGTGCATAGGAGGAGAACGTAAGCCCCGCCACACGGCGGGGCAAGACCATCGCCGTGAACCGGCTGAGTCGATCACGTTTCATACCCGTGCGGTCCACACTTTCCAACACCTCGCGCCCCGGGCGCACGCTCAGGCCTCAAGGGCAGCACCGTCCCCCACCCCGTGTCCGCACCACATGGCGCCACCTCCACGGACCGGGCCTCACCGGATGCCCTCTAGGGGGTGTCCGCGATGCCCGCGACGCGCAGGGCGTGCACCAGGTCCCACTCCCGCTCCGGTGACACCGCACGGGCGGCGGCGAGCAGTTGCGGAACGAGTTGGCGCGGATCGCCCGCCGCGATCAGGGCCGCATCCTCCGGGGTGCGCACGCGGACGAAGGCACCCATCAGCGCCTGCGCCTCCGGTTCGAGACCTGCCCGGTCCAGAGCGAGCACGGCGTCGGCGATCTCCGCCGCGGGGCGCGCCACCCCTTGGCGCAGCAGCTGTCCGCAGTCGTCGGTGCGGCCCGCCGCGGCCAGTGCACCGGCTGCGGCGGCCAGCTCGACGGGTGGCAGCGAGGACACCTCCCAGAGCAGGGTCGCCCAGTCGGCCGCCAGACCGGACCTGTGCAGTTCCACGGCGAGCAGGGGGAGCCGGTCGGCGGGCCAGCCGGCCGCCTCGCACAGCACGCCATGAGCCTCTCCGCTGCGGCCCTCCGTACGGAGTCGGACGAGCATGTCAACGGCCTCGGTGGCGGCGCGTTGCGCGACGGGGTCCGGGGCGGGCCGGGCGGACGTGCGGCCCCGGGCGTCGGCGTCCGCCGCGGTGGGGGCGCCCCCGAAACGCGCGCCGCGCGGGACGGCTGCGTTCGTCGGCGGGACGGGGAGCACGGGGACGGCGAGCGGGGCGTCGACGCCGGTGTCGTCGTCCACCTCGAGTCCGGCGAAACGGGCGCCGCGCGGCTTCTTGCGCTTGGGGGCGGTGGGTTGGGGCCGGCCGGGGGCGGAGGACGACGGTCCGGCGGCAGGGGGCTGCCGGGCCGCGGGGGCCCGCTCGCTTCCGGCTGCGGGGCCGGGTGCGGTGCGCGGGCCGGGCACCCGTCGCCTCGCAGGTTCGGCAGGGGACTCCTCCTCCGCCCGGAACCACCCCTGCGGCACGGTCACGGCCGACAGCCGCTTGCGCAGTTCCGTGCAGCGGGCCGAGGCGCGCGTGTGGTCGTCCCGGGCCCATGCCAGTGTGTCCGGGTCCGGCGGCTGCGCGCCGTTGTTCACCCCGGCCGCGCGCACCCGCTGGGCAGCGTAGGCCTGCTCGCGGAGCATCAGCTCCAGCCGCTCGACGAGTGCCTGCCGTCCGCCCGGCCGCCGGTCGTGGGCGGCGGCCGATGCGGAGTACAGCGCGGCGGCGCGTACCGACTCGCGTTCAGCGAACCCCGTGCCGCGCTCGCCGGCCAGGTCCTGCAGCAGCGACTCCACCACGTCCCACGGCGGGATCTCCGCCCCGTCGAGGCAGGCCCGCATGCCTGCGGGATCGCGTCGGCAGAACACCCCGTACCAGCCGCGTCCCGGGTCGAGCAGGGCTGTGAGGTTCCGCAGGTATTGCGCGAACTCGACTACTTCTCCAGCAAGTTGATGCACTGTCATCGTCGCCCTCACCCACCGTCGACTGGAGCACTCCAGTCCGCAGGCATTCGACCGCAGGCGTGTTACGGGACGGCTACGCGCACTTTTCGGCGAGGGTGCGGTCGGCGCACCACCGCGACCGCGCGCCCCCGCAGCGGGCCGGGTCAGAAGGTGACGGCGATCCCGATGTGCGGGCGCTTGCCGAGCCGGACAACGGTCGCCGGCCAGTCGACCAGCCAGAACTTCCAGGTGTACTTGCGGGCGAGCAGCTGGCGCACCGCACGCGTCCCCGCCTCGTCGAGCAGCCGCGCCGTTCCCTCGGCGCTCGGCGCCACCTCCGCGATCCGGCCGCGCACGTCGCAGACGGTGACGACGACCCGGCTGTCGTTGCGCAGCCGTTTCACCTTCCACGAGTCGGCGCGGGTCCAGACGAACAGCTCGTCGGCGTCGGCCGCCGCCCACACGGGCGTGGCAACGGCGGTGCCGTCCTTCCGGTACGTGGTCAGGCTGACGTACGCGCTGCGGGCGAAGTCCTGCAAGATCCGGGAAGTCACGGCGGTGACCCTACGCGCCCCGGCACCGGGAACGCACCCCCCGCGGGTGGCGACCGGTCGACTGGCGCGGGCCGCGCCCTCAAGGATCTGCGGTCAGCCGGCCAGCGGGACGGCCACGTCCGGTTCCGGGGCGCAGCGGATCAGCAGCTCGTCCATGGAGAGGCCGAGCGCCCCGGCCAGTGCCGCGACGGTGAAGAACGCGGGGGTCGGGGCGCGCCCCGTCTCGATCTTGCGCAGCGTCTCGGCGGAGATGCCGGCGCTCGCGGCGATCTCGACCATACTGCGGGTGCCTCGCGCCTCGCGGAGCAGTCGGCCGAGCCGTTCGCCGCGCAGGCGTTCTTCCGGGGTCAGGGGCGTTCGTACCATGCCACCAGTCTAGTACTGCCGTTATTCTCATACCGCCGTTATTCTCATACCGGTTTTACCGGTATAGTAATTGGCATGGTTCAGCTCAAGACGGATACATCCATAGAGGCGATGCGCGAGGCGGGCCGGGTCGTGGCCCGGCTGCTGGCGGCCGTACGGGAGGCGGCGGCGGTCGGTGTGTCACTGCGCGAGCTCGACGAGGTGGCGCGCGAAGTGCTGCGTGAAGCGGGCGCCGGGTCGCCGTTCCTGAACTACAAGCCGCATTTCGCGCCCACCCCGTTCCCCGGCGTGATCTGCGCGTCCGTCAACGACGCGATCGTGCACGGCATCCCGGCCGACCAGCGGCTGCGCGACGGCGATCTGGTGAGCATCGACGCGGGCGCGACGCTCGGCGGCTGGGTCGGCGACTCGGCGATCAGCTTCACCGTCGGCCGTGCCCGGCCCGCCGACACCCGGCTGATCGACACGGCCTTCGAGGCGCTGGAGGCGGGGATCGCGGCGGCGGTCGTCGGCAACCGGATCGGCGACATCGCGCATGCGATCGGCACGGTCTGCCGGACGGCCGGATACGGCATCCCGGAAGGCTTCGGCGGCCATGGTGTGGGCCGGTCCATGCACGAGGACCCGGCCGTCCCCAACGAGGGACGACCGGGTCGCGGCATGCCGCTGCGACACGGGATGGTGCTGGCGATCGAGCCGATGCTGATCGGCAGCGGCCGGGACGCGTTCCACCCCGACCGGGACGGCTGGACGCTGCGCACGTCCGACGGCAGCCGGGCGGCGCACGCCGAGCACACGGTGGCGATCACGGATGCGGGACCCCGCATCCTCACCGCGCTCTGACACCGTCGCACGAAGCACCCCGAACCCGCTGCGGGCACCCTGCTATTGACGCTCGGTCATGGGTTTCCGCTCGGTTTCACGACCATCGCCGAACCACCGCCCCGCCGGACCTTCTCCGCCGCGGCGAGCCACCGCCCGTCCGGCAGCCGCTGCACACCCGTGGCCGCCCCGATCTCGGGGTTGAGCTTGAAGGCGTGCCCCAGCGACTCCAGCTCGCTCCGTAGCGGACTGTTCCACAGCCCCGGTTCGAGCTCCGTCGTCGGCGAGTTGCGCTGGCTGGCGCGTGGCGCCGCGATCGCGTCGACCAGCGGAAGGCCCCGGTCGACCGTGCCGATGAGCGACTGGAGCACGGTGGTGATGATCGTGGCACCGCCCGGCGACCCCAGAGCCAGCACCGGCTGCCCGTGCTTCAGCACGATCGTCGGCGAGATCGACGACCGCGGCCGCTTGCCCGGACCCGGCAGATTCGGGTCGTGCACCGCCGGGTCGGCGGGGGCGAACGAGAAGTCCGTCAGCTCGTTGTTGAGCAGATAGCCGCGCCCCGGCACGGTGAGGGCACTGCCGCCGGTCTGCTCGATGGTCAGGGTGTACGCGACGACGTTGCCCCACTTGTCGGCGGCCGTCAGATGCGTGGTGTTCTCCCCTTCGTACGTCGTCGGGGCGGCCGTTCCGCGGTTCGCGCAGTCGGCCGGGTGGCGCGGGTCGCCGGGGGCGAGCGGGCTGGTCAGCACCGCGTCGTCCTTGATGAGGCACTCCCGCGAGTCGGCGTACCGCTGACTGAGCAGGTCGCGCGTCGGTACGTCCTCGAACGCCGGGTCGCCGACCCACCGCCCGCGGTCCGCGAACGCGATCCGGCTCGCCTCGATGTAGCGGTGCAGGTACTGCGCCTCGGTTGCCCGCGAAAGGTCCGTGGACTCAAGGATGTTGAGGGCCTCGCCCACACTCGTACCGCCGGACGAGGACGGCGCCATGCCGTACACGTCGAGGCCGCGGTAGCCGACCTTCGTCGGCGCCCGCCGCACTGCCCGGTAGGACCGCAGGTCCCTCGCCGTGAGGTCGCCGGGGCGCACCACCCGGGTCGCCTCCGGGTCGACGGGCGGATTGCGCACGGTCCGTACGACATCGTCGGCCAGGTCGCCGCGGTACAGCTCGTCGATGCCCTCGCGGCCCACCTTCTCGTACGTACGGGCAAGATCCGGGTTCTTGAAGACGGAGCCGACCACCGGCAGCTGCCCGCCCGGCAGGAAGAGCTTCGCGGTGTCCGGGAAGTCGGCGAACCTGGCCTGGTTGCCCTCCGTCTGCGAACGGAACGTGGAGTCGACGACGAAACCGTCCCGGGCAAGACGTTCGGCCGGCTTCAGCAGCCTGCCCAGCGACTTGCTGCCCCAGGCGTCGAGGGCGGTGCCCCAGGTGGCCGGGGTGCCGGGCGTGCCCACGCCCAGACCGCTGGTGACGGCGTCCGCGAAGGCGAGGGGCTTCCCGTTCTCCAGGAAGAGCGAGGAGTCCGCGCTGCGCGGGGCGGTCTCGCGGCCGTCGATGGTCTCCACGGTGTGCTTCTTGGCGTTGTAGTAGACGAAGTAGCCGCCCCCGCCGATGCCCGCCGAGTACGGCTCGGTCACGCCGAGGGCGGCCGCGGTCGCCACAGCGGCGTCGACGGCGTTGCCGCCCTCGCGGAGCACCTCGATCCCGGCGGCCGTCGCGTCCGCGTCGACACTGGCGACCGCGCCGCCATATCCCACCGCGACGGGCGACTTGGGCGGTGGCACGGCCGATGGCGACGAAGAGGACGGTGCGGCCGCGCCGACCGTGACGACAGCGGCGAGCACACTTAAGAACGACACATTCCGTGCGACTGAACGTCGCATGCGCACCTCCAGTGAAGGATCGTCCGCGCAGGGTAACGCCGCCTCACCGGTCTCGTCAGGGCCACCGTGAACATGGTCCGAATGACCGCTAACATGCCCGCCCATGACTGACGACGTACGCAACATCGTGCTGGGCGTGATAGCCGCCGGCATCAGCGCCGCCCTCGGCTGGGCGGCTCGCACCTATCTCTGGCGCCGCAGACTCCGACGGAAGCAGGCGTTCTTCGGGCTGCCCGGGAACTCCGAGTGCCTGCTCGTCGTCAACCGCGACGCGGGCGGCGACGGCGCCGTCCACCGGCACGACGTCTTCGCCCTGCTCGAACTCTCCGCGCTGATCAAGGACTGTTCGGCGCACGCCCAGATCGTGTCCCACGACACCGCCCAGCAGGGCTTCGGCGAGCGCACCGAGTTCTGCGTGGGCGGGCCGGTCTCCAACCGCCGGATGGCCGCCCATCTGCATTCCCTGCTGCCCGGTGTGAAGGTGAACACCGAGCCGGAGGCGGGCCCGGACCGTGGCGCCTTCCAGATCGGCACGGAGCGCTACCGGGCGGAGAAGGGAATCAGCGAGCACGTTCTGCTCGCCAGACTGACGGCCGGTCAGGATGCCCGGCCGGTCTTCCTGTTCTGCGGACAGCAGGCGATCACCAACCAGGCGGCGTCCCGTTACCTGGCCCGCAACTACGAGAAGCTGTCCCGCAAGCACGGCAACAACACGTTCTGCCTGCTGCTCAAGGTGGTCAACTCGCAGGCTTACGGCCCCGATGTGGTGGAGTTGGTCGCCGACGTGACGCGCGCCGCGCAGACGCCCGTACCGGCACAGCGCACTTCGCACCGCGCGTCGAGCTGATCCGCCCTCGGGTCCGGGCCGCGCCCGCCCGGCCTCCCCTGCTCCCCCATCCCTGTGCAGGGGGCGGTCAGGTGATCAGAAGGAGCAGCGGACCGGCCCGATGGATCCGTCGGTTCCGGACACCGTCACTTTCGTGCCCTGCTCGGCGCCGCGCGCGTGCGCGATGGTGCAGATCAGCTGCTGCCGGGCCAGTTCAGAGAGCTGGTTGACGGTGGACTCGAGCCGGACCCGCACTCCCTCCCGACCCATGCGCACGAGCATCTCGCCGCGGATCATGGGAAGTTCGGTCCGCAGGCCGGCCCTCTTCTCCGCCGGGGAAGGACCGCTGAACAGCATGGAGAGCTCCTTGCCCCAGCTCTGCGACCCCTCCCCCGTTCCCGCGGATGTCGTGTCCACCGGGCTGTCGACCTGCCGTACGACGGGAAGCAGTCCGCCCCGGGACGACGGCGAGATGAAGTACAGCACCGTACCCGCCCGAGCGCCCGGGGCCACCTGAACGGTTGCCGAATCGCCGACCTCGACCACGTCCGTGGACCGGATGCCGCACCCGGTGGCCAGCAGCACGAAGGGCAGCAGAGCGCCGAGTACCCGCTCTCGCCTCATGCCCCCTCCAGCGGAAGCTCGACCGTGAACACGGCACCGCCGTCGGGCCTGTTGGCGCCGTGCACGGTGCCGCCGTGCAATCGTACGTTCTCCTGCGTGATCGCCAGTCCGAGCCCGCTGCCCGCCGACCGGGTCCGCGCCTCGTCGGCCTTGTAGAACCGGTCGAAGATGTGCGGCAGGACGGCCGGGTCGATCCCGGGGCCACTGTCCTCGACCTCCGTCACCAGCCAGTCCGCCCCGTCCCGCCGCTCGGTCCGCAGCCGTACCCGGACGGGCTCCGCGCCGTGCCGCAGGGCGTTGCCGACCAGATTGGCGACGATCACATCGAAGCGGGGCGGGTCGAGCACCCCCCGTATTCCGTCCGGGAGTTCGGTGGCGACCTGTCCCTCCCAGCGTCTGGCCTGCAGGGTCTTACGGATCGTCTCGGCGACGTCGACCTCGTCGAGGTGGAGGCCCGCGGCCTTCGCGTCGAAGCGGGAGATCTCCATCAGGTCGTCGACGAGCGTGGCCAGCTTCCCCGTCTCCGCACTGATCAGCCGGACGGCCGCCGCGGTGTCGGCGTTCAGATGGGCGGCATCCTCATCGAGGACCTCGGTGACGGCAAGCATCCCGGCGAGCGGGGTGCGCAGCTCGTGCGAGACGTCGGAAGCAAAGCGCCGGGCCCGTGCCTCCGCCCGTTGGAGCTCCTCCACGGACTGCTGGAGCTTGGTGGACGATTCGTTGAACGTCCAAGCCAGTTCAGCGAGTTCGTCGGATCCCTTCACCTCGATACGGGTGTCGAGCTCGCCCCGTCCGATTCCGGCGGCGGCCCGGCGCAGATCACGGACCGGGCGCAGCACGCTGCGGGCGGCCAGCAGGGCCGGCACCAGCGCGATGAGGAGGGCGGGCAGGGCGCCGTCGCGAGCCGCGGTGACCATGGCATTGACATTGGCCTCCTCGGGGTGGAGCGGCATCACCGCGAAGAGGACGAGACCGGTGCGCTGCGGGCCGTTACCCCGGTCGAACATCGCGGGCATCCCGATCGTCAGCCAGGGCTCGTCGTTCTTGACGACCCGCTGGAACGAGGCGTGTGCGTTGGTGCGGGCAGCGGCGCGCAGTTCGGGTGTGATCACGTTCGAGGTGGACCGGTCCGACGACGAGACCCGCAGGTCCGCATATTCGGCGAAGACGATCCAGGTGTGCGGCTTGCCTTCCCGGGCGAGGGTCCGGCACACCTGCTGCAGCTGGGCCGCGTCCAACGGGAGGGTCACCGTCTGCGCGGTGACCCGGTCGCGGAACTGGGCGACCGCGGTGTCCTGCGCCTGCTGAAGGATCGCGGACCGGGCCTCGCGGTAGGTCAGGGTCGCAGTGGTGATCGCGCTGATCGCAGCGACCAGAAGAAATGCCGATATGAGACGGGTCCGCAGACCGAACCGGGCGCCGAGAACCTTCATGCGAGCGGCCCGAACCGGTAGCCGAAACCGCGGACGGTCTGAATGTACCGGGGGCTGCCCGCCACATCCTCGATCTTCTGCCGCAACCGCCGTACACACGCGTCGACCAGTCGCGCGTCGCCGTGGTAGCTGTGCTCCCAGACGTACTCGAGCAGCTGCTGCCTGCTGAACACCTGCTCGGGAGAGGCCGACAGATGCAGCAGCAGCTTCAGTTCAGACGGGGCGAGCAGGATCCGCTCCCCCGCCTTGGCGACGGACAACCCGGAACGGTCCACCGCCAGTTCACCGTGGAACTCGATGCCGCTGCGCCCGGCTGGTTCGGCGAGCCGCCGCAGCACGGCCCGGATCCTGGCCTCGATCACTTCGGTGCGGGCCGGCTTGACGATGTAGTCGTCCGCGCCGGCCTCCAGCCCGACGACCACATCGAAGTCGTCCCCACGGGCGGTCAGCATGATGATCGGCAGCTGGCTGGACTCCCGTATGCGACGGCAGACCTGGACGCCGTTCATGCCGGGCAGCATCAGGTCGAGGAGGACGAGATCGGGCCGGAACTCCGCCAGCGCGCCGAGTCCCGCCTCGCCGGTCTCCACGGCCCGGAGCTCATGACCGCGCCTTCGCAGCCCGAGCTCCACCCCTTCACGTACGGAAGGGTCGTCTTCGATCAACAGCACACGCGGCATGGCATCAGTATCCCAACGATCGCTATCGAGCCGACCGGCACAGCCGGGCCGTCCGGCACCATCAAGGACAGAGCGGCCGCCGGCCGACCCCGGCGCCCCCTACCGCCGCAACCGCCCCCGCCCCGCAGCCAGCACGGCACTGACCTCGGCGAGCCGCAGCGGCCGTGCCAGCGCCCCCACCACCCCCAGAAGCACCATCACCCCCGCCGCCGCTGCCACCACGTCGCCGGAACCGTCGCATGCACGAGCCGCCCCGTACCCGAGCGCCCCCGCGGGCACACACGCCACCACCAGCCGCACATGCGCCCACAGTCCGGGCGACCGCCACAGTGGAGACCGCCGCTCACCGGATCCGCCCGACACCCTGCGATTCAGCACATACGCGGTGACCGCGAACCCCGCGAACAACGCCACCGAGTACGCCGCGGCCATCCCCGTCACCGCCCACCGCGCGGGCAGCAACAGATACGCGACACCGGACAGCCCCGCGTTGAACGCCGCGATCACCAGGTTCAGAAGGAACGGCGTACGGGTGTCGCCCATCGCGTAGAAACCCCGGGACAGCACGTACTGCCCGGAGAACGCAATCAGTCCCGGCGCGAATGCCGTCATCATCCCCGCCATCACCGTGATGTCGGCGGCGCCGGTACGTCCGTACCCGAACACGGCCCCCATCACCCACGGCGCGAGCGCGAACAGCGCACCCGCTGCGGGCACCACCACCGCGGCCGTCGTCCGCAGCGCGTACGAGACATCGCGACGCACCCCGGCCAGATCGCCGTCGGCCGCCGCCCGGCTCATCCGCGGCATCAGCGCGGTGACGAGCGAGACTGTCACGATGCCCTGCGGCACCACCCACAGCTGGTAGGCGTAGCTGTACGCGGTATAGCCCGCGCCGCCCACCACGCCCTGCTCCACGGCGTGCTGCCCGGTGAGGGTGGAGAGCCGCGTCACCACCCAGTAGGCGACCTGGTTCGTCAGTACCAGCATCACGAGCCAGCCGGCCGATCGCAGCGGCCGGGTGAGGCCGCTCCCCCGCCAGTCGAACCGGGGCCGCCAGCGAAACTTCGCGGCCCGCAGGGCGGGCACCAGGGCCAGCGTCTGCACGGCGATCCCGGCCGTCGTCCCCCACCCCAGCAACTGGGCATGCGCGGGGGTCAGCGTGCCGTCGGAGCCTGCCGCGACGCCCAGATACAGTCCGAACACGGCAATGATCACAAGGTTGTTGAGGACCGGTGTCCACATCATCGCGCCGAACCGGTCGCGGGCGTTCAGTACTTGACCGAGGAGCGTGAACAGCCCGTAGAAGAGGATCTGCGGCAGGCAGTAACGGGCCAGCGCGATCGTGAGCTCCGCCCGCTCGCCCGAGTAGGGGGTGTAGACAGCGACGATCAGCGGGGCGCCGGCGACAGCGAGCCCGGTGAGGGCGACGAGGCCGACCGCACAGGCGGTGAGCAGTCGGTCGGTGTACGCGGCGCCTCCGTCGGCGTGTTCCTTGGCGGCCCGCACCAGTTCCGGGACAAACACCGCGTTGAGGGCCCCGCCGATGAGAAGCATGTAGAGGATGTTGGGGACGGTGTTGGCGACCGTGTACCCGTCGGCCTGGAGTCCGGTGCCGAGCGCGGCGACGACGACCGCCGAGCGTATGAACCCGGTGGCGCGCGAGACGACCGAGCCGGCTGCCATGACGGCGCCGCTGCGCAGCACCGGCCCCGACCTGTCCGTCGCTGTCCTCTGCTCGTCCTCTGCGACCTCTCCGGTCGCCTCGGTGGCGGTCACCGGCGCGCCAAGTACGCCTGGAACGCGCGGTACAGCGTGTTGTTGGCGGCTCCGCCCACTGATGTCTCCCACTCTCCGAGGGTCTCGACGACCTGTCCGCCGGTGCCGAGCTTCCAGCGCAGCAGTCCGAAGGCGCGGTCGTCGGGGTCGAGGGTGGAGGCTACCCCGCGCATGTCGTACACCTCGGCGCCGAGAGCCAGCGCATCGAGCATCATCTGCCACTGGAGGGCGTTGCTGGGGCGGACCTCGCGGCGGTGGTCGGCGGACGCGCCCGTCTGGTACCAGACCCGCCGCCCGGTGCTGATCATGGTGTGTGCGGCAAGGATCTCGCCCTCGTGGACGGCGAGGTAGAGATGCATCCGGCCGGGCTGTTCGGCGTTGAGCACGGCGTACTGCCGCTGGTAGTAGGCGAGGGAGCGGCCGAGACGGAAGCCGTCCCGCTCCTCCGTGATCCGCAGCAGCCGGTGGAACTCGGGCAGTTCGGCCGCACCGCCGACGACGATCCGGACACCGCACTTCTGGGCCTTGCGGACGTTGCGGCGCCACTCCTGGTTGAGCCCCGCCCACAGGTCGTCGGGGGTGCGTCCGGCGAGCGGCACCTGGAAGACATGGCGCGGCTGGGCGTCGGCGTCGTTCCCGGCGTCGCCGTCCCCGCCGCACCGGTGCCAGCCGCGTGCCCGGAGCCGTTCGGCGACGGCGGTGCCGAGCGGGTCCACCTCGGTCGCCAGGACGTCCCCGACCTTCCGACGGGGCCCGGTGGCCGCCTTGAGCCGGGCGGTGTCCCAGCGGCGGTAGGCCGGTGACGGGCCGATCCGTACGGCGAAGGCACCGGCCTTCCGCAGATGCGCCATCAATGGCAGCAGCCAGCGGTCGATTTCGGGATCGGCCCAATCGGCCACCGGTCCTTCCGGCAGATAGGCAAAGTATTTCCGGGTACCGGGGAATTGCCGGTAGAGCACGAGAGCACTGCCGTCCAATTCACCGCTGCCGCCGTGCCATCCGACCATTTCCGACTTCCATTGATCCTTCACCTCGGCCCAGGACGGATACTGCAGAAAGCTCGCCCCGGCGCGCGCGGTCACACATGCCCGGTGCTCGGCAGCGGTGAGACTGCGTATCCGTAGCCCCTGTTCACCTCTGCGGTCACCGGTCGCGAGCAGCGCTGACATGTCCGTGGCCCTCCCCTGGTCCCTCCCGGCCGACGGCTCGGCGGGGCTGTAAAGGATGTTCACAGCGGCCCATGACGGGTCCGCGCGGCGAATGTGACCGGACGATGACCGTTGTGCTGCGTTCCTTGTCATACAAGGGAGTCCATGGTTTTCCCGGTATTTGCGGAACCTATGGTCGAGTACATGCCTCTCCACCGATGAGAAGCACTGCCATGGAGGTTTTTCCGTTGATCTCTGTATGCCGGCGCATACGCCGCACCACCTCGCTCGCCCGCCCGGCCCGGCTGACTCTGATCGCAGGTACGGCGGTGCTCGGCGCCGCCCTCACCGCCTGCTCGGGCGCCGCCGCATCGGACTCGGGTTCCGGGTCCGGTGATGATGCCGGGCCCGCCAGGACTCCGGACACCAGGATCACGGTGAACCTCCAGGGCACGAAGGCCGCCGCGGGCAAGCCGGTGACGGTGACGCTGGCCGACGGGAAGCTGAAGACCGTGAAGGTGACCGCCGCCGAGGGTGACGCGCTCACCGGCCGGATATCCGGCGACGGCCGGACCTGGACGTCGGACCGGGTCGCCGCACCCGGTACCGAGTACAGCGTCGAGGCCACGGACACCGGAGGCGGCACCGACCACGCGGGGTTCTCGACCGTCGACGCCGACAAGGTCAACAAGCTGACGCTCGCCCCCGGCAAGAACACCACGGTCGGCATCGCCCAGCCGCTGTCGATCGTCTTCGACAACCCGGTGAAGGACAAGGCCGCGGTCGAGCGGGGGCTGAAGGTCAGCACGTCGAACACCACCGAGGGGTCCTGGGGCTGGCTGCAGGACTACTCCGGCAAGGACAGGATCGACTGGCGGCCCAAGGAGTACTGGAAGTCCGGTACGCGCGTCACGCTCGACGCCGATCTGAACGGCATCGACTCGGGCCCGGCCGGCGGCTGGTTCGTGCGTGACTACGCGACGACATTCACGATCGGCCGCAACCAGGTGGTCAAGGTCGACCTCGACCGGCACCGGCTGGCGTTGCACCGGGACGGAAAGACGGTCATGGACGTGCCCATGTCGGCGGGCACCCCGGGCGGGGACAGGGCGTCCTGGCGGGGCACGGCCGTACTGATGGCGAAGGAGGGCACGATCAACATGCGCTCCGAGACGGTAGGCCTGGGCGACGCGTACGACAAGATGGTCGACTCTTCGATGCGGCTGACCTGGTCGGGGATGTACGCCCATGCCGCGCCGTGGAACGCCGCGTATTTCGGGGTCGCCAACCACAGTTCCGGCTGCGTGGGGATGAGCGACGCGAACGCCGCGGAGCTGTACCAGAAGGCGCAGGTCGGCGACCCGTTCGAGATCACCGGCGCGGACGCCAAGGGCACGGTCGCGGAGGGCAACGGCTACGGGGCGTGGAATGTGTCCTGGTCCGACTGGCAGGCGAAGAGCGCTCTCGACTGATCCGCGAGTCCGCGACAGCTCCGACGCCCCGACCTCGCGTCACCGCTGACACCACGTCCAACAATCGTTACGCTCACGAAACTCACCAGGGAGTTACCAACGGTAAATGGCCAGGGTTACCGTCGGGTCACTTTGCACTGACACGCGTGAGGAGTGACCCGTGGGACGTCCGTACCCGGCTCTGCGCACCACCGCATCCATCGGAACCGCCGCCGTCCTGATCGCCGGAGCCGCCCTCGGCGCGGCTCCGGCGGCCGTCGCCCAGCCCCTCGTCGCACCCGCGGCGGCGTCGGCCCCGAGCCTGAAGTTCTACGACATCCCCGGCTCCGGCGGGATCACGCTCAAGGGCAATGTCTTCACACCCGCCGGTGCGGAGCCGGGCGACAAACACCCGCTGATCGTGCTGCCCTCCAGCTGGGCGACGCCGCAGATCGAGTATCTCGCCCAGGCACAGCAGCTGGCCGACTCCGGCTATGTGGTGGTCAGTTACACCTCACGCGGCTTCTGGCTCTCCGGCGGAAGGATCGAGGTCGCAGGGCCGCCGGACATCGCCGATGTCTCCGCCGTCATCGACTGGGCCCTCGCCCACACCCCCGCCGACCCGCAGCGCATCGGCATGGGCGGCGTGTCGTACGGAGCGGGCATCAGCCTGCTCGCGGCCGGCCACGACAAGCGGATCAAGGCCGTGGTCGCGCTGAGCGGTTGGGCCGACCTCATCGACTCCATCTACAGCGGCCGCACCCAGCACCTCCAGGCCGCCGCACTGCTCGGTGGGGCCGGCCTGCTCACCGGCCGCCCGAGCGACGAACTGAACACGACGCTGGCCGACTTCCTCGGGTCCAACCTGGCCAAGGAGCCGGACATGATCGCCTGGGGGAAGAAGCGCTCCCCCGCCACGTATCTGGACGAGATCAACGCCAACGGCGCCGCCGTCATGATGGGCAACGCGTGGGGCGACACCATCTTCCCGCCCAACCAGTACGCCTCGTTCTACGAGAAGCTCAGCGTCCCCAAGCGCCTGGAGTTCCGCCCCGGCGACCACGCCACCGCCGAGGCCACCGGTCTGCTCGGCCTGCCCAACGACACCTGGACCGACGCACACCGCTGGTTCGACCGCTACCTCAAGGACGTACGCAACGGCATCGACCAGGAACAGCCGGTCCAGCTCAAGTCCCGTACGGACAGCGGCTACGAGGGCTACCCGGACTGGAAGTCGGTCGGCGCCGACCGGAAGCGGATCGCGCTGAGCGGTACGAAGAAGATCTACGCGAACGTCGACTCGGGAGCCGACGGCGGCATCGTGATGCTGTCGAACGCCCTCGACCAGTTCGTGAAGCTGCCTCCGGTCGCCTCGATCCCCCTGCTGCCGCGCGCCTTCGCGGGTGTCTGGCAGTCCGAGCGGTACGGCTCCGCACAGCACATCCGCGGCACGGCGAAGCTCCACACCACGGTGACCAGCAACAAGGAGAGCGGCACCCTCGTCGCCTATCTCTACGACGAGGGGCCGCTCGGCCTCGGCAAGCTGGTCAGTAACGCCCCCTATACCTTCCACGGACAGACGCCGGGGCGGCCGTTCGGCGTGGACCTGGAGCTGTTCTCCACGGCCTACGACCTTCCGGCCGGTCACCGACTCGCCCTGGTCGTCGACACGGTCGACCCGCTCTATATCGAGCACAACCCGGCCGGTTCACAGCTGACCTTCTCCTCACCGGACACGGACCCCTCGTACCTGTCCGTTCCGTTGCGCGAGAAGTGATCACCGGCTGCTGCCGGGCGGGCACCGCTCCTCCAGACCGCTGTACGGCCGGTCTGGGCTACTGCGCTCCCGGCAGCAGCGTTTCTGGTTCGGCCGGTGCGACTTCCACGGCCTTCGTCTTCGGGTTGCGCCGCTCCCGCTTGGCCACCCAGTTGGCGAACCAGGAGAGCAGCATGCACATCCCGATGTAGATCGGCGAGATCACCATCACCACGGGGATGAAGGGAAGATCGTAGTCGAGGTTGGACGCGATGAGTTTGCCGGCGTGGAGGAATTCCTCGTACGTGATCAAGTACCCGAGCGAGGTGTCCTTCAGCGCCACCACCAGCTGGCTGATGATGGCGGGCAGCATGGCGCGCACCGCCTGCGGAGCCAGCACGAAGGTCATGACCTGCGTCTTGCGCATGCCGAGGGCGTACGCGGCCTCGCGCTGGCCGCGGTCCACCGAGTTGATGCCGGTACGGAACACTTCGGCGAGCACCGAGCCGTTGTAGAGGGTCAGTCCGGCGACCAGTGCGGGCAGCGGCTGCACCTTCAGCGCCACGAAGATGAAGAAGATCATCACCAGCACGGGCATGGCCCGGAAGAACTCGACGACGAGCGTGGCGAGCCAGCGCACCGCCCGGTGTTCGGAGAGCCGCCCGACGGCCAGGACCGCCCCGAGTGCCAGCGAGAGCACCGCGGCGTACGCGAACGCCTTCAGCGTGTTGCCGAGCCCGCGCAGCAGCAGTTCCTGGATGCCCTTGTACTCGAAGGGTGACCACTTGGCGCTGGTGAACTGCTCGGTGGCGAAGAGCAGATAGATGATCCAGCCGACCAGGGCAAGGATCAGGACCGTGGAGACGATCCCGTACACCCTGTGGCGTTTGCGGGTGACCGGGCCCGGGATGTCGTACAGCGCGGTGGCTGCGGGGGCGTGGGTGGTCATCGGGCGACTCCCCAGCGCTTCTCCATCACATTGAAGAGCGCACTGATGGACAGGGTGATGATCAGGTAGCCGACGGCGATCCAGACGAAGGTCCAGATGATGTTGTAGCCCAGCTCGTTGAGGGTCTTGTAGGTGCCGAGCAGCTCGGTGACGCTGAACGCCCCGGCGATCGCCGAGTTCTTGGCGAGGGCGATGAGCGTCGAGCCGACCGGCGGGATCACCGAGCGGAACGCCTGCGGCAGCACCACGGAGCCCAGCGTCTGTCCGAAGGTCATACCGAGGCTGCGGGCGGCCTCACCCTGGCCCTGCGGGACGGTGTTGATGCCGGAGCGCAGCGCCTCGCAGATGAACGCGGAGGTGTAGCAGCCGAGCGCGAGGACCGCGAAGACCTTGAACGGCAGGACCAGGCCGAAGCGCGGCAGGCCGAGGAGGACGGCGAAGAAGAGCAGGGTCAGCGGGGTGTTGCGCAGCACCATCACCCAGACGGTGCCGAACACCCGGAGCGAGCCGACGGGCGCCACCCGGAACGAGGCCATCACGAAGCCGAGCACCAGCGCCAGGATCGAGGCGAAGACGGTGAGTTCGAGGGTGCCGAGGAAGCCTTCGGCGTAGGTCGAGAAGTTCTCTGTCAGTACGTCCATGGTGTGGCCCGTCCCCTCAGGTCGCCGGGTAGCGGTCGATGGGCGGCGGAGTCGGTGCGGGCACTCCGGACAGGCCGAGGGTGGCCTCGAACGCCTTCTTCCAGTTGCCGTTCTTCTCGTTGGCCTCAAGAGCGTCGTTGAGTGCGAACCGCAGCGCGTTGTCGCTGCGCGGTACCCCGATGCCGTACGGCTCCTCGGAGAACGGCTTGCCGACCACCTTCAGCTCATTGGGTGCCTTGGCGGCGAAGCCCAGCAGGATGGCGTCGTCGGTGGTGACGGCGTCGACCTGGTAGGTCAGCAGGTTGTCGACACAGATCGAGTACGTGTCGTAGGCGACCAGGATCGCCTTCGGGTAGTCGGCCGCGATCCGCTGGTACGGGGTCGAGCCGGCCGCCGAGCAGACCGTCCTACCGGCCAGGTCCTGCGGGCCGTTGATGTCGTGCTCGTCCGTACGGACGAGCAGCGACTGCCCGGCCATGAAGTACGGCCCGGCGAAGCCGACGAGCTTCTTGCGCATCTCGTTGATGGTGTAGGTGCCGACGTAGTAGTCGATCTGGCCGTTCTGCAGCGCGGTCTCACGGTTGGCGGAGGCGATCGTCTTGAAGCGGATCGTCTTCGGGTCGAAACCGAGCGAGGCGGCCATCATCCTGGCGATCTCGATGTCGAAGCCGGAGTAGACGCCGGTGGCCGGGTCCTTCTCGCCCAGGTACGGCTGGTCCTCCTTGGCCCCGACCCGGAGGTAGCCACGCTTCTTCGCCTTCGTCCAGGTTTTCGACTCGGGCAGCCGGAAGCTGGTGTCGACCTTGTACACGGGCAGCTGCGCGGGCTTCGGCCCCTTCACCGGAGGGCTGCCTTCCTTGCCGCAGCCGACTGCAAGGACGGCCAGCAGGAGCCCCGCACAGGCGGCCAGCACTTTTCTCGTACGCAACTGGGGGCCTCCCGTCAGTGCTTGAGGATCTTGGACAGGAAGTCCTTGGCGCGCTCGCTCTCCGGGGCGGTGAAGAACGCCTCCGGGGTGCGGTCCTCGACGATGCGGCCGTCCGCCATGAAGACCACGCGATTGGCAGCGGACCTGGCGAACCCCATCTCGTGCGTGACGACGACCATGGTCATGCCATCCCTGGCGAGCTGCTGCATGACCTCAAGCACCTCATTGATCATCTCCGGGTCGAGCGCCGAGGTCGGCTCGTCGAAGAGGAGTGCCTTGGGGTCCATGGCCAGGGCGCGAGCGATGGCCACCCGCTGCTGCTGGCCGCCGGAGAGCTGGGCGGGGTACTTGTCGGCCTGCGAGGCGAGCCCGACCCGCTCCAGGAGCTCCCGGGACCGCGCGTCGCATTCGTCCTTCTTGCGTTTGCGGACCTTGAGCTGGGCGAGCGAGACATTGGCGAGCACGGTCTTGTGCGCGAACAGATTGAACGACTGGAAGACCATGCCGACTTCGGCGCGCAACTGCGCGAGCCCCTTCCCCTCCTCCGGGAGGGGTCTGCCGTCGATCGCGATATGACCCGACTCGATCGTCTCGAGCCTGTTGATGGTCCGGCAGAGCGTTGACTTGCCGGAGCCGGAGGGGCCGATGACCACCACCACCTCCCCGCGGCCGACGGTGAGATTGATGTCCTGCAGTACGTGCAACGCCCCGTAGTACTTATTGACGTCCCGCAGCTCGATCAACGGATCGACGGCCATACGCTGCCCTACCCACTTATCGCTGTGTCGAGTTCAGCGCAAACTATCCATCCCGATAAGGGACTTCGCACCCGACACGCATAAATGGGGCATAAGGCGTTTTATTTGGTTTTGGTGATGGACTATCCTTCGGCTGACTCTGCGTACACCTGCGAGAGCTCGGGGCTGCCGGTCATCGCCCAGTCGAGCCCCGCCTCGACGACATCGATCTCCCGCCCGGAGGCGAGCCGCACCACCGGCTGACCGCTCGGCCAGATGTGCCAGGCCGCACCCGGGACGTTGCGCACGAGAACGGTGCCGAGATACAGCCCGGCGTCGTTGCCCAGCCAGGGCAGCTCCTCGGGGTCGTCGCGCCAACGCGGCGGCAGCTGGTCGAGCGCCGTCAACGAGGCCGGAGTGTCGTCGAGTTCCAGTCCACGCTGCCCCACTCGGACACGCAGCAGCTCACATTCGGCGAGCAGCTCGGCGACGCCCTCCGGGTCGACCTCGACGGCGGCCGCGAGGCCCGCCCCGCGCGTACCGTCGTGACGCTTACGCCAGTTGTCCAAGAAAGGGATGTTCATACCACTCAGGGTCCCATCCCGGCCGGGATACGCACCACAGGGCGCGCGGCCTGTCGTTCGAGGACTGAACCCGGTGCACGCACCCGGCCGCGCGCCGCCGCACGCGCCGTCCGCACGCCCCGCCCGGCGCTGAACGGGCGGGGCGCGGTCCGAGTCTTCGCAAGCAGCCAGCAAGCGGGACAATGACAGGAACCACCGTATCGGCGGCCACTGACAGCGCCTCCCGACCGGGCTCCGGCCGGGCCGGTTAGGATCCACCCCACGCCTACGCGAACGGGGGGACCCGCATGGCCGAGGACCACGACGGCATGGTCGTCTACTGGCGGCCCGGCTGCCCGTACTGCATGAAGCTGCGACTGCGGCTGCGGTTCAGCCGCCTCACCTACACCGAGGTGAACATCTGGCGGGACCCCGAGGCGGCGGCGTTCGTCCGCTCGGTCGCCGACGGGAACGAGACCGTGCCGACGGTGTCCGTGGCCGGCCACTCGATGGTCAACCCGTCCAAGCGGCAGGTGCTGGCCGCGGTCCGGACCCACGCGCCGCACCTGGAGGCGTCGTAGGTCCTCTCGTTCGGATCATGCCGGGTGGCTCGGTCAGGGGCGGGGCGAGGGCGGGTCGCTGACCGTCACCTTCATCCCGCCCGGCTCGTCCTCCAGCTCCTTGACGGCCTCTTTCGTCGCGTCGCCGATATGGGCGTTGAAGATGTCCTCGACGAAGCCGGCGAGGACCTTGTTGTCGATGCCCTTGCACTCCGGCGGGACGGTGCCGTCGGCGGTGTTCTCGACGAACCGCTTCTCCATGACCGCCCTGCAGGCCTTCGGATCGGCCTTGGCGGGCTCGTCGCCGCAACCGGTGAGGACGAGGAGCAGGGCGGCGGCAGCGGTGGCGGCTGCGACGGTGCGGGTACGGCTGCGCATGGTCCCCCAGGACGCCGCATGATCAGAGCGTCATTCTGTGCCGGGATCAGGCCCTTCGTCACCGGCCGACGGGTCACAGCTCCAGGTCGACGACCACCGGCGCGTGGTCGGACGCGCCCTTGCCCTTGCGCTCCTCACGGTCCACGTAGCTGTCCTTGACCGCCACCGTGAACGGGGCGTTCCCGTAGACCAGGTCGATCCGCATGCCCTTGTTCTTCGGGAAGCGCAGCTCGCGGTAGTCCCAGAAGGTGTACGCGCGGTCGTACTTGAGCGGGCGCGGCATGACGTCCGACAGACCCTCCTGGCGCAGGGTGGCGAGGGCGGCGCGCTCGGCGGGCGTGACATGGGTGGCGCCCTCGAACAGGGCCGGGTCCCAGACGTCCTCGTCGGTCGGGGCCACGTTGAAATCGCCCAGCACCGCGAACGGCTGCGAGCCCGCAGCGTCCGCGGCCACCGCCTTCTGCAGGGCCTCGAACCAGCGCAGCTTGTACGCGTAGTGCGGGTGCTCGATCTCGCGCCCGTTCGGCACGTACACCGACCAGAGGCGGACCGGGCCGCAGGTCGCGGAGATCGCCCGGGGCTCCTGCACTCCGTCGTAGTCGGGGCCGTCGGGCAGCCCCATCACGACGTCGGACAGTCCGGCCCGGGAGACCAGCGCCACCCCGTTCCACCGGCCCGTGGCGTTGACCGCGGACTCGTAGCCGAGCTCGCGCAGCTCGTCCGCCGGGAACTGCTCGGCCGTGCACTTGGTCTCCTGGATGCACAGCACGTCCGTGCCGGTGCTCTCCAGCCAGGCCAGCAGCCGCGGGAGGCGGGCGGTGATCGAATTGACGTTCCACGTGGCGATGCGCATGTACGTAAACCTAGCGGCTCCCACTGACAGTCGCCGGACCGGCGCCGGTCACAGGCCGGTCGAGTCCCCGGGGGTCAGCCGCCCGTGCTCGGCACCGCCGAGGCTGCCGATCTGCCGGTCGTAGATCGGGCGGGCGAGATCGGTGAGCAGCGCGTCGTGGATGTCGATCGCCCGGCGCGGTTTGACCTCGCGCACGTAGTCGATGACCTCGGAGATCTTGTTCCAGGGGGCCATCACCGGGAGCATCAGCGTGTCGACGGGGTGGTCGGGGACGGTGAGCGCGTCCCCCGGGTGGAAGAGCGAACCGTCCACCAGGAAGCCGATGTTGGTGATCCGCGGGATGTCGGGGTGGATCACCGCGTGCAGTTCGCCGTGCACCTGTACGTCGAATCCCGCGGCGGTGAACGTGTCGCCGTGACCGACGGTGTGCACCCGGCCGGGGAAGGCCGCGGAGAGCTGTTCCGCGACGCTGCGCAGGGTCCAGATCTCCGCGGCCGGGTTGGCCTCCAGGCCGGCCCGCAGCCGGCCCTCGTCGAAGTGGTCGGCGTGCTCGTGGGTCACGAGCATCGCGTCGGCGCCGAGTGCCGCGTCCTGCTCCGAGAAGCCGCCCGGGTCGATGACGAGCGTCCGCCCGTCCTTCTCCAGCCGGATGCAGGAGTGCGTCTTCTTGGTCAGGGTCAGGTGCACGGGGTTCGCAGCGTTCATGGTGCTCATCCTGCTACGGCCGGGGCGTGGTTTCTTCCTGAATCACCGACTGGGCGATGGTGAAGGCGGCGCCCGCGGCCGGTATGCCGCAGTACACGGCGGTCTGCAGCAGCACTTCCTTGATCTCGGCGGGGGTCAGCCCGTTGCGCAGGGCGGCCCTGATATGCGGGGCGAGGCCCTCCAGGTGGCCGGAGGTGACCAGTGCGGTCAGCGTGACGCAGCTGCGGGTACGGCGGTCCAGGCCCTCCCGGGTCCAGGTCTCGCCCCAGGCGTAGCGCGTGACGAGCTCCTGGAACTCGCCGGTGAAGTCGTCGGACGCGGCCAGGACCCGGTCGACGTGGGCGTCGCCGAGCACTTCGCGGCGGACCTTCATCCCCGGGTCGTACGGGTCCGGGCGGCCGGAGTTCACGGTGTCGGGCGCGGCCGTGGCGGGGGCGATCTCCGCGATGGGCAGGACGGGTGCGGAGAGTGTGGGGCCGGTGCCGGGGACAGGGATGGCGGCGAGGGTGTCCTGCCAGCTGGTGGAGAAGTGGGTGAGGAGCAGGTCGGTGACGGCTCCGGGCTGCTCGACGGGGGCGAGGTGCGAGGCGCCGGGGACGAGGGCGAGCCGGGCGTCCGGGATGCCCGCGACCAGGGTGCGGGCCTCGGCCGGCCCCGTGACATGGTCCTCGGCGCCGACCACGACGAGAGTCGGGACGCTGATGCGGCCGAGTTCGGGACGGATGTCGAAGGCGGCGAGAGCTTCGCAGGCCGCGATGTAGCAGCCGGGGTCGGTGGTGCGGACCATCTGGACGGCCCACTCGACGATGGCGGGCTGGGCGGCGGCGAAGCCGGGGGTGAACCACTGGTCCGGTGCGCTGCGGGCCATCGGCTCCAGGCCGTTGGTGCGGACGATCACGCCGCGCTGGCGGAACTCGTCCGCGCTGCCGAACCGGGGCGAGGCGGCGACCAGGGCCAGCGCGGCGACCCGGTGCGGGTGGCGCAGTGCGAGGTCGGCGCCGATCGCACCGCCGATGGAGCAGCCGGCGTACCCGAAGCGCTGGACGCCGAGGCTGTCGAGGGTGGCCAGCAGCCGGTCGGACAGTTCGCCGACGGCGGTGGCGGGGTGGGCCGGGGCGCCGCCGTGGCCGGGCAGGTCGAAGCGGAAGACCCGCCAGTGCTGGGAGAGCTCCGGTATCTGGCGGTCCCACATGTGCCAGGTGGTGCCGAGCGAGGGGCCGATGACGAGGACGGGGGCGTCCTGCGGGCCGTCGAACCGGTACTGCAGGGTGTGCATCGGCAGCGCGCGGGACCCCGGCGGGATCGGCCGGGGCCGGGCGGACGGCGCCGGCTGCGGGGGCACGGGCTGGGCGGGCTGCACCGGCTGTGCGTGCGACGGCTGCAGCGGTACGTGCCCGGTCTGCGTGGCCGACAGCGGCGGCACCGGCTGCAGGGTGTGCCCGGGCTGCGCGGGCTGCGGTCCCGGGAACGGCTGCAGCGTCTGCGGGCCCTGGAACTGCTGCGCCGCAGGTGCGGACTGCGCGCCGGGGAACGGCTGCGCGGGCTGCGGGGTCTTCGTCTCACTCACATCGCTCACTCGCTCCAGGTTAGTGAGCGGTCGGTCGGCCTCCGGTCAGGGGGTCGCCGCAGAGACGACATATACGACAGGAGATGCCGGATCGGTCATGTCGACGGTGATGTCCTGGGTGGGGCGCGGGTCCTTGTTGGTGTGGGTGGTGCCCGCCCAGTCGACGCCCCGACCGAAGTGCCAGCCCGCGATCTTGGTGTCGCGGGCGCCGACGGTGACGTCGCCGTCGGTCAGGGCCGCGCGGCCGGAGCCCAGACGGGACAGGAAGCGGTCGAGTCCGGAGGACGACGTGCGGAACTGCACGTACATCCGGCTGGCCTTCCAGTTGTTCGTCTCGTAGTACTGGACGTCCACCGCGTCGCCGGGGATCGGCACCTCGAAGATCCGGCGCTGCATCCGGGACGGCCAGCCCTCACGGAGCCCCTGCGCGGAGGCCTCGGCCTCCTTGTCCTGCCCGGAGCGGCGGCTCTGGCCGGCGGAGATCAGCAGATAGCCGGCCGGGACGCCGATCAGCAGGACGATGATGGTCGCCGTGATCAGGCGTCGCCGGATCATCCGGCGCCGGCCCTCCGGGGGCCGTCCGCCGCCCTCGTCGGGCGGCGAGGACTGGCGCGGCAGGACGGGATGCTCTGCTGTGGTCATGTTCTGGGGATCCCTAGGAGGTGCGGGTGTTGCGGGTCGACCGGATGGTGCTCGCGGCCTGGTCGTAGATCTGCGCGTACCGCTCGTACCGCTCGACACGACGGCGGTTGGTGCGGCGGAACCGGCGGGCGACCAGCCGGGCCAGGTCCGCGGCGCCGACCATACCTGCCTCCGGGCCGAGCTCCGCCTTCGCGATCCGGGCCTCGGGCCGGTAGCCACGGCCGGTGAGGTGGCGCTTGAAGGCATCCCTGGCGGGACCGATCAGCAGGTCGTCGGCGGCGCTGACACCGCCTCCGATGACGAAGCAGGAGGGGTCGAGCGCGGCAGCCAGATTGGCGATGCCGACACCGAGCCACTGGCCGATGTCCTGGAGGAGCTCGATGCACATCGCATCGCCCTCGCGGGCCAGTTCGGTGATGAGCGGCCCGGTGATCTCGGGGATGTTCCCCTTGACCCGCTCGATGATGCCGTGGGCGACGGGCGAGTCGGCGGCGGCCAGCTCCCTGGCCTCGCGGACGAGGGCGTTGCCGGAGCTGTACTGCTCCCAGCAGCCGCGGTTGCCGCACGGACAGCGGTGCCCGCCGGGCACCACCTGCATGTGGCCGAACTCACCGGCGACCCCGTACTTGCCGCGCTTGACCTGGCCGTCCTCCAGAATCGCGCCGCCGATGCCGGTGCCGAGCGTGATCATGACGAGATGGTCCTCGCCGCGGCCCGCGCCGAACCGCCACTCCGCCCACGCCGCGGTGTTCGCGTCGTTGTCCACCATGACGGGGACGACCAGGCGGGAGGCGAGTGCGTCCCGGAGGGGTTCGTCGCGCCAGGCGAGGTGCGGCGCGAACAGCACCTTGGAGCGATCGGCGTCGACCCAGCCCGCCGCGCCGATGCCGACGGCGTGCACATCGTGCCGGTCGGAGAGGTCGAGGACCAGCTCGACGATGGTGTCCTCGACGACCTTGGGGCTCTTGGACTTGTCCGGCGTCTCGGTGCGCAGCTGCTCCAGGATGTTGCCGTCGGCGTCGACGACGCCGGCCATCACCTTCGTACCCCCGATGTCGATGCCGACGGTGGGTACCCGTGGCGCCGTGAGGTGCGAGCGCCGCTCGCGGGTGCCGACGGTCCGCAGGACGGTGGCGCGGGCGGAGCCGCGGTGTGTGAAGTCGCGGTACGTGCTCATCGTCCCTGCATTGTCTGGGGGGACCGGGCGGTGACAGCTCCCGGCGGCGGACGGCGCCCGTCGGGCTCGATTCTGCCACTGCCGGAGCGTCGGGGCGGGCGGTCGGGGTCCGCGGCGCCCCGCCCGCGCCCTCTCCTACGGGGTGTCGTCGGTGACCGGATGGCCGCCCAGGTGGGTCGGCGAGGGGGCCCGCTCGAGCTCGTGGCTGAGCTCCTCGAGCTCGCTGCCACCGGCCATCTGGCGGGTCAGCTCGTCCAGGGTGATGGAGTCCTTGGTGTGGCTGCCGGACATGGCACCCCGCTTGAGCAGCACGAACCGGTCGCCGACCAGATAGGCGTGGTGCGGGTTGTGCGTGATGAGAACCACGCCGAGCCCGGCGTCCCGGGCGGCCGCCACGTACTTGAGCACGACCCCGGACTGCTTGACGCCGAGCGCCGCGGTGGGCTCGTCCAGGACGAGGACCTTGGCGCCGAAGTAGACGGCCCGCGCGATGGCGACGCACTGGCGCTCGCCGCCGGACAGGGTGCCGATCGGCTGGTCGACGTCGCGCAGGTCGATGCCCATGCGCAGCAGCTCGGAGCGGGTCGTCTCGCGCATCAACCGGACGTCGAGCCGCTTGAACGGGCCGACGCCCGTCGTCGGCTCGGAGCCGAGGAAGAAGTTTCGCCAGACGGGCATCAGCGGAACGACGGCCAGGTCCTGGTAGACCGTGGCGATGCCCCGGTCCAGGGCCTCGCGCGGATTGGCCAGAGCGGTCTCCTCGCCCTCGACCAGGAACCGGCCTGCGTCGTGCCGGTGCAGCCCCGCGATGATCTTGATGAGGGTGGACTTGCCGGCGCCGTTGTCGCCGAGGACGCAGGAGATCTCGCCCGCGTGGACCTCCAGCGAGACGTCCTGGAGCGCCTTGATGTTCCCGTAGAACTTGCTGACGTGGTCCAGCTCGATCAGCGCCCGGGGGGCCGCGGTCGTCATTTCGTCGCCTCCGCGCGCTTGCGTACCCATGCGTTGAGCAGGGTGGCCAGGAGCAGCATGGCTCCGAGGAAGAACTTGAACCAGTCCGGGTTCCACTCCGCGTACACGATGCCCTTGCTGGTCATGCCGAAGATGAAAGCGCCGATCGCCGAGCCGATCGCGGAGCCGTAGCCGCCGGTGATCAGGCAGCCGCCGATGACGGCCGCGATGATGTACGTCAGTTCGTTGCCGACGCCCTCGCCGGACTGCACCACATCGAACGAGAACAGCAGGTGCTGCCCGGAGACCCAGGCGGCGAAGGCGACCCCGAGGTAGAGCCCGACCTTGGTGCGGATCACCGGGACACCGACGGCGCGGGCCGCGTCGGCCTCGCCGCCCACCGCGAAGATCCAGTTGCCGAAGCGGGTACGGAGCAGGATCCAGGTGGCGATCGCGACGAGCACAGCCCACCAGAGAATGGTGATCTTGAGTTCGACCCCACCGACGGTCCACTGCGAGGCGAAGACCTTGCGGGCCGAGTCGAAGCCCTCCATGTCGGCGATGGACTTCGTCGACACGGTTCCACTGATCAGCTTGGTGAAGCCGAGATTGAGACCGGTCAGCATCAGGAACGTACCGAGCGTGATGATGAAGCTCGGCAGTTTGGTACGGGTCAGCATGAGCCCGTTGAACGCGCCGAAGGCCAGCGTCACCAGCAGCGACACGAAGACGCCGACCCAGACGTTGGCCGTCATCTGGTAGCTGAACATCGACGAGACCAGTGCGGAGCTGGTGACCATGACACCGGCGGACAGGTCGAACTCACCGCCGATCATCAGCAGCGCCACCGGCGCCGCCATGATCCCGATGGTGGACGCCGCGTACAGCACCGTGCCGAAGCTGGAGGCGCGCAGGAAGCTGTCGGCGACGATCGAGAAGAAGATGAAGACGGCCGCGGCGCCAACGACCGAACCGAGTTCGGGACGGCCGAGCAGCCTGCGCAGCGCCGAGGTGTGCAGCAGCCGCTCGTCGGACCCGGCCGCCGGGGCCGGTGGTTGCTCCGTCGTGGTCATCGGGTCCCCCGCTTCGTGTACTCCGCCAGCTCGGCGGCGTCCTTCGAGGTGATGATCTGCGGGCCGGTGAGGACGGGGCGCCCGCCGCCGAGCACATTGCGGTTGTAGCGGTAGAGCCAGAGCAGGTCGACGGCCTCGTACCCCTGGAGGTACGGCTGCTGGTCGACGGCGAAGCCCAGGGTCTTGTCCCGCAGTGCGGTGGCGACCTTCGCGTTCAGGTCGAACGTGTCGATCTCGGCCTTGGAGCCCGCGGTCCGCTTCGCCTTCACGGCGGCGTCCGCGAACGGCGCGCCGAGCGTGACGACCGCGTCGATGCTCTTGTCCGCCTGGAGCTTCGCCTCGATGGACGCCTGGACGTCGGGCATGTTGGTGCCCTCGACGTACAGGTTCTGCATCTGCCCGTCGAACGCCTTCTTCGCCCCGGCGCAGCGCTGCTCGTGGCCGACGTTGCCCTGCTCGTGCAGGATGCACAGGGCCTTCTTGCGGCCGCGCGCGTTGAGCTCGTCGCCGACGGCCTCGCCGGCGATGGACTCGTCCTGGCCGATGTGGGTGAGCGCGCCGAACGCCTTGGACTCCGCGGAGCCCGAGTTCACCGTGATCACCGGGATTCCGGCCCTGGTGGCCTTGGCGACGACGTCCTTCATCGCGTCGGGCTTGGCGAGCGACACGATCAGCCCGTCGACCTTCTGGTCGATCGCGGCCTGGACGAGCTGGGCCTGCTGCTGCGCCTCGTCATTGTGCGAGTACAGGAACTTGATGTTGTCCTTGACGGCCGCCTGCTCGGCGCCGCGCTGGACGATGTCCCAGAAGGTGTCGCCGTCGCCCGAGTGCGTGACCATGGCGAAGGTCCAGCGGGGTGTGTTCACCGCGGACCGGCCCTCGGCGGCGGCCCGGGCCGCGCGCTCCTCCGCCCGCTTGCCACCGGTGCTGCTGCATCCCACGAGGGATGCCCCGAGCACCGCCGCAAGCACGGCACCCATCGCACGTACCCCTGTCCGAACCCTTGCCACGACGCCGTGCCCTTCTTGTGCTGCTCGCTGTACCGCTTGGTGCCGTCTGGGGGTATTGCCTCCCGGTCCGGCTGGCCAAGTATCCCCGAGCCCGGGTCGGCGCCGCCCGGCAGGGGCGGGACGTGTGTGTCGGAAGGGGGTGTGCGCGGTGGTGCGTGCGGCGGTCATCGGGTGCCGCGCGCGGTGTACTCCTCCAGCTGCGGGACGTCGTCGGCGGTGACGATCGCCGGGCCGGTGAGCACCGGTTTGCCGCCGCCGATGACATTGCCGTTGGTCTTGTTGAGCCACAGTTCGTCGACGGCGAGATAGCCCTGGAGGTACGGCTGCTGGTCGACGGCGAAGCCGACCTCCGCGGCCTTGAGGCGTTTGACGACCTCGGCGTTCAGATCGAATGTGTCGACCTCGGCCTTGGAGTCGGAGCCCTCCTTGGCCTTGACGGATGCGGCGGCGAACGGCGCGCCGAGGGTGACGATCGTGTCGATGCCGTGGTCGGCCTGGAGCTTCGCCTCGATGGAGGAGGTGGAGGCGGGCATGTTGGTGCCCTCGACGTTGAGGTTCTCGACCGCGCCCTTGAACGTCTTCTTCACTCCGGCGCACCGCTCCTCGAGCGACACGTTGCCCTGTTCGTGGATGACGCAGACGGCCTTCTTGCGGCCGCGCTTGTTGAGTTCCTCGCCGACGGCCTCGCCGGCGACCTTCTCGTCCTGCCCGATGTGGCCGAGCGCGCCGACCTCCGCGGAGAACTGCGCGCCCGAGTTGATCGTGACGACGGGGATGCCGGCCTTCACCGCCTTGGCGACGACCTCCTTGACGGCTTCCGGTTTGGCGAGCGTGACGACGATGCCGTCGACCTTCTGGTCGATGGCGGCCTGGACGAGCTGGGCCTGCTCCTTGCCCTCCTTGTCGGCGGAGTACAGGAACTCGACGTTGTCCTTGGCCGCGGCCTGCTTCGCACCGCTGCGGACGATGTCCCAGAAGGTGTCGCCCTCCCCCGCGTGCGTGACCATGGCGATCTTCATCCGCGGTGTGGAGACGCCCTTGACGCCCTGCCCGCCGCCGCTCCCGGACTTGTCCTCCGAGCTCTTGCCGCCGGAGCTGCTGCATCCGGTTAAGGCGGTGAGCGCGAGGCCGATGGTGCATATGGCGATCAGGGTTGCTGTCCTGCGAGGGGTACGCATGGTGGGTCCGCCTTCTCTCCCGGCCGCCCGAGTGCGGCTTGGGGAGTTCTAGCGGGGTGCGTCGGCGTCGTCAACGGGGCCGCCGGAGCGCTCGTCAGCGTACGAGGAGCTGGAAGTCGAAGGCGTAGCGCGAGGCCCGGTAGACATGGGAGGCGAATTCGACCGCCCGCCCCGTGTCGTCGTACGTGGTGCGCTCCATCGTCAGCAGCGGCGCGCCCTCGGGCTCGGCGAGCTGGGCGGCTTCCTCGGCCGTGGCGAGGCGGGCCCCGACGCTCTGGCGCGCGCTGTGCAGGGTGATACCGGCGGCCCGCATGATCCGGTAGAGACCGGTGGCTTCCAGACGTTCGGTGCCCAGGTCGACCAGGCCGGCCGGCACGTGGTTGCGCAGCAGGGCCATCGGTTCGTCGTGCGCGGACCGCAGCCGCTCCACGAGGTGGACGTCGGTGCCTTCCGGGACACCGAGGGCGGCGGCGATCCTGGCAGTGGCGGGCTCGATCCGGTTGCCCAGGACCCGGGTGGCGGGGCGCTGGCCGGCCGCCTCCAGATCGTCGTACAGGCTGCTCAGTTCGAGGGGCCGCTTGACCTGGCTGTGGACGACCTGGGTGCCCACCCCGCGGCGACGGACCATCAGGCCCTTGTCGACGAGCGACTGAATGGCCTGGCGGACGGTGGGCCGCGACAGGCCGAGCCGGGCCGCGAGCTCGATCTCGTTGCCGAGAAGACTGCCGGGGGCGAGCCGGCCCTGCTCGATGGCCGCCTCCAGCTGCTGGGACAGCTGGTAGTAGAGCGGGACCGGGCTGCTGCGGTCCACACCGAGTTCGAGGGCGGCGGGGTCGGCGACGGGTTTGGGCACGGCAGGAGCGTAGCCCTCATGTCAGGACCACCGGTAGTCAGGTCGTCCCGTTGTCCGGTTGTCCTGACAACCCGCTGCCCGGGAGATGCGACAGGCCCGGGGCCACCCGGTCGCGGGCGGGTCGGCGGGCGACCTGAGCGGGGTGATCGTAGTCTGCGGGTGGGGTGCTCAGGGGGCGCGCCACCGGTGCCGTACGACGCGTCGACGTGAGGGAGAGCAGATGTCCAAGCCACCGTTGCCGGACGAAGCCGTGGCCATGCTGAAGAAGGCGAACCCGGCCGTCATCACCACGCTCCGCCCGGACGGCCAGCCGGTGTCCACCCCGACCTGGTACCTCTGGGACGACGGCCGGATCCTGGTGAACATGGACGAGGGTCGCAAGCGGCTGGACCACATCCGCCACGACCCGCGCGTCACTCTCACCGTGCTGGACGAGGCGGGCTGGTACACGCACATCAGCGTCATCGGCCACGTCGCCGAGACACGCCCGGACGAGGGCCTCGCCGACATCGACAAGCTGGCCCGCCAGTACATGGGCAACGACTACCCCATGCGGGACCGCGACCGGGTGAGCGCCTGGATCGAGATCGACCGCTGGCACGGCTGGGGCACCCTCAAGGACAACAGCCAACCGGGCTGACCAACTGCCGGGGCACCGGCCCCGCCGCGGCCGGCCGGCCGCGGCGGGAAGCGAAGGCCCGCGGGCCTTCGCACGCGTGCCGGTCGGCTGCCGCGGACCGGTTCAGACCCGGAACGCCTGCCGTACCGAGCCGCCGACGACGGCGCACCACGTGCTCGTCCCGACCTTGCCGTCGGGAACCAGGCCGTGCAGTCGCTGAAGGCCCTGGACGGCTCTCATGGTCGCGTGGTCGTACGTGCCCGTCGGTGCGGCATCGGCGTATCCCTTGCGGACGAGCATCTCCTGAAGGGCCACGACGGGCAGGCCGGTGGCGTGCTTGCCGAGGGTGGGTACGAGTGCCTCCCAGGTGGCACGGTCGAAGGTGCAGTCCGGGTCGACCGGTATGCCGTTCCTCGCCTGGAAGTCGTTCACGACCGGGTTCATGTCCTGGCCGAAGACGCCGTCGGCGGCCAGTTCGTACCCGAGGTCGGCGAGCAGGTACTGCGCCACCTTGACGACGGGGCCGCCGACGAACCGCCAGATGTCCGGCCACCGGCGCTCCGGTATCGCGCCGGCCGGCGTGCCCAGCGACTTCAGGACGCGCGAGCGGACCATCGGGAACTGTGCGTAGAAGGCAATGCCCGGGCAGTCGGTTTCGCGGAAGTCCCAGTGGCCGAAAATGTCCCAGGCGTTCAGGTCGAACTTGCGGCACACGACGATGCACAGGTCGACCAGCGCGTCGAGGAGGGCCTCGGGAGGGGTCTCCGTGATGTAGGTGCCCTCGTTCTCGATCCCGATCGCATTGCCGTTCTCGCCGGGACAGTGAGCGGCGGTCACCTGGTGCTCCCCGGCTTCCAGGGTCTCCAGGCTCCGGTGACGGCCCTCCAGGACGTAGCCGCCCCGGCTCACGGTGAAGTGCTGGCCGGTGTCCGCCCAGCCGTTGGTGTCCATGTGCAGGTCCTGGCAGTCCTTGGCCAGCTGGACGGCGTGCTCGCGCGAGTAGTCGGTGACGTTCGGGAACGCCATGTGGTGCAGGATGATCTTGTTGGTGGTGTTGCCGGTGATCTGGATGGTGCCGGCCGGCGGCCTGGCGCCCCAGCTGTCGCAGTCGATGATCCAGGGGAATTCCGCCGAGGGCGCCGCCTGGGCCGCGGCGGGGAGCGCCAGTTCGGTGCCGACGACCGCGGCGACCGCTCCTCCGAGGCCGAATCTGAACAGCGTACGGCGGTCGACTTCGTGCTCGCGCATGGACATGCAGTCCCCCCAGGGGTCACGGCGGCCTCTTCCGGCTGCCGACGGCAACGGGAGATTATGTGGCCCACACACGCAAAACCAGTCTTTCCGAAGATCGTTACGAGCCCCGCGGGGGCAGGACGGGGCGAATGGGAGCAAGTCGCCGGCCGCCGCACCCCTCCCCTTCCGAACCCACGGCATTCACGACGATTTGACGGCCTGTCAGATCACCTGGGCATGATCACGTCGCCGGAGGGCCGGGCACTGAACGACGAGCCGTCAGAGACGGGGCTCGGGAGCCCTTCCCCTCCGAGGCACCGAACACGCTCTCGTTTGTCAGGACATATAGTTGACAGCGCAGCCGGTGGGCGGCACGTTGGGTGCATGCGTATCGGACTCATCGGCACCGGCCGGATCGGTTCCTTCCATGCGGGTGTGCTGGCCCGCCACCCCGCGGTGGACACGCTGGTGGTGACGGACACCGACGGGGCAAGGGCGGCAGCGGTCGCCGCTCGGACGGGCGCTGCAGCAGCCGGATCCGTGGCCGAAGTGCTGCGCGCGGGGGTGGACGCCGTCGTGATCGCCTCGGCCACGTCGGCGCACGCGGAGCTGATCGGGACGGCCGCGCGTGCGGGGCTGCCCACGTTCTGCGAGAAGCCGATCGCGCTGGACCCTGCGGGGACGCTGAGCGCACTGCGCGAGGTCGAGCGGGCCGGGAGCGTGCTCCAGCTGGGCTTCATGCGCCGGTTCGACGCCGGGTACGCTGCGGCGCGCACCGCCGTGCGGGGCGGGGCACTGGGCAGGCTGCACACCGTGCGGGCGGTGACCTCCGATCCGGCGCCGCCGCCCGCCGCGTATCTGCCGCACTCCGGCGGTCTGTTCCGGGACTGTCTGGTCCACGACTTCGACATCCTGCGATGGGTGACGGGCCGTGAGGTGGTGGAGGTGTACGCCACCGGATCGGATGCCGGGCCCGCGATGTTCCGTGCGGCGGGCGATGTCGACACGGCGGCGGCCCTGCTGACCCTCGACGACGCCACGCTGGCCACGGCGACGGCGACCCGGTGCAACGGCGCCGGGTACGACGTACGGATGGAGCTGGCGGGCGAGCTCGGCCAGATCGCGGTCGGTCTCGACGAGCGCACCCCGCTGACGTCGGTGGAGCCACAGGGCCCCGCCGCCCCGGCCAAGCCCTGGCCGGGCTTCCTGGAGCGGTTCGCCCCGGCGTACGAGGCGGAACTGGACGCGTTCGTACGGGTGGTGCGGGGCGAGGCGGCCAACCCGTGCGACGGCCGGGAAGCTCTGCACGCACTGCGGATCGCGGAGGCGTGCGAGCTGTCCCGGCGCGAGCACCGGCCGGTGGCAGTGGCGGAGATCCCGGCCGACTGAGGTGGAACTGCCCCTTCAGTTTCGGGCGGAGAGCACGGTCCCCTGGGCGACCGCACACAGGGTTTCCATGCCGTCGTCCGCCGCGGCGAACAGATCACAGCGGACGACGGCTTGGCGGCGGCCGGAGTGGACGACGATGGCCCGGGCGATCAGCGTGCGGCCGGTGGCGGGCCGGATGTACTGGATCGAGAAGCCGCCGGTGAGTACGGCCGGTCCGAGGGTCGTCCCGGCGGCGAACGTGATCGAGTTGTCGGCGGCGTAGGACAGCACCCCGCCGTGCACAAAGCCGTTCTGCTGCTGGAGTTCCGGACGGATGTCCACTTCGAGGGCGGCCGCACCATCCCCGAAAGCGGTGATCCGTGCCCCGACGAGCCGGCTGAAAGGCTGGCTGTCGAGGACCTTCTGTGCCATCTGCAAATCAAGTCCGGTCATGACACGCTTTCCTACCTCACCAGCGCACCGGCAGCCGTCGCACCCCCCGGATCAGCATCCCCGGCAGCCAGTCGAGCTCCCCGGTGTCCGGGGCGAGTTCGAGATCCGGGCACCGCTCCAGCAGCGCGCGGATCGCGATCCGGCCCTCCATACGGGCCAGCGGAGCCCCCATGCAGAAGTGGATACCGTGTCCGAACGCCAGATGCCCCTGGGTGTCGCGGCGGATGTCGAAGCGGTCCGGTTCCGGATAGCGGGCGGGGTCGCGGTCGGCTCCGGCCAGGGCGATCAGGACCGCTTCGCCGGCCGGAATGACCCGGGAGCCGATCCTGACCGGTTCACGGGTGAAGCGGAAGGTGGCGGTCTCCACCGGCCCGTCGTACCGGAGCATCTCCTCGACCGCACCGTCGATCAAGCCGAAATCGGCGCGGAGTGCGGCCAGTTGATCGGGGTGGGCGAGCAGTGCGCGTACCCCGTTGGAGATCAGATTGACCGTGGTCTCATGACCGGCGACGAGCAGCAGGAAGGCCATCCCGACGAGTTCGTCGGACGACAGTCCGTCGCCCTCCTCGTCGCGCGCCCGGATCAGCGCACTCAGCAGGTCGTCGCCGGGCGAGCACCGCTTGTCCTCGATGAGCTCGACCAGATAGGCGCCCATCGAGCGGACCGCCTCGCCCTCCTCCTGCGCTGTCTTCGGGGCGACGATGCCGTTCGACAGCCGGCGGAACTCGTTGCGGTCCAGGTCCGGCACACCGATCAGCTCGCAGATGACCGTCATGGGCAGCGGGAAGGCGAGCGCGTCGACGAGGTCTCCTTGCCCGGCGGGCACCATCGCGTCGAGAAGTTCGCCGGTGATCTGCTGGACCCGCGGCCGCAGCGACTCGATCCTGCGGGCGGTGAACTCGCGGGCGACGAGCTTGCGCAGCCGGGTGTGGTGCGGCGCGTCCATCTCCAGCATGTTGGCGTTGATCGGATCGCCCGTGCCCGTCGCGTACGGCGTCGTCCGCCAGTCCTTGCCGAGCCGCTGGTCGGCGAGGGCCGCGCGGCCCTCCTCGTAACCGACGATCAGCCAGACCCGCTCGAAATCGTCGGTACGGATGGTGTGCACCGGTCCCTCGGCGCGCATCTTCGCGTAGTACGGATACGGATTCGCGGTGAAGTCCTGGATCCCGCGAAGATCGACGTCCACTGCGGACACGGTCCGCCCCCTCCCGGCCGGTTCGTCGATCTGCTCGGATCGACCCCCATCACCCTACGTCGCCGGTGGAGTCGCCCTCCTCGTCGAGCAGACCCGCGTCGTGCACCAACAGCGCAATCTGAACGCGGTTGTTGATATCGCCGCTGCGCAGAGGAAGGCCGTGATGTCGACGACCCAGTCCCGTACCGTGCGGCGCGCTCTGCGGCCCTGATCACCGGGCAGCTCGGGATCGGCCATCGCCGAGGGGAGCAGCCAGGGGTTCACAACTGCTGGGCCAGCACCTCATTTGGCGAACATGGGCACGATTGAGTGAACGGTGTGACGATCGGTGGGTGTGTCTGGCGGGGTGTGCGTAGCGTATTCGGTGCGATCTGGGACGCCGGGTGTGGCGTCAGCGGTCGGGGCCCCGTGTCACCAGCGAGATGGTTCGGGGCCTCCCCGTCGCCTCTTGCCACACCCATATGGCCAGGTCGTAGGGATTCCGCCCGCCTGGGACGGACCGCATACGGGATATGCGTCGCCGACCAGCACGCGAAAGCGGAGGACCAGTGCGCCCAACACCGTTCGGGGCGTGCCAGTGAGTCGGGACTCACTCCTGCTCACTGCCCAGGAACGGTACTCCGTGCGCGTCATATCGACAAAACTACTCAGGTGGCGGGCTGGTACCGGCCGTACGGGAGCGGGAGGCCACCGAAGTCGCCGGACCGGAGACTTCGGTAGCACCGGACCGGAGACTTAAGTCGCAGCGGGGCAGACCGGCGGCCGACGCGGCGGTGGGACCGTACGCGCGAGGCTCACGGGATGAAGAAACTCTGCGAGTCGGTCGGCTTCATCGTCTTCATCCAGGGCGTCGCCGGGCTGCTCCACGAATGGACGGGCTGGTTCCGGCTCTGGGCGGTGGTGCGGAGAATGGAGTTCCTCGGTGGGTACGCGCTGTTCGTCAACATCGTGCTGGTGATGACGGGCGCCGCTGTCATGGTGGCAGCGGACCGGCTCAAGGAGTAGTCGGCTCAAGGAGTCGTGGGGGTCACCGCGCGGCGGCCCCAGCCGGTTCCGGCGAGGACGAGCACCGCGCCCAGTACGCCGAGGGCGGAGAGCCGTTCACCGCCGATCGCGATGCCCGCGGCGGCTGCCCACAGCGGTTCCGTACCGAGCAGCAGACTGACCCGGGACGGCGAGGTGCGGCGTACCGACCACATCTGCACGAAGAAGGCGAACAGCGTGCAGAAGACGGAGAGGAACAGCAGCCCGCCCCACTCACGGACGCCGAACCCCGCGGCCACCGTCCAGGGCGACGCCCCGGTGCCGGGAACGGCGGCGAGCACGGCGAAGACGGCGACCGCGCTGCCGAGCTGCACGGTGGTCAGCGACAGCGAGTCCGCCGCCTGGACGGACTTGATGCGGGCCATCAGCAGCACATGGAGAGTACGGGCCAGCGCGGCCACCAGCATCAGCAGATCGCCCACCGACGGACTGGTGAAACCGCCGCCCTGGGTCAGCAGCACGACACCGGCGACGGACAGTGCGGCGGCGGCGAGGAACGCTCTGGGCGGCCGGACCCTGGTCACCGCGGCCTCGGCGAGCGGCGTGAAGATCATGGTGAGACTGATGATGAGCCCGGCGTTGGTCGCCGAGGTGTGCACGACGCCGTAGGTCTCCACCAGGAAGATCCCGCTGAGGACCAGTCCCAGCAGACCCGCGCCGCGCCACTGCGCCGCGCTGAGCGCCCGCAGCCTGCGCCACCCGGCGACGGCGAGGACGGGCAGCACGATGACGAAGCGCAGGACGAGCACCGCGACGACGGTGGACGTCGTGGTGATGCCCTTGGCAGCGAGATAGCTGGCGCCCCAGACGACGGCGACGAGCAGCACCGGCAGATCGGTGAGCCAGGCCCGGCGCGGCGGTGCGAGGGCGGGCAGGGCGACAGCGGACACCTGGTTCTCCTGATTCTCCACAGCGGGAACGATGTGGAGACCTCACCGGCTCACACGCGGAACGATCACGGTACCGGGCGGGCCCCGGCTGCGGGAACACCTGTCTCACCGGCCGGGCGAGGCCGCCGGTTCCCGCCGGTGGCCGTCCGGAAGGGTGGACCACCGCTGTCCGTCCTACCCTGGCCAGGAAGGTTTCCGAACGTAAAGGGAGATCATGATCGAGACCCCGGCTCGCCCCCTCAACGACGGTCGCACCATTCCCGCCGTCGGGCTCGGCACCTGGCCGATGGACGACGACGCGGCCGAGCAGGCCGTCGCCGGGGCGCTGGGCCTCGGGTTCCGGCTCGTCGACACCGCGCTCAACTACCGCAACGAGACCGGCACCGGCCGCGGGATCGCCCGCAGCGGTGTGCCGCGCGAGGACGTCTTCGTCACCACCAAGGTCCCGGGCCGGCACCACGGATACGAGAAGACGCTGGCGTCGTTCGAGGAGTCCCGGCGCAATCTCGGGCTCGACTACGTGGACCTGTATCTCATCCACTGGCCGCTGCCCCGGGTCGATCTGTACGTCGACACCTGGAAAGCCATGATCCAGCTCCGCAAGGACGGTCTGGTGCGGTCGATCGGTGTCTCCAACTTCACCGCGGCCCATGTCGAGCGGCTGGAGCAGGAGACCGGGGTGCTGCCCGCCGTCAACCAGATCGAGATGCATCCGCGCTTCCCGCAGGAGGAGCTGCGGGCCGTGCACGAGGCGAAGGGCATCGTCACCGAGAGCTGGAGCCCGCTGGGCCGCGGACACCGGCTGCTGGCGGACCCGGAGATCGTCGCCGTCGCCGAGGCGCACGGTGTGACACCCGGTCAGGCCGTGCTGCGCTGGCACACCCAGCTCGGTGCGGTGCCGATCCCGAAGTCCGCCGATCCGGGGCGGCAGCGCGAGAATCTGGATCTGTTCGGCTTCGAGCTGACGGCGGACGAACTGGCCCGGATCTCCGCGGGTCCGCGGCGGCGGTTCGGCGGAGACCCGGAGTCCCACGAGGAGTTCTGACCGGCGGCGACTCACCGGCCGGGGTTCACCCGTGGGATCTCACGCCGGACCTCGCGGTTCCCGGGTCACTCACCGCGGGGCGTGAGCTCCGCCATCAGGGACCAACCGTCGCCCGGGACCTCGACGTTGATGATCTCCGGGGTCCGGGCGACGAGGTCCGCCATCCCTTCCATCGCCGCCGCGAAGTGCTCGGACTTCACATGCGCCTCACCCGCTTCCGGGGACGCGAAGGCCTCCAGGAGCACGAACTGGTCCGGATTCTCGACGCTGTACGACCACTCGAAGAACAGATTGCCCGGTTCCTGACGAGTGGCGAGGGTGAAGGGCTCGACGGCCGGAAGCCAGTTGTCACGCTCGGTGCTGCGGACGGTGAACTTGACGGCGATGAAGATCATGGCGACTCGACTCCTGCTCGGGACCTGCGATCCGCCCAGAGTCCCATAGGCCCTGGATCGGAACGCATCGGGCACACCAGGAAGGAGCCGGAGTCACCCGTCCTCGTCAGCCGCCCAGCTCGCGGTGGCGGACGCCCAGTCGCGTCGCGCCCTCCGCCGTCAGTGATCCGAACAGCCGCAGCCGCGAGATGCCGCCGTCCGGGTAGATGTCGATCCGGACGTGGGTGGCCCGTACGGCCTCCGGCAGGACGAAGCGGTGGTTCGTGTCGGGCTGCAGCCGGGTCCGGGGCAGGAGCTCGACCCAGTCCCCGCCGTTCCCGTCGCCGCTCTCCCCGTCCCGCACCGAAAGGCTCGCCCAGCCGGCCGAGTTGCCCTTGAGGTACGCGGTGTCGATCTCGACGGCCCGGATCTCCGACTGCTCGGCGAGTCGGTAGCGGATCCAGTCGTTGCCCTTGTCGCGCCGACGGCGCGTCTCCCAGCCGTCGTCCATCTGCCGGGAGCGGCCGGGCTGGATCGTGTTGGTGGCCGGGGAGTAGAAGCGGTCGGAGGCGTCCTCGACCTGACCGCCGTTCTCCAGCGCCACGAGGTCGAAGGTGGACAGGGCGGCCAGCCAGGCGGGGTCCGGGACGACCTCTCCGTAAACGCGGAGACGGGCGATCCCGCCGTCGGGGTGCTGGTTGACCCGCAGATGGGTGACGCGCTGTTCGACGTCGATCGCGAACCCGTTGGCCGCGTGGCCGCCAACGGCAGTGCGGGGTACGAGCGTTGTCCACTTCACGTCCGGCGCGAGGAGCTCCTCGGGCGACGGGGAGCCGGGGACGGAGGCCGCCTCGACGGAGACGGCCTGCGGGTAGTTGCCGCGGAAGTGGGCGGTGTCGACGACGATGCCGCGTACGAGGCCGGGCGCGCCGAGCCGCACCAGCGCCCAGTCGTGGTCCTCGTCCGTGGGGTGCGGCTGCGCGGCGCTGACGCCACGGCGGCGGCGCGTCTCCCAGCCGTCCATGATCTTGCCCTTGTGCCCGAAGTGCTCCGGGTCGAACTCGGCGGGCCCGGGCTTCAGCAGGTTCTCGCGCTCGGCGAAGAACTCGTCGTTGGCGGCGATCACGCCCGCGCCGAGCCGCCGGTCGGCGAGGTCGACGAGATGGGTGAAGGGGAAGTCGGCGGTGCGGTAGTCGGCGTACGGGTCGCCGCCGCCGTACGGGTCGGCGTCGCCGGTGAAGTGCGCTGTCGCCGTCATGGTCAGTGGTTCCTTTCGAGCAGGCGGCCGGTGGGTTCGGTGAGGACGCCGGTCGCCGCGATCCGCCGGCCGCGCAGCCAGGTCGACTTCACCACGCCGTGCAGGGTCCGTCCCGCGTAGGCGGTGACCTGGTTGCGGTGGAACAGCTCGGCCGGGTCGACGGTGAAGGTCTCGTCGGGGGCGAGGACCGCGAAGTCGGCGTCCCGGCCGGCCTCGATGGCGCCCTTGCGGGTCAGCCCGGCCAGCGTGGCAGGGGCGGCGGACATCCAGCGCGCCACGTCGTCGAGCGAGTGGCCGCGCCGGCGCGCCTCGGTCCAGATGGCGGGCAGGCCGAGCTGGAGGGAGGAGATGCCGCCCCAGGCGGAGGCGAAGTCCGGCGTCTTGAGGTCGGTGGTGCAGGGCGAGTGGTCGGAGACGATGCAGTCGATCGTGCCGTCGGCGAGCCCGTCCCAGAGCGCGTCCTGGTTGGCGGCTTCACGGATCGGCGGACAGCACTTGAACTCTGTTGCACCATCCGGGACTTCCTCGGCGGTGAGAGTGAGGAAGTGCGGGCAGGACTCGACGGTCACCCGCACGCCGTCGCGCTTGGCGGCCGCGATGAGCGGCAGCGCGTCGCCGGACGACAGATGCAGGACATGGACGCGCGCGTTCAAGCGCCTGGCGTGGGCGATGAGGCCCTCGATGGCGGTGTTCTCGGCGTCACGCGGCCGGGAGGCCAGGAAGTCGGCGTACGCGGGTCCGCTGCGCTGCGGCGCGGCCGCCAGATGGCGCGGGTCCTCGGCGTGCACGATCAGCAGCCCGCCGAAGCCGGCGATCTCGGCCATGGAGCGGGCCAGCTGCTCCTGGTCGAGCTCGGGGAACTCCTCGACCCCGGAGGGCGACAGGAAGCACTTGAAGCCGAAGACGCCGGCCTCGTACAGCGGCCGCAGATCCTTGACGTTGGCCGGGACGGCACCGCCCCAGAAGCCGGTGTCGACGTGCGCCTTGGTGGCCGCGACCTGCCGCTTGATCCGCAGATGGTCGACGGTGGTGGTCGGCGGGAGGGAATTGAGCGGCATGTCGAGCAGGGTCGTGATGCCGCCCGCCGCGGCTGCGCGGGTGGCGGTCCAGAAGCCTTCCCACTCGGTGCGGCCGGGGTCGTTCACATGGACATGGGTGTCGACGAGGCCGGGCAGCAGGACGTCGTCGCCGAAGTCCTCCAGCCGGGCCCCGGCCGGCACCTCGGTGTCGTACGCCAGGACGGCGTCGATCGTCCCGCCGGCGACCGCCACCGCTGCAGGGCGCGTCCCCTCGGGGGTGACGACGCGCGTCGAGCGCAGTACCAGGTTCACGTCCGCACCGGACACCCGTGCTCCTCACTTCCGGCCTCTCGGCGGCCTGAGGGCGCCGAAGAAATTCAACGAACTGTTGAAGGAGTCTTCACCTGGGATTCCAGCCCGTCAAGACCCCACCTTCCCCGCCGGTCGGCAAGCCGACCACTCACATGGGCGACTGGAGATTTCCACGAAGTAAAAGGGCAATTTCGGAGAGCGGAACGTAGCATGGGCCAGGTACGGCTTCGCAGAACCGTCCCGTGGATCGCGGACACCCGGACAAACAGGCCCTGACCGGCCAGGACGCCGTGCCGGAGCAGTGGGCCGATCGGGAACCTCCCGGTAGGCTGCTGCCTTGCCCTTCCGCCTCGAAAGGACCGTTGACGTGCCGCCGTCCCACGCCAGCACATCCGACTCCAAGCCCGCCGGTTCCAGCGGCGGCGTGCAGTCACTTGAGCGCGCTTTCGATCTGCTGGAGCGGATGGCCGACGCCGGGGGCGAGGTCGGGCTGAGCGAACTCTCCGCGAGCAGCGGACTCCCGCTGCCCACCATTCACCGGCTGATGCGCACGCTGGTCGTCTGCGGCTACGTGCGCCAGCAGCCCAACCGGCGCTATGCCCTCGGCCCGCGCCTGATCCGGCTCGGCGAGTCCGCGTCCAGGCTGCTCGGGACCTGGGCCCGACCGTATCTGGCGCGACTGGTCGAGGAGACCGGCGAGACCGCGAACATGGCGCTGCTCGACGGCGACGAGGTCGTGTACGTCGCACAGGTGCCGTCGAAGCACTCGATGCGGATGTTCACCGAGGTGGGCCGGCGGGTCCTCCCCCACTCCACGGGGGTGGGCAAGGCGCTCCTCGCGCACACCCCGCCGGACGAGGTACGGGCACTGCTGGCCCGCACCGGAATGCCGGCCGCCACCGAGAAGACGATCACCACCCCGGACGGCTTCCTGGACGCGCTGGACCAGGTCCGCCGCGCGGGATACGCGGTGGACGACAACGAGCAGGAGATAGGGGTCCGCTGCCTGGCGGTCTCCGTACCGAACTCCCCCACCTCGGCCGCGATCTCCATCTCGGGCCCGGCTGGACGGGTCACGGAGGCGGCGACGGAGCGGATCGTGCCGATCCTGCAGCAGGTCGCGAAGGAGCTGTCGCAGGCGCTGGCCAGCAGCGGCCCCACCGGCTGAGGCAGCTCGGACGTGACTGTGCCCACCGGGCAGGGACCCGGCGGGCACTGTCGTGTTCGCGGGCGACCGACGCCCCCTTGCGTCCCGTCAGCGGCGCGGCGGCTCGCCGAAGAGGTCCACGGCGACACGTACGTCCCTGAGTGCGGATGTCAGTGCGCTCACCGAGCCGATCGCCCCCGCGATCAGCAGCAGTGAGCGGCGCAGTCGCCGGATCTCCGGCACACCGGTGACGGCCATGGCGTCCAGTGCGGCCAGCTCGTCCTCGGCGATCCCCCGGTCGGGGAACTCCGCAGGATGCCCGGCCAGCTCACGACGGAGCCGGGAGACCGCCGTACGCAACTCCGTCACCCTTGGGTCCTCGCCACTGCTGGTCACCCGCGTCTGCCCCACGCTTCGCAACAAAGCACTCCCCCTCGCACATCCTTGTGCCGGTGTTTCGACCACGTCCCGAGCCGTGGTCAAGTGCCCGGGGGTGTGCGCAAGTTAACGCCATGACGGGTGCCGCGCGCCACTCCACGGTCAGAAATCAGGGTGACCACCGGGGGACGCAGCGTACTGGCCGGTCCGGTAGGAAATCACCGGTGCGGTGAGGTATTCAGGGCCTCATGGCTCATACACCCCACACCCTGTCCACTTCCGGCGCTCCGCAACCGTCCTGTCCCTCCGACGGGGGACAGCAGCCGGTGATCGCCGGTCTGCTGCTCGCCGCGGGCGGCGGCCGCCGCCTCGGCGGCCGGCCGAAAGCCCTGCTGGAACACCGCGGCCGGCCGCTCGTCGAACATGCGCTGCGCGCGCTGCGGAACGGCGGCTGCGACCCCGTCCATGTGGTGCTCGGCGCCGCGGCGGAGACGGTACGGGCACGGGCCGACCTCTCCGGCTGCACGGTGACCGTCAATGCGCAGTGGCCGGAAGGCATGGGTTCGTCACTGCGGGCGGGTCTGGGCGCACTCGCCGGCACGGGAGCGGATGCGGCACTCGTTCTGCTCGTGGACCAGCCGGGCATCGGTGCCCAGGCGGTGGCACGGGTGCGGTCGGCGTACCGCTCCCGGCTGAGCCTGGCGGCGGCCTCGTACGACGGGGAACGCGGCCATCCGGTGCTGTTCGGGGCCGAACGGTGGGCTGATGTCGCGGCGGGCGCGGTGGGCGACCAGGGCGCCCGGACGTACCTGCGGGCGCACCGCGATGCGATCACGCTCGTCGAGTGTTCCGATGTGGCGGAGGCGTACGACATCGACACGGCGGAGGATCTGACGCACCTTGAATGAACCGGTTGTGCGCGCACTGGCACGCTGCGCCAGCCCCGCCCCACTTCTGTCGACCCGGAGAATCTCGACATCAACAAACCATTGAACTTCCACTATGAGGAAACTACTATCCACTGGTCAGAAGCGCTCTGTATCCCAGACGGCGCCCACGGCCACATTCCGGAGCCCTGGCACGCCGTGCCATTTCTGGCGACCCGGCGGCCGTAGAGGCGCCGCCCGCACCGCCCGCTGAAGGAGTGACAGCTCATGTCCGCACCAGCGCCGTCCCCGCTGGCCATCGTCGATGCCGAGCCCCTGCCCCGGCAGGATGAGGTCCTGACCGACGCGGCCCTCGCGTTCGTGGCCGAGCTGCACCGGCAGTTCACGCCCCGCCGTGACGAGCTGCTCGCCCGCCGCGGGGAGCGCCGCGCCGAGATCGCCCGCACCTCCACACTGGACTTCCTGCCCGAGACGGCGGCGATCCGCGCGGACGACTCCTGGAAGGTCGCGCCGGCCCCGGCCGCGCTTAACGACCGCCGGGTGGAGATCACCGGTCCGACCGACCGCAAGATGACCATCAACGCCCTGAACTCGGGCGCCAAGGTCTGGCTCGCCGACTTCGAGGACGCGTCCGCCCCCACGTGGGAGAACGTCATCCTCGGCCAGCTCAATCTGATCGACGCCTACGAGCGCCGCATCGACTTCACCGACCCCACGTCGGGCAAGTCCTACGCGCTGAAGCCCGCCGACGAACTCGCCACGGTGGTCACCCGTCCCCGCGGCTGGCACCTGAATGAGCGTCACATCCAGCTCGACGGCACCCCGGTGCCCGGTGCGCTGGTCGACTTCGGGCTCTACTTCTTCCACAACGCCCAGCGTCTGATCGACCTCGGCAAGGGCCCGTACTTCTACCTCCCGAAGACGGAGTCGCACCTGGAGGCCCGCCTCTGGAACGACATCTTCGTCTTCGCCCAGGACTACGTCGGCATCCCGCAGGGCACCGTCCGCGCGACCGTCCTGATCGAGACGATCACCGCCGCGTACGAGATGGAGGAAATCCTTTACGAGCTCCGCGACCATGCCTCCGGGCTGAACGCGGGCCGCTGGGACTACCTCTTCTCCATCGTCAAGAACTTCCGCGACGGCGGCTCGAAGTTCGTCCTGCCGGACCGCAACGCGGTGACGATGACCGCTCCGTTCATGCGCGCGTACACCGAACTCCTCGTCCGCACCTGCCACAAGCGCGGCGCACACGCGATCGGCGGCATGGCGGCGTTCATCCCGTCTCGCCGTGACGCCGAGGTCAACAAGGTCGCCTTCGAGAAGGTCAAGGCGGACAAGGACCGCGAGGCGAGCGACGGCTTCGACGGCTCCTGGGTCGCCCACCCGGACCTCGTCCCGATCGCGATGGCCTCGTTCGACGCGGTCCTCGGCGAGAAGCCGAACCAGAAGGACCGCCTGCGCGAGGAGGTCTCCGTGGCGGCGGGCGACCTGATCGCGATCGACACCCTGGACGCCAAGCCCACGTACGACGGCCTGCGCAACGCCGTTGCGGTCGGCATCCGCTACATCGAGGCGTGGCTGCGCGGTATGGGCGCGGTCGCCATCTTCAACCTGATGGAGGACGCCGCCACCGCGGAGATCTCCCGCTCGCAGATCTGGCAGTGGATCAACGCGGACGTGGTCTTCGAGAACGGCGCACACGCCACGGCCGACCTGGCCCGCAAGGTCGCGGCCGAGGAACTCGCCGCGATCCGGGCGGAGGTCGGCGAGGAGGCGTTCGCGTCCGGCAAGTGGCAGCAGGCCCACGACCTGTTGCTCCAGGTGTCGCTGGACCAGGACTACGCGGACTTCCTGACGCTGCCGGCGTACGAGCAACTGGTCTGAGTCCGGTCCGATCCCGTAACACCTCGCGCCCCCGGTACCGCACAGCACCGGGGGCGCGGTTGCGTGCGGCCCCGTCACCGAGTGCTCAGGAACTGCTCCCCCGCCCGGTACGCCTCCGCGTACTCGCGCAGGAACGCGGCCCCGGCGACGACCGCAGAGCGCAGCTCCGACCGGTACGGTGCGACTCCCCGCACGCCATGCCTGTCGGCACGATCTCCTGTCAGTCGCCGAGGACGACCGTGCGCCGGGCGGAGAAGTCGCCCCACTTCCCGTCCGGCAGTTTGGCGCGGATCTTCATCGAGTAGCTGGTCCCGCGGGGGTCACCGACGGTGAGCCGGTAGTTCGCCCGGCCCGCCGGCGGCTTGCCGCCCCACACGATCGTGGTGGTGAGCCGGCCGTCGAGGAAGAGCTGGTACGCGGGGATCTCACCTCCGGTGTCGGGCTGCTTCCAGTCCAGGTCGATCGCGTACTCCTTGCCCTGGGCACTGGTCGTGATCCGTAGATCGGTGGGGGCGGTACCGGCCGGCGCGCCCGGGGCGGAGGGCGTGGTGAGGTCAAGGGCGTTGCTGTCCGGCGAGGACGTGTCGGCGGCGTCCCGGGCCCGGACCGTGAAGGTGTAGACGGTGCCGGGGCGCAGTCCGGTCAGACGTGCCGTGGTCCGCGTGCCGGGCACGCTGTGGATGCGGGAGTCCTCCTGGTAGATGTCGTACGAGGTGACGCCCACGTCGTCCGTCGAGCCGCCCCAGGACAGGGTTGCCTCCCGGCTGCCGTCCGCCTTGCCGCGCAGCCCGACCGGGCGGGTCGGCGGCTCGTGGTCGGCGGGTGTCGGCGCGGGTGTGGTGACGGCGACGGCCTGGCTCGGCGCGGAGAGGTTCCCGGCGGCGTCCCGGGCCCGGACGGTGAAGGTGTAGGCGGTGGAGGGGGTCAGCCCGTCGATGTCGATCATCTGCCGGGCCGCCGTGACGGACTCGACCCGCGTGCCCTTGCGGTACACCTGGTAACCGGTGATCGCCTTGTTGTCGGAGGCCGGGTCCCACATGACGTGGACGGAGGTGGCGCTGCTCGCCTGCGCAGTCACTCCGCCCGGGGCGGTCGGTTTCTGCGTGTCGGCGACGTCGGCGGTGTCGCCGCAAGCGGTGAGCGTAACGAGGAGCAGGGCGGCGGAGGTGGCCAACGCGGCGTGTGCGTGGGGGCGTTGCACGGTTTTGCCTTCCGTCCGGCAGCAATGGTCTGGACCTGTATGCCACGACCGTCGGGTCCCGGACAAGAGTGTGGAGCGGTGCCTTCCGCAATATTCCGGTCTGCGCTGCGGATACGTTCGGCGCAGAGCGATGAGTTCGGACCGCCACGGCGGTCTGATGGATATGGATACACAGAACGGAACGACGCCCACACTCGATCTCGAACCTGCGGCACGGCAGATCGCCGGACTGCTCGACGGCATCGAGGACCGCTCGCTGACCGACCCGACACCCTGCCCCGACTATGCGGTACGGGAACTGCTCGCCCACCTGGTCGGGCTGACCACGGCCTTCCGCGACGCGGGCCGCAAGAACCTCGGGCCGACGACCGACACCTCTCCGGACGCCGCGCTTCCGGTCCTGCCGGAAGGCTGGCGCGAGGCACTGCCGCCCCTGCTGGACGAGCTGGTGGCCGCCTGGCGCGACCCCGCCGCCCGGCAGGGAATGACCAGGGCCGGTGGCGTGGATCTGCCGGGCGAGGTGGCCGCGATGGTCGCTCTGAACGAGCTGGTGATCCACGGCTGGGACCTGGCCCGGTCGACCGGCCAGAAGTACGAGGCGGACGAGGCGAGCCTGCGGGTCTCCCTGGCCCTGATGACACCGAACGACGACAGCCCTCGGCTGGGACAGCCCTTCGGGCCACCGGTCCCGGTAGCGGCGGACGCGCCCCTCGTCGACCGGGCGGTCGGGATGAGCGGCCGGCGCCCGGACTGGCAGCCGGGCGACTGACGCGTCCGGCGTCGGCCGGCTCACGGCCCGCTCCCGCCCTCGGCGGATCCGGCGGACGGCTCATGACATCCCTCGACACCACGCCGGCCTGCCGGCCTGCCGCGCTGCCGCCGGTGCGGTCAGCGCGGTCGCAGCGTACGCACCGCCTCGCGTGCCCGGTCGCGGAGTCGTTCGTCGGCCGGGGCGATGCCTGATTCGAGTCCTGACGCCGTCACCCGCAGGTCCCGCTCGGCGAGTGCGGTCAGCCGGCTGAGGTGGTCGTCGGTGAGTGCGGTCGGGCCGAGGGCGACCAGGGCTTCGATGGCGGTGACCGGTTCGGCGTCCGCCTCCGCGGAGTCCAGGAGCAGGCCGGCCAGCCGGGGGGCGTCGAGGGATTCGGGTGCGATCGCGTGCAGGGCGAGTACCGCGGCCGGGGTCTGTTGCCGGTCCGCCAGCAGGCCCTCCAGTGCGGGGACCAGCGGGCGGGCCGGCTCTCCGATGAGGGCCGCCGCTCGCGCGGCACGGATGAACGTCCAGCGCATCCAGGCCGGTTCGACCGCCGCGAGCACTCCGGCGAGCACGGGCACCGCTTCCTCCGCGTCACCGGTGATCCGCCACAGGGCGGTGGCGATCTCGACGTCGCCGTCCAGCTGCGGGACGGTCCGGTTCACTCCGGGAGCGGTGAGCGCGGACCGCAGGGCGGGCACCAGATCGGCTGCCTCCGGGCCCAGCTCACCGGCGATGCCCGCAGCCTCCCGTACGTCGAAACCGCCCGCGGCGAGCTGCACGGCCGTCGCCGCGAGGAGTGGGGCGATGTCGCCGGTCAGTTCGTGTACCGCCCTGGCCGCCGCGAGCCTGCCCGCCTTCGGTCCGGAACGGGCAACGACGGTCAGCAGTTCCGCCGTCTTCGCGCGGTGCTCCGGCGGGCACACCGCCGCCAGCGCCTTCGGTACGACCTTCGGGAATCTCGGCAGCGCGGACCGGAGCTCGGGCAGGGTGGAGGACGCCCGGCTTCCCCAGCCGGCGAGCAGGACCGTGAGCCAGATCGGCTCGTTCCCTTCGAGATCGCCGGCTCCGAGGCGGATACGGATCGCGTCCAGCAGTTCGGGGTCGTACGGGAACGAGGGGGCGACCGCCGATCGGACCGGGAAGCCGCATGCGGCACCGAGCGCGCGCGGGCGCTGCCCCAGGTCGCGGGCGAGGAACGGCGCGGCCTGCGCGGGTGCGACCGCGACGAGGGCTTCGAGAGCCCGGTCCGCCGGATCACCCTCCCCTGCGGCGAGTCGGGCCAGTACGGGAGCGGCCGCCGCTCCATGGGCGCCCAGCTTCTTGAGGAGCGGGTACGCCGCAGGCACGGCGGTCGGGTCGGTGATCAGTGCGCGCACCGGTGCGGCCAGCCGTTCGGGAGCGCTGCGCGAGAGCCGGCAGGCGGTCTCGGCCGCCCACAGCGCCTCGGTACGGGCGTCGGGCTCGGGGCTGCGCAGTGCGGCGTCGAGCAGGGTGTACGCCGCTTCGCGGTCCGCAGGGGCGTCCCGGAGCAGCAGCGATTCGACCACATATTGGAGCGGTTCGTTGCGCTCCTGGTCGAGGCGGCTTGCGACAAGCCCGTCCGCCGGGAGGAGAGCCAGCATCGCGTCGTGGTGTGCGGGGGTCCAGGGCCGGCCGGCGTCGACACCGGCCAGCAGGGCCGCGATCCTCACCTCGCCCGACTCGTCCGCCCCCATGGCTTCGGTCGCCTCGGCAACGCTCCCTGCCGGGTCCAGATGAGCCATGGCACCGAGGAGTTCGGCCCGGACGAGGGGATCCGTCTCCTGCGCCCAGCGCCTCCGGAGCACCGGCAGCACCTGACCGGACGCCTCCGTCATGGCCGCGGTCCACGCGGCGGCCTGCCGCAACCCGGGCTTCTCGTCGGCAATCCAGCCCAGGACCAACGGCAGTTGGCCGACGACGGCCGCCCGGCAGGCGGCTTCGTCCGTCTCCCCGCGGTCCTCGCCGCCCTCCGCGATCCCGCCGAGCATCACCAGCAGGTCCTCGGTGCGGTGCCCGGCCTCCGCGAGCCGTGCCAGATACGGCACCGCGCGGGCCGTCGCCTCGTAGACCGATCCCTGATGCAGGATGCTGCCGTACAGCTCGGAGAGCGCCTCGGACGCCTCGTCCTCGTCCCCGGCAAGCGCCCGCAGGCAGTCGGGCACATCGGCGGCGCTTCCGTACGCATGCTGCAGCTCGGCCCAGGGCTGGGCGTCGACCTCGGCGAAGAACAGTGCGAGTTCCATGGAAAAGATCTTTTCACCCGGCACTGACAATGCCCCCGGCAGCGGCCGCCCCCGGCCGCACGGGTCAGCTGGTGAAGAACTCGGTGATCTGCTGGGCGACCTGGTCGGCGTGGGTCTCGTGGACCCGGTGGCCGCCGCCGAGCGTGATCAGTCGGCAGTCCGGGATCAGGGAGGCCATGTCGGCCAGCCGGCCCTGCGGCATGGTGCTCTCCGGGCCGCCGGCGATCATCAGCGTGGGTGCGACGATCTCGCCGAGACCGTCCGCCCACTGCGGGTCGGGGGCGGCGATCCGGGCCCGGATGGGTGCGACGACGTTCCAGTCGTAGTCGACCGGCCCTTCGGGTTCCGCGGCGGGCGTCGGCTCACTGGGGAACGGCGGCGGGGTCTCCACCAGCACCAGCCGCTCCACCCGGTCCGCGTGCTCCTGGGCCAGCAGGTGGGCGACGACGCCGCCCATGGAGTGGCCCGCCAGGCCGACACGGTCGAGCTCGCACTCGTCGAGGAAGCCGAGGACGTCGTCCCGCATCAGCTCGAAGGAGTACTCGTCGGGCCAGTCGCTCTCCCCGTGCCCGCGCAGATCGAGGGCGTACACCCGCCATTCCTCACCCAGCAGGCTCCCGACCGCTTCCCAGCTCGCGGCGGAACCGCCGAGGCCGTGCAGCAGCACGACGGGCGAGCCGAACGGGTCACCCCAGGTCCGGTACGCCAGCCGCACATCACCGACATCCACAACAGACTGATCTTCCATGCCCCTGACGCTACAGCCGAATGGGCCAAGATCCTTCTCCGCGCCTGGCAGGCTGGCGGAGTGAAGTTCGTTCCGCGTTCCCGCCTCGCCCCCGCCAGGGCCCTCGTCACGGCTCTTGTGACGGCTCTCGTCGTGCTGTCCGGCTGCTCCGCGTCCGGGGCCGGTTCCGGCAGCGGCTCCGCGGGGCCGGGGCTCGACGATCCGGCGAAGAAGGAGATCGCCATGCAGCTGATCTCCAGCGCGGAGAACTCCACCCTCGACTGGAAGGCCCAGTACAAGTACATCGAGGACATCGGCGACGGCCGCGGCTACACCGCGGGCATCATCGGATTCTGCTCCGGCACCGGCGACATGCTGAAGGTCGTCGAGCGGTACGCGGCGAGCCGCCCCGGCAATCCGCTGGAACGGTTCCTGCCCGCGCTGCGAGCCGTCAAGGGCAGCGACGCGCACGACGGTCTCGGCCGCCCGTTCACCGACGCGTGGGCGAAGGCGGCCGCGGACGCCGCGTTCCGGTCGGCGCAGGACGCGGAGCGGGACCACTCGTACTTCGATCCGGCGGTGCGCCAGGCCAAGGACGACGGGCTGGGAGCTCTCGGTCAGTTCATCTACTACGACGCCTATGTGATGCACGGTGCGGCCGACTCGGGGGGCACAGTCGGGTTCCGTACGATGCGCCGCGAGGCTCTCGCCGCGGCCGAACCGCCGTCGCGGGGCGGTGACGAGACGGCGTATCTGAACGCCTTCCTCGACGCCCGTGTCACCGCGATCCGCAAGGAGCCGTCGCACTCCGACACCAGTCGCATCGAGACGGCGCAACGGGTCTTCGTACGCGAGGGCAGATTCCGGCTGGAGACGCCGCTGCGCTGGAAGGTGTACGGCGACAGCTACCGCATCGACGGCCCGTGAGCCTCTGATCGAGGGGCGCACGAAGCGCCCGCGACGGACGGCGTGCGCCACCGGGCTCGACGCACCCCGGACCGGGTCGGGTGCCCCGGCGTCAGAACCCTGATGGCCGCCTCATCCGCCTCCGGAGTGGAACTCAACTCGCCTGTGTCGAAGGGGTGTACGATCCTCGTTCGACTCTGATAGGAAAGCTTCCTAACAGAACAGCCCAGCGACGAACTCCCTTTGGAGGACTGGTGCACGCTCCCCATAAGCGCACCGCACGTCGAAACACCCGCCCCGTCCGGCTCGCGCTGGTCGCACTCGGGGTGACACTCACGGCGATCCCCGCCACTGCCTACGCCGGTGCCCCCACGCAGCCGGCTGGCCATCAGGAAGCAACCGTCACCCGTCAGGTGGCCGCCGCGACCGGGCTCGATGATCCGGCGAAGAAGGAGATCGCCATGCAGCTGGTCTCCAGCGCGGAGAACTCCACCCTCGACTGGAAGGCCCAGTACAAGTACATCGAGGACATCGGCGACGGCCGCGGCTACACCGCGGGGATCATCGGATTCTGCTCCGGCACCGGCGACATGCTCGACCTCGTCGAGCTCTACACCCAGCGCAAGCCGGGCAACGTCCTCGCGAAGTATCTGCCCGCGCTGCGGGAGGTGGACGGCACCGATTCGCACGACGGCCTCGACCCGAACTTCACCAGGGACTGGGTGACCGCCGCGTCGGACCCAGCGTTCGAGCAGGCTCAGAACGACGAGCGGGACCGGGTCTACTTCAACCCGGCGGTCAGCCGGGGCAAGGCCGACGGCATCGGCACGCTGGGCCAGTTCGCGTACTACGACGCCATCGTCATGCACGGCGACGGCGACGACGGCACCAGCTTCGGTGCCATCCGTGAGCGCGCTCTCGCCAAGGCGAAGCCGCCGGCCCAGGGCGGCAACGAGGTCACCTACCTGAATGCCTTCCTGGACGCGCGGGTCTGGGCGATGCAGCAGGAGGAGGCCCACTCGGACACCAGCCGGGTGGACACCGCCCAGCGGGTCTTCCTGAACAACGGGAATCTGAACCTGGATCCGCCGCTCGACTGGAAGGTCTACGGCGACAGCTACCACGTCGGCTGAGCCCTGCCGCGATACACCGGTGGCGCGTACGGCACTCGCCGTACGCGCCACTGCGTCGTACCGGATGCGCTCAGTGCGCGCCCACCGGAGTCGCTGCCGCAGCCTCGGAGGACTCCTCCGCCACCGGTTCCGGCTTCCTGCCCAGGTGGTTGAAGACCAGATTGAGAACGATCGCCACGACGCACCCGGTGGAGATCCCCGAGTCCAGCACGACCAAAAGATCCTTGGGGAACGCGTGGTAGAACTCCGGCGCGGCGATCGGGATGAGGCCGATGCCGACGGCGGCCGCCACGATCAGCGCGTTCTCGCCCTTCTCCAGGGCCGCGCCGGCCAGCGTCTGGATGCCGCTCGCGGCGACCGAGCCGAAGAGCACGATGCCCGCACCACCGAGCACCGGCAGCGGCACGAGCGCGATGACGGACGCGCCGACCGGTACCAGGCCGAGCACGATGAGGATGCCACCGCCCGCGGCGACGACGAATCGGCTGCGTACCTTGGTCATCGCCACGAGACCGATGTTCTGCGCGAAGGCGCTGCACATGAAGCCGTTGAAGAGCGGGCTGACGGCGCTGCCCAGGGTGTCGGCGCGCAGACCTCCCTCGATGGTCCGCTCGTCCGCCGGACGACCGACGATCTTGCCGAGTGCCAGCATGTCCGCGGTGGACTCGGTCATGCAGACCAGCATCACGATGCACATGGAGACGATGGCGGCGATCTCGAACTGCGGCGCCCCGAAGTGGAACGGGGTGGGGAAGCCGATCAGGTCGGCGTCCTTGATCGCGCCGAAGTCGGTGATGCCGACCGGGATCGCGATCAGGGTGCCGGCGACCAGTCCGAGCAGGATCGCGATCTGCTGGAGGAAGCCGCGCAGCAGTTTGCGCAGCGCGAGGACGATCACCAGGGTGAGGGCCGCCATGGCGATATTGGTCGTCGACCCGTATCCGTCGGCCGTGGCGTTGCCGCCCTGGGACCAGTTGAAGGCGACCGGCAGCAGGGAGACGCCGATCAGGGTGATGACGGTGCCGGTGACGACGGGCGGGAAGAAGCGGACCAGTTTGCAGAAGTAGGGGGCGAGGACGAAGCCGAGCATGCCGGCCACGATGATCGCGCCGAAGATGACGGCGATGCCGTCGTGTCCGCGGTCCTTGCCGATCGCGATCATCGGTGTCACACCGGCGAACGAGACGCCGTTGACGAACGGCAGCCGGGCGCCGATGCGCCAGAAGCCGAGGGTCTGGAGCAGGGTGGCGATGCCGGCGGTGAAGAGGCTCGCCCCCATCAGGAAGGCGGTCTCCTTGGGGGTGAGGCCCACGGCGGGTCCCACGATCATGGGCGGGGCCACCACGCCCGCGTACATCGCGGCCACGTGCTGCAGTCCGCTGGTGAACATCTTCAGTGGGGGGAGGGTCTCGTCGACCGGATGGCTGCCGTCGGCGACCTGCGGGTCGTCCCGTATCGGCTCCTGGTCGGGTCCTGCGACTGCGTCGTTGCGAAACCTGGGCTGTGCTGCCACGGCGGTTCCTCCGGTCGGTTACACGTCAAAGCGACGCGGGTGTCTGGGAGGTGGGGCGTTGGTGCAGGTGGGGCAGGTCGTGCAGCTGATGCGGCAGCTTCGGTCACCGGTCCGGCGGGCGCGTACGTGTGCGTACGTGCCCGCCGGACCGGCTGCCGTGGACCCCGCTCGGGCCCACGGCGGCCGGCCAAGGGCCGTCCCCCTTCGGCCGGCGGTTCTCGGGGGCGCCCCGGAGCGTCAGGCTCCGGCGGCGATCTGCGCGAGGCGGCGGGCCTCGTCGCGGGTGGTGCGCGCGATGGCGTCCTCGTCCACCGTGGTCAGGTGGTTGCTCTCGACGACCGTCTTGCCGTCGACGAGCGAGAGGGTGACGGGGGCCGCCGCGCCGAACACGAGCGCGGTGACCGGGTCCGCGATGGAGGAGTGGGCGAGCGTGTCCAGCTTCCAGAGCACCAGGTCGGCGAGCTTGCCGACCTCCAGGGAGCCGATCTGGTCGGCGCGGCCGAGTACCTGGGCGCCACCGTACGTGCCCAGACGCAGGGCCTGACGGGCATTCAGGGCCCGTTCGCGGTGGGCGCCGAGCCGGTTGATGAGGAGGGCGTTGCGCAGTTCGGTGTGGAGCTCACCGGACTCGTTGGAGGCGGTGCCGTCGACGCCGAGGCCCACCGGGACACCCGCGGCGAGCATGTCGGGGACCCGGGCGATGCCTGCGGCGAGGCGCGCGTTGGAGGACGGGCAGTGCGCGACGCCCGTTCCGGTACGGGCGAACGCGGCGATGTCGGAGTCGTTCATATGGACGCAGTGCGCCATCCACACGTCGTTGCCGAGCCAGCCCGTCGACTCGAAATAGTCGGTCGGGCCCATCCCGAACAGCTCGTGACAGAACTTCTCCTCCTCCACGGTCTCCGAGCCGTGGGTGTGCATCCGGACGCCGCGGCGGCGGGCCAACTCGGCGCCCTGCCGCAGCAGTTCGGTGGAGATGGAGAAGGGCGAGCAGGGCGCGACGGCGATTTGGGTCATCGAGTCGAACGATCCGTCGTGGTGCGCGTCGATGGTCGCCTCGGTGGCGGCGAGCGCACCGTCGAGCGTCTCGACGGCGAAGTCCGGCGGCAGTCCGCCGTCCTTCTGGCTGCGGTCCATGGAGCCGCGGGCGAGGGTGAACCGTACGCCCATGTCGCGGGCCGCCCCGATGATGGCGCCGGACAGGTCGCCGGAGCCCTGCGGGTAGACGTAGTGGTGGTCCATGGCGGTGGTGACACCGCCGCGGACCATCATCGCGAGCGAGCCCTGCGCGGCCGCGCGGACCATCGGCTCGTCGATGCGCGCCCATGTCGGATAGAGCGCGACCAGCCAGTCGAAGAGGTTGTGGTCGGTCGCCAGGCCTCTGGTGATCCACTGGTAGAAGTGGTGGTGGGTGTTGATCAGGCCGGGAGTGACGAGGTGCCCGGCGCCGTCGATGCGTCGTACGACATTCTCCAGGCCCTCGGGGGCCCGGCCGGCGCCGACGTGCTCGATGCGGTTGCCCGCGACGACCACATGGCCCGAGGCGTACTCGGTGTCGTCGGCGTCGACGGTCGCGATCGAACAGTTCTCGATGACGATGCGTTCCACACGATCAGCGGCTGCCATGGCGCTTCCTTCTTCTCTCTGCAGGGACGTGGGCACGGCAGGACCCTAGGAGCATTTGAGTGCCACAGCCGTGCGGCCGTGGGTGCCGAGATGATGGAGGAACAGGTTGAGCGGGACGCCGACGAGCGCTCCCGCACCGATCCCGGAGCGCGGCACGATCCGCGCCCAGGACGGCGATCCGGCGTGGAGGCCGGGCCCGGCGGGCGTCAGCAGGACGGTGGCGGTTCCGGCGGTCAGCAGGCCGGCCGGATGGGCGGAACTCTCCGGGGGCGCGGTGCGCGGGCCTTCTGCTGTCGGCCCCGTTGCGTGCTGTGTCATGGGGGGTTCCCTCCGGTCCGGCCGGTCCCCGCCCGTCGGCGGACGGGGACCGGCTCGGTGTCGCGTCAGAGGTTGGTCATGTCGACCGGGATCTGCGGCTCGGTGCCGTCGCGCAGCACCGTGGCCTCGATCAGGCCGTACGGGCGGTCCGCGGCGAAGTAGACCTCGTTGTCGTTCTTGAGGTCGAACGGTTCCAGGTCGACCAGGAAGTGGTGCTTGTTCGGCAGCGAGAAGCGGATCTCGTCCACCTCGCTGCGACTGTTGATGATGCGCGAACCCATCTGGTACAGGGTCTGCTGCAGCGAGAGGGAGTACGTCTCGGCGAAGGCCTGGAGCATGTGCTTGCGCGTCTGCTCGTAGGACTTCTCCCAGTTCGGCATGCGCGCGTCGTCGCTGGTCCAGTTGTACCGCCACTTGGCGGACACCTCGGTCGCGAGGATGCGGTCGTACGCCTCCTTGAGCGTCGTGTACTTGTCCTTGACGTAACCCCAGAACTCGGAGCTGGTGGAGTTCATCACCACGAGGTCCTTGAGGCCCGAGATGACCTGCCACTTCTCGCCGTCGAAGGTGATCTGTGTGGTGCGCGTCTCCTGGCCCTTGCGGACGAAGGAGTGCTTGACCTCGTCGGCGCCGATGAACTGCGAGTTGCCGTCGGAGGTGGCGATGCGCTCCCAGGCGTACTCCTCGATCCGGATCCGCGCCGTCTTGATCGGCTCCTGCGACGTCACGAAGTGCCGGGCGAGGTGGATGCCGAACTGCTCGGCGGACTCGATGCCGTGCTCCTTGGCGAACGCGTACACCGTGTTCTTGGTGGTGTCGGTCGGCAGGACGTTGGCGTTGGAGCCGGAGTAGTGGACGTCGTCCATGTCGCCGGAGAGAGCGACCGAGACGTTCAGGTCCTTGATGTGGTGGGTGTCGCCGTCCCGCGTGATCCTGACGACGCGGTTCTCTGCTTTGCCGTACTGGTTCTGGCCGAGAATCGTGGGCATGTCGGTGCTAGCTCCCTCGGTAAACGGAGTAGCCGAACGGGTTGAGCAGCAGCGGTACGTGATAGTGCTCGCCCGGTACGACGGCGAAGGTGATCGCCACCTCCGGGAAGAACGCGCCGCTGTCCCTTACGCGGGGGGCGTCCTGCTGCGCCTCGGCTTGCTTCTTGGAACTGTGCTCATTGGAGAAGTACGTCTCGGTGTCGAAGTCGAGCCGTACGTGGGTGGTGCCCTCCGGCAGCGCCGGCAGGTCCTTGCATCGCCCGTCCGCATCGGTCGCGGAGCCGCCGAGCGTCACCCACTGCGCGTCGCTGCCGCTGCGGACGGCGAGCGAGACGGGGACGGCCTCGGCGGGGCGGCCGATGCTGGTGTCCAGGATGTGTGTGGACACCGATGCGGTGGTGTCGGTGCGCAAGACCGTCACTCTCCTTCTGATACGAGACGGGTCAGCCGGATGCGGTTGATCTTGCCCAGCTCGGTGCGCACGATCTCGCGCTCCTGCTCGGGCGAGTTCCCGATCCGGGACTTCACCGCGTCGCGCATCTGCTCACCGGTGGCGCCGGTGGCGCAGATCAGGAAGACATGTCCGAACCGCTCCTGGTAGGCCAGGTTCAGTTCGAGCATCTCGGCCTTGAGCTCCTCGGTGGCGCCGGCCATCCCCCGTTGTTCGCGTGAGGAGGTGGGGTCCCCGGGCTTCGGGCGGCCGATCGGGGGGTGTCCGGCCATCGCGTCGGCGAGATCGTCCTCGGTCAGCTCGGCCGTGGCGGCGTCACTGGCGGAGAGAAGGGCTTCCGCGGTGGCGTACGGGCGCCGGGAGAGGATCGCTCTTCCCCATGCCCCGCTGGCACACACCTCGTGCAACGCGGTGATGGCCTCGTCGTCCGCCAGGATGTTGAACCGGGCGAGGCCCGGTGTGGAGCTCGAAGTCACGGGAGCCTCCGTGGCTGTTCTTCGCTGTGCGTTGGTCGGGCTGCGGATAGCTAACGCCTTCCGCAACACCACGTCAACACTTTGTTGAAATTACCCGAACGGAAAAGGCCGTCGCCGGGCGATCCGGACAACGGCCTTCCATGGTGCTTGCGCACCTCTTCACTCAACTACTCACCTTTGGCGGCGTTCTCCCGGTTGAGGTAGTTGTAGACGGTGAAGCGGCTGACCCCCAGGGCGCCGGCCACCGTCTCCACCCCGTGCCGTACGGAGAAGGCGCCGCGCGCCTCCAGGGTCCGTACGACCGCCTGTTTCGTCTTCCGGTCCAGGTCGGCGAGTGGCATCCCGTGCTGCCGCTCCATGGCGGCCAGGATGTGATCGAGCGAGTCCGACAGCTGCGGCAGGCGTACGGCTATGACGTCCTCACCCTCCCAGGCCAGCACCACGTCGTCGGCCCGTGCCTGCTCCGGCCCGACCAGCTCGGCGCCCATGGCGTCGACGAGCGGCTTGACCGCGGTGACGAGGGGGTGGTCCGCAGGTTCGGTCACTTCGAGTCCTCCCCGACGACGTTGACCTGGAGCGATATCCGGGTGGCACCCGACTCCAGAGCCTTGCGCAGCAGGGAGTCCACCGCGGTGAGCACCGCGTCCGCGTCGCCCTCCGCCGTATTGCCGAAGGGGCCGACGTCCACGGCGTCCAGTTCGGCCGACTGGATGACCTCGCGGGCCACCACCGCATGCGCGGGTGCCTCGTCGAGATCGAACGGCTCGGTGGTGAACTCCACTCTCAAGCGCACTGCGCCTCCCTCGTGTGCTCGCCGTGCGCCCAGGGGCCCATGGCTCGGCCCCGACCCTAACGGACCGCCGCCGGGCCCGGCGGCGGGAGCGGCAGCACGCAGGCGGCCATCGGGGCGGCGAACGGGGTTCCGGTGCGGCGCAGGCCGCCGTCCGCCCGGTCGACGTCGAAGACCGTCACCGTGCCGGACCGCTGATTGGCGGCGAAGAGCAGCGCCCCGTCCGGCGAGAAGGCGATCTGCCGGGGGAAGTCACCGCCCACCGGCACCGTGTCGATCAGCCGCAGTGCGGCCCCGCCGGCCTCGACGGCATAACGGGTCAGGCTGTTGTGGCCGCGGTTGGCGAGATAGGCGAAGCGCCCGTCGCCGGTGACCAGGAGCTGGGCGGGATAGCTGGTGCCGGGGCCGGTTCCGGTGGACTGCCCGGCCCCCGGGGTCACGGCGCCGGTGGCGGGCTCGTAACGGCAGACGACGACGGTGTTGTCGACCTCGCAGGCGAGGTAGGCGAAGCGGCCGCTCGGGTGGAAGGTGAGGTGGCGCGGGCCGGCGCCCGGCCGAAGCGTGGCATAGGAGAGCTGACGGAGCGTGCCCCGGCGCGTGTCGAGCCGGTACGTGTAGACGGTGTCGTTGCCCAGGTCGACGGCGAGGACATGGCCGCCGTCGGGGGCGGTGACGATCTGGTGGGCGTGCGGCCCGTCCTGGCCGGGGCCGGGGGCCGGGGCCGTATGGACGACCAGGTCGGTGCGCTCCCCCAGCGAACCGTCGGCTGCGATCGGGTGCACGGCGACGCTGCCCGAGGTGTAGTTGGCGCTCAGCAGCCACCGGCCGCTCGGGTGGACCGAGAGATGGCAGGGGCCGGCGCCGCCGGTGGAGCGGGTGCCGAGCACCCGGAACGATTCGTCCGAGGCGAGCGCCACGGCCGTCACACCGCCTTGTTCCTGCTCGTCGACGGCGTACAGCGTGGTGCCCGAGGGGTGCAGGGCGAGGTAGGAGGGGTTGTCGACGCCGGTGATCGTCGTGCGCCCGGTGATCGTCCCGGCCGCCGGGGCGTATCCGGCGACCCCGATCCCCGTACCCCCTCCGGCGGTCGAGGTGTACGTCCCCAGGAAGAGCGTCCCGGTCCTTCGATCGCGGGCGGCCGGTGCGTCCTGCCCGGCCGTCGGGCCGGACGGCGCGGGCGGAGCGGGCGAGAAGGAGACTGCGGCGCCCGCCAGGAGCGCTCCGAGAAGCGTGCGTCGGCTGGTGCGGGTCGTCATGCGCGGCACCTCGGGGTCGGCTGCGTCGGACATGTCAGCCACACTCTCCCGCCCCGACCGAAGCCGCAAGTGACGCAATTTCGGTTGCATCCTCTGCAACCACCATGCAGGGGGCCGCGCGCGCCGCTCCCGGCGGCCCGGTGTGCGGACCCCCTCTTGACAGCTCTCCCGTCAGCCATGCAATCTTCCGTTGAGCAGAAACTAACTTCCGCGATACGGAAGGAGCGCCTGACCCCATGGGACACCCGGACCAGCGCTTCGATGTGAACCTTTCGATCCTCTTCACGGAACTCCCGCTCCTGGAGCGCCCCGCGGCGGCCGCCGCCGCGGGCTTCACGGCGGTCGAGCTGTGGTGGCCCTGGATCGAGACCCCCGCCCCGCCGCAGACCGAACTCGACGCCCTCAAGAAGGCGCTCGACGACGCGGGCACGCAGCTGGTGGGGCTGAACTTCTACGCCGGACAGCTGCCCGGCCCCGACCGTGGTGCGCTCTGCGTACCCGGCGCGGAGTCGGACCGGTTCCGCACCAATATCGACGTGGCGGCCGGCTTCGCCGCCTCGGTCGGCTGCAAGGCGCTGAACGCGCTCTACGGCAACCGCGTCGACGGCGTGGACCCGGCCGTGCAGGACGAACTCGCCCTGGAGAACCTGGTCCTGGCCGCCCGCGCGGCCGACCGGATCGGGGCGGTCCTGCTGATCGAGACCCTGAACAAGCCGGAGTCGCCGCGCTACCCGCTGGTGAGCGCACCGGCCGGGATCGAGGTCGTCGACAGGGTCAACGCCGCGACGGGCCTCGGCAACGCCAGGTTCCTGCTGGACCTGTACCACCTGTCGATGAACGGCGAGGACCTCAGCCAGGTGATCGCCGCGTACGCCGGGAAGACCGGCCACGTCCAGATCGCGGACAACCCGGGGCGCGGCGCGCCCGGCACCGGCTCGCTGCCGCTCGAGCAGCTCCTCGACGAGCTGACGAAGGCCGGTTACGACGGCTGGGTCGGCCTGGAGTACAAGCCGGGCGACCGACCGAGCTCCGAGTCCTTCGACTGGCTTCCCGCCGAGGCGCGCGCGGCCCGCTGAGGGCGTCGGACCCACCCTCGTACACACGTTTTCAGGAAGGCACCCTCATGAGCAACAACCTCCCCAAGGTTGCGTGGATCGGACTCGGCATCATGGGCTCCCCCATGTCCGAGAACCTGATCAAGGCCGGTTACGACGTCACCGGTTACACCCTGGAGCAGGACAAGATCGACCGACTGGTCGCCGCCGGCGGGAACGGCGCGGGCTCGATCGCCGAGGCGGTCCGGGACGCCGATGTCGTGATCACGATGGTGCCGGCCTCCCCGCAGGTCGAGGCCATTGCGTACGGCCCCGACGGCATCCTGGAGAACGCGAGGTCCGGGGCCCTGCTCATCGACATGTCCTCGATCACCCCGCAGACCTCCGTGGACCTCGCGAAGAACGCGAAGGACCGGGGCATCCGCGTACTGGACGCCCCTGTGTCGGGCGGCGAGGCCGGTGCGATCGAAGCGGTGCTGTCCATCATGGTCGGCGGCGAGCAGGCCGATTTCGACGCCGCGCAGCCGATTCTCCAGGCACTCGGCAGGACCATCGTGCTCTGCGGCCCGCACGGCTCCGGCCAGACGGTGAAGGCCGCCAACCAGCTGATCGTCGCGGTCAACATCCAGGCCTGCGCCGAGGCCGTCGTCTTCCTGGAGAAGTCCGGGGTCGACCTCTCCGCCGCGCTCGACGTGCTGAACGGCGGGCTGGCCGGCTCGACCGTACTGACCCGCAAGAAGGACAACTTCCTCAAGCGGGACTTCGCGCCGGGCTTCCGGATCGATCTGCACCACAAGGACATGGGCATCGTCACCGACGCCGCCCGTAATGTCGGTGCCGCTCTGCCCGTCGGCGCCGTGGTCGCACAACTCGTCGCCTCGCTGCGCGCGCAGGGCGACGGCGGCCTGGACCACTCGGCGCTGCTGCGCGCGGTCGAGCGCCTCTCGGGTCAGCCCGTCCAGGCCTGACCGGCCTGCCCCCAGACTTCCGGATGGTGTCGGCGCCGACACCTGTCCTGTCGCGCCCAGGCGTCGGCACCATCCGGAACACCTCACTCTCAATTTCAACAAACTGTTGACGTTCGGTTCGGAGCGTACTTACGCTCCTGGAGCCCCCAGGGCGTCGCAGTTCAGCAGCTCCCGTACGGAAGGTCGCCCCGACACCATGACGCAGCGTGTGCTTACGACCGAGTCAGGCGCCCCGGTCGCCGACAACCAGAACTCCGCCACCGCCGGCGTCGGTGGCCCGATCCTCCTCCAGGACCAGCACCTGCTGGAGAAGCTCGCGCGCTTCAACCGGGAGCGCATCCCGGAGCGCGTGGTCCACGCCCGCGGCTCCGGCGCGTACGGCTACTTCGAGGTCACCGACGACGTCACCGGCTTCACCCGTGCGGACTTCCTCTCCGCCGTCGGCAAGCGCACCGATACGTTCATCCGGTTCTCGACGGTCGCCGACTCGCTCGGCGGCGCCGACGCCGTACGTGATCCACGCGGCTTCGCCCTCAAGTTCTACACGGACGAAGGCAATTACGACCTGGTCGGCAACAACACCCCGGTGTTCTTCATCAAGGACCCGATCAAGTTCCCCGACTTCATCCACTCGCAGAAGCGCGACCCGTTCACGGGCCGTCAGGAGCCGGACAACGTATGGGACTTCTGGGCGCACGCACCGGAGGCGACCCACCAGGTGACCTGGCTGATGGGCGACCGCGGCATCCCCGCCTCGTACCGTCACATGAACGGCTACGGCTCGCACACCTACCAGTGGACGAACGCCGAGGGCGAGGCCTTCTTCGTCAAGTACCACTTCAAGACGAACCAGGGTGTGCGCTCCCTCTCCAGCGAGCAGGCCGCCGAACTCGCGGGCAGGGACGGCAACTCGCACCAGACGGACCTGCTGCAGGCCATCGAGCGGGGCGTGAACCCGTCGTGGACCCTGTACGTGCAGGTCATGCCGGCCGCCGAGGCCGCGGACTACCGCTTCAACCCGTTCGACCTCACCAAGGTGTGGCCGCACAGCGACTACCCGCTGCAGCGGGTGGGCCGGCTGGTCCTGGACCGCAACCCGGACAATGTGTTCGCCGAGGTCGAGCAGGCCGCCTTCTCCCCGAACAACTTCGTGCCCGGCATCGGCCCCTCCCCGGACAAGATGCTGCAGGGCCGCCTGTTCGCCTACGCCGACGCGCACCGCTACCGGCTCGGCGTCAACCACACCCAGCTCCCGGTGAACGCACCGCGAACCGCCGTCGTCGACAACTACGGCCGCGACGGTCTGCACGCCACCCGCAACGGTGCGCGGCACGACAAGAACTACGAGCCCAACTCGTACGCGGGCCCCACCCAGACCGACGCGGCGCTCTCCGCCCCGCTCGCCGTCCACGGCTGGACCGGCACCCACGCGGCGCCCGCCCACACCAAGGACGACGACTTCTTCCAGGCGGGCGAGCTCTACCGGCTGATGTCCGAGGACGAGAAGGGCCGCCTGGTCGCCAACATCGCCGGAGGCCTCTCCCAGGTCACCCGCGACGACGTGATCGAGAAGAACCTCGCTCACTTCCACGCCGCGGACGCCGAGTACGGCAAGCGCGTCGAGGAAGCGGTCCGCGCCCTGCGCGAGGACTAGAACAACGAGACCGCGCAAAGGATATGACGGGAGGTCATTTCCCTTGCGCTGTCCGTCCGGCCGGCCCTGAGGGGTGCCCGGCGGGACGGACGTGACTGAGGACCGCGGCGGCGTGCGAGCCAGTGCGGTGGTGAAGGCAGCCGGCGGTCGCTCTCGACCTGACAGAGAGCGGACCCGGCCGCCCATCGCCCGTCGCCGCGGTCCCGGCACAACCTGCACACAGGACTCCGCCCGGCGGCGCGAACGAAACGGTCGCGCCGGCCTCTCGCCGTCGGGCGGTCACCACCCTCACGCAAGGGCGGGGAATACGGACGGTCCCGCGCTCCCCGCCCTTCCCGCGTGCCCGCGCACCCGTCGGATCAGTAGCCGGTCGGGCGGACCAGGCCCGTCTCGTACGCGAAGACCGCCGCCTGGGTCCGGTCGCGCAGCCCCAGCTTGGCCAGGATCCGGCTCACATGGGTCTTCGCCGTCTGCTCCGCCACCACCAGGCGCGTGGCGATCTCCGCGTTCGACAGGCCCTGCGCGATCAGGGAGAGCACCTCGGTCTCACGCTCCGTCAGATCACCGACCCGGTCCATGAGCGGGGCCCGAGGCGCCGCCGTCATCCGGGAGAACTCGGCGATCAGCCGCTTGGTGATGTTCGGGGCGAGCAGCGCGTCACCTGCTGCCACCACCCGTACCGCATGGACCAGTTCCTCGACCGAAGCGTCCTTGAGCAGAAAGCCGGACGCACCCGCGCGCAGCGCCTCGTACACGTACTCGTCGAGATCGAAGGTGGTCAGGATGAGCACCTTGACCTGGGCGTCGTGCGGTGACGTGATGCGGCGGGCCGCCTCGATGCCGCCGAGCACAGGCATCCGGACATCCATCAGGACCACATCCGGGGCGAGTTCGGCGACCTTGGAGACGGCATCGAGGCCGTCCACCGCCTGACCGACGACCTCGATGCCGGGCTCCGCGTCGAGCAGCACGGTAAATCCCTGACGGACCATCACCTGGTCGTCGGCGATCAGTACGCGGATGGTCGTCACAGTGTGTCCTCAGCAGGCAAGGCGGCCAGGTCAGGGGCGCTCACCGGCAGGATAGCCGTGACTTCGTAGCCGCCGTCCGGGCTCCGTCCGGTGACGAGTTCGCCGCCCAGCATCGCGGCGCGTTCGCGCATTCCGAGCAGTCCGTGCCCCATGCCCCGCGACGGCGCCGCGGGTCCGTCCGGCGCGGTGTTGGTGATCCGGACGGTGAGCCCGGCCGTCCCGTAGGCCGTCTCCACCCGCACCTGGGCTCCGGGCGCGTGCCGCATCGCGTTGCTGAGGGCCTCCTGGACGATCCGGAAGGCCGACAGTTCGACACTCGGCGGCAGCGGGCGCGGCGTGCCGGTGGTGGCGGTGTCGACCACGAGCCCGGCGCCGCGCACATTGGCCAGCAGTTCGTCCAGGCGGTCGAGAGTGGGCTGCGGGGCGTGTCTCGCCCCCATCGAGAGAGCGTCCTCGGAGCGCAGTACGCCGAGCACATGCCGCAGCTCGGTGAGCGCCTCGACGGCGTTCTGCCGGATGCCCGCGAGGTTCTCCCTGAGCTCGTCGGACGGGTTGTCGACCAGGTGCGGGGCGACCTGCGCCTGGATGGAGATCACCGACATGTGGTGGGCGACCACGTCGTGCAGCTCGCGGGCGATCCGGTTGCGCTCCTCCAGCAGGGTGCGCCGGGCCCGCTCCCCGGCGGTGAGTTCCTCCTGGACGACCAGCTGGCTACGGGTCACCCGCAGGCCGCGCAGAGCGGTGCCGAGGACCACGGATGCGATCAGGAACGGCGCTCCGCGGACGATGTCGTAGTTGTGCCCGGTGGTGAAGACGGTGCACGCCGGCCCGGAGAGAAGGGTGATCACCAGCGCCACGACCGCGCGGCGTGGCCGCACCCGCAGCGCCAGCAGGAACAGCGCTCCGCCCAGAAAAATCATCCCCGGGACGGTCCAGGGAAAGAGCAGGTCCCTGCTGATGTCGGGCTCCGAGAGCCGCACGGTGACCACCAGGACGATCGTCGACACCCACCAGGCCGCCACCGGGCGGAACATTCCGGCGACGAGTGCCGCGCCCTGCACCATGCCCAACAGCACCGCGTACGCGGGAACGGAACCACCGTCGGCCGGGCTCAGCTGGGCCATGTGGAACGCGGTGAGGAACACGGCGCCGATGACCAGCGCCATCGCGAACACCGGTCGCCAGACCGGCCACCCGGGCTCCCCCATGGCCGGCATCGGGTCGGCGGGTGCCGTCAGGTCCTCGAACAGGGCGCGCGGGGCGCCCCGCAGGGCGGACTTCAGGCGCCTCGTGTCCCTCATCGCTTCCCGGTTCATCTGACTCACCCTAAGCACGAGGCATCGCCGGTGCCTTGGCGGGACGGTTCTCACGGACGATCCTGCCGCTCCCGCGCGGCCGCCCCTCCTCGTACTTACGGAACGCCGCCCGGCACACCAGCAGCGCCACGGCGAACGCCGGCAGCCAGGCCAGCCGTGCGAACACCCAGCCGTAGTCCCTGGGCACGGTGTGCAGACCGGGCAGCGACTCACCTGCGAGCAGGCCGACGGCGGTGACCGCCATCATCGCGGTCTGGTGCCAGAGGAAGACGGTCATCGCGGAGAGGTTGACCAGCGCCACCGCCGCCCAGGCCGCGGGGCGTCGAAGGACTCGCCGCAGCGGGCCGAGCAGCAGCCGGGCCGCGCCGCACTGGGCGAGGCCGAAGGTGACGGCCGCGAGGGTGGGCGGGTCGAGGTTGGAGATCCTGGCGCCGGGCACCCCGACCATGGACGCCGGATAGCCGGCCCACAGGACGAGTCCGGCGGTGGCAGCGGCGCCGATGAGCAGCAGGGCCCATCCGGTCGACCGGCTCCGCAGGCCGCCGCGGGCCCAGCTCGCACCCAGGCAGTACGGGACCAGCCAGCCGGCCGCCACATTGATCCAGCCGAGCTGGGCGGGACCGCCCAGCCCGAACCGGATCAGGTCGACATGCAGCACGACGGCGAGCGGCCACAGCGGATGGAGCTTCGCGACCAGCGGGGTCGCCGCCGTCAGCGCCGCGAAGACCAGCAGGAACCAGAGCGGTGACAGCACCAGTTTGAGCAACGCGTGCACGGTCTCCGTGCCCACCCCGGAGGCGAGCAGCGCGCCCGCGATCACGGTCCACACCACCAGCACGGCGGCGACCGGCCGGAACAGCCGGCCCGTACGGGCGCCGAGCCACTGCCTGTACGTGGTGCCGCGGGTGCGGGCGGAGGCGTAACTCTTCGCCCCGACCTGACCGCCCACCAGGAAGAACACCGCGAGCGTCTGGAACAGCCAGGAGACCGGGGTCAGTTGGGGCATGTGCTGGAGGGGGCTCGCGGCGCGCACCGTGCCGGTGTCGGCGATCAGGGCGGTCACCAGCCAGTGGCCGAGCACCACGCCCAGAATGGCGAGGGCGCGCAGTGCGTCGACGGCGCGGTCGCGGTCGGGTGGGGTGGCGGCCTCGATCCGCCGGACGAGTTCACGCATGACGGCCCTCCTCGGCAGGGGCCCGGCCGGAGACGATCCGGGCGATGCTCTTCAGCGACAAGGAGCCGGGCTTCAGGTAGTCGCTGTGGCCGCCGTCGCCCGCCGCGAAGTGCCGGGCACCGAACTTCCGGGAGACCGGGTCCGTTCCGAACCCGAGGGTGACGAACGGCAGTCGGAGCTGTACGTGCGGCACCTCGGCGATCCAGTCGTCGCCGCCCCGGCCTGCCCAGACGGTGGCCGGGGTGTGGAGTGCGGCGACGTTGTCGACTCCGGTGCCGGGGCTGCCGTACAGGACGATGTCCGAGACCGCCAGCCCTGGGGCTGCTTCGGCACAGACGACGGATCCGTAGGAGTGGCACAGCAGCGAGGTCCGGGCGGTTGGCTCGGCACGCTTCAACTCGGCGATGAATGTACGCAGTTCGGTCGCAGCACTCTTGGCCCGGCCCGTGGTCACCGACGCCCGGCTCACCGTGTCCGGCGTTTCGTAGCCGAGCCAGCCGATGACCGCCGCCCCCTCGCCCATCTCCCGGCGCAGGACGACGGCGCCGGCCCGCAGCCGCCAGTACCGGTCGAGGCTGATGCCCGCCCCCGGGACCAGCACGGCGATCCGGCGCGCGCGGGAGAGGTCGCCGAAGACCTCGACGCTGCGACCGCCGTCGCGGCCGTCGAAGGAGAAGAAGTGGCGCGCGGGGTCGGCGAGACCGCGCAGGGATGCGGCCCGCTTGCCGTCGCCGTGACGGGTGGCCATCCGCTCGGCAGCGAGGACGGAGCCGCGGTTGACGGCGTACCGGTCGGCAAGGGCGGCGGGGGTCGCAGCACGCAGCGGGACAAGGGCGGCCGGGGCCGGCGCCGGGACGGCCGAGGGCCGGGCCGCACCCGCCATGGGCACGGCGACCGCGGCGATGACGAGGGCGGCGAGCAGCGTCCGGACAGCGCGCGGAAGGTGCCTGCGCGGATGACTCCTGGGCGGGCTGGGCGCCATCCCTGATCTTGCGTGGGAATCCCGGCCTTCAGGCCGGGCGGGAAACGCATCCTGAGATTCGGAGCCGCGAAGCGGCGTAGTACGCTGCGATCCTGCTGCGGCAGCGGTCAGGGCTTGGCCGTCATGAGACCCCGTGGGGTCAAGTGAGAAGCCACCTCGTTTACGAGGGGGAGGAGTCACGAAAGATGGTCCTTCCGTACCGGATGTCCGTCGAGATGGTCAGTGGTGCTTCCGGTACAGAAGTTAGGGAGCCGACCTCGTGGTCGGCGTCCACCCGGGGAGGGCACCTTCCGGGTAGCCCTGAAGTACTACGGGTAGGGGGAGTTGGCGCCTTCGCGGGGCCTGGACACACGTGTGGGGGCGGACCACCGGGTTCCGGTGGTCCGCCCCCACACAGGCGGCAGAAGAGAGGGCCGTCAGCTCGCGACGAACGGGCGGATCGAGGTCGGGGCGTGGCCCGGCTCGGTGGCGATGTCCTCCCACTCGTTGATGGCGTCGATACCCGCGGCGCCCATCGAGATGTTGGTGACGCGCTCCAGGATCGCCTCGACGACCACCGGGACGCGGAACTCGGCGGCCAGCTTCTTGGCCTCCTCGAACGCGGACAGCAGCTGGTCCGGCTCGGTGACCCGGATCGCCTTGCAGCCCAGGCCCTCGACGACCTTGACGTGGTCGACGCCGTAGACGCCCAGCTCCGGGGAGTTGATGTTCTCGAACTCCAGGTTGACCTGGAAGTTGATGTCCAGGTTGCGCTGCGCCTGGCGGATCAGCCCCAGATAGGAGTTGTTCACCAGGACATGGACGTACGGGATGTTGTGCTGTGCGCCGACCGCCAGCTCCTCCAGCATGAACTGGAAGTCGTAGTCACCGGAGAGCGCGACCACCTGGCCCTCGGGGTCGGCGGTGGCGACGCCCAGCGCGGCCGGAATGGTCCAGCCGAGCGGGCCGGCCTGGCCGCAGTTGATCCAGTGGCGCGGCTTGTAGACGTGCAGCATCTGCGCGCCGGCGATCTGGGAGAGGCCGATCGTGGTGACGTAGCGCGTCTCCGGTCCGAAGGCGCGGTTCATCTCCTCGTACACGCGCTGCGGCTTCAGCGGCACGTTGTCGAAGTGGGTACGTCGCTGCAGCCGGGCCTTGCGCTCCTGGGTGGAGGCGGCCCACGCGCTGCGGTCCGGCAGCCGGCCGGCGGCCTTGAGCTCCTTCGCCACCTCGACGAAGAGCTCCAGCGCGGCCTTGGCGTCGGAGGCGATACCCAGGTCCGGCGCGAAAATCCTGCCGAGCTGGGTGGGCTCGATGTCGACGTGGACGAACGTGCGGCCCTTGGTGTAGACGGCCAGGTCGCCGGTGTGCCGGTTGGCCCAGCGGTTGCCGATGCCCAGGACGAAGTCCGACTCCAGGAAGTTCGCGTTGCCGTAGCGGTGCGAGGTCTGCAGGCCGACCATGCCGGCGTTCAACTCGTGGTCGTCGGCGAGGATGCCCCAGCCCATCAGGGTCGGGATGACCGGGGTGCCCGTCAGCTCGGCGAACTCGACGAGGAGTTCGCAGGCATCGGCGTTGATGATGCCGCCACCGGCGACGATCACCGGGCGCTCGGATGCGAGCAGAAGCCCGATCGCCTTCTCGATCTGGGCGCGGGACGCGGCCGGCTTGTAGACGGGCAGCGGCTGGTACGTCTCCGGGTCGAATTCGATCTCCGTCAGCTGGACGTCGATCGGCAGGTCGATGAGGACCGGGCCGGGGCGGCCCGACCGCATCAGATGGAAGGCCTGCTGAAAGACGCCGGGCACCTGCGCGGCCTCCAGCACGGTCGTCGCGGCCTTGGTCACCGGCTTGGCGATCGAGGCGATGTCGACGGCCTGGAAGTCCTCCTTGTGAAGCTTGGCCACCGGTGCCTGGCCGGTGATGCAGAGGATCGGAACGGAGTCGGCGATCGCCGAGTACAGCCCGGTGATCATGTCGGTCCCGGCGGGCCCCGACGTACCGATGCAGACGCCGATGTTCCCTGCCCTGCTCCGGGTGTAGCCCTCGGCCATGTGGGACGCGCCCTCGACATGGCGGGCGAGCGTGTGGTCGATGCCGCCGCCGGCCTTCAGCGCCGCGTAGAACGGGTTGATCGCTGCGCCCGGCACGCCGAACGCGTTGGTGACGCCTTCCAGCTTGAGGATCTCAACTGCCGCTCGGGCAGCGGTCATTCGAGGCATGGAGTACTCCTGCTCGGACGTGTGGAGTCGGGCTCTGTCGCGCCACCTGAGAGCACCTATTCCGCATTACGAAAGTTTGTTTCTGCTATACGGAAGCAATCTAAGCTGCGGCCGAGTGGCCGTCAAGACCGATGAATCCGCCAAGTCGCTCCCCCGCGCCTCGCTCTTGGTGGACCATGGGGACGGAGCACAGGGGAGACGGGGCGCGGAGGCCCCGGGGCGGCGCCGGGGGGCGCCGGAGGGAGACCACAGTGGAGTCCGTGCCGGTACGCTGCCCGGCCTGCGGCCGCGATCACGCCTACCTCACACCGGTCTACCCGTGCCCGTGCGGGACCCCCATCGCCCCGCCCGTGCTGCGCGGCGGGGCGGTCGAACCGATCACCCACCGCACCTGGAGCGAGGACTGGGTCACCGTGCGCTGCCGCACCTGCGGACGCCACGACCAGTGGCCGCAGCCGGAACTGTGCTGCCCGTGCGGGACCGTGCTGCGGATCCCGGTCCGCCCGGCCACGGAGTCCGCGCCCGGCCCGGTCGCCGGGGCCCTGCCCACCCATATCCCGCTGCCGCGGACGGCGGCGGCGGCGCCCCGCCCGGCGTTCCGGCCGATGACGATCCGTACCGGCCGCGACGCGGTCACCGCCGCCGCGATGTACCTGCGGTGGCTGGGCTATCGCGACGTCGTACAGCCCGCGGAACGCCCCGCCTCCCGGATCGATCTGCGCGCCGCCGGGCTGATCGCCCAGGTCGACTCGACCACCCGGCCGACCACCCTGCGCGATGTCGAATGTCTCTGGCTGAACGGCTTGAACGCCTCGGTGACCAGCGTCTTCTTCTCACTGGCGGGCTATGCGCAGGACGCCAGGGCGCGGGCGGACGGTCTCTGCATCCCGCTCTTCGTGATGGACCTCACCGGGACCCCACAGCCGGTCAACGGCCCGGCGGACGAACTGCTCTCCACCGGCGCCTGACCGCCGTGCCGACCGCCATACTGGCGGCATGCGCATCCGTCCCGCCCGCCGCTCCGACCTTCCGCTGCTCCAGGAGATCGAGCGCGCCGCCGGCGAACCCTTCCGCACCCTCGCCATGTCCGCCGTCGCGGACGACGACCCGCCGCCTCTCGACCTGCTGGACGAATACCGCAGGGCCGGCCGCGCCTGGGTGGCCGCGGACACCGACGACCGTCCGATCGGCTACCTGATCGCCGATCCGGTCGACGGCGCGGCCCATGTCGAGCAGGTCTCGGTCCATCCGTCCGCCGCCCGGCGCGGCGTCGGCAGCGCGCTCATCGACCACCTCGCCCTCTGGGCGGGCGAACAGCGGCTCGAAGCCCTCACCCTCACCACCTTCTCGCACGTCCCGTGGAACGCGCCGTACTACACACGCCTCGGCTTCCGCACGCTCACGGAGGCCGAACTCACCGACGGCCTGCGGAAGATCAGGGCGGAGGAGGCCGAACACGGCCTGGACCGCTGGCCGAGGGTCTGCATGCGACGCGAACTCTGACACGGCGACACGATTCGGGTACTTCCGCGCGGGCCCCGGTGCCGGCCGGGTCCCGCGCCCCGACGCCGCAGCGGAACCGGCCGGCAACAGCGAGTGCAATCGGTCACGTTCGGCCCTGCGGCCACAAATGTTCGGTCGCTGTCAGTGGGCGGCCGTAGAGTGGTGCGCATGGTCTTAACTCCACGGCTCTCACCACCATTCGCCCCGCGGAACACCGCACAGAACGTCGCACAGTCCGCACAGCCGACCCACCCGTCCGCCGTCGAGGCGAACGAGGCGATTCGTGCGCTCGTGGACGCACGAGCCGGCCAGGACTGGTCCTCCGTGGAGTCCGCGGCCTACGAGGTCCTGCTCGTCGAATGGGCGGCGGCCACTCGGGGCGCTGCCGGCGACATCATCGAAGCCGCCTGACAGCGCCCGTCGGCGCCGCTCCCACCGGGCCCTACCCGTAGTTCTCCCGCAGTTCGATCTTCCGGACCTTCCCGCTCACCGTCATCGGGAAGGTCTCCAGGATCTGCAGCCGTCGCGGGATCTTGTAGTGCGCCAGCTGCTCGCGGCAGTACTCCGTCACCTCTTCCAGGGTCGGCGGCTGCGCCGGGTCCCGGGGGATGACGCAGGCCAGGATCTCCTCGCCGTACGTCTCGTCCGGTACGCCCACCACCTGCACGTCGGCAATCTTCGGATGGCCGTAGAGGAACTCCTCGATCTCCCGCGGGTACACGTTCTCGCCACCACGGATGATCATGTCCTTGATGCGGCCGACGATCTGCACGTAGCCGTCCTCGCGCATCACCGCGAGGTCACCGGTGTGCATCCAGCGCCCCGCGTCGATCACTTCCGCGGTCCGCTCGGGCTGCTCCCAGTAGCCGAGCATCACGCTGTAGCCACGGGTGCAGAGCTCGCCCGCCGCGCCGCGCTCCAGGGTCACGCCCGTCGCCGGATCGACGACCTTCACCTCGATGTGCGGCATCACCCGGCCGACCGTGCCGGTGCGGCGCTCCAGGTCGTCGTCGCGGCGGGTCTGGGTGGAGACCGGGGAGGTCTCCGTCATGCCGTAGCAGATGGACACCTCGTCCATGTGCATCTCGGCGACGACCCGCTTCATCACCTCGACCGGGCAGGGTGATCCGGCCATGATCCCGGTGCGCAGCGAGGAGAGGTCGTACGAGGCGAAGTCCGGATGGTTCAGCTCCGCGATGAACATGGTGGGGACGCCGTAGAGCGAGGTGCAGCGCTCCGTCTGGACCGCCGCGAGGACGGCGGCGGGCTCGAAGGCGGGGGCCGGGATCACGATGCAGGCGCCGTGCGAGGTGATGCCGAGGTTGCCCATCACCATGCCGAAGCAGTGGTAGAAGGGAACGGGCAGACAGACCCGGTCCTGTTCCGTGTAGGCGACCATCTCCCCGACGAAATAGCCGTTGTTGAGGATGTTGTGGTGCGAGAGGGTGGCGCCCTTGGGGAAGCCCGTCGTGCCCGAGGTGTACTGGATGTTGATCGGGTCGTCGCAGGACAGCTCGGCCTCTCTGGCCGCCAGCTGTTCGGCGGTGACGGCTGCGGCCGCTGCCGTCAGCTCGTCCCAGGACGGATCGCCGATGTAGTGCACGGCGCGCAGGGCGGGGCAATTGGCCCGGATCTGGCCGACGAGGGCGCGGTAGTCGCTGGTGCGGTGGGCGAGCGAGGAGATCAGGAGGGAGATCCCGGCCTGGCCGAGGACATACTCCAGCTCGTGCGCCCGGTAGGCCGGGTTGATGTTGACCATGACGGCGCCGATGCGGGCGGTGGCGTACTGGACGAGCACCCACTCGGGGCAGTTGATCGCCCAGATGCCGACGCGGTCGCCCTTCGCCACTCCGGAGCCCATCAGAGCGCGCGCCAACTCGTCGACGGCGGCGCCGAATTCCGCGTACGTCCAACGTCGCCCCGAGGCGACGTCGACAAGCGCCTCGCGCTCCGGGTACGCCGCGATCGCCCGGTCGAGATTGCGCCCGATGGTGTCGCCGAGCAGGGCCGTGGTGCCGGTGCCGTGCGCGTAGGAAAGGCCGGTCCGTCCGCTCATCGCAGGTCCCCCTCGTCGAATTCGGTGCCGACTCCCTCGGCAGTACGCTCGCGCAGCTCGATCCGGCGGATCTTGCCGGACACGGTCTTCGGCAGTTCGGCGAATTCCAGCCGGCGGATCCGCTTGTACGGGGCCAGCACCGCCCTCGAGTGCGCGAACAGCACCTTCGCGGTGTCCGGTCCGGGCTCCCAGCCCTCCGCGAGCACGACGTACGCCTTCGGGACCGCGAGCCGAACCGGGTCGGGCGCGGGCACGACCGCAGCCTCGGCGACCGCCTCGTGCTCCAGCAGGGCACTCTCCAGCTCGAACGGCGAGATCTTGTAGTCGGATGCTTTGAAGACGTCGTCGGCGCGGCCGACATAGGTGATGTAGCCGTCCTCGTCGCGGGAGCCGATGTCGCCGGTGCGGTAGTAGCCGCCCGCCATCGCCTCGGCGGTACGGTCCGGGTCGCCGTGGTATCCGGTCATCAGGCCGACCGGACGGTCCGACAGATCGAGGGAGATCTCGCCCTCCGTCGCGCCGGGCCGGCCGGTGACCGGGTCGAGGAGCTCGACCTTGAAGCCGGGGCTCGGCCGCCCCATGGAACCGGACTTCAGCAGCTGGCCGGGGGTGTTGGCGACCTGGACGGCGGTCTCGGTCTGGCCGAAGCCGTCCCGGATGGTGACGCCCCACGCGCGCCGGACCGTCTCGATGACCTCGGGGTTCAGCGGCTCGCCCGCCGCGACGACCTCGCGCGGCGGGGTCCTCAGCTGGGAGAGGTCGGCCTGGATCAGCATCCGCCAGACGGTGGGCGGGGCGCAGAAGCTGGTGACGCCCGAGCGGTCCATCTCGGCCATCAGCCGGCCCGCGTCGAACCGGGTGTAGTTGAAGATGAAGACGGTCGCCTCGGCGCTCCACGGCGCGAAGAGGTTCGACCAGGCGTGCTTGGCCCAGCCCGGCGAGGAGATGTTGAGATGGACGTCTCCGGGCCTGAGGCCGATCCAGTACATCGTCGACAGGTGGCCAACCGGGTACGAGACATGGGTGTGCTCGACCAGCTTGGGACTGGCGGTCGTGCCGGACGTGAAGTACAGCATCAGCGGTTCGTCGGCGTCGGTCTCCCGGTCCGCCTCGAAGCTCTCCGGCTGCTCGTCGGCGCCGCTGTACGAATGCCAGCCCTCGACCTCGTCGCCGACCGCGAGCCGGGTGTAGTCACCGGGCACCTCGTCGAACTTGGTGGCGTCCGCGTCCCGCACGATCACGTGCCGGACCCGGCCGCGGTCCACCCGGTCGCGCAGGTCGACGGGGCCGAGGAGCGGCGTGGCGGGGATGACGACGGCGCGCAGCTTCATCGCGGCGAGGGCCGTCTCCCACAGCTCGATCTGGTTGCCGAGCATGACGAGGATCCGGTCCCCGGCGCCTACCCCCTGGGCACGCAGCCAGTTCGCCGCCTGGTTGGACCGGGCGGACATCCGGGCGAAGGACGCCTCGGTGCGCCGGCCGTCCTCCTCCACGATGTGCAGGGCGGTGCGGTCGTTGTTCTCGGCGATGACGTCGAACCAGTCCAGCGCCCAGTTGAAATGGTCGGCCCGGGGCCAGCGGAAGCCCTCGTAGGCCGCCGCGTAGTCCTCGCGGTGCTGCAGCAGAAAGTCCCGGGCGGCCCGAAACGTTTCCGTCGCGCTCGTTGCCGACATGTGCCCTCCTCATTGCGGACCGGACCGGTCACTTAACATCATGAAAACAGTGACCCAGGTCTCACCACCCCCGAACGGGGGTACAGAGGGCGGGGCGGAGAGGCGACAGCGTGCCGGAACCGGTCGATACGGTCGAGATGCAAGCGGCGCTGCTGCGGCTGCGCCGGACGAGCGGACTGCCCGTCACGTTCGGCGGACTGCTCTCGGACCCGCGCCACGCCAGGATCGTGGAGCTCAATGGTGCGCAGACCACCGCGCTGCGCGGGCTCGTCATATCGGCCGGCAGCGGGCTGGGCGGCAAGTCGATCGCCCTGTCGCGGCCGTGCGCGGTGACCGACTACCCGTCGTCGCGGCACATCAGCCACGAGTACGACACCGCGGTCGCCGCGGAGGGCCTGCGCTCGGTGGTCGCGGTGCCCGTCGTCGTACGCCGGAGGGTACGGGGCGTGCTGTACGGAGCGCTGCGTGAGCCGCTCACCCTCGGGGACCGTACGTTCGACGCGGCAGTCGCGGCGGCCCGCGACGTGGAACAGGCCCTTGTCGTACGGGACGAGGTGCAGCAGCTCCTGTCCGTCACGCGGGACCAGGTGACGGACCCCCGGGCCGCTCCGGGGGCCTGGGAGGACGTCCGCGAGGCGCACCGCGAACTGCGCGCGCTCGCCCCCAAGGTGGCCGACCCGGCGCTGCGCGAGGAGCTGCTCTCGGTGTGCGCGCGGCTGGCCTCGGCGTCCGGGGCGCAGGAGCCACACGGCCGTGAGGTGCTGCTGGCGCCGCGCGAGGTCGATGTCCTCGCCTGTGTGGCGGCGGGTGCGACCAACGCCGTGGCAGCCGGCCGGCTGGGCCTTCGACCGGAGACGGTGAAGGGCTATCTGCGCTCGGCGATGCGGAAGCTGGGGGCGCACACCCGGCTGGAAGCCGTGGTCGCCGCGCGCCGGGCGGGGCTGCTGCCATAACTCGCGCGCCTGACGTCAGCCGTGGCCACTGGCGGTGAAGCTGGCGGGTGCGGCGTATCTGGTCTTCCTGGGCGTTCACAACTGCTGGGCGCGCAAGGCGCTTTGGCGAAGATCGGCACGATTGGGTGTGCGGTGTGGATCTGCGGGTATACCCGGCGGGGCGTGCGTAACGTTCTCGGTGCGATCTGGGACGCCGGGTGTGGCGTCAGCAGTCGGGGCCCCCGCGTCACCAGCGAGATGGTTCGGGGCCTCCCCGTCGCCTCTGGCCACACCCACATGGCCAGGTCGTAGGGATTCCGCCCGCCCGGGACGGACCGCATACGGGATATGCGTCGCCGACCAGGACGCGAAAGCGGAGGACCAGTGCGCCCAACACCGTTCGGGGCGTACCGGTGAGCCAGGACTCTCTCCTGCTCACTGCCCAAGGAACGGTGCAGGCGTTCCGGCACCGCAAGGAGATGAAGCTGGGGGCCGTCCAGGCGTCGCCTGAACGGCCCGCGCGCGGTGATCTGTGGACGGTGGCCGCGACGGGCCGAGCCGACTGAACCCGGTTCACTGCCCGAAGTCGATGAACGGCGCGAACCGGATCTCGTGCGCGGGTGCCTGCGTGGGCGCCGTCGTGGCGAGCATCCGCAGCCCCTCCTCCGTGACGGCGTCGCGCTCGGCCCGGCTGAGCTTCCCCAGCGCCTGCACGGTGACGATCCCTTCGCCGCCGGGCTTCCCGCCGGATTTCGTGCCGGGCACGCCGAGTCGCCAGATCGCGGCGAGGAACCCGTCGACCAGCACGGTTCCGTACGCCTGGTTGCCGTTCCCGTTGCGTCCCCGGTACTGGAGCGGGATGACGCGCGTACGGTCGGCGTGGCCGAGCAGCACGTTGTCGAACTCGGGCAGGAAGCGCGGCGGGGCGGGAGTGTCCGCGTCGGGGCGGGGGGCGTCCGGCAGGTCGAAGAGCTCGACGCCGTTCTCGTCGCGGAAGGTGATCAGCTGCGGCCGCAGCCGTTCGAAGGCTTCCCGCAGCCGGGTCAGCCCCGCCCACATCTGCATGTCCTTCACGGAGGCGGGGCCGAACGCCCCGAGGTAGCGCAGCACGGTCGCGTCGGGTGCGGGCGTCGGCTCCGCCGGCCGGCCGAGCCAGTGCTCCGCGGTGGTCAGCGCGACCTGGCCGCTGCGGCCCCACAGCCCGCGCGGGGTGACCTGGACCAGGGGCAGGACGCAGCGGGCTGCCACGGTCAGGGCCTGGGGGGCGGCGTCCGGCCACTCGGCGAGCAGCGCCTCGCGGATCTCCTTCGGGGTACGGGGCCGTTCCTCGACAAGCTCTCTGCCGAGCGCTGCGAGCCGGTCCGGATCCACACCGACGAGTCCGTTGCGGAACATCTTCAGCTCCCGGTCGCGGGCCGGCTGGACCAGCGGGCGCAGGGTGAGCGCGTCGTCGGCGGTGTGGGTGTGGATGGTGGACCGCAGGGTGACGATACGGACCACCTCGCGGGACTCCATCAGCCCGGAGAGTTCGGCCGACTCGAAGCCTTCGAGCCGGGCGAGGAGCTGGTAGTAGGGCGGCTTGGTGTTCTGTGCCTGGAGCCCGACGAGATGTCCGACGGCGTCCTTCGCGGACATCGGGCTCCGGCTCAGGAGCAGTTGGCGCGCCAGGGTGGCACGGCCCAGTGCGCGGGGCGCGAGCACGGGGGGCGAGGCGGGTGCGGCGGGGTGCGTCTTCGCGGCCATGAACGGCACGCTACGCGGGCTTGCGGACATCTTCGGTCCGCAATTGTGCATCCCTCTCCCGGGCCGCCGCACCCGAGGACGGCAGGACCCGGGATTGTGGGCGGGCCGCTTGCATCATGGTCCGGTGATCAGTGTCCTGTTCGCCGTCCTGACCGCACTCAGCAACGGCGCCGCCTCCGTGCTGCAACGCCGCGCCGCCCGCTCGGTACCCGACACCGAGGCGATGCATCTGTCGCTGATCGGCCATCTGGTGCGCCAGAAGGTGTGGCTGGCCGGGATCGGCCTGGTGATCGTCGCCGCCGTCTGCCAGGCCACCGCGCTGGCCACCGGGCCGATCTCGGTGGTCCAGCCGATCTTCGTCATCGAGCTGCCGGCGACGCTGCTGCTGGCCGGGTTCGTGATGCGGATCCGGGTGCCCCGTGGGGTCTGGTACGGGGTGGCTGCCGTGACGTTCGGACTGGCCCTCGGCATGGTCTCCGCCGCACCGGGCGGCGGCAGTTCCTCGGTACAGGACGAGGCGTGGATCCCGGCGCTGATCATGACCGGGATCTTCGAGGCGGCGCTGATCGGCGGAGCACGGTCCACCCGGGGCAACCCTCGTGGGGCGCTGCTCGGTCTGGCCGCCGCGTGCGGGTACGCGCTCACCGCGGCCCTCATGAAGGACGCCATGGGGCGGCTCGGCGACGGCGGCGGAGCGGCCGCGCTCATGACGTCCTGGCAACTGTACGCCACCGCCGCCGCCGGGGTGGGTTCGCTGTTCCTCCTTCAGAACGCCCTGCAGGCGGGCACCCTGGTCGCGGTACAGCCGATGCTGACGCTGGGCGACGCGGTGATCAGCATCCTGTACGGCGTGACCCTGTTCGGCGAGTATCTGCGAACCGGTTGGTGGCTGCTCCCCGAACTGGTCGCGCTCACCCTGATCGCCCGGGGCTGCGTCCAACTGGCCCGCTCGCCGCTCGCATCCGGCAACGCCGTACCGCCGTCGCGCGGCACCCGCGTGAAGTGACGCCCGCCTGCCGGGCGGCGAAGCTCCTCAGGCGGTCTGCCCGGATCCCGACCCGGTACCGGAAGCGGCCTTGATGCCCTTCGTGATCTCGTCCATCACCGAGAGAGCGGGCGCCTTGGAGCTGATGTCGAAGCCGGAGCGCACGACGACCAGCATGTCCGCGGAGTGCGGGGACGGGAGGACCAGCGACTGCACGTACCCGTCGTCGCCCTTCTTCGTGACCACCTTCCAGCGCACCAGATAGCCCTTCTGGCCCGCGACGGTGACCGGCTCGGACTTGAGCTCCTGATGCGAGCTGATGGCGCCGTAGGCCTTGCCGCCGTAGGACTCCTTGGCGTTGACGGCGATGTCCGCCTTGGCTGCCGCCTCCGCCGTCCTCGCCGTGATCTTCAGCGCCTGGGCCGGGGCGGCGAACACTCCGCCGCGCTCGCACTTCTGCGAGGTGTCGGCCGGGCAGGTGTACGTGCCGGTGCTCACCGACGCACCGATCGTGGCCGACTGCCCCTTCCAGCCGTCCGGCACCGGAAGGCTGACGCCGCTCATCACGTCCGTCACATAGCCGTCCTCGGACGGCGGCTGCTGCGGTTGCTGCTGGTCGGGCGCCTGGCTCCGGCCACCGCCGCCAGGACCACCCTGGCCGTTCTGCCCGCCGGGGAGACCGGGCGAGGGCGACGCGGCACCGGAGGAGGTGTTCTTCGTACGGCCGGAGTCGTCGGTCAGCATCAGGACGCCACCCGCGATCGCGGCGAGCACCACCACGCCGGCGGTGACGCCGACCCCGATCCGGATCCGGCGGCGCCGGACGGCCGCGGGCGGCATGCGGAGCTGATCGGTCCACCGGCTCCCGTCCCACCAGCGTTCCTGGACGGGGCCTGTTCCTGTATACCCGGGGTCCGTATGCCAGCCGGGAGGGCTCATCTCGGTCACGACGTCCACCGTAGAGGCCCTCCGTGAAAATCAGATGAAACCGCTTCACCGAATTCGGCCACGCCCCTTCCGCCCGGGACTCCCGCCCGAGGACCGTCCGACCGTGACCGGGGAGCTGTCGACCATGACCTGAGAGGTAATCGACGCATTTTCCCCCGTCGGACATCGTGTTCCTCACGAGCAGCACAGGAGCTCGGCCGAGCGGCCGGGACATGACGAGAGGACAGCACGATGACCGCATACGAGGACGCCGTCCAGCGCTACTTCGTCGCCTGGAACGCGGCGACCCCCGAGGACCTCGCCAAGGCCGTCGCCGCTGCGTTCACCGAGGACGCCACCTACACCGACCCGCTGGCCGACGTGCGCGGCCACGACGGGCTCGCCGCCGCGATCAGTGGTGCCCGTCAGCAGTTCCCCGGTTTCGAGTTCAAGCTGACCGGCACCCCCGACGGGCACCACGGCATCGTCCGTTTCAGCTGGGACCTGGTCTCCACCGCCGATGGCTCGGCGCCCGCCGCCGGGTCCGATGTCATCACCCTCGACGACGACGGGCGCATCAGCTCCGTCAGCGGCTTCCTGGACCGGGTCCCCGGCGCCTGAGCGGCCGCTACGCGGCCCGGGCCGGCCGGCGGCGCAGCGCGGGGTCGGACAGCGCGACCGGTTGGTAACCGGCGTCGCGGACCGACAGGTTGGTGCCGGGCGGCACGATCTTGTCGATCTGGTCGAGGACGTCCCGGCTCAGCCGCACCCGGTCCGCGCCGAGCTGGCCCGCCAGCTGTTCGAAGGTCCGCGGGCCGATGATGGCGGAGGTGACCGCCGGGTGCTCCAGGACGAACGCCAGGGCCAGCTGTACGAGGGTCAGCCCGGCGTCCTCGGCCAGCCGGGCGAGGGCTTCGGCGGCGTCGAGCTTGGCACTGTTCTCCGGGGACGCGATGTCGAAGCGCTCCGCCTGCCGTTCGGCGCGGCTGGAGACGGGCTGGCCGGCCCCCTTGCGGTAGCGACCGGTCAGCCAGCCGCCGGCGAGCGGGCTCCAGGAGAGCACCGCCAGTCCGTACCGCTGGGCGACGGGCAGCACCTCGCGTTCGATGCCGCGGGCGAGCAGGGAGTACGGGGGCTGCTCGGCCACGACGCGTTCGCGGCCGCGGCGCTCCGCGATCCACTGGCCCTCGACGATCGCGGACGGTTCGAGGTGGACGTACCGATTTGGCCTCCTCCCCCACATGAGTGTGGGGGATTCTCTCCCTGGCGTCCGCGTGTGCGGATTGCCTTGAGTCGGGTTCCTGGTTCCTTCCCACCCGTGGGTGGGGGTTGCGCACTGTGCCGGGACGAATCCCTGGTCTTATCTGTGCTCCGCAGGCCTTTACTCGCGTGATTACCGGCGCGAGGCCCCCGGCCCGGGGGTGGGTAGTACCGCTTGTTGGGCGGCGCGGATGCGCCGTCCCTCGGTTCTGATGTTGTGGCCCGCGTTGTGGTCCCGGTCATGCCGGGCGCCGCACGCAGAGCACGTCCAGGCACGGACGTGCAGGGGTTTGGGTCCGTCGCGGTGTCCGCAGGCGGAGCAGATCTGGGAGGAGGGGAAGGCCCGGTCGACCTTGGTCAGGGTGCGCCCATACCGGGACGCCTTGTACTCCAACATGGTCACGAAACTGGCCCAGCCTGCGTCGTGCACGGACTTCGCCAGCCGCGTGCGCGCCAGGCCCTTCACACTCAGGCTCTCCACACTGACCGCTTGGTTCTCGACGATCAGCTTCGTGGACAGCTTGTGGTGAGAATCCCGGCGCGCATCCGCCACCTCCGCATGAGCCCGCGCGACCTTGACTCGCTGCTTGGTCCGGTTCTTCGACCCCTTCTTCTTACGGGACAGGTTCCGCTGCTCGCGTTTGAGTTTCTTCTCCGCCCGGCGCAGAAACCGGGGCGAGCGAACGCGGGAGCCGTCAGCCATGACGGCGAAGTGGGTCAGCCCGAGGTCGATGCCCTGGTCCCGGTCGAGCGGGGAGAGGGTCTCGTCGGCCGGGTCCGTTTCCACAACGAAGCTGGCCCAGTACCGGCCTGCCGCATCCTTGATCACCGTCACCGTCGACGGTACCGACGGCAGGGCACGTGACCAGCGGACCCGCACCGGGCCGATCTTCGGAAGATTCAGCTTCCCGTCCACCGTGATCGACCAGCGGGCGTTCGCGGTGAACCGCACACACTGGCGACTGTCCCGCTTCGACTTGAACCTCGGTTCGCTGATCTTCAGACTCTTGCGGGTGCCCTTGAGGCTCGCAAAGAAATTCCGGTACGCCGTATCCAGATCCCGCAACGCCTGCTGGAGCACTACCGACGACACTTCGCCGAGCCAGGATCGCTCAGGGGTCTGCTTCGCCTCGGTGATGAACCGCTTCGACAGCACAGCCGACGTCGGATACGGTGCGCCCCGCCGATACGCATCCCGCCGTGCCCGTAGACAGTCGTTGAACACCGTCCGCGCACAGCCGAACGCCCGACCGAGCGCAACACGCTGCCCTGGGCCGGGCTCGATCCGAAACGCGTAACGAAGCTGCACACACACGACCGTACGACAACCGGTCGACGGCCGTACGACAAGATCAGAACTGGCAAACAGTGCCCCTGCAAGCCATTCTCGCGCCGATATCGAGACCATAGAGCATCACATTCTGCGCGCCTTGTGCGCACCTTGCACCCAGGGAGCCGCGCCCGAGGCCGGACACAGCAGGTGAAACAGCAAGTGCAGAGGCCGCCTACGCCCACACAACCGAGCGAACTCCCCGCCGAGGACGACAGCTTGACGTAGTACGCGTCAATCCACGCGTCGCCGTCCTGCGCGACGATCTCCGCTCCGACTGGGCCACCGCGAAATAGTGAAGGGCAAGTCTTCCCTCAACGCCGCGGCCCAGCTTAAGTCCGCTGTCACGAGCTTGATGCAGGGCGACGGTGCACCGAAGGACAGCTTTCCGTCGGGCTTCGCACCGGCGACAGTTTGCGCCTGCTGAGAGCAGACGGCGAGGCCCAGGATCGCCCCCACCCCTGAGGGCGAGAAAGACCGGCCGCTGGCCGCATTGCGACGCCATCAGGACATTCCGCCCGCTCTCGCGCGATCATGCCTCCTACGCGACCCGCCGGCCGCGCGCTATCCCTGGTCGGAGACGAACCTGCCGCCCTCCAGCAGGGTCTTGAGCGTCGAGAGGATCATGATCCAGCCGCCGCTGACACCCTCCAGCATCTTGCTGTCCGGACTGTCGAAGCCATCGTGCGTAATGGTCAGCTTGACGCCCATCGCGGCCTCCTCGGCGGGCTCGATGTCGAACGTGACCTTTGACCGCTCCTTGACCGCCTCGGCCCACTCCTCGTCCGACATGAGACCGAACATCTCGCGGTGCATGGGCTGCAGGGTGTGCCAGGTGTACGAGAGGCGCTTGCCGGGCTCCGCCTCCAGGACCCGCTGGCCCACCTCTTCGAACTCGCCCTCCGGGTCCATCCTCCAGCGGACCGGCGCGCCGACCTCCCAGGTCGACTCGGGGCCGTAACCGCCCATGTAGATCTTGATGAACTCGGGGTCGATCAGCGCCTGGTAGAGCTTCTCCGCCGTGGTCTGGATGTACGTGACGTAGACGAACTCGGGCTTGTCCATGACCGGACTTCCTTCCGGTGTGCGTTCGAGATGGGACGGGACGGTCGTACGGCCGCGCTCGTACCGGCCGATCCAGCGGTCGGCGACTTCCCGGACGGTCACCGGGTTGAGGTGGTGGAGCTTCTCGCGGCCCCTGCGGACGGTGGTGACCAGCAGGGCGGACTCCAGGACCGCCAGATGCTTGCTCACCGCCTGCCGGCTCATGGCGAGCCCTCCGCTCAGCTCGCGCAGAGTCTGCCCGCCGCGCGCGTCGAGCCGGTCGAGGAGCCGGCGACGGCTCGGATCGGCGAGCGCCTTGAATATCGCGTCCATCGCCACCGCGGTCGCCATCGCCTCTCCGATCTCCTGGCCCCTGTCGCACTATAGGCAACCTTTTGGTTGCCCATCGAGTGACGGGCGGACGACCGGAGACCAGGGCGGTGGAACGATTTCTGGAATTAACCTCTGATGCCTTGTCATCGCCGGTTCTACGCGCATAGCTTGTGGCCTCTCATCACACTCTGAGGGGCAGCTCACCGTGCACATATCCAGACCGCGTTCCGTCCTGCTGGCCGGCGCGGTCGCCGTGACCCTCTCGGCGACCGCTCTGCCTGCCGCCTTCGCGGCGCCGTCCTCGACCGCCGTGATCTCCGAGGTGTACGGCGGCGGGGGCAACTCGGGTGCGACGCTCACCCGCGACTTCATCGAGCTGGCCAACGCCGGCTCCTCCGCGTACGACCTGTCCGGCTTCAGCGTCCAGTACCTGCCGGGCTCGCCGTCCGCCGGTTCCTTGTGGCAGGTCTCCGCGCTGACCGGATCCGTCGCCCCCGGCGGCCGCTACCTGGTCGCCCAGGCCGCGGGCACCGGCGGCACCGTCGCTCTGCCGACCCCGGACGCCACCGGCACCGTCGCGATGTCCGCGACCAGCGGCACCGTCGCCCTCGTCTCGGGCACCACCCCGCTGACCTGCAAGACCGCGGCCGACTGCGCAGCCGACACCCGCATCGTGGACCTCGTCGGCTACGGCTCCGCGGTGGTACGCGAGGGCAGCGGGCCGGTGACGGGTACCTCCGCCACCGCCTCCGTGGCGCGCGCCGCATCGCTCGCCGACACCGACGACAATGCTGCCGACCTGTCCGCGGGGGCCCCGACACCGGTCAACGCGGCCGGTGAGACGTCGGGCGGTGCGGGACCGGGCGACCCGGGCGACCCGACCGAGCCCGGCACCGTGCGGGTGCACGACATCCAGGGCACCACCCGCGTCTCGCCGCTGGACGGCCAGTCGGTGACCGGCGTCCCCGGCATCGTCACCGGTGTGCGGACCAGCGGTTCGCGCGGCTTCTGGATCCAGGACGCCACGCCCGACGCGGACCCCCGTACGGGCGAAGGGGTCTTCGTCTTCACCGGCTCCGCCGCACCGGCCGTCGCCGTGGGCGACTCGGTGCTGGTCAGCGGCAAGGTGGACGAGTACTACCCGTCGACCACCACCCAGTCGATCACCGAGATCACCGCCCCCAGGGTCACGGTCCTGTCGTCGGGCAACGCGCTGCCCGCGCCGGTCGTGCTCGACGCCGCCTCGGTACCGGACGCGTACGTCCCGTCGGCGGACGGCGGATCGATCGACGCGCTGGCCCTCGACCCGGCGACGTACGCCCTCGACCTCTACGAGTCGCTCGAAGGCACCCGCGTCAAGATCGCCGACACCCGGGTCACGGGCGCGACGACCGCGTACCACGAGGTCTGGGTGACCATCAAGCCGAACGAGAACCCGTCCCGGCGCGGCGGCACGCTGTACTCCTCGTACACCGACCAGAACACCGGCCGCATCAAGGTGATGTCGCTCGACACCACCAGCCCGGTCCCCGTCGCGAACGTGGGCGACGTGCTGTCCGGCACCACTACCGGTGTCCTGGACTACGACTCCTTCGGCGGCTACAACCTCCAGGCCACCGAGCTCGGCACGCTCACCGACCACCACCTGCGGCGCGAGGTCACCCGGAAGCAGAAGGGCGAGGAGCTCGCGGTCGCCACGTACAACGTGGAGAACCTGGACGCGCTCGACGAGCAGGGCAAGTTCGACACCCTCGCCGCGGGTGTCGCGGTCAACCTCTCCTCGCCCGACATCGTGTCGCTGGAGGAGATCCAGGACGACAACGGTGCGGTGAACGACGGCACGGTCGGATCCGACGCGACGCTCAAGCGGTTCACCGACGCGATCGTCGCGGCGGGTGGCCCGCAGTACGCGTGGCGCTACATCGCCCCCGAGAACGGCAAGGACGGCGGCGAGCCCGGCGGCAACATCCGTAACGTCTTCCTCTTCAACCCCGAGCGGGTCGACTTCGTGGACCGCCCGGGCGGCGACGCGACCACTGCGGTGACGGCCGTGAAGACGAAGAAGGGCGTCACCCTGTCGGCCTCGCCCGGCCGGATCGCCCCGACCAGCGACGCCTGGGACGACAGCCGCAAGCCGCTGGTCGGTGAGTTCCGCTTCCACGGGAAGCCGGTGTTCGTCATCGGCAACCACTTCGCCTCCAAGGGCGGCGACCAGCCCCTGCACGGGCGCTACCAGGAGCCGACGCGCAGCTCGGAGACGAAGCGCGTGAAGCAGGCGACGGAGGTCAACACCTTCGTCAAGTCGCTGCTGGCGGCGGACAAGTCGGCGCAGGTCATCACGCTCGGCGACCTCAACGACTTCGCGTTCTCGCCGACGATGGCTGCGCTGACCGACGGCAGGACGCTCAAGCCGCTGATCACGACACTGCCGGAGAACGAGCAGTACAGCTATGTGTACGAGGGCAACTCGCAGACACTCGACCACATCCTGATCAGCCCCGGTGTCCGCTGCTTCGACTACGACGTGGTGCACATCAACGCGGAGTTCGCCGACCAGGCGAGCGACCACGACCCGCAGATCGTGCGCGTGGACGTGAACGCCCCGGACCACGGTCAGCACTGACCTGACCGGCCCGCCCGGCGGGTATCGGGAGGGATTCGGGCGTCACGAGCTGTGCGGCCCCGCACAGCTCTCCGCCGGCTCGGCCGCAGCGTGCGAGGATCCGACGATGCGGTCGAGCCGGGAGCCGCGAAATCACCGGCCGGTTCAACACTTCGGGGCGAATCCGGGGGCCGCCGCGCCATGCCCCGCCCGACGCGGGCGCGGCAGTGCGGCGAGCCCCGGGGCGGTGTCGAGAGGGCGGTCGGTGAAGAAGCGGGCCACGAGATCCGCCACGTCGTCGGGCCGTTCGAGGACGACCCAGTGGTCGGACTCCGTGATGGTGAGGAACCGGCTTCCCTCGATGGTGGCGGCGAACTCCCGTTGCTGTGCAGGGGAGCTCACCGTGTCGTGCTCGCCGGCGAAGACCAGAGCGGGTACGCCGGCAAGGCCGCCGGAGAAGTCCGGGGGATCTCCCAGCACCCGGCACACCGAGTCCGCAGCATGCGGGGAACGGCACAGCGCGTGCAGGAGCGAGCGGCGTACGTAGCGCAGCGCCAGCTCCCTGCGGTGGACCGTGCGGTCCGGGTCGAGGCACATCAGCCCCTCGGCGGCCAGGGTCGCGGCGCCCTCGAGGTCACCGGCCTTCAGCCGGTCCTCGGCCCGTCGCCAGTGGGCGCGTTGGCGGTCGTCGATGTGGGACGGCACGCCGCCGAGGATCAGCCGGGCGATGCGGCCCGGGTTGCGCTGAGCGCACTGGAGGGCGATCGAGGTGCCGTAGGAGTACCCGAAGAGATTGACCTTCTCCACACCCAGGTCGTCGATGATCCGGGTGAGGGCGGAGCGCATGATCCCGGCACTGGGGACGGCCGGGAGGGCGTCTGCCCCGCCCATCCCGGGCAGGTCGGCGGTCACGACGTCGGCGACTGCACCCACGTGGTTGTCCATCTGGGGCCAGCCGAACATTCCCTGGAGTGCACCGCCGAGGATGACGACCGGTTCGGTGCGTGGTGCGGGCTGCTGCAGGAGCCGGTAGCCGTACCGCAGTCCGTACACCGACAGCGTCCGGAGAGTCTCCTCGGGCATGCGGGGTCTTCCGTTTCTGCGTCAGGCCCTGGTGAGGACGAGTGCGGCGTTGTGGCCGCCGAAGCCGAGTGAGGTCTTGACGGCGACGTCGAACACGCTCGGCCGGGCCTCCTTGCTGACCACGTCGATGGGGATCGCCGGATCGGGCGCGTCGAGATTGACCGTGGGTGGCACGAGTTGGCACTGGAGCGCGAGCACGGTCAGTGCCGTCTCGATGCCGCCCGCGGCGCCGAGGGTGTGTCCGGTCATCGCTTTGGTCGAGGTGACGAGGGGATGGTCGCCGAGTACCCGGCGGAGCATCGTGCCCTCGATGAGGTCGTTGGCCACCGTCGAGGTGCCGTGGGCGTTGACATGGCCCACGTCCGCGCCGTCGACCCCGGCGTCGGCGAGGGCGGTGCGCAGCGCGCGTTCGATGCCGAGCCCTTCGGGGTCGGGGGCGACCGCTGAGTACGCGTCGCTGGACGCCCCGTATCCGGCGATGTGAGCGCGGACCGTGGCGCCGCGTGCGCGGGCGTGCTCCGGGCGCTCGAGCACCAGGAGGCCGGCGCCCTCGCCGACGACGAAGCCGTCGCGGTGGGTGTCGAACGGGCGGCAGGCCGCCTCGGGGTCGTCACAGCGGGTGGAGACGGCCTTCAGTTGGCAGGCGCTGGCGATCAGCAGCCGGGAGCAGACCGATTCGGCGCCGCCCGCGATGACGATGTCGCAGGCGCCGGTGCGCAGCATCTGGTGGGCGGTGCCGATCGCGACGGTGCCGGAGGAGCAGGCGGTGGAGACGGCCTGACTCGGGCCGCGGGCACCGAGGTCCGTGGCGACGCTGCTGGCGGCGCCGTTGACGACGGTCAGCGGGGCGAGCTTCGGGGAGACCCGGCGCGCACCGCGCCCGGCGAGGGTGGCGTGCTGCTCGTCGTAGAAGGGCAGTCCGCCGTGTGCGGAGCCGATGACGACAGCGACCCGTCCGCTGTCCCAGACCGAGGGGTCGAGCCCGGCGTCGGCGACGGCTTCGCGGGCCGCGATGACGGCGAGCTGCGAGAAGCGGTCCATCAGCCGGTGCGTGGCCACACCGAGGACGGCCTTCGTGTCGAGGCCGGTGATCGTGTACATGAAGTCGCAGGGCAGATCGGTGAGTTCGGGCCGCCGCCGGACGGAGGGCGCGGCGACTGCCTCGGACACGGTGCGCCAGGTGGCACCGGTGCCCACGCCGGCGGAGGTGACCAGACCGATTCCGGTGACGGCGGCACTGAACGGCTCCAGCCGCTGCGGCGGGATCCGACGCGCGGCAACCGGACGGGCCACCTGGCTCTCGCCGGCCGGCCGGGCCATCACGTTCTCGTCCCCCGGACAAGCCACCCGACTCCCGGCGACCGGGCGGGCCACCAAGCTCTCGGTGGCCGGGCGCGTTGTCACGCGGCCACCTTGCCGTGGATCGTCTCGACCAGCCGGCCCCAGGTGTCCCGCGAGGTCAGCTGGACATCGTCCAGATCGACCCCCATCCGGTCCTCGATCAGGAGCCGCAGCTCCTCCAGAGCCAGTGAGTCCAGGCGGAGCTGATGGAGCGGCACCTCGGGACCGATCGCCAGGGGATCGGTGCCGAAGTTCGACACCAGCAAGGTATTGATCTCTTCCGCTGTGCTCATGGGGCACTCCTCCGCTGTCGTACACGGTGACGCCTGCCGCGCGAGGTGCACGTGCCATCGGGGGACGCCGGCCGGTTCCGGAGGGACCCTTTATACGCCTTCGCGGTGAGGTGTCCGCTCCTCCTTCCCTCGTGCGGTGGTTGACCGTCCAGGTGTACGAATCCACAGCTCCGCGCGGAGAAAACCCGATCCGTCGGCCAACTCCATCGGAGTGAAAGGGAGTTCGACACGCCTCAAGATCATTGTCATGCCCTGGACACATGAATACCTTGACCGGGCTTCGTGGCCCTCGGCCCACCCCACCAGGGTCCGGGGGCCGTGCTTCTCCCCCCACAGAGCAGGAGCAGGTATGCCCAGACGAGCCGCAGCCCACACCGGGCGCCGCGCATCCGTCCTCGCGACCCTCGCCGTGACCGCACTGACCGCGACCGGCACACCGGCCGCCGCCGCCCCGGCCGCACATCCCCCGGCGTCCCCAGCCGACAGCCGCCACGCCATGAACCGGGCGTTCGTGCGGGCGGCCGGAAAGTTCGACGTACCGCGTGATCTGCTCGCTGCCGTCGGCTACGGCGAGACCCATCTCGACGGCCACACCGGGCGCCCCAGCCAGGCGAACGGGTACGGCGTGATGCACCTGGCGAGCAACCCCGCGAGCCGGACGCTGGAGAAGGCGGCCGCCATCACCGGCGAGCCGCTGTCCCGGCTGCGGCGGGACACCACGGCGAACATCCTGGGCGGTGCGGCCGTATTGCGTTCGTACGCGGACCGGCTGGGCCTGGACGGCGACGAACGCGACGACATCGACGCCTGGTACCAGGCCGTCGCGCAGTACAGCGGCACGACCGGCCGCCCTGCCGCCCGCTACGCCGACACCGTCTACGCATTTCTGGCACAAGGGTTCGCTGCCACCGTTCCCGCCGGCGAGCGGATCTCGGTCGCCGCACGCCCCGTCGATCCGGTGAAGGGCACGCTCTCCGCCACTGCCGGACGCGCCCCGATCACGCCTTACCCGTCTGCACTGTGGGTCCCGGCCGACTCGCACAACTTCACCGTCGGCCGGACGGCAACGATCGACAAGCTGATCATCCATGTCACGCAGGGCTCGTACGCGGGCTCCATCAAGTGGTTCCAGGACCCGACGGCCGAGGCGAGCGCCCACTACGTGGTCCGCTCCTCCGACGGGCAGATCACCCAGACGGTGCGCGACAGCGACACCGCGTACCACGCGAAACAGGCCAACGCATCGGCGCTCGGCATCGAGCACGAGGGGTACATCGACGACCCGTCCTGGTTCACGGACACGATGTACCGCGCCTCGGCCGCGCTGACCAGGGCGCTGTGCGACAAGTACGGGATCCCGAAGGACCGGGCCCACATCATCGGGCACAGCGAGGCGCCGGGCACCGATCACACCGACCCGGGACGGTACTGGGATTGGAATCGCTACATGGGATTCGTCGAGGGCGACAGCAGCAGCGGGAGCGGGAACAGCACCGGCGGGAGCAGCAGCGGGAGCGGCGGGAGCAGCAGCAGCGACGGGCTGGGCTTCGCCTCGTACACGCTCCTGCAGAGCGGGGCGTCGGGCGCCCAGGTCACGGCGGTGCAGCAGTTGCTGAACACGCAGGGCTACACTGCCGGCGCCGCGGACGGGAACTTCGGCGCGGCCACGCTGAGCGCGGTGAAGGCGTACCAGACGACCCGCGGGCTGCCCGCGGGCGGCATCGTCGGGCCGAAGACCTGGACCGCGCTCCTGTCGGCCGGTTCCACGCCGACTCTGCGGCAGGGCGACTCGGGCGCCGCTGTGAAGCGGCTCCAGCGGTCGCTGACCGCGGCGCTCGGCACGACCGTGGATGCCGTCGGGACCTTCGGTCCCGTCACCGCGACGGCAGTGCGCACCTACCAGACTCGCCAGGGGCTGGCGGTCACCGGGATCGTGAGCAGCAACACCTGGGCGGCGCTGCACGCCGGGCGCTGACCCTTCGTGCCGGAACGCAGCCGCTGAACGCGTCCACCACGAAACGGTGGGCCGGAGGCCGTTCGGGCGGGCCATCGGATGGGCCGTCAGGTGTCTGACGGACCTGTTCCATTGGGCATCTGACCTCTGCTCCCGCACAGCGGATGCGGCCCGGCGGCCCACCGTCCGGGGCGCCGGCGCAGAGCCCGTTCCGGCCTGCCCGGGACGCTCGACCGCTCACCCTCGGAGGAGACTGACAACGACCACCGCCATGTGTGGGCCACGGGATGTCACCGAGGAGAGCCGTTGTGAGAGTCGGAGCCGCACGATCCGCCGCGGCCCGGTGGGTCGCCGAGCACGCCGGGACCGATCCCGGCTTCCGTGGTGCGTACTTCAGTGGTTCGACGGTCGGCCTGCCGGACGACGCCGAGCTGTCACCGTCCTCCGACGTCGACATCGTGGTCGTCAGGGCAGAGGACAGTCCTCCGGCCAAGCCCGGAAAGCTCCGATTCCGCGGAGCGCTCCTGGAGATCAGCCACCTGTCGTGGGCGGAGCTCTCCTCGGCGGACGACGTCCTCTCCTCGTACCACCTGGCCGGGAGCTTCCGCAGGGACACGATCATCGCCGATCCGCCCGGCCGGCTGCGCACCCTGCACGCGGACGTCTCCCGCCGGTTCGCCGAACCGGCCTGGGTCCGCCGCCGGTGCGAGGACGCCCGCCACCGCGTCGAATCCCGCCTCGCCGCGTTCGACCCCTCCGCACCGTTCCACGAGCAGGTGACCGGCTGGCTGTTCCCGACCGGGGTGACCACCCACGTCCTGCTGGTCGCCGCGCTGCGCAACCCCACCGTGCGCCTGCGCTACGTCGCGGCCCGCGACGTCCTCGCCGTGTACGGGCACAAGCGTCTCTACCCCGAGCTTCTGGAACTCCTTGGCTGCGCACGGCTGTCCGCGCACGTCGTACGGCACCATCTGGACGAGCTGGCCGACACCTTCGACGCCACCGCCCGGGTGGCCAGGACGCCGTTCTTCTTCAGCAGCGACATCGCCGCGCAGGCACGGCCGATCGCCATCGACGGGAGCCGGTTCCTCATCGACCGGGGCGACCACCGCGAGTCGGTCTTCTGGATCGTGGCCACGTTCGCCCGCTGTCACACCATCCTGGCCGCCGACGCCCCGGAACTGCACGCCGCGCTCGCCCCGGCCTTCCGGGCGCTGGTCGCCGATCTCGGCATCACGTCCACGGACGATCTTCTCCGCCGTGCCGAGGATGTCGGCCGGTTCCTGCCCCGGCTGTGGCGGACCGCCGAGGCGATCCTGGACAAGTCGGTGGGCCGGCCGACCCTTTGAGGGCACCGCCGCACTCCTTCTACGGGGTGTCCGCACCGACCGGTCGCCTGCTACGTTGCACGCATGTTCCTCCCCCGTGCCTAGGACACCGCACCGACCGCACCCCGCCACACCGGGTGCGGCACTCCGGCGTCCCTGCACACGCACAGCGCGTAACTCCGCGCTGCCTTCGCGAGGAACAGTCCTCATGCTTTCGCCTTCGCACGCTCCCTCGTACGCAACCGTCCTGCGCACCCGTCACGCCTGCCGCACCTTCGGTGCCGCACTGCTGGGGCGGCTCTCGTACGGGATGGTCTCCCTCTCCCTGATGCTGGCGGTCAAGGATGCCACCGGCTCGTACTCCGTGGCCGGCGCCGTCATGGCGCTGTTCGGGGCGACCAGTGTCTTCCTCTCGCCCGTCCGTGCCGCGCTGATCGACCGGTACGGGCCACGCCGGGCACTCCCGCCCATGGGGGCCGCCTACGCGCTGCTCCTCTCCGCCCTCGCGTATGCCACCTGGCAGCCCGGCGCCTCGGGGCTCCGGCTGGGGGCGCTGGCCGTCACGGCCGGTGCCTGCACCCCACCGATCGGGCCCGTGATGCGGACCGTGTGGAGCAGCCTCGTACCCGACCGGGAACTGCTGCAGCGCGCGTACAGCCTGGACGGGGTGGCCGAGGAACTGCTGTTCGTCACCGGGCCGTTGCTGGTGGGCCTGCTGGTGAGGTTCGCCGAGCCGGCGGCCGGTGTGGCCGTCAGCGCCGCGCTCGTACTCGTCGGCGCGTCGGCGCTGGTGTCGTCCCCGGCACTGCGCGGTGAGGGCGGCCGCCCGTCCGGGGTGACGCCCCTGCCGCCTTCCGGACCGTCCGGGAAACGGCTGCTCGGTACCGTCGGGCTGCGTCACGCCGCCGTGGTCTCGGCCGGGGTGGGGCTGTGCCTGGGCGCCCTCGACCTGCTCCTGGTGGCCTTCACCGAAGAGCGTCATCGGGGTGCCTCGGTGGCCTGGGTGCTGGCGGCGCTCTCCGCGGGGAGCGCGGTCGGTGGTCTGGTGTACGGCGCCGTCTCGTGGCGCATGTCAAGTCGGGTGCGGCTGACGGTACTTGGCACGGCTCTGGGGGTGTCCTCGGTAGCGGCGGGGGTGTCGCCGAACGTGTACGTCCTGGTGGCCGTGGTCACCGCAGCCGGGCTGTTCGTCGCGCCCGCCATCACCACCGCGTATCTGATCGCGGGCGAGTCCGTCGACGCGGGCAGCCGTACGCAGGCCGGCGCCTGGGTCAACACCGCGCTCAATGCCGGGTCCTCCGGTGGTACGGCCGCGGTCGGTCTGCTGGTGGGCCGGCTGCCGCTCACGGTGTGTTTCTCGCTCGCGGCGGCCCCGGTGCTGCTCTGTGCGGCGTTCGTGTTCAGCCGGTACCGACGGTGATGTTCTCGCTGCCCGCGCTCGACACGGTGGCGTGGCGGACGCGCGTCCGGCGGTCCCGCGGCACGAACGGCTCGGGCCGGTGACGCGCGACATCAGGAGGCACCACCGTTCCATCCAGCGCGCCGTCCCTCCGGAACGCAGAGAGGCGGCTCCGCTCCCCCGGCCGGGGGAGCGGAGCCGCCTCAAGCAGGGTGCTCAGCAGGCCACTTCGGCCGAGGTCACTTCAGACCGAACGCCCGGATGATCTCCTGGTCGATGCCGAGCCCGTTCCCGGCCTCGCTGTGCGCCTTGACCGAGACGAAGCCGCCGGCCTTGTCGGGCGTCTTGAACCGGGCGGTCCAGTTGCCCTCGGAGGTCTTGCGCAGCTCCGTGGCGCTCCAGGTCCTGCCGTCGTCGTAGCTGACCGACAGCGAGGCCTTCTTGGCCTTCACCGCGCCGTCCAGCCACTCCTGCGTGCCGGAGGCGAGACCGATCTCGGTCCACCGGCCGGCCTCGACGTCACCGGCGAGGTCGGTGTCGACCTTGTAGTCCATCTGCAGCAGCGCGAGGTCGGCCTGCCAGGGACCGTTCTGGTCCATCTGGCCCGAGACGAAACTCCACTCGGTGTGTGTACGGGTGGAGGTGTTCCACACGTCACCGTCACGGGTGGAGTCGAGGACGAAACGGTACGGCAGCTTCTCCGCCGACAGGTCCCCGATGTATCCGGCCCGGCCCGCGACCTTCCGGATCAGCGTGTCGCCCTGGTAGAACGCGGTGGTGGTGGTGTCGTACTCGTCCTCCGGCATGGAGCCCGAGTGGCCCGCGCCCGAGTCCGTCCACGGGGTGAAGTTGAACTGCATGTCGTTGGTGACGGAACGGAACGGACCCCAGAAGCCGGTGCCCAGACGCGGGCGGCTGATCGGCGCGAACCAGTCGGCGGGGTAGGTGCGACCCGCCGTGTAGTCCATCTCGCCGCTGCGCATCTCGTGCGCGAATCCGGTCTCCGTGGCGTTGAAGACCGAGTGGTCCTCGTACCAGAAGGAAGCGCCGGGAAGCGGGGTGACCCACTCGTCGCGGGTGCCGGGGAACTTCTCGTACTCCGCGAAGCCGAGGCCCGGCCCGTAGTCCGGGATGTCGTAGCGGTAGCCCCCGCCGAGCGTGGCCTTGTGGCCGTAGAAGGTGTTCTCCACCTTCGCCAGCTCACTGGTCCTCGGGGCGAACGCCAGCGAGCGGTCCGGGACGCTGCCGTTGTGGCGGTCGACCAGGTCGTACATGTACCGGGCGAACCTGCGCTGGGTCATGGTGAGCTTCTCGCCCCGCGTGACCGCCTTGATCAGGGTCTCGCCGGCCAGCTGCTGCACCGAGGCGACCGGGATGGTGGTCGTGGTGCCGTACTCGGTGTACCACTCCAACGCCACGCCGCGTCCGTCGTTGACGACGAAGAGCGCCTTGGCACCCGCGGCGAGCGCGTTCGCGAGCCGGTCGGCCGCGGCAACCGCGTCGCTGCGGCGGACCACGACAGCCTTGCCCCTGACGTCCAGACCCTTGTAGTCGGCCTCGGCACCATTGCCCGCGAACACCGCCGTCAGCTCCTGGCTGCTGTCCTCGGCGACGGGCGAACCGCCCTGCACGGTGACCGGCACATCACGGCCGTCGACCGACAGGTCGATCTGCTTCTCGCCCTGGCGCCAGCGGGTCAGGAAGCTGAAGCTGCCCTGGCTGACCTTCTTGGTGGGGCTTGCCCACAGCTGGTCGTACGCCACCGGGATCTGGTACGCGTCGCGGAAGACCCCGCCGTTCGGTGTGGTGCGCGCCATGTCGTAGCGCAGCTGCCGGGTCTCGGTCTCCTTCGGCGTCCGCACACTGATCTTGCGGGCCTTGGACGCGTCCAAGGTGACGGTGGTCGGCTTGTCGAGGACCGTCTCGGGCTCCGCGAGGAAGGCGACGGCCCTCGAGTCCGGGCGGTCACCGTCGACGTCGACGGAGGCCCAGGAGGTGTAGGTGCCCGGAGGCAGCCGCAGCGTGGTGTCGCCGGAGACCGGGACGACGTCGAGGTTGAGGTACGGGTCGCTCAGTTCGCCGAGGACGACATAGCCGTCCATCGGCTTGCCCGCGCGGTCGCGGAGCTTGAACGTCAGGTCGTAGAGCTCCCGCTCCTTGTTCAGTGCGAAGCCGGTGTGCGCGACCGTCGCGCCGGACGCGTCCTTCGCGACGACCTGGCCGGAGAACGTGGTGCCGGCCGCGACCTTCGACGGGTCGAGCGAGAGCACGGCGTCGGCGGTGGAGCCGGCGGGGACGGTCAGTTTCGACGTGGAGAGCGTGTACGCGGCCGAGTCCATGTCGGTGGCCAGGTCCAGGGTGACGTCCTGCGTACCGGTGTTGCGGTACGTGACCGTCCGCTCGGCGACCGGGTCCGAGGCGCTGTGCGGCCAGTCGTACGAGGCGACGGCGACGGAGCCGGTGGCCTCGACCGTCGTGTCGACCGCCGCCTTGACGTCGAGCCGGCCGGTGCCCTGCTCGTACGGCGTGTAGTCGGGCAGCCGCTTCGACGAGGTCATCAGCGCGTCCTTGATGCGCTGACCGGACCAGTCGGGATGACGCTGCTTCAGGATCGCCGCGGCGCCGGCGACGTGCGGGGTGGCCATCGACGTACCGGACATCTGCTGGTACATGCCGCTGATGCCCGGGACCGCCTGCGAGGCGGCGGCGTTGATGTCGACGCCGGGGGCGGACAGGTCGGGCTTCAGGCCGTACGAGCGGGTGAGCGGGCCCATGGACGAAAAGTCCGCGCGAGCGTCCTGCTTGTCGACGGCGGCGACGGTCAGCGCCTTCTCGGCCGAACCGGGCGAGCCGATGGTGCCTGCGCCGTACGCGTTGCCTGCGGCGATCACGAACAGCGGACCACCGTCCGCCGAGAGGGCGTCGACGGCCTGCGACATCGGGTCGGTGCCGTCGTCCGGGATGCTGGAGCCGAGGCTCATGGAGACGACGTCGGCGCCTTCGGCCTTCGCCCACTCCATCGCGGCGATGATCCCGGAGTCCTCGCCGGAGCCCCCGTTGCTGAGGACCTTGCCGATGATCAGGTCCGCGCCCGGGGCGACCCCCTTGTTGACGCCGTCCGACGCGGCACCGGAGCCCGCGATGGTGGAGGCGACGTGCGTGCCGTGGCCGTTCTTGTCGAGGACCTCCTCACCGGGAACGAAGCTCTTGGACTCGAGAATGCGGTCCTTGACGTCCGGGTGGGTCGGGTCGATGCCGGTGTCGAGGACGGCGACCTTGGTGCCCTTGCCGTCATATCCCTCGGCCCACGCCTGCGGGGCATTGATCTGCGGTACGGAGTCCTTGAGCGTGGCCTTCGCGCGGCCGTCGAGCCACAGCTTGGCGATGCCGTCGTCCAGCGAACGGGCGTTGGACGGACGCGCGATGTCCTTCCAGAAGGAACGGGCGGTGTCCTTGTCGGCCTTCAGCGCGGCGCCGTGGATGCTGTCGAGCCGGCGGACCGTCTTGGCACCAGTGGGGGTGGCGGGCAGCGAACGGGACCGGCTCGCCGAGTAGGTGGCGATCAGCGGGATGCCACCGGCCCTCTTGTCGTCGTAGCCCATCTTGGCGAGGGCCGTGACATTGAACAGCCGGCGGTCCAGCTTTCCGGCTGCCAGCAGGGGGGTCGCCTCGTCGGGCAGGACGTAGACCTCGTCTCCCGCCTGCTGCACATGCACACCACCGGTCGCACCGTCGGGTCGGTCCACCGTGACGGTGTCCTGCTTGCCGACGCCGTCCGCGTAGTGGACGACGTCGCCCGTGAGCAGGGTGATGTCGTACTGGTGGATCGGGGTCCGGGAGTGTCCGGTGGCCTCGGGGGCGGCCTGCGCCGCCGAAGCGACACCTGCCGCGGGCAGCAGGGCGCCACTCACGAGAGCGACGGAGGTCGCTATGAGCAGGGCCCTGCGTCCCGCACGCACGGGTCTCGCCCGGCCGGAAGCGGAGGAGGGTAAGGGTGTGAATGTCATGGGGTTGATCTACCGGCAGATTCGCACCCACGTCTGCGCCCAAGGCTGGCGGGATGCCGCCGTGGCGGCATCCCGCCCTTTCAGGAGTTCCGGCGGACACCCCCTCAACTGCGCCTCTTTCAGCCGGTTTCACCCAGCCGACGAGCGACGGCTCATGCCCGCTCGGCGGCGTCGCGCCGCGTTCCGGTGAGCCCGCACGCCCGGTCGCCGGATTCCGTGTCGCGGTCCGGGAACCGGTCAGGCAACCGAGGAGATCCGTCCGGCCACCGGCTGCCCGCTTTCGTGATGGATCGGGGTGTGCGCGCCGGTGAGAGGGACTCCGCTGCCGCCGCGCCGCTCGGCGACGATCTCGGCGGCGATCGACAGGGCGGTCTCCTCCGGGGTGCGTGCGCCGAGATCGAGACCGATGGGCGAGTGCAGCCTGGCCAGTTCGATTTCGGTGACGCCGACCTCGCGGAGTCGCTCGTTGCGCTCCAGATGCGTGCGGCGCGAACCCATCGCCCCGACGTACGCGACCGGCAGCTTCAACGCCGTCTCCAGCAGCGGGACGTCGAATTTCGCGTCGTGGGTCAGTACGCACAGGGCCGTCCGCGCATCCACGGCGGTGGCCGCCAGATAGCGGTGCGGCCAGTCGACGACCACTTCGTCGGCGTCCGGGAAGCGGGCCTCTGTCGCGAAGACCGGCCGGGCGTCGCACACGGTGACGTGGTACCCGAGGAATTTGCCGACCCGGACCAGGGCGGCGGCGAAGTCGATGGCCCCGAAGACGATCATCCGGGGCGGTGGGACGCTCGACTCGACGAGCAGTCCGAGCGGCCGGCCGCAGCGCGATCCCTCGGCGCCGATCGTGAGAGGGCCGGTCCGGCCCCCATCCAGCATCGCGCGGGCCTCGGCCGCCGCGGTGCGGTCCAGCTCCGGATGCCCGCCGAGCCCGCCCTCGTACGAACCGTCTGGGTGCACAAGGAGGGGGCTGCCGAGGAGTTCGGCGGGCCCGTCCGTGATCCGTACGACCGCCGCCGCCTCCCCTGCCACCGCGGCGGCGAGCGCGGCGGCGAACACCGGGCGTGCGGGGTCGTCCGCACGGACCGGTGCCACCAGGATGTCGATGACACCGCCGCAGGTCAGACCCACGGCGAAGGCGTCCTCGTCGCTGTAGCCGAACCGCTCCCGCACGGTGGTGCCGTCGTCGAGGGCCTGTTGGCACAGCTCGTACACCGCGCCCTCCACACACCCGCCGGAGACCGATCCGATCGCCGTGCCGTCGCGGTCGACGGCGAGGGCGGCCCCCGGCTGCCGGGGCGCGCTCCCACCGACCTCCACAACGGTGGCGACGGCGAATTCGCGTCCCTGCTTGACCCACCGGTGGAGCTCTTCGGCGATGTCCAGCATGGCGTGTCTCCTTAAGCGTGGTGTTCAGGGGCGGGTGTCAGTTGACACCCAGCCAGCTCTCGATCGGGTGCAGTGCGAAGTAGACGACGAAGATGACCGTCAGCACCCACATGAAACCGCCGATCTCACGGATCTTGCCCTGTGCCACCTTGATCGCGACATAGGAGATCACACCGGCGGCAACACCCGGGGTGATGCTGTACGTGAACGGCATCAGCACGACGGTGAGGAAGACCGGGACGGCGATCGCGCGGTCGCTCCAGTCGACGTGCTTGGCGTTCTGCATCATCATCGCGCCGATGACGACCAGGGCCGCGGAGGCCACCTGGGGCGGCACGATCGCGGTGAGCGGGGTGAAGAAGAGGCAGGCCGCGAAGAACAGGCCGGTGACCACGGAGGCCAGACCGGTCCGTGCGCCTTCGCCGACGCCGGTCGCCGACTCGACGAACACGGTCTGGCCGGAGCCGCCCGCGACACCGCCGATCGCACCGCCCGCGCCGTCGATGAACAGCGCCTTGGACAGGCCCGGCATCCGGCCCTTGTCGTCGGCCAGCTCGGCCTCCGTACCGACACCGATGATGGTGGCCATCGCGTCGAAGAAGCCGGCCAGCACCAGGGTGAAGACGATGAAGCCGACGGTCATCGCGCCGACGTCGCCCCAGCCGCCGAATTCGACCTTCCCGAAGAGGGAGAAGTCCGGGGCGGAGACCGCGCTGCCGCCCAGTTCCGGCGGCGACATGTTCCACGCCTTGGCGTCGAGACCGGCCGCCTTGTGGACGACGACCGCGATCACCGTGCCCACGACGATGCCGATCAGGATCGCGCCGGGGACGGCGCGGGCCTGCAGCATGAAGATCATCAGGAGGGTGACGCAGAAGATCAGGACGGGCCAGCCGGCGAGCTCGCCGTTGATGCCGAGGGTGACGGGCGGCCCGGTCGGCGAGCCCTTGCCGACGAACCCGGCCTTGTACAGACCGATCAGGGCGATGAAGAGCCCGATGCCCATGGTGATGCCGTGCTTCAGCGGGAGCGGGATCGCGTTCATGATCAGCTCGCGCAGGCCGGTGACCACCAGGAGGCAGATCACCAGGCCGTACATCACGCACATGCCCATGGCCTGCGGCCAGGTCATGGCGGGGGCGACCTGCGACGAGAGAACGCCGGAGACGCTGAGACCGGCGGCGAGCGCCAGCGGCACCTTGCCGACGAAGCCCATCAGCAGGGTGGTCGCGGCCGCGGCGAGCGCGGTGGCGGTGATCAGTCCCGGCTGGCTGAGCAGATGTCCTTCGACGTCCTTGCCGCCGAGGATGAGCGGATTGAGCAGCAGGATGTACGCCATGGCCATGAAGGTCGTGACGCCGCCGCGCACTTCGCGCGCGACGGTGGATCCACGCTCGGATATGTGAAAGTACCGGTCGAGCCAGGATCTGCCGGCGGGGATGCGCGAGCCGGGGCCCGCCTCCTCCGCGATTGTCCTGGGCTCCACTGACTGCTGGGTCATGATGCCTGACTCCCAAGGTTCACAGGGACACCCGCGATGGAGACTCGGAATGCGGGATTTGGGATGACTGCTTGGCTGCACGACCCGGGGGACGGCCCGAGACGAACTGTTCATGCAGAGTGGATGTGCGGGTACTGCTCGGTGGTGCGGGTGTTTCCGACACAGCGGTGCTGCGGGTACTGCTGGGTGGTGTCGAGGACCGCGAGCGGTGCGGTACTCCGGGTCTCCGGGCGGTGCCGACGGCGGAAGTGTGACGTTCCTGGCAGACACGCACCGCCCGGAGAGTTCGGCGGGAGCCGCTCTCAGAGCCTGTCGGGTGACCTTCGATCGGAAAGCAGACGCGACATGGTGCGTGCGATTCCAAGGCGCCGGGATGTCCTCGTAGCGGAGCTACTAGGGCATTTCGGCAACGCCGGAAGCGTGCGTGCCAGGGCGTGGCCGCCCGGTCAGAGGTCACCCGACAGGCTCTCAGGTGCCGGTGAGGTGCTCGGGGCGCACCGGCGTCCTGTTCAGCTCCAGGCCCGTCGCGTTCCGGATCGCCGCGAGGACGGCCGGGGTCGACGACAGGGTCGGGGCCTCGCCGATGCCACGGAGCCCGTACGGGGCGTGGTCGTCGGCGAGTTCGAGCACATCGACCGGGATGGTCGGCGTGTCGAGGATGGTGGGGATCAGATAGTCCGTGAAGGACGGGTTGCGCACCTTCGCGGTCTTCGGGTCGACGATGATCTCCTCCATGACGGCGACACCCAGTCCCTGGGTGGTGCCGCCCTGGATCTGGCCGACGACGGACAGCGGGTTGAGCGCCTTGCCGACGTCCTGGGCGCAGGCCAGTTCGATGACCTTGACCAGGCCCAGCTCGGTGTCGACCTCGACGACTGCGCGGTGCGCGGCGAAGGAGTACTGGACGTGGCCGTTGCCCTGTCCGGTGCGCAGGTCGAACGCCTCGGTGGGCCGGTGGCGCCACTCCAGCTCGATGTCGACCGCCTCGTCCTCCAGTACGTCGACCAGATCGGCCAGCACCTCGCCGCCGTCGGTGACGACCTTGCCGCCTTCGAGGAGCAGATCGGCGGTGGCCCAGGCGGGGTGGTACGTACCGAACTTGCGGCGGCCGATCTCCAGGACCTTCTCGCGGACGGCCTCGCAGGAGTGCTTCACGGCGCCGCCGGTGACGTATGTCTGCCGGGAGGCGGAGGTGGATCCGGCCGAACCGACCCGGGTGTCGGCCGGCTGGATGGTGACCTGGGCGACACCCAGCTCGGTGCGGGCGATCTGGGCGTGGACGGTGACGCCGCCCTGCCCGACCTCCGCCATCGCCGTGTGCACGGTGGCGACCGGTACACCTCCGACGACCTCCATCCGGACCCGGGCGGTGGAGTAGTCGTCGAAGCCCTCGGAGAAGCCGACGTTCTTGAGGCCGACCGCGTAGCCGATGCCGCGTACGACGCCTTCACCATGGGTGGTGTTGGACAGGCCGCCCGGCAGGGCCCGCACGTCGGCCTCCTCGCCGGCGACCTCCCACTGGCGCTCGGGCGGCAGCGGCCGGGCCTTGACCCGGCGCAGCAGCTCGGCGACCGGGGCGGGCGAGTCGACGACCTGCCCGGTGGGCAGGAGGGAGCCCTGCTCCATGGCGTTGAGTTGCCTGAACTCGACGGGGTCCATACCCAGTTCGGCGGCGACCTTGTCCATCTGCGCCTCGTAGGCGAAGCACGCCTGGACCGCGCCGAAGCCGCGCATGGCGCCGCACGGCGGGTTGTTGGTGTAGAGCGCGATCGCTTCGATGTCGACGTCGTCGATGACGTACGGGCCGACGGAGAGCGAGGAGGCGTTGCCGACGACGGCCGGGGAGGCGGAGGCGTAGGCGCCGCCGTCCAGCACGATGCGGCACTTCATGTGGGTGAGCTTGCCGTCGCGGGTGGCGCCGTGCTCGTACCAGAGCTTCGCGGGGTGGCGGTGGACGTGTCCGAAGAAGGACTCGAACCGGTTGTAGACGATCTTGACCGGCTTGCCGGTACGGAGTGCCAGCAGGCAGGCGTGGATCTGCATCGACAGGTCCTCGCGGCCGCCGAAGGCGCCGCCGACGCCGGAGAGCGTCATGCGGACCTTGTCCTCGGGCAGGCCGAGGACGGGGGCGATCTGGCGGAGGTCGGAGTGCAGCCACTGCGTGGCGACGTACAGATCGACGCCGCCGTCCTCGGCGGGGACCGCCAGGCCGGACTCGGGGCCGAGGAAGGCCTGGTCCTGCATGCCGAAGACGTACTCGCCGCTGACAATGACATCGGCCCGGGCCGCTGCCGCGTCCGCGTCGCCGCGGACGATGGGCTGGCGGTGGACGATGTTCGGGTGCGGGACGTGCCCGGCGTGGTGGTCGTTGCGTCCCTCGTGGACGAGGATCGCGTCGGGGGCGGTTGCGGAAGCCTCGTCGGTGATGACGGGCAGCTCGCGGTAGTCGATCCTGATCTTCGCGGCGGCGCGGCGGGCCGTCTCCGGGTGGTCGGCAGCGACGAGCGCCACCGGTTCGCCGTGGTGACGGACCTTGCCGTGGGCGAGGACGGGGGTGTCCTGGATCTCCAGGCCGTAGTTCTTCACCGAGGTCGGCAGGTCGTCGTAGGTGAGTACGGCGTGGACGCCGGGGGTGGCGAGCGCCTCGGAGATGTCGATCGAGACGATCTCGGCGTGCGCCACCGTGGAGCGCAGCGTGTGGCCCCAGAGCATGTCCTCGTGCCACATGTCCGAGGAGTACGCGAACTCGCCGGTGACCTTCAGGATGCCGTCGGGGCGGAGCGTGGACTCGCCGATGCCGCCCTTGGTGCGGGTGCCCTGGTGGATGTTCGTGGGGGAGCCGGTAACGCCCATCGTCACACCGTCTCTTCCGCGCGGGCGGCCGCGAGGCGGACCGCGTCGAGGATCTTCTCGTAGCCGGTGCAGCGGCAGAGGTTGCCGGAGAGCGCCTCGCGGATGTCCGCGTCGGACGGCTCCGCGTTGCGTTCCAGCAGCTCGTCGGCGGCCACCAGCAGGCCGGGGGTGCAGAAGCCGCACTGGACGGCGCCGGCGTCGATGAACGCCTGCTGGATCGGGGAGAGTTCGCCGGTGTTCCGGGACTGTTCGGCGGCCGGCTTGGCCTCCCACCGGCGGGCCTGGTCGAGCGAGGTGCCGCAGGCGCCGGGGGCGCAGCCACTGCCGGGGTGTGCCTCGGACCGGTGGGCGGCGAAGTCGGCGAGGCCCTCCACGGTGACGACCTCGCGGCCCTCCACCTGGCCTGCGGCGACCAGGCAGGAGCAGACCGGGACGCCGTCGAGGCGGACCGTGCAGGAGCCGCACTCGCCCTGCTCGCAGGCGTTCTTGGAACCGGGGAGGCCCATCCGCTCGCGCAGCACGTAGAGGAGGGACTCGCCCTCCCAGACGTCGTCGGCCTCGTGCTTACGGCCGTTGACCGTGAAATTGACGCGCATGATCAGGCAGCTCCTTCGGTGCTGCGGCCGTTGCCGCGGTACGACTCCCAGGTCCAGCCGAGGGTGCGGCGGGCCATGATTCCCACCGCGTGCCTGCGGTAGCTCGCGGTGCCGCGCACATCGTCGATCGGGTTGCAGGCGCCGGCGGCGAGCGTGGCGAACTGCGCGGCGATGGACGGCGTGATGATCGTGCGGCTGTCCCAGAACCCGCCCTCTTCGAGCGCGGCGTTCAGGAATTCCTCCGCCTCCTTCGCCCGGACGGGTGTCGGGGCGGCTGAGCCGATGCCGGTACGGACCGTGCGGGTCTCGGGGTGCAGGGCCAGGCCGAAGGCGCAGACGGCGATGACCATCGCGTTGCGGGTGCCGACCTTGGAGTACTGCTGGGGCCCGTCGGCCTTCTTGATGTGCACGGCCCGGATCAGCTCGTCCGGTTCGAGGGCGTTGCGCTTGACGCCGGTGTAGAAGGCGTCGATCGGGATCATCCGGGTGCCGCGCACGGACTCGGCCTCGACCTCGGCGCCCGCGGCGAGCAGCGCCGGGTGCGCGTCACCGGCGGGCGACGCGGTGCCGAGGTTGCCGCCGACGCCGCCGCGATTGCGGATCTGCGGCGATGCGACGGTGTGCGAGGCGAGCGCCAGACCGGGCAGCTCGGCCCGCAGGTGCTCCATGATGTGGCTGTACGGCACGGAGGCGCCGAGCCGCACGTTCTCCTGGCCCACCTCCCACTCGGACAGCTCACCGATGCGGTTCAGGTCCAGGAGGTACTCGGGCCGCCGGTGGTCGAAGTTGATCTCGACCATCACATCGGTGCCGCCCGCGATGGGCACAGCCGTCGGGTGCTCGGCCTTGGCGGCGAGCGCCTCCTCCCAGCTGGCGGGGCGAAGGAAGTCCATGAGTGGCTCTCTTCTTCTCAATCGGGTCGTTCGCTGGGGCTGGGGACGGCCGGCCCTCGATTGGCTCGTTCATGTGCTGTTAACGCGGTGTGTGGCCCAGTACACAACCGGGACTCCACGCGGTGCAGTCACCGAAACCATGAAGGAGTTGGCTGGTCTCCGTCCTCGTCTTGTAGATTCGAACGAATGGCGGGGCTCAGTAACCTCACCGCAATACCCAGTTTTCACCCGCACCAACGAAAGAGATCGGCGGCAACGACATGCGGCTGCGCGCACTGCTGGAAACCGATGCGCTGGGCCTGCGGCTGCTCGGCGGCGAGGACGAACTCGACCGGTCCGTCCGCGGCGTCATGACCACCGACCTGCGGGACCCGAGCCGCTATCTGACCGGCGGCGAACTGGTCCTGACCGGCCTGGCCTGGCGCCGGGACGCGGCGGACTCGGAGCCGTTCGTACGGATCCTCACGGGCGCCGGGGTCGCCGGGCTCGCGGCGGGCGAGGCGGAACTCGGCGAGATCCCGGGCGATCTGATCGAGGCGTGCGAGCGGCATCACCTGCCGCTCTTCGCCGTCCATGAGACCGTCGCGTTCGCAACGATCACCGAGTACGTGGTGCGTCAGGTCTCCGGGGAGCGGGCGGGTGATCTGGCGGCGGTCGTCGACCGGCACCGCAGGCTGATGACCTCCGGTCCGGCCGGTGGCGGGCCCGAGGTGGTCCTCGACCTGCTCGGCTCCGACCTCGACCTGCATGCCTGGGTGCTCTCCCCCACCGGCCGGCAGATCGCGGGCGCCGGTGCGCCGCTGCCCGGACCGGTGGGCCCGACGCTGGCGGGCCACCATCTGGCCGCCACCCGCACCGGCCGCCGGGGTCCGCACCGGGCCACGGTCGACGGCGTCACCTATTCGCTGTTCCCGATCCGCAACACCGGCCGGGGCGCGGCCCCCGCCTCCCGCGACGTCCGCGAGTCGGTGCTCTCCGACTGGCTGCTCGCCGTCGAGGCCGACGCGGGCGACTGGCCGGCCGCCCGACTGGACCTGCTCCAGGGCGTCACCCAGCTGATCGCGGTCGAACGGGACCGGCGCGACGCGGCCCGTACGGTACGCCGCAGGCTCGCCCAGGAGGTCCTGGAACTGGTCCAGACGGGCGCCGCGCCCGCCGAGATCGCGGCCAGGCTGCGGGTCGCCGCCCCGGTCCTGCTGCCCGGCCTGGGTACCGCCCCGCACTGGCAGGTCGTGGTGGCGCGGGTCGACTGGGGCGCGGAGGGCGCGCCGGACTCCACGGGTGGTCCGGTCACATCCGGCATCGCGGGCGGCCCGGTCGCCCAGGCGCTGCTCGAGGAGATCCTCGTCGACCCGGCGGTCACCGGCCCCGACTCCGCCGACCGGATCGCGGTCGCGCACACCGGCGACGAGGCCATCGCCCTCGTACCGCTGCCCGCCCGCGCCGCATCGCCTGCCGACGCCACGGACCTGCCGGAGGCCGGCGACGCAGGCGGTGCGGCGACGGCCAAGGACGACCCGGCGCTGCACGCGGACGCACTGCTCGCCACCGTTCGCGAACCGCTCTCCGCGGGCCTCGCCGACGACGGCCGCCTGACACTGGGTGTCAGCGCCGCCGTGCACTCCCCCGAGGGGCTCCGCGGCGCCCTGGAGGAGGCCCGGCACGCGCGCCGGGTGGCGGCGGCCCGTCCGGGCCGGGTCTGCGCGGCCGGCCACCACGAGCTGGCCTCGCACGTCCTGCTGCTGCCGTTCGTCCCCGACGATGTGCGTCGTGCGTTCACCGCACGGCTGCTCGACCCGCTGCGCGACTACGACCGGCGCCACCGCGCCGAACTCATCCCGACGCTGGAAGCGTTCCTGGACTGCGACGGCTCGTGGACCCGCTGCGCGGCCCGGCTGCACCTGCACGTCAACACATTGCGCTACCGGGTCGGGCGAATCGAGCAGTTGACGGGGCGTGACCTTTCCCGCCTGGAGGACAAGCTCGATTTCTTCCTGGCCCTGCGTATGAGCTGACTCCGCGGACCTGCCACAGCCCTCCCCGCGACCGACCGATTGTGAATTCATTCACCTGACCCCTTGGCCCGGCGTGCCATTCCGTGCTGAGATGCCGCCAGACTCAACAGCTCAATGGCGCGCTCGGGGAGGGCAATGTGGCGTATACCGCCATGTCTGGTTCCGGAACGACAGCAGATGACGATCCGCCGCTCCAGACAGCGGTATGGCGGCTGCGGTCACGCGCCTGCTGGACGGACGCCGCTGCTCTGCTCGACCACGACGCCGCCACCGATCCGGCCGCGGCGCTCCAACGGACGGCGCTGCTGATCGAACGGTGCCTGTACACCGGCCAGGGCTGGACCGACGCCGAGGACGCCCTGCGCACCGCCGAGGCCCTCGCCCACGACGACGCCGAGCGTGGGGCCGCGGCTTGTGAACGGGGTCACCTGGCGTATGCGTCGACACTTCTCGGAGTACGGGACCGGGCCGACGAGGCCCGTGTCGCACTGAGCCGGTCCGCGGCCCTGCTCTCCCCAGCCGCCCCGGCGCGTCCGCTGCTCGACTTCCGCCGGGGCCTGATCGCGCAGAACATCGCCGACTCGCCGCAGGCCGCCCGCGCCGCGTACCGCAGGGCGCACGCCGGCGCCGTGGCCCAGGGCGACCAACTGCTGCTCTCCTCCACCTGGCGCCACCTCGCGCTGCTCTCGCTGCGCGAGGGCGAACTGGCCGAGGCCCGGCACGGGTTCGGCGAGTCGCTACGGATAAGGGAGGAGCTGGGCTATCTGGTCGGTACGGCCCCGGCCCTCATCGCCCTGGCGGATACCGAACCGGAACCGGAGGCGGCTGCGCGGCTGCGCGCCGAGGCGGGCCGCCTCTTCCGCCTCCTGGGCGGCGTCCCTACCTGGCTGGCCCCGCACCTGGACCCGCCCGCCCCGCAGACGGCCGAGGCGAACTGAGCACGGGCCCGCCACGGGGGACCGTCAGGCACGGCCCCTGACCGGGTCGCCGGGCTGCCGGCCCGCGTCGCTCCACTCGGGGGTCGGCGTCGGACGCGGCGGAGCGGGCGGCGGGGTCGGCCCGCGGTTCGGGTTCTGCGGTACCGCGGCGGCGGGCTTTCCGTTCTGCCCGCTGTTGTCGCGCCGGGGCGGCGTGACCGGGGATTTCGGCGGTGCGGGCTTCCTCGTCGGCGGCGCGGGGACGGCGACCGCAGCAGAGGCGGACGGGGTCGCGGAGTGCGTCGGCGAAGGCGCGGTGGAATCCGCAGGTGTACGGGTGGGGCTCACGCTCGTCGACGGCGTCGCGGGAGTGGGCGTCCCGGGAGGCTTCCCGGTGGACTTGCCGGACTCGGAGCAGCCCGCCGCGGCCAGCGCCAGTCCCAGCACCACCAGCGCGGACACCGGCCAAGGCCCTCGGCTCCGTATCATCCCGCCCCCTCGAAAACGATCATGCGATGAGAGGCACAGAGTATCCACAGCGGTCCGTGGAGGTGGCGGCAGCCCGGACGAGAAAGGTCAGCGGTCCGCGCCGGTGAAGTGTTCGCGCACCAGTGACTGCACGACGGGCAGATCCTCGGCGATCAGCGCGTCGAGCAGCGCGGTGTGTTCCACGGCGTCGGCGAGAAGGTCGGCCCGGCGGGTGGCCGGGTTGTGCCCCAAGGGCCACTGGGAGCGGCGGTGCAGGTCGTCGGCGACCATCACGAGTTGCTGATTGCCGGAGAGCGCGAGGACCGCTCGGTGGAAGGCCCGGTCGGACTCCGCGTAGCTCGCCCGGTCGCCCACCGCGGCGGCCGCGACCGTGGCATCGGCCAGCGGGCGCAGGGCCGTCCACCGGGCCTGGTCCACGGTGCGGGCCAGCCGCAGCATGACGGGGACCTCGATCAGGGCGCGCACCTCGGCCAGCTCGGCCAGCTCCTGCGGGCCGCGCTCGGCGACCCGGAAGCCCCGGTTCGGGACGACCTCCACGGCACCCTCGATGGCGAGTTGCTGCATCGCCTCACGGACCGGCGTCGCCGAGACACCGAAGCGGGCGCCGAGCACCGGGGCGGAGTAGACCTGACCCGGCAGCAGCTCACCGTCGACGAGGGCGGCGCGCAGTGCGTCCAGGATCTGCCCGCGTACGGAGTGCCGCTGCACCACGACGCGGGGCACGGGCGGCTCGCAGTGGGTGTGCTCCCCGCGGGCCTGCTCGCCGCGCGGCTGTTCACCGGGTGACTGCGCACCGGGTGGCTGCTCCTCCCGCGTCCGCTGAGCGCGCGACTGCCCGGGCACCCGGTCGGCATCCGCGGCCGACCGGGCGGCTGCGGATGCCGTGGGCGTGTACGGCGGACGCATCTGCTGATGCGCTCTGCCCTGCTCCACTCCGACCTCCTCGGCCTGCTCCGGGCCGGCCCGCCTGCGCCGTGCCTCCCGTGCACGATAGGCGGAGGAGGGCGCAGTTCAAACATCGATCTCTTCGGGTAAGGTAAGGCTAACCTGCAAACGATCGCGATTCGGTGGTCCCTGCATGACCCTCCCCACCCTGCTTCCCGGCACAACGACGTCCGCCGTGTCGGACGCGTACGCCCGCCTGACCGAGGTCTTCCCCGGGCTGCGTGCCGAGGTCCTCGGGGACGACGAGCCGGCTCCGTCGGGCGTCGGCTGGGTGTGGGCGCACGAACTCGCGGCCGGCGGCGCCGCCCTGGACACGTTCCTCGCCTGGGACAACGCGCAGGTGCTGCGGGACTACGGAAAGCAGGCCCGGCCCGATGTGGTCGCCAGCTTCGGCCTGCACCGCTACGCCTGGCCCGCATGTCTGCTGGTGACAGTGCCGTGGTTCCTGCACCGGCGGGTGCCGCGGATCCCCGTCGAGGACGTGGCGTTCCAGCGGACCCTGGGTCATCTGACCGTGCGCGTACGGGAGTTCACCTGCCTGCCGGACGACCCGGCGGCCGCGCTGCCGGGGGCCAGGGTGGTGGCGGACGAGGCGGCACTGCGGGCCGAGGTGCTGGCCGCGGTGGCCGAACACATCGGTCCGGTGCTCGACGGCTTCGGCCCCCGGATGCGCCGCGGCAAGCGGGCGCTGTGGGGCATGGCGACGGACGAGATCGTCGAGGGCCTCTGGTACATCGCCCATCTGCTCGGCGAGGAGGGGCGGGCGATGACCGAGCTGGAGGAGCTCCTGCCGGGCACCATCAAACCGTATGTCGGCACGGCGGGCTTCCGCGAACTGACCGGGCCGAACGGCGAGTCGCTGCCCACCCGCGACCGGGCCAGCTGCTGCCTCTTCTACACGCTGCGGCCCGAGGACACCTGCGTCACCTGCCCGCGCACGTGCGACGCCGACCGGGTACGGAAGCTGACGCCCGCCTGATCCGTACCGCCCCCGCACGGGTGGCGAGATTCGAACGCAACTCGGTTGCCGCAGACGGGCGTTCGAGGAGTTGCGGCCCATCCGTACGCCCCGTCGCCCCAATGGCATTCTCTTGCCCCGAAACCCCCTGAGCCCGAAGGGATTTCCGCCACTATGGCGCCCGAAACCCCTAACGCGATGCAAGGGACCGCGCATGAGACTGACCGACATATCGCTGAACTGGCTACTTCCGGGCGCAGTCCTGCTCGTGGGGGTCATGGCGGCGGTGGCGATGGTCGCGCGCGGCAAGCGCGCCGCTGACAAGTCCGCGGCCGACGACAGCTGGGAACGCAGCGAGGACCGGCGCAGGCGCAAGGAGGCGCTCTACGCCACCGCCTCGTACGTGCTGCTGTTCTGCTGCGCGGCAGTCGCCGCCGCGCTCTCCTTCCATGGACTGGTCGGCTTCGGCCGGCAGAACCTCAGCCTCTCCGGAGGCTGGGAGTACCTCGTCCCGTTCGGCCTCGACGGGGCGGCGATGTTCTGCTCCGTGCTCGCCGTGCGCGAGGCCAGCCACGGTGACGCGGCGCTCGGCTCGCGGCTGCTGGTGTGGACGTTCGCGGGTGCGGCCGCCTGGTTCAACTGGGTGCACGCACCGCGCGGCATGGACCACGCGGGCGCCCCGCACTTCTTCGCGGGGATGTCGCTGTCCGCGGCGGTGCTCTTCGACCGGGCGCTGAAGCAGACCCGCCGGGCCGCGCTGCGCGAACAGGGCCTGGTGCCCCGGCCGCTGCCGCAGATCCGGATCGTACGGTGGCTGCGCGCACCCCGGGAGACCTTCGGTGCCTGGTCGTTGATGCTGCTGGAGGGCGTACGCACGCTGGACGAAGCAGTCGACGAGGTACGCGAGGACCGGCGGGAGAAGGAGCAGAACCGTCTCCGCCGGAGGGACCAGGAGAAGCTGGACCGGGCCCACATCAAGGCCCTGAACCGGCAGAACCGGGCCTGGGGCCGGGCCGGCCGGGGCGGTGCCCAGGTCGACGTACCGGCCATCGCCCCGGCGGCGGGCTCCGCACAGTCCGTCGCGGAACCCGCCATACCGGAGCCGGGACAGCTGCCTCTGCGACCCAGACCATCCCTGCAAGCCGTGAACGGCACGAGCTCGAAGGGCTCCCCGGACCGGAGCACAGGTGATCCGAGAACCGTCGACCTCACCGCCGAGGACGACACCCAGGCCCTGCCCCGGCTCGACTCGCTGGAGCGGAAACTCAAGGACCTGGAGCAGCAGTTCGGCTGATCGAGACCCGGTCCGCGGCACCCGGACGGTCAACGTCCGTGCAGCTCAAGGCGGAAGGCCCTGTCCCGGCATCCGACTCGTCCGGACTCCCAGGCCCCTCAGGGCCTTCCGCCGTCCAGTTCGAACCAGACCACCTTGCCCAACGCGTGCGCCTTCACGCCCCACGCGTCCGCGAGGCTCTGCACCAGGATCAACCCCCTGCCGTGCGTACCGTCGTCGGCGTTCGGTACGTACGACATGGGCAGTCCGGATACGAAATCCCGCACCTCGACCCGCAGGGTCGCCGGCACCACGGTCACTGTGACGACCGCGCCGTGCCGCGTATGGACCAGAGCGTTCGTCACCAGTTCGCTCAGCAGGAGCTCCGCCACTTCGGCCGACTCCTCGTGCCATCGGTATCGTAGGAATTCCCGCAGCGCACAGCGCACTTCGGAGATGTCCGCCAGATCGGTACGAGCCAGTCTGCGGTGCATTCGAATCAGCTGCTGACGCTCCATCGTTTCCCCCGCGTGCACAGTGAATCACCCCCTTCTCGTCGAACACCTTCCCGGGATGCATGCCCCGCACGCGGGCTGTCACGCTTGTCGACTCATCAATAAGCACATATGGGGACGGGGCAGCCCTCATGACCTCGGAAACACGGCCGACACATTCCCGTTGTCCCGATTAACTTCCAAAAAATTCACACGAGTTGGCGTTGACGAGGACATGTCTACGCGCGTCATCATGGTGAACATGCGAATCCCCCCACGGATCACAACGCTCGGCGGTGTCGCCGCCCTCCTGTCCGTCCTCTTCGTCGGCGGTCCGATCACGGCGTCCGCCACCGCCGCCACCACATCGGTCGGCAGCATCTGCTACTCGGACCTGCCGTCCCAGGCACACGACACCCTCGATCTCATCGAGGCGGGCGGCCCCTTCCCCTACTCGCAGGACGGCATCGTCTTCCAGAACCGGGAAGGCGTGCTGCCCAGCCGGAACACCGGCTACTACCACGAGTACACGGTGATCACCCCGGGCTCGCCGACCCGCGGCGCGCGACGCATCGTCACGGGTGAGCAGAGCCAGGAGGACTACTACACGGCCGACCACTACGTCACGTTCGACCTCGTCGACTACGGCTGCTGAGGCTCCACCGACAGCACCCTCCGGACCGGTCCGCGCCGTAGCCCCCCACCTGCGGCGCGGATCACCGGACCGACGGGACGGCGGTGCCTTGTACGCTGCGCCCATGACCGTGACCTATGTGATCGACGGCTCCGAAGTCACCGGACTGGAACGGTTCTGGCAGGTGATCGGCGAGTCGGTGAACGGTCGCGGTGGCTACTTCGGCCGCAACCTCGACGCCTTCGCGGACTGTCTGAGCGGCGGCATGGGGACACCGGACGACGGCGACTTCGTCATCGAGTGGCGCGACCACGCAAGCTCCGCACACGCCCTTGGCCACGAGGAGACCGCACGCCACGTGCGCCGACTGCTCGGCCGGGCACACCCCACCAACCGGCCGGCCCTCCAGCGGAGACTGGACGAGGCACTGGCCGGACACGGTCCGACGCTGTTCGACCAACTGGTGGAGATCATCGAGGAGCGGACCGCGCCCGGCACACTGCGACTGCGCTGACCGTCGCCGCGCCTGCGGCCATGCACCCGCGCACCGAGTTCGTATGCCTCCGGTGCCCACCGGGGTACGTCGTCCGTCACGGACCCGCACCAGGGGTGCCCCGCGCGTCGCCGGGGAAGTGGTGCCATGAGCACCCCGCAGCCGCCGACCCCGAGGAGCCGTGATGCACGACGACCGCACGCTGGTGGAGGGACGCCTGGAGCGGGCCCTCCACCAATTCATCCGCCCCGCCCAGTACGCGGACCGGTCCCCGCTCGGCCTCTCGGTGTGGCATGCGCCGGGCGAGCCGGTGCCGGTGGCGGAGGCCATGAAGGGAACGTACGAGCCCTTCGCGACCGGAACCGAGTGGGGCAGGCCCTGGTCGACCAGTTGGTTCCGGCTGGAGGGCACGGTGCCCGAGGCGTGGGCGGGGCGCCATGTCGAGGTGGTGGTGGATCCTGGTTTCTCCGGTCAAGGGCCCGGCTTCCAGGCCGAGGGGATGCTGTACGACGACGGGGGCGTACCGCTCAAGGGCATCCATCCGCACAATCGCCATCTGACCGTCTCGGCCTCGGTGTCGGGCGGTGAGCCGGTCTCCTTGCTGCTGGAGGCGGCTGCCAACCCGGCCGTCCTGGAGCACGGCTTCGAGCCGACTCCGCTCGGTGACGTCCTGACGGCGGGCGACCGGCCGCTCTACAGGTTCGCCTCCGCGGACCTTGCCGTGCTGGACGAGGAGGTCTGGCATCTCGTCCTGGACATCGAGGTGCTGTCCGAGCTGATGCACGAACTGCCCGCCGACCGGTCGCGGCGCCACGAGATCCTGCGGGCGCTGGAGCGGATGCTCGACGCCCTGGACCTGCACGATGTGGCGGGCACGGCGGCCGCGGGCCGCGCCGAGCTGGCCGGGGCCCTGGCCCGCCCGGCGTCGGCGAGTGCGCACCGGATCTCGGCGGCCGGCCATGCGCACATCGACTCCGCGTGGCTGTGGCCGCTGCGCGAGACGGTGCGGAAGGCCTCGCGTACGTTCGCCAACGTCACCGCGCTCGCCCAGGACTATCCGGAGCTGGTCTTCGCGTGTTCGCAGGCCCAGCAGTACGCCTGGGTTCGTGATCATCAGCCGCATATCTGGGAGCGGATCAAGCGGGCGGTGGCGGACGGGCAGTGGGCGCCGGTCGGCTCGATGTGGGTGGAGTCCGATGCCAATATGCCGGGCGGCGAGGCGCTGGCGCGGCAGATCGTGCACGGGAAACGGTTCTTCGAGCAGGAGTTGGGGGTGGAGACGCAGGAGATCTGGCTGCCGGACTCCTTCGGCTACACGGCGGCCTTCCCGCAGCTGGCACGGCTGGCGGGGGTGAAGTGGTTCCTGACTCAGAAGCTGTCCTGGAACCAGACCAACAAGATGCCGCATCACACCTTCTGGTGGGAGGGGATCGACGGGACCCGTGTCTTCACCCACTTCCCGCCCGTCGACACGTACAACGCGAACTTTCACGCAAGTCAACTCGCGCATGCGGAGAAGAACTTCGCGGACAAGGGGCGGGCGACCCGGTCCCTGGTGCCGTTCGGCTGGGGTGACGGCGGGGGCGGTCCGACCCGGGAGATGCTGGAGAAGGCGCGCAGGCTGCGGAATCTGGAGGGTTCGCCGCGGGTCGAGATCGAGAAGCCGTCGGCGTTCTTCGCGGCGGCCGAGGAGGAGTACGCGGAGCAGGCACCGGTCTGGTCCGGCGAGCTGTACCTGGAGCTGCACCGGGCGACGTACACCACTCAGGCCAAGACCAAGCAGGGCAACCGGCGCAGTGAACACCTTTTGCGTGAGGCCGAGTTGTGGGCGACGGCGGCGGCCCTGCGGGCACCCGGATACGCGTATCCGTACGAGACGCTGGACCTGGTGTGGAAGACGGTCCTGCTGCATCAGTTCCATGACATCCTGCCGGGCTCGTCGATCGCGTGGGTGCACCGCGAGGCCCGTGACACGTACGAACAGGTGCGGGCGGAGCTGGCGGACCTGGTGGCGGACGCGGTGACGGAACTGGGCGCGGCAGATGGACTCGTTGCGCTCAACTCCTCGCCTTACGAGCGAAGTCAGGTGATCGAACTGGACGCGGAGGCAAGCGCGGTACTGCCGTCCGGTGCACAGGTGCAGCCGCTGGACGAGTGGCGTACGGCGGTGTTCGCCCGGTCGCCGGGGCTGGGCGCGGGGCTGCTCGACGGATCGGCGGTGCCGGAGCGGGAGGCGGTGGCGAGCCGCACGGCGGACGACGGGTTCGTCCTCGACAACGGGCTGCTGCGGGTCACCGTCGACCGCGACGGGCTGATCGCGGCCGTCCGCGATCTCGACGCGCATCGTGAGGTCATCGCCCCCGGCCACCGGGCCAACCTCCTTCAGCTGCACCCGGATCATCCCAACCACTGGGACGCCTGGGACATCGACCGGCACTACCGCCGCACCCGCACCGATCTGACCGATGCCGACTCGGTCGAGCTGATCGAGGAAGGGCCGCTGCGGACGGCGGTGCGCGTGGTGCGGACGTTCGGGAAGTCCCGGATCGTGCAGGAGATCCGGCTGGCCGCGGGCAGCCGGCAGATCGACATCGACACCGAGGTGGACTGGCAGGAGTCGGAGAAGGTCCTCAAGGTGGCCTTCCCGCTCGATGTGCATGCCGAACGGTCCACGTCCGAGATCCAGTTCGGCCACGTCCACCGGGCCACGCACGACAACACCGGCTGGGACGCGGCCCGTTTCGAGATCTGTGCACACCGCTGGCTGCGGGTCGCCGAGCCGGGGTACGGAATCGCGGTGCTCAACGACTCGACGTACGGACACGATGTGACCCGGACCCCGCACGAGTCGGGTCTCGCCACGACCGTACGGCTGACGCTGCTGCGCGCGCCGCACAGCCCGGACCCGGAGACCGACCTCGGCACGCACCGGTTCCGGTACGCGCTGGCGCCCGGGGCGGAGGTCACGGACGCGGTCCGCGCGGGGCTCGCGCTCAATCTGCCGCTGCGGGCGGCGGTGGCCCCGGTGGTGCCGTCACTGGTCACCACCGGGCATCCGGCGGTGACCGTGGAGTCGGTGAAGCTGGCCGAGGACCGCAGCGGCGATGTGATCGTGCGGCTGTACGAGTCGGCGGGCGGCCGGGCCGCGGCGACGCTCCGGGTCGGCTTCCCCGTCGTACGGGCGCAGATCACCGACCTGCTGGAGCGGCCCCTGCACGAGGCAACGGCCGATGAGCACGGTCTCGTACTGGCGCTGCGGCCGTTCCAGATCCTGACGGTACGGCTGACTCCGGCCTGAGCGACCGCCCCGCCCCCGGACCGGCTCAGAGCCTGTCGGGTGACCTTCGATCGGAGAGCGGACGCGGCATGGTGCGTGCGATTCCAAGGCGCCGGGATGGCCTCGTAGCGGAGCTACTAGGGCATTTCGGCAACGCCGGAAGCGTGCGTGCCAGGGCGTGGCCGCCCGATCAGAGGTCACCCGGCAGGCTCTCAGGGGCGGGGCACGTTCCGCAGGTTGGAGCGGGCCATCTGAAGCATCCGGCCCACACCTCCGTCCAGCACGATCTTGCTGGCGGAGAGCGCGAACCCGGTCACCATCTCCGCGCTGATCCTCGGCGGGATGGAGAGCGCGTTGGGATCGGTGACGACGTCGATCAGGGCCGGGCCCTTCTGCTTGAAGGCGTCCTTGAGGGCGCCTTCGAGCTGTTTGGGCTTCTCGACCCGTACGCCGTACGCCCCGGCGGCCCGCGCGATCGCGGCGAAGTCCGGGTTCTTGTTGGTCGTACCGAACGACGGCAGACCGGCGACCAGCATCTCCAGCTCCACCATGGAGAGCGCAGAGTTGTTGAACAGGACCACCTTCACCGGCAGGTCGTACTGGACGAGGGTCAGGAAGTCGCCCATCAGCATGGTGAATCCGCCGTCGCCGGACATCGACACGACCTGCCGGTTCCGGTCGACGAACTGGGCGCCGATGGCCTGCGGCAGCGCGTTGGCCATCGAACCGTGGCTGAACGAACCGATCACCCGGCGCTTGCCGTTCGGCGACAGATAGCGGGCTGCCCAGACATTGCACATCCCGGTGTCGACGGTGAACACGGCATCGTCGTCGGCGAGTTCGTCGAGCACCGAGGCGACGTACTCCGGATGGATCGGGATGTGTTTCTCGACCTTGCGGGTGTACGCCTTGACCACGCCCTCCAGCGCTTCGGCGTGCTTCTTCAGCATCCGGTCGAGGAACTTCCGGTCGGTCTTGGCCTTCACCCGCGGCGTCAGACAGCGCAGCGTCTCGCGGACATCGCCCCACACCGCCAGATCCAGCTTGGAGCGGCGGCCCAGGTTCTCGGGGCGCACATCGACCTGGACGATCTTCACATCGGTGGGCAGGAAGGCGTTGTAGGGGAAGTCGGTGCCGAGCAGGACCAGCAGATCGCACTCATGGGTCGCCTCGTACGCGGCGCCGTAGCCGAGCAGTCCGCTCATGCCGACGTCGTACGGGTTGTCGTACTGGATCCACTCCTTGCCCCGCAACGCGTGCCCGACCGGGGCCTTCACCCGCTCGGCGAACTCCATGACCTCGGCGTGGGCGCCGGCGGTGCCGCTACCGCAGAAGAGGGTCACCCGCTTCGCCTCGTCGACCATCCGGCAGAGCTTCTCGATCTCCTCGTCGCCGGGCCGTACCGTCGGCCGCGAGGTGACCAGGGCATGCTCGATCGACTTCTCCGGCGCCGGCTGGGAGGCGATGTCACCCGGCATCGAGACCACGCTGACGCCGCCTCGGCCGATCGCGTGCTGAATCGCCGTCTGGAGCAGCCGCGGCATCTGCTGCGGATTGGAGATCATCTCGTTGTAGTGGCTGCATTCCTGGAAGAGCAGATCCGGATGCGTCTCCTGGAAGTAGCCGAGACCGATCTCGCTCGACGGGATGTGCGAGGCGAGGGCGAGGACGGGGGCCATGGAGCGGTGGGCGTCGTAGAGGCCGTTGATGAGGTGCAGATTGCCGGGGCCGCAGGAGCCTGCGCAGGCCGCCAGGCTGCCGGTGATCTGGGCCTCGGCACCGGCGGCGAACGCGGCGGTCTCCTCGTGCCTGACCTGGATCCACTCGATGGCGGAGTTGCGGCGGATGGCGTCGACGACCGGGTTGAGGCTGTCGCCGACGACGCCGTAGAGCCTCTTGACTCCCGCCCGGACGAGAATGTCGACGAACTGCTCCGACACGTTCTGCTTGGCCATGGGTGCGTATCCTCTCCGCGCCGGCAGCGCGCGCTAGGACTCCATCAACCCATGGCCCGCACGGTTACGCCTCCCAGACGCCGACACTCGTGCGGTCGTCGGCGTACCCCTTCACCCTGAGTTGGGTGTCCGCGAGGAAGGCCGCCAGGCCGGGCGGTTCCTGGGGCGTCCAGCGTTCGGCGAGCTCGTCGGCGAGGGCGGGCTCGCCGCGCAACGGCTCGGCCAGCCCGGTGCTGCAGAGCAGCAGCGTGTCCCCCGGTCGGGCCACCGAGGCCCGGAACCGGAAGGGCTCCGCGGGCGGCGGGGGCGGGCTCTCGATGTACGGGGACGGCGGTGTCGTGATCCCCAGGTCCATGGTCAGCCGGTCGCCGTGCGGCCCGCTCTCGGGGGACGCGGATCCGAAACCGACGACGGGCTCCCCGGTGACGGCCCCGGGCGCCGGAACGTCCGGTTCGAGGTCCCGCCAGACGCCGTCGCGCAGCCGGAAGAGCCCGCCGCCGCCCACTCCGAAGAAGACCCGGGTGCGGCAGTCGGGGTCGGCCGACAGCAGCAGGCAGCGCAGGCCCGCGGTGTACTCGTGCGGTTCGAGCCCCAACTCGGCGGCGCGGGCGCGGAGCCTGCCGTAGCTGCGGTCGGTGAGGCGGTGCAGACCGGATTTGAGGTCGCCCCGGCGGCCTGCCCTTATGTCCTCGGCAAGCCGGGCGTGGCTGCGGCCGACGGCTCCGCCGATCCAGCGGCAGGCGTCGGCGGCCGCGAGATGGGCGCCCTCGGCGGCGCGGGCTCCGCTGGCGACGGCGACGAGTACGAGGGCGTTCTCGGCGGCGCCGAAGCGCACGGTGAGCAGGGCGTCACGCCGGGGCTCGCCGCGGAACCGCGCGGAATCCCCACGCACCGAGGCGGCCCGCAGGGTGTACGTGCCGTACCTGGCCCCGTCGAGCACGGTGTCGGCGACGAGCGCGTCGAGTTCCTGGGGTGTGGTGGCGGGCAGGGCGGTGGGCTCGGCGTCGTAGGTGGGCGGCCGGTCCCCTACATACATGAGTCCGGGGCGGGATGCGGGTCCGGGAGCCACCGGGTCCGGGCCGGCCGGGGTGGCTCCGGAGCCGGAACCGGTCGCCCCTGCAGGTGCGGACTCCTCCGGGGCCTCGGCCCGATCTGCGACCGGCCGCCTCGGCAGAGGCGGCACGTGCTCGGGCGGAGGCGGGACCGGGACGGGTGGTGGGGCGGGGACCGGAGGCGGGACCGGAGGCGGGACCGGGACGGGTGGTGGGGCCTGAGCCGGGACGGGTGGTGGGGCCGGGACGGGTGGTGGTCCATCGACGATCCCCGGCCGCTCGGCGCCGGGCGGCGGGGCCGGGGGCGGCGCATCGACGAGCGGCGGCGCAGGAGCCGGCGGTGCGGCGAAGGTTCGTGGCTGTGCGGCGCCGCGCGGTGGCTCCCACGGGGCGCGCTCGGCCTCCGTCGGCGGCTCCCACGGCGCGCGCTCCTGTACAGGTGGCTCCGGCGGTGTCCGAGGATCCGGCACGGCCGCGTCCACCCCTCCGTACCCGTCATCACGACCGGGCCCGCCCCGCCCCGCCGGACCCACCGCGTCCGAGGCCGAGTCGAAGCGGTCGTCGAGACTGTCGGCCGCGTTGGTCGACCCGGTGTCCGCGGCGGTTTCGTCGTACAGCCTGCGCCACCAGTCGTCCTCGTGGGCGGCGGGCCTCTCCCCCTGCTGACTCATGCCCTTATTGTCCACCGCACGGGCCGTACGAAAACGGGTCATCGGGAAAAAAGAGGTCCGCCGGGCGACCCCACCCCCCACGGGAAGGACGCCCGGCGGACCGGTTCCGGTGTGACCCCGGTCAGCGCACCGCGTATGCGTCGACGATGGTCTGGACGACGGAGTTGCCGTTGGCGTCCGTCAGTTCCGTCTTCAGCGTGACCGGCTTGCCGGCCGCGCCCGCGTGGTTCACGGTCGCGGTCCAACGTCCGTCCCGCTGTGCGGTGGTGGCCTGGGTCCAGGTCGTGCCACCGTCGTACGAGTACGAGACCTTGGCCGCGGTCAGCTTGCCGGGTGTGTAGCCCGCGTGACCGGTGACGCTCAGGCCGATCTTCTGACCGTCCTGCGCCGCCAGGGTCTTCATCCCGTCCGTCGCCAGGTCGTAGCCCGGGAAGAGGAGCGGGATGCCCTGAGAGTACGCGTTCTCGTCCCGCTTCGAACGGAATTTCCAGGTGGTCTCGGTCTGGGTGGACCGCTTCCACACTGCCGCGGGCGAACCGACCTTCATGGTGACCATGGTCAGTTCGTACGGTGCGTCCTCGGCCGGCACCTCGAACACGCCGGACGGGTATCCGGAGCTGCCGAAGTTCTTGTCGCCGCTGGTCAGCGTCATGTTGCCGAGGTCACCGAACGAGCCCTGGACACCACCGTGTTCGCTGTCCGCCCAGAAGCCCGGGGCGACGCCGATCAGGTTGTCCTGTCGCTCGGCGGCGAGCACCTCCTTGCCCTGGAGGTCGCGCGGAGTGGACGGGCCGACGATCCCCCGGTACCAGTTCTCCGTGCGCTGCGAGCCGGACTTGTAGGTGTGGGCCGGGTCGACCATGGACTCGCCCCAGGGGAAGCTGGAGGAGACGAAGCGCTCCCAGGCGTTGTCGCCCGCCGAGTAGTACTCGGTGCGCTTGCCCGGGACGGCGACGGTGTCGAACACGGCGGAGAAGCGCCCGCCGTACGGCCGGTCGATGACCAGCGAGTCGACGTAGTCGGCTGCCATGCCCATCGCCTCGTACGTGGCGGTGGACTTGCCGAGCTTGCTGTCACGGACCTTGTACGTACGGTCCGAGGTGACCGGGCCGGTCTCGGGGAAACCGAGGTTGTAGACGAACGGGCTGGCGGCGGTGGCCTTCCAGCCCAGAGTCACGGGACCGTCGGCGAGAGCGGCGGTCAGGCCGGCGGCCTCACTCGTCTCGATCGCCAGGGAGGGCAACGGCGCCGAACCGAAGCCGAGGGACGGCAGCCATGTGCCCGCGGACGGCCGGTACACGATGATCGCCTTGGCGCCGGCGGCCTTGGCGTTCCGCGCCTGGACGGACATGAATCCGTCGTCGGCGACCTTCACCAGAGCGATCTTGCCCGCGACGCCGGCGGCCTTCAGCTCGTCCGGAGTTCCGGTGCCCGCGTCGACGAGCGCGGCTTCGCCCGTACCGTCGAGGTTGACGGCGCCGGTGCTCGCCGTCTGCGGGTGCAGCTCGGCACCGCCGACGACCGAGAGCTTGTCGATCTGCGGGGCGTACGCACGCCAGAAGCTGGCGAACTCGAAGTCGCCGTCAGTGGCCCTGCCCTCGACGTCGGCCAGGTAGTTCTTCACGATGCGGCTGCCGGTGACGGAACCCGAGTGCAGCCAGACGTCGTCCCAGCTGCGGCCGAAGCTGAGGGTCGTGGAGCGGTTCTCGGACCTGCGGTCCTCGGTCTTCACCTGGAGCCGGTGGGCCTTGCGGGCGTCCAGTACCAGGGTGGTGTCCTTGGTGACGTTCAGCTGCGGCCTGGCGAGGTAGCCGACGGACTCGACCATCCTGCCGGTGGCGTCCTTCGGGTCCGGCGACATGACGAAGCTGGAGACGAAGTACGCGCCGGGGCGCACCTGGTACACCTGGTCGGCCGCCCCGTCGTTGAAGCGCCGCTCACCGCTGGCGGTGTCGGTGCCGATGACGTCCAGCGAGGAGGAACCCGCGGCGGGCTTGCCGGTGCGGTCGATGAGCTTGACGCGCAGAGTGACCGTCTCGGCGCCGACGTACAGCGAGAACGGGGTGGAAACCTTGACGCCGTCGGCGCCGGTGGCCAGTACGCGCCCGGTGACATCGCCGTACTGGGCGGCCTTCAGCTGCGCGGTCGGGTCGATGTGCAGCGGGACCTTGACGGTCGCTCCGGCCGGCACGGTGACACTGCTCGCGTCGAGCTTGGCGACGGAGGAGCGGACCGCCGAGCCGTCGTTGCCGGTGACGCCCTGGACCTTCAGCGACAGCTTCACCGGCTCGGTGCCGGAATTGGTGTACGGGACGTCGACCGTGGTGCGGTCGCTCCTGTCCTGCGGCCAGTTGAACGTACCGCCCTGGACGGCGGGGGCGCCGACGACGGTGGTGTCGATGGCGGCCTTGACGTCGAGGCGGCCGCCGCCGGTCTCCCGTACGTCACCGGGGATGTCGCTCTTCGCGGACGACACGAGGGCCGCCTTGATCTGCTGCGCGGTCCAGTCCGGGTGACGCTGCTTCACGATGGCTGCGGCGCCCGCGACATGCGGGGTGGCCATCGACGTACCGGACATCGACCGGTACGCGTACACTCCGCGGCCACCGGCCGCGGCGGCCGAGATGTTGACGCCGGGGGCGGAGATCTCGGGCTTGAGGGTGTGCGAGCCGATCACAGGTCCGCGGCTGGAGAACTGGGCCGTGGAGTCGTCGCGGTCGACGGCGCCGACGGTCAGCACGCTGGGGGCGCAGCCCGGCGAGGAGACGGTGTTCAGCGTCGGACCGGAGTTGCCGGCCGCGATGACGAACAGGGTGTCCTTGCTCTGGGCGAGCTCCTCGGCAGCGACACTCATCGGGTCGGTGCAGTCGGTCGGCGTCGGGCTCCCGAGACTCATCGAGACGACGTCGGCCTTCTGGTCGACGGCCCACTGCATACCGGCGATGATCCAGGACTCGGCGCCGGAACCGCTGTCGTTGAGGACCTTGCCCGCGAGCAGGTCGGCGCCCGGGGCGACGCCCTTCTTCTTGCCGTCGCTGGCCGCGCCGGAGCCGCCCACGGTGGAGATGGTGTGGGTGCCGTGGCCCTGCCTGTCGTCGGTGGTGTCGGAGTCGGTGAAGTTCTCCGAGGCGGCGATCCGGCCCTTGAGGTCGGGGTGTTCGGCGTCGACACCGGTGTCGAGGACGGCGACCTTGGTGCCCTTGCCGTCGTAACCGGCGGCCCAGGCGAGGTCGGCGCCGACCTGCTTGGTCGATTTGTCGAGAGTGGCCTGAACCTTGCGGTCGAGCCAGAGCTTCTTCAGACCGGAGACCGAGCGGGACCGGGTGTCGGTGACGTCCGACCAGAAGGCGGCGGCCTTCTCCTTGTCCGCCTTGAGCGCGACGCCGTCGATGGCGTCGAGTGCGAGTCCGCGCTTCGCACCGCGCGGGGTGACGGGCGCCGAGCGGGCCAGGTCCTTGCTGTACACCGCGATCAGCGGCAGCGACTTGGTGCTCGCGTCGTCATAGCCCTGACGGATCAGGCCGGTGACGTTGAAGAGTTCCTCGTCGACCTTGCCCGCGGCGAGCGCCCCGGTCGCGGTGTCCGGGTAGACGTACAGGTCCTTGCCGGACTGCCGGGTCTGGATGAGCGGCACGGTGCCGTCCTCGCGTGGCAGCGCGGTGGCGGACGCCGCCCCCGAACGGTCCGTGCTCACCAGAACCTTGTCCCCGGTGACCAGGGTGACGGTGACCGGCTTGCTGCCCTTCCCGGCAGCGGCAGCGGTGGCTGCCGCACTGCCGGTGAGCGGTCTTGTCGCGGCGGGCGCGTCCTGTGGCACGGCCACGGACGGCGCTACCACGGTGGCGGCCAGGACGGCGGCTGTCGCCGCTCCCAGCGCCGTACGCGATATCGGGCGCATCGCACTCCCCAGGTGATTCCGGAAGAAGGGCACACAAAGGCCTTGTTTCCGGAGGTTGTTGGTACTGCGGTGGCGCCACATTGGCAGAGGTACGTGCGATACAGGGATGATGTACACGGCGGGTTTACGCCGTGGCCGCTTTCCGCCACGGCCGACCGGCCGAAGAGTGCGCAACGATGCGGAAGTGACACGTCCGGGGAGGGGTCCGAGGGTGCTGGGAGCCATAGGTCTCGACGAGAGACAGGAGTCCGCCTACCGTGCGCTCGTCGCGATGGGAGCGGCGGAGGTCAACGACCTCGCGCACCGGCTGGGGCTTCCCGAGTCGGAGACCGAGCGGTCGCTGCGCCGGCTGGAGCAGCAGGGCCTCGCCGCCCAGTCGTCCGCCCGCACCGGCCGGTGGGTGGCGGCGCCTCCCGGGGTCGCCCTGGGCGCACTGCTCACCCAGCAGCGCCATGAGCTGGAGCAGGCGGAGCTGGCGGCGGCGCTGCTCGCCGAGGAGTACCGGGCGGATGCCGCCGAGCCCGCCGTGCACGATCTGGTCGAGGTGGTCACGGGCGCGAGCGCGGTGGCGCACCGCTTCCACCAGTTGCAGCTGGGGGCGGCGACCGAGGTGTGCGCCCTGGTCACGGGGAACCCCATCGCGGTCAGCGGGCTGGAGAACGAGTCGGAGGAGCGGGCCGCCACCCGCGGGGTGTCGTTCCGGGTGGTGATCGAGCGCGAGGTGCTCGCGCTGCCGAGCGGGATCCTGGAACTGTCGGCGGCGCTGAGCCGGCACGAGCAGTGCCGGGTCGTCGACCGGGTGCCGACCAAGCTGGTCGTCGCGGACGCCTCGCTGGCCATGGTGCCGCTGACCGGCCGCGGCGCCGAGCCGGCGGCACTGGTCGTCCATGCCTCCGGGCTGCTGGAGTCGCTGATGGGGCTCTTCGAGGCGGTGTGGCGCGAGGCCATGCCGCTGCGGCTCGGCGAGAGCGGCTGGGCTCAGGAGACCACCGTCGGACCCGATCCGACCGACCTGGAGATTCTGTCGTTGCTGCTGGCCGGGCTGACGGACGCGAGCGTGGCGAAACAGCTGGAACTGGGGCTGCGGACCGTCCAGCGACGGGTGAAGGGCCTGATGGAGCTGACCGGCGTGTCGACGCGGCTGCAGCTGGGCTGGCATGCGTACGAACGGGGCTGGGTGGCCCGCACCCCGCGGGCCTGAGGCGGGCTTGTCCGGCAGGGCCTCGCGACTGCCTCATTACGCCTCTGAGCTGCGCCGACGGCTCCCGCCCGGCACCTTGCTGACGGGCGGGACCTGCCGGACTCCGGCAGGCTGGTCAGATGGGTGTGTGGCAGCTCATCGCCGTGGGCCTGGTCATTCTGCTCGGCCTGGTCGGCGTGCTGGTGCCCGGGGTGCCGGGGCAGGCGATCGTCTGGGCGGCCGTGCTGTGGTGGGCACTCACCGACAGGAGCCCGGCCGCCTGGGGCGTACTGATCGGCGCCACCGCCCTCCTGCTGCTCAACCAGGCGCTGAAGCCGCTGCTGCGGCCGCGCCGCCCGCGCGAGTCCGGCGCCCCGCGCAAGACGCTGATGCTGGGCGGGATCGCCGGGATCGTGGGTTTCTTCGTGCTGCCTGTGGTGGGCGGGATCGTCGGGTACGTCGGGGCGATCTACGGTGCGGAGCGGCTGCGGCTCGGCAGCGGTGGGGCGGCCCGGGCCTCGCTCCGTTCGGTGATGCGGGCCACCGGCTACTCCGTGCTCGTCGAGCTGTTCGCATGTCTGCTGGTGACGGGGGCGTGGCTGGTCGTGGTGATCCGGAGCTGACCACTCACCTTCCTCTCGGTGGACATCAGGGTGGACACTGTCCAGATAGGCGGTAACACATCGGATCTCTCCCGCTCTATTGACGCCAGGATCGCCCTTGCCTACCTTCCGTGAAGGAATAGCTCGGATGAATTGATGCGCCTGCGTACGAGTCGCCAGGAGACGCCTTGCCCACAGCACCGGACCCTTCCTGCACGCCCCGGACTCCCCGGACGGCCTCCTCGCCGCCGTCCCCCTCCCGAAGAACTGTTCTCGCCACCGGCACCGCGCTCGGCGGCGCCCTGATGGTGGGCGGCGCGGCCGTCCCCGCCCAGGCGGCAGCCCCGGCCACCGCACCTGCCGCCTTCGCCGCGCCCGTCGTGCACTCCCCCGATGACAGCTGGCGCACCGTCCTCGACGACGCCGATCTGCTCTGGCAGAAGCTGCCGAAGACCTGGTACGAGGGCCCGTATCTGGGCAACGGCCGCCTCGGCTCCGGCATCTACGCCGAGCCGGGCGCCACGACGACGGCCGTCCGTTTCAACGTCCAGCACTCCGAGGTCCAGGACCACCGCCCCGAGTTCGGCTCCCTCTTCGGCCTCGCCCGCCTGCCGATCGGCCACTTCACCCTGGAACCGGCCGGCACCATCACCGGCATCGAGTGGTGGATGCGACTGCGCACCGCCGAGCTCGAAGGCACGATCACCACCACCGCGGGCACCCTGAAGCTCCGCGCCTTCGTACACTCCTCCAGCGACCTGCTCGCCGTCGAAATCACGCCGAGCGAGGGCGAGCAGGGCTTCCGCTGGGTCTTCCACCCGGCCGACGCCATCAGCCCGCGTGCTGACTTCAAGCCTCTGCCGGACGGCTACACGGGCAACCCGCCCGCCGTCGTCGAGCAGCACGGCGAGGTGACCGCCGCCGTCCAGCCGCTGCTGGCGGGCGGCCAGCACGTCACCGCGTGGCGGGAGCGCACCAGGGGTGACAGCCGCACGCTGTACGTCACCGTCACGCACTCCCACCCGAAGACGGCGGCACGTGACCGCGCGCTGCGTACCGTCAAGACCGCATCCGCGCTCCCGTACGCTCTGCTCGCCACCCCGCATCGCTCCTGGTGGGACCGGTTCTACCGGAAGAGCTTCCTGTCTCTGCCGGACGCCCGGCTGCAGCGCTTCTACTGGATCCAGCTCTACAAGACGGCGTCGGCGGCCCGCAAGGACGCGCCCGTGATGGCGACCTCGGGCCCCTGGCTGGAGCCCACCCCGTGGCCGAACACCTGGTGGAACCTCAACGTCCAGCTGGAGTACTGGCTGATCCACGGCTCCAACCACCTGGAGCTGGACGCCGTCACCCGCGCCCTGAGCGAGTTCCGGGACCAGCTCTCCCGCGAGGTCGCGGCCCCCTACCGGGCGGACTCGGCCGGCATCCCGCGCACCACCGACCCCCAGCTGGTCAACGGCGCGTCCGTGACCGACGGCGGCTACGGCGTCGGGATCCCCGGCCAGGACCCTCCCACCCCCGAGGTCGGCAACCTCACCTGGGCACTGCACAACGTGTGGCTCTCCTACCGGCACACCATGGACGAGTCGATCCTGCGCGACACGCTGTTCCCGTTGCTGCGCAAGGCGGTCAACTACTACCTGCACTTCCTGGCGCCCGGTGCGGACGGCAAGCTGCACCTCCCGGCGACGTTCTCCCCCGAGTACGGCGTCAACGCCCCCGACTGCAACTACGACCTCATGCTGCTGCGTTGGGGCTGCCGCACCCTGCTGGACTCGGCCGAGCAGCTCGGCGTCCACGACCCGCTGACGGCCCGCTGGCAGGAGGTGCTGGCCAAGCTCGCGCCCTACCCGGTCGATGCCAACGGGTTCATGATCGGCGCCGGGGTTCCGTTCGCGAAGTCGCACCGCCACTACTCGCACATGCTCGCGGTGTATCCGCTGTACGAGCTGACGGGCGCGACGCCCGACGAGCGCGCCCTGATCGAGAAATCCCTCGCCCACTGGGTGGGGTTCGAAGGCGCCCTGCAGGGCTACACCTTCACCGGTGCCGCCTCGATGTCCGCGCTGCTCGGCAAGGGCGAGGACGCGCTGAAGTACCTTGGCCAGCTGATGAGCCGCTTCATCCAGGCGAACACCATGTACAAGGAGTCGGGCCCGGTCATCGAGACCCCGCTCTCGGCGGCCCAGTCGCTGCACGACATGGTGTGCCAGTCCTGGGGCGGCACGATCAGGGTCTTCCCGGCGCTGCCCGCCGCCTGGCGGGAGCTGACCGTCCACGACTTCCGTACGCAGGGAGCGTTCCTGCTCAGCGCGGTACGGGAAGAAGGCCGCACCCGCTGGGTGCGGGTGACGAGCGAGGCCGGCGCCCCCTGCGTCGTACGCCACGGCATAGACGGCCCGATCGAGATCCGTGACCGCCACGGACGGCCTTTGGGGTACGAGGAGGTGGCGGACGGCACGGTGCGGATCGGCCTCCGCCAGGGCGACTCGGCGCTGATCACGGCCGAGGGCGACCGCCCGGCCCTGACGATCCGCCCGGTCGCCCCGAACGCGGCGGCGCCGCGCTGGGGTCTGCCGGTCTGAGCCGGCCCGGTCGAAGGTCGTAAGGACCACGGTCCGATGCGACGGCCGACGGGGCCGGCACACGGGGCCGGCCGACGTGCCGGGAGGCCGGTCCCGAATTCCGGCCGGGTGAAGGGAATGCGGGCCCTCGACGGGGCCGATGTCACCGGCGGTCCAGATGACGCACGGCGTACGAGCGCCAGGGCCGCCACCGCTCCGACCCGGGCGACCTGTCCGGATCCACATCGGGATCGCCGAGCGCCCGCATCCTGATCAGCGCCGCGGCTGCCGGACCGATCCCCGGCAGCCGCAACAGCGCCTGCTCGGCCTCGTCGCGGTCGGCCCCGGCGTCGAGACGCACGGTCCCGTCGGCGAGCGCGGCAGCCAGTGCCCGCAGCGCCGGATCGTCAGCCGCACCGGCCAGCACTCCCGGCTCCGGGAACACATGGGTCAGACCGCCGCACGGCACGTCGAGCACCTTCCCGTACGTCTCCACGAGCCGCTCCGCCGCTTCCCGGCCGACGAGCGTCCGTACGGCGAACTCCTCGGGGTCCGCGGCGCCCGGTGACCTCAGCCCGGGGCGGGCCGCGACGCGCGGTGCCAGCCCGGGGTCGGCGCGGAGCCGCTCGTCGACGGCGTACGGATCGGCATCCAGGTCGAAGAGGCGCCGCAGCCGCTGTACGGCCGTGGTCAGATCGCGCAGGTCCGTGAGGTTGATCCTGGCGTCCAGCCATGCCCCGGCGGACCGCTCGTCGACGGAGACGACGCCCGTGCCGTACGGCAGCCGCAGGGTGCGCCGGTAGGTGCGGGCGCCGGGATCGCCGCTGACCTCCTCGACCCGGGCGACCGCCTCGCCGGCCAGCAGATCGAAGACCTCGCGGGCGGCATACGGTCCCCGGTGGGCGAGCCTGAGCGGGATTCCGGCCGTGCGCGCCTCCCGTACCGCCGCTCCCAGTCCGGTCCCGGCCTCGGCCCGCAGCGCGCTCGGCGTGCGGGCGTAGATCTGCCGGATCGTGTCGTTGAACTGGCGCACGCTGGCGAAGCCGGACGCGAACGCGATCTCGGTGACGGGCAGCCCCGTCGTCTGGAGCAGCACCCGTGCGGTGTGTGCCCGCCGGGCGCGGGCCAGCGCGACGGGTCCGGCGCCCAGCTCGGCGTTGAGCTGCCGCTGCAACTGGCGCGAGCTGTAGCCGAGTCGGTGCGCGAGCCCGGGCACGCCCTCCCGGTCGACCACGCCGTCACCGATCATCCGCATGGCACGGCCGACGACGTCGGCCCGTACGTTCCACTCCGCGGACCCCGGGACGGCGTCCGGGCGGCAGCGCCTGCACGCCCGGAAGCCGTTGCCCTGGGCAGCGGCGGCGGTCGGGAAGAACCGGACGTTCTTCCGCTTGGGGGTGACGGCGGGGCAGCTCGGCCGGCAGTAGATCCCGGTGGTCTCGACGGCGAAGAAGAACTCCCCGTCGAACCGCGCGTCGCGGCTGCTCACCGCCTCGTACCTGGTCCGTTCGTCCATCACACCGTCCAGTGTGCGCCACCGAGCGGTGGCGCACTCGCGGTTTTCGGACGTCGACCCGGCGCCCCCGGCCGGGGCGCGGCACTACCGCACCCGGCCCCGCTTCGCGTCCATGGCGGCCCGGCCCGCGGCCCCCCTGCGCTTCCATTCGCGCAGCATCTCGGACCGCACCCGGGCATCGGTCTTGGCGACGATGCGCTGGTTCTCGCGCAGCAGCTTGCGGAAGCTGTCGAGGCGCCGCTCGGAGAGCGAACCGTCGTCGATCGCGGCGAGTACCGCGCAGCCGGGCTCGGACTGATGGGCGCAGTCGTGGAACCGGCATCGCCGGGCCAGGTCCTCGATCTCCGAGAAGACCTGACCGACGCCGGTCTCCGCGTCCCAGAGTCCGACCCCGCGCAGTCCGGGTGTGTCGATCAGTACGCCCCCGGAGGGCAGAACCAGCAGATTGCGGGTCGTGGTGGTGTGCCGGCCCTTGCCGTCGACGTCACGGGCGGCCTGCACTTCCATCACGTCGTCGCCGAGCAGCGTGTTGGCAAGGGTCGACTTGCCCGCACCGGACGCCCCGAGCAGCACACTCGTGCCGCCCGAGACGATGGCACCGAAGACGTCGAGCCCCTCCCCGGTGGCGGAGCTGACGGGCAGCACCTGCACACCGGGCGCGATGGCTTCGATGTCCTGGACGAAATACGACAGCGTGTCGGCGTCCGGCACCAGATCGGCCTTGGTCAGCACCACGATCGGCTGGGCTGCACCGTCCGTGGCGGACGCACCGTCCCGCAGCAGCGCGTCACCGCTGGAGCTGGACATGGCGAGCGCGAGGAAGCGCTCCACCCGCCCCAGGTCGAGCTCCACGGCGAGCGAGACACAGATGGCGATGTGGTCGACGTTGGTGGCGAGCACCTGCCCTTCGGAGCGCTGCGACGACGTCGAGCGCACGAAGGCGGTGCGCCGCGGCAGCAGTGTCCGTACGAACTGCGGATCGCCGTCGGGGTCGACGGCGACCCAGTCGCCCGTGCAGACGATCCGCATCGGGTCGCGGGGGACGACGAATGCGGTGTCCGCGCGGAGGGTGCCGTCGGGGGTGACGACATCGCACTGACCACGGTCCACCCGCACCACCCTTCCGGGCAGCAGCCCCTTTGCGGCGTGCGGTGCGAACTCGGCCGCCCAGGCGTCGTCCCAGCCGTACGGCGACAGCGGATGCGACGAGGACGGGCCGACGTCGGAGGAGAGCGGGGAAAGCGGGGAGAAAGACAAGGGAAACCCTTCGGAGGGTGGCCCCGGCAACGCGCACTCGGGCGCGGAGAAGTACGAAAGAAGGTCAGCCGGCGACCACGGGGGTGAGAACGATGCTCTTCCGGTTGTGGGCAGCGCCCACCGCAACGACAGTCATCAATGTCCTCACCTCCTGGTTCACAGCACGGGCCGACACCGGCGGTATGTCCGCCGGCCGCAACGCTGCACACGATAGCCGGGAGCCGCCCGACGCCGTCAACACATTTATTGCCTCAGGTCCTCGCGGCGGACCGGTCCGGGACGTTCGTCGGAGTTATCACGAAGTCTCCCTCGATCAGGTGAAACCGGCGTACAACGACGGTTCCATGGCCGTTATGGTGCCGAGCATGACCTCACCCCAGACCGCCACCGGCACGTTCACACAAGCCCAGTTGGGCACGCTCTCCCTGATCGGGTGGAGTGGGGAGCACCCCGACGACGGACACGATGTCGCCTTCCTGCTCGTCTACTCGCTGGGCGACGGGACGGACGGCCCGGCCGCCGGTGAGGCCGCGATGCGAGTGGCGCTGGAGCGCTGCGGGCTGCCGGTCGGCGCCGGTCTCGTGCGCGCCGCCGAGACGCCGGGCCTCCCGGTGAAGCTCCTGGTCCAGGCCGGCCAGGCCGTACTGACGCTGCCCCACTTCACCGCGCAGTACCGGGTGCCGCCCGAGTGGCTGGTCGCGGCCCGCGACCGGGGCGAGGTCTACGCGATGTTCGCCACCCGCCCGTGGCCGGCGGCGGTGCCGGGCCGGCCGGTCAGCGAGGAGCTGCTGCGTTCCTTCGCCGCCGACGAAGAGGTCGTCATGACCTCCGCCCACTGTCTTCTGCCGGTGCGCTCCCTGGGCTGACCCGCCCGCCCGGTCCCTCCGATGCCCACCGCCCCCCGTCGAGCGGTGGGCATCGTCGTGCGCCGCCCCACAGGGGAGAGCGGGCGGCCCGGGGGTACCCCTGGACCGCCCGCAGCTCACGCGGCGTCAGCTGTTGTTGGCGCCGTTGCCCGACAGGACCGGGACGTCGTCCACGATGTGCGACAGAGCCTCGTCGCCCTTGGCCTGGGTGGAGTTCTCGGCGCACTGCTGGTTCTGCGGCGAGTGCAGGACGTTGACGTCCTGGACCGCGACGGGCACCAGGCCCACGACCGAGCCGACGTCGGCCTTGGCCGGCAGGCCGACGCACGCCTTGTTCAGCGAACCCTGGACGAGCTGCAGCTGCGGGCTGCCATCGCCCTGGGTCACGCTGTTGCCGAACTGCTGCTGCGTCCCGTTCCCGTTGACCGACGTGGTGCCCTGGTCATTGCCGATCGCCATGGCCGAGGGAGCCGCGGCAGCCGACAGACCGACCAGGGATACGGCCACTGCCGCGCCGGCCATCATCTTCTTCATCACGCTTCACCTTTCAGAGCGTCCCGTTCTGGAACGCACTGATCAACCGGATACGGAAGCGTCAGTTCCGCAGCACCACTCAAATGGGTTGGATCCAGGGCGAGTTCGACGCGGGCGACCGCCTCCAGGTCCGATCAGTCACCGAACATCTCGCCGGAGGTGCGCGCCGCGGGGACGAGGCGACCCGCGCAGGGCGGATCGGACTCGGGGCGCGGCAAGGACTGCTGCCTGGCCCGCCGGGCTGCCTGCCACTCGGCGAGCAGCCGGTCGTAGATGGGTGTGACGTCCTCCGTGTGCCGGTGCCGGCCGCACGGGCGCTGACTGTCGTAATGGTCCATGACGGGCCTTTACCCGGTGCGGCGGCCGACCGCAGCCGCCACTACGGCAACCGGCCCAGTACACCCCTCCATCGAGGGTTTTCGGCGGGCTGAGGACCGTCCCGAGATCCCTGGCGGATCACCCTTGCGCGCACGACGAGGGGCCAGTCCGTCCGGGGCGCCGAGGAATGGCCGCCGCGTGGAAGAACTGGCCCCACGGAGTATCGCGGAAAGGCGTCCGGAGCGGTGAGGCTCTAGTTGTTGCCGTTGCCGGACAGGACCGGGATGTCGTCCAGGATGTGCGACAGAGCCTCGTCACCCTTGGCCTGGGTGGAGTTCTCCGTGCACTGCTGGTTCTGCGGCGAGGACAGGACGTTGACGTCCTGGACCGCGACCGGGACCACACCGACGAGCGAACCGACGTTGGCCTTGGCCGGCAGGCCGACGCAGGGCTTGTTGAGCGAGCCCTGGACCAGTGCGAACTGCGGGCTCCAGTCACCCTGGGTGGCCGAGTTGCCGAACGACTGCGCGTTGCCGTTGCCGTTGTACGACGTCGTACCGGTGTCGTTGCCGATGGCCATGGCCTGCGGGGCGATCGCGGCGGAGACGCCGACGATCGCAGCAGCCGCAGCTGCCGAGGCCATAATCTTCTTGATCATCAAATAGCCCTTCTGGGGTTTTCCGTTGTCCGCCTGTCCGGAGCGCCTTTATCAACTCGCTCCGGCGGGATTGGATGTGCCACTTCACCCGAACGGGGCCTCTGCCTTACGGATGTTGCCGAATGCGCGGCAGCGATACCGGAGAATTTCAATCACCGCGAATGCGATGGGAACTGCCGTCCTTTGACGGATCAGCCACCGAAGGGCACGCCACCTAGCAGCGGAGCCGCGCTCTTGGCCGCACCGGTGGCCTGACCGGCGGCCTTGGTGACGGCGCCCTTCTTCTGCACCGATTCCGTGGCGCCACCGACGGTGTCGACGATCGGGTCGATGCCCTGCGGGGCTGCGGCCAACACCTGGTTGACGCCGCCGTCGAGGCTGAAGCCGGGGGCCGTGGCGGTGGTAACGGCGAAGGCGGGAGCAGCCGTTCCGAGAGCAACCACGGAACCGGCAACGAACGCAGCAGTCTTCGCGTACTTCACTTTCAGGTTCCCTTCTGCGGCGGCATCTGTTTCGGTCGCGTCCCCGCGCCGCACAAGCCTTCTTTACCTGTGACTTCTGCCGCTTTCGACCTGGGTAACGATTCGGTTCCGGTCGGGAAACTGCACGGTCCACCTTTTCTGGTGGACCACTCGATCGATCGCATGACTATTCACTGGAACGAGTGTTGCAGGGGTTCCACAGCCGGAATGGGTGGTGCACTGTCAAGTGCTCCGTTCCGCGCAGCCGTCCGGGTGTCCGCCTCCAGCCGCCGGCGCACCGCGCCGCGGGCGATGCGGAACGACTTCGGCCGTTCCCCCTCATCCGGAAGCACGGCGAACTCGCGGAACGGAGCACGCGGAAAAAAGAGGAAAGCCCCGGATCGCACGCGAGGTGCGATCCGGGGCGGACCGGCGGTGAGCACTGGGCTCAGCCGACCGGAATTCAGCCGTTGGAGCAGGCGTTTCCGAACGCGGGGTTGAGCAGGCCGATCACGTTCAGCGTGTTGCCACAGACGTTGACCGGGACGTGAATCGGAACCTGAACGACGTTGCCGGAAAGGACACCCGGGGAGTTGTTGGCCGCACCCTCGGCACCGGAGTCGGCGAAGGCGGGAGTTGCGGCACCGATCGCCATCAGGGTTCCGGCGGCGATGGCGGCAACCTTGGTGTACTTCACTTTCATCCCTTTCTTTGACGGAGTCCGGAGCGGCCACGACTTTCGTGCCGCACGAGCGCATTCCTGAACGCTCGTAACTCCGCCACTACAATTGGTAACGACTTAAGACCGTGCGCGAAACTCTTCAAGAAGAAGATTCCTGAAAATCCGCCCGAATGATGCAACATTCGCTACTCGGCACAACCGCAAGGATCATTCGATTTTCCGTTGCGCCGAGGGACCGACAGGCAACAGCAGGCCCGGGCCCCGCGGAGGAGGAACCCCGGCGGGTCCGGGCCTTTGCGTCCGGCTCAGCTGTTGCCGGTGCCGTTGCCCGAGAGCACCGGAATGCCGTCCAGGATGTGCGACAGCGGCTCGTCACCCTTGGCCTGGGTGGAGTTCTCCGTGCACTGCTGGTTCTGCGGCGAGGACAGGACGTTGACGTCCTGGACCGCGACCGGGACCACACCGACGAGCGAACCGGCGTTCGCCTTGGCCGGCAGGCCGACGCAGGGCTTGTTCAGGCTTCCCTGAACCAGGCCGAACTGCGGGCTCCAGTCACCACGGGTCTCGGAGTTGCCGAACGACTGCGAAGAGCCGTTGCCGTTGACCGAGGTGGTACCGGTGTCGTTGCCGATGGCCATCGCCTGCGGAGCAAGCGTCGCCGAGATGCCGACGATGGAGGCTGCGACGGCACCCGTAGCCAGGACCTTCTTGATCACGATTAACCCTTCTCGTACTTGATGCCCCGCGTCGGAGCACTCTGACCAACTCACTGCCGGGCGTTTGGTTCTCTCCATTCACCCGAATGCCGAGTCGCCACGACGCTCGCACCGAAGCGCGTCGCGGAACCCGTCGCACTGATTGCGTCACAGGGTGACGAACACCCGTACGTAATCCGTCCGGGTGGTTACATAATTTCCACGGAATTCTTAGTTTCCCCCACCAAGTCTTTGTCGTTATGGGTGTCGTCAAGCGCGAGTTCGGGACGCGTGTCAGAGGAGTCCGTGTGAGTTCCGCTGAGCCGTGACCGCCGCTTGCCGAATCGCGTATGGCGAGCCGCCGGGACGGTTTCCCCGGCGGTAGCTGCACCGCCTGATGAATGAACTGCGGGCGATCCGCCCGCGCGAAATGTCCTAAGGAAGGGCAACCAATGCGAAAAGCTTTGAGTAAGAGCATGCTCGTCATGGCGGCGGCGTCAGGCATCCTGACCGCGGCAGGCGGATATGCACAGGCGGATGCTTCGGCCGACGGCTCCGCTGCCGGCTCGCCGGGCGTCGGCTCGGGCAATGCCGTACAGGTGCCGGTCCACGTTCCCGTCAATGTCTGCGGCAACACCGTCAATGTGGTCGGTCTGCTGAACCCGGCATTCGGTAACACGTGCGAGAACGCGAGCGACCGCTCGGACGACGGCGGGGCCCAGGGCGCGAGTGCCGTCGGTGGCACCAGCAACTCCCCCGGTGTGCTGTCGGGCAACCTGGTCCAGGTTCCGGTCGACGTCCCGGTCAACGCCTGCGGCAACACTGTCGATGTCGTCGGCGCACTGAACCCCGCGGCGGGCAACCATTGCTCCAACGGGAGCCGGCCGTCGACGGGCGAACCGCCCGTCGTCGAACCGCCCGTCGTGGAGCCCCCGGTCGTCGAGCCCCCCGTCGTGGAGCCCCCGGTCGTGGAGCCCCCCGTCGTCGAACCGCCCGTCGTGGAGCCCCCGGTCGTAGAGCCCCCCGTCGTCGAACCGCCCGTCGTCGAGCCCCCGGTCGTGGAGCCCCCCGTCGTCGAGCCCCCCGTCGTCGAGCCCCCCACCGTGATCCCTGCCGGCGTGAACACCCCCGGCTCTCAGCTGGCCCGCACCGGCGCAGCCGACCTCGGGGTAGCGGCTGGCGGCAGCGCTGCTCTTCTGCTCGGCGGCACCTTGCTGATGCGCCGCGCCCGCGCTTCGCGGAACTGACGTATGCGCAGAATTTCGTAACAGGAAATAGCGACAGGTCCGGCAGGACAGCATCAGCTGTCCTGCCGGACCTGTCGTGTTCCGCCGGCCTCGCGTACATGCGGGGCATCTCCCTGTGTCACCCGGCAGTCGGTGCGCACAGGGGGCGACGCCCCTACGGGTAGAAATGCGTCAGCGACTCGGCCACGCAGGCCGGTTTCTCGGACCCTTCGAGTTCGAAGGTGAAGGCGCGGGTCATCTGTACGCCGCCCCGCGCGACCTCCTTCACCCCGACGACCGACGCATGCAGCCGCACGCGGCTGCCGACCGGTACCGGCGCGGGATAACGGACCTTGTTGACCCCGTAGTTGAGTGCCCGGCCCACACCTTGCACCTGGAGCAGTTCACCGAACATCGGGATCCCCCAGCCGAGGACCATGTACCCGTGGGCGATGGTGCGTCCGTACGGGCCCGTCGCGGCGCGTTCGGTGTCGGTGTGGATCCACTGGTGGTCCCCGGAGACGTACGCGTACGCGTCGATGAGCTCCTGGGTGATCTCCTTCCAGCCGGAGTGGCCCAGGTCGCGCCCGCTCAGGGTGAGGATCTCCGGGATGCCGTGCACGGTCAGCGGCATGGTCCGCGCTCCGTTCTTGCTCGCAGTGGGAGTCAGACACCCCATGTCGTTTGAGGTCAAGCGGCAGAGGTGTAGGCATGGTGTGACCAGGCGGTGGCTTCGTCGTAGTGGGTACGGGTTTTGAGGCAGCCGTGGAGGATGCCGACGAGCCGGTTGCCGAGCTGGCGGAGGGCGGGGTTGTAGCCGACCTCGCGGGCGCGTTGCTTGTCGTAGTAGCGGCGGGCGCCCGGTGATCGCAGGGCAGCGAACGCCTGGGATTGCAGGGCGTCGGCGAGGCGGTTGTTGCGGACGTAGCGGGCCTGGACGCTGTGGCTCTTGCCGGAGGCTCGGGTGATGGGGCTGGTGCCGGCATAGTTCTTGCGGGCTTTCGCGTTGGCGTATCGGGTGGGATCGTCTCCGAACTCGGCAAGCACCCGGGCGCCGGTGATCTCCCCGATGCCAGGCATCGAGAGGTAGATCTCAGCGTCCGGGTGCGCCAGAAAATGGGTCTTCACCTGCTCTTCCATCGCGGCGATCTGCTCGTTCAGCGCGATGATCAAGCGGGCGTGGGCGGTGGCGGTGGCCGCGTAGGCGGCGGTGACCGGTTCGGGCAGACCAAGTTGCGGCTCACGCAGCGCGGCCTGGATGGTGGCCGCTTTCGCGTCCCGGTTGCGGCGGCGGTGGCGCGTCAGGACGGCGGTGATCTGGGTGCGGGTCAGCTTTGCCCCGGCTGCCGGGGCAGGTGCCTTGATCAGCAGTTCCAGCGCGTCCGTGCTGGTCAGTGTCAGGTCCGCGTATGCGGCCAAAGCGGCTGGGAAGTACTCGCGCAGAATGCAACGCAGCCGCTGGAAGGTGCGGGTGCGTTCCCAGATCAGGCTCTGGTGAGCACGGGCGACGACCTTGACGGCCTGGGCCTGCTCGCTGTCCCCGGCCACCGGTCGAAGCTGGTCCCGGTCGATGCGGACCATGTCCGCCAGCGCGTGCGCGTCGCCCTTGTCGCTCTTGGCGCCGGAGGAGGCATAGCGTTCCTTGAAGCGGTTGACCTGGCGGGGGTTGATCGCGAACACCTGGTAGCCGGAGGCGATCAGGGCCTGCACCCACGAGCCGCGGTCGGTCTCGATGCCGACCACGACCTCGGCTGGGTCCAGGTCCGCGCCGCCGTGGCGGGCGATCAGTTCGTGCAGCTTCGCGATGCCTGCCACCCCTTCGGGCAGGTTCGCGGCGGCCAGTTTGTGGCCGGTCTCGTCCTGGACCTCGACATCGTGGTGGTCCTCGGCCCAGTCATCACCGATCAGCAGCAACAGACCCTCCCCGTCTCGTACTTGACACAGCGGTGCAGCCTGCGGAAGGCGCGGCACGCGGCCTAATGGATCCAGTGCTCACGCCCCCGTGGGGCGGGCACGCCACCCCATCAGCGGTCTGGCCTCCCGGCCGACCAGCAGGGGCACGGTCTGACTCCAGAACTCGGCTGGTTCCGGCGGCGATAGTGCTCACCTGCTGGCGGCTACGGAACCGAGCATTCCCCGACTCCGTAGCTCCCATTAGGCGGTGACGGCGGCGGCGCGCGGTGCGGCAAGCGGCTCCGCGGCCTGTTCGTCGTGGTTGGGGCGCTTGAGCAGGAGCAGCATGCAGACCAGGGTCAGCACCACCTGGAGGACGGCGTAGGCGATGACGGCGGTGATCGAGCCGGTGCGGTTCAGCAGGAACTGGCCGATGATCGGGGTCGTTCCGCCGAGGAGAGTTCCGCAGAGCTGGTAGCAGAGCGAGATGCCGGTGTACCGCAGATGGGCCGGGAAGCGGCTGGCGAGCATGCCGGCGAGAGCCGCGTAGTAGAGGCAGTGCGGGATGGTCGCGACGGCGACGCCGACCATCGCCAGACCGTAGTTCTCGGTGCTGATCAGGATGAACATCAGCGGCATCAGGACCAGTTCGGGCAGCAGCATCACCGTCACCGCACGGGACCAGCTCTTCATCCGGGTGGCGATGAGCGCGCCGAACGGCTGGACGACGATCTGCGTGATGTTGGCGACCAGGATGATCGTCAGGAAGGAGCTGCGGTCGAAGTCGAGCGACGAGGTGGCCCAGGACAGGGCGAACGTCGACTTGAAGTACGTCGCCGACAGGCCGATGGTGCAGGCGCCGATGCCGAGGACGATCAGCATGGGCTGGGTGCGCAGGACTTCGGTCAGCGGAACCTTGACGACCTCCTTCTTCTGGATGAGGTTCGCCATCGCCGGGGACTCGGCGACCTTCAGCCGGACGAACAGCCCGACGATGACGAGGACGGCGGAGAAGAGGAACGGCAGGCGCCAGCCCCAGGAGACGAACGCCTCGTCGGGCAGCTGGCTGATCGCCAGGAAGCTCAGCGTGGAGAGGGTGTTGCCGACGGGCGAGCCCTGCTGGGCGAACGCCCCGTACAGCACCGACTTGCCCTTCGGGGCGTGCTCGGAGGCGATCAGGACCGAGCCGCCCCACTCGCCGCCGAGGCCGATGCCCTGCACCATGCGGATGGCGACCAGCAGGATCGGGGCGGCGATGCCGATGGAGGCGTAGCCCGGCAGCAGACCGATCGCGGTGGTCGAGATGCCCATCATCAGCAAGGTGATGACGAGCGTCTTCTTGCGGCCGAGGCGGTCGCCGTAGTGGCCGAAGATGATGCCGCCGATGGGGCGGGCGAGGAAACCGACCCAGAAGGTCGCGAAGGCGACCAGGGTGCCTATGGCGCCGTCGAGTTCGGGGAAGAACACCTTGTCGAAGACCAGCGCCGCCGCGGTGCCGTAGATGTAGAAGTCGAACCATTCGATGGTCGAACCGATGAAGGCTCCGAATCCGGCGCGGTTGGCGGCTCTGGTGCGCTCTCGTGGGGTGGCGGTGGACGCACTCATGCATGGCTCCCGTGAACGTCGTCGATCAAGCGGATGGTGGGGGCGTCGCCCGAGACGCCCGTGTCGGCAGCGCAGCGAGGGACCTGGGGACGGCTGCCGGGTGTGGTGGCGGTTACGGTGCCGACCGGGACCTGGAACGGTCCAATACCGAATTGCTGGTGCAGTGAGACGCCGGGCATCTCACTGCCGGTCAGCTGCCGTTGGTGCGACGAGCGCGGTACCCGTCAGGCCGCGATGCGCTCGAAGATCGCGGCGAGGCCCTGGCCGCCGCCGATGCACATGGTCTCCAGGCCGTAGCGCGCCTCGCGCCGGTGCATCTCCCGGGTCAGCGTGGCCAGAATGCGGGCGCCGGTGGCGCCGACCGGGTGACCGAGGGAGACCCCGGAACCGTTGACATTGATCCGCTGCTCGTGGTCGGTGTCGCCGAGGCCCAGTTCGCGGGTGCAGGCCAGGACCTGGGCGGCGAACGCCTCGTTGAGCTCGATCAGGTCGAGGTCGGCGAGGCCGAGTCCGGCGCGGGCGAGTGCCGCACGGGTCGCCGGGACCGGGCCGATCCCCATCGTCGCGGCCGGGACTCCGGCGCGGGCGAAGGAGACCAGACGCACCAGCGGAGTCAGGCCGAGGCGTACGGCTGTCGCCGCGCTCGTCACCAGGCAGGCGGCGGCCGCGTCGTTCTGTCCGCTTGCGTTGCCCGCGGTGACGGTGGCGTCAGGGTCGGACTTCAGCATGATCGGGCGCAGCGCGGCGAGTTGTTCGGCGGTGGTGTCGGGGCGCGGGTGCTCGTCGGCGGTGACGGTCGTCTCGCCCTTGCGGGTGCGTACGGTGACGGGGACGGTCTCCGCGTCGTAGCGCCCCTCGGCCGCGGCCCGGGCGGCGCGCTGCTGCGAGCGCAGGGCGAGCGCGTCCTGGTCGGCGCGGCTGATGGCGTACTCCCGCCGCAGGTTCTCCGCGGTCTCGATCATGCCGCCGGGGACCGGATGGTTGACGCCGCCCGCCGTGACCCGGCCGCGGGCCAGGGAGTCATGTAGCTGGAGGCCGGGACCCTTGATGCCCCAGCGGCCTTCGTGCGTGTAGTAGGGGGCGGCGCTCATCACGTCGACGCCGCCCGCGATCACGATGTTGCTGAAGCCCGCCCGGATCTGCATCGCCGCGTCGAGTACGGCCTGCAGGCCGGAGCCGCAGCGGCGGTCGATCTGGGCGCCGGTCACGGACTCCGGGAGTCCGGCGTCGAGGGCGGCGACCCTGCCGATGGCGGGGGCGTCGGAGGACGGGTAGGCGTGGCCGAGGATCACTTCGTCGACCTTCGCCGGGTCGATGCCGGTGCGGGCGACGATCTCGGCGATCACACGTGCGGCGAGCGCGGCCGGTGTCTGCTGGGCGAAGACCCCGCCGAAGCGGCCGATGGGGGTGCGCAGCGGTTCACAGATGACGATGTCGGGCTGCTGGTCGGGCACGGCGGGACCTTCCGGTGGCACGGGCGGATGACGGGGACGAGTGCGCGTACATGCGGTTCTGGAAGCACTGGTGGGTGTCCACCGACCCTCGCACCCGGTGACTGAGTCGGTCCAATATCCAGTTCGCCCTGGTTCAAGACGCCACGCGTCTCAATCCCCGACCGGGGTCGGCAGCGCGCTCTCCGCGACAGCGAGTACCGCGTGCAGGGCGGCGGACGGATTGTCGGTCCGCCAGGCCAGCGCCGCCTGAAGCCGGATCGGCGGCCCGGCGAGCGGTCGGTAGACCAGGCCGTTCTGCTGGATGTGCTGGCAGGAGGTGACGGTGAGAGTCACGCCGACGCCCGCGGCGACCAGGGCCAGGATGGTGTACGAGTCGGGGGCCTCCTGCACCACGCGCGGGTTGAATCCGGCCGCCTCGCACGCTCCGACGGTCGCGTCCCGCACGGTGGAGCCGGTGTTGGCGGGGAAGGAGACGAAAGGTTCCTCGGCGAGCACCTCGATCGGGACCCGCTCCAGCCTGGCGAGCGGGTGGTCGGAGGGCAGGGCACAGACCAGCTCCTCCTCGTCGATGACCCGGTACTGCACGCCCGGCCGGGTCACGGGCAGCCGGACGAATCCGAGGTCGAGCGAGCCGTCCGCCACTCCTGCGAGGGCGACATCCGCGTACGTCTGGCCTTTCATGACCAACTCCAGGGCGGGATGGGCGGCGCGCACCGCCCTGGTGAGCAGCGGCAGTGTCTCGTGGCTGGAGGCGCCGGCGAAGCCGATGGTGACCCGCCCGTACTCGCCGCGGCCGGCCGCCCTGGCGGCCCGTACCGCCGTGTCGAGGTCGTCGAGCACGGTCCGCACCGGCTGGAGGAACGACTCCCCCGCGCTGGTGAGCCGCACCGAGCGGGTGTTGCGCTCGAAGAGCTGGACGCCGAGCTCCTTCTCCAGCTGCCGGATCTGCTGGCTCAGCGGCGGCTGGGCCATCTGCAGGCGCTTGGCGGCCCGGCCGAAGTGCAGCTCCTCGGCCACTGCGATGAACGCGGACAGATGGCGCAGCTCCATTCCCCACCTCATTCATAAATCAGGAGTCTTGATTCGACCTTAATTTGGTATTGGACAGCAATCAATAGCCGCTGACACCGTGGGGCGACGCGCACGCACAGGCAGAGGAGCACCGAGCACCGTGGCCACAACGGACAGGGCGGACAGGGCGGACAGGGCGGACAGGGCGGACAGGGCGGACAAGACACTGTCGATGAGGGAGGCCATCGCCTCCTTCGTCCACGACGGCGACACCGTCTGCCTCGAAGGTTTCACCCATCTCATCCCGACCGCCGCGGGCCACGAGATCATCCGCCAGGGCCGCCGCGACCTCACCGTCGTCCGGATGACCGCCGACATCGTCGTCGACCAGATGATCGCGGCGGGGTGTGTGTCGCGGCTGGTCTCCTCCTTCGTCGGCAACTCCTCGGCCGGTTCGCTCGGCGAGCTGCGACGGCGGGTAGAGACCGGCGATCCCGCGCCGCTCGCCTTCGAGGAGTACAGCCACTACGGCATGATCTGCCGCTACCTCGCCGGCTCCCAGCGGCTGCCGTTCTATCCGCTGCGCTCGTACGGCGGCAGCGATCTGCCGTCCGTCAACAGTGATCTACGGAAGGTCACTTCGCCCTATCCGGGCCCGGACGGCGAACCCGAGCAGATCTATGTGGTGCCGCCCGTCAACCCGGACGTCACGATCATCCACGCCCAGCGCGCCGACCGTCGCGGCAACACCCAGATATGGGGCCTGACCGGCATCCAGGCCGAGGCCGTGTACGCGGCGGACAAGGCGATCGTCGTCGTGGAGGAGATAGTCGACGACGAGGTGATCCGCTCGGACCCGAACCGTACACTCGTCCCGGCCCATGCGGTCGACGCCGTCGTCGCCTGCCCACGCGGTGCGCACCCCTCGTTCGCGCAGGGTTACTACGACCGGGACAACGCCTTCTACCGGGCCTGGTCGCAGATCAGCAAGGATCCGCAGCGGCTGCAGGAGTGGCTGGACGAGTGGGTGCGCGGGACGGCCGACCACGCCGAGTACGTCGACAGGCTCGGCGACGAGTTCTGGGCAGGTCTGGCGGTCGGCGAGGCGCTCAGCGAACCGGTGAACTACGGGCGGCGACTGTGAGCACGGAACACGAGAAGGAGCAGGGCATGACCACCGTCACCTCGTCGGAGCTGCTCTCCGTCGTCGCCTCGCGCGAGCTGGTCGCGCGCCGCACCGTGTTCGCCGGCATCGGCCTGCCGACCCTCGCCACGGAGCTGGCCCATCTGACGGTCGCTCCGGACATCGAGGTCGTGTACGAGTCCGGGGTCTGCGGTGCGCACCCCTCCCACCTGCCGGAGACCATCGCCGACGCCGTCCTCATCACGGGCGCCGAGGCGGTCCTCTCCATGCCGGCGCTCTTCGGCTGCGTACTGCAGGGCGGCCATATCGACGTCGGGTTCCTGGGGGCCGCGCAGATCGACCACCACGGCAATCTCAACACCTCCGTGATCGGCGACTGGGACCGCCCGACGGTCCGGCTGCCCGGCTCCGGCGGCGGCGTCGAGGTGATGGCCAACTCCCGTGAGGTCTTCGTGGTGATGCGCCGTCACACCCCGCGCTCCTTCACCGCGACCCTCGACTTCTGCACCACGCCCGGGCCCGACCGGGCGCTCGCCGAGGGCATCCGGCCGCTGGGCATCGGCGTCACCCGGGTCATCACCGAACTGGGCATCCTGGCCCGCGCGGGCATCGGCGAGGAGCTGCGGCTCGTCGCCGTCCAGCCGGGTGTCACGGTCGAACAGGTACGTGCGGCCACGGGCTGGGACCTCTCGGTCGCCGACACGGTGGAGACCGTACCGCCGCCGACCGCCGAGGAACTGCGGCTGCTGCGCGAGGACGTCGACCCCGAACGCGTCTATCTTCGCTGAGACGACCAGTCGCACCCGCTCACCCGCATCCGAGAGGACCTCAACTGCCATGCGTATCAGGATCGTCGGCGCCGGAGCCATGGGCCGTGGTATCGCCCAGTGGGCCGCGACCGCCGGACACACCGTCGAGCTGTGCGACGTACGCACCGAGGCGGTGACCGCGGCCCTCGACTTCGTACGGTCCATGCTCGACCGCGCCGTACAGAAGGGCCGGCTGTCGGCCGAGGACTGCGCCGCCACCCTGGAGCGGCTGGTTCCGCTCGATGATCCTTGGGCGGACGGGCCGGACGTCGAGCTGGTCATCGAGGCGGTGCGGGAGGACCTCGGCACCAAGGCGGAGGTCTTCGGCCGGCTGGAGCAGGCGCTGCCCGCCTCGGCCGTGTTCGCGACCAATACCTCCTCCCTGTCGGTCACCCGGATCGCCGCGGCGCTGAAGGACCCGACGCGCCTGGCCGGGCTGCACTTCTTCAACCCGGTGCCGTTGATGAAGATCGTCGAGATCGTGCCGGGTGCGGCCACCCGCCCGGAGATCCCGCCGGCCCTCACCGCGCTCGTCGAGAGCTGCGGCCACCGGGCGGTGACGGTCGCCGACACCCCCGGCTTCCTCGTCAACCACGCCGGTCGCGGTCTGGTGACCGAGGCGCTCGCACTGCTGGAGGAGTCGGTCGCCGACCCGGCAGGCATCGACCGGATCGCGCGTGACGTGCTCGGTCTGCGGATGGGCCCGTTCGAGCTGATGGACCTCACCGGTCTGGATGTGACGGCAGCGGTCATCGACTCGATCTGGGAGGGCTTCCGGTACGCGGACCGGCTCCGCCCCTCGTACCTCACCCCGAACCGGGTGGCCGCGGGACTGCACGGCCGCAAGACCGGGCACGGTTGGTTCGCGTACGGCTCCGACGCGCCCGCCGCCGCTCCGGAGCCGCCGGTCACCGGCGATGCCGACCGGCCGGTGTACGTCGTCGGGGACGCGGCGGACTCCGACGCGACCACGCTCCGAGAGGCGCTGGCCTCGGCGGGCGGCACCGTCGAGACCGGCGCCGAACCGTCCGCCGACGCCCTGGTGCTGGTCCCGGTCTGGGGCACGACCGTGGCCGCCGCGGTCGCCGCGTACCGGCTGCCCGCCGGGCGCACCTTCGGAGTGGACCCGCTGCCTCCGGCCGGCCGCCGCCGGGTACTCGCCATGACGGCGGCGGCGGACCCGGCCGCCGCACGGGACGCCCGCGCGGTGCTGGCGCGGGCGGCGGAGGACGACGGCGAGCCGTACGCGGTGTCGGTCGTACGGGACACGGCGGGTTCGGTCGCGCAGCGGCTGCTGGCCTCGATCGTCTCCGTCGCCGCGTCGATCGCCGAGCGCTCCCTCGCCACCCCGGCCGACATCGATCTGGCCGTCACGACCGGTCTCGGATATCCGGTGGGGCCGCTGGCCTGGGGCGATCGGATCGGCGCGGACCGGATGCTGGAACTGCACCGGGCGCTGCACACGACGACCGGCGACCCGCGCTACCGCCCGGCCCGCTGGATCACCGAGCGCGCCCAGCTGGGTCTGGCGCTGACGGACCCGGGGACTTCCCCGGGCGACTGCCTGGGCTGAGGGATGTCCCGTTCGGATCGGGCCCGAGCCGGCCCGATCCGAACCATCTAGAGGTCGGCGACGAGTTCGTCGACGTGATGCAGGGCGGCGCGGACGATTTTTCACGGCCCACCACGCCGGGGCAGCGCATGACCGATTCGTACAAGACCCGCTGTGCGGCTGCGTTCTACGTTCGGACCATGACTCCACGACTCGACGCAATCGGCATCACCACCGCGGATCTGGCCGCATCGCTCGCCTTCTACCGCCGGCTCGGGCTCGACATCCCCGCCGGAGCGGACTCCGCACCCCATGTCGAAGTGACCCTGCCGAACGGACAGCGCATCCTGTGGGACACCGAGGACGTCATCCGCTCCTTCGACCCCGGGTGGGCCGGTTCGCAAGGGGGTGACCGGGTCGGGCTCGCGTTCGTCTGCGACAGCCCGGCGGAGGTGGACGCGGTGTACGCCGACCTGACCGGCGCCGGGTACCAGGGCCATCTGAAGCCGTGGGACGCCGTGTGGGGGCAGCGTTACGCGGTAGTCCTCGACCCGGACGGCTGCGCGGTGTCACTCTTCGCCGACGCCTCGCAGTAGGCGGTCAGGGTCGTACCGGCCAGTTCGCGCATCTCCCGCGCGAGGTGCGCCTGGTCGGTGCAGCCCGCCGCGAGCGCCGCATCGGCGTACGGCATGCCGGTCCGTACGAGGGCCAGTGCGCGCTGCAGTCGCAGGATCCGGGCCAGGGTCTTGGGCCCGTAGCCGAAGGCCGCCAGCGATCGGCGGTGCAACTGCCGGGCGCCGAGACCGGCCGTGTGCGCGGTGGCGGCGACCGACCGCCCCTGCGCGAGCTGCCCTGCGACGGACCGCATCAGCGGATCCGGCGGCCCGGTGGCGGCCGCCCGACGCAGCGCCAGGGACTCCAGTGCGGCACCGGGGTCGGCGGCGTCGGCGATGCGCTCGGTGAGGATGCGCACCTGGGTACCCGGCCACAGATCGGCGAGGTCGACCCGCAGGTCGCGCAGTTCGTGTGCCGGTACGCCGAGGAGGGCCGGGGCGGTGCCCGGGGCGAACCTGATGCCGGTGAACCGGCCGCCGGTGCCTTCGGAGGGTTCGTACGCGTGGGTGTCGGGCCCGGCGACGATCAGTCGGCCGTCCATCCAGAGCAGGTCCATGCAGCCGTCGGGCAGCACGGGCCGGACAGGCCCCTGCGGCACCTGCCGCGTCCAGACGATCGCCCCGTCGAAGCGGGACTCCCGCTCTGCGTACCTTTCGCCCATACCTCACACGGTAATGTCGCCGGGCAACCGTTTCGGCTTCCTGGTCGCCCGGTGCGACACCGGCGGCACTACGGCCGCGACTTCGGGGACCCCTTGCCCTGCCGATCCGCGTCCTTGGACGTGTCCTTCGTCGTCTCCTTGTCGCGGCTCGGCTGCCGCAGCCTGGACTTCACATCGTCGGGCGGCAGGAACCTCGACCACCGCTCAGGGAACTCGGACGGCATATAGGGGGTGTCGCCCTCGTCGATGTCGTCCCAGTCCGCCTCGGCGTTCTCCGCCTGCGCCCGCGCCAGGAGCTCCGCGGCCTGGGCCGCTCGCACCCGGTCGTTGGCCGCACGCGCCGCCGCCGTCGCCAGCGAAGGCCACACCCGATCGATGGCGGCGTTGACCGCCGCCCCCACCAGCACCGCGAACGCGGAGATGCCGATCCACAGCAACACGGCGATCGGGGCGGCCAGCGAGCCGTAGATCGTCGGCCCCTCGACCGTGCTGGTCAGATAGATCCGCAGCAGGAAGCTCCCGACCACCCACATCGCGAGCGCCACGAGCGCACCCGGCACGTCCTCGATCCACGGCGAGCGGACCGGCACGGACACGTGGTAGAGCGTCGTCAGGAACGCGATCGACAGCAGGATCACCAGGGGCCAGTAGAAGATGCTTATGACCTCCGTGCCCCACGGGATGAACTCCACGACCCGGTCGGGGCCGACCACGAGCAGCGGCAGCACGACCGCGCCGAGCAGCAGCGCCACGATGTACAGCAGGAAGGAGAGCAGCCGTGTCTTGACGATGCCGCGCTGGCCGTCGAGGCCGTACATCACGGTGATCGTCTCGATGAAGACGTTCACCGCGCGGGACCCCGACCAGAGAGCGATCGCGAAGCCGATGGAGATGACATCGGGGCGGGCGCCGGTCGTGACGTCCGCCAGGAGCGGTTTGGCGAAGTCGTTGACGCCCCGCTGGGACAGGACCGTCTGCGCCGCGTTCAGGATGTTGCGCTCGATGGACGCGACCGTGGTGGTGTTCGTCCACTCATCGACGTAGCCGAGCAGTCCGATCAGTCCGAGGAGCAGCGGCGGCAGCGACAGCAGGGTGAAGAACGCCGCCTCGGCCGCGAGCCCGAGAATGCGGTACTCCATGCACGAATTGACGGTGTCCTTGAGCAGCTGCCAGACCATCTGCCGCTTGGATACGTTGCGGTAGAGGACTCGGGCCCGGTGGAGCCGGCCCGGTGGCCGCTCGGGTGTTTCATTTGCTGCCTGCACATCCTTACCGTATCGGCATGGCAGCCACCACCCACACAGTGTCCAACCAGGTCCCGCCCCTGGTCGACTACGACGTCTTCGCCGCCGACCGCGCGCTCACCGAGGCCGTCGAGCGGCACCTCGCGCCCGAGCTGCTCGCCGGTGCACGCGACGAGCTGGGCGAGCTGGGCCGGTCCGCCGGGTCCGCGCAGGTCCAGCGGTGGGGTGCGCAGGCGAACGAGTACCCGCCGACACTGCGTACCCATGACCGGTACGGGCATCGCATCGACGAAGTGGAGTTCCATCCGGCCTGGCACCGGCTGCTGGGGCACGCGGTCACCGCCGGGCTGACCGACGCCTGGGGCCGGCCGGGCGGTCATGTGCGGCGCGCCGCCGGGTTCCTGGTGTGGACGCAGCCCGAGGGCGGGCACGGCTGCCCGCTGTCGATGACGCATGCGGCGGTGCCCGCGCTGCGGACCGATCCGGTGCTGGCCGCCGAGTGGGAGCCGCGCCTGACCTCGTGGGTGTACGAGGCGGGGCTGCGGCCCCCCGCGCAGAAGGCCGGGGTGCTCTTCGGAATGGGCATGACGGAGAAGCAGGGCGGCTCCGACGTGCGGGCCAACACGACGCGGGCCGAGCCGCTGTCGGCCGACGGCGAGTATCTGCTGACCGGGCACAAGTGGTTCTGCTCGGCTCCGATGTCCGACGGCTTCCTGGTGCTGGCTCAGGCGCCCGGCGGGCTGACGTGCTTCCTGCTGCCCCGGGTGCTGCCGGACGGCACCCGCAACGTGTTCGCGATCCAGCGTCTCAAGGACAAACTGGGCAACCGGTCCAACGCGTCGAGCGAGGTCGAGTTCGACGGGACGTGGGCACGCCGGGTCGGCGACGAGGGGCGCGGGGTGCGCACCATCATCGAGATGGTCGCCGCGACCCGGCTGGACTGTGTGCTCGGTTCGGCGGCACTGATGCGGCAGGCGGTGGCGCAGGCGATCCACCACTGCACCTACCGCAGCGCGTTCGGCGGGGTGCTGATCGAGAAGCCGCTGATGCGCAATGTGCTGGCCGATCTGGCGCTGGAGTCGGAGGCGGCGACGGTGCTGGCGCTGCGGCTGGCTGCTGCGTACGACGCCGATACGGAGGCGGAGCGGGCGTTCCTGCGGATCGCGGTGCCGACGGCGAAGTACTGGGTGACGAAGCGGTGCACACCGCTGGCCGCCGAGGCGCTGGAGTGTCTGGGCGGCAATGGTTACGTCGAGGAGTCCGGGATGCCGCGGCTGCTGCGTGAGGCGCCGCTCAACTCGATCTGGGAGGGCTCGGGGAACGTACAGGCGCTGGATGTGCTGCGGGCGCTGCAGCGCGAGCCGCAGGCGCTGAACGCGTTCCTGCAGGAGGTCGGCAGGGCGCGCGGTGCGGATCACCGGCTGGACGGGGCGATCAAGGACATGCTGACCGAGCTGGCCGATCTGAACGGGATCGAGGCGCGCGCCCGGCGGCTCGTCGAGCGGATGGCGCTGGTGCTGCAGGGTTCGCTGCTGGTGCGCTGGGCGCCGCCGGAGGTGGCCGACGCGTTCTGCGCGTCACGGCTGGGCGGGGACTGGGGTTCGGCGTTCGGGACGCTGCCGCACAGCCTGGACCTGGCCTCGATCGTGGAGCGGGCCCGGCCCGTCGCGCCCTGAGCAGGAACAGCGACGAAGGGTGGTGCTGCGCCGACACGGCACCACCCTTCATGCTGTGCACACCGAACAGCGGGGCACAGGCTCCGCCGCGCGGTATTACGCCACTCTCGTACGTATCGACACGCGACCGCCAGAGTTGCAAAGGGTTGCAACGAGTGTGTGGAGTGCGCAGTATCGGGAACCCCACAACGACAGGATGGAAGCCGGGCCGTGGACTCGGCTCCGGCAGCTGGGGGGATCGACGGTGGAGACAGGTCCGGTCGAGGTGACACGGCTGGCCGCCCTGGGTTCGGACCGGGCCACGCGCTTGCTCCACAAGGCCCGGGAGGCAAGGCTCGCAGGCGACCGCCCGCCCGTCGCACCACGGGCCGAGATCGGCGCCTCCTGGGACCGGGTGCTGCGCAGCGGCATCGACCCCGAGCAGTCCACCCAGAGTGTGCTGCTGGAGACGGACGAGATCGAGCACCGGCGCCGCAGTTCCGCGCTGGGTGAGGTGATGCCGCTGCTCAGCGACGGTCTGGTCTCCATCGCCGACACCGCGCAACAGATCATGGTCGTCACCGATACCGAGGGCCGGGTGCTCTGGCGGCAGGGCAACTCGGGGGTGCTCCGCCGGGCCGACGGCATCTGTCTGGAGGAGGGTGCGTCCTGGGCCGAGACGATCACCGGCACGAACGCGATCGGTACGGCGCTCGCCTCGCGCGCCCCGGTCCAGGTCCACTCGTCGGAGCATTTCGTCCGCAGTCTGCACTCCTGGACGTGTGCGGCGACCCCGGTCCGTGATCCGCGCGACGGCCGGCTGATCGGCATCGTCGACATCAGCGGCCCCGCGACCACATTCCATCCGATGACGCTGGCGCTGGTCGGTTCGGTGGCCCGGCTCGCCGAGAACGAGATCCGGACCCGGCATCTGGTCGCGGTCGACCGGCTGCGTTCGGTGGCAGCCCCGCTCCTCGCCCGGCTGGGCGGCCGGGCGCTGGCGGTGGACCCGCACGGCTGGCTGGCCGCCGTCACCGGCATGCCGCCGGTCGACCGGCTACCGCTGCCGAAGTCACTGCAGGCCGGCCGGGCGTGGCTGCCGTCGCTCGGTATGTGCCGGGTGGAGCCGCTGCCCGGCGGCTGGCTGGTGCAGGTGACGGACGAGCCGTCGGATGCGCCGCCGCGCCGGGTGGTCCTCGATCTGAGCCGGCCGCCCGGCCTCACGGTCACGGTGACGGGCCCGGTCGGCTCGTCGACCCAGCGGCTCTCGCCGCGCCATGCCGAGCTGCTGTACGCGCTGGCGCTGCACCCCGAGGGGCGTACGGCGTCGGAGCTGGCGGAGGACATCTTCGGCGATGCGACCCGGACCGTGACGGTGCGGGCGGAGATCTCACGGCTGCGGCGCCATCTGGCCGAGGTGCTGGCGCACCGGCCGTACCGCTTCGGTGAGGGGGTCGCGGTGGAGGTGATCCATCCGGAACACCCGGGCGATCTGCTGCCGCGCTCGACGGCGCCGGTGGTGGTCAGGGCCCGTACGTCGGCGTGACGGGAGCCGGGCCGTGACCGGAGTCGCAGTCCAGGCAGCGGGACAGGCTTTGGCCAGAGCTGTACAGCATGATTCCCTGGCAGGCATGAGCAACCCTGAGCCCGCCCCGGCCGCCGCCGAGGTGACCGTCTGGTCCCTGGAACAGACCTCCCCCGACGATCTGCGGCCCGCCGCGGCCCCCGAGGGCGACGTCCGGATCGTACGGTCGGCGGTGCCGCTGCCGGAGTTCAGCCGCTTCCTGTACACGGCGGTCGGCGGCGACATCCAGTGGACCGACCGGCTCTCGATGACGTACGCCGAGTGGCAGGAGGCCCTGGACCGGCCCGGGGCGGAGACCTGGGTGGCGTACGAGAACGGGACCCCGGCCGGCTACATCGAGCTGGACCCGCAGGACGACGGCGTGGTCGAGATCATGTACTTCGGCCTGATCCCGGCCTTCCGGGGGCGCCGGATCGGCGGTCATCTTCTCGCGTACGGGGCAGCGCGAGCCTGGGACCTGGCGGAGCGCTGGCCGGAGCGGCCGCCGACGAAGCGGGTATGGCTGCACACCTGCTCCAAGGACGGCCCGCACGCCATGGACAACTATCTGCGCCGCGGGTTCAGGCTCTTCGACACCAAGGTCGAGCTGGAGGCGGACGTGTCGACGCCGGGACCGTGGCCCGGCGCCGCCCGATAGAGCGGCACGTTTCGACCAATACCCCCATTACGGGCGCCCTGACACAGGCAGTGAGGTGACGGCCGCCACACCGTCTCACTTTTCGGGACAGTCTCGTCCACATCATGGATTGCGGTGGACTGTCCCGAGAGGCGCGTGACACGCTTCCGTCATGTCTGGAACTGGAATTGCCTTGGTGAGTCGACGCCACGTCGACTTCGGCCGCATGTCCAGCGCCATCTGTCCGGCGGGCTGAGAGTCCCAGCACCGCCGCGATCCCCCTTTCTCTGCCACACCTGCGCACCGCCGCGCCTCAGCGCGAGTGTGCAGATCAGAGCCGCCCTCCTGCAGTCCCGAAGGACGTACTGTCATGGCCGCTACCCCGGAACAGCCTGCGACCACCACGCCCCGCCGCAAGGCCGGACGCCACCGCGGCGAAGGCCAGTGGGCCGTGGGGCACCACACTCCGCTCAACGGCAATGAGCAGTTCAAGAAGGACGACGACGGTCTCAATGTGCGGACACGCATTGAGACGATCTACTCCAAGCGGGGTTTCGACTCGATCGACCCGAACGACCTGCGTGGGCGCATGCGTTGGTGGGGTCTGTACACCCAGCGCAAGCCCGGGATCGACGGCGGCAAGACCGCGATCCTGGAGCCGGAGGAACTGGACGACAAGTACTTCATGCTGCGGGTACGGATCGACGGCGGCCGGCTGACCACCGCGCAACTGCGGGTCATCGGCGAGATCTCGCAGGAGTACGCGCGCGGCACTGCGGACATCACCGACCGGCAGAACATCCAGCTGCACTGGATCCGCATCGAGGACGTCCCGGCGATCTGGGAGAAGCTGGAGGCCGTCGGGCTCTCCACCACCGAGGCGTGCGGCGACTGCCCCCGCGTGATCATCGGCTCCCCGGTGGCGGGCATCGCCGCCGACGAGATCGTCGACGGCACGCCCGCCGTCGACGAGATCCACGACCGCTACATCGGCAGCAAGGAATTCTCCAACCTGCCGCGCAAGTTCAAGACCGCGATCTCCGGTTCGCCGGTGCAGGACGTGGTCCACGAGATCAACGACATCGCGTTCGTCGGCGTGGTCCACCCCGAGCACGGTCCGGGCTTCGACGTCTGGGTCGGTGGCGGGCTCTCCACCAACCCGCGGCTCGCCGAGCGGCTGGGCGCATGGGTGCCGCTCGACGAGGTGCCGGACGTCTGGGCCGGAGTCGTCGGTATCTTCCGCGACTACGGCTACCGCCGGCTGCGCACCCGCGCGCGGCTGAAGTTCCTGATGGCCGACTGGGGCCCCGTGAAGTTCCGCCAGGTGCTGGAGGACGAGTACCTCAAGCGCCCGCTGCTCGACGGCCCTGCCCCCGAGCAGCCGAGCAACCGCTGGCGCGACCACGTGGGTGTCCACGAGCAGCAGGACGGCCGTTTCTACGTCGGGTTCGCGCCCCGGGTCGGCCGCGTGGACGGCACCACGCTGGCCAAGATCGCCGACCTGGCGGCCGCGCACGGCTCGGACCGGCTGCGTACCACCGTCGAGCAGAAGATGCTCATCCTCGACGTGGAGCGGGACCAGGTGGACTCCCTGGTTGCCGGTCTCGAGGCGCTCGACTTCCAGGTGAAGCCCTCGCCGTTCCGGCGCGGCACGATGGCCTGCACCGGCATCGAGTTCTGCAAGCTGGCGATCGTCGAGACGAAGGCGCGCGGCGCCTCGCTGATCGACGAACTGGAGCGCCGCCTGCCGGACTTCGACGAGCCGCTGACCATCAATGTCAACGGATGCCCCAACGCCTGCGCCCGCATCCAGACCGCGGACATCGGCCTCAAGGGCCAGCTCGTCCTGGACGCCGACGGCAACCAGGTGGAGGGCTTCCAGGTGCACCTGGGCGGCGCGCTGGGTCTGGAGGCCGGGTTCGGTCGCAAGGTCCGTGGCCTGAAGGTCACTTCGGCCGAGCTGCCGGACTATGTCGAGCGGGTGCTCGGCCGGTTCCAGAAGGAGCGCGAGGACGGCGAGCGGTTCGCGACGTGGGCGGCGCGGGCCAGTGCGGAGTCGCTGTCATGAGCGGCCGCGCCGCACCGTTCTACTGCCCGTACTGCGGGGACGAGGACCTGCGCCCGCACGAGACCGGGCACGGGGCCTGGGAATGTGCATCCTGCAACCGCGCGTTCCAGCTCAAGTTCCTGGGTCTGCTGACCCGGGGACTGCAGCGCAACGACGTTGAAGGGGACGGGACATGACGGACACTCTGCAGACCGATGACCTCAAGACCCTGGCCGAGCGCGCGGGCCGGGAGCTGGAGGACGCCTCCCCGCTGGAGATCCTGAAGTGGGCCGCCGACACCTTCGGCAAACGGTTCTGCGTCACCTCCTCGATGGAGGACGCGGTCGTGGCGCACCTCGCCTCCCGCGCCTTCCCCGGCGTCGACGTGGTCTTCCTCGACACCGGGTACCACTTCGAGGAGACGATCGGGACCCGCGACGCGGTGGATGCCGTGATGGACGTCAATGTCATCACGCTGACCCCGCGTCAGAGCGTCGCCGAGCAGGACGCCGAGTACGGGCCGAAGCTGCATGACCGCGACCCCGACCTGTGCTGCAAGCTGCGGAAGGTCAAGCCCCTTGAGGAGGGTCTGACTTCGTACGCGGCCTGGGCGACCGGGCTGCGTCGCGACGAGTCCCCGACCCGGGCGAACACCCCGGTGGTCGGCTGGGACGAGAAGCGGCAGAAGGTCAAGATCTCGCCGATCGCGCGCTGGACGCAGGACGACGTGGACGCGTATGTCGCGGAGCACGGAGTCCTCACCAACCCGCTGCTGATGGACGGGTACGCCTCCGTGGGCTGCGCGCCCTGCACCCGCCGGGTGCTGGAGGGCGAGGACGCGCGCGCCGGCCGCTGGGCCGGACGGGGCAAGACCGAGTGCGGGCTGCACGACTGATGACGACTGATCAGGAGACTTCGATGAGCGTGACGGAGACGGGAGCCACCATCTGGCTCACCGGTCTGCCGAGCGCGGGCAAGACCACCATCGCGTACGAACTGGCCGGCCGGCTGCGCGGCGAGGGCCACCGGGTGGAGGTGCTCGACGGCGACGAGATCCGGGAGTTCCTCTCCGCGGGGCTCGGCTTCTCCCGCGAGGACCGGCACACCAACGTCCAGCGGATCGGCTTCGTCGCCGAACTCCTGGCCGCCAACGGCGTGAAGGTGCTGGTTCCGGTCATCGCCCCGTACGCGGACAGCCGTGACGCCGTACGCAAGCGCCATCAGGCGGAGGGCACCGCGTATCTGGAGGTGCATGTCGCGACTCCGGTGGAGGTGTGCTCCGTACGCGATGTGAAGGGCCTCTACGCCAAGCAGGCGGCGGGCGAGATCAGCGGGCTCACCGGGGTCGACGACCCGTACGAGGCGCCCGAGTCGCCGGACCTGCGGATCGAGTCGCACCAGCAGACCGTGCAGGAGTCCGCGGCGGAGCTGTATGCGCTGCTGAGCGAGAGGGGTGCAGCGTGACGACCGTCGCGACTGTGTCGGAAGGCACCGACAATCCGTACGCACTCAGCCACCTGGACTCCCTGGAGTCCGAGGCGGTGCACATCTTCCGTGAGGTGGCGGGGGAGTTCGAACGGCCGGTGATCCTGTTCTCCGGCGGCAAGGACTCCATCCTGATGCTGCATCTGGCGCTCAAGGCGTTCGCGCCCGCGCCGGTGCCGTTCGCACTGCTGCATGTGGACACGGGACACAACTTCCCCGAGGTCCTGGAGTACCGCGACCGCACGGTCGCCGAGCACGGGCTGCGGCTGCATGTGGCCTCCGTGCAGGAGTACATCGACGCCGGGAAGCTCCGCGAGCGCCCCGACGGTACGCGCAACCCGCTGCAGACCGTGCCGCTGACCGAGGCCATCCAGCAGCACCGCTTCGACGCCGTGTTCGGCGGCGGCCGCCGCGACGAGGAGAAGGCACGCGCCAAGGAGCGGGTCTTCTCGCTGCGCGACGAGTTCTCCCAGTGGGACCCGCGCCGCCAGCGCCCCGAGCTGTGGCAGCTGTACAACGGCCGGCACGCCCCCGGCGAGCACGTCCGGGTCTTCCCGATCTCCAACTGGACCGAGCTCGACGTCTGGCAGTACATCGAGCGCGAGGGCATCGAGCTCCCGGAGATCTACTTCGCCCATGAGCGGGAGGTCTTCAACCGGTCCGGGATGTGGCTGACCGCCGGTGACTGGGGCGGCCCCAAGGAGGGCGAGCGGGTCGAGACCCGGCAGGTGCGCTACCGCACCGTCGGCGACATGTCCTGCACCGGCGCCGTCGACTCCGACGCCACGACGCTCGCCGCGGTGATCACCGAGATCGCCGCCTCCCGGCTCACCGAGCGGGGCGCGACACGCGCCGACGACAAGATGTCCGAGGCCGCGATGGAAGACCGCAAGCGCGAGGGGTACTTCTAGGATGACCACATTCACCCAGCACGCAGAGCAGTTGTCGACCACGACCCTGCTGCGGTTCGCCACCGCGGGGTCCGTCGACGACGGCAAGTCCACCCTCGTCGGACGCCTGCTGCACGACTCCAAGTCGGTCCTCACCGACCAACTGGAGGCCGTCGAGCACGCCTCGCGCAACCGGGGCCAGGAGGCGCCGGACCTGGCGCTGCTGACCGACGGGCTGCGGGCCGAGCGCGAGCAGGGCATCACCATCGATGTCGCCTACCGCTACTTCGCCACGCCGCGCCGCCGGTTCATCCTGGCCGACACCCCGGGGCATGTGCAGTACACCCGGAACATGGTGACGGGTGCCTCGACCGCCGAGCTCGCCGTCGTCCTGGTCGACGCCCGCAACGGTGTCGTCGAGCAGACCCGCCGGCACGCCGCCGTCGCCGCGCTGCTGCGGGTGCCGCACGTGGTCCTCGCCGTCAACAAGATGGACCTGGTCGACTACGCGGAGCCCGTATTCGCCGCCATCGCGGAGGAGTTCACCGCGTACGCGGCCTCGCTCGGCGTCCCGGAGATCACCGCGATCCCGATCTCCGCGCTGGCCGGTGACAACGTCGTGGAGCCGTCCGCGCACATGGACTGGTACGGCGGTCCGACGGTGCTGGAGCACCTGGAGACGGTGCCGGTCAGCCACGACCTCACCGCCTGCCACGCACGCTTCCCCGTCCAGTACGTGATCCGGCCGCAGACCGCCGAGCACCCCGACTACCGGGGCTACGCGGGCCAGATCGCCGCCGGTGCGTTCCGCGTGGGCGAGGCCGTCACCGTCCTTCCGTCCGGCCGTACGTCGACGATCGCCGGGATCGACGCGCTCGGCGAGAGCGTGGACATCGCCTGGGCGCCCCAGTCGGTGACCATCCGGCTGGCCGACGACATCGACGTCTCGCGCGGTGACCTGATCGCACCGGCCGACGACGCACCGGCAGTCACTCAGGACGTCGAGGCGACCGTCTGCCACGTCGCCGACCAGCCGCTCGCCGTCGGCCAGCGGGTGCTGCTCAAGCACACCACCCGCACGGTCAAGGCGATCGTCAAGGACATCCCGTCCCGGCTGACGCTGGACGACCTCTCGCAGCACCCGGCGCCCGGCCGGCTCGTCGCCAACGACATCGGCCGGGTAGTCGTCCGTACCGCCGAACCGCTCGCGCTCGACGCCTACGCGGACTCGCGCCGCACCGGTTCGTTCCTGCTGATCGACCCGGCGGACGGCACCACGCTCACGGCCGGCATGGCGGGCCAGGCGTTCGCCGCCGCGGCCACGGGCGAGGAAGCCGCCACCGACGACCCCGAATGGGACTTCTGATGAGTATCGACGTCTTCGCGACGTTCGCGAAGGAGGGGGGCCGCGTCGGCAGCGGCACCCTCGGCAGCGGCCAGGGCGGGGTTGCGCGATGTGCGTGATGACGTACGCGCACTGCCTGCGCGCCCGCTTGCACCAACCGCACCGCCTGTACCGCCAGTTCAGACGAAGACATGCCGACTTCCCGGCCGCGTCCCCGTAACCGACGAGGGACGCGAGTACCGGGCCAACGAGAGGAAAGCCTCCCGTGCCTGCCACCCGTATCACCCTGCGCCGCAGCCTCGCCGCTGCCGCCGCTCTGCCGCTGCTCGCCGTGGCGCTCACCGCCTGCGGTTACGGCTCCGAGGCGAAGGACGACGACGCCAAGAAGGCGAACGTCTCCTCCGGCGGCAAGAAGCTCTCCGCGGACACCGTGAAGATCGGCTACTTCCCGAACCTCACGCACGCCACCGCCCTGGTCGGCATCCAGGAAGGCCTGATCGCCAAGGAGCTCGGCGGCACGACGGTCAAGCCGTCGACGTTCAACGCCGGGCCGTCCGAGATCGAGGCGCTCAACGCGGGGTCGATCGACATCGGCTTCATCGGCCCCTCCCCCGCCATCAACGGCTTCGCCAAGTCCAAGGGCAAGAGCCTGCGGATCATCGGCGGTTCGGCGTCCGGCGGTGTGAAGCTGGTCGTCAACCCCAAGAAGATCAAGACCCTGGACGACCTCAAGGGCAAGAAGATCGCCACCCCGCAGCTCGGCAACACCCAGGACGTGGCGTTCCTCAACTGGATCTCCGAGAAGGGCTGGAAGGTCGACGCCCAGAGCGGCAAGGGCGACGTCTCCGTGGTCCGTACGGACAACAAGGTGACCCCGGACGCCTACAAGGCCGGTTCCATCGACGGTGCCTGGGTCCCGGAGCCGACCGCGTCCAAGCTGGTCGCGCAGGGCGCCAAGGTGCTCCTCGACGAGTCGACGCTCTGGCCGGACAAGAAGTTCGTGATCACGAACATCATCGTGTCGCAGAAGTTCCTCAGCGAGCACCCGGACGTCGTCGAGGCGGTGCTGCGCGGTTCGGTCAACACCAACGCGTGGATCAACGCCAACCCGGACAAGGCGAAGGCCTCCGCCAACGCGGCGCTCAAGGAGCTGTCCGGCAAGGCGCTGCCGCCCGAGGTCATCGACCCGGCGTGGAAGTCCGTCCAGTTCACCGATGACCCGCTGGCCGCCACCCTCGACACGGAGGCCAAGCACGCGGTGAAGGCCGGTCTGCTGGAGCAGACGGACCTGAGCGGCATCTACGACCTGAAGCCGCTGAACAAGATCCTCAAGGCCGCGGGCAAGCCCGAGGTCGCCGACGCCGGTCTCGGCGTCAAGTAACCCCCGACCGATCCAGGATCTCCCAGGAGGTGACGACCATGGCGACGACCACTCTCACCAAGGCCGAGGACCGTGTATCGGCCGGGCACGCCGCCCGTATCGCGCACGTCTCGAAGTCCTTCGGCGGACCGGAGGGGACGCAGCTCGTCCTGGACGACATCACGCTCGATGTCGCGCCCGGCGAGTTCGTCACCCTCCTGGGAGCTTCCGGGTGCGGTAAATCGACGCTGCTCAACCTGGTGGCCGGACTCGACCGCCCGACCGCGGGGTCCATCGAGACCCCCGGCGGGCGGCCGGCCCTGATGTTCCAGGAGCACGCCCTCTTCCCGTGGCTGACCGCGGGCAAGAACATCGAACTCGCGTTGCGGCTGCGTGGCGTACCCAAGTCCGACCGCCGTACCGAGGCGGAGCGGCTGCTCGAACTCGTACGGCTCGGCGGGGCCTACGGGAAGCGGGTGCACGAACTCTCGGGCGGCATGCGCCAGCGGGTGGCGATGGCCCGCGCGCTCGCCCAGGACAGTCAACTGCTGCTGATGGACGAGCCGTTCGCCGCGCTCGACGCCATCACCCGGGATGTGCTGCACGACGAGCTGACCCGGATCTGGCGCGAGACGAACGTCTCGGTCCTCTTCGTCACGCACAACGTGCGGGAGGCGGTCCGGCTCGCCGAGCGGGTCGTCCTGCTGTCGTCGCGGCCTGGCCGGATCGCCCGCGAGTGGACGGTCGACATCGACCAGCCGCGCCGCATCGAGGACACCGCGGTGGCGGAGCTGTCCGTCGAGATCACGGAACAACTGCGTGGGGAGATCCGCCGACATGGCCAGCACTGAGACCACCACTACCGAGGACGCCGCCGTCAAGGACGCCGCCCAGGACCTGGCCGGCCTCGAGGCGGGTCTTGACGCACTCGACGCGGTGCGGGTGAGCCGCACCCCGGTGCGCCAGGTGCTGGTGCAGAAGGTCCTGCCGCCGGTCGTGGCCATCGCACTCGTCCTGGTCGTCTGGCAGATCCTGATCTGGGCGAAGGTCACCGACGACTACAAGCTGCCGTCGCCGTCCCAGGTCTGGGACGAGGTGAGCAACGCCTGGGCGCAGGGCACCCTGCTCGGCTACATCTGGACGAGCGTCTCGCGCGGCCTGTTCGGCTTCCTGCTGGCGCTCGTCATCGGCACCCCGCTCGGGCTGCTGGTGGCGCGCGTGAAGGTGGTGCGCGCGGCGATCGGACCGGTACTCTCGGGTCTCCAGTCACTGCCGTCGGTGGCCTGGGTGCCGCCCGCGGTCCTCTGGCTGGGGCTCGACGACAGGATGATGTACGCGGTGATCCTGCTGGGCGCCGTCCCGTCGATCGCCAACGGTCTCGTCGCCGGTGTCGACCAGATCCCGCCGCTTCATCTGCGGGCGGGGCAGACGCTGGGCGCCACCGGGCTGCGCGGTACCTGGCACATCGTGCTGCCCGCCTCGCTGCCGGGCTATCTGGCGGGGCTGAAGCAGGGCTGGGCGTTCTCCTGGCGCTCGCTGATGGCCGCCGAGATCATCGCCTCGTCGCCCGATCTGGGCGTGGGCCTGGGGCAGTTGCTGGAGCAGGGCCGGGAGACCAGCAGCATGTCGATGGTGTTCCTCGCCATCTTCCTGATCCTGATCGTCGGCATCGCCATCGACCTGCTGATCTTCAGTCCGCTGGAGCGGTGGGTGCTGCGCAGCCGCGGCCTCCTCGTCAAGAACTGAGTACTGTCATGACTTCCCCCGTTCTCCTTGTCATCGCCCACGGCAGCCGTGATCCGCGGCACGCGGCGACCGTGCACGCGCTCACCGCGCGGGTCCGGTCGCTGCGGCCGGGGCTGCGGGTGGAGACCGGCTTCCTCGACTTCAACGCCCCATCGGTGCCGCAGGTCCTTCAGCGGCTGGCCACGGACGGAGCGAGGGACGTCGTCGCGCTCCCCCTGCTCCTCACCCGGGCCTTCCACGCCAAGTCCGACATCCCCGCGGTGCTGCACAAGGCCCGGACCGGACTGCCGCAACTGCACATCCGACAGGCCGAAGTACTCGGCCCGTCACCGCTGCTGAACTCCGCGCTGGAACAGCGCCTGTACGAAGCCGGGGTCCGTCCCGGCGACAGAAGCTCGACCGGGCTCGTCCTGGCCTCGGCGGGCTCCACAGACCCGGAGGCGATCGCAGTGATCGCTGAAATCGCGCGGGAGCTGCGGCACACCGGTTGGTGTTCCGTGCGGCCTGCGTTCGCCTCCGCTGCATCTCCCGCGGGGTTCCCCCGCACCGAGGACGCGGTACGGGCCCTGCGGGCCGAGGGCGTGCGCCGGGTGGTGGTGGCGCCGTACGTCATCGCGCCCGGCCGCCTCCCGGACCGTATCGCTGCGGGTGCCCGGGGGGCGGGGGCGGACGTACTGGCCGACGTACTCGGCCCTTCGCCGGAGTTGGCACGGCTGCTGCTGCGGCGCTACGACGAGGCGTGTGTGCCCCGCGTGGCGGCGCTCACCGCCTGACCGGGAACACCGAGCGCTCGGGAGAGCGGGCGACTGTCAGCTGAAGTCGAGACTGCCCGTGCGGGTGCGCTTGAGCTCGAAGAAGTCCGGGTAGCCGGCCATCACCCGGAGGCTGTCGAACAGCCTGGCCGCCTCCTCGCCGCGCGGGACGGAGTTGAGAACCGGGCCGAACCAGACGCCGCCGTCGACATGGATGGTGGGGGTGCCGACATAAGCGTCGGCCTCCGGGTCCTTGCCCGCGTCATGGCTGCGGCGCAGCGCCTCGTCGTACGCCGTGGAGTGCGCGGCGCCGGCAAGCCCGTCGGGCAGGCCCACTTCGGCGAGCGCCTGGGCGACCACCTCGTCGAAGTCCTCGTTCTTCTGTACGTGGATACGGGTTCCCAGGGCGGTGTAGAGCTCGCGGAGCACACCGTCGCCGTGGTCCGCGGCAGCGGCGACCGCGACCCGTACCGGGCCGATCGACCTGTCGACCAGTTCCCGGTACCAGTCGGGGAGTTCATTGCCGACGTTGTGCAGGAAGAGACTCATGACGTGGAAACGGAGTTCGATGTCGCGCTGCTGCTCCACCTCCAGCATCCAGCGGGAGGTGATCCAGGCGAACGGGCAGGCCGGGTCGAAGTAGAAGTCGACGGCGGTCCTGCCCGTGGCCGGGGTGCGGTGAGTGGTCATGCGTCGAGCCTATCCAGACATTGGCGTACAACCGCGGGCCATTCACCGTTCGTGCGACTGGGCCACTTTCAGGTGGCGGTCCAGTGCGGATCGCGTCCGCTGTGGGCCAGCGCCCGTTCGAACACCGGCGCCGAATCGGACACCGGGACCTCGTCGGCGAAGCCGTCGTACTGCCGGTAGAGCGCCGCGGAGCCGTCGACGACATCGAGGACGAAGGCTGCCGCCGCGTCGGAGAGCCGGAACTCCTGCCCGGTTGCCCGAGCCACGTCCCAGCTGTGCAGGGCCGTCTCCTCGATGAGCATGGCGGCGATCTCGGACGCCGGGGACGTCGAACCTCCGAGGTCGATCTCCCCCTCCCAGACCGCCGGGTCCGACCAGGCGGCGACGGCGCGGTCCAGTTGCGCCGCGTACTTCTCCGCCCAGTCGGCGTCCGCGGTGAAGTCACGGGTGGTGAGCTCGTCGGGAAGATCCTTGCGCAGGGCGCGGTGCTCCAGGCCGTACGAGGTGTAGAGCACCCAGTGGTTGATCAGCCCGCGCACGTCCCAGTCGCCGCAGGGCGTGGCGGAGGCGTCCAACTGTTCGGCGCGGACGGCGCGGGCGATACGGGCCGCCTCGGCGGCACATTCGGTCAGGTGAGCGTGCTCGTTCTTCATGCACAGCACGCTAGAGCGGCCGCTGGCGCGGGTATTGAAGAAAAGCGACAGCGGCCGGGTTTCCGGCCCGGTCAGGAGGCCGCGTCGATCAGTGCGGTGAGTTCGGCCACCGACATCGATCCGGGCTCCCGGCGCCCCCGCGCGAAGGCATTCGCGGTGCGCTGGAGTACGTCATTGACCGGTGTGGGCACCCCGTGCTCCCGGCCGAGCAGCACGATCTCACCGTTGAGATAGTCGGCCTCGATGGTGCCCGTACCCCGACTGAGGCTCTGCCAGGACGAACCGGCGCCGCGCGGGGAGCCGTCGCACGGCTCGAAGCGGATCCGGTCGCCGCGCGCCTTCGTCTGTTCCTCCTGGCCGACCGCGTCGATACCGGCGGCCGCCAGCACGGCCCGGCCCTCGGCGAGCGCCCGCTTGAACAGGGCGACGGCATCCTCTCCGGTGAGCAGGCCGGTGACGGCCTCGATCGCGTTGGCGAGGTTGGACAGCAGCTTGCCGTACTTCCAGCGCATCACGTCCGGCACGACCGGGGCGAGCAGCTTCGACTTCTCCAGGTCGGCGGCGATCAGCCGGGCCGTCTCGTCGGTCCCGGTGGGGTAGCGCCCCAGGTGCAGGATGCCGGTCAGCGGCGTTCCGGCCGCGGACACCTGGCCGGGTTCGACGAAGGTGGCGGGCAGCCAGACGCACATGCCGTACACATGCCGGAAGCGGCGCAGCGCGAGACGTTCGCTCTCCACGCCGTTCTGCGCGCAGATCAGCGGCAGCCGCTCGCCCGCGGTACCGCCGCCCGCCACCGGCCTGATGCTCCAGGTGTCGAGTGCGGCGGTGCTGTCCTGTGTCTTCACGGCGAGTACGAGTACGTCGTCCGCGATCAGGTCCAGTGCGTCGGGCCGGTCGACGACGGGGAGGGAGTGGGTACGAGGGCCGTCCGGCGTGGTGAGCCGGAGTCCGCCCGTGCGCAGCGCCTCGTACTGCGCGCCGCGCGCCACCAGGACGACGTCGTGGCCGGCCTCGGCCAGCCGTCCCCCTATGGCGCCGCCGACGGCGCCCGCTCCCACGATGATGTAGCGCATCCCGGCTCCGTTCGGTGCGGCCGCGTGTCACATATGGCGGTCAAATCCTATGCGGGGAGGCGGACGTGTCGAGGGCCGCCCACCGGGGTCGATCTCCACCGGCTGCACCGGCCGACCCGGATGTGCCCATGGCCGACCAGCTGGGCGCTCGGGATGCGCTGAGGCAGGAAGGTAGGATCCGGTTCATCGGTCCGGACACGCCCTCACCGCCGACCAGCTGGAGCAGGTTCTCTCCCCGACCGGGATCGCCTCGGTGCAGAACCGCTTCTCCTCGACCGTGCGTCGGACCCGGTGCTGAAGCTCTGCCAGATCCATGGCCTCGCTTCTCCGCCCTGGTTCCCGCCGGCCGACGGCGCCCCGACCTTTGACGTCGCCGAGGCGCCCGCCGGGATCGCCGAACGGCACGGTGCCACCCGCGGGCAGATCGCCCTCGCCTGGCTGCTGCACCGCTCCCCCGCACTGTGCCCGACGCCGGGCCTGGGTTCGCCCAACCATCCGGCGGAGGCCCTCGGGGCTGCGGAGATCCGGCCGTCCGCCGAGAACATGAGTCGCCTGGAAGCGCTCGCGCCCGCATGAAGGAGTACCCGCCCATGACCACCACCGCCGCCGCCCTCACCACCTCTGTCTCCGCGGCCCCGGTGCCGGTGATCCGGGCCGACGGGGTCCGGCTCGTCCGAGACGGCAACGTCCTGCTCGACTCGGTCTCGATGACCGTGCGCAGCGGTGAGCACTGGGCCCTGCTCGGCGCCAACGGTGCCGGAAAGAGCACGCTGCTCGGGCTGCTCGGCGCGGTCACCCACCCCACCCACGGATCGGTGGAAGTCCTGGGACGCACGATCGGACGGGTCGACCTGCGGGAGCTGCGGACCCTGCTGGGGCACGTCAACCCGCGTCATCCGCTGCGTTCCCCGCTGTCGGTGCGCGAGGTGGTGCTCACCGGTCTGACCAACTCGGTCGAGCCGGTACCGCGTTGGTCCGCGAGCGCCGAGCAACAGGAACAGGCCGGCCGGCTGCTGAAGATGCTGGGCATGCAGGGCAGGACCGGATCGCGCTGGCCGTCGCTCTCGCAGGGCGAGCGGGGCCGTACGCTCATCGCCCGCGCTCTGATGCCGCAGCCGCGGCTGCTGCTTCTCGACGAGCCGGCCACCGGTCTGGATCTCGCTGCCCGCGAGCAGCTGCTGGACGCCCTGGACACCTTGCGCCAGGAACACCCCGAGCTGGCGACTGTCCTGGTCACGCACCATCTCGAGGAACTGCCCGCCTCCACCACGCATGCGATGCTGCTTCGGGCGGGGCGGTGTGTGGCCTCGGGTCCGGCCGACGAGGTGCTGACCACGGCTCAGGTCAGTGACTGCTTCGGACATCCGGTGCGGATCGCCCGTACGGACGGCCGGTGGACGGCGCGGGCGCAGCGCGTCACGCGCGGCTGACGGCAGTCGACCGCCGTCGGACGCCGTCAGCCGTCGGACGGTTCGGCGCTGAACGACGTGGCCTGGTGGAAGTAGAGGAGCCAGCCGCGCCCGGTCAGCCGCCACAGTGAACTGCGGTGAGCCCTGAGCCCCTTGTACTCGGAGTCGAAGGTCAGATGGACGAGTTCGTCGGCGAGCTGGACACCGCGCATCCGTGACGCGGTGAGCTGTCCGGGCCGTGGGGCCTCGTCCGCGGTCAGCGAGGCGATGGTCGCGTCGCGGTCCCAGAAGCGGCCGGCGGTGTCGATCTCGCGGAACTCCGGGTGCAACACCTGGACGAGGAGATCGGCGGAGCAGCGCACCAGCGGGTCGAGGAGTCTGAGTTCGCCCTCGACGGCGGCGGCCACGCCGGGCGGCGGCTCAGTCACGCGTCATCTCCACGAGTTTGGCGACGGTGTTCCAGTTACGTGTGGTGGCGGTGAGGCCCTTGGTGAGGGAAGGACGGTGGAGCGCCTCGGCAAGCTTGGAACGGCCCAGTCCGTCGGGGGCATAGAGGTAGAGCGCACGGTCGCCGAGCCGGAACTCCTCCGGGCGGAAGGCGTCGGCGTCGATCGCCGCGAAGCGTGTGGCGTCCACCGGCCGGTCGAAGTAGGTGACGTGCAGCTGCTTGCCCTCGAGGGCGGCGGCCGGGAACGGGCAGGCCTCGGCGACCGATCCGAGATAAGGGCCGTTCCGGATCAGACACGGGACGGCGAAGCCGAAGCGTTCCTCGATGGCCTGCTCCAGCTGTGCGGTGAGCGCGTCCTGGTCGCCCGACGCGCTGCTGAAGACGGCATTGCCGCTCTGCAGGTACGTACGGACATCCGCATGGCCCAGCTCCGTGAGGAGTGTGCGGAGTTCGGCCATCGGGACCTTCTTGTGGCCGCTCACATTGATCCCGCGCAACAGCGCCGCGTACCTGGTGGTCATGGCCACACCATAGGACGATCCGCCGGGGGTGTGCGGCCGCCGCGCCCCGTGGGGGAGAGCGCGGCGGCCGCCGTCTCGGTGGTGGCCGCTACTCGACGATCTTCAGCAGCTTGTTCGGCGTTCCCTCGGTCGCATTGGAGATCGCGTCGGGGGTGGCGCCGTCGGTGAGGGCCGTGGCGACCTCCGCCGGGGTGGCGTCCGGGTGTCCGGCGAGGTAGACGGCGGCGGCACCGACGACGTGCGGAGTCGCCATGGACGTACCGGAGATGGTGTTCGTCGCGTCGTCGCTGTCGTTCCAGGACGAGGTGATGTCCGAACCCGGGGCGTAGATGTCCACGACCGGGCCGTAGTTGGAGAACGACGACTGCTCGTCGTCCACCGTGGACGAGGCGACCGTGATGGCCTCCGGGACGCGGGCCGGGGAGCCCTCGCTCGCGTCGGCGGACTCGTTTCCTGCGGCCACCGCGAAGGTGACTCCGGAGGCGATGGCCTTCTGGACCGCGGCGTCGAGAGCCGGATCGGCACTGCCGCCGAGGCTCATGTTGGCGACGGACGGACCCTCGTGGTGCGCGGTGACCCAGTCGATGCCGGCGACGACCTGCTCGGTGGTGCCCGAGCCGGAGTCGTCCAGGACCCGGACGGCGACGATCTTCGCCTTCTTGGCGACGCCGAACGTCGCACCGGCTATGGTGCCGGCCACGTGCGTCCCGTGGCCGTTGCCGTCGTCCGCGCTGTCGTCGTTGTCCACGGCGTCGAAGCCCGAGCTCGCCCGGCCCTCGAACTCCTTGTGCGTGACGCGGACACCGGTGTCGATGACATACGCCGTGACGCCTTCGCCCGCGCTGTCCGGGTAGGTGTACGCATGGTCGCCGGCGGTCCCGGTCTGGTCGATCCGGTCGAGACCCCACGACGGCGGGTTGTCCTGGGTGGCGTCGATGTGGAACTTCTTGTTCTGGACGACCTTGGAGACGGCCGGGTCGGCCGCGAGCTGCTTGGCCTCGGCCTGCGAAAGGCCGCTGGCGGAGAAGCCGTTGATGGCGGAGCTGTAGGTGCGCTTCAGCTTGCCGCCGTACTCCTTGGCGAGCTTCGCCTTGTCGGCCTTCTGGTCCAGCATCACGATGTAGCTGCCCGAGACGGCGGTCGCCGCGTCCGCACCGTAGACCGTCCCCATCGCGGGAGCGGGTGCGGCTCCGGCGTAGGACGTGCCCAGCAGGGTGACTCCGGCAGCTGCGGCCGCCGCGGTGATCGCCGCGGTCAGCTTGGTCCGGGATGTGCGCTTGTGCATGGCCATGAAGAGGGGTCTCCTCGGCATTGTTTGTGGGGGGATTGACCCTCGGGCGGAAGATCTCCGGGGGCTGGCTCGAAACCCTCGCCGATTGACACGCTCAGATCAACCCCTTCATGCAGCTGTGACTTACTCAACAAGGTTTCGTAATAAGAAATCGGCCAGCGATGGTCAAGTCGGGCGACCGGCCCCAACGCCCCACACACGTATGGGGCGTTGCACGTGCGTGGGACGCACAGTGGAGAAGGACCTCGGTCGGTCCGCCGGGCCTCAGCGCTGGTAGCGGGCCAGTACCCGGTTCCCGTCGTCGACCAGGCGCCTGTTCAGCTCGTCCCGGCCGATCGCCCCGCTGTAGTACTCCTGCAGCGCGGGCGTGGCGACCTTGTCCTTCCACTCGGGGTATCCGCGCACCGACTGGGCGGGCGCCGAGCGCAACCCCTTCGCCAGGGCTGCGCCGGTCGCCCAGCCGTTCTCGGTGGTGTGCAGGGCCGGGTCCGCGAGCGCGGCCGTGCCGGTCGGCAGCATCCAGTCGCCCTCTGCCAGGCGCACCATGTTCGGCGGACGCAGCAGGAAGTCGATGAACTGCGCGGCCGCCTTCTTGTGCGGGCTGGACTCGGCGACGGAGAGGGTCTGCGGGCTCACGCCCTGGGCGAGCCCGTCGCTGCCGGCCGGGGCGGGCAACACCTTCCATTCGAAGCCCTCGGGGGCCTGCTCGACGACCTGCTGACGGTACGAGAACCCAAGCGGGACCATCGCGTACCGCCCACCGAACAGCCCGGGGAGGGTGTCGGAGCCGCCCATGCCGAGCGCGGTGCGGGCAGCGCTGTGGTCGGTGTCGACCTGGTCGCGGATGGTGCCGGGGACCACCTGGTCGCCTTCGTCGAGGCGGATGGTCACCTTGCCGTCGGCGCCGCGGTGGAAGAGCTGTCCGCCGCTGGAGAGGCCGAGGTTGAGGGTGACGGAGACGGGTTCCTTCAGCGGCCAGGCGATGCCGTACGTCGCCTTCCCCTTCCCCTTGCCCGTCAGCTCCTTGGTGACCTGCCGGAATTCGTCCCAGCTCCACGGGTTCGCCGGGGTCGGGATACGGACGCCGGAGGCCTTGAGGATCTTGGTGTTGGCGATCAGGACCCGGGACTCCTGCAGGAACGGCACCCCGTAGACACCGTCGCCGAAGGTCGTGGTCCGCCAGCTCTGCTCCGGGATGTCGGCGGTCAGCCGGTCGGGCAGGAGGGCACGCAGATCGGCGAGATAGCCGCCGTACGCGAAGTCGGCGAGGTCGTCGGAGGCGTCGTGGATGACGTCCGGAGCCTCGTCGCCCTCGAAGGAGGTGAGCAGTTGGTCGTGGACACTGTCCCAGCTGCCCTGCACGTACTCGACGTGGATGTCGGGGTGGGTGGCGTTCCACTCCTTGACCAGCTGCTTGTTGGCGTCGACGGACTCCTTCTGCCAGGCCAGCGACTGGAAGCGCAGTTCGATCTTCCCGTTGGTGTCCGTTCCGCCTCCGTCACCGCTGCAGCCGGTGAGCAGCAGGGCCAGCGCGGTGGCCGCGGCGGCCGCCGTCCGTACCAGTGGGCGCATCAGCTCTTCACCGCCCCGGCGAGCATGCCACCGGTGATCCGGCGCTGGATGACCGCGAAGAGGACGAGGGAGGGCAGGGTGGCGAGGAAAGCGGCGGCGGCGAGCGGCCCGAGTTCGGCCGCGCCCTCCGCGCCGAGGAAGTGGGTGAGTACGACCGGCAAGGTCTGCTTCTCCGGTGTCTTGAGCAGGACGAGTGCGAAGAAGAACTCGTTCCATGCGGTGATGAACGCGAAGAGTGCGGTGGCGACGATTCCTGGGGCCAGCAGCGGGACGGTGACCGAGACGAGCGTCCGCAGCCGGCTCGCGCCGTCGACCGAGGCGGCCTCTTCGAGTTCGGGCGGTACGGCACGGACGTAGCCGACCAGCATCCACAGCGCGAACGGCAGCGCCCAGACGACGTACACCATGATCAGCCCCCACAGGGAGTTGATCAGATGCAGATTCTTGAGAATCAGGAAGAGCGGAATGATCAGCAGCACGAAGGGGAACGCCTGGCTGACCACGACCCAGCCGGTTGCGGCCGCCGAGAGCCTGGTGCGATGCCGGGCCATCACATAGGCCATGGGCGTCGCGATGACGACGGCGATCAGGGCGGCGGACAGTGCGGCGATCAGTGAGTTGGCTGCGGCCTGGAGCAGCGGCTGTTCGTCGAAGGCCTGCCGGAAGTTGTCCAGGGTCGGATGCTCGGGGATCCAGGTGGGGTGCAGGGAACCCAGTTCGCGGGCCGGCTTGAAGGCCGTGGAGATCAGCCAGAGGAACGGGAACGCCAGGAAGACGAGGTAGCCCAGGAGCGCGACGTACTGTCCGGTGCGGGCGGATCTGCTGGTACGGAGGCTCACTGGTCCTCGCCTCCCCTGAGCCGGCCGACGAGATGGAGGGCGAGGACGACGGAGATCACCGCGACCATCACACAGCCCATCGCCGCGGCGTAGCCGAACTGGCCGTAGCGGAAGGCCTCCTCGTAGGCGAAGAGCATCGGCAGCCTGGTCCGGCCACCGGGGCCGCCGTTGGTCAGGACGTAGACCAGGGCGAACGAGTTGAAGTTCCAGATGAAATTGAGGGCGGTGATGGCGAGCGCGACCGGTCTCAGAGCCGGCCAGGTGACGGTACGGAACCGGCGCCAGGCTCCCGCGCCGTCCAGGGCGGCCGCTTCGTGGAGTTCGTGCGGGGTGTTCTGGAGCCCGGCCAGGAGCGCGACAGTGGTCTGCGGCATGCCCGCCCAGACACCTACGACGATCACGGCGGGCAGTGCGGTGGCCAGTCCGGTCAGCCAGTCCCGGCCGTCACCGAACCCGAGATCGCGGATGGTCTCGTTGAGGACGCCCGCGTCCGGGTTGTAGACGAGCCGCCACATGATGCCGACGACGACTTCGGGCATGGCCCAGGGGATGATCGCGAGGGCCCGCGCCAGCCAGCGCATCCGCAGGTTCTGGTTGAGCAGGAGGGCGAGGCCCAGCGCGAGCAGGAACTGCGGGACGGTGACGCCGACCGCCCAGACGAGGCCGATCCGGAACGAGTCCCAGAACAGGGTGTCGTGAAGCAGGTCCTGGAAGTTCAGGCCGCCGACCCACTGGGTGGACCGGGTGCGGCCGGACTGGGCATCGGTGAACGCCAGGGCGACGCCGTAGAGCAGGGGACCGACGCTGAGGATCAGGATCGGGATCAGGGCGGGCAGCACCAGGAACCAGGTGCCGGCGTTCCGGTTGATCCGCGGAGCCTGTCTGCCCTGTCTGCCCCGTCGGGACAGCGGACTGCCGGGCGGACCGTGCTGTCCGGACTGTACGGTTGCATTCGCCAACGTCATGAATTCGACCCCCTTGCGTCATTGGATCGCTTTCACCCAGTTCCGGCCGCTCAGGTGGCCCCCGCCATGGTGCTGACGGGTCGTCGGTTCGTCAAGGTGGCGTGCACGGATGCGAAAATCGGACCATGAACGAGATGCGTGCGCGCGAGGTGCTGACCGCTGCCGGACTCTCCGGCGACACCGAGCTGATCGCGCTGGGCGAGAACGCGGTGTTCGCCGTCGGCGACCTGGTGGTCAAGGTCGGCCGGGACGCCGTACAGAACCCGGAACTGCGCAGCCGGGCCGAGCGCGAGGTGGCCGTCGCGCAGTGGCTCGCCGCTTCGGGCATCCCCGCCGTGCGGGCGGCGGAGCCGGAGGCGCGGCTTGTCGAAGGACACCCGGTGACGGTCTGGCACCGGCTCCCCGACGCGGTGCGCCCCGCCGAGCCGCGGGATCTGGCGCCGCTGCTCACCCTGGTCCACGCGCTGCCCGCCCCGGACGGACTGGCGCTGCCGCGGCGGGAGCTGCTGGGTGGGGTGGAGCGGTGGCTGCGGATCGCGGGCGACGCGATCGATCCGGCCGACGCCGCATATCTGCGGGAGCGGCGGGACGGGTTCGCCGCGGCCGCGGCCGCATTGGTGCCGCATCTGCCGCCGGGGCCGATCCACGGTGACGCACTGCCGCGCAACGTGCATGTCGGTCCGGACGGGCCGGTGCTGGTGGACCTCGAGACGTTCTCCGCGGATCTGCGGGAGCACGATCTGGTGGTTCTTGCGCTGTCCCGCGACCGGTACGGGCTGGCGGCGGAGGCGTACGACGCGTTCACCGCAGCGTACGGCTGGGACGTCCGGGAGTGGGACGGCTGCGCGGTACTGCGCGGGGCCCGGGAGACGGCCAGCTGTGCGTGGGTCTCGCAGCATGCGCCGGGCAACCCGAAGGCGCTCGCGGAGTTCCGGCGCAGGGTTGCGTCCTTGCGTGACGGTGACCCCGAGGTGCGGTGGTATCCGTTCTAACGGTTGTGCCGGGGTCGCCCGGCGGCCGCTTTGTCCTCAATCTCCCCTATGGCCTCCAGAGCATGGAGGACCACGGACTCGGGTCTGCGGGCGGGCTCGGGTTTGCGGGTGGGGTTCAGGTGGTGATCTGCGCCGGTTCCCGTACGGGCCAGTGGGGGTCGATCACTGCGTCCGGGGTGCCCTTGCGGCGCAGGAAGGACTGGAAGCCGGACGCCCAGTCCGCGTACCAGGTGATCTGACGCTCGTGCAGTTCGGCCGCCGTCAGCGCGGCCACCGAGCCGTGCCGTTCGGCTATCGCGTACGCCACGCGCACCGCGGCCAGCGCGTCCGCGCCCGCGTCATGGGCTCCGCCGTGCACCACCCCGTACTCGACGCAGACCGCCTCCAGCGTCCGCTTGCCCTTGCGGTAGCGGTCGACCGCCCGATCGATCGTGTACGGGTCGACGACCGGACCGATCCCGCCGCCGTCGAGCCGGTCGCTCAGCGACGGCAGTCCGTGCCGGCGCAACTCCGCCGTCAGCAGCGTCAGATCGAAGGCCGCGTTGTACGCGACGACCGGCACCCCCTGGCGCCAGTAGCCCGCGAGCGTCTCGGCGATCTCGTCCGCCACCTCGCGCGCCGGCCGCCCCTCCGCCGCCGCCCGCTCGCTGCTGATGCCGTGGATCGCCGAGGCCTGTGCGGGGATGCGGATCCCCGGATCCGCCAGCCAGGTGCGCTGCCGCACCGGCTTCCCGTCCCTGCCGTCGACGCCGACGACCGCAGCCGTCACGATCCGGGCCTCCAGCGGCTCCGTACCCGTCGTCTCCAGGTCGAAGCCGACCAGCGCCTCCCGGTGCCAGCTCATCCCGTACCTCCTTCGTGGTGCTCTCCCCCAGGTGATGACCACCCTGCCATGCACCACTGACAACGGTCTCAGGCGGTTGGCTCAGGAGACGGGGCGGGAGTCCGTCCACACGGACTCGAACTCCTCGCGGTAGGTCTCGAACAGCCCGTGCTCGTTGTCCTGCCCCGCGCGGACCACCGCCCGGCCTCCGCCCCGCAGCACCAGCACCGGCGCCTCCATGCCGCGTGCGCGCCGCAGATACGGCTGGACGACGCCCACCGCGTCCGCCCCGTCACCGTCCACCAGATAGGCCGTGAAGCGCGGCGTCTCGTCGAAGACATGGATCTCGAAGGCGCCCGGGTCACGGAGCTTGGAACGGACCCGGCGCATATGGAGGATGTTCATCTCCACGGACCGGCTCAGCTCGCCCTTCTTGAGGCCCAGTTCGCGCTCGCGGCGCTTGACCGCACTGCTCGCAGGGTTGATGAAGAGCAGCCGGATCCGGCAGCCCGATTCGGCCAGCCGGACGAGCCTGCGGCCGGAGAAGTTCTGCACCAGCAGATTGAGGCCTATGCCGATCGCGTCGAGGCGGCGCGAGCCGCCGAAGAGGTCCTCGGCGGGGAGCTGGCGCTGCAGCCGGACCCGGTCGGGGTGGATGGAGACCACATCCGCGTAGCGGTCGCCGACCAGTTCCTCGACGGCGTCGACCGGCAGCCGGTCGGCGGACGGCACCGCCGCGCCGCTGCCGAGGATCTCCAGGAGCCGCGCCGAGGCGCGCTCGGCCTGGGCGAGAACTGCCTCGTTCAGTGCGCGGTTGCGGGAGACCACATTGCGGGCGACCTCCAGTTCGTCGAGCGCCAGCTCGACATCGCGCCGGTCGTCGAAGTACGGCTCGAAGCACGGCCAGTGCTGGATCATCAGCTCCCGCAGCTGCGGGAGCGTGAGGAAGCTGAGCACATTGTCGTCGGCCGGGTCGAGAAGATATCCCTTGCGGCGGGAGACCTCGCGCACGGCGACGGCGCGCTGCACCCATTCCTGCCCGGCGGGCCCCGCGGCAGCGACCACCCAGTCGTCGCCGTGCACCGGTTCGTAGATGGGCCGCAGCACCGCGGCGACAACGGCGCGCAGCCGCTGTTCCACGAGATTCAGCCAGATGTAGGCCCGCCCGGCGCGCTGGGCCCGGGTCCGGACCTCGCTCCAGGCATCCGCGCCCCAGTCCAGTTCGGCGCCGATCTCCATGGGCTGCGCAAGCGATACCGCCCCGGGCGGGGCGTCGACGGATTCCCCCTCGTGACCTGCGTCACCTGGGGGCAGCTCGAACCCTCCCGAGCTCACCCGCGCACCGCCTTCCGCTCCCCCACCAATGATCAAGGAAGGGTACTCCGGGAGCGGGAGCCGGTGCAGCCGGATGCACAGGCTCCTTTCCCAACTCCCCCATGACTAAAGCCTGTTCCCGATGGCAAGATCTGCCGGAGTGAGCGGATTCACGGTGATTGGGCACCCCGTCAGGTGCCGCATACCGGACGTGTGCCCCGGTCAGGTTCTCGGATTCCGGTTCCGGGCGACACCGAGAGGACCGATGTTGACAGGACCGGGCGACGTCCTAGGTGCGGGGCACTCTTTCGGGGAAGATCTGGCCGGGTCGGTCCCAAGTGCCCCCAGCACCCGGATCAGAAGTGGAAGAGTCATATCTATGCAGGTCTGGCCGGGACAGGCGTATCCCCTCGGTGCCACGTACGACGGCGTCGGCACCAACTTCGCGGTCTTCTCGGAGGCCGCCGACAGAATCGAGTTGTGCCTGCTGCACGACGACGGTTCCGAGACGGCGGTGGAGCTGAGAGAGACCGATGCCTTCGTCCGCCATGCCTATCTGCCCGGGGTGATGCCCGGGCAGCGGTACGGGTTCCGGGTGCACGGACCGTACGAGCCTCAGCACGGGACCCGCTGCAACTCGGCGAAGCTGCTGCTCGATCCGTACGCGCGGGCGGTCTCCGGACAGATCCGGTGGGGCGAGGCGGTGTACGGCTATCCGTTCGGCCGCCCCGACGCACGCAACGACCTCGACTCCGCGCCGCACACCATGACGTCGGTGGTGGTCAACCCGTACTTCGACTGGGGCGACGACCGACGGCCCCGTACGGACTACCACCGCACGGTGATCTACGAGGCCCATGTGAAGGGCCTGACCATGCTCCATCCGGGACTGCCGAAGGAGCTGCGCGGCACCTACGCGGCGCTGGCCCACCCGGAGGTCATCGCACATCTGACGGAGCTCGGTGTCACGGCGATCGAGCTGATGCCGGTGCACCAGTTCGTCCAGGACCACCGGCTGGCGGACGCGGGGCTCGCCAATTACTGGGGCTACAACACCATCGGCTTCTTCGCCCCGCACAACGCGTACGCCTCCCGCGGCGACCGCGGTGAACAGGTGAGCGAGTTCAAGCAGGCGGTACGGGCGCTGCACCAGGCGGGTATCGAGGTCATCCTCGACGTCGTCTACAACCACACCGCGGAGGGCAACCATCTGGGGCCGACGCTGTCGTTCCGGGGACTGGACAACGCCTCGTACTACCGGCTGGCGGACGACCAGCGGTACTACATGGACACCACAGGCACCGGCAACTCGCTGCTGATGCGGTCGCCGCACGTGCTCCAGCTGATCATGGACTCGCTGCGGTACTGGGTGACCGAGATGCATGTGGACGGCTTCCGCTTCGATCTGGCGGCCACGCTGGCCCGGCAGTTCCACGAGGTGGACCGGCTGTCGTCGTTCTTCGACCTGGTGCAGCAGGACCCGGTGGTCAGCCAGGTGAAGCTGATCGCCGAGCCGTGGGACGTGGGTGAGGGCGGCTACCAGGTGGGGAACTTCCCGCCGCTGTGGACCGAGTGGAACGGCAAGTACCGGGACACCGTGCGCGACCTGTGGCGCGGCGAGCCGCGGACCCTCGCCGAGTTCGCGGGGCGGCTGACCGGCTCCTCGGACCTCTACCAGGACGACGGCCGACGGCCGCTCGCCTCGATCAACTTCACCACCTGCCACGACGGGTTCACCCTGCACGACCTGGTCTCGTACAACGACAAGCACAACGACGCCAACGGTGAGGCCAACCGGGACGGCGAGAGCCACAACCGGTCGTGGAACTGCGGCGTGGAGGGCGAGACTGACCAGCCGGAGGTGCTGGGGCTGCGCGAGCGGCAGATGCGGAACTTCATCGCCACGCTGATGGTGTCGCAGGGGGTGCCGATGCTGAGTCACGGCGACGAGTTCGCACGCACGCAGCGCGGCAACAACAACGCGTACTGCCAGGACAACGAGCTGTCGTGGGTGCACTGGCCGGAGCCGCGCAAGGCCGGCGCCCAGGACGGGGACGGGACCGGGGACGGGGCCGAGGACGACGGCGGGGCGGGCTCCGTCTCCGCCAGCACCCTGCTGGAGTTCACCCGGGCGATGGTCTGGCTCCGTCGCGACCACCCGGTCTTCCGGCGTCGCCGGTTCTTCCACGGGCGGCCGGTGGAGGGCACGCACGACGAACTCTCCGACATCGCCTGGTTCACGCCCGAAGGCAGTGAGATGAAACAGCGGGACTGGCAGGCGGCGCACGCCAAGGCGCTGACGGTCTTTCTGAACGGGCACGCGATCTCGGAGCCGGGGCCGCGCGGTGAGCGGATCTCCGACGACTCGTTCCTGCTGATGTTCAACGCGAGCGCCGACACGCTGGAGTTCGCCGTTCCGGTGAACCATGGGCGGCAGTGGTCGATCGTGGTCGACACGGCCAGCCCGGACGGGGTACGGCCGGGGGCGGGGCCGAAGGTGGCGGCGGGCGAGCGGGTGACGTTGGTGGGGCGGAGCATGGCGGTGCTGCAGCGTCCGGCTTAGGGCCTTTCTCCTTCCGATGCGGCATGATCCGAACGAGAGCCCCTGGGGGGATGAGAGAGCGGTGACGGGGGCACCCGGGCCGCTCCGTGATGACCGCTCATCCGGATGGATGGGGCGGGTGCGGTGTCACAGTCGGCGTCAGGCTGGGTACGTACGTTCGTATGACGCCTACCGCCACGTACCGGCTTCAGCTCCAGCCCGACTTCCCGTTCTCGGCCGCCGGGCACGCGGTGCCGTATCTCGCCGCGCTCGGCGTCTCCCATCTGCATCTGTCCCCGGTTCTCGAAGCCGTGCCCGGCTCCACACACGGCTATGACGTCGTCGACCACAGCCGTGTCCGGGCCGAGCTCGGCGGTGAGGAGGGGCTGCGGCAGCTGGCTCGCACGGCGCGGGAGCACGGGCTCGGGCTGGTGCTGGACATCGTGCCGAACCATATGGCCGCTGCTCCCCGGCACAACCGCGCGCTGTGGGAGGTCCTGCGCGAGGGCCCCGGGTCCCCCTACGCCCGCTGGTTCGACATCGACTGGGCGGCGGGCGGCGGCAAGGTGCTGCTGCCGGTGCTCGGCGGCCGGATCAACGACGAGAGGGACCGGTTCCGGGTCGACGGGGAGGTGCTGCACTACGGCGAGCAGGAGTTCCCGCTCCGGGCCGGCACCGCCGGTATGCCGCTGACGAAGCTGCTGGATGCGCAGCACTACCGGCTCGGCTGGTGGCGGCTGGCCCGTACCGAGCTGAACTACCGGCGGTTCTTCACCATCTCCGACCTCATCGGGGTGCGGGTCGAGGACCCCGAGGTCTTCGCCGCCACCCATGACAAGATCCTCGAACTGGTCCGGGACGGTGTGGTCGACGGGCTGCGCGTCGACCATCCGGACGGACTCGCCGATCCCGCCGCCTATCTGGAGCGGCTCGGCGAGGCGACCGGTGGCCGGTGGACGGTCGTGGAGAAGATCCTCACCGGCGCCGAGCCGCTGCCGGCGGGCTGGGCCGTCGCCGGGACGACCGGGTACGACTCCCTGCACCGGGTCGACGGGCTGTTCATCGATCCGGTGGGCGCCGCCGAGCTGGCCGGCAGGTACCGGGAGTTCGCGAGTCCGGCCGGGGACCGCGGCGGCTACTGGGCGGCGACGGTCCGCCGGGCCGCGTACCGAGTGGTGACGCATGAGCTGGCCGCCGAGACCGAACACCTGACCAGGCTCGCCGTACGCATCTGCGCCGAGGACCCCGCGCTGCGCGACCACGCCCCCTGGGCGCTGCACACCGCCGTGCGCGAACTGCTCGTCCGGGTTCCGGTCTACCGTCCGTACGTCACCGCCGGCGGGCCCTGCACGGCGGCGGCGGAGGCGACGCTGCCGGACACGGCCGTACGGGAGGCCAGAGCGGTGTTCTCCGTGCCGCAGGAGGCGACGGCCGTCGATGTGGTGCGGGATCTGGCGCTCGGGCGGCTCGGTGACGGGCCGGACCGGGCGGCGTTCTGCGCGCGGTTCGCGCAGACCGCGTCCGCGCTGCGGGCCAAGTCGGTCGAGGACACGGCGTTCTACCGGTACGCGCCACTGATCTCGGCGACCGAGGTGGGCGGTGATCCCGGGTCCCCGGCGGTGGCCCCGGAGGAGTTCCATGCGTTCTCTGCCCGGCTGGCGCGCGACTGGCCCGCCACCGGTACGGCGCTGACGACCCATGACACCAAGCGCAGTGCGGATGTGCGGGCCCGCATCGCGGTGCTGTCGGAGTGCCCGGAGCAGTGGTCGGAGCTGCTGGCGGAGCTCGGGCGGGCGGCGCCGACGGCGACCGCACCCGATCCGCAGCTGGCCTGGCAGGCCTGGCAGACGGCGTTCGGCTGCGCGGGGCTGCCGGTCGCGGAAAGAGCGGGCAGGCTCGAACCCGCACTGCTCAAGGCGGTTCGGGAGGCGGGACTTTTCACCAGCTGGACCGAGCCCGATCCGGTGTACGAGCGTGCGGTGACGGATTTCGTCGCGGCGGGACCGGCCGCCGGCACCGGCCCGGCGCGGGCGGTGCTGGAGCGGTTCGCGGCCGCGCTCGAACCGTTCGCACGGGCCAACATCGCCGGCGCGGCGCTGGTGCAGCTGACGATGCCGGGGGTGCCGGACCTGTACCAGGGGACGGAGCTGGAGTACGCCGCCCTGGTCGACCCGGACAACCGGCAACCGTTCCGGCGGCCGCCCGAGGACGGGCCCGTCAGTGAGAAGGCCGCGCTCACGGTGGCGGCGCTCCGGCTGCGGCGCGAGCGGCCGGAGCTTTTCGGCGAATCGGGAACGTACACCCCGCTGACCGCGAAGGGTCCGGCGGCCGCGCACTGTCTGGCCTTCTGCCGCTCGGGCGAGGTGGTCACGGCAGTGACCCGGCTGTCGCTGCGGCTGGCCGGGGCGGGCGGCTGGCGCGGGACGGAGCTGACGCTGCCGGACGACGGCACGTGGACCGATCTGCTGACGCCGGGCCGGGAGTTCTCCAGGGGTGCGGTCGCGGTGGCCGAACTGTTCGCCGAGCGGCCGGTGGCACTCCTCAGCCGGGCCGGACGAGAAGGATCCGCGGACCGCGGGTGATCAGGCCGGTGCCGGCCGGGCGGAACCCGTCCGCCCAGCGGAGCCGGGGCATGGCGTTGAGCAGGGCGCCCAGTCCCTGCTCGGCCTCCAGCCGGCCGAGCAGGACGGCCGGGCAGGACTCCGGTCCGGCCGTGGACGTGCCCTGGTCACGGCGGAAGGGGTCGAAGAGGTCGGGTGAGGCGTACCGCTCCGGGTCGCGGCCCGCCGCACCGATCAGACAGGCGACGGGTGCACCGGCGGGGAGCGTGCCGCCGCTGACCCGGACCTCGGCGACGGTGCGGCGCAGCACGAACTGCACGGGAGGGTCGCGGCGCAGCGATTCGGTCCAGGCACGGTGGGTGAGGGCGGGTTCGACCCGCAGGGCGGCCAGGAGGTCGGGGTCGTCCAGCACATTGGCGAGGAAAGAGGCGAGCGCGGTTTCGCGGAGGCCGGTCTGCCGGGTGCAGGGGGCTGTTGCGGCGTTGCGGGGAAGCGGGCCCAGGTCCGGGTACGCACCGGCGCCGACGGGTAGCCAGCGGCAGAACTCCTCGACGAGGTCCGCCTGTTGCCGCCCGGCGATGCGGCGGGCGAGGACGTAGGCGGTCCGCTCGACGCGCTCGGTGAGGTGACGGGGGGCGGTCGCTGCCGCCCTCGCGATGTCCTGCGGCCGGGGCTGGCAGAGCATGCTGCCGTGGCAGAGCCCGCGCGGCGCGGGTCCGCCGCGGGGTGCCCCGTCGTGCGGGAAGCCGGTGAACCGCGGGTCGGTGAGGGCGGTGGTCACATCGGCGTGCCGGCTGAGCAGCCAGGCGCCGAGGAGTGCGTCGTAGCTGAGCGGGTACTCCTCGCGCAGCACGCGGTAGAGCCGGTACGGATCGTGCGCGGCGCCGGGGGCGAGGAGGCTCGGGCCGGTGCCGGGCCGGGCGGCGCGGCGGCCGCGGCCCGCTGCGGGCACGGGCGTGGGCACGGGTATGCCGTCGGGGGCATCAGCCGGCATCCGTACCCCCTGGATCGGTGCGCCGCGGTACGGCGCGGATGAATTCAGGGGACCATCGCGGCGTACTCACTGCAGTGGCGGTGCGGCCATTCGGGTGAAGGAGGGGCCGGGAGCGGTTACCGACCGTGCCCCCATCCGCAATGGTGGGAGCCGGCTTTCGCCGGGTGCACCCAGCCCGCCCGCAGCAGCTCCGTGAACGAGGAAGGAGTACCGATGTGCGGCCCGCGAGGCGGTCGTCGAACGGGATCACCAAGACGATCAACGCCGGACGCGGCCTCCACCAACAGGCCTGATCCGCGGCTGCCCCGTCGACGTCAGACCGGACGCCCGGGAATCCCCGGGGACTCGGGCGGCTTGAGTACGGGCGCGGAGAGCCGGAAGGTGATCCGGCCGAAGCTCACCTGGTCCCCGTCGCGCACCGACACCGCCCCGGTCACCCGCTGCCCGTTCACACACGTACCGTTGGTCGAGCCGAGGTCGCGCAGGATCCATCGGCCGCCCTGCACCGTGAGTTCGGCGTGCATCCGCGAGACGGTCTCGTGGGTGAGCCGCAGTCCGTTCGCCGGGTCGCGCCCGATGAGCACGGGGTACGGGGTGGGCGCGGGCAGCAGCAGCTTCGGCAGCCGCTCGGCCTGCCAGGCCCTGCGCACCCGGGCTGGGAACCCGGAGACCGCGCCCACCACCTGGAACAGCCCTCGTGTCCAACGGCCTTCGGTCCGCAGGTCGGCGGTGAGTGCCTCCAGCTCCTCCGAGCGGTGGGCGGACAGGGCCAGTTCCATGCGCCGCATGAACGTGTCATGGGACAGCTTGCCCTGGGCCGCGCCTTCTCTGAGCACACCGAGAACACGGTCGCGCTGGGCGTCGGAGACCCGCGCGGGATACGTGTGGAACTCGAAGGAGGACGTCACAGGACCGATTGTCGGGCCGACCGCCCCGGAGTGTCCAGAAGAAGCCTGCTTTCCGCCCGCCTGACCTGCGCGGAACGGCTGCGTGGAACGCCCGTGCCGAAAAAGTCGGGGGCGGTGTCCGGTGAACGTTGGTACTGTCTGCCGCCGCGTGCCGTGAGCGCCGAATGGCCGGCACGCCTCAAACAGATGTGGAGACTTGGTGACCCCTGCACCACTGGAGCTGACCGTCCGTCCGCTCACCGGGCCCGACGAACTCGGGCTCTTCCGCCGCCTGTCGTACGTCCTCGACCACGAACTGGCCGACGACCTCGCCGCAGGGCGCCGCCGCCCGGAGTGGCTGTGGGTGGCGCTGCGCGGCGACCGGGTGGTGGCGCGGGCCGGCTGGTGGAGCCAGGGCGGAGACGTACCGCTGGCGCTCGACTTCTTCGACGTCGACGACGCGCTGCCCGAGCCCGAGCGGACCGAGACAGGTCTGCGGCTGCTGGAGGCGGCGACGGCGGCCGTCGTTCCCGCCGGGGTCACGCGGCCGGAGTACGGACGTTTCGTACCGCCGGACTGGCACGAGGACCCGGTGGCCCGCGACATCGTCGAGGCCCGGATCCGGGTGATGGAGCGCACCGGTGCGCGGATGCTGGTCGAGCGGCTGCGCCTGGAGTGGCGGGCGGGTACGCCGGTCCCGGCCGACACCGGCCGGCTGCGCTTCCGTCCGGTGGCCGGGCGCGAGGATCTGCTCGCGCTGATGACCCCGGTGATGGAGGGCACCCTCGACGCACACGGTCAGGAGGACCTCGCGTCGGGGCTGTCCGCGCGCAAGGCGGCGGAGAAGCACTACGACGAGGAGCTCGCGGAGTACACCACCCCGCGGGAGTGGTGGCGGATCGCCGAACTCCCCGGCGGTGAGCCGGTCGGGTTCGTGATCCCGGCTCGCAACAGCTACAACCCGATCATCGCGTACATCGGTGTGGTGCCGGCGCAGCGCGGTCGCGGCCATATCGACGAGCTGCTCGCCGAGGGCACCCGGGTGCTCGCCGCGCAGGACGGCGTGGAGCGGATCCGGGCCGCGACGGACCTCGGCAATGTGCCGATGGCGAAGTCGTTCGAGCGCCTGGGGTACGTCAACTTCGAGCGCGCGTTCAACATGATCTGGGACCCGGCATAAATCGGTGGACCGTGCGCCGCGGCGCCGGTTACGTTGGTCACCCGCCCGAGGATCGAGGAAGGAGGCGAGAACAGTGCGTACCAGTACCACTTCATTCCCGCGCTCCCGTCCCGTTCGCCGGGCGGTTTCGGTTTCGGTCTGACCGGGAGCGCATCGCTTCTTCCGGAGGACTTTTTCCATGACCGATCTGGTCGTTCGCGCGCTCACCGAGAGCGACGCACATCTTTTCCACACCCTGCAGGACCCCGGTCTCGTCGGCCGCGCCGCCTTCGGCCACAGCTATGCCACGGTGGGCGAGGGCGGCGAGTACCGCCCCGAGTGGACCTGGATCGCGCTGCGCGACGGTGTCGTCGTGGCCAGGGCGGCCTGGTGGTCGGGGCCCGACGACACCGAGCCGGTGCTCCTCAACTGGTTCGACTTCGCCGACGGCGAGGACGAGGCGGGCAGCGAACTGCTGCGCCGTGCGGCGCTGTACGCCGAGTACGAGCTGATGCTGCCCGCCGACTGGCGGGAGCGGCCCGATGTCACGGCCGCCGCCGGGGCGAGGATCGCCGCCGCGCGCGCGGCCGGTATGGAGCCGCTGGTGGAGCGGTACCGGTACGAGTGGACGCCGGAGTGCGGGCTGCCCGAGCGGCCCGGGCGGCTCACGTTCCGCCCGGAGCCGGACGACACAGTGATCCTCGATGTGTTGCGCCGGGTCCACTCCGTCACGCTGGACGCGCACGCCCGGCGGGCCATCGAGGGCCCCGGCGGACTGGAGCAGGCGGCCCAGGAGGAGCTCGACTTCTTCCACTGGTGCCCCTCGCCGCGCTCCTGGTGGCAGCTGGCGTACACCCCCGACGGCGAGGTGGCCGGCATCCATGTGCCGGCCCGTAACCCGGGCGGTCCGTGCATCGGCTTCATCGGCGTCGTACCCGAACAGCGCGGCCACGGCTACGGGTACGACCTGCTCGTCGAGTGCACGCACTTCCTGGCGGCCGAGGGCGCCGAGTTCATCGCGGGCGCCACCGACCTGGGTAATGCGCCGATGGCGGCCGCGTTCGCCCGGGCCGGCCATCGGCTCATACAGGAACGCATCCATCTGGTGTGAGGTCCGGGGTGAGTTCCGCCAGCCAGTCGAGGCGGAGCTGCTGCGCGGCGGGGATGGTCGCATCCTCGCCGCGCGGCCCCACATTGAGCAGCAGGTTGCCGCCCGCGGCCGCCGTCCCGGTCACCAGCGCGGTCAGCGCGGTGCGGCTGAGGAAGGCGTCGGGCGGCGAGTTGCGGTTGTAGCCGAAGCTGTGGTCGATGCCCCGGGTGATCTCGTACGGGTCCGGCCCGATGTAGCGGGCGAATTCGGGTGTACGGAAGTCGTAGTACGGGGGCTTGCGCGGCACGAAGCCCTCGCCCTGTGCGATCGTGCGGCGCTCCCACCGGTTGTACAGGGGCTTGGCGCCGGGCAGTCGCAACGCGCTCCACAGCGGTGCGCGGGGGAACAGCCGGTCGTTGACGACGCCGTTCGGGACGGTGAAGCGGTAGTACTCGATGAGCCGCTGCACATCGGCGCGCGACCCCGGCCAGGCGATGTCGTTCCACAGGATGTCGGGCCGGTAGCGGCGGATCAGTTCGCGCATCTGGGCGGCGGCGTACGCGGGGTAGCTGCCGCGCGGCACGGCAGAGACCATGTCCGCACCGGTGCCGATGGGCCGGTCGTCGAAGGTCCAGTCGAGTCCGCCGGAGTAGTAGACCCCGAACCGCAGGCCCTCGGCCCGGGCCGCTTCGGCGAACTCGCCGACCACATCGCGAGTGGTGTGCCAGCCGGTCCGGTGCGGGTTGCGGACCTCGGACGGCCAGAGACAGAAGCCGTCGTGGTGCTTGGTGACGAGGACGGCGTAGCGGGCGCCCGCGGCGCGGAAGCTGCGAGCCCAGGCCGCCGGGTCCCAGCCCTCCATGGCGTCGTTGAAGTCCTGGCCGAAGGCGGTGTACGGGCGGGTCCCGTAGGTCGCCCGGTGATGGGCGGAGACGGGGCTGCCGGGGAAGCGGAGCGCGTTCTCGTACCACTCGGCGTACGACGTCCAGCCGAGCGGCGTACGGCGGCCCGCAAGGGGCAATCGGTCCGCGGGAACGTACGGCGGGGCCCAGCCCGGTACGGACGCGGGTGTCCAGTGCACAAAGATCCCCAGCTGGGCCCGGGACCACCACGAAGCAACCATGGCGCGAAGTATTGATCACTCAGGGGGGCGTTCGTAAGATCCGGGCACCTCCGGGGCACCTCCGACCGTGATGGCTACGCGCACGACCGAGCTGATGGCGAGCGGCCGATGACCGTGGACGACACCCGAACGGAACCGCAGTCCCGCGTCGGCGGCGGCTGGATCAGTGGTCTGGTGCTGGCCAACCTGGGCCTGTACATGGCTTTCCTCACCCCGATCCAGGTACTGCTCGCCGAGCAGATCGACGATCTGACGACGTCCGGCAAAGAGGTGTCGCTCGGCTGGGCGACCGGTGTCGGGGCGTTGGTCGCGGTGGTCGCCAACCCGGTCGCCGGTGCGCTGTCGGACCGGACCGGCGGGAGGTTCGGGCGCCGTCACCCGTGGATCGTGGGCGGGGCGCTGGTGGGTGCGGTCGGTCTGGTGGTCACGGCGGCGCAGACCACCGTGGTCGGGGTGGCCCTCGGCTGGTGTCTGGCGCAGCTGGGGCTGAACGCGATGCTGGCGGGCACGAACGCGGTGGTGCCGGACCAGGTGCCGGTGCGGCAGCGGGCGGCGGTGTCCGGGTTCATCGGGATACCGCAGACACTGGGACTGGTCCTCGGCGTGCTCCTGGTGTCGGTGGTGGTGACCGGAATCGCCTCGGGGTATCTGATGCTGGCGGGTCTGGTGGTCCTGTGTGCGGTGCCGTTCGTGCTGCTGACCCGCGATCCGGCGGTGCCCGGGATTCCGGGGCCGGCGGTGCGGCTGAAGGACTTCTGGGTGAGTCCGCGGCTGCATCCGGACTTCGGCTGGGCGTGGCTGACCCGGTTCCTCGTCCAGCTGGGCAATGCGATCGGCACGCTGTATCTGCTGTATTTCCTCAAGGACGCGGTGCATTACCCGGACCCGGACATGGGTGTGCTGTATCTGACGCTGCTCTACACCGGCGGTGTGGTGCTGACGGCGGTGGCGGGCGGCATCGTCTCGGACCGGCTGGGCAAGCGGAAGATGATGGTCAGCGTCTGTTCGATGGTGATGGCGGTGGGTTCGCTGCTGCTGACGTTCTGGCACACCTGGCCGGCGGCGATGGGCGCGGCGGTGCTGCTCGGGCTCGGCTACGGGATCTATGTGGCGGTCGACCAGGCGCTGATCACCCAGGTCCTGCCGGCGGCCGAGGACCGGGCCAAGGACCTGGGGGTGATCAATGTCGCCAACTCGGCTCCCCAGGTGCTCGGTCCGGCGCTGGCCGCGCCGATGGTGGCGTACGCGGGTGGCTACGCGGGGCTGTACCTGGCGTCCACCGTGGTGACGGTGGTGGGCGGGGTGCTGGTGTGGCGGATCAGGTCAGTCCGCTGACTCCGCGGGCCGTGCGGCCTTCTGGCTGCGGATGACGTCGCGGTACCAGGCGTACGACTCCTTGGGGGTCCGGCGCAGCGTCTCGTAGTCGATGTGGACGAGGCCGAAGCGCTTGCTGGCGCCCTCGATCCACTCGACGTTGTCGGTCAGTGACCAGGTGAAGTAGCCGCGGACGTCGACGCCTGCGTCGATCGCGGTGCGCAGCGCGCCCAGGTGGCCTTCGAGGAAGGCGATCCGGCGGGTGTCGGTGACGGCCTCGTCGACGGCGCAGCCGTTCTCGGTGATGTACAGGGGAGGGAGCCGGTCGCCGTAGCGGGCCTGCAGCTGGACGAGGGTTTCGCGCAGTCCGTCGGGGACGACGGGCCAGCCGAAGTCGGTCTTTTCGTATCCCTCGATCTCCCGGATGCCGAAGGGGAGTTCGGCGGGCATCCCGAAGCCGGAGAACGTTTCGAGGGCGTCCGCCCTGGGGGCGCCGACGAGGGTGGGGTTGTAGTAGTTGACCCCGTACCAGTCGAGCGGGGTGGAGATGGTCCTGAGGTCGTCCTCGACCGGTCCGGGCATCAGCGCGGCGAAGTTCTCGTCGGGGTAGCGGCCGGTGAGGATCGGGTCGGCGAACATCCAGTTGGTGAGGGTGTCGTACAGCTCGGCGCCGAACCGGTCCTCCTCCGACTCCCCCGCGGTCCAGACGGGGGTGTGCGAGACGGCGACGCCGATCTCGGTGGCGCCGGCCGCCCGCAGCGCGCGGACGCCCAGACCGTGGGCGAGGAGCTGGTGGTGGGCGGCGGGCAGCGCGTCGAAGAGGAGCGTGCGGCCCGGGGCGTGCTCGCCCAACGCGTAGCCGAGCATGGTCACTTCAGCGGGTTCGTTGATGGTGATCCACATGGGTACGCGGTCGGCGAGCCGCTCGGCGACGATGCCCGCGTACTCGGCGAAGCGGTAGGCGGTGTCCCGGTTCAGCCAGCCGCCCGCCTCGTCGAGCGGCAGCGGGGTGTCCCAGTGGTAGAGGGTGGGGGCCGGGGTGATGCCGTGGGCACAGAGTTCGTCGACGAGCCGGTCGTAGAAGTCGAGCCCTGCCGGGTTGACGGCTCCGCTGCCGCCCGGCACCACGCGCGGCCAGCTGACGGAGAACCGGAAGGCGTCGGCGCCGAGGCCGGCCAGCAGGGCGACGTCCTCGCGGTAACGCTCGTGGAAGCCGGTGCCGCGGCTGGTGTCGGTGCCGTCCTTGATCCGTCCCGGCTGGGCGGCGAAGGCGTCCCAGCCCGAGGGGCCCTTGCCGTCGGCGTCGGCCGCTCCTTCGGTCTGGAAGGCGGAGGCGGAGGCTCCCCAGAGGAATCCCGGCGGGAACGTCGGCACAGTCATCTCGGCCTCCAGCAGCCGTACGTATGAGCAGAACCTGGCAGGGCAATGATCAGAACCAGACCTTAATCGCCAGTAATGGGCTCGATCCAGTGTCGCGGGCCGGTGATCGCGACTTCTGCCGACCATGGGGCCGAGGCGACGAGACGAGGAGCGATGCATGCTGTTCGAGGTATGGGCACCTGAGGCGGACTCGGTCGGCCTGCGACTGGCCGGCGCGCTGCGGCCGATGACGCGTGACGGAGTACGAACGGGCTGGTGGACGGCCGATGCGGAGGCCGCGGACGGCGACCGGTACGGCTTCGTCCTCGACGACGGCCCCGTGCTGCCCGACCCGCGTTCGCGCCGCCAGCCCGACGGCCCGGACGGCGAGAGCGCCGTCGTCGACCAGGAGGCGTACCCCTGGCGCGCCGCGTGGACGGGGCGCGGGCTACCGGGCGCCGTCCTGTACGAGCTGCACATCGGTACGTACACCGGGGAGGGCACCTTCGACGCCGCCGCGGCGCGCCTGCCGCACCTCGCCGAGCTGGGCATCACACATGTGTCCCTGATGCCCGTCTGCCCGTTCCCCGGCACTCACGGGTGGGGGTACGAGGGGGTGTCGCTGTGGGCCGTGCACGAACCGTACGGCGGCCCGGAGGGACTGAAGCGCTTTGTCGACACGGCGCACGGGCTCGGTCTCGCGGTGGTCCTCGACGTGGTCCACAACCACCTGGGCCCGTCCGGCAACTACCTCCCGGCGTTCGGCCCGTACTTCACCGAGACCCATCACACGCCGTGGGGCGCCGCGGTCAACCTCGACGCCGCCGGCTCGGACGAGGTCCGCGCGTATCTGCTCGGCAGTGCGCTCGGCTGGCTGCGCGACTACCGGCTCGACGGGCTGCGGCTCGACGCCGTCCACGCACTCGCCGACACCCGGGCCCTCACCTTCCTGGAGGAGCTGTCCACGGCGGTCGACGCACTCGCCGCGGAACTCAGCCGTCCGCTGACCCTGATCGCCGAGTCCGACCTCTGTGACCCGCGCACCACGACGCCGCGCGCGGAGGGCGGGATCGGTCTGCACGCCCAGTGGAACGACGACTTCCACCACGCCCTGCACACGGCCCTGACCGGCGAGTCCCAGGGCTACTACGCCGACTTCGCCACCGCCCCGCTGGCCGCCCTCGCCAAGACCGCGACCAGCGCCTTCTTCCACAACGGCACGTACTCCGGCTTCCGCGGCCGCACGCACGGCCGCCCCGTCGACACCGTCCGCACCCCGGCCACCCGCTTCGTCGGCTATGCGCAGACCCATGACCAGATCGGCAACCGGGCGCTCGGCGACCGGCTCTCCGCCACGCTCTCCCCCGGTCTGCTGGCCTGCGCGGCGGCACTGGTACTGACCGGCCCGTTCACCCCGATGCTGTTCATGGGAGAGGAGTGGGGTGCCCGCACACCCTGGCAGTTCTTCACCGACCACACCGATCCGGCGCTCGCCGAGGCGGTACGCAACGGCAGGCGGCGGGAGTTCGCGGCGCACGGCTGGGCGGCGGACGACATCCCGGACCCGCAGGACCCGGCCACCCGCAACCGCTCCTGCCTGGACTGGACCGAACCGGAACGCGAACCGCATGCCCGCCTCCACGCCTGGTACCGCGAACTGATCGCGCTGCGCCGCACCGTGCCCGATCTGTCGGATCCGGATCTGGCCGCGGTGAAGACCGCCCACGACGAGCAGGGACGCTGGCTGGCGTACCGCAGGGGCGACCTGCGGATCGCGGTCAACCTCGACGAGAAGCCGGCCACGATCCCGCTCGGCGGTGGACGGAACCGGACCGGCATGGGCAGGGTGCTGGCGGCCTGGGAACCGGTGGCGGCGCCGGACGCGGACGGGCTGCTGCATCTGCCGCCGGAGTCGAGCGTGGTACTCGCCGACGACTGACGCGGCCCGCACCACGGGACACGGAACGAGACACGTGGGCCGTCGAGACGTCTTGCCTTCGTGTGCGCTCCACCTCGTACGGTCGGTGCCATGAAGCAGCGATTTCTCGGCAGGACCGGACTCCAGGTCAGCGAACTGTGCCTGGGCACCATGACGTTCACCAGGGCGGGCGACGAAGCGGCCGCCCACCACGTTCTCGACACCTTCACCGAGGCGGGCGGCACCTTCATCGACACCGCGGACATGTACGACCGCGGCGGCTCGGAGGAGGTGCTCGGCCGCTGGCTGAAGGGCCGCAACCGCGACGATCTCGTCATCGCGACCAAGGTGTGGGGTCAGATGGGCGACGGCGCGAACGACGGGGGGCTGAGCCGCAAGCACATCCTCTCCGCCGTCGAGGCAAGTCTGCGCCGCCTGAACACGGAGTACATCGACCTGTACCAGACCCATCTGTGGGACGCGACGACGCCGATCGAGGAGACCCTCGCCACGCTCGACACACTGGTGAAGGCCGGCAAGGTCCGCTATCTCGGCGCGAGCAATCTCGCCCCCTCCCAGCTCCAGAAGTCCCTGGACCTCGCGAGCCGGCGCGACTGGACGCCGTACGTGTGCCTCCAGCCGCTCTACAACCTGCTGCACCGCGAGGTGGAGTGGGAGCTGGCCCCGCTGAGCGTCCAGGAGGGCGTCGGAATCATCCCGTGGTCCCCGCTGGACGGCGGCTGGCTGTCCGGCAAGTACCGGCGCGGCATGACCGAGGCGCCCGCCGGCTCCCGCGCCGCCGTCCGGCAGGAGAACGGGAGCGACGACTGGCGGCTCCGGGACAACGAGGAGACCTGGGGCGTCGTGGACGCCGTCGTCGCCGTCGCCGAGGAGGCCGGCCGCACACCCGGCCCAGGTCGCGCTGCGCTGGCTGCTCGGACGGCCGGGGGTCACCGCCCCGATCATCGGGGCCCGTACGGTCGAGCAGCTGACCGACAATCTCGGCGCCGTGGGCTGGGAACTGACGGCAGAGCAGGCGGCGCGGCTCGACGGGGCGAGCGCGCGCCCGCTGCCGTATCCGTACGCGACCCTGGAGCGTCTCAGCAACCGCGGCGGCTCGTGAACTACTCGACGACTGCCATTTCGCGCGCGGTGGTGTTCAGCCGCCGCCCGCCGTCGTCGGTGACGGTCACGATGTCCTCGATGCGCACGCCGAACCGGCCCGGCAGATAGATCCCGGGCTCCACGGAGAAGCACATCCCGGGCACCAGCAGCTGCTCCTCGCCCTCGATCATGTACGGGGGTTCATGGGTGGTTACGCCGATGCCGTGGCCGGTGCGGTGGATGAAGCGCTCGCCGTAACCGAACTCGGTGATGACGGCGCGGGCCGCCCGGTCGATCTCCTGGCAGGCGATGCCGGGCCGGACGGCGCGGCAGCCGGCCTCCTGCGCCTCCCGCACGATGTCGTGCACCCGCTGCTCCTCGGCGGTGGGTTCGCCGACATGGACCGTGCGGGAGGTGTCGGAGCCGTAGCCGTGCTTGAGGCCGCCGAAGTCGAGCACCACCATGTCGCCGCGCTCGATGGTGCGGTCGCCCGCCTCGTGGTGCGGGTTGGCGCCGTTCGGGCCGGAGCCGACGACGGTGAAGTCGACCTGCGAGTGTCCGAACTGCTTGAGCAATGCGGCGAGATCGGCGGCGACGTCGGTCTCCTTGCGGCCGGAGAAGCGGACCTTCAGGATCTCCTCGTACGTGGCGTCCGCGGCGGCCCCCGCCGCGGCGAGCCGTTCCAGCTCGGCCGCGTCCTTGACCGCCCGCAGCATCGGCAGGGCCTCGGTGAGTGAGACGTACGAGGTGCCGGGGAGGAACTGCTGCAGCCCGAGCAGATGCATCGCCCAGGCGTTGTCGCTGATCCCGAACCGGCCGTCCGCGTCGAGCAGCGGGGCGGCCACGGCGTACGGGTCCTTGCCGTCGGTCCAGTCGCACAGGGTCAGGGCCGGGGAGCCGACCGCCCGCTCGGCGTCCGGCGCCTCCAGGGTGGGGACGACGAGCACCGGGTCCTCGCCCGCCCTGAGGACGAGGAGAGTGAGGCGTTCGGTGTTCACGGGCCGGTAGCCGGTGAGGTGGACGAGGTCCGGGCCCGGTGCGACGAGGACGCCTGCGAGCCCGGCTTCGGCGGCGGACTCGGCGGCCCGCGCCATCCTCGCCCGATAGTCGTCGGCGGTGAACGGCACGGGCTGGTTCGGGCTGGACATGCGGAACCTCCTGGCGAAGCGATACGGCACACAGCATCCTGCCCGGCGGCGGGGACGGGCGCGAGTGCGGGTCAGACGGCGGGGCGCAGACGCACGACGAGGTCGGCGCGGTCCCGGCCACGGTCGACGAGCCGGGCATTGGTCTCGTCCGACTCGGCGACCCAGCGCTCGGCGTACGGCCGGGGCTTGCCGAACCGCACATGGCGGTCGACGAGTCGGCGGACCCTGACGTCCGGGTCGAGATCCAGGAACCAGACCTCGTCGAGCAGCCGGCGCACCGGCGCCCACGGCCCGTCGTCATGGAGGAGGTAGTTGCCCTCGGTGACGACGAGCGGGATGTCCGGGGGGACGGGAATGGCCCCGGCGATCGGCTCCTCCAGGGCTCGGTCGAAGACGGGGGCGTAGACGGGCCCCTGATCCCCGGGCGTGCGCAGGCGTCGGAGCAGGGCGGCGTATCCGGCGGCGTCGAAGGTGTCGGGGGCGCCCTTGCGACCGGCGCGGCCGAGGCGGTCCAGTTCGGCCTGCGCGAGATGGAAGCCGTCCATCGGGACGAGGACGGCGAGCCCGCCGAGCCCGCCGACCAGCCGCTCGGCGAGCGTGGACTTCCCGGCGCCGGGCGGCCCCGCGATGCCGAGGATGCGGCGGCGGCCGGGGACGGCGAGCCGGCGGGCGCGGGCCGACAGTTCACCGACGTCACTCGTCTGCATGCGGCGCATTGTTCCGGCACGAGCGGCACCCTCGGTAGTGTTACGTATAACTGACCCACGTACCCTCGAGGAACCGCCATGTCACACATCGCCCTGGTCACCCTGGTCGTCCGCGACTACGACGAGGCCATCTCCTTCTACACGGACGCCCTCGGCTTCGAGCTCCTGGAGGACACCGACCGCGGGGACGGCTCCCGCTGGGTCGTCGTCCGGCCGCGCGGCGCGGCGGAGGGGACGGGGCTGCTGCTGGCCCGCGCGAAGGACGACGACCAGCAAAGCCGCGTCGGCACACAGACCGGCGGCCGGGTCGGCTTCTTCCTGCACACCGAGGACTTCGCGGCCGACCATGCGCGGATGCAGGCAGCCGGAGTGCGCTTCCTGGAGGAGCCGCGCCACGAACCGTACGGCTCGGTCGCGGTCTTCGAGGACCTGTACGGCAACCGCTGGGACCTGCTGCAGCCCGCGTGAGCCGGCCTGGAGGACGATGTCGCTCGTGCCGGTGCGGCGACAGAAGGACGGGCGACCGCCACCCCGGGAGGTGTTGCTGCCGCCCGCGGACTCCGGCGACATGGGATCGAGCCCTTGCGAGGACCGGCCCCTCGGAATGCAGGCGCCTTCGACCGCCACGAAGGGATCAGCCCGCTTGCAGGTACTCAGTCGTGAGGCCTGGCCGCAGGTCCGGGCAGGACCGTGACCTCGGCCGGGGTGAGCGCGCCGTGCTCACCGGAGCACTCGACCACGACCTGCACCGGGGCGCCGCAATCGCTGTGCCGGATGTCCAGGACCGGCCCCTCGGCGTCGGCGACGTAGGCCTCGCCCCACTGCCTGAGCGCCACGAGAACGGGCCACAGGTCCCGGCCCTTGCGGGTCAGGCGATATTCGTGCCGGGTCCGGCTGCCCTGCTCCTGATACGGGACGGTGTGCAGGACCCCGGCCGCGACCAGCTTGCGGAGCCGGCCGGCCAGGACCGCCTCCGAGAGCCCCACATGCCGGCGGAAGTCGTCGAAGCGGCGCACTCCGTTGAAGGCGTCACGCAGGATCAGCAGCGTCCACTTCTCGCCGACCACGTCGAGGGTGCGCTGGACCGTGCAGTTCTCCGTGCTCATCTCCAGCCACTTCATCCCGTCATGGTAGCCCGCCTGGCTTCGATATTGACAGTCAGCTGCACCGAGAGCTAGCTTCATCGAACAAAGCCAGACGAGGAGGAGCAGCCGCATGGGACGGTCACGTACATACGAATGGGAAGATCCGGCGGTCTCGGCGGCCGCCGTCGGACAGACCACGGGTCTGGAGTTCGTGCGCGAGATCGCCACCGGACGGCTGCCCGGCCCTCCGATCGCCGCCACCCTGGACTTCACTCTGGACGAAGCCGAGCACGGGCGTGTGGTGTTCTCGCTGGTCCCGGGCGAGGAGCACTACAACCCCATCGGCAGCGTGCACGGCGGGGTCTACGCCACACTGCTGGACTCGGCCGCCGGCTGCGCAGTCCAGTCCACCCTGCCGCAAGGCATGGGGTACACCTCGCTCGACCTGACCGTGAAGTTCCTGCGCCCCGTCACCGTCGACACCGGCAGGATCCGGGCCGTCGGCACGGTCATCAGCAGCGGCCGCCGCACCGCCCTCGCCGAAGCCCGACTCCTCGACGAGAAGGACCGTCTCCTCGCTCACGCCACCAGTACATGCATGCTGTTTCCGCTGCCGGCGTCCTGACCCCCTGAGGGCTTCAGAGGCCTTGGCCGAGTCCTGCGCGGCGAGGCTAAGACTGCGACGCAGCGCGCGAAGTGGCGGGCCTGCAAGTCGGCGGCCGACTACGCTGACGACGCGATGGGAGCCCGTCCGGCGATCGAGGGCAGAGCCCGCCGCAGGCGGACCCCCACTCAGCCCGCGGGCAACCGCACCGCCGCCCCCCGCAAGGCATCGAGCACCGGTCTGATCAGTGGGTGGCCCTCCGCCCCGTGCCGTACCGCTGCGAACACCCGTCGGGTCGGTGCGCTGCCCTCCACCGGCCGCACCACCACGCCCGCAAGGTCCATGCCGCGCAGTGCCCACCTCGGCACCAGTGCCACTCCGGCCCCCGCGCCGGCCAGCGCCACCACCGCCCGGAAGTCGTCCGAGGAGTGCTCGAGTCTCGGCTGGAAGCCGGCGAATTCGCAGGCCAGGACCACCACGTCATGGCACGGGTTGCCGGGATACTGACCGATCCACGGGTCCTTCTCCAGGTCCGCGATCGTCACCTGGTCCTGGCCGGCCAGCCGGTGGCCCACCGGCAGCACCGCGTCGAACGGCTCCGAGTACAGCGGTACCCGGGTCAGCCGCCGGTCGTCCTCGTCGGGCGCGCCCCGGTATTCGACGGCGACCGCCACATCCACCTGCCGGTCGAGCACCATCGGCACGCTCGCGTCGCCCTCCGCGTCCTGGACTCGGACCCGGATGCCGGGGGCGGTCCGCGTCAGCTCGGCGATCGCGGGGGCGAGCACCAGGCCGATGCCCGTGGCGAACGCGGCGACCGTGATCGTACCGGCGTCCCCCGCGCTGTACGCGGCGAGCTCGGCCTCAGCCCGTTCCAGTTGGGCGAGGACCGCGTTGGTATGGGTCAGCAGGATCTCGCCGGCGGCGGTGAGCCGGACGCCCCGGGCGCTGCGGTCGACCAGCCGGTGGCCGGTCTCCTGTTCCAGCGCGGCGAGCTGCTGGGAGACGGCGGAAGGGGTCAGATACAGCGCGGCGGCTGCCGCGGTCACGGTGCGGTGGTCGGCCACCGCACGGAGAATACGCAGCCGCCGTGCATCGATCATGCGATCCATTGTCCCAGGTCCCGCGGGATGTCCGGGCTCTGGGACCGGGCGGGGAGGCCCGGGACTGTCCGGTCCCGGGCCTCCGGCGCGGTCCTACTCGCTCAGCGCGGCCCGCGCGTCGACGAATGCGTCCACCGCACGGTTCACATCGTCCGTGGAGTGCGCGGCGGACAGCTGCACGCGGATGCGTGCCGCGCCCTGCGGGACCACCGGGTACGAGAACCCGATCACGTACACACCGCGCTCCAGGAGCAGCTCCGCCATCCGGCCTGCCTTCGCCGCGTCCCCGATCATGACGGGGGCGATGGCGTGGTCGCCGGGCAGGATGTCGAAGCCTTCCTCGGTCATCCGGGTACGGAAGAGCGCGGTGTTGGCGTTGAGCCGCTCACGCAGGTCACCGGCGGACTCCAGCAGGTCGATGACCTTCAGCGAGGCCGCCGCGATGACCGGGGCGAGGGAGTTGGAGAAGAGGTACGGGCGGGACCGCTGGCGCAGCAGCGCGACGATCTCGGCGCGGGCCGCGACGTAACCGCCGGACGCACCGCCGAGCGCCTTGCCGAGGGTGCCGGTGATGATGTCGACACGGTCCATGACGTCGTGCAGCTCGGGGGTGCCGCGGCCGCCGGGGCCGACGAAGCCGACGGCGTGCGAGTCGTCGACCATGACCATGGCGTCGTACCGGTCGGCCAGGTCGCAGATCTCGCGCAGCGGGGCGACGTAGCCGTCCATGGAGAACACACCGTCGGTGACGATGAGCCGGCGCCGGGCGTCGGACGCCTCCTTGAGCTGCTTCTCCAGGTCGTCCATGTCGCGGTTGGCGTAGCGGAACCGCTTGGCCTTGGAGAGGCGGATGCCGTCGATGATGGAGGCGTGGTTGAGGGCGTCGGAGATGACCGCGTCCTCCGGGCCGAGGACGGTCTCGAAGACGCCGCCGTTGGCATCGAAGCAGGAGGAGTAGAGGATCGTGTCCTCCTGGCCGAGGAACGACGAGAGCCGCTGCTCCAGCTCCTTGTGGACCTCCTGGGTGCCGCAGATGAAGCGGACCGAGGCCATCCCGTAGCCCCAGCGGTCCAGCGCCTCGTGGGCGGCGGCGATCACGTCGGGGTGGTCGGCGAGGCCCAGGTAGTTGTTGGCGCAGAAGTTGAGCACCTCACCGGGGCGGCCACCCGCGGTGACGGCGACGGTCGCGGACTGCGGGGTGCCGATCACGCGCTCGGGCTTGTGGAGTCCGGCGGCCTTGATCTCGTCGAGGGTGGTGCGCATGTCGTCGCGTACGGAGTCGAACATGAGGGGTGTCTCCCGGCTCGATAGCTGGATACGGGTGGTCAGGAGGTCCAGTCGAGGATGACCTTGCCGCCGAGTCCGCTCGCCGCGTCGTCGAAGGCCGCCTCGAAGTCGCGGTAGCCGTACCGTCCGGTGATCACCGGGGCGAGGTCGAGGCCGCCCTCCAGCAGCACGGACATGGCGTACCAGGTCTCGTACATCTCGCGGCCGTAGATCCCCTTGATCGTGATCATCGAGGTGACGATGCGCGACCAGTCGACGGCGAACTCCTCGGACGGCAGTCCGAGCATGGCGATCCGTCCGCCGTGCGTCATGTTCGCGATCATGTCGCGCATGGCCTCGGGGCGGCCGGACATCTCCAGGCCGATGTCGAAGCCCTCGCGCAGGCCGAGCTTCTGCTGACCGTCGGCGATGGTCTGCTCGCCGACGTTGAGGGCGAGGCTGACGCCGACCCTCCGGGCCAGGTCGAGCCGGGCCTCGCTGACGTCGGTGATGACGACGTTGCGGGCGCCCGCGTGCTTGGCGACGGCGGCGGCCATGATGCCGATCGGGCCGGCGCCGGTGATCAGGACGTCCTCGCCGACCAGCGGGAACGACAGCGCGGTGTGCACGGCGTTGCCGAACGGGTCGAAGATCGCGGCGATGTCGAGGTCGACGGGGACCCGGTGCACCCACACGTTGGAGGCGGGCAGCGCGACGTACTCGGCGAATGCCCCGTCTCGGCCCACGCCGAGTCCCAGGGTGGAGCGGCACAGGTGGCGGCGTCCGGCCAGACAGTTGCGGCACTTTCCGCAGACCAGGTGGCCTTCGCCGCTGACCAGGTCGCCGACGGTGATGTCGACGACGTCGGCGCCGATCGCGGCGACCTCGCCGACGAACTCGTGGCCGAGGACGAGCGGCGTCTTCACAGCCTGCTGGGCCCAGCCGTCGTAGTTGCGGATGTGCAGGTCGGTCCCGCAGATACCGGTACGGAGCACCTTGATCAGCACGTCCGAGGGGCCGATCTCCGGCTCGGGAACATCCATCAGCCAGAGCCCGGGCTCGGCCTTCTGCTTCACGAGTGCCTTCACGGCTGCGGCTCCCTGTACGTGGTACGTGGTGATTGCCCCGGGCCGGGGGCATGCCTGAGGCAGCCTGCGGCCCGGGGAAGAAGGAGGGACGGCATGGGCAGCGCGCGCGGTGATCGGCTGCCGCGCACCATCCTCTGCCGTCACGGAGAAATCTGCCGTACCCCGCGCCCCAGGTCCATCGAGGTTTTCTTAAGCGCAGCCGCAGCTCCGCTTCATGCCCGCCCCGGACGGAGGGTCCGGCCGCCCTGTGGAACGGGCGACCGGCCCCCTGGAACCGAGCGGGCGATCAGTCGCCGATCGCCCGCGGCGGGTTGTCGCGGCCCGGCACCTCATCGGGTGAGGGGACCCGGTCGTCCCCCGGTTGCGGCTTGGCCCATCCGGTGGACGCGGGGGCGCGGCCCCGGCTGTACGCCTCGCCGGCATCACCGCCGCTGGAGCAGCCGCAAGGTCGAGCGGAACTCACCCTCCCTCCGGGGTGTTGAGGAGTGCCAGGCCGAGGGGGGTGAGGCTGTGGAGTACGGAATTTCGGTGACGGAGAGAGTGGATCAATCCGGCTTCGCGAAGAACGGATGCGTGTTCGCTTGCGCTCGCAGGTGCGATACCTGCACGAGCGGCCAATTCCTTGGTTGAACAGCCTTGGTGCTCCGCGATGGTGGTGAGCACCGTGGTACGCGTGCGGCCCAGAAGCGTCGACACACCGGGGGAGCGAGCCTGACCGGGCGCGGAAGCAGGGGTGGTGAGCTCACGGGGGCGGTGGTCCTGGCCGGCGGGATAGCTCACGGAAACGGGCCGGCCATCGGTGACGATGGCGCGTGTGCAGAACATCGACGGAACGAACAGGAAGCCTTCCCCTTCCAGGTAGAGGTCACGATCGGCTCCGTTCACCATCCGGACTTCCAGAACCGGCGGGTTCCACCGCATCCACTGGGGGTTGGCCTGGGTCAGCAGCTGCTCGACACCGCCGGTGAGCAACTGCTGCAAACGCAGGGTTCGATCGACCGCCAGGTGTTCCGTGAACTGGTCCCAGTGCGGACCGAGCAGGCATGCGTGCAGATGGCTGAGTCCTGTGCAGAGCTCAGCGAACAAAGATGCATCGTCTGCCAGGTGGCGAGTCCACTCGGGGAGGGAGGGATGATGATGCGCCGTTTCCAGCAGACTCGCCCTCACCCGCTCGCGAGGTGTGCTGCGTACCTGTTCCAAAAGGTCTTCGACAGCGCCCACTTTGGTGGGGCTGAGGAAGCCTGGCGAATATCCCACAGCAGGCATGAGAGTCAGGACCATGCGCGCTTGGGCAGACAGCTGCGCGCGAGCATGGTGCCGCCAGGCGTCGAGTCGGGCGGGCTGGCTGCGGCTCTGCAGGGCTCGCGCTGCAAGTTCCAGCTCGTGCAGCGGCATCGGCGCCTCAGCCACACGAGTCCGGGCCAGATCCTGAACCGTGAAGTGTATGCGGTAGACCATGACAGCCTGAGGCGATCCTTCCGGAATGTCGTTCTTCGGTCCAGGCCGAATCACATCGAGTTCGTAGCGTTCGCAGGTGATGCTGAGCCCGCAGTCAGCAGGAGTCGACGGCGCACGGGCACCTGAGCAGCCACGAGTTGGTCATGCAGTCAAATGACCGACGCAACCCTGGGCCCGGCACACGGTCGACACACGCACTCCCAGGTGGTGGTGACGGAGGACGCCCGACAACGTACGCGCTCTTGCTTTCTCACCTCACTCGAGGGGTCTCCTTGCGCAGCATTCCCATGCCCCGACCAGGGGCGGGCCGCGCGGCGACGCCGCTCCGGTGGAGATCACCGACACGGTCGGCCTCGTCGGCCGGCCGCAGGGGCCACGGATCGTCGTGCGCCCCGAGCCGGCGTACCCCAAGTACGCCAAGGATCTGAAGTCGAGCCGAAAAACACCATAACGAGATCAGGCTTCATCTGGCGCAACCTGACGATGTGTAACACATCGGAAAAAATGGTTGCCATGCCCATAAAGGAATCAGTATGCCCTCCATACCCGCCCGCAGACGGGCGGCGCTGGCTATCGGTGTCGTGCTGGCCGTGTTCACGGCTCAGCAGGCGGTGCCTGCCACCGCAGCACCGGGTACCAACACACCGGACCGGTCCTCCGCCAGCACTGCGACACACCAGCCGACCTCACGTACCGTCACCTTGCTGACCGGCGACAAAGTCACCGTCAACACTGCCGCCGACGGCAGGGTCACCCGTTCCGTACAGGGTGCGGACGGTCAGCTCACCGGCGCCACGACCTACAAGGTCGGCAAGAACACCTACGTATACCCGGACGCCGCCGTTCCGTACCTCGCCGCCGGGAAGCTGGACCGCGAGCTCTTCAACGTCACCAAGCTGCTGGCGGACGGCTACGGGGACGAGCAGAGCAGCAGCCTGCCCCTGATCGTCACCTACACCGACGCTGCCGTCCGCGCGCGGACCCAGGCCGTGCCCTCCGGCGCCTCCAGGACCCTCGCCCTGAGCAGCATTCAGGGCGCGGCGCTGTCGGAGCACCGGACGAAGGCCGCAGACTTCTGGTCCTCGCTCACCGGCGGGACCGCGGCGGCGACTGGTCGCAGCGCAGGGGCCAAGCCCCAGCTGCGCAACGGGATCGCGAAGGTCTGGCTGGACGGGAAGGTCAAGGCCGACCTGGCCGACACCACCGCGCAGATCGGCGCACCGCAGGTGTGGGCGGGTGGTGACACCGGACAGGGTGTCGACGTGGCCGTGCTGGACACCGGTGTGGACACCCAGCACCCCGACATCGTCGGCCAGGTGGCCGAAAGCACGAGCTTCGTGCCCGACCAGGACGTCGAGGACCACAACGGTCACGGCACTCACGTCGCCTCGACCATCGCCGGCACCGGCGCCGCCTCCGACGGCAAGGAGAAGGGCGTCGCCCCCGGCGCGCGCCTGCACATCGGCAAGGTGCTGGACAATGACGGCTCCGGCCAGGAGTCCTGGGTGCTGGCGGGCATGGAGTGGGCCGCCCGCGACCAGCACGCCAAGGTCATCAGCATGAGCCTGGGCGCCGGGCCCACCGACGGCCACGACCCGATGAGCGAGGCCGTCAACCAGCTCAGCGCCGAGACCGGCGCGCTGTTCACCATCGCGGCCGGCAACGGCGGCTCGCACACCGTCTCGACGCCCAGCGTCGCCGACGCCGCGCTGTCCGTCGGCGCGGTGGACACCTCCGACCGGCTCGCCGAGTTCTCCAGCACCGGCCCTCGCCAGGGCGACGCCGGGCTGAAGCCGGAGCTGACCGCACCGGGCGTGGACGTGCTGGCGGCCCGCTCGCAGTACGCCGCCGACGGCGAGGGCTACTACCAGACGCTGAGCGGGACCTCGATGGCCACCCCGCATGTGGCCGGCGCCGCCGCGCTGCTCGCCGAGGCCCATCCGGACTGGACCGGGCAGCAGCTCAAGGACGGCCTGGTCAGCACCACCAAAAAGACCTCCCAGTACTCGTCGTACGAGGGCGGCAGCGGCCGGCTCGACGTCGCCGCCGCCGTCAAGGGCACGGTGTTCGCCACCGACAGCGTGTACGGCGGCTACCGAGCCTCCACGGCGCCGGCCGACGACAAGTCCGACAAGCAGGTGACCTACACGAACACCGGGGACAGTCCGGTCACCCTCGACCTGGCGGTCCAGGTTCCCGGTGCCGCCACCGGCGCGTTCACCCTGTCGGCACCTCAGGTCACCGTCCCCGCGCACGGCAGCAGCAAGGTAACCCTCACGACCGACTTCGGCCTCGTGAAGGCCGACACCATGACCTCGGGGCAGATCCTCGCCACCGATGCGTCCGGTGCGCTGCTCGCCCATACCATTACCGGCGCCTACAAGCAGGCCCCGCGCCACACCCTCACGCTCAACGGCAAGGACCGCAGCGGCCGCCCGATGGCCGGCGATGTGTACCTGATCAGCGACAAGGTCTTCATGGGGCCGCTGCAGCTGGACGACTCGGGCACCGGCACGGTCGAGGTGCCCGCCGGCACCTACCTCGTGACCCTGGAGAGCGATGTCGAGGGTGCGCACGGGCCGCACTCCAAGGGCAAGGCGATCCTGACTGTTCCCGAGGTGGCCGTCGACCAGGACACCACGGTGGACCTGGACGCCTCCAAGGCCAAGCAGGTGTCCGCCCAGGCCCCACAGGAGACCACCCTCGCCGAGACCCGCATCGACCTCTACCGCGGGTTCGACAGCGGGAACTGGCTGTCCTTGCAGCGGTGGCCCAACAACGGGTACGACAGCGTCTGGGCCCTGCCCACCAAGCCGGTCACCACGGGCACCTTCGGGTTCGGCGGTAACTGGCGCCTGACAGAGCCGGCCCTGAAGGTCGTGTCCGGCACGCGCAACTTCGACGACCTGATCGTCGCGCGCGGACAGACCCCGCTCCAGGAGGGCACGCGCCAGTACACGGCCGTCTATGCCGGGGAGGGCGGCGGCGCCGCCTACGCCGGTATCGACGCCGTGGGCAAGGCCGTCGTGGTCCGGCGCAGCGATGCAGTCGGGCCGGCCGAGCAGGCCGAGCAGGCAGCCAAGGCCGGAGCGAAGGTGCTGCTCGTCGTCAACGACGGTGACGGACGCCTGGACCCGTGGGGCACCGACCTGGATAATCCCTGGGCCGAGACCGGGAACCCGCCGCCCCTGACGGTGGCCTCGCTGACCGCGGACGAGGGCGACGAGCTGATCGCCCGGATCCAGAAGGGCGGGAGCACGGCGCTCAAGGTGACCTCCCACCCGACCACGGACTACCTCTACGACATCAGCCACCACGAGGCCGTCATCCCGGCGGACCCGACCTACCGGCCGCAGAGCGGTGACCTCAACCGGGTGGATGTCTCCTTCCGCAACAACCGGCCTGCGCGGGGCATGGAGTTCCGTTCCGCCGTGTGGCTGGGCTTCTCCGGAGCCAACCTGTTGCCCACCCCCGCCCAGGCCGAGCGCACCGACTGGGTGTCGCGCGACACGGACTGGGTGGAAGAGGCCGATGTCAATCAGCAGCTTCAGATCAGCAGTGACTCCGTGAAGCGGTACCCGACCGGCACGACCTCCCACCTGGAGTACTTCGGGCCGATCCAGCGTCCCCGGTCGAACGCCAACTACGTGCCTGTGCGTGTGGGCGACGATGTCCTGGCAGTGATCCCGGGCTGGGCCGACTCCGGATCCGGACACGTCGGCAGGACCCTCAACAACACCGGTGTGCGTAACAGTGTGCAGATGTACCAGGGCGACCTCATGCTCAGGTACTCCACGACCGACACCATCGGCAGCCCTCGGTACCCCCTCACGCTGGACAGTCCCGACAAGCAGTCCTACCGCCTGGTCTCGGAGAACATGCGGGGCTTCTGGGACAACGACTACTCGGTCACGACCAGGACCGAGTGGGGCTTCACCTCCCAGCGGCCCGACCCCGGTACCTACGCTGTTCTGCCGCTGATCCAGCTCGACTACGCGGTCGAGGGTATGAACGCCGCCGGCAAGACAGGCCGGCGAGCCGCTATCACCGTCACGCCCTCGCACATTCCGGGCGGCCCCAGCTCCGACACCATCAAAACGGTGAACGTGGACGTCTCCTACGATGACGGCGTCACGTGGCAGCACCCGGCCCTGACCCACACCGCCCAGGGCTGGAGCACCCAGCTGAACGCCCCCGCCAAGGCGCGGTACGTGACGCTGCGCACCAGCGCCGGCGACACCGAGGGCAACACTGTCAAGCAGAACATCACCCGGGCCTTCGGCCTGAAGTGAGTGTCCACCCGGTCAGCTCTCGCTGACCGGCACGGGGGCGGGGCCGCATCCAGCGGCCTCGCCCCCTCTTCGTTGCCGTTGCGGAGAGACCGAACACTCGCGCCGGTCCGCCAGGCCGCGACAACACCCCGGAGTCACCGCGACCTCGATGCGGTGCGCCGGGGGCGGCCGGCGTGGGAGCGCGTACAGGAGTCCTTCGACGGTGTCCGGCGGCGGCGTGTCCACCCCCTGGTGCCGGATCGTGCCGAGGGCCGTGGCCCCGAAGGCGTACCCCTTGCCGAGCTAGGCGCTCACCAGCGCACCGGCTCCACCACTCCAGCGGCATCCCGCCCATCCGCATCGTGCTCCTCTCCCGCTGGAGATGGGAGTTGTGGGCGTGGATGAGTGCCGGGCCACGGGTGGCGACGGCGAGGAGGTTGTGGGCCATCATCTGGTCCCGCACGCCCACCAGCTGGGTCATGCGGGCCGGTGAGGTGGCGGCCATCCAGTGTGGTAGCGCAGCAGACCGAGGGCGGTGCGCCCGTACAGTCGCGCCCGGTCCCAGTCGTCCCGCGAGCTCGCAGCCGCAGTTGGCCGGCCTGGGCCGATCAATACAGTCGAAGTCCGTCGTCACGCCGTCATGTTTGTCAAGCAGATCTGGGCAGGTCTCTCACCACCGTTAGGATTCTTACGGCGAACGAGCGTTGCCCCTTGGCGCGAGGCGGGCATCGGCCCTCTCCGCCGACAGCGCCCGGTCGGCACGTCCCATCGGCCAGATCCGAGCAGGTGAACTTCCCATGGGCGACGCCTTTGGTTCCAACAGCCCCCTGCACCTCGTTGGTCCTCGTGCGTCTCGCAGACCGGTTGCCCCGGACAGTAACGACGGGCCGGACGGGTCCGATCCGGTCGGATGGTTGCGGAGTCTGGGGGCGCAGCAGCTGCGACGACTCCTCGATGCACGACCCGACGCAGCGGTGGCACCGGACCCGCGGTCGCTCGGCGAGCTCGCGGAGCGCCTTCAGCGGATCGGGTCGGTGGTGGATAGCCTGAACAAGCTGCCGCTCCCTTGTCTGCAGCTGGCCCAGGCGCTTGCGGCCCTGCCGCAGCCGGCCTCCCGCACGGCCTCGGAGACGCTGCTCGGCACGGACGCCCAGGGCATCTCCGCCGCGCTGGATACCCTCACCGCCCATGCCCTCGTCTGGCCGGACCTGGCAGGCCGACTGCATATGACTCCGGCGCTGCGGGGCGCGTGGGAGTCCCCGCTCGGTCTCGGTCAGGGCGTGGCCGAGCTGTTGGCCGCTGTCCCGTCGGCAGAGCTCGGTAAGACCGCCGCCAGGCTGGGACTCAAGCCCGGTACTCGGCGGCAGGACCGTCTCGACGCAATCGTGGCGCATCACCAGGACCCGCAGATCATGCTTGCCCTTCTGGCCTCGGCGCCGCCGAGTGCCCGCGAGGCGCTGACCCGGTTCCTCGACCCAGAGGAGTATCACGGAGCCGGCCGGTCGGGGGCCGGCGAACGCTGGCTGCTGGAGCGGGCGTTGATTGTGATGGACCAACGGGGGTACGGCCCCGTTCACGTGCCCGCCGAAGTGAGAATCGCGCAGTACGGTCCGGACTGGCACGCCTCGTTCGACCCGCAGCCGCCGAAACCGGCCCTTGCAAAGGTGACCGAAGGCGAGATCGAGCGTGAGGCCGCAGCCGCGAGCACCTCCTTCGCCGGCCAGGCCGCGGTACTTCTCGCCCGGTGCGCGGAGCGCCCTGTGGCGGCCCTCAAGTCCGGAGGCGTCGGCGCACGTGAACTGGCCAGTCTGGGCAAGGACAGCGGGTCCGAGGAAGTGGTGGTGCGGCTGGTGCTGGAGTGTGCGTACGCGGCCGGCCTGGTCGAGTACGAGGGCACGGTCCTGGCCGTGACCGATGCGTATGACGTGTGGGCCTCATGGGAGCCCGCGGAACGGTTCGTCCTGCTGCTGCGTGCCTGGTGGCTGCTCGGACTCACCCCGACCGGATCCCGCGACGAGGACGGCAAGGCGCTGCCCGCGGTACGCCGGGCGGCACACTGTACCGGGTGTGCGACGGCACGGCAGGGAGTGCTGGACGCCGCGGCTTCCCTTCCGCCCGGCCATGGCGCGCGGGCGGTTGTCGACCTCGGCTCGTCGGTATCCTGGTTCCGTCCGCTCGCCGACGAACTCCCTGATGATGCCACCCCGTTTGCCTCTGTGACCCGGGAGACCGAACTGCTCGGGACCGTCGCCCGGGGCGCGCTGACCCCGCTGGGCGCGGCCCTGCTGGGCCAGGACCCGGCGGCCCTTCGCGACCACGCCCGACGGCTGCTGCCCGACGCAACCGACCGCGCCCGCATGGGCGCCGACCTCACCGCCGTGGTGACCGGCACTCCAACTGCCCGGCTGGCGACACTCCTGGACTCCCTTGCCGACCGGGAAACCCGGTCGGCCGCCTCGGTCTGGCGGTTCAGCCCTGCATCGCTGCGTCGAGCGCTGGACGCGGGACACACCCCTGACCGGATCGAGGCAGATCTCCGCAAGGTGACGGACGCCGCTCTGCCCCAGGCACTGAGCTACCTGATCACGGACGCAGCCCGACGCCACGGCCGCATCCGGCTCGCCCCGGCCGCCTGTGTCCTGGTCAGCGAGGACACAGCGCTGCTCGTCGAGGTGGCCGCACATCGCGAGCTGACCCACCTGGGGCTGCGTTCCGTCGCCCCGACCGTGCTTCTGTGCCGCGCGGAGCCCGACGCAGCACTGGCAGCCCTGCGCGCTACCGGATACTCGCCGGTGGCAACGGCCGACGACGGATCCGTTCGGGTGGAGCGGCCGGGGCGGCGGCGCGTGTCCCAGCCCGCCGCCGCGACCGTCAGCCCGACCGTGCCTGCATCCCGCAGAAGGCCGCCGGACGCGGGCCGGACCGCCGATCTGGCGGCCCGGCTGCTGGCGGCCCCCGACCATGCGCCGCGGCCGTGCCCCGGTACGGGAGTCCCCTACGGGACCGACACCGAGGAGATCCTGGACGGCAGTACCGATGCGCTGACCCTGGCTGACGTGCGCCAGCTCGCGTACGCCATCGACGAGGGCGAGCCCATCACCATCGAGTACATCGCGGCGTCCGGGGGCCGGACCGTCCGCACCGTGAGCGAACTCGACTTCGATCCGCCCTATCTCTACGGCTACTGCCATCTGCGCCAGGACAACCGGGTATTCACCATCTCCCGCATCCAGGCCGTCCTGCCGGCCTGAGTGCGGAACGCCGCCGCCTCGGTCAGTACAGCAGGTCCAGTTCGGCGCGGACCGTCTTGCCCGGCTGTACGCGGTCCAGCACCGCCCACCGGTCGGCCAGCGCCTCGACCAGGATCAGCCCGTGCCCGTTGCCGGAACCGGGCGGTGGCGCCACCAGCTCCCCCGGCCCCGGCGGGCGCCGCTCGCCCCGGGTGTCCGTGACCTCGATCCGCAGGACGCCGAGCGTGCGTCCGTCGCCCGCAGCGTGGACGATCCTCAACTCGAAGTCCCGGCCCGGCACCCGGCCGTGCGTGACCGCGTTCGCCGCCAGCTCGGCGACGATCAGCGCAGCGGTCTCGGACGCGTCACCGCCGTACGGGACGCCCCAGTCGTTCAGTTGGTGCAGGGCAAGCTTTCGAGCGAGCCGCGCGCCGCGCGGCGTGGAGCTGAAGCGCTGCACGAACACACGGACGGTAACGGGAAGCTGGGGGGCCGAGGGTGCATCCATGCGCCCACCGTGACGGACGTCAGACCCCTCCCACCAGCTCACGAACTCGTACGCTGAGTCGGCGTACGAGTGCAACGGGTCGACAGTACGCGTAACAGTCAGTGACCATAGGTGAGTTGCTGACCGGGAACAGGCGGGCACGGGAGGTGGCCGGGACATGACGGACGGCGCGGGTGGCACGGGCGGCACGACGGGTGCGGACGGGGAGCCGGAGCCTTCGGACGGTCTGAAGGCGTTCGGCGAGGTGGTCAAGGTCTTCCGTAAGCGGGCGCGGCTCACGCAGGAGGAGTTCGCCCCCAGGGTGCGGTACTCGGTGCCGACGGTCGCCTCGATCGAACAGGGGCGCCGGTTCCCACCGCCCGCGTTCGTGGACCGGGCGGAGGAGGTATTGGATGCGTTCGGCGTGATCAAGGCTGCGGCGAAGCACTTGTCGCGGCAGCGGGGGTTGGCGAAGTGGTTCCACCACTGGGCGCAGTTGGAGACGGATGCGATCAGTCTCAGCACATACGAATGCCGAGTGGTCCCGGGGCTGTTGCAATCCGATACCTACGTCAGGGCGGTCTTCGAAAACCGCGTGCCAGCATTGAGCGATGACCAGATCGAGGTGCAGCTCTTAGCTCGCACTGAGCGCCAGCGGCTCCTGCGGGAGGGACGTCACACTGAGTACAGCTTCATCATCGAAGAGGCCCTGTTCCTGCGCCGCACAGGCGGCAAGGAGACCACCAAGGACCTCATCGACCACGTACTGCAGTGTGCAGAACTGCGTAACGTCGAGCTTCAGGTGATGCCTCTACAACGGGAGAACCACGCCGGGCTGGAGGGTCCCATTCAGCTTCTTGAGACGACGGACCACAGACTTCTCGCATACTCCGAGGGGCAGCGCACCGGCCACCTGATCTCTGATCCGGATGTAAGTGTGCTGCAGAGGCGGTATGCCAAGATGCGCTCGCAGGCTCTCACCCATGAGGACACGGTGAGTCTGCTCGAGCGAATGCGAGGAGCGCTATGAGCACGTCCGAACCGGCCTGGTTCAAGAGCACCTACAGCGGTGGAGACGGCGACTCCTGCGTAGAGATCGCCACCTGCCCCGACACCGTCCACGTCCGGGATTCCAAGAACGAAGAAGGACCACAGCTCACCCTCTCTCCCGCCGCCTGGACCGGCTTCGTCGCCTACGCCGCCCGAGCCTGAGGTTACCTACGGCAGGTACCTCGTCCCGCTGGACCGACCGGCCCGGGACAGTTGCACAGATCACGTTTCGGCAGCGTGCCTGCGGCCCCGCCGCACCTTGATAGCGTCGCTCCCGCGATTGCGGACCGTTCCCCGCCGGGGTCGTCGCCGCGCCCGTACGGCCGGTCCATGACGGACGGCCGACGAGGGCGGGGCGTGCTGACGCACGGGGACGTACGTGGCAAGGACGAAGAGGGCCGACGCATGAGCCTCGCGCAGTTGCACTACACCTCTGCCTCCGCGGGGGAAGACGGGGTCGGCGCACGGTTCACGGCGGTCGGTGGCGGCATACCCACGCCGGTGCTGACCGAGGCGGAGCAGCTGCTCGGTTACGAGCCTCCGGCCGGGGCGCCGTACCGTCCGACCGCCGCTGAACTCCGTTCCTTTCCCGAGACGTTCAGCTTCAGCGCGCTCTCCGACGGCAGCCATCTGCTGAGCCGCACCGTGGCACTCGGAGGTTCCGGCGCCGGTCACTTCCACGCGCATGCGGTGCATCTTCCGGCCGGCACGCGCCTGCCGGGCGACGCGCTCCCCATCACGGCGTGGCGGTCGCCGAGCTGGGCATCGACCACGCCCGACGGCGGTACACCGGACCGCATATCGGCCCTCCCCGCCTCTGCCGTCTTCGGGCAGGAGGCGCTCAACGACTTCGCGGTCTCCCGCAGCCCCTGGCTCGCGACGGTCTTCGCCGATCTGCGCCGGGTGAGCGAGAAACGGTCGTCGGCGCAGATCGTCCTCGTGGAACGGCAGAGCGCGGACGTGGCCCGGTGGATCGCGCTGGCCGGAGCCGTACTCCCGCCGGAGGACGCACACCGGCTGACGTTCACCACGTACACCCGCCGCCCGGCGCACTCCCCGCACCAGGTGATCGGCGTAATGCCGGACGACGCACACGAGCTGACCGGCCCGGGCTTCCGTGTGCACGCATGCGCCGGCCGCGCTCCGGAGGGGCCGGCGGACGATGCCTGGGCGGAGACGGTGGCCCGGATCTGGCGCAGCCGCGCACCGGAACTTTTCCGGGCAGCTGCCGGGCTGCCCGGCGAACCCTTCGCCGCCGGACCGCTCGCCTTCACCGCACTGCACGCGGGCATCGCGCTCGGCCCCAACGGGCGTGCTGCGGCCGCCGATTGGGCTGCCGAGAGGCCGTACGCGCTGGACGAGCAGCAGGCGCACCGGCTGACCACCGCACTCGCGGCACCGGCCGACGACCGTACCGCCGCCGAGTCGGCGTCGGTCGCCCGGCTGCTGGCGGCGCTCGAAGGACGTGCCCCTGCCACCGCCACGGCACCGCTCGCCGCACTACTGGTGACGGAGGCGGTGCGGCGCAGCGACATCGTGCTCGCACTACCGCCCCGCTCGGCGTTCGCCGAACCCGCCGCCGTGAAGCAGCTGGCCTCGGATCTCGGTCCGGCCCTGCTCGCCGAGCTCACCTCGGAAACGACGGAATCCACGGTCGGGGAGACCATCGGGCGCCAGGTGCAGCTGCTCCGGATCGCCCGGCTGCTCGACATGGATCTGATGGACCAACTTCCTTCCGTCGCCCGGCACATGGCTCGGACTCTGCTTGCTGCTCCGGCGCCGGACAGAGGCCACGCACTGCTCGATCTCCTGGACGAACAGTTCGACGTCCGCACGGCGCTCCTCGGCGAACTCGACCAACTCGCCCTGACCGCCCCCTCCGCCGCCGAAGAACTCCTCACCCGCGTCGCCCTCCCCTTCACCGGCGCGCAGGCACTGCCGCATCTGCGGATGTGCGCCGAGGCGCCCCGCGCGAAGGAGCAGGGCTCCGACCGCATCATGGCGCTGCACACGGTGCTGCGAGCCGCCGGGTTCTCGCCCTTCGCCGAGCCGCTGGTACTGCGTACCGCCGTCGGGCTGATCTGGGGCGATGCCACCCCGACGGCGGGCGAGGCACGGCTCCTCCTCGGCGAGTCCGGCTCCGACTCCCACCGGACGGCCGGTACGTGGTCACATCTCGTCGCCGCCGCACTCTCCGCGCCTTCCGACGACGCGGAGGCCGCCGAACTCTCCCACGATCTGCTGCGCTGCTTCCCCCAGGAGATCGACGCACGGGGCCGCGGTGCACTGCAGCTGCTGGAGTTCGCCCGCGACATCAGGTCCGGCGAGTCGGCGCCCGGCTGGCCCGACCGAGCAAAGGCTCTGCGCGCCCGCGCCGAGCCGGTGGAACTCACTGTGCTGGAGCACGCCTACGGCACCCTTGCGCACAGCCTGCTTGCGCCGGACCGCCCTGAGGCGGAGCTGTACGCATTCGTGCACAGCGACGACCTGGATCTGATCGCGGCCTACGGCAGGGCCGCCCGCCACGACACCGTCCTGGCCCGGCTGCGGACCGAACCGGCGTACGTGGCCGACTGTTTCACCGTCTGGACCTCCCACCCGCACGCGGGCCGGGCCTGGAGCGAAACCCGGGCCGCACTGCTGGAGGAGGTGCTGCGCCCCGTGGTACGCGACCTGTCGGGCAGCGAGATCGCGGCGGTGGAGAAGGCCGCCGAACGCACGGGCAGCAGCCGCACAGCGGAGGCGTTCCGGGCCTGGCGCCGCCGCCCAGGCACCCTCGGCAGGCGACTGGGAAGCCGGCTGGCGGCACGAGTGCGACGGTTCTAGCCGGGTCCCGGCCTCGCTCGCTGCGCATCCCCCGGCTACCCCTCGTCGTCCTCGTCGTCCTCGTCGGAGTCGCCCAGCACGTCGGAGAGGTGCTGGACGATGGAGTTGCCCAGCTCGTCTTCGGTGGTGAACAGTCCGTGCACGGCGCCCATCGGATAGATGGCCTCCTCCGTGTCCTCTCCGGGCAACCCCACGCAGGGGTCGTCGATGACCCCTGACGGATCCGCCTCCCCGAACAGGGACGGCAGTTCGGCGCCCTTCACGGCGAACGGCTCGAACTTCCACACCGCTCCCTGGGTGCGGCAGACCACTTCCCCGATGTACCAGCACGCCCCCTGAAGAAATGCGTCGCGTCGCGCGGTGAGGGTCTCAGCGTCGTTGTCGTACCGGCTGCGGATGAGATCTTCCAGCGCGTCCAGGGACCGGGGGGAGAAGTCCCATGCCTCGGGGGTGCTGGTGGCCTCGGCCCAGTGCTCGAAGCCCTGGGCGCGTTCGGTCAGCCACGCCGACAGGTCGGGGTGGGTCTGCGGGTCGATGCTGTGGTCTGCGCGATCAGCCATGCCGCCCACTGTAGACAGCCACTCGGACAGTGGAATGAACTGTCCTTCCTGTCACACCAGTTGACACGCCGAACCTCAACAACCCGTTGTATCAGCCGGCACATGAAGCTCTAGGGTGTGGGGCTGGACGGTGGCAAGCACGGGGGCCCCACCGTCCAACTCCATGTCCCATGAGCCCCCCACAGGGACAGACACACGTGAGTACCTCCATACGATCACGCTTACGGCTCCGGCTGGCCGCCTGCTTCGCCACGGCAGCCGCAGCCGGACTCATCGTCACCGGCCTGCCCGCCCTACAGGGCACGGCCGACGCCGCACCGGGCAAGATCCGCTGCGACGAGAAGTTCCTCGGCCGCAAATACAACATGGACGAGGCCCGCGGCGTCCAGGGCAAGAACACCCCTTACAGCCAGAACCCCGAAGACACCTGGGGCGACTACTTCTTCGACAACCCCTCCCACGCCTTCGACGGGATGTCCACGCCGGACCAGGCGAAGCTGGACGCCGCCGGCAAGACCGAAGATGACGTCCAGAAGTGGAAGAAGAAGTACGGCCAGACCGGTGACCCGCAGTACCGGGCCCTGGAGATCTACGCCCGCTACAACAAGCAGCTGGTCGGCGACGGCCCTCGGAAGATGACGGACTTCCGCCTCTGGCTCGACCAGAGGGTCATCGGCAACGAGGCCAACCAGCGCAAGGGCGACGGCTTCGAATCCCGCGTCGTCAAGCAGTTCAAGCTCGTCGGACCGGACTGGATCTGCCAGAAGGAAGTGCCGGTCTTCGACAAGAACGGCAAGGCGGTCATCAACCCCAGGACCGGCGAGCAGGCGGTCCGCAAGTACGACGCCTACAACGCCAAGACCAAAGAGTTCGTCGAGTTCAAGTCCAACGGCAAGCACATCGCCGAACAGCTCCGCTGGGACAAGCACATCCTGCGCAACAAGGAGTACGCCGACCACAAGCTCCGCCTGATCACCGGCGACGAGACCACGGGCAACACCAAGCGCCAGTACGCCTCCCTGAACCGGCAACTCCAGAGCGAACGCGGCACGAACCTCCCCCAGGCCACCATCCGCGAGCAGCGCGCCAACGGCCATGCCCGCTGGACGCCGAACAGGTACACCCGCTACGACAAGGTCTTCAACCCCGATCCGCGCCGCATCGGCTCCTACGGCCCGCTGCACGACGACGTGTGGCGCTCGGCGAAGAGCCCTGAGCAGGCACGCAAGCTCCAGCACCAGTACAACCAGGTCAACACCCGTGGCGGCTTCGGGCGGCCCGGGGGCATCGACTTCTCCACCCTGGAGCTCCAGTACGTCGGCAACCCGACCAAGGGCAAGGGTCTCGACTACTCCTTCAAGGCCGACATGGTCGAGGACGAGGACAAGAACCCCGGCTGGGGCGGTGAGCAGCGCCTTCAGCTCTCCTCCGATGCGATGTTCGCCTGGCTGGCGCTGACGCCGGACAAGTTCTGGGTCAACCTCAACCCGGACCAGCCCGACAAGATCATGGACAAGACGTTCGGGAAGACCGACGCCGGACGTGTCCTGCTTCAGGCCGACCTGGAGATGAAGCACGACTACGCGCGTGACATGGACCCGCGCAGCGGCATCGGCAAGCAGTACTGGGATGCCATGACGGCCGCGAACATCCCCTGCGGGCACCAGATCCGGCTGTGGATCGTACCCAGGACCGCCAAGGTCCGCGCCGACAACAAGGGCCTGTACATCCTGGATGCGCCACTGAAGGTCAACGCCGAACCCCAGAAGGTCAACTACCCCAGCCCCAACGGCAAGTGCGACCTGACCGAGGCCCAGATCGACACCTCACAGCGCCTGGTCGAGCAGTACGTGATCCCCGACGTCGAGAAGAAGGTCAACAGCGGGAGCGCGTACGCCGACCTGCGCCGCGTCTACAACGCCCGCGTCGCGGCCGAGTACGTCCGCACCCAGGACAAGGACCACGTCACCGACTTCCGGCCCATCATCAACAGCAACGACGTGGCCCGGTGGCCGCTGCGGGGCAAGGCCAGGACCTGGACCCCGAAGCAGACGTGGGACGACTACATGAAGTCGTACACGCAGGGCGACTACAGCTACCCCTGCCAGGTCGACGGCCAGAACAAGACCTGCATCATGGGCGGCGTCGACTTCTCCAAGGCCCCGAAGCGCAACATCTCCAAGGTGGAGTTCAACCTCCAGCACCCCAGGACGGACACCACCACCAAGACCTCCAGGACCACCACGGTCACCTACCGCAACAGCAACACCGTCATGTTCGGCGGCTCCAGCTCCGGCCAGGTCGACAACGGCGGCGGGGGCAACACCCCGGGCCCGAAGCCGACCGACACGGGCAAACCCACCAGCAAGCCGACCCATACGCCCACCACCCCGGCACCGGAACCTTCCGACAGCCACACCCCCGCCCACACCGGCGCTCCGAAGGACCCGGACGGCGACCTCGCCGACACCGGCTCCGACACCCCCATCGGTCCGATCGCCTCCCTCGCCGCGGCACTCGCCGTCGGCGGAGCGGGCCTGACCTGGTGGATGCGCCGCCGTAGGGCCGCCGGCAGCTGACGGTCGCACCCCACGCCGGACCCGCACAGCAGAGGCCCCGACCCCTCCATCCAGGAGAGGTCGGGGCCTTCCTCCTGGCCGGCTCAGTGACGTCGGCAGCTGTCCGGTCACGGTTGGTGGTCGACGGTGCGCCATCTCTGTGAGGGCCGATCGTGGAGCCCGGGCCCAATTCGGTTGGCAGCAGCGCGCCCATGCCGTGAACTTCAGCCCATGACATTCACAACTGAGGTGCGACGCACGGCAATTGTCACCGGCGCGGCACGCGGCATCGGTGCCGCGGTGGCCAGGCAGCTGGCCCGTGACGGCCTGGCGGTCGGCGTGATCGACCTGGACGAGGCGGACTGCGAAGGGACGGTGGAGGCCATCAGGAGCGACGGCGGGTCGGCGGTGGCGGTCGCCGCCGATGTCGCGGACGAGGCCGCGGTGACCGCCGCCGTCGCCCGGGTCACCACCGAGCTGGGTCCACCGACAGTACTGGTCAACAACGCCGGTGTCGGTCCCCGTGCCGACCTCGTGGAGATGACCACGGAGCAGTGGGACACGGTCCTGGGGGTCAATCTGCGCGGCCCGTTCTTCTTCACCCGGGCCGTCACCCCACACATGATCGCGGCCGGCTGGGGGCGGATCGTCACCATGTCGAGCATCTCCGCGGTCGGCGACGCCGCGCGTGTCGACTACGCCAGCGCGAAGGCTGGCCTGCTCGGTTTCACCAAGTCGCTCGCCCTGCAGCTCGGCCGGCACGGCATCACGGCCAACGCCATCGCCCCGGGCTTCGTGGTGAGCGACATGACCAGGACCTCGGCCCGCCGGCTGGGTCTCGGCTTCGAGGAGTTCCAGCGCAACGCGGCGCAGTCCATTCCGGTCGGGCGAGTGGGTCAGCCGGAGGACATCGCCCATACGGCGTCCTACCTTGTGAGCCCCGGGGCGGGGTTCGTCTCCGGCCAGGTGATCTACGTGGCGGGCGGGCCGGTGGACTGAGACGGCCGGGCGTGTGTCACGCGCCGCCCGGGGCGCCGGGTACCGTGGGACGTACCGATTTCGTGGGCCTCCTGGCGGGCTGCGTATACCCAGGAGGAGCTCATGACGACGAACCGCGGACGCAAGGACGTCATCCGCGACCGGATGGCCGCCACCGGCGAGTCGTACAACGTCGCCGCCCGCAATCTCAAGGCGATGAAGGACATGGGCGCCACCCGTGACGCCGTCCTCACCCAGCGCTGGCACCCGGCGGACTCGCTCGATGTGCCGTGCCCCTGCGGCGGGATGTGCGAGCCGGGCGAGAGGTGCGAGCGCTGTCACGCCCGGCACCGGCACGTGGCGCGCTACCCCGGCAGCGTCACCGACGTGGAGACGTGGGTGGACCGGTACGACTGCCTGGGCTGCTCGTCCTCGTACACGCTGACCGTCGTCCTGCGCGGCCGCCCCTGGGGCGTCGCCGAGACAGTGGTTCAGGGCGGGGCGGCGGAGCCGGTGGTCAGGGCGCGGGTGTTCCCCGGCGTCGCCCACCCCCTGCTGCGCCCCGAGACCTCCGAGGACGACTGACCGGCTGCGGGCGGATGCGCCCCGCGGCCGGGCGTCGCGTCAGCTCTCGTCCGGTGCCAGGCGCAGCGAGATCGAGTTGATGCAGTACCGCTGGTCGGTCGGCGTGGGGTACCCCTCGCCCTCGAAGACGTGCCCCAGGTGCGAGCCGCAGCGCGCGCACCGCACCTCGGTGCGGACCATGCCGAGGCTGCGGTCCTGGATCAGCTCGACCGCGTCCGTGTCCTTCGGGTCGTAGAAGGACGGCCAGCCGCAGTGCGACTCGAACTTCGTGTCCGAGCGGAACAGCTCGGTGCCACAGGCCCGGCAGGAGTAGACGCCGGCCGTCTTGGTGTCGGTGTACTCACCTACGAAGGCCGGTTCGGTGCCGGCCTGGCGCAGGACCGCGTACTCCGCGGGCGTCAGCTCCGCCCGCCATTCCTCGTCCGGCTTCTCGATGTCGTACGACACGGTGGCTCCCTCAGCTCGACAGGTGGTCCAGGATCTGCGGGCCGAGGTCCGTGACGTCGCCCGCGCCCATGGTGAGAACGAGGTCACCGGGCTTCGCCATTCCCGCGACGACCTCGGGGACCGCCGCCTTGTCGTGGACGGCGGTGACGTCGGCGCCGGCCGCCTTCGCCGCGTCGATGATCAGGGTGCTGGTGACGCCCGGGATCGGGTCCTCACGGGCCGGGTAGATGTCCAGGACCACGGAGGCGTCGGCGAGGGCGAGGGCTTGGCCCATCTCCGTACCGAGCTCCTGGGTGCGGGAGAAGAGGTGCGGCTGGAAGACGACCAGGAGGCGCGCGTCGGAAGCGGCGCCGCGCATCGCTTCGAGGTCGGCGGTCATCTCCGTCGGGTGGTGCGCGTACGAGTCGATGACCTGGACGCCCGCCGCCTCGCCCTTGAGCTGGAGGCGGCGCTTGACCCCGGTGTACTTGCCGAGCGCGGAGGCCAGATTGTGGGCCGGGATGCCCAGTGCGACACCGGCGGCCAGGGCGGCGACCGCGTTGTGGGCGTAGTGGCTGCCCGGGACGGAGACCGTGAACGTGAGGAACTTGCCGTTCAGGACGACCGTGACTTCGCTGGTCAGACCGCGCGGGGTGATCTTGTGGACGCGTACGTCGGCGGTCTCGGCCTCACCGTACGTGACGATGTTGAGGGAGGAGAGGTCGCGTACGCGCCTCGTCAGCTCGACGGCGCCGGACTGGTCCGCGGAGACGACCAGGGTGCCACCGGGGACGATCTTCCCGACGAACGTCTCGAAGGAGTCGTAGATCTCGTCCATCGAGGCGTAATTCGCGTGGTGGTCCAGCTCCACGTTGAGGACGATCGCGACCTCGGGGTCGTACTTCTGGAAGCTGCGGTCGCTCTCGTCGGCCTCGGCGACGAAGATGTCGCCCTCACCGTGCGTCGCGTTGGTGCCGGGGCCCGCCAGGTCGCCGCCGATGGCGTACGACGGGTCGAGGCCCAGCTCGGAGAGGGCGACGGCCAGCATCGACGTGGTGGTCGTCTTGCCGTGGGTGCCGGCGACGGCGATGGCGCGCAGGCCCTGCATCAGCGAGGCGAGCGCGTCCGATCGGTGCACGACGGGGACCGACCGCTCGGCGGCGCGCAGCAGCTCCGGGTTGTCGGCGCGGATGGCGCTGGAAACGACCACGCAGGACGCGTCGTCCGCCAGATGACCGGCGGCGTGCCCGATGTGGACGGTCGCGCCCAGTGCCCGCAGGGCCTCGGCCGTGCCGGACTCCTTGGCGTCGCTGCCAGCGACCTTCGCGCCGCGCCGGGCGAGGATCTTCGCGATGCCCGACATTCCGGCGCCGCCGATGCCGATGAAGTGCGGTCGTTCCATGGCGGCAGGAATACCGGGTGCCATGCGCGTATCTCCCAAAAGTTGTGGTGCGACGCCCCCAGCCTATTCGCTGTGCGCGAAGAGTTTGAGCACAGGTACGCCGACCTTGTGCCGGGCCCTGGACGCCCAGTCACGGTGGAAGAACTCCTCCACGTAGTGCGGGGCGGTCAGCACGATGACCTCGTCGGCCCCCGCCTCGTCGACCACGGATTTCAGCTTGTCCAGCGGGTGGTCCTCGACCACTTGTCCGACCGCTTCGGAGCCCGCCTTGCGCAGCGCGGCGAGCGAGACCTCGAGGGCCAGCTCGGCGGACTGCCTGGCGTCCTTGCCCTCGGGCTCCCCGAGCTCGCGGGCCGCTTCCTTCAGCTCGCCGATCGCCACGTCGTCGATGGCGCGCAGCAGTACGTCGGCCTGGTCACCGCGCGGCTGCATCAGTACGACGAACGAGGTCCCCTCGTCCCCGTGGAGGGTGGTGACGAACTCGACGTCCTCGGAAGTGAGGGGCTTCTCGATCATCAAAACGCTGGTGAACACCACAGGCGCCCTTCTGTTCCATCGACCGTCGCAGGCCGCTGCCGAAACCGTCCTTCCCCGTGCCGGCACGGGGACTGCGAGAGCTATTGTGCCCACCGGAAGCTAACCGGAACGGGATATTCCGCTTATTGTCAGATCCGACGGTACCGAGTGAAGAGGAACCCGGCCTCCTCCAGCAGCGACGCCAGGGTGAATCGTTCCGGCACCGCCACCGCCGGACCTCCGGCGATCCGCTGGGCGTCCCCGGCCGTCAGCATCGGCGAGAGGGTCAGACACAGCTCGTCCAGCACCCCGGCAGCGATGAACTGACCGAGCAGCCGGGGTCCGCCCTCCGCCAGCTGCCGCTTGAGCCCGCGGTCCGCGAGTTCCCGTACGGCCCTGGCGGGGTCCACCCGGGAGCCCTCCCCCGCGGTCACCACCTCGGCGCCCGCCTTCCGGGCCGCTTCGATCCGATCCGGCGGCGCGCCGTTGCCGGTGAGGACGAGGGTCGGGACGAGCGGCGAGACGAACAGCGGAAGCGAGAAGTCCAGATCCAGGCTGCCGCTGACCACGGCGATCGCCGGGGCGGGCCCTTGCCCGGCCGCCGCCCGCCGCGCGGCGAAGGCCTCCCGGGCCCGGGCCGGCCGGTATCCCTCCATGCGCACGGTCTCCGCACCCACCACGACGACATCGGCCAGGCCGCGCAACGTACCGAAGATCCGCATGTCCGTCTCGCAGGAGATCGGCTGCGAGCGGCCGTCGTGCTGGGCGGCGCCGTCGAGCGTGGAGACCATGTTGGCGCGCAGCCACGGGCCGTCCCCTGCGGGGTACGCATAGGCGTCGGCCAGCTCGTCCAGACTCCACTCCCCTGCTTCGGCAGCCGGTGTCTGGTCGGTCACAGGGAAGAGGCGTCGCATTCGTGCAGTCTCGCACGGCGCTTAAGCTTGACAGCTGTGTCGTCCTCCACCGCCGTGCCTGGGCAGAGTCCCATAGCCGAAACGGCCCCGCTGTCCCTGTGCGCCCTTGAGCCGCACGTCCCTGCCGACCGTCTGGTCGCCGAGATGGTGCCGCCGCCGCGCTTCGACACGGTGCGCTTCGACACGTACGTCCCCGACCCCGACCAGCCCAGTCAGGTCGAGGCGGTCAAGGTCCTCAGCGAGTTCGCGACCGGGCTCGGCGGTGCGCACGCCACAGGTGTGGGCAAGCGCAAGTGGTTCAGCAGGAAGGCTGCGCCGGTGGCCGGGCCGCTCGGTGTGTATCTCGACGGTGGTTACGGCGTCGGCAAGACGCACCTGCTGGCCTCGCTCTGGCACGCCACGCCCGCCGCCCCGTCGCTCAAGGCGTTCGGCACCTTCGTGGAGCTGACAAACCTGGTGGGCGCCCTGGGCTTCCAGCAGACCGTGCAGACACTCAGCGGGCACCGGCTGCTCTGCATCGACGAGTTCGAACTCGACGACCCGGGCGACACCGTCCTCGTGTCGTCGCTGCTCAGCAGGCTGGTCGAGGCGGGGGTCGCGCTGGCCGCCACCTCCAACACGCTGCCCGGCAAGCTCGGCGAGGGGCGCTTCGCCGCCGCCGACTTCCTGCGGGAGATCCAGGGCCTGTCCTCGCACTTCCGCCCGCTGCGGATCGATGGCGAGGACTACCGGCACCGCGGGCTGCCCGAGGCCCCCGCGCCGTACTCCGACGAGCAGGTCACCAGGGCGGCGTACGCCACCGAGGGCGCGAGCCTGGACGACTTCCCGTCGCTGCTCGACCATCTGGCCCGTGTCCATCCGAGCCGGTACGGCGCGCTGACGGACGGCATCCGGGCGGTCTGCCTCACCGACGTGCAGCCGGTGCCGGACCAGTCGACGGCGCTGCGGCTCGTGGTGCTCGCCGACCGGCTGTACGACCGCGAGATACCGGTGCTCGCCTCCGGGCTCCCGTTCGACCGGCTGTTCAGCGACGAGATGCTGAACGGGGGGTACCGGAAGAAGTACTTCCGGGCGATCTCCCGGCTGACGGCGCTGGCGCGCGACGCAAAGGGACTGGTGGCGCAGTAGGTTCGGATGCGGTAACTCCATCATCCGAAGGGAACCAGCATGGCAACCACGCGTCAGGCGCACACGGTCTGGGAAGGCAACCTGATCGAGGGCGAGGGCGTTGTCACCTTCGACTCCTCCGGCATCGGGGAGTACGCGGTGTCGTGGCCGTCCCGCGCGGAAAAGGCGAACGGCAAGACCAGCCCGGAGGAGCTCATCGCGGCGGCGCACTCCAGCTGCTTCTCGATGGCGCTGTCCAACGGTCTGACCACGGCCGGCAACGCGCCGACCCGGCTGAACACCCAGGCCGAGGTCACCTTCCAGCCCGGCACCGGCATCACCGGCATCCACCTCACCGTGCAGGGCGAGGTGCCCGGTCTCGACGAGGCGGGCTTCGTCAAGGCGGCCGAGGACGCCAAGGCGAACTGCCCGGTCAGCCAGGCGCTCACGGGCACGACGATCACGTTGACCGCTTCGCTCGTCTGATCCCACGGGCCACGGCAGGCCCGCGACGCGCCACCAGGCACAGTGGCCCGCATGGTTCCCGTGCGGCGATACGCGTGGTACACACATGCGGGTCACTTCTCCTGTCCGCCAGCAGGGAGTTGCCTCATGTCATCTGCACCAGCACGACGACTCGCAACACGACGACAGGTCCTGGCCGGCAGCGGTGCGACCGCTGTCTCGATCGCCTTCGCCGGGGCCTTCTCCGAACTCTTCGCGGGCACCGCCGCCGCCCGTGGCCACAGCGGCTACGGACCGCTGGTCCCCGACCCGGACGGCCTGCTCGATCTGCCGAAGGGCTTCCGCTACCGGGTGCTGTCCCGAGAGGGCGACCGGCTCCGCTCCGGCGAGGGCCCGGTCCCCAGCAACCACGACGGCATGGCTGCCTTCGCCGGCCACCGGGGCCGCGTCCATCTCGTCCGCAACCACGAGAACCGGGTCACCGCGAAGATCGCGGTCCCGGCCGTCGAAGGCCTCACCTACGACCCGATGGGCAAGGGCGGCTGCACAGCACTGGAGCTCGACAGCCGCGGCGCCGTCCTCGGCGAACGCGTGGCCATCGCCGGCACGGCGGTGAACTGCGCGGGCGGCCGCACCCCTTGGAACACCTGGCTGACCTGCGAGGAGACCGAGGACCGAGCCGGCACCAACGGCTACACCAAGGACCACGGCTTCATCTTCGAGGTGGACGGCGCCGACCCGCACCGCACCGGAGCCGTGCCGCTCACCGCGATGGGCCGGTTCCAGCACGAGGCGATCGCGATCGATCCGAACAACGGGATCGTCTACGAGACGGAGGACGCGTTCGAGAAGCCGTTCGGGCTCTTCTACCGCTTCCTGCCGGAGAAACCACTGGGCGGCACGGGCTCCTTGCGGGCCGGCGGCGAACTGCAGGCCATGCGGGTGCCCGGCGTCCCCGACCTCTCCGTCATCCAGGAGACCGGTGCGAGCTTCGACCGGATCGAGTGGGTCCCCGTACCGGATCCGCAGGCCGCGGGGACGCCCATCCGGCTGCAGGACTTCGGTCCGAAGGGCATCACACACGCCCAGAAGCTGGAGGGCTGCTACTGGGGCGGCTCGTCGGTCTACTTCGTCTCCAGCTTCGCGCAGAGTGCGGCGGGCTCGGCAGCCGACCACTTCGGCCAGGTGTGGCGGTACGAACCGAAGCGCCGCCGCCTCACCCTGGTGGTCGTCTTCGGCCCCGGTACGGATGTTCAGCTGCCCGGCGAGTCCCCCGACAACATCTGCCTGTCGTCCGACGGCGGGCTGATGGTGTGCGAGGACGGCAACGGCGCCCAGCATGTGTTCGGTGTGACGCGGAGCGGCGAGGTGTACGCGATGGCGCGCGGCCGCCAGAACATCGGTACGCCCCAGGAGCCGGAGTGGGGCGAGTTCGCCGGGGTCACGTTCGCGCCGGACGGCGGAACGATGTTCGTGAACTGCTACACGCCCGGGACGACGTTCGCCGTGACGGGCCCTTGGCGCTGATGCGACTGATGCGCTGAGCAGTACGGGGGCGGCGGGCGGCACCGTCCGCCGCCCCCGTACCGGATCGGTCCGCGGCGCCCACCAGTTGGTGAAGGGCCCTCGAGGTCTCCCGTGGCCGGGTCGGCCGGCGCCGGGGAGGAGCGGCTGTCGATGTCGCCCGCGGTGTTCTTCTGCACCCGCTCCCGGCTCGTCAGCCCGAGCAGGCCGTGCGCTGCGCCTCCTGCCACTCGCAGACCGGGCAGAGCGTGATCCCCTTGACCGACTCCGGATACTCGGTCGGCTCCCGGCACAGCACGCACTCGGCGTACGGAGGTCCCGATTCCGGTGCGTCGGAAGCCACCGGCACGGGCCTCGCGCCGGGCGTCTCGCAGTACGACTCGTCCATGCGCACAAGCCTAAGGGCTGTCCCGTAGGACAGCCCTTGGTCACCCGCGCAGCGAAGTGAGCCGGCAGACCACCGTCCCCACCGCGGCGGCCACGGCAGCGGCGCAGATCAGCGGCAGGACGGGAATGTGGACCGCCCCGGTCAGCGATCCGGTGACCAGCCCCGTGACCGCGTACTTCGCCGGCGAGCCGCTGGTCACCAGGGACAGCAGGGCGGCGAGCGCGGTGGCCGCGACCGACCAGCCGCGGCGGTGCAGCACCGGGCGCGTGCACAGCGCGCCGACCGCCGCTCCGAGCAACGCGCAGCAGGCGGCGGCGAGCAGCCCGGCGAGTCCGGCGGGCAGCAGCGGGACGCGGACGGTGTGGTCGGCGTTGGCCGGATCGCTGATCAGCAGCACGATCGCGGTGGCCGCAGTGCCCAGCAGTCCGGCGCAGCCCACAGCGGTGAGCAGCGACGCCAGATGGACCTTCGGCTGCCCGGTCACGGCGGCGGCGACGGTCCGGGCGGCGGGCGGTTCCTGGGTGGCGCAGAGCTGGACGAGCCAGGCGCTGACGGGCAGGAGAGCGGCGGCGGCGTAACCGAGCGAGTCGAGCACGGGCTGCCCCGACTGGACTCCCACGGCGAGGAAGACCGCGTACAGGAGGACGGGGGCGAGCCAGCGCTGGGAGCGGAGCAGCAGGGCGGCCTGGTAGCGGATCAGCGCGGTCATGGGATCCGGGACGGTTCGGTCCGGGGCGTCGGTTCCGGTGCTGCCGCTGCCGACAGCTGCCGGATGTGCCACGGCGGGCGGGCCGTCAGCAGGGCACGCAGGAGTGCGTCCGAGTACACGGCCGCGACCGTGAGCCGCACGGTGCCGTCGGGTCCGGGTTCCTGCGCGGGGGCACCCGGCAGCCCAGCCGGAAGGGTGGCCCCGGAGGCACCCGTGACCTCGATCCGTACCCGCGGCCCGGTCTCGGTCTCGGACGCCGCCTCCCGCGGCGCTACGGGGACGAGCCCGAGCCCCTCGACCCGGTGGGTGGCGTCGATCACGCCCGCCAGCCGGCGCGGATCATGGTCGACGAAGACGACGGTGGCTCCGGCCGTGACCCGTTCCGCGACGGCGCGATCCAGTTCGTCGCGGGCCGCGATGTCCAGGCCGGTCCATGCCTCGTCCAGGACCAGGAGTTCCGGTTCGGCCAGGAGGGCCTGGGCCACGGCGACCTTCTGGCTGGTGCCCTTGGAGAGTTCCGACAGCGGTGTACGGGCGTGGTCGGCGGCCCCGAACCGGGCCAGCCATGCCTGCGCCCGCCCGGTCGCCTCGGCGGTGCCCAGGCCGTGGATCCGGCCCAGGTGGACGAGGTACCGGGCCGCGGTGAAGGGCAGCGCCGCCGGGAAGCGCTCGGGGACGTAGGCCGTACGCGGCCTGCGGCCGGTGATCCGCCCCTCGGTCGGGGTGTCGATCCCCGCGAGCAGCCTCAGCAGGGTTGATTTGCCCGATCCGTTGGCCCCCTCGATCCGGACCAGGGCGTGCGCGGGCAGGTCGAGGTCGACCCCGCGCAGCACCCACGGTCCGCCGAGGCCGTAGCGACGGCCCACCCCGGTCAGGTTCAGTTGGCCGATGCCTTCTCGGGCTTGAGCTCACTGGGCCGTACGATCACGAACCCCTCGCCGTCCAGCCTCAGTTGGACGGCCTCCCCGGAGCCCCCGCGGATCATCGAGCCGAAGCTCTGCGAGCGGTGCAGCGACGTGGCCAGTTGGCTGCTCCAGCCGACCACGGCGTCCGTGTCGACGCACACCGGCTGATGGGCTGTGACCGGGATCACTATGGGATGCCCCTCACACATCAGGCCGAGCTTGCCGTAGCCGCTGAAGACGCTGTTGAAGATTCCGCCGCCGGTCATTCCGGCACCCTTCACCGTCTTGATCTCGTACGAGAGCGTGGCGTCGAAACACAGGACGTTGCGACCGTTGATGGTGAGGACGTCGCCCTGTTCCATCTCCACGATGAAGCAGTTGGCGGCCTCGTGGGCGAACCACGCCTCACCCTGACCGCGGACCGCCATCAGCGGCAGCCCCTCTCCGGTGACGGCGCGCTTGAGCATGCCGCCGAGGCCCTGGCCCTTGCGCTCGAACTGCAGATCGCCGCGGAAGGCGACCATCGATCCCTGGCGTGCGTGCATCTCGCCGTTGACGGCGTACTTGATGGACTTGGTGTTCTGCAGGGTCATTCCGGGGGCGGTTGCCGGCTTGACCATGTTCTCGCTGGAAAAGAGATCGCTCTTCATGCGGTGCATCCTCACCCGGAGCGATTCATTCCGCCAAGGAGCCGGGAAACCCGGGAGAGGGACGGCTGGCAGACTTGGACGAGTGAGCAGCAACGACACCTCCCCTCCCCTGTCCCAGCCGGACTCCTCGGCCCGGTCGGACACCCCGGCCCGGTCGGGCGCCACGACCACGTCCGTCTCCCCCTTCCAGTCCGAGCGGAACAGCCGGGACGACGCCCCGCAGTACGTACTGCCGCTGGTCGTGCACATCGAGAAGACCGACCCCCCGGCCCGCACCGACGCACTGCGCACCGCCGCCCGCGCCGTCCTCGTGATGCTCTCCGACGAGCGGTCCGTCGGCGAGGGCGAGTGGGCGCAGGCCATCCACGACTGGCAGGACGCCCGGATCCGCAAGGTCGTGCGCCGGGCGCGCGGCGCGGAGTGGCGCAAGGCGTCCGCGCTTCCCGGCATCACGGTCACGGGCGAGAGCGCCGAGGTGCGGGTGTTCCCGCCGGTGCCGCTGGACGGCTGGCCGAAGGAGCTGGCCAAGCTCCAGGTGTCGGGCACGGACCTGGACGACCCCGAGCCGCCTGCCGCGCCCGACCCGTCCGGCCCGGTGCTGTGGCTGAACCCGGAGCTCGGTATGTCCGCGGGCAAGGAGATGGCGCAGGCCGGGCACGGCGCACAGCTCGCCTGGTGGGAGCTGTCGGAGACGGAGCGCAAGGCATGGCGCGAGGCCGGGTTCCCGCTCTCCGTCGCCACGCCGGACGCCGGACGATGGGCGGAACTCACCGTGAGCGGACTTCCGGTGGTGCGTGACGCCGGCTTCACGGAGATCGCTCCGGGGTCCTGCACGGTGGTCGCCGACCATCCGGCGCTGCGTCGCTGAGCGTCCGGCATGCGCCGTTGAACGCTCCGGTGCGCCGCTGCGTATCTCCCGATACTGCCCCACCGGTACTACTGACCAGTATCTTGAACGACCAGCCAGGCGCCGGTCGTTGGAACCGGCAGCTGATTCGACGCCGTCACACCTCGGCCCGGGAGAAACCTTGTTGCGACGCATCAACGGAACGGCCCTCATCATCGCGGCACTTGTCGCCACGCTCGGCGCGCTCGCCTATCCCGTCTGGTCCTACGCCGACCGTTCCGGCACCGGTCAGGCCAATCTCAACGCGTCGTCCGTCGCCACCCAGTGGGGTCCGCTCTCCGCGACCGACCGGGACTTCCTGGTGAGGGTGCGCCTGGCCGGTCTCTGGGAGCTCCCCGCCGGACAGCAGGCCATCGAGCGTGCGCCGAGCGAGGCGGTCAAGGCCGCCGGGGACCATCTGGTGGTCGGGCACACGGATCTGGACCGCCGGGCCCGGGACGTGGCCGCCAAGCTCGGGGTGGAACTGCCGAACCAGCCGACCGAGCAGCAGCAGGGCTGGCTGCGCGAGCTGACTGCGGCGAGCGGCGAGGAGTACGAGCGCAAGTTCGCCAATCTGCTGCGGGCCGCGCACGGCAAGGTCTTCGCCCTGGTCGCCCAGGTCCGGGCCACGACCCGGAATTCGCTGATCCGTCAGCTGGCGACAGACACCAACCAGACCGTGCTGGACCACATCAACATGCTGGAGGGCACCGGCTTCGTCGACTTCGACGCGATCGCGCGCGACGCGGCGGCCGGAGCGACGGCCAGTCCGACCGGGCCGCCCCCGCCGGCCGGCGGGACGGTGCCGGCCCAGCCGGTGCCCGCGGAGCCGACCGGGGACCAGTCGTTCACTTCGCGTCCGTCCACCATGCCGATGCCCTGATCCGGCCCGACCGGGGCCGAAACCTCAAATCCTGCTCTGAACGTCCCCCTCTTCGGGTTGGCCCCCGCCCGACGGGGCCATTACCCCTGCACGGAGCGGAGGAGGGGGACACCATGGAGCTGGGCATCGGTATCGGCTGGCGACCGGAAATAGCGGACGCGGTGGAGGCGCTGCCGGGGATCGACTGGGTGGAGGCGGTCGCGGAGAACCTCTGCACCGGCCATCTGCCCGACTCCCTGGTACGGCTCCGCGCGCGCGGCGTGACAGTCGTCCCGCACGGCGTCTCGCTGGGCCTCGGCGGGGCCGACCGCCCCGACCCCGGCCGACTCGCCGACCTCGCCACCCAGGCCGCGCTGCTGGGCACGCCGCTGGTCACGGAGCACATCGCGTTCGTGCGGGCCGGGGGGCCGCGCACCGCGTCTGCGAGGCTCGAAGCGGGCCACCTGCTGCCCGTACCGAGGACCTGGGAAGCGCTGGACGTCCTGTGCGAGAACGTGCGGATCGCCCAGGACTCGCTGCCGGTGCCGCTGGCGCTGGAGAACATCGCGGCGCTGATCGCCTGGCCCGGCGAGGAGCTGACAGAGGGCCAGTTCCTGGCGGAACTGGTCGAGCGCACCGGGGTCCGGCTGCTGATCGATGTCGCCAACCTGCACACCAACCACGTCAACCGTGGCGAGGACCCCGCAAAGGCGCTCGACGAACTGCCGGTGGAGGCGATCGCGTACGTACATGTGGCGGGCGGCATCGAGAAGGACGGCGTCTGGCACGACACGCACGCCCACCCGGTGACCCGGCCGGTCCTGGACGTACTCGCCGAACTCCGCTCCCGGATCGCCCCGCCCGGCGTTCTGCTCGAGCGCGACGACGACTTCCCGCCTGCGGAGGAACTGGCCGGCGAACTGACCGCCGTCCGCGCCACGTTGGAAGCGGCAGGGAAGGCCCGGTCGGGCTCCACGTCCGAGGCGGGGGCGTACGGCCACGGCAGCGGCGTTACCCCGGACACCTCCCCGGTCCAGCCCGCCGACGACGCCACCGGCACCGGTGGCGCCACCGAGGGAGCGCGGGACCGCGCCGCCGTCGCCCAGACCGCCTTGCTCTCCGCACTCGTGGCAGGCACCCCCGCCCCCGAGGGCTTCGACCACCGTCGCCTGGGCATCCAGAGCCGTGCCCTGGCCGCCAAGCGGGCCGACGTCGTCGCCAAGGTGGCGCCCGAGCTGCCCGGGATCCTCGGCGACGGCTACCGGGACGCCTTCCTCTCGTACGCCAGGACCCGCCCCATGTCCGCCGGATACCGGCGCGACGCACTGGACTTCGCCGAACAGCTGCTGATCACCGGCCGGCCCGCTGACGACGCCGCCCGGCGTCGGCTGACCCACTGGTGGCAGGACCGTGCGGCCGCCAGGCCGCCCCGTCGCACCACCCGGCTGGTACGGGCCGCCCGCGCCGCGATCGCCGGAAGGTGACCGGAATGAACATCGTCGCTCTGCTCGTGACGCTCGGCGTCGTCGCCTCCTCGACGCTTCTGATCGTGGGGCTCTCGAAGGCCCGGCGCGGACCCGGTGGTCCTGTGCACGACCTCTACGAAGTGGCCTTCCTGAACGGCGGGCCCGGCAGGGTGGTGGACACCGCGCTCACCGCGCTCCAGGCGGACGGACGTCTGGTGGTCGGCGGCCCCGGCATCGTCGCCATCACACAGCCGGTCGCCCACGACCCGGTGGAGAGGGCCGTCCTCCAGGCGCACGCCGCCGCCCCCAGCGGCGCGCTGCACACCTTGCGGGACGCAGCGATGCGGCACCCGGCCGTGCAGGAGGTCGGCGACGGACTCGCGGCCCGCGGTCTGCTGGCCGCGCCGGAGGCCGGCCGGAAGTGGCGCCGCTGGGGCCTGTTCCAGGGTTTCGGCTGCCTGCTGGCCATTCCGGCGTCGTTCGCGGTGACGGTGGCTCAGTTCGTGACGGAGAACGACCCGACCGGCTTCTCCGTCCCCTTCATCGTCAAGGTGCTCCCTGCCCTGGTCGTGGGCATCCCGATCGGGCTTGTCTGCGCGGGCGTTGCCCGTGCCCGGATCACCGGGGCGGGTAGGAGGGCTGCCCAGCAGTACCGCACCGCCCACGTCGGCACCGCGGAGCCGGCCCATCTGGTGGCGACGATCGGACTGCGCGCGCTGCCCGATCCCGTACTGCGGACGCAGCTGGTGACGGCGGCGCGGATGCGGACGACCGCCGGGCGGCAGCCGATGTCGCCCTCGCACCACTCCTCGTCCTCCACCGGCAGCGGCGACTACCTCATGGCGACGGCGTGGTGCGCCGGTTCGGGCCCGGCCGACTCCGGCTGCGGAAGTTCCAGCGGAACCCCGGGCGGCGGAGGCAGCGGTTGCGGCGGAGGTGGCGGCGGGTGCAGTTCGGGAAGCAGCTGCAGTTCGGGCTCCAACTGCTCCAGCTCCAGTTGTTCCAGCAGCAGTTGCTCCAGCAGCAGTGGTTCGAGCTGCGGCGGGTCGAGCTGCAGCAGCAGCTCCTGAACGGGCGGCGCCTCGGCCTCCACCGCCGCTTGTCTCCTCGGTGCACGTCCGTATGGTGGAAAGCCGTGGCGCTCCGCCGTCCGCCTCGCATAGAAATCCCGACATGCTCTGGGTTCTGTTTCTGCTGGTCGCATGGGGTGCTGCGACCCTCTCCTGTCTCCGGCTCTGTCTGGCCGCCGCGTCCGTCGACCGGGCACGGGACCCCGGAGAAGTCGAACTGACCCTGTACGAGACCGCGTTCCTGACGGGCGGCCCGCACCGGGTCGTCGACCTCGCCCTCGTCACCATGCATCTGCGCCGCCGCCTGCTGCTCGCCCATACCGGCTGGGCCACCGTCGTCGACCCCGAGGGCCGGGACGAGGTCGAGCGCACGGTGATCCGTGCCATCGGCCCGGAGGGACAGTCGCCGATTCCTCCGATACGTTCGGCGACCGCCGCCGCCGATGCCGTACGCACCCTCGCCGACCGCCTCGTCCGGGCGGGGCTGGCCCTGCCCGGCGGCGAACGGACCGACATCGCGTCGGCGGTACGCGCGGTACGCGGATCGGCCCTGCTGGCAGCCGTGATGGCGGGTGCCGCGCTGCTGCTTCCCGGACAGGGGCGGGGGTTCGGCAGCCCGGCGGCGGCCGAACTCGTCTGGTTCGGGCTGCCGCTCGTCCTGACGCTCGGCGCTCTGGCCATCGCCCGGATGGAGATCCATCCGTACAGCTCCTGGGCCTCGCCCACCGGGCAGCGGCTGCTGGACTCGGTCGCCGCCCCGGCGGGCGGAGCGGATCACGACGTCCTGGCTGCGGTCGCCGTACGAGGTGTCCGTGCCGTCGACGATCCGGCGCTGCGCGCCGCGCTCTCGGGTGGCGGCCACCCGGCACATCCCCCGCACCAGGGTCATTGAGTACAGCGCGGCCGGGGTCGACGTCCCGCTCGACCATCCGAAACCGTGCGGCCGCCGCATCGCACTCACCGTCAGCCGCACCCGCGCCACCTGCGAACCGGCCGAGTGTCAGGGCTGCATGGCGCCGTAGCCCATGCAGCTGATGGGTGGAGCCGGAAGTGCCGTGGACAGCATGGACTCACTCGTGGGTGATCAAGCAGGCTCAACCTCATCGTGATCGGCCAGGGGAAGGGCCTGCTCGGCCCAGATCGTCTTGCCCCGTGCGGCGTATCGGGTGCCCCAACGGCGAGTGAGCTGGGCAATGAGGAAGAGACCCCGGCCGCCCTCGTCGGTCTCGTATGCATGGCGCAGATGCGGGGCGGTGCTGCTGCTGTCGGTGACCTCGCAGATGAGGGTGAGGTCGCGGACAAGGCGCAGATGGATGGGGCCGCTGGCGTAGCGGATGGCGTTGGTGACCAGCTCGCTGACGATCAGTTCGGTGGTGGGCTCCAACTCTTCCGAGCTCCAGTTGGCGAGTTGCCGACAGGCCAGCGTGCGGGCGGTGGTGACGACCGCCGGGTCGTTCGGCAGGGTCCAGGCCGCCACCTGGTCCTCGCCGAGGCTCTTGGTGCGTGCCAGCAGCAACGTGATGCTGTCTGCCCCGCTGTCTTGGTGTGCGCGGATTACAGCGTCACAGGCGTCTTCCATGGGCCGGTGGGGGTTGGTCAGGATCTGCGGCAGGTCGGCCGGCAACGTCTGGGGGTCCCCGCCTTGGACGAGGCTGCTGGTGGAGAGGACGATGGCGCTCCCCACCGGTAGTTCCACTTCGACGGTCTCGTAGGGTGGACGACCGCTGCCCAGCGGTGGGCCGGCGGGGACGTCCGGCAATTCCACCGCCCCTTCGGGCTTGATGATCACAGGTGCCAAGCCGCCGGCCCGGGCGAAGGTGCAGCGTCGGGAGATGGGGTCGTAGACGGCGTACACACAGGTGGCCCCTGCCAGCGTCGTTGCCGAGGTGTCGTCGGGAGGGTGGGCCTCGGCTTGGTCGGTCACCAGGTCGTTCAGGTGGGCGAGCAGTTCCTCGGGAGCCAGGTCCTGTGCGGCAAGGGTGCTGATGGCGCTGCGCAGCCGGCCCATTTCCGCCGCTGCTTGCATGCTCTGCCCGACCAGGTGCCCCACCACGAGAGCCACTCGCGCGCCGGAAATCGGGATGACATCGAACCAGTCCCCGACGTTGGCGGAGAGCTCGTGGCGCCAGGCCACCTCCACCGCGTTCTGGGCCGGGACGCGCTGTGGCAGCAGGCTGCGCTGCAGGATGAGCGCGGCGCTGTGCTCGCGCGTGTACTGCCGCGCGTTGTCGATGCACACGGCCGCCCGGGCGGCGAGTTCGGTGGCGAGGGCGAGGTCGTCCTCCTCGAACGGACCGATGGCCCTCGTTCGGTAGAAGCTGGCCATGCCCAGCATCACACTGCGGGCGGTGAGGGGTACGACCATCATGGAGTGGGTGCCGGCCCTGCTGACGAGTTCGGCCCGGTGAGGCTCAAGCGTGGACCACGCGCGGTCGGCCTTCAGGTCACGCAGCAGGCGGGGTTGCAGGTCTGCCAGACACGCGGTGACGAACGGCGGGTAGGTCGGGACCACCTCGCCCGGAGCGTACGCCGGCTGAACGTCCAGCCCTTCGGCTGCGCGGAAAGCGGCGCGCCGCACGAGCGCCTCGGCGCTCACCGGCCCGGGTGGAGACGCCTCACCGTGGAACACGTCGTCCAGGACGTCCACCGCCACGAAGTCGGCAAGGGCCGGCACCGAGACCACGGCCAACTCCCTGGCCGTCGTCATCACGTCCAGCGTCGTACCGATCCGGGTACCCGCCTCCACCAGCAGATCCAGGCGCATCTGCGCCCGGTGTCGCTCGGACACGTCCTGTGAAGCGACACACACCCCGAGACCGGTTCCCTCCTGGTCCTTCAGCGGCAGGATTGTCACCGAGTACACGTGATCGTGATCAGGGTCGGACGGCGGCCGTCCGACGTGCTCGAAGTCGATCACCGGCACACCGCTCTCCAACACCGATCGGATCGTTTGCTCCGCAGTGCGGTCGATCACGCCCGGAGCCACGTCGCGAGCGAGGCGCCCGATGGCCTCCTCACCCACCGTCCCCCGTGCTCCCGGCCCGGCAAGGTTCAGCCGGCGTACCCGTAGCTCGGGGTCGAGGACCTGCACACCAAAGGGGGATTGCGTCAGCAGTGCCCTCAACAGCGCGGAATCGAGCTCCTGCTCATCGGTGCCGTTCGCGGCTTTCAGCACCACTGCCCAGCGGGCGGTGCTGTCCTCCACCAAGAGGCGCACCTGTGCGCGGACATCGAGGAGATGCCCGTCCCGATGTCGCGCGGCCAATCGCTCACTCGGCGTTTCCTCCTTGAAGCCTGCGGAGGCCGAACGCTCTCCGGCGGACAGCAACGCGGTCACATGGCGACCCAGGACCTCTTCCGCCGGATAGCCGAGCAGCTCCTGCGCTTGCGCACTCCATTCGGCGACGGCACCCTGCTCGTTCAGCACGAACCGGGCGTCACGTCCCGCGGACCGCCCGCGGGAGTCAGCGGTGCCCTGTCGCGCGTTCATGGTCGACTCCGTCCAGGCCGCTTTCCCTCGCCGCCGGAGGCGGCAAGAGCCCACAGGCCCATTTCACCGCAGACGGCGATCAGGCGCCGCTCAGGACAGCCGATCATGCCCACTGACCAGGACCGGCAGGCCGCGTACCACCCCACGCACCTCGGCGAGTACGCCCCTCCTCCGGGGACGGACGACCTCGGGCCGCTGTTTGCGCCGCCGCGCACACGTGCCCGGGCCATGGATGAGGTGCACGGCCGCACCCTTTCCAGGGAGGACCCAAGCTCCGCACGCTGGCCGAATCAGCGAGTCCGCATCGCTTCCACCGGGCGTGCGCCTGCAACAACACCGAGGCATCCCCGGTCCTCAACGGCAAGCGCCCGGACTGTTCGGTGGTCATACAGACCGTCTGCGCCCGCCCCCACCGGCCGCACTTCCAGCTAAGGGCTGAGCAAGACCGCGGTCCCGCACCTGCGGGCGGCAACCAACCGCGCATCCTCACGCTCTCGCCGCCGTTGAATCCCGCCCCCCACTGGTCGGCACGTGTCCTGCAGCCGGATGCCTGCTTCGACGGCGTACGTCCGCCCGTACCCGTGGAGCAACCGTGCCGCCGTCTGCCGCTGGTCACCGGGGCGGTTGGAGTCGGTCATGCCGCCCGGGTGCGCCCTGGCCGGCTCCATCGCATCATCCGCAGACCACGTCGCGCGGAGGCTTGCCGTCCAGGTATGCCGTGGTGTTCTCCATCGCGGCCCTGACGATCCGAGGCACCGTGCCGCGGGTGACGCCCGCGATGTGCGGGGTGAGTACCACGTTGGGGGCTCGGAGCAGCCGAAGCTCCGGACCCGGAGGCTCCGGGTCGAAGACGTCGAGGCCTGCCCCGGCGATCCGGCCGGCTTCCAGTGCGTCCGCGAGGGCCTCCTGGTCGACGACGGCGCCACGGGCAGTGTTGATCAGGAACGCGGTGGGCTTCAGCAGCGCCAGCCGGTCGGCGTCCAAGAGTTGCCAGGTTTCCTCGGTGAGCGGGACGTGCAGCGACACCGCGTCCGAGCTCCGGAGCAGCTCCTCGAGCGGCACCCGGCGCGCACCGTACCGCTCGGCTGCCTCGGCGTGCTCGCTGCGCGCCGTGTACAGCACTGTCATGTCGAACGCGGTGGCCCGGCGGGCCACCTCCTGGGCGACCACCCCGAAGCCGACCAGGCCGAGCGTCTTGCCCGCGAGTCCGGTCAGCGACCGCTGCAGGCGGTGATTGGCCCAGTCGCCGGCGGCGAGCGCGGTATGGGCCGGGACGAGCTGCTTGGCGAGCGCGAGCAGGAGCGCGAAGGTGTGCTCGGCGACCTCCCGATGCTCGGCGCCGGTGGAGCCGATGTTGCATACCGTCACTCCGCGGTCGCGGGCGGTGTCCAGGTCCACGTAGTCGAAGCCGTGGCTGGAGCACTGGACGAACTCCAGTAGCGGGGCAGCCTGGATGTCCGCCCCGGTGACCGGTGCAAGCGCGGTGACCAGGACCCGGGCGCGGGACAGCGCCTCCGGATCCTCGCCGGCGGCCTCCACCACCGTCACATCGGCCCGGTCGGCAAAGGCGGCGGCGAGGACGGCGCCGACCTGGCGTCCGCCGACGTGCGGCGGTACGACGGCGAGGACGGTCTTGCGGTCGGTCATGGCTGGGCTCCTACGAAGGGTGGGTGGGCCTGGTTCGGTACGAGATTCGGCCGGGCTCAGGTCGAACTCGGCGAGCAGGCTGCGGGAAATCGTGCGGGCACCAGGCCGGCAGCCAGGTGCCGAGGGTGATCAGGCGCGCCGTGCAGCCGGCGGCCTTGGCACGGGCGAGGGCCGGCCATCCATGCACGTCGTTGCCGCGTATCGCGTGCAGGGGCCGTCCTGCACGCTCATTCGAACAGATCCGGGTCGGTCCGCGAGATCTGCTCGAAAAGGGGCTGGAACTGAAACCAGCCGACAAACTCGCCACCGACCTGGCCATGGGTCAGCTTGGCGTTCTCATCCGTGATGCTGATGGTCGGCCCGGCTGCCTCGGCAGCAAGTTGTGCTTGAGCGGACCTTTCCATCGTGATGAACCACCACGCGGCGGAGTCGACGGAGGTTCCGACGGTGAGCAGGCCGTGGTTTCGCAGGATCGCCGCCTTGTGGGAGCCGAGAGCGTCGGCGATGCGCCTGCCCTCGGTGGGATCGTTCACCACGCCGGTGTAGTCATCGAACAGATCGTGGTCCTGGTAGAAGGCGCAGGCGTCTTGTGTGAGCGGCTCCAGATGCCGGCCTGTGGCCGACAGGGCCTTGCCGTACACCGAGTGGCTGTGCGCCGCGCCTACGACGTCGGGGCGGGCCTGGTGGACCGCGGAGTGGATCGCGAACGCCGCCCGGTTGACCCTGTGCCGTCCCTGAACCACCTCGCCATCACCGTTGACCAGCAGGAGGTCGCTGACCCTGATGTGCTTGAAGGAGACACCGAGCGGGTTGACCCAGAAGAAGTCGGGGTACTCGGGGTCGCGTGCGGTCATGTGCCCGGCGACGCCTTCCTCGAAGCCGAAGCGGCCGAACAGGCGCAGGGCTGCGGCCAGCCGCTCCTTGCGGTGGCGCCGCTCGGTGGCCACATCGTCGAAGACCGGTGGCCGGGGAAATATCAGGTCCGCTTCGGGGACGGGGGTCAGCCCGGCGGGCGGAAGCGGCTCGGCGGTGGGGCGCCCGGCGGGAACGGCTGCGGCTGACATGGAGATCCTCCTTGGCGTAGGTGAAAAGGCTCTGGACCCCCGCTCGCCATCGCGGTGCAAGGCCTCGATGGTCCACGCGGGCACGCGCCCGGCGGTTCACGCAGCCGGGCGGACGATGCAGCAGAAGCCCAAGTGGCAGGTCGAGGTGTCGATCGGCTGGGGCAGTCGTGCGGCGGGACGGTAGCGGCGGCAGTAATTCGGCGCGCACAAGTGCGATCCGCCCTTCATCACCTTGCGGGGGATGCGCAGGTGCTGACCGGGTTCGGCGCTGTCCGCCTCCGCGCCGCCAACCGGGTTCACGCGTGGCGGTGGTGCGCCGCAGCGCGGGCCGCGAACAGCTGCCCGTAGTCCGTTGCTACCGACGGCAGAACGCGGCCTCCAGGGGTGGGCTCAGCCCGCGGTGTCCGCGTCCGTCACGCTCGCCGGCACCTCGACACTGCGCCTGAGGATCTTGCCGGTGGAGGTCTTGGGCAGCTCGCCGACGATCCACACGTGCCGCGGGTACTTGTATGCCGCTGCCTGCGCCTTGACGTGCTCGCGCAGCTCCTCGGGGGTGGCCGTCGCGCCGTCCATCAGCGCGACGGCGGCGCAGACATCCTCGCCGAGCTCGGGGTGCGGAATGCCGACGACGGCAGCCTCGCGCACCGCCGGGTGGGCGTAGAGCAGTTCCTCGACCTCGCGCGGATAGACGTTGTAGCCGCCGCGGATGATCAGGTCCTTCTTGCGGTCGACGATGAAGTAGTAGCCGTCCTCGTCGACCCGGGCCAGGTCACCGGAGCGGAACCAGCCGTCGGCGTCGATCGCCTCAGCGGTGGCCTCCGGCCGTTGCCAGTAGCCCTTCATGATGTTGTGGCCGCGGATGGCTATCTCGCCGACGCCGTCCGAAACGTCCAGCAGTGTCATCTCCACCCCGTCGATCGGCGTGCCGATCGCCCCGGGCTTGCACACGCGGTCGGGGTGGTTGAACGAGGCCACCGGCGAGGTCTCCGACAGCCCGTAGCCTTCCACGATGATGCAGCCGAACTCCGCCTCGAAGGTGTGCAGCACCTCCACCGGCAGCGCCGCGCCGCCCGACACGCACAGCCGCAGACTGTCCACATCGAACTTGGCCCGCTCCGGGTGACTCAGCAGCGCCACGTACATCGTGGGCACGCCCTGGAAGATGCTGACCCGATGGCGGTGGAGCGTCTCGAGCACCGCATGCGCGTCGAAGCGCGGCACCAGCGCCAGGCAGGCGCCGGCGGCCATCGAAGCGTTGAGCCCGCAGGTCTGGCCGAACGCGTGGAACAACGGCAGCGCGCCGAGCACGACGTCACCGGACGTGAGCGAGAAGAGGTCGACCGAGATCTCGGCGTTGCGGATCAGGTTGGCGTGGGTCAGCTCGGCCCCCTTGGGTGTGCCGGTGGTGCCCGACGTGTAAAGGATGACGGCGGTGTCCGACGCATCGCGCTCCACGATCCCGGCCTGTGCAGTGGTGGCGGCGAGCAGGGTCTCGAATTCGCCCGGCGTCACCAGCAGGCACTCGGTGCCGGCGGTGGCCGCGCCGGCTACGGCGTCCTCGGCGAACCCGTGCCAGGCCAGCACCAGCCCGGCCTGCGAGTCACCCAGGTAGAACGCCACCTCACGGGCCTTGAGCAGCACGTTCATCGGCACCACGACGGCGCCTGCACGCAGGATGCCGTAGTACACGGCGGCGAACTGCGGCACGTTGGGCAGCATGCAGCCGACTCGGTCACCGCGTTGCACACCCCGGTCCGACAGCAGCCCCGCCACGCGGGCACTGGCTTCGTCGAGGTCTGCAAAGGTCAGCACGGTGTCGCCGAGGCGGATCGCGGGGGCGTCGCCGTTGCGGGTCGCCGAGGCGACCAGGCTGTGCGCAAGGTTGGTCATGCGCGGGTCTCCTGTCGTGTGCGGTGGAAGTGGTGTGGAGGCTCAGTGCGCGGCGGGCGCGGTAGTGGCGGTGCGGAGTTCGTAGGGGGCGGGGTCGAAGCGACGGGTCGCGCGGCGGTACTCCAGGGTCGACGCGTGCCAGTTGCCCGAGGCCACGCCGGTGGCGTCCTGGTACCAGCTCTTGCAGCCGCCGACCGACCAGACCGTGCCCGCGAGCCGCGCCGTGTGCTGCTCGATGTAGGCGCGCTGGTCCGCGGCGTGGACCTCGATGCTGGTGATGTCGCGTGCGCGCATCTGGCGCAGCGCGTCCATCACGTACACGACCTGGCATTCCTCCTGGAACACATGGGAGTTGTGGCCGGTCGCGCTACCTGCGCCGCCGAGGCGGAACAGGTTCGGGAAGTTGGTCACGGTGACGCCGAGGTAGGTGTGCGGGCTACCGTTCCAGCACTCGGCCAGGGTCCGTCCGTCGCGTCCGCGCAGCTGCTCCGCGATCGGCGGGTCGCTGACGTGGAAGCCGGTGCCGAAGATGATCACGTCGGCAGGGTGCTCGCGGCCGTCGGTGGTGACCACCGAGTCCGCCCGCACCTCGCGGACCCCGGAACTGACCACCTCGACATTGGGCGCCGACAGGGCCGGATACCAGTCGTTGGATATCAGGATGCGCTTGCACCCCAGTTCCCAGTCCGGGGTCAGCCGTTCGCGCAGCGCCGGGTCGGTCACCTGTCGGCGCAGGTGGTACAGGGCCATCTTGGTCGCGATCCGCCGTACCCGCGGTGACACCATGATCTTCCACGTCACCAGCTCACGCAGCAGATACTGCCGGTGGCGCACCAGCCGCTGCAGCCACGGCGCGGCTGCGTAGAGCCGCCGCTCGATCCCGGTCGTCGCACGGTCCATCCGCGGGGTGACCCACGGCGCGGTCCGCTGAACCACCGTCATCCGCCCGACCTGCGGCTGGATCTCGGGAACGAACTGGATCGCGGAGGCGCCGGTACCGACGACGACGACCTTGCGGCCGGTCAGATCGAGGTCGTGGTTCCAACGGGCGGAGTGGAACACCTCACCGGTGAAACCGTCCAGGCCCGGCAGTTGCGGGGTCGACGGCTCGGCGATGGGACCGGTGGCGTCGATGAGCAGATCGGCGGTGAGCGGTCCGGTGCTGGTCTCGATCCGCCACCGCTGCGCGGCATCGTCCCAGTCGGCCTCCAGCAGGCGGCAGCCGAAGCGGATGTGCGGTATCAGCCCGTGGTCGCGGGCGACCCGGCGCAGGTAGTCGCGGATCTCGGACTGCTTGGAGAAGGCCCGGGTCCAGTGCGGGTTGGGCGCGAAGGACAGCGAGTACAGATTGGACGGGATGTCGCAGGCACAGCCCGGATAGGTGTTGTCCCGCCAGACGCCGCCGACCTCCTGCTCCCGCTCCAGCAGGGCGAAATTCTCCCCTTGGCTTTTGAGCGCGTGGGCCGCGGCCAGCCCGCCGAATCCGGCCCCGACAACGACGACGCGCAGATGCTGCGTCTCGAACTCAGCGGTCATGTGTGGAGCCCCTCTAGAAAAGCTAACGCGAGTCGCGTTACGCTCCCATCCATGGCAACAGGCGTCAAGAGTCCAGAACCCGAGGAACCGTCCAGCCCCGCGCAGGAACCGGCGAAGCTCAGTCGCCGCCGCAGACAGCCAGTCCAGGCCCGCAGTCGCGAGACCGTTGAGCGGATCCTCGACGCCGCCGCTGCCCTCCTTGAGGAGGGCGGCGTCGACGCAGTCACCACCCGTGCCATCGCCGAACGCGCCGACATCACCGCGCCCTCGCTCTACCGCTTCTTCGCCGACCGTGAGCAGGTCCTCGACGCGCTCATGGAACAGCACCTCGAACGGCTCGGCGCCTTCCTCGCCGAGGCCGAGGCGGACTGGTCGCCGTCGTCACCGGCGGAGTTCGTCGAGCGCGAGCTCGGCTCCTACGTGGCGTACTTCCAGTCCAACCCCAACGCCGCCCGGCTGTGGCTGGACGGGCGGGTCTCGCCGACGGTGCGGGCCGAAGTACTGCGCTACCAGCGCAGCACCGCCCAGCACCTGCACGACGTGGCCGTCGCGGCCGGCCTGGCCGCCCCGCAGACCGAGCTGTTGGTCTTCGTGATGATGGTCGAGCTCGGCGACCGGGTCCTGGACCTGGCGTTCCGGGATGGCCGCGAGGCCGACCCCGACGTGGTCCGCCACGGTCGCATCGCGCTGACGGCCTATGTCGAGGCCGCGATGCGGCCGTAGGCCGACACCGCCCGACGCCCACGCCGGACGGTGTGCAGCGCACCATCCCCGCCGCCGGTCACCCCGCCCACGGGTACCGGAGGCGCGCGCCAAGGTGGCCGAGTTCGGCACCCCCAGCGCCTACAACCACTACGCGGTGGGCTGGGCACACGCGATGTGCACGCCGTACCAGTGGACCAAGCAGGCAGCCTCGCACTGGGGCGGTACGCGCAACGGCACCATCGTGCACTGGCCCGCCGGCATCACCGCCCGGGGCGAAGTCCGCGAGCAGTTCGCCCACGTCATCGACGTCGCGACGAGACGACCAACGTGGGCCACCAGTCGGGCTCGCCCGTCACGCCCGACCAACCAGCGCGCGGCAACGACTTCACCGGCGAGATCCGGTGGGTGCAGATCGACGTCGACGCCGCCGCGGCCAACCAGGAGCACCTGATCCCGATCGAGGAGCGCCGGCGGATCGCCATGACCCGCCAGTGACCGGCCACCGGTGACGAAGGATGGCGGGCTGCCCGTCCCCGCGAGCAGCCCGCCGTCCCGGATCCGGCCGCACGGCCGCGCCGTGACGGCGCCGCGGATCCGGCCCGGCGAACTCCCGGTGTGCCACGGCACACCTCGCAAGCCCAATCATGTGCGCACGGCGATTCCACCCGGCGCACCACCGCCCTACGTTGGTCGCCCAACGCCACGACGCAGCGCCGGACAGAGCGCGCGCTTCGGCCGACGGCCCCCGAACGGCCCCACCCTCACTCCAGACTGATCAGGAACATAACCATGCGCGAGATCACCTTCCCCAGCGGCAAAGACCAGTGTTCCGCCTGGCATCTCCCGGCGGCCGGCGATGAGTTCGAGGGGGCCGGCGGACGTCCATGCGTCGTCATGGCGCCCAGCTTCGGGGGCACCCGCGACGGCGGTCTCCGGACTTACGCCGAGGGCCTTGCGGCTGCAGGCCTTGACGTCCTGCTCTTCGACTACCGCGGGTTCGGCGGTTCGACCGGAACCCCACGGCAGGACGTTTCTTTCCTGCGCCAACGACAGGACTACCACGCAGCCATCGCCGCGGCTCGTCGGCTGCCGGGGATCGACCCGGCCCGGATCGTGCTCTGGGGCAATTCCTACGCGGGCGGCCACGTCGTCGTGGTCGCTGCCCGGGACCAGCGCGTGGCGGCAGTCATCTCGATGACGCCGGCGATGGACGGCATCAGCGTCATCCGGCAACTGGCGCGCAACGGTGGCCCGTTGCACCTGGTCAAGGCGACCGGCAACGGTCTTCGTGATGCGCTGAGGGCGGTCACCGGCCGCGCCCCTCACCTCGTTCCGGTGGGCGGAGAGCCCGGCTCGAACGCGATCTTGGTCCAGAAAGGGGTCCTGCAGGCCTACGCCGCCGTCGCCGGCCCGGGCTGGCGCAACGAGGTGTGCGCACGCACAGCGCTCCAAGTGGCGTTCAACCGGCCGATCAGGTTCATCTCACGGGTGACCTGCCCGCTGCTCGTCCAGGCCGGGACGCACGACCAACTCGTGCCACCGGCGCCCGCGCGCCGGGCCGCCGCGAAGGCGGGCAGCCGGGCCCAGCTGGTGGAGTACCCCATCGACCATCTGGACGTCTACTCGGGCTCGGCGCAGGCGCACGCACTGGCCGATCAGCTCGGATTCCTGCGCAGCACTCTCGCACCGAGTCCCACTCGCCACGAGACGTCTGCCCCCCGTCACGAAGGAGCCTGATCCCGGACTCGTTGCCCGCGTGCCCTCGCGGAAGTCGGGCGCGCCTGCCTCACCGCATCAACCATCGCCTTCGACCGGAGTCACCCATGAAGCTCAAGAACCTCAACGGCAAGGTCGTCCTCATCACCGGCGCCGGCAGCGGGATCGGCCGCGCCACCGCCCTGCTCAGCGCCCGACGCGGCGCGACGCTCGTCCTCTGCGACCGCGACGAGGCCGGACTCAACGAGACCGCGGCGGCTGCCCGCGCCGTCGGCGTCGACGTGCTCGTGAAGACCGCCGACGTCTCCGACCCCGCGTCGATGGACGCCTTCGCCGACGCCGTGCACGCCCGGTTCGACGCGGTCGACGTGCTCATCAACAACGCCGGTATCGGCGTCTGGTGCGGCCTCCTCGACACCCTGCCCGAGGACTGGGACCGGCAGCTGGCGGTCAACGTCAAGGGCGTCGTGCACGGCTGCGAACGCTTCCTCCCCCGGATGATCGAACGCGGTCGGGGCGGCCACGTCGTCAACGTCTCCTCGGCGGCCGGCTACATGCCCAGCCCCGCCATGTCCTCCTACTCCGTCACCAAGTTCGCGGTCTTCGGGCTCTCCCAGGCCCTGCGCATGGAGATGCGCCCCCACAAGATCGGCGTCACCGCCTCCTGCCCGGGGCCGACCAACACGCCGATCGTCCGCACGGGCCCGGTCCGCGGGGCAGACGCCGAGGAACGGGCAGACAATGTCGTCGGCTTCTTCCAGAGGACCGCTGCCCGACCCGAGCAGGTCGCCAAGACCGTGCTGCGCGCCGTCGCTCGCAACCGTGCCGTCGCCCCCGCTGGCCTCGAGGCCCACGTCATGTACTACGCGAGCCGCATCTCCCCGCCCGTCGGACGTTGGCTCTCCGTACGCTGGTCCGCCATGGCCAACAAGGGATGAGCGCGTCGGCGTTGAGCGAGTGGCCCACCGTCCGCGTGCACGGCCAGGTACCGGAGCCAGCCATGACCGACGGGCGGTCCGCCCAGGTACAGAAAATGTATGAGCCCCGCGGCAACCCGCCCGAGCGTGTCGCGGTGAACATCCCGCGTGCGGTGGGACGCAACCGTGCGGTCGCGCCGGTCGCGCCCGAGGCCCACCTCAGGCACGTGCTTACCCGTATCCCGCCGCCCGCCGCCCGCCGGCTCAGCGCCCACTCGGCACACCTGTTGGACTGATCATGACGAACGCGACGCCGAATTTCGGCGATTTCCAGCTCGAGGTCTACATGCGCGGCCTGTCGGGTGTGCGCGAGAACCTGCCGTTCACCTACGCGGAGCTCGAGGCCCGCGCGCACGCGGCGCTCCCGCCGGACGTCATGTCCTACGTCACAGGCGGGGCCGGCAGCGAATACACGCAGAACGCCAACGTCACCGCGTTCGACCGCTGGGGCCTGATCCCACGGATGCTCGTCGGCGCCGCCCAGCGCGACCTCTCGATCGACCTCTTCGGGACGACGCTGCCGACACCGCTGCTGCTCGCTCCGGTCGGGGTCATCGGCCTGTGCGCGCAGGACGGACACGGCGATCTCGCGACCGCGCGTGCCGCAGCGAAATCGGGCGTCCCGATGGTCGCCTCGACACTGATGGTCGACCCGCTCGAAACCGTCGCCGCGGAGCTCGGTGACACCCCCGGGTTCTTCCAGCTCTACCCCCCCAAGGACCGCGAGGTCGCGGCGTCGTTGGTGTCGCGCGCCGAGGCGGCCGGCTTCAAGGGCATCGTCATCACGCTCGACACATGGCAGCTGGGCTGGCGGCCACGCGACCTGGAACTCGGCAACTTCCCGCAGCTGCAAGGCCACTGCCTGGCCAACTACTTCTCCGATCCCGTGTTCCGGGCCAAGCTCGCCAAGCCCCCGGAGGAGGATGTGCGGGCCGCGGCACTCGTGTGGACGTCGGAGTTCGCCGACCCGACACTCAGTTGGGACGACCTGGCATGGCTGCGGTCGCTGACCGATCTGCCGCTGCTGCTCAAGGGGATCTGCCACCCCGACGACGCACGGCGTGCGATCGACGGCGGCATCGACGGCATCTACTGCTCCAATCACGGCGGCCGCCAGGCGAACGGCGGTATCCCCGCCATCGACCTGCTTCCCGCAGTGGCCGAGGCCGCAGGCAGCACACCGGTCATCTTCGACTCCGGCGTGCGCAGCGGGGAGCACATCGTCAAGGCCCTTGCCCTGGGCGCGACGGCCGTCGCGGTTGGGCGACCGTACGCCTACGGGCTCGCGCTCGGCGGCGCTGACGGCATCGTGCACGTCCTGAAATCGCTGCTGGCCGAGGCGGATCTGCTGATGGCGATCGACGGTTACCCGACGATCGCCGACCTGGGGCCCGACGCGCTGCACGCGCGGGTCTGAACCATGTGGTCGAGACCCCGCCCCGGGCGCCCATCGGTGCCCGGGGCGGGGTCTATGCATCCCATGTTCCCGCAGAGCCGACGTCAGCCTCCTTCGGCCACCGCGCATCGGCGGGACGTCGATCCGGATCGCGGTGAGCAGCAGGCAGAGCGCGCGAGCACGCCTGCGGCGTCATCGCCCGGGCCCCCGGCGCAGGACATTCCCCCATCGGCGGCCCGACGCGCTCAGACGGCGGGCGGTCCGAGACGGCGCCTGAGCTCGAGCGCCAGCTCGACTGCGAGCCTTCGCTCGCCCGGCTCATAACCGAGCAGCTCGGTCGCGCGCCCGATGCGCTTGAGGACCGTGTTGCGATGGGTGTAGAGACGCGTGGCAGCGCGCGGGGCGTTCTCGGCCTCCTCGAGGTAGACGCGGAGGGTTTCTCGCAGTCGTGCCGCCGTGGAGTCATCGTCGGCAAGCGGTCCGAGCGTGGTCGCGACGAACGCGGCGGCCCGGCGTGGATCCTGCGCAGCGAGCACGGTGACCTCGAGCTCCTGATAGGAGGCGAACTGCTCGCTGTCGGGATTGCCGAGGAGCAGACGATGCACGGTGAGGGCGGCCTCGTGACTGGCACGAAAGCCCGCTGTTCCAAAACGAGTGGGGCCGACCGCGGCGCGCAGGTTGTCGTGTGTCCGACTCATCGCCGAGCGCAGATCCTCGATGAGTGGCTCTCCGTTGGTGCCGATCCACGCCCACAGTGTGGTTGTCCCTGCGGGAAGCACGAGAGGCTTTCCTGTGCCTGCAGCGCGAGCGAGCGCAAGCGCCGCCGACTCCAACGCTCCGTGAGGCACGCCGGGCGACTCAGCCCAGATGACGACCGCGGTGTGGCTCCGGTCCAGCGCGTACCCGATCCGCTGACCGGAGGCCGCAGAGTCCACCGGCGCACCGTCGAGGATCAACCGGACGGTCTCCGTGCGCCTGGCGAGCTCACCGCCGATGATCTCCTCTCGCTCCCGCTGGGCCTCGGCGAGCACGGCACGAAGCGTCTGGTCGACATAGCGGAAGGCGAGCGAGAGGGAAAGCTCGGTGACGCCGACCAGGTCCGGCCCTGGGCCGACGATCTCATACGCGCAGGTCATCCAGCGTTCGAGCACAACCTGCTGGCCGCGCCGGTAGCCCTCATAGATCGCGTCGAGGTCGATACCGCGACGCGCGATGGTGCGGGCGCCATCAAGGGCCTCAGGTGGAACCCTGATCGGCAGGGGTGAGTCCGCCTGCCGCGCGAACGCGAGGAAGCGCCGCAGATGGCCGCGGTGGTTGGCGGTCAGTTCGGCTGCGAGCGCTGCATCGGCCCCGAGCGCCGGGATCGCCTCGATCGCGGCAGCGTCCATCTCGGCGACGGTCTCGCCGAAGTCGAGAGCCAATCGTTCCGCGATCGCGGCGACGAGCTCGAAGGTGCGCGCCGTCGGCGCCAACGTCCTCACCAGCGAAGTGTGCCGTCGCACACCGCTGTCCCACAAGGAGGGGCATGCGCTGGGTGAGATTCAGCCTCGGGAGTGGACACCGAGTTTCCTGAGCGGCGTCTCCCCGGTGATCCCGAGATCGGCGGCCACGGCCGCGTTGCCGCCGAACGCGCGGTAGAGCGCGACAGCGTCCTTCCGGAACTCGATGGATCTTGAAGGTCCAGGAAGGGAAGTTCAGGTGGGAAGCCGGTCTCCGTAGCCGGACACATGAGCGGCCCGCGCCGGCGCGGGCCGAAGACGAGCGGGGAAGGACGTGTCACTCCCCCGCCCGTCCCGGGAACGCCGCAGGGCAAACTACGGCGCGCCCGGAGCCGAACCCGGTGTCGCTGGAGCGGCGGGCAGCGCACAGCAGTGCGCCGGCGCCCGCCGTCTGATCTTCCGGGTTGGGGTGGTCGGAGCCCGCTCGCTACGCGAGCCCGGCCACCAGGTCTGCGACGGACTTCCTGCGGCCCGTGTAGAAGGGGACCTCCTCGCGGACGTGCATCCGCGCCTCGGAGGCCCGCAGGTGACGCATGAGGTCGACGATGCGGTAGAGCTCGTCGGCCTCGAAGGCGAGGATCCACTCGTAGTCGCCGAGCGAGAAGGAGGCGACGGTGTTCGCGCGGACGTCGGGGTAGCCACGGGCCATCTTGCCGTGGTCCGCGAGCATCCGGCGGCGGTCCTCGTCGGGCAGCAGGTACCAGTCGTAGCTGCGCACGAAGGGGTAGACGCTGATGTAGTTGCGCGGCGTCTCGTCGGCCAGGAACGCCGGGATGTGCGACTTGTTGAACTCGGCGGGGCGGTGCAGCGCCATGTTCGACCAGACCGGCTCCAGCGCCAGGCCCAGCTTGGTGCGCCGGAAGAGGTTGAACGCCTCCTGCAGCTCGTCCGCCGTCTCGGCGTGCCACCAGATCATGACGTCGGCGTCGGCACGCAGGCCGGAGAGGTCATAGGTGCCACGGACGGTGATGTCCTTGGCGGCGAGCTGGTCGAACAGCTCCTGGACCTCGTCGGCGTAACCGGCGCGGTCGGCGGGGAGCACATCGCGAAGCTTGAAGACGGACCACAGCGTGTAGCGGATGACCTCGTTGAGGTCCTTGGCCTTCTTGCCGGCGTTGGGGATCTTCTCAGGCGCACTCATACGGCTATTGTCCCGCCTCGCTCCGTGTGCCCTGAACCAGGGTGGGAGTGGCAATGATCTCTCCCGCGAGATCGGCGGCGATCTCGTCCGCGGCCCGGTGGGCACTGGCGATGCAGGCCGGGATGCCGACGCCGTCGTACACCGCTCCGCAGACCCGCAGTGCCGGCAGCTTGGCGACCTCGTCGCGGATCCGGGCGACCCGCGTCAGATGGCCGACGGGGTACTGGGGCAGGCCGCCGATCCACCGGGTGACCTCGGTGTCCACCGGCTTCGCGGCGAGTCCGGTCGCCTCGGCGAGGTCGCGCAGCGAGACGTCGACGAGTTCGGTGTCCTCGCGGTGCAGATGGTCCTCCTCGCCGTACCGGCCGACGGAGGTGCGCAGGACGAACAGGTCGGGGGCTGCGTCGGCGACCCACTGCCACTTGTGGGTGGAGAAGGTGGAGGCCTTGATGGTGCGGCCGTCGACCGGCGGTACGAGGAAGCCGGAACGCCCGTCGAGGGCGCCCGTGGCAGCCACGTCGGAGCGCCGGAACGCCAGGGTGACCAACGCCATCGACGCGTACTCGACACCCGCCAGCTCGACGGAGGCGGCCGGGGACTCGGCGGCGAGCAGCGTGGAAGCGGACCAGGCTGGGGTGGCGAGGACGATGCCGTCGGCGGTGATCACCCGGGTGTCGGTGCGGATGTCCCAGCCGTCGGTGGTACGGGTCAGACCCAGCACGGGCGTGCCGGTGAGGATCTCGCCGCCCCCCGCGCGCACGGCGTCGCCGACCGCCTCCGGCAGGGTGCCGATGCCTCCGTCGATGCCCTGGAAGACCGGGCCGGTCTGCCGGCGCGCCGCCGCCTGCTGCTGGATGCGCTGTACGCCGTCGAGCAGCGAGCCGCCCTCCCGGGCCACCTCGAAGAGCTGCGGTACGGCGGCACGCATCGAGAGCCGGTAGGCGTCGCCCGCGTACACCCCGCCGAGCAGCGGTTCCACGAGCCGGTCGACGACCTCGCGGCCCAACCGGTCGGCTACGTACGCACCGACCGCGACGTCGTCGCCGACGGCGGTCGGAGTGAGGTCCCGCTCCTGCGCGATGCGGGCGAGGCCCTCCGGCGACAGCACTCCGCCGAGCGCGGCCGGGTCGCCCGGCACGCCCATCACATGGCCCTTGGGCATCGGCCGCAGTTCGCCGCGTGTCCAGACCGCCGCCGTGGCCGTGGCCGGCGGCTGCAGCCGGTCACCGAGCCCGACGGCGCGTGCCAGGTCGACCGCCTCCGGTCGTCTGGCCAGCATCGACTCCGCACCCAGATCGACCTGGGTGCCCGCGATGTCACCGGTCATGAGCTTGCCGCCGAGCCGGTCGGTCGCCTCCAGGAGGGTGACCCGCAGCCCGGTGGCCAGGAGCCGGTGGGCGGCGGCGAGTCCGGCGATGCCGCCGCCGATGACGACGACATGACCCGTACCTGTGTCCACGCGGTTTGTTGAACGCTGCATGCCTCCACTCTCTCAAATCTCTTCCGAGTCCCGAACGTGACCGCTTCGAAACCGGTAATGGGCAACCCGAACCCCGGTCCCGAACGTCGAACCGGCACCATCAACCACCCGCCCAGGGGGAGCAGTTATGCAGCCAGGACGCCACCCGGACCGCTCGTCCGCCCACCGTTTGCGCGCGGGCCTCGCCGCCGGGACGCTCGCCGCACTCCTCACGCTGAGCGGCTGCGGGGCGGGCGACAGCTCGGACAGCAGCAAGAGCGCGGCGAGAGACGACGGCAAGTACGCGGCCCCGCGCGCGGAACGCGGCGCCGCCGCCGGGGCGGCGGACCAGGGGTCCGCCGGGAGCAGCTCGGCGGAGAAGAAGAAGCCCTCCGCGCTGTCCACCCCCCATGTCATCCGCAAGGCCTCGCTCTCCGTCGAGGTGAAGAGTGTGCCGAAGGCGGTCGCGGCCGCCCGAGCGGCGGTGGAGAGTGCGGGCGGTCTGGTGGCGAGCGAGTCCACCGAGCGGCTCGACGCCACGCATGAGGAGTCGCACATCGTGCTGCGGGTGCCGCAGGCCGAGTACGACGCCGTGCTGCAGGAGCTGGCGGGTGGCGGGAAGCTGCTGTCCCGGACGACGACGGCGAAGGACGTCACCGATCAGGTCGTCGACGTGGAGAGCCGGATAGCCACCCAGCGGGCGAGCGTCACCCGGGTGCGGAAGCTGATGGACCGGGCCGACAAGCTCGCCGATGTGGTCACTCTGGAAGGGGAACTGAGCAACCGTCAGGCCGAGCTGGAGTCGCTCCTCGCCCAGCAGGAGTCGCTGAAGGACCGCACCACCCTGGCGACGATCACACTCAGCCTCTCCGAGCCGGAGTCCCCGTCGAACAGCAAGGACGACGACGATCCGGGGTTCCTGGACGCGCTCGGCGGCGGCTGGCACGCGTTCGTGACGATGGTGCGGTGGATCGCGATTGCCGTGGGTGCGGCGGCGCCGTTCCTGGCCGCGGCGGCGGGGCTGCTGCTGCTCGGACGGCTGCTGCGCACCTGGCTCGCCCGACGCCGGGTGCCGCAGGAGCCCCAGGCGTCCCGGCCGGATGAGCAGGCTCCCGCAGCACCGCAGGCTCCGCCCGCCCCCTGAGCGTCGTAGCGTGGACCTTCGGAGTTGACGCTCGAAGGGACCCGGCATGACAGCGGAGCGACTGGTGGTCATCGGCGCGGACGCGGCGGGCATGTCCGCCGCGTCCCAGGCCCGCAGGCTCAAGGGACCGGAGGAGCTGAGCATCGTCGCCTTCGAGCGGGGCCACTTCACCTCGTACTCCGCCTGCGGGATCCCGTACTGGGTCAGCGGCGACGTGGCGGAACGGGACGACCTCATCGCCCGTTCGCCCGAGGAGCACCGGGCCCGCGCCATCGACCTGCGGATGCGCACCGAGGTGACGGAGATCGATGTCGCCGGGCAGCGGGTGCGGGCGCTCGACCGGGAGAGCGGGGAGACCTACTGGACCGGCTTCGACAAGCTGGTGATCGCGACGGGGGCCCGGCCGGTGCGTCCGGCCCTGCCCGGCATGGACGCGGCGGGGGTGCACGGCGTGCAGACCCTGGACGACGGCCAGGGTCTGCTGGACTCCCTGGACCGGGCTCCGGGGCGGCGCGCGGTCGTCGTCGGCGCCGGCTACATCGGTGTCGAGATGGCGGAGGCGCTGCTGAGGCGCGGATTCGAGGTGACGGTCCTCAACCGCGGCGAGCAGCCGATGGCGACGCTCGACCCCGACATGGGATGCCTGGTCCACGACGCGATGGACGGGTTGGGCATCACGACGGTGAACCGGGCCGAGGTCACCAAGATCCTCACCGGAGCGGACGGCCGCGTGACCGCGGTCGCCTCGAACGACGCGAGCCACCCGGCGGATGTGGTGGTGCTCGGCATCGGTGTCGAACCGGAGTCGACGCTGGCCCGCGCGGCCGGCCTGCCGGTCGGCCCGCACGGCGGTCTGCTCACCGATCTGTCGATGCGGGTCGTCGGACACGACAACATCTGGGCGGGCGGCGACTGCGTCGAGGTCCTCGACCTGGTGGCGGGCCGCACCCGCCATATCGCGCTGGGCACCCATGCCAACAAACACGGCCAGATCATCGGGGCCAATGTCGGCGGCGGCTACGGGACGTTCCCGGGGGTGGTGGGTACCGCGGTCAGCAAGGTCTGCGATCTGGAGATCGCCCGGACGGGGCTGCGCGAGAAGGACGCCCGCGCGGTGGGACTGCGGTTCGTCACGGCGACGATCGAGTCGACGGGCCGGGCAGGTTACTACCCGGGCGCCCAGCCGATGACCGTGAAGATGCTCGCGGAGTACCGCACGGGCCGGCTGCTCGGGGTGCAGATCGTGGGCCGGGACGGGGCGGCGAAGCGGGTGGACATCGCCGCGGTCGCACTCACCGCAGGGATGACGGTGGAACAGATGACGGCGCTCGACCTCGGGTACGCCCCGCCGTTCTCGCCGGTCTGGGACCCCGTCCTGGTGGCGGCGCGGAAGGCGGTGACGGCGGTACGTCAGGCGGGCACCGCCTGACGTTCGTCCGGCACCGCCGGCGTTGCCGGTACGGGCGCCCCGAGGCGGGACAGGCCTCAGCGAGCGGTCTGCGTGTGTACGTACTCGACGAGCCGCGTCAGCGCGTCCGGGTCGGTCGTCGGCATCACGCCGTGACCCAGGTTGAAGACATGGCCCTCCAGACCGGCGGCCGCGACCAGCACCTCGCGCGCTTTCGCCTCCACCGTCGCCGTCGGCGCGAACAGCACAGCCGGGTCGAGGTTGCCCTGAAGCGCCTTGCCGGGTCCGACCCGGCGCGCGCCCTCGTCCATCGGGACCCGCCAGTCGACGCCGACGACATCCGCGCCCGCCTCGCCCATCAGCCCGAGCAGCTCACCGGTGCCGACACCGAAGTGGATGCGCGGGACACCGTACGGGGCGACGGCGTCGAAGACCTTCGCGGAGGCCGGCATCACGGAGCGGCGGTAGTCGGCGGGGGCGAGCGCGCCGACCCAGGAGTCGAAGAGCTGCACAGCCGAGGCGCCCGCCTCGATCTGCACCTTCAGGAACGCACCGGTGATCTCGGCCAGCCGGTCGAGGAGCTCGGCCCAGAGCTCCGGCTCGCCGTACATCATGGCCTTGGTGCGCTCGTGGTTCCGGGACGGACCGCCCTCCACGAGGTAGCTCGCGAGAGTGAACGGCGCACCGGCGAATCCGATGAGCGGCGTCGGGCCGAGCTCGGCGGTGAGCATGCCGATGGCTTCGGTGACGTAGTGGACGTCCTCCGGCGTGAGGTCGCGCAGCCGGGCCAGATCGGCGCGGGTCCGGATCGGGTCGGCGATGACCGGGCCGACACCGGGCTTGATGTCGAGGTCGATCCCGATGGCCTTGAGCGGGACGACGATGTCGCTGAAGTAGATCGCCGCGTCGACCTTGTGGCGGCGGACGGGCTGCAGCGTGATCTCGGTGACCAGCTCCGGCATCATGCAGGAGTCGAGCATGGCGATGCCCTCGCGCACCTTGAGGTACTCGGGCAGCGACCGCCCTGCCTGACGCATGAACCAGACCGGCGTGTGCGGCACCGGCTCGCGGCGGCATGCCTTCAGGAACGCCGACTCATGGGTGGCGGAGGTCTTCGTCTGCTGGCCCGAGGGGCGTTCGTTGGCACTCACGCACAGAATCTTCGCACGAAGCGGTAAGGAGCCGGGTCCGCGCAGGGTGTCCCTCCCTGCACGAGGCTCCGGTTCCGCCTACTCTTCCCCGCATGGCTCCGGCTCAGGGACAATTTTCCGAACAATCCGATGGCGCTGACAGCAAGGACAGTGCGGAGGGCAGTTCCGTCCCGCCCGCGTTCCGGTCGGCGGTGGAAGCGTTGCGCTCGGCGCGGCTCCGCCCCGAGCTGGAAGTGGAGCCGACTCGGCCGCCTCAGCGTCTCGCTCCGTACGCGTACGCCGTGGAGGCGGCGGTCGTCGACGGCGAGGACGATCTCGCGGACGGCCGCCTTGTGCTGCTCCACGATCCGGCCGGGCACGAAGCCTGGCACGGCACCTTCCGTCTGGTGACGCTGGTCCGCGCCGAGCTGGAGCCGGAGATGGCTTCCGACCCGCTGCTGCCGGAGGTGTGCTGGTCCTGGCTGACCGGTGCGCTGGAGGCGCGCGGCCTGTCGTACGGGGAAGCGGGCGGCACGGTCACCCGGGCAGGTTCGCACTACTTCGGTGCGCTGTCCGAGCGGCGCCCGGCGACGCAGATCGAGATCCGGGCGTCCTGGACCCCTCGCGAGGGGCGGGGTGGGGCGCCGGACACGGCGGCGCATCTGGTGGCGTGGGGGGATCTGCTGTGCCAGATCGCCGGTCTGCCGCCGTCGGGTCCGGCCGACGCGGCGGTGGTGACGCTGCCTCAGCGGCGCGGCCCGCAGGTTCCGTAGTCGGCCCTTTCGCCACTACACCTTTGGTGCAGTCCGAAACATATCGGCAACAATCCGCCATAAGCTTCACTCGACTACCGGCATTCTTTTCGTACAATCGATCGCCCGTCCGATTTGCCCGAATTGTTACTCACTAAATCGTGATCTTCCTCTAAAGGAGGACGGGTCTGCTGCCGAAGAGGTCAATGACCCTTCAAGCACGGTTCGCCCCGGCTTCATCCCCGAGCCGGCCCGTCCCGCCACTCCCCAGGAGGCCTGGTGTCCGTTCTCCTCGAGCAGCCCGCAAGCCTGGTCGCCTACCGCCCGAACAAGCCGACGGCCATGGTCGTCGTGGCCGACCCGCGCGTCCGTTCCACCGTCACCCGCCATCTGTGGGCACTCGGAGTACGTGACGTCATCGAGGCGTCGTCCATCGCGGAGGCCCGTCCCCGCGTCGGCAACCCGCGCGACATCTGTGTTGCCGACGTCCATCTGCCCGACGGTTCCGGGCTGACCCTGCTGTCCGAAACCCGAGCCGCCGGCTGGCCGAACGGCCTCGCCCTCTCCGCCGCCGATGACATCGGCGCCGTACGCAACGCCCTCGCGGGCGGCGTGAAGGGCTATGTCGTCACCGGCACACGCACCAATATCGGCCACCCCACCCGCCCCGGCGTCGCTCCCATCGGCGCCAATGCCGCCCGTATGCACCGCCGGCCCCCCGGCACCCCGAGCCACCCGGGCGGCTACCGCGAACTGTCCGGCCGCGAGGTGGAGGTCCTCCGGCTGGTCGCCGAAGGGCAGTCCAACAAGGCCATCGGTGTCTCCATGGGGCTGTCCGCCCTGACCGTCAAGAGCCACCTCGCCCGCATCGCCCGCAAGCTCGGCACCGGAGACCGCGCCGGAATGGTCGCCGTGGCCCTGCGCACGGGCATCATCCACTGACCCGCACACCCCGGCCGGCCGACAGAACGTTGCGGACCGGCTGGTTTACATTCATCGGCGCCCGTCGACGGAACGTTCCGTCGACGGGCGCCGTGCATACACAGATACCCTTGACACGTGACCGACGCCCAAGAGACCGCAGCAGACACTTCACTGCGAACCACCGGGGGCGCTCCCCCGGACGACGTCGCCCCGGCGCCGATCCCCTTGCTCGAACCTCGCGAGGGCATTCCCCCGGTGGTGGCCTCCGACGACGCCCTCGCCCGGGTGGTCGCGGCTTTCGCCGCGGGCACCGGCCCCGTCGCCGTCGATGCCGAGCGCGCATCCGGCTACCGCTACGGCCAGCGCGCCTATCTCGTACAGCTGCGGCGCGACGGCGCGGGCAGCGCCCTGATCGACCCGGTCGGCTGCCCCGACCTGACGTCGCTCGGCGAGGCGCTGCGCGGCAGCGAGTGGATCCTGCACGCCGCCACCCAGGACCTGCCCTGCCTGCGCGAAATAGGGATGACTCCCACCGAACTCTTCGACACGGAGCTCGCCGGACGGCTGGCGGGCTACCCGCGGGTCGGCCTCGGCGCAATGGTCGAGAACGTGCTCGGCTACGCGCTGGAGAAGGGGCACTCCGCCGTCGACTGGTCCACCCGCCCGCTGCCCGACCCCTGGCTGCGCTACGCCGCGCTCGACGTCGAGCTGCTGATCGATCTGCGCAACGCCCTGGAGGAGGAGCTCGAACGGCAGGGCAAGCTGGAGTGGGCGCAGGAGGAGTTCGACGCGATCGCCTCGGCACCGCCCGCTCCCCCGCGCAAGGACCCGTGGCGCCGCACGTCCGGTATGCACAAGGTGCGCCGCCGCCGTCAGATGGCGGTCGTACGGGAGCTGTGGAACGCCCGTGACCAGGTCGCGCAGCGCCGGGACATCTCGCCCGGCAAGGTCCTCGGTGACGGCGCGATCATCGAGGCGGCCCTCTCCCTCCCGCCGAACACTCAGGCGCTGACCACCCTCCCGGGCTTCGGCCACCGCATGGGCCGGCGTCAGCTGGAGCAGTGGCAGGCGGCCATCGACCGGGCCAAGGCGCTCCCCGAGGCCGAGCTCCCGCAGCCCGGCCAGCCCCTCCTGGGCCCGCCGCCGCCGCGCTCCTGGGCGGACAAGGACCCGGCGGCCGCCGCCCGGCTCTCGGCGGCCCGTGCCGCGGTGTCGGAGCTGGCCGAGCGGCTGCACATGCCGCAGGAGAACCTGATCACGCCGGACACCGTGCGCAGGGTCTGCTGGGAGCCGCCGAAGAACCCGACACCGGACGCGGTCGAGGACGCACTCACCACGTACGGGGCCCGGCGCTGGCAGATCGAACAGGTCGCGCCGCTCCTGCTGCGCGCCCTGACGTCGGCGACGGCCTGACCGTTCCCACCTCCCTTTTCCGCACGGCTTTCCCTGGACGACGCTCCACGACGTCGTGCGACGAAAACGCCTTCGGCTGACCGGCCGGAGGCGTTTTCGTCTGCCGGAGTGCGGCCGCGGGGCGGTCGGGGACGATCGGAATCGCGCCAGCTTGTCCCCGCCCCGGCATGTGACGTTCGCCGCTCCCGCCGTGGGGGGTGGGCAGTCTGGTTACCCGCAAGTAGCATGATGGTGGCGGCGCGCTTCCGGGCGTGCCGCGCAGCAGTGCCATCCCGCACCCTGGAGGAGAGCCATCGTGCCTCGTACCATCCGGGACGTCGTCTTCGTCGACGGCGTCCGCACCCCGTTCGGCAAAGCGGGCCCGAAGGGCATCTACCACGAGACCCGCGCCGACGATCTCGTCGTGAAGGCCATCCGGGAGCTGCTGCGCCGCAACCCGGACCTGGACCCGGCCCGTATCGACGAGGTCGCCATCGCCGCGACCACCCAGATCGGCGACCAGGGCCTGACGCTGGGCCGGACCGCCGGAATCCTGGCCGGTCTGCCGCAGTCCGTCCCCGGTTACTCCATCGACCGCATGTGTGCGGGCGCCCTGACCGCCGTCACGTCGACGGCCGGTTCCATCGCCTTCGGCGCGTACGACGTCGTCGTCGCCGGTGGCGTCGAGCACATGGGCCGCCACCCGATGGGCGAGGGCGTTGACCCGAACCCGCGCTTCGTATCGGAGAAGCTGGTCGACGAGTCCGCCCTTTTCATGGGCATGACCGCGGAGAACCTGCACGACCGGTACCCGCAGATCACCAAGCTCCGCGCCGACGAGTACGCGGTCCGCTCGCAGGAGAAGGCCGCCAAGGCGTACGCCAACGGCAAGATCCAGCAGGACCTGGTACCGGTCTCCGTGCGCCGCACCAACGCCGAGGCAGGCGAGACGGGCTGGGGCCTGGTCACCGCCGACGAGCCGATGCGTCCGGGTACCACGCTGGAGTCCCTGGCCGGTCTGAAGACCCCGTTCCGCCCCCACGGCCGCGTCACCGCCGGTAACGCCGCGGGCCTCAACGACGGCGCCACCGCCTCGCTGCTCGCCGCCGAGGACGTCGCCCGCGAGCTCGGCCTCCCGGTCAAGATGCGCCTCGTCTCGTACGCCTTCGCCGGTGTCGAGCCCGAGGTCATGGGGTACGGCCCGATCCCGTCGACGGAGAAGGCCCTCGCCAAGGCCGGTCTGTCGATCGGTGACATCGGCCTGTTCGAGATCAACGAGGCGTTCGCCGTCCAGGTGCTCGCCTTCCTCGAGCACTACGGCATCGCCGACGACGACGCGCGCGTCAACCAGTACGGCGGCGCCATCGCGTACGGTCACCCGCTGGCCTCCTCCGGTGTGCGCCTGATGACGCAGCTGGCCCGTCAGTTCGAGGAGCAGCCGCAGGTCCGCTACGGCCTGACCACCATGTGCGTCGGCTTCGGCATGGGCGCGACGGTCATCTGGGAGAACCCGAACTTCGACGGAGGCAACAAGTGAGCTCCACCACTGAGCTTCTGAAGGGCGCAGCCGAGCTGTTCCCGGGCGAGGTCGTCACGCAGGCGCACGTCCGCCACCTCGACCTGCCGGCGGGCGCGGGCAGGTTCGCCCTCATCACGCTGGACAACGGCCTGGACCACACCAAGCCGACCACCTTCGGACCGCAGTCGCTGGCGAACCTGAACGCCGCCATCGACCAGGTCGAGAAGGAGGCCGCCGAGGGTGCGATCACCGGTATCGGCATCACCGGCAAGCCGTTCATCTTCGCGGTCGGCGCCGACCTCAAGGGCGTCGAGCTGCTGAAGGAGCACGACGACGCGCTCGCCATCGGCAAGGGCGGCCACGACGTCTTCCGTCGCCTCTCCGGCCTCGCGGTCCCGACGTTCGCGTACTACAACGGCGCGGCGATGGGCGGCGGTGTCGAGGTCGGTCTGCACTGCTCGTACCGCACCGTCTCCAAGGCGCTGCCCGCGTTCTCGCTGCCCGAGGTCTTCCTCGGTCTGGTCCCCGGCTGGGGCGGCTGCGCCCTGCTGCCGAACCTGATCGGCGCCGACCGCGCGGTCTCGGTGATCATCGAGAACTCGCTGAACCAGAACCGTCAGCTCAAGGGCAAGCAGGTCTTCGAACTCGGGATCGCCGATGCCCTCTTCGAAGGTGCGGACTTCCTGGAGCAGTCGCTGATCTGGACCGCGAACGTGCTGAACGGCACGGTCACGGTGGAGCGCCCCGAGGTCGACCGCGGTGACGCCTGGGACCAGGCCGTCGCCCGTGGCAAGGCCATCGCCGACTCCAAGGTGCACGGCGCCGCCCCGGCCGCGTACCGCGCGCTGGAGATCATCGCCGCGGCGAAGGACGGCGACCTGAGCGCCGGCTTCGACGCCGAGGACCAGGCCCTCGCGGACCTGATCATGGGCGGCGAGCTGCGCTCCGGGATCTACGCCTTCAACCTGGTCCAGAAGCGCGCCAAGCGCCCGGCCGGCGCCCCGGACAAGAACCTGGCCCGCCCGGTCACCAAGGTCGGCGTCGTCGGCGCCGGTCTGATGGCCTCGCAGCTGGCTCTGCTCTTCCTGCGCCGCCTGGAGGTGCCGGTCGTCCTGACCGACATCGACCAGGAGCGCGTCGACAAGGGTGTGGGCTACGTCCACGCCGAGATCGAGAAGCTGCTGGGCAAGGGCCGGATCAACCAGGACAAGGCCAACCGCCTGAAGGCCCTGGTCTCCGGTGTGCTGGACAAGGCCGAGGGCTTCTCCGACGCCGACTTCATCATCGAGGCCGTCTTCGAGGAGATCGGCGTCAAGCAGCAGGTGTTCGCGGAGGTCGAGGCGGTCGCCCCGGCGCACGCGATCCTCGCCACCAACACCTCGTCCCTCTCGGTCACCGAGATGGCGTCGAAGCTGCAGCACCCGGAGCGGGTCGTCGGCTTCCACTTCTTCAACCCGGTCGCGATCCTCCCGCTGCTGGAGATCGTGCGCGGTGAGAAGACCGACGACGCCTCGCTGGCCACGGCGTTCGGTGTGGCGCGGAAGCTGAAGAAGACCGCGGTGCTGGTGAAGGACGCCCCGGCGTTCGTCGTCAACCGCATCCTCACCCGCTTCATGGGCGAGATCCAGAACGTCATCGACGAGGGCACCCCGGTCGAGGTCGCCGAGAAGGCGATCGAGCCCCTCGGCCTGCCGATGTCCCCGCTGGTCCTCCTCGAACTGGTCGGCCCGGCCATCGGTCTGCATGTCTCCGAGACCCTGAACCGCGCCTTCCCGGAGCGTTTCACCGTCTCCGAGAACCTCGCGGCGGTCGTCAAGGCCGGCAAGCGCGGCTTCTACGTATACGACTCCGGCAAGCCGGAGCTGGACCCGGAGGTCGCCGCTCTCCTCAAGCAGGGCGATGTCGTCCTGTCCGAGGAGCAGGTCCGCGACCGCGTCCTGGACGCGGTGGCGCAGGAGATCGGTCTGATGCTGGACGAGGGCGTCGTCGCCGAGGCCCAGGACATCGACCTCTGCCTGATCACGGGTGCGGGCTGGCCCTTCCACCTGGGCGGCATCACGCCGTACCTGGACCGCGAGGGCGTCTCCGAGCGAGTGAACGGCAAGAAGTTCCTGGCGCAGGGCGTGGCGAGCGTTCCGGCGTAACTACCGGTTGAGAACGACCACAGCGGGCCGTACGGAGATCTCTCCGTACGGCCCGTTCGTCGTGTGGCGCGACGCTCAGCGGCCCTAACGGGGAACGACCGCGATGGCGTTGGAGACCTTCCGCTGGCGCCGGTCGTCGGTCCTGCCCGGGTCCGAAGGACTGTTGCGCACCCGGTCCCGGACCACCATCGTGCTCGAACCGCCGCCGTCCAGATTCATCGCGTCGACCGCGCCGAGGGACAGCAGCACCCCCGTCGCTTCGGGCAGGGTCACGCCTTCGCTGACGCCCGGCCTGCGCCCGTCGAACACGACGAGCAACAGCGTGCCGTCCGCACGGACTCCGGCGACCGTACGAGGTGCGCGGGTGCGTACAGCCCCTTCGGAGACGCCGTTCGCGGCGGCATTGATCCAGGCCCGGCCGGACCGGACCAGCGCCGGGCCGGCCCCGAAGACCGAGGCCCGGTCCCCGCGGACCCGTACTCCGTGCGCATCGGTCAGCACGGACGACACGGTGAGAGTCCGCCCCGGCCGTGCGTGTGCGCGCAGCCAGTCGGCACCGGAGCCGATGCCCACGAGAGTCCGTCCGCCATCCGGCACCGCGCCCCCTGCGGGGCTGCGTACGCCGGTAACCGTCGACCGCGCGTCGAGGACCGCCTCGACGCTGCCCCCGCCCGCGTACGGTGTCGCCGTCCCCCACCCCGCGGTGAATTCAACGATCTCGTCGGGATCCTCGCAGATCCGCCCCGGTAGCGGAGCCGTTGTCGGCGCGCCGGTGTCGGCGCGCCGGTCGCCACCCACTCCCCCGCAGCCGACGATCCGACCCGGCACCCGGTCGGTACCGTCCACGACAGCGCGTGCACCGTCGGAAGAAGTGACCCGGGTGGCGGAGCGCAACTCAGTGATGCGGGGGCGTTCTCCGGTGCCCGGAAGGATCAGCGCGGTACGGCCGCCTGCGGCCTCGCTCAGCAGGATGCCGCGGGACACGTAGAGGCCGAGAGGATCGCCCTTGTAGCGCTCGGAGTCCGAGTTGAAGAACGTGCCGTTGACAGCCGCGACCGCACCCGCTCGGCGTGCGAGGTCGCGGACGGTGTCGGTCGACGCGACCGAGCCGCCGTGCACCCCCTCGATGTCGACGGGTGCGCTCTGAGCCACCGTCAGCACACTCGTCCGTACCGGACTTCCGTCTTCCAACGTTCGGACGGACTGGGTGAAAGAGACGCCGTCGGGCAGGGGTCGGGTGGACGGGTCGGTGGCGGACGGGGACGAGTGATGCGCGGGTACGTCTCCGTCCCGGTCACTGCTCCCCGTATCGGAGCCCGACTGGGCGCTGCATGCGACCAGCAGTGGTGCGAGGGCCAGTGCCGCGGCTCGTACGGACCACCATCCGTTCATGACGCCCCCTCGGTTCCGGGCAGCGAGCGGGGCCTGGCCCCTGCGTGTGCGCGACGATTCACCGTAAGAAATCCTCGTTATGACGGTGCGGATGTTATCAACCGGCGCATCGACAGAGCAGTGCGGACCGACTTGAATTCGGGGTCGACTGAGACAGCGGTGGACGGATACACTCGAACACACTTCCGCGGGAAGCCGTGTCCGGAATCACAGCAGAGCAGGCAAGAGTATCTCGATGACCACAGCACTCCCTCCTCTCGTGCCGAATCTTGCGGCAATCGACCGACGGAAAGTGGTAACTGAGACCGACACGTCGGGTGCGTTTCCCGTGGAGTACAAGTTCCGCCCGGCGGAAGGTGACGCACACCATTTGATCGTGGTCTTCTCCGGCCTCGGCGCCCCCAACGGCTATCACTTCGCCGGCAAATCGTTGATGGATCTGCGTGCCAATATCCTGTGGATTCGGGACGATTTCGACGGCAATTACAGCTACTACATGTGCCGGAACATGGACTTCGGGATCGAGTCCGCGGTCTCCGGACTCATCGAGCGTACACTCGCCCGCCTCGGCCTAGGCCGGGACCAGGTGAGTCTTCTTGGTGTATCGAAGGGTGGAAGCGCTGCCCTTTATTACGGCCTTCGGTACGGATACCGCAACATCGTCACCGTGGTTCCGCAGTTCCTGATCGGGAGTTACGTCTACGAGCGTCCGGTGACCGGCCGGTACATGCTCGGTGAAATGATGCCGCGGCAGAACGTCGAGGTACTCGACAGCGCCATTCCCGACATGTTGAAGGCCCGTGGCGGACAAGGACATAACATCTATCTGTTCACCTCTGAGGCGGACGAGCAGTACGAGACGGAAATCAACCCACATCTCCAACTCTTCTGGGCGTGCGAGAACTTCAACTTCATTCGCACCGACTCCCCCATGGTCCGGCAGCACGGCGAGGTGTCCGGATACAACATGCCGCTCATCGCCGGCGTCCTGTCCGCGCTCACCGAGGGCGCCGACCCGCGTATCGGGTTCGTGGAGAACGGAAAACAGCAGGTCAACGAGGCCGATCGTCAGCACTACCTCAATGAGCTGCGCCATTCGGACGGGCTGATAGCAGTCCTGAAGAAGCAGGACATCCGTGGCGCTAACATCCTTCTGTCCGGCCATGCGTTCATACCCGGTGAATCACCGTACTCCCACGACCCGACAACGAAGAGCCTTGTCCTGGAAGGGAGCGGGCGCCGGCTGGAAATTCCGTTGGCGACGACGGAGGCAAAGTATCTCTATAGCCAATATTTCGACCGTTTCTCCTGCGACTACCCCCATGGCGGATTCGATCCCGAGTCTGCATCCGGAATTCCCATGAAGGGCATACCGGTCGGCGCGTACGACTTGTCCATTCGGGTCGCTAGCCCAATGGAAGGAATTGACCGGCGTACACCTCTGGTCACTCGGCGCCCCTTCGACATACGGCGTCCCACCGGCGGGAACGAGGCCGTGCTGATCGGGGACGGTAAACGAGTACGCCTCATCCGGCGCCCTATCGTCGGGCCGTTCTCCGCAGAGACGGCTTTCTCGCTGGAGTCAACCTGGCTCAAGGAACGGACCCTCCATGTGGAGGGAGTCTTCTTCGTGAACGGCATCGAGGCCGGTGACCGCGGGCACGGACAGTACTACCTCGTTCTGCGCGGCACCGATTCCACTCATTCTTACCGGCTCGGCATGTCCCGGAAGACGGGCGCGATCCGCAAGCACATTCGGCGGGGCGATTTCAGTAACTATGATTTCGCCTACTTCGCCACATCTGGCTACAACGGTGTCGACCTTCAGCGGGCGGAACCGGGGGTGTACGAGGTCTTTGTCTCGCTGAGCACGGGAGGCTCCCTGTTCTCGGCAGCAGCCGGCAGCATCACCCTCGACTGAGGAATGCATCCAGTCCGAGGGATCGTCCAGGGCCGATAGGAGGCAGCGCGGATTCGGCTTTCCGCCCTTTCCGAAGTTCCGTAATGCTTCCGGTCTAGCCGTATGTGTAGACCGCCCCCGGCGATGATCCGAAGTCTCCGGTGTGCACGGTCACTTCAGACCATGTCCGGTGCCCGCGGCTGTCCTCGTAACAGAGTTCGAAAGAGTCGTAGCCCACGTGCGTAGGGTCTGCTTCATACACCACGCTTCCGTCGGCGCCACAGGTGAGTACGCCGTGCCTGGCGATCCCCACCCCGACGAATCGCAGACCGGCAACCGGGGTCTGACCGGCAGGCAGGACCGCACGGCCGCCCTGGCGCAGCACCATGTTCTGACCGGCCAGCAATTGGCGACGCACCCGAAATCCGGTGTCGGAGAGGGTGGCCGAGGAGACCAACTTGTCCCCCTGCCCGAGCATCAGACCGATGCTCACCCGGGGCAGCAACACAGCCCCTTCCGGGGCGTCGTCGTTCACCCGGACCAGACAGTTCACTACGCGCGCCTCGGTTCCGCTCGCGTAGGTGGCGAACCGGCCGTTGTCCAGGTGGCTCATGCCGGGGTGCCGGGACATCTTCGCGATGTCGCCGAGCAGGTCGTCGAGCAGATAGCCGTAGGTCCGGTAGGCACCGCCGATGGGCGTCAGCGACAGGCCGAGCCCGAGCTCCTGGCCCGGGGTAACCGGCAGCGCCGGGTCGACATCAGCAAACAGTTCGAGCGTGCCACCGACCTGTGGCATCCGCGGATGCGTCACAGTGGCGCGGACGAGCGGATACCAGTCCTTCACAACAACGCCTCACTCACCTGTGCGGACGCGGCACGGCCGCCCGTCCGGGACTTCATCATCTGGTCGTAGAAGTGATCGTCGAGATACTCCACGGCCGACTCGGGGATGTTCGCGTCCAGGTTGCGGAAGAATTCCGGGGTCAGCAGCCCCTGGGCACACATCTCACCGGCCACGAATCGGGCACACTCCAGAGCTCCGCGCCCCCGCATATGGGTGTTGTCGGCCATGCCGTCGAGGAAGTTCCCTTCCTCCCCCGGTTCCAGGTGCAGGAAGAGCGCCTTGGTCGCTGCCGGACCCGCCTGACGCCACCAGTTGACGGTCCACTCGTTCAGATCGACGAGCGGCGCGGCTAGGCGTGCGGCGAGCTCGCGCACAGCCATCGGATAGAGACCGAGCGGCCTTCGCAAGTTGCCGTGGTCGTCAAAGGACCGGCTCGCCTGGCTGGTCACCAGCACCGGATGCGCCCCCCGTGCTCGAGCGCCCAGCACGTACTTGCGCAAGTACCACTGGTAGTCGCCGAACGGCTCCGTGAAGCGCCCGTCCCCGGGTTTCATGTCGATCAGTCCGAACGAGACCAGCAGAAGATCACCGGGGGCGATGTTCTCCAGAATCCAGTCGAGCCGGCCGCGTTCGACGAAGCTGCGCGAGCTCGCACCCGCGCGGGCGGCGTTCACCACCTCGGCGTTCTGGATGAAGATCTGGAGTACCTGGCCCCAGCCGGTCATCGGCGCCATACTGCGCGGGCGGCTGGTCACGCTGGAGTCACCCGCCAGAAAGACCCTCACGTGCTGCATGCTCTACACACCCTCCTTCTGGTGCTCCGTGGGCCGGCCCATGATCAGCGGGGTGGACATGCGCCCCGGGTCACCGCCCGCGGCGGCGTCCATGGAGTCGATCACGTCGAAGGCCCGCTCGCAGTTGTTGGTGTCGCGCAGGACGAAGAACTCCTCGGCGCGGCGGCGGTATTCGGCCTCGACCTGGAAGTCGCGGGTGATCGAGGCGATGATCTCGTCCACCGCCTGGTCGACCCTGCCGCACGCCGGCCCGAAGCCGTCCCGCGCCAGGTCGAAGTAGCCACGCTTGTAGTGCTTGCTGTAGAACGCCTCGTCGTCGAAGTTCGTGTAGACGATCGGCTTGCCCATGTAGGCGACATCGAAGAACACCGACGAGTAGTCGGTGACGAGCATCGAACACTCGCGCATCGCCAGCTGCACGTCCCGGCCGGTGGACGAGACCGTGATGGACGGGTGGTCGATCCGGAAGTGCTTGAGGTACGGCCGGATCTCGTAGTGCGGCATGAACTCCAGCTCGACGCCGTAGTGCTGAAGAGCCTTGAGCAGACGTTCGTCGCGCAGCAGAGCGGAGAAGAACCGGTAGTACTCGGAGGCCGCGAAGGGGATCTCGGGCTTGGCCGCCTTGTTGTACGAAGGGGCCACGATGTCGCGCCGCCAGGTGGGCATGACCAGGATCTTCCGCGGTCCGGGGGCCGGCGTCAGGGCGTCGTATCGTGGCAGCCCGGTTGCCGCTACCCGGTCGTATCCGTATCCGCAGTGTTCGGCGTAGTACGCGCGCTCGCTGCGTCCGGTGGTGAGCACCATGTCCACGTTGGTGACCTGTGCGTGGATGGACTGAACGACGTCGTTGTAGACGACGCCGTGCTGCAGGAATACCCGCTTGTAACGCAGCAGATCACCGTATCCGCGCAGGAACGCCCGCTTGGACAAGCCCGGGAAACCGAGGTACGCCTCCAGGTCGTAGGCGTTGATGAGCCGGGTGGCGTGCAACAGATAGGCCCGGTACTTCCAGGAGAGCCGGTCGATGACCCGGCCCAGATGGTCGATCTTCTCCCGGTCCGGGGCGTCGCCGTTGATGGCGTAGTACACCCTGCGCTTGGGCTCGTTCTCCCTTATCCACTTGAACAGGTGGTACGAGTTGTCCTGCGCGGTGTCCTCACGCTCGCCGATGATCCAGATGTCCTTGCCGTGCAGCTTCGGATACATCAGCCAGTACAACAGCCGGGTACGCCAGCCCTGCCGGCCAGGCAGGGAGTTGCGCAGCTCCTCGCCCATGCGGCTCAGGGCGAAGCGAGTCTTGCGGAGCAGGCCGCTGACCCGGCGCAGCGTCACGGTCTCGTCGGCGGCGATGGTCAACCGTATCCGGGCGTGGCCGGAGCGGTGCACACCCTTGAACCGGTGCAGCATCTGCCGGGCCTCGACCGGGATGTCATGGCGTCGCTCGCCGTCGTGTACGCGCACCCGCAGCGTCAGATCACGGTTCGAGAGATGAGCCAGGTCACCGGGCCGGGAGACGGCACGCCAGCCCGCGAACCAGTCCTGCTCCTTGCGGGCCCGCCAGCGGTCGCGCCGGTACACCTGCTCCACAGTGAGGGGGACTTCTTCGGTGCCATGGCTCAGCACCAGCTCCAGCCGGTTACTGAAGAGCTGACTGATGTCGACGCCGCCGAAGACCAGCAGCCCTTCGAAGCGGACATACTCCCCGTCGACGACCAGGGTTTCCAGCACCGCCTTCTGGCGGTCCACTCGCAGCAACGTGGTCTCGACCCGGTCCTGGACCAGTGTGCGGTGCATGCCCGCGTCGTCGATCAACAGGTCCGGCCGGTATTCGGGCTTGGCATACGGGTCGCAGAACAACTCGTAGTCACCAGTCCGCACGGCATGGTGCTGGAGCCGAGCCATCGGGCTCGTCGCATACTGGAGGATCAGGTCGTCGGGGACCTGCGCGTAAATGTCGCAGAGGGCCGGGAAGATGCCGGCAATCTCGGTGCGGCTCATGATCCGATGGATATTGCGCAGATGCGGCTGCATCGAGCGGACCACGAAGCGCAGCGCGAGCCGGGCGGCGCGCACGTTCAGCCGCTCCGTCAGGCGGATGAGGTGGCGGCAGAGCCGGATCAGCTCCTGGGTCTTGACCGGGTCGTTCCAGGTGAGGTCGAAGAGCGAGTCCCGGCGCTCCGGATCGCGCTCGAAGAACTCGGCCGTCGGCGCGGTGGTCACACTGCGGGCATGCAGCAGCGCGGGCACGGTGAGCCACGCGCCCTCGAAGCCCGGGCCCTGGCCGCTGCGCAGCCCGTGCCTGCGCAGCAGCGAGGTCTTGAACAGCTTGCCGCCCAGCTCGCTGGAAAAGATCACATACGGGGCGTCGTCGAGCCGCTCCGCCCGGGTCGCGCCCTTCTCGAAGTAGCGCTTCCAGGGTTCGTCGCTGTATCTGCGCGGCCCGGGGAAGTTGTCCCGGTCCCCCACAACCACGTCGGCCCTGGCCCGACGGGCGGCGGCAATCAGGCGGCCCATGCAGTTCTCGCCCAGGATGTCCTGGGCGCGGGCGAACGCCACGTACGGCGCCCGGACATGGCGCAGCCCGTTGTCGAAACTGGAGCGTGCGCCCAAGGCGATCTGGCTGACGACCTCGACATTCGCGTGGAACGCGGCAAAGTCGGCGAGCTGGGCGGCTGTGGCGTCGGCGGAACCGTCGTCCACGAAGATCACCTGGGTGGCCGCGAACTCCCGCTGTGCCAGCAGCGAACTGAGGAACTCGTAGAGGTTGTACTCGTCGTTGCGGCAGTGCACCACAAGCGCGGCCGCGTACTCCTCCGGACGGGCAAACGTGCTTTCGGCGGCCGGCTGGTCCTGCCACCACAGCCAGGGAGTGCCGCGCGGGTGGTCGGTGGTCTGGCTCTCCGTCGTCTCCGGGCGCAGCGCGAGGTTGCCGCTGACGGTCCGGTACATCTCGTACGTCTCGTCGCGCCCACGGTAGCGCTGCTGCTCGATGTCGAGCCCGGTCACCCCCACGGTCGTGGTGGCGCGCTCACCCCCGTGCCGGATCTGTACGAAGAGGTTCCAGTTGCCGGCGGGGCCCGGGCCCCCCAACGTGGTCTCCAGGTCCACGGCGGTGTGGTAGCGGATGAACTCCTCGTCGACGTCGATTCCCGTGACGTCGAAGGTGTAGTCCGCCTTGGTGCTGCGGCGGCGCAGCACCGCGGTCAGCTCCAGCTTGTCCTTCGGGCCCACCCGGCCGAACTGGTTCCGGATATAACCGGTCACGTGGAGGATGCTGCCCTGGATCTCGACCAGGGTGGCCTGGTTGAACAGCCGGGAGTCGGCCAGACTATTGCCGCTGAGGTCCAGGTCGGTGACATCGAGGAAGCGGTCGGCGTCCGGCCGGCCCAGCAACGCGGCCGACCAGTAGACCTTCCCGTTGCGCTCCACCAGGTCGGAACTGAGCACGCTGCGGCGCTGTGTGTAGTCGGACACGGTCAGCGCGAGGTCGACCCGGCCATGCATCAGGCTGAAGGCACGGACCCGCTCCAGCGGTCCGCACAGGTCGTAGACGTCGAGCGGCAGGGTGCGCAGATACGGTGCGACGAGGGCGGCGAATCCCTTGCGGAAGGCTTCGTCGCCCGCCCGGAGCTCCGGTGTGTACAGCCGCAGATCGTGCGAGAGGAACTTCGCCGCCTTGTGCGCCAGAAGGTCCTGGGCGCCGTTACGGACCAGGAAGGCGTCCGCGTACTGATGCACCAGTACCCGGTCGCGGATGCTGCGGAGCTCGCCCCGGCGGTTGGTGATGGAGGGGGCGTCGGTCTCCCGTTCCCAGATCCACCGGTAGACCGGAGTGGCCAGCAGGGTGACGGATCGTGCGCAGTACCACGCCACGGTCGAGAAGTAGGTGTCCTCGAAGAAGACCTCTTCGGGGAAACGGATGCCCTGGTCGAGGAGGAAGTCGAGGCGGTAGAGCTTGGCCGCGGTGATCGGGTCCTCGAAGAGTTCGGGCATGGTCCGCAAGCCGCCCGTGACGGTCCGGTCCGTGCCGTACAGCTGCGGCTGCCAGATCGTGATCTCGTCCTTGGCGAGGTTGACGCGCAGGGCGCGGCCCGCCGTGATGTCGGCGCCGGTCGCAAGTGCCGCTTCGAGAAGTGACTCGCAGGCCTTGTGCGGCAGTTCGTCGTCCGCGTCGAGGAACATCAGGTAGTGACCGGTAGCCACGGCTATGCCGTTGTTCCGGGGGGCGCCGACACCACCGCTGTTACGGCGCCGCTCGACGATGCGCACCCGGGGGTCGCGCGCGGCGTACTCATGGGCGACCGCGAGCGTGCCGTCCGTGGAGGCGTCGTCGACGACGATCACTTCGATGTGCGGGTGGGTCTGGCGTACCGCGGACTCCAGCGCCCGCCCGAGCGTGGCACTCGCGTTGAACGCGCCGATGACTATCGAGATCCGGAACTGGCCCGGGTCCGTCGGAGTACTCATCGCAGGTGCTCCTCGGCCCCCGCCCAGTGCCCATCAGTGTGTGCACCCGGCGCATGGAGGATCGGAGCCGCACCGGCGTAGCCCGTCTGAGCGGGAGCGCTCCCGTCGTGTCCTTCGTAAAGGAATCCGGCACCGTAGCGGGGCTCGGGGTACGGCTGGAAGCCGGGGTCCTCGTACGGTTCGGGGGCCGGGAAGCGCTGATCCACCGGTATGCCTCCGACGGACGTCCGGTCGAGGCCGGCGCGGCGGTGACGACCGGCGTGCAGATGGTCCGCGACGCTTCCGCCGGCGATGACGGGCTCGGGGGCCAGTTCCTCGATCACCCGGGTGAAGTCGCGTGTGGAGAGCCAGAACTTGTACATGATCACGAGCTCGAAGAGACCGAGCAGCGCCGCGGAGACGGCCGTGGTCCAGAGAATCTGTCCGACCAGCGGGCCGATGATGAAGATGAACATCTGAAACTCGATGCCGCTGATGAGGTGCGGTCGCACTCGGCTGCGCAGCAGCGCCTGACGCAGCCGGGTGTACCAGGGGAAGCGGTCGCGGAACTGGGCATGCAGATCCACGACGTTGTCGGCCTGCTGCTTGAGGATCTCCGCCTCGACGCCGGGGTTCTCCCTCAGCAGGTCCTCCATGAAGACGACCTTCGGCTCCTCGGCCGGCGTCTCGGCGGCCTGTGCAGCCTCGGCCGCGTGCCGGGCATCCTTGAGCTTCTCGATCTTCGTGCGCATCGACATGCGCATCTTGTAGATCTGCAGGGCGTCGACGTACCGGAGCATGTCGAGGAAAACCACGACGAGCGCCGCGATGAGGTACCAGGCACTCTCCGTACGGAGGTACTGACCGCCCATCAGGGCGAGCGCGCAGAAGAGCACCCGGATGCGGTCGAAGACGTAGTCCAGCCAGCCACCGAAGACGGTGCCGTTGCCCTTCAGACGGGCCAGCTTTCCGTCGATGCAGTCGAGGATGAAGCTGACGTGGTAGAGGGCGGCTCCGATGATCAGCGACTGGGTGTCGCCGCGGAGGAAGAATCCCGCCGAGCCGAGGCCTACGAACAAGGCGCCCCAGGTCACGCCGTTGGGGGTGATGAATCCGAAGCGTGCGATCCGGATGAGCACCCGCGTGGCGACCGGATCTACCAGGAGCACGGTCCACCAAGCGTCACGCTTCTTGCACGTGAGCTTTTGGACAGCCCGCAGAGACAGCTTCCTCTTCCTCATAACCCCTCAGCCGTGGACGACGTCCAACACAGCCCCGACGGCCTGAGCAGATCTCGCGATCGTAGGGGGCGCAAAATGTCTGCAGTTCGTTCACTGGCTGCTCACATCTGGCGCTGAGGCAGCTTAAATGAACCTTAAACGATGGTGCAATCGGTTCAAGAGTGACGACAGAGAGCGACAGAAGCGAAACATTCGGTTAACTACCGTCAAACGGTGCACCTTTGCATTCGCCTGCACGTCATAGATTCTTTGTAGGGAGGGAAGGTTGTGCCAAATTTCGACCATGTGGCGATCACCACACCGTCGTAGCGTCAGAGCCGACGACCTATCACTGGAAATCGTCCCAAAACGCTCGGGCGGCCGTCCCGGGCGATGGCGGGCCTCCATGCGCCGCACGGCCGCACGCCATGCAGCTCGGACGGAGCCTCGGGGGTGGATGCATGAGCGGTTTGCGGTTTTCACGTCATAGTGACTGATAAATCAGGACATTAACCGTCGACGTCCAATCCACGCCAAGGGTCACGAAGGCTTCACGATCCGTTCGAAAATACGTCTATAGTTCATCCACATCATCTACGCATCGGCGGGCCAACTCCCCCCACTCGAGCCCTCCCCATGTTGGAACCCGGCATCGAGAGAGGACCCAGAGAATGAGCCCTACCGTCGCAACCTCCAACGTGCCACGGTCCGACCAGCCTTCGACACGTCGCCGTAAGAAGCCCGCACGTCGCCGCCGGGTGTGGCGCTGGATCGCGTTGTCCGTCGTTGTCGTCCTTCTCGCTGCCGGCGGAACCGCCTGGTGGATGTACAACCACCTCGACGGGAACATCAAGGGCGTCGACATCAACAAGGCACTCGGGGACGACCGCCCGGAGAAGCTGCCCACCAGCGGTCAGAATCTGCTGGTACTCGGCTCCGACTCACGGGCCGGTGCCCAGAACAAGGAGCTGGGGGGCGGCGGCAGCGTCAGCGGCGCCCGGTCCGACACCGCGATGGTGGTGCACATACCCGAGGGCCGGCAGCAGGCCGTCGCCGTGTCCATTCCGCGCGACACCCTCGTCACCCGGCCCGAGTGCACCAAGGCCGACGGCTCGAAGACGCCGTCCGCGAACCGCGTGATGTTCAACTCCGTCTACTCGCAGGTCGGTCCGGCCTGCGTGGTCAAGACCGTCGAGAAGATGTCCGGGGTCCGGATCGACCACTACCTGGAGATCAACTTCGCCGGGTTCAAGGATCTGGTGGACGCCATCGGCGGGGTCACGGTCGATGTCCCGCAGGACATCCACGACACGTCGTCCGGTCTCGACCTCACAGCAGGCCCGCACAAGCTCGACGGCACCCAGTCCCTCGCGTACGTCCGCACCCGGCACGGCATCGGCGACGGCAGCGACCTGGGCCGGATCGGGCTCCAGCAGCAGTTCCTCCTCGCGCTGCTGAGTGAGGTCAAGTCGCAGGATCTGCTGGGCAGTCCGACGAACTCGTACAAGATCGCCAACTCGGCCACCAAGTCACTGACCACCGACTCCGGGCTCGCCTCGCTGAAGTCCCTTGCGGAGTTCGCCCGGTCGATGAACGGCGTGGACCCGAGCTCGATGGAAACGATCATGCTTCCGGTCGCGTACGACAAGCAGGACCCCAACCGGGTGGTGGCGGCCCAGCCGCAGGCAGGTGACCTCTGGAAGGCGATCCGCAAGGACGGCACGATCCCGGAGTCCGCGAAGAAGTCCCCCGCAACGGGCGGTTCTGCTTCCTGAAGCGTCCGCCTCCGCACGCAGGAGGTCCCTCACCGATCCCGGGCGAATTCCTGGGACGGGTGAGGGACCTCTGGTCGTCCGACCGTGGTCATGATCTCGGGCAGGTGCTCGTCCGGGTCTTCCGGGCGGGCATCTTGCGTGGTCGCCCGGGAATTCGGCCGCTCCAGGGATGAGCATGCAAGTGCCTTGGTGTGCGCGCCCCAGTTGTTCGCCGCCGATGTGCGCGACCCGCGCCAGTGGTGGGTTCTGAACGCGCTCGAGGGCCGACTGACGCCAGGGCGGACCTCCAACCGGACTCTGACCGTGCCGGGCCTCGTACGAGCCTGGCGCGAGGGCTACGACACCCGCTGGGCCATGGCCAACGTGGTGCTCCGACTGCTCGCCCGGGACGGGGCTGCAGCAAGCCCCGGGCGCAGACCACTGCAGGACGCCATCTGAACCGACCCCTGGCACGCTCACACCCGCTCGGCGGGATCCATCGCCAGACCTGGTTCACGATTCTGCCGGGCCACGTAGAGCCCTCCGTCCGCCCCGATCATGGCGAGGACCACCCGCCCGTACACATCGAGTGCCAACGCCGGTGTCTCAGCGGTCCGTTCACCCGTCGGCGACCACCAGAGACCGCCGCCCTCGTTCTCCGTTCCGCAGGCTGCGAGCATGACGTGCCCGTCAAGATCCCGGTGCGCGAGGATCGTGCAGTCGTAGCCGTCCAGCATCGCGCGCAGCACCGTGATCGGTCCCTCGGCAGGAGTGCCACCAATCGGGATGAGCCACGCGCCCAAACGGTGTGCGACGATTCCGCCGGTCGTGGGGTCGGTCCAGTAGAAGGTGTTCCGATCCGGGGCCGTCTCCAACGCGACCAGGCCGCCCGGAGCGATCGCGACAGGAATGCTCTGTGCTTGCGCGAAGGTGCCGTTGCTCTCGGCCTGGGTCCATCTCATGACCTGGCCGCTTCCAGGGACCAGGAGCTCGATCCGCCCCGATTCGGCGACCGACACGGCCATGGCGTCCTGCGCCAGACTGCCGTTCAGGTCCGTCCACGCCTCCCACTTGGCGCCCTTGCCCTCGCGGCGCAGCATGATGCCGCCGCCGGCGTTCCGGACGAAGACGTTTGCCGCGCCGGACCTGGCGACGGCGGGTACCGGGGTACCGATCCGCGCGGCGCTGTCGGGGTCCTTGTGCGGGTTGCCCAGTGACCGCCATGAGGTGATGGGACGGCCGGTCTGGTACTGGATGGCGTGCACGATGTCGACAGTCGGCGGGCCGTCGCCCTTTTGCCGCGACCGGCGCCCGAAGAAGTGCACATAGGTGTCCGCGCCCTGAGCAATGCTGAGATGCGTCAGATGCGGAACCGGTATGAAGTCCGGCCCCTGCCACCGAGGGCCGCCCGGACGCTCCTCGGTCCAGCGCAGGAGCCCGTCCCGATTGCGGGCATAAGCGGTGAGCCTGCCGTCCTTGCCCCGAACGAGCCAGCGTCCGCCGACCGTGGCCTCCGCTTCTCGCTGCTCGTTTTCGACGATTCGAAGGGCACCCTTTGCCGAAGCCCTCCCCTGGGCGGCACGTCCCGACCTGACTCGCATGTCGTGAGGTCATCCTTCCCATGATTGTCCGCTCCCGTTCTGCGGCCTGTTGCATGGCCGACATGCGGAAGTCGGGAGCGCCCATCATAGAATCACCGTTCGAACGACACGGAATCGCCACCCTTCTCCTTGAATGATCATGCTTCCGGTCGCGTACGACAAGCAGGACCCCAACCGGGTGGTGGCCGCCCAGCCGCAGGCCGGTGACCTCTGGAAGGCGATCCGCAAGGACGGCACGATCCCGGAGTCCGCGAAGAAGTCCCCCGCAACCGGCGGCTGACGGGCCGTGCGGCGGCCGGTGCGTGACACCCTTTTGGCATGCTGACCGAACGGACCCTGGTGATCGTGGACGCGGCCAATGTGGTCGGGTCGGTGCCGGACGGCTGGTGGCGGGACCGGCGCGGGGCGGCCGAACGGCTGCGGGACTCCCTGGTTCCGTTCGCCGCGGCCGGTCTGCCCGGGCACCCCGGCCCCGTCGAGCTGGTGCTGGTCGTCGAGGGCGCGGCCCGTGGCATCGCATCGGTGCCGGGGGTACGGGTGGAGTCGGCGCCCGGCAGTGGGGACGACCGGATCGTCGACCTCGTCGTCGCCGAGGCGGCCCCGCCTGCGGACCGCGACTGTGTCGTGGTGACGGCCGACCGGGAGCTGCGGCAGCGGGTCGAGGCGTACGGGGCGAAGTGCGCAGGCCCCCGTACCGTACGGCCGCTGCCGCCTCACAAGGACTGACCTACGGCCGGCCGACGGCGTCTTTGATTCGGCTGTGCCGACGCCCGTACGAGAAGTAGATGATCACCCCGAGGGCCATCCAGATGGCGAACCGGAGCCACGTCTCCGCCGGCAGGTTGAGCATCAGCCACACCGAGGCGGCCACCGAGAGGATCGGGATCAGCGGCACCCACGGGGTGCGGAACGCGCGATGCAGCTCAGGACGGGTGCGGCGCAGCACGAGAACGCCCAGGGCGACAACCACGAATGCGAAGAGCGTGCCGATGTTCACCAGCGTCGCCAGCTCGTTGATGCTGGTGAAACCGGCCACGATCGCGATGATCACGCCGAGCAGGACGGTCGGGCGGTACGGGGTGCCGAACTTCGGGTGCGTCTTGGAGAAGAACCGCGGAAGCAGCCCGTCACGGCTCATCGCGAAGAACACCCGGGTCTGACCCAGCAACAGGATCATGCACACCGTCGTGAGGCCGATCGCGGCTCCGAAGCTGATGACGCCCGCGTAGAAGGGGTGCCCGACGGCCTTGAAGGCGTCGGCCAGCGGGGCGCTCACGGACAGTTCGGTGTAGTGCTGCATGCCGGTGACCACCAGTGACACGGCGACGTAGAGCACCGTGCAGATGAAGAGCGAGGCGAGGATGCCCCGCGGCATGTCGCGCTGCGGGAGCTTGGTCTCCTCGGCGGCGGTGGCCACGACATCGAAGCCGATGAAGGCGAAGAAGACGACGGAGGCGGCGGTGAAGATGCCCAGGACGCCGAAGTTGGTCGGTGCGTAGCCGAACATCAGCTGGATCAGCGGCGCGTTCAGTCCCGAGCCGGACGTCTGCGGCTCAGCCGGCGGGATGAAGGGTGAGTAGTTGGCGGTCTTGATGAAGAAGAGCCCCGCGATGATCACGATCAGGACGACGGCCACCTTGATGGCGACCACAACGGTCGTGACCCGGGCGGAGAGCTTCATGCCGAGCACCAGGATGACGGTCAGGACGAGTACCAGGACGAAGGCCAGGATGTCGAAGCCGAATCCTGTTGCCGCATCCGGCCCGGCGATCACGTCGGGCATGTCCCAGCCGACGTTGTCCATCAGCGAGCGGACGTAGCCGGACCAGCCGACGGCCACCACCGCTGTGCCCAGGGCGAATTCCAGCACGAGGTCCCAGCCGATGATCCAGGCGATCAGTTCACCGAGCGAGGCGTACGCGAAGGTGTACGCGGACCCCGCGACCGGAACGGTGGAGGCGAACTCGGCGTAACAGAGCGCGGCGAGGGCGCAGACGATGGCGGCGGCCACGAAGGCGAGTGCGGTGGCGGGCCCAGCCGATTCCTTCGCCACTTTGCCGGTGAGGACGAAGATGCCGGTGCCGATGATGACGCCCACTCCGAAGACGGTGAGGTCCAGCGCGGAGAGGGACTTCTTGAGAGCGTGCTCCGGCTCCTCGGTGTCACGGATGGACTGTTCCACCGTCTTGGTCCGGAACAGCCCGCCTTTGGTGGGTGGTGTGTCCTGCTGCGCAGTCACCGGCGTACCTCCACGCACTCGTCGTGAACGCCATGATTGGGACATCACCGGGGGCGCAGGGCCCCATGTCGAGCGATTTCACGCGAATGGGCCGGTCGGACCACTCGTAGAGGGTGGTCCGACCGGCCCATCGGCCGTATCGCTCGTCGCTCGTTCGGACCCGTGCGGGCACGGGTCCGTGTCGGCACGGGTCAGTCCCGGGCGGGCTCGATCACGGAGCGCGTGCGGGCGTCGCTGTCGTAGCGGCCGTCCAGCTTGGAGACGAGACCGGTGACCTGACGGGCGATGTCCGGCGCGGTCAGCCCGATCTCCGCCATGACCTCCTTGCGGGAGGCGTGGTCGAGGAAGCGCGGCGGGATACCGAAGTCGCGCAGCGGTACATCCACTCCGGCGTCGCGCAGCGCCTGGGCGACGGCGGAGCCGACACCGCCGGCCCGGCTGTTGTCCTCGACGGTGACGACGACGCGGTGCTGTTCGGCGAGCGGGGCCATGGCCTCGTCGACCGGCTTGACCCAGCGCGGGTCGACGACCGTCGTCGTGATGCCCTGGGCGTCCAGCAGATCGGCGATCTCCAGGCACATCGGGGCGAGCGCGCCCACGGAGACCAGGAGGACGTCCGGGCGGGCGGTGTCGGCCCTGCGGAGCACGTCCATGCCACCGACCCTGCCGACGGCCTTCACGGACGGGCCGACCGCACCCTTGGAGAAGCGGACCACGGTCGGGGCGTCGTCGACCTCGACGGCCTCACGCAGTTGGGCACGGACCTGGTCGGCGTCGCGCGGGGCGGCGATCCGCAGGTCCGGCACGCACTGCAGGATCGACATGTCCCACATGCCGTTGTGCGAGGCGCCGTCGGTGCCGGTGATTCCCGCCCGGTCCAGGACGAACGTGACACCGCACTTGTGCAGGGCGACATCCATCAGCACCTGGTCGAAGGCCCGGTTGAGGAACGTGGCATACACCGCGAAGACGGGGTGCAGTCCGCCGGTGGCCAGGCCCGCCGCGGAGACCGCGCCGTGCTGCTCCGCGATGCCGACGTCGTAGATCCGGTCCGGGAATTCCTTCTCGAACTTGGTGAGACCTACCGGCTGGAGCATGGCCGCGGTGATCGCGACGATGTCCTTGCGCTCCTTGCCGAGCTTGACCATCTCCTCGCCGAAGACCGAGGTCCAGTCGAGGCCGGAGGTGGCGACGGGGAGACCGGTGTCGGGGTGGATCTTGCCGACGGCGTGGAAGCGGTCGGCCTCGTCGAGGAGGGCGGGAGTGTAGCCGCGGCCCTTCTCGGTGAGGCAGTGCACGATGACCGGCCCGCCGAAGCGCTTGGCCCGCTGCAGGGCGGACTCCAGGGCCTCGATGTCGTGGCCGTCGATCGGGCCGACGTACTTCAGGCCGAGGTCCTCGAACATGCCCTGCGGGGCGATGAAGTCCTTCAGCCCCTTCTTGGCGCCGTGCAGCGTCTCGTACAGCGGCTTCCCGACGACGGGAGTGCGCTCCAGGATGTCCTTGCCGCGGGCCAGGAAGCGCTCGTAGCCGTCGGTGGTGCGCAGGGTGGCGAGGTGGTTGGCGAGGCCGCCGATGGTCGGGGCGTAGGAGCGCTCGTTGTCGTTGACGACGATGACGAGCGGGCGGTCCTTGGCGGCGGCGATGTTGTTCAGCGCCTCCCAGGCCATACCGCCGGTGAGAGCGCCGTCACCGATGACCGCGACGACGTGGTCGTCCTTCTTGAGCACCTCGTTGGCCTTGGCGAGGCCGTCGGCCCAGCCGAGGACGGTGGAGGCGTGCGAGTTCTCGATGATGTCGTGGTCGGACTCGGCGCGCGAGGGGTAGCCGGACAGGCCGCCCTTGCTCTTGAGCTTCGAGAAGTCCTGGCGACCGGTGAGGAGCTTGTGTACGTAGCTCTGGTGGCCGGTGTCGAAGAGCACCTTGTCCTTCGGCGAATCGAAGACCCGGTGCAGGGCGATGGTCAGCTCGACCACACCCAGGTTGGGGCCGAGGTGGCCGCCGGTCTTGGAGACTGCTTCGACGAGGAAGGTCCGGATCTCCTCGGCGAGCTGTTCCAGCTGCTCAGGACTGAGCCGGTCCAGGTCGCGCGGTCCCCCGATGCGGGTCAGCAGGGCCACCCGTGCCTCCTTGCGTTTGAGCTGGTCTAGCGTGCCGGTCCGCTGAGTCTAATGTTCCGTCCCGGGCCGAGGTCATCGGGAGGTGCTTTCCGGTGCGGATCGGCGCGTGCGTACATACGTACACGCAGGTGCCCGGCACCACGAAGGGTGCCGGGCACAGGCGCGGGTTCCGCGGTCAGGCGCGGCCCGCCGTCTTCTGGGTCTTGCGGGTGACGGCATCGATGACGACCGTGGCGAGCAGCACACCACCGGTGATCATGTACTGGATCGGCGAGGCGATGCCCTGCAGGGCAAGGCCGTACTGGATCGAGATGATGACCAGCACACCCAGCAGCGCGTTCCAGGTGCGGCCACGGCCACCGAAGAGGCTGGTGCCACCGATGACGGCCGCCGCGATGGCGTTCATCAGGAGCTCACCGCTGCCCGCGCCCTGGTTGGCGGCAGTGATCTTGGAGGCCATGAAGAGTCCGCCGATGGCGGCGAAGGTGCCGGAGATCGCGTAGACCGAGGTCCGGACCATCACCACATTGATACCGGCGCGGCGGGACGCCTCGACGCTGCCGCCGAGCGCGAAGATCTTGCGACCGTACGAGGTGCGACGCAGTACGAAGTCGGTCGCGACCAGCACGACCAGGAAGATCACCACGGCGAGCGGCAGACCCTTGTACTGGTTGAACATGATCGCGGCGGCGAACGCCACCACGGCCAGTCCGGCCGTACGTATGACGATCTCACCGAGCGTGCGGGAGGGGACGCCCACCGCCTCACGGCGACGGCTGTCGAAGAAGGCCGACAGGAAGTACGCCGCGACCGCGACCACGGCGAGGCCGTAGCCGGCCGCGACATCGGTGAAGTAGTAGCTGGTCAGCTTGGCGACCAGGCCCTCGGAGTCGAGGTTGATGGTGCCGTTGGAGCCGAGGATCTGGAGCATGAAGCCGTTCCAGAACAGCAGACCGGCCAGGGTGACGGCGAAGGCGGGGACGCCGATCTTGGCGAAGATATAGCCGTGGATCGCACCGGCCACGGCGCCGGTGATGATCGCCAGGATCAGGGCCAGCCACTCGGACATGCCGTGAGTGACACTGAGCACGGCGAAGGAGGCGCCCGCGACACCGCTGACGGAGCCGACCGAAAGGTCGATCTCGCCGAGCAGCAGGACGAAGACAATACCGACCGCGATCATGCCGGTGCCCACCATGGCGACCGAGATGTCCGAGAGGTTGCCCGCGGTGAGGAAGTTCGAGTTGAGGCTCTGGAAGATTCCCCAGATGATGATCAGGCCGAGGACGACGGGGATCGAGCCCAGGTCGCCGGCCTTCATCTTGCGCTTGAACTCGCCGAGGTAGCCGGCGATGCCCTGCTCGCGGACGAGCAGCCGGGGGTCGACGGCGGTGACGGAGCCTGCCGCCGCGGCGGGGTTCTCGGCGGGCGCGTCGGCCGTCTTCGCCAGTATCGGCTTGGAGGTGTTGTCGGTGCTCACTTCTGGGCCTCCCCGTTGCGCGCCGCGCGACGGGTCACGGCATTGTCCGTGGCGCCCGTGATCGCGGAGATGATCTCTTCCTGCGAGGTGGTCGCGACGTCGAAGACGCCGTTGTTACGACCCAGCCGGAGCACGGCCACCTTGTCGGCGACCGCCTTGACGTCGGCCATGTTGTGGCTGATGAGGATCACCGCGTGGCCGCGCTCGCGCAGCCGCTCGACCAGGTCGAGGACCTGTGCGGTCTGCTCGACACCGAGGGCCGCGGTCGGCTCGTCGAGGATGACGAGCTTGGGCTCACCGAGCATCGACCGGGCGATGGCCACCGTCTGGCGCTGACCGCCGGAGAGTGAGGCGATCGGGATACGGACGCTGGGGATACGGATCGACAGCGTGCTGAGGAGCTCGCGGGAGCGGCGCTCCATCTCGACCTCGTTGAGGACTCCGAACTTACGGAGCTCCCTGCCGAGGTAGAGGTTGCCGACGACATCGATGTTGTCGCAGAGCGCGAGGTCCTGATAGACGGTCGCGATGCCCAGGGCCTGGGCGTCGTGCGGCCGGTTGATCTGGACGGACCTGCCATCCCATTCGATGACTCCGTCATCGATGGGGTGGACTCCGGCGATCGTCTTGACCAGCGTTGATTTTCCGGCGCCGTTGTCACCCACCAGGGCGACCACCTCGCCTGCGTGGACCTCGAGCTCTACATCGGTGAGCGCCTGAACGGCACCGAATCGCTTGGAGACCCCTCGCAACGCCAACACGGGCGTAGCGGACACGTGAACCATCTCCTTCGCCGCCTGACCGGCGGGGATGCCGCGCCCGGGGAAGGCGCGGTGGTCGAGCAGAAGAGAACAGAAGAATGCGGAAGCGTTCCGTCCGGCGCCCCACCCGATAGCGGGACGGTTGATGTGCGGGGCGCCGGACAGGCTTCCATGGGTGCAAGTCGCAGAGAGTCAGCGGACTTGCTGCCGGAGCGTGGTCGATTCGCTCTGTACGTAGAGCGATTGCCCGACCACGCTCGCGGCGGGGGCGCAGATTACTTCAGGCCGAGCTTGTCGCAGGCGGCCTTGTAGTTGGCCGTGCAGATCTCGTCCAGCGTGTAGACGCCGTCCTTGAGGACGGTGTCCTTGATGTTGTCCTTGGTCAGCGAGACAACCGGCACCAGGAACGTGGGAATGCCCTTGTTGGTGGGGCTGTCGACCGTGGACGTGGCGATCGAGTCGAGCTTGTTGCCCTGGGCCAGCGCCACTGCCATCGAGGCGGCGGCCTCGCCCTCGGGGCCGTACGGCTTGTAGACGCTCATGAACTGCTCACCGGCGACGATGCGCTGCACACCGGCCAGCTCGGCGTCCTGACCGGTCACCGGCGGGAGCTTGGAGAGACCGGCGGCCTTGAGGGCAGTGATGATGCCGCCCGCCATGCCGTCGTTGGCGGAGTAGACGCCGTCGATCTTGCCCTTGCCGAGGGCCGAGATCGCCGCCTCCATGTTGGCGTTGGCGTTCTCCGGCTTCCACTCCTTGGTGTCGTACTCCTTGCCGACCTTGACCTTGCCGTCGAGCTCGGCCTTGGCGCCCTTCTTGAAGAGCGCGGCGTTCGGGTCGGTGATCGCGCCGTTCATCATCACGATCGTGCCGCCGTCGGCCTTGGAGCCCATGGCCTCCAGCAGGGCCTTGCCCTGGACGTGGCCGACCTCTTCGTTGTCGAAGGAGGTGTAGGCGTCGATCGGGCCCTCGGCGAGGCGGTCGAAGGCGACGACGGGGATGCCCGCGTCCTTGGCCTTCTTCACCGCGCCGGCTATGGCCTTGGAGTCCACCGAGTCGATGATCAGCGCATCGACCTTGTTGGTGATCATGGTGTCGACCTGCTGGGTCTGCACCGTGGCGTCCTGCTTGGCGTTGGCGTAGATGACCTTCGCCTTGCCGCCGGTGAGGTCGCTGATCTTCTTCTCGATGATCGGCCGGTCGAACTTCTCGTACCGGGCCGTCTGGTTCTCGGGAAGGAGCAGACCGATCTTGAGATCGTTGCCCTTCTTCGCGGAGCCGGTGTCCGTGGCCTTGTTGCCGGACTCCTTGGCGCTGCCGCAAGCGGCGAGCGAAACAGCCATCGCGGTGGCGGCAACGGCAACGGCGGCACGACGCATACGCGTGTTCATTCTCGAACCTCCCTGACGAGGCCGCGACGTTGCGGCCGAGGTGGCTGGAAGTCAACTCGGCCGCGAAGCCGACGTCAAGGAGTAAATACTTAACGAGATGACAACGGTGCCATTCGTTATCTAAGTGAAGGCAGGAGTGGCCGTCGGGAGGGTGCTCTCCAAAAGAGTCGAATCCCCCATCTCGCTCAGTACGAGAGCCAGCGCACCCAGCACCTCCGCCCGGGCTCCCAGCGCCCCGGGAAGGACCGAGAGCTGCCTTGCGGCACTGGGAATGGCGTAGCGCGACACCGAGTCGCGGATCGGCGCGAGCACCAGCTCGCCGGCCTCGGCGAGGGACCCGCCGAGGACCACTCGGCTCGGGTTGAGCAGGTTGCACAGATTGGCGACACCGCTGCCGATGTGCCGTCCGACGTCCCCGATCACCCGGCGGCAGCCCGGATCGCCCTCCCGGGCCAGCTGGACCACCCGTTCCATGGTGAGATCGGGCCCGTGGCTCGGCCGGAGCAGGGGCAGGACGTACCGCGCGGCCGTGAAGGTCTCCAGGCAGCCGCGGTTGCCGCAGCGGCACACCGGGCCCGATTCGTCGAGCGTGATGTGTCCGATCTCACCGGCCGTGCCGCCCGGCCCCCGGTAGATGTGCCCGTCGATCACCAGACCGGCACCGACACCGCTCGCGACCTTGATGTACGCCAGGTCCTTGACGCCCCGGCCGCTCCCCCAGACCAGCTCGCCCAGCGCCCCGAGGTTGGCGTCGTTGTCGACGTACACCGGCACGCCGAGCCGCGCGGCGAGCTCCTCGCTCGGGTTGATGCCCGTCCAGCCCGGCAGGATCGATGTGGAGCCCAGCGTGCCGGACTCCACATCGATCGGGCCGGGAACGCCGAGGCCCACGCCGATCACCTTGCCCGGGCTGATGCCGGTCGTCTCGATCAGCCGGTTGACCAGCTGTTCCGCCCGTCCGAAGCCCTGCGCCGAAGAGGCATCGACATCGAGCGGCTCGGACTCCTCGGCGAGCACCTGGTGGGCGAGGTTGCCGACCGCCACCCGCAGATGCGTATGGCCGAAGTCGACCCCGATCACGATGCCCGCGTCACCGCTGAGCGAGACGCTGCGGGCCCGGCGGCCGCCCGCCGAGGTGGGGGTCACCTCTACGGTGCCGCCGTCCTTCAGTTCGCGAACGATATTGGAGACCGTTGCCGCGGAGAGGCCCGTGCTTCTGGCGATCTCCGCCTGGGTGAGCGAACCCGCCATACGCACGGCACGCACGACCCGCTCAAGGTTGGCGCGATGCAGAGATGTCTGCGACCCCGGAGTCTCCATCGACTCTCTCACTCCTGCCATTTTCTCCAACATGTGAACTCTAAGCTGACCTTTTTGGGGCGCTCCCCGTCAAGACCTTGAGCAGTGGGAGCCTCGGATGAGCGGGCTGCCCCGGACGGGACGGCCGCGGAAAACAGACGAAACCGCCCGCCGGCACAGGGCCGGCGGGCGGTTTCGTCTGCGTACGAGGGCGGGCCGCTACTTCACCGCTCCCGCGGTCAGGCCCGCGACGACCTGACGCTGGAAGATGATGTAGGCCGCAAGGACCGGCAGCATCGCCATCACCAGACCGGCGAAGAGACCGGACCAGTCGCCCTTGTAGCCCTGGCTGTTGGCCAGTTCGACCAACCCCTGGGAGAGCACCCGATATTTCGGGTCGGTGTTGAGCACCGTGGGCAGCATGTACTGGTTCCACTGCCCGAGGAAGTTGAAGATGCCGACGCTGATCAGGCCGGGCTTCGCCATCGGCAGCATCACCTGGAAGAACGTCCGGGTGTGCGAGGCCCCGTCGAGCATCGCCGCTTCCGCCACCGAGGTCGGCAGCGTCCGGAAGAACGAGGTGAGGAAGAAGACGGTGAACGGCAGCGAGTACGCGATGTAGACCAGGATCAGTCCGTGTCGCGTGTTCAGCAGGCCCATGTTGTTCATCACGAAGAACAGCGGAACGAGCGCCAGGATGATCGGGAAGCTCATCCCGCCGATGAACAGGTAGTACAGGAAACGGTTCCCGGGGAAGTCGAACCGCGCCAGCACATATGCCGCCATCGAACCGAGCAGCAGCGTGCCGATGAGCGAACCGCCCACCACGACGACTGTGTTGAAGAAGTAATCGCTCATGTGCGCCTGGCTCCAGGCGCGCGACCAGTTCTCGAAGTGAAGCTTGTCGGGCAGCGCCCACGGCGTCGACAGGATCGAGTCGTCCGTCTTGAAGGACGCCATCACCGCCCAGAGCAGCGGCATGACGACCAGGATCGCCCAGATGATCAGCACGCCGTGCGAGAAGACGTTGAGGACGGTGCCCTCGCTGCTCTTCTCCTTCTTGCCGGCGGGTACCGACGCCTTGGACACGGGCACGAGGTCCGCCGCAGGCGCGGGAGGGGTGTCAGTCGTCTTCATCAGAACTCCAGCCGCTCGCGCCGGCCCAGTCGCATCACGATGGCCGCGAAGGCCATGGTGACGATGAGCAGTCCGACACCGATCGTCGTTGCGTATCCCGCCTGGCCGTCACGGAAGGCCGTCTGGTACACGTACAGCGGCAGAACCGTGGTCGAGTAGTCGGGACCACCAGGACCCACGGTCATGACCTGTACGGCAGTGAACGCCTCCACGCCGAGCGCCAGGATTCCCATGTAGACCCAGCCCGACTGCACCGTGTCCCAGAGCAGCGGCAGGGTGATCCGGAAGAACGTCGTGAAACGGTTGGCCCCGTCGAGGAGCGCCGCCTCGTAGAAGTCCTTCGGGATGGACGCCATGCCGGCGGAGAACAGCACGACGAAGAATCCGACCGTCGACCAGATCAGTACCGACATGACACAGACGAGCGCGAGGCTCGGATCACCCAGCCAGTCCGGCTGGATGGAGCCGAGACCGATCCCCTTCAGCGTCGCGTTCAGCATCCCGTCGCGGGGGTTGAATGCGAACTGGAAGAGCAGGGCGACAATGACGATCGAGAGCACCTGCGGGAAGAAATAGGCGATCTTGTAGAAGCCCGAGCCCCGCACGCCGGCGACCGTGGCGTTCTTACGCCGCCGGCCGCCGACATTGAGCATGAAGGCGAAGAAAAGCGCAAGGCCCAGCGTCACCAGCGGCAGCAGCAGCACAAGCAACACGCTGTGCTGCAACGACTTCCAGAAGATGTCGTCCTTCAGCATCCTGGTGTAGTTGTCGAAGCCGACCATCTTGAAGTCCGGGCTCAGACCTGTCCAGTCCGTGAACGAATAGTAGATGGACTGGATGAACGGCCAAATGACGAAGACCGCGTACAACGCCAGTGGGACGATCAAGAACCCCACAATGAACCGGTACTTGCCGTGCTGCATCGTTTACCGACCCCGATCTTTCCGCGGGTGCCGCCGCTGGTGACGGTTGCTCACTGGTGCTTGTAGTGCTTGATGGACTGGTCCTTGGCCGCCGCGTCGGCGAAGGCCTGGATCTTCTTGATGGCTTCCGCCGGGGTCGCGCGGCCCGCCATCATCTCGCCGATGCCGGCGACGCCGATCTGCTCCTTCTGGAGCTTCACGTACCAGTCCTGCAGACGCGGGTTCACCACGTTGTCGCCGGCCTTCGTCAGCGCGTCGACGCCGGCCTGCATGGCCGTGGACAGGGTCAGACCGTCAGTGCCACCGTTGAAGGCGCTGAGGGACTTGACCTGCTTGGTGAAGTTCTTCGAGGACTCCTCGGAGAGCATGATGCGCAGCTGCTCCATGCCGCCCTCGGGGTTCTTCGCCTTGGCCGGGACGACGAAGGGCTCCCCGCCGGAGGCCCAGATGGTGCCGAACGGCATCTTGTCGGACGAGTCCAGGCCGGACGGCGCCGAGACCATCATCTTGAAGTCCTTGGGCGTGGTGGGCGCCGCCTCGTTCTCCACCCACGAACCGTTCGGGATGAAGAGCGCCTTGCCCTTGGTCCACTCGGTCTGCGACTGGATGTGGGTCAGACCCGGGGTGCCCTTGAGGATGTACCCCTTCTTGTACAGCTCGTAGTACGCCTCGAACGCCGCCTTGACCGCGGGGTCCTTCCAGGCGTTCGGCTCCAGGTTGTCGATCTTGTCGAGGACCTCCCGGCCACCGATCTTGGCGATGAACGGGTAGAGCGAGAACGGCAGGTAGTAGGGGTACTTACCGGCGTACGTCCAGCCGGCGATGCCCTTCTTCTTCGCCTTCGCGCAGAGGGCGAGCATGTCGTCCCAGTTCTCGGGGTACTGCGCGTCGAGGTTCTCGAGCGCGGTCTGCGAGTACCAGACACCGTAGACCGTGTACGCGTAGTACATGATCCAGACCGGGTCGCCGTCGAACTGGCCCATCTCCAGGACACCCGGGCGCAGCGTGTCGCGGACCTTCTTGCTCGGGTCGTCGATGGACGGGGCGTCCATCAGCGGCGTCAGGTCGAGCAGCTGCTTCTTGCCGACGAGGACACCCATGTCCATCTGCTCGGCGCCCGAGTTGTCGATCAGGTCCGGCGGGGTGCCACCGTTGAAGCGCGGCTGCAGCTGCGACTGGATCTTCTGGGTCGCGGTGTGCTTGACCTTCGGGGCCTTCGGGAAGGCCGCGTTGTACTTCTTCTCCGCGTCGATCGCGTACTGCTGGCCGAAACCGCCATCGAAGATGACGACATCGAGGGCAGCGGTCTCGTTGACACCGAGCGGGTTCTTGGCGCTCGTCTTGCCCTTCTTGACCGAGTCGTCAGTGCCGCTGTCGCTACTCGCACACGCCGACAGGAAGCTCATTGTCGGAACGGTGATCAGACCGAGTGCGGCAGACCGCTTGATCACGTCGCGACGGCCAAGGCCCTCATTCTTGTGGGCGGAGGTGGATCCCATGCTCAAGTCCTCGCCTTCTCCAGGACTCAGGCGGTGTGTACCGGTCGCCCGTCGAAACTCGCCTCAGGCGAAGGGCCCCGCCACCGCGGTCAGTTGCGCTTGGGTCGTGCTGATTTGCAGGCTAGCCAGATGCAGTGGGGGATTCCGGAGATCGAACCGATGGATGCAGCGATGGCGCCCCCCGACCGTTCCCCCCGGCCCCCCTTGTCCGCGTCCGCGTAGAAAACGGCGGAGCAGACGCCGACAGGTATAGTCCACTTGCAGCCAACTGAGCAAGATCGAATGCAGGTTTGAGCGGCAGTCTTTCCCGAGTTGAGACCTCGCGGATACATGGGCCCCGCACGCCCTCGTCCGGGTGTAACGATTTCCGCAATACGGTCGATTCACCCGCGCGTTCCCGTCCAACACCCTTGACACATCACGTCACTTGCCTCCCTACTGGATCCTGCACATCGCTCTGACAACGTTGTCCAGTGTGCTTCCTCGGGAGGAATGGCTCGGCATGCAGCCCCGACATGGTTCTCGTAAGAGACAAAACCGTACGGCCGCACTCATCGCGGCTTCACTGGTCCTGGTGGTGACCGCCCCCACCACGGCCGCCGCACAGTCGGCGAGGTTTGCCGAAAAGGGTGAAAAGGCCACGGGCGAACAGACTTTCAGCTCATCGTTCGAAGCGAACGAAAAGCAGCCGGACTGGCGCAATACCGTGGAAGAGGGTCCGGACGGGAAGAAGCGGGCATCGGGTATCGACGGCGGCTTCTCCGCCGGAATACCGGGCAATGTCACCGACAAGGTCACGGATCTGCGCGCCAGCGGCGAGAACACCGGCGGCGGCGAGGTGAAGGAGAACCTGGTCGACGGGGAGTCCTCCTCGAAGTGGCTGACCTTCGAGCCCACCGGCTGGATCGAGTTCGATCTCGACGAACCGGTCAAGGTCGTGACGTACGCGCTCACTTCGGCCAATGACCACGACGAGCGCGACCCGAAGGACTGGACTCTTCAGGGCTCCGCCGACGGCAAGACCTGGAAGGACCTCGACTCCCGGACCGACCAGTCCTTCTCCGAGCGCTTCCAGACGAAGTCGTACGACTTCTCGAGCGACACGGCCTACCAGCATTTCCGCCTGGACATCACGAAGAACAAGGGCGGCTCGGGCATCACCCAGCTCGCCGACGTCCAGTTCTCCGACGGCAACACCAGCACCCCCGCCCCCGAAGAGATGCGCAGCCAGATCGACCGCGGCCCGTCCGGCTCGCCCACCGCCAAGGCCGGCGCGGGCTTCACCGGAAAGAAGGCCCTGCGGTACGCGGGCACGCACAAGCCGGACGGCCGCGCGTACTCGTACAACAAGATCTTCGACGTCGACACGGCCGTCACCCGGGACACCGAGCTCTCCTACCTCGTCTACCCGCAGATGGGCGAGACGGACCTCTCGTACCCCGCCACCCATGTCTCGGTCGATCTGGCCTTCACCGACGGTACGTACCTGAGCGATCTCGGCGCCACCGACAGCCATGGCGGTCCGCTGACCCCGCAGGGCCAGGCCGACGCCAAGCGGCTGTACGTCAACCAGTGGAACAAGGTCGCCTCACGCATCGGCACGGTCGCGGCAGGAAAGACCGTCGACCGGATCCTGGTGGCGTACGACTCCCCCAAGGGTCCGGCGAAGTTCCAGGGCTGGATCGACGACATCAAGCTCGCCCCGAAGGCCCCCGAGAAGCGCCGCGCGCACCTGTCCGACTACGCGTCGACGGTCCGCGGCACCAACTCCAGCGGCGGATTCTCGCGGGGCAACAACTTCCCCGCCACCGCAGTCCCGAACGGCTTCAACTTCTGGACGCCTGTCACCAACGCCGGCTCGACGAGCTGGCTGTACGACTACCAGCGCGCCAACAACGACGACAACCTGCCTACTCTCCAGGCGTTCAGCGCGAGCCATGAGCCGAGCCCCTGGATGGGCGACCGGCAGACGTTCCAGCTGATGCCGTCGGTGGCCAAGGACGAGCCGGACGCCTCCCGCACGGCGCGCGCGCTGCCGTTCAAGCACGAGAACGAGACGGCGAAGCCGCACTACTACGGTGTGACGTTCGAGAACGGCCTCAAGGCCGAGATGACGCCGACCGACCATGCGGCACGGATGCGGTTCACGTACCCCGGTGACGACGCGTCCGTCGTCTTCGACAACATCTCCAACGACGGCGGGCTCACCCTCGACCCGGGGACCAGCTCCTTCACCGGCTTCTCCGACGTGAAGAGCGGCCTCTCCACCGGCGCCACCCGGCTCTTCGTCTACGGCGTCTTCGACGCCCCGGTCACCGCGAGCGGCAAGCTCAAGGGCGGCGGCGGTGACGACGTGACGGGCTACCTCCGCTTCGACGCCGGCAAGGACCGTACGGTCAACCTGCGCCTGGCCACCTCGCTGATCAGCATCGACCAGGCGAAGCAGAACCTCGCCGCGGAGATCCCCGCGTCCCGCTCCTTCGGCCGCGTCGAGGACCGGGCGCAGCACGCCTGGGACGACATCCTGGGCAAGGTGGAGGTCGAGGGCGCGGACGCCGACCAACTGACGACTCTCTACTCCAGCCTGTACCGCCTGTATCTCTACCCGAACTCGGGCTTCGAGCAGGTCGGCGGCAAGGACCAGTACGCCAGCCCGTTCTCGCCGCAGATCGGCCCCGACACCCCCACCCACACGGGTGCGAAGATCGTCGACGGCAAGGTGTACGTCAACAACGGCTTCTGGGACACGTACCGGACGACGTGGCCCGCCTACTCCTTCCTCACGCCGAAGAAGGCCGGCGAGATGGTCGACGGCTTCGTCCAGCAGTACAAGGACGGCGGCTGGATCTCCCGCTGGTCCTCCCCCGGCTACGCCGACCTGATGACCGGCACCTCGTCGGACGTCGCGTTCGCGGACGCCTACGTCAAGGGCGTGAAGTTCGACGGCGAGGCGGCGTACGAGGCGGCTCTGAAGAACGCCACGGTGGTTCCGCCGTCGTCGGGTGTCGGCCGGAAGGGGATGGAGACGTCTCCGTTCGCGGGTTACGCGAACACGTCGACGCACGAGGGTCTGTCCTGGTCGCTGGAGGGCTACCTCAACGACTACGGCCTCGCGCAGATGGGCCAGGCGCTCTACAAGAAGACGAAGAAGGAGCGGTACAAGGAGGAGTCGGAGTACTTCCTGAACCGGGCCCGCAACTATGTCGAGCTGTTCGACTCCAAGGCGGGCTTCTTCCAGGGCAGGGACGCCAAGGGCGACTGGCGGGTCGCCTCCGACAAGTACGACCCGCGCATCTGGGGCTACGACTACACGGAGACGAACGGCTGGGGCTACGCCTTCACGGCCCCGCAGGACAGCCGCGGCCTGGCGAACCTGTACGGCGGCCGCGACGGCCTGGCCAAGAAGCTCGACACGTACTTCTCCACTCCCGAGACGGCGGGCCCGGAGTTCGTCGGCTCGTACGGCGGTGTCATCCACGAGATGACGGAGGCGCGTGACGTACGGATGGGCATGTACGGCCACAGCAACCAGGTCGCGCACCACGTCACGTACATGTACGACGCGGCGTCGCAGCCCTGGAAGACCCAGGAGAAGGTCCGCGAGATCCTCGGCCGTCTCTACACGGGCAGCGAGATCGGCCAGGGCTACCACGGCGACGAGGACAACGGCGAGCAGTCGGCCTGGTACCTCTTCTCCTCGCTCGGCTTCTACCCGCTCGTGATGGGCAGTGGCGAGTACGCGATCGGATCGCCGCTCTTCACGAAGACGACCGTCCACCTGGAGAACGGCCACGACCTGGTGGTCAAGGCCCCGAAGAACAGCGCGAAGAACATCTATGTGCAGGGCCTGAAGGTCAACGGCAAGAAGTGGACGTCCACGTCGCTGCCGCACGACCTGCTCGCCAAGGGCGGTGTCCTGGAGTTCGACATGGGCGCCAAGCCGTCGGCGTGGGGCACGGGCAAGGACGCGGCCCCGACGTCGATCACCAAGGACGACCAGGTGCCGTCGCCGAAGAAGGACGTACTGAAGGGCGAGGGCGCCCTGTACGACAACACGTCGGCCACGACGGCGACGGTGAACGGCCCGGTCGAGCTGCCGGTGCCCGCATCGACGAAGGCGGTCCAGTACACGCTGACGTCGGGCGCGGCGGCGAAGGCCCCGAAGGGCTGGGTCCTGCAGGGCTCGTCGGACGGCACGACCTGGAAGGACCTGGACAAGCGGTCGGCGCAGTCGTTCGCGTGGGACAAGCAGACGCGGGTGTTCTCGGTGAGCACGACGGGAACGTTCGAGCACTACCGCCTGGTGCCCGAGGGCGAGGGGACGCTGGCGGAGGTGGAGCTGATCTCCTGACCTCTGCACTCCTGTGAACGGCCGGTACCTCGGGTGAGGTACCGGCCGTTCGTTCATCCCACGGTGCAGGCAGACTCGCTCGCGGACCGGCCCCGTCTCACTCCGGCGACTGCGCCGGCTCCGGCGCTGCCGCGTGGAAGAGACTCTCGGGAAGAGCCAGGTTCCAGGCGGTGATGACCGGATTCCCGTGCTCGGTGCCGAGCCGGGAGACGGCCCCCGTGGCGAGCTGGAACAGTGTGCCGCCGGACGGCGTCAGCCCCAGATAGCGAGCGGTGAATACGCGCAGGAAGTGGGAGTGCGCGACGAGGGCGATGTCCGCGTCCCCCAGTGCTTCGGCGGCCGCCCGAATCTCGGTGAGCACCCGGTCGGCCCGCTCCCCCACCTGAGCCGGCGTCTCCCCGGGATGCGCAGCGGAGCCCGCGGCGACCCCGTCGGTCCACAGGTTCCAGGACGGCCGGGTGCGGTGGATCTCGGCGGTGGTCACGCCCTCATAACCGCCGTAGTCCCATTCACGCAGGTCAGGGGTAATGCGGGGTGAGGCAAGCCCGGCAAGTTCGGCGGTGCGCCGGGCACGCAGGGCCGGGCTGACCAGGGTGAGCCCGATCTTCCGGTCGGCGATCAGCGACACGAGAGCACGGGCCTGACGCTCACCGAGGGCGGTCAGCGGCAGATCGGTATGGCTCGTGTGCCGCCCGGACCGGGACCACTCGGTCTCGCCGTGCCGGATCAGAATCAACTCGCCCATGGGTGCCGTCCGCTCTCTGTTCTCCGCGCTGTTCGCGCCGCCTGCTGCGTAGCTTCGAAACTCGCTGATCCACGATCGCATTCCGGGCGGTGCACGCAGGGGTGGCCGGTGGCTCGGTTCGCGGGGCGGCCTCGTGTCCCGCTGTGTGCTGATCACGTGATCATCACGTATCGATGGGACGTCTTGTGCTAGAGGGGCATGGCTCGTGAGATGTCTACGACAGTGGACGAGAGTGGGGCGGGGCATGCCGGATCCGGTGGACTATGTTGCGCGGCTGCGCGCGGAGCGCGAGGACGCGGGCCGGGAGGAGACGTTGCGGAGGGACCGGGCCCGGCGCCGGCTCAAGCGAGGGCTGGCCGGAGGCGCGGCGGCCGCAGTGCTGGTGGGCTTCGCAGTGTGGCTGGTCAGCAGCACGTCCGGAGAGCGGCCTGCCAACGAGCCGTTCGCCGCCGGCCTGATGCCTGAGGGCACGTGGCCCGACGCGTGGCCGGCAACGACGAACATGCCCTTTCGGGGTTCGCACGCCGATGACTGGGCGACCGATGACACCGGTATCCAGGTGCCGGACGTCAAGGCCGTGAACGGAATACCGGAGGAGCAGGTTTTCGACGCGCTGAACCGGACCAAGGATTTCTTGATCGCGACCAATCTGGATCCGGCCGTGCTCCATGGCGGGTGGCCTGCCAAGGCCCTGAACATGCTTGACGCGCAGGACTCCTCCCGCGCCGAACTGATCCGCCATCTACGCAAACCGGGTGCGCAGGGCGGTGATCCCACCGAGATGTTCACCCGCTTCGACCCGGCAGAACTCCATGTGGTCGAGGACGGCATCAGAGTGCACGGCCGAATGACCTTCGAGGCCGGGAGCGAGCCGGGTCAGTTGCGCGTCCGAGCCGACTACACCTTCGTGTACGCGCTGGGAGCGGCCCCGGGCGTCGAACCGGGGCCGTGGAAGGGCGTGGAGGAGGCGGCGCGCACAGTCGTGCGGCGGCAACTGGTCCTGGACCTCGACGAGCGAGCGGCACCCGGAAAGCTGGTTCCGGTCGAGTACCGGCGACTGCTCGGTAACCATGACTGCCGCACGGTGGACGGCTTCATCCACCCGTACTTCTCCAGGGAGGTGGCGCGGGCCGACCGGCCATGGCCTGTCGCCGACCCGTACGAATCCGGCAAGGACATCGCCGACGACCGGGAGTGCATCGTGCCCTCGCGGACCTGATCAAACAGCTCCTCGGTCCGGGGCGGGGCCAGGGCCGGCCGGCGCTCAGGGGCTCCGGCTGGTGCGCCGGACTGATTCAGTGCGGGATTCCGTCGATGAGTTCGCGGGCTCCCTGGCGCAGGAGGGCGACCGCGACGGACGTGCCGAGCGTGGCCGGGTCCAGGCGGCCTGCCCACTCGTGGGCGTTGAGGATCACCTTCCCGTCGGGCGTGAAGACCTTCGCCCGTAGCGACAGTTCGCCGGCGCCCTCGGTGCGGGCGTATCCGGCGATGGGGCTGTTGCAGTGGCCCTGCAGCACGTGCAGGAACATGCGCTCGGCGGTGGCCTCGCGGTGGGTGGCGGGGTGGCCGAGGCCGCTGATCGCGTCGATCAGCTCCGTGTCGCCCTCACGGCACTGGAGGGCAAGGATCCCGGCTCCGATCGGTGGGCACATCGCCTCGACCGACAGGACTTCGGTGATCACATCCGTACGGTCGATGCGTTCCAGTCCGGAGACGGCCAGAAGCAGCGCGTCCGCTTCGCCCGCGGCGAGCTTGTCGAGCCGGCGGTTGGCGTTGCCCCGCATCGGCACGCACTGGAGGTGCGGGTGGGAGGCGGCAAGCTGGGCACTGCGCCGTACGGAGGAGGTGCCGATCCTGGCTCCGTCGGGGAGCCGGTCGAGGGTGAGACCTCCGGGGTGCACGAGGGCGTCGCGGATGTCGTCCCGTCGGAGGAAGGCCGCGAAGGTGGTTCCGGCGGGCAGCGGCCGGTCGGCCGGGATGTCCTTGACACAGTGCACTGCGAGGTCCGCCTGGCCCGAGAGGAGGGCGGCGTCGACCTCCTTGGTGAACGCGCCCTTCCCTTCGACCTGGGCGAGATCACCCATCCACTTGTCACCGGTGGTCTTGACGGCCACGACCTCGGTGGCGGTGCCGGGATGGAGGGCGGCCAGCTCGGCACGGACGCGCTCCACCTGGGCGAGGGCCATGGGCGAGTCGCGGGACACGATACGGATCAGTTCAGGGGCGGACATGGCGCCCACGATAGACCGTCGGATGCAGGTTCCCGGGCGCACTGCGCGTACCCATGTCATCGCGGTGTCAAGCCAGTTGGAGCGCTCGGGCAGGTGTGCGATCCGCTTCGGTGGCGCACCTGGCGCACCGTTCCGCATCCACCGGAGGCCGCCGGTGAAATCCATGGGCCCAGCAGCGGTACCGGGAGGCCTCGCAGCCTTGCGTCTCAATTTTGATCGTACACAAAACAAATCTGGCGGAATTGTCGAGACATGAGCGGAACGGTTCACCAGCCCGTCCCATTTGGGCGCCGCCAGGAGCAGCCCGAAGCCTTCGCGTTGCCCCTATGTGACTGATGTGTCACGGAGACGGGCTGGCAACGAGCGTCGCGATGCAGTATTAGTACTGTCAGTAAACAAATCGGTCGGTCGGCGGTGCAGCCGTCCGGGCCCTCGTCGACAAGAGGCAGATTCATGTCGGACCGCTTCACTCCCACCTCCGCGGACAAGTTCACCTTCGGTCTCTGGACCGTCGGCTGGCGCGGCAACGACCCCTTCGGTGACGCCACCCGTCCCGCGCTCGACCCGGTCGAGTCCGTCGAGCGACTGGCGGAGCTCGGTGCGCACGGCGTGACGTTCCACGACGACGACCTGATCCCGTTCGGCTCCTCGGACAGCGAGCGGGCCGCGATCATCACGCGCTTCAAGGACGCCCTGGACCGCACCGGTCTGAAGGTCCCGATGGCGACGACGAACCTGTTCACCCACCCGGTGTTCAAGGACGGCGGCTTCACCTCCAACGACCGCGACGTGCGCCGCTACGCGCTGCGCAAGGTCATCCGCAACATCGACCTCGCCGTCGAGCTCGGCGCCGAGACCTACGTGGCCTGGGGCGGCCGCGAGGGCGCCGAGTCCGGTGGCGCCAAGGACGTGCGGGTGGCCCTGGACCGGATGAAGGAGGCCTTCGACCTGCTCGGCGAGTACGTCGTCGAACAGGGCTACGACCTGCGGTTCGCGATCGAGCCGAAGCCGAACGAGCCGCGCGGCGACATCCTGCTGCCCACCGTCGGCCACGCCCTCGCATTCATCGAGCGCCTCGAGCGCCCCGAGATGTACGGCGTCAACCCCGAGGTCGGCCACGAGCAGATGGCCGGACTGAACTTCCCGCACGGCATCGCCCAGGCCCTGTGGGCCGGCAAGCTCTACCACATCGACCTCAACGGCCAGTCCGGCATCAAGTACGACCAGGACCTCCGCTTCGGCGCCGGCGACCTGCGCCAGGCCTTCTGGCTCGTCGACCTCCTCGAGACCTCCGACTACAACGGCCCGCGCCACTTCGACTTCAAGCCGGTGCGCACCGACGGCATCGACGGAGTCTGGGAGTCCGCGAAGAACTGCATGCGCAACTACCTCATCCTCAAGGAGCGCGCCCTCGCCTTCCGCGCCGACCCCGCCGTGCAGGAAGCACTGACCGCCTCCCGCCTCCACGAACTCGCACAGCCCACCGCCGAGGACGGCCTCAAGAGCCTCCTCGCCGACACCTCCGCATACGAGGAGTTCGACGCCACGGCCGCCGCCGAACGCTCGATGGCCTTCGAAGCCCTCGACCAGCTCGCCATGGAACACCTCCTCGGCGTCCGCTGACCCCAACGGGGCCAGGGTGCGTCCACGGGCAAGCCCTGGCCCCTGCCCTGCCGCGCCCGGGTGCGGATCCGTCGGATCCGCACCCGGGCGCGTTTTGTGTCCCGACGCAGCGCAGCCCGGCCTCGACGCACTCGAGGCCGGGCTGGTCTTCCGATGTCAGGCAGCGCGACGGCGGTGCCGGAGATCGACATGGGGACGACGAACACGGCGAGTACAGCGATCAGGGTCAGGGTGCGGCCGGTCTTCCCCTCCGCCGCTGGTGCGGCTGGTGCGGCGGACGACGCGGTCTGCGTACTACTGCTGGACCTGATCCGCGCCAACGCCTGAGCCCGTCCGGAGCCGCCGGTCACCCCTGGCACGCCGAAGGGCCGCACCCCCGGCGGGGGTGCGGCCCTTCGCGACGTACCGGACTGCCTACTTGCGGATCAGGCTCCGGAGCACGTACTGCATGATGCCGCCGTTGCGGTAGTAGTCCGCCTCACCGGGGGTGTCGATGCGGACGACCGCGTCGAACTCCACACCGGTGTCGGTGGAGACCTTCACCGTACGCGGCGTCGTGCCGTTGTTCAGCTCGGTCACGCCGGTGAAGGAGAAGGTCTCCTCGCCGGTGAGTCCGAGGGCCTCGGCGGTCGCGCCCTCCGGGAACTGGAGCGGGAGGACGCCCATGCCGATGAGGTTCGAGCGGTGGATGCGCTCGTACGACTCGGCGATGACGGCCTTGACGCCGAGGAGCGCGGTGCCCTTGGCGGCCCAGTCGCGGGACGAGCCGGAGCCGTACTCCTTGCCCGCCAGGATGACCAGCGGGGTGCCGGCGGCCTGGTAGTTCTGCGAGGCGTCGTAGATGAACGACACCGGTGCGTCGGCCTGGGTGAAGTCGCGGGTGAAACCACCCTCGGTGCCCGGGGCGATCTGGTTGCGCAGCCGGATGTTCGCGAAGGTGCCGCGAATCATGACCTCGTGGTTGCCGCGGCGCGAGCCGTACGAGTTGAAGTCGCGGCGCTCGACGCCGTGCTCCGTCAGGTACGTGCCGGCCGGGGTGTCGGCCTTGATCGCACCGGCCGGGGAGATGTGGTCGGTGGTGACCGAGTCGCCCAGCTTGGCGAGCACGCGCGCGCCGGTGATGTCGACGACCGGGGTCGTCTCCATCGTCATGCCCTCGAAGTACGGGGGCTTCCGCACGTAGGTGGACTGCGGGTCCCACTCGAAGGTGTTGCCGGTCGGGATCGACAGCGCCTGCCACTGGGCGTCTCCCGCGAAGACGTCCTGGTAGGACTTGTTGAACATGTCCTCGCCGATGGAGTTGGCGACGACGTCGTTGACCTCGGCCTCGGAGGGCCAGATGTCCGCGAGGTAGACCGGCTTGCCGTCCTGGTCGATACCCAGGGCGTCCTTGACGATGTCGACCTTCATCGAACCGGCGATGGCGTACGCGACGACCAGCGGCGGCGACGCCAGGTAGTTCATCTTGACGTCGGGGTTGATCCGGCCCTCGAAGTTACGGTTGCCGGAGAGCACCGAGGTCACGGCCAGGTCGTGCTCGTTGACCGCCTTGGAGACCTCCTCCGGCAGCGGGCCGGAGTTGCCGATGCAGGTGGTGCAGCCGTAGCCGACGAGGTTGAAGCCGACCTTGTCGAGGTACGGGGTCAGGCCCGCCTTGTCGAAGTAGTCGGTGACGACCTTGGAGCCCGGGGCGAGGGTGGTCTTGACCCACGGCTTGCGGGTCAGGCCCTTCTCGACCGCCTTCTTGGCCACGAGCGCCGCGGCGACCATGACGTACGGGTTCGAGGTGTTGGTGCAGGAGGTGATCGCGGCGACGGTGACGGCGCCGTGGTCGATCTCGTACGTCGTCCCGTCGGGGGCCGTGACCGTGGTGGGACGGCTCGGCACGCCGTTGTGGCAGGCCGGGGCGTCGGAGGCCGGGAAGGACTCCTTACCCGACTCCTCGTCCTCGGAGACGTAGTTGCGGACGTCCTGCGCGAACTGCTCCTTGGCGTTGGCCAGGACGATGCGGTCCTGCGGACGCTTCGGGCCGGCGATGGAGGGGACGACCGTGGCGAGGTCGAGCTCCAGCTTCTCGGAGAAGTCCGGCTCGGCGGCCGGGTCCAGCCAGAGGCCCTGCTCCTTGGCGTACGCCTCGACGAGCGCGACCTGCTGCTCGTCACGGCCGGTCAGACGCAGGTACTTCAGCGTCTCGTCGTCGATCGGGAAGATCGCGGCGGTGGAGCCGAACTCCGGCGACATGTTGCCGATGGTGGCGCGGTTCGCGAGGGAGGTGGCGGAGACGCCCTCACCGTAGAACTCGACGAACTTGCCGACGACGCCGTGCTTGCGGAGCATCTCCGTGATGGTCAGCACGAGGTCGGTGGCGGTGGTGCCGGGCTTCAGCTCGCCGGTCAGCTTGAAGCCGACGACGCGCGGGATGAGCATGGAGACCGGCTGGCCCAGCATCGCGGCCTCGGCCTCGATGCCCCCGACGCCCCAGCCCAGCACGCCGAGGCCGTTGACCATGGTGGTGTGCGAGTCGGTGCCGACGAGGGTGTCGGGGTACGCCTGGCCGTTACGGACCATGACCGTACGGGCCAGGTGCTCGATGTTGACCTGGTGGACGATGCCGGTGCCCGGGGGGACGACCTTGAACTCGTCGAAGGCGGTCTGGCCCCAGCGCAGGAACTGGTAGCGCTCCTTGTTGCGGCCGTACTCCAGCTCGACGTTCTGCGCGAACGCGTCGTTGGTGCCGAACTTGTCCGCGATGACGGAGTGGTCGATGACCAGCTCGGCCGGCGCGAGGGGGTTGATCTTCGCCGGGTCGCCGCCGAGCTCCTTCACGGCCTCACGCATGGTGGCGAGGTCCACGACACACGGAACGCCGGTGAAGTCCTGCATGATCACGCGGGCCGGCGTGAACTGGATCTCCTGGCTGGGCTGGGCCTGGGAGTCCCAGCCGCCCACTGCCCGGATGTGGTCGGCGGTGATGTTCGCGCCGTCCTCGGTGCGGAGCAGGTTCTCCAGCAGCACCTTCAGGCTGTAAGGGAGGCGCGCGGAGCCCTCGACCTTGTCCAGCCTGAAGATCTCGTACGACTCGTCGCCCACGCGCAGCGTGCTGCGGGCGTCGAAGCTGTTCGCCGACACGACAGTCTCCTTCATCAATGTGCGCGTACCACCGCGCCGCGCCTCATTACGGCGGGCGCCGCGTGGTGCCGCCTACGGCTTCTCGACCATCCGCTAAGGTAAGGCTTACTTAGGTAACCCTTACCGTTCGGCAGCTGCGGTGCGCCTTCGGCAGATATCTCGATGTCGAGATAACTCTAGTACATCACCGCTGAAGGGTCATGCCCGGCTGCCCGTGCGGCACCGTCCATCTCACGCGATCGAGGCGCCTCCCCTGCGGGCCCGGCCGTTCGGCCTTCATATGGCGATGTCGGAGCGAGGTCCGGAACCTCCCACCGACCGCCCAGCACCGCCCGCGCGCGTGGAGATCGTCGGCGATGATCAGCGGTGACACGGGCGGACCGACGAGCAGTCGCCCACGCCCGCCCCGGACGGCACTCAGGAATTCTCGGCCAGGACCTCGTTGCGCGGCACGGCGCCCCTCCTCTCCCGCACCTGGGCATAGCTCACGAGGCCGACGAGAAGCGTGAGGAGCGCGACCGACGAGCCCGCCGTGCCGAGGTCGAGACCCCCCTTGGCGGCAGGCTTGGTGAGGAAGTCGCCGACGGTGGCGCCGAGCGGGCGAGTGAGTACGAACGCGATCCAGAACAGCAGGACGTTCGGCACGGAAGGCACCCACATGAGCGCGAGGAGCCCCGCGAGCAGTCCGGTGACGAGAAGTGCGCCACCCGCATAGCCGAGTCCCGAACTGTCGGACAGGAAATCGCCCATGGATGTGCCGAGCGTGTTCGACACGAGGATCGCCGACCAGAAAAGAGCCTCCGCACGAAAGGTGACGATGTCCCGGATGGCGAACGTCAGCCCGGTGAACTTCCAGACGACGAAGATGGCGATCAAAAGCGAGACCAGGATCGCGGCTCCCGTGGGGTATCCCAGCCCCAGGCCCTGCGGCCCCCAGCCCAGCGACTTGGAACCGCCGGAAAGGTACTTGGCGCTGGCGTCACGGTTCATGAAGTCGGACATCGTGGTGCCCGCCATGCTGGTGGACAGGATGACGGTCCAGTAGAAAAAGGGGTTGTAGCGCGTGGACCTCAGCTGTACGACCAGCGTGACGACGAAGATCAGGAACAGTGCGACCGTGGTGAGGAAATAGCCGAGCCCCAGGGTCTGGGCGAACAGGTCACCGGCCGTCTCGCCGAGCGTCGTCGCGGCGATCTTCATGATCCAGAAGGCCAGGGTCACCTCCGGCAGTTTCTTCATCACACTTTTACTGATGGTGGCGTTCGCACCGGTAAGGAATTCCGACTTTCCCAATTTCAATCGCTCCTCGTCGGCTGATCGGCGTCCCGCCCTCCCGGAGTGAGCACCTTGCCCGTTGCACGGGTCGGACGACCGGACATCACAGTGTTGCGGACACGAGACATCCCTTTACGGCGGTGGCGTTGCGTGTTCACGGGTGTTTCTCGCTTCTCCGTACACGAAAAGCGAGGCGCGCTGCTTTCGGTGAATTCGACGACGCGGTAGCGGTCTTCGCTTTCGGTCACGAGCGCCGACTCGCGCGCGTTACGTGGCAGCGCGACATGCGGAGGCTCCGCTGCTTGACGGAGACCCCGCACGCCGGACACCCGCATGGACGCGCACGGCGTGCCTGACTGCCGCACTGCGCGGACGATGGGAGGGATGGCGCACCCGTGTCGGGCGCCTCCGCCACGTCACCGCACCCCGCAGCCCCTATCACTCCGTCCCCGCATCAGCCCCACGCCCGACGCCGTGTCGCCCCATCCGTCACCCGAACACCACAGCCCCGCCGAGTCCTCATCTCATATCTGAGATAACCTGGCGCCATGTCAGACGACTACCTCGCACGCATCGGCAAGCTCATACGTGACGCCCGTCAGCACCGGGGCTGGACACAGAGCCAACTTGCCGAAGCGCTCGGCACCAGCCAGAGCGCCGTCAACCGCATCGAGCGGGGCAATCAGAACATCAGCCTTGAGATGATTGCCCGTATCGGTGAAGCACTCGACAGTGAGATCGTGTCGCTCGGCTATGCCGGACCGATGCACCTGCGGGTGGTCGGCGGGCGCCGCCTCTCCGGCTCGATCGACGTCAAGACCAGCAAGAACGCGTGCGTGGCGCTGCTGTGCGGCTCGCTGCTCAACAAGGGGCGTACGGTCCTGCGCCGCGTCGCCCGGATCGAGGAGGTCTATCGCCTCCTCGAAGTTCTGAACTCCATAGGTGTGCGGACCCGCTGGATCAACGACGGGACCGACCTGGAGATAGTCCCGCCGGCCCAGCTCGACATGGCCGCCATCGACGCGGACGCGGCCCGCCGCACCCGGTCCATCATCATGTTCCTCGGCCCGCTGCTGCACCGCATGGACCAGTTCAAGCTGCCGTACGCGGGCGGCTGCGACCTCGGCACCCGGACCATCGAGCCGCACATGATCGCGCTGCGCCGGTTCGGCCTGGAGATCGCCGCGACCGAGGGCCTCTACCACGCCCAGATCGACCACTCGATCACCCCCGACCGCCCCATCGTGCTGACCGAGCGCGGCGACACGGTGACGGAGAACGCGCTGCTGGCGGCCGCCCGCCACAACGGCACGACCGTCATCCGTAACGCGTCGTCCAACTACATGGTCCAGGACCTGTGCTTCTTCCTGGAGGCGCTGGGCATACGCATCGACGGCATCGGTACGACGACGCTGACCGTGCACGGCGTGGCGAACATAGACGTGGATGTCGACTACTCCCCCTCCGAGGACCCGGTCGAGGCGATGAGTCTGCTCGCCGCCGCCGTGGTGACGGAGTCCGAGCTGACGATCCGCCGGGTGCCGATCGAGTTCCTGGAGATCGAGCTCGCGGTGCTCGAGGAGATGGGCGTCGACTGCGACCGCACGACGGAGTACGCGGCGGACAACGGCCGCACCCGGCTGGTCGATCTGACGGTCCGGCCCTCCAAGCTGGAGGCCCCGATCGACAAGATCCACCCGATGCCGTTCCCCGGTCTCAACATCGACAACGTGCCGTTCTTCGCGGCCATCGCCGCCTCCGCGCACGGCAAGACCCTCATACACGACTGGGTCTACGACAACCGCGCCATCTATCTGACGGACCTCAACCGACTGGGCGGCCGGCTCCAGCTGCTCGACCCGCACCGGGTCCTGGTGGAGGGCCCGACCCGCTGGCGCGCGGCCGAGATGATCTGCCCGCCGGCGCTGCGACCCGCCGTGGTGGTGCTGCTCGCGATGATGGCGGCCGAGGGCACCTCCGTACTGCGCAACGTGTACGTGATCAACCGCGGTTACGAGGAACTGGCGGAGCGCCTCAACTCGGTGGGCGCACAGATCGAGATCTTCCGCGACATCTGACGAAGGGCTGTCACCGCGCCCTAACACCCCCTCCGAACTGGACAAATGCCGGTTCGGAGGGGCATGTCGGAAACCGTGCGACGTCTCTGGGCCTTTACGCCGGGACGAACGCCCTCGGCCGGACCCTGGCAACACGAAGTCCCCGCGGCCGTTCAGCGGGCTCGGAGTGGTCGACCGGCCACCCGCCCGCAGCGAGGCGGTTCACCCCGTGCTGTCGGCCACCGGATAAGGGACGAACGTGCTGCTGTTCTCGTCGATCGTGAGCGGGCGGCCCAGCGGTGGTACCGCGCGCTGGGGGCAGTCCAGGCGTTCGCAGATGCGGCAGCCCATGCCGATCGGGGTGGCGGCGGAGGCATTTTCGAGGTCGAGCCCGTCGGAGTAGACCAGACGCGAGGCGTGACGGATCTCGCAGCCCAGGCCGATGGCGAAGGTCTTGCCGGGTTCGCCCCAGCCGCCGCGGTGCCGCGTGATCGCTCGCGCGGTCCACAGGTACCGCTGCCCGTCGGGCATGGCGGCGATCTGAACGTGGATGCGGCCAGGTGCCGCGAATGCCTCGTAGACGTTCCAAAGGGGGCATGTGCCGCCGGCCCTGGAGAAGTGGAAGCCGGTGGCCGACTGACGTTTCGACATGTTCCCCGCCCGGTCGACGCGGACGAACGAGAACGGCACCCCCCGCAGCCTCGGGCGCTGGAGGGTGCTCAGCCGGTGGCAGACGGTCTCGTAGCCGAGCCCGAAGTGGTCGGCGAGGCGCTCGATGTCGTAGCGCGCCTCCTCGGCAGCGGTGTGGAAGACGCCGTACGGAAGGATCAGGGCTGCTGCGAAGTAGTTGGCGACGCCGATGCGGGCCAAGGCGTGCGTCGGGGACCCTGACGGGAAGTCCTCGGCTGCCAGCCGGTCGATTTCCTTGCCGTATTCGAGCAGGGCGAGCTGTGTCGCCATGCGGAACGCCCGCTGGCCCGGCCGGAGGCGACTCGACAGGTGCAGGGTGCGTGAGGCGTTGTCGTAGTGGTGCAGGCGCTCGGCCGCCCGCGTCGTCGGCCGGACGCCGTGCTTCTCGGTGAGCCTTTGCGCAAGCACCCTGACGACGTCTCCCGGATGGATGCCGATGCTGTGGGCCAGTTCCTCGGCGGCGAGATCCGTGTCGTGCAGGTAGTTGTGGCGCCGGTAGAAGAACTCCCGGATCTCTTCGTGCGGTGAGCGCGGAGCCGGGAGCCGGGCGTCGCGATTGTCGGTCTCTCCGGCGATCCGTTCGGCGAGGACCTGCCCACGGCGGCTCAAGTCGAGCAGCACCTTCGCAACAGCCGGCATCCGGGCAGCCAGTTCCGCGAGATCGGTCGGTGAGACGCGCGCCTCGGCCACCTCACCGGCCAGCGCCTCGCGCAGGTCGGCCACGAGTCTGCTTGTGTCGCGTTCGGAGAAGAAGCCCGGGTCGACGCCGAAGGCTTCGGTGAGTCTGAGCAACACGGGGACCGTCAGCGGACGGGAGTCGTGCTCCATCTGGTTCAGGTAGCTGGGCGAGATACCCAGCACACGGGCCAGTTCGGCCTGGCTCAAGCGCCGTTCCTCTCGCAGGCGCCGCAGTCGCGCGCCCGCATACGTCTTGCTCACGGCGCTTCTCCCTCCGCACTCCCACCTGGTGGGCCGACTGCGGGCACACCCGCCCGGTCAGACTCGTACACCCTACGCGGAGACCCGGTTCTGCGGACCTTCGCAATCATGGCAAGCAAGTGAGGAAAGACTCGCAGAACTTGGCAGACGTCTCTCATGGAAGGCACGCAGTGCCAGCTTCAGAATTGCCATGCGGCCCACCGGACTCCGGCGGACGGAGCGGAATCGGGGTGCGATTCACGCCCTGACGTCGGAGATCCCGACCCTTCCGTCCGACTCGGCAACATTGCTTCCGATGCCCATCACGGAGCCGACCGGCCGCATCCTTCCACCAGTTCGGCACCGAGTGCCAAACATTCGCATAGTTCACGAACCCACGGGAGACGGGGCCGCCCGCTCCCACATGCAGGCCGCGTGAACTGGCCGCATACGGCTACCCGCGCGACGCCGGGCCCGGCGTCTGCGACATCCACTCCCCGCGCGTGCCCAGCGCCGAGGAGGCGGCGGCCCTCCTTCGGAGGGGACTTGAAGCCATCCCGGCCGGGCGCCCGTGGGTCAACCCCCGACTGAAGCACGTCTCTCTCGGCCCCTTCCCGCACGCCACCCATGATCGCCCAGGCACTGGTCCTGGGCGCCTCCGCGCAGCTGCGTCGCATGGCCGGCATGGGTGCTACTTCTCGAACTCCCCGTCGGCGCGGCTCAGGTTCTCGTCCAGTGCCGCCGCGTTCAGCGCTGCCGTGAGTCGGTTGAGGCGGCCCTGCAGATCGGTGATCTCGTCAAGGTCGAAGCCGGTCGCCGCGGCGATCCGGCGCGGCACGGCCAGCGCCCGCTCGCGCAGTGCCGTGCCCTCGTCCGTGAGGTGGATGTGCACCGAGCGCTCGTCCTGGGCGCTGCGCTCGCGCCGTACCAGGCCCGCCGCCTCCAGGCGCTTCAGCAGCGGCGACAGCGTGCCGGAGTCGAGCCGCAGATACTCTCCCAGCTTCTTCACCGGCAGCTCGCCGTACTCCCAGAGCGCCAGCATCACCAGGTACTGGGGATAGGTGAGCCCGAGGTCCTTGAGCAGCACGCGGTACACGCCGCCGAAGGCACGTGACGCGGCGTTCAGGGAAAAGCAGATCTGCTGGTCGAGGCGGAGGTAGTCGGCCTCGGACGGGGCTTCGCGGCTCGGACTGGGCGTGGAGGTCATGGATCCAGCATAGCCCCGCATGCCATTGAGTTGTGCGCAACTCAGTTGTGTGCTTTTCTGTAGTTGAGCGGCGGACAGCGCCGCCGGAACATGAATTTCGAGAGGGATGGTTTCCATGGAAGCGCTCTACACCGCCGTCGCCACTGCCACCCACGGTCGCGAGGGCCGCGCCGTCACCCCTGACGGCAAGCTGGACCTGCAGCTGGCCATCCCGGTGGAGATGGGCGGCAGCGGCCAGGGCACGAACCCCGAGCAGCTGTTCGCCGCCGGTTACGCCGCCTGCTTCGCCAGCGCCCTGGGACTCGTCGGCCGTCAGGCCAAGATCGACGTCAGTGACGCCGCCGTGACCGGTGAGGTCGGCATCGGCAAGCAGGGTGAGGGTTTCGGCCTCGCGGTCACGCTGCGCGTGGAGTTGCCCGCAACGGTCGACGAGGCCACCGGCCGCAAGCTGGTCGAGCAGGCCCACCAGGTCTGCCCCTACTCCAACGCGACCCGCGGCAACATCCCGGTCGAGCTCGTCATCGAGTAGCGGCCTCCGGGCGGCGACGGGCCGGCGTCCGGGCGAGGCCGACCCGGGCCGGCTCCAGCCCGCGCCGGCTCCACCCCGCTCACTGTGTGAGCGGGGCCAGGGTGCCCGGCCGCCCATTGCCCTCGTGCCGTCGCCGGTGACTGCGTGGCCGTGTCGTGGGCATGGTGGGCCTTCAGGTGGCGAGCGATCGTCCCGGGCAGTTTCTCCCGGGCGATGGTGCGGGGCCGGCTGCCTTGCATGACCGCGGCCACCGCCGGGGACCGGTGCGCATGGGCGTCCGCCATTCGCATGGAGCTGGGCCCGAATGGCGTGTACGGGGCCCGGGCAGCCGGCCTCGCCGTATCAGATGGCTGTAATGATCACGGCAGGGGAATCGCGATGACGGCCGCCGGTCCGGCTCCGACCGGGCTGCAGTCGCGCGAAAGAGAGAAGCCGGTCGCCGGTGGGGCGGAGAGCGCGGAAGCCGTACGGCCACGGACCGGTCGCTGGCCGGCAGCGCTCTGTCTTCTGCCGCTCGGGCTCCTCGGTGTGGCCGCGTGGTTCGGGAGGTGGGTCCGGCCCGGGGGCGACGAATGGTGTTTTCTGCCCGTCGTGCGCGACGAAGGCCTCTCCGGGATGGTCGGCAAGTTCTATCTCGGGGACAACGGCCGGATCGCGAATGCCGTACTGGTCTGGGCGTACGCGAGGTTCGGTGTCGCGGGGCACCAGTGGTTCGGGCTGGTCAGCGGGGGCCTCATGCTGGGGATCCTGTGGGCGGTGACCGTATCGGCGCTGCGCAGGGCCGGTCTCACGGCGCCGCGTGGAGTCCCATTGCTCGTGGCGTCGATGGTGATGGCCGTTTTTCTGTTCGCGACGCCCAATACGTACAAGACGTTCTACTGGCCCGCCGCGTCCGTCTCACACACCATGGCGCCGATGCTCGCCTGTGCCGCGGCCGTACCGCTGCTCCGGGCCCGGTCCCGCCGGGGGCGGCGCTGTGCGCTGGTCGGGGTATTCGTGGCCGGTCTCTGCATCGGGACGCTCTCGGAGGAGACGTCCGTCGTCGTGCTCGTCGTCCTGTCGGCCGTTCTGCTGCTCCTCGCCGGGCAACGCCGTGGTGTCCGGGGCTGGTGCCTGACAGGCATGGCGGGGACCGGGATCGGGACGCTCGTGCTCTACACGTCGCCGGGTGCCCGGATCCGGCGGGGGCGATTCGGCACGGACGGGGTGTCCTTCCTCGCGCCCGACTCGCTCCTCGGGTCCCTGCGCGGCTTCGGGCACATTCTGGGGACGCTCCTCACGACGTGGGCCTATCTGGGCGCGGTCGCGGCCGGGGTTCTGCTGGGGCTCCTGATCAGGGGGCCGGGCGGGCGGCGCGTGGTCCTGCCGGTGCGCCGGCGGCTGATGGCCTGCGTGGCTGTTCTCGCGTTTCTCCTCTCCGGGTACCTCTGCACGGTCGTCGCGTATCCCGTCTTCAGGGAGAGCGTGACAACCTCTACGCGGATCTGGAACGACTACCTCCTGCTGTACGTCGCGGTGCTCGTCGGTGCCGGTGCGCTGCTGGGACTTGCCCTGGGGCAACGGACACGGCACACCGGTGCGGTGCAGGCGGCCGGTGCTGCGGTGTGCGTCGCCGTGTGCCTCGCACTTGCCGTCCCACTGTGGCGGCTCGAAGCGGACATGCGCGTCCGAGCTGTGAAGTGGGACCACCAGGACCAGTGGCTGCGGGCGCGTGCGGCGGCCGGTGACCGGGTCCTCCCGTACAGGCCCGTGTCGGTCGCCGGGATGGTGGAACCGTTCCGCAAGCACGGGCGGAGGGTCTGGCCGGCCACCTGTGTCGCCGACTACTACCGCCTGGAGCGGATCACCTACTCGCTGCGGCTCCACTGACGTCGCCGGACGCCTTCGTGACCGCGATCACGACGGCGTCGTCGCCCAGGCGCCCGCCGACGTGGCGCAACAGGTCGTCGTGCAGGTGGCGTACGAGGGACTCGGGGCAGGTCCCCGTCCAGGCGGCGAGCCGGTCGGCGAGCGGGTAGAAGGTGCCCCTGCGGTCGCGTGCCTCGATGACTCCGTCGGTGTAGAGGAGCAGGAGGTCGCCGGGTGCGAAGTCGAATGTCTCAACCTGGTACTCGCTCTCCGAGGGGGCGCCGAGCCCCAGCGGGAGCGCGGGCTCACTGACCTCCAGTGTCCGTACGTGCCCGGCGCGCAGCAGCATCGGAGGGGGATGCCCGCAGTTCACCAGCTGAACGCTGTGGTCGTCGTCGCGGACGTCGAGCACCAGCGCGGTCACGAACGACTCGTTGCAGTCCGGTTCGGCCTCGGCGAGCTGCGCCATGTTCCAGTACGAGGCGTTGGCGATGTGTGACACGACGCCGGGCAGCGAAAGATTCCGGTACGCCGACCCACGGAACGCCCCCAGCACCACCGCGGCGTGCCCGAAAGCCGGGAGACCGCTGCCTCGGACGTCGCCGACCACCATGCGGGTCACGCCCGGGGCGGGTACCACCGCGTACAGGTCCCCGCCGATCTGGGCGCCCGCCTCGGCCGCGATGTACACGGACGCCATGGTGAGCGGTCCGATCCGGCGGGGCAGCGGGCGGAGCAGGCCCTGCTGCGCGACGATCGCCACCGAGCGCACCCGGCCCAGTTGTTGCTCGTACCGGTCGAGCAACCGGCGGAACACCACGAGGAACACGGAGATCACGAGGACGGCGGCGATCTGCGCCTCGTGGTTCGGTGTGGAGATGCCACCGTGCAGCGCGGCGATGACGATCTGGGCCACGACGGCCAGCGCCCCGACGGCCGCCGTCAGTCCGGGGCCGGCGAACGCGGCGGTGAGCGCGGGCGCCGCGATGAGGAACGGACCGAGGTGGACGGTCTCCGGGGTGTTGATGTCGATCAGCGCGGTCGTCGCGATGATCGCGAGCGGCACGATGAGCAGTCCGTGGGTCGGGCGCCACGGAGTGGTGAAACGGGTGGCCCTGTGCCGGACGCGCATATCTCCTGCCTACACCCGTGATGTCCGGCCCGCCTCGTCGATGGGTCCGGCCGCTTCCGTCGACTCTCCCGGGTCAGCGTTCTTCGGTCAGCTGGGCGTCCAGTTCGTCGAAAAGCAGCTCGCCGTGGTCGATCTGGCCGGTCCGGTACGCCGATCGTGCGACCAGGTGGGCGGCGACCGGTCCGGTCATCAGCTGGAAGAACCCGATCAGCGCGAGCGTGGCGAGGTCCATGCCGCTGCGCAGCCGCAGCGCGACTCCGGCGAGGACCAGCAGCAGGCCGAGGCTCTGCGGCTTCGTCGCGGCGTGGCTGCGCGACAGGACGTCCGGCAGCCGCAGCATGCCGATCACCCCGAGCAGGCAGATGGCCGCGCCGATGAAGACCAGTACCGCACCGGTCGTGTCGGCGATCTGGAGCCAGACGTTCACTCCGGTTTCTCCTCGGTCCTCGGCCGGTCGCGTACGGCTTTCCTCGGCCGGTCGCGGACGGCGATGAAGCGGGCGATGCCCACCGAGCCGGTGAACCCGAGAAAGGCCAGCACCAGCATGATCGGGAAATAGAACGGGTCTCGTGCGACGGCGGACTTGGCGCCGAGGCCCGCGATGATGAGGGCGGCGCACACATCCAGCGAGATCGCCCGGTCCAGCATCGAGGGGCCGCGCCAGATGCGGGCGAGCAGAGCCGCTCCGGCGATGACGAGCACCACCACGGAGGCGGTGAGCAGGACCCTGTCGACGGCCTCCGGAGCGCTCATGAGCCCGCCCCCGGCCCGTCCGTCCGCGGCGTCGCCGGTGGTGGTTCGGCCACCCGGACGATCTCGTCGCGGGTGCCGAAGGCCCGTACCGTCAGCCGTTCCATTCGCCAGACGGATTGCCTGGCCGCGTCGAGCACGGCGGGCCGGTCCGCGTCGAGGACGTGGACGAAGACGGTGGCCGTGGCGCGGCGTACCTCGACGACGGATCCGCCGGGCACGTTCGACACGGCGACGGCGGTCGCCGCGAGCATCAGGTCGGAGCGGCAGCGCAGCGGTACGGCGATGACGGCGGCCCGGTGCGGATGGTCGACGAAGATCTGCCGGGTGACCTTCACGCCCGAGGTGTACATGTCGTAGAGCAGATAGCCGGCGAGCAGCACGATGCCCCACGGGTGGAGCCGGAGCCCGAGATCGACGCGGGGCAGCGGGAAGGCCAGACAGACCGCCACCGCGACGACGACGCCGGTCACCACATTGGCCCAGCTCAGACTGGACCAGAGCAGCACCCAGATGACGGTGAGCCAGGCGATCAGCGGAAGGTCGAGGACGCGCCGTCGACGGCCGGCGAATTCGCAGCTGAAGGGCGGCAGTTCCGCGTTCCGGTAGGACAGGGTGATCCAGCGTTTCACCGGCCGAGCACCGCCTCGATGTAGGGGGAGCGTGCGAGAAGTTCGGCGGCCGTGCGGTCGGTGTACGACGTCAGGGGTCCGGCGAGCACGGTGAAGGAGAGTCCGAGGGCGACGGCTGCCGCGGTGGCGGCGGTCATGAGCGTCGGCAGCTTCGTCGTGGTGGTGACGGCATGGCCGTGGAGGGTGGCCGCGACCGCGAGCCCGGCGGGCTGGTGCCGGTGGAGGATCGGTTCGTCGCCGGTGCCGGGAATGCGGTCCGGGCCCTCGTCGGCGTCCTCGTCGCTGTCGTTCTCGTCGTCGGACTCCAGGACGGTGCCGTCCGCGGCCTGGCCGGGTGGTGCGGCCCGCCAGAACGCCAGGTTCCAGACCTTGGCCATCACGTACAGCGTCAGCAGGCTGGTCGCCACCGAGCCGGCGACCAGGATCCAGGCCCAGACGCCGCCGTCGGCGACACCGGCCCGCATGAGACCGAGCTTGCCGATGAAGCCGGACAGCGGCGGGATCCCGGCAAGGTTCATGGCGGGCACGAAGAAGAGGGCGGCGAGCACCGGGGCGGCTCTGGCCAGTCCGCCGATCCGGGTGAGTTCGGTGGTGCCGGTGCGGCGCTCGATCAGTCCGGCGACGAGGAACAGCGTCGTCTGGACGGTGATGTGGTGGGCGACGTAGACGATCGCGCCGCCGTACGCCTCGCGGGAGGCGAGGCCGATACCGAAGACCATGTAGCCGATGTGGCTGATGAGGATGAAGGAGAGCAGCCGCTTCAGGTCGGTCTGCGCGACGGCTCCGAGGATGCCGATCATCATCGAGGCGAGCGCGGCCGCCATCAGCAGGTCGCCGAGCCGGTTGCCGGGGAAGAGCAGCGTCTCCGTACGGAGCATGCAGTAGACGCCGACCTTGGTGAGCAGGCCCGCGAAGACGGCGGTGACGGGGGCGGGTGCGGTGGGGTACGAGTCGGGGAGCCAGGCGGCGAGCGGGAACACGGCGGCCTTGATGGCGAACACGGTCAGCAGCATGGCCTGGATCAGGGTCTGTACACCGAGCGGGAGTTCGCCCAGTCGCTGGGCCAGCTGGGCCAGGTTGGCGGTGCCGGTGGCCGCGTATGTCATGGCGATCGCGGTGAGGAACAGCATCGACGAGAAGAGCGAGATGATCACGTATGTGGAGCCGGCCCGGACCCGGGGGCCGGTGCCGCCGAGGGTGAGCAGCACGAAGCTCGCCACCAGCATGATCTCGAAGCCGACGTAGAGGTTGACGAGGTCACCGGCGAGGAAGGTGCAGGAGACCCCGGCGACCAGGATCAGATAGGCGGGGTGGAAGACCGCCACGGGTGTCTCTTCGTCGCGGTCGGCCATGCCCTGGCCGAGGGAGTAGACCAGCACGCAGAGGGTGACGGCCGAGGAGACGGTCAGCATCAGCCCGGACAGCCGGTCGGCGACCAGGGTGATGCCGATCGGCGGGGCGAAGTCGCCGAGATGGACGGTCAGGGGGCCGCGGGAGTCGGCGGCGATCATCAGGGCGACGGAGAGCGCGAGTACGGCGGTGAGCACGGCGACGCTGATCATGCGCTGGAACTGTTTGAGCCGGGTGCCGAAGGCGAGGCTCAGGCCGGTGGCGCAGAGCGGCAGCAGCACCGGCAGCGGGACGAGTGCGTTCACCCGGTGTCTCCTCGGTTCGCGTCTGCGGCAGGGCATTCGGTACGGGCTTCGGCGTAGTCCTGCGGGTCGGCGCCCAGCACGTCGTGCCAGAGGTCTCCGGAGGCGTCCCGGCCGCGGGCCTGGAGGGCGCGGTCGGCGCGGAGCCGGGCCCGGAGGCGTTTGCGTTCCTCCCGGTACCGGGCGCGTTCCTCCGCCGTGGGTTCGGACGCGGACCGGTACTGCTCGCGCAGTTCGTCCCGCTCCCCCAGCACCTCGGCGCGCAGCGCGATACGCCGGTCCTCCAGGTCGTCGTGGACCTCGTCGGTGCCGGTCAACTGGTGGCTGCGGTACGCCATGGCGAGGAGGAACGCCGTGGTGGCGAGCGTGATGACGATCGCGGTCAGGGCGATGGCCTGCGGCAGCGGGTCGGTCACCTGCCACAGCGGGACGCCGTACAGGAGGGGCGCCCTGCCCGCCGATCCGGTGGCGGACAGGACGAGCAGGTTGATGCCGTTGCCCGCGATCACCGCGCCGAGCAGGATGCGGGTGAGGGGGCGGGTGAGCATGAGGATGCCGCCGACGGCGCACAGCACGGCGGCCGTGGCCAGAAGCGAGGCGCTGACCGTCATCCGGGGGCACCTCCGGCCTCGGGCGTGGCTCCCGGTCCCGCTTCCCCCCGGCGTGCCGCCTTCTCCGCCGCTGCATTCTCCGCTGCGGCTTTCTCCACCGCGGCCCGCTCGATCTGGCGGTCGATCTTGGCTCCGAGTGCGCGCACGATGTCCAGCACCACGCCCAGCACCAGCAGGTACACGCCGAAGTCGAAGAGGACCGGCGTGCCCAGGTGGTACGGGCCGAACACGGGCAGCCGGCCGTGATACGTCCAGGCGTGCAGCACGGTTCCCTCGGCAAGCCCGAGCAGCGCCACCCCGGTGGAGAGGAACAGCCCGAGGCCGGTGAAGAGCCCCGGCTGCAGCGGTGCGGCTTCGGCGAGTTCGAAGCGGCCGCCCGCCAGATAGCGGGTGATCAGCCCGACACCGGCGACGAGTCCGGCGACGAACCCGCCGCCCGGCATGTTCTCGGCGCAGAACAGCAGATAGACGGAGAGCACCAGGATCGGGTGGAACAACAGCCGGGCCACGACCTCGAAGACGACCGACCGGTGTTCGGGGGCGAGCGTGGCGCCGGCCGCGAGCCAGCTCCGCTCGGGCGCGCCTTCGTCGCCGTGCGGCAGCCCGGTCAGTCCGCGCTCCGTCAGCGACCAGGCCGTACGTCCGGGGACCTCCTCGCGCAGCCCGGATCCGTCCGCGCGGCGGTGCAGATAGATCAGGCTGGTCACGCCGATCGCCGCGGCGGCGAGCACGGCGGACTCCCCCATCGTGTCCCAGGCCCGCAGGTCGACCAGGATGGTGGCGACGACGTCCTTGAGCCCGTGGTGCGCGGTCTCCTCGACCATGGCGGCCCCGGCGGGGTCGGCGGTACGTGCGGCCGCCGCGACCCACACCACCACGCTCAAGGTGGCGGCCGCGGCCAGCGCCACGGGAATGCGTACCGCGCGCCGCCACGTACTGACCGACTCCTGGAAGTGCACCGGCATCCGCCGCAGCACCAGCACGAACACGACCATGGACACCGTCTCGACGCAGAACTGGGTGAGCGCCAGATCGGGGCCTCCCTGGACGACGAAGAGCAGCGCGGTCCCGTACCCCGTCAGTCCCGCCAGGACCACCGCCTTCATCCGGCGGCTGACGGTGAGACAGAGAAGCGCGGCCGCGCAGGTCAGGGCGGCCACGGCGCCCTGCAGCGGAACGTCCCAGAGCCGCGGCGCCGACGCCCCGTGCCACGGCCGGTCCACCCCGAGCACGGCAAGCTGTCCGGCGAGCATGACGAGCAGGGTGGTGGCGAGGTAGCCGGAGAGCGAGCCGCGCTGGACGAATCCGGTGATCTCCAGCGAGGTCCGCTCCAGGCCGAGCAGCAGACGGCCGAAGACCCGGTCGGCGGTCGGCCAGGCGATCCGCCGGGAGAGCCGGGTCACGGTGGTGCGCCCGGCGAAGAGCACCGCACCGCCAACCGTGGCGACGGCCGACAGCATCAGGGCGGTGCCGAATCCGTGCCAGAGCGCGAGGTGGTACGGATGCGCGGGTACGGGGAACTCGTCGGCGTACGCGCTGAGCAGCCGGTGGACCCGGCCGATGCCCGGTCCGAGCACCAGGCCGCAGAGCGCCAGCAGGGCGGGCGGGGCGAGGAACGCCCAGCCGACCCGGTGCACCGGGGTGTCCTCGACCCCGGGCTTACGGGCGAACGCGCCCCAGACGAACCGTACGGCGTACGCGACGGTCAGCGTCGAGCCCGCCACGGTGACGGCGAGCGCCCAGCGGTCCGCGGCGTCGCCGTGCAGCAGTGCGTCGAACGCGGCCTCCTTCGCGACGAATCCGAGCAGCGGGGGCAGTGCGGCCATGGACGCGGCGGCCAGTACGGCGACCGCGCAGACGTACGGCAGCTCCCGGCCGACGCCGGAGAGTCTGCGCAGATCGCGGGTGCCCGCCGCATGGTCGACGATGCCGGTGACGAGGAACAGCGGCGCCTTGAACAGGGCATGACTCAGGATCATGACCGCGGCGGCGAGAGCGGCGTCGCGGTTGCCGATACCGGCGAGCAGGGTGAGGAAGCCGAGCTGGCTGACGGTGCCGTAGGCGAGGACGAGCTTGAGGTCGTTCAGCCGCAGCGCCCGCCAGCCGCCGAGCAGCATGGTCGCTCCGCCGAGGACCAGGACGACGGGCCGCCAGACGGGAACGTCGGCGAAACCGGGCGCGAGGCGTGCCACCAGGTAGACACCGGCCTTGACCATGGCCGCGGCGTGCAGATAGGCGCTGACGGGGGTGGGGGCGGCCATGGCGTTCGGGAGCCAGAGGCTGAACGGCCAGATCGCCGACTTCGAGAGCGCTCCGCACAGGATGAGCACCACGGCCACCGAGATGGCGAGGCTCGTGGCCGGCGGGTCGGCGACGATCGCGGAGATCCGGTACGTTCCCGCCGCCTGACCGAGGATCAGGAAGCCGACGAGCATCGCGAGGCCGCCGAGCGTGGTCACGGTGAGCGCCTGGAGCGCGGAGCGGCGGCTGTGCTTCTGCTCGCTGCTGTATCCGATCAGCAGGTAGGAGAAGACCGTGGTCAGTTCCCAGAACAGATAGAGCGTGATCAGGTCGTCGGCGAGGACGAGGCCGAGCATGGCGCCCGCGAAGGCCAGCAGGTTCCCGGCGAAGCCGGCCAGCCGGGGGGCGTCGTCGGAGAAGTACGAGGCGCAGTACAGCAGGACGAGCGCGCCGATTCCGGCGGCGAGCAGCACCATGAGTTCGGCGAGCGCGTCGAGGCGCAGTTCGAAGAAGACGTCGTACGCCGGCATCCACCGCCACGACCAGGTCACTGATCCGCCGGACGCCGCGGTGTTCCACTGCGTGGCCGCCCACACCGTGGCGGCCGTGGGCGGCAGCGCGAGCACGACGAACGCGCGGCTGCCGAGGCGCCGCACCAGCGGGGCCGCGCACGCGGCAAGAACGAAGTGGCAGACGATGAGCGCTGTCATACGGCCCCGGTGGGCGTCCCGCGCCTGCCCGCGGCAGGCGTCCGGGGCCTGGGTGAAGCATCACGGGCATAGGGCACTGAATAGAGATATATCCCCCGCCTGCTATCACCCGTACGGCGCGCCGCGCAGAGGCAGGACACCGCTGCGGGCGCGGCTGCACGGCGACCGTCACGTCCCCGAGCACACGGGCTTCGCCAACTGGCGGGTGACGGTGCCGCGTCAGCCCGAGACGCAGGGGGTGGCGAGCCGCGCCGCCGGCAAGGACGGCGCGGCTCACCCCGATCACTGACGAACCGATGTATCCGGCGGGGCCACGCCCGTCCGGTTTCTTCACGGCAGTACGGCCATCCCGTCGAGCTCGACGAGAGCCTGTTCGTCCCAGAGCCGGGCCGCCCCGACGACCGCCATCGCCGGGTAGTCGCGGCCCGCCAACCGCCGCCAGATCCGGCCGAGTTCGGGGGCATGCGCCCGGTAGTCGGCGACATCGGTGGCATAGACGGTGACCCGGGCCAGATCGGCCGGGGAGCCACCGGCCGCGCGCAGCGCGGTGAGCAGATTGGTGAGGGCCGTCGTGAACTGTTCGGGCAGTGTGTCGCCGATGACCTTGCCGTTCCGGTCGAGGGCGGTCTGCCCGGCCAGGAAGACCAGTTGACTGCCGGTGGCCGTGACGGCGTGCGAGAAGCCTGTGGGCGGGGACAGCTCGGCGGGATTGATTCGGTGGATCGGACTCATGCGGACGACTCCTGGTTCCCGGACGGCTCCGGCTGCACGGTCGGCTGCGCCGCCGTCGCGTACAACTCCTTGGCGATGATCGTGCGCTGGACCTCGCTGGCGCCCTCGTAGATCCGTGGGGCGCGCACCTCCCGGTAGAGGTGTTCGAGCAGATGGCCGCGGCGCAGTGCGCGGGCGCCGTGCAACTGGACGGCGGCGTCGACGACGTACTGCGCCGCCTCCGTGGCGTACAGCTTCGCCATCGCAGCTCTGCGCGGTACCCCCGGCTCCCCCGCGTCGTACGCCGCCGCGGCCGCGTACACCAGGAGCCGGGCGGCCTCGGTGCGGGTGGCCATCTCGGCGACCTGGTGCGAGACGGCCTGCAGATCCTTGAGCGGGCCGCCGAACGCGGTGCGCTGCGCAGTGTGGGCCAGGGTCGCGTCGAGCGCGGCGCGAGCCATGCCGACGGCGAAGGCGCCGACGCTCGGGCGGAACAGGTTGAGGGTGTTCATGGCGACCCGGAAGCCGCGGTCGGGTTCGCCGAGTACGTCGTCGGGGGTGACCGGCACCCCGTCGAAGGTGAGCGCCCCGATGGGGTGCGGGGAGAGCATGTCGAGCGCTGTACCGGTCAGCCCCGGGCGGTCGGCGGGGACCAGGAACGCGGTGACGCCGCGGGCTCCGGCGCCGGGCGTCGTACGGGCGAAGACGGTGTAGAAGTCGGCCTCGGGGGCGTTGGAGATCCAGCACTTCTCGCCGGTCAGCCGCCAGCCGTCCGGGGCGTGCGCCGCGCTGAGGGCGAGGGCCGCCGCGTCGGAGCCGGCGCCGGGCTCGCTGAGCGCGAAGGCGGCGACCGCGCGGCCCGCGCGGACTTCGGGGAGCCAGCGTTCACGGTGGGCCGGGGTACCCGCCTGGACCAATGGGTACGAGCCGAGTCCTTGCAGGGCCAGCGTGGTCTCGGCCTCCGTGCAGCCGCGGGCCAGGGACTCGCGCAGCAGACAGAGGTCGAGGGCTCCGGAGGAGAACAGCCGGTCGAGCAGGCCCAGTTCGCCGAGGGCGGCGACAAGCGGGCGGTTGACGTGACCTGGTTCGCCCTTCTCGGCGAGGGGGCGCAACTGCTGCTCGGCCAGGGCGCGCAGCTCCTCGCACCAGGCGGTCTGTGACGGATCGAGCGAGAATGCCGACATACCGGCGCCTCTCCTGGATCGTATCGCGAAGTATTGACTACCGTCATTCAAACGATACGCTCCAAGGGCGACAAGGGGGCGATCCGTTATGGACCCGAAGACCTCAGCGCACATCGACAGCTTTGCCAGAGAGCATCTGCCACCCCAGGACCAGTGGCCGGAACTGGTCTTCGGCCTTCCCGAGCTGGACTATCCGGACCGGCTGAACTGCGCCGCCGAACTCCTCGACGCCACGGTCGCCCGTCTCGGACCCGACCGTCCCGTCTTCCGTACCCCTGACGGCCCGACGTGGAGCTACGGGGAGCTCCAGGACCGGGTGGACCGGATCGCCCATGTACTGACCTCCGATCTGGGGGTCGTCCCCGGCAACCGGGTCCTGCTGCGCGGCCCCACCACCCCCCATTTGGCCGCCTGCTGGCTCGCCGTGCTGAAGGCGGGCGCGATCGCCGTGACCGTACTGGCGCAGCAGCGATCCCAGGAGCTCGCCACCATCTGTTCGATCGCCCGGGTCAGCCATGCGCTCTGCGATGTCCGGTCGGTCGACGATCTGGTGAAGGCTCAGGTTCCGGGGCTGCGGATCACCACGTACGGAGGGGACGGGGCGGACGATCTGCTGCATCTGGCCGCACGCCGACCGGGGCCGTACCGGGCCGTGGACACCGCCGCGGACGATGTCGCGCTGATCGCGTTCACCTCGGGCACCACCGGGCGCCCCAAGGGCTGTATGCACTTCCACCGAGATCTGCTGGCCATCGCCGACACCTTCTCGCGCCACGTCCTGCGGCCGGGCCCCGAGGATGTGTTCGCGGGCAGTCCGCCGCTCGGCTTCACCTTCGGGCTCGGCGGCCTGGTGGTCTTCCCGCTGCGGGCCGGCGGCTCGGCGCTGCTGCTGGAACAGGCCGGCCCGAGGCAGCTGCTGCCCGCACTGGCCACCCACCGCGTCTCGGTCCTGTTCACCGCCCCGACCGCGTACCGCGTGATGCTCGACCATCTCGGCGAGCACGATCTGTCCGCGCTGCGCCGCTGCGTCTCGGCGGGCGAGAACCTGCCCGCGGCGACCTGGCAGTCCTGGTACGAGCGGACCGGTCTGCGCATCATCAACGGCATAGGCGCCACCGAACTGCTGCACATCTTCATCTCCGCCGCCGACGACGCGATCCGCCCCGGCACCACGGGGGTTGCCGTGCCCGGCTGGCAGGCGCGCGTGCTGGACCGGGACGGCCGCGCGGTGCCCGACGGGGAGCCGGGGCTGCTCGCCGTACGCGGCCCGACGGGATGCCGGTATCTCGCCGACGCACGCCAGACGGAGTACGTACAGCACGGCTGGAACCTCACCGGCGACACGTACACCCGCGACAGCGACGGCTACTTCCACTACGTCGCCCGCGCCGACGACATGATCATCTCCTCCGGCTACAACATCGCGGGCCCCGAGGTCGAGGACGCCCTGCTGCGCCATCCCCAGGTCGCGGAGGCCGCGGTGGTCGGCCGGCCGGACGAGCTGCGCGGCCAGGTCGTGGTGGCGTACGTGGTGCCTCGCGAGGGCGCCGCACCGTCCGCCGACGACCTGCGCACGTACATGAAGGGCGAACTGGCGCCGCACAAGTGCCCGCGCGTCATCGAGTTCCTGCCCGCTCTCCCCCGGACCGCCACGGGCAAGCTGCAGCGGTTCCGGCTGCGTGCCGAGGCGGACCGGGGCCAGGCCCTAGAGTGATCACGTGGCCGACCTGCACACCCCCCGATCCCTGATCGTCACCCTCTACGGTGCATACGGTCGCACCCCCGGCAACACACCGCTGCCGGTGGCCGAGCTGATCCGGTTGCTGAACGCCGTCGGTGTCGACGCCCCGTCGGTGCGCTCCTCCGTCTCCCGGCTGAAGCGGCGCGGGCTGCTCGTACCGGCGCGGACCGCGAGCGGCGCGGCCGGATACGCGCTGTCGCAGGACGCCCGCCAACTGCTGGACGACGGCGACCGGCGGATCTACGCACATCCGTCACCACCGCTGCGGGACGGCTGGGTGCTCGCCGTCTTCTCCGTACCGGAAGCGGAACGGCACAAGCGGCACCTGCTGCGCTCCCGGCTCTCCCGACTGGGCTTCGGCGCGGCCGCGCCGGGGGTCTGGATCGCCCCCGCCGCACTGTACGACGAGACCCGGCACACCCTGGAGCGGCTGGAACTCGCCCCGTACGTGGACCTGTTCCGTGGTGAACACCTCGGCTTCGCCGCGACGCGGGAGTCGGTGGCGCGCTGGTGGGACCTGGAAGCCATCGCCCGGCTCCACCTGGACTTCCTGGCCCGGCACGAACCGGTGCTGCGGGCCTGGGAGTCGCGCACCGGCGAACCGGACGCGGAGGCCGCCTACCGGGACTATCTGACCGCCCTGGACTCCTGGCGGCGGCTGCCGTACGCCGATCCGGGGCTGCCGGAGGAGCTGCTGCCGAAGAACTGGCCGGGGGGCAGGGCGGCGGAGGTGTTCGGGCTGTTGCACGCCCGGTTGCGGGACGTGGGGGCGGGGTTCGTCCGAGGCGGGCCGGGCGGCTCGTAAAGCGTGTGCACAGCACGGTCCCGACTGGTCATCATGGAACATGACCTGGACCTTCACTGACGACGTCGATGTGTTCCTGGACACCGCCGGTGCGTGGCTGGCGTCCCGGCCCGCCGAGAACACCCTCGTACTGACCATCACCGCGACCCTGCGCAGCAGCGGCCCGCATGCGTACGGCGGGGACGCCCCGGTGCTGGGCTGGTGGCGCGGGCCGGACGGCGAGGTCGCGGGGACCCTGGTGCAGACCCCGCCGTACCGGCCGTTGCTCGGCGTCGTCGCCCCGGAGGCGGTCGGTCCGCTGGCCGCCGCGCTCCCGCTGACCGCCGTCAACGCGGATCGGGCGACCGCCGAGGCGCTGGCCGCCGGCTGGCCCGGCCACCGGGTCGAACAGGTGCAACGGCTTTACCGGCTGGACGAGTTGGTCCCGCCCTCCCCCGCGCCGCCGGGCGGGCCCAGGTCCGCCACGGCCGCCGACCGGGCCCTGCTGGTGGCCTGGCATCGCGCGTTCGCCGCGGACGTCGACCAGCCGGACACCCACGCCGAGCGGATGGTGGACGAGCGGACGGCCTCCGGTGGTCTGACGCTCTGGGAGACCGGCGGGGTCCCGGTGTCGATGGCGGGTGTCTCCCCGCGGATTGCCGGCGCGGTGCGGGTGACGGCTGTGTACACACCGCCGGAGCACCGGGGCCACGGGTACGCGGCGGCGGTGACGGCCGAGGTCAGCCGGGCGGCGCGGGAGGCGGGCGCGCAGGAGGTGCTGCTGTTCACGGATCTCGCGAACCCGACGAGCAACGGGGTCTACCGGCGCATCGGCTACGAGGCCCTGTCCGACCGGCTGCTGATCAGCCGGGAGGCCCAGGGATGACGGGCGACGGGACACCGCTCGAACCGTTGTGGCTGATCGCCGCAAACGTGGTGCGGTGGCGCCGGTACGGGGTGGGAGGGCAGGAGCTGCGTCCGGGCACCAAGTCGTACCGGGGCGGGCGCCAAGGTGTACGTGATCGGCTCCCGCCCCGGCGACCACGAGGTGCTGACGACCGTGGGGCGCGGGCGGCACACCTGCCGCTACATCACCCTCGACATGGCGACACGTCACCTGCACACCTTCCGGGCCACGCTGGTCCACAGTCCTGCGGTGCTATGGCGCGACGCGGAGTTCCCCGTGGGCCGGGCCTGGGGCTGCCGGGAGGACGCGGAGGAGGGTGCCGCCCGGCTCGAGGCACTGGCAGCCGAGTGCCGCGCTACCCGCTGGGCCGGTGCACCCCACCCCACTCCCTGCCGCTGCCACGACTGCTTGACGGGCGGGGTGCTCACCCCAGGGTGAGCCGTGGCTTCGGTGCGTCGGTGCGGCCGGTCGGCGGTGTGCGACTGCCCGCGCGGTACGGAAGCGGCCAGGGCGCACCCGGTCCGCCGTAACCCTGGTCGGCCGCCGCGTGCAGGGTCCAGTGCGGGTCGTACAGATGCGGGCGAGCCAGGGCGCACAGGTCGGCGCGACCTGCCAGCAGCAGTGAGTTGACGTCGTCCCAGGAGGAGATCGCACCGACCGCGATGACGGGCACGACCAGGGTGTTGCGGATCCGGTCGGCGAACGGGGTCTGGTACGAGCGGCCGTATTCGGGGTCTTCGTCCGGAACGACCTGGCCGGTGGAGACGTCGATGGCGTCGGCGCCGTGCGCGACGAACGCGCGGGCGATCTCGACGGCGTCCTCGGCCGTCGTACCGCCGTCGGCCCAGTCCGTGGCGGAGATGCGGACGGTCATGGGCCGGTCCTCGGGCCACCGGGCGCGGACCGCGTCGAAGACTTCGAGGGGGAAGCGGAGCCGGTTCGACAGCGGTCCGCCGTAGATGTCGGTGCGGTGGTTGGTGAGCGGGGAGAGGAAACCGGACAGCAGATAGCCGTGGGCGCAGTGCAGTTCGAGCAGGTCGAAGTCGCAGGTGGCGGCGTGCCGGGCCGCTGCGGCGAACTGGTTGCGGATCACGTCGAGCCCGGCCCGGTCCAGCGCGTGCGGGACCTGGTTGACGCCTTCCCGGTACGGGATCGGGGAGGCGGCGGACAGCGGCCAGTTGCCCTCGTCGAGGGGCTGGTCGATGCCCTCCCACATCAGCTTGGTGGAGCCCTTGCGACCGGAGTGGCCGAGCTGGATGCCGATCGCCGTGCCGGGGGCGGAGGTGTGGACGAAGTCGGTGATCCGGGTCCAGGCGGCGGCCTGTTCGGGGGTGTAGAGGCCGGTGCACCCGGGGGTGATCCGGCCCTCGGCGCTGACGCACACCATCTCTGTCATGACGAGCCCGGCACCGCCGAGGGCGCGGGCGCCCAGGTGGACGAGGTGGAGGTCGCCGGGGACGCCGTCGACGGCCGAGTACATGTCCATCGGCGAGACGACGACGCGGTTGCGCAGTTCCAGGCCGCGCAGCCGCAACGGAGTGAACATCGGCGGGGTGCCGGGGGCGCAGCCGAACTCCTCCTCGACGGCGGCGGTGAAGCCGGCGTCGCGCAGCCGCAGGTTGTCGTGGGTGACGCGGCGGCTGCGGGTCAGCAGGTTGAAGGCGAACTGGCGGGGCGCCTGGTCGACGTACGTACCGAGCTCCTCGAACCAGCGCAGGCTCGCTGCGGCGGCACGCTGGGTGGAGGCGACGACGGGCCGCCGCTCGGTCTCGTACGCGGCGAGGGCTGCGGGCAGGTCCGGCTGCTCCTCGATACAGGCGGCGAGCGCCAGGGCGTCCTCGACGGCGAGCTTGGTGCCGGAGCCGATGGAGAAGTGGGCGGTGTGGGCGGCGTCGCCGATGAGAACCGTGTTGCCGTGCGACCAGTGGGCATTGACGACGGTACGGAAGGTGAGCCAGGAGGAGTTGTTGGAGCGCAGCGGGCGGCCGCCGAGGGCGTCGGCGAAGATCTTGCCGCAGCGTTCCGTCGATGCTGCGGTGTCCATGGCGTCGAATCCGGCCGCGCGCCAGACCTCCTCGCGCATCTCGACGATGACGGTGGAGGCACCGGCCGAGAAGGGGTAGGCGTGCAGCTGCATCACGCCGTGTTCGGTCTCGGCGATCTCGAAGCGGAAGGCGTCGAACGCGAAGTCCGCGGCGAGCCAGATGTAGCGGTTGCGGTGGGTGGTGACGGTGGGCCGGAAGGCGTCGGCGTACGTCTCACGGGTGGTGCTGTGCACCCCGTCGGCCGCGATCACCAGGTCGTGCGTCGCGGCGAGCTCGGCGACGGACGGGGCCTCCGCACGGAAGCGGAGCCGTACCCCGAGGGAGGCGCAGCGCTTGTGCAGGATCTCCAGGAGCCGGCGGCGGCCCAGCGCCGCGAAGCCGTGGCCGCCGGACGTCTGGGTCCGGCCGCGGTGGACGATGTCGATGTCGTCCCACCGTACGAATTCGGCCTGGAGGGCCCGGTAGACCACGGGGTCGGCGTGTTCGATGCCGCCGAGGGTCTCGTCGGAGAGGACGACGCCGAAGCCGAATGTGTCGTCGGGGGCGTTGCGCTCCCAGACGGTGACGGAGCGCTCGGGGTCCAGGCGCTTGAGGAGGGCCGCCGCGTACAGCCCGCCGGGGCCGCCGCCGATGACCGCGATCCGCCTCGTGTCGGATGCCATGGCGCTACCTGCCTTGCCATTTCGGCCGGCGCTTCTCCGTGAACGCGGCGTGGAACTCGGCGTAGTCGTCGCCGTGCATCAGCAGGGCCTGGGTGGCGGCGTCCATCTCCACCGCGGCAGCGAGCGGCATGTCGAGTTCGGCGGTGAGCAGCGCCTTGGTCTGGGCGAGGGCGAGGGCGGGGCCTTCCGCGAGGCGGCGGGCGAGCTCCGCGGCGCGGGCGTCGGCCTGTCCCTCCTCGGCCAGCTCGCTGATCAGCCCGATCCGCTCCGCCTCGGGGGCGCGGACCGGCTCGCCGAGCATCAGCAGCCGGGTGGCATGACCCAGGCCGACGACGCGCGGCAGCAGATAGGCCGCTCCCATGTCACCGCCGGAGAGCCCGACCCGGGTGAAGAGGAAGGCGAACCGGGCGGACGGGTCGGCGACACGGAAGTCGGCGGCCAGCGCGAGGACCGCACCGGCGCCCGCGGCGACGCCGTGCACCGCGGCGATGACGGGGAAGGGGCACTCGCGCAGCGCCCGCACGACCTGCCCGGTCATCCGGTTGAAGTCGAGCAGCTGCGCGGTGTCCATCGCGAGCGTGGCACCGATGATCTCGTCGACATCGCCGCCGGAGCAGAAGCCGCGCCCCTCACCGGCCAGCACGAGAGCGCGCACCGAGCGCTCTCGGGACAGCTCGGCAAGGAGGTCGCGCAGGTCGGCGTAGGCGCCGAAGGTGAGCGCGTTGAGCTTCTCGGGGCGGGCCAGGGTGACGGTGGCGACGCCGTCGTCCGTCGTCAGCCGCAGATGGCGCCAGTCATCGGTACGGCGGGCGGAGCTGGGAAACGGGCTCATTGAGGGTGGTCCCCTTCAGCCGTCGGGCTGCTACCTGCTCTCGAAGTTATCACTCTTACGTGACTTCCGTCACGAGTACGCGATAGGCGCTCTCGGAATATGTGGCGAACGTCCCTTTCCGGGCGGACCGCAGTCCCTTGTCTGTGTCGTTGCGCTTCGTAAGGTTGAAAGGAAGAAGTCTTGAGCTCCAGAAACTCGAGCTCCGGACAGACGAGCCTCCGGAACGGAACCCCCGCCTTGCCGCCCGATGGACCGATGCCCGCCTCCTGGCGTATCGCGCTGCCGCACTCCACGGCCGCAGTGCCGATCGCCCGCACCCTGATCCGTACGGCGCTGGCGGACATCGACACACCGGCCGACACCACCGACACGGCCGAGCTCCTCACCGCGGAACTGGTCGCCAACGCCGTGAAACACACCGGCGGCGACGAGCCCGTCGAACTGGTGGTGGAGCTTCTGGAGACCAGCTGTCAGGTGGAGGTCCACGACCGCGACCCGGCCCCGCCGGGCGACCTCTCCCGGCCCCAGCCCGGCAGCGAGCCGGACCCCTGGCAGGAGCACGGCCGTGGCCTGCTGCTGATCCGCACGCTCAGCTCGTCCTGCGGTCATCGCACGACGGAGCACGGCAAGGCCGTGTGGTTCACGCTGCCGCATCAGCACCGTCGGTAAAGGGCGCTTCTCGGCGCTCTTTACCAACGGTGCTGATCGGCGGCCGCCCCCGGTACCTCTTGGCGCCTCTCAGTCCTGATCCGCGCCGGCCAGTCGCGACCGGCTCCGGCTGTAGCCGGCGTACACCGCCGCGCCGGCCACCAGGAACACCGCGAACTGCCCCCAGGTCGCCCAGCCCGTCCCGTACATCAGATACAGGCAGAAGAGGACGCCCAGGATCGGGCTGAGCGGGTAGAGCGGCACCCGGAAGGAGCGCTTCAGCCCCGGGTTGCTGCGGCGCAACGCGATCACCGCGACATTGACCGCCACCATGATGCCGAGCGTGCCGATGGTCGTCAGATTCACCACCACGTCGAGGGACGCGAAGGCCGCCGGCACCGCGAAGACGACGGCCACGATCCAGGTGTTGGCGACAGGCGTCGCCGTCCGCGGCGAGACACGTTCGAAGACCCGCGGGACCAGGCCGTCGCGGGACATCGACATCAGGATGCGGGTCTGCCCGTACATGACCGCGAGCACGACCGACGCGATGGCCACGACCGCGCCGAACGCGATGATGCCACCACCGACGGTCGAGCCGGTGACCTGATCGACGATCAGCGAGAGCGCGGCCGGCTTGTCGGAGACGGCGTCCGCGCCGAGTGCGCCGATGGCCGTGAGGGCGACCGCGCAGTAGAGCAGGGTGGCGACCCCGATGCAGATCAGGATCGCGATCGGGATGTTCCGCCGGGGGTTCTTGACCTCTTCGCCCGCGGTGGTGATCGCGTCGAAGCCGATGTACGAGAAGAACGCCAGCGAGGCACCGGCGGTGACCCCGGCCGGGCCCTGGGTGGCGAACGGCGTGAGATTACCGGCCTCGAACGCGGTGAACGCGATGGCGCAGAAGGCGATCAGAATGCCGATCTTGAGGACCGCCATCGCGGCCGTGGCGCCCGCGCTCTCCCGGATGCCACGCACCAGCAGGGTGGCGGCCATCATGATCACCACGATGGCCGGGAGATTGATCACGCCGCCCTCGCCGGGCCCGGCGGACAGGGCGGCGGGCAGGTGCCAGCCGACGAGGCTGTTCAGCAGCTCGTTGACGTACTGGCTCCAGCCGACCGCGACCGCGGAGACCGAGACGCCGTACTCCAGCAGCAGACACCAGCCGACGAGGAACGCGATGCGCTCGCCGAGGGTGGCGTAGGCGAAGGAGTACGAGCTGCCGGAGACCGGGATCGCGCCGCCCAGCTCGGCGAAGGAGAACGCGGTGAAGATGCAGGTGATCGCGGCGAGGACGAAGGAGAGGACGACCGCGGGGCCGGCCTCGGCGACGCTGTCGGAGAGGCCGACGAAGATGCCGGTGCCGACGATCGCTCCTACACCGAAGCACACGAGCTGGAACAGCCCCATGGTGCGCTTGAGGCCGTGCCCCTCCAGGTCGGCGCCGGATTCGGCGACCAGCTGGTCGGGGCTCTTGATGCGCAGGCCGGGCCGGGGCGACAGGCTCGGCGGGCGGAGCGGACTCACGGGGCGATCTCTTCTCTGGTGAAGCAGGTGAAGCATGTGGGGGCTCGTGCGGATGGAGCGGGTGGGGGGGCTCCGGTCCTCCGGTCCTGCGTGGGGGACGGCACGAAAATGGGGCTCGAGCGTGCGAGCTCGAACCCCACCAAGTGGAACCATGGTAGCCACTTCTTCGCATGTTCACCCAATCGGGTGCATGATCATGCGATGCCGGCGCCGCCCCCGGCCCGTGCCCGGTCAGGCACCGGCCAGGGTCGCCACCAGGACGGCCTTGATCGTGTGCATCCGGTTCTCGGCCTCGTCGAAGACGACCGAGTGCGCGGACTCGAAGACCTCGTCGGTGACTTCCAGCTCGGTCAGACCGTGGCTGTCGTGGATCTCGCGGCCGACCTTGGTGCCGAGGTCGTGGAAGGCCGGGAGGCAGTGCAGGAACTTCACGTCGGCGTTGCCCGTGGCCTTCAGGACGTCCATGGTGACGGCGTACGGCGCGAGGGCCGCGATGCGCTCGTCCCAGACCTCCTTGGGCTCGCCCATGGAGACCCAGACGTCGGTGGCGACGAAGTCGGCGCCCCGGACACCCTCGGCGATGTCCTCGGTGAGAGTGACGGTCGCGCCGCTGGATTCGGCGAGCCGACGGGCCTGCGCGACGATCCCCTCGGCCGGCCAGTAGGACTCCGGGGCGACGATCCGGACGTCCATGCCCAGCAGCGCGCCCGTGACCAGGTACGAGTTGCCCATGTTGAAACGGGCGTCGCCGAGGTAGGCGAAGGCGATCCGCTCCAGCGGCTTGTCGCTGTGCTCGGTCATCGTGAGGACGTCGGCGAGCATCTGGGTCGGGTGCCAGTCGTCGGTGAGCCCGTTGAAGACGGGCACCCCGCCGTAGGCCGCCAGCTCCTCGACGGTCGCCTGACTGTCACCGCGGTACTCGATGCCGTCGAACATCCGGCCGAGCACACGGGCGGTGTCCTTCGCCGACTCCTTGTGGCCCATCTGGGAGCCCGTGGGGTCGAGATACGTCGTGGAGGCACCCTGGTCGGCGGCGGCGACCTCGAAGGCACAGCGAGTGCGGGTCGAGGTCTTCTCGAAGATCAGCGCGATGTTCCGACCGCGTAGCCGCTGCACCTCGGTGCCCGACTTCTTGGCCGCCTTGAGCTCGGCGGCCAGGTCGATCAGGCCGCGGAACTCCCCGGCCGTGAAGTCCAGCTCCTTGAGGAAGTGGCGGCCTGCGAGGTCTATCGCCATGGTGGCTGCTCCTGGGTCGGGCGAGGGTCGCGCGTACAGTTCCTGGAAGTCTATACGAGAGAACGCATCGCTATACAGTCGCCTGTCCTGCGTGTCCGTGCGGTCCACGGTGTATCCGTACGATCCCCCCGCGCTTTCCGTACGGTGCCGCGCCTCCGGCTACACGGGGTCACGGACCACCGGACAGCTCATGCAGCGGGGGCCGCCCCGGCCCCGGCCCAGTTCGCTGCCGCGGATCTCTATGACCTCGATGCCTTCTTTGCGCAGATACGTGTTGGTGGTGGCGTTGCGCTCGTAGGCGATGACGACACCCGGCTCGACTGCCAGCACATTGCAGCCGTCGTCCCACTGCTCGCGCTCCGCCGCGTGCACGTCCTGGGTGGCCGTGAGCACCCGGATCGAGGCCAGGCCGAGCGCCGCCGCGATGGCCCGGTGCATGTGCTCCGGGGGATGGTCGGTGACCTTCAGATCCCGCGGTCCGCCGCCGGGCTCGATGGTGTACGAGCGGAGCATGCCGAGCCCCGCGTACTGGGTGAACGTATCGCCGTCGATCATCGTCATCACCGTGTCGAGGTGCATGAACGCCCGGCGTTTCGGCATGTCGAGCGCCACGATCGTCCGGGCGGAACCGGCGTCGAACAGTCCGCGCGCCAGCATCTCGACCGCCTGCGGCGTGGTGCGCTCGCTCATCCCGATGAGGACGGCGCCCTGGCCGATGACCAGGACGTCGCCGCCCTCGATGGTGGACGGATAGTCGTCCTGCCCCTCCGACCAGTGATGGAAGGCCCCGGCCTCGGCGCCGGTGAAGAGGGGGTGGTGGCGGTAGATCGCCTCGAAGTGGACGGTCTCGCGCTGCCGGGCCGGCCAGCGCATCGCGTTGATGGACACCCCGTCGTAGATCCAGGCCGACGTGTCCCGGGTGAAGAGATGGTTGGGCAGCGGGCCGAGCAGGAAGTCGTCCAGGTCCATGACGTGGAACCGGACGGAGGTCGGCTCGCTGTGCCGCTCCAGGAACTCCCGCTTCGTCATCCCGCCCACCAGCGCCTCCGCCAGCTCGTCGGTGGACAGCTCCTCGAAGGCGGCGCGCAGATGTTCGGTGGCGAGCGGGCCGTACTCCTTCTCGTCGAAGACCCGGTCCAGCACCAGTCGCTTGGCCACCGGAATGTCCAGGGCCTCACGGAGCAGATCGCCGAAGAGATGCACCTCCACCCCGCGGTCGCGCAGGACGTCCGCGAAGCCGTCGTGCTCCTGCCGGGCGCGGCGCACCCACAGCACGTCGTCGAAGAGGAGCGCGTCCTTGTTGCTGGGGGTGAGCCGCTTCAGTTCGAGATCGGGGCGGTGCACTATGACGCGGCGCAGCCGCCCGGCCTCGGAGTCGACATGGAATCCCATGCCTCCATCCTCACCGCGCGGAGCGCCGTTCACCCGGCGAATCACCACCTGTTCTCTTCGTCTTCGGGATCAGAGCCGCGGGTCGACGGGCTCCGACTCCAGGGCGAGCACCGCGAACACCGCTTCGTGGACCCGCCACAGCGGCTCCCCGTCGGCGAGCCGGTCCAGCGCCTCCAGCCCCAGGGCGTACTCACGGAGCGCCAACGACCGCTTGTGGCCGAGGAACCGGGAGCGCAGCCGCTCCAGATTCTCCGGACGCGTGTACTCCGGGCCGTAGATGATCCGCAGGTACTCCCGGCCGCGCACCTTGATGCCCGGCTGGACCAGCCTGCCCTTCGCGTCCCGGACGAGCGCCCCGAGCGGTTTGACGACCATGCCTTCGCCGCCGCGGCCGGTCATCTCCAGCCACCAGTCGATACCGGCGCGGACCGATGCCTCGTCGCCGGTGTCGACGACGAGCCGCCGGGTGACCTGGAGCAGGCCGGTGGGGTCGTGCTCCACCAGCCGGTCGAGCCAGGCAAGCTGCTCGTCATGGGGTACGGAGGCCAGCGAGCGGCCCCGCACGGCGAGGATCTGGAACGGGGCGATCCGCACCCCGTCGAGGCCCTCGGTGGACCAGCAGTAGCGACGGTAGGCGTCGGTGAACGCCGCCGCGTCGGCCGTCCGGTCCTGCTGACGCGCAGCCAGGTCGGTGACGTCGACACCGCGGGCCGCCGCTGCCGCCAGCGCCGCGTTGGCCCCGGGGAGGACGGCACCGGACGCGGCGCCGACCGCCGCGTACTGCGAGCGCAACAGGCCTCCGGCCTTGAGGGACCAGGGCATCAGCTCGGCGTCGAGCAGCACCCAGTCGGTGTCCCACTCGTCCCAGAGTCCGGCGGCGGTGACAGCCGTGCGCAGCCTGCCGAGGATCACCTCGGTCAGGGCGACGTCGTCCAGGAACGGCCGTCCGGTACGGGTGTGCAGCGCCCCGGTCGGGCCCTCGACACCGAACCGCTCCCGGGCCGCTTCCGCGTCGCGGCAGACCAGGGCCACCGCGCGCGAGCCCATGTGCTTCTCCTCGCACACGACCGTGGCGACGCCGTCCGCCCGGTACTGGGCGAACGCCTCGGCCGGGTGCTCCAGGAAGCCCTCCTCCTGGGACGTGGCGGTCGGCGCCATGGTCGGCGGCAGGTAGCCGAGCAGCCGCGGGTCGACGGCGAACCGGCTCATGACTTCGAGCGCCGCCGCGGCGTTCTCCTCGCGCACCGAGATCCGGCCCAGGTACCGGGTCTCCACGATCCGGCGGCCCTGCACATCGGCGAGGTCCAGCGGGCGGCCCTCCCGGCCCCCGGGTGCCTCGGTGGTCAGCGGCTTGGCGGGCTCGTACCAGACCTTCTCGGCCGGTACGTCGACGAGTTCGCGCTCGGGCCAGCGCAGCGCGGTCATCTTCCCGCCGAAGACGGCACCGGTGTCCAGGCAGAGGGTGTTGTTGACCCAGGAGGTGCTGGGCACGGGGGTGTGGCCGTAGACCACGGCTGCGCGGCCGCGGTACTCCTCCGCCCACGGGTAGCGGACGGGCAGGCCGAACTCGTCGGTCTCACCGGTGGTGTCCCCGTACAGCGCGTGCGAACGGACCCGTCCGGACGTACGCCCGTGGTACTTCTCGGGCAGCCCGGCGTGGCAGACGACCAGCTTGCCGCCGTCCAGCACGTAGTGGCTGACGAGCCCGTCGATGAACTCCCGCACCTGCTCGCGGAAGGCCGGGTCCTTCGCGTCCTCCCGGTCGAACTGCTCGATGGTCTCGGCGAGTCCATGGGTGTGCTGGACCTTGCGGCCCTTGAGGTAGCGCCCGAGTTTGTTCTCGTGGTTCCCCGGCACGCACAGGGCGTTGCCCGCGGACACCATGGACATGACGCGGCGCAGCACACCGGGGCTGTCGGGGCCGCGGTCGACGAGGTCGCCGACGAAGACCGCCGTACGCCCTTCGGGGTGCGCGCCGTCGACGTAACCGAGCTTGCCGAGCAGGGACTCCAGCTCGGAGCTGCAGCCGTGGATGTCACCGATGATGTCGAACGGGCCGGTGAGATGACGGAGGTCGTTGTAGCGGCGCTCGAGCACCACTTCGGCGTGCTCGGCCTCCTCCTCGGTGCGCAGGATGTGCACCTTGCGGAAACCCTCGCGCTCCAGGCCGCGCAGCGAACGGCGCAGCTCGCGACGGTGGCGCTGGACGACGTGGCGGGGCATGCCGGCCCGGTCGGGGCGGGCGGCGTTGCGCGTCTGGCAGACCTCTTCGGGCAGGTCGAGCACGATCGCGATCGGCAGCACGTCGTGGCTGCGGGCCAGCTGCACCAGCTGCTTGCGGCTCTCTGCCTGGACGTTGGTGGCGTCGACGACGGTCAGCCGCCCGGCGGCGAGCCGCTTGCCCGCGATGTAGTGCAGCACGTCGAAGGCGTCGCCGCTGGCGCTCTGGTCGTTCTCGTCGTCGGCGACGAGGCCGCGGCAGAAGTCCGAGGAGATGATCTCGGTGGGCTTGAAGTGCCTGCGCGCGAAGGTGGACTTGCCGGAGCCGCTGGCTCCGACGAGAACGACGAGCGAGAGGTCGGTCACCGGCAGCGTACGGTGCGCGCCGGTGCTCTTCTCGGTGCCGGTGCCGGTGCCTGTGCCTGTGCCGGTGCCTGTGTCGTTGTCGGTCATGCTGCCTTCGCCTCCTTCTTCTTCGTGTCGTCCTCTGCGGTCCTCGTGAACACGGCCAGCTGCGTGGGCGGCCCCACCTCAGGGTCGTCGGGCCCCACCGGCACGAAGTCGACTCCGTATCCGTGCCGCTGCGCCACCTCCTGCCCCCAGGCCCGGAACTCCGCCCTGGTCCACTCGAAGCGGTGGTCGCCGTGGCGCACATGTCCGGCCGGGAGGCTCTCCCAGCGGACGTTGTACTCGACATTGGGTGTCGTCACGAGCACCGTCTGCGGCCGAGCCGAACCGAACACCGCGTACTCCAGCGCCGGCAGCCTCGGCAGGTCGAGGTGCTCGATGACCTCACTGAGCACCGCCGCGTCATAGCCGGCCAGCCGCTTGTCGGTGTACGTGAGCGAGCCCTGCCGCAGCGTGACGCGGCCGGCCTGCCGCTCCCCCATCCGGTCGAGCTTGAGGCGGCGCGAGGCGATGGTCAGAGCGCGCATCGAGACATCGACGCCGACGATCTCCGTGAAGCGCACGTCCCTCAGCAACGCCTGGACCAACTGACCCTGTCCGCAGCCCAGGTCGAGCACCCGGCTCGCCCCGGCGGCGCGCAGCGCCTCCAGGATCGCCGTGCGCCGCTGCTCGGCGAGCGGCACCGGCTTCTCCTCGGTGTCCGTCGTCTCGTCCACCGCGTTGTCGACGCTCTCCACCGCGAGGTCGTCCAGCTCGGCCAGCCGCACCAGCTCCAGCCGTTCCATCGCCTGCCGGGTCAGCCCCCAGCGCCGCGACAGATAGCGGCTGGTGATCAGCTTCTGCTCGGGGTGGTCGGCCAGCCAGCCGTCACCGGCCCGCAGCAGCTTGTCCACCTCGTCGGGCGCGACCCAGTAGTGCTTGGCGTCGTCGAGCACCGGCAGCAGCACATACAGCTGCCGCAGCGCGTCGGCGAGCCGCAACTCGCCCTCCAGCACGAGCCGTACGTACCGCGAGTCGCCCCACTCCGGGAACTGCTCGTCCAGCGGTACGGCCACGGCGTCCACGCTCGCCCAGCCGAGCGGCCCGAAGAGCTTCGAGACCAGCTCAGGCCCGCCGCGCGCCGGGAGCGCGGGCACCTCGATCCGGAGCGGCATGGGATCCGCCGCGCGCTCGGGCCGGGCCCGGCACACACCGTTCAGAGCGGACTTGAAGACAGCGCTCATCGCGACGGAGAGCAGTGAGGACGCCGCGTACGGGCGGTCGTTCACGTACTGCGCGAGCGCCGCGTCGGGGGCGCCGCCCCGGCCCTTTCCCTTGCCGCGCCGCACCAGCGCCACCGGATCCACCTCCAGCAACAGCGCGGCCGTGCAGCGCTCGGCCGATGCCTCGGGGTAGAAGACATGGGCGGTGCCGTGGGATGTGGAGAACTGCTGCGCCTTCTCGGGGTGCTTGTGCAGCAGAAAGCCGAGGTCGGTGGCGGGTCGCTCCGGCGTACCGGTCGTGCTGATTGTCAGGAACACACGTCCGAGTATGGTCCGGTGCACTCGCCCCTCACCAGGCATTTTGTTGATGTCTACGGTTCCGGTGTTCCTCCTGGCCTTCCCGCCCCTGCTGCCCCTCCTGTCTGTCCTGTCCGTCCCGTCCGTTCTGCCTCCAGGAGCTCGGCCAGTTTCGCGATCGAACCGGGGCCGACCCGGCAGCAGCCGCCGACCAGCCGGGCGCCTGCCGCCTGCCAGCCCCGCACCCGGCCCGGGTCGAAGGTGGCACCCCCGGTCCACGCCCGGCCCTGGGCGTCCCACCGCTCACCGCTGTTCGGGTACACGACGACCGGCTTCCCGGTCACCTCCGCCGCCGTCTCCACCGCACGGTCGGCATCGGCCGGATCGCAGCAGTTCACCCCCACAGCCACCACGTGCTCGTGCCCGGCGGCGAGCCCGAAGGCCGTCTCCAGCGGCTGCCCGGCCCGGGTCCGGTCCCCCGCCACGCTGTACGAGAGCCAGACGGGCAGCCCGCACCCCTCGACCGCCCGCAGCAGTGCCTCCGCCTCTTCGACGTCCGGCACCGTCTCCAGTGCCAGCGCATCGGGTCCGGCGGCGGCCAGCGCCTCGATCCGGGGCCGGTGGAAGCGCTCCAGCTCCCGGACCGAGAGGCCGTACCGCCCGCGGTACTCGCTGCCGTCCGCGAGCATCGCCCCGTACGGGCCGACCGAGGCGGCGACCCAGATCTCCCGGTCCGTCGCGCCACCGGCCCGCCGGGCCAGTTCCACGCTGCGGGCGAAGAGCTCCGCCGCTCGGTCCCGGCCGATCCCCCGCCGCGCGAGCCCCTCGAACGTCGCCTGATAGCCCGAGGTGATGAGCACCTGCGCACCCGCCCGCACATAGGCCCGGTGCGCGGCCTCGATCTGCCGGTCCTCGTCGAGCAGCAGCCGGGCCGACCACAGCTCGTCGGACAGATCGCAGCCCTGCGCCTCCAACTGGTTGGAGAGGCCTCCGTCCAGCAGGACAGTGGACTCGGCGAGCGCGGCGGTCAGCGGGCGGTCGGGTTGCACAGGTGCTCCTCTCGGCGACTCGTGTTCACCTGCTCTTGTTCACCAGTCCGGCGTCCACCTCGGTCGGGTGTCCACCTCGGTCGGGACCGGCTCAGTTCAGCTGGGACTGGACCTGCGAGGAGATCAGCTCCAGGTGCTCCAGATCGTCCAGGTCGAGGACCTGGAGGTAGATCCGGGACGACCCGATCTCGCCGTACCGGCCGATCTTGTCGACCACTTCGGCGGGCGAGCCCGCAAGTCCGTTCGCCTTCAGCTCCTCCACATCGCGGCCGATGACCGACGCACGCCGGGCCACCTCGGCGTCATCCCTGCCGACACAGACCACCAGGGCGTTGGAGTACACCAGGTCGTCCTCGCCGCGCCCGGCCGCCGTTGCGGCCTCCTTGACCCGTCCGAACTGCTTCTCGCTGTCCTCCAGCGAGGCGAACGGGATGTTGAACTCGTCCGCGTACAGCGCGGCGAGCCGCGGTGTACGCGACGCACCGTGACCGCCGATCAGAATCGGTACCTTGGCCTGGGCCGGCTTGGGCAGCGCGGGCGAGTCGGTGAGCTGGTAGTAGGTGCCGTCGTAGTTGAACTTCTCGCCGACGCCGGTCGCCCAGAGTCCGGTGACGATCGCCAGCTGCTCCTCCAGCCGGCCGAACTTCTCCTTGGGGAACGGGATGCCGTACGCCTTGTGCTCCTCCTCGAACCAGCCGGCGCCCAGGCCGAGTTCGACCCGGCCGCCGGACATCTGGTCGACCTGGGCGACCTGGATCGCGAGGACACCGGGGAGCCGGAAGGTCCCCGCGGTCATCAGCGTGCCGAGCCGGATCCGCTTGGTCTCCCGCGCCAGCCCGGCCAGGGTGATCCAGGCGTCGGTCGGGCCGGGCAGCCCGTTCCCCGCCCCCATGTGGAGGTAATGGTCGGAACGGTAGAAGGCATTGAAGCCGAGGTCCTCGGCAGCCTTGGCGACAGTGAGCAGAGTGTCGTAGCTCGCCCCTTGCTGGGGCTCCGTGAAGATTCGAAGATCCATGGATCCATCCTGCACCTCCGAACGCCGGTCGTCGCTCCTCCCACTGCGTGTGCGGCCCGGCGGCGGATCCGCGCACAGTCGGTCAGGTGCGGGCAGGTGTGCCCGTGGGGGCGGTCACGGCTGGCCCGCCGCCGAGCCTGCCGCTCCGCGGACCGCACCGCGCGGGCCGTCCCGCCCTCTCCCCTGCTCCAGATCGTGCTTCCGCTCCCGGTCCTGCTCCGCAAGGCGCCGGAGCATCCCGTGCACCCGGTCCAGCGACTCGTCCGCGGCATCGATCGCCTCTATGCACTGCCAGTAGAGACTCTCCTCGTCGGTGTCGCAGGCCACCGCGACGAGTGCCATCCCCACTTCCCCGAGCAGCGCGCCGAGACCGGTCAAAGTCGCGCGCGGATCGGCGACCTCGGAGAGCTGGGCAGCCCGTGCCACACCGGTCCGCACCACCGGATGATCCGGCGCCCCGCTGCCCCTCCCTCCGATCTCACTGAGCCCTCGCGCCTCGCCGCGCAACTCCTTCGGCCCGCTCGCCGCCAGCCGGTCGCCGATCGCCTGGGCCAGCGCCTGGGCCTGCCAGGCCTCCGCCATGATGGACGGCGTGCCCCGGCTCTGCGCCAGAGCTCGCCGACTTACCCCTATGAGCCGCTCCGCTTCCATGCATTGCCCCCGTCCGTACGAAAACCCGCTCACCTCATCCATTACCCACAGTGAGGGGAGTGGCACCGAAAGGCCAGGGGATTTCGGAAATCTGTGGACAGGAAGTCGATTGTGGATAAGTCGATTACTCCGAAGAGTGACGATCTTGGGGATCCGGCCGCTCCGGAACCGGAAAGCGCGCCTCGTTCCGGTCGATTTTCTCCGCCAGCGCCGCCAGCGCATCGATGCCCAGCACCTCGCAGAATTGCAGCAGATACGCGAGCACGTCCGCGACTTCGTCCGCCACCCGATGCGCCGTCGCGGGCTTCTCCATCACCTGCGCCGACTGCTCGGGCGTCAACCACTGGAAGATCTCGACCAGTTCGGATGCCTCGACGCTCAGCGCCGCCGCCAGGTTCTTCGGGGTGTGGTACTGCTCCCAGTCCCGTTCGGCCGCGAACGCGGCCAGCCGTCGCTGCAGTGCCTGCACGTCAAGTTCTGTCACGGTGCCAGGTCTACCACCGTCACACCGGCCGTCCCGCGGGCCTCGGAGGCGGCCGCCTCCGCGACCGTGCCCACCAGCCTGAGGTGCCCGGCGGCGCCGATCGACGCCGCCAGGGCCAGCAGCCGGCGCAGCTGACGTCCGTCCAGGTCCCGGTCGAGTCCGTCGGCCAGCACAGTGAGGGTCTGCATGGCCGACGGCACCTCCCCCGCCGCCTCCATGGCCAGCACCCCGGGGCCGGTGAGCAGCACCAGGGCCAGCGCGAGATACCTCAACTCGCCGTCGCCGAGCCGCCCGACAGGGGTGCGGTGCCCGCCGTCGCGCTCGACCAGGGCGCGCACCGTCCCGTCCGCGAGCCGCTCGACGCCGAGCCCCGTCACCGTCCCCGCGCATCCGGCACCGGCCGCCGCGACGAGGCGGGCATGCCGCTGACCGCACTGGGTGTGCGTCCGTTCCAGCACCGCCGCGAGGTTGTCGCAGCCGCGACGCAGCCGGTCCTCGCCGCTCGGCACCGGCGCCCGCATCCGCTGCGGCTGCGGTTCGCATGCGAAGACCGACCGGAGGGCCACCACCATCTGTTCGGCGGCGGCCAGGACCCGTACCTGCCCCTCGGTCGTTCCCGCGACCCGCAGCGGGAGCAGCGCGGTGCCGAGCACGTCGTCCGGCAGTGGGGCTCGGGTCACCGGAACCGCGCCTGCCGTGTGCCAGGCCGCCTGGACCGTCGAACGCCCGGGATCGCGCAGGGCGGTGGTGAGCAGGGTCTCGCCGCCGCCGGTCAGCCGTTCGCCGACGATCCGGAGGGTGGGTTCGGCCTGGACGGCGAGGTCGAGCCGGACCGGACCGGCCGGGCCGTCCGTCGTGCAGCCGATCCGGAAGCCGCGGCGGCCCTGTGCGTCGGCCCCGGCCCGTTCGGGTACGTACGCCTCCGGGTCCGGGAACACCTCGGCGAGCGGGTCGCCGGCGCCCAGCCGGGCCAGTGCCTCGTACGCCCGCAGCACGCTGGACTTGCCGCTGCCGGCGGGCCCGGCGAAGAGCGTGAGCGGCCCGATCGGGAGGACGGTGCCCCGGTGCGAGGCGAAGGCGGAGAGCCGCAGTTCGGTCACGACGGGGCCGGCGGAACGGGCACCCCGGGCGGCGGACGGTAACCCGGAACGGACATCAGGGACAGCGGGCGGCAGCGAGGTGGCCCCCGGGCGGAGTGCAGTCATGAGCGGACCGTACTCACGCCGCCGACCGGCGAACCGTTCCGCCGGGCGGACCTTCCTACGATCGGGGTACGCCCGCCGTCGCAACCCCCTCGACCTCCATGCCGACCGGCGACAGCAGAAAGACGTTCCGGTCGACCCGGTGCATTCCGCTGCCCAGTCCGAAGACCACACCGCTGGCGAAGTCCAGGATCCGCTTGGCCACATCGGTCTCGGCACCGGTCAGATCGAGCAGCACAGGGATCTGCGCGACCAGGTACTCGGCCACCTCCCGCGCGTCCGCGAAGACCTGCACCCGCAGCACGACCATGCGGCGTTGTTCGGCGGTCTCGTGGCCGTCGGGGACCGTACGGTGGTCGACCCGGGACGGCCACTCGTTGCGGCTGCGCAGCGGTACGACCTGGGCCAGCCCCTCCCACTGCTCGTCCGTGACGTCGTACCTGTCGTATCTGCTCACCGGACCACCCCGTCTGTGCATCGGTCGGCGTTGCGCCGGCTGCGCTCGCTGTTCATCGGGCAATTCTCTCGCCCCTCACCCGTTCGGCGTACCAGCGACACGGGTCAGTGGCTGATCGACACCTCCGACGGGCCCGCGGGCTCCGTGTCCGGGTTCATCTCGAGCGGGGTGAAACGGACCGGCAGATGCACCAGCGCGCGGTGGAACGGACCGGGTCGCCACATCAGTTCGCTCGCCGGAACGGCCAATTCCGCATCGCACAGCTGGCTGGTCAGCTGCTCGATCGCGGTCATCGCGATGAGCAGCGCAGGCTGCTTCGCCGGACACCGGTGCGGCCCCGCCGACCAGGCCAGATGCGCGCTGCCGCCGGAGCGCACGCCGGGGTCCGAAGTGGCGTGCTCGGACTGCGTGTTGGCCGCCGCGTAGGAGACCAGGAGCAGCTGTCCGGCACGCAGCCGGAGGCCGTGGAACTCGGTGTCGTGGCGCGGGTAGTGGGCGGCCAGATTGGCCAGCGGCGGGTCCTGCCAGAGGACCTCGTTGATGGCCTCGTGGGCCGTCATCGCGCCGCGTTGCAGTGAGCCTGCGTAGCGCGCGTCGGTGAGCATGTGCAGCAGCGCGTTGCCGATCAGATTGGTCGTCGGGTCGTGGCCCGCGCTCATCATCAGCGTGATCTGACGCACAGTCTCGTCGTTGTCGAGACCGGCCGGGTGGCCGAGGAAGTACGAGGTGAGATCGCGACGGGGCCGGGCGCGCCGGTCGGCGACGAGGCCGGTGACGACGGTGACGAGATCGGCGTACGCGGCGGCGGCGTCGTCGGCGGAGTTGAACATGCCGCCGATGCCCTCGACGATCCGTTCGCGGTCCTCGGGCGGTACGCCGAACCACGTGGTGAAGATGTGCAACGGGAGCCGTCGCGCGTACTGGGCGACGAGGTCGCCACTGCCGGAGGCGGCGAACTCCCGGATGAGCCGGCGGGCCACGCGGGCCACCTCGGCCCGCAGGACGTGCGGCTCGATCATGGCGAGGCCGTCGTTGATGGCGTCGCGGTAGCGGGCGTGCACGTCGCCGTCGCTGAAGAGTGCGGTCGGCCGGTAGCCGAGCATCGGCAGGACCGGTGAGTCGGCGGGGACGGTGGCCTGCCAGGCCCGGGGGTCCTTGGTGAAGGTGTGGGTGTCGCGCAGCAGATCGACGGCCGCCTGGTAGTCGGTGACCAGCAGGGCGTCGATACCGGCGGCTATCCGGACCGGGGCGAGCGGACCGTGCGCGCGCAGCCGCCGGTAGTGGCCGTGCGGATCGGCGGCGAAGTCCGGGCCGTACAGCGCGAGCGGCTGCGGCGGCTGTACGGAGCGCACGGAGGCGGCGGGAGGTGTCATGACGGGTCCTGAGGCTGGGGCAGGCGGGTCAGCACATGCTCGGCGAGGGCGATCAGGGCGTCGATGCTGCCGCGGCGTTCGCGGGCGTCGCACTGCAGCAGGGGGGTGTCGGGGTGGAGATCGAGGTGTTTGCGCAGCACCTCGTCCGGGTGGTCGGGCGCGTCCGGGAAGCGGTTGACGGCGACGGCGTACGGCAGTCCCTGCTCCTCGACCATGTCCATGACCGCGAAGGAGTCGCCGAGCCTGCGGGTGTCGACCAGCACGAGGGCGCCGAGGGCGCCACGCGCGATGTCCTCCCAGAGCGGGAAGAACCGTTCCTGGCCTGGGGTGCCGAACATGTAGAGCACCAGGTCGTCGGGGACGGTGAGCCGGCCGAAGTCGACGGCGACCGTGGTGGTGGTCTTGTCCGGCAGTCCCGCGGTGTCGTCGAGACGGGTGCTGGACTGGGTCATCGCCTCTTCGGTGTGGAGCGTGGGTATCTCCGACAGCGTACGGATCAGGGTCGTCTTGCCCACGCCGAAGGGACCCGTGACGACGAGCTTCATCAGGGTCTGTTCGGCATGCGGCAGATAGCCGATGCCGGTCCGGTCAGTGGAGGGAGCGGAGTCCAACGAGCAGCCTCTCGACGAGCGACCGGTCGGTCTCCCCGGCGCTGGGGATCGGCGGTCGGGTGTGCAGATGTCCGGCGGCCGCGAGGTCCGTGGCCAGGAAGACGGTGGCGCTGACCGGAAGGTCCAGGTGGGCCGCGCATTCGACGACGCTGAGGGCGCCCGGTTCGAGCAGCTCGCACAGCCTGCGCTGTTCCGAGCCCGTGTCGTCGGGCAGGGCCGAGTCGGTGCGTACGAGCACGGCAAGCCGGTCGAGTGCGGGGCCGGTGGGCCGGGTCCGGCCACCGGTGACCAGGTAGGCGGGGATCAGACGGCGTCCTGGACCCGGGGTCATGGCCGGGCGGGGGTGTCCGGTCGGCGGGCGGGTGCGTTCATCGCCCGGGTCAGCGCGGTGACCTGCACCTGCATCTGGTACGCGATGTCGCCGAGCTTGGCCCCGGGTTCCGCGAACAGGGCGAGCGTGGTGTTCTTCCCGGCCGGGACGACGATGGCGAAGCCCTGGTCGGACTCGACGACCGTCTGGGCCAGCTGCGGCGCCTCGACGTCGGTGAACGCGGTGGTGAAGGCCCGGGCCGCGGCGTGCAGGGTGGCGGTCATGGCGGCGACCCGCTCGGCGGAGGCGCGGTCCAGGCCGGGTGAGGCCCCTTCGACGAGGCCGTCGCCGGTGGCGACCACGGCGTGCTGCACTCCGGGAAGTTCCAGCAGCGGGGTCAGCACCCATGCGAGGTCACCGGTGGTGGGGGTAGGGGTGCTCACGTCTCGTCGTCTCCTTGGTCGTTCCGGTCGTTCCGGCAGTTCCGGTCGTCCTGGCCGTCTTTGTTGTCGTGGCGTTCCGCTTCCGGTGGGGCGGCGGGGGCGCTGCGGCCGCTGAGGGTGCCCTGCTGGAGTGCCGCCCACGACGCCTCGGCCTGTTCGGGGGTACGGGGCGGCGGCGGGGCCGCCGGGGTCACGGCAGCGGGCGCGGACCGTACGGGGACCGGGCGGGGTGTGCGGCGGCGCCGGGTGGGCAGTCCGTTGCGCTCCTCGGCGGCGGGTTCCGGCTGGGCGGCGGGCTCCGGCTCGGCAGCAGCGGTGGTGACGGTGTGCGCGTGCACCGCCTTCGGGGCGAGGGCGGAGAGGTTGCGGTCGTCCTCCAGCACCGTCAGGAGGTGGGCGGGGACCCGCAGGATCGTACGCATCCCACCGAACGGCGATGGCTCGATATGACAGCTGAGGCCGTACTGGACGACCAGCCGGCCGACGACGGCGAAGCCGGTCTGCGGCGGATCGCCCAGCTCGGTCAGGAGCACTTCGGAGGGGCCCGCCAGCAGGGCGCGGGCGCGTTCGAGCGCGTCGTCGTCCATACCGATGCCCGCGTCGTCGACCACCAGGAAGGCACCGCGGCCGCCGCTCTGCTGGACCGTCACCTGCACGTCGGTGTCGGGGTGCGAGTAGGCGGTGGCGTTGGCCAGCAGTTCGGCGAGGGCGATCGCCAGAGGTTCGGCGGCGCGGGCGACGACGGCGAGCCACTCGTCGCGCAGATGGTTGGCCACCTTGATGCGTTCGTAGCCGGCGACGCGGGACTGGGCGCCGAGCACGATCTCCACGAGCGGCGAGCTCTGCTGTGCCAGGCCCGGCCAGGCGTCGCAGAGCACCGCGGTGGCCTGGGTGCGGCGCAGTGCCAGTTCGTTACGGAAGTCCAGCTGCAGGATCCGCGGGTCGTCGTACTCGTGCTGGAGTTCGTGCAGCAGTTGCTGGGACTGGTTGAGCAGGGACTGGATCTTGGCGGAGGTGCCGCGCATCGCCGCGCGGGCGGCCGCGTCGACGCGTTGCCGCTCCTCCATGACCGCGGTCCGGGCTGCCTGAACCGCCTCGGTCAGCAGCCGTGCGGAGCCGCCGTCGACCTCGGCCGCCTCGCGCAGGCCGGGCACCGGCGCGCTGGGATGGGAGAGGGCGAGCGCGGCGGCGGGTATTCGCTTCTGGGCCAGCTGCCGGATCTCCTCGGTGAGGGCGGCGGTACGGGCATCGGCCGCCTTCGTCTGGCGTTCGGCCAGCTCGACGCGGGCCCACGCCACATTGGCGTCACGAGCCGCGTTCTGGGAGCGGACCACCGCCGTCACGGCAGCGACGACGGCGATCAGCGCCACGATCCATGCCATGCCGTCACCGCATTTCTGTTGTCGGGTCCGTCTCCCTGCCCGGGCGGCGGGAGATCCGGCTGTCACCCCGTGCGGCCTGCCGCCCCACGGGACTACTCCCCTTCTTGCGCGGAGAGTTCTTGAGCGGCGACTTCTTGAGCGACGACGGCGACATCGGTCATCACCTGAAGCACACTGGGCAGTTCGGACCCGTCGAGCTGCCGGTACTCGCTGCCGATCGTCACCACGAGCCTTTCGGCCAGGCCGAGTTCGGGGTGGCGCCGCTCGCCGATCACCCGGCGGGCCGCCTCCAGCGCAGGCACCCCGGCCGCATGGAGGGCGTGGGCGCGATCCCGCACGTACTCGAGGTAGCCGATGTGTGCGCGCACCCCGGCCGGGTCGAGGACCGGACCGTGGCCGGGGACGATGGTCTCGGCACCGGTGGCCAGCACCTGTTCGCAGGCCGCGATCACATGGGAGAGAGGGCCCGCCCAGTGCACCGGGTGGTCGCCCGGCTGCTGCGGTGTGGAGGCGAAGATGACGTCGCCGCTGAACACGGTGCGCTGCGCCGGCAGGTGCACGATCAGGTCACCCGTGGTGTGGGCGGCGGGGAGGGCCGACACCTGGACCGGGTACTCCCCCAGGGTCAGCTCGAGCTCTCCGGTGAAGTACGTGGTCGGCTGCACCGGTTCGGTCTGCGACCAGTCGAAGGTGCCGAAGTGGCGCTTGAGGTATTCACCGAGCGCGGTGGCCGGATCGCTGCCCTGGACCAGCGCGTGCTGCTGTTTCGGGGTGGGTTCGTAGTGGATGTGTTCCCGGGCCTCGCGGGTCGCGATGATCTCGGCGTCCGGGAGCACGCCCGCGCCCCAGAAGTGGTCCCCGTTGGCGTGGGTGACGATCACCCGGTCGATGGAGGCACCCTCGGGCAGCCGCTTCGTGGACTCGGCCAGGAACTGGCCGGCGAGTACCGGGTCGTACGGGGTGTCGATCCAGATCGCGCCACGCGGCGAGGTGAGCAGGCCGCAGTTGGCGAGACCCCAGCCGCGTTTCGGCGGGAGCCACGCGTACAGGTCCCGCCCCAGCTCGACGAAGTCTCCACCCGTGATCGACATGGACGCGATTATGCCGACCCCGATCCGGCCACGCGTTCGAGCCAGGCCGCCGCGCCTCCTGGTTGGCGCAAAATCGACGGTCGCGCTCGGCGCCGACGGTCCGGCGGTGACGGTACGAGACCGGCCGCCGGTACCTCCGTACGACACCTTCCGGACGATCCGCTTCAATTCACCCGACAGTGCTACGCATCGCGGCGACGGCTGATCGGGCGGTCGCCGCACCTGAATTGCGCCGATTACCCACCGAGCATGGCTGAAAACCGATGCGGAGAGACCCCCGGTGTCGGCACCTGACGGCGCTGCCCCCGGAGGTCTTCCCGACATCGTGGCCGGGTGCGGCTAGTACGTGGCGGGCACCGTCCACTGCTGGTTGGCGCCGCCGTGGCAGTCCCAGAGATCGAGTGCGGTCCCACTGGTGCTGTCGCTCCCCGGGACGTCCAGGCAGCGGCCGGAGGCCTTGTTGACGAGCGCGTGCGTGGAGGTGTTGTACGTCCACTGCTCGGCCGAGTCCGTGACGGCGCCTCCGGGGCCCGTACCGGCGCAGTCGCGGACCAGAACGGCCGCTCCGTTACCCGTGCCGGCCGCGGTCAGGCAGTAGTCGGAGGGCAGCCGCAAGGTACCGTCGGCCGCCTTCACCCATGCCTGGTTGTCGTTGCCGCTGCACCCGTAGAGATCGGCCACCGTCCCGTCCGAGACGCCGCCCGACGCGTCCACACACTTTCCGGCCAGACCCGTCACTGGTCCGCGCACCGAGTTGCCGATGGCGAGGTTCTGCACCGTGCCCCCGCTGACCGTGTCGGTCCGGGTCATGGGCGCACAGGCGTTTCCGCTGTTCGAGGTGGAGGAGACGGTGGCGGTGACCGTACCGCCATTGCCCTTGGGCAGCCCGAAGCGGGCGTCACTGAACGGCTGGTCGTAGCAGGTGGCGCGGGGATCGTTCCACTCGAAGTACTCCGTCCAGTCGACCATGCCGGACGGCGAGATGGCGGTGGCGGGCGTCTTGATGCTGCCCAGCTTGTACGACGTTCCCGCTGTGGTGTCCGCGACGGTGGCGCCGAACCAGCCACCGCCTTCGGCTGCCACCTTGAAGGTGTACGTGTGGCCGGCGGTCCAGTCGAGGTTCATCCGGCAGCTCATGCCCTCACCCTCGCCGCCGAAGCTCTGGCACCAGGAGCCGGTGGAGCCGGCCGTGGCTTCCGAGACGTCCCAGACGGAGAAGAGGAGCACCCTGCTCGAGCCGCCGTTGGACTGCATCCCCAGATAGGCGCCGTTGCCCTGGTTGAAGCCGAACTGATGGCTCCAGAAGACGTTGGCGGTGTATCCGGGGTCGTGCAGGACGGTCGTGGACCAGGTGACCTCGGTCAGGACCGGCGCACCGGAGAAGGAGTAGTTGGTGTACGTGCCGGGAGTCGTGCCGATGTCCGCCGCGTGGGTGGGGCCGGCCACGCCGAGCAGGGCCAGGGCGGCCGCGGCGGTCGTGGCGAGGGTGGTGCCGAACAAGTGGCGCAGAGTCATGCGTTGCACCTGCTTCTGATGGGGGGAATGGGGATCGTGCTCTCTTGCCTGCACCCCCGAGGTGAGGAGGTGCACGATGTGCGAGTGAGATCCGCCGGACAGGGCCGAAGCCCTGTCCGACACTTCCCGGTCAGAATCCGGCCAGAAGTTTCCTAGCGAACCTGACCGCGTTCGAAGTACGCGATCAGCTCGGGGTCGAGAGGCGGCACGTCGTACGGTGCACCGCCCTCACGCAGCGAGCGGGTCGCGAGCACACCGGCGGCGACGCTCATCCGGGCGGCGACCGGAGAGGTGTCGGTGACGCCGCCGTCGCGGACGAACCGGCAGAACTCCTCCATGACCCGGCTGTCCCCGCCGCCGTGCGAGCCGTTGGCCTCCGGCACCCGGTAGGTGATGTCGGCCTCGGCGCGGTATCCGCTGGGGCCGGTGTTCCAGACCTTGACCTCGTCACCCGGGCTGTCGCCGAAGTTCTCCAGCCGCCCCTCGGTGCCGATGACGGTGTAGTTGCGCCAGTAGTCCGGGGTGAAGTGGCACTGCTGGTACGCGGCCACAACACCGTTGTCGAGCTGCATGTTCATCACCGAGACGTCCTCGACGTCCACGATGTGATGCAGGTCCTTGCGGGCCGTCGGCGGCCAGTCGAACTCCCGCAGCCAGTTGTCCGGCCGCGGGGTGCCCGCCTCGCGGCGCGGCAGGTCGCCGTAGACGAGGAGGTCGCCTAGGGCGTTGACCCGGCGGGTGTAGCCGCCGGCCAGCCAGTGCAGGATGTCGATGTCGTGCGCGGCCTTCTGGAGCAGCAGTCCTGTGGTGCGGGTCCGGTCGGCGTGCCAGTCCTTGAAGTAGTAGTCACCGCCGTAGCCGACGAAGTGCCGCACCCAGACGGCCTTCGGCTCGCCGATGTCACCGCGGGCGATGATGTCGCGCATCAGCCGCACGACGCCCATGTGGCGCATGTTGTGGCCGACGTACAGCCGGGTCCCCGTCTCGTACGCGGCGCGCAGGACGTTGTCGCAGCTCTCGACGGTGATCCCGAGCGGCTTCTCGACGAAGACCGCCTTGCCGGCCCGCAGGGCATCGATGGCGATGACCTCGTGGGTGTCGTCCGGGGTGGCGATGACGACGGCGTCGAGATCGTCCCGGTCGAGGAGGAGCTTGTAGTCCTCCACCGCGACATCGGTGCCGAAGCGCTCGGCTTCGCGTTGCCGCACCTCGGGGTCGAGGTCGCAGACGGCGGTGACCGCCGAACCCTTTCCGGGGTGGTGGGCGGAGATCGCGATGGAACGGCGCAGGCCGAGCCCGATGACGCCGAGGCGCAGGTCTGACACGGGGGTCCCTTCTGTCTGTGCGGGCGGTGCGGGCGGAGACTACTTACCGGCGATCGAGGCCTCGTACTCGGCACGCATCTGGTCACCGCCGCCGGAGCGCCACTTGCGCAGCTCCTCCTTGTAGGCGGAGATCGGCTTGCGGCCCGCGATGATGTCCTTCTGGCAGTCGCTCATGGCCGTGGTGATCGATGCGTATTTGCGGGTGTACGTGTCGGAGAAATGACCGCTGGCCGGGTTCGTCTGGCTGATCTTGAGGAGCTCCTGCTGCCAACCGTGGATCTTGCCGGCCAGTTCCGCCTTGCCGGGCAGGTAGATGTACTCGGGCCCGGCGGCCAGGAAGGCCAACGGCATCGCGGTGGTGACTGCCTCAGCGGTCCCCTTGGCGGTGAGCTTGATGTCGCCGCTGGAGGTACGGGTGAAGTGCTTGCCCTCGATGCCGTTGTCGAGGAAGAGCCGCTCCTCGGTACCGAATGGGGCCGCGAGGTAGTCGAGCACTCCCAGCAACATCTTGACGCGCTTGTCATCGGCCTTCTTGCTGATGGCGGTGTAGCCGACCGAGCCGTAACCCATGGTGTACCGCGGGTTCGCACCGGACTTGGCGGCGAACGGCGCGATGATGCCGAAGGGGAAGTCGTAGTTCTTGACGTCCACCAGGAAGCTGGGGAAGGACTGTACATAGGCACCGAGCGAGCCCTGCGCCATCTTCTCCATGGTGGTGGAGAGGTTGGGGTCGGGCCAGAAGAGACCGGCCTTGGCCACCTTGACCCCGAACGCCAGGGCCTCCTGGTACTCCTCGGTCTCGTACATGTGGGTGAGCTTGCCGCCCTCCAGCCGCCAGCTTGCGGGCGCACCGAACCACTGTCCGAACATGCCGACGTGGTTCACGTACGCCGGCTCGAGGACGTACTTGTTGCGCTTGGCATCGAGCAGTTCCTTGCCCTTGGCGAGGAAGTCCTCGGCGCTGGTGAACTCCGCGCCGCCGACCGGCTTCCAGAAGTCCTGGTTGACCACATAGACCTGTCCCATGGAGCCGTAGGCAACGGTCACGCCACGGATCTTGCCGTTGATGACGGCGGTCTTCCACGCGGTGGTGGGCAGGTTCGCCAGGTTCGGATACTCCTTGACCGCGTCGCCGGACAGGTACGGGGTGAGGTCGTGGAACTTGGCGTCGAGCAGTTCGGGCACGCGCTGCAGGCCCTGGTTCGGCGGAAACCAGACCAGGTCGGGGATGTCACCGCTGGCCATCATGGCGTTGAACTTGGTGAGGTAGGCGTCGACGCCCTGGTCGACGACTATCGTCATGTCGAACTGCGAACCGAGGCGCTTGTTCAGTTCCTGCCAGTAGGCATTCTTGGCCTGCGGCGGCGCGGGCGTCGTGAAGGTCTCGGTCAGCGCCGTGATGCGGCTGCCGTCGCCGGGAGCCTTGGCCACCGACTTGGTGAGCTTCTTCGGATAGCGCAGGTACGTGGCGTCCAGTCCGGCAGCGTTGCCCGCGAGGTCAGCGGGGGCGGTCTGCGCGGCGACGTACGTCGGGAGCTTCAGCTTGGCGGACGCCTTGGCGCCCCCCTTGCTGACGGTGGCGCCGCTGCCGCACGCGGTCAGGGACGACAGGCCTGCCACGGTCAGACCGGCGATCCCCGCCGCGCCCATGAAACCGCGCCTGGACAAGTTGGTGGACATGGTGCTCCTTGAAGTATGTGAAGTGCGGGGGGAGAGGGGGCTGCGGCGGGCGGATGATCAGCCCTTGATCGCCCCGGTGAGGACGCCCTTGACGAAGAACTTCTGCAGGAAGGGGTAGACGCAGAAGATGGGCACGATCGCGATGATCAGTACGGCCATCTGCAGCGAGGTCGCGGGCGGAATCGCATGCACGCCCATGGCCTGTGCGTTGATGCTCTGACCGTTCAGGACGTACGAGCGCAGGATCACCTGGATGGGGAACTTGCCCGAGTCGTTGAGGTAGAGCACCGCGTTGAAGAAACTGTTCCAGTAGCCGACCGCGTAGAAGAGGCCGACCACGGCGAGGACCGCCTTGGAGAGCGGGAGGACGATCCGGAAGAGGACGGTCACCTCACCCGCGCCGTCGATCCGCGCGGCGTCGTACAGCTCCTCGGGAATGCTCTGGAAGAAGGAGCGGACGACCACGATGTTGAACGCGTTGAGAAGTACGGGAAGGATCAGCGAGGCGTAGGTGTCGAGCAGTTGGAACTGCTGGACCGCCAGGTACGTCGGGATGATGCCGGGGGCGAAGAGGAAGGTGCCCAGTACCAGCAGCAGGATCGGCTTGCCGAGGACCGTGCCGGGGCGCGAGGTGCCGTACGCGATGAGCACCGTGCACGCCAGGCTGAGCGCGGTACCGATGAGCGTGATGAAGATGGAGACCACGGCAGCCTGGGTGACGACCCCGCCGGAGAGGATGACCCGGTACGCCTCCAGCGTCGGGTGCTTCGGCAGCAGGACGTAGCCGCCGTTGGCGTTGAGTTCCTCGCGGCCGGCCAGGCTGGTGCCGATGGCCAGGACGAACGGGTAGAGCACGATCACGGTCAGGACGGCAAGGGCCGCTGCCTTCGCTCCCTGCCCGTACCAGTGCGGACGCTCCATCCACGGCGGACGGCCGGACGAGACGCGGGCGGTGGCGCGCGGACCGGACCCGGCGGCGCGCAGTCGGCTCGCAAAGGTTTGCTGACTCATCGGTACACTCCCTGCTCACCGAAGCGGTGGGCCAGCTTGTTGGCGGCGAGGATCAGGGCGAATCCGATGACGCCCTTCATCAGACCGGCGGCCGTGCTCATTCCCCAGTCGCCGTCGATGACGCCGTGGAAGTAGACGTAGGTGTCCATCACTTCGGAGGCGTCCGGGCCGACGGCGTCGCGCTGCAGGATGATCTGCTCGAAGCCGACCGAGAGGATGTCGCCGAGCCGCAGGATCAGCAGCATGAGGATCACCGGCCGGATGCCCGGCAGGGTGATGTGCCAGATCCTGCGGAGCCAGCCGGCGCCGTCCATGGCGGCGGACTCGTACTGGCCCATGTCGATCGAGGCGATCGCTGCCAGGAAGATGATCGTGCCCCAGCCGCAGTCCTTCCAGATGGCCTGGGCGGTGATCAGCAGCTTGAAGGTGCCGGGGTCCGTCATCACGTTGCCGATGTTGACCCCGTGCTCCAGCAGGAGCGTGGTGACCGAACCCGCGCCGCCGAGTACCTGCTTGAACATCGCGACCACGACCACCCACGACAGGAAGTGCGGGAGGTAGACGATGGTCTGGATGAACCGCTTGATCTTCTCGCTGATCAGCGAGTTGAGCAGCAGCGCCAGGGCGATCGGGGCCGGGAAGTAGAGCAGCAGCTGAATCGCGGTGATCTGCAGGGTGTTGGAGACCGCGGACCAGAACTCCGGCTCGGAGAGCAGCGCCGTGAAGTTGGCGAGGCCGACGAACGGGCTCTGCTTGAAGCCCAGGAACGGCTGGTAGTCCTGGAAGGCGATGACGTTGCCCGCGAGCGGCAGATAGAAGAAGAGCACGAAGTACAGGACGCCCGGCAGGCAGAACAGCAGGAGGGCTCTGTCCCGCCTCAAGCGGTGACGCAGCGGCTGCCGTATGCGGGCTTTGGCGCGCTTCTTCCCGGCGGGTGAGTCCGCGTCATCCGGGTCGCGGGGCTGCGGCACCGGCGACCGCACGGCTGAGACCGGCGCATCTGCCATCGTCACAGGCACCTCCAGGGCTGATGGAGCAGAGGGAGTCCCGCAATTGCGGAGGCGGCACGCACGACCGACGGTGCGGCCGCTGCTCCGTCGCGGCGACAGCCACATAGTTCACGACGGTGCACCAGGATGGCAAGAGTTGTTCATTTCGCAGAGGTAACGAACATCTATAGACATTGAAAAAGTCATGTGGACGTCCTCTTTGGACCCATTAGGGCAGGAAGCCACGCGTGAAAGAGGTGCAACGGGAGCACGAAAGTACCTCGATGAGATGACTGAACCTCTTGCCGGCGGGTTCGTTGCGGTACAAGGATGCTCCACCGTGCTCGATCTTGCATCGGTAGGTATCTCTCCCAACATTCTCAAGCAGAGCGGGTATGCGCCTATGACCTCTCGCATGACTGCGCCCGGCCTCGGCGGGCTCGGCCGCATCGCCGGAAGTGCCTTCGTGGCACTGGAACTTGCGGCCGGACCAGGAATGTCCACGGCGGCCACGGCGCACGCCGATGAGGACGGCCGGGGGGACACCCCCGGCACGTACACCCACTACGAATTCCCCGCCGGGACCCCGGACCTGTCATCCGTGACGTGGAGTACCACGGTCACCGCCGACCCCGGCTTCATAACTTCTGCCTGACCGCCGCACCGGAGACGTCCGGCAGCGGCAGGAAGGTGCCGGTCACGTTAAGAATTGTGTGGACACGCCGAGGCCGCTGACGACCTGGACGTACGGCGCACACGACTCGATCGTCAGCGACGCGACCGGCCAGTGCCTGTGCACGCCGGGCGGTCACGGGCCCGGACACCGTGTGGAGCTGCGCGACTGCACCGGCAAGGCGGACCGGTGGTGGACCGCGCCCCGCAGCTGATCCTGCGCGGCGGCATCCCCGCCGGACGGGCGGGTGTCACCTTCACACGGCGATGACGGTGACACCGGCCTCGGTGAAGCGGGCCTTCGCCTCGGGGGTGATGCCGGTGTCGGTGACCAGGAAATCGACCTGGCTGAGATCGCAGACCCGGGCGAAAGCCCGCTTGCCGATCTTCGAGGAGTCGGCGGCCACGACCACGCGCTGCGCCTGCTCGGCGAGCAGCCGGTTGATGCTGGCCTCGCCCTCGTGGTGGACGTACGCCCCGCGCTCGGTGTCGATCGCGTTGACGCCCAGTACGGCGACGTCCAGGGTGATTTCGCCCAGCACGCCGCTGGCCAGCGGGCCGGTGAGCTCGTACGACTGGGGCCGGGCCACGCCTCCGGTCACCACGATCTTTATCTGCGGCCGGATCACCAGCTCATTGGCGATGTTGAGGGCGTTGGTCACCACCGTCAGCGTCGGCTGGCCGCCGATCCCGGGGCCGGTGTCACCGACGAGGTCGGAGCGCACGGCCAGCGAGCGGGCGACCTCGGTGATCGTGGTGCCACCGGTCAGTCCCACCACCTCGCCCACCGCGACAAGTTCGGACACGGCGCGGCCGATGGCCTGCTTCTCCGGGGCGTGGCGTCCCGTCTTGTAGCGCAGCGCCAGCTCGTACGAGACCCCGTGCGCCACGGCGCCACCGCGGGTACGGGTGAGCAGCTGCTGCTCGGCAAGCTGGTCCAGGTCACGACGGATGGTCGCGGCCGAGACATCCAGCGTCGTCGCGGCGTCCTCGACCTCCACCCTGCCGTGCTTCCCGACCAGCTCCAGCAGCGCGTTCCACCGGGCATCCCTGGACAAGAGAACTCTCCTTACGGGTCCGGGATTCGAGCACCCATCCCCTTGGGCACGGTCACCGGACACGCGCAAGCGTCGCACAAGGCTCTGATCAGTCAAGTCTCCTGCAACAAGAATGCTTGATAATGCTTGTAGTTCATCGCTAACGTGCGTGAACGAGCATCCCATCACCTGTACGGAGTGCAAAAGTGTCATTTGTCGAGATTGAGACAGCCAGCCAACCGGAGTGCTGGCGTCGCGCCGCCGACCTGGCACCGAGCCGGTCGGCCGCCCTGCCCGCCACCGGCGAGCGCATCGCCGTCGTCGGCTGCGGCACATCGTTCTACATGGCTCAGGCATACGCCGCGCTCCGCGAGGAATCCGGACAGGGCGAGTCCGACGCGTTCGCCGCATCGGAGTTCCCCTTCGGCCGCCGCTACGACCGGGTCGTCGCGCTCACCCGCTCGGGCACCACGACCGAGGTGCTGGACCTGCTGGGCCGGCTCCGCGGCGTCACCCGTACCGTCGCGATCACGGCCGACCCGAACACCCCGGTGATGACCTCGGCCGACGATGTCGTCGTGCTCGACTTCGCCGACGAGCAGTCCGTGGTGCAGACCCGGTTCGCCACCACCGCGCTCACGCTGCTCCGCGCCCACCTCGGCCTGCACACCGACGCCGTGGTCCGCGACGCGGAGACCGCACTCGCCGAGCCGCTGCCCGAAGGCCTGCTGGACTGCACCCAGTTCACCTTCCTCGGCCGGGGCTGGACGGCCGGCCTCGCCAACGAGGCCGCGCTCAAGATGAAGGAGGCGTCGCTGTCCTGGACGGAGTCGTACCCCGCGATGGAGTACCGCCACGGCCCGATCAGCATCACCACCACCGGCACGGCCACCTGGATGTTCGGCGCCGCGCCGGAGGGGCTCGACGATCAGGTGCTGTCGACCGGGGCCCGCTGGGTGGAGAGCGGCCTGGACCCGCTGGCCGAGCTGGTCCGCGTACAGCGCCTGGCGATCGCCCGCGCCGAGGCCGCCGGCATCGACCCGGACAGTCCCCGCCACCTGACCCGCTCGGTGGTCCTTGCGGACGCCTGACCGGCGGATGGACATTGTCGAGCGCGCGCTCACCGTTGCGCACAACGGCGTCCGCGGCGGCGCGTGCGAGGGGTTCCTCGCCGCGCCGGTACGGGGCAGTGGGGCCGGCGTCCTCGTCCTTGCCGGGTCGAGTGGTCGGATCGAGGACCAGCGATGGGCCCGGCTCGGCACCGGCTGGTAGGGGCACGCGCAGGCGAACGACCGGTCGGCCCCTCACGCGTGTCCGGGCTCGGCAACAGCCGGTCTCCGGCCCGTCGAGGCAGCGGGACAGCGGGCCGGAGTCGGAATTCCACGGCGGCGTCCGCAAGGTCGACATGTGGAAGAACGTGGCCCCCACCGTCTCCAAGACCGTCAACGTGACCATCCCGTCGGGCAAGCACAGTCTCCGCGTCGACTTCGTCAACTGGACCGGCGCAGCCAACGTCAAGTTCGCCTACACCCCTCGCACTTCGGCGACCGTCGACAAGGTCAAGCCCCTCGTCCCGACCGGGACCACCGTCACCTACAGCACGGCGACCACGTCCACGAAGGTCAGCTGGGCCAAGAACAAGGAGATGGACCTCGCCGGGTACCGCGTGTACCGGCGGCTGAAGGGCACCTCCTACCCCGCGAAGCCGATCGCGACCACGACGTCCACCTCGTACACCGACACGACCGTCCCGAAGGACGGCAACGGCGACACGTTGTCGGGAGGCGGTTACAGCGGGCCCCTGCCGCAGACCGGCGACATCTACTACTACGTCGTCACCGCCGTCGACACGCACGGCCACGAATCGGCGGCCTCGGGCGCGGCGATGTACTACACCCGCGACCTGACCGGCCCGGTGGACACCGCCCTCAACGCGCGGGCCTCGGAGAGCGAGGCGGGCGTCACGCTGACCTGGGACGCCTCCGAGCGGACCAGCCACGACTTCGCGGGCTACTCGATCTTCCGGTCGCGTCAGCCGCGCACCGTACCCGGGGCCCAGCGCGAGGAAGTCGGCAAGGGGGTGAAGGGCACCACCTTCCCGACGCCGCCCCGCCACCCGGCGTCACGTAACTACTACGGGGTCGTCGCCCTGGACCACGCAGGGAACGGGGGCACCCCTCCCCAGGAGATCACTGTCGCCGTCACCGGCAACACGACCGCCCCCGCACCGGTCACCGGCGTGACCGCCACCCCGAAGAAGAACGGCGTCACCCTCTCCTGGGAGGCGAGCAACACGCCCGGCTTCGACCACTACCGCGTGCTGCGCGGGACCCTTGTCGACGGGCAGTGGGCGTACACCCCGGTGCAGGATCCCTGGACCCTGCGGCCGCGGGAGATCACGGCGACGACCTTCCACGACGCGGTACCGGCCGACGGGCAGCAGGCGCGCTACGGCGTGGTCGCAGTCGACCAGTACGGCAACCAGCTCACCCCGGACACCGGCGCGACCGTCGCCGAAGTCACCGAGCTGGACCTCCGTCCGACCGCCCCGCCGGCGACCGGCGCTCCGCTCAGCTACCTCGGCACGAGCCTCGGCGGCCGGATCTCCTGGGGCGGCACCAGCGACAAGAACGAGAACGGCAGCCGGGTGTCGGGTGTCGCTGTCCACCGGTGGAACCCGGAGACCGAGACCTTCGACCTGATCGGCGTGGACGACTCCAGCGCCGGTTACTGGTGGGACAGCAGCCAGCCGGCCGGCACCACGGTGTACTACCGCGTCACGGTCCGCTACGAGGACGGCACCGAGTCGGGCGCGTCCCAGACCGCCGCCGTGACCGACTGAGTGACCCGCAGCGAGCCCATCCACACGGGTGACGCTCGGCGAGGAGGACCGGAAGTTGAGCTTCCGGTCCCCATCGCCATCCCGTCGGCGTCGCACGCACTCAGCAGCGTCGGCCCGACGGCAGCTCCTCATCGCCCGTGGCGACCGGGCGGGCCGGGTCCGCCGACCAGGCGGACCAGGACCCGGGGTACAGGGCGGCCGAGCCGATCCCCACCCGTTCCGGCGCTGGCAGGTCGTGGCAGGCGGTCGCCACACTGCCGTTCCACGGGTTCCGTACGGCATTGTCCGGCCCCGGCCATACGGACGTCAGGCCTCCGTCAGGCGACTGCCCGGACTGACGTCTTCCGGGGTGGTCCCCATCGAGTCCCCCGGGCCGGCGATCCATCCCAACCGGGCTGCCTGCCAGCCCAGTTGGATCCGGCTGGTGGCAGCAGCACGGTCCATCAGATCCCGCACCCGGCGCTGCACGGTCCGTCTTCCCATCCGCAGCTGTCGGGCGATGCCGGTGTCAGTCAGTCCGGAGAGCAGCAGGGTCAGGAGCTCGATGTCGTCGTCCGTCAGTTCGCTGCGCGGCTGGACGGCCATGGGGTGCAGGGGCAGTGCGGATTCCCACACGAGCTCGAACAGCGCGACCAACGCTTCCAGCAGCGGACCGGGGTGGATGTGGACGACCCGCTGTGTACACGATTCGCCCGAGCGCATCGCAAGAAGGGCCGTCGAACCGTCGACGATGACCATCTTGACCGGCACATGATTCAGAACCCGGCCCTGCTCCCCCGCCTCCGCGTACTGGAGGACCTCCTCTCGCGACCCGTCCGCCTCCAGCCCCAGCCGGTCGTAGACGGTCCGGAACCTCACCCCCGCCGCCAGCTGTTCGATCTCGACCTCATTGACGGTTTCGGATACCACGTACGGCGGGGCGTCGAACCGTACGACCTCCCTGCGGGCCCGAGCCTGGATCTGCTGGTACCGCAGCGCCACCTCCTCGTCGGGGACGACCTCGGCCATGTCCCCCGAGTTGTCCGGGCGGGGCGCGCTGCGGTACTCGTCCGCGAGCCGGTCCAGAGCCCCGCGGGCCTTCGTCAGCTCGGTCATCCGCGCCAGGAACAGCACCTCCCCCGCTATGTCCGGAGGTGATGGAATCAGCTGTGCGGGCCGGTCGTCAGTGGCTGTCACCAGCCCCTTCTCGACGAGTCCGCCGATGGTCTCGGCCGCGTGCCCGGCGCTGAGGCGGAGAAGGTGCCGGATCCGGTCCGCGTCGCTACGTCCTGTGCGAACGAGCAGTTCGTACACCTGCGACTCGGTGGTGCTCAGACCGAGCGTCTCCAGCATCTCCGCACTCTCCCCTCGCAGGCTCCCGAGGAGCCCCCTTCACCCATGCAGCGCGTCACGGCGTACTCGGAGCATCCGTGAACCCGATGACAATACGGCCGTTTATGCAGGCAGGGCGCCCGGCGCAGGGAATTCCTACCCCTGCGCCGGGCGCCCTGCAGTGTCCGACGTACTTCTGGTTCAGAACCTCACTTGAGGGCGTAGGCCCGGGTGATGGTCTGGACGGTGCGGCTGCCCGCAGAGTCCCAGACCTCGGTCCTGAGGGTCACGAAACCGTTGGTGTCGGCCAACTTGGGGTGCCACAGCATCGCCTCGAAGGAGTTGTCGTCCCGGCGCAGCGTCGCGGCGGACTTCCAGGTGGCGCCGTCGTCGTAGGAGACGGAGACCTTGGCGCCGGCGATCGCTGTGGAGCCGGCCCAGCCCTTGGGGCGTCCCGCGTCAACGGTGAAGGTGTACGGCAGTCCGGAACGCGCCTGGTTGAGCTCGTTCAGCGGCAGGTCGTAGTCGAGCAGGATCACGGGCATGGACTCACAGACCTTGGGCGTGGGGATGAACGCCGTGTCGCAGTCCTTGATGGCCATGGTGGTCGGTGCCGCCTGGCTGAAGTTCCACTCGGTGCGTATCTGGCGGCCCACGGTGACGCCCGGGACGTCGGTGGTCAGCTTCTGGTCGAGGACGTACCGGTAGTCCGCCTTCTCCTGCGCCAGCTGGCCGAAGCCGGTGATCGGCTGCCCGTTGAGGTAGTAACTCCAGGTCCCGGTCAGGCCCGACAGAGTGTGGGTGGGATCGCTGTCGGCACCGTTGTTGCCCGGAAGTTTCTGCCAGACGTCGGTGCGGCAGAACACACACGGCCCGAACTCGTACTGGGACAGGCGCATCGGCGCGTCGAACCAGCTCCGGGTGTAGGACTTGCCCGGGGTGAGGTAGGTGGCGCGCTGGCCGCTCATCGTCCAGGTCGAGGAGTTGAAGCTGGCCGACACGCTCGGCTGGTACGTCACCCCGGTGCCCGCGAGGAAGTAGTCGTCGCGGGTGGTGCCCTGGTAGAGGGGCTGGGCAACGGAGCCCGTGCTCACCTGCAGCGGGCCCCAGACGTTCATGTACTCGGCGCCCAGACGACGGGCGCCGTCGGAGTGGAACGTATTGGTGACCTTGGCGAAGTCCTTGACGTCGACGGTCTTGGCCAGGTCGGCGGGGATCCGGTCGTCGGTGAAGTGCGGGTTGTAGGTGTAGCCCGATTCCAGGACGCCCTTCAGGGCGATCCGGACCTTGTCCTTGGCCAGCAGCGCCTTGAGCGTTGCGGCGTTGTCGTACGTGGCGTGGGCGACCGGGATGGTCTGGCCGGCGGGAACGCCGCTTCCGCTGGGCCCGGGGTCGGCAGGGGCCACGATCATCGCAACGGCTCCGGCAGCCGCGGCCAGGGCCGCCTGGCCGTCGGCCTTGGTGACGTCGGCCACGGAGACCAGAACGGTCTTGCCCTTGACGTCGGCACCCGCGAAGTCCTGCTCGGTACCGGCGCCCAGGTCGAGCAGCTCGGTGCGCTTGGTGCCCTCGAAGCGCTTCGCGTACACCGAGGACTTCAGCGGGATGGTCACGTGCCCGGGGTCCGTCACCTGCAGCTGGACCAGCGGTTCGCGCCGGGCCAGGGATGTCTCCAGGCGCAGCGCGCCGGTGGTGGCGCCGGCGCTCGGGATGGCACCTTGCCTGAGGTCGGCGAGGTTGAGCAGGTTGCCGATGCCGACGAAGTTGGCGTGGCCGCCTGCGGTGCCGTCGTCACGGACGATGAACGTGGTCACCTGGCCGTTCTCCAGTGGCCGCTTCTCGCCCTTGATCTTCACGCTGAGGTCGGTGGCGGTGGTGCCGTCGACGGTGAAGGTCTGGTCCCGGTCACTCACCTCGATGTTGGGCACGGCGAACAGGTCGCCCGCGTAGGAGACCGCGCCCCCGGCGGGGTCCGACGTGTAGAGCGAGCCTTCGATGGAGTACTTGCCGAGCGGTACCGACAGGGTGGTGGTACCGGTGTCGTACATGGTCTGGCTCTGCCAGACGTTGTTGTCCAGCCCGTGCAGGGTGAACTTGAGTGCTCTGGGGGTGTTGCCGAAGCGGTCGGTGGCCTTCAGCGTGACCTCGTGCTGCTCGACGGAGGTGACAAAGCCGAGCGCGGCGTGCACCGACTCGCCGCTGTCGGAGGTGGCGGTGACCGATCCGCCGTACTGGCCGGTCTTCAGGCCGTTGTTGTCGAGCGTGACGACGACCTCGGCAGTGCCGCCGGCCGGGACGGTGACCCGGCCGTCGGCCAGGCCCGCTCCCGACAGCGACAGCGTGCCGGCCGGGACCGCGGTTCCGCTCGCGTCCTCGGCGGCGGCCGTCACGGTCACCACGGTGTCGGTCGTGGCGTCGTTGTGCAGCGTCAGGGTGCGGCTGCGCGTGGGGTAGGTGCCCTTCTGCCACGGTATGACGCGGAAGTCGGCGGTGCCGGACAGCTCCAGCGACGGGTCGAGGGCGGCGGGTATGTCGACCCGGCCGTAGCCCTGCTGGTAGACGGACTGGTCGGCGGCTGACTTGGCGTGCGCCGTCAGCGCCTCCTTGATGCGCTGTCCGGTCCAGTCGGGGTGGCGCTGCTTGAGGATCGCGGCGGAGCCGGCCACATGCGGGGTGGCCATCGAGGTGCCGTTGGCCGAGGTGTAGTCGGCGTCCACCGGAGTGCCCATGGTGGTGCCGGCCGCGCGGGCGGCGACGATGTCCACGCCCGGGGCGGTGATCTCCGGCTTGATCGCCATGTCGCCGAGGCGCGGGCCGCGGCTGGAGAAGCCGGCGAGCGCGTCGGACTTGTCGACGGCGCCGACGGTGAGGGCCGCGTCGGCGGAGCCGGGGGTGCCGAGGGTGCTCTCACCGGGGCCTGCGTTGCCGGCGGCGATGACGAACAGGGTGTTCGAGGAGGCACTGAGCGAGTTGACCGCGTTGGTCAGGACGTCCTCGCCGGGGGTGTCGGTGCCGCCGAGGCTCATGCTGACGACATCGGCGCCCTGCTCGACCGCCCACTCCATGCCGGCCAGGATGCTGGAGTCCAGGCCCTGCCCGCTGTTGGCGAGCACCTTGCCGATGAGCAGGTCGGCGCCGGGGGCGACGCCCTTGTACTTGCCGTCGGAGTTGGCGCCACTGCCCGCGATGGTGGATGCGACGTGGGTGCCGTGGCCGTGACCGTCCTGGACCGTCTGGCCGTTGACGAAGCTCTGGCTCCCGACGATCTCGGACTTGATGTCGGCGTTGTTCAGGTCGGCACCGGTGTCCAGCACGGCGACCTTCACGCCCTTGCCGTCGTACCCCTTGGCCCATGCTTGCGGGGCGCCGATCTGCGGCACGCTCTTGTCCAGTGCGACCTTCGCCTTGCCGTCGTACCACAGCTTGGAGACCCCGGCAGTGCCGGGGACCGTGGCGGCCCGGGCGGTTCTGCTGCGTGCCGGGGCGGGCTTGACGGCCTGCCAGAAGCCCTTCGCACTGTGCTTGTCGACATGCACCGCCGACAGCCCAAGCCGGGGCATGACCTGCTCGCTGTGGCTGCCCGGCAGGTCCTCGGTCCTCTGCTTCAGGGCAGCGGCGGTTGGCTTCCCCCGGAAATCGACGATGGCGGGAACCTCGTCGGTCTTCGCGTCGCCGTAGCCGTCCCTGATCATCCGGCTGATGTTGAACAGCTCGCCGTCCACCGTGTTGGAGGCGAGGGCGGCCATGGCGTCCTCGGGGTAGACGTACAGGTCGCCGTTCTGTCCGCTGGAGGTCTGGAACGTCTTGGACGTTCCGCCACCGGAGAGGATGTTCACCGAGTGCTTGCCGTCCGGCCCGGTGGTCAGCGCGACCTTGTCCCCGGTGACCAGGGTCAGTGTCGAGGTGGTCGGCCCCTTCCGGTGCGTGGACGGTGCGCCCGAGGCGCTCGGGCCGGTCGACGGCGGCGCGGCTGCTGCCGACCAGGGTTGGCTTGTCAGCGACAGGACGACCGCCACTGCCACCCCGCCGACGGCAGCTGTGCGCCGACGTCTCGCGCGGGTTGTACGCATCAGGATTCCTTCCGCAGGCTGAACGGGCATGCGCGCCAACGGAACTGATGCTCGGTCGGGCCATGGTCGACCGACCGGACGTCCGGACGATGCCGCGCCCGCCGGAACTTAGTTGCGTGTAGACCGCAAGATCCAGATGCGAAGTGGCGGCTCTGTGTCAGATGGCGCCTTGTCGCCACACAGGGCCGTCCGCGTGACGGCTCCACAACCACGAAGGGGCCCGACGGCCTTCACGGCCGCGGGCCCCGCCCCCCTCGCCACTGCCAACGGGCAGGACTGCCTCTGACTACTCCTCGAAATAGGCGTCCAGTACGGCGTCGAGTTCTTCCGCCCACTCCTTGAGGCTGCTCCTGGCTGCCGCCTCGACTTCGGCGTTGAACCAGCGGTTGGTCGACATATGGACGGTGACAGTGAACCGGCGCCCGAACCGGGGCGACTTCACCTCGACCGCACCGATTTCGTCCCAGCGGAAATCGGCCTCCTGTTCGTCCAAGGTGAACCGGATGCCTTCACGGTCCGCGGTGATCGAACCCCGACGGTCGCTGACCTCGAATACGGGTCCGTCCGCCGCTTTCTCGTCCTCCTCTCCCCCTTTCTCGCCGTCCGCCGCGTCCGCTGCTTCCAACGCGTCCTGCGCGCCGGAAGCGGCGGCCTCTGCGGCGGCCAGGTCTTCGGGGGCGGCGCCTTCGGGCGCCGGCTCCTCGGTCTTCCCCTGGTCTGCGTCAGGCGTCCCCACGGGGCGGGGGGCCGTGAGACCAGGGATGTACGCCGGGTCTGTCCCTGCGGCGTACGCGGGCTGAGTGTTCGGATCTATGCGCTGCTCCACGGCGGGCAGTATGGCCGACGAACCTGTACGAGACCAGCAAGCGCCGGACGGAGCCGTCGGTGCCGCGCACGCCGGCACGCTCCGGGCGAGCGCGGGCCTCGTCGCACGAGAGACAGCGGATCGGCCGGCGTCCACGGTCCGCGCACCGACGAGTCGGTCAACACCGTTGATTGCGCCGGGATCTGACTGCAATTCACCCGACCCACACATTCACCGACCGATCATTCGGTGGAATGGGCGCCAGCGGCCGTCGAGCCGGGACTCCTTCGCCTGGAGCGCGGCGCCCGGGTCCGATTCGTCTGTTGCGATCAGCGACTTCTGCCAGGGCGGTCTCCACCGCGCACCACACGTCGACCACATTCGTCCGCCCCGTGCATGCGACATCGGCGGTTGCGTCATTGAGCCGGAATCGCAAGATCGAACCAGGTCGTCTTTCCGCGCCCCGCCGGCGAGCTGCCCCAATCGCCGGCCAGCGCGTCGACGATCAGCAGGCCGCGCCCGGACTCCGCTTCCTGGTTGTTCTCCTCGTCCGCGACGATCGCGGTGGGCACGGGTGGATGCGGGTCACTGTCACGGACCTCGACCCGGATCCGGTCCGGGTACTCCCGCAACCGCAGCTCCACTTCGCTGTCGGCATGGATCAGGGCGTTGGTGACGACCTCGGACGTCAGCAGTTCCAAGGTGTCCAGCATCGGCAGCATGTCCCATTGGTGCAGCAGGTCCCGCAGGAATTCCCGGACCTGTGCGACCCCCTGCAGGTGGTGACGCTGCACCGACATCCGTGCCACCCGCCGGTGCTCCCGGGACTGCGCTCCCTCGTACCGCACCAGCAGCAGTGCCGCGTCGTCGGCGAGAACCCGCCACCCGCGGCGGTCCTGGACGAGACGGTCGGCCAGCACCTCCAGGTTGTCGCCGCAGTGGTCGGCCAGCACACGGCCGAGCCTCTCCATCGCCGCATCCGATCCGAGCAGCCGTCCGTCCAGCAGACCGTCGGTGAAGAGCGCCATCACCGACCCCGCCACCACCTGCACCTCGCTCTGCTCGTACCGGGCCTGTGCATCGACGCCCAACGGCAGCCCCACGGGCAGCGATTCGGTGACACCGTTTCCGTCCGCGTCGACGATGAGCGGGCTCGGGTGGCCCGCGGTCGCCGTGGTTGCGGTCCCGCTCGCCAGGTCGAGCCACACACAACAGCACGTGGCATACAGATCCGTGCCCAGCCCGGAGAGCAACCGATTGCTCCGTTCCAGCACGATGGCCGGGTCGTGTCCCTCGGCGGCGTACGCCCTGACGCCGCTGCGGAGTTGGCCCATCACCGCCACCGCCTCCAGGCTGTGGCCCTCCACATCGCCGATGACCAGGCCGATTCCGCCGCCGGGCAGCGAAACGATGTCGTACCAGTCGCCGCCCACGTCCGCCCGGTCGGTCGCCGGGAGGTAGCGGGCCGTGGCGACCGCCTCGGTCATGTGCGGGAGGCTGCGCGGCAGCAGGCTGCGCTGCAGGGTCTGGGTCAGCGCGTGCTCGATCTCGTAGGAGCGGGCCCGTTCCAGGGACTGACCCACCTGCTCCAGCATGATCGTCAGTACGGCGAGCTGCTCGGGGGCGAACGGAAGTGCGGGCTCCGGGAACTCAAGGACGCAGCAGCCCGTGGCCCGACCCTTGGACACCAGCGGGAGGTAGGTGCGGGCCTGGACCTCCGGATCGGGGTCGACATCGGGATAGGCCTGCCTCAGCGCCTCGGCCGACGAGAAGGACAGGATCTCGATCGCACGGAGCGTGTCCGTCTCCGGCGTGTGGCGGGACAGCAGGGTGCCGTCGACCCGCTGGACCGACTCGCGCGAGAACCCTGTCGCGCCGACCACATGGAGCCGGCCCTGCTCGGCGAGGCACAGCATCACCGCCCGACCGCCGAAGGGCCGGACCACCTGGGTGTCCGCGGCGGCGAGGACGTCCCGGATGTGCACCGCGGCCGTGAGTTCGGCGGCGAGCCTCTGCAACTGGTAGAGAAACGTGCTGCCGGTCGGCATGGGAACGGCCGGCGCCTCCGGTCCGCGGGGGCCGCCTTCCGCAGCCGATCCCCTGACCGGGGCGCCCCGGTCACGCGACACCCCGGCGATGAACAGCGGCACGTACGGCGCCTTCATCCACGCGCCCTGCCCCGCGAGGTCCGCCAGGTCGACGGCCAGATCGTCCGCGACGGCCTGGAGGAAATCCAGCGAATCGGTGGCCACCGGGCGCGGCGGCACCCAGCGCACACTCAGCGCACCGAACCGGTTCCGGAGGGTCCGCACCGGCGCCGAGGCGACCATCATCGGGTACGGATTGTGGATGAAGAGGGCCGGAGACCGACGGGTCAGCTCCTGGAGATCGGTGTTCTCGAACAGCACCAGCTTCCCGGCCTGGTGCGCCCTCGCCGTGGAGAAGTTGCGGTCGTCCGCCGCCATGCCCGACGGAACAGTGAAGCTCAGGGTGGTGTCGACCATCATCGCTGCTGCGAGCGCCCGGTCGTCCTCGGTCAGCAGATAGGCCGTGCACGTGCTGCAGTCGAGGCCGCGGTTCAGACGCCGCAGCGCAGCGGCGATGACGCGGTCCCGGCACATCAACGGCGGCCCGGTCGGCCCCTTGGGGTCTGCCGCGGAGGATGGGGAGTCCATGAGATCCACCCCGGGGCATCGACGACAGGTGGGGGGTGCGGCTACCCCGCTGCTCGGCAACATGCGCCGCAGCCATTCCAGTATGGGCACAAAACGGCAGGTATGCGCCCGCGCGGCGCCATCCGGGTACCCGCACGGCATCCATGACCGGATGCACCTCGGACAGCGGCGCCACGCGCCCGCCGGAATACCGCTGTCCGCGCACGGTCGCGGACAGGCCGGCCCACCGCTCCGCCCGTCGACCGATGGGCGGAGCAGCGTCCCGGGGGTGTGCGGCTTCTCGTCAGGCCGACCGGGGTGCGGGCTTGAGGACGGCGAAGGGGGCACCGAACGGGTCGGCGAGCCAGGCGATCCGGCCGACGTCCGGCACGTCCTCCGCGGACATCAGCACCGATCCGCCGTTCCCCTGCGCCCTGGAGACGATGTCGTCGGCGTCCGCAGCAGCGAAGTACGGCATCCAGCGCGGCTGCATTCCGTCCCGGGCCTGGGCGAGGCCGCCGAAGCTCGCGTCCTGCTGGTCGCCGTCCGCGGTGGAGAGCACGGTGTACGTCATTCCGGGGACTTCCATCGCCTGGCTCCGCCAGCCGAACAGCGACCGGTAGAAGGTCAGTGCCGCGGAAGTGTCACCGACGTGCAACTCGACCCAGCACAGCGTGTCGGGCTCCGAGGTCTTCTCCAGGCCCTTGACACCAGCGGGCTGCCAGACCGAGAAATCGGCACCGCCCGGGTCCGTGAAACAGGACATCCGTCCCGCGTCCATGACATCGAACGGCTCGACCCGCACGGTCCCGCCGCCCTGCTCCACGGCCTTGGCCGTCGCATCGGCGTCGGGGGTCTGGAAGTACACCGTCCAAGCCGGACTCGCGCCCTCCTCCGTGAGCGGGCCGACAGCAGCGACGGTCCTGCCGTCCTTCTGGAAGAAGCCGTAGCCGCCGGCCTCGGGTCCTGCCGAGTCGAAACTCCAGCCGAACACCGCACCGTAGAAGTCCGCGGCGGCCGCGGTGTCGGTGCTGCCGAGGTCCAGCCAGCTGGGTGCACCGGTCACGAAATGAGTGCCGAGCATGGGGGTGTCCTCCTTCGACGGATCGACGCGTGACCGGTCCCGTGGGACCGCGCTCACGCTGCCGTAGCGACCGGACCGAGTCCCGCACGGGTCGCCCCGGAGATGGTCATGGCCATCTGACACCCAAAGCCCGGGGGACGAGGGAATGACGCTCCGCAATCCTCCGGATGCTGAGGTTCCTCCGAACGACCCCGATCCGTCCTGAACGGAGCGCGCGGATCACAACGACCCCAAAGTGATCTTCTTCGGAAAACCGGACACACCCTACGTACAACCCTTGTGCCCCATGCGCTGTCATACACGGCACCGGACAAGGAACGGGCCCTCTCCGGATACCCCCCGCGCCCCCGAGCAAGCCCGGCCCTTCGTGAACCAAGGAGCCGCTCATGCGCAAGAACCGCTCGGCCGCCGTTGCGGCGGCATCGTTTCTCCTCGTCACGGGCGCGGCCATCGCCTCGGCCCCGTCCGCGTACGCCGGTACCCCCGGCGGCACGCACGCCAACGACCGCAACACCGACTTCAACGGCGACGGCTACGACGACGTGCTCGTGGGCTCTCCCGGTGCGGCGGTCGGCGGGCACAAGGGCGCGGGCATGGTCACCGTGCAGTACGGCGGGCCCATGGGCATGGGCACCACCAATGTCAGGGCCTTCAGCCAGAACTCCTCCGGGGTGGCCGGAGCGGCCGAGGCGGGCGACAACTTCGGCAAGGCCGTGGCCACCGGCGACCTCGACGGCGACGGCTACGACGACGCGGTCGTCGGTATCCCCGGCGAGGACATCGGCGCCGTCTCCAACGCGGGCGGCGTGGTCGTCCTGTGGGGCACGCCCAAGGGCCTCACCGGGTCGGTGAGCAACTGGCTGCAGGCCGACGATCTCACCACGGGCGGCAAATTCGGCGCCTCGCTCGCCGCGGCCCGCTTCTCGGACACCACACCCGGCGACCTGCTGGCGGTCATGGACTCGGTCGGCCTGACCACCTACCAGTTCGAGCCGGCCACCGAACCCAGCGCGAAGAGCGCCGGCCCGCAGTCGCGGCAGTCGCAGCAGAAGGCGCGTACGACGCTCACCTCACCGCCAAAAAAGGCGCTCGCCAGGTCCGGTGCCGACGAACCGCAGGGCATCCAGCCCAAGTCGATGACCACCGGCGACTACGACAACAACGGCTACGCCGACCTGATCGTCTCCGGCACCAGCGTGGGCGACGAACCGGGCCACGGCTGGTCGTACATCCTCCCCGGCACCGCCTCCAACGACGAGCCGCTGCCGGTCACCGCGGTACGCGGCGGCCCCGTCGTCGCCTCCGGCGACATCAACGGCGACGGCTACGACGACCTGGTCACCGGTGAGCCGCACAGCCCGGACGACGGCGGCGAGAGCATGACCGGCGGCATGGTCGGCGTCTACTACGGCAGCACGGCCGGACTCGCAGGCCAGGAGGGCCCCGGCACACCGCCGGTCTGGTGGACCCAGGACTCGCCGGGTGTGCCGGGTACGAACGAGCGGGGCGACGGCTTCGGCACCGACCTCTCCCTCGGCGATACGAACAAGGACGGATTCGCGGACCTGGCGATCGGCGTCTCCGGCGAGGACATCGGCACCGTCCCGGACGCGGGTGCCTTCATCGTCCTGCGCGGTTCGGCCCGGGGCCTCACGGCCACCGGCGTGCTGTCGGCGAACCAGGGGACCGCCAAGGTCCCGGGCACCGTCGAGAAGGGCGACAAGTTCGGCGGCCAGGTCTCCTTCACCGACCCCAACGACGACGGCCGGTTCGGCCTGCTCGTCTCGGCGCCGAGCGAGAACACGAACGACGGCTACGTCTGGGTCTTCTCCGCGGGAACCGGCGGCATCACCACCTCCGGTTCCTGGAGCTACGGCGCGGGCGACCTCGGCGGCCCGACGACGGACGCGTTGTACGGGGCGGCGATCGACGACTGACACGCATACCGGACACCCGTCCGTCATGCGTCGCCGGTGCCCTGGACAGCGGTCTCCGGGGCACCGGGTCTTCCCTCACCTGGACCACCGCCGAAACGTCTCACTACACATGAATATTTGAACATCCATTCATGTGCTCATCTCCGTACCATGGTGACCATGGGCGACAGGGCGAATACCCCCGACAGCAGTGCCACAGCGCCGTGCACCCGTCTGACCGCGCAGAACGCACCGCAGGTCGCCGCCATGCTCCAGGCGCTGTCCACGCCCTCACGGCTGCTGATCCTGGCCCGGCTGCGCGAAGGCCCGTGCGCGGCGACGGAGCTGGCGACCGCTGTCGGCATGGAGCAGTCCGCCTGCTCGCACCAGCTTCGCCTGCTGCGCAATCTCGGCCTGGTCACCGGAACCCGCCAAGGCCGCTCCGTGGTCTACACCCTCCACGACAACCACGTCGCCGCACTTCTCGACCAGGCCCTGTACCACGTGGAACACCTCCGTCCCGGCCTCATCGACGCCCCAACCGAGCTTCCGGCCACCAACTTTGACCAGCAATCAGAAACAACCCGCTTGGGGAGCCCTTGACGTAAGGTTGACCGCTTGCGTGGAGATCCGAGGGACCCCCGGCCGCTACGGTCCCTCCCATGTCTCTGAGACCTCCTCCCCTCCCGGTCCTCCCGTACCGCAAGCCGACGCGCGGCCGGGACTACTGGGTACTGGACGACGTGTTGCCGGATGTGGGCGCCACCCGGGAACGCTGCCTGGCCAGGGAGGACTGGACGGAGGGCTACCCGCACAAACCCGAGAGCTGGCCGGGACTGCGCGCCATGCCGGGGCTCGAGCCGGGTGAACTGGCGCAGGTGGAACGGCTGGTGAGCAAGGCGACCGGCGCCCGGGAACTCCGGGCCGAACGCCCTTCGGGCGGCGGCACGTTCAACCACAACTGTGTCCAGGTCGTCGGCGAGGGCGAATGTGAGCCGCGCCCTCACACCGACTCGCGGACACTCTGCCGCTACGCCGCGGTGCTCTATCTCAACCCCGGCGTACCCAAGGACTGCGGAACCAGCTTCTACCGCCAGAGCCTGCCCGGTGGAGTCCTGGGCGGCAACCAGGTGGCCGCGCCGCACAACAACCTCGTCGACGCGCTGGGCACCCGCTTCGTGTCGCCGGATTCCTTCGTCGAGGACGTACGGGTCCCGCACCGCGCCAACCGGCTGCTGCTCTATTCCGCCAATATGATCCACAGCGCCACCGGTTACTGGGGTCACACGCTGGAGGAGAAGCGGATGACGGCCGTCTTCTTCTGGAAGGCCTGACCCGACGGCCCACGGTGGGACGAGCGCCGGAACGAACGAAGGAAGAACATGAGCGACGGCACCGAGTTCAAGGACCTCTCACCGACCACCCTCGCCGACGTCCTGGGACGCGAGCAGGTCATGAACATCGGCATTCGCCCTCTGTGGCCCTCGATCCCGCGCATTGCCGGCCCGGCGTTCACCGTGCGGTGCCCTCCGGGGGACAACCTCATGCTGCACGCGGCCATCCATCGCGCGGAGCCCGGCTCGGTCATCGTCGTCGAAGCGGGTGACGTGGACTACGCACTCGCCGGAGGAAATGTCTGCGCCGTCGCCCAGCGCCGAGGGGTCGCCGGGTTCGTGCTCGACGGGGTGATCCGTGACCTCGCCGAGGTGCGCGAGATGGGCTTTCCCGTCTTCGCCAGGGGGGTCATCCCCATCCCGGGAACGAAGTCGGCCGTTGTGCCACTGGGCGGCCAGGTGCGGTGCGGCGGCGTGAACGTGCATGCCGGGGACATCGTGGTGGCCGACGAAGAGGGCATCGTGGTCACTCCCCGCGCCCGCCGGGAGCAGGTACTCCTCGATGCCCGGGCGAAGTTGGCCAAGGAGGCCGGCGAATCCCTCGATGCATGGGAGGAAGCGCATCGCGCCCGCATCGACAAGATCCTGGGCGAGAACGGCGCCGCGTAGCAGCCCACCGGCTCCGGAAAGGCCTTCAGCCGGACCCGGCTCTGCTCCCTGCCGCTGCTCCGGAACTCACGAACACGCAGTACCGGCCATTTCGCCGACCGGTTGTCAACGCGCGTGGATCGGACCGGAGTTGCTGTGGCAGACTGCGCCGACGGAGCGGTTCGACCCCTCGGTGACGGAGCACGGCATGACGACAGGGATGTCCCACACCCCGATCGACACCAGCAGGCCCCACTCCGCGCGGGTGTACGACTGGCTCCTCGGCGGGAAGGACAACTACCCCGTCGATCAGGCGGTGGCGGAGCAGCTGCCGGCCGAGGCGAAGATCGGGGCGCATCAAAACCGTGCGTTCATGAGCCGGGCGACGGCCTGGCTGGCCGGCGAGGGCATCGGGCAGTTCCTGGACATCGGTACGGGCATCCCGACCGCCCCGAACCTGCATCAGACGGCCCAGGAGATCAACCCGGCCGCCCGGGTCGTCTACTGCGACAACGACCCCATCGTCCTGCGTCACGCGGAGGCGCTGCTGATCAGCAGGCCGGAGGGGGCGACCGACTACGTACCCGCGGACGTGCGCGAGCCCGAGGGGATCGTGGAAACCGCGCGCCGGATTCTGGACTTCGACCGGCCGGTCGCCGTGTCGCTCCTCGGCCTGCTGCACTTCCTGCCGGACGAGGACGATCCGTACGCCATCGTCCGGACCCTGGTGAGCACACTGGCTCCGGGCAGCTACATGGTGCTGTCCCAGGGAGCATCCGATGTGAATCCCGAGCGGGGAGAACAGGGCGCCGCCGAGTACGGCAGGGGCGGCATCCGGCTCGCGCTGCGCACCCGCGACGAGTTCGCCCGCTTCCTGGACGGCCTGGACATCGTCGAACCGGGTCTGGTGACGGCACCCGAATGGTTCCGGGGCACCCCTGCGCCCCAGCCCGAGGCCAGCGGCCTCTACGTCGCTGTCGCCCGGGTCCCGTAGGCCCTCGCTCCGTCGCCCGGGTCCCGTAGGCCCTCGGGCGACCACGCCCGGCCACGATGGGCCCTGGTGCGCAGCGGTGACGCAGCCGTCCTCGACCCGGGCTCGGGATGCCTCCGCCCTCACGGGACGGAAAGGACGGCCCGCTACAGGCGCTTGGCGCCGCGCAGAGTAGAGGCGTAGTACCCGTTCCCGTCCAGCCGGGACGTGCCGCCCTTGTCGCCGATCGTCGGGCCGTTGGCCTCTTCGCCGCTGGACCCTTGAGCTCGATGATGTCCGTACCGCGGTCCGAGCGGGCCATGCCGTTGGCGCCGTGCGTCGGGAAGGCTTCGATGTCTGCCGGGCCTGGTCATCGTTGCGCCCTGGAGGGCCGCAGCAACGAACAGGGACGACGGGCCACGGCGGACGGCGTTCCTTTCCTCCACATGGAGTTCAGCCGGAGCGTCCGCGACGACGAGAACCGGATGCGTACGGCGGTCGCAGCGCTGGCGACCACGCTGCCCTGAGGTGAAGCACTCAGGCACGTCACGTCATGCAGAGGAACCCGCGAACGCCCTTCGCTACTCCGCCCCGGGCCTGCACGAGATGCCGGCCGAGCCGTCCCCGGCAGCGACCGGGCTCTCGTCGCACACGTCAGCAAACCGCCGCGACGCCCACACCGCACACGGAAGGAACCCGCAGGTCATGCACCCTTTGTGGCAGGGTCAAGAATCGCCACGCACTCCACATGATGCGTCATCGAAAAGAGGTCACAGACGACGAGACGAGAGAAACCGCAGGTCAGGCCAGGTTTCGCGGCTCGGCGGGCAACCGTCAGGCGCCCGGAGCGTCAAATGAGCGTCACGGTCGCGCCGTACCCTCGCGCTCGCTGCAGGATCGCCGCTGCCGGGAGTTGCTCCATGCTTTCGCCCCTCGGAGGGCTTGCCCGGCGAAGCCGAGTGCCAGAGACAGGGCGGCTGCCGCGTGGGCGCCGCCCAGCGGCCCAGCGTGTCCACTGCCCCAAGCGCGGCACCAGCTCCGGACACCTCACACCAGCCGTTCGCCTGAGGATGAGACCGTCTCCCCGGATTCCGCCGATGCCGCTCGGGGAGCAGCCCCTGTCGCGGTGAGCCCGACATACTTTGCATAACGCAAAAGTAAGGAAGGGGAAGAAATGGGCACCACGCAAGCCGGGCCCGCTCGGAGGCTCGCGGGACTCCGACCGCCCCTGGGGGCTGTTGGCGCTGGCGGTGACAGTCGGTGCCGGTCCCGGAGTGGGCTCGATTTCGCTGGTGCATCCAGACCTTCACGTCTCTTCGCGGGCCACAGCGACTACGCGGCCTCGCGCGGAGCCGACAACCCGCATGCGGCCTGGCTCGGGCCCTACTTCGTCCTCCTCGCACCGGTCATCGGCGGTCTGCTCTACGGCCCACTGGTCAACCGATTCGCGAAGGAGGCGCGCGGTGCAGCGGCCGTTCCAGCCGTTCGGGGTCGTCGGGTTCGCGCAGGAGGGCCAGCAGTTCCGTCTCGCTCATCGCCATCCGCACATCGTGCCGCCCGGCGGGCGGGAGCGGAGGAGCAGGGGTGGGGAAGCAAGGGCAAGATCCGAAAGCGGCCGCCTAGTTCGGATACGCCACACCAGCCCCGGCAGCGCCGGATGAACCCCAGCCCGCACACCGTAATGCGCATCTGCTTCCACCTCCAGGCACCAGACGAGGAACTGTACGACCAGATCCTGGCCCTCCTCGAAGGCATCACCCCTGCGTGCAGCCACACCCCGCGGACTGGTCCGCGGGGCCCCTACCCAGTGGCATGCCTGGCAGCGTCATGCCGATGCTCCACCCCGACGTCTGCGGTGCCACCGGCGCAGCACACGTGTCCGCTGCGACTATCCGTGATCCGCGACGGATCCACCAGGACCCCCAGCGAGTGGCGTCGAGTCCAGATAACGAATCTCATACGCGCGTTCAGCGAAGCGCCAGCCGTCTGGGGTGCGCTGGTAGCGATCGTGGTAGATCGCGTAATTGAGGTGCGAGGCACCACCACGAATCCGGATGACTTCGGAGAGATAGGCGCGGCCGGTCGCGGTGTCTCCTGAGAGGGAGATGACTCCGGGGTGGGTCGTCTGGGCGAAGACCTCGAAGCTGGCCTCACGTTGCTGCCCGAGACCCCGAATGCCGTCGCGACCGGCGGCCTCGATGCCGGCGTCCGGAATTCGGACAACGCCGTCTGGCATGAAGAGTGAGGCAAGCCGATCGTGGTCATTCATCATCGCCGCGTCCGTGAACTCCGCGCGGAGCGCCTCGATCTCGACGCGGTCCCTCAGCTCGTCCGGTTCACTCATCACCGCCTCGCTCACGAGACGGCCGCCGACGGCGGTGCGATCGTCGCGTGTCGCGACCAGGTCGACGACGATCCCGCCGCGATATTGCTCGCCGAGCGCCAATGCGAGTGCGTCTGTCACTGCTGCGACGAGCCGGGCCGCGATCCGCGGACCGTCGGCCCCGGTAAGCGCCTTCTCCCGGATGGCGAACGTCACGGTCGGCGCTACCTCATCGCGCGCAACCCCGCCGACGGCCCAGCGGCCGACCGCAAGTCCCGTGAGCTGTACGACCACGAGGTTGCGAGCCCACTCTCCGTAGACGGAGGTGACCGCGTCCGTGAGTCGGGCGATGAGGTCGTTCTCATGCCCGGTGATCTGAGGCTCGAGAACGTGGACGGTGAGATGAGGCATGCTCGATCGACTCCCTTCTGGTCTCAATCGGTTGGAGGCAGCTCAGACGATGGACGCCGCGCGGGCACTTCGCATGGGCTCGAGTGCCGCGGTCCAGGCGACGACACGGTCGAGCAATTCCTCCAGCGAGAGTGCCCTGGACTCACTCGGAGCGAACACCGTGAAGTTCTCGAAGTCCGTGGCCAGGTGAAGGGTGACCTGGGCCGGCACGTCGGCGAGCCCGAGCAGACCGCACATCTGCCGCAACTGGGCCGCGGACCCGGCGCCGCCGGCGGCGCCGTAGGAGACGATCCCGGCGGCCTTGTTCGCCCAGCCGGCGTAGACAAAGTCGATGGCGTTCTTGAGTGCGCCGGGGAGCTGGTGGTTGTACTCCGGCGTGACGAACACGAATCCGTCGAGCGTATCGATCGTGCGCACCCAGGCCTGCGCCTCGGGGCCTCCGGTCCCGCCCATGGCGGGTGGAACCGCCTGGTCGAAGAGCGGAAGTCGGAACTCGGCGAGATCGACGAGCTCGAACTCGGCGTCGGACCGCTGCGCCGAGACTTCGTGGACCCACCCGGCGACCTGCGGGCCGAGCCGTCCCGGACGCGTGCTGCCGATGATGATGCCGATCTTGGTCATGATGCGTTCTCCTGTCGCGATTTTTGGGGCGTACCACGGACACGCGGTCGCCTTGTGGTCGGCCGCGATCCCAACACCCACACCGACGCGGTAGTGGCCTCGATCGTCAGGAGACGGACCGCCGTTGTCGCCCGCTGACGTCGGCGGGTCCTGATCCGTCGTATATCGCGGGAGGATTCATACGTGGCGAGTGAAAGGCGCTGACCGAATGGACATCACAGGCGGAAACGAAGACGCTCCGGCGCGTCCTGAGGACGAGCCGCTCATGTCGGAGCGGCGCAACCTCGCCAATCTCGCCTACCGGCTGCTCGGCTCGCTGACCGAGGCGGAGGATGCCGTCCAGGAGGCGTACGCCCGTTGGTTCGCGCAACCTGTCGAGCGCCGGGCCGCTATCGCGAATCCCGCAGCCTGGTTGACCACCGTCGTGAGCCGAATCTGCATGGACCAGCTCCGTTCGGCGCGTATGCGTCGAGAGCGGTACGTTGGTGAGTGGATTCCAGAGCCACTGCCGGCGCGGGCCGAGTGGAGCGCGCTCTCCCACGGATCGACGGCGAGAGATCCCGCCGACCACATCACGTTGGACGAGTCCGTCGAGATGGCGTTCCTGGTCGTGCTCGATGCGATGACGCCGGCCGAGCGCGTCGCCTTCATGCTGCACGATGTGTTCCGGGTGCCGTTCAACGAGGTCGCAGAGATCGTCGGCCGCACGCCGGGTGCCTGCCGCGAGCTCGCCTCGTCGGGTCGTCGACGAGTGGCTGCTGCCCGCACCCGCGGTGCACGGGCGCGGCGGCGTTCTGCCATCGTCGGTGAGTTCCGGCAGGCGTGGCAGGCCAAGGACGTGGATGCCCTGGTACGACTCCTCGACCCGTCGGTCGTCGCCATCGCCGACGGTGGCGGTCGCGCGATGGCCTCGCCGGCGCCGGTCCAAGGCCACCTTCGGGTTGCGGAGTTCCTGGTACACCTGGCGGGTCTCGCCGGCCGACTCGACCTCCTTGAGCGGACCGTCAACGGCCAACCGGGCCTCGTTGCGGTGAACGGCAGTCAGGTGCTGACCGTGTACGCATTCGACATCGACGAATCCCACATCCGACGTATCTGGGCGATTCGCAACCCGGACAAGCTGCGGTCATGGAGCAGTTGAGGTGCGCGTCGACCTCGAGCCTGACAACTCCCGCTGCAAGGGCGTCGATCGGTCGGGCCGTCGGCGCGCTTTGATGCCGCGCTCGAACCGGCCGGACCCAGATCTCAGAAAGGAAGCACCGATGTCGTTCAACTCCCACACCCTGCACCTGACCGCTCGCGGCACGGACGAGGCATCCTCCTGGTACCAACAGGCCTTCGGAGCCACAGAGCTCACCAGGCTGGTGGTACCCGGCGGCCGGCTGATCCACGTCCAGGTCCGCATCGGGACGCTCACCCTGATGCTGGCCGACGAGTTCCCTGAGATGGAGTCCTTCGGGCCGCAGCACTTCGGCGGCACCTACGGTGCCATCTACCTGCATGTCGACGATGTCGATGACACCTGGCAGCGGGCCGTCGGTGCCGGGGCCACCGTGATTCGCCCGTTGAGCGACACCTTCTGGGGCGAGCGAGAAGGTCAGCTGCTCGACCCTTTCGGTCATCGGTGGGGACTCACGCAGCATCTCCGCGACGTCCCGCTCCCCGAGCTCCAGGAGCTCACGACCGAAGCATTCTCCGGCCTCACCGCAGGCTGAACGCTGTGGTGCCGGCGGCAGGATTCTGACGGACTCTCCTACGTAGTTTGACGAGCCCGACTCCGGGCGGTGGCTGACTGCCTGACAGACCGAGACGAGGCCCTGGCAGTACTCCTTGGCCTCGACGATGACATCGAACCGGTCGGGCGACTCGTTTGTCACTGGCGGCAATGACGACGGCGCGGCGGCCGCCTGGCAGGATGCCCCGGTTGGATCGAGAAACGGCTCGCTCGGCTGCCCGATTGGACCCGTGACGGGGACGACATCACGTCCGAGCGGAAGCGGCACATCGGTCACCACGCGGACATCGACGATGTGCCCACGATGCCTGGGACGATGAACTCGAAATCTATTCCTGCGGGCCGTAGCCTGCTTCGCCCGGATAGAACCACGGCGCCTGATGCGGGATCGCGTACAGAACCACCATGCCGTACCCGCCAAGGGCTGGGCGCTTTTCAGCGCCCCTGGCCAAAGCTCCGGCCAGGTCGCCGCGCCGCGCTGGGCGAGCGCCGCGGTGCCCCGGGCCCGTCCTTGGCTCCCGGCGCCGGCCGAGGAGAACCGCCCGCCACCGCAGGACGGGCCGGCGGCCGTCCCGTCTTCGCCATGGAAGCAGTCTACTTAGACCCACCGGCAAATGGATCACTTGAGGCGTCGGGTGGTGGGGCGGCCGTCCCAGCGGTAGCGGCTCGTCGAGCGTCGAATGAGCATGCGGAGCGTGACGAGGGCGGCGGCGAGGTAGAGGTAGAAGTCCACGACATCGCCGCTCCTCTCGGTGCAGCGCCGCAGCTTGCCGTAGTCGTTCATCCACGAGTGCGTGCGCTCCACCACCCAGCGCTTGCCGGCCTGGATCGGGGCGGGCACGCCCTTGCGGGCGATCTCGGTCGAGAATCCCAACTCGCCGATCAACACACGTGACTTGGTGCTGTCGTACCCGCGGTCGAGGTTAACGTTGACGGCCTCCGGCATCGCACCGGCCTGCTCTTTGGCCGCTGCCAGGGTGGGGCCGAGCAGCGGCGAGTCGTGCCGGTTCGCCCCGGCGGACACGATCCCGAGTGGAACCCCGCACGCGTCGGAGGCGACCGAGCGCTTCAGTCCCTGCTTGCCCCGGTCGACGGGCGAGCGCCCCGCTTTCTCTCCGCCGCACGGCGCCTTGGTGATGCAGCCGTCGACCGAGATTTCATCGAGGTCGAGGCCGATCATGCGGTCGTACGCCTCCAGGGCGATCCGGTGCAGCGCTTGCTAGATCCCCATCTGAGCCCACAGCTTGACGCGGCGTCGGATCGTGCGGTCGGAGCATCCGGGCGAGGAGATGCGCTCGTATCCGGAGCCGTGGATCAGCGCTTGGACGACGTGGTCGAAGACGACGCGGTCCGGTATACGCCGTCGATGGCAGCCGAGCGGATGGTCGGGGACAAACTCGGCCCGATCGGGCAGCAGGGCCCTGAACTGGTCCCAGGCGGGTTCAAGCAGGCATGATGGCAGCGCGGGCACAGTCGTCTTTCACGGTCACAGAGCGTAGAGAACTCCATGATCACTCGGGCCTGTGCCCGTTCTGCTGCCACCCCTCATCGCAACCGTGCTCCGCCACCTACTGCCGGTCGGTCTTATTCAACGAATTCCCGGCGCAAGACACTAGTGTTTCGTGATTCCGTCAGCGTTACTTGATCTTGTGTGGCAGGGTCTCTTGGTGTGGAGATCTCCGTGGAACAGGCCGCCGAGTTGCGGGAGTTGTTGAACAGCCGGGACGTTCCTGCGGACATCGCTACGCGGGGCCGGATCGTGCTGTGGTCGAGCGAGGGGCGTCGGCGCAAGGACATTGCCGAGCTGCTCGGGGTGTCACTGCCGACCGTGGACCGCTGGAAGACCCGCTATGCCGAGCACGGACTGGCCGGGCTGGAAGGGGAGCGTCCCGGTGGCGCACGGGAACAGGTACCGGCGCGGGTGCGGTCCCGGGTGATCGCGCTGACGCGCATGACGCCGCCGGACGGCACGGGGCTTTCGCACTGGTCCACACGGGAGTTGGCGAAGTACCTGGAGCGAACCGAGAACATCACCGTGTCCTGGCACTACATCGCGCGCGTCTGGCGCGAGGAAAGCCTGAAGCCGCACCGGTCCGGCACCTTCAAGATTTCCAAAGATCCCGCGTTCGCGGAGAAGGTGGCTGACGTGATCGGCCTGTATCTGGCCCCGCCGGGCGGCGCGGTAGTCCTCTCGATCGACGAGAAGACGCAGATCCAGGCGCTGGACCGGACCCAGCCGGTGCTGCCGGTCGCCTTCGCGGCGAGCGAGAAGCGCACCGCCGACTACGTCCGGCACGGCACCACGAACCTGTTCGCCGCCCTGAACGTCACCACTGGTGAAGTGCTCGGCGAGTGCAGGCCGACCCGGGACGGCAAGGATTTCCTGGCCTTCTTGAAGAAGGCGGTGAAACCGCACGCCGGGAAGGACATCCATGTCGTCCTGGACAACCTCTCGACGCACACCACCCCGGAGGTCAAGGAGTGGCTGGTCAAGAACCCGCACGTCCACTTCCATTTCACTCCCGTCGGCTCCTCGTGGCTGAACCAGATCGAGATCTGGTTCGGAATCCTGACCCGGCAGTCCATCCGCCGCGGCACGTTCTCCAGCGTCAACGTCCTGATCAAACAGATCCGCGACTACATCAACTCCTGGAACACGACAGCGAAACCGTTCACTTGGACCGCGACCGCCGGCGAGGTCCTCGCGAAGGTCCGACTCGTCGCGACCAACGTGAAGAAACTCGTAAATAGCAACTCGAACTGACATGAACAGGATCACGAGACACTAGACGATAGTGCGGTTGCCTCGGGCGGAGTTGCAGCGGCGGTGTCCAGAGCGGGCGTTGGCGGGCGCGAGGAGCTCCGGGGCCGGCGACGTCGTACCGGATGCTGTGGCCGCACCACCAGCAGGGGAGGCTGAGGCTGCGTTGCCTGGCGCAGAGTGCCCGGTAGGGGCGCCCGTTGCGGCGGTTGCCAGCCATGGGCGCCACTCCCTACTACAGGTCGCCGAGGACCTCACGCCGGGCCGCGTGGCGGCTGGCCCAGAGCCCTGAACCAAGCGTCATTTGAGCGTCAAGAATCTTCGAACGAGTCCTTGACGGCGTCGCCGGTGCGCTCGCCTCCCCGACGAAGTCGCAGGTCAGGAATTGTTGACGAGCAATCTATCCGCTCAACCCGCTACACAAAGGGAAACAGGTCGAGCGAACCAACGAGGCCACAAAACCGCAGGTCAGGCCAATGCCGGTGAGTTAGCGCGTCGGTGCAGGTCAGGCACTTGATAGTGCGGGGTTTGGTTGGGAATATCCCCTGGTGACGTTGCGTGATCCGTCACTTCTGGTGACGTGTCGGCGGAGGCCGGGACACGGCAACGGAGTTCCCGGTAGGACAGAAGATCGACCAAGATCCGACTGTCCGCGAGGGAACTCCGTTGGGTACTCAGTGTGCCATCGTCCGCATGTCGTCTGCCATCACCGAGGGCAGCCAGGCCCCGTTGAACAGGCTGGTGACCCCCACGGACCGGCGCTTTGGCGAGCACGTCCGTCTCGGCGTGTTGACCGAGGAGATCAGCCCTGAACTGGTTGACGAGGTCGTGGAGTTGACCGGCTGCGGCGAGCGTCGCCGCCGGCTGTTGCCCGCCCGGGCGGTGGTCTACTTCATCCTGGCGTTGTGCCTGTTCAGCAGCTCCGACAGTGCCGGGCCGCCGGGATACCGGTCGGTCCTGCGCACGTTGACGGAGAAGCTGCGGCATCTGCCAGGCCTGTGTGTGCAGCGCTTGCCCACCAGCTCGGCCCTGACACGGGCCCGGCAGCGGCTGGGCGACAAGCCGCTGCAGGCGCTGTTCGAGCGGCGGTGCGGCACGCTGGCCACGACCGTCACTCCGGGCGCGTTCGCCTTCGGGCTGCGGCTGGTCGCCTGGGACGGCACCGCGCTGGATGTCCCCGACACCCCGGCAAACGCTGCTGAGTTCGGTTTCACCGGCAAGGGTGGTGTCAACCAGAGCGGACACCCACAGGTCCGCCTGATGGCCCTGACCGAATGCGGCACCCACGCCCTGGTCGACGCGGCCTTCGACGCCGTGGCCAGGTTCAGCGAGCACAAGCTCGCCCGCCGGCTGCTGGCCTCCCTGCGAGGGGACATGCTGCTGCTGGCCGACCGCAACTTCGCCGGATACCAGCTGTGGGGCCTGGCCCGCGCCACCGGCGCCCACCTGGCCTGGCGGATCAAGAAGAACCTGGTCTTCGTGCCGCTGCGGGTGCTGTCCGACGGGTCCTACCTGTCCATCATGCGCACGCCCGCGGAGAACATCCGCCACGGTCAGGCCCGCGCGGCCGGACGCACCCTGACCGAGCCGCCCCGGGGACACCTGGTACGGATCATCGAGTACACCGTGACCATCCACCCACAGGCCGGCCCACCCCGCACCGAGACGTTCCGGCTGGTCACCAGCCTGCTGGACCACCGCCTCGCCCCGGCCCACCAGCTGGCGAGGGCATATCACCAGCGGTGGGAGATCGAAAACGGATTCGCGGAACTGAAGAACCGCCTGCGCGGCGCCGGATTCATCCTGCGCTCCAAGGCGCCCGAGCTGATCTACCAGGAGATCTACGCCCTTCTCACCGTCTACCAGGCACTATGCGCACTGCAGACGCGCGCGGCAGAACACGGCGGGACCGATCCTGACCGGATCTCCTTCACCGTCACGGTGCAGCTCGCCCGGCTGGCCGTCGCCGCCCAGGCCGCAGCCGACGTCACCACACTGGCCGCCGCCCGCCGCGAAGCCACCACAGAGCTCTTGGCCGCCCTCCTGCCGCCCCGGCGCAACCGGCAGTGCCAGCGCATCAAGAAGCCGTCCAAGAACACCTTCGAGGTCAGAAAACGGGACCAGACCCGCACTCCCAGTAACGTCCGCTACACACTCAAAGTCACCAAGCACCCCACCTGACCTGCACCGACGCGCTAACTCACCGGCATTGCAGGTCAGGCGCCCTTTTCCGCAGGCTCCAGAATCGCCACGCACTCCACGTGCGAGGTCATCGGGAACAGGTCGAACGCCCGCAGCGTCCGCACCTTGTAGCCGCCCTCCCGGAAGTACGCCAGGTCGCGCGCGAGTGCCGCCGGGTCGCAGGCGACGTAGGCGATGCGGCGGGCGCCGAGGCCGGCGAGGTGCTTCACCGTCTGCTTGCCCGCGCCCGCGCGCGGCGGGTCGAGGACGATCAGGTCGCACTCGGTGATGCCGGTGCGGGGCAGGATCTGGTCGACCTTGCCGTGCTCGATGCGGACCCGGTCGAGGTCCTGGAGGTTGTGGCGGGCGTCCTCGACGGCGCGCTTGCCGGACTCGATGCCGAGGACCGCACCCTTCTCGCCGATGCGCTGACCGATGGCGCCGGCGAACAGGCCGACGCCGCAGTAGAGGTCGAGGGCCATGTCGTTCTTGCGGGGCAGGAGGCCCTGCATGACCGCGCGGACGAGGGTGTTGGCAGCCTGCGGGTGGACCTGCCAGAAGCCGCCCGAGCCGACGCGGTACGTGCGGTCGTCGGCGCGTTCGCGGACGAAGCCGCGGCCGTGGACCCGGTGGATGCCGCCGTCGCGTTCGTCGACGCGCAGGACGGAGACCGGCTTGTCGAGCTCGACGAGCGGCAGCCGGGCGCCGGGCTTCGGGGTGAGGATGACCTGGCGGTCGTTGGAACCGGTGGCGGTGATGGCTTCCACCGAGGCCATGCCGGTCCAGTCGCGCTTCTCGATGCCGAGTTCCGAGACGCCGGGCGCCGCGATCATGCAGTGCTCGATCGGCTCGACGTCGTGCGAGCGGTGCTTGCGCAGGCCGGCGCGGCCGTTCTCGTCGATGGCGTACTGGACGCGGGTGCGCCAGGCCGGCACCTCGCCCTTCGGGAGCTTGTCGCCCTCGGCCGGCATGACCGTGCCGTCCCAGCCGGCCTCTTCGGGGGTGAGCCCGGCGAGGCGCTGGAGCTGTTCGGCGATGACTTCGCCCTTGAGCCGGCGCTGGGCGCCGGGCTTGGCGTGCTGCCAGTCGCAGCCGCCGCACTTGCCGGGGCCGGCGTACGGGCAGGGCGCCTCGACGCGGTCCTTGGACGGTTCGATGATCGTGACGGCGTCGGCGCGCAGGAAGCGGGAGTCCTTGTCGCCGTCGGTGATCCGGGCGATCACCTTCTCGCCGGGCAGCGTGTGCCGTACGAAGAGGACCTGGCCCTCCGAGGTACGGGCGATGCAGTGGCCGCCGTGTGCGACGGGGCCCACCTCGACCTCGTACTCCTCGCCGATCAGTGAGTCCCCGGTCTGCGAGTCCTCGGCCGGCGACGAGGTGGATTCGTTCTGCATGAGGGGGTGGCTCCAGAGATCAAAGGAAAACGGCCGGACAACAACCCACAAGTCTACGTGGGTGGTGTCCGGCCGCTTACCACTTGCGGGCACGGAGAGTCAGCTCTTGTTGCTGGGCTCCTTGGCCCTGCGCTCCACGGGACCCCGGCGGACCGATCCGGGAGCGTTCCATTCGGCACGCTTCCTGGCGCGCTTCTTCGCGGCCTCGGAGGATTCCAGCTGGTACGGGACGGACGTCACCATCACGCCCGGGGTGAACAGCAGCCGCCCCTTGAGGCGCAGGGCGCTCTGGTTGTGCAGCAGGTGCTCGTACCAGTGCCCGACCACGTACTCCGGGATGTAGACACTGACCACGTCGCGGGGGCTCTCCCGGCGCAGGCCCTTCACGTAGTCGATGACCGGCCGGGTCACTTCGCGGTACGGGGAGTCGAGGATCTTCAGCGGGATGTTGATGCCGCGCCGCTCCCAGTCCTCCTTGAGCGCCTTGGTCTCGGCGGGGTCGACGCTGATGGACAGCGCCTCCAGACGGTCGGAGCGGATCAGCTTGGCGTACGCGAGCGCGCGCAGCGTGGGCCGGTGCAGCTTGGAGACCAGGACGATGGAGTGGACCCGGGAGGGTTTCATGCTGTCGTCGGACGGGGCCTCGTCCGCGGCGATTTCCTCGGCGACGCGGTCGTAGTGCCTGCGGATCGCGGTCATCGTCCCGTAGAAGATCACCATGCCGAGCAGCGCCACCCAGGCGCCGTGGGTGAACTTGGTGGCGAGCACGACGACGAGCACCAGGCCGGTGAAGAACGCGCCGAAGGTGTTGATCGCGCGGGAGCGGATCATGTGGCGGCGCTTGGCCGGGTCCTTCTCGGTCCGCAGATGACGGTTCCAGTGCCGGACCATGCCGGTCTGGCTGAGGGTGAAGGAGACGAACACACCGACGATGTACAGCTGGATCAGCCGGGTCGAGTCGGCGCCGTAGATCCAGGTGAGCAGGATGGCCGCGCCGGCCAGCAGCACGATGCCGTTGGAGAAGGCGAGCCGGTCACCGCGGGTGTGCAGCTGGCGCGGCAGGTACCGGTCCTGGGCGAGGATCGAGCCGAGCAGCGGGAAGCCGTTGTACGCGGTGTTGGCGGCCAGGAAGAGCACGAGTGCGGTGGCCGCGGCGAGGATGATGAAGAGGAACGAGCCGTCACCGAAGACTGCAGCCGCGACCTGGGAGATCACCGGGTCCTGGACGAAGCTCGAACCGACGGCGGCGCCGTTGTGGATCAGGTCCTGGGCCGGGTTCTCGGCCATCTTCACATCGGTGGCCATGGCCAGGCCGATGATGCCGCAGAACATCGTGACGGCCAGCAGGCCCATCATCGCGAGAGTGGTCGCGGCGTTCTTGCTCTTCGGCTTGCGGAAGGCGGGTACACCGTTGCTGATCGCCTCGACGCCGGTCAGCGCCGCACAGCCGGAGGAGAACGCCCGCAGCAGCAGGAAGACGAGGGCGAAGCCGGCCAGACCCTGGTGCTCGGGCTTGATCTCGTAGTCCGAGGTCGGGGCGTGCATGGTGTCGCCGAGGACAAGACCGCGGAACGCACCCCAGGCGATCATGATGAAGACGCCGGCCACGAAGAGATACGTGGGGATGGCGAAGAGCTTGCCGGACTCCTTGACGCCCCGCAGGTTCATCAGGGTCAGCAGCACGATGGCCCCGATCGCGCAGAGCGTCTTGTGCTCGACGACGAACGGGATCGCGGAGCCGAGGTTCTCCACGCCGGAGGCGATCGACACGGCGACGGTCAGGACGTAGTCCACCAGCAGGGCGCTGGCGACGGTCAGACCGGCCTTGGGGCCGAGGTTGGTGGTGGCGACCTCGTAGTCGCCGCCGCCGCTCGGGTAGGCATGCACGTTCTGCCGGTACGAGGCGACGACCGTGAACATCAGGACCACGACAGCGGCCGCGATCCACGGGCTGAAGTGGTACGCCGACACGCCCGCGATGGACAGCACGAGGAGGACTTCTCCTGGTGCGTACGCCACCGAGGACAGCGGGTCGGATGCGAAGACGGGGAGGGCGATGCGCTTGGGGAGGAGCGTTTCCCCCAGCTTGTCGCTGCGCAACGCCCGGCCGATCAGGATCCGTTTGGGCACGTCGGTCAGTTTGGACACGCTGAGGATCGTAAGGGTTCCGTATGGAGGCCGCCCACGCACCACCCCCGCCTTCCTGCAATCTCCTGCACTCAGTCGAAATCGGCACGGAATCCTTAACGGAATCCTTGCACTCCCCCCTATGACATCAGCACGCTGTAACCGTTCCGTTCCGGTTGGCCACGGGGACCGGTGTAGCGGACGGTGGCGTTCCAGTAAATCTCCCTTCCCCGCTTGTTCCCTTTACCGCGCCTTTGCAGCTACGGCCCTGGCGAAAGCACACTCGAATGAGGCAACGCGTCGGTGGCCGCATAAGCTCATCCCGGGCAACGCCGAAAAACGTTGCCCCGTTGTTTGCCCGGCAAGCCGAGGAAAGAGTGTGAGCAGGGTGTTTTCGCAGGTCAGCCGGACGACCAGGACTGCGAGGTAGGCGCAAGGTGCACATCGTCATCATGGGCTGCGGGCGAGTAGGAGCCGCTCTCGCGCAGACCCTGGAGCAGCAGGGGCACACGGTCGCCGTGATCGACCAGGACCCCACGGCGTTCCGCCGTCTCGGGTCGGGGTTCGGTGGCCGGCGCGTCACCGGCGTCGGTTTCGACCAGGACACCCTCCGTGAGGCGGGTATCGAGGAGGCCGGCGCGTTCGCCGCGGTGAGCAGCGGCGACAACTCGAACATCATCGCCGCCCGGGTGGCCCGCGAGATGTTCGGCATCGAGAACGTCGCGGCTCGGATCTACGACCCGCGGCGCGCCGAGGTCTACCAGCGCCTCGGCATCCCCACGGTCGCCACCGTGCGCTGGACGGCGGACCAGATGCTGCGGCGGCTGCTGCCCTCGGGCGCCGAGCCGCTGTGGCGCGACCCGAGCGGCGGTGTACAGCTCGCCGAGGTGCACACCACCCCGTCCTGGATCGGGCACAAGATCAGCACGCTGCAGGAGGAGACGGGCGTCCGCGTGGCGTTCCTCACCCGATTGGGCGAAGCCATTCTTCCGTCGTCGCAGACGGTGCTGCAGGAGGGCGATCTCGTCCACGTGATGATGCGTACGGACGAGATCGCGAAGGTCGAGGCGGCCTTCGCCGAGGGTCCTGAGGAGGGCGGTCACTGATGCGTGTCGCGATTGCCGGGGCCGGCGCGGTGGGTCGCTCCATCGCCGCCGAGCTGCTGGAGAACGGCCACGAGGTGCTCCTCGTGGACAAGGCGCCGACCGCCATCTCCGTGGAGCGGGTGCCCATGGCCGAGTGGCTGCTCGCGGATGCCTGCGAGATCACCTCGCTGGACGAGGCGGCGCTCCAGCGCTGCAACGTCGTGATCGCCGCGACCGGCGACGACAAGGTGAACCTGGTCGTCTCGCTGCTCGCCAAGACCGAGTACGGCGTGCCGCGGGTCGTCGCCCGGGTCAACAACCCGAAGAACGAGTGGCTGTTCAACGAGTCCTGGGGCGTCGATGTCGCGGTCTCCACGCCGCGTCTGATGTCCGCGCTGGTCGAGGAGGCGGTGAGCGTCGGCGATCTGGTCCGGCTGCTGCGCTTCAGCCACGGCGACGCCAACCTGGTCGAGCTGACGCTGCCCCCGGAGTCGGCGCTGGCCGGTACCCAGGTCGGCGATGTGGCGTGGCCCGAGGACACCTCGCTGGTCACCATCATCCGCGGTACGCGGGTGCTGACCCCGGGCTCGGAGGAGACGCTGGAGGCCGGTGACGAGCTGCTGTTCGTGGCCGCCCAGGCGCGCGAGGAGCAGCTGGAGGACCTGCTGTCGGTGCGTCGCGAGGTCACCGACGACTGAGGACGGCCGGCCGGCTGACCGGCCTCGGCTCAGGTAGGTCGTCCCGCACGACATCTCGTACGCCGAAGGGGCCCGGAACCGTGATCCACGGTTCCGGGCCCCTGTCGCTGTCGCTATCGCTGTCGGTCAGGCCTCGGTGTTGCGGGCCGCGGCGGCTTCTTCCTTGCGGGCCTTCTCGGCCTGCTCCTCCGCCTCCATCTCGGCGAAGACGTCGATGGGCGGCGGCGCCTTGGCGAGGAAGACCCAGGTCAGGTACACCGCGAGCAGGAACGGCGGGATCTTCAGGGCGACCAGGACCCAGCCGAGCTGGGCGGTGTCGGCCCACCAGTAGAGCGGGAAGAGGATCGCGCACTTGGCGAGCAGTATCAGACCCCAGGCCCAGCTGGCCTTGGCGTACGCCTTCTTGCGGCCGGGGTTCCGGGTGCGCCAGGAGAGGTTCTCCTTGAAGACCGGCCCGAGAATCAGCCCTATCAGCGGCACCCCGGCGATCGTCGTGACGATGTAGGCGAGGGCCAGGCCCAGCGTGTAGATCATGCCGGGCAGGTAGAAGTCCTTGGCGTTGCCCGTCATCATCGCGAAGACCACACCGAAGGCGACGCCGAAGACCCCGCTGAAGGCGTGCTTGACGGTGTCCTTGCGGATCAGCCGTACGGCGACGAGAACCAGGGACACGACCAGGGCCGCGATGGCCGAGGTGTGCAGATCCTTGTTGATGGTGAAGATCGTGACGAAGAGCAGCCCGGGCAGGACTGTCTCCACCATCCCGCGGATGCCGCCGAAGGCCTCGAAGAGGGCGGCTTCGGTGACCGCCTTCGCGTCGGCCTCCTGCTGGTCGGTGCGGTCCGTATCGGGTGTCGGCTTGTCGAGAGACGTCACCGGCTACTCCTTGCCGAGCGGTCGGAGTTCGTATTTGGGGTTGAACAGCACCCGGCGTCCGTGGCTCATGGCGATCCGGCCGGAGGCGATGAGCTTACGGCCCGGCTCTATGCCCACGATGGAACGCCTGCCCAGCCAGACCACGTCCAGCGGAGCGGTGCCGTCGAAGAGCTCCGCTTCCAGGGCGGGCACTCCGGCGCGCGGCCGCAGGGTGACGGTCCGCAAGGTACCAGTCACCTTGACGATCTGGCGGTCGTTGCATTCGGAGATCCGCGTGCATCCCGATGCCTGCGAGTCCTCCTGCAGCTCCTCCGATTCCAGGTCTTGCTGGGAGCTGGACAGCCGGTCGAGCATCCGACGGAAGCGGCCGGACGGCCGCTCCGCCTTCTCGGAACGAGGGACAGCACTCATACCCGAAGGGTACCGGGCCGGGGTGGTCCGGGCAGGTGTCCGTTCTCTCACTCCGACGGGCGACTCGCCACGGAGCGAAGCTGACGACGGGCCGCCGCACGCACAGTGCTCAGCCGCGTTCGAAGCGGTAACCCATGCCCGGCTCGGTGATGAAGTGCCGGGGGTGCGAGGGGTCCGCCTCCAGCTTGCGCCGGAGCTGGGCCATGTAGACCCGCAGATAGTTGGTCTCGGTGCCGTACGAAGGCCCCCACACCTCCTGCAGCAGCTGCTTCTGGCTCACCAGCCGGCCGCTGTTGCGGACCAGCACCTCCAGCAGGTGCCACTCGGTCGGGGTGAGCCGCACGTCGCGTCCCTCGCGCTGGACCTTCTTCGCCGCCAGGTCGACGGTGAACCCCTCGGTCTCGACCATCACGATGTCGTCGGCGCCGTCCTGGCCGACCGGTTCGGCCCGCCGGACCGAGGCGCGCAGCCGGGCCAGCAGCTCGTCCATGCCGAACGGCTTGGTGACGTAGTCGTCGGCTCCCGCGTCCAGCGCCTCGACCTTCTCGTCGGAGGTATGGCGGGCGGAGAGCACCAGGATCGGCACCCGGGTCCAGCCGCGTAGCCCCCTGATCACCTCCACGCCGTCCATGTCCGGCAGTCCGAGGTCGAGAACGACGACATCGGGGTGGCGCGCGGCGGCGAGCTGGAGGGCGGTCGCGCCGTCGGGCGCCGCGTCCACCTCGTACTTGCGCGCCTTCAGATTGATCACGAGGGCGCGTACGATCTGCGGCTCGTCGTCGACCACAAGCACCCGGGTCATCGGGGACCTGCCTTTCTGCTGTACGGAATTGCTGCGGGAAGCAGTACAGGTATCACTGCGGCGATCACGAGACGGCCTGTGCGGGCAGGTCGGTACCGATCGGAACGTATCCCGACACCGCCCTGAGCGTCAGGACCATGGTCATGCCGCCACCGGGGGTGTCCTCGGCGTCGAGGGTGCCGCCCATGGACTCCACGAAGCCGCGGGCGACGGCGAGCCCCAGACCGACTCCGGCGCCGCGCGGGGCGTCGCCGTAGCGCTGGAAGGGTTCGAAGATCCGCTCCTTGCCCTCGTCGGGGACGCCGGGGCCGCGGTCGGCCACCCGGAGCTCGACCCGGGCGCCGAGCGCGCTGGCGGCCACGGTGACGCGTTCCCCGTCGGGGCTGTACTTGACGGCGTTCTCGACGATGTTCGCGACGGCCCGCTCCAGCAGCCCCGGGTCGACGGCGACCATCGGCAGCGTCTCGGGGATGTCCAGGTCGACGCTGCCCTCCGGTACGCCTCCGAGCGCCATCGGGACCACCTCGTCGAGGTCGATCTCGCGGATCAGGGGGGTGACGGTGCCGGTCTGCAGCCTCGACATGTCGAGGAGGTTGCCGACCAGATGGTCGAGACGGTCGGCGCCGTTCTCGATACCTTCGAGGAGCTCCGCCTCATCCGCCTCCGACCAGGCCACGTCGTCGGAGCGCAGCGAGGTGACGGCGGCCTTGATGGCGGCCAGCGGGGTCCGTAGATCGTGGCTGACGGCGGCGAGGAGCGCAGTCCGTATCCGGTTCCCCTCGGCGAGCCGCCGAGCCTCCTCCGCCTCCCCGACCAGGCGCTGCCGGTCGAGTACGACGGCGGCCTGGGCGGCGAACGCGCCGAGCACCCGGCGGTCCTCGGCGGGCAGCACCCGGCCGGAGAGCGCGAGCGCCATGTGGTCGCCGACGGGCATGTCCACATCGGCGTCCTCGGGGCGGGAGACGGGCGCAGGGCCGACACTGCCCGCGCAGGTCCACGGATCGACGTCGCTGCGCCGCTCCAGGAGTGCCACGGACTCCATGGCGAAGGTCTCGCGGACCCGGTCCAGCAGGGCGTCCAGGGTGGTCTCGCCCCGCAGCACGCTGCCGGCCAGGAAGGACAGGATCTCGGACTCGGCGCGCAACCGGGCCGCCTGATGGGTACGACGGGCCGCCAGGTCGACGACGGAGGCCACTGCCACGGCGACCGCGAAGAAGATCACGATGGCGACGAAGTTCCTCGGGTCCTGCACCGTCAGGGTGTGGGTCGGCGGGGTGAACCAGTAATTCAGCAGCAGCGAGCCGACGGCCGCGGACGCGAGGGCGGGCAGCAGCCCGCCGAGCAGGGCTGCGGCGACCGTCATGAAGAGGAAGAGCAGGACGTCGTTGGCGAGCCCCGGACCGTTCGACATGCTGGTCAGGAGCAGCGTGAGCAGGACCGGACCGCCGACCCCGGTCAACCAGCCCCAGATGATCCGTGCGCGGCCGAGCCGGGCGCCGCGGGCGATCGGCAGTCCGCGGCCCTTGGCGACCTCGTCGTGCGTGACGATGTGGACGTCGAGGTCGGGGCCGGACTCGCGGGCGACGGTGGCGCCGACGCCGGGGCCGTAGATGTACTGCCAGGCCTTGCGACGGCTGGAGCCGAGCACGATCTGGGTGGCGTTGACCCCCCGGGCGAACGCGAGGAGTGCCGCGGGTATGTCGTCGCCGATGACGTGGTGGAACGTACCGCCGAGGTCCTCGACGAGGGTGCGCTGAGCGGTGAGTTCCTTGGGCGACGCGGAGGTCAGTCCGTCGCTGCGGGCGATGTAGACGGCGAGGATCTCGCCACCGGAACCCTTGGCGGCCATCCTGGACGCGCGGCGGATGAGCGTACGGCCCTCGGGTCCGCCGGTGAGTCCGACGACGATGCGTTCGCGGGCCTGCCAGGTGGTGCTGATGTTGTGTTCGCCGCGGTACTGCTGGAGGTACTCGTCGACCCGGTCGGCGACCCAGAGCAGGGCGAGCTCGCGCAGGGCGGTGAGATTGCCCGGGCGGAAGTAGTTGGACAGGGACGCGTCGATCCGGTCCGGCTTGTAGACGTTGCCGTGGGCCATCCGGCGGCGCAGCGCCTGAGGCGACATGTCGACCAGCTCGATCTGGTCCGCCCGGCGGACGACCTCGTCGGGAACGGTCTCACGCTGCCGTACGCCGGTTATCGACTCGACGACGTCGCCGAGCGACTCAAGGTGCTGGATGTTGACGGTGGAGACGACGTCGATGCCCGCCTGGAGCAGCTCCTCGACGTCCTGCCAGCGCTTGGCGTTGCGGGAGCCCGGCACATTGGTGTGGGCCAGTTCGTCCACCAGGGCTACGGCCGGGGCACGGTCCAGGACCGCGTCGACGTCCATCTCGGTGAAGACGGTGTCCCGGTAGTCGATCGCGCGGCGCGGGACCTGCTCCAGGCCGTGCAGCATGACCTCGGTGCGCGGCCGATCGTGGTGTTCCACGAACCCGACGACGCAGTCGGTGCCCCGCTCCACCCGGCGGTGGGCCTCGGAGAGCATCGCGTACGTCTTGCCGACGCCCGGTGCCGCACCCAGGTAGATCCGAAGCTTGCCGCGTGCCATGGCCCCATTGTCTTTCAGATGAGCGACTGCGGCCGATGCGGCAGCCGCTCTCGAAGCTACCTCGAATATTTACGACAAAGGGGATGCAAGGTCGGGCAGAAGACCGAATTGACAGAATTCTGATGCGTCGAACCGGGCAGCCAAAGGGGTGCCCGGGGCGAGCCCGGACACCCCTTTTCCGCCCGCTACGCGCGCTCGGCGATGAGCCCGTCGCTCAGCTCCAGCACGCGGTCCGCGAGCCCCAGCAGCTGCGCATCGTGCGTCGCCACCAACGCGGTCACCCCCTCGCTCCGCACCACCGCCCGCAACAGCTCCATCACGGCGAGCCCCGTCTCCGCGTCGAGCTGTCCCGTCGGCTCGTCCGCGATCAGCAGCGCGGGCCGGTTGGCGAGCGCGCGGGCGATCGCGACGCGCTGCTGCTGGCCGCCGGAGAGCTCCCCGGGCCGCTGCGCACCGTGGTCGCCGAGCCCGACCAGGGAGAGCAGCAACGCCACCCGGTCCTCCCGCTCGCGCGGGTCCACCTTGCGCAGCCGCATCGGTACGCCGACGTTCTCCGCGGCGGTCAGGATCGGGATCAGGCCGAACGACTGGAAGATGAAGCCGATCCGGTCCCGGCGCAGCTCCAGCAGCCCGTCCTCGCCGAGCTCGGAGAGGTCCGTGCCGTCGACGGTGATCCGGCCGCGGTCGGGGCTGTCGAGGCCGCCGACCAGGTTCAGCAGGGTTGTCTTGCCGGAACCCGAGCGCCCCTTGAGTGCGACGAGTTCGCCGCGCGGCACGTCGAGGGAGATCCCGCGCAGCGCGTGGACGGCGCCCGCGCCGGTTCCGTACGAGCGGTGCAGGTCCTCGATGCGCACCATCGGCCCGCGGGCCGGGCCCTCGGCGACCGCCGTGCCGCCCTGCCTGCCTGTGCTCTTTCCGTCGGTGCTGTCGGTCATGCGCTCCCCCGTGCGTGGTCGGTTCCCGTCGGCCGCCAGTATGTGCATGAGGCACACGGCCGGGCAATGGCCGAAGCTCTCCTGGCGGGCACGGCGCCGGGCCGCCGTGGTCCGTACAGCATGACCACGGCGGCCCGGCGCATCCGTCGGCGGAGGATCAGCCTCCGTTCACCAGCTCGTTGAGTGCGATGTTGAGCTGCAGGACGTTGACCCGCGGCTCCCCCACGAATCCGAGGATCCGGCCGTCGGTGTGCTGCTCCACCAGCTTCTCCACCTGGTCGACGCCGAGGTGGTTCCGCTCGGCGACACGGCGCACCTGGAGCTGTGCGTACTGCGGGGAGATGTCCGGGTCGAGACCGGAGCCGGAGGAGGTGACGGCGTCGGCCGGCACGGCCGAGGGGCTGACCGGGTGGCCGGGCACGGAGTTGTCCTTGACGACGGCGGCCTTGGCGGCGGTGACCCAGTCGATCAGGTCCTTGTTGTCGCCGGACCGGTTGGTCGCACCGGACAGGATCAGCTTGTACTGGGTGTTGACGCTGTTGCTGCCGAGGCCGTTGGACGGGCGCGGCTGGAACCACTTGAGGTCCGGGGCCGCGGTCTCCTCACCCTTCTTCAGCGGCAGGTCGTAGCGCTGGCCGATGAGTTCGGAGCCGACGACCTTGCCGTTCGCCGTGATCTCGGAACCGTTGGCCTTGCCCGGGAGGATGCCCTGGGCGACACCGGTGACGGCGAGCGGGTAGATCACGCCGCAGACGATCGTGAGGACGAGCAGGGCACGCAGCCCGGCCCAGAGCAGCCGAACGGTGTTTCCTGCGGAGTTGTTCATGGAGGTCATGGCGCGATCAGCCGATTCCGGGAATGAGGGAGAGGATCAGGTCGATGATCTTGATGCCGATGAACGGGGCGACCAGGCCGCCGAGTCCGTAGATCCCGAGGTTGCGGCGAAGCATCGAGTCGGCGCTGCTCGGCCGGTAGCGCACGCCCTTCAGGGCGAGCGGCACCAGCGCGATGATGATCAGCGCGTTGAAGACGACTGCGGAGAGGATCGCGGACTGCGGCGAGGACAGCTGCATGATGTTCAGCTTGTCCAGGCCCGGGTAGACCACCGCGAACATCGCCGGGATGATCGCGAAGTACTTCGCGACGTCGTTGGCGATCGAGAAGGTGGTCAACGCACCGCGGGTGATCAGCAACTGCTTGCCGATCTCGACGATCTCGATGAGCTTGGTCGGGTTGGAGTCCAGGTCCACCATGTTCCCGGCCTCCTTGGCGGCCGAGGTGCCGGTGTTCATGGCCACGCCGACATCGGCCTGGGCGAGCGCCGGAGCGTCGTTCGTACCGTCACCGGTCATCGCGACGAGCTTGCCGCCCGCCTGCTCACGCTTGATGAGGGCCATCTTGTCCTCGGGCGTGGCCTCGGCGAGGAAGTCGTCGACCCCCGCCTCCTCGGCGATGGCCTTCGCGGTCAGCGGGTTGTCGCCGGTGATCATCACCGTACGGATGCCCATCCGGCGCAGCTCGTCGAACCGCTCCCGCATCCCTTCCTTGACGACGTCCTTGAGATGGATGACGCCGAGGATCCGGGCACCCCGCTCGTCGTCGACGGCGACGAGCAGCGGGGTACCGCCCGCCTGTGAGATCCGGTCGGTGAGCGTGCGGGCGTCCGGCGAGACGGTGCCGCCCCGCTCCTCGACCCAGGCGACGACCGAGCCGGTCGCACCCTTACGGATCCTGCGTCCCTCGACGTCCACACCCGACATCCGGGTCTGTGCGGTGAAGCCGACCCACTCGGCCCCGACGAGCTCGCCCTGGTGGCGCTCTCGCAGTCCGTACTTCTCCTTCGCCAGGACGACGACGGAGCGGCCTTCGGGCGTCTCGTCGGCGAGCGAGGAGAGCTGGGCGGCGTCGGCCAGTTCGGCCTCCGTCGTGCCCTTGACGGGTACGAACTCGGCGGCCTGGCGGTTGCCGAGCGTGATGGTGCCGGTCTTGTCGAGCAGCAGCGTGGAGACGTCACCGGCGGCCTCGACGGCACGTCCCGACATGGCGAGCACATTGCGCTGGACGAGGCGGTCCATGCCCGCGATGCCGATCGCGGAGAGCAGCGCGCCGATCGTGGTCGGGATCAGGCAGACCAGCAGCGCGGTCAGGACGATCATCGACTGCCGCTGTCCCGCGTAGATCGCGAACGGCTGCAGGGTGACGACCGCGAGCAGGAAGACGATGGTGAGGGACGCGAGCAGGATGTTCAGCGCGATCTCGTTGGGGGTCTTCTGCCGAGCAGCGCCCTCGACCAGGGCGATCATCCGGTCGATGAACGTCTCGCCGGGCTTGGTGGTGATCTTGATGACGATGCGGTCGGAGAGCACCTTCGTACCACCGGTGACCGCGCTGCGGTCGCCGCCCGACTCGCGGATGACCGGCGCCGACTCCCCCGTGATGGCGGACTCGTCGACGCTGGCGACACCCTCGACGACGTCACCGTCACCGGGGACGATGTCACCGGCCTCGCAGACCACCAGGTCGCCGATGCGCAGATCGGTGCCCGGTACGCGCTCCTCGTTCTTCCCGACGAGCCGGCGCGCGACCGTGTCGGTCTTTGCCTTGCGCAGCGTGTCGGCCTGGGCCTTGCCGCGGCCCTCGGCGACCGCCTCCGCCAGGTTGGCGAAGATCGTGGTGAGCCAGAGCCACGCGGCGATCGCCCAGCCGAACCAGTCGGTCGGGTCCAGGGCGGCCAGGACGGTGGTGAGCACCGAACCGGCCAGGACCACGAACATCACCGGTGACTTGACCATCACCCGGGGGTCGAGCTTGCGTACCGCGTCGGGGAAGGATTTGAGCAGCTGCTGGGGGTCGAACAGTCCCGCGCCGACGCGTCCTTCGTCCTTGTGGCCGGTCGGCGCGTCCTGGTGCGGAGCCCGGGTCGGAGTGGCTGTGGACATCGAGTCCTCTTGCTTCTCTATACGAGTGGTCATGACGCCAGCCCCTCGGCCAGCGGTCCCAGCGCGAGCGCCGGGAAGTAGGTCAGACCGGTGACGATCAGGATCGTGCCGACCAGCAGACCCGTGAACAGCGGCTTCTCCGTCCGCAGGGTGCCCGCCGTCGCCGGGACCGGCCTCTGCTCAGCCAGCGAACCCGCCAGCGCCAGGACGAACACCATCGGCAGGAACCGGCCCAGCAGCATCGCGAGCCCGATCGTGGTGTTGAACCACTGCGTGTCCGCGTTCAGACCCGCGAAGGCCGAACCGTTGTTGTTGGCACCCGAGGTGAACGCGTAGAGGATCTCGGAGAAGCCGTGCGCACCGGAGTTGGTCATCGAGTTGACCGGGGTGGGCAGGGCCATCGACGCGGCGGTGAAGATGAGCACCAGCGCCGGGGTGATCAGGATGTAGCAGGCCGCAAGCTTGATCTCACGGGTGCCGATCTTCTTACCGAGATACTCCGGCGTACGGCCGACCATCAGACCCGCGATGAACACCGCGATGATCGCCATGATCAGCATGCCGTAGAGGCCGGAACCGGTACCACCGGGGGCGATCTCACCGAGCTGCATACCCAGCATCGTGATACCGCCGCCGAAACCGGTGAACGAGGAGTGGAACGAGTTCACCGCACCCGTCGAAGTCAGCGTGGTGGACACCGCGAAGATCGACGAGCCACCGACCCCGAAGCGGGTCTCCTTGCCCTCCATCGCCCCGCCCGCGATGTCGAACGCCGGACCGTGGTGGGCGAACTCCGTCCACATCATCAACGCAACGAAACCGAGCCAGATCACGCCCATCGTCGCGAGGATCGCGTACCCCTGCTTGAGGGAGCCCACCATCCGGCCGAAGGTGCGGGTCAGCGCGAACGGAATGACCAGGAGCAGGAAGATCTCAAGAAGGTTGGAGAGCCCGTTGGGGTTCTCGAAGGGGTGGGCCGAGTTGGCGTTGAAGTAACCACCGCCGTTCGTACCCAGCTCCTTGATCGCCTCCTGCGAAGCGACCGCACCACCGTTCCACTCCTGCGACCCGCCCATGAACTGGCCAACCCCGTGGATACCGGCGAAGTTCTGGATCGCACCGCACGCCACCAGGGCAATCGCCCCGACCACGGAGAGCGGCAGCAGGATCCGTATGGTGCCGCGCACCAGGTCGGACCAGAAGTTGCCGAGCTCACCGGTGCGCGAGCGGGCGAAACCCCTCACCAGCGCCACCGCGACCGCGATACCCACAGCGGCCGAGACGAAGTTCTGCACCGCGAGGCCGCCGGTCTGCACGACATGGCCCATGGCCTGCTCGCCGTAGTACGACTGCCAGTTGGTGTTCGACACGAACGAGGCAGCCGTGTTGAACGCCTGGTCCGGATCGATCGAGGAGAAGCCGAGCGAGCCGGGCAGACTGCCCTGGAACCGCTGCAGCAGATAGAGGAAGAGAACGCTCACCGCGGAGAACGCCAGGACCCCGCGGAGGTAGGCGGGCCAGCGCATCTCCGTATCGGGATTGGCGCCGATGGACTTGTAGATCCATTTCTCGACGCGCAGGTGCTTCTTCGAGGAGTAGACGGCGGCCATGTAGTCGCCGAGGGGGCGGTACGCCAGACCCAGCGCCACCACGAGCGCGAGCAGCTGGAGCACACCAGCGAGGACGGGGCTCATATCGGGCTCAGAACCTCTCCGGGTACAGAAGGGCGAGGACGAGATAGCCCAGCAGGGCGACGGCCACGATCAGACCGACGATGTTCTCGGCAGTCACAGCTTCGCCACCCCCTTGGCAACAAGAGCCACCAGCGCGAAGACCGCGATCGTGGTGACGACGAAGGCCATGTCGGCCACCGTGTGCTCCTAGATGAGGACGGATTTTTCGGACCTCCTGAGCAAACCCCCGTCCGAAGCCCCTGTGGCCTGCGTTGATGCCTTTCTTACGGGGAGGGGCGCGCCCTTGACGGCGCCCATACGTGCCGCATACGCGCCCCATATACCCGCTGGTACGCGCGCCGCGCGGGCACGCAGAAGGCCGGTGGGCCGCACCTCCCTCGAAGGGAAGTACGGCCCACCGGCCTGAGCTGTTTCGAGCCGCGGTCGGCGGCTCAGCGCACCTCGGTGATCTCGGGTCCGCGCTGGAGCTGACCCATGCCACCGGAGAACTTCGAGCCCTCCTGGTCCTCCTGCTGCACGCCCTCGGGCACCATCTGGGCGTCGTTGGGGAGGTTGAGGACGATCGGGTCGCGCGGCGCCATCGGGCCCTCGCCACGGACGACCACGGTGTCCCGGAAGATCGTCTCCAGCAGCCCGGCGGCCTCCGGCTGCACGGCTCCCTGGCCGGAGATCACTCCGCGCAGGAACCAACGGGGCCCGTCGACGCCGACGAAGCGCACCAACTGCACGCCGTTCGTCCCGTCCGGAAGCTGTACGGGGACCTGCGCCCGCAGCTCCCAGCCCAGCGGGCCCTCGACCTCGTCGATGATCCCGCCCTGCTTGGTGATGCCGGTGGCGATCTCCTCGCGGACCTCGCCCCAGATGCCCTCTTTCTTGGGGGCGGCGAAGGCCTGCAGCTGGATCGCGCTGTCGCGCAGCACGACGGTGGCGGCGACGATCGCGTCTCCGGCGACCTCGACGCGCAGCTCCATGCCCTCGACCCCGGGGACAAAGATGCCGCCCAGGTCGACCCGGCCCTCGCCGGGCTGGGAGACCTCGTCGATGTCCCACGGTCCGTCCGGCCGCGGCGCCGGCGGGAGATTCACCCGGCGCGCACCGCTCTCGGCGGCGTCGGTGTCATCGAGCTCGTCGACGACCTGCTCGGCCTTGCGCGCTTCGTCCGCCACGTCCTCGGCGGAACCACTCTTCTTGCGACCGAACACGTCACTGTCCTTCCCGGTCGGGTACGACCGAAGCGTAGCTGTTCCCGCCCTGGGTGGTCCCGCCCCTGACGCCATCAACATCATCACCCGTGGCATGCCCGCCGGTGGATCCGAAACCACCCTCGCCCCGGGCCGAGCCGGGCAGCTCCGACACCTCGTGGAAGCGCACCTTCTCAACCTGCTGGACGACCAGTTGGGCAATCCGGTCGAACCGCTCGAACCGTACGGTCTCGCGCGGGTCGAGATTGATGACGATCACCTTGATCTCTCCACGGTACCCGGCATCAACCGTCCCCGGGGCATTCACGAGGGCGACTCCGCAGCGTGCTGCGAGGCCGGACCGCGGGTGCACGAACGCGGCGTACCCGTCGGGCAGGGCGATCGACACGCCGGTGGGCAGCACCACCCGTTCCCCGGGGGCGAGTTCGGCGGCCTCGGTGGTCACCAGGTCGGCCCCTGCGTCGCCCGGGTGCCCATACGCCGGAATCGGCACCTCCGGATCGACCCGGCGAATCAGTACATCGACGGGATGGCGCATCACGGGTTCACCTCGAAGGCTCGGACACGCTTGGCCTGGTCCGGGTCGGCCATCGCGGCCTGGATCTCGGCCGGGCGGCCGTTCTCGATGAAGTGGTCCACCTTGACCTCGATGAAGAGTGCCTCGGCGAGGACCGCGACAGGCCCGTCCGGGCCGCCGATCCGGCCGGTCGCTCGGGAGTAGATCTTCCGGCCGTGCACGGCAGTGATCTCGGCGTCCAGGTGCAGCACGGTGGCCACCGGCACGGGCCGCACGAAGTCGGTCTCCAGCCGCCCGGTCACCGCGATCACCCGCAGCAGCCAGTTCAGCGAGCCGAGCGTCTCGTCCAGCGCGGTGGCCAGTACGCCGCCGTGCGCCAGTCCCGGAGCGCCCTGGTGGGCGGGCTTCACGGTGAACTCGGCGGTGACACTCACACCCTCGCCGGCCCGCGCCTGGAGGTGCAGGCCGTGCGCCTGCCCCCCACCGCAGCCGAAACAGTGTTCGTAGTGCGAACCGAGGAGCTCGCCAGGGGCCGGGGCGTCGGGGTGCCGGACCGGTTTCACCGCGTCGGCCGGTGGCTTCAGAGCCGCAGATGTTCCACTCACAGGCGCAGACCTTACCCGCGCGGGTACCCGCAGGTCGCACCGTGCCAAGCTTGGGTTCATGCAGCCTTCCACCCCGCCTTTCGACGAACGTCTGACCGCGCCCCGTTCGTGGTGGCTCATCGCCTTCCTGATCGGTGTCGCCTGCGCCCTGATGCTGCTGCCGCTCGGCACCCTGCCGCTGCTGGGCGGCCTGGTCGGCGGCACGGCCCTGGCCTCGCTCGCGGTCAGCTCGTACGGCTCCGCCCGGATCCGGGTGGTGGCGGGCGCGCTGGTCGCGGGCGACGCCCGGATCCCGGTGTCGGCGCTCGGCACGGCCGAGGTGCTGGACGCCGAGGAGGCGCGCGCGTGGCGCTCGTACAAGGCGGACACCCGCGCGTTCATGCTGCTGCGCAGCTACATCCCCACGGCGGTACGGGTGGAGGTCACCGACCCGCAGGACCCGACCCCGTACATCTATCTGTCGACCCGGGAGCCGCAGGCCCTGGTGGCGGCGCTCACGGCGGTACGGGCGTAGGACGCACGGCCGGCGGGGCACGAGGTTCAGCCCTCGATCTCCTTCGGGAGGCCCTTGTACAGCTTCCGGGGCCGCTCCAGCGGCGGCTGCTCCGAAAGCCGGTCCCAGGGGACCTGCCCCTTGCGCAGGTCCTTCCTGACCTGCTCGGCAAGCTTCTTCGTGTCGCGGCGGTTCATCATCGCGCCGACGGCGGCGCCGACCATGAACGGAATCAGGTTCGGCAGGTCGCGCGCCATGCGCTTCATGATCTGCTGGCGCAGCTCCCGCTTCATCTGGCCGCCCAGCGCCGCATTGATCGTCGTGGGGTGGCCGGCGTCGATGCCTCGCTCCTCCGTCCAGGAGGTGAGGTACGCGGTGCTGCGCTGGGCGAGGCCGCCCGGCGGCCGCTGACCGTAGACCTCGTGCAGTTCGGCCACGAGTTTCATCTCGATCGCGGCCACACCGGTGATCTCCGCGGCCAGCTCGGCGAGCATGGCCGGCGGTACGGGCATCATGGCCGCCGCGCCGATACCGGCGCCCACGGTGGCCGTGCCCTTGCTCGCGCCCGCGACGAGTTTGTCGGCGAGCTCCTCGGGACCGAGTCCCGGGAACTGCCTGCGCAGGGTCGCAAGGTCGCGCACAGGGACGCGGGGAGCCGTTTCGATGATCCGGTCGGCGATATGACCGATCGCCGCCCTGGCGCTCTCCCCGCTCTTGCGGACGCCCCGTTTCACTGATTGCAGACGGCCTGCCCCGGTCACGGGCTCCGTCCTGTCGACCTGCTGCTCGGCCCCATCGGCCGCGTCGACTGCTGGTGCTGCTACTCGTCCTGCTTGTGCCACCTCTGCCGCGATGGCGGCTTCAACTGCTTCGAGCGAGGCCCAGCGGCCCCGCTCGTCGTCAGACTCGCCCGGAGAGGGTGGCAGGGCGGACCGCTCGGCAGGCGCTGCTACGCCTTCCACCGGGCCTGTACCGCCCTGATACGCCTCCGACGACCTCTTACGCCACAAGCGCCGTTTCCGGAACGGTGTGTCGCCTGCCACGGCCGACCGAACCTAGTCGCAGTCGCGGCAGATCGGCTGGCCGTTCTTCTCGCGAGCCAGCTGACTCCGGTGGTGCACGAGGAAGCAGCTCATGCACGTGAACTCGTCGGCCTGCTTGGGCAGAACCCTTACAGCGAGCTCCTCATTGGACAGGTCTGCGCCGGGCAGCTCCAGTCCTTCGGCCGCGTCGAACTCGTCGACGTCGACGGCGGACGCCGTCTTGTCGCTCCGGCGTGCCTTGAGCTCTTCAAGACTGTCCTGGTCGACGTCGTCGTCGGTCTTGCGTGGGGTGTCGTAATCCGTTGCCATTTGTCGCACTCCCCCTCTGGGTGTCTGCGGTGTCTCAGCGCACGTAACGCGTGAGAGGCCGGACTTGTGCCCGACCCGAGGCGGAGATTTTGCCTCACATCAAGGTCTGTTACTCAATCGACACCCGAGCGGACCTCTCGAGAGCGATCGGCTTGGGTGGCGAAGGGGACCGTACACGGTCCGAACGCCGTGCTTCACGAGCGCCACCCCGTGTACTTCCCGTGATATCGACCCCCGAAAACCCCGACTTTTGCCGGATTTTTGGTGGGAGGCCTGATCACGGAGCGTGGATGGCCCGAAATTCGCTCCTGTGATCGATCACACACAGCCTTTCCGGGCACGGGTCCCGAAAATTCCGCTCAAAGCGAACAGGTCGATCTGGGTACGAATCGCTCGGACCAGCCTCTCAGACAGGCAGGGTGACGCGCATCACGAGACCACCACCCTCACGGGGCTCCGCGATGATACGGCCGCCATGAGCGCGCGCCACGGACCGCGCGATCGACAGGCCGAGCCCGACCCCCTTGTCGCTGCCCGTTCGCTCTGTACGGAGCCGTCTGAAGGGCTCGAAGAGGTTGTCGATCTCGTATGCCGGTACCACCGGGCCGGTGTTCGAGACCACCAGCACCGCCTGGCCCGGCTGCAGCTCGGTGGTGACCTCCACCCAGCCCTCCTCCGGGACGTTGTAGCGCACGGCGTTCTGCACGAGGTTCAGCGCGATCCGCTCCAGCAGCACACCGTTGCCCTGGACGACGGCGGGCACGATCTCGCCGCGGAACTCCACGCCCTTCTCCTCGGCCTCGCCGCGCGTCTGATCGAGCGCCCGGGAGGCGACCTCGGCCAGGTCGACCGGTTTGCGCTCGATGATCTGGTTGTCGCTCCGGGCGAGCAGCAGCAGGCCCTCGACCAGCTGCTCGCTGCGCTCGTTGGTGGCCAGCAGGGTCTTGCCCAGCTGCTGGAGCTCCGGCGGTGCCTGCGGGTCGGAGAGATGGACCTCCAGCAGCGTGCGATTGATCGCGAGCGGGGTGCGCAGCTCGTGCGAGGCGTTCCCGACGAACCGCTGCTGTGCGGTGAAGGCCCGTTCCAGCCGGTCGAGCATGTCGTCGAAGGTGTCGGCGAGCTCCTTGAGCTCGTCGTCCGGACCGTCCAGCTCGATCCGCCGGGACAGGTCCGTACCGGCGACCTGGCGGGCGGTCCTGGTGATCCGGCCCAGCGGGGAGAGCACCCGCCCCGCCATCGCGTAACCGAAGGCGAAGGCGATGACGCTCAGGCCGACGAGGGCCAGCAGCGAGCGGTTCAGGAGCGTGTCGAGCGCCTGCTGCCGCTGATGGTTGACGCACGAGTTCATGGCCGCGTTGACAGCGCTCGGCGACGATCCCTCACCGGACAGGTTGCACACGTCGCTGGACACCTGGCCGCTCACGATCTTGAACGGCAGCTCGCTGCCCACGTGCAGGGCCTGTGCGGCCAGCATGTAGATGATCGAGAGCAGCAGGATGCCGGCGATCAGGAACATCCCGCCATACAGGAGGGTGAGCCGTATCCGGATGGTCGGGCGCAGCCAGGGGTACGGGGGCTCCAGCTGTTTGGGGTCCCAGGTGGGCTTCGGGGGCGCCGTGGGTGGCGCCGGGGCGGCGGACACCGGCGGTCAGATCCGGTAGCCGGAGCCGGGCACGGTGACGATCACCGGCGGCTCCCCGAGTTTGCGGCGCAGCGTCATGACCGTCACCCGCACGACATTGGTGAACGGGTCGGTGTTCTCGTCCCAGGCCTTCTCCAGCAGCTGCTCCGCCGAGACGACCGCTCCCTCGCTGCGCATGAGCACCTCCAGCACGGCGAACTCCTTCGGCGCGAGCTGGATCTCGTGCTCGTCGCGGAAGACCTCGCGGCGGTTGGGGTCCAGCTTGATGCCGGCGCGCTCCAGGACGGGCGGCAGCGCGACCGTCGTACGGCGTCCGAGGGCCCGTACCCGCGCGGTCAGCTCGCTGAAGGCGAACGGCTTGGGCAGATAGTCGTCGGCGCCGAGCTCCAGTCCCTCCACACGGTCGCTGACGTCCCCGGATGCGGTGAGCATGAGCACCCGGGTCGGCATGCCGAGCTCGACGATGCGACGGCAGACGTCGTCGCCGTGCACCAGGGGGAGGTCCCGGTCCAGCACCACCACGTCGTAGTCGTTGACCTCGATGCGCTCCAGGGCGGCCGCACCGTCGTACACGACGTCGACGGCCATGGCCTCCCGGCGCAGTCCGGTGGCCACCGCATCGGCGAGCAGCTGCTCGTCCTCCACGACGAGTACGCGCACGGCGCTGTCCTTCCTTTGAAACTTCAGAACGTCCGAATGAGCGCACGGACCGTGATCCGGGCCGCTCAGCAGCACTGTCTGTGCGGCACCATCCTGCCCGCAACGCGTATAAACCGGCGGTAAGGCGGCACGGCACGACCTGCGGCTTCCGGGAATTCACCGGATTTCCGGGCCAGTTGAGGTTTCTCTGAGCCCGGGGCTGGGGAGGACGAATTCACACCCGCGATCACGCCATGTATGTGGCACTCCACGGCCGCTCCGTCCCCCGGAGAGTGCGTGATCACCCGCCCTACCGCCCTCGGCGGAGGGAAACCCGGGCACACCCCCGTGCCACCGACCCACGACGAGGGGGCGCACTATGGACGCTTTCACCGCCGGTCTGCTGCAACGAATCAGGACCACCGAGTCCGACCTCACCCGTGCTCGTGAGACGGGCGACGACTTCCTCGCGGACGTCGAGCAGGGAGAACTGGACGACCTGCATCGCCTGGCCGCCGAGCACGGCGTCGAAATCGGCGCCACGGCCGTCTGAGTCGACGGCACAGGGCCCCGGCGTCGCCAGCGACGCCGGGGCCCTGTGCCGTCCGTGAACGTCCGCCGCAGCCCCTACCAGGGGCTTTACCGGCGGTGCCGTCAGTCGTGCCAGGCGCCCAGCTCCTCCAGCAGTACCTGCAAGGGCTCGAAAACGCCCGGGGTGGCGGCCAGTGTCAGCTCGCCGTCGGCGGCCAGCCCTGGCCGCCCGCCGGTGCGAGCGCCCGCCTCCCGGGCGATCAGGTCACCGGCCGCGAGGTCCCAGGGGTGGAGCCCGCGCTCGTAGTAGCCGTCCAGCCGGCCGGCGGCGACGTCGCAGAGATCGATGGCGGCCGAGCCTCCGCGCCGGATGTCGCGCAGCTTCGGGATCAGCTGCTGGACGACATCCGCCTGGTGCCTACGGACGTCGGTGACGTAGTTGAAGCCGGTGGAGACCAGCGCCTGATCGAGCGGCGGCGCGGGCCGGCTGCGCAGCGCGGCACCCTCGCCGTACGCCCCGCCGTTTGCGTACGCACCGCCGCCGAGGACCGCGAAGTACGTCTCGCCGCGCATCGGGGCCTCCACCACGCCCACGACCCGCTCACCGTCCCGCTCGGCGGCGATCGAGACGGCCCATGTCGGCAGTCCGTAGAGGTAGTTCACCGTGCCGTCGAGCGGGTCGATGACCCAGCGGACGCCGCTGCTGCCCACGGAGCTGGCGCCCTCCTCACCGAGGAAGCCGTCCTGGGGACGGTGCTCCGCGAGGAAACCGGTGATCAGCTTCTCGGCGGCGATGTCCATCTCGGTGACGACATCGATGGGGCTGGACTTCGTCGCAGCCACGCCCAGATCGGCGGGGCGGCCGTCGCGCAGCAGCGCACCGGCGCGCCTGGCGGCCTCCTGTGCGAGGTCGAGCAGTTCGGACAGGACGGGGTCGGTCACAGAAGACACAGAGGTCACAGCGGTACAGCGCTCCTAGGCGTAGGGACTGTCGGCACCCGCGGCAGCGGGCTTCGGGGCACGGGCCGGGCAGCAGCCGACGGGACAGAGGTCGTGGCTCGGGCCGAGCGCCCCGAGCGCGCACCGCTCCACCGGGCGTCCCTGCTCGGTGGCGGCGCGCTCCAGCACCAGCTCGCGTACGGCCGCGGCGAACCGCGGGTCGGCGCCGACCGTCGCGGACCGGCGGACCGGCAGGCCGAGCTCGGCGGCCTTCGCGGTGGCCTCGGTGTCGAGGTCGTACAGGACTTCCATGTGGTCCGAGACGAAGCCGATGGGGGCCATCACCACGGCGGGCACGCCCTCCCCGTGGAGCGTCTCCAGGTGGTCGCAGATGTCGGGCTCCAGCCACGGGATGTGCGGGGCACCGCTGCGCGACTGGTAGACGAGCTGCCACGGGTGGTCGGTACCGGACTCCTCGCGGACCGCGTCGACGATCAGCCGTGCGACGTCGAGATGCTCGGCCACATAGGCGCCACCGTCACCGTGCGTCTCCTCGGGGCCGGAGGTGTCGGCGGCGGAGGTGGGGATGGAGTGCGTGGTGAAGGCGAGGTGGGCCCCGGTCCTGACGTCCTCGGGGAGATCGGCCAGCGACTTCAGGACGCCGTCCACCATGGGCCGTACGAAGCCGGGGTGGTTGAAGTAGTGCCGGAGCTTGTCGACGCGTGGCACCGGCAGCCCTTCGGCATCCAGGGCGGCGAGCGACTCGGCGAGGTTCTCGCGGTACTGACGGCACCCGGAGTACGAGGCGTAGGCACTGGTGGCGAGGACGGCAATGCGGCGGTGCCCGTCGGCGACCATCTCGCGCAGGGTGTCGGTGAGGTACGGGGCCCAGTTGCGGTTGCCCCAGTACACCGGCATATCGAGTCCGTGTTCCGCGAAGTCCTTGCGCAGGGCGTCCAGCAGGGCCCTGTTCTGGGCGTTGATCGGGCTGACGCCGCCGAACAGGAAGTAGTGCTTGCCGACCTCCTTGAGCCGCTCCTCGGGGATGCCGCGGCCGCGCGTCACGTTCGCCAGGAACGGGACCACGTCGTCCGGACCTTCGGGTCCGCCGAAGGAGAGCAGCAGCAGGGCGTCGTAGGGAGCGGGAGCGCACAGATCGGACATGGGAATGATCCTGCCACCCGCCTGTGACAGCGCGTCGACCGACGTCCACCGGCGCGCCCGTGGGGCACCCGTCGCGGTGTCCTGCACAGTTGGCCGCCCGTAAGCTGTAGCGGCCACCTTCACGCATTACACCCGCGCATGACCTCGCTGTACCGGAGCCCCGCTTGCCCAGTCCCTACCGCGCGATATTCGCCGCCCCCGGCACCAAGGGGTTCTCGGCGGCCGGCTTCTTCGGCCGGATGCCGCTGTCCATGATGGGCATCGGCGTGGTCACCATGGTGTCCCAGATCACCGGCCGATACGGGCTCGCGGGCGCGCTCTCCGCGACGCTGGCGATGTCGGCCGCGGTGCTCGGCCCGCAGGTCTCCCGGCTCGTCGACCGGCACGGGCAGCGGCGCGTCCTGCGCCCCGTCACCCTGGTCGCGATAGCGGCGGTGGCCGGTCTGCTCATCTGCGCACAGCAGCGGTTGCCGGACTGGACGCTCTTCGTCTTCGCGGCGGGCGCCGGCTGCGTCCCCAGTGTGGGTGCGATGACCCGGGCCCGCTGGGCGGAGATCTACCACGGTTCGCCGCAGCAGCTGCACACCGCGTACTCGTGGGAGTCGATCGTCGACGAGGTGTGCTTCATCTTCGGGCCGATCGTCTCGATCGGCCTGTCCACCGCCTGGTTCCCCGAGGCGGGTCCACTGCTGGCCGCCGGTTTCCTGCTCGTCGGTGTCTTCTGGCTGACTGCCCAGCGTGCCACGGAGCCGGTGCCGCACCCTCGCGAGCAGCACAGCAGCGGCTCGGCGCTGCGCTCCCCCGGTCTTCAGGTGCTCGTGGCCACCTTCGTGGCGATTGGCGCCATCTTCGGAGCGGTCGATGTGGTGACGGTGGCCTTCGCCGAGGACCACGGCCACAAGGCCGCGGCGAGCCTGGTGCTGGCCGTGTACGCGCTGGGGTCCTGCCTCGCCGGAGCCGTCTTCGGGCTGCTGAGCCTCAAGGGAGAGCCGGCCACCAGGTGGCTGGTGGGGGTGTGCGCGATGGCCGTGAGTATGATCCCCCTCCAACTGGCCGGGAACCTGCCGTTTCTGGCCGTGGCGCTCTTTGTCGCGGGCCTCGCCATCGCACCGACGATGGTGACCACCATGGCCCTCGTCGAGCAGCACGTACCACGCGCCAAGCTGACCGAGGGCATGACCTGGACCGGTACCGGGCTCGCCGTCGGTGTGGCGCTCGGCTCCTCGGCCGCAGGCTGGGTGGTCGACGCGTCCGGGGCTGCGGCGGGGTACACGGTGCCCGTCGTGGCGGGAGCGCTCGCGGCCGCGGTGGCGTTCCTGGGGTATCGCCGGCTGGCCGAGCCGGTTCCTACGGGGAGGCGCGGGGAAGATGACCGACACCTACGCACGGACGACGACGAGCGCGTGGCGTAACTGGGCAGGCAATGTCACCGCCCGTCCGGCACGGACCGCTTCCCCCGCATCCGTCGACGAGCTGGTTCAGGCACTGCGAAGGGCCTCCGAGGACGGTCTGAAGGTGAAGCCGGTCGGCACCGGCCACTCGTTCACCGCGACCGCGGCCACCGACGGCCTCCTGATCCGCCCCGATCTGCTCACCGGCATCCGGGAGATCGACCGCAAGGCGATGACGGTGACCGTCGAGGCAGGCACCCCGCTGAAGCGGCTGAACGCCGCGCTCGCCCGGGAGGGCCTGTCGCTCACCAACATGGGCGACATCATGGAGCAGACGGTCGCCGGGGCCACCTCGACCGGCACCCATGGCACCGGCCGCGACTCGGCGTCCATATCGGCCCAGATCCGCGCCCTGGAACTGGTCACGGCGGACGGCACGGTGCTGACCTGCTCCGAGAAGGAGAACGCCGACATCTTCGCCGTCGCCCGGATCGGGCTCGGCGCCCTCGGTGTCATCACGGCGATCACGTTCGGCGTGGAGCCGGTCTTCCTGCTGACGGCCCGTGAGGAGCCGATGGCCTTCGACCGGGCCACGACCGACTTCGATCAGCTGGTCGCCGAGAACGAGCACTTCGAGTTCTACTGGTTCCCGCACACCGGCAACTGCAACACCAAGCGCAACAACCGCAGCGCGGGCCCCGCCGCTCCGCCCGGCAAGGTCAGCGGCTGGATGGAGGACGAGCTCCTCTCCAACGGGATCTTCCAGGTGGCCTGTTCGCTCGGCCGGGCGGTCCCCGCAGCCATCCCGTCGATCGCCAAGCTCTCCAGCCGCGCCCTGTCGGCCCGTACGTACACCGACATCCCGTACAAGGTCTTCACCAGCCCGCGCCGGGTCCGCTTCGTGGAGATGGAGTACGCCCTTCCGCGCGAGGCCGCCGTCGAGGCGCTGCGCGAGCTGAAGGCGATGGTCGACCGTTCACCGCTGCGGATCAGCTTCCCGGTGGAGGTCCGCACGGCCCCCGCGGACGACATCGCGCTCTCCACGGCCTCGGGCCGGGAGACCGCGTACATCGCCGTCCATCTCTACAAGGGCACGCCCTACCAGGCGTACTTCACCGCGGTCGAGCGCATCATGACCGCCCATGGCGGCCGCCCGCACTGGGGCAAGGTCAACACCCGCGATGCCGAGTACCTGGCCGGGGTGTATCCGCGGTTCGGCGAGTTCACCGCTGTACGCGACCGGCTCGACCCGGACCGGCTGTTCGGCAACGACTATCTGCGCCGGGTGCTGGGCGACTGACCACGACAGCAGCCGGTCACCGACCGGTGTCCGTGCCGGTCGTGGCGGGGGCCTCCTGCCCCGGGGCGATGCCCGCGCCGGTGGGGTCCGGGGCAGCGCCGCTGCCGTCACCGCTCGCCGTCGGGGTGGGCGTGGGGGCCGGAGTCGTCCCGTCGCCACCACCTGGGCTGGACGGTGTGGGGGTGGGCGTCGGTTCAGCCGTGGGACTGTCCCCCTGTCCCGTGCCCGGGCTCCCGCTCTGCCCGTCCTGCGAGTCCGTGCCCGGCGTCCCACCGCGCTCCTGACCCGGCGTCCGCCCCTGACCCGGATCGCCGCTGACCGAAGGCGCCGGGTCGTCGTGCCCCGGGCCTTGGGGCCCACCGCGCACGACGGAGCCGACGGTCGTTCCCTGACCACCGCTCAGATCGTTGCCGGAGATCAGCTCGTACGTGGTGATGCCGGCCATCGAGACGGCGAAGACCGCCACCGCGCCGAGCGCGGGCCGCTTCCAGCCGCGGATCCGGGTGCCATGGGTGGTGGACGCGGTGAACTCCTCGTCCAGGGCTGCCGGACACGACGCGAGCGGCCGGATCCCGTTGTCGGTGAGCGGCTCCAGCAGTTGCGTACGGTCCGGGTCGGCCGTCACTGTACGGAGCACCGTCGTAACGTTCACGGATCCGTCGGACAACCGTGGCCCGCTCCCCGATCCATACGCCTCGCGCGCCCCACGGGTGTCCCGCGTCTCCCGCGTATATACCGTGACTTCGCGGATCTGCTCGCCCGTGCGGCGGAAGAAGTGCTGGAAGACGGAGCCGCCGCAGGTGGCGACGACGCTCATCACTCCGGCTCCGAGAATCGTTCCGTACACGCCCAGTTGCGAGGCTGCCACGGCTGCCGCGATCGCTGCCACGGCGCTCCCCGCCACCTGCGGCACGTTCAGATCTATACGCCTTTCCTTGGGTTCTATGTCAGTTTCCGGCTTCTGCACCATTCCCAGCCCTTGATTGACATCTCTCCCACCATGCAACAGGAAGGGACAATTGGGCGAAGTAAATGGTTCCACTTCAGGCGATTCTGTGAAGCAGGACACGCATCATGGGCATATCGCGGCCAAGTGGGTAGCTGAACTCCCGTGCTTGACGAGAACTTCGGCGGCGCGCCGGTCCACCCACATGGCCCGAATGGAGTACTGTGGCGAGCCCTGGGGCCGGACTCCCACGTGGTGTCCGGGATCTTCGGGAGGGGGCCGAAGGAGGCACTCGATCCGGCGGCGCCACGGCATCGCACGGAGGCCAGCTACGCAGGGTGACAAGTAGTCACTCAGCGTCGCACAAGAGGTCACCGTGTCATACCGGCGATCAAGGGCTCACGCCCGACACGCCGGGCAACACGGCAATGTTGTGGCAGGCTGCACCCGGGCAGGCCACACTCGACTAGCGGAAGCAGCGACGCACGTGACGTCGGCAGGCACCACCCGGGAGGTCCCCATGCCCGAACTGCGTGTCGTGGCCGTCTCCAACGACGGCACACGACTGGTGCTCAAGGCTGCGGACAGCACGGAGTACACGCTTCCGATCGACGAGCGGCTGCGCGCCGCCGTGCGCAACGACCGCGCGCGGCTCGGCCAGATCGAGATCGAGGTGGAGAGCCACCTCCGCCCCCGCGACATCCAGGCCCGCATACGAGCCGGTGCCTCCGCGGAGGAGGTCGCTCAGTTCGCCGGAATTCCGGTCGACCGTGTCCGACGCTTCGAGGGCCCCGTGCTCGCCGAACGCGCCTTCATGGCCGAGCGGGCCCGGAAGACTCCCGTGCGCCGTCCCGGCGAGAACACCGGCCCCCAGCTCGGCGAGGCGGTGCAGGAACGACTCCTGCTGCGCGGCGCCGACAAGGAAACCGTCCAGTGGGACTCGTGGCGTCGTGACGACGGCACCTGGGAAGTCCTGCTCGTGTACCGGGTCGCGGGCGAGCCGCACTCGGCGAGCTGGACGTACGACCCGCCGCGCCGGCTGGTGCAGGCCGTGGACGACGAGGCGCGTTCGCTGATCGGCGAGACCGACGATGTCGCCGCGCCGGAGCCGAGCTTCCCGTTCGTTCCGCGGATCGCCCGGCTGCCCCGCGACCGGCCGCTGGACCGTGCCCTCGACCGCCAGATGGAACGGCCCGCTCCGCCACCCCCGCCCGAGCCGGACGAGCGCATCGTCACCGCCTCGGCCAGTGAGCGTGACTCGCTGACCAGCCTGCTGGAGGCGGTACCGAGCTTCCGCGGCGACATGGTGGTGCCGGAGCGTCCCGCGCCGCCCGAGCCGCCGCCGACCACTTCTGCCGCGCAGGAGCCGGAGGCCGACGAGCCGCCGGCCGCGGCGGCCTCCGCCGGCGCCGGTTCCGCCTATGCGGATGTGCTGATGCCGCGAGCGGTGGCCGGCCACCGCGACCGGCTGACCGGCACGACGGACCGCCAGGCCGAGGCGGACGGCGTCCGTCCGGGCCGCCGGGCCGCGGTGCCGAGCTGGGACGAGATCGTCTTCGGCACCCGCCGCAAGAAGCAGGACTGACCGGGGTGACCGTGGCATGACGAGGGCCCGTACGCCGCTGCGTACGGGCCCTCGTGCTGTCCGCTCATCCGACCGGAACCTATTAGCGCAGTTCCGGTTACGGACAGGGCCGACGCCGCTACTGCGGATCGGGACCCTTGGCGACCGGCCGGGACTCATCGGCGGACCACTCGGACCAGGAGCCCGCATACAGCGCAGCGGGGATGCCGGCGACGGCCAGGGCCAGCACCTCGTGTGCGCCGGAGACGCCGGAGCCGCAGTAGACAGCGACCTCCGGCGCGCCGTCCGTGCCGAGATCCTTGAACCGGGCCGCCAGCACCTCTGCAGGCAGGAACCGCCCGTCGGCGCCGGTGTTCTCGGAGGTCGGGGCCGAGACCGCGCCCGGGATATGACCACCGACCCGGTCGATCGGCTCCACATCGCCCCGGTAGCGCTCCGCGGCCCGGGCGTCGAGCAGCAGGCCGGAGCGGGCCGTTGCCGCGGCGCCGTCGGCGTCGAGCAGGGGCAGTGCACCCGGTACGGGCCTGAAGTCGCCCTCGGCAGGGGTAGGCGTCTCGGTGGAGAGCTCGCCCTCCCATGCGGCGAGACCGCCGTCCAGCACGCGGACATCCGGGTGCCCCGTCCAGCGCAGCAACCACCAGGCGCGCGCGGCGGCCCAGCCCTGGCCGCCGTCGTAGACCACTACGGGAGTGTCCCGGCAGACGCCGGCGCGACGCATCGCTGCGCCGAATTTCTCCGGGTCCGGCAGCGGATGACGGCCGGCGCTGCCTGCAGGTCCGGCAAGTTCCGTGTCCAGATCGACAAAGACCGCGCCCGGGATGTGCCCGGCCTCGTAGTCGGGGAGGCCGTGCGGACCGCCGAGTTGCCAACGTACGTCCAGGAGCACCGGCGGACGCGGCCCCGCCGATTCGCTCACGCATTCGGATGCGGAGATGATGGGCTTCATGGGTGCCATCCTCGCGCAGGAGGCGGCCCACCCGTAACAGCATCGAATCGGACACATCGCAATAAACCGGGCTTCCTCTGTCGACATACCGGAAAATGCGGCGCGGCCGGGACGCTTCGTGCGCCGGGTGGTGCAAGCATCTGCACGGGGCGCACACCTCTCGCACCGCCGGTCGGCGCGTCGGCCCCGTTCCCCCCGTACGGCCACCACGATGGTCCGAGAAGAGAGTGACGATGACCGAGGCTGCCGCCCGGCGCACACCCGGAACACCTTGCTGGGTGAGCCTGATCGTGCACGGTCTGTGTACGACGCAGGAGTTCTACGCCGACCTGTTCGGCTGGGAGTTCGCGCCCGGCCCGGACCAGCTGGGCCCCTACGTCCGCGCGCTGATCGACGGGAAAGAGGTCGCGGGCATCGGGCAGCTGCCGCCCGACCGGCACCTGCCGGTCGCCTGGACGACATACCTGGCCACCGACGACGCCGACGTGACGGCGGAGACGATCCGCTCCTGCGGGGGGACGGTCGGCGTCGGGCCGCTCGACGCGGCCGAAGCAGGCCGGATGGCCATCGTCTCCGACCCGAGCGGGGCCGTCTTCGGGATCTGGCAGGCCGCAGCGCACATCGGTACGGCGCTCGCGGGGGCTCCCGGAACCCCGGTCTGGAACGAGCTGGTGACCAGCGAGACCTCGACGGTCGCCAAGTTCTACCAGGCGGTCTTCGGATTCGAGCCGGAAGCGGTCGTCTCGGCCGACTTCGACTACCAGACGCTTCATCTGGACGGCCGCCCGGTGGCCTCGCTGCACGGCGTCGGCCGCGCGCTGCCGCGCGACCGCGGTCCGCACTGGATGACGTACTTCGAGGTCGCCGACACCGACGAGGCCGCCGCGCGGGTGGTGGACCTCGGCGGGCATGTGCTGCAGCCACCGCGGGAGGGATCGAGCGGCCGCGTGGCGACGGTCGCGGACCCGGAGGGCGCGGTCTTCACGATCGTGCGGTCGGCGGATCGCTGATCCCCCAGCGCCGGTCGCCGCGCCACCCGAACCCCTTCCGTTCGTTCGTGCGGACCCTTACCGGTCCCCGGCGGCGAGCGCCGGTTCGATGCGCAGCAGGAGGCCCGGCCACCCCTCGCCCATGCCGTGGAACGCCGCTTTGCCCATAGGTGAGTCGAGGTCGAACCCGGCGTGTTCCAGGAACAGCCGGGTGCCCGTCCCCTCGGCCTGAAGCCGCCAGGTGATCGTGGTGTCCAGCGAATCGGGGGCAAAGCTGTAGCGCAGGAGGCGCTCGGGCTCGACAGCGAGCACCTCGCACGCCTGCTGCCCCCAGGGGCCCATGTCCAAGGTGAAGCGGTGCCCCACGACGGGCCGCACGTCACCGGCGGCCCACCACCGCGCGTGCAGTTCGGGTTCGGTCAGTGCCCGCCAGACCGCCGCCGGCGGATGGGCGATGAACTGGTCGCAATGAATGACGGACGGCTCTGCACCGGTCATCGGTTCTCCTCGTCGATCAGGTCGCTCAGCGCGCCCATCCGGGCCCGCCAGTAGCGTTCGAAGGGATGCAGCCACTCGACCGCCTCGGCCAGTGGGGCTGCTTCCAGGTGGTAGTAGCGGTACCGCCCCCGCGGTTCCTCACGCACCAGCCCCGCCCCTCTGAGCACCGCCAGGTGCTCGGAGACCGCGGGCCTGCTCAGCTCGAACGCGCCGGCGAGATCCCCCGCCGCGCGTGGGCCGTCGCGGAGAGCTTCCAGGAGCGTGCGCCGCACCGGGTTGGCCAGAGCGCTGAACACATCTGCTGCCGCCATGCCCACCATGATGCGTCGGAAAACTCCGACACGTCAAACGCGCGCAGACGAGGCAGGCAGCGGGTGGCGGCTCTGCGGTCGGCAGGAGGCGGATCAGCCCGGCGTGACCGGCAGAACGTCCGGCGACAGTGCGCCCGCGCGGGCCGTCGCGCTGGTCATCCTGCGCTGGTGGTGGCGCCTGCACAGCACCTCGTAACCCACCTCGCCCGCCAGCTGGTTGACATCCCCCACCACAACCTGGGCGCCTTCGACGACCATCTCGCCGCCCACCGTGCGAGCGTTGTGCGTGGCCCGTGCACCGCACCAGCAGAGCGCCTCGACCTGGAGGGTCTCGACCCGGTCGGCCAGCTCGATGAGGCGCTGGGACCCCGGGAACAACTTGGTCCGGAAGTCGGTGGTGATCCCGAACGCGAAAACGTCCAGGCCGAGGTCGTCGACGACCCGGGCGAGCTGGTCGATCTGTACAGGGGCGAGGAACTGGGCCTCGTCCACGATCACGTAGTCCGCCCGGCCGCCGCGGGTGACGTGGTCGACGAGGTGTGCGTACACATCCATGTCCTCATCGGCCTCGACGGCCTCCGTGACCAGCCCCAGCCGCGACGAGAGCTTGCCCTCCCCCGCCCGGTCGTCACGGGTGAAGATCACACCTTGCAGACCGCGGGCCGACCGGTTGTGGCCGATCTGCAGCGCCAGCGTGCTCTTTCCGCAGTCCATCGTTCCGGAGAAGAACACAAGCTCGGGCATGAGGGGTTGAGCACCTTTCGATTCGAATGGGGGGTGGGGCGAGCAGGAAGAGCAGGTCAGGAACGCACTTCGAGGAGCGGGACGAGCTGTTCGACGGGGGTCATCGAGCCGTGCATGCCGACCATCGCGGACTCGTGCGGCTCCTGGACGGAGGCGGTGACCACGACGTCGTCGTGGGCGGCCGCGACCACATCGCCGATCCGGCCGTACACCCGCTCGTCGACCTGCGGGCCGAACCAGCCGGCCGCGATCGCCTCGTCCCGGCTCGCCACCCAGAACTGTTCGCCGAGCACCTCCTGCCAGACGGTCAGCACGTCGGCCTCGGCGCCCGGGACGGCGTACACATGACGGGCCCGGCCCTCACCGCCGAGCAGGGCGACGCCCGCGCGCAGCTCCCAGTCCTCGTCGAAGTCGATCCGGGACTGTTCGTCGAACGGAATGTCGATCATGCCGTGGTCCGCGGTGATGTACAGGGCGGAGCGGGGCGGCAGTTGTTCGGCGAGGCGCTGCACCAGACCGTCCACATACATCAGCTGGCCGCGCCAGGCATCGGAGTCGATGCCGAAGCGGTGCCCCTTGCCGTCGATCTCGCTGTAGTACGTGTAGACGAGCGACCGGTCACCGGCGGCGAGCCGGTCCGCGGCCAGGTCCATCCGCTCCTCGCCGGTGAGCCTGCCGTGGAACGTGCCGCCGCTGAGCGCGATCTTGGTGAGCGGGGTGTGCTGGAAGGTCGGGGCGGAGACCTGCGCGGTCTGCACGCCCGCCTCGTCCGCGAGCCGGAAGACGGTGGGATACGGCTGCCAGACCTCCGGCGGGGTCCAGGGCTTCCAGCGGAGCTGGTTCATCAGCTCGCCGGTCTCCGGATTGCGGGCGGTGTAGCCGGGAAGACCGTGTGCGCCGGGCGGCAGCCCCGTACCGACCGAGGCGAGCGAGGTCGCCGTGGTCGCCGGGAAGCCCGCCGTGATCGGACGGCCGGTGCCGCCGCGCGAGGTGGGGAGCAGCGAGTGCAGATACGGGGCCTCGTCCGGGTGGGACTTGATCTGCTCCCAGCCGAGACCGTCTATCAGGAAGACGCAGTTCCGGTCGGCGGGGGTGAGCTCGGGGATCGCCGCCGTGAAACCGGGCACGCCCTGGCCGGCGACCAGCGTCGGCAGCAGATCGGCGAGCGAGCCACTGCCGTACTCGGGGACGGGCGCCGTGTCGAGGGGGAGCAGAACGGGGTCCTGCCAGGCCGGCTGGGCCATCAGCGGCCGGTCGCTGCGGTCGCGGTCGCAGCCGCGGCCGTCGCCTCGGAGAGCGACTGGGCGAAGGCGAGGGTCTGGCGCACCGTGTCGGGGCCGTCGCCGGCCTCGCTGACACGCAGGCTCAGATCGTCGGCGGTGGAGCTGCCGGTGTAGCCGTGGTCCGCCTCGCAGTTGGGGTCACCGCAGGCGGCGGGCTCCAGGTCGATCCGGGAGACCGCACCCCAGCCGATGGTGAGGACGACCTCGCGGGGCAGCGTCCCCGGCACATACTTCTCGGGGTTGGCCACGACACGGCTGACCACGACCGACGAGATCCGGTCGAGCTTGACCGACTCGGTGGAGGTGGTGGCGTACGGCGACGGGGAGCTGGTGTCGGCGTTCTGCTCGTCGGTGTGGCTGACGATGAAACGGTTGTCGGTCAGAACCAGGACCGTGACGTGCCTGCGCACCTCGTTGGAGTCGAAAGTGGTCTCCTGGTGCACCAGGTACGACGCGACCGGCTCACCGCCCACGGCGGCCTCCACCGCCTCGGCCACAAGGGCCGGGTAGTAGCCGCTGCGCTCGATCGCCGCGCGCAGCCCCTGGGTCGTCGTACCGGTCTTCGCCATACGCACCATCCTACGGGGGGTGGATGGCTGCCGGGGACGCTGCGCGAAAGGGCCAGGGGCGGGCCGGCCAGTGTCTTCAGTAGTTGGGGAGGCGGCGAGGGCCCAGGTCGGTGCGGGCGGGGGGCGGCGCCAGCCGGACGCTCGCACCGAGCACGGTCAGGCCCTGGGTGGCGACCACGACCGGTTCCAGTGCGACGGAGACCACCTCGGGGTGGTCGTCGACGAGCCGGGACACCCGCAGCAGCAGCTCTTCGAGCGCCGCCGTGTCGACCGGCGCCGAGCCGCGCCAGCCGAAGAGGACCGGGGCTGCCCGAATGGACCGGATGAGCTCGGCGGCGTCGCGGTCGGTGGCCGGTACGAGGCGGTGGGCGGTGTCGCCGAGGAGCTCGGAGGGCGCGCCGGCCAGCCCGAAGGAGAGGACGGCACCCGCGGCCGGGTCGATCGTGGCCCGTACGACGGTGTCCACGCCGCGCGGTGCCATGGACTGGACGACGGGCTGGAGCTCGGTGGGCTTGCCGAGCAGGTCGGTCAGCTCGCCGTAGGCCCGGCGCAGCGCGGTCTCGTTGGCAACGTCCAGCCGGACGCCGCCGAGGTCGGCGCGGTGACGCAGATGCGGTGCGGTGGTCTTGAGCGCGACCGGATAGCCGAGCCGAGCCGCCGCGGCGACGGCGGCGTCCGGGTCGGGGGCCGGGAGCGTCGGTCGTACGGTGATGCCGTAGCGGCCCAGCAGTTCGCACGCCTCGTCGTGACTGAGGGGGCGGCCGCGCGGGTCGGGGTCGGGCCCGAGGAGCGCGTCGATGCGCGCGGCGGCGCCGGCCTCGTCGATGGTGTCGTCGAGGAACTCGGGCACCTTCCCCGGCACGGCGGCCTGCCGCCGCCACTGGGCGTACTTCACGGCCTCGGCCAGAGCCCGCACGGCACGCTCGGCGGCGGGGTATGCGGGGATGCGGCCGAGGGTGGGGACGGCGGGGGTGTCGCCCGGGCCCGTGTCGGACCGCTGCTGCGTGAGCTGGTCGCCGGGCGCGGCCTGGGCGGTGGGCGGGACGGCTCGATCGGCCGGCGCAGCCGAAGCGTCCGGGGCAGCCGGCGCGGATACACGCACCACCCGTGGCACCGCGGCCGTGCTCGTGGCGGCGGCGAGCGCCTCGGCCAGGCCGCCGATCTCCACATGGACGACGGCCACCGGCTTGGCCGGGCCCGTGGCCGCGGCGGTGCGCAGGGCGGCTGCCAGGACCTCACCGTCACCCGATTCCGCTTCGCCGTTCTCCCCCACCCAGGGGATCGCCGTCACGACCACCGCGTCGCAGTTCCTGTCGGCGAGGGCCTCGGCCAGCGCGTCCCGGAAGTCCTGCGGGGTGGCCGCCGTGGTGAGGTCGCGGGGCGGGCGCGGGCGCAGCCCCTCGGCGAGGCAGGCGTCGTACGTGAGGAGGCCGAGGGACTCGGAGTTGCCGAGGATCGCGACCCGCGGGCCTTCCGGGAGGGGCTGGTCGGCGAGGAGCAGGCCCGCGTCGACCATCTCCGTCACCGTGTCGACGCGGATCACGCCCGCCTGCCGCATGAGTGCGGAGACCGTCGCGTCCGGGATCCGGCTGACCGGTACCGCATGGCCCGGTGGGGTGCTGCCGCTGTGCCGGGCGCCCTTCACCACGACCACAGGCTTCACCGCCGCGGTGCGTCGGGCGAGGCGGGTGAACTTGCGCGGGTTGCCGAGCGATTCGAGGTACAGCAGGGCGACGTCCGTGTCCGGGTCCTCGTACCAGTACTGGAGGAAGTCGTTGCCCGAGATGTCGGCGCGGTTGCCCGCGGAGATGAACGTGGACAGACCCGCGCCGCGCCGGTAGAGCCCGGAGAGCAGCGCGATGCCGATGGCGCCGGACTGCGTGAACAGGCCGATGCGTCCGGGCGCCGGCGATTCGGGGGCGAGGGAGGCGTTCAGCCGTACGGCGTCGGAGTTGTTGATGAGGCCGAAGGCGTTCGGGCCGATGATGCGCATGCCGTACGAGCGGGCCTGGCGCACCAGTTCGCGCTGTCGTTCCCTGCCCTCGGCCCCCCACTCGGCGTATCCGGCGGAGAGGACGACGAGGCCCTGGACGCCGTGCTCGCCGCAGTCGGTGACGGCCTCCGGGACCCGGTCGGCGGGCACGGCGACGACCGCGAGGTCGACCGGTTCGCTGATCTCGCCGATGGAGCGGTGGGCGGGGACACCGTCGATCGTGGCCTGGTCCGCGGCGAACGCGCTGTTCACCGCGTACGTGCGGCCGGTGAATCCGGCGGCGAGGAGGTTACGCAGGACCGTGCGGCCCACCCCGCCGGGGTTGCGGCCGGTGCCGACGACGGCGACGGAACCCGGCGCGATCAGCCGCTGCACCGACCGCGCCTCGGCCCGCTGCTCACGGGCGCGCTGGACGGCGAGGGACTCGGCGGTCGGTTCGAGGTCGAGGGTGAGGTGGACGGCGCCGTCCTCGAAGCTGCGCTGCTGGGTGTATCCGGCGTCCCGGAACACCTTGATCATCTTGTTGTTGGCGGGCAGCACCTCGGCGGCGAAGCGCCGGATGCCGCGCTCGCGGGCCACTGCGGCGATGTGTTCCAGCAGCGCCGACGCCACGCCGCGGCCCTGGTGGGCGTCCTGGACGAGGAAGGCGACCTCGGCCTCGTCGGCGGGGGCGGAGGCGGGCCGGCCGGTCGCGTCGATCCGGTCGTAGCGGACGGTGGCGATGAACTCGCCGCCGATCGTGACGGCGAGACCCACCCGGTCGACGTAGTCGTGATGGGTGAAGCGGTGCACGTCCTTGGCGGAGAGCCGCGGATAAGGGGCGAAGAACCGGTAGTACTTCGACTCGTCAGAAACCTGCTCGTAGAAGCTGACCAGTCGCTCGGCGTCGTCCGTGGTGATGGGCCTGATCCGGGCCGTCCCACCGTCGCGGAGCACCACGTCCGCTTCCCAGTGGTCGGGGTACGCGTGATGCGGACTCTGCTCCGGCGTGGGCTGCATGGGCAAAGCCTACGGCTCGGTCAGCGGTCGCGTACGGCTCGGGGCCGGGGCAGTCTGAGAGGGCCGATCGGCCTTGCGGCACGGGCTGCGGCACCGGGTCGCTGGTCGGCCGGAACATCGCGCACCACATGAGAGACTGGTCTAGACAACCATTGATTCGTGAAGGGCAGAACCATGGCTGAGCGCCGCGTCAATGTCGGTTGGACCGAGGGCCTGCACGCCCGCCCCGCTTCCATCTTCGTCCGTGCCGCCACGGCGTCGGGCGTCCCCGTGACGATCTCCAAGGCCGACGGCAGCCCGGTGAACGCCGCTTCCATGCTCGCGGTGCTCGGCCTCGGCGCGCAGGGCGGCGAGGAGATCGTGCTCTCGTCCGCGGCGGACGACTCCGAGGCGGCGCTCGACCGACTGGCGAGGCTGGTCGAGGAGGGGCTCGACGAGCTCCCGGAGACCGTCTGATTCCGGATTTCCCCGGCCCGTTCCAGCCGGACGTATTTCTGCGGCAGAGCCGCGGCGCCTTTGACCGGGGCCGCGGCTCTTTCGTTTTCGCGAACCATACCGATTCCAGGCCCACCCCAGTCAGCTTCCGCAGTTTCCGGAGTTATCGGGCAGCCGAAACAAAGCCCCTCCGAATTACATCTCTTTGTATACGGCGCATGTGTTAATGACGGCCGCTCGCGGTGTTTACGGCATGTTGCGAAGTTCTCACCCGGCCGGGCCGCGGCGGGGCGGACTCACGGCCCGGGGTGCGGTCCGCGCGCCGCAATCGGTGCGCGGCGGTGGCGCGCTCGGCGTGCTGCGCGGCCAGCGCTCTGGCCCGTTCCGCGTCACCACGCGCGACTGCGTCCACGATGGCCCCGTGCTCCGCCCAGGAATCGGTGGGGCGGGCCGGCTGCTCGACCGCGTACATCCAGGCGATCTTGTGCCGGAGCTGGGTGAGCAACGCGATGAGCCCGGGGCTGCCGGAGGCCTGGGCGAGCGTCTCGTGGAACCAGCCACCCAGCGAGCGCAGATCCTCGCCCTCGCCCCGCCTGGCCCGCTCCTGACCCAGCCTGACCAGACCGCGGAGGACTTTGAGGTGTGCCTCGGTGCGGCGCTGCGCGGCGCGGGCCGCACCCAGTGGCTCCAGCAGCATCCGGACCTCCAGCAGGTCGGCGGCCTCCTGCTCGGTGGGCTCGGCGACACAGGCTCCGGCGTGCCGGCGGGTGACCACGAAACCCTCGGACTCCAGGGTGCGCAGCGCTTCCCGTACCGGGACACGGGACACCCCGTAACGGCGTGCGAGCAGTTCCTCGGTGAGTCTGCTGCCGCGTTCGAAGACACCGGAGACGATGTCGTCACGGATTGCCGTGCATACCGAATGCGCCGGAATGCGCATGTCCGAACCTCCGCCTTAATCCCCGCGAAACGCGGCCGATCGACGCCTGTTCTGTGACTCTATTGCAATGCGGCTGCATTTCCGACGTCGAGTCGAAATCCATGAATATCTTTTGGTCCGAAGACGGTTCGGCAAGCGCCTCCGGCGGGGCCGGTCCGGGTACACCGAAGGCCCCGGCGGGAAGCCGGGGCCTTGGGGGGTGCTGCGTCGGTCAGACGTTGACGCCGTGGGCGCGCAGGTACGCGACGGGGTCCATGTCGGAGCCGTACGACGGCGTGGTCCTGGCCTCGAAGTGGAGGTGCGGTCCGGTGGAGTTGCCGGTCGAGCCGGAGAAACCGATGCGCTGGCCCGCGCCGACGCTCTGGCCGACCGACACGCCGATCGACGAGAGGTGGCCGTACTGGGTGTACGTGCCGTCCGTCATCCGGAGCACGATGTTGTTGCCGTACGCGCCGCCCCAGCCGGCCTCGACGACCGTGCCGGCGCCGACGGCGACGACGGAGCTGCCGGAGGGGGCGTGGAAGTCGATGCCCGAGTGGCGGCCGGAGGACCAGAGGGAGCCGCTGGACTTGTAGCCGGTGGTGACGTACGAACCGGCGATCGGGAGCTGGAAGGCGCCGAGGCGGGTGCGCTCGGCGGAACGGGCGGCGCGCGCCTTCGCCTCGCGGGCCGCCTTGTCGCGGGCTTCGGCCTTGGCCTCGGCTGCCGCCTTGGCGTTCGCTTCGGCCTTCGCCTTGGCAGCGGCCTTGGCCTTGGCGGCCGCCTTCGCCTTGGCGGCGACCTCGGCCTGGCGCTTCTGCACGTCGGCCTGGGTGGCCACCTGCTCGGCGAGGGTGCCCTCGATGGCGATGACCTGGTTCAGGCCGGTCTCGTTGACGGAGGGGGCTTCGGTACCGGCGGCGAGCGCCGGAGAGGCCAGCCCACCGATGACGCCGGTGGTGGCCAGAGCTGCGATGCCGGCTATCTGCGCGCTCTTGCGCGTCAGACGGTTCGGGGCACGGTGCTTCCCGGTGGGGCGGGTGAACGCCATGAGGTGGCTGGTCCTTTCCTTCCTTCTCGCCTACCGGGTTAGCTGACGGGTTCGGAGCAGGAAGGTCTCCTACGGATCCGCGAGCCCCACAAGAGGCGCGCAGGCATCCGATTCACCCCAGGGACTGCGTGGGTCCCCGGCTCCCCAGGCTCGCGCCTGACGGGGACTCGGCGATAGCTGTCCGGCGCCGCGGATGCGGCATACGGGTGACGGACAGCGCTGCCGACGCTAAGCGGGGGGACTTTCATTCACCAAACGGACAGGGCGTTTTGTAGCGCATCCCACAGGGCATACGCGCACCTATCTGACAAATCAGACAAAAGGGAAGACCCCGACGAGAAGCCACTCGCAGGGGTCCCCCTCTGTCCCGATATGCGGTTATTTGATACGTCAGCCCGTAACGACCGACACCTCTCCGATGCCCAGCGCCCGGACCGGCTCCTCGATCTGCGCGGCGTCGCCGACGAGGATCGTGACCAGACGGTCCACCGGGAAGGCGCTGACCACCGCCGCGGTCGCCTCGACCGTGCCGGTCTCGGCGAGGCGGGCGTACAGCTGCGCCTGGTAGTCATCCGGGAGGTGCTGCTCGACCTGGTCGGCGAGCGTGCCCGCGACAGAGGCCGCCGTCTCGAACTTCAGCGGGGCGACACCCACGAGGTTCTGCACGGCCGTCTCGCGCTCGGCATCGGTCAGGCCCTCGGCCGCCAGCGTCCGCAGGACCGTCCACAGGTCGCCGAGCGCCGGGCCGGTGGATTCCGTGTCCACCGAGCCGCTGATGGCCAGCATCGCGGCGCCCGTCGCCCCGGAGGCGGAGTCCGGCGCCGACGACCGCAGGACCTGCGCGAAGGCCCGTACGCCGTAGGTGTAGCCCTTCTCCTCGCGCAGCACCCGGTCCAGCCGGGAGGTGAGCGTGCCGCCCAGGCAGTACGTGCCGAGGACCTGGGCCGGCCACACGCTGTCGTGCCGGTCGGCTCCGATGCGGCCGATCAGCAACTGGGTCTGCACGGCTCCTGGACGGTCGACGATGACCACTCGGCCGGTGTCGTCGGCGGTGATCGGCGGGACCGGCCGGGGCTCGGCGCTGTTCCCGGACCAGTCGCCGACGGTGTCGGCGAGCAACGCCTCCAGGTCGATGCCCGTGAGGTCACCGACGACCACGGCGGTCGCGGTGGAAGGGCGGACATGGGCCTCGTAGAAGCTGCGGACGGCCGCGGAGTCGATCCGCTCCACCGTCTCCTCGGTGCCCTGGCGCGGGCGCGACATCCGCGCGGTGGCCGGGAAGAGCTCCTTGGAGAGCTGCTTGGCGGCGCGGCGGGCCGGGTTGGCCTGCTCGTGCGGGATCTCGTCGAGCCGGTTGCGTACCAGCCGCTCGACCTCGCTGTCGGAGAACGCCGGTGCCCGCAGCGCCTCGGCGACCAGACCGAGCGCCTTGGCCAGCCGGGAGGCCGGGACCTCGAGGGAGACCCGGACGCCGGGGTGGTCGGCGTGCGCGTCGAGGGTGGCCCCGCAGCGCTCCAGCTCGGCTGCGAACTCCTCCGCGGAGTGCTTGTCGGTGCCCTCGGACAGCGCCCGCGCCATGATCGTGGCCACGCCGTCGAGGCCCTCGGGCTCGGCGTCCAGCGGGGCGTCGAGGTAGATCTCGACCGCGACGACCTGCTGGCCGGGGCGGTGGCAGCGCAGCACCGTGAGCCCGTTGGGCAGGGCGCCGCGCTCGGGGGCAGGGAAGGCCCAGGGCCTGGCCGTGCCCGGGGTCGGCTGCGGGTGGTACTCCATCGATACTCCAGTCGCGGCAGCGTCGGTCACTTGTCCGCCCCTTCGTGCGCGTCGGTGTCGGCGTCCGTCTCGTCGGCGGCCGCCCCATCGGTGGACTCGGCCGGCTCGACCGGCTCGTAGACGAGCACCGCCCGGTTGTCGGGGTGAAGCTGGGCCCTGGCAGCCGCCTGGACCTCTTCCGCGGTGACGTCGAGCACCCGCTGGACGGCGGTCAGGGCGAGCTGCGGGTCACCGAACAGCACGGCGAACCGGCACAGTTCGTCGGCGCGGCCCGCCACAGTACCGAGCCGGTCCAGCCACTCGCGCTCCAACTGGGCCTGGGCGCGCTCCATTTCCTCGGGCGTCGGGCCCTCGGCCGCGAACCGGGCCAGCTCCTCGTCGACCGCGGTCTCGATCTGCGCCACCTCGACCCCGCCGGACGTCTTCACGTCCAGCCAGCCGAGCGAGGGCGCACCGGCGAGCCGCAGCAGCCCGAATCCGGCCGCCACGGCCGTCCGGTCGCGGCGGACCAGGCGGTTGTGCAGCCGGGAGGACTCGCCACCGCCCAGCACGGTCAGCGCGAGGTCGGCGGCGTCGCACTCCCGGGTGCCGTCGTGCGGCAGCCGGTAGGCGGCCATCAGCGCCCGCGCCGGGACCTCCTCACGGACCTCTTCACGCAGTTGCTCGCCGATGGTCTCGGGGAGCGCGCCGTCGCGCGGCGGCTGCTTGCCGTCGTGGGACGGGATGGAGCCGAAGTACTTCTCGATCCAGGCGAGCGTCTGCTCGGAGTCGATGTCGCCGACCACGGACAGCACCGCGTTGTTGGGCGCGTAGTACGTACGGAAGAAGGTGCGTGCGTCCTCGAGCGTCGCTGCGTCCAGGTCGGCCATCGAGCCGATCGGGGTGTGGTGGTACGGGTGGCCCTCCGGGTAGACGAGGGCGGTCAGCTTCTCGAACGCCGTGCCGTACGGCACGTTGTCGTAGCGCTGACGGCGCTCGTTCTTGACGACGTCCCGCTGGTTCTCCATGGACTCGTCGTCGAGCGCGGCGAGCAGTGAGCCCATCCGGTCGGCCTCGAGCCACAGGGCCAGCTCCAGCTGGTGCGTGGGCATCGTCTCGAAGTAGTTGGTCCGTTCGAAGCTGGTGGTCCCGTTGAGGGAGCCGCCCGCCCCCTGCACCAGTTCGAAGTGTCCGTTCCCCTTGACCTGTCCGGAGCCCTGGAACATCAGGTGCTCGAAGAGGTGCGCCAGACCCGTGCGCCCCTTGACCTCGTGGCGCGAACCGACGTCGTACCAGAGGCACACCGCGGCGACCGGGGTCAGATGGTCCTCGGAGAGCACCACGCGCAGGCCGTTGGCCAGACGGTGCTCGGTCGCTGTCAAGCCGCCGGAGCCGGCCTGGGCTGTGGCCGTGTGACCCATGGGCATGTACGTCCCTTCGATCGCGATACTGGATTTCCTGCGAGACCTGCCACTGTAAGCAAGCGGACGGACACCTGGCGAAGTTCCCGTGCCGTGGAAGTTCGCGGGAAAGAGCGCCGGATGGCCCCTGAGGGCTGTCCCGTAATCCCTGGCGGCCGCACGACGACAGCTGAGGCACCTCGCCACGTTGCCGGAACGCCCGAATACGACCGGTATGAGGACACCCCTCCGCCTTCCGATGCACCGCATCCGACGCCGCGCACTGATCCACCAGGGATTACGGGACAGCCCTTAGAGACGGGTCGAGGTCGGGGTTGTCAGTGCGGCGGTCCACAATGGTCCGCGTCAGAACCAGAGGTTGCCCGAACAGATCTGTGAAGGAGTCGCAGCAGCGATGGCCCGCCGCAGTACGAAGACCCCGCCGCCGGACGACTTCGAGGAGAAGATCCTCGACATCGACGTCGTCGACGAAATGCAGGGCTCCTTCCTCGAGTACGCCTACTCGGTGATCTACTCACGGGCCCTGCCGGACGCCCGCGACGGCATGAAGCCGGTGCACCGCCGCATCGTGTACCAGATGAACGAGATGGGGCTGCGACCCGACCGCGGCTATGTGAAGTGTGCCCGCGTCGTCGGCGAGGTCATGGGCAAGTTGCACCCGCACGGCGACGCGTCGATCTACGACGCGCTGGTGCGGATGGCCCAGCCGTTCTCGATGCGGCTCCCCCTCGTCGACGGACACGGCAACTTCGGCTCGCTCGGAAACGACGACCCGCCGGCCGCCATGCGGTACACCGAGTGCCGGATGGCCGACGCCACGTCGCTGATGACGGAGTCGATCGACGAGGACACCGTCGGATTTCAGTCGAACTACGACGGTCAGGAGCAGGAGCCGCTTGTCCTCCCGGCCGCGTATCCGAACCTCCTGGTCAACGGCTCGTCCGGGATCGCGGTCGGCATGGCGACCAATATGCCGCCGCACAACCTGGGCGAGGTCATCGCCGCCGCCCGCCATCTCATCAAGCATCCGGGTGCGGACCTGGAGACCCTGATGCGGTTCGTTCCCGGTCCGGACCTGCCGACCGGGGGCCGGATCGTGGGCCTCGGCGGCATCAAGGACGCGTACGCGGCCGGCCGCGGCACGTTCAAGATCCGTGCGACCGTCTCCGTGGAGAATGCCACGGCGCGCCGCAAGGGTCTGGTCGTCACCGAACTGCCGTTCACCGTCGGCCCGGAGAAGGTGATCGCCAAGATCAAGGACCTGGTCTCGGCGAAGAAGCTCCAGGGCATCGCCGACGTCAAGGACCTCACCGACCGCGAGCACGGCCTGCGCCTGGTCATCGAGGTCAAGAACGGCTTCGTGCCCGAGGCCGTACTGGAGCAGCTCTACAAGCTGACGCCGATGGAGGAGTCCTTCGGCATCAACAATGTGGCGCTGGTCGACGGGCAGCCGCTCACGCTGGGCCTCAAGGAGCTCCTCGAGGTCTATCTCGACCACCGCTTCGACGTGGTGCGCCGCCGCAGCGAGTTCCGCCGGACCAAGCGTCGCGACCGGCTCCATCTGGTCGAGGGCCTGCTCGTCGCGCTGATCGACATCGACGAGGTCATCCGGCTCATCCGGTCCAGTGACAATTCGGCGCAGGCGAAGGAGCGGCTCATCGAGCACTTCTCGCTGAGCGCGATCCAGACGCAGTACATCCTGGACACCCCGCTGCGCCGGCTGACCCGGTTCGACCGGATCGAGCTGGAGAGCGAGCGGGACCGGCTCAACACCGAGATCGACGAGCTGACCGCGATCCTCGAATCGGACACCGAGCTGCGCAAGCTGGTCTCCACCGAACTGGCCGCGGTCGCCAAGAAGTTCGGCACCGACCGGCGTACGGTGCTGCTGGAGTCGGCCGGTGCCCAGGTCGCTGCGGTGCCGCTGGAGGTCGCGGACGACCCGTGCCGGGTGCTGCTCTCCTCGACCGGTCTGCTGGCCCGTACGGCCACCGGCGACCCGATCGCGTTCGACGAGGACGCCAAGCGGGCCAAGCACGATGTGATCGTGTCGGCCGTGCCGGCGACGGCGCGCGGCGACGTGGGTGTGGTGACGTCCACCGGGCGGTTGCTGCGGCTCGCGGTGATCGACCTGCCGCAGCTCCCGGACACGCACGCGGCGCCCAATCTCTCGGGCGGGGCGATGGTTTCGGAGTTCCTCACGCTGGACAACGACGAGGAAGTCATCTGCCTCACCACGCTCGACGAGTCCTCCCCCGGCCTGGCGATCGGCACCCTGCAGGGGGTCGTCAAGCGGGTGGTGCCGGACTACCCGGCCAACAAGGACGAGTTGGAGGTCATCACTCTCAAGGAGGGTGACCGGATCGTCGGCGCCGCCGAACTGCGTACCGGCGAGGAGGACCTGGTCTTCATCACGTCCGACGCGCAGCTGCTGCGCTACCCGGCGGCGCAGGTGCGGCCGCAGGGCCGGCAGGCCGGCGGCATGGCGGGGGTGAAGCTGGCGACGGGCGCCGAGGTGCTCTCGTTCGGCGCGGTGGATCCGGCGGTGGACGCGATGGTGTTCACGGTGGCGGGCTCGCACGGCACGCTGGACGACTCGGTGCTGACGGCGAAACTCACACCGTTCGACCAGTATCCGCGCAAGGGCCGGGCCACCGGTGGGGTGCGCTGTCAGCGGTTCCTCAAGGGTGAGGACGTCCTGGTGTTCGCCTGGGCGGGCGCGTTGCCGGCGCGGGCGGCGCAGACGAACGGCACGCCGACGGAGCTGCCGGAGCCGGATCCGCGGCGCGACGGTTCGGGTACGCCGCTGGCCAAGCCGGTCGCGGTGATCGCCGGACCGGTGTAGCCGGCCGCCCGGCCCCGGCGGCCGGGCGGTGCCAGGCCGATGGGCTACGCGTCGTCGACCGGCTGTTGTACGTACCGCAGGACGCCCCACATGCTCTGCTCATGTGCGGCGTCCTGCGGCGTGTCCGGGGACATTGCCTCGTGCGGGGCGGTGTCCGGCGCAGCAGGTGCGGAGTTCTCGCAGCAGTCGGTCAGTTCCTTGTGCAGGGTCTCCGGGTCGATGCCGGAGCCGATCAGCACGAGCTGGGTGAGACGCGGTTCGTCGCGCTTCCAGGGCCTGGGGCCGAACCGCAGGAATCTGCCGACGGCATGCAGCGCATACGTGTTGCCGCGGTCGCCCGCGCCGAAGTCGACGAACCCCTTGATCCGGTAGAGGCCCTCGGGCCGGGAGTCGAGAAACTCCATCAGTCGGCGGGGGTTCATGGGCACGTCGGAGGTGAAGGAGACACTCTCGTACGCGGCGTGCAGATGCCCCGCGTGTGCCTCGGCGTCCCCTTCCGCCCCCTCCTCCAGCAGGAGGTCCTCGAAGGTGAGCTGACGCATCCTCTCCTCACCGTCCGGCCGCAGCGCCGGGTCGAAGAGCAGCTCCGGGTCGATGCGCCCGTACGTGGCGGAGATGACGGCCGCCCCGCTGCCGGTCGCCGCGACGGCCTTGCGGATGCGGCTCTGTTCCTCGTCCTCGATCCGGTCGGTCTTGTTCAGCACGACCAGATCGGCGACGCCGAGATGGCGCTCGATCTCCGGATGGCGCCCCCGGGTGGCATCGAATTCGGCGGCGTCGACGACCTCGATCAGTCCCCCGTACACGATGTGCGGGTTGTCGCTGGCCAGCAGCATCCTTACGAGCTCCTGGGGTTCGGCGAGTCCGCTCGCCTCGATGACGATCACATCGAGGCGGGCGGCGGGCCGGGTGAGCGTCTCCAGGAAGGTGTCGAGTTCGCTCGCGTCGACGGCACAGCACAGGCAGCCGTTGCCCAGTGAGACGGTCGAGCCGACCTGGCCCGAGACCGTCATGGCATCGATCTCGATGGAGCCGAAATCGTTGACGATCACGCCGATCCTGTTCCCCGCACGGTGGCGCAGGAGGTGGTTGAGCAGAGTCGTCTTGCCGGATCCCAGGAACCCGGCCAGGACGATGACCGGGATCTGCTGCTTACGGGGCGGGGACGACGGGTTCAACGGGGGCCTTCCTAAGGGAAACGTCAGGGCGCCGGGACCGGCTGGGGAGGCGTCGGACCGATGTAGCGGGCCGCCGGACGGATGATCTTGGAGTCCTCCGCCTGCTCCAGGATATTGGCGCTCCAGCCGACCACCCGCGCCGCGCAGAAGGTCGGCGTGAACATCTCGCGCGGCAGCCCGCACAGCTCCATGACGACCCCGGCGTAGAACTCCACGTTGGTGTGCAGCTCACGCCCGGGCTTGAGCTCGGCGAGGATCGCCTCGACCTGGCGCTCGACCTCGACGGCGAAGTCGACGAGCGGGCAGCCGAAGCCCTGGGCGATCCCGCGCAGCATGCGTGAGCGCGGGTCCTCGGTTCGGTACACGGGGTGGCCGAAGCCCATGATCCGCTCGCCCGCGAGCACGCGCTCGCGGATCCAGCTGTCGATGCGGTCGGGGGTGCCGATCGCGTCCAGGGTGTCGAGCGCGCGGCTGGGAGCTCCGCCGTGCAGCGGGCCGGAGAGCGCGCCGACGGCCGCCACCAGGCAGGCGGCGATGTCCGCGCCGGTGGAGGCGACGACCCGGCCGGTGAAGGTCGAGGCGTTGAAGCCGTGATCGACGGTGGAGATCAGATACTGCTCGACGGCCCTCACACGGGCGGTGTCCGCCTCGGAACCGGTGAGCATGTAGAGGTAGTTGGCGGCGTACGGCAGATCGTCGCGCGGCTCGACCGGTTCGAGGCCCTGGCCGAGCCGGTACAGGGCGGTCAGCACGGTGGGGACGGCCGCGCAGGCAGCCAGCGCGTCGCTGCGGCGCCGGTCGGCGTCGATGTCGTACACCGGGCGGAAGCCGGCCGAGGCGCCGAGCAGCGACAGTGCGGTGCGCAGCCCCGCGAGCGGGCCGGAGACCGCGCCCGCACGGGCTATCGCCGGCAGGGCACCTCGCACCTCCGGGGGCAGTCGGCGCATGGCAGCGGTGCGCGAGGCAAAGTCGGCGCCGGCGGCCGGACCGGGCAGCTCGCCGTGGAACATCAGGTACCAGACGTCCTCGAAGCTGCGGGTCTGTGCGAGCTCGATCGCCGAGTACTGCCGGTAGTGGTAGAAGCCCTCGCGTCCCCGGACGTCTCCGAGAGCGGTGTCCGTGACGACGACGCCCGCGAGGCCTCGGGGTACGGCGAGCGGGGTTCCGTTGGTCATGGTCGGCATTTCTTCCTCCGCGAGCTTCACTGTGCAGGACCATCAATATTGATTCGACTGTCTATGCTTGACTTCAATCCTGTCAATGTTGATTGAATCAATATGGATACGGTGAGCACCATGAGGGATCAAGCAGCACCCGACGACCGCGCCGACGCGCGTGCGGAGCAGCTCACGACGCGCGAGACGGCCGAGCGCCTGGGCGTGAAGCCCGAGACGGTGTACGCGTATGTCAGCCGGGGTCAGCTGAGCAGCAGACGCGCCCCCGGTGGCCGCGGCAGTACGTTCGACGCCGCGGAGGTCGATGCACTGGTACGGCGTACGGGACGGAGAGAACCCTCCACCGCCGGCGGTGACCTGGTGTTCCGTACCGGCATCACGCTGATCGAGACCGACCGGTACTACTTCCGGGGTGTCGACGCGACCGAGCTGACCACGCACTACTCCTACGAGGAGATCGCCGAATGGCTGTGGACCGGCGACCTCCGGCCCGGCATCCGCTTCACCGCGCCTGCCGAGGCCCTGGCCGCGGCACGCCGGACCGTCGGTGCGCTGCCCGCGCACAGCGGGTCGACGGACCGGCTGCGGGTGGCCGTGGTCGCCGCGGCGGCGGCCGATCCGCTGCGCTTCGACCTCTCGCGCGAGGCCGTGCTCGGCAGCGCACGGAGCCTGATCCCGACCCTGGTCGACGCGCTACCGACCGCTGTCGGTGCACCTGCGACGGCCGACAGCGAGGCGGCTTCGCACCCACCCGGGCTGGCGCACCGTCTCTGGCCGAAACTCACCGCCCGACCGGCCGACGCGCCTTCACTTGCCGCACTGGACACGGCTCTCGGCCTGCTGATCGACCACGATCTGGCCGCCTCGACACTGGCCGCGCGGGTCGCCGCATCCGCCCGCGCCCATCCGTACGCGGTGGTCTCCGCGGGCCTCGGTGTCCTGGAGGGCCCCCTGCACGGCGCCGCCAGCAGCCTGGCCCACAGGATGCTGACCGAGGTCCTGGAGCGGGGCAGTGCGACCCCGGTGGTCGCGGACCATCTCCGTACCGGGCGTCAGGTGCCAGGACTCGGACACCGGCTCTACACCGCCGAGGATCCGCGCGCACGGACGCTGTTCGCCAGGCTCGCGGAGGTCCCGCAGGCGGCGCCCGCGCTGGCCGCGGCGCGCGACGTGGTCACGACGACCGCGCGCCACACCCCCCTGCACGCCAACGTCGACCTGGCGCTGGCCGTGCTCTCCGTCGCCTCCGGCATGTCGGCGGAGGCGGGTGAGACGGTGTTCGCGGTGTCCCGTACTGCGGGCTGGATCGCCCATGCGCTGGAGGAGTACGGGGAACGTCCGCTGCGGATGCGGCCCAGCGGCCAGTACGGAGGCCCCCGCCCACCGCAGTCACTGCCCGCCCCGGGATCGGTCGCCACGGACGGAGATCATCCGCAATAGGCGGACCAAGGGGCGTAAAATATCGACAATCAGCCGGAAATGTCCCGCGGGGGCTGCGCGGTGGACCCCCGCACCACCAGTTCCGGTTCGAAGAGCAGCTCGTCCGACGGCACGGTACGGCCCCCGATCTGAAGGGCGAGCAGCTCGACGGCGGCGCGCCCCATGGCCTCGATCGGCTGACGGACCGTGGTCAGCGGCGGCTCGGTGCAGTTCATGAAGGCGGAGTCGTCGTACCCCACGACCGAGACGTCGGCGGGCACGGAGAGACCGCGGCGGCGGGCCGCACGCACCGCCCCGAGAGCGAGCGGGTCGCTCGCGCAGATGATGCCGGTGACGCCCCGGTCCAGCAGGCGCATGGCGGCGGCCTGTCCGCCCTCCAGCGAGAACATGGCCCGTGCCACCCACTCGTCCGGCACGGTGGTGCCGGCCTCCTCCGCCAGCGCCCGGGCGGCGGCCAGCTTGCGCTGCGAGGGCACATGGTCGGCGGGGCCGAGCACCAGGCCGATGCGCTCGTGACCGAGCGAGACGAGATGGCGCCAGGCCTGCTCGACGGCGACGGAGTCGTCGCAGGAGACACCGGGGAAGCCGAGGTGGGCAATGGCCGCGTTGATCAGCACCACCGGGATCTTGCGGTCGGCCAGCACCCTGTAGTGATCGTGTGCGGCGTCGGCCTGATGGTAGAGCCCGCCCGCGAAGACCACTCCGGACACCTGCTGCTGCAGAAGCAGCTCCACATAGTCGGCCTCGGAGACGCCGCCCTTGGTCTGGGTGCACAGCACAGGAGTCAGACCCTGCTGTGCCAGCGCACCGCCGACGACTTCGGCGAAGGCCGGGAAGATCGGGTTCTGCAGCTCGGGCAGGACCAGACCGACCAGCCTTGCCCGCTCGCCCCGCAGCTGGGTCGGACGCTCGTAACCGAGGACGTCGAGCGCGGAGAGCACGGCCTTCCGGGTGGCATCGGAGACGCCGGGCTTACCGTTGAGCACCCGGCTGACCGTGGCCTCGCTGACTCCCACCTTCTGTGCCACTTGAGCAAGTCGTCGCGTCATACACGCAAGATTAGCGCAAGAAACGCAAGCGGGTTGCGTGGAGTTGGAAACAACAAAAATTTCGGAAAGCGCCGGTATGCCCTTTACCTTCGTACGATGAGCGCCCCACCGCCCACCCCCCGGAGGCCGCGACGGCTCGGCTGGCCGCAGCGGGTCTTCTCCCAGGTGCTGCTGATACAACTCGCCATTGCCACCGGCGTCACCGTACTCGCCACCGGCCTCTTTCTGGCACCCCTCAGCGCACAGCTCGACGACGAGGCGATGCACCGTGCGCTCGCCATCGCGCAGAGCACGGCGGCCCAGCCGCAGATCACCGAGTCGCTGCTCACGACGGCCCCGGCCCCCGGTGGGCCCGTGCAGTCGGCGGCCGAGCGGATCCGGCGGTCCACCGGCGCCGAGTACGTCGTCGTCATGGACCGGCGCGGGGTTCGCTGGTCGCACACCGACGCCGACCGGATCGGCAAGGTCGTCTCCACCGACCCCAGTGAAGCGCTCGCGGGCGACCAGGTCATGGAGATCGACAGCGGCACGCTCGGCCGCTCGGCCCGTGGCAAGGTGCCGCTCCGCGACGAGTCCGGCCACATCGTCGGGGCGGTCTCGGTCGGTATCGCGTACGACAGTGTCCGCGCCCGCCTCCTGGCGGCGATCCCCGGGCTGCTCGCCTACGCCGGCGGGGCGCTGGCCGTCGGGGCGCTCGCCTCCTATCTGATCTCCCGTCGTATCCAGCGGCAGACCCAGGACCTTGCCTTCTCCGATATCTCCGCGCTGCTGGCCGAACGCGAGGCAATGCTGCACAGCATCCGGGAAGGGGTGGTCGCGCTCGACCGGACAGGACGCATCCGACTGCTGAACGACGAGGCGCAGCGGCTGCTCGGGCTCGGCCCCGGTGCCGCGGGCCGCCCGCTCGACGAGGTGCTCGGCCGCGGGCGGACGGCCGATGTGCTGGCCGGCCGGGTGGTCGGCGACGATCTGCTGACCGTACGGGGCAACCGGGTGCTGCTCGCCAACCGGATGCCGACCGACGACGGGGGCGCGGTCGCCACCCTCCGCGACCGCACCGAACTCGAGCATCTCGGCCGAGAACTCGACTCCACCCGCGGTCTCATCGACGCCCTGCGCGCGCAGGACCACGAACACGCCAACCGGCTGCACACGCTCCTGGGACTGCTGGAGCTGGAGATGCACGAGGACGCGATGGAGTTCGTCACGGAGGTCGTCGGCGGCCACCGGGCCACTGCCGAGCAGGTCACCGAGAAGGTTCACGACCCGCTGCTGGCGGCCCTGCTGGTCGGCAAGGCGACGGTCGCGGCGGAGCGCGGCGTCTCCCTGCGGATGGCGCCCGGCACTCTGCTCCCGGACCGTCTGGTGGATTCGCGCGGGCTCGTCACCGCCGTCGGCAATCTCGTCGACAACGCCCTGGACGCGGCGGCCGGGTCGGACGGTGCCGTGATCGAGGTGGGGCTGCGGACGGACGGCCGTACGGTGGTGCTGCAGGTCCGCGACAGCGGAAAGGGCGTCCCTCCCGAGCAGCATGAATCGATCTTTACTGAGGGCTGGTCGACCAAGGAGCTCCCGGCGCACGGGAAACGCGGTCTGGGTCTCGCACTGGTACGGCGGCTGGCCGAACGACAGGGCGGCAGCGCCACCGTCGGCTCGGCGCCGGGGGGCGGCGCCGAGTTCACCGTCGTACTGCCGGAGGCCCTCACCGAACCGGGGCTGACGGCGACAGCCGTTCCGGAGCCGAGCACCGCAGGAGAAGATCAGTGATCGAGGTCCTGGTCGTCGACGACGACATCCGGGTTACGCAGGTCAACGCAGCCTATGTCTCCAGAGTGCCCGGATTCCGGGTGGCTGCGCAGGCGCACAGCGCCGCCGCGGCCCTCGCAGCGGTCGAGTCACAGCACGTGGACCTCGTCCTGCTGGACCACTACATGCCCGACCGGAACGGCCTGACGGTGGTACGGGAGCTGCGCAGGCTCGGCCACCGCACCGACGTGATCATGGTTACGGCGGCGCGCGACGTCGCGACCGTCCAGGAGGCCATGCGCCACGGTGCGCTCCAGTACCTGGTGAAGCCGTTCACGTACGCGGGGCTGCGTACCAAGCTGGAGGCGTACGCGGCGCTCCACCACACCCTGGAGGGCGGCGGCGAGGCCGAACAGGGTGACGTGGACCGGCTCTTCGGCGCCCTGTGGGCCGCGGGCGAACCCGGTCTGCCCAAGGGGCACTCGCCGACGACGGCGGAGCTGGTCCGCCAGGCGCTCCGGGGCGCCGACGGGCCGCTCTCCGCGCAGGAGATCGCGGAGAGTGCCGGGATGAGCCGGCAGACGGCGCAGCGCTATCTGAAGCTGCTGGAGCGAACGGGCAGGGTGCGGCTGACGCTGCGGTACGGCGAGACGGGCCGCCCGGAGCACCGCTACACCTGGGCCACCGGCTCCTGAGGGGCCGCCCGGCTCTGGAAGCACGTCCGGCCCACACCGCACCGGTTCCTGAGACACCTACGGCTACACGGCACCGGCTCCGGTCAGCGCCCGGACCTCGGTCTCCGCGTACTTGGCGGCATCCGGTGGCTCGACCGAGGTGACCGTGCCGATCCAGCCGGCCAGGAAACCGAGCGGGATGGAGACCAGGCCGGGGTTCTCCAACGGGAAGAGCTGGAAATCCACTCCGGGGAAGAGCGAGGTGGGGCTGCCGGAGACGACCGGGGAGAGCAGTACGAGCAGCACCGCGGGGATCAGCCCTCCGTAGACCGACCAGACCGCCCCTCGCGTGGTGAAGTTCCGCCAGAACAGCGAGTACAGCAGCACCGGCAGATTGGCCGAAGCGGCGACGGCGAAGGCGAGCGCCACCAGGAACGCCACGTTCAGATTCTGCGCGACCAGACCGAGCGCAATGGCGGCCACCCCGATCCCGGCAGCTGCGACCCGGGCCACGGTGACCTCACTGTGCTGCTTCCAGCCCGGACGCCTGAGCGAGGCATAGAGGTCGTGGGCCACGGAGGCCGACGAGGCGAGCGTGATCCCGGCGACGACGGCGAGGATGGTCGCGAAGGCCACGGCGGCGACCACGGCGAACAGAATCGTTCCCCCGGTGGAGCCTTCGCCGCCGCCGAGCACCAGCGCCAGCAGCGGAACGGCCGTGTTCCCGGAGGGGTTCGATGCCCGGACATCCGCCGAACCGACCAACGCCGCCGCGCCGAACCCGAGCACGATCGTCATCAGGTAGAAGCTTCCGATGAGGCCGATCGACCAGACGACCGAGCGGCGGGCCGCGCGGGCGGTGGGCACCGTGTAGAAACGCGACAGGATGTGCGGCAGCCCCGCCGTGCCCAGCACCAGGGCAAGGCCCAGGCTGATGAAGTCGAAGCGCGCGGTCCAGCTCCCGCCGTACTTGAGGCCGGGCGAGAGGAACTCCAGCCCGTGGCCGCTCCGTTCGGCGGCGGAATTGAGCAGCGTGTTGACATTGCCGTGGAAGTGGACCAGCACGAGCACGGTCAGCACGCTCGCGCCCACCATCAGCAGAACGGCCTTGACGATCTGGATCCAGGTCGTGGCGCGCATCCCGCCGAGGGACACATAGATCACCATGAGCGCTCCGACCCCGATGACGGTCCAGGAGCGGGCGGCACCACCGGTGCCGCCGAGAAGCAGAGCGACCAGGCTGCCCGCACCCACCATCTGCGCCACCAGGTAGAGCACGGAGACGGTGACGGAGGAGGTACCCGCCGCGATCCGGACCGGACGTTCCGCCATCCTGGCCGCCACCACATCGGCCAGGGTGAACCGGCCGCAGTTGCGGACAAGTTCGGCGACGAGCAGCAGGACGACGAGCCAGGCGACGAGGAATCCGACCGAGTAGAGCATGCCGTCGTAACCGAACAGGGCGATCAGGCCGGAGATGCCGAGGAAGGACGCGGCGGACATGTAGTCGCCGGCGATGGCAAAACCGTTCTCCATGGGGGAGAACAGTCGGCCGCCCGCATAGAACTCCTCCGCCGATCCGTGCCGGTTGCGGCTCACCCAGGTGGTGATGGCGAGCGTCACTGCAACGAACGCGCTGAACAGCAGCAGCGCCAGGGTCTGGTGGTTCCCGATCAACGCCCGATCCCCCGCGTCATTTCCTGAGTGTCCCAGCGCAGATCGAGCGCGGCCCGGTCCCTGCGCAGCCGCGCATGACGTGCGTACGCCCCGGTGAGCAGGAACGTCGTGAGGAACTGTCCGAGCCCCGCGACCATCGCCACATTGACCGCGCCGGCCACCGGACGGGCCATCAGCCCGGGTGCGGTGATCGCTGTGACGACGTAGGCGAGGTACCAGACGAGGAAGGCGAGGGTGGCGGGGACGACGAACCGCCGGTACCTGCGACGTACTTCCTGGAAGGCCTCGCTGCGCTGCACCTCCAGATAGATGTCGGCCGCGCTGTGGCCACGTTGTGGCGGCACGGAACCGGGTGGCCCGGCCGGCACGAAGCCGCCCGTGCCGTCCAGCTCGCCCCAACCGGAAGCCAGCGCGTCGTACCACGGGTCGTCGAGTCGCATCGCTGCGGCCTCGCTCCCTGCTTCCTTCTCCACCGAACAACTCCCCTGGTCCACGGACCACTTCGGCCGCGTACCCAAGAATGGACAGATCGGGAAGTTCCCGGGCACGTCATTTGCCGCACTTCACCTCATCAGGTGAAGGATGTCCCGGGCGGGCGTGCGAGTCCGCGAACATACGCATAGCGCACGGCCTGTGCCCTGTCGCGCACTCCGGCCTTGGCGAAGAGATTGTTGATGTGGCTCTTCACGGTGGCCTGCGAGATGTGCAGCTTGCGGGCGATCTCCGGGTTGGACAGTCCCTCGGCGATCAGGACGAGCACTTCCGCCTCGCGGGGCGTGAGGCCGTCGGGCAGTTGTTGCTCGGCGGCCGGCGGACCGGCCGGCGCGGGTGCCGTGGTGACCCGCTCCAACAACCGCCGCTGCACCGCGGGCGAGAGTCCGGCCTCGCCCGACAGCACAGCCTGGATGGCCCGCACGATCTCGTCGCCCCCGGCGTCCTTGGTGAGATATCCGCGAGCCCCCGCCTGCAGTGCGGGGAAGAGCGAGTCGTCGTCCGCGAACGTCGTGAGCACCACCACCTGAGTGTTCGGGTACTCCTTGCGGATACGCCGCGTCGCCTCCACCCCGTCGCAACGCGGCATGCGGAGGTCCATCAGAACCACATCCGGAGCCTGCTCCGCGACGAGCGCGACGGACTCTTCCCCCGTCCCTCGCCTATACCACCACCTCGACCCCTGGCGCCCCAGCAGCATCACGAATCCCTCACGCACCACCGACTGGTCGTCGTCGCGAGCGCAGTCTCACCACGAACCGTTCCTAACCAGTGCGCGTAAGCGGGCCGTGGACCCGCTGATGCGTGCTGGGCGCATCCCGAACGGTGTTGGATGCACTGGTCCCCCGCTTTCTCTTCCCGCTCGGCGCCGGCCCTCCAGGGGGCCGGTCCGTTGCGGGTGGGCGGGTTCCCTCACGCCCTCGGGTACCTGGTCCGGCCTGGGCGGTCCGATGCCCCGCACGATCGCTCTGGTCGTGCGGGGGTGGTGCCGTCCGTCGCCGGACCGGGTGTCCGAGGGCGCGTCTCCCGATCGCGATACCGGCGGCATCGTGACGGGACATCTTTCGACGTGGGGTGGCCAGGGGTTTCTGCCAGTGCTGGGCACCCCACATGCTGGTGTAGGCCGGATCGACCGCGACGATCGCAAGACCCTGTTCGGCGGCCATCGACACCAGCCGGGCTTTGAGCTTGCCGGTGGGCATGCCGGAGATGAGCTGCCGGAACCGTTTGCGGCGGCCGTGCTTCTCGCGGGTCTTCTCGGCGGTGAAGTCCAGATCCTCGATGGCTATGGCCTTCGCGCCGGCCTGCTGGGTCCAGTGCAGCAGACGCGTGAGAGCGTGGCGGACCTGTGCGTCGCGGTGGCCGGCCGAACCGGACAGGTCGTAGAAGAACCGCCGGGGCCCGCCGATGGGGTTGCCGTGCCGGTCGAGCCGGTAGGCGGCGAAGTGATCCGCGTTAGTGTCCACGCCGATCACGCCCCGGGCGCGGGCTGTCTCCAGCGGGATGGTCTGGACGACGGGGCGCTGCCAGGATGTGGTCAGGTACCAGCGTCCACGCGCCACGTCGAGGTGGATGCGGTAGGCGACGGCCCGGTTCGCGGTGATGCGGTCGGCCCACTCCGCACCCCGGTGCGCGAACGCGATACGGGCGGCGAGGACGTACCGGCCGTGCCGGGCATTGGCCAGGTGCGCGAGAGGGGCAGGCAGCTTGACCGACACTTCGCCGTCCGGGGTGACACGGATCGTCTCGTTCCCAAACCGCTTCCCCGACTCACCATCAGCAGCAAGAAACCAGCGCTCCGCCTCCCACCGCTCCCGCCACTGCCCCTCCGTGAGCCGGGCCTGGGCGAGGTTGTGGCGGGTGTTGAGGAGACGTCTACCACCCCGCACCACCCGGACCCGCCCGGCCTGCCACTCGGCGACAGCAGCAGTGTGCCGGTCTTCGAGTGCCGCGAGGCGGCGGGACTTGCGGAACCACTCGCCCTTCGACCGGTAACCGCCCGCAGCCCGCTTGGTTCCCTTCTCCCCGATCGGGAGGGAAAGGCGGTGCCGCAACGTCTTGATCCCGGCATCCAACTTCCGGATATGCGCGGCCTGGCAGCGGCGGGCCAGCGCCCACTGATCATGCGTGGCCTTCGTGATCGCACCCGCGATCCGCGACGACGACACCCCAGTCAGCTCCCGCTTACGCGCCGCCCACGTATCGGTGCTGTGATCGTGTCCGTCCGTACAGCGAGTCTTGAGATCACGGGAAGCCAGCGCACCCTGGTACTCACCGACCGCACGCAGCACCCTCTCGTCCTCGACAGTCAGGTGCTTGAGACGGTCCCGGACCGCCACCCCGCAAGGCCCAGGCACCACGAAGGAGGCCGTCAGCTCCCGCAAGCCAACCACCACATCACCCCCTCCCTCAGGGCCGGACACCAGCCACCCAGCCCAACGAGAAACAGCCGCCAAAGTCACCCATTCGACCCCAGAACCCCCGTTCCCACCCCCGCGAACCCACCGACAGATCGCACTCCTGCACGCCACCACTCACTTCAGCTCAGCTCAGCAAACCGGCCGTCAGCGCCCGCTGCTCCCCGCCGCCGGCACCTCGCCCGGCTCCGCCGCGGCCACCAGCTGTCGCAGGTAGTCCTCCACCGGGGAGACCTCCCCCGCAGGGCGGAGAGCGCCTGCAGGTCTTGGCTATCCCGTCGCGCGCCATCGAGCGGGCCGCCACCACGCGCTCCAGCATCTGGTCCCGGAACTCCGTCGTAGGTCCTCTCTCGGTGAGCAAACCGTGCCGCCTCCAGGTACACCGACTGCGCGGAGAGGCTGTGCGCGAGCACATCGTGGATCTCGCGGGCGATCCGGGAGCGCTCGTCCAGCGCCGCCGATTCGGCTTCGGCCACCCTGGCAGCCCGCTCCTGCTCGAGGAGCTGCTGGGCGGCTACCGCGGGCCTCGGCGTCCAGTCGAAGCACGTATTTGACGGCGGCGTAGGCGGCCAGCGCGACGGCCGTGGCGGGGACTCCCGCCGAGAGCGGCAGCCGCTCCAGAGCCGTGACAGCGCAGCCGCACCACAGGATCACGGCCGGCACACTGGCACCGGGCATTGACACGCCCGGACATGGCGGCCTCCGAAGTGCGGGATGGGTCATCGCCTTCGACGCTACGGAAAGGCCCAGGTCAGGGGATCGGCTCAGGGGTTGATCGTGGGTGGAGCCGCAGTCTCCACCCACGGGTGGAGACTGCGGCTGCCGGTCATGCGTCGATACGGGAGCGGTCCAGCGTGGCTGCCGAGCTGGAGATGAACTCCTTGCGGGGCGCGACCTCGTTGCCCATCAGCAGATCGAAGACCTGCTCGGACGACTCCAGGTCGCCGATGTTGATCCGCCGCAGCGTGCGGTGACGCGGGTCCATCGTCGTCTCCGCCAGCTGATCGGCGTCCATCTCGCCAAGACCCTTGTACCGCTGGATCGAGTCCTTGTACCGCACGTTCTTCCGCTGCAGCTCCAGGAGCGTCTCCCGCAGCTCACGGTCCGAGTACGTGTAGATGTACTTGTCCTGGCCCTTCTTCGGCTGACTGAGCTCGATCCGGTGCAGCGGCGGCACCGCCGCGAAGACCCGGCCCGCCTCGACCATGGGCCGCATGTATCGCTGGAAGAGAGTGAGCAGCAGAATGCGGATGTGCGCGCCGTCGACATCGGCGTCGACGAGAAGAATGATCTTCCCGTAGCGAGCCGCGTCGATGTCGAAGGTCCGGCCCGACCCCGCTCCTATGACCTGGATGATCGCGCCGCACTCGGCGTTCTTGAGCATGTCCGTGACGGACGCCTTCTGGACGTTGAGAATCTTGCCGCGGATCGGCAGCAGCGCCTGGAACTCGGAGTTCCGGGCGAGCTTGGCGGTACCCAGCGCCGAGTCGCCCTCGACGATGAACAGCTCACTGCGCTCCACGTCGTCACTGCGGCAGTCGGCGAGCTTGGCCGGCAGCGAGGAGGACTCCAGGGCCGTCTTCCGGCGCTGCGCGTCCTTGTGCTGACGGGCCGCGATGCGGGTCCGCGCGGCGGCCACCGCCTTGTCCAGGACCGCCCTGGCCTGCGCCTTGGCATCACGCTTGGTGGAGGTCAGGAACGCCTTGAGTTCCTTGGCCACGACATTGGCGACGATCCGGTTGGCCGCCGAGGTGCCGAGCACCTCCTTGGTCTGGCCCTCGAACTGCGGTTCCGCGAGCCGTACGGTGACGACCGCGGTGAGGCCCTCCAGGGCGTCGTCCTTGACGATGTCGTCCTCGGCGACACGCAGCACCTTCGCGGAGCGGAGCACCTCGTTGACCGTCTTGGTCACGGAGCGTTCGAAGCCGGTCACATGGGTGCCGCCCTTGGGGGTGGCGATGATGTTGACGAAGGACTTGAGGTTGGTGTCGTACCCGGTGCCCCAGCGCATGGCGATGTCGACGACGAGCTCACGGGTGACCTCGGTCGCCGTCATGTGCCCACGCTCGTCCAGGACCGGCACGGTCTCCTTGAAGGTGCCCTGCCCGGTCAGCCGCAGAACGTCGCAGACGGCCTTGTCCTGCGCGAGGTACTCGCAGAATTCGCTGATCCCGCCGTCGAAGCGGAACGTCTCCTCGGTCTTGCCCTCACCGTCGAGACCGCGCTCGTCGCGCACGACGATCGTGAGGCCGGGGACGAGGAAGGCCGTCTGCCGCGCCCGCTGGTGGAGCGTCTCCAGGTTGAGCTTGGCGTCCTTGAGGAAGATCTGCCGGTCCGCCCAGTAGCGCACCCTGGTGCCGGTGCGCGTCTTCGGCACCCGCTTCCCCTTGCGGAGGCCGCTGGCCGGGTCGAACGGGCTGTCCGACCCCTGCTCGGTGAAGATGCCCGGAACGCCGCGCCGGAAGCTGATCGAGTGGGTCGCGCTGTTGCGGTCGACCTCGACGTCGAGCCGGGCCGAGAGCGCGTTGACGACGGAGGCGCCGACGCCGTGCAGACCGCCCGACGCGGCGTACGAACCGCCACCGAACTTGCCGCCGGCATGCAGCTTGGTCATCACCACTTCGATACCGGACAGGCCGGTCTTGGGCTCCACGTCGACCGGGATGCCTCGGCCGTTGTCCCGGACCTCGACAGAGTTGTCGTCGTGAAGGATGACCTCGATGTGATCGCAGTAGCCACCGAGAGCCTCGTCGACCGAGTTGTCGATGATCTCCCAGAGGCAGTGCATGAGGCCGCGGCTGTCAGTCGACCCGATGTACATCCCGGGGCGCTTACGCACCGCTTCGAGCCCCTCGAGTACGAGAAGGTGCCGCGCGGTGTAGTTGGAGCCGTCTTGGTCTGCTCCGGTCAGCAGCGCAGTGGACGGCACGGACGTATCGGCGGTCACGCGGTTCGCTCCTCGCTGAATTTCATTTGGGGCCCGAGTGGGTATCGGGCTCGGCTTCGGTAGCCGCTGAGAGCGTACCGAGGCCTGGTAGAGCGGTTGTAACGCCACCCTCGGGGAATGCTCACAGTAGTCCAGCCTCGCATACGCGTTCGATCCCTCGTTCGAGTGACGCGCACATCACGTTCCCTTCGAGGCATGAACCATTTAGGCTCCGGGCACGTCCTCATGAACAAACCGGCAAGCCGGCCGGACGGACGGACCGACCAAGACAAGCAACGCGAAACCGTAGCGCTACGCAATACGGCACATTCGCCGCCAACCGGCAACAGACAGCCATTTTGAGAAGAAGTTTCGAAGAAAAGCCACGAGCGGGAACGTTTTCGGCCTGGTTGGATGTTGACCCTGGTACGACAGCTCGTCGAGCTAGAGAAGAGGCGACGTGACTACTGTTCTGACCCCCGCGAGCCCGCTGACCGCAGCAGACCGCTGTGACCGTTGCGGCGCCCAGGCATATCTGCGCGTCGTCCTTATCAGCGGCGGTGAACTGCTCTTCTGCGCCCACCACGGTCGCAAGTTCGAGCCGGAACTCAAGAAGATCGCCGCGGAAATACAGGATGAGACGGACCGGCTGACGGCCGTGCAGGCCAATGCCGCCGAAGAGGAACAACACTGACACCTCGCATCCACGACGAGCCAGGGTCCGGTTCCTTACCGGCCGACGGGCGGCTCCCCCCTCGCGGGGGGAGCCGCCCGTTCTCATGCCCACGGAGCGGCGCCGGTCAGCTACTGCCTGCCATCCACCCGATGGTGGCGGAGATCCGCGTGTAGACGCCGGGAGTGCCCGGGAGCCCGCAACCGTTCCCCCAGGAGACCAGTCCGACGAGTCGCCCGCGGGCGACCAGCGGTCCTCCGCTGTCTCCCTGGCACGCGTCGTGCCCGCCCAGCGTTTCGCCCGCGCAGAGCATCGCCGAGGCCTTGTACTTCCCTGCTCTGCCCCCCGGGTAGGCCCGTTCGCACGTGCTGTCCGGAAGGATGCTCACCTGGGTGGAGCGGAGCGACAGCGAAAAGTCACCGCGCCCTGTCGTGTCTCCCCATCCATAGACCACGGCGCCGGGAGCCGGCTCATAGGCCTGGTCGCCTGCCGGGGCCATCGAGATCACGCTCTGCTGAGGTAGCGCTTCGGCCAGGGTGAGCACCGCCAGATCACCGATATTGGTCGTGGGGTCGTATCCCGGGTTGATCCATGTCCCCTTCACCGCGATCTCATGGCCTCCGGTCCCGTTCAGCTCGTCCCGCCCGGCGATGATCCGCAGATCGCTCGCCTGACTCATATCGGTGCCGAGCTCCTCCTGGTTCAGGCAGTGCGCGGCAGTCAGCGCCTTCGTCGGAGCCACCATCACGGCGCCGCAGAACTGGCCCGCGCGGGTACTTCCGAAATGGCTACGGCTGGACAGCGCGACGACCCAGGGACTGTCCTTGACGTGCGCGGGCTGCCCGCCGAGGACAATGCTGTCCGCAGCCGCCGGAACCGGGGAGCCGAGCGCTATCACGGCCGCGGCGGCAGTCAGGGCAAGTGCCCCGGTCATGGCGCAGGCGACGGTGCGGAACATGCGAACTCCTGACTCTGTGATGGATCATGCCCACTCAGAGTCATTCAGCGCGTCGACGACCGCACCTGCACATAGGCCGAAGGCCCGGTTCCCATCGGAACCGGGCCTTCGGTCTGAGTACTCCTGCGACCTAGTCGAGGTAGTCGCGCAGCACCTGCGAACGCGACGGGTGGCGCAGCTTCGACATGGTCTTCGACTCGATCTGGCGGATGCGCTCACGCGTCACGCCGTAGACCTTGCCGATCTCGTCGAGGGTCTTCGGCTGACCATCGGTAAGACCGAAGCGCATGGAGACCACGCCCGCCTCACGCTCGGAGAGCGTGTCGAGCACCGAGTGCAACTGCTCCTGGAGGAGCGTGAAGCTGACCGCGTCGGCCGGGACGACCGCCTCGGAGTCCTCGATCAGGTCACCGAACTCGCTGTCCCCGTCCTCACCCAGCGGGGTGTGGAGGGAGATCGGCTCACGACCGTACTTCTGGACCTCGATGACCTTCTCGGGGGTCATGTCGAGTTCCTTGGCCAGCTCCTCCGGGGTGGGCTCGCGGCCCAGGTCCTGGAGCATCTGGCGCTGCACGCGCGCGAGCTTGTTGATGACCTCGACCATGTGCACCGGGATACGAATGGTGCGGGCCTGGTCGGCCATGGCGCGGGTGATCGCCTGACGGATCCACCAGGTGGCGTACGTGGAGAACTTGTAGCCCTTGGTGTAGTCGAACTTCTCGACCGCACGGATCAGACCGAGGTTGCCCTCCTGGATCAGGTCCAGGAAGAGCATGCCGCGGCCGGTGTAGCGCTTCGCCAGCGAGACCACGAGACGGAGGTTGGCCTCCAGCAGGTGGTTCTTGGCGCGACGGCCGTCCTCGGCGATGATCTCCAGCTCGCGCTTGAGCTTCGGTGCGAGCTTGTCGGAGTTCGCCAGCTTGTCCTCGGCGAACAGACCCGCCTCGATGCGCTTGGCGAGCTCGACCTCCTGCTCGGCGTTGAGGAGAGGAACCTTGCCGATCTGCTTCAGGTAGTCCTTGACCGGGTCGGCCGTGGCACCGGCGACGGCGACCTGCTGCGCAGGCGCGTCGTCCTCGTCGTCGTCGGAGAGGACGAAGCCCTTGGTCTCGCCCTCGCCCTCCTCTTCGTCGCCCTTGCCTACCTGTACTTCCTCGGCCGCCTCGTCGCCGTCGAGCAGCTCGTCGGCGTCCTTCTTGCCGGACTTCTTCGTTGCTGTCTTCTTGGCCGCCGTCTTCTTCACGGCGGTCTTCTTGGCAGCCGTCTTCTTGGCTGCCGCCTTCTTCGCAGGGCTGGCCGCGGCGGCGTCGTCGGCCACCACGTCCACGGTCTCGGCCGACGGGGCGGCGGTGGCCGCGACGGTCCTCGTCACGGTCGTCTTGGCCGCGACAGTCTTGGTGGCGGTGCGCTTGACCGGGCTCTTCGCTGCGACGCTCTTGCGGGCGCGTTTCGGCGACTCCGCGGCACTGACCATCAGCGTCACACCCTCTTCCTCGAGGATCTGGTTGAGGCTGCGCAGAACATTCTTCCACTGGGTTGGCGGAATCTGGTCAGCCTCGAAGGCCCGACGCACGTCATCGCCGGCGATCTGCCCATCAGCCTTTCCCCGCTCGATGAGCGCCATCACAGACTCTGACTCGGCGATCTCCGGCGGGAGCGTACGGGATGTGCTGGCCGACACGAACAACCTCTCGGAACGATGGATACGGCTTCCGGCCCGGCCCTGGAGAGGGCTGGAACCGACGACCGTCGGGCTGGGAATATACCGACGGCGCGGGCTTGGCCTCAGAACTGCACAGCGCGCCCAATGGCTGCTGTATTCCTTCCGCGGCGGTCACCTCTTAAGTCATCGCACTGTCTCGAGGAGTGTTACGCCCAATCCGCGTGGCCCGAGTCACACCTCATTTGCGACGAACATGACCAGGAACGACATCTCTCCACAATTGTGCCGCCGGACCGCGAGGGTCCGGCGACACGTGGTCCGTAACCCCTGGCCGCGTTGCGCTCAGTGCTCGCGCGGCGCCGGCACCACTCGCTCCACCTCCGGGTGGACGACAAGAAGTTGTCGCATGGCCGCCTCAGCACCCGTCGCGTCGCCGGTGGCGAGGGCCTCGACGATCCGGGCGTGGTGGCCGAGGGACGCCTCGCCGGGACGGTCGCAGGCCGTGATCGGACCCCCCGAGACCTGCAGGGCGGCGGAAACGATGCCGGAGAGGTGTTCAAGCATGCGATTGCCGGCGGCCTGGATGAGCAGGGAGTGGAACTCGGCATCGGCCCGGGAGCAGGTGATCCCGTCACCCTGGGCAACCGCGTGTCCCATGATCTCGACCATGTCACCGAGGCGCTGCTGGATGTCCTCGCGACCGTGACCGGCGGCCAGGCGAGCAGCGAGCGGCTCGATCGTCCATCGGAGCTCACCCAGCTCACGGCGCTGGTCGTCACGCTGCGGACCGAAGGCTCGCCACTCGATGATGTCGGGGTCCAGCAGATTCCAGTCACTGACCGGGCGCACCCGGGTACCCACGTTCGGCCGGGCACTGACCAGGCCTTTGGCCTCAAGAACGCGCAGTGACTCGCGTACGACAGTGCGGGAGACCTCGAAACGCTGGCCGATCTCCTCCGGCACGAGCGGGCGGTCGGCGCCCAGATCGCCGGAGACGATCATCTGACCCAGCTGCTGAACGAGTTGGCCGTGGAGGCCGCGGCCGCGGCTCGCCGAGCCCCGTCGGCCCACCCGGCCCAGCTCGGCGTCGGCGCCGTCCCAGGAACGAGCGGCTGCATGCTCGCCGGCCGGCGCCTCCGTATAGGGGTAGCGATCGAGATCACCCGAGCCGGCGAGGCCGGAGTCGACGGAGCGGGCGGCGGTCATCATGGTGTGCGCAAGGGTACTCACGCATCCTTTGTCGGCGCGGCCCAGCCACCCCTTGAGGTCTTTGGTGAAAAGCACACGAAAGGGTGATCGGCGCCAGCCCCCCAATTGACGCCTTATCCGTACAAAACAGGCACTTTTCAGGGAATTTCGCACCCCTCGGCAGTCCGGGCACGTTCCGCGATCACCAACGAACCCTGCCGCGAAGACTGGTGAACAAATAAGCGCAGATCAGGACCGAGAGCGACAACGACAGCGCCACCCCCACGGGGTGCGTCACCACGCGCACGACAGTCACCATCCATCGGTCCACCACGTGCGGCCACTGCACCCAGGCCAGTTCGCGGAGCCTGGCCGGAAGTCCGAGCATCGAATGTGCGGTCGACCCCGTCGGCACCTTCTTCATGAGCGGAACGACGAGCACGGGAACGGCGAGTACCGCGGAAATTCCGGCGGCCGTCACCCTGAAGATTCCGGCGGCCAGCAGACCGGCCCAGGCGCAGCCGACGTTCAGGCCCGCCCAACTCACTGCGAGATAGGTCGCATTCGACGGGACCCGGATCAAGTCGCCTCCGTACAAGAGATGGAGGGCTTCCTCGGATGCCAGAACGGTCAGCAGCGCGAGCAGCACCGCGACGCCCGCCGAAACGAGCAGCTTGGCCAGCAGCAAGCCGATGCGGCGGGGAACGGTGCCTCGCCCCGCCGCGAGCGCGGGGTAGCGGAACTCGTCACCGAACGAGAGCGCTCCGAGCAGCCCGGCGCCGAATGCGACGGGTGGCAGCGGCAGCGTCGGCGGCCAGGCGGCGAGCACATCGGGGAGCCGGGCATGGCCGCCGCGGGCGAGCAGGACCGAGAGACCCACCGAGACGACCAGAACGGCAGCCATGATCACCGCCGTTGTTCTGACACCGAAGAGTCGGCGCAGTTCATAACGCAGCGGTTGGAGCGGGCCACGGGCCGGACGCCGTCGGACCGGCGGCGGCAGCTCCGACGCGGATGCGGGTGACGCGGACCCCGGATCGGTGACCGGCGACTCCGGACGAGGCGCAGCCCCTGGCCCGGAAGGGCCGGCGGTGACCGGGCCGGTGCCACCGATCTCGTCGGCCAGTTGATGAACGGGTACGCCGTGACGGAATGCCGTGTCCCCGATCTCCGCACAGCTGCTGCCGTACACCGACAGACGGCTGCTCGCTTCGGCGACCACCTCGACGGATCGCTGCGCCGCTCGCGCCTCACTGCTGACGATCGTGGCGAGCCGGGCAGCGTGCGGGGTACGGACAACGACACGGGGGCGCAGCCGGGTACGGGAGAAGGCGGCGCTGCCCTGGTCGGCGACGAGACGTCCGGAGTCGACCGTGACCACGCGGTCGGCCGTCCGTGCGGCCTCCTTGGGGTCGCGGGTGGTGTAGAGAACCGTCCCGCCTCGGGCGGCATGGGCGCGCAGCAGCCCGTGCAGCCAGCTCTTCTCGTGCGGGGAGAGCCCCTCTCCGGGGTCGTCGAGGATCAGCGCATGAGGGTCGCCGAGCAGCGCCGCGGCGAGGCCGAGCCTGCGGTCCATACCGACCGACATCGCGCCGATGCACTGCTCACGGAGCGCGGCGAGGCCGACGGTCTCGAGCAGCTCGTCGGCCCGGGAGGCGGGCACCCCTGCGGCGGCGCAGAGCATACGGAGCTGGCCACGGGCGGTACGAGCGGGGTGACCGGGTACGTCTCCGAGGAGCACTCCCACCTCACGGGCGGGGTGCGGGATGCGGTGCAGCGGTCTGCCGCGGAAGTAGGTGACCCCCCGCCCCGATTCGATGTCGAGCATCAGACGAAGGGCCATGGTCTTGCCGGAGCCGGGGGCACCGAGGAGCGCGGTGACGGCGCCCGGCCCGGCTTCGAAAGTGAGGTCGTCGACGGCGGGCGGAAGCCCGCGGTGGGGAGCGCTGGTGAGTCCGATGGCCTGGAGCATCGCTTCTCTCGCGGAAGGTGAGACCGCTCGGCGGCAGGGTGATTACCGCAGCAAGATAACGCGACATTTAGGACTTTTAGTGCAGCACCGGACTCGCGGGCGTTCCGCAGGTCAGACTTCGGGCCTCAGCATCGGCGGATTGAGCACCGTGGCCGCACCGGCCCGGAAAAGCTGGGCCGGACGCCCGCCCTGGCGGGTGGTGGTTCCACCCGCAGGCACCAGGAATCCGGGCGTGCCCGTCACCTTGCGGTGGAAGTTCCGCGGATCGAGGACCACGCCCCACACCGCCTCGTACACCCGACGGAGCTCGCCGACCGTAAACGCCGGCGGGCAGAAAGCGGTGGCCAACGAGGAGTACTCGATCTTGGAACGGGCCCGCTCGACACCGTCGGCGAGGATCTGCGCATGGTCGAAGGCCAGCGGGGCCTGCTGCTCACCCTCGCGACCGTAGCCGCCCTCTGGTCCGAGCAGGTCGTCGACGGGCGCCCACCGCGCGCTGTTCGCATCACCGCCCGCGCGGGGGGCGGGCAGGTCGGGTGCCAGTGCCAGGTGGGCGACGCTGACAACCCGCATCCGCGGGTCCCGCTTGGGGTCGCCGTAGGTGGCGAGCTGTTCGAGATGGGCACCGTTGCCGACGGCCGGGGCTGCCGGGTCGTGGGCGCACAACCCGGTTTCCTCGGCCAGCTCGCGTGCCGCCGCGGCCCCGAGGTCCTCATCAGCCTTGACGAAGCCGCCGGGCAGCGCCCACCGGCCCTGGAACGGCGACTCACCACGGCGAACCACCAGCGCACACAACGCATGGCGGCGCACGGTGAGCACAACGAGGTCGACGGTGACAGCGAAGGGCGGGAAGGTCGACGGGTCGTAGGGCGGCATGCCGTGATCATAGTCGTCTGCCTGACGATAAACACTCCCTTCGTCATGCTCTTCATCCGTCCCGGACCAAGTGCCCTTCGCTGCCCGCTCCCTCCACTCACCTTGATCCTGACGTCGGGCGCCACATCGCGCACCCGGTCACGGCTGTCGGCCGCTCTTGGTCCCGCCCCGGCCGTCCGCCCGCGACTCCCGGGCACGCCTTCGGGCAACCGCCGTTCCGGGACGGACGGAGCCGGGCTGCGCCCTCTTCCGCCTCACGGCCGGCGGGCGCACCGCGCGGGGCACTGCACTCCGCTCCGTACGGTGACTGCTTCGGCCCGTCCGGTCACTGCGCTCCCCGCGCAGACAACGACGCAGGGTTTCCGGGTCGAGTCCTTGGTTGCACGCCTGGTGGAGAAGTTGAGCAAAGGTGTACTCGGGGTCCGCCCGCAGAGCCAGGCCCAGAGCGACCCGTGCACCCGGTTCGTCGCCGGTGGACCACGAGACCCAGCCCGCCAGGGTGAGCGGCGCCGCGGCATGCTCCCCGTACGGTCCGACGCAGCGACGCGAGAGCGCCCGCCACAACCGCAACGCGGATTCCGCTTCCGGCCCCTCCATCCATTCGGCGGCCTTGTCCCGGGTCTCCCGGTCCTGCAGGCCGAGGATCACCGCGGCGGCCTCGTCATGGCTGATCAGGGAGTCGTCCTGGATGTCCGCAGCGGAGGGCGCCGTCGTCGGCGCCTCCCTGAGGCGTTTCATCAGCGCACGGGCGAGCACCAGCGTCTCGCGGGCCACCTCCTTGCGTCCCTCCTCGTCGAGGATCCTCGGCACCAGTGCGGCGCCCGCCGAGTCCAGAGCCTGTGGCTGATCCGCCACGGACGGGGTCTTCAGGGGAGTGAGCCTGGCTTCCATCTCCCGCAGAGATCCCCGCACTTGAATGCCCGCATAGGTGGCGGCGGCCGCCATCACCGAGGTGCCGGGGAGGGAGAGCGAGTTCCCGTCGGCCGGACAGCAGCGCGGGTCGGGGCAGCAGTAGGACCAGTACCGGCCGCCGGAGATGCAGAGCGCTTCGAGTACGGGTACGTCGAGAGCTCCACAGGCCGTGCGCAGACGTTGGGCCAGCGGCCGCAGCCGCTCCATCACCTGGCCCGGGGCCTCCCCGTCGGCCGGATCCTGACAGAGAAAGATGACGATCGCCTCGGGACGCTCCCCACGCCGCTCGCTGCCCTTGACCAGACACTCGGCGAGCTGCTCAGCGGTGGAGGGCCATTCTTGCGGTGACTGCGGAATTCCGAGCCTGAGCCGCCCGCCGAACCGGCCGCGGCCGCCGTGCAGGGCGACCATGACCACACTGTCGTTCGGATAGAACCCCATGAGATACGGGAGGGCATCGGCGAGTTCGGCGGGCCCGCGCAGAGTGATCTGCTGCTCGTCGGCCGGCCCGGTGGATTCGTGGTGCTTGTTCATGGCACGACCGTCCCGCGAGCGGCAGAATTCCGCGACCCCCTGTGGATAAGTTGTCCACAGGTCCGCGGGGTCGTTCGCGGTTTGTCACACCCATCGGGTTGCATGGGGGCATGACCAACGCAGACCGCGCAGAGCTCAGGGCTTCGGCCGATTCCGTACTGGCCCGACTCGTCGGGGACGCCACCGACACTGCCCGGCTGCGCGAGGACCAGTGGCGGGCCATCGAGGCGCTGGTCGCGGACAGGCGCAGAGCGCTGGTCGTCCAGCGGACCGGCTGGGGCAAGTCCGCCGTGTATTTCGTCGCGACCTCGCTGCTGCGGGCGCAGGGCAGCGGCCCGACGGTGATCGTCTCGCCGTTGCTCGCACTGATGCGCAACCAGGTAGCGGCCGCGGCCCGGGCCGGGATCACCGCCCGCACGATCAACTCGTCCAATACCGAGGAGTGGGACACCGTCCAGGCCGAGGTGGCAGCAGGGGAAGTGGATGTACTGCTCGTCAGCCCCGAGCGGCTCAACAACCCCGACTTCCGGGACCAGGTCCTGCCCCGGCTGGCTGCCGCGACAGGGCTGCTCGTGGTCGACGAGGCGCACTGCATCTCCGACTGGGGCCACGACTTCCGGCCGGATTACCGCCGGCTGCGGACCATGCTCGCCGATCTACCGGCGGGCGTACCCGTGCTCGCGACGACCGCCACTGCGAACGCGCGGGTGACCGCGGATGTCGCCGAGCAGCTCGGTACGGGCGCGGGCACGGATGCGCTGGTGCTGCGTGGGCCTCTCGACCGCGAGAGTCTCAGCCTCGGCGTGCTCCAACTGCCGAACGCCGCACACCGGCTGGCCTGGCTGGGTGATCATCTCAAGGAGCTCCCGGGCTCCGGGATCATCTACACGCTCACCGTCGCGGCCGCTGAGGAGATCACGGCGTATCTGCGCCAGTGCGGGCATACCGTGGCCTCCTACACCGGCCGCACCGAGAACGCAGACCGGCAGCAGGCGGAGGACGATCTCCTGGCCAACCGGGTCAAGGCCCTGGTCGCAACGTCCGCGCTCGGTATGGGATTCGACAAGCCCGACCTCGGTTTCGTCGTGCACCTCGGCTCCCCCTCCTCCCCCATCGCCTACTACCAGCAGGTGGGCCGCGCAGGCCGAGGCGTCGAACATGCCGAGGTGCTGCTGCTCCCGGGCAAGGAGGACGAGGCGATCTGGCAGTACTTCGCATCGGTTGCCTTCCCCCCGGAGGAGCAGGTCCGGCGGACGATCGATGCGCTCGCCCAGGCCGGGCGGCCACTCTCGCTGCCTGCTCTGGAGCCGCTGGTCGAGCTGCGGCGCACCCGCCTGGAGACCATGCTCAAGGTCCTCGACGTCGACGGTGCGGTCAAGCGGGTGAAGGGCGGCTGGATCGCCACGGGAGAGCCCTGGGTCTACGACTCCGAGCGCTATGCCTGGGTGGCTCGCCAACGGTCCGCCGAGCAGCAGGCGATGCGCGACTACGCAACGACGACCGGCTGCCGGATGGAGTTCCTCCGTAGCCAGCTGGACGACGAGGAAGCGGCGGCGTGCGGACGCTGCGACAACTGCGCGGGCGCGCGCTTCGACGACCAGGTGTCGACGGCGGCTCTGGACACCGCCCGGGGCGAGCTCGGCCGGCCGGGCGTGGAGGTGGAGCCCCGCAAGATGTGGCCGACCGGTCTTGCCGCGGTCGGCGTCGACCTCAAGGGCCGTATCCCGACGGGCGAACTGTCCTTCTCGGGGCGCGCCCTCGGCCGGCTCTCCGACATCGGCTGGGGCAACCGGCTGCGTCCGATGCTGGCGGCGCAGACGCAGGACGCCCCGGTACCGGACGATGTGGCGAACGCGGTGGTGACAGTGCTGGTCGACTGGGCCAAGGGACCGGGTGGCTGGGCATCCGGCAACGCCGATGCCGCGCCCCGGCCCGTCGGCGTCGTCACGGTCGCCTCGCACAGCAGACCGCAGCTCATCCAGTCGCTCGGCAGCCGTATCGCCGAGGTCGGCCGGATGCCACTGCTCGGCAGCGTCACTTACGCGCCAGGAGCGGCCGAGGTGCGGATCTCCCGGACCAACAGCGCGCAGCGGGTGCGGGCTCTGCACGAGGCGCTCGTCGTGGAGCCGGAACTGGCCGAGGCGTTGGCGTCGGCGGGGGGCCCGGTGTTGCTCGTGGATGATCTCTCGGACACGGGCTGGACGCTTGCCGTGGCATCCCGGCTGCTGCGCCGGGCCGGGGCGGAGGGAGTGTTTCCGCTGGTCCTCGCTGTTCAGGCGTGACACGGGGAGTCATCCGTCCACGATCTGGGCAGGGATATCCGTGTCATTCCGGCTGATTCCCGTCAGCCTTGCCAATTGCTCGTTGCCGCCTGCCGATACGCCAGGGAGAATTGAACTCGCTCCCCGCACGGTCCTTTCGCGGCCCGGAAGGGCTGTGCCGCGGTGCGCCCCCACCCGACCCTGCCCGCACCGTGGGCGCGTATGCGAAGGGAGGACCGTGACCTTCGGATTCGCTCCGTCCGCAGCCACTTCGGTGTCCGCCGACTCCGCCAACCGCCTTGCCCGAATGCTCGAACCGGCCGAGTGGGCGGCTGCAGGCATACCGTTGCTGCGCAGCCCGCGCGAGGTCGTGAGCGGACTGCACGCCCGGCACCGGCCGACTCCGGCAACTGCCGTCGTCGCCGTGCTCGACCACGAGGAACGCCTCACGGCCAGCGCATCGTTCGCCCGCCGCCCCGTAGCCGCGGACGGCTGGGAGTTCCGTAACGCGCTGCTGGCGCATCTGCGCCGGGTCATCCCGCACGATCTGCGACGCCGCACGCCCGTGCGGACTGCGGTACTGCTCTACTGCCGCGAGGGGGACGAGCGATGGACGGAGGAGGACGGGGCGTGGATGTGGGGTCTGCGAGACGCCTGCACCCTGCACGGCCTTCGGTGCGGTGCGTACATCACGCTGACCCATGGCGGGTGGCAGGTGCTGGGCGAGGGCCGCGGTGGCCGTCGGCCCAACTCCACGTCAGCGCCTTCGTCTCTCGCCGACACGGTGGGCGAGCACGACCCGTTTCCGCTGCGCACCGGCGGCGGGGCGACGGAGGCACTGCGCCGTACCGCGGCCCGCTGACACGAGCCGTCGGCCCGGCCGCCCCGTCGGGCAGCCGGGTCACCACGGTCGTACGTGCCGTACGGCTCAGACGCCGACGCCGAGCACGGTGTTGATCTGCTGCGGGTCACCGCAGACGATCAACAGCGCCCCGGCGCGCTTCTGCGCGAGGAGCAGCGCACCGGCAGCGGCGTCATCGGCCGCTCCGTTGACCGCGACGATCACCACGGGACGCGCCTGCACCCGGTCCGCGCCCGCGGCACCGGCGAAGAAGACATCGTCACCGGCCTCGTGCTGGGCCCAGTAGGCGGCCTCTCCGAAGGAGAGCTCGTGCGCGGCCCACGGGTGATGTTCACCGGTGGTGAGCACCAGGATGTCGCCCGGTGCGCGTCCGGAGTCGAGCAGCAGATCGACTGCCTCGTCGGCGGCGTCGAGCGCGCCGCCGGCCGGGGCCGGGATCAGCTGGATCTGCGGCACGGAACGGTTCTCCGAGCGGTCCGCCTGAGACTGAACGGCGGTGGGGTGCGGGCGCTGCGCGGGGGGCGCGGGCCTCGCGGGACCGGGACCCGGACGACCGGGGCGCGGCATGGCCGCGGAACGCGGACCGGGTACGGGACGGGGGGTCGGCGCGGTACGGCCTGCGGCCGGAGTGACGCGGGGACCCTGGGCGCTCTCGTGAATCTGAGGCTCCTCGGGGATGAGAGGCATGGGTGGTTGTCTATCAAACGCCGACGCAATGAGCATCAGCGGGTGGGCACAAATGCGCGATCAGAAGTCGAAGCCGAGCTGGCCCCCGCTTTCCAGTGCAGCCGCCTCGGCGGAGAAGCGGACCTTCTTCACGTGCTGCCACTTGGGCAGCGCGTCGAGGTAGGACCACGACAGGCGGTGGTGAGGCGTAGGCCCCAGCGCCTCCAGAGCGGCCCTGTGCACGGGGGACGGGTAGCCGGCATTGGCACCGAAGGCGAAGGCGGCGTACTCCCCCGATTCCGCTCCCAGCTCGGCCATCATCGCGTCCCTGTGGACCTTCGCGATCACCGAGGCGGCCGCGACTGCGACACAGGACTGGTCGCCCTTGATGACGGTTCGGACCGTCCAGGGCTCGCCCAGGTAGTCGTGCTTGCCGTCGAGTATCACCGCGTCGGGGCGCACCGGCAGCGCTTCGAGGGCGCGGACAGCGGCGAGGCGCAGGGCCGCGGTCATCCCGAGGTCGTCGATCTCCTGCGGCGAGGCGTCTCCGAGACCGTAGGCGGTGACCCAGCCCTCGAGCAGCGGCGCCAGCTCGGCGCGGCGCTTGGGGCTGATCAGCTTGGAGTCGGTGAGTCCGGCAGGAGGCTTGCGGAGGCCGGTGACGGCCGCACACACGGTGACCGGTCCCGCCCACGCTCCGCGTCCGACCTCGTCGACACCGGCGACGGTCTTGGCACCAGTGGTAGCGCGCAGTGAGCGCTCGACGGTGTGCGTGGGTGGTTCGTACGGCATGGCGCCAGCCAGCGTACGCCGACGAGAACGCCGAGAACACCCCGGGGCGCCGGACCGTTCTGCCGCCCGTACCGCCGTCACCGCGATGCTCACGGCCCGGCCGCTGGCCGTCGCGTTCAGTTGCCGGAGGAGCGGAACAACGGCACCACGACCTGATCGATCATTTCGGCGAGCTCCCCGTCCGTCCATTCGCTGCCGCACACCTTGCTGCGGTACATCATCATTGCGGGGATCACTTCGAAGGACAGCTCGCTCGTGGCATCGGAGCGGACGTCGCCACGCGCGATCCCACGGCCGACCACCTCCCGGAGGAGCTCGGTCGACGGCTGGATCACCCCTTTGAGGATCACCGACTGGAACCGCTCGGCGGAGCTTGCGTCGCACTCGTGAAGTACGGAACGCAGCGCGCATCCGGGCTTGGAAAGCATGGCGTCGCGCAGCCGCCGACAGAGCTGGTAGAGATCTTCGCGAACGCTGCCGAAGTCGGGCGCCTCACCGAGCGCCGGCAGTGCCGTCTGCAGCGCGTCGGCCACCAGGTCCTCCTTCGAGGGCCATCGCCGGTAGACCGCCGCCTTCCCTGTCTGGGCCCCGGCGGCGACACCCTCCATCGTCAGCCCGTTCCAGCCCACGGTGCTCAGCTGTTCCAGCGCGGCATCGAGGATCGCGCGTTCGAGTACGGGCCCGCGGCGACGCGGCGACGCCATCGGCGGCCGAGCGGCGGCCGCCGAGCGCGAAGTAACCATCAGCTCTTCTCCATCGAAACAGGTCGGACGGTAAGGCGGGATCAGGACGTGGAGGCGGACTGAGCAATTCCGCCGGCGTCCCGGCAACAGCAGGATTCAGTGAACGCTTGCGTTCACTGAAGGGGACTCACTACCGTTGACGAGACAGTGAACGCTTCCGTTCACTAATTCACTTGTGGGGGATCCATAGTGACAACCTCTCAGTTAGAAGCACAGAGTCCGCCGGGCGCGGCCCGACGGCAGGGGCGACGGGGGATCGCCCTCACGGTCATCGCCGCATGTCAGTTGATGGTTGTGCTCGATGCCACGATCGTCAACATCGCGCTTCCGCACATCCAGGACGCGCTCAGCTTCTCCACCACCGATCTGTCCTGGGTCCTCAGCGCCTACACGCTCACTTTCGGTGGACTGCTGCTCCTCGGCGGCAGGGCCGGTGACATTCTCGGCCGCCGCCGGGTCTTCATAGCCGGAATCCTGGTCTTCACCCTTGCTTCCCTGCTGGGCGGACTGGCCCAGGAACCTTGGCAATTGCTCGCGGCCCGGGCCCTCCAGGGCGTCGGCGGAGCCATCGCCTCACCGACGTCACTCGCCCTGATCACCACCACGTTTCCCGAAGGCCCCGAGCGGAACCGCGCGTTCGGAGTCTTTGCCGCAGTTTCGGCGGGTGGCGGCGCGATCGGCCTGCTGGCCGGCGGAATGCTCACCGAATGGCTCGACTGGCGTTGGGTCTTCTTCGTCAACGTACCGATCGGTGTGCTGATCGCGGTCCTGGCACCCATGTACATCAGCGAGTCCGAGAAGCATCCCGGCCGCTTCGACGTCTCGGGCGCCCTGACCTCGACCCTCGGCATGGCCTCGCTGGTGTACGGATTCATCCGGGCATCCGAGGAGGGCTGGCGGGACTCCTTGACCGTGGGGTCCTTCGGCGCCGCGGTGGTACTCCTCGCCGCATTCGTACTCATCGAGATGCGGGCGAAGGAACCGATCACCCCACTGCGGATGTTCGCCGACCGCAACCGGTCGGGGACGTACCTCATCATGCTCAGCCTGGCCGCCGCCATGGTCGGCATGTTCTTCTTCATCGTCCTGTTCGTGCAGAACGTGCTGAGCTACAGCCCCATCGAGTCGGGTCTGGCCTTCCTGCCCGTGACAGTCGCCATCGTCGCGGGCGCAGGCCTGTCGCAGCGGCTGCTGCCGGTGCTCGGCCCCAAGCCGTTCATGATCACCGGTTCGACACTCACCGGAATCGGCCTCTTCTGGCAGACATTCGTCTCGTCCGACAGCTCCTACGCGAGCGGGGTGCTGGGGCCGATGTTCCTGTTCGGCTTCGGTATGGGCCTCAACTTCGTCACGCTGACCCTGACCGCTGTCTCCGGGGTCGCGCAGAACGAGGCCGGTGCGGCGTCCGGACTGCTCAATGCCAGTCAGCAGGTGGGTGGTTCGCTGGGGCTGTCCATCCTGGTGACAGTCTTCGGCACGGCGAGCCGCAACGAGGCGGAGAAGCAACTTCCGTCGTTCATGGCGCAGGCGACGCCGGAGCAGAAGGCGAAATTCGCCGAGACACACGAGTTGCCCGCGCCTTGGGGACACGAGGTGCTCACGCAGGGCATTTCGACGGCGTTCACGGCAGCGGTGGCGATGGCGGCACTCGCCCTGCTGACTGCGGTGTTGGTGATCCGGGTACGCAGGAGCGATCTGGATGCGCTGAGCGGCAAGGCGTCCGCGGGTGGCCCTGGAGCCTAGCGTCGCACGCCGGTGCGGGCACCGGTACGCCGGGCGGCGCGCAGGCACAGGCACGTGCACCGGCGCAGGTGCAGGCCGTCCATGGGGATGCGGCCTGCACCTGCCCGGATCGCCGGGTACCGCTCAGCGATCCGGATCAGCACGGGTCGTAGGGTGCGTCATCCGTAGGCGACGTCATCAGTACGGGTCGTACGTATCGTCTTCGTAACCGCCCCGATCACCGCCGTCCTCACCGCTTCCAAGCCCCGCGCAGTCCGTCACGAGAGCGTTCGCGCTCCGGTTCTCCAGAATGTCGCGTGCCCGCGCCTCGCCCCAGCTGGTGGCGTACCAAGGAGTGTCGGACACGCGCAGCGTGCGCTGGATCTCGCCGAGGGCACAGGACCGCAGCGGTTCGGGCAGTGTGTCGAGGGCCGGTACGGCGTCGGCCGAGAGGCCCCGGAGGTAGTCGATGTCGATCGCGTGATTGTTGCGGTAGCGCTGAACGTTCTGTTCCGCGATCAGCCCGTCGGGCGAGACCAGACCGAACACGAGCACACCGACGGCCGCGCTCGCAGCCACGGCGCGCGGCAGCAGCCGGGCGCCGAACACACCCGCCGCCATGATCAGGATCAGCACCACGCCCAGCCACAGCTCCACCGCGGCCACGGATATGCGCAGCCGGGTCAGACCGTACGCATCGACGTACAGCTCCATGCGTCGCAGCGCGGAGGCCACCACCACAAGGGTGAGCAGGCACAGCGTGCCGAGGACGATCCGCACGAGAGTCCGGTCGCGCGCTTCACCACGAGGGGCCCAGCGCAGAGCGAGCGCGATCACGAGGAGGGTGAGCAGTGTTGCCCACAACAACTGCCAGAAGCCCTGGCGGGCGTATGCGGAGTAGCTGAGATCGGTCTCGGCCATCACCTTGTCGTATCCGCCGAGCAACACGGTGAGCTGGATGGCGATGAAGACGGCGAAGAGCAGATTCAGCACGATGAGCGGAAGCGCCCACTCCAGCCGGCCGCGGGCCTTGCCTGCCCGCACGGTGATGCGGTCCCAGCGGATGGGGGCAGCAGCGGTGTAGGCGGCTGTGAGCGCACCGACCAGACCGACCACGCAGAGGAAGAACCTCCAGGGGCTGTCGCCCAACGACACATCGGGGATCAAATTGCCGAGCACATCGGCGAACGCGGCATCCGCGCTCGCGAACAGTCCTCCGAAGACGATGAGCAGGACAACGGCCACCGCGGTGGACCGGAAGGCGACACCCCATCGACCGCGAGAACCTGCCATCCGGTCGCGAATGCCCAACGCGCCCCATCTCACTCCCTCGACGGCGGAGGAGAACAGGCCCACCGAACCGAGGAACACCCCGAGCCAGCTGCGGCTGCCGTGCAGGGTGAGCGAGCCCAGCGCGACGGCTGACACCACAGCGAGGAAGGTGGGCCAGCCCGCGTCCCGGAGTGCCGGGACGATGAGCAGTGACAGACCGCCCAGCGCCCAGACAGCGGACCAGGGCCGGAGCCGTCGACCCGCGGCCTCTGCGGCGAAGAAGGCCGCGAGCGCGGCGGGAACCGCGACGATCAGCAGGTTCACGCCGAGGCCGTCCCCCAGCAACAGGCCACTGAGGAGCGCGGTGGCCACGACCGACCAGAGTGTGGCGTTGCGGATGGCGACCGGCGGGGCCGGGCGCAGCCGCGCAACCGTGCCGGCCTGCTGCCGGCGGCTCTGCCAGGGGTTGGGCGGCGGATGCGGTTGCCATCCTTGCTGCGCGTACGCCGGACCCTTCGGCGGTTCCGGGACGGCGTCGCCGGAATCGGGCACGCTCGGCGCTGCGGAGCTGCCGGGCGACTCGGAGGCCACCGACGGCTCCGGCGACTTCGAAGACTCCGGCGCCGCCGACGGCTCCCGCGGGCGGGACGACTCGGGCGCCTCTGGCTTCCGGGACGACTCTGACGTGTGATCGGACATGGGACCCCCTCCCACCGAGTTCCGCTCGCTCAGCTGCTGAGCAGCGCGAGCACCTCGGCTCTCATTCGGCGCACGACCGTCACGATGATCATTGACGGCGGCGTGGCCGAAAGGGTAGCCCTCCAGTACCGCTCTCAGACGTGCGCGGCAGGGATGTGGCAGTACCGTGACAGTCGAGACGTGTCAGCTACGACCCGGCCGGGGAAGCCAGCCCGGCAGCTCTTCCGTCTGTGCCGACCAGGCGGCCGGCGGAGCCCCCGCCTTGCTTGCCGCGATGACCCCGCCGACGATTGCGCAGGTCGTGTCGACATCGCCACCGGCCTGAGCGGTCACCCAGAAGGCCTGCTCGAAGTCGCCGAGGCTCCGTGCCGCCGACCAGAGAGCGAACGGCACTGTGTCATGTGCACTTGTACGACGGCCGTTGCCGAGAACCGCCGCGACGGTCCCGGCATCGTTGTAGTCGAGCATGTCGCGCGCCCGGCGCAGCCCGGCGCCGACCGCACTGCGCGGCACGAGGGCGATGACCCCGTCGAGGAGATCGGTCGGCGTCGGCGGCCCGCCGGGTGCGGCGGCGAGCGAGGCGGCAGCCGCGACAGCCATCGCCCCCACGACGGCCTCGCGGTGCTGATGCGTGGTGTACGAGGAGATCTCGGCCTGGTGCGTGGCCTGCTCGGGGTCGTCCGCGTACCAGGCGCCGAGGGGCGCGATACGCATGGCCGAACCATTGCCCCAGGACCCCTGTCCCTGGAAGAGCGCGGACGCCAGCTCGCGCCAGTCGCCGCCCTCCCGGACCAGCCGCAGCAGCCGGTTCACAGCAGGGCCGTATCCCCGGTCGAAGTCGTGGTGGTCGGCGAACGAGTGGGCCAGCGCGTCCTGGTCGATGCGGTTGTGCCCGGCGAGCACGGCCAGGACGGAGCAGGCCATCTCCGTGTCATCGGTCCATTGCCAGGGACCGAGCGGCAATGCGCACTGCTTCAGCAGCGGATAGTTGGCGGGCACAAAGAACTGGGAGCCCAGAGCGTCCCCCACGGACAGCCCCCGCAGGCTGGCCAGGGCGCGTTCGAAGCGTTGGGCGGAAGCGGAGTCAACGGTCATCGCCTCTCCACTCTATCCGGTGATGCCGTACGGCTCAGGGGTACGCCACCGCTCGAACGGCCGGTCAAGCGTGTACCGCCCGTCCTCGCCGAGCATGAGCATTCGCGTCTCTCCGTTGCCGGGATTGGACAGTGACTCGAATTCGGCCACCGACCAGTGGAACCACCGCATGCAGAACAACCGCATCGTCAGTCCATGAGTGACCAGCAGAACGTTGGGCGGATGGTCGGGGTCCTCGAAGCTCCGGTGCAGGCTCTCCAGAAATGCCCCGACCCGGTCGTACACATCGGCGCCGGACTCCCCCTGCGCGAAGCGGTAGAAGAAGTGTCCGTACGCGTCCCGGTAGGCCTTCTGCAGTCTCACGTCGTCCCGGTCCTGCCAGTTGCCCCAGTCCTGTTCGCGCAGCCGCGGCTCCTCGCGCACCCGCACCCGCTCCAGGTCGAGCCCGAGGGACCTGAAGGTCTCGTGCGTGCGGCGGTAGGGCGAGACGTACACGCTGACCCGCTCGCCGCCGAAGAGGTCGCGCAGCCGTGCCCCCGTCTCCCTGGCCTGCCGCAATCCCGTCGCGGTGAGCCTCAATGCATGGTCGGGCTCACGTTCGTACACCGTGTCATCGGCATTGCCCTCGGACTCGCCGTGCCGGACGAGGACAATGCGTTGCGGTCGTGCCATGTGAAGACCCTAGATCGAGTCCGGCCCATTCGAGCAGTTGTCCGGAATCCGTCCGACGCATGTTGCCGGCGAAGCAGGGCCCCAGGACATCCGGCACACCCCTGCCCGCCTGGGCCCCGCGGATCACACCGTCCAGGACGGGTCGAGCTGCACGACGTCCCCCGCCAGCGCCGCCACATCGTCCTCGGTGCCTGCCCGCTGCGAGAGCCTTTCGACGCTCCCCGGCCGGTACTTGCCGCGCTCGGCACTCGACTGCCACATCGACAGCACCAAGAACTCGTACCCCGGCGCTTCGCCGAACACCCCGCGCAGCATGCCGGGTGAGCCGGCCATCGCCGGATTCCACACCCTCTCCTGCATCAGGGCGAAGTGTTCGACCCGGTCCTCGTGCACCCGACTGTGCGCCACTCTGACCACATCCGCATCGGTGAAGCGCGGCTCGAAGCCGGTCTTCACATCGAAGCGGTAGTCGAACAGTTTGACCTGGATGTCGCTGTACGTTCCGGACTGCGCGGCAGCCAGCCGGTCGTGCGCACGCGCCATGAACGAGTCGTAGAAGACCCGGTTCTCCCAGAACGCGAACACATGGGCAACCTCCGGTCGCCCCCGGCTCCAGCCACCCCCCTGTCCCCTGAACCCCGGCTCACCGAGCAACCCCGCCCACTTTCGCTGCCCCCGCTCGAAACCACGACGGTCCATCACGGTGCAGCGAATCCACTTGACCAGCACCGCGCCATCGTACGGCGCCGAACGTGGCGCGGGTCACGCTCTGACGGAGTACGTCCGAACCAGGCGCTGCGAATCGCAGATTGATCTCCATGACGCCCCCGCCCGCCAACCCCCTGTTCGCCCGCCTCGACTCCGCGGAACGCATCCTCGTCGCCGGGGCGGGCGGCGGCTTCGACATCTACGCGGGACTTCCGGTCGCACTCTCCCTGCTGCATCAGGGCAAGGACGTCCGGCTCGCCAATCTCTCGTTCAGCGCTCTCGAAGGGCTTCCCGTCGATGCCTGGCTCGCGCCCGATGTCGCGGTCATTACCCCCGAAACCTCCTTACACCAGCCGTACTTCCCGGAACGCACGCTCGCCCAGTGGCTCGAACTGCACCACTACCCGTGCACCGTGCACGCCTTCGCCCGGGTGGGAGTGCAGCCGCTGCGGGCCGCCTACCGAGCGCTGATCGAGCGGTACGACATCGACGCGGTCGTCCTCGTCGACGGCGGTACGGACATCCTGATGCGTGGCGACGAATCCGGGCTCGGCACCCCGGAGGAGGATCTCACCAGCGTCGCGGCGCTCGCCGGAATCGACCTACCGGAGCGCCTCGTTGTCTCCATCGGCTTCGGAATCGACGCGTATCACGGGGTGAGCCACGGACTCGTCCTGGAGAACATCGCAGCCCTGGAGCGCGATGGCGCCTGCCTGGGCGCCTTCTCCGTCTCCCGTACGACCCGCGAGGGCGCTCTCTTCGTCGACGCGGTCGCCCATGCCCAGAAGCACACCCCCGACCACCCGAGCATCGTCAACGGATCAATCGCCGCGGCAGTCCAGGGAGCCTTCGGGGACGTCCAGTTCACCTCGCGCACCCGGGGCAGCGAGCTGTTCATCAATCCGTTGATGACGCTCTGCTTCGCCTTCGAACTGGAGGGGCTGGCCCGCAACTGTCTGTATCTCGACCGCATCGAGCACACCCACCTGATGCGCCAGGTCAGCAGCGCGATCGAGCTCTTCCGCGAGGAGATCAGGCAGCGTCCGCCGCGCCGTATCCCGCACTGAACTGTGCGGGAATCGATATTGGCCCGATTCCGCCGCCCGATACCAAGCCGGTTGGTTCCACGGACAGTTACGGACATGATCGAGTGGTACGACCGGTCCGACGGCCCAGCGGCAAGGAGGGAAGTCCGATGAGTACGCCCAACAAGGACCTCGCAAAGGTCGAAGTCAGGCTCAAATGGGACCCAAGTCCTCCGGGTGCTCCCGCCCACGACCTCGACATCATCGCCGCGACCTACCCGGCGGACGAGCCGTACGGCAGCCCCTCGTACCTCGTGCACTTCGACAGCCGTTCGCCGGACGGCACCATCATGCTGAACCGCGACAGCAGGACCGGCCAGGGGTTCGGCTTCGACGAGGTGATGACTCTGGAACTGAACCGGCTGTCGGCCGCGTACGCCCGGGTCGTCGTCGGGGTCGCCATTCAGCAGCGGGACGGCCGAAGGACCTTCGACGACATAGCGAGCACCGGCGTGCAGATTCGTGAGGGCTACACAAATCTGGCGGAGGACGACTTCTCCTCGGTCGGCGGCGCCACCGCGGCGACGGTCGCCGAGTTCGTCCGGGGCGGCTCTGGCGGCTGGGAGTTCCACGAGACGATCCGGGGCTTCGACGGCGACCCCGGTTCATTCGCAGCGACGATGGGGAGCCGCACGCCCGGAACGTGACGCCTCGGCACGCAACAGGGGCGGGGATCCCACTCGAAGGACCGCCGACCCGGTGCACGGTGCCTGCCCTGGATCAAGAAATGCCGAGGGCGGTGGAGCCTGAATATCAGCTCCACCGCCCTGACCAGCTAGTTCATGCCCAGCAGGTGCCCGAAAATCAGCTGCAACCGCTGGTCGAGCCGCAGCCCTCGCAGATGTAGCAGGATCCGGCGCGCTGCATCTTCGTGCCACAGGAGAAGCAGAGCGGCGCATCCGCGCTGATACCCAACTGCATCTCGACGAGCTCCGCCGAGGTGTGCGCCGTCCTCGGGGCGGGCATCTCCGCCTCCTTCGGAGGGGCGACCGCCTTCAGCGGCTCGGTCCGGATCGGAGCGGACTGGGCCAGGCCCTCGACGTCCAGCTCGTCGTCCTCGAGCGACGGCTCGTACGAACCGGTGTCGAGGTGACGCTGACGCTCCTCGGCCGAGTGGATGCCGAGCGCCGAGCGGGTCTCGAAGGGCAGGAAGTCCAGCGCCAGGCGGCGGAAGATGTAGTCGACGATCGACTGCGCCATCCGCACGTCCGGGTCGTCCGTCATACCGGCCGGCTCGAAGCGCATGTTGGTGAACTTCGAGACGTACGTCTCCAGCGGGACGCCGTACTGCAGACCGACCGAGACGGCGATGGAGAAGGCGTCCATCATGCCCGCGAGGGTGGAGCCCTGCTTGGACATCTTCAGGAAGACCTCACCGAGACCGTCGTCCGGGTAGGAGTTGGCGGTCATGTAGCCCTCGGCGCCACCCACCGTGAACGAGGTGGTGATGCCGGGACGGCCCTTGGGAAGACGCTTGCGGACCGGGCGGTACTCGACGACCTTCTCGACCGCGGCACGGATGGTGCCTTCGGCCTTGGCGGTGACCTCGACCTTCTCCTTCTCCTTGGTCTTGGCGGAGAGGGGCTGGCCGACCTTGCAGTTGTCGCGGTAGATGGCGAGCGCCTTGACGCCCATCTTCCACGCCTCGAAGTAGACCTCTTCGACGTCCTCGACGGTGGCCGTCTCCGGCAGGTTCACCGTCTTGGAGAGTGCACCGGAGATCCACGGCTGGATGGCCGCCATCATGCGGACGTGGCCCATCGCGGAGATGGAGCGCTCGCCCATCGCGCAGTCGAAGACCTCGTAGTGCTCGGCCTTCAGACCGGGGGCGTCGATCACATTGCCGTGCTCGGCGATGTGGGCGACGATCGCCTCGATCTGCTCCTCCTGGTAACCCAGGCGGCGCAGGGCCTGCGGGACGGTGCCGTTGACGATCTGCATCGAGCCGCCGCCGACCAGCTTCTTGAACTTGACCAGGGCGAGGTCGGGCTCGAGGCCGGTGGTGTCGCAGGACATCGCGAGACCGATGGTGCCGGTGGGCGCGATGACCGAGGCCTGCGCGTTGCGGAAACCGTTCTTCGCGCCGAGACGGATGACGTCCTGCCAGGCCTCCGTGGCGGCGGCCCAGATCGGGTTGTCCAGGTCGTCCATGTGGACGGCCGCGGCGTTGGCGTCGGCGTGCTGCTTCATGACGCGCTGGTGCGGCTCGGCGTTGCGGGCATAGCCGTCGTACGGGCCGACGACCGCGGCGAGCTCGGCGGAGCGCTTGTACGAGGTGCCCGTCATCAGCGACGTGATGGCACCGGCGAGGGCGCGGCCGCCCTCGCTGTCGTACGCGTGGCCGGTCGCCATCAGCAGGGCGCCGAGGTTGGCGTAACCGATGCCGAGCTGACGGAAGGCGCGGGTGTTCTCGCCGATCTTCTCGGTCGGGAAGTCGGCGAAGCAGATGGAGATGTCCATCGCGGTGATGACCAGCTCGACGACCTTGGCGAAGCGCTCGGACTCGAAGGACTGGTTGCCCTTGCCGTCGTCCTTGAGGAACTTCATCAGGTTCAGCGAGGCCAGGTTGCACGACGTGTTGTCCAGGTGCATGTACTCGCTGCACGGGTTCGAGCCGTTGATCCGGCCGGACTCGGGGCAGGTGTGCCACTGGTTGATCGTGTCGTCGTACTGGATGCCGGGGTCGGCACAGGCCCAGGCGGCCTCGGCCATCTTGCGGAAGAGGGACTTGGCCTCGACCTCTTCGATGACGTCACCGGTCATCCGGGCGCGCAGCCCGAACTTGCCGCCGGACTCCACGGCCTTCATGAACTCGTCGTTCACACGGACCGAGTTGTTGGCGTTCTGGTACTGGACGGACGTGATGTCGTCGCCGCCCAGGTCCATGTCGAAGCCCGCGTCGCGCAGGGCGCGGATCTTCTCCTCCTCCTTGACCTTGGTCTCGATGAAGTTCTCGATGTCGGGGTGGTCGACATCGAGAATGACCATCTTGGCCGCGCGACGGGTGGCGCCACCGGACTTGATCGTTCCGGCGGACGCGTCCGCGCCGCGCATGAAGGAGACAGGGCCGGAGGCGTTGCCACCGGAGGACAGCAGCTCCTTGGAGGAGCGGATACGGGAGAGGTTCAGGCCGGCGCCGGAACCGCCCTTGAAGATCATGCCCTCTTCCTTGTACCAGTCGAGGATCGACTCCATGGAGTCGTCGACGGCCAGGATGAAGCAGGCGGAGACCTGCTGCGGCTGGGGCGTGCCGACGTTGAACCAGACCGGCGAGTTGAAGCTGAAGATCTGGTGCAGGAGGGCATACGCCAGCTCGTGCTCGAAGATCTCGGCGTCGGCCGGGGAGGCGAAGTAGTTGTAGTCCTCGCCCGCCTTCCGGTACGTCTTCACGATCCGGTCGATCAGCTGTCGCAGACCGGTCTCGCGCTGCGGCGTGCCGACAGCTCCGCGGAAGTACTTGCTGGTGACGATGTTGACCGCGTTCACCGACCAGAAGTCGGGGAACTCGACGCCACGCTGCTCGAAGTTGATCGAGCCGTCGCGCCAGTTGGTCATGACGACGTCACGGCGCTCCCACGCCACCTCGTCGTACGGATGCACGCCGGGGGTGGTGTGGATGCGCTCGATACGCAGGCCCTGCTTGGTCGCAGTCGACTTGGATCCCTTGGCTCGGGAACCTCGTGCCGGGCCGCTCGCCGTCTCTGTCATGCCGCCTCCCATATGTGGGCAAAAACGCCCTGAAGTGCCCAGAACTTCCCGGGGCACAATGTGTGTCTGATGCTTCGGACGCCGCGCACAGCACCCGGAGCAAATCTCTGTAGCCGCCCTGCCGCTGATCGATACGCTTGTGTCGATCAGCCGGTGTCGCTCAGTCGGCGGCGGCGGGAACGGGGACCGCCAGGGTCTCGCCGGTCCCGCATCCCTCCACGGGAGGCCGCCGCTCGCGAAGTTCCACGATGGCGGCCTCGAAGTCTTCGAGTGTGTCGAACGCCCGGTACACGGACGCGAAGCGCAGGTATGCGACGAGGTCGAGTTCCTGCAGGGGGCCGAGTATGGCCAGACCCACGTCGTGGGTGGTCAGCTCGGCACTTCCGGTGGCGCGCACCGCCTCCTCGACCCGCTGGCCGAGTTTGGCGAGAGCGTCCTCGGTGACGGGTCGCCCCTGGCATGCCTTGCGGACGCCGGAAATGACCTTGGTGCGACTGAAGGGTTCGGTGACTCCGCTGCGCTTCACCACCATCAGCGAGCAGGTCTCCACCGTCGTGAAACGGCGGGAGCACTCGGGGCACTGACGGCGACGGCGGATCGACGTGCCGTCATCGGTGGTGCGACTGTCGACGACCCGGCTGTCGGGGTGTCTGCAGAAGGGGCAGTGCATGGCTCCCAACCCTCCTTCACAGCACGACTGAATAGCCTCTTCAGGCCCCGTCAGGGACCCTCGAAGCAGCCATAAGCATAGGCGATGGTCACGGACTCAATCGACCAGGGACCACAACTTCTGGGTAGCTGGAACAATCCAACCACTAGATCTTGGGTTTGGTCGCACATTCGGCCCTAGCGCGTGTCGCGCGTTCCGGGCGGCCCACAGGGGGCGTACGACCGACCATGAGGTTACGGGACACGCCCGACCGCCCGGATCGCGGGGCGCCCGACGACGGACCGGAACAGCGGCCGGGAGACCACCCCGCATGGCGGCGCCGCAGCCGCGAACGCTAGCGTAATGATCCGAATTGCCGGTCGCGCATGGCACGCGTCGAACCCACCCGGCGCCGGGCGGGAATCCGACCCGCGGGTCGCTCATACACCCGGCAATGAGCACGGCACAGACTTTTATTCGTTTTTCACTCGAACGTGTGTTTGGCGCAACCTTTCGAAAGCTACTACCGTTGTGCAGCTAGGGAGACCATTCGAGAGGGGCCGACGTGACCACCACCGCAGACAGTGCCACCATCACTGCCCAGGACCGCTCCCAGAGCCGACTCGAGCCGGTGCATGCCATGAATGACTCAGTCAGGAACACGGAGGGGCCGGAGCCGGCGCGCCCAGCGCGCTCGCTCCCCGGCCGACCTCCAGGAATCCGAGCGGACAGCTCGGGGCTCACGGACCGGCAGCGGCGAGTGATCGAGGTCATCCGCGACTCGGTGCAGCGACGGGGATACCCACCCTCGATGCGGGAGATCGGTCAGGCGGTGGGGCTGTCCAGCACATCCTCCGTCGCCCATCAACTGATGGCTCTGGAACGCAAGGGCTTCCTCCGCCGCGACCCTCATCGCCCCCGGGCGTACGAGGTCCGCGGTTCGGACCAGCCCAGCACGCAGCCGACCGACACGACCGGCAAGCCCGCCGCTTCGTACGTACCGCTGGTCGGCCGGATCGCAGCCGGCGGACCGATCCTCGCCGAGGAATCGGTCGAGGACGTGTTTCCGCTCCCCCGCCAGCTGGTCGGGGACGGCGAGCTGTTCGTTTTGAAGGTCGTCGGTGACTCGATGATCGAGGCGGCGATCTGTGACGGCGACTGGGTCACCGTGCGCCGTCAGCCCGTCGCGGAGAACGGCGACATCGTGGCCGCCATGCTCGACGGCGAGGCGACGGTCAAGCGCTTCAAGCGGGAGGACGGTCATGTATGGCTGCTCCCGCACAACTCCGCGTACCAGCCGATCCCTGGCGACGAGGCGACCATCCTCGGCAAGGTCGTGGCGGTGCTGCGGCGGGTGTGAAGCTCGCCGGTTCCGACCGGACCCCGGGATCCACTGCGCCGATCCCGGGGTCCTGCCTGTGCGTCTGGGCCGTCGAAACGCCTTCCGGAGCAGTGGTGGTCACCAAGGACGAGCAGGGACCCCCGGCGCGTTCGGGATCACTGCTCGTTCGCCTTGGCGGCGGCGTCGATCGCCGCGAGTGAGCGACGCGCCTGGTTGCCGTCCGTCGTGTACCAGAAGTCGGGCAGCGAGGCCCGGAGGTAGCTCCCATACCGGGCATTGGCCAGCCTCGGGTCGAGCACCGCGACCACTCCCTTGTCGCCCATGGCCCGCACGAGACGGCCGGCGCCCTGGGCCATCAGCAGCGCGGCGTGAGTCGCCGCGACAGCCATGAACCCGTTGCCGCCCGCCTGCTCGACCGCCTGCTGCCGCGCGCTCATCAACGGGTCGTCGGGGCGGGGGAACGGGATCCGGTCCATGATCACCAGCTGGCAGCTCGCCCCGGGGACATCGACGCCCTGCCAGAGCGAGAGTGTGCCGAAGAGGCAGGTCTCAGGGTCGGCGGCGAAGTTCTTGATCAGCTCGCCGAGTGTCTCCTCGCCCTGCAGCAGGATCGGCTTGTCGAGCCGGCCACGCAGCTCCTCGGCGGCCGCCTGCGCCGCCCGCATGGAGGAGAAGAGCCCGAGGGTGCGCCCGCCGGCGGCCTCCACCAGTTCGGACAGTTCGTCCAGCATGTCGGTACGGGAACTCTCCCGACCGGGCGTGGCCAGGTGCCTGGCGACGTACAGGATGCCCTGCCTCGGGTAGTCGAAGGGCGATCCGACGTCGAGACCCTTCCACTGCGGGATGTCGTCGCCCGCAGTGCCCTCGGGCGCCAGTCCCAGGGAGGCTCCCACCCCGTTGAAGTCCCCGCCCAGCTTGAGCGTGGCCGAGGTGAGCACGACCGAGCGGTCGGCGAAGAGCTTCTCGCGCAGCAGGCCGGAAACAGAGAGCGGGGCAACGCGGACGGATGCGCCGAAGCGGTCGTGGCGCTCGTACCAGACGACGTCGTACTCGGACCCCTGAGTGATCCGCTCGGCAACACCGTGGATCGTCTCCACCGATGCCAGGGCCTGCTTGCGGACGGCGTCCTCGTCCTGGACGGACTTGTCCCGGGTCGAACCCAGCGCCGAGATCACCGTACGAGCGGCGTCCCGGAGCGCCAACAGCGCGTAGCCGAGGTCCTCGGGGACCTCTTCCAGGCGGCCGGGGAGCGCCAGCTCCATCACCCGCTCGAACCCCTCCGACGCGGTCTGCAGGGCGTCGGCAGCCTTCTCGTTGACCAGCTTCGCCGCGCGGCGCACCGCCCGGTTCACCTGGCCGGGGGTGAGCTCTCCGGTGGCCACTCCGGTGACCCTGGAGACCAGCTCATGGGCCTCGTCGACGATCAGCACCTCGTGCTGCGGGAGCACCGGAGCGCCCTCGATCGCGTCGATGGCGAGCAGGGCGTGATTCGTGACGACGACATCGGCGAGCTTTGCGCGCTCGCGGGCCATCTCCGCAAAGCACTCCGCACCGTACGCGCACTTGCTGGCGCCCAGGCATTCCCTGGAGGAGACGGAGACCTGCGCCCAGGCCCGGTCGGAGACACCCGGGGTGAGGTCGTCGCGGTCGCCGCTCTCGGTCTCGTCCGACCAGTCCCGCAGCCGCAGCAGATCCTGGCCGAGCTTGCTCGACGGAGCCGCAGCTTCGAACTGGTCGAAGAGCCCTTCTTCCTCTTCCTGCGGCACGCCTTCGTGGAGCCGGTGCAGACAGAGATAGTTCGAGCGCCCCTTGAGCATCGCGAACTGGGGTCGGCGGCGCAGCAGGGGATGCAGTGCGTCGACCGTGCGCGGAAGGTCACGCTCCACGAGCTGGCGCTGCAGCGCCAGGGTCGCCGTGGCGACCACGACCCGCTCGCCGTGTGCCAGGGCCGGCACCAGGTAGCCGAGGGACTTGCCCGTGCCTGTGCCGGCCTGGACGAGCAGATGGGAATTGTCGTCGACGGCCTCGGCGACTGCCTCGGCCATGGCGGCCTGGCCAGGCCGCTCCGTACCGCCGACGGCGGTCACGGCGGCGTGCAGGAGCTCGGAGAGGGATGGCTTCGTCATAGCGTGACCAGCCTACGGGGCACCACTGACAACGGGGATCACTCCCGGACTCATGCGGAGGGGTGAAGCGGGTTCGGAACGGTGCCGTGGACGGCGGCGTGCGGGCGCTCGGAGCGGTCACGGTAACCGTCCCGATACAGACGGTTGCGGTTCAGGCACAGGCGCTCGATGCGTGGCGTCAGCATGTCGAACATCTCGAACCTCTCCTTCAGCTCGGGAAAGCGGGCGTGATGCCGCAGGATCTCGGCCCGCACAAGTGACCAGAATTCGGCCTCCGGGACCCCTAGCTGTTCCTCGCAGAGACGGGACAGGAAGCGGAAGACACCGATGAAGAGCCCCGAGTGGATGAACTGGGTGAGGAAGCCGGGCTCCTCGGTGAGCAGGACGGCGCGCACGTCCTCCGGCATCGTGGCGTGCTCGGGCAGCGGCCGGGCGCTGATGTTCACATCGTCGACGAAGTCCTTGATCGCCAGCCGCACGGGCACGTCCTGGTCGTCGAAGACGACGATGGCGTTCTCGCCGTGCGGGGAGAAGACCGTTCCGTACTGGTAGAGGAAGTGCAGCAGGGGCGGGAGCAGCGCTGCGAAGAGCCGGGTCAGCCATGCGGTGGGGGTCAGGCCCGAGCGGGTCACGAGCTCGGCGGTGAAGGCGCGGCCCTGCGGATCCATGTGGAGCAGCGACGCGAGGGTACGGGCGCGCTCGCCGGGCATGAGCCGGGGATGGAGCGGCTCGCGCCAGATCGCGCCGAGGATCTCCTTGAACTGGTACGGCGCCTCGGGGAGATGGTCGTAGAGCGGATGCTCGACGGTCACCGAGGCCACCTCGCCGAGCAGAATGACACGGCAGGTGTCGCGCAGAAACGGGTCACGGTCGCGCAGGCTCTGGACCCAGGCGGTGACGGCGGGGGCCGCGAGCGTGCGCTCGGTCGGGAGGCCTCGCCAGACCAGCGTGTTGAGGATCGACAGAGGCAGTTTGACGGTGTGCCGGTCGGGGCGCCCCAGATTGGTGAACGTACGGATGGACTGCTGCGGCAGCCGGAGATCGTCGTCGGCGTGCAACGGGACGATGTCACCGGCGGCGATGGCCGGTGCGAACAGCGGAACGATCCACTCGTCCCACTGCCAGGGGTGCACGGGAAGAAAGAGGTAGGTGCCGGGGTCGAGATCGCGGGCGCGGAGCTCGGCGACGAAGGATGTGCGTACCGAGGCGTCCAGTTCCTGCGCGTAGAGCTGCTCGGGGGTGGCGAGGCCGGTCACGCCCCGGTAGCCGCCGATCCGGGTGCTGACAGCGATCCACGGCAGCTTGACCGGTCTGCGGGCTTCCGGGGTGAAGCGGGAGGCGTCGACGGCGGAGAACCCGAGGCGTCCCTTGTTGGCGACGAGCCAGGGGTGGCCGGTCTGGTGTCCTTCGAGCTCCGCGTAGTCGAGCTCGGCGAGTCGGGCGGCGGTGAAGGTGGTGTGATCCAGCCGGGCATCGGCGGCGAGCGTGGTGGTGATCTCTCGGATGAGGTGGCCGAGGGTGGGTCCGTCGAGGTGGAGCAGGCGCCGGGCGCGTGCGAGGAACTGCAGCGGATCACGGAAGGGCACGGTCCGGGTGCCGCCGTCCGTGCCGGTCCCGGCAGGAGCGTTCCGATCGCTTGCGCGCATCGAGTCGGCGGCGACGTGCCAGCTGCCGTAGACGCCTCGTCCGGCTCGGAAGCTCAGCGTTGCGCCGTCGTCCAGCGCGAGGGTGTATGTGTCGCCCCCACCGGGCTGAAGGGCCGGCTCGATGACTTCCTCGTACGCGAACTCGCCGAGCATTTTCGCGAGCAGCCGGGTGGCGACTCGGTCCCAGACCGTCCGGTTCAGCTCTGGAGTGCTGAGCAGCTCGGGCGACTCCGCTGACTCATGGTTCGCAGGATATTGCGGCACGGGGACTCCTCGGGACGGAACCGATGGGGTTCGAGCGGTGTAAGTAATGCAGCAGGTCGGTCACAGCTGGGCTCGGTGGGCTCGGTCGCGGATCATCAGAGCAGCTTGCTTGTCGGGGAGTTCGACTTCCGCGGAGAACCGGAAGCCGGCACTCAGAAAAGCCGAGACAGAGGGGGTGTTGCGCAGGTCGGGTTCCGCCACGACGCGCGCGCACTGCGGACGGTTGTCGAGTACGAGGTCGGAGACGGCCCGGAGCAGGGTGGTGCCGATGCCGCGCCCGCGGTTGGTCACGCCACCGATGAGGAGGTGGACTCCGGTGTCATTCGGTCGGGCAGGGTAGTGACGCGCCAGCGGATCGAGGTCCGCGCGGTAGATCTCCCAGTAGCTCATGGGGATGCCGGACAGCACGCCCAGACAGGGGACGCTGCGTCCGTCACCGTCGAGTTGGGGGCGCAGATGGGCGGCAGTGACGTCCTCTTCCCCGGCCAGTTCCCAGAACGCGGCGACTGCGGGATCGTTCATCCAGCGGCTGATCACCGCGAGATCGCGTTCCAGCCGTACGGGGACCAGTTGAAACACTCCGGCCGGCGTGGTGACCGGTCTCCACTCGGCCGGGTTGCCGAGCAGATCGGAAGACTCCAGCCTGCTCGTGACACCACGCGTGACCGTGCCTGTGCTCACGTTCTCCCCCTCGGTCGACGTGGATCCGGCCCGGGCCAGGGACTCCTCCAGGGACAGGGGTCCGTCGAGCGGCGAAGCGGGGGTCGGCGTTTCCCTTGCCGGTTTGTCTTCCCCGAACAGGGCGAGGAATTCGTCGGGGAGCTGCAGGTCCAGGGTGTCCTCGGCGCCCTTACCGGCTTGGGAGGCAGGGCCTGTTCCGGCGCCGGTGTGCGCATCGGCGGGAGGCACGGTGATGCCTCTCCTCTCAGCAGTTCAGGCGGGGGTCGTGTTCCTTCAGGCGAAGAGGGGGTTGGCGATGGTGACGTAGACGGACTGGGTGTCGACCGGACCGACGAGTTCGTCGAGGCCGTGCAGCCGGGTCAGCAGGTTGGCCTTGCACCGTAGGTTCGGGTTCTCCAGCAGTTGCGCGGGAAGCGGGGTGCCGAGGCCGGTGACTCCGCCGAGGAAGCGGCGGAGCGCGGCGATCAGCACCTGCTCATCGGCGAGGCGCTGGGAACCGAAGGCTCCGATGAGACCGAAGAGGTTGTTGATGCCGAGGTAGTAGGCGAAGCGTTCATCGGTGACCGAGTCGGAGACGAAGGTGTCGCTGGCGGCTCCGATGCCCGGGAGCCTGTGCTCGAGGGCCGCGCGATGGGACTCGCGGAAGTAGTAGCCCTGGTTGTCCCGGTAGCGGCCGCCGACCGGCCAGCCGTCGGCGTCGAGCAGCACCAGCGTGTTCTGCTGGTGGGCTTCGAGGGCGACGCCTGCTGTGGCGTCGAGCCAGAGCACGGGGCGTACGACGCGGTCGAGGTAGCGCAGGAACCACTCGGCGGCAACGGCTCCCTTGCTTCTGCCGGTGGCCGCGGCGAGGCGGACGACGACATCGGCGAGGCGCGAGTGCACGCCTGGCCGGTCGGGCCAGGGGCGCGGCGCCGTGAGGCCGGCGATGCACACCGCATCGTCGAGCGGGTGGAACGGGTTGTGGCGCAGCATGACATCGAGCCCGGGGACGGGCTCGCCGTCCGGCGTGTCGACGGCGAGCCATGCGGGGTCGCGGACGATGTCGAAGCCGGGGTGGACGGCGTGCCACTGCGTGGCGAGTCCGCTGCGGAGCAGCCGGTGGACCTCCACCCCTCGGTGGAGTTCCTTGCGGAGGTTCTCACGACGGGAGTTGGTGATGCGTACGCCGAGGGAGAGCTTGAGCATGACGTCGGCACCGGGCTGGTGGACGGTCCGAACGGAGGATGTGGGGTACCAGCGCTTGCCGTGCGGTCCCAGGTCGTGGAGCAGCTTCGCATCGAGCAGCGCTGCCACTTCGGGCCGGTGGCTCAGTTCGCGGGCCTGCCAGGGGTGGAGCGGAATCGGTGCGGTGTTCTGGGGTAGATGCAGTCCCTCCGCGTGCTGGGCGACCAGGTCCTCGGCCGCTACGGGGCGGCCCCCCTCCGTCCAGGAGGACTCGGTGGCCAGCACCGAGCGGTCCACAGCCATCCAGTGCAGCGGGAAGGAGCCGTGCAACTCGGGTGAGTAGAGGCGGGATTCGGCCTCGGAGAGGCCTTCGCGGCTCTTGGGGCTGGGGTGCAGGGGGTGTCCGAGCAGAAGTGACTGCTCGGCGGTGAGGAAGAGGTCGGCGTCGGCGGGAGCCGTGGGTGTACGGCGCCGCTCGGCGATGAATCCGGCCGTGCGGCGTACCGAGTCGGCGACTCTGGCCACCATGTCGGCGCCCTCGTTCTGGTCCGCCTCGCGGCCCAGGAGGGCCGCGACCGTGACGGCATCGGTGGTCGGCGCGCCGTCGGGTGCGTCCTCCAGGGCGGGCTGGCCGAAGCGGTGCCATCCCGTGGCGGACCAGTAGAGAACAGGGACGAGCAGAGCGGTCCCGCTGGCGGGCAGCGGGATGCGCAGGGTGTCCCGGTCCGGTCGGGGCAGGTCGTTCTCCCGGACCCAGCAGCGCAGCAGATTCTCGACGCCTGCTGTGTCTGCGGCCATGAGCGGGTCCGGGTGGTCGAGCAGATCGGCCGTTCCTGCGCCGGTCGGTGGTACCGGTGCCTGTGGGGTGCGCCAACCGCCGTGAGGCACGGCCTTCTGGCGGGGCACGATCGTCTGCTCGACTGCGAGTCGGCCGACGAGCCCGGCCTGTCCTCGCTGCTGGCCGGCGGGAAGGCCGTCGGCCTCGGGCGCGGGGGTGGGGTTCACGGCGGTCTTCCTTGTGAGGGTGTCCGGGGTCAGCGAGCCGACCCGGTCATGGTTCGGCGGTTCGACGAACGCTCGGCGGCTGCCAGGGCATCGGCGAGGCGGTCGAGGACCGCGGTTGCCTGTTCGTCGGTGAGCGTCAGGGGCGGGAGCAGGCGTACGACGGCGGAGTGGCGTCCGCCGAGTTCGACGATGAGACCGCGGCGCAGGCATTCCTGCTGCACTGCGGAGGCGAGGACCGGGTCGGGCGGTGCCTCGGGGCCGCCGGTACCCCCGGTGGGCATCTCTGCCTCGGGGTCGACGAGCTCCACTCCGATCATCAGGCCCCGTCCGCGGACGTCTCCGATGCACGGGTGGTCGATGGCCAGTGCCTGGAGGCGGGCGAGCATGCGGGCGCCCAGCGTCGCGGCGCGCTCGGCGAGCCCGTTCTCGCGAACGTAGGTGAGGGTGGCCGTACCGGCGGCCATCGCGAGTTGGTTGCCGCGGAAGGTGCCGGCGTGGGCGCCTGGCTGCCAGGTGTCGAGTTCGGAGCGGTAGACGATCACCGCGAGCGGGAGGGAGCCGCCGATGGCCTTGGACAGCACCATCACGTCGGGGATGATCCCGCTGTGCTGGACTGCCCAGAAGGCGCCGGTCCGGCCGACGCCCGTCTGCACCTCGTCGGCGATCAGGGGGATGGACCGGGCTGCGGTGATCTCGCGCATCCGGCGCATCCAGCCGTCGGGGGCGGGGTTCACGCCGCCCTCGCCCTGTACCGGTTCGAGGATCATTCCGGCCGGCGCCGGCGCACCGCCCTTGGGATCGTCCAGGAGACTCTCGGTCCACCGCGCGGCGACCTCGGCCCCCCGTTCTCCGCCGATGCCGAAGGGGCAGCGGTAGTCCTGCGGAAAAGGAAGCCGGGTGACCCGGACGTCCTCGGCGCCGCCCGAGGCCGCGAGGGCTCCCGCCGTCATCCCGTGGTAGGCACCGGTGAAGGCCAGAAGCCCGCTGCGCCCGGTCGCGGCACGGACCAGTTTGAAGGCCGCTTCGACCGCGTCCGTACCGGCCGGCCCGCAGAACTGGATCCGGGCGTTGTCGGCGAACTCCGGTGGGAGTGTGGCGAACAGTTCCGTGGTGAAAGCGTCCTTGACCGGGGTTGCCAGGTCGAGGACGTGCAGGGGCGCACCCGAGTCGATGACGTTCTTGATCGCTTCCAGAACGACCGGATGGTTGTGCCCGAGGGCCAGCGTGCCCGCTCCGGAGAGACAGTCGAGATAGCGTCGTCCGTCCGCGCCTTCGATGGTCAGCCCGCGGGCCCGTACCGGCACGATCGGCAGTGACCGCGCATAGGTACGGGCGGCCGACTCACGCAGCGACTGTCGGCGCAGGATCCCCTCGTGCACCGAGGGCGTTGCCAACGGTGCAGGTTCGGTCACGGCCACGGCTGTTGGTCCTCCCGCTGTAACAGTTGCGTTGCACGTCAGTACGTTTCCGCAAGGACGGACTGCTGAGCTGAACGCTGTCCACAAGCCCCGCGTACGTACCAACGACGCCGGACGCAGGGGATCACGGGTAAATCGGAAGATCCTGGCGGAGACGGAACCGTGGCCCTGCCGCGTTCCGTCCCCACCGGCACCGGCATAGTGGGGGACCGTGCCGAGGCTTCGGGCAACTTCTCGCAGTCCCCAACGCGTTGGCAGCGATGCGTTCGGAGCAGTGTCGGAGCAGTGTCCGAGTCAGCGTCTCGGTGCAGTCCGAGTGCAGTACAGAAGTGTTGAGTTACGAAGTCCCAGGGGGATCACCACATGCGACTCATTCGACCAGTTCTCACGGCACGTCAGGGGTGGATAGCACGTCGCGCGCCCTCCTCCTTGCTCGCCGTGGCCGCGGCCACGGCCGTTCTCGCACTCACCGCCACCGCCTGCGGGCCGAGCGAGGAGAAGGCGAGTACCGAGCCAAGCAGTTCCGCCGACCAGTCCTCCGACGACAAGATCGCCATTCCGGACGATCTGAAGGACCGGCTCAAGGAGCACGGGATCGACCTCGACCAGTGGAGGGACGGCGAGTGGAAGAACTGGGACAAGGACAAGTGGCTGCGTGAGGCCAAGGACTTCGTCAACCCGATCATCGAGGACCTCTGGGACCCGGAGCGCATGCGGGATGCCGACAAGGCGCCCGAGCGGCCGGTCGACAACGACATCTCGCGCGACGCCGGTGTGACGGATCCGACGCCGGCACCGGTGCAGGCCACGAATGCGCAGACTCCGTACCACGACAGCGCCGCGGAGTCCGGGAAGCTCTTCTTCGACGGCCCCGAGGGCTCCATGGTCTGCTCCGCGACCGTGGTGAAGGACCCTGCGCACCCCGGAAAGTCCAACATGGTGTGGACGGCCGGGCACTGTGTACACGCGGGCAAGAAGGGCGGCTGGTACCGCAACATCGCCTTCGTGCCGTCCTACAACAACAGCGGCCTGTCGATCGCCGAGCTGCAGAACGCGCCCAAGGAGCAGATCGCCCCCTACGGCGTGTGGTGGGGCCAGTGGGCGCAGACGTCCGAGCAGTGGATCGCCGACGGCGGCCCGACCGGCGGCCAGGGCGCTCCGTACGACTTCGCGGTGCTGCATGTCGCCCCGGAGAAGGGGGCGACCGGAAAGTCTCTGGAGGAGACGGTCGGTGCGGCGCTGCCCGTCGACTTCAACGCTCCGGCCGTGCCCAGGATCGACAGCATGACGGCAACCGGCTTCCCGGCCGCGCCGCCGTACGACGGTCAGAAGCTGCTGCAGTGCAAGGACAAGCCGGGCCGGCTCTCTCTCACGAAGGAGGACCCGACGATGTACCGCGTCGGGTGCACCATGACCGGCGGCTCCTCCGGTGGCGGCTGGGTCGCAGCGGGCCAGGACGGCAAGCCCGCCCTCGTATCGAACACGTCCATCGGCCCGGTGACGGCCGGTTGGCTTGCCGGGCCGCGCCTCGGCAAGGAAGCGAAGGGCGTCTACGACGCGGTCAGCAGGAAGTACGCCGGGCAGTGACCTGTACGAACTGGCGCCCGCTGACTTGTGGGTGACGGTCACCCAGGGGCCCTCGGCGCGACAACAGTCCGCCGGAGGCCCCTGTGGACCGGGCGGTCGTCCGGCCCGCAGGGGACCCTGGCATCCGGTACCCCGGTGGCAAAAGCCGTACCCCGGAAGGTCATAGGGTGTCCCTGCACATTCGGTGGTCGCGGATCCGACCACCCCTTTACATGACAAGTTCATGGCAATTCTCAGAGATTTCAGGGGGAATCTTTTCCATGCGATCCATACGTCCGCTGCTCGCCGCGACCGGCCTCGTCGCCGCGCTCGCGCTGTCGGCCACAGCCTGTGGTCCAAGCGAGGACGAGGCCGCCGACAAGCCGGCCGCCGCCGAATCCGCCAGTGGCAGCGGCGGCATCCCCGGCGATCTGGCCAAGACGCTGAAGAAGCACGGCGTCGACCCGGAGAAGTGGAAGAACGGCGAGTGGAAGAACTGGGACAAGGACAAGTGGCTGCGTGAGGCCAAGGACTTCGTCAACCCGGTGATCGACGGGCTGTGGAAGCCCGAGCGGATGAAGTCCGCCAAGGACCCGGCGAAAACGATGGCGGCCGGCGACCTCTCCGGTGACCAGGGCGTCACCGACCCGGAGCCCGCGCCGGTCAAGGCGCGGCCCGAGGACCTTCCGTACCACGACCACGCGGCCCCGGTCGGCAAGGTGTTCTTCGACTCCCCCGAGGGCTCCATGGTCTGCTCGGGCACTGTCGTCAAGGACCCGAAGAACCCGGGCAGGTCCAACCTGGTGTGGACGGCCGGACACTGTGTCCACGCCGGCGCCAAGGGCGGCTGGTACCGCAACATCGTCTTCGTGCCCGCGTACAACGACAAGGGCAAGTCCGCCGCCGCACTGGAGAACGCCCGGCCGGAGGAGATCGCCCCGTACGGCGCGTTCTGGGCCGACTGGGCCACGTCCTCCGGTGAGTGGATCACCCGTGGCGGTCCCACCGGCGGTGAGGGTGCTCCGTACGACTACGCGGTGCTGCACGTGAAGCCGGAGAACGGCACGAAGTCCCTGGAGGAGACCGTGGGCAACGCCCTGCCGGTCAACTTCGACGCCCCCGAGATCTCGCAGATCAGCGCCATGGGCGCCTGGGGCTACCCGGCCGCTGCCCCGTTCGACGGTCTGATCATGCACAAGTGCGTCGACCGTCCCGGCCGGCTCTCCATCAGCCCCAGCACCCCGACGATGTACCGCATCGGCTGCACCATGACAGGCGGTTCCTCCGGCGGCGGCTGGTTCAGCGAGGGCGCCGACGGAAAGCCGGCCCTGGTGTCCAACACCTCCATCGGCCCGGTGACTTCGGGCTGGCTCGCAGGACCCCACCTGGGTCGGGGCGCGCAGGAGATCTTCACGATGATGAGCGACAAGTTCGCCGGTCAGTAGCAAGAGCCCCGTTCATGCCCGAAGGCCCGCTCCCTCATCGCGAGGGAGCGGGCCTTCGGTCCGTACGGTGTCGTGCTGTCAGTGCGCCGCAAGCGCGAACGACGCGAGGTCCGCGGCCAGTTGCTCATGCACCCGCGCCTTGAGCAGCGTGCCCTCCGAGGTGTGCTCCTCGGAGATCACTTCGCCGTCGGCGTGCACCCGGGAGACAAGTCCACCGTGGGTGTACGGCACGAGCGCCTCGATCTCGACCGACGGCCGCGGCAGTTCGGTGTCGATGAGCGCGAGCAGCTCCGCCATGCCGGCACCGGTGCGCGCCGAGACGGCGATGGCACGCTTCTCGATCCGCAGCAGGCGCTGCAGGACCAGCGGGTCGGCCGCATCAGCCTTGTTGATCACTACGATCTCGGGAACGTCCAGCGCACCCACATCGCGGATCACTTCGCGCACCGCGGCGAGCTGCTCCTCCGGCACCGGGTGGGAGCCGTCCACCACATGCAGGATCAGGTCGGATTCGCCGACCTCCTCCATGGTGGAGCGGAACGCCTCGACGAGGTGGTGCGGCAGATGCCGTACGAACCCGACCGTGTCGGCCAGGGTGTAGGTCCGGCCGGTCGGCGTCTCGGCCCGGCGGACGGTCGGATCCAGCGTGGCGAACAGTGCATTCTCCACAAGGACGCCCGCACCGGTCAGCCGGTTGAGCAGCGAGGACTTGCCCGCGTTGGTGTAGCCGGCGATCGCGACCGAGGGCACCTTGTTGCGCTTGCGCTCCTGCCGCTTGATCTCGCGGCCGGTCTTCATCTCCGCGATCTCCCGGCGCATCTTCGCCATCTTCTCGCGGATCCGACGCCGGTCCGTCTCGATCTTGGTCTCACCGGGACCACGGGTCGCCATGCCGCCACCGCCGCTGGACCCGCCACCGCCCATCTGCCGGGAGAGCGACTGACCCCAACCGCGCAATCGCGGCAGCATGTACTGCATCTGTGCGAGCGAGACCTGCGCCTTGCCCTCTCGGGACTTGGCGTGCTGGGCGAAGATGTCGAGGATCAGGGCGGTCCGGTCGACCACCTTGACCTTGACGACGTCCTCGAGATGGATCAGCTGGCCGGGGCTGAGCTCACCGTCGCAGACGACGGTGTCGGCCCCTGATTCGAGGACGATGTCACGCAGCTCCAGCGCCTTGCCGGAGCCGATGTACGTAGCCGGGTCGGGCTTGTCACGGCGCTGGAAGACGGCGTCGAGCACCTGGGCGCCCGCCGTCTCCGCGAGCGCGGCAAGCTCCGCGAGCGAATTCTCCGCGTCCTGCACGGTCCCCGTGGTCCAGACGCCGACCAGCACCACGCGCTCCAGGCGCAGCTGTCGGTACTCGACCTCGGTGACGTCCTCGAGCTCGGTGGAGAGGCCCGCCACACGCCGCAGCGCGGCACGCTCGGAACGGTCGAGCTGCTCGCCGTCCCGCTCTCCGTCGATCTCGTGGCTCCAGGCGACGTCCTCTTCCATCAGGGCGTCGGCCCGAAGGCTCTCGGTGAGGCTCTCGGTGACGTTCTCCGTGGCGCTCTGCGCATTCTGCGCGTCCTGGGGAAGGGAAGAAGAGGAGGTCATTGGATCCTTACGTCGATAGAAGTCCGTTACGTCAGTCACAACGTGTGACCTTCCTGGATGATTCCCTCCGGGGAGAATCTCCGGTCCGGCCGCCGCGGCGACCCGTCGATAGTGGCATGGCCCCGCTGGGCCCGTCACCCGGGTTTACCCCTGTCCGGTGGGCTGTGTGCTGTGCCAGTCCGGGTGCCCCGGCATCGGCGGGGTCTTCGCCCGGTACAGCCAGCCGTCGAAGAACGCGGTCAGGTCGCGCCCGGCAATCTGCGACGCCAGCCGGACGAAGTCCTTCGTGGTCGCGGTGGAATCGCGATGGGTCCTGACCCAACTGCGTTCCAGCTGGTCGAAGGCGGGCTCGCCGATCTCCTGGCGCAGCGCGTAGAGGACCAGTGCGCTGCCGTCGTACACGGCCGGCCGGAAGATGCTGATCTTCTCGCCGGGCGACGGGGCGACGGGGCGGGCGGGCGGGCCTCCGGCGGCGCGCCAGCTGTCGGACCTGGTGTACGCGTCGCGCATCCGGCGTTCCAGCGACCGCTTGGCGTGTTCCGCGGCATAGCGGGCCTCGTACCAGCTGGCGTGTCCTTCATTGAGCCAGAGATCGGACCAGGCCTGCGGGGAGACGCTGTTGCCGAACCACTGGTGCGCCAGCTCATGCACCATGATCGAGTCGACATACCACTCGGGGTAGATGCCGGTGGTGAACACGGACCGTTCGAAGAGCGTGAGCGTCTGGGTCTCCAGCTCGAAGCCGGTCTTCGTGTCGGCGACCAGCAGTCCGTACGTCTCGAAGGGGTAGCGGCCGACCTGCCGCTCCATCCACTCCAGCTGCCCCGGCGTCTTCTTCAGCCACCGTTCGAGGTCCTTGGCATCGGCGGCCGGCACCACGTCGCGAACCGGCAGCCCGTGGGGGCCGGTCCGCTCAAGGACGGTGGAGCGCCCGATGGAGACCTGGGCCAGCTCGGTGGCCATGGGGTGTGCGGTCCGGTACGTCCAGGTGGTCGAGGAGCCCTGCCGGACCTTGCCTGCGGGCAGGCCGTTGGCGACCACCGTCAGTTCCTCGGGCGCGGTGACCCGGAAGGTGAAGTACGCCTTGTCGGCCGGATGGTCGTTGCTGGGGAAGACCCGGTGCGCGGCGTCGGCCTGGTTGGCCATCGCGAGGCCGTCGGAGGTGCGCAGCCAGCCGCCGCTGTTCTGGTCGCCGCTCGGGTCGCTGGTGTGCCGGACGGTGATGTGCAGCGGCACTCCGGCCGGAAGCCTGCCGGGGGCCTCGACGACCAGGTCCTCGTCCGCAGCGGCGAAGTCGGCCCGCAGGCCGTTGATGTCGACCGAACGGACAGAGCCGCGGGCGAAGTCGAGGTTGATCCGGTCGAGCGGTTCAGTGGTCCGCGCGTCGATCGTGGTGACGGCGTCCAGTGGCTTGTTGTTGCCGTGATAGGTGAACCCGATGTCGTACGAGAGGACGTCGTAGCCCGGGTTGCCGAGGTGAGGGAAGAGCGAGTCTCCGATGCCGAGCGGCACGGGTGCGGGCAGGGTGGCGGCAACGAGGGTGGCCGAGGCAGTGGCAAGCAGGGCGGCCCGCAGGCGGCGGGGGATGAACGGCATGGACTACGGCTATCAGCGACGACCGCCGGGTCCGGGTGCGGCGCGCGCCGCGCCACTCGAACGAGGGGCCGGTGCGGCAGCCGGGCGCTGCGAGGCGGTGGCTCAGACGGCGGCGGCCGGGTGTTGGGCACGGCTCACGTCGTACACCCCCGGCACGTCGCGCATCGCGCGCATCAGCGCGGGCAGTCCGGCGGCGTCCGGGAGCTGGAGGGTGTAGGTGTGCCGGACGCGCTGCTCGCTGGGTGGTTCGACGGTGGCGGCGATGATCGCGGCGTCCGCTGCCGCGATGGCCTCGGTGAGATCGGCGAGCAGCCGCGGGCGTCCGAAGGACTCGGCGACGAGAGTGACCCGGCAGGCCGCCGCATCGCCCCAGCCGACCGCGACGGGCGTCCGGCCGGCGGCCTGCATCCGGGCCACCGCGGGACACTCCTGCCGGTGCACGGTGACGGCTCCGCCGCGCACGGTGAATCCGGTGACGGCGTCGGGCGGTACGGGTGTGCAGCAGCCCGCGAGACGTACGGTGGCGTCCGGCCGGCCCACGACGACGGTCGCCGCACGGTCGGCGGACCGGTCGCTTCCGGAAGATGCCGGAGCCATCGGCTGCGGTTCGGGCCTGCGGCCTGCGGGCCGGCTGCCGTAGGAACCCTGGGGGTCCTGCGGGTGGGCGCCGAGCCAGCCGGTGATCGCGATGCGTGCGGCAGGCGTACGGGCGTGGTCGAGCCAGTCGGGTGAGGGACCGGACGTCGCGTCCTCGGCCAGCAGCAGCTGCACGGTGTCGCCGTCGCTGAGCACGGTGGAGAGCCTGGCGAGCCGGCCGTTGACCCGCGCTCCGATGCAGCTGTGCGCCTCGTCGCCGTACTGCGCGTAGGCGGCGTCGACGCAACTGGCCCCGGCGGGGAGGCCGAGGGTGCCGCCGTCGGTGCGGAAAACCGTGATCTCGCGGTCCTCGGCGAGGTCGGCGCGGAGTGTGGTCCAGAAGGTGTCCGGGTCGGGGGCGGACTGCTGCCATGCGAGGAGTCGGGAGAGCCAGCCGGGCCGGGTCGGGTCGGCGCGCTCGCCGTCCGCGGGTTCGGCCGTCTGCGGCGCGGAGGTGCTGTCCGCGGTGTACGGGTTGCCGAGCGCGATCACGCCCGCTTCGGCGACCTTGTGCATCCGATGCGTACGGATGAGGACTTCGGCGACCGCGCCGCCCGGGCCGACGACAGCGGTGTGCAGCGACTGGTACAGGTTGAACTTGGGGGCCGCGATGAAGTCCTTGAACTCCGAGATCACCGGGGTGAAACAGGTGTGGAGCTCGCCGAGGACGCCGTAGCAGTCGGCGTCCTCGCCGACCAGCACCAGCAGGCGGCCGAAGTCGGTGCCGCGCAGTTCGCCGCGTTTGATCCGGACGCGGTGCACGGAGACGTAATGGCGTGGCCTGATGAGAACTTCGGCGGGAATGCCGGCGTCCCGCAGTACGGCTCTGACGTTCTCGGCGATGGTGGAGAGAGGGTCGTCGGTGGCGGTGTCGCCCGCTTCACCCGAGGCGGCCGACCCTGGTGACGCTGCGGCGATCAGTGCCCGGGTGTGTTCGTACTCCTCGGGGTGGAGGATCGCGAAGACAAGGTCCTCGAGCTCGGTCTTGAGTGCCTGTACCCCGAGCCGTTCGGCGAGCGGGATCAGCACGTCGCGGGTGACCTTGGCGATCCTCGCCTGTTTCTCGGGGCGCATCACCCCGAGGGTGCGCATATTGTGCAACCGGTCGGCCAGCTTGATCGACATCACACGGACGTCGTCCCCGGTGGCGACGAGCATCTTGCGGAACGTCTCGGGCTCGGCCGCCGCACCGTAGTCGACCTTTTCGAGTTTGGTGACGCCGTCGACGAGGTAGCAGACCTCTTCGCCGAACTGCTCCCGCACCTGATCGAGGGTTACCTCGGTGTCCTCGACGGTGTCATGGAGGAGGGACGCGGTGAGCGTCGTCGTCTCGGCACCGAGTTCGGCGAGGATCAGCGTGACCGCGAGCGGGTGCGTGATGTATGGCTCACCGCTCTTGCGCATCTGCCCCCGGTGGGAGGACTCTGCCAGGACGTAGGCCTTGTGCAGAACAGTCAGGTCGGCGTCCGGATGATGGGCCCGGTGGGCCTCGGCGACATGGCCGATCGCATCGGGCAGCCGGTCGCGGGAGACGGGTCCGAGCAGGGCGACCCGGCCGAGCCTGCGAAGATCGATTCGGGGACGGCCTCGTCTGCGGACGGGAGCACCTGGGTCGGTGGCCTCTGCGCTCATGGGGGCACCTCCGGCAAACGTCGACCGGCGGTGGGGAGGTGCGGACGCGCCTCCGGGCCGGTGCTTGATGCTACCGACCCCACCACGTGGCGGAGTCCGGCTCTCGCTCAGCGTGAAACGGATCACCCATTCGAGCGAAGCTTTAGCCGGTCACCGTTTCGAGCCAGGCCGGATCGATCATGCCTTCGGCGACGATGACAGCGGCCCCGGTCATCTCGATCTCGCCGTCCGGCTGCTCGGTGATCACCAGGGTGCCGCCGGGCAGATCGACCGTGTAGGTGACCGGAGTGCCCGTCTGTGTGGGGTCGACGCCGTCCCTGCGGGCAGCGGCGACGGCCACCGCGCAGGCGCCGGTGCCGCAGGAGCGGGTCTCGCCGGAACCGCGCTCGTGAACCCTCATCGCGACGTGGCGCGGTCCGCGGTCCACGACGAACTCGATGTTGACGCCGTCGGGGTAGACGGCGGCGGGGGTGAACGGCGGCACGGAGCGCAGCTCACCGGCGTGCGCCAGGTCGTCGACGAAGGCGACCGCGTGGGGGTTGCCCATATTGACGTTCCGGGCGTCCCAGCTGCGGCCGTCCACCGTGACGGTGACGCCCGCGCCGGGGAGCAGGGCGCGCCCCATGGAGACCGTGATGTCGCCGCCCTTGGCGATGTGCACGTTCTTCACGCCGCCCCGGGTCGCGACCGCGAGGTCGCCCTCCTCGACGAGCCCGGCGCGTTGCAGATAGTGGGCGAAGACCCGTACACCGTTGCCGCACATCTCGGCGACGGAGCCGTCGGCATTGCGGTAGTCCATGAACCACTCGGCCTCGCCCGCCATGGCTCGCGCCTCGGGGTGCGCGGCAGACCGCACGACGTGCAGCAGCCCGTCACCTCCGATACCGGCCCGGCGGTCGCAGAGCCGGGCGACGACGGATGCGGGCAGGTCGACGGCGTTGTCCGGGTCGGGAACGATCACGAAGTCGTTCTCGGTGCCGTGGCCCTTGAGGAAGGCGATCTGCGAGGTGCTCACAGGGCAACTGTACGAGGCCGCACCGACAGCGGGCGCAGGCGGGCCGCGCAGTCACGGGCAGGACGGAGGCAGGACGGCAGTGGCAAGAAGGGCCGGCAGGTGAGGCGGCCGCCCCGGGAGCCGCGTCAGCGCAGTCGGGCCACGCGCCACACGGCCAGTGCCACCAGCACCCCGCACACGGCCACGTACAGCGCGATCACGCGCCAGTCGGGGCGCTCACCCATGCCCCTGGCGGGCAGGCCCGGCCAGGTGTGCCCGACCCGGCGGGCGGCCATCATGCCCCAGCCGGCGGCGCAGCAGCTGATCAGCAGTCCCAGCATGGCGACGACCGCACCGCCGTCGCCGAACTCGAAGGCGAGCGGGAAGGCGAACATCAGCGAGCCGACCGCCGCGAGCATGACGATCGGGGCGAGCTGCCAGATCCGCAGACGGCGCGCGGGCCGCAGCTCGACCTCCACCTCGGGGGTCACCTCGAGCTCGTCGGGCCCGTCAGGGCTCAGACGTCCCGCCTCGTGCTGCGTGTCCGGTGCGTCTTGTTCTGTGTCGCGAGGGCCGGCCTCCATCGCCACGCGCCCTCCCAACTCGGACTCCACTGGTCGATCGATGCTCGATGATGGCACGCTCCCGGTCACCGAAATGACGGGCAGGGCTTCCCGATGCCATCACGTGATCAGGCTGTAACCGCTCGTTCGACCAACGCCAGCGCCTCCTGCGGGAGTTCCCGGCGGTGGTCGGCGGCACCATTCAGCCACTGGACACGCGGGTCGCGGCGGAACCAGGAGTCCTGACGGCGCGCGAAGCGTTTGGTGGCGCGTACCGTCTCGGCGCGCGCCTCGTCCTCGGTGCACTCCTGCGCCAGCGCGGCAAGCACCTGCTGATAGCCGAGCGCGCGGGAGGCGGTTCGCCCTTCGCGCAGCCCCTGCGCGTCCAGGGCGCGCACCTCGTCCACGAGCCCGGCCTCCCACATCCGGTCGACCCGGAGGGTGATGCGTTCGTCGAGTTCCGGCCGGGCCACGTCGACCCCGATCTGAACGGCGTCGTAGACCGCTTCGCCACCCGGAAGATTGGCGGTGAAGGGCTTGCCGGTGATCTCGATGACTTCGAGGGCGCGGACGATGCGCCGCCCGTTGCTCGGCAGGATGGCGCGGCCCGCCTCGGGGTCCGCGGCGGCGAGCCGGTCGTGCAGCGCACCGGAGCCGTGCTCCGCCAGTTCCTGCTCCAGCCCGGCGCGTACGCCGGGGTCCGTACCGGGGAACTCCAGGGCGTCGATGGCGCCCTTCACGTACAACCCGGAGCCGCCGACCAGGACGGGGGTGCGGCCCTCGGCGAGCAGCCGGTCGATCTCGAGGCGGGCCAGTCGCTGGTACTCGGCGACGCTGGCGGTCTCGGTGACGTCCCAGATGTCCAGCAGCCGGTGGGGTACGGATCCGCGCTCGGCGAGCGTCAGCTTGGCCGTGCCGATATCCATCCCCCGGTAGAGCTGCATGGAGTCGGCGTTGACCACTTCGCCACCGAGCTGCTGGGCAAGAAATACCCCCAGATCGGACTTTCCGGCTGCGGTGGGACCGACGACGGCAATGACCCGCGGTGCGGGAGATGGACTTCTCACCGCCCCAGTCTCGCAAACCTCCGGACCCCTTCCTGAATCAGCTACGTGCCGGCTTTCCGAGCCGGCTACGTGACGGCGCGAAGCCGGAGTCGTTCGCCCCCGACGCGCACACGAGCCGCGAGTGGCGCAACGAGGTTCCCGGTCGGCGCGGGATTTCGCCCGCACGGGTAAAATATTGAGCAGATATGGGCGTTATTTCACAGTTCCGTCGGTCGTCCTCCAGAACCGACGAGCGGAGTGGATGCCCGCACTCGGTCCCCCAGCAGAGAAGGTGTCCGATGGGCCTCATGGACAGTCTGAAGGCCAAGCTCAGCCCGGCAAGAGACAAGGTCGGCGATTTCGCGCAGCAGCATGGGGACAAGATCGACCAAGGACTCGACAAGGCTGCTCGGACGGTCGATCAAAAGACCAAGGGCAAGTACACCGACAAGATCGAGTCCGGCACACGAAAGGCCAAAGGTGCGGTCGAACGGCTGTCCCACAAGAGTGAGGGCGGTATGCCGCCCGCTCCCTGACCTCGACACCCTTACGTCAGACGTCCGTGGAGCTGCATCGCTTCACGGGCGTCGGGCACGCAACACCGGCTCCGGGTGACGCGCTCTCAGAACCAGGTGGCGACCATGTATCCCACACCGTACGGGGCGTCCTCGTAGAGCAGCCGACCGCTCAGGCCGGCCCCCTCCGCGGCGCCCGCCAGCACCTGCCAGGGCGCCCGGCCCGCCACCTTCAGTTCGTACGCCAGCGACTCGTCCAGCGCGTTCAGCGTGGCGAGATCCGCGGCGCCGAGAGCCCTGGACGCTTCCGTGTCGAACGACACGGCGCGCTCGTCCAGGTAGCCGGGCGCCTTGAGCGTGCGGCAGGCGCTGCCGTCGCCCATGACCAGCAGAGCCACCCGGCCTGCCCTGGCCGCCAGCTCCCGTCCGGCGTTCGCGCAGCGCTCGGCTTCGAGCGTCTCCTCCACCCCGAGACCCTCGACCGGGGCGTCGGCCCAGTCCGCACGGGCAAGCAGCCACGCACCGACGGCGAGGGACGGTGGAAGCGGACGCTCCGCCGAAGCGCCGGAGTCTCCCCCGATCCCCAGCCGTACATCGAGGTCGACGCCGAACCCCTTGAAGGAGCCCTGGCTCCCCTCGGGATGCGGACCGCGCCCGTCGACATCCGCGGGCCCGATCACGATCAGCAGGTCGGGGCGGGCCGCGGCGAGCACGCCCAGGGCGTCGATGCAGGCGGTCCTCGCGGCGTCGAGCTCGGACGCGGCACCAGCGGCGACCTCGGGTACCAGCAGGGGCGGACAGGGGCAGACTGCTGCGGCGACAAGCATGCTGCGCAGCGTACTGCGTCGACTGTTTCCCCTGGTCATACGGCCTGAGGATTCCTGCCGCCCTGCGGACTACCGTCGCCCGCGAGCTCCTGCAGCCCGCGGGTCACCGCCTTCTGCTGCCGGTCAGTCGCACCCGCAGCCGGGAGCCGACGCGGCCGGCAGCGGCGCCGGGGCGCCGATGCCGGGCAGGCCCAGCATCACCCCGGCCGGCTTGGCGGCCTCGGTGGCGTTGCGCTTCTCCCACGCGTCCCCGGAACGGGTGCGCCGTACGCTCAGCGGCGCACCCTCGGCGAGCAGGTGGTGCGGAGCGGCGTAGGTGACCTCGACGGTCACCACATCGCCCGGCCGCACGTCCTCGTCCGGCTTGGTGAAGTGGACCAGACGGTTGTCGGGAGCGCGGCCGGAGAGCCGGTGGGTGGCGCCGTCCTTGCGGCCCTCGCCCTCCGCGACCATGACCTCCAGGGTCCGGCCGACCTGCTTCTTGTTCTCGTCCCAGGAGATCTCCTCCTGGAGGGCGGACAGGCGCATGTACCGCTCCTGGACGACCTCCTTCGGGATCTGCCCCTCCATCTCGGCGGCCGGGGTTCCGGGTCGCTTGGAGTACTGGAAGGTGAAGGCGTTCGCGAAGCGCGCCTGGCGGACCGCGTGCATGGTCTGCTCGAAGTCCTCCTCGGTCTCGCCGGGGAAGCCCACGATGATGTCGGTGGAGATGGCGGCGTCCGGCATCGCGGCGCGCACCTTCTCGATGATGCCGAGGAACCGCTCCTGTCGGTACGAGCGGCGCATCGCCTTCAGGATCGTGTCCGAGCCCGACTGCATCGGCATGTGCAGCTGCGGCATCACATTCGGTGTCTCGGCCATCGCCGCGATCACGTCGTCCGTGAAGTCGCGGGGGTGCGGCGAGGTGAAGCGGACCCGCTCCAGTCCCTCGATCTTCCCGCAGGCCCGCAGCAGCTTGGAGAAGGCCTCGCGGTCCCCGATGTCGGAGCCGTACGCATTCACGTTCTGTCCGAGCAGGGTGATCTCGGAGACACCCTCGGCGACCAGCGCCTCGATCTCGGCCAGGATGTCACCGGTCCGGCGGTCCTTCTCCTTGCCGCGCAGCGCCGGGACGATGCAGAAGGTGCAGGTGTTGTTACAGCCGACGGAGATGGAGACCCACGCGGCGTAGGCGGACTCGCGGCGGGTGGGGAGGGTGGAGGGGAACGCCTCCAGGGACTCGGCGATCTCGATCTGCGCCTCCTCCTGGATACGGGCGCGCTCCAGGAGCACCGGCAGCTTGCCGATGTTGTGCGTGCCGAAGACGACGTCGACCCACGGGGCCCGCTGGACGATCGTGTCGCGGTCCTTCTGCGCGAGACAGCCGCCGACCGCGATCTGCATCCCGGGCCGCTTCGTCTTCATCGGGGCGAGCCGGCCGAGATTGCCGTAGAGCTTGTTGTCGGCGTTCTCCCGCACCGCGCAGGTGTTGAAGACAACGACATCGGCGTCACCGTCGGCGCCCTCGGGCGCACGTACGTAGCCAGCGCCCTCCAGCAGCCCCGACAGCCGCTCGGAGTCGTGGACGTTCATCTGGCACCCGTAGGTGCGCACCTCGTACGTTTTCAAACCCTCTACCTCGCTCATCTCGTCCACCAGGGTACGAGGTCGCACGGCCCTCCCGCCGCCCCCTTCCACAGGCCCGGCTCTGGCCATCGCGCTCAGTGACCTGGCAGGATCGCGCCATGCTCGATGCACTGTCCCGTACCGGCCGGCGGCGAGCCCTCCAGGGGGGCGCCGCGACTGTCGTCGTTCTCGGGCTGCTGCTGTGGTGGGTGCTGCCTCTCGGGGAGCCCACCCCGAGCGGGTCACTGACCTTCAGCACCGGGGTGCGCAGCGGGGTCTACCAACGCTACGGCGAGCGGCTCAAGGGAGCGCTCGCCACGGACATGCCAGAGGTGTCGATACGCCTGCAGACCTCGGAGGGCTCCCAGCAGAACATCGAGCGGGTGGCCACGGGGAAGGCCGACTTCACCATCGCCACGGCCGACGCCCTGGCCACGTATCTGCGGGACGACAAGCCCGGTGCCAAACGACTGCGCGGCTGCGTGCGGCTGTACGACGACTACATCCAACTGGTCGTGCCCCGGGACTCCGACGTGGAGCAGGTCTCGGATCTCATGGGCAAGCAGGTCGGGGTGGGGCAGCCGGGTTCGGGCGTGCGGCTGGTCGCCGACCGTCTGATGACGGCTGCGGGCCTTGATCCGACACATGACATCACTCCGGTTCCGGCCGGTATCGACACGATGCCGAAGCGGCTGGAGAACGGCCTTCTCGACGCGTTCTTCTGGTCCGGCGGGCTGCCGACCACCGCGGTGCAGGAGTTGTCGGACCGGTTCTCGATCAGGCTGGTGCCCTTGGAGGACCCGCTGATCAAGCAACTTCAGGCCGGAGGCGGGTCGACCCGCTACTACCGCTCGGCCGTGATGCCAGCCGACGCCTATCGCAACGCGCAGCAGGGGCAGGCCGTGCCGACGGTGGCGGTCGCCAATGTGGTGGTCACCACAGACCGTACGGATGACGCGATGACCGAGGCGTTCACCCGGACCGTGATCGACAGCCGGGACCGCATCGGGCGCGAGGTACACGCGGCGCAGCTGGTGGACCTGCGGACGGCGATCTACACGAATCCGCTGCAGCTGCACGACGGGGCGAGGCGCTACTACCGCTCGGTCAAACCCTGACACAGGGGAGGTGACGTCCCGCGCGCACCTCCGCCCGGTCGAGAGCCACTCGGTACGGAGGTGGCGCCCTCGTAACCCCCCGCGCTCTCCGCTCGGCCGCACGAAGGCGGGCCCCGCGCCGGTACCGCGCGCGTCGTCAGCCGTGCGGGCCGTTGCGCGGAACCGTCACCGTCACCCGCAGTCCGTGGGGCTCGTGCGGTGCGTACGTGAGGGAGCCGCCGCCCGCAGCGAGCAGGGCGCGCGAGATGGAGAGCCCGAGGCCGGATCCCCGCACGTTCTGATGCCGGGTGCTGCGCCAGAAACGGTCACCGATCCGCTCCAGTTCCTGGTCGGTCAGGCCCGGTCCGCGGTCGGCGACGACCACCGTGACGTCCTCCCGGCCGGAGGCGACCGTCACACGGACCTCCTCACCGGCTGGGGTGAACTTGCACGCGTTGTCGATGACGGCGTCGAGGGCGCTCGACAGCGCGATGGGGTCCGCCCAGGCGGTCACGGCGGATGCCCCGTCCGCTGTCAGTCGTACACCGTTCTCCTCCGCGAACGGACGCCACGAGGCGACCCGTTCGGCGGTGAGCGCGCCGATGTCCGTGAGCTGGAGATCAGCCGCGGCGTGCTCGGCCAGCGCCAGGTCCAACAGGTCGTCCAGAACCTGGCCCAGCCGCTTGCCCTCCGTACGGACGGAGGCGATCTCCTCGTTCCCTTCAGGAAGTTCGAGCGCGAGGAGCTCGATGCGCAGCAGTAGCGCGGCGAGGGGGTTGCGCAGCTGGTGGGAGGCGTCGGCGACGAAGGCGCGCTGCTGCTCCAGCACTTCTTCGACGTTGTCCGCCATCTCGTTGAACGACCGGGCCAGGCGCCTGAGTTCCGGCGGTCCTCCGGAGGCCACCACCCGGGATCTCATCCGGCCGCTGGCGATGTCGTGCGCCGCCGCGTCCAGGGTCTGCACGGGCAGCAGGACCCAGCCGGTGAGCCGGATCGCGGCACCGACGGCCACCAGCATCGCGACCACTTCGCCGATCGCGATCAGCAGCCAGCCACGTATCGTCCGGGAGCGCATTTCGCTGGTGGGCGAGTCGAGAACCACGACGGCGACCACATCGCCGTCCCGCACGACGGGCGAGGCGACGACGACCCGGCCGCGCTGCCAGGGCCAGACCTGTGGCGGATCGTGGCTGCGGCGCCCGAGGAGCGCCTCGCTGAACGCCTCGCGCCCCTCCCCCTCGACCGGGAGCCGCCAGGTTGCCGGAGCCACCGCCATGGCGCTGCCGTCGCGATAGAAGACGCCGGCCCGGATCCCGTACACCGAGTCGTACGTCTCGAGTTCGTCCTGGAGCGTGCGACGCCGTTCATCGGTGCCGCTCGTCTGTTCCGCGACGAACTGGGCCAGCGCGGCGAAGCGTGCCGTGTCGTCGATGCGATCGATCACGACGCGCTGCTGCTGAGCGGCGGCCACGCTGACGGCCAGCGGGAAGCCGAGGGCGAGCAGCACGCCCGCCATGAGGACGATGAGCAGGGGAAGGAGACGGTTACGCACCTGGGACGTACGCCCTTACGCGGACGGGGCGACGAGCCGGTAGCCGACCCCGCGCACGGTCTCGATCAGTGCGGGCAGCCGCAGTTTGGAACGCAGGGACGCGACATGCACTTCGAGCGTACGGCCCGTTCCCTCCCAGCTGGTGCGCCACACCTCGCTGATGATCTGCTCGCGGCGGAACACCACACCCGGTCGCTGGGCGAGCAGCGCGAGCAGATCGAACTCCTTGCGGGTGAGCTGGACTTCGGTGCCGTCGACGCTGACCCGGCGGGTCGGGAGCTCGATGTGGACATGGCCGAGCTGCAGGGCGGCGACGGGCGTCGGCACCGGGTCCTCGCCGGCCGACTTGCGCCTGCTGACCGCGTGGATGCGGGCGAGCAGTTCGCCGGTGTCGTACGGCTTGACAACGTAGTCGTCCGCTCCGAGGTTGAGGCCGTGGATCCGCGACCGGACATCGGCCCGCGCGGTGACCATGATCACCGGCGTGGAGGTGCGTTTGCGGATCTTCCCGCACACCTCGTAGCCGTCCTGGTCGGGCAGTCCGAGGTCGAGGAGCACGACCCCGAAGGGTTCCTTGTCCGCGGGCAGAAGGGCCTTCAGGGCCTCCTCGCCACTGCGCGCGTGCACGACCTGAAAGCCGTGCCTGGCGAGCACCGCGGACAGGGCGGCCGCCACATGGTTGTCGTCCTCGACGAGCAGGAGTCTCATGGCCCCCCTTCCTCTCCGCGATGCGGTCTCTCTCCCGCGGCGCTGTCTTCAAGCGCTTCCGTGCGCTTGTCCATACTTCCCGGTACTTCCCCGTACCGGGGTGTTTCACGTCATGGTCTATCAGGGCATCCACGCCGATGACCGGTACGTCAGTCAAGAGCCCGCCCATTACATCGAGGTTTCCGTTATGCACCCGGTACGCCCCAGCCACCTCTTCCACCGTCCCGTTCACGCGGTGTGTCCGGTTGCCGCCGGATCGTTATGCTCAATTTCCGCTCAGATGTAATGACGGTGGTCGCACTGCGTCATTAGGGTCCTTCCCAACCGAGGAGGACGGAGCAAGAAGCCGATGAGCGGAGTTTCAGTGACCAAGGCCGCCGAGGATGCCGTACCTGCGGCGAACGACCTTGTCGTACTGAGCAACGTCAACAAGCACTTCGGCGCGCTGCATGTGCTCCAGGACATCGACCTGACCATCGCCCGGGGCGAGGTCGTGGTCGTCATCGGGCCTTCCGGGTCCGGGAAGTCCACACTGTGCCGCACGATCAACCGCTTGGAGACGATCGACTCGGGCGCGATCTCTATCGACGGCAAGCCGCTGCCCCAGGAGGGCAAGGAGCTGGCCAGGCTGCGTGCCGATGTCGGCATGGTGTTCCAGTCGTTCAATCTCTTCGCGCACAAGACGGTGCTCGAGAACGTGATGCTGGGGCAGCTCAAGGTCCGCAAGGCGGACAAGAAGGCTGCCGAGGACAAGGCTCGTTCACTGCTCGACCGGGTGGGCGTGGCGACGCAGGCCGACAAGTACCCCGCCCAGCTCTCCGGCGGCCAGCAGCAACGGGTGGCCATCGCACGGGCGTTGGCGATGAACCCCAAGGTCATGCTCTTCGACGAGCCGACCTCCGCCCTCGACCCGGAGATGATCAACGAGGTGCTGGAGGTCATGCAGCAGCTCGCCCGGGACGGCATGACCATGGTCGTCGTCACCCACGAAATGGGCTTCGCACGCTCGGCGGCCAATCGTGTCGTCTTCATGGCGGACGGGAAGATCGTCGAAGAGGCAACGCCCGACCAGTTCTTCAGCAACCCGCGCAGTGACCGTGCCAAGGACTTCCTTTCGAAGATCCTTCACCACTGATTTCCGGATCAGCTGTTCACTCACATCGCGTCAACTCTAGGGAAGTTCACCATGCAGCTTCGTAAGGTCACCGCCGCATCGGCCACCGTGCTCGCGCTCGCTCTCACCGCCACCGCCTGTGGCTCCTCCGACGACGAGGGCGGCGACTCGGCGGGCGGCAAGAAGATCACGATCGGCATCAAGATCGACCAGCCCGGTATCGGTCTGAAGACGCCCGACGGCAAGTTCACCGGTTTCGACGTCGATGTCGCCACGTACATCGCCAAGGAACTCGGTTACGACGCCAAGGACATCACCTTCAAGGAGACCAAGAGCGCCGACCGCGAGACGGCGATCGAGCGCGGTGATGTCAAGTTCATCGCCGCCTCCTACTCGATCAACGACGAGCGTCTGCAGAAGGTCGACTTCGCGGGCCCGTACCTGCTGGCGCACCAGGACATCCTCGTCCGTGCCGACGACAACTCGATCAAGTCCACGGGCGACCTGAACAGCAAGAAGCTGTGTTCGGTCACCGGCTCGACCTCGGCGCAGAACGTCAAGGAGAAGCTGGCGCCCAAGGCCCAGCTGCAGGAGTACGGCGGCTACTCCGAGTGCCTCACCGGCCTGGAGAACAAGGCCGTCGACGCACTGACCACCGACGACAGCATCCTGGCCGGTTTCGCCTCGCAGAAGGACTTCCAGGGGAAGTTCAAGCTGGCCGGCTTCCAGATGAGCAACGAGAACTACGGCATCGGCCTGAAGAAGGGCGACGCCGACCTCAAGAAGAAGATCAACGACGCGCTCACCAAGATGGTCTCGGACGGTTCCTGGGACAAGGCGGTGAAGGCCAACTTCGGTCCGGCGAACTACAAGAACGAGCCCGCCCCGAAGATCGGCAACATCGTCAAGTGAAGCAGGGCTGACCCGGCGCGCCGTCCATGAACGGCGGCGCGCCATGCCCTCCTACACGCGGAAGCGCGGGAGATCGTGTTCGACTTTCTTGAAGGTTACGACCTGCTGGGGGCTTTCTGGGTGACGGTGCAGCTCACCGTCTACTCCGCCCTCGGCTCCCTCATATGGGGAACGCTGCTGGCCGGCATGAAGGTCAGCCCGGTCCCCCTGATGCGCGGTTTCGCCACCGCCTACGTGAACGTCGTCCGGAACATTCCTCTGACCGTCATCATCGTCTTCTCGTCCCTGGGTCTCTTCCAGACGCTCAACATCAGCCTCGGAGCGAGCGACTTCAAGGACATCAACTTCCGGCTCGCGGTCCTCGCGCTGATCGCATACACCTCGGCCTTCGTCTGTGAGGCGCTGCGTTCGGGCATCAACACCGTGCCGGTCGGCCAGGCGGAGGCGGCGCGTGCGCTCGGACTCAGCTTCACGCAGGTACTGCGCCTGATCGTCCTCCCGCAGGCCTTCCGCTCGGTCGTCAACCCGCTGGCCAATGTGCTGATCGCGCTGACGAAGAACACCACGGTCGCCGCCGCGATCGGCGTGGCCGAAGCCGCATACCTGATGAAGGGCATGATCGAGGCCGAGGCGCAGCTGATCCTGATCGCTGCCGTCTTCGCGTTCGGCTTCATCGTTCTGACCCTCCCGACCGGCCTGATTCTCGGCTGGGTGAGCAAGAAGGTGGCGGTGAAGCGATGACTTCCGTCCTCTACGACGCCCAGGGGCCGCGCGCCAAGCAGCGCAACATCCTGTACACGGTCCTGTTCGTGATCGTCGCCGCCGCCGTCTTGTGGTGGGTGTACGACAGCCTGGCCTCCAAGCACCAGCTCGACTGGATCAAGTGGAAGCCGTTCTTCACCAGCTCCCTGCCCTGGGGGACGTACATCTGGCCAGGCCTCCAGAACACGCTCAAGGCGGCGTTCTTCGCCCTCATCATCGCCTTGCCGCTCGGCGCCCTGTTCGGGATCGGCAGGCTCTCGGACCACCGGTGGGTGCGGATGCCGGCCGGCGTCGTCGTGGAATTCTTCCGCGCCATCCCGGTGCTGATCCTGATGATCACCGCGAACGCGGCGTACTCCGAGTACACGACCATCAGCAGCGAATCCCGCCCCCTGTACGCCGTGGTCACTGGTCTCGTGCTCTACAACGCCTCGGTGCTCGCCGAGATCGTACGGGCCGGAATCCAGTCCCTTCCCAACGGACAGACGGACGCGGCCAAGGCGATCGGTATGCGCAAGGGCCAGACCATGCTCTACGTGCTGCTGCCGCAGTCCGTGACGGCCATGCTGCCCGCGATCGTCAGCCAGCTCGTCGTCATCGTGAAGGACACCGCCCTCGGTGGCGCGGTGCTGACCTTCCCCGAGCTGCTGGCGTCGGTCCGCCCCATGAGTGCGAACTACGGCGCGAACACCATCGCGTGCTTCACGGTCGTCGCTCTGATCTACATCGTGGTGAACTTCGCGCTCACCTCGTTCGCGAGCTGGCTGGAAGGCCGGCTGCGGCGCAGGAAGAAGAGCACGGGTGCCGTGGTCGGTGCCGGACTCGCCGGAGGTCTGGAGACCATCGGTCCGCCGACGCTCATCGTCGATGACGGACACGCCGCCTGACGGTCCGTCGACAATCCCCCTGCAGGGGCGCCGGTGCATGCACCGGCGCCCCTCGCCGCGTTCCGGTGTCACTTGACGCAAGCACCGGCAGTGGGTTGCATACGTTCTGTGATCGCCGACCGAACGCTCGCTTCCACATCCGCCACCACCCTTACGACCGCACGGGCCCAGGGAGTCGCGCCGTGGACCCGGTGATCGTCGTCGGTGCCGGGCCTGTCGGCCTGGTGCTGTCGCTCGCCCTCGCCGCGCAGGGCGTCCCTTGCGTACTTCTCGACGAGGATGCGGGGAAGGACGAGACGCGTCCCGCCCGGACGGTGGTGCTGCGTGAGGACACCGCAGCGCTGGTGGAACGGCTCGGGTGCACGACGCTCCGGGACGAGGGCGTCCGGTGGTCCGGCTGGCGGTCCATGCGGCGCAAGCAGCTGGTGAGCGAACTGCCGCTCGGCGAGGACGCCCCGTACGGTGATCGGCTGCCGGCCCCGGTCCATCTGCCGCAGCATGCACTGATGCGCGGACTGCGGGACGCGATCGCCCGGCAGGAACTGGTGCAGATGGCACCGTTCAGCCGGATCGACACACTGGAGCAGGACCCGGCCGGTGTCACGGTACACACCAGGGAGCCCGACTCGACGTGGTGGCGTGGGAGTTATCTGGTCGGCTGCGACGGCGCCAGGTCAACCGTGCGCAAGCTCCTGGACATCAGGTTCTCGGGGCGTACGGCGGTGGAGCGGCATGCCGTCGCCGCGCTGCGCACCGAGCTGCCCTGGCCCGGCCAGGCCGTGCTGCACCGGCTGCCGCCGTGGCGCAGCGGCGGCGCAGAGGTGACCGCCCGGCCGCTGCCGGACGGCGCGTGGCGGCTGGACTGGCTGCTTCCGCCGCGCGGCGAGCTCGTCACGCCCGACGCCCTGATCACCCGGGTGCGGGACACCCTCGCCGGCTGGTGCGGCGGAGAGACCCCGCCGTACGAACTGCTGGACACGGGCGTGTACACGCTGCATCACCGGCTGGCCCGGCGCTGGCGCGTCCGGCGGGCCTTCCTCGCCGGGGACGCCGCACATCTGCTGGGCGCCCTGGGTACACAGGGGCTCGACGAGGGGCTGCGGGACGCCGAGAACCTGGCCTGGAAGCTGGCACAGGCCTGGCATCACGGCGCCTCGGACGTGCTGCTCGACAGCTACCAGGCGGAGCGCCGGGCCGCAGTCGCCTCGCGGCTGCGCGCCGCGGACCAGTCGTTGCCGATACTGCGTGGTGGCGGAGGTCTGCGGACGTTGGTTCCGGGGAGCGCACGCGGGCACGATTCGCTGCTCGCCGACGGTCATCTGGGCTGCGGCCCGCTCGGTGCGCCCCCCTCGTACACGCACTCCCCCCTTGCGCCTCCACGCGCCGAGGCGCACACAACGGTCGGCACGCCCCCCGGTGCGCCGGTTGCCGATGTGCGGGTGACGGCGCCCGACGGCACGACCGTACGGCTGCGCGAGCGGCTGGGGCAGGGGCATCTGCTGGTGGTGCTGGTCGCTCCGGGGACCGGGGTGTGGGACCGGCGGCACTGGCTGATGGCAGGCGTGATGCCCCGGCTGGTCGAGGCGGTCGACGCCTTGCCGGTGAGGGGCGAGCTCCTGGTGACCGAGGCTTACCCGGGGGCATCGGCCCACACTGTGCTGCTGGTCCGCCCGGACGGGCACCTGGTGGCGTCGTTCTGCGGGGTCCGGCCGAGGGAACTTTTCGCGGCGGCGGACGCTGCGCGCGGCGGTGAGCCACGTGCGTCCGTACGCGCCGACCAGACCGCAGACATCAATTGACCCCCGCAGCCAGCACGTGTTCTACTCCGAAACGTGACCGACACTGATGTGCGCCTGTGGCGGAGGGTCCATATGGACCTCGTCCGCTATGCGGGCTGCGTGTGTCGTCCGTCCTGCTGAATCGCCTCTTCCTGCTGTGGCGCGCGCTCTGTCGTACGCCGGGCATCACACGCGAACTCTCAGGACGGTCCCTGTGTCTGCCTCTCCTTCGCCCTCCCTGCGCACGCCTGTCTCCGGTGCCGGACCCGGCCCGACAGCCGCGGAACTGCTCGAATTCGTCCGCCGCACTGCGGCGGACACCGCTCTCATCGCCGCGCTCCCCCTCGATCCCGAAGGCCGTACCTGGATCCGGCTCGACGGGCCCGGTGGCAGTGAGGCCTGGCTGATCGGCTGGCCGCCGGGCACCGGCACCGGCTGGCACGACCATGCCGACTCGCTCGGCGCCTTCAGCACGGCGGCCGGCACCCTGAAGGAGCAGTCGCTCGCGGTGCGGCTGCCCACCGACGGCTGGAAGACGCTTGAGCTGGCCGAAGGCGTCGATCGGTCCCGGCAGCTGTCGACCGGTCAGGGCAGGGCGTTCGGCCGGCACCATGTGCACGAGGTGCTGAACGAGTCCGATACCGAACACGCCGTCTCGGTCCATGCGTACTATCCGCCGCTGCCGCGGATCCGGCGCTACAGCCGCACGGGCGCGGTACTCCGTCTTGAGCACGTCGAGCACCCGGAGGACTGGCAGTGAGCGGCGCCCTGAACAGCGGTACGGAGCGGGTGGGAATCGACGAGTTGCTGGAGCGGGTCCGGGCCGGGTTCGACCGGATCGGTCCGCACGAGGCGGCGGCCGCCGCCGCGGACGGGGCCCTGGTGGTGGATATCCGCTATGCGGCGCTCCGCGACCGGGACGGACTGATTCCGGGGGCGCTGGTCGTCGAGCGCAATGAGCTGGAGTGGCGGCTGGACCCGCAGGGCAGCCATCGCGCACCGGAGGCGGTCAGCCATGACCTGCAGGTGGTGGTGGTGTGCAACGAGGGCTACGCGTCGAGTCTCGCGGTCGCATCCCTGCAGCAGTTGGGGCTGCACCGGGCGACCGATCTGATCGGCGGGTTCCAGGCGTGGCGGGCGGCGGGGCTGCCGGTCCGAGCCTGACCCGAGGCGGGTGACGCCTGACAGGTGACAGTTGCGGCCGGTGCCCGCTCGGGGCACCGGCCGCACTGCACCTCCGGCGTGTCACTGCTGGGAAGCAGCCACCTCCACCGGGCGGGCCTTCAGTGCCACCCGGCCGGGGAGCGCGGAGGCAACCAGCACCAGCAGCGCGGCTGCGCCCACCACCGTCGCGTACACCACCGGCATGACGGTGGGCGCCGCGCCGCCGGTCATGCCGATGCTGAAGGCGGTGAGTACGGCGAGTGCGATGCCGGTGCCGAGGACGGCGGCGATCAGCAGGACCGACAGGGCCTCGATACGGAGCATCCGCAGGACCTGGCGCCGGGTGGCACCGGCCAGGCGGAGCATGGCGAACTCCTTGATCCGTTCGGACACCGACATGGCAAGGGTGTTGACGACCGCGATCGCGGTGAAGGCCAGGATCAGACCCATGGCGAGATAGTTGACCTCGGCGTTCTCCTGCTGCCGGTCCGCCTGGAGCCGGTCGGCAGTGGCTGGGGCGAGCACGGCGATGCCGGGGAACTTCTTCAGCGCTGCAGCGAGTCGGTCGCGGTCGCTGTCCCCGGCGACCAGGACCGTGGCAGCGAGGGGGTTGTCCATATGACGGGCGACCAGGTCGTGGGGCAGGGTCAGGTCGCCGAAGCCCAGGCCGCGGGCGTAGACGGCGGCGACGGTGAGGGTGGCGGGCGTCCCGTCGCCGAGGTGCAGTTTCAGTGTGCTGCCGGGGTGCAGTCCCAGCCGTTCTGCGGCGAGTTCACTGACTGCGGCGGCGCCGGGATCCGCCGCGAAGTCCGCGAGCGAACCGCCGGTCACCTCAGGATCCCAGGTGCGGCTCAGACCGGCCTGCGTGACGCCCTGGGCCTGGTACTTGTCGAGTCCGACCCGGACGGTGGTCCGTACGACCTCGGTGGCGGCCGTGACGCCCTGGGTCGTGCGGACTGTCTCAGTGGCGACGGACGGGATTCCGGGGCCCTGCGCGGCCAGGACCCAGGTGGCACGGGTACCTTCTCGGGCCTGGGTGCGGGCGGCACCGCCGAGGGTCGGCTGGACGAAGAGAACCGTGCAGGTCATCCCGATGAGCAGGGTGAGCGGGGTGACGACGGCGGCCATCCGGGTTGAGTTTCCGCGGATATTCGCGGTGGCGAGAGTGCCGCCGAAACCAGCCAGTCGGAGCGGTCCCGCGAGCAGCGCCGACGCCATCCTGATGAGGAGCGGGCCGAGCAGCGACACTGCCGTGGCCAGCACCACGACGGCCAGGAAGGTGACGGGGGTCGAGGCCGCCTCGGTATGGAGACCGCTGAGTACGGCGACGAGGGCTCCGCCGCCCGCGAGCAGCACCAGACCTGCGGCGATCCGGCCCCGGGCCGGCCGGTCGCGCTCGACCGCGGACTCGGCCATGGCTTCGGCGGGGCGGATACGGGCGATCCGGCGGCCGGAGAACCTGGCAGCTGCCCAGGCTCCGAGGAGGGTGACGGCGGCGAAGGCCGGGAAGATGCCCGCGGTGCGTTCCAGGTTCGCGGGGATCGCCCCCATGTCGATGAATCGGCTGTGCAGCCAGGTGGCGAGCGGCAGTCCGGCCAGCGAGCCCAGTACACCGGCCGCCGCTCCGACGATCAGCGCCTCACGGCCGAGGAGACGGCGTATCTGGCGCGATGTGGCGGCGATGGCGCGCAGCAGTGCCAGTTCTCGGTGGCGCTGCTGGATGGAGAGCGCAAAGGTGCCTACGACCACGAGGATCGCGACGAGGAGTGAGGTACCGCCCATCGCGCCACCCATCGAAACGAGCTTGGTACGGGCGCCCGCGGCGTCCAGGAACTCGACCGGACCGCGGTCGTCACCCGTGGCCACCTGTGCGGTGGTGCCCTTGAGTGCTCGCTCAACACGCCGCTTCAGCTCGGCGAGGTCCGTGCCGGGCGCGGGCAGCACGCCGAGGGCGGTGACCTGGCCGGGGCGGGCGGCGAGCCGCTCGGCCTCGGCGGCGAAGAAGAACAGGGAGGTCTGCTGCTGGAGCTCACCGCTGTCGGCCGGGGCCGCGATGCCGCTGATGCGGTACGGCCGGGGAGCACCGGTGGACTGCACAGTGAGCCGGTCCCCTGGCTTCAGGCCGGCCCGCTCGGCGAACCCTCGGTCGATCACGATGTCGTCTGCGGCGGCGGGAGCTCGGCCTGTGGTGAGCGTGAACGGGGTGAGGGAGGCAGACGCCCAGGAGTGTCCGTACGAAGGCCGGTCAACGGGCTCGGCAAGGAAGGTCAGCTCGGGAATCACCTTGCGTACGCCTGCCAGGGGCCGGATCCGGTCGGCGGTGGCCGCGGGGAGCCAGGCGCGCTCGGCGACGGGCTTCGCCTTGTGCTTGGCCTTCGTCTCTCCGTTGCCCTTGTGCTTGACGGTGGTCCGGTGGACGTTCTGGTCGGCGGAGACGACGAGCGGAGCCGCGGCATAGCGCTCGGTGGCGATCCGTCCGCGCAGTCCGGTCTCCAGCAGGGTGCCGCAGGCGGTGATGAGGGCGGCGGCGCACATCAGCGCCAGCAGGGCGCCCAGAAACCCGCCCTTGCGGTCCCGGATCGTCCGCAGGGCATAGCGCAGCATCATGATGCGTCCGTCTCTCTTCTGTTGTCGTCCGCGTCGTCGTTCGCAGGGGACTGGAGCGGGGCCGGGATGGCAAGCAGCCGGGTGTGGACCGTGCGGGCGCCCGGCGGGATGTCGGCGTCGGGCCGCTTGTAGCGGTTCATGAGGGCGATGAACTCCTCGAAGAACGCGCGGAGTTCGGGGAGCGTGAGCCGGATGGAACCCCGCGAGTACGGGAACGCATCGGCCCACTCGCCCAGTTCGCCACCCGACTCGCCACTGTCGCGCTGGAGCCGCTCGAATAGGGCGAGGTCGGCGGCGTATGCATGGCGATTCAGCTCGTCCATGACGAGCCGCACCTCGGGGCTCTGGCGGGAACGGGGAGGGAAGCGCCGGTCGCCGGGAACGGCCCGCCACCACCTCGCCCGCCGACCGCCCGGTTCCTCGGCCGCGGCGTCCTCCACGAAGCCGTACCTGGCGAGCTCACGCAGGTGATAGCTGGTGGCCCCGGTGTTCAGCGCCAGGGCGCGGGCAAGGATCGCGGATGTCGCCGGGCCGTGCAGGGTGAGGTGCTGAAGGATCTGCTGGCGTCGCGGCTGAGCGAGGGCCTTGAGAGCGGCCAGCTCTGTGATTTCGGTACCGCCGGGCTTCTCTGCCATGCGTCACACACTGCTCTGTGCACAGATGCCTGTGCACTGGAGCATGCCCGCGTCTTCGTGCGGGGGCTATCCCCCTCTCGGCGGCTCCCATGTCCCCCGAATCCACCCCGACACACCCGAACGCCTCACCCCAGTGGAGCAAATTCATCATAAGGCGGACATTTGCCCCAATACCTAGGACCGACATGACGGAGCCGTCGCACCGATGCCGACCACCACCCTCACCCCCGACCAGCTCGACCGCCAGGCCGCACGCCTCCACGACACGGAGGCCTGGCAGCAGATCGTCGCGGGCTGGGACATCACCACCCCCGAACCCGTGCGTCCCATCTCACCCGACAGCGCGCCGCACCCCCCGGACCGGCATCCGGCCGACTGGCGCCATCTGCTGTCCGTGCCGGTCGACCAGCTGATCGCCGACTCGATGCGCGCCCTGCCCCCGGCCCCGCCGCGCGAGCGCCCACTCCCCGGACGACTCGGCGCGATCCTCCCGGACCGGCTCCACACCTGGCGCCGCCTCGGGCAGCCCGAACTGCGGCCTTCCACCCACCTCGCCTACGCACGGCAGATCCTGACCGAGTGGGGCTGGCAGAACACCCCGTACCGACTGCGGAACGCCCGCGGCGCCCGCTGCATCTGCGGCGCCCTCCTCACCGCGCACCGCCTGGGCTACGGCTCCCTCGACACCGTGGACCGGGCCGGCGCCTGGCTCATCGCCGAACTCCGCTCGCAGGGCTGGACCGACCTCATCGGCCCCTGGAACCGCCGCCCCGGCCGCACCGCATCGGATGCCCTGGCCCTGCTGGACGCCACCATCCGCCGCGCCTCGTGCGCCGGACACTGACTCCTACGCGACACCCACCGCGCGCAACGGCCCGCCTCCCGCGCCCGGCTTCGCTCCCCCCGCCGCGCGCCCCCGATGCGCCCACCGTCAGAACGGCTCTTCGAGACCTTCCGTGTCCTCGCCCTCTTCCTCGAGTGCCTGACGCACCACGCGCAGGGCCATCCCCTCCCCGTACCCCTTGCGCGCGAGCATGCCCGCCAGGCGGCGCAGACGCCTGTCGCGGTCCAGGCCTCGGGTGGAGCGCAGCTTGCGCGAGACGAGCTCCCGGGCGGTCTCTTCCTCCTGCTCGGAGTCGAGCTGCCCGATCGCCTCGTCGATCACCGCCGAGTCCACCCCCTTGGTGCGCAGTTCCCGCACAAGAGCACGGCGGGCCAGGCCCCGGCCGTGGTGCCGGGATTCCACCCAGGCATCCGCGAACGCCGCGTCGTCGATCAGCCCGACGTCCTCGAAGCGCGACAGCACCTCTTCGGCTGCCTCATCCGGGATCTCCCGCTTGCGCAGTGCGTCCGCGAGTTGCTTGCGGGTGCGCGGGGTCCCGGTGAGCAAACGCAGACAGATGTTGCGCGCCTGCTCGACCGGGTCTCGCGGCTCCCCCTTCTCGGCCCTCGACGAGGAAGGGGAGCCGCTGCTCCTGGAGCGGGAGCGGGCCCGACGGCCCGCGCCCTCGCCGAACCCTCCGCCCGAGCCGGTGCCGTAATCGGGACCGGCGCCGGGGTCGGGGGCGGGCTCGGCGTCGCTGCCCGGCCACTCCGTACGACGTGTCACGGTCTAGCTCTTGGCCGCCGCAGTCTTGGCCGGCTTTGCCTTGCCGGCCGCAGCGGGCACCGACTTCGCCGCACTGTCGGCCGCAGCCGCCGTGCCGCCCGCCGCGTCCGCCCCGGGCTCGGCGGGCAGAGCCGCCTCCGGCCTGACACCGATGCCCAGCTTCTCGAGGATCTTCTTCTCGATCTCGTTGGCGAGATCGGGGTTGTCCTTGAGGAAGTTGCGGGCGTTCTCCTTGCCCTGGCCGAGCTGGTCGCCCTCGTACGTGTACCAGGCGCCCGCCTTGCGTACGAAGCCGTGCTCCACACCCATGTCGATCAGACCGCCCTCGCGGCTGATGCCCTGGCCGTAGAGGATGTCGAACTCGGCCTGCTTGAAGGGCGGCGCGACCTTGTTCTTGACGACCTTGACGCGGGTGCGGTTGCCGACGGCGTCGGTGCCGTCCTTCAGCGTCTCGATACGACGGATGTCGAGGCGCACCGATGCGTAGAACTTCAGCGCCCGGCCACCGGTCGTGGTCTCCGGGGAGCCGAACATCACACCGATCTTCTCGCGGAGCTGGTTGATGAAGATCGCGGTGGTCTTGGACTGGTTGAGCGCGCTGGTGATCTTGCGGAGTGCCTGGCTCATCAGTCGGGCCTGCAGACCCACGTGCGAGTCGCCCATCTCACCCTCGATCTCCGCACGGGGCACGAGTGCCGCGACGGAGTCGATGACGATCAGGTCGAGAGCGCCCGAGCGGACCAGCATGTCCACGATCTCGAGCGCCTGCTCACCGTTGTCCGGCTGGGACAGGATGAGGTTGTCGATGTCGACACCGAGCTTCTTCGCGTACTCGGGGTCGAGGGCGTGCTCCGCGTCGATGAAGGCCACCGAGCCGCCGAGCCGCTGTGCATTCGCCACCGCGTGCAGCGTCAGCGTCGTCTTACCGGAGGACTCCGGCCCGTACACCTCCACCACGCGGCCGCGCGGCAGTCCGCCGACGCCGAGGGCGACGTCGAGTGCGGTCGACCCGGTGGGGATCACCTCGATGGGCTCGTTCGGCCGCTCGCCGAGGCGCATCACCGCACCCTTGCCGAATTGCCGTTCAATCTGTGCGAGTGCGGCGTCCAACGCCTTCTCGCGGTCGGTTCCTGCCATGGGTTCCACCCGATTTGCTTGAGTCGATCGCTTCACGTCAAAGACGCTAACCCCTGCCACTGACAATGGGCCTCGACGTCCTCCCGGCCTGTGGACAACTCCACGGTCGGGCCCGGGAAAACCCGGCCGGAATCCCATGAGAATGGATGTTCGATTTCGGTGTCAAGCACACCACGCCGGACCGACCCGCCCCCAGAGTAGCGCCCTAGCACTCTGCATTTGGAGAGTCAAGATCAAGTGGTCAAGATCATGCTAGATTCCGGCCGTATGGGGACATCACTGGCAGGAAAAGTGGCCCTGGTCGCCGGTGCCACACGAGGCGCGGGCCGCGGGATCGCCGTTCAACTGGGAGCGGCCGGAGCAACCGTCTATGTCACCGGGCGGACGACCACGACCCAGCGGTCGGAGATGAACCGTCCGGAGACCATCGAGGAGACAGCAGCTCTCGTGGACGAGGCGGGCGGACACGGGATCCCGATCCGGGTGGACCACCTCGTGCCCTCGGAAGTCAGCGCGCTCGTGACGCGCATCCGGCGCGACCAGGGCCGCCTGCACGTCCTCGTGAACGACATCTGGGGGGCCGAGATTGAGTGGGGCAAGTCGGTCTGGGAATCCTCCCTGGAGACGGGTCTGCACACCCTGCGTCTGGCCGTCGACACACACGCCATCACCAGCCATTACGCCCTTCCGCTCCTCATCGAGCAGCCAGGGGGCCTGGTCGTCGAGGTGACCGACGGCACCGATGAGTACAACGCCTCCCACTACCGGGTCTCCTTCTTCTATGACCTGGCCAAGGCATCGGTGAACCGGATGGCGTTCGCCCTCGCGCACGAACTGGAGCCCCACGGCGCGACCGCGGTGTCACTCACACCCGGCTGGCTGCGGTCCGAGGCGATGCTGGACGCCCATGGTGTCACCGAAGCGAACTGGCGCGACGCGATCGCCCACGCACCCCACTTCGCGATCTCCGAGAGTCCGGCCTTCGTCGGCCGCGCCGTGGCCGCGCTCGCGCAGGACCCCGGGGCGGCGCGCTGGAACGGGCAGTCGCTGTCCAGCGGGCAACTGGCGCGGGTCTACGGCTTCACCGATCTGGACGGCAGCCGCCCCGATGCCTGGAGGTACGTCCCCGAAGTCCAGGACACGGGCCGGCCGGCCGACGTGACGGGCTATCGCTGAGCGCGGCCGCACCCCTGCGAGGCCTCCCGCGCCGCACCCGGCCGCGCGCACCCCGCCGACGCTCCCGTACCGCGCCGGAACTCCCGCGTTCCGCCGTCGCTCAGACCCGCGGCCGCGGACCCGGTGCTTCCCTTCGCTCCGCATCCTCTTCGTCGTTGTTCCCGGGAGCCCGGGTCGCGCCACGCAGCCGCGAGAACACCGACTCACCCCGCCGCCGCTGGTGACGGCCGTGCACCCGTGGGTCGTCCGTCACGTCGTAGCGCTTCACATAGGCACCCAGGAACGCCTGCAGCGTCGCAACGGCCGGGATTGCGATCAGCGCGCCCACGGCGCCCATCAGCGCCGTACCGGCGATGACCGAACCGAAGGCGACCGCCGGATGGATGTCGACGGTCTTGGAGGTGAGCTTGGGCTGCAGCACATAGTTCTCGAACTGCTGGTAGATCACCACGAATCCGAGCACCCACAGGGCGTACCAGGGGTCGATGGTGAACGCGATCAGCATCGGCAGGGCGCCCGCCAGATAGGTACCGATCGTGGGGATGAACTGCGAGACAAGACCGACCCAGACCGCGAGGGCCGGCGCGTACGGCACACCGAGGAACACCAGCAGGATGTAGTGCGCGATCCCGGAGATGAGTGCCATCAGCCCGCGCGAGTAGAGATAGCCACCGGTCTTGTCGACCGCGATCTCCCAGGCCCGCAGGACCTCGGCCTGCCGAGCGGGCGGCAGTACGGAGCACAGACCGCGGCGCAGCCGGGGGCCGTCGGCCGCGAAGTAGAACGAGAACAGGGAGATCGTCAGCAGTCGGAACAGCCCGCCGAGCACAGTGGTGGAGACATCGAGCACACCGGTCGCACTGTTCTGGACGTACTTCTGCAACCAGTCGGAGTGCAGCAGACTGTCCTGCACCTCGACCCGCGAGAGGTCCGTGTGGAAGTTCTGGTTGACCCAGTTGATCACCGAGTCCAAGTACTTGGGGAACTCCTCGACCATCTCGACGATCTGGCCCGCAAGCATCGATCCGAGCAGTACGACGAACCCGGCCCCGGCGATCAGGATCACCAGGAAGACCAGGAAGGTCGCCAGGCCGCGACGCATGCCGCGCGCGGACATCCGGCCCACCGCGGGTTCTATGGCGAGCGCCAGGAAGAAGGCGATCAGCACATTGATCAACAGCCCGATGAGCTGGTCGAACGCCCAGCTGCCGAGCCGGAAGCAGGCGTAGAGCGCCAGGGCGAGGACCATGGCGCGCGGCAGCCATGCAGGCATTCGGGCCGACCCGGCGCCGGACGGCTGGGTCGGTGGCGCGGTCGGCGGGACGGGCGGAGTGGGGGCGGGCTGGGGCTGGGCGGTCTCGTCTGTCAGTGCCACGGACCCAGTCTCGCCCACGGCTGTGACAGCCGGCCGCCCGCCCCGGAGAGCGGGTGCGGTCCCGCGGGGACGAGCAGTTCGTCAGCGCTTGTCGGCGGCGATGCCGACCGCCGTGCAGACGCCGCGCCAGACGTCCTTCGCCTCCCAGCCCGCGGCCAGCGCCTGGTGCACCGTCCGCCCGCCGAGCTCGGCCATCACATGGTCGTGCGCAAAGGAGTCGGCGTACCCCGCGCCGAAGTGGTCTTCCATCCGTTCCCAGAAAATCGTCAACCGCATGACTTCAGTATCCCGCTCCTGAGAGTGCAGCCGTGCCGCTACGACATCTCGAGAGCGCTTACCGGCCTACCGTCGGTCCATGGCTGGAACAGGAGCAAGCCCCCTCAACCGCGCCGAGCAGTTCATCTGGCTCACGGCCCGTGTCCTCGAACAGCGGCGGTTCGCCCACCACTTCCTGGCAGGAAGCGCCGATGCCGTGGAGACCGCGCTCACCGCCTATCTCAACGAGGACGGCGGATACGGTCACGCACTCGAACCCGATCTGCGGGGCCCGGTCAGCCAGCCGCTGCACACGGCCCATGCGCTGAACGTTCTCGACTCCATCGGGCGCTGCAGCGGTCTGCGGGTGGAACGGATCTGCCGCTTCCTGACCGATGTGTCGACCAAGGAGGGTGCGCTGCCCGCCCTCCTGCCCTCGCAGCGAGGCTATCCGGCCGCGCCGTTCATCCAGCTCGTCGACGACCCGCCGGCGGAGCTGCTCGCCACCGGTCCTGTCGTCGGGCTGCTGCACCGTAATGCGGTCTGGCACGCCTGGCTCTTCCGGGCCACCGACTTCTGCTGGGCGGCGGTCGACGCGCTGGAGCACTCGCATCCGTACGAGATCGAGGCTGCGGTCGCCTTCCTGGACGGTGCACCGGACCGGGCGCGGGCGGAGGCTGCGGCGGACCGCCTCGGACGGCTGGTGCGCGAGCAGCGGCTCGCCGTGCTGGATCCGGAGCAGCGCGCGCAGTACCCGGTGGCGGCCGGATGTGCGCCGGGCGAGCAGCACTTCCCGTACGACTACGCCCGCACACCCGATTCGCTCGCCCGTCGCTGGTTCACCGACGAGGAGCTGGAACGCTCCCTCGACCATCTGGCGTCGGAGCAGCAGGCGGACGGCGGCTGGCCGCTGAACTGGCGGCAGTGGGCACCGGGCACAGCTCTGGAGGGCCGGCCGCTGGTGACGCTCAAGGCGCTGCTGACGCTGCGGGCCCACGGCCGCAGCCTCGGCTGAGCACCGGGGCGGACATCCACCGCCAACCGTCCGTGAGCGGGCCCACGGACGGCCGCGACCACGCCGCCCGGCGCGGGCCTTCGGTCGTCGGCCGGACGGCTGCCGCCCCGTCGCTCATCCTGCGCCGTGTGTGCCGTCGTCCCGTGGCCGCTGTCGTGCAGCAGCAGGGCCGCGGCGACCCGGACGTCGGCGCCGCAGGCACGGATCAGCCGTCGGGCCAGATCGCCGGGTGGTTGGCACTCCTGCGGTACGACGGGACGGCCTGCGCCCGCGTCGAACAGGAAGAGCAGCTCCGTACCGAATGTCTGCTCCACTGTGCGGACGGCCCTGTCCTGCTCCGCACGGACCTCTATCCGAGCGCCCGCACCCCTGCCGTGACGACCACGGCAGCGCCCACGACGACCAGGAAGGGCGCGCGCAGGACCAGGGCCAGCGCCGCGGCGGCCAGTCCCGCGCCCCTGGCGTCCAGCACCAGCTGCTGTCCGTCTCCGAACGTCTGCTGCGCTGTGAGGGCCGCCAGGAGCGCCACCGGCAGGAGTGCGGAAAGGCGCTGGACGAGCGGGCGTTCCAGTGCGTCGGCGGGCACCAGCAGTCCCAGCAGCTTCGCGAGATAGCAGCCGACGGCAGTGAGTGCGATCGCTGTCCAGACGTTCATCGACCGTCCTCCGTCGGGGTCGCCGCCATGGCGGGGGTGTCACCGGGCGAACCGTTCCTGCGTCCCATCAGGAAGAGAACGGCAGGCGCGGCCAGCGCGGAGAGCAGCACCGGTACACCCGCGGGCAGCACGGGCAGCAGACCGAGGGCGAGCAGGACGGCCAGCGCGGCGGTGACGCGCTCCGTCGTGCTCCTCAGCATGGGTGCGAGCAGGGCGAGAAAGACGGCGGGGCTGGCGGCGTCCAGTCCCCAGCTGTCGGTGTCGCCGAGCGCCTCCGCGCCCAGGGCTCCCAGCAGTGTGGTCAGGTTCCACAGCATGTACAGGGTGATTCCGGTGACGGTGAAGCCGATCCGTGCGGCCCGTCGGGTGGGCTGGGACAGCGTCACAGCGGTCGTCTCGTCGATCACCCACTGCGCGGCGAGCGGCCGCAGCGCGCGCGGGAGCGCGAGCAGCTGCGACAGCCGCAGACCGTAGAACGCGTTACGTACGCCGAGGAAGAACGCCCCGGCAGCCGCTGTGTACGGATTGCCGCCCGCCGCCAGCGCACCCACCAGCGCGAACTGCGAGGCGCCTGTGAAGACGAGGAGGCTGAGCACGCAGGTCTGGAGCACGCTGAGGCCCGAGCCCGCCGAGGTGACTCCGAAGGCGAAGCCGGACAGCCCCACGGCGATACCGACGCCGAGGGCGTCGCGCACGACGGCCGCATCGGACTTCACCTCACCGGCGGCTGTCTCGGCCGGCTCACCGGTTATCTCTGGGGATGTTGTCTGTTCTGGCACAGACGGAACGCTACGGGGACAGACCGGGACCGGTCTTGTACGTTCTTGCGCGTTCGCGCTGGTAGGCGCCGGGCGGCACTCCCACTATCCGGGTGAAATGGCGGTTCAGGTGCGGCTGATCGGTGAAGCCGACCTCGATCGCGGCGGCCGAGGGCGCCACCCCCGCATCCAGCATCCGCCGCGCCCGCCTCACCCGGGCATCGGTGAGCCAGGTGTGCGGCGGCATCCCGTACTGCTTCTTGAACGCCCTCAGCAAGGCGAACGGGCTGGTGCCGAGTTCGACGGCCAGTGCCTCCAGAGTCGGTGGCTCGGTCATCCTGCTCTCCAGCACCGCACGCGCCCGCGCCGCGTCCCGGGCACCCGCCGACCGGGGAGAGCGGGTGGGCAGCACGCTGCCATGGCTGCTGAGCAGCCGCGCGACCAGGATCCGCAGGACGCTGTCGGCGGCGAGCGCGTTGCCCTCCTCGGCCGCCCGGTGCACCTCGCCGATCAACCGGGCCGATTCCGGGTCGACGACGCTGGTCTCGGCGAAACCGACAGTGCCGCGCAGACGCGTCGTGTCGGCGGCAATGTCGTTGATCACCTGTGCGGACGGGTACAGCGTGGCGTACACCCAGCCCTCGGGGACACCGGCCCGCGCGGTGTGCGGCACCTCCGGATTGATCATGACGACGACGCCAGGGCCTGCGTGTACGGTGCCGCCGGGCAGTCCGACGTCCTCGATCCCCCGCGTGATGGTGCCGAAGACGTAGCCCTCGTGGCTGTGGCGCGGGAAGGTGTGGCGCACGTACCGGGCACGCAGCAGGTCGAGGTCGGGCAGTTCCGCGTACTGCCAGTACCTCGCCCACTCTCCCGAAGCCGAGGCCGAGCCGAAGCCCGAACCCGAGCGCGAGCCCGATCCTGCCGCCATTCCCGAATTCTCGCAGGTACCGGCCACTGCCACCGTCCGTTGTCAGTGGTCGGGTGCACGATGGGGGGCATGGCCGGCTCTGCGCTCGACTCTTTCTCCCCCGCCACCCGCGGCTGGTTCTCGGGTGCCTTCAGCGCGCCGACGTCCGCGCAGGAGGGTGCCTGGCGCGCGATCGGCGAGGGTTCGGACGTGCTGGTCGTCGCGCCCACCGGATCGGGCAAGACGCTCGCCGCGTTCCTCGCCGCGCTGGACCGGCTGGCCGCAGTCCCGCCGCCCGCCGAGGCGAAGAAGCGCTGCCGCGTGCTGTACGTATCGCCCCTGAAGGCCCTCGCGGTCGACGTGGAGCGTAATCTGCGCTCACCGCTGACCGGGATCCGCCAGGAATCGGTGCGGCTCGGGCTGCCCGAGCCCGAGGTGCGGGTGGGCATCCGCTCGGGTGACACCCCGCCCGCCGAGCGCCGCTCGATGGCGACCCGGCCGCCGGACATCCTGATCACCACCCCCGAGTCGCTGTTCCTGATGCTGACCTCCTCGGCTCGGGAGGCTCTGTCGGGGATCGAGACGGTGATTCTCGACGAGGTGCACGCAGTGGCCGGTACGAAGCGGGGCGCCCATCTCGCCGTGTCGCTGGAGCGCCTCGACGAGCTGCTGCCGCGTCCGGCGCGGCGGATCGGCCTGTCGGCGACGGTCCGTCCGGTCGACGAAGTGGCGCGGTTCCTCTCGCCGCAGCGGAAGGTGGAGATCGTCCAGCCGCCGTCCACCAAGCGGTTCGATCTGTCGGTGGTCGTGCCGGTGGAGGATCTGGGCGAGCTCGGCGGTTCGCCCGCCACCGACCCGGATCAGGCGGGCCAGGCGGAGAAGCCGTCGATCTGGCCGCATGTCGAGGAGCGGATCACCGACCTCGTCCAGGCGCACCGCTCCACCATCGTCTTCGCCAACTCCCGCCGTCTCGCGGAGAGACTGTGCAACCGGCTCAACGAGATCGCGTACGAGCGGGCCACCGGTGAGACCCTGCCGGAGGCCCACTCCCCCGCCGAGATCATGGCCGAGTCCGGTGCGGCGAAGGGCGCCCCGGCGCTGCTCGCCCGCGCACACCACGGTTCGGTCTCCAAGGAGCAGCGCGCACAGGTCGAGGAGGATCTGAAGGCAGGCCGGCTGCCTGCCGTGGTCGCCACCTCCAGTCTGGAGCTGGGCATCGACATGGGTGCGGTGGATCTGGTGGTCCAGGTGGAGTCGCCGCCGTCGGTCGCCTCCGGGCTGCAGCGGGTCGGCCGTGCCGGGCACCAGGTCGGTGCGGTCTCCACCGGAGTGGTCTTCCCGAAGTACCGCGGCGACCTGGTCCAGGCTGCGGTGGTCACCGAGCGGATGCGCACCGGCTCGATCGAGGCACTGCGGATCCCGTCCAATCCGCTGGATGTGCTGGCCCAGCAGCTCGTCGCCATGGTCGCCCTGGACACATGGCAGGTGGACGATCTGCTGGCCGTGACCCGCCGCGCCGCCCCCTTCGCCTCGCTGCCGGAGTCGGCGTTCACGGCCGTGCTGGACATGCTGGCCGGCCGCTATCCGTCAGACGCCTTCGCCGAGCTGCGCCCGCGCGTGGTCTGGGACCGCGTCGCCGGTACGGTCACGGGCCGCCCCGGCGCCCAGCGGCTCGCGGTCACCTCCGGCGGCACGATCCCCGACCGCGGGCTCTTCGGGGTCTTCCTCGCCGGGGCCGACCCCAAGAAGGGGGGCGGCCGGGTCGGCGAGCTGGACGAGGAGATGGTGTACGAGTCCCGGGTCGGCGATGTCTTCACGCTGGGCACCACATCCTGGCGGATCGAGGACATCACCCGCGACCGGGTCCTGGTGTCGCCGGCCCCCGGGGTTCCGGGACGGCTGCCGTTCTGGAAGGGCGACCAGCTGGGCCGCCCGCTGGAGCTGGGCCGTGCCCTGGGCGCGTTCCTCCGCGAGATCGGCGGAATGTCGTCCGAGGACGCCAGATCGCGGCTGCTCGCCGCCGGTCTCGACACCTGGGCCGCCGACAACGTCCTGTCGTACATCGGCGAACAGCGCGCCGCCTGCGGCCATGTCCCGGACGACCGGACCATCCTCGTCGAGCGATTCCGCGACGAGCTGGGCGACTGGCGGGTGGTCGTGCACTCCCCGTTCGGCGCGCAGGTCCATGCTCCGTGGGCGCTGGCGCTGGGAGCCCGCCTCGCCGAGCGGTACGGCATGGATGCCCAGGTGATGCATGCCGACGACGGCATCGTGCTGCGGCTGCCCGACGCCGACATGATGGGCCTTGACCTCCTGGACTTCGATCCGGCCCAGGACCTCGCCCTTGACCCGTCGCAGAACTCGTCCCAGAACTCGCCACGGGAGTCGGCCCCGTTGGCCGCAATGGCGTACGACAGCGATCAGCCGCCCGTCGGCGCCACCGATGTCGTCTTCGACCAGGGCGAGATCACCCAGATCGTCACCGATCAGGTCGGCGGGTCCGCCCTGTTCGCCTCCCGCTTCCGCGAATGCGCGGCCCGCGCCCTGCTGCTGCCCCGCCGCAGCCCGGGCAAGCGCACCCCGCTCTGGCAGCAGCGTCAGCGCGCCGCCCAGCTCCTTCAGGTGGCCTCGGAGTTCGGCTCCTTCCCGATCGTGCTCGAAGCGGTCCGTGAATGCCTGCAGGACGTCTTCGATGTTCCCGGGCTCGCGGAACTGATGGGCGATCTCGAAGCGCGCCGCGTCCGCCTGGTCGAGGTGACCACCCAGGAGCCCTCCCCCTTCGCCCGCTCGCTCCTCTTCGGCTATGTGGCGCAGTTCCTGTACGAGGGCGACTCGCCGCTCGCCGAGCGCCGGGCGGCTGCGCTCTCCCTCGACTCCCGTCTCCTCGCCGAGCTCCTCGGCCAGGCGGAACTGCGCGAGCTGCTCGACGCCGAGGTGCTGGGCGAACTCGAGCAGGAGCTCCAGTGGCTGACCGAGGACCGCCGGATCAAGGACGTCGAAGGCGTCGCCGACCTGCTCCGCGTCCTCGGCCCGCTCACCGAAGCCGAGTTGGCCGAGCGCGGTGCCGAGCAGCAGTGGGCCCCGGACCTGGCCTCGGCCCGCCGGGCCATCCGGGTCCGGATAGGAGGAGCCGACCACTGGGCGGCGATCGAGGACGCGGGCCGACTGCGTGACGCGCTGGGCACCGCCCTCCCGATTGGCGTCCCCGAGGCGTTCACCGAACCGGTGAAGGACCCGCTCGGCGATCTCCTCACCCGCTACGCCCGTACGCACGGCCCGTTCACCTCCACCGGCGCCGCCGCGCGCTTCGGCCTGGGCACCGCGGTCACGGACGGTGCGCTGCAGCGGCTCGCCGCGTCCGGCCGCATCGTCCAGGGCGAGTTCCATCCCGCAGGCATCGGCCAGGAATGGTGCGACGCCACGGTGCTGCGTCGGCTCCGCCGCCGGTCCCTCGCCGCGCTCCGGCACGAGCTGGAGCCGGTCCCGCCCGCCGCCCTCGCCGGCTTCCTTCCGCAGTGGCAGCATCTCGGCAACAACAGCCTGCGCGGAATCGACGGACTGGCCCGCGCCATCGAACAGTTGCAGGGTGCCCCCGTCCCCGCATCGGCGCTGGAGAAGCTGATCCTGCCGGGCCGGGTCACGGGGTACGCCCCCGCGCTGCTCGACGAACTCACCACCACCGGCGAGGTGATCTGGGCCGGCGCGGGCGCCCTCCCCGGCAAGGACGGCTGGCTGTCCCTCTACCTCGCCGACAGCGCACCCCTGCTCCTCCCGCCTCCGCACCCACTCGAACTCAGTGCGCTGCACGAATCCGTTCTGACCACCCTGACCGGCGGGTACGGGCTGTTCTTCCGGCAGATGGCCGATCAGGTCCGCGCCACCACCCACCCGGACTGCACCGACCCTCAACTGGCCGACGCCATCTGGGAGCTGACCTGGTCCGGCCGACTGACCAACGACACACTGGCGCCGCTGCGTTCGCTCCTCGGCTCCGGACGTACGGCGGGATCGACCGCCCACCGCGCCAAGCGCAGCGTCCCCCGAGGCCGTTACGGCTCGTTCAGCGCCGCCGCCCGCCCGGCGTCACGCACCGGCCCGCCCACTGTCTCGGGCCGCTGGTCCCTGCTGCCCACCGCCGAGCCCGACCCCACGCATCGCGCGCACGCCTTGGCGCGCACGCTCCTGGACCGTCACGGCGTGGTGACCCGCGGCGCGGTCCAGGCCGAAGGCGTCGAGGGCGGTTTCTCCGCGACGTACCGCATCCTCTCCGCCTTCGAGGACAACGGGCAGGCCCGCCGCGGCTACGTCGTCGAGGGCTTGGGAGCAGCCCAGTTCGCGATGGACGGAGCGGTCGACCGGCTGCGTGCGGCGTCCACCGCCCGCGACCGCAGGGAACCGGGAGCGGCGCCCCGCGCCCTGGTCCTCGCCGCCGCCGACCCGGCCAACGCGTACGGTGCTGCCCTGTCCTGGCCCGAGCCCCCGGACGGCGCCGGACACAGACCGGGGCGCAAGGCCGGCGCCCTGGTGGTCCTGGTCGACGGCGAACTGACGCTCTACATGGAGCGCGGCGGCAAGACCCTGCTCGCCTGGCCGACGGATCCGGAGGACCCCTCGCTCCGGGCGGCGGCCGAGGCGCTGGCCACCGCGGCCCGCGCGGGGGCGCTCGGCACGGTCACGGTGGAGCGCACCAACGGTGCCTCGTCCCTGACCTCGCCGCTGGGCCGCACGCTGGAGGCGGCCGGCTTCCACGCCACCCCGAGAGGTCTCCGTCTGCGGGCCTGACCTCCACGCGTCGTCCGGCCCCACGCGCGCCCCCTCACCGGCCCGGCTACCGCACCCGCCCGACCCACGGCCACGCACACGCCCACCGTCGCACCCCGCCCCCACCACTCATCATGGAGACATGCCCGAAGGAGATACCGTCCTGCAGACCGCCAAGCGTCTGCACACTGCACTGGCCGACCAGGTCCTCACCCGCTCCGACCTGCGCGTCCCCCGGTTCGCGACCGCCGATCTCACCGGCCGGACCGTCCTCGGCACCCTTTCGCGCGGCAAGCATCTCCTCACCCGGATCGAGGGCGGCCTCACTCTCCACAGCCATCTGCGGATGGACGGTTCCTGGCGCGTCTACGCCCCGGGCGAGCGCTGGCGCGGCGGCCCGGCCCATCAGATCCGCGCGATTCTCTCCACCGCGGACCACACAGCGGTCGGATACCGGCTGCCCGTCCTGGAACTCCTCCGCACAGTCGACGAGGAGAAGGCGGTCGGCCATCTCGGCCCCGATCTGCTGGGCCCCGACTGGGACCCCGACACCGCGCTGCGCAACCTGCTCGCCGCCCCCGCCCGCCCTCTCGGTGAAGCCCTCCTGGACCAGCGCAACCTGGCCGGCATCGGCAACGTCTACAAGGCCGAACTCTGTTTCCTCGCCCGCGCCACCCCCTGGCTCCCCGTCGGTGACCTGCCCGCCACCACCGCCGTGCGCCTGGTCGCCACCGCCAAGCAGCTCCTCGAAGCCAATCGGGACCGACCGGTCCGCACGACCACCGGTTCCCGGGCACGCGGGTACGGCCCGACTGAGCGGCTGTGGGTGTACGGCCGGCCCCATCGCCCCTGTCTGAGGTGCGGCGCCCCCATTCGTACGGCGGAGCAGGACACCCGTCCCACGTATTGGTGCCCACGCTGCCAATCGGGCCCCACACCATAGTTGACGCACCGTCAGATACGGTCTTACGGTCCGGACATGGCTCTCACCGCGTACGACCTCACCGGCCGCTCCGCGTTCATCACCGGCGCGGCCGGCGGTATCGGCCGGGCCAGTGCCGTCCTGCTCGCGGAGGCGGGAGCAACCGTCCACTGCGCGGACCGCGACGGGACAGGCCTCCTGGAAACGCGGGAGATGATCGCCAAAGCGGGTGGCTCAGCCCACACCCATCAGCTCGATGTCACGGACCGCAGTCAGCTCCGGGACGCGGTGGCCGCAGCGGGCGGCATCGACATCCTGGCCGCCGTCGCCGGAATCATGCACACGAGCAGCGTCCTGGACACGGCGGACGAGGACCTCGACCGCGTCCTCGCCGTCAATTTCAAAGGCGTTCTGTACGCCTGCCAGGAAGTGGCCCGCAGCATGATCGCGCGTGGCGCGCCCGGCTCACTGATCACCATGGCCTCGGGCGCGGTCGACGCCGCAAGCCCGGGCCTGCTCTGCTACAGCGCGGCCAAGGCGGCGGTCGTCCAACTGACCAGGACCCTGGCGACCGAGCTCGGACCTCGTGCCATCCGCGTCAATGCCGTCGCACCCGGATGGATCCGTACCCCGATGACCGCCAAACACGACGCGGAACTGCAGCATCGGACAGAGACCGCGATGGTCCGCATCTCTCCGCTCGGCCGGGTGGGTGAGGCGGAAGATGTCGCCCACACGGTCCTGCATCTGGCATCCGACGCTTCGGCCTTCATGACCGGCCAGATCCTCCGCCCGAACGGCGGCGTCGCCATGCCCTGGTAGTACGCCATGCCTCGGCAGTGAGCCGGGCCCCGGTGGTGCCCCACGCTCCGGCAGTACGCCACGCGCTGCCGGCACGGCGCATCCCGACCTCGAACCACCCGGCCGTGTCACCGTCGGCCCCGATCGTTCCGGTCGGCCTGGCGCTCGCTGCCACATGGACGGGCAGCAGGCTCAGCCCCCAACCGCCCGCTGCCACTGCACCCTCGACCAGCCCTGCGCGTTCCGGCTCCAGCAGCAGCCGCAGCACAGCCCACCACCACACCCCGCCGAGAACGAGCGCGGGCACCCATCGCCGTACCATGGCTGCCTCCTCCGACCGAACCTAGTCGGGGCTGATCACCCGGCGGGAGAGCGCACCGGTGCAGTACCGGCGCGCACGGCGCGGACGAGCCTCCATTCGTAGGGCCTCATGACCTCATAGCCGTTGACGCATCACCCACGATGGCACATATGAGTTGAAACCGTAATCCGGGAAATTCAGCTGATATGCAGACTTCTCCGGCGCCTCATCCCGCACATCCCCCGTCCGGGCCTCCGCACACGCAGAAGCCCCGGCCGACCCCAGAAGGGGCCGACCGGGGCTCCGGTGCACACCGAGTGCGCGGGTCAGGCGGCGACGACATCCACCGCTTCCGCGGGTGCCTTGATTGTCACCCGTCCCGTCGGCACACCTGCCACCGACGTCACGGAGACGGAATTGAGCATGGGGCGCACCGGTACAGGTACCGGATCGCCGGCTGCTGCCGACTCGGCCAGCTCAGCCAGCGACAGCTCATCGCTCACTTCACGCATGAGCTCGGACATCCGTACGTCAAGCGCGTCGCAAATGGCGGAGAGCAGCTCGGAGGATGCCTCCTTCTGCCCCCGCTCCACCTCGGAGAGATAGCCGAGCGAGACTCGGGCGGACGAGGAGACTTCGCGCAGAGTACGGCCTTGGCGCTGGCGCTGCCGACGCAGCACGTCACCAAGCAGGCGACGGAGCAGAATCATCGGTGGCTCCCTCCTCGGACCGCGTAGCCGCATCCTTCACGCCCCACCGTACCGCCTTGCGCTGCGGCCGTGCGGGGAGCGATGTCGTGTTCACTCAGGGCTGCAAACATCAATTCCCCCCGTTGTGTTCCGTATCCTGTGCGCTCGCATTCTCGCCGAGTTCGCCGGAGAGCAATTCCAGCACGCTCCGTACACTCTCTCTACGGATGTCCGCCCGGTCGCCGTTCAACCGCAGCGCGGCTACTTTCTCCGCGCCGTCCGGCCCCGCGACCGCTACGTAGACCGTTCCGACGGGTTTGCCGTCCTGTGACTCGGGTCCCGCGACGCCGGTGGTCGACAAGCCCCAGTCTGCACCGAGAACGCGCCGCACACCTGTCGCCATCTGCCGCGCAACCTCGGGATCCACCGCTCCGTGCGCTGCCAGCAGGGCCCCGTCCACAGCCAGCACGTCCCGCTTCAGGGGCGTGGCGTACGCCGTCACGGACCCACGGAAGGAGTGTGAGGCACCAGGTACGGAGGTCAGTTCCGCCGCGACCAGGCCGCCGGTCAGCGACTCGGCGACGGCGAGAGTCTCACCGCGCTCCACGAGCAGCTGCAGCACCCGGGCCGCGGAAGTCACCGCTCGGCCTCCGCGGAATCCGAAGCGCCGGCGGACGCGGATACCTCGGAAGCCAGGTCGGCCGCAGCAGCCCGCTCAGCCGCCAGTCCCTTGCGCCGCAGCACAACCGCCTGGCGCACATAGTCGAGCCCGGTGACGACCGTCAGCACGACGGCCACCGCCATCACCCAGAAGCGCAGCGTGGCAAGCGGGCCGGTCAGCGCCAGGACATACATCCCGACGGCCGTCCCCTGCGCGAGTGTCTTCATCTTCCCGCCGCGACTGGCCGGAATCACCGCATGCCGTATCACCCAGAACCGCATCAAGGTGATGCCGATCTCGCGGAAGAGGATCACGCCCGTGACCCACCACGGCAGATCGCCGAGGTACGACAGACAGATCAGCGCGGCACCCATGATCGCCTTGTCGGCAATCGGGTCGGCGATCTTCCCGAAGTCGGTGACCAGGTTGTATGTGCGCGCCAGGTGACCGTCGAAGAGGTCGGTGATCATGGCGACGGCGAACGCCGCCCAGGCGAAGGAGCGCCAGGCCGGGTCGTAGCCGCCGTTGTGCAGCAGCAGCATGACGAAGCCGGGCACCAACAGCAGCCGCACCATGGTCAGGATGTTGGCGATGTTCCACAGGCTGGCCTGGTTGACGGCCGCAGTGCCCAGCTTGCCGCCGCGGACCGGCTTCGTGCCGGATCCGCCTGCTGCGGATGCCGGGACTCCGGTCATCTGGCTGCCTCCGCAAGCTCGGAACACTCGGCCACCAGGTCCACTCCCTCGGTGCCCACCACCTTTGCCTCGACCATACGGCCCGGCACGAGGCCCTCGCGCCCCGTGAAGAGCACCTGGCCGTCCGTTTCGGGGGCCTGATGCGCCGCACGCCCCACCGCGCGCGGCTCGTCGTCCGTGGGGTCGACCGACTCGACCAGCACCTGGAGGGACTCTCCGAGCCGCTCCTCGGCGCGCTGGGACGTCAGCTCCTCGGCCAGCTGCGAGATGTGCGCGAGCCGCTCCGCGATGACGTCGGCGCCGAGCTTGTTCTCGTAGCCGACCGCCTCGGTGCCCTCCTCGTCGGAGTACCCGAAGACGCCGATGGCATCCAGCCGCGCACCTGTGAGGAAGCGTTCCAGCTCGGCGAGGTCGGCCTCGGTCTCCCCGGGGAAGCCCACGATGAAGTTCGACCGCGCACCGGCCTGCGGCGCCTTGCTGCGGATGGTCTCCAGGAGCTCCAGGAAGCTGTCGGTGTCCCCGAAGCGGCGCATCGCGCGCAGCACCCCGGGGGCGGAGTGCTGGAAGGAGAGATCGAAGTACGGGGCGACCTTCGGCGTCGACGTCAGTACGTCGATCAGACCGGGCCGCATCTCGGCGGGCTGCAGGTAGCTGACCCGGATCCGCTCGATCCCGTCGACGTCGGCGAGCTCCGGCAGCAGCGTCTCCAGCAGCCGGATGTCGCCGAGGTCCTTGCCGTACGAGGTGTTGTTCTCGGAGACCAGCATGACCTCCTTGACGCCCTGATCGGCCAGCCAGCGGGTCTCCTGCAGAACGTCCGAGGGGCGCCGCGAAATGAAGGAGCCGCGGAAGGACGGGATGGCGCAGAAGGAGCAGCGGCGGTCGCAGCCGGAGGCGAGCTTCACCGAGGCGACCGGGCTGGTGCCCAGCCGGCGGCGCAGCGGCGCGCGCGGCCCGGAGACCGGCGCAACCCCGTCCGGGAGGTCCGCAGGGGCCGGGGCGGCTTCCTGTGCGTGCCCGGGCAGCGCGACCGCTGCGTCCTGCCGCTCGGTCGGGCTGATCGGCAGCAGCTTGCGCCGGTCACGCGGGGTGTGCGAGGCGTGGATGCCCCCGTTGAGGATGGTCTGGAGGCGGTCGGAGATGTCGGCGTAGTCGTCGAAACCGAGGACCCCGTCGGCTTCCGGCAGGGCTTCGGCAAGATCCTTGCCGTAGCGCTCGGCCATGCAGCCGACCGCGACCACGGCCTGGGTCCGGCCGTGGTCCTTCAGATCGTTGGCTTCGAGAAGAGCGTCGACGGAGTCCTTCTTCGCGGCCTCGACGAATCCACAGGTGTTGACGACGGCGACATCCGCGTCGGAGGCATTCTCGACGAGCTCCCAGCCGTCCGCTGCCAAGCGGCCTGCGAGCTCCTCCGAGTCCACCTCGTTACGGGCGCAGCCAAGAGTGACAAGGGCGACGGTACGGCGTTCGGGCATGGGCTCAAGACTACTTTGTCCTGGCACTCACCCCGCCGAGCAGGGTTCCGCCCTTACAGGGAGTAACAATGACGCGAGCGCCCGGCAGGATTGCCGGGCGCTCGCGGTGTACACAATGCCGTCAGCCGACCTCGGGGTCGCCCTTCGTGTACGAGAGCCGCTCGACCTGGCCCGGCTGGAACTTGTCCTCGACCTTCTTGCCATTGACGAAGAGTTCGATCGAACCGGCATCACCTAGGACGAGGTCGATCCGCTCCTTGTCCTGGAAGGTCTTGGACTGGCCCTGCAGCAGCAGCCCGTCGAAGAGCTGCCGCCCGTTGTGGTCCTTGGCAGAGATCCAGCTCTTGCCCTGAGTGGCGCTGAGCTTGACCGTGACCTTGTCCCGCGGGGCCGCGGCGATGGCGCTGTCGGACGGTACGGGCTTGGGGTCGGCGGTCTTGGTGGGCTTGGGTTTGGGGCTGGTTGTGTTGGGCGTCGAACCTTCCGCGACCTGCGTGGACGTGCCGCCGTCGTCACCGCCCTTGAAGAAGGTGAAGCCGACGAAGCCGACCACGGCGACGATCGCCGCGACCATGGCCGCGGTCCAGTTGGGCCGACGGGGATCGGAACGGATCCGTTCGGCTTCGAACATCGGCGCCGCCGGCGTGGGCGCGGGACGGCCGCCGTGCTCGGCGTCGTACTGCGAAACCAGCGGTTCCGGATCGATGGAGACGGCACGCGCCAAGGTGCGGATATGGCCGCGGGCGTACACGTCGCCGCCGCAGCGGGAGAAGTCGTCCTCCTCGATCGCGTGCACGATGGGGATGCGCACCCGGGTGGACGAGCTGACCTCTTCGACCGTGAGACCTGCGGCGATACGAGCCTGCTGAAGCACTCGACCGATCGAAGGCCGGTCGTCTTCGGGGGAGTTGCCGATGGACACGGGGGCGCCTTTCGAGCGTGAGCCACCTGCTGGGTGTTCAGTCTAGGGGGGGTACGAAAGGGTGGGGCAACCGGGAGCAAGGACTTTGTACGCCATCGGATTCGAACACCATCGGATGCGAACGCCGTCCCATTCGCCGGACGCCCTCTGGAAGAACATCCTGCTGTCCCTTCCCTCAACTTGACGTGCGACCCGGCGAAACGGTTGCCCATCAGACCCTTACGAAGCAGTTTCCCCGCGGATCTGTGCCAACACCTCGTCCAGTTCATCCGGCTTCACCATGACATCGCGTGCCTTGGACCCCTCGCTCGGTCCGACGATGTTCCGCGACTCCATGAGGTCCATGAGCCGGCCGGCCTTGGCGAAGCCGACCCGCAGCTTGCGCTGGAGCATCGAGGTGGAGCCGAACTGGGTGGAGACGACCAGTTCGGCGGCCTGGCAGAGCAGATCCAGGTCATCGCCGATGTCCTCGTCGATCTCCTTCTTCTTGGCCCCGCCGACCACCACGTCCTCGCGGAAGACCGGCGCCATCTGATCCTTGCAGTGTTGGACGATGGCCGCGACCTCGCCCTCCGTGACGAACGCGCCCTGCATGCGGGTGGGCTTGTTGGCCCCCATCGGCAGGAACAGTCCGTCTCCCTTGCCGATCAGCTTCTCGGCGCCGGGCTGGTCGAGGATGACACGGCTGTCCGCGAGCGAAGACGTCGCGAAGGCGAGCCTGGAGGGCACATTCGCCTTGATCAGACCGGTGACGACATCGACCGAGGGCCGCTGGGTGGCGAGCACGAGATGGATGCCTGCGGCGCGCGCCAGCTGGGTGATGCGGACGATGGCGTCCTCGACGTCGCGCGGAGCGACCATCATCAGGTCGGCCAGCTCGTCGACGATGACCAGCAGATACGGGTACGGGGAGAGCTCCCGCTCGCTGCCCTCCGGCAGCTTGACCTTGCCATTGCGCACGGCCTGGTTGAAGTCGTCGATGTGCCGGTATCCAAACGCGGCGAGGTCGTCGTACCGGAGGTCCATCTCCCGTACGACCCACTGCAGTGCCTCGGCGGCGCGCTTCGGGTTGGTGATGATCGGCGTGATCAGGTGCGGGATGCCCTCGTACGCGGTCAGCTCGACGCGCTTGGGGTCGACCAGCACCATCCGTACGTCCTCCGGGGTCGCCCGCACCATGACCGAGGTGATCAGGCAGTTGATGCAGGACGACTTGCCGGAACCGGTCGCACCGGCCACCAGCACGTGCGGCATCTTCGCGAGGTTGGCCATTACATAGCCGCCCTCGACGTCCTTGCCGAGCGCGACCAGCATCGGGTGGTCGTCCTCGGCCGCGTCCGCGAGGCGCAGCACATCGCCGAGGTTGACCATCTCACGGTCGGTGTTGGGGATCTCGATGCCGACGGCGGACTTCCCCGGGATCGGGGAGATGATCCGGACGTCGGGGCTGGCGACGGCGTACGCGATGTTCTTGGCGAGCGCCGTGATCCGCTCGACCTTCACAGCCGGGCCGAGCTCCACCTCGTAGCGCGTCACCGTCGGTCCGCGGGTGAAACCGGTGACCGCGGCATCGACCTTGAACTCGGTGAAGACGTTCGTCAGGGAGGCGACGATCGTGTCGTTGGCGGCGCTGCGGGTCTTGCCCGGACCGCCGCGTTCCAGCAGGTCGAGCGAGGGCAGCGCGTACGTGATGTCGCCGGAGAGCTGCAGCTGCTCGGCGCGGGCCGGAAGCGGCTGGGACTGCGAGCGGTCGGGAGCGGGCTTCGTCAGATCGGGTACACCATCGAAGAGCGCTGCACTCTTCTCCGACTTCCCCACCCCCTGGGCCTGCTCCGCCTCGCGGGCGCCGGGCACCGGGGTGCCGGACCGATCACGGTTCCGCTCGACGGTGACGCCCTGGGTGAGGTCGGCGACGATCGGCGAGGGCGGCATGCCGTTGAGTACTGCCCCGTCGAGCGCCGCGGCCGCGGCCGCGGCGACGTCCACCGCGTCCATGGTGCGGTTCATCGCGGGCTGCGCGGAGGGCCTGCGCGGCCTGCGGCGCTTGGAGAGCGCCTCGGCCTCCGCCTGCTCGGGGTCGTACTCCTCGGGCGCCTCGGAGCGACGTGCGGAGGAGCGTCGTGAGCGGGCGGGCAGCGCGTCGCGCCACTGCTCGTCGTACCGCTCGTCGTCGCTCTCGTCATCCGCCTCGGGGTCGTACGCCGGGTCGACGATCCCCAGCTTGGAGCCGAGCAGTCGCAGCCGCTGCGGAATGGCGTTCACCGGGGTCGCGGTGACGACGAGCAGTCCGAAGACGGTGAGGAGCAGGAGCAGCGGTACGGCGAGGACCTCGCCCATGGTGTAGATCAACGGCTTGGAGGCGGCCCAGCCGATCAGGCCGCCCGCGTCCTGCATCGCCTCGCTGCCGTCCCCGCGGCCCGGCGATCCGCACGCGATGTGCACCTGCCCGAGCACCCCGATGACCAGGGCGGAGAGTCCGATGACGATACGTCCGTTGGCCTCGGGCTTCTCCGGGTAGAGGATCAGCCGCACGGCGATCGCGCCGAGCAGTATCGGGACGAGCAGATCGAGCCGGCCGAAGGCGCCGGTGACGAGCATCTCGACGAGATCGCCGACGGGCCCCCGCAGATTCGACCAGGTGCCCGCGGCCACGACCAGCGCGAGGCCGAGCAGCAGAAGGGCGACGCCGTCCTTGCGATGTGCGGGATCGAGTCCCTTGGCGCCGCGCCCTATGCCACGGAGCATCGCGCCGACGGCATGGGCCGCACCGAGCCAGATGGCGCGCACCAGCCAGTACACACCCCCGGTGGGTGACGGTGCAGGTCTGGGCACAGCCGTCTTCTTGGCCGGTGCCTTCTTGGCCGGTGCCTTCTTCGCGGTCGCCGTCTTCTTCGCGGCGGCTTTCTTCGCGGGCGCGGCTTTCTTCGCCGGACCCGCGGTACGGCCGGGACGCTTCGCGGTGCCCGCCGTGCCCTGGGAACCCTTGCCGGACGTACGTGAGGCCATGGTGCCGAGGTTACCGGTGTCGGCGGCCATGAACACGTGTGCCTCTGGGTTCACCCGACCGTGTCGCCGCACAGAGGCAGGAAACTGACGCGCCCTCACCGTGGACGGGCCGTCAGCGTCCCGACCTCGAACGCGGCTTGCGGGCCGGGGAGTTCCGCGGAGGACGCGTTACGAAGGAAGCGCGGCCGTGCCGCTCCCGGTGCCCGGCTCCAGCGCGTCGAGCGCACGCCGCAGTCCGGTCAGCTTCCGTTCGAGATGGGCGGCCGTGGCCACCGCCGCGGCGTCCGCCGATTCGTCGTCGAGCTGCTTGGAGAGGGCCTCCGCCTGCTCCTCGACGGCCGCGAGGCGCGCCGAGAGTTCGGCCAGCAGTCCGGCGGGCTCCTTGTCCTGGTCCACGCTCGGCCGGCCGCCGCCCTCGAGCTGGAGCCTGAGCAGTGCGGCCTGCTCGCGCAGTTGGCAGTTCTTCGTGTAGAGCTCGACGAAGACCGAGACCTTGGCGCGCAGCACCCAGGGATCGAACGGCTTCGAGATGTAGTCCACCGCGCCCGCCGCGTACCCCCGGAAGGTGTGATGCGGACCGTGATTGATCGCGGTGAGGAAGATGATCGGGATGTCCCGGGTCCGCTCCCGCCGCTTGATATGCGCGGCGGTTTCGAAACCGTCCATGCCCGGCATCTGGACGTCCAGCAGAATGACCGCAAAGTCGTCCGTCAGCAGCGCTTTGAGCGCTTCCTCCCCTGACGATGCCCGTACCAGCGTCTGATCGAGCGCAGAGAGGATGGCCTCCAGCGCCAGCAGATTCTCCGGCCGGTCATCGACCAGGAGGATCTTGGCCTTCTGCACCATGGCCCGTCCTCCTCGCCCCGGAATTGCACCGGGCGCCGCCCCAGGGGACGACTCCCTTGCGCCGTCCGTCCTTGTGCCGGTCATGGTAGCCGCACCCCGCCCGTCACCACACCCTGTCACCGCGATGTCACTGTGCACATACCAGAAACGCGGTGGGAGACCAGAAGGTTCCCCGCCCACCGCCTCCTCACACCCCTTCGAGCACAGTCGATCAGCAACTTATCGCGATCCGCTCAAACGACGATCACTCTCCGCGCATCCACTGCTCCATGACGGAGAGCAGATGGTCAGGATCAACAGGCTTGGTGACATAGTCGGAAGCACCGGAATCGATCGCCTTCTCCCTGTCGCCCTTCATCGCCTTCGCGGTCAGCGCGATGATGGGCAGCCCGGCGAACTGCGGCATCCGGCGGATCGCAGTCGTTGTCGCATACCCGTCCATCTCCGGCATCATGATGTCCATCAGCACGACCGTCACATCGTCGTGCTGCTCCAGGACTTCGATGCCCTCGCGCCCGTTCTCCGCGTACAGCACCGAGAGACCGTGCTGCTCCAGCACGCTGGTCAGCGCGAAGACGTTACGGATGTCGTCGTCGACGATCAGCACCTTCTCGGCATCGAACCGGAACACCTTGCGGGCCTCGGGCTCCTCCTGACCCGCCGCCGCCCACGACTCCTGGGGCGGCGCGGTCGGCGCGGTGCTCCTCGGCGGCAGCGCGGGCCTCCGCTCCGTTGCACCGAGCGCCTTGCGGCGATGCCGGAACAGCCCTGCGGAACCGATCGGATCGCGCAGCGGCGCCGACAGACCCGTGCCCGCCCCCGCCTCCGGAATCAGCCCTTCCTCGACCGCCTGGCCATGCGCCTCGATGGGACCGGGGCCGATCTGCGGGTAGCCCTGCGGCGGCAGCTCACTGGGGTGCAGCGGCAGATACAGCGTGAAGGTCGAGCCACGGCCCGGCTCGCTCGCCGCATGGATCTCGCCGCCCAGCAGCCGGGCGATCTCCCGGCTGATGGACAGCCCGAGCCCCGTACCGCCGTACTTGCGGCTCGTCGTACCGTCCGCCTGCTTGAACGCCTCGAAGATCACCAGCATCTTGCTGGACGCGATCCCGATACCGGTGTCGGTGACCGAGAACGCGATCAGATCGGCGTCGGCGTCGCGCAGCGAACCGGCTTCGAGGAGCTGCTCACGGATGGCGTTCGGCACATCCGCGCCGGCAGGCCGGATCACCAGCTCGACGGCGCCGCTGTCGGTGAACTTCACCGCGTTGGACAGCAGGTTGCGCAGCACCTGCAGCAGCCGCTGTTCGTCGGTGTGCAGTGTCGCAGGCAGCTCCGGCGACACCCGTACGGAGAAGTCGAGCCCCTTCTCCGCAGTGAGCGGCCGGAACGTCGCCTCCACATAGTCGACCAGCTGGACCAGCGCGATCCGGGTCGGGCTGACGTCCATCTTGCCCGCCTCGACCTTCGACAGATCGAGGATGTCGTTGATCAGCTGAAGCAGGTCGGAACCCGCCCCGTGGATCGTCTCGGCGAACTCCACCTGCTTCGGCGAGAGATTGCCCTCGGCGTTGTCCGCGAGCAACTTGGCCAGGATGAGCAGCGAGTTGAGCGGCGTGCGCAGCTCGTGCGACATGTTCGCCAGGAATTCGGACTTGTAGCGCATCGAGACCGCGAGCTGCTCGGCGCGCTCCTCCAGAACCTGCCGGGCCTCCTCGATCTCGGTGTTCTTCACCTCGATGTCACGGTTCTGCTGGGCCAGCAGCTCGGCCTTCTCCTCCAGTTCGGCGTTGGAGGCCTGCAGAGCCTTCTGCCGGTTCTCCAACTCCTCCGACCGGTCCCGCAGTTGCTCGGTCAGCTCCTGCGACTGTTCCAGGAGCTTCTCCGTCTTGGTGTTGACACTGATCGTGTTGACGCTCGTCGCGATCATCTCGGCGAGCTGGTTGAGGAAGTCCCGCTGAATGTGGGTGAACGGCTGGAACGAGGCCAGCTCGATCACACCGAGGACCTGCCCCTCGAAGAGCACCGGCAGCACGATCACATGCGCGGGCGGCGCCTCGCCGAGCCCCGAGGAGATCTTCAGATAACCCGGCGGCACGTTGTCCACCTGGATCGTCCGCTTCTCCTCCGCCGCCGTGCCGATGAGCGTCTCGCCCGGCCGGAACGACGTCGGCATCGATCCCGCGGAGTAGCCGTAGCTGCCCCGCATCCGGAGCACATACGCGCCTTCCTTGTCGGCGTCCGCCCCCACCGCCTCGATGTCGCCGGTCGGCACGGCCAGGAAGAACGCCCCGTGCTGCGCCGAGACGACCGGGGTCAGCTCGCTCATGATCAGTGAAGCGACGTCGTCGAGATCGCGACGCCCCTGCATCAGACCGGAGATCCGGGCGAGGTTGCCCTTGAGCCAGTCCTGCTCCTTGTTGGTGGCCGTGGTGTCGCGCAGGTTGGCGATCATCGTGTTGATGTTGTCCTGCAGGGCCTGGATCTCGCCGGCCGCGTCCACGTCGATCTTGAGGTTGAGATCGCCGCGGGTCACCGCGGTGGCGACGGCCGCGATGGCTCGCACCTGACGGGTCAGGTTCCCGGCCATCTCGTTCACGGACTCGGTGAGGTCGCGCCAGGTGCCGTCCACGTCCCGTACCCGGGCCTGACCGCCCAGCTGCCCCTCGGTGCCCACCTCGCGGGCCACCCGGGTCACCTGCTCGGCGAAGGACGACAGCTGGTCGACCATCGTGTTGATGGTGTTCTTCAGCTCCAGGATCTCGCCGCGGGCGTCGATGTCGATCTTCTTGGTGAGATCGCCCTTGGCGATGGCTGTGGTGACCGTGGCGATCTGGCGCACCTGACCGGTCAGGTTGGACGCCATCGAGTTCACCGACTCGGTCAGGTCCTTCCACGTACCGGAGACGCCCGGGACCCGCGCCTGACCGCCCAGCTCACCTTCCGTGCCCACCTCACGGGCGACTCGCGTCACCTCGTCGGCGAACGACGACAGCGTCGTCACCATCGTGTTGACGGTGTCGGCGAGCTCGGCGACCTCGCCACGGGCCTCGACGGTCACCTTCTTGGTGAGGTCGCCGTTGGCGACCGCGGACGAGACCCGGGAGATGTTCCGCACCTGGCTGGTCAGGTTGTTGGCCATCAGGTTGACGTTGTCGCTGAGGTCCTTCCAGATTCCCGTCGCACCTCGCACCCGGGCCTGGCCGCCCAGGATGCCCTCGGTGCCCACCTCGCGCGCGACTCGCGTCACCTCGTCGGCGAAGTTGAGGAGCTGGTCGACCATCGTGTTGACGGTCGTCACCAGTTCGAGGATTTCACCCTTGGCGTCGACGGTGATCTTCTTCGAGAGATCGCCCTTGGCGACCGCGGTGGTGACCTCGGCGATGTTGCGGACCTGCAGGGTCAGGTTGTTCGCCATGCCGTTGACGGACTGGGTGAGGTCCTTCCAGGTACCGGACACGCCCTGCACCTCGGCCTGACCGCCCAGAATGCCTGCCGTGCCCACCTCACGGGCGACCCGCGTGACCTGCTCCGCGAAGTTCGACAGCTGGTCCACCATCGTGTTGAGGGTGTTCTTCAGCTCCAGGATCTCGCCGCGGGCGTCCACGTCGATCTTCTGCGACAGGTCACCGCGCGCCACCGCGGTCGCGACCTGCGCGATGTTACGCACCTGAGCGGTGAGGTTCCCCGCCATGCCGTTCACCGAATCGGTCAGATCGCGCCACACACCGGCCACGCCGGGCACCTGCGCCTGACCGCCGAGCCGCCCGTCCGTGCCCACTTCACGGGCCACCCGGGTCACCTGCTCGGCGAAGGCGGAGAGCTGGTCGACCATCGTGTTGATGGTGTTCTTCAGCTCCAGGATCTCGCCGCGGGCGTCCACGTCGATCTTCTGCGACAGGTCGCCCCGCGCGACCGCAGTCGTCACCTGGGCGATCTGACGCACCTGCGAGGTCAGGTTCCCCGCCATGAAGTTGACGGAGTCGGTGAGCTCCTTCCACGTACCGGAGACACCGTCGACCCGCGCCTGGCCGCCGAGCCGGCCCTCCGTGCCCACGTCCCGCGCCATCCGTGTCACCTGGTCGGCGAAGGACGACAGCTGCGCCACCATCGTGTTGACGGTGTTCTTCAGCTCCAGCATCTCGCCGGCCACATCCACGGTGACCTTCTGCGACAGATCGCCGTTCGCGACCGCCGTCGTCACCTGCGCGATGTCCCGCACCTGACCCGTCAGGTTCCGGAACGCCGTGTTCACCGAATCGGTGAGGTCCTTCCACGTACCCGCCGCACCCGGCACCTCGGCCTGTCCGCCCAGCCGGCCCTCGACACCGACCTCCCGAGCGACCCGGGTCACTTCGGAACCGAAGGACTGCAGCTGGTCCACCATCGTGTTGACGGTGTTCTTCAGCTCCAGCATCTCGCCGGCCACATCGACCGTGACCTTCTGCGTCATGTCGCCGCTGGCCACCGCAGTGGTCACCTGCGCGATGTCCCGCACCTGCGTCGTCAGGTTCCGGAAGACCGTGTTCACCGAATCGGTGAGGTCCTTCCACGTACCCGCCGCACCCGGCACCTGCGCCTGACCGCCGAGCAGACCCTCGCCACCGACCTCGCTCGCCACCCGCGTCACTTCGTCCGCGAAGGTCCGCAGCGTCTCGGTCATCTGGTTGATCGTCTCGGCGAGCTGCGCCACCTCGCCGCGGGCACTGACCGTCACCTTCTGCGACAGGTCGCCGTTGGCGACCGCCGTCGTCACCTCGGCGATGCCACGCACCTGCGAGGTGAGGTTTCCGGCCATCGTGTTGACGGAGTCGGTGAGGTCCTTCCACACCCCGGCCACACCGGGCACCGTCGCCTGACCGCCCAGCTCGCCCTCCGTGCCCACCTCACGGGCGACCCGGGTCACCTCGGAGGAGAACGACGACAGCTGGTCGACCATCGTGTTGACGGTGTTCTTCAGCTGGAGCATCTCGCCGGCCACATGGACAGTGACCTTCCGCGACAGATCACCCTTGGCGACCGCCGTCGTCACCAGCGCGATGTCCCGCACCTGCGCGGTGAGCCGGTACGCCATGGTGTTGACGGAGTCCGTGAGGTCCTTCCAGGAACCGGACATTCCGCGCACCTGGGCCTGCCCGCCCAGCTTGCCCTCGGTACCCACCTCGACCGCCACCCGCGTCACCTGCTCGGTGAACGCCGACAGCTGGTCGACCAGGTTGTTGACCGTACGGGCCACCTTCAGGAACTCGCCACGCAGCGGTCGCACGGTCTCGTCGGCCGTGTGCGACCGGAGCTCCATCCGCTGTTCGAGATCACCGTCGGCAACCGCCGAGAGCACCCGCCCGACCTCCGACACCGGCCGCGCCAGGTCGTCGACCAGCTCGTTCGAGGCGTCGATGGCGGCGGCCCAGGAGCCCTCGCAGGCCCCCGTCTCCAGCCGCTCGGTCAGCTTCCCCTCGCGCCCGACCACGCGACGTACACGTGCCAGTTCGCCGGTGAGGTGAAGATTACGGTCGGCGACCTCGTTGAAGACCGCCGCGAGCTCCGTCATCACGCCGTCGCCCGAGACGGTCAGCCGCCGGCGGAAGTTCCCGTCGCGCATCGCCACCAGGCCCGCGAGCAGTCTGTTGAGCGCCGCCGCATCGACGTCGATCGTTCCATTGCGCTGTTTCTTCACGGACTGTCCGCCTTTTGTGCGCGTGCTTGATCCCCGCGCCGCCACGCCAGACTCCACCGTGTCCCTCCCGCAGGGGTTGACCGTATCGCTCGGGCCTTTATCTGGGAGCTTGCCCAGTTCCACATTGGCTCACCGCCACTGCCCACCGTTGACGGGTGACCATGCGGACGTCAAATCGTTGAAACGTACCAGGCCGAAACAGATCGAGGTGGAACCTCCAACGGTTGTCCCTCATCCCTCCGTTGGGAAGCCCACACTTGTCCGCTCACCGACCACATCCTGGTCGCCCTTGTCCGAACTCGGCCCTCGTGTACCCGGGACCGAGACCGAGCGTCTAGCCTGGCTAAGCGAATCGAAGCGGCGAGAAACGGGCACAGGACTCGGGGAAGCGACGAGACACCATATGGGGAGTGCTGTGATCACCGCGCGCGCGGCTGCCACCTTCGACCCGGTCGGGCGCTCCGTCGCGACCGCCCGCGCCTTCGTGCGTGACACCATTCAGGGCTGGGGGTACACCGACATCGTGGACGACGCGGTCGTCCTCACCAGCGAGCTCGTGACCAACGCGGTGGTGCACGCAGGCACCGCCGCCGACGTGCTGTGTCTGCGCACGGAGGACGGTGTCCGGGTCGAGGTCTCCGACCGCTATCCGGAACGGGAGATCCCGCTCCAGAGCACCGGCCTGGACTTCGGCAGCCCGGACCGGGAGAGCGGCCGCGGTCTGCTGCTCTGCGCGGCGCTCGCTTCCCGGTGGGGCGTCGAGTACTCCCCGACGCACAAACACGTCTGGTTCCAGCTCGATCTCCCCGAACGCCCGGTGGGCATCCGCTCCGCCGGCCCCCTGCTCCCCACCGACCTCCTCCCGGTGTCCGACGAGCGCGTCCGGGTCGCCGTCGTCCAGATCGACAGCTCCGGTGCCATCGCCACCTGGAACGACGACTGCGCGTTCCTCTTCGGCTACAGCGCGGATCAGGTCACCGGTAAGCAACTCACCGACTTCATGGCGTGGCCGCACACCCCCGGCACCAATACGGGCATCGCCGACGCTCTCCAGCTCTCCCGCTGGGAGGGCAGCTACGGGATCCGGGGCGCCGACGGCCGCACCATCCCGGTCTATGCCTCGCACCTCAGAGTTCGCGACACCCACGGCGAACCGTCGACAGTCTGTCTGCTCGTCCGCGACTACGAGCGCGCCGTGTTGCAGTCCCCGGTCCGCACCCCCGTCTCCGACCTCGGCGCCGAGAGCCGCGCCACGGACCCGTTCGAGGTTTTCATCGGCTCCCCCGCCCCCGACGACCTCGACGGACTGCTCCAGCGCACCGTCGAGCGGGCCCGCGACATGCTCGACGCGGATTCGGCTTTCCTGCTGCTGGCCACGGACGACGAGACGGAGCTGGAGGTACGGGCCACGACCGGCCTCCCGTCCGCCCGTCAGCGCTTCGCCCGGGTCCCCGTCGAAGCCGGCACCGGACGGTACGGCTCCGCCCGGATGCCCGCCGTCCACGAGGACCTGACCGCCGTACCCGGGGCCGTACCCCTGCTCGGCGGCACCGGCATGCGCTCCGTCGTCACCGTCCCGCTCAAGGTCGAAGGCCGACTCACCGGCTCACTCGGTGTCGCCGCCGAAGCACCGGGCCGGTACACCAACGAGGAAGCCCTGCGCCTCCAGTTCGCCGCGGACCGCATCGCACTTGCCGTCGAATCGGCCCGCCTCGGCGAACTCGAAAGGCTCCGCCGCGGTTCGCTGTCCTTCCTCGTCGAGGCCTCCGACCTCCTTGCCGGCACGCTCGACCGGGACCAGACACTGGCGCTGATGGCCCAGATGACGGTCCCCACCCTGGCCACCTGGTGCGCCGTCTACACCATCGCCGACCAGTCCTCGGAGCCGTACCTCTCCTATGTGCTGCACGAGGACGAGGAGCTCATCGACGGACTCAAGGCGCTGCTCTCCAAGATCTCCCCGCCGGACCCCGTGCCGACACCCGGCGCCCGGGTCTGGGCCGCACCCTCCGAGGCCGCCCACGAGGCGGCCCTGCGCACCTCCATGCACAGCCTCGGCCTCAGCGAGTCCACCGCTCTCGGCGCCGGTATCCGTTCGACGCTGGCCACCGCAGCCGCGGTGGGCGGCGAGACGGTGGTCCTGCCGCTCGTCGCCCGGAACCGCGTCATCGGCATGCTCACGCTCGGCAAACCGTCCGACGACCACTTCCGCCAGGAGATCCTCGAACTGGCCGAGGACCTGTCCCGACGTGCCGCCCTCGCCCTCGACAACGCCCGTCTCTACTCGGAGCGCATGGCGATCAGTCAGTCCCTGCAGCGCAGCCTGCTGCCGCCAGGCCTCCCCGATGTCCCCAATGTCGAGATCGAGGTCATCTACCGGGCGGCCGGCGAGGGCAACGAGGTCGGCGGCGACTTCTACGACGTCTTCCCGATCCGCGACGGCGCATATGGCTTCGCCATCGGTGACGTCTGCGGTACGGGCCCGGAGGCCGCGGCCGTCACGGGCCTGGCCCGCCACGCCCTGCGACTGCTCGCCCGAGAGGGCTTCGGCGGCCCGGCCGTCCTGGAGCGTCTCAACGCCGCCATCCTCGACGAGGGCTCCCGCAGCCGCTTCCTCACCCTCCTCTACGGAGAGTTGTGGCCCCAGAAGGACGGCAGCGCCCTTCTCAAGGTGGTGTGCGCCGGCCATCCCCTGCCACTGCGCCTGCGCCAGGACGGCACGGTCGAGGCAGCAGCCGAACCACAGCCGCTGCTGGGCGTCATCGAGGACCTCGAACTGTACGAGCAGACGGTCACCCTCAGCCCCGGCGATGTCCTGCTCTGCGTGACCGACGGCGTGACAGAACGCCGTGAAGGTACCCGCATGCTGGGGGACGACGGTCTGGCCGACGTCCTCACCATGTGTACGGGCCTCACTGCCGGAGCGGTGGCGTCCCGTGTCCTGCGGGCCGTCGAACGCTTCGCAGCCGAACCGGCCTCCGACGACATGGCCATCCTGGCGATGCGGGTCCCGGAACCCCCCACGGCCTGACGGCGAATCATCGATGAGCTGGTCGGCGCCCCCGGCGCCGGCAATCCGGACCACCTCCAGGGGAAAGAGCCTGAAGGCATCGGACATGCGAAAGGCCCCCGCCGATGGCGGGGGCCTTTCGCATTACTTGAGCCCCAATACGGAATCGAACCGTAGACCTTCTCCTTACCATGGAGACGCTCTACCGACTGAGCTATTGGGGCCTGCTGCGCGGTGGCAACGAGATAGAGCATACCCCGAACTCGGGGATATTCATAACCACGCGCGGCCCAAGTCCAAACCTTCTCACCGGCACCTGTCTTCGCCTGCCCCACGGTCCGGTACAGGATTCCTGCGCCCGGTGAGCCGGCATCCGATAAACGCAGAAAAGCCCCGCACCAGAGGTGCGGGGCTTTCCCGGAATAATTGTTCGGCGGCGTCCTACTCTCCCACAGGGTCCCCCCTGCAGTACCATCGGCGCTGAAAGGCTTAGCTTCCGGGTTCGGAATGTAACCGGGCGTTTCCCTAACGCAATGACCACCGAAACACTATGAAATTAACCAACACCGGGCAACAACACGGCCGTTCGTTATTTCAGAACTAACACAGTGGACGCGAGCAACTGAGGACAAGCCCTCGGCCTATTAGTACCAGTCAGCTCCACCCGTTGCCGGGCTTCCACATCTGGCCTATCAACCCAGTCGTCTACTGGGAGCCTTAACCCCTCAAAGGGGGTGGGAATACTCATCTCGAAGCAGGCTTCCCGCTTAGATGCTTTCAGCGGTTATCCTTTCCGAACGTAGCCAACCAGCCATGCCCTTGGCAGGACAACTGGCACACCAGAGGTTCGTCCGTCCCGGTCCTCTCGTACTAGGGACAGCCCTTCTCAATATTCCTACGCGCGCAGCGGATAGGGACCGAACTGTCTCACGACGTTCTAAACCCAGCTCGCGTACCGCTTTAATGGGCGAACAGCCCAACCCTTGGGACCGACTCCAGCCCCAGGATGCGACGAGCCGACATCGAGGTGCCAAACCATCCCGTCGATATGGACTCTTGGGGAAGATCAGCCTGTTATCCCCGGGGTACCTTTTATCCGTTGAGCGACAGCGCTTCCACAAGCCACTGCCGGATCACTAGTCCCGACTTTCGTCCCTGCTCGACCCGTCGGTCTCACAGTCAAGCTCCCTTGTGCACTTACACTCAACACCTGATTGCCAACCAGGCTGAGGGAACCTTTGGGCGCCTCCGTTACTCTTTAGGAGGCAACCGCCCCAGTTAAACTACCCATCAGACACTGTCCCTGATCCGGATCACGGACCCAGGTTAGACATCCAGCACGACCAGAGTGGTATTTCAACGGCGACTCCACAACCACTGGCGTGGCTGCTTCAAAGTCTCCCACCTATCCTACACAAGCCGAACCGAACACCAATATCAAACTGTAGTAAAGGTCCCGGGGTCTTTCCGTCCTGCTGCGCGAAACGAGCATCTTTACTCGTAGTGCAATTTCACCGGGCCTATGGTTGAGACAGTCGAGAAGTCGTTACGCCATTCGTGCAGGTCGGAACTTACCCGACAAGGAATTTCGCTACCTTAGGATGGTTATAGTTACCACCGCCGTTTACTGGCGCTTAAGTTCTCAGCTTCGCCGACCCGAAAGTCAGCTAACCGGTCCCCTTAACGTTCCAGCACCGGGCAGGCGTCAGTCCGTATACATCGCCTTACGGCTTCGCACGGACCTGTGTTTTTAGTAAACAGTCGCTTCTCGCTGGTCTCTGCGGCCACCCCCAGCTCATGGAGTAAATCCAATCACCAGTGATGGCCCCCCTTCTCCCGAAGTTACGGGGGCATTTTGCCGAGTTCCTTAACCATAGTTCACCCGAACGCCTCGGTATTCTCTACCTGACCACCTGAGTCGGTTTAGGGTACGGGCCGCCATGAAACTCGCTAGAGGCTTTTCTCGACAGCATAGGATCATCCACTTCACCACAATCGGCTCGGCATCAGGTCTCAGGCTTAATGTGTGACGGATTTGCCTATCACACGCCCTACACCCTTACCCCGGGACTACCACCGCCCGGGCTGGACTACCTTCCTGCGTCACCCCATCGCTTACCTACTACAAGTCTGGTTCGTCGGCTCCACCACTACCCTCAACTCCGAAGAGATCGGGCCGGCTTCACGGACTTAGCATCGCCTGATTCAGTACTGGGCGTTTCAAAGCGGGTACCGGAATATCAACCGGTTGTCCATCGACTACGCCTGTCGGCCTCGCCTTAGGTCCCGACTTACCCTGGGCAGATCAGCTTGACCCAGGAACCCTTAGTCAATCGGCGCACACGTTTCTCACGTGTGTATCGCTACTCATGCCTGCATTCTCACTCGTGAACCGTCCACAACTCGCTTCCGCGGCTGCTTCACCCGGCACACGACGCTCCCCTACCCATCCCAGCAGGCGTTGGCCCTATATGCTGGAATGACACGACTTCGGCGGTACGCTTGAGCCCCGCTACATTGTCGGCGCGGAATCACTTGACCAGTGAGCTATTACGCACTCTTTCAAGGGTGGCTGCTTCTAAGCCAACCTCCTGGTTGTCTCTGCGACTCCACATCCTTTCCCACTTAGCGTACGCTTAGGGGCCTTAGTCGATGCTCTGGGCTGTTTCCCTCTCGACCATGGAGCTTATCCCCCACAGTCTCACTGCCGTGCTCTCACTTACCGGCATTCGGAGTTTGGCTAAGGTCAGTAACCCGGTAGGGCCCATCGCCTATCCAGTGCTCTACCTCCGGCAAGAAACACACGACGCTGCACCTAAATGCATTTCGGGGAGAACCAGCTATCACGGAGTTTGATTGGCCTTTCACCCCTAACCACAGGTCATCCCCCAGGTTTTCAACCCTGGTGGGTTCGGTCCTCCACGAAGTCTTACCTCCGCTTCAACCTGCCCATGGCTAGATCACTCCGCTTCGGGTCTTGAGCGCGCTACTAAAACGCCCTATTCGGACTCGCTTTCGCTACGGCTTCCCCACACGGGTTAACCTCGCAACACACCGCAAACTCGCAGGCTCATTCTTCAAAAGGCACGCAGTCACGACTGTTGCTCCGAAGAACAACAGCGACGCTCCCACGGCTTGTAGGCACACGGTTTCAGGTACTATTTCACTCCGCTCCCGCGGTACTTTTCACCATTCCCTCACGGTACTATCCGCTATCGGTCACCAGGGAATATTTAGGCTTAGCGGGTGGTCCCGCCAGATTCACACGGGATTTCTCGGGCCCCGTGCTACTTGGGTGTCTCTTAAACGAGCCGTTAATGTTTCAGCTACGGGGGTCTTACCCTCTACGCCGGACCTTTCGCATGTCCTTCGCCTACATCAACGGTTTCTGACTCGCCTCACAGCCGGCAGACTGTGAAAAAGAGATCCCACAACCCCGCATGCGCAACCCCTGCCGGGTATCACACGCATACGGTTTGGCCTCATCCAGTTTCGCTCGCCACTACTCCCGGAATCACGGTTGTTTTCTCTTCCTGAGGGTACTGAGATGTTTCACTTCCCCTCGTTCCCTCCACACTGCCTATGTGTTCAGCAGCGGGTGACAGCCCATGACGACTGCCGGGTTTCCCCATTCGGACACCC
>NZ_JAPEMI010000001.1:5922500-8016355 GCF_026342835.1 Streptomyces sp. NBC_00154
GCTGTTCGCCGTGGACGACGGGACCGAGCTCGACGACCCGGAGTTCGGCGGAGCGGATCTGATCGTGGGCATGGCCCTGCTGGACGCGGCCGGCATGGCCGCGGACCGCTCGGAGGCGTCATGAGCGGGTCGCGGCGCCGGGTCCGCCCCGGTCACCGCAGATCCGGTCCCGGTCGCCGCCACCCCTGCTCCGGTCACCGGCTGTCCGGACCTGTTCACCGCCGAGCCGGGGTCGGCGCCCCGTGCGCACGGTCCGGCCCGCACCGTTCCCGACGGACGCCGGCAGAGCCCGCGCCGTCCACCCCGTACCACCGATCTTCCGCACCGAGGAGCGACCGTCGTGAGCGACCACCGCGCAGAGCACACCGACGCGTGGAGCGAGCCGACCGCCGGGTACGCCACCGTCGGGTACGCGCCCGACGGCGAAGCCGCCCACGAGTCCACGGCGCCCGCCGCCGTCACCCCGGCCGACGCGGCCGACGCAGCCCGGCTCGTCGCCTTCGGGCTGCAGCCCAAGCTGCTGCCCGCCCGCGACGCCGAATACGCCGAGCTGCTCCGCCGCTACCGGGAAGAGACCCCCTTCGCCCGGCTCGCCGACGCCGTGGCCACCGGGCTCGGTCTCGTCGTCCTGGAGGTGTCCACCCGGGCGGGCATGGCCGTGACGGCGGGCGAGGACTCGGTCTTCGCCGTCCGCATGGGCGACTACGCCCGACGCGCCTCGTCCGACTCCGCCGACCGCTTCCTGCACGGACTGGCCCACCTCGCCGTCGCCGCCATGGCCTTCCCGCGCCCCGAGGACCTCGCCGACGACGCGTACATCGGCCGGATCACGGTCAACGGCATCGACGCGTTCGTACGCCAGGCCTGCCACCGCCTGGAGGAGCGGGCCGAGGAACACGGCGACAACACCGACCCGGCGACCGACGCCCCCGGACTCGAAGCGGCCTGGCGGATCTACGCCCGGCGCAGCGCCACCGGTGCGACGAAGGACGCCCGGCGGCTGGCCGGCTCCACCACCGGCATCGTCGGCAAGGCCGTCGCCTTCCTCACCGACTCCGGCTTCCTCCAGCGCACCGGCGACGACGCCGGGGGTGCCTTCCGCACCACGGCCCGCTACCAGCTGCAGGTCCGCGACATGGCGGGCACCGCCGCCATGGCCGAACTGCTGGAGCTCGGCGTCGTACCCGTCACCGACGGATCGGCGACGCTGCTGCCGCCGCCCGACGGCGACGACCTGGAGCTGGCGGCCGACGCCGGTCTGCCCTTCCACGCCTGAGCACCCGCACCGCCGCCCCACTCCTGCTTTCCGAACGACGAGAGTCCGCCGCCATGTACGAGCTGTCCCGGGTCCGCCTCTACTCCATCGGGCCTGCCGGTGCGCGCTACGCCGACACCGTGCTTGACCTGCGCGGAGTGGGCGAGCCCGTGCCCCACCCCGCGCCGGCCCAGGCGGAGTTCTTCGAGGAGGAGCCGGTCGGCCCACCGCGCCGCCCCGCCCCCGCCGGTGTGCTGTTCCTGGAGAACGGCGGCGGCAAGTCGGTCCTGCTGAAGCTGATCTTCTCGGTGATGCTGCCCGGCCACCGCAACACCCTGGGCGGTGCCAGCTCCGGCGTACTGCGCAAGTTCCTGCTCGCCGACGACTGCGGCCATGTCGCCCTGGAGTGGCAGCACACCCTCACCGGCGAGTGCGTGGTCGTCGGCAAGGTCAGCGAGTGGCGCGGACGCCAGGTCTCCAACGACCCCCGCAAGTTCGCCGAGGCCTGGTACTCCTTCCGCCCCGGGCCCGGGCTCAGCCTCGACTCGCTGCCGGTCGCCGAGGCCACCGCCGTCGGCCGTCCCGTCGAAGGCGCCTCCGGCGCCCATGGCCGGCGCCGCACCATGAAGGGCTTCCGGGACGCCCTCACGGACGCGGGCAAGTTCTACCAGCACCTCGATGTGCACTGGGAAGAGATCCACGACCGGTGGAACGAGCACCTCGGCGACCTCGGCCTCGACCCCGAACTCTTCCGCTACCAGCGCGAGATGAATGCCGACGAGGGCGAGGCCGCAGGCCTCTTCGCGGTCAAGAAGGACTCCGACTTCACCGACCTGCTGCTCCGCGCCGTCACCGACACCCGCGACACGGACGGCCTCGCCGACCTGGTCAGCGGCTTCGGCAACAAGCTGGGCCGCCGGGCCGAACTCACCGCGGAGCGTGACTTCACCGCAGGCTCGGTCGATCTGCTCGGCCGGATCGTCGAGGCCGCCGACACCCGCTCCCGCACCCGCGACATCCACGCGGGCGCCGAGCGCCGCACCCGCACCCTGGCCCGTCGGCTCTCCGCCCGGGCCGCCGAGGAGCGAGGCCGCGCCGCAGACCTCGCCGAGCAGGTGACGGGCGCCGCCCACACCGTCGGCGCCGCCGAGGAGGCCCGTAGCCGCAGCGGCCTCATCGCCGCCGAACTGGCCTACCGTCATGCGTCCCTGGCGCTGGCCGCAGCCGAGAAGGGCGCCGCCGCCCAGCGCCGAGAACTGGTCGAGGCCCGCACCCTGCACTCCGCCTGGCAGGCAGCCGAAGCCGTCCTCCGTCACCGTGCCGCCGCCGACCGGTCCGCGCGCGTCGCCGTCGCCATCCGCGAGGCCGAGCGCGACGCCGCACCCGCGCTCGCCGCCCGCGCCACGGCCGCCGCCGACCTCGTACGCGCCCTGCACACCGCCGCGGAGGCCGGCGAGCAGGTCGCCAACGAAGAGGAGGAGCGCTCCGACACCCTCCAGGCCGCAGGCGAGACCGCCCACCGGGACGCCACCACTGCCGCCACCGAGGCCCAGCGTGCCCGCAGCGAGGCCGGACATCTGCGCCAGCGTCTTGCCGAGGTCGAGCAGGAGACCGCCGAGGCCGTACGGGCGGGCTGGCTCGACAACACCGCGCCGGACGCCGACCCGGCGCGCGCCGCCCTCGCCGCGAGCGACGCCGAGCAGTCCACCGTCGCCGCCTGGAACAAGGCCAGGGAAGCCGCCGGCGCCGCGGCCGACCGGGCCAGGGAAGCGGCGGCCACCGAGAGCCGCGCCGAGCTCGCCGCGGCGCGCGCCGCCGACGCTGCGCAGGCAGCGGAACAGTCGTACGAGGCCGAGCTGAGGGCCGCCGAGTCGATCGCCGCCGACCACCGCCTCGCCGACCTGCTTAGCCTGCCCCCGGCACCCGGCACCGGAGTACCGCGACCCCGCCGGGGCACCGCCGGAGACGAACCGGGCGCAGCTGCGGACGCCACCGACTCCCATGCGTCCGGAGCCCACTCCGCATCACACGGCCGACCCGGTGACGGTACGGGCACCTCGGCCGCCGGATCCGACCGGCAGACAGCCGTCGCCGATCACGCACTCATCACCGACCACACCGTCAGCAGCGAGCAGCCGCTCACCGCCGAGGAGCTCGACCGCAACGCCGACGAGCTGCGGGACCTCCTCGACCAGGGCATCGCCGCCGCGGAACGGCGCCTCTTCGAACTGCGCACCGCGGCCGCCGACGACTCCCGCATCCTCGGCGCGCTCGGCGACGGCGGACTGCTGCCGCCCGGACCCGACGTCCTCGCCACCGTCGAATATCTCGGCGAGCACGGCATCCCGGCACTGCCCGGCTGGCGCTATCTCGCCCAGGCCGTCGACCCCGCCGACCACGCGGCGGTGCTCGCCGCCCGTCCCGAGCTGGTCGACGGCGTGGTCATCACCGACGCGGATTCGCACGCCCGCGCCCGTGAAGTCCTGGGCAGCGCCGCCCTGCTGCCGCGCTCCGCCGTGGCCGTCGGCACCGCCGCCGCGCTGCTCGCCCCCGTACCGGCCTCCGGTTCCGGCTCCGACGCCGACGGTGTGTTCCTCGTCCCGCCGAACCCGGCCATGCACGACGAGCACGCCGCCGACGAGGAACGTCAGGCGCTCAGGAGCCGGGCCGCCGCCCGGGACGAGGACATCCGCACGCTCGCGGCCCGCCTCACCGGGGACCGGTCGCTCGCCGCCCGCATCGGCTCCTGGCGTGCCGACTGCCCGCCCGGCATGCTTGCCGAGCTCGCCGAAGCCGCCCGCACCGCCCGCACGGCCGCCGAGACGGCCCAGGCCGCGCTCGCCGAGGCCCGCACGGCACGCGCCGAGGCCGACGAAGCCGCCGCCGACACCGCCCGCGTCCGCGACGAGCGACAGGAGGCCGCCCAGCGCGCCCGCCGCGTCGCCGACGTACTCGCAGGCCTGGCCCACCGGCTGCGCGAACGCGCCGGCTGGCAGGCAAAACTGCGTGAACTGGTCGAGGAGGCAGCCGAGTCCGAAGCCCGCGCCACCGTCTGCCTGGAGCGGGCCCGCGCCGCCGACGAGGACCGCAGGGACGCCCAGCGCGCCGCCGACGACGCCCGCCGCACCGCCCGCGCCCTGCGGGCCGAGCGCGCCGAGATCGCCGGCGCCCCCGAGAACATCCCGGAGCCCGAGGGCGACGCATCGCGCCCTGCCCTCCCCGCCCTGCGCGAGGCCTACCGGGCCGCGTCCCAGCTGTACGAGAAGGTCGGCGTCGGCGCCGACCTGCGCGCCGAACAGGCCCGCGCCGAGAGCGACGAGAGCGCCGCCCTCGCCGAGCTGGACCGGCTCACCAACAAGGTCCGCACCCGCGCCGCCCAGCTCCTCGAAGGCACCGACGGCGCCGACGGCCCGTCCCGCCAGGCGGCCGCCGCCCGAGCCGAGTCCCTGGTCCAGCTCCTGGAGACCCGCGCCTCCACGGCGAGCGAGCAGCTCGGCCGACTGCGCGGCGAGGCCGAGCGCCTGGCGCCGGCCGACGGCGAGGACCACCACACCGAGCTTCCCGACGAGCTGGTCCCCGCCGACGCCGAGCAGGCCCAGGCCCTGCTGCGTACCGCCACAGCCGAACTCGGCACCGCAACCGGTGCCCTGGACACCGCCCGCGCCGCCCACGCCGAGCTGCTGCACGCCCACCGCACCTCCGAGGCCTCGGCCGGTGGCTTCGACGAGACCGCGGCCCTCCTGCGCGACCTGCTCAGGGACCACGGCGCGGACGACGACTCCGAGTCCCCCGAGCCGTACCCGGGCAGCCTCGACGAGGCCCGGCAGTCCGCCGCCGAGGCCCGTCGCTCACTGCGCGGCTGCGCCGCCGACCTCTCCGCCGCCGAGAGTGGGGTGCGCGAGGCGAGCGATGTGCTCGTACGGCACGCCAACTCCACCCGCTACGAACAGGTCCGTACCCCGGCGCGCCAGCAGATCCGCGAACTCCCGGCCGCCGCCCTGCCCGAGCACGCCGAGAAGTGGGCCGCCGCCTTCGCGCCCCGCCTCCGTGTCCTCACCGATGAGCTGGCCCAGCTGGAGCGCAACCGCGACTCCATCGTCGACCGGCTCCGCGGACTCGTGGAGTCCGCGCTCACCACCTTGCGGTCCGCCCAGCGGCTCTCCCAGCTGCCGGAGGGGCTGGGGGAGTGGTCCGGCCAGGAGTTCCTCCGGATCCGCTTCGAGGAGCCCGACCAGGCGACGCTCACCGAACGGCTCGGCGAGGTCATCGACGATGCCACTCGCGCCGCGCTCAAGAAGAACTCCGATCTGCGCCGCGACGGCATGTCCCTTCTGCTGCGCGGCGTACAGGCGGCGCTGGAGCCCAAGGGCATCGCCGTGGAGATCCTCAAGCCGGACGCGGTGCTCCGCGCCGAACGCGTCCCGGTCGGTCAGATGGGCGACGTCTTCTCCGGCGGCCAGCTGCTCACCGCCGCCATCGCGCTCTACTGCACGATGGCCGCACTGCGCAGCAACGACCGGGGCCGTGACCGCCACCAGCATCGCCACGCGGGCACGCTCTTCCTGGACAATCCCATCGGCCGGGCCAACGCCACGTATCTGCTGGAGCTCCAGCGAGCGGTGTCGGACGCACTCGGCGTACAACTGCTCTACACCACGGGGCTGTTCGACACGACGGCGCTCGCCGAATTCCCGCTGGTCATTCGGTTGCGCAACGACGCGGACCTGCGGGCGGGCCTGAAGTACATCAGCGTGGAGGAGCATCTGCGCCCCGGTCTGCCGCAGCAGGATCCCAACGGCGAGACGGTGCACGGCGAGATCACCGCCACCCGCATGTTCAAGCGCACACCGACGGCTCCTGATGCGTCAGCCTCGCCTGAGACCCCCCAGGCCCCCTGGGCTCCGGACACCCCGACCGACGACTGACCTCAACTTCTCACCGGGGCGCGTGCTCCAGCTCCTGACAGGCTGCTCGCGCCCCGGCGGCGTATCCGTGCGGCTTCCCGCTCCGCCGCCCGCGCCGCCCGTCGCGCGGCGCGCCGCTCCCGGCGCAGCTGCCGCGCCGAACTGCTCGGCACGGACACCACACCGTGGCGCTGATTCCAGACCTGCCGGGTCACCCACACATCCAGCACCGCCCAGGTCGCGACCACCGTGCTGCCCACACTGCTCAGCATCATGGGGAACGCCAGCCAGGAACCCGTCATCGTGCTCAGCAGAGCCACCATGGCCTGAATGATCGTCAGTGATATGACGAGCACAGCACGCACGGCCGCCGTACGGACCGGATCCGGCATCCGCCGCCGCACCGCGGGCTCCTCCACCCACAACGGCTGCCGCGGGATCCGTGTCCCGCCCGCCGCCGACGCCGCACCTCGACGCTCTTCCGTGTCCAAGGACTCTCAACTCCCCACCGCTGTCCGCCTTAAGGGTTGCTGCCCGGCATGCGCCGTTTCTACGCAGGCGGGCGGAACCATCCTGTCCTACGCGCTCCCCGCAATCCCTCTCCCTCGTACAGACAGACGAGTGACCGGCAGCGAAGATTCCCTCGCCCCCTCGCGGAACGAAGAGTTCCAGCCAACTGCCGGGTGAGGGATTGAGGCGCTGTGCCGGGTCTCTTCTGCCGCTTTCGCGGATTTCATCTCCCGGAATGCCGCGAGAACTCATGATCGACACGCGGTTGTGCGGCCGAAAATAGTCCGGACGTGTCTTCGAGTTGCCTGTGCGGCAGTAGTAGGCTCGCGCCGTTTGTTGACGGAACACCCACCCCCGCCGTGCGGGGCCGAGCTGGGGGAGGCCATGCGCTTTCGCGGAAAGTCCATCCGCAGGAAGATCGTGGCGTTGCTGCTGGTGCCGCTCGTCTCCCTCACCGCACTCTGGGGCTTCGCCACCTTCCTGACCGGCCGTGAGGCCGGTGACCTGATGGGCGCGAGCACCATCGTGGAGAAGGTCGGCCACCCACTCGAGGACACCGTCCGGGTCATTCAGAACGAGCGCCGCCAGACACTGGTCTTCCTTGCGGACCCCCGCGCCTCCGATGCGCTTCCCCTGCTGCGCCGCCAACGGGCCGCCACCGACCGCGTCGTGGCGGACGTCAAGGAGAGCGCCCGGCAGAAGGAGATTCGCGACGCGCTGAGTCCCGATGCCGAAGAGCAGCTCAATTCGGTGCTCAGCGCCGTCGACGGCCTCGGCGCGCTCCGCGACTCCGTCGAGAAGCGCACCATCGACCGCAATCAGGCGCTGCAGTTCTACAACCGTCTCGTCGACCCGTGCTACCGCTTCCTGACCGGCCTCCACACGACGGAGAACGCGTCGATGGACAAGCAGGTACGCGCGCTGATCAACATCTCGCGGGCTCGCGAAATGCTGTCCCGGGAAGACGCTCTGGTGGCCTCGGCGCTCATCGCCGGACGGCTCGACGCCCCCGAACTCCGGCAGATCTCCGATCTCGCCGCCAACCGCAAGCTGCTTTACGAGATCAACAGCGAGGTCCTCCCGTCGGCGGAGCGCCGACGCGTGGAGCAGTACTGGGCGAGCCCGGACAGCGAGCCGCTGCGCACCGCGGAGAACAAGCTAATCGCCGCCGGCCCCACCCGCGCCCCCCGTACGGTCGACGCCGAACGCTGGCAGGAGGTGGCCCTGCCGGTCCTGGACCAACTGGCAGACGACTCGACCGAGATGAACAACCGCTTCCAGGATCGCGGCAGGCCCGTCGGCTACAGCGTCCTGGTCAAGGCCGGGGTCGCGGGAATCCTCGGTTTCCTCGCCCTGCTCGTCTCCGTCTTCGTATCCGTCCGCATCGGTCGCGAACTCGTCCGCGACCTCTCCCGGCTCCGCAAGGACGCCCACGAGGTCTCCGGCGTACGACTGCCGAGCGTGATGCGCCGCCTCGCCGCGGGCGAACACGTCGACGTCGAGACCGAGGCCCCGCATCTCAGTTACGAGCGGGACGAGATCGGCCAGGTCGGCCAGGCCCTCAACACCCTGCAACGCGCCGCCGTCGAAGCCGCGGTCAAGCAGGCCGACATGCGACGCGGCGTCTCCGAGGTCTTCGTCAACCTCGCACGCCGCAACCAGGTGCTCCTGCATCGCCAGTTGACGCTCCTGGACGCCATGGAGCGCCGCACCGAGAACACCGACGAGCTCGCGGACCTCTTCCGCCTCGACCACCTCACCACCCGCATGAGGCGGCACGCCGAAGGCCTCGTGATTCTTTCCGGCGCGGCGCCGTCCCGGCAGTGGCGCAAGCCCATCCAGCTGATGGACGTGGTGCGGGCAGCGGTCGCCGAGGTCGAGGACTACGAGCGGATCGAGGTGCGCCGCCTGCCGCGGATCGGCGTCGGAGGCCCCGCAGTCGCCGACCTCACCCACCTGATCGCCGAACTCCTGGAGAACGCCACGGTGTTCTCGCCCCCGCACACCGCGGTCCACGTGCACGGCGACCGCGTCGCCAACGGCTTCACCCTCGAAATCCACGACCGCGGCCTCGGCATGGCTCCCGAAGTGCTGCTGGACGCGAATCTGCGGCTCGCAGAGACCCCCGAGTTCGAACTCTCCGACACCGACCGCCTCGGCCTTTTCGTGGTGAGCCGGCTGGCCCAGCGGCAGAACGTCCGCGTCTCCTTGCAGACTTCTCCGTACGGAGGAACCACCGCCGTCGTCTTCATCCCGGCGGCCCTGCTCACCGACGCCGCGGAGGCGCACGGCACCGGATTCCGCCTCGACCGCCGCGCCGAGAAGGCGATCGGCAGCGGCAGGCCCAGCAATGAGGGACCGCGCAGCGACAAGAACCGCAGGGACGGCGTGGCGGACCCGTGGACATCCGACGGTACGGGCGAGCCGGGGTCCGCCGGCCTCGCCCCTGTTCCCACCGGCCTTGTGGGTCCGACCGGTCTGGACGGACCGGTCGAGCTCGAAGCCCCGGTCGGAGCGCTCGGCTTGGGGACCGACCCCGTGGTCGACCCTGTACTGGACGTCGTCCTCGACCCGGTACTCGACGGGGTGTCCGACATCGACGACACCGAGAGCGAGCGCGGCGGCATTTTCCGCGCCCGCGACCTGCGCCGTGCAGGGGACCACACCCGCCGGCGCGACGCCGACAACGGCTTCCGGCGCGACGACGACCGCGACCAGCATCAGCAGGCCGCCGACCAGGTCCCCGAGTCCACGGCCGACGTCCGGGCGATGCGCCCGGGCGGTCCGGTACCGCTGCCCCGCCGCAAGCCGCCCACGCTGGTCACCGACCGCGGCCGCCGGGTCGACGAGACCGGCCGCGCGCACCCCACGACCATCGACCCGGAGCCCTCGCGCACCGGGCCCGGCGCCGGGCAGTCCGCCACTGGTCCCTGGCACTCCACCGCCGACACCCGGCAGCCCACCGAACCCCGGCAGCCCACCGGCTTCCGGCCGCCCACCGAACCCCGGCAGCCCACCGGCTTCCGGCCGCCCACCGAGTCCGTCGCATCCGCGTCGGCACCGGCTGCGGCGACGCCATCGGCCGTACCCTCCTCCCGATCCACCGGGCCGTCCTCGAACCCGGGGACCGTGGACGGCCTGCCCCGCCGGATCCGGCAGGCCAGCCTCGTCCCGCAGCTCCGCGAAGGCTCCGGCGGCCGCGCCTCCGAGCCGGCCCGCACGGAACCGGCGGAGGACATCGAGCGGGACGCGGAGGAAGTACGCAACCGTATGGCTTCGATGCAGCGCGGCTGGCAGCGCGGCCGCCGGCAGAACGCCGAGGACGGGACCGGTCTCGGCGAGACAGCACAAGGAACCACTCCGGGAGGGGACGGTCGATGACCGCACCGAACGCCGCAGCACCCGACGTCACATGCCAGGGATCCGGCGAACTCAACTGGCTCCTCGACGAACTCGTCGAGCGCGTCGGCTCCATCCGCAAGGCGCTGGTGCTCTCCAGCGACGGCCTTCCCACCGGCACGTCCAAGGACCTGACCCGAGAGGACAGTGAGCATCTGGCGGCTGTCGCCTCCGGGTTCCACAGCCTCGCCAAGGGAGTCGGACGCCACTTCGACGCGGGTCGCGTCCGCCAGACCGTCGTCGAACTCGACGAGGCGTTCCTCTTCGTCACGGCCGCCGGCGACGGCAGCTGTCTCGCCGTGCTGGCCGACTCCGACTCCGACGTGGGTCAGGTGGCGTACGAGATGACGCTCATGGTCAAGCGCGTGGGGGTCCACCTGGCCAACGCCCCACGGTCGTCCGGTCTGCACGCCGGAGGGTGAGTGGATGGCATGAGCGCTGACTCCTCCCGGGGCGCACCCCCCGGATCCCCGGCCGCTTCCGGCGATCCGCAGTCGTCGCGCTGGTACGACGCCGAGGCGGGGCCGGTGGTCCGTCCGTACGCGATGACCCGGGGCCGTACCAGCAGCGCGTCCCGCCATCGTCTCGACCTGATCGCGATCGTCGTCCCGGAACCCGCGGCCGACGATCCGGGCCGGAATCAGACGCTCTCCCCGGAACACGTGGAGATCATCGAACTCTGCAATGGCATGCCCCAGTCGATCGCCGAGCTGGCGTCCGGTCTGGATCTCCCCGTCGGGGTGGTCCGGGTGCTGGTCGGCGATCTCGTCGAGGACGAACTGGTGCACGTAACCCGTCCCGTTCCGCCGGCCGAGCTGCCGGATGTGAACATTCTTCGCGAGGTGATCAATGGCCTTCGGGCGCTCTAGCCGCAGCACGCGGCCCGTGGAGCCGGTCACCTTGAAAATCCTGGTGGCGGGCGGCTTCGGTGTGGGCAAGACGACGCTGGTGGGCGCGGTCAGCGAGATCAGACCGCTGCGTACGGAGGAGCGGCTGACGGAGGCGGGCCGCCCCGTGGACGACACGGCCGGAGTCGAGGCCAAGACCACCACCACCGTGGCCATGGACTTCGGGCGGATCACGCTCCGCGAGGACCTGGTGCTGTACCTGTTCGGCACACCGGGACAGGACCGGTTCTGGTTCCTCTGGGACGAACTGGCCCAGGGCGCCCTGGGCGCGGTCGTTCTCGCGGACACCCGGCGTCTGGAGGACTGCTTCGCGGCCGTCGACTACTTCGAACGGCGCGAGATCCCGTTCACCGTCGCCGTCAACTGCTTCGAGGGAGCCGACCGGTTCCCGACCCGGACGGTGCAGGCTGCGCTGGACCTCGACCCCGAGGTACCGGTGCTGATGTGCGACGCGCGCGACCGGTCCTCCGTGCGCGATGTGCTGGTCACGGTCGTCGAACACGCGCTGGCCCGAGCGGACCGCCTCCGTGAGCCCGCCACCACCTGAGTACGCGGCGGAACGCGGCCCGCACCCCCACCGACCGGGGTACGGGCCGCGCATCCTGGGGCCGTCCGATGCACGACTGCGTACTGGACGGACGGTTACCGCTCGCCGCCGCCCTCCTCCTGCCAGCCCAGGCTCCGCTCCACCGCCTTGCGCCAGTTGTGGTACTCGCGCTCACGGATCTCCGGCTCCATACGCGGCTGCCACTCCACATCGCGCTGCCAGTGCGTCTTGAGCTCGTCGAGCCCCGACCAGACGCCGGTCGCCAGCCCCGCCGCGTACGCCGCGCCCAGACACGTCGTCTCGGAGATCCTCGGCCGGATCACCGGCACGCCCAGCACGTCCGCCTGGTGCTGCATGAGCAGCCGGTTGGCCGTCATGCCGCCGTCCACCTTCAGCGTCGTGATGGGCACTCCCGAGTCCTGATACATCGCGTCGACGACCTCACGCGTCTGCCAGCTGGTCGCCTCCAGAACGGCGCGTGCCAGATGTGCCTTGGTGACATAGCCGGTCAGTCCGGTGATGACACCCCGGGCGTCCGAGCGCCAGTACGGGGCGAAGAGCCCGGAGAAGGCGGGCACGATGTACGCCCCGCCGTTGTCGTCGACGCTCGCCGCCAGTGTTTCGATCTCCTCGGCGCTCCGGATGATCCCCAGCTGGTCGCGGAACCACTGGACCAGCGCCCCGGTGATGGCGATCGACCCCTCCAGGCAGTAGACGGGCGCCTGGTCGCCGATCTTGTAGCCGAGAGTGGTGATCAGCCCGCTCTTCGACGGCACGGGCCTGTTGCCGGTGTTGAGCAGCAGGAAACTCCCGGTGCCGTAGGTGTTCTTGGCGGTACCCGGGTCGTAGCACGCCTGCCCGAAGACCGCGGCCTGCTGATCGCCGAGTGCGGAGGCCACCGGCACCCCGGCGAGCGCGCCGACCGCGGTCCCGTACACCTCCGACGACGACCGGATCTCCGGAAGCACCGCCTCCGGGACATTCATGGCGGCCAGGATCGACGGATCCCACTCCAGGGTTTCCAGATTCATCAGCATGGTGCGCGAAGCGTTGGTCACATCGGTGACATGGACGCCGCCGTCCGTACCGCCGGTGAGATTCCAGATCAGCCAGGAGTCGATGGTGCCGAAGGCGATCTCGCCCCGCTCGGCCCGGCTCCGCAGCCCCGGTACGTTGTCCAGCAGCCAGGCGGCCTTGGGACCGGAGAAGTAACTGGCCAGCGGAAGCCCGGTGATGTCCCGGAAACGGTCCTGCCCGTCCGCGCCGCCGAGCTCGTGGCAGAGCGTGGACGTACGGGTGTCCTGCCAGACGATGGCGTTGTGCACGGGCTGTCCGGTCGCCCGGTCCCAGAGCACGGTCGTCTCGCGCTGGTTGGTGATGCCGAGTGCGCTGAGCTGTTCCGCCCGCAGTCCGGCGGTGGCGAGCGCACCCTCCACCACGGCCTGCACCTTGGACCAGATCTCGGTGGCGTCGTGTTCCACCCAGCCGGGTTTCGGGAAGATCTGGCGGTGCTCGCGCTGGTCGACGGCGACGATCGCACCGTCCTGATTGAAGATGATGCAGCGGCTGGATGTGGTGCCCTGGTCGATGGCGGCGACAAACCTGTCCGTCATGACGTCCCCTTGTCGCGAGGTCGAGAACTCGAATTGCCGGAGCTTGAATGAGAAGCGCCTGAACAGCCGGTGCCCGAACGGCTAGAAGGCGGCGTTGAAGAGGACCCCCGCGAGCAGTCCGCCCACGAGCGGTCCTACCACTGGGATCCAGGAGTAACTCCAGTCGGAGGTGCCCTTGTTCGGAATCGGCAGCAGTGCGTGCACCAGCCGTGGACCGAGGTCGCGGGCCGGATTGATGGCATATCCGGTGGGTCCGCCGAGTGAGAGTCCGATACCGACCACCAGCAGGGACACCAGCAGTACGGAGATCCCGGAGCCGTAGACGCCGGCTCCGGCGCCGGCCACCGGGCCGATCCCGATTCCGGCGTTCTTCCCGAAGGCCAGGATCGGCAGCACCAGGCCGGCCGTCGCGATGATCTCGGTGACCAGGTTGGCCACCGGACTGCGGATCTCCGGAGCGGTCGAGAAGATCCCCAGCGTCGGCACGGCGGTCTCCTTGTCCGCGTTGGCGCGGAACTGCGCGTAGTACGTGAGCCAGGCCAGCAGCGCGCCGATGACCGCGCCGACCAGCTGTCCCAGGATGTAGAGGGGGACCTTGTCCCACTTCCCGGTGTCGACGGCGATGCCGACCGTGACCGCCGGGTTGAGGTGGCCACCGGAGAGGGGAGCCGCGGTGTACGCGCCGGCCAGGACACCGAAGCCCCATCCGAAGGCGATCACCACCCAACCCGCGGCTCTGGCCTTCGAATGATGGAGGGTGACAGCGGCGCACACACCCGCGCCGAACAGGATGAGGATCGCCGTTCCGATGACTTCCCCGACGAATATGTCTCCATTGCTCATGGCGCTCCTAGGGGTTGTCCGGCGGATCGCGCCGGGCGCTTCCATGGCTTCCGTGACGAGCGTGGTGACCAAGTCGATCTGCCGCAGAGCGGGAGTGGCGGCAGTGACTGAGCAAGGAGTTTTCCTGGGTGCTGATCAGCCGTCAAGAACACTGACAACAAGCCCAGTTCACGGCACACGCATCGGACACTTCGATACGGGTCCAAAGCGCCCGGCCGGTGTCAGCGGACCGCGACGACTGCCGAACCGTGCCCGAAGAGCCCCTGATTCGCGGTGATTCCGGCGCGCGCCCCCGGAATCTGCCGCTCCGCCGCGGTGCCGCGGAGCTGCCAGGTCAGCTCGCAGACCTGCGCGATGGCTTGGGCCGGCACGGCCTCCCCGAAGGAAGCGAGTCCTCCGCTCGGGTTGACCGGGATGCGTCCACCGAGCGCCGTGGCCCCTTCGCGCACGAGCTCGGCACCCTCGCCCGCCGCGCACAGCCCGATGTCCTCGTACCACTCCAGTTCCAGGGCGGTGGAGAGGTCGTAGACCTCGGCGAGGGACAGCTCATCGGGCCCGATGGCCGCCTCCTCGTACGCCGCCCGGGCGATCGACGCGCGAAAGCTCTCCGGTGCGGGCTCCGCCGCGATTGCCGAATCGGTTGCGATGTCCGGAAGATCGAGTACGGCTTTCGGGTAGGTGGGCGTCACGGTGGAGACGGCGCGGATACGGACCGGATCGGCCGCCCCGTGGCGGCGCGCGAACTCCATGCTGGACATGACGACGGCCGCCGCCCCGTCGGACGTCGCGCAGATGTCGAGCAGCCTCAGCGGATCGGCGACCACGGCGGACGCGGCGACCTGCTCGGCGGTCACCGGCGCGCGGTAGCGGGCATTGCGGTTCAGTGCGCCGGCCGCCGCGTTCTTCACCTTGACCAGTGCGAAGTCCTCCGGAGTGTCCCCGTACAGGGCCATGCGGCGGCGGGCGTACAGGGCGAAGTAGGCGGGATTGGTCGCCCCGAGCACCCGGAAGCGCAGCCAGTCGGGATCGTCCGGCCGGTCGCCGCCCGCCGGGGCGAAGAACCCCTTGGGCGCCGCATCCGCACCCACCACGAGCACCACGTCGGCCATGCCCGCCAGGATCTGTGCCCTGGCCGTATTGATGGCCTGGGCGCCCGACGCGCAGGCGGCGTACACACTCGTGACCCGTGCGCCCTGCCAGCCCAGCGCCTGGGCGAATGTCGCACCGGCCACATAACCCGGATAGCCGCCGCGTACGGTGTCCGCGCCGACCACCGACTGCACGTCCTGCCAGCCGATCCCCGCGTCGCTGAGCGCGGCCCGCGCCGCGACCGTTCCGTACTCGACGAAACTGCGCCCCCACTTGCCCCACGGATGCATCCCGGCACCGAGGACGGCCACATCCCCGGTCATGCAGCACCGCCCGGGGCCGCGCCGGCGGCGGGGGGCACGGGCCGCCAGTGCCAGGTGGTCCATACGGTTCCGCCGCCCTGGGGCGCATCCTCCTTCAGGACCCCCGGAACCACCTCGACGGTCATCCCGACCGCCAGCTCCCCGATGCCGACCCCGGGCGCCGCCTGCCCGAGCACCACCATGCGCTCTGCCGCGAGTTCGACGGCGATCAGGACGTACGGCTCCCAGGGCGCGTCCGGGTCGGAGACGTACGGCGCGGGAGGGCGGTAGCGGCCGTCGGTGTACGACCAGATGGTGCCGCGCCGGGAGAGGGGCACCTCGACCAGCTTGCCGCCCGTGCAGCCGGGATTGCGGCAGAACGTGTCCTGACGCGGGAAGAAGACCGACGAGCAGGCGCAGCAGCGTGTGCCCAGCAGCCGGAAGTCCTTCTCGGCGGTGCCCTCGGTGAACCAACCGGCCACCACGGATGTGCGCGTGTGCGACAAAGCCCCTCCCCGGCACGGGATCTGACGGAACGTCAGAAGTGTGCCACGGTCAGCCGTTCTCGGCGAGCCACTTGGCGGCGGTCTCCGCCAGCTCCCTGTCGCGGCCGGCCAGCATCATCCGGATCATCTGCACGTCTCCGCGCAGTGACCATGCGGGATGACCGAAGGTGGCCGGATTGTTCTTCTCGATCAGGAAGTGTGCGGGCCAGGCCGTGCCGTAGCCGATCAGGGGGAGCGCCGCCGCGTACCGCTTGCGGCCCCGGGCCAGGCCGTAAGCGGTGACCGCGAGACCGGTCAGGGTCCCCGTCAGATGGACCCAGCGGGTGGCGGCCCTGGAGTGCATCGCCACGTAGTAGGGCCAGAACTCTTCGTACGAATCGAACGTCTGCTGTGACATATGGGCACCGTAACGGCTGGGAGGGCAACCGGATACGGCCGATCCGCGTCCGAGAGGAAGTGCGGGCGGCCGGAACCCACGGGGGTGGTCCCGGCCGCCCGTCCGCCCGCCCACACCCGCATCGACCGGGTGTGGGCCTCAGTGCCCGGCGACGGACCTCCTGGCCACCGGGAAGTCGAAGTAGGTGTCCGGAAACAGCTCGGGCTTGAAGGTGTAGTGCCACCATTCCTCGGCCAGATTCACGAACCCGGCGTCGGTGAGTGTCGTCTTCAGGAACTGCCGGTTGGCCCGCTGCACGCCCTGGATCCGCGGGTCGTCCGTGTGCGACAGCGTGTCGAAGCAGTCGAACCCGGTGCCCATGTCCACGGAGTTGTCGGGGAAGCGCTCGGTCTGCGGCGCGTAGCAGGGCACCAGCTTCTCGCCCGGGCGGTACGGCCTGGTCGGCACAGCCGGCAGCTTCACCAGCGTCAGGTCCACCGTGCTGCCCCGGCTGTGCCCGGACTTTTCCGCGATGTAACCGTCCGCGAACAGCCGCGTCTTGTCGACCTGGGGGTAGAACTCGCCCTTCATGGCCTCGTCGTCGAGATCCTTCGCCCACCGTACGAAATGATCGACGGCCCGCTGCGGCCGGTAGCAGTCGTACACCTTCAACGAGTACCCCTGGCGCAGCAGCCGCGTCTGCGCCGCGTGGAGCGCCTCAGCCGCGGGCCGGGTCAGGATGCAGACGGGCTGGCGGTACCCGTCGACCGGTTCACCCATGAAGTTGTGCCCGGTGGGGTAGCGCATTTCCTGAATGATCGTGGGGTCCACCGAACGCAGTGCGACGAACTCGTCGGGGGCTTTCGGCTCGGCCTGGGCCTGTGCCGGCGGGGAGGCGACGGTGGCGGCGAGCAGGATGGCGGCAGTGGCTGCCAGAGCGCGGAATGCGGAAGCAATACCTGTCATGAGCGCATCATCCATCAGTGGTGCGGGTGTCGGCACGACGATCGGATACAGTCCGCGCGTGTCCGCGCCCGGAGAGAAAGCCGAGCGAAGGAACGAGCGCAGCAGAACGTGGAGGAAAAGGTGCCGGAACCGATGAAGGACTCCCACTGCAGCAGCTGCGGCACGCCGTACCCCCGGCCCGCGCCGGGATCCACCGGCACCTGGCCCCGCACGTGCACCGCTTGCGGCGACACCGCCTACCGCAACCCGCTGCCGGTCGCCGTCGCCCTGCTCCCCGTCACCGACCGGGACGGCACCTCCCTCGTCGTCATCACCCGCACCATCGAGCCCCGACGCGGCGGCCTCGCCCTGCCCGGCGGCTTCATCGACCACGCAGAGGACTGGCGGCACGCGGTCGTGCGGGAACTGCGCGAGGAGACCGGCATCGAAGCCGACCAGCAGGACGTACGTCTTGCCGACGCCCTCAGCGCACCGGACGGCCACCTTCTCCTCTTCGGTCTGCTCCCGCCACGCCCGGTCGTCGACCTCCCCCCGTCCGTGCCCACCGACGAGACCGCCGGCCACAGTCTGCTCCGCGCCCCCGCCGAACTGGCCTTCCCGCTGCACACCCTGGCTGCCCGCGCATGGTTCGAAGGCCGCTACCACCACCGCTGACGGGCGTCACACCCCACGCACCCGCACCGGGCACGTCACCTCACCACCCTCCAGCTCCACCACGACCTGTCCACCCACCAGCCGCGAGGTATATCGCTCGACCTCCGGCTGCTCCCAGCCGTCGCCCGCGTCACGGACGACCAGACCACCACCGGTACGCCCGGCAGCCGGAGCCCACACCTCCAGTTCCAGCTCCCCGTCCATGCCCCGCACCGGAATCACCGACCCCGCCCGCACCAGCACCGGCACCCGCGACAGCGGCGCATCGACCAGCACCTGCCCCGGCCCCTCGTACGCCTCTCCGGTCGCCGTGTCGTACCACCGTCCCCGCGGCAGCCGCACCGCCCGGCGGTCCGTCCCCCGCTTCAGTACCGGCGCCACCAGCAACGCATCCCCCAGCAAGAACGCGTCCTCGCAATCCCGCAGCGCCCGGTCCCCGGGCGCCCCCCACCACAGCGGCCGCACATACGGCGCACCCGTCAGCCGGGCCAGCTGGGCGAGCGTCACAAAGTACGGATGCAGCCGCTCCCGCTCCACCAGCGCCGCCCTCGCGTGCTCAAGCACCTCGGGCCCGAACTCCCACGGCTCCCGACGCCCGGCGTCCATCGCCGCGTGCGTGCGGAACAACGGCAGCCAGGCACCCAGCTGGAACCAGCGCAGATACAGTTCGGGGGACGGCGACCCGTCGAACCCGCCCACATCGGGACCCGAATACGGCACCCCGCACAGGCCGAGCCCCAGCACCAGCGACAGCGAGGCACGCAACCCGGGCCAGCCCGTCGCCACATCGCCGGACCACGTGCCCCCGTACCGCTGCATCCCCGCCCAGCCGGCGCGCGAGAACAGGAAGGGCCGCTCGTCCGGCCGCAGCCGGCAGAGCCCCTCGTACCCGGCCTTCGCCATCGCCAGCCCGTACACATTGTGGGCCTCCCGGTGATCGCCCCCGCGGCCCTCCAGAGAGTGCCGGGCCGAGCGCGGCAGCGTCAGCTCGCCGAACGCCGAGAACGACACCGGTTCGTTCATGTCGTGCCACACACCGGAGAACCCCTGCGCCAGCCGTTCCTCGTACAGATCTCCCCACCACTCCCGCACTTGCGGATCGGTGAAGTCCGGATACACGCACTCACCGGGCCACACCTCCCCGCGTACCGTCCGCCCCCGTGCGTCCCGGACGAATGCCCCGGCTCCACCGACCGCCGTACCGGCGTCGAACACCGCATTCCCCGGCACCGCCTTCACCGCCGGATCGACGATCGACACAAGTCGCACCCCGTCCTCCCGCAACTCCTTGGCCAGCCGCGGCAGGTCCGGAAACCGGCCCCGGTCGACGGTGAACACCTGATGCCCGTCGTAGTGATCGATGTCCAGATGCAGAACGGACAGTGGCAGACCCCGCTCCCGGTACCCGGCGACGACCCGCCGCACCTCACGCTCGCTGCCGAACCCCCACCGGGCGTGCTGCGGACCCAGCGCCCAGGACGGCGGCAGCGCCGGCGCGCCCGTCAGTGCCGTCCAGCCCTGCAGCACCCGGGCCGGCGTACCCGCCACCACCCAGCAGCGCAGCGGCCCCCCGTCCATCCGCACCTCGCACAGCCCCGGACGGTCATGGCCGGACCCCGCCCCCTCCTCGCCCTCGCGCAGCGTCACCCGCCCCGCCCAGGAGTTGTCGTGGAACGCCAGATGCGTCCCCGCGTCCGAGACCACCAGCTGCACCGGCATCGTCAGATACAGCGGATCGTCACCGGGCACGAAGCGCCCGCCGGGATCGGTGTTCCACAGCTCGTACACGCCGTCGCGCAGCCGCGGCCCCGAGGCCCGCCCGCCGAGCCCGAAGAACCGGGCGTCCGCCGGCACCTCGGACCGCTGTACCCACCGGGCCGGACCACCCGCCACCGGCTCCCACCAGCGTGGCGGCAGCTCCCGCCGGAGCACCACGCCGCCCGGCGTACGCAGCTCCACCGCCCCGTGCCGCGACACCACCAGCGTCAGCCGCTCCGAGACAACCTGCCAGCCGCCGTCCTTGTCCGGCTCCAGCACAGCCCGCGGATCCGGCTCCGGCGCCGGACCCGGCAGCGCGTACGACGGCAGCGGCTCCGCCCCGTCCCACGCCCAGAACACGGCACCGCCCACCGCGACCCGGATGTACAGCTCCGAACGGGCGAATCTCACGACACCGCCACCGGGCCCGGGCTCCGCCCCCACCAGCAGACCCGGCACTCTCGCCCGCTCCGCACCACGGGGCGGCAGCGCCCGCGCATCCGCCCGCTGCCGACGCCAGGCCGAGCGCACCAAGCGCAGCCCCTGCACCGAACCCACCATCTTCACCGAACGCACCAGGTCGCGACCGTTCATGCAGCTCACCCTGCCACCTGACGGAGCGGCAGCGGGCTCCGTTCAACTTCCGTTCACCCGTGGCCGGGCCACATAACCGGACATGCAACCATGGGCGGGGAACCCTGGTGCGGAAGACGATCACATGGCATCGTCCGTGAAGCCGCCTCACGCGCACACCCCAGCACGTGTGCGCGCGAACCACGCCCACCCCGCGTACCCGTACAGCCAGGGAGCCGCCCCATGACCTCAGCAGCGAACGAAGCCCCCCTCTGGCAGCCCGACGCCGAGCGCATCGCCGCTGCGGCGGTCACCCGCTTCCAGAGCTGGGCCGCCGAGCGGTACGGAGCACCGGCCGACGGCGGCTACCCGGCGCTGCACCGCTGGTCCGTCGACGAGCTGGACACCTTCTGGCGGGCCGTCGCCGACTGGTTCGACGTACGGTTCTCCACTCCGTACGAGACCGTCATCGGCGATCGCACCATGCCCGGCGCCCAATGGTTCCCCGGCGCCACCCTCAACTACGCGGAACACGCTTTGCGTGCCGCGGAGGACCCGCTGCGCGCCGGTGCCCCGGCGCTCATCCACGTCGACGAGACCCACACCCAGGCCCTGGTCAGCTGGTCCGAACTCCGCCGCCAGGTCGGCTCCCTCGCCGCCGAACTCCGCGCACTCGGGGTCCGCCCCGGCGATCGCGTCAGCGGTTACCTCCCCAACATCCCGCAGTCGGTCGTCGCGCTCCTCGCCACCGCGGCCGTCGGCGCCGTCTGGACCTCCTGCGCCCCGGACTTCGGCGCCCGCAGCGTCCTCGACCGCTTCCAGCAGGTCGAACCGGTCGTCCTCTTCACCGTCGACGGCTACCGCTACGGCGGCAAGGAACACGACCGCACCGACACGGTCGCCGAACTGCGCCGCGAACTGCCCACCCTGCGCGCCGTCGTCCACATCCCGCTGTTGGGCACCCCCGCCCCCGAAGGCGCCCTCGAATGGTCCGCCCTCACCTCCGCGGACACCGAACCCGTCTTCGAACAGGTCCCCTTCGACCACCCGCTGTGGGTGCTGTACTCCTCAGGCACCACCGGACTCCCCAAGGCGATCGTCCAGTCCCAGGGCGGCATCCTCCTCGAACACTTCAAACAGCTCGGACTGCACTGCGACCTCGGGCCCGACGACCGCTTCTTCTGGTACACCTCCACCGGCTGGATGATGTGGAACTTCCTCGTCTCCGGCCTGCTCACCGGCACCACGGTCGTGCTGTACGACGGAAGCCCCGGCTACCCCGACGTCAGCGCCCAGTGGCGCGTCGCCGAACAGACCGGCGCCACCCTTTACGGCACCTCCGCCGCCTACGTCATGGCGTGCCGCAAGGCCGGCATCCACCCGGGCCGCGACTTCGACCTCTCGCGCATCCAGTGCGTGGCCACCACCGGCTCCCCGCTCCCGCCCGACGGATTCCGCTGGCTCCACGACGAAGTCGCCGACAACCTCTGGATCGCCTCCGTCAGCGGCGGCACGGACGTCTGCAGCTGCTTCGCCGGCGCCGTCCCCACCCTCCCCGTCCACATCGGCGAGCTCCAGGCCCCCTGCCTCGGTACGGACCTCCAGGCCTGGGACCCCGCAGGAAAGCCGCTCATCGGCGAGGTCGGTGAACTCGTCGTCACCAATCCGCTGCCCTCCATGCCGATCCACTTCTGGAACGACCCCGACGGCAGCCGCTACAGCGACAGCTACTTCGAGATGTACCCCGGCGTCTGGCGCCACGGCGACTGGATCACCCTCACCGACCACGGCTCCGTCATCATCCACGGCCGCTCCGACTCCACCCTCAACCGCCAGGGGGTACGGATGGGCTCCGCCGACATCTACGAAGCCGTCGAACGGCTCCCCGAGATCCGCGAATCCCTGGTCATCGGCCTCGAAGAGCCCGACGGCGGCTACTGGATGCCGCTCTTCGTCCACCTCGCCGACGGTGCCGCCCTCGACGACGGCCTGCGCGGCCGCATCAAAGAAACCATCCGCGAGAACCTCTCGCCGCGCCATGTGCCGGACGAGATCATCGAGGTTCCCGGCATCCCGCACACCCTCACCGGCAAGCGCATCGAGGTTCCGGTCAAGCGCCTCCTCCAGGGAACAGCCCTGGCCAAGGCGGTCAATCCCGGCTCGATCGACAACCTCGAACTGCTCCACTTCTACGAGGACCTGGCTCGTACGCGCCGCTGAAGAGGGCACTGTCAGTGCCCGTGATTACTCTGAGTGAGCAATGTTCGACAGCGCACTGGGGGAGTCGTGGCGCACACCAGGAACACCAAGCACACCGCCTATCGGCGGACCGGCACATCGATGCGACGCACGCTGCGCCGCGAAGCACCGAGCACCATCGGCCTCCTGGCCGACGAGCAGGACTTCGCGGCCATGCGGCGCTACCGCACTTTCACGTTCGACGACCACACCGTCTATCTGCAGCAGGTCGAGGGCCTGCTCAAAACGCTCGCGGCCCAGGGCATGCACACCACCGTGGCCCTCTTCGACCCGGAGGAGTACGCGGAGTTCTGTGCCGAATCCGGCCTCGCCGCCGACGCCCCGGCCAGCCGCAGTCGATTCACCGCCGAGATCGCCGCGACCGGAGCCACAGTCGCGTACACCGGACAACCCATCGACACCCTTGTCCCGCTCCTCGTCAGCCGAGCGGTCCGGCAGGCCACATGGGAGTACGCCACGACGCTCCTGGCCGACCTCGGCGAATGCGCCGACTGCGGGCAGGACATCGGCCGCGCCGCCTTCGACCGGGCGTCCCACCTCCTGATGCGCACGTTGGAGACGGCGGGCCCGGGCACGCACCATCTGGTCTGCAGCACGCCCACGGAGAACGAACAGCTCCTCGCCGTCCTCCACACCGAGCGGGGCACGACGGGCCCGGCCCACCTCGATTCGGGCGAAGGCGCAGAGTTCGTCACCGTCCTCGCCGTCGGCATCGCCCTCGAAAGTCACGGCGGACTCGTACTCCGTACAAGCAGCCCCGGGACCCCCGACCGGGTCCACGGCTGGCGACTGAACCGTGGCAGCCTCGTACCGCTCACCGCCGGTGAGGTCTTCAGCGCCTACTGCACCGACGCGGACACCGGTGATCCCGTCTCCCCGGAGTCCGGCGTCGAGTACTGCGCGGGCTTCGACATCGGCGCGGACGAACCGGAGGAACACCGCTGACACACCGAAGGGGCTTCCCGCCGTGTCCGGCGGGAAGCCCCTTCACAACGAACTGCGCGAACTACTCGCCCGACAGCACCGCCTGAGCCGCGAGCCGCGCCTCGTCGGCGGAGTCCGTCGCACGCGCGGCGGCAGCGGCGCGCTCGCACTGCGCGAGCGTGTGCTTCGCCAGCGTGGCGCGGACGTAAGGAATGGACGCGGCGCCCATCGACAGGGAGGTGACACCCAGACCGGTCAGCACACAGGCGAGCAGCGGATCGGCGGCAGCCTCACCACAGACACCGCAGCTCTTGCCCTCGGCCTTGGCAGCGTCAGCCGACAGCGCCACCAGGTCGAGCAGCGCGGGCTGCCACGGATCCTGCAGCCGCGACACCGCACCCACCTGACGGTCGGCGGCGAAGGTGTACTGCGCCAGGTCATTGGTGCCCAGCGACAGGAACTCCACCTCCTGCAGGATCGAGCGGGCCCGAAGAGCAGCGGACGGAATCTCCACCATCGCGCCGAACTTCGCCTGCAGCCCGGCCGCCCGGCACGCGTCGGCGAACGCCTTCGCATCCGTACGGTCCGCCACCATCGGCGCCATGACCTCGAGATGGACCGGCAGCCCCTCGGCCGCCTTCGCCAGCGCGGTCAGCTGGGTCCGCAGCACCTCGGGGTGGTCCAGCAGAGTACGAAGCCCACGCACACCCAGCGCCGGGTTCGGCTCGTCCGTGGGCGTCAGGAAGTCGAGCGGCTTGTCCGCACCGGCGTCCAGCACCCGCACCACGACGCGTCCCTCGGGGAACGCCTCCAGCACCGCACGGTAGGCCTCGACCTGCTTCTCCTCGGACGGCGCCTGCTTGCTGTCGTCCAGGAACAGGAACTCGGTGCGGAAAAGACCCACACCCTCGGCACCGGCCTCGACCGCCGCCGGCACATCGCCGGGCCCGCCCACATTGGCCAGGAGCGGCACCTTGTGACCGTCGGACGTCGCACCCGGACCGGTCGAGGCGGACAGCGCGGCCTTGCGGGCCACGGCGGCGCTCTCCATCTCCGCGCGCTTCGCCTCGCTCGGCTCGACGAAAATCTCGCCGGTGCTGCCGTCCACCGCGATGACCGTACCCTCGGCCAGCTCACCGGCACCGGGGAGAGCCACCACGGCCGGCACACCGAGCGCCCGCGCCAGAATCGCGCTGTGACTGGTCGGTCCGCCCTCCTCGGTGACAAATCCGAGCACCAGAGCGGGGTCGAGCAGCGCTGTATCGGCAGGCGCCAGGTCGCGCGCGATCAGCACGTACGGCTCATCACTGTCCGGCACACCCGGCATCGGCACACCGAGCAGCCGCGCCACGATCCGGTTGCGCACGTCGTCGAGGTCCGCGACCCGTCCCGCCAGATACTCCCCGGCTCCGGCCAGCAGGGCACGGTACGCGGCAAACGCGTCGTACACCGCACGCTCGGCGCTGCTTCCGACGGCGATGCGCCGGTCCACGTCGGCCATGAGCTCGGGGTCCTGGGCCATCAGGGCCTGCGCCTCGAGCACCGCCTGCGCCTCGCCGCCTGCCAGATGGCCCCGGGCATTGAGGTCGGCCGCAACAGCGTCCACGGCCTGGCGAGCACGCCCCTGCTCGCGCTCGGCCTCCTCCGCGGGAATCCGTTTGGCCGGCGGCTCGAGCACAGCCGTACCCATGTGCCGTACCTCGCCGATCGCCACACCGTGGCTCACGCCGACGCCTCGCAGCGTTGTCTCCATTTCACCCGTCTCAGATTGTGCGGCGATCCGTGCCACCGCGGTGGATGTCCAGTCGGCTGTTACTGCGCCGAACGTGTCACTGCCAGTCGAACAGTGTGTCGCCAACCTTGACATCGCCGTCCTCGCGGACGTCGGAGAGGGAGTCGGCCGTGGCCTCCAGCGCGACGATCGGGCAGATGGGCGACTTGCCGGCCTCCTCCACGGCGGCCGGGTTCCATCGCACGATGTTCTGGCCCCGCGTGACCGTGTCACCCTTGTTGACGAGGAGCTCGAAGCCCTCGCCATTGAGCTGAACGGTGTCGATGCCCAGGTGCACCAGCACCCCGCGCCCCTGTCCGTCCACAACGACGAAGGCGTGCGGGTGCAGGGAGACAACTACCCCGTCAACCGGCGAAACTGCCTCGGACGGCTCACGCACGGGATCGATGGCTGTTCCGGGACCGACCATCGCACCGGAGAAGACCGGGTCGGGTACCGCAGCGAGTCCGATGGCACGTCCTTCAAGAGGGGACGTCACAGTGGTCATAGGGAGCCTCCCAGGGTGGAGCTTCAATGGGGCCGCCGCGACCTGCAGGGGACGGCGTACTGTTCAGCAGCGTAAGTCATAAGAAGTCCCGGTTCCGCCCGAGTCCAATGGGTTCGCAGACCTAGGGGGGCACCGGAAACGATTTGCCTCGACTCCGAGCGGCCTGTACTGTCGTACTCCTGCCTGGCCCCAGCACGACATTGCGTCGGGGGCCGGCGGCGACTATTAAGCCCAAACCCTAACTCGGATTCAGCTTCTGCATGCCTGCAGGGCTGGTCAAGGGAGACGGAAAAGGCCTGATAGAGTCGGACTCGCCGGAAAGGGAAACGCGAAAGCGATAACCTGGAAAGCACAGTAGAAATTCTCCTGCTTCGCAGGGGCCCGCTTCGACCGGGAATCGGACACGAAAGAGTCTGATAGAGTCGGAAACGCAAGACCGAAGGGAAAGCCCGGAGGAAAGCCCGAGAGGGTGAGTACGAAGGAAGCGTCCGTTCCTTGAGAACTCAACAGCGTGCCAAAAGTCAACGCCAGATATGTTGATACCCCGGCCTGTTTCGGCAGGTTGGTGGTTCCTTTGAAAGTCCTGCCGGGCCCTTGTGGTTCCGGTAGGCAATTACACAGCGAGGACGCTGTGGACGGTCGGTCTTATTCCGGCTGATCGTCCCGCTCTCGTGATGTGTCTCCCGATTACGGGAAAACATTCACGGAGAGTTTGATCCTGGCTCAGGACGAACGCTGGCGGCGTGCTTAACACATGCAAGTCGAACGATGAAGCCTTTCGGGGTGGATTAGTGGCGAACGGGTGAGTAACACGTGGGCAATCTGCCCTTCACTCTGGGACAAGCCCTGGAAACGGGGTCTAATACCGGATAACACTCTGTCCCGCATGGGACGGGGTTGAAAGCTCCGGCGGTGAAGGATGAGCCCGCGGCCTATCAGCTTGTTGGTGGGGTGATGGCCTACCAAGGCGACGACGGGTAGCCGGCCTGAGAGGGCGACCGGCCACACTGGGACTGAGACACGGCCCAGACTCCTACGGGAGGCAGCAGTGGGGAATATTGCACAATGGGCGAAAGCCTGATGCAGCGACGCCGCGTGAGGGATGACGGCCTTCGGGTTGTAAACCTCTTTCAGCAGGGAAGAAGCGAGAGTGACGGTACCTGCAGAAGAAGCGCCGGCTAACTACGTGCCAGCAGCCGCGGTAATACGTAGGGCGCAAGCGTTGTCCGGAATTATTGGGCGTAAAGAGCTCGTAGGCGGCTTGTTGCGTCGGTTGTGAAAGCCCGGGGCTTAACCCCGGGTCTGCAGTCGATACGGGCAGGCTAGAGTGTGGTAGGGGAGATCGGAATTCCTGGTGTAGCGGTGAAATGCGCAGATATCAGGAGGAACACCGGTGGCGAAGGCGGATCTCTGGGCCATTACTGACGCTGAGGAGCGAAAGCGTGGGGAGCGAACAGGATTAGATACCCTGGTAGTCCACGCCGTAAACGTTGGGAACTAGGTGTTGGCGACATTCCACGTCGTCGGTGCCGCAGCTAACGCATTAAGTTCCCCGCCTGGGGAGTACGGCCGCAAGGCTAAAACTCAAAGGAATTGACGGGGGCCCGCACAAGCAGCGGAGCATGTGGCTTAATTCGACGCAACGCGAAGAACCTTACCAAGGCTTGACATATACCGGAAAGCATCAGAGATGGTGCCCCCCTTGTGGTCGGTATACAGGTGGTGCATGGCTGTCGTCAGCTCGTGTCGTGAGATGTTGGGTTAAGTCCCGCAACGAGCGCAACCCTTGTTCTGTGTTGCCAGCATGCCCTTCGGGGTGATGGGGACTCACAGGAGACTGCCGGGGTCAACTCGGAGGAAGGTGGGGACGACGTCAAGTCATCATGCCCCTTATGTCTTGGGCTGCACACGTGCTACAATGGCCGGTACAATGAGCTGCGATGCCGCGAGGCGGAGCGAATCTCAAAAAGCCGGTCTCAGTTCGGATTGGGGTCTGCAACTCGACCCCATGAAGTCGGAGTTGCTAGTAATCGCAGATCAGCATTGCTGCGGTGAATACGTTCCCGGGCCTTGTACACACCGCCCGTCACGTCACGAAAGTCGGTAACACCCGAAGCCGGTGGCCCAACCCCTTGTGGGAGGGAGCTGTCGAAGGTGGGACTGGCGATTGGGACGAAGTCGTAACAAGGTAGCCGTACCGGAAGGTGCGGCTGGATCACCTCCTTTCTAAGGAGCACTTCTTACCAAGCTTGCTTGGTCAGAGGCCACTACGTCGGCAAATGTTCGACGGTGGTTGCTCATGGGTGGAACGTTGACTATTCGGCACGACAGGTTGTTTTTCACTAGTACTGCTTCGGCGTGGAACGTGAGAGGTGGTCGGTCGTGTCGGGCACGTTGTTGGGTGTCTGAGGGTATGGCCGCAAGGTTGCCTTCAGTTGCCGGCCCCAGTGAACTCGCCCTTAGGGGTGGGGTGATGGGTGGCTGGTCGTTGTTTGAGAACTGCACAGTGGACGCGAGCATCTGTGGCCAAGTTTTTAAGGGCGCACGGTGGATGCCTTGGCACCAGGAACCGATGAAGGACGTGGGAGGCCACGATAGGCCCCGGGGAGCTGTCAACCGAGCTTTGATCCGGGGGTGTCCGAATGGGGAAACCCGGCAGTCGTCATGGGCTGTCACCCGCTGCTGAACACATAGGCAGTGTGGAGGGAACGAGGGGAAGTGAAACATCTCAGTACCCTCAGGAAGAGAAAACAACCGTGATTCCGGGAGTAGTGGCGAGCGAAACTGGATGAGGCCAAACCGTATGCGTGTGATACCCGGCAGGGGTTGCGCATGCGGGGTTGTGGGATCTCTTTTTCACAGTCTGCCGGCTGTGAGGCGAGTCAGAAACCGTTGATGTAGGCGAAGGACATGCGAAAGGTCCGGCGTAGAGGGTAAGACCCCCGTAGCTGAAACATTAACGGCTCGTTTAAGAGACACCCAAGTAGCACGGGGCCCGAGAAATCCCGTGTGAATCTGGCGGGACCACCCGCTAAGCCTAAATATTCCCTGGTGACCGATAGCGGATAGTACCGTGAGGGAATGGTGAAAAGTACCGCGGGAGCGGAGTGAAATAGTACCTGAAACCGTGTGCCTACAAGCCGTGGGAGCGTCGCATGCAAGCTTGCTTGCATGTCGTGACTGCGTGCCTTTTGAAGAATGAGCCTGCGAGTTTGCGGTGTGTTGCGAGGTTAACCCGTGTGGGGAAGCCGTAGCGAAAGCGAGTCCGAATAGGGCGTTTTAGTAGCATGCTCAAGACCCGAAGCGGAGTGATCTAGCCATGGGCAGGTTGAAGCGGAGGTAAGACTTCGTGGAGGACCGAACCCACCAGGGTTGAAAACCTGGGGGATGACCTGTGGTTAGGGGTGAAAGGCCAATCAAACTCCGTGATAGCTGGTTCTCCCCGAAATGCATTTAGGTGCAGCGTCGTGTGTTTCTTGCCGGAGGTAGAGCACTGGATAGGCGATGGGCCCTACCGGGTTACTGACCTTAGCCAAACTCCGAATGCCGGTAAGTGAGAGCACGGCAGTGAGACTGTGGGGGATAAGCTCCATGGTCGAGAGGGAAACAGCCCAGAGCATCGACTAAGGCCCCTAAGCGTACGCTAAGTGGGAAAGGATGTGGAGTCGCAGAGACAACCAGGAGGTTGGCTTAGAAGCAGCCACCCTTGAAAGAGTGCGTAATAGCTCACTGGTCAAGTGATTCCGCGCCGACAATGTAGCGGGGCTCAAGCGTACCGCCGAAGTCGTGTCATTCCAGCATATAGGGCCAACGCCTGCTGGGATGGGTAGGGGAGCGTCGTGTGCCGGGTGAAGCAGCCGCGGAAGCGAGTTGTGGACGGTTCACGAGTGAGAATGCAGGCATGAGTAGCGATACACACGTGAGAAACGTGTGCGCCGATTGACTAAGGGTTCCTGGGTCAAGCTGATCTGCCCAGGGTAAGTCGGGACCTAAGGCGAGGCCGACAGGCGTAGTCGATGGACAACCGGTTGATATTCCGGTACCCGCTTTGAAACGCCCAGTACTGAATCAGGCGATGCTAAGTCCGTGAAGCCGGCCCGATCTCTTCGGAGTTGAGGGTAGTGGTGGAGCCGACGAACCAGACTTGTAGTAGGTAAGCGATGGGGTGACGCAGGAAGGTAGTCCAGCCCGGGCGGTGGTAGTCCCGGGGTAAGGGTGTAGGGCGTGTGATAGGCAAATCCGTCACACATTAAGTCTGAGACCTGATGCCGAGCCGATTGTGGTGAAGTGGATGATCCTATGCTGTCGAGAAAAGCCTCTAGCGAGTTTCATGGCGGCCCGTACCCTAAACCGACTCAGGTGGTCAGGTAGAGAATACCGAGGCGTTCGGGTGAACTATGGTTAAGGAACTCGGCAAAATGCCCCCGTAACTTCGGGAGAAGGGGGCCATCACTGGTGATTGGATTTACTCCATGAGCTGGGGGTGGCCGCAGAGACCAGCGAGAAGCGACTGTTTACTAAAAACACAGGTCCGTGCGAAGCCGTAAGGCGATGTATACGGACTGACGCCTGCCCGGTGCTGGAACGTTAAGGGGACCGGTTAGCTGACTTTCGGGTCGGCGAAGCTGAGAACTTAAGCGCCAGTAAACGGCGGTGGTAACTATAACCATCCTAAGGTAGCGAAATTCCTTGTCGGGTAAGTTCCGACCTGCACGAATGGCGTAACGACTTCTCGACTGTCTCAACCATAGGCCCGGTGAAATTGCACTACGAGTAAAGATGCTCGTTTCGCGCAGCAGGACGGAAAGACCCCGGGACCTTTACTACAGTTTGATATTGGTGTTCGGTTCGGCTTGTGTAGGATAGGTGGGAGACTTTGAAGCAGCCACGCCAGTGGTTGTGGAGTCGCCGTTGAAATACCACTCTGGTCGTGCTGGATGTCTAACCTGGGTCCGTGATCCGGATCAGGGACAGTGTCTGATGGGTAGTTTAACTGGGGCGGTTGCCTCCTAAAGAGTAACGGAGGCGCCCAAAGGTTCCCTCAGCCTGGTTGGCAATCAGGTGTTGAGTGTAAGTGCACAAGGGAGCTTGACTGTGAGACCGACGGGTCGAGCAGGGACGAAAGTCGGGACTAGTGATCCGGCAGTGGCTTGTGGAAGCGCTGTCGCTCAACGGATAAAAGGTACCCCGGGGATAACAGGCTGATCTTCCCCAAGAGTCCATATCGACGGGATGGTTTGGCACCTCGATGTCGGCTCGTCGCATCCTGGGGCTGGAGTCGGTCCCAAGGGTTGGGCTGTTCGCCCATTAAAGCGGTACGCGAGCTGGGTTTAGAACGTCGTGAGACAGTTCGGTCCCTATCCGCTGCGCGCGTAGGAATATTGAGAAGGGCTGTCCCTAGTACGAGAGGACCGGGACGGACGAACCTCTGGTGTGCCAGTTGTCCTGCCAAGGGCATGGCTGGTTGGCTACGTTCGGAAAGGATAACCGCTGAAAGCATCTAAGCGGGAAGCCTGCTTCGAGATGAGTATTCCCACCCCCTTCGAGGGGTTAAGGCTCCCAGTAGACGACTGGGTTGATAGGCCAGATGTGGAAGCCCGGCAACGGGTGGAGCTGACTGGTACTAATAGGCCGAGGGCTTGTCCTCAGTTGCTCGCGTCCACTGTGTTAGTTCTGAAATAACGAACGGCCGTGTTGTTGCCCGGTGTTGGTTAATTTCATAGTGTTTCGGTGGTCATTGCGTTAGGGAAACGCCCGGTTACATTCCGAACCCGGAAGCTAAGCCTTTCAGCGCCGATGGTACTGCAGGGGGGACCCTGTGGGAGAGTAGGACGCCGCCGAACAATTATTCCGGGAAAGCCCCGCACCTCTGGTGCGGGGCTTTTCTGCGTTTACGGGCCGGCCGCTACCCCCGTGCATCTGCCGGCAGTGGCTGCGGGTAGGGTCAGGGGCATCATTGGCACGTTCTTTCACAGGAGGCCCCCGGGTGGAGGTCCAGGAGACTCGGGTTCAGACGGACCGGGTCCTCACCATCCCCAACATCCTCAGCATGGCTCGCCTTGTCGGGGTACCGCTCTTCCTGTGGCTGATTCTTCGCCCCGAGTTCGGCGGACCCAAGAGCGATGGCTGGGCGCTGCTGGTTCTGATGTTCAGCGGGATCAGTGACTACCTCGACGGTAAGCTCGCCCGCCGGTGGAACCAGATCAGTAGCCTCGGGCGCCTCCTGGATCCGGCTGCCGACCGGCTGTACATCCTTTCGACCCTTGTCGGACTGACTTGGCGTGAGATCCTTCCGCTCTGGCTCACCGCGGCGCTCCTGGCACGCGAGCTGATGCTTCTCGTCATGGTAGGAATCCTCCGGCGCCACGGCTATCCGCCGCCCCAGGTGAACTTCCTGGGGAAGGCGGCTACGTTCAACCTGATGTACGCCTTCCCCTTGTTGCTGCTCAGTGACGCAAGTGGTTGGCTTGGATCGCTGGCCGCCATTTTCGGATGGGCGTTCGCCGGATGGGGTACAACGCTCTATTGGTGGGCAGGAATCCTCTACGTGGTTCAGGTCCGCCGGCTCGTCAAGGCGGATGCAGAAGCCGATTGAGCTCGTTGATGCGGTGCCGCGCAGTGTGGCCGGTCCGCGGTGAAGTCTCAGGTGTTGCCCTGACGGGTGAAGTCGGCTAGACCGTCGTCTCTTCAAGGAGGACGTTTCCGACATGAAGGCCGTTGTGATGGCTGGTGGTGAAGGCACCCGCCTTCGCCCCATGACCTCGAGCATGCCCAAGCCTCTCCTGCCTGTCGCCAATCGGCCGATCATGGAGCATGTGCTGCGGCTGCTCAAGCGGCATGGGCTCAATGAGACCGTCGTGACCGTCCAGTTTCTCGCCTCTCTCGTCAAGAACTACTTCGGAGACGGCGAAGAGCTCGGGATGGAGCTCACTTATGCCAACGAGGAGAAACCTCTCGGTACCGCGGGGAGCGTGAAGAACGCCGAAGAGGCGTTGAAGGACGACACCTTCCTCGTCATTTCCGGTGATGCTCTCACCGACTTCGACCTCACCGATCTCATCGCCTTCCACAAGGAAAAGGGCGGGCTCGTCACGGTGTGTCTGACCCGGGTTCCGAATCCGCTGGAATTCGGAATCACGATTGTCGACGAGGGTGGCCAGGTCGAGCGTTTCCTGGAGAAGCCCACCTGGGGTCAGGTCTTCTCGGACACGGTCAACACGGGCATCTACGTGATGGAGCCCGAGGTATTCGACTATGTCGAGGCCGATGTCTCGGTGGACTGGTCCGGTGATGTCTTCCCTCAGCTCATGAAGGAAGGCAAGCCGATCTACGGCTATGTCGCCGAGGGCTACTGGGAGGACGTGGGCACGCACGAGAGCTATGTGAAGGCCCAGGCCGATGTCCTTGAGCGCAAGGTCGACGTCGAGATCGACGGCTTCGAGATCTCGCCCGGGGTATGGGTCGCGGAAGGCGCCGAGGTGCATCCCGACGCGGTGCTGCGGGGGCCCGTGTACATCGGGGACTACGCAAAGATCGAGGCCGGGGCCGAGCTTCGTGAGCACACGGTCGTCGGTTCGAACGTCGTCGTCAAGACGGGTGCGTTCCTGCACCGGGCAGTGATTCACGACAACGTATACATCGGTCAGCACTGCAATCTGCGCGGATGTGTGGTCGGCAAGAACACCGACATCATGCGGGCGGCCCGCATCGAGGACGGTGCGGTCATCGGGGACGAGTGCCTGGTCGGTGAGGAATCGATCATTCAGGGCAATGTCCGGGTCTACCCCTTCAAGACCATCGAGGCCGGCGCCTTTGTCAATACATCGGTGATCTGGGAGTCGCGCGGGCAGGCTCATCTCTTCGGTGCCCGCGGTGTCTCGGGAATCCTGAACGTGGAGATCACACCGGAACTCGCTGTGCGGCTGGCCGGTGCGTACGCCACCACCCTCAAGAAGGGTTCGACCGTCACCACCGCCCGCGACCACTCCCGTGGCGCCCGTGCGCTGAAGCGAGCGGTCATCTCGGCGTTGCAGGCCAGTGCCATCGACGTACGGGACCTGGAGAACGTGCCGCTGCCGGTCGCGCGTCAGCAGACCGCCCGGGGCAGCGCCGGTGGGATCATGATCCGTACCTCGCCCGGAGTGCCCGACTCGGTGGACATCATGTTCTTCGACGAGCGGGGAGCAGACCTGTCCCAGGCGCGCCAGCGGAAGCTGGACCGGGTCTACGCACGTCAGGAGTACCGGCGGGCCTTCCCGGGCGAGATCGGCGATCTGCACTTCCCGTCCAGCGTCTTCGACTCCTACACCGGATCGCTGCTGCGCAATGTGGACACCACCGGGATCGCCGCCGCAGGGCTCAAGGTTGTCGTGGACGCATCCAACGGCAGTGCCGGGCTCGTGCTGCCCAGTCTGCTCGGGCGGCTTGGCGTGGACGCGCTGACGATCAACCCCGGTCTCGACGAATCACGGCCCACCGAGTCCGCCGACACCCGGAGGTCCGGGCTGGTGCGGCTCGGGGAGATCGTCTCCTCGGCGCGGGCGGCGTTCGGCGTGCGTTTCGACCCGGTCGGCGAGCGGCTCTCCCTGGTCGACGAGCGCGGCCGGATCGTGGAGGACGACCGGGCACTGCTGGTGCTGCTCGACCTGGTGGCCGCCGAGCGGCGCAGCGGACGCGTGGCCCTGCCGGTGACGACGACACGAGTCGCCGAACAGGTGGCGGCGTACCACGGCACACAGGTGGAGTGGACGACGACGTCGCCCGACGATCTGACGCGCGTGGGGCGGCAGGAAGGCACCATCTTCGGTGGAGACGGGCGCGGTGGCTTCATCGTTCCCGAATTCAGCAGCGTCTTCGACGGCTCGGCCGCCTTCGTACGGCTCATCGGGCTCGTCGCGAGGACGCAGCTCACGCTCAGCCAGATCGACGCCCGCATCCCCCGTGCGCATGTCCTGCGCCGCGATCTGGCCACGCCGTGGGCCGTCAAGGGGCTGGTCATGCGTCGTGTGGTGGAGGCCGCCGGCAACCGGGACGTCGACACCACCGACGGTGTGCGGGTCGTGGAGGCGGACGGTCGTTGGGTGATGGTGCTTCCGGACCCGGCCGAGGCTGTCACCCATTTGTGGGCGGAGGGCCCCGACGACGCATCGGCGCAGGCGCTGCTCGACGAATGGTCAACGGTCGTGGACAGCGCAGGTCACTGACGTTTTCCTGAGTGCGTCGGGAGGTGCTGTGCCGCGCCTCCCGACGCATCGGTGGGGCCATTCGGCGGTAGCTGCTGCGGCGTGCGACGATGTGCGGCATGTCGCAGCAGCCCCCCGATCGGAGTACGGCCTCACCCTCCGCGCGCCCCGACGCGTCCATGTCGCTGCTGACCAATGTGATGGACCACAGCCTGGACGACGGTTACGCCGAGGCCACCGCGCGCCGCAAGGCCGACGGGAGCGCGGGCATGCCCCGCACGCTGAAGGCGAAGCTGGCCCTTGCGGCGGGTCTTGTGCTGGCTGCTCTGGTGGTCACGCTCGGCGCCGCGGAGGCACGCGTCTCGGCGCCCGTCCTTGCCAAGGAGCGCGAGGAGCTCATCGACCGTATCGATGCCGAGACATCGGCGGCCGACAGTCTCGAGTCCCAGGTGGACAAGTTGCGTGGCGACGTGAGCGAGCGTCAACGTAAAGCGTTGGAAAAGCATGGAGGGGACCAGGGCGAGTTGGTGGCGCTGCTCTCCGGGGCGACCGCGGTGCAGGGGCCCGGTGTGAAGCTCGTCGTCGACGACGCGAAGGACACCGATCAGGGCGGTGGCGGACCGCGCGAGACCAGCGGTTTCGCCGATACGGGGCGGGTGCGCGACCGGGACCTGCAGCGGGTCGTCAACGGCCTGTGGCAGTCCGGGGCGGAAGCGATCGCCATCAACGGCCAGCGGCTGACAGCCCTGTCGGCCATCCGTGCCGCGGGCGACGCCATACTGGTCGACAACAGACCGCTCGTGCCGCCGTACACGGTGCTTGCGGTGGGGGACGGGAAGCGGCTCAGTACCGCGTTCCAGGACAGTGCCGACGGCCAGTATCTGCAGGCGCTGAAGGACACGTTCTCCATCAGGACCAGCATCTCCGTCCAGGAGCAGGTGCGCCTCCCGGCCGCTCCGAGCCTGATCGTACGAACAGCAGAGCCGAAGGCCGCAGACACCGGCAGTGGTGCGGCAGACACAGGGAAGGGCACATCGTGATCGCCGTACTGGGCCTCGTCGTGGGAGTCGTGGTCGGACTGTTGGTCCGGCCCGAGGTGCCGGCGGTGGTCGAGCCCTATCTTCCGATCGCTGTCGTGGCTGCGCTGGACGCGGTCTTCGGCGGTCTGCGGGCCATGCTCGACGGCATCTTCGTCGACAAGGTCTTTGTGGTGTCGTTCCTCTCGAACGTCGTCGTGGCCGCCCTGATCGTGTTCCTGGGCGACAAGCTGGGTGTGGGGGCCCAGCTCTCCACCGGTGTGGTGGTCGTGCTCGGCATCCGGATCTTCTCCAACGCCGCGGCGATCCGTCGCCACGTCTTCCGGGCCTGAAGCCGATGAGCGACGAAGAATTTCCCCGAGACACCGAGCGCACCGGCGAGCCGCCGGCCGGCGGCCCCGAGGAGCTCACCGGGCGCCGACGGCTGATCGCCGCCGTGTGGCCGCCCCGGGTGACCCGGGCTCAACTCATCGTGGCGCTGCTGCTGTTCGTCCTCGGCCTGGGGCTGGCGATCCAGGTGCGGTCGAACAGCGACAACAGCGCACTGCGCGGCGCGCGCCAGGAGGACCTGGTTCGCATTCTCGATGAACTCGACGACCGTACGCAGCGTCTTGAAGACGAGAAGCAGCGTCTGGACGATCAGCGAACGGAGCTCGAGAACAGCTCGGACCAGGCCGAGGAAGCGCGTAAGCAGACAGTGGAAAAGGAGCGGCAACTCGGTATCCTCGCGGGCACCGTGGCGGCACACGGGCCCGGGATCACGCTGACGATCAACGATCCAGGCGGCGCGGTGGAGCCGGACATGCTGCTCGACGCACTCCAGGAGCTGCGTGCGGCCGGTGCCGAGGCGATCGAGGTCAACGGGGTGAGGGTGGTCGCCAATACGTACTTCTCCGGTGACGGCGGTGACATCAAGGTCGACGACCGGCGCATCTCCGCGCCGTACGTCTTCAAGGTCATCGGCAAGCCGCAGGACCTGGAGCCGGCGCTGAACATCCCCGGCGGCGTCGTGCAGACGCTGGAAAAGGAGCAGGCCACCGTGCATGTGGCACAGGCTGACGACATCGTCGTGGATGCCTTGCGACCGGCGAAGCGGCCTGACTACGCTCGGTCGTCCTCCCAGTGAGGCCGCCGGGTACGGGGGTCGAAGGACACAGGCGCGAGGTTGCGGGGGGTCGCCGCATCGTAATGGTGACGCGTGGTGGAAACTGTCGAGTGGCTACGGACGTTGTGAAGATGTCCGGGTCGGCAGGTGTGTTCATTCAGGGTTCGTCCTGCCCCACGGGCGGGTCTATTTCGGTCAAGGGGAATCGCCCGTGAAGTTGTTTGGGAAGTTGTTCGGCAAGAGCGCACGCGATGAAGCTGCCCGCCATCGCGCACCGCGCCATGGCCAGGCCGAGGAGCAGGGTACGGAGCGCCCGCTCTTCCGCGACGAGGTGGCGGGTGCGGGCGGTGACATTTCGGGTGGTTCCGGCGCGTCGTCTGTTGACCCTGCCGGTGCGGGCCGCATAGGTTTCGGGGATCCATCGACCTCAAGTACGGGTGGAGGGTCTGCGTCCATGCCGGTCTGTACGAGGTGCGGTCATCGCAACGCCGAGGCCAGTCGTTTCTGCTCCAACTGTGGTGCGCCGCTGCGGGGTGGTGCTCCGTCCGAGCGCCCCTCGGAGACGACCTCGACCATTTCCATCTCCGGTCTCGAGGCGTACGAGGCGGAGGCTACGGGCCAGACGTCCGTGCCGTCCCTCTCTCCCGAGGCACAGGCCGCCGTCGACGCCCTGCCGCTCGGCTCGGCGCTCCTGGTGGTGCGCCGCGGGCCGAACTCCGGCAGCCGCTTCCTGCTGGACAGCGAGCTGACCACGGCCGGCCGTCACCCGCAGAGCGACATCTTCCTCGACGACGTGACGGTCTCGCGCCGTCATGTGGAGTTCCGCCGGAGCCCCGACGGCAGCTTCACGGTCGAGGACGTCGGCAGTCTCAATGGCACGTACGTCAATCGTGAGCGCATCGACTCCGTCGCGCTGTCCAACGGCGACGAGGTGCAGATCGGGAAGTACCGGCTGGTCTTCTACGCAAGCCAGCGGGGCATCTGACCCGTCAGGGAAGGTCCATGCTGAGAACACCGACGGGCGGTGCCGGTCACGGCACCGCCACCGCCGACGACCGTGCGATGAGTATCGGCGCGGTGCTCCTGCAGCTGCGGGACGAATTTCCCGAAGTCACCATCTCCAAGATTCGCTTTCTGGAGGCCGAGGGGCTCGTCGAGCCGCAGCGGACGCCTTCCGGATACCGGAAGTTCCGGCCCGACGACGTCGAACGGCTGGCACAGGTGCTGCGGATGCAGCGGGACCACTACCTCCCGCTGAAGGTCATCCGGGAGCACCTGGACGCCCTGGCCCGCGGTGAGCAGGCCTCCCTGCCGTCTGCGGGCGGGCAGCGGGACCTGACCGACGGTTCCTGGGACGCCGAGTCCGGGCGGGCGACCGCGGCGCGGATCGGGCGCGCGGAGCTGCTGGCCGCCGCCGAGGTCACCGAGAGCGAGCTGGAGGAGTGGGAGTCGTACGGCCTTGTCGCTCCGACGGCGGAAGGCGGCTACGACGCCGAGACGGTGACCGTGGCCAAACTTGTGGCGGATCTGGGTCGATTCGGTCTCGAACCGCGTCATCTGCGGACCATGCGAGGGGCCGCGGAGCGTGAGGCCGGGCTGATCGAGCAGGTGGTCGCTCCCCTGCGCCGGCACCGGAATCCGCAGACCAGAGCGCATGCGGAGGCCACGGCGAAGGAGCTCGCGGAACTGTCCGTACGGCTCCATTCGGCCTTCGTGCAGACCGCTCTGGGGATCCGGCTCCACTGATCACGGGGGAGCCCGACTACCCAAACCTGCCGAGCACGTCCTAGGGTTGCTGTGTGAACGAGCTCGACGTTGTGGGTGTCCGGGTGGAAATGCCCTCCAACCAACCGATCGTGCTCCTGCGTGAAGTGGGAGGCGACCGGTACCTCCCCATTTGGATCGGTCCTGGTGAGGCGACCGCGATCGCCTTCGCCCAGCAGGGCATGGCTCCGGCCAGGCCGCTGACCCATGATCTCTTCAAGGATGTGCTCGAGGCCCTCGGCCAGGAGCTCACCGAGGTCCGCATCACGGACCTCCGGGAAGGGGTCTTCTACGCGGAGCTGGTCTTCGCCGGCGGGGTCGAGGTGAGCGCGCGTCCGTCCGACGCCATAGCGCTCGCGCTGCGCACCGGCACGCCGATCTACGGCAGTGACGGGGTGCTCGACGACGCGGGTATCGCCATCCCGGACGAGCAGGAGGACGAGGTCGAGAAGTTCCGGGAGTTCCTCGACCAGATCTCACCGGAGGACTTCGGTACCAACAGCCAGTGACCGTCCTGCGGAGGTGTCGTCAGCACATCCGGCAAGCCATTCCCGGGAATGGGACACGGGAAACCACCCTCAGGGTGATTATCACCCGGCGTGCCGAGTGTGGCGATCGTTGACGCACCCCGAGTGACTGCCTACCTTCGAGATGGCAGGTCAAGGACGGAGGTCGGCGTGAGAAACAGCGGCGACGGTACGGCAGCGGGTGGGCCGTATCTGCAGCACGGAAGTACAGCCGGCCACCCCATCAGGCAACCGGTTCAACCGGCGGCGATGGCAGGGGACGGCGCGGCTTCGACCGAGGACATCGGATATCGCGGGCCGACGGCGTGCGCGGCGGCAGGGATCACCTATCGGCAGCTCGACTACTGGGCTCGCACGGGGCTTGTAGAGCCGAGCGTGCGCCCCGCCTACGGATCGGGCACACAGCGCCTCTACAGCTTCAGGGACGTCGTCCTGCTGAAGATCGTGAAGCGCTTCCTGGACACCGGTGTGGCGCTGCAGAACATCCGCACCACGGTCCAGCATCTGCGCGCCCGGGGGTTCCAGGATTTGGAGCGGATGACACTCATGAGCGACGGCGCGACGGTCTACGAGTGCTCTTCGCCCGACGAGGTCGTGGATCTGCTCCAGGGGGGCCAGGGGGTCTTCGGTATCGCCGTCGGCGTGGTGTGGCGGGACGTCGACGCCGCACTGTCGCAGCTGCACGGCGAGCGGGTGGACACGGGTGAGACGTTGGTCGGCAACAACCCCACCGACGAGCTTGCCCGGCGGCGCAACCGCGCTGTCTGACCGCGTGCCGATCCGGGGTGCGGCGATTGTCAGTGCTGTAGGGCAGCATCGACTGATGTGAGAGCCGCGCCCACCATCCTCCATCTCGACATGGATGCCTTCTACGCCTCTGCGGAGCAGGCGGCGAAGCCCAGTCTGCGCGGCAAGCCGGTCGTGGTGGGCGGGCTGGGGCCGCGCGGGGTCGTCGCCACCGCGTCGTACGAGGCCCGGCGGTTCGGGGTGCACTCGGCGATGCCGACGGCCCAGGCCCGGCGCCTGGCACCCAACGCCGCCTACCTGGTGCCACGCTTCCTGCTGTACCGGACGGTGAGCGACCAGGTGATGGAGCTGCTCGGGCGGCTCTCACCCCTGGTGGAGCCGCTCAGCCTGGACGAGGCCTTTGTCGATCTGGAGGCCGGCGGCGTGGCCGACGACTCGGCCTCGGCGCGGGCCGTCGGTGAACAGTTGCGTGACGCCATCAGAGCCGTCACCGGCCTCACCGGCTCGGTGGGCCTGGCGGGCTCGAAGATGCTGGCCAAGATCGCCTCGGAGGAGGCCAAGCCGAACGGGCTGCTGCTCATCGAGCCGGGTACCGAGCGCGAGCTGCTCGCGCCCATGTCCGTGCGGATCCTGCCCGGCGTCGGACCGGCCACCGGGGACCACCTGCGACGCGCCGGGATGACCACGGTCGACGACCTGGCCGAGGCGGGTGAGGCGGAGCTCGTGCGGCTGCTCGGCAAGGCCCACGGCGTCTCACTGCACCGCATGGCCCTCGGGTACGACAACCGCCCCGTCGTCGCGGAGCGCGACGCGAAGTCGGTCTCGGTCGAGGACACCTTCGACATGGACCTGCACGACCGGATCCGGGTCAGGACGGAGGTCGACCGGCTGGCCGACCGATGTGTTCAACGGCTGCGGGCCGCGGAGCGGTCGGGACGGACCGTGGTGCTGAAGGTCCGCAGGTACGACTTCTCGACGCTCACGCGGTCCGAGACGCTACGGGGGCCCACGGACGACCCCGCGGTCGTCAGAGAGGCGGCTGCGCGGCTCCTGGAGGCCGTGGACACCACCGGAGGCGTACGGCTCCTCGGAGTGGGCGTCACGGGGCTCGCCGACTACACCCAGGAAGATCTTTTCGCGCAGGCGGCCGGTGAGCGGGCCGCACCCGACGACCCGGCCGCCGAGGACCTGGGCCCAGGCGAGCACGGGGACGAGTCGGCGGCCGGTGCACCGGAGCAGGAGACCCCCGAGCAGCTCGCGGCCCGGCGGTGGCCCGCCGGGCACGACGTACGCCATGACACCTATGGCCACGGGTGGGTGCAGGGCAGCGGGGTGGGCCGGGTGACGGTGCGGTTCGAGGAACCCGAGTCGCCGCCCGGCCGGGTGCGCACGTTCCGTATCGACGATCCGAATCTGCGGCCCGCGGACCCGCTGCCACTGGTGCGCGACCCCGTGGACTACTCGTCCTGGCCGGCCAGCCTGCCGAAGTCGCGGTCCGGTCCCGGCTCCTCGGGAGGCGAGTCCAGACCGTAGTGGCGGTAGAGCTGAAGCTCCTGTTCCGGCGAGAGATGGCGGCCCACGCCGAAGTCGGGTGCGTCCTTGATCAGCGCGCGGTCGAAGGGGATTCGGAGCGAATCGCCGACGAATTCGCTGGGCTCCAACGGGACGAAGGCGTCCCTGCTGAACAGTCCGGTACGTACGGCGGCCCACTCGGGGACACCGGTCGCGTCGTCGAGATACACCTCGTCGATGGTGCCTATCTTGGTGCCCTTGCGGTCGAACGCCTTGCGGCCGATCAGGCTCCGCGGATCGATGTCGGTCTGCACGGTCCCTCCCATTGGTCGCGGCTACTCCACAGGCACTACGAAAGTGCAGATCCGGGGCTTCGGCCACTCGAGACTTCCGAGGCGAACCCCGCTGGTACGCTGGCTATGGCTGCTGACCCCGTGCGGGAGAGTCCTCCGGAGCAAATCCGGCAGGCGCCGAAGGAGCAAATCCTCCCCGGAATCTCTCAGGCCCCCGTACCGCACGGACGAGGTCACTCTGGAAAGCAGGGCGGGTTTCGTGGCGGCTGACGCCGGGACGGATCCCTTCCTCACCGACGGTGAAAGTCGGTACGCCGCAGGGCGGACCGGTGAAGCTCTCAGGTTGAGATGACAGAGGGGGAGGCCGTCCGGGCACCCGCGCCGCGGTGCCCCTCGCAGGTCGTGACAGACCAGGAGGCCTCCACCATGACCCCCCGTCGCACTCCGCTCTCCCAGCTGGAGCAGGGCATCCCCTTCGAACAGCGCCACATCGGACCCGATGCCGAGGCGCAGGCGAAGATGCTCGCCCAGGTCGGTTACGGCTCGCTCGACGACCTGACCGCGGCCGCAGTGCCCGATGTGATCAAGAGCGCGGAGGCGCTGCAGCTGCCGACGGCCCGCACCGAGGCCGAGGTCCTGGCCGAGCTGCGCTCCCTGGCCGACCGCAACCAGGTCCTCGCCCCGATGATCGGGCTCGGCTACTACGGCACCTTCACCCCGCCGGTGATCCTTCGCAACGTCATGGAGAACCCCGCCTGGTACACGGCCTACACGCCGTACCAGCCGGAGATCTCGCAGGGCCGGCTCGAGGCCCTCCTCAACTTCCAGACGATGGTCGCCGAGCTGACCGGGCTGCCCACCTCGGGCGCCTCGCTGCTCGACGAGGGCACTGCGGCCGCCGAGGCCATGGCGCTCGCACGGCGCGTCGGCAAGGTCAAGAACGGCGTCTTCCTGGTCGACGCAGACACCCTGCCGCAGACCATCGCCGTGATAGAGACCCGCGCCGAGCCGACCGGTGTCGAGGTGGTCGTCGCCGACCTCAGCGAGGGCATCCCCGCCGACATCGCCGAGCGCGGTGTCTTCGGCGTGCTGCTGCAGTACCCGGGAGCCTCCGGCGCCGTCCGGGACATCAAGCCCGTCATCGAGCAGGCCCATGAGCTCGGCGCGGTCGTCACCGTCGCCGCCGACCTGCTGGCCCTGACCCTCCTCACCTCGCCCGGCGACCTCGGCGCGGACATCGCCGTCGGCACCACGCAGCGCTTCGGTGTGCCGATGGGCTTCGGCGGACCGCACGCGGGCTTCATGGCCGTGCGCGAGAAGTTCGCCCGCAGCCTGCCCGGCCGCCTCGTCGGCGTCTCCGTGGACGCGGACGGCAACAAGGCGTACCGCCTCGCCCTGCAGACCCGTGAGCAGCACATCCGCCGCGAGAAGGCCACCAGCAACATCTGTACCGCTCAGGTACTGCTCGCCGTCATGGCCGGGATGTACGCCGTCTACCACGGCCCCGACGGACTGCGGACGATCGCGCGGCGCACGCACCGCTACGCCGCGATCCTGGCCGAGGGCCTGCGGGCTGCCTCCATCGATGTCGAGACCGACTCCTACTTCGACACGCTCACCGTGCGCGTCCCGGGCAGGGCCGCCGAGGTCGTCGCCGACGCCCGTGCGCGCGGCGTCAACCTGCGGTTCGTCGACTCCGACCTGGTCTCCCTCGCCTGCGACGAGACCACCACCCGCAGCCAGATCGCCGCCGTGTGGGCCGCCTTCGGCACCGACGGCGACATCGAGGCGCTGGACGGCGTGGCCGTCGACGCGCTGCCCGAGTCCCTGCTGCGCACCGACGACTTCCTCACCCACCCGGTCTTCCACCAGCACCGCTCCGAGACCGCGATGCTCCGCTACCTGCGCAAGCTCGCCGACCGCGACTACGCGCTGGACCGCGGCATGATTCCGCTCGGCTCCTGCACCATGAAGCTGAACGCGACCGCCGAGATGGAGTCGATCACCTGGCCCGAGTTCGGTGCGCTCCATCCGTTCGCGCCGGCCGAGCAGGCGGAGGGCTTCCTCACGCTCATCCGCGAGCTGGAGGAGCGTCTCGCCGAGGTCACCGGATACGACGCGGTCTCCCTTCAGCCGAACGCCGGCTCGCAGGGCGAGTTCGCGGGTCTGCTGGCCGTGCGCGCATATCACCGGGCCAACGGCGACGACCAGCGGACCGTCTGCCTCATCCCGTCCTCCGCGCACGGCACCAACGCCGCGAGCGCCGTGATGGCGGGCATGAAGGTCGTCGTGGTGAAGACCGCCGACGACGGGGAGATCGACGTCGCGGACCTCCGCGCCAAGATCGATCAGTACCGTGACGAGCTGGCCGTGCTCATGATCACCTACCCGTCGACGCACGGTGTGTTCGAGGAGCACGTCGCCGACATCTGCGCCGAGGTGCACGACGCGGGCGGTCAGGTGTACGTCGACGGCGCCAACCTCAACGCGCTCGTCGGCCTCGCCAAGCCGGGCCGGTTCGGCGGCGACGTCTCGCACCTGAACCTGCACAAGACCTTCTGCATCCCGCACGGCGGCGGCGGCCCGGGTGTCGGCCCGGTCGGCGTCCGCGCGCACCTCGCGCCGTACCTGCCGAACCACCCGCTGCAGCCCGCCGCGGGTCCCGAGACCGGTGTCGGACCGATCTCGGCCGCTCCGTGGGGCTCGGCCGGCATTCTGCCGATCTCGTGGGCGTACGTACGCCTGATGGGCGGGGAGGGCCTCAAGCGTGCGACGCAGGTCGCCGTACTCGCCGCCAACTACATCGCCAAGCGCCTCGAACCGCACTACCCGATCCTGTACACCGGCCCGGCCGGACTGGTCGCGCACGAGTGCATCGTGGATCTGCGGCCGATCTCCAAGGAGACGGGTGTCAGCGTCGACGACATCGCCAAGCGCCTGGTCGACTACGGGTTCCACGCGCCGACCATGTCGTTCCCGGTGGCCGGGACGCTGATGATCGAGCCGACCGAGAGCGAGGACCTCGCCGAGCTCGACCGGTTCTGCGACACGATGATCGCCATTCGCCACGAGGTCGAGAAGGTCGCCTCCGGCGAGTGGAGCGCGGACGACAACCCGCTCACCAACGCCCCGCACACGGCCGCCATGGTCGGCGGGGAGTGGAAGCACGGCTACAGCCGCGAGGAGGCCGTCTTCCCGGCCGGAGTCTCGGCCGCCGACAAGTACTGGCCGCCGGTGCGCCGGATCGACGGTGCGTTCGGTGACCGTAACCTCGTCTGCTCCTGCCCGCCGCTGGACGAGTACGACAACTGACCCACCCGTCGGGTGTGACGCGGACATGCGTCGGGGCCGGTGCGGAGATCTTCTCCGGGCCGGCCCCCGTTCGTACGGGCCGCGGTCAGGCGGCCTTCATCACCTGGCCGGCTTCCAGCGGCCGGTGCGGGGCGATGATCTGCCCGTCCGGGAGCAGCTCACCGGTGTCCTCGAAGAGGAGGACGCCGTTGCACAGCAGGCTCCAACCCTGTTCCGGGTGGTGAGCCATCAGACGGGCGGCCTCCCGGTCGGCTGAGTCGGCGGTCGGGCAGGGTGGCTGGTGCTGGCACATGGGTTTCTTTCGCTGCGTTGTGGTGTGTGTCCTGCGGCTTGATGAGGTGTTCATGGCCGCCCCCCGTATCAATCGGTCCGGTCCCAGTGTTGCCCCACGGGCGTCAATCCGCAGGGATTTCGCGGCAGCACTTCTCCTACTCCCATGACGCATCACCCGGCCGGACGGTTCAACACAACTGCACTGTCCCTTCGGGTGGTTCGGGCTGGCCTGACCGGACTAGTCCGGATGGCCTCCGGGTGCGTCCGAGCAGTAGTGTGCCCCGCCACCGGAAACGGTGACGGGGCAATGTACTGCGGGCCGGAGGCGGGCTGTGGTCAGGCCGGTGAACCGAGCAGGGGACCGGGGCCAGGGGTGATACGCAGTGTCATCACGGGGAGCAGATCGGCGACCCGGTGCGGGCGGTGTGCCGCGATACCCGGTGGGGCGGGAGCCAGCGGTACCAGAAGGTCGGTAGGGGCGAGGGCCCCGCCGGAGGCGTCGGCCTCGATGTCCTCGTGCAGCCACAGTGTCAGCATGTAGAGCTCGGGGATGGAGAGCAGGCGCGGCTGATAGCGCGGTGTCAGCGTCTCAGCCTGGCGCAGGGCGAGTTCGGTCGAGGCGATGTACGGACCCTCGAAGAAGTGCGAGAAGGTCCAGCCGTCCGGGGTGAGCATGGTGTCCGCCGCGGCGACGGCGCGCTCCGAGCTGCGGATGAGGAAGCGCCACGCGGCCAGGCTGGTGCGTGGTGCGAGCCCGCTCGGGCCGATCCGGTCCAGCACATGGACGGGGAGCGGGAGTTCGGGGCTCAGCGGTCCCTGGACGGACCGGAGAGCCGGGGTACGGGCCTCGCGGACTGCGGTGGGTGAACCGAGTGCCGCGAGGACGCTGCGCAGGGCGGGCGCGGGAGCCGGGGGTACGTGCAGCGGCATAGTGGGTCGCCTCTCACTTCGGAGACACGGTGATGCGTGGGCGGGGGCAGACGGCGCTGTCGGCGTGCGGGGCCAGAGGAGGCCGGTGACTGGGCCGGTGCGTCAACTCTCTGCCTCGTCCGCGGAGTTTATACGACAGGTGTTCACACGGTGTTTCCGCTAGCCGCCTCAGGCATTGCCGGCAAGGCGGTATCCGGACTTTATTATGCGGAGAACCTGCTGATTCGGTGCGTGTGGCGCAGTTGCTGCCTGGTGTTTTTTCCCGGCCGCGGTCGGCCGAAACACGTCGACGATTTCACCACCGCCGCACGGTGGGAACTGCGCAGTGCTTCATGCCGTCGGAATGTGCCCCCGGCGGCCGCACTCAGATTAGTGGGTCCGCGCTGTCCGTGGGGGCGTTATCGATCACCTGCCCTGGGCATTATCGACCGTGACGCGAGCGGCCTGGGCCGCGGGCTGCCCACTCGAGGAGGGACGCTTCGATGGGGGAGAAGGTCGTGGCGGGCGCCTTTGACCTGTCCGATCGGCAGAGGTACCGGAGGAAGCTCCACCTGTGCCTGGAGGGGCTGGAGAGGCTCCTGGCGGAGCGGAGGTTCGATCGCCCGCGCAACCTCATGGGCATGGAGATCGAGCTGAATCTGGCAGGTGCGGACGGCCTGCCGAGGATGATGAATGCGCAGGTGCTGGAGCGGATCGCGAGCCGTGATTTCCAGACCGAACTCGGGATGTTCAATTTGGAAGTAAACATAGTCCCGCACCGCCTGGCCGGACGCGTATTCGATCAACTGGCCGAGGAGCTCAGGACCGGCCTCGGATATGCCCACCGGAAGGCGGGAGAGGTCGCCGCCGGCATCATGATGATCGGAATACTGCCGACCCTTGATCATCGGGACCTGGTCTCGGCGAACCTCTCGGACGGAGACCGCTACGCGCTGCTGAACGATCAAATGGTGGCGGCACGCGGCGAGGATTTCGCGCTCGATATCGAAGGCGTCGAACGATTGGTCTGTTCCTCCACCTCGATTACGCCCGAAGCGGCCTGTACCTCGGTCCAGCTGCATCTGCAGGTGACCCCGGCACGGTTCGCGGACGTGTGGAACGCGGCACAGGCCGTCGCCGCCGTTCAGATCGCCCTGGGCGCCAACTCGCCCTTCCTGTTCGGCAGGGAGCTGTGGCGGGAGTCCCGCCCGCCGCTCTTCCAGCAGGCCACCGACACCAGGCCGCCCGAACTGCAGAACCAGGGAGTGCGCCCGCGGACCTGGTTCGGCGAGCGGTGGATCAGTTCCGCGTACGAGCTCTTCGAGGAGAATCTGCGCTATTTCCCGCCGCTGCTGCCGATCTGTGACGAGGAGGACCCGCTGCAGATCCTCGACGAGGGCGGGGTGCCGGCGCTCCAGGAACTCGTGCTGCACAACGGTACGGTCTACCGCTGGAACCGGCCGGTGTACGGGCTGGCCGACGGCGTACCCCATCTCCGCGTCGAGAACCGCGTCCTGCCCGCCGGGCCCACCGTGACCGATGTGATAGCCAACGCCGCGCTGTACTACGGCCTGGTGCGGGCGCTCGCCGAGGAGTCCCGCCCGGTGTGGACCAGGCTGCCCTTCGCCGCCGCGGCCGAGAACTTCGAAACCGCCTGCCGTCGGGGCATCGACGCCGAGCTGATCTGGCCCCGGCCGGGCCGGTCGGGCGGGCTGACCCGGGTGCCGGCCGTCAAGCTCGTACGGGACGAACTGCTGCCGCTCGCCGCGGCGGGGCTCGATGCCTGGAACATCGAGCCCGCGGACCGCGACCACTACCTCGGGGTCATCGAGGAGCGGTGCAAGCGGCGTGTGAACGGGGCTTCCTGGCAGGCGGACACGTACCACCGGGGGCTGGACGCCGGGCTCGCACGGGACGCGGCGCTCAGGGCGACGACGCGCCGGTATGCCGAGCTGATGCACAGCGGCGAGCCGGTGCACACCTGGCCGGTCGGCTTCCCGGACAGCCCTTAGACCGGCGTGGCCCGCCTCTGTGCCCGGTGAGCCCCGGGCCCGGCGGTCGGTGCCGTTCCCGGCCGTGCGCCGGCTGTTCCTGGGCGGCGCGGCCGTTCTGTCCGGCTGTCAACACGGCCTTTCATGAACCGCGGCGCGGCCCGGGTCTCGTCGGTGCTCAGCTTCGTCTCGGGCCGACGCTGTGGGCGAACGCCGCCTGCTCGGAGAGCAGCACCGCCTGGTTGCGCTGCGGATTGCCGCCCTCGGCGCCCGAGTCGTCCTGCGCCGGCGTTTCGAGCACCCTCGGACATCCGCTGCGCGAGCAGATTGGCGGTGACCGCGACGCTGATGTCACCGTCTCCGCCCTGCTTGTCCGACGAAGCGGCGATGCTGGTGAGCGCGAGCAGGCCGGTGGTGCTGCGTGCGGATCGGCCGCGCCGAGGCGCACCTTGTCCGACTCCGTCGCCGAGGCCGTCAACTCGGCCCAGGAATACTTCTTCCTCGGCCGGCCGAGGGCCTTCGCCGCCGGCGGGATCATCATCGGGCAAGCTGTGGCGTCCCATGTCGGTGGTGCCCCTCCTTGAGGATGAACAAGGAAAAGAGGGACCGCTCCATGACCAGTGGTGGTCGCCCCCCCCGGCCGGTCGAGCATGATCTTCGTACCTGCATTCGAGACCCTGGTAGGACGGGGAGCGGGATGAGATGCGAATGCACAACTGAAGGCGGGTGTACAGGTGGAGGAGGGGCGCGTGGCTGATTCTTTCCCTCAAGTGGACGTGTCGCGGCGGATCCTGCGGTCCGAAGCGGTGCTGGTACTGGCTCTGTCGCTGGGTGCCAGCGGGGTGTCTGCCCTGATCAGTTTTGTCGGATCCCTGACGAAACCGGGGGCCTTGAAGGAGCAGGCCGCGACGCTCAACAGCTCGTACGCTCCAGGACGCCCCTGGCTGGATCTCGCCTGGCAACTCTTCGGTATCGCCACGGCGCTGGTCCCCGTCGCGCTGGTGGCGCATCTGCTGATCAGGGAGGGGACGAGCCTGCGCGTCATCGGCTTCGACCGGACCAGGCCCAGGTCGGACCTGGGGCGCGGCGTGTTGATCGCGGCGGCCATCGGTAGCGCCGGCCTCGCCTTCTATCTGCTGGCACGGGCCGCCGGGTTCAACCTCACGGTGGTTCCGGAGTCGCTTCCTGGCGTGTGGTGGAAGTATCCGGTCCTGATCCTCTCCGCGCTGCAGAACTCCGTGGTGGAGGAAGTGATCGTCGTCGGGTATCTGCTGCGCAGACTCGGGCAGTTGGGGTGGACTCCGATGGCCGCCCTGGTGGCGAGTTCGGTGCTGCGCGGCTCGTACCACCTCTACCAGGGGATCGGCGGCTTCGTCGGCAACATGGTGATGGGCATCGTCTTCGTGCTGCTGTACCGGCGATGGGGGCGCGTGGGCCCGCTGGTCGTGGCGCATGCGCTGCTCGACATCGGGGCGTTCGTCGGGTACGCGCTGCTGGCCGGGAAGGTGGGATGGCTGCCTACGCCGTGAGCGGGTGGCGCGGGAGGAGGGGGCGTACGGATCATTGGGTACGCCCCTCTCCCGTCGGTCAGAAGGTGGTCAGCAGTTCTCCGTCGACGACTGTCACCGCGCTGCCCGTCAGCAGTGTGCGGTCGCCGCGCAGCGACGTGCGGACCAGGCCGGAACGGGCGGACGCCTGCAGGCCGGTCAGCTCGTCACGGCCGAACCGGGCAGACCAGAAGGGGGCCAGGGCGGTGTGGGCGCTGCCGGTGACCGGGTCCTCGTCGATACCGACCCGGGGGAAGAAGCCGCGGGAGACGTAGTCGTAGCCACGGGACGGGTCCTCGGCGGCGGCCGTGGCGATGATGCCGCGCCGTGAGCAGGAGGCCAGCCCGGCGAAGTCCGGGGTCAGTCCGCGCACGGACTCCTCGTCGGCCAGTTCGACGAGCAGGTCGCCGATGTGGGCGCCGGTGTCATGGACGGTCAGTGGTTCCGCGCCCAGGGCGACGGCCAGTCCGGCCGGGGCGGAGGCCGGGGTGAGCGGGGCCGTGGGGAAGTCGAGTGTGAGTGAGCCGTCCGGGTGGGCGGTGGCGGTGAGGATGCCACAGCGGGCGGCGAAGCGCACCGTTCCGCCGGCCGTTCCGGTCGTGTGCAGGACGTGGGCTGTGGCGAGGGTGGCGTGCCCGCACATGTCCACCTCGGTGGCAGGGGTGAACCAGCGCAGCGCCCAGTCCGCCTCTCCGCCCGGAGGCAGGGGGTGCGCGAAGGCGGTCTCGGAGAGATTCATCTCCAGGGCGACCTGCTGGAGCCGGTCGGCTTCGGGGAAGGCGTCGGAGTCCAGGAGCAGGACGGCCGCGGGGTTGCCGGTGAAGGGGCGGTCGGTGAAGGCGTCGACGATTCGGATCCTCATGGGATGACCGTAGAGGTCCTGGACGGCGGCGGACCAAGGCCAATTCCAGGCCGGCGGCTCGGGATGCCGAGAGCCACCCAGGGGCGTTACGGCCGGCGTCCCCACGCGGAGACGAGCGGAGCGGTGGCCAGATCGAGGCGTCCGGTGGCGACGTTCTTCAGATGCCGGTCGATCTCCTCGTCGGTGGCGAGACCGGACGTCACGAGTCGGTCGCGGATCTGGCGCACGGTGGCGGCTTCAAGGACGGTGCACGCCGGGGAGGTGATCGGGAAGTACGCGTCGGCCTGCACATCGGCCAGACCCGCCTCGCGCAGCAGCCGGGGCAAGGTCCGGCCGTAGGCGAGGTCTGCACCGCGGGCCGCCATGAGTTCACGGAAGCCTGACCGGAGACGATTGGCGAGGCGCTGTTCGGGGCCCGACTCGTCGGGGCACAACAGCGGCTGCAACCCGGGGTCGGCGTCCTCCAGAAGGAGTACACCACCGGGGCGCAGCGCCTGAATCATGCGGCGCAGCGCCTCGGCACGGTCGGTGACGTGCACCAGGACCAGCCGGGCATGGACGAGGTCGAAGCCTCCGGGAGGCGGGGGATCGACGGCGACATCGTGGTGCAGCACCTCGACGACGTCGTCTGCGGCGCCCTGCGCCCACGACACATCGATGTCCGTCGCGACCACCGCGCCGGTCGGACCGACTCGCGCGGCCAGCCCTGCGGGAACGGAGGGGCCACCGGCTCCGACCTCCCAGCACCGCATGCCTGCGGTGATCCCGAGCCCGTCGACATGCCGGAAGGTCACCGGGTCGAAGAGTTCGGCGAGGGCGCCGAAGCGGATGCCCGCCTCGGACTGCCGGTTGTCGAGCAGGTAGCCGTGGTCCGGGCCGTGCCCGTGCTCCGGGTCAGGTGCAGTCATGTCGCATCGCCTTCGTCCTGTGCCGTCTCGGGGCAAGTATGCAAGGCCCTTTCCAAGCGATTGTCGTACGACCGGTTCCGATATATCGTTGACGCATCGCGACAGATCAACGATGGAAGGAGCGTAGCGATGCGTTCACATGGACACGAGCACGAACATGGGCACGGACATGGGCACTGCGGGCCCGGTCATCAAGGTCGGGGCGACTTCGAGGGGCGCCGCGCCTTCGGGCAGTTCGGTCCGCCCTTCGGTGGAGGTCCGTTCGGCGGCGGCCCCTTCGGTGGGGGGCGCGGACGTGGAGGCGGCCGGGGGAGGGCGCGTCGCGGCGACGTCCGCGCTTCGATCCTGGCGCTGCTGAAGGACCGGCCGATGCACGGTTACGAGATGATCCAGGAGATCGGCGAGCGCAGCGGCGGGGCCTGGCGTCCCAGCCCCGGCTCGGTCTACCCGACCCTTCAGCTGCTGGAGGACGAGGGCCTGATCGTCAGTGCGAGCGAGGGCGGCAAGAAGCTGTTCACGCTCACCGACAGCGGCCGCACCGAGGCGGAGTCCGGGCCCGAGGCGCCCTGGGAGGAGGCCGGGCGCGGGGTCGACTGGGAGAGCGTGAACGAGATCCGGCAGGCCGGCTTCGGTCTGATGGAGGCGTTCGGCCAGGTCTGGAAGACCGGCTCGGCCGACCAACGCCAGAAGGCGCTGTCGGTGATCAATGACGCCCGTAAGAAGCTCTATCTGATCCTTGCCGACGAGCACTGACCCGACGGGTGCGGTGCGAGGGGCCCCGCGGCTCGGCCGCGCGGGCCCCTCGTCCGTCCGGAGGCGGTCAGGCGGCGACGAGCCCGCTCAGCTTGCGGAGCGACTCGGCGAGCGCGGCGGTCGCCGAGTCCTTGAGCTTGCCTGCCATGAGGGAGACCGCGGCGCCGGTGAACTCTCCGTCGATGCGGACCGTGGTGACATCGCCGTCGGGTGTCAGCGAGTAGCGCATGGCCAGATTGACGCCCATGGGGCCCTTGCCCTTGGTGGTCAGCAGCCGGGCGGTCTCCAGCTCCTCCACCGTCCAGGTCACTTCGGCGGGGAAGCCCATGAGCTTCATGTTCTCCTCGTAGGTGGCCGCGAGTTCGAGCGTGGCCGGGCCGCCCTTGGGGAAGCTGGTGTGGGTGGCATTCCACTGGCCGTACGCGGTGAAGTCCGTCAGCTGGGCCCAGACCTTCTCGGCCGGCGCTTCGATCCGCGCTTCGGCACTGACTTCGGCCATGCGACCACCCCTTCTTGTCGGGTTACGGTGTCGCGGAACGTAGCTGCAGTAGCGAGAACATTCAATACTGATGAACCGTCAGATATGTTGGATCCGGCCTGCCCGCCAGATCGGCGCCGAGTCGAAGCGGTCGACCGCGCGCGGGTGCGGGCCGTCGTCATGGCAGTGGAACGCCGCCCAGAACAGGTCGGCGGGCAGGGCGTCGCAGGGTGCGTGGACCCGGTAGACGTACTCCCGGCCGTCGATCGCCGGCAGGGCGACCATCCATGACACTCCGGCACTCCCGTCCGGCCGTCGCAAAAGTGGTGTCGCGTGAGGGACGTGCACGGGGTGGCCCGCGGTTGCTCCGGGAGTGCAAGGCAAGGCGGCGCGCGCCGTCTCCCGGGATCGCATCCATCAATGGCGGGATCTCATCCGTAAGGAGGAGGAACCGCTCTGATGTGCCCAACTTCGGTGGGATACGAAAATGGGCCCCTCCGGGGATGCTCGCGCACCACTGGACTGATGGGGTGAGAGGTGTGCAAAACCGGACGCCGCGGATCCCTCAGCAGCCCGCATCGAACCGTGCTGAGCTCGACGCCATCCTCACTGCGGAGCTGGCCTCGGTGGTGACAGGCGCGCGCAGACGCGCACTGCGTGACGGCGACCGGGAGATCGACACGGCCCATCTGCTGCACTCCCTCATCGAGTCGGACCCGCAGGTCCGTGCGGCCTTCGACGGTGGGCCGCAGCTCGCCAAGGTGCTCGGCTACCTCGTGCAGCGCTCCATCGGTTACGGGCTCCGCTGGCAGGGCGCCGTGGAGGACTCCGGTGCGCTGCCCATGGTTCCGGAGACGGGGGTGGACGGCTGGTCGCCGGCGGCCGTCTCGGCGATGGAAGGTGCGCGCGGGCGGGCGGAACTGCGCGGTGACCCGCGGGCCGGGGGTCTTGATCTGCTCGCCGCGCTGGCGGCGGACCAGGAGTGCCGAGCCGTCGAGGTACTGGAACGCGCCGGTGTCGACGCGGCGCTGCTCGCGGACCGGATCGCGAAGGCCTCCCGGCAGAGCTGACGGCGGGGGCGTGATCCGTATGACGTGCATGACAGTGGTGACCATGGTGACGGTCCTGACGGCAGCTGTCATGATGTCCCGATGCACGCGTCTCAGGGGAGGAGCGCCGGCCTGGGACTAGCCCTGGCCTCGGCGTTCGCATTCGGTGGTTCAGGGGTGGCGGCCAAGCCGCTGATCGAGGCGGGGCTCGACCCGCTGCATGTGGTGTGGCTACGGGTGGCCGGCGCCGCTCTCGTCATGCTGCCCGTGGCCTGGCGCCACCGGGATCTCGTACGCAGTCGGCCGGTGCTGCTGCTGGGCTTCGGACTGCTCGCCGTCGCCGGCGTCCAGGCCTGCTACTTCGCCGCGATCTCCCGTATCCCCGTCGGCGTGGCGCTGCTGGTCGAGTACCTGGCGCCCGCGCTCGTCCTCGGCTGGGTCCGGTTCGTCCAGCGCCGTCCGGTCACCCGGGCCGCCGCGGTCGGCGTCGTCCTCGCGGTCGGGGGCCTCGCCTGTGTGGTCGAGGTGTGGTCCGGGCTGAGCTTCGACGCCGTCGGGCTGCTGCTCGCCCTCGGCGCCGCGTGCTGCCAGGTCGGCTACTTCGTCCTCTCCGACCAGGGGAGTCAGGACAGTGCGGCGGGCGCGGAGCCTCCGCATCCGGTGGGCGTCATCGCCTACGGACTGCTGATCGGCGCGGTCGTCCTCACCGTGATCGCACGGCCCTGGGGCATGGACTGGTCCCTGCTCGGCGGCAGCGCGGTCATGAACGGGACGGATGTGCCCGCGTGGCTGCTGCTCGTCTGGATCGTGCTGCTCGCCACCGTGATCGCCTACGTCACCGGTGTGATCTCGGTGCGGCTGCTCTCCCCGGCAGTGGCCGGTGTCGTCGCCTGTCTGGAGGCGGTCATCGCGACCGTGCTCGCCTGGGTCCTGCTCGGCGAACATCTTTCCGCGCCCCAGCTCATCGGCGGTTCCTTGGTGTTGATAGGGGCGTTCATCGCCCAGTCGTCGACGCCGAAGGCGCCTTCCGGGCCCGTGGCATCGGGGCCGGGTGAGGCGTGGGGCCAAGGGGAGTACGAGGACCGCGGTGTGGCGCGGAGTGGGGGCCGTGCGGCGGCGGCCGAGGAGGAGTTGTCCGCCGAGCGTGCCGCCACGTAATGTGCCGATCATGCACTCGACCGTACTTCCGCCGCCTGTCGCCTAGCGCGGGCGGACACTCCTGACGAAGACCGGGCTCGGGCAGTCCCCGAGCGGATCGTCGCTGCCCGCGTGCGGAGCTGAGCGACCATCGTCCTGTCTTTTTTGTGGAGAAGTCACGTGTCGAATCCTGCTGCCGACCTGCCCGTCGGGCGGAGCCTGTTCTATCTGATCGTTGCCGGAGTGGCCTGGGGTACCGCGGGGGCTGCCGCTTCGCTGATCTTCCGGGTAAGCGATCTCGGCCCTCTCGCCCTCTCGTTCTGGCGTTGCGTAGGCGGCCTGGTGCTGCTCCTTGCCGCGCTCGTCCTGCGGCCCCGGCGCTCCGCCGCCCCCGCCGAGCCACGGCGGCGCCGGCTGCTGCGCATCCTCGGGACCGGTGTCGGCCTCACCGTGTTCCAGAGCGCGTACTTCGCGGCCGTGGAGGCGACCGGCCTCGCGGTCGGGACCGTGGTCACGCTGGGCGCGGGGCCGGTGCTCATCGCGGTCGGTGCGCGGCTGACCATGGGGGAGCGGCTGGGCGGTGGCGGACTTGCCGCAGTGGTGGGCGCGCTCGCCGGGCTCGCCGTGCTGGTGCTCGGCGGTGACGGCGGTACGGTGCGGCCCGCCGGGGTCGCGCTGGCGCTGCTCTCCGCTGCCGGTTACGCCGCCATCACCCTGTTGACCCGGTGGCTCGGCCGCGACGGCGGTGGCTCCGACGCGCTCGCCACCAGTGCCTGGGCGTTCGGGATCGGGGCACTCGGGCTGCTGCCGATGGCGGCAGCCGAAGGGCTCGTGCCGCACACCGCGGACGCCGCCCAGGTGGTGTGGCTGCTGGTGTACGTGGCAGCTGTCCCGACCGCGCTCGCTTACGCGCTCTATTTCGCGGGCGCGGCGGTGGTGCGGGCCGCGACCGTGTCCGTGATCATGCTGCTGGAACCGGTGAGCGCCGCGGTGATCGCCGTTGCCGTGCTCCGTGAGCAGATCACCGCGGCCACGGTCGTCGGCACACTGCTGCTGCTCACAGCGGTGGCGGGGCTCGCCGTTGCCGAGACGCGCAGTGCGTCGAACGCCCGCCGCCGGGCGGCCGTTCCGGTCTGACGCCGACCGCCTGACCGCGGACCCGTCGTCCGGCCGTCCGGCCATCCGGGAGTGCAGGCCCACCCCCTCGTAGCGGGCCCGCACTCCCGGAAGGCGGTCAGAGAACAGTCAGATAGTCGGGCACGGCGATGGCCGGATCGAGATCGTCCGACGGCTGTGGCGCACGGTAGCCGCGGACCAGCGGCACGACGCCCGCCCAGTGCGGCAGTGCCAGATCGTCCGGATCGTCGTTCGGGCCGCCGGTCCGCACCTTCGCGGAGACCTCGTCGAGATCGAGCCTGATCACGGCCGTCGCGGCGAGCTCCTTCTCGTTGGCCGGACGGGAGTCGGCGGTCCTGCCCGGAACGACATGGTCGACGATCGCGTCGAGCGCGGTCCGCCGCTCCTGCGGGTCGGTGACCGTACGGGCGACGCCATGGACCACCACGGAGCGGTAGTTGATCGAGTGGTGGAAGGCGGAGCGGGCCAGCACAAGACCGTCGACATGCGTCACCGTGAGACAGACGGGCAGCCCGGGGTCCGCCTGGTCGGCCGCCCGGAGCGGTCGGGAGCCGGTCGAACCGTGTACGTACAGCCGCTCACCGATCCGGCCGAACAGCGTCGGCAGGACGACCGGTGCGCCGTCGCGGACGAAGCCGAGATGGCAGAGATATGCCTCGTCGAGTATCGAATGGACCAGCTCCCGGTCGTAGGAGGCGCGCTCCCGGGAACGGGTCGGGACGGTCCGCTCGGTCGGTTCGTACGGGGCTGCTGCCTCCGGGCCCGTGGTCTGCGGCGGTGCGGTGTCCGACATTGCGACTCCATTGCACTAGTGCATAATTCTGTTTGTGCTAGAAGAGTATCGGATCGTCGGGCGACGCGCATCGGAAATTGCGGCGAGTGTGGAGCGCGCGGTCGGGTCGGGTGAGCTCGTGACGGGGCAAGCGCTGCCGCCCATGAGGGAGTTGGCGGCCCGTCTGGAGGTCAATCCCAATACGGTGGCGGCCGCGTACCGCACCCTGCGCGAGCGCGGGGTGATCGAGACGGCCGGGCGCAGGGGGAGCCGGGCGCGCCTGCGCCCCGCCAGTACGGTGCGCGGCTCGCTCAGGGTCGAGGCGCCGCCCGGCGTGCGGGATCTGGGGGAGGGGAACCCGGACCCGGCGTTGCTGCCGCCGCTGGACGGGGCGTTCGCAGCGGCCGCGCGCGTGTACGCGAAACGGCCAGGAATGTACGGGGAGGCACCCGTGGATCCGGAATCCGAGGCTCTGGTGCGTGCCGCTTCCGACGCCGACGGTGTGAGGGGCTGCGGAGTGTCCTCGCCGGCCACCGCGGAGCGCTGCTGATCGAGGACGACCACGGGCACGCCATCGTCGATCTGCCGCTGCACCCGCCGGCAGGTGCCACGGACCGGTGGGCATACGTCCGGTCGGTCGCCAAGGCATACGGACCCGATCTGCGGGTTGCGACGCCGACCGGGGACGCGGTCGCGGTCGACCGGGTCCTGGGGCGGCAGCGGCTGGGACCCGGCTGGGTCAGCAGGCCTGATGCCGCGCACTGATGATCCACCAGGGATTACGGGGCAACCCTCAGGAGCGTGGTGCGGGCTTGGGTGTACGGGCCCTGCTCTGGGTGAGGGCGGCTCCTGCCAGGACGATCAGTGCGCCGACCGGGGTGTTCCAGCTCAGCTGCTCGCCGAGCACGGCGACCCCGGCCGCGGTGGCGATGACCGGAATGAAGTACGTGACCATCTGCGCGGTCGTCGGGCCGACCTCCTCGACCAGCCCGTACTGCATCAGCACCGCAAGTCCCGTACCGAGCGCCCCCAGGGCGAGGACGGCGAGCGTCGGCAGCAGTGGGAAGCCGTCGGGCGCCGACGTGAACAGCGGGGTGACCAGCGCGATCTGAACCGTGCCCAGGAAGAGCTGGCTGCCGGTCAGGGCAAGGGTGGACGAGCCGCTGCCCGCCAGTGTCCGGCGGACGTAGATCCAGCCGATCGGATAGCTGAGGGAAGCGAGGAGCGCCATCGCCGTTCCGCTGAAGTCCAGTCCGGAGAAGCCCTGCCAGGCGCCCAGCACGGTCAGCACGCCGAGGAAGCCGAGACCGAGGCCGGCCACGCGGCGACGGGTCGGCCGGTCCTCGGAGAGCGCGACGAGCGACAGCGCCATGCCCCACAGCGGCGAGGTGGCGTTGCAGATGCCGGCCAGCGTCGACGGGATGGTCAGTTCGGAGTAGGCGAACAGCGAGAACGGCAGCGCGTTGAGGAAGAACGCCGCCACGGCGAGATGACCCCAGGTGCGGGCGGTGCGCGGCAGCCGCTCGCGGCGCACCACCATGGCGACGGCGAGCACCGCCGTACCCGAGAGCAGTCGGCCGAGGGTGACCTGGAACGGGGCGTATCCCTCGGTGCCGACCTTGATCAGGAGAAAGCTGAAGCCCCAGATGAGCGAGAGCGCCCCGAAACGGATCCGCCAGTCCAGTGCGGGGCGGCGGGCGGAGCCGGCCGCAGGAGCGGAGACCGCCATGGAGGCCGCAGTGGTGGCTGTCAAGGTCGGGGCGGGTGGCACGGTGGCAGTGCTCGGCGCGGGATCGGGATCGGCGGTCACGGCAGCGGCGGTCATGACAGCAACAATGACGAATTCAACCGCGTAGGACAAGTGAGACTTTGTGCGAGCATTCGCGTAGCATTGCTTACATGTTGAACTTGGAGCGCTTGCGGACCCTGGACGCCCTCGCCCGGTTCGGTTCGGTCAGTGGCGCGGCCGATGACCTGCATGTCACCACGTCAGCGGTCTCCCAGCAGCTGGCGAAGCTGGAACGCGAGGTGGGGCAGCAGCTCCTCGCCAAGAACGGCCGTGGGGTCCGGCTCACCGACGCAGGAAGGCTGCTCGCCGACCATGCCGCGAAGATCCTGTCCCAGGTGGAACTGGCCCAGTCCGACATCGAGGCCCAGCGCGGCGAGGTGGTGGGTGAGGTCCGACTGGCGGCCTTTCCGACCGCGGCACGCGGACTGTTCCCCGCGACGCTTGCCTCACTGCACGCGGACCACCCCGAACTGAGGGTACGTACAGCGGAATTGGAACCCGAGGCCGGAATCCGTGCCGTGCTGCGGGGAGATTTCGACCTGGCGGTGGTGCTCGACTGGAGCAACAAGAGGCTGCCGGTTCCCGGCGGTCTCACCATGGCCGAACTGCTCGACGACGCGCCGGACATAGCGATGCCGGCCGACCACCCGCTCGCGGGCCGGGCGGAGGTCGATCTGGAGGACTTCGCCGACGACGACTGGATCTCCTGGCCGGAAGGCGAGTTCTGCCACGACTGGCTGATGTTCACTCTGCGTTCGAAGGGAATCGAACCGCGCATCGCCCATCTCGCGGGCGAGCACCACACCCAGCTCGCGCTGATCGCCGCCGGGGTGGGTGTCTGTGTGGCGCCCCGGCTGGGCCGGGGGGTGGTGCCGGACGGGGTACGGCTCGTGCCCGTGCGGCAGAAGATGCGGCGACATGTGCACGCCGTGTGGCGGACGGACGCGGACCGCCGCCCGTCGATCAGGGCAGCAGTCATGGCGCTGCGGGCGGCGGGCCGGGATCTGGACGCACCGGTGAACGGCGACGGCGGGGACTGATCCGGGTGGGACGCACCGCGCCCACGTCAGGGAGACGGGGGCGCAGTGACCGGCACCTCAGCTCAGGTCCGCCAGCTTCCGGAAGTCCCACGACGTAACCGTCTGCGGAGTGAGCCGCAGCCACGCGTGTCGTCCGTCGTGCGGCATGACGTCCATTCCGAAGTACTTCGCCGCGAACAACCTCTCCGGCCCCACCAATTCGGGGCAGTCCTCGCCCGTGCGTGGGGCCTCGCCGACGAAGACCGCCTCGCCGGACAGCTCGACGCCGCGCAGCTCGCCGTATTCGGCGCCGTCGTCGACGACCACAGCCATCCTCGGGTCGTGGCGCAGCTGGGAGGAGCGCAGGCTCCGGGTGATCGAGTACAGCCACAGCGACGCACCGTCCCAGACGAACCAGAGTGCGCCGATGTGCGGGCGGCCGTCCGCGGAGACGGTGGCGACCCGGCAGGTGCGCTGCTCCGCGAGATAGGTGTCGCGTTCTGCCTCCGTCATCATGATCCGACGGCCCCGTCGCTGGATGACGGTCATGGGACGCCTCCTTCGGCTGGCTGACCATGTGTCAGAAATCATGGAGCCTCTTCCCTCCTGGCGCAATGGCCGTTAGCCTCGCGCGCCCGGTCCGTCAGGAGAGGTCCGTCACCTCGAATTACCGAGAGGGGCAAAGCCGTGCCGCCCAGGGAACAGCTTGCCGAGCAGCTCGATCCTGCCACCACCGTCCTGCTGACGGTCGAGTGCCAGCAGGGTGTCGTGGGACCGGACAGCGCACTGCCCGAACTCGCCAAGGAAGCCCTGACCTCCGGCGTCCTGCACAACATCGCCCGATTGGTCGCCGCCGCCCACGAGGCCGGAGTCCAGGTGCTGCACGCGGTCGCCGAACGACGCCCCGACGGGCGCGGCGCCAACCGCAACGCCCGCCTCTTCCTGGCCGCCGGCCGACTGCCCGTACAACAGCACTCCGGAACCACGGCGGTCAGGATCGCCGCACCCATCGAGGTGGCGGACGAGGACATCGTCGTACGTCGACTCCACGGCCTGTCACCCATCGCCGGCACGGACGTGGACGCCCTGCTGCGCAATCTCGGCTGCCGCACGCTCGTCGTCGTCGGGGTCTCCGCCAACGTCGCCATCCCCAATGCTGTCTTCGACGCGGTGAATCTCGGCTACACAGCGGTCGTGCCGTCCGATGCCATCACGGGGGTGCCATCCGACTACACCCCCGCGATGATCCGCAACACGCTCGCGCTCGTTGCCACCGTCACCACCACGCGGGAGGTGCTGGGCTGCTGGCAGAGCCCCCGAAGGGCTACGACGCGAGCATGATCGAGTCGCCCTCGACCGTGATCGTCGCGGCGGGCAGTGGCTCGGTGGCGGGGCCGCCCGACACATCGCCCGTCGCCGCGTCGAACTTGCTGCCGTGGCAGGGGCAGTTGATGGTGCCGTCCGAGACGCTCGTCACCGCGCATCCCCTATGGGTGCACTTCGACGAGAACGCCTTGAACTCCCCGGACTTCGGCTGCGTCACCACAACACCCTCGTCGGCGAAGATCTTCCCGCCGCCCTCCGGGATGTCCGCGGTCTTCGCGAGAAGGTTCCCGCCCTTGCCGGTCGGGCCATCGCCGGGCGCACCCTTGGCCGGCTCGACGGTATTCGAGCCGCCCGAGTCCTTCGAGCTTCCGCACGCGGTGAGTACGGCAGCCACCCCGGCTGCACCGACGCCCGCGACAACGGTGCGACGCCCGAGATGGACCTCGTGCTCCTGCGATGCGTTCATGCTGGCTTTCCCTTCCGCGGTGTTCATGACTTCGACCAGGGGTACGCGCCGCCGAGCCCGCATGTTCAATGGCTCAGGGACTTCTTGAGGAAGTCCCGCTCCAGCAGCAACAGGTTGCTCGCCGTCTCCTCCTGCGTGACCAGGTGGCTCGTTCCGGAGAGCGGCAGCACGGTGTGCGGCCGCCCCGCGGCCAGCAGGGCTGCGGAGAACCGCAGCATGTGGGCGACGGCGACATTGTCATCGGCACATCCATGCACCAGCATGAGCGGCCGCGTCAGCCGATGCGCCTCGGAGAGCAGCGAATTGCGCTCGTACGTCTCCGGCTCCACATCCGGATGGCCGAGAAACCGTTCCTCCCAATGGGTGTCGTACAGCCGCCGGTCGGTCGGCGCCGCACCCGCGACGGCCGCGTGGAAGACGTCCGGGTGACGCAGCACGGCCGCGGCTGCGAGATAGCCGCCGAACGACCATCCACGCATCGCCACCCGTCCCAGGTCCAACTGCGGGTACCGTGCCGCCGCCGCGTGCAGCGCGTCGATCTGATCCTCCAGGACAGCCGTCAGCCGGTCGCCCCGCACCGACTTCTCCCAGGCCTCGCCCCGCCCCGGAGTGCCGCGACCGTCCGTCACCAGCACCGCGAACCCCTGCTCGGCGAACCACTGGGCGGCTGCGGTCCACCAGCTGCGCACCGGCAGGACCAGCTGCAGACCGTGGCCCGCGTAGGGGCTGAGCAAGACGGGCAGCGGGCTGTCACCCGGTTGGTGCCACGACGGCAGATACAGGCTGCTGCGGAGCTCCCGCATTCCGAGCTTCAGCGCGAGTGGCCGCGGCGTGACGACGGGAGTATCGGCGAGGACCGCGATCCGTCCCACGCGTGCGCCGTCGCGCAGCACGGTCACCGTCTGTCCCTCCGGGGTGCGGCTGTCCAGCACGACCGTGGGGCCGCCCACCGCGGCCGTGTGCACGCCGGGCACCTCGGTCAGGCGCAGGGGGGTGTTCCCGGGCGCTCCGGCCGCGTACGACCAGACATGGATCTCGGTCGGCTCCTCGCTCGCGGTGAAGAACACCCGTTCGCCGATGGCGCCGACGACCTCACGGACCTCCAGTCCCGGCGGTGTCGTACGGCCGCCGATTTCCAGCCCCTGGGTGTCGCCGCCCGGCTGCGCGGGAACGACGAGCGCCCCGGACGGAAGGCGCAGGGGCGTTCCCGTCCGGAGTGCGACCCATGCGCGGTCATGGGCGCGGTGCAGGGGCAGGGTCTCTCCCGTGGCCGGATCCACCGCCAGGACGTACACCGAACGCTGGTCGCGCGTCTGCACCGAGACCACGGGCCCGCGCATGTCCCAGTCGGCCGTCGCGACGTACTCGAACGCCGGGTCCGTCCACGTCCCCCCGGGGTGGTCCGGTCCGGCCGCCGCGGGCAGCCGGACCGCGACCCGTTCGCCCGACACCCGCACGAGGTGCAGCGACACCTCCGCGTTCGCCGTGCCCGCGGCCGGGTATGCGATCACGCGCGGCGGCCGCTCCGGATCGGCCGGATCACTGAGGTACCTGCGCTGGACCATGGACGTGTCGACGCGCGCCACCAGCAGCGCATCGCCGGACGGCGACCACCAATAGCCGCGCTGTCGTCCGAGCGACTCGGCCGACACGTGGTCGGAGAGCCCGTACGTGACATGCTCCGGCTCCTCCGGGGTGGCCGCCGGGCGGTCGTCCGTGCCGTCGCTCCGTACGAGCCGCAGCGCGCCCCCGCAGACGTACGCGATCAAGGCGCCGTCGGGCGAAGGCCGCGGATCGACCACCGGGCCGGCGGTGGCGATCCGGCGCGGGGCGGTGCCGTCCGTCCGCACCACCCACAACTCACCCTGGAGTGCGAAAGCAGCGATCCGGACGTCAGCGTCCGTCGCGTACGACACCACCCCCGACGACATCTCGCGGGCCCGCTCCCGGCGCGACAGCTCCGCCTGAGGCACCTCGCCGCCGTCCCCGTCCTCGCGCCGCACAGCCGCCGGGTCGGCGAGCATCCGCTCCACGCCGTCCTCGTACAGCCACAACCGGCTCACCGGGTCGGTGCCGCCCGTAGTCCTTATGAACAGCACCCGTTCGCCGTCGGGTGAGACAGTGAACTGCCGGGGCACTCCGAGCGAGAAACGCCTGGTACGGGCGGACTGGAGCGGCAGACCGTCGGAGTTGGTCCCGGCGGCTTCGTTCGTCGTCATTTCGGTTTTCCTCCTGGTGGTGATCGGCTGCTCTCGACAGCTGCTTCGATCGGCTGCGAAATCCATTCAGGCCTGTCCGGTGCACCCCAGTAACCTGGGGCGATGCTCACCGACGTCACAGCGACCCGCTGTGCCACGCCCCTGTCTGAGGGCGGCTCGTTCCCGGGCATCGTCGAAACCGACGAGCTGGTACGTACGTCAAGTGGGTCCCGAGCCCGGGCCGCTGATGGGCCATTCGGTGGCTCATGGGATCCTGACCTGCGGCAGGGCAGGTGTCAGTGCCTGTCAGGGGCCTGGTCGGCCTCAGGCTTCTGGGCGGCCACGCGGGGGCGTTCCGGCGTCGGATCGCTGTCAGGCGCGTGGCGTGTGTCCGGGTGCCGGCCGAGGTCGATGCCGTTTTGGACCGCTACGCCGACCATCTGCCCTTTTCGCTGAATCAGCCCGACACTTTTGCGACAGAGGCGATTTCGAGTTCATGAAATCCAGCGAAAGCAGCGTGATACGGGGAACGAATGTCCCGAAACCGCCGTGAACATCTCTCTGCCTGAGGCCGCTGTCCGCGACGACTCCAGCAGGGAGCCTCAAGTAAGGGGAAACCCCCTGGTGATTCACCCTTGGGGAAATCAATCTGCGGCAGGAAGCGAGCAACAGCGTACTCCGGCGCACAACAAGGGGAATTCGGAACCGATATGACAGTAGCATAAACCACCGATACCCTCAATGCGCTCTGTTGGTACCGGCATCCATCGTATTGAATCGAATTGGGCGAGACGGACCACCCGGATCATTCGACCCGTCAGGACCCCTCGATCCGCCAGTGCTTCCCATCGGATGTCCGACCCTTCGGTAAGGGCCGGCCGGACATCCTCCGTGAGACGCGGACCGTTCCGCCATGCCGTGTCTCACGGCTTCGTGAGGCCTCAATCGCTCGTCACAGCGGTCCCGCTGCGCGCTCGACCGCTGTGACGGCTCACCGGTTCCATCCCCGGCTTCACATCCCGCCGGAGACGCCCGGAACATTCCGTGAAGCCACGGAACCCGTACCACTCACGGTCCGCCGCACCACTCCTGCCACGGCAGTACAACGAGCGCAAGGAGACCCGTCATGCCAACTCTCACCTCGCTGACACCCACTCAGAGCCACAACGGGATCACCCTCACTCTGACCGGCACAAGCCTGTCGGGCACGACCAAGGTCAACTTCGGAACGAAGAAGATCAACCCCGCCTCCGTCAGCGCCACCACCGTCACCGTCGCCATCCCGGCGCAGTGCGGTGGCCAGGTCAACGTCAGCGTTACTGCGGGCACCACGACCAGCAACTCGCTCTCGTTCTTCTACATCGACCCCCCGGCGCCCACTGCTCTCAGTGCCAACACCGGGCCTGCCACCGCCACCTCCCTGAGCGTCCTCGGCAGTGGCTTGCTGACCGCGACCGCGGTGACGTTCGGCGCCGTGGGCGACGGCACCGGGCTGACCGTCGTGTCGGACAGCGAGTTAACCGTCACCTGCCCCGCGCACGACGCCTTCGGCGGTGCCAGCTTCGACACGGTGGACTGCACCGTCACCACTGCCGGCGGTACCAGCATCCCGCTCGGCGCCCCCACCCAGTACACCTACTACGACGTCCCGACCGTCACCGGCCTGGCTCCCACATCAGGACTGGTCGGTGACGACACCACCGTCACCGGCGCAAATCTGGTGGATGTCAGCATCGTGACCTTCACCCCCACGGCCGGCGGTGCCGCGGTTCAGGCCGACTTCTCGAGCTTCGCCGACACCACCCTCGTCGCCACCGTCCCCTCGGGACTCGCGGCAGGCACGTACAACGTTCGGGCAACCACTCCCGGCGGCCAGACCGCGATCGTCGCCGGCGACGTCTACACCGTCGACTAGTTCCCCGGCCCCACCCAGGGCCAACGGGTCGTCAGCACCCGCCGGTTCGCATCGGGGACGACCTGATGAGCGCCGAGGGTGAACCCGCTGCGCCCTGGCCGACTCACGTCAGTCAGGGCGCCGCATCCTGAGGAGACCAGGAAGGAACAGGTCATGGCCCCGCTAGTGACCAGTCTCGATCCCAACAAGGGACCGATCGCGGGAGGCACGGCGGTAACAATCAACGGCAGTGGTTTCACCGGGGTCACCGCCGTCAGGTTCGGAACCGCCCCGGCCTCGTTCACGGTGATCAGCACCACCCAGATCATCGCCACCTCACCGGCGGGCTTCGGGACGGTGAACGTCACGGTCGTCGCGGCAGCGGGCACGAGCAACGGCTTCGCCTACTCCTATGTCGCGATTCCGGCGCTCAGCTCTCTGACGCCCGGCCGGGGACCGACCTCGGGGGGAAACACGGTCACCCTCACCGGTACCAACCTGTCAGCGGCCACTTCGGTGCAGTTCGATACGAGCTCTGCCGTCATCACCGGCAACTCCGCCACCCAGATCATCGTCACCGCGCCGACGGCACCGGCCGCTCCCGCAGACGTCAGCGTCACAACGGCGGGCGGCGTCAGCAATCCATTGCCGTACTTCTACATCCCGGCCCCGACCGTCAGCCTGCTCGGCCCCGGCAAGGGCCCGCTCTCCGGTGGAAACACCGTCACCATCACCGGCACCAACCTGACTCTGACCAGCACGGTCCGCTTCGGGGCCGCTGCGGCCACCGGCGTCACTGTCGACTCCGACAGCCAGGTCTTCGCGAACGCGCCCAGCGGATCGGGCTCGGTGACCGTCACCGTCACCACGCCGGGCGGCACCAGCACGCCCGGGCTGGGCACCGCCTACTACACATACCTCGCGGTTCCGGCCGTCAGCAGCCTCAACCCCTCATCGGGCCCCGCCCTCGGCGGGACCACCGTCACTCTCACCGGCAGCGGGCTGACCTACGCCGACGAAGTGCGCTTCGGGAGTGTTCCGGTGCCGTTCACCGCCGTCTCCGACACGCAGATCATCGCTGTCGCCCCGGGAGGGGCGCCGGGCACAGTGACGGTGGTCGTGCGCACCCCGGCAGGCACGGCCTCGGGCATCCCGTACCAGTACGTCACCTGAAGCACAGCCCGCGGGAGGGGATCAATCCGTACGTCCTGCATGATCATCGAGGCACGGCTCGTGCCAGGTTCGGGTGGAAGGGCGGCTTCGGTCCGCACCCGTGGCTCGTGAAGACCGGATGTCGGGCCCGATAGCCTGGGAAAATGCTCACAGAAGTCACCGCGACCCGCTACGTCACACCCCTACGGGAGGGCGGATCCCTGCCCGGAATCGTCGAAGCCGACGATTTGGGCACCTACGTCATGAAGTTCACCGGCGCAGGGCAGGGCCGCAAGACCCTCGTCGCGGAGGTCATCTGCGGGGAGCTCGGCCGACGACTGGGACTGCGGGTCCCGGAACTCGTCACGATCCAGCTCGACCCGGTCATCGGGCTCGCGGAGCCGGACCAGGAGGTGCAGGAGCTGCTCAAGGCGAGCGGCGGGCTGAATCTCGGAATGGACTATCTGCCCGGTTCGATCGGGTTCGATCCGCTCGCCTACCAGGTGGACCCGGCAGAGGCCGGGAAGATCGTCTGGTTCGATGCGTTGATCAACAATGTCGACCGGTCGTGGCGGAACCCGAACATGCTGGTCTGGCACAGCGATGTCTGGCTCATCGACCATGGCGCCACGATGATCTGGCACCACAACTGGCCGGGTGCACAGGCATCGGCCGCCAAGCCGTACAACGCCTCCGACCATGTTCTCGCGCCCTTCGGCCCGGACATCGCGGCCGCGGCCGCGGAGCTCGCCCCACTCGTCACCGAACAGTTGCTGACCGAGGTGACCGCCGAGGTGCCCGACGAGTGGCTGGTCGACGAGCCCGGCTTCGACACGACCGACGCGCTGCGCCGCGCCTATGCGGAGCCGCTGCTGGCACGCGCCGCCACCATTCATGATCGGATCGCGATGGACGCGCCCACGAAGACCAAGCCGTCCCAGGCGCCGGGGTGGCTCACCGAGCACCTGGCACCGTGGCCGCACCCCACCAAGAAGGATCGGGCCGAGAAGGCCGGGGCCGAGCAGACCGGTTCGGACCTGACCGGTACCGCACAGAGCAGCAAGGACGGCGGCCGGTGAGCGAGCGCGAGGTCTTCGAGTACGCGCTGCTGCGCGTCGTGCCCCGGGTCGAGCGCGGTGAGTGCTTCAACGCGGGTGTGCTGGTGTACTGCCGCGCCAAGTCATTCGTCGCCGCCCGTACGTATCTCGACGAGAACAAGCTGAAGGCCCTGGACCCGCATGCCGACGTGGTCGGCGTGCGGGCGGCGCTGCGGGCCGTCGAGGGCGTCTGCGACGGTGGCGACGCGGCAGGACAGGCTGCCTGTGACGATGCGGGCCGGCGCTTTCGCTGGCTGATCGCCCCGCGCTCCACGGTCGTCCAGCCGAGTGCCGTGCACAGCGGTCTCACCGCGGATCCGGAGGCCGAGGTCGAGCGGCTGCTCGACCTGCTGGTGCGGTGATCCGGCACCTGTCGGCGCCGCCCTTGCCCACCTGGGGCCGCGGCGCCGACGGGTGTGACATGCGCTGCTGTCCTTGTGGGCCGTTGACACCGAGTGCCAGGGCTTCTAGCGTCTCGTCTGCTGAAGGTACTAAGCGGTTGCTCAGTTATCGGGAACTTCCTGACGTCCGCTGAGCCGCGATCCAAGGGCGAGGAGAACCAAGCATGTCCACCACCGAGCAGCGCGTCGCCATCGTGACGGGAGCGGCGCGGGGCATTGGCGCCGCCACCGCGGTACGCCTGGCGGCCGAGGGCCGCGCCGTCGCCGTACTCGACCTCGACGAGGCGGCCTGCAAGGACACCGTCGAGAAGATCACCGCCGCCGGGGGCACCGCCCTCGCCGTCGGCTGCGACGTGTCGGACAGCGCCCAGGTGGAGGCCGCCGTGGCGCGTGTCGCCGCCGAGCTCGGCGCCCCGACGATCCTCGTCAACAACGCGGGCGTGCTCCGCGACAACCTGCTCTTCAAGATGAGCGAGTCCGACTGGGACACCGTGATGAACGTGCACCTCAAGGGGGCGTTCCTGATGGCCAAGGCCGTCCAGAAGCACATGGTGGACGCCAAGTTCGGCCGTATCGTCTCGCTGTCCTCCTCCTCCGCGCTCGGCAACCGCGGCCAGGCCAACTACTCCGCGGTCAAGGCAGGTCTGCAGGGCTTCACCAAGACCCTCGCCAAGGAGCTCGGCAAGTTCGGCATCACGGCCAACGCTGTCGCGCCCGGCTTCATCGTCACCGAGATGACAGCCCAGACCGCGGCCCGGGTCGGCATGGGCTTCGAGGAGTTCCAGGCCGCCGCAGCCACTCAGATCCCCGTGCAGCGCGTCGGCCGCCCCGAGGACATCGCCAACGCCATCGCCTTCTTCACGGGCGAGGAGGCCGGCTTCGTCTCCGGTCAGGTCATGTACGTCGCCGGCGGACCGCTCAACTGACCCGAAGGGCAACGGAGATCATGACTGTGCAGGACAGTGGGAAGGTCGCGCTGATCACGGGCGCGAGCCGGGGGATCGGGTACGGGATAGCCGAGGCGCTCGTCGCCCGCGGCGACCGGGTGTGCATCACCGGGCGCGGCGAGGACGCGCTCAAGGAGGCCGTCGAGAAGCTGGGCTCCGACCGGGTCATCGGCGTCGCCGGCAAGGCGCACGACGAGGCGCACCAGGCGGCGGCTGTCGAGCGCACCATGGAGGCGTTCGGCCGCGTCGACTTCCTGGTCAACAACGCCGGTACGAACCCGGTCTTCGGCCCGATGGCGGAGCTCGACCTGGCTGTCGCCCGCAAGGTCTACGAGACCAATGTGATCTCGGCGCTCGGCTTCGCCCAGCAGACCTGGAAGGCCTGGCAGAAGGAGAACGGCGGGGCGATCGTCAATATCGCCTCGATAGCCGGTGTCTCCGCCTCGCCGTTCATCGGCGCGTACGGCATGAGCAAGGCCGCCATGGTCAATCTGACCCTTCAGCTGGCGCACGAGTTCGCACCGGTCGTGCGGGTCAACGCCATCGCCCCCGCGGTCGTGAAGACCAGGTTCGCCTCGGCGCTGTACGAGGGCCGTGAGGCGGAGGCCGCCGCGGCCTATCCGCTCGGCCGGCTCGGTGTCCCCGAGGACATCGGTGGCGCCGCCGCGTTCCTCACGTCGAACCAGTCCGACTGGATCACGGGACAGACGCTGGTGGTCGACGGAGGTATCTTCCTGAACGCGGGCGTGGGCTGAGCACAGCCTGAGCCGGTTTGGTCCTGATTGCCTCAAGTGCCCCGTCGGGCCTATGGATTGACCCGACGGGGCGCTGCGGTATGGTCTGCCGACCCATGGCTGATCGAGGAGCGTGCACGTGTTCTATCGGGCCAGGCTGCAGGCTGCTGCAGCCCTTGCTTCCCTTTCTCTGCTGGCCGGCTGCGGTCTGTTGTCCGACAGCGGGTCGGAAGCGGATCAGAAGATAGTCGTCGGTACCACGAGTGAGCCCTCCACTCTCGATCCGGCGGCGGCGTGGGACAACTCCTGGGAGCTGATGCGCAATGTCTTCCAGACCCTGGTGAGTTTCCCCACCGGCAGTACGAGCCCCGAGCCCGACGCCGCGGAGTCCTGCACATTCACCGACCGGACCAGCACGGCCTACCGCTGCACCGTCAAGAAGGGGCTGAAGTTCTCCAACGGGGACAAGCTCGACGCCGAGGCGGTGAAGTACTCCATCGACCGGATCCTGACCATCAAGGTCAAGGGCGGCCCGGTCGGCCTGCTCGGCTCGCTCGACCGGGTCGAGACCGTGGGTGACGACAAGGTTGTCTTCCACCTCAACAAGCCGGACGCCACCTTCCCGTTCGTCCTGGCCACCCCCGCGATGTCTCTGGTGGCGCCCAGCGACTATCCGAAGGACCGGGTCCGCACGGACGGCAAGGTCACCGGATCCGGCCCCTACCTCCTGGACACGTACGTGCCGGGGGACAGGGCCGAGCTGGTGAAGAACCAGAACTACAAGGGCTTCGCCAACCGCAAGAACAATGCCGTGACCATCCGGTATTTCAAGGGGTCCGCCCCCATGGTCGACGCGCTGCAGAAGGACGAGCTCGACGCCACGTACCGCGGCCTCACGGCCGAGGAGGTCGTCAAGCTCGAGGACAACAAGGACAAGAACAGCAAGCTGCAGCTCATCGAGACCGTCGGCGCCGATATCCGCTTCCTGGTCTTCAACCCCGAGGACCCGGCCGCCGGGAACCCTGCCGTCCGGCGGGCCATCGCCCAGCTCGTGGACCGGGACGCCTTGGTGGCCAAGGTGTACCAGGGCACTGCCGAGCCGCTGTACTCCATGGTGCCCAAGGGCATCGCGGGCCACACCACCAGCTTCTTCGACAGCTTCGGTGACCCGGACCAGGAGAAGGCCAAGCAGATCCTCGTCAAGGCGGGCATCACCGAGCCGGTCGCGATGACTTTCTGGTTCACCACCGACCGGTACGGCTCCTCGACGGCCCCTGAGTTCGATGAGCTGAAGCGGCAGCTGGAGGCCTCCGGGCTGTTCAGGATCACGCTGAAGAGCGCTCCGTGGAAGACCTTCCAGGCGGGTTTCACCAAGGGCGACTACCCGGTCTTCGGCCGCGGCTGGTTCCCGGACTTCCCGGACCCGGACAACTTCATCGCCCCCTTCGTGGGCAAGGACACCGTGACCGGTATGCCGTACGTGAAGAACGAGATCACCCAGCATCTGCTGCCGCAGAGCCGCCAGGAGAGCGACCGGGGTGCGGTCAGCAAGCAGTTCGAGCGGGCCCAGAAGATCCTGGTCGACGACGTCCGGCTGCTGCCGCTGTGGCAGGGCAAGCTGTACGTGGCGGCGGGCGAGGACATCGGCGGCGGCGAGCGCGCCCTGGACCCGCAGACGGTCATGCAGATGTGGGAGTTGTACCGCAAGGCCAGCTGGTAGGGCTTGCCCGGTCGACTGTCAGTGGCCCCCGGTAGGTTCTTGGTCAAGAACCGATTTGCGTACCGGAGGTTGTTGAAGTGACCGACACCGACCTGCTGCCCGAGTCCTGGCGCGGCGTCCTCGGCGAAGAGCTGCAGAAGCCGTACTTCAAGGAGCTCACCGAGTTCGTCGAGGAGGAGCGGGCGAAGGGGCCGGTCTATCCGCCGCGCGAACAGGTCTTCGCCGCGCTGGAAGCCACTCCGTACGACAAGGTGAAGGTCCTGGTACTCGGCCAGGACCCTTACCACGGCGAGGGGCAGGGGCACGGGCTGTGCTTCTCCGTGCGGCCCGGCGTCAGGACGCCGCCCTCCTTGCGGAACATCTACAAGGAGATGAAGGAGGAGCTCGGTCTGCCGGTCCCGGACAACGGGTATCTGATGCCGTGGGCCGAGCAGGGCGTCCTGCTGCTCAACGCCGTGCTGACGGTCCGCGCCGGCGAGGCCAACTCGCACAAGGGCAAGGGCTGGGAGAAGGTCACGGACGCGGTGATCCGCGCGGTGGCCTCGCGGCCCGATCCGGCGGTCTTCGTCCTCTGGGGCAACTACGCGCAGAAGAAGCTCCCGCTGATCGACGAGGAGCGCCATGTGGTGGTCAAGGGCGCGCACCCGTCGCCGCTGTCCGCGAAGAAGTTCTTCGGCTCCCGTCCGTTCACGCAGATCAACGACGCCGTTGCGGCACAGGGGCACCAGTCCATCGACTGGCGCATCCCCGACCTGGGCTGACCGCAGGCACCTGCCCGACAGCCTCGGGCGCTTTGCCCGAGCCTGAGCGGGTTTGCCCGCATCAGCGGCTAGCGTCGAGCCGACCGGATTCGAACGGACTCCATCGGGCGTGACGCAGCGACCGGACGCTATGCAGCGACCGGATTCGACGCGGCAGCCGGTGCGGTCGGATCCGACCGGGATCGGCTGGGCAGGCGCGAGGGAGACCGCGGTGACGGAGCAGCAGCAGGAGGCGTCGAGGGACGCCGTCATGACCAGGATCGGCCAGGCGATCATGCTGCTGCACGGTGGCGACCGGGAAGAGGCCCGGAATCGATTCGGCGCAATCTGGTCGGAGATCAGCGAGGACGGCGACGCCCTTCACCGCTGCACGCTCGCGCACTACATGGCAGACACCCAGGACGATCCCGGTGATGAACTGGCCTGGGACCTGAGGGCGTTGACCGCCGCAGAGGGGTTGACTGACGAGCGGGCGGCGGAGCACCGGGACGCGCTCGCGGTCCGGGCCTTCTATCCCGCGCTCCATCTCAGCCTTGCGGCGGACTATGTGAAGCTCCAGCGCCCGGAAGCTGCCTGGATCCATCTGAACCGGGCCCGGAAGGCCTCCGACGTGCTCGCGGACGACGGGATGGACGACGGGTACGGGGGTGGGGTCCGAGCAGCGATCGGGCGGCTGGAGCGGCGGCTGTGGGATCAGTGGCCGTAGGTGTCTTCGCAGATCCGGGACTGGGGGCTGCCCGCCGGCCAGCCGCCGTACCCCCGGCCGAGTGCGCAGACGTCCGACCCGGTGGCGGAGGAGGACTGCAGGGCAGGGACCGGTGCAGGCTCCGCGCGCGGCGCGTGACCCGACCAGTGCCCGGTCACGCCTGGATGCTTCCTTTGCTGCGGAGCGCGCGGCGCGCTGCGGCGGGTCTCCGAGGGGGCCCCGGCGACCGGGCCGGATACCGCCTTGGAGGGCTTCGGGTCCGGCAGAGCCTCCAGCGTGTCCCGGACCGGTGGCCGGATGATCTGGGGGGCCAGGTCCTGGACGGGCTTGCTGGTCGCGGGCCGGGGCGCAAGGCCCGGCTGGGGCTCCACGGACACGCAGCCGGACACGGCAGTGACTGCCACCCCGACCAGGAGCTTCACGGCGATTCTGGTTCGTTGCACCTGGGCAACTCTGCTGTGCGGGCAGCACATCGCGGGAGCGGGGGAGTCATGATTGGCCCGCACGAGTGACCCCCGGTCAGCGCAACGCCCGGCTGCCGTTGCTCTTCGCGGCGGGGCGTGGGTCAGGGCGCGGGCCGGGCACGAGTCGGCTCCGGGGCGGGTCCCGGGCCGGATCAGTCGCCGGTCGAGCCGTCGACCCGCTCCCGGACCAGATCGGCGTGGCGCGTCGTCATGCCGGGCATTCTTCACCAGTGATCATGTCCAGGCCAGGCGTTATTGCCCGCGGGTCCCGAGCATTCCGCGCAACAGCTCGCTGAATCCGGTGCGCAGCTCTGCCGCGGTCGGTACGGCGCGGTGGTACGAACCTGCGGCGCAGGAGAACATCAGCCCTTCGCACCAGGCCACCAGGGACAGGGCATGCCGCTCCGGTTCGGCCGAACCGGCCGCCTTCATCAGCGCCACCAGGGGTTCGCGGAACTGGCGGCCCGTCGCGTCGAAGAACTCCCGGAGCTCCGGCCGCCGGGTGGCTTCCAGGGCGAGTTCGTACCGGCAGATCAGCAGCTCGGGGTGGCGGGTCAGATACCGGTGCAGGGCCAGTGCGAGACCGGCGACCAGCGCGTCCGGGCCCTCGGTGGGTTCCCCCTGCACTCGGCCGTCCGGTTCGCCGCCCGGCATCGGGAGTTCGCCCGGGGCGAGCACCTGCGCCTCGCGCTCCGCCAGTCGCCGCACCGTCGCTTCCAGCAGGGCCTGCCGGGTGCGGGCGTAGTTGGACGTCGAGCCCTGTGGGAGCCCGGCGCGCTCGTCGACGGCGCGATGGGTGAGCCCCCGCATTCCACGCTCGGCGAGCAGCGCCAGGGCGGCATCGGTGATCAGGTCTGCCCGGGAGGTGCCGGGGGCGCGTGTGGTGCTTGTGGCCATGGGACCAACCTACCGCCGCGACTACACCTGTAGTACGGTGAGTTCGTCACTACACCTGTAGTTCCGAGGAGGAGTCATGGCCAAGCCCCATGCGGTCGTCATCGGCAGCGGGATCGCCGGTCTGACCGCCGCCGTGGCCCTGCACCGGCGCGGCTGGCAGGTCACCGTCATGGAGCGGGCCGCCTCCCTGGAGCCCGTCGGCGCCGGCATCGGCCTCGCGCCCAACTCCCAGCGCGCCCTGGACGTGATCGGCCTCGGTGACCGGATCAGGGCCCTGGCCGCCTGGCAGGGCGACGGCGGGATGCGCAGACCGGACGGCCGCTGGCTCGCCCGGACCGACAGCGCCGCCGCGACCGAGCGGTTCGGCGGCCCGATCGTCCTGGTGCACCGCGCCACCCTGATCGATGTCCTCGCCGCCGAACTGCCCGCATCCGCTGTCCGTACCGGGGCGGCGGCGGAACTCGTGGACCCGGGCACCGCGGGCGGTGCCCGGGCCGTCGTCGCAACGCCGGCCGGGAACATCGAGGCCGACCTCGTCGTCGGCGCCGACGGCATCAACTCGGCCGTACGCTCCCTGCTCTTCCCAGCGCACCCCGGACCGTCGTACGCCGGCTTCACCACCTGGCGCGTCGTCGTCCCCGCGCCCGGGAAGCCCTTCGCCCCGCACGAGACCTGGGGCCGCGGCGCCCTCTGGGGCACCCAGCCGCTCAAGGACGGCCGGATCTACGCGTACGCGGCCGCGGTCGCACCGGCCGGAGCGCGGGCCGACGACGAGAAGGCCGAGCTGCTGCGCCGGTTCGGCGGCTGGCACGACCCGATCCCCGGAATCATCGCCGCCGTCGAACCCGACCGGATTCTCCGCAACGACGTGCACCATCTGATCGACCCTCTGCCGGCGTTCCACCGGGGCCGCACCGTACTGGTCGGCGACTGCGCGCACGCCATGGCGCCCACGCTCGGCCAGGGCGGCAACCAGGCCATCGAGGACGGCATCGTGCTCGCCCACCACGCGGCGCCCGACGGCGACCTGGCGGCGGCCCTCGCCGCATACAGCGCGGACCGGGTCCCGCGTACCGGTGGCATCGTCCGCAAGGCCGCCCAGGTGACCCGGCTGATGCGCCTGACCAGCCCGCCTGCCGTCGCGCTGCGCGACACCTTGATGTCCGCCGTCTCCCGGTTCGGGCCCGGCCTCGTCCTGCGCACCTTCGACGGCATCGCCGACTGGCGGCCGCCGCAGCACACGTATGCTGCCGGGACGAAGAACACGCCCATGTCGCAGCGGTAGCCACGGGCGGGTCATGGGCGAGAGGGAGACCCCTGTGAAGGTCGGCTGCATCGGGCTCGGCGACATCGCGCAGAAGGCGTATCTGCCGGTGCTCACCACCCTGCCCGGGGTCGAACTGCATCTGCAGACCCGCACCCCCGCCACCCTGGCCGCCGTCGCCGAGACCCACCGGATCCCGCCGGAGCAGTGCCACACCGACCTTGACTCGCTGATCGCCGAGGGCCTGGACGCCGCGTTCGTCCACGCCCCGACCTCCGTACACCCGGAGATCGCCGGCCGGCTGCTCGATGCCGGTGTTCCCATGTACATCGACAAGCCGCTCGCCTACGAACTCGCCGATTCCGAGCGGCTGGTGCACCTCGCCGAGGAGCGCGGTGTCAGCCTGGCCGTCGGCTTCAACCGGCGGCTGGCGCCCGGCTATGCGCAGTGCATCGAGCACCCCCGCGAACTGATCCTGATGCAGAAGAACCGGGTGGGTCTGCCCGAGGAGCCGCGGGCCATGGTGCTCGACGACTTCATCCATGTCGTCGACACCCTGCGTTTCCTGGTGCCGGGCCCGGTCGAGCACACCGTCGTACGGGCCAGGATCCGCGACGGGCTGATGCACCATGTCGTGCTGCAGCTGTCCGGCGACGGGTTCACCGCCATCGGTGCGATGAACCGGCTCAGCGGCTCGACGGAGGAGCGGCTCGAGGTCTCCGGACAGGACTCCAAGCGCGAGGTGGTGAACCTCGCAGAGGTGATCGACCACAAGGGGCAGCCGAGCGTACGGCGACGCGGCGACTGGGTGCCGGTGGCCCGTCAGCGCGGTATCGAGCAGAGCGTGCTGACCTTCCTGGACGCCGTGCGGGCCGGAAAACTGCTGAGCGCCCGGGACGCTCTTGAGACCCACGAGTTGTGCGAGCGCATCCTGCGTGACCTGGACTGTGCCTAGGGGGCCGGCGGATCAGGTCGGAAAACCGTGGCGCACCGCGCCACAGCGGACTGCCCACAGTGGAATCCGCAGGTCAGAAGGGGTTTCGATCCGCTCCGGATGCGTCCCGCTCGGGCCCGGGGCAGGCTGAGGGCAATGGACCGCCGGCCCGTGGAGGTGACCTCGTGAAGCCTCACGACGAGCCACAGGGATGGGGTGCGCTCCAGCCACCGCCCGGCTACTACTCGGCGGACGGGCGGCCCCCCGATGCGACACAGCGCAGCCTGATCCTCGACTGGGCGGTCAATCAGCGGATCGCAACCGGCTGGCGGGTGGAGTCCCGGGCCGAAACACAGGTCGTGATGGTCAGGGGGCAGCCGCTCAACCACGTGCTGCACGCCCTCCTGATGGTGTTCAGCTGTTTCCTGTGGGGCGCCGTGTGGATGGTGCTCGCCGTGAAGAACAAGGTCGAGCGGGTCGCGCTCACCGTCGACGCGCAGGGGCAGATCGTCTCCGTGAACGGCCCATCATAGCGTGAGTGCCTGGTCAGCGACCGGGTACCCCGGCCTTCGGACGCACGGCACCGACCGGTTCCGCCGGGTTGTGCCGCCGCAGTGACCGGACGCCCTCGTAGGCGCAGAATGCCGCCAGCACGGCCAGCGCGCCGTGCACCGGCCAGTCGCCCAGCCGCACATAGAGGGTGCTGCCACTGGCCAGCGGTACGTCGAAGACGGCGGCCCCGCTCGTGTCCGTGCCCAGCGGCGTCCCGACGCGCCCGCCCTGCGGGCCGTACACCGTGCTGACGCCGGTGAGCGTGGCATGCACCATCGGGCGGCCGTTCTCGGCGGCCCGCAGCGCGCCGAGCGAGGCGTGCTGCTCAGGCGCCCAGGTGTGCTGGAACGTAGAGGTGGACGACTGGGCGATCAGCAGCTGTGCCCCGTCTCGGGTCAGCTGCCTGCTCATGTCGGGGAACGCCGACTCGAAGCAGACGAGCGGCCCGATCCGCAGAGTGTGCTCCGGGGCGCGGACCTCGTTGGGGGACCCGGTGGATCGGTCCGTGCGAGGCGGCTCGGGAACGGACATCACCACCTGCCGGGTGCCGCGCAGCCGGTCCTCGCCCGCCGCCTTGCCCACCGACGTCACCCAGCCGAGCACCGAACGGGCCGGGATGTACTCACCGAACGGCACCAGACGCATTTTGTCGTAGCGGTCCCCGGTGGGGCCGTCCGGCCCCACCAGCACCGCGCTCTTGAAGATCCCCGTCCGGCCCGACGTGTCGGTGTGCCGGGCGTCCTCGTTCACCAGCACATCCGCGCCGACCTCGCGCGAGAGTTTCGCGATCCGCGCGGCCAGGTCCGGCCGCCGGGACAGATCCTGGCCGACACTGCTCTCGCCCCACACCACCAGATCGACGTCGCGGCCCGCCAGCGTGCGGGTCAGCTGCTCGCTGCGCGCGAAGCGGAGCGCCACGCTGTTCGGCCCCGAAACGACCCCCGGTTGCACGACGGCGATCCGGGCCACGCCCGACTGCTCCGGCTGCGGCGCCCACGTCCATATCGCGCCCACGGCCAGCGCGCACACCACGATGCCGACCGCTGCGGCCGTCCGTGCGCCGGACGTCAGGAACAGCAGGGTGACCGCGGTGTTCACCGCCACCACCAGAAGACTCACCAGCCACACGGCGCCGACCGATGCCACCCGGAGCGCCGCGGGCACCTGCCACTGGCTCGCGCCGAGGAGCCCCCAAGGACCGCCGAGCGCCTCCCAGGAGCGGGCCAGCTCGATGATCAGCCAGCCGGAAGGCACCACGATCACGGCTGCCGCGGCCGTCGCGACGGACGGGGCGCCGCCGAGCATCCGGGACACCAGCAGGCCCCAGGGCGCCCACAGCAGACCGAGCAGCGCCGCGAGAACGACGATGAACACATGCAGACTGGGCATAAGCCATTGGTGCACGGCGAGCAGGTAGCCCGTCCCGCCGAGCCAGCCGTCGAGCGCCGCCCGGCGCGCGGTACCGGCCGAGCGGATCAGCAGCAGCCAGGGCACCAGCGCGACATAAGCGAACCACCACAGCGACGCGGCGGGGAAGGCGAGCGCGGGCAGTGCCCCGACGAGCAGGGCTCCACCGCCGCGCCACCAGGGTGACCGGAGGAACCGCTCCCGCTGCTCACGCCGACCGACCGGAATCCGCATACCGCGCCTCCTCGACCTGACCGGTGAGCAGTGCTGCCCTTCTCCTTACCCAGTGTGGGGCGAGCGGAACGGGTGCGGCCAGGCCTGGGTGCGGGCCGGGTGCGGACCTGCGCGGCTCAGCTCGGTGCGAGGGAGCCGGAGAGGCTGCGCCACTTCTCGTGGACGGTCACGGTACGGATCCGCCAGCCGACGTCCGTACGCAACATCCCGAAGGCGTACCGGCCGCCGGAGGCGAAGTTCGGCGCGGTGGTGTCGGAGGCTCCGGTGTCACCGCCGTCCAGCGCAGCCTCCAGCCGCATGGGGTTCAGGTAGTCGGCCCGCACATCGGCGCGGTCACCGGGGTAACCGCCCAGGTCCTGGAGGTCGAGCCGGCGGTTGACGATCAGGTGCTGGCGTACAGGGAAGATCCTCAGCGTCTCCGCGAGCCAGTGCGCGACCTCGGCGGCCGGCCCCTCGACACCGCCCGCGCTACGGTAGTCGGCGCGGCCGTCCGGGGTGAACAGGTCCCGGTAGTCCTGCCAGGAGCCGTCGTCCACCGCCACCGCATAGCCGGTGATCACTGCGTCGATGGAGAGCTGGTCCATCACGGTCGCGAGAGCCACGCGCTGCGTCATTCGGCCAGTGTGTGCCCGCCGACCGCAGACGCCAAGGGCTGTGCACGCGCGGCGCCATGTCCGAGCATGATTCGGTCGCCCGGAACCCCGGACCGGGAGCCCGGACAACGAGAACGTCCCGGCCGGAACCCGCACCACCCGTGTCCGTCTCAGCAGGGGACCACGGCCACCGGCCCGAGCGCATGAGTGAGTGTCGTCTGCGCCACCGGGGACAGACCGAATCCAAGCTCTTCGCCGCCCTTGCGCCGCCCGATCACCGTGAGGGCGGCGGTCGCCGACGCCGTGACCAGGGTGTGGGACGCGGACCCGTGGACCGGCTCCTGCACAACTTCGACCTGCGGATACCTCTCAGGCCGCCCGGCGGTGAGCTCCGCGAGGGTCCGCTCGGCCGCGCCTGCCGCCGCATCCCGGTCGAAGACGGGACCGCCGGAGAGCATCGACGAGAACATCGTCCAGCCGTGCACGATCCGCAGGCGCGCTCCGGGCCGGGTCATGGCGGCCTCGAACGCGAAGTCCAGCACCGCCTCACTGCTTTCGTCGGCGGCCACCCCCGCGACGATGTCCGTGAACATCTCCGCCGCCTCCGCCCCCTCCTCGTCCGCCCGGCCACTGCGAACGACGACGACGGGACATTTGGCCATCGAGGCGGTCGTCAGACTGTTCGAGCCGATCAGCAGTGACCGGAACCCGCCCAGCCCGCGCGAGCCCAGTACCAGCAACGACGCGTGCTCGCTCAGCGCGGTCAGCGCCGCCGCCGGGAAGTCCATCGGGGCGAGGGTCGACGTGTGCAGGGTCGGAGCGACCTGCGCCACCCGGCCCACGGACTCCGCGAGCAGTTCGTCGGCCTCGCGCCGCTGCGCCTCCTGGCTGATACGCCGATTGAGCGGCCTGACATGCACGATCGTCAGCGCAAGCCCTCGCCGGACTGCGTCGCACGCGGCCCACTCGAGCGCCTCGTAGCTGCGCCACGAACCGTCGACGGCGGCGATCACAGGAAGCTCGGCGGTGGTCATGGCGTCCTCCAGGGTCCAGCGGTACACGTCCCAGGTTGATACGTGTACGGGGCATTTGGCATGGACTCTTGGCCGTGTCCGCCCCGCGGTCGTGTTCCGTACGCTACGGCCGGTCGGCGTCCGGCGCAGGAGCAGCCGAAGAGCGAACAGCGAAGCGGTGCGAAGCACTGAAGCGCGTCGCGGAAGGGCGCGAGCGGACAGGTTTTCCGATCTCTCCGGACTGTCGACTGCGGGGACTTCTGCGACGCGCTTCAGGATGAGGGCGATCCGGCAACGGTCGCCGCCAGGGCGGAGCGGCGGGCGTATCAGCTGCCTGCGATGTACGCCGTGAGGGTGCCCAGATTCTTGATGAAGTCCGACGTGGTGATTCCCAGCGGACTGGCCTGCGGCGTATAGGGGGATTCCACGGGTGGCTTGAGCGGGTCGTAGGGCGAGGTGTCGTAGAGGTCGCCCACATTGCGGCTCATATAGGCCTTGCCGTCGTACGGTGTCGCGGGTGCCGGACCCCGGTAGGGGTTGGTGATCGAACCGATGGGCGTCAGCCAGTGATCGCGGCCGCCGAGACCCTCGACGACGGCGTCGGCCTGCGCCTGGGTCACGGTCGGCAGCGACAGATCGGCGTGCCGGAACAGGTCGTCGGGACTGAGGTCGCTCATCGAGAAGTAGTCCGGCAGTCCACGCCTGCCGTGGGCCGAGAGGGGCGAGCGGGCCTTGAGGTCGGCGACCTCGGACCGGCTCATCCCCATGAGCTCCTCGTACGTCGCGCGCAGCGCGGCGGTGTCGACCTTGCGGCCGCCGCCGTAGTGGCTCGGGGTGTCCCGGTGGTCGCAGTCGTTGTAATAGGCGCCGTTGCGGATGTTGGAGCCGAAGCGGTGTACGAAGCGGGCGCGGTTGGTGCCCAGTTCGACGAAGGTCGGGTGCGTGCTGGAGGCCAGCAGCGGGTTCTCCGCCTTCTGCTGGTCCGTGAGCCGGCAGCTCTCCAGCCAGGCTATGGCTTCCGGGACGCGGCGCAGGAACTCATGGTCACCGGTGAGCCGGAAGTAGGCGAAGAGCTGCGACACGTTGGTCTGAGTGGTGTGGGTGACCAGTGCCCGAGGCTCGTAGGACCGGGCGCCGGCGGGAGCGCCGGCCGGTCGGCCGTCTGCTGCGCGGGCGAGGTGCTGGAGCCCCCAGCCGGCCTGCGGCCCCGGCTGCTGCATGCGATGGAGACAGGCCATGGCCCGCCTGACGTTTGGGATCAGGTCCCGGCGCCCAAGGGCGGTGATGCACATGAGCAGGAACTTGATGTTCTCGCCGAGCACGTTGTCGTTGAAGGTCACATGTCCGGTGTAGTCGCCGTCCTCCATGCCGTGCCTGACGTCGGACGGCAGCCACGACGGCAGCTCGTCCGGCCAGGGCGTCTGCTTCACGGAGCCGGAGAAGGCCGGGAAACGCTGTGGCCAGCCGCCGTCGGCGACACCGCCGCGGTACTGCGCCGCGACGATGAAGCGGATCGCACGGTCCAGGGAGGCCTCGAACTTGGGATGAGGTCGCTCCAGTTGGAGCCGGAGGATCAGCTGAGCGGCGGTCGAGGTCGCCGCGTCGTCGAACGTGGCGTTGCCGTAGAAGTGCTGGAACTCCTCCAGGCGCCACCCGTTGGTGCCGATGGTCTCGTACCACTTCCGCAGCGAACCCTGGCCCGCCGTGTCATGGATGTAGTTCCAGCCGCCGCACGCCAGTTGGGCGTCGGCAAGGGCCAGCCCGGTGCGCTTGGCCGCCCGGTAGCAGGCCTCCGATCCGGTGGCGTGGTAGGCGTCGAGCAGGCTGTGGCCGACGGACGGTGTGCCGGGCGGCTGTATCCAGCACATGGTGCGCCGGGCTTCCATCTCGCCCCAGGTGGTCGAGAGGTCCGGCAGGTAGCTCCAGACGTAGCCGCCGCCGTAGGAGACGTGCTCGTCCATGAACGTGGTGACGCGGTCGACCGCCGCCGCGATCTCGCCGCGCGTCCGTGCGGAGGCGGAAGCGGGTGCGGTGAGGGGCGTACCACCGGTGGCCGAGGCGCGCCCGGCCGATCCGATCACAAGTGCCGCTGCCGGTGCGACAGCGAGGCGGGAGAAGGTGCGACGGCTCACTGGCAATTGCATCGAACGACTGCCTCCACTCTGGTGGCGAAATGCGAATGAGGGGCCGCGGGGAGGCGGTCCTGGGCATGACGCAGCGTGATCCGAGGATCTTGCTCTTCATGTGAAAGGAGTTCTAGCACCATGCGATGGCGGAGCCAAGAGGTCATACACAACAATGGAGTTCATGTATGTGGAGTCTTGGAGGAGCTAATCGGTCATATCCGACGCATGAGTTCGGGTATCTGGACTTCAGGAGTCGAGTTCAGCGTGCGAGCGGAACCCGCCGGTCGTCACGCAGAGATATGTGCAGCCCTCTTGAGCGACTCGGTGGCCACGGCCTGAGGTCATCCGGAGAGGGGTGATCGCGGTACTCCGGAGGGCGTACGGCGACTGCCTCCGGACGTACGACGACGGCCGCACACCCCCCGAGGGATGCTCCGGACATGGAGAACCAGCCCGCAGCATCCACCAGGACGGAACCGGCCCACAGCAGCACGCCCGACTCACCGCCGACCGCGCCCACAGGGCGGAAGCCGAGCCCGGTGGAGCGGCTCTGTTACGCGACCGGCGCGGCGCTCGTCGTCTCCGGGCTGCTGCACCTGATCGTCTTCGCCGTCGACGGCGGTCCCTGGGACGGCCCGGTCTCCTGGCGCAAGCCCGTCACTTTCGGGCTCTCCTTCGGCCTGACGCTCATCGCGATCTGCTGGGTGGCCTCGTACGTACGCCTACCCGCCCGCACCCGTACCGTGCTGCTTGCGGCGTTCGCCGCCGACTGCGTGCTGGAGGTCGCCGGCATCACACTCCAGGCCTGGCGCGGCGTACCGTCCCACTTCAACATGGAGACGCCCTTCAACACGGCGGTCTCGATGTCGCTGGCCGTCGGTGGGGGAGCGCTGGTCGTCATCCTCACCGCCCTGGCGGTGGCCTCGTTCGTCCGGCGCCCCGAAGGGCCGGCCGGGATGGCGCTCGCGCTGCGGGCCGGCTTCGCGATCCTTGTCGTCGGGCTGCTGGCGGGCGCTGCGATGATCGGCCGCGGCGTCTATCTGACGCGCACCGGACACCAGTTGGCCGGCTACGCCTCCACGGCATCACTCAAACCGCTGCACGGAGTGAGCCTGCACGCGATCCTTGTGCTGCCCGTGCTGGCCAGGGTGCTGGCCGGCACGCCATGGAGCGTCTCCACCCGACGCACCCTCGTCCGCGCCGCCGTGGGGTGCTACGCGGCGGCCGTCGTCGGGGCCCTGATATGGGCGGTCGTCGCGTACTGAGCCGACGCGTACGGAGAGCCGGCTCGATCTTTGATCTCTGCGGTAGCCGTCCGCCGGTCCGTGGTGGTGGACCGATGAGGCCGGCCACCGAAGCCGGACAGCCGCCCGTGGGCGGAATCCGCGTGCAGGCCGGCCGGTCAGCCGGGAGACTTCCGGCATGAACAAGATTCCCACCATGTTCGTCCGCGACTTCACCGCTCGCCCCGCGCGCGTGCTGCCAGAGGTGACGCCCGGCTGCGAGTGGGTGCTCGCCGGGGAAGGGCGCGCGACCCGCAAGTACGACGGCACGTGCGTGATGCTCGACGAAGCAGGCGACTGGTGGGCACGGCGCGAGGTGAAACCCGGCAAGGCATCGCCGCCGGACTACGTGGTCATTTCCACCGACGACACAACCGGCAGGACGGTCGGCTGGGAGCCGATCGGCCAGTCGTCATTCGCGAAGTTCCACGCAGAGGCGGTCCGGAACATCGGACCCTGCGAGGGAATCACCGGGACCTTCGAACTGGTCGGCCCGAAGATCAACGGAAACCCGGAGCGCAGCGACTCCCATCTCCTTGTCGAGCACGCCCTGGCGCGGGACGTCGCCGTGCCGGAGCTGACCTTCGAGGGCATCCGGAGCGCCGCGCTGGCCCTGGCCGCGGCCGACGGGTGCGAGGGCATCGTCTGGCACCACCCCGACGGGCGGATGGCGAAGATCAAGGCGCGCGACTTCACCCCGGACCGGTCATGAGACCGGTGCCGCCCCGGCCCACTCCAGGCGAATGGCCGGGCCCCTCTTCACGATGCGCCAACTTCCGACCGTCGGGCTGTGCTTCGACATCGACGGTCAACGGTGGGCAGGTCCAACGCACCACCCTGAAGATCGAGAACTCTGGAGACTCGAACTCCGTCATGTGCGATGCCGTCCAGGTCGTCCGCCGGCGCGACGGCGCACCTTGCCCGGTGACTGCGGAGCTGCCGAGAACGTGCGCCGAAGGGGGATACGGGCCTGGCCGGCCGCCCCCCCTGAGGGCAGGAACGGTACGGAAGGGCGGGGCGGCAGGCCCGGTGCTGACGGCACGACGTGTCCTGGTGGATACTCCCTGCAGGCCCCGCCGGATGATCCGGATGCCCTGGTGTGCCGCCGGAGTGGTGCAGAGGCGCCGTCGCCGGACACCAGCCGCAGCCTTCTCGGGCTCGGGGCCCTCACAACGACCGCTATGCACAGGAGACTTGATGGCTGACGCTTCACCGCGCCGCGCGGACGACAGCGCCGAGGACATAGGCACGACGGTTGCCCTCGACCGTGTCGAGCCGCCGCGGCCGCAGTACGCGGGCCTGTTCGTCGCGCCCCCCGACCTGCCGGCAGTCGACACTGACTGACGCAGCCCTCTCCCGCTTCGGCGTCACCCAGTAGGCCGGGTCGCTTCGTCTCGCACGAGGCGACCCGGCTCGAGGTGTTCTGGCTCGGGCAGGGGATTCATCCGTCGCAGCGGCAGCTCGCAGACCGGATCCCGTACTCCTGCAGCACGCGACATCAGCGTGGAGCGGGCTACTACGACCTGTCAGCGGTCGCCCTCGACCGCGTGGACTCGCCCGCACAGAGGGCGTCCGACCCGTGGCGGCGCGACCCGCCTCGAACGGGCGGTCGAACCACCGTTCCGGGTGGATCGCCCCGCCCTGATCGGACCCGAAGCCGTACTAGCCCGCCGACTCACCCGCGTGCGGGCTCAGCACACCGGCCCCCACCAGGGCGAACAGCAGCACGCCCAGCAGCACGCGGTAGATGACGAACGGCATGAAGCTCTTGGTCGTGATGAACTTCATGAACCATGCGATGACGGCGTACCCCACGCCGAAGGCGATGAACGTCGCGAAGATCGTCGGACCCCACGACACGTGCCCCTCGCTCGCGTCCTTCAGCTCGAAGACGCCCGAGGCGAGCACCGCCGGAATCGCGAGCAGGAACGAGTAGCGGGCCGCCGCCTCGCGGGTGTAGCCCATCAGCAGACCACCGCTGATCGTGGCGCCCGAGCGGGAGACACCCGGGATCAGGGCCATCGCCTGGCAGAAGCCGAAGATCAGACCGTCCTTGACGCCCAGCTCCTTGAGGGACTTCCGCTCCTTGATGGCCCGGTGCTTGCCGCCGGTCTCGTCCCGGGCTGCGAGTCGGTCGGCGATGCCGAGGACGATGCCCATGACGATCAGGGTGGTGGCGATGAGCCGCAGGTCGCGGAAGGGACCTTCGATCTGGTCCTTGAAGGTCACGCCGAGGACGCCGATCGGGATGGAGCCGACGATGACCAGCCAGCCCATCTGGGCGTCGTGGTTGCTGCGCATCGACCGGTTGGTCAGCGAGCGGAACCAGGCCGAGACGATCCGCGCGATGTCCTTGCGGAAGTAGATGAGGACGGCCGCCTCGGTACCGATCTGGGTGATGGCGGTGAACGCCGCACCCGGATCGTGCCAGCCGGCGAACGCAGCGGTCAGCCGCAGGTGCGCGCTGGAGGAGATCGGCAGGAACTCGGTCAGTCCCTGAACGAGGCCCAGGACGAACGATTCGAACCAGCTCATGGGGCTTTGGCCATCCCGGAAGTCATCGTGCATCGGCCGACGGACAGCAGGGCCGTCGGCAACGTGCGGAGTGCGGTCATGTGAGGGAAGGGCCACGGCGGGCCCGATGATCGTCTGTCGTGCGCGGGCAGCGTATCGCCCTTGGGTGAACGGGGTGACGGCTGCCCCCGGCCATCGACCGGAGCCGGCGCTGTGCCTGCTCCCGTTCAGCGGGCGCACGGTCGGCTCGCCGGCGCCGCCCGCCAGGTCGTTCGGCGTCGAGACGGTTGCGCCGGCGCCGCCCGCCGATCATTCCGTGGCGGAAAGGTGCCTCTTGCCCTGCACGCCGGTCATTTCGCGCCGAGGCGGTGCCGCTTGCGCCAGGCCACGGCGGCCGCGCCGATCCCTGTCAGCACGATGAAGCCCATCGCGGCCAGGAACGCGGGCGACGTCGGCGACGAGGCCTCGCTGCCCGCGACGACGTATGCGGCGGTGTTCGGGACGGAACCGATGCCGGTGGCCATCAGGAACGGCGGATACCCCATCCGCGACACCGCGGCGCAGTAGTTGGCGGCCGCGAACGGCACGCCCGGGAAGAGCCGCAGGGCCAGCATCGAACGGAAGCCGTGCCGGCTCAGCTGGCCGTCCGCCGCCTTCAGCCAGCGCCCGCGCAGCAGCGTACGGAGCGCGTCCTGCCCCAGCACCCTGCCCAGGCCGAACGAGATGCCCGCGCCCAGCACCGTGCCCGCCAGCGCGGCGGCCAGACCGGCCTGGGCACCGAAGAGCGCCCCCGCGGCCAGATTGAGGAGCGGCCGCGGTACGAACGCCACGGTGCACACCCCGTACACGACGCCGAACAGCGCAACCGCAGCGCCGCCGCTGCTCAGCCGGGCCGGCCAGCCGGTGGCCAGCAACCGCTGCGGTTCGAGGAGCAGCATGGTCGCCGCGGCGGCCAGCAGCAGCACCACGAGCAGCGAGAACCGGGGCCAGGGCGAGCGCAGCGCCCTCGAACAGCGCACGGCCAGGCCGGTGGCGGACCGGGTGTCGGGGGCGGGGTCGAGCATTCGGGGAGACTAACCGACACCCTTGTGTGATCGCCGTAATGTGCCCCGTACGGGCCGCCCCGTCGGCGGGACGGGACTTCGCCGACAGTGTCCGGGACCGGCCCTCGCCGCTGCAGGGGCGCGGACACGAAGCAGCTCCGAAGCCGGTCGGCCCGGGGACGAACTCCCGTACCGGGGCTGCCGGAACGCCCGGAGAGAAAACCATTCGACGGGTCCGCGGCCGTCGGCCATGATCGGACCCATGTTCCGGTACGCCTTCCTCGCAGCGCAGTCCGCAGTCGCGGACGCGCCGAAGGCTGCCGTCGTCCCCGCTTTCGATGCTGCCGCCGCGTTCGCCGCTGCCGCAGCAGCAGTTGACGCAGCAGCGTTCGTCGCTGCCGCAGCGCCCTCCGGCGGCGCCCGAAGCTGACCCTCCCCCGACAGTCCGGCGGACCCCGTAAGGGGAGGGTCGGCAGGGCCCTGGGGTCTTCTCTTCAGCTTCGTATCCAGAAGGAATCGAGCCATGCCCAAGACGGCATACGTGCGCACCAAGCCGCACCTCAACATCGGCACCATGGGCCACGTCGACCACGGCAAGACCACCCTGACCGCGGCCATCACCAAGGTCCTCAGCGACCGTGCCGGCAGCAGCACCTCGTACGTCTCGTTCGACCGGATCGACCGGGCGCCCGAGGAGGCGCAGCGCGGCATCACCATCAACATCGCGCACGTCGAGTACGAGACCGACACCCGCCACTACGCGCATGTCGACATGCCCGGCCATGCCGACTACGTCAAGAACATGGTCACCGGCGCCGCGCAGCTCGACGGGGCGATCCTCGTCGTGTCCGCGGTCGACGGGATCATGCCGCAGACCGCCGAGCACGTCCTGCTCGCCCGTCAGGTCGGCGTCGACCACATCGTCGTCGCCCTCAACAAGGCCGACGCGGGCGACCCCGAGCTGACCGACCTGGTCGAGCTGGAGGTCCGCGAGCTGCTCTCCGCGCACGGCTACGGCGGAGACGGTGTCCCCGTCGTCCGGGTGTCGGGTCTGAAGGCACTGGCCGGCGACCCGCGCTGGACCGGGTCCGTCGAGGCGCTGCTGGACGCCGTCGACACGTACGTACCGATGCCGGTGCGCTACACCGACGCGCCGTTCCTGCTGCCCGTGGAGAACGTCCTGACCATCACCGGCCGGGGCACGGTCGTCACCGGGGCCGTCGAGCGCGGCACCGTCCGTGTCGGCGACCGGGTGTCCGTGCTCGGGGCGGACATCGAGACGGTCGTCACCGGTCTGGAGACCTTCGGGAAGCCGATGGAGTCCGCGCAGGCCGGCGACAACGTGGCGCTGCTCGTGCGTGGGGTGGAGCGCGACCGGGTCCGCCGCGGCCATGTGGTGGCGGCGCCGGGCAGCGTGACGCCCAGCCGTCGCTTCACCGCGCAGGTGTACATCCTGTCGGCGCGGGAGGGCGGCCGGACCACACCGGTGGCCACCGGCTACCGGCCGCAGTTCTTCATCCGTACCGCGGACGTGGTCGGCGACATCGACCTCGGCGAAGCGGCAGTGGCGCGCCCCGGCGACACGGTCACCATGACCGTCGAACTGGGCCGTGACACCCCGCTGGAGTCCGGCCTCGGCTTCGCGATCCGGGAGGGCGGCCGCACGGTCGGCGCGGGCACCGTGACCACCCTGCTCTGATCCGTATCCGCTCACGCAACGGACCTGTCCCCCGCGCCCCACGGGCGGCGGGGGACAGGTCCGTTGCCATGCGCAAGACTGACGGCATGGCAGACATTGCACTGGTGCTCGGAGCCGGTGGCGTCACCGGAAGCGCCTGGGAGACCGGGATTCTGTACGGACTCGCCGAGGCGGGTGTGGACCTGTCCACCGCCGGTCTCATCATCGGCAGCTCCGCCGGGGCCGTCGTCGGCGCCCAGCTCGCCTCCGGACTGCTCGGCCTCCCGGAACTGTACGCCCGCCAGCTCGCCGATCCTCAGGGCGAGACCGGCGGCAGGCTCGGCACGGCCACGCTCATGCGTTACGCCCGTGCTGTGCTGACCGCGGGCAGCCCCGAGGCCTACGGGCAGAAGCTGGCCCGAATGGCGCGGGAGGCCCGGACCGGAATCACCGCGGCCGATCGGCGGGCTCTGATCGCGAGCCGGCTCCTGACGCCGGAGTGGCCCGAGCGGCAGCTGCGCATCACCGCCGTCCACGCGGCAACCGGGGAACTCCACACGTTCGACAGGGACAGCGGCGTCCCGCTCGCGGACGCCGTCACCGCCAGCTGCGCCGTTCCCGCGGTCTGGCCGGTTGCCACCATCGACGGTCAGGACTGGATCGACGGTGGGGTGTACTCCCCGGCCAACGCCCATCTCGCCGCCGGATGCGAGCGCGTCGTCGTCATCGCACCGACGGCCAGTGGCAACAAGGTGATCGTCTCGCCCCGGTCCCAGGCCACCGACCTCGAAGCGAGGGGAGCCCGGGTCGCCGTCATCACCCCGGATGCGGCCGCCAGGAAGGCATTCGGCCGCAACCCCCTCGACCCGAGCCGCCGGGCGGCCGCCGCACGAGTCGGACTCGCCCAGTCCGCGGCGCACACCGAGAAGGTCGCCGCGGTTCTGAACGGCTGAACCCGCACCCCACAATGGAAGGGTGAACGAGCCGATACCTGTGATCCGGGACGTGGATCAGGGCACCGCCAGACTGCTTCCCGATGTGGACCGGGACCGGGCCTGGCTGCTCACCGTCGACGGCGCACCCCAGTCGTACGTCGACCTCGACGATCCGGCCCATGTGGAGTTCGAGTACGCGCGACGGCTCGCCCATGTCCTGGACTGCGCCGGGGAGCCGGACACGCCCCTCGACGTACTCCACCTCGGCGGCGGCGCACTCACCCTGCCCCGCTATGTCGCCGCGACCCGGCCGGGCTCCCGGCAGGTCGTCGCCGAGGCCGACCGCGGCCTCCTCGCCCTGGTCACCGAGCAGCTGCCGGTGCCCGACGGCAGCGGGGTCACCGTGCACGCCACGGACGCCCGCGGTCTGCTGGAGGAGACACCGGCCGGGTCCGTGGACGTGCTGATCGCGGATGTCTTCGGCGGCTCCCGTGTGCCCGCGCACCTCACCTCGGTCGAGTACGCGAGGGCGGCCGGGCGGGCGCTGCGGGACGACGGCGTCTATGCCGCCAACCTCGCCGACAGCGCGCCCTTCGGCTTCCTCCGCTCGCAACTCGCCAACTTCGCGGCGGTCTTCGACGAGCTCGCTGTGATCGCCGAACCGGCGGTGCTGCGCGGCAGGCGCTTCGGGAACGTCGTCCTGGTCGCCTCCCGCAGCCCCTTCGACATCGCGACCCTGGCCCGCCGCTGCGCAGCCGACGCCTTTCCGGCCCGGGTCGAGCACGGTGCCGCGCTGGACCGGCTCATCGGCGCGGCCAGGCCGGTCGGGGACGCCGACGCAGTGCCGTCACCCGAGCCGCCCGACGGCGCCTTCAGCATCGGCTGACGACGCCTTCCCGGCTGCGGCGGACGGCCCTGCGGCCACCGGCGCCGTGGCGGCCGTCCGGCGGGTGAGGTTGCGTACGTCGGGTACGAACAGCACGGCCCCCGTGACCAGCACGACCAGCACCGCGCAGCCCCAGAGCGCCTGACCTCGCCCGACCAGGTCCTCCACCGGACCGGCGACCGCGGTGGCCAGGGGCAGCATCGCCACCGATCCGAACCAGTCGTACGCCGAGACACGCGACAGCTTCTCCTCCGGGATCTCCTGGTGCATGGCCGTCATCCAGGAGACCCCGAACACCTCGATGGCGACGCCGCTGACGAACATCACCGCGCTGAGCCCGGCCACCGGCAGCGGTACCGCCAGCGCCGCCGAGGGCAGGGCGAGCGGGAAGACGCAGAGCGTCCCGGCGAGCAGCAGCCGCCGGGGCCTCCAGCGCATCATCAGCAGCGCCCCGCACAGCGTGCCGACCCCGAATGTGGCGAGCGCGAAACCCCAGGGGCGGGCGCCGCCGAGCTCGTCCCTGGCGACCAGCGGCCCGTACACCGACTCTGCGGCCCCGACCACCGCCACCACCACCGAGAACTGCGCCACGATGGACCACAGCCAGGGGCGGCCGATGAACTCCTGCCAGCCTTCGCGCAGATCCGAGAGCAGCCCGCCGCCCGGTCCGCGCGACGGGATGTGAGCGACATCGAGGAAGGCGCGCAGCGCCCCGGCCACCGCGAACGCCGCGGCGTCGACGGCCAGCACCCAGCCCGGGTTCATCGCCGCGATCATGGCGCCGCCGAGCGCCGCACCACCGATGGCGGCGCCGTGCATCGACATCCGGAAGAGAGCGAAGGCGCGGCTGGCCTGTTCGCCGCTGACGCTGGACATCAGCATGCCCTCGGCCGCCGGGTTGAAGAAGGCCTGCCCGGTGCCGCACGCCGCGGTGAGCACCATCATCTGCCACAGCTTCGGATCGCCGGCCAGGACCAGCCAGGCGAAGGCGGCCTGTGAGACGCAGTTGAGGGCGTTCGCCGCGACCATCACGCGGTGGCGCGGCAGCCGGTCGGCGATAGCACCGCCGATGAGCAGGAAGACGACCAGAGGTGCGGTACGGGCAGCGGCGACCAGGCCGACGTCGCCGCCGTCACCGCCGGACTCCAGAACGGCGAACGCCGTCGCGATCAACGCGCCATGGGTCCCCAGGCCCGTGATGATCGCGGCGGCGGTCAGCAGACTGTAGTTGCGCCCGGCCCAGGCAGGGCGGCGCATGCGGGACGGGGGAACGGAAGCGGGAGTCACCAAGGGACTATCCCTGTCCGGACCCCGACCTGCCAAATGCACCGCCCGGGCGGTACGCGGAGCGGATGTGGATCAGGAGCCGATCAGACGTGCATCAGGACTTGGTGACGTCCGTGAGCCGCAAGGTGCTGAGGATCTTCTGGATCGTGGTGTCCGGCAGTTCGCCCTCCACGTCCGCCCCGGCGTAGAGGATCCATGAGGAGTACTCACCGTTCTTGTTCTTGAAGGAGAACGCGATCGACTTGCCGTCGCTGTCGCACTTCTTCTTCTTGGTGACGCCGGGCGCGGTGGCCGTGACGACACTGCCGGTGACACCTGACTTGGTGGTGTACGCCTTGGGCTTGCCGATCTTGATAGTGCCCTTCGGCATGTGCTGCGCGTAGGCGGCCCACACCCAGTTCGCGGCCTCGTTCGTTGCGGCCTCGTCGGTGCTCTTCGCACCCTGGGCGCCCTTGGTGCCGACCCCGGCCAGGCTCATGTCCTCCTTGGTGCCGTCCTTGTCGGCATCGTCGACGCACCACTTGCTCTTGTAGTACGCCGGCGCGGAGAAGCCGACCGCGGGCGACCCGTCCCCCTTCTTGTCGTCCTCGAAGAAGGAGAATATTCCGGGTGCGGCGACCTCCCAGTCACCGGGCACGTCGAACTGGGTGCCCCACTTGGGGTTGGTGACGACCTTCCAGCCGGCGATGAGGGGCTTGGCGTCCCCGTCGGTGCCGCGCGGGTTCGCCTCGGGCGAGGACGCGCCGTCGGACGGCTTCGGGGAGGACGACGACTTCCCGCCACCGGCGACGTCCGTGCCGCCCTTGTCGTCCTTCTTGTTCATCACCACGACACCGGTGACCACGGCGGCCACGACCACGGCGGTGGCCGCGACGATCGCGACGACGGTCGTCGACTTCTTCTTGTTGTCGCCCGGCTGCGGCGTACCGGGCGGACCGGGAACCGCGTACTGCGGCACGGTCGGCTGCTGGTACGGGTTCGGCTGCGGATATCCCGGCTGCCCCTGCTGCGGATAACCCGGCTGCTGCCCCTGCTGCGGGTAACCGGGCTGGCCCTGCTGCTGATATCCCGGCTGCTGATAGGGATTCGGCTGCTGGTACCCCGGCTGCTGGTACGGGTTCTGACTCTGGTCCTGCGGGTTCTGCTCGCCCCCGGGCGGCTGCTGTCCTGGCCACATGGCGAGTAACGATAGAGGGGCGGCGGCCGGTCGGCTACGGCCGCCCCCGTGAGGGAACGGTCAAGGTGGCCGCCACGTGGTCGCCCTGAGGCGGGCGAGGATGGTCAAATGTTCTACTCGTGAGTAACATTCGGCGCATGAGCGCTGAACAGATGACAGTCGGAGACATGCTCGTCGCCACCGTTCCGATGGCCAGGACCCTCAATCTGGAGTTCCTCGAGACGACCGCGGAGCGTGCGGTCGTCCGCATGCCCGACCAGGCGGACTACCACAACCACGTCGGCGGACCGCATGCCGGAGCGATGTTCACGCTCGCCGAGTCGGCGAGCGGCGCGATCGTCATCGCCGCCTTCGGCGACCAGATGTCCCGCGCCGTACCGCTCGCCGTGAAGGCGGAGATCGGCTACAAGAAGCTGGCGATGGGTGTCGTCACCGCGACCGCGACCCTGGGCCGGCCGGTGGCGGACGTCGTCGCCGAACTCGACGAGGGCAAGCGGCCCGAATTCCCCGTCACCATCGAGATCCAGCGCGCGGACGGCGCGGTGACCGGTGAGATGACCGTCGTCTGGACCCTCCGCCCGAACGCCTGAGGGCCGCACCGCCCGACCTGGGCCGTCCCACCCCTGACGAGGGCCCGGGGCGGCCCTTCGCGCTGTCCGGGCAGGTGGTGCGACGGGTAGGCTGCCCGGCGTGCGCCGAGGAGTTGCCCGGCGGGCGACAGCACATCAGTACGGGAGGAATCGGCGTTGCACATCCAGGAGTGGCTGGAGACGGTCCCCGCGGTCAGCGTGTACGTCCTGGTGGGCGTCGTCATCGGTCTGGAGAGCCTGGGCATTCCGCTGCCCGGTGAGATCGTCCTCGTCAGCGCGGCACTGCTGGCCGCCGGGCACAGCGGCATCAACCCGGTGATCCTCGGCGCCTGCGCCTCCGCCGGAGCGATCATCGGGGACTCCATCGGGTACGCGATCGGGCGCAGGGGCGGCCGGCCGCTACTCGCCTGGCTCGGCGGCAAGTTCCCCAAACACTTCGGTGCGGACCAGATCGCCATGGCGGAACGGTCGTTCCAGAAGTGGGGCATGTGGGCGGTGTTCTTCGGCCGCTTCGTCGCACTGCTGCGTATCTTCGCCGGACCGCTGGCCGGCGTCCTGCGGATGCCGTACTGGAAGTTCCTGATCGCCAATGTGCTCGGCGGCATCGTCTGGGCGGGCGGCACCACGGCCGTCATCTACTCGGTGGGGGTCGTCGCCGAGGCCTGGCTGAAGCGTTTCTCCTGGCTCGGACTGGTGGTCGCGCTGCTGATCGGGCTGACCTCGATGCTGGTCCTCAAGAGCCGCGCAAAGAAGGCGGCGGCGCAGTCCGGGGAGCGCACCGCAGCCGAGCCGGAAACGGTGTCGGCGGCGGACTGAGTCGCCGACCCGGCTGCCTCGGGCCGACGGCTCGTACGGCGCTCAGCCCTGGTGTGCCTGGCGGTGCGCCTTGGCCAGCTCGACGTAGCCCACCGCGTTGAACTTGATGCCCTCGAGCTCCTCCTCGGTCAGCTCGCGCTTGACCTTGGCCGGCACGCCCGCGACGAGCGAACCGGGCGGCACCTGCATCCCCTGCGGGACCAGCGCCTGAGCGGCGATCAGCGAACCGGCGCCGATGTGCGCCCCATTGAGAACCGTGGCTCCCATGCCGACCAGGACGTCGTCCTCGACGGTGCAGCCGTGCAGTACCGCGTTGTGGCCGACCGAGACGCGCTCGCCGACCATGACGGGGAACCCGGGGTCGGCATGGACGCTGCAGTTGTCCTGGATGTTGCTGTCGGCACCGATGGTGATGGGAGCGCAGTCGGCCCGCAGCACCGCCTGGTACCACGCGCTGGAGCCCGCGGCCATGGTGACCTCGCCGATCACGACGGACGTCGGTGCGGCGAAGGCCGCCACGTCGATGTCCGGTTCGTGGCCGCCCATGCCCGTGATCAACGCCTGCTCTGCCATCGCCCGTTCCTCCGTGCTCCGGTTCGTTCGGCCGCGTGGTCCGGCCGCCGTTGTTCGATCGCCTTTGCTCGATCGAGCCAGGGGAACGGTATGCGACGGCCGTTCCCGCGCCGCGGAGTGGGGTGAACATCACAGGACACCGCGGTGATCGTTCCGGCCGTGCCGACTACCGTGAGCGAGTGCCGAAGAACAGCAACACGTTCTCATCCCTCACCGCCTGGCGGCGCCGTGTCCTGTCCCGCGCCGTCCACCGCGGTTGGCGTGCGATCCAGGAAGCAGGCGCGATCACCGCGCAGCACCCGGGCGGGCTCCGCTTCGGCCGCATCGGCGAAGGGACTCGACTGGCCTTCCCGCAGGGCACCGTCTTCGGTGAGCCGTGGATCGAGCTCGGCGGCCACTGCATCATCGGCGAGCAGGTCACCCTGACTGCCGGACTGATGCCGGACCTGGACCTCGGCTCCGAGCCCATCCTGACTCTGGGGGACGGCGTGGTGCTCGGCCGCGGCAGCCATGTCGTCGCCGACACCACGGTGACCATCGGCTCGAACACGTACTGCGGGCCGTACGTGTACATCACGTCCACCAACCACAGCTACGACGATCCGCACGAGCCGGTCGGCAGACAGTGGCCACGCATGGAGCCGGTCGCCATCGGGCCGGGCTGCTGGATCGGCACGGGCGCGGTGATCCTGCCGGGGGCCCGGCTCGGCCGCAATGTGGTGGTCGCGGCAGGCGCGGTGGTACGCGGAGAGGTACCCGACCACGCGGTGGTGGCCGGGGCACCGGCACGTGTCGTGCGCAGTTGGGATCCGGTGAAGGGCTGGCAGCCGCCCCTGCGTACGCCCGCCCCGGTGCCGATCCCGGCCGACGTCACGCCCGAACAGCTGCTGGCCGTCGCGGAACTCGAGGAAAGGTAGGGCTGTCCCGTACTCCCCGGCCCGCCAGGGATTACGGGGCAAGCCCCTGCGGCCGGCTTCCTATCCGGTGGCGAGCAGTACGGTCCCCACCAGGGCCAGACCGGCCCCCGCCGCCTGCACCGCGCGCAGCCGTTCGCCCAGGACGCCGCGGGCGGCCAGGGCCGTGACCACCGGATAGAGCGAGGCCAGGACGGCGGCCACGGTGACCGGGCCGTGCTGCGCGGCGATCGAGTAGGTGCCGTTGGCCGCGACATCGGCGAGGCCGACGAAGGCCAGGGCGGGCAGCGTGGCCAGCAGTACGGTCGCCCCGCCCTCCTCGGGCAGCGCGCGCGCCCCGCGCCGTACCGATACGTACAGTGCCGCGCCGCCGACCGCGATGTTGGTGAGGCGCTGCACGAAGAGCGCCAGGAACAGCCCGGTGACCGTCGTGGACGCCTCCGCGATGAGCGACATCACCGCCCCGAAGCCGAATGCGGCCACCAGCGTCAATAGCACCGCCTGCCGCTGCACCGGCGCTCCGCGCAGCTCCGGTCCACCGGCCAGCACGATGCCCGCGATCGCGACGCCGACCCCGGCGAACTGCAGCAGCCCGGGCCGCTCGCCGATGACCAGTCCGACACTCACCGGCACCGCGACACCCAGCGAGCCGAGTGGCGAGACGACCCCCATGGGGCCGAGCGCCAGCGCCTTGTAGAAGCTCAGCATGGCCACCGGGCCGACGGCACCGGCGGCCACGGCGAACCAGAGCTGACCGCCGGCCTCGTTCCAGCCGCCGGTGGCGACCACGATGATGCCCAGTACCACCGCCGCGACGGTCTGCGAGGCGACGACCACGGTGAGCGCGGGCGTACGCCGGGTGAGCAGCCCGCCGCCGAAGTCGGCCAGCCCCCACAGCAGGCTGGTGGCCAGGGCGAACAGTGCTGTCATCGGCATGCCTCGCAGTACAGTGCGGTGAACGGTTGGGTGCACCACACCGTAGTGCAGTATTTTTGACTCTGTCATCCAGAATATTGGACGGAATGTGTCTGACCTCGACCAGCTCACCCAGTCGCTCGCGCGCAACCTCAAGCGCTGGCGCGGTGAACGTGGCTTCACCCTGGATGCCCTCGCCGCGCGCGCGGGGGTCAGCCGCGGCATGATCATCCAGATCGAGCAGGCGCGCACCAATCCGAGTGTCGGCACCACGGTCAAGCTCGCCGACGCCCTGGGCATCAGCATCACCACCCTGCTCGACTACGAACAGGGATCGCATGTCCGACTGGTTCCCGAGAGCCAGGCGGTGCGCATGTGGTCCACCGAATCGGGCAGTTCCACCACCCTCCTCGTCGGTACGGAGGCCAGAGGCCCGATCGAACTCTGGTCGTGGCGCCTGATGCCCGGCGACGGCAGCACCTCCGACCCGCACCCCGAAGGCACCGTCGAACTGCTCCACGTCACGGCGGGCGTGCTCACCCTGGAAGTCGACGGCGAGGCCCATTCCGTACCCGCGGGCACCTCCGCCACCTTCGAGGCGCACCACCCGCACGCCTACCGCAACGAAGGCTCCGAACCGGCCGAGTTCACGATGGCGGTGTCCATCCCGCCCGTACGCTGAGACGCCCGATCGACTGCCGTACGGTCGCTGTTAGCGTGGCGGGTATGCGCGCACCCATCGGCACCTTCGAGAATGCCGCCCCCGCCGTCGACCGCATCGACCTCCTCACCCCTCCGGTCGCCGAGGCCGTGCGCGAGGGGTGGGGCGGTGTTCCCGCGGACCGGATCCTGCATGTCGACACGGACCCGGAGATCGCGGACACGGCGCTCTTCGTCGCCCACCACGGCGCCGATCTGCTCGACCGGTCGGCCAACTGCGTCGTGGTGGCCGGCAAGCGCGGCGGCGAGGTCACCCTGGCAGCCTGCGTCGTCCTCTCCCGCACGCGCGTCGATGTGAACGGGGCGGCCCGCAAGCACCTCGGCGCCCGCAAGGCGTCGTTCGCCTCCATGGACACGGCGGTCGGCGAGACCGGCATGGAGTACGGGGGCATCACCCCGATCGGACTCCCGGCCGGCTGGCCGCTGCTGCTCGACCCCGCAGTGGTGGACGAGGAGTGGGTACTGATCGGCAGCGGCAGCCGCCGGGGCAAGCTGATCGTCCCGGGGAAGGCGCTCGCAGCGCTGCCGGACGCGGTGCTCGTCGAGGGGCTCGGCGTCACGGTGTGAGGCGCCGACGCTGCTGTTCGAAGTCGTCGCGGTGCCGGGGTCCGCGCAACTCGACGGAGGCAGCGGAAAGCACCGGGAACCGAGGGGGCGTTCGGCCCCGTTACGGCCGCGCCGCCCGGTAGGACGGAAGCCGGCGGGTCGCGAAGTCCACCGCGTCGGTGAAGCGGAAGAGCCGTGCGGTCGCCGAGCCCACCGTGCCGGTGCGTACCGCAGTGCCGTCGGCCGTGCGCTCGAACTCCGCCCCCAGCGCGGCGAAGTCGCTGTCGTCCAGCGCGACGTCCTCGTACTCCCACCAGTGGCGCCTGCCTCCGGTGGTCACCACACAGCGGTAGCTGCGGCGGGGCGGGGCGGGGACGCGGTACTCGCCGAGGTGGAACGCGGTGCAGGAGTCGAAGCCGGTGCCCAGCAGCAGCACTTGAGCCCGTACGTCATAGAGGCAGGCCAGCGGCGAGTCCTCGCCGAGATGGCAGTCCGGGCGGTGGTGCGCGACGAGCTTCTCGGCCAGGGGGCCCAGCGCGGTGAACGACGTCTGGGGGTGGCCGCTGCGCGCGGCCCCCGGCGTCTGTCGTACGGCCTCCGAGAGGCGGCCCATCGACGGTGCGGCCGACGTCGCCCGGTCGAAGGGCGGCATGCTCGCCCGCACAGCCTCCCGGGCCGGGGCGCTGAGGCCGCGCACCCGCTCGCGGTAGTGCGGGGACGTATCGGAGTTCTCCGGTGTGAACGACGGGACGACCAGGGTGCCGTCCGCGCCGATCGCGTCCCGAAGTGCGCCTGTCACCGCTCGTACCCCGCCGCTCACCGCTCCCGTCGCGCGCATCGACGCATGCACCATGAGGACACCGCCCCGCGCCACACCGAGTTCGGACAGCTCATCGGCCAGTCGGCTTCGGCGGTGGGGAACGGTCAGGACGGCGGACGCACCGGTAACACTCACAGCGGGACATTCTCCCAGCCGCTCGGCATGTGTGACACCCCGCACATTCGGCCGAGGCGTGGCACCCCGCTCATCCGTCCAGGCGGGGGATCTCGATCGCGGGGCAGTGGTCCATCACCATGTCGACCCCGGCCGCCCGCGTGCGTTCGTACGCAGCTTCGTCGATCACGCCGAGCTGGAACCAGACCGCCTTCGCGCCGAGCGTGACCGCCTCGTCCGCGACGGCGCCCGCCAGTTCGCTGTTTACGAAGACGTCCACCACATCGACCGGGAACGGGATGTCGGCCAGCGACGCATAGCCCTCCTCGCCGTGCACCCGTTCCGCCTTGGGGTGCACCGGGACCACGCGCTTACCGAAGCGCTGGAGGACCGCGGCGACGCGGTAGGCCGCGCGGGACTCGTTGTTGGACAGTCCCACCACGGCCCAGGTGTCGCCCGTGTCCCGGAGAATCCTGCGGATCGTCTCCGTCTCGGTCCCCGCTGCGTCTGCATACATGATTCGGTCAACGGACAGCGGTCGTGGGCCATTCCCGCCTTGCGCATAGGGTGGCCGGATGCAGGAGCAGTACCGGACGGTCGCCCGAGCGGGCGTGCACGAGACCGAGATCAACCGATCGCGCTTCATCTGCGCGCTCGCCCCCGCCGCCACCGAGCAGGAGGCGCAGGACTTCGTCGCACGCATCCGCAGGGAACACCCGACCGCCAGCCACAACTGCTTCGCGTACGTGATCGGCGCCGACGCCTCCGTGCAGAAGGCCAGTGACGACGGCGAGCCCGGCGGCACCGCGGGCGCCCCGATGCTGCAGATGCTGATGCGCCGCGAGATGCGGTACGTCGTCGCCGTCGTCACCCGCTACTACGGCGGTGTGAAACTCGGCGCCGGGGGACTGATCCGGGCTTACGGAGGGGTGGTGGGCGAGGCTCTGGACGAGCTCGGCACGATCACCCGACAGCGGTTCCGGCTCGCCACGATCACCGTCGGCCACCAGCGGGCCGGCAGGTTGGAGAACGATCTGCGCGCCACGGGACTGGCCGTGCGGGAGGTCCGGTACGCGGAGGCGGTGATCATCGAGATCGGACTGCCGGACTCCGACGTCGAGAGCTTCCGGAGCTGGCTGGCCGATGCGACCGCCGGTGAGGCGCTGCTGGAGCTGGGCGGTGAGGCGTACGGGGACGCCTGATCGCGCCTGGCGGGGTGGGCCGGCCGGGCTGCGGGACCTCTGGCAGGCGGAACGGCCGGGCATCGGAACCCAGCTCGATCTCATTCGCCGAACATGTCGGAGGTGGTGCGCGGCGATGGGAGACTGTGGGCTGTGAGGAAGCAGGTTCGTGAGGGATCAGGGGAACAGCGGCGTTAGCGTGGTCGGTGGCGTCCGTGCAGTCCCGCGCCGGTCCGGTGCGGCTCCCGGGCACGGCAGGCGCGGACGCTGGGTGCGAAGGAAGCGAAACATGCAGGTCGGAGCCAGGTCTTGAGGATTTTGCACACATCGGACTGGCACCTGGGGCGGTCGTTCCACCGGGCCTCCCTGCTCGAGGCGCAGGCCGACTGTCTCGATCATCTGGTGGCGACTGTGCGCGAACGCGAGGTCGACGCCGTCGTGGTGGCAGGTGATGTGTACGACAGGGCCGTGCCACCGTTGTCCGCCGTCGAGCTCTTCGACCGGGCGCTGCACCGGCTCGCCGCCGTCGGCGTACCCACGGTGATGATCTCCGGAAACCATGACTCGGCCCGCAGGCTCGGCGTGGGCGCCGGTCTGATGGGCCGGGCCGGCATCCATCTGCGGACCGACCCCGCGCAGTGCGCCACCCCGGTCGTCCTGCGGGACGACCACGGCGACGTCGCGTTCTACGGACTTCCCTACCTCGAACCGGCCCTCGTCAAGGACGTGTTCAAAGCGGAGCGGGCCGGACACGAGGCCGTGCTGACCGCCGCCATGGACCGGGTCCGCGCCGACCTCGCGACACGGCCGGACTCCACCCGGTCCGTGGTGCTCGCCCATGCCTTCGTCGCGGGCGGCGCACCCAGCGACAGCGAGCGCGACATCACCGTCGGCGGAGTGGCCGCCGTCCCCGCCGGAGTCTTCGACGGCGTCGACTACACGGCGCTCGGCCACCTGCACGGCAGTCAGGTCGTCACCGATCGTGTGCGCTACTCCGGCTCGCCCCTCGCCTACTCCTTCTCCGAGGTGGACCACCGCAAGACCATGTGGCTGATCGACCTCGACGCCACGGGAGCGATCGCCGCCGAACGGATCGACTTCCCGGTGCCCCGGCCGCTCGCCCGGCTCCGCGGCCGCCTCGACATGCTTCTCGACGACCCCGCGCTGGCTCGGCACGAGGAGGCGTGGGTGGAAGCCACCCTCACCGACCCCGTCCGTCCGGACGAGCCGATGGCCCGTCTCATGGCGCGGTTCCCGCACACCCTCAGCCTCGTCCTCGAACCCGAGCGGGCCCCCGGGGACCCGCTCGCCTCGTACGCACAGCGCCTCAAGGGGCGCGACGACCAGCAGATCGCGGAGGACTTCGTGGCGCATGTCCGGGGCGGGAACGGGGCGGACGACCGGGAGCGTACGGTGCTGCGCGGTGCCTTCGACCATGTACGCGTGGACGACGGCGTACGCGAGGTGAACCGTTGAGACTCCACGGACTCGCCCTCACCGCCTTCGGCCCGTTCGGCGCCACCCAGGAAGTCGACTTCGACGCGCTCTCGTCTGCCGGACTCTTTCTGCTGCACGGTCCCACCGGGGCCGGGAAGACCTCCGTCCTCGACGCCGTCTGCTACGGGCTGTACGGCGCGGTGCCCGGCGCCCGCCAGAGCCCCGGCACCTCGCTGCGCAGCGACCACGCCCCGGCCGGCCTCCCCACCGAAGTGCGGCTGGAACTGACCGTCGGCGGACGGCGCCTGGAGATCACCCGGCGCCCCGCCCAGCCCCGCCCCAAGAAGAAGGGCGACGGCTTCACCACCGAGAAGGCCCAGAGCTGGCTGCGCGAGTACGACCCCGAGAACGGCTGGCAGGCACTAAGCCGGTCGCATCAGGAGATCGGTGAGGAGATCACCCAGCTCATCGGGATGAGCCGGGACCAGTTCTGCCAGGTGGTCCTTCTGCCGCAGGGCGACTTCGCACGGTTTCTGCGCGCCGACGCCGAAGCACGCGGCAAGCTGCTCGGCAGACTCTTCGACACCCGCCGCTTCGCGGCCGTCGAGGAACGCCTCACCGAACTGCGGCGTACCGCGGAAACCCTGGTCAAGGCCGGCGACGAACAGATTCTCGCGATCGCCCAGCGGATCGCCCAGGCCGCGGGGCCGGCGGCCGGCGAGCTGCCCCTGCCGGACGCCCAGCCCGGCGAACCGGGACTGTCGGGCGGGGTACTGGAATGGTCCGCCGTCGCCCGCAGCGGCGCCCGGGAACGACTCGACATCGCTGAGTCCGTCCTGGCCGCGGCCGAGAGCCGACAGGCGGCAGCCCGCCGCGAACTCGACACCGCGCGCGAACTCGCCAGGCTTCAGCAGCGGTACGAGGAGACGCGGCGCCGTGCCACCGAACTCGAAGCCCGTCGCCCCGACCGCGACAGGCACCACGACCGACTCGAACGTGCCCGCAAAGCAGATCTCGTCGCCCCCGCACTGGAGGTGCGTGACGAAGCGGAGCGGGTCTACCGCGCGGCGAGCGCGGCCCGCGAGCGCGCCCGCGCCCAGCTGCCGGACACCCTTGTCGACGCCGGCGCGGAACAGCTGGCAGCTCTGGAGCGCAGGCTACGGCAGGAGCTCGGCGGCCTCGACGCCGCGCGTCGGGCCGAGCGGCGCAGCGCGGAGATCGACACCGAGCGGACCGAACTGGAGCGGCAGGCCCGGGCCGACGACGAACTGATCCTGGAAGCGGAAGGCTGGCTCACGGGCTGGGAATCCACCCGCCGTGGCGTTCAGGAACGCATCGAAGCGGCGCAGGAGTCCGCGACCCGCGCCGAACAGCTGGCGGGCCGCCTGGAACCGGCTCGCCGACAGCTGGAAGCGGCACGGCGCCGTGATGCGCTCGCGACGGAGACGGCGGCAGCCGCAGACCGGCTGGCCGCGGCCCGGGAGCGCGCGCTCGGCGCCCATGAGAAGTGGCTGGAGCTGCGCGAGCGGCGGCTGCGCGACATCGCCGCCGAGCTCGCGGCGCAGCTGGTCGACGGCGAGGCCTGCAAGGTGTGCGGGTCGGGCGACCACCCGAAGCCGGCCCGGGCCGGTGACGGGCACGTCGACAAGGCGACCGAAGAGGCCGCTCTCGATACATACCGGCGGGCCGAGCAGGTCCGTACGGAGGCGGACCGGGAGCTCGGAGTCGTACGCGAGAAGCACGCTGCGGCGCGGGCTGCGGCCCGGCCTGCGCGGGGCGCGGGTGCGGCAGATGGCAGCGAGGGCCGCATCAGTGGACCGGGCGCCGACGACCTGTCCGGTGACAGTGCCGCCGTTGCCGACGCGGCCCACGTCGTCACGACACCGGACCCTGACCCCACCGTCGCCGAACTCGACACCCTGGTCACCCGGTTGGCGACCGAGCACGCCCAGGCGCACCGCACCGCGGCCGGCACGCACGCCGCACGCGAGGCTCTCGCAGCTGCCGAACGGGAGCAGACCGAGCGGCTCGAAGGGCGCCAGTCGGCCGAGCGGCGCGCCGCTGCCCGGACCTCCCGGCGGGAAGGGCTCGACCGCGAACAGTCCTTCCTGGAAGCCGAGTTGGTGACCGCCCGCGGGGAGTCCGGCAGCGTCTCCGCGCACGCCGCCCTGCTGGAGCGCCGGGTCGCCCTGCTCGCCGACGCCACGGAGGCGGTGCGCGCCGAGGAAGCGGCGGCGCAGCGCAGCAAGGAGGCCGACGGCCGGCTCGCGGACGCCGCGTTCCGGGCCGGTTTCGACACGCCGCAGGCCGCCGCGGCGACCCTGCTCCCGGCCTTCGAGCAGCGCGAACTCCAGCACCTGATCGATGCCTGGCAGGCCGAGGCCGCCGCCGTCGCCGACCGTCTCGCCGAGGTGGAGACCCGCGCCGCCGCCGAACGCCCGCGGGCCGACCCGGACGCAGCGCAGGCCGCGTACGACGCGGCCGAGCGACAGGTGAGGGACGCCGCCGCCACGCTCGCCGCCACCCGGGAGCGCTGCACCGAACTCGACCGGCTGTCGCGCCGCGCGGCGGACGAGGTGCGCAGGCTGGGCCCGCTGCGCGAGGAGTACGAGCGGGTCGCACGGCTCGCCGGCCTCACCGCCGGAACCTCGGCCGACAACGAACGCAAGATGCGACTGGAGTCGTACGTGCTCGCCGCCCGGCTCGAACAGGTCGCGGCCGCAGCCACGGCGCGGCTGCAGCGCATGTCGTCGGGCCGCTACACACTGGTCCACTCCGACGCGCGCACCGGAGGCCGCCGGGCCGGCCTCGGGCTGCATGTCGTCGACGCCTGGACCGGCCGAGAGCGCGACACAGCTACGCTCTCCGGCGGCGAGACGTTCTTCGCCTCGCTCGCCCTGGCGCTCGGCCTCGCCGATGTCGTCACCGACGAGGCGGGCGGGGTCCGGCTGGACACCCTCTTCATCGACGAGGGGTTCGGCAGCCTGGACGACCAGACCCTGGACGAGGTGCTCGACGTACTCGACTCGCTGCGTGAGCGGGACCGCAGCGTCGGCATCGTCAGCCATGTCGCCGATCTGCGCCGCCGTATCCCCGCCCAGCTGGAAGTGGTCAAGGAGCGGCACGGATCGGCGGTGCGGCACCGGTCCGGCGGCGCGGTCAGCGACTGATGGCCCGCCGGGGGAGGGGCGAGGAGTAGACGACGCTGGTGGTGACGGAGCCGAGCGCGCCGATCTTCCCCGAGACCCCTTCCAGATGACTCATCGAGCGGGCGGTGACCTTGAGCACGAAGCAGTCGTCGCCGGTGACATGGTGGGCCTCCACGATCTCGGGCGTGGTGTCGAGGAGATCGTGGAACGGCTTGTAGTTGCCGTTCGGATAGCGCAGCCGTACGAGGGCGAGAATCGGCAACCCGAGCCGCTCCGGGTCCACCACGGCGGCGTAACCACGGATGATGCCCGCCTCCTCCAGCCGGCGCACCCGTTCCGTCACCGCGCTGGGGGACATGGCGACCTCGCGCGCCAGTTCGGCGAAAGTGGCCCGTCCGTCGCGTTGCAGGACGTCGAGGATGCGCCAGTCGGTTACATCCGTGGAATAGTCGGTCATGCCGGTGAGACAACAGGGAATTCCCCGGAGAATCAAGTCTTGTACCGGGGATCTCTTCTTCTCGCAAAGGATCACCGGTCGTAGATTTTTGGTCATGACTTCGCAGCTCACGGCCTCCGCCGGTAACCCCGTCCTCCGAGTCCCGCCGGCCTCCCCGGCGGCGGCCGCCGCCTACTTCGGCGCCTCGCTCGCCTTCCACGCCGATGTCTCCGACGTCGCCGCCGCGCTCGCGGCCGACGCGGACCCCGGCTTCGTCGTCCTCGACTCCCGGTCCACCGCCTCCTGGGACCAGGGGCACATCCCCGGCGCCGTCCACCTGCCCACCGCGCTCATCGCCGAGCAGGCCCGGGAGCTCCTCGACCCGGCCGTGCCCGTGGTCACGTACTGCTGGGGCCCCGGCTGCAACGGCGGCGCCCGCGCCGCGCTGGCCCTCGCCGAACTGGGCTACCAGGTCAAGGAGATGCTCGGCGGATTCGAGTACTGGGCGCGCGAGGGCTTCGAGTTCGAGACCTGGGAAGGGCGCCGGCGGCGCACCGCCGACCCGCTCACCGCACCGGTCGACTCCGACGAGTGCGGCTGCTGAACGGCGCAAGCCGTGCGTACCGAGGGGACCGACGACCATCGCGGCCGACCGCCCCGGCGGAAACTCACCTGGTCGCCGGGAGGAAGCGGGCGCAAGCGGGTGGCCGACGGCGTCCGGGCCCATGGCATTGGACCGGGCCCGGACGCCGTTTCACCGAGTGCGGTCCGGGGTCAGAGCTTCGACAGCTCGTCGACCAGATCGTCGAGACCCAGCGGCCCCTGCGACAGGGCAGCCATGTGCCAGGCCTTGGCGTCGAACGCGTCGCCGTGCGCCTTGCGGGCGTTCTCCCGCCCCAGCAGCCAGGCACGCTCGCCCAGCTTGTAGCCGATGGCCTGCCCCGGCATGGACAGGTAGCGAGTCAGTTCGCTCTCCACGAACTCCGCAGGCCGGCCACTGTGGTTGCCGAAGAACTCCTGGGCCAGCTCGGGCGTCCATCGCTCGCCGGGACGGAAGGGGGAGTCCGCCGGGATCTCCAGCTCCGCGTGCATGCCGATGTCCACGATCACCCGGCAGGCGCGCATCATCTGCGCGTCCAGGTAGCCGAGGCGGCGCTCGGCGTCGGGCAGGAAGCCCAGCTCGTCCATGAGCCGCTCCGCGTACAGGGCCCAGCCCTCGGCGTTGGCGCTGACCATGCCGATCGACGCCTGGTAGCGGGAGAGGCTGTCGGCGACGTGCGTCCACTGCGCGATCTGCAGGTGGTGACCGGGCACGCCCTCGTGGTACCAGGTGGAGACCAGGTCGTACACCGGGAAGCGGGTCTCGCCCATGGTGGGCAGCCAGGTGCGGCCGGGACGCGAGAAGTCCTCGGAGGGGCCCGTGTAGTAGGGAGCCGCGGCGCCGCCGGGCGGTGCGATCCGGGACTCCACCTTCCGTACCCGCTCGGCGAGTTCGAAGTGCGTACCGTCGAGTGCTTCTATGGCCTCGTCCATCAGGCCCTGCAGCCAGGCCTGGACCTCGTCGACACCCTCGATGTGCTTGCCGTGCACGTCGAGGTGGGCCAGCGCCTCCCAGGGACCCGCGCCCGGCAGTACCTTCTCGGCCTCGGTCTTCATCTCGGCGAGCAGCCGGTGGTACTCGGACCAGCCGTACGCGTACGCCTCGTCGAGATCCAGATCGGTGCCGTTGAAATAACGCGACCAGCGGGCGTACCGCTCGCGGCCCACCGTGTCGGGCGCACCCTCGATCTCGGGGGCGTACACATCGCGCATCCAGTCGCGCAGCGCCACCAACGACGTCGTGGCCTGCCGGGCGGCGTCGTCCAGATCGGCACGCAGCGCGTCCGGGCCCGGAGCGACGAAGCTCTGGAAGAACCCCGTCCCGTCGTCGCCGATCCACTCCGTCAGCTGGCCGACAAAGGTGGTGGTGGCCCGCGGGCCGCCGTACAGCTTCCGTTCCAGACCCAGCGCGAGGGAGGTGCGGTACCCCTCCAGGGCCGCGGGAACCGCGCGCAGCCGCTCCACGATCGCGGCCCAGTCCTCGTCGGTCTCGGTCGGCGTCACCGTCAGCACCTCGCGGACGCTGTGCGCCGGGGAGTGCAGATTGGAGACGGCGCGCAAGCTCTCATCGGCCTCATGGACGGCGAGTTCCGCCGTCAGCCGCTCGCGCAGCAGGCGGCCGCAGCGGCGCTCGGCATCGCTGTCCGCGCCCGGCAGCTGCTCGGCCGCGTCGAGCTTCACCAGGGTGGTGCGGGCCAGCTCGGCAAGAGCTTCCTGCCCGGCGGGGGAGAAGTCGGGCAGGCGGCTGGAGCTTGCCTCGACGCCGAGGTAGGTGCCTGCGATCGGGTCGAGTTCGATGAATGCGTCGACGTAGTCGTCGGCGACCTGGCGGGGCAGTGCGCTGTGCGTAGTGTCTGACATGCGAACATCCTCGTACGGCCAGGGGGCCCGCGTCACTAGCAATCAGCCTCGACGGGCTGTCGCACTTGTGACAGTCCCGGTGACCGCACCGGGTCATGCGGACGCGGTGGCCGGACTTGATCGTTCGGCCGCGATGGCCGGTCCCGGCCGTTCGACGAGGTGGCCGGGACCGGTCATTCGGTCTCCGCGGCCCGTCCGGGCGTTGCGGCCGACGGAGGCAGCAGCGGCCCGCACTCCCACTGCTGGAATATCAGCCGGGTCTCCACCCGGGCCACCTCGCGCCGCGAGGTGAACTCGTCCAGCACCAGCCGCTGCAGATCCGCGGTGTCCGCGACTGCCACATGGACCAGGTAGTCGTCGGGGCCGGTCAGATGGAAAAGTGCACGGGACTCCGGCAAGGCCCTGATCCGTTCGACGAAGGGGCCGATGAGCTCCCTGCGGTGCGGGCGGACCTGTACCGAGAGGAGCGCCTCCAGACCGCGGCCGAGCCGGGCCGGGTCGAGACGGAGCTGATGGCCGAGAATCACCCCTGAGCGTCGCAGCCGGGTCACCCGGTCCAGGCAGGTCGACGGAGCGACCCCGACCTCCGTGGCCAGCTCACGGTAGGTGGTCCGGGCATCGTTCTGCAGCAGCCGCAGAATGTGCAGGTCCACCGGGTCCAGAACGACAGATTCGGTCATTCGTCGAACGTAGCACGGCACTTCACCATGCAGGTCCGGCGACTGTTCAGAGTGGTGTCATGGACACCGAAGCCTCGATGCGGCCCTTGACGACACCCCGGTCCAGGGCCCTGGCCACCGAAGCAGTGCACGCTGGACGCGACGACCTCGCTGCACTCGGCCTGCACGCCCCGCCGATCGATCTGTCCACCACCTACCCCTCGTACGACTCCAGGGGAGAGGCGGAACGGATCGACACCTTCGCCACCACCGGCGCCAGGCTCGACGGGCCGCCCGTCTACGCCCGGCTCGACAACCCGACCACGGCCCGATTCGAGACGGCACTCGCCCGACTCGAAGGGACCGCGAGCGCCGTGTCGTTCGCGAGCGGAATGGCGGCGCTCACCGCCGTCCTGCTGGCCCGCGCGAGCATGGGGCTGCGCCATGTGGTCGCCGTCCGTCCGCTCTACGGCTGCAGCGACCATCTCCTCGGCGCCGGACTGCTGGGCACCGAAGTCACCTGGACCGATCCGGCGGGCATCGCGGGAGCCATCCGTCCGGACACAGGTCTGGTGATGGTCGAGACGCCGGCGAATCCGACGCTCGCCGAGGTCGACATCCGCGCGCTCGCGCACTCCTGCGGCTCGGTGCCGCTGCTCGTCGACAACACTTTCGCCACCCCTGTCCTGCAACGGCCCGTCGAGCACGGGGCCAGGATCGTCCTGCACAGTGCCACCAAATACCTGGGCGGGCACGGCGATGTGATGGGCGGGGTCGTCGCCTGCGACGAGGAGTTCGCGGCCCGGCTGCGTCAGGTCCGCTTCGCCACCGGCGGGGTGCTGCATCCCATGGCCGGGTATCTGCTGCTGCGCGGGCTCTCCACCCTGCCGGTACGGGTCCGTGCCGCTTCCGCGAGCGCCGCCGAACTGTCCCGTCGGCTGACCGCCGACCCACGTATTGCCCGGGTCCACTACCCGAAGGTGGGCGGAGCGATGGTCTCGTTCGAGGTGTACGGGGATCCGCACCGGGTGATCTCCGCGGTGCGGCTCATCACGCCGGCGGTCAGCCTCGGCAGTGTCGACAGCCTGATCCAGCATCCGGCCTCCATCAGCCACCGCATTGTGGATGAGGGAGACCGGCAGGCCGCGGGTGTCGGCGACCGGCTGCTGCGCATGTCGGTCGGTCTGGAGGACGTCGAGGACCTGTGGGCCGACCTGTGTCAGGCGCTCAGCGACCCGCCTGCTCGTACGGCGGCAGGGACCGTACCGGAGTCGCTTCCAGCCGGGCGGTGATCACGAGCGTGCCTTCCTCGATCTGGTAGTCGAGAGGCAGCGCGAGGGCCCGCATCGCGGCAACCATGCCGGTGTTGGACGCCTGGGTGACCGCGTAGACGCTCTCGCAGCCGGCCTCGATGGCGAGCGTCACCAGGCGGCCCAGCAGCTCGGAGCCGATGCCGCGGCGCTGCCAGTCGTCCTCGACGAGGAGGGCGACCTCGGTCTCGTCGCCGTCCCAGAGGAGGTGGCCGAGGGCGACGAGCCGGCCGGAGGCCGTCTGAACAGCCAGGGTGCGGCCGAACCGGGGGCTCAGCAGGTGGTCCAGATAGCGGTCGGCGTCATGGATCGGACCGTGGTACCGCAGCCGCAGTGTCTGATCGGAGCAGCGGTCGTGCATGGCGCGGGCGGCTGCCAGGTCGCTCTGGTCCGCGCGGCGCACGGTGATCTCGTTGCCCTCGGGGAGCGTGAGTACATGCTCGCTGCCCGGGACGCGGGGGCCGAGCCGCGCGTCGAGCTCGACCAGGGCACGGGCCCGGGCGAACTCGGTCGGCGTGAACGGCAGATAGGGCCGTTCGATCGTGATCGCACCGCCGGACGGGTCGCGCAGTCGCATCACGGTCTCTTCCAGCACCCCCTCGACCGGCGCGGTCTCGCCGGTGGCGCGGCCACTGAGTGACACGGCGGGGAGCGAGTGGATGGTGCAGCGGCCGAGCAGCTGACGCAGGGCGAGGGGGAGTTCGGCCGCATCCAGGGCCGTGCGTGTGGCGAGGCCCAGAATGCGCGTCGGGGCATCCACCAGATCGTGCGCGTCGGCACGCTCGATCCAGGTGGAGCTGCCGCCCGCGGCGGAAATGGCCCGGCTCAGCTGCTGCGCCTGGAGCGTGGCCGGGGCACGCAGCAGGAACTCGTCGACCGTGCCCTCGGCCAGTGGGTGCGTCTGCAGGGTGAGGATGTCGACCCGGTGCCGGGCGAGCGCGATGCACAGCGCGGCCAGGCTGCCGGGGGTGTCCCGGACAGTGGTACGCATTCGCCACAGCACCGTTTCCCCGGCGGAGAGGGCAGGGCCTGCGGCGGCGGGCGCAGTCACCGGAGCGACGGCGCCGGTACGTGCGGCGGCGGTGAGGCGGTCGGTGGAACGGTCCGGGCCCGAGCTGTCGTGGTCGGCACCCGGGCCGTCGGCGGTCGGCGGGGGCGCGTGACTGTGCCGCCGTGCCCACCATGTGTGGAACGTGGCCGTTGCAGTCAGCGCCACGGCCGAGGCGACCAGCAGGTACGGCCCGTCGGGCTGGTGCCCGATCAGGTTGGCGATCGCGTCGGCCACCGCGACCGCGGTGAACAGGGCGGCCAGTTCGATCAGGTCCCGCCGCCAGTGGTGGGGGCGGCGGGCACTCTTCGCAGATGTCACATCAGTCATGGCTCCACTGTGACGGAGCGGTGTTGCCTGATCACGAACGCCTTGTGACTGATGGGTTAAGTGTGGATCTAGTCCCCTATCGCCGGTTTTTGTCGGGTTAACGTCTTGAGTGATTGCGGCTGTGGCGGTGCGTGCGTGGGTTGCGGCAGCTTGTGAACGGTCCGCAGCGGGTGCGGGCAGCGAGTGGCGTGATGGGGCGGGCCGATCCGGGACCCGCCCGGTTACGGCGATGCGCGCCCGGTTACAGCGAGGCGAATCCTGTTACGGGACGATGTCCACGGCCGTCGCCCCCGCACCTTGCTCCCAGGCAGCCTGCAGCCGCACCGCGTCACCAACTGCGACGATCCGCCGCGCGCGGCCACCGCGGCGAGCCCGGTTGTCGGCCCGGCCCCGTCACCACCACAGCCAATCGGCCCCGGACAGCCGCCCGGGGCCTCGGCCCACGTCGGTCAGCGGCGCAGGCTCACTGTCCGACGCGTCCCGGCTGCAGAACCTTGCTGAACAGCACCGAACCGCCCTGAGCCCGCAGCCGCACCGTCAACTCGCCACTGTCGCCGTCGATGTCGACCTCGCCGAAGAACTGCGGCGACTCCATCGGCGACACATTCGCCCGGTCGGGCGCCCGCACGAAGACCCGGTCGGGACCGAACGTGCTGTCCAGCGCATTGGCGGGGAAACCACCGGCGGCCAGCGGCCCCGACACGAACTCCCAGAACGGTGCGAAGTCCTTGAACGCCGCGCGCTCGGGGGCGTAATGCTGCGCCGATGTGTAGTGCACATCGGCCGTCAGCCAGAGTGTGCCGGTGATCCGGCGGTGCTTGATGAACCGAAGCAGCTCCGCGATCTGCAGCTCACGGCCGAGCGGGGCGCCGGGATCGCCCTGGGCCACCGCCTCGAAGTCCGTCGCACCGTCCGTGACGACAAGTCCCAGCGGCATGTCCGCGGCGATCACCTTCCACACCGCGCGGGACCGCGACAGCTCGCGCTTGAGCCATTCGAGCTGCTCGGCGCCGAGGATGCCCGTGGTGTCGTCGGGCTGCCGGCCGGGGGAGTTCGCGTTGCGGAACGACCGCATGTCGAGGACGAACACGTCGAGCAGCGGGCCGTGCCGCACCACCCGGTGCACGCGGCCGTCGCCGGACGATTCGTGCAGCGTGGACACCGGGAAGTACTCGCGGAACGCCCGCATCGAACGCGCGGCCAGGACATCGACGTTCTTCTCGGTGTACCGGACGTCGTCCAGGATCTGCCCCGGATACCAGTTGTTGCGCACCTCGTGGTCGTCCCACTGGATGATCGACGGCACCTGTGCGTTGAACTTCCTCAGGTTGTCGTCAAGGAGGTTGTAGCGGAAGTTTCCGCGGTACTCGGCGAGCGTCTCGGCGACCTTCGCCTTCTCCTCGGTGGTGACGTTGCGCCAGACCCGGCCGTCGGGCAGCGTCACGCTCGGCTCGATCACCCCGTCCGCGTAGATGTTGTCACCGCTGCAGAGAAAGAAATCCGGGTCGAGACGGCGCATCTCGTCGTACACCCGGTAGCCGCCGATGTCCGGGTTGATGCCCCAGCCCTGTCCCGCGATGTCGCCGGACCACAGGAAGCGGACCCCGTCGCGGCGCCGGGCGGCCGCGGTACGGAACGTCCCGTACACCGGCTCACCGGTCCGGCGCGGATCGTCCGGGTCCGCGAGCGTCACCCGGTAGTGCACCTGCTCGCCGGCGGGCAGCCCGTACAGCGGCGTCGTGCCGGTGAAGTCGGTACCGGAGCCGACCAGAGGCCCGTGCCAGGTGCGCGCCCGCCGGAACGACTCGGTTGCCGACGTCTCCACGATCATCCGCGCCGGACGGTCCGAACGCACCCAGACCAGGGCGGACGATGCGGTGACATCACCCACCTGAACGCCCCAGGCCGCGCGCGGTCGGCCGGACAGGGCGAAGGCGGGGGCTGCCGTCGCTGCCAGTGGGAGCGTGAGCGCGGCCGAAGCGGCCAGTGAACCGCGCAGCACAGTGCGGCGGTCGGGCGAAGGGATGCGCGGACGGTACGACATGGAGGTGCCTCCGGGAGCAGCGGGACAGAGGTACGGGTGGCCGGTCGACGGGCCCCACTTTTGTGCCCGTCGGCGGCGAGCACACCAACCTCAGATGAACAGCGGGCCGCGCCAGACGTCGATGTCCCGTCCGTGGGCCTGGCGTTGGGCGTTCCGCGTCCCGCAGTGCCGCTCGGTGAAGCCGGTCCGGAGGCCTCTGCCCGGTCAGCGACTGGTGTCGAGGATGACGCGTGCCACGAGCGCCGGATCGTCGTTCATGGGCACGTGCCCGCAGCCGGGCAGCCGCACCAGCCGGGCACCGGGGATGGTGTGCTTGGCTCTGATCCCCTGCCGGCGCAGCAGCAGACGGTCGCGACTGCCCCAGGCGACAGTCACCGGCAGCCCCGGCACATCGTCGGTGAACGCGACACTCCGTCCGACGGCGAGCGTCTCGTGGAATCCGGACGCCTCGCGCAGGGCGACGGTCTCCGAGACGACCGCCTCGGGTGAACGGCGGCCGGGTCGCGCGTAGATGGTGCTCGTCAGCGCGGCACGCCCGGCCGCGCTCCGCGAGAGCCCTTCGATCAAGGGCATCGGCATGGCCCGTGCGCCCTGCCGCATGGCCCGCAGCGTTGCGAACGCGTAGCGCCGCTCGCTCTGCGTCCAGAAACCGGCGGGCGACAGCGCCGTCACCGACCGCACGAGCTTCTCGCGGCCCAGCTCCAGTGCCAGCAGTCCACCGAGCGAGTTCCCTGCGACATGCGGCCGGTCCACGCCGAGCGCCTCACAGAACGCGCCGAGCACCGGCACCACGCTCCCCACGTCGTACGGAACACCGTCCGGGAGCGCCGGGGAGACGCCGAAGCCGGGCAGATCCACGGCTATGACATCCCGCTCCGGTGCCAGCACGGGCAGCACCGGATCCCAGGCCTGGTGGTGGTGTCCGATGCCGTGGAGCAGCAACAGCGGCTCTCCGGAACCGGTCCGTTCGTACGCCACGGACACGGTCCGCGGACCTCGGGGTGAGTCGACGCTGAACGAGACCGTGCTGGCCATGCGGCTGCTCCCAGGGTTGGGCCGGGCGTGAGTGCTGGAGTGTCGAGTTCCGTGTGGGGCCGTGCAAGAGGCCGTGTCTGAAAGGATTTAGACGCCCCGTCAACAACAATTACCGTCCAGTAGCCCGCAGTTCAAGGGGGCCGGGTAATTCGTGCTGGACACGGCGCGGCGCGTCGGCTGGGATGGAGCGGTGACCACCGACACCGTGACCGACGTATTCGAAGAACACCGCCCCGTCCTCACCGGGGTCGCCTACCGCATGCTCGGCCGGATCGCCGACGCCGAGGACGTGGTGCAGGAGGCGTGGCTGCGCTGGTCGTCCGCGTCGCGCGAGGACGTACGGGAGCCGCGCGCGTTCCTCGTACGGATCACCACCCGCCTCGCTGTCGACCGGCTGCGGCAGTTGCAGTCGCGGCGCGAGGCGTACGTCGGACCCTGGCTGCCCGAACCGCTCGTCACCGACTTCGGTCCCGCTGTTCCCGACACCGCCGAGCAGGCTGTTCTCGCCGACTCCGTATCGGTCGCCGTGCTCGTCGTCCTCGAATCGCTCTCCCCGCTGGAGCGCGCCGTCTTCGTCCTGCGCGAGGCCTTCGGTTTCCCGTACGGGGAGATCGCCACGACCCTCGACCGGACGGAGGCTGCGGTACGTCAGCTCGCCGGGCGTGCCCGGCGGCATGTGGAGGAGCGCAAGCCGCGTTACGACGTCGACCCGGCCCAGCGCCGTGACCTCACGGAACGGTTTCTCGCCGCGGCGGCGGGCGGCGACATCGAGGAGCTGTTGGTGCTGCTCGCCCCCGATGTGCGGCTGGTCGGCGACAGTGGCGGAAAGTCGAAGGCGCCGCTGCGGATCATCGAGAGCCAGGACAAGGTCGGCCGCTTCCTCATGGCCGTCGCCCACGATCAGGCTCCGGACATGGAGATCCGATTCCTGGAGCTGAACGGCGGTCCGGCCCTGCTGGTGCTTTTCGGTGGAAAGCCCGATACCGTCTTCCAGGTCGACATCAGGGACGGCGTCATCCAGTGCGTATATATCGTCCGCAATCCTGACAAACTCATCGGTCTGGCTGCCGAATAGGCCGCCCGATCCGACGCCCTCCCCCGACACCTGCCTCGACCGAAGCCCCACGGACCCGCCGGCCGTGGGGCTTTGTGCTGCGCGGGCCTCACGGGACCGCGAACGTCCTGTGAACGCTCTGCGGCAGAGGCCCGTTTCGCTGCGTGACGGAATAAGGATTGGTCTTGACCAAGGGGGTGTGCCGTCCTATGGTCTCAACGTTAAGACAGGAACCTTTAATAAATAACGTCGCGGAAAAAGACGCTGGGTGATTGCGGAGGACAGGGTGGGGACCACGCAGCTGGAATCGGTACAGGAGCCGAAGTACTGGCACCTCAAGACCGTGCTCAGTGAGGCACTCGACTCGGACTTTGCGGTGGGAGAGATCCTGCCCAATGAGCGTGAGCTCGCTGCCCGGTTCGGCGTCGCACGGGCCACGCTCCGGCAGGCTCTGGAGCAGCTCGAACTCGAAGGCAGGCTGCAGCGCCGCCGTGGCGTGGGGACCACGGTCGCACCGCCGCGCCTGGGCGTAGCCGTCTCGACCGCGCAGCACGACTGGACGGACGGCGGTGCCGGCGAGGCCTGGCAGGCCGTCGACTGCACGACCGCCGTCGCACCGGCCCCGGTGCTCGCCATGCTCGACGTGGAGAGCGACGAGTCCGTGCACATCGTCCGCCGGATCCGGGTCACCCAGGGACAGGCCGTCGCGGCGGAGCTCCTGTACGTGCCGTCGTCGTCCGTGCCCGAACTGTCGGCGATCGAGAGCCTGTCCGGTCCCACCCGCGCCCGCAGCGTCGTGCGTGAACTGCACCGTCTCGGCCTTGACGGCCAGGACCGTTCGGTGGAGCTCGGTTCGGCCCGTGCGGACGACGCCAAGGAGCTCGACCGCCTCCCCGGCGCACCTGTCCTCGTCGTCACCACCCGCTACCTCGCCGCAGGAGGCACGGCCGCTGTCTCCGTCGCCACCTACCGGGCCGACACCTGCCGGCTCACCTTCGGCGCCTCGGGTGACCTGGAAATCAGTCACCCCGGCCAGGAGCGCAAGGCTTCCTGAGACCGGCCGGCCCCACCGGCTTCGTACATGAACGCGCGGCCCGTCGCACTCAGCGGCGGGCCGTCACCGTGCCCTCCACCGCGAACAGCTGCTCCTCGACATGGTCGAGTGCCAGCCGCAGCGCGCCGGTGGCCACGGCCGCCTCGCCGAGCAGCGACAGCGCGACCCGCGGCGGCCGGAGACAGTAGCGGGCGAGCTCGCCGCGGAGCGGATCAAGGACGCCGTCCAGTCCCGCGGCCCACCCGCCGACGACCACCAGCTCCGGGTCGAGCGCCAGCACCAGCGCCGCCACATCGTGCACCAGACGCTGGATGAACCGCTCGACCGCCGCCATCGCCCGCACGTCACCGTGGCGAGCCTGCGCGAACACCGCGGCGACAGCCTGCTCGTCCAACGGGTCCAGCGGCGTGTCCGTCGTCGACAGCAGCTTCTCCGGAGTGACTTCGCGGCCCAGCAGATGGAGCGCGCCGATCTCGCCCGCTGCCCCACCGAAACCGCGGTGCAGCCGACCGCCGATCAGCGAACCGGCTCCCGGACTCAGCCCCGCAAGGACGAACACGATGTCGTCGGACTCGGTGGCCGCGCCCTTCCAGTGCTCCGCCACGGCTGCTGCATTGGCGTCGTTCTCCACCAGGACCGGACATCGGAAGGAGCGCCGCAGCCGCTCACCGAGCGCGAGACCGGTCCAGTCCGGCAGCGCTGTGCCCAGCCGTACCGTCCCGTCGGCCTCCACGATGCCCGGGCTGCCCACCCCGACCGCACGCAGACTGCTCCGGGCCACTCCGGTACGCCGCAGGAGATCGGCGACCACGGCCCTGACCCGGTCGAGCCGGTCATCCGCGCCGGCGGTCTCCGACACCTCGCGCGAACCGGCACCGATGATCCGGCCGTCCAGCCCGGACAGCAGCGCGGAGACGCGGTGCGGACCGATCTCGATGCCGAGCAGATGCCCTGCCTCCGCGCGGAACCGGAACCGGCGGGCCGGCCTGCCCTGACGCCTGGCTTCACCCTCGTCGGGCGTCGCTTCGACGACCAGCCCGGCCTCGAAAAGCCCCTCGACGACGCCTTCCACGGTGGGCCGGGACAGACCTGTGATCCGAGTCAGGTCCGTGAGCGTGGGGGAGTGGGCACCCCTGAGAGCATGAAGCACCACCGCGGAATTGATCCGTCGCAGCAGCGACGGGTCCCCACCGGTCAGCCGGCCCACGGTGATTCCTTCCAGCTCGTGCGCATGTCAGGCGGATGGTACTCGCTGCCCGGAAGCAGGGCGACCGTGGGCCGCGACGGGTTCCAGTTGGGACCGGCGTCAGCTCGGAGCCACGAAGCCGGACTCGTACGCGGCGATCACTGCCTGGGTCCGATCCCTGGCCCCCAACTTTGCCAGCACGGCGCTGACATGGGTCTTCACCGTCTCGACGCCGACCACGAGCTTGGCGGCGATCTCCGCATTCGAGAGTCCCCGGGCCATCAACCGGAGCACCGCAGCCTCGCGCTCCGTGAGCGAGGCCCGCTTCATGACCGCCTTCGCCTTGCTCGTCCCGTACTCGGCGGCGAGCTGCCGGACCGCGGCCGGGAACAGCAGAGACTCACCCTCGGCGACCAGGCGCACCGCATGCACGATCTCCGCGGGCCGGGCACGCTTGAGCAGAAAGCCGTCCGCCCCGGCGCGCAGCGCCTCGTACACGTACTCGTCGTTCTCGAATGTCGTCACCACCAGGATCTTCGGCGGCTCAGGCACCGTGCGCAGCACCACCCGGGTCGCCTCGATGCCGTCCATCAAGGGCATCCGCACATCCATCGCCACCACATCGGGGCGCAACTTGTGCACCAGCGGGATCACTGCGGCGCCGTCGCCCGCCTCGCCCACCACCTCGATATCGGGCTGAGCCTCAAGGACCGCGCGCAGTCCCGCGCGTACGAGGGGCTCGTCGTCGACCAGAAGAACGGTAACCGGCATCCGGTCAGCCTAGGCGGTCCAGGGGAAGGCTTGCGTGCACCCGCCACTCACCGTCGTACGGACCGGTCTTGGCCTTTCCGCCCAGGAGCGCGGCCCGTTCACGTATGCCCCGCAGCCCGCTTCCGCCCCCGGGCGGGCCTGCCGATTCGGTGAGTGGATTCGTCACTTCCAGCTCGAGCCGGCCGTCCGTCACCGTGATGCGTACCCGTACGGGGACGGTCCCGGAGTGGCGCAACACATTGGTGAGAGCTTCCTGCAGGATCCGATAGCCCTCGCGCGACACCGGCCCCGGCACCAGCTCCACCGGACCGGACATCTCGGCATCGACCTTCGCTCCCGAACCGCGCGCCGACTCCAGCAGTCTGTCCGCCTCGGCAAGCGTCGGCCGCTGACTCACCGGTGCGTCCGATTCGCGCAGCACCCGCAGCACCCGCTCGAGATCGTCCAGCGCATCCCGGCCCGTCTCCTCGATCGCGGCCAGCGCCCGCTCGGTGAATTCAGGGTCCTTCGCCGCCCGCGCCGCGCCCGCCTGGACGACCGCGACGGTCAAGGCATGCCCGATCGAGTCGTGGAGCTCGCGCGCGATGCGATTGCGCTCCAGCAACTGCTCGGTGCGTTCCTCCAGTGCGGTCAGTCGCTCCACCGGCGACTGGCTGAGCAGCCACCGTGCAGCGGCAGTGACCAGCTTGCCGCACACCACAATGACGGCCAGCAGCACCAGCAGCGGCAACGGCACGAACAGGACGTACCACGAGTGCGGCTCCACCCAGCGGAGGAGCCAATCGCCGCTCGGGCCCTCATCGGTCACGGTGAGCCCGAGATCGACCGCCGTCGCGGGCAGCCACATCGTCGCGAACGTCGCCACACCGGAGAGCAACAACCGCACTTCCAGCCAGGCCACGGTCCGCCAGCGATCCGCCCAAGTCACCGCGGACGCGACAGAGATCGATGCGTCCGGACTGCCCCGCTCGTCAGGTGTGAGCAGCAACTGCGCCTGGACGCCCTCGGCGAGCCGCATCGCGGGCAGCAGTCCCATGGGTACGGCGAAGACCATCGGCGCCCAGGGTGTATCGGGGGAAATGAACAGCCACACGCTGACGATCGCGGTCGGAATGAGCAGATGCAGCCAGCGGGTGTAGGTGACGGAGTCGGTCAGCGGACGGAGGAAACGGCGCATGCTGCCATCGTGTCAGTGACCCCGAGCGCGGCGGCTCCCCCGAGCGAGGGAGATGATCCCCTCCGGCGGGGGAGGTCAGGAGCTGGGCGCAGTCGCCAGGCTGAGGACATGACCAGCATCGACGTTCATGAGCTCACCAAGGAATACGGGGCCACCCGCGCGGTGGACCGCCTCACGTTCAGCGTGCTACCCGGCCGGGTCACCGGCTTCCTCGGCCCCAACGGCGCGGGTAAGTCCACCACCATGAGACTTGTCCTCGGCCTGGACCGGCCGACGGGCGGCACGGCGACCATCGGTGGCCGGGCCTACACCACGCTCGACGATCCCCTGCGCCGGGTGGGCGCGCTGCTCGACGCGCAGGCCGCCCACGGCTCGCGGACCGCGCGGAACCATCTGCTGGCTCTCGCCACCAGTAACCGCATAGCTCCCACCAGGGTCGAAGAGGTACTGGAGGAGGCGGGGCTCGGCCGGGTCGGCGGTTATCGGATCAAAACGTTCTCGCTCGGCATGCGACAGCGTCTGGGTATCGCGGCCGCATTGCTCGGCGACCCGGAAGTCGTGATGCTGGACGAGCCGTCGAACGGGCTGGACCCGGAAGGCATCGTCTGGATCCGTGAACTGATGAAGCGGCTGGCCCGCGAGGGCCGCACGGTTCTGGTCTCCAGCCACCTGATGAACGAGACGTCGTCGTTCGCCGATCACCTCGTGGTCCTGGGCCGGGGCAGACTCCTCGTCGACCTGCCGATGCAGGAGTTCCTCGACTCCCGCAGCCGCCCGCGCGTGCGCGTACGCACGACCGAGTCCAGCCGACTCCGTGACGTGCTGACCGGCAAGGGGTACGCCTTGTCGCAGGGCGACGACGGGCGCTGGACCGTCGAAGGGGCCAAGGCGGTGGAGATCGGTCCCATAACCGCCTTCGAAGGCATCCCCATTCTTGAACTCGCCGACGAACAGGTGACCTTGGAGCAGGCGTATCTCGACCTCACCGCCGACGCGACGGAATTCGCGTCCGCGGCCACCTCACCCACCACTTGTCAGGAGGCCTGACCGTGTCGACCATCGCAGTGCTCCGATCCGAGTGGATCAAGATCAGATCGGTACGGTCCGTGGCCGGTTCGCTGGTAGCGGTCTTTCTGGCGACACTCGCTGTCACTGTGCTCGCGTTCGCCACTGTCGGCCAGGCCGAGGCGGACAACTCGGATGCAGATCTGGTCTTCGGCGCCTTCTACGCGCTGAACTTCGGCCAGATCGCGGCCATCAGCTTCGGCGCGACCGCGCTCTCCTCGGAGTACCTGAACGGTGCCCTGCGGATATCGCTCGCCGCAGTGCCGCATCGTGACCTCTTCTACGCAGCCAAAATGACCCTCGTCGGTACACTCGCCCTGGTCATCGGGCTCGTCACCAGCTTCACCGCGTTCCTGGTGGGGCAGTTGTTCATGGGGGAGTACGCGATCGGCCTGGGGGAACCCGGAGCCCTGCGAGCTGCTCTCGGCGGAGGTATATATCTGGCCCTGATGGCCCTGCTCGCGGCCGGCCTGACGGCTTTGCTGCGCAGCGCCGTCGCCGTCCTCAGTCTGCTCATCCCGTTCATCCTGATCGTCTCCTTCGTGGTCGGAGACATCGCGGGCGGCGTCGCGCAATATCTGCCCGACCGGGCAGGGCAGTTGGTGCTGCACCAGAATCCGGAGGGGAGCCTCGGGCCGTGGACCGGGCTTGCAGTCACAGCGGCCTGGGCGGGCGTCGCGCTGGTGACGGGCTGGTGGGCGATGCGGCGCAGGGACGCCTGAGGACCGGACTGCCCACTGCCAGAGTCCTGGTGAGGTGCCGTCCGGCGCGGCGAGGCGACTGAAAATCCCTCAAGGCCCAGGCCAGGTCAGTGATTGTCAGTGCCGGGCGGTTTACTGGCGGTATGACGACCGCACATCACCTCCGCCTCATCGACGGGATGCGCGCCCGGGACTTCCCCGCGGAGCGTATCCAGTCGGGCTCAGGAGTCAGCGGGCCCGGTTACCACATGGTGTCCTTGCACGTGGACGACGAGCATGGGGACGGCGACGAGGCAGGGCGTCTGGAGCACCGGGCACAGTGTCTTGCCGAGCACGACGCGCTGCTGACGCTGCTCACGGGGCGCTGGGGTGAGCCGCAGATGATCAGTCTGTGGAGTGCGCAGGAGCGGATGATGGCAGGCGAGGAGATACCGGAGCCCTGGACCGATCCGGTCGCCGGATGCGAATTCCTGCAACTCTGGCGCATCGAGGACCGGTGGATCGCGATGGGACTCCATCTGGAGGAGGAGGGCCCCGGCTGCGAACTGAGCGTCCTGGTCACGGAGATCGACCCGCCCTGACTGGCGACGGTGCCCATCCCGGTCCGAGCAGTCCGAGCGGTCCCAGAGGTCTGAAGGGTCGGAGCGGTCCGAGTCTCAGCCCGAATGACCGGGACTGGCCGAGTCGACGGTTGCACGGAGGCGCCCGTACTCCTCGGCCATGGTCTGAGCGGTCCAATGGGCGTTCAGGCCGCTGGGGTTGGGCAGGGCCCAGACCCGAGCACCCCCGATCGTCCTGTCCTGCGGGCCGATCTGAGCGCGTCGGGCACCGAAGGCGGTCCGGTAGGCCGTGACGCCCACGACGGCCAGCCACTGCGGTCGCAGCCGCTCGACCTTGGCCGCCAGGATGACACCGCCCTCACGGAACTCCTCGGCCGCCAGTTCGTCGGCGCGCGCCGTGGCGCGGGCCACCACATTGGTGATGCCCAGGCCGTGGTCGAGCAGCTCGTTCTGTTCCGATGGCTTCAACTGGCGGGGGGGTGAAGCCCGACAGGTGGAGCACCGGCCAGAAGCGGTTGCCGGGGCGGGCGAAATGATGTCCCGTGGCGCCGGTCATCAGGCTCGGGTTGATTCCGCAGAACAACACACGCAGGCCGCCCGCGGCCACATCGGGAACGGTGCGGTCGCGGGCGGCCTGGAGCTCTTCGGGTGTCATCCGGTCGTGGTCTCGGCCGTCAGAGGATGGAGCCCGGCGTGTATCCGGCGGCTTCCGGGTGCTGCTTGGTGATCTCCTCGATCCGGGCGACGAGCGTGGTGACCTGGTCGGCCGCCGCTCCCGTGAAGGAGAGCTTGTCGGCCATCAGGGCGTCGAGCTGGGCGCGGTCCAGCGGGATGCGGTCGTCGGCAGCCAGCTTGTCCAGGAGCTCGTTGCGCTCCGTGCCCTGCTCGCGCATGGCCAGGGCGGAGGCGACCGCGTTCTCCTTGATCGCCTCGTGCGCGACCTCGCGGCCGACACCGGCGCGGACGGCACCCATCAGCACCTTGGTGGTGGCGAGGAACGGCAGGTACCGGTCCAGTTCGCGGGCCACGACCGCGGGGAACGCCCCGAACTCGTCGAGCACCGTGAGGAAGGTTTCCAGCAGACCGTCGAACGCGAAGAAGGCGTCCGGGAGTGCCACCCGGCGGACCACGGAGCAGGACACATCGCCCTCGTTCCACTGGTCGCCCGCCAGCTCACCGGTCATCGAGGCGTAGCCGCGGAGGATCACCATCAGGCCGTTGACACGCTCGCAGGAGCGGGTGTTCATCTTGTGCGGCATCGCGGACGAGCCGACCTGACCCGGCTTGAAGCCCTCGGTGACCAGCTCGTGCCCGGCCATCAGCCGGATCGTCTTCGCGACGGACGAAGGCGCGGCGGCCAGCTGCACCAGCGCGGTCACCACGTCGTAGTCGAGCGAGCGGGGGTAGACCTGGCCGACGGAGGTGAAGGCCTGACCGAAACCGAGGTGGCCGGCGATGCGCTGTTCCAGCTCACCGAGCTTCGCGGCGTCGCCGCCCAGCAGGTCGAGCATGTCCTGCGCCGTGCCGACGGGGCCCTTGATACCGCGCAGCGGGTAGCGGCCCAGCAGGTCCTCGAGCCGTCCGTATGCCACGAGCAGCTCGTCCGCCGCGGTGGCGAAGCGCTTTCCGAGGGTGGTCGCCTGGGCGGCGACATTGTGGGAACGACCGGCGATGACCAGCTCGCTGTACTCGCCGGCCAGCCTGCCGAGCCGGGCCAGGACGGCCACGGTGCGGTCACGCATCAGCTCGAGCGACAGCCGGATCTGCAGCTGCTCGACGTTCTCGGTGAGGTCCCGGGACGTCATGCCCTTGTGGACGTGCTCGTGCCCGGCGAGAGCGTTGAACTCTTCGATCCGTGCCTTCACGTCGTGCCGGGTGACCTTCTCACGCTCGGCGATGGACGCCAGGTCGACCTGGTCGAGGACCCGCTCGTAGTCGGCGAGGGCGGCGTCGGGCACCTCGATCCCGAGGTCCTTCTGAGCGCGCAGCACCGCCAGCCACAGCTGGCGCTCCAGCTTCACCTTCTGCTCGGGGGACCAGAGGACAGCCAGCTCGGTGGAGGCATAGCGGCCGGCCAGGACATTGGGGATGCGAGGCTTCGCAGACACAGCAGTCACGTGTCCAGATTCTACTGGCGGTTTCTGCAGGCCAGCGCCGCGGCCCGGTTTGTGGCTTACTACGAACGCTGTCTCCCGTGCGAGGGAAGCCGCCCGGACCCCGGCGTCGGTCATTCGGTATGGCTCAGCATGCTCCGCAGCCCGCGTTCACCCGGGCTGCCGGCCCGTAGGCTTCAGGAACGCGCGGTACGGCCCCTGCGGAGGCCGTAGGCAGCCGCACCGAGCAGCGCCACCGCTGCGCCCGACAGCACCGACGGCACGGGAAGGGTGAGAGCGAGGACCAGGCAGCCGGCCAGACCGAGGACCGGAACCGCGCGCAAGGGGCGGCCCTCGGCCGGTGCGAGGGTGAGGGCGGCCGCGTTGGCGATGGCGTAGTACAGCAGCACGCCGAAGGAGGAGAACCCGATCGCGCCGCGGACATCGCCGGTGGCTGCGACCAGGGCGGCGACCGCGCCCACGGCGACTTCGGCGCGGTGGGGGACGGCGAAACGGGGATGGACGGCGGCCAGGACGTGTGGCAGGTGGCGATCGCGGGCCATCGCCAGCGTCGTGCGGGAGACCCCGAGCAGCAGTGCGAGCAGCGAACCGAGCGCGGCGACCGCCGCCCCCGCACGGACCACCGGCACCAGTCCGGGGGCACCGGCGGCACGGACCGCCTCCGCCAGTGGTGCTGTGGCATCGGCCAGCCGGGCGGGCCCGAGGACCGACAGCACCGCCACGCCGACGGCCGCGTACACGATCAGTGTGATCCCGAGAGCCACGGGGATGGCTCGTGGGATCGTGCGAGCCGGTTCCCGGACCTCCTCGCCCAGCGTCGCGATGCGGGCGTATCCGGCGAAGGCGAAGAACAGCAGCCCAGCGGCCTGCAGCACGCCGTTCACCGTGGCGTCGGAACCCGGCGCCAGTCGGGACGCCTGGACGACGCCGCCGGTGAGGCACGCGGTGACGACGGCGGCGAGGACGGCCAGGACCACGGCCACGATCGCCCTGGTCAGCCATGCGGACTTCTGGACCCCCAGACAGTTCACGGCAGTGAGCGCCACCACCGCGCCGACCGCCACCGCATGGGCCTGTCCCGGCCAGGCGTAGGCGCCGACGGTCAGGGCCATGGCCGCACAGGAAGCCGTCTTCCCGACGACGAAACTCCAGCCTGCCAGGTATCCCCAGAACTCGCCCAGTCGCTCACGCCCGTAGACGTACGTGCCGCCGGAGGCCGGATAGCGGGCCGCGAGCCGCGCTGACGACGTGGCATTGCAGTACGCCACGACCGCGGCCACCGCCAGACCGATCAGGAGCCCCGACCCTGCCGCGTGGGCGGCCGGAGCGAGCGCGGCGAAGACACCTGCTCCGATCATCGAGCCCAGGCCGATGACCACCGCGTCGAAGACCCCCAGGCGGCGCCTCAATCCATTGCCGCCCGTACCGCTGTTCGCACCACCGTCCGCCGCACCGGCCATCGCATCCACCTCGCGCTTGTCCTCCGCCTCACCTGCACCGCTGTACCGGCGTACCGTACAGACCGAAGGTGACGAGACGGTGCCGTCTGCCGCACCGCATGGCCGGAGCCCCTCGGGTCAGGCCGAGGGGCTCCGGTGTCTGTGTCCGGTGCGGGACCGGGGAGTTACGGGGCCAGAGTCAGTCCGATCCGGATCCCGGTGGATGAGCCGAGCGCCGACACCCCGTAGTAGAGGCCGGTGTCCGCCTTGATTCCCGAGGTGCTGGTGTTGTCGATCTGCAGGATCGTGCCGTTGTTGGCGTCCTCACCGTCTGCGCCGATCGCGATGTCCGCCCGGCTGTAGCCGGAGAGGTCGGTGAGGGACACGGACGAGCCGAGGCGGTCGTTGGGTTCGGTGGAGCCGGGGATGCCCGTGGTGTCCTGGCTGTATCCGACGGCCCCGGTGCCGGTGGGGCCGGTGGCGGAGCCGCGGATGAGAAAGACCTGGCCGGCGTTGCTCTCGTTCACGCCGCTGCGGGTGATGTCCTCGCCCGGCGCGCCGGTGAGAATGTCGCCGTACCCGTCGAGGTCGACGTCGCCGACGGAGACGGACGCTCCCATGTCGTCGCCGGTCTCGCCGCCTCCCGGTACACCGGTGGTGTCCTGGTGGATCGTCTTGCGGCCGGTCGAGGTCAGTCCGGTGGCCGAACCGAACACGGCCGTGACCGCGCCGCCCTTGGCGGTGTGTCCGGACTCGGTGGCGGACGGCTGGCCGACCGCCAGGTCGGTGGCGCCGTCGCCGTTGATGTCACCGGCGGCCAGCGAGCGTCCGCCACGGGCGTCGAGGATGCCGACGCGCTGGAGTCCGGTGGTGGATCCCTTCAGCCACAGCAGGCGTCCGATGCCACTCGGGTCGCGGTAGCTGACGGCGGCGTCCGCGTAGCCGTCCTTGTTGAAGTCGCCGCTGACCGCGGCCGCGTAGCCCACGGCAGCGGTGTACGCGGCGGTGTTCAGGTAACCGGACTTGACCGCACCGGTCTTGCCGTCCCAGGCCCACCAGCGGCCGGGCTTGCCCGGTGCGACGGAGAAGATGTCGGCCTTGCCGTCGGCATTGAAGTCGCCCGAGGTGACGGTCGTACCGAGCTTCTCGCCGCCGATCCGGCCCGAGGCGGTGACCGAATAGCTCTTGCCGGTAGTGAGGGCGGGGCCGTACATCACGACGACGGTGCCGTTGTCGGCCTGCGTGATGTCCTCGCCGGGCCCACCGATGACCAGGTCGGCGTACCCGTCGCCGTTCACGTCGCCCCAGGCGTCGGACGAGCCGAACAGGTCGCCCGCCTCGGAGCTGCCGGGCACCCCCGCACTGCTCTGGTTCAGCGTCCGCTTCGCAGTCGAGCTCGGGCCGTCCTCGGTGCCGGGCAGCACGGTGACGCTTCCGCTGCTGCTCGCCGCCTTCGGGAGGCCGACGACCAGGTCGGTGATGCCGTCCCGGTTGAAGTCGGTGGTCGGGATCGCGGCGTTGCGGGTGCCGTTGGTCGCGTACGTCCGGATGGCACCGAGTTTGGCGTACAGGTTCGCACCGGGGCATGCGGTGGCGAAGCCGTCGCGGTGTCCGGCGATGGTGTTGAACGTGACGTCACCGTCGGGCCGGGTGTTGCCGTCGGCGTCGGTGACGAGGCGGGTCAGCGTCACCTTGGCGGTGGGGCCCACGCCGTACTGGCCGAGCTTCCACGCGGCGATGCGCGCCGCGGACTGGAGCGCGGCCGGCGTCGGCTTGCCCGTCTCGAAGTTGCCGAGCAGGGAGATGCCCGTCGAGTACGAGTTGAAGCCGTATGTGTGCGCGCCCTTGACCGGGAGATCGGTGCCGCCGGCGCGGCCCTCGAAGATCTGGCCGCACTTGTCGACCAGGAAGTTGTAGCCGAGGTCGTTCCAGCCTTCGGTCTTCACGTGGTACGTCATGATCGCGCGGACCATCGCGGCCGAGTCGCCACAGCTGTAGTTGTTCGTGTCGACGGTGTGGTGGATGAAGACCGCCTGCACCTTGTCGATGTACTCGGGCGGATCCTCGACCAGCGACTCGTCGGCGCCCCACTGGGCGCGGCTGATGATCGGCGGCCGGTTGACGGTCGACGGCGGCGCGGTGGGTACGGGGGAGGGGGTGACCGTGTCCGTGGGGGTGGCCGTCGCGGTATCCGTCGGGGTGGCCGTGGCCGTCTCCGTCGGGGTGCCGGTGGCGGTCTCCGTGGGTGCGACGGTCTCCGTGGCCGATGGCGTTGCGGGATCGGTCGGCGAGGCGGTGTCCGTGGGAGCGCCGACGGTGTCCGACGCGGTGGGAGTCGGGGTCCCCTCCAGTGCGAACGCCGCGTTCTCCGGACCGCTTGGTGCGAGGGTCGCCTCCGCCGGGTTCCTGGACTCGGCCTTGCTGACACCGGGGTCGACCATGTGCAGCTTCAGGTTCTTCGGCAGCGCCTTGCCCGGCCGGCCCGAACCCACCTTCACCTGCACGGCGTCCGACGCCCCGACCCACATCGGCTCGGTGGCCCGGTTGGCGGCTGCCTGCTCCCGCCCGTCCGGTCCGTCGGCCGACACCTCCAGCTCGCGCCACGGCGACCACTTGCCGGTCCCGGCAGCCCGCGTACGCACTTCGGCGGTGCCGTCGACCTTTGCCGCGCCGTCCCAGCCGATACCGACCATCGAGAACGCTGCGGTGTTCGTGGCCGGCAACTGCCGCTCCGTGGCCGTGCCGCCGTCAATCGCCACCGACCGCAGCTTCGCCGGTCGAACCTCCGGCCCCTTGGGTCCGGCCGGCCCGTCGGACGGATTGGCTATCGCCACCGTCACCACTCCGGCCCCACCGAGAACGACAGCGCCGACAGTCAGCCAGGCGCGGCGTTTCAGGCTCATCGGTCTGTACGCATGCGACGTGCGCGGGCTCAAATGCCCCACCCCTCCGAGAAGTTTGCTCAAGACACACCCGTCACACGGGCGGCCTGGTGTACCCAGCGCACTCCGGGTTTGAAACGTCACACGGGTCGGCGAAGTGTGCTGTGAGTCACATGACTTGTCGGGCTCTTGAGGCTTCCGGACATCGGGTGCGCCCTCCTGGCTGCGGTTCACGTCTGCCCCGGCGGCGACAGGCCCGGTCAGTGCATCCGGCGTTGCGAAACCGCTTGCTGTGACACTTCTGTGCGCCGTCACGCAGAAGTAGTGAGAGGCTCGCGAGCCCGGGGGCATGGGCACCGTGAGCGGTGTCGGGGCGTTGTGCGTCTGACGCAGTCGGTACGAAGAGGAAAGTGTGACCAAGGGCGGGGAACAGCACCGCGGGCACGTGGACGACGCCGAACTCGGCGCTGCAGTGGAGCGGGCCCAGCAGGGGGACGAGGAAGCCTTCGCGGTGGCGTACCGGATGGTCCATCCCGGGCTGCTCGGCTACGTACGGGGTCTGGTCGGCGAGGACGGTGAGGACGTGGCCTCCGACGCCTGGCTGGAGATCTCCCGCGATCTCGGGCGGTTCCGCGGAGACGGGGCCGGGTTCCGCGGCTGGACCGCGACGATCGCCCGGCACCGGGCGCTGGACCATCTGCGCAGACAGAAGCGGCGGCCGCGCACCGCATTCCTGGAGCAGGACGTCCTCGAACTGCCCAGTGGTCACGACACGGCCGCGGCCGCCCTGGAAACGCTCTCCACCGAGCAGGCGCTCGCGCTCATCGGGCAGTTGCCGCGGGAGCAGGCGGAAGCCGTTCTGCTGCGCGTCGTCGTCGGCCTCGACGGCCCCGCGACGGCGCGTGTGCTCGGCAAGCGAGCCGGGGCCGTACGCACCTCCGCCTACCGTGGACTGAAGCGACTGGCCGAGCGCATGACCTCGGCGGGAACGGGCACTGTGACGTCTGCGGCGCGGCGCACGCTGAGAGATGAGACATGAGAGATGAAACGCAGCGGGCGACCGGAATGCCGGTAACCCCCGAAGTGGCCGCCCTGCTGGCAGCTGCGCAGCGCGCCGGGGAAGCCGGCCCCGTTGCCGAGAAGCGGGCGCTCGATGCGTTCCGGGCGGCGCGCGACGAGGGCGCACACGCACCGGTGTCGCCGCTGCGGCGCCGTCCGCGCGACGACTGGCGTCCGGTCGAGCGGTGGCGCGGAGTGCGCTCCGTCCGGGCCGTGCTCGCCGGCCTCACGGCGGCGGTGGCTCTGGGTGGGGTCGCGGTGGCCGCCGGTTCGGGGGCGATGCCGGGACCGTTCGGTGCGGGCGGCCACGACCGGCCGCACCCCGCACCCCCCGCGAACAGTGAGCCCGCCACGCCCGGCGGCAGTCATAGGGGCACGCCGACGCCTCGTGCGGACCGTACGCAGCAAGGGCCCACGGACACTCCGGCCACCGGGCCTGCTTCCAGCCACCCCGGCCAGGCACAGGACGATACGGCGCTCTGCCGTGCGTACCGGCGGGTGCAGGACAGCGGGAAGGCCGCGGACGCGACGGCCTTCGACCGGCTGGCGTCGGCGGCCGGTGGCGCGTCGGCCGTGCCGGCCTACTGCGACGGCCTCCTCGCTGCTCAGCCATCGAAGGGGAACGGGACCGGCAAGAGGGAGAAGGCGGAACCGACCCAGGCGGCCCCGGAAGCGGCTGAGGGAACGGGGAACAACAGCCGGGGCAACTCCGACGCGCGCTGAGCCCGGAACCGTCGGCGCGGACGCAGGACACCGCGGACTCCTGCGTGCCCCGGGCCCAACAGCGGGACACTGCACGCCCTGTGACACTCCGCCCCGACGGGTACGTACGCGGCAACTGATCCGGGACGCGGCACCGGCGAGCCGCCACCGCTCCCGGACGCCCCGTCAATAGGGTCGCCCGGACTCGTACGTCCGGGATTGGTGTTGCCGTGAAGCCGTCCATCTGCCTGTGCATGATCGTCAAGAACGAGGCCCACGTCATCGAGCGCTGCCTCGCCTCCGTTCGCGACCTGATCGACACCTGGGTGATCTCCGATACCGGTTCGAGCGACGGAACACAGCAGCGGATCCGTACCGCACTCGACGGTGTCCCGGGCGAGCTCCACGAGGAGCCGTGGGTGGACTTCGGCCACAACCGGACCCTGAACATCAGGCACGCCCACGCCAAGGCCGACTATCTGCTCCTCCTCGACGCGGATCTGGTGATCCACAGACAGGGGCCGCTGCCACCGCTGACCGCCGACTCGTACCTGCTGAGGCACGAAGGCGCGACCGAGTGCCGCATCAAGCGTCTGGTACGCGGCGACATCGCCTGGCGCTACGAGGGCGTCACCCATGAGTACCTCACCTCCGACCAGCGCGACGACCAGCAGACTCTCGACGCGCTCGTCATCGAGGACCACGCCGACGGGGGAACGCGACATGAAAAGTTCGAGCGGGATGTACGCCTGCTCGGTGCCGAACTCGAGCGCGACCCCGCCAACACCCGGACGGTCTTCTATCTGACGCAGACCATGCGGGATCTCGGCGAGAGGGACAAGGCGATCGCCCTGTACGAGCGCCGCGCGCGGATGGGCGGCTGGGGCGAAGAGGTGTACTACTCGCTGCTGCAGGCCGGGATCCTCAAGGCCGATGCCGACGACTGGCCGGCCGCCATGGACGCGCTCTCGCGTGCCTGGGAGTCGCGGCCGCAACGGCTCGAAGCCTGCTACGAACTCTCCTCGCGGCTGCGCGGCCTCGGCCGCCACCGCGCCGCGCACGCGTTCGTCTGCGCCGGGCTCGACCGGGAACCGCCGGACGACCTGCTGTTCATCCAGCCGTGGGTGTACCGATGGGGGCTGCTCTTCGAGTACTCGATCACCGCCTGCCGGGTCGGCGACATCGACGGTTCGCTCAGGGCCTGCGACCGGCTCCTGTCGATGCCGGACCTCCCTGATGCCCATCGCAGGCAGACGCTCACCAACCGCGAGTTCGCCGAACAGCGTCAGGCCACCCGCAACGCGTCATGGGCGTCACCCCCGGACTGGCGGCGGGGCCCACACCTCAGCGACAACAGCTGCAGCACCTGCCAGGCCCTGACACATCGGCAGTCCGGGGCGACGGATGTCGGGTCCGAGGCGGGTGACCGGTTCGAGAGCTACGGTGGCTGCGCCCAGCAGTCCCGACAGGCCATTCCCTAGCGGGTGCCGTCCACCCGGCGCCAGGTCGCCACCGGGCCCGGGTCCCGGTCGTCCTCGGGGGTGACCCAGAAGGCCTTCCCGAGCTCGGCGCTGAACTGGGCGCCCGTCCGTCCGTCGCCGGACGACCGGCCGGTCAGACGCCGACCGATCCATGGAGCCAGATGACGGCGTGCGAAGCGGAGGTCGTCGACGCGCCGTGTCGTCCACCGCGGAGGTACGGCGGCGGGGAGCGGCGTCTGCCAGTCGTTCTCGGCCGGAAGCCCCAGCGTCTGCCAGACCGCCTCGGCAACTCTGCGGTGTCCTTCGTCGGTCAGATGCAGCCGGTCGACGTCCCACAGCCGGGGATCTCCCAGCGCCGGAGTTCCGTACAGATCGACGACCAGCGCACCGTGGCGGTTCGCCAACTCGTCGACCAGGGTGAACAGCTCCTCCATCCGCGGACGGAACCGTTCCATCACCGGGCCGTTGCGACCGGGGCTGCGCATCAGCACCAGCTTCTTGCACGCCGGCGCGAGGCGCTCCACGGCCTCCTCCAGCTGCCCGCGCACCATGCCCATGTCGCACTTCGGCCGCAGTGTGTCGTTGAGACCGCCGACGAGCGTGACGACATCCGCCTGCATGGCGGCCGCCGCTTCGACCTGCTCGTCGACTATCTGGCGGATCAGCTTTCCGCGCACGGCGAGGTTCGCGTACCGGAACCCGGGGGAGCGGGTGGCGAGCCGGCCGGCGAGGACATCGGCCCAGCCGCGGTACGAACCGTCCGGCAGCAGGTCCGACATGCCCTCGGTGAACGAGTCGCCGACCGCGACAAGACTGGTGTAGGAGGCATTCATTTCCATGGCGATGCGATCGTATCGCGGTGGGGTCCGGCGCCTTTCACGGAGACCGGACCGAGCCCGCCGGGGGGTGCGGGCCGTGGGGGCCAGTGCGTACGCCTGCCTGCCACACGGCCCGCGCCGGCCCCGTCAGCGTCCTTGCGACCGTCCGACGAGCTCGCGCAGGACATCCTCCATCGTGACCAGTCCGGCCAGCTTGTCGTCCTCGTCGAGCACCGCCGCGAGGTGTGTGCGACTCCTTCGCAGCGCCGTCAGCACATCGTCGAGCGGTGTCGCGGCCCGTACCCGGGCGATCGGCCGCATAGCCGTCACCGGGAACGGCACATCGCGCGGTGTGGCGTCCAGGGCGTCCTTCACATGCAGGTAGCCCAGGATCCGCTGCTCGCTGTCCATCACCGGGAAACGCGAGAAACCCGACTCGTACGAGAGTCGTTCCAGCTCCTCGGGCGTCGTCCCGACCCGGGTGTACACCACCTGGTCGACCGGCAGCACCACATCCCGTACCGGGCGACGACCCAGCTCGAGGGCGTGCCGCAGACGCTCGGCCGCGCGGTCGTCGACGAGGCCGGCGTCCCCGGCGTCCTTGACGAGACGGGCAAGTTCGTCGTCGGAGAACGTGGCGGACACCTCGTCCTTCGTCTCCACCCGCAGAAGTTTCAGCAGGGCGTTGGCGAAGGCGTTGACTGTGAAGATCACCGGGCGCAGCGCCCTGGCGAGGGTGACCAGCGGCGGTCCGAGCAGCAGCGCGGTCCGTACCGGCTCCGCCAGCGCGATGTTCTTCGGCACCATCTCGCCGAGCAGCATGTGCAGGTACGTCGCCACGGCCAGCGCGATCACGAACGAGATCGGATGGACCAGTCCGTGCGGCACACCCACCACGTCGAAGACGGGCTCCAGCAGGTGCGCGATGGCCGGTTCGGCGACGATACCGAGGACCAGCGTGCACAGCGTGATGCCCAGCTGCGCCGCCGCGAGCAGCGCCGACACGTGCTCCAGACCCCAGATGACGCTCCGCGCCCGCCGGTTCCCGGCCTCGGCCTCCGGCTCGATCTGGCTCCGGCGTACGGAGATCAGCGCGAACTCGGCGCCGACGAAGAACGCGTTGGCGACCAGGGTCAGCAGACCGATGAAGAGCTGGACGGCAGTCATCGTCCGTCCTCCGCCCCGTCGTCGGAGCCGGGCAGCGGTGCGTGCAGCAGTACCCGCGCCGCGCGGCGCCCCGAAGCGTCCGCCACATCCAGCCGCCAGCCCGCCAGCTCGATAGAGTCGCCCACGGCCGGGATCCGGCCCACCTCCGTGGCGATCAGTCCGGCGAGCGTCTCGTACGGTCCTTCCGGCACCCGGAGTCCGATGGCCCGCAGCTGGTCGGTGCGGGCGGCACCGTCGGCCGACCAGAGGGTGCGCCCGTAGGCGTCCTCACCGGCCGGTGCGAGGTCCGGCGTCTCGTGCGGGTCGTGCTCGTCGCGTACCTCGCCGACCACCTCCTCGACGATGTCCTCCAGCGTGACGACTCCGGCCGTGCCGCCGTACTCGTCGATGACCACGGCCATTGCGAGCTTGCCGGAGAGCCGGTCGAGCAGCCGGTCCACGGTGAGGGTCTCCGGTACGAGCAGGGGCTCGCGCAACATCTCCGACACGCGCGTACGCGGCCTCTCCTCGGCCGGGATCGCCAGCACGTCCTTGATGTGTGCGACGCCGACGACGGTGTCGAGGCTGCCCCGGTAGACGGGGAAGCGGGACAGTCCGGTCGCCCGGGTGGCGTTCGCGACGTCCTCGGCGGTCGCCTGCACCTCCAGCGCGGTGACCTGCACCCGTGGGGTCATCACATTCTCCGCGGTCAGATCTGCGAGATTGAGAGTGCGGACGAAGAGTTCCGCGGTGTCCGCTTCCAGCGCGCCCGCCTTCGCCGAGTGACGGGCCAGCGCCACCAGCTCCTGCGGGCTGCGGGCGGAGGCCAGCTCCTCGGTCGGTTCGAGACCGACGCGGCGCACGATCCGGTTGGCCGTGTTGTTGAGGTGGCTGATGAAGGGCCGGAAGACTGCGGTGAAGGCCCGCTGCGGGGTGGCCACGGCCTTCGCCATGGCGAGCGGCGAAGAGATCGCCCAGTTCTTCGGGACGAGTTCGCCGACGACCATCAGGAACACCGTGGACAGTGCCGTTCCGAGCACCAGCGCCACCGAGGACGCCACACTCGGGGACAGTCCGGTCGCCTCGACCGGACCGCGGATCAGTTTCGCGATCGACGGCTCGGAGATCATGCCGACGACCAGATTGGTGACGGTGATGCCGAGCTGCGCGCCGGAGAGCTGGAAGGTGAGGCTGCGCACCGCCTTCATGGCGCTCGCCGCGCCCCGCTCGCCCCGCGTCACCGCCCTTTCGAGCTGACCGCGCTCGACGGTGGTCAGAGAGAATTCGGCCGCGACGAAGGCACCGCAGGCGAGCGAGAGCAGTACTGCCACGAGCAGCAGGAGCACTTCGGTCATCGGTTCACCTCCGTCCCATGATCGGGCAGGGACAGGAGGATCGCTCGATGTCGGCGATGTCGGCTTCTACTGGGAGGCTCGCCCATGGGCGGACGCTCACACCTTTCGGGAGGACGGGTCGACGGTGTACCTATAGTAAAGGGTCGGCAAAGTCGCTTGCTCTGCGGGTGTTCGCCGACCGGCGTTCGGGCCCGCAGGGGCTTGATCCACAACAGTCCTGCCTGTGCCTACAGCGGTTTCACCCAGCGTCGCCAGTGATCCTCGCGGTGGTATCCAGCGGCAGCCCATGTGTGGTGCGCCCGTTCGTTGGCTTCCAGGACCATGGCGTCGACCCGTCGCCCGCCCAGGTCGACGAACCGTTGTTCCGCTGCTTCCAGCAAGGCGGTGGCGATGCCTTGCCGACGGCAGTCCGGGTGTACGGCCAGCCGGTAGGCGGAGCATCGCCAACCATCGAAACCGGCTATGACGGTTCCCGCGAGAAGACCGTCACGCTCGGCGAGGAGCAGGGCTTCGGGGTCCCTTGAGATGAGTCGGGCCACCCCGTCGTAGTCGTCGCTGATGCTGGTTCCTTCTGCGGCTTCGCTCCAGAACTGCAGCACGGCGTCGATGTCCGAGAGGCCGGCGCAACGGATGTAGAGATCACTCATTGGGTGAGCCAATCAGAACGCCGACCCGCTCGGCGAACGTTTTCCGCACTAACGTTTTCCGTACTGAGGAATCGAGAGCCGCCGCCCGGACCGGGCCTGCGGAGTCATGTTCGTCGTTCGATCATCGAAGGTATGGCCCCGAATCCCGAGCGCGCCCCTTTCGCGCCTCCGTCGATCGCACCGATGCTGGCCGTGCCGGGGCCGCTGCCGGTGCACGATGAGGAGTGGGCGTTCGAGGCCAAATGGGATGGTGCCCGCTCCGTCCTGACCAGCGCAGGCGACGGAACCGTGCAGCTGACTTCGCGGGCGGGCAACGACATCACCGTGACCTATCCCGAGCTGCAGGCGCTCGGCGGGATCCTGCGTGGGCGGGGTGTCGTGCTCGACGGTGAGGTCGTGGTCCTGGACGCCCTGGGACGGCCCGACTTCGGGTTGCTCCAGCGCCGGATGGGTGTGGTGAACGCACGCCACGCCACTCGCCTGGCACAGCAGACACCCGTCCAGCTCGTGGTCTTCGACGTGATGTTCCTGGACGGCCGCTCGCTGCTCGCCTCCTCCTACCGCGAGCGCCGCCAGGTCCTGTCCGGACTGGGGCTGGCCGGTCCGCACTGGTCGACGCCGGGATACGTGCACGGACACGGTGCCCGGACGTGGGAAGCCGTGGTGCGCGAGGGCCTGGAAGGCGTGGTCGCCAAGAGGCTTGCCTCCCCGTACACGCCAGGGGCCCGCTCGCCCAACTGGCGCAAGACCAAGAGGGTCGAGACCCTGGACGTGGTCATCGGCGGCTGGACGCGGAGGCGCGGCGCGGCGGGGGACGTGCCGGGCGCGGTTCTGGTCGGTGTGGATACGCCGGCCGGCCTGCGGTACGCGGGATCGGTGGGGTCGGGGATGTCCGAGCGTGAGCTGGCCGAACTCGCCGCTTACCTGGCGGTCATCGCGCGCCCGACGTCACCGTTCACCGGCCCGGTCCGGGTGACTGACGCGCACTGGGTCGAGCCGCGGCTGGTAGCTGAGGTGACCGCCTCGGAGTGGACCGCCGCCGGCCGCCTGCGTCATCCGGTCTGGCAACGGCTACGGCCGGACCTGACGCGGCTGGACTGAGTACCGGAGGTGACCGATGACGGGGCGATGTCGCGCCGCTGCCAGGACGGAGTCGCGTCGACGGCGGCGGCGAGCTCGGGGATCGTGGGCCTGGCAGCCGGGTCGGGCCGGAGGCAGCTGTCGATGGTCGCGGCGAGATCGCGAGGGTGGCGCCGACGGTACCTGATCGGCGGAGAAGCTTCTTCGAGCTGCGGATACCAATCGTGCTGGCCGCCCGTGCGGTTGCCGTCGTCGGTCCCGTCATTGGTCTCGCCGCTGTCGAACGAACGGCGCGTCGCCGGTGGCGACTTCGTACAGGGTGACGCCGATGCCCCACACGTCGGCCGCGGCCGACAGCGGCCCGCCGCGGGCCCGTTCGGGAGCCAGGGAACAGAAGGTGCCGACGCCCGGAGGGGCAGTCGTGACCGCCCGGCCGCTCTCGCGCGCCGCGAATCAGGCGGCCTTGTACTGATGCGCTTCGGCGCCCTGCCACTGGACCACGGCTCGGTTGTCGAGGATCCGTTTCGGGTCCGCCAGACCGGCGTCGGCAAGGAACACGATGAGGTCGTGATCGCTGTGCGCGAGTCCGAGTCTCTCGTCGCGATTGTTGACGTGCACGGTTACGGGCCGGGCGCCGGACGGGGTGGGTGCGTGGATGGTGATCGGTGGTGTCGCCATGACTCCAGGGTGGCCCCGCGTGAGGGCGGGCGCATCCGGTCGGCCCGGATACCGGGCCCCGGTCCGGCATGAGGATCGGAGCGTGACGATCCGAGTACGTTCGGTGGTCGACGTCGCACTCGGTCCCGCAGGTGCCTCCCACCAGGTCGGTCCCGCCCGACCGTCGAACGCTCACCGTCATGCGGTCAGCTGCCGGCGAGCTCCTGGACGATCGGGCCGAATGCCTCCATGTTCGGCTCCAGCACCGTCAGGTACGAGAAGCCGTACCGCTCCCGGCGCTCCCTCAGCTGCTCGGTGACCGCCCGCACCGTGCCCATCGCGAGCAGCGGCAGGGCAAGGGCCTGGTCCTCGTCGAGGTGCGGTGTCAGCGGCAGCACCTCGCGCACGGCTGCACGACGGTCGTTGGTCGTCCGGACGAACTGGATGAGCAGATTCAGCTCCGCCGGGCTCTCCCGCGCGGCGGCGGCGAACCGCCGGTAGGCGGCGACGCGCTCGTCCAGCTGCTCGGCGGTGAGGGGCACGAGTTTGCCGGTCCGGTCGCTCACCGCCCCGGTGAACGCCACGATCTCCGCGAAGCGGGCCGCCAGACGCAGGACCCGGTTCCCGTTCCCACCGATCAGCAGTGGTGGCCTGGGGTGCTGCGGGGACTTCGGGACGTGGTTGTCGTCGCGCAGCAGCCGGTCCAGCTCCTCGACCGTACGTCGCAGATGGTCCACCCGTCCGCCGGGGGAGAGGAACTCGATACCCGCCCGGTCGTGCTCCTCGCGTACGTATCCGGCCCCGATCCCCAGCTCCAGGCGACCCTCGGTCAGCGCATCCGTACCGGCGGCCTCGCGGGCCAGCAGCGTCGGGTTCCAGAAGGCGGCATTGAGCACGAAGGTGCCGACACGGGGCCGCTCCGTGGCCTCTGCGGCGGCGACCAGTGCCGGGGAGGGGGCCGGCAGGCCCAGGTGGTCGGGGACCAGGATCACGTCGTATCCGAGCTGCTCCGCGCGGCGGCATCGGGTGCGCCAGTCCGTCCCGCCGGCCGGCGTCAGCATGTTCACTCCGAATCGAAACGGCCTTGCCATGGCCTCTCCTCGCGCCGGGTTGATCGATGGACAGGCCACACACTCTGCCAAGGGAGAGCGTTGTCCGTATGACGAACCGTTCCCCTTGCCGGTGCTAGCAATCCCGCGCTAGCTTGTTGATGTGCCCAAGACTCAGCTGAACGTACGAGTGGACGAGGCCACCGCCGAGGCCGCGCGGCAGCGCGCGCTGCAGAGGGGGATGAGCGTGAACCGCTACATAGAGGAGCTCGTCAAACAGGATGCGGGCGAAGTCGGACATACTTTTATCGAAGCCGCTGCCGACTTCATGAAGCAGTACGAGTCGGTCTTCGCCGAGGAGTTCGGCCCGGAGCGCAAAGGCACCCGTTGAACCTCCGGATCGACCTTTCCTGGCTGCTCATGGTCGCCGAGCACAAGACGCCCGGCGATCCACAGGTCGTCGACTGGGGTGCGCTCGTCGCCGCGGTCGCCCGTCATGAGGCGGAGATCTTCGGCAGCCCTGTATACAGCGACCCGCACATCAGGGCCGCCGCACTCCTGCAGTTGCTGCTCCATGTCCCCGCTCTGGAACACTCCAACGCGATGTTCGCCTCCGCCGTCGCCTACGGCTATCTCGTCGCCTCCGGACTGAAGGTCATCACTTCGCCCGAGCAGGTCCGCGACCTGGCCCTGCTGGTGAAGGAGGGCAAGGCCGACGTCCGGGCCATCTCCGACGAGCTCCGCCAATGGAGCCTGTGACTCCTTTTGCGCGGGGTTTCAGGAAGGAGTCCTTCCGCGCTGAACCGTGGCTAATGTCCCGCGCATGACACACATAGGGAACACGCGTGCGCGACGGATGACAGTGGCGGTTGTCGGCGCTGTGGCCGCCTTGGTGCTCGGCGTCGGCGGGGCGATCGCCGTCGGAGCCCCGGACGACGGCTCGGCCGACCCGACTCCCGTCCCCACCGAAACGTCCGACGGCGGCTCCGTCGGAGGCTCGGGCGGCACGGACGGCGGCACCACCGATGGTGGTGGCACGGGCACGGCCGGGGGCAGTACCGATGGTGGTGGCACGGACGGCGGCAGCGTGAGCGGTTCGGGCGGCGTGGATCCCAGCCCCACCCCGACCGATGCCCCGGACCCCACGGACAGCCCTGACCCCACCGATGGACCCACCCCGTCTCCCACCGGCCCGACGAGCATCGACGACCTGACGAAGCGCATCGACGACCTCGAGAAGAAGGTCGACCAGCTGCCCACGAAGAAGGAGCTGGCCGACGCACTGCGGGCGTACGCGGACAAGCTGGAGCAGGAGGACTGACGCGTCAGTCCACCACGGTCGTCCGGCGGGCCACGCCCAGCACGCACGCGGAGGTGGGGAGCCGGATCCCCCTCTCCGGCATCTTGACCTTGCGGTACTCCTCCACCACGAACCCGGCCTCCTCGATCGCGGCGAGCGTGTCCCGCGACGTGTGACACCCACCGCACACCAGCGGCCACACCGTCCGGTCCAGTGCCCGCTGGGTCGCCGCCATGGCGCGGTCGTCGGCCCGTACATGCTCGAAGAAGCGCAGCTCCCCGCCGGGGCGCAGCACCCGGAGGATCTCCGCGAGCGACCGTTCCATATTCCGTACGGTGCACAGCACGAGTGACGCGACGGCCCCGTCGAACGCCTCGCTCTTCACCGGCAGCGCCTCCGCGGCAGCCGGTACGACATCCACCGGCATACCGGCACGCAGCGCGGACCGTAGCGCCAACTGTCGTAGGCGCCACTCGGGTTCGATCGCCACCACTTCGGACACGGCAGGCGGGTAGTGAGCGAAGTTCAGGCCGTTCCCCGCGCCGATCTCGATGACGCGTCCCGACAGACCCGTGAGCAGATCCGCGCGGATCGCCGCCATGCCGGATCTGGTCTCCGCGGCCACGCTCATGCGGGCATAGACCCGGGCGAAGACCGGGTGGTGCACCGCGTCCTTCGGGATCTTCGTGCTCCGCAGGCGCATGACAGACCTCCTCGACAGGACCGGCTCCACCGCGTCGGCTCCACCGGACTGCTCGGCGCGGGCGGGCCGGACCCGCCCGAAACCGACCGGAGGAGCCCGACCGGCACTGTACGGCTACTTGGATTCTCCCCCGTCCCGCGCCGCTCAGCCGCTCAGTCGGCCGGATTCCCGGTCGGCTCCGCCCCGCGGCTCAGCGGGCGGTCCGGATCCCGCCCAGCTCCGCCGTCAGCCAACTCGTGGCCCGGGCACGGAAGTCGACGGGCGCCAGCGCCCCTGCACCGGCGGGCACCACGCCCAGCAGCGGCGCACCCGCCACCACCGGAAGATCGTCGAGATTGCAGCGCGCGGCCAGGTCCGGCTCGGCCGGCATGCTGCCCACCACCACCCCGAGGCACCCGAGCCCCCGCGCCCGCAGGGCCTCCGAGGTGAGCGCGGTCGTGTTGAGTGTGCCGAGCCCGGCAGACGTCACGACCAGAACAGGGGCGGCCAGCAGCCGGGCCGCGTCCGCGAGAGTGGCGCCTTCGTCGTCGAACCGTACGAGCAGCCCGCCCGCACCCTCGACCAGCACCAGATCGTGCTCGGTCGCGAGTTTCTCGGCCGCCTCCGCGATCTGTTCCGGGCGCACGGGCGCCATGCCCGACCGCCGGGCGGCCGTGTCCGGCGCCAACGGTTCGGGGAACCGGCCCAGTTCGAGGCCGGTGACTGCCTCGCCCGCCAGCCGACGCACCTCGAAGACATCGCCCGGTTCTCCCGGCGCGACACCCGTCTGGGCCGGCTTGAGCACGGCCACCGAACGCCCGGCGGCGACCGCCACCGCGGCCACCGCCGCCGTGACGACCGTCTTGCCGATCTCCGTACCCGTGCCGCTCACTACCAGTACCGGCATCTCAGCCCTCCCGCGCTGCGGCGCACACCGCACGGCAGATGCGCGCCAGATCGTCGTCGCCGGTCACATACGGCGGCATCGTGTAGATCAGGTCCCGGAACGGACGCAGCCACACGCCCTCGCGGACCGCGGCCTCGGTGGCCGCAGCCATGCTCACGTCGTGATCGAGCTGTACGACGCCGATGGCGCCCAGGACACGTACATCCCGCACACCCGCGATCGAACCCGCACCGGCAAGACCGGCCCGCAGCCCCGTCTCCAGGCGCTTGACCTCCTGCTGCCAGTCCTGGCCGAGCAGCAGATCGATCGAGGCAAGGGCCACCGCGGCGGCCAGTGGATTGCCCATGAACGTCGGCCCGTGCGCCAGCACCGGCACCTCGCCGCGCGAGATGCCGTCCGCCACCCGTGAGGTGCACAGCGTCGCCGCCATCGTGAGATAGCCGCCGGTCAGCGCCTTGCCGACGCACATGACGTCGGGAGAGATCCCGGCGTGTCCGGCGGCGAACAGCTTCCCCGTACGTCCGAAACCGCTGGCGATCTCGTCGAACACCAGCAGCACGTCATGTGCGTCGCACGCCTCGCGCAGCGCCCGCAGATATGCGGGGGAGTGGAACCGCATCCCGCCCGCACCCTGCACCACCGGCTCCACGATCACCGCGGCCAGCTCATCGGCATGGCGCGCGATCAGGTCCCGCAGATGCTGTACGTACGCCTCGTCCGGCTGCGTGCCGAAACCACCGGGCGGCTCGTCGGCGAAGACCTGCTGGGGCAGCGCGCCCGACCATAGCCCGTGCATGCCGCCCTCGGGGTCGCACACCGACATCGGCTGCCAGGTGTCGCCGTGGTAGCCGCCGCGCCAGGTCAGCAGCCGCTTCTTGGCCGGCCGGCCGGTGGAATGCCAGTACTGCAGGCACATCTTCACCGCGACCTCGACCGACACCGAACCGGAGTCGGCGAGGAAGACATGACGCAGCGGCTCCGGCGTGATCTCGACGAGCCGGGCTGCCAGCCGCACGGCGGGCTCATGGGTGAGGCCGCCGAACATCACATGGCTCATCCGGTCCAGCTGGCCGCGCGCCGCCTCGTTGAGCACCGGATGGTTGTAGCCGTGCACCGCCGACCACCACGACGACATGCCGTCGATCAACTCGTGCTGCCCATGTACGGGTTCGGCGAGACGGAGCCGCACCCCGGACGCGGACTCCACGATCAGCGGCTCCTGCCGGCCCGGCATCGGGCCGTACGGGTGCCAGACGTGGTCCCGGTCCAGGGTCCGCAACTGCGCGGGGGAGAGGGGGTCAGGCATTGGGGGCGAGATCCGTCCCCGCGCCGCGTCGGCGGACCGACACCAGATCCGTGCGCGCGGCCGGAGCCTCGGCGTCGACCGCCGCGGGCTCGTCGGCCACGTCACCACAGGGCCCACAGCCCGCGGAGTGTCCGCCGCAGCCGCCGCCGGTCTCCGGCTCGGCCCCCGCCTCTGCACGGTGCCGGGGCAGCGTCGTCGTACCCGCGCCCTCCACCTCGAAACCGGCGTCCGCGATCATGTCCAGATCCGTCTGTCCCGCCTGGCCCTCGCTGGTCAGATAGTCGCCCAGGAAGATCGAGTTGACCAGGTGCAGGGCGAGCGGCTGCATCGAGCGCAGATGCACCTCGCGGCCGCCCGCGAGCCGTACCTCGACATCCGGGCAGACGAACCGGACCATCGCCAGAATGCGCAGGCAGCGCTGCGGGGTGAGGTTCCACTCCTTGGCGAGCGGCGTGCCCTCGAACGGGATCAGGAAGTTCACCGGAACCGAATCCGGGTCCAGCTCGCGCAGCGAGAAGACGACATCGACCAGATCGGTGTCGCTCTCGCCCATCCCGGCGATCAGCCCGGAGCACGCGGAGAGCCCCGCCGCCTGCGCCTGCTGCACGGTCTCCACCCGGTCCGCATAGGTGTGGGTGGTGGTGATGTCCCCATACGTCCCCTCCGACGTATTGAGGTTGTGGTTGTACGCGTCGGCGCCCGCCGATCGCAGCCGGTCGGCCTGCCCCTCGGAGAGCAGACCGAGGCAGGCGCATACCTCGACGCCCTCGTTCTGCTCCTTGATCGCCTCAATCGTCTGCGACACCCGGTCGACGTCCCGGTCGGTCGGACCGCGGCCGCTCGCCACCAGGCACACACGCTTCGCGCCGCCCGCCACCCCGGCGGCGGCGGCCTTCGACGCCTCGTCCGGCTTCAGCCAGGTGTACTTGAGGATCTCGGCCTTCGAGCCGAGCCGCTGCGAGCAGTACGAGCAGTCCTCGGGGCAGAGCCCGGACTTGAGGTTGACCAGATAGTTCAGTTTCACCCGTCGGCCGAACCACTGGCGGCGTACCTTTCCGGCCGCGGCCACCACTTCGAGCAGATCGTCGTCGGAGGTCGCCAGCACGGCGAGTGCTTCTTCTCGGGTCGGCAGCTCGCGCCGCAGCCCCTTGTCCACCAGCGTGTTCAGGAGGTCCATGGCGATGATCCTTGCCTACTCCACCGCCCTCAGCCAAGGAGGAACCGGACAACAGAGCCCGCAGAGGGTGTGTGTATTGCCACACCATGCCCGGCTGCGCCCCCGGTTAGGGTCTGTGAGCTGCCTACAAAAGGGACCGTCGCCATGCCCCTCGCCCCGTTCGACTGGATCGACGACGAGGCCCGCCGCCGTGCGGACGCCGGACTCGTCCGCACGCTCCGCCCCCGGCCCGCCGAACCGGAACTGCTGGACCTCGCGAGCAACGACTACCTGGGCCTCACCCGGCACCCCGAGGTGACCGCGGCCGCCGCCGAGGCCGCGCACCGGTGGGGTGCGGGCGCCACCGGCTCCCGGCTGGTCACCGGCTCCACCGCACTGCACGCCGAACTCGAACGCGAACTGGCCGCATTCTGCGGCTTCGAAGCGGCCCTGGTCCTCTCCTCCGGCTACGCGGCCAATCTCGCCGCGCTCACCGCCCTCACCGGCCGGGGCTCCCTGATCGTCTCCGACGCGGGCAACCACGCCTCCATCGTCGACGGATGCCGGCTCTCCCGGGCCGAGACCGCCGTCGTACCGCATGCCGACCCCGAGGCCGTCGCGAAGGCGCTGCACGCGCACGGCGGCCGCGCCCTGGCCGTCACCGACTCCGTCTTCTCCGTCGACGGTGACGCCGCACCGCTGCCCGAACTGGCCGACGTCTGCCGTGCGCAGGGGGCCGCGCTGCTCGTCGACGACGCGCACGGTCTGGGCGTGCTCGGGGAAGGCGGACGCGGCGCCCTCGCCGCCGCCGGCCTCGCGGGCGGCGAAGGGATCGTCGCCACCGCCACCCTCTCCAAGTCCCTGGGCAGCCAGGGCGGAGCGGTCCTCGGACCGGCCCGAGTGATCGACCATCTGGTCAACGCGGCCCGTACGTTCATCTTCGACACCGGGCTCGCACCGGCCGCTGCGGGCGCCGCCCTCGCGAGCCTGCGTCTGCTGCGCCGCGAGCCGGAACGGGCGGGCAGAGCCGGCGCGGTCGCCACCGCCCTGTACGAACAACTGACCGCCGCGGGGCTGACCGCGGTGCGCCCCGACGCCGCCGTCGTATCGGTCCGGGCACCTTCGGCGGACGCGGCGGTGCGCTGGGCGGCCGACTGCCGCACGGCCGGGATCGCGGTGGGCTGCTTCCGCCCGCCGTCGGTCCCGGACGGCATCTCGCGGCTGCGGCTCACTGCCCGCGCCGATCTGACAGAAGCGGAGATCGCGAACGCGGTGGAGACCGTCCTGCGGACGGCTCCGGCGGCCTGACCGGACCCGCTGACCGGCCGGTCAGCCGGCCGGCCCGTCGGTCAGGGCGGCGACGAACGACTTCCAGGCCGCCGCCGAGAACCGCAGCGGAGGCCTGGACACGTCCTTGGAGTCCCGCACGGCCAGCTGTTCCGGGCCGAACGGCGCTGCTTCCACGCAGTTGTTCATCCCCGTGCTGCGGCTGCTGCGCCGCCACCGTAACGCGTGCTCTGCGAGGCAATCGGACATCGGGCCCCCTCGGGCAGTCTGAGGTTCCTAGCCGTCGCGGTCGATCGCGGCGATCAGGTCCAACGAGCGCTCCGGCGACAGCGCGTGTGCCTGCATGGTGCAGAAGGCCGAGCTGTACGCCTCAAGGTCTTCTTTCCGTTCCAGGTAGAGGCTACTCGTCAGGTGGTCGAGAACGACCACATCCAGATCAGAAGTGTTCGGAAAAGAGAAGATAACGAACGGCCCGGTGAGACCCATGTACCCACCCACCGAGAAAGGCAGCAACTGCAGTTCGACGTGCGGCAGTTGGGAGACCCGGATCAGATGGCGCAACTGATTGCGCATCACCCGGCGCCCGCCGACCTCGCGCCGCAGCACCGCCTCGTCGAGCACCGCGGTCAGTCGTAGCGGCGGATCGGTCCGCAGCACCCCCTGCCGGGCGAGCCGCACCTCCACCAGCGAGTCCAGCTGACCGGCGGGCAGTCCGTCCAGTGACGCGCGGGTCACCGCACGCGCGTAGTCGGCGGTCTGCAGGAGCCCCGGCACCACGGAGGTCTCCAGCGTGCGGGCGGTTCTGGCCTGGGACTCCAGACTGATGAAGTCCCGGTACTGGGGTGGGATGAGACCGCGGTAGGCGTGCCACCAGCCGGTACCGCCGCCGCCCGCCGAGCCCGCGAGCGCCTCCAGGAGCGTCCGTAACTGCGGGTCGTCCAGACCGTAGGCATCCAGCAGTCGGCTCACATCGGCCGGTTTCACACCGCTGGTACCGGTCTCGATCCGGCTCACCTTCGACTGATGCCAGCCGAGCAGCTGTGCCGCGTCACGACTCGTCAGTCCGGACGTGTGGCGCAGACTCCGCAGCTCCTCCCCGAGTTTGCGGCGGCGCACCGCGGGACCGTGCTGCATTCGCGGCCTCCCTCCCTCTTGTGCCGAGGGGCCATCTTGCCGCCCATGTGCGGTGGTCCGGGCCAGAGTTCACCGCTTCGAGCGACAGATATATGCATATCTTGGTGGATCGCCGTCACGGAGGGCCGTATCAGTGGCAATCTGGCGCGAAGCGCACCCCGGGCCGATCGCGGGTCGGTCCGGGCGGGAAAAGGACGGCTCGCCATGGCAGACCATCAAGAAGCAAGCGTCACTCTGCCGAGCGAGCCGCTCTCGGTCTCCTCGGCCCGGAGATACGTGGCGGGAGTGCTCGCGGACTGGGGTCTCCCCGATGACGCGGAGACCGCCGACACCATCCGGCTCATCGTCTCCGAGCTCACCACCAACGCCGTCCAGCACACCTTCGGCCAGTCGCCGACCTTCACCGTGGACCTGCGGCTGGAGCGGGAGGAGCAGCTGCATCTCGGGGTGACGGACAGCCACCCCCGCTGGCCCCAGCGACTGCCCGCCGCCGTGCGGCAGGACAACGGGCGCGGCATGGTGATCATTCGCTGTCTGGCCAAGGAGTGCGGCGGACGGCTCACGGTCACGCCGACCGCCGAGGGTGGCAAGACCGTCTGGATCGAGCTCCCCTGGACGCTCCCCGTCCAGACTTGACCACCGTCCTCGCTGACCTGGACTCGGGCCCGGCCGGGACGTCGCGTCCCCGGCAGTCGGCCGCCCGTGCCCGGGCCCCTGCTGCCGGCCACCGTCGTCGTGCTGCTCGCGCTGATCTGGTTCCCGGCCGTGGCGCTCCTGGTGGACCGCCCGGGCCGGTGGCTGCGCCGGCCGCGTGCCGCCCGCGCCGTCGAGGGCGGCAGCGGCGCGGCGCTCACCGCGCTGGGGCCGGCGCTGGTCACCGGCCCCCTGCTGCACTGACCGGCGGAGGCGACCGGCAGCCGAAAGGCGGAGCAGGTGGAAGAGGCGGAGGTCAGCGGACCCGTCCGTACCAGACGCCCCTCGTCCAGATCTTCTCCAGCCGCACCACGGCACCGCTCTTCGGCGAGTGCCAGATCCTGCCCTTACCGGCGTAGATCCCCACGTGGTAGACGCTGCGCCCCCAGTGGAAGAAGACCAGATCGCCTCGTCGCCGCTGCGAGGCCAAGATGTGCCGGGTCTTGTTGTACTGCTGCTGGGCCGTGCGGGGGAGCTTCTTGCCCACCTTTTTGAAGACGTACATCGTCAGACCCGAACAGTCGAAGCGGTGGGGGCCCGTGGCCCCGTACCGGTACGGCGATCCCTTCTTCGACGCGGCGATGTTGAGTGCCTTCGCCGAATGAGCCGCGGCCTGGGCTTCGGCTGCAGCGCCGGGGGCGATCACGGAGCCGCCGACGGCGGCGAGCGTCAGAACCGTGGCGGTACCCGCCCGAGTGAGCAGCGACGGGACATGAACCTGCGCAGTCATGCGCAACCCTTCGTCAGCCGCCTGTGAAGGATGACCTGTCGGGTTCGGGCTGGCGAAGTTGCCCGGCCGCACTCGGCGGCTTCACCCCGAGGGTCGACCGGATGTCCGGTCGACCCGTTGTGCTCGGGTCCTCCACTCCTGCCGATCCACTTCTGTCGACCAGGCATCCGGGCGGCGGCAGGACTCGGCGTCCGCCCGGACCGCCCCGCCGCGGTGGCGGGGGCTTGTCGTCCCACGGATCTTGACTCACCGAGTGTCAGATTTCAGAAGATAAGGAGCGATATGGACGATTTGTTACGATTGACCCGTCCGGGTGGGTGCGGTAGTTCTGTGAACGCGGCCGGTCGGCCCCGACCGGTCCCGTACCAGCGGCGGAATGACAGACTCCGTTCACCGGTCACGTCGGAAGCGCAAGTTGAACAATCCCTCGCGCGGGGGATCTCCTACGCCGAACGAGCGAGGAATTTTGATCAGCCCGCCGGGCGTGTCGCGGAGCGGGGTTGATCAACTCGTCTGGGCAGGGGGCACGGTGACCCGTCGGGCCCGCCGCTCCCCGTCCAACACGCGAAGCGCCCGCGCCAAGGTGGCGGCGTGGATCTGTGCTTCACCGCGCTCGTGCATCAACACGAGTGCGTTCCGCAGGGCGACGGCCCGCGAGGCGAGTGCCTGCGCCGCGCGCAGCGCGCCGTAGGTGTCGCTGCCGTGGGCGGGGTTGATCCGGCCCAACTGGTCGAGCACTTCCAGGTAACAGTCGATGAACTCGCCCTCGGCGCGCGTCAGTGCGGGCAGCGGCGGGAACTCCGGTGACTGCATCGGGTGTTCACCTCGCGCTGTTCGGCGGGAGTGACGTCTTGCGGTTCTCCAGAACGTGATCCACCAGGCCGTACGCCTTGGCGCCCGGGGCGTCGAGGATGAGATCGCGCTCGATGTCCGCGGCGATCCGCTCGGCAGTTCGCCCGGTGTGACGGGCCAGCAGGCGGGTGAGCTGTTCGCGGATGCGGACCAGTTCCCGCGCCTCGATCTCCAGATCGGACGGCTGGCCCTGCAGCGGCTCGGGAAGCGCGGGCTGCTGCACGACGACCCTGGCCCCGGGGAGGGCGTGCCGCCGGCCGGGGGCGCCCGCGGCGAGCAGCAGGGCTGCGCTGGAACCGGCCTGTCCGAGGCAGAAGGTCTCCATCTCGCAGGTGAGGTACTCCATCGTGTCGTAGATCGCCGCCATGGCGTCGAACGAGCCGCCGGGGGAGTTGATGTAGAGGGAGATAGGGCGGTCGGGCGCGGCATGTTCCAGGTACATGAACTGCGCGATCAGATCGGTGGCGGCGGTGTCGTCGACCGGGGTGCCGAGGAAGACGATCCGTTCGGCGAGCAGCTTGGAGTACGGGTCGAGGGTGCGGGTCCCGTCGGTCGTGCGCTCGGTGAACTCGGGCAGTACGTAACGGGCGGCAGGGCGGAACATGGTGAAGCCTCTCCTCCGGTGTCTGCGTCTGTGGGGCCTGCACAAGCATCTGTAAAAAATGTACAGGACGTACAGAAGGTTATGATGGGGACTATGGCCTACGAGATTCCGGTGACGCAAGCCCGAGCTGAGCTCGCCGAACTGATCAACCGCGTCGTCTACGGCGGCGAGCGAGTCGTGGTGACCCGGCACGGCAAGCCGCTGGTGGCGCTCGTTTCGGCCGCTGACCTGGAGCGACTCGAGAAGGAAGAAGCGGCTGCCGAGGAGCAGGTGATCAGCTCGGTCTCCTCGATCGGTTCCGCCGCGTCCGCCACGGGCGAACGGCGACGCTTCGGTATCGCGGCGGAACACCGGGGGCAGACCGACCCGGGCAACTGACGGCCTGTGGCCCCGTGGTGAGGTCGCCGGCCACCGTGTACGCCCGGCCCCGGGGCGCTGGGTGCGGGGGCCGTCGCCGCGGGTGTCCGGCGTCGGCCACCGACGAGGACCGCGGTCAGCCCGGCCGCCGCCCACGGGCCGAGTATCAGCACCGCATCGCCTGCCGCACTGCCGTCGAAGAAGGCGACCGACCGCAGCGGCGACCCGCCCGCCCCCGGTGGCAGCAACTGCCCGATGGCGCCGACCGGCCGGGGCAGCAGCTCGGGTGCGCTGGTGATGCCTGAGAACGGGTTGGCCGGCAGAACCACCAGCAGGGCGCCGAGCCCGACCCCGGACGGGCCGATCGGTGCGGCAAGCCCGGCCACGGTCGCGCCGATGGCCGGCACGGTGAGCCCGAGCGACCCGGCCTCGGACCACCAGTCGCCTGTGATCGCTCCGAGCCGGCTGTCCGTGAGAGCCCCGGCGGCGATCCCGACGAGCGCGGCGACGCCGATCAGCGCCCCGGCGGCCCGGCCGCCGCGCAGCCTCAGCATCGTGACGGCGGACCCGACGGCGACACCCGCGATCGCCGGCGGCAGGATGCTCGCGCCGAGCGTGCTGCCGCGCGTATCCCCGGCGGGCGCCGCCACGACATCCGTGACCTGCGGCTGGCTGCCCGCCAGGGCCTGGGTGATGACGGTCTCGCGGAGCAGCTGGGCCACCATCGGGCTCGCTGCCGAGGCGGTCAGCAGCTGCGGTCCCTTCGGTGTGATCACGACCGCGCCGTATACGACTCGGTCCTCGATGGCGGTACGGGCCGCGGCCTCGTCACCGAAACGGTGGATCTCGAAGGCGTCCCCGTGCTGCTCGCTGTAAAAGATCAGTTAACGCGCCGGAAAAACTTCCGCCCTAACGTGCAATACCTCGGAGTGAGACACCGGTTCTGAGTTCAACAGTCTGTTGAGCGCAGTTAATGTCTCGCTGCGCCCAGCACCGTACTGGGCGGAAGACTGTGAGGTGGAAGCGTTGCAACTGACCCCGCACGAGCAAGAACGCCTGCTCATCCATGTGGCCGCCGACGTGGCGGAGAAGCGTCGGGCGCGTGGACTGCGACTCAACCACCCCGAGGCGGTGGCGCTGATCACCGCGCATCTGCTGGAGGGCGCCCGCGACGGCCGTACGGTCTCCGAACTGATGGCGTCCGGGCGCAACGTACTCACCCGCGACGACGTCATGGACGGGATCCCCGAGATGATTCACGATGTGCAGGTCGAGGCCACATTCCCGGACGGCACCAAGCTGGTCACCGTCCATGATCCGATCGTCTGACGGGGCGCAGCCGATGATCCCCGGAGAGATCCTCTACGCGGACGGGCCGGTGCCGCTCAACCCGGGCCGCCCGGTCACCCGACTCACCGTCCTCAACGCCGCCGACCGGCCCGTCCAGGTCGGCTCGCACTACCACTTCGCGGAGGCCAACCCAGGCCTCGAGTTCGACCGTGCGGCCGCCCACGGCCTGCGGCTGAACATCGCCGCCGGGACCGCGGTCCGCTTCGAGCCCGGCATCCCCGTCGACATCGAACTCGTGCCCCTCGCCGGACGGCGCATCGTCCCGGGCCTGCGCGGCGAAACCGGAGGTGCCCTCGATGGCTGAGCTCAACCGCGCCGTGTACGCCGATCTGTTCGGGCCGACCACCGGCGACCGCGTCCGGCTCGCCGACACCGATCTGCTCGTCGAGATCGAGGAGGACCGCTCCGGCGGCCCCGGACTCGCCGGCGACGAAGCGGTGTTCGGCGGTGGAAAGGTGATCCGCGAATCGATGGGCCAGGCGCGCACCACCCGGGCCGAAGGGGCTCCCGACACCGTCATCACGGGCGCCGTCATCATCGACCACTGGGGCATCGTCAAGGCGGACATCGGCATCCGCGACGGCCGGATCACCGGCATCGGCAAGGCGGGCAACCCGGACACGATGGACGGCGTCCACCCCGATCTCGTCATCGGCCCGGAGACCGAAATCATCGCGGGCAACGGCAAGTTCGTGACGGCAGGCGCTGTCGACGCACACGTCCACTTCATCTCGCCGACCATCGTCGACCAGGCGCTCTCCGCCGGTGTCACCACGCTCGTCGGCGGCGGCACCGGACCGGCCGAGGGTACGAAGGCCACCACGATCACCCCGGGCGCCTGGCACCTTGCCCGGATGTTCGAGTCGCTGGAGGCCTACCCCGTCAACATCGGACTGCTCGGCAAGGGCAACACGATGTCCGGCGACGCTCTGTGGGCCCAACTACGCGGCGGAGCACTCGGATTCAAGATTCATGAGGACTGGGGGGCCACCCCGGCCGTCATCGACGCCTGTCTGAACGTGTGCGAGGAGAGCGGCGCTCAGCTCGCCATCCACACGGACACCCTCAACGAGGCGGGCTTCGTCGGCGACACCCTCGCCGCGATCGCCGGGCGCTCCATCCACGCGTACCACACCGAAGGCGCCGGCGGCGGGCACGCGCCGGACATCATCACCGTGGTCTCGGAGCCGTACATTCTGCCCAGCTCCACCAATCCCACCCGGCCGCACACCGTCAACACCATCGAGGAGCACCTCGACATGCTGATGGTCTGCCATCACCTCAACCCGGCCGTCCCGGAGGACCTGGCGTTCGCCGAATCGCGGATCCGGCCGTCCACCATCGCTGCCGAGGACATCCTCCACGACCTCGGAGCGATCTCGATCATCTCCTCCGACTCCCAGGCGATGGGCCGGGTCGGCGAGGTCGTCCTGCGCACCTGGCAGACCGCCCATGTGATGAAGAAGCGCCGAGGCCCTCTGCCCGGCGACGGGCGGGCCGACAACCACCGGGTGCGTCGCTATGTCGCCAAATACACCATCAACCCGGCTGTCGCCCAGGGCCTCGACCAGGAGATCGGTTCCGTCGAGACCGGCAAACTCGCGGACCTGGTGCTGTGGGACCCGGCCTTCTTCGGTGTCAAGCCGCAGACCGTCATCAAGGGCGGACAGATCGCATACGCGCAGATGGGGGATGCCAACGCGTCCATCCCCACCCCGCAGCCGGTGATGCCCCGGCCGATGTTCGGCGCACTCGGCCGGGCGCCCGCCGCCAACTCGTTCAACTTCGTGGCGAGTGCTGCCATCGAGGACGGGCTGCCGGAACGCCTCGGACTCGGCAAACGCTTCGTGCCGATCACCAGCACCCGGGGGGTCACCAAGGCGGACATGCGGGAGAACGACGCGCTGCCGCGGGTCCAGGTCGATCCGGACAGCTTCGCCGTGACCATCGACGGCGAACCGGTCGAACCAGCGCCCGCCGCCGAACTCCCCATGGCCCAGCGTTACTTCCTCTTCTGAGACAGGTCATGTGATGAGCCGCGCAGCACTGCTCGTCCTCGCCGACGGCCGGTTCCCCGCCGGGGGGCACGCCCACTCCGGTGGCGCCGAACCGGCCGTCGAGGCAGGACGCATCCGTAACGCCGAGGACCTCGCCGCCTTCTGCCGGGGCCGCCTGCACACCACCGGACTCACCTCCGCCGCACTCGCCGCGGCGGCTGCCCACGGCCTCGACCCGCTCGCGCTCGACGAGGCCGCCGATGCCCGCACCCCGTCACCCGCACTGCGCGCGGTCGCGCGCAAGCTCGGCCGTCAGCTGATGCGGGCCGCCCGTGCCAGCTGGCCCAGCCCCGAACTCGCCGCACTCGCGGAGGCCCGGCCGCGCGGCGCCCACCAGCCCGTCGTGCTCGGCCTCACCGCACGCGCGGCGGGTCTCGGACCCGAGGACGCGGCACACTGCGTCGCGTACGAAACGGTCAGCGGACCGGCCACCGCGGCGGTCCGGCTGCTGTCCCTCAACCCCTTCGAGGCCACCGCCGTCCTCGCCCGCCTCGCGCCCGAACTCGACCGGGTCGCCGAACAGGCCGCCGCCGCCGTTCACCACGGCATCGACGCGCTGCCCGCAGCCTCCGCGCCTCTGCTCGACATCACCGCCGAAGCGCACGCCGCCTGGCCGGTCCGCCTGTTCGCCTCATAGGACCACCCGCACCACACCCCTCAGGAGCCGCACCCCATGCATCTGGACCACTCCCACGACGGCCCGGCAGCCATCAGTGCCGACGCCGCACGCCCCGACGGCACCCGCCGCGCCCTGCGCATCGGTCTCGGCGGCCCGGTCGGCTCCGGCAAGACGGCGACCGTCGCGGCGCTCTGCCGCACGCTGCGTGACCAGGTGTCCATCGCCGTCGTCACCAATGACATCTACACCCGCGAGGACGCCGCGTTCCTGCTGCGCAACGCCGTGCTGCCGCCCGAGCGCATCCAGGCCGTCGAGACCGGCGCCTGCCCGCACACCGCCATCCGCGACGACATCTCCGCCAACCTGGAAGCCGTCGAGGACCTGGAGGACACCGTCGGGCCTCTCGATCTGATCCTCGTCGAGTCCGGCGGCGACAACCTCACCGCCACCTTCTCCAAAGGTCTGGTCGACGCGCAGATCTTCGTCATCGATGTGGCGGGCGGTGACGACATCCCGCGCAAGGGCGGGCCCGGTGTCACCACCTCGGACCTCCTCGTGATCAACAAGACCGACCTTGCGCCGTACGTCGGCTCCGATCTGGACCGGATGGCCCGGGACGCCGCGGAGCAGCGCGGCACACTCCCCGTCGCCTTCACCTCCCTCACCTCCGGCGAGGGCGTCAAGCCCGTCGCGGACTGGGTACGGGCGCAGCTCGCCGCCTGGACCGCATGAGCGTCCACGCGACCGCCCGGATCACCGCGGTCCCCGACGGCCGTGGCGCCACGGCTCTCCCCGTCCTCGAGAGCGACGGGCCGCTCGCCCTGCGCCGGACCAGGGCCACCGTCGCACCGTGCGCCCGGGTCACCGTCGTGGGCGCGATGAGCGCACCGCTGGGCGGCGACCGGCTCGCCATCGAGGCACGGGTCGAGGCAGGAGCCAGGCTCACCGTGGACTCCGCGGCGGCGACCGTGGCGCTGCCCGGCCCTGGGCCGGGTGTCCAACCCGCCACATACGAGATCGAGTTGAGAGTGGGGGAGGGGGCGCAGCTCAACTGGCTCCCGGATCAGCTCATTTCGGCGTGCGGCAGTGAGCTGCTCATGACCACCAGGGTCGAACTCGCCGAGACCGCGAGGCTGGTGCTGCGCGAGGAGCAGGTCCTCGGCCGCCACGGCGAGACCACCGGCACTCTCACCAGCCGCCTCACCGTCCACCGCGCCGGGCACCCGCTTCTCGATCAGCAAGTGGCGTACGGGCCGGGGGCACCCGGTGGCTGGGACGGTGGCGCCGTGCTCGGCGGGCATCGTGCGGTCGGCCAGCTCCTCGTCGTGGACCCGGCATTCGAGGACAAGCGCCCCGATACGAGGCTGCTGGGGCCGACCGCCGTCCTCACCCGGCTGGTCGGCCCCGCGGTACTGGTGACCGCCGTGGCCCTCGACGCACGACTGCTGCGCACCGTTCTGGACGATGCGCTGGACGAGGTGCTGGCCGGCTGACACGTTGCGCACCGCTCAGCGGGACACGGGTGTCCGGTTATCGATTCGGTAAAGAAGTGCGTGTACGCCCTGTTCTCAGGAACCCCACAGGCGACAGGATCCGCGGGAGGTCTCGATGTGAACTGCGCTGCCAACCGCGGCGCTTCAGACAATGGGGGAGGTTCCACTTGAGACGCACAGCAGTGCTCGGCTCGGCCGGCACTCTGATCGCGGGCACGCTCATAGCGGGCGCGATAGCCGCACCGACGGCCACAGCCGACGGCCGCCACCACAGCGGTTCGGAGGCGCGCGGCGTCCAGATCGCCGCCGCACGGGCGGCCGACACCGGCATCGACTGGAAGGACTGCCCGGCCGACTGGGCCCTGGCCACACCTATCCAGTGCGGCTGGGTGACCGTACCGCTCGACTACGCCAAGCCCGACGGCAAGCAGATCAAGCTCGCGGTCGACCGGCACGTCAGCACCGGTACGAAGGCGGAGCGGCAGGGCGCGCTGCTCTACAACCCGGGCGGCCCCGGTGGTTCCGGGCTGCGGTTCCCCACCCGGATCATCAATAAGAACCCGCTGTGGACGAAGGCAGCGAAGGCGTACGACTTCGTCGGCTTCGACCCCCGCGGTGTCGGTCACTCGGCGCCGATCTCCTGCGTCGACCCGCAGGAGTTCGTGAAGGCCCCGAAGGCCGACCCGGTACCCGACAGCGAGGCGGACAAGCGCGCCCAGCGCAAGCTCGCCGCCGAGTACGCGGACGGCTGCGCCGAGCGCAGCGGCGACATGCTGCCGCACATGACCACGCCGAACACCGCACGCGACCTGGATGTCATCCGCGCCGCGCTCGGTGAGAAGAAGCTCAACTTCCTGGGCGTCTCCTACGGCACCTACCTCGGGGCGGTCTACGGCACACTGTTCCCGGACCACGTCCGGCGCATGGTCGTCGACAGTGTGGTCAACCCGGCGAAGGACAACATCTGGTACGAGGCCAACCTCAACCAGGACATCGCCTTCCAGCAGCGCTGGGAGGACTGGACGGCGTGGGTGGCCAAGAACGACGCGGCCTTCCACATCGGCACCACGCCTGCCCAGGTCGAGCAGGAGTGGCTGAAGCTGCGCGCCTCGGCCAAGAAGAGCCCGATCGGCGGCGTCGTCGGACCCGCCGAACTCATCGGCTTCTTCCAGAACGCGCCGTACTACGACTCCACCTGGGTGCTCGTCGCCCGGACCTGGAGCGACTACCGGGCGGGCGACACCCAGGCGCTGGTCGACGCCGCGGGCCCCGACATGTCGGATCTCGCGGGGAACGCCTCCTCGGAGAACGGCAACGCCGTGTACACGGCTGTGGAGTGCGCGGACGCCAAGTGGCCCACCAGCTGGCAGAAGTGGGACCGCGACAACACCCGGCTGCACAAGGACTACCCGTTCATGACCTGGGCCAACGCCTGGATGAACCTGCCCTGTGCGACCTGGTCGGCCAAGCAGCAGACCCCGCTGGAGGTCAAGACCGGCAAGGGCCTGCCGCCGGTCCTGATCGTGCAGTCCACGCGTGACGCCGCCACTCCGTACGAGGGCGCCGTCGAGCTGCACAAGCGCTTCAAGGGCTCGCGCCTGATCACCGAGAAGGACGCCGGCTCGCACGGCGTCACGGGCCTGGTCAACCCCTGCATCAACGACCGGGTGGACAACTACCTGCTCACCGGGCAGACCGACCGGCAGGACGTGACGTGCGCCCCGCACGCCACCCCGAAGCCGTAGTCGGCTGAGCGAGGGGGACGGGCGGCCGGAGGATCATCACCGGCCGCCCGTCTCCTGTACGGGCCCCGCTCGCCGACCCCGGCCCTACCGCGCCGGCCGTTCCCGGTCGTACCGCTCCAGCCAGGCGTCCTCCGCGTCATAGTCGAACAGGCCCTCGCCGTACGCCCGCAGCATCGCCGGGAAGGCATCCCGCCAGTCCCGGGCGTCGAGCTGCCCGACGAGCCACTCGACGGTCTCCGGCAGCGACTCCACGTAGCCCGTCACCGGCCGGTAGCCGAGCTCCTTCCCGGCAGCCGTCATGTCGTACACGATGGGATGGGCACTGCTCCACGGCGTCTCGCCGACCTCCCCCACCGGCGGTGCCCCGTCCACCAGCACCGTCTCCGTCTCCCGGCCGAGCACGCCGTCGATGGCCGACGCGATCTCCGCGATCGTGGGCGCCTGCGGATCAGCCGCGTTGAGCACCCTCGACCCGGGCTGCCCGGCGGCGAGCCGGATCAGCTCGGCCACGTTGGACACGTGGACCGGATGGAAGCGGCTCGTGCCGTTGTACGCGAGCACCCGTCGTCCGCGCCCGTCCAGCAGCCGCTTCACGAAGTACAGCTCGCGCGGCGAGCGGCAGTGCGGACCATGGATCGCACCGGCCCGCAGTAGCGTCACCGGCAGGGCGTCACCCGCCGCCAGCAGATCCCGCTCCAGCCGGATCTTCCTGGTCCCGTACGTTGCGTTCCCCGGCGCCACCGTGCGCTGTGTCTCCGGGATCGGCACGGGGTACCGCGGGGCCCCGTCGGGCTCGCCCTGGGTGTCGAAGCTGCGGCCGCGATCGTCCTCGTACACCGCACCGCTGGAGATGACGACCGCCGAACCTATCCGGTCGGCGAGCCCGGTCAGCTGCCGGGCGTGCTGCTCGCCGTACGCCACCATGTCGACGAGCACGTCACAGCCGTCGCCCAGCGCAGCGGAGAGCGCCCCCTCCTCGTCCCGGTCGAGGGTTGTCGTCCGTACGCCGTCGGCCCATTGCTCGTCCCGCCCGCCGCCGCGCGAGGCCGCCGTCACCTCCCAGCCGTCCTCGACGAGCGCCCGCACCGCGGCCCGCCCGATCTGTCCCGTCGCTCCAAGAATCCATGCGTGCCCTTTGCCCATGCGAGGAACGCTAGGCGGAGGCGGCCCCGTCGGGCCATGCGCGTTCGCCGATCGCGGATTCGCGGTCAGCGTCGCAGCTTCGGGAACTTCTTCGTCTGTTCCGCCTGCGCGGCCTTCACCTTGGCCGCGTACTCGTCGACGTACTCCTGACCGGAGAGCCCGAGGATCGCGTACATGATCTCGTCGGTGACTGCCCGGATCGCCGCCTTCTGATTCTCCATCCCGGCATAGCGGGAGAAGTCCATCGGCTCACCGAAGCGGATGGTGACCTGCTTGATCCGCGGGACGACCTTGCCGGGAGGCTGGATCTCGAACGTACCGACCATCGCGCACGGCACCACCGGCACCTGCGCCTTGATCGCCATCACCGCGACACCGACCTTGCCCTTGTAGAGCCGGCCGTCGTGCGAACGGGTCCCCTCCGGATAGATCCCGAGCAGCTCGCCCTTGCTCAGCACCCCGAGCCCTTCACGGATCGCGGCCTGTCCCGCATCCTTGCCGGACCGGTCCACCGGGATCTGCCCGGCGCTGTGGAAGAACGCGGCGGTCAGCCGCCCCTTCAGCCCCGGGCCGGTGAAGTACTCCGCCTTGGCGAGGAAGGTGATGCGCCGTTTGATGATCGCGGGCATCAGGAAATGGTCGGAGAACGACAGATGGTTGCCGGCGACGATCGCCGCGCCCTCCTCGGGAATGTGCTCCAGTCCTTCGATCCTGGGCCGGAACAGCAACCGCAGCAACGGCCCCAGAATGACGTATTTGAGCACGTAGTAGAACACGGTGGCTCTCCCATCCCTACAGGATCGGCTCCGGGGCAGCGTTCTGCCAGGTCACGGTATGAATCTACCGAGTGAATCGATTTCCATGCCTGTTCGACTGCCATGAGGGCGACCGGACTCGGGCCGGCTCCGGGCCGGCTCACGTGATGGCCCTTCAGATCAGGCCTCTGCGGCCTGGCGCACACAGACTGCTGAGACGACCGATCGTAGCCCGATCAGTCGTGGAGGGTCTCGCCCGGAACTCAGGCGGCTGGGCGCCCTGTCCGGGCAGCCCTTAGGGTCGGGGAGATGGGAGGGCGGGGATCGTCTGTACGTGAAGTCGGGGGCCGGGATGGGAAATGACGGGGCGGCGGTGTGCCGGCGAGTGCGGGAGGCCGACCTGCCGGCAGGGCTGATGCACACGGAGAGCCGGGAGTTCCTCGTGGCGCAAGGGTTGCCGGAGTCGGCGGCGTTCCTGGACTTCGCGGGGCTGGGGGCCGGCCCGCCGGCGACTCTTGACATCGATGAGGGCGCGGTCGGTGCCGGCCCCCTGTTCGTCCTGGGGGAGACGGAGTACTGCGGCAGCTCGGTGGTACTGGACGGCGTGAGCGGGGAGGTCCACCTCGCCGGGCGGGGCGGCGGTGCGCTGCGACGCGACCTGCTCGCCTCCGATCTGCCCGCCCTGGCCGGGCTGATCCGCGAGACCGAGGCGGTGTCCCTGGCCGCCGAGCAGCGGGACGCGGGTGGCGGGCGCCGCGGTGCCGGGGTCGCCGCCGCCGTGATGGGCATCGCCGAGCGGCGGATGCGCGAGGTCGACCCCGGGTTGTTCCGCGCCGCTGCGGAGAACCCGCCCGCGCACTGGGACACCGCACTGCTGGTCGCCTCGCTGGCCTGGGGCGCGTTGCCCGGCACGGAAGCTGACGGTCTCGCCTACGAGTTCGGGGCCGACCTGGTCGAGAAGCTCGCCGCGCTGACCGACGAGGGGCTGGTACGCCGCTACCGGCCCGAGGAGTTGCCCGCCGCGCTCGTCCACGAGCCGACGAGACGACTGCTGACGGACGTGGGGCTGCCGCTCGGTGGAGAGATGTTCGGGGTCGAGGAGGAGGCTCCCCTGGTCAACATGGCGGAGGCACACCCGGACTGCTTCCAGGATGCCGACGAGGGGGAGGAGGAGCGCGGGTACCAGCGCGACTACCTCGCGATCGGCTGGTGGCCCCACGACCTCGCAGTCGCGCTGGACGGCTCGAGCGGCCGTCTGGAGCTGCCGACCTGGTACGACGAGGGCCTGCCCGCGGCCTACCTCAACCGGGACCTGTCCGCGCTGCTGTACGCGCTCTGGGCGTACGAGCGGCTGCGCGCCGAGTGGCAGCGCTGGGACAACGGGCGCAGGGCCACCGCCTGGGCGGTGTTCGACCCCCATGTACTGCTGCTCAGCGTGGTCGACGGGTTGGTGGAGGCGGTCGACCCGGAGGCGTTCGCGACGCCTGCGCACTCCTGGCGGATGCTTGCCGAGGACGGGCACACCGGCGGTCTGCTGGCCTGAGGCTCCCTCATGCCCAACCGGCGGGCGACGAGAGACGGACGTGCTCGATCTGTTGCGCCGCGCCGGATACCCCCGGGCGGTCGCCGCCTCCCCACTGCCGGAAAACCCGGTGCCCCGCCTGCACGGGGTTCACTACACTCGCCTCGAACCGCGCGCCACAACAACATTCCGGCGCGCGCCGTGACGAGTGAGGGGAGCCCGGCCATGCGTTACCGCATCGCTGTTGTCGTTCCCCCGTCACGGTACGAGGTGATCCTGGTGTCTTCGTGCGCCCGGTTCCAGCTGCGCGGCCGGAACCGGATGTCCGTGACGGACAACTGACCCCTGGTCGAACGATGTTGGGCCGCCTGGCGGCCGACTTCCGGTGCGGTGCACCGCATCAGGGGCTTCTGCGTGGCCTGACTGCAGGCCAGTTCGTCCGGAGATCGCGCCGCCCCGTTCCGGATCACCCCGAAAGGCCATGGGCCGTGCGTACCGACCTGCACCGTCATCTCACCAGTCCGCTGACCGCCGTTCGCAATCTGGGCATCCTCGCCCACGTCGACGCCGGCAAGACCACCCTCACCGAACGGATCCTCTACCTCACCGGCGCCACCCACAAGCGAGGCGAGGTCCATGACGGGACGACCGTCACCGACTTCGATCCCCAGGAACGCGATCGCGGGATCACCATCTTTGCCGCTGCGGTGAGCTGTTCCTGGGACGGCCACCGGATCAATCTGATCGACACCCCCGGCCACGTCGACTTCTCCGACGAGGTGGAGCGTTCGCTACGGGTGCTCGACGGAGCGATCGCGGTGTTCGACGCTGTCGCAGGAGTCGAACCGCAGAGCGAGTCGGTATGGCGGCAGGCCGATCGGCACGGGGTCCCACGGATCGCCTTCGTCAACAAGCTGGACCGTGCCGGTGCCGACCTCGACACGGCGGTTGCGTCGATACGGGAGCGGTTGCACACGGTCCCGCTGGTGGTCCAGCTGCCGATCGGAAAGGAGGACGGGTTCACCGGGGTGGTGGATCTGCTCCGTATGCGGGCGCTGGTCTGGGCCGACGACGGCGGTACGCCCGAGGAGGGCCGGGTGCCGGACGCGCTGCTGGAAGACGCGCACCGACGCCGACGACTGCTGGAGGAGACGGTGGCGGAACTTCATCCGGTCGCGCTGGAGGAGTTCTGTGCGGAGTCGAAGGTCTCCGCACAGACTCTGGCCGCCGCGCTGCGCGACCTGACCCGTACCGGTGAGGGCGTGGTGGTGCTGTGCGGGACGGCCTACCGCAACCGCGGGATCGAGCCACTGCTGGAGGCCGTCGTGGCCTATCTGCCCTCGCCGCTGGATGTGCCGGCAGTACGCGGCACCCTGGACGGTGCGGTGCAGGAGCGGGTCGCCGATCCGGCGGCGCCCTTTGCCGCGCTGGTGTTCAAGGTGAGCTCGACCGCCACGGGGCGGCTGACCTATCTGAGGGTGTATTCGGGAACGATCGGGACGGGAGACACGGTGCTGGACGTGGGCGCCCGGCGTAACGAGCGCGTCGGCCGGATCCTGCGGGTGCAGGCCGGGCGGCACTCGGACGTGGAACGGGCGGTGGCCGGGGACATCGTCGCGGTGGTCGGGCTCAAAGCTGCCCGCGCCGGTGCCACCCTGTGCACACCCGCGGCACCACTGGTTCTCGAACCTCCTTCCGTGGCGGCTCCGGTCGTCTCCGTAGCGGTCGAGGCCCGCAGGAGCATCGATGCCGACCGCTTGGTGTCGGCGCTGGTGCGGCTGGTCGAGGAGGACCCTTCGCTGTCGGTCCGGACCGATCCCGAGACCGGCCAGACGGTGCTGTCAGGAATGGGGGAACTGCATCTGGAGGTCGCGGTGGAGAAGATCCGTCGTGCTCACGGGCTGGACGTCGGTGTCGGCCGGCCGCAGGTGGCCTACCGGGAGACGGTCGCCCGAGGGGTGTCCGGACTGGTGTACCGGCACGTCAAGCAGGACGGGGGCGCCGGCCAGTTCGCTCACGTCGTACTCGACACGGAGCCGTTGGAAGCTTCCGGTGACAACGACACGGGCCGCGCGGTGGACTTCGTCTTCCGATCGACCGTCGTCGGTGGACGTGTGCCGCAGGAGTACGTCCGGGCGGTGGAGGCCGGCTGCAGGGACGCTCTGGCCGAGGGCCCCCTCGGCGGTCACCCGGTGACCGGACTGCGGGTCACGCTGACCGACGGAGCCACCCATTCCAATGACTCCTCGGAGATGGCGTTCCGGACGGCCGGGCGGCTCGCGCTTCGGGAGGCACTGCGCAGCAGCGTGATGGTGCTGCTGGAACCGGTGGTGGAGGTCACGGTCACCGTGCCCGGCGACGCCGTGGGCGGTGTGCTCGGTGACCTGGCGGCACGGCGCGGCCGGGTCTCGGGCTCGACCTCGCGGGCAGGTACGGCGGTGATCACGGCGACCGTGCCGCTGGCCGAGCTGTTCGGCTACGCGACCCGGCTGCGCAGCCGGACCCAGGGCCGGGGAACGTTCACCACCCGCGCCACCGGTTATGCCCCGGCGCCGGGCGCGGTGCTCAACCGGACACCGCCCCGGTAGCCCCCGAGGATGGCCCCTGCCCGCACGCGGGCAGGGGCCATCACCACAGTCCTGAGTTCGGTCCCGGCCGCAGCTGCGCCGGGAGCCCGTCCGGTGTACCCGAAAGGGCGTATCCGTTCAGGTGTCGCGCGTGGCGGCCATCCCCAGGGTGATCAGCCCGAGCACCACCCAGCCGAACCAGAGCCAGCCGTTGCTCCCCAGCGCCACTGTGTAGGCGGTGACCGCCACCAGGGCCCCGACGGTGAGCATCCCCATCGTCTTCGTGGAACCGGACATGCGCGCACCCTCCTTGTCGGCCGCGCGGCCGTGGACCCCATCGTCACCCGGAAGGTGCGTCCACCGCTACTGTCCGCGCGCCTGCAACGAGGCGAGGTAGGCGTTGTACGCCTTCAGCTCCTGGTCGCCGTCCCGGTCGGCGGCGCGGTCCGAGCGCCTCGCCGTCCGCTGTTCGGACCGGTACCACTGGAAGACCAGCGCGATCAGCACCAGCACCGAAGGGATCTCACTGAACGCCCAGGCGATGCCGCCCGCCCAGTTCTGGTCGCTCAGCGCGTCGATACCGAGCGAAGCCGGCGGATGCTTGTAGGTCTCCACCATCGGCGAGGTCGCCATCATCAGCGCGATGCCGAAGAACGCGTGGAACGGCATTCCCGCGAACAGCTCCAGCATCCGCATCACATAGCCGGGCCGGTGCGGCCCCGGGTCGACGCCCATGATCGGCCAGAAGAAGACCAGGCCGACCGCGAGGAAGTGCACCATCATCGCGAGGTGCCCGGTCTTCGAACCCATCAGGAAGTCGAACAGCGGGGTGAAGTAGAGCGCGTACAAGCTGGCGATGAAGAGCGGGATGGTGAACACCGGATGCGTGATGATCTTCATGTACCGGCTGTGCAGCAGCATGAGCAGCAGCTCGCGCGGGCCCTTCCGGCCGCGGCCCGCGACGGGCAGCGCGCGCAGCGCCAGTGTCACCGGGGCGCCCAGCAGCAGCAGGATCGGCGACAGCATGCTGATCACCATGTGCTGCACCATGTGCACGCTGAACATGACCATGCCGTAGTCGTTGAGCCTGGTGCACATGACCAGGGCGATGGTCAGGACGCCGATGACGAAGAAGACCATCCGGCCGACCGGCCAGCTGTCGCCGCGTCTGCGCAGCCGCAGCACCCCGTACCCGTACAGGCAGAGCGCCAGGACGCAGCCGATCAGGAAGAACGGGTCCGCGGAGAATGGGAGCCCACGTCCCAGCGTGAACGGCGGCAGATCCATGTTCATGCCGTGCCCGCTGTGATCCATCTGTTCACTCCCGATGGGGACGTCCCCGTTTCGCGCCGGTTGTCCCGACCAGAGTAGAACTGCCCCCGGCCGCAGCTGCGGCCGGGGGCAGTCGTCAGGATCCGGTGTTGCTCAGAGCACGCACTCGGCCTCGGCGTACCGCTCGGCCGGGACCGTCTTCAGCGTCTCCACGGCCTGGGCCAGCGGCACCATCGTGATGTCCGTGCCGCGCAGCGCCGTCATCATGCCGAACTCGCCGCGGTGCGCCGCCTCGACCGCGTGCCAGCCGAAGCGGGTCGCCAGGACCCTGTCGTACGCGGTCGGGGTGCCGCCGCGCTGCACATGGCCGAGTATCACCGGGCGGGCCTCCTTGCCGAGGCGCTGCTCCAGCTCGATGGAGAGCTGGGTGGCCACCCCTGCGAACCGCTCGTGGCCGTAGATGTCCTTGGTGCCCTGCTCGAACTCCATGGAGCCGGCGCGCGGCTTGGCGCCCTCGGCGACCACGACGATCGCGAACTTCTTGCCCGCCGAGAAACGCTTGCCGACCAGCTCGGTCAGCTCGTCCATGTCGAAGGGGCGCTCCGGCACGACGATGGCGTGCGCACCGGCCGCCATGCCCGAGTGCAGGGCGATCCAGCCGGTGTGGCGGCCCATGACCTCCACGATCAGCACCCGCTGGTGCGATTCGGCGGTGGTCTTCAGCCGGTCGAGGGCCTCGGTGGCGACACCCACCGCGGTGTCGAAGCCGAAGGTCACATCGGTCGACGCGATGTCGTTGTCGATGGTCTTCGGTACGCCGACGATCGGCAGCCCCGCCTCGGAGAGCAGATTGGCCGCCTTCAGCGTGCCCTCGCCACCGATCGGGATGATCGCGTCGAGACCGAGATCGGCGACATGGCCCTTGGCCTGTTCGACGCCGCCCCGCAGATGCGCGGGCTGGACCCGGGAGGAGCCGAGAATCGTACCGCCGCGGGCGAGAATGCCACCGACCGCGTCGAGGTCGAGCTTGCGGTAGTCGCACTCGAGGAGGCCCTTCCACCCGTCGTGGAAGCCGATGACCTCATCGCCGTGGTCGACCACCGCGCGGTGCACGACGGAACGGATGACGGCATTGAGGCCGGGGCAGTCGCCGCCGGAGGTGAGCACACCAATTCGCATTGCCCGGGAAACCTTTGCAACGTGGGCCGACGACCGGACCACGTCGTCCGGTTGGATCCCCGCCACCCTACCGGCGCAGGGTGGCGGGACCGAACCAGGCGTCCGCCTGCTGGACTCCGCTCAGTTGAGCGAATGGCCCGTCATGCGGGCTGGGTCGCCGAGGCGATGCGCTCGGCGCGCAGCGCCTCGTACCAACGGTCGTCCGTCGGCGGCAGCGCGTTGACGTCGAGGGCCAGCTTCAGCAGCAGGTCCGCGATCATCGGGTTACGGGCCATCACGGGCCCGTGCATGTACGTACCGAAGACCGTGTCGTTGTACGCGCCCTCGGTGCCGTCACCCGTGCCGTTGCCCCGGCCGAACTGCACCCGGGCGAACGGCCGAGCCGTCGGGCCCAGATGGGTGATGCCCTGGTGGTTCTCGAAACCGGTCAGCGGCGGCAGGCCCAGCTGCGGGTCGATGTCGGCCAGTACGTCACCGACGCACCGGGCCCCCTCGCCGCGGGTGGAAACCACGTCGAGCAGCCCCAGACCGGGCTCGCGCTCACCGAGGTCGTTGATGAACTCATGGCCGAGGATCTGGTAACCGGCGCAGACCGAGAAGATGATCGCGCCGTTGGACGCGGCCCGGCTGAGACCGCCGTCGCGGCGCAGCCGTTCCGCGGCGAGCCGCTGCGGCCGGTCCTCACCGCCCCCGATCAGATAGATGTCGCCGGACGTCGGGATCGGCTGGTCGCTGCGCACATCGACGCGCTGCACGTCGAGACCGCGCTGCCGGGCCCGGCGCTCCACGACCAGCGCGTTGCCCTGGTCGCCGTAGGTGCTCAGCAGGTCGGGATAGACCCAGACCAGACGCAGACCGTTGTTGCTCATGCTTCGTCCTCTCCGGAGGTGGCCGGGGCCGGGGTCAGTTGCCGACACGGCGGCGCAGGTCCTGGAAGGCGGTGTAGTTGGCGATGACCTCGATACGGCCGGGCGGGGCCTGCTGCACGGCCTCGTCGAGGTTCTCGCAGACCCGGAAGTCGAGGCCGGCCACTTCGAGGCGGACCGCGAGGTCCAGCTTGCGGTCACCGAGCACGAAGATCGGGTGGCCGGCGAGCTGGGTGTAGTCGACGTCCCACAGCCACGAGGTGTCCGTGCCGTCCGCGCCACGGGCGTTGACGGAGAGGATCACCGGCGTGGGCGGCGGGTCGATGAGGGAAAACGTTTCGAGCCAGCCCGCCGGGTTCTTCGCCAGCAGGAGCCGCAGCTCACGGCCGAGGAAGGTGACCACGTCGTAGCGGCCCGCGACGGCCTGCACCTGATACATGCGCTCCAGCGCGACCTGCGGAGGCACCCCGAAGACGGCAGCGACTGCGGCCGAGCTGGTGGCGTTCGCCTTGTTCGCGCGGCCGGGCAGCTGCAGGTGGATCGGCCACGCCGAACCGTGCGGGTCCAGGACGTAGTCGCCGTGCAGCACCCAGCTCGGCGCGGGGCGGCGGAAACCGCACTCGCCGCAGAACCAGTCGTCGCCGGGGCGCTGCATCACACCGCCGCAGGACGGGCAGGACCAGGCGTCGTCCTTCCACGCCTGACCGGCCGCGACCCACACCACGTTGGGGGAGGAGGACGCCGCCCAGACGATCAGCGGGTCGTCGGCGTTGGCGACGATCACGGCCTTCGAGCCGGACAGCCCCTCACGCCACTTCTCGGCCAGCATCCGGGTCTCCGCGGCGCGGTCCAGCTGGTCGCGCGAGAGGTTGAGCAGCGCGATCACCTTGGGTGTCGTGTCCCGTGCGACACCGGCGAGGTACTTCTCGTCGACCTCGATCACGCCGTACTTCGCGTCCGAGCCACCGGCCAGGGCGGAGGTGATGCCCGCGGGCATGTTGGCGCCGAGCGCGTTCGACACAACCGGGCCCGCGGCCCGCAGCGCCTCGGCGATCAGCCGGGTCGTCGTCGTCTTGCCGTTCGTCGCCGACACGAGGATCACGTCCAGGTGCTGCGCCAGTCGCCCCAGCAGGTCGGGGTCGAGCTTGAGCGCCACCCGGCCGCCGATCACCGATCCGCTGCCGCGCCCCGCAGCGCGCGACACCGCCGCAGCGGCCTTGCCCGCCGTCACCGCCAGCTTGGCGCGCGGCGACAACGGCTCCGTGTTGCCTGCCATCGTCCTAGATCCTCCTTGCATCGGTCCGCGCCCAGCCTATCGATGTCCGGCACGGCGACCGCACCGCGGCACCGCCAGGAACGTGGAGGTCACGTGGAACGTACTCTTACGGCCATGCGAAACCGTCCGATCCCCGGCAGTTCCGGACTCGTCCGTGCCATGACCCTGCTCGGCGACCCGGTGCTCCACGGTGCCTGCGAGGAGGTCACCGACTTCGGGCCCTCGCTCGCCCGGCTGGTCGAGGACATGTTCGCCACGATGTACGCGGCGCAGGGGGTCGGGCTCGCCGCCAACCAGATCGGCGTCCCGCTGCGGGTGTTCGTCTACGACTGTCCGGACGACGAAGACGTCCGTCACCTCGGGCATCTCGTCAACCCGAAACTCGTCGAGGTGGACGGCATCACCGTACGCGGACCGGAGGGCTGTCTCTCGCTGCCCGGCCTGGAGGCCGCCACCCCGCGGTTCGACCATGCGGTGGTCGAGGGCGTGAACGTCGAGGGGGAGCCGGTACGGGTCGACGGCACCGGCTGGTTCGCGCGCTGTCTGCAGCACGAATGCGACCACCTCGAAGGCTCCGTCTACACGGACCGGCTGACCGGGCTGCGCCGGGCGAGGGCGCTGCGCGCGGCCCGCCGGGCGCCGTGGGGGCGTGCCGACTGACTGCGACCGCGCACCCGACAGCATCTCGGCCGGCGGACGTCAGAATCCGGGACCGCCCGGCCGGTCGCCCACGGCGGCCAGCCTGCCCCACAGCAGATCGGCCAGGCTGCGCACCAACTGGGCGCGTGAGCAAGGACGTTCACTCAGCCACCAGTCGCCTGCGGCGTGCATCATGCCGACGATGCCGTGGCCCCAGATGCGGGCCATCTCCTGGCTGTCCGGCCCCAGGTCCACCCGCTCGGCGATCACCAGGGCAAGCTCCTCGCCGAGCCGGCGCAGCAGGGGAGCGGAGTGCCGCCCGACGTCGAAGCCCTGCTCGGGGGAGGGCGCCGCGTCGTCGGACGGGTGCATCAGGAAGCGGTAGACCTGCGGGCGGGCCTCGATCGCCGCGAGATACGTGTCGAGCGTCGCCTCGACCCGCTGGCGGCGTTCGGCGGGGGCGTCTAGCGCCGCCCGCAGGGCGCTCAGCAGGGCGTCGGTGTGGCGCTTGGCGAGCGCACGGTAGAGGCCGCCCTTGTCGCCGAAGTGCCGGTACAGAATGGGCTTGGTGATCCCGGCCTCGGCCGCGATGGCGTTCATCGACGCCTTGGGCCCGTCCCTGAGCACCACGCGGTCTGCGGCCTCCAGCAACTCCCTGCGGCGCTGCTCGGCCGCGGTCCGCTGTCGCTCGGCCTGTCGTGTGGTCTCCATGTCGCCTCTCCCCACCCCTGGCCGTGCATATGGCCATGCGAGTCCGTTACGCACGCGCAACGTAACACCCTGCCCAGCGGTGGTGCCGAACGGAGCCTGACCGGTTGACACAGGCTACTAGTCGGTAACAGACTGCCGTTACCGCAAGTAACGACTTGTTTTTACGGTAGTGCATGGAGGGGAACATGGCCGAGTTCACGCTCGAGCTCAACGACGACCAGAAGCAGGTCCGTGACTGGCTTCACGGTTTTGCCGCGGATGTGATCCGCCCGGCCGCTGCGGAGTGGGACGAGCGTGAGGAGACGCCCTGGCCCGTCATCCAGGAGGCGGCCAAGGTCGGCATCTACTCCCTCGACTTCTACGCCCAGCAGTTCTTCGACCCGACGGGGCTCGGCATCCCGATGGCGATGGAGGAGCTGTTCTGGGGCGACGCGGGCATCGCCCTGTCGATCGTCGGTACGGGCCTGGCGGCCGTCGGCGTCCTCGCCAACGGCACCGAGGAACAGATCGGCACCTGGATCCCGCAGATGTACGGCGACGCGAACGATGTGAAGGTCGCCGCCTTCTGTTCGTCCGAGCCGGACGCGGGCTCGGACGTCGGCTCCATGCGGACCCGCGCGGTGTACGACCAGGCCAAGGACGAGTGGGTGCTGAACGGCACCAAGACCTGGGCGACCAACGGCGGCATCGCCAATGTCCATGTCGTCGTCGCCGTGGTCGACGCGGAGCTCGGTTCCAAGGGCCACGCCTCCTTCATCGTGCCGCCGGACACCCCCGGCCTCTCGCAGGGCCAGAAGTTCAAGAAGCACGGCATCCGGGCCTCGCACACTGCGGAGGTCGTTCTGGAGGACGTCCGGGTCCCCGGGGACTGCCTGCTCGGCGGCAAGGAGAAGCTGGACCAGCGCCTGGCGCGGGCGCGTGAGCGCGCGCAGTCCGGCGGCGAGCGTGTGAAGAACGCGGCGATGGCCACGTTCGAGGCGTCCCGCCCGGCGGTCGGGGCGATGGCGGTCGGCACCGCCCGGGCGGCGTACGAGGTCGCGCTCGACTACGCCAAGACCCGTACCCAGTTCGGCCGGCCGATCATCGACAACCAGGGCATCGCGTTCCAGCTCGCGGACATGCGTACGCAGATCGACGCGGCCCGGCTGCTGGTCTGGCGCGCCTCCTGGATGGCGACCACGGGCAAGCCGTTCGAGTCCGCCGAGGGCTCGATGTCCAAGCTCTACGCGAGTGAGACGGCGAAGAAGGTCACCGCGCAGGCGATCCAGATCCTCGGTGGCAACGGCTTCACCCGCGAGTACCCGGTGGAGCGGATGCACCGGGACGCGGCGATCTACACCATCTTCGAGGGCACGAGCGAGATCCAGCGCCTGGTGATCGCGCGCACGCTGTCGGGCATGCCGATTCGCTAACCGGTGCCGCGTGGGTGGGGTGCGGGGACGCCGGGATGGTTGCGGTGCCTCCGCCCCCGCTCTGTCCTAGATCGCCGGACGGGCTCGGTGCTGCGCCGACGGAGTCGAGATCGTGCCGGGCGGGCCGACCATCGGCCCGCCCGGCACCGTGCTGCCCGTCAGGCGGGGAGCAGGGCCTCGATCGCCGTCACGAGCTCCGGGGCCTCCGGCTCCGTGCGGGGGCGGATGCGGGCCACCGGCTCGCCGGTCGGGGAGATCAGGAACTTCTCGAAGTTCCACTGGATGTCGCCCGCTTCGCCGTCCGCGTCCGCGAGCTGCGTCAGTTCCGCGTACAGCGGGTGCCGCCCGTCACCGTTCACGTCGACCTTCGCCAGCAGCGGGAAGCTGATCCCGTACGTCGTCGAGCAGAACGTCTGGATCTCCTCCGCGCTCCCCGGCTCCTGGCCCGCGAACTGGTTGCACGGCACACCGAGCACGGTGAAGCCGCGGTCCCCGTACGTCTTCTGAAGCCGCTCCAGGCCTGCGTACTGCGGGGTGAGCCCGCACCGGGAGGCGACGTTCACCAGCAGGACCGCCTGGCCGCGGTACGCGCCAAGAGTGGTCGGCTCACCGGTCAGCGTGTGGAGGGGAATGTCGTACAGCGTCATGAGGGTCTCCTTGTAAGTGTCTTACTCGGTGCAAGCGGCTTGCCCGGTCATTGTTATGCCGACCGCGTCATCGGCACGAAGTCGGTTGCCCGGCTGTCCCGATCACCTTGTAGTAGATCGTGGTCGGTTTCAGGGCCCCGGCCGGGTCGCCGGCGTAGTCGGGAATGGATCCGCACTCCGTCCAGCCTGCCGAGCGGTAGAGCCGTTCGGCGGGGCTGCCGGTCTCGGTGTCCAGGACCAGCAATGTCAGACCGGCCTCGGCCGCCGCGCCCTCGGCGACGGCGAGCAGCGAGCGTCCGAGCCCCCGGCCCCGCATCGACGGGCGCACCATCACCTTGGTGACTTCGGCGCGATGACGGGCGTTCGGCAACGAGGTCAGGTTCAGGCCGATGGTTCCCGCCACCCGCTCGCCGTCCCGGGCGATCCAGACGCGCTGGTCGCCGGCGTCGACCGCGGCGGCGCGCCCCCGCCACCAGGCAGCGGCCGCACCGCGGTCGAGCGGCGCCAGGAACCCCACCGAGGCGCCGCCGTGCACGGTCTCCACCAGGAGAGCGGCCAGCTCGTCGGCGTACGTGATCAGCTCGGGTCCGGAGACGGAGACGATTTCGATGTGAGGAGTGGATGCGGCGAAGTGAGTGGCTTCGGTCATGACTCGGGTCCTTTTCACGGCAGAACGATCAGCACGGCATAGCGGACCGGGCCCGGGCCCGGGCAGTGGAAGTGCGAAGGGCCGCGCAGCCGGAACCGTAGACAGTCGCCCTCGCGCACGGTGTGCACGGTGTTCTCGACGGTGATCTCCACCGTTCCCTCCAGCACCCAGATGTGCTGTTCCAGACCGGGCACCGGCGCCTGCTCGTACGCGATGCCGGCGCCCGCGTCGAGCGTCCCCTCGACGATCTCGGCACGTAGGCCGGCGTGCGGCGGCGAGACCGAGCGGCGCACGAAGCCGGACGCCTCGTCCCGCCACACCGGCTGCCGCTCGGCGCGCACCAGCTGCGGGGGCTCCGCCTCCACCTCCGTCAGCAGCCGTGACATCGTCCGCTCGTAGACCGTGCACAACCGCCCGAGCTGGGCGGCGGTCGGGCTCAGCTCGCCGCGCTCCAGGCGCGACAGCGTCGAGCGGCTGACACCGCTGTGCCGGGACAGCTCGTCCAGGGACCAGCCGCGCTCGGTGCGGAGCTCACCCAGTCGGGCTGCCAGCCGGGCATCGACGGACGTCGGTTCCACCTCTCCGGACTCTCTCACATCAGAGATTCTATCCCTGATCTGAGACAGCTCGTGGGTGTGATCGGCCGGAATGCCGAGGGAGGGCCGTCGTGCCACGCTGAGACGGGGGATCGCGCCGGTCCGGCCTGCTCGGCCGGCCGGATGGCTCTGCCACACAAGGAGGCCGACATGGCCAGTGACGCCACCAAACCCAAAGCGGGCACCGCCGGACCCGCCCCATGGCATGGGCCCACATCCGGTACCACCGTTCTCGCGGCAGCCCTGATGATCTTCGGTGGGGCGATGGCGATCCTCGAGGGGATCGCGGCCATCGCCAGGGACGACCTGTTCGTCACGACGCGTCATTACGTCTTCCAGTTCAGCCTGTCGGGCTGGGGCTGGGTCCACCTCATTCTGGGCATCGTCATCGTCCTCGCCGGCTGCGCCGTGCTCACCGGAGCCCTGTGGGCGCGCTACTTCGGTGTGGTCGTCGCCGGGCTGGGCGCGATCGCCAACTTCCTGTGGCTGCCGTACTACCCCTTGTGGGCCATGACGCTGGTGGCCGTCAACATCTTCATCGTCTGGGCGCTGTGCACGGGCATGCACCGTGAAGCGGGCCAAGGCTCGACGGCCTGACCCGGACGTGCCCGCCAGGCGGCGACCGTTACGGCAGTCGGCCCTGTCACGGGTGAGGAATCGCGACTCGCCGCCTAGTGTGCGAGTCATGCCGGAGATCGCAACGTCCCAGGGAGGCGCGGCGGGGCGCGAGAGCGAGATGGCCCCGGCGCTCGACCCCCGCCGCTGGCAGGCACTTGCCGTGTGCCTGGTGGCGGGCTTCATGACGCTGTTGGACGTGTCCATCGTCAACGTCGCCCTGCCGTCGATCCGTAACGACCTGCGGAGCCCGGAATCCGATCTGCAGTGGGTCCTGTCCGGCTACTCCCTCGCCTTCGGGCTCCTCCTCATCCCCGCCGGGCGGCTGGGCGACGCCCGGGGGCGCCGTGAGGTGTTCCTCGCGGGGCTGGCCGTGTTCACGCTGGCTTCGGTGGCCTGCGGAGCCGCCCCGTCCAGCTTCTGGCTGGTGGTCGCCCGGGTGGTTCAGGGCCTCGGCGGAGCCTTGATCTCGCCGCAGATCTCCGCGTTGATCCAGCAGATGTTCTCCGGCCAGGAGCGGGGCCGCGCCTTCGGCATGTTCAGCACGGTGGTCGCTATCTCGACCGCCGTCGGCCCCCTGCTGGGCGGGCTGCTGATCCAGGCGGCGGGACGGGAGGGGGGCTGGCGTTGGGTGTTCTTCGTCAACCTGCCGCTCGGCCTCGTCTGCTTCCTGCTCGCCCGGCGCCTCCTCCCGGACACACCGGCAGCGGGCCGCGTACGGCCGAGGGACCTCGATCCCGTCGGCGTACTCCTCCTCGGTGCGGGCGTGCTGGCCCTGCTGCTGCCCTTCATCCAGGCACAGCAGTGGCCCGGCGACGGGAAGTGGCTGCTGGTGGCCGTGGCCGTGGTGCTGCTCGGCGTCTTCGCCTGCTGGGAGGCCCGGTGCGGCGGGCGTGGAACCGTGCCCGTCCTGGACATGTCGCTGTTCCGGATGCACTCCTACTGGCTGGGCTGTCTGCTGAGCCTGCTGTACTTCGCCGGATTCACCTCGATCTTCTTCATCAGCACTCTCTATCTTCAGGCCGGACTGCACTGCACCGCCCTCGAGGCCGGACTGGCCATCACACCGTTCGCTCTGGGGGCGGCGGCCGCCGCCGGACCAGGTGGCCGGATGGTAAGCCGCTACGGGCGGCCGCTGGTCGCCGTGGGGCTGTCCATGGTGGTCGTCGGACTCGGCGCCACCGTGTTCGCCGTGCACTTGGTCCCGGGCAGCGGCGTCGCCTGGGCGATGGCGGCCCCGCTGCTCCTGGCGGGTGTGGGCAGCGGCCTGGTCATCGCCCCGAACCTGACCCTGACCCTGTCCCAGGTGCCGGTGGTCGGAGGCGGGAGCGCCGCGGGCACGCTCCAGACCGGCCAGCGCGTCGGCTCGGCGATCGGGATCGCCGCGGTCGGCTCGGTCTTCTTCGCGCGGCTGCCCTCCGCCGGCTGGAGGAGCGCGTTCGACAGCGGGCTCATCGTCTCCGCCGCCTTCGTGCTGGGCGCTCTCGTCCTGGCGATGACCGATGTGGGGATCTCCCGGCGGAACACGAGACGTGCCCACGGCCTGTCCGGCCCCGGCCCGTCCGACTGGAAGGGAGACCACGATGAGCCCCCCCACCGGCAGTGAGCCGGACGGCAACGCGGCGTACGGACACAAGCCGTTCAAGCGGTCCAGGAGCCACTTCGCCGACCGGATCACTGCCGACGGCCGCGACGGCTGGCCGGTCGAGGCGGGCCGCTACCGGCTGGTCGTCAGCCGTGCCTGCCCCTGGGCGAGCCGGGCACTCGTCTCCCGGCGGCTCCTCGGCCTGGAGGACGCCCTGTCGCTCGCCGTGGCCGACCCGATCCAGGACGACCGCAGCTGGCGCTTCACCCTGGACGAGGGAGGCCGCGACCCGGTGCTCGGTATCGCATATCTCAGCGAGGCGTACGAAGCGCGCGAACCCGGCTACCCCGGCGGTGTCAGCGTGCCCGCGATCGTGGACGTACCCAGCGGGAAGCTCGTCACCAACGACTTCCAGCAGATCACCCTGGATTTCGCGACCGAGTGGACCGCACTGCACCGGCCCGGAGCGCCCGATCTCTACCCCGAACGGCTACGGGACGAGATCGACGAGGTCATGGGGGGCATCTACCGCGACGTGAACAACGGCGTGTACCGGGCCGGATTCGCCAGCGGTCAGGAGGAGTACGAAGCCGCGTACCACGATGTGTTCCGCAGACTCGACCTGGTATCCGAACGCCTCAGGGACCAGCGCTACCTGGTGGGGGACACGCTCACCGAGGCCGACATCCGGCTGTTCACCACACTCGTGCGCTTCGACGCCGTCTACCACGGGCACTTCAAGTGCAACCGCTCGAAACTGACCGAGAACCCCGTGCTCTGGGCCTACGCCAGGGACCTGTTCCAGACCCGCGGATTCGGCGACACCGTCGACTTCGACCACATCAAGCAGCACTACTACCGGGTGCACACGGGCATCAACCCCACCGGCATCGTGCCCCTGGGCCCCGACCTCTCGGGCTGGCGGACGCCGCACCACCGCGAGCAGCTCGGCGGCCGCCCCTTCGGCGACGGCACCCCACCCGCGTAGGGGCCACAGACCGGTCGAACAATGTTCTCCACCGGTACCGGGGTCGTGCCCGGACCCCTCCTACGGCTGAAGAGGGTCGGGACACGAGTCGTCCGACTGCGTCATCGTCCATCCGTCACCGAGCACATGGACGCTCGTGTGCGCGGGGGAGCGTTGCGTATGGACGGTAGGAGCCGCAGTGGCGCCGTCTTGATTCGCGTCCCCGGGCAGCGCGGCGGACGGCATGGTCACGTGAGCCACCGTGCACACCAACTGCCGCATGGCCAGGCGGCTGAGGGGAGGGACATCTTTGGGGAACTGGATGGAGAAGGTCTTGTCGTCGCCGATCGCCACTTTCGGTGTACCCGTCAGAGGGGGCAGCTCCGTGGTGGCCGCCACGGCCTCGCTCGTGGTCGGTCCGTCGAACAGCAGGCGCACGACGGCCCCGAAGTCCCCGGCGTCGCCGATCTTGCGGAGATAAGGTGTCAGATCACCCTTGTGCAGGAAATAGAGGGGGATGACGGCTGGCACCGAGGACTTTGGACTGGGAGAGACCATGCCGCTCGCCGGTTCGCCGGCCTGGATGACGTCGGACGGGGGGACTCCGCACGCCGAGAGCGTGAGCGCGGCCGTGAGCCCGGCCAGCAGTCCCGCCACGCGTGAGCCCCTCACCGGGCACTCCCGGCGGCGTCGTCGGCGGCGGCCGCGGAGTCGCGTTGCAGGGGGAGTTCGACCGTGAACACCGCGCCACCCTCGGGCAGGTTCGCCGCACTGACGCGTCCTCCGTGCAGGTACACGTTCTCCGCCGTGATGGCCAGGCCCAGCCCGCTGCTCTCGCTTCTGGTCCGTGTGGTGCTCGCCTTGTAGAAGCGTTCGAAGATGTGCGGCATGGCTTCCTCGGCAATCCCCGGTCCGTTGTCGGTCACCTCGATGACGGCCCACGCCATGTCCGCCCGCTCCTTCCTCACGCCCATGCCCAGCCGCACCGGCGGCGCCCCGTGCCGCAGCGCGTTGCCGACCAGGTTGGCCATCACCACGTCGAGCCGGCGCGGGTCCACACGTGTCCTCAGCACGCCTGGTGGCGGCAGGTGGGTCTCCACCTGGCCCTGCCACCCCCGAGAGGCGAGGGTGTGCTGGACGAAATCGGCCAAGTCGATCTCGTCCAGGTTGAGTTCCGCCGCGCCCGCGTCGAAGCGGGAGATTTCCATCAGGTCTTGCACCAGCACGCTCAGCCGACTGGTCCCCTCACTGATGAGCTGCAACGCCTCGCCGGTCTCCTGGTCCAAGCGCAGCGCCTTCTCGTCCAGCACGTCGGTGACCGCCGACATCGCCGCCAGCGGCGTGCGCAGTTCATGGGAGACGTCCGCGACGAAGCGGCGCGCCTGGGCCTCCAGGCGCCGCAACTCCGCGACCGACTCCTCCAGTGCGGCAGCCGTGTGGTTGAAGGATCGCGAGAGGCCGGCCAGTTCGTCGGAGCCGTTGACGGCCAGCCGGACATCGAGGTGTCCCTCGGCCATCCGACGCGTCGCCCGGCGCAACGCCCGTACGGGACGGAGGACGCCGCTCGCGGCCAGCAGCGCCAGGACCACGGCGAGGCCCAGCGCCACCAGGGTGGCGTGTTCGATGGCGCTGACCATCGCTTCGACGTAAGCCTGTTCGGTGTTCTGCGGCACCACCAGGTACATCACGAGCCCCGAGAGCTTGGACTCCGTGCCCTCGCCGGAGTTGTACGTGACCGGCATTCCGACGACGAGATAGGGATGCCCGTCGGTGTTCACCCGCTGGAACACCGCGGCACGTGTGGTTCCCACGGACCGGCGCAGTTCAGGGCTCAGCTTGTTGGAGACGTCACCCGGCGTGTAGGCACGGAGGCTGCGGTACGTGGCCATTACCTGCCACCCTTGTGACTGGTTGGCGCGGAGCACCTGGTCCACCGCCACCTGCAAGTCGGACCGGCTCGGCGCCAGGGGAGTGTAGACAGCCACGGCGTCGACGCTGGTCCGGAACTGCCGGATGACGGCGTCCTGGCTCTGCTGCAGCACCCCCGTACGCGCCTCCCGGAAGGCGAGGGCTCCGGTGCTCAGGGCGCTGGCCACAGCCACCAGGGCGAAGGCCGCCACCAGGCGGGAGCGCAGGCCTCGCAGCGCAAGCGGTACCTGCGCCAGGACCGCCCGAAAGAACCCCGTCGGCCTGGATCCCTGCCCGGCTGCGACGGCCTCGCGTTTCCGTACGCCTTCTCGTGTCCGTACGGACCCCTGGCCACTCACTGGATACCGAAGCGGTAACCGAAGCCGCGAACGGTCTGGATGTACCGGGGATCCCCGCCCAGCTCCCCGAGCTTGCCGCGCAGTCGCTTCACACAGGCGTCCACGAGTCGTATGTCGCCGTGGTAGCTGTGTTCCCAGACCGCTTCCAGCAGCTGCTGGCGGCTGAACACCTGTCGGGGCGAGGCCGACAGGGTCAGCAACAGCCGAAGCTCGGAGGGGGCGAGGGCGATGGGTTCACCGCGGTGTGTCACCACGAGTCCGGCCCGGTCGATGACCAGCTCACCGTGCGACTCCGCCCTGGGGCGGACAGCGTCGGAGACCGACGCGTCCTGCCTGCGCAGTACGGCCCGTATTCGCGCGTCGAGCACCCGGGCCTGCACGGGCTTGACCACGTAGTCGTCAGCGCCGGCCTCCAGCCCCACGACCACGTCGATGTCGTCCCCCTTGGCGGTCACCATGATGATCGGCACTTGGTCGCGATCCCTGATCCGTCGACATACGTCGAGGCCGGACATGCCGGGCAGCATGAGGTCGAGTACGACGACGTCCGGATGGAAGGGGCGGAGCTGCTCCAACCCCTCTTCACCCGTTCCGGCGGCGCATACGTCATGCCCCTGATGTCGCAGCGCCAGCTGGACGGCCTTGCGGACATCTGGGTCATCTTCGACAAGTAGGACTCGTGGCACTTTGACAGTATGCACAGATCGTGTTCGGTGACTGTCCTGGAGGAGGGGCCCCTTCGGGAGCTGTTACAGAAAGATCACAACGGAAGGGGATGTGCGGGCGGTTTCAGGTCGGCGTGCCGTCGGGCGGACGACCTCGTCGAACCGGCCGGCCTGCCGGTAGTCCGGTCCGAATCGGCGGGAGTCGCCGGCAAACCGCTCGTTACTCTTTCGTGATCATCCGAACCAATGGCGATCATCTGACATGACCAGTCTCGGCTGCCATGCATTCGGCACGAGAGCGGGAATCCGCACCGCCCACCGGCAGAGCAGTGGCCTCCCACCGCGGTGGCCGTCAGTACCGGTCCGCCCACCGCCGGGGCCGTCCGCGCCGCCGGCGCCGACGCTATCTGGTCGGCATGCTGGCGGCCGCCGGCCTGCTCGGCTCCGCGGTGTTCTTCCTGGACGGCGGACGAAGCGACGCGTCGAGCAGTGCACCGCGCCCGCGGAGCACCGCGCACATCACCCCGACGCCCACGCCGACGCCCACCCCGATGCCGACGCCCACCCCGACGCCGACTCCCGCCAGGATCGACGTCCCCTCGACGGGCACCGGCACGTTCGTCACCGCGCGTGCGAGTGGCGCGAAAGTCGGTCATGGTTCGCATCTGCTCCGCTACGTGGTGCAGGTCGAGACCGGGCTCGACATCTCGCCGGCCCAAGCGGCGAACGAGATCGCCGACATACTTGCCGCCCCCCGGGGCTGGACCCAGAACGGGGTTTCCTCGTTCCAGTTGGTGAGCGCGGGGGAGCCCTACGACCTCAAGGTGAAGATCGCGACACCGGGAACGGCGGACGCCCTGTGCTGGGCAGGCATCCACCAGGACACCCAAGGTGAGTACAACTGCGAGATTCGCAACGGCGTGGTGGTGAACCTCAAGCGCTGGGTCAAGGGCTCGCCCACGTTCAACGGTCCGATCCATGACTACAGGGCGCTGATCATCAACCACGAGATGGGGCACTTCCTCGGCCACACGCACATGACCTGCGCAGGTCCCGGCCAACTGGCCCCTGTGATGATGCAACAGATCAAGGGCCTGCACGGATGCATCGCCAACGCCTGGCCCTACGACAAGAGTGGTCACTTCGTCTCCGGGCCGCACATGTCGTGAACGGGCGGCGACCAGTCGTCTCCCCTGACGTCGCGGGGCCGGCGGGAGATGATCGCGGCTGCTGCGAGCCCCCTCATACGCTCCGTCGGCCGGCAAGCCGCGCCTGGCCCACTGACGGTGCGCACTCGGATCGGGCCGCTTTGCGGCCCGGGTCGGGGCAACACCTGGCGGGCAGCCGGAAAACCGGCATTACAGCTTGGTCATAGTCCGAACCAGCGGCCATCACCTGCGGATTCCAGTCTTGGACTCAGTGACAACGCCCTGGTCGTCAAGGCCGGCGGAAGAGCGGGGTCTGAAGGGCCGAGTCTGCCCGAATCAGCTGTCGCGGCCGCCATGAACCAGCCCCGAGGCGGGAGGCTCGTGCTGTTCCCGGCCCAGCGCCAGCCGTGCCACGCGCGGCCAGTCGGCCGCCGCCCCGCTGATCCGCGGCGCGTGGGGGCGACGGCGCGGCACGCGGACCCGGAGTGCCCCGGGCGCGCTGCGGCACACGACGGGTGACGGCAGAACGACATGTTCTCCGTCGATGCCGACAGGGAGGGTGTCCGTGTCGGCTTCGACGACGACCATGCCGGCGCTCAGCCGGACGAGTCCCCCGGACCGCCGCGGACCGCGCACCATGCGCGCCGCCTGAGCGGTGTTGCCGACCCGCACGCACACGACACCGAGCAGTCCCGAGTCCAGCCGCTCCCTGCGCCCCGGATGGGCCGCGTCGACGGCACGTCCGTAGGGATTGTTGCTCACGAGCAGCGCCTGAAGTGCATCGACGTACGTCCGGTCGGCCCGCGTCCGCAGTCTGGGCGCGTCCTCGCCGGTGAGGAGGCCGGGGAGGGTTCGCAGGGTTGTGCGGGCTTTGGCATCCCGGTACGCGGGGTCGGTGACGACGGACGCGTACGTGCCGAACGAGGCGTTGTTGACGAAGACTCGGTCCGCGGCGTACCCGAGGTCGATGCGGAGTTCGACACCGAGGGTCAGGGCTTCCAGGGCGGCCGCCGGATCGTCACGGTCGAGGCCGAGATCGAGGGCGAAGTGGTTGCGGGTGCCGGCGGGAATCACCACGAACGGCAGGTCGTGGCGCGCCGCGACCTCGGCCACCAGCGCCTGGGTGCCGTCGCCGCCCGCCACCGCCAGCAGATCGGCCCCCTCGGCGACGGCCTGCCGGGCCAGCCCGGCGACATCTTGGCCTGCGTCGAGCAGGGCCACCCGGCAGCCTGCAGCCCGGGCCTTCTCGACCAGGTCGAAACGTCCCACCTTGCCGCCGCCGGAGCGCGGATTCATAAGGACCCAGGGGGCGTGGGGCGCCTCGGCGACAGCCTGTTCGGACGCGGTGTGACCACGTGTCAGGGCCGTCCGTGCCGCCGTGACGGCCAGCAGCCACAGGCCCAGGGACAGCAAGGCCGGCCCCAGCATGCCGAACGTGGCATACAGGGCGAGGACAGCGACCGGCGCGGTCACCGACAGAGCCGCCCCGAGGGCACGGAGCGCACCGGTGTGCGCCAGGGTCCACCACACCCCGACGGCGGCGAGTGCCAGTGCGACTATGCCGGCCAGCGCCCACAGAACGCTCCGCAGCCCGGCGGCGACGAGCGGCACCAGGATGCTGCCCAGCAGGGCGAGCACGGCGAGGCGGGCGCGTCCGGCGTCGCCCTCGCGCGAGGTCGAGGCCCTTGCCTTTCGCCCCCTGCTGATATCCCCGCTCTGTGGCCCCACTTGTCGGCCCTCCGCTTCCGTCTCACGCCTTGTGCGTCGGACGTTCCTCCGACAGGTCGTGGATGTTGCCGCGCTGAGCCACGCTCAGGGCCCAGATGATGAAGCCCGACATCGCGATCATCACGACCGGCCACACCGGCTAGTACGGCAGGGAGAGGAAGTTGGCGATGATCCGTGTGTGCCGGCCGGGTGTGTGTCGAGGTCATCTCGAGCCTCGATCCGTGGTGTGTGAATGGTCAGTGGCCGGAGGCGGAGGTCGGGCCCGCGTGCTCTGCCGGGCTGCCGTGTCCGGTCAGCACCAGTTCCTTCGCCCTGCGGAACTCCTCGTCCGTGATGCCGCCCCGGTCACGGATCTCCGACAGCCTGGCGAGCTCGTCGACGCTGCTGGACCGGCCGTCGGCCGCCGTCTTCCTGATATAGGCGTTGAACTCCTCCCGCTGCGCTCGCGCGTGCGCAGCCTCCCTGTGGCCCATGTTCCTGCCCCGGGCGATCACGTAGACGAACACGCCCAGGAAGGGCAGGACGATGCAGAGCACCAGCCAGCCGGTCTTGACCCAGCCGCTCATCGTGTCGTCGCGGAAGATGTCGGTGAAGATCCGGAAGAGCAGGACGAACCACATGATCCAAAGGAAGATCCAGAGCATGGTCCAGAAGGCGCCCAGCAGGGGGTAGTCGTACGCGAGGTAGGTCTGCGCGCTCATGTCCGTCCTCCGCTCCGGGCGCGGGCCCGGCAGCCGTTCTCTGGCACCTTCAGCGTGCCCACGGTTCCGTCGGCGCGGCCTCACCCGGCGCGGGTGAGGGCGGAGGGCGTCGGCGAGCGAACGGGTTGCCGGTTCGCGGGTCCGCCGGAGTCCGGCGGACCAGAGGACATGGTCGGGGCCATGGCTGCTCCTTCCGCGACCGGTGCGGTCAGGCCGTGGCGGCGGGCGTGCCTGGTGTGTGAGGGCGTGCTCGGCGGAACGCGGCCCGCCAGGCGAGGGCGACCACCGCCTCGGCCAGACCGAGCAGGATCAGCCAGAGGCCGAGCAGCCGGGTCAGGGCCCGGGCCGACTCGGTCGGCAGGGCGAGGACCACGATCCCCGCGACGATGGCGAGCACCGCCGCTCCCAGGACGACGCCGCGGTGCGGCAGGTCCTCGGCCGTGAGGGCCGTGTAGAGGGTGAGGATCCCGGACACGAGCCAGACGACCCCGACGACCAGCGAGAGCGCGGCGATCGTCTGCAGCGGGTTGCGCAGGCAGAGGACCCCGGCCAGGACGTACAGCACCGCCAGCAGGAGCCCGGGCAGCCGTTCGTGCCCCTGACGTGCGAAGACGGCTACGAACCGGAATGCTCCGGTCGCCAGTAGGTACAGGCCGACGAGGACGGCCAGGACGTGCAAGGTCGCCTCTGGCCAGACCATGACCAGGACGCCCGGTACGAGCGTCGCGACAGCCGAGCCCAGGAGCCAGGTCCAGGAACCGCCGAGCCGTGTGAGCGCGTATGCGGTTCCATCCCCCGGACTGGGGACCTCCCCGTCGGGCTGGTGTTCCGGCCCGGTAGGCGATGACGAGTTGCGCGGCATGGTCATGGGTCCTCCTCCCGTGGAACGGCCGGACGCCTTCGCATCCGCCGCCGGGCGGTGTGGGTGGGAATCCAAGCGGTGTGCGGGAACCGCCGCCGGGGCGGTGTGCGTAGGACGCCGGGCGGTGCGCGTGCACGAGAGACGGTGTGCTGTGCGCAGCCCCTCTGGCTTCACTGTCACGCCTGCCACCGGGTGCCGGATCACCCGCCACGGGTGATCTGTCGGCGCATCGCGCGGCCCCACGCCGTGGCCTGAAATCGCGCCGTGCGCCGGGCGGGCCGGGCGGGCCGGGCGGGACTCTGCGACTCGGCCCAGGCCCCCCGGACATACGGGGCGGTGGTGGGCGGAGCCGCCCTGAGGCGAGAGGTCGTGCACGACGGCCCTCATCGCCCGCCACTCTCATTCCGGCACCTGCCGCATCTCCATGACGCGCAGACCCAGCGACTGGCAGCGAGTCAGCAGGCCGTACAGATGAGCCTCGTCCACGACCGTGCCGAAAAGGACGGTCTGGCCGGACATCACCACGTGGTCCAGCTCCGGGAACGCGTTGGCCAGCGTCTCCGAGAGGTGTCCCTCGACTCGGATCTCGTAACGCACGAGCGGTCCTCCCACCGGACTTACCTGGACGCTCTTCACCTACTGGCTCGGGACAGGCGGACGGCGCCCGTCCCTGCGATCCTCCGCCGCTGCGTACCTCACGGACCTCACCCCGTGCAGGTGACTCAATGAGTCAGAAAGATCTTGAAAGAGATGATCAGCAGGCCCAGCAGCAGGTTGACCGACGCGGTGATGGCCACCAGTCGCCGTGAGGCGCCGGCACGGTGGGCCGCGGCGACGGACCAGCCCACCTGCCCTGCGACGGCTACGGACAGTGCCAGCCAGAGGGCACCGCGTACGTCCAGCCCCAGGAGCGGGCTGACGGCCACCGCGGCGGCCGGCGGGACAGCGGCCTTGACGATCGGCCACTCGGCACGGCACACGAGCAGGATCCCCCGACGGTCCGGAGCGTGCCGGGCGAGCCGTGCTCCGAACAGATGGGCATGTACGTGTGCGATCCAGAACACCACGCCGGTGAGCAGCAGCACCAGGACCAGCTCGACGCGGGGGAACGACCCCAGGGAGCCGACACCGATCACCACGGAGGCCGCGAGCATGGAGCCGTAGACGCCACCCGTGTAGTCGGCGCGTGCCCGGTATTCGGCACGGCGCGCCTTCCGGTCCGTCGGCCCGCCCTCGGCTCTCATCCTGTACACCGGTGGCCCCCTACGCTCGGTCCGTGGATCCGTTCGCCCCGGCCGGAGCCGCACCGGAGCCGGGCTCAGGCTGGCGGCCGCTCCGTGCGGTCGGCAGATGCGGTGTGATCAGGAAACTGACGAGAGCGACGCCGCCCGTGGCCAGGATCGCCGCCTTCAGACCGTCGAGCTGCGCCGAGGCATAGGAGTCCGTGACGGCTTCGACTTCGGACGGTGGCAGTCCGGCCCGCTCGGCCGCCGAACGCACCTGGTCGGTGGAGACGAAGGTGATCCCAGCCTCGAGGCGGACACCGACCTGCTCGCGGGTTTCTGCGGACAGCTGCGGTTCGTCCGCGACCTGCGTGGTGAAGGCGTGGGCCAGCGCGCCGACCAGGATCGATCCGATGAGCGCGGTGCCCAGCGCCGAGCCCAGGTTCTGGGCGGTGAACTGGAGTCCTCCCGCCTCGCTGCGTTCCTCCTCGCCGACGCCGGACTGGACGATGTTGCCGAGCTGCGAGGCGAGCAGGCCGATGCCCACACCCAGCAGGGCCATCGCCCCGGCGAACTGCACGTCGTCGATGACCGGGTCGATGGTGGCCAGCAGCCACACGACGGCCGCCGCCAGGATCGCCAGGGCCAGCCTTACCACCCGGCGCGGCCCCATCACCCGCCCCAGCGGGGACGCGCACAGGGAGGTCACCAGCATGGTGGCGGACACCGGGAGCAGGCGCAGGCCCGTCTGGAAGGCGTCGAAACCCTGTACCACCTGCAGGTAAAGCGGGATGGCGAAGAACAGTCCCAGCAGGATGAGGTTCTGGCTCAGCAGGGTCATCAGGCCGGCCCGCAGCACGGGCCTCCTCAGCAGGGACAGGTGCACGAGGGGGTCGGTGCCCCGGTCTTCCCTCCGCCGCTCCCAGTGCCGGAAGACGGCCAGGACGGCCACGCCGGCGCCGACGACGAACAGTGTCGGGGCGAAGCCGAAGACGGTGAAAGGAGGGTTACGGGGCTGCACCCAGCCCCACGTACTGCTCTGCAGCACGCCGAGCACGCCCAGCGCCAGCCCGACCGCGGAGAGCGCCGCGCCGACCCCGTCGAGCCTCGGCCGCGGTCCGGCCTGGGCGGGCGTGGGGATCACCCGGCGGCACAGCAGGACGGCCAGGACGATCACGACCTCGCCGGCGAAGACGAGCCGCCAGGTGAGGTACGTCGTCATCCAGCCGCCCAGCATCGGGCCGACCGCGATCCCGGCGCCGGCGAGACCCCCGATGACCGCATAGGCGACGGCCCGGTCCCGGCCGGGGTACGACTCCGCCACCAGGGCCGCCATGGCCGGCAGCACCATGGCGGCGCCGAGTCCCTCGATGACGGACCAGCCCAGCGTGAGGACCCACAGCGTGGGCGCCACGGCGGTCAGGGCGGATCCCACGCCGTAGACGACCAGCCCCACGAGGAACATGCGGCGCCGCCCCAGGATGTCTCCGAGCCTGCCACCGACGATCATGAATGCCGCCATGACCAGCGCGTACAGGGTGATGACGGCCTGGATGGCGGTGACCTCGGTGTCGAAGTCCTCCACCAGTTGGCTGATGGACACGTTCATGACCGAGGTGTCCAGAACCATCAGGAACTGGGCCGTACCGAGGGCGACCAGGGCCCACCAGTGCTTCACGCTGTCCCACCTCGCCGAATCGGGCCCAGTACGCCGGCGGAGCCGGTCGGCCGGCGACCGGCAGATGTTGCGCGTTCCTGCGATCGCCTCCGACGTACGTTTCTCCATCGCACCCGACGCGGGCACCCCGCGCCTCACCCGTCACGGGGGAGGGCCGCCCCTGGCGCCTGCCTGCGCCGCTGCGCACCGAGGGCTTCCCCGGGTCCGTCACAGAAGTCCGAGGTCGCGTGCCCGGCGCACCGCGTCGTTGCGCCGGTTCACGGCCAGCTTCCGGTACACGCTTTTGAGGTGGGTCTTCACCGTGTTGACCGATACGTAGAGATCGGCGGCGATCTCCTCCGTGGACATCATCCGGGCCAGCCGCTGGAGGACGTCCCGCTCGCGTCCGCTCAGCTCGACCGCGACCAGAGGCGGGGGCCCGGGCTCAGACCGGAGCCGTTCACCGCCCCGGCGCGGCGGGCCGGGGCTGAGCCAGCCCTGTGCCAGCTCGTGCAGCGGAGCCGAGGCCAGCAGAGGCCGGATCCACGCTCCGGCCCGGAGGAACGGGCGCCGCAGCCGATCGCGACGTGCGTCGAGGAGCGCCCGCGCGACGAGCTTGCGGGCAGTGACCGCGTCTCCTGCCTCCGCTGCGGCCCGGGCCTTGACCAGTGCCGCCCCCACGGTCACCGCAGGGCCGGACCTGCCATCGGTGCGGAGGTTGTCGAGCAGGTGCACGGCGGCATCGGTGCGTCCTGCCGCGATCTGGATCGCTGCGGCCTCCACGGCGCATACCGCTTGGTCAGCAAAGACGCCTCGGAGCGCCTCGGCCGCGCTGTCCGGCCGCCCGTCGGCGAGATGAGCGGCGGAGGCGACGACGGCCGCATGACTCGCGGCCCAGGGCGAGGCCACGGCAGCGGGGACCGCCAGTTTCGTCGCCTCGACGGCGGCGCGCGCTTCTCCTCTGTCCAGGAGCAGCCGGGAAGCGGCGATGGCCCGTGCCGCCGCCGGCACCGGATCGCGTGTTCCCGCAGGCGACCGGGCAGTTTCCTCCAGGAGGTCCTCGGCTCTGCCCAGTTCGTGACGGTCCACGGCCACAGCGGCCAGGACCAGCCGGCCGATACCGGAACCGTACGGCTGGGGCAGGCCGCCCCGCTCCCCCTCGGAGACCGCGGCCAAGGCCCTGCGCTCCGCCCGGCCGGGCCAGCCGTTCAGATAGTCGATCAGAGCGAGGTGCCCCATAGCTTCCTCCCGGGGCAGTACGGTGGCGGCCCCACCCGTGGCTGCGGCCGCTTCGGTCAGGGCGGTGCGCGCGTCCTCGTAACGCCCCGCCCACAGACGCGCCGAGCCGAGATGGGTCAGCAGGAGAGCGATCAGTTCGGGGTGCTTGTCCAGCAGACGGGCCGGGATCTCCTGCCGCAGCTCGTCGGCTGCTTCCACGGCCCTCTCGGCCTGCGGCGTACTACCGGTCAGCCGGGCGGCCAGCGCTTCCAGCAACGCACAGCTCAGCCGGATCTCCGCCAGGTTCGGCGCGTCGTCGGCCAGACGCCCCTCGGCGCGGCGCAAGCGGCCCAGACCGTGATCCAGGTCGTGCCGGGACAGGGCGTGGGCCGCCCGGACGAGGTCGGCCGCCGGGCTTCTCGCTTCGGGCCCCATGCGGGCGAACACATGGGCCGGAGCGCCCGAGCGTAGACCCGTGAAGAGCTGGCCGATCGCGAGGTCGTCGACCAGGGCACCGGCGGCGAGGTCCCAGTCGCCGGCGGCGGCGCCGTGGGCGAGTGTCTCGGACAGAAGCCCGGAACGGCGCAGCCACAGCGCGGCCCGCCTGTGCAGGTCCGGTTCCAGGCCGGGCATGCGTTCGCGCAGGTGGGCCCGGAGGATCTCCCGGAATAGCGGATGGAGCCGGTACCAGGAGTGCCCGAGCCGCTCGACGAACGCGTTCTCGCGGTGCAGCCCGGCAAGGACGGGTGCGGCGTCGGTCCGCAGGGTCAGCGCGTCGGCCAGCTCGGGGCGGAAACGCTCCAGGACGCTGACGCGCAGCAGCAGGTCCTGCGTCTCGTCCGTTCTTCCCCGCAGGACCTCGGCCAGCAGGAAATCCGCGACCGCGCCGTGGTCCGCCTCGAACTCCTTCAGATAGAGCTCCGGGTCGGCGCTCTCGCACGCGGCCAGGGCGGACAGGCGCAGTCCGGCGGCCCAGCCCCGCGTGCGCTCCACGAGGGCGCGTACGGCGTCAAGCGGAAGGACCAGACCGTGCAGTTCCAGCAGCGTGACGGCCTCCGCGGGAGTGAAGGCCAGCTCGGCGCCACGGATCTCCGTGAGCTCCCCGGCCGCCCGGTAACGGTGCAAAGGCAGCAGAGGCTCGGTGCGGGTGACGAGGACGAGGCGCAGCCCCTGCCCGGCGTGGTGCAGGACGAACTCCAGCTGCTCAGCGACTTCCGGAGCGGTCATCCGGTCGTACTCGTCGAGCACAAGGACCACGGGCCGCTCACGTGCGTTCAACTCGGCGGCGAGTGCTGTCAGCAGCCTGCGGTCCACCCCGTCGGCATCCGCGGGCGCCCAGGCCACTCCGGACGCCGGAGCGCCGCAGGCCCGCAGGGACTCGACGACGTACGCCCAGAAGACCCCGGGACGCCGGTCTCCCGCTTCGCCGGTGAGCCAGGCGACGGGCTGGCTCAGACCGGCGGCCCAGTCGGCGGCCAGCAGGGTCTTGCCCGCCCCGGCCGCGCCGTTGACCAGCGTCAACGGCGTTCGGAGAGCCTGATCGAGATGGTCGAGAAGCCGCTTGCGCCGCAGGAACGTGTCGGGTCGCGAGGGAAGGGCGAACCGGGTGCGCAGGAACGGATCCCCCAGGGGATCGGGGCAGGAACCGGCTGGAACGATCGACACGTGCACTCCTCGTTCGTCCCGGTCGGTCCCGGCCACGACGCTCATCACCCCTGTCAGCCAGGGTCACGCCACGGGTGGAGTCATCCATCGCCAGCATCCCAGCCTCACGCCCGGCGCGCGCGGTGGCGAAGGTGATGCAACGGCTCGCGAAGTGCGCAGACGGCCGGCCCGCCACTCGCTCACGCTGCCGTACCCGTCAGGGGCCTCAGCGTCGGAGCCCTCAGGCAGGCGCCCGCCCGCGAGCGTTCAGAACGTGATACAACGCGAGGGCGATTCGCCCGGGATGCCGGACCGTAGCCCTGCGGTGAGTACCGCACTTCACCCCCATGGCCCCGGTCCGGCGTACCGATCACCGCCGGTCGCTGTCCGGCCCGGACGCGGAGAGCCGGCCCGCACATAGCGCCTCGACCAGAGCCCGATGGTCCCGCTCGTTCAGATCGGCGTACTCCTCGGCGAACGTATGGAGCGCGCGGTCGAACGCGTCGCCGCGGCCCAGATACGCGGCGATGGCGATGCGGTCGCCGGATCTCGCGTGGGCACGAGCCAGCGTGGTGCCACAGACCTCGCCGAACGTCCTCAGGCCGACCGGCGTCATCAACTCCGGTTCGAGGCCGCCCTTCCAGTCGCGCAACTGGCGTACGTAGAAGTCGCGGCGCCGCCCGTCGATCCCGTCCGCCCGCGTCCAGCCCAGGAAGATGTCGCTCGTGGCCTGCATCACTCGCTGCCCCGCAACCACCCGCTCGCCCTCGCTGCGGTACTCGCCGGCACCGACGTGTGCAGCGAGCACCGATGCGGCGGCCTCCTTGGCCTGCAGGAAGAGCGGGTCCCGGCCGTCCCTGCCGGTCAGTAGGATGATCCAGCATCGGGTGCCGACGCTGCCCACCCCGACCACCTTGCGGGCGGCATCCACGAACCGGAATGTGCCGAGGAGGGAACGCCGGTCCGACTGGAGACTCCGGGCGTAGCCCCTGAGCAGCCCGCGCAGCCGCTCTTCCAGTGCGTCGCGCTCGACCTCGGGAAGCAGATCCGTGAGCGGTACGAGCAGTGGCGGGTCCGCGGCGATCCGGACCTGCCCGTCGACCGTTTCGGTGACCTTGGCGAAGGCCTGCAGGCTGTCCCGGGTACGGGCCTTGTCCATGGCCCGGTCCAGGTTCCTTCGGCCGCCATCGGTCAGCTTTCGGGACGCCATGGCGGCAAGGCGGTCCGCGTCGATCCTCGCGTACCAGACACCGAGGTTGGTCATGCCCGCGAACCGGATCATCGCCTCGCGGTACGACCGCACCGCCGCCGGCACGACGCGGGCGCGCTCCCGGTCCGTGAAGCCGTTCGCCCGTCCCGCGACGGCGAGACTGGCCGCCAGCCGCTTCACGTCCCATTCCCAGGGGCCGGGCAGCGACTCGTCGAAGTCGTTGATGTCGAACATCAGCTGCCGTTCCGGGGAGGCGAGCAGTCCGAAGTTCAAGAGGTGCGCGTCTCCGCACAGTTGGACCCTGATCCCGGAGTCCTGGGTGGTGGCCAGGTCGGCGGCCATGATCGCGGCGGCGCCCCGGTAGAAGCGGAAGGGCGACTCGGCCATCCGGCTGTAGCGGATCGGGACGAGTTCGGGAACCCTGGTCGCGGACTGGGCGTCGAGGATGCCCAACGGGTCCAGCCGGTCCGACGACGGTGCGAACCCGGCGTGGCCGGAACGGGGTGTGCGGCGGCGGGCGGCCTTCCCCCGGGCGGCCCGCTCCGCGGGCGTCGGGGGCGGTGCGGCACCGAGCGTCGACGCACTGTCCCGGCTCATGGAAGACCCTCCTGACCGCTTCTTTCCCCGATCATCGCGGGTCGTGCAGGTTCCGGCATCATCTGACGGGCCCGGCCCCGGGCAACTGCGGAGGGCGCAGGGCCGGAGATCCGCCGCAGATCACTTCCGCCTGTCGTCCCAGGGAGTGCCCAGCCAGCTGTCGAAGCTGCGCAGAAGCGCCACCAGCGCCGCGCCCAGCCGCCAGTCGCACCACTGCGCGTGCAGAAAGACGTGATCGTCCTGGAACTCCAGCGGGGTCTCCTTGCCGGTGCGCCAGAAGATCCGGCGTGGCCCACGGGCGACATCGCCACTACCGCTCACGACGGCGTGCCCGGCGCTGCGGGTCGGCCCACAGGACGAAGGAGCGCGCCCCGCCCTCTCGCGCCTCCAGGTACGCCGGTATGCCGCCCAGCGGCAGTTCGCGCTCCGGATACGCGACGCCCCGGGCCGTACCTCCGGGCGAGTCGGCGCACCGAATGACGTGCCTGACCGGACCGATGCCGTCCCCTTCGATGTCCTTACTTCTTGTCCTGGGGGACCAGCTCCATTGTCAGCGCGCTGCTCACCCGCGAACTCCTCCGCTGTCTGCGTTCGGAAGTCGCAGATTGAAGTGCTCTCCCGGCCTGAGGCGGGGAGATTCCTACCTGCCTTGCGGCGGCGGGTTTGACGCGCTTCGCGCGCCTGACGACTGCCCTCCCGGCAGCCGGGATGAGCGCGAGGCCCATCCGGTACAGGTGCAAGATGTTCCGGGCTGCGTTGAGGTCGGCGTTGCCCGACCAGCCGCAGTCCGGGTTCTTGCACACGAACACGGCCTGGCTCTCCCGGTTGCCGGGCGTGGTGAAGCCGCACGCCGAGCAGCGTTGGGAGGTGCCGGGGGCGGGGACCTTGTGCAGGGTGTCGCCGTACCGGGCGGTCTTGTACGTCAGCATGGTGACCGTCCGGCCCCATGCCTCCCCGCTGATGGAGCGGTTCAGCCCAGACTTCTGGGCAACGTTCCTCCCCGGCACCTCGATGGTTCCCTTGGCCGACTTGACCATGTTCGTGATGGTGAGTGCTTCGACCACGACGGTGCCGTACTGCCTGGCGATGGCGGTGGTCGTCTGGTGCTGCCAGTCCACGGCCCGGCGCTTGGCTTTCGCGCGCACTCCTGCGATCTGGTCGTAGGTGCGGTGCAGCCGGCGGCTGGTGCGCGCGCCGGGCTTGCGGTGCCGCTTACGCTGCGCGGCGCGCTGCTCCAGGTGCAGAAGCCTGGCTTTCTCCTTGCCGGTCAGCCATTCGCCGTGCTCGTACGATTCGCCGTCCGAGAGGGCCAGCGGCACGGTGACACCCACGTCGATGCCGACGTCCGGCCCCCGGTGAGGCTCGGGCCTGACCTCCAAGGTCTGAACACGGAAGGCGATGTGCCAGCCGAGCGCGTCCTTGACCAGTCGTGCCCCGGTGATCCGGTTCTCCGCGCCTACACGCTTGCCGACCGGAAGGTCTTTGGTCCACCGGAAGCGGACCCGGCCCACCTTGGGAATGTTGACCATGCCCCAGCGGCGGTGCACGCGGGTGATGTTCAGGTCCCGGCCCTGCGGGATGTCCACGGACATCACCGTGCGGAAGCGGCCCTTGAAGTTCGGGGCGTCGGCGCGGCCCTCCCAGCAGTTCTTCCACGCCGGGAAGTACGTCTTGAGTACCGCTTGCGCGGCCTGGGCGGGGAGGACGGCCAGGAAGTCGATGTCCTCGCGGGCTTGTCGGATCGCGGCGTCCGCGTTCGCGAGGGTCCGCATTTCCTTCGGCATCATCTGCCACCACGCGTGGAGAAGATTCCACATCGTGCGGGCCGCATGCGCCTGATCATCCGCCATGCGAACCCCGGCAGGAGACAGTGAAAGCCGGGCACGGTGCCCGAACTGCCGCTTTACCAGGGTGCCTTGACTCGCAACCGAGAGCATAGCGTTGGTCTATGTCACCGCGCTGGAAACCCAATCCCGACGTACGCACCGGACGTCACGTCGTCTACAACCTGCACGGTCACTTGGTTTTTCTCACGAAGTACCGACGGAAGGCGTTCACCGACGCCATGCTGACCCGCACCGAAGAGATCATGCGGGAGGTCTGCGCCGACTTCGAGGCCGAGCTGAAACAGTTCAACGGCGAACAGGACCACGTCCACCTGCTCGTGCACTACCCACCCAAGGTCCAGCTCTCCAAGCTGGTCAACTCCCTCAAGGGCGTCAGCTCCCGCAGGCTCCGCCAGGAGTACGACAGCCACGTCCGCCGGTACCTGTGGGGCGGACACTTCTGGTCCGGCTCCTACTTCGCAGGATCATGCGGCGGGGCACCCCTGACCGTCGTCAAGCAGTACATCGAAAACCAGCAGCGTCCCGTCTGACCGTCACCCCGGAGACGCAGAGCACTCCCGCGCTCCGCGCCTCCGGGCCAAGGATGGCCTTCACCCCCGCCCTGAAGGGCGGAGCACTGGCCAAGATCAGAGGTAGATCGGGGACTTGAGAAGATCGATGGGTGGAGTCCTCTGAACCGTTGCCCGGGTCCGACATCGAGCCCCTGCCCGGGGCCGGACGGGCCGCGGGCCGCCGGCTGGTCCGTTGCCGCCTCTGCGGCCGCCCGCTGACCGGTACGGACTCGCGCCGCACCGGTCTGGGCCCTGCCTGCGACGCCAAACTGCACCCCGCCGCACCGGACATCCGCACCCGCCGCCACGAGGTCGAACAGGACCCGCTGCCCGGTACCTGAGTGGCGACGGCGGCTATGTGCCGAGGCGGCGGAACAACCCCTCCTGCACCACGGACACCAGCAGATTGCCGCCGCGGTCATAGATCCGGCCGCGCGCCAGTCCCCGTCCACCCGTCGCGATCGGCGACTCCTGGTCGTACAGGAACCACTCGTCGGCACGGAACGGCCGGTGGAACCACATCGCGTGGTCCAGCGACGCCATGTCGAAGCCGCGCGGCCCCCACAGCGGCTCCACCGGGATGCGGACCGCGTCGAGGAGCGTCATGTCGCTCGCGTACGTCAGCGCGCAGGTGTGCACGAGCGGGTCGTCGCCCAGCGGGCCGACCGCGCGCATCCAGACGGCGCTGCGCGGGTCCGCGTCCTTCGTCTCCTCGTGCGTCCAGCGCAGCCGGTCGACGTACCGGATGTCGAACGGCTGGCGCCGGGCCATCCGCTCCAGCGCGTCCGGCAGCGCCCCGAGGTGCTCGCGGACCTCTTCGGCGACCGTCGGCAGCTGCTCGGGGTCCGGGACGGTCCGGGCGGGCGGCAGTTGGTGCTCGAAGCCCGCCTCCTCCGGCCGGTGGAAGGACGCCGTCAGATTGAAGATCGTCCGGCCCTGCTGGACGGCGGTGACCCGGCGGGTGGTGAACGACAGCCCGTCCCGCACCCGTTCCACCTCGTAGACGATCGGGACCCCGGGCCTGCCCGGCCGCAGGAAGTACGCGTGCAGCGAATGGACCGGCCGGTCCCCGTCGGTGGTGCGGCCGGCCGCCACCAGCGCCTGCCCGGCGACCTGGCCGCCGAAGACCCGCTGCAGGGACTCCTCGGGGCTGCGCCCGCGGAATATGTTGACCTCGATCCGCTCCAGGTCGAGCAGGTCGACCAGGCGCTCGGCGGGGTTCGTCATGCGGTTCGTCTCCACTCTTGCTGCGCTGCCGTGTGTATGGCGAGCGTGGTCACAGCTGGCCGACCGAGGTGACCGTGACGACCGCCCGGCCCTCTTCGTCGGAGGCTGCCAGATCGATCTCCGCGCTGATGCCCCAGTCGTGGTCGCCGTTCGGGTCGGCGAACGTCTGCCGCACCCGCCACAGCCCGTGCGCGGCGTCCTCGTCGATCTTCAGCAGCTTCGGCCCACGGGCGTCCGGACCGGTGCCCAGATCCTCGTACTCGTCCCAGTACGCGTCCATCGCCTCGCCCCACGCGTCCTCGTCCCAGCCCGCGTCGCCGTCCAGGTCGCCGAGCTCGGCGACCTTGTCCAGCGCGGCCAGCTCCACCCGGCGGAACATCGCGTTGCGGACCAGCACCCGGAAGGCGCGGGCGTTGGCGGTGACCGGCTTGACCTCGTCGGCCCGCTCCTGCGCCTCCTCGGCGGTCTCCACCTCCGGGTTGGCGAGCTGCTCCCACTCGTCGAGGAGGCTGGAGTCCACCTGCCGCACCATCTCGCCGAGCCAGGCGATCAGATCCTCCAGGTCCTCGGACTTCAGGTCGTCCGGGATGGTGTGCTCAAGAGCCTTGTACGCGCTCGCCAGGTACCGCAGCACGATGCCCTCGGTACGGGCCAGCTCGTAGTTCGAGGTGAACTCCGTGAACGTCATGGCGCGTTCGTACATGTCCCGGATCACGGACTTCGGCGAGACCGGATGGTCGCCCACCCACGGGTGGCTCTTGCGGTACACGTCGTACGCGTGCCACAGCAACTCGCTCAGCGGCTTCGGGTACGTGACCTCCTGGAGCAGTTCCATCCGCTCCTCGTACTCGACACCGTCAGCCTTCATCTGGCCGACCGCTTCGCCACGCGCCTTGTTCTGCTGGGCGGCCAGGATCTGCCGCGGGTCGTCGAGCGTCGACTCGACGACGGAGACCATGTCCAGCGCGTACGACGGCGACTCGCCGTCCAGCAGGTCGAACGCAGCCAGCGCGAACGTGGACAGCGGCTGGTTCAGCGCGAAGTCCTGCTGGAGATCGACGGTGAGCCGTACGATGCGGCCCTCCGCGTCCGGCTTGTCGAGCTGCTCCACCACGCCGCCGTCCAGCAGCGAGCGGTAGATCGCGATGGCCCGGCGGATGTGGCGCAGCTGCGCCTTGCGCGGCTCGTGGTTGTCCTCCAGCAGATGCCGCATCGCCGCGAAGGCATTGCCGGGACGCGCGATCACGGACAGCAACATCGTGTGCGTGACCCGGAACCGGGAGTTCAGCGGTTCCGGATCGGACTGGATCAGCTTGTCGAATGTGGTCTCCGACCAGGCGACGAAGCCCTCGGGAGCCTTCTTGCGGACCACCTTGCGCTTCTTCTTGGGGTCGTCGCCCGCCTTCTTGACGGCCTTCTCGTTCTCGATGACGTGCTCCGGCGCCTGCGCGACGACGAAGCCCGCCGTGTCGAAGCCGGCCCGGCCCGCGCGGCCGGCGATCTGGTGGAACTCACGGGCGCGCAGCGTACGGACCCGGGTGCCGTCGTACTTGGTGAGCGCCGTGAAGAGCACCGTACGGATCGGGACGTTGACGCCGACGCCGAGGGTGTCCGTACCGCAGATCACCTTCAGTAGACCGGCCTGGGCGAGCTTCTCCACCAGCCGCCGGTACTTCGGGAGCATGCCCGCGTGATGCACCCCGATGCCGTGCCGCACATAGCGTGAGAGGTTCTGGCCGAACTTGGTGGTGAAGCGGAAGTTGCCGATCAGGTCGGCGATCTTCTCCTTCTCCTCCTTGGTGCACATGTTGATGCTCATCAGCGACTGCGCCCGCTCGACGGCCGCGGCCTGCGTGAAGTGCACGATGTACACCGGCGACTGCCGGGTGTCCAGCAGTTCGGTGAGCGTCTCGGTGATCGGGGTCAGCCGGTACTCGTAGCTCAGCGGGACCGGCCGGGTCGCCGAGCGCACCACGGAGGTGGGACGGCCGGTGCGCCGGGTCAGGTCCTGCTCGAACATCTTGACGTCACCGAGCGTGGCCGACATCAGGATGAACTGGGCCTGCGGCAGCTCCAGGAGCGGGATCTGCCAGGCCCAGCCGCGGTCCTGCTCCGCATAGAAGTGGAACTCGTCCATCACGACCTGGCCGATGTCGGCGTGCTTGCCGTCGCGCAGCGCGATGGACGCGAGCACCTCGGCGGTGCAGCAGATCACCGGGGCGTCCGCGTTGACCGAGGCGTCGCCGGTGAGCATCCCGACGTTCTCCGTACCGAACAGTTTGCACAGGTCGAAGAACTTCTCCGAGACCAGCGCCTTGATCGGTGCGGTGTAGAAGGTGACCTTGTCCTGGGCCAGCGCCGTGAAGTGCGCACCCGCCGCGACCAGGCTCTTTCCGGAGCCGGTGGGGGTGGACAGGATCACGTTCGCCCCGGAGACCACCTCGATCAGCGCCTCCTCCTGAGCAGGGTAGAGGGTGATGCCCTGGGTCTCGGTCCATGACGAGAAGGCCTCGAAGAGGGCGTCCGGGTCGTCGGTCGGGGGCAGCTGATCGATAAGGGTCACGCCCCCATCTTGCCTGCCTTCTGCCCGGATGAGGGAACCGGACGACCGGACGAAGATCACGGACGATACGCTGCCCACTCAACTCGGCCGCATCGCACCGGCGATGGCAGCCGGACAACTTTGGGGGCGGGAAGAACCATGATGGGACCGGCACACTCACTGTCCGGGGCGGCGGCCTGGCTGGGGGTGGGTGCGGCGGCGGCTGCCGCGGGCCATACGATGCCGTGGCCCGTCCTGGTCGTCGGTGCACTGATCACCGCGGGCGCCGCGCTCGCCCCGGACCTCGATCACAAGTCCGCGACCATCTCGCGCGCCTTCGGACCGGTCTCCCGCGGACTCTGCGAGATCGTGGACAAACTCTCGCACGCTGTCTACAAGGCGACCCGGGGCCCCGGTGACCCGCGCAGGAACGGCGGCCACCGGACCCTGACGCACACCTGGCTCTGGGCCGTCCTGATCGGTGCCGGGGCCTCCGCCGCGGCGATCGCCGGCGGCCGATGGGCGGTCCTCGCGATCCTCTTCGTCCATCTGGTGCTCGCCGTCGAAGGACTGCTGTGGCGGGCCGCCCGGATGTCCAGCGATGTCCTGGTATGGCTGCTCGGCGCGACCAGCGCCTGGATCCTGGCGGGCGTCCTGGACAAGCCGGGCAACGGCTCGGACTGGCTCTTCAGTGCGCCCGGCCAGGAGTACCTCTGGCTCGGGCTGCCGATCGTCCTCGGCGCCCTCGTCCACGACATCGGCGACGCGCTGACCGTCTCCGGCTGCCCGATCCTGTGGCCGATCCCGCTGGGCCGCAAGCGCTGGTACCCGGTGGGGCCGCCGAAGGCCATACGGTTCCGGGCCGGCAGCTGGGTGGAGCTGAAGGTGCTGATGCCGGCGTTCATGGTGCTCGGGGGAGCGGGGGCGGCGGCCGCCCTCAACTTCATATGACCGCCGTACCGTCCGCGAGTCGATGAGCCCCCACTCGATGACCTGCAGTAGTCGCGGTTTGCGCTGAGTCACCGGGATGAAGCGCCGGTCCGACGCAACCGGCTGCTCTTCGGTCCGGACGATCGCGTCCGGAGCGTTCTTTCGCGGCAGTCGTGAGCGGGACGTTCGGCCGGGGGGCGGCGTCAGCAGCTGAAGCCGTCGGCTGCGCGGGACGGTTCCCAGACCGCGCAGTCGTGCGCGAAGAGCACCCGCCGCGGGTCGAAGTCGGCGAGCCTCTCCAGCCACGGTCGATAGGCGGGCAGCGGTTGTTCCAGGCCTTCGAGCTCGGCGCGGCGGGCCAGATGATCCGCTGCGAAGTGAGAGGCGAAGTCGTGTGCCTGACCGGCGAGGACGACGGTGCCGTCGCTCTGCCGTACCACCAGCGACTGATGGCCGTCGGTGTGGCCAGGAGTGGGGATGATCCATACTCCTGGCCACACCTCGGCTTCTCCGCTGATCTCCTCGTAGGTCGCGTCAGGGAAGTCGACGAGTTCGTCGATGGTGTAGCCGCCCCGGCGCGCGGCGGCCAGCTCCACTTCCTGCACCAGGATCGGCGTGCCGCCCAGCAACCTGTTGCCCCCGCAGTGGTCGAAGTGGAGGTGGCAGTTCACCACCAAGGAGACATCCGAGAGAGAAACTCCGGCGACGGCGAGGGCGCTCTCCAGCCCTCGGCGCCGGGGGCGGTAGTGAGCTTCGGTTCCTGGATCGGCGGCACCGATGCCGGTGTCGAAGAGGATCAGTCCTTCGTCGCGCCGAACCAAGTAGGCGAGTACGGGTTCGACCCGCGGCTGCGGGCCGCCGGTCTCCGACGCCGGTCGGACGAAGTAGCCCAGGTCGAGGCGGTGGATCGCCGTGTTGTTGGCCATCCGGCCATGGTGGCAGGCGGCTGCTCCTCTCCCCTTCATGTTTCGCTGTCCGGAGAAGCCGGGCGATCCGGCGAAGCCGCCGCAGACGCCGATCAGCCGTGCCAGGACCGCCACAGCGCCGCATAGGCGCCGTCCGCCGCCACCAGCTCGTCATGGCTGCCCAATTCGCTGATCCGGCCGTTCTCCACCACCGCGATCACATCCGCGTCGTGCGCGGTGTGCAGCCGGTGCGCGATCGCCACGACCGTACGGCCGTCCAGCACCCGTGCCAGCGAGCGTTCCAGATGCCGCGCCGCCCGCGGGTCCAGCAGCGAGGTCGCCTCGTCCAGCACCAGTGTGTGCGGATCGGCCAGCACCAGCCGGGCCAGCGCGATCTGCTGCGCCTGCGCCGGGGTCAGTGACAGACCGCCCGAACCGACCTCGGTGTCCAGCCCCCCGTCCAGAGCCTTCGCCCAGCCGTCCGCGTCGACCGCGGCGAGCGACGCCCACAGCTCGGCGTCCTCGGCGCCCGTACGGGCCAGCAGCAGATTGTCGCGCAGCGAACCGACGAACACATGGTGTTCCTGGTTGACCAGTGCCACATGCGTACGCACCCGCTCCGCCGTCATCCGGGACAACTCCGCACCGCCCAGCGTGACTTCACCGGTGCGTGGGGCGTAGATCCCGGCCAGCAGCCGACCGAGCGTGGACTTGCCCGCACCGGACGGGCCGACCAGCGCCAGGCGCGTGCCCGGGGCGACGTCCAGCGACACCTTGTGCAGGACGTCGACCCCCTCGCGGTAGCCGAAGTGCACATCACCCGCCCGGACGTCCCGGCCGTCCGGGGCGACCTCGGTGTCGCCCGCGTCCGGCTCGATGTCCCGGACGCCGACCAGCCGGGCCAGTGACACCTGCGCTACCTGCAACTCGTCGTACCAGCGCAGGATCAGACCGATCGGGTCGACCATCATCTGCGCGAGCAGCGCACCGGTCGTCAGCTGTCCGACGGTGAGCCACCCCTCGATGACGAACCAGCCGCCGAGCATCAGGACCGCGCCGAGGATCGTCACGTACGTGACGTTGATGACCGGGAACAGCACCGAACGCAGGAACAGCGTGTACCGCTCCCACGCCGTCCACTCCTTGATCCGCCGGTCCGACAGTGCCACCCGGCGTGCGCCGAGGCGGTGCGCCTCCACCGTCCGCCCCGCGTCCACGGTCTCCGCGAGCATCGCCGCGACCGCCGCGTATCCGGCGGCCTCCGAGCGGTACGCGGACGGCGCCCGGCGAAAGTACCAGCGGCAGCCGAGGACCAGCACCGGCAGCGCCAGCAGCACGGAGAGCGCCAGCGGCGGAGCCGTCACGGTGAGCGCACCGAGCAGCAGACCCGCCCACACCACACCGATCGCCAGCTGCGGCACCGCCTCACGCATCGCGTTGGCCAGCCGGTCGATGTCCGTGGTGATCCGGGACAGCAGATCACCGGTCCCGGCCCGCTCCAGCACACCCGGCGGCAGTCCGACCGACCGGACGAGGAAGTCCTCGCGCAGATCGGCCAGCATCTCCTCGCCGAGCATGGCGCTGCGCAGCCGCATCATCCGTGTGAACACGGTCTGTACCACCAGCGCGATCGCGAACACCGCGGCGGTGCGCTCCAGATGGAGGTCGGCGACCCCGTTCGACAGGTCCTCGACCAGCCCGCCCAGCAGATACGGCCCGACGATCGAGGCGATCACCGCGACTGCGTTGACCGAGATGAGCACGGCGAACGGCTTGCGGTGGCGCCGCATCAGCTCCCGTACATAGGCCCGTACGGTGGCGGGGGTGCCGACCGGAAGGGTCGTCGCCGACTCCGGGGCGGCCGGGTCGTACGCCGGTTGTGCGACGCCGATCATGCCCTCTCCTCGATTTCTTCGATCGATTCGATCTCGTCGATCGCGTCGATCTTGTCCAGTGCGGTCAGGGCCGCGATTTCGTCCTCGGTCTCACGGGTGACCACTGCCCGGTACCGCGGTTCGGTCTGCAGCAGCTCGCGGTGCGCACCGACCGCGACGACTGTGCCGTCGTGCACCAGCACCACCCGGTCCGCGAGGTCGAGCAGCAGAGGCGACGAAGCGAACGCCACCGTCGTACGCCCGGTGCGCAGCGCCTTGATTCCGGCGGCGACCTGGGCCTCGGTGTGCGAGTCGACGGCGGACGTCGGCTCGTCCAGAACCAGCGCCTCAGGGTCGGTGACCAGCGAACGGGCCAGTGCGAGCCGCTGACGCTGGCCGCCGGAGAGCGACCGGCCGCGCTCGGTGATCCTGGTGGTCATCGGGTCGCCGTCGGTGGCGACCGAGGCCTGCGCCAGCGCGTCCAGCACATCACCGCACTGGGCGGCGGACAGCGCGTCCTCGGCGGTCACCAGACCGGACGACGGCACATCGAGCAGCTCCCGCAGTGTCCCGGAGAGCAGCACCGGGTCCTTGTCCTGGACCAGCACCGCGGTCCGGGCGGCCGCCAGCGGAAGCTCGTCCAGCGGCACGCCACCGAGCAGGACGGACGGGGTCTTGTCCGGCGGGCCCTCGGGGGCGTCGTCCGCCGTGTCCGGTTCCGCGCCCACCTCGGCGTGACCGCCGAGCCGTTCGGCCAGCCGGCCCGCCTCGTCCGGATCGCCGCAGACCACCGCGGTGAACAGACCCGACGGTGCCATCAGCCCGGTGACCGGGTCGTACAGGTCACCGGCCGGCACCGCGTCGACGGTCGAGGGCTCGGCGGTGCGGTGCAGCGAAAGCACCCGGACGGCCCGCTGCGCGGACGGCCGCGAGAAGGAGTACGCCATCGCGATCTCCTCGAAGTGCCGCAGCGGGAACAGCATCAGTGTCGCCGCGCTGTACACCGTGACCAGCTGACCGACCTCGATCCGGCCGTCGTGGGCCAGCGTCGCCCCGTACACGACCAGCGAGATCAGCAGCATGCCCGGCAGCAGCACCTGGATCGCCGAGATCAGCGACCACATCTGCGCGCTGCGTACCGCAGCCTTGCGGACCTCTTGCGAGGCGCTCCGGTAGCGGCCGAGAAACAGCTCCTCGCCGCCGATACCGCGCAGCACCCGCAGCCCGGCGACGGTGTCCGACGCCAGCTCGGTGGCCTTGCCGGCCTTCTCACGCTGGAGGTCGGCGCGCCGGGTGGCGCGGGGGAGCAGCGGCAGTACCGCCAGTGCCAGGAGCGGCATGGCGAGCACCACCAGGACGCCCAGCGACGGCAGATAGAGGACGAGCCCGACGCAGATCAGTACGAGAGCGGCGGCTGCGGCGGCGAAGCGGGAGAGCGCCTCGACGAACCAGCCGATCTTCTCGACGTCGCCGGTGGACACTGCGACGACCTCGCCCGCGGCGACCCGGCGGGTCAGCGCGGCGCCGAGCTCCGCCGTCTTACGGGCCAGCAGCTGCTGGACGCGGGCGGCGGCAGTGATCCAGTTGGTGACGGCGGTCCGGTGGAGCATGGTGTCGCCGACCGCGATCAGCACACCGAGGACCGCGATGAGCCCGCCCGCCAGCGCAAGCCGGCTGCCCGAACGGTCGACCACCGCCTGCACGGCGAAGCCGACGGCCAGCGGCAGCCCGGCGATGGAGCACTGGTGCAGCAGGCCCCAGGACATGGACTTGAGCTGGCCACGGATCTGGTTGCGGCCGAGCCAGAGCAGGAAGCGTGGGCCTGACCGGACATCAGGATCGCCAGGATCTGAATACGGAAGATCGCGAATCTGCATGACGTCCCATGGTTCGGAAGGGCGGAGATCTGTCGAAGACCTCGAGGAACGGGTGGGGGGACCAAACCGTGCAAGGTTCGCGTCCTGCCAGGGTCCGAGGCAAACGGTTTTTCGCTCGACGGTAAAGATTCGGCTCGTATTCGCGGCGGGTCACAGGCGGTGAGTCCGGCCGCTCGACCATGGTGCGAATATGGGCGGATGCGAATAACCCGTCCGGTACGAATGGCTGTCGCGGCAGCGGCCTGCGGTCTCATGCTCACTCCTCTGACCGCGTGCGGCAGCTCGCACGCGGGGCAGCAGGACGACACGAAATCCGGCAGCGCGACGAACCGGAAGGCGCCGACCGCCGACCTGAAGCGCATTCCCGACGTGGGCGACCGGCTGTACGCGCAGATACCCGAGAACTCGAGTCAGGTCGTCGCGGTCTACGGCGTGGGCAAGAACTCGGCCGACTCCACCGTCGTGCTGTACACGAAGCACGGCGCCACCTGGGACACCACCGGCAGCTGGAAGGCCCACAACGGCAGGAAGGGCTGGACCACCGACCATCACGAGGACGACAAGCGCAGTCCGGTCGGCGTATTCACACTGACCGACGCGGGCGGTGCCCTGGCCGACCCGGGCGCCCTCCTCCCGTACACACAGTCGGCGTCGATCCAGGCACCGCGCTACTGGTCGAAGCCGTACTGGCACGACTTCGACTACGTCATCGCCATCGACTACAACCGCGTCAAGGGCACTGCGCCCAACGACCCCACGCGCCCGCTGGGACAGTCGAAGGGTGGCAGCATCTGGCTCCACATGGACCACGGCAGCGGTACGTCGGCCTGTGTGAGCCTGCCCAAATCGGCCATGCAGCTGCTGCTGCGCACCCTCGACCCGAAGCAGCACCCGGTCGTGGTGATGGGCGACAAGGCCACGCTCCGGGCGGCCTGATCACGCCACCCCTCTCGCCCGGCCACTCCTGCGAGAGGGTGCGGATCGCCGTGGGCGTGGGCATGTACGCGGTCGTCCGGGGACGCGTCAGGGCCGCGTCGCCCGCTCCAGCTCCATCAGGACCGAGTGGTAGTCGCGCCCCGTGGCCCGGTCCATGCCGATCTCGCACATCCGGTTGGCGGAGAGATACGCGTCGTACTCGCGGGAGTTCACCTCGGCGGCCTCCTTCGCCGTCGCCGACGCCGTCAGCTCCTTGTGCAGCATCCCGCGGTCGCCCGCGAACGCGCAGCACCCGGCGTCGTCCGGGACGACGACCTCCTCCGCGCACGCCTCGGCGACCGTACGCAACTGCTCCACGTCACCCAGGTGCTGCATCGAACACGTCGGATGCAGGACCGCCGAACCGGTCCTGCGCAGGATCGTCAGCTCCGGCAGCAGCTCGTCGGCCGCCCAGACGAGGGAGTCGACGACGGTCAGCTCCCGGTGCAGCTCCCGGTTGTCCTCGGTGAGATACGGCACCACCTCATGGGCGATACCCAGCGTGCACGACGAGGCGTCGACGACCAGCGGAAGCTTGCCGCCCGCCGTCCAGCCCCAGGCGGCCTCGACGATGCGGTTTGCCATCACCGCATTGCCCTCGTCGTACCCCTTGGAGTGCCAGATCGTCGCGCAGCAGGTTCCCGCGACATCCTCCGGGATCCACACCGGCTTTCCGGCACGGGCCGAGACGGAGACGACGGCCTGCGGCAGCGAAGGGCCGCGATGGCCGTCGGGGCCGCCGAAGATCCGGTTCACGCAGGCCGGGTAGTAGACGGCGCTCGCTCCGACCCGCGAGGTGCGGGGCAGTTTGCGAGCGGCGGCGCCGGGGATCTCCGGAAGCCACTCGGGTACCAGATCGGGGCGTACGGCCTTGCGGGCGAGCCCGGTGACGGTCTCCAGCAGCCGGTCGCCGATCCTGTCAGCTGCGGCGACCGCCAGTCGCGCCGAGGCCTCCACCGCCTTGAAGTTCTTCGCCGTGAGCGCCGCGATCCGCTCCTCGCGCGGCGAGTGCCGCTGGTGGCGGAAGTCCTTCATCATGGCGCCGGTGTCGATGCCGACCGGGCAGGCGAGCTTGCAGGTGGAGTCGCCCGCGCAGGTGTCGACGGCGTCGTACCCGTACGCGTCGAGCAGTGCGGTCTCCACCGGCGAATCGTTCGGCTGCCGCATCATCTCCCGGCGCAGCACGATCCGCTGGCGCGGAGTGGTGGTCAAGTCCTCGCTGGGACAGGTCGGTTCGCAGAATCCGCATTCGATGCACGGATCGGCGATCAGCTCGACCTCGGGGATGGTCTTCAGTCCGCGCAGATGCGCCTTCGGGTCGCGGTCGAGGACGATCCGGGGCGCCAGTACCCCGTCGGGGTCGATGACCTGCTTCGTGCGCCACATCAGCTCGGTCGCCTTGGGGCCCCACTCCAGCTCCAGGAACGGAGCGATGTTGCGGCCGGTGGCGTGCTCCGCCTTGAGCGAGCCGTCGAAGCGCTCCACGGTCAGTCGGCAGAAGTCGTCCATGAACGCGGCGTACCGGTCGACGTCGGACTGCTTCGCCGCGTCGAAGGCGAGCAGGAAGTGCAGATTGCCGTGTGCGGCGTGACCCGCGACGGCGGCCTCGAAGCCGTGCTCCGCCTGGAGCCGGAGGAGGGATTCGCAGGCGTCGGCGAGCAACGACGGCGGGACCGCGAAGTCCTCCGTGATCAGCGTCGTACCCGACGGGCGGGAGCCGCCGACTGCGGTGACGAAGGCTTTGCGGGCCTTCCAGTAACCGGAGATGGCCTTGGCCTCGCGGGTGAACTCATTGGTCACCGAGGCGACCGGTGCGACAAGATCCAGCCCCTCGACGGCCGCGGCCGCCGCACGCTCGTACGCCTCCTGCCCCGGCTCGTCCGGAGCCCGGAACTCCACCAGCAGCGCCGCGGTCTCCTTGGGCAGTTCGGCCCAGTCGGCCGGCACGCCCTGGACGCTCACCGAGGCGCGCAGCGTATTGCCGTCCATCAGCTCGACGGCGATCGCCCCCGCCTCATTGAAGCGGGGCACGGCAGCCGCCGCGGCGGTCAGCGAGGGGAAGAAGAGCAGCGCGCTGGAGACCTTCCGGTCCAGCGGCAGGGTGTCGAAGATGACCTCGGAGATGAACCCGAAGGTGCCTTCCGAGCCGACCATCAGCCCGCGCAGGATCTGTACGGGCGTCGAGCCGTCCAGGAAGGCGTCGAGCCGATACCCGTTGGTGTTCTTGATCTCGTACTTGGCGCGGATCCGGGCAGTGAGCTCCGCATCCGCCTCGATCTCCGCCTTGAGGGCCAGCAGCCCCTCGCACAGCCGCGGCTCGGCATGCGCCAGCAGCTCGTCCGCCGCCGGATCGGCTGTGTCGACGACCGTGCCGCTCGGCAGCACAAAGGTGAGCGAGGAAACGGTGCGGTACGAATTACGGGTGGTGCCGGCGGTCATCCCGGAGGCGTTGTTGGCGACGACCCCGCCGATCGTGCACGCGATGGCGCTGGCCGGGTCGGGGCCCAGCAGCCTGCCGTAACGGGCGAGGGTGGCATTGGCGCGCATGACCGTGGTCCCGGGGCGGATACGGGCCTGCGCGCCGTCGTCCAGGACTTCGATGCCCGTCCAGTGATGGCGGACGTCGACAAGGATGTCCTCGCCCTGCGCCTGGCCGTTCAGACTGGTGCCGGCGGCCCGGAAGACGACTTCGCGACCCTTGCCGTGCGCGTACGACAGGATCGCCGAGATGTCGTCGATGTCTTCGGGGACCACGACGACCTGCGGGACGAACCGGTAAGGGCTGGCATCGGAGGCGTACTTCACCAGGTCGGAGATCTTCCACAACACCTTCTCCGGCCCCAGCAGCTCGGTCAGCTCGCCGCGCAGCGGTTCGGGTGTGCCCGCCGCCCGGCCGTCGAGGACCCGATCGTGGGACGCGGAGCGCGCCGCACCGGGACGGAGGGCTTCGGGCTTCGGCTCCAGCAGCGGCATGGCGATGGTCCCCTCGGCGGATCGACGCGGTACTCCCACCTTTCTACCAGCGAAGATCCGCGCCGCTCACGCGCGGTTCATGATCGATGCGACGATCGGTATGGCTCGCAGACATCGGTGGGCCCGCAACCATCGGTGCGGTCAGCAGCGGCGCTCCGGCATTCCGGCGACGAGAGCGGACAGCAGTCCGCCCAGCACCTCGCGCTGATCGGCCGTCAATGGAGCCAGGATCTCCTCTGCGGCGGCCCGGCGCGCGTCGCGCAGCGACCGGAGCGTGGCACGGCCCTCGTCGGTGAGTTCGATCCGGACCACCCGTCGGCTGTCCGGATCAGGGGTGCGGCGCACCCGGCCGCTCGCCTCCAGCGCATCGACCAGGCTCGTGACGGCGCGCGGCACGACATCCAGGCGCTGCGCCAGATCCGCCATCCGGGGCGGTCCGTCGTAGTGGGCGACCGTGCGCAGCAGCCGGAACTGGGCCGGGGTGATGCCTATCGGCTCCAGCTGGCGGCTCTGGATGCGGTGCAGCCGGCGGGTCAGCCGCAGCAGCTGCTCGGCCAGCAGTCCGTCGGAGTCGGGGGAGTCCATGCGGGAACAATATCAGGACTCCGTTCATTGTGAGTATAGGTAACAATGAGCTATGCTCTCAAAAGTTTGACTGCTGCCCGCGGCCGTCTTCCTCTGTCACGCCTGTCGAAGGAGCCCATGAAACCCGACGAACCCACGTGGACGCCCCCGCCCAGGGACGGCACGCAGCCGCCCGCCGAGCTGCGCCGGATCTTCCGCCTCTTCCACCCGTACCGCGGCCGGCTCACGCTGGTCGGACTGCTCGTCGGCGCCTCGTCACTGGTCTCGGTGGCCTCGCCGTTCCTGCTGCGCGAGATTCTCGACACCGCCATCCCCCAAGGGCGTACGGGACTGCTGTCGCTGCTCGCCCTCGGCATGATCCTCACCGCCGTGATGAACAGCGTCTTCGGCGTCCTGCAGACGCTGATCTCGACCACGGTCGGCCAGCGCGTCATGCACGACCTGCGCACGGCGGTATACGCCCAGCTGCAGCGGATGCCCCTCGCCTTCTTCACCAGGACCCGCACGGGCGAGGTGCAGTCCCGCATCGCCAACGACATCGGCGGGATGCAGGCGACCGTCACCTCCACCGCCACCTCGCTGGTCTCCAACCTCACGGCGGTCATCGCCACTGTCGTCGCGATGCTGGCGCTCGACTGGCGGCTCACCCTGGTCTCGCTGGCACTGCTGCCGGTCTTCGTCTGGATCAGCCGCCGGGTCGGCCGGGAGCGCAAGAAGATCACCACCCAGCGCCAGAAGCAGATGGCCGCCATGGCGGCGACGGTCACCGAGTCCCTCTCCGTCAGCGGCATCCTGCTCGGCCGGACCATGGGCCGGGCGGACTCCCTCACCGAGGGCTTCGCCGAGGAGTCCGAGCGCCTGGTCGACCTCGAAGTGCGCTCCAGCATGGCCGGGCGGTGGCGGATGTCGACGATCGGCATCGTCATGGCCGCCATGCCCGCCGTCATCTACTGGGCCGCGGGCCTCGCCCTGCAGTCCGGCGGCCCCGCCGTCTCCATCGGCACGCTCGTCGCCTTCGTCTCGCTCCAGCAGGGCCTCTTCCGGCCCGCCGTGAGCCTGCTCTCCACCGGAGTGCAGATGCAGACATCCCTCGCGCTCTTCCAGCGGATCTTCGAGTACCTCGACCTCGAGGTGGACATCACCGAGCCCGAGAATCCCGTGCGGCTGGAGAAGATCCGCGGCGAGATCCGCTTCGAGGACGTCGACTTCAGCTACGACGAGAAGAGCGGTCCGACCCTCAGTGGTGTCGATGTCGCCGTGCCGGCAGGCGGCAGCCTCGCCGTCGTCGGACCCACCGGCTCCGGCAAGTCCACGCTCAGCTACCTGGTACCGCGGCTCTACGACGTCACCGGCGGCCGGGTCACGCTCGACGGCGTCGATGTACGCGATCTGGACTTCGACACGCTCGCCCGGGCCGTCGGCGTGGTCTCCCAGGAGACGTACCTCTTCCACGCCTCGGTCGCCGAGAACCTGCGCTTCGCCAAGCCGGACGCGACCGACGCCGAGATCGAGGCAGCCGCCCGCGCGGCACAGATCCACGACCACATCGCCTCGCTGCCCGACGGCTACGACACCCTCGTCGGCGAGCGCGGCTACCGTTTCTCGGGCGGCGAGAAACAGCGCCTGGCCATCGCCCGCACGATTCTGCGCGACCCGCCCGTCCTCGTCCTCGACGAGGCGACCAGCGCCCTCGACACCCGCACCGAGTTCGCCGTGCAGGAGGCGATCGACACGCTGTCCGCCGGGCGCACCACCATCACGATCGCGCACCGCCTCTCCACCGTGCGCGACGCGGACCAGATCGTCGTCCTGGACGGCGGCCGGACCGCCGAGCGCGGCAGCCACGAGGAATTGCTCCAGCTGGACGGCCGCTATGCGGCGCTCCTCCGCCGGGACACCCAACTCGCCCCCGCAGCAACCTGATCGCGAGTTCCGGACGCACTCCACCCGGGGGTGCGGCGCCGGTTCTCCGTACGGCATGATCCCCGCGCATGAGAGCTCTGATCGGGATGGAACTCCCCGGATACCGGCCCGTGGACGTCGACACATGGGCGAACGACGACGGCGATGTCCTGTCGGTGCACTTCTTCGAGCTGCCGCCGGATCTGCCGGCCGGGCTCGACGACGGGCCGACGCTACGGCACACCCTCACCCACTACACAGCACAGGCGGGCGGCGGGCTGATCGAGGCATCGGTGAAGCCCCTGGGCGGGCTGCCCGCGCTGCGTCAGATACTCAAGCTGCCGCTGCCCGGCCGGCCGAACGGGCAAGCGTTCATCGGTAGTTTCACCGTGCCGCGCGCCGGGTGCAGCGCCGTGGTGAAGATCCAGGCGGCCGAGCGCGGCATGACGGGAATGCGGGAAGCGGTGGTGCTCGCGAAGGTGGGCGTGGAGCAGTACTTCAGGCCGCACCCCTACGCCCCCGACGTCCAGGGCGGACTGCCGTTCCATGCAGCGGACCACGAACGGTGGGACGCGGAGTTCCCCGACCACCCCCTGACCCGGGTCCGCCGCACCCTCGGCGCGCTCGCGGAAGCGGTCGGTGCGGTACCCGACTTCGCCGCGTTGCCTGCTTTCGTAGGACCGGGGCGCCGGGGCTGACGCCGGGCACACGACGGCGCCGCCGCTCCCGTGGGACGGGGAGCGACGGCGCCGGGTGGAGCAATGGTCAGACGAGCCAACCCACGAAGTGGACGATGCCGGCGAGCAGGTTGGTGATGAGGTTCATTCGGTGTTTCTCCTCGTACATGGTGCATATGTGGGACTGCGCAGTCGCGGTCTGCAGCCCGTCGTTTGCGCTCTGTAATCATCTGATGCGGCAGAGGAGTTGAGCAACGAATGGCCATACGATCACGCGTTCCAGCGAACATCCGATCCCCTGTTCGTGTGTTCTGTCGCGCCGTGCGGGGACCGTGTCGTCCGCGCCGGGGCGTCGGCGCCCGGATACCGTGCCCGCATGGTGAACGAGTCCCCGGACACCCGGCGCCACGACCGGAGCCGGTTGACCCGGCGCGGGCATCCGGTGCTGCTCGCAGGCGTCGTCCTCGTCCTCGGTGTCGCGGCAGCCGCCCTCGTACTGTTACTGACCAGGGAGGGGATGGTCGGCCCGCCGCCACGCACCCTCGTCATCCCCGAGGGCCGGCGAGCCTCCCAGGTGTACGCGGCCGTGGACAGGTCCCTCGGTGTGCCGCCCGGCACGACCGAGAAGGCCGCCGGTGCGGCGGACCTCGCACTGCCGCCCGAGGTGAAGGGCAATCCCGAGGGCTATCTGTTCCCGGCGACGTACCCCCTCACCTCCGGCACCACTCCGACGAGCCTGTTGACGTACATGGTCGACACGGCGAGGCAACGATTCGGCGCGAACCACGTCGCCGCAGGGGCCAGGCGCAATCATGTATCCGTCCACCAGGCCGTGACGATCGCCAGCATCGTGCAGGCCGAGGCGGGCACCACAGCCGACATGGGCAAGGTGTCCCGTGTCATTTACAACCGGCTGTCCAGGGGCATGCCGCTCCAGATGGACTCCATGCTCAACTACGCGCTGAAACGCAGCACTCTGGACACCACCGCCGACGACACCAAGATCGACAGCGCGTACAACAGCTATGAGCACAAGGGCCTGCCGCCCACTCCCATCGGTAACCCGGGGGAGCAGGCGATGGAAGCGGCGATCACGCCGACGCCGGGCCGATGGCTGTACTTCGTGACCGTCGCGCCCGGGGACACCCGGTTCACCGACAGCTATGCCGAGCATCAGCGGAACGTCCAGGAATTCAACCGCAACCGGATTGAGGCAAGCGGCAGTTGAAGGGCGTCCGGCATCCCCGAGGCGGCACGCGGGTCAGTGTCACGCCGGCGTGGCGGCGGGTTCGCCGCCACGCTCCACAACCCTGTCCGCGGGTTCGCCGCCACGCTCCACAACCCTGTCCGCGGCTGTCCTGTCCGCTGTGGTCCTGTCCTCGGGGGCCTTGAGCAGGCGGGTGATCGCGCGTACCGCCGCCCGTCCCGCCCGGTTGGCCCCGATGGTGCTCGCGGAGGGCCCGTACCCGACGAGGTGGATGCGCGCGTCCCGTACGGCCTGTGTGCCCTCGACCCGGATACCGCCGCCGGGCTCGCGCAGCTTCAACGGTGCGAGATGGTCGATGGCGGCCCGGAACCCGGTCGCCCAGAGGATGACATCGGCCTCCGCCGTCCGGCCGTCGTCCCAGGTCACCCCGGTCGGAGTGATCCGGTCGAACATCGGCAACCGGTCGAGCACCCCCTCCGCGCGGGCCCGCCGGACGGCGTCGGTGAGCGGCAGCCCGGTCACGCTCACCACACTCTGCGGCGGCAGCCCCCGTCGTACGCGCTCCTCCACCATGGCCACGGCGGCCCGCCCCTGATCCTCGCCGAACGGCCCCTCCCGGAAGACCGGCGGCCGGCGCGTCACCCAGAAGGTCTCTGCCGCCACCTCGGCGATCTCCATCAGATGCTGCGTGCCGGAGGCCCCGCCGCCGACCACGATCACCCGCTGCCCGGCGAACTCCTGCGGACCCGGGTAGTTCGCGGTGTGCAGCTGGCGGCCCCGGAAGGTCTCCTGGCCCGGGTAGCGCGGCCAGAACGGCCGGTCCCAGGTGCCCGTGGCATTGATCAGGGTGCGGGTGGCGTACGTACCCTCGGATGTCTCGACCGACAATCGCCCGCCCTCGCCCTCGCGCACGGCGCTCACCTCGACCGGCCGGTGAACCCGCAGGCCGAAGGTGCGCTCGTAGGCGTCGAAGTACTCGCCGATCACCTCGGACGACGCCCGGCTGTCATCGGCGCCGGTCAGTTCCATGCCGGGCAGCGCGTGCATCCCGTGCACCTTGCCGTATGTCAGTGACGGCCACCGGAACTGCCATGCGCCGCCCGGCCGGGGTGCGTGGTCGAGCACGACGAAGTCGCGGTCCGGCTCCAGACCGAAGCGCCGTAGATGATAGGCGCCGGACAGGCCTGCCTGTCCGGCGCCGATCACGACCACGTCCACTTCGCGCGCTTCACCGGCCCCAGAGTTGTTCACGCTTCTACCAACTGCGCGGGGGTCCGGGATCTTCCCGGTCAGCGACCCCCGGCGATCAGCAGCGGTGCCCCGCCCGGCGCGGACGCCGGGCGCCCGTTCGCGGCAGGTACCCCCAGCAGCGGCGAAGCCGGAACGGTGGACAGCAGTCCGCGCGCCGCCAGCTCCGGCGTGACCCCCTCACCGAACCAGTACGCCTCCTCCAGGTGCGGGTAGCCGGAGAGCACGAAGTGCTCCACACCCAGCGCGTGATACTCCTCGATCCGGTCCGCGACATCCGCGTGACTGCCGACCAGTGCCGTGCCCGCACCGCCCCGCACCAGACCGACACCCGCCCAGAGGTTCGGCGAGATCTCCAGCTTGTCGCGCGAGCCGCCGTGCAGGGCGAGCATCCGCTGCTGTCCCACCGACTCGCTCCGTCCCAGCGCCTGCTGCGCAGCGGCGATCGTCTCCGGATCGAGATCGCCGAGCAGTCGGTCCGCCGTTGCCCACGCCTCCTTCGCCGAGTCGCGCGAGATGGTGTGCAGCCGGATCCCGAACCGGACATCGCGACCCTGCTCCTCCGCGAGCCCGCGGATCCAGTCGATCTTCTGCTTCACATCCGCCGGCGGCTCGCCCCAGGTCAGATACACATCGGCGTGTGCGGCGGCCACGGGCCCGGCCGCCGCCGACGACCCGCCGAAGAAGATCTCCGGCAGCGGGTCCGGCGGCAGCGCCGTCAGCCCGCCCTCCACCTGATAGTGCTCACCGTCGAAGTCGTACGGCTGCCCGCTCCACACACCGCGGACCACCGAAAGGAACTCGGCGGTCCGCGCGTAACGCCGGTCGTGGTCCAGATGGTCGCCGAACCGCCGCTGCTCGGTCGAGTCGCCGCCCGTCACCACATTGAGCAGCAGCCGGCCCCGGGTGATCCGCTGATACGTCGCGGCCATCTGCGCCGCGAGCACCGGCGAGATCACGCCCGGCCGGAAGGCAACCAGGAACTTCAGCCGCTCGGTGTGCTGGGCCAGCGCCACCGTCGTCAGCCAGGCGTCCTCGCACCAGGTGCCGGTCGGCGTCAGCACCGCCTCGAAGCCCAGTTGCTCGGCCGCCTTGGCGATCTGTGCCAGATACTCGATATCGGGCGCCCGGACCCCGCTCACCGGAGTGATCCGGTCCCGCTTGATCCCGCCGTCGGTGTACGCGTGGCGGTCGACGAGTGTGCGGCCGTCACCGCCGGTGGGCAGGAACCAGTGCAGATGAACGTTCATGACGTGGCCTTTCCGTACGAGCGGGGGGCTGCCGAGGACGCGGGCAGATCGCGGTTGAACCGGGTGTCGACGTAGTCCTTGAAGGTGAACCGGCGAGGAATGAGTTTCAGATCGGCGAAGGTGTCGGCGATCGCCTGCTCGGACGCGATCGCCGCCGGGTCGACGGCAACGGGCACCCGCGTCCCGTAACTGCGCTTCACGGCGTCCAGAGCGACGGCGTACGGCAGCCCGGTCTCCTTCGCCCAGACCTTCGCCCACGCCTCCGGATGCTTGAACACCCAGCTCTGTGCGCGCTCCAGACGGACCAGCAGGTCACCGATCGCCTTGGACTTCTTGGCATCCTTCAGGGCCGCGGGAGAGGCGACCTGGAAGCTCAGGCCGTTGACGACCCCCTCGCCCGTGGTCAGCGCCCGCGCCCGCGCACTGCGCAGGATCTGCGAGGTGTACGGATCCCAGATCGCCCAGGCATCGACCTTGCCCCGGCTGAACGCGGCCAGCGCATCGGCCGGCTGAAGGAAGTTCAGTTTTACGTCCGAGAGGCTCAGCCCCGCCTTCTTCAGCGAGGCGACGAGCTGGAAGTGGGCGGAGCTTCCCTGGGCCACCGCAATGGACTTGCCCTTCAGCTGCGCGGGCGTCTTCAGCCCGGAGCCCTTCGGCACCACGATTGCCTCGCCCGCGGACGATCCATGGGAGGCGCCCACCACCACGATCTTCGAGTCGGAACCCGCGGCAAAAACCGGCGGTGTGTTGCCGACACCGCCGATGTCCACGGCCTTGGCGTTCACCGCCTCCAGAAGTGGCGGCCCGGAGGTGAAGGTCGACCATTTGATCCGGTAGCCGAGGTTGTCGAGCTCTCCCGAGGCCCGCAGGATCGCCTCGTAACCTCCTTTCTGGTCACCGACGTTGAGCGTCACGCCGCCCTGGCCGTCGGTGCTGTCCGTGGTGGATGCGGACGAGGCACCACCGCAGGCGGTGAGCAGCAGGGCGAGCGGCAGAAGCAGAGCGGGCAGGGTACGGCGTCTCATGACATGCCTCTTTCCGAAGGTCGAACGCATAGGGAAGGTGTGCTGGTCAGCGGTCGGCCTGGTCAGGCGGCCTTGGCCGGAGCGGCGTGCTCCGCGACACCCAGCTCGGTCAGCAGCCGGGAGCGCAGCGCGGCGAACTCGGGACTGCTCACGGTGCGCGGCCGGTCCAGATCAACGGGCGTCCCGTATGCGATGGCGCCGTCCCGCATCACCAGCGCACGGTCGGCGAGCAGCAGCGCCTCGTCCACGTCATGTGTGACGAGCAGCACCGCGCAGCCGCGCCGCTGCCAGAGTTCGGCGACCAGTTGCTGCGCCTTGATCCGGGTCAGCGCGTCGAGCGCACCGAACGGCTCGTCGAGCAGCAGCAGATCCGGTTCGCGCACCAGGGCCCGCGCCAGCGAAGCCCGCTGCGCCTCACCACCTGAGAGCGTCTTGGGCCAGGCCCCGGCTCGCTCGCCGAGCCCGACCTCCTCCAACGCCCGCTCGGCCACGGCCCGGTCGGGCTTGTCCGGCAACCCGAGCAGCACATTGCGCCAGACCCGCTTCCACGGCATCAGCCGAGGCGCCTGGAAGGCAACAGCCCGTCGCTTGGGCACCAGCACCGTGCCCGTGATGTCGCGGTCGAGCCCGGCCAGCACCCGCAGCAGAGTCGACTTCCCGCAGCCGCTGCGCCCGAGCAGCGCGGTGAACTCCCCGGCGCGCAGGGTGAGATCGAGCCCGTCGACGACGGCCCGCCCGTCGAAGGAACGGGTCAGTCCCTCCACCCGCACGGCGGTGTCGTAGGGCCGGGCGCTCACTGGCCCGTGAAGGTCGGTCGCCATTGCAGCAGCAGCCTTTCGAGTATCCGGACGATGACATCGGCGGTGAGACCGAGGAATGCGTAGACGACCAGGCACACGACGATGACGTCGGTACGGAAGAACTCCCGGGCCTGGTTCATCAGGAAGCCGATCCCGGCGTCGGCGTTGACGGACTCGCCGAAGACCAGCGCCAGCCAGGCGGTGGCGAGCGAATAGCGCAGCCCCGTCATGGCCCCGCGGAGGGCGCCAGGCAGCACCACATGCCGGATGAGACCCCAACGCCCGAGCCCCAACGACCGCCCCGCTTCGACGAGTTGTTCGTCCACACCCCGGATGCCGGCGTACACATTGAGGTAGAGATGGAAGGCCACACCGAGCGCGATCAGCGCCACCTTCGGGGCCTCACCGATCCCCAGCCAGATGATGAACAACGGGATCAGCCCTACCCAGGGGACGGTCCGCAGCATCTGCACGGTCGCGTCCACAAGATCCTCGCCGAGCCGGGACAGTCCGGACACCAACGCCAGCGCGGTCCCGACGACACCACCGAGGACCAGGCCCACGGCAACCCGCTGGAGCGAGATCCCCATTGCCGACGGCAGGGTCCCGTCGGCGATCAGATCCGATCCGGCCCGGGCGATGGTTCCGGGCGACGCGAGCACATCGGGATGCAGGACACCCGTCGCACTGAGCACCTGCCACAGTGCGAGAAGCAGCACCGGACCGATGGCTCGCCGCAGTGGGCGGGGTACGGACCGCAGCCGTGAGCCGCGGGCGGACTCCGGCACGACGGGCTCGAGTTCGACTGCCGTTTGAGGATCGGGTGTATCGATTTCCTCTGATATATCCGGCGGGGCGAGGGCATGGCCAAGGGTCATGAAAGCTCCACGAGCAGTCCACGGACGGGGAGAACGCACACCTCGACAGCCCGGCACGCCGACGGTGGACCCGCTACGGCACGGGAGCTACGACAGGGGCGGGGTGAGATGGCGTACGACGAGGCGCTTACGGCAACAGAGGGGTGCGCAAGCCAGGTGCGGGCCGAATGAACCCTTGTTCACCTGCGGAATTGTGCTGAAGGAACGTCAGCAACCGCGACAACACGCGGCAGAGGCCACCCGCAGCAGGTCGATGTGACCGCGCGAAGTGAGCAGAGCTGAACGGAACATGTCGCCGAACGTAGCGACGCAGCTCGGAACCGGTCAATGCCGTCTCGGCACGTGGACGCACCATCTCGCGCCAGGAGCGGGAAGATGGGAGCATGCCCGATGCCTTCACCACCAGCGTTCTGCAACTCACGACCGGTGACACCGAGACGGTCACCGACCTGACGAACGACTGCGAACGATTCCTCACCCGCGCTGCCGTCGGCCGGGACGGCCTCCTCAATATCTTCGTGCCCCACGCAACCGCCGGAATCGCCATCCTGGAAACCGGCGCAGGCAGCGACGACGACCTCCTCGCCACCCTCCACACACTGCTGCCCGCGGACGACCGCTACCAACACCGCCACGGCAGCCCCGGCCACGGCCGCGACCACGTACTGCCGGCCCTCATCGCGCCACACGCCACTCTGCCGGTGATCGGCGGACGGCTGGAACTGGGGACGTGGCAGTCGGTGTGCCTGGTCGATACAAACAGGAGCAACACCAACCGCAACGTCCGGTTGAGCTTCTTCGGCTAGCGAGTGGCTTCGGTGGCACTGTAGAGGGGAAGTCCGGCCGCGCCAACTGAGTGGTGGGCACGGTTGCCCGTCGGTCCGCAGGTTACTGAGCTTCGCTCCACCTCGTGCGCAGGGGAAACTCCCTTCCGCGTCGTCCACCTGTTCCCGATGACGTCGCACGTGGAGTGCGTGGCGATTCTTGAGCCCGCAGCAAAGGGCCTCTGACCTGCTGATTTTCTGATTCCCCAGGTTGCGGGCGCGTCGTGCCGACATGCTTCCGTAGGTCCACGACGTGGGGCGTCTCCCTGGCCTGTGAAGGTCATCCGACCTGGCCTTTCCGGGGTCGGCGCCGGATCGACGGGATTGTCTTGCCGCCCCTTTGCCCGGACGACGCAAGCCGTCTCGACGCTCAGATGACGCTCGTTCTGATGAGGCGTCACGGCAGTGGTGAGGGTTGCTGAGGCAGCCCGCCTGGCCCGAGTCGGGGACTACACGTACGCAGCGCACCCGCCCGCCGACAGATGTCTGTTCGCGGTGCTCTCCGTCCATACGATCCACTGCGTGCCGGTAGGTCTTAGGCCCGGGGCACGGTGACGCCACACCAGGAGCGGATGTGCGCCCGCGCACGAGGCGGTTGCGTTGGTGCCGCCGCACCCCGGGTGTCAGGGGCCTGAGAAGGGCTTTGAGGGCTTCGCGGTGGCCCATCGCCCGGTATCCCTCGGGTGTCTGTTCCAAGGTGAGGGTGTGGTCAAAAGCCCTTTCCAGCACGGCGCGAGTGCCGTGGCCGCCGGTGAGGTCGCGGACCTTGGTGATGCCTTGGTCGCCGAGCGGCTTGGCGGACAGCACGGCGAGGAGGCCCACGGCGCCGCCGCCGACAACGGTGACGGAGTCGCCCGGCGTGATCCGGGCCAGGTGGGCGGCGTGGTAGTCGGTGCCGTAGACGTCGGCGGGGGTGAGCAGTGTCCTCGGTGAGCGGGGTCCCGGCCCGCTACCACCGTTTGGCCCCGGGCACGAGCGTCCGAATCGGCTGATGACCGGCGGCGGCGCCTTTCTCGCGGTCCCTTTCCCTACCACCTTTCAGCGGCTCGAACCCCGGGCCATCAGGCCCGGGGGTGGCGGAGTCGGAGCTCGCGGAAGAACGCGATGATGTCGTCGGCGAGCAGGGCGGGTTCCTCGTGGGAGGCGAAGTGTCCGCCGCGGGGCATGCGCGTGTGGCGCGTGAGCCGGTAGGCGCGCTCGGCCCAGCTTCGTGGCGGTCGGGAGAGGTCCGCGGGGAACTGGGCGAGCGCGGTGGGGACCTCCACCCGCCGTACTCGTCGGGTCAGGTGGTGCGCGTACTCGTAGTACGGGCGGAAGGACGTGGAGATGGTGCCGGTGAACCAGTAGAGGGACGCCTGGGTGAGGACGAAGTCGTCGGTGAAGCGGGTGGACAGATCGCCTCCGCAGTCGCTCCATACGCGGTATTTCTCCAGGATCCAGGAGAGCAGTCCGGCGGGTGAGTCGTTCAGGGCGGGGGCGAGGGTGAGAGGGCGGGTGTTCTGCTGGTGCATGTAGCCGCCCTCCTCCGCCTGCCAGGCCGCGGCGGAGGCGAGGTACGTCTGCTCCTCCGAGGACAACGAGGCTGGGTCATGGTCGGCCGGGGCTGCGACGGCGAGCAGGTGGATGCCGACGAGGGCCTCGGGGTGCGCTTCGGCGAGCCGAGAGGTGGTGCCGGCGCCCAGGTCGCCGCCGTGGGCCGCGTAGCGGGGGAAGCCGAGGTGGTCGTGCATCAGCCGGTGCCAGAGGTCGTGGGTCTGCTCGGTGCCGTCGAGGGTGGGCCGCTGGGGGGAGAAGGCGAAGCCTGGCAGTGAGGGGACGATGACGGTGAAGGCGTCCCGGGCGTCGCCTCCGTGGCGGGAGGGGGCGGCCAGGCGTTCGGCGAGGGCGGTGAGTTCCAGGACGGTGCTCGGCCAGCCGTGGGTGAGCACGATCGGCAGGGCGTCGGGGTGCTCGCCGTCGTATCGGAGGTAGTGCACCGGCGTGCCGTCGATGTCGGCGAAGTGAGACGGCAGGGCGTTGACGGCGGCTTCGTGGGCCCGCCAGTCGTAGCCCGAGGCCCAGTACGCGACGAGGCGGCGGAGTTCGGCGGCGGCGGTACCCGCCTCCCAGCCGTCGACGGGCCAGGGCTTGGCCCACCGGGTCGCGCGCAGTCGGGCGCGGAGGTCCTCCAGGTCGGCGTCACTGACGCTGATGACGGGGGTGGCGGTCGGCACGGTGTTCTCCTCGGTGCGTGTGTTCAGGTGGTTGTGGCGGCTGGGGTGTCGGCCGTTTCCCCGCGCGTGGCCCGTGGGGCGGCACGAGCGGCGCCGGCGAGGACGAGCGGGGTGGCCATGACGGCGGCGATCACCAGCAGGGCCGGAGCGAGGCCGGTCCGGTCGGCGAGGGCCCCGATCAGCGGCGGGCCGCAGACGAAGCCGGCGTAGCCAATCGAAGTGATCACCCCGACCCGGGCGGCCGCGTGGGCGGGATCGTCCGAGCCGGCGCTCAGGCTGAGGGGGAAGCCGAGGGCGGCGCCCGCTCCCCACAGCAGTGCGCCGGCGAAGCCTGTCCACAGGCGTGGCCCGGCCGCGAACAGAGTGACACCGAGACAGGCGGCACAGGCAGCCGAACGCAGTGCGCCGGGCCTGCCCACGCGGTCGACGATCAGCGGTCCGAGCCAGCGGCCCAGGGTGACGGCCGTGAGGAAGGCGGCGTAGGCGAGGGTGCCGACGGCTGCCGTGGTGTGGTGGCGGTCGATGACGGCGAGGCTGATCCAGTTGCTCCCCGCTCCTTCCGCCAGTGCGAAGGCGAGGGCGACGAGGCCGAGGCGCACCGTGCCCGGGTGGCGCCAGGCGTGTGCGCCGGGCCCACGCGCCTTGCCTCGCGAAGACGGTGCCGTGGGAGCGGGCCGGGGGAGGAAGTGCCGGACGGCCGCCGGTGTCACCGGGGCGACGAGTAGGGCCACCGCGCCGATGTGCAGGCTCACCGGAACGCTCAGCATCGTCATCAGTGCGCCGAGGCAGGCGCCCGCCACAGTGCCGACGCTGAATCCCGCGAAGAAGCGGGGCATCAGGGCCCGGCCGAGCCGTCGTTCGAGGGCCGCCGCGTGCACGCTCACCGCGACGTCCCAGAAGCCGGTGGCGGTGCCCAGCACGAAGAGTCCGGCCAGGAGCAGGGGCGGCCAGAGCGCGAAACCGGACGCCACCGCCCCGAGGCCGGCACCTACCGCGACGGCCACCGCGGTGACGGCCCGGCGCGGCCCGATCCGAGCGACGAAGGGGCCGGCCAGAGGCAGGGCCACCAGGCCGCCGACCGCAAGGAGCAGGAGCAGAAGACCGACAGAAGCGGCGTCAAGGTTCATGCGCTCCTGGATCTGCGGCAGGCGGGACACCCATGTCGCCCCAGCGAGGCCCAGGAGGGCGAAGACCAGGTGGGTCGACCGGACGGCGTTCGTCGTCTCACGGGCACACGGGCTCGCGGTGCGGGTGTTCACCTGCCCGGGCCGAGCGTCTGCATGATGGCTGCCCTGATCTCCTCACGGGGTTCCCGCTCCGTGGACAGCAGCGTGTGCATGATCATTCCTTCCAGAAGGGCGTCGAGGCGGGCGGCGGCCTCGGGCCCGGTGAAGCGGGCCAGAACCGCCCGGCTGGACCTGGTCCACTCCTGGGTCAGTGCGCGCAGCGCGGGATCGCGCAACGCGGCCAGGTGCAATTCGAAGCCGAGGACCGCGCTGCGGTGCCGGGACGGCCCTCCCCGCACCTGCTCCACCAGGACTTCGATCAGGTCCTCGCGCGAGGTCACCTCGGCGAAGAGCGCCTCGTACTCGGTGCTCCGCTGCTCGACGTACCGGGCGAACGCCCGCGTGCACAGTTCGGTCAGGCTCGCGAAGTGATATGTGACGGAGCCCAGCGGTACGTCCGCCCGGGCGGCCACCTTGCGGTGCGTGATCCCGGCGACCCCGTCCTCGGCGAGCACGTCCAGCGCGGCGTCGAGTACGTGCTCCCTGCGCCGTGGATCGTGGCGGCGGGTGCGTCGCCCCTCGCCGTCCGCTGTCTCCTGCCCTTCTGATGTTTCCTTCTCGCGCATAAGAACAAAAGTACACTGCGTAAGGAACGAATGTTCTTATCGTGTCGCTTGTCCGCGGGCGGACGACGGATCAGGCGGCGGTGAAGCCGCCGTCCGCGGCGAGTACGGCGCCCATGACGAAGGCGGACCGTGGGGAGACCAGGAAGCACAGGACTTCCGCGATCTCGCGGGGCTGCGCCACCCTGCCCAGGGGGTGGACGTCCGCGAAGGATGCGAGATAGGCGCGGCTGTCGGGGCGGAAGGTGTCGAGGAAGTCGGTCTCGACAACGCCTGCGGCGACGAGGTTCGCGCGGATGCCCAGGGGGCCGCCCTCCAGTGCCAGCGCCTTGGTCATGGGCGAGAGCCCCCTTCGATGCGCTGTAGGCGACCCCTTCGGGCAGGCCGACCGTGGACGCGTACGAACCGGTGCTGACGATGGCGCCGCCGCCGGGCTCCTCCATGGCCCGGAAGGCTTCGCGGGCGAAGAGGAAGGCACCGCGGGCGTTGACGTCCATCACGCTGTCCCAGTCCCGTGCGGTGGTGTGCGTGACGGGCTTGTTCAGGCTGTGTCCGGCGTTGTTGACCAGGATGTCCAGTCCGCCGAAGGCGTCGACGGCGGCAACTACCGCGCGGGTGGCGGTTTCTTCCGCGGTGACGTCGCCGGTCACGGTCACGACCCCGGGCAACTCTTCCGACAGCACGGCGAGTTCGGGACGTGTTTCGAGGGCGACGACGTGTGCGCCGCGGGTGTGGAGGAGAGACGCGGTCTCCTTGCCGATACCGCGTGCGGCGCCGGTGACGAGGGCCGCCTTCCCGGCGAACTCGGCGGCTCCGGTGGACGGGGTCGTGGATATCATTCGGGTGTTCCCTGGTGGGGTCGGGTCGGGTGTCCGTGGGCGGTCACGGACGGCTTCGTGGCCGAAAGAGGGGCCGTCGTCAGTGGTCCCGGCTGTCGGGCCGGTGCCGGATGAGGAGCGCGGCGCCCAGGCCGACGAGCAAGGTGGCGACGATGACGCCGGTACCGAGGCCGTAGCCCGCCAGGGGGTCATCCCGGTTCGTCTGCTGTCCGGCTTCGACGACCGCGGTGACGAGGGCGAGGACGACGGCACCGCCGATCTGCATGAAGGTGTTGAGCAGGGCTCCCGCCAGCCCTTGGTCACGGTCCGGCACCCCGGTCACGGCGCTCATGTTCAGCGCGGGGAAGGTTGCCGCGGTACCGATCCCGTTGACGACCATGACGGGCAGGGCCACGGTGAGGAAGGAGCTGTGGGGGCCGATCCGGAAGAACAGCGCGTAGGACAGCGCGAGGAGCAGCATCCCGGCGGCGTGAACACCGACTACTACACCCGGCTGGAGCAGGGCCGCGAGCGCCATCCCTCGCCACAGGTGCTGGACGCGCTCAGCCGTGCCCTCCTGCTCGACAGGGACGCCCGCGACCACCTGCACCGCCTGGCCGGAGTGTCACCGGACGGCCAAGGCTCCCTCCACACCACCGAGCACGTCGGTCCCGCGCTGCGTCAGCTGATGGACGGCTACCCGCACACCCCGGCGTTCGTGATGAGCCGCACCCTCGACCTCCTGGCCGCCAACGCCCTGGCCGACGCGCTCTACGTCCCCTTCACTCCCGCGGACAACCTGGCCCGCATGACCTTCCTCGACCCGGCCGGACGGGAGTTCTACCAAGACTGGGATCGGGCCGCCCAGGCCGCCGTCGCCAACCTGCGCCAGGCGAGCGGCTTCGACCCCGAGCACCCACGTCTGCGAGACCTGGTGGGCACACTGACCGAACACAGTGCCGCATTCCGGTGGCTGTGGGCGCAGCACACCGTGCGCGGAAAGACCCAGGACGCCAAGCAACTTCTCCACCCGGATGTCGGCCCTCTCTCCCTCACCTACCAGTCTTTCGACGTCCGGGACGCCCCGGGCCAGCAACTCGTCATCTATCACGCCGAACCGGGCAGCCCCTCCGCGCAGGCCCTGACCCTTCTCGGCTCCCTTTACGCCGACGGCAGGCGGAACCCGTCCCGTTCCGCCGGACAGTGAGACCCGTGGCGCGCCCCCGAACAGGAGGGTCCGTGCTCGCGGGTGTCTTCGGGCCGGATCAGCCGCTCGGCCGCCCCGCAGACAGCTCAGGCTGATGCGAAACCAGATGTCAGGCAGGCCAACAACTGGCCGGGCGCGTCTTCCTGGAGGAGGTGGCTGGCGTCATCGATCCAGTGCAGTTCGGCGTGCGGAACGCGTTCGTGCAGCCACTCGGAGTGCTCCGGAGGGAGAATGCGGTCCTCGCGGCCCCAGAGGATCCGCACCGGAATCGACACACCGCCCAGCAGGTGCTCGTACGCGGCCGTGTCCGCCTGCCTGATCTGGCTGTATTGACGGTAGAACGCCGGCTTCCCTGCCTCCCCCGCCACGGTGCGAGGAACGCGTCGAGGATTCCCGGCCGGAAGCCCGCGTGCGTGGCGTGCCGCAGGTGACTGGCGACCAGCGCTTCGTGGGCGTAGTCCGGAAGCTTGCGGAAGACTTCCTCGTGCTCCAGGAAGAGCCGGAACAGTCCCCGCTCCCACTCGCCGCCGCTCACCGCATCGAAGAGGGTCAGGTCCCGGTAGTTCCTTTCCTCCAGCAGCAGGGTCCGCAGCGCTACCGCCCCGCCGATGTCGTGAGCCATGACGCTGGGGCGGGACAGTCCCCAGTGGTCGAGGAGCTGAGCGAAGTTCCTTGAGTGAGCCGCGAGGCTCAGGTCCTGGCCCTCGTGCTGCTCGGACTGGCCGAAGCCGAGGTGGTCGAAGAAGTAGACCGTGCGGGTACGGGCGAGCGCGGGAGCGATGTCCCGCCACAGGAAGGAGGAGTACGGCGTGCCGTGCACCAGTACGAGTGGGTCTCCGCTGCCCAAGGTCCCCCACCGCACCACCCCTCCGGGTCACATCGGGGCAGCAGCCAAGTCTTGGGGAGGTCACCCGTCGCGGGCCGGCGGCGGCGCCTTGGTGCTACCGGGCGAGAGGGGCGCTTACGGTCTTGCCGCCGGCCGTCCGGCGGGTCACCGCGGTGGCGCGGGCGAGGCGGTTGACCATGGGCCAACCGAAACCCCCGGTGCCGCCGTCCAGGTCGGGGGTGCGCATGCGCGGGGCCTGCGGGCTGTGGTCACGCACGGACACCTCGATGCTGTCGGTGTGCGCGGTCAGGTCCAGGGTGCAGGTGCCGCCGCCGCGGTGCAGGGCGTTGTGGGTGTCCCGGCTGGAGCGGGGCCGCCGCGTGCCCCAACAGTGATCGAGGTCGACTATCTCTCTGACTAGCGTACGAAAATCTATGTCGGCTGGAGTAGACATTGGGTGGTGGTGTGGTTATGGTTTCTCTCGTAGCCCAGAGAGACCGCGGGGCCTGGTAGACACGAACTGCCGGGCAGCAGTACACGCAGTTGCAGTTTGCAGGACGGTGCGGTGGTGGAGTTTCGAAGCCAGGGTTGTTGCAGGACGGCGACGGGACTGACGACCGGACCGGGTGGCCCGCAGTGATCAGGGGCCGCCGTGAGCAGTACCGCAGTGGCAGTACCCGTAAGTGCAGGTCGAAGTACCCAGCAGTGAAGTCAGTGAGCAGCACCTCGGTGAAGGCGTCGGCTGCGGACGCGCGCACCGGGAGGTTCGGCAGTGGGGTTCTAAGCCAGAGCAGACGCAGGACGGGCGACGGGGCTGGCTGCCGAAGAGTGGCGCTGTCACAGGCCACAGAGCAGTACGCAGGAGAGCAGTACCAGCGGTAGGTAAGTGATTGATCCCAGAGGGAAGAAACGGAGGAGTCGAGCGCCATCAGGATCGCCCGGGTGGAAGTCTTGAGCCCGGGTACCGCAGGACATCGATAGTGAGGTGGTCTCCGGTCAAGCAACCGCGATCCCCGCACTCCCGACAACTTCCAGGTCGGGTCAGCGGACACAGAAGGCCGGCGCAGTATCAGGGTCGGCAGATGGTGTAGCAATTCCTTCGGGGCCCGGGTGCCATACGGCATCCGGGCCCCTCCACGCGTTCGACAGAGAGGTGCAAATGACAGCAGACGACTCGTTCGGCCGTCTCGACGACGACGACTACCCCGCCTACACCATGGGCCGGGCCGCCGAGATGCTCGGCACCACCCAGAGCTTCCTCCGCGCCATCGGCGAAGCCCGCCTCATCACCCCACTCCGATCCGCGGGCGGCCACCGCCGCTACTCCCGCTACCAGCTGCGCATCGCCGCACGCGCCCGGGAACTCGTCGACCAAGGGACCCCCATCGAGGCCGCCTGCCGCATCGTCATCCTCGAAGACCAGCTCGCAGAAGCCCAACGCATCAACGCCGAACACCGCCGCACCGCCGAATCTGAGAACCCGACGACCGCGGGCTGAGGTGGTGCGTGTCCGCCGGTACCGCACACCTGTCGGGAGTGTGGCGCGTCATGTAGTGACAGGCCGTGCGGACGCGTGGCTTCTGTGCCAACTGCCTTGACCAGGAAGTTCCCTTCGCTCACACCTTCGTCGTGGGCCTTCTGCTGTGGCGGAGGGGCCAGGGTGGCCGCCTTCGTCTGCCGCATGTCGTAGGACGCATTCATCGACAGGAGGGCGTGAGGCAACGGCCGCGGGAACTGTGAAGTGGTTTAACGCGCAGAGGGGCTGCGGCTTCATCGCCCGGACAGTGGCGGCTCGGACGTGTTCGCCCACCGTAGGGCGATCAGCCCGCGGGCATACGTGAGTTCCAGGAAGGCCAGGCCGTGACGTTCGACGTCAACCGGGGCCAGAAGAGGCCCCGGGCCGAGACATCGCCCCCTTCAGTCTCAGTCGACGGTGGTGGGATCTGGGGCACTTGTGAGAGCGCCGCGCAGCAGCAGCGCTGCGCAGCGCTGATCTGCGCCGGGGCCGGCGTACGGGCCGACGGGGGTGATGTTGCAGGGCGGTGCCACCCGCAATAATCGCGCCTTCCGAGCCGCAAACAGCGACCGCTCTTTCCGGAAAGCTGCATCTTGGCTGGGCCAATATCTATGACCGCGAGACGAGAGTTTAATGCGCCGCGCAGACAGTGTGTTTGCTGTAACGAACAGAGCGGAATTGTTAACCGTACACAGGTCACTACCGCATGCTACTGTCGCTCCTAGTTGCAGTCGTGGTTCCCAAAAACTTCAACGCTTCCGCCGGACTTTTCGGCCGCGGGAAGCGTTTTGTATTTCCGGTCATTTTCCGGGCGGGGCATCATCGCGGCGACCCGGTATCCGTGGATTGCGGGTCTCGGCGTACTGCCCCACAAGGAGATATGACATGGCGTCTGGCACTGTGAAGTGGTTCAACGCGGCCAAGGGTTTCGGCTTCATCGAGCAGGACGGTGGCGGCGCTGACGTGTTCGCCCACTTCTCGAACATCGCGGCTGAGGGCTTCCGTGAGCTGCTCGAAGGTCAGAAGGTCACCTTCGACATCGCGCCGGGCCAGAAGGGCCCGATGGCTGAGAACATCGTTCCCGCCTGACGCTGACGCGCACTCCGTAGCTGGTGGGGCCCGCATCCCTCGGGGTGCGGGCCGGGCCCCAGCCACGGTCATTCCCCGGGGCTTCCCCTGTGCGGCAACGACGCCTGGGGACCTTTTTCCAAGAATGCGGGCCTCTTTAAAGATGTGCCCGTAGCCGTCCGGGATTTAACGTCCGCATGACGTTACCCGTTTCATTGCCTGCATTTGCGCCGGAGTCACCGCAGGCCAGATGGCTTTCGCATTTCGTTCGGCCCGTTCTTGTGATTCCCCGCGCTGTTCCTGTGCTGCGAGAATTCCTTGATACGTGCCGTATCAAGGAAGGTTCTGAATGAACCCCTCACGTACGAACAACCGCTCCTCCCGCGCCCGCAGCCGGACCGGCGGTCCCGCTGTTGGCTCCGGCGCCGGTTCGCCCCAGGGTAGCCGCTTCGGCTCGCCCGCCCCGCGCCGTTCCGGAGGGCCGAGCCGCATCGGCGGCCAGGGTCAGGGTCGGCGGCCCGCGGCGGCCCAGGGCGAGTTCGCCCTGCCCGAGACGATCACTCCAGCGCTGCCCGCCGTCGAGGCGTTCGCCGACCTCGACATGCCCGAGCGGCTGCTGGCCTCGCTCACCGCACAAGGCATGAGTGTCCCGTTCCCGATCCAGGGTGCGACCCTGCCCAACACCCTCGCGGGCCGCGACGTCCTCGGTCGCGGGCGCACCGGCTCAGGCAAGACTCTCGCCTTCGGCCTGGCCCTGCTGGCCCGCACCGCCGGACAGCGCGCCGAGCCCTGCCAGCCGCTGGCTCTGATCCTCGTGCCGACGCGTGAGCTGGCGCAGCAGGTGACCGACGCGCTCACCCCCTACGCCCGCTCGGTGAGGCTGCGCCTGGCCACCGTCGTCGGCGGAATGCCGATCGGCAGGCAGGTCAACGCACTGCGCGGTGGCGCCGAAGTCGTCGTCGCGACGCCGGGCCGCCTCAAGGACCTCATCGACCGGGGTGACTGCCGGCTGAACCAGGTCGCGATCACCGTCCTCGACGAGGCCGACCAGATGGCCGACATGGGCTTCATGCCCCAGGTCACCGCACTCCTGGACCAGGTCCGCCCCGAGGGCCAGCGGATGCTGTTCTCCGCCACCCTCGACCGCAACGTCGACCTCCTGGTCCGCCGCTACCTCACCGACCCGGTGGTCCACTCCGTCGACCCGTCCGCAGGCGCGGTCACCACGATGGAGCACCACGTCCTGCACGTCCACGGCGCCGACAAGCACCGGACGACGACGGAGATCGCGGCGCGCGAAGGCCGGGTGATCATGTTCCTGGACACCAAGCACGCCGGCTGACCAAGGACCTGCTGAACAGCGGGGTACGGGCCGCCGCCCTGCACGGCGGGAAGTCGCAGCCGCAGCGCACCCGGACCCTGTCCCAGTTCAAGACCGGGCACGTCACCGTGCTCGTCGCGACGAACGTCGCGGCGCGCGGTATCCACGTCGACAACCTCGACCTCGTCGTCAACGTCGACCCGCCGACCGACCACAAGGACTACCTCCACCGCGGCGGCCGCACCGCGCGGGCCGGCGAGTCCGGCAGCGTCGTCACCCTGGTCACCCCGAACCAGCGCCGCGACATGACCCGCCTCATGACGGCCGCCGGCATCGTGCCCCAGACCACCCAGGTCCGCTCCGGGGAAGAGGCACTCAGCCGTATTACCGGCGCCCAGACCCCCTCCGGCAGTCCCGTGACGATCACCGCGCCGGTGGCCGAGCGGCGTCCGCGCAGCCGCAGCGCGGCCTCCCGCGGCCGACGCAGCCCCGCTTCGGCGGCCCGGCGCGTGACCGTACGGCAGTCCTCCTTCGACGCGGCGGCCTAGAACGTTCATGATCAGGAAGCTGACCCACTTCTGCAGGAGGCACATTTTGACGCTGGTTCAGATGCAAGGCCGCCCGGAGGGCGCCACTCCCGTGCACAGGACGGTGGTTGAGGTCATGGACGCGGCCGGGCCGCAGGTTTGTGACGACATGAGCGTCGAGGTGGCGCTGGCCGTCATGGCCGCCGCCGGCACGGCCCGGCTGGTCGTCTGCGACCAGGACGGCCAGTGCACCGGCCTGGTCACCCAGACCGAACTGGCCGCCGTTTGTGACAGCTCCGCTTACACGGACCGTGTCCGCCTGCGCGACATCCTCGGCGACCACGGCGCGTTCACCTCACCCGTGACCACTGTGGCCGAAGCCGAGCACGCGATGCACTACCTCCGTCCCGGTGCCCTGCCGGTGGTCGAGGAGCAAGGCAGCGCCCTGGGCATCCTCGCCCTCTCCCGCTGAACCGCCTCACCCTGGTCGGACCGTTTTCCCCCTTCTCCCTGTGAGGCCACATGCGCTGCGTCATCGCCCGCTTCCCCTTCGAGCTCACCAAGAGCGGCGTGCTGGAATCGATGAAGGGCATCAAGCCCGAACCGGGCACCGGCGAATCCGTGACCATCGGCCGCCGTCACTACCCCGTCAAGCAAGTCGGCCAGGTCGTCACCCGCCAGGACCGCCGTGACTTCAGCGCCGCCGAAGTCCTCCGGGCCATGACTCAGCTCGGCTTCACCTGCCGCACCCTCCCCACGGCCGCACCCGTGCGCATCCTCAGCTCGCTCCAGCGAGCTTCCGCGATGCTCGGCGCCCCCGTATCCGTCTGACCGACGGAACAGGCACGAGCCGACACCTGAACGGCAGTGGGCCCGACCGGCGCGCCGGTCGGGCCCACACTGCGTGCGACGGGTTCCCGCCGCACTGGTTGCTCAGTGGTCGGAATAGCTGAAGTCGCCCACGGTCCAGGCGCTGACGTCCTCGATCGCGACCCGGTACATCCCGCCCGTCTCCGGGATGCCCACCGTGCCCTGCAGGATCCGGGCGACATGGAAGTGCAGATGCGTGGGCGGCCCGTCCTTTTTCGTGGGGGCGTCGAAGATGGAGGAGAACTCTCCCAGGCGGTCGGAGTCCGTCAGCACCTCCGACACCCTCAGCCTCCACACAGCTTCGGGAGCCAGCCGACCGGTGATGACAGCACCACCGGTGACTACGGTCAGGGACATCTGATTGCTCTGCCCGGACTCCACCAGGGCGGCGACGTCAATGAGCAGCTCGTCAGGCTTCGACATGAGGCAGATTATATTCACCGGCCATCCGGCTGCTTGAGCGGTGGCGCTACCAGGCAAGATGCGCGCTCACGGTCTTGCCGCCGGAGGCCCGGCGGGTGACCGCGGTGGCGCGGGCGAGTCGGTTGACCATGGGCCAGCCGAAGCCCCCGGTGCCGCCGTTCAGGTCAGGGTGCGCATGCGCGGCGCATGCCGGCTGGGGTCGTGGACGGCCACCTCGATGGTGTCGGGGTGCGCGGTCAGTTCCAATGTGCAGGTGCCCCCGTCGTGGCGGCAGGGCGTTGGTGACGAGCTCGGACACGACCAGGACCACGGTGTCCGCGGCATCAGGGGCCACGGCCGGCTGCCGCAAGCCTTCGAGGAAGGCCCGAGCCGCATCACGCGCGTCGGCAACGGCTCCCGTGGAACGGGCGCTTGTGGCATTGACGGTCATCATGTTCATCAGGGTCACCCTGGTCCGTGGATCGTCCATGCCCGGCCTTCGCTTACCCGACCCTCGTGCCCCGCCCCTCCACCCGCCAACCCGGCAGAGCCACAGTGCTTGCCGAAGCGGACTGAGGACCACAGTCGACGCTTGGCCGCACGCTGCCGTGCGCCCGTGTCACGATGCCGGCCCACGGCCTGCCCGAGTCGTGGGCTCGCGCCGATTCGAGCAGGCGACCCATCCACGGCGATGCCACCGGCCGGGCGAGCACGAGAGTGACCGCGGGACAGTAAACAGATCCTCGACAAGGCACTGACGCGGCAGCAGGAGCGCCAGTCTGCGGATCGCGGCACCTGCACGCACGCTTCCACGATCTGCTCGATCATCGGGCCGGGATCGTCGAGGGCGGCGCAGTCCTTGTGCCACGCCCGTCAACGGCAGACCGTGGGGTGATACGGCCGGAAACGTCCGTCCCCGGTCGGTGTGTCAGTCACTGCCCAGTGTTGGCCGGTGCCCGCCGACGGTAGCCGCGCGCAGTCGGCGACGTCACGCTCAGCCCGACGTGCTGCGCGGCTGTGGGTCACTCCGGGCGCCGGACTGGGCTTCGGAGCTGCTTGAACCATCCATAGGCCGGTCGACGCGGATTACCTCATCTTCGAGTGCGCGGAAATCTATGCCCGCTGGAGTAGACATTGGGTGGTGGTGTGGTTAGGGTTTCTCTCGTAGCCGAGATCAGCAAGGCCCGGCAGAGACGAACTGGCGGGCAGTGGTCCACGCAGTTGCAGTTCGCAGGACGGTGCGGTGGTGGAGTTCCGAAGCCAGGGCTGTTGGTGACGGGGCTGACGGCCGGACCGGGTGGCCCGAAGTAATCAGGGGCCGCCGTGAGCAGTAGCGCAGTAGTAGTTCAGTAAGTGCAGTTCGCAGTACCAGCAGTGCAGTTGTTGGTAGTTCCTCGGTAAAGGCGTCGGCTGCGGGCGCGCGTGCCGGGAGGTTCGGCAGTGGGGTTCTAAGCCAGAGCAGACGCAGGACGGGCGACGGGGCTGGCTGTCGAAGAGTGGCGCTGTCACAGGCCACAGAGCAGTACGCAAGAGCAGTACCAGCAATAGGTAAGCAGTTGATCCCAGAGGGAAGAACGGAGGAGCCAGGCGCCATCAGGATCGCCCGGGCGGAAGGCTTGAGCCCGGGTACCGCAGGACATCGATAGTGAGGTGGTCTCCGGTCAAGCAACCGCGATCCCCGCACACGCTCCCATCCCCCGTGAGCTGGTGCGGAACAAGAAGGCCGGCGCAGTATCAGGGCTGGCAGATGGTGTAGCAGTTCCTTCGGGGCCCTGGTGCCAATGGCACCAGGGCCCCTCCACGCGTTCCACAGAGAGGTGCAATGACTGCAGACGACTCGTACGGCCGTCTCGACGACGACGACTACCCCGCCTACACCATGGGCCGGGCCGCCGAGATGCTCGGCACCACGCAGGGCTTCCTCCGCGCCATCGGCGAAGCCCGTCTCATCACCCCGCTCCGATCCGCGGGCGGCCACCGCCGCTACTCCCGCTACCAGCTGCGCATCGCCGCACGCGCCCGGGAACTCGTCGACCACGGGACCCCCATCGAGGCCGCCTGTCGCATCGTGATCCTCGAAGACCAGCTCGAAGAAGCCCAGCGCATCAACGCCGAACACCGCCGCACCGCCGAATCAGCGAACCCAACAACCGCGGCCTGAGACGGCTGAGACCTGGGAGCTTCGCGGCTGCCACCCACGCGTGCTGCCCGGGACGCAATGCGTTCCGGGCAACTTCGTCCTCTGCGGTCCCGGGGCCGAGAGTGAGAACCGGGCCTCGATCCCCGCGAGTCCTTGTCGTCGACGACGTGATCGGGCCTGACGCGCGGGCGCTCAGTCAAGGACCGCGAGGTGGTCGGCGGCACCTCCGTGCCACTCGATCATGAAGAGGGTGGCGTCGTCGCTGGTGCGCCCACGCCGTTCCCACTTCAGCGTGTGGGAGAGCCGGCGCAGATCCGCCCGCAGCCCTTGCGGAGGCTCCTCCCCCAGGCGGTTCACGCAGCGGATGAGGCGTTCCTCGCCGAACTGCTCCCCGCCGTTGACGTGTTCCTCGATGATGCCGTCGGTGTAGCACAGCACCCGGTCGCCTTGCTGAAGCGTGTGCTCTCTGATCCGGGGCTCCTCACCACCGAAGCCGACGGGCAGCGTCGTAGCGCTCTCCAGCTGCTGCACGACCCTGCCGTCGCGGATCAGCAGCGGCGCGGGGTGGCCCGCGATGACCAGTGCCATCTCACCGGTGGCGATGTTCACATGCATCAGCTGCGCCGTGACGAAGTGGTCGGGACCGAACTGTCGCGAGATGGCATCGTCCATGGCCGCGTACTTCTCGGCCAGGCTGACAAAAGCCCGCCGGGCATGACGGTAGGCGCCGATGGCCACGGTCGCCATCGTGGCGGCGTCCAGGCCGTGGCCCATCGCGTCGATCACAGCCGCGTGCAGGGTGTTGCCGTTGAGGGCGTAGTCGAAGCTGTCGCCGGCGACGCGGTAGGCGGGCTCCAGGATGCCGGCCACCTCGATCTGCGGCACGGACATCGACGTCGGCGGGGGATGTAGGGTCCGCGATCTCGCGAGCACTGCGTCCTGTGGAAAGGCCGAAATCCGGGCACAGTGAGCAATGATGGCGTTGGTGGATCCCGGTGACGACGCGTCACCATCAGTCTGGAGGCGGCTGGGCCTGGACCGACGGGGCTGGCGGGTGGGCAGGCGGCCACGATGTGGTCGAACTGTACCTGTGGTCGGTACTCATGACAGCCCGTCGACCACCGCCTGGTCATCCTGATCGATAACCATGTCTGTGAGCCCGTACGGCACGAACACCACGGAGGAGTAGGGGCTTCGCGTTGCTGGGCGACTGCCTGGACTGCGCCGGCTGGTGATCAGCCCAGGCTGGGGGGCGGGCCAGTCCGAGGTCGTAGGCGAGGACCACGGCCTGGATCCGGTCCCTGGCGTCGACTTTCGCCAGGACTCGTCCGGCGTGTTTCTTCACCGTGGACTCGGACAACACGAGCCCTTCTGCGATCTCGCTGTTGGTCCAGCCCTTGCCGATGGCGACCAGGATTTCTCGTTCGCGGTGGGTGAGGGAGCCCAGCCGGGAATCCCCGTCGGCTGTCCGGTCGTCCGGGCGCCCGGTCAGTTGGTCTACCAGTCCATGGGGTCGGGCTGCCTACCGAAGTGCCCGCAGATACGCCGCTGCCGCCTGGTCATCCTGGCGACGGTGTGCTCGGCCATCCGATCGTGGTCGTTCGGCCTGATCCACAGTTGGCCGAACCGCAGGATCACCGACTTGCAGACGTTGCCGCCGTTGTTGGGCGCCACGCCTTACCACAGGCTCCAAGGGAAGATCGCCGCGTCGCCTGCCCTGGCCAGCAGTTGCCTGGTGCAGCTGCGCACGACGTCCTGCGGAAACGTCACACGCCATGCTCTGGACCGTACGGAGCAGCCTGGGCATGCGGCCCCGAAAGATCACAAGAGACCGACATCGGCAATTACGGTCCGGAGTCACTGCACAGCCAAGCTCGGATTTGCGCATTCACTGCGTATCAAGCGTCGACAGTGCGCATCGAGCCCCGGATCCTACAGGGGAGGTGTAGGTTCTCGCGACTTGCGGCAGAGAGCATCGCGCTGACCAGTTGTTCTCCGGACCGTCTCACGCGGCGGACGGGTGCTTTTGTCTCAGGATGGTGGCGCTTTCCTAGCCTGGGCAGAGGACTGCGATCCGCATGGCATGTCCGGGCAGATAGGCGACGTAAGTCCTTTCCCGGTCCAGTGGTTGCTCGCCTCCGGCTCGGTCGCCATGGCCGCTGCGGGCCCCGTCATTACCGCGCTCCTCGCCGACCTCACCGATAGCCGCGCCTGATTTCAAGCACCGCTCGGCTCCCCGGCGCTCCGGCCTCGCAACACCGGCGACGCCGCGGCAACAGCGCGTACGGGGTGCCGGGAGTTTGGATTCGGCGCCCCCGTTCCCGCAGTCATGGCTGCGGGAACGGGCATGCCGCGTTCAGGCATGGGGCAGGAGCCCATCCACCCCGGCTTTCAGCCCCACTGCATCCGCCAGAGGCGGGTTCGCGCCGGGGACTGAGCAGGTCAGGGCGGCGACGCGAGCGGCGAAGGAGCAGGCGTCGGTCAGGTCTTCGAGGCTCAGTGCGTCGAGTCGGCCGCCGAGGTGGCCGAGGGCGTTGAGCCGGTGGAGCAGGCCAGCGGTGAAGGAGTCCCCGGCGCCGACGGTGTCGACGACGTCGATGGCCGGGGCCGCGACGGTGACGCGGAGACCGTCGAGGGAGGCGAGGGCGCCCCGTCCGCCCAAGGTGATGACGACGAGGCGCGCGCCGGCGGCGTGCCAGGTGTCGCACGCCTCCTCGGCGCCAGCACCGGGCAGGAGCAGCGCGAGGTCGTCCTCGCTGAGGCGAAGGATGTCGGCGAGGGCGCACCAGTGGGGGAGCCGTTCGCGGTAGGCGGCGGGGGGTACGAGCAGGGGGCGGACGTTGGGGTCGATGGACACGGTGACGTGCTCGCGTGCCTGGGCGAGGTGGTCCTCGATGCGGGTGCCGCCGGGTTGGCGTATGAGTGCCAGGGAGCCCGTGTGCAGGCAGGCCGCGTCGTCCTGCTGGGTGGCGGCGAGTTCGTCGGTGGTCCACTGCCAGTCGGCGGCGCTGTCGGCGTAGAAGGTGTAGGTGGCCTGCAATGCCGGTGAGTTAGCGCGTCTGTGCAGGTCAGGTGGGGTGGTTGGTGACTTTGAGTGTGTAGCGGACGTTACTGGGAGTGCGGGTCTGGTCCCGTTTTCTGACCTCGAAGGTGTTCTTGGACGGCTTCTTGATGCGCTGGCACTGCCGGTTGCGCCGGGGCGGGAGGAGGGCGGCCAAGAGCTCTGTGGTGGCTTCGCGGCGGGCGGCGGCCAGTGTGGTGACGTCGGCTGCGGCCTGGGCGGCGACGGTCAGCCGGGCGAGCTGCACCGTGACGGTGAAGGAGATCCGGTCAGGATCGGTCCCGCCGTGTTCTGCCGCGCGCGTCTGCAGTGCGCATAGTGCCTGGTAGACGGTGAGAAGGGCGTAGATCTCCTGGTAGATCAGCTCGGGCGCCTTGGAGCGCAGGATGAATCCGGCGCCGCGCAGGCGGTTCTTGAGTTCCGCGAATCCGTTTTCGATCTCCCACCGCTGGTGATATGCCCTCGCCAGCTGGTGGGCCGGGGCGAGGCGGTGGTCCAGCAGGCTGGTGACCAGCCGGAACGTCTCGGTGCGGGGTGGGCCGGCCTGTGGGTGGATGGTCACGGTGTACTCGATGATCCGTACCAGGTGTCCCCGGGGCGGCTCGGTCAGGGTGCGTCCGGCCGCGCGGGCCTGACCGTGGCGGATGTTCTCCGCGGGCGTGCGCATGATGGACAGGTAGGACCCGTCGGACAGCACCCGCAGCGGCACGAAGACCAGGTTCTTCTTGATCCGCCAGGCCAGGTGGGCGCCGGTGGCGCGGGCCAGGCCCCACAGCTGGTATCCGGCGAAGTTGCGGTCGGCCAGCAGCAGCATGTCCCCTCGCAGGGAGGCCAGCAGCCGGCGGGCGAGCTTGTGCTCGCTGAACCTGGCCACGGCGTCGAAGGCCGCGTCGACCAGGGCGTGGGTGCCGCATTCGGTCAGGGCCATCAGGCGGACCTGTGGGTGTCCGCTCTGGTTGACACCACCCTTGCCGGTGAAACCGAACTCAGCAGCGTTTGCCGGGGTGTCGGGGACATCCAGCGCGGTGCCGTCCCAGGCGACCAGCCGCAGCCCGAAGGCGAACGCGCCCGGAGTGACGGTCGTGGCCAGCGTGCCGCACCGCCGCTCGAACAGCGCCTGCAGCGGCTTGTCGCCCAGCCGCTGCCGGGCCCGTGTCAGGGCCGAGCTGGTGGGCAAGCGCTGCACACACAGGCCTGGCAGATGCCGCAGCTTCTCCGTCAACGTGCGCAGGACCGACCGGTATCCCGGCGGCCCGGCACTGTCGGAGCTGCTGAACAGGCACAACGCCAGGATGAAGTAGACCACCGCCCGGGCGGGCAACAGCCGGCGGCGACGCTCGCCGCAGCCGGTCGACTCCACGACCTCGTCAACCAGTTCAGGGCTGATCTCCTCGGTCAACACGCCGAGACGGACGTGCTCGCCAAAGCGCCGGTCCGTGGGGGTCACCAGCCTGTTCAACGGGGCCTGGCTGCCCTCGGTGATGGCAGACGGCATGCGGACGATGGCACACTGAGTACCCAACGGAGTTCCCTCGCGGACAGTCGGATCTTGGTCGATCTTCTGTCCTACCGGGAACTCCGTTGCCGTGTCCCGGCCTCCGCCGACACGTCACCAGAAGTGACGGATCACGCAACGTCACCAGGGGATATTTCCAACCAAACCCCGCACCATCAAGTGCCTGACCTGCACCGACGCGCTAACTCACCGGCATTGAGGTGGCCTGGCCGGAGTCGTCGAGGTCGGCGACGGCGAGGGTGCTGGGCTCGGGAGCGGTCACGCTGCCGGTCAGATCGACGCCGGAGGCGCTGAGGCGGGTACGGAAGAGGGTGCCGAAGACGTCGTGGGAGAACCGGCCGAGGAAGCGGGTGGGGGTGCCGAGCCGGGCGAGAGCGACGGCGGTGTTGGCGGGGCCGCCACCGGGCAGGGCCCGCAGTGCGAGTTCATCGGAGCTGGACCGGGCGGGGTCGGTGAAGGCGTCGGCGACGCACTCGCCGAGGACGGTGACACTGACGGGGGCCTGGGGTCGGGCCATGGTGACTGTCTGCCTCTCTCAGGAAGAGCGCGGGTGGCGAAGGGCACCGGGACGGTGGCCTGATGCAGCCCATTGCGCAGGTATTGACATGCCGCTCAAGACGGACGTAACTTCCCTGCCACAAGGAAGTAACACGCGTTATTAAAGCGCGAAACTGGAGGCGGTGTCTCGTCTCCGGCTAGCCGAAAGGGACTGGAAGTGGCCACGAACAGGACGCATCGCGTGACCATGAGCGATGTGGCCCGCCATGCGGGTGTCTCGCGGACCACGGTCTCCTTCGTCCTGAACGACAAGCCCGGTGCCTCCATCCCTGACGAGACCCGTCGGCGGATCCTGGAGGCGATCGACGAGCTCGGCTACCGGCCCAACGCCGGGGCGCGGGCGCTGGCCGCGAACCGCAGCGGGTGGTTCGGGCTGATCACCGAGATCGTGACCGGCCCGTTCGCGGGGGAGGTGATCACGGGTGCGCAGAGCCGCGCCTGGGGTGACCGGAGGTTCCTGCTGATCGCCGCGAGCGAGGGCGATCCCGCCCAGGAGGCCGCCGCGCTCGACCAGATGCTGGAGCACCGGGTGGAAGGGCTGCTGTACGCCACGACCTGGCACCGTGCCGTCACGCTCCCCAAGGCCGCCCGGGAGGTGCCGACGGTGCTCGTCAACTGCTACGACGCGGACGGTGAGCTGCCGTGCATCCTGCCCGACGAGGTGTCGGGCGGATACAAGGCGACCCGCCGGCTCCTGGATGCCGGTCACACCCGCATCGGGTTCATCAACCTCGACCCGGCGATCCCGGCCGCCATCGGCAGGCGCGAAGGGTACGAACGCGCCCTGCGCGAGGCCGGGATCACCCCCGACCCCTCCCTCGTCGTCCCCGGCTGGGCGACCGCCGACAGCGCCTATACCGCCGCCTGCGAACTGCTGGACCGCCCGGCCGGCGACCGGCCGACCGCGCTGTTCTGCGGAAACGACCGGATGGCGATGGGCGCGTACGACGCGATCAAGGAACGTGGAATGCGCATCCCGCACGACGTGGCCGTGGTGGGGTTCGACAACCAGGAACTCATCGCCGCCTATCTGCGGCCGAAGCTGACGACGCTCGCCCTGCCCTTCGAGGCCATGGGCACCAAGGGCATTGACATGCTCGCCGCTCTCGCAGCCGGGCAGCCGCTCGACACCCACCGGGTGACGATCGACTGCCCGCTGCTCGAACGCTCGTCGGTCTGACCGCTAATCAGCCCGCCGAGGAATCCCATCCCAGTCTTCGCCCTGTGTGTTGAAGAGAGGAAAAGAGTCTCCATTATGGCACCTTCCCGCATACCTTCACGGCGGCCCCGGGCCGTCCTGAGAGCGGTCACCGCGACCGCCGCCGCAGCCCTGGTCCTGTCCGCCTGTACGGGTGGCTCGGGCACTGCCGGCGCCGGTGACACCTCCGGCGACCAGCTGCTCACCATCCCACGCGAGGATCTGGCGACGTTCACGCGCAACTTCAACCCGCTCTCCCCGCAGGCCGCCCCTATGACCCTGCAGGCGGTCTACGAGCCGCTGGCGGTGCACAGCATGGCGGATGCCAAGGACACGCCGTGGCTGGCCACCAAGTGGGAGCAGGCCAAGGACGGCAAGTCCCTCACCTTCACATTGCGCGACGGCGTCAAGTGGTCGGACGGCCAGGCTCTCACCGCCGACGACGTCGTCTACACCTTCGAGCTCCAGAAGAAGGTGCTGGGCGGCTTCGACTACCTGGACAAGGTCACCGCGGTCGACGCCCACACGGTGAAGTTCTCCTTCAACAAGGCGTTCTCGACCGCCTTCTTCGAGATCAGCGGCCACTACATCCTGCCGAAGCACATCTGGTCCAAGGTGAAGGACCCGGCGAAGTTCACCAACCCGAACCCGGTCGGCACCGGCCCGTACACCAAGGTCGAGAAGTTCCAGAGTCAGTCGTACGAGCTGCGCAAGAACCCCGACTACTGGCAGCCGGCGAAGCAGCAGATCGCCGGCATCCAGATGCTGGCCTTCTCCGGCAACGACAGCGCCAACATCGCCTTCACCAACGGCGAGGTGGACTGGACGCAGTCGTTCATCCCGGACATCGAGAAGTCCTTCGTCGTCAAGGACAAGAAGCACAACCACTACTGGTTCCCGGCCACCGGTGCCATGATCAACTGGCAGCTGAACACCACCAAGGCCCCCTTCGACGACCCGGCCGTGCGCAAGGCGCTCAGCATGGCGGTAGACCGTGACCAGGTCACCAAGGTTGCGATGAACGGCTACGCCGAACCCGCCGACTGCACGGGTATGGCCCGCACCTACGACAAGTGGCGTGACACGTCGCTGGCCGCCTCCTGCACCTGGACGAAGTACGACACCGACGCGGCGGCCAAGGCCCTGGATGCGGCCGGCTACAAGGAGAGCGGCGGCAAGCGCAAGCTGAAGAACGGCAAGAACTTCACGCTCGACATCTCCGTCGGCTCGGCCTCCTCCGACTGGATCTCGGTCGCCAACATCATCAAGCAGGACCTGGCGAAGGTCGGCATCACCGCCATCGTGAAGACGCCCGACTGGTCGGCGGTCTCGTCGTCGTACAACACCGGCACGTTCGACACCGGCATCGTGTGGAGCAACAACGGCGCCACGCCGTACGAGTACTTCCGCGGCGTGATGTCGACCAAGATGGTGCAGCCGGTCGGCAAGCAGGCCACGGAAAACTACCACCGCTTCGGCGACAAGAAGGCCGACAAGCTCATCGACGCCTTCGCCGCTGCCACGGACGAGAGTGCGCAGCGCGAGCAGATGAACGGTCTGCAGGCGCTGTACAACAAGGACGCGCCCGTCGTCCCGCTGTTCACCGGCCCCGAGTGGGGCGCGTACACGGACGCCCGCTTCACCGGCTGGCCCACCGAAGAGAACCCGTACGCCACCCTCGGCAACCGCAACGGCAGCACGATCCTCGTGCTCACGTCGCTGAAGCCCGTCAAGGGCTGACGCCCGGCGAACCGACGGCCGTCCGCCTCCCCGGACGGCCGCCCCGCCACCGACCTCCCACACCCCCACCGACAGGAGCACGACCCGTGCGTCTCATCCTGCGCAATCTGGGGTTCTATCTGCTCGCCTTCTGGGCCTCCATCACCCTGAACTTCGTTCTCCCGCGCTTCATGCCGGGCGACCCGGTCTCACGGATGTTCGCGCAGGCCCAGGGCACCATGCAGCCCGACCAGATAGCCCAGCTGCGCAAACTCTTCGGCCTCGACAACCGCCCCCTCTGGGAGCAGTACGTCTCCTACGTCAAGAGCGTCTTCACCGGCGACCTCGGCATCTCCATCACCCGCTTCCCCACCCCGGTCACCGACGTGATCGGCTCGCAGATCGGCTGGACCCTGCTCCTCGGTGGCGTCGCGCTCGTCATCGCCGCCGTGCTCGGCAACCTGCTCGGCATCGTCGCCGCCTGGCGGCGCGGCGGCGTCCTCGACTCCGCCTTCCCGCCCCTGCTGATCTTCGTCGGCTCCTTCCCGTACTTCTGGCTGGCGATGGGCGCGCTGTACCTGTTCGGGGTGAGTCTGGGCTGGTTCCCGATGCGGCACGCCTACGACGTCGGCCTGACCCCCGGCTTCAACGGCGAATTCCTCTCCAACGTCGCCACCCACCTGGTGCTGCCTGCATTGACCATCGTGCTGGTCTCCATCGGCGGCTGGATGCTCGGCATGCGCAACACCATGATCGCCACGACGGCCGAGGACTACATCACCATGGCCGAGGCCAAGGGGCTCAGCCCCTCGCGGATCATGTTCCGCTACGCCGCCCGCAACGCCCTGCTCCCCTCCGTTACCAACTTCGGCATGGCACTCGGCTTCGTCGTCGGCGGCGCCCTGCTCACCGAGGTCGTGTTCGCCTACCCCGGCATCGGCTATCAGCTGCTGATGGCCGTCCAGGGCCTGGACTACCCGCTGATGCAGGGCATCTTCCTGACGATCACGGCGGCGGTACTGATCGCGAACTTCCTCGTCGACCTCGTCTACGTCCGCCTCGACCCGCGCGTCCGCGTCCGCTGAAGGGGGCTGCCGACATGACCGCCATCGAAATCGCAACGGCCACCACGCCGACAGTCCCCGCGCGCCCTTCCCGCCGGCGCGGACTGCTACGCCAGCTCACCGACAGCAAGAAGGCGATGACCGGGCTGATGCTGCTCGCTCTCTTCGCTCTCCTTGCTCTGCTCGCTCCCGTCCTCGTCCCGGGTGAACCGTCGCTCATCAACTCCACGGGCAGCCAGTTCCCTTCGGCCGCACACTGGCTCGGTACGACCGCCAAGGGACAGGACGTGCTCGCCCTCACCCTGTGGGGCGCGCGCAGCTCGCTCTTCGTCGGGTTCACCGTGGGGCTGGTGGCGACCGCGGTCGCCATCGTCGTCGGCCTCGCGGCCGCCTACTTCGGCCGCATTGTGGACGACGCGCTGACCCTGGTCACCAACATCTTCCTGCTGCTGCCCGGACTGCCGCTGCTCATCATCCTGGCCGCGTTCCTGCCGCCCGGGACCTCCACCGTGATCCTGGTCCTCGTCGTCACCGGCTGGGCGGGCTCGGCCCGGGTCCTGCGCGCGCAGGCCAAGTCGATCCGGGGCAAGGACTTCGTGGCCGCCGCGGTCGTCACCGGGGAGCGCCCGCTGCGGATCATGTTCCGCGAGATCCTGCCCAACATGGCGTCCGTGGTGATGACCACGCTGCTCGGCTGCGTGATCTTCGGCATCGGCGCCCAGGCCGGCCTGGAATTCCTTGGCCTCGGCGACAGCAGCGTCGTCAGCTGGGGTACCAACCTGTACTGGGCCAGCAACGACGGCGCGTTGATGACCGGCGCCTGGTGGGCCTTCGTCCCCTCCGGACTGTGCATCGCGCTCGTCGCGTTCGCGCTCGCGCTGGTCAACTATGCGGTCGACGAGATCACCAACCCGAGGCTGCGCAACCGCCGTGCCCGCCGCGAGAGGAGGGGCTGAGCCATGGAACCCGTACTTGAACTGAGCGGCCTGCGCGTCGAATACCGCGGCGACGGACGCACCGTGGTCGGCGCCGACGACGTCTCCTTCTCCATCAGCGCCGGAGAGATCTTCGGCCTCGCCGGAGAGTCCGGCTGCGGCAAGTCGACCATCGCCAACGCGGTCATGCGGCTGCTGAAGCCCCCGGCGGAGATCACCGCGGGCAGCATCCGCTTCCAGGGGCGGGACGTCCTCGCCCTGGACGCACGTGAGCTGCGCGCCTTCCGATGGCGGGAGATCGCGATGGTCTTCCAGTCGGCGATGAACTCCCTCAACCCCGTTCTGACCATCGGCGAGCAGATCGTCGACATCTTCACCACCCACGAGAAGCCGAAGAAGCGGGTCGCGCGGGAGCGGGCGGGAGAGCTCCTGGAGCTGGTGGGCATCGACCCGGGGCGGCTGAAGGCGTACCCGCACCAGCTGTCCGGCGGTATGCGCCAGCGCGTGGTCATCGCCATGGCCGTCGCGCTCCGCCCCCGGCTGCTGATCATGGACGAGCCGACGACCGCGCTCGACGTGGTCGTGCAGCAGGAGATCATGGCGCAGATCCGCGACCTCCAGCGGGAGCTGGGCTTCTCCATCCTCTTCATCACTCACGACATGTCCCTGATGGTCGAGCTGTCGGACCGCATGGGCGTGATGTACGGCGGACGGATCGTGGAACTCGCCGCCGCCAAGGACCTGTTCGCCGCGCCGCTCCACCCGTACACCGAGGCGCTGATGAACGCCTTCCCGCCGCTGACCGGCCCGCGCCGCGAACTCACCGGCCTGTTCGACGCCCCGCGCACCGCCGACAGCTGTGGCTTCCACGTCCGCTGTCCCGAGGACCGCTCGGACTGCTCCATGACCATCCCCGACCTGCGCGAGGTCGCGCCCGGCCGTTGGGTGGCCCGCAGTGTGGCCCGCAGTCCGGAAGGAGCCTCCCGATGACCGAACTGACCGAACCCCTGCTCTCCGTACGCGGCCTGACCAAGGACTTCCAGGTCGGCACCGTCTTCTCCCGGCGCCGCGTCCGTGCCGTCAACGACGTGTCCTTCGATCTCCCGGCCGGCCGGATCACCGCCCTGGTCGGCGAGTCCGGCAGCGGCAAGTCCACCATCGCCCGCTGCCTCGCCCGCCTCGAACAGCCCTCGGCCGGACAGGTGCTGCTCGACGGCGAGGACGTCCTGCGCACCGAGCGGCGCCGGGTGTCACGGGCGTACCGCCGCAAGGTCCAGATGGTGTTCCAGGACCCCTTCGGCTCGCTCAACCCGGTCCACCGCATCGAGCACTTCCTCACCCGGGCCCTCGTCGTGCACGGCCGCTCCGCCACCCGCGAGGCGCTGTGCGAGCTGATGGCAACGGTCGGCCTGACAGAGGACATGCTCCAGTCCTACCCGCACGAACTCTCCGGCGGCCAGCGTCAGCGCGTCTCCATCGCTCGCGCGTTGGCAGTGGAGCCGCGCCTGATCCTGGCCGACGAACCGACGTCGATGCTGGATGTCTCCGTGCGCGTCGGCGTGCTCAACCTGATGCGGCGCCTGCGCGACGAGCGGAACATCGCCATGCTCTACATCACGCACGACCTGGGCTCCGCCCGCTACCTCGCGGACACCACGATGGTCATGTTCGCCGGCGAACTCGTTGAGGGCGGAGACGCACTGGCCGTCATGGACGCCCCCGCCCACCCGTACACCCGCCTACTGCTGTCCGCCGTACCCGACCCCGAACGGGCCGGCAGCTACGACCCCGTCGAGCGCGCCAGGCTCCGCGAGGCGATCCTCAACCCCGCGTCCTGCCCCTACGGCGACGACGGCGCGTGCAGCCGCACCGAGCCCGTCCGCCACATCGTCGGCGAAGACGACGGACAGCCCCACTGGGTGCGCTGCCATCTGCGCGCACCCGCCTCCGACATCGCCCGCCGCGTCCTGAAGGCCACCGACCGGCCGGACGGCGAGGCCACCGACGACACCGAGAAAGCGGAGACCATCGCCGCATGACCCACGACCTCACCCTCCCCTCCGGCACTCCCGTCGCCGAGGGGCTGGCCGAACGCGCCCTGCGCGACCCCCACCGCCCCCGCTTCCACTTCACCTCGCCCGGCGGCTGGCTCAACGACCCCAACGGGCTGAGCCACTGGAACGGCGTCTACCACCTCTTCTACCAGTACAACCCGCTCGCCGCCGCCCACCACCGCATCCACTGGGGCCACGCCACCAGTACCGACCTCGTGCACTGGGCCGATGAGCCAGTCGCCCTGGTGCCAGGCTCGGACGGCCCGGACCGCGATGGCTGCTGGTCCGGTGTCCTGGTGGACGACGGGGGAGTGCCGACGCTCGTCTACTCGGGCAGGCACGAAGCCCACGAACTCCCCTGCGTGGCCAGGGGATCGGCCGACCTGCGGTACTGGACGAAAGATCAGGCCAACCCGGTCATCACCGCCCCGCCCGAGGGCGTCGACATCACGGCCTTCCGCGACCACTGCGTCTGGCGGGAGGGCCAGGTGTGGCGCCAGCTGGTGGGCTCGGGCATCCGGGGCGTCGGCGGAACGGCCTTCCTGTACGAATCCGACGACCTGCGCAGCTGGCGCTACGTCGGCCCCCTGCTGACCGGCGACGCCTCGCAGAACCAGGGCGAGCTCGACTGGACCGGCACGATGTGGGAGTGCGTCGACCTCTTCCGGCTCGGCGAGGACGAGGAGGCCGGCAGCACCGACGTGCTGGTCTTCTCCGCCTGGGACGAGGGCACCACCCACCACCCCCTGTACTGGACCGGCAGCTACCAGGGCGACACCTTCACCCCCACCGCCCTCCACCGCCTCGACTACGGCGGACGCTACTTCTACGCCCCCCAGTCCACCCGCGACGAGCACGGCCGACGCATCATGTTCGGCTGGCTCCAGGAGGGCCGGACCGACGAGGCGAACGCACAGGCCGGCTGGTGCGGCGTGATGTCCCTGCCGAGGGTCGACACGCTCGACACGGACGGCAGCCTGCACCAGGCCCCCGCACCTGAACTGACCGTGCTGCGGCGGGAACGCGTGGAGGTGGCGCCGGGCCCGCTGACTGACGCGTACACCCCGCTGCACGCCGTGCGCGGAGATCAGCTGGACATCGAGACGACCCTGCGCCTCGCCCCCGGAGCCACCGCCCGGCTCGTGGTCCGCGAAACACCGGACGGCGCGGAACGCACGGTCGTGGAGGTGAGCAGGGCCCACGACGGAACGAACGGCACCCTCCGTCTGCACCGCGAGAACAGCAGCCTCGACCCGACCGTCGACACCGAACCCAGGTACGGCGACCTGCCGTTGGGCACCGACGGCCGGGTGGACCTGCGCGTCCTCGTCGACCACTCCGCACTGGAGATCTTCGCGAACGGGCGGCCCCTGACCGCCCGCATCTACCCCACCCGCCCCGACGAAGCCGTCGGCGTCGGCATCGGTGCCGACGGCGACGTGACCCTTGAGCGGTTCGACGCCTGGCAGATGGCGCCGGCCTTCACTGACGGACCCCGGCCGCTCTGGCCGTGACGGTCTTCCAGCCGGCTACGGCCCGGGGGGTGGACGTCCCCCCGGGCCGCGGCCCACCCTTCCCTTCTTCCAGGAGCCGCCATGAGCGTGTCCCGCCGTACCCTCCTGCTCGCCGGAGGAACCGCCGCCACCCTGCTGCCTCTCGGAGGCATCCTCCCCGCAGCACAGGCCGCCGCCCCGAGCGTCGCCGGAGCGAGGCCCGCCGCCACCCCGATTCCCGACCCCATCCCCGTCACCGGCACCTGGACCCGCACCTCCGACGGCGGCCAGAAGGCGACCGCCGGCCGTCGCGGGCCCGCCCTCGCCCTGTCCGAGCAGCAACTCGCGGCCAAGGGCACGTACGCGGCCCGCATAACGCCCCAATCCTCTTCCTCCGTAGGTGCGTTGGTGTTCCGGGCCGCCCTCGACGGCTCGACCGGATACGCGGTCGCCCTGGACCCCGGCCGCTCCCGCATACGGCTCTACGACCTGGCCGGCGGCGACACACTCGCCACCGCTCCACTTCCAGGAGCGCGGACCGCAAGACCCCATGACCTCGAAGTGGCAGTCGACGGACCCGAGCTGACGGTACATGTCGACGGCAAGCGGCTCCTCCACACGGAGGACCACCGCCACGACACCGGCTCGGTGGGCCTGCTCGCCCAGGGCGGCAAGGTTACCTTCGGCCCGCCCTCCCTCTCCTCAGTCACCACCAACCTCACCGGCTGGACCACGAGCGGCGGCACCTGGACGGCGAGTCCGCTGGGCTGGCGCGCGGCCCCAACCCAGGGAGCCACCGCCCGCGCCGTCACCACGACCCAGACGTACGACACCGCGCTCCAGGCCGACCTGCTCCTGCACGACGCCTCCGCCATCGCCTCACTGCTGGTGCGCACCGACGCCACGGCCACGCACGGATACGGCGTCCAAGTCGACGCGGACCAGGGCAGGCTGAGGCTCTACCGCATCGACGGCAACATCACCCTCGGCACCTACGCGACCACCATCAAGGCCGACACGGTCTACCGCCTGCGCATCGAAGCCGAACACGACGAACTGCGCGTGCACTGGCAGACCAACTTCCTCTCTCCCGACGGCTACAGCCCCGTCATCACTGCCCAGGACTCCACCCACACCAAGGGCCGACTCGCCGTCACGGCATCGGCCGGCGAGGTGTCCTTCGAGAACATCGCCGCCGCCGACCTCGCCACCGGCCTCCAGGGCTGGACGGCCCGCTCCGGCACCTGGACCCCCGACCTGCGTGGCATCCGCGGCGAGAACGGCCTGCGCACGGCCCCCTCCACCGACGGCGACCTGGTGGCGAGAGCCGACATCACCCCCGGCGACCGCTCCTCCTCGGCCGGCCTCGTCCTGCGCGCGTCCGCGAACGGCTCCGGCGGCTACGAAGCCCGTCTGGAAGCCGGCCGCGACGCCGTCGTCCTGCTGGACCGCTCCTCCAGCGCCCGCCTCGCCTCCGCCTCCGGCCCGGTCCGGCGCATCACGGCCGGAAGCACGTACCGCGTCGAGGCCCGCGCGACGGGCAGAACCATCGAGGTGTACGTGGACGGCGTACGGGCGCTCAAGACTCGCGTGTCCCGCACCAAGGGCGCCACCTTCGGCACCGCCGCCGCGCACGGGACGTCGTACTTCCAGAACGTCGAGGTCCACAGCACCGCCGACTACTTCACCGAGCCGTACCGCCCCACGTACCACTACTCCCAGCTCACCGGCTCCACCAGCGACCCCTGCGGCCTGCTGTACTACGACGGCGAGTACCACCTCTTCCACCAGGACGAGGGCCGCTGGGCGCACGCGGTCAGCACCGACCTGGTCCACTGGCAGCCCCTGCCGATCACCCTGCCCTGGAACGCCTATGGCCACTGCTGGACCGGCTGCGCGGTCGTGGACGCCGACGACACCTCCGGTCTCTTCGACGGCGGCTCGGGCCTGATCGCCTATTACACGAGCTACCACCCGGACAAGCCGGGCGGGAACGCCAGCGTGCGCATCGCGTACAGCAAGGACAACGGCCGCTCCTGGCAGCTGCACGGCGGCTCGACCCCGGCCGTGCAGAACCCGGGCGGCCCCGACGCCGGCTGGACCTTCCGCGACCCGAAGGTCATCCGCGACGAGGCTCACGACCAGTGGCTGATGGTCGTCTCCGGCGGCGACCACATCCGCTTCTTCACCTCCACCGACCTCCTCACCTGGACCCAGGTCAGCTCCTTCGGCTACGGCGACTGGGCCACGCCCGGCGTCTGGGAGTGCCCCGACTTCTTCCCGCTGCCGGTCGACGGCGACAAGGACAAGGTGAAGTGGGTCCTCACCCTGAGCACCGGTGCCGTACGCGCCACGAACGGCTCGGCCGCCCAGTACTTCACGGGTGACTGGAACGGCACCGGTTTCACTCCCGACCAGAAGGCCGGCACGGTCCTGCGCGCCGACTCCGGCCGTGACTACTACGCCGCCATGTCCTTCTACGGCCTGCCCGACGACCGCCGCGTCTGGCTCGGCTGGATGAGCAACTGGGACTACCCCTTCAGCGCCCCGACCGGCGGCTGGAACGGCCAGCTGAGCACCCCCCGCGAACTGACACTCACGAACACCGCCGACGGCGTACGCCTGGTGCAGCGCCCGGTCCGCGAGCTGACCGCCCTGCGCTCCTCTGCCACGACCCGCAAGAACCTCTCCGTCGGCCCCGACTCGGCGAATCCGCTCACACGTGTCACGGGTATCGCCTACGAGATCGAGGCCGAGATCACCCTTGGCACCGCCACGGAGGTCGGCTTCCGGCTCCGGACCGACGACGACCAGCACACGACGGTCGGATACCACGCGGAGGCGCAGGAGCTGTTCGTGGACCGCTCGGCATCGGGCCTGAGTGACTTCACGCAGTACTTCACGGGCCGCACGACCGCGCCGATGAAGACGACCGACGGCCGCGTGACCCTGCGCGTGTACGTTGACTCGTCCTCGGTCGAGGCATTCGGCGGGGACGGACAGGCCGCCGTGACCAGCCTGATCTTCCCCGGCCCGGACGCCGACGGCATGGCCTTCTACGCCAAGGGCGGCACCGCACACATCGAGTCGCTCAAGGTGCACAGGCTGGACAGCACCTTCCGCCTGGTGGATCGGGTGAAGCCGCTGGTGGCTGCCCCGACCGGCGGTGAATTCCGCTCGGACCTCTGCAACTTGACGATCACCCCCGCGGGCCGCTGGTCGACGGACAGCGCGGGCCGCGCGGGAAGCTTCGACAAGGACTCCAACGCGATCTCGTCCCTCACGGCGACGGACTTGGACCTCACCATCCTGGTCCGGCTCGGCGGCCCCGACCCGGACACGGGCGGCGCCCTCTCCCTCCTCTGGCGCGCCTCCTCCGACGGCACCGATGCCTACTGCCTCAACATCGACCCCGACCTACGCGTGATCCGCCTGGTCGCCAAGGCCAACGGCTTCTTCGACGACGGCGCCGCCCTCGCCCGCGTCCCGGCCCTGCTCCGCCGCGGCACGACCTACCCCGTCCGCATCCTCACCGAGGGCGACCGCATCCAGGTGTTCCTCAACGGCGAGCGGATCATCGACGTGACGGACACGACGTACACGAGCGGACACATCGGCCTCAACGTGTTCGGAGGGAGGGCGGCCTACCAGGACACGTACGTGAAGCAGCTGTAACCACCGACCAGGCCGACCTACGGCAATGCCCGAGGCTCCACCCCCCCCGAGTAACGGGGCGGAGCCTCTGCGCGCTGGAAGGACAATCCGCTGTGAGTGGATTCGGAACCCCTTCCCGAATTGGCGAGATCGGCCCTCGGCGACGCCCCGCGGAAGGGCCCACTTGTCTCCGCTCCCGGAAAGCTCACCTCCTTCGCTGGCGGCCCTGCTGAGACCCGGCAGGGCGGAGCTCGGTGCCGTTCTTCAGCAGTGCGAGGCGGACGGTGGCGAGGCTGGCCTCCTCTCGATCGGCGATGGCTTGCAGCGATAGGCGGTCGTGTTCGTACCAGATGCGCCACTGCCCGACGCGGGTGGCGGTGTGCTGGGTGCGCCGAAACCGTGGTGGGCTCCAGTCGACGGGGTGCTTCGACAGCAGGTAGGTGACGTGGGCGGTGGTGGTGGTGTTCAAGGTGTGCGCGAGCTGGGCGATGGAGAAGTCGCCGCCGGGAACGGCCTGGTGGAGCTGGGCGACGCTGATGCTGTCCGTGTCGGGCCCGGGGAGCACGAGGTCGCGCAGTGCGCGGGCGGGGAGCCGCGGTGCCCATTGGACGGGCTCGTCGATGGTGTGCGCCTCGAGGAGGTTCTGTGCGGTGCGGTGGAGCAGTTCGGCCTCGGGGGGCAGGATCCGCCAGCGAAAGCGCTTGTATTGCTGGCGTTGAACGGGGGTGGCGGGCGCGATGTCCGGGTGGGCGAGGTGCGCGGGTGATCCGGTCAGGGTGTGGAATAGCCAGCGTTGTGCGTGTACGGCGTCGAGGCTGGGGTTGGATCGCAGCCGCCGTTGCAGATCCAGCCAGGTCTGCACGTCGATGAAGCGGGAGCGCGCGGCGAACAGCGCACGACGGCGTGCATAGTCGATCGGGGCGCCGTGCACATCGAGGTGGTCGGCGAGCAGGATCAATGTGTGCAGGACATCGGCGCCGTCCTGGTGGCGGGTGAGGCCGGCGAGGAACGTGGACACGTTGTGGCTACTGACGGTGGTGCCGGTCAGGTGGACCGCGGCGCGGATCGAGGTGATGTTGCCAGCCAACAGGTAGGCGACGGTGAGGAGTTCGTCGATGCGTTGAGCAACGGATTTGCCGCTGGGGTGACTTGGGGAAAGCCGCAAGGTCCACTCGGGCCATAGAGCGGTCGGTAGCGCGCAGGCTCTGGAGTCCCGTTTGGCCGGGGGCCGGGTGGAGTCGACGGCCGTACGGTGGCGCAGGCGCGCCACCGGCATCAGCTTGGTCTCCCGGCTGCAGCGCAGGGCGGCTTCGAGCGCGGTCGAGATCGTGCCACCGAGGGTGACGACGTTGGCGGGGTGGAGCGGCCGGCCGGAGGCGACCACACGGTCGGTCAGCCGCTGCGCCGCCCGGGCCGCGCAGCGGATGTTCTCGGCCCGCAGGACACGGAACGCCGCGGTGACTGCCACGGCTGTGGCGGCGGCGTCGCCGGGGGCGAAGTGACTGTGTAGATCAATGCGCCGGGTGCCCGGGGCGCGCTGGGAACTGGTGGGCAGAGGGCTGGCGCGGTAGTGCTCCAGACGGTCCAGGATGTCGAGAGGGGCGAGCGGGCGCAGGTCGCTGGATGTCGCGTGGTTGAGGACCACATCAGCTCGCCCGGTGCGATGGCCAGGACTTCCCCGAACGGGCCGGGCGGACGCGCATGCAGCGAGCGGCGCGTTCTCGCCGAGCCGGTCGTGTGCGTGCCGGCGGCCAACTTGTCGAACAGCCGGTAGGGCGCGCGCTTTGACCGGCCGTCCGCCAGCCCGACAAGCCCGTCGCGCTGATAACGCTGACGTCGCTGCTTGATGCCACTGGCCGTCATCCGATGGCCCGCTGCTATCAGCTCGGCCGCCTTGGCCCGCTCCCGCTCGGCCAGGCAACGCTGCCGAGGGTCGAACTCCGGTCGTGGCACCGCCTCGTGAGGAGCATCCGGCGGCAAGCCGTGCAGTACTTCCAGGATGTGCCCCTCCCACCAACGAGCCTGGTCAGCAGCCTTCTTGGGGAACTCTGCGATCCGGGCCGTCGGCGGAACCCGTCGCCCCTCGTTCGTCATCCGGCACCCCCACCAGCGCGGCGCACGACCGTGCGCGGCCCGAGCAGTTCGACGTCCATCTGCTCGGCCGACAACTCGTGCTCCCGTAAGAGGTGGAACAACACGGGCAGCGTCGCGAGCCGGTCGCCAGCCGCGGCAGCCCCGGCCATCAGCGGCCCCGGCTGCGAGAAGACCTCCATCAGCCGAGCTGCAACCGGCTCCCGTCGGCAGCGGGGGTGGCGGTAGCGCGACAGCCACCGAACATTCGCCAGCAGCACTGCCTCCGGCGCCCCCACCCGCTCGAACCCCCACCCGACTTCCGCACAGGCCCTCCGCGTCAACTCGAACGCTTCGGCATCCCGCGGAGCGATCCAGTCGTCGGCACGCACATCGACGACCACCGCCGAGCCATCCACCCGACGCATGAAGAAGTCCGGGGCATGCCGACGCTCACGCGACCCGTCGTGCCAGTGCAGCCAGAACGGCTGGGACGCCATCGCCACCACAGCAGGATCGAAGTCCATGAGCACCAGCCGGTCCCGCTCCAACCACGACTCGAAACCGACGTGCTGCCCCGTCGTCGCCGCCCAGTACCACCCCGGGAAATGGCGCCCACCCCACGACCACCGAAACGGCCGCACCGGCACCGCGTCCTCGAACCTGGCCGTCGCAAAGTCAGGGTTCGGACGTGACGGTTTCGGTAGCAGCGTCGCCGCCGGCAGCGAATCCCCACAGGTGGTGGGTGCCTTCCTGGTTGAAGCAGCATCCCCACCCCCAGCCCGGGTCGTCGGTGACCGCTCCGTTGAAGGCCGTTCCGGTGGTGGTCCAACCGCTGAGATCGCCGGTTTCGAAGCCGGGGTTGGACAGGGTGGTCTCGCTTGCGCTGGCGGGCTCCGACATCAGGGGTGATGTCAGCCCGAGACATATCGTGAGCGCGAGAAGCAGGCGCACGATGCCACGCCTGGTTGTGGGTTGCGCTGGGGAGCGCGATCGCATCCGAACCTCCGTTGTGGGGGTGGGGTGAGTGGGGCGGGTCGATGGCCCGGACGTCGGCGACGTCCGGGTCAACGAGTGAGGGGGGTGTGGTGGGGCGGGTGGCTTAAGGGCGGCGGACGGGAACGTTGACGTCGTCGACGTTGATGTGGCCCCAGCCTCCGGTGGCGCGGTCCACGATCTCGACGTAGATCCGGTCACCGATGTGGGCGGACAAGTCGAAGACGACACGGCGGTACTGCTCGGCACCGCGGCCGGTGGCCTTGGCCAGCACCTTGCCGTCATCGGCGCGGACGACGGCCGCGTAGAGCCGGTCGGGGTCGTTGCCGCCGGACAGGAGCAGGTCGATCACACCGTCTCCACCAAGGACCACGGCAGCGGAGCGCAGCACGCCGGTGGCGTCGTCTCCGCCCGCGTCCGGGTTGACGCCCCACACGTGGTGGCCGGCCGCGTCCTCGGCGGTTTCAGCCTGGTAGAAGGGGCCGCCCCAGCCCCAGTCGGCGCGCGTGGTCACGTTGGCGTCGCTGAAGGTTGTGCCCGAGACGACGGTCCATCCTGTGAGGTCGCCGGTGGCGAAGTTGTGGTTGGGGAGCGCGTCGACGTCCGCGGGGCGCGGCGGATCGTATGCGGCGGGAGCGACCGAGGTGTCGTAGGAACCGTTCATGCGCCAGACGTCCAGGGACGTCACACGGGCGGATCCGCCCTCACTGGTCAGAGCCAAACCGGTGGCGTCCTCGCGGGTCGGGTAGACACGGCTGGTGAGGCTGTTGCTGACGTTGACGTACGCCTCGAGCATCGAGCGGTCGAGCAGGACCCTCAACGTCAGCCGTCCGCCGTCGAGTTCCACGCTTCCGCCGTGGACGCCCTTGCGTACGTCCGGGTCGAGGCTGGAGCGGCTGCGGTCGATCTGGAAGCGGTGCTCGGCCGTGTCGTAGGAGAGCAGGGTCTCCTCGGTGCCGTCGGCGCACGCACGGACCGCCAAGGTGATCGTCCGCGCGCCGCGCGGCTCGATGACGGCGCTGATGTCCAGCAGGTCGCCGGAGACACCGGCGAGCCGCCGGTTGGCTTCCTCCACCGATGCGTGCCGGATGTGGGCGAGCTTCTTGCCGCGGAGTCCCGCCGCTTCGGCGACCGGTTCGACCCCGAGGGTTCCGTCCGTCCGCAGCGAGACGCTCACAGGCATGCCGGCGTTGTGCGCCCATCCGGACTGGGCGTGCTGCTGTTCGGTGCGGCGGTCCTGGGTGATGCTGAAGAGCACGGATCGGCCGTCGGGGGTGACGAAGCCGGACGGGCCGGTGAAGTGCTCGCCGAAGTCGAACTCGCGGGGCTCTTCGTGTTCGGGTACGAAGCGGTGCCCGCGCTTGTCGAAGGTGCCGATCCAGTAGTAGGTGTGCTTGACGGCGTTCGGGTTGAACCCTTCCCACCAGGGGCAGATCAACAGGATGTGCTTGCCGGTGCGCCGGCCCTGGGGGCCGGGGAGCGGGAGGAGTACCGGCAGCTCCCATACCTCTCCGGGCTCGGGCACCGTGACGAGGTCGTTCCAGTGCAACGGGCCTTGGTACGTCCACGGTCCTTCGGGGCGCCGCGCGGTGTAGAGGAGCGCGGTTCCGCCGTGCTTGTGGGTGATCTGTGTGCCCTCGTAGTCGACGATGCCGCTGCCGACGAGCTGGTACCAGACGCCGTCCTCCTCCCAGACGAACGGGTCGCGGAAGTTCTCCGCCCACGCGGTTCCGGGTCCTGCCGGAAGGTTCGCGGGAGCTTCGGTGACCGGCTTGGATCTCATCGTCCAGGTGGGCAGGTCGGTGTCGCGGTCGGCCTGGTAGGTGGACACGGCAAGCCCGGTGCGCTGCCGGTAGGGCAGCCGGTCGTCGCCCCCGGTGAAGAAGAGCACCGGCCCCCGGTCGCCGTCGACGCAGGCGGAGCCCGACCAGCAGCCGTCCGGGCCGGCCGAGTCCGCAGCCGGGGCCAGGGCGATCGGGAGGTCGCGCCAGTGCACCATGTCGGTGCTGACGGCGTGCCCCCAGTGGATCTGGCCCCAGAACGGGCCGAGTGGATCATGCTGGTAGAAGATGTGGTACTTGCCCTTGAAGTACACGGGTGCGTGCGGCTCGTTCATCCAGTGCCAGGGCGGCAGCATGTGGAACTGGGGGCGGTGCCGGTCGCCGTCGTAACGGGCCCGGTCGGGGTCCAGGTCCGGGTGGGGCACGCGGTGGCCGGGCAGTCCGGCGATCTTTGAGGCGTGCTCCTTGCGCGCCGTCGCGTCGTCCAGGGTGCCCGGGCGGATGACGAGGCTGTCCATCAGGCCCATGTACATGTTGGCGTGGAACTCGCCGTTGAGCAGCGTGGACCGGTTGTGCTTCCCGATGAGAAGGGACTCATCAGGGGCAGGTACGGGCGTTTGGCCGGGGGTGGTGGCGGTTCCGATCAGCAGACCGTCGCGGTAGAGGCGCAGTTGATGGTTGGCAGGGTCGTAGGTGGCTGCGACGTGGGTCCATCTGTTCTTGGTGGCCGGCTGGTCCGGGGCGCCCTTGACCTCGATCAGGTCGGTGCCGAAGCCGAGCTGGAAGACGATCTGCCCGAAGCGGCGCAGGCCGAGCAGGAATCCGGTCCTCGCGTCCGGGTCGTGCTGGTTGACCAGGGCCTGGGGCTTGCCGTCGATGCCGTGCTCGTAGGCGTAGGGAGCGATCCAGACGTCGATGGTCATGCCGCCGGTGACGTCGAGCTTGCCGGGCCCCTCGGCGGTGACGGTGGTGGAGTAGCCGTCGAAGTACAGCGCCCGTCCGAGCACGCCGCGGCGACGTACGGGATCACTGCCGGGCTTGTAGCGGGCATCGTTGAAGACGTAGTCGACGGGGTCCGCGGAGCCGGAGACCGCCTCGCGGGTCACTGCGCCGGTGCGCTCGTCGAAGTCCCAGCGCGCGGAGGGGCCTTGCAGGCCGGCCCGTCCACGGGCTGAGGCGGGAGCGGGGGCGAACGAGAGCGGTACGACGGCGCCGCCGACGGCGGCGGACACGACCCTGAGGGCTGTTCTTCTCCTCATGCATGCTCCTGGAGTGCGCGGCAGTCTGACGGTCTGCCAAATCGTTTTAGGTGATGGGTCGGCATGGTTCGTGCGCCGCCTCCGCTAAAGCAAGAGCTAACGCATACGGATTTCGATTTCGTATCCCCTAGAGGCACCCAAAACGGCACATAAGGTCATCGTTATGCAGGTGAGATGTCCGGGGTGTTGACAGTGCATGACGGGTGGAGCAATCTCGTCACACCTTGCTAATCCGATTTAGCCGAACGGGGCTGATCCTCTGATGTCCGAACGCCGCGTGACCATGGCCGACGTTGCCCGCAAGGCGGGTGTCTCGCCGACGACCGCGTCGTTCGCCCTGTCCGGCCGGACCGACATGCGCATCTCCGACGCCTCCCGCGAACGTGTTCTGGAGGCTGCCCGGGAGCTGGGCTATCGTCCGAACGTCACGGCGCGCAGTCTGCGGACGAAGTCCACCCAGACGATCGGGTTCGTTTCGGACCGGATCACCACGACACCGTTCGCGGGCGATGTGATCCGCGGGGCCATGGAGGCTGCCCGGGAGCGGGACCACCTGTTGTTCATCACAGAGGCGGGCGGCGACCGCGCTGCCGAGTCGTCGCTGGTCCACGCGCTGCTGGACCGGCAGGTCGACGCGGTGGTCTACGCGTCCATGTTCACCCGGTACGTGACCCCGCCCAAGGAGCTGTTCGGGCGCCGGGTGGTCCTGCTGAACTGCCTGGCCCCTGGCTTCGAGGCGCCCTCCGTCGTCCCGGACGAGTTCGAGGCCGGGCGGGATGCGGCCCGGGCTCTGCTCGCGGCCGGTCACAGTGAGGGCATCTGGGCGATCGGCGGCCACCAGGCTGTTCCGGCCACCCCCGAGGGAATCATCGCCGGCAACGAGCGCATGCGCGGCCTGGAGGAGGTCCTTCGGGAGGGCGGGGCTCGCCTGGAAGGCGTCATCGAGTGCGACTGGGACACGCTTGACGGCTACCGCGAGGTATCCGCCCTGCTGGTGGCGGGTCACCGACCCCGCGCGCTGGTGTGTCTGGCCGATCGGGTGTCCTTCGGCGCCTACCAGGCGCTCGGTGAGGCAGGTCTGTCGGTGCCCGGTGATGTGTCGGTCATCTCGTTCGACGACCAGGACATCGCGTCCGTGCTGCGTCCGGCGCTCACCACGCTAAGGCTGCCGCACTACCAACTCGGACACCTCGCGATGGAGTTGATTCTCCGCACGGGTCCGCTTGAAGCAGTCGTGCATCGAGTGCCCATGCCGCTTCAAAGCCGTGCCTCCATCGCCGCTCCCACCAGAGGCTGACACCGGCACCGAAGACAGTCGTCCCGCCGCCCGCACCGATGATTCCGGGGCGGGTGACGGGACGGCCACCAAGAACAGCGACCGTCGCAACCGGTCGCCGAGGGCGGGTCCTGCAAGACCCGTCTCAGTGAGTTGGAGGAACCTCATGCTGTTCAGAACAAGACGCCTCGCTGCTGCCAGTGTAGTCGTCACGGCGGCGACCGCCCTGGTCGCCGGATGCACGTCCGGCGGCGGGAGCACGTCCGGTGCCAGCGGCGACACGCTGACCCTGTGGACGCACAACGCCGGCAACTCGGTGGAACTCGACGTCGTCAAGAAGATCATCAAGGACTTCAACGGCTCCCAGGACAAGTACAAGGTCAAGCTGCAGGCGTTCCCGCAGAGCGACTACAACAATTCGGTCGTGGCGGCTGCCTCCGCCCGAAAGCTGCCCTGCCTGCTCGATGTGGACGGCCCGAACGTGGCGAACTGGGCGTGGGGCGGCTACCTGTCCCCGATCGACGTCTCCGGCAGTGAAGTGCCCTTGTCCGACCAGCTGGCCAGCACCGTCGGAGAGTACAAGGACAAGCTGTACGCGTTCGGCTTCTACGATGTCTCGCTGGCCTTCTTCGCCCGCAAGTCCGTACTGGACGCGAACGGTGTCCGTGTCCCCACCGTGGACAAGCCCTGGACGAAGGGCGAGTTCGACGCGGCGCTCGCCAAGCTGAAGAAGAGCGGCAAGTTCGAGTACCCGCTGGAGATGGGTACCGGCGGCACCGGCGAGTGGTGGTCCTACGCCTACTCCCCGCAGCTCCAGAGCTTCGGCGGGGACCTGGTCGACCGCGGCGACTACAAGACGGCCTCGGGCACCCTCGACGGAGAGAACGCCGTGGAGTGGGCTTCCTGGTTCCACTCGCTGGTGGCCAAGGACTACATGGCAAAGAAGTCCGGAGCCGATCCCAACAAGGACTTCCTGGCCGGCAAGAGCGCGATCCAGTGGGACGGCAGCTGGAACGCGGCCAAGAACGCCGAGAAGCTCGGCGACGACCTGGCGATCATCCCGCCGGTGGACTTCGGCAACGGACCCAAGATCGGCGGCGCCTCCTGGCAGTGGGCGATGAGCTCCACCTGCTCCAACAAGGCCGGTGCGCAGGAGTGGCTGAAGTTCTCCCGCCAGACGAAGTACTTCGTCGACTACGCCAAGGCCACCAGCACCATCCCTGCCACCGACGACGCTGCACAGCAGATCGCGGACTACCAGCCGGGCGGCAAGTTCGACGTGCTCGTCCAGTTCGCGCGTAAGTACGCGATGGTCCGCCCCGCCACCCCGGCCTACCCCTACATCTCCACCGAGTTCGAGAAGGCGTCCAAGGACATCCTGGCCGGCGCCGACCCCGAGGACGCTCTCGGTCAGGCCGCTAAGGGCATCGACAACAACCTGAAGACGAACAACTACTACTCCAACTGACCCGTCCGGTCCGGTTCGGGCGCGATCCCGCCGTCCGAACCGGACCGATCCCCTGGAGATACCGTGCCCACCATGACCGCAGCCCGCGAGCGGCTGCGTCCGGTCCGGCGAACCCGAACGACCAACGCCCGTCGCCGTGAGAGCTTCACCGCTTTCGGCATGGCCACCCCGGCTGTCGTGCTACTGATCGTCTTCCTCGTTGTACCGGTCGCTCTGGCCTTCACCCTGGCGTTCACCGACGCGAAGCTCGTCTCACCCACCCCGGCCCGCTTCGTGGGTCTGAGGAACTTCACCCTGCTCTTCCAGGATCCGACCTTCTACAAGTCCCTGCGCAACACGGCCTACTTCGCCGCCGTCGTCGTCCCGCTGCAGGCCGGACTCGCCCTGGTGCTGGCCCTGCTGGTCAACGCCAAGGTCCGCGGCGTCAACTTCTTCCGTACCGTGTACTTCCTGCCGGTCGTCACCTCGATGGTCGTGGTGTCCCTTCTGTGGACCTTCCTGTACCGGAAGGACGGCCTGGTCAACCACGTCCTCTCCACGCTCACCTTCGGTCATGTCCAGGGACCGGACTGGCTGGGCGACCCGGCCACAGCGATGCCCGCCATCATCCTGATGTCGGTGTGGCAGGGCGTCGGCTTTCACATGATCATCTGGCTGGCCGGGCTGCAGACCATCCCCGCCGAGCTCTACGAGGCCGCAGATCTCGACGGAGCCACCCGCTGGCACCGCTTCCGCCACGTCACCTGGCCGGGACTGCGCGCCACCCGCACGTTCGTGCTCGTCACCATCACGATCGCGGCGCTCAGCCTCTTCACCCAGATCAGGGTGATGACGCAGGGCGGCCCCCTCGACTCCACCACCACCGTCGTCTACCAGGCGGTACACAGCGGCTACGACCAGCAGCAGACCGCCTACGCGGCGGCCGTCTCGCTGATCTTCTTCGTGCTCGTACTGAGCGTGTCCCTCGTCCAGCGCTTCCTGACCCGGGAGAAGGACTGACATGACTTCCTTCCTCAAACACCTCGGCGGCCACACCGGCCGCATCGTCCTCGCCCTGGTCTTCGCACTCCCACTCGTCTTCATGCTCGTCTCGTCGTTCAAGCCGGACGACCAGATCTTCGGCGACCTGGACTCCCTGCGCGCCTTCCTGCCGGTCGGCGCCCTGTCGCTGGACAACTACACAGCTGTGTTCGAGCGAGTCCCGGCAGCACGGTTCCTGCTGAACTCCGTGCTGATCTCCTCGATCACCGTGGTGCTCGGCATCCTCGTCAACAGCATGGCCGCCTTCGCCCTGTCACGGATGCGGTGGCCCGGCCGCAAGCTCGTCCTGACCGCGATCATCGCCACTCTCATCGTGCCGTTCGAGACCTTCGCACTTCCGCTCGTGTGGTGGGTCAACCAACTTCCGCTGCTGAGCGTCAACGGATTCCACCTGGAGTGGAGCACCGGCTGGATGGACACCTACCAGGTACAGATCCTGCCGTTCGTCGCCAACGCCTTCTCGGTCTTCTTCTTCCACCAGTACTTCCAGAGCATCCCCAAGGAGCTGGACGAGGCGGCCATCGTGGACGGCGCCGGCTGGTTCACCATCTACCGCCGCATCGTCATGCCGCTGTCCGGGCCGGCCGTCGCCACCGTGGCGATCCTGACCTTCCTGCCGGCCTGGAACTCCTACCTGTGGCCGCTGATGGTCGTGCAGAGCGAGGAACTGCGGCCGGTGATGGTGGGTATCTCCTACTTCTTCCAGCTGAACGTGGGATGGGGCCAGATCATGGCGTACTCCTCCATGATCACCGTGCCGATCCTGGCGCTCTTCGTGGCTTTCCAGCGCTCCTTCGTCAACAGCATCGCCTCCAGCGGCGTCAAGGGCTGACCCTCACAGCGGCACCAGGCCGTTCACCCTGCTCGTCCTCATGACTCCCGTGTGCTTCGCGCACTCCGAGAAAGGCCCTGTGTGTCCGCGTTGCCTGCCGACCCCCACCTCCCGGCCATACATCTGCGACCGCCCCGCAACTGGATCAACGACCCCAACGGGCTGGTCTTCCACGACGGTCACTACCACGTGTTCTTCCAGTACAACCCGCACGGCCCGCAGCACTCGAACGTGCACTGGGGCCACGTGCGCAGCCCCGACCTGATCAACTGGGAGCCCCTCCCCGTCGCCCTCACCCCCACACCCGACGACTATGACGCCGACGGCTGCTATTCGGGCAACGCCGTCTCCGTCGACGACCGGATGGTGGCCTTCTACTCCGCCCACCGGAACGACCGCTGGTGGCAGCCCATCACCACCGCCGAGTCGCAGGACAACGGCCGCACCTGGGCCAAACGCCCCCAACTGCTCATCCCTGAGCCCCCTGCGGGCACCACGATGTACCGGGACCCCTACGTCTGGCGGCAGGATGAGCGCTGGCGGATGCTGGTCGGCTCGGCCCTCGACGACGGCCATGCCGCGGCACTGCTGTACGAGTCCGACGACCTGGAGAACTGGGCGTACCTCGGCCCCTTCCACACCAGCGACACGGCGACCGGCACCGGCCCGCTCGGCTGGGAGTGCCCCCAGTACGCGACGTTCGGCGACCGGAGCGTTCTAATCGTCAGCGACTGGACTCCGCAGAGCGGCCCCAGCCACACAACCACCCACACCGGCCATGAAGAGAACGGCCGCTTCGTCCCGGACGCCTCACCTGTACCGCTGGACCACGGCCCGGACCTTTACGCTCCGGCCCTGCTGAAGGCCCCCGGGGAAGACCGGTGGCTGTTGTGGGGCTGGGCCTGGGAGGCCCGCGACGACAGCTGGGCGCACGAAGCGGGCTGGGCAGGCGTCCTCACGCTTCCCCGCGAGGTGAGCCTCACCGCCGACGGCGCGGTCGTCCAGCGCCCTGCCCGCGAACTGCTGGCCCTGCGCGGCGCGCGTGTACTGCACCGCACCGGGCACGTCACGCGTCCCGAGCCGGCCGAACTCGGCCAGGTCAGCCGCACCTTCGACCTCACCGCCGCTCTGATCCCCGACCCCACCGGGGCGAGTGGTCTGCGCCTGGTCACCTCGGCCGACGGCTCCGAGTACCTCGACATCAGCCTCGATCCCGCAGCAGGACAGCTCATCGTCGACCGCGGCCACGCATCACTGGACGCGCGTGCACGGGGAGGCTCGTACACCGCCCCGTGTCCGGCGGCGGGCCGTCCGGGCACCCCCGTCGAACTGCGCGTGATCGTGGACCGCTCGATAGCAGAGGTCTATCTGGCCGACGAACAGGTCCTCACTCTGAGGTTCTATCCACTCGCCGACGGGCCCTGGCGGCTGCAGGCCCGCACGACAGGCACCGGACGCAGCGGCTTCGCCGTCGAAGCATGGAACCTGGCCCCCGGCGGTGTCCATCAGGAGCTGGTTCTGGCGGGCCAGGGAAGGGACGCCGAACTCACACGACCCTGACGAGCCGGATGGGTACGTCCTGTTCCGCAGCCTGTCCGCCTGCAACCCCACATCCCGCCGCATGCGTTGCAGGCCAGGCAGCCTTTAACGCATGCGGTCGGTTATCCCCTCGCAGCACGACTCGTCCACCCGGCGCGCGCCTGGGCTGCGCCCACAGCGCGGGGCGAGAGCCCCGCACCCACTCTGAGAGGCAGACCGTCACCATGGCCCGATCCGGGTCCACCGGCAGCATCACCGTTCTCGGCGAGTGCGTCGCCGACATCTTCGAAGACCCCGCCCAGTCCGGTTCCGACGGGCTGTCGTTGCGTGCCCTGCCCGGTGGCGGCCCCGCCAACACCGCCGTCGCACTCGCCCGGCTAGGCACCCACACCCGCTTCCTCGGACGCTTCTCCAACGATGCCTTCGGCACCCTCTTCCGTGCCCGCCTCCACGCCTCCGGCGTCGACCTGACCGCCAGCGTGACCGCCTCAGAGCCCAGCACCCTCGCCGTCGCCGACCTCGACACGACCGGCCAAGCCACCTACACCTTCTACGCCGAGGGCGCCGCCGACTGGCAGTGGACCGACCACGAACTCGCCAAAGCCGGGAACGACGACGCGGTCTGCCTGCACACCGGCTCCCTCGCGCTGATACGCCAGCCCGGCGGCAGCCGAATCGAGGACCATCTCGCCCGGGCAACTGAGCATGCCACCGTCTCCATCGACCCCAATGTCCGCCCCCTGCTCGTACCCCCCTCCGTCTACCGAGAACGGCTGCCCCACTGGTGCGCCACCGCCGACATCCTCCGCCTCAGCGAGGAGGACTGCGCCCTCCTCGCCCCCGACATCGGCTTCGAAGAGGCTTGCGACACCTGGCATGCCGCCGGCACGCGCCTCGTCGTCATCACACTCGGCGGGCGCGGCGCTCTCGCATCACTGGACGGCTCGCGCGTCGCTGTCCCGGCCCCGCCTACCGTGGTCGTTGACACAGTTGGCGCCGGCGACTCCTTCACCGCGGGTCTCCTCCACCGACTCGCTGCCCTCGGACACCTCGGCGGCCGACTCGACGACCTGACGCTCGAAGACCTCACCGATGCCTGCACATTCGCCGCCCAAGTCGCCGCCCTGACGTGCGCGGTCCCCGGTGCGAACCCACCCTGGGCAGACGAACCGGCACCGCGGATCGGCGCTGCACGAAGCCTGCCGCGCCACATGGGTTGAAGGGCATTCAGCCACGGTGACGGCGGTCTCGTGCGAAGCGACCGCAGCGCCCACCAGATGTCCGCAGTGGGCGCTGCCCGAGCAGTAGCCAACCCGGCCCGGCGCGACCAGTACCCCGCATTCGCCCGACTGCTCCTGGTCCACACCGGCGGCGTCGGGATTCGCCTCGCGCGCCGCATCGCCGATCTCCGTAACCTCGCCGCCAACGGCCCACGCGCCGACGCGGGGCGCAGTGTCGGCGCCACACCTCAGCGACTGCACAAGCTTGGGCCTTCCGCCCCGTCTTTCCCTCTCGCTCCTGGGGCCGCCGAACTCGCTGACGCCGGGCTGCGAAACACCAGCGTCGCCGGGTGATCGCTGCCGTCTGCTACCGCGGACAGCAGCGCATACATCTGCGTCAGCCCGGACTGCGTCACGTTGAATCGATCTTGCTCGGCGATCACGCGTAACCGCTCGGCAGGGCGGGAGCCTGCGGATCCAGGCGCTGACAGAGCTACTCGGACTCCTGGGCCTGCCGCGTCTCTAGCACGGTGCGAGAGGGATCCCAGCCGGTGATGATCCGGTTGATCGGTGGGTTGAATTCTCCGCTGCACATGAGCTCGTAGAGCTCCACGAGGTCTTGCTGCGTGACGCAGAGGGAGCCGAGATGCGCAGCTGCTGGAAGGCTGGCCTGGAGCTGCGGCCGGGCCCTCGTCCCGGCCGCATCGACCTCGGACTCGGCCGCGCCACCGCCGCCACCTGGGCGGCCTCGCCCTGAACCGCGACATCATGGCGCGCTTTCGTAAGCCAGGTCTCCCAGCGATGGAGGTCGCTGTCACGCTGCAGCGAGGCCGACGCCGTCTCGACCGTGACGCTCATTTGACGCTCCAGGCCCCGACATGTCGGCCACTGAGCCGAGAAGCAGGTTTTGGCCTGCGGTTTCTGTCTCCTCGCCCCCTGTAACATCTTTTCGATGACCCACCACGTGGAGTGCACGGCGGTCCCGGAGCGGTCCGCGAGGATCAACGACAGCAGCCGCAGGACCAGTGCACAGCCTCCGAAAGCGAGCCCGGCGCCACCCATGCACAAGCGCGCCGTGGTCACCGTTTTCGTAGACCGACTCATTTCTGTAGTCAGGGTCTCCCTTGAGCAACGCGCAGACGAAACACGGCCCGAGACGCGTCCTGGTCTCGTATGCCTCAAGATCGAACGGAGTTCGGTCCACTGACGACATGGAACTCCTTGAGGTCGGGAAGTTCTTCCTGACACTCAGCTGATGAGCCAGCCTTGCTGTGTCCACTTCCCTGTAGTGGACACCGCCTACACTCCGCCGCAGGTGGACGATATCCGCCCGGATTGCGTCCGGCGGGCAGGTGCCTACGCGGTCACTCCGGGGCGCGCATCGATCGGTCCTTGACCCGCCTCCGGGGCCTGGGGTGCACGTTGAAGCACGGGCATTGCCGTAGCGTGATCGCCTGCCGCATGGAATGTCCATGTGTCCGGTCGGCCCGTGCGAGGGATTCCGGTGGCGAGCGATGGGACCGTGATGAGCGAACTGACGAAGCCCAGAATCGTGGTTCCGGAGGGTGTCGCGACCACCGAGTTGACGATCCGGGACCTCGTGGTTGGGGATGGACCCGAGGCGCAGCCGGGCAGGGTCGTCCAGGTTCACTATGTAGGGGTCACGTTCGCGTCCGGAAGGGAGTTCGACTCCTCCTGGGAGCGGGGTCGGCCGTTCAAGTTCGCCGTGGGCGGTGGCAAGGTCATCAAGGGCTGGGACCGGGGGGTAAGGGGAATGAAGGTCGGCGGCCGGCGCGAGATCATTGTTCCCCCGCGTCTCGGTTACGGCAGGCAATCACCCTCTCCTTTGATCCCGGCGGGCTCGACGCTGATCTTCGTCGTGGACCTGCTTGCGGTGGTGGGCGGGCCCGCCGGAGCGAGGCCCGGCTTGACCGGCTCGGCCTGAACCTGGCGCTCCTGAGGGGCCGGGGCCCTGTCGCTCCCACGTAAGGACAGATGCACTCATCGACAGACACCTCCTCAACCCATGGCGCGTGAGGTGACGGCCTGCCAAGGGTGTGCCCGGTCCCGGATTCCGGCACATGGAGACCAGCAGGCGGACTAGCGTTGGCCTGGTCGAGACGCTCGGGCATACGCTCGGCCGGGATGGGGGGATCCCGAGACAATACTGCCAGCAGATGCGTCCGCTCCCGGCGATCAGCCGGCCGACAGTGGCACATGGAGCGTCACCGTCGAAGACCTGGCATCTGGCCACAATCTCCCCGACAAACCGGCTGTCCGCGACGGTCGGATATACCTCAGCGCCATGCGCGGGCTTCGGGCCGAGTTGAAGGAGATCCAGAACAGAGAACCCCCGGGCACCTCTACCTCGGCTCGCGATCCAGATCGAGAATTGCTCTGGCCGCACTTCCACAGTCGGCGCGAACACGCCATCCGTGCACACATCATGGATGACATCGGCGCCCACGCGATCGTCGAAGACGCCCAGCGAGGCTTTCCACGTGAATCAGGAGACCTGACGGTGGACCTGGCCGAGGTGTGGCTGGAGGACACACTCCTTCCGCGCACCAGCGCGCCCTTGGGAGATATCGGCTTTCAGGGCGATGCTGCGTGTTCTCACGGCCTGGTACGAGCGATCTCCCGGCGAGTTCACGGTGGACTGGGAACGGGGCGAGCTGATCGACAACGCGGCGGCTGAAGCCCCTCGGAACAACACCGCTCGGCGCTACAACGCCATGAAGGCGGAATCGGCCGCCGACCGACTCTGCAACGAGTTCAGATCCTTGCGTATCGCTGCCCGGAGGAAATTCCGAAGCGTCGAAGGCAGGTGACGCTGAACGCAGCGCTCCTGGCTTCGGGGGCAGATGTCGCGGAAGGGACCGGGCGGCCCTGTGACCTGGGACGCTGGGCGGATTCGCGCCGCTGACCTGCGCAGATGGCCTTTCGGCTGTTTCGTGCTCGTTGACGCGGCCGGAAGTCCCAGAACGTCCCAGAGGGCTCCTAGCCCGACGCTCTTTTTGGGGAGCATGCGCTGTGTTTCCGGTTCAGCCTCAGTCATGGCTGCGGCAATCGGCGACATCGACCCGTAGCTGGGCACAGGCGAGCAATGTGGATCAGCTCGTGCCAGGACAGGTCGGTGTGGGCTGACGGTTCGGCCCGACGCGAGTGTGCGCTGGTGATCCCTGGTCAGCGGCGGCCGGTGGCCAGGATGACGAGGAACTGGCCGCCGCCCGGCTCGATGTCGGCGGTCACCGGCAGTCCCGGTACCAGTCGGGAGAACCGGTCCACCAGCCAATCCGCCGCCTCTTGGGCGTCCCGCCTGGTCGGACAACGGCCCACCATCTCGCGGCCCCCCTTGCGCTCCAGCCTCCCGGCAACGGTGATCAGCGGCGCGGGTTCGACCACGTACAGGCGATCCGGCCAGGCGATGACCACCTTGACCGCGCCCTTGCGGGTGTTGCATCCGCGGTGCGCGAGCCGCTCGGCGACCTTGGCCTTCCGGTCGGCAGTCCGGCTGTCGACGCTGGGCCCCCGCGGGTCGTTCACCGACTCGTCGGGGTCGACCGCTTCGTCACACACCCAGCACCGCCAGCCGTCGCGCTCGGCCACATCATCAAGGAGACTCATCCGAGCAAACTAGCCTGCCCGGCCGCCACCCCGCGCACCAGGGCCCCGGCAAGGTCTCCACACCGGCCAACAATGCTGCAACGCCTGGCAACCAGCGTCACCGATGCTTTGACCTGGGTGAATGCCGATACGTTGATGGCCCACCAAAGTATCGAGGCGGTGGGCCCGAGGGTCATCAAGGCATCGACGGGGAACTCTGGTGGGCCTGGGCCGTCACCTTGATGACCAGGGGCACCGGAGGGTAGTGACGGCCCGGTGCTGCGTGGAGCGCGCGGCGGATCTGCTGGATGTCGTGGTCGCCGATGAGTGGGTATCGCGGGCCGGGGCGCGGGTGAGGCAGAGCCGTCGGCGGCGCTGGTGGCGTCGGGAGTACGGCAGCCGGTCGAAGTTGTCGACGTACAGGCCGATGTGGCGTCCGGTGGTGGTGGCCTGGTTGCCCGGGCTGGCCGCGCAGCCCAGGCGTTCGGCGGGCCAGCGACCGGTCACATCGGCTGCGGATGTCGTCGAAGGTGTCGAATAACTGAGTGGTGCGCACAGTCGCCCGTCGGTTCGCAGGTCACTGAGCTTTGCTTCACGGGAAACTCCATTCGGCGTTGCCCACCTTTGCTGCTGACGCACTACGTGGAGTGCGTGGCGATCCTTGAACCGGTCGCAAAGGTCTCATACCAATGCATCTCAGTCCTGTACGGGGAGCCCGGGGCCGTGGACATGGAAGGTGAGACCTGTGATCCGTCCTGACTGGATAACAGGGCCGTGCTGAACTCCGCCGCTGATGGCGTTGTGTACGGGTACCGGACGGGCCGCGGACGTGTTGACCAGCTGCTGGAGAGAGGACAGCACGCCATACAGGTCGTCGACTGTGACGGAGTCCGTCTGCAGTAGCCGGTACAGATCGGCGCGCCATCGATCCTCGACCTCGCGGGTGGCTTGCGTGTCGTCAGCGTCCCCGGCTAGCAGTCTGGCTCGGTCGGCGTCCAGGTCCGCGACTGTGGTGCTGCCTGCACCGGTACGTGAGAAGAGCCGTCCGACGAGGGCACGCGCCTGCCCCCAGGAGTCGGTGACCATGAGCGAGACCAATGTGGTAGCTCCCGACGCGGCGAGAACAGCGAACTCGGTTTCCATCGTTCCTCCTTGAGAGTCAGATCCCGGGGGGCGGCCGGGTTGCGCCGGGGTTTCGTTCGCCGGCCCTCCATCCGGGGCGAAGGCTGCCGACGGGTCGAAGCGGCGCACCAGATCGCCAGCCGTCTCATGCTGCTCCTGGTCCCTGATGGCGTCCGCGATCTGCTTGGCCAGCAACCTCCGTTGGGTGTCCCCATCCTCGAGGCTCAGGGCGTTCAGCGCGTCCGCGAGGTGGTCCGCGGCCGTGGGTGCTTGCTCGAAGGCTGCCGCCTGCCATTCCGAGGGCTCCTTTCCGTCCTGTTCCTCACGCGGCTGAGGGATGAGGTCCCGCAACCGTTCGGGAACGTCGGTGTCGTTGGCCGCGGAGGTAAGCCTGGCGAGCATGCCGAGGTCTTCCACGGGCCTCTCCACCTGTTTGTCGTTTGCTGTCGGGAAGCAGTGAGCTGAGCGCACCGCTCAGCTCGTGCTGGACGAGTGAGACCCGACCGGGCTCCCGCTGCTCGGTGACTACTCGGGCACGGTCCAGTACGCATTCGACGGCGAGGCCCGCCGGGTTCAGTAGCCGGCCGGGACGGGAAGCGTCGAGGGCGTACCAGCGAACGGTTGCGGAGATCAAGAAGTCGTAGTCGGCCCATCGACCGGGAAGTGCCACCCGGCTGACGTGGTGCTCCGTGCGCTCGATGGGAGCCGCCGTGAGGTGTTCCTCGAAGGCGACCGGCACGGAGCCGCGGCGGAGCCCGGCGATTTTGAAAGCCACGGCCGGGGCTGCGACGAGGAGCACCGCACCGGCGACCCGGATCAGAGGTCGGACAACGTCGTCGCTAGCGACTGGAACCAGGCGCCGTGGGAAAACGGCTCGGGCGGGCCGACCTCCATGCCGAGTTCGGCGGCCGCCAAGGCGTAGTCCCCCTCGTCCAGGGGGAGGGCGAGCAGCTCGTGGAGTTCGCCCACGAGGCGCGCGACCAGTTGGGGGTCGGTGGTGGCGGCGTAGTCGGCGACGGCGACGTCGTGGTCGGGGAATTCGTCGACGATGTCCTGCGAGAACCAGCCGCCGAGCAGTTGCGCGGTCTCCGGGAAGCGCGCGTGCCACTCCCAGTGCGTCTGGGGGGACGATGGTTCCGGGACGTCGCCCTCCTCGATGCTCTTCTTCAGGTGGTCTGCCAGCACCATCAGCCAGCCGCCGATCTCCGACTGCGGCTTTCCGGTGTCCGGGATCGCGTAGAACTCGCCCAGGTCCTGCCGGATGCGGCCCGGAGGGTTGCGGCTGTACTCACGCAGCTGGCGCTCCGCCTCCGCGATGGCCGAGGGGCGGGTGTGCCAGGTGTGACGGAGGTACGCGTCCAGTGCGCGACTGCGCCGCTCCGGGGTGTCGTCGGCCGGCTGCCCCAGGTACGCGCGCATCACCTGGTCCAGCTCGCCGTACCGGCGGTCGTGTTCGAGGGCCCTCATGGGCATGTGCGTGCGACCCCTACAGGTAGAACGGGACGGTCGTGTGGACGACGAAGCCGTGCGGGCTCGACGGCTCGCGGCGCAGCACCACGCGCGCCGCGCGGACGTCGACGGGCCCGCGCCCGATCAGCAGCTCGGCCTCGAGCTGGACCCGGCCCACGGGCTCCTCGCGGGAGGGCCAGGCGGCCTCGACGGTGAGGCGGGCGCGGGTGTTCTGGGCGAGCCAGCGGTGGATGACCTGCTCGTTGGCAGTCACCACCTGCTGGGTGGCCCACTGGGCGGTCTCCCGGTCGGGATAGGAGGCAGAACGGGTCAGCACGGGGGCATCCTCTCAAATCGCCTGGTCGGTAGCTGCGCTCGTAGGGGGCAGGAAAAAGCGGCTCTCCTGTCGCTTCCGTGGGTCGCTGACCAGGGCTGATACGCAGAACACGCCGTAGCCCGGCTACGTTTCGACTTGCGACAGTACGAAACGGAAGAACCTGGATACGGCGTGCGATCTGCAAGCATATGGACTCGGCTGCTCGGAGTCGAACACACGGTGGTCGCGTCGGTCGAGGCCGAGGAGGGCAACGGCGCGGAGGCGGGCCCCTGGGATGTGGTGATCGTGGCCCATGCCCGCCCGGCGAAGAGGCGGCGGCAGCGGTGCGGGGTCTGCGGTCGCCGGTGCGCCCGGTTCGACAACGGCGAGGGCCGCCGGCGCTGGCGTGCCCTGGACCTGGGGGTGGTCCGGGCGTTCATCGAGGCCGACGCGCCGCGGGTGTCCTGTCCCGAGCACGGTGTGGTCGTCGCCCACGTGCCCTGGGCCCGCCACGGTGCCGGGCACACCCTGGCCTTCGACGACACGGTGGCCTGGCTGGCCACGCACTGCTCGAAGACCACGGTGGTCCAACTGCTGAGGATCGGCTGGCGCACGGTCGGCGGCATCTGCGCCCGCGTGTGGTCGGACGTCGAACAGCGCGTGGACCTGCTCGCGGGCCTTACCCGGATCGGCATCGACGAGATCTCCTACAAGCGGCACCACAAGTACCTGACCGTGGTGGTCGACCACGACAGCGGCCGGCTCGTGTGGGCGGCGGCCGGCCGGGACAAGGAGACACTGCGGTCCTTCTTCGACCTGCTCGGACCTGAACGCTCCGCGAAGATCACCCACGTGTCCGCGGATGCCGCCGACTGGATCGCGAAGGTAGTCGCCGAGCGCTGCCCGCAGGCGGTGCGGGTGATGGACCCGTTCCACGTCGTGCAGTGGGCCACCGACGCCCTGGACACCGTGCGCCGCGAGGTCTGGAACGCCGAGCGCGGCGGCAAGGGCCGCGCCACCCCGGGCTCGAAGTCACTGAAGAAGGCCCGCTGGGCCCTGTGGAAACGCCCTGAGGACCTCACCGAACACCAGCGCGCGCAACTGGAGTTCATCGCGAAAGCCCACCCCGTCCTGCACCGCGCATACCTGCTCAAGGAGGGCCTTCGCCTGGCGTTGAAATCCGGCCCCGACACCCCCGAGGCCCTCCTCGACTGGGTGTCTTGGGCCCGCCGCTCCCGACTGGAGCCCTTCGTCAAGCTGCAACGGGCCATCGTCAAGCACTGGGACGCCATCACGGCGGCAGCCGAGCACTCCATGAGCAACGGGATCGTGGAGAGCATGAACACCAAGATCCGCCTGATCACCCGCATGGCCTTCGGCTTCAAGGACCCCGCAGCGCTCATCGCACTGACCATGCTCAGCCTCGGCGGCCACCGACCCCACCTACCAGGGCGTCAAGCTGCATGAACCTACCCACGGAAGCGACAGGAGAGCCGAAAAAGCGGATCATCAGTCGGAGAAGGTCCAGAACAGGCCGACCTCGGTGTCCGAGACGATGACGAGGCCGCAGTCCTCCGTGAAGACACCCAACGGGCTGTACCCCAGGCTCTCCAGCGTGAAGTCGAGCGTGCCGGGCGCGCTGCCGTGCTTCGTGACGTTGGTGTGATAGGTGGCCTTGTCGCCGTAACGCGCGAGAATCGTGCGCGCCATCGCCCGCAGTTCGTCCGGGGATTCGTCGAAGTATCGGAGATTGGACAGGGTGCAGCCGGACTCCGTGAGGGCCAGGAGCAGGTTCTCGGCGCTGGCCCGGTCGATCTCCTTGAGGCGCGGCGCGACGTACTCCGGAGGGTGGACGGCGAAGGGCCACGTGGGGTTCCCCACGCGCTCCGGGTCTTTTTCCGCGTCGTCGACGCGAGCCCAGCCTCGGGGGTCCGGCACGTTCCGGGTCATCAGGGCGGGGACATCGAGCGTCCAGTCCTCGTGAAAGCGTGGGCCGGTAGTGATGTACGCATACGCGTCCCTGTACAGGTGGCGTACCGCAGCGTCCCAGGACGTCTGGTTGACGGACGGCATGTGGTGGGGGCCTTTCTCAGCGGAGCGCTAGGGCTTGTAGGGCATCGACGTCATGACGGTAAACGGCGGGTTGCGGCTGCTGTCGTACTTGAGGCGCGTCTCGATGCCGTTCACGTCGTACGCCTTGGCGCCGATCCCTCCCTCTTTGTAACCGGACTTCGGGTCGTTCGGGTCCACCGGCTGCTTGAACACGCTGCGGCCGCTGGTCTCGCCGGGCGGCGCGGTCGAACGGAACTTCTCGACATCTCCGTCGGTCAGCTGTGGTGGGCCCTTGATCCACGCTTCGATGGCGGCCTTGTTCTTATTGAGGTTGTGCTCGGTCAGATCCTCCGCCCGTTGGTAGTTCGAGAAGGCCGAAGAGGAACCGGGGTACGGCTTGCCGTGCGGCCATGCCTGTGTCGGTCCGTTCGACTGCTGGTCACGCAGGCGCTGCGCCAGCTGCTCGTCCGTCTTGCCGACGTGCTTGTCCAGCGTGTGGCCGTCCGCCATGTACTCGTTCGCGGCGAGGTTCAGGTCGTACGTGCCGTTCGAGTCGGTCTTCAGCCAGACCTGTGAGCCCTTGAACTCCTCCAGGGCCCGGGCGCCGAATCCGTGTGCCCGGGCGACGCCGGCCTCGAACTTGGGGGCGCTCAGGTATGCCTCGTCCAGCGGCCCCTTCAGCGCCTCCATGCGGACGGTCAGGCCTCCCAGGATGCCAGTGTATTTGTCGACGATCCCGTTCAGCTTGCCCGTGTCGATGTTCAGTACCGTCTTGACGTCGAACGACAGGATCAGGCCCGCGCCCTTGCCGATCACGGAGGTGACGGTGCCGAGCAGGCTCTTGGCATCCTTGGGCTTGGCCAGGTCTTCGAGGATCTCCTTGGCGGCCTTCCACATGGCGCGGTGGAGCTCGTCCGCGACGTCGCGGTTCAGGTCGACGGCTGCTTCCGCGTACTCGCGGAGGATGGTGGCGATGTTGTCTGCCGTGTCCTTCAGTACGGCCAGGACCGGCTCGCTGCCCGTGGGGACGCGGGGCGTGCCCGGACCGGAGTTGGCGGTCTGCCCCCACTGATAGCCATGCCGCTGCTGCCCCCATGCCGTCCCTCCCCACAGGGCGCTGCAGAAGGTCCGCATCGCGGCTTCCCAGTCCGCCTGCTGGTGGTTGGTGATGGCACCGACAGCCTGGGTGAGCTGGTCCGCCCCCATCGTCGCGACGATGGAGACGTTCATCCAGCTATGGCACAGGGAGTTGAGGTAGTGCTGCTGTGGGAAGGGGTGTACGTCCGCCACCCTTCCGATCCGGAACACGTTCTTGCACAGTGGCTGGAGGACGTCTCGGACAATTTCGGGTATGCCCTCCATCAGGCCGCGCAGGATGTCGTCGCCGCCGTCGTCGTCGCCCCACTTGATGTCGGGTACCGAGTCGAAGTTCGGCGCCTTGTCGATGACCGCGGGCCGCGGGCGCTGCTCGGCCGTCTTCCCCGGCTTGGGGTGGGCCGCCGCGTCAGCCCTGGTGTAGGCGTTGGCCGTCTCGGTGAACCCGACCGCCACACCGCCGACGCTGAGCACGGACCGGCCCCAGACCTCCAGCCAGCGATTGCCGATCTTCATGTACGACTGGGCAAACTTCCGAGCCTCGGTGCCGGCGCCCCCTGCGTCGGGGTACTTGCCCAGCTCCCCCAGAAGCTTGTTGGCACCGCGTAACAGGTACTCCTGCTGCACGGCGACCCGGCCGGACACCGACCAGAGATCGCTCGGCTTGACGTCGATGGTGCCGTTGCCGCCCGGCGACTGGGCGGGTGCGGAGGGGCCGGCCATCAGGCGCCGCCTCCCCAGCCTTCGAGTACAGACCTGTTGGCCGCGGCGTAGTTCAGGTGCCCTTTCACCACTACCTCGTGGAGCCAGGCTTGGGTGGCTTTGAGGTCGTCGGCGGAGTGGCTCCACTTGTCCAGCTCGTCGATGAAGGCCTCGCGTGCCTCACCGTCCCAGCTCAGCACGGCCTTGGCGGTCCGCTCGTACAATGTGTCCAGCTTCTCGTTGAGGACGCGGAGGATCGCCTCCAGATCCCCCGAAAGTCGCTGCAGGGTGGCGAAATCGACGGTGATCCGGTCTTCGTCCGGCATGGTATTGATCCCCCTCGGTTCAGACGTCCGCGATGCTGCTCATCGGTTGGGCGGCATCTGTTGCGGGCGCCGTGTCGAGCGTGCCGATCATATGACCGTCCCATCGGTTGCCCGCCCTTGAGGGATAGGGGATAAGGGTGATGGGGGAGGGTGGTGGGTAAGCCGCCGCAAGCGGCCCCATTCAACTGAGGGCCGGCCCCCGTGGTGTGGGATATCGCATGCCTGTGGAGGTGTGTCCGCGTTGCTAGGGTGGCTTGCGACTTGCAACACAAGTTCACATACGGGGGAACCGGCATGGGCGTTGAGCCCAAACTCGCCTATACGTCCTCGCAGTTGAGGAAACTGGCGAGCGATCTGGATGACATGCAGGAGCATCTCGGCGAACAAGTCAAGCGCATGGACGAGATCGTCGACGGCATCGAGACCGGCTGGCGGGGCCCACTGCCACGGCCTATCGATCGCTCCACCGTGGCGCAGCGGAGGATGCAGTCCGCATCGGGCAGAACATCCAATTCTTGGCGGAGGCCATTCGTCTGAGCGAAGGCGGCTTCACGAACCAGGAACTCGAGACCCTCGAACAGTTCCGCAGAGTCCAGGCCGACGTCGATGTCGAAGCGGCCGCCGACGCGCTGTCTACACCGACGACCCAAGCGCCGCGCAGTCGCCTGCAGGACTTCTGACGCACAAAAAGCCCTCGGCTCGACCCTGCCGACGGCCCTCCAGGCTGCCGTCGCTGCCGTCTCGGGACGATCTCGGCCCTGACGGTGAGGTTCAGTGCTCCGGCCGTGGCTTCGGACGTCGCCGTACTGTGCGCGACGGACCCGCCGCCGCGGGCGAGGCTTCGGCTCGGCGTCACGCCGGTGTCGCGTACCGGGGACCAGGGGGGTGCGTACGCCGATGCGGCGTACGCGCGTCACCGCTGGTGGAGGGTGCTGCGCACCGCCACGGTAAGCGTGTTCGTCCAGCGCTTCAGCTCCACTCCGCGTGGCGCACGCCTCGCTCGCCCGCTCGTGCTGAACCGGCTCGACGCCTGGGGCATACCGCACGGCAGCGAGGCATCCGACACCGCCGCCCTGCTCGTCGCGGAGCTCGCCGCCCACGTCGTCACGCACGGCCGCTTCCACGACCGGGACTTCGAGGTCACCGCCGAGATCCGTGGCTGGGCCCTGTCTATCGCGGACTCCGATACTCGGGGCAAACTCCGGCCCCCGCCCCGGGCGTGCCACGCCCCGACTTCACCGGCGAGAGGGACTTCGCGCTGCCTTCCCTTTTCTCGCAGGAGATCGCCGAGTTCGGTGACCCCACCCGTGGCCGGGGTGCCATGGACGACCTCGTCGCCGCGTTCACCGGCCTGAGCGGGCCCAGCCCCAAGGAGCTCGGCGGCGTGCTGCGCCGCCACCGGCTCACCGGCGCCGTCCTGGAGACCCTCGACGGCATCCCCAGGACCCTCGCCGAGATCACCGAGGTGCTTCCCCGCTACGCAATCACGTGGACAGTGCGATCGGGTACCTTGACGGTTGTCTTAACGGAGGTTGGTGGACACGAACAGGGACAATCCCAACCGCCAGGTGCGACTGAGCTTCCTCGGTCTGTGAGTCGCTTAGGTGGGACTGTAGAGGGGAAGTCCGGCCGCACCAACTGAGTGGCGCGCACGACTGCCCTCCGGTCCGCTGGTTACTGAGCTTCGCTCCACTTCGGGCGCAGGGAAGACTTCCTTCACCGTCGTCCACCTGTTCCCCATGACGCATCATGCGGACCGCGTGGCGATCCTTGAATCGGCGGCTAAGGGCTTCTGAACTGCAGTTTTGTGCGTGCCGCTTATGGGCGGGGGAGAGGCAGGTGTCGGAGCGCCAGCCAAGGCGGGCCTCACCCAGGCACGGCCACGGCCGGAAGCTTGCCGTCGCGTAGACGCTCAGCCTCGCACTTGTCCAGGACCTCTGCGTCGTCCATCACCACGACGACCGGCTCATCGGGGGATGCCGACGACAGGGCTTCCTCGAGTTCGTCGTGGTAGCCCGTGACGTCAGGCGGACGGCCGGGCGACCCTGAGCGAGGGGCTGCCCGGCCGGGACAGCCCCTGGGCCCTGAGCGGTCAGGCGGCCAGTCGTGCCACTTCGGAAGCCGCCATCAGAAAGGCGCCGACGCCGAAGTCGGGGTGGATTCGTAGCCGACCGGCTGGCTCGACTCCGGCCGGTCGCCGACGTCCTGAACCCAGCCGAACTTTCCGTCAGGATGCACCGCGTCCCGGACGAGAGCGTTCCAGCCCCGTGCGAGGAGAGGCAGGTAGACGGCCCGGTCGATGATGCCCATTCGGATGGCGAACGCCAGACCGAAGCAGAACATCGCCGTGCCGCTCGACTCCTTGCCGGGTAGGTGCGCGGCGTCGGCCAGGGAAGGGTTCCAGAAACCGTCCGTGCGCTGCGCGGCCAGGAGACTGCGGCTCACGCTCCTGCATGTTCCAACGGTACTCAGGGGCGCGCTTGTCGTCCGCCGGCATGACAGCGAGGACCTTGGCATGAGCCGCGTACGCCCACCCGTTGCCCCGCGACCAGAACACGGGTTTGCCACTGGGCGAGAGATTGCCTGCACCGCCCGGGGACCAGGTGCCGTCGCGGTACCACAACTCGTGCCCGTAGTCGTACAGCCCGCCGGCCTGGACACGCTTGGTGTGGTTGTACATCGCGTACATCTTGACCCAGTAGTTGGTGTCGTTGCGTAGCGCGCCGATGCGGACCATGGGGGGCATCGCCATGTGCAGGGCATCCACCCACCACCAGTCGTCGTGCTTCTGGGGCTGGTATGTGTAGACCATCCTGCGCAGAGACGTCTCGATGGCCGACAACTTCTCCGCGCCGCCGAGTACGTCGTAGAGGTCGAGGTACGTCTGGCCGGCGCAGTGATTGTCGGCGTGGCGGGTCGTGACGCCACCGGCGAGGCCGTACGAGTGCTCCTCCGCCCACGACTGGTGCCCGGTGCTACCGCGGGCGGAGTCCATGTAGGCAAGGCCCGTCCTGCGCTCGGTGTCGCCTATTGCGGGGTCGTCTACTTCACCTGGCACGGGGCCGCACAAGGCGGCACGGACAACGTCACCGTGCTGAGGAACATCGAGGAACGAATGGCGAACGCCGGCCCTGACAGAAAGGCGCTGCGCTGGGCGGTTCTCGGCGAGTACAACATGGAGACACACGGTACCGGCGGGTTGGCCGAGGCGCTCGGACCTGACCTGCCGACGTACCAGCTGCTGCCACCGAACGCCCCGACCCGTCCCGTGACGGGGCGCAGCATCGACTACGCAGTCACCGGGAAGGTCGAGCCGCCCATCCACTCGGGCTATGGGCTCGGCACGGTGATGACGGATTTCGAGCTGTCGGACCACCGTCCTGTCGAGTACGACTTCAGTTACCTCACGGACGACCCGACGTGTGTGCCGGCGGAGCAGCCGAAGCCGAGGAAGACCGTTCCCTCGAAGAGACAGGTCCTCACAAGCGCGGCCACCACTCGGTCCCCCTACCCCACAAGTCTCTCGGCCACCAGCCGCCTCAAGTTCAGGAAAGTGACCCAGCAGAGTCTGGGTGATCACAGTTTCCAGCTCCAAGCGGCTCCTGGCCACCCCGGTCACTACCGCGTGCTGCACAACTCGACCCGCACCTATCTGGGCCAGGAGGGCGGTACCCCCGATGCGCAGGCGATTCTGCTGGGGTACGACGACGGGGACTCGCAGTTGTGGCGTCCGTTGGACATGGGTGACGGCACCTGGGTTCTGATGAACCTGGCCACCGGCCAAGCGTTGACAACTGAGCGTGATGACGGTGAAGAGCTGGTGGGCCGGGACCTCGTCGACGACTTCGATCCCGACCAACGCTGGTTCTTCCAGGATGCCGAGAGCGAGGCGCTGGACGTCGACAGGATCGTCACCGTCGCGGGTTCGGCGGCGACCGTGGAGGGGGCGGACCCGCTGGAAGGAAGCCCCGTGAGGCTCGAACCCGAACGCAGTGACGACTCGACTACGGAAGAGTTCACTGTCATAGCCGTGAACCCGGGCGAGAGCAGGACCGATGGCAACAGCTGCTACTACCTCGTGCACGGCGACCTGTACGTCAACTCGACTGCTACCAACCCCCAGGTCAGTGAGGGCAACCAGCTGACGTTGAACAAGTTCCGGGCCAACGACACCGGCTATCAGTTCTGCACCCGTCTTGCCGACCGGCATGAGACGGTCGCGGCCCCTGTGCTGCAGTACGACAACCGTGCCGGCTTCACCGCGCTCGGGGCTCTGAACGGCGGCTTGCTGGGGTTGGGCTCATCAGCGCTCACGTGGTTCTGGGAAGTGCGCAGGAGCTGATCGCCGCCGGTCCCCGGCGCCGGGAGTCTTCGGCACGGGGTGGCGAGAGGGACCGCTTCCGCGGACGACGGACCATACCGGCTCGCGACAGCTCTTCCCTCGCGGGGCGGGCAGCGTCCAGGGCCGAGCGGGTGCCGATCATGGCTCCACGCCATGGACCGCCCGATGTGCGGTGGCGGGGTACCCAGCCGCCGTCGCGGCCGTCCGGTGGTCTCGTGGGCCCTGTCGCCGTCGACACCGACGAGACCATCTCCAGCCAGGGGACGGTCTCGTCGGGTCGGCTCAGGCGAGCGGTGTGTGCGGTGTCAGCCGGCCGGCGGAGACGAGTAAGGTGCGGCCGGGAGCCCCCGCGCGGGCCGCGAAGGAGCAGCGACGGCGTCACTTGTGTACAGCAGCGCAACTCCAGTCAACTCAGGGTGATGCTCCGATAGGATGCGTGGACGAAGACATTGCGGAGCGGTAGTCTCCGGCGAAGGCGGACATCATGCCCGATATCGCACCGTTGCGGGGGCGACGCGACGAGTTGGCGCAACTGCACTCGCTGGTGGACCGAGCTCGCGTCGGCCGCAGTGGGGCGCTGGTCGTCTCCGGTGAGGCCGGTGTCGGCAAGACGGCGCTCCTGGACCATCTCACGGCACAGGCCGCCCCACACGTCCGCACCGAGCGCATCGTCGCCTCGCAGTCCGAGATGGAGCTCGCCTACGCCGGCCTCCAGCAGCTCTGTGGGAACATGGTGGATTCCGCCGACCGACTGCCGGCCCCGCAACAGGAGGCCATCGAGGTGGCGTTCGGGCTGTGCAGCGCCCCCGCGCCGAGCCCCTTCCTCGTGGGGCTGGCATTGCTGGGAGTGCTCACCGAGGCCGCGGAGGACCGGGGACTGCTGTGCGTCGTCGACGACGCACAGTGGCTCGACCAGGCATCGGCGCGTGCCCTTGCGTTCGCCGCCCGGCGCCTGGAGGCGGAAGGCATTGCCCTGGTGCTGGCCATGCGAGAGGCCGACGAGGTGTTCGCGGGCCTGACACAGATGCGCGTCGAAGGGCTCGGGCACGAGGACGCGTGCGAGCTGCTGCGGCTGGCGGTGCCCGGTGGTCTCGACCGTAGGGTGCGCGACCAGCTGATCGCGGAGAGCCGGGGCAATCCACTCGCCCTGCGGGAGCTGCCCCGGGCCTTTGACCTGTTGTTTCAGCTGTCGGGGTGGCGGGATTTGAACCCACGACCTCTTCGTCCCGAACGAAGATCGGGTCAACCTGCAGGGTGTTCGGCGGCTACCCTGACGGTTGTCTTGACGGAGGTTGGTGGACACGAACAAGGACAACCCCAGCCGTCAGGTTCGGCTGAGCTTCTTGGGCTGATCGAGATCGCTCGCGGAAGTCCTGCCGCCGTTTCTCCGTACTCTGCACGCTCGAACGGAGAGCGACTTGCACGGTACGGACCCGAACGTGACTGAACGACCTTGCGACGGATGCGGCACATGCCTGCTCGGCGTGCGGCGCCTGTCCCGCGTGAAGCCGGCAGGACTGCCCGCGTTTGACCCGTCGGAGTGAAGTTGACCGGCACTCCCGAGCACGCCAGAACTCTCTGGATGAACGGGAGATGAGAGAAATTCACCCGCCATGCCGACGTGTGGTCCCCTTCGGGTCAACTCTTCTCAGAGGATCCTCATCCTGGGTGCCCGGATGCAGTACCGACGGGGCGGCACGCCGCGATTCCTGGCAAAGCCGCTCTGAACGAGGGCCCGGGACATCGTGATTCCGCGCCGGAACGCCCGGCACGGAAGGGACGAACGAACAATGAATCTCACCATCAAGCGCGCCGTTGTCACCGCGGTCGCCGCGATCTCGGTACTCGCGGGATCGGCGACCGTCGCGAGCGCCGCCTCCCCGCACGGCGGCCCGAAGCATCACTGCAAGCACGGGAAGTTCGCCCAGCACGGGAATTCCACCCAGCACGGGAAGTTCAGCCAGCACGGGAAGTTCACCAAGATCCGCCACGACGGCCGGCACCACCACACGATGCACCTGAAGGGCCACCGCCTGCCCGTCAAGATCCTCGTGACGAAGCGGCTTGCGATCAGGTCGCATTGATTCCGGCCCTCACGGCGCCCCTGTGCGAGCCACGCACGGGGGCGCCGCCGTGTCCGATACGGCATGTGGTGACAGCTTTGAAGGGTGTCTGGCATGTCCTCGCCAGGGCCGTGATGGAGGGCGGGAGCCGGCCGGCTCTTGAGGTGTGCGATGCCGTGCTCAACGCGGATACGGCGCGAGGAGTGGGCCTGGCGCCGTGAACTTGCGGTGCGGTGGAGTCATCACACGCCCGGCCGTCCGGGCGCCCAGCCCCTGGTAGCCGCCGGCATCGTCAAGGACTTCGGCCGATCAGGTGCCGATACCGCGATTCTGCGTAATCCCTTCGAGTAATGCGTTACTCGTAAAGGGCGAACCGGAACAATAAGGGACGGGTGACGGAAGGGAGACCGACGGGAGAGTGGTACATGCCCCTGCGGAAACGTAAGGCGCAGCTGAGGACCCGGGCCGGGAAGGCGGCCGTCGGTGGATACGGTGCGATGGATGCGCGCCTGCCCGTCAGCGAGCTCGGCAGACAGTTGCTGCGCAAGGCCTTTCCCGATCACTGGTCCTTTCTCCTCGGCGAGATCGCCCTCTACTCGTTCGTGGTTCTGCTCCTGACCGGCGTGTACCTCACCCTGTTCTTCGACCCGAGCATGATGGAGAACGTCTACACCGGTTCCTATGCGCCCCTTCAGGGCGTGAGGATGACGCAGGCCTACACCACCACCCTCAACATCAGTTTTGACGTGCGCGGAGGCCTGCTGATCCGTCAGATCCACCACTGGGCGGCACTGGTGTTCGTCGCCGCGATCGCCGTCCATTTGCTGCGGATCTTCTTCACCGGCGCCTTCCGTAAGCCGCGGGAGGCCAACTGGGTCGTGGGCGTGACACTGTTCGTACTCGCGCTCCTCGAAGGATTCGCGGGCTACTCGCTGCCCGACGATCTGCTGTCCGGTACGGGTCTGAGGACGGCGGCCACCATTGTGGGGTCGATCCCGGTCGTCGGAACGTACGTGGAGCTGTTCGTCTTCGGAGGACAGTTCCCGGGCAATGACGTGATCCCTCGTCTGTACGCCGTGCACATCCTGCTCGTGCCCGGCCTGATCGTGGCGCTGATCACCGTTCATCTCATGCTGGTGGTCCACCTCAAGCACACCCACTGGGCGGCGCAGGGGAAGACCAACAAGAACGCCGTCGGCTCACCGGCGTTCCCGCAATTCACTGCGAAGACCACAGGTTTCTTCCTCATGGTGTTCGGCGTACTGGCCGTGCTGGGCGGGCTCGCCCAGATCAACCCCGTATGGAACTACGGCCCCTACCGCGCCGACCAGGTTTCCGGTAACGCACAGCCGGACTGGTATGTCGGGTTCCTGGAGGGCGCGCTTCGGCTGATGCCGCCATGGGAGACCGACATCGCGGGTCACACCATCATGTGGAATGTGTTCATTCCGACGCTCGTGCTGCCGGGCGTGGTCTTCATGGTGCTGTTCCTCTATCCCTTCTTCGAGAAGTGGGTGACGGGTGACCGCAGGGAACACCATCTGTGCGACCGGCCGCGCAACCGGCCGACCCGCACCGGGCTCGGCGTGGCGGCCATCGTCTTCTACGCCGTTCTGCTGGTCGCCGGCGGCAACGACGTCGTCGCCTACTCGTTCAGGGTTTCGATCGAGGTCATGACCTGGATCCTCAGGATCGCGCTGATCGCCGCCCCGCTCCTGGCGTTCGCGCTGACCAAACGCCTCTGCCTCGCCCTTCAGATGTGGGACCGCCGCCGGCTGACCGAGGGTGAGGAGACCGGCCAGGTGACCCAATCGGTGAGCGGCGACCTCTCGGAGAGCCACCGCGGCCTGAGCCCGACGGATCGCTACCGCATCCTGATGCGTGATGTCCCGACGCCCCTGGAGCTCCCCGCGGAGGGCCCGGTCTCGCGGCGGCGACGGCTTCGGACCGTGCTGAGCGGGTGGTACTACAGGGACCTCGTGGACCTGCCCGTCACGGACGAGCAACGGTCCCGGATCGCCGAGCGGACGGCGCCGTCGGAGCGGGTTCGCGAGCCCGAGGACTGAGAGCCGCCGTCAGCCCTGCACACGCGCGTACTGGAAGACCATTCCGAACACCCCCGCCAGGACCACGCCCAGGCCGATCAGGAAGAGCCACAGACCGAACACCACACCGAGAGCGAGCAGGGCCATCCCGGCGGCTGTCAGCGACGGCCAGATGCTGTGCGGAGAAAAGAAGTCCACCGGACCGGACCGATCCTGGATCTGCCCCTCCCCGCGGTCCTCGGGGCGCAGCCCCTTCCTCCGGTAGTTGGTGGCGAAGAAGAACGTGACCAGCAGCGCCATGAGGAACGAGATGGTGAGCGCCGCCGTGCCTGTCGGATCCCGGGACCACACGGCGTAGAGAACATCGGTCACGAGAAAGAACCCCGCGACTCCGGCGAAGAGAATGGCCTCGGTCTTCATTCGCCGGACTCCTCATCGGCGCCCGAAACGGAGTGGGACCCGCCTCGGCCGAGGCCCGCCTTCTCCTTCAGGGGGTGGTGCAGGTCGAAGGCCGGTGAGTCGGAACGTACGCGGGGCAATGCCCGGAAATTGTGCCTCGGGGGTGGACAGGAGGTCGCCCACTCCAGGGAACGGCCGAACCCCCACGGGTCGTCCAGTTCGACCTTCGGTGCGTAACGGCTGGTGTGCCACACGTTGTACAGGAACGGCAGTGTCGACAGGCCGAGCACAAAGGAGCCGATGGACGAGACCGTATTGAGCACGGTGAAGCCGTCCGCTGCGAGATAGTCGGCGTAACGGCGAGGCATTCCGGCCTCCCCCAGCCAGTGCTGGACCAGGAAGGTCAGCTGAAAGCCGACGAACAAGGTCCAGAAATGGATACGCCCGATGCGTTCATCCAGCATGCGTCCGGTGAACTTGGGCCACCAGAAGTAGAAACCGCCGAACATCGCGAAGACCACTGTGCCGAAGAGCACGTAATGGAGGTGGGCGACGATGAAGTATGAGTCGGTGAGGTGGAAGTCGAGCGGAGGCGAGGCGATCAGCACCCCGCTGAGGCCGCCGAGGAGAAATGTCACGAGGAAGCCGATCGCCCAGAGCATGGGTGTCTCGAACGTGATACTGCCGTGCCACATGGTGCCGATCCAGTTGAAGAACTTGACACCGGTGGGCACGGCGATGATGAACGACATGGCGGAGAAGAACGGCAGGAGAACGGCTCCCGTGGCGAACATGTGATGGGCCCAGACAACCGCCGAGAGCATGGTGATGCTGATCGTGGCCATGACCATTCCGAAATACCCGAACATCGGCTTCCGGCTGAACGCGGGAATGATTTCGCTCACCACTCCGAAGAAGGGCAACGCGACAATGTAGACCTCGGGATGGCCGAAGAACCAGAACAGGTGCTGCCACAGCAGTGCCCCGCCGTTGGCGGAGTCGAAGACATGCGCCCCGAACTTCCGATCGGCTTCGAGGGCGAGCAGCGTGGCAGCGAGCACCGGAAACGCGAGCAGCGCGAGGATCGAGGTGAACAGAACGTTCCAGGTGAAGATCGGCATCCGGAACATGGTCATACCGGGGGCGCGCAGACAGACGATCGTGGTGATGAAATTGACCGATGCCAGGGTCGTACTGATCCCCGACAGCACCAGGCCCATGGTCCAGAGGTCTCCGCCGGCGCCGGGGGAGAAGACGGCACTGTTCAGCGGGGCGTAGGCGAACCAGCCGAAGTGTGCCGCGCCGCCGGGCACCACGAATCCGGACACCACGATGATTCCGCCGAACAGGAAGAGCCAGTAGGTGAGCGCGTTCAGGCGAGGGAAGGCGACATCGGGCGCGCCGATCTGCAGCGGCATGATGGCGTTCGCGAAGCCGCCGAACATCGGCGTGGCGAACAGCAGCATCATGACGGTGCCGTGGATCGTGAACAGCTGGTTGTACTGTTCCGCGCTGACGATCTGAAGTCCTGGCCGGGCCAGCTCCGCCCGCATGAGCATGGCCAACACTCCGCCCAGCAGGAAGAACCCGAACGCGGTGACCATGTAGAGATTGCCGATGACCTTGTGGTCCGTGGTCGTCAGCCACCCCATGAGTCTCACACCGGCACTGATGCGCTTGTTGACCACCGGCTCGGCCGGCGCGGCTTCCTGCAGGTCCTGCGCCATCGGTTCTCCGTCCCTCCCGGTTGACTCGATGGTGGAGCCTGTAGGCAAGGACAGCCGTACGACTGGCGGTGTCACCCTCGAATTTCACCGGATCACCGGTGAAATTCGAGCGGGTGCCCCGGGGCACCCGCCGGATGCCCGCCGTCGACCGGGCCAGGGCCGATGCGGCACGCGAAACTGATCGGTGGCGGCCTCATTCCGCTCGTCCGGCCCCGCAGGGACTCATTGTCCGGGGGACGCCACATAGACGGCGAGGTCCGTGCCCCCGCGCAGCGGTGGCAGGGATTCGGGGCGCCAGGCGCGGGCGTAGGCGGGTGGCTTGTGCCCGGGAGCCACGATCACCGCGACAGGGGTGCGACGGGCTGCCGCGCGCAGACCGTCGGTGGTGATGCTCCCGTCGTGGCCGCCGACCTGTCGCGACGCGCAGCCGGCGTAGTAGCCGATCGGCACCGCGTCGAAACCGGTGACCACACAGGGTGGGCGCACCCCCAGAAGGTGCAGCCGGTCGGCGATCGCCGTGTACTCCTGCCGCGCCACGCGGCTGCGGGCGACGACGTGGCCGAGTACCCAGTACTGGACGGCGAAGTGACCGGCCAGGGCGTACGCGAGCAACACGGCGACCGACGGCCGCCACCCGGGGCGGACCGAAGTGAACAGGCCGCGCAGGCACTCGGCGACGGGAAGCGCCAGCAGAGCGTAGGTGGGGAGCAGGAACCGGGGGGCAGCGTAGTCGATCATGAACAGGTAGGGCGTCGCCATGGACGCCGCGACCAGGGTCGCGAGGACGGCGGCAGGGCGGCGCGGGCCGGCGGCGACGATGCCGCCCGCTGTGAGCAGCGGCAGCGCGAGCCACCATGCCGCGGTGACCGGGTGCTTCCAGGGCACCTCGCACGGGCGGCACAGAGTCCGCCCGTCCAAGGCTCGAATCTGATCGTCGACGGCCAGATGTCGGCCCAGGCCGCCCTGAATCTCGCTGGCGCGGTGCAACCGGGCGGCCACGCCGCCGTAGTGCAGCTGGGCTTCGATGATCCATGGTGCCAAGCCGAGGAGAAGGGCGGCGACGAGCAGGGCCGGCACGGCCGGGCGCCGCCAGCCCGGGACCGCCAGAGCTGCCACGACCAGAGGCAGGACCAGGTAGCAGGCGTCCGAGGGCCGCATGAGGGCGACCAGAACCACACCGGCGCCGAGGCCGGCGAGCGCCTTGCCGTCGGTCGTTTCCCTGACTGCTCGGAGGAAGCAGCCCACGGCGGCCAGCGACCCCAGGGCGCACCACAGGTTGGGCATCGCCATCGGGCCGTAGTACAGGGTGATCCATAGCCCGGCGAACATCGCGCCCGCCGCGGCGAGAACCGCGGGTGGCAGAAGGCGACGCCAGACCCACAGGGCGACGAAGAGCCCGAATCCGGAGCACAGCGCCAGATACACGTGCAGCGCGGCCGTGGAGGAGGTCAGCGCGGCCAGGGGTGCGACCAGGTACGAAATTCCCCGCGCTCGGGGCGCACTGAAGAACGCGGCCGGAACATCCCGGCTGACCTGGCTGACGTAGACGGTCTCGTCCCAGCCGAGTCCCGAGCCGGGCACCACCAGCACCAGCTGGACGAAAGTGAAGGCGGCGGCGACGGCCGCCAGCCAGGGAAACGGGCGGCCGTACGTGTTGTCGGCACGGGAGAGCCGCATCTGCGCCACTCGCGGGCCGACGGCCAGTCGGTCGGGCATGGATCAGTCCTCCACGGCAACGGACAGCGGGCCGGGCTCTGTGCGCAACTCTGCGAGTGCCGGGCGCAACTGACCATCGTTGATCGGCCATGTGGGGCACGCGCCGTGCCGGGCGTGCGGTGGAGGAGAGGCGAATGGCAGGCGGCTCACCCAGCGATCACGGGGTCAGCCGGCGGGAGACGAGACGGGTCCCGTGCTTTTCAGGGCGGTGAACCTGTTCGACCCGGAGGCGGTCGCCCTGGGCGGGACGTTCCGAGGGCTGATGCCGTGGCGCGGTGCGCCCTCGGACGCCCGGCTCACCGCCCGGGTGGTGCACGAGGACTCGATCGCCGGACGGGCCGGAATCAGGCCCGTCCGGCGATCGAGGACATCGTTTACGGCCGGTGCGCGGCGATCAGCTGCTGATACCAGCGGTAGCTGTCCTTCGGGGTCCGCTCCTGGGTGTCGTAGTCGACCCGGATGATCCCGAACCGCTTCGCATAGCCCAGCGCCCACTCGAAGTTGTCCAGCAGCGACCAGACGTAGTAGCCGCGTACGTCGACACCGGCGTCCATCGCCGCCTTCAGAGCGGTCAGGTGACTCTGCAGGTAGCTCACCCGGTCGGCGTCGTGGACGGCACCGTCCGGGCCGACGGTGTCGAACTCGGCCGAGCCGTTCTCGGTGATGTGCACCGGCGGCAGGGCGTCACCGTACGTCCGCTTCAGCGTGGTCAGCAGATCGGTGAAGGACTCGGGGACGACCGGCCAGCCCATCGCTGTGCGCCGGACGCCCGGGTACTCCGTCTCGGTGTACCGGTTGTCCGTGGCGACGCGCAGCGCCGGGTCGGCCTCGCGGTGAGGGGCGGCGGCGACCACGATGGGCCGGTAGTAGTTGATGCCCAGGAAGTCCAGGGGCTGGGAGATCAGCTCCAGGTCACCCTCACGGCGGAAGTCCTGCGCGGTGATCAGCTCGCCCCAGGTCTCCTCATCGGTCGCCGGGTAGCGGCCCGCGAGGATCGGCTCGGTCCACACCAGGTTGTGCTGGGTGTCGGCGCGGACGACGGCGGCGAGGTCGGCGTCCGATTCGGTGGCCGGGACGTTGCGGTCCAGGTTGAGCGTGATCCCCGCCTCGCGGACACCCGCGGCGCGCAGCGCCTTCATCGCCAGGCCGTGACCGACGAGCAGATGATGCGCGGCGGCCAGCGCCCCGGTGCCCTCCTTGGCACCCGGCGCGTGCCGGCCCACGGAGTAGCCGAGGAAGGCGCTGCACCACGGCTCGTTGAGCGTGATCCAGCGCGGCACCCGGTCGCCGAGGTGCTCGGCGACGATCGACGTGTACTCGCCGAACCGCTCCGCGGTCTCCCGCACCCGCCAGCCGCCTCGGTCCTCCAGGGCCTGGGGCAGGTCCCAGTGGTAGAGGGTGGCGGCCGGTTCGATGCCCGCTTCGAGCAGTGAGTCGACGAGCCGGGAGTAGAAGTCCAGGCCCTTCCGGTTGGCCGGCCCGCTGCCGTCGGGCTGGATCCGCGGCCAGGCGATGGAGAAGCGGTACGACGCCACGCCCAGGTCGCGAAGGAGCGCGATGTCCTCGGGGTAGCGGTGGTAGTGGTCGCAGGCCACGTCACCTGTGTCGCCGCCGTCCGTCTTACCGGGCGTGTGGCTGTAGGTGTCCCAGATGGAGGGGCCGCGGCCGTCCTCCTGCGCGGCGCCCTCGATCTGGTACGAAGCCGTTGCCGCGCCGAAGACGAATCCGGGCGGGAAGGCGGGGAACTCACTCATCACGGACCTTACTTGACGGAGCCACCGGAGATACCGGCAGCGATGTACTTCTGGGCGAGGACGAGCAGGATCGCCGCGGGGATCGCGGACAGCACGGCCGCGGCCATGACCGAACCCCAGTCACCGACGTGCGCGCCTATGTACTGGTAGATGCCCAGAGTGATCGGCTTGACGTCGTCGGTGGTGTTCAGCGTGAGGGCGAACATGAAGTCGCTCCACGCGTACAGGAACGAGAACAGACCGGCGGTGATCAGCGAGTTGCGGCTCATCGGCAGCACGACCTGGACGAAGGTACGGAAGCGTCCCGCACCGTCGACCTCGGCGGCTTCGATGACCTCGCGCGGGATGGCCACCATGAACGAGCGCATCAGCACGATCGCGAACGGGATGCCCAGCGAGGCATCCGCCAGCATCAGGCCGAAGTACGAGTTGACCAGCCCGAGGTCCACGTACGCGCTGTACAGGGCGTTGGCGATGACGATGCCCGGGACCATCTGGGTGATGAGCGTGCCGAAGACGATCACCTTCGTGCCCGGCAGCTTGAACTGGGCAAGCGCGTAGGCGGCGGGCGCGGAGATGGCCAGACAGATGGCGACGGCGCCGAGTGCGACGGCCAGCGAGGTCAGCAGATTGGTGCCCTGCTCGCTGATGGCCGAGCTGAAGCCGGACAGGTCCAGCCTGTGCGGGATCGCGTCCACTTCCAGCAGCCCGGACTCGGGCTGCAGCGCGGTGTTGATCATCCAGTAGAGCGGGAAGAGCATCACGCAGAGGATGACGAGGCCCGCGATCATGGAGCCCCAGCGGCGCTTCGGCCTGTTCCGGTCGGCCTGCGACGGGACAGCGGGGGTGTGGGTGATGGTCGCCATGCCGGTCACTTCCCCTCGTTGCGGTTGGCCCGCAGGTAGAACACCGCGAAGACGGCGGATATAAGGATCAGGATGTTGCCGACCACGGCACCGGCTCCGAAGTCCAGCGAGACGAAGGAGTTCTGGTATGTCAGGGTGCCCAGGGTCTGCGTGGAGTCGGCGGGTCCGCCGTCGGTGAGGGCCAGGATCAGGTCGAGGATCTTGACGGTCGACATGAAGCCGAGCACCAGGACCACGGTGATGACGGGCTTGAGCAGCGGCAGGGTGATGGACCGGAAGGTCCGCCACGCGGAGGCACCGTCGAGCGCGGCAGCCTCGTACAGCTCCTTGGGGACCTCTTGGAGTCCGCCGTAGAGGATCACCATGTTGAACGGGATGCCGATCCAGATGTTCACCAGGACGACGGAGACCAGGGCCATGCTCGTGCTGGTCAGCCACGGGGTGTCACCGACGCCGAAGATGCCGAGGAAGGAGTTGAGGACACCGGTGTCCTGGTCGAGGATGCGCCGCCAGACGATGCCGGAGACGACCATCGGGACCAGCCACGGCAGCAGGATCAGTGAGCGGAGCACGCCGTTGAGCGGGAACCGCTTCGTGAAGAACACCGCCAGCGCCAGGCCGATGCAGAACTGGCCGATCAGCGAACCGATGGTGAAGAGGATGGTCTGCAGGAGAGCCTTGCCGAACAGGTCGTTCTGGAAGACGTTCTTCCAGTTGTCGAACCCGTTGAACGGGGCCTTACCGGTGAAGAAGGTGGACGGCGAGTAGTCCTGGAAGCTCATCACGACGTTGCGGACGAGCGGGTAGCCGAAGAACAGCAGCATGAAGACGACCGCGGGGGCCAGGAAGCCCCATTGGGCGAGCTTCCTGCGGCGCTTGGCCCTCAGCGGGTCAGGAGTCTTCGTGCTCGTGACGATCGGCGCGACGGGCGCGGGAGCAGTGGTGGTCGACATGTTCAGTTACCTCAGTTCCCGCTCTCGACACGCTGCTGTGCGTGCTTGAGGACGCTCTCGCTGGACTGGCCGGTGAGAGCGGCCTGGAAGGCGCTCTGCAGAGCGAGCGACACCGAGGACCAGCCCGCGCCGAGCTCGGCGGTGCGCGACCGGGCGGTGGCCACCTGGTCGGCCAGCGAGCTCAGCTCGGGAACCTTCTTGCGCCAGGTGTCGGCGGCCTTCTGGTTGGCCGGGATCATCCAGCTGTTCAGCGCGTAGGTGATCTCTTCCTGCTCGCTGGTCATGCAGTTGATGATGCGGGCGGAGGTCTTCTCCCGGACGGTGTCACCGATGTCGGGGATGGTCAGCATGCCGCCGCCCAGCGGACCGACCGAGTCGTCGCCGGCCTCGGGGACGGGGATCTGCGCGATGCCCCAGTTGAGCCCCTTCTTGGTGTTGAGGGTCTCGACCTGCCAGGGACCGTTGATCATCATGGCGGCGTTGCCGGCCATGAACTGGTCGTTGACGTCCGCCTGGGTCCAGTTGACCGTGGACTTGGACAGCGAGCCGTCCTTGAGCAGCGCCTTCCAGTAGTCCAGCGCCTCGACGACCTGCTTGCTGCCGAGGTCGGTCTCGCTTCCGCCGTTGGACCACATGAACGGCGTGAACTGGTAGACGCCGTCCTCCGCGCCGCCCGCGCTCAGGGCGACGCCGTACCGGCTGCCCTGGGTGAGCTTCTTCGCGCTCTCCTGCATCTCGGCCCAGGTGGTGGGCACTTCCAGGCCGGCCTTGTTCAGGATGTCCTTGTTGTAGAACAGCGCGAGGGTGTTCACCGTGCGCGCCGCACCGTAATAAGTGCCCTTGTACGAGCCGTAGTCCAAGATGCCCCGGGGTATGTCGTCGGTGGCGACGCCCAGCTTCTTGAGGTCCTTCAGCCCGCCGGTCTCGGCGAACGTCGGCATCTCGGAGCCGTCGAACTGGATGATGTCCGGGAGCGACTTCGAGGAGGCCATCCGCAGCGACTTCGTCATGACCTGAGCGGCCGGAACGCTCTGCTGCTCGATGGTGACGCCGAGCTTCTTGCTGCAGCGCGACAGGGTTGCGGCGTCCCAGCCGTGGTACGAGTCGTCGGTCGAGGAGTTCAGGACGGTGTACACAGTGTCGTCCCGCTGCTGGCCACAACCCGAGAGAGCTGTGCCGGCGACGATCGCGGAGACAACGGTGAGCGGGACGATGACCCGCCGATTGCGACGACGGCGCCGATGGCGCAGGCCGTCCGGAGAAGATGCTGTCACGTGCGTGCCCTTGCATGAGAGGGGTGCCGGCCCGGTGGGACCTCTCTGTCCCGGCCAGGAGATGCATACGCCTCGGTACGGGTCGGCAGGTCCGTACCGGCAAGGCGGGGGTGTCCGGCGGCGGTCCGTCGCCGGACACCCCGTTGGGGTCAGCGGACGCCGAGGAGGTGTTCCATGGCGAGCTGGTCGAGGGCTTCGAAGGCCATCGAGCGTTCGGCGGCGGCCGTGGCGTCGAACTCCTCGTATGCGGAGGTGTCGGCGAGGAGGCTCTTGAGGCCGTCCTCGGCGGTGGGCTGTGCGAGTTCGTGGAGGCGGGAGGCGGTCAGTGCTTCCTGCACGGCGGGGTCGGCGCGGAAGGCGAGGGCGCGCTCCTTGAGGATGAGGTAGTTGCGCATGCAGTTCTTCGCGGACTCCCAGACTCCGTCGATGCCGTCGGTGCGCACCGGCTTGAAGTCGAAGTGGCGCGGGCCGTTGTAGTCGGAGGTCTCGAGGAGGTCGACGAGCCAGAAGGCCTGGCGCAGGTCGCCGGCGCCGAAGCGGAGGTCCTGGTCGTACTTGATGCCGGACTGGCCGTTGAGGTCGATGTGGTAGAGCTTGCCGGCCCACAGGGCCTGGGCGATGCCGTGCGGGAAGTTCAGTCCGGCCATCTGCTCGTGGCCGACCTCGGGGTTGACGCCGTACATCTCGGGGCGCTCGAGGCGCTCGATGAATGCGAGGGCGTGGCCGACGGTGGGCAGCAGGATGTCGCCGCGCGGCTCGTTCGGCTTCGGCTCGATCGCGAACCGCAGGTCGTAGCCCTGTTCGACGACGTACTCGCCGAGCAGGTCGAAGGCCTCCTTCATCCGGTCCAGGGCCACCCGCACGTCCTTGGCGCCACCGGACTCGGCGCCCTCGCGGCCGCCCCAGGCCACGTAGGTCTCGGCGCCGAGCTCGACGGCGAGGTCGATGTTGCGGATGACCTTGCGCAGCGCGTAGCGGCGCACGTCGCGGTCGTTGGAGGTGAAGCCGCCGTCCTTGAACACCGGGTGGGTGAACAGGTTCGTCGTCGCCATCGGGACCTTCAGACCGGTGCGGTCCAGGGCGTCCTTGAAGCGCGTGATGATCGCGGCCCGCTCGCTGTCCGAGGAGCCGAACGGGATCAGGTCGTCGTCGTGGAACGTCACGCCGTGCGCACCGAGCTCCGCCAGTCGCTCGACGGACTCGACCGGGTCGAGCGCGGGACGGGTGGCGTCACCGAAGGGGTCGTTGCCGCGCCAGCCGACGGTCCAGAGACCGAAGGTGAACTTGTCCGCGGAGGTGGGAGTGAAGCGCTTCGACATGGTCTGCCTCTTGTGCAAGGGCTCGGGCGGCTGCTCTGCCGACCGATCGATTTGTTGGCTGGCAGTACTAATACGGCATCTTGGCGTTTGTTGCTAGAGCATCCATGTGACACACACGTCACATACAGACAATCTGACTGCTGCTCGCGAGGGCCCTGTGCTCGATCGGGGCGGGTGGGAGGCGTGTTGACGCGCTGTCGAAGCGCTTCGACAAAAAATTTGTTTTGTGTACGATCAAAATCGGGATTCATAGGAACGAGGTACGTCATGCCGTCGCGACCAGCCACGAAAGCGGCCACCGCACCGGTATCGGCCGTCCTCGGAGTGGACATCTCCGCCCGGTCCACCAAGGCCGCGGTCGTCGACGCGACGACCGGCCGGCTGCTCGCGGTGGGCCGAGCCTCGCACACCGTGACCGGTCGCTACGGCGCCCGCGAGAGCGATCCCGAGACCCGATCGCCCCGGCCATCGCGTGGGGCACCGGCCGGGACCGCAGACTGCCCACCGCACCGTGGGACACGGCCACCTGGCACGGAGTGACCTCCGACCACGACCGCGCCACCCCGTCACTTCTGAACACGCACTCCTGACCGGCTAAGGAAGACCCCCATGAAGTTCACCGACGGCTTCTGGCAGATGCGAGACGGTGTGCACGCCTCGTACGCCACCGAAATCCGCGACCTCCAGCTCGGCGCCGACCGCCTCACCGCCTACGCCGCCGTCAAGCGCGTCGAACGGCGCGGTGACACGCTCAACGCGCCGCTGATCACAGTGGAGGCGTACACGCCCGCCGAAGGCGTCATCGGTGTGCGCGTCACCCACCTCGCGGGCAAGCGGCACCCCGGGCCCGATTTCGCACTGCCGGGCGCGACCGAGACGCCGGCCGCCACCACCACCCGTACGGATGGGCGGGCCGCCGAACTGACCAGCGGCCCCCTCACCCTGCGGCTGCCCACTGAAGGCACCTTCGGCCTGGAATTCCTGGATGCGGACGGCCACCTGCTGACCTCCGCCGGACACAAGGGCACCGCCTTCGCCACCGTCCAGGACGGCGGCCACCACATGTTCGCCCAGCTCGCCCTCGGAGTCGGCGAAACCATCCACGGCCTGGGCGAGCGCTTCACTCCATACGTCAAGAACGGCCAGGTCGTCGACATGTGGCAGGCGGACGGAGGGACCAGCAGTGAGCAGGCGTACAAGAACATCCCGTTCTATCTCTCCTCGCGCGGCTACGGCGTCTTCGTCAACCACCCCGGCAAGGTCTCCTTCGAGGTCGGCTCCGAGGCCGTGGGCCAGGTGCAGTTCAGCGTCGAGGACCAGACGCTGGAGTACTTCGTCGTCGCAGGCCCCAGCCCCAAGGACGTCCTCACCCGCTACACCGCACTCACCGGCCGTCCGGCCCTGCCCCCGGCCTGGTCGTTCGGCCTCTGGCTGACCACCTCGTTCACCACCTCCTACGACGAGGCGACCGTCACCTCCTTCGTGGACGGCATGGCCGAGCGCGGCATCCCGCTGTCGGTGTTCCACTTCGACTGCTTCTGGATGCGCGAGTACCAGTGGTGCGACTTCGAATGGGACCCGGAGACCTTCCCCGACCCGGTCGGCATGCTCGCCCGGCTCAAGGAGAAGGGGCTGAAGATCTGCGTGTGGATCAACCCCTACATCGCGCAGAAGAGCCCCTTGTACGCGGAGGGCGCGGCGAAGGGCTACTTCGTGCACACGCCCGGGGGAGACATCTGGCAGTGGGACCGCTGGCAGGCCGGCATGGCGCTGGTGGACTTCACCAACCCCGAGGCGACCGCCTGGTTCCAGAGCAAGCTGAAGGTCCTCCTCGACCAGGGTGTCGACGGCTTCAAGACCGACTTCGGCGAGCGCATCCCCACCGACGTCGTCTGGCACGACAACTCCGACCCGGAGCGGATGCACAACTACTACACGCACCTCTACAACAAGGCCGTCTTCGAACTCCTGGAGAAGGAACGCGGCCAGGGCGACGCGGTGCTCTTCGCCCGCTCGGCCACCGCCGGCGGCCAGCAGTTCCCCGTCCACTGGGGTGGCGACTGCTGGTCCTCCTTCGGCGCGATGGCCGAGTCCCTGCGCGGCGGACTCTCACTGTCCCTGTCCGGCTTCGGCTTCTGGAGCCACGACATCGGAGGCTTCGAGGGCACCCCCGACCCGGCCGTCTTCAAGCGCTGGCTCGCCTTCGGCCTGCTCTCGTCGCACAGCCGACTGCACGGTTCCTCGTCCTACCGGGTGCCGTGGGAGTTCGGCGACGAGGCGGTCGAGGTCGCCAAGCAGTTCACCGAGCTGAAGCACCGCCTCATGCCGTACCTGTACGGTGCAGCCGTCGAGGCCCATCGCACCGGTGTCCCGACGATGCGCCCCATGCTCCTGGAATTCCCCGACGACCCGGCGACCCGCACTGTGGACCGCCAGTATCTGCTGGGCCCGGACCTCCTGGTGGCCCCGGTCTTCAGCGAGGGCGGCCAGGTCGAGTACTACGTCCCGGAAGGCACCTGGACCCACCTGCTCTCCGGTGAGACCGTCACCGGCCCGGCCTGGCGCCACGAGATCCACGGCTTCGACAGCCTCCCGCTGCTGGTCCGCCCGGGCGCGGTCCTGGCCCTGGGCGCGGACACTTCCCGGCCCGACGGCGACTGGCTGAACAACCTGGAGCTGCGGGTCCACGTCCCCGAGGGGATCGGCGACTTCACCCGCACGGTGACGGTCCCCGATCTCACGGGTGCGCCCGCCGCGACGTACGAGGTGGTCCGCGAGGGCAACACGGTCCGTGTCACGGCGGACACGGACCGACCGTACGAGGTGACGGTCGTGGGCGAGAGCGGCCTGAAGGTGGTGAAGGCCTGACGCCGCCGTCCGACGGTTTGGTCCGGCCCTCAACCGTGCGGGGAGCCGGATCGAACCCGGCGCACCTCCCTCACGGCGGAACGGATCCCGTCGAATGTGGCGACCGGATGCCGTGAGCCGACCGCGGGCAGGACGGCACCGAGGCAGACCGGCTTGAACCGCTGATCGCCGAGCGGAACCCCGACGAAGACGGGTGCCCCGACGCACCCCACGGGAACCGTGCCGTTCCACCACACCCGCCCGTCGTCCGCGCCCCGTACGACGTTCCCGACGACGGCGGCCTGTGGCCGGTCGGTCCGGTCAGGCCCGACGTCGTGCCCCAGGACCTACGCGGGCACCGGCGAGGTCCCGACGGCGGCGACGTCCTCCGCTCTCGCTGCCGGCCCGTCGGTGATCTCGTCGGTCGCCCACTCCCACCGCTTGCGGCGGGCGAGCGCGTGCAGCCCGCCGGTGGGCATCACCGCGACACCGGAGTCACCGAGAGGGGTCCACTCCTGCTCGAACTTGATCATCGCGATGGCGTGGGCGCTCATGGCCGACTCGGACAGCTCGGGCCGCAGCCGCACCTCGGCGATGTCGTACTGCGTCATCGCCCCGGCGGTCGCCAGGTGGGGTGCGTCGGTCCGCGGTTCCTTGGTGCCGGGATGACGTGCGTAGCGTGAGAGGCGCCTCACGCCTCCACTGATCTGCCGACGGGTACGGTGACCGGCGGCGAAGTGGTAGGCGGCGGTTGCCCGTCGACTTCACGTCGGAGGACATCAGCGTGCCGGTGCCCGCCTCCGTACCGTCCTCATCCGGCCCAACACCGCCTGAAACCACCTGAAGGCAGAGAAGATGACCACGCAGACAGACCGTGTCGACGACGAACTGATCCGGGCTGCGGCTCACATCGCCAGCACGCGCTGCCGGGGCGACAACCACACGATGGCGGCTGCGGCCCGCGCCCGAGACGGCCGGATCGTCACCGCAGTGAACGTCTACCACTTCACCGGAGGCCCCTGCGCGGAGCTGGTCCTCATCGGCACGGCTGCCACCCAGGGCGTCTACGACCTGGAAACCATCGTCGCCGTGGGCGACCGCGACCGAGGCGTCGTGCCCCCGTGCGGCCGCTGCCGCCAGGTCCTCGTCGACTACTTCCCAGCCCTCAAGGTCATCGTCGGCACAAGCAACAGCCACAGAACCATCTCCATCACCGACCTGCTTCCCGAAAGCTACATCTGGGCGGACCACCAGCTCGACACCGAGGAAAGCGCACCCCTAAGCACGAACTGACACCCAGGCGGTGACAGGGCAGATATGTACGGACGATCCGAGGGGAACCCGATGCAGGACGAAGCATGGAACCGTGTGGAGCGGCTGCGGACCTGGCTGGACGAGAACGCCGTTCAGGCGTCGGACAGTGATGTGCGGCTGCTGCGCGTACTCAAGATCGGCGAGGAGTTCGGTGAGGTCGCCGAGGCGTTGCACGGCGCGATGGGTGCCAACCCTCGTAAGGGGGCGTCCCATACGTGGGACGACGTCAACAAGGAGCTGTGCGACGTCATCGTGACGGGCATGGTCGCGCTCGCGTCGTGCACGCCGGACGCGCGCAAGCTCCTGGACGAGCGGCTGCAACACCTGGTGGACCGTGTGCTGCCGCCGAGTGGTGGGACCGGGGCCGACGTGGCGTGAGAGGACAAGGCTCACCCCGCTGACTGATCACCGGGTCCGTATCCGGAGCATCGACCTGGGGAGGCCCTGGGGCCACGGCCTCTCCAGGTCGTGACTGAACGCCCTGGATCCGGCGCAATCCGTCAGCTGCTGACAGTCCGGCCCGATCCACCTCCGGGGGAGCGGGGACTGGTCGGTGACGCGCGGGCGATGAGGGCCCGGCGCGTCTCCGAGCCCTCTTCACGCACCTCTGCCGGCGTCAGGCGGCGACGCTCGTGCGCAGGGCGTCGATGGCGAGATGGCGCGCGACGTTGGTGGCGTTGCAGTCGCGGAGACTGTCGAGCATGAGGAAGTCGTGCACCATGCCCTCGACGCGCACTGCGGTGACGTCCACGCCTGCTTCTCGCAGTTTCGCGGCGTAGGCCTCACCCTCGTCGCGCAAGGGGTCCGCCTCGTCGGTGATGACCAGGGTGGGCGGCAGGCCCTTCAACTGATCCAGGCTTGCCTGCAGGGGTGCGGCGTAGGGCTCCTTTCGCTGGTTGGAGTCCGCGTACTGGTCCCAGAACCACATCATGCCGTCGCGTGTGAGGTAGTAGCCGTCGGCGAACTGCAGATAGGACGCCGTGTTGAAGTCGGCGTCCGTGACCGGATACAGAAGCACCTGGCCCTTGACGTCGATCTCTCCGCGGTCCTTGGCCATGAGGGCGAAGACGGCGGCCATGTCACCGCCGACCGAGTCGCCGCTCACAGTCAGGCGTGAGGCGTCCAGGCCATGCTCGGCGCCGTGCTGGACGATCCAGGAGCCCACCGCGTAGTTCTGCTCGATCTGGGTCGGGTACTTCGATTCCGGTGCCCGGTCATAGACCGGGAACACGCAGGCCATATCTGCGCCTGTCGCCAGTTCACGGACCAGGCGGTCGTGCGTGTTCTCGTCTCCGAGCACCCAGCCTGCGCCGTGGATGTAGAGCATGACAGGCAGCGGTTCGGTCGCCCCGGCCGGTTTGATTATGCGAGTACGCACCTGTCCGTACCGGCCGGCGTCGATGGTCACCCATTCTTCGTCGATGTTGGGCTTCTCGACCCCTTCTCCGGTCTGGAGGCCGGCAAGGATGTCACGTCCCTGCTCGGGCGGGACCTCGTAGATGCGCGGGTGGGGGCTGGTCGCGTCGGCCAGTTCTTGGGCAGCCGACTCGAGACGGGGAGGGGGAGGATCAGGCAGGTCAACCATGGAAGTGCCTCCAGGTCGGACTCGCAGAAACGAATCCATTCGCTCGTTGCCTACTCATCCGTGTTCTCACGGAAGGGCCCGGTGTGCAACGGGATCTCCTGGCGAACACATAAGGACAGCAATCGCCACGGCCAGTAGTTGATTCGGCGGCATCACCGTTGGGAGCCCCGGGTTGGCGGATGTACCGCCGGACCGGGGCCGTGCTGCTGGACCGGGCGAGGTGAGCCGAACCCGCGCAGTCAGATCGGAGGATCGCCTGTGTGGACGGCTCCTGGCTTGATGATCGGGGCGCGTACAGGCCGTCACCGGGCCGGGCGCAGCGGTGGTCGGTACCGCACGTCGGTGGGCGTGGTGCGTGGACGCGGTGGTCGGGTCGGCGGGTCGGGACGGCCGTCGGCGCTGCCTCATGTGAGGATCGCCGCACGTCGAACCGGCGACGCGCGGGGTGCGGGATTCACCGACGTCAAGAAAGAAAGACATCCGCATGGATCTGAAACTCGAAGTCATCGTGCTGCCCGTCTCCGACGTCGATCGGGCCAAGAGTTTTTACCAGGCGGCGGGCTTCCGGCTGGACATCGACCTCGTCGCCGGTGAGGACTACCGGGTGGTGCAGTTCACGCCGCCCGGCTCCGAGTGTTCGATCATCCTGGGCAAGGGAGTCACTTCCGCCGCGCCCGGCTCGTTCCAGGGCCTGTACCTCATCGTCTTCGACATCGAGGAGGCCCGCGCGGAGCTCATCGGCCGCGGCGTCGAAGTGGGCGAGGTGTTCCATGATGCCGGAGGGATTTTCCACCACGGTCACGATGCCGGAGAGGTCACCTACGGAGCCGGGGACGAGGGACGGGTGGGCGGCCCGCACCCCGCTCGTGCCGACTACGGCTCCTACGCCACCTTCCGCGACCCGGATGGCAACGGCTGGGTGCTCCAGGAGGTGAAGAAGCGGGGCCCTGGCCGCTGACACCACGTCAGGCACGCAGGGGGCGACGGGCATGGAGTGCAGGCGCTGGGTTGACAGGCAGGCGATCAGCGGCCTGAAGCGCGACCACAGGACCAGAGACTGATACCCGGAGGCACGGATGACGGACAGCAGACCGAACTACGGCTGTGACGTGACGGTCCTCGGCGGCGGTGGTTCGTCATGACTGCCGCACCCAGTGATCCCGGCACCGGACACCGGCCCGACCTCGCCGACCGGACCGTCGTGGTGATCGGCGCCAGCGCAGGTATCGGACTGGAAACCGCCCGTCAGGTACGCGCGCACGGCGGCCAGGTCGTCCTGGTCGGCCGCAACCCCGAACGGCTGCAGCAGGCTGCGCTCGAGCTCCATCCTGTTGGCACAGCAGCCTTCGACGCCACCGACACCGACCGTCTCAAGCAGTTCTTCCAGGATCTGCCCGGCCCGGTCGACCATGTGATGGTCACAGCCGGCAGCCCCTCCTACATGCCCTTGGAGGGCATGGACCTCACTGCCGCCCGCCGCGCCTTCGACGAGCGCCTCGCCATGACACTCGCGGTCGCCCTCTACAGCCGTGACAAGGTCCGAGCCGGAGGTACGCTGCTGTTCGTCGGCGGCACCGGTGGTCGGCGGCCCGGGGTCGGCATGGCCGTCATGTCCGCTGCCACCGCGGCTCTGCCCGCCCTCACCGCGAACCTGGCGCTCGAGCTGGCGCCGATCCGGGTCAATCTCATCGCTGCCGGATTCGTCGACACGCCCCTGTCGGCCTCGCTCCTGGGCGATCAGCTCGAAGCCCGGCGCGAGGAGCTGCGCGCCACGCTTCCCATCCGACGGGTCGTGGTCCCGGCTGACGTGGCCGCTCTGGCCGTACACATCATGTGCAACGACGCACTCACCGGCGGAACGTACGACGTCGACGGCGGCCAGCAGCTCGTCTCCCACTGACTGCAAGGGAGGAGCATCTCCGGGACGGCAGGCGAAATGACCCGTGGACGTGGTGCTCAGATCAGTGCCGGGCGGCCGGCGAGTTGCGGATACAGCGCCTCCGGGCCCAAGGGCAGCACTGCCCGGACCTGCTTGCTGACGTCGTCGGCGAGCACCTCGTACACGCCGGCCTCGACACCGTCGAGGGTCGCGCGGGCCACCATGACGGGATCGGCCTTCGGACCGGTCAGATGCGCGACCATGTCCGTCGCCATGTAGCTGACGTGCAGGGCGGTGACCTGCGTGCCCTGCTCCGCAAGAGCCACTCGCAAGGCGTTGGTCACCGACCATTCGGCGGCCTTGGCCGCGGCATATCCGGCGCTGGCCGGGATCGATATCCAGGACAGCACGGACAGAACATTGACCAGCGCGCCGCCGCCGTTGCGTCCGAGAACGGGGGCGAAGGCCCTACTCATGGCGAGGGTGCCGACAACGTGCGTCTCGAATTCCTTCCGGAACGCGTCCAGGTCGGACTCGAGCACGTCCGCCCGGGTCGTCGAACCCGCATTGTTGACGAGGAGTGTCACGTCCTGGGCCTGCTCGGCTGCCGCGCGCACGGATTCGTGGTCGGTGATGTCGACTGCGACCGGGATGGCCCCGGGCACGGTGACCTTTCCGAGGTCGCGGGATCCCGCGTAGACCTTGGCCGCTCCGGCATCGAAGAGCGCTCGCACGAATTGCTCACCGAGTCCGCGGTTTGCTCCGGTGACGAAAGCGACAGACCCTTGAACCTTCATGGGAGCACCTCCCCGGCGATGGGCTGCAGGGCCGAAGACCGGCCGTGGGGACGGCGCGGCGCCACCCGCTCCGAACGTATATCGCCCGGGTGTCCGTCACCACCCGAACCGCGGGCGGCCCGTGCGGCGGGTTTGACGCGACGGGCGCGCCTGACGCCTCGGCGGGGCCGGTCGGCCGACCGGCCAGGTGTGGACGGGCGCGTCGGAATGCAGGTGCTCGATGTGTCGGCGGGGCATCAGGCGCAGTCCTTCACGGCCGCGTGCGGGAGCCGGGGTGGGTGTGGTGTCGGTCCCGCCCACGCAAGTTGCCCCGCTCAGCGCACCGACGCGGCCGGCGGGCGTTCGCGCAGGGCGCCGTAGGCGAGGAAGTATGCCGGCAGGCGGTTCAGCCACCGCGAGGTCGTGATGAGCTCACTCAGTCGCTGGGCGCGCTTCCGGCTGCCGAACGGCGGGCGGCCCGACAGGACCGGTTCGAGGACGTTCGTGTGGGCGAAGCGCTGCAGGGCCTGCGTCGCGGCGGTGGTCGGCCAGCGGCGGCGCTGGACGCGGCGGACGGTCCGCAGGCCGACCGCGCCCGCGCGCAGCGGTTCGACGAGATACCGGGCGGCGGCCACCGCGTCCTCGACGGCGAGGTTGATGCCGATGCCGAAGACGGGTGACATCGCGTGTGCCGCGTCGCCGATGCACAGCAGTCCCGGGCGGTGCCAGCGCCGTAGCCGGTCGAGCCGTACGTCGAGCAGCTTCACGTCGTCCCACGACCCGAGCGCGTGCACCCGGTCCGCGAGCCAGGGGACGGCAGCCGTGAATTCGCCCATGAACCGGTCGAGACCGGCGGCGCGACGCCGGGTGTCGGTTCCCTTGGGGATCAGTGCGGCGCACTGCCAGTAGTCCCCGCGGTCGATCATGGCGCTGAAGAACCGGTCGCCGACACCTCCCACGAGCCCGTGCGGGTCGTCCTCCCGCCGCGGCAGCCGGAACCACCAGGCGTCCATCGGGCAGGTGAACTTCCGCAGTCCCAGTTCGGGCAACGCCCTGGCCAGGGAGGACCGGCCGTCGCAGGCCACGGTGAGGGTGGCCCGCAGCTCACCGGTACGGCCGTCGGACGTGCGGTACCGGACCCCCGTGACCCTGCCCCGAGCTCTCGGCCTCGCTCGACCAGGGGGGGAGCTCCGTGCGGTCCATGAGGAAGGCGGTGGCCTCGGTGTTCATCCGCACGGTGAAGGACGGCTCCCGCCCGGCCTCGTCCGCGAGGAGGTTGAGCAGATCCCACTGGGGCACCATCGCGATGTAGTTGTACTTGCCCCGCAGCGCGCCGATGTTTCCGACGGTGACCAGCGAACGGTCCGGGCCGAGCGGCAGCTGGACTGTCGTCACCCGCCGCTGCGGCAGCCGGCCGAATTGCCCGGCCAGCCCCAGGTCGTCCAGCAGCGCCAGGGTGGACGGATGAACAGTGTCACCCCGGAAGTCCCGCAGGAAGTCGCCGTGCTTCTCCAGGACCGTGACCGCCACCCCCGCCCGGGCCAGCAGCAGCCCGAGGACCATACCGGCGGGGCCGCCCCCCACCACGCAGCACGTGGTCCGCTCCATCGCCGCTGCTCCCTTCGGTGAAATCCCAGGGTCGGTCATATCGGTAGATATACCCTCAGTTCCGACAAGTCCCCACTAAGGGGTCGCAATGTATCCCTGGAGGCATCATGAGTCAGCAGCCGGTCCCTCTGCCCTACGCCGACCCGGCCTTCGTCGCGGATCCCTTCCCGCTCTTCCGGCAGTTGCGCGAGGAGGGCCCGGTGCGCCGTGCCGTGATCGCGGGCGGCCTGGAGGCCTGGCTGGTCACGCGGTACGACGACGGTCTCGCGGCCCTGGCGGACCCCCGATTGAGCAGCGACGTCCGCGACGCCTCGGATCCACGGCTGCTGCGGCAGCTGCCCGTGACGGAACGCGAGTCGATGATCAGCAACATGCTCCGCTCCGATCCACCCGACCACACCCGCCTGCGCCGTCTGGTCTCCAGGGCGTTCACGGCGCGCAGGGTGGCCGAGATGCGGCCCCGTATCCAGGAGATCAGCGACCGGCTGCTCGACGCGGTCGCGCCGGCCGGCCGGGCCGAACTCGTCGCGGACTTCGCGCTTCCGCTGCCGGTCACCGTGATCAGCGAACTGCTCGGCGTGCCCGTGGAGGACCGGTACGACTTCCAGCGGTGGACGGACGACATGCTCCTGCGAGGGGCGGAACCCCCGGACCCGGCACTCGTGGACGAGTCGTGGCAGCGGATGCACGCGTACCTCACCAAGCTTCTGGAAGCCAAACGGGCCCGGCCCGGGGACGATCTGCTCGGCGCGCTGATCACCGCCAGGGACGAGGAGCAGCAGCTGAACGAGGACGAGCTGATCGCCATGTCGTTCCTGCTGCTGGTGGCGGGATACATCACCACCGTCAACCTGATCGGCGGCGGTATCGCGGCGCTGCTCGCCAACCCCCGTCAGCTCGAGATGCTGCGGGACGACCCGGCGCTGCTGCCGGGCGCGATCGAGGAATTCCTGCGTTACGACGGACCGGTCAACCCCGGCATCGCCCGGTTCGCGCGCGAGGACGTCGAGATCGCGGGCGTGAACATCCCGTGCGGCGCGACCGTGCTGATCGCCTCCGCCATCGCGGACCGCGACCCGGCACGGTTCTCCGATCCGGACCGGCTGGACATCACCCGGCGGGACACCGCCCACCTTGCGTTCGGGCACGGCATCCACTACTGCCTGGGGGCACCGCTGGCCAGACTGGAGGGTCAGATCGCCATCGGAACCGCCCTGCGCCGCCTCCCGGACCTCGCGCTGGCCGTGCCGCCGGGCGAGCTGCGCTGGCGGCCGGGCGGGCTGCGCGGCCCCGAGCGTCTGCCTGTCACCTTCGCCTACGGCGGCGCCGGCTGAGAGCGCCGGAATCCGAGAGCGTCCCGGCGCTCAAGCCCTCCGCCGCTCTCTCGGCACCACCTCAGCAGCGGCATGGTGCGAGCGAGGGCGACCGGAGACGGCCGCCTGTTACTCCTGCGCGGCTGCGAGTTCGCGCACCGTGGCCATGTCGCTGAACGGAATCAGCTGTTCGCCGACGATCTGGTACGGCTCACTGCCCTTCCCCGCAACCAGGACGATGTCATCCGGACCGGCGGCGGACAGGGCGAAGGCGATGGCCCGGCGGCGGTCTGCGAACCTCTCGAACCGGGTGCCGGTGGCCACGAGCCCCGGCGTGATCTGGTCCATGATCTCCTCGGGGTCCTCGTTCCGTGGGTTGTCCGAGGTGAGGACACACAGATCGGAGTGGGTTCCGGCGATTTCGCCCATCTGCGCGCGCTTGGTGGCGTCCCGGTCGCCCCCGCAGCCGAACACGGTGATGACCCGGCCCGGCGCGAAGTCCCGGATGGCGCAGAGCACCTTGTCCAGGGAGTCGGGTGAGTGGGCGTAGTCCACGATCACGGACGAACCGTGGGGGGTCTCGAAGCGTTCGAGCCGCCCGGGGACCGGGGGCATCCGGTCGAGTGCGGCAACCAGACCCGCCAGGTCGTGCCCCAGGAGGTGGCAGGCCGCTACGGCGGCCAGCGCATTGGCCACCGAGAACCGGCCGGGCACCGGGATCGCCGCGGGGTACTTGCTTCCCGCGTGGTGGAGGGTGAAGCGCGTACCGAAGGCGTTCATGCTCAGGTCCGTCGCCCGGTAGTCGGCCTCCGCCTCGATGCCGTACGTGGTGACCGCACCCGGCATGATCCGCCCGATCCCGGCCCCCACGGAGTCGTCGGCGTTGACCACCGCGAGCCGGCAAAGCCCTTGGAAGAGGCGGAGCTTGGCGTCGCGGTAGTTCTCCATGGTGCCGTGGTCGTCCAGGTGGTCCTGCGTGAGGTTGGTGAAGATCCCCACGTCGATGAACGCACGGTCCACCCGGTGGTTCAGCAGGCCCATCGAGGTGGCCTCCAGGACGACGGTGCCCACCTCGTGGTCGCGCATGTGTCCCAACAGGTACTGGAAGTCCGGCGATTCCGGTGTAGTAAGCACCGAGCGCGGCATCGGGATCAGTTCGTCGCCCATGCGGCTGCCCGATGTCCCGATCACGCCCACCTTCGCGCCTTCGGCGATCCTCAGGACGGACTCGACCATGTACGACACCGAGGTCTTCCCGTTGGTGCCGGTCACGGCCACCATGTCCATGTCCTGACCGGGTTCGCCGTAGTAGCGCGAGGTGACGACCGCCGCTGCCACCCGGGTGTCCGGCACCCGGACGACGCATGCGTCGCCTGCCGATGCCCATACTGCCGCGGGGAGATCGGGCGCTGCCCTGTCGACGAGTACCGCCACAGCGCCACGTGCCAGTGCCGAGCCGACGGCCTCGGGCCCCCCTTCCCGATGACCGGGCACGGCGATGAACAGCGAACCCGGTGAAACGCGATGGGCGTCGAAACAGGCTCCTGCGCTGATCCTCGTATCCGGATCGCCCAGGAGGACCTCGTGATCGTGACCGGCCAGCAACTCCCTCAACTTCATACAGGGTCCTCTCGAAAATGCGGCACGCCCCTTCGGCCGTCGCCGAAGGGGATGCCGACGGCACGCCGAGGAGCTGCGCGAGTGTGGGGTGCTGCGGAACGCACAGCTAAGGGGGTGGAGAAGCGCTCCATGGGCGGAGCGGAAGCGTTGGGAGGAGGTGCGGATCAGACGATCGGCACTGAAACCTCGAAGACCGTGAGTGCCTGGCTAGCCGTGACCGTGCAGCGCACGGCAGCGCGCCTCAGGCGCAACAGGGCGCAGCAGGTGAGGGGCCTGTCGCAGGCACTCCCTCACTGCATGTGTGTCGCCCATGGGTGGAGTGTACTTCCCACGGAGCGGCCCGGAATCCGCTCCGCTCGCCTCGACCGGCCGGTCGGTTCGCGTCCGCGGCTGCCTCGCCGCAGCTCGGGCTGATCGCAGACGAGTTGCGCGCCCGACGAAGCGGTGGCACCGCTCAACAGGATGCCGTCGATGCGGGTCTTTCACCGGGCGCCCACTGCGGCGGTGCCGGGCGGAATGGCGAAATCCCGGGCGACGAACGCGGACTCGCGAGAGGCACTGCTCGGTGGTTTCGGCTCGGCCGACCTGGTCTGCCGGGTCTGTCAACTCGTCAGCTGCGCTTTGTGCTTGAGCGCCTCCGGGCAGGTGCTGCACGACTGCCTTCACATTTTCATCACTCTTTCGACACCTCGTCATCACGGATTGTGTATGCTCCAGGCGCTCTATCCGCACCACTGGGGGGATTCCTCATGCGCATACGCCATGCCATATCCACTGTCGCCGCAGCCGGAGCCATCGCGGTCGTTGCCGTCGCTCCGGCACAGGCAGCCGAGTACTCGTCGGCGCTGAAGGTCAAGGGTGTCCAGTACGACGCGCCCGGCTCGGACTCCAACAAGTGCTCCACCGGGAACACCAAGGACGAGTACCTGACGATCAAGAACTACTCGTCGACGGCGACCATCAACCTCAAGGGCTACGTCGTCAAGGACGCCACCGGCAATCGCTTCACCTTCTCGGCCGCCCACTACCTCCAGCCCGGCGACTACGTGAAGCTGCGGGGCGGCCACGGCACCGACTCCGACGCCAAGAACGTCGTCTACCGCCAGAACTGCAACTTCATCTGGAACAACGACAAGGACACCATCTACCTGTACAAGCCGTCAGGAAGCCGGGCGGACGTCCACTCCTACACCAAGACCGGCTCCGACCCCGACCGCAACGGCTACATCACCTACCACGGCTGACGCACTGCTGCTGTCCACCGATGGGAACGGCGGCAGAGGGCGAGAGCGCTGCCGCCGGTTCCCCGGCGGGACGCCCCGCTGTCATCCGGTGCTCCGGTCAGCGGCGCTCTTCTCACATCGTCCACTGCGGATCGAGCGGTGTGCTCAGGTGGCGGCACTGCCGCGTCGAGACGATGCCCGGCACGGTCACCGCGCTTACGGTGGTGAGATGGCAGTGATCAACGGTTGGAGGCGGGAAGCACGAGCCCGGCCCGGCGCGGTGGACGCGCTGGTGTCGGCTGTGCTGTTCGGGCTGTCGGTTGTGGCTTCTGCTGTTGTGCCGGACGAGCACCGGATCTCGTTCCGGTGGCCGGGCGTGGTGCTGGCGGCGGTCGGCTGCGCGGCGTTGATGTGGCGACGTCGCCACCCGTTCGGCGTACTGGCTGTCGCGGTTGGCTGCGGGGTGGCTTTTCAGGTACTCGGGTTCCGGGAGAGTCCGCTGGTGTCCAGTCCGGTCGTGGTGTCCCTCTACACCGTGGCCGTGCGGACCGACCGGCGTACCACCTGGACCACGGCAGCGGCCACGGCTGCCGTCCTGGTGGGCGCGGCTCTGGTGTTCGCCCCGGGATCATGGCTGGAGCCGGAGAAGGCGGTGATGCTGGCATGGACGGCTCTGGCGGCCGCCATCGGCGACGCCGTGCGGTCACGCCACGCCTATGTGGCGGCTGTGGAGGAACGGGCGGAGCACGCGGAACGTACCCGTGAGCAGGAGGCGCAGCAGCGGGTGGCGGCCGAGCGGGTCCGGATCGCGCGCGAGCTGCATGATGTCGTCGCGCACCACATCGCCCTGATCAACGCTCAGGCAGGCGTCGCCGTCCATATTGCGGAGCGGCAGCCGGAGCAGACACTCGCCGCCCTGGAGAACATCCGGGACACCAGCCGGTCGGCGCTGGACGAACTGCGTGCGACCGTGGGCCTGTTGCGGCAGACCGGTGACCCGGCGGCGCCACGCGATCCGATGCCGGGTCTGACACGGCTACCGGACCTGCTCGCGTCGTTCGAAGGTGCCGGACTGGCTGTCCGGCACAGCCAGCGCGGTATCAGCGAACCGCTGGCGCCGGCGGTGGACCTGGCCGCGTACCGCATCGTGCAGGAGGCCCTGACCAATGTGCACAAGCACGCCGGTGCGGACCATGCCCGATTGTTTCTGCATTACCGCCCCGAATGGCTGACGATCACCGTCGAGGACGACGGATGCGTCGGCCCGCACCACCACCGACCCCGCCAGGGGACGGGCCATGGGCTGATCGGGATGCGCGAGCGGGCTGCCATCGTCGGGGGCACGCTGAACGCGGGAGCCCGCCCGCAGGGCGGCTTCGCCGTGACTGCCGATCTGCCCCTGCGAGCCGCCACAGCAACGGGCGGTCCGGCAGCGGACGGACCGCCGAGGAGAGATGGGTATGACGATCCGCGTACTGCTGGCCGATGACCAGGCCCTGCTTCGGGGCACCTTCCGGATGCTGTTCGATTCTGCGGACGACATGGAGACCGTGGGTGAGGCGTCCAACGGCTGCGAGGCAGTGGACCTGGCGCACGCACAGCACCCCGATGTGCTCCTGATGGACATCCGCATGCCCGAGATGGACGGCCTCGCCGCGACGCGGCTGATCAGCGAGTCGGAGGACCTCGCGGGGGTCAAGGTCCTCATCCTGACCACCTTCGAGGACGACGAGTACGTCGCCGAGGCACTGCGTGCGGGTGCGAGCGGTTTTCTCGGGAAGGGCGCGCGGCCCGAGGAGCTTCTCGACGCCGTGCGCACGGTCGCCGGCGGGGAGGCACTGCTGTGCCCGTCGGCCGCCCGAGCGCTGATCACGCGATTTCTGATGCAGCCGGAAGCATGCCCGGCGGCCATGCACGAGCGGCTGGCCTGCCTGACGCCACGGGAACGCGATGTCCTGGCACTTGTCGCAATGGGGCTGTCGAACGACGAGATCGCCGATCGCCTGTTCATCAGCCCGCTGACCGCCAAGACCCACGTCAACCGGGCCATGACCAAGCTGGATGCCCGTGACCGTGCCCAGCTCGTGGTCATCGCCTACCAGTGCGGACTGGTGAGTCCGGCGATGGAGCCGAGCGGTCCGTCGACATCCGTGTAGTCGCCGGTACGGGTACGTGCGGCGTTCTGTCCCAGCCGTAGGCCGATGTACCCGGTACCGCGGACGTGGTACCCGGGAATCGCTGCACGGGGACGATGTGCGAGGGGCCGGTCACGGGCGAGAGTGAGGTGGTGAACGGAGGTTTCGCAATGATCGAAGCCCACTGCCTGACCAAGAGGTACGGCAGCAAGACAGCCGTCGAGGATTTGTCCTTCACGGTCCGCCCCGGCATCGTGACGGGGTTCCTGGGTCCCAACGGGGCCGGCAAATCCACCACCATGCGGCTGATCCTCGGCCTGGACGCCCCCACCGCCGGGCATGTCACCGTCAACGGCCGCCCGTATGCCCTCCACGAAGCTCCCCTGCACCAGGTCGGGGCGATGCTGGAGGCCCGCGCCACCCACAGCGGCCGCACCGCCTACCACCACTTGCTGGCCCTGGCCGCCACGACGGGCATCCCCCGTCGGCGCGTGAACGAGGTCATCGACCTCGTCGGCCTGCGCGAGGTCGCCAACAAAAGGGCCGGCGGTTTCTCCCTGGGCATGGGCCAGCGCCTCGGCATCGCCAGCGCGCTTCTCGGCGACCCCGCCACTGTCATCCTCGACGAGCCGGTCAACGGCCTCGATCCGGAGGGCATCCGGTGGATCCGGAATCTTCTCAAGAGCCTGGCGGGGGAGGGGCGAACGGTGTTCGTCTCGTCGCATCTGATGAGTGAGATGGCGCTCACCGCCGAACACCTTGTCGTCATCGGCCGCGGCCGGCTCATCGCCGACACCTCGGTCGAGGAATTCACCCGCAGCGCGGCCCGCACCGTCGTGCGCGTGCGCTGCCCGGACATCGACCGCTTGAAAGGTCTGCTGGCGGGTCCGGACGTCACCATCACCGCCTGCGCGCCTTACACCTTGGATGTTGTCGGCCTGACGAGTGACCAGATCGGCTGCACCGCCGCCGACCACGGGCTCACCCTTCTCGAACTCGCTCCCCAGCGGATCTCCCTGGAGGAGGCATTCATGGAACTGACCCGGGACGCGGTCGAGTACCGCTCCACCACCGCCGGCGAACCGGTCGCAGCGAGGAGCGCGTCATGACCACGATCCTCACGCGCCCGCTCGGCGCGACAGCGCGCCCCGGCAAGGTGACCCTGCTCCGGGTCCTCAGGTCCGAATGGATCAAGCTGCGCACCGTGCGTTCCACGTCGATCACCCTGCTGACCGCCGTGGCCGCGATGGTCGGGCTGGGCATGCTGGTCACTCACCTGCGGGCAGGCGACCTCAGCGCGCGGGAACTGGCGCACTTCAACGGAGCCGAGGTCAGCCTGAGCATGTACCGGCCCGCGCAGTTGGCCGTCGGTGTCCTCGGCGTCCTGATGTTCACGGGCGAGTACTCCACCGGAATGATCCGCGCCACCCTCACGGCCGTCCCCAGGCGGCTGCCCATGCTGGCGGCCAAGACAGCCGTCTTCACCGGCGCCGTCCTCATCCTGATGACTGCGGCCTCCTTCGCAGCGTTCTTCGGTGGCCAGGCCGTCCTGTCCTCCGCTCACGCTCACCTGTCCACACAGCTCTCCGACCCCGGCGTCACTCGTGTGGTCTTCGGTACCGCCCTCTACCTCACCGTCGTCGGACTGTTCGGCGTCGCCCTGGGCGCCATCATCCGCAGCTCTGCGGGAGCCATTGCCACACTGGTGGGCATCCTGCTCATCCTGCCCGGACTGGGAGCCCTGCTTCCGGCCGACTGGGCTCAGCACGTCAACCCCTACCTGCCCAGCAATGCCGGGCAAGCCATGCTCTCCGTCGTCCCCGATCCCGCGATGGCCCCCTGGACAGGGCTGTCACTGTTCGCCGGATACGCAGCCGCCCTCCTGGGCATCGCCGCCTGGCTCCTCAAGCGACGAGACGCCTGAGCGTCACCGCGGAAGCCGTTGCGGGACCCTGCGGCCTGACCGACCCGCTGCGGACGGAGCCCGCCCACCGCATCCCCGGTCCATGGCCGAACCGCCGGGATCACCATGCTGCTGTTCCTCGCCGGAGCACGAGCCGGTAGCCGAACCCCATCGGGCTCGTGCGCACAGCGAAGGCGACCCTCGCCCCTCAGGAACAGCACCGAGAACAGACAACGTCCGCCGTGGACGTCACCGAGCGATACCAGGATGACGCCCGCGCCTGAACCCCGTGGCCGCGCCGACCGCGCGGACCCTCCCAGCACGGAGAGGAACCATCATGTTCACCTCGCCCCAGGAATGCCGCACCATCCGTGAGCTGCTCGCCGGATACGCACTCAACGCCCTCGCCCCCGAGGAAGCCGCTCGGGTCAGCGCCCACCTGACCACCTGCCCCGCCTGCCGGGACGAGCACGACTGCCTCGCAGCGGTATCCGCACACCTGCCCCTGCTCCGCGACGCTCTGGCCCGGGACATCGGGCGACGGCAGCAGAGGTACGTGCCCGCCCCGGCCGAGAGCTGCGACACCTCACGTCAGCTGCTCCGCCGGCGTCGTCCGGCCCGCGCGATATTGGGTACGCCGCTCACGCTCACCCAGTTGCTGAGCAGGATGCGGGCGTCAGGCGAGCCGGTCGAGCGAGCAGGCAGAAACGCCCCGGGCCCCCGGGCAACGGCAGACGGGGCGGAAGGGCGGGCCACGCCTCAGTCTCTCCGCCCGGTGGTCACACCGTGGCCGGCCGCGTCCGGCTGAGGCAGGGGTGATCGACACCCCCGTCCGGGCCGCGGGGAACAGCCGAGGCGGTGAGTGCCGCGGTGCCGGGTCCGAGCCGGGCCCGGGCGCCAGGCAGCACGAGCACGGCGACGAGCGAGGCCGGGGACGTTCCGTGGGGCCGCAGGAGTGGCCGTCGCCGTCTCCGGCCGGGGAAGTGTTCCGTACGGCCGACCCGTATACATGTTGCCCACCGCTCCCCTCTCTCGACGGGTACGGCGGACTGCCGTTCGGCCGCCTCCCGGTGGCGCGACCGCACAGCCGGCTGCTTGCTGGTCCCAGGGTCCCCCGGGAGAGGAAGCGACCGCTCATGGCGACACAGCGGACGAAGGGGCGGGCGCTGCAGACTCCGCGGGCGGCAGGACTGGCCGGGGTCGTCTTCGCGGTGCTGCTCGCAGCCGCCATCATCCTGGTCCGGCTGGCGATCCCCGAAGGGGCCGACGCGGTCACGGTCCGAGGGTTCGACGACTCCTCACGCCGGAACGCGGTGAAGACGGCGCTCGCGCTCGTCCCCTTCGCCGGCATCTTCTTTCTGTGGTTCGTGGGCGTGCTGCGCGCGCACGTCGGGGAAGCGGAGGACAAGTTCGTCGCCACCGTCTTCCTGGGCAGCGGTCTGATCTTCGTGGCTTCGATGTTCGGGGCGGCCGCGGCCGCGGCGGGCGTGCTGTCCGTCGGGACCCCTTCCGGGAACGACCCGGGGCTGCCGTCCTGGGACTTCGGCCGCCACTTCGCGTACACGCTGCTGACGGACTACGCGATGCGGATGGCCGCGGTGTTCACGCTCACGACGTCGATCTTGGGGTACCGCCTCGGGATCTTCTCCCGGTGGCTCACCCTGCTGGGCCTCCTCGTCGCCCTGACGCTCCTTTTCGTGGCGGCCGCCATCGCCTGGTCCGAGCTGGTCTTCCCGCTCTGGTCACTGATCGTCAGCATCTACATTCTCGTGGTCGGCCGCGCCCCCGGGCCCGATGGAGCGAAGGCGGCCTGACCGCGGCTGCGGCCCCGCAGTTCCGGGCACGCTCACTCCTTCGGCTCGCCCGGGCGAGCGCCGAACCCACCGGTCCTTCGATGCTGGCATGGGGGAGAAGACCCGCCGTCCGGGCGCCGCCGAGAAAGCGCGGACGGTGCCGGACCAGGCTGCCGGAAGGGGCGGAGCGTCGATGAGGCTTGTCGTCGATCTCAATAAATGTCAGGGATACGCGCAATGCGCGTTCCTCGCGCCCGATGTCTTCGCCATGCACGGCGAAGAGGCGCTCACCTACAACCCACGGGTCGACGAGGAGCAGCGCGAGAACGTGGCGCGCGCCGTCGCGGCGTGCCCCGTCCAGGCCATTCTGGCCGACGCGCTGGACGCACCGGGAGAGATGACGGCCGCGCCGGGCGAGGAGGAGTCCCATGGCCGCTGACGCATTCTTGACGTGGCTCAGGCGCGAGGGCCGGATTGTGATCGTGGGCGCCTCGCTGGCCGGCCTGCGGGCGGCCGAGACGCTCCGCGACGAGGGCTTCGAGGGCTCGCTCACCATGATCGGTGACGAGCCGTACGAGCCGTACGACCGGCCGCCGCTCTCCAAGTCGGTGCTGCTGGGCAAGGCGTCGCCGGCCCATACCGAGCTGCCCCGGCGCCGATCGGTGGATGCGAAGTGGCGGCTCGGTGTGGCGGCGACCGGGCTGGACATGGCGGCCAAGCGGGTGCTGCTGGCCGACGGCGACGAGGTGGAGTACGACCGGCTGCTCATCGCGACCGGTGTACGGGCCAGGCCGTGGCCGCGCCAGGCGGAGGCCGAGCTGGACGGCGTCTTCGTCCTGCGGACGCGCGACGACGCGGCCGGGCTGCAGCGGCGGCTGATGGCCTCGCCCCGCAGGGTGTTCGTGATCGGCGCCGGCTTCACCGGCTCGGAGATCGCGTCCGCCTGCCGCACGCGTGATCTCCCGGTCACCGTGGCGGAGCGCGCCGACGCGCCCCTGGTGGGTGCGCTGGGAGGGGTGGTCGGTGCGGTGGCCGCGGAGCTGCACCGCGAGAACGGGGTGGACCTGCGCACCGGCGTCATGGTCACCGGCCTAGAGGGCGACTCGGTGGGGCGGGTGCGCGCCGCTCATCTGTCCGACGGCAGCACCGTCGAGACGGACGTGGTGGTCGTCTCGCTCGGCGCGACCCGCAACACCGAATGGCTGGCCGGATCCGGGCTCGGCGCGGGACCCCGCGGGATCGCCTGCGACGCGGGATGCCGGGCCTTCGACTTCCGGGGCATCGTGACCGACGACGTCTTCGTCGCCGGTGATGTGGCGCGGTCCCCACATCCGCTCTTCGGCTACCAGTTCCTCTCCCTCGAACACTGGGGCAACGCCGTCACACAGGCCGAGGTGGCGGCGCACAACATGATCAGCTCCAGCACGGACCGCCGCCCGCACATGTGGGTACCGGCCTTCTGGTCGTCCCAGTTCGGGGTGAACATCAAGTCGGTCGGTGTCCCGTCCATGGGCGAGGAGATCCTCATTACGCAGGGGTCGCTCGCCGAGCGCCGCTTCACCGGTGCGTACGGCTATCAGGGCCGCGTCATCGGTGCGGTCACCTTCGACAATGCACGGTGGCTGCAGTTCTACCAGGGGCTGATCGAGACGGCCGCGCCGTTCCCGCCGGCGTTCCTGACCGTGGACCGCCGTCCCGAGGGCAGGCAGCCCGTCCCGGCCGACTTCCCGGACCCCTCGCTGCCCACCCACGGGCCGACCGTCACCCTCAGCGGATACTCGCCGGCCGACCGACGGCTGGTCTTCAAGCCGGCCCATCCCTGACCACCGGCGCGGCCCTACAGCCCGCTGCCCGAGGCCGGAACGGCCCCACCTGCTCCCACGCCCCAAGGACCCGCCATGACGCAAGCCCCGCTCCTGCGCCGGATCACCGATTACGCCAACCGCGCCGACCCGTATCCGCTGTACGCGGAACTCCGCAAGACCCCGGTGTTGCAGGAAGAAGACGGCGGCCCATTCGTCATCAGCACGTACTGGGACATCCAGAGTCTGCTCCACGACCCGCGGATCAGCTCCGACGCCTCCAATCTCACCGCGCAGGGCGACGAGTTGACCGAGCGGGAGGAGGAGACGGCTCTGCCGCCCAGCTTCCTGCGGCTCGACCCTCCGGAGCACGACCGGCTGCGTCGGATGACCAACCGTCCGTTCGGCCCGCCGCACAGCCCCCGACGTGTCCACGACATGCGTGGCGAGCTCGCCGGGATCGTCTCCGGCCTGATCGCCGGCTTCGGGGACACGGACCGGATCGATGTGGTCGACCAGTTCTCGTACCCCTTTCCCGTGACCGTGATCTGCCGGCTGCTGGGGGTGCCGCGGGAGGACGAGGCGCGCTTCCACTCGTGGGCGGACACGATCGCCGCCGGCCTGGACCCGGTTCCGGGCGACGACCCCACCCAGCGGAACCGCGTCACGCACGAGGCCAGGATGCAGCTGGGCATGTATCTGGCCGGGCTGGTCGAGGAGCGCCGCAAGACACCCGGTGACGACATGCTCTCCGAGCTGGTGACCAGCCATGGACCGGACGGCCCGATGACGACGATGGAGGTGCTCAGCACCGCTGCCCTGCTGCTGATCGCCGGCCACGAGACGACGGTCAACCTGATCACCAACGGGATGCTCACCCTGCTGCGCCACCCGGAGGTCCTGGAGCGGCTCCGGGACGACCCGCGCCTCGCCGTCAACATTGTCGAGGAACTGCTGCGTTACGAGCCGCCGGTGCAGTTGGTGCCGCAGCGCACGTGCATCGCGGACATCGAGGTCCGTGGGGTGACCATCCCCAAGGGCTCGTCGATCTGGCTCGTCCTGGCAGCCGGAAACCGGGACCCGGAGCGCTTCAAGGACCCCGAGCGGTTCGACCCGGACCGCCCGGACATCCAGCACCTCGGCTTCGGCAGTGGCATCCACAGTTGCTTCGGCGCACCGCTCGCCCGGCTGGAGGCACAGCTCGCCCTGACCGAGCTGGCCCGCAGGCTCGACAACCCCCGTCTGGTGGAGGACCCGCCCCCTTACCGGCAGAACGCGGTCCTGCGCGGCCCCCGCCATCTGAACATCACGTTCGACGGCCTGCGCCCCCAGTAGGGCCGAATCGACGCGTCGACAGCGGTACACGGTGGGTCCTGGGAGTGAGCAGTTCGCACCTACGTGCGCTCCTTTTTGACGGTCCGTCATGAGACGGTACGGAGATGACGTCATCACCGGCACTCGACGGAAGGGCGGCCCTGGTCACCGGCGCCTCCCGGGGAATCGGCCTCGCCGCGGCGCAGGCCCTGGGCGAGGCGGGAGCGATGGTCTGCATCACCGCACGCGACCCCGCGGGAGTGGAGGTGGCCGTGGAACGGCTCGCGGCCACCGGCGTCACGGCGGTCGGCTGCGCCGGTTCGGTCGGGGATCCCGTGCACCTGGCGGCGTGCACGGATCTCGCTGTGCGGGAGTTCGGCCGGCTCGACGTCCTCGTCAACAACGCAGGGACCAATGCCCCGTTCGGCCCGTTGATGGAGGCCGAGCCCGAGGTCTGGCGCGATGCCTTTGCCGTGAACGTGGAGGCGCCGCTGCGCCTGATCCAGCTCGCCTGGCGGGCATGGATGCGCGAGCACGGCGGCGCAGTCGTCAACATCTGCACCGAGGGCACACACGGCGTGGGGCCGCAGGTCGGCGCGTACGGCACGAGCAAGGCGGCCCTGCTGCACCTGACCCGCCAGCTCGCCGGTGAGCTGGCGCCCGGCGTACGGGTCAACGCCGTCTCGCCGGGGCTGGTGCGCACCGAGATGGCGCGATTCGTGTGGGAGCGGGACGAGGAGAGGATCGCCCAGAGCCTGCCGCTGGCCCGGATCGGCGAGCCGGAGGACGTGGCGCGTGCGGTGCTGTGGCTGGTCTCCGACGAGGCGGACTGGGTCACCGGCACGGACCTGCTCGTCGACGGCGGAACGAGGGTGCGAGCGGCCGGCCGGGCCGGCTCCGGCGTGCCCACGGACGCCGTACGCGACGTTCTGGCGCGTACGAACCCGCGGAGCAGCACGTAGCCGCCGACACCGGCCGGCCCGGATGCGGAGTGGTGAAGCGCCGGCCCACGCTGTGCGGCGATGTGGTGGGGCCCGGCCGCAGGCGCGCGGACCGACGGCGGACCTGTCGAGCGACATGCCGGTGGGGCACCCGAAGTCCGGGCACCCCAGCGACTGTTGGAATCCCGGTCAGCCGGGGAAGCCGGCGGTGACGGAGGTGACTGACAGTCGCTCCGGGCGATGAACTCGTAGGTGTTCTCGATGTCGATCGCCTTGAGCCCGTACGCGTCGGGTGCGGGTGCGGGGCGGCGGCGGGGGAAGAGCGTGTCGTGAACACAGGTGACGAAAAGGGCTAGCCGCGCGGCTGTTCGTCCTTGTCGGCCGCGTTCTGCCGGTGGGTCTGCCGGCCGTCCGCGATGCGGGCCTCGGCCCGCTCCCAGGTTCTGCGATCACCCGTGGGTGCATGGCGCCGCAGGTCCTGCGTTTCGCACAGCAGTTGGCGCAGGTCGGACAGGCCACCGGCCACCGCGCCCGCCGTACGGGCCTGCACCAGGACGTTGCCGAGCGCCGCGGCCTCGGCCGGGCCGGCCACCACGGGGAGCCCGCACGCGTCCGCCGTCAGCCGGCACAGCAGGTCGTTGTGGGCGCCGCCGCCGACGATGTGCACGGCCTCGACCGTACGGCCGGAAAGCCGCTGGGCGTCCATGAGCGCGCGGCGGTGGGCCAGGGCCAGGGAGTCCAGCACGCAGCGGGTGGTCTCGGCCTCGTCGCGCGGCACAGGCTGGCCGGTGCGGCGGCAGGCCTCGGCGATCCGCTCCGGCATCCGGCCCGGCGCGATGAACTCCGGATCGCCCGCGTCCACGACCGAGCGAAGGGGAGCGGACTCGGCGGCGCGGCGCAGCAGTTCGCCCAGCTCGTACGTCCGGCCCTGAGACTCCCAGGCCCGCAGGCACTCCTGGAGCAGCCACAGGCCCATGATGTTGCGCAGGTAGCGGACGGTGCCGTCCACGCCCAGCTCGTTGGTGAAGTTGGCGCGGCGGCTGTCCTCGGTGAGGACGGGCGCATCCAGTTCGAGCCCGGCCAGCGACCACGTGCCGGTGGCGATGTACGCGAAGCGGTCGCCGCGCGCGGGCACCCCCGCCACGGCGGACGCGGTGTCGTGCGACCCGACGACGGTCACGGGCACGTGCCCCTCGAACCCCGTCTCGGCCAGCGCCTCGGGCAGCAACTGCCCTGCCCGGTCGCCGGGCCGGCGCAGGGGCGCGAAGAGCGAGAGGTCGATCCCGAGGGTGTCGGCGACGGGCCGGGCCCAGTCGCGGGTGCGCGGGTCGATCAGCTGGGTGGTGGAGGCGTTGGTCAGCTCGGTGCCGACCTCGCCCGTCAGCCAGTACGAGACGAGGTCCGGGATCATCAGCAGCCTGCGGGCCGCGCCCAGGGCAGGTGTGCCCTGGGCGGCGACCAGCTGATAGACGGTGTTGAAGGGGAGGTACTGCAGCCCGGTGGCCGCGTACAGAGCGGTGGGCGGCAGCGCCCCGGCGACCTTCGCGGTGGCGCTCTCCGTACGGCCGTCCCGGTAGTGCACGGGGTTGCCGATGAGTGCGCCGTCCGCGTCGAGAAGGCCGTAGTCCACGGCCCAGGAATCGATCCCCACGCTCGCCGGGGGGCCGCCCGCGAACCGGCCTGCGGCCCGCAGACCTTCCAGCACGCCGCGGTACAGGGCGAGGATGTCCCAGTGCAGGGTGGAGCCGACCCGTACGGGAGTGTTGGGGAAGCGGTGCACTTCCGTCAGGTCGAGCGTTCCGGCTCCCACCCGGCCCACCATCACGCGGCCGCTGGACGCGCCCAGGTCGACGGCGGCGAAGGGGCGAGGATCGGTCGGTGCCACGTCTTGTCAGTCCTTCGTGAGGGTTCGTACGAGCCGGGTTGTGGTGCGGGCATCACGCCTGCCCGCGCCGGCGGAACGACTCTCCACGGACGGCGCCGCAGGGCCGCCCGCATCGCACCGCACGCGCGAGCGCTACCGCAGGAACGCCGCCGCGACCCCCGCGTCAACCGGCACATGGAGCCCCGTCGTATGACTCAGGTCCCCGCCGGTCAGGGCGAACACGGCGTTGGCGACATGCTCAGGAAGCACCTCCCTCTTCAGCAGGGTCCGCTGGGCGTAGAACTCGCCCAGCTTCTCCTCCTCCACGCCGTACACGGCCGCCCGCTTCGCCCCCCAGCCGCCGGCGAAGATGCCGGAACCGCGCACCACCCCATCGGGGTTGATGCCATTGACCCGGATGCCGTGCTCGCCCAGCTCGGCGGCCAGCAGCCGGACCTGGTGGGCCTGGTCGGCCTTGGTCGCTCCGTACGCGATGTTGTTCGGGCCCGCGAACACGCCGTTCTTGGAGGCGATGTAGACGATGTCGCCGCCGATGCCCTGCGCGGTCATCACCCGCGCCGCCTCGCGGGAGACGAGGAAGGACCCGCGGGCCATGATGTCGTGCTGGAGGTCCCAGTCCTTCGCCGTGGTCTCCAGCAGCGGCTTGGAGATGGAGATCCCCGCGTTGTTGACCACCAGGTCGACGCCGCCGAAGGCGAGCGACGCGGCGTCGAAGGCGGCGGCGATCTGCTCCTCGGAAGTGACGTCCACGGTCACCGCGACCGCCTTGTCGGGCCCGCCCAGCTCCTCGGCCACCGCAGCAGCGCTGTCCGCGTCGAGGTCGGCGACCACCACGCACGCGCCCTCGGCGACCAGCCGATGCGCGATGGCCTTGCCGATGCCGGACCCGGCCCCCGTCACCAGCGCGACCCGGGTCGCCAGCGGCTTGGGCGGCGGCATCCGGCGGAGCTTGGCCTCCTCCAGCTCCCAGTACTCGATGCGGAACTTCTCGGACTCCTCGATGGGCGCGTACGAGGAGACGGCCTCGGCCCCGCGCATCACGTTGATCGCATTGACGTAGAACTCGCCCGCCACACGCGCGGTCTGCTTGTCCTTGCCGAAACTGAACATGCCGACGCCCGGGACGAGGACGATGGCCGGGTCCGCGCCGCGCATGGCGGGGGAGTCGGCGTCGGCGTGCCGCTCGTAGTACGCGCGGTAGTCCTCGCGATAGGCGGCGTGCAACTCCTTCAGCCGCGCGACCGCCTCATCCAGCGGGACACCGGCCGGCAGGTCGAGGACCAGTGGACGGACCTTCGTCCGCAGGAAGTGGTCGGGGCAGGAGGTACCGAGCGCGGCGAGCCGCGGGTGTTCGGTGCGCGCCAGGAAGTCCAGTACGACATCGGAGTCGGTGAAGTGGCCCACCTGCGGGCGGTCGGTGGAGGCCAGACCACGGACGACGGGGGCGAGCGCGGCGGAGCGGGCCCGGCGCTCGGCTTCGGCCGGCGCCCCGTACCCGTCGAGTACCGACCCGAAGGGTTCTGCCCTGCCGCGCTCGGCGAGGAACGCCTCCGCGGTGCGGATGATGTGCAGGGAGTTGCTCTCGCACTCCTCGGAGGACGCGCCCCAGGCGGTGATGCCGTGGCCGCCGAGTACGCAGCCGATGGCCTCGGGGCGGGCGGCTTTGACGGCCGCGATGTCCAGGCCGAGCTGGAAGCCGGGGCGGCGCCACGGCACCCACACGACCTGGTTGCCGAAGCACTCCTTGGTCAGCGCCTCGCCGTCGGCGGCGCAGGCGAGCGCGATGCCGGAGTCGGGGTGGAGATGGTCGACGTGGGCGGCCTCGACGAGGCCGTGCATCGCGGTGTCGATGGACGGCGCGGCGCCCCCCTTGCCATGCAGGCAGTAGTCGAAGGCCGCGACCATCTCGTCCTCGCGGTCCACGCCCGGGTACACCCCGGTCAGCGCGCGCAGCCGGTCCAGCCGCAGCGCGGCGAGCCCGTCGGCCCTGAGCGTGCCCAGGTCGCCGCCCGAACCCTTGACCCACATCAGCTCGATGTCGCCGCCGGTCACGGGATCGGTGGCGGTGCCCTTCGCGGAGGTGTTGCCACCCGCGTAGTTGGTGTTGCGGGCATCCGCGCCCAGTCGGTGGGATCGAGCGAGCAGCTCCGCCACGCGCTCGTGAGGTGCGTCTGTCATCACTTGCTTCCTTCGAGTTTCGTCATGGCTTCCTGCCGATGGGGTGCGGCGGGCTCGCATCGCCGGGCTGCGCCGCGCGAGGCGCTACGCCCCCCAGCCCGCCTGGGTGCCGCCGACCCGCTCGGCGACGATCTTCTCCGCCCAGCCGGAACGTCGGTACGCCGCGATCGGGTCCGGGTCGAGGTCCAGCTCCTCGCGCACCTCGGCCAGCAGTGGCCGGACATCCGTGTTGTACGCGTCCATCAGGACGGCGTTCGCAGCCAGCACGTCCCCGGAGCGCTGCGCAGCGCCGAGCGCCTCACCGTCCACGAGCAGCGCCTTCGCCGTCGCCTCCTGGACGTTCATCACGGAGCGGATGATGGCCGGGATCTTCGCCTCGATGTTGTGGCACTGGTCGAGCATGAAGGCCACGTCGGGTGTGAAGCCGCCGCCGCGGATCACCTCGTACATGATGCGGAACAGCTGGAAGGGGTCGGCCGCGCCGACCATCAGGTCGTCGTCCGCGTAGAAGCGGGAGTTGAAGTCGAACGCGCCGAGCCTCCCCTCGCGCAGCAGCAGCGCGACGATGAACTCGATGTTGGTGCCGGGCGCGTGGTGGCCGGTGTCCACCACGACCTGCGCCTTGGGGCCGAGCTTCAGGCAGTGCGCGTACGCGGTGCCCCAGTCGGGGACGTCGGTCGCGTAGAAGGCGGGCTCGAAGAACTTGTACTCCAGCAGCATCCGCTGGTGCTCGCCCAGCCGCTCGTACACCGCGGCCAGGGCCTCGGCCAGCCGGTCCTGACGGGCCCGAATGTCGTCCTGGCCGGGGTAGTTGGTGCCGTCGGAGAACCACAGTTTGAGGTCGCGCGAGCCGGTCGCATCCATGATGTCGACGCACTCCAGCAGGTGCCCCAGGGCCTTGCGGCGGACGGCCGGGTCGGGGTTGGTGACCGAGCCCAGCTTGTAGTCGTCGTCCTGGAAGACGTTGGAGTTGATCGCGCCGAGCCGAAGTCCGAGCCCCTGCGCGTACTTGGCGAGGTCCGCGTAACCATCGGAGCCCTCGACCTTGTCCCAGGGGATGTGCAGGGCGACGGTCGGGGCGACGCCGGTGTGCTGGTGGACGCGCGCCGCGTCGTCCAGCTTCTCCCGCGGGGTGCGCGGCACTCCGGGCTGCGCGAACACCTTGAAGCGCGTGCCGGAATTGCCGTACGCCCATGACGGCGTCTCGATGGCCTGGGTCTTGAGGGCCGCCTTCACAGCGGATACGGCAGTCATGGATCAGCGCTCCCGGGGGCCGAGCAGATGGGTGAATCGTTTCATCGAGGTGAAGCTATGACCACCTAGCGGGCATGTCAAGGGATTGAGTCGGTTCAGAGGTTTCATGGGCTGACCCATTGACGGCGTGGGTGTTGCGCGTCTAGCTTCCGTGAAACTTAGTTGAAACCTTTCACGGCGCCTTCGAGGCGTACCTTCCACGGAGCATCCATGAACCAGCCCGACACGGGCCCGGCCCCCGTCCTGGCCCTGACGGACGTGTCCAAGTCCTTCGGTGCCGTACGGGCCCTGCAGGACGTCTCCCTGCAACTGCTCCCGGGCGAGGTCCACGCGCTCGCGGGGGAGAACGGTGCGGGCAAGTCTACGCTCATCAAGACGCTGGCCGGGGTGCACCGGCCGGACTCCGGCCAGGTGCTGCTCGACGGGAGGCCGGTCGTCTTCAACGGCCCGGCCGACGCCCGCGACGCCGGCATCGCAGTCATCTACCAGGAGCCCACGCTCTTCCCCGACCTGTCGATCGCCGAGAACATCTTCATGGGCCGTCAGCCGCGCGCCTCACTCGGCCGGATCGACCGCAGGGCTGTGCGCGAGGCGACGGCCGCCCTGATGGCCCGGCTCGGCGTCGACCTCGACCCCGAACGGCTCGCCCGTGGGCTGTCCATCGCCGACCAGCAGATCGTCGAGATCGCCAAGGCGCTCTCCTTCGACGCCCGCGTCCTGATCATGGACGAGCCCACCGCCGCCCTCACCGGCGGCGAGACCGCCCGTCTCTTCTCGGTCGTCAAGACGCTGCGCGCCTCCGGCGCCGCCGTTCTGTTCATCTCGCACCGCCTCGAGGAGATTTTCGGGCTCTGCCAGCGCGTGACGACGCTGCGCGACGGCCGCTGGGTCGCCTCCGAGCTCCTGGACGGTCTCACCGAGGACGACCTCGTACGCCGCATGGTCGGCCGCGACCTCGACGAGCTCTACCCCAAGCAGGCCACGACCGTCGGCGAGACCGCCCTGTCGGTGCGGCGGCTCACCCGCGAAGGCGTCTTCCGGGACGTCTCGTTCGAGGTGCGGCGCGGCGAGATCGTGGCGCTCGCCGGGCTGGTCGGCGCGGGCCGCTCCGAGGTCGTACAGGCCGTCTTCGGCGTGGACAAGGCGGACGCGGGCGAGGTGTACGTGAACGGCACGCCGCTGCGGGCGGGTTCACCGACTGCCGCCATGGACGCCGGAGTTGCACTCGTACCGGAGGACCGGCGCCAGCGCGGGCTCGTCATGGAGATGTCCATCGAGCGCAACATCGGCCTCACCGGGCTCGGAAGTCTGGGCAGCGGCGGGATGGTGCGCCGCACCCTGGAGCGCGGGCGGGCCGCCGACTGGGCGGTGAAGCTCCAGCTCAAGTACAACAAGCTCTCCGACACGGTCGGGGTGCTGTCCGGCGGCAACCAGCAGAAGGTCGTCCTCGCCAAGTGGCTGGCCACCGACCCGGCCGTGCTCATCGTCGACGAGCCCACGCGCGGCATCGACGTCGGCACCAAGGCCGAGGTCCACCGGCTGCTGTCCTCGCTCGCCGCCGAAGGCCTCGCCGTGCTGATGGTCTCCTCCGACCTGCCCGAGGTGCTCGGCATGGCCGACCGTGTGCTGGTCATGCACGAGGGCCGACTGGTGGCGGAGATCCCCCGTGAGGAGGCCACCGAGGAGACGGTCATGGCCGCGGCCACGGGTCGCCCCACCGGCAAGGAGAAGGCGGCATGACAGTCGAGCCAGGCCTCAGCGGGCGCCGCCGACATGGCGGCTCGCACGACACACACGAAAGGACAGCGGCGTGACGGCCACCCTCGAATCTCCGCCGGCCGCGCCGGAGGCGGACCGCCGATCCGCGCGCTCGCTCATCGATCTGGTCTTCCGTGCCCGTGAGTTGAGCATAGGCGGCGCGCTCGTCGTGCTGATCCTCGGCACCTGGATAGCCAACCCGTCCTTCCTGGACGACCAGGGCATCAAGGACCTGCTCCTCAACTCCTCGATCCTCGTCCTGCTCGCCGTCGGCCAGTCCGTCGTCGTCATCACCCGCAACATCGACCTGTCCGTCGGCTCCGTGGTCGGGCTCACCGCCTTCGCCTGCGGCAGCTTCGTCTCGGGCACGGACCACAGTGCGCTGACCGTCGTCCTGCTCGGCATCGGACTCGGCGTCCTGTGCGGCCTGGTCAGCGGGCTGCTGGTCAGCTTCGGCCGGGTGCCCGCGCTGGTCGTCACCCTCGGCATGCTCTACGTCATCCAGGGCATCGACCATGCCTGGGCGCACGGCGAACAGATCAACGCCGCCGACGTCCCCGACGACGTGCTCGGCCTCGGCAGCGACAGTGTCCTCGGCATCCCGTATCTGCCGCTGATCTCCGCCGCCGTCCTGGTCGGCACCGCCTACTACCTGCGGACCTACCGCAGCGGCCGGGAGCTGTACGCGATCGGGTCCAACCCCGAGGCCGCCCGCCTGGCCGGTATCCCCATCCGCCGCCGCGTGCTCGCCGCGTACGCCTTCTCCGGCGCCGTCGCCGGCCTTGCCGGTGCGCTGTGGCTCGCCCGCTTCGGCACGGTCGTCGCCGACGCCGCGAACGGCTGGGAACTGACCGTCGTCAGCTCGGTCGTCGTCGGCGGCATCGCCATCACCGGCGGCGTCGGCACGGTCTGGGGCGCGGCGCTCGGCGCGCTGCTGCTCACCACGATGGGCAGCGCCCTCGTCGTCCTGAAGGTGGACTCCTTCTGGCAGCAGGCAATCACCGGTGTGCTGCTGCTCGCGGCCATCACCACGGACCGCATCGTGAACCTGCGCACCACCAGCGCGCTGAGGAAAAGGAGCCGACGATGAACACCCTCGTCAAATACCTGCGCTGGGACACCGTCGTCGGCGTGCTCCTGATCGCCGTCTTCCTCGTCGGATCCGGTACGACGGAGGGCTTCGCGGACACCGCCAACCTTTCCGCCGCCCTCGACGACACCGCCGAAATCGCCCTGATCGCCCTGCCGATGACCCTGCTCGTCGTCGCGGGACAGGTCGACCTCTCCGTGGCCTCCATGCTCGGACTCTCCAGCGCGCTCGCCGGCTCGCTGTGGGAGGCCGGCTGGGCCTTCGAGACGATCGTGCCCCTGTGCCTGCTCGTCGGCGCGCTCGGCGGCCTCCTCAACGGGTGGCTCGTCACCCGTGTCGGGCTGCCCTCGCTCGCCGTCACCATCGGCACGCTCACTCTCTACCGGGGTCTGGCCTCCGTCGTTCTCGGGGACAAGGCGGTCGCCGACTTCCCCGAGACGTACTCCCAGTGGGCCACCTATACGCAGACCGTGCCGGGCACCTTCATTCCGTACCCCGTCGCCCTGTTCGGCGTCCTGGCCGTCATCACCGCCGTCGTCCTGCACTGCACGGCCTTCGGGAGGTCGCTGTACGCGATCGGCGCGCAGGAGGACGCGGCCTACTTCGCGGGCATCCGGGTCAAGCGCATCAAACTGGTGCTGTTCGTCCTCGCGGGCTTCGTGGCCTCCTTCGCCGGGATCGTCTTCACCCTGCGGTACGGCAGTGCCCGCGCCGACAACGGGGTCGGACTCGAACTGGTCGTCATCGCCTCGGTGCTGCTCGGCGGCGTCGACTTCGACGGCGGGCGGGGCACCCTCGGCGGCGCGGTCGCCGGTGTGCTGCTGATCGGCCTGCTGAACAACCTCCTCACCCTCAACGACGTGTCCAACGAGATCCAGGTCATCGTCACCGGCCTGCTGCTCGTGGCCTCCGTCCTCACCCCGCGGGTCGTCGCCGCCGTCTCCGAGCGCCGCCACCGGCGCGCCGCGACCGCCTCCGCCTAGCTCCCCTTCCCTCCCTCAACTCCTGCCCTCCGAAAGGGACGTCACCATGTCTGCGCACTCCCGCACGCGCCGCCGTGCCATGCTCACCACCACCGCTGCGGCCTGTGTCCTCGCCGTCACGCTGGCCGGCTGCTCGGGCACCACCAAGAACGACACCAAGAACGACGCGAAGGAGGCGGCGAGCAGCGCCGAGGCCGACCCGAATGCGCCGCTGAAGAAGGGCCTCAAGCTCGCCTTTCTGCCGAAGCAGATCAACAACCCGTACGAGAAGATCGTCGACGACGCGGGGATCGGCGCGGCCAAGGAGTTCGGCGGCTCGGGCAAGGAGGTCGGACCCTCCGACGCAAAGGCCTCCTCCCAGGTCTCGTACATCAACACCCTCATCCAGCAGCGCCAGGACGCGATCCTCATCGCCGCCAACGACCCCAACGCGGTCTGCGGCCCGCTCAAGCAGGCCATGAAGCAGGACATCAAGGTCGTCGCCTACGACTCCGACACCGCCAAGGACTGCCGCCAGCTGTTCATCAACCAGGCCAGCTCCGAGGAGATCGGCCGCAGCCAGGTCCAGCACCTCGCCAAGCAGCTCGACTACAAGGGCGAGATCGCGATCCTCTCGGCCACCCAGAACGCGACGAACCAGAACACCTGGATCGGGTTCATGAAGGACGAGCTGAAGAAGCCCGAGTACAAGGGCCTGAAGCTGGTCAAGGTCGCCTACGGGGACGACGACGACCAGAAGTCCTTCCAGGAGACCCAGGGTCTGCTCAAGGCCTACCCGAAGCTGAAGGGCATCATCTCGCCCACCACCGTCGGCATCGCCGCCGCCTCGCGCTACATCAGCGACTCCAGCTACAAGGGCAAGGTCGTCATCAACGGTCTGGGCACGCCGAACCAGATGCGCAAGTACGTCAAGGACGGCACGGTCGAGCAGTTCTCCCTGTGGGACCCCAAGAAGCTCGGCTACCTCGGCTCGTACGCGGCCGCCGCTCTCGCCTCGGGCCAGATCACCGGTGCGGAGGGCGAGAAGTTCAAGGCCGGTGACCTCGGCGAGTACACCATCGGCAAGGACGGCGAGGTCATCCTCGGCCCGCCGACCGTCTTCGACAAGAACAACATCGACGACTTCGACTTCTGAGTTCCGGGATCGTTCGATGCAGCGCGTCTGCTTTCTGCTGAAGGTCCGGCAGGAGCGGTTGGGGGAGTACCGCGAGCGTCACGCGGCCGTATGGCCCGAGATGCTCGCGGCGCTCTCCGCCGCCGGCTGGCACAACTACTCGCTCTTTCTCCGGGAGGACGGCCTGCTCGTCGGCTACCTGGAGACCGAGGACTTCGCGGCTGCGCAGGCCGCCATGGCCGCCACGGACGTCAACACCCGCTGGCAGGCCGACATGGCGGGCTTCTTCGAAGCCCTGGACGGCGCCAAGCCGGACGAGGCGATGAAGCCGCTCACCGAAGTCTTCCACCTCGATCGACCGCAATGACCCGGCACAGGAGGGTATCGACCGTGACCGCAAGGACTCCCGCCACCGCACGCAGGCCGAAGATCGGGCTCGTCGCGGGCGGACTCGGCGCCTACTGGCCCCAGTTCCCCGATCTCCTCCCGCAGCTGCGGCGCTCCGCCGACCGCGTCACCGAGCGGATGCGGGAGTTCGACGCGGACGTCGTGGACGTGGGCTTCATCTCCGACGCCCAGGAGGGGGCCGCCGCGGCCGAGAAACTCAGGGCCGAGGGCTGCGACCTGATCGTCGGCTTCCTCACCACCTATATGACCGCCACGATGCTGGTGCCCATTGCCCAGCGCAGCGGCGCCCCCGTACTCCTGATCAACCTCCAGCCCACGGAGGCCATGGACCACGCGTCCTTCGACACGGGCGCCTGGCTCGCCTACTGCGGTGCCTGCCCGCTCCCCGAAATGGCCGGCGCCTTCGAGCGCGCGGGAGTTCCCTTCCGCTCCGTCTCGGGACACCTGGAGGACGAGCGCGCCTGGCAGCGCATCGGGCGGTGGATCCGGGCCGCGGGCGTACGGTCGGTCCTGCGCCATGGACGGCACGGGCTGATGGGTCACCTCTACCCGGGCATGTACGACGTGTCCACCGACCTGACCATGGTCGCCGGCAACCTGGGCGGTCACGTCGAGGTCCTGGAGTTCGACGACCTGCGGGTGCGTGTCGAGAAGGCCGGGGAAGAGGAGGTCGAGGCCAAACTCGCCGAGGTCGGCGAGGTGTTCGAGCTGGCCGAATCCGTTGTCCAGGACGACCTGGTCTGGGCCGCGCGGGTGTCCGTCGGACTCGACCGGCTCGTCGAGGACTTCGACCTGGACTCCCTGGCGTACTACCACCGCGGCCTCGACGGCGAGATCCACGAGCGGCTGGGTGCGGGCATGATCCTCGGCTCCTCCCTGCTGACCGCGCGTGGCGTGCCCACGTGCGGCGAGTACGAACTGCGCACCTCGCTCGCCATGCTGGTCGCGGACCGGCTGGGGGCGGGCGGTTCGTTCACCGAGCTGCAGGCGCTCAACTTCCTTGACGGCGTGGTGGAGATGGGCCATGACGGCCCGGGACACCTCGCCATCAGCGAGCGGAAGCCGCTGTTGCGGGGCCTGGGTGTCTACCACGGCAAGCGCGGCTGGGGCGTCTCGGTCGAGTTCGACGTCAAGCACGGCCCGGTCACCCTCGTCGGGCTCGGCCAGTCCCGCGACGGCCGCTACCGGCTGATCGCCTCCGAGGGCGAGGTCGTCGCAGGTCCGCTGCTCCAGATCGGCAACACCACGTCGAGGGTGGACTTCGGGGCCGACCCGGGGGAGTGGACCGACGCCTGGAGTGCGAGCGGAGTCGGCCACCACTGGGCGCTGGCCACCGGCCGGCTGCTGCCCGAACTCCGGGCGCTGGCGGACCTCGCCGCTCTGGAGCTGGTGGAAGTCAGCGGCCGATGACACCCACGCCAGGAAGGCGCGGAGCACTCCGCTCATAATGGACAAGTACGCGCCGCGGGCGGTGACCGTCACCCCAGGGGCACCATGCCGCTCGCACGATGCCCTCCGAGGCACAGAGGCGGTGGCTGACACATGTGCGCACACGCCCGGCCCGGCGGACAGCCGCCGGGGCCGTCCACAGCGGGCCACTACGGCGAGGCGGTGTTCCGGCCCGAGCAGCCGGGGGAGGACGACCGCATCGACCTCGGCGCGCTCGCCTACGATGACACCACGATGGCCCGGCTGCGGAGCCTGGGGGCCGGGCCGGGCTGGAACTGCCTCGACGTAGGAGCCGGCACCGGAACCGTCGCCCGGCGACTGTTGCACGAGGCGGGTGTCGCGACCGTGCTCGCGGTCGACCGCGACGTACGTTTCCTCACCGCCCACCCCTTCCCCGGGCTCGGTGTCCTGGAGGCGGACATCAGCGCCCCGGGTTTCGACCCCGGCCGATTCCAGCTGGTCCATGCCCGATTCGTCCTGATGCACCTGCCTTCACGGCACCGCCTGATCGCCGCACTGGGTGAACTCCTGGCTCCCGGCGGGGTGCTGGTCCTCAGCGACGCCGTCGACCTGACCACCGCGACTGCGCCCATGACGCCGTACACCCGGGTCGTGCAGGCCATGTGGCAAGGGCTGCGGGACACGATCGGCACCGACGTCTCCTGGGTCCCCGAGTATCCACATCTGCTCCGCGCCGCGGGGCTCGCCTCCGTCGCCGCCGAGATCCAGGTACCGCCTCTGGTCCCCGGGAGCCCCATCAGCCGCTTCTGGGCCCGCAGCTGGGACCGGGCGAGGGAGGAGATCCTGGCCACCGGACTGGTGGACGACGCGACGGTCGACGCGGCGATCCGGTATCTCGACTCGCCCGAATGCGCTGCGCTGTCGCCCGGAATGATCACGACCTGGGGATGGAGACCCCAGGAAGCCATGCCAGGAGCGCCTGACACCCGGCCGCAGAGCTGATCGGTCAGGCTTCCAGATCGTCGGCGAAGTGCCGGAACCCGCGCCGGTCCTGGTGGATGCTCCACAGGGTCTGTGCGAGCGTGGCCGGGTCCTTCCTCGGATGTCCGGGGATGATCGCGCCGGGGATGATGAGCTGCGCGACGTGGATGCCGTCGTCGGCGAGGGCGTCGTGCAGCATCTGGCCGTAGGCTCTTTCGGCGGCGAAGGCGACCGAGGTGCCGGCACGGTCGGGGTGAGGGACCGCGGCGGTGCCGCCGTTGACGAAGAGGATGGTGCCGCGGCCGAGGGCGCGCATGTCGGGCAGCACCTGGTGCACGGCGGCGACGGGGCCGTAGACGGAGAACTCGATCGGGCCCACGAGGTCGGAGGGAGTGGTCTCCAGGACCGGCCGCATGAAGTCCTTGTGCGGGACCGGGCTGTACTGCAGGACCTCGATCGGGCCCAGGGTCGCGGTCGCGGCGTCCAGGGCTGCCGCGAGGGCACTCGGATCGCGTACGTCGGCGGCGAAACCTCGCGCGGTCACGCCCTCGCCGGCCAGGCCGGCGGCGAGGGCGTCGGCCCGGCCCTGGTCGCGGGAGATGAGTGCTGCCTCGAAGCCCTCACGGCCGAACCGCCGTGCGGCGGCCGCTCCGAGGCCGGGTCCTGCTCCGATGATGGCCATGGTGGTCATGACTTCCTCCTTGGCGTGCGCCGATCAGGAACAGCGGCGCCGGGATGATTCCGGGGCGGCCGTACGCAGGAGAGCACGCCGACCGCTCGACGCTCGTGTCCGACGCGGCTGCCGTACTCCTCGCCGATGACGAGGGCGCTCCGTCGGATGCCTTGCCCACGCTGCTGCGTCAGGGGCGAGGCAGAGCCTTGGCGGCGCGGCGCTCGTCCATCGCACGGTAGCCACCGGCCACCTGGTCGAGCGGGAGAGTGAGGTAGAAGACCTTCATGTCGGGCAGGAAGCGGCGCACCGGCGTCGCCCCGCCACACAGAGCGACGTGCGAGCGGAACAGCTGGTCGCCGTCGATCGGCACGCCGTCGGGACGCCGACGAAGCCGAGGTTGCCGGCCGGGCAGGAGGAGCGCAGCGCCCGCTGCATCGACTCGGGGGTGCCGACGCACTCCAGCACGAGCGGTGTCCGGCAATCACAGGACCATCCTCAGAGGCTCAGCACGATCGCGGACGCTATGCCGCCGAGGAACAGAGCGAAGGCGGCTTCGCGCCAGCCGCCCTTCCCCCAGCGGAAGGGGCGGTCCAGGGCGAGCCTCCCGGGCCCGATGGCCGCAATGCCGAGCGCGACGACCGCGATGCACAGGTTGTACTCCATGCCGCCATCCTGGGCCCACAGACCGTGTGCCGCGGTAACGGTCGCCATGGCGTTGATCATCACACCGATCACGGCAGCCGCCGCCAGTGGCGTGAACAGTCCCAGAGCCAGTCCGAGGCCCCCCAGGAACTCGGATCCACCGCCGATGACGGCGTAGACCTTCCCCGGGCGGTAACCCGTCGCGGCGAGCCATGCACCCGTGGCGGTGAGGCCGTCGCCACCGAACAGGCCGAAGAGCTTCTGGGCGCCGTGCCCTGCCATGAGCAGGCCGAACGTCACCCTGATAAGAAGCAGACCGCAGTCGGCGGCGGACACTGCGGGCCGCGCCGAAGCGGAGGCGGGCTCGGGGGAGGCGCGAAGTTGTTCAGCGATGTACTTCACCGGTGGCTCTTCTCTGCTCCGAGGTCCCGCGGCGGTGCCGACTGACCACCGAGGAAACAGCAGGGCGGTTGTCTGGTCACCATGGCGCCCTCAAGGGCATGCCATGCGTGGCGGACCGTGACACAGCCGGAACAGGAAGACAGCAGGACCACCGCCGGCGTTCTCGCATCAGTCCGGTCAGGCCGCCGGTCGTTGTCGTTATGAACTGAGTGACATCGGCTTGTTGTCTTCCATCATTACGCCCTTTCGCCTCCCGTGCCGAGCCGGTTCGGATGCCTGGCCCGGGCGAGGGCGGCGACCAGCACGGGGTAGTCGGCCTGCCCGGTTTCTCCGCTCACATGCATCAGACCCTCGTTGCGCACCCGATTGAGCGGTGAGCCGACGCGCAGCCGTTCACCAGGCCGGGGTCGGGGGGCGTCTCCCGCGGCCGGCGGCTGCTCGCCCGCGTGCCCTCCGCAGATGGTGGCGCAGCCGCAGACCACCGAGACAGGACGCAACTGGTGCGTTCTTCATGCCGATACGGTGGAAGTTTTCCTCACCCCACCCGGCGCGAGGCTTCAGTTCGCGTATAACTCTGGTGATTCCGACGACATGACAGGTGGTTCCGGGCGGCGGTCAGGCGCGAGCCGGCCCCGTCGCGCCAGGCCGTCGCCGGTCCGAATCCGACTGCACGAGAGGACAGTTGATGGATGTGGAGAAGCGCCTGCGGGACGAGAACCCGGGCGATGGCTTCGGTCGTGGGACGGCCGGGGTGAGCAGACGGCGGTTCCTCGGATACGTCGTGGCGGGATCGACGCTCACCGTCGCCGCCCAGCTGGGCGAGGTGGTGCTGGCGCCGTCGCGGGCCGCCGCCGTGGTTCCCTCGGTGCCGGGGCCGTCCGAGGTCTACGACCTCAACGACATGCTGACCCACGCCGCACTGCCCACGTCGAATCTGATCACGATCCGGATCGGTTCCGACGGCACGGCCTCCTTCGCCCTGCCGCGGGCGGAGGTCGGGCAGGGCATCACCACGTCCTCCGCGATGCTGATCGCCGAGGAGCTGGACCTCCCGCTGGAGAAGATATCGGTGACGCTGGCCGACGCCCGGCCGGAGCTGCTGTTCAACCAGCTCACCGGCGGCTCGAACACCACCATCTCCACCTTCACCCCGATCCGGGTGGCCGCGGCCGTGGCACGGGGGCAGTTGCTGAAGGCCGCGGCTCTGGAGCTGGGTGAAGCGATCGGCTCCCTCACGGTAAAGGCCGGCGTCATCACCGCCCCGGCCGGGGCGAGCATCACGTACGGCGAGCTGGCGGTGAAGGCGGCCGTCCTCGCGGACGCCCAGGTCGAGGTCACGCTCAAGGAGCCCTCGCAGTTCAAGGTCATCGGAACGGCGCAGCGGCGCATCGACGCCCTGGCGGCGGTGACGGGCCGCAAGAAGTTCGCGATGGACGTGCAGGTGCCCGGCGCCCTGCCCACGATGGTGTGCAGGCCGCCGACGATCAACGGCACGGTCCGCTCGGTGGAGAACCTGGACGAGGTCCGGGCCATGCCGGGCATCACCGACGTCGCGCGGATCTCCACCGGCGTCGCCGTCCGCGGCCGCACGTTCGGGCAGTGCATCGACGCGGTCCGCGCCCTGAAGGTCACCTGGGCGCCCGGTACCGCCGAGGGAACCTCGGACACGACTGTCCTCAAGGAACTGCGGGCAGCCGAACTTCCCCTTGTCGTACCGCCGCTGCCCCTCCTCACCAAGGCGGTCGACGCACGGTTCACCTTCCACTTCGCCAGCAACGGCGCCCTGGAGACCAACTGCGCAGTCGCGGACGTACGAGCGGACTCCGCCGAGATCTGGGCGAGCCTGAAGTCACCGATCGCCGCACAGGAAGAGATCGCCCTCCAGCTCGGTCTGCCGCCCACCGCCGTCAAGGTCCATGTCACGGAGGGCGGCGGCTCGTTCGGTCGCAAGCTCTTCCACGACGCCGCCCGCGAGGCCGCCGAGATCTCCCGGGCCATGGGCAAGCCGGTGAGGCTGATGTGGCACCGGACCGACGACTTCCGCCAGGGCCGCACGCATCCGATGTCCACCTCGCGGGTGCGGGCCACGTACACGCTCGGGCAGGTCCTGACGTACGAGCAGCGGCACACGTCCGTGGCCACCGACTTCGGCCATGGCCTGGGCGAGATCATCACCTCGGAGGCGGCCCGACTGCCGGTCGGTGATCTGACGTTCTCCGAGACAATTTTCGCTCTGACGCAGCAGAGTCCGTACCACTTCGGGGTCACCACCCAGCTCCTCGCCGAGACCCGCAAGGGCTTCAACACCGGCTCCATGCGGAACATCTACTCGCCCAACGTCCGTTGCGCGCAGGAGCTCGTCGTGGATGAGCTGGCGAAACGGACGGGGAAGGACGCCCACGCGTTCCGGCGTCAGTTCCTCAAGGACGAGCGGGCCAGGGCAGTCCTCGACAAGGTCGCGGAGGTGGGCCGGTGGGGCCGGTCCATGCCTGCCGGCACCGGGCAGGGGATCGCGGTGCACCCCGAGTACCACGGCTTCGTCGCCGCCCTCGCGGAGATCGACTGCCGGCCGGAGACGACCGGGCGGAAGGTCCGTGACGCCTACACGGGCCCTCGTGTCACCAAGGTCGTCTGCGCCGTCGACGTCGGCCTCGCCGTCAACCCGCGCGGCCTGGAGGCGCAGATGATGGGCGGCATCATAGACGGCATCGCCATCACCCTCACCGCGGGCCTCCACCTCCAGAACGGGCATTTCCTGGAGGGGAGTTGGGACAACTACTTCTACACCCGGCAGTGGAACACCCCGCCCGAGCTGGAGATCGTCGTCATGCCACCGACCACCGGCAAGCCCGGTGGTGCGGGGGAGCTGGCGGTGGCCGGCGCGATGGCGGCCGTCGCCTGCGCCTACGGCCGGGCCACCGGCACCATGCCCACCACCTTCCCCATCAACCACGGCGAGCCCCTCGGCTTCGAGCCGCTGCCCACCACCCCGCCGATCCCTGCCTCGCCCACCGACGGCCTCGACCGCACCTTTTAGAAGACCAGGAGTTCCCGTGCCGCAACACACCTTCATCCTCAACGGCAAACCGGTGACCGTGGACATCGAGGACGACGTCCGGCTGCTCTGGGTGCTTCGCGACGTCCTGGGCGTCACCGGACCGAAGTACGGCTGCGGGCTCGGCGTCTGCCAGGCGTGCACCAGCCACATCAACGGCAAGGCGTTCAACCCCTGCAGCGTCCCGGTCAAGGATGTCGGTCCCGACGACGAGGTGACCACGATCGAGGGCCTGCCCGCCACCGTCGGCCGGGACCTGCACCCGATGCAGGAGGCTTGGCTGGAGTACGACGTGGCGCAGTGCGGCTACTGCCAGCCCGGCCAGATCATGACCGCCGTCGCCAAGGTCCGGCGCGCCCGGGAGGAGGGACGCGAGATCGACGAAGCCGACCTCGACGAGATCCGCAACATCTGCCGCTGCGGCACCTACAACCGCATCCGTGAGGCCATCACGGCAGGCGCGGAGAAGTTCTGAACCGATTGCCCTGGTGGCTACTCTCCGGTGCGCCCGTCCAACGACTCCCGGAGGAGGTCGGCATGCCCGTTGTGGCGTGCGTATTCCTCGACCAGATGGACCAGGATCCATCGCAGGCTGGGTGCGCGACCGTCGGGCCAGGTGCGCCGGGCCAGTCGCTCCAGGCCGCCGTCGGCCAGCGCCTGCGTGACCAGGGTGCGGGAGCGGGCCACGGTGTCCTGCCAGAGCGTATGGAGCTGTTCGGGGGTGTCCTCGGCGGCTGAGTGCCAGTCCCAGTCGGGGTCGGCCTTCCAGTCCACCGTGTCCCACGGGGGCTCCGGGTCCCGCCCGTGCAGCCAACGGGAGCACCAGTAGTCCTCGACGAAGGCCAGGTGCTTGAGCATGCCGCCCAGCGTCATCGAGGAGGCACCGACGGTCGCCCCGAGGCCGGCCGTGTCCAGTCCGTCGCACTTCCATGTCAGGGTCGCGCGGTGGAACTCCAGGAAGCCCAGGAGGGTGCTGGTCTCGTCGGCCGCAAGGGGAGGTTCCGGGCGACCCTGTTCGTCCATGTCGGGCATGGGCGGTGAGCCTACCGGCGGGGCCTGCGCCGGGCCAGGGACTTGGGTGGAGCCGGCCGGATCTGCAGTGGCGACGGATGCGACAGCGCCCGGAGGGCGGTGCCCGCACCCGGAACTGCCGGAACCGAGAGGGCGGCCGCAGACGGTCTGAGGTATTCCGGAACTATGAAATCGCAGCGGTTCCTGCGCTCGCTCCACGCTACCCGGCGGCACTCGAAGGCACTGGTGGCAATGCCATTCGCCCTGATCGCCGCCGTCACCGTGGTGGACGTCAGCGCACCGCCGGATGTCCACCTGGGGCCGTTTCTCGTGGCAGCGCCCGCTGTGACCTCGTCGTTCGCCGGCCCCCGTATGACTGCCTTCGTGGGCGCGGTTGCCGTGCTGGCTCAGTCCGTGGTCGCCATCGCACGCACCAGCCTCAACGACCTCAATCACACCTACCAGATCGTGGCCCTCTGCCTGATCTCTGCCTTTGTCACCGTGTTTGCACATCTGAGGGAACGGCACGAGCAGGAGATGACGCAGCTGCGCTCGGTGGCGGAGACGGCACAGCACGTGTTGATGCAGCCCTTGCCCCGTCGCAGCGGCCCCCTGCGCATCGCCTCGGTCTACCTGGCCGCAGAGGCGGAGGCGCAGCTGGGCGGTGATCTCTACGCGCTCGCCCGCACCGCCGACGGCACCCGCGTGATCGTCGGCGATGCTCGCGGCAAGGGACTCGACGCGATCGGTGAAGCCGCCGGCGTGCTGGGTGCCTTCCGGGCTCTCGCGCACAAGGAAGCGCGGCTGCCCGAACTGGTGGGGCACCTGGAGGACGGGGTCACAGTGGACCGCAACGGCACCACGGACGGGGAAGCGGAGGACGACTACAGTGCGGAGGCCTTCGTCACTGCGGCCGTGCTCGACATCCCCGATGCCGGTTCCGAACTTCGCCTGGTCAGCTGCGGTCATCCACCGCCGTTGCTGCTCCATGCGGGCGAGGTGCTGTCCCTCGAAGTGGATGAACCCGCTCCGCCTCTCGGGCTCGCGCAGTTGCTCGCACCCGCATTCACTGCGGAGACGTTCACCTTCGGCATCGGGGACGTCCTGCTCCTGTACACCGATGGCGTCATCGAGTCCCGTGACCGGTCGGGACGCTTCTACCCGCTGTTCGAGCGGGTTGCGTCCCGGTGCGGAGACGGTGCGGAATCCCTGGTGGAGTACGTGCGTGCCGACCTCCTTCGGCACGCGGGCGGGCGCCTCGGAGACGATGCGGCCGTGGTCGCCATCGAACGACTTCCGGATGCCGCGTGGCATCCCGTCGGACGGTCACGTCGGCAGGGAGTGGCCGAAAAGCAGGTCGAAACCCACCGGTAGCTGTAGCAGGACGCGGCGGGTGAGCGCCTCGCCCGCAGCGTCGGCGGTCGCGCTGAGCACGGCGCCGACGTCCCACTTCGCGGTCTCCTCGGTCGCTCCGTCGATCCAGGCCGCGGTGGCGCGCACGAACCGTTCGGGGGAGAGGGGCTCGGCGGCCTGCAGCGGGCTGAGGAGGATGAGGGCATATGTCTCCGGGAGGCGAGCGGCGGGCTCGGCCCGCTCCTCGCCCACCAGATGCGCGCCCAGGAGGGCCGGCACGACGCGGGCTGCCCGTTCCGCTTCCTGCCGGGTGTCGTAGTCGCCGCGTTCCTGGACGCGGTCCAGGAATGCTTCCGTTCGCAGGGTCACTGCAACTGTCCCCTTCTCGGAACGCGGGGGACGGGGCCGAGGGGGAGGGGAGATCCGCCCTGTCCTCCGCTGCCTGTGCGGGCGGGATCCGGCTCAGTCGCCGATCCCCTTGCGCGCTGCATCTCCGTCGATGGTGATCTTGCGGGGCCGGGCGCGCTCGGCGATCGGGATGCGCAGGGTCAGAGCTCCCGTGTCGTAGTCGGCACCGATGTGCTCCGTGTCGGCCAGGACGACTCGACGGCTGAACACGCCCAGCGGGCGCTCGGAGAGCTCCACCTGCACATTGTCGCTCTTGACGGTCGGTCGGTGCTCGGCCTTGACCGCCAGCACGGTCCGCCCGACGTCGATGTCGAGCGCCTCGGGGGTGACAGCGCCGGAGCAGGAGAGCACCGGCCCCGCAGACCGCACCGTCACGGCACGGGCTCAGCCCTGCAGCGTGACCGTGAAGCTGCGGCCGTACGCGTGGCGGGTGTCGACGTCGACACGGGTTCCGCCGTGGACCGGGCTCACGCGTACCCCGTCGTCCGACGACACCTTCCGCAGTGACCTGCCCCGGATCAGGACACTGGCCCTGTCCCGGCCCATCGTCGGGTCGGACACGGCGACGGTGGTCGGACCCCGGTGCCCGCGGCGCTGCATGATCACCGACGCCGGACCGTCCATGCGCAGGCCCGCGACCTCGTGCCGTCCGGGCGTGAACGTATTGGCCGCCCTCAGACCGAGGCCGGTGTGGGACACGGCCTGCAGGTGCGGGGTGTTGGCCAGGACCTGCAGCGGACCGTTCGGGTACGACGCCAACTGCGTCCCGCCTGCATTCGGCACCAACGCGTAGGCCATGCAGAGGGGTTCGGCTCCGGGTGCCTGGTCGACCGTTACGCCGAGGACGGTGCGGGTGACGGCGGTGTCCGGGTTCGAGGTGCGGACGACCCGGCGGCTGCGGGTGACCTCGTCCAGGGCGACCCGGACCTGCGGGGTGTCGAGGAAGACGTAGCCGACTGCGGTGCGTTGTGTGGTGTTTGCGTAGCGCAGCCAGTGCAGGTCACCGGTGCCCGCGCCGGTCCACGGACGGCCGCCGCGGAGCATCCCGGTGAGAGAGACCTGGTCGCCCGGCGAGGCGGTGCGGGCGTCGAGGGTCGTGGTCACGGCCCGCCCGGCAGGGTCACCGACCCCTGCGGCAAGCACCACGATCTCCTCGTCGAGCAGGAACCACGATTTCGTCGCCGTGGCATTGCGGTAGACCACGAAATCGTCCGGCAGCAGGTGCCTGTCGCGGTCGGCGACGTCGCCGGACTGCACCATGCCGACCGCGGCGTACGCCCCGAGAACGGCGCCGCCGGAGCGCTGATCGGTGCCACGAGGGAAGTACACGTACGTGTTCTGCGATTCGGACGACGAGGTGAAGTTCAGCGGGTGGCCGGGGTTGTCGTAGTACGGCTTCCCGTACAGGTCGGGGACGGTGCGTCGCTGCTCGACAGGCGCGGTGACACCGGCGAGGCCGTACGGCGAGACCGTGGTGAAGTAGTCGACGCCGTACGCCTGCGACTGGTCCTGCCCGGAGAGATAGAGGTAGTACGCCCCGTCGCCCTGGAACCACGGCATGAGGTTCTCGCCGTTCATGTACTCGTACTTGCTGATCCGGTCCGAGCTGCGGGCGAGCGCGAAGGCGTAACCGGGCCTGCGATGCACATTCCTGTCCATGGCGTTGAAGGCGACGCTGCGCGAGGCGGCGTTGAGATCCTCGGCAGGTACGGACGGGTCGCCGATGATGTCGGCGTACCGCACGACACTGACCGGGGAGACGAAACGCCCCGGGTCGAGCGTGCCGCGCGAGGTCGACCGGATGTGCTTGACGTAGCTCTTGAGAGCGGCGGCGTCGGCGCCGCTCGCGAGCGAGGCGAGGTCGACCACGGCCTCGACGACCACGGCGACATCGGTGTAGCCGCTGTCCGTCCGTGACACCGCCCGCCCCTTGACGATCTCCATCATCCAGCCCTCGAAGATCAGCGGCGCGAAGCCGTTCTGCACCCAGCTCCGCACCGTCGGTACGAGCTCCTCGCCGTGCGCGAAACCCGTACCGTCGAGGATCTTGAGGGTCTGTACGACGCGGGTCAGGAGGCCCTTTCCGTACGAGCCGGTGTAGGCGACGGAGGCGTGCTGGATGAAGGATCCGTCGGCGTAATACCCGTCCGTGACGCCGTGGTCGAGGTGATAAGGGTCGATGGTGGCGAACACCGTCAGCTGGTCGGTGAGGGCCTTGCGGATGCGGGACTCGTCGCCGAGGAGCGCGCCCTGGAGGATGCGGTCGGTGGTGATGTCGGCGAGGTTGGCACCGGTGTGGAAGCGTGAATCGAGATTCACGTCGCCGTCGATGCCGTTGCGGAGGTAGGCGTCCATCGAGGCGACGTAGGTCTGTGCGAGGTCGGGGCGGTAGGCCCGCACTTCGTCGGCGAGGAGCACAAGGGTCTTGCTGATGTACTGCGCGAAACCGATCTCCCAGTAGAACCAGTTGCCGTAGTACCCCTTGGACTGGTCGCCGTAGTACTGGTCGTGCAGCCGGGCGAGGCCGTCGAGCACGCGCCGCTGCACAACGGTGTTCCCGTACAGGTCCGAGGGGGTGCCGCCCGGGGGTGTGCAGGTGGCGAGAGCGATCTCGTACAGCCGCTGGAAGGCGCTGTTGAGGTTGGCCTCGTTGCTGCCGAGCACCAGCCCGGCGAACAGCTCGCCGGGGCCCGCGGAGTCCATCGCCCTGAGATTCGCCCGCGCCACGTTCTCCACAGCGGCCAGCTTGGCAGCCGTCTCGGGGCGGGAGTTGGACTCGGCGGTCCCGGCGAGGACGGCCACGGTGTTGGCCATCAGGCGTGTGCTGCCCGCGGTGACACCGGCGGCGGTTGCCGGTTGTGCGGGGATCACCGACAGGAGACCGGCGGCTGACAGAGCGGCCAGCAGACGTCTGCGGGTGATCTCCATGTGGCGTCCTCCGCCTGTGAGTTGGCGACCCGGCGGGCGGAGTCAACCAGAACGGTCGAGCGGCGACAAGGGGATGCGCCGGCCAGGAACGCTGTCCCCGAGTTCCGAGCCCAAGTGAACGACCGGGCTGCGGCCATGCCCTTCGGCGGAGTGCTCCCCGCCTATACGCTGCACCCGGAGCTCAAGAACCGGAGGAGTGCCGTTGAGTACCGAGACCGACATCCTCGTCCTGGGGGGTGCCGGCGTGGATACCATTGTGTACGTCCCCCAGCTGCCTCTTCCGTACGCCGACAGCTACATGGTGCCTGCCATCGAAACACGGGCGGGCCAGACCGGCGACTTCGTGGCGCTCGGGGTACACGCTCTGGGGCTGCGCACACATCACATCGACATGATCGGCGATGACGACGCAGGCAACCTGGTCCGCGCGCTGCACCGCGACCGGGGCATCGCGCTCACCGAGGTCCCCCTGCCCGCAGGCACCAAGCGCGCGGTGAATCTCGTCGGCCCCGACGGGCGCCGGCTGTCGTTGTACGACAACAGCCGCTCGCAGGAAGCGGACCGCCTGCCGCCGGAAACGGTGGGTGCCCTCGCCGCGGTCAGCCGCCACGCCCACGTCTCCATCACCTATCCCTGCGCGTTCGCCCTTCCCACGCTGCGCGAGGCAGGGGTGACCATCTCGACCGACCTGCACAACTGGGACGGCGCGCAGACGTACCACGAGGCATTCGCCTACGAGGCCGACCTGGTCTTCCTGTCGACCGCCGCCCTGGTGAACCCGGAGAAGACCATGCGGCAGATCGTGGAACGCGGCCGAGCCCGAGCGGTCGTCGCCACAGCGGGAGCCGAGGGGGCGTATCAACTGTTCGACGGGGAGCTGACCCACATTCCGGCGGTCACACCGCCCGCGCAGGTGGTGGACTCCAACGGCGCCGGCGACGCGTTCGTGGCGGGCTATCTGTTCGGCCGGCTCTCCGGCGAGTCACCACAGCGGTGCGGCCTCTACGGCGCGATCGCCGGAGCCTATGCCTGCACCGTCCCGGCGACAGGGACCGACCTCATCAGCCGGGCCGAACTCCTCTCCCTCGCCGCGGCGGAAGGAGGCCCGGCCGGCTGATGACATGACGTGCAGGACGGCAATTGCAGTTGACGGCCCACACTGCGCGCGGTTTCCTGCTGCGATGACTGATCTCCGCATCGAGCAGGTGGACGGCGATGCCATGCTTCGTGACTGGCAGCATGTCCATAACGCGGTCGTCCCCACGGCCGCCCTGTCTCTCGACGAAGTACGTGAGCGCGTCGAACGCAACCGGTTGGAGGTTGCGTATCTGGGCGACGTCCTTGTCGGCTGCTCGACCGTGCGCCCGCCCACGAGCGAAACATCGGTTGCCACGGTGATCGCCAGAGTGCTCCCGGCTCACCGGCGACAAGGGTTTGGCGGAGCACTCTACGCGCGAGGGCTGGCGCAGGCGCGAAAGCTCGGAGCCGACGTCATCGAGACGGTGGTCCTGGAGTCCAACCCGGACGGGCTCCGGTTCGCGCAGGCACAGGGATTTGTCGAAGTCGAGAGGTACCTGCTGCCGGAGGACAGTGTGCGCTTCATCGACTTGAGGCTGGCCTGACCCGGCGTCGACCGGCACAGGGTCCTCAGGACTCCCTGCCTGACCGGAGCGGATTCCGCGCCGGCTCGCGCGGCTGCAAGACCATCGGCCGATGGCCGGCGTCCACCTCGACAGGTCGCCGGTGCTCGCTGCTCAGCGACTCGGCCACGTCGTCGTCCGGCTCGGCGCCGGTGAGCAGGCATGTGAGGGACGTCGCCGGAAGCTCGCCGAGCGGGCGCGCGGCGGATGCGGCGGCGGGTCGCCCACGATCCGTGCGATCCCCGCATCCCCTGAGCGCGGCGGTCGGTGGTGCGGGGCGGGGTCTACGGACCTTCCGGGGCGGGGACCACGTGCATGGCCGCTTCCTCGGCCGAGGCTGCTGCGCCGTCGATGCCGACGTCGAACGCGATCATGTCCTTCTCGTCGTCCTCGTGAGCGCCCTCGTCGGGTGCGACGAGCCGTCCGGCGCGCAGACCGCCGACCTCGTCGTCACGGACCTCACCGTCGGTGTCCAACACATCTCCGATCTCGTCCTCGTCGGGTACAACGAGATCCGGCTCCTCCTCACTGAGGCGCTGGTCGAGCGTTTCGCCTTCGTGCTGCTCGGCCGCCGTGACACCGTGGTGTTCCACGGCCCACGGCCGCTCGGGGGGCGAATAGCCTGCATCGAGCGGATCCGCACCGGCCCGGTCGTCGAGAGTGTCCTCCACGTCGAGCAGGCCGGCGTCGTCCTGCACCTCCGAGCCGTCCGGCTGGTAGACCTCGTCGCCCATCGTGGTGTCGATGTCCATGTCACCTCCAATGTCGGGAGTGAACCGTCGGGGCGACGTCCCGTTCGCGTCATGCCCTCGTTCTCATCATGTGCGGTGTCGGCCGTCGGGACGAGCGGAAGCGCACCGGCGCCTGTGGTGAATGCGGGGCCAGGACCTTCACCGGTGGCGCGGCGTGAGCAGAACAGCGCGGTGCGTATCGGTCTGCTGCCCGAAGTGCGCACAGCCTCCATGAAGATCTCGCCGAGCGGCCACCGGCTGCCCGTGATACGGAGGGCGAAGGAGGTGACACATGACCGGCCAACCGCTCCGGGACCGGCTCACACTCGTGGCTGCGCTGGTGGGGCCGCTGCTGGTCGCGCTGGCACTCGTGCCGTTCCGTACGGACCTGTCGAGGACCAATGCCGCCCTCGTACTCGTCGTGGTCGTCGTCGCGGTCGCCTCCTTCGGCAGCCGGGTCGCGGGCGCGGTGGCGGCGCTGTCCGCCGCCGTCTGGTTCGACTTCTTCCTCACCCGGCCGTATCAGCGGTTCACCATCAATGGCGGCGACGACATCGAAACGGCCGTGCTGCTCCTGATCGTCGGTCTGATCGTCTCGCAGCTGGCCGCCCGGGTACGGCGGCTCGAGGTGATCGCCGTCACCGATGCGGGCCACCTCACCCGAATCCATGACACCGCCGAACTGGCGCAGGCAACCACCTCCGCCGACGCCGTCGTCGCCCATGTGCGGGATGAACTCGTCGAGCTGCTGCAGCTGCGGGGCTGCCGGTTCGAGTACGGAACCCTGCTGGGGCGGCCACCGCGGCTGGAGCAGGACGGCAGTGTGTGCGTCGGCCGAAGGCGCTGGGACGTCGCGCGTGGCGGCTGGCCGGAGGGCGAGATCGAGTTGCGGGCCAGTGGGCAGGGCCACTACGTCGGCAGGTACATGCTCGATCCCACGCCGGGAACCGTACCGACGCTGCAGGCCCGCCTGGTCGCCGTGACACTGGCCGACCAGGCGGGCGCCGCGCTCGACATGGCAGGCCGGACGGCGGGCGGCTGAGACGGGCCGGGACCGCCGCCGCCGCCGAACGGGGCGGACGGCCGGCCCGGTCAGCCGACGTGGATGCGGGGCCGGCGTGCCGGGTCCGGCTCCGCCCGGCGCAGCACCTCGCGGGTGACCGGTGCGACCTCGCCCTCGCCGAACACGAGGAAGCGCAGCAGCTGGCTGACCGGATGGCCCTCGGTCCAGTTGAAGTAGGCGTGCGGGACCTCTCCGGTGCGGTTACGCAGCTCCAACAGCACCGCGGCGATGGTGTTGGGCACCACCGCGCTCTCCATGCGCAGTCTGCGTACCCCGTGTTTCTCGTCGCCGTGCACGGCCACCGCGGCGGTGAAGTCCGAGGAGTCCTGGATGAAGACTTCCAGGAACAGCACGGGCCGGCCGTCGGGGATATGGGTCTGTTCGCGCTGGCTGTACTCCTTCGCGCGGTACGCGACCGTGCTGTGCTCCTGCGGCTCGTTGGCGATGATCCGCAGCGGTCCGGCCGCCGCCGCCTCGTCGATCAGCCGGACGGCGTCCTCGTCGAAGGTCACCGCCGCCGCGCGGAGCTCGAAGGCGCGGTGGACCCGGGAGGCCGACGACGTCAGCAGGATGGCGATGATGAACAGCGAGGCGATCTTGATGCCGTCGGGCCGTTCGACGACATTGGTGACCAGGGTGTACGCGAAGACTGCGGTGATCGCACCGAACCCGACGGTGCCCCACCGGTGGCCGCGGCGGTGCACGGCGACGGTCGACGCGAAGGACGCCGACAGCATCAGCACCAGTACGCCTGTTGCGTAGGCGCCGCTCTGGTCGTCCACATCGGCGTTGAACCAGACGGTGATGAACAACGCGATCGCCATGAACACCAGCACCAGCGGTCGCACCGCCCGCGTCCACTCGGGGGCCATGCCGTAACGCGGCAGGTAGCGCGGTACGAGGTTGAGCAGCCCGGCCAGCGCCGAGGCACCGGCGAACCACAGGATGGCGATGGTCGAGACGTCGTACACGGTGCCGAAGGCCTCGCCGAGATGCTCGTGCGCGAGGTACGCCAGCGCGCGGCCGTTGGCCGCGCCGCCGCTCCTGAACTCGTCCTGCGGGATCAGGATCGTGGTGGCGAGGCTGGACAGCAGCAGGAAGCAGCTCATGATCACGGCGGCGGTGGTGAGCAGCTTGCGGGTGCCGCGGATCCGGCCGGCGGGCTTCTCGTACGTGTCCGTCGCGTCCCCCCGCACCTGGGGCATCACGGCGACACCGGTCTCGAATCCGGACATGCCCAGCGCGAGTTTCGGGAAGACGAGCAGCGCGACCCCGACCATGGCCAGCGGCGAGGAGTGCTCGAGGGTCATGGCGTCCGTCCAGTCGCCCACCCTGACCGGGTGGGTGAGGATCTCCCAGGCGGAGGTGGCCAGGACGACGACGTTGAGGAACAGGTACGTCGCGACGAGCACCACCGCGATGCCGATCGCCTCACGGAACCCCTTGAGGAAGACCGCAGCGAGGGCGGTGACCAGGACGAGGGTGATCCACACGTTCTCGCCGTGCATCCAACTCGGGGCGAAAGGATTCTCCACGACGTGTGCCGAGGCGTCCGCCGCCGACAGCGTGATGGTGATCATGAAATCGGTGGCCGCGAATCCGAGCAGCACCAGCACGAAGAGCTTCCCCGCCCACCAGGGCAGCAGACGCTCCAGCATGGCGATCGAGCCCTCACCGTGCGGGCTCTCCTTGGCCACCCTGCGGTAGACGGGCAGCGCGCCGAGCAGCGTCAGGGCAATCAGCACCAGCGTCGCCAGCGGCGAGAGCAGCCCGGCCGCCAGTGCGGCGATGCCCGGCTGATAGCCCAGGGTGGAGAAATAGTCCACACCGGTGAGGCACATGACCCGCCACCAGGAGTGCCCCTGGTGCTCGGGACCCGGCGTGCCGTGCGGTCCCGGGTGCCGGGCCGTCTGCTCGCTCAGTCCCTCCAGCAGCCAGGCCCGCCCCCCGGGACGCCGTTGCAGCGTGGCCTGTCCCGGCACGGGCCCGACCGGATCGGGTTCGTGCATGCCAGTCATGTGTGCTCTTCCTGCTGATCGGCCGTACGACGAGGAGCGAGTATCCAGCACAGCGTCACCCGCCCGACGGCCGGGGCGTACGAGACCTGCGGTCCCGAAGGACCGCAGGCGCGTCAGTATCCCGTCAGCGGACCCCCGATGACCGTCAGTATCGCGTTAAGGGATGGCGGACCCTCTGGTCGCCGGGCATAGGTTCGCAGTCATGCCCCGGCCCGTTTCTCCGCACCGGGCCCCACTCGCCCCAGGCTCGTCGAGGAGGATTCCATGGCAGGGCATGCAGCCCGGCCTGCGTACGCGCCCGGGCGAGCGGGAGGCCGTCACGACCGCCGGCTTCACCGTCGACCCGGTCGCCAGGAAAGCCGTCCGCGACGGACGGCTGACCCCGAACGATTGGCATCTGCCGGAGTTCCTGACCGGCAACCCGGGGCCGTTCATCCCCCAACGGCAGCTGCTCCAGGAGATCCGGGGCCTGCCGTACAGCAACACGACCAACTGTCTGCGGGCCTGCGCGGCCCAGTTGAGGCGAAGACTCGACCCGGACCCCTCTCGTCCCCGGTGCCTGATCACGGAGCCGGGATGAGGTACCGCTTCGAGCCCCAGGAATCGGGCGGGACACATGGGACGCGGAAAGCTTCGGATCTACCTCGGCGCCGCTCCGGGCGTGGGCAAGACCTACGCGATGCTCTCGGAGGGCCATCGACGGGTCGAGCGCGGTACGGACTGCGTCGTCGCGTTCGTCGAGCACCACAGCAGGCCGCGCACCGAAGTGATGCTGCACGGGCTGGAGCAGATGCCGCGCAAGGAGGTGGACTACCGCGGCACCGTCTTCACCGAGATGGACGTCGACGCCGTCCTCGCCCGCCGGCCGGCCGTGGCCCTCGTCGACGAGCTGGCCCACACCAACATCCCGGGCTCGCGCAACGCCAAGCGCTGGCAGGACATCGAGGAGCTCCTCCAGGCCGGTATCGACGTCGTCTCGAACGTCAACATCCAGCATCTGGAGTCGCTGGGCGACGTCGTCGAATCGATAACGGGAGTCCGGCAGCGCGAGACCGTCCCCGACGAATTCGTCCGGCACGCGGACCAGATCGAACTTGTCGACATGTCGCCCCAGGCGCTGCGTCGCCGCATGGCGCACGGCAACATCTACAAGGCCGACAAGGTCGACGCGGCACTCTCCAACTACTTCCGCCCCGGGAATCTCACCGCCCTGCGTGAGCTGGCGCTGCTGTGGACCGCGGACCGGGTCGACGAATACCTCCAGGAGTACCGGTCCGAACACCGGGTGTCGAAGATCTGGGGCTCGCGCGAGCGCATCGTCGTCGGCCTCACCGGCGGCCCGGAAGGCCGCACTCTGATCCGCCGCGCGGCCCGGCTGGCGGAGAAGGGCGCGGGCGGCGAACTGATGGCCGTGTACATCGCCCGCAGCGACGGCCTGACCTCCGCGTCGCCGAGGGAACTCGCCGTCCAGCGCACCCTCGTCGAGGACCTGGGCGGCACCTTCCACCACGTCATAGGGGAGAACGTCCCGTCCGCGCTGCTGGAGTTCGCGCGCGGCGTCAACGCGACCCAGATCGTTCTCGGTGTGTCCCGCCGCAAGCCCTGGCAGTACGTGTTCGGGCCCGGCGTCAGCGGTTCGGTCGCCCGGGACTCGGGCCCCGACCTCGATGTACACCTGGTCACCCACGACGCCATGGGCAAGGGCCGCGGACTGCCGATGACCCGGAGCAGCCGGCTCGGCCGCTCCCGGATCATCTGGGGCTGGCTGACCGGGGTGGCCGGACCGGCCCTGCTCACGGTCCTCCTCAGCAGCCTCGCTCCCGAGGTGGGCCTGGCCAACGACATGCTGCTGTTTCTGTCGCTGACGGTCAGCGCCGCGCTGCTCGGCGGGCTCCGGCCCGCGCTCGCCTCCGCGGTCTTCGGCTCCTTCCTGCTCAACTGGTACTTCACCCCGCCCGTCCACACACTGACCGTCGCCGATCCGCAGAACATCGTGGCCATCGCGATCTTTGTCGGCGTGGCCGTCTCCGTCGCCTCCGTCGTGGACCTCGCGGCCCGCCGTACCCAGCAGGCGGCGAGGCTGCGCGCCGAGTCCGAGATCCTCTCCTTCCTGGCGGGCAGCATCCTGCGCGGCGAAACGACGCTGGACGCGCTGCTGGAGCGGGTCAGGGAGACGTTCTCGATGGAGTCCGTGGCACTGCTGGAGCGGGAGAACGAGGTCGCCCCATGGACCTGTGCGGGCAGCGTCGGCCCCAGGCCGGTCGGCCGTCCTGAACAGGCCCATGTGGACATGCCCGTGGGGGACGACATGGCGCTCGCTCTCTACGGCCGGGTGCTGCCCGCCGAGGACCGGAGGGTGCTGGCGGCATTCGCCGCGCAGGCGGCCGTCGTGCTCGACCGCCAACGCCTCCAGGACGAAGCCCAGCGGGCCCGCGGACTGGCCGAGGGCAACCGCATCCGTACCGCCCTGCTCGCCGCTGTCAGCCACGACCTGCGGACACCCCTCGCGGGCATCAAGGCGTCCGTCACCTCGCTCCGCTCCGACGACGTCGAATGGTCGGAGCAGGACCGGTCCGAACTCCTCGAAGGCATCGAAGCGGGCGCCGACCGCCTGGATCACCTCGTCGGCAACCTCCTCGACATGTCGCGGCTGCAGACCGGCACCGTCACCTCGCTGATCCGCGAGGTCGACCTCGACGAAGTGGTGCCGATGGCCCTGGTCGGCGTACCGGAGGGGAGCGCGGTGCTCGACATCCCGGAGGATCTGCCGATGGTCGCCGTCGACAAGGGGCTCCTGGAACGGGCGGTCGCCAACGTCGTGGAGAACGCCGTCAAGTACAGCCCCGTGGGCAGACCGGTGCTGGTGTCGGCCAGCGCCATGGCCGGCCGGGTGGAACTGCGGGTCGTGGATCTCGGCCCCGGGATACCGGACGAGGTGAAGGACCGCGTTTTCGAACCCTTCCAGCGCTACGGTGACGCACCGCGCGGCGCGGGCGTGGGCCTCGGCCTCGCGGTGGCCCGGGGCTTCACCGAGACGATGGGCGGCACGCTGACCGCCGAGGACACGCCGGGGGGTGGGCTCACCATGGTGCTGACGCTGCGCACGGCGTCGGACCGGGTGGGGGAGTGGCCGGACCTTCCGGCCACCGTGACCTCTTAGCCGCGGGGTTCACCAGCCCGAGTTCGCGGTCTGTGCTCTCCGCGCACGCGGACGGGGGTGGTTCTGGTCCGGTGTCGGCCCCGGGGCGGCGAGGTCGAGCACCGTCCGGCCGGGACGAATCCCGCCCTGGAAGGCTGAGCCCGGACGGAGGGACGGCTGAAGCCGCGCGGGATGGACGGCCGCACCACGGCCTTGTGCCACTCCTCCGCGGCCTTCTCGCCCGCCTTGAAGGTGCGGGGGCGTCACGCAGACCCGACTGTAGCGCCCCGCCGTAGAACAGGTCGGGACCGGTGACGAAGTCGACGTCGTGCATCCACTGGGTGTCCCCGGAGGTGACGTACTCGGTGCGTGTCCTGCCCGTCGGCACCCAGCGCGAGGTCTCCCAGGCGACCTCGGCGTAGGGGCGCCAGCTGAAGCGCTGCTCCAGTCAATGTCACGGGACGGCCGTCGCACGCGGGTCTTGAGCCCGAAGCCGGAGTCAACGCCCGGATTGAAGCCTCGCACCGGGTGCTGGACATCGCGGCACTCGGACGGCCCGCGCTCTCAGGGGTGCCGACACTCGACGGCTCGGGAGCGGTCGGCGGCGGTGCGCACGCCGACCACGCGTACCTGGTGATCGACGCCATGGCCGAGCGGACGAACCTCGTCGCGGGCCTGCTGAACGCGATCCAGTACTCGTAGGGGAGGAGTTCACGGACGAACGGTTGTGGGCCCGGCAGTCACTGCCGGGCCCCATGTCATCCGTTCACCTCACGAGGTCCTGGCCGGACCCTCCTCAGGGGAAGGACACCACCGTCGAAGGAACGGTCGAGGTGCCGGACGTGGGCGAACCGGTGCTGTTGATCACGTGCTCGTACTGTCCCTGGCCACCCAGGGACACCACCAGCAGATCGTGGAACTTCACCCCCGGCTTCACCGGGGCCTCGAACCCGTGGTCCTGACGGATCGTCGGATCCACGTTGAAGTAGCAGTAGCTGCCCAGGCCCCAGCCCTCGTGGTGGTTGACCGAGTCCGCGACCTTGTAGGCGGCGTACCCCTTGATGGTGCCGTTCTGGACGGCGGCCTGGTTCGGTGCGTCGTACGCCTTCTCGTTCTGGAAGAAGATCGTCCTGCCGTTCTCGCCGTTCCACTGCACGTCGTACTTGTTGAAGTGCTCGACGAAGAGGCCGGTGGCGAGGACGTCGTCACCGTCGACCCGGAGCCCGTAGTCGGCCCGGTTGGTCTCCCAGCCGACCCCTTCTCCGTGGTCGGCGCGCCAGATCCAGGTGTGGTCGACGATGGTGTCGTCGTTGTTGATGACCATGCTGGTGGTGGCCTTGCCGGCGCCCGCGCCGCCGATCCGGACGAACACGTCCTGCACGGTGGTCGGATTCGCCGAGTGGTCGGCAGAGGCGCCCTCGGGGCCCACCTGGAGCAGTACCGAGGAGTTCTGCGGACCGGCGTCGATCAGGAGACCGGCGAGCTTCACGCCGTCCACGTCGCCGACCTTGATCGCTGTCACGCCGTCGTCCGGGATGATCGTCGCGAGCCCCAGGCCGAGGACGACCGTGTTCGCCCGGTCGATGTCTATGGTCTGGTCCACGTGATAGACACCGGGCGTGAACAGCAGGTGCAGGCCCTGCTGGACCGCGGCGTTGATGGTCTGTGCGGTGGCGCCGGGCCTGACCACGTAGAACTGGCTCAGCGGGATGGACTCGCCCTGCGGCGTACCGTTCCAGGAGACGCCGCGCGCGTTGGTGCGCTTGGCCGGGACGAAGACCTTGTACTCGGAGCCGTCCAGGTAGAGGAACGGCTTCTCACGGGAGACCGGGGTGGTGTCGAGCGTGGTGTACGGAGGGTCGGGGAAGCTCTGCGCGGGTGCGCCCTCGACTCCGGAGAACGTCATGTTCCAGACTCCGTTGGTCCAGCCTCCGACCGAGCTGTCACGGGTGTACCACTGCTGCTGGGAGTACGGGCCGACCTGGCCGTCGATCTTGCTGTCGGCGATGTAGCCGCCGCTGGCCCAGCCGTAGCCGTCGGGCGCCAGATTGAGCCCGCCCTTGACGTGCATCCGCCGGAACGGCGCGGCCTGCGACACAGCCCAACGGTCCGTGCCGTTCACCGGGTTGAGCGCCAGATTCTCCGCCGAGCGCCAGAAGTTCTGTGTGGCGTTCCCGTTGAACCAGCCGGCGTCGACGGTCACGTCACCGTTGAAGGTGGTGTCGTCCGGCTTGAGGCCGAGCCCCGCGATGGAGGTGTAGAAGCCGAGCTGTGCGTTGATGTTGTCGTACGTGCCCGGCTTGAACAGCAGCGCATAGCGGCTGTTCCCGAACTGCGCGGACTCCTGCTGCTTGAAGATCTCGTCGACCTTGGCCTGGATGCCGGACGTCGACGGGTCGAAGACCAGCACATTGGGTCCGAGGTCGCCGCCGCCGGGAATCTGCGGGCCGCCCTGGCCGCCGGTGGTACCGAACACCTGGAACTCCCAGAGCGAGTAGCCGTACGGGGTGGCCCGGGATGTGCCGGTCAGCCGGACGTAGCGGGCGGTGCCGGAGACGTTCAGGGTCTCCGTGCCGCCGGGGCCGCTGGTGGTGGAGTAGGCGGTGTTCCACGTGCTGTTGTCGGTGGAGAACTCGATCCGGTAGCCGTTGGCGTAGGCCGCCTCCCACTTCAGCACGATCTGGGAGACCGAGGCGGAGGCGCCCAGATCGACCTTGATCCACTGCGGGTCGGAGAAGGCGCTCGACCACCGGGTGCCGTCGTTGCCGTCCACGGCGGAGGTGGCGGGGGTGCCGGCGTTCTCCTCGCTGGAGGACGTCACCGTTCTGCCCTGGGAGAGCAGTGAGGGCGCCGCGCTCGCCGGGGTCGCGGGGACGAACGCCAGCAGCGAGATGACGAGACCGACGACGACGGTGAGCACACCGGTACGTCGTCCGTCCGATGAACGGGCAGGTCTGCGGAGCACGGGGGGTGCGTACATGGGGGTTCGTCTCCTGAGTCGTGGTGCGGGTGCACGACGCGCAGCCTGAGAGCGCTCTCAGGCTACGGAGGATACTTCTCTCTTGACTCGGACACGTCAATAGGTGTGCAACGGGCGTCGGATCAGGGCCTGTTGGGAACAAGAGTTGAACGAATGGCGTGCACCGACCACCTCATCGGTCCGCCCTGCCGACGGCGGCGCAGGGAGGCTGACGGAGTGTCGGCTTCAGGGGGTGTCGCCGGACGGCCGTGGCGACAGCCGGACCGTCCGCAGCGGCTCGCGCGGCGGGCGGGCCCGCCACTCGCGCGGGTAGCCGATCGACACCTCCTCGAACCGCACCCCGTCGTGATGGGTCACCCGTGGGATGTGCAGATGCCCGTAGATCACGGCCGCGGCACGGAACCGGCGATGCCAGTCCCGGGTGAGCTCCGTCCCGCACCACTGCGCGAACTCCGGGTGCCGCAGCACGTCCGTCGGTTCACGCACCAGCGGGTAGTGGTTCACCAGGACCGTGCGGTGGTCCTCAGGGATCCCGGCCAGCCGCAGCTCGGTCTCCCGTACCCGCGCCCGGCACCAGTCGTCGCGCGTCGGGTACGGATCGGGGTGGAGGAAGTGCTCGTCGGCGCAGACGATCCCGGCCCCGCGGGCGATGGCGAGGGACTCGTCCCTGGTGGTCGCCCCGGGGGCGCGGAACGTGTAGTCGTACAGCAGGAAGAGGGGGGCGACGGTCACCGGCCCGTCCGCGTCCTCCCACACCGGATAGGGGTCCTCGGGGGTGAGGACGCCCAGGCTTCGGCAGAGGTCGACCAGGTGGAGGTAGCGTGCCTCGCCCCGCAGTCGCACGGGATCGCTCGGGTGGGTCCACAGCTCGTGGTTCCCGGGGGCCCAGACGACTTTCGCGAAGCGCTCGCTGAGCAGCGCCAGTGCCCGCTCGATATCGGCGACCTTCTCGCCGACGTCACCTGCGACGATGAGCCAGTCGGCGTCGGTGCCAGGGCGCAGGGACGAGACGATGTCACGGTTGTCGGCGTACGCGACGTGCAGGTCGCTGACGGCCAGCAGCTGTCCGTTCAGGGCAAGAACTCCTCGCTCCGTGGGCATCGCCCGGCAGCCACTCTATCGACATGCCGCGCGAGGCGGCCGATTGCCTTTCAGGGAAATGGTGTTCGACCGGGGTGGCGGTTCGGGACGGTCGTGTGCTCTGCCGCCCCCCGGCGGCCCATGCGTACCGGCGTAGCATGATCCCCATGGAACAGCGCACACTGGGCAGGACCGGACAGGACGTATCCGTCGTCGGACAGGGCACCTGGCAGCTCGGCGGTGACTGGGGCGAGGTGCGGGAGGCGGACGCATTCGGTGTCCTGGACGCGGCCGTCGAGTCGGGCGTCACCTTCTTCGACACGGCGGACGTGTACGGCGACGGCCGCAGCGAACAGCTCATCGGCCGCTATCTGAAGGACCGCCCGGACGCCGGTGTGTTCGTCGCCACCAAGATGGGGCGGCGCGCCGACCAGGTCCCGGAGAACTACGTCCTCGACAACTTCCGGGCGTGGAACGACCGCTCGCGGGCCAACCTCGGCGTCGACACGCTCGACCTCGTGCAGCTGCACTGCCCGCCCACCGCCGTCTACTCCTCGGACGAGGTCTACGACGCGCTCGACACCCTCGTCGCCGAGCAGCGGATCGCCGCCTACGCGGTGAGTGTCGAAACGTGCGCCGAGGCGCTCACCGCCATCGCCCGCCCCGGCGTCGCGAGCGTCCAGATCATCCTCAACCCGTTCCGTCTCAAGCCGCTCGACGAAGTCCTCCCGGCTGCCCGTGCGGCGGGTGTGGGCATCATCGCGCGGGTCCCGCTCGCCTCCGGACTGCTCTCGGGGAAGTACACCAAGGACACCGTCTTCGCCCCCGAGGACCACCGCTCGTACAACCGTCATGGCGAGGCGTTCGACCAGGGCGAGACCTTCTCCGGCATCGAGTACGGGAACGGGGTGGCCGCGGCTGCCGAGTTCGCCGAACTCGCACCGCAGGGGGCGACACCGGCCCGGACCGCACTGCGCTGGATCATCCAGCAGCCCGGAGTCACCAGCGTCATCCCCGGCGCGCGCTCCGTGGAGCAGGCCCGGGCCAACGCGGCGGCCGCGTCGCTCCCGCCGTTGTCGCAGAGCACACTCGACGCGGTGCGGGACCTCTACGACCGTCGGATCCGCGCGGAGGTCCACCACCGCTGGTAGGCGGAAGTCGCGGCTGACCGGGCCGGCCCGGTCAGCCGGTGAGATCGACCCGTACGGTCAGCAGGTTCGTGCCTACCGCCCGGACCGCGGCGCTGTTGAGGCGCGGCAACGTCCTGAGTCGTGCCCGGGCGTCGTCCTGCGGAACCAGGTGGGCGGTCCCGGCATGCCAGCGTCCCTTGATCCGGACCCTCACCCGCGGGTCGGCCTGGATGTTGCGTACGTAGTGCGACTTCTCGCCGTACTCCGAGACCAGCCAGAACTCGTTCCCGACGCGGCGTCCGCCGACCGGCGTCCGGCGGGGGAGTCCGGAGGTGCGTCCGGTGGTTTCCAGAAGTGTCTGATACGGCAGCTGTCGGACCATCGGATTGCCGATCCGCCGCTGGAACGACGTGACGGCCCGGAACTTCATCTCGTGATACCGCGACATGCGTGACTCTCCCCGTCGGTGCCGGTGACGCTCGCCGGAGGCCAACCTAGTCGAGGGGCCGGGCACGGCACGGGATCCGGCGGCGCCGTGGGATCAGCCCAGAGCGGTGCCGCGCGCGACCAGCAGCGCAACATCGGCCCCGGCCAGGCCGAGCGTGGCCAGGAACGGCAGACGGCTGTCGGGGGAGGTGCCCAGCGGGAGGCACAGGACGACGGCCGGCGCCCCGGTCACCGCGAGGCCCGTCCAGCCCATGGCGTCCGGCGGTCCGGGCGGGCCGAGAACGAGGACGGCCGAGGCCGCCAGCAGCGTGAGTGCCGCGACGGCACGGGACCGGTGCCGGCCCAGGCGCTGGGGCAGGCCCCGGACGCCCGCGGCCAGGTCGGCATCGATGTCGGGGAGGACGTTGATGAAGTGCGCACCCACCCCGAGCAGGGCGCCCGCGACCACCACCCAGGCGGCGGGCCAGGGGCGGCCCGGCAGCGCGAGGGTGAGGAAGGCGGGCAGAAGTCCGAACGCCAGCGCGTAGGGCAGCCACGACCACCGCGTCCGTTTGACGCCGAGGTTGTACGACCATCCGGCGGCCACCCCGATCAGATGCGCGCCGCCCGCCGCCGCGCCGTTCGCGAGGGACAGGGGAGCGCACAGTACGAGCGCAGCACACGCCGCGACCGACACGCTCCGCACCTGCACCTCGCCCGCCACGAGCGGCTTGTCGCGCCGGTGTGCCGCGGCGTCCCGCGCGAGGTCGATGCGGTCATTGCTCCAGCCGACGGAGAGCTGTCCGGTGAGCACGGCCAGGGCGACCAGACAGCTGCCGAACACGTCGCGCCCCGCTGCGACGGCCAGGGCGGTGATCAGGGCGGTCACGGCCAGCGCGGGGGCCGGGTGGGCCGACAGGAGGAGCGCCAAGGCGCCGCGGCCGAGGCCCGGGCCACCCGCACGCGCTGCAGCCTCCGCCGGTGCTGGCGCCGGAGCGGGCGAGACGGCCGACAGGAAGAGCGCCTGAAAAGTCTGATTCATGATGTTCGATCAAAACATCTCTTTCGCGCCTATGGTGACGGAATGACGCGAATCATCGCGGTCCATGGTGTGCTCCCGCCGCACCGGTACGAGCAGTCCGGGATCACCGACGCCTTCGCCGACATGTGCCTGCCTCCGGGCGCCGACCGCGGCGTGCTCGAACGCCTGCACCGGTCCGCCGGTGTACGCGGCCGCCATCTGGCCCTGCCTCTGGAACGGTACGCCGCGCTGAGTGGTTTCGGCGAGGCCAACGACGCGTTCATCGAAGTCGCCCTGGAGCTCGGGGAACAGGCCGTACGCGGCGCCCTGGACCGGTCGGGCCTGGACCCGGGCGACATCGACCTGGTCATCTCCACCTCCGTCACCGGCATCGCCACCCCGTCCCTGGAGGCGCGGCTCGCCGGGCGGATCGGGCTGCGGTCCGATGTGAAACGCGTACCGATCTTCGGGCTCGGCTGCGTGGCCGGGGCCGCCGGCCTCGCCCGGCTCCACGACTACCTCGAGGGCCACCCGGGCCAGACCGCGCTGCTGCTCTCCGTCGAACTCTGTTCGCTGACCCTGCAACGTACCGACACATCCGTGCCGAACCTGGTGGCGGGCGCACTGTTCGGTGACGGCGCCGCTGCGGTCCTCGCGGTCGGCCGGGACCACCCGCAGCGTCAGGAACAGTCGGGGCCCGTGGTGGTCGCGACCCGCAGCAGCCTCTACCCCGGCACCGAACGCACACTGGGCTGGGACATCGGTGACCAGGGCTTCCGGATCGTCCTCGGCGCCGACCTCCCGAACCTGGTACGCGAAACCCTGGGGGACGAGGTGCACTCCTTCCTCTCCGACCACGACCTCAAGACGCAGGACGTGACGGCCTGGGTCTGCCACCCGGGCGGTCCCCAGGTACTCGATGCCGTACGCGAGACGCTGGATCTGCCCGCCCGCGCACTGGAACTGGCCTGGCGTTCGCTGGCCGAGGTCGGCAATCTGTCCTCAGCCTCCGTCCTGCATGTCCTCAGGGACACCCTGACGCTGTGCTCACCACCGCCCGGAACTCCGGGACTCCTCCTCGCGATGGGGCCCGGCTTCTGCACCGAACTCGTCCTGCTCCGCTGGTAGCCGCCCCGTGATTCCCTACACCGTCCTCGTTCTTCTGGTCGCCGTCGAGCGCCTCGCCGAACTCGTCACTGCCCGACGCAATGCCGCCTGGAGCCGGCGCCACGGCGCGGCGGAGTACGGGCAGGGTCACTACCCCGTCATGGTCGCCCTCCACACCGGCTTGCTGGCCGGCTGCCTGGCGGAGACCTGGCTCGGCGACCGCCCCTTCCTGCCCGCACTCGGCTGGCCGATGCTCGTCCTGGCCCTGGGCGCCCAGGGCCTGCGCTGGTGGTGCATCACCACGCTGGGGCCGCGCTGGAACACCCGCGTCATCGTGGTGCCGGACCTGCCGCTCGTCACCGCCGGTCCGTACCGGTGGCTGAGCCACCCCAACTACGTCGCCGTGATCGTCGAGGGCCTCGCACTGCCACTCGTCCACACCAACTGGCTCACCGCGACCGCCTTCACCCTGCTCAACCTGCCGCTCCTCGCGACCCGCGTACGGTGCGAGAACATTGCCCTGGCCGGGGCCGCACCGGCAGCGCCGTGATCGACCTGCTGGTCGTCGGCGGCGGACCCGCCGGCCTCGCCACCGCGATCCACGCCGCCGAGGCCGGGCTCGAAGCGGTGGTCGCCGAACCACGCCCCACCCCGATCGACAAGGCCTGCGGCGAGGGGCTCATGCCGGGCGCCGTGAACGCTCTGGCCGGACTCGGCGTCACCGTCGCCGGACACCCGCTGCGCGGGATCCGCTACCTCGACGACCGCCACCGGGCAGAAGCCCTCTTCGCACCCGGCCCCGGTCGCGGTGTCCGCCGCACCGAACTGCAGACCGCCCTGGCCCGCCGGGCCGCGGAACTCGGCGTGCGGGTGATCCCCGTGCGGTCGGGCAGCGTACGGCAGAGCGCCGACAGCGTGAACGCGGCAGGTGTCACCGCCCGCTACCTGGCCGCCGCCGACGGCCTGCACTCACCGATCAGACGCCAACTCGGCCTGGACCTGCCGGACCCACGCCCCCCGAGGTTCGGGCTGCGCCGCCACTTCGCGATCGAGCCCTGGACGGACTGCGTCGAGGTGCACTGGTCACCATGGGCCGAGGCCTACGTCACGCCGCTGGGCCCACGCCTGGTCGGTGTCGCCGTCCTGACCACGGAACGCGGCCCGTTCGACGGCCACTTGGCCCGCTTCCCCGTCCTGGCCCGGCAGCTGCCGGCGAGCGCCACCACGCCGGTGCGCGGCGCCGGACCGCTGCGCCAGCGGGTCGGCTCCCGTGTGGCAGGGCGGGTCCTGCTGGTGGGGGACGCCGCGGGATACATCGACGCCCTGACCGGTGAAGGAGTCTCGCTGGCCCTCGCCGGGGCCGCTCAACTGGTGCGCTGCGTCCGGGACGACCGGCCGCAGGCCTACGAGCGGGCGTGGCGCAGGGTCTCCCGTCGCCACCGCCTGCTCACCGAATCGCTGCTCCGGGCCCGGCAGCACCCACGACTGGCGCGCCGCATCGTCCCGGCCGCGAGCCGTCTGCCCACCGCCTTCACCAGCCTGGTCAACCAGCTGGCCTGAGCGCGGTCCGGCAGCGTCCACCCGTACCGGACGGCCTGTCGCGACGGGTTACGCCAGGGGCTGTGCGAGAAGCGAGGGCGCAGCCGGCCGGCGCCGCCGCGTCAACCAGCCGACCAACGTACAGACGGCACCCGCGAGGGCAAGCACCACGCCGAGCAACACGCCCAGCCCCAGCAGCACCGGTGCGGTGGCGTCGTCGAGCACCCGGCCGCGCACGGCCGTCACGGGCACGGTCCCGGAGGCCTCGCTCGCGAAGTAGCGCGAGTCGTTGGAGTTCGCACGGTGGTCGCCGAGAAGGAACATCCGCCCGGCCGGTACCTTCACGTCGTACGGTCCGTGCCCGCCGTCGACCTCTCCGTCCTTCAGATAGGGCTCCTTGAGCGGGGCGTCGTTGACGGTCAGGCGTGTGCCGTCGAAGACCACATGGTCGCTCCCCAGACCGATGACGCGCTTCAGCACCGGCTTGCCCTCGAACCGGTCCGGCAGCCCGAAGAGCACCACATCGCCCCGCCGTACCTTCGCGCCGGACGTCTTCGCGATGACAATCCGGTCGCCCGGAGCGTACGTGGGCTCCATCGACCCGCCGGCGAGGATGACTGTCGTGTAGTCGCTGCGGACGGTCCGGAGTGCGCCCGCTGCCAGCACGATCCCCAGCACGGCAAGCACCGCCCCCGTGATCAACAACCCACGCCCAGCGCGCCGCATCCGCCGATCTCCCTTCATGACCACTCACCCCACCCATGTGGCTGCAGCGACACCGTAGAGGGTCCCTCCCGGCGGGACCGCAGGGGGTCCGGGTCGAGAGGCGGCTGGGCCGGGGCGGCTATTCCAGGCCGGAGACCTGAAACACGGTTCGGGCCGTCCGGCGGTCGATACGGTCTCCGAGCTGCCGCAGCGCCGTCGACCCGCGAAGCAGTGTCCCGCGTTCCACGCAGGCGCGGGCGTCCTGGTCCAGCCGGTGCCACAGCGCCGGGTTGGCGACGAACACCCGTGGGTCGACCTCGACCCGGCAGCCGTCGGCGTCGTGCAGCAACAGACGCTGCGAGACGCCGTCGGACCAGCGGACGGAGACCAGCCGGTCCGTACGCACCGTACGGGCGCGCAGCAGGCTGCGTGAGGAGAACCACCCGACGCCCGCGCAGACCCGTGGCGGCGTCAGGACCACGCACAGCGCCGTGGCCAGGACCGTCCACAGCAGAAGGCGCAGCCAGGTGAGCCGGCCGACGGCCGCGTCGACGGCCAGCAGGCCCCCCAGGAGCGAGGCGGCACAGCCGACCGCGAAGCGCACGTCCCCGGCCCAGTCCGCGTCGTACGCCGTCGTGCCCGCAGGAGGCAGGGCGCGGCCGCGGTGGCCGCAGAGGGCATCGGGGACTGCGCGGCTGATGCGTCGTTCCATGGCGCCGAGACTAAGGAGGGTGAGGCGGCCGGTCAGCGCGCCTTGACGAAGCGCTGACGCCATGGCCGAATCTCCTGACGCATGTCTGACGGTCGTCCGGCAGCCCGGAATCAAGAACGCGTGAAGACGCAGCCGGCCGGCGCCAAGAGCTCGCCCGGACCGGGCGCGGCCGGCCAGGGTCGGGCGCAGTCCGAGCGGACCTGGGCAGAGGGAGCCCGTTTCATGTCCGCTCCGACCACCGAGGCCGCGCCGAGCGATGCACGGCCCGGCACCGAGTAACCTCCCTCGGCAGCTGACCGCGACCGCGCCCGACGGCTACCGATCCCCGCCGCGCCCGTTCAGCGCATCTGACGCCGGACCAGCTCGTGGAGCCGGCCGTTGGTGTCCGCGAGAAGTTCGGCGGGCGGACCCTGCTGGACGACACGGCCGTCCGACATGACGATCACCCGGTCGGCGTCCAGGACCGTGGAGAGCCGATGGGCGATCACGATGCGCGTGGCGTTCAGCGAGCGGGTGCTTTCGATCACGATGCGCTGTGTCTCGTTGTCGAGCGCACTGGTGGCCTCGTCGAAGAACAGGATGCGCGGACGCCGCACCAGTGCCTGGGCGATCATCAGGCGCTGGCGCTGGCCACCGGAGATGGAGCCGCCACCGGCGATCATGGTGTGCAGACCCATCGGCATGCGCTTGATGTCCTCGGCCAGACCCGCCATCGCGGCGGCTTCCCACGCCTCTTCCTGGGTGAAGACCTCGGCGCCGCAGATACAGTCCAGGATCGATCCGGTGAAGGGCTGGGCGTTCTGCAGGACGACCCCGCAGCTGCGGCGCACGGCCGCCTGGTCGAGGGAGGCCAGGTCCTGGCCGTCGTAGAGCACACTGCCCGACACCGGCTTGTCGAAGCCGATGAGCAGCCTCAGCAGCGTCGACTTGCCGCAGCCGCTGGGGCCGACGATCGCCACGAACTCGCCGGGGCGCACCTGCAGCGACACGTCGTCGAGGACCAGCGGACCGTCATCGGTGTATCGGAAGGAGAGATTGCGCGCCTCGATCTCCCCGGACAGGGCGCCCGGCTGGGTGCTGGCGCCGCGCACCTCGGGGGCCTCGTCGAGCACCGGCTTGATCTGCTCGAACATGGGCAGAGCCGCCGCAGCGGAGACGAACGCACCCGTGAGCTGGGTGATGGACGTCAGCAGCATGGTCACTGACGTGTTGAAGGTCAAGAACGCGCCGGCCGACATAGACCCGCGAGCCGGACCCGCCAGCAGAACGAACATGACCAGCGAACACAGCGGCAGATACACCGCGTTGAGTACGGTCGTCAGATTCTTGATCCGGCCCGCGCGCTGCTGCAGTTCGCGGCTGCGGGCGAACTCCCGCGCCCACGCCGCGTACGCGAAGCTCTCCGCCGCGGCGACCCGCAGTTTGGGCAGCCCGCGAAGTGTCTGGAACGCCTGGTTGTTGAGCTTGTTGCTGAGCTCGACCAGCCGGCGCTGCCACCGCAGCTCCCACAGCCCCATGGTGAGGAACACCGCGGCTATGACGATCAGCATCGCGATCGCCGTGAACGCCAGCGGGATGCTGAAACAGAACAGGAGGACGAGGTTCATCGCCCCGACCGTGCCCGCCTGCACAGCGACCGGACCAATGCCGGACAGCACCCGGCGGATGGCGCTGATGCCCATCGCCGCGCTCGCCAGCTCACCCGTGGAACGCTCGGTGAAGAACTTGGTCGGCAGACGCAACAACCGGTCCCACACCGCAGGTTGGAGAGTGCTCTCGATGCGGCCCTCCATGCGCAGGATGGTGAGGTTCTGCATCAGCATGAAGACGGCCGAGACGATGCTCGTGACGATGATGGCCAGCGAGACCTGCACGATGAGGCTGTTCTCGGCGTTGGGTACGTAGACGCCGAGGACCTGTCCCGTCGCGATCGGCACCAGCGCGCCGAGCGCGACCGTCACCACTCCCGCCAGCGCCAGGTTGCGCATGTCGGCCCGGGTACCGCGCAGACTGAACCGCAGCAGCTGCCACTTGCCCATCGGCCGCTCCGGCAGCGGACGGTAGAACATGACCGCACGCTGTTCGAACTCTTCCGCATTGGCTGCGTCGACGCGGGTGCGTCGGCCGGTCACCGGGTTCACCGCCTCGTACCCGCCGCGGCGCCACAGCAGGGCGACCGGCGCTCCGCTCGCGGCCCGGTGTCCCACCAGGGGCCCGGTGTCCTCCCGCCACCAGCGGCGGTCGAGCCGGACCGGGCGCGTTCGGATCCGCGAGCCGACCGCAACACGCTCGACCGGATCGATCCGGTCGCTCACCACACCGCTCTTCGACGGCTCCGAGAGCGTGATCCCGGCCGCCTCGGCCACGAGCCGGCACGCGGCGTACGTCGCGTCGTCGCTTGCGCCCGCCGCACGCGAAGAGGCTCTACGGGAACGCCCGATGGAGGAGAGCAGCGTCCGGTCGGCCTCGTCGCGGACGTCTTCGCCCGCCTTGATGCCGGCTGCCGTGCGGTCCTCGTGCGCGAGCTCCAGCCGTTCGATCCAACGGTCCAGCGCGGACAGCAGCCGGTACTGCTGGCTCACCATGGCCTGCCACATCGCGCCGTCGATGAGCAGGTCGCCTGCCGCCTCCGCGCTGTACGCGGCGCCGTACTGCATGCTGCCGGGGGACACCGGCAGCCACAGGATGTCGTCGTCGGCCACCGTCCCGTCGACGGTGGTCCGGCCGTCCAGCGGTGCTTCGAACAGCACTCGCCGACTGCGGCCGACGCCGAGTGCCACAGCGTGCTCCAGCAGGCTCAGAGCCGTGTCCCCGGTGTCGTACCAGCTGCGGTACTGACCCTCGTACGCCGCGGCATCCGCGTACTCCGGCCGGTACAGCTCACGCAGCGGGATGCGGCGCAGTACGCACTCCTGCAGGGGCCTGCCGATCAGCGTGTGCCGCGGTCCCTCGACGGGACCCAGCAGCAGCGTCCCGGGTTCCAGCCGGCCGAGGAAGTGCCAGTGGCCCTGTTCCGCCGCGTCGACCGCGAACAGGTCCAGGGCGCCGCCCACGACGAGCCACAGCACCTGCGGCCCCTCCAGCGAAAGCCTTCGCAGACCGTGGCAGTCGACCTGTTCGCCGAGCCCTCCCAGGGCGCCGATGACCGCGTCGTGCTCTGCGGGGGACGGGTGCGAGCCCGCGCCGCCCGCGAGATGGTGAACGGATGTCACCTCAGTGCTCCTTGACCAGCTCGGCGTACGGACCTCCGGCAGCGACCAGGTCCTCGTGCCGGCCCCGTTCCACGACGGAGCCGTGGTCGAGGACCACGATCTCGTCGCTGTCACGGACCGTGCTCAGCCGGTGCGCGATCACGACACAGGCGCAGCCGCGCCGCCGCAGATTGTCGATGATGATCTGCTCGGTCTCCGCGTCCAAGGCGCTGGTCACCTCGTCGAGAACGAGGATGCTCGGCCGGCGGACGAGCGCCCGGGCGATCTCCAGACGCTGCCGTTGCCCGCCGGAGAAGTTGCGGCCGTCCTGCTCCACCCGGCTGTGAATCCCGCCGGGGCGCCGGGCGACGACCTCGTACAGGGCGGCGTCCTCCAGGGCGGCGACGACGGCGTCGTCCGGGACCGACGGGTCCCACAGCGCCACGTTGTCCCGCACGGTGCCCTCGAAGAGGAAGATGTCCTGGTCGACGAAGGAGACCGAGGCGGCCAGCGCACTGCGGGAAATGTCCTCCAGACGCTGCCCGTCCACCCGGATCGTGCCCTCCCACGGACTGTAGAGCCCCGAGATCAGCCGGGAGACCGTCGACTTGCCGCTACCGGATCCACCGACCAGCGCCACCTGCTGTCCCGGACCGACGGACAGCGAGAAACCGGTGAGCAGCGGTTTGTCCAGGGGGCTGTAGCCGAAGGTGATCTCTTCCAGGGTCACATGGCCCTTGAGCCTGCGCGTGCTCGCAGCCGGTTCGGGGCGCGAGTACAGCGAGTCCACCGGGAAGTTCTCGACGTCCTTGAGGCGGGCCACATCGGCGGCGAAGTCCTGCACCCGGCCCGCCACCGAGTTGAGCCGTGCGACCGGAGCCGTGAAACGGGTCACCAGCGCCTGGAACGCAACGAGCAGACCGATCGAAATGTGGCCGTCGACGGCCCGCAGCCCTCCGATCCAGAGAATCAGGGCGCTGTTGAGGGTCGCGAGCGCGGGGGCGACAACACCCAGCCAGGCGCTCGGCACACCGAGGCGCTGCTGCTCCTCCAGCGTGGTCGCGTGCTGCCCCGCCCAGCGGCGGAAGTACCCGTTCTCGCCGCCGGTGGCCTTCATCGTCTCGATCAGCTGCAGCCCGGTGTACGAGGTGTTGGTCAGCCTGGCGCTGTCGGCCCGCAGCTTCTGGGCACGGGTGGCCCGCAGGCGCACGACGATGCGCATCGCCACCACATTGAGCAGCGCCAGCCCCACGCCGATGACCGTCAACTGCGGGTCGTAGATCCACAGTAGGGCCGCATAGAGCAGCACGACGACTCCGTCCACACCGACGGCCGTGAGGTCGCGGGCCAGGGTCTCGGCCACGACATCGTTGGACTGCAGTCGCTGGACGAGATCGGCGGGGCTGCGCTGGGAGAAGAAGGTGACCGGCAGCCTGAGCAGATGCCGGAAGAACCGGGCACTGCTCAGCGTGGAGGAGATGATGCGACCGCGCAGCAGGTTCGCCTGCTGCAGCCAGGTCAGCACGACGGTGAGCGCCACCATGGTGCCCATGGCCGCGAACAGGACACTCAGCAACGAGGTCTGATCGCCGATCAGGAACATGTCGATGTACGCGCGGCTCAGCGCAGGCAGCGTCGCGCCGACGGCCACCAGCAGCAGGCTCGCGAGCAGCGCGGCCAGCATCGTGCCCGAGGTGCCGCGCAGCCGTGCCGGCAGGGCGCCCATGATCCCGGGCTTCCTGCCTCCGCGGCGGAACCCCTCGCCGGGCTCGAGGACCAGGACGACGCCGGTGAAGCTGGTGTCGAAATCCTCGGCCGTCACGAAACGGCGGCCCTTGTCCGGGTCGTTGATGTGCACGCCACGCCGTCCGAAGCGGCGACCCATGCCGTCGTACACGACGTAGTGATTGAACTCCCAGAAGAGGATGGCCGGTGCCTGCACCTCGGCGAGGGCCGCCGGTTCCATCTGCATGCCCTTGGCCTGCAGCCCGTAACTGCGCGCCGCCTTCAGCACATTGCTGGCCCGCGATCCGTCGCGCGAGACGCCGCAGGCGATGCGCAGCTCCTCCAGCGGCACATGACGGCCGTAGTGACCGAGCACCATGGCCAGTGAGGCGGCACCGCACTCCAGTGCCTCCATCTGGAGAACGGTGGGGCTGCGTACGGTTCTGGCCTTCTTGCCCTTCGGTGCCGGCCGCGGAGCCGAACGGCGCCTGCTGCCCGGTGCGTTGTCCGGCCGGTGCCTGCCGCGGCCGGGAGGCGGGAGCTGTGGAGCGGACGGAGAGGTGTGCGGTGCGGTCACGGGAGCAGCCAATCGATCGGACGCTGGTCGGCCAGGTGGATTGCGCCGGTGGCCAGGGTCATGGAGTCGATCGTGTACGGAGGACCCTGGGCCGACGACCACCGGTAGCCGGACTCCGTGGCGGACGACCGGTCGAGCCGCACCAGGACCGCCACCGGCCTGCCGTGCTGCGAGAACTGCTCGCCCAGCTGGCCGTCGCCGAGAAAGCCGCTGATCTGCCGGGGTGTCTGTGAAGTCCTGCCGACCGCGGCCACACGACCGCGCAGCACACCGTACTTCTGGGCCGGCACCGACTGGGCGGTGAGATCCACGGAGGCGCCCACCGCAATGCCCGGCCCGCTCTCGCCGGGCACATAGAGCATCACCATCAGGGGATCGTCGGCGCCACGGGTCCGCTCCACACTCGCTACGTCCGCACCGGTGGTGACCACCGCTCCGATCGAGGCCGTCAGGGCGGTCACCCGCCCTGCGGCGATCGTGCGGACCAGCCGGTCGCCCTGTGCGGTACGCACCTTGAGCAGCGGTGCGTCGGCGGGCAGGGTCTCGCCTTCCTTGGCGAGTACGGCGGTGACTTGGCCGGCAACCGGGCTCTGCAGGATGTAACTGCCCTGTGCGTGCGTGAAGATGCCGGGCGCCCGGAGCGTGGAGGAGACGGATCCGGTCACCGCCCAGAAGCCCGCGGCGGCCATGACGAGCACGGTGATGCCGAGGGCGAGCCGACCCTGCGGGCGCGCGAAACGTACCGGCAGGTCGAGTTCCTCCGGCGACTGCAGCTTGGAAAGGGCCTGTTGGCGGAACTGCACGGAACTCTTCCCTCGCTGTCAGGTGTGAGCAGTGAGCCCCGGAACCATGAGGTTCCGGGGCTCACGAGCCGTCTCAGAGACCGGCGATGAGACCGGTGGCCAGGCCGCTGACGGCACCGGTGTTCACGCCGGTGGTCGAGGTGGCGAGGCCGGTGACCGAGCCCACGACGCCGGAGACCGGGGCCACGGCGTCGACGGTGCCCGTGACGTTGCCGAGCAGGCCGCCGACGAGGCCGCCGGACACGTTGTCGAGGTCGTTGTCGGAAATCTCGAGGGTCTCGACCTGGGGGGTGTGGTTCATGATGGAGGCTGCCTTTCAGCTTGATAATTCATAGCGGTAACCCCTTGGTGTGGCCACCGCATTGGGCAGGATCAAAGCACGTTGACGCCATGCGCAGCTAATCGGACCGGTGCTGATCAGGGCTTCTTCATGCAATGAATTAGCGCTGCGTGCAGATGTGTTCATGAGTCGGCGGCGGCTTCTTCACAAGCTTCACCATCTGAATTCTCTTTACCTGAAAGTCCATTTACTTCAACTGGGACACTCCAGTTCAAACCCCCCTGCGGCCGGTCCGGACCAGAGAGTCCCGGTGGGCGGGGGTGACCGGTCTGGGCATGAGGTGTGCAGGTTTACGGAAGGTGAGCTGGGAGGCGAAATCAGCAGGTGGGAGCGCTGCTTCGGACACGTCCCGATCGATGCGGGGTGGTACGACCGCATTCGGAGAGCCTTCGGCGGACTCGGGATCCGGGCTTGCCCTTGACGCGCGGGTGAGGGTCTGGTGTCACTGAGCCCTTCGGCCGTCCGGTCCGGCCGGGCCCCGATCGCTCAGGCCCGAGCGGGCCCCGATGGCGAGGAGTTCGCCCATGACTGCCGCGTCACCCATGGCGTCCCTGCGCCGCACGTCGCGAAAAGTCCAGCTGCTCGCTGTTCCGGGCGGTCTTCCGCGGCCGGAGCATTTCCGGGTCGTCCGGACACCTCTGCCCCAGCCGGCCGAGGGCGAAATGCTGGTCCTTAACCGGTATTTCCTGGTGTTTCCCGGACTCCGTACGGTCGTCGGCGGCGGGTTGGAAGGCGCCGCCTTTCCCGGCGCGCAGCCCGGGGACCCGCTGTTCGGGACGGCCGTCGCCGAGGTGGTGGCGGCCGCTTCCGGCGCGGAGGGTCCGCGGGTGGGCGAGCCGGTGCCGCACCGGCTCGGCCGACGGGAGTCTGCGAAGCCGCTGATCAGCCCGTCGGGCCGGCCGCGGCCCGGCCCACCGACTCGACCAGTGGCAGCAGCCGGTGCGGCACCCGCTCGCGCAGGGCGACCTCGGTACGGGTCCTCACCACACCGGGCAGCTGGATCAACTGCTGGATCACATCCTCCAGGTGCCCGTTGTCACGGGCCACGACCCGGGTCAGCAGGTCCCCGCCGCCGGTGGTCGAGAAGGCCTCGACGATCTCCGGGACGGCGGCGAGGGCCTCGCCCACCTCGTCCAGATGCCCCTGGGTGACCTCCAGATGGACGAAGGCGAGCACCGGATGGCCGAGCGCGGCGGGGGAGAGGACCGGACCCGTACCGGTGATCACGCCGTTGCGCTCCAGCCGGTCGATCCGGGCCTGGAGGGTGCCCCGGGCGATGGAGAGGATCCGCGCGTACTCACGCACGCTGGTCCGCGGTTGCTCCATGAGCAGCCGCAGGATGCGGGTGTCCAGTGCGTCCACCGCCATGGTCCGATGGCCCCTTCCCGGTCGGTCGGTACGGGCTCCGACTGTACCCATGGCGCCCCGTCGCACCATCCGGTCGTGCCACTCGCCTCAGAGGCGGTTGTTCTCGGGGAGTGCGTCCTCGGGGAGGGTGACCAGCCAGCGGGTGTCCTTGCGGGGGCGGAGGTAGAACGCCCAGTAGAGGGTGGCTGCCGCCGTGATGCCGCCGGTCCACAGCAGGTACTGGGCCTCCTGCTGGCTGAGGATGTAGACGAGTACGGCGATCAGCGCCACCGGCATCGCCGGCCAGAGCGGCATCCGCCAGGCGGGCAGGTCCTTGTGGGAGGCGCGGCGGGCTGCCAGCGCGGCGACCGCGACCAGCAGGTACATGCCGGTCACGGAGACGCCGGTCACGCCGTACAGGGTGTCGAGGTTGACGAAGCACAGTGCCGCGCCGGGGACTCCCACCACCAGCGTGGCGACCCACGGCGAGCCGAAGCGGCCGAGGCGGGCGAGGGCGTTGTTGACCGGCTCGGGCCACGCCTTGTCGCGGGCCGACGCGAACAGCACCCGGGAGTTCTGGATGACCATGACGATGCCCGCGTTGATGATCGCGAGTGCGACGCACAGGCTGACGAACGTACCGACCGCCGAGTTGCTCCACGTGGTGACCATCCGGCCGATGTCTCCCGAGGTGAGCGCCGCGAGGTCGGGCGCACCCATGGTGATCGCCACCACCGGGACGAGGATGACGGCGGTCGAAATGGCGAGGGTGGCGAGGACGGTACGGGCGACGTTCCGCCGCGGGTCCTCCAGCTCCTCGGAGAGATAGACGGCGGTGGAGAAGCCCTGGGTGATGAAGAGCGCGATGGCCAGACCCGAGACCACCAGCATCGCGGTGACCGGGCGGGACGCCCCGCCGTCGCTCGCGACCACACCGTGCACCAGGCTGCCGGCGCCGCGCTCGGTGTGGGCGAAGCCGAGCACCGCCACCACGGCAGCCGCGATCACTTCGAGCACCAGGAAGACGCCGGTGATCCAGGCGTTGGCACGCAGGTCCAGCAGCCCGGCCAGGGTGGCGAGCACCATCACCCCGGCGCCGGCGGCCTCCGCCGGTACATGGACCAGCGGAGCGAGGTAGTCCGCCGTACCCATGGCGATCACCGGCGGCACGATCATCACGACCAGCAGCGACAGCACGAACACCAGCCAGCCGGCGAGCCGGCCGGTCAGGGTGGTGACCATGGCGTACTCGCCGCCCGCGCTGGGAATCAGCGTGCCCAGCTCCGAGTAGCAGAACGCCACGGCGATGCAGAGCAGCGAGCCGATCGCGATGGTGAGGGCGGTGGCGGTCCCGAGGTCGCCGAACAGGTCGGGCACGACCACGAAGAGCGTGGAGGCGGGCGTCACGCAGGACAGGGTGAGCAGGGTTCCGCCGACGACGCCGATGGAACGCTTGAGGGCGCGCGGGCCGTCCTGGCCGCTGGGATCGATTGCCGCCGGTGCGGCGCCGGAGGTGACGGGCTGGCTGAGCATGTCGGTCATGGAGCGGTTCCGATCGACTGGGTGTGACGGGTGACGGCGGGAGCGCTATCGCCTCCGTGGCTTGCTGCGATGTTGGTTTCGTCTGCTCCCGGCGCGTTATCGAAACCTGTGGGATCCGTCACGTCAACCGTCAATTACCTTCGGAATTCGTTGTGATCTGGCCAACGACTGGCGGTATTCGAAGATTTATGTCTTCTTGACGCCGTATTGACGACTGGCGACATCGGTGTCACTTCATCCACATGACCTTCGAATGCGAGGTAATCTGGTTCAGCTGCCTTTGATCCGTGAGTTCGACGTGAGGCCTGGGGCCGAGATGATCAGCGGTTCGGCCGCGACGGGAATCGCAGAGTGTTACCGGTCACGTTGCGCGGTTTTTGCCTTGGGGGGCGCGCGGGTGTCAGGGCCCGGTTCGACGGCATCGCCCCGGACCGTGGGCGGCAGGTTTGCCGCCGTGACCGGTACGGCTGTCTTCGCGGTCCGCTCGCCACGTCGGTCGCGGCGGGGCGCCCGGCCTGCCGGTGCCGCCCGGCTGCATCGGAGACCACGCCCGGGCGAGCCGTGAGAAGCGGTCCGGTCCCGCATGGTCCATTGGTGTTCCCATGGCACACCGAAAGGGCGGCAGGCTGTGCCAATGGTGCAGAGGAATTGGGTCGACTTGAGCCAGATGGTGTTCGGATGCTGTCATGAACCCAGTCGATGGCGCTGCGGATCCCGCGGCGCCTTTTTCATGCCAGGACATAGTGGGGAGAGCCAAGCGGTGCTGAAGCGGATGTTGGTGGCTCCGGACCCGGGACGGCTGCGGCTGCGCAACGCGTCCCGGGCCGTCGTCGGTATCGGCCTCGCCGTGACTTTCTCGGGCCTCGCCTCGCACTCGCTTCCCGCGGCCGTCGCCGGCGGCCTCGCCGCACTGCTCGCACTCTTCACCGTCACCGACGCCAGGGTCAGGGATCAGGCGCTCACCACCTCGCTGCTGCCCCTCGCCGGCTTTCCGGTGCTGGCGCTGGCGACGGGGCTGCACGACTACCCGCTCGCGCGCGATCTGGCGTTCCTCGCCGTCGTGTGCGCCGGGGTGTACGCGCGCCGCTGGGGGCCGCGCGGCCATGCCCTCGGGATCTTCGCGTTCATGGCGTTCTTCGCGGTGTCAAGTCGGCACTCGGTCGTCAACCCTGTGTAGCGTGTGTTTTTGCTGGTCAAGCCTGGATTCGAGCGGAGGTGTCGATCTGCACGTGCGGGCAGGTGTACTCAACTGAATCAGGGCGTATGCTGACCGCTTGCTGATTTCCCTGACTAATCGTCAGCATCCTCCTGGGCGTGCTCGACCAGCAGCGGCTGCCCCGACACCGGTCCGGCCGGTCTCCTGCGGGCCGAGACCGGCTCGGAGCGCGACTGCGGGGCCTCACCGTGGCCGAAGCCGGGAACGAACTCCTCCTGCGTCGCGACGGCATGGTCCGGACACAGCTCGATGACCGTGCTGAGGAACTACGCCGGGGCCGTGGGGGCCCAATAGCGTGGGCTACCTCGGAAACCGTCGCCCGATCCTAGGTCGCCGTTGATGTGCACCTGCGTGCCTTCCTGCGGGACACCGGCATCACGGCGCTGGGGTACGAGCGGTTGCGGGCCATGTACGAGGAGACCGCCGATTTTCTAGGGCAACGCCGCGGCAGTGTCGAGCATGTGATCACGACAGTCACTCCGTTGCACTCCACTGATCGCCCAGCCTGCTCTCGTGCGACCTGCGACCTGCCGATCATCACCCGCAGAGCCGCCAGGTCAATACGCGCGCCCTCCCCGCCTCCACCGTAACTGCATGTAATCATTTGTGGCACCACGAATATGGCGATGCGGCTACGTGGCGTGCGGATGATGGACCTGTCGTAAACAAGGCTCGATGCTTGCATGCGAGGTACGTACCGGATGAGCAGCGGCGTGACGGTGAACGCTCCGGGGGTTTCAGGGTCGGATGCGCAGGCTCTCGGTCGGGGCGAGCCGGGTAGTCCTGGTGGCGGCGGATTCCAGCTACCGACGGTGAGCCTGCCGAAGGGCGGCGGGGCGATCAGGGGGATCGGCGAGAAGTTCGCCGCGAACCCGGTAACGGGCGCCGGGGGAATGAAGGTGCCGATTGCCGCCAGCCAGGGCCGTAGCGGTTTCGGCCCCCAGATGTCGCTCACCTATGACTCTGGCGGGGGCAACGGCCCGTTCGGGCTGGGTTGGAGCCTTGAGCTCCCCAGGATCACCCGTAAGACTGACAAGGGTCTCCCGCAGTACGACGACGCCTCTGAATCCGATGTCTTCATCCTTTCGGGCGCGGAGGATTTGACGCCGGTCTTGGTCGAGCAGAACGGTCAGTGGGTACGCGAGCAGCTGCCACTTCGCACAGTTGGCGGCGCCCAGTATCGCGTCCAGCGATACCGCCCTCGTGTCGAGGGCCTCTTCGCCCGGATCGAGCGTTGGACGAACGCCACCGATCCGGCCGATGTGTTCTGGCGTTCGTTTTCCCGAGACAACGTCACGACCTGGTACGGCAGGACGGCAGAGTCCCGGGTCACCGATCCGGCCGACACGTCGTGTGTCTTCAGCTGGCTGATCTGCGAGAGCCATGACGACAAGGGCAACGTGATCGCCTACGGCTACAAGGGCGAGAACGACGAGAGCGTCGACCTCGGCAGGGCCTGTGAGCAGAACCGGGAGCGGCGTGCCAACCGCTATCTCAAGCGGATTCGCTACGGCAATCATGCCCCGTACATGCCCACACTCGAGGCCGTGGCCGGCTGGCCCGTGCTGCCCGCCGACGACCAGTGGTACTTCGAGCTCGTCTTCGACTACGGCGAGCACGACGCCACCACTCCGCTGCCGCAGGACGCGCCCGGCTGGCAGGTCCGTCCCGACGCCTTCTCGTCCTATCGCTCCGGCTTCGAATTGCGGACCCACCGTCTCTGCCGACGTGTGTTGATGTTCCACCACTTCCCCGACGAACCGGAGGTCGGCTCGGACTGTCTCGTTCGCTCGACCGACTTCACGTACGCGCATGAGGAGACGCCGGCCGACCCGCATAACCCGATCTACTCGAAGCTCGCGGCGGTGACGCAGCACGGCTACCAGCGCCAGGGCGCTGGTTATCGCGTCCGGTCGTTTCCGCCTGTGGAGTTCGGCTACACCGAGGCGGTCCTCCAGGGCACGCTGCGCGAGCTGCCCCTCGACAGTGCCGAGAACCTGCCGATCGGTCTCGACGGTACCCGGTATCAATGGGTCGATCTCGACGGCGAGGGGCTGTCAGGGGTTCTGACCGAGCAAAGCGGGGCGTGGCTCTACAAGCGCAACCTGAGCCCGCTCAGCCCAACGGGGAAGAATGCCGGTCTCGAAGCCCGGTTCGGCGCGGTTGAGGTGGTGACAGCCGTCCCGGCGCTTTCGTTGGCTGATGGCGCGCAGTTCCTCGACCTGGCGGGTGATGGGCGGCCGGACGTTGTCCGGTTCACTGCGCCAGGTTCCGGGTTCTACCGGCGTGCCGAGGTAGAGGGCTGGGAGCCGTTTACGGCGTTCCGCATGCTGCCCAACCGCGATTGGAGTGACCCGAACCTGCGTTTCGTCGATCTCGACGGCGACGGTCATGCGGACGTCCTGATCACGGAGGATGACGCGCTGGTCTGGCACCCGTCCCTCGCCGAGGAGGGCTTCGGACCGGCGCGGCGCGTGAGCAAGGCCTGGGACGAGGAGCGCGGTCCTGCGCTGGTCTTTGCCGACGGTGAGCAGTCGATCCGTCTCGCCGACATGACGGGCGACGGGCTGGCCGATCTGGTCCGCATCCGCAACGGCGATGTGTGCTACTGGCCGAACCTGGGCTACGGCCGCTTCGGGCCGAAGGTGACGATGGACGACGCGCCGTTCGACCGGCCTGAGCAGTTCGACCAACGTCGGGTACGGCTGGCGGACATCGATGGGTCAGGTACGACCGACATCATTTATCTGCACACTGACGGTGTACGCGTCTACTTCAACCAGTCCGGCAACGGCTGGGGCCCGCCTGTAACACTGGCGATGCTGCCTGCGGTCGACTCCCTGTCCGGCGTCGTAGCGGTTGACCTGCTTGGCAACGGCACGGCGTGTCTGGTGTGGTCGTCGCCGCTGCCCGCCGACGCGCAGCGCCCGCTGCGCTACGTCGATCTGATGGGCGGGCAGAAACCGCACCTGCTGGTCAGGACGACGAACAATCTCGGTGCAGAGACTGAGGTCCAGTACGCGCCCTCGACCAGGTTCTACCTGGAGGACCGACTGGCGGGCACGCCCTGGGCGACGAAGCTGCCGTTTCCAGTGCACGTCGTCGAGCGGGTGACTGTCCGCGACAAGTGGCGTGGCACCAGCTTCTCCAGCACCTACAGCTACCACCACGGCTACTTCGACGGGGGCGAGCGCGAGTTCCGCGGGTTCGGTCGCGTCGAGCGGGTGGACGTCGAGGACTACGGAACCTTCGCCGGCGCGAACGCGGGCAGCCCGTACGTGACCCCGGATCACCGGCTCTACCAGCCGCCGGTCAAGACGGTCACCTGGTATCACACCGGGGCGTGGCTCGACGGGGAACGCGTCCTACACCAGTTGCGCCACGAGTATTTCCCAAGCCGCCTCGAACAGCAGCAACCCGGCGGGAAAGTCCCCGGTACCTTCCGGGAGAACGCGCCACCGGAACCGGACCTCGGCGGGCAGAACCTGACCGCGGACGAACAGCGTGAAGCCCTGCGGGCCTGCCGGAGCCTGCTGCTACGAGAGGAGGTCTACGAGCTTGACGTTTCCGCCTTGGCAGAAGGCAAGCAGATGCCGGTCAGGCTCTTCACGGCGGCTTCGCATGCCTGCCACGTCCGGCTGCTGCAGCCCCAGGGGGGCAACCGTCACGCGGTCTTCCACGTCACCGACAGCGAGGAGATCAGCTTCCACTACGAGCTCGATCTGCTGGCCGAGCCGCTCACACCCGACCCGCGGATCACGCACACGCTGAATCTTCGGACCGACGAGTACGGCAACGTCCTTCAGGCGTTGACCGTCGGATACCCACGCTGGCAGCCGGCCCCACCGAACGATCCGCTGCTGCCAAACGGGGCCGGTGCACTGATCGCCGCCGTGCAGGGCGAACTCCACCTCGCCTACACCGAGCGACGCTTCACCCGCGATCGAACAGATGATCCGGACTGCTACCGGCTGCGCCTGTCATGCGAGACCCAGACCTACGAGCTGACCGGTATCCGGCTCACCGATGCCGGTGACGGGCGCTACGTCACGCTCGACAGGCTACGCGCGTTCAGACTCAGCGATCGCTACCAGTCCAAGGGGACTCCGCTCGGTCTCATCGCGTACCACGAACTGCCTGACCGGACGACGCCACAGAGGCGGCTGGTAGAGCAGACCCGCTCGCTGTTCTTCGACGAGGAACTAACCGGCCCGCTGCCCCTCGGCGACCTGACCGCACAGGCCCTGCCGTATGAGACCTACACGCTGGCCCTGACCGATGCCCTGCTGACGACCGTATTGAGTGACCGGCTCACGCCGGACGTCCAGGCCCTACTGGACCAGCAAACGGCTGGCGGCTACCTCAGCGGCCCGGTCCTGGCCCAGCGGCTCGGCGGGGATACCGCGGGGCAGTACTGGCGTTGCTCGGGAGTCGCGGGCTATCAGGCAGACGCGCCGCTCCACTTCTTCCTGCCCGAGCGCTACACCGACCCGTTCGGAAACGTCACGCTGCTCGACCACGACCCGCACGACCTCTATCTGTCCGCGAGCACAGACGCGCTGGGGAACCGCACCGAGGTGGCCGCGTTCGACTTCCGTGTCCTGGCGCCGCGCCGGATCTGTGACATCAACGGCAACCTGTCAGAAGTACGCTTCGACACGTTGGGTATGCCGACAGCCATGGCGCTGAGCGCCAAGAACGGCGAGGGCGACAACCTCACCGGGTTTGACGGCGCCGTACTCGACCCGGATCTCACTACTCGAACCGGCTTCTTCGTCACCGACGACTACGACCCTGCCCGGGCCGTCGGACTGCTCCGCGGAGCGACCGCCCGGCACCTCTACTACTTCGGTGAGACCGTCGCGGACGACGGCACGATGAACTGGGCACAGCATCCACCGTGTGCCGCGGGGATCGTCCGCGAGCGGCACGCGTCCGAGCAGGCCGACAGCCCGGTGCAGACCGCCTTCGAGTACTCCAACGGCGCCGGGAACCTCCTGGTGACGAAGGTCCAGGCGGAACCGGCCCTGCCCGACGGTCCTCTGCGCTGGGTCGGACGCGGCCGGACAGTCCTGAATAACAAGGGCAAGTCAGTCAAACAGTACGAGCCGTACTTCAGCACGCCGGAGGTCGGCCACCGCTACGAGGAGGCACCGGAAGCCGGCGTCACGCCAGTCTTCTTCTACGACGCGGTCGGACGACAGGTACGCAGCGAAATGCCCGACGGCGCGTTCAGCAGGGACGATTTCTCGCCCTGGCACACCACCAGTCACGACGCGAACGACACCGTGCTGGAACCGGGAAACGCCTGGTACACCCGCATGAGCACATCGGCGAGCGCCGCCGAGAGACGTGCAGCACAGCTCGCTGCCACGCACGCCGACACGCCCGCGCTCACGCTGCTCGACAGCCTCGGACGGTCCGTGGTGACCGTCGCCCACAACCGCACGGCCGGCGCGGAAGCCAAGCACGTCACCTTTGTGCGGCTGGACGCCGAGGGCAAGCCGCTGTGGATCCAGGACGCGCGCGGCAACCGGGTCATGCAGTACATCACTCCGCCGCTCCCCGGTGGCCCGCACCCGTTCGACGACGTCCGCAACCTCCTCCCCCAGGGCTTCGCACCGTGCTACGACATTGCCGGAAGCCCGCTCTTCCAGCACAGCATGGACGCCGGCGAGCGCTGGATGCTCCACGATGCGGCAGACAAACCGTGCTTTGCCTGGAACAGTCGTGGATTCCGCTCGCGCACGACCTACGACGCGCTGCACCGCCCGGTCGCCGTGTTCGTCTCTGCGGGCGGCGACACAACTCTGGCCGGCGCCCCGCGTGATCCGGCCCTCCCGCCCGACCCCGAGGCGCTGGTCGAGCGCAGGGTCTACGGGGAGACACACGTCGACGGCACCGCCAATCTGCGGGGCAGACTCCACCAGGTCTACGACGGGGCGGGCGTAGCGACCAGCGCCAGCTACGACTTCAAGGGCAACCTCGTCGTCGGCAACCGCCGCTTCACCCGCGACTACAAGGCCGTGCCGAACTGGTCGCCGCTCGCCGGCTTGACCAATCTGGGCCAGATCGCCGCCGCCGCCGAGCCACTGCTCGAGACCGCCCCACCGCTGACCACGCGAACGGAGTACGACGCGCTCAACCGCCCGGCGACGGTGACGACCCCCGACGGCAGCGTCCACCACGCGACGTTCAATCCCGCCAACCTGCTGGAACGCGTCGAGGTCCGCCTACACGGCGCGGATGTGACCACGTCGTTCGTCACGAACATCGACTACAACGCCAGGGGCCAGCGCGAACAGATCGACTACGGCAATGGCGCGAGCACCACCTACGCCTATGACCCGTTCACCTTCCGGCTGACCAACCTGCGCACCACTCGTCCTGCCGGCGCCGACACCACCGCCTCCATGCTGTTCAGCAATGCGACTGCGGTGCAGGACCTGTATTACACCTACGACCCGATCGGCAATATCACACGGATCGAGGACGCCGCACTGCGCACGACCGTGCAGGCCGGCGCCGCCTGCGACTACAGCTACGACGCCCTGTACCGGCTCATCGCCGCGAGCGGACGCGAGCACAGCGGCCAGACGAACCTCGCGCTCAAACCGAACGACACCAGCCGCCGCGACTACCCCTTCGTCGGCGCACGCATCCACCCGAACGACCTGCAAGGACTGCGCGACTACGTCGAGCGCTACCGGTACGACGCCGTCGGCAACATCATGCAGCTCACCCACCACGCCGGCAGCGACATCGACCAGCCCGGCCAAACGCTGTGGCAGCGCCACCACCAATACGCACTCGACAGCAACCGCCTGCTCTCGACCAACCTGCCCGGCGACCTCGGCAACCTCCCCGACTATGCAGCCACCGGCGGCTACGCCGCAAAGTACGGCCACGACGCACACGGAAACATCGCGAGCATGCCGCACCTACCGCTGATGCACTGGGATTACAGGGACCAGCTGAGCACCAGCGCACAGCAGGTCGTAAACAACGGCACGCCCGAAACCACCTACTACGTCTACGACGCGGCGGGCCAGCGCGCACGCAAGGTGACCGAAACGCAGAACGGTACACGCAAGAGCGAGCGGCGGTATCTGGGCGACTTCGAGATCTACCGGGCATACAGCGGAAGCAATGTCACGCTGGAACGCGAAACCCTGCACATCCTGGACGACAAGCAGCGGATCGCAACAATCGAGACTGCTACTACTCCGGGTGACGCCCCACGTGTCCGCTACCAGCTCGGCAACCACCTCGGCTCAGCCTGCGTCGAACTCGATCAGGACGGCGGCCTGATCACCTACGAGGACTACCACCCGTACGGCACGACCGCATTCCAGACCGGGCGCAGCTCCGCCGAAGTTGGTCTGAAACGCTACCGCTACACCGGCAAGGAACGCGACGACGAAACCGGTTTCTCTTACCACGGCTCACGCTACTACGCCCCGTGGCTGGGACGGTGGGTGAGCTGTGATCCAGCTGGCACGGTCGACGGTCCAAACCTCTACGCCTACACCCGCGACAACCCCTGCAACGTGATTGACCCAACGGGTCGCGAAGGTCTCTCGACAGAGGGCAAGTATGCCCGCAGGGTGACGTTCAAAGACATGGCCGAATACGCAGCCAGTCCAGCTGGCAGCGACTACGTGGTCAACGAGAACGCCACTGTAACGGCGTCCATCTGGGAGAAGACACCGCCGGCTGCCATTGCCCCGCAGACGCAGGCCCCAACGGCGGCTCCCTTCGCGCCGAAATCCAAGCTTGCAGGGACGGAAAAGCAGGAAGAGAAGGTCCTGAGCGCACACGACCTGACCAATCTCGCTCTCGCGCTCCAGCCTCAGTGCGTCTATCCACAGCCAGTCCGGCAGTTCTTTGGAGGGCTGCAGTTGGCGGGTGGCGTACTCGAGGCCACCGGGGGCGTTTACGCCGCGGTGGTGACCTCGGAGACAGTCGTTGGTGCCGTAGCTGGAGGCGCTGTGGCTGCGCACGGCATCGACAAGGCGTCATCGGGTTGGACACAGATGTGGACAGGCGAGGAGTCGAAGACCTGGACGTTCATGGCAGGTGCAGGCTACGCCAGCATGGTCACCAATGACCGCGAACTACAGACGGCTATCGGATCGAGCACAGAGGTGATTGCGAACACCAGCTCGGCCGCGTTCGGGCTCTACTCACTCAGCATGGCGCCAGGGCCTCAACTCAGTGTGCCGACGCAGGGAGCCGAAGTAGCAAACCCTTTCACAGGCCTGTCCGCAGCAGAGATCGAGGGCTCGCTCGGGACCATGGGTGCTGGGCAGTATTACCGAACTCCAGTCTCGGTGTCAGAGGAAGCTGGCCGCCTCAATCTCGATGACCTTGCGCCGGTATCACGATGGGGCCGACCGGGTCTACGGGAAGGCGATTGGGTCATGCCCGGAGATCCGACACGAATGAACTACCGGTTGTCCTTCAAGTGGGATCCGAACCCGCTGAACAAGGTTGCCAGTCCCCAATCTGGACAGGCATTTCGCGTTCCCGAGTCCCAGATCCGATGGCCGAGTGGGTGGGAGAAATGGAAGGGAATCTTCAACCAGCGCCAGTGGCGTCCAGGAAGATGATGAGTCCAGCGGGCCGACGTCCGTACAGCAGTCCGCCGGGACGGTAGGTGATCGGCAGGCGGGACGGGGGAGAAGTCCGCCCCTGCCACTTCTATGGGCCCCTACTCCAGTTCTCGTGACCAGCCACATCCTGCATCAACCCAACTTTGAGGACGGATCCCTATGCGCGCACTCACTTCGCTTTCGCCGGGTGCCACCGGGGAAACGGTCGCCGACCTGCACCAGGCTCTGGACAAATTGGGCTTCGGCAACCAGGTAACGATGGAGGAGCGCGAGGGGCAGCGCTATGGCGACGGTACCCGGGACTCGGTCGCCAGGCTCCACAACGAGTTCGGCTGGCCCAGCGTCGAGCCGGGCGTCCTGGACCGCGACGGCGCACGTCGTCTTACGGAGGAGTTGATCCGGCGTGGCGTGCTCCATGTGGTGCGCGGGCGGCTCTCAGCCGCCGGCCACTCCCCCCTGCCGGGACGGCTGCTCTTCGCATTTGATGCGGACTTCGTCAACGGCGCACAGCTCGGCGAGGCGACCACGACCGATGACGGCGTCTACCGGATCGCGTACGACCCGCGCTTCTACGCGGAACCGGGTCCGGGGCACGAGCGGGCCAAGGAGGGTCCGCTGGCACTGGTGGTGTGCGCGTATGGACCGGACGGCTGGGAGATCGCACGATCGGAGCCCCGGCAGGATCCGGGCCCGGTCGAGGAGGTCGACCTACGCTCTGCCCAGCGGCCCGGTGAGCCGCACGAGCCAGAACCAGCCGTTGATTTCGTGGTGCACGGTAGGGTCCGTGACCGGGCCGGCCGCCCGACTTCCGGCGTCCTCGTCACCGCATACGACCGGGACTTGGGCAGTGAGCGCGAGCAACTGGGTTCGGCGGTCACCGGTGCCGACGGCGAATTCAGGGTCAGTTACCGTGCGGCGTCGTTTCGGGCGGGTGAAGGCCCGGGAACCGGTGCCGACCTCGTTTTCGAACTGACCACAGGCGGTCAGCCTGTCACCGCGACCGTCTATCGGGTCTTTGGCGGAGTCCAGGCCGCTCTGCCGCTTGATGTCGAGGATCTATTGCTCGGCATCCCGGCTGGGCCGAAAGAGGAGGTCCTCTTTGTCCTCGACGAGCGCCCTGCGCCCGAGGGGTCGGAGTACGTGCGGCTGATGGAGTCGCTGCGTCCGCTGCTCGGCGAGCGCTCCCCCGCCACGCTGGACGAGGCCGCACACCGGGACGTCACTTTTGCCGCCCGGGAGGTTGGTGCGGACTGGGGCCGGATCGCTCTGCTGGTTTCGGCGCACCGGCTGGCCGAGGAGTGCTTCGGTGGGCAGGTTCCGGCCGAGCTGCTGTACGGGCTGAGCCGGTGCGACCAGCACTTGGCCGATCTGCCGAGGCTGACGTTGGCGGGTGCCGAGCAGTTGGATGCGGGGATCCGTCAGGCGATCGAGCGTGTGGTCGTCAGCCCGTGCAGTGACGCGGACATCGCGGCGGCGGTCGACCGCATCGTGGCGGCCGGTCCGGAGCTGGTCCTGGCCGGGGCGGCTGGGCCCGCGTACGGGCCTGTGTTGGAGACCGCGCTGCCCGACCCTGCCGCGCAGCGGGCGTTGTTGCGGGTCGCGGCGGGGCGGCAGGACGACCCGCGCGGGTTCTGGGACGCGCTCAGCGCCGACCCGGCCTTCGCCGAGCCGGGCACGATCGAGCGGGCGCAGTTGGCTCTCCAGCTCGACGCGCTCACCGGGCGGCACCTGCCGCTGATGGCCGCGCTCCAGACGGAGCACGGGATCACCGCGACGGAGGAGCTGCTTGAGGTGAGCCTTGAGGAGCTGACCGCGCTGGTCGCTCGCGTCGGCGTACCGGCTGGGGTGCCTGGTGAGGACGGGCAGTCGGCCGAGGTCTATGCGGCCGGTTTGCTTGGCCAGGTACATCAGGCGTTCCCCACCGCGTCGGTGGCAAGGTCGGTGGCGGCCGCACCGGTGGAATCGTTCGGCGGCGAGCCGGTCAGGGCAGCGGTGGCGACCGTACTGACCCGGGTGGGCGGGGGCGAGTTGCGCGAGCGTACCGGCTTCGACCTCGGCGCCACCCACCTGGACTCCTTCCTCGCCGAGCACGGGCACGAACTGCTCGACGGGGTGTTCGACGAGCTGCGGGACCGGGTCGTGGTCGAGCTCAAGCGCGTCCAGCGGCTCTACCGGGTCAGCACGGGGCCGGCTGCGATGGAGTGGTTGCTGGCCCAGCCGTACCGGTCAGCCTTCGACATTGCCCAACTTCCCCGGCAGACTTTCCTCGACGTGAGTGCCTCCGGGCTGGACAGCGCCGAGGCGATGATGATCCACAGCCGGTCTCAGGCCATCGCGAACTCGATGCTCGCTACCTACATCCACTTGATCGACGGGCGCTACAGCGCTGGCATCCCCGCTTTGAACGGTGGGAAGGACCGGATCGTCGAAGTTGCCGATATCGACGAGGAGGTGGCCAAATACCTGCCCACCTGGCCGGACCTCTTCGGCGACGTCAACTGGTGTGCCTGCAACCACTGTCGTTCGATCTACAGCCCGGCCGCCTATCTGGTCGACCTGCTCCACTTCCTGGACTGTGCGAAGCCCAACGGCGACGGTCAGCGCCCGCTCGACGTGCTGCTCAGCCGTCGACCGGACCTTGCGCAGCTTCCGCTTACCTGTGAGAACACCAACACCGCGATCCCGTACGTGGATCTGGTCACCGAGGTGCTGGAGAGTCTGGTCGGCACCCTCGACACCACGGAGATTCCTGCCTACGACGTCGGCGACGCCACCGCGGCAGAGCTGGCGGCGGTGCCGCAGTACACCGACTGGTCCTCCTACGTCACCCCACCCGCGCCAGCCCGACCGCGTCCGGACAGGGCCGCCTACCCGCACAGCCTCCCCTTCGACGCTGCGTTGAGCGCCGCCCGCGACTATCTCGCGCATCTCGGTGTTCCACGCGCCGCGCTGCTGGAGACGTTCGCCGCGGGTGCGCCCGTTCACGCGCTCGCCGCCGAGCGCCTGGGTCTGACTCCGGCGGCCTTTGAGTTGATCACGGGCGTCGATCTGGCCGGGGACCTGGCGGACCCGGTGTCATTGGACGAGCGGTTCGGCTGGACGGTGTTGCCACCCGCCCCGCTGGCTGTCGGTATGTCCGGCTGGCCGGTGCGGGCCGTTAAGCAGAAACTCAACGCCGCCGGTGCCGCGCTGCTGCTCGGCCCTGACCCGGCCGCGGAGGCGTACGACGCAGCGTTGGAGAGCCAGGCCGCGACCTTCCAGACCGCCCAGGGCTTGCCGTCGACCGGAAAGGTCGACACCGCCACCTGGAACGCCCTCCTCGGTTCTGGCCCCGCACTGGCCGGACTGCTGCTGCCGCACTTGCCGACGTTGCTCGACCGGGCCGGACTCGGCTACGACGAACTGATCGCACTGCTGGAGACCAGATTCCTGAACCCGGCCCGGGACGTGTTCGACACAGTGCACCAGCTCGGCCTGCCCGCAGCCGATCTGTTCGCGTACGTCACCGGCGGTCTTGCCGCCCCGAGCGCCGCGCTGCTGGACGCACTGTCCGAGGCCGGAGTTGGCGAAGCGGACTTCACCTCCTGGGCGCAGACCAACCTGACCGGCGAGGCGTGGCAGCGGGTCCGCCGAACGGTGCTCACCGACGGCCCCGAGGAGCGGGGCTGCGGGCTGGATGCGGTGGTGATCCGTCACTGGGCCGACGACGACCGATGGCTCGCCGAAACCGAATGGCTCCGGCTGGACCGGCTGATCCGGCTGTGGCGGGCCACCGGCTGGAGCATTGACGATCTGGACCTGACCCTGGACGCGCTGGGCGCAACCGAGCTCACCGCTGAGGTGGTCACCAGCATTGCCCAAATCGCGGAGCTTGCCGGCCAGCTCGACCTGACCGTCGCCCAGGTCGTCGCGCTCTGGGCCGACCTGGACCCGACCCGGCCTGGCTCGCTCTACCATCAGCGCTTTCGCAACCGGGCCCTGCTCCGGATCGACCCCGTCTTCGACCCGGACTGGCGGGGCACTGTGCTGGCCGGGGCTCACATCGGCGACCACCTGCCCGCCCTCCAGGCCGCAATGCGCGCAAGCGACTCCGACCTGGCCGCACTCCGCGCCCGGCTAGGCCTCTCCTCGGATACCGCGACGCTGGACCTCGCGGCGGTCAGCGCGATGTACCGCCACGTGACACTGGCCCGGGCACTCGGGCTCAACGTCCGTGACCTGATCACCCTCCTCGACCTCACCGGCTCTACACTCGCCACCCCGCCGGGGCCGGGCCACTGGGCGGTCAGGGACTTCGTCACCGAGGTACGGCGGCTCCAACGCGGCAACCTCAACGCCGCCCAGCTCGCTGACCTCCACGCCGACCTGACCACCCCCACCGCCGACCCGGCCCGAGAAAAGTTGCTGAAGGACCTGGGCGACGGCCTGCGCGCTATCAAGGCCGACCTCGACGCGGCCACCGAACACGGCGGGGCACTGACCCGCAGGGCGCTGACCATGCTGCTGGTGCCCGCACCGCTGGTCGACGCCACCATGCAGATCCTCACCGGCAATGACACGGCCACTGCCGTCCTGCCCGCACCGCCCACCCCCGCCCCGGTCATCCCGTCGTCCTGGGCCGACCGGCTGCTCTACCAGCCGCACGACAAAGCGCTCACGGTCACCGGCGCCATCACTGATGCCGAACGCGACACAGTGAAGGGCTTCTCGACCGACGCTGGGTGGGTAGCAGCAGTGGATGCCTTGCACACCACCCCTCGCACCGCCTTGGCCAAGCTCGCCGCCGTCCTCAGCCCGGAAGGGGTGACGGCACCGGTCGCGGCCACACTGCTCGCAGCGCCGCTCAGCGCCGAACTGGTGCAGCGCGAGGCCGACGTGGCCGCAAGACTGGCGATCGTCCTGGACACGGTGCTGCCGGTGCTGCGCGATCGAGAGCAGCGCACCCTGGTCAAGCAGACCATGCTCACCCTCATCCCGGACGCCCAGACGGTCGCACTACTGCTCGCCGGGAAGCGCACCGGGAAGGGGTGGGTGCTCCCGGCCATCGACCCAGGTCAGTCCCTAGTCGCCGACCTGCTGACGCTCGGCGACGGAGTGAACGACCCGGCGCGACGCGCCTACGAGCTCCTTCAGCGTGTCCAGGTACTCGCTGACGGGTTCGGGTTGCACGGGGCCGACCTGCGGGCCCTGCTGACCAACGTCGTCCCACTGCGCTCCGATCCCATGCGCCTGCTCGGCTACCCCGAGATCCGGGCGGTCGCCGCATACGCCCACAGCAAGAATCGGACCGGGAAGGGTGTCGGGCGGCTGGTGGAACTGTGGTCGGCCCCTGACGACAGCGCAGCACAAACCGTGCTGGCCGAGGTGGCCGGCGTTCCCGGTGAGTTGATCGCCGACCTGATGGCACCGGGCGGACTCGGTCTGACAACGGCCGATCTGCGCGATCCGCTGGAGATCGAGCAGCTGCTCGCGGCTACGGACGTAGTCGCCGCGCTCGGCGTCGCCACACCGATCGCCGTCCGCTGGGCACACCAGCCAGTCGGGCAGATGGCCGCCGATGAGATTCGGCGCGCGGTGAAGGCTCGCTACGACGAGACCGCATGGCTGGAGGTGTCGAAGTCGCTCAACGACGCGCAGCGCGACCACCGGCGGGCCGCGCTCGTCGCCTACCTGGTGCCGCGCCTGGGCACCGGGGACGCCAACGGCCTCTACCAGCGGCTGCTCATCGACGTCGAGATGGGCTCCTGCATGCTCACCTCGCGGATCAAGCAGGCGATCTCCTCGGTCCAACTCTTCATCCAGCGTTGCCTGCTTAACCTGGAATCGCAGGTGCCCTCGGACCGAATCGATCAGGAACAGTGGAGGTGGATGCAGGGGCACCCGCTGTGGATGGCCAACCGCCAGGTGCTCGTCAACCCGGAGAACTGGATCCTTCCGGAGTTGCGCGACGACAAGTCCCCCTTCTTCAAGGATCTGGAAAGCGAACTGCTCAGTGGGGACCTGACCGAGGAAGCAGCCGAACACGCCGTCGCCACGTACCTGTCCAAGCTGGACACGGTGGCGAAGCTCGACGTCACCGCCATGCACGTGCAGCGCGACTTCGAACCGGCGGAGAAGCTCAAAACCGTCGTCCACGTCTTCGGCCACACCGCCAACACCCCGCAGGCCCACTTCTACCGCCGCTACGTCGTCACCTCGCACGGCACCGCGAGCTGGACCCCCTGGGAGCCGGTACCCGTCGACGTCCAAGGCGAGCTGGTCACCACCGTGACCTTCAATCGCCGGCTGTACCTGTTCTGGGCCCAGACCGCCACGAAGGCCAAGGAACCGGCGACCAACGGCAACAAAGGGCAGCCGGCCCAGTACTACCAGGAGGTCAAGCTCTGCTGGTCCGAGTACCGCGACGGCGCCTGGGGGCCCAAGCACGTCACGGACAGCGTCGACATCCTGCTCGACCACTACGAGGCCGCCCTCGGGCAGGACGGCGGCACCAGCGTCCAGGGCACCCGCCGCCCCAAGGGCGCCCTCGAGCGGCTGGAAACCCGGATCAGCGGAAGCGGAGACCAGTTGCGGGTGCTCTGTATCGGCGACCGGGCGATGAACTGGATGGTCGACAACCACAAGCTGGCCAGCCACACCGGCCCCTACTTCGACGAGCACATGAACCCCGTACCGCCCGACGGAATGGGCCACACGCACCCACTCTGCACGTTCGTACTGGACGGCTGCCACGGAGAGCTGCGCCCCGAAACCCCGGTGAACGAAATTTCCCCCCGCGGAGCGGTGCTGCGGGTAGCCGATAAAAAGCTGCAGATCAAACCAGTCTCGCAAGAGCTGAGCCCGTCGAACACCGTCTTGGGCGCGATCGACGACGTCCGGCTCGGTATGGAGAACTGGATCCACGGCCCTAGCGACTACTTCGTCGTCAGCGACACGAGCCGGGCCTACTTCGGCCGGTTGACGCTCCTGGGCTCGCCGCTCTCCGAAGTCCTGGCCAAGCCGCAGCATAGTTACCCGAACGTGCTGGCCGTGGACTACGACATGCCACTGGCAGAGGCGCTCAGTACAGCTCACCTGACCGCGGTCCAGGCGGTTGCGGACGGCTCCGGACACGCCTGGGCCGGGGCAAGCTCCGCGCTGGCGCGTGCTGCGCTGATCACCCCCGACCTGCGTTCCTCTCCCTACCTCCTGGACGGCCACGGCGACGGACCGATGGTCGGTGGCAGGATCGGCGGGCTGATCAAGGATGCGCTGATCTCGGCGAAGGTGGTCGAATGGATCGGCGCGGGTTTCGCCCTGCCCAAGCCGGTCGCAAGCATCACCTTAGAGCCCCTCTATGACCCGTTCGCCTGTACCTACCTCAAGCGGCTCCAGCAATACGGCGTGCCCGGCGTGCTGACCCTCGCCAACCAACAGCTCGCGGTGAGCCCGACCTTCGCCGAGCGTTACCAACCTGACAGCCGGATCGTCCAGACCCCCTACCCGACCGACCTGGTGGACTTCGGTGCAACAGACAAGCCCGGTGTCTACCAGACGAGCGCCTGCGCCAATAGCCACTGGGAACTCTTCTTCCACATCCCAATGCTGATCCAGAGCCGGCTGCGCCAGAACCGCCGCTACGAGGAGGCGCTCCGCTGCGTGCGACGGTATGTCTGGGATTTCACCGATCCGAAAGGCAACTGCTGGAAGGTGGAGCCGCTGCGGACCACGCCCAAGGAGTCCGTCAACCAGTGGCTGAACCGGCTCAGCGCGGGCGATCCCGACCTCAACCGTCAGATCGCGGAGTGGCACGACCATCCCTTCCAGCCGCACCTGCTAGCCCGGATGCGGCTGAGCGCCTACCAGAAGTACGTGGTGATGGAGTGCTTGGACACGCTCCTCGAATGGGCGGACGCGCAGTACCGCCTCGACACCATGGAGTCGATCAACCAGGCCGCCCAGCTCTACGTCCTCGTCGCCGAGATGCTGGGTCCCCGCCCTCAGGCATTGGCCACCTCTGGTGAGCCCGCCCCGCAGACCTTTGCCATGATGCGCGGAAAACTCGACGCGCTCGGCAATATCGCGGCCGAGTTCGAGAACACCTTCCCCACCCTGAGCAGTTCCACCTTGACCTCCCTGCCGGAGTCGGCCGGACTGCTCGGGATCAGCCGGACCCTCTACTTCTGCGTGCCGCCCAACGAGAAGCTGCTCGGCTACTGGGACACCGTCGCCGACCGGCTCTTCAAGATCCGCAATTGCATGAACATCTCCGGCGTGGTCCGGCAGCTCCCCCTCTGGGAGAATCCCATCGACCCGGCCCTGCTGGTCCGGGCAGCCGCGCAGGGGATCGACACCGACAGTGTGCTCGCCAATCTGCACGCACCGCTGCCGCCGTACCGGTTCGACACGATGCTGCGCCGAGCCAACGATGCCTGCGCTCATCTGCGCGGCCTGGGCTCCGCGCTGCTCGCCGCGCTGGAGCGACGCGACAGCGAGGAACTGGCCGCTCTCCAGGCCTCCCAGCAGTCTGTCCTTCTCCGCGCCGCTCTGGAGTCGCGGAAAAAGCAGGAGGAGGAGGCCGACGCTCAGATCGAGGCGCTGAAGGTATCCCGGGACGTGCCGGCCGAGCGGCTGCGCTACTACCGCTGGCTGATGGGTGTCGACGGTAAGACGCCACAGCCAGGCGAGACCGTGGCGATGGCCTCGTACGCGCCGAAACCGCAGACCTCGGGCGGCACCTATCTCATCCTAGAGGAGCTCAACGAGCTCTCCTCCTCACACTTGGCGCGGGACTGGCAGATGCGGGCCACCGCAATGAACGTGCTGGCCAGCCTCTCCCACTACATCCCCAACTCCTCCGTCCACACCCACCAGGAAACGGCCGGTTCCGGCCTGGAATATGAGAGGGACGTGGAGGTCGGGGGCAATCACGTTGGTCCTGCCCTCACTTCCGCTGCTCAGGTACTCGCTGGGCTCGGCGCCGAGGCCCAGTTCGACGCCGCTGACGCGAAAAAGATGGCGGACTACCGGCGCCTCGCGCAGAGCTACGCCATCGGGGCCAACTCCGCCGCCCTCGAACTGCTCACCATCGACAAGCAGGTCACCACCGCCTTGATCAGGAAGGAGATCACCGCGCTGGAGCGCAGACAGCTCGAAGTCCAGATCGAACAGGCAGAACTGGTCGAGGCCCACCACTCCGGCAAGTACACGAAAGCCGAGCTCTACGGCTGGATGCAGGGACGCCTCAGCTCCCTGTATTTCCAGACCTACCAGCACGCCTACGATCTGGCGATGCAGGCCCAGCACTGCTATCGCTTCGAGCACGGTCTCACCGACACCGACAGCAGCATCGTCACGTTCGGCTCCTGGGACAGCCTGCGCAAAGGACTGCTCGCCGGAGAAGAGCTCCAGCTGCAACTTCACCAGCTGGAGCGTGCCTACGCCGACCACAACAGCCGCTGGCTGGAACTGACCAAACACTTCTCCCTGCTGCAGCACGCCCCCATGGCGCTGATCAAGCTCAAGGAGACCGGTCGCTGCGAGGTCGACATCCCGGAGTTTCTCTATGACCTCGACCACCCCGGCCACTACCAGCGGCGAATCAAGTCGGTCAGTGTCACCATCCCTGCCGTGGTGGGTCCCTACGCCTCGGTCAACGCCACCCTCACCATGTTGAGCAACGAGACCCGGATCAAGCCGACCCTCCCCGACGAAAAGTACGAGCGGGACCTGGAGAAGGACGACTTGCGATTCGTCGACAACTTCGCCGCTGTCCAGCAGATCGCCACCAGCGGTGGCCAGAACGACAGCGGACTGTTCGAACTCAACTTCCGTGACGAGCGCTACCTGCCCTTCGAAGGTGCCGGTGCAGCCGGACGATGGCGGTTCGACCTCGACCCCGACTGCAACCCGTTCGACCTCGACACCGTCACCGACGTGGTCCTGCACATCCGCTACACCGCCCGCGACGGCGGCGACCAGCTACGTGCGAAGGCGAAGGACCGGTGGCAGGATCTGCTCAAGGACCAGCAAGGGCTACCGCTCTCCAGGGTGTTCAGTCTCCGGCACGAATTCCCCAACGAGTGGCACCGGCTGAGGACCACCGCCGACGCAAACGCAGAGCACAGTCAGCTCATCGCGCTCACCCGCGACCGCTTTTCGGGCCTTTTCCGCAACAGCGAACTCACGATCGGCGCTCTGGATGTCTTTGGTGTCCCAACGGCCGACGGGACGCCGACGAAACTGCCGAGACTGCGTACGCCCAAGCCCGCTGAGGAAGACGTAAAGCTCAAAGACGCGTCCCCGCTGCCATCACTGGTGCACCAATGGGCTGTGCTCGCGCCGGTTCCGATCAAAGCCAAGCCAGAGCAGGCCCAGTGGAAGCTGACCGTCGCGGCCGGCGATGTGGCGGCGTCGCTCGACCAGCTCGCCGATCTCCTCATCGTCTGCCACTACAGCGCGAAGGCGGCGCCGGCGTAGGACGCTTCTCATTCGACGGGGAGTGTCAAACAAACAAAATCCGGGGTCAGGGCCCGGGGATGACGCGCTGGTCTGCATGGCTCAGACTGTGCCGGGCTGTTCCTGGGCAAGTACCAACCCATGAACGGAGCAATGGTGAAGTGGGCGTACCTGGTGGCCGAGGCGGAGTTGCGTGAGCCGCTTCCTCGTCGATGGGCTCACTCGCAAGGGGTTGCGCAGCGCGCGACTGAAGTGGCGGGGGTCTTGGGCGACGACGCGGGGCTGCTGGCCTCTGCGGCTGTGCTGCATGATGTGGGCTACGCTCCGCGGCTGGCCGTGACCGGTTTTCATCCGCTGGACGGCGCTCGGTTTCTTCGTGATGTCCATGCTGCGGATGAACGGCTGGTTCGTTTGGTGGCGAACCATTCGTTTGCGTTGCTGGAAGCTGAGGAGCGGGGGCTGCGGGATGTGCTGGAGGCCGAGTTCCCCCTGCTCGACGACCAGTTGCTTGTGGACGCCCTGGTTTACTGCGATATGACGACCGCGCCCGATGGCGAGAGCACTTCTGCCGAGGCTCGGCTGGCGGAGATCACCGCCCGCTACGGCGAGGACAATCTGGTGGGGCGGTTCATCCGTCGGGCAACGCCGGACATTTTTGCTGCTGTGGGGCGGGTGGCCTCGGCGTTGGCGGCTCAGCCCAGGTAGGGGTAGGTGCCGGCGAGATAGTCGCCGATCTGCTGGCGCATGCTGGGGTGGATGTCGTACTGATCCAGGTCGGACGGCTGGACGTAGCGGACGCCGTCCGCCTCATCATTGATGGTGGGCGCGCCGCCCACTGGACGGCCGATGTAGGTGTTCTCGTACTGCTGGCGGATTTCGCCGTCTGTGTAGGCGACGATGTGGTTGGGGTTCGTGTAGACACCGAGGAAGCCGGTGATCTCGGCGATGATGCCGGTCTCTTCCAGGCATTCGCGCACCGCGCACTGCGCCGCCGTCTCGCCAATGTCCTGGGCACCGCCAGGCAGAGCCCATTGGCCTGTGTCTCGGCGGCGCTGAAGCAAGATGGCGCCGTCGCCGTCGACGACGAGCAGGTTGTTGGCGGGGATGAGCGTGTTCGCCTTGGGGGCCTTGGGATCGTTGTAGTACTCAGTCCTGCCCATGTGACGGGGGCCCTTCCTGGTCTGGCGTCCAGGGCCGTGCGGTGGCCCAGACAGCTTCGAAACTCTGAGCGTAGTTGTCGAACCATCCTGCAGCGTCAACCCTCTTGAGATGCAGCAGGGGGTTGGCGCTGGCCGGCTGGCCCCAGACATGTGGGTTGACCAGCAGGTCGTCGTCGTAGCGGAACAGGGAGGTGTACAGCGTCGTGTCGTGCAGCCTGACTTCGCAGCCTGCCTCGGACAGTAGTGGCCGGTAGTAGGTCAGGGATGCGCGGATCTTGGCGGCGAGTGTGTCGCCGATGCCTTCTTCGTGGCCGCGGATGGCCGCTGCCTGTCCGTTCGAGTCGCCGAAGCAAAGCCGTACTTGAACGCCGTCTGACGCGCGCTCGGCGAGCATTGTGGCGACGTGGGGGTTGGACTGCGCGAAGAAGGTGCCAGAGAAGACGAGGACGCTGATCTGCTCCTGGGCTCCCTTCAGCAGCGAGAGCCACATGTCACGGGGAACACTGGCCCGGTTCTGATACGTCCCGATGAGCTCCAAGCCTGACCCGGCACTGGGTGGTCCGGAACTTGGCGCTGGGGCCGGCCAGAGGAACAGTTCCTCCACCCGTAAGTGCTGGGCAGCGCGGAATCGGTGGCGCGGGTGGGGAACGCGCCCGCCGAGCCAGCGACCGACGGTCTTGGGGTCTACCTCGCAGACTTCAGCGAGTAACTCTGGCGAGACGCCGCGCTGGGCAAGTACGGAGTGCAGTCGCTCGTTCACAGACGCCATACAAGCCGAGGTGACCAGGAGCGGCAAGGACGGTATGGGACTTTCCTCCGGACGTTGAAGCTTCGACCGGGGTATTTACGCTGGTGGTATGGAGCTCATCGTCCTGTGGGACATCGACCACACCCTCATCGAAAACTCAGGGGTAAGCAAGGAGATCTACGCCGCCGCCTTCGTGGCGCTGGTGGGAACCGCTCCGACCGTACCCGCGCGGACGGAGGGCCGTACGGATCGCCTGATCATGCGCGACATGTTCCAGCGGAACGGTCTGTCCGAGCCGGACTGGGATGCTGTCGAGGCTGCTCTTGCCAGTGCCGGGGAGGAACGCCTCCACGATCTCAGCGTGCGCGGGACGGCCCTGCCGGGCGTGCGTGACGTCTTGAAGGCGGCCTCGGTACACGAGGGCTGGGTGTCCTCAGTTCTCACCGGCAATATCGCGGCCAACGCCCGCGTGAAAGTATCGGCCTTCGGCCTTGACCCCCTACTCGATCTGTCTGTTGGCGCTTATGGGGCTGACGCCGTCCAGCGTCCGGGCTTGGTCGCTGTTGCCCGGGAGCGCGCCCAACGCCTCCGAGGTGTGCGGGATGACGTGCCTGTCGTGCTGGTCGGAGATACCCCGAGGGATGTCGAGGCTGCGCTCACTACGAGTTCTCGGATCATTGCGGTCGCTTCTGGCGTTCATCGTGCTGACGAATTGGCCGCTGCCGGTGCGCAGGTAGTGCTACCGGACCTGACGGACACCGCGCGTGTTCTCGGGATCCTGGAGACCTTCGCGGCGCACTGAAAACGTCCCAGGACGTCCCGGGAGCGTCCGGATACGCGGTGATGCGGTCCGTACTCGTTCCGCCAGCATCAGGTCTCCCACCAGGCAACTGCCGAAGGAGATTCACGTGATCAGGGAAGTCACCGGGATCCGCAGGATCCGGATGCTGTATCTGCAACTGTTGTACCGCTGCAACTTCGAGTGTCTGCACTGCTTCCACGGCAAGAGGCTGCAGCACGCCGATGCCTTCACTGCGGACGAGGCGACCAACCTGCTCACGATCATGCGTGAGCAGTACGGCACCGAGGCTGTTACCCTGCTGGGCGGCGAGCCGTTCGTCTACAAAGACCTCACCCAGGTCGTCCGGTACGCCAAGCAGGAACTGGGCATGCAGGTCGAGATCTGCACCAACGGCTATCGGATCGAACGCCGGCTCACCGAGATCGCCCCCCACCTGGACCTGCTGCGGGTATCGCTGGAGGGCATCGGCTCAACCAACGACCACATCCGCAAGTTCGGGAGCTACCAGAGCGCTCTGAGCGCACTCGACATCGCCCGGGGACTCGGCGTCCGCACCGGAGCGACCATGACGGTCACCTCCCGCAACATCGACGAGGTACTCCCGCTGGCCCGTACCCTGCAGCACTACGGGGCCGAGCAGTTGAAACTCCACTGCCTCCGACCGGTCGGCAACGCAGCGGATCACCCGGAACTCCTGGTCACCGATTCCGCTGGATACATCCGCCTTCGTGACCGGCTCCAGAACGCCGAGCTGACCATCGAAGTGATCGTGGACGAGGACTTGTCGGAACATGGCGCCCCGGAGATCTGTGCTCCTTCGGGTGACCCGACGCAGATCGAACGGATCGAGGCCGATCCGCGCGGCGCACTCACCATGTCCTGCAAGGCCGTCGGCAAGGACTCCCACGCCTTCTGGTACGACAAGCTCACTGACCACATCGCCCACCGGCCATCCGCCACTGACGAACTCACCCTCGCGGTACCGGACGTGGTGTACGGACGTGTCTGACCACCCGCTGTTCGAGAGTCTCGAGGGACTCCGCGGCACGGGCAAGTCGACCATCGCGCCCATGCTGGCAGCGGCACGCGAGGCCGTCCTGGTCCCGACCGTGCCGCCCTCCTACCAGCCGCTGCGGCGCGAGGTGGACAAGCGGGAGAACGTCGATGCCCGGATGTGCTTCTACCTCTCCGCCCTGTTCACCGCAGCCGACGAGATACGGCGCTACCTGTCCGCCGGCATCCCGGTCGTCGTGGAGAGCTACTTCGCCCGCTGCCTGGCCAACCATCGCGCTCTCGGCTCCGGCCTCGGCATCACGCTGCCGCCCGACCTACCGCACCCCGTCACCTACCACCTGGTCTGCGCGGAGGACGAGCGTCGACGTCGCCTCGCCGAGCGGGACAAGCCCGTCTCCCGGTGGGACGCCAGGGCCGAGACCGCTACCGACCGCGTCATCAACGCCTACGCCCCGTTCCCGATGCACCGCGTGGACACCACGAACTTCAGCCCCAGCGAGGTCCTCCAGGCGATCCTCGCCACCGACATGCAAGGAGCGCACGATCGTGCAGACACAGAGCATGTGGGAGCACACCCTAACCTTCTTCCCACAGTTCCTCGCCACACTGAGGGAGCACGCCACTCCTGACTCCACGGTTACGGTCATCGGCGCGAGCGACGGCAAGTTTGTCCTGCCGCTGGCCTCCGCCGGCTACCGCGTCGTCGCCATCGAACGCGATCCAATCGCCCTTCACGGCGGCGAGACCCAACTTCCGGGTGATAGAACCGGCCATGCGATGGGCCTGATCGAGCGACTGGAGCTCGAAGGGCTCAACAACCGCGTGCAGGTCGTAGAGGAGGACTTCCTCGCATCCGAGCCCTTGCGCACACCCTGCGACGCAGTCTGGACGAGCTGCTCATGGCATTACAGTGCCAACCACCATCGACCACTGGGTGAGTTCGTCAACCACATGCAGCGCTCGGTCCGGCCTGGCGGCTTGTTCGGCGCGGAGTTCATGATGCCCATCGAGCAGCGCCATCACACGCTTGAGCACTACACGTCACCCGAGAGGCTACGGCGCTACTTCATCGGCGATTGGGACGTCCTGCTTACCCTGCGGACAAACGAGTTCACCGAGCGGGCCCACGTCGGGCAACTGCAGGACCATACCCACCGCATGGGCCTACTCCTTGCCGCCCGTGCATCCACCCCCTCCTAAAGCCACAGGAAGAAGGACACATGAAGCACGAATATGAGGCGAAGTTCCTCGCCGTCGACATCGCCGCCCTCCAGGCCAAGCTGACTGCCCTCGGCGCCACCCAGGCGTTCCCGCGCACCCTCCTCACCCGCAAAATCTTTGAGAACGACGCCCTTGAAGGTGGTGCCTGGATTCGTCTGAGGGATGAGGGAACGCGGTCCACGCTCACGCTGAAGCAGGTCACCGATGCCACCACCATCGACGGCACCACCGAGATCGAGACCGAAGTTACGGACTTGCACGCCATGGCCGAGATCCTCCGCCACCTCGGCTTGCGCGAGGTCCGCTACCAGGAGAACTACCGCGAGGAATGGCGCCTGGGCGAGGTCGCCTTCGACTTCGATACCTGGCCGGACCTCCCCACGTTCGTCGAGATCGAAGGACCCGACGAGGCCTCGGTCCGACAAGCAGCCGATCTGCTCGACCTTGACTACGCGGAAGCCCGTTTCGGCAGCGTCGACGAGATCTACAAAAGTGAATCCGGCCGCGACATCCTGACCGAGCCCACCCTCCTCTTTGCCGACGCCCACAAGAAGGGGCAGGTCCGGGTAGTTGCCCAAGACGAGTGAACTTGAAGGCCGAGCTGTGCATGTTGAACTGGCCGTAACGCCTCGCTTGATACCTGGGATCGTCGAATTCGCCCGAGGTGGCCTACCAGCAGAGGCAAACACCGACGACGGCAACAGGTGGGTTGACGGATACCCCTGGCCCTACTGCGGCCAGAAATGGACACGTGTTCTGTAGTCGGCCCCGTGAGCGTGGCAGGTGCCCAGTCCGCTATGTACGCCTGCGGCCCCTGCATCCGGGAATCTCAGGACCCGGCCTGGCAATCCGTCCTTCCCCACGATGAGCCGGCTCGGTCGGCGCAGAGCAATGCTCAGGACTTAATAGCAGTGCACGGTGACGGGTGACCCCTACTCAACCCCTGGAGCGGGACTCCTCTCCACAGGCAGAGGGCCCCGTCACCGTGCGTTTGCCGGAGTACGTCGCACATCTCCACGATGACGTCGTGATAGTGACCGAGCTTCTTCCAGAGACCGGGGGCTGTCGGGGAGCTGGGGCTGCGAACTGCTCATCGGATGTCGGGCCATCGAGCCCTCCAATTAGGTCGCGGCGCCGATCCGCCATCGCCGCATGGGACTTCGGGCGGGCGAGCCGTCTCATCTGCGAGCGGGCAAGTCTCCGCCAGGACGACATGGCACAGATGACGGGGCTCAGCCGGGGTTGCCTGTCCATGCTCGAAGCGGGAACCCGCCGACTGAGGAACCTCGACAAGGTCGCGAGGTTCCTCAACGGTAGCGAAACACCCAACGCCTTGCTCCCTCCACCATTTGCACCCCGGTCGGCTGCGGTCGCTCTCCTTGGACGACATCGGAGACCTCCTGGCAGCCTGCGGTGGTGACGGCTCGGTACGCGTGTGGCAAGCACCCACCGGGGAGTTCAGGAGCCGGTTCAGCAGCCCCAGCGGCTGGGCCCGCGCCATTGCCGTGGACAGTCCGGGCAACCGCGTGGCGGTCGGGGTGGGAACCGGCTCATGAGCGACGATGGCCGCCTCGTGTCGGCCGCGGCGGACGGGACGGTACGCGTGTGGTCGCTCGGCGAGCAGCAGCAGATCGCCAAGGTCCGGGTGGATGCCTCACTGCACTGCGCGACCTTCGAACCCACGACGGACGAGGTGCTGGTAGGCAGTGCCGCTGGCGTCATGGCCCTGGGGATCATGGACACGTGAGTGAAATGCGAAGGGCTTGGACACCATGGCAGAGAAGACCTCCCGCGCTTCGGGCGAAGAGGCAGTTCGCGACACCGCCCCAGTTGGTGCTCCGGTCATCCTGAGTAACGAGCCCGGCTCGTTTGCCTGGGGTGTGCTGGCCAAACGACACCCTGCCCTCATCCAGCAGGTACGAGACGCCTTCCCGTACGGCCGCCGACAGCACGAGGCCCTCGACGCCCTGCTGGACGAGATCACCAACGGCGTCGTCGAACCGCTTGCCCCCGCGGAACACGACCACGTGCGCTGGGCGGACTGGGGGCAGGAGCACTTCGGGCGCTCGTGGTACGACGCCCCGTTCCTTTGGGCGGAGAGCTACTTCTACCGCAGGCTGCTCACCGCCATCGAGTACTTCGGCACCGGCCCATGGCAGGGAGTTGATCCGTTCGCGCCGTTCAAGCAGGCCGAACTGCGCGGCGAGGCTGTGGAGGAGGAGCTGCGGGCCCTGGACGCGCTCGCGAGCGCGCCGGCCGACGAGCGGGCCACGGTCCTGCTCCACGCCTCGCTCTGGGGCAACCGCGCGGACCTCGGCTTCCGCGTCTCGGCGGAGGAGCCGGCGATTGGTGACCTCGCTGCCTCCACGCTGGTCTCCGACGACAGCGCCGTGCTGTGGCAGCTCCTGCCCGCCGGAGCGTCCTCCACCGTCGCCGTGGTGGCGGACAACGCGGGACGAGAGCTCATCCCGGATCTGATCCTCATCGACCACCTCCTCGAACAGCGGCACGCCGAACGGGTCGTGCTTCACGTCAAGCCCTACCCCTACTACGTCTCCGATGCGATGACGGCTGACGTCGTCGACTGCCTCCGTCGCCTCATCGAGGCGCCCGGCGAAGCCAGCCGGATCGGCGGCCGACTGTGGAAGGTCATGGCGGCAGGAAGCCTGGAGGTCCGTACCCACCCGTTCTTCTGCGCTCCGCTGCCGTACGAGGGGATGCCCGAGGATCTTCGCGGCGAGTTCGAGAGCGCCACGCTCACCATCCTGAAGGGCGACCTCAACTACCGTCGCCTGGTGGGCGACCAGTTGTGGGACGCCACGGTACCCTTCACCGATCTCACTGCCTACTTCCCGGGGGCCGTCGCGGCGCTCCGGACCCTGAAGTCCGAGGTCATCGTCGGCCTGGATAAGGGAACGCTGGACGCCCTCGAACGGTCCAGGGCTTCCTGGCGTACGAGCGGAACTCACGCGCTGATTCAGGTGCGACCGTAGAACTGGGGCGGAGTGAGCTCCCGCGTATCAGGTCTCATACCTGGAATGGTCGGCCACGTTAGCTCGGCTGCTTCGCGCTGCTGCTTCTGCCATTGCCTGCGTGGTCAGACCATCAGGAGTTGCCGCCGCCAGGGATGCTCTGGAGCTACTGCCTTGATCGCGTCCACCAGCCAGGCGCGTGCCGATGCGTAGAGAACGTGCCGAGGGAGCGGAACGCTGCTTTCGTCGGACACGGCTGCACAGCCCTGATGCTCTCCGTTACGGGCAACGGCAGGGCGGTCGATACACCAGAGGATCTCGCGCGAGCCATCGAATAGCTGCCTCAGCGTGCCGCGCGAATCAGCTGCTCACGGAGCCGCGCCGAGGACTTGTGAGGGCGGGCCGAGTAGCCGGGCGGCCTCACCGAAGGAGCCCGAACGTGACTGCCGCCGCTGCCGCCCCCAGGGCGGCGCCCGCGATCGTCTGGGCCGTCGTGTGGTCGCGTAGAGCAACGCGCGACCAGCCGATGGCGGCCACAGCAAGCACCAAGGGACACAGAACGAGACCGTAGACCTGGATGAGGATGACTACGACACCGCCTGCGACGGCGGTGTGTACGGAGACCTTCCACCAGACCGTGACTGCCATGGTCGCGGCAAGGCCCACGAGCATCGCCGTGACGAGAGCGAAGACCTCGCGGGGAGCGTCGAACACCACGAGCAGGGAGATACCCAGGAGGACCGAGGCCATCGTGGCACTCAGGGGAATTGCACGCTGGCTCCGCACCTTCACGTGCTTGTCGGTCCAGTGACCAAGCTTGACGCCGAGCAGGATGACGGCGAAGGGGATGCCACCACAGAAGAGTGCCGCCAGGAGGCCCCAGCCGAGCCCCGCCCAGTCATTGGTGCTGTGCCAACCGACAACGAGCAAAATGCCCATCACGAGATAGGCCGGGGCCAGGGCGTCGGTTATCACGCGGGCCAGGCGCACGGGCGGATGGGGAGTGCTCATCGGAAGTCCTGACGGTTGGATAGGGCGAAGCCGCGCACGAGGTCGGACCGGTAGGCCGTGGACAGCTGCTTCAGAGCCTGGATTTCGGTGTAAAGGTCTGGCCCGCCGCTGGCGGGTGGGACGACACATCCGGGGGTGGAATGATCGCCTGCGGTGTGGCTGAGTCGCGTGGTGAGCACCCAGCAGGCTTCTGCGGTGACCGCCGCCTGGGCGCCGATGAGCCCCTGCCGTGCGACGTACGCGTGGGCTTCTTCACGGAGACTCGTGGGTGCGTGGGACCCGAGCGTGAGTACCGCATCGCGGATCTCGATTCCCCGGCGATAGAGCCGATCTCGGCTACGCCGGACATCGAGAGCTTCGGGGATGCGGCCTCGTGGAGCTTCGTAGCGAACTGTGGGCGTCACGCTGGTGAGGTCGAACCAGAGAGGCCGCAACAGCACGAGATCGCGATGCGTGGGGTACCAGGCGCCCAGACGGCGCCCGACGGGCAAAGTGCTCCCGGCGATGATGAACAGCAACGCGCCGAAGAGGAGAGCGTTGCTGATCGTGCTGTCTGCCTCGGGGGCGAGTACGTCCACTCCGAAGAACCGAAGGACGAGGGCGAGTACGCGGTGTGCGGCGTAGACCATGCCGATCGTTGTGCCCAAGCCGGTCAGCCGCAGTCCACGCCCCAGCAAACCTGCGTCAGGGTGGCGTCCCCACTGTCGGCAGAGGCGTGTGGCACTGAGCAGAGCTGCCGCCAGGAACGCGGACCAGATGAGGCCGTAGAGCGCGATACGCCAGTCCGTGGCGTACTCGGTCAGAATGTCCTCTGCCTCCTGCGGTTGCGGAGCTGAGAGGAACAGCACGGTGAGGCCGACGGCGGCCGTCACGGGAATGGCGATGTGTTGTCTGGAGCCGACCAGTTCGGGGCTACGTTCGTCGGCCATGTCGTGAACGAACGTGAGGACCGAATGGGCGGCCAGAATGCCGGCCAGATGCTTGCAGAGAATCGCGATGTTGTGAACGCCGAGCGCTTCGTCGAGTGCGGAAGCCACGGCCACCGGTTTGATCGTCATGGCGACTGCGAGAGCGATGAACGCACTACACAGCGGACGCTTACGCTTGTCGCGCATGGCGGCGGGCGCTCGCCACAGGGCGACAGCCCATAGGAGGACCGCCGGAACGAGGAAGATCATGGGAGTTTCTCAGGTATCGCTCAGGGCGTCGTCGAGCCTCTGGAGGACGGACTCTCGGTCGCGGTTCTTCTTCGTGGCCACGTCTGCCTTGGAGGCGATGAGTCCTGCCAGGTATTCGGCACTTCGCTCATCTTCGGTGTTGTAACTGGCCCGCTTCATAAGGCTGGTCACCATGGCCGGCGACAGGTCCGGGAACAGGGCTGCGCTGATCCCCGTTCCGGTGTCGTCCAGAGCGGACTGGTGTCCCAGAAGCATGTGGCCCAACTCGTGCAGGATGATGTGCGTCCGGTGCAGTGGGCTGGTCGACTGTTCGTGAAAGATGTGGTCGGCCTTTTCTGTTGCAAGCCAGGCGCCGCACGGAATGTCTGTACCGGTGACGCCAGGTGTGCTGTGCAGATAGAGAGGACGTCCGCGCTGTTCGGCGATGCTCCTGCACAGGGCCTCCACGTCGAAGGGGGCCTGGATGTCGAGGGACCGAACCAGATCCTCGCAGCGCTCCCGGCTTCGGGGTGCGCGGCCGACGGATTCACGACGACTACGCAAAGACAAGGCGCCTCCGCAGGTTTCTTGTGGCCCGTACTCAGCATGAGTCGGTGCAATAAATGGTGCGTCCCCCGCACTCACAACGTTAACGGATGCAAGGTGCACTCAATCGCGAAACTAGATGAATCTGCAATCAGTTTCATGATCAAGTGACTGTTGGTCAATTAATCATGTGGTCAAATTGGATCAAACGTCTACAAGGGGCAGTCGTTGTGGGCGAACGAGGGTTGCGCATTGAATTGGTGACGAACGTCACCCTGGATTCAAGTGGGTCATTCCCTCGGCTTCCCTGAAGGTTCTTCGTCCTGGCAGGGGTGTCTATTTGCTCTACGGGGAGATGGGATAGGTGAACGCCCAGCGGTGAGTGGGTCGGATGGCAACTCCTGGGGATTCGCTTCCGCCCTTTCGTTCCTGCCTGATCTCAAGGGGCCCTCTTTTGAACCCGCTTGTGCCTTGCGCCTTGTGGCGAGGTGGCGGTCGGCGTTATTGCCGAACGAGCTGGAGGGAATCATGGCCGCGGACGTGCATGACGAAATCAGCCATCGCTATCGGGTACCCGGTCGCCGAGCCACGGCGATCCGCGCGCCGTCGCCTCTCATGGCCTGCGGCCGGCGCTCGTTGGTGCCCCTGTCGTTTCGCGGCGGGCGTTGCGGGCGCGCCCCTGCACGGGTGACCATCGGCGTTGAGGTGGCGGCGTCCAGGCTTCTTGGGTCCCGGGCAGGGTTCCGTCGAGTCCCGCGATCCACGAGCGGATCCTCGAGTGCCTACGTGCGAGGCCGCCAACTGCTCTAACCGCACGTGAGATATCGAGCGCGCTTGCCGGGATGCGGCATGCTGCTCAGTCCTCGTCGCTGAGCCCCTCCAGGGCGCGCGCCCTCTCTACGAAGCCGCGGATCGTTTGAAGGGTCTCCGATGAGAGCCCGGAGGATCTCAGGGCGACGCCCCGAACCTCGGCGTCGCGGAATGCGGTGAGGAGTGCCAGTTCGGACTCGACGCGTTCCGAGTCCTCAGCGGAGAAGAAGTATGAGGGGGGTACGCCGAAGAAGTCCGCGAGGGCTTCCAGGTGGCGCATGGTCGGGTTGTCCTTCTTGCCGGTCCGCAAGCTCCAGATGTAGCTGGCGGAGACGGTGGGACCTCCCCGTTTGGCGATCTCGGTCGCGACCTCTTCGTGCGTGTAAGCGGTTCGGCCGCGAGGGCGCACCGTCTCGAACAGGTAGTCGAGCTTGCTGGCGAGGGTGCGCTTCCCCTCGGGGGTTCCGTCGCTCACCATGCCTCCTGCCCTGTTCGGTGATTCGTTCGTTCGGTGTGACTGATGAGAACGATACCCCAGGGTCGCCATTTTCTCTGGTTGACGGTGATCATATTTGCTGGTCTAGTGTCGTCGCACGGTCATCGACTCATGGAAACGAGGTGGTGGGCAGGGGCAGGCGAGACGGGTGGGTCACCCGCAAGCTCTGCGTCCCAGCAGACAGAGACGAGAAACGGCGCCCAGGAGCTGGTAACTCCCAGGCGCCGTAAGCCCCGAGAGGGGCGGATTCATACATCGGAGAGCGGCCGGGCTTTTGCACGAGAACGGCCACTCACCGTCCAAGCAAGGGAGTATTGCATGCTGCTGTCCGCAGAGGAGTGGGCGAGTGCCCCGCCGGACGTCGCGGATCGCGAGTGGCGCCTGGTGTCCCACGCCATCGTCGATGACGAGGCCGGGGAGACGTTGGAGCTGGGCCGGGCGACCGCTGGAGCCGCAGTCCGCCGGCTTCAGGAGGGACGGCCGGAAACGGACTGGAACCGGTCGTACACCTTCGACCTCGCCGACGCGCCCCTCACCCGTGGCGACCTGATCGCCGCCGGTGGGGGCCGCTGACATGGCGCGGATACGAACCATCAAGCCGGAGGCGTTCGTCTCCGAGTCGCTCGCCGAGGTGAGTGTCGAGGCCGAGCGGACCTTCTTCGGACTGCTCACGCAGGCCGACGACCACGGACGCCATCGTGACAACGCGGCGATCATCGCGGGGCTGCTCTGGCCTCTGCGGGCCGAGCACACCTCGGTTCATGTCGAGGACGACCTCCAGCAGCTCGCCAATGCGGGGCTGGTCTGCCGGTACACCGGCTGCGACGGTCGCCGCTATCTCCACATCGTGACCTGGTCGCAGCACCAGAAGATCGACAAGCCCAGCCAGTCCCGGCTGCCCTCCTGTTCGCAGCACCACGCGGCGGACCGGTGCGGCGCCTGCAAGGGGACCTGCGCTCAGCGAACCGAGGGGTCGCCCACCCCTACCCGAGGGCTCGCCGAGGCTTCGCCGAACGCTCCCCGAGCCCTCGATCTGCCCGCGCAGTCCGTCGCGATGCCTCCCGGCCACGCAAGCGGGGCTCCGACCGCCCAGCAGGACGCTCTCGACGGCATGGCCGGCACCCCTAGCCACGCGGACGCGAAAATTGCAGGTCAAAGCATATTCGCGGAGGACTCTCCGAACCTTCCCCGAAACCTCGGCGAGGGCTCGGCGCCTGGATCTAGGATCTTGGATCCTGGATCTCTTATCCCTACGGGGCACACAGCGCCCGCAGCCCTCGTCTCGGCCAACCAGCTCGTGGGCGAGTACATCGCTGCCTGCGACGAGCGCCCGCCCAGCGATGTGATCGGGCACCTCGGGCGGATCGCCAAGAAGCTCCTGGCCGAAGGTATCGCCCCGGAGCACATCCGGGCCGGGCTGCGGAACTTCGCCGTCAACCCCAAGCACCCGAGCGTGCTGACCAGCATGGTCAACGAGGCCATGAATGCACGTTCCGCCGGCTTGGTGCGGCCGGGGATCCGACCTAACGTGCCCGCTCACCAGGCGTGGACCAACCCGGTCGACGCTGCCGCCGCCTACGCCGAGGAGCTGTGATGCGCACTCGCACCCGCGAACCGCGGACCCTCGGCAGCGAAGGCACCCTGGATCGGATGGCCCGCATCCTGGCTGCCCGCAACATCGACGCGGACGCCGCCGCGGCGCCGGCCGACGAGTCCGAGTCCTTCTCCCCGCTGGATGCCCTGTCGGCCGGGATGCCCCCGCGCTACCAGGGCGCGGTCGCCGACCACCCGCAGGTCCTGTCCTGGGCCCGGGACGTCGCCCAGCAGGCCGTCGCCCCCAGCCCGGGAGCCCGGCGGCAGGTCACCACCGGCCCGAGCCTGCTGATGGCCGGAGTGGTCGGCGCCGGAAAGACCCACCAGGCGTACGGCGCGGTCCGACGACTCGTGCAGGCCGGCGTCGGCGTGCGGTGGCGCGCGACCACCGCCGCCGATCTGTATGCCGACCTGCGCCCCCGGCCCGGCGTCGACAGCGAGCGGGAGCTTACGGCCGTCAGCCGCTGTCCCCTGCTGATCATTGACGACCTCGGTGCGGCCAAGGCGTCCGAGTGGGTCGAGGAGGTGACGTACCGGCTGATCAACCGCCGGTACAACCACATGCTCCCGACTCTGGTCACCACCAACCTGGCGATCAAGGACCTCCGGGCCTACCTCGGCGACCGCGTCACCTCCCGGCTCGCGCAGATGACCACTCGGGTCGAGTTCGAGCCGGTCGACCGCAGACGCCACCGCACCGCCGCCTAATCACCTCAGGCTGCCACGCCGGGCCGTGACCCCAGCGCGCCGCCCACGTACCTCCCGACCCAGCGCACCCCTCCGCCGACGCCCCTGCGCGCGGAGAGCGATCGGAGCAACACGCATGACCTCCACGACGATCAGCCCTGCCCGCCACCGCCTCCTCGGCGACCACACCTGGCAGGACCAGGCCGTCTGCCAGAGCACCGAGTACAACCCGGTGGACCCTGACATCTTCTTCCCCGAGCCCGACGAGACCGCCAAGATCACCGCCGCGAAGTCGCTCTGCGGCCAGTGCCCGGTCCGCCGCACCTGCCTGGACGCCGCCCTCGAAGGCAGCGACACCAACGGCATCCGGGGCGGGATGACCGAGGAGGAGCGCGAGCCCCTGCACGAGAAGCTCGCCAACCGCCTCGACTACAGCCGCGTCAACGCCACCGTCGCCGGGCGCGACGTCCACCTCACCAGGGCCGAGCGACGCGCGGTCGTCCACGCCGCCTACCGCCACGGCCTCACCGAACAGCGCCTGGCCTGGCTCCTGAAGATCAGCGAGGAGCACGCCCAGAAGCTGTACCGCGAGACCCGCCGCGCCATCCGCAACCGAGACCTGGAGCAGACCACGAAGACCACCCTGCCCTCCGAGACCGACGGCGAGCGCCTGGGCCGCGACGACTTCGGGACGGCGGCGTGAGCATCGCGAACGCGCCGAAGGCGGCGCACATCACCGGCTGGGACCGCGCGGCAGTCATCGCCCTCGGCGGTGCGGGATGCGCTCTCTCGTACGACGCCCTGCAGCAGATGGCCGTCGCCATCCACGTCCGCGGTTTCCTGACCTTCCTTTTCCCCCTGGTGATCGACGGGTTCATCGCCTACGGCATCCGGGCCCTGCTGGTGCTCCGCGACGCACCCCTGCGCGCCCGGCTCTACGTGTGGACCCTCTTCGCCACGGCCACCGCCGCCAGCATCTGGGCCAACGCGCTTCACGCGGTCAGGCTCAACGAGGAGAACGCCTCGGCCACCGGATTGCGGCTCGGGGACACGGTGGTCGCCGTACTGTCCACCATCGCCCCGCTCGCCCTGGCCGGAGCGGTCCACCTGTACATCCTCATCGCCCGGGGGCCGGTCAAAGGCAGTGACCGAAGTGACCGTGACGACCTCGGCCCGGCCGGTCACCTCGGTCAGACTGACCGACCGGAGGGCATCGCGGTCACCCGGACTGACCGGGGCGGTCAGCAGCAGCCGCAGGCCGGTCAGGTCAGCGCCGGACAGCCGGTCACTGCCCTGACCGACCGGCCGCGACTGTCCCTGGACAAGCAGCGCCCGAGTCCTCGGTCACTGACCGGGGACAGTGCCCCGGCGGACAGCAGCAACCCGGTCACCGGTCACCACGGTCAGCCGCACGAGGCCGCTGACCTGCCCGGACAGTCGGACACCGCACCGCCGGTCACTGACCGCCCGGCCGGCACCGAGCCGGTCACCGGCCACCAGGACAGCCTCGCGCCGGTCACCGACCGGCCGGTCACTCCGCCGCCGGTCACTGACCGGGACACCCGGACAACCGGTGACCGGCGACCTGACCCGGACACCGAGGAGCTGCTGGAGATCGCCCGGTCAGCGGTCAGGGCCGAGGACAAACTGACCCGCAAGGTGGTCGCCCAGGCGATCCGAGGTCAGCAGATCCCGCTGTCCAGCGACACGCTGACCGCCCTGATGGTCCAGCTCCGCCAGCAGCACGGACAGCGGGCCACCACCTCCCGAAACTGACCGCACACCACATGGGGCGGGTGACCAGCCGGACACCTCGGCCGGTCACCGGCCCCTGGACACGCGCCCCATGACCTCCCGAAGGAACCGGAGAGCACTGCCATGCGTACGAACCCCGCCACACCGGCCGAGGTGGACTGCTGGCTGACCGTCCTGCACCAGCGTGGCCACCTCTATCGCGCCGAATCCGGTCCCGACAACACCTGGACCGTGCAACAAGCCCGACACAGCCGCCCCTGGACCCTGTACCACCCGGTTCTGGCCATGGACTGGATCGACGAACTCGTCCGCGAAATCCGGCAGCAGAATCCGGAGACGAGCCGGTGACCGCCAACGACCCGGTGGGCACCACGTCCGGACAGCAGCGTGACCCCACGACGGCTCCTGGCGGAGCAAGTTGTCGCGTACGACGGTCCTACGGTCCGTCGTACGCACTTGCCCCCGCCCAGGAGGGCGGGGGGAGTCCGGCTGGTCCCCGAGCGAGGGCGCACGGGGACCAGCCGGACTCCCAGCACCAGGGGGCGCCGGTCGCAGGGGGAGAAGCAGACCGCCACGACCACCGCGAGCAGCTGAGCCCGAGCACGCCTGCCTTTCCCGACCGCAAACCGCGCCGCCGCAGCCGCAACCCGAGCGAGCGCACCCGCAAGACGACCACTCGGCTCTCCGACACTGAGAAAGCCGAGATCGTCGCCGCCGCCGCGCAGCGGGGCGTCACCGTCGCCCGATTCCTCGCCGCCGCCTGCCTCGCCGCCGCCCGCGGTTCCACCACCTTGCACACCAACGAACAACTCGACACCGCCATCGACGAGATGGTCGCCCTGCGCACCGCCCTCTCCCGGGTCGGCAACAACATCAACCAGATCGCCTACATCTACAACGCCGGAGGGCAGCCCCGCCCCGGCGAACTCGACCACGCGCTAACGACCCTGACCCGACTCCTGGCCTGCATCGACGACACGGCCGACGCCCTGGTGAAGAAGCGACACTGATGGTGCCCAAGATTCGACGCGGCTCGCGAACCCACGGCCTGCTCGTCTATCTGTACGGCCCCGGCAAACGCGACGAACACATCGACGCCCACCTCGTCGGGAGTTGGGATGGCTTCGCCCCCGACCCCGGGCGCGACACCAGCCCCAACCCCGATCCCAAGGTCACCCTCGCCCGGCTCGCTGCCGCGTTGGACCTGCGTGTCAAGCAGGCTGGCGCCGCGGCACCGGCCGAGCACGTATGGCACTGCTCAGTCCGCACCGACCCCGGCGACCGGACCCTGACCGACGCCGAGTGGAACACTGTCGCGCGCCGCCTGGTCCAAGCCGTCAACCTCGCCCCCGAAGGCGACCCGGACGGATGCCGCTGGGTAGCGGTACGCCACGCGCAGGACCACATCCACATCCTGGCCACCATGGTCCGAGGCGACCTGCGCCGCCCCAGGATGAACTACGACTTCAAGAAGGCCCAGGCCGAATGCCGCCGCATCGAAAAGGAGATGGGCCTGCGCCAACTCAAACCCGGCGACGGCACTGGAGCGAAGGCACCCACCAGCGCCGAACGCTTCAAGGCCGAGCGCACCGGGCGCCCCGAGGCTCCACGCGAGACGCTCCGCGAAGCCGTCCGCCAAGCCCTCGCCGGGGCCGCCACCGAAGAGGAGTTCTTCACCCGGCTGCGCGAGGCGGGTCTGCGCGTGAAGATACGAAAGGCCCCATCCGGCGATGCCATCGGCTACAACGTCGCACTCCCCGGCGACCGCAACCGCGACCGCGAGCCGATCTGGTTCGCGGGCTCCACCCTGGCCCCCGACCTGTCCCTGCCGAAGATCCGCCTTCGCCTGGCAAACGGCACTGCCAACCAGACGAAGCCTTCGGCCGCCACCAGCGGCCGACCGGACTGGTCGCCGCCCGCCCGGGAACGACGCAGCGCCACCGGAATCGCCGAGCGCGCCGCCCTCCTGCTCGACAGCGACGACGACGAAGCCGCAGCTCAACTCGTAGGGGTCGGAGAACTCCTGGACGCGGTCGCCCAGACCTCCCCGGCCGCCACCCGCGCCGAGCTGGGTGCAGCCGCCCGCGCCTTCGAGCGTGCCACCCGCAGCCACGTCCGAGCGGAGCGCGCCGACACCCGGGCGATCCGCTCGGCGGCCCGGGGCATCATCCAGGCCGGCAGCGCCCTCGGCCGTGGCGAGGACGGCGGCACCACCGCCATGCTCCTCTCCACCCTGGTCCTCGTCGCCGTGGCCGCCGCCCGCTGGCACTCCGCCCGTGGTCATGCCCAGCAGGCCCACGCCTCCCGACAGACCGCCGAGCATCTGCGAGCCGCCTACCGCCAGTCTGCCGCCACGCCCATGCAGGCACTGCGCGACCAAGGTCGCGGCCTGCCCGAAGCTGAACGCCGCACCCACCAGGCCACCATCCGCGCAGCCCTGCCGGACGCGGCGCTGCGAGCAGACAGCTCGTCTACGAAGACCGATGCCCTGACCGCCACGCTTGCCCAGGCCGAGCAAGCAGGCCATGACCCCAAGGCCCTTCTCCAGCAGGCCATCGACATGCGCGAACTCGACACCGCCGAGGACGTTAACGACGTCCTGGTCTGGCGGCTGCGCCGTCTCGCCCAGCTCCCCGCTCACCCGGGTGAAGCGACCCGCCGCCCGCAGGCCGGCACCAGCCAGCCCAAGGCCTCGATCAACCGCACCAGCAACGGGACAGTGCCTACGGCAGCAGCTCGCCCCACCGCCTCCGACCCGCGCAACCGCCCACTGCGCCGCTGACGAGAGTCCGGCAGGCCAGTCAACCGGCCTGCCGGACTCCGAGAAACCCCTGGACAACCGGTTCCACCGGCTGTTACGGATGGAAGCAGAAGGACCTTGACCGGGAGATGACGCTCGTGCTCAGAACCACCGACCGCCCCGCAGAGCCGACACCCGTGCTGCCCGTCTTCCCCGCTGGCACCGATCCCCTGTTGCAACTCGAGTACGAGACGCAGCCGCCCAGCGGCCCCGGCGTGACGCGCTGCCTCAGCCACCCGCGCGAGCTGGCCCTGCGCGGGATTCCCGTGATGTGCTCGGCCTGCCGTGCCCGGCGCGACTGGCTGCTCATCAACCACGGCCGCACCGTCTGGATCTGCTGCCGGTGCAGCAACCAGTGGCTCGAACCCGAGATCAGCCGCGCCGACTTCGACACCCTGATCGCCATCCCGGACGGGACTACCTACCCCAGCGTCGAGCAGGGCCTCGCCGCGCTCGGCTTCGATGGGACCTTCGCCGGCACCTACCTGGACTAGTTTTTCAACGTAGAGCGGGCACGGTTGACCTCCGTAGAGATGCGCTCCTGTAGAGGTGTCGGCATGCTCACCGGGACCCCCTCGGCGTCGGCCAGGTAAATGCCGACCAGACCGCGCATCTGTTCTTGGTAAGGGTGGCCGAGGGCTTCGACGACCAGGCGCGCGAGGTCGTTGACCTCCTGGCCAGGGTCGTCCGCGTCCGACTCGTCGAAGAGCATGCGCAGCCCTGGAACGCGAGGGAGTGCGGCGGTGCCGATGGGCCCCGCGTCCCCGACGACGCGCTCGACGACGGCCGAGTGAGGTGGGAAGCGCAAGGTATACGGACCGATCAGGGCCGCCACGGCGGGACAGTTATTCATGGTCAACTCCACTAAGAAGATGCGGAATCGAGCGTACGGTTTACCGAGCAACAGCGTGACTTGTTACACCCGAATGGGCGAGCGGTCACCGTGGTGCCTACGCTCGTCCAGAGCTGCGGTCCACGTGCAAGTGGACTGAACGAGTGCCTTCGGGGCGCTGTCACAACGGGGCAGGGAGTTGCCGTCATGGGGTGGGAATCATTGTTCGTATCCGAGTTCGAGCGACTACAGGTCAGCTCGGACCCCCATCTGCGCGGACGGCAGCTAGAGGATCTACTGGAGCGGCTCTTCCGGAGTGTTCATTTCCGAGTCCAGCGCGACGCCGGAGCCGCCCGCCCGAGGCAGACCGACCTCGTCGTCGGCTACGACGACACCTGGTACGTCGTCGAGGCCAAATGGGAGAAGGCGCCCGTTGGTGTGGACACCTTCGACGGAGTTCGGACGCGCATGGAGCGGGCCGTCCCGGGCTCGATCGGTGTAATCATCAGCGTCGCGGGCTTCACGGACACCGTCCTCCCGCAGGTGGTCGAGTTCCGGGGGAGACAGCCCGTCCTCCTCATCGGCGAGCGGGAGCTGCTGCAGGTTTTCCATGCACCGGAATCGCTCTCCAACCTGTTGAAGACGAAGCGGGACGAACTCATCGTCCATGGCCGTGCCCACTTGGACAAGAACACCACACGCACTGCCGAGCGCCGACCGGTCAACGATCTGCCCGCAGCCAGCCTCACCCTGCTCGGCGGCGACCTGGAGCCGTTGCCGTACATGACGGCCAAGGACGGCTTCGCCGAGCTGGTCTTCGTGCACGAGTTGCCCGACGTCGACTGGGTGATCGCCGGCGGCAATGGGGTCACTGTGGACCTCCCGGTCCGCCGGCTGGACGAGAACGGTCTCGTCGACCTCGTCCACACGCTGAACGCCATGGGCTGGACGACAGCCGAACCGTCCTGGAGCATTCGGCAGGCGACCACCGCCTGGCACGGAACCGGCGCTCGGGAGTTCGTCAACGCGCTGATCGGCAGAAAGAAGCGCTACGACGGGCTGGAGGAGCCCCACCACACCGAACAGGTCACGTACTTCGACACCTGCGCCAGCGGGGGCTTCTACACGCTGACCGCGGACGTCTCCAGCGACCCTTCCCGCATCGTCCTCCGCTGCAACATCTCCTTCCATTTGGTCGGCATTCCGGTCGATATGGCGCCGCTCCGGCACCTCTTCGAGCGATACGACGCCATGGCCACCGGCTTCTTTCGCCCGCTTACAGGCCGCGCCGTGACTCGGGGACACCTGGAGAACCCCGAGCCGCTGGAAGCCGTCGGATACCTCGTCTCCTCTGACGGCATCCCCTCAACCTCCTGGGCCAGCCGCTCCGAGGGCACGTCGGAGGGGGCGGAGATCCCGGAGAAGTGGGTCACCGGCATCGTGGCCCGGAACCCCTACTACAGGCCCGCACGAGGTACGACGCCGGAAGGTTGGCCGGCGGCGGCCGAATCCAGCGAGTTCGTCGTCTGCGCCCTGCGCTCCCATCATCCACTGGGAGAGAAGCCCGAGTGCTACTCGTTGATCTCGTGGGAACTGGCCCGGACCTCGGATGCCCAGGTGTTCCGTCTCGTGGCTGACTGGTAGGCGGACCGGGCGACTGGTGGTGCGGCAGGTTCTGCCAGGGGTTGAGGGTGGGAGTCTTGCCTGTTTCGGGTGTCTGCGGGGGTGGGGTGCTGTCGGCAGGTGCGTTGTCAGGAAGCCGACGATGGCGAAGCAACTCCTGCACCCGGCACGACCGACCCACGGAGCCGCTCCCTAGGTGAGCGATGTACCAAACGCTGAGGCGCGCCACCAACATGTCGGTGGCGCGCCTCGGTCTTGCAGGGTGGTCAGCCGCGGCCGCCGTTCTTCGGCAGCCCACCCCGGAAGTCGCAGCCGGGGCGCTCGTCCTCGCCTTGGATATGACCCTCGTACCAGCCGTGCACGGCCGCATGCAGGATCGCCTCCTCCACCGAGGCTTCGCCGCTGCGGACCGATGCGATGGCATTGCCGACGACCACCCGGAGCACAGCATCGTCGGGCGAAGGGAACGGCGGGGACGGCATCGGCGAGTCGGACGTCACGGCCGCAGCCTACGGGCGGGCACGAGCGCCGGTCAGCCGGACGGAGTGATCTCGTGCTGGGAGGGGGCCGTGCAGGTCGCTCCGGAACCCTCGGCCGACGGGCCGCCAGCCCTGGAAGGTAGCGGGCTTCCAGCGAGGCCGGTCCGGCACGGTGGTGTCGTCGGGCGCGGGCAGGCTGCCCCGGCTCTTTCGGCTGCGGGCGGCGCGGACGCTGATGCCCAGGTGGGCGGCGACCTCCGGATACCCCCAGAGCCGCTGGTCGTCGGCCATCGTGTCCTCCTCGTTCGTCGGGGATGAGCGGCTGGGGAACGCGGTGTAGGCGGGTATCTCGGCGACCTCGGCGTCCGAGGATGAGGTCACCCGTGTCTGGATCTTCCACCGCGTCGGGTAACTGATCTTCTGCCATGCCTGGTTGGGGATGCTGAGGACGACCCGTTTGATGGACGGGTTCATGCCGGTGGTGATGGAGAAGCGGGCGCCGGCCCGGCGGCAGGCTGCGATCACTCCGGCGTTGTAGAACTGGGAGTCCGCGCGCGCGAGCTGTTTCCTGTCTGGCGCTACCACCCCTTCTTCACCGACAACCCCGCCCAGACACTCCAGACCGAACGGGAACACCGCCACCACGCTGTCGTCGAGCAGGTCATCGCGGACAGCAAAGCCGGCGCTCTGGCCCACCTGCCCTCCGGGTACTTCCACGCCAACTCGGCTTGGCTCATCCTGTGGGCGATGGCCTACAACCTGCTGCGGGCCGTCGGAGCACACACCTCGGCCTTCCACGCGGAGGCGACCACCGCCACGATCCGTGCCCACCTGGTCCACGTCCCGGCCCGGATCGCTCGCTCCGCATGGCGCATCATCCTGCACCTGCCCCACAACTGGCCCTGGCTGCAAGCCTGGACGCATATATCGCCATCACCCACGGCCCACCGGGACTGATCTGACACCCCTGTCCAACCCGCCCTCAAGGCCCGACCGGAACCGAACCCGCGGAAAAGCGGCTCTCCTGTCGCTTCCGTGGGTAGGTTCATGCAGCTTGACGCCCTGGTAGGTGGGGTCGGTGGCCGCCGAGGCTGAGCATGGTCAGTGCGATGAGCGCTGCGGGGTCCTTGAAGCCGAAGGCCATGCGGGTGATCAGGCGGATCTTGGTGTTCATGCTCTCCACGATCCCGTTGCTCATGGAGTGCTCGGCTGCCGCCGTGATGGCGTCCCAGTGCTTGACGATGGCCCGTTGCAGCTTGACGAAGGGCTCCAGTCGGGAGCGGCGGGCCCAAGACACCCAGTCGAGGAGGGCCTCGGGGGTGTCGGGGCCGGATTTCAACGCCAGGCGAAGGCCCTCCTTGAGCAGGTATGCGCGGTGCAGGACGGGGTGGGCTTTCGCGATGAACTCCAGTTGCGCGCGCTGGTGTTCGGTGAGGTCCTCAGGGCGTTTCCACAGGGCCCAGCGGGCCTTCTTCAGTGACTTCGAGCCCGGGGTGGCGCGGCCCTTGCCGCCGCGCTCGGCGTTCCAGACCTCGCGGCGCACGGTGTCCAGGGCGTCGGTGGCCCACTGCACGACGTGGAACGGGTCCATCACCCGCACCGCCTGCGGGCAGCGCTCGGCGACTACCTTCGCGATCCAGTCGGCGGCATCCGCGGACACGTGGGTGATCTTCGCGGAGCGTTCAGGTCCGAGCAGGTCGAAGAAGGACCGCAGTGTCTCCTTGTCCCGGCCGGCCGCCGCCCACACGAGCCGGCCGCTGTCGTGGTCGACCACCACGGTCAGGTACTTGTGGTGCCGCTTGTAGGAGATCTCGTCGATGCCGATCCGGGTAAGGCCCGCGAGCAGGTCCACGCGCTGTTCGACGTCCGACCACACGCGGGCGCAGATGCCGCCGACCGTGCGCCAGCCGATCCTCAGCAGTTGGACCACCGTGGTCTTCGAGCAGTGCGTGGCCAGCCAGGCCACCGTGTCGTCGAAGGCCAGGGTGTGCCCGGCACCGTGGCGGGCCCAGGGCACGTGGGCGACGACCACACCGTGCTCGGGACAGGACACCCGCGGCGCGTCGGCCTCGATGAACGCCCGGACCACCCCCAGGTCCAGGGCACGCCAGCGCCGGCGGCCCTCGCCGTTGTCGAACCGGGCGCACCGGCGACCGCAGACCCCGCACCGCTGCCGCCGCCTCTTCGCCGGGCGGGCATGGGCCACGATCACCACATCCCAGGGGCCCGCCTCCGCGCCGTTGCCCTCCTCGGCCTCGACCGACGCGACCACCGTGTGTTCGACTCCGAGCAGCCGAGTCCATATGCTTGCAGATCGCACGCCGTATCCAGGTTCTTCCGTTTCGTACTGTCGCAAGTCGAAACGTAGCCGGGCTACGGCGTGTTCTGCGTATCAGCCCTGGTCAGCGACCCACGGAAGCGACAGGAGAGCCGGAAAAGCTGGATAGACCAGCAGATACCACCTGCCCAAAACCGAGCACCGACCCGGCACCAGCTCAGACCGTCAGAAGATCCTTTTCAATCCAAGGCGGTGGATCCACGCTTAGCAGCTCGGATTCTGCCGCAGTTCCAGGGTCGACCAGGCCCTCGGCGGGCTCGCGCCCCCGGCCTGCATATCCGCAGATCAGCGGCGGCGCGAGCGTTCTGCAGCGACTCCGTCGGCACTGCTCAGGAGTGGCCCCCGAGGCTCACAGGTTGCCGCTACCTTCGTCGTCACCGTTGGCGTTGTAGACGTAGATGCTTACGTCACCCTTCTCGCTCTCCTGCCAGTCGGTGAGGGCGTCGACGATCAGCTCAGCCTCCGAGTCGTGGTCGTACTCCTCCCCCTGGTAGTCCGTGTAGACCTTCACCTCCCACGCCTCCCAGTCGTCCGCGTTCCCGTCGAAGCCCTTCAACTTGGTCACGTGATTCACCACGGCCTTTTGCTGGGCCGTCCCGTGCTTCACCGTGAACGCCTTGAACTGTCGAGCCCACTCCTGCGGCGACCAGTCACCCTTCGGTGCCGGCGCACTGCTTTCGCTCGCGCTCGGCGTCGGTGCAGCGATCGTCTTGGTGACGGTCGGGCCGGGCTTCGGCAACGCCTCTGTACTGGTGGCTGTGCCGACTACCGCGCCAACGGCAAGGCTCGCCACTCCGGTGAGGATGTATCCCGCAACATGGTTCTTGTTCATAGTGGCCCCCCTCTTGATCAACAATGGCCGGAGATTAACAGAATGATCAAGCAAATGCCGAGGGGTCATGACATAGCAGGCTTGGGCGCAAGGGTCTTCCTGAAGGGGCGGCCTGCCGGCCGCCACGGCCGCTTGCCGCTTGCCGCCTTCACGTTGTCCGCCCTCCGGGCGGCATCACTCTTCGCGGCGACTCTTCCGCCGTCGCTTTCCTCGCCGTCGCACTTCGGGCGCCGCCGAAGTCTGACGCAGGTCACAGGCTTTCGTCTTTCCGAAACCAAGATCAACTTGCGACTTTGGGGCGAGTACCTCTCTGCCATACGGCAGTGGGAGGACGTGAGCGGCCGCGCTGCTCCCTCACCTACCGAGGTGGGACGCAAGGGCGGTCCCCGCGTGACTGTCGAGTGGGTTGAGTGGCGCATGGACCTCCCCCTCGGTCACGTCACGGACGTGCCCGGCCTGACGCCCGGGCAACAGCTTCAGATCCTCGCGAACGGCGTAGTCCCGCAGCAGGCTTCGACCGCGTTCGCGGCCCTCCTCGACCTGGAGGTGTAGTGCCCAACTGGGAAGGCTCCGACCGGCGCGAGAGGTTGCCGGCGGATTGGCCGCGCATCCGACTTCGCATCCTGCGACGAGACGGGCATCGCTGCACTCGCCACGATCAGTGCGGCGAGCGCAGAGGAACTCGCTACCGACGTAGACCACATCGTGCCTGGTGATGACCATCGAGAGACCAACCTTCGAGCGCACTGCGGGTTCCATCACCAGGCCAAGTGCTCACGCGAAGGAGCCCTCGCTCTGGCCGCCCAGCGGCGGCGTCACGAGAAGAGGTTCCACCGGGTTGAAGCGCAGCCGGGCAAACTCAGCCCCTGAACTGATCTTTCCATCCAGGTCACTTGCTCATCTATTCACCAGAAACCCTCGCTCTCGTGAGGATGTTGACTCTGTATCAGTTCGGTGTAGTCTCGTGTGTATTGGCACTCGTCACATGGGAGGGGCAATGTCAGAACACGAAGGAACGCCGCGTTCGCTGCGCATCAGCTTTGAGTTCGAGGTGCCGCGCGGCCTGAAGGGGGTCAACATCCCTGGGGCCAGCGTTCAAAAGGCACTGGACACCATGGCCGACCGCATCATCGGCCTTTCCGAGAGCCTGTTCCCTTGGGCTGGGAAGGTCGCCGTCCGCAAGCAGTGGGTCTACCACTGGACGGACTGCGAGGAGACCATCCAGCTCCCGGCCAACGACAAGAACACCCCGAAGTAGATCCGCAGATGAGAAGGCGTGGCCCGTCGTGCATCGACGGGCCACAGCCATATCCTCGCGTCGGAGGGGAGGGACCGATGTCCGGCCCGGTACCTCACCGCGAGGCGGACCTCGCCCGCCCGCGTACGCGGTGTCGGGGGCGTCGTGGTCGCTCACGGGGTTCCTCGCAGCAGGGATGGGGCTCGGTCGAATCGGGTGTGGTGGCCGGGGCGGGCCGGGCGGTCACGGCAGGCCTGGACAGCAGGTAGGGGAGCATCGACGCCGGCCGGGGGGGTGGGGTGAATCGACCTACTGAACCTGTCGCCGCAGGTCAGGACCTGTACGGCGGCCTGCCGGAGGCGTGCCTGGGCGGCAGGCCGCGGGCAGGTCACGAAAACGCCCCGAGTGCCTCTTCACGTCGGCCAGGAGGTAGCCGGTGGGCTCGCCGGGTAGGTGCCGCAGCCGGGTGGAGGCCAACTCCGCGCCGGCGTCGGAGAGGGCCCGGCGGAGGTTGCGGCCGATCACGGCGAGCCGGTCGGAGCGGTCGTCCCAGCAGCCCCAGCGGTCCGCGTCGTCGGCGATCAGAGGGTCAGCGGTCTGGGAGACGGTCAGCGCGTCGGGGTCTTATTCGGCGCGGAAGGCTTTGTGCAGGATGGCGGGCGCCAGAGGCGGAGTGGCATCGGCGCGACTGCGGGCGAGCAGGTCCTGGTACTGCTGCCCCAGCCCGGTCTCAGTGAGGGTGTGGGCGAGGTCCGGCAGCCCGGCGGTGGCGCGTTCGACGCCGAGCTGGGCGGCCTGGGCGTCGGTGACCTCACGGACCTGGTAGCGGACGGGCCGGTTTGGCATGCCAGGCAGGCCCTGGGCGTAGATCAGTCCGGCGTCGTTGACCTGGGTGTGGGTGGCGGCCTGCAACAAGTCGGCGCGGTAGCCCTCGGAGATGGCGCCGCCACCGAGAAGTTCCGTGACATCCACGCGGCGGCAGGCCCCCAGCAGGCGGGCGGACAGCTTGGGGCCGATGGCCTGCCCGAGGTAGTCCCGGGTGCCAAACTGGCTGCCCGCCTCGAACCAGATAGCCTCCTTGCGGCCGAGCAGCAGCCCGCGCACCAGCTTCGCCTTGGCCTCGCAGCTCAGCTGCGGCCACTCGTTGACGAACGCCACGATGGCCGGGTGCTCCTCGCTGACGCGCCACTTGTTGCCCCAGCCGTAGCGGGCACGCTGGCGAGCGCGGGCGACCCAGTTGTCCAAGGTGGTCTCCTTGATCCCCAGGTCCTTGGCGACCTCGCCGATCGTCTTCCCGGTCTCGGTGACGATCCGCACGGCCCCCTCGCGGAACTCCGCGTCGTACCGCTGACGCTGATCTGCCATGACTCCAACTTCCCCTGCAGTCACGGTCTTCACGCTACGTGGGGAACCTCAGTATGCTCCTCATATGCAAGTGAGCAGAGCGCTAGAGCAGCACGTTGCAGTGTTCGGCGAGAGCGGCAGTGGCAAGACCGTCATGCTCTCCTCCTTCTACGGAGCCACGCAGGAGCCTCGGCACCTACAGAAGAGTCTGTTCCATGTCGTGGCGGACGAGATTGGCCAGGGCACTCGGCTGCATCGAAACTACCTTGGCATGAGAGATTCAGCGCGACTGCCCGCGTCCACCCGTTTCTCCGCCACGTCCTACTCTTTCTCAGTCAGGCTGAAGGATGGGTTCGATGCCAAGGCGATAAAGGCCAGACCTTTCGACGCCCTGCGCCTCGTCTGGCACGATTACCCGGGGGAGTGGTTCGAGGAGGACGTGAGCGGGCCAGAGGAGGCCCAACGCAGGGTTGACACGTTCATGTCTTTGCTGGGCTCTGATGTCGCTCTCTTGCTGGTGGACGGTCAGCGGTTGCTGGACAACGTCGGAGAGGAAGAACGGTACCTGAAGTCGTTGCTGACCAATTTCCGCAACGGACTGCTGTCGCTTAAGGGCGATCTGTTGGAGGACGGCAAGCCTCTCGTCGAATTTCCGCGTATCTGGATAATGGCGCTGTCAAAGTCCGATCTGCTGCCGAACCTGGACGTGTTCAAGTTCAGGGATCTCCTCATAGAGAAGGCCGGCGAGGACATAGTCGAATTGCGCGAGGTGCTCGCTGGGCTAGTGGAGGCCAGCGACGCGTTGTCCGTGGGTGAGGACTTCGTGCTGCTTTCGTCAGCGAAGTTCGGCGCAGAAAAGATTGAGGTGACCAAGCGCGTTGGTCTGGAGTTGATCCTGCCACTGGCCGCCATGCTCCCATTCGAGCGGCACGTCCGGTGGGCCCAGTTGAAGCAAATCCCTGTGAAAGTGGCCGAGAGTCTGCTGGGCGGCGCCGGAGCTCTGGCCGCTGCGCTGATCGGACGCAAGGTCAAGCTGCCTGGCTCAGTAGGCCTTCTGCGGAACCTTGTCGGCTTCGTTCTCTCGAAGGAAGTCTTGAACGATGCGGCCAAGCTAGCAGGGGACAAACTCAGGGATATCAACTCCGAAGCGCTGGCCAAACAAGACTACCTAACAGCCACGTTGACCCGCTTCCGGATGGACTTGGACAGGGGCGAAGAGGAGCAGATCCTTCTCAGGAGCTGTAAATGAGCCTCATCTGGGCCACTCGTGGGCGGACCTGGGGTTTCCGGTTTCTCCGTGACGGGGGATACAAGGATCCGCTCCGGGTCTACGACGATGTCTTCTCGGGTGTCGGGGACGAGCCGGAAGTCTGGCGCCGCGTCGCCGAGAAGGGGGCGCTGCGTTTCCCAGATCCTTTGGGACGGCAAGACAGGGCCGGCAGAATCATCCCACACGATTTCGTCGTCTTCGGGCCCTTGGCCGATAAGGTCGACTCGGTTGAGGACGCTCGTCGGCTGGTCTGGCCCCAGGTTGCCGACGTATTCGCTCGGGTCTGGGAGCTGCCCGAGCCACCCTCGTCTAGCAAGTGACTTCAGCGGCATAATCCATCTCGCCAGCACGCTCAGGGCTGCCAATTACTCTAGCCTCGCCGTGTCGCTTGGGTAGGGAGTGTCATGAATCAGGCTCTGACAAGATTTTCGTAGCCGTTGATCGCCCGCCGGGATGATCAGTTGAGCAGGATGCGGTGGCGGAGGAGGCGGAAGCCGGCGCGGCCGTACATCTGTCGCTTGATCAGTTTCGTCTTCGTGTTGACGCCTTCGGTTCCGCCGTTGTGGAAGGGGAGGGTGAGTCCGTTGACGACGGCGTCGTGGTCGCGTTCCAGTCCGCGGGTGAAGGCGTGCAGGTGGGGCAGGTCGTCTTCGCGGACCTGGGAGATCCACTCCTGGAGGTGTCGGGCGTTGTCGGCGGCGGGGGTGAGCAGGGCCGCGAAGGAACGGATGTGCCCGGCCAGGGCGGTCATCTCGGGGCAAGCCCCGGTCAGCGCTCTGAGGAGCTCGCGGTCCTTGTCCTTGAGCTGCTCGGGCTCGGTACACAGCAGGCCCTTGAGGCGGCGAGGTGAGACGGCGGGGCGGTCGGACTGGACGCGGCCCTGGTTGATGTAGCGGTAGAGGAGGTTCGAGCTGCCCTGGTAGCCAAGTTTCTTGATCTCCTCCAGGAGATGCCTGATGCTCACGGCGGGGTCCTCCTCGCGGCGCCGTCGCAGGTGGTCACGGTAGGGGTCGACCAGGGTGGGCCGGTACTGCGGGGCCTTCTTCAGTTGCTCGGGCTCGGGGACTCGGGCATAACGTTTGACGGTGTTCAGCGCCAGTTGCAGGCGGCGGGCGCAGTCCAGCAGGCCGACGCCCTGGTCGAGCAGGGCGTGGACCTGATGCCAGCGTTCCCGGGTAGTTTCCTCGCGGACACGGGCCTGGGAGGGCGGTCCGCATTTCGCCCAGCAGCCGGCGTGCGCGTGGACCTCCTTGAGGACAGCCTCCCCGAGGTTGTGCCACAGGTGCCAGCGGTCGGCGATCTGCGGCACGTACCGGCTGTGCTGCCACGCCGACCCCTGCCCGCAGCCCGGGCAGATCACCGAGACCCCGGCGGCAGTCCGCACCGTGATCCTGACCAGGCCCTCGCCTGCCTCCACCGCCTCGACCAGCACCGAAGCCAGGTGGGGAAGCAGCGCCGTCAACTCGACATCACACGCCACCAGCGTCCCGCACCAAGGCACTTGCCGAGGCCGAAACCGCAAAGTCGATCAACGGCTACGAAAATCTTGTCAGAGCCTGATTCCTGATAGACCCCCTCACGGGACAGTCGCCCGGTCACGCGCAGCAGGTTGTTGGCGGGACCAACGCGTGAGCGGCCGGGGGAATACGACGCGCCCCGAATACCGAACAGCTCGGATGCTGATGCCTAGATGAGCGGCGACCCCCTGATGCCCCCAGAGTTGCTGGTCGTCAGCCATCGTGTCCTCCTCGTTCGTCGGTGATGAGCGTACGCAACGCGCGGATGGGCGTACGGCAAGGCCGCCCCTGCCTGATCGGTGCGGGGCGGCCTTCTGCGGTTTCGGTCAGACCTGGGCGAGGCGGTTCGAGAGGTCGAGGGCGGCGGTCGCGATCGTGAGGGCGGCGCACAGGCCGAGCACCTCGTGGATGGTCGGGCGGATCAGGCGCGGCCAGTCGTCCGGGGCGGCGGGCCAGGAGGCGAGATGCACCTCGGTGGTGGCCAGGCCCAGATGGGCCGTGACGTTCCAGCCCGCGAGGGAGGCGGGCTCCCAGGGCAGGCGACTGCGGCCAAGGGGGAGTCTCGGGGTCTCGACGGCGAGCCACGTGACGTCGAGCGGCCCATCGGGCAGGGCGGAGACGCGCTGGACCAGCGCGCCGCGCACGCCGCTCGGCATGGGCCGTACGGCGAGGCCGTGCAGCGGAAGCACGTGCGAAGTGCGGGATTGCGACGAGATAGGAGCCTCCGGAGGTGTCGGTGGGACTGGTCAGGCCCAGGCGAGGGCGTTGCTGACCTTCACCGGGAGGTAGCCCTCTTGGCCGTCGTCGGCGATGAACGCCTTGCCGTCCCGGACGAAGACCTGGGCCCCCAGGTAGTGGGTGAACGGGAAGTCGGGGTTGATAGCGAGGCGGATCGGCAGCTTGGGGTCGAGGTCCTGGAGTTGGCGGAGCAGGTGGCCGACGGTCAGATAGTGGGGCACGGGAACCTCCGAGAGCAGAACGGGATGGGGAAGCCGGGTTGGTGGTGGGACGTCAGGAACCGTCGAGGCGCAGCAGGTCACGTAGGGCCTTCCGCCCCTCGGTGTGGCTGGCGAGATGCCGATTGCGGCTCTCGTTGTTCGGGGGCGATGGGTGTGCGCGGTCATTCAGCGACATCGCGCTGCCACTGGCGTTGTTCGGTACGGCGGGCGGCACGGCGGCGGACGGTCTTTGCGCGGCGGCCGTACTGACCGGGTAGGTAGTAGCAGGTGCAGCGTCGGGCGTAGGCGCACTTGCGGCGGTAGCCGGGGCGGGTGGCCGAGAGCAGGCGCACGGTCGGAACTCTCTGTCGGTTCGGAGCAGGCGGTGTGGATGCGCGGTCAGCGGTGGGCGACGAGGGCAGTGATGAAGCCGGCGACGGCCTCGGACGGGGTGTGGAGGCCGAACTCCTGGGCCCAGGGCTCGGCATCGGTGGGGTGCACCCGGACCTGCCAGACGATGCCGCGCTGCCAGGCGGCGGGGTCTTCGGGGAGCCAGCCGACGTAGACACGGCCGTCCGGGCTCGTCGCGTGGACGTTGGCCTCCGGGGTGTCGGCGACTGCCCAGTCGAGGGCGTCGAGGGCGTCGAGGAGGTCGATCACAGGACCCGCGCAGTGGTCGGAGGAGAGCCAGTAGCGGTCTTCCACGGTGGGGCGGACGATGGCTGGCAGGAGGGTGGCGGAGGCGTTCACGGTTGGACGATCCCTTCGTTGACCTGCGGTTTTTCCCGACATCCGTACGTTGGCATGCGGTGTACCGAAGTCCGTAGTCCTTTCCCGGGAAGCGGCGTCTGCCATGGGCGAACTGGCTGTCGTCAGCGGAGGGCCCGTGGCCCCGGGAATGGATCGGCGGACGCGGTTGTCGTATCTGGGTTGCGGCAACGGGCTGTACGGGACCGAAGGGGGAGCAGGGATGGCGGAGCAGAGCAGACGCTGGGATGGAGCCGGGCTGGAGCGCAAGGTCCTGGCTGCCGGGCGGCCGTGGACGGTGGGCGACATCGCGATGGTCGCCGATGGCCAGTGGGCTGTTGGTGCGCAGTCCGACGGACGGGGTGACGAGGGTGCGGTGGTGGAGGACCGGATCGCGGATGGGCGTCGAGTCGCGTTGACGCTGGAGGAGCTGGCCCGCGCGGTGGGCTCCCGTATCGGGGATGCCCACCGCTACGAGGACCTCGCCTGACCGGTTAGCGGCGCGGCCCTGGGCTGGCCAGCGAGGGGCCGACAGGGGCCGAAGGAGCGGGCTGGCCGGGCGCCTGGCCCAGGGCGCGTGGAGCGTGCCCGGAGCGGGCGACAGCGGCCTGGGCCAGCCGGACTGCTGGGGCCCGGTCCGCGGTCGCGGCGGCTTCACGTGCTTCGATCACGTGGATGATTGCCTGCAGGGAAGTACGGCTCTCCGCTTGGGCGACGCGAAGGTCCGCCGCTGAGCTGGTGATCCGTTCCAGGTCGTAGAAGGCCGGCACGTGGCCGGGCCGGGTAAGGGCGTGCAGACGACCCTGGTGTACAGCCGCGGCGTTGTCGGTGATGACCAGGGCCGAGCGGATGTGCATGGCCGAGCGCAGGAGCGGGTCATCGCTTGGGCGGAGGACCGCGAGGGATTCCAGAGCGTCGACAGGGCGGCCCCAGGCTTTCTCGATCATGGCCGTGGCCTGGTCGAGTGCGGTGGCGTCGGGCATGGCGGAACTCCCGGCATTCGGAGGTGCTTCGGTTGGCGGTGATGCCCCGGAAGGCCCGGGGCGCGACGGTCAGCGACTGTGGCGTTGGGCCGCCGGCGGCCTGGCCCCGAGAGCGGGCGAGGGATTGCTCGATCGGTTCTGTGCCGCAGTCGCCGTGCGGCTGCGGGCGGCCATGACCCGGAGATCGGCAGCTGTCTGCGGGGTGCGGGCGGCGCGTTGGACGGCCTGGGTGACAGAAGTGCGGCGCACGTCGAGTGGGGTCGGAGCCCGAGGAACCTGGGGGGCGGTCGGGCCGACGGGAGTGAGCGTGACCAGGTTCTCCATCTTACGATCGAGCTGGTGCCGCTCACGGATCACCGGGGCTGGATCGGTCATGGCGGCTGCCGTCGCGGCGATCAAGTGAGACGGGGTGCGGGCTGTGAAGACGGCCTCCGCGCGAGTGCCCCAGCCCGGTGGACCGGCCCAGAGCGTCACGGTTTCGTCGTCCCAGCCGGAGAGACGGTTGTCGATCAGGACGCCAGCTTGTCCGTCAGGGGCGATGATCTCGACGGTGCCGCGCTCGGCCCCGCCGTCGCGGGTCCAGCCGGCATCGGTCAGCGGCCGGACGGCGTCGGCCCAGTACAACGACGGGCTCGCCAGAAAGCGCCCGTTGCCGTCGTAGGCGTCGGCTTCGGCGTAGTCGTGAGCCAGAGCGGTGATGAGACCGGCGACGATCTCGGCCGGGGTGACATGGTTGAAGGTTGCCATCCAGCGGGGCGCGGAGACGGCCTCCTTGGATGCGGTGATCTTCCACAGCTCGAAGTCGTCGCCGAACCAGCCGATACGAACCCTCTGGTCGGGCGAGGTAACAAGGAGCTGGCAGGGCCCCTCGTCGAGATAGTGGTGCGGCCACTGGGCGACAGGGGCGAAGCCGACGTCTCCGGCCCCGTTGGAACCGGCCAAATACCTGGGACTGACCAGTACCTCCTGGTAGGGATCCTGGTCGTAGGGCTGCTGAGTGCTCATAGTCGAGGCTCCGGAGAACGTAGGAGGCGGAGGCGCCCGCGTGCGCAGCGCAACGGGCTGCTCGACCGCACGCGGGCGTCGTGGCAACGGGGAGACGCGGTTGGCTCTCAGTGCCACCCGAATCAGCGGCCCCGAGAGGGGGCCGACCGGGCGGTGACGGCCGTAGGCACCGGCGGTTGCGACTGCGGGGCGTGGCTGAAGAGGGCACTCGGTACGGCGGCGCTCCGGCGCAGGGCCGCCGCGGTCCGGATGCCATCCGATCCCAGCGGGACACCGGGGTGGGTCCGGGTGGCCGCCGTGACAGGAGCCGAGGGCGACGAGTGCCTGCGCGTGGTGACGGGGTTGCTCCACCGTTCGACGGTCGCGTAGACGGGGCCCAACGCGCGCCCGGCGTCGGTCAGGACATACGGGTCGCCGTGGCGCGGGCCGGTACGGGCGACCAGGCCGTCGGTCTGAAGCCGGTTGAGCCGCTGCCTGGTGAAGCCGTTGTCCAGGCCGGCCTCCTCGGCGATGTGGACGAACCGCATGGGGCCACCCGCGTCGAGAACCTGGACCACGGCGGTCGAATGCCGAAGGTACAGACGCCGCACGGCGTCCTCGACGCGTTCGGCACCGGCCACCTCGCCGCCGAGCGACAGATTGGTCCGGGACCAGTCCGACAGCGCACGGTGCACCGCGGACAGCGACTCACCGAATGCACTGAGCTGGTAGGGAGCGCCATTGCAGTCGCCGGCTCGGGTAACCAGCCCATCAGCGTGCATCTGGGCCAGCCGCTTGCCGACGAACTGCTCACTGACGAACGGGAGCCTGGCGGCGACGTCACGCACACGCATGGGACGGCCCTGTTGCGCCAGGGTCTGCGCCGACCAGGTGGTCCACTTCGGTGCTATCAGGGAAAGTGCGTCCTCGACACGCTGGGCATCGACCGAGCCGATGGAGGAAGCGGAGGGCTGTACGGGGGTGGGCATGGCGCGAACTTCCGTTAGGGAAAGGCTTCCGGCTGTGTGGTGAGACCGAGTGGTCAGCGGGCGACGCCCTCCGCCCGGAGCCTCTGGAGCACCGCGCCGAGGCGGTGATTGCTGACGTGGATGCCACGGTCGCGCAGACCCCGGCGCAGTGCCTCACGGTTGAGGCGTCGCAGGCCGACGGCGACCTCGCGAGCGACGGCCAGCAAGTCCTGATTGGCAGAGGCAGAGGCAGAGGCAGAGGCAGAGGCAGGGGCTGCGCGGTGGGCCGAGGGCCGCTGAGCGGAGGGGAGGTCCAGCAGGAGACGGACCTCCAGCAGGTCCCAGACCGCTTCCGCCTCGGCCTGTTCGCGGCGTTCGAGGTCGACGACCTCGGTCGCGTACCGCAGCACGAGATCGTCGAGGAAGCGCTCGCCGGAGCGGCACCGCTGCCGGGCAGCGTCGAGGTTGCGGCGGGCAGACCGGGCATCGGCGTCGGTCTGGGCGAGGCCGCCGAGCCGACGCAGCAGGATGGGCAGGACGGGGTCGTCGGAGCGGCCGGAGGTGTTGCCGCGCTGCAGTTCCTCCAGCGGGCGGCCGTACCGGTGCTCGACCAGGCGGCGGGTGTAGAGCGCGTTGGACATGGGGCGTCCTTTCTGGGGGCAATCAGCGGGAACGGGAAGGCGTGATGGCGGTGCTTGTTGCGGGTGCGAGAGCTGGATCGGCGACGGTGCCGGAGATCGTCGTGGTGTTGTCGTGGCTGAGGGCGGCGGATAGGCGCGGCGTGGCCTTACGTGCGTCTCGAAGTCTTCGAGGGCCGCGCAGTGTCCGGTTCGGGCAGTGGGTGACGGAAGGTGGATATGGGCCGGGTGTGCTGCTCGTAGGCTGCGCGCCGGCGAGCGAGTCGCCGCTCGTTCGTGGGCCGGTGGTCCGCAGGGCGCCGTACCAGCCGCGCATGCTCGCGTGATCGCCCTGGGCAATGGGCGCAAGCAGGTGGATGGCGGACTGGGCGGCGCGGGTTACTGAAGTTTTCAGGGAGAGGTCGGTGGGTTGATAGCCAGGCCCGTGGCGGTGAGGCAGCCGTCGATCAGGTGGGGCCGGGTCTGGATTCTGCGTAACTCGCGGCGAAGTGTGCGGTCGAGGTCGTCGGGTGTGTCGAAGGCGGTGTTGGCCGTGGCTCTGCGCACGAGTGACCAGACGGCCTCGACGGGGTTCAGGTCGGGTGCATAGGGCGGGAGGCGGATGGTGGTGAGCCAGTCGTGCTCGGCCTCGTACCGTTTCAGCCCAGCAGCCAGGTGGGTGTTCAGATTGTCCCAGACCACCACGATCGGCCCGCCGAGCTGGATGTGAGCGCGGACCAGCAGATCGCGGTAGTCCTGCCAGGAGAAGCTCTTGCGTGCGCCCTTGAGCAGGAGATGGTTGCGGGGCCGGTGGACGAGACGGCTTTTCTCGCCGGGTTTGTAGCAGCACAGGGCTGCCACCGAGGTCCGTCTGCGGGATCTGCCTCTCACCCGGATGACGGGGGTGTGTCCGCGCCGGCCCCAGGTGCGGGCGCGGGGCGGCGTCATGGAGAATCCGGCCTCGTCCTCGAAGACGATCCAGCCACCATGGGCCGCCGCGATCCTTTTACCCGCGGCCACACCTCCTTCTTCCACAGCTCGACGGCGTGCTCGTCGCGTTCGAGGGCTCTGCGGGCGGGTGCCTGCCAGGACCAGCCGTGCCGTTTCAGCAGCCGCCACACCGTCGCCACCGACAGACTCAGCCGGAACTGTTGGCGGATCACCGTCTGTACCCTGGCCAGGGTCCATCGCTCATCTTCGAAGCCGTGCGCAGCCGGACCCTTGCCCAATTCCTCTTCCAGCACGGCGAACTGGGCATCGGTGACCGCCGGGGAGTTCGCCGGTCCGGCCGAGCGCAGGGCCTCCATCCCGCCCTCGCGCCAGGCGCGGCGCCAGCGTTCCACCGACCGCACGCTCACCCGCAGATCCTTCGCGATCACCGCGGTCTTCTCACCCGCCGCGAACCGCCCGCCGGCCTGGAGCCGGATCCCCTCACGAAACGCCCGACGCTCAGCGGTCAGGCCCCCACCCTCCGGATAACGCATACCAACGACATACCGCAGGGATCATGAACCGTCACTACCCGACGACAACCCGAAAATCTCAGTAGTTCGCCGTGCAGCTCGTCGACATCGCGAGCGGCCTCGGCGACGACTCGCTCGACCAGGTCTAGCGAGTCGCGCAGTGGGCTGCGGTTGTCGCTCAGTGTCCAGGGGGCCTCATCGACGAACTCCTCGGTGACCTGGTGGGCGCCGGGCCGATTGGTCGGTCGTAGAGGTTCATTCGGCCGTCTCCATCCGGGCGAGCAGCGAACGGACCAGGGTCGGAAGGCTGTCGGGGCCGTCGCCGATCCAGACATGGTCGGTGGCCTCGCCAAGGACGTACTGGGCGTCTTCGCGGAGGCCGCTGGAGATCTCCATGCAGGCGTCGGTGATCCGGGAGGCTGCGAGCAGCGACTCGGAGAGCACCTCGACGTAGTCGCCCGGCACGAGGCCGGCGGCCTCGGCGGCGGTGCGAATCGCCGCCAACTCCAGCGCGCTGACGGCGAAGTCGAACTTACTGTCCTGCCCCACCCCGGCGGGCGCGGCGATGGCCGGGTCAGGTGGGCCCGTGGGGATGCCCACGCGCGTGCAGATCTGGTCGACCGAGGTGGTCAGCTCGGCGAGGGACTCGGTGAGCCATCCCAGCGCGGAGGCGTACGAGGCCAGGGTGAAGAGACCTGCCGGCGTCGCGGGACGCGGCTCGTCGGCCACGAACTCTTCGAGCCGGTCGTTCAGCTCGCAGGCCACCCGGGGGCCTGCGGACAGTGCGCCCAGCACGGGGTGGAGGTAGGAGCGGCTGGCGGCCGTCGGGTGTTCGGCTGTGAGGATCCCGGAGACGCTCTGCGCGGCTTCGGTGAGCAGGCCCGCCAGTTCGGTACGGGCCAGAGGGGCGTGGTCGACGGTCATCGCTGGGGTGCCTTTCGGGAGGCAGCCATCGCGGGCTGGGCTGCTGCTGGGGGAGTTGCCGGGACCGCCATCGGCTGGTCGGCGGCGCGGGGAGAGCGGGACCGTGCGGCCTGCACGCGCGCCTCGGTGGCGGAGGCTGTCTCGGTGTCCAGGTGGGGGCTGGTGCGGAGGTGGGCCGAGTGGTAGACCGCGTAGTCCTTCCGGCTACCGGCGGCGACGAGGTAGATCTCGCGCTTATGATTCGAGGTGGGCGGTGCTGGGCGGAACTGGATGACCATCCGGTAGGAGACGGACGGGTCGACGTAGACCTTGTGGAAGCCCGCGAGGCGGCCTTTCAGCGGCAGGCAGTCGTCGCTCCCATGGACTAGGTTCTGCAGCTCAAGCAGCGCCAAGTCGCGTATCTCGTCGGGAAGTTCCCGCAGGTCCGCGATTGCGTCCGGGTGTGCGGCGAAGGCGAAGCAAGCGCGGCTCACATCGACCTCCGAGGACGCTGTCGCTGGGCGTCGGAAACCGCGTCTGCGGGCCCGAAATCATCAAGAGAGAAATCGAGTTCGTTGCTCATGTCGCCGACCCCGACTGCGCGGGTGCGGGGGTAGCCAGCACGCGATGGTTGGGCCGGTTCGGGCTCGTCGTGCACGCGGCGAAGGGTCCGTCGGGAGCACGGAGATGGACCAACGCCTGGTCCAGGTGGTCGCGGTGCCACGTCGAGGGACCGGACAGGCCGGCCTCGGTATCAGTGAGCTGCTGCCACGCGAGCCAGAGGGCGTGCAGCCGGGCGACGGCCTCGGGGTGTTCGTGCCACCGCGCGCACCACGGGCGAGTCGTGCTGATCTCTCGGCCGTACACCGGCAGGAAGAGGTGGTTTACCCAGGCATTGAGGGCGGCGAGTTCGACGGCGTGCGCCTCGCCACCCAAGGCGAGGATGAACACCGAGGCGGGGCCGTCCGCCGGCTCAGAGCCCGCTGTTCCTGCCGGAGCTTCGTCGGACGGCTGGGGTGCAGCGGGTACGGGGGCGGGCTCGGAGCCGAGGCGGTCGAGGATGACGCCGTGCTGCCTGACCTCGGCCATGGTCTTGGCGAGGGTGCTGGCGAGGTCGTCGAGATCCCCGTCGGGAACGCGGAACGGCTCGGGGCCGGGGGCGCTCTTGCTGGTGTCGGACATGGGGGCGTGCTCCATCTGTGGGAGGGCGACATGGGGAAGAGGATCCGGAGGAAGCGCGATTTGGTCCGGCCGGGAAATCCCGGTAGCGAGGCGCTACGCCGCCGTGCAGCGAGGGCAACGAGGAAAGGGCGGAGTCAACAACTGCACTGCCCAGGTGGCCTGTTGAGGAACGACGCCGTTGCCGAGCGCGGTGAGCTGAGCCGGCCGTCCGAGCCCCGGAGTGGCGGTGACCCAACCGTCATCGAGGCCCTGCATCCACTCCACGAAGTCGGCACGGAGCCGTCCGGCCGCATCGGTGGGCGGCGGTGCGGGACGGGTGAGCATCTCCCATCGGGAGATTGCTGCCGTGTATGCACCCCATCGCCGGTCCGCTCCCCGGCTTCCTGAGCCGGTTCCGTCCAGAGCGGCAGGACCACGGCTGACAAGGGAGGACACCATCCCCTGCCCGGTCGGCGGCCCGGGGCGCCCGTGTCGCCGACCCGTGGTGGAGGCAGCAGCGACACCGCCGCACTCGGCAGGGTCATGTCCCCGTTGCCGTGACGTTGGTTGGGGGAGCCCTTGGTTCCGTCCGACGACTTCGGGGTCGGGAGAAGGAGCCATTCCACCTCGTCGGCGAGGTTCGGGCCGTGGCCCCCGCTCTTCCTCTTGGCGGGGTGCTGCGAGCCGCCGTTCCTGCCGATGTTGCTGGTCGGCGTCTTGAGCAGGGTTTTCGGCGGGCCAGGCGGCGAGGAAGGTCCGCTCGCGGCGGTGAGGGGCGCCGATGTCGGAGGCGCGAAGCACGAGCCACTTCGCGTCGTACCGGAGGTCGGCCAGGGATCCGAGTACGGCACCGAGTGCCCGCAGAGGAGGCTGGCCTGGGGTGTCTCCCAGACACCACGGGCAGAATTCCACATCGCCAGGGGTACCGGCGCGTGAGGTGAGGAGGCCGCGCACATTCTCGATCACAACCAGGCAGGGTCGGAGGGCCTCGACTGCACGGGCGACGTGCAGCCACAGTCCGGAGCGGGTCTGGGAGTTGAGTCCGGCCCGTCGGCCGGCGACCGAGACGTCTTTGACAGGGGAAGCCCGCCGTCAGGACGCACACCCGGGGGACGTTGGACCAGTCGACGGTCGTGATGTCGCCGAGGTTGGGCACCCCGGGCCAGTGCCGGGCCAGGATGCGCGAGGCGTCCGGATTGACCTCTGCGTGCCAGGCCAGCGTGCCGCCGAGGGCGGACTGCACCCCTAGGTCCAGTCCGCCGTACCCCGAGCAGAGCGAGCCGATCAGCGGCTGCCGCGCGATGGTGGTCTGCACGTCACCGGCTCCGCACGATCCGGCCCGGGGAAGCCGCTGCTGCCGGGGCGCCAGCGGGAGGCATAGGCCGGGCAGCGGGAGTTGTGGTCGCGGACCGGCTGCGGGCGGCCCGGAGCCGCACGGACGGAGGCGACACCGTCGCCGATGCGGTGTGAAGGGAGTCGGCCGCTTCGCTTAGGGCCGTGTCCGCCGCACCGGCGCGTCGTCCATTACCCGCACCGCGACCTCCCGAGCATCCCGGGCATCGGACTGATCGCGGAGGTGCTCGGTCTGTTCCAGGAAGGAGAGCTGGTGAGTCACCGCCCCGAGGGCGGATGCCGCCTCGCCGACGGGTCGCACAGCGGAGGCGAAGCTGGTGATGACCCTGGCAGTGTGGACCTCGTGGTCCTGTGCGGCGGCACGGAAGAGGACCTCGTTGCCCAGGTCGGTGATCAGCTCGCCGAGTTCGGAGACCTGCCTGGCGACGGCGACGATGTCGGGCGAGCGGTGGTGGCCCCCGGGTACCGGGAGCTTGCCGCGCTGGGCGTCGAAGGCTGAGGCCGTGGCACGCATGGCACGGATGTCAGAGCTGGGGGTGCTGTTCATGGTGACTTCCAATGGAGAGGACGAGCGGCGGGCTGGGGGAGGCTTCAGCTGTGGCCGCGTGAGGGTGGTCGCGCGGCGGCCGGGGTGGGCGCAGAGCCGGGGCGGGCTGAAGGTGGCGAGACTGGGCGCGGCGCGCTGCGGGCGAGGGCGGCGTGCACCCGCGTAGGGGGTGGCCCGTTCAGCGGAGGCGCAGGCGCAGCGGTCGGCGGAGACGGAGCGGGGTGGTCGTTCGCGGTCTGCCAGCGGGTGCGCACGTCGTCGAGTGAGCCGAGGGCGTGCAGGGCGTGTTTGATGAGGTGCCCTGGGGCCAGGGCCTCGTTCTCCGCCAGGGTCCGGATGACACGCGCGGAGGTGGCTGCGGTGCGGGTGACCGAAGAACGCATGACCTGCTCGCCGAGCCATTCGGCGCTGCCGGAACCCACGCCGTCGCAGATGGCGGTGAGCTGGTCGCCGGACACGGAGCCGTCGGCCAAAAACCCGCGCCGCTGGGCTTCCCAGAGCAAGGTGATCCGATCGATGGGCTCGCCTCGGTGATGCAGCGCGCCGAGGCAGCGGTAGAGCTGTCCGTGGGCCGGGTCGGCGAAGTCACCCGGCCGCAGCCAGCCCACCACCTCGTCCATGGCCCTCGGCCGTTCAGCGAGGACGGCCAGAAGGAACCGCTCGTCCTCGGCGACCCGGCCTGCCTGGACCAGCGGCGGATCGGCGGAGGCGATGGCCAGAGGGGCGGCAGGCGCGACCGGGCGCGGCTCGGTTCCCCACCGCTGTGCGAGATCGCCGAGCACCCCCGTCAGAACGTCCGAGTAGTGCAGGGCGCCCTCCACCTGGCCCTGCAGGGCGTCGGCGCGAGCCGCTTGGTGAAAGCGGATCGCGTGCTGAGTGATGCTGCGATGGATCGCCCCCTCCAGCACCATGCGGCCGTACACCGGGGCATGCGCGGGACGCGGGCAGGACTGGATCAAAGCGTGGGCATAGACCGCGGTCAGCCCCCGTACGTGGAGGCCGGCCTCGTCGACCGCATCGGTCACCCACGACAGCGGTACGACCTTCGCGGTCAACGCGGGGTGGCCGTCGGCTCGGAGCTTGCGCAACGCCGCGAACAGCGCCTGGTGGACCGGTCGGTCGAAGTGATCCGGCGCGAGCCAGCCAAGGTGCGAGAGCTGCCCCGGGTCGAGCAGCACGGAGCCGATCAACGCCTGCTCGGCATGCAGCAGCGGGTTCATCGCTGCCCCCTTGCATCGGAAGCGGGAGGTTCGCTCTCCCGGGCATGGAGGTCGGCGACCGCCTGGTCGGCAGCGGCCATCGACTGGGCGAAGCCGTCCAGCGTGCTGGTGAACGTGGGGTCGGTGGCGAGTATCGAGCCGGCCCCGCTGACCAACCACCATTGGCCGTCGCGCAGAACGACCGGCGAGCGTACGAGCCGGCCGGGACGCGGCGTGGGCGCGCTCATGCCGACAGCCCGAAGTCGTCGCGGCCGTGGGTCTTCGCGATGGCCCGTTCGGTGATGGCCTTCGTCGCGCGGGCGGAGGCCGGGCCGACCACCTTGGCCGAGGGCTCCTTGTACCAGGGTCGGAGGTCGAGCATGGCGACCCGGATGCCGGTGGCCAGGAGCAGTGCCTTGCCCTTGGGGAGGGCGCGGATCGCATCGGGCGGCAGGATCCGCTCGGTGCGCATGCTCACCGAGGTGGACTTGCTGCTGTCGCTGGTCGATACCGAGGTGGTCTGGACGTCGTGGTCACCGACCTGCCTGCTGAGGCGGTCGGCGAAGTCGGCGTCATCGATGCCTGATCCGATGATCTTGACGGTGGCGGCGGACCAGAGGGCGTCCATTCCGGCCTCGCCCCAGCACCGCTGGCCCTGCCGGTAGGACTGCAGGATCGTCATCGGGATGACGCCCCGGCTGCCCAAGTGGCTGTACAAATCCGGGAGGTCCGAGATTTTGCAGACGTTCGCGGCTTCGTCGAGGACGCAGAGTGCGGGCGGGTCGAGCCGTCCGCCGGAACGTTCTGCGACGACCACGGCCGCGCGCATCACGGCGTCGGCCGCCGCTGCGATGATCGCGGACGCGCTACCGCCGCCGTCCTTGCTGAGGAGGTACAGGGTGTCGCGGGATGTGGCGAACGCGAAGGGCTTGAACTCGGGGAGGTCCTTGGCGGGGGTGACCCAGGCGGCGACGTCCGGGTCGAGCAGGCAGCTCGCGTACTGGCGCGCCGTCTCATAGATGCCGTCGCGTGTTTCGGTGGCTCCGGAGACGGTGCCCTGGAGCTGGGCGGCGACCGCGTCGTGGCCGACGTCGGTGAGCAGGTCGACGGGAGTGCGGTCGGCGGGGGAGGCGAGCCAGGCCAGGACGTCGGTGATCGGCCGCCGGTGGCTGGCGGCAGCGAGAAGCAGCGCGCCGAGCGTGTTGCTCGCGGCGGTGGACCAGAAGTCGGAGCCGTTCGACTCGTCCACGCTGGCGGCGACGAAGTGTCCGGCAAGACGTTTCGCCCCGGCCAGGTCGCGGGCGTCGGCCAGGATGTCCCACCACATTTCGCGCGGGTGGTGGGCGATCTGCTGGGGGTCGAGGGTCCAGATCGTGCCGACCTCGGCGCGAGCGTCCACCGTCGCGGTGAAGGCGTCGTTCGCGGCCTTGTTGCTGGTGAGTAGGACCGGGCCGGGGGCCGCGAGAATCGCGGGGATCGCGAGTCCGGAGGTCTTGCCGCTTCGCGGAGCCATGATCGCGACGATCACGTCCTCCCAGGACGCGCGGACATGGGCCCGCCCGGGGGAGAGGGTGCCGAGCAGGATGCCGCGGTCAGCAGGGGCGACCTCTTTTGCACTCCCGGCCGCTCAGGGACGGCCGCAGGCTCCTGGCCTTGGCGGTGATCTGTTTGTCCAGCAGCGGGGCGAGGTCGGCCTTCCGGGCGAGGCTGTTCTTCGGGCCTTCGCGCAGCCGCATCCGCAGCACCAGGCCGAGGATGGTGAGGCAGACGGACAGCAGGCCGGGGATGATCCGTGCGCTGACGAGCAGTGCCGTGGGGCTCAGGTTCGGCCACAGCGCCTCGGGGTGGAGCAGTGCGTCGGTGGCCCTGAACGGAGACCAAGGTCCGCTGCCGAAGAGGGAGTTGGTGAGATTGCCGGTCAGCCAGGCCAGCGAGCCGAAGGCGAGCGCGATGCCGAGTAGGCCGAAGAGGAGGTAGAAGAGCGCGTCCGACCCGGTGGTGGTCGAGGGCGCGCTGGTACGCGGTGCGGGCATGGTGGGTCCTGGGGGTGAGCGCGGGCGAGTGATGGGGGGCGGGGCACGCGGCGCTCTTCTGCTGGTCATCGCGGCAGCTCCTTTTCGAGGCGGGGACGGGTGGCCGGGGCTATCGGCTGCGGGGGCACGGCGCGGCGAGGTGCTCGCCGGCACCTCTGCGGAACTTGCCGGAGACATCGCGCGTCGGGCGGCGGCGTTGCTTGCGCGGCGCAGGAGAACGATCACGGCGTCTACCCCGAAGTGGAACGGCGAACACGAGCCCGGGGCGTCGGACCTGTCGGGGATAGAGGATTCGCAACATCCGCAATTTGGCCCGGCCGGTGAACGCTGGTAGATGCCGCAGGTCACCCCGGGGCGTCGAGGCCGTGGTCGTCAGCGAAGTTCGCGCAGGTTACGCGGGCGAAATACTTATCGTTCTGCAGCAGGGCCCAGCGACTGTCCTTGCGGATGACGGTGGCGACGATGTCGGGTCCGCTGGCTGCCGGACCGGCATCGGCTCGATGCCTGTGCCGGAGGTTGGGTCAGCGGTTGAGGGAGAACGCGATTCGGGGGTCGATCGGCCGGGCCGCAGGAGCGGGGGCAGCGGGCGCGGCATCCGGCGCCTTGTCCGGGAGGCCGGCGCGGGCTGGGCTGGCGACGAGCGCGGCGGCGCTGATGGGGAATTGGGTGGTGAAGCCCTGACTGCGCTCGTGGCGCGCGGTCGTCGCGTGTGCAGGGGGACGGCGCGCTGCTACGTCCTGGGCGAGGAGGGGCTGCACGGCGACCTGGAGATCGGATCGGTGCATCGACAGCGTGGCGTTGGAGACCCTCCCCAGGGCTTCGCCGCGGTCGATGGTGATGGGCAGCGTGTAGATGTCCAGGGCCGGGTTATGGCGCCAGCCGTGTTCCTCCAGGATGAGTCGGCCGCCGAGCGCGGAGGAGTGGTCACTGGTGGCTGCGACGATGCCGAGCTGCGGATGCTCGGCGAACGCGACCTCGGGATCTATGCGCGAAGGCCGGTCACGGGCGGGAGTCGCGCCGGAGGCCAGTGAGGGGTCGAACGCGGCGTCCACGTCGACCTGGTAGCCAGCCCTGCGCAGCAGCGCGACGGCCCGGGAGACGCGGCCCTGTCCGTCACGCTGCTGATCGGCCAGTGCGTACAGCGTCGGCTGGTCCGGGACGGGACGAAAGCCAAAGCCCTCCAACATCCATGTGGTGGCGGCCAGTTGTTTCGGGTTCGCAGCGACGATGCCGTAGTCGGGGTGGCTGCCGATCGCGACGTCGGGAAGCGAATCGTAGTGGGTGGGCATGGCTGATCCATCCGGTGCAAGCTCGGGGGCAGGGGCAGGGGCAGTCGAGGGCCGGGATGGTTCTGCTGGTGCGGGACATGGCGCACTCCGAGGTGGGACGCGGTCAGCGGCCGGGTAGGGACGAGGGACGGGTGGACGGCAGCGCGGGGCTTGCGGCCGAAACCTCTGACAGTTGCGCTGGGGCCGTGCGCTGGGCGGTCGGCGAGAGCGCGAGAGCAGCACTCACTCGCGGCGAGGCAGAGGCCGGCCGTGGAGGCACGCCGAGCTGATCCAGACGCGTGTCGATGGCGGCGAGCAGACTCGGGACACTGCCGCCGTGCCGGGCGTGGGGGGCCGTCAGGCTCCGAGTTGTAGATCACTTCGTGGACTGTGGAGTCGTCAGGATGCCCGCGGGTGACCAGCCAGCTCTCGGGGTATCCGGGTGGGTGGTCGGTTGACGGTTCCTGGGGTGGCGAGATGATCAGCAAGCTGCCGTCGGGGAGCACGGTGTGGACGATGTAGTCGCTGAGGCCGTACTCGACGGTGCACTCCAGGCCGCGCTGTCGGAGGGGGATGGTGAGGTGGCCGTACCCGTGCTCCCGTTCCGAGGCGCCGGCCGAGGCTTGCTGGGGGAAGGGTTTGCCGCCGGAGGCGGATCGAGCGAGAGCCGCCTGAGCGCGTTCGGCTTGCGAGGGTTGATCGGAATCCGCCCGGTTGGCCAAGTGATCGGCAGCTCGAGCAAGTGCCGGGCCCTGGAAGGACAACTCGTCCGCATAGTGCCAGCTTGCGGAGTTGCGGATCTCCTGCGCATGGCTCGCGTAGATCTCCCGTGAGCCGGGGAGCGAGGCGTCCATGAGCGCCATGACCTGGTCCCACTCATGCCGGATCTGGCCTGCTCGTTCCAGGGTGGTGTCGATTCCGCGCAGCCGCCGGAGGTCCTCGCTGATCGGTCCCTCGACGTAGTCGGTACCGCTCGCGGTGGCGCGGACGCCGGCCAGCACCTCGGGGCCGTGGGCGAGGAAGACCTCGACGTGTTTCCACGCTTCGGCGTCGCGTTTCACTTTGCCGTCCGCATAGCCCTTCTCGTCGATGGGCCAGCCGTCGTGGTCGCAGAAGGAGTCCGAGACCGCGTCCCAGGCATCGGACGCCTGCCTGATGCCGGCGGCGGCGGATGCCAGCGCCGGGACGTGCAGCCGCCACGCCAGGTGATCGGCGGTCGCCGGTGGCCAACTCGCTTGGGAAGCGGGGGAGCCGGAAGAAGTGGGCACGTGCGGTCCTCGTTCCTGTGCCAGTGCATACCGCGAACGCGGCAGCGAATGGAGTGTGGGTGGTGGGAGGGAGCGGGAGCGTCGCTTTGCCAGCCGACAGATGTGACCCGGACTGGGATGGGGGACAGGGGCTGCTGCTGCCGCTCGATGCGAGCGGGAGCGGTCTTGTGGCCGACGTTCTCCCCCACGAGATGCAGCTCTTCGCTGAGGTCGCTCGAGCGATCGGCGAGGGTGTCCAGCTCGGAGGCAATCCCTCGGGCTCCGTGGGTGCGGCGCCGCTCCGAGGCGGGTGACGAGCGTCTGGTGCAGCCGGGCCACTGCGCCGAAGTCCTCCGCGATTGCCCCGTGGAACAGTTCGGCGACTCCTCGAGTCGGGCTGCGGCGGCGCCGGGCTGAAGGCCGGAGCAGGGTCTCCCCTGCGGGTTCGGAAGTCTGCTGGCGTACGGTTGATGAAATGACACAAACATGACCAAAGAGGCGCTAGTTGAGCTATGTCGACATGCGGGCGTCGGTATCGAACAGCTCGCGCTCGACCGGGTGCAGGAGGTGCTGGGTTATGAAGCTCCGACCTGCGACTTTCCACAGGCCCCGGCCCTTGGTCAGAGCGGATACGGCCTGGGTCTCGACGCCGGTCAGGCCGAGCAGCGAAGCGGCGGCGGCGAGCTGGTCGGGCTCCTGGCGGTAGATGATGCGGGTGGAGCAGTCGGCCAGGAGGCCCTCGGCCAGCACCCGGCCGCGCGAGCCGGCGTCGCCTGCGCTGAGCAGGTCGCTGAGGCGGTGGATGACCATGAGGTTGGCGATACCGAGCCCGCGGGAGAGCTTCCACTGAGACTGCATGCGCTCCAGCAGGCCGACGTGCCGCATCACCCGCCATGCCTCGTCGTAGATGACCCAGCGTCGGCCGCCGTCCGGGTCGGCGAGCGCGCTCTCCATCCACGCCGAAGCACAGGTCATGGCCAGGACCAACGCGGTGTCGTCGCCGGAGCCACCGAGGCGGGAGAGGTCGATGGACAGCATCGGGGTGGTCGGGTCGAAGGCCACGGTCGAGGGCGCGTCGAACATGCCGCTCAGGTCGCCGTGCACCAGGCGTCGCAGGGCATGCGCGAGATCTTGCGCGGCGGGCCCCATGTGTCCGGCCTGGTCGCAGAGGGCTCGGTCGAGGCGCTCGGGTGAGCCGAGGGTGTGCGCGATCTCGCCGAGCAGCGGCACGGTGCCGCCGGCCTCGGCTTCCGTGACGACCAGGTCCAGCGCGAGGTCAAGGGCCGTGTGTTCCATCGGCTGGAGATCGCGCTTCAGTACGGTTCGAGCGAGGCTGGCCAGGAGCAGGAGGCGGCGTTTGCGGACCTCGGTCGACCAGTCGCTCTCGCTTACCGAGGCGGGCCGGGCCGGAGCGTCCAGGGGGTTCAGCCTGCCCGGGAGCCCCGGTCCCAGGGCGATGCTGTAGCCACCGAGGGCCTGTGCGACAGCCGTCCACTCCCCCTTGGGGTCGCAGGGAACGTAGACCCGGTAGCCGTGAGCGATTGCCCGGGTGGCTATCGACTTGGCCAGCGCGGACTTGCCCATGCCGATGATCCCGGCCAGGACCGCGTTGGGATTGGTGAAGCCCTCGATCCGGCCGCTGCCGTACAGCGAGAACGGGTCGTAACAGAACGCGGCCTCCGCGTGGACATCGCGGCCGATGAAGATGCCCTCCGCGCCCAGTCCGCCTTCCGCCAGGAAGGGATAGGCGCCGCTGACGGTGGCGGTGGTCATCCGGTGGGCAGGCAGGCCGAGCTTGCCGCCGCGTGCCGAGGAGGAGCCGGGGCGTCCGGACGGCGGGTAGGTCGGCCGCAGCTCCGGGTCGAGGGTCTCCTCGTCGCGGCGCTTGGGCGGGGCCCCGGCGAGGCGGGCTTGGCGGCGGGCCTCGGCGAAACCGGTGCGGGCGGCTCGCTGCTCGGCGCGTGATGCCTTGCGGGGGACGAACAGGTGGGAGGCGCTGGCGCGGGTGCGCGGCATGAATGTTTCTCCAGACGGGAGGAGGGTCAGTGGCGGATGAGGCCGGTGAACGGTGCGTGCAGGTCGGCGGGGGTGGTGCGGCGGCGTACGAGGTGCGCGGTTCGCTGGTGGCGCTGGCAGATGGTCAGCTCAGGTGCCCCTTCGGGCAGGCCGGCCTGGCACGCCTCGCGTTCGGGTACCTCGCCGGAGTCCGGCTGAGGTGCCGCGTGGTAGGCGGCGTGGACGTAGTCGGCGGCCTGCCAGATTCGTGTACGGGCGGCGCGGAGCTGGTCGCCTTCGATCGGGACGAGCTGTCCGGTGCGGGCGGCGTGGGCGTCGAGCAGGCCGTGCAGCGAGACGAGGTGGCAGTGCAGGACGTCCAGCTCGGCGCGGGTGGTGACGAGCGGGCCACTGGGGATGTTGAGCGCGCGGTGGAAGTCGAGCGCGGCGGTGGCGAAGGGCACGAAGTCCTGCGCGGTCGGGCTGGCGGTGCGGGACATGGAGGTGCTCTTTCCGACGGAGGGAAGGCCGGCATCAGACGGTGAGGCCGAGCGGCATGGCTGCGGCGGTGAACGCTTCGGCCTGCTGCCAGGTGAGCGGCCGGAGGTCGAGCTGGGCGCCGACGGCCGCGGTCTCCACGACCGCGCAGGCGGAACGAAGCTCCTCCTCGGAGTCGGCCGAGACGGTCAGCAGGCCGGTCAGGGCGACATCCGCGTGGCCCGCGATGAGCTGGCGCTCACGGGACTTGATGTCCTGGTACTCGATCGAGTCCGCCTCGGAGTCGACCTGGCCGCGCCGGGCTCGCTCGGCGGCGTCGGCGATCACGGTGGCCTTCTTGCGCTGGACGTCGCGCAGGGCGGCGTCCAGGCCCTTCGGCTCGTACGACAGCGACAGGGTCCGCCGCACACCGGCCGTGAATAGGAGTTGGTGCAGAAAGCCCGCCGACGTTTCGGTACGGGGCCAGTTCTCCACCCAGTACGTGGAGTGGACGGCCGAGTCGGTCGCGATGTGGTCCGACTTCTCGACGACCACGACCGGGCCGGCAGCGGCGGGCTCGGCCTCCGGACGCCCCGATGAAGACCAGCGGTCCAGCGCGGCGAGGGCATGGGGGTCGTAGGCGGTTCGCACGACGGCCGCGATCTCGCGGGCGGTGAGCCAGCCAGTGGGGTTGAGCCCGGCGGTGCGCGCGGCCTGGTCGAAGGTCGAGGTCAGCTGCGCCAGGACGCTGAAGGCCCCGGTCAGACCGCCTCCGGCCTGGTTGATCAGGCGTCGCGCGGCCCTGGCGTCCAGCGAGATGGCGACGTACGCCTCGTGCGGAGCGGCAGCCGGTCCTGCGCTTTGGAGCAGCTCGCCGTAGATCGCGCCGGCTACCGGGGCGTCGGGTCGGCCGTGCTCCTCCCAGTACCGGCGAAGAGTGTCGCCGGAGTCCGGGACGGTGCGTTCGATCACCTGGACGCGGGCGACCTGCCCGGTGCGGGCCAGCGCGGCAAGCGCGCGTCCCCAGCCGTTGACGGTGGCGTTCTGGGTGCCCGGGTCGAGCAGCGCGTAGGCGTGGGAGGAGACCTTGACGATGGCGGTCAGGGTGCCGGTGTGGGGGTTGTGGACCGCACCGTACCGGCGGTCGGGGGCGGTGACCACGCGCAGGCTGGCGGCGGTGCCGGGCAGGTGGAGGAGTCCTTCGAGGACCGGGCGGCGGGAAGGCCGGGCGAGCCAGACCAGCTGGCCCCGCGCACGGCGGAGCGCGTAGCGGGCGACGACCGGAGCCCAGTCGGCGAGGGCCCGGCCTTGGTGGCGGACGAAGACGAGCAGGGCGACGGCGGCCCACAGCGGGATGAGTTCGAGAGCGCCGACCACGCCACGGCTGAGGATGGCGGCGAGGAGGAGCAGGCCGGTGAGGCTCACGGCGATCAGTTGCGGGGCGGTCAGGCCGAGCAGGATGCCGCGCCTGCTGCGGTGCGGGAATTTCACGGTGGCGGTGGTGGCTTCGGCTTGGGGCTTGGCGGACATGGTGGTTCCAGACGGTGGGAGCGGGTGGAGGGCGAGGGGCGCGGCGCTCTTCTGGAGGTCATGGCAGGGCTCCGTTTCTGGTGATCGATGGTGGTACGGGGTACGGGGGGCGGGCCGTGGGATGCAGCCCGCCCCCCGGCTGTGGTTGGTCAGGACCCCGAAGGCGGCTGGTTGGGGTACGCCCAGCTCGTCGGCGTCGGCGAACCGGTTGCCGACGGCCCCGTGGAAGGCGGCGGCGGTGCGGCAGGGCTGCTCGTTCCCCCGGGTGCGGGGCCGGCCGGCGGCGCGCCATCGACGCGGGTCATGTTGCCCGGAACGGACGCGCCGGCGAGCTGACCAGCACCGCTGGAGGCACCCGGGGCACTCCCTTCGGGGTCCCCTGTTTCGCCTTCGCTGGGCCGGGTGATGAGCGACGGGATGCCGGGGTGCCGGATCAGGGCGCGGCCCTTGTCGCCGGAGGCGTTCGGGTCTTCGCCGTACCGGAAGCTGGTCTGCGCCTTGGGCGGTCCGGCGTCGATCCCTTCCTTGCTGAGGTTGCCGCCGGAGGGGTTGATTCCGGAGGCGACACCGTCGGTGCCTGCGCCGGGGACCTGGCTCGGACCCTGTGGAGCAGGGGTGCCGGTGCCGGCCTGCATCGCCAGGCTGCCCGCGGTCTTCGCGGCCCCTGCGGCGACTGCCATGCCGGCGACGCCGGCGCGGTGCACGTCGTCGTGGCCACCGCCGTCGCTCGCCCAGTGGATGAACTTGTAGGTGGCGTACGGGCACAGCAGGACCAGAACCATCACGACGATGCCTGCCATCGCATCGGACAGGGCGGCCATTCCGTCCGTGGCGTCGGACTTGCCCATCGCCGAGACACCGATCAGGAAGACCACGGTCATCAGCAGTTTCGACACGACGAGGGTGGCGGTGGCCTCGATCCAACCGCGCCGCCATCGCTTGGCGACCTCCCAGCCGCCGCCGGCGCCGGCGAAGACGGCGAGGGCGACCATGATCAGGACGCCGACCTTGCGGGCGACCATCACGCCCCAGTACAGGAACGCGCCGATCGCGCATCCGAGGGCGACCAGGGCTGGGACTCCCCAGCCGAGGCCGTACATCGCCCCCAGTTGGTTGACCTTTACCGCACGGCGGATCGCGTCGTCGACTGAGCTGTTGGCTGCCTGGAAGAGACCGTCGGACAAGGCGTCGACCACGGTGATGGCGACGGAGGTGAAGGCGATGGCGCAGAAGCTGAACAGGACGCCGGTCATGGTGCCGATCGCGGCTTGGGCCAGGGCGCGTTCGTCCCGGCGCCAGGCCGCGGACATCAACTGGATACAGAACGTGCCGACGGTCAGTGCGAGCCCGATGGGCAGCAGCAGTTCGTAGTTGTCCCGGAACCATCCGGCGTTGAGATCGATGGCGGTGGTCGCGTTGACGGCCTTCGCGGCGAGATCCGCCGCGCTGGCGGCCAGTTCGCCCGCCGACTTCGCGATCCATGCCCCGATGCCGTCGGTGACGGCCCCGGCGGGGTTAGTAGCGAAGTCAACAGCACCGCACACCTTGTCCATCAACGGAAAGTCGCAGACTCCCATGGCAATACCTCCCTTCTGGATTGGGGGTCAGGGCGCGACGGACGGCATGACGCCGGCCAAGGCGCAGGGATGGGAGGGGCGGCACTGGACCGCGAGGGTGGTGACGCGGTTCTCCGCGCCGCCGGTGGGTGAGCTGTTCCAGGCGATCGACTGCTTACCGGAGACGGTCACGGCGTAGATGTACGCCTGCGTGATCGTCCCGGGACTCGCCTGAAGGGCCTGGGTGAACGAATCCGGGAAGTGCCCCTCGTTCACGATGGCGGTGGCGAACTGGCCGTTGGCGGCCAGTTCCTTCCACAGCACGGGCGAGGGAACTACCGTGTCGACCGAAGCGGGGTCGGCGTACTTGGTCTCAGTGGTCAGCCACCCGTGCAGGGCAGTCAGCAGCTCTGCCTGGGAGTACGCACGGGTGTCATAGGACCACAGCGCCGCAGCGGCTGCCTTCCCGAACGCGATCGGGTCGTGGGTGTTCGCGGGAGCCGGGAGGGCGCTGGGGCGCGTACTCGGCGAGGGCGACCCGGAGGGCAAAGGGGCAGGGAAGGAAGGGGCGGCCGAACCCGCACGCGGCACAGGTTCCTTGGAAGGGGTCCTACCATCGCGGGTGAGATAGGCGGCCAGGCCAGCGAGGGCGACGAGCACCACCAGGACGGCGGTGCCGAGCAGCGCCCGGCGGCGCACGCGGGATGCGCCGCCGGGGATCGTGGAGCGGGGAGACATCAGTGGACCTGCGTCCCCAGCGTGCTGAAGAACGCGACCACGCCGTTCGCGGCACCCAGCAGGAGGGCCGCGCCGGCGCTGACCAGCACGCCCTTCTTGCCGTTGGCCTCGGCCTGGTGGCCGCCGGAGTGGTGGCCCCAGGCCCACACGCCCGCGCTGACGGCGAGCGCGCCGACTGCGGCGATGATCCCGAAGAGGTTGATGGAGCCCATCACCTGCTTGAGGACGGCGAGGCCCGGCAGCCCGCCCCCATTCGGCGTGATGCCGGGATCGTAGGCGAGCTGAACGACCGCGTCGGCGAGAAACATTGGGAACTCCAGTTCGATTCAGTGCACGCCAAAGCCCGAGAGGGCGGAGCGGCGGGACAAGAAAGAGGGGGGGAAGTGGGAAGCGCCGGTCAGACGACTCGGCGGGCCGCGAGGACCTGCGATTTCCAGGACTTGAGGGGCGCGATGCGCACTACGTCACCGGTATGCGGGGCGTGGATGATCAGGCCCTGGCCGATGAACATGCCGACGTGTTCAGGGACTTCGGCCGTCCCCTCGGTGAAAACAAGGTCACCCGGCCGGAGCGCGTCGGCCGATATCGCCTTGCCGTCCTTGACCTGCGTGTACGTCGTCCGTGTCAGGGTGACCCCGGCGGCCTTGTACGACTGCTGCATCAGTGAGGAGCAGTCACACCGGCCCATGGGGTCGGAACCATATGAGTCGGTACAGGTCCCGCCCCACTGATACGGCGTGTCGAGCTGGCCGAGTGCCCAGCGGATCGCCGTCTGAACCTTCGGTGGAAAGCCGGCCGGGATCTTGTATCCGGCGGGCACCGCACCGGGCGGGATGGATCCGAAGCCGGTTCCGTCCCCGCCGGTCGCACAACCGTCCGCAGTACTGGGCGAAGGGCTGCCGGTGCCGGCCGAGCCGGACGGCGAAGGGCTCGGCGACGCACCGCTGGTCTTCGACAGCAGGGGCTCGATGGCCTGCTGCAAGGCAGTGGCCAGGGGCTCCCACTTGGCGTACGCCTCCGGGAAGCCAGACCTCTGCACCGCCTGGGCGGCCTGGGTGACAGAAAGGGACTGCCAGCCCGAGACCTTCTCCAGCGCCTCGTAGAACTTCGTCGAGGAGTGCACCGGGTCGAGGATCTCGTTCGCGGTGCCCCAGCCCTGCGACGGGCGCTGCTGGAACAAACCCAGCGAGTCACGGTCGCCATAGGTCAGGTTCCGCAGGCCGCTCTCTTGCAGGGCGGTCGACAGAGCCACTATCTGCCCCCGGGCCGGGATGTTCATCGCGACGCCGGTGGCCTGGATGGTCTTGGCGTTGGGCACTTGCTCGGCCGGGCCGTCCAGGCCCGGCACGGAGACCGTCCCCTTGCCGCCGCCCTCCAGGATCGCCGTCACCTGAGCGGCAACGGCCGAGGCATCAACAGCCTGTGTACCGCCGGTCGAGCAGGAGGCCGAAGCACTCCCGGCCCCGATGGCGAGGATCGGGACGGCCAGCAGCAGCGGACCTGAGGCGAAGAAACCGACGACGGCTCCGGTGGTCTTCTTCATCGCCGCCTCCGTTTGCCGGGGCGGACAGCCCGGCCGGGCAACGGGGCTGGGTCAGGGCGTGGGCGTATCAGGGCGTGCTGCATCGCAGCGGCTCCTCGTGGTTCGTAGGAGGCGCGGTGCCGACTTCTCGTGCAAAGCCGCCGGCACCACGCTGATGTGAATCCGCTTCTCAGGGCGGGCCGGGGTTAGGGGAGTTGGTAGCTCCCGGATGTCGGTCGCAGGTCAGGCGCGGCAGCCAGCCGCGCTCGTAATCTCAGGCGGTACACCGGTCCTCCTCGCGGGCTTCGGGAACGGTGGGTCAACGTGCCTGCCGGGCCGGACTCTTGGACGCGGAAACGCGGATCAGCACAGGTCAGCGGGGGTGGAGCCGGGCTCCGTCTCGGTGACACGGCGAGACAGTAGACCGGGATTCCGGCCGCACCAAACGGCCGTCGAACCGGACCCGGAGTACGACACGGGCTCATTAGGTGCGGCCGGAAAACGCGGCTAACGTCCGGCGCAACCCCGTTCCGAACAGCCGCTGTTGAGCGCCGTCCGGAGTGGGCCCAGTCCCGTCGTGCCCTGAAAGAGGCCCTGCACATGAGCTACACGCTGCACCGAGGCGACGCCCTCACCGTGCTGAAGACCCTCCCGGACGAGAGCGTCAACGCCGTCATCACCGACCCGCCGTACAACTCCGGTGGACGCACCAGCTCGGACCGCACCGGCCGCACCGCCCGCGCCAAGTACGTCACCAGCGGATCCGCGCACGACCTGCAGAACTTCCCTGGAGAGAACCGCGACCAGCGCTCGTACCGGAGCTGGCTGACCGCCCTGCTCACCGAGGCGTACCGGGCCGCGACCGAGCACTCCGTCGCCATGGTCTTCTCCGACTGGCGCCAGGAGCCGACCACCAGCGACGCCCTGCAGATGGCGGGCTGGACCTGGAGCGGCACGATCCCCTGGATCAAGCCCGCCAGCCGGCCCCGCAAGGGCGGATTCAAGCAGTCGGCCGAGTTCGTCACCTGGGGCGTCAAGGGCAGCCTGGCGAAGGACCAGGACCTGTACCTGCCCGGCCACTTCATCGCCTCCCAGCCCCGCAAGGACCGGGTGCACATCACCCAGAAGCCGATCGAGATCATGCAGCAGCTCGTGCAGATCTGCCCCGAAGGCGGAACCGTGCTCGACCCGTTCACCGGCAGCGGCTCCACTGGGGTTGCCGCCCTGCGCGAGGGCCGACGGTTCGTGGGAGTCGAGCTGTCATCGCACTACGCCGATGTCGCCGAACGAAGGCTCCGAGCGGAGCTGACCCAGGACGACTTCGACCTGGCCGGACCGGAGGTGTGACCATGAGAGCGACCAGGCCGGGGCCGACGGACCGCAGACGCAAAAGGGCGGCTGGAGCATCGAGAAACCGATGCACCAGCTGCTCTTCCTCTTGCGTCAGGTTGCCTCGAACGTCCGCCGGATCAGCGCTCCCGCCTTTTCGAGGCCGGCCGCCGAGGCGATCCGCACCTCCAGGTCGCCGGTCCCCAGGCGGCCGATGCCGCGCATGTCGCGGGAGAAGCCCTCCTCCAGTTCGACGGTGTCCGGGTCGACTCAGCCTCTGACCAGCACATCGACAAATGGGCGACAGGATCGGACAGGGTGGCCCCGGAGTCCTGCGATTGTACGTTGGGCTCCCCGGTGCGAAGGCGGGCAGATGCGGCCCCGCGAGCCGGGCGCGTTGGGGTGTCGCGGCGCCCCGCTCGTGGGCCGTCGTGCCTGGTCAGCCAGCATGGCGGCTGTCGGCCACGAACGGGCTCGGCTCCCCGCTCCACGTCACCCGCAGTGCCTCGCGTGCCCTGGTGCAGGCGACGAAGAGGAGGCAGCGTTCGCGCAAGAGGTCGGCCTCGTGCTGGAGGGGGTCGGCGTCGGCGGGGGTGATTTCGCGGGCGAAGGGCAGGGCACTTGCAGTGACACCGAGGACGGCGACCGCGCGGAACTCCAGGCCCTTCATGGCGTGCATGGTCGACAGGCGCACACCCTCTTGATCTGCCCGGACCTGACCCTTGACCCGCACCAGCGGGATGCCGGCCGCCCGCAGCTGCTCCTCCGCCTTGTCGAGCATGAGGTTGAAGCGGGCGCAGACGCCGATCTCGGACGGGGAGAGCCCGCCATCGATCCACTCCTGGACCCGTTCCACCAGCGCCTTGACCTCGTCCTGCTGGCTCGTGTAGCCGCGCGCTTCGGGGCGGTTGCCGTGCAGGAGCGAGCGGTAGCCGGCGAGGCTGTCGCTGCCCTCGCCTGCCAGAGCCTCGACGGAGACCGAGGCGAGCAGGTGGGCCGACCAGGCGAGGATCTCCTCCGTCGAGCGGTAGTTGACGCGCAGGCGGAAGCTGCGGCCCGTGGTTGCGATGCCGAGCGAGCCGAGGCTGACTCGGGAGTCGTAGATCCGCTGGTGCGGGTCGCCGGTGAGAAACAGGTCGTCCGGCCCGGGGGAGACCGCCGTCCGCAACGCCCGCCACTGGGCGGGGTGCAGGTCCTGCGCCTCGTCGACGACGACGTGCTGGTGGGTCGGACCGTGCTTGACGAGCAGGTCGGCGGCGCGGGCGCAGACGCCCAGGTGAGTCGTCTCGCCGCGCTCCCGCAGCAGCCGCTCGAAGAGTTCGACGGCGTTCCAGACCAGCTCGCGGCGGGTCGGGCCGATGGCGGTGCCCCGGCCCCGGCGGGTAGCGGCGAGGTAGGCGGCCCGGTCGCGCAAGTCCTGGCCCAGGATGACGTGCCGGTACTCCTGTGCCAGGAACTGCTCGGTGAACGGCAGCTCCAGGTGACGCACCGCTTTCGCCCAGAGTTGGCGCTGCTCGCGGTCCCCGACCGGGTGAGGCGCCCGCGCGTCGTGGTCGCGCACGATACCGCTTGCGAACGCGTCGACGGTGGTGACGTCGACGCGTCCGAGCAGCTTGTCGTCGCCGTCGAGCAGCAGCTCCAGGCTGTTGCGCAACCCGGCGGCGAGGGCGTTGGTGTAGGTGGTGAGGAGGATACGGCTGTCATCTTCGCGGCCGAGGAGGTGCTTGACCCGGTGCAGGGCGGCGACGGTCTTGCCGGTGCCCGGGCCGCCGGTGACCTGGACCGGGCCGCCGTAGGAGGTGCGGTAGGCGACCCGGCGCTGGGACGGGTGGAGGAAGACGCGCCAGGCGGCGAACGGCTTGTCCAGCGCCTCCTGGAGCTCGTCCGGGCCGGTGACCAGACGGATGCGGGCGGGGGTGTTGGCGATGACGGTGGCCAGGTCCTCGACGGGCTCGGCGGGCGCGTCGGCCGGACGGCGCACGGTGACCACGTCGCGGTAGACCTCTTCCGGGCTGAAGCCTTCGGCGAGGTACTGGAGTACCTCGAGCTGGTCCTCGGGGAGCAGCGTGGCGAAGGCCTCCAGCTGCGCCTTGTCGGCGATTGAGCGCACGGCGCGCAGCACTTGGTCGTCGATGCCGAGTTCGCGCAGCGTCCCGTCCGACACCTTCGCGAAGAGTAGCTGTTCAGCGGTGTGGGCGGCGTGCTCGTAGAGCGGGGTGAGCTGGTCGATGGCGACGGCGTCGCGGACCTCAAGTCCGCGCGTGGCCGAGTTCGTCGAGTACAGCCGTTTGGCGGCCCAGCCGTAGGTGTCGTCGTGGGGAAGGACGTTGACCAGCAGGAAGACTTGGCTGTCGTCGTCGGGGGCGAGGACGACGCCGCGCCAGAAGTCGTTGATGCGGATGGTGCGCATGCGCGGGTCCCGGGCGTTCTCGACTGACTCCAGGTGCAGGCCCTTGTCGGCGTGGAGTTCGGCGATGGTCAGTTCCTGGAACTTGGCCATCGCCTTCTTCACGCCCGCTCTGACGGGCTTCTCGACTTTTTCGTAGCCGTCCCAGAAGCTCTGGGCGAAAGCGAGCTGCGGCATGGGTTCCCCTCCCGGTGTGGTGATGGATGTGAGACGCGTCCGCGGTGCGCGTGCGGTGCGCTGTCAGGTGTGGTCGTGCGTCCCGGTCAGCCGGGCGGCCAGAGCGGCGGCGAGGTTGCGGAATGTGCCGAGGAGCGCGTCCGGATCGCGGTCCAGGTCGAGTGCGTGCTGGTGCAGCCGCACTCTGGGATGCCCCGCGCGTGCATTCACCTCGTGGACGCGGCCGTCGGTGCCCCCGGCCGCGTAGATGAGGTGACCGTCGTCGAGGCCGAGGACGGTGCAGTAGGCGAGCATCTGGTAGAGGTCCGCGTTGGGGTAGCCGCCGCGTGTCTTCTCCGTCTTGTACTTCGCGTCGACGACGGCCACTGGGGTACGCCCGCCGATCGCGTAGACAACGAGGTCGGGGCGCATCCGGACGAGGCCGGCTGTATCCAGGTGGCGCGGATCCTGCAGCTGAGCGGTCAGGCCGTGCTCGCGCACCGCCTCCCGCAGCGCGCAGGTCACGAAGTCCTCGAAGAGCTCGTTCATGTCGAACAGAAAGCCGGTCAAGGGGAGTTCGCCGGGGCGGTGCTCGGGCGAGGTGCCCCGCAGGACGGCTTCGGCGAGGCGGAGCGCAGGCTGGTAGCGGACGTTGAGCCGGGACGGCGTCCAGGCGGGCAGTCCCTGCCCCCGCACCAGCGGCGCCGCGTCCGCGAGCCGCAGCCGCTGGTGTGCGAGACGGCGGCGAGCGGGGCCGGGAACGCCGGGCAGACGCAGCAGGGCCTCGACGGCGCCACGCAGGATGCGGTTCTCGGCCGTGTCTGGGGTGTAGGCGTCGTAGGCGATCTCGATGGGCGGGGTGCGGCCGAAGTGTCGCCGGATCTGCTCGGCCTCCCGGATGCGCCCCCGCACCACCAGCGCCGACTCCTCGACGTGTCGGTATCCCTGCAGGATGCCCTGGCGCAGCGCCGTGTCGATCTGCCGCTCGACGGCGTGCGCGAGTGCGGGGACGACGTCGTCGTGGGCACCGGTGTCGACGGTGGAGTCGCGGCCGCCGTGGCGCCAGGCGCGCCCGGGGTCGAGGCTGAAGCCGAGGAGGAAGAAGAGGCGGCGTACGGGGGTCTTGGGGGCGATGCGCAGGGTCGTCCCCGGGCCCGGCCGCCCGGCCACCGGGACGCGCACGGCCCCCACCTTGCTGCCGGCCCGCAGCAGCCAGTGCCCCGGCCGGTGCGGGTCCGGGGTGGCGCTGTCCAGAACGCCGGAGGTGGCCAGCGCCTGCCCGGTGGCCAGGTCGAGGGGGACGGAGACGGCGGGGGCGTATTCGCGCAGGCTGATCTCGGGTGCCAGGGAGGCGTCCGCCCTCATGCGAGGGGCCTCTGTCATGGAAGGGACTTCCGCAGTTCGGCGAGGCCGTAGCGGTCCTCGACGTTGATGCCCTCGCCGTAGTGGTGCTCCTCAAGCAGCGGCAGGATCTTCGTCCGCCAGGTGCGCTCCAGCCCGCCGTCGCGGTAGACGCCGGGCTTCATCAGGTACGACGGGCCGATGGCGAAGTCCGCGTCTCCGATGCGCTCGTTGAGGGCGTCGAGGAGCCGCGAGGGTTCCTGGTCTCTGTCCTGCCGGCTCAGCCACCGGGCCAGCAGGCCGAGGGTGGGCTCTGTGCGCGGGGACAGTTCGACGAAGGCGAACCGGCGGCGCATGGCCCCGTCGACCAGGGCGATCGACCGGTCCGCGGTGTTCATCGTGCCGATGACGAACAGGTTGGGCGGCAGGGTGAAGTCGTCGCCGGAGTAGGTGAGGCGTACAGACCTTTTGCGGTATTCCAGCAGGAAGTACAGCTCGCCGAAGACCTTGGCGAGGTTGGCGCGGTTGATCTCGTCGATGATCAGGAAGTGCGGGATGTGCCGGTTGCCCTCGCGGGAGGCGAGGTCGGCGAGCTCGCGCAGCGGTCCGGCCTTCAGCCGGAACGCCACTTCACCGCTGTCGGGGTCCGCCTCTGGGCGGAAGCCCTCGAAGAAGTCCTCGTAGGCGTAGGAAGGGTGGAACTGCACGAGTTTGACCTGCTCGGGGCCGCCGCCGAAGTGCTCGGCGAGCTTCATTGCCAGGTAGGTCTTGCCGGTGCCGGGCGGGCCGTAGAGCACCAGCTGCTGCTCGTCCCACAGCAGTTCGCGGAACTCCTCCAGCCAGGCGGGATCGTGCACGAGCAGGTCGTCGGCGAGGCCGGGGGTGACGGGCGGGAGGGTCAGCTCGCGCGGTGCGGTCTCGGCCGGCAGGTCGTCTGGCTCGCCGTCGGTTATCGGGACAGGGGCGCCGAGTTGGGCGAGCGCGTCGGCGACGTTCGTCAGGTCGACGACGTCGTGCTGTATGGACAGCCGTTGCTGCAGTTCTTCGGGGAGATCCTCGTAGGCGTGCCCGGTCTGCTGCCACGTCACGGTGCGGCGCAGATTGGACAAGCCGCCGGGCGAGTCGGTCTGCACCGCGTCCCCGGTGATCTCGCCCAGGTAAAGTATCCCGTCCGAGAGCGTCGCCACGGTGTCTCCGACGCGCATCTGCGTCAGAAGCGCGTGCACTTCGTCGACGAGCCCCCGCTTTTGGTGGTACGACGCCGTGCCCTCGTACCCTTCCTGGACGTAGCGCCGCAGCGCGCTTTTGGTCGGGTCCGGCTCGTCGAGCGGTGGCAGTTGAGCGCCGGACAGCGATACGAAACCCTCGGGCAGCCACAGCCGCCGCACCAGGTCCCGCCCGGAGACATTGGAACCGCGGACCAGCCACGACTTGTGCGGGGCGCGCCAGCTGAGGGGAAGGAAGTCGGTGAGGGGGTGCCCGTCGGCGGTACGCCAGGCGGATGGTCCGCTGGCGCTGTACCCGAGTACGACCGCCGCCGCGGACGACGGCGAGTTGCAGTCCACGTCCGCGGCGGCCTCCCACTTCCCCGGCAACTGTGCTGAGTCGACGAGCGTTCCGTCCGCCCGCAACTCCGCGCGTAGACGACGTGCGTAGTCGCCGACGCGGGGCCACTGCTCGGCCGACACCGCAGAGCCCTTGTCCAGCCGGAACATGTACGACCCGTTGTTCCCGATGGCGGTCAGCAGCCGCCCGGTGGCGACGCCGGTTCCGCCGGGCAGATTGAGATGGAACTCGGGGCTGTCGGGGAGCGGCATGTGGGCGGCCTTCCGTGTGGCAGAGCGGCGCAAGTGACTTTACATGTTGACGGTGTCAATGGAAGTTTTGGTGACGGTTAGGGTCGACCGCGACAGCCGACGCCAGCTGTCGCGGTCGGCTGACTACCGCCGCTCGGGAAGCGTTGGCCCCGTGGCCCGCGAGACCGGCGTCCCGGTGGGCGCCCCGGTCCGACGGCTGAGCTCGTTGAGGCGGACGTGAAGGGCGTCCTGGGCGCGGTGATCGCCCCGTTCCGCGGCGGCGTGCAGATCGTCCCGGGCGGCGAGGATGTCCTGTCGGACAGTCTCCGGGAAGCGGTCGAGCTCCGCGTCGTAGATGGTCAGGATGGACGTCCGGACGGCCGCGTCGATGCCGCGCCACAGCCGGAAGACGGTATCCGACGCAGTTCGCATCGCGGGAAGATCCATGCGCTCGCGTGCAGAGTGGACGGCGCTCCGCGCGTCGGCCAGTTCGTCAATGAGCCGATGCGGCAGGAGGCCGTTGCCTTTACGGGCGCCGATATACGCGGTGGCCGCCGCGCTGCGGGCCTCCCGGCAGGTCTCGAAGGTGTCCCGGACGTGCTCTACGAAGCCGTCGAGAGACTGTCCGATGGGCTCGCCGCGGCCGATGGCGGACAACTGCTCCAAGGCCTGGTCGAACGCGGCGCGCTCGGCGGGCTTGAGCTCGTCCGGGAACGTCGCCATGTGGGTGCGGATCTCGGTGAGGAGTCCGGCGGCCTCGCGGCCGAGCTTGTCGGCGATAGGCGTCCGTCGGAGTCTGGCCCCTCGCTCCTCGCCGCCCGAGAGCCGGTAGGCGAGGTGGATGGTCCGGTCGTCGTCCAGCCTCACCCGCAGGGCGAGTTCGGCAGCGCCTTGGACACCGTCGTCGATCCGGTGGGTGAACTGTCCGCAGAACTCGTTGCGCTCGGCGGACCTCAGGTGTGGTCCTTCGACGACACGGAAGGTCACCTCGGCGGCGCCGTCCGGCCTGACCTGCAGCGTCTCGATGCTCCGCCACGGGGTCGGGTATCTCGTCGCGGCCGGGAAGAGGACCGCGACGGTGCCGTCCGTGAGTGCCAGCCCCAGTGCCTGGGCCGTCACCTGCTCGGGCAGGTCCGTGTTGAAGCTGGTCCCGCAGGCGGAACATGCCGTGAGGCCGGTGGCGTTGACCATCGCACACTCGGGACATTTGAGACCGCCCACGTCCAGCGGCTCGTCGCAGTCCTGGCACACGGTTGCCGAGGTGGAGTTCTGGCGGCAATCGCAGTGCGGGCACACGGCCCGGGCCGCGACGGGGGCCTCGGCGCGCAGTCCGGAGAGGTCGTGGGCGCAGACCGGGCACGCCGCGGTCCCTTCCGCCGCGGGGACGTGGCAGCGGGGGCAATCCACCGTCGGCCCTCCGAGCAGCGGCGCGGAGCAGTCGGGGCAGGAGGTCTCGCTCAGTGGGATCTCGGTCTTCAGGCAGCGCTCGGAGGGGCAGCTGAGGTGGCTGAGGAGCCCGCTTTCGACGGCGGCGCCGAGTGCGACCGCAAGCGTCGGGTCGATGTCGCCGGAAACCTTCTCCGGGCCGAACTTCCCGGCGAGGAGCCGGTGGACGAGCGGGATGTGGGTGGAGCCTCCGACGAGGAGCACTCGGTCGATATCCTCGGGCAGGGCGGATGCTTCCCGGAGGACGTCATCGACGATCGCGAGAGTCCGGTCGATGTCTGAGGCGATGAGCTCCTCGAGGTCGGCGCGTTTCACCTGCCCGGACCACGAGCCGCCGTTGTGGCCGAGCGGGGCGAGGACGACCTCCGCGTCGGAGACGGAGGACAGCTCGACCTTCGTCCGCTCGGCAGCGGCCCGGATGCGGGACGCGTCGCCGGGCGCGGAGTGGTCGCGGTCCCCCAGCCGGGTGCTCAGATGCCGGTCGAGGACGGTGTCGAAGTCCGAGCCACCAAGCGACTTGTCCCCGCCGAGACGTACGACGTCGAGATAGCCGGGGCCCGTGGTCAGCAGGGACACATCGAAGGTTCCGCCGCCGAGGTCGTAGACCAGTGCCATGCAGACGGGATTGTCCGGCGAGATGTCCCGCTGCACGCCGAAGGCGTGGGCGGCCGCCGTCGGCTCGGGCAGGACCCGGGTGACTACGAAGCCGGCCAGCCGCCCTGCCTCCCGCACCGCCGCGATCTGCGGCTCCGAGAAATACGCCGGTACAGTGATCACCGCACGCGGGAACGGCTCTCCGGCCGCACTCTCCGCGTCCCGCTTCAGGCGACGCAGCAGGATCGCGGAGACCTGCACGGGCGTGAGGTAGTGCTCGCCAAGCCGGATCTCGACGGAGCCGTCGGCGCCCGCACGGACGGGCGGCGCGTCGACGGGCCGCTTCCTGATCAACGCCTGCACCTCCTCCTCGTCCCAGCGGCGCCCGATCAGGCGCTTCACCTCCGTGTTCACGGAACCGGGCAACTGGCCGCGCGAGTTGAGCGCTTCGCGGCCGACGAGGAGCGTGCCGTGGGCGTCGGCGCCGACGGCGGAGGGGGTCGACAGTTCACCGTGCCTGTTGGGCAGCACGGTCGGGACACCGCCGTGCAGCCAGGCGGTGACGGAGTTGGTGGTGCCGAGGTCGATACCGAGCGTGCGGTACGGCATGTGACGGGGCCTTCGGGTCGGGGTGTGGGTGGAGCCAGATGAGGCAGGCGGCCGGGGTCGGGGCCGGGCGGGTCAGCGGTGGCGGCGGGACCTGCGCTTGCGCGGCAGCGGTGACGTTTTCTTTCCCTGTGCGCGGCGCCGGGCGCGGCTGGTCCGGTGCGGCTGGGCACGGCGGTCCGGTACGGCGCCGTCGGTGGCGGCCGGGTCGCCCGCAGGCTCGGGCGCCGGGCCGGGGGTGGCGAGCACGACCTCGGCCTGGCGCAGGGCCGTCAGGCCGAGGCGGAAGCCGGTGACGGTCTCGCGCAGCACCGTGTCCGCAGGGGCGGTCGGGTGCGGTTCGACGGACAGGACGCGCGCTTCGACCGGGTCGGCGGCCTTGCCGGTGAGTTCCATGGGACGGACGTCGCAGCGGGCCAGCTCGGAGCGGAGCAACCGGTGTGCGGCGTCGACCTGTTCGCGCAGCGCGATGGCGACGGCGACGGCCTGCGGATCCGGGCGTCCCGTTCGGTGCTCGCCGAGTTGTTCGGCTCGCATGGCGGTGTCTGCGAGGAGGTCGTCGAGCGGGAGCAGCGCCGCCAGGAGTTTGCGCAACCGGTCGTCGGCCTCGTCTCGCTTGCGTCCGAGCGCCTCGACGCGGCGCCGCAGCTTGATCAGATCGGCAGCGGCAGCGTCGGGGGCGTCAGGAGGGGGCTGCGTCGTCATGGTCGTCCTTGTTCGTCGGGAGCGGAGGGGTCAGCAGTTCGGCGACGAGGGCATTGACCGGGGTGCGGGCCTCGTCCCGCGCCTGTTTGAGCGCCGCCACTCGATCTCGGTCGTCCTTGGTACCCGAGATCGCGGCAGCCGCATTCTTGACCAGGGCAGGCAGGCGTGTGCCCGGGGGACTGTCCGGGAGGAGCTCGTGCAGAGTGGGGCCGAGCCAGGGCACCGGTGTCGGATCGATCCCGGTGGCCGGTGGCGGGGGAGGGGGTGTCACAGCATCTCCTGGGAGGGTGCGGAGCCGCCGCGGCCTGAGGGCGGGGCGGCCGGCCCGAAGAGAGAGGGCTGCCAGCTCGGCTGGAGGCGGAGCTTGGCCGCGGTCCTCTCGTCGCGGACGGCGCCGCCGATGTCACCAAGCTTCCGGCGGGCCTTGGCGCGGCGCCCGTAGGCGGTGGCGATGAGCTGGTCGAAGTCCGCGCTGTAGCCGGGGCTCACGGGGGCGCTGACGTACAGCTCGATGAGTTCGTCCTCGCGGCCCTCGTCGACCATCTCCGCCGCGAGGGGGAGAACAGCTTCCACCAGCTCCTCCTCGGCGGCGGCTCCGGGCAGATGGTCGAATTTGGCGGCGGCGGAGAACAGGAGCCTCAGGCGACGGGCGTATTCGCGTGGTGGGTGCTGCAGGTCCTGGGCGGCTCGTTCGCGGAGCAGCCGGGCGATTGTGGGGTCGACTTCGTTGGTGGAATGCTGTTCCGTGCGCGGGTCCACGGAGTACAGCCTCTGCATCTTCCGGCGTGCTGAGTCGCGATCCCCCGCGAGCGCGTGGTCCACGACACGATCGATCATGCGGTCGGCGAACCAATGGAGCACGCGGGCACAGCCAGGGTCCGGGGCGTCGGACCCCGCGCGGAGCCGGCGCCGCAACAGCTGCTCGACCTTCGTGACGCCGGGCTTGCGACCGGGCCTTGTCCCTTCGAGAACGTCGACGATGTCGGCGATGAGGAGTGCGTCGAGCTCGTCCCGCGCGTCTCGGTTGTCGGGGCAGAGCTCGAGCGCGCGCTCGAAGCGCTGCTGCCCTTCGTGCCGGTTCAGCCGGACAGCCTCCTTCCCGCGGCGCACGAGCGTCGCGGCCAGCTCACCGGGGAGTACCGGGTCGCAGGGAGCGAGCGCGATGGCGGACTCCAGCCAGTGGATGCGCTGTACGAGGGACGCGTTCTGGTAGCCGTTGCCGTTCTGCCCGGCGCTCAGACCGGCCTGGCGGACGCCTTCGCGATCGCGGTTGTCGAGGTCGATGCCGAGACGGACCGCCGTCGTGAAGTCGGCCAGGGTCCCCTCCCACTCCCGCTTCCCGTTCCGTTCGTGGGCTCTGCGGATCAAGGCCCGCCCGACATACGGGGCATACGCGCGGTGTGCCGCGGACTGTGCGGTCCAGGAATCGGGGTCGGGGTGACGGCGCGTGTAGGCGTCGAGGAGGGCATGGTGGTGGCCGGCCTCCAGGAGGAACCCGGCGGCGGTTCCGGCCGGCACGGGGTGCTCGTGAGGGAGGCCCCGGCGGCCGTGCTCGCCGGCGTGCAGCAGGCCGAGGCAGGGAGGCAGTGAGTCCGGTGACGGCGACTGCCAGGCGTCGGGCGAGCAGTCGCAGTCTCCGCTGGCCCGGCGGCCCTCATCACAGTCGCCATAGCACTCGAGGACTCGCAGGTACGCCTGTTCACCGCGAATAAGCTCCCCGCTGTACTCGTCATGCTCGACCTGCCAGGCGGTCTTCCAGGCGTTCAGCGCGTCGCGGTCTTCTCGTTCGTCGACGGCGCGGAGGGTCGTCCGGATCCGGTACGCCAACTCATCCCGTGCGTCCTGCCAGCACTGGTCGGGGACTGATGCGCCGCGCCGGGCTGTGATCATCGGCCTGAAGCCCAGCGGGTCGTATTCGTCCAGGAGCAAGTGCCACACGGCGATGACGAAAACAGCATGGGCCGAGGTGGCGGCCTTGCCGTCGGCGAGTGCACGCAGCGCCACGAGGGCCAGCGCGTGCACAACGGCGGTGCGCCGGTGGCCGGAGGGATCGGGGACGGCGTCGAGCACCGCTCCCAGCGCGCTGCGCCCGGCGGCCCGCCATACCAGGCCCCACAGGACATGCGTCGGGCAGCACTCGCACGGCATCTCGTCGTACGGCACGGTCGGGCTGTCGAGGACGCCGCGTACGTCGCAGTCGCACCAGTTGTCGCAGGGGTCCTCGCCGTCAAGGCGGTCGGAGGTCCTGATCCAGTCGACCACGGTGAGCGTGTCGATTTCGACGTAGTCAGCGGCCCCGTCCGACCAATGCTCGGTGGGGACGTAGTCCTCGATAACGTCGTCGAAGGCCGCGAGGCGGCAACGGACGGCCTCGGCCCAGTTCCCAGCGCGCTCCGCCAGTAGCCCGCTCAGCGTGTGGTAGCAGGACAGGTCGCCGATCGAGAGACGGTCTGACTGGTCCGACACCTGGTGCAGCAGTCCGATCGCGGTCCCGAACTGGCCGTTGCCGTAGGCTTGTTCCGCCTGTCGAAGCATACGCGCGACATCTGCGCTCTCCACGCCACACCCCCTGACGCCGCCGCGGCAACAGCGACGATACGACTGTGCGTTGGCTACGTCAACAGACGCTGGCGATGGATCAGGCGTCGTCAGCCTTGCGGGAAGCCTGGGAGTGCGTTCGAGGATTTCCGGCGGGCAGGGGCCTTTGGGTCGCGAAGCCGAGGCTTATCTCCGGCGCCTGTGGTCATGGGAGTGTGTGGCGCCTCTGGGTGGCGGCTTCGGGAAAGCTTCTTAATTTCCGTTGACGTTGTAAACAGATTAGTTCTAGCGTGTGGCAAATCAGCGCGGCTCCATTCGGGCGGCATTGACGGCTAGTCTCTGGATGTCGGGAGGGGGTCGGTATGGGCGGGGATCTGGAGGCCGAGGCGGAGCGGCTCGCGATCGCGGCACAACTGTCGTCGGTCATCGCGAGGTTGAAGAGGCGGGCATCCCGTACGGGAGTCGTCAGCCAGATGGCCTTTTCCTCGGAAGCTGCCCGGCTCGGCCTCACGACCGACGAACAGCGGCACGGGCTCCAAAACGGGCTTGCCGCTATGGGAATTCGTGTGAAGCCGCCGCGACAGGGACAGCCGAACCGTCGCCTTGCCCCTCACGTCGAACCCGAGCTGCAGTCCTCGGCCGAGCCGCAGAAGACGGCGGCCGCGTCGAACCCGCCGCAGCGACCGTCAGCGGTGCCCCGACTGCCCTGGGCCTCGGTGACGGGGGCGTCGGCCACGCCTGCTCCAGTACCCACCAGGGCCGGGCGTGCGGGCCGAGTGAAGTTGTCCGTCGACCCGGAATCGCAGCCGACCGCCACCGAGGCGGCGAAGCGCCTCGCCCAGGCCCGACGGATGCTGGCACGTTACGCCGACACCAACGGAGCCGTTAGCAGGCTCGCCCATGACGGCGTCGTACGACTCCACGGGCTCAGCGCCGCCGAAGCACGGGAGCTGACCGCCGACTTCCCGATTACCCGCCCCCTCCCGCCCCACACGCCCGTCAAGGTTGCGGAACGCGGTCAGGCGCGCCCCGCGGTGAACGTATCCGCTCCGGCGGCGAGCACTGCATCCACGAGCACGTCGATCGCCAAGGCACCCTCCCGCGCCGGGGTTTCCTCCAAGGATGCGAGCCTGGCCGACGCCGTCCGCGCAGCTCGGGCCGTACTGGAAGAGGACCGTTGGCGTAGGGACCCGGGCAAGGCGACGCTGAAGGCCGACGAAGAGGTGGGTCTCGCTGCACTCTTCCGGGGCGGCACCGGGCAGCTCGACCGCGACGTTCCGAAGGAGGAGGTCGCGGCGCTGCCCCACGGCAGCGAGCGGCGGCGTGCATACGACTGCCTGGTACTGCACAATCAGCGGCTCGTGTGGAAGAACGCGCTGGGCTACCAAGGGCGCGGACTCGACATCGAGGACTTGGTCCAGCACGGAACCCTCGGACTGCTCCGAGCGGTCCGCAAGTTCGACGCCACCAAGGGCTATAAGTTCTCGACCTACGCGACTACGTGGATCAAGCAGCACATCACCCGGGCCATTGCCGACGAAGGCAGCATGATTCGGCTGCCCGTGCACCTCCACGAAAAAGTCGCCAAGGTTGCCGTGGCCGAACGCAAACTCCTGGGCGAGGGCCGCGCCAGGACCGTCGACAACGTGGCCTACCTCACCGGCTTCACCTTCGCGGAGGTGGACAAGGTGCGCAGGATCAGCCGCCCCACCGACTCCCTGGACCGGATCATCGGCGATGACCTCGTCCTCGGTGACCTGATCATCGGGCCGAGCCGACTGCCCGGGCCCTGCACCGTGTTGATCCGCAAGGAGTTCTTCGAGGAAGTCGGCAACGTCCTCGACTGTTTCCCCGAGCGCGAAGCTCACATCCTGGTACGGCGTATCGGTCTCGACGGTGACGAGCCGGCCACCCTGGATGCGCTCGGCGCAGTCTTCGGCGTCACGCGCGAGCGCATCCGGCAGATCGAGAAGAAAGTCAAGCTGGCTTTCCGCGACAGGCTGATCCAGCTGGGGCTCGTACCTCGACGTTCCTGAACCGCGCGCCCGCTGCCGTCAGTCCTCCGCACCCATCCCTGATCCGAAGGAATCCGCCCATGGACCCGCGCCAGGAACTCGTCGACTACCTCACCCGCCAGCTCGTCGGCCCCGCCGGCGATGAAGACGAGGTACTCGACGCGCCGCCCGACCGGCAGTACCTCATGGGCACGCTGTACCCGCAACAGGCAGACCTCCAGCGGCAACTCGCCCTCGCCGCAGACGACCCCGAGGCGCCCGGCGCCGAGCAGGACGCTCCCGACGTGGACCCGGCGGCCGACCCGGTGCCCGAGACCAACAGCTGGCTTCCCGCATCCCTCGGCGTCAGCTTTTATACCGACGCCGCGCACATCGAGGTGAGTTGCGCCGCCGCCCGCTACGAGACGCTGAAGAGCGAGCCCGGACGTGGACGGCGCTGGCGTCGCATCTCCCTCTCGCCCGAGACCCACACCGTCGGACCAGATCGGGACACCGTGCCGGTCCTCGACGGCCGCGCGGAGATCCGGCTGCGCCGCCGCTCCTACGGCAACGGAACGCTGGTCACTGTAGCCCTGGTCAACACCGCCCGCCACGACGCCGCCGACGGCAAGGCGCCGAGCTGGGACGCCATGCTGTTCCAGTGCGGTCTCACCGCCCGCCCCGCCGACGGCGGAGTGCTGCCTTACCCCAGCGTCCGGCTGGCCAGCCGCGACCCCGAGGAGCGCGAACTTCGCCTGCAGTACCGGTACATCGTCACCCACGCCGTCGGCCACGGATGCGCCGTCCGCGAAGACCGCGGCCAGGACGGGGCCGTCGAACTCCTCGCCTGCGAGAGCCTGCCACGCGCCGAGGTGCCCGCCATCCGGGCCGGCGGCCCCCTCGACGCCCCAGCCCTCACGATCTCCCATCTCGCCGACCCGACCGTCAGCCGCCATCAAGTCCTGGAAGAACTCGCAGATTTTGCGGCCTCGTACCACGCCTGGTACGTGGGCCAGCGGTCCGTCGAGGTCCCGCCCTGGGGCCGGGAGGCCGCCGACCGGATCCTCGACCGGATCGATCAGGCCGTCGCCCGCATCGAATCGGGCGTACGCACCCTGTGCGACCCGAACCGCCCCGAACTTCTCGCCGCCTTCCGCATCGCCCAGAGCGCCATGCTGCTGCAGATGCGGCACTCCGCGCCCGATCAGGCCGGGCAGCGGCGCCACCGCTCGGAGCCCCTGGCCATCGACCCGCCCGTCGACGCCAAGGCCACCTGGCGTCCCTTCCAGCTCGCCTTCTTCCTCCTCGCCCTCGACGGCGTCGCCGACCCTGACCACAGCGACCGCGAGACCACCGACCTGATCTGGTTCCCCACCGGCGGCGGTAAGACCGAGGCATACCTGCTCCTGGCCGCTTTCACCATCGCGCTGCGCCGGATCCGCGGCGAAGGCGCCGGAACAGCTGTCCTCAGCCGCTACACCCTCAGCCTGCTCACCACCCAGCAGTTCCAGCGCGCCGCCACCACGATCTGTGCCCTGGAGCACATCCGCCGCACCGAACCTGGACTCGGTCTCGGCGGTGAACCGATCACCATCGGCCTGTGGGTCGGCGAGACAACCACCCCCAACAGCTTCCAGGCGGCCAAGGACACCTTCGACCAGCAGCGTGAGGCCACCCACCCCGAGGACGTGTTCATCCTGGACCGTTGCCCCTGGTGCGGCACCCGCATTCTGCCTCCGGCCAGGTCCAGCGTCCGCTCCGACTACGGAGTGCGCGCCGGCACCGACGAATTCGCCTTCTTCTGCGCCCGCGACGCGTGCGCCTTCCATGACGTCCTGCCCGTGGCCGTCGTCGACCAGCACCTGTACCAGAACCCGCCCACCTTCGTCCTCGGCACCGTCGACAAGTTCGCACGGCTCGCTTGGGAGCCCGACTCGGGCCACCTCTTCGGCGCCGGCACCGGCAACCCGCCCCCGTCCCTGATCATCCAGGACGAGCTGCACCTGCTCACCGGACCGCTGGGCACCACCGTCGGCCTCTACGAGGCGGCCATCCTCGAGCTGTGCACCGGCCCGAACGGCCGCCCACCGAAGATCGTCGCGGCCACGGCCACCATCCGCCGCTCCGCCGAACAGGTCCGCGCCCTGCACAACCAGAACGTCCAGCTCTTCCCGCCATCCGGACTCGACGCCCGCGACAGCTTCTTCGCCGTCCCCGACACCGGCCGCCCCGGCCGCCTCTACCTCGGCGTCATGGCCCAGGGCCACACCGCCGGCCGCGGCGCCGTCGCCACCACGGCGGCCATGCTCCAGGGCGTCCACCAGCTCCCCGAAGAGCACCGCGACGACTACTGGACCCTTGTCGCCTACCACCACAGCCTGCGTGAGCTCGGCCGTACCGTCACCGCGGCCGGCGACGACATCCCCGCTCAGATCCGCGGCCTCGACGAAGGCGCGGGCGTACGCGCGCTCGGCGACGGCGATGTACAGGAACTGACCAGCAACCTGCCGCGCGCCGAGCAGCCCATCCTCCTCGACCGCCTCGAGAAGCCCTGGACGGACCTGCGGTCGGTCTCCTTCCTACCCTGCACCAACATGCTCTCCGTCGGCGTCGACGTGAAGCGGCTCGCCTACCTCCTCATGCAGGGCCAGCCCAAGACCACCGCCGAATACATCCAGGCCACCAGTCGCGTCGGCCGCCACCACGTGCCCGGACTCGTCGTCACCTACTTCAACGCCACACGCCCGCGCGACCGGTCCCACTACGAGACCTTCATCGACTACCACAGCGCCCTCTACCGCTACGTCGAACCCGCCAGCATCACCCCCTGGTCCCTGCCCGCACGCCGCCGAGCCCTGCACGCCGCGCTCGTCATCCTCGTCCGCCACCGGCTCGGCCTCGCGGGCGAGAACCAGGCCGGACGGATCACCAGCCACCGGTCCGAGGCCGAGCAGCTCGCCGACGGCCTCGCCGAACGCGCCGCGATCGCCGAGAGCGACGCCGTGCGCGCCGACGTCCGCCGGGAACTCGGCTACCACCTCGACGACTGGTGCCGCCAGGCCGAGACAGCCGCAGCAGAGGGCAAGGACCTCTACTACCGCAGCCAGGGCAAGGGCCAGCACAACCTGCTCAAGGCCTTCGAGCAGCGCTACGGCCTGTGGGAAACCCTCAACTCCATGCGCAGCGTCGACCGCGAATGCCAGATCACCGTGACGGGAGCAGGAAAGTGAAGCGCAAACTCCGGGTCCGCCAGGCACAGACGGTGCTGCCGTTCGGCGTCGGGGCCGTCCTCGACATCCAGGGCGAGTCCTTCGTCGCCGCCGGCATCGACGCCTGGCCGCAGCACGGCAGGACCCCCATCCCCTCCGAACGGCTCGCCGCCCGGCTCGGCACCACCGGCTTCTTCGCCGCACCCCACACCCTCAACGACCGCTACGACCAACCCGACCGTCCCGGCGCCCCCTACGTGCGCTTTCCCGGCTGGCTGTTCTGCGGCGCCTGCCGGGCCATGGTCCGTTTCCTGCGCGAGGACGAGAAGCCCGGCGAGCCGCCCGTCTGCACGGCCTGCGCCGCCGCACCCCGCCTCACCCCGATGCGGTTCGTCCGCATCTGCCCGAACGGACATCTCGACGACGTCGACTGGTGGTACTGGGCCCACTCCAACCTCGCGCCCGAACTGCGGGACTCCTGCTCCGAAGAGAAGCAAACCTGGAAGGCACGCCGCCTCAGCTTCCTCGTCGCCGACCGGGCCTCCGGACTCGAAGCGCTCTCGGTGCGCTGCGGCGCGACCCGTGAGAACGGCGCACCCTGCGGCGCCCGGCGCGACCTGCTCGACATCCTCGGTCCCCAGGGCGGACGCTGCTCCGGCCGCAACCCCTGGCAGCGCTGGAACGAGAGCGCCTCATGCGGCCAGCAGGTCCACATCGTGCAGCGCACCGCCGGCAACGTCTACCACCCGGTCGTCTACTCGGCGCTCGACATCCCCGAGTCCACCGACCCTTCGCAACCGGAGCAGGATGTGGCCGAGACCGTCCGAAGCCACGCCTACTGGGCCATCCTGCTCGACGCACTGGGCACGCCTCGCGCCGACCTCTTCCGCAACATGATCAAGGACGACACAGAAGCTGCCGACAGCCTCATCGACCAGCTCATCGCGGAGGCCACCGGCTCACCCGCACCCCTGTCCGCCATCCGGCCCGCCTCCGGGAAGCTCGACCTCAGCCGCGACGAATGGAACGCCTTCGCCGCCGCCCAATTCCCGGAATCTTCCAAGGAGTTCGCGGTCCGTCGCGGCAGCCTCGGCCTCGACGGCGAGACGGAGGAACCCTGGGCCACCCTCGACGCGCACATCGACGGCGTCGTCCTCGTCGACCGCCTCCGCGAGGTGCGTGCGCTGACTGGCTTCCGCCGCCACTCCCCGGGCGGCACCCTCGTCCCCTCCGACACCAGCGGCCGCCTGCGCTGGCTGCCCGCGACCGAGGTCTACGGCGAGGGCATCGTCTTCAGCCTCGGCGAGCAGCGCCTCGCCGACTGGGAACGCGACCCCCGCGTACAGGCCCACGTCCACGGCATCCGTACCGACCTCGACGCGTCGTTCCGCGACGAACAGCTCGCCGAGACCGTCGGCGGCGAGCTCTCCCCCCGCTTCCTCCTCCTGCACACCCTCGCTCATCTGCTGATCCGCCAGCTCTCCTTCGACTCCGGCTACACCACCGCCAGCCTGCGTGAGCGCGTCTACGGCCGCCCCGAGTACGGCCAGCGCGGACTGCTGATCTACACGGCCGCCGGCGACGCCGAAGGCACCCTTGGCGGCCTCGTCCGGCAGGGCGAGGCACCGCACTTCGCTGAGACACTCGTCCGGATGCTGGAGGCGGCTGCCTGGTGCTCGGCCGACCCGCTCTGTGCCGAACACACCGGCCAGGGCCTCGGAAACCTCAACCGAGCTGCCTGCCACGCCTGCACCCTGCTCCCCGAGACGAGCTGCCAGACCGGCAACACCCTCCTCGACCGCGCCCTGGTCGTCGGCGCCGCCGGTGTCCCCGGCTACTTCGCCGACGTTCTCACCACTAGCCGCGAAGCCGCGGCCGCCACCGCCCTGGGATGACCCGGATGACAGCCACGAACGCCCCCGTCCTCCACCCCGACCTCACCCCCGCCCAGCGCCGCTGCCTCGAAGCGCTGCCACTGACCGGCAACCACCTCGTCAGCGGCCCGCCCGGCAGCGGCAAGAGCCTGCTCGCCGCCCACCGCGCCGTCCACCTCGCCCTCACCGGCCGCCCCACCCTGCTGCTTTCCCGCTCTAACCTGCTCCGCCAGCTCCTGCGCGACACCCTCCAGGGCCTCGCGGTCCCCAGCACGCCCGTCGAAGCCGCCACCGTCCACGGCTGGATCCACCGCCGCTTTGGCCGCGACGCACCGCGCACTGAGGACGGCTGGTTCGACTGGACGGCCCTCACGCGCCGAGCAGCCGACACCTTCGGCGAGGACGCGACCACACCCCACCTCGTTATCGACGAAGGACAGGACCTGCCGCCGGGCTTCTACCAGGTGGCCCGCCTCACCGCCGCCTCCGTCACCGTCTTCGCCGACGAGTGCCAGCGCCTCACCGAGACGAACTCCACCCTCACCGAGATCACCAACGCCCTCGGCCGAACCACCAAGCGCGTCGAGGTCGACGGCAACCACCGCAACACCCGCGAGATCGCCTCCCTCGCCGAGCACTTTCGCACCGGTGGCACCCGCCCCGCATTCCCCGCCCGCAGCGGCTCCCTGCCCGTCATCCGCCACTACTCCGGCTCGCTGGACCTCAGCGACGACATAGCCACCATGGCGCGCCGGCAACCGCAGCAGCGCATCGGCGTGATCGTCAACTCCCTGCGCACCGCCGCCGATCTGCAGCGCCGCCTCGAAAGGGAGGGACTCGCCCACGAGCCCCAGCTCTACAGCTCAGCGGCACAGTCAGGCCGCTACCGCGACCTCGACCTCGCCCGCCCCGGCGTCGTCCTCGTCCACCGCGCCAGCGCCAAGGGCCTCGACTTCGACACCGTGGTCATCGCCGACACCGAAACCGACGCCGCCACCGATCCCACCGCCGCCGACCTGCGCATGGCCTACTACGTCATGATCACCCGCGCCCGCCACCGCCTCGTCCTGGGCTGGCAGGGCACCCGGCTGCCGAGCCAACTGGAAGGGCTGCACGGGTGGGCGATGATGAAATGAGGTGAGGGTGGGGAGTGGCTTGACCGGCCGGTTGCCGTCAGGAACGTTATTCGCACCAGGTGCCGAGCAGTTCGGTCTGGGCGAACGGGTGCAGCCCGTCACCGTACTCCCGGAGTCGAGCCCACGTGGTATTCATGGCTGGGGAGTTCCTCCGGACCGGCACGATCACCGACGTCTGCGATGGCGCACCCTGCAAGGCCGAACCCAGGGGCTGACGGGTCTCCCAGGTGTCGCCCTCGATCTGGACACCCCACCGGCAGCGGTGGAGCAGGGCGGCAGGAGATCGTTCAGCGCACCACGACCGGCACATTGTTAGCGGTCATGTACTTCTCGAGATCCCGTACATGTTCTTGGTCGACGGCGAAGGCCAGGAGGCGGCGGGCGCGGGTGGCTGCCACGTAGTAGACGCGCAAGTTCTCGGCCATCTCGTCTGCGATCCCGGCGCGCTGTCCGCTGGTCCAGGTTTCGATCAGAGCGTCCGGGCGGCGACCCGCCTCCTTGCCCGGCCGCCTCGTGGAGGGCAGGAGGACGAGGACGGCGTCGAACTGCTCACCTTTTACCCCGTGGATCGTGTTGCTGTGCAATGAGCGTACTTGGGCATGCTGTTTCCTGCCAGCTCCGGCGAGTTGCAGGGCAGGCTTCGACTTCTTGGCGCTCGTGCACGAGAACGCCCTGTTGACAACAGGTTCCCTGCCCTCTCCCAGGGGGAGGGCCGAGAGGGCTTGGAATGCGCTCCTGCTCCAGTCGCCGGCTGGCTGCTCCAGTGCGGGCAGCGAGTGGAGGAGGATCTGGGACGCCGCCCGAAGTTCCAACGCGGTGAGGCCGTGCCGCTCCAGATGCTCAGTTTCTGGAACGTCCACGCCCCCCAGCCAGTGGTGCCGGATCGCCTCACTGAAGATCTTCTCTGCTCTCTCGCGCTGCTTCCTCTCAACGCCGGGGTTGCGCAGTATCGCGGTCGCCCACACGAGTGCCCCCAACTGTGACGATGGCGGATCCTCCTTCACGCTGGTGAACGCCGACGAGAGAGTTGCGCGACTGTAGGCGAGGACCATGCGCTGTGCGGGATCCCGGATTCCCAGGCGATCGGCCTCTTCCTCGAATTGCCGGAGCGCTTCACCGGTGCCTGAGCGTGAGGTTCCTAGAAGTAGAACGGGGTTGTACTCACCATGGTGATCACCCACGGCGATGTCGGCGGGCGCACTCGACGGACGCAGAGTTCGCGCGAGATCGCAGATGATCTGCGTACTGCGCCAGTTGTGGCTGAGCCGTTGGTCGGCGGGTGGCAAGGGGATGCTTGCCACGGGAACGCCGGCGTTGGCACCTGGCTCACGGAATCCGTAGATGCGCTGGTCAGGATCCCCGACGGTGAGCAAGGGAACGCTTCGGTCGGACAGCAGGCCGAGGATGCTCCGGTCTTCCGACGATAGATCCTGGGACTCATCAACGATGATCTCTGCGAAGCGCGAGGCCAGGAGCGCGGCGATGCGTGGCCCTCGCCTTTTGTCGCTGAGCATGTACAGGGCGATGTCGCGCAGCTGTTCACCTGCGATGAAGCCCTCCGCCCAGAGCCGAGACATCTGATTCCGGGCCCAGTGAAGGAGATTGTTCGTCCTCTCTGGATCGTCGGCCAGCCAGTGGGGGATCTTCTTCCACTTCGGGTTCGCTATCCGGGCCAACTCGCCTGGGGCCAGCGTGAAATGGAAGTCCTCGAGGCTGATGCCTCCTGTGCGTGCCTTGGGGTGGTCGTTCCAGGATTCAAGCCTGCGCCACCGCTGCCCGTCCCGGGACCTGATGTGCGGGCGAACCACATGTGTCCACAGGAAGCGGTCGAACGTGCCGATGAAGTACGGGTATTCGGCAAGTTCGGGGCGGCCTTCTTGGGCACACCGCTGGGCCACTTCGGCGGCTGCTGCTTTGGTGAAGGACACCACGGCTCTGCCCTGACGTGGGCCGATGGGGCGGTTCAGGTGCCGGTCGATGATCGTCCGTGTTTTCCCGGCCCCGGGACAGGCCTCGACTTGGACAATTCGCCCCGGCCCGCAGGGGAGATTTACGAGCATGCGCTGGGCGGCGCGGGCCGCCTCGCGGAGCTGTTCCAGATCGATATTGTCACGGGGGCCACGCGCCACCGGGGTCGAGGCAACGAGTTCAGGAGCGCTCATCGGACACCTCCTCAGTGACCCAGCGCAGCGCGTCGGCCAGATACTCGGGGACAGCGAAGGAGGTGTTGGTGAAGGGCTGCGATGCACCGGCAAGGAAGTCCTGAGCAAGATCGCCCTTGCGGATCTTCTTCGAGTCAAGGAGCTTCGACATGGCCTGGGCCTGTTCGTCGGGGCTGCCCTCGCCGATGGATTTCCAGTCCTCCGCCCAGGCGCCTGGACGCTGCGGCTTCCAGGCGCGGAGCAGCAGGTCCCGGTTGACACCACCGGCTCTCAACAGTTCGGATTCCAGGGTGAACTCGTTGTGGAAGAGGTGGGCAGTGCCGGTGGCCTCGGTGTCCGTGATGAGCTGTCTGATGTCGCTGATCCGCTTTTCAGCGAGAGCCTCACGATGTTCGCGCCCGGCGTCGCCATCGGTGATGACTGCCACGCGGCGCGCAATCCGCTGGCTTGTGTCGGGGTCGGGTATGAGGAGGACTCGCAGGTAGGGGAGGAAGTCCACTCCGTCGATCGGTACCAGGGCCGTGCCGTGGAATCGCTGAAGTCGTGCCGGGTCGTCGGCGAAGAGCGTACGGGCGAAGGCCGGCAGGACGACGGACTCGGCAATGCCCTCGACGAGGAGGACGCGCTGGCCGAAGAGCATCACGTTGCGGGTGGCGTTGAGGTAGTTGCGGATCTTGTTGCGGTCCTCGCCGGGCAGGTCGAATCTGCCTACCGAGACGGCGGTCGTCGTGAATGAGACGTCACGGGGGCGCGGCAGTCCGGCCGTCGCCGCATCGATCCCTTCGGCCGGATCGGTGGGGCTGACGGCCTCGGCAGCTTCGTCGGCCTGGGACTCCTGCAGGGTGACGGCCGGTACGGCGCGGCGCTGCAGCACTACGAGATTGCGTGGATCGACGGCCGTCGCGACGTGCGGAGAGTGCGTAGTGACGATCACCTGGATGCGGCCGAGCCAGCCCTCTTCGTCGGTCTTCCGGAGCTGGCTCGTACGGGACTCCTCGGCCAGGTGGTCCAGGAGGATCGTCTGCAACTGGGGGTGAAGGTGTGCCTCGGGCTCCTCGACGAGGAGCAGCGTCAGATCGGCCTCGGCGGCCTTCTCCAGCTGGGTCAGCACCGTCGCCATGAACATCAGGTTGGCGTAGCCGAGGCCTGACTCGGCCAGGTCGCGAGGGTCGAGCCCCACCTGGGACATGAGGAATCGCAAGTTGCGGGCTATGGAGTTGAGGGTCGCATCGGCGAAGCCGAGATCGGCCACCTGGGGGTGCGCGCCCTCCGTGAGGCGTGTGAGACGACCCTGAACGGCCTCGGCAGCGGCCTGGAAAGGTTTCTGCTCCGCCCTCATTTGCTTGAAAGTCCCGCTGATGTTGACGAGAAACTCCTCGCGGTCGGCGTCTTCGCGGAGCAGCCGTTCGAGGATGTGCTGGATACGAGCGCCGCCAGCAGAGCCGAGCTCACGGCGGGCGTCGCGCAGCGGCGGCAGGTAGATGTGGCGGATGCGGTCACGGGCACCCGGCTCCGGGTCGCGGTCGGCGGTATTGCCCGTGCCCGCGGTCCAGGAGCGCTTGGCCGTCCCGAGGGATGTGGCGGGCGGGTTGATCGTGAGGCGGTAGCTGATTGACTTCGGAGTCTCTCCAGAGGCAGACGACAGTGTCTGCTGCCCGCCCACGTGCCGCTCCTCGTGATCCTCGACGTAGGCCGAACTGTAGAGGTGGAGCTCAGCGGGGTTGTCGGAGAAGTAGCGGACGGTCAGGTCGATGGAGGTGCGGCAGTTCTCGTTGTGCCTTCCCTCGGCGCAGCCGTCGCGGTGGAGGTCTTCGCGGGACGGGTACAGGCTACGCTCGCGCGGATCGAGTGGCTGAGTGAGATGGCGAAGGGCATCCATGACGTTGGACTTGCCAGCGTTGTTCTCACCGACCAGGACGGTGACGCCGGGCTGGAATGAGATCTTCGTGTCTGCGGCGGTTCGGAATCCTTGAAGGTGGAGCTGGGACAGGTACACGGTCTCTCCGGAGGACGTGATTGCTGGAGACGCGCTGAGCCAGGAGCGGGCATGGTCGGGCAGGGCCGGTCGCTGTGCCTGGTGCGGGAAGGGCACGGCACAGCGACCGAATGGTGGCGTATCGGTCAGTCCCCTTCGGGCGCCGGATAGCGGGGGCCGTGGCCCGGGGGAGGGCTGAGGGTGGAGCGGTAGGCGCCGGTCCCTGCCTCGTCCAGCGGGGTTTCGAGGGTGAGGCCGGCGGCGGCCATGCGGTCGTACTCGGCGAGGACCAGGCGCTTGGTGCGGTACTCACCGAACTTGGCGATCTCGTTGTTCTTGAGGCCGCCGGATTCGGACTGGAAGGACTCCAGGATGTAGTCCGTGTCCCTGCGGTCGATGCCGTAGAGGCGGAAGAAGTACGCGTCGAGTTCCGCACGGAGCTGCGCGCGGCGGTCCTCGTCCCAGCGGAAGGGCTTGCCCTCGTCACCGAGGTCGCGGGCGAGGCCCCGCATGTCGTAGGCGGTGTAGGCGAGTTCCAGGACGCGGGGGAGGAGGAAGGGGAGGTGGAGTTCGAGGGCGGTGGGTGTCGGGACGGGGAGCTGCTTCCAGATGAACAGCCCCATGCTGACGCCGCCGATCTTCTGACGGCTGAAGTAGTCGAAGGGCAGCGAGGACTGGGCCGCGACCAGTGCGGCGACCATCGGTGCTTCGACGGAGGGCAACATTAGCGGGAACTTGTGCCCCACCGCCGTGCGCGGCAGGAAGGCGGGGATCGCGGTGCGCTCATTGGTCGAGGAGGTCACGTCACACCAGCCGCAGAGCCATTCGCGGTCCCACTTTTCCTCGGCAAGGCGCTGGGAGACGCCCTTTACCTCGACGTCACGGTTCCTACGTTGAGTCGTGATGGTGCCAGATTCCTTGATCCAGTTTAGGGGGAGCGCCATTCGCGAGGGATCGCCGAGCGCGATGGTGTCCAGGTACTTCGGCTGGTTCTGGCGGGTTACGGCAGTTGCGCTCTTCACGACATCAGCAGCGCGGTGGTTGAAGAAGTCGGCCATCTTCGCTTCGTACAGCGGCATCATTCGCTCGCCGTCCCGCTCGAAGACGTTGCCGCTCAGCTCCCACCCCTCGGCCTCCAGCAACTCGCGGCTGCGGAACAGGTCGGAGTCGTCGGTCATGTGGAAGAAGGTGGCCTTGAAACGGATGCCCCACGGGTTGCCATCGGAGCGGGTCTCGTTCCACAGCACTGGGAGGCGGCGGTGGACGGCGATGGTGAGCTCGGCGTCGCGGCGGGTGCGGAAGACGGGCAGGGTGCCGGTGTTGGGGCTGATGAGGGCGAGGTCCGCAGGACCGAGGGCGAAGACGCGCTCGGGGTCGTCGAGGTCGGTGACATCGCCGAGGAAGAAGCCGAGGCGTGCGGCCGACTCCGTGGCGCCACGGCCCGTGAGGGTGAGAAGGGCGAACTTGTAGCGGGAGTCGACGCTCTCGAACCACTTGCCACCCTTGGGCAGGGTGGGGGACTTGGGACGGCGGTTCTCGAAGTCGTAGAGGGTCGACAGCGTGGAGCGGCGGGTGAAGTCCGAGAAGAGGTGCTGGGCGCCCGCGCCGGTGGCGATGGCGGTGGGGAGGACGAGGCCGAGCCGGCCGTGCGGCGCTGTGATGCCGGTGAAGCGCTCGGCGAAGAGCTGGTCCGTCTGGAGCATGGTGACCCCCTTCACCGTCAGCCCGGCCGCGCACAGCGGGAAGGTGTCCGAGTCACCGGCGAAGTGGAAGGTGCCCTTGACGGTGCGGCGGGCGCGGTCGTAGGTGGCGCCCTGCCCGGGGAATTCCTCACGCCATGCGGCGATCGCCTTGCGGCGGGCCACCCCGGAGATCTCCGCGAGCTCGGGGTTCACGACGGCGAAGTACTTCTTGTCCTCGAAGTCGACCTTGTCCCACGGCGGATTGCCGATCACACAGGAGAAGCCGCCGGCCCAGCCCGTGCGCGGGTCCACATCGGGAGCGTCGGCGGAGTCGGGGACGGTGAAGACGTCCGGAAACGCTAGGTGCCAGTGGAAGAAGGAGTACTGCTGGCGCTGGCTGATGATCTCGTCGTGGGTGGCCCGCGGCACACCGTCGGAGTCGGGGTCCTGGAGGGCCGTGAAGACGTCGTGGGTGATGGCCGGAGGGGCGTCCTTGGACTTGACCCAGGTGAAGGCAGCGCACCAGGCGTCGGCAATGTGCAGCGCCCGCAGGTACGCGGCGGAGGTCTCCCACGCCCGGTAGGCGTCCTCCTTGCGGCGGACGTGGGCGAGGCTGTCGTCGGGCACGGCGGCGATCTTCTGCAGGACAGCGGCGAAGGCGGTGTTGGAGACCTTGGTCTCGGCCGCGTCGACCTCGAACAGGCCCACGTTGCCGGTGCGCTGCATCCCGTGCTCGGTCGCCAGGTGCCTGGCGAACTTCTCGTCGTCGCCCTCGATCGCCTTGAATGCCTTCTCCGGGATGCCGCCGCGCAGCACCCGGGGGGTGGCGCCGATCAGGCCGTTGCCGTGCTTGATGCGTGCGTCGAGGAAGCCGAGCGGCCGCCCCGGCTCCATGGCTTCCAGCCACAGCGAGACCTTGGCGAGTTCGACGGCCATGGGATTGAGGTCGACACCGTAGACGCAGCGGGCCACCACTTCGTGCATGGCGTGGCGGACAGCCTCGGCGGTCGGCTCGGGGTTGCGTTCGCGGACGGACGCGAGGCGCTTGGCGATCCGGCGGGCGGCGGCGACGAGGAAGTGACCAGAACCGCAGGCGGGATCGCAGACGGTCAGGGAGAGGAGTTCGCGCTCGATGTCGGCCGTGGCGTCGGGGCGCCCGGCGGCAGCGGCCGCCTGCTCGCCGCGCTGGAGCGCGTCGTCGATGACCGGGTTGAGCGTCGAGTCGAGCAGCGCCTCGGCGAGCGGGCTCGGGGTGTAGTAACTGCCGGTCTTCTTGCGGTCGTTGCCCGTACGGTCGACGAGTTCGAAGGTGCGGTCGGCGGGGCTGTGGCGCGGTACGAGCTCCAGCAGTGCCTCGTAGACGGAGCCCAGTTCCTCGGCGCCCATACGGAGGTAGTCGACGGGCCGCCAGCGGCTGGAGCCGACGTCGCGCATGCGTGCCAGGCGACGGACCGCCTCGAAGAAGTGAGCGTTGGTGAGGTGCGCCCCGCGCAGTGGTGCGTCGGCGGGGTCGTCGTTGAAGAGACCGCCGAGGCCAGGGAGGCCGAGTTCGGGGCGTCCCTTCTCGTCGCCCAGCGCGTCTGTTAGCACCAGCAGTGCCCGGTACTGGTCGTCGTGGGAGGTGCCCTGGCGGCGCAGGGCGTGACGGCGCAGGCGGGCGGTGGAGAAGTAGCGGGTGAACCGCTCGCGGGTCAGCTCGTCCGCGTCGGGGGCCAGCAGCGCGCCGCGGTCCTCGGCGACGAAGAGGAAGATCATGCGGTAGACGAGCCGGAGCAGAGCGGTCTGGAACGCGCTGACGTCCAGACTCTCGCGGAGCTCGGTGTTGCGCGGGTGGCGCAGGAAGCCCGTGCCGAGGATGGTGAGGGCCTGCTGGACGCCGTCGCGATAGTTGTCCAGGGCCCGGGACCCGGACTCTATGGCGACAGTACGCCACCGTTCCAGCCAGCACGTCGAAGCCACCGTCCCCTCCGGAACCGAGAAGCGCGAGGCGTGCAGGACCGCGTACAGCAGGACGAACTCGGAGAAGAGTTCGCCGTCGAAGATCGCCTCGAGGTCGAACTCGACGTACGCGGCCGTGGCCAGGGCGGAGGAGTCGCGCAGCAGGCGCAGGCGACGGCCGTTGGTGAGGACCGCCCACAGGTGGGCCTCGGTGCGGTTGAGGCACTCCTGGAGCATGGACTGCGCGGGGACCTGTCCGGGAGCCGAGCGCTTGTCGAGCTCCTGGTTCCAGGGGATCTGGTGGACGAGGGCCGGGCCGTGGCGGTGCGAGACCGGAAAACGCTTGGCCGGGTCGGAGTCGGCGGCGATTCCGACCGTGCCGACCTCGGTGAGACGGCCGAAGTCCAGCTTGCGGAAGAGCTGGGCGAGCCAGTCGATGCCGGCGCGGCCGGTCGGGTCGGCAGCGGGTGCACCCGTCGTCGGGTCCGAGGGAAGGGCGGTGCGCAGGTCGCGCCAGAGCGGCTTCAGGTACTCCCAGGCGCGCTCAGCCTCGTCGCGGACGGGGACGGAGGCGGGCAGGTGGTAGTCGGCCGGCTTGGTGCCCGGCAGGTTGGTCGCCTCGGCGATGCGCAGCAGCATGTCCGAGGGGAGCAGGCCGCCGACAGTGGTGACGGCGGTGAAGGCTGGAGCGGTACGGGTGGCGGCGGACATCAGGCGACGGCTCCAGCGGACGAGGCGGCGGACGCGGGCACAGCGGCGGCCGGGTTGGCGGGGAGGTAGACGTAGACGCCGAGGATGTCGGCGGGCTTCTGCGGGACGATCTTCAGGCCGCGGACGATCTCGTCGCCGGCCTTGCGGACCCGGCGGTGCGAGGCGTCAAATTCGGCGGCGAGTCGCTCCCCGTACTCCTCCAGGTGGGCGGTGACTTCGTCCAGGTTGCCGAGGATGCGGCTGATCTGGTTGCGGGCCAGCTGGGGATTGGTGTTGGCCGTCGCGCGGGCACCGAGGAGGTCGGCGGCCGCCTCGTCGCTCATCCAGGGGGCGCGCTGCGGCATGCCTTCGAAGGCGAGCAGGCGGGCGTCCTCCGCGACCAGTTGCTTCTCGCCGTTGCGGGACGGCAGCGTCAGGTGGAAGCGGTAACGAACCAGGAGGAGCGTGGTAAGGGTGGTGATCGCGTTGGTGGTGACGACGCCGCAGCGGCGGGCCGGGCGGGGGCCGGTCGCGTCCTTGCCTGCGGTGGCGTCGAGGGCGGAGTCCAGGACGTAGGAAGCAAGCGCGCCGATGGCCGGATCGGTGCGGACGAGGGCGGCCTCGCCGCGGCCGATCGCCGGGTCGGTGCGGAACGGGATCTCCCGGTCCTCCTCGACGACGCGGTTGCCGAGCGTGGCGGCGAGTGCGTCGCGCAGGCCGTCGGGGGCGCCGCTGACCTGAGCGGTGAAGTCGCCCGAGCCGTCGCGGGGGGTGCGGATGAGGGCGTCGAGGCCGTGCAGGGCGGCGAGGGTGAAGTCGCGGACCTCGTCGGCGCCGCCGAGAGCTGCTCGTACGGCGGCGACCTCGCGGGCGACCTCCTCCGGATGGATGGAGCGCTGTGCGTACTTCGAGCGCGAGGTCTTCTCGCGGTCGGCGGCGGAGTTCCAGTCGCGTTCGACGCGGTCGAAGGACTCCTGGACGCCCGGCATGTCGAACAACGTCTCCTGGCTGCCCTCACGCCCGTATAGCAGCAGCCAGTCGACAAGGGCGTCCGTGACACCGGAGGCCGTCTCGTCGGGGACGGAGACGGAGATGCCGAGGTCCTTCTGGATCTGCCGGTGCTTCTTGAACAGCACCTCCAGGACCTTGCCGTCGATGCCGTTGTCCTCGCCGAACATGGTGACGACCCGGACCTGGTCGCGCTTCTGTCCGTAGCGGTCGACGCGGCCCTCGCGCTGGTCGTGGCGGGTGGGGTTCCAGGCCAGGTCGTAGTGGATCACGGCGTCGAAGTAGTGCTGGAGGTTGACGCCCTCGGAGAGGCAGTCGGTCGCGATTAGCACGCGGCGGGCGGCCGGGTCATCGGCGCCGGCGCCGCCCAGCTCCTCGATGCGCTCCATGCGCTGCTGCGGGGAGAGGGAGCCGGTGACGGCGGCGACGTGGGTCTTCTTGCCGAGCTTGCCGTCGAGCTGCTCCTGCAAGTATTCGGCGGTGGGGATGTAGCGGCAGAAGACGATTGGGTTGTAGCCCTCGGAGATCAGCGACTTGAGGTGCTTGCTGAGCGCCTTGAGCTTGGCGTCTTCCTTCGGTCCGGCGAGCGCTTCGGCGCGTTCGGCGAGCTCGTTCAGGCGGGCGCCCGCGTCCTCGCTCTCGCTCGCGCCCGGGGCGACGTCCAGGCCCTCCAGGGTGTCGCTGTCGGCGGCGTCGCTGTTGAGCGGCGCGCCGAGGACGTCCGCCTCCTGGGCGGTTCGGGCGGCGGCGGAGGCCGAACGCGTCTTCAGGGTCTGGGCGGCGGCGCGTGGCGAGGAGACCATCGAGCGGAGCAGGGCAATTACCGACCACCAGGCGATCCGAGCCTCACGCTTGCCCTGGCTTCCAGCGGTCTGCACCCGGTCGGCGGCATATGCGATGGCGTCGTCGAGCAGCGCGCGGTACTCGGCTGTGAGCTTGTAGGGCTCGTCCCTTGTCCCGCGGTCGGAGGGGAAGGCGGTGCGCTCAGCGAGCGAGTCGTCGGCCAGGCCGTCCTCCGTGGTGAGGTAGCGGCGAACATCGGCGCGCTTGCGGGCGACGAAGTGCTCGGCGAGCCTGGCGCGCCCGGCCGGGGTCTCCAGGTCGAGGGTGGCGAGCTCGGGCTTGACCAGGCCGAGGAGGTTGCGGAACGCGGACTCCTTGCCGGAGTGCGGGGTCGCGGTCAGCAGGAGCAGGTGGCGGTCCTGGTCGGTGGCGACGCGCTGCAACAGCTCGTAACGGAGCTGGTTCGCCCCGGACTTGCCGCCGGTGTGGACGTCGTCGGCGGCGACGCAGGTATGCGCCTCGTCGACGATGACCAGGCTGGGGCAGTGGCGGACGAAGTCCTCGCGGTGCCGGGTGGACTTGATGAAGTCGGTCGAGATGATCGTGAACGGGTGCTTGTCGAACAGCGACTGGCCCAGCTCCAGGCCGCGCTCCAGCCGGGAGACGGTGGAGGCGAGGACCAGTTCGGCGTCGATGCCGAACTTCTCGCGCAGCTCCGCCTGCCACTGCTCGGCCAGCGCGGGCGAGCACAGGACGGCCATGCGGCTCGCCTCACCCTGGGCGAGCAGCTCGGAGGCGATCAGGCCCGCCTCGACGGTCTTGCCGATGCCGACGTCGTCGGAGATCAGCAGGCGCACCGTGCGCTGGCGAAGCGCCATGAGCAGGGGCACCAGCTGGTAGGCGCGCGGCTCGACGGCGATCGAGGCCAGCGAGCGGAAGGGGCCGGCGCCCGAACGGAAGCCGATGCGCAGGGCAGTGCGCAGCAGTCCGGCGGCGCGCTGGTCGCCGAGGTCGTCGGGGCTGGGAGCGGCGAACTCGGCGGGGCGGACGTCCTCGAAGGTGGGGAAGACGGCGGCGATGTCGTCGTCGCTGCCGCCGAGCGGGCGCAGGACGAGCATGTCAGGGGCGCTCTCGGGGAGCACCACCCATTCCCGGCCGCGGGCGGCCACCAGGGAGCCGGCGGAGTACGTGAGGCTCATGCGGTTCGTCAGGTCCTTTGCAGTGTGGCGGGAGCGGGCGGGTCAGCGGGTGGGAAAGTAGGCGGGGTTGGCGTCGACGAGGGCGTCCCAGTCGGCTCCCGCGGGGAAGCGGATCACGTCCCAGCCGGAGCTGAAGAGGCGGTCCTCGGCGCCCTCGTCGCGCGTGGAGTCGTTCGGGACGCCGTCGAGGTCGACGAAGAGGGCGATGTTGGCGTCGGGGAGCCGCAGGGCGAAGTCCGGCCGGGCGCCGGCTTCGCCCAGGAAGGGCGCCGACTCGTCGGGCAGTCGGTAGCCCTTCGCCTTCAGCCAGCCCAGCAGGTCGCCGGCCGTGACCAGCGCAGCCAGGTCGGCCTCCAGCGGGGTGGCGGCCGCGGGCCTGCCCGGACTCTGCGCGGCGAGGCGTCTGAACTGCTCGCTGCGGGACTCGCCTCGGTCTTCCTTCGTCGTGGTCGCGGTCGCCAGGCGCAGCAGCAGCGGGCGGGCGGCATGCCGGCTCAGCTGCTGGTGGTGGCCCTGGTTGCCGTAGGTGAGCAGACACTCGTAGCAGCCGCGGGCGCACTCCTCGCCGTGTTCGGGGCCACCGAGGTCGCTGCCGTCGACGGGGTCGAAGTGGCAGATCGCCAGGGCGGTCCGGGCGGCGCGGGCGAGGGCGTCCTTGTCGTGCTGGATGCGGCGGAGCACACCGGCGCCGCCCTCGGCGGCCTCGGTGAACAGGAAGTAGCAGTGCGGGCCGTCGTCCGGCGGCAGCAGCTCGGCAGTGAGCTCGGAGTCCTCCAGCTCGAAGGCGGCCTCGATGCCGCGCTCCAGCGCGTACATGAACGACAGTGCGACCGGCCCCGGCTGCGGTTCGTCCAGGGTGACGACCAGGATGTTGCGGCGGTCCTCGACGTAGGGCAGGACCCGCTTCTTGCGGCGCTTCTCGTTACCGTCCTGGTCGACAACGGGCATGCCGGTACCCTCGATGGCGTCGGCGGCGGCCTTGTCGCTCAGCCAGCGGCCGTCGCCGAGGTCCAGCCAGTGGCCGTCCGGCTCGCCTGGCTTGTCGCGCATGTGGCCGAGGTTGGTGATGCGGACGGTCGCCGAGTCGCCGTAGTCGAGGTCAAGGACCGGGGTGCCTTCGGCGTCGCTGACGTGCGAGGTGAGGCGGCCCTTGCGGTCGCCGTGGTCCTGGAAGGCGTAGGACGTCTCCAGGCGGAATCCGGCGCGGCGCCGCTCCTCCTCGTCGGAGGAGATCCGCTCACGCGGCGTCGTGTAGACGGTGTGCAGCTGCAGCAGGCTCTTGCGGGAGCTGTCCAGCGGCTCCTTGCACATTCGGCAGAGGTCGACGGAGTCCTCGGTCTTGTGGTGGTAGCCGCAGTTGTCGCAGCGCTTCGACTCGGCCGTCGCCAGGTCGCCGGAGGCGTCCGGCGGGAGTTGGACGCGGGTGACCTGGTAGCGGGCGCCCTCGTGGTAGATCAGCGCGCCCGGTCCGAACTCGCGGATGGCCAGGAAGCGGGGGCGCTGCAGGTAGTCGCCATCGGCGTTGCGGCGGTTGCCGGAGCGCGGGATGTAGGCGGCGAGCGGCAGGCGCGGGAAGCTGTAACCCGGCAGGAAGCCCTCGGAGGCCAGGTAACGGTAGGGGTTGAAGTCGCTCATCACCGACTTGGAGTCGGTAGAGCGGTTCAGCAGCAGCGCCGTCTGGGTTTCTGCCTCCCGACGGCGGGAGCGGGCGCGGATCTGCTCTCCGGGACTGAGCGTGTGGTCGACGACGCGGCGGTTCTGCTCGTACTGGTCGAGGACAGCGGCGCGGAAGAGCTGGCGCCAGCGGTCGAAGGCTGCGTCGAAGGTCTTTGGAGCGGCCGTGACCTGGTCCTCGATCCAGTCGTCGTACCACCACGTGGTCTCCGCGAAGTCCGGGATCAGCGGGGACAGCGCGGTGCGGGCCGCTGCGACGGCGCGGCGCTGGACGTCCTCGTCCAGTGACAGGTCGCGGGTGTCGGGCAGCAGCGGCAGCGGCATGTTCGGGTCGGGGCGCTCCTCGCCTTCCGGGTCGTAGGCGACGTCGATGACGTCCGGGACGGCGCGGCCGAGCTTCATACCCGTCTCCGCCAGCCAGATCCCCTGCAGGTGCGAGCGGACCAGGTCCTCGTTCGCGAGGTCCAGGCGCGGAGGGGCGACCTGCCCGGCCACCATGTCCCGGGAGCGGCGGAAGTAGTACTGGTCGTGGCTGTTGCCCGTCGCGCAGTAGGTGGTGACGAGAGCGGGCTGCCCCGACCGGCCGGCGCGGCCGGAGCGCTGCGCGTAATTGGCGGGCGTCGGCGGCACGTTGCGCATCATGACGGCGTTGAGCGAGGAGATGTCCACGCCCAGCTCCATCGTCGGCGAGCAGTACAGCAGCGGGAGTTCGCCCTCGCGGAACTCCTCCTCGCGCTTTACCCGGTCCTCCGGGGGGACCTGCGCGGTGTGCTCGCGGGCGTACAGGCCAGCCAGTTCGGCGGCGGCGTCCTTGTAGAGGTCGCGGAAGAAGGGGTTGACGCGCGGGCCCTCGCCGCTGGTGTAGGTGCGGGACAGCGGGTCCAACGCGCCGGTCCTCCCGTCACCGGCCCGCCATATCAGGGCGGCCGCCGAGACGCGGTAGCCGGTGCGGGTCTCCGCCTTGCGGCGGCGGTAGGCCGGGCCGGAGGGCTCGGGTCCGGCCTGGACCTCGCGCACCAGCTCGGCGGTCTTCAGGACCGTGAGCAGTTCTTCGATGACGGTCTGAATGTCCTCCTGCCGCGCCCCGCGCAGCGCCGGGATCGCGCGCCGCAGGTACTTGCCGAACTTTCCGCGCGGGGAGAGGAACAACGCCGAGCGCTCCATGCCCGGCTTCGAGCCGTACGGGTAGGCCGTGCCGACGTTCGGCTTGTCGCTGTCGGAGAGGACCCAGGGTTCGACGAGACGTTCCTCGCAGGCCCCCTTGAGGGTGTCGAAGTCGTCGCGGAAGAACTGGACGTCGATGGCGAGGGACCGGCGCATGTAGTCGAGCAGATCGCGGCAGACCTCCGCCCGCAGGGTCGGCTCGGCGTCCCTCAGTGCCTCATGGGTGCCGGCCCAGCGGTCCTGCCGGCCCGCGAGCCAGTCGAGGTCCTCGTAGTCGATCCGCAGCAGCCCGCACTGCTCCAGGTTCGGCATGGTGATCCGCCAGCCGCGTTCCAGATCGCGGTACAGGCGATAGCCGACGACTTCGCGGAAGGTCTTTGTGGCCCGCTTCTCCAGTCCGGGGGACATGTCGGCGTTGCCGGTGTAGTCGCGCGGGGCGAGGCCCATCACCTCGGTGATGGCCTCGGTGAGGTCGTCGTGCGTCAGCCCGTCCTTCCCGGCGTTCACCGCCGCCTGGTAGAGGGCGCTGCGCAACTGTGTGACCTGGGCGAAGTCGTTGAAGTGCCCGGCCTGTAGGGAGGCGTCCTGCCGGTTGTCGACGAAGGTAAGGAGCTTGCGCGCCTTCCTGGAGAGCACGTTCTCGGGGACGGCTCGCAGCGACTTCACGATCGACGCGGAGATGACGGAAGTGGCCGAGGAGCGGCCCTCCTGGTCGAGGGTGGCGAGCTTGGCGAAGTCGCGGCCGCGGGTCTGCTCGTAGGAGATCTGACAGTGCACGCAGAACAGGAACGGCGCCGGGATGAACGCCGCCATCAGACCGTCACCGGACTCCACCCCGAGCGGGTCGACGACGACGCGCTTGGGCACGCGGTCACGGTAGGACTTCTTGACGACGTTCACGCCCTGCGCGTCCGGCTCCAGCCACGACTCCGGGATGCGCCGGTCGTCGACCGCTTTCTGCGGGTCGGCGGGCCACTCGTAGTCCTCACCGGAGACGCCGATGTACAGGTAGCCCTCGCCGTCCCGGCCGCCGGAGGCGGAGGTCTCCCGGCGCGGCTCGTAGCGGAAGGTGCCGCCCTCGTCGGTGCGCCAGACCGTCATGTACTCCTGGCCGCACTCGCGGCAGAAGGCCAGCGGGAAGAGCGGTTTGCCTCCGCTGCCGGGCTGCTCCAGCTGGTAGGTGCGGGTCAGCGGGCGGCTGAGCGGGTCCTCGAGCGTCGTGTAGACGGTGTCGCCCTTGGAGAGGAACTGATGCAGCCGGAACGCGAACAGCGGGCGCTCGGTGACGGGGTGCTTGGCCTGCGAACCCGCCTCCAGGGTGGCCCGGATCGCGGCGGCGACGGTTTCCTCGTCGACGGTGCTCTCCGCGGCGAGTTCGGCGGCAGCCTCCTCGATCTTGCCGGGGGCACAACGGCGCAGTCGGCCCGTGGCCTCCTCGTGCTCCAGACCGAAGCGGGACTCCAGCCAGCGTGCCAGCGGGTCCTTGGTGAGCGCGTCGTAGGCCCGTGGGGCCGCTCCGGAACGCAGCCGTTCGGCGGGGACCGACTGCGGGGCCTGGCCGGTCGCGCGGACGAGGGTCTCGCCGATCACCCGGTGCGGGTGGACGGTCGTGCCGAAGAGCCGGCCCGCGACCTTGGCAACCTCCCGCTGCTGATCCTCCCAGCTGCCCTCGGTCGACATCGTCGCGGAGGTGCCCACACACTGCAGTGTCTTTGCCGCCCGGCAGGCCTCACGGACCCGGCGGATCAGCAGGGCGACGTCGGCGCCCTGGCGGCCGCGGTAGGTGTGCAGCTCGTCGAAGACCAGGAACTCCAGGCCGCTCGCCATCCGGATCAGGCTCGCCCGGTCATCGGGCCGGGTGAGCATCAGCTCCAGCATCACGTAGTTGGTGAGCAGGATGTCCGGCGGGTTCTTCCGCAGCTCGCGGCGGTCCTCGTCGCTTTCCTGGCCGGTGTACCGGGCGAACGTCACCGGCTCGCGACCCTTGCCGAAGCCGCTGCGCAGATACTTCTTGAGTTCCTCCAGTTGCGAGTTGGCCAGCGCGTTCATCGGGTAGACGACGATCGCTCGCACCCGCCCCGGCGCGCCTGGCCCCTCCTGCTCACGCTGCTTCAGCACGCGGTCGACGATCGGGACGATGTACGACAGCGACTTGCCGGAGCCCGTGCCCGTGGTCAGTACGTACGAGTCCCCGGCCTGCGCCGCCTCGATCGCCTCACGCTGGTGGCGGTGGAAGGTGAGCGGCCGGCCGCCCGGCCGTGGTGCGTCCTCCTTCTTGCCCGCCTGGAAGATCTCCGCGCACTTCGGGTGCAGCACGCCGTCCCGCACCAGGTCCGTGACCTCGCCGCCGGACTCGAAGAACGGGTTCAGCGACAGCCACGGGTTGGGCCACTGGGACTTACCCGCCAGGTCGTCCTCGATGAAACCTGCGATCCGGCCGTCCCGGATCGTCGCCGAGCTCCTGGTGAAGCTCTCGTACTCCTTGATCAGATCCCGGTGGATGCCGAAGACGTCCATCGCGTCCGGCACCTGCGGCGCCCGCCGAGGGACCGGTACCGGGGCCGGCGCGGAGGGCTCGGGGATGTCGGCGCGCAGGCGCGCCACCGGGTCCATGGCCGTCCAGTGCGGGGCGAGGAGCGCGGCCGCGGGGTCCGCTTTCAGTGCGAGCGGCACGAGGGCCGCACGGACCTGTGCGGCGTTCTCCGATCGGTTCGCGGGCTCCTTCTCCAACAACCGCGAGACCAGCAGAACCAGCTCCTCGGGCAGGTCCGGGCGGATCACGGTGAGCGACGGGGGCGGGTCCTCCAGGTGCTGCCGGGAGAGGTCGAAGGGAGTGTTCTTGGCGAACGGCGGCTTCCCGATCAGCAGCTCGTAGAGCACGCACCCCAGGGCGTACAGGTCGGCCGCGGCCGTCACCTGCTCGGCGCGGAACTGCTCCGGCGCCATGTAGCGGGCCGTGCCCACTGAGACGCCGGTGCTGGTGAGGCGGGCGCCGTCGGGGTCGTCGACGATCCGGCCCATGCCGAAGTCGAGGATCTTGACGGTGCCGTCGCGGGTGAGCATGAGGTTCGCGGGCTTCAGGTCGCGGTGGACGATGCCCGCGGAGTGCGCGGAGGCGAGCCCGGCGGCGATCTGGGCGCCGATGGCAGCCACCCAGGAGACCGGCAGCTGCGGCTCTTCGTCGATCAGGTCCTTGATCGTGTCCCCGTCCAGCAGCTCCATGGCGAGGTACGGGAGACCGCTGCCGCCGTCCGCCTGCGCGGTGTCGACGCCGCCCGCGACCAGGTGCGTGAGGTTGGGATGCTGGGGGGAGAGCCGCCGCATGATGTCCACCTCGCGGCGGAAGCGCTCGATGGCCTTGTTGTCCTCGGCGGTGTCGATCGCTAGCCCGGTACGGCTGCGCAGGATGGTCTTGAGCGCCACCCGGCGGTCTTCGGAGTCCGGAGCCTTGCTCAGGTCGACGGCCTCGTGAACCTCCCCCATGTTGCCCCGTCCGATCACTCCCGTGATCTGGAACCGTTCGGCCACCGTCTCCGGGCCCACTGGCACTCCCTTGCCTCGTGCGTTTCGGTGGAGGGTCGAACCACCCTGCGCGGCAAGAGTACACCCCGGCCGGAAATCTGATGAATGTTTTCATTTGTTGACGACGCCAACGTGATCTGGGATTGGTTGCTCTGCTCGCATTGCTGGCTAGTGCATTAGCCCGCGATTCGATGCGGTGTCGAGCTGGTGGTGCGCGTGCGAGGTCGGGTTGGCGTGAGTCGAATGGGCATGTAAGTGATGTCAACACACTGTGAAGGTGGTGTGTACGGTCGCCGTTCCGTGTACGGTGGCGAACATGTCGGACACCGTTACCCCCACTCTGGGCCAGCCTGAAGGCGCAGCCCCCCCGCTCGTCACCGGCGCCGAGATCGCCCGCCTCGCAGGGGTGACGCGGGCGGCGGTCTCCAACTGGCGACGCCGCTACCACGACTTCCCGCCCGCCGCAGGAGGCAGCGCCTCCAGCCCGCTCTTCGCCTGGCCTGCCGTCCAGGAATGGCTCGAGCGCCGCCACAAAAGCCAAGAAGTCTCGCTGGAAGTACAGACCTGGCAGGCGCTGCGCACAGCCTACGGGGACGCCATAGGGGCGGGCGTGGCGGCCGCCGCGGACCATCTCGTGGAAGAGTGCGGCTCGGTGGGGCCGAGGGGCGCTGCGGATGCCACCAGTGCCGGGGAAGACGCCGATGCAGTTGCCAAGGCGGGTGCCTGCGCCGATGCGACGGCGCCCGGCTCAGCCGACGCCGCTGGCCTCGTGCCCGGCCCTCTGCCCGGGGCCATCGCCGTCCTCGCCGACCGCCTCGCCGCCGAGTCGACCCCTGCCGAAGCGCTCGAGGCGCTCGTCGAGAGGCTCACCGACTCGGCACGGCGCTCCGGCTCCGACCAGGTCACCGCGCCGCGCATCCTCCGCGCCGTCGCCCACTTCGCGCCCGAGCTGCGCCGCGGCCAGACCGTGTTCGACCCGGCCTGTGGCATCGGTTCGCTTCTCTACTCGATCCAGCCGGAGCGCGGCATCGTCCGCATCGGCCAGGATCTCGACGTGGACTCCACCCGCATCGCCCGTGCCCGCTCTTCCCTCACCCGCCGCCGGGGCACCCGCATCGCCGACGGCGACTCGCTGCGCGCCGACTGTTTCCCCGGACTCGCCGCCGACCTCGTCGTCTGCGACCCGCCCGCCGCCGTCACCGACTGGGGCCGCGACGAGCTGCTCATCGACCCACGCTGGGAATTCGGCACCCCCTCCCGGGCCGAAGGCGAGCTCGCCTGGCTGCAGCATGCCTACGCGCACACCGCACCCGGCGGCCACGTTCTGATGGTCATGCCCGCCTCCGTCGCCTACCGCAAGGCCGGCCGTCGCATCCGCGCCGATCTGGTGCGCCGGGGCGCCGTCCGCAAGATCATCGCGCTGCCCGGTGGGGTTGCCTCCGCACACTCCCTCCCCGTCCACCTCTGGCTGCTGCGCCGCCCTGCCGACGCTGCCGACCGCCCCACCGCCGTCACCCTGATCGACCTCACCGGCAACGCCCCCGACGACCGGCTCGATCCGGCCGAGAGTCAGCTTGCCGAGGTCCCGCTCATCGATCTCCTCGACGACGACGTTGACCTCACCCCGGCCGCACACATGCCCGTCTTCCAGCGCAACCTCGCCGCCGAGTTCGACCGCGCCCGCGCCGAACTCACCGCGGCCTTTGCCGCGCTGGAGACCCTTGTCCCCGATCTGCGTGCCGGCGACGGCGCCGACCTCTGGGACGGCGCCACCGTGAGCGTCGCCGACCTCGTCCGCGCCGGTGTCGTCGACCTCGCCTCTGGCCACCCCGCCACCATTGGCGACCAGCTCGACCCCGACTACCTCGATGGTTTCCTCCACGCCGGCCCCAACATCCGCCGGACCACCTCCCAGAGCGGCACCTACCGAGCCGACCTCAAGGGCGCCCGCATCCCCCAGCGCGACTCGGCCGAGCAGCGCCGCTACGGCGCCGCCTTCCGCGCCCTGCGTGAAGCCGAGGCCCAGGCACTTCGGATGGCGGAGACGGCTCGGCGGATGGCGGAGATCGCCAGGGAAGGGTTGGGGAGCGGGGCGTTGGTGCCGGGGGAGGGGTGACATCTCAGCACGAACAGGCACCGCGCAACACGAACCCTCATGGTCTCGTAATGCGTAGGTCTCGGATTCGAATCCCGAGAGCGGCTCTGTGGAAGCCTCAGGACTTACTCGCCGTGACCTGTGGGGCTTTTGCTTTTTCCCTGCGCCTCGTCTGTGTCGGTCTGGTGCGAGCAATCTCGTTTGTGAGGGGCGCAGCTTGCGGTGACTGTCGGTGAAGCCGGAGAGTCTGAGTAAGTGGGTCTCTCGGTGGCGGGCCAGGTCTGCCGGGGTGAGTGAGGTAGACACTGTTGCGCGGTGTCGCCTCATCGACGCGGAGAAGGCGTCCGAGGGCAACCTTGCAGGTCACAGCGTGACGTTTCTGTGCCGCGTGCGGGGAGTACCCCGCTCCACCTCCTAATCGAACATCGCGTCACGGCCAGCCCGAGCGGTGCGGCACCAGGCCGAGGAACTGCTCGTGAGTGAGATCCGGATGCTGCATGTCGGCTCGTGCGGCGCTTATGGAGCTCCGCGGATCCGCGCTGCTCTGCGGTGTGCCGGCCGGATTGTCAACGAGAAGAGGTTCAAGCGGCTGAGGCTCGTCCATCACGTCACCGGGATCACCCGGCGGCGGCGCCGTGGCCTGACCCGTCAGGCGAGGCGGGCGGTGTTCGCCGCCGATCTCATCGGCCGGACTTCACCGCGCCCCGCGCCGGCTTGGGGCTGGTCGGCGACATGACCGAACTTGTCACCCCTGAGGAAAAGTTGTACCTGGCGACCGGCATCGATCTCGCCACCCGTGAAGTGACCGGCTGGGCGATGGCCGACCACCACCGTGCCGCCCTGCCGGTCGCCGCCCTGCGGATGACCGCAGGACGCTGCGCTCTGGACGAAGGGTGCGTCATGCGCACCGACCGCGGCAGCGAGGGTGGATTCAACTGATCGTCGCAACACCTCGTGGGTGGAAGTGGAGCGATGGGTGTTGGCCCGCGGCAGCGCCAGGTTCGTGAGTCCCGGGGTTAGATGCCGTCGCCGGGGCGGCCGACGGTCGCCTGGCGTGAGGATTGTGTCCGGTTCTGGGCTGCGATCGCTAGAGGAGTCTGGACAGAGGACGCGGCAGCCGAGGCTGGGGTGTCGTCTCATCGTCGATCGCTGATGTGCCGATGTCCGTGACCTGCTGGCGACGCGCTGAATCGGATTCGTAACGTCCTCACGAACGCTTGTTGAGTTTCTTGGCTTCGGTAAGGATGCGGCCTCGATCCATGAATCCGACGCCGCGATCTCTAAGGATCTTGTCGACGTGGTGCTGCTTGCTGCCAGCACGGAGTAGACATGCGGCCTCAGCCACCAGGCCATCCTGTTGGGCCGTGGAGGCCACTGTGGCGCGGTCGTGCGTGATGCGTGGTACACGAGTCCTGCCCGCCGTTGTTGCCGGGCCCGTCCCCGGCCGGCGAACGATCGCCGCCCGGAAGGTCTGGATCGGAAGGGGGATGCGGACGCCGAACCGTGCGGCTATCAGGAACGTGCCGAGCAACCAGCACGCCAGGAGGATGCCGATGAACTTCAGGACGTCCAGGGCGAGCGGGCCGGTGTAGGTCTTCTCGTCTCCGATCGAGCCCAGCGGTGCCATGAGGAGAAAAATCCCCGCGACCACACGCCAGTTCCGCTGCCAGAACGTCTGAACTTCGGCCGTTTCGGGGTTCTGAGCCGCTATGGGCCGGGTGGATGCCGACGAGCGGTGGATGCGGCGTGCCGTGTCGTTGACCGGCGTCATCGCGCCGTCCAGTCGATACCTGAAGAGCGCGATGTTCCACTCCCGGGCGTAGGCCGCGGCGGTGGTCGCGTAGTCGCTGCCGGTGAAGAAGATCAGCTGTGCGGTCGATCCGTAGGGGCGCGCTCCCACGAAACGTTGCAGTTCCGGACGTCCGACCTGAGCGGCTTGGTACTTGACCTGACCCAGTGCGCCGGTAGCGCGGACATCGATGCCGGAGTCCGGGCCTCCGGGGCGTGCGGTGGCATCGGTATAGCCCCAGTGGCTCATCCAGCGAGCTGCGTTGAGCTCGGCCTGCTGCCACGACGAAATCTGCATCGGCTGCGGCGGCACATCCCTTGGCGGCATCTCGGCCACGTTCCCCTCATGTACTCGCTACCGGCTCGGCAGATCACTGCGCAGGGCAGAGCGAAGCGCACACCTGACAGAGGAATAGCATGCCGACGCCGAGCTGCCCCATGGTACGCGGTGTCGTGGTGACCGCAATAGCGGGAAGCGGTGCAGCCAGCAGTGCGCCGATATACGGGGCGCCTCAGTCACCGCTACGTGCCACGATGACGCGGCACATGAGGAAACGGGGGCGACGAAAGCCATGAGGTACGACCAGAACCGGGCGGACAAGCTCGATGAGACGATGCTCGAACTGCTGCTGCCGGAAAGCGCAGTGGAGTCACTGGGGCAGTGGCTAGCCGACCCGGAGCGCGGCCAGCGGTACGCGAACGGAAGCGGCCCTCACGTCATTTCATACGTGCCATCCACGTGGATCGCCGTAGCGCCGTGGCCCACCACCTTCGCCGACCGGGCGGCGGCCAATTCGGCTTCGGTGAGCCGAGCCGAGGTAGTGGCCGCGGTCCGGGCTGCGGGGCAGACCGAGAGCTGGGCACAGGCATTCGTGGCCACGCAGGTGTGGGGCTACGGTGTTACGGGCTACGGCCCGTACCGCACTCGTCAGGTGCTCGCCCAGCCTGGTGCTGAGGCCGTCCTCACCGAGGCGGTGTCCTTGCTCATCGATGAGGGCGCGGTCGCAGCCTACGAGGTGCTGAATACTCTCGATGGCCTCGGGCCGGCGTTCCTCACCAAGTTCCTCTACTTCGCGGGCCTGGCGCTGCCAGAGGTGAAGGGCCCGCGCCCGCTGATCCTCGACAGCGTGCTCGCCGGGGTCCTGCGTCGGCACGCCACGAAGGTTGGACGTGCGGTTGGCTATGAGTGGTCCGAGGCGATCATCAAGCGGATCTGGCGCGACAGTGGCTGGAGTTCCCACCGCTACGACGTCTACCTCCGGTGGATGTATGCCGCCAACGATCGACTCGTGGCCGCGTCGATCGACTGGCCCGCTGCCCCAGACGTGCTCGAGCTGGCCCTCTTTAGCACCGCCTGGGACCCGGAATAACCGTGTTGCCGGGACGTCACCTTCGGGTGCCCCTGGTTCAGGTAGTTGTCCAACGGCCGCAGCCAAGTCCCAAGGCCTCGAACGCCAGCAGACGATGACCGTCCACCTTGCGCTATCACGATAGGACAGCTGCACCAAATCGCTGATTCTCCGGATTCTCAACCTCCTCGCCGGCAGTTATCCGTGCGGCTTCGCCGCGCGGTAGGCGGGAGGACGGAACATCCGCTGCTTCGGCAGCGCTTACCCCGGAGACACGCGATGCGTAACCAGTCCAAGCCTGCCGTCGAGGCTGCCTTCCTGAACGTCCAGGGCGCCGCGAAGTACATAGGTATCTCGGTGAACACCCAGCGACCCCACCGCGGCCCTCCTCATCGTGGCGGCCGGCCCCGGCGAGTACGCGCAGCCGGAGACCGTCGCGGTCATCGGCGTCCACGACCAGGAGCTGCTGCACGAGGGCCTGGCTGGGGCGTACGGCACCCCGGAGCGTGTGGCGGTCCTCGACCGGCTTGATGCGCTCCTGGAGGGTCGCCGCGTCGCCCACGAGACCGACCGGGGCCCGGTCAGCCGGTACCCGTCCGTGCTCATCACGCTCCCTGGCCAGCTCGTCAGCAGCGAGCGCGACGCCCTCCACCCGTGGCTGAGCCGGCACCGCGAGAGCGCCGAGAAGGCCGCCGACTACGTCTCTCGGCTGGCGCGGCGGGCGGCGGTGTCGAACCCGCGGCGCAGGGAGTGGCCAGTCCACTGCCCATCGAAGCCGGCGAGCATGGCAGCGCGGGTGACGATGGCGGCCGCGACGGTAGGGGTGATGCGGCCGGACGGGGCCCCGACGCTCCGGGCGTGATGGGTCATTGGAGGAGTGATGCGGTCGTGCCCATCGATACGGACGAACAGCGGCCCATCGGTGCGCCCCTTGGCGTTCAGCGCGGCGAGCAGCGCGCGGACGGCCCACACAGGGCAGGTGGCGGGGGTGGGGCCATAGGGCACGGCCACTTTGTCGTGCCGCTTGAGCGGGCGCCGGTAGAGGGTCACCAGGAGCCCTGCGTTGGTCTCCACGGCGTCGGCCTGGTCGAGCGAGACCAGCTCGGAGACGTGGGCGGTGCACGCGTAGCCAAGCAGCAGCAGCGCGGCGTCCCGCTTCCCAATGAGCGTGTCCTGGTCGAGGGTGGCGAGCATCTCGCGCAAGGCATCCGGGGTGGAGGGCCCGGCCCTACGGGGGCGGGCGGCCCGGGCCTCGGCCCGGCCTTTGGCGGCGGCCAGGCGTTTACGGTAGCCGGACAGTACCTTGCGGGCGCCCTCTGTCTCAGGGACGGGCACAGCGTCCGCCCTGTGCGCAGCGCGGACGGCGGTCAGGATGCGATTGATGGACCCGGGGGCGAGCGGGCGGCCGGTCTGCGGTGACGGGGTTACGGTCAAGTGCGCCACGTACTCAGTGACAGTCTCCGGGGTAGCAGGCAGCGGCCGCCGACCGACGCTCGCGCACCAGGCAGTGAAGGCGGCCATGTCGGCGGAATACATCAGGCGGGTGGAGTCGGTCAGCTGTCGGTCGGTCTCGGCGGTCCCCACGGCTATGTGCTGAGGGCCAGAGCCTGGGGCGCGGAGGCTTGTCACGCTGCTCATCGTAGGGCGGCCCGACACCCCGCTGGCCCGGACGTCACGGCGGGTGCTCCCACGAGGTGGGCGCAGGCTCAGCCCGTGACACGGCGCCCGTCTACGACAGAGGACCCGCGCCCGCGGTGGCGCGGGTCCTCTTCTGCGTGGCGAGGTGGTCAGCCGGAGGACTCGGTCGCGCGGCCGGACCCCAGGCTGCGTCGCGAGGCCGGAGACGTCGGGCAGATGGCGGTCCACCTCGTCGACCAGACGCGGTCGTCGTGACACGACCGATATCGGACGTTGCGAGGCCACTTCGCGACAACCCTCCGTGAAGGTTGACGGATGCTCAGGCTTCTCTGACGTACCGTCAACCATTCAAGATCATCTTGCACGTGCGTTGCACAAGGTGCTGAAAAACAACAGTGATCAGTGGAGAGCTGTGAAGGTAGGTATCCGCAGGTCAGCTGGCATGTTGAGGTGTCGTGCCCGTTGCCCCAAGAGGCACGACACCGCGCCGGTCAGATGTCGCGGAAGAGACCAGGCGGCCCCGTGACCTGCCACGATGGGTGGCTGCGGGGCACTGACCTGCGCAGATGGTCTTTCGGCTGTTTCACGGACATGCCCGTTGATGCAGCCGGAAGTCCCAGAAAAGTCCCAGGGGGATCCCAGGGGATGGTCACTCTTTCGACTCTATGCGGGGTTCGGGGATGCCGTGTGGGCTGGGGAGCCTGCATGGGTGGTCCGCCTTGACTGAACGGCGGCGCACGCTCCTATAGATCCTTGCGCGCCTATGCCAGCTATTTCCAGGCGGCTCAGCTGTCCAGGGCCGTAGGCTCACGGGGCAGGGCCGGCGAGTTGCGCGGACGTGTAGACGGCGATTGGGAGACCAGGGGGGCGCAGCACGGTGGACTGGGAACGCGGGCTGCTGGGGGTGTACGGCCAGTGGCGCAAGGGGGAGTCGGACGAGGATCTTTCGCAGCTACTCATCGATATCGTGTCCACGCTGCTAGCCCAGTCTGTGTCGTGGGACTCCATACATTTCTATGAGCTTGACGGCGTACCCGCGGTGGCTTACGAGTTCGAGGGCCGGGACTACCTTCTTGTCCTGGCGGGGCATGAAAGGCCGTCTTCTTGGGGGACGGCGATCGTCATGGCCGAGGGACGCTTGGTCCGCGGCGCCCTATGGGCGGTGCTCTACTGGCCGGATGATCAGGCGGACGACGAGCTCGTGCGCCAAGCAACGGGCCTCGGAGCAGTTCTCGACCGGACCCATCTGGATGCAGCCGTCGTGGGGTTGTGTGGACTGACCGAGCTTGTCCGTCGTGCCGTGCGCAGGCAAGAACCTTATCTGCCGCTTGCCGAACTGCTCGGTACGGGTGAGGCGGTGGTAGAGCCTGAGGCGATGGCTTTGCCGGCACACATGACGTCCTCTGTTCCAGTGGAGACGCGGACATGGGCGGGGGCCACGGCTGACGTGCTGCTGGTCGGACGGATGCAACCGGACCGGCCGACTGGCCTGGCGTGTCTGCCCCAGGGGCGCGTCGTCATCACCCGCGACGACGGGCTGCTTGAGGTCGATACGGCCAGTGGCCAGGCCCACTGGTATCTCGCGTTGCCCGGTTGCCATGGCGCTGCGTTGGTGTGCCAGGACGGCGGCGTCCTGGTGTTGTGCGGATCCGCTCTCGTCCGCTGGCGCGAGGGGCGTCTTCAGGCCGTTGCCGGAGGCTTCGACGACGGATCCGTCTTGCTGGCCGGACCGGACGGGGAGCCGTGGGTACTGTCGGGCTCAGGTGTCACGTTCGGTGTCGGCGAAGGGGACCTTGCCCTGGTACGCGCCGGCGACAGGGCCGGAGACCAGATGCGCTATCCGATCCATTTCCCTGGCGCGGTGCGCTCGGCGGTCTGGCTGGAACGGCGCCGGTTTTTCCTCGCCGCCTCGGGACATAGCACGGTCGTGGATCTGGCCCGCACGACCGACGCGGGGCGGCGCGAAGACTGGATCCGGACGCCAGTGCACTTCCCGGCCCATGTTGCGCGCGCTGGTGCCGACAGCGTTCTGAGTGCCTCGGCCGATGGCTCCGGTACCGGGATCGGCGTGCATCGCACCGACATCGTAAGCTGCACGAGCGAGCCGGTGGTCGAGGCCCGGCTCGGCGAACTCTTCGGCTTCGCCCAGGACCCTGTAAGCGGCTCCGCCTATATGCTCGCCTCGCTGCCATCCAACGACCACACGCAGATTCGCCCCGTCCTGCTTCGGATCACCGGACACCGTCCCTCAGTCCCTCGCTCGGCACCCGTACCGGCGGTCTGCAGCTATGACCTGGTCAGCCAGACGGCGCGCGGCGAGCGCGCAGACTACGCGTTGGAGCCCCGGCCCCTGGCCCCGCCCGGGGGGCAGGCGGAAGTCTTCCCGGCCAAGCACAGGGCCTCGGGGACGGTTGTGGCCTTCAAGCGCCGCTCGGGCTGGCGCGAGCGGGGCCAGAGGCGTATGCGCCGTGAGGTAGAAGCAGCCCAGCGGTTCGGCGCCAACCGGCACGTCATGCCCGTCCTCGACTACCACCCGGGCTATAAATGGTTCGTCATGCCGAAGGCCGAGGCCACCCTAGAGGACAAGCGGATCGAACTGCAGCGCCCGGATGAGCTGCGGGCCCTGGTGGAGGCCGTCGCAGCCGGCCTGGCCGACGCGCACAGCCACGACTGGATCCACCGGGACATCAAACCCGCCAACATCCTGCTGCTCGACAGCCGCTGGGTAGTCGCGGACTGGGGCATTGTGCGCCGCCCACGCGGGCAGACCAGCGCCGCTGGCCTCCTGACCACGACCGCCATCGGCACCGAGGGGTTTGCGGCACCGGAGCAGTTCCTCGACGGCCACGATGTGACCCCCGCCAGCGACATCTACAGCCTCGGACAGCTCATCGGTTGGATCTCCACTGGGACCTGGCCGCAGACCAACGTGCCTCTCCTACCCCCGCCGGGCCCGTGGTACGGGGTTGTACGTCAGGCCACGCAGCTCGATCCCGCCCGTCGGCCCCAGGACATGGCAGCCTTCCTCGACTTGGTCGAACGCGAAGCGGGTGCTGGCAGCGAACTGCCCATCGTGCGTGGCCAGCGCCTGCTGGAGGACGCCAACGAGAAGAACGACACTGCCGCGGCAGCCCAGTTGCTCGCCCTCGCTGCTGATAGACCCGGCTCCTATGAGTTGTATCTGGACGTGATCACGAGGGTGAGGGTGATGAGTGCCAGGGAGGCGTTGCTCGATAACGCCGCCCAGACGGCCGTCGTGGTCCAGGCCCTGACCCGGCATGCCGCTGCCGACGACTGGCCCAGTCGGGATGAGGCCGACCGGGCCCTGTGGTGGCTGCTCGACGTCGCCCGACTCGCAGCACGCGACAAGCAGTGGGCTCTGCTCGACACGGCTGTTCAGGGCATGTGCGACTGGGACGGCCGCTTCGACCGGTGGAAACCGCAGGACGACATCAAGGACTGGATGCGCGAGCTCACCGGGCACGCCGCGAGCGTCGTTGCCTCCGCGCTGCGCGCCCAACCAGACGGAGCGCGCCACCTTCATGAACTGGCAGACGAGCGCCGGGTCGACCTGGCCATCCGAAGCGCTGTTCACATGCCCTGAGTGGTCATTGCAGAGGCATTGATCAGCCACATCACGAGCAATTACGTTGTGCGAGTGGAAGATGACGAGGGGGATCGCTTCTCCGACGCGATTCGGCTTCTGCTGCTCATCGCGGCGGTGTCCGATCCGTTGAACGAGGCAGAGCAGCAGGCCGCACCGAAGGATGCGGTGGCTGTGCTGCGCGCTGAGGGCCGACTGCAGAAGCTCGACTTCTGGCTGCGTAACCCGGATTACCTGGCCGATGAGCTTCTCAACGACTACGAGCGCGAGAAGGAGGCCATCAACCTGGAACTGGCCAGCAGCATCCTGGATTCGGATGAGCCGGAGATCTGCGCCATCCCGATGCTGCGCTATCTGTTCGGGGCATTTGAGTACATCGACCAGGCGATGAGCATCTTGGCCGCCCCGCGGCTGGTGGTGGTCGTGCCGCGGCGCACTGCCAAGCGGGTGCTCCAAGACAACTACTACCTCACGGCTAAGGGGCGCGAGGTCGCCGAACGGGCGACGCAGCAGTTCTCGGTCCTGGCCTGGTACACCGAGCGCGCCCGCCTCGTCCGGGCGTTGGCCGAGGCCACGGGGCACTCCGCCCTGGCGCTGCGCAAACGGCAGTATTTGCAGCGTGACTACGCCGAGACCCCGCTGAACGAGGTCATCCCGTCGATTGCCGACCGCGCTCGCGCGCGCCTGGCTCGGCTGCGCATCGAAGCACAGCAGGAGGACGCCGCGTGACCACAGAGTCTTTGCCGGTCCCGTCCGACAGTGAGCTGTACGAGCTGATCGCTGCCCGCGTGCCGTCTGCTGACGTGGAGAAGGTCCGCGACGCCCTATTTGCCCATGGCGTCCAGCTCACCAGCCCATTGCCCGCGCGACGGCAACTGGTTGTGCACCGTCTCTACTGCGAGGGCACCAAGACCGGCACGGACGACAACGACGGCGTATTCACCGTCGACATGACGCTGGGGCCGGGCCCGTGGGCCATCGCCAGCACCATGAACAACGTTGGCAAGTCGAGTCTTCTGTGGGCGCTGAGCTACGCGCTGCGCGGGGACGGCTTCGAAGCCTTCAAACGACCGGAAACAGTGGGCTGGTTCTCCTACGTCCGCGCGGACATCGAGGTTGCCGGTGTCGCCGCCTCCATCCGCCTGACCTTCGACAAGCCCGACCGTCCCAGCTGCCGGCTCCTGTCCGCCGACACCCTCGAGCACCTCATAGCTCTCGACGGCTCCCAGGAGACCGGTCCCGGCGTACGCGTGGCGGCCACCGCGGAACCCGACAGTGTCAAGGAGCTCCTCGTCCGCTTCATGCTCGGCCGCTTGGGGCTGCGACCACTGTCCCTATGGGCGGCCGAGGCTGGCGCTCCGAAGGACGCCGACGGCACCCGCGACAGCGCGGAGCAGGTGCATGGCTGGGCCAGCTACTTCTATGCCATTGCGCTGAACTCGGGTAACTCCAGTGTCCTGCTGGGCTCGACGGCGTACAACCAGCTCCCCGTGAAGCTGATGCAGCTCTTCCTCGATGTCCCCTGCGCGTCCGAGTTGACCCAGATCAGCACGGCGCGCAAGAAGGATACCCAGGAGAGCAACCGCGTTCAGCGCCGGGCGCGAGAGGATGCCCAGGCCCGCGAGCAGCAGACCGAGCCGCTACGGCAGGCACTCAGGGCTGCCGAGGAGAAAGTGGCGGCCCTGGAAGCGGGCCAGCCTGACCTGACGAGCCTGCTCGCCGAGGTCGACGCCGCCGCACGACGGCTCGCGCATGACCAGGCAGCTCTCCAGGAGGCTGAGGAAAGCCACGCCCTGGCACGCAAGGCACGCTTGAAGGATGAGAGAGCCGTCCGCCGGGCCCAGCAAAGCAGCGCAGCCCGGGCTCTGTTGGGGGCGCTTGAGCCGGAATCCTGCCCGCGCTGTGATCATCAGATCGACGATGTCCGACGCACCGCAGAAGAGAGCGAACACCGGTGCTCTGTGTGCGCGAGCCCTCTGCCGGAAGCGCAGGACGACCCAGAGGCGCGGGCCGCACTGCTCAGCAGGCTGGAGGATCGGGTGAACGCCTCCCGCACAGCTGAAGACACAGCCCGGCGGGCTGTCGAGACGACCGCCACCACCTGCGACAACAGTCGTGCTGCGTATGACCTGGCGAACGCCCGCCTTACCTCGGCACGCTCCGGCAGCTGGTACACCCGCCTCGAATCCGCAAGGGAGGCCATCTACCAGCTGCGCGGCGCTCTGGCAGTCGCCACCGGTAACGGGACGGGACTGCCAGAGGTGGTCGGTGACTACGTCACCGCAACGACGAGCCCGTCGGACACTGAGGATGACTCCGACGATGGCGAGGCCATCCTTGAGGTGGCCGCAGAGGTGTTGTCGAAGGTGGTCGCCGACCACAGCAAGGCCCTGTTCGCCGACCTGAACGGCGAGATCGTCAGCATTGCCCACGACCTGGGCGTGGCGAACCTGACCAGCGTCGACCTGGGTCTGAACAGAAACCTCAACGCCCGCAAGACGGGCGCCAAACACCCCTTCAGGGCGTTCAGCCCCACCGACCGCCTGCGCATGCGCATCGCGGCCATCATCGGCATGATCAAAGTCGGCCGCAAACGCGGCATCAGGTCCCACCCCGGCCTGCTGCTCATCGACGCGCCCACGGCCGAAGAGCTCTCCCACGACAACGCGCGCCAGTGCATCAAGGCCCTCTACGACACCGCGGCGGACGACCCCGGCATCCAGATCGTGATCACGTCGATCGACGACGCCGTTTGGGAGTTCTTCCCCGAAGACCGTACCGTGACCGGTCCTGACAAACGCCAGCTCTTCTAGCCCAGGCCACCAGGCGTATCCAGCAGCGACGAGGGAGGCGGAAGGCATCATGCACGTCTTCGACGAACGCCTGGCCCAGTGGGCCGCGCACGCCTCCCGCGCCCAACTGCGCGCCGGCCCGGCCGTGGAGGACCTCGGAGGCATCGACGCTGTCCTCGCCGCCGCAGACCACCTCGCCCAGGGCCCCTTCCTTCACCACCTCATCCAGGCGACCGCACACCACCTCGACACCTTCGGTGCCGAAGCATGCAAGCCGCTGTACGACGCCGTTCTCAACGGCTTACGGACCAACAGCAACCACCTTGCCTTCACCAGCGCCACTGAAGCCCTTGTCGTCCGCCCCGCCCTGGCACGTGAACTCGGCGCTCCCCTGCCCCGCGTGCTGCTCGCCCGTCTCCAACAAGCCCAAGATGCTGGCGACGATCTCGCCGCGGCCCTCATTGGGTTCGAAGCCGCGGACTGTCTCGTCCAGCTCACCCTGGCCGACGTCATCAAGGCCGCGCGTCTCCTTGGTGCCATGGACGAAGTAACCGAGGAACCCGGCGCACTTCCCGAGGCCATGGCCTCCCGCCTGCCTCGCCTCCTAGGCGTCCTCGACGCTCACCATCCCGGCGCCGGCCTCAGCGACGCCCTCGAACGCTGCTTGATGCTCGACCACACCTGCCGGGACGCTGCATTCGAACTCGCTCTTGGCGACCTGCGCCAGGCGCTGGAGCAAGACGAGTACGTGCCCATGGCCGAACAACTCCGCAAGACCCAGGACCGGCTGACGGAGCTGATCACTCTCGACCCTGACCGCCTGGATGCCCAGCTCTACCATGCAGCCATCGAAGCCGTCCTCGGCCTGTCCGCCCCCGACGCCCCCGCACGCGTTCACGCCGCCGCATCAACTCTGCGCGAGGCCCTCCACCGATACCGGGCCTGGCGCTACCGCACCCGCACTCCGGCCTGGGCCCGACCACGACAGAACGACGTCATCGCCTGGTCCGAACTCACTGTCGTGCTAGACGCCGCGGCAGCGCATCTCGCCGACGACGACCCCTGGTACGACGGTGGCCTCGGCATCCTCACCGCACTGCTCCAGGCGTACACCGCGCACAACACGGTCGCCGTACTCACGGACACCCCTGCGAAGGCAGCCGTGGAGATACTCGTGGCGCCCGTCATCGAGGACGCCTTCCTCCAGCATGAGCACCGGCAGCGCTTCCTCCAGCACGCTCTGGCCCACGATGAGGAAATCCGCGACGATCCCGCGGCCCAGCAACTCCACGCCGCCCTCCTCCACCGCACCAAGAGCATCGAGAACTCCACCTATGCGCAGGCGGATGACCAGGGAAAAGCGCGACGCTGGCAGCGGCTGGCACATCAACTCAAGGACGACTTCACCGCGTTCGTTGACCAGACGCCCGAGCACGTCCTCGACCGCCTGGAGCTCGGCCTGCGCACCCACAACGACGTCCTCGCGGCCATCGCCGACCCCAAGTACGGCCGTCTCAAGGCCCGACTCCTCAAGCAGCTGGAAGACTCCCGTGACTGGCTTGCCGGCGTCGCCGAGGAATACACGGCTCTTCTGGAAACCACGATCCGTTTCGCATACCTGTGCTACGACATCGGCCGGAAGATGGGCGGCTCGTACACGGAATACCTCCGCAAGCGCGACAAAGACGGTAAAAAGCAGAAAGTAGACGAATCTCTGTTCCACCAGCACTACCGGGAAGTGCTGCGGTTCTCGGCGCTCTTTGGGGTCATCAACTCAGAAGTCATCGACAAGGCGGGTGGAAGAACTGACATCCTCGTATCTTTCGGTGCCGTGCAATTCAACGTTGAATGTAAGATCGAGGAAGATGACGCTAGTGAAACCACGCTACGCAAATACGTAGCCCAAGCCGCCGAATGCCAAAACACCAACGCTGGTTTCGCCATCCTGCTCGCCCTCGATAAAACCGTCGATGCCGAAGGAGCCGCTAACCTTTTCGACAGTATCTGGATCGAACCCGTCCAGCGCCCCGGCGAATCCGAAGCATGCCTCGTCGTCATCATTCGCATCCCGGGAGGGCGCGAGAACCCCAACCTATTGCGTCCAGCCCCTGCTCCGTAGTTGCATCAGCACCGACTGACCGTGGTGCTTTAGCGCCTTGGGAGCCAGTTTCGGTCGACTGTCCTGAGGCTGCCGCATCCGAGCGCTCGACTCGCACACCCTCCTACCTGTCTTGCCGACTGATGGCGACGGTCGTCGCACCGAACGTCGAAAAGCCCGCTCGCGGCACGGTGGTGAGGGAAGCTGATAGGGGCGGGTGGAACGTTTCGGCTCTGCGACGGGGTCCGGGCAGCGGACATGTCCGGCCTCGCTACAGTCGCCTTATGCCGCCGCACGCCAAGAAGCACCACTTCATCCCCCAGTTCCTGCTCCATCACTTCGCTGGCCCCAAGGGAAAACTCGTCGTCCACCAGGTGATGAGCGAACGGCGATTCGGCTCGGCCGTCCGCGACCTCGGCCACCGCAACTTCGGCCACTCGATTTACCGCCCGGGACATGAACCCGACCACGTGTCGATGGAGGAGGCTATGGGAAACATCGAGGGCGAGGCCGCCACCGTCGTCAGGGAACTGGTACAGGGCAGGGAGCGCGCTGTACCCGCCCACGCCCGCAGTGCCCTGGCCTGGCTCCTGGCCCTCCAGTGGCAGCGCAGCCGCTTCCTGATGCACGTGACGGGCAAGGCGAGCGGGGTTGAGGACAGCGGGGTGTCCGACGAACAGTTCCAGACGAGCATGATGGGGTTCATCTCCATGTACGTGATCGATCCGTGGCGGCTGCGCCACGACGACGACGCGTACTACAAGGACCAGTGGAATCACCTGGTGTCCACTCTGCTGTCCAGCGACATGTACTGGTCCTGCTACCGCCCCCGCGGAGGCGGGCTCCTGGTCGGCGACAACCCGGTCTGTTTCTCCGACGTGGTGGGTACCCCGCCGGAGGACGTGCCGCCCGGCTTCTTCGACCACGGAGTCGGGACCGGATTCCACAACTTTCGGCGCCTGACTCTGCCGCTGGGCAGCAGCCTCGCCGTGATCATCTCCCGGGACCCCCAGGACGCCTCGCGGCTGCGCGTCGCGGACATCAACCGCTACAGCGTCTTCAACAGCCGTGAGTTCGTGGCACACGCTCCGGACTGGCCCAAGGTCCATCCGAACCTCGCTCGCGAGCTTCCTCAGCTGCTGAAGCGGCAGCGCATGGTCGCACCCGCTTTCCTGCAGGGATACGCCCCCGGCAACCGCAACTAACGCCCGGTCCGCTTCCGACGGTGACGCAATGTGTTAGACCCACCGGGTAAGGGGTGTGAGGTGCAGCGTCTGGACCACGGCCCGCAACAGAGCGCTACTCACCACCTGACGGTAGCTATACGAGCGGACCCCCGTGTAGAGGGCGGCATTGGTGCCGGTGTCTTTGACGCCGGCACCAGCGCGCGAGGGTCAAACCACCTGCCGACGGCTGACAAGAGGCAGCCAGTTGGTGGACGGTGGCCAGGTACGGTGCGGCATCCGGCTCCGCAGAGCCAGCGCGTCCGCGGCCCAACCCTCGGCGGCCTCGAGTGCGGGACGCGAGATCTGGTCGCAAGCGGGGGCTACCCAGACCCGGTGGAAGACGGCACGCTTCCACGGCTCGGCCAGGTGTGTTCGGATCCGTCCGGTCACTCCTCGGCCGCCGGCCGCCATGCCGAGCCAGACGATGCGACCCCGAACGTCGACTACGAGGTAGAGGCCCGAGGAGTACGCCTCGATGGCGTCGACATGTGACCAGTAAGGGGCGCTGCTGCTGTAGCCGCCCAGGGCGCGAGCGAGCAGCGGAATGTGCGGCGGCAGCAGAACCGGGCCCGGCGGGGGCGCGGTGTCCTGCGGCGTACGTGTCCCCGGCAGGATCCCGCTCATCCGGCCTGCTCCGTGCCGAAGAGGAACTCGTTGATGCCGCCGGTCGTCGCCTCGGTGACGGTCGGCCGGTACCGCAGCTTCCGCAGGTGCTCACCGGCGCTCTGCGCGATGGACCGCAGTTCCTCCAACTTGTCCCCCCATCCTTCCCGCTCGTCGGCGCTCATGTCCCTGCCAGGACCCACCAGCGGGCACATCGCCTCGAAGTGCTTGTCGAGGGTCGTCAAGCTCTTCTTCGCTTTCTCGATCAGGCCGGTGATGTCCTTGAATTTCGCCTCCCACTCCTCGCTGGGGGAGAGGTCGGACGCCGTTCCCGCTCCGCCGCCCGAGTCCCCGTCCTGCACCGGAGGCCAGTGGGTGGTGAACCACTCCGAGTGGGCCGGCTTGGCCGTGTCGATGGCGACGGCCGCCCCATTGGCGACCCTGCGAAGCCGGCCTTCCACCGCCCCCTGCGGCCGCAGCATGACCTCGCGGCCAGCACGGCGCTGCATCACCTCGGCGAAGGTGTCGATCGCCTCGACGAACAGGGCGATCCCGTCGTCGGTGATGCGGGCCGCGGCGAGCTTGGTGGACACCGCCCGGCGGTCGCCGGTGGAGCCGTAGGGGCCGAGTAGCACCTTGCCGTTGACCAGGCCCGGCACCGCGAGGTGCGCCAACTCGGTACGAGCGGCGTCGCGGTCGGTGCTCGGCTCGGCAGAGGCCGCTGCGGCGATCAGTTCGGCGGCGGACAGCCCCGTGGTGTCAATGCCCTTCCCCACCAAGCTCTTGTGGGGGGTGTCCATGGCGGCGGCCGGGAGGTCCACCCCGCCAACCGCCGCGGTGAGCAGCGCGCTGCGAATCTCGCCGCGGGTCTTTGCGTGTTCGACCCTCAGCTGCGACGGCGACGGTTCGACGAGAAGTTTGGTCGTCCTGCGCAGGCTGGGGGTGTCGCTGGGGAAGACCACCCGATCGACGAGCCGGACGAGCTTGACCACGGCCTCGCGCGGGTCATCGTCCAGGAAGGCGGCCGGGGTAGCGCCGGTGAGGACCGCGTGCTCCAGCTCCGTGATCGCGGTGTCAGCGTAGGCGCCATCGACCAGCTTCCGGCCGGACGCCATGGCCTGGTTCGTGCCGGAGAAGTCGAGCGGGCCTCGCAAGTGGGTACGCAGGTTCGTCGACGCCAGCGCGGCATCGAAGTCCGGGCGGGTGCCGTCTTTCGGTACGTAGCCGATGACGAAGGCCGCATCGGTGATTGCGACCTGCAGCGCGTCGGCCGCCCGTGTTGCCCAGCGGCGCTCCTCCAAGGCCTCCTCGGCCTTCTCCGGGTCATCCAACGGGACCTCGATATCCTCGGGGTCGACACCGCTGTACTTGTTGAGCTGCGCGGTGAAGCGGTCGCGCCAGTCGGCCGGGTTGCGCCAGCGCTGGCCTGCGGGTCCGCCGAGGACCTGCTGGGGCAGGCCGAGCAGGCCGGCCGCGGGCTGGAGACCGAACAGGTCATGACGATGACGGGTGCGGTTCGACCCGGCCGTGGCGGCGGTGGTGTCCCACACCTGGTCACCGACTCGGTAGCGCACGACGTGGTAGGTGGCCCGCTCGTCCTGTCCCGAGACCGCCAGGTCCGCCTTCAGGTCGTAGTTACGGGCATTCTCCGCCGCGGTCAGCCTGCCCTCGATGAAGGTCAGGTGCTCGGTCAGCGCCTTCTCGGACTCGAACTCGACTTCCAGTACCGCCCGCTGACCGCCCTCCGGCGTCGTGACCGGTACGACGCGCGGCGTAGGCACGGCGGCGCTGTGCGCCACGTCGTACGCGAAGCGAATGTTGAACTGGTTGATCGCGCTGGCCAGCCCCGGCTGCTTGACACGCAGTTCGTAGAGGGTGCCGTGCTCGGTGGGCACCTCGTGCACGGTCTTGAAGCCGGTGATGACGATGCCGGTCTTCTTGGTACCGCTCGTGGCGATCAGCGGCTTGAGGTTGATGACCTCGGTGGCCAGGCGCTCCAGAGCGCTTCGGTCGAGGGTGCACCGGGGATCAGCCAGGCCGGCCTCGACGAAGTTGGCACGATATTCAGGCTCATCGAGATAGGAGAAGGGGCCGGACGTGCGCTGGGGACGACGCGGCGACATACCGCACCTCTGCTTTCGTACGCGGGACCGCAGGCTCTTGCCGCGCTCCGAGAAGATAGGGACGCGAAGTGGGTCCGCCTCCCGCGTATGCAGAGGTGGGTGCCGCCGCCGTACCGCCTCCCCGCTGCTGCGGGGCACTGGGCCGTCGCGACCACCTTGGACAGATCACCATCACCCGGCCACCGCTGGCTCCTCACGGGAACCGCAGTACTGGCCACCCCGGACCGGACCGGTCCACTGGGGCTGGTGCGGGTCACCGACATCGGTGCGCTCCATGACTCATGGTAGCTGTATTGATGGTCAGTTGTCTGACCGTCAGCCGAAATGGGACCGACCATCGAGCCGCGCCCGCGCCAGCCCACCCCTCTGGCCGTTCGCTCCCTTCTGCGCGGTTCTGCTTCGATGTACGGAACGACCTGACCTGATGACGTGCCGCCCTCTGGATCAGGAGGAGCCGACGCGGCACCGGAGTTCACCCGGAAGGAGAGCGTGCAGGGGGCGGGTACCGTGTCGGGTTCCGACGCCGCGGTCTTCGCCCTGTTCGTGTCTAGCTACGACGAAGTGGCGCCTGTAGCCGTCTGACTTGGTTCAAAGGGCCGGTTTGCCGCCACGGTGACCACGTATCCACCGCGACCGGCGGCGACTGGAATGGAACAGCCATTAGCGCTACCGGCTGTTCACTGATCCTCGACGCCATATACAGGCATGGTGTTGGCGCCAGTGAGGTCTTCGACCACGGCGAGGTCGAGTTCGGCGGCACGCTCCAACATGTACATCCGTTGCTCAGGGGTCAGGCCCAGAGCATCGTCGGAGGAGATGAGTTGGAGGGTAGCGGCGGCTAGGGCGGGCGCGGCCGCGGCCATGGCCTGACGCATAGCCGCGTCGGCGGCATCGCCTGCGGGCAGGTCGGCGGCGTAGTGCGCGGCCAGGCCGTGGACCTCGACCACACGCGCGATGATCCGCTCCATGGCGGCGTTCGCGCAGGCGTCCCCATGGTCGGCGCGCAGCACAGGGTCCACCCGCTGGTGGCCGCCAGCGGTCGCGGCGGCCGATCGCGACGGTGCGTGCTCGGGACCGGATTCCTGGACGAGCTTGTGGGGGGCGGCTGCCGTGGCCTTCGGTGTGCGGCGGCGCAGCTTGTCCACGCGTTGGCGTACCCAGGCGTTGACGTGTGGGCGGGCGGCGGTGATGCCGCGGGCTGCCGCGGCCCAAGCGGCGTCCATGATGGGGCGCACTACCTCGCGGGCAAGGACGTCAGCGAGGTAGCGGCGGAACTCGTCGTCGTGGGATCGGTGGTCGTAGCCGTCGTGGTAGCCGTCGGCGTACCGGTCGGGGGCGTCAAAGAGTTCGGCCTGGCCAATGAGCGAGTTGTCCCGGTCGTCGCGTACGTTGCCGCGCATCCCGTTGGAGGAGGCGCGGGAGTAGTCGAGGTGGGTGCCGGCGGGGTACACGGCCTCCACCAACCTGCGGTTCAGGGGTCGTTGGCTGTCAGTCATGGAAGGACTGTAGGGGGCGGTACTGACAGCGCGGGGGTGAAGCCCATCGCGTGAGCCTTCACCAGCTTGGTGATCTCGCCAGTCGGGCGCAGCCAGGGCATGACGCCCTCGAACGCCCCAGTCTCCTCTTCTTTCGTCAGTCGCAGGCTCATGGGGCACAGTCTGCCGGTCCGGGCCGACCAGATCGAACCGACGGACTGCACCGCGCGGACCGGCTGGTCTCTGCTATTCCGTCCGTTCCGATATCCGACTCCACCATTACACCTGACCCAGTCGGACCTGGAGAACGTCCTCCAGCACGTGTGGGTCGCCGGCCCCGGCACCACGCATCCCGGCGAACTCCTCACCAGCGACACCACCCCGCTCACCCATCGCCAGCCACGGACGATCCGCGAACGAATCGGCATCCAGGAACCGCGCCACCCGGTTGGTGCCGATCACTGTGCGAGCGATCAGAGCTTCCTTCTCGAAGCGCGCTCGCGTGACCGGGTCCAACTTGTCGGTGCGAATGACCTTCACAGCTACAGGGGAGCCCGCGGGGGAGTACGCGAGATATACCTCGCCCATGCCGCCGGAGCCGAGCTCCCGAGCCACGGTATAGCGTCCAATCTGAGTGGGGCTCCCGGTCATGAGCTCAGTCCACGCCTTTCCACGTCAGCATCTGCTTGGGTCACTTACGCCGCTAGTTTGCCTGGTCTCCGAGCACTCTCGGTAACCAGCCCATCCCAGTGGCCATAAGAAGAGAGAGGTGACCATGATCCGGCCTCTCACGGACTGTGTGACCCCGAGCACTGGACGTTGGCTTGAAATCGGCGTTTTACATGCTCATGCCCAGGAGCTTGATCGGCTTCATGAGATTGGCACCCGGATCCGCCTGCTGCAGCTCTGGAGCCATGCAGGTGGCAGGACAGGCCCGGCTATCCAGATACTTCCGTAGGGCGGTGAGCGGCAGGGGCACAGTCCTTCAGAAGGCTGTCGGCGACGGCTTCCTCGTAGACGGCGAGTTTCTCCCTTGCCATGGTCTCGGCGAGTTTCGGGTCCCACAACGTGTCCTGGGGCTTGCCGTCGAGCGGGACATGGTCGATGTCGGCACGGACGCCGTTGAGATAGTCCGCGCTGCTCATGCGCCATGGCTCGGCGCCGTAGCGGGTACGCAGTGCGTTGGTCATCGCGATGCCGGGCCAGTCGAAGTCGCCGTGGTACCGGAGTAGACCGCCGTTGTCGACGATGAGCCGGGCAAGGCGGTGGAAGGCGGTCGAGGGGCGGCCTTCTGCGCAGATCAGTGGTGGGCTGCTCGCGCCAAGTTCGCCGGCGGCGCGGCGAAGTACGGCGGGGTTCTCGCAGACGTACACCGTTGGCAGGTTCACGCTGATCGGCAGGGTGATGAGCTGGTGGAGGGTGATGTGGAAGGGGGTGCCGTAGCGGGCGGCGTCGGTGAGCCACTGGCCCAGTCCCTGTCCCGTCGCGGGGAGATTGAGGACGAGAGCGCGGCTGGCGAGGTCGTCGACGATGACATCGAAGGCGTCCCACAGCTCGCGTCGTGCCTCGGCTCCTGGTCCGAGTGGGATTCCGCGTGCCATGGCCAGGGCCCGCAGGACCAGGGTCGGCAGCGAGCCGCGGCCGGGGTTGAGGGCTTTGGTGTCTCCTGTGGTGGCGTCGGCCAGTGAGGGCAGCATGACCGGGGGTGATCCGCTGGGTCGGCTGTAGAGGAATTCCAGGACGCGGACAGCCTGGCTGAAGAGGTGAGTGTCCTCCTTGTTGATCAGCCCAGTGATCGTGCCATCGGATGCGAGGCCGGCCAGCCATTGCCGGTACCAGGGGTGCTCGGTGTGCAACGGGCTGGTCTCGCCCTCGACCAGGATCCTCTGCCGGGCTTGTTCAAGTGTGGTCCGCTCATCGGCGCGGAAGCGCAGCTCCGGGCCGATCCGTTCCAGAACATCGCGGAGCGACACGCCCGCGACGTTGCGGACGCTCTCCTCCAGCACCGAGAGGGGGATGGTGATGCGGCGGACGTCGGCCGAGCGGTAGGTACCGGTGATGCCGATGACGGCGTTGCGTTCGGCTGTGGTCGGGTTGGTCAAGCCGATGGAGCCCTCGATCTCGCCGCCGCTGCGTTCGAGCGAGCGCCGGGCAGCGGCCAGGAGGCGGCGAAACTCAGGGCCCCGGTAGCGCTCGTATACCTCTGCTGGCGTGGTCATGCCGATTCTTCGGCGTCGTCGCTCGTAGACTCGTCGTCCGGGATGTCACCGAGCAGTCCTGCCTGCGCGGGGACGTGCCGACGGGGCGTGAAGCCGAGGAGTTCGGCAGCCAGGTCGTCGGATCCGGGATACTCGAGGTCATCGAGGATCTGTTCGCCGTCCCAGACGAGCAGCATGGCGGAGACGGTGTGGGATGCCTCGTCGTGCTTCATGTCGTAGTGCGAGATCTGCGGCACCTCGGGGTAGGTGATCCACAGGTCGTAGCCGGTCATGAAGAGGTCGAGGTCGAACTTGGCGGTGAGGGCGAGAAGGTCGGGGCGGTATTTCTCGTCGATGCCGGCGAATGCCTCGTCCAGCGCGATCAGGCGCGGGCAGGTGGGGTAGGCGGAGCTGTACTGGGCGTGGGCGGCTGCGAAGAGCGGCAGGTGGATCGAGGCGGACTTCTCACCGCCGGACATCACGCTGTGCTTGGCCTTGGTGAGGACCTCTCCCTTCCTCTTCTCCTCCGGGCTCATGCCCTGCCGGAACAGGCGGAGTTCGAACCTGCGCCAGGCGCGGTAATCCAGGACCTCGGCGATCACCTGCTGGTAACTGCGCTTCTTGTCGGCAGCGGCCTTGGCGCGGATCTGGCTGCGCAGGTGGGAGCGGAGTTCGGCCAGCCCGGCGGGGCCCAGGCCGGAGGCGTCCTTGTCGAGCAGTTTGTTGACGGCCTGCTGGGAGTCGGTGAGGGCGTCGGAGACGACCCAGTTGATGCCAACCGTCGCGCCGGAGGACATCGGCTTGGCCCGGGTATCGGCGTCCATGCTCTTGACCAGGTCGCGGGCGGCGATGGTGCGGTCGTGGATCTGCTGGGCCAGTCCGGTCAGGAGCCCGTCCTCCAGGACGGTGCGTTCCTTGTCTTCCAGCAGCACACTCTGGTCGGCGAGCTGTTCGGCCAGACGGCGTCCGAAGTCCGCTACGGGGGCGGGTCCTTCGCTGTCGGTGACCCGGGCCAGGATGATGTCGCCGGCCGGCTCCCACTCGAAGAGGTAGCCCTGGTCGGATTCCAGCAGGGCTGACTCCAGCGTGGTGATGGCGGTGGAGATCTTTGTCGTGACGGTCTTCAGGAGGCTCGCGGTGATCGGGCGACCACGGGTCGCCTCGTCGAGCGCGGTGATCAGTGAGGCGACGGATTCGGGGACGACACGTCGGGCGGCCTCCGTGCCCGTGAGGGAGGTAACGGGCGAGGTGAGGCTGTCCATGAGGGCTTGGACTGCCTGCTCGGGACTCAGCCACATGTCGTGCGGTAGCCAGACGGTGTCGGCGGTTGCTTCGAGCAGGCCGAGAAGGTCGGGCCGGGCGTACGGCTCCAGCGTGAGTGTGGTGCGCACCTGCTCGGCCACGGCCGTGGCCAGTGCTACACGGCCGAACTCCAGGGCGTGGTCAGCCTTCAGAAGCCGGTCTCGCTGCTCTTCCGCATCCTTCTTCGCACGGCCGTATGTCGTCTCTGCCTCCGCGAGCTGTTCCTCGGATTCCGCGATCTGCTGGAGAATCTCCTGGAGTGGGGCTTCGAGCGTTGCCTCCTGAGTCCGTAGACGCTCCTCCTGAACGGCGAACTCGTCCTTGCGCGCCTGCAGCGCCTCGGCCTGCTCTGCGCAGGACTCCGCCTGCTCTTCGATGATCTCCTTGCGGCCGGCGATGTCGCGCTCGGCAGCATCGGCTTGCTCACGGCAGGAGGAGAGCGCTCTGCCGGCGTCGGCGAAATCGTCGACGGCTTGGGCGACGTTGTCCAGTTCCTCTCGGCGCGTGGGCAGTCGCGCGGCCGTGGCGGCATGCCGAAGCTGCCGGTTCTTCTCATGGGCCCGGGCGATCGCCCCGTCGAGTCGCTTGCGTGCCTCGGTGAAGCGGCGGCGGGCTCCGGCGACCTTCTCCGCCACCACCGCCACCTCACGCACCGCATCGGTGATCGCCTTGGTACGGGGGAGCTCATGCCTGGCGCGGTCGAAGTCGTCGAATGCTTCGTGCGCGTACCGCTGCTGTTCCGCGATGCCGGTGAGCTCGGCTTCCAGGACGGCGATGGATTCTTCGAGGCGTTCCAGCCGTTCGCGCCGACGGGCTGCCCGCGCGGTGGCCCCGATGTACTCCGGCTGTGCCTTGGGATGAGCACCGACCTGGACGCCGAGGCAGAAGTGCGACCCCGCGGTCACCGAGGGAGCAGACAGCGCATCGTCCGCTGCCGGGGCGTCGTCCATGACGGCGATGGAGGCCAGGACAGCCTGGACGGCAGCAGAGCTGACATGCTGCTGATCTTCGACGAGCAGGACATCGGCCAGGGTACGTCCGGTGGGTCGCTGAGCAGGGGGCAGCGGGCGCAGATAGGCGTCGGCGACCTTGTCGTGCAGTGCCTGGTCGGTCAGCGCAGCGTCGGGGTGCAGCCAGGCGGTGAGTAGGCCAGCCGCGTACAGGGCGCCTTCCACCGCAGCCGCGTGGCCGTCGGAGATGTGATCGGCGAACCGTACGAGCTGCCACAGCGGAGCGCCCGGCCGCTCATCGCGGCTGGCAGGGCGCATGTCACTAGACGGGGGTGCATCGTCGCCCTCGGCCGCCACGGTGTCGCGCTCAGCCTGCCTGGCTCGCAGAGCGTCCGCAATGTCGCTGTGCTGCCGCTTCAACGCCTCGACGCGGGTCAGTGCTCTGGTGCGGCGTCGGTCGGCGAGGGTATGGAAGACCTCCGGCAGCGGGGCCGCTTCGGGTTCCTCCGCGGCGTCGATGGCCGCGCGCAGCACGTCACCGTCGGCGGCGACCAGTACCGCGGTGTCGTCGCTGCCGCTCCAGCGGCAGATGAAGTCGTCCAGCTCCCGGCCGGCCTCGACGCGGGCGACGGTGAGCTTCTCGGCCGCTGCGGCGGACTGCCGCTCGGTCTCAGCCAGCTCACCGCTCGCCGCGTCACAGCGTTCTTGCTCGCGTTCTTGGCCCTTCGCGGCGTCCTCGAAGCCGCCGAGCAGGTCTTGTACGTCCTGCACTTCGCTGCGCCGCGCGGCAACCCGACCCGCGATATGCGTGTCCAGCTCAGCACCGAGATCCAGCGTGTCGTCGTCGTGGAGGATGCCACAACGGCGCGCCGCGTCCATGAGGCCGTGGGTGTGCCGGGAGGCCGCCTTGCGCAGTTCATCGTGCCGTTGGAGGGCGCGGTCCGCCTCCCGCTTGAGAGTGGCCAAGCTCTCCTGGGCCCGGTTGAGGTGGCGTTCACTGCCGGCGATACCCAGGCGCTCCGTGCGTACACGCTCGCGCAGCTCCTTGAGCCCGTCCTGCTTCTTGATGGCGTCGTGGTTCTTGTACTCGGTCAGGCGGGCATCGATCTCGTTGCACCGGCGTTCGCCGGTATCCCGCTCCTGCTGTGCCGCGGTCAGCTGCTGCTCGGCGGTGCGGCGGGCGACCGCCGCTTCCATGATCGTCTCGCATTGGGTGGCCGTGTCCTGGATGCGCCCGGAGACATGGTCGACGCGGTCACGGGCATGGGCGCGCAGGTAACTGGTGTATTCACGCAGGAAGTTCCGGACTGCGGTATCCGCCCCCATAAGCGCGTTGAGAAGCGCCTGGATCTCGGCCAGGTTCTCAAAGTCGCGGGCAGCTTGGAGGACGAGGGCATCATCGACGGGGCGCAGTCCGGCGGTGAGGGTGTCGGACACCTTGACCGGGTCGAGATCCTTGGCCAGCAGCGGGCGCCGCAGCTGGAGCAGAAGATTGACCAGCTGGTTGTAGCGCTCGCGGCCCAGCCCGAACAGCCGGTCATCGATCGCCTCACGGTATGCCTCCGCCGTGGCGTAGATGGCCCCTTCGCCCAGCAGCTTCTTCAGGGCGTTCTCCCGCAGCGGGCGCGAGGCGGCATCCAGCAGGCCGAAGTCGATACCGACCCTGCCCTCGGTGACGAAGAAGAAGCGGGCCGGCGTGGACATGGGCTTGGTCACCCTCATGCCGATCCCCACGGTGACGGCTTCGAGGACCTCATCATCGGGTCCGGTGCGGGCGAACTCCATCCATACATAGCCGTAAGCGGACTCCTGCTCCTTGTAGAGCAGGTTCGACTTCATGGTCCGCTCCTCACCGCTGAACGGATCAAGACGCCGCGCGTCAAGGACACCGTCCAGTACGAGGGGGAACAGCACTTCGAGGGCCTTGGTCTTGCCGGAGCCGTTGTGCCCGCGCAGGACCAGACGGCCGTCGGCGAAGACGAACTCCTCGTCCGTGTAGTCCCAGAGGCCGATCACCCCGGCGCGCGTGGGCTTGAAACGAACCTCCGGCTGGTCAGCGGTGCGGGAATGAGGGATGAGCGTCATCGAGAAGTTTCCTCAGTGGGGAAGTCGAGAGCGAACTCGCCGTCGAGCGCGGGACGTGGCAAGACGGCGGTGATGTTGCGGTAGCGGCCGGCCGCGGGCCGCACCAGGACCCCGCCGGGGACGATATGGACAAGGCACAGGTCCGCCAGGAGCGCGATCGCCTCTGCCAGCAGCCCGCCGGGATCGGCCTGCCATTTGTTGGTGAAGGAGGAGGGGCCGAACTCTTCATAGAGTTCGTTGATCATCTGCTCGAGCGTGCCGTGTTCCACGAAAGGCAAGCCCGTCTGCCCCTCCTGCTCCGTGGCGTCCGGATCGGCCTCGTCCGCGTGGTGGCCGGTGTCCGCGTGGGGGTCGTGAGCCAGGGCTTCGAGCGTGCCGGCTTGCGGCAGGGCCATATCGATGCGGCTCACCAGGTCCGCGTGTTCCTCCATCGGATCGGCGGGCAGCAGGTACTGGAGACTGCTGGCTCGGTCCGGGTCCTCCCGCAGGTCCGCGATCTTCGCGAGCATCAGCCCAGCGGTACGGTTGACCGCTCCGCCGCGGCCGGGGAACCGCTTGTCGGTGAAGTGCCCTGTGGTGTCGACGAGCATGATCCCCTCGGCCCGGCGCTCGACAGGCAACCCGGTCAGCCGTGCGATGTCCTCGGCCAGGGTGGGCTGGCGCAGCGCTATCGCCGTCTCCGCGTCGGTGTCGCCGAAGTAGACCACCGGGTACTCGATCAGCAGCCGCCGGGCTCGTTGGGCAGCGAGCCGCCGCCGGGGGTCCCGTCCGGTGCCGGCGGTCGGCGCATCCAGCAGGCCAGCAGCGCTGACCAGATGTTGCAGGGGCTTGTTCGGCCGGAACAGAGCCGCGCAGGTGTCGTGGTCGATGTCGAACAGCGCATCCCCACGGTCGTGGTCACGGGCCCAGTCCTCCATGGACCCGTCGGAGATCCGCAGCGCACCGCGGTCGACCAGCCAGTCCACCACGTCAACGACCGCGTCCTTGTGACCCGGTGCGGTCGCATCGAAGCCCAGGTGCTCGATCGAATTGGCAGAGGGCGCGAGGAGTTTGACGAGATCGGCGAGGTTGATCTCGACCCGAGACCGGTGCAGGCACGCCAGGATCAGGCAAAGGTAGGCCAGCCGGCGCCGGTCGAACGGCTTCTTGCTCTTCACCGTGAGGAACGCCTGGCTGGCATCGAAGGCATCCAGGCGCCGCAGCAGCCGGGCGTGACGGGCGCTGGTCTGCAAGGAGTAGCCGAACAGGTCCCGGAAATCCTTGGCCAGTTCGTCGGCCCACTGCAGCACCAGCGCAAGGGCCTTGGCCCGCGGGTAGCTCTCGTTGACGACGCCGTGAAGCAGCATGAGCCGGGCCGCTTGCTGGTACGAGCCAAGGTCCGCAGGCTCCACGGAGACGGCTACGCGATGGGCGGGCATCAGCACGTCTCCGTTCGGCGTCGACGCATCGCACCATGGGGCTTGATCTCCAGAGTGAAGCCGGGCAGGTGCAGCGTGCCGGTCTCGGTCCGCAGCTGGCTGCCGCACTCGCTCGGGACCAGGCGCAGCGTCAGGACATCGCTGCTGCCGGTCCCCGAACGCAGTCGGCCTGCCACGATCGTCCGCGCCTGAAGGGCACGGGTCAACAGCTTGAGCACGGCGCGGGTCTCCGCCGCGTTCAGCACCCGGTCGTGAGGCCCGTGATCAAGAAGATACGTGGCGGCCTCCCGATCCGCGGCCCGATCCGCCAACTGCTGCTCACGCAGCCGGGCACGGGCACCACGGCTCGTACGGACCGGCTGCGGGCCGCCCGGCGCCGGCCGCTTGCCATGCCTGAACAAGCTGATGCTGACCTCCACCCCGGGCGCATCCCACCACGTCGTGCGCGGCGAGATCTGGTCGTCATCGTCGTGAGCGCCCGACAGATGCCGCACCGAGCGCAGGTCGAAAGCAGCGGACACCAGAGCGTTGGCCGCCTGCTCATCCGGCGCCCCGGCCGCCCAGGCGGCGAGATGCCGCAGCTGGGTGGTCCGGCTCACCCCGCCTCGACGCGACTCCGTCACCTGCCGCAGCAAGGCGATGACCCCGGAGATGGCGGTGCGGGTAGCGCCTTGCAACTGGGCGGCCTTGGTCTCCCCAGCACCTTCCGCCAAGAACCACTGGCGCAGCCCCATCCAGCGCCGCCGCCAGTCCTCAAGCCGCGCGGCCGGACGCATCATGGGCCGCTCATCGACAGCCGCGGCCCGCTCCAGCAGGGTCTCCACCCCGCTGTCTTCCACCTCGTACACGGCCTCGGCCAGCCGGGGCGCGTAGCGCTCCAGCTCTGCCGTGAACTCACTCATGTGCGCCAGCAGGGCGTGCTTGTACCGCAGGAACGTCTCCGGGGAGATATCCGTCGTACGCGCCACGTCGTTGAGGGTCAGATAGAAACGCGCCGCCCGCTGCGTCATGTCCTCCAACACGCTGTCGAGCCGGGCGAGCTTGCGGTACACCTCGTCCCGGTCGCCTTCCCGGTTCGCGGCCGCCAGCGCCTTGAAGTCCGCCAGGATGTCGGCGAAGACCAGCCGCGACAGGTTCGCGTCCTGCACCCGGGAGCCGATGACCTCCTCCACCGCGCAGTAGACGCGGTAACCGATCTCCGTGAACTGGTAGACCGACTGCCGGTTTCGGTATGCGGCCAAATTGCCGCACCGCGCCGCGTCCTCCACTCGGTAGAGGACCTGCTCATTGTCCGCGGAGAGGTTGTCGAGCATGGCCCGCAGGTTCAAGTCTGTGGCGGACGGCACCTCGTCATGCGCTATCGCCAGCTCTCTCAGTGCGCTCGCCACATCGTCGGGGTGAACCTGTACCTGATGCACGGCCCGCAGCACGTTCATCGCCCGCAGCACCCACAGATACGCCACGTGATCATCCCGCTGTGCGAAGTTGAACAGCCGCAGCCGGTCACCCACCGTCAATGAGTCAAGATTGAACGACTCGGAGACTCCCGAGTCATCGTGTTCAAGCACCTATCCCGCCCCTCGTCTCGCCACACACCGTGCATACCCTCACAGACACCACTGACAATCGGCCCGTGGCGGGCGGGGGGAGAAGCCGCTTCCACCCCTCTTCAAGCCCTTTCGGCAGTTCCCGCCTGAGCGCGCACGCTCTGTGAAGACGGATCCTCGCTGGCTCGCTCGGGACGCCACCCTCTCGCGGGCGCTGGACAGCGACGGCCCCAGTGCCTGCTCCGTCCACGCTGCCTACGACGAATCGGGCATCCAAGTGCAGGTCCCGGCAACCGTGTTCGCCCCGCAAGGCGGAGCCTCCGCGAATGCCAAGGTGGCCCGGCCGGTCAGCGACGGTCAAGCCCTGATCGACGAGGACGCCCAGCAGCTGCGCGACCAGGAGGCGGGAGAACTGCTTCAAGCCGGATAAGCCCGGACACAGCAGCCGCCGCGCGCCGGGCTCCCGGGGCAAATTCGCCCACGGCAGACGAGAAAGGACCTCAAAGGACTGGAACCCTTTCCGGGGCTATGTCAACGTACAACACCCCCGGAAGCGCAGGGTCAGCAAGAGCCCACCGGGTGACACGATAAGGAGCCTCTTCTGTCGACGCACGCACTTCGGTCTGTGCGGTTGACCGCCCCCACCTTCTTCTCCCTGGGCGCACTCAACGCATGGACCACGCGCACACCCAATCCGACTACGGGGCACACTCCTCAGCCATCTGTTTGTGCGTCTGCGCGGCCGGCCTCTTCAGAGAGGTCCTGGTGCAGCACGGCTACCCCCTTGATCGCCACATTCTCGCCTATGTGGCCAGGAGTCCCGGATCGGTAAGTCGCGTAATCGCAACGCAGGTTGGAAGGGGGAATCGTGTTGCCGCGAGGCTCCAGCACCTCTGCGAGGCACGACTATTGGTCGCCGATCAGGGCGGCACGGGCAACTTGAGGGCCTACCGATTGGCGTCGTGACGGGCAGCGGAGGACGGACTTCAGCGGGACGCGAGCGCAACATAGACCATGATCGCCGGTTAGCCAAACCGGCGATCGTAGTGACCATTGAGGGTGTTCGCATTCGGCTGTGCTTGGTGGTGGAGCCGTAGCGAACGCAGGCCAGCGCCGCGCAGTCGAGAGGAGGCAAGGAGCGGATCTGGCCTGTGGCCTTCTGACATGGGCAGCGCCCCCCGCTGAGATTCGGCGACACCTGCGCGCATTGCGCGTGGTGTCGGTGTTGTCGATTCCGCCCTGTCGCTCCTCGTCTCTGAGCAAGGAAGACCCCTTTCATGCGCCGATCCGCGATGCCGCCTGCCCTTTTCAAGCTCCGGCCAGAAATTTCCCCTGACTGGCTTGCCGACGCCACGCCTCTTCTGGGCGGCGAGGTGGCCTCGTGGCGGTAGCGGTCAGGCAGGGTCAAAAGCTCACGGTGGACGAGGTCTGCTCTGAGCTGCAGATCGTGCGTTCAACTTTCTACGACTGGCGACAGAAGGGGCGCGGACCGCGCTGCATTCGACTGCCTAACGGCTCGCTTCGAATACGGCGCGGCGATTTCGAAAACTGGCTTATGGATTACGAGGACCCTTCCTGATGGACACCAGCTCTTTGGATGTTCGTTTCTACCCGATAGAGACGAACAAGCGGGCCAAGGGCAACAGCTATACCGTCCGTTGGAAGGTATCCCACAAGAAGCACAGCAAGACGTACAAGAAGAGCGCGGTAGCCGACGACGAGCGCTCGAAGCTGCTTGCTGCGCACAGGAAACGCGAGCTGTTCGACATCGAGACGGGGCGGCCGATCTCCTGGACGTCTAAGGTCGCCGAGGTGAACTGGTACGACTTCGCTGTCGAGTACGTCGACTGGAAGTGGCCCCGTGCCTCCGGCAACACCCGTAAGAACATGGCCAAGGCGCTCACGCCCGCGAAAATCGCCTTGCTGCGCACGTCGCCGCCGGCGTACTTCGAGCCGGTGGAGGTTCGCAGGGCGCTGCGCGAGTACGCCTTCAACGTCAACCGGCGCACCGACCCGGACAGGCCAGTGCCGGCCGAGGTGCAGACGATCCTCGATTGGATCCAACGCAACGCTCTCCCGATGAGCACCTGGGAGAAGACCGAGAGGGTGGACAAGGTTGTCACTGCTCTCGGTCTCCTGGACGGGACCGCGGCAGCCGCCAGCTCGGTCACGCGCAATGATCGGATCATGAATCTGGTCATGGGCTACGCGATCAGGCACAACTACCTGAAGTCCAACCCTCTCCCGAAGGGCAAGGGGGAGCGCACGGCGCCGAAGGTGGCGCAGGCCATCGACAAGCGATGCCTGCTGAACCGCGACCTGGTCGCGAAGATGCTGGACTGGATAGGCAGGCGTCCCGATGAAATCCATTGGGACCGGCTCGGAACTGCCCTCCACCTTCCTGAGCCGCCGAGTGAGCCGATCCCGGCTGCGCACCGCCCGTAGCGCTGCTCCGAGCAGCGGCTCGTCCCGCGATTTCCCCCCTGCTTCATCGACAAGGCAACGGGTGGGCGGAGAACTGGTTCTCCGCCCACCCGGGCCTGCTCCCTCCCGTACCTCACAGAGAGACCACCGATGCCTGCCCGATCTACGTTTGCCCCCATCGCTTCCCCTGGCGCCGTAGCGACGGCTTTCCTGACCGTGAAGGACGCCGCCGAGTACCTCGGCCTCTCGCCCCACACTCTCTACGTCTGGCGCCACCGTCGACAGGGACCCCCGAGCTTCCGCATGGGTCCGCGAGGCCGCGTCATGTACCGACTGGAAGCCCTCGATGCCTGGGTCCGCGAGCAGGAGTGGGCCGACTCGCGCTCCAACGCGGCTCTCAACCCGCTGAGCGCTCCTCGTCAGGAGCGGTCCCTCCGCCTCACCGGCGCCTGACGCCCAAGCGCCGTAGACCGCTGTCCCCACCTGCTACACCAAGGAGTTCCTCCTGGCCGGCTACATAGAAGACCGATGGCTCAAGAAGCGCCCCAGCCCGAAGACCGGTAAGCGCGAACGCACGGCCATGTACGGCAAATGCACCCGTTACCGCGTCAAGGGCATCCCCGGCGTCAAGGACCGCTCGTTCGATGCACTCCAGGACGCCAAGACCTGGCTCGCCCAGGCCCAGACCGACGCACGGCGCGGCGAGTTCGTCGATCCGCGCGACGGGGCCATCTCCCTCAAGGACTACATCGAGACGCACTGGTGGCCCACCCAGAGCGGAGACCCGTCCACCATCGAGCGTATCGAGCAGCGTGTGCGTCGGCACATCGTTCCGCATCTCGGTGCCCAGCCGCTAAATGGCATAGGCACGGAGACGCTGCGCAACTGGAAGAAGCGGCTGGAGAAGGACCTTGGTCCAACCTCGATCCGTCTTGTCTGGGCGACGCTGTTCCAGCGTCCTTCAGGCCGCCGTTGAGGACCGCCGCCTCGTACGTAATCCGTGCCGCTCCAGCACGGTCGGTCCGCCGGCTGCCGCACCCGGCAGGGTCGAGGCGTGGCCGCCCGAACGCGTGCTGGCCGTACGTGCGGCGATGCCGGAACGGTATCGCGTCCTCGTCGAGATCGGAGCGGGCCTTGGCCTCCGACAAGGAGAGGCGCTCGGGCTGAGCGCGGAGGACATCGACTTCGCCAAGGAAGTCGTCCATGTCCGGCGCCAGGTCAAGATGGTGCGGACGAAGCTGTGCTTCGCGCTTCCCAAGGGACGCAAGGTCCGAGACGTGCCGCTGCCCAAGAGCGTGGCCCGGACCGTCCAGCGGCACATGGAACTCTTCGCGCCAGTGCCGGTCACGCTGCCCTGGGATGACCCGAGTCCCCCTGAGACGCCTGTGGAAGCCAAACACCGGCGGCCGAGGACGTACAGCCTCTTGGTGACGGGACGCGAGAGGAAGGCGATCAACCGGAACTTCTTCAACTCCTACGTCTGGAAGCCGGCCCTGGCCGGAGCGGGCGTGATCGCTCCGCTGCAAGAGAGCAACCGGAGTGGGTCCCGAGTGTGGGAGCCGTCTCGGGAGCACGGTTTCCACGCCTTGCGCCACTTCTACGCCTCCGAGGAACTGGAGGCCGGCGAATCTGTCGTCTCCCTGGCGCGCTGGCTGGGCCACTCCGACCCCGGGTTCACTCTGCGCAAGTACTCCCATTTCCTGCCCCGCGCAGGCGCACGGGGCACCGCCGCCATCGACGCGATCTTCGCGTAGCCTCGGCCCGGACGGCGTCGGGCCGCCCGGACAACGGCTCGCAGGAGCCCAGCTCAGGCGCAAAGTCCCAGAGAAGTCCCACGGGTGCCGCCGCACCCCCTCCTGACCCGCTTTCGTGCAGGTCAGGCAGGGTGCGGCGGCATCCGTCGATCAAATGTCGCGGATCTCCTCCAACCAGTTGTGCTGGGCCGGGTCCGGCCGGAGGAGCGAGCAAGGAACGCAAGCGTGTTCATGGACACAAGGGCTTGAAAAGGCTCGAGCGCGGGTGCCAATGGAGACCTTGCGCTTCTCGAAGTGCGCGAGGAAGGCGTCCCACTCCTCCTCGGTCGGTGTCCGATACTCATCGCTGGGTCGGGTGGCCCTGCGGCGGGTGATGAAGGCGCGATGGGCCTCGATGGTCTCGGCGGGGTAGATCGCTAATGGTGGAGTCGGGTATTGGGACTGTCCGAATGCCCTGCCCAAGGACACCGCAGACGAGGGTCACAGGTAGTCGAAGAAGCGAGTCCACCACGTCGGGGGATGCTCGGGCAGGTAGTAGGAGACGAGGTCGCTGACGCCGTCGTATCTCGTCCAGAGCAGATGCTCCGAGATGGGGACGTAGCCGAGTCCTTCGAGCTCGTCATCGATGCGGTGACGGTCTGCGTCCTGGAAGAGCTCGCGTTCCTCTTCCTCGTCGTAGCTTCCGGGAATGCCCAGGGTCACGGTGGCGAGGTTTCCGAAGTTGCTGATGGTCACGGTGATGCGTTCCCCGCTGGCCGTAGCGGCGTCCGGGATGACGATCGTCCCGTGGTGGCTGGCGTCCTGGACGCCTCGGTCCACGGTGCAGGTGCACTGGAACCGCTGATCCAGACGCGATGCGAGGTGGTCGAACCGGGACCGGGCAGCCGTGTGGTCATAGCCGCGGGGGAATTCCATGTGGTCCGGATCGTCGAGTGCTCGCAGCAGTGCCCACGCGCGCTGGTCATCGAGAGGCATGTACATTTTTTCCTTGCTGGTGAGCACGATTGGAGCACTGGCTGACGTCGGCGGCGTAGGCGGCCCAGTCGCCGCCGGATGCCTTCTGCCACTGGACGGCGACTTGGATGTGGACGCTGAGCATCCGGGCAAGGATGGCGGCGGGCGGTTCGGCGGCGAGGGTGAACAGGGCGGTGGACCGGTCCTGTTGGGGCCAGATGCCGATTTTGTGTAGCCGTAGGCCGATCTGGCTGTCACTGAGGGGACGGCCCGGCTGTCCGTCGGGGAAGAGCCAGGGGACGTCGTCAGGGTTGCCGATTTTGGCCTTGCCGCGTCGGGTCGCGACGAGCTTGCGGACGGCTTGCGCGGAGTGGCATCAGACATGCCGGGAAGGCTAACTGGCGATCACCTACGGGTGGAGATCGGTGTGGTCGATCCATGTAATGGTGACGACGATGTTCTCGTCGCAGGGGGCTTCAGTGGCTTCGAGCAGCGCCCATTCGCGGGCCGATTCGACCAACTCCGGCCAAGGTCTTTCCCAGTCGAGCTGCCAGTCCAGGTCGGGGCCGGAGATGCCGTATGTGCGATCGCCTTCGATCTTCCAGAACTGGCTGTATAGGACGAGCTGATCATGGTCGGCAAGCTCGTTGACGACCTCGATGTAGTGAGCAGACGGCCAGGCGGGCACACTGAAGCTGGTCATGCTGCACAGTCGGGCCGCCGACAGGGGCACGACTGGAAGGCGGGCCCCGAGTTCCGTGAGCGCAAACCGGAAGCCCACTGGCTCACTCCAGTCCGGCGGCGTCGCCCGCTCCATGCAGGCGCGGTACGCGCGCCACAAGGGCTCAACCGCGTCTCTGATCTCCAGATCCGCGAGGGCCAGTGCCGCCCACTCCCGCACGGTGCTGTTGTCACTGGCCAGCAACTCGATCAGTGCGGGGCCGCAGCGTGGGTCTGCGACCTCCTCGAAGACCTCGATGGCGGTCAGCTGGCCGAAGCTGCCGAGGGATGGCAGGCCGTCGATGATGACGGGGATGGCAGGGCTACCGATGTGGATCAGCTCGGCGCGGGCATCCATGGACTCGTCCGCAGCGCCGTCCATCTGCTGGACGAGGGCTGCGATGCGGGATGCCATGCGGGGTTCCTCTCGGGAGCGGGTGGGCTCAGTCTGCGTCAGGTGAGGTGTCTCGGTGCCAGAAGGTTGGCAGCCACCAGCACAGCACCGAGCGGTCCTCGGGCCATGGGGCTCGCTCCGCTGCGTCCCAGTCCTCGAAGGAGTCGAGGGCCTGATCGATGGGGCGCCACGCCGGATCGAGCGGCTCGTCTGGCGCCGGCTGCCGTACGTACCGCTGGCCATGGTGGTCGCAGGCGCCGAAAGACCGGTAGTTCTGCTGGGCCTCGATGAGGGACACGCGGTTGGCTCCGCCAGCCATTGTGGGCCAACGGAACTGAACGCCGTCGTCTTCCCAGAAGCAGATGGGACAGATCTCGTAGGAGCCGGGCATGTCGTCAAGGACGAGATGTCCGCAGCACGGACACGGGTAAGGGCTACTCATCGGCGCAGTGTGGACGATGGCTCACCCGCCCCACCACCGGGTTTCTGAGCTATCCCGGCCAACGGCGTGCGTGAGCGATGCGTGAGCGGACGGGGAAGCACACGTTGGATCAAACGGCACGCGCGGAAACAGTGCCGTGCTCCTGACCAGGCAAGACAGGACACGGCGTGCGACCACGGCACTACCCGTTACGATCTTGCAGGCCCTCGTAATGCGTAGGTCTCATTACTTGAAGACGTGCGCCGACTGCCCTCCAGGACACGCCCTGATAGCGCTGAAAGCTAAGAATGCCCAGGTCAAGGCCCATCCAGTCAGCACATCGATGATGTTCGCTGGGAGACCGCCGCGCGGACTCCTTTTACTTCACGGACACGTCGTGTCATAGGGCGGAGGGTGCGTGCGGTGGGGTTGCCATCCTTCTACTCGAAATCCTCGGCCACGCCAAAACGTATGTCGGTCGGATCATTCATCTGCCGGTGGCAGAGAACCGGTGGCAGAGAAGCTGTGAGCATTGTGGCGCAATGGCAGATTGGGTGGCTATGCCTGCGGAATTTATGGACGCCAAGACGACGGCGGAGTACCTGAACATGTCGATCTCCTGGGTGTACCGCGACGCCCCCGCCCTGGGGCTCGTTCCGTACAAGTTTGGGCGTGGCCGCAATGCCAAGATCCAGTTCAAGGTTTCCGAGGTAACGGCCTGGGTTCGGCAGCAGAAGCTGCAGTGATCAGGGGGAGTTCTGAGGCGGTGGCTGCCGTTCGCGCGGCGGCATCGCGTGAGGGGTTGGTCCGTTGGCTCTGCTGCGGCCGGGCAAAGTGAAGTGATCCTAGGCCATTGGCCCAAAGGATTGATCCTCAGTTGAACCATCAGCCCTCTAGATGCTGAGATGGGTCTGTCAATGGCGCTGCGGGTCCCCCGGGGATCTCTGCGGCGCCTTTCTCATGTCTGCGCTGGTCTATGTGCGAAAGGGACGGGGCAACTTGCTGAAGAGGGCGTTTATCGCACACGATCCGGGGCGGATCCGGCTGCGGTTCGCGTCCCGGGCTGTGCTCGGCATTGGGCTCGCCGTCGCGCTGTGCGGGGCGGCCGGGTACTCGCTGGCGGCGGCCATTGCTGGTGGCCTGGCCGCGCTGCTCGCGCTGTTCACGGTGACCGATCCGACGGTGCGTGGGCAGGCGATTACGACCGCGTTTCTCCCCGTCGTCGGTCTCCCGGTGCTCACGCTCGCCGCCGTGCTGCACGATGTACCCGTCGCGCGCGACCTGGCGTTCCTCGCCGTCGTGGGGGCGGGGGTGTACGCGCGGCGGTGGGGGCCTCGCGGGCACTCACTGGGCGTGTTCGGCTTCATGGCCTATTTCTCTGCCCAGTTCCTGCACACCGTGCCCGGCCAGCTGCCCGAGCTGTACGTGGCCGTGCTGCTGTCGCTCATTGCGTCGTCGGTGGTGCGGTTCGCGGTGTGGTGCTATGAGCGGAGGCTCGCGGCACCCGTAGCAGTCGCCCTCACTACCGGGGCGCCGGGCCTTGGGCGGATCACGACGCGGCAGGCCGTGCAAGCGACGTTTGGGGCGGGGTTCGCGCTCGCGGTGGGGCAGGTGCTCTCCGATCAGCGTTGGTACTGGGCGGTCGGCGCCACCTGGTGGGTGTTCGTGGCCACAACCTCGCGAGGTGAGACCGTCGTGCGCGGGTTCAGGCGATTCTTGGGGACGGTGCTCGGGATCGGGCTGGGCTTCGCCGTGGCTGTGCCGCTGCACCATGAGCCGGTCGTGGCCGCCGTGGTCGTGGCGATGAGCGTGTTCGGGATCTTCTATACCGCCGCTGTCTCCTATACCTGGATGATGCTGGCCGTGACCGTGATGGCGAGCATGCTGTACGGGCTGCTCGGCGTGCTAGACGCTGGTCTGCTCATACTGCGGGTGGCTGAGACGGCGGCCGGGGCGTTCGGCGCTGTATTGGCGGTGCTGTTCGTGCTGCCGGTAACCACGCACTCCGTGACCGAGGCGTGGGTGGAGCGGGCACTGCGGTGCGTGCAGACGTGCACGGCGGAGGCCGCCGCCCGGCTAGCCGGGAGCGAGGACGCTGCCCCAGCCCAGCGCGTTGTCGAACTGGAGGCGATCCTCGGCCGGGTGCGCTTGTCACTTGCGCCGCTGGTGCATCCGCTCAACCCGATGAAGGCGCGCAAGCGACGGGCGCGGCATGTGCTCGCGCTGCTCGATGACTGCGCACGCGAGGTGCGCGGCCTGGCCTCCGTAGCTGCCGACCCGGAGGCCTCGCACGACATCCGACTCGCCGCAGCCTGCTGGCGGGTGGAGGCCGCCGTCGAGGCCCTCACTGACGCGCCGACCGTCGGGCGGCCCCTCCGACTCGGCAACGCGACGGCCACGGAGCCGACGGGCGCCGAACCAGTGCTCGCCCACCTCCATGCGCTGGAGCGGGCCCTGCTCGAACTTGCCGTGCCCCTGCGGAGGGCCAGCCAAATTCCGGCCGGCGCCTGAGCGCCTGCGCGCGCGATGAGGTTGTCGAGCATCACCCCGACCCAGCGCTCCTCCTCGGCCTCCGACATCCGGGTCAGGATGAGCATGATGGTGCGATCGCTCGCGCGGTACGGAGACCGTTCTGCTGCGCCGTGCCTGAGGACTTGGACCGCGCCGTATACGACGTTGTCGCACGCGCGACACTCCTCGCCACCCGGCTCCTGGGCGGCAGTGCAGCGCGTAGATCAGATACCCGTGTCGAGCAGCTTCGCGGCCCTGCCGATGGAGGACGGCATGAGATGGCGGTAGCTGCGATACGTCACCTCGATGGACTTGTGGCCCATCCACTCCGCAACATCTGTGATCGGAATACCCATGGCCAGGCAATTGGAAGCGAAGAAGTGGCGCAGGCTGTACATGGTGTAGCCCGCAGTTATGCCAGCGGCGCGCAAAACCTTTTGCCATTTGTGGCGGAACGCATTTCCGCTGTAGTACGGGCTGCCGCCGACACCAGCCCCGCCACGACCGCCATTAGTCAGTAGGTACCCCTGTGAATCCGCAGGGTGTGTTTCCGTAAATTGCATCAAGTACGCGCGTGTCTTCGCGGGCATCGGCGTCTCGCGGAACTCGCCCCAGTTCCGGTGTTTGAGTGGCACCGGTACACGTTGGCGCCCATGGATCTGGTCGTTGATCCGGTAAACGTCCTGCGAGACGAGCCCGTTGACGTTCGTGGCGTGTGCCTCGCCATTCCGTAGACCGCAGCCCGACATCATCTCCATGACAAGGCGCAGGTCTTCGTCGTGTGCGTGGTGCCGGATGAGGTTGAGCTCCTCCAGCGTCGGGATCACGATGTCCTTGCGCTGATGGTCCGGTGGCGTAGCGTCCATGAACGGGTCCAGCGTCAGGGCGCCTCGACGTCGCGCAGAGTTGATGACCAGCCGCAGGACCTTGTACGCGTTCACCTGCGCCGCGCTGCCGATGTCGTCGAGCATCATGTCGCCGACGAAGTTGTCCACGGTGCTCGCGGTAAAGGTGCCGATCTTGCGCGAGCCCAGGCGGGGCGCGATGTGTACCGTAAGCGCCCGCTCGTAGCTCTCGACGCTGTTGTCCTTGAGCCCACGAGCTCGGTGGCTGATCCAATTGGAGGCGAAGTCCTCAAGGCTCTGGGCGGCGATCTTCTCGCCGTCGGAAGGGCCGGCCTTCTGCGCTCCCTTCTTCGACTGATACAGCTCCGTGAGCCTGGCTGTCGCCTTGTCCTGTGTCCCGTAGCCCGACTCCTCACGCTGCTTGCCGGCCGCGTCCCTGTAGCGGATCTTGTATGGGTGCGGGCACCGGGTCGGTGCCTTGCAGGTGCACTCCTTGAAGAACGTGCCCATGCCGCGTGCGAGGGTCCTGGCTGCCATGTACTGACTCCGTACTCGTGCTGACGTTTTGCTGACCCCGGGGGCGTCAGTATGGCGCTGACCTGCGGCCGCGCCTAACGAACAGCATTCATGGCGTTCTTCATGGCGCAGTTCCTGCACGCCGTTCCGGGCCAGCTGCCCGAGCTGTACGCCGCCGTCGCGCTCTCCCTCGTCACCTCATCGACCGTCCGCTTCGGTCTCTGGTGCTACGAACGGCGACTGCCGGTGCCTGTCGTGCCGGCACTTCACGGCGGCAGCGGTCTGGCCCGCACGACCACGCGTCAGGCGATCCAGGCGACCGCTGCCGCTGCCTTCGCACTGGGCGTGGGGCAGCTTCTCTCCGCGGACCGCTGGTACTGGGCCGTCGGCACCGTCTGGTGGATTTTCGTGAACACCGCCTCGCGGGGCGAGACGCTGGTCCGCGGCTTCCGCCGGGTCCTCGGCACGGTGGTCGGCATCGTCGTCGGGCTGCTGGTCGCCGTCCCGCTGCACGGAGACACGGCTCTCACCGCCGTCCTCGTCGCCCTCTGCGTCTTCGGGATCTTCTACACCGCCGCTGTCTCCTACAGCTGGATGGTCTTCTTCGTGACCGTGATGGCCGGACTGCTCTACGGGCTGCTCGGTGTACTGAACCCGGGACTCCTCGTCCTGCGGCTCACGGAGACCGGGGCCGGAGCTCTCGGGGCGGCGCTCGCCGTCGTCCTCGTGCTGCCCGTCAGCCTCCACGCGACCACCGATGCCTGGATCCAGCGGGCGCTGCGCTGTGTGCACGCGTGTACCGCCGAGGCCGCCGCGCGCCTCGCCGGCTCCCCGACCGCCGACCCCGCCCCGCGCGTGACCGAACTGGAGGCGCTGCTCGGCCGGGTCCGGCTCTCGCTCGCCCCGCTGGTGCACCCCCTCAACCCGCTACGGGCCCGCAAGGCGCGCGCCCGGCAGGTGCTCGTACTGCTCGACCTCTGCGCACGCGAGGTGCGCGGCCTCGCCGCGGTGGCCGCCGACCCGGACGCCTCGCACGACGCCAGGCTCGACGCCGCCTGCCGTCGGGTCGAGGCCGCGGTGCTGGCTCTGGCGCAGCCCCGTCCGGTCCGTACGGAACTGCTTGCCGCGCCCGCGCAGGCGCCGCACCACCACCCCGGCGCGGAGGCCGCGCTCACGCATCTGCACGCCCTGGAGGGGGCCCTCACAGAGCTGGCCGCACCCCTGCACACCTCGCCGCGGTCCCCGCTCGTCCCCGCCTGACCTGCGGCTCCGCGGAGGAGGCCGACGACGTCGCGGCCCTGGTCTAGACCGCAGAGGGTGCACTGCTACCGTCGCCCCGGGAGATCGCGACGGCCCGGACCGTGGCGATCAGTCGGCGGAGAGGGGCAGCAGCGGTGAGCAGCAACGGTGCCGGACGGGCATTCATCGGGTCGTTCACGTCGGCGGGCGGGCGGGGAGTCACCGTCGCCGCAGTGGACGGGGAGACCGGGGCGCTGACCGTCCTCGGTGCGACGGACGCCGTCCCCGATCCCTCGTATCTGGTCCTGGGGCCCGGCCCCGGATCCGGCTTCACCGCCCTCTACGCGGTCAGTGAGACGGAGAGCGGCGCGGCCGCCGCGCTCGACATCACCGGCGATGTGCCGCAGCCCCTCGGTGAGATACGGCCGGTGGAGGGCGACGGCCCCACACATCTGGCAATCGCCGGCGGCCATCTGATCACCGCCAACTACGGCTCCGGCAGCGTCACCGCCCTCCCGGTGCGCGCGGACGGATCGCTGGGCGTCGCCGCTTCCGTGCTCCAGCACGAGGGCAGCGGTCCGCGTACCGACCGCCAGCACGCCCCGCACGCCCACCAGGTGCAGCCCGACCCGTCGGGGAACTGGGTGCTGAGCGTGGACCTCGGGACCGACTCGATACGGATCTGCGCCCTCGACCCGAGCAGCGGGACGCTGCGCCTGCACGGCGAGACCGCGCTGCGGCCGGGCACCGGACCGCGGCATCTGGCCTTCCACCCCGCGGGCGCGCACGCCTACGTCCTGAACGAGCTCGAACCGACCGTCACCGTCTGCCGCTGGGACCCGGCCACCGGAGTCCTCGAACCGGTCGCCGAGACAGCCGTCGTGCCCGAGGACGTGGTCGCCGACCCCGAGGCCGTCGTCTACCCGTCCGCGGTGGTCGTCTCGTACGACGGACGGTTCCTCTGGGCCGCGAACAGGGGGCACGACAGCATCGCCGTCCTCGCTCTCGACGCATCGGGCGAGAAGGCGTCCCTGGTCACGAACGTGGGCTGCGGTGGCCACTGGCCGCGCGACCTGGCCCTCGACCCCACCGGCCAGCGGCTCTACGCGGCCAATGAGCGGGCCGGGAACGTCAGCTGGTTCGCCGTCGACGCGACGACCGGCATCCCGTGCCACAGGGGCTCCCTGACGGCTCCAGCGGCCTCCTGCGTCGTCTTCGGCTGACGCGGACCGACCGCACGACCGAGCAGCGCGCAGCACACATCACAGAGCACGCGTCCACACAGCACACAGCGGGGCCCGCACCGGTCGAATCCTCCGGTACGGGCCCCGCTGCTCTGTGCCTGCCAGGTCAGAAGGCCTGGGCCCCCTGCGGCGTTCCAGGGGCGATGCCCAGCGCCGTCATGTACATCGACAGCACGAGCTTGCCGATCGCCGGGTACGCACCGAGCGGCTCGGCCGTCGCGCAGCCCGCCTCCTTCGCGGCGGCGTCCAGCAGCCCCTCCGCGATCTCGGGACCCACCAGGTACGGCGCCAGGGCCAGCTGCACCGAACCGGAGCCCGTCAGCTGCTCGGCGATCGACGCGACCGAACCCTCGACGTCGAGGGCCGCGGCCATCACCGGCACCGCGAGCCGGGCAGCCAGCAGCATGCCGGTGATCCCGGCGGCCTGCACGGCCTCCTCGCCACCCACGGTGGCCAGCACGATGCCGTCGGCGGCCGTGGCCACGGTGAACAGCCTGGCGCGGTCGGCGCGGGCCAGACCGGCCTCGGAGAGGCGTACGTGCAGCGCCTCGGCGAGCAGCGGGTGCGGACCGAGCACATCGGTCAGCTCGACCTGCGCGCGGCTGTCCATGACGGCTTGGCGTATCCGCCGGATCAGGGCGCTGTCCGGTCCGGCGAGCAGCGGCACCACGACGGCGGCCGGCCCCTCGGGCTCGGCGACCTCACGGCCTGCGGCCTTCGCCTGCTCGTAGCGCGCGATGCGCTCGGCGGCAGCGTGCGCGAGCACGGAGGCGAGCGTGGGGTATTCGGCGTCGTCGCCGTCGAGATAACCGATCCGTGCGTTGAGACCGGGCAGCTCGGACCGGGCAATGCTGATGACCTCTTCGGCCAGGCTGCGGGTGGCCGCCGAGGGGGTACCGGGAACGGCAAGAACGAGCGCGGCAGCGCCCTCAGGTGCGACCACGGGCTCCGGGCGGCGGTGCCGTCCGGACTGGCGAGGTCGCGGCATTCGTACAGGCAGGCCGGAAGCGGGCCCAGTGGGGGTGCTCATGGCGCCGCATGCTACTGGTTTTGGGTGCCCCTCTGTTCGGGGAGGGCCCAGTCGGGCGTTATCTGTCCGCTTTTATCCGATGAATGGCTTACCTGCCAACTGCCCTGCTCTGTCGGTCCTTACCGGCCCTCCTGTCCAGGCCCGTAGGCGGGTACGAACAGCATCGTCGGGTGCAGCGGCAACCGCAGATCACCGGTGGCCAGCGCCTCGGCGATGCGTAGCGAACCGGTCAGCGGATCACCCGAACCGGGGACCGTCCGCGCCTGCGGCAGTTGCCGGGCGAGCTCTTCGCGCAACGGTACGAGGAGCGGGTCGCCCATCCTGAACAAGCCACCGGTCAGGGCCACTTCGCACGGCTCGTCGTCCGCCCCGAGCTGCGGGCACACCGCCGCGGCCGCCTCCGCGATATGTCCGGCGGCGTCCCGCAGGATGCCCGCGGCGACCGGATCGTCCCCGGCGCACGCGGCGACCTCGGGGGCGAACGAGGCCAGCAGCGCGGGCCGGTCGGTGCGCGGATAGAGCACGCCGGGCATATCCGCCGCCGGACCGAACACCGCTTCCAGGCGGGCCAGCAGCGCGGCCGATCCGCCGCGCCGCCCGTCATGTGCGCGCATGGCGGCATCGAGGCCGGCCCGGCCGATCCAGGCGCCGCCGCCGCTGTCGCCCAGCAGGTGACCCCAGCCGTCGGCCCGGCGCCAGCTCGTCAGATCCGTGCCCAGCGCGATCATGCCCGTGCCGCCGGCGACGACCGCCCCCGGCCGTTGTCCGACCGCTCCGGCGTACGCGGTCACCGCATCGGCGGCCAGCGCCAGCAGCCGTACCCCGAGCGCGCTCTCCAGGGCCCCTGGAAGCTCGGCGCGCAGCTGGTCCCCCAGCGTCGCCATGCCGGCGGCGCCGATCGCCACGGCGGCGATGGTGGCGCCTTCGGCGGCCCGGTCCTGCTCTCCTGCCTGGGCGCGCAGCTCCCGGGTGGCGGGAAGCAGCTGTTCCAGCAGGTGTCCGGCATCGATCCCGGCCGGTCCGGTACGCACCGGTGCGGCGCAGACCACGGTGGCCACCGGCTTCGCGGCCCCGACCACGCCGAGCGCCACCCGCAATCCCGAACCGCCCGAGTCCACCCCGAGGACGTACGGTCCCGCGGCGGCGGTCACGGCAGCCGCCAGTCGACCGGTTGCGCTCCCTGGCGCTCCAGCAGTTCATCGGCCCGGCTGAACGGCCGCGAGCCGAAGAACCCGCGGTCCGCGGACATGGGGGAGGGATGCGAGGACTCGATCGCCGGGAAGTCGCCCAGCAACGGCCTCAGATTCCGGGCGTCACGCCCCCACAGGATCGACACCAGCGGTGTGCCCCGCGCCACCAGCGCCCGGATCGCCTGCTCGGTCACTTCCTCCCAGCCCTTGCCGCGGTGCGCCGCGGGCCGACGGGGCGCCGTGGTCAGTGCCCTGTTGAGCAGCAGCACCCCCTGCCGGGTCCAGGGCGTCAGGTCGCCGTTGGACGGTCGGGGCAGTCCCAGATCCGTGTGCAGCTCCCGGTAGATGTTCTCCAGGCTGCCCGGCAGCGGCCGCACATCGGGCGCCACCGAGAAGCTCAGTCCCACCGCATGTCCCGGCGTCGGATACGGGTCCTGACCGACGATCAGGACTCGCACCTCGTCGAAGGGCTGCTGAAACGCCCGCAGCACATTCGGCCCCGCGGGCAGGTAGGTACGCCCCGCGGCGATCTCCGCGCGCAGGAAGTCGCCCATCGCGGCGATGCGTTCGGCCACGGGGTCCAGGGCCTGAGCCCAGCCCGGTTCGATGATCTCTTTCAACGGTCTTGCTGCCACGGGCCGCACTCTACTGCTCATACGACCGGACCGATCAACCGCCGATGGCCGTCGCCCGAACGCAGAGAACGTCCGGCAGATGCGAGGCGAGCTGCTCCCAGCTGTCCCCGTCGTCCCTGCTCGCGTACACCTCGCCGTTGCGATTGCCGAAGTAGACCCCGGCCGGGTCGGCGTTGTCCGTACAGAGCGCGTCACGCAGCACCGTGCCGTAATGCGTCTCCTCGGGCAGTCCGGCGGACAGCGGCTCCCAGCTGTTGCCGGCGTCGCTCGTTCGGAACACCCGGCAGCGGTGCTCGGCCGGGACGCGGTCGGCGTCGGCGTTGATCGGGAAGATGTACGCCGTCTGCGCCCGGTGCGGGTGGGCCGCAGCGGCGAAGCCGAAGTCGGACGGCAGCCCCTCGCCGATGTCCGTCCAGCTGTCCCCGGAGTCGTCGCTGCGGAACACACCCCAGTGGTTCTGCAGATAGAGCCGGTCCGGATCGACCGCGTCCCGGGCGACCTTGTGGACGCACTGACCGAACTCCGGGTTCGGATCCGGCAGGAAGACCGCCGACACCCCCTTGTTCGACGGGGCCCAGCTCGCGCCGCCGTCCTTGGTGCGGAACACCCCGGCCGTGGAGACCGCGACGGTCACGTCCCGCGCATCCCTCGGATCGGTCAGGATCGTGTGGAGCCCCTCACCGCCCCCGCCCGGCACCCACTTCGAACGCGTCGGATGCTCCCACAGCGGGCGGACCAGCTCGAACGACTCCCCGCGGTCCTCCGAGCGGAAGAGCGCCGCCGGCTCCGTCCCCGCGTACACGACGTCGGGCGCCTCGTCCCCCGCCGGGTGCAGCTGCCAGACACGCTCCAGCGAGGCGCCGGTGAACGACGGGAATTTCACCGCCGGTTGCTGCGGCTCGACCCATGTCGCGCCCAGGTCGTCGGAGTGGAACACCGACGGCCCCCAGTGCGCACTGTCCCCTCCGACCAGCAGCCGGGGCGCCGGACCGCGGGTGTCGATGGCGATCGAGTAGATCGCCTGCGCATTGAAGTGCGGAGCGCCGAACTCCCAGGCGCCACCACGCCTTCGGCCGATGAAAAGTCCTTTACGGGTTCCCACAGTGAGCAGTACGTCGGTCATGACCGACCCCTTCCGAAACGCCTTTGTCGCGGACACGGGCCAGTCTGCACCCGACCACTGACAGTGGTGTGCAGAGACGATGTCTGTGCAGGTCGGACGGGGGTGGCGGGCGAAGGGCGAGCCTCTGGCAGGGGAGCTGCGACCGCATCCGCACGGGCCGTCTTGACCACCGTCCGGAGCGGGCCGTAGCGTGCGGCAGAAAGCGCTTGCCCCGTCGTCGATCCGGACCCAGGAGCACCCGTGGTGACCTTCGAAGGACTGCCCGGCGCCGTGGCCGTCTCCCACCTCAGGGTCTACGACTGGCCCACCGAGGACGGACTGCGCGGGGGTACGCCCCACCTCCACCTCACCTGTTCCGAGGGGTATGTGGTGGTCGGCGGAGCCGGCTCCGTGCAGACCCTCACCACGTCCGGCTTCCGGCAGACGCCCCTGACCGCCGGGTCCCTGGTGTGGTTCACCCCCGGCACGATCCACCGCCTCGTGAACGACGACGCCCTGCGCATCGTCGTCCTCATGCAGAACAGCGGACTGCCCGAAGCCGGGGACGCCGTTCTCACCCTGCCGCCCCGGTACCTGACGGACACCGACACCTACCGCGCGGCGGCCGCACTCCCCGCCGACGCGGCAGAGCCGGAACAGGAACGCGCCGCCCGCGTCCGCCGCGATCTCGCCGTCGAGGGCTTTCTCGCGCTGCGCCGCGCCACCGAGGCCGGCGACCCCGAGCCGCTCGCCGCCTTCCACCGCGCGGCCGCCGCGCTCGTGAAGCACCGGACGGACGACTGGCGGGGGCGCTGGGAACAGGGCGCCGCGGCCGCGTCCCGGGCAACCGGTGAACAGCTGGACTCCCTGGCGCAGGGGGACAGTGGCCATCTCGCCCGTGCCTGTGTGCACGCCGAACAGCCGTCGGCGTACCGAAAGTTCGGGATGTGCGGCCGTCTCGATGTCTACGGCGGCTGATTCCACGGCGGGCGGCGGCGCAGGCCGTGCTCACCGGGTGCGACCGCAGCTGGTGGGCGCGTCCGTCGTGCTCCATGGCCTCCGTTGCTCCTGGTGGTGCGCTCAGAGCCCCAAGGCGTCGTCGGCCCAGTCGAATGCCGGCGCTCCACCCGCGCCCGGCGTCTGTTCGGACCAGATGACCTTGCCCATGTCGGTGTACCGGGTGCCCCACCGGTCGGCGAACTGGGCGACGAGATACAGGCCGCGGCCGCCCTCGTCCGTCGTCGACGCATACCGCAGATGCGGTGCGGTGCTCCCGGAGTCGGACACTTCGCAGATCAGCGAGCGGTTGTGCAGCATCCGGACGCGGATCGGGGCGCCGCCGTGGCGGATGGCGTTGGTGACCAGCTCACTGAGGATCAGCTCGGTGGCGAAGAGCTCTTCCTCCAGCCCCCGGTCGGTGAGCCACTGGGACACTTCCTTGCGGACCCCGGCGACGGCCGACGGGTCGGGCTCGATGTCCCATTCGCCGATACGGGAGGGGGCGAAGATGCGCGTAGCGGCCACCAGGACGGCGGCGTCGTCACCCGGAGGGGTGGGCAGGAGCGCAGTGATCAGGTCGTCGCAGGTCTCCTCCGGAGTCCGGTGCCGTCCGGCCAGCGTGTTGCGCAGCGTGTCGAGCCCGGCATCGAAATCCCGCTCGCGCGACTGGACGAGACCGTCGGTGTAGAGCACCAGACGCGTCCCCTCCGGCAGAGGCAACTCCACTGCCTCGAAAGGCAGTCCGCCGATGCCCAGAGGCAGGCTTGCCGGGACGTCGGGGAACCGCACCGTGCCGTCGGGCAGCACCAGGACGGGACCGGGATGGCCGGCCCGGGCAGCGGAGCAGGTGCCGGCCACCGGGTCGTAGACGGCGTACAGGCAGGTTGCCCCCGTGACGTCCGCGCGGTCGCCGTCGGCGTGTTCCTCCTGGTCGATGCGCGCCACCAGTTCGTCGACGCGCGCGAGGAGTTCGTCGGCCGGCAGGTCCAGCGTGGAAAATTGTGGACTGCGGTGCGCAGGCGGCCCATCGTCGCGGCGGCGTGCAGACCGTGTCCGACGACGTCACCGACGACCAGTGCGACGCGGGCACCGGGCAGCGGAATGACATCGAACCAGTCGCCGCCCACCCCCTCCTGAGCCGGCAGATAGCGGTATGCGACGTCGAGAGCGTCCTGCTCGGGCAGGCCGCGGGGCAGCAGGCTGCGCTGCAGCGTCACCGCCATCTCGTGCTCGCGGGTGTAGCGGCGGGCGTTGTCGATACAAACGGCTGCCCGGGCGACCAGTTCCTCGGCGAACGTCAGATCGTCCTCGTCGAAGGGCTCCGGATTCCCCGCGCGCCAGAAATTCGCCATGCCCAGGACCGCACCGCGGGCGTGCAGCGGAACGGAGAGCAGGGAGTGGACACCGTACGCGAGGATTTTCGCCGCCTGTTCGGGGTCGGGCCCCTGCCAGCGCGGCTCGGCGGACAGGTCCGGCACCAGCATCGTGTGCCCACTGATCAGGCCCAGGGCCGGCGGGCTGGTGGGAACGAACCCGATGATCCTTCCGATCGGATAGAAGGGGTGGTCGCCGCGCACGCCTGCCACAGCCGTACGCCGCATGTCCAGCACGGTGCCGAGCGGCACCGACGGCTCCTCACCGTGCAGCACGGACTCGGCGAGGTCGACCGAGGCGAAGTCGGCGAAACGGGGGACCACCACTTCCGCCAACTCCTCCGCGGTCCGGGTCACATCCAGGGTCGTCCCGATGCGCGCACCGGCCGCGTGCAACAGCAGGAGCCGCCCCCGCACCTCTGCGGCCCGGCCGGCAAGGGCGGCCAGTTCTGTCGTGTCCCGCAGGGTCGCGACGGTCCCGGCAGGTCCGCCGTGTTCGTCGGTGGGCCGCAGATTGACGGCCAGCAGCCGGTCGCCGGCCATGCTCACCTTGTCGGAGGCGACACGGCCGGAGGCGAGCAGTTCCGCGAGGGGAGGGGGCAGGCCGACATCTGTCACCGGGTGCCCCTCGGCGTCCGCAGGCAGGCGCAGCAGCCGCCGGGCCTCGTCGTTGGCCAACACCAGCCGTCCGTCGCCGTCGATGATGAGCACACCTTCGCGTACGGAGTGCAGCACCGCGGCGTGATGGTCGTACAGTCGCGTCATCTCGGCGGGGCCGAGCCCGCGCGTCTGCCGCCGCAGGCGTCGGCTGACCAGCGCCGCTCCGCCGGAGGTGAGCGTAAGTGCGACCACCGCGGAGCCGGCCAGCACCGGCAGTTCGCGGTCGGCCATCTTGTTCACGTTCGTGACCTTGATGCCCACGGACACCAGGCCGGCGGTCGAGCCGTCGGCCCGCGGTACGGGCACCACCGAGTTCACGGCCGGCCCCCGGCTCCCCGGGAACGTTCGGGTGAAGCCGTGCCCGAGAACCGCCTCCTTGTACGGGCCGAGGATGTGCTTGCCGATCAGCGCGCGATCGGGGTGGGTGTAGCGGATACCGCGTGTGCTGGACACGACGACGTACTCGACGTGTGTGCTCTTCCGGACTTCTTCAGCGAGCGGCTCCAGCACGGCGGTGGGATCCGGGCCGTCCAGCGCCGTCACGATGCCCGGGGAGTGAGCGAACGTGGCGGCGACGGCGTTCGAACGGCTTCGGGCTTCCTGAACGGCGGCGTGCCGGCCCTGCCACACGAGCGAGAACGCGGCCGCGGCGACGATCAGCACCACGAGCGCCAGCTCCAGAAGCAGCACCTGCCCGGCCACGGAGCGCACGCCGAGCAAGGTGTGGGAGCGTCCAGGGCGCGATGGTCGGAGCCTTGCCATACATCTGCCAAAGCCGCCCATAGCTCCTTTTTACCAGCTATGTTCATACAAGAATTCGAAGAGGATCGCTTGCATGGGCAACGGGTGCGGTACCCCGGGGCGGGGCCGTCACAGCGCCCCTCCGGCAGACGGTGGCCTCTGCCGGCCCCTGTCCTCGTCGGAGGCGCCGGTCCCATGGCTGCCGCCCGCGGCCGCGCCGGTGGCCTGGTCGGCGGGCGCCCCGCCGCCACCGAGACCGTCGTCCGCACCGCCCGCGACCTGCCGGCCCCCGGGCGAACGATCACCTCTGTCGTGAAACCGCTGGGGGCCCGGCCGCAGGTCGGACGAGACGTCAGCGGCGCGGGGCCGCCGTGCTGCTGCGCACCACCAGGTTGGTCGCGAGGTCGACCCGAGTGGTCGCGGGCTGCTGGCCCCGGCTGAGATCGAGGACCAGCCGGGCCGCGGTCTCAGCCATCTCGATGAGCGGCTGGCGCACCGTGGTGAGCGGCGGCCCGATCCACCGGGTGAGGGGCAGATCGTCGAAGCCGACGACGCTGAGATCCTCCGGAATGCGCAGGCCCAGCTCGCGAGCGGCCTCGTAGACGCCGAGTGCCTGCAGGTCGTTTCCGGCGAAGATGGCGGTGGGCGGCTCGGGCAGCCGCAGGAGTTCCAGCCCCGCGGTGTAGCCGTCCTCGTGCGAGAACTCGCCCTCCCGGACCAGATCGGGATCGATGGGCAGCCCCGCGGTCTCCATGGCGGCCCGGTAGCCGTCGACCCGGGCTCGGCTGCACATCATCCGGGACGGGCCGCTGATGACACCGATCCGCCGGTGCCCGAGACCGGTCAGATGACGCGTGGCGGCCAGCCCGCCCTGCCAGTTCGTCGTTCCGACCGACGGCACGTCGTCACCCGGGTCACCCGCCGGATCGACCACCGCGAAGGGGATGTTGCGGCTGGTCAGCTGGGCGCGCTGGGCCGCGGTCAGATCCGAAAGCACCAGGATCACACCCACCGGCCGGCGGGCCAGCACGCCGTCCACCCAGGTCTGGCCCGGTGTCAGCCGGCCCGCGCTCTCGGAGAGCACCAGGCTCAGCCCCTCCTCCCGGGCGACGTTCTCGACGCCCCGGACGACCTCCATGGCCCAGCCGCTGTCGAGCTCGTGGAAAACCAGATCGATCAGCTGCGACTGCGCCGTGGAACCCCGCCTGCGCCGATAGCCGTGGAGCAGCAGCAACTCCTCCACCCTGGTGCGCGTACCGGGGGCGACGTCGGCTCGGCCGTTCAGCACTTTCGAAACTGTCGGTGCCGAGACTCCGGCCGCGCGAGCGATCTCCGCCAGCGTGGCGGTGCTCTGCGACGGCACGTCGGCAGACGCCTTCTCCTGTGGTGACTGGACCTTTGCAGGGCTCATGCAGGAATCGTAGCTTCATGTCGCTCGGATCGGGGAAGGGGTCAGGGTTCGGAAAATCCTTCCGGGAACCTCTTGACGTGCCCGAAACACGACCGTACGGTTCCGGCAACATTCGAAAGACATCCCGAAACATTCGACAGAGGTGCGGTCATGCGGTCGGGCATTTTCACTCAGGGCACGCGTACGGCGAGATGGACCGCAGCGGGTGCGGCCATGGTAATGGCCGGTCTGCTGGCGGGTTGCGGTACGAGCGGGGGCAGCGGTAGCGACGGCGGAACCATCACCGCATACGTCTACGGCGATGACGCGGTCAAGGTTCAGCAGGCCGCAGTCACGAAGTTCAACAAGACCTCCAAGGTCAAGGTCAAGCTGGTGTCGGTCCCCGGCACCGATTACGTCAACAAGCTCCGCAGCGCAATGGGCTCGCCCAGCGCGCCCGACGTGTTCTTCAACTGGGGTGGCGGCTCGATCAAGCCGTACGTCGACGCGAAGCAGCTCGTCGACCTCACCTCCACCGTGAAGAACGACGCCACGCTCAAGGACGGATTCCTTCCGTCGATCATGACGGCGGGCAGTCTCGACGGGAAGATCTACGGCGTGCCGATGCGCGGCATGCAGCCCGTGATGCTCTTCTACAACAAGTCGCTCTTCGCCGAGAACAAGCTTGAGGCCCCCAAGACCTGGGAGGACCTGCAGAACGCCATCACCACCTTCAAGGCCAAGGGCATCACGCCCTTCGCTCTCGGCGGCGCCGACAAGTGGCCCGAGCTGATGTGGATGGAGTACCTGCTCGACCGGATCGGCGGACCCGAGGTCTTCCAGAAGATCCAGAACGGCGACACCTCCGGCTGGGGCGACCCGGCGGTGCTGAAGGCGGCCCAGACCGTCAAGGAGCTCGTCGACCAGGGTGCCTTCGGCAAGAACTTCAACTCCGTCGACTACGGCAACGGTGGCGCGCCCACGCTCCTCAACAAGGGCAAGGCCGCCATGCACCTCATGGGCTCGTGGGAGTACTCGACCCAGCTGGGCAAGGCGCCTGAGTTCGCCAAGAAGGACCTCGGCTGGACCGCCTTCCCGACCGTGGCCGGCGGCGTCGGTGACGCGGCGGACGTGGTGGGCAACCCGACCAACTACTGGTCGATCAACGCGCGCACCAAGCACAAGGACGCCGCGATCGCCTTCCTGAAGACGATGGCCTCGCAGGAGTACGCCAAGGCCCTGGTCGACAACGGGGACATCCCCACCACGTCCAACGCGGCCTCGATGCTCAGCACGTCGCCCAACCCGCAGTTCGCCAACGACCAGTACAGCCTGGTCCAGAAGGCGCCTAGCTTCACGCTCTCGTGGGACCAGGCACTGGAGTCCCAGTACGCCACCCCGCTGCTCACCGAGCTCAGCAAGCTGTTCGCCGGCAAGTCCACCCCTGAGCAGTTCGTCGCAGCGATGAAGGCCGTCAAGTAAGCATGTCCCACCACACTCCGCACGTGAAGACGCGTGGGGGCAGGAAGACGGCCGTCGGCAACGTCGGCCGTCCTCCGGTCAGCTGGGCTCTGCCCGGCATCCTCTTCTTCGCCGTCTTCGCGATCGTCCCGCTGGCGATCGCCGTCTACCTCTCCTTCTGCCAGTGGGACGGGCTGAACTCCCCGACCCCGACGGGCCTGGACAACTGGACCCGGCTGTTCAAGGACCCGGAATTCCGCCAGGCCGCCTGGCTGAGCCTTCTGCTGACCACCATCAGCTGGGCCTTCCAGACCCCTGTGGCACTGCTCCTCGGTGTCTGGGCAGCGGGCCGGCAGCGCAGCAGGGCCGTGCTCTCCGCGGTCTTCTTCATCCCGCTGCTGCTCTCGACCACCGCCATCGCCATGCTCTTCCACGCCCTGCTGGACCCCAACTTCGGCGTGATCACGGAGATAGGGCCCTGGTTCGGGATCGACCCGAACATCATGGGATCCTCCACCGGCGCCCTGCTCACCGTGGCGTTCGTCGGCGGCTGGCAGTTCATGCCGTTCCACACCCTGATCTACCAGGGCGGCGCCCGGCAGGTACCCGAGGTGCTGTACCAGGCGGCCGAAATGGATGGCGCCGGCATGTTCCGGCAGTTCTTCCACATCACGCTGCCGCAGCTGCGCCACACCATCACGACCTCCTCGGTTCTGATGATCGTCGGCTCGCTGACGTACTTCGACACCGTGCTGATCATGACCAAGGGCGGTCCCGGCACGGACACCACGGTCCTGCCGTATCTGATGTACCGGACCGGCTTCCAGACCTATGACCTCGGCTATGCCGCGGCGATCGCCACGGCCCTGGTCGTGGTGGCCACCGCCCTGTCGCTGATCCTGGTCCGCTTCAGCGGCTTCGGGAACATGCGGTCCACCCGGGAAGGTATGTGACGAGATGTCAATCGACACCCGCCCCGAGGCGCCGGCGATTTCGCCCGCGATCCGACGTCATGGGGCCGCCGCCCGCCGCAGCAAGCGCTGGGGCAACCCGCTGGCCGGTCTGGGCTCGCTGGTCTGGCTCATCATCGTGGTCGTACCGATCTACACGCTGATCTCCTCGTCGCTGATGCACCAGGACGAGGCGCTCAACGGGGACCCGCTGGCCTTCCCCACCCACCCGACGCTCGACAACTACAACACCGTGCTGCACAGCGGCTTCTCCACGATGCTCGTCAACACGGCGATCGTCGCCGCGTCCACGGTGGCCATCGTGCTGCTGCTCGCGGTGCCCGTCGCCTACGTGGCGGTGCGCACCCGCAGCCGGCTCTCCTCGCTCGCCTTCCGGACGTTCCTGCTCGGCGTGGCGATCCCGGCGCAGGCGGTGATCGTGCCGCTGTATCTGCTCATCGGCAAGATGGGGCTCTACGACACCCTGCCCGCGATCATCCTGCCGACCGCCGCGTTCGCGATGCCGGTGGCGGTACTGGTGCTCAGCGGCACCATGCGCGATGTCTCCGAGGAGATGTACGAGGCGATGGCGCTCGACGGCGCCTCGCCCCTGCGGATGCTGTGGCAGCTGGCGATCCCGATGTCCAAGGCCGGCATCAGCACGGTGGCGATCTACACGGCGCTCCAGGCGTGGAACGGCTTCCTCTTCCCGCTGATCCTGACGCAGTCGGAGGAGAACCGGGTACTGACCCTCGGTCTCTTCAACTTCATGACCCAGTTCGGAGTCAACATCCCCGCCGTCCTGGCCGCGATCGTCCTCTCCGTCGTACCCATCTTCGCCGTCTACCTCGTGGCACGGAAGGCGCTGATCAACGGACTGATGGGGGTGGGCGGCAAGTAACGCACCCACGCCGCCCCGCACTACCGCACTCATGAGAGGAACCCCTGCCGCCATGGCAATCCCCCCTGCCCCGCATGCCCACCAGGCCTCCAGGCCCACCGCCGTCGACGGCCCGTGGCGCGACCCTTCACTCACCCCCGAGACACGGGTGGCCGACCTCGTCGCCCGGATGACGCTCGAGGAGAAGGCCGCGCAGCTGTACGGAGTCTGGGTGGGCGCCGACGCGGACGGTGACGGGGTCGCACCGCACCAGAACGACATGGTCGACCCGGTCGACTGGGACGAGCTCACCACCCGCGGCCTCGGCCAGCTGACCAGGCCGTTCGGTACCGCCCCGGTGGACCCCGGCGTCGGCGCCGTCTCCCTGGCCCGGGCCCAGGAGCGGATCGTGGAGGCCGGACGGTTCGGTATCCCGGCGCTCGCCCACGAGGAGTGCCTCGCGGGCTTCACCGCCTGGGGTGCCACCGCGTACCCCGTCCCGCTGTCCTGGGGAGCCGCCTGGAACCCGGAGCTGGTCACCGAGATGGCCCACCGCATCGGCCGCGACATGCGGTCGGTGGGCATCCACCAGGGGCTGGCACCCGTTCTCGACGTGGTGCGCGACCTGCGCTGGGGCCGAGTGGAGGAGACCATCGGCGAGGACCCGTACCTGGTCGCCACCATCGGCACCGCGTACGTCCGCGGCCTGGAATCCGCCGGGATCGTCGCCACTCTCAAGCACTTCGCCGGATACGCCGCCTCGGCGGGCGCCCGCAACCTGGCTCCGGTCCGGGCCGGTGTGCGCGAGATGGCCGACGTCGTCCTCCCGCCCTTCGAGATGGCGCTGCGGGAAGGGGGCGCCCGCTCGGTGATGCACTCGTACGCCGAGATCGACGGCGTGCCCGCGGCGGCCGACCCGGCGCTGCTCACCGAGCTGCTCAGGGACACCTGGGGGTTCGACGGCACCGTCGTCGCCGACTACTTCGGCATCGGCTTCCTGGAGACACTGCACAAGGTCGCCGCGGACCGCGGCGACGCCGCCCGCCTCGCGCTGAACGCCGGGGTCGACGTGGAACTGCCCACCGTCCGCAGTTACGGCGATGCGCTCGTCGCCGCCGTGCGCGACGGCTCCGTGGCCGAGGAGCTGGTCGACCGGGCGCTGAACCGGGTCCTGCTGCAGAAGTGCGAACTCGGACTGCTCGACCCGGAATGGTCGCCGCTGCCGGCCGTGCTGATCGGGGCGGACCCCGAGCAGGCACGTGCCACGGTGGACCTCGACCCGCCGGAGAACCGGGCACTCGCCCGGCAGCTGGCCGAGCAGGCCGTCGTGCTGCTCGCCAACCCCGGCGATGCGCTGCCGTTGCGCGGCGACGGCCGGATCGCGGTCGTCGGCCCGCGCGCCGACGACGCCCTGGCCATGCTCGGCTGCTACTCCTTCCCCAGCCACGTGGGGGTCTCCCACCCCGAGGTGCCGATGGGAATCGACATTCCGACCGTCCTCGAAGCGTTGCGGGGGGAGTTCCCCGGCGCGGACATCGGCTCGGCGGCCGGCTGCGACGTGGACGGCACGGACACCTCCGGCATCGAGGCGGCGGCCGAACTCGCCCGCCACAGCGATGTGTGCCTCGCCGTGCTCGGCGACCGGGCCGGACTGTTCGGCCGCGGCACCTCCGGTGAGGGCTGCGACGCCGCCGACCTCGCCCTGCCCGGTGTCCAGGGTGAGCTGCTCGACGCACTGCTGGCCACCGGAACCCCGGTGATCCTGGTGCTGCTGACGGGCCGTCCGTATGCGCTGGGCCGCTGGGCGGACCGGACGGCTGCCACCGTGCAGGCGTTCTTCCCCGGCGAGGAGGGCGGTCCGGCACTGGCCGGTGTGCTCTCCGGCCGGGTGAACCCCTCCGGCCGGCTGCCGGTCGGCGTTCCGCACGGCCCGGGCGGCCAGCCGTGGACGTATCTGCAACCGCCGCTGGGGCTGGCGAGCGGGGTCAGCAACCTGGACCCGACGCCGCTCTACCCCTTCGGACACGGCCTGTCGTACACCTCGTTCGAGTGGGAGGCCGGCGCCGCTGCCCCGGCCGAGCTCCCCACCGACGGCTCCACCGACATCGAACTCACCGTCCGCAACAGCGGGGACCGCGAAGGCGCCGAGGTGGTGCAGCTCTACGTGCACGACCCGGTCGCCCAGACCACCCGCCCGGAGTCGCGGCTGATCGGGTACGCCCGGGTGCAGCTCGCCGCCGGGCAGACCCGACGCGTGCGGTTCCACTTCCATGCCGACCTGGTGTCCTTCACCGGTATCGGCGGCCGACGGATCGTCGAACCCGGCGATCTCGCACTGCGGCTCGCGACATCCAGCGCGGCCGACGACGTCAAGCAGACCGTGAAGCTGCGGCTCACCGGTCCCGAGCGCACGGTCGATCACCGGCGCCGCCTCGTCTGCGACACGTCGATCGAACTGATCTGAATCCGCCCTTACTTGAGGGCCCGGGCCTCCCCGCTCCAGCTGCGGGGAGGATCCCGAAACTTTCGACTCGGTACTTTCCATCGAAGGGACATGTCATGCGCAAGGCAACTCAGGCTGCCGTCGTCGGCACCGCCGCCGCAGCTCTGCTGGTCTCCACGTTCACTGTCGCCGCCAGCGCCAGCCCGGACAACGCCGCCCAGCACACCACGCCGAAGAGCGACGCCGCGGCCAAGACTCTCGGCGCCCTCGGCAAGCGCGCCGACCTGCGGATCGGCACGGCGGTCGACATGTCGGCGCTCGCCTCCGACGCGCCCTACCGGGCCAAGGCCGCGAGGGAGTTCTCCTCGGTCACCCCGGAGAACGTCATGAAGTGGGAGGCCGTCGAGCCGCAGCGCGGCACGTACGACTGGTCCGCCGCGGACAAGCTGGTGGACTTCGCCAAGGAGAACGGCCAGCTGGTCCGGGGCCACACCCTGGTCTGGCACAGCCAGCTGCCCGCCTGGCTGAACAACGGTGACTTCACGGCCGACGAGCTGCGGGAGATCCTGCACAAGCACATCACCGACGAGGTGACCCACTTCAAGGGCAAGATCTGGCAGTGGGACGTCGTCAACGAGGCTTTCAACGACGACGGCACCATGCGCAACAGCATCTGGCTGCAGAAGCTCGGCCCCGGCTACATCGCCGACGCCTTCCGCTGGGCGCACCAGGCCGACCCCAAGGCCACGCTCTTCATCAACGACTACAACATCGAGGGCGTCAACGCGAAGAGCACCGCCCTCTACAACCTCGTCGTACAGCTCCGTAAGGAGCACGTGCCGGTTCACGGCGTCGGCATCCAGGGCCACCTGGACGTTCAGTACAGCGCCCCGCACGACATCGCCACCAACATGAAGCGCTTCGACGACCTCGGTCTGGAGACCGCGATCACCGAGGCCGACGTCCGCATCCCGATGCCTGCCGACAACACCGAGCTGGAGGCGCAGGCGGAGGCCTACGACGTACTGCTGCGGGGCTGCCTGCTGACCGAGCACTGCACCGACTTCACGGTGTGGGGCTTCACCGACAAGTACTCCTGGGTTCCCGGCGTCTTCACGGGCGAGGGCGCGGCGAACATCCTCGACGAGAACTACAAGGCCAAGGCCGCGTACAACGCGATGAGCGAGGATCTCACGCTGGCCGCAGGCAGGGACTGAAAGCGCACATGATCAACAGCACGCAGGAGGCGGCACAGTGATGGACGGCCTCCGGATCCATGCAGTGAAGATCACCCCGGTCGCCTTCCGCGACCCCGCGCTGCTCAACGCGGTCGGCGTGCACGAACCGTACGCACTGCGTGCGATCGTCGAGGTCGACACCGGCGAAGGCCTTGTCGGCCTCGGCGAGACCTACGCCGACGAAGGGCATCTGCGCCGGCTGCGGGCGGCCGCGGACGCCGTCGTCGGATTGGACGTGTACGCGCTCGGCGCCATGCACCGCAAGGTCGCCGAAGTCCTCTCCGGGGACAGCGGAGCCGGTGGCTCCGGGCTGACCGGGATGATCACCACCAGCAGCGCAACGGACCGGGTGTTCTCCCCGTTCGAGGTCGCCTGCCTGGACATCCAGGGCAAGGTTGCCGGCCGCCCGGTCAGTGACCTGCTCGGGGGGGCGGTACGGGACTCCGTACCGTTCAGCGCCTACCTCTTCTACAAGTGGGCCGCGCATCCGGGGCAGGAGCCTGACGACTGGGGTCCGGCGCTGGATCCGGAGGCCGTCGTCGCCCAGGCGCGCCGCATGATCTCCGAGTACGGTTTCACCGCGATCAAGCTCAAGGGCGGTGTCCGGCCGCCCGAGGAGGAGGCCGAGGCGGTCCTGGCCCTGCGTGATGCCTTCCCCGGGGTGCCGCTGCGGCTCGACCCCAACGCCGCATGGAGCGTGGAGACATCGGTCGAGGTGGCCCGCCGCCTGGAAGGTGTCCTCGAGTACCTGGAGGACCCGACGCCCGATCTGGACGGCATGGCGCAGGTGGCCAGGCAGACGCCGATCCCGCTGGCCACCAACATGTGCGTCGTCGCGTTCGAGCATCTGGCGCCCGCGGTCGAGCAGGGGTCGGTCCAGGTGGTGCTCTCCGACCACCACTACTGGGGCGGCCTGCACCGCTCCAAGCTGCTCTCCGGCATCTGCGACAACTTCGCCATGGGGTTGTCCATGCACTCCAACTCGCATCTGGGGATCAGCCTGGCCGCGATGACCCATCTGGCGGCCGCCACGCCGAACCTCACCTACGCCTGTGACACCCACTGGCCGTGGAAGACCGAGGAAGTCGTGGAACCGGGCGCGCTGACGTTCACCGACGGGGCCGTGCGGGTTCCGAAGGGGCCGGGGCTCGGCGTCGAACTCGACCGCGACGCACTCGCCCGCCTGCACGAGCAGTACCTCGACTGCGGTCTGCGCAACCGGGACGACACCGGTTACATGCAGCGGATCGACCCGGACTACGAGAAGAAGACCCCGCGCTGGTGAGTCGCGGCGGCCGACGGCTGCCGCACTCCTGCCGCGCATCAAGGCATTTCAAGGAGCATTCATGGCTTGGCTCGACTGGGCCGCCCTCGGCGGCTACTTCCTGGTGATGCTGCTCATCGGCCTCTGGTCGCACCGACGTGTCGGCGATGTGAGCGACTACTTCACCGGTGGCGGCCGGATGCCCTGGTGGCTGTCCGGCATCTCCCACCACATGTCCGGCTACAGCGCCGCCGTGTTCGTCGCCTACGCGGCCATCGCGTACAGCGTCGGCATCACCGTCTATGTCTGGGCGTTCCTGCCGCTCGCGCTGGCCACCGGTGTGGGTGCCTGGCTGTTCGCGCCGCGCTGGAACCGGCTGAGGCAGCGGTACGCGGTCGCCTCGCCGCTCGAATATCTCGCCAAGCGCTACAACGTGCCCACCCAGCAGGCGCTCGCCTGGAGCGGCGCCCTGCTCAAGGTGTTCGACGTGGCCGCCAAGTGGGCGTCCGTCGCCGTGCTGCTCAATGTGTTCACCGGCATGTCGATGACAGCCGGGATCCTGATCACCGGCGTCGTCACCCTGCTCTACTGCACCGTGGGCGGGCTCTGGGCCGATGCGCTCACCGACTTCGGGCAGTTCGTCATCCAGGGCGTCGCGGCGCTCGCCATGGTGTGGGTGGTGCTGGACCGTCTGGGCGACGGCATATCCGGTCTGGGCACGATCTGGCACAAGCTGCCCGAGGGACACGGCCACCCGCTGGTCGACCCCTACACCGCCACCTTCCTCGGTGCGTACGTCGTCGTGAAGCTCTTCGAGTACAACGGCGGCATGTGGAACCTGGCCCAGCGTTACATGGCCACGGACACCCCGAAGGCCGCCCGCCGTTCGGCCGGGCTCTCCGCGCTGCTGTACGTGATCTGGCCGGCGGTCCTGCTGTTCCCGCCCGTCGCCGCGGCCGTTCTGCTGCCGGACATCACCGAACCGCAGAAGGTCTACGCGCTGATGGCGGAGTCGTACCTGCCGGCCGGACTGGTGGGGCTGACGCTCGCCGGGATGTTCTCGCACACCATGGCCATGGCCTCGTCGGACGCCAACGCCGTCTCCGCGGTCGTCACCCGGGACATCATCCCGGCGGTCGTGCGCCGAGCCAAGGAACTGCCGCCGGCGACCGGACTGCTCATCGCCCGCGTGTGCACGGTCGTCTTCATCACCGTGAGCATGCTCGTCGCCATCGAGGCGGATCACTTCGGCGGGGTGCTGGGCATCATCGTCGGTCTGGTCGCGGCCGTGATGGGGCCGATCTCCATCCCCATGCTGCTGGGGCTGCTGCCCCTCTTCCGCAAGTGCGGGCCGCGCGCCGCCCTGTCCTCCTGGGCGCTGGGGCTGCTGGGCTACGGGCTGGTGAAGTTCGTGCTGGAGAGCACGGACCAGACCGTCATCATCGTGACCCCGCTGGTGACCTCGCTGGTGGTGTACGTGGTGGTGGGCCTGCTCAGCCCGGAGCCCGACGCGACGGCCGACGCGATCGTGGCCGCGGTGTCGCCCGCCCCCGACGGTGACAGCGAGCCGGTGGCTGCCGCGGTGCCGCAGGCCGCCGTGCCCGGCGCCTCCGACTGACGCGGCTCCGAACCCCGTACCCCCTACCCGACAACTCGTCAAGGTGCACACCCGTCCAATTTGTCATGGGTGTGAACAAAACTGGGAGAGCAGTATGGACAAGCACTTCCCGCAACATGCGAGCCGCAGATCGATTCTGGGGCTCGGACTGGGGCTCACCGCCCTGACAGCAACGCCTCTCGGCTCGCTGCTCGGTCTCTCGTCGGAGGCCCTGGCCGCCGCACCGGGCCCGGCCGGACTGCCGACCGATCCCGGCGCGTACATCTCCTTCACGCCCCGCTCGGGCAGCTTCCCGCTCTTCAGGGCGAGTGCAGCGGCCCCGATCCTGGTCAGCGACCGGGACTACGCGGGCGTCGTCCGGGTGGCCGGCGATCTCCAGGCCGACATCGAGCGCGTCACCGGTGTCCGCCCCGTTCTCTCACGGGGTGCGACACCGAAGGGCCGCGAGATCGTCATCGTCGGAACCATCGGCCGCAGCCCGCTGATCGACGGACTGATCGCCGCGGGCAAGCTCAACGTCTCCGGCATCAAGGGCAAGTGGGAGACCAGCCTCCAGACCGTCGTCGAGAAGCCGCTGCCCGGTGTGGACCGTGCCTTCGTGATCGCGGGCAGCGACCAGCGCGGCACGATCTACGGTACGTACGACGTCTCCCGGGGGATCGGTGTGTCGCCCTGGTACTGGTGGGACGACGTCACCCCCGTACACCGGGACGGCCTGTACGTCCTGCCCGGCCACCACACCCAGGGCACCCCGGTCGTGAAGTACCGCGGGTTCTTCATCAACGACGAGAACCCGGCGCTCGGCACGTGGGCACCGGCGTTCTTCGGCCCCGGCAAGGCCCCCGGTTTCGAGGGCGGCTTCAACGCCGACTTCTACGCCAAGATCTTCGAAGTGATGCTGCGCCTCAAGGCCAACTACCTCTGGCCGGCTGTCTGGGGCCGAGCGTTCGCCGAGGACGACCCGAAGAACCACGCCACCGCGAAGGCGTACGGCGTCGTCATGGGCACCTCGCACGAGGCGCCCATGATGCGCGGTATCGAGGAGTGGAACCGGCACGCCGTAGCCGCCGTCCGGGACAGCGCGGGCAACATCACCACCCCCGGTCACGACCCCTACGGCGGCACCGGCGAGTGGTCGTTCCGCCGCAACGCCGAGGCGATCAAGGCGTACTGGGCCGACGGCATCCGCCGGATGAAGGACGAGGACTTCGAGGGCATCGTCACCCTCGGCATGCGCGGCAACGGCGATGTCAGCCTGCCGGACGGCGACGGCATCGAGCTGATGACCGAGATCATCGCCACACAGCGGCAGATCCTGGCCGAGGTCTCCGGCAAGGACGTCACCACGATTCCGCAGGTGTGGACCCTCTACAAGGAGGTCCAGCGTTACTGGGACCGCGGCTTGCGGGTGCCCGACGACGTCACCGTCGTCCTCACCGACGACAACTGGGCCAACATCCGTAAGCTCCCCGACCTCAAGAACGATGCGCGCGACGGTGGTTACGGCCTCTACTACCACTTCGACTACGTCGGGGTGGGTCGCAACTACAAGTGGGTGGACACCACTTCGCTGCCGAACATGTGGGACCAGCTCCACCAGTCCGCCGCCTACGGGAACCACGGCCTCTGGGTCACCAATGTCGGCGACCTCAAGGGCAACGAACTGCCCACGCAGTTCTTCCTGGAGTACGCCTGGAACCCCGACCGCTGGACCCTCGACCGGCTGCCGGAGTGGGAGGAGCAGTACGCCCGGCAGAACTTCGGCGAGCAGCAGGCCGAGGACATCGCCGAGGTGCTCCGCAGCTATGCGCAGCTGCAGTCCCGGCGCAAGCCCGAGCTGCTCAACCGCAAGATCACCCTCGACCCGGCCAAGGACCCCGCCAAGGACGCGTCGGCGATCGTCTACGACGACCAGGCCACCCCGTTCAGCCTCACCGACTACCGCGAGCTGGAGCGTGTCACCGAGGAGTGGCAGCAGCTCGGAGCCGACGCCGAACGGATCGGCCGCAAGCTCCCCGCCTCCGTCCAGGACGCCTGGTACGAGCTGGTCGGCTACGAGGTGCAGGCCACCGCCAACCTCTACGCCCTGCGTGAGGCCGAGTTCAAGAACCTGCACTACGCGGCGCAGGGCCGGGCCCTCACCAACGATCTGGCGGCCGCCGCCGAGGCCCGACTCGCCGACGACCTGGCGCTGGCGGACCGCTTCAACACGAAGGTCGCCGACGGGAAGTGGCAGGGGTTCCAGACCCAGCCGCACATCGACTACGGCGATGTGGCCCGCTACGGGCCGAACGCCCCCTGGCAGCAGCCCGAGCTCAACAACGTCGCCATCAAGGACGTACTGTTCCCCGCGGTCAAGCGCATCGACCTCCCGGCCGGCGCCGAGATGGGCGTGGCCGTCGACGGCTCGGACAAGTGGTGGCCCGAGGAGAGCTCCCCGGCCGTGCTGCCGGCCTTCAGCCCGTACCAGAGCCAGGCCGCACAGCACATCGAGGTGTTCAACCGGGGCGCCGCCCCGTTCGACTACCGGATCCGGACAGGGGCCTCCTGGCTCGTCGCCGACCGCGTCAGGGGCCGGGTCGACAAGCAGGACCGGATCACCTTCCGCGTCGACTGGTCGCGGGCGCCCAAGGGTGTCACGGAGGTGCCGATCACGGTCAGCGGTCCGGACGGCCGCGAGGTCGGCGTCCAGGCCGTGATCGACCACCCCAAGGAGCGGCGCTCGCAGCTCGAAGGGTTCGTCGAGGCCAACGGATACGTCTCCATCGAGGCGGACCACTACTCCCGTTCCGTCGGCGCCAGCGGGATCACCTGGCAGCGCATCCCCGGAATCGGACGGACCGGCGCCGGTATGGAGCCCTTCCCGGTCACCGCCGCCCGCCAGACTCCGGGCGGCGGCAGTCCGCGGCTGGAGTACCGGGTCAGCCTGTTCACCACCGGGCCGGTCACGGTGCACGCGTACCTGTCGCCCCGGAACAACGCGCTGGCGTCCGACGGCCTCACGTACGCCGTCTCCTTCGACGACGACGCGCCGCAGAGGGTGAACGTCACGGCGGTGACGGGATCCGACGACGGCACCATGAACGTCCAGTGGGCGCGCAACACCTCCGACAACGTCAACCGCACCAGTACGGTGCACCACATCGGCCGGGCCGGTGTGCATGTGCTGAAATTCTGGATGGTCGACCCGACGGTGGTGCTGCAGAACCTGGTGGTCGACACCGGCGGCCTCAAGCCCAGCTACCTGGGCCCGCAGGAGAGTCTCCGGCTGAAGTGAGCCATGGGACGGGCAAGGGGAACTGAGCGATGAAGAGTGAGATCGAGGACGCCGACGGACACGGTGCGATCCTGGGCGTGACCCCCGTTGGGGCGGGGGTCGAGGTCCGGGTATCGGGTCCGGCGGGGGAGCTCTCACTGATCTGCACCCCTGCCCGGTCCCGGGAACTGGCTGCGGCTCTCGCCCGTGCGGCGGACGAGGTGGAGAGCGCGCAGTCGGCTGAGCCCGTCACCGTCACGGCGCAGGAGCTGCGCCGCGGTGACGTACGGGACGGCGACCGGGCCATGACGGTGGAAGCCGTCAGGGTCGACGGGGCCACCGCCTACGTCACCTGGAAGTCGGGCGCCGGGCGCAGCTGGACCCAGGGCTACGACGCGGACGTGGAGATCACGCTGCGGCGCCGCGCCTGAGTCGTGAACGGCTCGCAGACGAGGCCCTTCCCGGATTCAGGGAGGGCCTCGCCTGCGTTGTCGCGTTGTACGAGAACCTTCGTAATTTGACGGACGTCGTAGTACGGGAGGTATCGTACTAGCGGTCCTGTCGTCCCGGCGAAACGGAGTCCGCCGTGAGTGTCCTGTTCGAGCCCTGCACCTTGAGGTCGCTTGTCGTACCCAACCGGGTGTGGATGGCGCCCATGTGTCAGTACAGCGCGGAAGCGGTGGGGCCGAATGCAGGCGTCGCGACCGACTGGCACTTCGCCCACCTCGCGGCACGCGCCGCCGGCGGGACCGGTCTCATCCTCACCGAGGCGACGGCCGTCAGCCCCGAAGGCCGGATCAGCCCCGCCGACCTCGGTATCTGGAACGACACCCAGGTGGCCGCCCTCCGGCGGATCACCTCCTTCATCAAGGGTCAGGGCTCCATCGCCGGCATCCAGCTCGCCCACGCCGGCCGCAAGGCGTCGACCGCTGCCCCCTGGCAGGGTGGAGGGCCCGTGGGACCGGACGAGCACGGCTGGCAGCCCGTCGCCCCCAGCCCGCTCCCGTTCGACGAGGGCCATCCCATACCGCACGAGCTGACCGTGGACGAGATCCACGGCGTCATCGACCAGTTCCGCGAAGCCGCTCGCCGGGCCCTCGACGCGGGCTTCGAGGTCGCCGAGGTGCACGGAGCCCACGGGTACCTCGTAGGACAGTTCCTCTCCCCGTACAGCAACCGGCGCACGGACGAGTACGGGGGCAGCTTCGACAACCGCGTCCGGTTCGCCCTGCAGGTCGTCGACGCCGTGCGCGAGGTATGGCCGGAGGACCTGCCCGTCTTCTTTCGGATCTCGGCCACGGACTGGCTCACCGAGAACGACGAGGACGACCGTGAGGGCTGGACCGTCGACGAGACGGTACGGCTGGCCAAGGAGTTGCAGGCCCACGGCGTCGACCTGCTGGACGTCTCCAGCGGCGGCAACGCTCCGAACGCCCGCATCACGACGGGCCCCGGATACCAGGTCCCCTTCGCCGCGCGGGTGCGCGAGGAGACCTCGCTGCCCGTCGCGGCCGTGGGACTGATCACCGAGCCGCAGCAGGCGGAGAAGATCGTGGCCGACGGGCAGGCGGACGCCGTGCTCCTCGGGCGGGAGCTGCTGCGGAGCCCGTCATGGGCACAGCACGCGGCGCGCGAACTGGGCGGCGAGGTCCACAGGCCCGCCCAGTACCTTCGAGCCGTCTGACACCGACGAGCCCTCGCCGGACACCCGGCGGGGGCTCGGTGCGTAGCGAGCCCCCGCGCCAGGCTCTGCGTCAGCCCCGCCGCGCGCGGAACAGGTCGCGGATCAGAGCGATCTCGGCACCGTGGTGCAGCAGTTCCTGATTGACCCACCAGACCGTTTCGATGAACGGATCCTCCGGGTCGCTGCCGTGCGGGTACGTGCTGTGTCCCACGGTGTCGAGCGCCGTGTCGTCGGCGCCGAGCAGCGCCTCCCGCCAAGCGGTGGCGGCGGCTTCGAAGGCGGCGATCGCCCCGGCGGCGTCCCCGGCGACCACGTAGTCGTCCCGCGTCAGGGTGTGGCTGCCGATCGTGTGGTCGGCGCGGAGCGCGAGCAACTCGCTCAGGTGACTCAGCCGCCACGCCAGGGTGGTGAACGGCGGCGGCGTGGGGTGCGGCGGAGGCGTCGCGTCGCGGCCCCAGTCACCCGCGCCGACGAGAACGGTTGCTCCGGGCCCGGGCCCCGCCGCGCGCCGCCGGACCGACCAGCAGCCCGGCACCGGCTCCCAGAGGTACTCTTCGTCGGTCATCGACGCGACCTCGACGTCCGTGCCGTTGCCGCTGTCCATGACGGGGCCGTTCAAACGGTCGGCGAGGCGCCCCCGTGCGAAGTCGAACTGCTGCAGCAGAGGGATCAGGCGTGGTGGTGTCGCCATCGGACGCTCCTGGAGTGGCTGGTCGGACTGTGCGGAACCCTCTCGGGGGCACACCCCTCGTCCGGACCCTGTCACAGCCGGTTCGACACCGCGCTCCATTTTTTGACGATGGCGGCTCTCCTCGGTGGTACGGGTTCGCTGCCGATCCTCGGTACGGCGACGGTCGCGGGGGTGGCTCACTGCCGAGAGCGAAAGCATCGTCGTGGTCGCCCGCGGTACGGCGTTCCCCCATGCTGCCGTAGATGTCCGCCTCCACCGCCCGGACGGTACAACTCCGGCCACTGGGGGCGTAGATGGGAATCGGTCGGCGATACGGCCGCCCACCGCCGTCGTTCATCGCTCGTTCACCGGGCACACCGTTCGGCGCATTCCCTGACACGCCGCCGGCATCTACGCTCGGCCGCGCACCGATCAACGTCGTCCCGGCCGGACCCCGGCTGTCGACAACGTTGTCCAACTTCGCGGAAGGTAAAGCGACATGGCCCTCAGACCGTTGCCCGTGGCGAGGCGTTTCGGCGCGCGAACGGCCGCCGTGATCCTCACCGGCGCGCTCGCTGCGGCGTTCATGCCTCCGGCCGCCGAGGCGGCCACCGGCCTGGTCCCGCACCCCGCCGCCTACGTCGATCCGCTGATCGGCACCGCGAACGGCGGCAACACCTACCCGGGCGCCACGCTCCCGTACGGGATGATCGGCTGGTCGCCGACAAGCACCAGAGGGGATCAGACCAGCACCGGCGCGGCCAATGGATACGACTACGGCACCACCCGGCTGCGCGGGCTGAGCCTGACCCATGTGAACGGCGCCGGCTGCAACCCGGGCGCCGCCGGTGACGTACCGATCATGCCGTTCGTCGGGGACGTCACCTCCTCGCCGTCCGCCGACACCAAGGACGCCGTCTACGCCGCGAACTTCTCGCACGACAACGAGCGTGCCGTGCCGGGCCGTTACACCCTCGGGCTGGACAACGGCGCGACCGCCGACCTGGCGGTCAGCAGCCGCTCAGGCGTGGCCGACTTCAGCTTCCCGGCCGGAAAGCCCGCCAACCTGCTCTTCCGGGTCTCCAACTCGCTCAACGGCAGCGAGGACGCGGAGGTCGCCATCGATCCCGTACACCACAAGGTGACCGGCTCGGTGCTCACCGGCGCGTTCTGCGGGCGGCGCGCCAACGGCGGTACCAACAACCGCAAGAGCTACTACCGGCTCTACTTCAGCGCCTCCTTCGACCGTGGCTTCTCCTCGACCGGTACCTGGAGGGACGGCACGCTCGCCCCGGGCGCGACCACGGGCAGCGGCGGCGAGGGCTACGCCACCGGCGCCGACCGGGCCGGCCGGGGCTCCGGCGGCTGGGTCGGGTTCGACACCGGTGCCGACAACGACGTCCACATGCGGATCGGCATCTCGTACGTCAGCCTGGCGGGGGCCGAGGCCAACCTCAAGGAGGAAGTGGCCCCGCACGCCGGGGTCGACGACGTGGCGGCCGACGCGCGCCGCACCTGGGACCGGGAGCTGCGCTCCGTACGCATCGGCGGCGGCAGCACCGCGCAGCGCACGACCTTCTACACCGCGCTGTACCACTCCCTCATGCAGCCCAACCTGATCAGCGACACAGACGGCCGCTACCCGGGTATGGACGGCGCGTCGCACCGGGTGAAGCGCGGACAGGGAGCGCAGTACAGCAACTTCTCCGGGTGGGACCAGTACCGCGCCCAGATCCAGCTGCTGGCACTGCTCAAGCCCGAGATCGCCGGCGACTTCGCCCAGTCGCTGTACAACTTCGCGCAGCAGAACGGCGGGGTGTGGGACCGCTGGGTGCACATCAACGGTGCCACGCATGTGATGACCGGAGACCCGACGGCGGCCACCCTGGCCACCTTCTACGCGATGGGCGTGCGGAACTTCGACTACGAAGGCGCCTTCGAGTCCCTCGCACGCCAGGCGACCGTCCCCGTCGACGACGGTCTCTCCGATGCGGGATGCCCCGGCCAGTGCACCGGGCAGCGGCCCAATCTGGCGCAGTACCTGACGTCGCACTACGCACCCCAGGACGAGTGCCACTGCTGGGGCGGCGCGGCGGAGACGCTGGAGGACTCGGTGGCCGACGCGGCTCTCGGCCGCTGGGCCGAACTGCTCGGACGTGATGAGCAGGCCACGTACTTCAAGGAGCGCGGCGGCTGGTGGCGCAATGTGTTCAACTCCACGGCTACCGACGGCACCGGGACCACCGGTTACATCCAGGCGCGCAACGTCGACGGTTCGTGGGTGACCCCGTTCAACCCCGGGAGCGACCTCGGTTTCGCGCAGGGCACCAGCGCCACGTACACCTGGATGGTTCCGCAGGACGTCCAGGGGCTGGCCGAGGCCATGGGCGGCCGGGACCGGGCCGCTCAGCGGCTCGACGCCTTCTTCCACAAGGCCGACGGATCCTGGTCGGTGAAGGGCGGCGACGCCCTGCGCTACGACCCGACCAACGAGCCCGGCATCCACGCCCCTTGGCTCTACAACGCCCTGGGACAGCCGTGGAAGACGCAGGCGACGGTGCGTCAGATCCTCGACACCGTCTACGGTACGGGCCCCGCCGGCCTGCCCGGCAATGACGATCTGGGGACCATGTCCGCGTGGTATGTCTTCTCGGCGCTCGGGCTGTACCCGCAGACGCCGGGCAGCGCCACGATGTTGCTGGGCACCCCGCTCTTTCCGGACGCGTTGATCGACCGCGCACACGGCAGGGACATCACGATCGTTGCCCCGGACGCCGACGCCGGCCATTCGTACGTCGACGCGGTTCGGGTCAACGGGCGTACCAGCGACCGGTCCTGGACGGACGCGAGCCTGGTCACCCGTGGCGGCACCCTCGCCTTCCGGTTGGCCGAAGCGCCCAACTCCAGCTGGGGCACGACAACTTCCGGACTGCCGCGGTAGGGGACATACCGATCGGTTCCGGATCCCGGCGAGCGGGTCGTACGGCCTGCTCGCCGGAGTGCCGGTCACCATTTTCTATCGTTGAAAATTCTCTGTGCACGACCGTTGTTATGCGTTTGGTGTTGTGGCTCAATGTTCGATTGTGTGCGTGCCTCGTTGTGTGCGAGGCACTTCAGCTCTCGACGAGGACGACGCCTTGAGACGACAACTGCCCCGCCCCAGAGTCCTGTTCAGATCGATGGCCTGTACGGCCGCGCTGCTGATTCCCCTCGGGGCCACTCTGGTTCCTGCCGCTGCCGCCGCCCCTGCTGCAGGCGTCCCCGCGAGCGCCGCATCGACCGCCGCCGCGAAGGCCTTCACCGACGACGACCCGACCGCCGATGTGCACGGGCTGAAGGGCGAGTACTTCCGGATGTCCGCGCCGGGCGCACGCGACTTCGCCGAGCTCGGCGGAGTCGCACTCGACCCGGAGATCAACTTTCCCGGTCTGACCGGGGCGTTCGAGTCCACTACGGGCAGGACGGAGAACACCACAGCCCGCTGGACCGGCAGCATCACAGCCCCCGAGACGGGTGACTACACCTTCGCCGCCAGCGGCGACAACGGCTTCAGGCTCTCCATCGACGGAAACGTCGTCATCGACCACTGGCTGCCGGACTGGGACAACGAGCAGACCAGCAAGCCGGTTGCCCTCACCGCGGGCGAGCCGCACCAGTTCCGTCTGGAGATGTTCCAGGACACCGGCGGCGCCAACATGTTCCTGCGCTGGTCCAGTGCGAAGCTCAAGAAGCAGATCGTTCCCGAGTCCGCCTTCACGCCGCCGGCCGACTTCGAGGTCTACCCGGTCGCGCTGAGCGTTGCGGAGGACGGACGGCGCCTGCAGGCGACCTTCGAGGACGAGGTCAAGAACCTCGCCTCCGTGCAGGACCACCTTGCCATCGAGGCCGACACCTCGCCCATGCCGGTGAAGTCCGTCGCCAAGGCGTCCAACAACTCCCACGCCGTGATCGTCGACCTGAGCTCGCCCGTCCAGAAGGGCCAGCAGGTCCGGGTGGCGTACGACGGGAAGGGCGGGCTCCAGGCCGGCGGCGAGACGGTTCCCCAGATCAGCCGCACGGCGAAGAACCTCTCCACGCACCGGCTGACCACGACCTGGGGCGACAAGCTCGACCGCAACCACCCGCTGCCCGAGTACCCCCGCCCGCAGCAGGTGCGTGACCGGTGGAAGAACCTCAACGGCCCGTGGGAGTTCGCCGGTGCCACCGCCGACGAGCAGCCGGTCTTCGGCAAGAAGCTCGGTGAGCGCATCACCGTACCGTTCCCGGTCGAGTCGCAGCTCTCCGGACTCGAACGCCATGAAGACCACATGTTCTACCGCAAGCTCGTGACCGTTCCCAAGAGCTGGTCCGTCGGCAAGGGCAAGGACGGCAAGCGGCTGAAGCTCAACTTCGGCGCCGTCGACTACCGGTCGGTGGTCTGGGTCAACGGCACGAAGGTCGCCGAACACACCGGTGGCTACACCTCCTTCAGCGCCGACATCACCGACGCGATCAAGGGCGGCGCCCCGCAGGAGATCGTCGTCGCCGTCACCGACACCACCGGCCCCGACCAGCCCAAGGGGAAGCAGTCCAGCAACCCGGGTGGCATCGTCTACACCGCATCCTCCGGAATCTGGCAGACGGTGTGGATGGAGCCGGTCGCCGTGGCCTCCGTGGACTCGCTGACCACGACGCCGGACATCGACAAGAGCACCCTCGCCCTGACCGTCAACTCCGCCGCCGCTTCGTCCGGCGCCCGCGTCACGGCGGTCGCCCGCGACACGAAGGGCCGGGTCGTCGGCACGGTCAGCGGCCGGGCCAACACCCCGCTGAGCCTGCCCGTCAGCAAGCAGCACCTCTGGACCCCCGACGACCCGTACCTCTACGACCTCGACGTCACCCTGACGGACGGCCGTTCCAAGGACACCGTCGACAGCTACTTCGGGATGCGCTCCATCGGGATCGCGAAGGTGGGCGGCTACCAGAAGCTCGTTCTCAACGGGAAGCCGTTCTACTCGCTCGCCATGCTGGACCAGGGATTCTGGCCCGACGGTCTCTACACGCAGCCCAGCGACGCCGCGCTCACCTTCGACCTCAAGGCACAGAAGGACCTCGGCTTCAATGCCGTGCGCAAGCACATCAAGGTGGAGTCCGCCCGCTGGTACTACCACGCCGATCAGCTCGGCCTGCTGGTCTGGCAGGACTTCGTCTCCAGCGACATCACCGGTGAGAAGGGCCGGCAGGCCTTCCTCTCCCAGGGCAAGGAGATGATGCAGCAGCTCCACAACTCGCCGTCGATCGGTGGCTGGATCGTCTTCAACGAGGGCTGGGGCGAGTGGGACCGCACCGAGACCGGGAAGATCGCCGAGTCGGTCAAGGCGGCCGACCCGTCCCGTGTCGTCAACGCCCACAGCGGTGTCAACTGCTGCTCCTCGAAGGGTGACTCGGGCAAGGGCGACATCATCGACCACCACGACTACCTCAACCGCGAGGCGCCGTTCCCGGACGACCGTGCCGCGATGGACGGTGAGCACGGCGGCTTCACGCTCCGTACCCCTGGACACATGTGGCCGGGGGCGCCGGCCGCGATCTACAGCGGTGTGGCGGACAAGGACGCCCTGACGGCCAAGTACGTCGACAACACCCGCACGTACTACCTGGCGGCGGCCGACGCCGAGCTGTCCGGCTCGGTCTACACCCAGGTCAGCGACCTGGAGAACGAGCTGAACGGACTCTGGACCTACGACCGGCGCGAGATCAAGGTCGACCCCGAGAAGGTGCGGGAGATCAACCAGCAGGTCATCGCCGCCGGTGCGACCGCCGGACACCGCGACGAGGTGAAGGGCGGCGCCAGCTGGCCGCTCGATGAGGGCAAGGGCACGACCTCCGCCGACCTCGGCCCCAACCACAGCAGCCTCACGCTGAGCGAGGGCACCTCCTGGACACCTGGTGTGCACGGTTCCGCGCTGAAGTTCAACGGTCAGGGACAGTACGCCCAGACCGGTGGTCCAGCCGTCGACACCACCGGGAACTACACGGTCTCGGCATGGGTGTCGCTGGACTCGCTCCCGGGCAACTACGCGACCGCCGTGAGCCAGGACGGCAGGCGGACCGAGAATCCGTTCTACCTCCAGTACGGGCAGGGCGCCTTCGCGTTCAGCACGCCGGGCGGCAACCGGGCGCGACTGGAGATGAAGCCGGAACTCGGCACCTGGTACCACCTCGTGGGTGTGCGCGACGGTGACGAGGTCAAGCTCTACCTCGACGGGAAGCTCGTGTCGACCACCGCGGCCGGTCCCGCCGATGTGAGCACCGGACCGCTCACCGTGGGCCGCGCCCAGTACGCCGGCCAGAAGGGCGACTTCTGGAACGGTTCCATCGACCAGGTGAGCGTGTTCGACAGGGCTCTCACCGCCGACGAGGTGAGCGCACTCCACGACAGCGAGCAGCCGTAGCACGACAGAGGCCGGCCCGGCAGCGACGTAACACCGTCGGTGCCGAGCCGGCCGTTGTCAGCGGTCCGTCAGGTCACGGAGCCAGCAGTTGCCAGAGGTGGTCGTCGGTGCCGTTGTCGCCGAACTGGACGACGTGGGCGCTGTCGGCGGTGGACATGTTGTCGACGCCCAGGACCTTGCCGGAGTGGCGGTTGCGGATGCGGTACCAGCCGTCGCCGTTGGGGACGAGTTGCCAGAGGTGGTCGTCGGTGCCGTTGTCGTCGAACTGGACGACGTGGGCGCTGTCGGCGGTGGACATGTTGTCGACGCCCAGGACCTTGCCGGAGTGGCGGTTGCGGATGCGGTACCAGCCGTCGCCGTTGGGGACGAGTTGCCAGAGGTGGTCGTCGGTGCCGTTGTCGTCGAACTGGACGACGTGGGTGCTGTCGGCGGTGGACATGTTGTCGACGCCCAGGACCTTGCCCGAGTGCAGATTGCGGATCCGGTACCAGCCGTCGGACAGCCACCGGGGGGCGTCGGGTTCAGCCGTCGGGAACGCCGTGATGCGCAGCCGCGCCGCCCCCATGGGGACGAGCGTGACCTCTTCCACCGGTTCGGTGCTCAGCGCGGGGCTGTCCTGGAGCGGTGCCACGACATGCTCGCTGTCCGCCGTCCATTCGGGGATGCGGCGCGCGCGTGCGGTCATGGTCAGCGGCGTGCCTTCGAGGGTGAAGGGGTTGTCGCCGGGCGGGCGGCCGGTGGAGCGGTGCCGCAATGATGCGGCCGGCTGCTGCCTGTCCAGTACGAGGCCGTAGTTCCAGGCGCCGGTGGCGTGCACCTCGTACCCCGGGAACTGTTCGGTGCCGCCGATGCGCCGGTACTCCTCCCCGATCCGGAGGGAGTACGTGAGCGGTCCGCGGTCGACGCTCACCGCGCCGTGGTTGTCCGTCCAGGTGCGCACGGTGGTGCGCTGGGGGAATCGCAGGGTGACCTTGTCCCCGTCGGACCAGTTCCGCTCGATACGGGTGAAGGCCGGGCCCGCCGGTGCGCCGACGCGACGCCCGTTGACCCTGATCTCGGGTTCGGAGCACCAGGCGGGAACCCTCAGCACCAGCGGGAACCGCAGGTGCTTCGGCGTCCTCACGGTCAGCGAGACCGTGTCCGTGAACGGATAGCCGGTCTCCTCGGTGACGGTGACCTCCGTGCCGTCGGCGACCTTCGCCGTGACCTCGCACGCGGCGTACATGGCGGCGGCCAGGCCCCCGTCCGGGGTGGCGAGCCAGAGCTCCTCGACAAAGTAGGGCCAGCCCATGCCGTAGTTGTGCGGGCAGCAGCGGTACTGGTCGACGCCCGGAAGATACGCCTGCATGGCGAAGCCGTTCTGGAACTGCCGCCCGCTCTTGGGGACGTTGTCCAGATCGACGCTGTTCGCGCTGGTGATGTAGTGGATCGCCCGGCCCGACGGATCCAGTGACGCGGGCAGCGAGTTGAAGGCCAGCTCCTCGCAGCGGTCGGCCCAGAGCGGGTCGCCCGTGATCCGGGTCAGCAGCTGATGGCTGGCCATGAACTCGACGATGCCGCACGTCTCGAAGCCCTGACGTGGATCGCGGTGGCCCGGGCGCGCGTTCTCGTCACCGGCGAAGCCGCCGCCGGGGAACTGCCCGTACTGGTCCATGACCTTGCCGTACGTCCCGTACGTGGCCCGGGTGTCGTCGGCCGAGCCGCTGCGCAGCGCGTACTGGGCGGGCTCGCGGAAGCCCTGCGCGATGTTGACGTTGTGCAGATTGACCAGATTGTCGGCCCAGTTCGCCCCGTTGGCATGGATCTTGTCGGCCAGGTCGAGCAGGAACGAGTCCCCGGTGCGGTTGAAGAGCCAGAACACACTGTCCAGGCCGTCGCCCCAACGTAATGCGATCCAGCTCGTGTTGAAGGCACCCGGCCCCTGGGCGTTCATGTAGCGGAAGAACCTGCTGAGGAACGGGATGATACGGCTGTCGCCGCTGTACTCCTGCCACGAGCGGAGCGCCTGGACGAGCGGGAGGAACGGCCAGAAGTCCGGGCCGCCGTTCAGCGAGGTACGCAGCGCCGTGGGGCCGAAGAAGCCGTCGGGCTGCTGCGTGGTGAGGATCCCGTCGAACCAGCGGCGTACCGACGCCAGGGCCTTGGCATCCCCGGTGACGATCGCGAGATCGGTGTACCCGCGCAGCCAGTACGGGACCTCCTCCCAGCCACCCAGCTCGGGGCGGACCCAGCCGGTGGCGGTGAAGTCGAGGAAGTGCGAGAACTCCTCGTAGTGACCGCACAGACCGTCGAGCTGGAGGCGGAGTTGTCCGGCCAGCCAGCCGCGTGCGGTGATCCGGCCCGGCGGGAGCTTCAGGAATGCGGTCGGGTGCAGAGGTGCGGCGTTGGGGGAGTAGTGGCCGCCGTGGGCGGCTGCCACCCGGTTCCCGGCGGCGGTCGCGGTCGTGGCCCAGCGGCCGGTCGCGGTCGTGGCGGCCGCGGTGGCCAATGCGCTGGTCATGAGCTGTCTGCGGTTCAGGGGCATAGGGGGGAGCTCCTGTTCTGCCGGCTTGAGGGGGCAAGGGGAACGCGTGGTGCGGCCGTGACGGGCCGGTCCGGGACCGGTCGCCGTTTTCGCGCACGGCAAGAACTGCCGTCGCGCCGGGTATGGCCCGGACGTCAACTGCATTGCAACGTTGGAAACTTGGCGTTCGGCCGTATGACAACACGGCGTTCGGATGCTGTCCAGAGGTGTCGCGGCATCGATTCGCCCTCCACGGGCCGGTCTTGGGGAGTCGTCGGCGTGCTGCGCCGACACATTTTGGAAACGCATCGACAACGCTCTTGCCGCCTGTGCCGCACCGCCTATATAACGTTGTAAACCGAGCCGCCGACAGGCCGCGCAGGCTCTCACGACCGCAGCTGGAAGCAGCGTCCGTGCAGCTCGAAGCGGGGCCGTGAGGAATGCAGTGACATCAGCCGCCGAGTGGCTGATGCATCGTCCAGCCATGCCCGACCGCACGCCCGCAGGTGTGCCGTCATCCCGCCAAGGAGCGTCCCCGCGCATGATGATCCAGCGTCGAACCCGTACCCTCGCCGCGGCCTGCCTGCTCGCCGCCACCGCCACGCTGGCCGCTTCCGGCTGCTCCAAGTCGGAGACCTCGAACAACGCCGGCGGCGACAGCAGCCAGGAGGCCCAGGCCGCCAAGACCCCCGAGGCCACTTCGGGTTCCGGCTGCTCGCTGCAGACCTATGGCGCGCCGAAGCTGGACCTGAAGAACGCGGTGGTCGGCTTCTCCCAGTCGGAGAAGGAGGCCAACCCGTTCCGTATCGCCGAGACCCAGTCCATCAAGGACGAGGCCGCCAAGATCGGCGTGAAGAAGCTGCTCACGACCAACGCGCAGTCGCAGCTCTCCAAGCAGATCAGCGACATCCAGGACATGCTTTCCCAGGGCGCCCAGTTCCTCATCGTCGCGCCGCTGAACTCCGACGGCCTGGAACCGGCCCTCAAGGCGGCCGCGGCGAAGAAGGTCCCCGTCCTCACCATCGACCGCAAGGTCAACTCCACCGCCTGCAAGGACTACGTGGCCTTCCTCGGCTCCGACTTCGTGGAGCAGGGCAAGCGCGCCGCGGACGCGATGATCAAGACGACCGGCGGCAAGGGCAAGATCGCCATCCTCCTCGGAGCGTCGGGCAACAACGTCACCACCGACCGCACCAAGGGCTTCGTCGACCAGATCAAGGCGAAGGCACCCGGCATGGAGATCGTCGCCCAGCAGACCGGTGAGTTCGCCCGCGACAAGGGGCAGCAGGTCATGGAGCAGCTCATCCAGTCCAAGCCCGACATCACCGCCGTCTATGCGGAGAACGACGAGATGGGACTCGGCGCCGTCACGGCGCTGAAGGCCGCCGGGAAGAAGCCCGGCAAGGACGTCAAGATCGTCTCCGTCGACGGCACCCGCAACGCCGTTCAGGCACTGGTCAACGGCGAGTACAACGCCGTCATCGAGTCGAACCCGCGCTTCGGTCCGCTGGCCTTCGCCACCGCCCAGAAGTTCTACGGCGGCGAGGAGATCCCGGAGAACGTGATCATCTCCGACCGCGCGTACGACGAGAGTAACGCCAAGGCCTCGCTCGGCGGAGCGTACTGAGCCGTACCCACTCCCGTACCGACTCCTCAGGTTCACCGCCGCCGTGGCGCTCCCACCCGCCACGGCGGCTTCGGGCCCACACCTTGGAACAGCGGAAGGCCAAGACCCATGGCACCACCCGAAGCAGTACCTCGGGCACCGGAGGCTACCGCCCCGCCCGCGGCCGACACCGTCCTCGAAGCCCGCTCGGTGAGCAAGAGGTTCCCGGGCGTCGTCGCTCTCGACGACGTGACTTTCTCCCTGCGGGCGGGGGAGACCCACGCGCTGGTGGGTGAGAACGGCGCCGGCAAGTCCACCCTGATCAAGGTACTGACCGGCGTGTACCGGCCCGACGAGGGCGAACTGCGGATGTCCGGCCAACAAGTCAGGTTCGCCCGGCCGTTCGAGGCCCAGCAGGCCGGTATCTCCACGATCTACCAGGAGGTGAACCTCGTCCCGCTGATGAGCGTGGCGCGCAACATCTTCCTGGGCCGCGAGCCCAAGAACCGCCTCGGCCTCATCGACTTCGGCCGTATGCACCGCGAAGCGGCCGACCTGCTGGACGGCTTCGGCGTACGTGTCGATCCCCGACGGCCCCTGCACACCCTGGGCATCGGCACCCAGCAGATGGTCGCGCTGGCCCGCGCCGTCTCCGTCAACGCCCGGGTCGTCGTCATGGACGAACCGACCTCCTCGCTCGAACCGCGCGAGGTCGAGACGCTCTTCCGGGTCATCGAGAACCTGCGTGGCCAGGGCATCGCCGTCCTCTACGTCAGCCACCGCATGGACGAGCTCTACCGGATCTGCGACCGCGTCACCGTGCTCCGCGACGGCCGCCACATCCACACCGGCGACCTCGCCGGCCTCGACCGCATGCAACTCGTCTCGATGATGCTCGGCCGCGACCTGGCCGAGGTCCGCCGCAACGGCACGACCGGCTTCGCCGCCGAGGGACACGACGCGGCACGCACCCCCGTACTCACCGCGAACGGGCTCTCCCGCGACCGCCAGCTCCACGACATATCGCTGTCGCTGTACGCCGGTGAAGTACTTGGACTCGGCGGCCTCCTCGGCTCGGGCCGCAGCGAGACGGCGAAGGCCCTGGCCGGAGCCCTGAGCCTGGACGCGGGCGAACTCACCGTCGGCGGCCGCAGGCTGCGCCGGCTCACCTCGGCGGGCGCCATCCGCGCGGGCATCAGTCTGCTGCCCGAGGACCGCAAGGCCGAGGGGATCGTCCCCGGTCTCTCCGTGCGCGAGAACATCGTGCTGGCCGCCATGCCCCGACTGTCCCGCGCCGGTGTGGTCTCCCGCGCCAAGCAGGCCCGCATCGTCGACATCTTCATGAAGCGACTGCGGATCAAGGCGGCGAGCCCCGAGCAGAAGGTCGGTGAACTCTCCGGCGGCAACCAGCAGAAGGTCCTCCTCGCCCGCTGGCTCTGCCTGGAGCCCAAGGTCCTCCTGCTCGACGAGCCGACACGCGGCATCGACGTCGGTGCCAAGGCCGAGGTCCAGAGCCTCATCGACGACCTCGCCGGCGAGGGGCTGGCCGTCCTGCTCATCTCCTCCGACATCGAGGAACTCATCGAGGGCGCCGACCGCATCGTCGTCCTGCGCGGCGGATCCGTCGCGGGCGAACTGACGGGCGACGACGTCGGCGAGAGCCAACTGCTCGAAGTGCTCGCCGACCACTCACCGGTGCCCCGCCCCGACGTGGAGCCGGCACCGGCGCCCACCGGGAAGGCCTCGGCAGCTCAGGAGGACCCGCGATGACCACCCAGGCGACAGTCGCCTCACCCGCCCGTCCGTTCGCGTGGCTGCGGAACCCCGCCTGGTACCAGGAGTACGGCGTGTACGCGGCCGTGGCCGTGCTGCTGGTCTTCAACGCCGTGTTCACCGAGCACTTCATGACCGCCGACAATCTCCGCACCCAGCTGGTCCAGGTCGCCCCCATCGTCATCGTCGCCCTGGGCATGGCCCTGGTCATCGGCACCGAGGGCGTCGACCTGTCCGTCGGCTCGACCATGGCGCTGGCCGCCGCCCTCCTCCCCCTCTACCTCGGATACGGGCTCGTGCCGGCGCTCGCCGTCGCGCTGCTCGCCGGAGCGGTCGTCGGAGCGGTCAACGGCGCCCTGGTCTCGCTGATCGGGCTGCAGCCGATCGTCGCCACGCTCGCCCTGTTCGTCGGCGGACGGGGACTGGCCCTGGTCATGGCCGACGGTCAGCTCAAGCAGATCGTCAACCCCGACCTGCTCTCGCTCGGCACCGGGTCCTTCCTCGGCATCCCGCTGGTCGTGGTGATCGCCGCAGTGCTCGCCGTCGCCGTCGCGTTCCTCGTGCAGCGCACCACCTTCGGCCGTCAGATCGTCGCCGTCGGGGGCAACCGGCCCGCTGCCGCCCTCGCCGGGCTGCCCGTCCGTCGCGTCCTGATCGGTGTGTACGTGCTCTGCGGGGTGCTCGCCGCCCTGGCCGGCATCCTCGCCACCGCCAGGCTCACCGCCAGCGACCCCTCCTCGCTCGGCACCCTCATGGAACTCTCCGCCATCACGGCCGTCGTCGTCGGCGGCACCCCGCTGAACGGCGGCTCCATCCGGGTGCTCGGCACCGTCGCCGGAGCCCTGCTGATGCAGCTGCTCCGGGCCACCCTCGTCAAGCACGACCTGCCCGACTCCACCGCACAGATCGCCCAGGCGGCGATCATCATCGCCGCCGTCTACGTCGCCCGGGAGCGTCGGTCCCGATGAACGAAACCACACCCGCCCCCGCCCCCGCGGCCCAGGCGCGCGCGCCGCAGAAGACGCCCGCCTCCGCCGGCCGCAGCGTGCCCCGCCCGCCGTCCAGCGGCACCGAGCCGACCCTCGCACAGCGGCTCGCCGAACTCGTGCAGCGCCAGGGCGTGCTCGCCGTACTGCTCACGGTCGTGCTCGTCGCCTCGTTCGTGTACCCGACGTTCGCCACCCTGGACAACGCCCGCGGCGTGACCGTGCAGGCGTCCTTCCTCGCCGTCGTCGCCCTCGGCATGACGATGGTCATCATCACGGGCGGCATCGACCTGTCCGTCGGATCCGTCTTCGCCCTGGGCGGAGTGCTCGCCGCCTGGGCCTCGCAGTGGGGTCTGCTGCCCGCCCTGCTCGTACCGCTCCTGGTGTGCGCGGCGATCGGCCTGCTCAACGGGTTCCTGATCGCCCGCGCCGGGATGGCACCGTTCATCGTCACGCTCGCCACCCTGCTCGCCGCCCGCGGCATCCTCCTCGCCTTCACCGACGAGGGCGCGACGACGTACCTGGTGCCGAAGGGCTCCGCCTTCGCCGAGCTCGGGCAGGGCAGCATCTGGGGCTTCGGCTATCCGATCCTGATCGCCCTGGTGCTGTTCGGCGGCGGCGGGCTGCTCCTGCAGCGCACCTCGTTCGGACAGACGCTCTTCGCCGTCGGCGGCAGCAGCGACGCGGCCACCCTGATGGGCCTCCCCGTTGCCCGTACGAAGATCCTGGTCTACACGCTCAGCGGTCTGCTGGCCGGACTCGCCGGAGCGCTCAACGCGGCCAGACTGTCCTCCGGCGTCACCATCATCGGCGTGGGTATGGAACTGGACGCGATCTCCGCGGTCGTCATCGGCGGCACCCTCCTCATCGGCGGCGCCGGATCGATCAGCGGCACGCTCTGGGGTGTCCTGCTGCTCGCCGTCATCCAGAATCTGATCAACCAGATCGGCTCGCTGAACTCCTCCTACCAGTCGGTGGTCAGCGGTGGGTTCCTTATCGTTGTCGTCGTGGCCCAGCGCTATCTGGCGCGCAGCCGCAGAACCACCTGAACCGTACCGGGCCCGGGTCCGCCGGTCCCGGGCCGGAGCAAGCGATCCAAGCGCGACACCGCGCGCCGAGTCGAGTCAGGGAGTGCCGTGGGCGTCAGCCTCAAGGACGTTGCGCAACGGGCGGGCGTGTCGATCAAGACCGTGTCGAACGTGGTGAACAACTATCAGCACGTCACACCCAAGATGCGCGCCAAGGTGCAGCAGGCCATCGACGAACTCGGCTACCGTCCGAACCTCACCGCACGCCATCTGCGCAAGGGCCGCACCGGCATCATCGCCCTCGCCGTGCCCGAATTCGGCAACCCGTACTTCGCGGAGCTGGCCGGCGCGGTCGTCGACGCGGCGGCCCGGCACGACTACACCGTGCTGGTCGACCACACCGGCGGCCTCCGGGAGAAAGAACTCCTGGTCAGCCAGGGCTTCCGGTCCCATGTCATCGACGGCCTGATCCTCAGCCCCATCCATCTGGAGACCGAGGACCTGATGGCGCGCACCGAGACCGCGCCACTGGTGCTGCTCGGCGAGCGTGAGTACGAGGCCCCCTACGACCACATCGCGATCGACAATGTGGCGGCCTCCCGCGACGCCGTACGGCACCTCATCGACCTGGGGCACCGCCGGATCGCGTTCCTCGGCTCACGCACGGGACGCGAGCGCCAGCCCGCCCACCTGCGGCTGCGGGGCTGGCGCGAGGAGCTCGCCGCCGCGGGCATCGAGGCCGACGAGTCCCTGGTCGTCGTCACCGACGGATACGGACGCGAGGACGGGGCCGTCGCCATGGCGGCCCTCCTCGACCGCGGCGAACGGCCCGACGCCGTCTTCGCGTACAACGACCTCATCGCCATCGGCGCCATGCGCACCCTCTCCGAGCGAGGGCTGAGGATTCCCGACGACGTCGCCGTCGTCGGCTTCGACAACATCGAGGAGAGCCTGTACGGAGCCACCACGCTCACCACCATCGCACCGGACAAGGAAGCCATCGCCCGGCTCGCCGTCGACAGTCTCGTCGAACGGCTCTCCGGCAGTCCGGTACCCGAACCTCGAAGGCCCCGCCCCGGTTACCGGCTCATCGTCCGCGAATCGACCGTGATGCGGCCGCCCGCCGAGCAGTCCGGACCCTGAGGGGGTAGTGTCCGGCCGATCAAGCCGGGCCCGCCGGCCGGACACCCCCGCGGGCCGTCCGGGGCCTGTCCCTGAAATCGCCTGGTCCGCCGCCCGTCACCAGGTTCTCCGAAGAAGGATCTCCGATGCCTCGCCCCACCGTGCACCACCAACCGTTCGGCGCCGCCCACGGCCGCTCCGACGTCGATGTCTGGACACTCGACTCCGGTACGGGAGTCCAGGCCGAGATCCTCACCTACGGCGGCATCCTGCACAGCCTCACCGTGCCCGACACCGACGGAGCCGCCGCTTCGGTCGTCCGGTCGCTGGCCACGCTCGACGACTACATGGGGAAGAACCCCTTCTTCGGCGCTCTCATCGGCCGCTTCGCCAACCGCATCGCCCACGGCCGCTTCACCCTCGACGGGACCACCCACGAGATCCCCGCCAACGACCGCGGCCACGCACTGCACGGCGGTCCCGAGGGCTTCCACACCAGAATGTGGCAGGCCACCGGTCACACCGGCGACGACACCGCGGTCGTGCGGCTGACCCTGCACAGCCCCGACGGCGACATGGGGTTCCCCGGAGCGCTCGACGTCACCGTGACGTACACCCTCGACACCGCGGGCACACTCGCCCTCGACTACACGGCGACCACCGACCGCCCCACCGTCGTCAACTTCACCAACCATGCCTACTTCGCCTTGACCGCGGAGGGTGACATCCTCGACCACGCGCTGCAGGTGGACGCCGACACCTATCTGCCCGTCGACGCTGACGGCATCCCGCAGGGCCCCGCAGCCGACGTGCGCGGCACGCCGTTCGACCTCACCGCCCCGCAGACCATCGGGGAGCGGATCGCGCTGCCGGACGAACAACTGCGCATGGCGGGCGGCTTCGACCACTGCTGGATCGTCCGCGCGCCCGGGGCCCCGGAAACCCTGCGGCGTGCCGCCCGGCTCACCGCCCCCGCGACGGACCGGATCCTGGAAGTCTGGACCACCGAACCCGGCATCCAGGTCTACACCGCCAACCAGCTCGACGGTTCGCTCGCCGGCACCGCAGGCCGGCGCCACGAGCGGCACGGTGCGCTCTGCCTGGAGACCCAGCACCTGCCCGACTCACCCAACCGCTCCGCGTACCCCAGCACCGTGCTGCGGCCCGGCGACGTCGCGCGCAGCCGCACCGAGTTCCGGTTCCCGCACCTCGACGCGTCGGCGCGCTGAGCCACCGCCGCCGGTGACGGGCGTGCCCGGAGCACGCCCGTCACCCCTGTCGGTGTCCACATCTACCTCAGATCGGGACCGTCGGCCCCGATCTTGCCCGGCGCCGCGTTCCTGCCGCCGAGGTCGAGTACGTACACCCGCAGATTGCCCTTGCCCGGTGCCGGGACGGCGAGGGTGCCGCCCGTCACCACCTGGGTGTCCCCGGTGACCGCGTCCTTGTAGGTGCCGTTGGGGATTCCGGCGTACGTGGCCGCTCCGGTGACGGTCACCAGGGCGAAGCTGTCGACGCCGCTCGCGGTGTCGGTGTAGCGACGCTTGTAGGCCATCGAGCCGGTGATGCCGTCGGTGGAGTACTGGCCCATCTGCAGGGCGGGCACCGACCACCGGACCTCGTTCAGCCGTTGCAGATGCTTGACCAGCGGCTTGCCGAGCGCGTTGGCCGTCGCCGTGTTGTCCGAGGCAGCGGCCGGGACGGAGGGGGCGGGACCGTCCGGGTGCGGTACCGCTGCGAGGAGCCCCAGAAGCCCGGCGGCCACCACGGCTGCCGCGAGGGGGCGTCTCGGCAGGCGGTGGGCGGAGCGTCTCATACGTATCTCCAGGGGGAGGGCAGCGGCCGTCCGGCCGCGGCAGCCAAGAGCGCGGCTGCTCATCGGGCAACCGCGGTCCCGCCGGAGAACCCTGACGCGCCTCGGGGTTCGGGCGAGCAGTGCATCCCGTCAGCAAGAGCTGTCAGAGTTTTGCTGCAATCTTTTGCGGTCAGGAAGTTACCCGTGCATGACAGGTACGTAAAGAGTCGCGGCACGGTCGGTCGCGACCGACCGTGCCACGCTCGGTCGCGACCGGTCGGCATCACGGCACAGCGGCGGTCACTGTCCGGGAAGCGTCCGCCCTGCGAGGGCCTCCGCGGCCGCCTGCCCGCAGACGCGCGCCGCGCCGTGGGTGTCGATGCGGACGGCGCCGCCCGGGCCGGAGTGCGGGACGCCGAGTTCCACCGTGATCGCGTCGGGGCGGCGGCCGAGCAGCACGCGCAGCCAGTCCTGCACGGCGGGCCGGCGGTGGGCGTCGCGGACAGCGAGGACAAGCGGCCGGCCGGCGGCCTCGGCGAGGATCCGGTCGGCATGCGCCGGGTCGAACGGGGCGAGGGCGGGCAATGTGGTGCGGACGGTCCCGGGCATCAGCGCGGTGAGGGCGGCACCCAGACCCCACGGCACTGCGTCGCCCTGGACCACGGTGCCGGGGACGCCGAACTCGACCAGGACGGCGGCGGTTTGCAGCGGCAGTGCGGTGGGGTCCTCGGCGCTGATGCGCAGCGCGCGGCGGGCGGCGGTCAGGCCGAGCGCCCGATCGGGTGACGGCGCGGGAACGGACCCGGCCAGGGCCCGCTGCCAGGCGGCGAACTCGGCGGTACGGGCCGCGGCCTCGGCGAGCCGCTCCTCGCGGAGTTCGCCGCGGACCACCGCGTCCGCGACGGCGGCACGCAGGTCGGCGAACTCGGTGTCGCCGGACCGGTCACCGAGGCAGATGAGGTCCACCCCGGCGGACAGCGCGCGGACGGCCGCGCCGGCCAGTCCGTAGCGGGCGCGGACCGCCTGCATCTCGATGGCATCGCTGACGACGAGCCCGTCGAACCCGAGCTCCTCGCGGAGCAGTTGGGTGATCACGCGTGGGCTGACGGTGGCCGGGCGGTCCGCGTCGTAGGCGGGGATGAGCAGGTGGGCGGTCATCACCGCGCGGGCCCCGGCGGCGAGGGCGGCGCGGAACGGCGGCAGGGCCAGCTCCGCGATGCGGTCGGCGTCCATGGTGACGGTGGGCAGGTCGAGGTGGGAGTCCGTGTCGGTGTCGCCGTGGCCGGGGAAGTGCTTGGCGCAGGCGGCGACCCCCGCGTCGTGCAGCCCGCGTACCCAGGCGGCGGTGTGCCGGGCGACCAGCGCGGGGTCGGCGCCGAAGGAGCGGACGCCGATGACAGGGTTGTCGGGGTTGGAGTTGACGTCGGCGTCGGGGGCGTAGTCGAGGCCGATGCCGACGGCGCGCAGTTCGCCGCCGATGGAGGCGGCGACAGCGGCGGTGAGCTCGGGATCGTCGACCGTACCGAGGGCGAGGTTGCCCGGATAGGAGGATCCGGTCGCGGTCTCCAGCCGGGTGATGTCGCCGCCCTCCTCGTCGACGGCGATCAGTACATCGGGGTTCTCGGCGCGCAGGGCGGCGGTGAGCGCGGCGGTCTGCGCGCGGTCTCGGATGTTGGGGCCGAAGAGGAGGACCGAGCCGAGTCCGCCGGCCAGCCGGCGGCGGATCCAGTCGGGGGCGGTGGTACCACGGAAGCCGGGCTGCAGCACCCGGTCGGCTAGGGCGAGGAGTTCACCGTCGGCCCGGGTGGGACGGGGGGAGTCGGTGGGCGGCATGGCGGTTCCTCTCGGGCTGGGCGGTCGGTTGCTCGGGACGGCCCGGGGCGGTCGGGGCCACCGAGAGGTCAGACGTCCTTGCTGTACGTCCAGAAGACCCGGCCGAGTTGTGCGTCGACGGCGCGGGCGTAGAAGTGGATGGGGGCGGTCCAGCCGATCTCCGCCTCGTCGAGTCCGGAGGCGCGCTGGTCTGCGAGGCAGCGGCGGAGCAGTACGGTGCCGACGCCGAGGCCGCGTTCCGAGGATTCGGTGCCCATCGGGCCGAACCAGGATCGGCGGTTGACGCCGTGGCAGGCGAAGCCGACGTAGATCGGGCCCTCGGCACCTTCTCGGACGGCGACATGGCCGCGCGGAGGTGAGTAGGTCAGGGCGCGAGCCGCTTCGCCGTCCCAGGAGCCGCCCCACTGGTTCATCCAGGCGAGGAACGGCTTCTCGTCCGCGGGCGTGAGGCGGCGGACCCGCACCCCGGCAGCGGCCAGTCGCGCCTCGTCCTCGGCGGTGCCGAGCGGGGCGGTGTGCAGGTCGACGCTCAGGTTGAGGCCCTCGGGACCCCGGGCGTAGCCACTGGATTCGGCCAGGCAGACGGCGCGGGTGTAGCGGATGTCGATGCCGGGCCAGGCGTAGTAGGGAGGCCTGCCGCGGATCATCAGCCGGCCGGCCCCGGCGGCGACGAGGAGCTCCTCCGCGCGGGTGAGCAGAGCGCGGCCGATTCCGCGGCTCTGTGCCCAGGGGAGTACGGCGAGGAGGTCGATGTGCCCCGTGGCGGGGGCACTCTCGGTGGCGGGGCGGAGTGCGGCGAGGGCGACGCCTACCGGCTCGCCCTCGTCCTCGGCGAGGATCCGCAGCTGCGGGAGGTCCGCAGTCTGCCCCCACAGCAGATCGAACACGTCCTCGGCGTCGCTGTCGTGAACAAGGGCTGCGCGGGTGAGGGTTCGCAGGGCGGGCAGGTCGTGCTCGGTCGCGGTGCGTGCCGCCGGAAGGTTCGTCATGCCTGCTCCACCTCTAGGTAGCTCCGGGGACACCGGATTGTAAGTGAATGACATCGGGGCTCGGTATTGCGGTGGAAATTTACCAGCGAGATGATCGGGATGTCAGCCCCCGTACCCCACCGGAAAGCAGGCCGTGATGAACGTCCGCGAAGATCCCGCAAGTCTCCCCGATCCAGCAGACCTCGTCAGGAACGCGGTGGAGCAGGGTGTCGTGCCCGGAGCCGTCCTGATCAGCGGTCGCGGTGCGCACGGCCCTGTCCGTACGGCCGCGTTCGGCACCACCGCCGACGGTCCGTCGGGGCGCCCGGTCACTGCGGACACGGTCTTCGACCTGGCATCCCTCACCAAGGTGGTGGCCACCACGCCCGCCGTGCTGCGGCTCGCCGACACCGGTGCGCTGCGACTGGACGACCCGGTGCGCCGCCACCTGCCCGGCTTCGCCGGTGCCGGCAAGAGCGAGGTGACGATCCGTCACCTGCTGTCGCACTCCTCGGGACTGCCTCCGCACCGGGACTACTGGCAGCTTCCCGGCGGCCCCGCCGACCGGCTCGCCGCCGTCCTCGCAGAGCCTCTCGACCACCTTCCCGGCACCGTCGTCAACTACTCCGACCTGGGGTTCATCCTGCTCGGCGAGATCGTCGCCACGGTGGCCGGAGAGCCGCTCGACACCGCCGTACGGGAGCTGGTGCTCGACCCGCTGGGCCTGACCACCACCCGCTACCTGCCGCCCGCGGACTGGCGGGCGGTCACCGCCGCCACCGAGGCACCACCCGGCGGAGAGCCCAAGCGGGGCGTGGTGCACGACGAGAACGCCGAGAGCCTGGGCGGTGTGGCCGGCCATGCCGGGCTGTTCGGGACTGCGCCGGACCTCGCGCACTACCTTCGCGCCTGCTGGCTGGCCGACGAGTCGCCGCTGTCGGCCCGCACTCGCTCCGAGGCGCTCAGCCTGCAGACCGTGGGGCTGGACGGTGCACGGGGGCTGGGCTGGACGTTGCCCGGCGACACCTGGGACCACATGTCCCCGCACTGGCCCACGACCGGCGCCGGGCACACCGGCTTCACCGGTACCAGCCTGGCGCTCGACCCGGTCACCGGGATCTGGGTGGTGCTGCTGACCAACGCCGTGCACTACGGACGCGGGGCGCGGGCTAAGGAGTTGCGACGTGCAGTGCACGCTGCCGTGGCGGCCCGCGCCGAGCCCGTACGCGGCTGAGCGCCAAGTGGTGCATCGAGGCCCCGAATCGTACATATCCCGGATACCCAGCGACGCGTACCCCAACGAACCCGTAGGATTCCCACATGGCTGCCCCACGTGACCGACAGCGCGGAGGCGGCGACGCCCCCCGGCGCTCCGCAGCACCCACCGCAGAGCGCGCGACGCCGCCACAGACGGTGCTGGTGCAGATCCGGGCCCTGCTGCCTTCTCTGCCACCCTCCGAGCGGCGGGTCGCCGAAGCCGCGATCGCCGATCCGGTCGGGGTCGCAGGGAAGACCATCAGCGAACTCGCCGCGGAATGCAGCACCTCCGAGACCACCGTCGTCCGGTTCTGCCGGGCCGTGGGCCTCAAGGGCTACCCCGACCTGCGGATCAAACTGGCCTCGGCGGCCGGCAGCGAGGACAGCGGCCCCGCCTGGTCCAGCGCCGGCAGCGACATCGGGCCCGGCGACTCGCTGGCCGACGTGGTCGGCAAACTGGGCTTCGCCGACGCCCGCGCGGTCGAGGACACCATTGCCCAGCTCGACCTCAACGTCCTGCAGCGGGCGATCGACGAAGTGGTCGGGGCGAGTGCGGTGGATCTGTACGGCGTCGGCGCGAGCGCGCTGATCGCGCTCGACTTCCAGCAGAAGCTGCACCGCATCGGGCGCCGGGCGTCCGCCTGGCCGGACCCCGACGGCGCGCTCACCTCCGCGGCGCTGCTCGGCCGGGGGGACCTGGCGATCGGCATCTCGCACACCGGCGCCACCACCGACACCGTGGCAGCGCTGGGCGAGGCATGGGACAACGGTGCCACGACCATCGCCATCACCAACTTCCCGCGCTCGCCGATCGCCGAGGTGGCCGACCACGTGCTGACCACCGCCGGGCGTGAGACCACCTTCCGGTCCGGCGCGATGTCCAGCCGGATCGCCGCGCTGACGCTGGTGGACTGCCTGTTCGTCGGGGTGGCCCAGCGCAACTACAGCCGCACGACACGCGCGTTGGAGCGCACGTACACGGCGGTGCACCGGCGGCGATCCCCGCAGTGACCGGTCTCCGGTGACAAGGATGCCCCGCGACCCGGTGGGTCACGGGGCATCCTTGTCAGCCCTCAGACGAGGGTGCGCAGGGCAGCGCGGACGCTCCCGCCGGCGGCCTCCAGCGCCTCGCGCGCCTGCTGCGGGGAGCAGTCGGCGAGCAGGCCGACCAGAGCCGTCTTCAACTCCCCTCCCGAGGCGGCAAGGGCAGCGCCGCAGCGGTCCTCGTCGAGCCCGGTCGCCTCCACCACGATGTTGAGGACCCGGCCGCGCAACTTGTCGTTGCTGGCGGCCACATCGACCATGAGGTTCGAGTACGTACGACCCTGCGCCACCATCACTGCCGTGGACAGGTTGTTGAGCACCATCTTGTGCGCGGTGGCGGCCTTCAGACGGGTGGAGCCCGCGATCGCCTCCGGGCCGGTGTCCACCCCCAGGTGGATGTCCACCTGATCCGCCAGCTCGGCCCCGGGGTTGGCGCTGACCAGCGCGGTGAAGGCGCCCGCCGCCCGAGCGGCGCGCAGGGCTCCGCCGACGTAGGGAGTGCGGCCGCTGGCGGCAATGCCGACAGCGATGTCACCCGGCCCCACCTCGGCAGCGTCGGCCGCCCCGGCGGACTCCTGGTCCTCGACGCCCTCCACCGGTTCGACCAGTGCGCGCAGTCCGCCCGCGTGATGGGCGACCACGATGCCGGGCGGGAGGCTGAAGGTCGGGATCAGCTCGGCGGCGTCCATCACGGCGAGGCGGCCCGATGTGCCCGCGCCGAAGTAGTGCAGCCGGCCACCCGCCCGGATCCGGCGCGCCGTCTCGTCCACCAGCCGGGCCATGTCGGGCAGCACTGCGGCGACGGCCTCGGCCGGGATCCGGTCCTCGGCGTTGAGCAGGCGTAGCACCTCCAGGGTGGGCACGTCGTCGATGTCGCGGGTGCGGGGGTTACGGCGTTCGGTGGGGGCGTCGATTCGTACCGGAAGCTGCGGGTGCATCGCGGTTTCCTCTCGGTGGGAGGGCGGGGCGGACGAGCGCGCGTAACTTTGCCACATGGATTGACGGTTGAGCGTAAGTTTCCGCCCGAGTGCGCGGTGTCGTTGTCGACCTCTCCCCGCGATTCGGGCGATCTCGGGCCTCACGTGTGGCGGTAAATTACGAACTGGATTCAGCCAACGCAACTCATTGACATACCCATGGCGCCGCTCCTACGGTCTGCACACCCCCCAGACCTTGTCCCACACACTTCACTTCTGCCTGCCGATCGGAGACCACGCGCTATGGTCCGGTTCAAGCACTTCGTCGCAGCGTCCGCCGCCCTCGCGACCCTCGGTACCCTCGCCGCGTGCGCACCGGATTCCGGTGCGAAGAACGGCGCCAACGGCGGTGGCGTCTTCACCACGGTCGACGCGAACAACCCGATCACCCCGGGCGCGCCGATGAACCCGTACAGCCCGAACGGAAACACGTTCCTCAGCTACAACTCGATGCGCCTCGGGTTCGAGAAGAAGAACCCGATGGATGCGAACGACGCCTTCCCGGGCCTCGCCAAGAGCTGGGAGATCAAGGGCGACACGCTGGTCGCGCACATGCAGCCCGACGCCAAGTGGTCCGACGGCAAGCCGGTCACCGTCGAGGACATCAAGATGTCCATGGCCATCGCGCTCACCCAGGGCACCGCGTCGGTCGGCTCGGGCCAGCTGAGTGAGGGCCTCAACGTCGCCTCCGTGACCTCCGTCGGCAAGCACGACATCGAGTTCAAGCAGGCCGCCGGAACCAACAACGCGAACTTCGCGAAGCAGATCCTGGGCCAGTCCATCGTCCCCAAGTCGGTCTACGGCCACCTCGTGCCGGCCGACATCTGGGACACCATCGCCGCAAGCCAGCAGGTGGACGCGGCCCAGGCGAAAGCCGCCCAGGCCGCCGTCGACAAGCTCAACGAGACCGGCAAGGCCATCGCGGCCTTCGCGCCGAAGAAGGACGTCTCGGCCGGCCCGTTCGTGGTCAAGCGTGTCAACCCCGGCTCGGCCATCCTCGTCCGCAACAAGTACTTCTACGACCTCGACAAGATCGCTCCGAGCCAGGTGGTCATCCGCCACTACTCCGGCAACGAGCAGATCTGGGGCTTCATGAAGAACGGTGACCTGGACGCCGCACCCTTCACCGCCATCCCCACGAACGTTCTGAACCAGATCCTGGCCAAGGGCTACAAGCGCGCCGACGGCACCTCCTACGTCAACGCCTCCATCGCCTTCAACCAGAGCAAGGCACCGTACGACAAGAAGGAGGTGCGCCAGGCCCTGGCGTACATCCTCGACCGCGAGGCCATCACCAAGGTGGGCCAGCCGGTCGGCGGCATGGCCTCCACCGCTCCCGCCGGCATGATCCGCAAGTCGACCGAGCAGTGGCTGGGCGCCGACGCGGTCGGCAAGCTCAACCCGTACGCCCACGACGAGGCGAAGGCCACCGAGCTGCTGAAGGGCGCAGGCCTGAAGCAGAAGGGCGGCAAGTGGTGCCTGGCGAACGGCAAGCAGTGGAAGATCACGCTGCAGACCGTCAACGGCTTCAGTGACTGGATCGCCGCCTCCACCGTCGTCGCCAACGAGCTCACCGCCTTCGGCATCGAGACCAAGCCGTCCCTCTCCGCCGACTTCGGCGCCTACCAGACGGACATGGCCGCCGAGAAGTTCGACGTCGGCTGGTGGCTGACCGCCGTCGGCGCCGACCCGCGCCAGAACTTCCAGCGCCTGTACGGCGAGAGCGACGGCTTCGTCGCCAACGGCGACAAGGTCACCCACACCGAGAAGAAGGGTGACGGCAACTGGATGCACGGCGACGAGACCTTCACCGTCGACGGGCAGTCCATCAACCCGGGTCAGCTCACGGCCAGCCTCGCCGGCCTCGACACCGAGGCCAAGAAGCCGGTCATCACACAGCTGGTCAAGGCCACCAACCAGGAAGTTCCCGTCATCCCGATGTGGGACTACACCAACGTGAAGTTCACCTACGACAAGAACTTCACCAACTGGCCGAAGAACGGGCAGGACGAGATCCTCGCCAACCAGCCCGGCGTGTGGATGATGCAGGGCTACATCCAGGCCAAGGGCAAGTGATCCAGGCCGGGTAACCACACCGAGCAACTACCGCACGGCGCACCACCGCGGGGCGGCAGCCGCACCAGGCCGTCGCCCCGCTCGCGCGCTGATCTACAACTACCCCCTACGACAAGGAAGGAGGTGCAGGAACGTGAAGGGACTGGCGCGCACCGTCGCGATCCGACTGGTCGGCGGCGCGGTTATGGTCTGGATCGTAGCCACGTTTACGTTCTTCCTCGTCCACGCCCTGCCCGGCAAACCGGGCGACGTGGCGTACGAGAAGTACGTCGCCATGGGAATGAACTCCCAGGAGGCCAAGGCCAAGGCATCGATCATCTACGGGTACACCTCGCAGGACCCGCTGTTCACGCAGTACACGCACTACATCAGCGACCTGCTCCACGGTCACCTCGGGATCTCGATCTCCTACAGCGGAGTGCCGGTCGCGGATGTCATCGGCGACGCCCTGCCGTGGACCGTCATCCCCATCCTGAGCGGCCTGCTGATCAGCTTCTGCATCGGTGTCAGCAGTGGTGTGGTCGCGGCGGTGAAGCGGTCGTCCCGTCTGGGCAGCGGGCTGAGCCTGGCCGCCTCGATGATCGCCGGCATCCCGTCGTTCGTGATCGCGATCCTGCTCATCACCGTCTTCTACACCAACCTGGGTGCCTTGCCGTACGGCGGCACCGTCTCCGAGACGCTCCTGGTGGACCCCGGATGGAACGTCGAGTACGTGTCGTCGGTCGCGTACCACGCGATCCTCCCGGTCGCCACGTACGTCCTCATCTCCTACGGCGGCTGGATGCTCAGCATGCGCTCCAGCGTGGTCTCCGTCCTCGGTGACGACTTCATCCTCGCTTCCGAGCTGCGCGGCATCACCCCCAGCACGCGGATGCGTTACATCGGCCGCAACGCGATCCTGCCGCTGTTCACCACCCTCGCCCTCTCGTTCGGCACCTTGTTCGGCGGAGCGATCCTGATCGAGGCCACCTTCAACTACCCCGGCGTCGGGCAACTGCTGCTGAACAGCATCGGCAAGCGCGACTACCCCCTGATGACCGGTGCCTTCCTGCTGATCACCACCGCGGTGGTGCTTGCGAACATCGTCGCGGACCTCCTCTACTCCGTGATCGACCCCCGAGTGAGGCGCTGACCATGACCACCGCGACGCTCACCAAGCCGCCCCGTCCGGCTGATGCCCCCTCCGCGAGGCGTTCCCGCTGGACCGGCATCCGGCGCGTCCTCACGCGCAAGCCCGGCCGGATCATCGGCCTGTCCATCCTGGTGTTCTTCGTCCTGATGGGCACCTTCGGCCCGATGGTCTACGGCGATCAGCTCGCCATCGACCCGGACGCGATCTATCAGTCGCCGAGCGCAGAGCACTGGCTCGGAACCGACTTCGCCGGTTCCGACGTGCTCCAGGCCACGGTCGTCGGCAGCCGCTATGTACTGCTCACCTGCTCCCTCGCCGCCCTGTTCGCCTCGACGATCGGCACCACCGTCGGGCTCCTGGCCGGCTTCCACCGCGGTTTGTCCGACTCCGCGCTGATGCGCGTCACCGACTTCGTGCTCACGGTCCCCGGCCTGCCGCTGCTCGTCGTGCTCACCACCATGTGGAAGTTCGACAGCCCGCTGGAGATGGGCTTCGTGCTCGGCGTCGTCGGCTGGGGCGGCATCGCCCGTGCCGTCCGCTCCCAGGCGCTGAGCCTGCGCGAGCGCGGCTTCCTGGAGGCCGCACGCGGCCTCGGGCTGCCCAGCCGGCACATCATCGTGCGCGAACTCCTGCCGAACATCGCCCCGTACGTGGCGATGCACCTGCTCCTGTCGGTCATCGGCTTCGTCGAGGCCCAGGTCGGGCTGTTCTTCCTCGGCATCGTGCCGTTCACCAGCACCAACTGGGGCGTGATGATCAACCAGGCGGTGTTCTCCGGAGGAGCGCTGCAGAGCCCCGAGGCGATCTTCTACCTGCTGGCCCCGCTCACCTGCATCCTGCTCCTGATCATGGGCGTGGTGCTGTTCCTGGACGCGATCGACGAGCTCTTCAACCCGCGACTGAGGGAGCGCTGATGACCACGCCGACGAAGAACGCCGCGCCCGAGGCCAGGGAGGCCGAGGTCCGTGTACGCGACCTCAGTGTCCACTACCGCATCAACGGCACGGAGTACCCGGCTGTCGCGAACGCCTCCCTCGACCTGCGCCGCGGTGAGATCACCGGTCTGGTGGGGGAGTCCGGTTCAGGCAAGTCGACCCTGGCCCTGTCCCTGATGAACGCCGTGCCCGAACCGGGCCGGATCGCAGGCGGCGCCATCCACGTCGACGGTATCGGTGACGTGACGGCGCTCAGCGCCAAGGCGATGCGGACGGTACGTGGCTCGGCGCTCGGCTACGTCTTCCAGGCGTCGCAGAACTCCATGAACCCGCTGAAGACCATCGGCAAGCAGATCCTGGACCTGGGCCGCTCGCACGACGTCGAGGACCTTCCGGGCCTGCTCTCCCGCGCCAAGCAGCTCGCCGAGCGGATGGGCCTGGACGGCAACCGCGTTCTGGACTCCTATCAGCACGAGCTGTCCGGCGGCATGCGCCAGCGCCTGGGCATCGTCTTCGCTCTCGTTCTGAACGCCAAGGTCCTCATCCTGGACGAGCCGACCACGGCTCTGGACGTACTGTCCCAGTCCGCGGTGCTGAAGATCATTCGCCAGGTGCACGAGGAGAACAACCTCAGCACCCTCATCGTCACCCACGACATGGGAGTGGTCTCGGAGCTCGCCGACAACCTGGCCGTGATGTACGGCGGCCGGATCGTCGAGCACGGCCCGATGCTGGATCTCCTCCGCAACCCCACCCACCCCTACACCAAGGCTCTGATCGGCGCCACGGCACGCATCGTCGGCGACCCGGCCGCAGCCCGCGCCCTGCCGGGCCGCCCGCCGGACCTCACCACCATCCCGAAGACGGGTTGCGTGTTCCGCGACCGCTGCGCCTTCAAGATGGACATCTGCGCCGAGGACGAGCCGCAGCTCGCGGAGCACTCGGTCGGCCACCAGCGGGCGTGCCACGCGGACGCCGCCGTGGTCAGCCCCACCACCTCGAAGGGAGACGCGTCGTGATCGAGGCGCGCGGCATCACCCGCACCTACCACTCCCGCGGGGCCTTCACCGGCGAGCGCACGGTCTACGCCCTGCGCGGCGTCGACTTCACGCTCCCCAAGGGCGGTGCCGTCGCCTTCATCGGCGAATCGGGCTGCGGCAAGACGACGCTGGGCAAGATCCTCACGGGGATCGAGACCTTCGACGGGGGCGAGCTCGTGGTCGACGGCGTGGAGCTCTCCAAGCTCTCGCCGCGCAAGCGTGCCCCGTACTTCCGCCGCATCCAGATGATCCACCAGGACCCGTACTCTGCCCTGAACCCCACCCGCACGATCGAGCAGATCCTCGGCGACCCGCTGCGGATGCGCGCGAAGGAGACGGGCGGCGCCGCTTCGGCATCCGGTGTACGGGCACGGGCCTCGGAACTCCTGGAACTGGTGGGTCTGGAGCCGGACGGGGTCCTCCCCAAGTACCCGCACCAGCTCTCGGGCGGTCAGCGCCAGCGTGTGGTCATCGCCCGCGCGCTCACCGTCGACCCCGAGGTGCTCATCGCCGACGAGGCCGTTTCGATGATCGACGTCTCGATGCGCCTGGGCATCCTCGCCCTCCTCCACGACCTGCGCGAACGCCTGGGTATCTCGCTGGTCTTCATCACCCACGACGTGGCGACGGCACGGTACGTCGGCGAGGGCGCCGAGCTGCACGTCATCTACCGCGGTCAGGTCATCGAAAGTGGCCTCACCGACGACGTCATCCAAGGGCCCGTCCACCCCTACACGCAGTGCCTGCTGTCGGCGATCCCGATCATGCGGGGTCTGGAGGAGCCCGGCCCCGACCGGCTCGCGCCACTGGCCCCGCTGGACGAGAAGGTGGCTACGGACGGCTGCCTGTTCGCACCCCGCTGCCCGTTCGCCACCGAGCGCTGCACGGCCGAACGGCCCGTCCTCGAAGCGGTGGGGGAGTCCGGGCAGCACCACGCCTGCTTCCACCCCACGGTGCGGCACGTGGTCGGTGTGGAGATCGAGCCGGCCGCCGTCTGACCTCTCGCCCCCCGGCATCGGGCGGGCCCGCTCCTTCCCTGGGTGCGGGCCCGCCCGCACCCATGTTCAGAAAGGAACCCTGTGAGAGTCCTGGGACTCAGCTCCGGCACCTCGCACGACGCGATCGACGCGGCCGTCGTCGAATTCCGCCTCGACGGCGACACCTTGCACGGCACCCTCGTCCACGCGGCTGCACACCCCTACCCGGCCGATCTGCGCGCCGAGATCCTGGACGCGCTGCCTCCGAGGGATGTGACGCTGGCCGCGGTGTGCCGCCTGGACACCCGCATCGGGCAGTCCTTCGCCGACACCGCGGCGGCGACAGCGGCCGCGGCAGGGCCGGTCGACCTGGTGTGCTCGCACGGCCAGACCCTCTACCACTGGGTGGACGACGGGACCGTGCGGGGCACCCTGCAACTCGGCCAGCCCGCCTGGATCGCCGAGCGCCTGGGCGTGCCGGTGGTGTCCGACGTACGCACCGCGGACGTGGCGGCGGGCGGCCAGGGCGCGCCCCTGGTGTCGCTCCTGGACACGCTGCTGCTCAGTGGACTGCCAGGTCCGGCGGGGGCGCTGAACCTCGGTGGGATCGCCAATCTGACATCAGTCGGCCACGGCGCGCCGGTCGCCTTCGACACCGGTCCCGCAAACGCCCTGATGGACGCGGCCGCGCTGGCCGGGACCGGCCGGCCGTACGACGAGGACGGCCGGCTCGCCGCCGCCGGACGGGTGGACCCGGCGCTGCTCGCCGCTCTGCTCGCCGAACCGTACTACCGGCGCGAGCCGCCGAAGAGCACCGGCAAGGAGCTCTTCCACGCCGACTACCTGGCCGGGCACCTGGCCGGACGTCGCCCGCTCCCGGTCGAGGACCTCCTGGCCACCCTGGCCGAGCTGACCGCACGCACGGTTGCGGACGCGGTACGGGAGCGAGGCCTGCGGACCCTCGTGATGTCCGGCGGCGGCGCGGACAACCCGGTGCTGACCGAGCGGATCGGGGCACTGCTGCCGGGGGTCGAGCTGCTGCGCTCCGACGCGCTGGGACTGCCCTCGGCCGCCAAGGAGGCGGTGGCTTTCGCGTTGCTCGGCTGGTTCACCGCGCACGGCCTGCCGGGGACGCTCCCCAGCTGCACCGGGGCGACGGGCGGACGGCTGCTGGGCCGGATCACCCCGGGCCACGGGCCGCTGCGGCTGCCGGAGCCGTTGACCGGGGCTCCGGCGGCCGCCCGCTTCAGCTGCTGACTTCGCCTTCGTGCCTGCCGGGCCCGGAGAGCGAACGACCCGTCCGGGTGGCCGAACCGCGACGCTCCTGCGGGCACGGGAGGCTGCTCAGCCCTGCGCCCCCGGCGCTGCGCCGCTGGTGTCCGAGAGGTCGACATGGATGCGCATCGCATGCCCGTACAGCTCCGCCTCGGCGCGCAGTGAGGCGCTCACGCTGGACGCCTGGCGGAAGCCGTGTCCCTCGCCCTCGAAGAGCAAGTAGCGGTGCCACAGCCCGCGTCGGGCCACTGCGTCGACGATGCGTTCGGCCTGGTCGGGACGGCAGATGAAGTCGTCCGCTCCCTGCAGCATCACCAGCGGGCTGGTGATCTGCCCGGCCTTGCGGATCGGCGACACCCGGTCGAACCGCTCCTGGTCCTCGGGCAACTTCCCGACCAGATACTCCATATAGCGGGACTCGAAGTCATGGGTCTGTCCGTAGATCCAGGTCTCCGGGTCACTGATGGGGTAGTACACCGCACCGCAGCAGAAGGTGTCGGTCGACGTCAGCGCCGCGAGTGTCGTCCAGCCACCCGCCGAGCCGCCACGGATCGCGGTGCGCGAAGGGTCCGCGAGCCCGGCGGAGGCCAGTTCCGAGGCCACCGTCACCGAGTCCTCGACGTCGGTGACACCCCAGGTGTGCCGCAGCCGGTCCCGGTAGGCGCGGCCGTAGCCGGTGGAGCCGCCGTAGTCGACGGCGGCGACGGCGAAGCCCCGGCTGCAGAAGAGCGAGAACTCCGCATCGGGGGCCGCGCCGTTGGAGTTGGTGGGCCCGCCGTGGATGTGGATCAGCAGCGGCGGCGCCTCGCCTGCCGGGCCGGTGCAGTCCGGGCTGGTGGGCGGATAGTAGACGTACTGCACCTCGCCGCCGTCCGCGGCCTTGGCGACCCGCCGCTCCGGCACCGCCCGCCAGGCGTCGTACGTGGTGTCCCGCTCACCGTTGCAGCGCACCGGAGCGCTGCCGTCGAACGGCACCCGCAGCACGGCGTGGCCGAGCGTGGGGGAGGCCGCCAGCAGTACGGCGGCATGGTCGTCGGCCCACAGGTCGGAGCCGAACTCCGTCCACTCGGGCGCCAGATCGCGCAGCGTGCCGTCGGCGGGATCCCACAGCGCGAGCCGCTGTTCACCGACGCCGTGCCGCAGCACAACTCCGGCCGAGGTGGCCGCGAACCAGCTCGCGCCGACCCGCCACAGGGCACCCGCGCACTCCCGCTCCATGGGCCGTACGCACTCGGCGTGCCAGCTCCCGTCGGACGCCCGGGTGATCCGGAAGAGGTTCGCCCAGCCGTCCGGGTCCGCCATCGCGTACAGGGTGCCGTCGGGCGCCCAAGCGGCCTGCGGTACGGACACCGCACCGCCGCCCAGCACCCGCACCGGCTCGCCCGCGACGCCGTCCACCAGCGGCGCGACCATCAACTCGGTGGTCTCCCACGGCATCTGCGGGTGGTCCCAGCCGAGCCACGCCAGGTGCCGTCCGTCCGGGCTGATCCGCGGGGTGGACAGGAAGTGGTGGGAGCGACCGACCACCCGCAGCCGGTCCGGCGCGGTGGCGGCCGAGCCGTCGAGCGGCACGGCGACGATGTCACGACGGGTGCGCGGGGCCGGATCCTCGCCCGGTTCCCGGGCTGCCTGCGTGACCTCCCGGACCAGCCAGACCTCGGTGCCACCCGGCGCGAACACCGGGTCCGCCCAGCAGGTTTCGTACTCGGGCGGATCGGCAGGAGTCAGCGGGACCGGGGTGCTCGCAACGCCCGCTCCCAGCAGGGCGGTCCCGGCCGCGTACAGCCGCTGGTCGCGATGGTCGGTGAAGACCAGCAGATGCGCGCCGCCGTCCGAGCCGGGCCGGACCGCGTACGGGCGCCCGCCGTAGCCCAGCGAACGGTTGCGCACACTGACACCCGCCGGCAGTACCGGCTCGGGGGCGTGCCCGGGGCGGGTGCGCAGCAGCCGGACGGTGGCCGTGGCCGGATCGTTGGCGCACCACCAGGTCTCCTCGCCGACGCCGGACGGCCAGCTCGTGGCCCCGGAGCCGGCCGCGGCCGAATCGGCGGTCAGCGGTGAGGGCCACTCGCCGTAGGGGAGGACACGGCGCTCGGTCATCGAAGGTCTCCTGAGAGGTCTATGCCGGCGCCGGCGCCGTCGCGGAGCAAGAGGTCGGCGGGGGTCTCGCGACGCACCATGAGGCGCGCCTGCCCGTCGCGTACGGCGACGACGGCGGGGCGCGGCTGGAAGTTGTAGTTGCTGGCCATGACGTGGTGGTAGGCGCCGGTCGCGGGCACAGCCAGCAGATCGCCGACGGCCAGGTCGGCCGGGAGCGCGATGTCGGGTACGACGATGTCGCCGCTCTCGCAGTGCCGGCCGACGACGAGGGAGTGCACGGGGCGGCCGGTGAGCCTGCGGTTGGCGGTCCAGGCGGTGTATGAGGCCTGGTAGAGGGCGGGGCGCAGAGCGTCGCTCATGCCGCCGTCGACGGAGACGAAGCGTCGCTCGAGGCCCTGCTTGACCACTCCGACTTCGTAAAGCGTGACACCGGCGGTGCCGATCAGGGAGCGGCCCGGCTCCACCGCGAGCCGAACGGAGGCAGGGTCCATCTCCTCGGCGACCCCGGCCCGCAGCGCGGCCACGAACTCGGCGGGCGCCAGCCGTTGCTGGCCGGGCACATAGGCGATTCCGGCGCCGCCGCCGAGGTCCAGTTCTTCGATGCGGATGCTGTGCCGCTCGGCGAGCATGCGGACGAATGCGGCCACCCGCGAGGCGGCCCGCCGGATGCCGGACGGGTCGAGGATCTGCGAGCCCAGGTGGGAGTGGATGCCCGTCAGACGCAACGAGGGGATGCCACTGACGGTGAGGACCGCCCGTTCGGCGAATCCACCGTTGACCGGGAAGCCGAACTTCACGTCGTCGCTGCCGGTGGCCATGTAGTCGTGGGTGTCGGCGGCGACGCCCGGCGCGATGCGCAGATACACGTCCTGGACCCGGCCGGCGTCGGCCGCGTAGCCGGCGAGCCGGTCGATCTCCTCGGCGCAGTCGACGACGATCACCCCGACGCCGTACGCCACGGCCGAGCGGAGTTCGGCGGGGAGCTTGTTGTTGCCGTGCAGCACGATGTGGGCGGGGTCGAAGCCCGCGGCGACGGCGAGTTCGAGCTCGCCGACGCTGCACACGTCCAGGTGCAGACGCTCCTCACCCACCCAGCGGACCATCTCCGGGCAGAGGAAGGCCTTGGACGCGTAGTGCACGCGGTCCGCGCCGGACTCCCGCCACTGGCGGGCCCGCTCGCGGAAGTCCGCCTCGTCCACGACGTAGAGCGGAGTGCCGCAGGCCTGGGCGAGGCCCGTCATCGGCACGGAGCCCACATGCAGTTCGCCGTCCATGTCCTTGGCGGTGAGCGGCCAGACGTCCGGTGCTTCGTCCGGGCCCGCGGCGCGGGTGGGGGCGGCGTCGGGCGCGTTGTCGGCGGATGGAACCACCTGCGTCACTCCTTCGTGAGGACGACGAGCAGGAGCAAGTCGTCGCTGGTCTGCGTGATCTGATGTTCTTCGGATGCGGCGAAGTGGCAGGCGTCGGCCGGATTCAGCACGCGCGCGGTGTCCGAGACGCGGAGCCGGCACTGTCCGGCCAGCACCACCACGAGTTCCTCTCCGGCGTGCCGGATCGGTCGGGCGTGATCGCCCGGTTCACCCCTTATCAGGCGTGAATGGAGCGCGGTTGCGTTATGGGCCGTCATGTTCCAGATTCCTTGACTGTCCGACATCGCGGTCAATCCGGGAAGCGTGGTGAAACGGGGCGGGAACGGGCTGTTGTCGGACGCGTCACCACGTTCGGCGCCGAGCAGCTCGTGCAGTTCGAGGCCCAGCACTCCGGCGAGTTGCGCCAGGCTGCGGACGGTCGGATTCGCAGAGCCGGATTCGATCTGCGAGACATATGCGGGCGAGAGACCCGACCCGGCCGCGGTGGCGGCCAGTGTCAGTCCTGCCGTCCTGCGCGCCGAGGCAACGACCTTGGCCAGTTGGGCGGTTGCCCGATCGGCTGCGGACGCCTCGACCGATGAGTCGACGGTCGTCGCGGCGGCGGCTGGAACATCCCTTGACTCAGACATGCGGTGACAGTAATACTCGCGCCACCTTAGATCAATGTATCCGCCAGCAAGTGATACTCAGGGAAGAAATCCCTGGTCGCAGCGGTGGAGTTCACGGCATGGAGGGAGGTTTTGATGTCTGTCCTGACGCCCGATCCTGTGCTCCGCCTGTTGGAGCGTGCTGCGGCCCAATGCGGTCCCGGGGCCGCTCGCCTGCACGCCGTACTCGCTGCGGACTTCCCCGCCGCACTGTCCCGGCGCCCCGCCCAGCTCCTGCGGGTCGCCGACGCGAACGCCGAGGATCTCGACCAGCTGCTCGCCATGGCGGGCTTCGCCGACACCGAGGACCTGCGTGCCTGTGCCGCCCGTGAGACGGGCCGCCGGCTGCCCGTTCCCGACCAGCGCATCGCCGACCGTGAGGGCGAGCCCGGTGACCGGACCGCGCTGCGCCGCATCCTCGCCCGGGAGCAGGAGAACCTGGCCGGCACCCTCGACGCGCTGCACGCCAACGGCGCCCTGGAACTCGCCGCCCGGGCCGTGGTCGCAGGCCGCCGCCGCTGGGTGTTCGGCGACATGAAGTCCATCGGGTACGCGGCTCTGGTTGCCGCCGATCTCTCCGCCGCGCTCCGCGACGTCACGCTCGTCCAGCCGGGAGTGGGAGCGGCCGTCACCGCGCTCGCCGACGCCGGCGACCAGGATGTACTGATCACCTTCAGCTTTCGCAGCTACAGCCGACACACCGTGCGCTTCGCCCGTGAGTTCCACGCGCTGGGCGGCACGGTCGTAGCGATCACCGACGGCTACGACAGCCCGGTGTGCGCGTACGCCACCCACGTCCTCGCGGTGAACACCCGAAGCGAGTCGCGCACCCACTCGCCGACCGCCGTCACCGCCACCGGCCATCTGCTCGCCTCACTTGCCGCGGCCGGCGCGAAGGGTGCGGCCCGTCGCGCACAGCGCCGGTACGCACTCACCTGGGCCCTGAGCGACGGCGAGAGCGCCACCCCCGCCGGCCCGCCTGAAAGGACTGCTCCGTGATCCAGGAGCCCACCGACCCCTCCGCAGAACAGTTCGCCCACCACGAGGCACTGGCCACCGACACGGTCGACCACTGCTCGCGGCTGATCCGCTTCGACACCAGCAACTACGGCGGCGGTGAGTCGCGCGGCGAGCGGGAAGCCGCCGAGTGGGTGGCCGAAGTCCTCACCGACGCCGGATACGCGCCGCAGGTCCTGGAGTCGGAGCCGCGCCGAGCCTCCACCGTGGTCCGGATCCCGGGCGCCGACCCGCTGGCCCCCGCACTGCTGGTCCACGGCCATCTGGATGTCGTGCCCGCCGAGCCCTCCGACTGGTCCTTCGATCCGTTCAGCGGCGAGATCACCGACGGCGCAGTACGCGGCCGCGGCGCCCTGGACATGAAGGACATGGACGCGATGATGCTGGCCTGCGCCACCGGATTCGCCCGCACCGGCACCCGCCCGCCGCGCGACATCGTGATGGCTTTCGTCGCCGACGAGGAGGACACCGGCGCGTACGGAGCGGGGTTCCTCGTCGACAGGCACCCCGGACTCTTCGAGGGCGTCACCGCCGCCATCAGTGAGTCCGGCGGCTACAGCGTCCATCTGCCCAACGGCCGCCGCCTCTACCCGGTCGCCACCGGCGAGCGCGGCAGCGCCTGGATGACCCTCAGCGCGCACGGCACCGCGGGCCACGGCTCCCGTCGCAACCCCGACAACGCCGTGGCCACTCTGGTACGCACCGTGGCCGAACTGGTCTCGTACACCTGGCCGGTTCATCTGATCCCGCCGGTCCGGGCGCTGCTCGACGGGCTCGGGTCGGAGCTCGGCATCACGATCGACCCGGCCGACCCGGCGAGCATCGCCCAACTCGGCGAGGCCGCCCGGCTGGTGGAGTCGACCATGTCGAACTCCCTCAACCCGACCCGACTGAACGCCGGATACAAGCACAACGTCATCCCCAGCGAAGCCACCGCCGGCATCGACGGACGGGTCCTGCCCGGCGCCGAGAAGGAGTTCTTCGCTGCCGTCGACGCGGTGCTCGGTACCAAGGTGACCCGCGAGTTCGCCAGCTGGACCGAGCCGGTCGCCGCCGACCACAACTCGCCCGAGTTCGCGGCCATGGCGGATGCCCTGCGCGCCCACGACCCGCAGGCCCTGGTCCTGCCGTTCTGCATGTCCGGCGGCACCGACGCCAAAGCCTTCGCCCGGCTGGGCATCGCCGGCTACGGCTTCGCCCCCGGCACCACCCCGCCCGGCTTCAACAGCTGGGACTACGTACACGGCGTCGACGAGCACGTCCTCACCGAAAGCCTCGCCTTCGGTGTCCGGGTCCTGGACACCTTCCTCCGGGCGGATCCCTCCGGCCCCGCAGCGGGCTGACTCAACGGCCGTCACCGGCCGCACGACAGGCGAGCCGCGCAGTATTGCCCCGGCTCGCCACAGCAAGGCAGCACACAGCACGTTCACCGGCACGACGCGGACCCCCGTGGTCCGCGCCGTACCCACGCTCCTGGAGTGGCACGAAATGACACACACAATGGTCCGCAGCGCGATACGCCGACGTGCTAGCGCACTGGCCGCCGCAGCCCTCACCGGCACTCTCGCCCTCGGCTCGGTCGCCCTGGCCCCCGGGGCCGCCGCCGACACCAAGGGCACCACTCTGCGCGCCGCGATGACCGGCAACGGCATCGACTCGCTGAACCCGTTCCTGGCGTACTTCGCCGGCTCGCTGGATGTCTTCAGCGCCGTCTACCCCTCCCTGAACTCCCTGAACACCGACGGCACCCCCGCGCCGTACCTGGCGACCAAGTGGACGCCTTCGGCCGACAAGCTCACCTGGACCTTCACCCTCCGCAAGGGACTGAAGTGGTCGGACGGCAAGCCGATCACCGCCGAGGACGCCGCCTGGACCCTCAACCTGATCCGTACGAACGAGGTGGCAGGCACTGCCAACGGCTCGCTCGTCGAGAACTTCGCCTCGGTCACCGCGCCCGACGCCACGACGCTGGTCATCAAGACCAAGAAGCCCCAGGCGAACACCCCGTTCGTGTCCATCCCCTACAGCGGTGTGCCGATCGTCCCCAAGCACGTCTGGGAAAAGCACGTCACGGACCTCAAGAACTTCAAGAACGACTCCGGCGACATCGTCGGCTACGGTCCCTGGACGCTCACGGCCTACAAGGCCGAGCAGTACGTCAAGTACGACGCCAACAAGGACTTCGTCCTCGGCGCCCCCAAGTTCGACCACCTGGTCCAGCAGCGCTACAAGGCCGTCGACGGCGCTGTCGCCGCACTGCGCAGCGGCCAGCTCGACTACGTCTCCGATCTGAATTCCACCCAGTTCAAGGCGCTGCAGAGCGACAAGCGGACCACTGCCTTCCAGAACGCCGGCCGCCGCTGGATGAGCGTGGCCCTCAACTCCGGTGCCCGTACCCGCTCCGGGAAGAAGATCGGCACCGGGAACCCGGCTCTCGCCGACGCCGCCGTGCGCCGCGCCATCGCGCTGGCGACCGACAAGCAGACTCTCGTCGACAAGGTGCTCGACGGCCTGGGCCAGGTCGGCGCGGGCTACATCCCGCCCACCTGGAAGCAGTGGGCGTGGAAGCCCGCCCCGGGCGACGAGCAGTCGTACGACATCGCTAAGGCCAACTCCCTCCTGGATGAGGCCGGTTACGCCAAGGGCAAGGACGGTATCCGTGTCTCGCCCAAGACGAAGAAGCCGCTGAAGCTGCGCCTGGGCACCCACTCCGACGCCGCCACCGACACCCAGATCGCCACCTACCTCACCGGGTGGATGAAGCAGATCGGCGTCGAGCTGACCGCCGAGCCGCTGAGCTCCACCAAGCTCAACGACGATCTCGCCAAGGGTGACTGGGACCTGCTGATGGACGGCTGGGGCACCGGCCCCGACCCGACGTACCTGCTCTCCATCCAGAACTGCGACGCGCTGCCGCTGGACGACGGCACGAGTGGCTCCACGGACTCCTTCCACTGCAACAAGGAGTTCGACAAGCTCTTCAAGCAGCAGGTCACCGAGTTCGACCCGGCGCAGCGCGCGGCGACCGTCGGCAAGATGCAGGACATCCTCTACAAGGCCGACAACAACGTCATCCTCTACTACGCCACGGGCCTGAGTGCGACGAACGCCCGCACCGTGAAGAACCTCGCGGTCGGCAAGGCGGACTCCGCGGGCGTCTACCCGATGCAGTACACCTTCGGCCAGTTCCGCAGCGCCACCCCGGTCGCCGCCGTGAAGGAAGCCTCGTCGGGTTCCACCACCCTGTGGGCCGGTATCGGAATCGGCGTGCTCGTCGTGGCGGGCCTCGCCTTCGGCATCAAGCGCCGCTCGTCGGCCGACGAGCGGGAGTAACCACCTCGCCCGCCCCGCGCGCCCGGTCGCAGCACCGGGTGCGCGGGGTCCACCAGACCGAGCAGATCGAGAACTCATGACCATTACGTCCGATACGTCCGACAGCGCGAGCGCCGTCGGCCCCGTGCCCGGGAGCGACGCGGCCGACGCCGCCTCCCGCCCGGGCTCGGGGCGGGCAGACTTCCTCCGCTTCCTGGGCACCAAGCTCGCCGCAGCCGCCGTGAGCTTCGTCATCGTCCTGGGCATCGGCTTCGTGATCTTCCAGCTGATGCCCTCGGACCCGGTCCAGACAATGACCCGCGGCCGGCCCACCAGCGATGCGCAGATGGCTCATCTGCGCCAGACACTGGGCCTGGACCAGCCGGTGTGGGAGCGCTTCCTGCACTTCGTGAACGACATCGTCCACCTGGATCTGGGCCGTTCCTGGCAGTACCAGCAGTCCGTCTCCTCGCTCATCGGCGAACGCGTCGGCCCCACTCTGCTCCTGATGGGCACGGCCACCGCGATATCCGTGGTGGTCGGCCTGTGGCTGGGGGTACGCAGCGGGTGGCGGCACGGCAGCCTCTTCGACAAGATCACCTCCTCGGCGGCGCTCACCTTCTGGTCGGTGCCCACCTATTGGCTGGGCATGATCCTGCTGATCTGGCTCAGCGTCGGCCTCGATCTGTTCCCCTCCGGCGGCATGTCCGACCCGTCGCTCGGTGCCACCGGCTTCGGTCACGTTCTCGACGTGGCCCGCCACATGGTGCTGCCGTGTCTGACGATGGTGCTTGTGGTCTTCGCCCAGTACGTGTCGATCATGCGCTCGTCGATCATCGATGAGCTGGGCAGTCCCTATCTGCTGACCGCCCGGGCCAAGGGACTTGTCGACGACGCCGTACGCCGCAAGCACGCCGTGCCCAACGCGCTGCTTCCCTCCGTCACCGTGATCTTTCTTCACCTGGGCACGATGGTCGGCGGTGCGATCACGGTCGAGACCGTCTTCAGCTGGCCGGGTCTCGGCTCGCTGACCATCGAGGCACTCAAGGTGCCCGACATCCCCGTACTGCAGGGCACGTTCATCATCTTCAGCGCCAGTGTGATCCTGATGAACCTCCTCGCCGACGTGCTCTACCGCTTCCTCGACCCCCGGGTGCGTGTGCGATGACGACTTCTGACACCACTGACATCACCGCCGCGGCCACCCCGGCCGGTTCGCCTCCCCGGCTGGCCTCCGTCGGCCGCTTCGCGCGCGCCTATGCCAAGCGCCCGTCCGGTCTCGTCGGCCTGGGCATCCTGCTCGTCGCCACGATCCTCGCGCTCTGCGCCCCGCTCTTCATAGGTCCCGAGCAGCTCGACGTCACCAAGGTCGACGGCCCGCTGCTCTCCGCGCCCGGCTCCGGCTACCTCCTCGGCACCGACCAGGCCGGCCGCTCCGTGGTGGACCTGCTGATCTGGGGTTCGCGCTCCTCGCTGTCCATCGGCGTCATCGCCACCGTGCTCACCATGGTGCTCGGCTCCACGATCGGACTGCTCGCAGGCCACTACCCGGGCAAGCTCGGCAAGGCCCTGATGCATGTCACCGACTGGTTCATCGCGCTGCCCAGCCTGCCGTTGGCCATCTCCCTCGCCGCGGTCCTGGGGCAGGGCACGGCGTCCATCACCATCGCCATCGCAGTGACCTCCTGGACATCCACCGCCCGCCTGGTTCGCGCCCAGACCCTCGCCGTGGAGGCCCGCCCGTTCATCGAGCGCGCCAAGGTCCTCGGTGCGGGCAACCGTCAGGTGATGGTCCGTCATGTACTGCCGAACGTGGCCCCGTTGATCCTGGTCTCCGCCACCCTCACCGTCGCCTCGGCGATCCTCTCCGAGGCCACCCTGACCTTCCTCGGTCTCGGCGACCCGACCGGAGTCTCCTGGGGTTCCATGCTCAATGCCGCCTTCTACCAGGGCGCCATGACCTCTGGTGCCTGGTGGTACGTCGGCACGCCCGGCATCGCGATCCTTCTCGTCGTCCTCGGCTTCACCCTCACCGGGCGCGCCGTGGAACACGTCCTCAACCCGCGGATGGTGGGCTGACCATGACCCTGCTCGACGTACGCGACCTCTCCGTCACCTACCGCGACGGCGACAGCCTCATCCCCGCCGTGCGCGGTGTCAGCTTCACCCTGGACCGGGGCGAGACCCTCGGCGTGGCCGGCGAGTCCGGCTCCGGCAAGTCCACCATGGTGCTCAGCCTGCTACGGCTGCTGCCCAAGAGCGCCAAGGTCACCGGACAGGTGTTGTACGAAGGCGAGGACCTGCTCACCGCCAAGTGGTCCGCACTGCGCACCGTGCGCTGGAACGGCGCATCCGTGGTCTTCCAGGGCGCCATGAGCGCCCTCAACCCGGTGCGCCCCATCGGCGAGCAGATCTGCGAGCCGATCCTGCTCCACGAGAAGGTGTCCCCGCGCACCGCCCGCGAACGCGCCGCCGAACTGCTCGACAGCGTCGGCATATCGCGGCAGCGCATGGGCAGTTACCCGCACGAGTTCTCCGGCGGCCAGCGTCAGCGCATCATGATCGCCATGGCGCTCGCCTGCCGCCCTGACCTGATCATCGCCGACGAGCCCACCACCGCCCTCGATGTGATGGTCCAGGCGCAGATCATGGAGCTCTTCACCGAGCTGGTACGGAACTCCGGGGTCGGCGTCATCATGATCAGCCACGACCTCTCGGTGCTCTCCGAGATGTGCGGACGGCTCGCCGTGATGTACGCCGGCGAGATCGTCGAGACCGGCCCCTCGCAGCAGGTCATCGAAGATCCCCGGCACCCGTACACCGACGCACTGGCCAGGGCGTTCCCCACCATCGGCGACCCCGCGTCCCGCTTCGCGCCCTCCGGACTGCCAGGCGACCCGCCGGACGTCTCGGCGCTCGGCGCGGGCTGCGCCTTCGTCCCGCGCTGTGTGCACGCCGTCGACGTCTGCCGTACGAAGGCCGTCGAGCTGTGGCCCGCGGGCGATCGGCGCAGCGCCGCCTGTCTGCGCGTTCTGGACGCCCACACCCCCGTAACCGAAGGGAGCCAGGCATGAGCACCGCCGCCCCGGCCCTGGAGGTCAGCGACCTCCGCATCACCTACCCGGCGCGCGCAGGCCGTGGGCCCGCCCGCGCCGTGGACGGCGCCAACCTGACCGTCGGCCAGGGCGAGATCGTCGCCCTGATCGGCGAGTCGGGCTGCGGCAAGTCCACCCTCGCCCGCGCGCTCGTCGGCCTCATCAGGCCCACCAGCGGCGAGATCCGCTACCAGGGCAAGCCCCTCACCTACTCGGCCCGGGCGCTCAAGGAGTACCGCCGCCATGCCCAGCTGGTACTCCAGGACCCGGGCGGCGCCCTCAACCCGCGGCAGAACGTGTACGACGCCGTCGCCGAGGGACCCCGGCTGCACGGCACCACGGAGGAGCTCAACGCCCGTGTGAACACGGCTCTTTCGCGTGCCGGGCTGCGTCCTCCGGAGCGGTTCCTGCACCGCTTCCCGCACGAGATGTCCGGTGGTCAGCAGCAGCGCGTCGTCATCGCGGGCGCCCTGGCCCTGAACCCCTCGGTGATCGTCGCCGACGAGCCGGTCGCATCCCTGGACGCCTCGGTGCGCGGCGAGATCCTCAAGCTGATTCTCGAACTCCGTGACAGCCTCGGCCTGTCCGCCCTCGTCGTCAGCCACGACCTGGGCCTGGCCTGGAACATCGCCGACCGGGTCGCCGTGATGTATCTCGGCCGGATCGTCGAGGTCGGCACCGTCGAGGAAGTGCTGCTGCACCCCAAGCACCCGTACACCAAGGCCCTGCTCTCGGTGCTGCCCGAGGCCGGACGCGACCAGCGGCCGACCGTACTGACCGGCGAGCCCCCGGACCCGACCCGTATCCCGTCCGGCTGCCGCTTCCACCCGCGTTGCCCGCTCTGGCCGGAACTGGAGGGTGCCGAGCGGGCCGCCGCCGGCTGCGACACACGCGAGCTGCCCGTACTGACCGCCGACCCGGCGCCCGCCCAGGCGGCCTGCCATCTCGCCCATGGCCGCTGACCCCGCGCTTGTCGTACGCGACGTCGAAGGTTCTGCCGCCATGGCGGCGTGCATCGGCCTGTACACCGAGGTGATGGGGCTGCGGCCGTCGGACGGGGGCCTCAACCCCCGCCTGCTGACCGCGCTCCAGTCCAACGGGGGCATCGTCGTCGCCGCCTACGAGAGCGACGGCGACCTGGCGCGGCCGGTCGGATTCGCATACAGCTTCCTCGCCCGCGAGGGGGGCGGCGAGCTGTTCCAGTTCTCGCAGCTCGCCGTGGTCGCCCGCCACCTCCAGGGGCAGGGGGTGGGCCGGCTCCTCAAGCACGCCCAGCGCGAGCGGACCCTGGCCATGGGGCTGACCCGTATCCGCTGGTCCTACGACCCCCTGAAGACCCGTAACGCGCACTTCAATCTGGATGTGCTCGGCGGGCGGGTCCGCGTACTCAAACCGTCGATGTACGGCGGCGAGGGCTTCGGCGACGACGCGGGCGAGCCCACCGACCGGTTCCTCCTCGACTGGGACCTGACGCGACCGGCCATGGTCCAGCCCGGACTCCCCGACCGAGCTTGGCAACCCGGCGAGTGTCTGGCCCAGGGCGACGACCTGCTGATCGCCGTACCCGCCCGCTGGGATCTGCACCGCACCGCCGTAGGAGCGCCCGCCGCCGCCGCACTGCGCACCTCGCTCAGGGAAACTTTCACCGAGGCCCTGGCCACCCATGTCGGGGTCTCCTGCCTGCGTGTGACCGACGACCTCGCGGTATACCGGTTCGTCCCGCGCGGCACCGACCAGGAGGGCGCCTCATGACGATCACCATCACCGAGATCGAACTCTCCCTTGTGCGGCTGGACTTGATCCATGAGTTCGAGACCAGCTCCCACCGCAAGTCGCACCTCGACCACATCGTGGTCAGGGCGACCGCATCCGACGGCACGGTCGGCTGGGGCGAGTGTGCCTCGCCCAGCGACCCGTACTACTGCAGCGAATCCACCGAGAGCTGCTGGTACGTACTGAGCGAGCACCTCGCTCCCATGGTCGTGGGCCGCCCGTGGGAGCACCCCGACGACGCGGCGGGCCTCACCACTCGCCTCTCGGGCAACCACTTCGCCCGCGCCGGGCTCGACATGGCCTGCTGGGACCTGTACGGGCAGGCCCGCGGCGAGACCCTCTCCACCCTCGTCGGCGGCACGGCCGAGAGGATCAGCGCGGGTGTCAGTCTCGGCATCGAGCCGACCGTCGACGCTCTCCTGGACCAGGTCGCCCGGCATGTCGGCGACGGCTACCGCCGCATCAAGCTAAAGTGCCGCCCGGGCTGGGACCTCGAGCCGGTACGGGCGGTACGGGCGGCCTTCCCCGGTATCGCCCTCCAGGTCGACGCCAACACCGGCTACCGGGCCGACTCCGCAGAGCACCTGGCCGCCCTCACCGCCCTCGACGACCAGGGCCTGCTGATGATCGAGCAGCCCTTCGCCGAGGACGACCTGCTCGGCCATGCCGGCCTCGCCGCCCGGCTCGACACGCCCGTCTGTCTCGACGAGTCGATCACCTCACCCGCCGTACTGGCCACCGCACTGCACCTGGGCGCCGCCGACATCGTCAACATCAAGGTGTCCCGGCTCGGCGGAATCGGACCGTCCGTCGCGGTGCACGACGTGTGCCGCGAGGCCGGAATCCCGGTGTGGTGCGGGGGAATGCACGAGTTCGGCATCGGGCGCGCGGCCAACCTCGCCGTCGCCTCGCTGCCGGGCTTCACGCTGCCCTCGGACGTCTCCGGCTCCGACAAGTACTACCGCCAGGACATCGTCACCCCGCCGATCCGCGCCACCGAGGGCCTGGTCCCGGTGCCCGACGCCCGCCCGGGCCTCGGTGTCCATGTCGACGAGTCCCTGATCCGGGCGAACCGGTTGCGGCACGCCGTACTGAAGGAAGGCTGAGCCGATGCGCTTCGACGCCGAGCAACTGCGAGAGCGGGCACTCGCCCGCCTGGAGACCCTGGTCATGGCCGAGAGCCCATCCGGTGAACCCGAACTCCTCCGGATCGTCAACGCCGATCTGGAGCAGGCATATCGGGCTCTCGGAGCCCGGGTCACCCGCGAGAGCGGACCGCACGGCGACCACCTGGTCTGCGAGTGGCCGGGCACCCTCGATGACGCACACATACTCCTCATCGGCCACAGCGACACCGTCCTTCCCGTCGGCACCACCGTCGAGCGCCCCTTCACGCTCCACGAGGACGGCGACACCGTCACCGGCCCCGGCGTGTACGACATGAAGGGCTCCCTCGTCGCCATCGAGCTGGCCTTCGCTCTCCTTCGCGAACAGGGCCTCTCCCCGTCCCGCCCGGTGCGCCTGGTCGTCGTCAACGACGAGGAGATCGGGTCCCCGGACGGCCGCCGTATCATCGCCGCCCACGCCGAGGGCGCCATCGCAGCCCTCGGCTTCGAACCGCCGCTGCCCGGCGGCACACTGAAGACCGGCAGGCGGGGAGTGGCCCGGGTGCGCATCGAGGTCCAGGGCGTGGAGGCACACGCCGGGCTCGACGCCTCGCTCGGCACCTCCGCGATCGACGAGCTCATCGACCAGATCGCCGCTGTACGGGGGGCCGTCCCGGCGCCACCCGCCGCCGAGTTCAACATCGGCACCATCAGCGGCGGCACCCGCGCCAACGTCGTCGCGGGTACGGCTTCGGCCGAGGTCGGCCTGCGCTTCGCCACGCCTGCCGCCGAGGCTGCCGTACTCGGCGCCCTCGACGCCCTCACTCCGGTCCGCCCCGGCGCAAAGGTGACCGTCACCCGGCTGTCGTACCGCCCCGCCTGGGAGCGCGATCCGGAAAACCCCCTCGCCGCGCGACTTGCCTCGCTCGCCGCCGAGCGGGGCACCGATCTGCTCACCGGCACCTCGGGCGGCGCCGGTGACACCAATCTCACCGGTTCGCTCGGCATCCCCACCGCCGACGGCCTCGGCCCGGACGGTGCGGGCGCCCACTCCATGTCCGAACGCGCCTCGGTCGCCTCACTGCTGGACCGCGCCGCTCTGCTCGCCGCCTACCTCATCGCACCCGAGGAGTCCGCATGACCTCCCCCGAAAACACCGGCCTGCTCCGCCCGCCCGCTCTCGGAGCAGGTGACCGGGTCGCCGTCACCGCCGCCTCGGGCGCGCCGCGCGCCGAGGACCTGGAGAAGGGCGTCGCGGCCCTGGAGAGTCTCGGCCTGATCGTCGACGTGCTGCCCTCGGCGCGCGCCGCCGGCGTCCCTCTCGACTATCTCGCGGGCGACGACGCCACCCGCGCCGCCGACCTCACCACCGCTCTCACCGACCCCCGCTACCGTGCCGTCTTCATGGCCCGCGGCGGATACGGCGCCCAACGCACCCTGGAGGGTGTCGACTTCGCTTCCCTGGGCACCCCCACGCCGCGTGTGCTCGTCGGCTACTCGGACGTCACCGCGCTCATCGAGGCGGTCTCGGTGCACCTGGGCTGGGTGTCGCTGTTCGGCCCGATGCCCGTCTCGGACGACTTCACCCCTGGTTCGTACGCCTTCGACTCCTTGGCCAGGACCCTCTTCACCCCCTCCGAGGCCACCCTTCTCACCTTCCCTGCGGCCCGCACCCTGGTGGGCGGCACGGCCGAGGGCATCACGCTCGGCGGCACCGCGAGCCTGCTCTGCTCCTCGCTCGCGACCCCCACCTCGCGCCCGGCACGCGGCGGCATCCTCCTCCTGGAGGACGTCGACGAGGAGCCGTACCGGCTGGACCGCATCCTCACCCAGCTGCGCAGGTCCGGCTACCTCGACGGGGTCGCGGGCATCGTCTGCGGCACCTTCACCGGCTGTGGTGACCCGGCCGAGATCGACGCCCTGCTCATCGACCGGCTCGGCGATCTCGGCGCCCCCGTCCTGGCCGGCGCCGACATCGGCCACGGCGTCCCGATGCAGACCTTCCCGGTCGGCGTCCGGGCCCGCCTCGACGCCGACGGGGGCACGCTCACCTTCGACGGACCGGTGCTCGCCTGAACGGACCGACGGCGGTCAAGGTGCCCTTCGGGCGGTGACCGGGAACATCGGACGGAGAAGTGCAGAGGCGGCGGGGAGAAGAGTTCCTCGCCGCTTCGGCATGTCCTGACCAGGTCTGATCATTCGTCGGCGACCGCTGCACCGGACGCGATACGGACCACCGCTCATTCAGTTGAAGTTCTTCACTCTGAAGGGTTGTTTTCAATCTAGTGAAGCTCTTCAATATGACCAAGCCCGGGTCGCCGAGCCCGCACATGCTCCGCCGAAGCGCTTGTCGTTCCACGGCGAAGCTCCTTCCGTCCCCACGCCACTGAGGCAGGTCGAAGCTGTGAGTGACGCAACCTACGTACCCCAGGACGGTCAGCCGGATCTGGACGCGCTCGTCGCCACAGTGGGAATCCAGATCAAGGCACTGCGCAAGCAGGCCGGTTACACCCTCGACGACCTCAGCCGAGGATCCGGTGTGAGTACCGGCCTCATCAGCCAGATCGAACGAGGCAAGGGCAATCCGTCCTTTGCCACCCTGGTCCAGATCGCGCACGGGCTGGACATCCCCATCGGCAGGCTCTTCCACCTGACCGAACAGATCAGCCCCGTGGTGCGGCGTGCCGAACGGCGCACTCTCGATTTCCACGGCACCGATGGACCCGACGACGCCAGCTACGAGCTGCTCACCCCTACGCTGAACGGCGCGCTCGAGGTCCTCTGGGTCGAGACCCAGCCGGGGCATGACACCAGCAGCACCCCCTTCCGCCACAACGGCGAAGAGTTCGGGATCGTTCTCTCCGGCGTCAAGGACGTCTATCTCGACGGCGTCCGGCACCGGCTCGAGGCCGGTGACTCGATCACGTACTCGTCGAGCGTCCCTCACTGGTACGCCAACCCCGGCGACGAGCCGTCCACTTCCGTCTGGGTCATCACCCCGCCCAGCTGGTAGGCCGCGGCCTCCGCCGTACTCCGCTCCCTCAACGCCCCGGCCGTCGGCCCGGGCGCAGGTCCCGCACGGCCTGAGCCGTGCGCCTTTCACCGCGAGGTGCCCCCGCTATGGCATCGCTCCACGAAAGATCAGCTACCGCAGTCCGTACTCCCCTCTCCCAGCGGCGCGCACTGCTGGCCCTCGGCGGCGGCAACGCCGTCGAGTGGTACGACTGGATGGTCTACGGCCTGCTCGCGTCCTCCATAGGACCGCAGTTCTTCCCCTCCACCGACGACCTGTCATCCACCATGTCCGCCCTGGCCGTCTTCGCGGTGGGGTTCGCCGCCCGGCCACTGGGCGCCATCGTGTTCGGCACCCTGGCCGACCGGCTGGGCAGGCGGCTGGTCATGCTGCTGTCCATCGGATCGATGGTCCTCACCACCACCGTCATCGCAGTGCTGCCCACCCACGCGGTCATCGGCGTGTGGGCAGGCGTGATCCTCCTCGCCTGCCGGATCCTGCAAGGGCTGTCCACCGGCATCGAGGCACCGCTCAACTCCGCCTACATCGTGGAGATGGCGCCGGAGGGCCGCACCGCCCGCTTCGGCAGCATCATCAGCATCTACGTCCAGGTCGGCATCGTTGCGGCATCACTGGTCTGCTTCCTCACCAGCGAGGCCGTCGGCCCCGAGGCCATGGGTGACTGGGGCTGGCGCATCCCGTTCGTGATCGGCGCGTTGGGCGGCCTCTTCTTCCTCTGGCTGCGCCGCTCCCTGCCGGAGACCCTGCACACCGCGGCCGAGGCCGCGGACCCCGACACCACCGGGAAGCCCCGGAAGACGAGGGAGGTGTGGGCAGAGGTCGCCCACCACAAGCTGGCGCTGCTCACCATCATCTTCGTCGTCGCGGCAGCCCAGGCGATCAACTACACCTGGACCACCGGGCTGCCCAACCTGGCCCGCTCCGCATACGCGGAGGACCCCAGCACCGTGTTCGCGGTCACCACCCTGTCGGGTGTGGTCGTCGGCGCGCTCTACCCTCTGGTCGGCCGGCTCGCCGACCGGAAGCGGATCTCGCGGACGTTCATCGTCACTCGCCTCGCGGTCGTCCCCCTGGTGTTCGTCGTCCTCGCCTACCAGGGGAAGGGGATGACCACCTTCGCCCTCGTGATGCTGGCGGGCGCCCCGGTACTGGCCTTCACGATGGGCCTCTACAACACGGTGTCCGCCACCTTGATGCCGACGAGCTGTCGCGTCACCGGCGTCGGTCTCGGCTACGCAGTCGGCGTCGCCGGCTTCGGCGGCACCGCCCCGTACGTCCTGCTGTGGCTGCAGGACGCCGGCGCCGGATGGGCCTTCCCCGTCTACGTCGCCGTGCTGTGCCTGCTCAGCGTTCTGCTCTACATGCTCGCCTTCCGCCGCGGTTCCGTTCGCGCCGGAAGCTGAAAGGAGTCCCACCATGTCCACAACAGCCGCGCCGTCCGGCGCACTTGTCCCCGGACAGTCCGTCACACTTGACGCCGTCGAGGCGCCGGTCGTCCGGCGTTCGGACGTGGTCGTGGTCGGCGGAGGCCCCGCCGGTGTGAGCGCCGCGGTCTCCGCCGCCCGCAGCGGGGCGAGCGTGACACTGCTGGAACGCTACTCGGCGCTCGGCGGACTCGCCTCCGGCGGCATGGTCCTCGTCCTGGACGACATGGTCAACGGCAACGAGATCACGGTCACCGGCATCGTCGACGAGTACGTCGAGCGGATGGCCAAGCTGGGACTCGCGGTCTACCCGCCGGCCGAGGAGCGCGTCTCCTCCCAGGAGATGTGGAACAAGTGGGGCCGCTGGGGGGCATTCGACTTCCACTCCCACACCAGCCCCAAGCCGATCTGCTACGCGGTCGCCTTCGACCCCGACGGCTGGAAGCGCGTGTCCAACGACCTCGTCCGCGAGAGCGGGGTCGACCTCCGACTGCACAGCTGGTTCTCGCGGCCGATCGTCCAGGACGGGGCGGTCAAGGGCGTCGTCTGCGAGACCAAGTCCGGTCCGCAGGCAGTCATGGGCGATGTCGTCATCGACACCACCGGTGACATCGACGTGGCCTCCCGCGCCGGCGCCACGTACGACAAGGACAACTACCTCGTCACCCTGGTCTTCCGGCTCGGCGGCGTGGACACCGCGGCCGCGGAGCGATTCGAGCAGGAGAACCCGCGGGAGGCCCGCGCGATCAACCGCAAGATCAAGCGGCTGCTCGGCGGCGCCTGGGAGCTGTGGTGGCTCAAGACGCCCGTACCCGGCGTGGTGTGGTGCAACGCGCCGCACATGACCGGCTTCGACGGCACCGACCCGGAGTCGCTCACCGAGGCCGAGTTCGAGGCGCGGGGCCGTATCGGCAACGTGCTCGACCACATCAGGTCGGACCTGCCGGGCTTCGAGAGTGCGTATCTGCTCGATGTCGCCGAGCAGATGGGTGTCCGCCAGACCCGTCTGCTGCAGGGCGAGTACGTCGTCACCAAGGACGACGTCACGTCCCGTCGCCACTTCGCCGACAGCGTCTCGCGCGGCCGTGACTACTACACGCCGTACCGCTCGCTCCTGCCGCGCGGCGTCGACCAGTTGCTGGTCGCCGGCCGGCACTACTCGGCCACTCCCGAGGCACAGCGCATCTCGCGCGAGATTCCGCCCTGCATGGCCATGGGCCAGGCCGCCGGTATCGCCGCGGCGACCGCGGTCGAGCACGGCGTGCTGGTACGGGACGTCGACCCGGCCGTGATCCAGAGCCGGATGCGCGACCAGGGCGCCGACCCGGGCGACATCCCCGCCGAGAACGCGACCGTCGACGCAACCATGGAGGCCCGCGCATGAGCACCGTACAGCCGCTGAGCGGCATCACCGTCGTCGATTTCACCCAGGTCTTCATGGGCCCGTCGTGCACGCAGTTGCTCGGCGACTACGGCGCAGATGTGATCAAGGTGGAGCGGCCCGGTACGGGCGACATCGCCCGTACCTCGATCCCGGATCCGGCGGGCCTGGACAATCCCATCTTCCTGTCGATCAACCGCAACAAGCGGAGCATCAGCATCGACACCCGTACCGAGGAGGGCCTCAAGGCCGTCCAGGAGCTGGTGCGCGGCGCCGATGTCGTGGTCAGCAACTTCCGGGCCGGTGTGATGGAGCGTCTCGGCCTCGGTTACGAGGCGCTCCGGGAACTGAGTCCGCGGATCATCTGGGCATCCGGAACCGGCTTCGGCACCTCGGGGCCTTACGCGCACAAGGGCGGCCAGGACGCCATCGCCCAGGCGTACAGCGGTGTGATGTGGCGCCGGGTCGCCGACGACGACCCCGTGACGCTCTACCCGACGACGCTGTGCGACTACACCACCGGCATGCACCTGCTCCAGGGCATCCTGCTCGCCCTGCTGCATCGGGACCGGACGGGGGAGGGGCAGAAGGTCGAGGTGTCGATGTACGACTCCATGCTCCACATGCAGATGCAGGAGGCGTGCCAGCAGCTCAACCGCGGATCCGAGATCAACTGGGCCGCCATGCCGCTCACCGCCGTGCTTCCCACCAGCGACGGTGCACTGATCATGGTCGGCGGCTTCAAGGCCAACCCGCTGCACCACATCAGCCGCGCCCTGGAACTTGACGAGGACCTGGGCGAGCGCCCCGAGTTCGACACCCTCGAGAAGCAGTTCGCCCACAGGCCCGAGCTGCAGCGCATCTTCGCCGAGGCGGTCACAGGCAAATCCACCGACTACTGGGTCAAGCGCCTGGAGGAGGAGGACATCCTCTGCGCCCCGGTGCGGAGTCTGGAGCAGACGCTGGACGACGAACAGACCGCGGTCAACAACATGATCGTCGAGATGGATCACCCGGTCGCGGGCCGCATCCGCGCGCTCAACGCGCCGATCCACCTGTCCGAGGGCGCGGCCACCGTCCGCCGGGTGCCGCCGCAGCTGGGCGAGCACGGCGAGGAGATCCTCGGCGAACTCGGCTACGACATGCAGCAGATAGCCATACTGCGCGAGAAGGGCATCCTGCGATGAGCGACGCGTACACCGACGAGGTGCGCTACGAGCGCGACGGGCACGTCGCCCGGGTCACCATCAGCCGCCCCAAGGTGCTCAACGCCGTCGACGCCAAGACACTGGCCCGGCTGAACGAGATCTGGGCCGAGATCGAGGCCGACCGAGAGGTCCGCGTCGTCGTGGTCACCGGGGACGGCGACCGGGCGTTCTGCGTCGGCGCCGACATGTCCGCCGACGCGGTCGACAAGACCGGCCTGCAGTACTGGGCCGACCTCGACCCCAACGGCTTCGGCGGCCTGAGCCTGCGTACCAGCCTCGATGTCCCGGTCATCGCCCGGGTCAACGGCTACGCGCTCGGCGGCGGCATGGAGATGGTGCTCGGCTGCGACATCGTCGTGGCCGCCGAGAGTGCCAGGTTCGGCCTCACCGAACCGCGGGTCGGCCGGATTCCGCTCGACGGCGGCGTCTTCCGGCTCGTCCGCCGGCTGCAGCACACTCAGGCCATGGGACTGCTGCTCACCGGCCGCAAGGTGCCCGCGGCGGAACTGCACCGCATGGGGCTGGTCAACGAGGTCGTACCGGCCGGGGAGCTGGACGAGGCCGTCGACCGCTGGGTCGCCGACATCCTTGCCTGTGCCCCCACGTCGTTGCGCGCCATCAAGCAGATGGTGCAGCGCACCGAGCACCTGTCGGCGCGGGAGGCGCACGCGATGCGGCTGCCCGCCCTCACCGAGGCGCTGGACAGCGAGGACGGCAAGGAGGGCGTGCTCGCCTTCCAGGAGAAGCGCCCGCCCGTCTGGCCGGGCCGGTAAAGGAGAGCAACTCATGGTCGACAATTTGTCCCCCGGCGTCTGGGGAGTGGTCGCCACACCGTTCCTCGGCTCCGCCCTCGAGGTCGACGAGACCAGCCTGTCCCGGCTGGTGAAGCACTACGAGGGGATCGGTGTCACCGGCCTCACCGTGCTCGGCGTCTTCGGCGAGGCCGCCCGGCTGTCCGCCGAGGAGCGCCGCACGGTGCTCGAGGTGGTTGCCTCATCCGTGGAACTGCCGCTCGTAGTCGGCGTCACCGGACTCGCCACGGCTCCGGTGATCGAGGAGGCCCGGATGGTACGCGAGATGGTTGGGGACCGCCTCGCCGGGCTCATGGTCCAGGTCAACTCCCCGGCCCCGCGCGTCGTCGCCGCACACCTGAACGCCGTGCACGACGCCACCGGCGCGGGCATCGTGGTCCAGGACTACCCGGAGGCCAGCAAGATCGCCATCCGTACGGCCGACCTGGTCCGCGCCGTACAGGCAGTCCCCTCGGCGGTCGGCGTGAAGGCCGAGGCACCGCCGACACCGGCGGCCGTCGCGGTCCTGACCGCCGAACTCGACGTACCCGTCTTCGGCGGCCTCGGCGGGCTGGGTCTGCTGGACGAGCTGGCGGCCGGGGCCGCCGGCGCGATGACCGGCTTCTCCTGCCCGGAGGGCCTGGTCGCCTGCGTCGACGCCTGGCGCAGCGGCGGTTACGACGCCGCCCGCGAGGCGTACCTGCCGTATCTGCCGCTGGTCAATTTCGAGGCCCAGGCGGGAATCGGACTGGCCGTCCGCAAGGAGGCGATCCGGCGCCGCGGGCTGGTCATGGAGTCCGGCGTCAGGCCGCCGGCCGCTGCCATGCCGGAGTCGCTCGTCCCGCAGCTGGAGCGGCATCTGGGGCCGGCCCTGGCCGCGGTGCAGAAGGAGGTGCGGTGATGGATCTCGGAATCCGTGGCCGTACCGCTGTGGTCGCCGCCTCCACCGGTGGTCTCGGCCGCGCGGTGGCCGAGGCGCTCGCGGCCGAAGGAGCCGCCGTCGTCGTCGCCGGACGGCGCGGTGACCTGGCCGAGAAGATCGCCGCCGGGCTGCCCGAGGCCGTGGGCTTCCAGGCCGACCTCACGGCACCGGACGGGCCGCGTGAACTGATCGAGGCCGCCCGCGAGGCGTACGGCGACCCGGACATCCTGGTGGTCAACGGCCCGGGCCCGAAGCCCGGCCGCGCCGTCGACCTCGACGGCGCCGGCACGGACCTCGGATCGGCCGTGGACTCGCTCCTGCTGGCCCAACAACGTCTGGTGGCACAGGTGCTGCCCGCCATGCGGCAGCGCGGCTGGGGACGGATCCTCGCCATCGGCTCCAGCGGTGTCGCCGAGCCACTGGCCGGTCTGGTGCTGTCCAACGCCGGCCGGGCCGCCCTCGCGGCCTACCTCAAGACCCTCGCCGCCGAGGTCGCCCGCGACGGAGTCACCGTCAACCTGCTGCTGCCGGGCCGGATCGCCACCGACCGGGTCGCCCAGCTCGACGCCGCGCGCGCCGAGCGGGAGCAGCGTCCGGTCGCGGACGTCGCGGCAGACTCCCGGGCCGCCATCCCCGCCGGGCGGTACGGCACCCCGGAGGAGTTCGCCGCGGCGGCGGCCTTCCTTTGCGGCGCGCCCGCCTCGTACGTCACCGGAACGGCACTCCGGTGCGACGGCGGCCTCGTCCGCAGCCTGTGACCGGCCGGAACCCACCCGATGAAGGACCACAATTCATGAGCACAGTGCATCGGATCAGTAACCTGATCGGTGGCAAGGACTTCCCCGGCGACGGTTACGAGCGTCGCAATCCCGCGGACCCGTCCGACCTGGTGTCCGTCTCGCCGGCCTCCGGCGTGGATGCCGTGGACGCTGCGGTCACGGCGGCCTGCGACGCCCAGCCGGGCTGGGCGGCACTGCCCGCACCCGCGCGCGGCGCCATTCTGATGGACGCGGCGGAGATTCTGCGCGGCCGTCACGAGGAGATCGCCCGTGACCTGGTGCGGGAGGAAGGCAAGACGCTGGCCGAGGCCCGGGGTGAAGTCCGCCGGGCGATCGATGTGTTCCGCTTCTTCGGTTCCGAGGGCTGGCGGCTCGGCGGCCCGACGCTGCCGAGCTCGCAGCCCGACACCCTGGTGCACACCCGCCGCGAGGCGCTGGGCGTGGTCGGACTGATCACCCCGTGGAACTTCCCGATCGCCATCCCGGCCTGGAAGATGGCGCCGGCACTGATCACGGGCAACGCGGTGGTCCTCAAGCCCGCCGAGCTCACCCCGGTGTCGACCCGTCACCTCGCCGACGCGCTGGTGCAGGCGGGCCTGCCGGCCGGCGTGCTGAATGTGGTGCACGGCGCCGGACCGGTCGTCGGTGAAGCGCTGGTGACCGACCCCCGGGTGTCAGCGGTGTCGTTCACCGGGTCCACGACGGTCGGCATGCACATCGAGCGCACCGTCCACGAGCGACGCGGCCGGGTGCAGGTCGAGATGGGCGGCAAGAACGCCTTGGTGGTGCTCGACGACGCGGACGTCGAGCAGGCCGCACAGGTCGCCGCGGCCGGCGGCTTCGCCCTCACCGGACAGGCCTGCACCGCCTCCTCCCGGGTCATCTGCACCCCAGGCGTGTACGTGGCCTTCGTCGCGGCGCTCACCAAGCAGGCAGAGCGCTACCGTCCGGGCAACGGTCTGGACGGGGACACCCTGATGGGCCCGGTGGTCAGCGAGCAACAGCTCGCCGGTATCGAGGCGGCGATCGAGCGAGCCAGGGACGAGGGCGTGACCGTCGCGGCCGGCGGTGTCGCCCCCCAGGGCCTGATGCTGGCACCCACCGTGCTCACCGGTGTCGGCCGGGACAGCGCCGTCGCGCGTGACGAGATCTTCGGCCCTGTGGTGGCCGTACTTGTCGCCGAGGATCTCGACGACGCGATCGAGCTGGTCAACGACTCGCGGTACGGGCTGGCCGCAGGCGTGTGCACCCGAAGCCTCGCCCGTGCCCAGCGGTTCGCCGCGCGGGTCCGGGCCGGCGTGATCAAGGTCAACCGCCCGACGACCGGGCTGGACCTGAACGTGCCCTTCGGAGGCGTGAAGGATTCGTCCAGCAATACCTACCGCGAGCAGGGAACCGTGGCCACCGAGTTCTACTCCTGGTCCAAGTCCGTCTACCTGGGCTGGGACGACTGAGCCACTGACCAGCCGCACCATCCCGCGGACCGCTGCGGTTGCCGGGCCCCTTCAGGCCCGGCAACCGCAGCGGTTCAGTCGTGGGCCGGAGCACCGAAGCCGTGACGCCCTCGGTGCCGACCCGGGGGACTACTCGCGGTCGCCCGCGCCGGCCTTGCGGCGGCGGACCGCCAGCCCGCCGACGACGCCGAGCACCGCCACAGCACCGACACCGGCGGCCACGGTTCCGGTGGACATGGAGGAGTCGGCGCTCTTGGCGGCCGGGGCGGCCTTGGCGTAGTTCCAGAAGTTCAGCTGGGTGGGCATCACGCCTGCCGTGTCCGCCTTGCCGGAGACAAGGCCCTTCACGGTGTCCGTGCGGGCCGCGTACAGGCCGTTGTCGTAGTACAGGATCATGTCCTGGTTGTGCCGGTACAGGATGTCCTGCATCTGACCGACGATCCGAGCGCGCTCGGCCGGATCGAAGGCCTTGATCTGCTCCTGGAAGAGCTTGTCGTACTCCTTGTCGCAGTGGAATGCGTCGGTGGAGCCGCTGGTGCCGTCGTCCTGCGGGCGGGTGTCGCAGGTCTGGATGCCGAGCATGTAGCTCGGGTCGGGGCCGGTGCCCCAGCTGTCCATCAGCATGTCCCAGTCGCCCTTGGCGAGGTTGTCGTTCAGCTTGGTCATGCCGAACGGCTGGATGGTGACCTCGATGCCGATGTCCTTGAGCCAGCCCTTGACGTACGACGAGATCTGCGCGTCGCCGGTGCTGTCGGAGTGGATACCCAGGCGCAGATTCAGTTTCTTGCCGGACTTCGGCGCCGTTCGTATGCCGTCCTTGCCCTTCTTGTAACCGGCCTCGTCGAGCAGCGCGTTGGCCTTGGCCGGGTCGAAGTCCGTCGCCTCACCGGGCTCGGGAGTCCACGCCCACTGGCTCCAGGCGGGCGGCAGGTAACCCACACCAGGCGCGCCCAGGTTGTTGAGGACCTTCTTGACCAGCGTCTTCTTGTCCGTCGCGTAGGCGATGGCGGTGCGCACGGCCTGGTCGGCGAGCACGGGGTTCGCCGTGCCGATCGCCTTCTCGTTACGGGTCTTCGCCCCGGCGTTGATCTCGATGGCGCTCCAGTGGTGGCCGGGCGTCTGGAAGGCCTTGACGTTCTTCTCGCTCTGCAGGGCCTTGAACTGGGTGGAGTTCATCTTGGTGACATAGTCGAGCTGCCCGCTGCGCAGCGCGGCCACCGCGGCGTCGGTGGTCTTGTACTGCTGCTCGAGCAGGTGGTCGTACTTGGGGGCGCCGAGGAAGAAGTCCTTGTTGGCGTCGAGCTTGGCGTACTGCTCGGTCTTGTAGGTGGCGAGCTTCCAGGGGCCGTAACCGACCAGCGGGAAGCTGTTGTTCTTGAAGCTCTTCAGGTCGCCGGTGTGCTTCTCCCAGATGTGCTTGGGCACGATCGGGATGCTGCTGGGGGTGGAGACGTACAGCATGTTCGACTGCGGGGCCTTGGTGGTGATCACCAGGGTGTTCGCGTCGGTGGCCTCGACCTTGGCGAAGTTTCGGACCAGTGAGCCGTTGGCCGTGGCGGCGGTCTCGTTCGTCATGATCAGGTTCAGCGTCCAGGCGGCGTCCTCGGCCGTGATCGGCCGGCCGTCGGACCATTTCAGACCCTTGTGGATCTTGAAGGTCCAGCTGAGCTTGTCGGCGGAGGTGGTCCAGGAGTCGGCGAGGTAGGGCGCCGCGCTGCCGTCCGGGCGGAGCGAGTTGAGCGACGGGTAGACCTGGCCGAAAATGTCCAGGGCGCCGTCGAAGTACGCGAGGAACGGATTGAGGGTGTCCACTCCGGACGTGTCCATCGTCACGCGGAGGGTGGTACCGGCGCCGTCGGCTTGGGCGGCGGTCGCGGGAAGCGCGAGGATCGGCAGGGCGAGAGTGGCGAGAGCGGCGGCGGCTCTGCGCGGTATGCGCACGTTCACAGGGGGCAACTCCCTTGGGCGGGGACGGGAATGCAGCGGAGGCGCATTGGCTGGAATGCATCCTCGTAAGTAACCTGCGCCAAAGTCCATAGCGACGGCAAGAATTTACAGAGATCTACTGGCGAAAGCGGCGGCCGGCCCCGTCGCGCGGAGCCGGCCGCCTGAGCTGAGTCGAGCTGAGCGTCAGCCGGCGAGGTGGTAGTAACCGAGCAGGTCGCTGTGCGAAGCGATGGTGTCGTCGCGCACGTACGAGGCCGTCTGCGGGGCGTTGACCATCATCGCCACCCCGTTCACGGTGCCGGTGTAGACCCCGACGTGGTGCACGGTCGACGCCGAGCCGCCGAAGAAGACCAGGTCACCGGGGATCGCGGTGGCAGCGGTGACCTTGGTGAAGCGCGGGTTGACCACCTGGTCCTTGGTGGTCTGGCCGATGTCGCCGGCGCCCGCCCGCCAATACAGCCAGCGGGCGAATCCCGAGCAGTCCAGGCCCACCTCCTTGTCGGCCGGGCACGGTGTGATCGAGCCGCCGTAGCCGTCGCAGATGCCGATCGACGGGCCGAAGTCCGTCTCGTGGCCGCCGCCCCAGACGTACTGGATGTTCTGGCCGGTGGCCTGCTCGCCGAAATTGACGACCGCCGCGTAGCGGCCCGAGCCGAGGTCGGCCGGCTGCTGAGGCGCCGGGTCGCCGTACAGCTTCGCCTTGGTGGCGGGGTCCACCACACCGGTGGCCGCCAGCCCCACCGAGGACTGGTAGGTGCGTACCGCGTTGGTGGTGCCGGAGCCGAGGACATGGTCCACGGTCAGCGAGGCGCCATGGGCGTTGAGCTTGATCTGCAGCTCGGTGACGCAGCCGTCGTTCTCGTTGGGCTCCAGGTCCACCGGGCAGCGCAGGCTGCGCAGGTCGATGGCGACCGTGGGGTCCTCGTAGTACAGCGCGGACTTGGTGGCCGGGCCGACCAGACCGTCCGAGGTGAGGCCCTTGGAGGTCTGGTAGGACTGGACGGCCGCAGTCGTCGCCGGGCCGAAGTCGCCGTCCACCGTCAGCGAGGCACCGCCGAAGTTGAGCAGTGTCTGAAGCTCGGTCACGCAGCCGCTCAGCTGGCCCTGCTTGACGGTGCTCGGGCAGTCGGAGGAGAGCAGATTTGTCCGTGCGGGAATAGTCGCGGCCGCCGCGGGCATCGCGGTGCTCAGTGCGAGCAGTCCCGCTGCCGCCGCGACCGCGAATCCGCGGCCGGCCCGGCGGAGTTTTCCGTATGCAGGCATGGTTCTCCCAGGAGTCTGAATCGCCATGGATCGGGGGTTACTTGCCGGCTTGCAGGGCGGACCAGGTCAGATTGCCGACGATCCCGTCCGAGGTCAGGCCCTGGGCGGTCTGGTACGCCTTGACCGCGGTGGTGGTCGCCGGGCCGAAGTCGCCGTCGATGGTGAGCGTCTGACCGCGGGCCGCGATCAGCGCGCGCTGCAGACGCTTGACGTCGGTGCCGGTGGAGCCGGACTGGAGGGTCGGCCTGGTGCCCGCGGACAGCAGGGCGGTCCAGGTGTGGGAGTCGACGGTGCCGGTGACCGGCAGCGACTTGGCGCTCTGGAAGGACTGGACGGCGCTCGTGGTACCCGAGCCGAAGGCCCCGTCCACGGTGCCGGTGAAGTACCCCTGGCGCATCAGCAGGCACTGGGCGGCGCTGACCAGGCCGCCGGAGGAACCCGCGGAAATCGATCCGTACGCCGAGAAGTCGAGGCTCGCGGTGCAGGAACCGGCGAACGGCCCCACGCCGACGTCCAGGTAGTCGCGGTCGATGTTGATCGTCACGCCGCCCCAGGTCTCGTCGGTGTCCCCGCTGAGCTGGTGGATGCGCTGGTGGTCGGCCCAGTACTCGTCGGGAACGTAGGGCGTGGCGTCGTTGTCGGCCTTGCCGTTCCAGCGGGCGAACCAGATGTGGTCCGGCATCGTGTAGGTGCCGGTGGTGTACTCGCCGGCCAGGTCGGCCATGGAGGTCGCGGAGGTGTAGACGCCGGAGAGGTAGCCGCTGCTGTGCAGTTCCTCGGTCCAGGCGCTGAGGAAGGTCATCACCGCGTTACTGCATGCCGTGTTGGTCTGGTCGTACGCCTCCATGTCGTCGTAGAGCACACTGCCCTGCGGCAGCCCGAGTGCGGCAGCGGCGGCGACGGCTTCCTGTGCCTCGCTGTGCCCCTGGCTCGCGGCGGTGGCAAGGGTGGACGACACCTTGTGGCTGAAGGTGTTGCACGGCGCCTGCAGTCCCACATGGATGGGGATGATGTGCCAGCCCGCCGAGGTCTGCGTCTGGATCCACGGCGCGGTCAGGTTGGGCTGGTCGCAGGCGGCGCTGATGCCGCTGATGTACACCCCGATGGCCCGGAACGGCGAGGCGGACCAGGCGGACATCTGCGCGTTGGACGGTGCGGCGCACGGGTCGAAGCCGAGACCGGCGTACGTGCCGGGCTGTGCAGCGACGGCGGACGCGGACATGGCCTCGGCCCGGCCCGCCGGAGCTGCGGACAGGGTCACCGCCTCGGCGCCGGCGTCCAGGTCCGCGCTGTCCAGGATGGTCTGCGCGGCGGCAGCGTCCGCACCCACCGAGGCGGTGACCAGCACTCCGGCTGCCGGTACCGCCTGGCGTATCCGCCCGGACGGCGCACCGCCGGTCCGCGGTGCCGAGGCCCTGGCGGCGCCCTTGGGTGCGATGCGGGTGGAGCCGTCCACCGACTTCCGGCCGGTCGCGTCCAGCGGTTCGATCACCAGCGCTTCGGTGCCGCCGACCAGCCCGGCCGGGCAGGTGGCCTGACCGGCATCGGTGACGTGGCCGAGGTAGACCGCGTGGCGATCGAAGCGCACACAGGTATCGGGGTGCTCGGCCAGGTCGATGACCGGCCAACTGCTGGGCACACGTACGTGATAGCCCCGGTAGGAGACATCCTTGGCGCCGTCGGCGGCGCCGGCCGGTGCTGCGGCGGTGGCCAGGGCGGCGGTGCTCAGCGCGGCCAGCGCGGTGAGCACGGTGGTTGCGGCGCGCAGATGCGCTCGTGGTGGTCTGGGCAGTCTCATGGCACTCCAGGTCGGCCTCTGGGATGGACAGGACATGCGCCTTTCACCCGGATCACGGGGCCGGCTCGCATCGTCGTGCGGCGCCGCCGTGAGCAAGGCAGGCGAAAGGTAGCGCGTCATTGAGTTGCGTTGCACTACCTATTGCCGAAAATTTCTTACCAAGCTGCTGAGCCGTGTCGCGCCAACAGAACTGGCCGGTCCGGCAGTTCGATGTGAGAACTCATCAGCGCGGTTGCGAGTACGCCGGTTTCGGGAGTCCCGGCACGGGGAATGACGGCCTGCGCAGCGATGTTGTGATGTCCATGACCTTCTTTGTTGACGTGACGGTGCGCGGCTACGAGCTCGATACGCAGGGACATCTGAACCAGGCGGTCTATCTGCAGTACGCGGAGCACGCCCGGTGGGAGCTGCTGCGAGCCGCCGGCCTGCCGCAGGAGAAGCTGCTGGCCGGCGGCGTGGGTCCGGTCGCGCTCGAAGTGACGGTGAAGTTCCTGCGGGAGCTGCGGGGCGGTGAACGGGTGCGGGTGACCTGTCAGTTCGTCTACGGCAGCGGAAAGACCTTCCAGGTGGTGCAGAAGATCATCAAGGAGGACGGCACGGTCGCGGCGGAGATCACGGGCGTGGCGGGCATGCTCGACCTGACCGCCCGCAGGCTCATCGCCGATCCGGCCGGCCATCTCGCCTCGCTCGCCGGAAACCCGGACCTGCTCAGCGGCTGATCGCAGGTGGCCGGGCCGTGCGGGAGGCGGTGCGCATGACGGCCGCCGCCTCGTGCGTGGCGTCGGCGCGGCTCCCGCTCTCGTTCACGGGGTGGGATCCGTCCGGTCCGCCCCATGCCCGTGGTGCGATGCGGAGCAAAGTACGATGGGTCTCGTACCATGGAGCGTCCGGACGAAGCGACGACAGGAGCCGACGTGACCGCGACCAGCGCCACTGCCGCGAGTGGCACCGCCGCCCCGGGCGCCGGTGCCCGCGTGCTGGCCCACCCGGCACGTGAGGAGATGCGCATCGAGGCGGTGCTCCACGCGCTCTCCGACCCGATGCGGTTGCGGGTGGTCCGCGAGCTGGCCGCAGCCGAGGGCGAGCTCACCTGCTCCCGTATCGAACTGCCGGTGTCCAAGTCCACATCCACGCACCACTTCCGGGTGCTGCGTGAGAGCGGCATCATCAGTCAGACCTACCGGGGCACCGCCAAGATGAACGGGCTGCGCCGCGACGACCTGGAAGTACTCTTCCCCGGCCTGCTCGACAGCGTTCTCGCCGCCGCGACCCGGCAGGCGGACCGGCTCGGCGAAGGCTGACAGCGCACCGCGGATCCGTCCGCGGTCCTCGATTCAGCGCCGGTCGCTGTGTGCCGCCTCCAGCAGTCCCGCCCAGTCCGGGATCTTCACCGGCCCACGGCCGAGCGACCGCCCCAGCGCCGCTTCCGCCCGCTCGATCGACTGCCAGCCGCCCCACTCCACCGGCTGCAGTCCCCACGCCCGCAGCGCGGCCACCGGATCGGGGGCCGCCGGCCGTCCTGCGAGCAGTGGTGCGTCGTCCAGCAGCGACGCGACCGTCTCCTTTGCACACGACCGGTTCGAGCCGATCACTCCGGTCGGCCCCCGCTTGATCCACCCCGCGACGTACTCGCCGGGCGACGGCACCCCGTCGCGCAGCACCCGCCCCGCCAGATGGGGCACGGTGCCGCGGGCCGGATCGAACGGCAGACCGGGCAGCGGCAGCCCGCGGTAGCCGACGGCCCGCAGAACGAGCTGGGCGTCGATCTCCTCGTACGCACCGGTGTCCTTTATTCCGCCGCCGCCGTCCGGTGCGGTACGCGCGAACCGCACCCCGGCGACCCGCCCGTTTCGTTCGAGGAGCTCGACCGGGCGCAGAAAGAACCGCAGGTGGATCGTGCGCACCGGGGCCGGCCCGGCAGCAGGGGCATCGGCTTCCGCCCACCCGCGCAGTACCTCGATATTGCGCCGCGCCACCGCCGGCAGCTGCACCGGTGAATCCGACGGCGCCCCGGCGGAGACGTACGCCGGATCGCGGGCCAGCTCCGCCCTGTCCACCACGACCCGCGCCCCCGGCAGCCCGCCCAGCTCACGCAGCTCCTTGGTGGTGAACCTGGCCTGGGACGGTCCGCGCCTGCCCGCCATGTGCACCTCGCGCACCCGGCTGCCGGCCAGCGCACCGAGCGCCGGGTGCGGGACATCGGTGGGCCGCAGCTCCTCGGCGCTGCGCGCGAGGATCCGCGCCACGTCGACCGCCACATTGCCGACCCCGATCACCACGACCGAACGGGCCTGCAGAGCAAAGTTGTCGGCAGCCGAATCGGGGTGCGCGCTGTACCACGAGACGAACTCGGTCGCCGAGTGACTGCCGGGCAGATCCTCGCCGGGAACGCCGAGACCGCGGTCGGTCGCCGCACCGACGCAGTAGACCACCGCATGGTAGAGCTCGCTCAGCCGATCGGGTGGCAACCCGTCCCCACCCACCTGCACGTTGCCGAGAAAGGTGATCCGCTCGTGCTCCAGGACGGTTCGTAGATTGTTCTGCAGCGACTTGATCTTCTCGTGGTCGGGGGCGACGCCGTAACGCACGAGGCCGTACGGGCAGGGCAGCCTGTCCAGTACGTCCACCCGGACATCGGGCACCCGGGACTGCTGGACCAGACACTGCGCGGTGTAGACCCCGCTGGGTCCGGAGCCGACGACGGCGACACGAAGCACGGTGCACCTCTTCCCGGAGTGTGCCTCCAGCATTGCACCGGTCGGCGGGGCAGGGGAGAGGCGCGGCCGCACGGCGCGTCAGGAGGACAGCGCGCGCATCCGGTCGATCTCGACCGTCTGCTGGGCGACGACGTCGTCCGCCATCTCCTCGACCTGAACGTTGTTCCCCTCCGAAAGGGCCTCGGTCGCCATCGTGATCGCTCCCTGGTGGTGGGTGATCATCAGCTTCAGGAAGAGTTCGTCGAAGGCCTTGCCCTCGGCCGCGCGCAACTGCTTCAGCTGCGCCTGCGTCGCCATGCCGGGCATCCCGGCGTGGTCGTGGCCGCCCGTGTGCTTCTCGCCGCCATTGTGTTTGAGCCATCCTTCCATGGCACCGATCTCCGGCTTCTGGGCCGCGGAGATGCGCTCGGCGAGCCGCTTGACCGGGATGGACGAGGAGCGGGACGGCACCAGGGCCGTCAATTCCAATGCCTGGGCGTGGTGCTGGATCATCAGTTGTACGTAGCGGAAGTCGGCCGAGTTGGGAGTGTCGTCCACGGCGGCCTTCGCCGCTTCCTCGGCGGACAGCGTCTGTGCGGGCTCCCCGGGTTTGCCAGGTGCAACGACCGAAGGGCCCCCGCCCGCCCGCGCGTTCGCGTCATGGTCTCCGCCGCCCGCATCGCACGCGCCGAGGGAGAGCGCGGCGGCCGCGACGGCGGCGACGACCAGGGATCTGCGCACCTGCACAACCTGATGGCGTATCAACAAGGCTGCCTCCATTGGCATATGGGATGTTTGTAAATCGTTCGGCACAGTTGCGCGATCTCAAGTGTCGGAAACTTTCATTACGTTCCTGTTGCCATCTGTTGGGATACCCATGGGAGGGACGATACTGCCGGGGTCAGTCAACCGTTCAACCACGTATTGGTACAGGGGAGGACGCAGTGACTTCGTTGCACACCACCCGAGTGCGGCGCAGACGTCTGGGTGTGGCGGCAGCCGCCGCCGGGCTCTTCGCCACTCTGCTGACGGCCGGACCAGCGGTGGCGACACCCGACCCCGGTGATCACCCGGCCATCGGTACCGGTCTCTCCGCGAGCCAGGAGGCCGTTGCCGCGGCCGCCATCGAGGACGGCGAGATACCGGGCGTGGACGAGATCGTCCACAGCGACAACATCACCCCGCTGGCGAACATCCCGAAGGACGCGCTCAAGGGCCTCAACACGGACCTGGCGTTCCAGGGGAAGTACGCCTTCGCCGGGAACTACGACGGCTTCCGGATCTTCGACATCAGCAACCCGAGGTCCCCGAAGACCGTCGCCCAGGTGCTCTGCCCCGGATCGCAGAACGACGTCTCGGTCTCCGGGAACCTGCTGTTCCTGTCCACCGACTCCTCGCGCAGCGACAACTCGTGCGCCAGCACCACCCAGCCCGCCACGGAGAAGTCCTCCTGGGAGGGCATGAAGATCTTCGACATCAGTGACAAGCGCAACCCGAAGTACGTCGCCGCCGTCGAGACCGCGTGCGGCTCGCACACCCACACGCTGGTTCCGGAGCGCAGCAGCGTGTACGTGTACGTGTCCTCGTACTCGCCCAACGAGACGTTCCCCGACTGCCAGCCGCCGCACGACGGGATCTCCGTCATCAAGGTGGAGCGCAAGGCGCCCGAGAAGGCCGCGATCGTGAACTTCCCGGTGCTCTTCCCGGACGGCGGCAACCCGGGCGCGCCCACCAACCCGGGAGTCTCCAAGACGACCGGCTGTCACGACATCACGGTGCTGCCGTCGAAGGACCTGGCCGCCGGTGCCTGCATGGGTGACGGCCTGCTGTTCTCCATCAAGGACCCGGAGAACCCGAAGATCATCGACCGGGTCCAGGACAATGTGAACTTCGCGTTCTGGCACTCGGCGACGTTCAACCAGAAGGCGGACAAGGTCGTCTTCACCGATGAGCTCGGCGGCGGTGGCGCCGCCACCTGCAACGAGGAGATCGGGCCGAAGCGCGGCGCCGACGGCATCTACGACATCGTCGGCAGGGGAGACCACCGCAAGCTGGTCTTCCGCAGCTATTTCAAGATCGACCGCCCGCAGGCCGCCACCGAGGTCTGCGTCGCCCACAACGGTTCGATCATCCCGGTCAAGGGCCGCGACCTGATGGTCCAGGCCTGGTACCAGGGCGGAGTCTCGGTATGGGACTTCACCGACTCCTCGGCGCCGAAGGAGATCGCGTACTTCGAGCGCGGTCCCGTCAGTCTGGACGCCGTCACGACGGCCGGCCCCTGGTCGGCGTACTACTACAACGGCTACATCTACTCCAACGACATCGCCAAGGGCTTCGACGTCCTGAAGCTCGACGACCGGCGGACCGACCCCGCGAAGCGGGTACGGATGCCGGAGCTCAATGTGCAGACGCAGCCGGACTACTTCGACCACTGATCCGGCCGCTCAGACATCGCCGAACCGTACGCTCATACCGAGTGCCGCCGGGCGGATCCTCGCCCGGCGGCACTCGGCCGGCAACCGCGGTGCGACGCCTCGTTGACCCACGTCCGGCGCGCGCGCATGCTGTACCTCTGCGTTGACCGGCTCATGCCGTCCGTCATCAGCGCGGCCCCCGACGGATCCGGTCGACCGGGGTGGCTGCCTGATTCCGGCGACGCAGGGGATCGCCGGAATCGGCCGTTCCCTACGCGGCTTCGTACCGGTGGGCCCGCCCGCCCCGCCACTCGACCCATTCGGGACTGTCGAGGATGTGCTCGGGATCGTCGAGCCCCGCGCCCTCCAGAAAGACGATCACATCGTGATCGGAGTGGGCCAGCCCCAGGATCTGGAACCGCCCGTCACGCTGAACGGTGACGCGGCGCCCGCCGGAGGGGGACGGGCGGAAAATCACGATCGGGGGAGAAGTCATGCCTACAGGGTGCGACGCGCCGAAGGCGGCTGCACAGCGAATGGCCCAGCCGGTCGGGTCCTCACGCGGCGGACCTCGCACTCCCGCCCGTCACCGCGGCCCACTCCACCAGCAGTCGCTGGTACTCCTCCTCGTCGTCCGGTGAGAGGCATCCGCCGGAGCGCTGCCACAGGTCACGAATCTCTTCATTCACCACTGCGGCGGAACGCATGGAATTGGCGGAGTGCGGAGAACGGGACATGGCTACAGGCTAAGGCCCCGATGTGACAATCCGACCCATTGGGCGTCAGGGACATCTCTCACATGTCTCCTGGTCCGGATCATGGAACCAACCCGAGCGCCCTTAGCCCGTACGGCCGTTCCTCCACAGGCAGATGGTCCACGAAGCGCACCTCGCACCCCAGCACCGCCGCTCCACCGTCCGCGTGTCGGTTGTCGCCGACCATCACCACATCCGTGGGATCCTGTCCGACAAGCGTGCAGGCAATGTGAAAAAGTTGTGGGTCCGGCTTCTGGATGCCGTGCTCGTACGACAGCACATAGGCGTCGACGAGGGCGTCCAGACCGTGGGCGCGGAAGACCGGTCGAAGGTCCCAGCCGATGTTGCTGACCACGCCGACCCGGGCCCCGCTCGTGCGCAGCGCCCCCAGCACCTCGGCCGCATCCGGGTACGGGCGCCACGCCGCCGGTGACTTGTGCCGGTCGTACAGCGCGTCGTACAGCCCCGGATCCGGCAGGCCGACCTGGCGGGCCAGCCCGGTGTACGCCGCCCGGTGCCGTTCCGCGCTCTCGTCACGGGTGGCCCACACCTCGGCCAGCCGGTCGGGAATGCGTTCCGGGTCCGGGCCGCCCGGCAGTGCCCCGGCAGTCGTCAGCCCCTCCACGTACCGGTCGAAGTCCTCATCGGTCACGGTCGCCTCCCGCTCGGCGAGGACCGCGCCCAGCCAGGACCGGACCGATTCGACACGGAAGAGGGTCCCGGAGAAGTCGAAGAGCGCACCCTTGAACACCATGGGTCCGATCCTTGCCGTTTCAGGGACGATGCGGCAAGGCCGCCCCGCCTGCGCCGCCCGGCCCACGCCCCTCGTACCGTGCGAACCCGGCGATCGAGAATGCGACCACCGCCGCCCCGAGCAGCCAGCCGCCGAGCACATCGGTCAGCCAGTGAACCCCCAGATAGAGCCGGGTGAGCCCCACCCCGATCCCGGAGACCCACGCCACCGTGAGCGCCGCCCACCACACCCGCCGCCCTGCGCCGTGCCGGCGCAGCAGCCACAGCAGCAGGCCGCAGCTCACCACGGCCGTCATCGCGTGTCCGGAAGGGAATGCCGCGTAATGGGCGGAGTCCACCGGGTCCGGCCATCGCGGCCGCTCCCGGCCCACGGCGGACTTCAGCCCCTGCTGCAGCAGGGTGGCGAACAGGCTCGTCGCCGCCACCCATCCCGCGAGCATCCGGGCGCCGCGCAACCACAGCCCCACCACGGCGACGGCGATCAGGGCACGCATCGTCCAGGGATCCCACACCCAGTCCGTCAGGATCCGGTTGGCGTGGACGAGTCCGGGCTCGGTCACCGCCCGCCGGTGCAGCGCGTCGGCGACCGTACGGTCCAGCGACATCAACGGGGACCAGCCCGCGGTGACCAGGATCAACAGCACCAGGGCGAGGGATCCGCAGACGATGCCCGTCCCGAGGGCCGGCACGGTGGCGGGCGTGCGGTCCGGCGGGGAAGGGGATGGTGAGGGGGAGCGCATGGGGCGATCTTCGCGGACGGACCGCCGCACCGGCTATCCCAGCGCGCTGAGTCCCGGCACGAAGGCCACCAGCAGCGGCACCACCGGAACCAGGGCGGCTGCCGCGGTCAGCCGCAGCCGGCGTCCGGCGGTGAGCCGCTCCACCGGGGACAGCAGCCGGTTCACCCGCAGCGGCAGTTGCGCGTCCGGCGTCGGGCAGGGGCCGAACACGCCCCGGTCCTCGTTCAGTTCGACCAGGGCCAGAGCGATCGTCAGCCGTCCGAAGCGCCGCGACGCCACGTCGTCGGCGGCCAGTTCGACGAGCCGGTGCATCTCGTCGCGGAACGCGGCGAACACCGGGACCTGCGGGAACCCCGTCGCCAGCGCCGCCGAACAGTGCAGCAGCCAGTCATGCCGTGCCTGGGCGTGCCCCTGCTCATGAGCCAGCACCGCATCCAGCTGGCGGCCTTTCAGCCGGCCAAGTGCCGCGGTGGTGATGACCAGTTGGGGCGCATTCCCCGGCAGCCACCAGGCATCCGGGCGTTCGCCCTCCAGCACCACGAGCCGGCCGCTGCCGGCCTCCTCGCCGGGCATCAACGGGGAACGGACCAGCAGTTCGGCCCGGCGCTGCCTGCGCCGCAGCCGTGCCTGGCGGATCTCCCGGGTCAGCATCGCACCGGTCCAGACGCCGCCGAGCGCCAGCAGCACGGCGATGACGGCGGACCACGGCCCGTACGCGGCCAGCGCGTATGCCTCCACCACGGCATGGGGTGCGGGCGCGAACACCTGCCCGCGTACCGCCTGCCAGGCGGCGGCCGCGCTGAACGTCATGGAGAGCCCGAAGGACAGCAGCACCCCCGCCACCACGCACTGCCACACCCACAGCGCCACGACGGGCTCCCGCTCCGGCCATTCGGCCCGCGCCATCAGCCGCGGGGTCACGACGGCGGCCAGTGCACCGAGCAGCAGCAGCGCGAGGGAGACCAACATGGCGTCAGCCTATGAGCGGCGCACTACCCACGGGTATGGCTGCGCTCGGCAAGTGACGTACGCCACGCATTGCCGTGCCTCCTGTCTCACAACGTGAGCAGCATCGCGAACATGGCGATCCCCATCGTCAGCCTGCAGGCCAGCGCAAGCTCGGGCCGTGCGCCCCAGGCGCCCCCGGTCGGCCCGCCGCCCGCGCCCGCCGTGGCGGCGATCGGTATCAGCCGTGCCCCGGACCGCAGCACATAGGCCGCGTAGTAGACCAGCAGCACCCCGGTCAGCAGCGGCAACCCCCCGGCGACCTGTGCCATCTGATGCCCGCCGTGCCCGGTGTGACCCCCGTGCGCCGCCGCGCCGCTGCCGGGCGCCGCCATCACCACCGCCATGTAGACCATCGCCAGCGAGCCGACCAGATGGTGCAGATGGTGCCCTTTGTGCCGAGCGAACCACAGGGCGCGCAACGCGGCCCCGCCGAACAGCACCACGTACACCGCCCATCCCCACACGGGCGGCGTGATCACCGCGGCGGGCACCGCCATGGCCGCCATGCCGAAGCCCATCAGGGCCTCCGCACGCGCCGTTCTGCGCTCCTCCTGCGTCCCGTTACGCATCCGCAGCAGGCAGTACGCGCCCGTCACCCCGCACAACGCCATCAGCAGCCAACTGGACATCGTCGGTCCGTGCACAGTGCACCTCCCCAGGACGTACGACGTCGGTGTCGACTAGTCGATGCCCCGACCGGGCAGGTCGTACGCGGCGCACTGATGTACGAGGGGAGCGCGTTGCAGGAACTGGCCGGAAGGAAACACCACTTCCGCGCCGTCGAGGGATCAGGGCCGGGAGCGCAACGGGTGGTCCGCCGGCACCTCGACGACCGCGATCCGGACCCCGTCCGGATCGGAGATCCACATCTCCACGAGCCCCCACGGCTCGCGCACCGGTGGCCGCTCCACGTCGACGCCGCGGGCTGACAGCTCCTCGTACGCCACCTGGACATCCGCGACCTGGAGCCACAGCCGCAGCGCGGGCGAGGGCGGCGCTGCGGAGCGCCCGGAGACCTCCAGGAAGCCACCGCCGAGAAAGTAGACCGTGCCCCGCTCGGGACCGGTGCCGAACTCCCGGTACAACGGGAGCCCGAGGGACTCTCCGTAGAACACCCGTGACCGCTCGGGATCCGTCGGGCTCAACAGGACCCTGCTGCTCAGCACATGCACCATGGGCCAGACCCTAGGCACAGAGCTCCGGGTTACGCTGCTGCGGCACGGCCCAGCAGAGAAACGGAGAGCCTCACCATGGACACCGCCCCGCCCCGTGACTCGGGACAGCTGACCTTCCGCGACGCGACCGACGCCGATGTGCCCGCACTCGTGACGCTGATCGAGTCGGCGTACCGAGGGGACTCCAGCCGGGCAGGGTGGACCACCGAGGCGGACATCCTGGACGGGCAGCGGACCGACCCCGACGGGGTCCGTCAGGTCGTCGAGGCTCCCGGCAGCCGGCTGCTCGTGGTGGAACGGGACGGGGAGCCGATCGCCTGCTGCCAGCTCGAACACCGCGGTGAGGCAGCCTACTTCGGGATGTTCGCGGTCCGTCCCGAGCTGCAGGGCGGCGGGCTCGGCAAGGTCATCATCGCCGAGGCCGAGCGCACCGTAAGGGAGAGCTGGGGCGCGACCGAGATGCACATGACCGTGATCTCGGTGCGCGAGGAGCTGATCGCCTGGTACGAACGCCGCGGCTATCGCCGTACGGGAAAGCTGACCCCGTTCCCGTACGGCGACGAACGCTTCGGCATTCCGCAGCGCGACGATCTCGCCTTCGAACTGCTGATCAAGGATCTGCAGGACGACTAGCAGTACCCGGTACGACTGGTCGTACGCAGCACACAAGGGCAAGCAGCGGTACCGCGCACTGCGACTACGCGGTGAAGCGGCCGGCGCGGCGGATCTCCGGGAAGTCGGTGGTCGCGCCGTCCAGCCCCAGGCCGCGAGCCAGGCGCAGATGATCCTGGGTGTTCACCACCCAGCCGATGACCTTCAGACCTTCGGCGTGCGCCTGCTCGACGACCTCCAGGGTGAGGCGGCGGATGTTCAGTACGAGCGTCGCCGCGCCCACCGCTTTGGCCCGGTCCACCACGTCGCTCTTCCACCGGCTGGCGACGAGCGCGGTCCGCACCCCCGGCACGAGTTGGGCGATCTCGGCGATCGCCTCGTCGTGGAACGACAACACCTCGACCCGGTCGACGAGATCGCGCCGCCGCATCACATCGGCCAGCGCCCGGGCGGCCGCCACATCCTTGATCTCCGCCTGCACGGGGGAGCGCACGGCGTCGAGTACCTCCTCGAAGACGGGCACCCGCTCGCCCTGCCCGGCATCGAGTTCACGCAGCTCGGCGAGGGTCTTCTCGGCGATCAGGCCCGTGCCGTCGGTCGTACGGTCCACGTCGGCGTCGTGCATGACGGCGAGCGCGCCGTCCTTGCTCAGATGAAGGTCCAGCTCGATGGCGTCCATTCCGGCCCGTTCGGCGTGGACGAACGACCGCAGAGTGTTCTCCGGCTCGACACCCATCACCCCGCGATGACCGATGGTGAGAAAAGTCAAGGCAATCTCGCTTCCGTCGACGGCGGCTCCCCGCGTGCTGCTCCTACCCACGCGGCAGTACGGCACTACAGCCTTGCGGCAATTCGGCACTCGGCAGCCTAGCGACCCGGCGCGAAGAGGTGAGCGGTCCCGCGCGGGGGAGCGGCGCCGTGACCCTGGATCTCGGCGGCGCCGAGCAGGAAACCCGTGATGACGGCTGCGACCAGGACGGCACGGATGCTCACGCGGAAAATCTCCCGTTGGCTGGGTGCTGCGACAGAGAGGGCGGGACGGCAGGCGGGGGGGCTGTGGGGTGGATGCCGTCCGTCCTACCGCCGGCGGCAGGTGCGCCGCGAGCCGTGTCACTCGTGCGTGGGCGCGCCGTGCGCGGCCTGAACGAACGGGTGTACGAGTCGAGGTCGCCGTACCTCCCGCCCGGCCGACGGAAGCGGTCGCAGGGGCGGGGTATGACAGGAAAAATAGCGGTGACCATGGGGGGCCGGCAGGATAATTTTCTGGGGCCCACTTGTCTCGAGGAACCGCACACGGATACGGTTGCTTAACGCGAGGTTCTCCCGTGGAGGAAGTGTGATGACGGAAATTCTTGTGCACGATGCCGCCCCCGGCGCGATAACTGCTGCCCGACGGGTGGTTGAGCAGCCGGCCTGGCCTGCGCTCAAGAATGCCGTGGAGGAGATCCGCCCCTGGCAGTCGAAGGACGGCTCGATCGACTTCGACGCCGACGGCGCGCCTTCCCCGGCAACCGTCCGGGCGACGCTGGACCGGGTGACCGCCGCGATCGAGGAGCTTGCCCCGCTGCTCCCGCACGACGCCGCGTACCACCGCGCCCTTGTCATGGACCTGCGTCGCTGGGCGGACGACGGCTTCGGCGTGCCGGACTTCCTGGACTCGCTGCTCGCCTTCCAGCCCGCCAAGGACCGCGCCGACGGCCTGCAGCACCTGGTCGTCTTCGCGATGTACACGCAGAACGGCAACCCGGACCGCAACCTCGAAGCGGTCGTGCTGCGGATGGTCTGGCCGGAGTGGCTCGCCGAGCTCGAGGCCACCCGTTATGACAACCCGCTGTTCTGCGGCATCACCTTCGAGGACTTCACCTCCGGCTACGACACCAACTCCGCGGTGCTCTTCCCGGAGACGATCGCCGTGCGCGAGGCGCCCGAGCGCTTCAGCTGGGGCGGCATCTTCTGTGACCGCGAGGCCGCTCGCTTCCGCCGTGTCACCGAGGCCTCCGTCGAACTGCTCGGGGTCGAGCTGCCCGCGGACATCCGCGACATGGTCGGCGACCAGCAGCGCTGCGAGCAGGCTTTCGTGCTCTGGGACATGGTCCACGACCGCACCCACAGCCACGGCGACCTGCCGTTCGACCCGTTCATGATCAAGCAGCGCCAGCCGTTCTGGATGTACGGCCTGGAGGAGCTGCGCTGTGACCTCACCGCCTTCAAGGAGGCCGTGAAGCTGGAGGCCGACGGCTTCCCGCAGGGTCGCGATGTGCAGTACGCCGTGCTGTTCGACCGGATGTTCCGCTTCCCGGTCACCGGCGAGCGCGTCCGCAACTACGACGGTCTCGGCGGCCAGCTGCTCTTCGCGTACCTCCACAAGCACGACGTGGTCCGCTGGACCGACAACACCCTGAAGATCGACTGGGACCGCGCCCCGCAGGTCACCAACCAGCTCTGCGGCGAGATCGAGAAGCTCTACCGCGACGGCATCGACCGCCCGAAGCTGGTCCACTGGTTCGCCGCGTACGACCTGGTCTCGACCTACCTCGCCCCGCACCCCGGCTCCCGCTGGGCCAAGGGTCCGGACGCCCTGGACCTGACGCAGCCGCCGCGCAAGCTCGTGGACGACGTGCTTCCGGACGAGTTTCCCCTGAGCATGTTCTATGAGGCGCTCGCCAAGAAGCTGAAGCACGTGATCGCCTCCACCAAGGGGATCACCGCGGCGGCCGACGCCGAGCAGGCAGCCGCGTGAGCGCCCGTACCGAGGAGGCGATGGCCATGAACGCAAACGGCACGGGCAACGGCATGCTCGAAGGCGCTGTCATCGCGGTCGCAGGAGCCGCAGGACCGGCGGGCCGTGCGACGCTGCTCAGGCTCGCGGAGGCCGGCGCGATCGTCGTCGCCTCGGACGCGGACCCCACCCGGCTGGCGGAGGCCGTCGACGCCGCGCGATACGCCCACGGCGGCGCCACCGTCACCGGCGACACGGTCGATCTGCTCGACCTCGCCGCCACCCGCGAATGGGCGGCCAAGACCGAGAAGGAATTCGGCCGGATCGACGGCGTGGTCCACCTCGTCGGCGGCTGGCGCGGCAGCGCCACCTTCGCCGAGACCGACCTCGCCGACTGGGATCTGCTGGAGAAGCTGCTGATCCGTACCGTGCAGCACACCTCGCTGGCCTTCCACGATGGCCTGCTGCGCAGCGACCGCGGCCGTTTCCTGCTGATCAGCGCGGCCGGGGCGAGCCAGCCCACCGCGGGCAACGCCGCCTACGCCGCGTCGAAGGCCGCCGCCGAGGCCTGGACCCTCGCGCTCGCCGATGCCTTCCGTAAGGCGGGGGGCGACGAAGGGCCGAAGACGGCGGCTGCGATCCTGATCGTCAAGGCACTGGTGCACGACGCGATGCGCGCCGAGCGCCCGAATGCGAAGTTCGCGGGCTTCACCGACGTCAAGGAGCTGGCCGATGCCATCGCCGGCGTCTGGGAGCGGCCCGCCCCGGAAGTGAACGGAAAGCGTCTGTGGCTGACCCCGCAACCATAAGGACCGACGCGCGACGTCACCACGATCCGCAGGTGCGCGGTTTCGCCAGTGACAACTACGCGGGCGCCCACCCGGAAGTTCTCGCGGCCATCGCCCTGGCCAACGGCGGCCATCAGATCGCCTACGGCGAGGACGACTACACCGAGCACCTCCAGCGGGTCATGCACAGCCACTTCGGCCCTACTGCGGAGGCGTTCCCGGTCTTCAACGGAACGGGCGCGAATGTCGTCTCCCTCCAGGCGATGACCGACCGCTGGGGCGCGGTGATCTGCGCTGAGTCCGCGCACATCAACGTGGACGAGGGCGGTGCCCCGGAGCGTGTCGGCGGCCTGAAGCTGCTGACCGTCCCGACGCCGGACGGCAAGCTCACCCCTGAGCTCATCGACCGGCAGGCGTACGGCTGGGACGACGAGCACCGGGCGATGCCCCAGGTCGTGTCCATCACGCAGAACACCGAACTCGGCACGGTCTACACGCCCGACGAGATCCGCGCCATCTGCGAGCACTCCCACGAGCGGGGCATGAAGGTCCACCTCGACGGGGCGCGGATAGCCAACGCCGCGGCGTCGCTGGACGTACCGATGCGCACATTCACCAACGCGGTCGGGGTCGATGTCCTCTCCTTCGGCGGCACTAAGAACGGGGCGCTGTTCGGCGAGGCCGTCGTCGTCCTCAACCCGGACGCCGTACGGGCCATGAAGCACCTGCGCAAGCTGTCCATGCAGCTCGCCTCGAAGATGCGCTTCGTGTCGGTGCAGCTGGAGGCGCTGCTCGCCCGCGACCTGTGGCTCCGCAACGCCCGGCACGCCAACGCCATGGCCCAGCGGCTCGCCGAGGGCGTCCGCGCGGTCGACGGCGTGGAGATCCTCCACCCGGTGCAGGCCAACGCCGTCTTCGCACGGCTGCCCCACGAGGTGAGCGAGCGACTCCAGAAGCGCTTCCGCTTCTACTTCTGGGACGAAACCGCCGGTGATGTGCGCTGGATGTGCGCGTTCGACACCACGGAGGACGATGTCGACGCGTTCGTTCTCGCGCTGAAGGAAGAGATGGCCAAGTAGCGCGAATTATCGTATGGATATGCGGTCGATCGGAAAGTCATTGCCTTCCGGTCGACCGCTTCCGTATGCTCTGCGCGCATGGAGCTGACACAGCAAGTCCCTGAGATTTCTGCCTATCTCGCTGCTGACGAGGCCATCGATCACGAGCATCCGCTTGTGAGGGAGACTGTCGACCGCCTCCGCTCTGAGACTGTCGACGCATACTCATACGCGGTTGCGGCCTATGAGTGCGTACGCGACACCATTGAACACTCCGTCGACTCGGGTGATCTGCGGGTCACCTGGCGGGCCTCCGACGTCCTGGCCACCCGCAACGGCATCTGTCACTCCAAGTCCCACGCACTGGCCGCCCTGCTGCGTGCGGCGGGCATCCCGGCCGCACTCTGCTACCAGGGTTTCACCGACGACAACGGGGATCCGGGGGTCCTGCACGGCCTGATCGCCGTGCGCCTGCCGGGACGGGACCGGTGGGACCGCCAGGACCCGCGCGGCAACAAGCCCGGTATCGACGCCCAGTTCTCGCTCGACGAGGAGCGGTTGGCCTGGGCGACCGGACCGGGGTCCAATGGAGTGGACTATCCAGTACTCTATGCAGTACCCCACCCTGCGGTTCTGCGCGCAATGCAGTGCGCCGAGGACCGTACGCAGCTGTGGCGCACTCTCCCGACCGCGCTCTGAACCGTCCCGAGGCAAGGCAGCCGATGACTCCGACGCTCACCGTTTCCGACGACGTACGCACGCTCGCCCCCGGCTTCACCTACCTCGCCGTCGAGGCGCGCGGCCTGGTCAACGGGGAGAGCAACGAAGACAGTTCGGCCCTGCTCGACGATGCCACCCGACGGCTCGTCGCGCGGCTCGACGGCAGGGCGCCGCACGAGGACCCTCATGTCGCCGCCTGGCGGGACACCTACACCGCCTTCGGCGCCAAGCCGTCCCGTACCCGCAACTCGGCCGAGGCTCTCGCCAGGCGGGCCCTCACGGGCGCCGGTCTGCCGCGGATCAACCTGCTGGTCGACCTCTACAACGCGATCAGCGTCGCCCATCTGATCCCGGTCGGCGGCGAGGACACCGACCGCATCAAGGGCGCCATGCGGCTGGTGCGCTCCACCGGCCAGGAGCCGTTCCGCACCGTCGCGGGTGGCGAGGAGACCGTGGAGCACCCCGAGCCCGGCGAAGTCGTCTGGTGCGACGACGAGGGCGTCACCTGCCGGCGGTGGAACTGGCGGCAGGGCGTACGCACCCGGCTCACCGAGGAGTCCGTCAACGCGTTGTTCCTGCTGGAGAGCCTCGCCCCCATGACGATCGGCGAGCTCGAAGCCGCGGGCACCGAACTCGCCGAGTCACTGGAGAAGCTCAGCCCCGGAGCGCGGATCACCGTCCGCACCCCGGAGTGACGTTTCAGCCGTGGCCGTGACCCGGTCGGGTCAGCTCGTCTCGCGCACCTCGGCGGCCGTCGGAGCCGTACCGCCGAGATGCGTGGGCACCCACCAGGTGTCGCCCGCGTCCTTCGGCCGTACCGGGTACGCGCGCTGGGCAGCTTCGAGAAGCTCCTGCACCCGCTCGCGGAGCCGCCGGGTGATCGCACCCGCGTACTGGTCGGTGGGGGCTTCGACCGGCTCACCGACCCGGATCGTCACCGGGATGTGGCTGCGCTTGAAGTTGCGCGGCCGGCCCTTGGTCCAGATCCGCTGGGTCCCCCACAGCGCCATCGGGATCAGCGGTACGCCGGCCTCCTGGGCCAGTCGTGCGGCGCCCGACTTGAAGCTCTTCAGGGTGAACGACTGGGAGATGGTCGCCTCGGGGAAGACACCGATGATCTCGCCGGACCGGAGCGAGGCGAGGGCGTGTGCATACGCATCCTCGCCCTGCTTCCGGTCGACCGGAATGTGCTTCATGCCGCGCATCAGCGGACCGGAGACCTTGTGCCGGAAAACCGATTCCTTCGCCATGAAGCGGACCAGCCGCTTCTGCGGCAGAGCGGTCAGCCCGGAGAAGATGAAGTCGAGATAGCTGATGTGGTTGCTGACCAGTACGGCACCGCCGGTCTTCGGGATGTGCTCCGAACCCTGAGTGTCGATCTTCAGGTCCAGCGCCTTGAACATGGTGCGAGCGGCGCCGATGACCGGCCGATAGACGAGTTCTGCCATCTGGAGAAGACCCTTCTTCTGCGCCTGAGGAGGGTTCTCCCGGCGGAAGTTACGCAGCCGTAGGTTTTCGGCATTGCGCCGATCGTGCCCCATGTGCGTCGCGCTGGCCAGTCTCCGCGGCCACGGGGCGCGAGATTCTCGTCACGTGGAACTACCGGGAATGCCTCTGCGTCCCGTGGTGCTGACCCTTTGCGAAGAGCTCTGGCAGGAGGCCGAAGGTGGACGGGCAGACACATGCGAGAAGGCTGGATGCCGCCCAACTCGGCGCGGAATTGGGGGACCGGGCCACCCTTGTGCAGTTCTCCAGCGCCTTCTGCCAGCCCTGCCGGGCCACCCGCCGGACCCTCGACGAGGTGGCGCGCATGGTCGACGGCGTCGCCCACGTCGAGATCGACGCCGAGGCGCATCTCACTCTCGTACGCGAACTCGACATCAGCCGCACCCCGACGGTTCTGGTGCTCGACGCGACCGGCCGGATCGTCCGGCGGGCGGTCGGGCAGCCACGCACTGTAGATGTCGTCGCAGCACTGGGGCACGCGATGTGACGGACCGTGATGCATCTCCCACATTGCGGAACCTACTTGACTGCACCCACCACGCATCGTCAGTCTGACGCTATGCCGCCGGAACTCCTTCTCTTCGGCCGGGCCCACGTGGACCTGGCCCGCAACGCGAGTGCGCGCTGTCCGGGTGCCTGAGCACCCACGGCCCCGCACGCCTCCCTCGCAGAAGGACACCTCCATGACGGCTTCGCCCGAGCTCGGCACCGCCCGCACGGCATCCCCCGACCTCCTCCGCTCCGTCTTCCGGCAGCACGCCGCCGGTGTCGCCGTGATCACCGCCGCCGGTGACCGGCCGGTCGGCTTCACCGCCACCTCCCTGAACTCCGTCGCCGCCGAGCCGCCGCTGATCTCCTTCGGCGTGGGGACCTCGTCGTCCAGCTGGCCGGTCGTGGCGGAGGCCGAGCACGTCGGCGTACACATACTCGGCGAGCACCAGCAGGAACTGGCCGCCACATTCGCGCGCAGCGGCGCCGACCGGTTCGGCCCGTCCACCTATTGGCGCAATGGGCCGGAAGGAGTGCCGGTGCTCGACGGAGTGCTGGCGTGGCTGGTCTGCCGCGTGGTGGCACGTATCCCGGCGGGCGACCACCGGATCGTGATCGCGGAGGCCGTTGTCGGTGATCCGGCCGGAGCCGGCCGTCCGCTCCTCTACCATCAGGGCCGTTTCACGGCGCTGCGGGACTGAGACATCCCAGGCGGCGCTTGGGCGCCGAGCGTCGGCTAGGTCACAGTCAAAGCGCTTGCTTATGGGTGACGCACTGGGTGTACTGACGAGTAATATTTCGCTCGGAGCGTCGGTCGCCCCGACCGGAATCCGCCCCATCAGGCGCCTATGCTGCGTGCATCAAGGCAGCCCAGAAATGACGATGCAGTAGGAGAGCCGGCGTGAGCTTGAGGATCGTTGTCTGTGTGAAGTACGTGCCCGACGCCACTGGTGACCGGCATTTCGCCGATGATCTGACGCTGGACCGTGAGGATGTCGACGGTCTGTTGTCGGAGTTGGATGAGTATGCGGTGGAGCAGGCGCTGCAGATCGCGGACGAGGCGGATGATGCGGAGATCACCGTGTTGACGGTGGGTCCGGAGGATGCCAAGGACGCGTTGCGCAAGGCGTTGTCGATGGGTGCGGACAAGGCGGTTCATGTCGAGGACGACGATCTGCACGGTACGGATGTGATCGGTACGTCGCTGGTGCTGGCGAAGGCGATCGAGAAGACGGGTTACGACCTGGTCGTGTGTGGGATGGCGTCGACGGACGGGACGATGGGTGTGCTGCCGGCGGTGCTGGCGGAGCGTCTGGGTGTTCCGCAGGTGACGTTGTTGTCGGAGGTGAAGGTCGAGGGTGGCACGGTGACCGGGCGTCGTGACGGTGACAGTGCGTCGGAGCAGTTGCAGGCGTCGTTGCCGGCGGTGGTGTCGGTGACGGACCAGTCGGGTGAGGCGCGTTACCCGTCGTTCAAGGGGATCATGGCGGCGAAGAAGAAGCCGGTCGAGTCCCTGGATCTGGAGGGTCTGGAGATCGACGCGGACGAGGTCGGTCTGGCGGGTGCGTGGACCGCGGTGGACTCCGCGGCGCAGCGTCCGGCTCGTACGGCGGGCACGATCGTCAAGGACGAGGGCGAGGGCGGCAAGCAGCTGGCCGAGTTCCTCGCGGGCCAGAAGTTCATCTAGAGCCGGCTGTTTCGTCCGTCCCTCGTTCCTTCGTTACTTGCAGGAGATTGAAGTCCCATGGCTGAAGTTCTCGTCTATGTCGACCACGTGGACGGTGCCGTCCGCAAGCCCACTCTGGAGCTGTTGACGCTGGCGCGTCGGGTCGGTGAGCCGGTCGCTGTCGCGCTGGGCGCGGGTGCGGCCGAGACCGTGTCGGTGCTGGCTGAGCACGGTGCGGTGAAGGTCCTCACCGCGGACGCCCCCGAGTTCGCCGATTATCTGGTCGTGCCGAAGGTGGATGCGCTGCAGGCCGCGGTCGAGGCGGTGTCCCCGGTCGCGGTGCTGGTTCCGTCCTCCGCCGAGGGCAAGGAGATCGCTGCCCGTCTCGCGGTCCGGATCGGTTCCGGGATCATTACCGACGCGGTGGATCTGGAGGCCGGTGAGCAGGGTCCGGTGGCCACGCAGTCCGCGTTCGCGGCGTCGTTCACCACGAAGTCCCGTGTGTCCAGGGGTATCCCGGTCATCACGGTGAAGCCGAACTCGGCGCCGGTCGAGGTGGCCCCGGCCGCGGGTGCGGTCGAGACCCTGCCGGTCGGTTTCTCGGCGCAGGCCACCGGCACGAAGGTGCTGTCGCGTACTCCGCGTGAGTCGACGGGGCGTCCGGAGCTGACCGAGGCCGCGATCGTGGTCTCCGGTGGCCGTGGTGTCAACGGTGCGGAGAACTTCGCGATCATCGAGGCGCTCGCCGACTCGCTCGGCGCGGCGGTGGGTGCCTCGCGTGCCGCGGTCGACGCCGGCTGGTACCCGCACTCCAACCAGGTCGGCCAGACCGGCAAGTCGGTGTCCCCGCAGCTGTACATCGCGTCCGGTATCTCCGGCGCGATCCAGCACCGGGCGGGCATGCAGACCTCGAAGACGATCGTCGCGATCAACAAGGACTCCGAGGCCCCGATCTTCGACCTCGTCGACTACGGCGTCGTCGGCGACCTCTTCCAGGTCGTCCCCCAGCTCACCGACGAGGTCAACACCCGCAAGGGCTGATCCTCCGGGGAGCTGTACCTGTTCTCGACGGTCCGGGGCCGCGTGGTGTGTTCTCACCGCGCGGCCCCGGACCGTTTCTGATCACCATTGACGCAGGTCCGACAGCCTTATAACTTCACTATACGGATTACTGATTCCGGGAAGCGGAAACAGTGAGAGTGTGGAGGGTGCCGAAAATGGGTCAGCAGGAGAAGGTGGCAACGAGCCTCGCCGGTGCGGTCAGCGAGGAGATCAGCGCCTCGCTCACGGCAGTGGACGCCGAGCTCGCCCGCCGCTACCCAGGAGACCCCGGAACCCGCCAGCCCGTCCACACGGTCTACGTCCCCGGCGACACCTTCACCGCCGGCACCATCCGTTCCTGGGGCGACCAGGCACTCAAGGCCCTCGACGAGCATGCCCCCGACGCGGCCTCGTTCGCAGCCGTCCTCGGCATCCCGGAGGAGCTCGCCGCGCCCGTCCACGACCGCGTACGCGCCAAGCTGAGCCGCGAGCCCGTCGAGGACCTGCGCATCGACTTCGAGGACGGCTACGGACCCCGGCCCGATGCCGAGGAGGACAAGGCGGCAGCCCGAGCCGCCCGGCTGATCTCGGAGGCGTACCGGAACGGCACGGCGGCCCCGTACATGGGTATCCGGATGAAGTGCATGGAGGCCGCGGTACGCGACCGGGGCATCCGCACCACGGACATCTTCCTCACCGGGCTCATGCGGGCGGGCGGCCTCCCCGACGGCCTGGTCCTCACCCTTCCCAAGGTGACGTACCCCGAACAGGTCACCGCCTTCGTCCGGCTCCTAGAAGCCTTCGAAGAGGCCCACGGTCTGCCGTCGGGCCGGCTCGGCTTCGAGATCCAGATCGAGACCAGCCAGTCGATCCTGGCCGCCGACGGGACCGCCGCCGTGGCCCGCATGATCGACGCCGCGCGGGGGCGCGCGACCGGCCTGCACTACGGCACTTTCGACTACAGCGCCTGTGTCGGCGTCAGCGCCGCCTACCAGGCGAGCGATCATCCGGCCGCGGACCACGCCAAGGCCGTCATGCAGGTGGCCGCCGCGGGCACCGGCGTGCGCGTCTCCGACGGCTCGACCAACGTCCTCCCTGTCGGCCCCACCCACCAGGTCCACGAGGCCTGGCGACTCCACTACGGCCTCACCCGCCGCGCCCTGGCCCGCGCCTACTACCAGGGCTGGGACATGCACCCGGGCCACCTGCCGACCCGTTACGCGGCTGTCTACACCTTCTACCGCGAGGGCCTGGAACAGGCCGCGGCCCGCCTCGCCGCATATGTGGCCAAGGACGGCGGCGATGTGATGGACGAGCCCGCCACCGCAAAGGCCCTCAGTGGCTATCTGCTGCGCGGCATCGACTGCGGCGCCCTGGACACCGCCGAGGTCGCCCGCCTGACGGGGCTGACCCGGGCGGACCTCGACGCCTTCGCCTCGCCGCGGCGCGGGGGACTGACAGTGACGGCGCCGTAGCGAGCGTGGTTCAGGCCCGTACCGTCGCCCCCTCAGGAAGGCACGGGCTTCGACCCGTGCCGTCAGCCCCGCAGGAAGGTCTCGACGGTCCCGCTGAAGCGGAAGGGATCGTCGAGCCACGGGAAGTGGCCGGCGCCCAGCTGGACGGCGAGTTCGGCCTTGGGGAACAACCCTGCGACGGTGGCCGCGTCGCGAGGAAGCGGACCACCGTCCAGCTCGCCCGCAAGGATCAGGACCCGGGCATCCAGCGCGGTGATGGCGTCGCGGGCCGCGGCAGGGTCGAAGGCGCCGTCGGACGCGTAGACGTCCGCGGCCTCGTAGTTGCTCTGCTCGACGTCGGCTGCGGCGTGGGCCTGGGCGGCCGTGTCCCAACGCCCGTAGAAGAACGGGGCGATGGCATCCCAGTCGGCGTCGGTGGCGGAGCCTGCCCAGACGGCCTCGTACGCGTCCCGCGCGGTCGTGAACCACGGCTCGGCCGTGCGCAGGGCGGCGGCTTCGCGACGATGCTCCTCGGTGAAGTCGACACCGAGGGCACGCGCACGGGCGGTGATCAGTGTCAGGGTCCGGATGCGCCGGGGATGCCGGGCCGCGTGGAGGATCGCGAGATCGCCGCCCGCGGAGTGCGCCAGCACGTCCACGCGGTCCAGACCGAGGTGTTCGCGGAGGGCCTCCACATCGGCCACCTGACGGTCGACGCGGTAGGTGGCCGGGTCGGCGGGGATGCCTGAGCCGCCGGTGCCCCGCAGGTCGAGCATGACCAGTTGGCGCCGGCTCGACAGCCCACCCAGATCGCCGAGGTAGGCGGAGGCGCGCATGGGACCACCGGGCAGAACGAGCAGTGGCTCGCCCTCACCCACGAGGTGATAGGCGAGTTCGGTTCCGTCGGGAGCGGTGAAAGCAGGCATGGCGCAATCCTGGTGACCGTACGACAGTGACGACAAGCGGTTTACGCAGAGCTCCTCAGCCGTGCCGGTCGCCCTCGTGAGGACCGGGTGGCACGGGAGCGGAAAACGGTGAGGATAGGGGGACCGACTCGCGAGGAGACGCCATGACCGATGCAGCCAGCCGCTCCGCCGACCTCCGTGGATCCGCCGCCGCGCTCCTGCCCGAACTGGTCGCGCTGCGCCGCGCACTGCACCGGGAGCCCGAAATCGGCCTGGAACTGCCGCTGACCCAGGCGAAGGTACTGGCAGCGCTGGACGGGCTGCCCCTGGAGATCACCCTGGGCAAACAGCTCGCCTCGGTCACGGCCGTGCTGCGTGGCGCGCTGCCCGGTCCGGTGGTGCTGCTCCGCGGCGACATGGACGCGCTGCCGGTGCAGGAGACCAGCGGGCTGCCGTACGCATCCGAGATCCCCGGCGTGATGCACGCCCGCGGCCACGACCTGCACACCGCCGGACTGGTCGGCGCGGTACGGCTGCTCTGCGAGCGGCGCGATGCACTGGCCGGAACCGTGGTGTTCATGTTCCAGCCCGGCGAGGAAGGCGACGCCGGGGCCCGGGTCATGATCGACGAAGGTGTGCTCGAAGCTGCGGGCACCAGGCCGGTGGCCGCATACGCCCTCCATGTCGCGTCCGCGCTGCTGCCGCACGGTTTCGTCAGCACCCGCCCCGGACCGATCCTGGCCGCCGCCGATGTCCTCGACGTGACGGTGCGCGGGCGCGGTGGGCACGGGTCCAGTCCGCACAGCGCCCTGGACCCGATCCCGGCCGCCTGCGAAGCCGTAACAGCTCTGCAGACCATGGTGACCCGCCGCTTCGACGCCTTCGACCCGGTTGTCGTGACCGTCGGCAGCTTCCACGCGGGCACCACCCACAACGTCATTCCCGACGAGGCCGTGTTCTCCGCGAGTATCCGGTCCTTCTCCGCGGAGGCGCGGGCCCGTGTACACGAGGAGGCGCCACGGGTCGTACGCGGCATCGGGGAGTCGCACGGGATGATCGTGGAAGCAGTCGTCGACGAGGGCTACCCGGTCACCGTCAACGACCCCGCCGAGGCGGCGTACGCGGCCGACACGGTGGGCCGACTGTTCGGAGCCGACCGCTACTTCGAGCTGCCGAACCCGATCGCCGGGGCCGAGGACTTCGCCTTCATCGGTCAGCACATCCCTTCCGCCTACCTGATGCTCGGCGCCTGCCCCGCCGATCTCGACCCCGCCACAGCCCCCTACAACCACTCCCCGGAAGCCGTCTTCGACGACTCCGTGCTGGGTGACGCGGCGGCGCTCCTGGCGGAGCTGGCGCTCGGACGGCTCAGCAGGGGCTGAGGACCAGGCTCACCGGCCTCTCAGGCCGCCAGTTCGTGCTCCATCCGGCGTGTGATCCGGCCGGCGAGGGCGAGGGGCGCGAGCGAGCAGAGGACACCACCGAGCAGCGCCGTCCACCAGAGGACGGCCGGGCCGGTACCTGTATAGAGGGCGACGCCCACGGTGAGGGCGGCGAACCGGGAGACCCCCCAGGCCCACTGGAACGCTCCCTGGTAGCGGCCGCGTGCGTGCGCCGGGGCGAGGTTGGCGACGATCGCGGAGGCGATCCCGGACACGCACGCCTCGCCGACCGACCAGACGACCACCGACAGCGTGTAGCCCACGACGCTGTCCGCGACACCCGTGAGCGCCACACCCCCGGCGATCAGTACGCTGCCCGCCGCGTGGACCGGAATCTGCGGGAACCGGGCGAGCCGGGCTGTCGCGAACGGCTGCAGGACCACCACCAGCACCGCGTTGACCGCCGCCATCGCCCCGTAGACCGCGGGGGAGAGCGCACTGTCATGGATGGCCAGTGGCAGCGCGACCTCGGTCAGCGAGTAGACGAAGAGCTGGACCCCGAACAGCGGGAGCAGCGCGAGCATCAGCCGGTCCCGGAGGACGACGCTGTATCCGACGCCGTCGCGCGCCCCGGTCCGGTCCTTCGCCGCCCGGGTCTCGGTCACCCGGGTGGCGACGACGACCGTGTACGCCAGCATCGTCCCGGCGTCGACCGCGAAGAGCAGCCAGTAGCCGTGCGCGGCGAGGAAGCCACCGAGGACGCCTGCCGCCGCCGTGCCGATGTTGATGCCCCAGCCGAACAGGGCGTACGCGCGCCGTCGGCGCTCCGCGTCCACGGAGTCGGCCATCAGCGCGTACACGGCAGGGCTGATCATCGCTCCGGTCGCACTGAGCAGCAGTGCGGCGCAGGCCATCGTCAGCACACCCGGTGCCACGAAGAGCGCCCCCTGCGCCGCGGATGCGCCGAGGAGACCGATGAGCATCGTCGACCGGCGGCCGATCCGATCGGCGAGCAGCCCGCCGATCGCCGGTCCGAGCAGGTTGCCCGCGCCCAGGGCGCCGAGGACGTACGAGGTCTGCGTACCGGTGATGCCGCGTGCTGCGAGGAAGAACACCAGGAAGGGCGTGACCAGATAGCCGAGCCGGTTGATGATCGTGCCGGCGAAGAGGGTCCAGACCGTGGGCGGCAGGCCGCGAAAGGTGGAGAACATGCGAGGAGCGTGCAGCCCGATCGCTGTGCCGGACCATTGATTAAGCTGAGACCGAATCCAATGAGCGGTCGGCTCGGGAACTCCGGACAGGTGGGGGCACATGGAGTCGGAACTCAGTTTCTCCACCGCGGACTTGGCGCAGACCCGCTTCGCCATCTCCCCGATGTGGGAGGTCGTCACCAGCTTCCGGCTGCTGCGGGCCGAGGCCGAGCCGCCGCTGCACCGGCGGTGGGCCGCACAGGTGCGGCCCCGGCTGGTGGAGGCGGGGCTCGACCGCGGGTGGCTCGCTGAGCTGATCCCCGCGGGCGGCTACCTCGCGGATTTCCTCAATCCGACTCCCCCCGCCCCGTTCCCCGAACTCGCCGGTGAGCTGGAGGCGATCCGGCAGACCTCTCCCGAGCGGGTACGGACCGATCTCGGCAGACTCGGCGTCGAGCGGGATCTCGGCCAGTCCGCGCGGCTCAGGCTGCTGGGCGAGGCACCGGAAACGGCGCTGGAGAAGGTCGCCGCGGAGATCGAGATCTACTGGGAGCTGGCGCTCGCACCCTACTGGGCCCGGATCCGCCGCCTGCTCGAAGCCGATGTCTTCCGCCGGGCGCGGCAGGTGGCCGAGCTCGGTGCCGCACAGGTCCTGAACGAGCTGCACGAGTCGGTACGTTGGGACGAGAACAGCCTGCGCCTGGTCCGCCGACACTGCGCCCTGACCCGCGCCGACACGGGCGCGGGGCTGCTGCTGGTGCCCTCCGTATTCGCCTGGCCGCGGGTGCTGACGCGCTCAGTGGCACCGGACCCGCCACAACTCGCCTATCCGGCACGGGGTATCGGCACCCTCTGGGAGCCGCGGACCCCTGTCGCCGGTGAGGCGGTCGCCGCCGTCCTGGGCCGCTCCCGCACCCTGCTCCTCACCGAGCTCGACACCCCGGCCTCCACCACTGTGCTCGCCCAGCGCTCGGGGCTGTCCGCGGCCGGGGTCTCCCAGCACCTCACGGCCCTGCGGAATGCGGGCCTGGTCACCGCCCACCGGGCCGGACGCTCGGTCCTCTACGCACGTACGTCGGTCGCTGACGCGCTGCTGACGCCCGCCGGAGGCTGATCGAGCCCGCTGCCGACGCCCCGGCTCAGGCAGGCGGCAGTTCGCCGGAGCCGCGGGCGATGAGTGACGTCGGCAGCTCCACCCGCGCCGGGGCGTCGTCCGCGCCGTCCAGCCGGCGGAAGAGGTGCTCGGCCGCCGTCCGGCCGACGGCCGCGGCGTCCTGGGAGATGACCGTGATGCCCAGCAGGTCGGCGAGTTCGATGTCGTCGAAACCGACCAGGGCGACCGGGCGCTCCCGGTCCGCCAGCACACGTACCGCCGTGACCGTCACACGGTTGTTGCCGGCGAACAGGGCGGTGACGGGTTCGGGGCCGGAGAGCATCGCCTCGGCCGCCGCCCGGACCCGCGCGGGGTCGGTGGAGCCGAGGGAGACCCAGGAGTCCTGGACCGTGATCCCGGCGTCCACCATCGCGGCGTGATAACCGCGCAACCGCTCGGTGGCGGTGTGGATACGGGGCTGGTCACCGATGAATCCGATCCTGCGGTGGCCGTGCGCGATCAGATGGGCGACACCCTCGCGGGCGCCGCCGAAGCTGTCGGAAAGGACGATGTCGGCGTCGATCCGGCCGGCCGGGCGGTCCACGAAGACGGTCGCGATGCCCGCCTTTATCTCCGGTTCCAGATAGCGGTGGTCGTCACCGGCCGGAATCACGATCAGTCCGTCCACCCGGCGGGCGCACAGCGCGAGCACGAGCTCCTGCTCGCGCTCCGGGTCCTCCGCGCTCGACCCGTTGATGAGCAGGGCGCCGTGGGCGCGGGCCACTTCTTCCACGGCGCGGCTCAGCGGCCCGTAGAAGGGGTCGGCGAGATCCTCGAGGACCAGGCCGATGGAGGCGGTGCGGCCCTTGCGGAGTACTCGCGCGCTGTCGTTCCGGCGGAAACCGAGCGCCTCGATCGCTTCCTGCACCCGGCGCTCTGTGTCGGGTGTCACTCCGGGCTCGCTGTTGACCACGCGGGAGACCGTCTTGAGGCCCACTCCGGCGCGGGCGGCGACATCCTTCATGGTCGGCCGGTTGCCGTAACGGGGCTCGTGATGACGGGCGGTCTCTGCCACGGTGCGCTGTCCTGTCGTCGGGTGCGGGGCTGTCCGGCGGGCCTGCAGTCGGTCCTGCGGAGCGGGCTGGAGGCTGTGGCGTCGAGCATAGGCCCTGGACAACGTTGTCAGCTGACTGGAGACTATGCAGACTATTTACTGAAGATGCAGGTCCACCCCCTCACATCCGGAGCCCACACCGATGCATACCGACCTCGTCGCCACGCTCGACATCGGCGGCACCAAGATCGCCGGCGCTCTGGTGGACGGCACCGGTGCGCTTCTCGTACGGGCGCAGCGGCCGACGCCCGCCCGGGAGAGCGGCGAGACGGTGATGGGTGCGGTGACGGATGTGCTGGCCGAGCTGACCGCCTCGCCGCTGTGGGGGCGGGCGACCGCCGTGGGTATCGGCAGCGCGGGCCCGGTGGATGCGTCGGCGGGTACGGTCAGCCCCGTCAACGTTCCCGGCTGGCGCGACTTCCCGCTGGTGGAGCGGGTACGGAAGGCCGCCGGCGGGCTGCCCGTCGAGCTGGTCGGCGACGGGGTCGCGATGACCGCTGCCGAGCACTGGCTGGGTGCGGCCCGCGGTTATGACAACGCGCTGTGCCTGGTCGTGTCGACCGGGGTGGGCGGCGGGCTGGTCCTCGGCGGCAAGCTTCACCCGGGCCCCACCGGCAATGCCGGTCACATCGGTCACATCAGTGTGGATCTGGACGGCGACCTTTGCCCGTGCGGTTCGCGCGGCTGCGTCGAGCGGATCGCCAGTGGACCGAACATCGCGCGACGCGCCCTGCAGGGTGGCTGGCAGCCCGGCCCGGACGGCGACGCCACGGCCGCCGCCGTGGCCGCCGCCGCCCGGGCCGGACATCCGGTCGCCATCGCGTCGTTCGAGCGCGCCGCCCAGGCGCTGGCCGCCGGAATCGCCGCCACCGCCACGCTCGTCGAAATCGACATCGCCGTGATCGGCGGGGGAGTGGCGGGCGCGGGCGACGTCCTCTTCGCCCCGCTGCGCCGCGCCCTGCGCAGCTACGCCACGCTCTCCTTCGTGCAGCAGCTCACGGTGGCCCCTGCGGTGATGGGCACGGACGCCGGCCTGGTGGGCGCAGCGGCCGCCGCAACGTCGGTCAGGCCCGGCGGGACGGCAGCCACGGCGGCGCTCAGCGGCTGAACGCAGGCCGGCTGTCGGGCAGGTCCGGCTTCCGAATCGCGCGGTGATCGATGGGGTCCGGCAGCCGAGCCCGCCCGGTGGTCGCGCCCATGTCCGGAACCGGTCCGGAGGCGGCACCATGTCCGTACGCCTGGCCCGCCCGGCCCCCGTACCGAGCCCGGCACCCGTACCGGACGAGGCCCCCGTACCCGACCTGGCACCCGCGCCGGACTCGGCACCAGGTCCGGACGGGGCCGGGCCCGGCACCGGTCCGGGCTCAGCTGCCGATCCGACTCAGCACCCCATCCGCAGGTCCGCCCAGTCCGCGTGGTCGGAGTCGACCCCGTCCCCGCCGTCGGTGACCACCAGACGTACCACCTGCGCACCGCTCACATCCGCAGTGATCGGCTGCGCGGCCATCGCATTGGTCAGCACCCCGGTCGACGCCACCTTCGTGCCGTCCGCCCAGATCTCGAACGCCACGGTGCCCTTGGCGCCCTTCTCGTCGTCGACGCCGACCTGCGCGGTCACGGCGCTGCACGCGCCGCCCGCGTAGAACTCGACGGCGCTCTGCGCGTGCACCCCGAGCCCCTTGGCGAAGACCGTGCCGCCGATGGTCAGCGGATTGCCGTCGCCCGCATTGCTCTCACCGTTGCTGGTGTCCTTCTCGACCGGCCCCCAGCCGCTGGACGCGGAGAGCTGCGGCAGATCGCTGAGATAGCTGCTGCCCGCCGGTGGCGCCACCACCACATGAGCCTGGAACGGGACCGAGGACCGGACACGCGTCCCGGCCGGTGAGCGGTAGTGGGCGGAGAGCGTCAGATCGTACGTGCTGGTGGCGGCGCCCGCGGGTGGCGTCACCTGCCAGCGCGTGGTCAGTGCCTTGCCGGTCGGCACGGTCGCGGATCCGGTCGGCGACAGCGGCTTGATCTGCCAGCCCGACGGGCCGGTGAGCGCCGCGGAGACCTTCTTGGCAGGCGTACGGCCCAGATCGGTGACGGTCGTCGTCAGCAGCGTGGTGCGACCCGCCTCCACCAACGGGCTGCCGTTCAGGCCGAGTTCCACGGCGGGCGGGTGCGCGGCCCACTTGCGGTCGGCGGCGACGCGCAGCAGGACCGTGCCGTGTGCCGGGACGGTAGCCGAGATTGTGCCTGCCGTGTTGTACGTCGCGTGGTCCCACAGGTCGCGCATCGTGTACGCGGCGGCCTGCGGGAGCCCCGCCGCCTCGGCGGTCGTCGAGATGCGCTGAGCGCTCCCGGACTCGTTGAAGAGCGCCACGACCCGGCTGCCGTCCTTCATCTCCTTGGCGACGACCCACCGTCCGTCGGTGGAGGAGAGCACGGTGCCCTGCTTGCCCAGTGGGTCCTGATCGACGGCGATGACCTCTCGGTTGGAGAGGATCTCGAAGGTCTCCGGCGTCGCCTTGCGCAGATCGGAGCCGATCAGCAGCGGCGCCGCCATCACGGACCACATGGAGAAGTGGGTGCGGTACTCGGTGTCCGTCATTCCGCCGTTGCCGACTTCGAGCATGTCGGGGTCGTTCCAGTGCCCCGGGCCCGCGGCGGAGGCGAGCGGCAGGTTCTGCTTCATGATCGACAGCATGCTGCCCCAGCTGTCGCTGATGTCGCCCGTCGTGCGCCAGAGATTGCCGACGTCGGCGGCCCACTCCCAGGGCTTGTTCTCGCCCCACTCGCAGATGCTGTAGACGATGGGACGGCCGGTGGCCTCCAGCGCGTCACGCATGGTCGTGTAGCGCAGCTTCGCATCGACGCCCTGGTTGTTGCAGTTGTCGTACTTGAGATAGTCGACGCCCCAGTCCGCGAACTGCTGCGCATCGCTGTACTCATGGCCCAGCGCACCCGGCAGGCCGACGCTGTCGCACGTCTTCGTGCCGGCGCTGGTGTAGATGCCGAGCTTGAGCCCCTTGGAGTGGACGTAGTCCGCGACGGCCTTGATGCCGTTCGGGAAGCGCGCCGGGTCGGCCTCCAGCTTGCCGTCCGCATCGCGCTGCGGCTTCGCCCAGCAGTCGTCGAGGTTGACGTACTGGTAGCCGGCGTCCTTGAGGCCCTTCTCGACGAAGATGTCGGCGATGCCCTTGACCATCGACTCGTTGAACTCGGCCCGGCAGTGGGTCGAGTTCCAGTTGTTGAACCCCATCGGCGGGGTGAGCGCGAGACCGTTGCCGGACAGCGGGGCGGCTGCCGTCGCAGCGGCCGGAGCCGGTGAGTCGGCCACGGCGGGAGCGGTTGCCCCTGCCGCACAGAGCAGCCCGGCCGTCAGCGCTCCGATGACTCTTCTGTGGCTTGTGCGGGTTGTACGGGTTGGAAGATGACGCATCGTTACGTTCCTCCATACTCGTGCCGGATCGGATGGCGTCATGTGCACGCCGGTGACGCGCGATTACGTTAGGGCGTGTTGAAGTCTGTTGGAAGGGGAGCGGTAACGGTTGTTCGGTATCTCGTCAAAACCCTTGACGGCACCCTGACTTGGGGGTGAGATCCAATCGCACGTTCGGTTGTGTTGGGTTGGCATCCCGGAGGAGGGGGTCATGGCGCACTCTTCGTACGACAGTTCAGGCGTGCCGGGCAGTGTGGCAGGACATCGGATGTCCCGACGAAATCTGTTGCGTGGTGCAGCAGTTGGTGCGGGCGCGATCGCGCTGCCCTCGCTGCTCACCGCATGCGGCAGTGGCCCCGGTGGTGACGGCAAGACGATCCACATGGGGTCGAATTCGTCCGACCCCATTCCGAAGAAGGCGTTCGCCGAGGCGTTCAAGGCGTACGAGGCGCAGTCCGGTGGCCGCAAGATCGCGGTGAACACCGTTGACCACAACACCTTCCAGGAGAACATCAACAAGTACCTGCAGGGCAATCCGGACGACGTCTTCATGTGGTTCGCCGGCTACCGGATGCAGTTCTTCGCCAAGAAGGGCCTGCTGTACGACATCAGTGACAACTGGGAGCACTACGAGGGCTTCTCGGACGCGCTGAAGGCCCAGTCCACCGGTGAGGACGGGAAGCAGTACCTCACGCCGTACTACTACTACCCGTGGGCCGTCTTCCACCGTAAGAGCCTCTTCGCCGACCGCGGCTACCAGGCGCCCAAGACGCTCGACGAGTACGTGGCGCTCGCCAAGCAGATGAAGAAGGACAAGCTCGATCCCATCGCGTTCTGCGACAAGGACGGCTGGCCCGCGATGGGCACCTTCGACTACATCAACATGCGGACCAACGGCTACGAGTTCCACAAGAGCCTGATGGCCGGCGAGGCAGCCTGGACGGACAAGCGGGTCAAGGAAGTATTCGACACCTGGCGCCGTCTTCTCCCGTACTGCCAGCAGGGTGCCAACGGCCGCACCTGGCAGGAGGCCGCGACCAGCCTGCAGAAGAAGGAAGCCGGCATGGCGGTCTTCGGACTGCCGCACCCCGGTGCCCAGTTCCCGAAGGGCGAGCAGGAGGACATCGACTTCTTCCCGTTCCCGGTCATCAACCCGGAGCACGGTCAGGACGCGGTCGAGGCCCCCATCGACGGCTTCCTGCTGGCGAAGAAGTCCAAGAACCTCAAGAACAAGAAGAGCGTGGAGAGCGCCAAGGACCTCCTGAAGTGGCTGGCCACCGGGAAGGCCGAGGACATCTACCTCAAGAGTGACCCCAACAACATCGCGGTCAACGACCAGGCGGACATCTCCCAGTACTCGGCGCTGCAGAAGAAGGCCGTGGAGCTCGTCTCCGGAGCGAAGCAGATCTCGCAGTTCCTGGACCGCGACACCCGGCCGGACTTCGCCTCGACCGTCATGATCCCGGCCATCCAGAAGTTCATCAGCAACCCGAACGATGTGGACGGTCTGGTAAACGACATCGAGCGGCAGAAGAAGACCATCTTCGCCTCCGACTGAACCTGGAGTACCGACCGTGTCGTTCCTCTCGGGGCGGCGCACCGAACGACGGGGCCCGCGGCGATTCTCCGGCCGCGACCTCGTCGTCATCGGTCTGCTGCTCGGTATACCGGTCCTGCTCGACATCGCCGTCGTGTGGGGCCCGACCCTCGCCTCCGTCGTGCTCTCCTTCACCAGCTGGGACGGCATCGGCGACATCAAGTGGGTCGGTACGCAGAATTACGCGAACCTCTTCACCAACTACCCGCAGTTCTGGCCCGCCGCCCGGCACAATCTGCTCTGGCTGGCCTTCCTCGGCCTCGTCGCCGCGCCGTTCGGACTGCTCCTCGCCGTCCTCATCGACCGGGGCGTGCGGTTCAGCCGCTTCTACCAGTCGACGCTGTACATGCCGGTCGTGCTGTCGCTCGCCGTGGTCGGCTTCATCGCGCAGCTCGTCTTCTCCCGCGACCAGGGAGCCCTCAACGCGATCATCGGGGACACCGAGTCGCCGACCGACTGGCTCGGCGACCCGGACCTCAACATCTGGATGGTCCTGCTCGCCGCGGCCTGGCGGCACACCGGCTATGTGATGATCCTCTACCTCGCCGGGCTCAAGGCCGTCGACCCCTCTCTGAAGGAAGCTGCCGCCATCGACGGGGCGAACGAGGCCCAGACCTTCTTCCGCGTCGTCTTTCCGACACTGCGGCCGGTCAACGTCATCGTCGGCGTCATCACCGTCATCGAGTCCCTGCGCGCCTTCGACATCGTGTACGCCGTCAACCACGGCCGCAATGGACTCGAACTGCTCTCGGTGCTCGTCACCGACAACATCATCGGCGAGGCCAGCCGGGTCGGCTTCGGCTCCGCCATCGCCGTCGTGCTGCTGACCGTCTCCCTCGGATTCGTCGTGACGTACCTGGTCCAGGAGCTCCGAGGGGAGAAGAACCGATGACCGTCGACACCGCATCCGCCCGCCCCGCCGCGCAGCCCGCGCCTTCGGCACCTGCGGTCGGGCGCCGCAGAATCCGCCCCGGCCGGCTCGGGGTGCACGCCTTCCTGATGGCGGTCTCGCTCGCGTTCCTCGCCCCGCTGCTGCTCGCGGTGTACGCCTCGCTGCGGCCGTACGACGAAACCTCCGAGTACGGCTACTTCTCGCTGCCGAAGCACCTCTCGTTCGACTACTACCGGCAGGCGTTCACCGACTCGGGGATGACGAAGTACTTCGTCAACACGATGATCATCGCCGTCCCCGGGGTACTCGTCACCCTCTTCCTCGCCTCGTTCGTGGCCTTCGCGCTGGCCCGGCTGAAAATGCGCGGCGGGATCGTCCTGCTGATGCTCTTCACGGCCGGGAACCTGCTGCCGCAGCAGGTGATCGTGACACCGCTGTACGTGGTGTTCAACCGCATCCCGCTGCCGTACTGGATGTCCGACTCGATGACGATGTACGACTCCTACTGGGCCGTCGTCGTCGTGCAGATCGGCTTCCAGATCGGCTTCTGCGTCTTCGTCCTCGCCAACTTCATGCGCACACTGCCGCAGGAGATCCTGGAGGCCGCCATCGTCGACGGCGCGGGCGTCTGGACGCAGTACTGGCGGATCACCCTGCCGCTGTGCCGCCCGGCTCTCGCCGCGCTCGGCACACTTCAGTTCACCTGGATGTACAACGACTTCCTCTGGGCACTTGTCTTCGTCTCCGACGGCGACAAGCTCCCCATCACCTCGGCCCTCAACAACCTTCGCGGGCAGTTCTTCACGGACTACAACCTCCTGGCCGCGGGCTCGGTGATCGTCGCCCTGCCCACGCTCGTGGTCTTCCTGCTGCTCCAGCGCCACTTCATCGCGGGGCTGACGCTGGGGTCGAGCAAGGGGTAGAGCTCCCAGGCGCGAGGTGCAGGGGGACGGTGATGTACTCGACCTCGGCCGACCGCACGTGAGGTCCTGTCATTTTCTGACGTAATGTCACAAGTGACTGCCAGCACTGCTGTTGGGCCATGGCCCACTATGATCGCCTGTCCATGGACGTGAACGCGGAGAACGAGATGATTGCCGTCCCGCCGGGGCGCGTGACGTTGTCGGACCGGCGAACGCAGCGGAGCTGGTCGGCCGATCTTGCGCCCTATCGGCTGGCTGCTTTCCCGACCACTCAGGCGCAGTTTGCACAGCTCACCGGCCGACGGCCGAGCAGTGGGCACGGCGACCGGTGGCCCGTCGAGGGCGTTTCGTGGTGGGACGCGGTCCGGTTCTGCAACGCCCTGTCCCGACGCGAGGGGCTGACGCCCGTCTATCGCCTCGATGCCGACGCCGAGGGCATCGAGTGGGACACATCTGCTGACGGATACCGGCTGCCGACCGAAGCCGAGTGGGAGCACGCGTGTCGTGCCGGGACGGCCGACGCGCGGTACGGGCGGCTCGACGAGATCGCTTGGTATCGCGGCAACTCCTGCGAGCGGATTCACGACGTGGGCGGCAAGCAGCCCAACGCGTGGGGCCTGTACGACATGCTGGGCAACGTCTGGGAGTGGTGCTGGGACATCTACGATGCCGAGGTCTACGGCACCTATCGGGTGTTGCGCGGCGGTGGGTGGTTCGACGAGCACTGGAGCTGCCGGGCCTCGGTGCGGCGCCGAAGCCACCCGACCTTCCAGGTCGACGACGTGGGATTCCGCGTCGCGCGTTCCGTCTTCTCCGAACTTTGAGAGCTGCGACGTGGACTGCGGTTGCCCGCTGCGCACCGACCGCCGGGCGTTCCCCGCGGCATCCGACCGAGCCCGCTGACTCGGCAACTCCCACGAGCCGGATCAATGCCCCCGGTCCGCCGACTGCTGCGGTACGACCACCAGGAACGCGTCCTCCTCCAGGTCCATCACGACCTCGGCCGCCATGCCCTCGCCACGGCGTGCTGCCGCGAACTCCTCCGCAGGCCAGCTGCCCCGCGGACCGCCCGCCGGGAACCGCTCCAGTACTGTGCGCCGCACGGTGTACCCCCTTGCCCTCGACGGCTCCAACGACCTCCCGCCGCCGTCGTTACGGCCGGGCGGACGTCCGGACTCGTACAGTGGGACGCCCGTCGACGGCTTCCGGTGGCCCCGTTCGTGCAACAGGATCGCCACGGTCGGGTTTTCGCGGCAGGGTGTTGCGGGCAAGCCACAGGGGGCTACGGAAGAGGGGGAACCGTGATCGTCTGGGTCAACGGTGCGTTCAGCGCGGGCAAGACGAGCGCCGCGCGCGAACTGATCGATCTGATCCCGAACAGCACCTTCTACGACCCCGAACTGATCGGCGGGGCGCTGCGGTACCTGCTGCCCCAGAAGAGACTGGCCGAGGTGACCGACTACCAGGATCTGCCGATCTGGCGGCGGATGGTGGTGGACACCGCAGCGGCTCTGCTCGCTGAACTGCCCGGGGTGCTCGTGGTGCCGATGACGCTGCTGCGCCAGGAGTACCGCGACGAGATATTCGGAGGGCTCGCCTCCAGGCGCATTCCGGTGCGTCATGTGCTGCTCTCACCTGAGGAAACGATCCTGCGGCAGCGGATCGCCGGTCGTGAGGAAGTACCGGACGATCCGGAAGCGAGCGAACGCGTACGTCAGTGGGCCTACGAGCACATCGAGCCCTACCGGGCGGCCCTCGGCTGGATCACCGCGGACGCCCACACCATCGACACCAGCACACTGACCCCGCAGGAAACGGCCGAGCGCATCGCCGAGGCCGTCCGCACCGGTGCGGACGGCGCGTGCGAGATAGTGCAGACGCCCGAGCCGACCGCCGAGACCCTCGCCGCCGGGGTGCTGCTCTTCGACGAACACGACCGGGTCCTGCTCGTCGACCCCACGTACAAGCCCGGCTGGGAATTCCCCGGCGGAGTGGTGGAGCCGGGCGAGGCACCGGCCCAGGCCGGGATACGGGAAGTGGCCGAGGAGATAGGGATACGGCTGGACCGGATACCGAAACTGCTGGTCGTCGACTGGGAGCCGCCGAAACCGCCCGGGTACGGAGGACTGCGGCTGCTCTTCGACGGCGGCCTGCTGCGCCGCGAGGAAGCGGACCGGCTGCGGCTGCCCGGCTCCGAACTGCGCGGCTGGCGGTTCGTCACCGAGGCGGAGGCGGCGACGATGCTGCCGCCCATCCGGTACGAACGGCTCCGCTGGGCCCTGCGGGCCCGCGAGCGGTCGACCGTGCTCAACCTGGAAGCCGGAGTCCCGGTCGGCTGACGCCCGCAGCACCGACGCCGCGTCGACGGTGAGCGGATCGCCGTGCCCGAAGCAGACGGTCGACGGTGCCGCCCCGGCCGCCGGAACGAGGCCAAGGCCTCGTTCCGGTCGGTGTTGAACACACCCGGCATTGCCCGGCCCACCCCCGGCCGCACAGCCGCCCGTGAACAGCACACCGTGTGCGGAGACGGACTGCGAGGGAGCCGCGAGGGAGCCGGGGGAGTGGGCCACGCGGGCCCCGCCGCCGAGGGCGAGCGCGTCGCCCTCGGCCACCTCGCGGTCGAGCCATGTCCGGCGGGGCTGCGGGGACGGTCACCGCATGCTCGTACAGGGGCTGCCCAGTCGACACCGGAGCGGGCAAGGAGGGATCAGGCCCGCCTGGACTCCGCGTAGTTCTGCAGGAACAGCGCCTCGGCGACCGACAGTCGCTCCAGCTCCTCGGGCGACACGCTCTCGTTCACCGCGTGGATCTGCGCCTCCGGCTCGCTCAGGCCGATCAGCAGGATTTCCGCCTCCGGGTAGAGCGTCGCGAGAGTGTTGCAGAGCGGGATCGAGCCGCCCATGCCGGACGACTGCATCTTCTCGCCGGGGTAGGCGGTCTCCATGGCCTGCGCCATCGAGGTGTACGCCGGGCTGGAGATGTCCGCGCGGAACGCCTGGCCCTGGCCCACCTGCTCGACGGCCACCCGTGCACCCCACGGGGCATGCGCCTTCAGATGGGCGGTCAGCAGCTGCGTCGCCTCGGCGGCGTCCTGGCCCGGCGGCACCCGCAGGCTGATCTGCGCCCGCGCCGTCGCCTGCAGCGACGGCGTCGCGCCGACCACGGGCGGGCAGTCGATGCCGATGACGGTGACGGCCGGCCGGGCCCAGATGCGGTCGGCGACCGTACCCGTGCCGATCAGCTGCACACCGTCGAGCACCTTCGCGTCCGCGCGGAACTCGGCCTCCGGGTACTGCAGTCCCTGCCAGTCGGCGTCCGTGGCGAGCCCGTCGACGGTCGTGGTGCCGTCCTCGGAGCGCAGCGACGCCAGCAGCTGGATCATCGCGGCCAGCGCGTCGGGCGCGGCGCCGCCGAACTGTCCGGAGTGCAGGTTGCCTTCGAGGGTGTCGAGCGTGACCCGGAGCATCGTCATCCCGCGCAGCGTCGCGGTGACCGTCGGCAGACCGACCCGGAAGTTGCCCGTGTCGCCGATGACGATGGTGTCGGCGGCCAGTAGATCGGGGTGCGCCTCCGCGTACCGCTCCAGACCGCCGGTGCCCTGCTCCTCCGAGCCTTCGGCGATCACCTTGACGGAGACCGGGACGCCGCCGTTCGCCTTGAGCGCGCGCAGGGCGAGGAGGTGCATGATGAAGCCGCCCTTGCAGTCCGCCGCGCCGCGGCCGAACCAGCGGCCGTCGCGCTCCGTCAGCTCGAACGGCGGGGAGAGCCAGGCGGACTCGTCGAGCGGCGGCTGCACGTCGTAGTGCGCGTAGAGCAGCACGGTCGGGGCGCCGGCCGGACCGGGCAGGAAGCCGTAGACCGACTGGGTGCCGTCGGGGGTGTCGAGCAGGGCGACGTCCTGGAAGTCCTCGGCGCGCAGTGCGTCGGCGACCCAGTCGGCGGCCGCCTCGCATTCGCTCTTCGGGAACTGCGCGGGATCCGCCACCGACTGGAAGGCCACCAGCTCGGCCAGCTCCGCCTTGGCGCGGGGCATCAGCGAGGCGACAGTCTCGGAAATCGGATGGGCGGTCATGGGCACGCTCCTCGTGGGTGCGACGTTATGTGTACGAATCCGTCTGCAGGAACGCCGTGGGTGCGGCGTTGCATGTATGGCGAACGCACGGTCGATCCTCCCACAGCGGGGGACGGCCGCAACGCGCCGTAGGATGCCGTGAGCAGTGTGGGCCACTGGTCGGGATCGGGAGCAGAAGCACATCGTGAGCAGCGAGAACGCAGACGCCGGACGTGAGCTGGAAGAGTTGTCCGTATGGGACGTCGTCGTAGTCGGCGCCGGACCGGCCGGAGCCTCCGCGGCATACGCGGCGGCGGTTGCCGGCCGACGGGTATTGCTGCTGGAGAAGGCGGAACTGCCTCGGTACAAGACCTGCGGCGGTGGCATCATCGGGTATTCGCGTGACGCGCTGCCGCCCGGGTTCGAACTGCCGTTGCAGGACCGGATCCACGCGGTGACGTTCTCGCTCAACGGCAGGCTGGCGCGGACGCGCCGTTCCAAGCGGATGCTCTTCGGGCTCATCAACCGGCCCGAGTTCGACGCGGGCCTGGTCGAGGAGGCGCAGAAGGCGGGCGCCGAACTCCGGACCGGAGTGACGGTGACACGGGTCGAGCAGCACGGCGCCGCGGTCCCGGACCGGCGCACGGTCGCCGTGGTGCTGTCCGGCGGCGAGACCGTCCTCGCCCGTGCGGTCGTCGGCGCCGACGGCAGCGCGGGACGCATAGGGGCCCATGTCGGGGTGAAGCTCGACCAGGTTGACCTCGGCCTGGAGTCGGAGATCCCGGTACCGGCCACGGTCGCGGAGGACTGGGCAGGGCGGGTACTGATCGACTGGGGCCCGATGCCCGGTAGTTACGGCTGGGTGTTCCCGAAGGGCGACACCCTGACCGTCGGTGTGATCTCGGCGCGCGGTGATGGCGCGGGGACCAAGCGGTATCTGGAGGACTTCATCGCCCGGCTCGGTCTCGCCGGGTTCGAGCCGAAGATCTCCTCCGGTCATCTCACGCGCTGCCGCAGCGACGATTCGCCGCTGTCGCGCGGGCGGGTGCTCGTCTGCGGCGACGCGGCGGGCCTGCTGGAGCCGTGGACCCGTGAAGGCATCTCGTTCGCGCTGCGTTCAGGGCGGCTCGCCGGTGAATGGGCGGTCCGGATCGCCGAGTCGCACGACGCGGTGGACGCCCGCCGCCAGGCGCTCAATTACGCGTTCGCCATCAAGGCCGGACTGGGCGTCGAGATGGGCGTCGGCAGGCGCATGCTGAAGCTCTTCGAGCGCCGCCCGGGCATACTGCACGCGGTGCTGACCGGATTCCGCCCGGCCTGGAAGGCGTTCGCCGGGATCACCCGGGGGACGACTTCGCTGGCCGAGCTGGTCCGTTCGCATCCGCTGGCACAGCGCGCCCTTTCGGCGATGGACCGCTGACGGACCAGGGGAAGGGTCCGCATCGGCGGACTGGCGGACCGACGGGCCGGAGGAGTCCGGCGGCCGGATGGTTCGGAAGGGCGGACCGGAAGGTACGTGGCGGTCGGGACGGGCCGGAAGGTACTGAGCGGAAGGCCGGAAGGGCGGGGCAGGGCGGCCGGCACGGCCCGGCCCGGGCCGGTTGCAGGTACGCCGGTCCGTCAGGCCTCGATCGTGACCCGGAAGATCGGGTGGTCAGGGGCGATGCGGCGCAGCTCCTCGACGGACGAGTCCGGGCCGACACCGCCGAAGAAGACGCCGACCTCCGCCTTCCACCGCTTGAGGTAGGCGCGCAGCAACTCGGGCTTCTCGTCGTCGGGAACCTCGGTGGCGGTGAAGACGTCGACCTTCTTGCCGAGGTGGAGCTCGCCGCCACCGGCCGCGCGCATGTTGTGCGTCCACTGGACGTGGCCACGGGGCGCGACGAGGTACTGCCGGCCGTCCACGGTCAGGAGGTTCACCGGGGTGCGGCGCCACTCGCCGCTCTTGCGGCCGCGGACCGCCAGGACCCGCGAGCCCCAGACGCTGATGCCGCGCCGGGTGATCCAGGCGACGGTGCGGTTGAAGACGTTGACGGTGAACCAGCCGGGCTTTTGAACGTGCACGGACATCGAGATTCCCCTTCGGAAAGTGCGAGCACTGCTCTCGCTTGAGATCAGTGTGCACGTGCATGGTGCTCAAATGCAAGAGCGCTGCTCTCGTTATTGGTCGGTGCTCCAGGCTCATGGCAGACTGATCGCCATGAGCACCATCCGAGGAGCCAGGGAACGGGCCCGTATCGAAGTCACCGCCGCCATCAAGGACGAGGCGAGGAAGCAGCTCGCGGCCGATGGCGCCGCAAGACTTTCGCTGCGCGCCGTCGCCCGTGAACTGGGCATGGTCTCGTCCGCGCTCTACCGCTACTTCCCCAGCCGCGACGAGCTGCTCACGGCCTTGATCGTCGATGCGTACGACGCCGTGGGCGAGGCCGCCGAAGCCGCCGACCGGGCATCCTGCGCAGGATCGTCCGCCTCCCCCCTCGCCCGCTGGACCGCGGTCGCCTGCGCCGTACGCGACTGGGCCCTCGCCCACCCCCATGAGTACGGTCTGATCTACGGCTCGCCGGTGCCCGGTTACACCGCGCCCCAGGCGACGATCGGCCCCGCCTCCCGCGTCGGCCTCGTCCTCATCGCGATCGTCGGCGACGCCCACCGCACGGACGGTCTCTCGCTGCCGTCGCTCGCCGCCGAGCTGCGTTCCGAGGCCGAACGGATGGCCGCCGACGTCGCCCCCGACCTCCCCCCGGCGGTCGTCGCCCCGCTCGTGGCCGCCTGGTCGCAGCTCTTCGGGCTGATCTCCTTCGAGATCTTCGGGCAGTTCAACCGGCTCGTTGAGGCGCGGGAGGCCTTCTTCCGGCAGGCCGTCGGTGAGCTGGCCCGTCATGTCGGTCTGCTCGGCGACCGGGGCGGCCACAAGGCGGGCACCGGAGTCTGAGCCCGCCGCAGCCCCTTGCGCCCGCCCGCGCGCGCAAGGCCGCGCCGACGGTGTACTCCGCTGGGAGTATGCGTGGTCACCACACCCGGCTGACGCCACTGCCGTGGCCAGCGGTCTAGCGTTGCCGGTATGGAAGAGCAGCGCTCACACGGAAGCGGCGGTCCCCCTCGGGTGCTGGGCGGACCGCCGCAGCGGCGGCCCTGGATGCACGCGGGCCCCCACGGACCGTGGGGGCACGACGGGCCGCCGCGCCGGCTGACGGGGACGAGCGTGCGGTCCGCCGCCCGCCTGCCGTGGCCGTCCACCCTCCTGCTCGGTGCGATCGTCATGATCGGCTCGTCCGTCGCGGCCCGGGGCCAGCTCGGCGAGCGCGCCCCGTTGGACCTCTTCGCCCGGGCGCTGCTCCTCATCGCCGTCGCCGTACTGCTGCTGCGTCACCGCCACCCCGTCCTGGCGGTGTTCGTCTCCGCGGCCGCGGCCATGATCTATCTCGGGGCCGGCTATCCGTACGGTCCGGTGTTCTTGGCCGTTGCCGTCGGATGCTTCAGCGCTGTTGTCGCGGGGCACCGGCGGGCCGCCTGGTCGGCCGTGGGAATGGTGTGGGTGGGGCATCTGCTGGTGGCCCACTGGCTCTACCGCCGGCTGCCGCCGATCGGCGACTCGGCCGCACCGTGGGGGCAGGAACTGGGCATCGCCGCCTGGGTGGTGGCGATCGTCGCGGCAGCGGAGTTCGTGCGCGTACGTCGTGAACAGTGGGCCGCACAGCGGGCCGAACGGGACGCCGCGGAGAAGCGGCGGGCCGACGAGGAGCGGCTGCGCATGGCCCGGGAGCTCCATGACGTGCTCGCCCACAGCATCTCCGTCATCAATGTCCAGGCGGGCGTCGGACTCGCGCTGCTCGACTCCGACCCCGAGCAGGCCCGCACGGCCCTCACCACGATCAAGGCAGCCAGCAAGGAGGCACTCGGCGAGGTCCGTCAGGTCCTCGCCACGCTCCGTACCCCCGGCGATGCCCCCCGGGCCCCGGCCCCCGGCCTCGACCGGCTGCCCGAGCTGGTCGACCAGGCGGCGAGTGCCGGACTGACCGTCACGGTGGAGGCGGACGGCGTGCGGAACGCCGTCCCGCCCGGTACGGATCTGGCGGCCTTCCGGATCGTGCAGGAGGCGCTGACGAATGTGGTGCGGCATTCGGGCTCGCGCAGCGCGCGGGTCCGGATCGGTTACGGGGCCGGCAGCATCCGGCTCCGTATCGACGACGACGGACCCGCCACCGGCAGCGAGGCCGGGGGCAGCGGCAACGGGCTGGCCGGCATGCGGGAGCGGGCCGCCGCGCTGGGCGGCACGATCGAGGCGGGCCCCCGGCCCGACGGCGGTTTCCGGGTGCGGGCCGAGCTTCCGCTGCGCCCGGCGTCACCGGAAGACACCGCACAGGACGCGACGGGGGACCCTGAGCAGGACACGAGGCGGAACACGGCGGGGGACACTGTGCAGGACACGACGGAGGAGACACCGTGATCCGCGTACTGCTCGCCGATGACCAGCTGTTGGTCCGGGCCGGTTTCCGCGCCCTGCTGGACGCGCAGCCGGACATCGAGGTGGTGGGGGAGGCTGCCGACGGTGAGGAGGCCGTACGTCTGGTGCGCGAACTGCGGCCGGACACCGTGCTGATGGACATCCGGATGCCGCATCTCGACGGCCTCGCCGCCACCCGCACGATCACCGGCGATCCGGAGCTCAACGACGTCAAGGTGGTCATGCTCACCACCTTCGAGCTCGACGAGTACGTCTTCGAGGCGATCCGCTCCGGCGCCTCCGGCTTCCTGGTCAAGGACACCGAACCCGAGGAACTGCTGCGGGCGGTACGGGCCGTGGTGGGCGGCGACGCGCTGCTCTCGCCCGGAGTGACCCGACGGCTGATCGCCGAGTTCGCCGCCCGCTCCAAGGAGCCTTCGGCCGCGACGGGACTGAGCGAACTCACCGAACGGGAACGGGAAGTGATGGCGCTGGTCGGCATCGGCCTCACCAACGAGGAGATCGCCCGCCGACTCGTCGTCAGCCCGCTCACCGCCAAGACCCATGTCAGCCGCACCATGGTGAAGCTCGGCGCCCGCGACCGGGCCCAACTCGTCGTGCTCGCCTATGAGTCCGGGCTCGTGCGCCCCGGCTGGCTCGGCTGAGACGGAGCCTGCGGGCGGTGCGCGGCGGTCGGACGCCGGCTGCCCGGGCGGGGAAAGCCCCACAGCACATCGACGAGGCGGGCGACGAAGACGACGGCCGCGACGACGGCCCCGATCCGGTCCAGCACATGTTCGGCCCTACGGGGCAGATCGAGGTACACGGTGGTCATGGCGACCGCGACGAACGCGGCCGCGGCCAGAAAGGCCCCGCTCACCAGGGCGAAGCCGATCTCGACGGTCATGGCGTCCCGGTCTTCCTGACTTCGGCGTCCCATGTCCGGAGTGTCACAGGGGCGGTGGGCGACGGACAAGGATGCCTCGCCGTCCACCGCCCCGTTCCCCCTCGCCGGTCAGCCATGGGGGCAGTGGGCCGGCTCGGTCAGTCCCGGACCGCCACCTTCTGTGCGGCCGGCTGCTGGGCGGCCGATGCCTCGGCGGCGGCCCGGTCGCCCTCGGACGACGCGACCAGCACGGAGTGCTGTACGGGCCTGCGGCGACGCAGCCCGGTCAGCGTGATCAGCAGCCCGGCGAACGCGATCGCCGTCACCACCACGAGGCCCGGCCGGTAGCTGTCGAGGACCGCCTGCGAGGAGCCGTCGCCACTTCCGTGCGCCGTGATCACCGCCGTCACGACGGCCAGGAAGATCGCCCCGCCCACCTGGATCGAGGTGTTCAGCAGACCCGACACCATGCCCTGCTCGTCGTCGTCGACCCCGTTGGTGGCCTGGATGTTGAGGGACGGGAAGGTCAGTGCGCAGGCCGCTCCCAGCAGCAGCATCGAGGGCAGGATGACCGCCGCGTACGACGGGGTGAGGGTGATCCGCAGGAAGAGTCCATAGCCGACGACGAGGAAGGTGAAGCCGGCCGCGATCACGCGCGGCGTCCCGAACCTGTCGACCACATCGCCGATCTTCGTCGACGACAGCGCGACCAGCACACCCGCGGGCAGGAAGGCCAGCGCGGTCTGCAAGGCCGACCAGCCGAGCAGTGACTGCATGTACTGGGTGACCAGGAACTGGAAACCGACGTAGCTGCCGAAGAACGCAGCGGCGCCCAGCTGCGCCCTGACCTGGCTGCCGGAGCGCAGCACACCGAGCCGGACCAGCGGGTTCGCGGTGCGTCGCTCGATGGTGACGAAGACGGTCAGCAGTGCGGCGACGGCGAGGAACGACAGCAGGGTCCGGGCGGAGGCCCAGCCGGCCTCCGGGGCCTGGACGACGGTGAACACCAGCAGCAGCATGGAGGCCGTGCCGGTGACGGCACCCGGCAGGTCGTAGCCGCGACGGGTGTCCTCGCGGTCGCTGTGCGGGATCAGCCTCAGCCCCGCTACCAGGGCGATCAGCGCGATGGGGGCGGGCAGCAACATGGTCCAGCGCCAGGACAGCTGGGTGAGCAGACCGGACAGCACCAGGCCCATGGAGAAGCCGGTGGCCGCGCACGTGGTGTAGATGGACAGCGCGCGGTTGCGCTGCGGGCCTTCCTTGAACGTCGTGGTGATGATCGAGAGCCCGGCCGGTGCGGTGAACGCGGCACTCAGCCCCTTGATGAAGCGGCTGGCGATCAGCAGCGGTCCGGAGTCGACGAATCCGCCGAGCAGCGAGGCAAGGGCGAAGACGCCGAGCGCGATCAGGAAGACCTGGCGTCTGCCGAGCAGATCGGCCGCGCGGCCGCCGAGGAGCAGTAGTCCTCCGTAGCCGAGGATGTACCCGCTGACGATCCACTGCAGGGTCGAGGTGGTCAGGTCGAGGTCGTCGGCGATGGACGGCAGAGCGACGCCGACCATGGAGACGTCCAGGGCGTCCAGGAACATCGCGGCGCAGAGCACGAGCAGGGTGCCCCACAGGCGCGGGCTCCAGCGCGCATGGGAATCGGAGACGTTGAGCGGAGAGGTCATGACGACGAAGGTACATGCACATGCATTGAATGCAAGTGCATTTAATTCCGATGCAACAAACGGCCCCATCTCTGCTAACGTGCGGTTATGGCAGCGAACAAGCCCGAGCGGGTGCTCGTCGAGGAGTGGCGGGACATGCTTGCGCTGCATGCCAGGACGTTGTGCGAGCTCGATCGTGAGCTGCATCAGCACGGCCTCGGCGCCAGCGACTTCGAGGTGCTCGACGTCCTCGCGGAAGGCGCGTCGGAGGACGGCGGCGCCGCTTATCGCGTACAGGAGCTGGCCTCCCGGGTCCATCTGAGCCAGAGTGCGCTGTCACGCCTGATCGCACGGCTGGAGAAGGACGACCTCGTGTGTCGCGGGATGTGCAGCGAGGACCGGCGGGGAGTCCGGGTCGAGCTGACGGCGAAGGGCCGGGCGCGTCATGCCGAGGTGAAGCCGCTGCAGCGGACAGTGCTCGCCCGGATGCTGGGCGGCGCGACCGGCTGAGTGCGGTACCGGCCGCGGCAGGCGCCCTCGTTCCCGTACGTCTGTCAGGACCAGGTCACCCCGGAGTTCTCGCACCACAGACGGGCCAGTCCCCGGTCGCCCGTCACCGTGACCGCGGTGAGCGGCAGCCTGTTCCAGAGCGTCAGATTGAGCCCCTCGGCCGTACCGCTCAATTCGCAGTCGCCGGACCCCGCTCGGTGTGCGTCGGCCTCCGATTCGCGTACGGCCTGCGGCGGCTCCGACGAGAGCCGTACGGTCCATGCGTCGCCCGTGTCCGTGGCGCGCACCCGCAGCGTGCGTGGTGCATCGGTGCGCACCCTGCTCTTCGGGCGGGCGTGGAACCCGCGCAGCAGCTCGTCGATCCCGTCCAGCGCCTGCCCGGCCGCCACCGGCGAGACCGGGCCGCCGCGCGCGGACTCGGCGTCCACCCGGTGAATCGTCGTCTCGTGGGCCTGCCGCCGTGCCCAGAATGCCAGCGGGGAGGGCGCGGGCAGAAAGGTCCAGCACTCCAGGTCGGCCGAGGCACTCTCCAGCGCGTTCACCAGCAGGCCGTGCCCCTCGCGGAACCAGTCGAGCAACTCCCCGCCGTCCAGATTGGGTTCGCCGCCGTCGGGGTGGTACGAGATGTGCCCCTCGGCGACGAACGCGGTCGCCCAGCGGTGCACCATGCCGGTGTGCCGGAGCAGATTGCGCACCTGCCAGCCCGGGCAGGTCGGCACCGAAGCGCCGGGCCCGGCCTGCTCCGCCGCAGTGGCCAGCAAGTATCCTGCGTCCGCGAGGGACTTGACGTAGTCCGTGGTCTCCATGGCGGAGATTGTGCCAGCGGCTCAGACACCCTGGGGATGGGCGGTACGGGACCGTCCCCCGCCGCGCACCAAGCGTACGAACCAGCCGAGAGCGAGCGCCTGCACGAGGACGGACGCGACGAGGGCGAGATATATGAACCAGGCCGGTCCGGCCGCGTCCACTCCCCACAGTTCACTGCCGACGAAGAACACGAACACCGTCGGCGCCGCGAGCAGGAACAGCCAGACGCCCGCGAACGAGGCGTCCTCGTGCGGGACGAGCAGTGTGTCCACGGCGACGAACACCGCCGTCGCCAGCACCACCCCGAGGTAGATCAGCGAGGCGGCATTGCCGAAGGTCAGCCGTGCGAGCGTGCGGAGGTGCTGCTTGTTCATGACCGGCTTGTTCATGGCTTGCTCCCCGTGGATGGTCGATGCCTCCATCGTGCTGCCGGGGAGCCGGTCCTGCCTGAGTACGCCTACTCAATCGGGCAGGTGTGCGTGCGGTGGAGGCCTGTCGCGCGTACGGCGATCAGGCGCGGGCCGTCGCATGCCGTGCCGCGTACCCCAGCGCCGCCGCAGCACCGGCGAGCACCGCCACCGTCGTGAGGGCCAGCGGCAGCGAGAACCAGTCGGCCAGGAATCCGATCGCGGGCGGTCCGAGCAGCATCCCGCCGTAGCCGATCGTCGACGCGACGGCCACTCCGCTCGGGCCGGCCAGCTCGCCGGCCCGGCCGACCGCGACGGGGAAGATGTTCGCCAGGCCGAGTCCGGCGACGGCGAAGCCGAGAAGGGCGAGCCAGGTGGTCGGTGCCAGCGATCCGAGGAGCATTCCGGCCGCGCCCGTCGCGCCGCCCGCGACGAGCGTGCGGGTCTGGCCGAGCCGTTCGAGCAGGGCGGTACCGGTGAGCCTGCCCGCGGTCATGGCCAGGGCGAACAGCGAGTATCCGGCGGCGGCGACGCCCGGACGGGCGTGCAGGTCCTGAGTCAGATGGAGCGCGCTCCAGTCGGCCAGGGCCCCTTCCCCGTAAGCGGTGCAGAGCGCGATCACGCCGAACAGCAGCACCAGGTTGCGAGCCCGTCCCGCCATGCGGCGCGGCGGCGCGGCACGGTCCGCAGCGGTCGCCGCCCGGGGAGCCGGGTACCGGAGCAGGGCCGGTCCGGCGGCGGCGGTGACCAGCAGCCCGACCCCGGTGAGGATGTAGAGATGGGTGGCGGGGGAGAGGCCGCCGGCGACCAGTCCGCCGAGCCCGGCGCCGAGCATGCCGCCGAGGCTGAACGCGGCATGGAAGCTCGGCATCACCGGGCGCCGCAGGCCGGATACCAGGTCGACCGCCGCGCTGTTCATCGCGACGTTCATCGCGCCGTATGCGGCTCCGAAGACCAGCAGGACCAGACCGAGTGCGAGGGCCGAATGCGTCTGCGCGGGCAGGGCGATGGCGAGCGAGAGGAGTGCTCCGCAGACCACCGTCAGGGGGTGGCTGCCGAACCGCCTGCACAGCCTCCCGGCGAGCATCATGGTGATGACGGCTCCGGCGGAGACCCCGAGCAGGGCGAGGCCGAGGGTGGATGCGGAGGCGCCGGTCTGGTGCTTGATGGCCGGGATGCGGACCACCCAGCCGGCGAAGAGGAAACCGTCGAGGGCGAAGAACACGGTCAGCGCGGTACGGAGGCGGGCCGACGAGGGTGGGGCGGTGTCTCCGCCTGGTCCCCCCGGTAGGGCCGTCCGCAGTTTGTTTAGTTGCGGCACAAAAGAAGCATAGGGGCCCGTGGACAACGGACGCAAGACGGCGGACCGCCACGGCCGACACGGTCGGAAAGTGCGATCACGGCGACCGGGAGGAGCGATGACAGTGACGGGAAGGGGTGATCACGGTGACCGGGAGGGGCGGTCGTCGCGGGCCGGAACGGCGTTCGTCGTGGCAGCACGCGGGCAGGAGCGCCCGACCGGAGCGTCGGCAGTCGCTCCGGATCATGGGAGACTCGCCCCCATGAACGGCAAGGCGACCACCACCCGGACGAAGTTGGAGAGGGGCCGGAGCGCGCTCGGGCCCGCCCTGGAGCTGGTCCACACCGGACGCGCGCCCACCCGCGCCGTGCTCACCTCCGAGCTCGGCGTCACCCGCGCGACCGCCGGTGCGGTCGCCGCCGAGCTGGAGGCGCTCGGTCTCATCCGCGTCGACTCCAGCCCCGGTTCCGCGGCAGGCTCGCAGGGCCGCCCCTCGCACCGGCTGGCGATCCGCGAGTCCGGCCCGGTCGCCATCGCCGCGCAGGTGCATGCCGACGGGTTCCGTGCCGCGCTGGTGGGGCTCGGCGGCCGACTCGTCGCCACGGCTCCCGGCTGTGTCACCGTCACATCGGATCCGGCCCAGGTCGTGGGCGAAGTCGTCGACGCGTGCGCCCGGTTGCTGCGCGACAGCGGGCTGCGCTGCGTCGGTGCGGGCCTCGCCGTCCCCTCCGCCGTGGCCGAACCGGAGGGCACGGCGCTCAACCCACTGCACATCGCCTGGCCGGCAGGCTCCCAGGTCCGTGAGATCTTCGCCACGTGTGTACGTGAAGCGGGCATCCCCGGCCCCGCGTTCACCGGAAACGACGTCAACCTCGCCGCGCTCGCCGAGCACCGGCACGGCGCCGGCCGCGGAGCCCAGCATCTGCTCTGCGTGGCCACCGGCCACCGCGGCGTCGGCGGCGCCCTCGTCCTCGACGGCCGTCTGCACACCGGCAGTTCGGGGCTGGCCCTCGAGGTCGGCCATCTCACCGTGAACCCCGAGGGGCGTCCGTGCCACTGCGGAGGGCGCGGCTGCCTCGACGTCGAGACAGACCCGCTGGCCTTCCTTGTCGCCGCCCGCCGCGAACCGGGCCCCGAGGAGTCACTGCTCAAACAGGCGAGCGACCTGCTGCGCACGGAGTACGAGGACGCGGCGGTACAGGCCGCGTCCGAGGAACTGATCGACCGGCTCGGCCTCGGACTGGCCGGACTCGTCAACATCCTCAACCCGGACCGGATCATCCTCGGCGGACTGCACCGCGCACTGCTCGACGCCGACCCGGAGCGGCTGCGTGCCGTCGTCGCCGATCGCAGCCTGTGGGGGCGCAGCGGCAGCGTGCCGATCCTGCCGTGCACCCTCGATCACAACAGCCTGGTCGGCGCGGCCGAACTGGCCTGGCAGCCGGTTCTCGACGACCCGCTGGCCGCGCTGGCCTGAACCGCGGCCACTGCACCACCGACCCCCTGAGACCCCGGGAGTCGCGCAGCCGCTCGGCCGCTCGCCCGCGGTCGTCCAGCTCCCGGCCCGGCAGGACCGGGCTGCGCAGAAAGAGATGTCGTGGGCGTCGCACACGCCCAACTCCCCGGCAGGGATGTCGCCGAGGACCTGCGAACCGTGGCTACCACTGCCTGCTCTCGCCGAGCCGCTCACGCTCCGGCATGGACAGATGCAGCACCTCGTAGTGCTCTCCGGGCGCCTCGGGGGCGTCGTGCTCCCAAAGCGTGAAGTGGAGCAGCTCCCAGTGGCAGGGGTCGACGGCCGGCGCCGCGGCGACCGCGCCGGGGGCCTTCGCCCGCGTCCCGCTCTCCACCGGCGCGGCCTCGACCGCTTCCGCCGGGGCCATCGAGGCCGGGATCGGTACGCGGTGGCGGGTCGCCGTGCGGGGGAGTGTCCCAATCTTGCCCGGTCAGCGGGAGCAGCTGCCCGAAGGCCGCGTACTCCCACGGGGGTACGCAGACGGCCGCTGGCCGTACGACGACTCAGCCCCCTCCCGGAGCCAGGCTCGTCAGCGACAGAACAACAGAACCCCGCAACGAGGGAGCTGACCGAGATGAACACCCTGGCGTACTCCGGTGGACCCGGACCGTGGATCCTCTTCTTCCCGCTGATCTGGGCGGCCGTCGTCGTCACCGTTGTCACCGTGCTGCGCCGTACCGGCCGACTCGGTGGCCGACCCGGCCCCTGGGGCCCGCGCACCGCGCACGGCGCTCCAGGTGTCCCCGGCGAACAGTCGCCCATCACCCTGCTCGGCCGCCGGTTCGCGGCGGGCGAGATCGACGAGGACGAGTACTGGCGACGGCTCTCCGTGCTGGACGAGCAGTTCGGCCGTACCGGTCGGGGAGATGCCGCATGACCACCACGGTCAGCTCGACCGCGACCTCTACCGCCGCCTGCGTCGTCCACGCCGTGAAGATCTACGGCACGGGCGACACCGAGGTCAGGGCCCTGGACGGGGTGAGCGTCGACTTCCCGGCCGGCCGATTCACCGCCATCATGGGGCCTTCCGGTTCCGGCAAGTCCACCCTGATGCACTGCGCCGCCGGACTCGACACACTCACCTCCGGCTCCGCCTTCATCGGCGACACCGACCTCAGCGCGCCGACGACCGCAGGCTCACTCTGCTGCGCCGGCAGCGCATCGGCTTCGTCTTCCAGGCCTTCAACCTGATCCCGACCCTCACGGTCGCCGAGAACATCACCCTCCCCATGGACCTCGCCGGCGAGCGCGGTGACCAGGAGTGGATCGACGCCCTCATCGACACCGTGGGCCCTGACGCTCACACTGGTCTTCCGCGCTGCTGGCGCTCGCGGTACTGATCGCGCTGCTCGGCATCGCCAACACCCTCACCCTGACCGTCCATGAACGCACCGGCGAACTGGGCCTGTTGCGGGCCGTCGGACAGACCCGGAGCCAGCTGCGGGCCATGGTCCGCCGGGAGTCCGTCCTGGTCGACGCGTTCGGTACGGTGGGCGGCTGCTCGGCGGATTCCTCGGCTGGGTGCTGGTCAAGGCGTCCGAAGGCGCGGGTGGTACCCCGTTCGCCTTCGCGCTGCCGCCGGCGCGGCTCCTGGTGGTCGCCCTGGTAGGGATCACCGCAGGGGCGCCGGCCGGGTGGCGACCGGCGCGGCGTGCGGCACGCCTGGACGTGCTCCGCGCCATCGCTGCCATTGGACGACCACCGCGGGACGCACGAGGAGCGGGCTGCCTCCGGGCGCCCCGCTCCTCGTGCGTCCCTGATACGGGACAGCCCTCAGCCCACCGCGGCGGACCGGGCGTCGGTGTGGGCCACCTTCTCCAGGGACGGGGTGTCGACATCGCCGAAGGGACCGTCGGTCGTCGCCCCGTACACCGAGTGCGGCCGCACCGAGGCGAACAGGGAGGGGGCCGGAAGGGTGAACCAGACGACCTTCCCGGCCCGGCCCCGCGGCCGGACCCCCCAGCTCTCGCTGACCGCGGCGATCAGGGCCAGCCCGCGCCCCGATGTACTGGACGCGTCGGCCTCGCGCACGGTCGGCAGCCGCGGGTCGTGGTCGTGGACGGAGACAGTCAGGCGTTCGAGCAGGAACTCGATCTCTACGATGCACGTTTTGTCCGGCTGTGCATGCCGGTGGACATTGGTCAGCAGTTCGGTGACGCCCAGCGCTGCCTGGTCGATCAGAGGGTCCAGATGCCAGTAGCGCAATTGCGCCGAGATGATTCTGCGGACCTGACCGATCCGCGACGGCAGCGCCTGGAGCTCCACCGTGCAGTGCCTGCTTGGCTCGCTGATCACGGCTGCGACTCCCCGAAATAGGTCCGGAAGAAGACGGCGGAACGGAATCGGCGGAGAGCCGGCTGCCGTTCCCGGGCCGGCGGACTGGATCGCAGTGTCACCGCCGGTGAACCATGAGTGACGTGTGTCCAATGTCGCTCAGAGGCAACGGCTCCGCAACTTACGGTGTCCGGGTGGCTCCGCTCCGTCAGTACCGTTGTGTCGACCCTGCGATATCGGCTGTCCGAGGCCGGCCGTGATGTCAGTCCAGTCGGGCGCCCGCACTGCGCAGTGCCTCGAGGAACCGGTGCGACGGTCCCGCTCGGTCCCGCCCGTGATCGCGCTGTCCCATCGTCAGTCGGTAGCGCGTCCCGTTGAATCGCGCCACCGCCGAGTCCGCGCCGGCGAGCCATGGCCTGCCCGCGCTGACCACCCCCACCGGGGCGCTGTCGATCTCCCGGCCGTAGCTGGTCAGCAGTGCCACCCGGCCGTCCTTCACGATCACCTGCCCGGCTCTCGTGAGCGAGCGGGCCCATCGTTCGATCCGTACGCCCGTCGCGCTGAACTCCGCTTCCGTCACGACTGCTTCACCCCCTTCGTCATGCTTCCGACGGCAAGTCTGCATGTGGCTCGGCCGGTGCGCCAGACCGTGTCGGGGTCGGATGTCGCATTTGCGCCAGGGCGGTCGGCAGCCGTCCGGGCCGCCGAGGCCAAGGCAGGGCTATGGATCCCCAAAGTCAATGTTCGTGCAGGTAGGGGGCATATCGTTGATGTGCAGAGTCCGGGGGGCCGGGGGGTCCGGTAGTCCGGTGACGACGAGCAGGAGTGTGCTGATGGACACCAATGGGCACAGGCTTGACGGCCAGGTCGTGGCGACCGTCGACGTCGACCGCACCGACCACGAGTACCGGGCCTGGCTGAACGAGGCCGTGCGGAAGGTCCAGGCCGACGCCAACCGCTCTGCCGACACGCATCTGCTGCGCTTCCCGCTGCCCGAGGCCTGGGGGATCGACCTCTACCTCAAGGACGAGTCGACGCACCCCACGGGCAGCCTCAAGCACCGGCTGGCCCGCTCGCTCTTCCTCTACGGGCTCTGCAACGGCTGGATCCGGCCGGGCAAGCCGGTGATCGAGGCGTCGAGCGGCTCGACGGCCGTCTCGGAGGCGTACTTCGCGAAGCTGATCGGGGTGCCGTTCATCGCGGTGATGCCGCGCACCACCAGCCCCGAGAAGTGCCGGCTGATCGAATTCCACGGCGGCCAGTGCCACTTCGTCGACGACACCCAGAAGCTGTACGAGGAGTCGGCCAGGCTCGCCGCCGAAACCGGCGGTCACTACATGGACCAGTTCACCTACGCCGAGCGGGCCACCGACTGGCGCGGCAACAACAACATCGCCGAGTCGATCTACCAGCAACTGAGGCTGGAGCGTTACCCAGAACCCACCTGGATCGTCGCCACTGCCGGTACCGGCGGCACCTCGGCCACCATCGCCCGCTATGTGCACTACATGCAGTACGACACCCGGATCTGTGTGCCCGACCCGGAGAACTCCTGCTTCTTCGACGGCTGGACCCACCACAACGCCCTCGCCACCAGCGACTGCGGTTCACGCATCGAAGGAATCGGCCGGCCCCGGATGGAACCCAGCTTCGTGCCCGGCGCCATCGACCGGATGATGAAGGTGCCGGACGCGGCCAGTGTCGCCACCGTACGCGCCCTGGAGCAGGCCATCGGCCGCAAGGCGGGCGGTTCCACCGGCACCGGGCTGTGGAGCGCGTTCAAGCTCGTCGCCGAAATGCTGGAACAGGGCCGCACCGGCAGCGTCGTCACGCTGCTCTGCGACCCGGGCGACCGCTACCTCGACAAGTACTACTCCGACAGCTGGCTCGCCGGACAGGGCCTCGACATCGCCCCCTACGCCGCGACGATCGAACGCTTCCTGGCCACTGGCATCTGGCCCCGTTGAAGCCCGTCCCCCGCGATCCGAGCCTTCAGGCGGAGGCGGCGGCGAGCCGCTCGTCGAGATTGCGCACCGCGTCCCGGAAGGCCCGGGCCAGCCCGGCACGGCCCAGCCGCAGGGTGAACCGGAACGGCGCCGGCCCGTCGGCGGCGAAGGTCCACTGCACCCTCGTGCCCGTCCCGGTCGCGGCCGGGGAGAGCCGCCACTCCTCCACCAGGGCTTGCAGGATGGGTGCGTTGGTCTCGTCGACCCGGTAGGCGTACCGCTCGCCCGGCTCCTTCGCGAGAACCGTCTCCTGGAACACGGTGCCGCCCTTGAGCCGGATCTCGCAGCCCGCACCGGCTGCGGTGGGGCGGGCAGCCGTCACCGCGGTGAACCAGGAGGGCCAGCCCTCGACATCCTCGGCGAGCGCCCGGTACACCACCTCGGGAGGTGCGGACACCTCGGCGGCGAACACCAGCCGCAGCGGAGCGACCGGGACGAAGTCGAGGTCCACGGAGCGGAGTCGACGTGCCATGGAACGCACCTCCCGTGCGATCGGCAGCGGACGCACCCCGTCCGCGAGGGGCCACACCATATCTGTCACACCATCAGATGTCCGCACCGGTACGTGCTGCAGCTACGGCCGCACCGGGACTTCCAGGAGACCGTCCAGCACCCGGCGGAAGATCCGGCGGCCCGCGCCGGAGATCAGGGCGTCTCCCCACTGCGGCAGCAGCCGGATGCGAAGCTCCTCCACCCACACCACATGCGATCCGCACTCCGCCGGATACACGTCGATCGAGGCCCGGCCCAGCACCACGGAACCGCGCTTCTCCAGCCGGCAGAGCCCGGCCCGGCCGGCCGCGGGCGGTGTCCAGCGCACCACTTCCATCGGATCGTCGAACCCCAGCGGGCCCACGCCCGTACGGGCCACGAAGACGGTCCCGATTCCGGTGGGAAGCCCCGTCGGGACGCTGATCCGGGTCAGCGGCACATGCGCGGCGTGCTGTTCCCAGTCGGTCACCCGGCGCCACGACTCGGCGGCGGGAAGGGGGGTGAATCGCTCGATCCGGAAGACGGCCACAGCACGATCCTAGGACGTGACGGCCACGGCGCGCGCAGAGCGGAACGTGTGGCTCGGCTCTGTGCCGCCCATTCCCTAGCTGTCGGAGGGCTCGTCCTCGGCGGTCCCGCCCGCCACCACCAGGCCCGGCAGGTGCTCCTCGATCTCCTCGCGGGCCTGTGCCGACAGACCCGAATCGGTGACGAGGGTGTCCACCTGCTCCAGCGTGGCGAACGAACTCAGGCCCACCGTTCCCCACTTGGTGTGGTCGGCGACGACCACCACCCGCCGCGCCGAGTGCACGAAGCGCCGGTTGGTCTCGGCCTCCGCCAGATTCGGTGTCGACAGGCCGGCCTCGACCGAGATCCCGTGCACCCCGAGGAACAGCACATCGAAGTGGAGCGAACCGATCGCCTGATCGGCCACCGGCCCGACCAGGGAGTCCGACGGAGTCCGTACCCCACCGGTGAGCACCACCGTGGCGGCCCCGGCCCGCGGTCCACCCGTCGCCGCCGAACGCTGCGCGGTGTGGAACACATCGGCGACCCGTACCGAGTTCGTCACCACCGTCAACTCCGGTACCTCCAGCAGATGCTGGGCAAGCGCATACGTGGTCGTACCACCGGAGAGCGCGATCGCGCTGCCGGGCACGGCCATGGTCGCGGCCACCCGTGCGATGTCCTCCTTGGCGGTCAGCTCCAGCGTCGACTTCACCTCGAAGCCGGGCTCGTGCGTGCTCGCCTCGACGACCGGCACCGCGCCGCCGTGCACCTTCTCGATGACACCCTGACGGGCCAGTGCGTCCAGATCCCGGCGGACGGTCATGTCGGAGACGCTGAGCTTGCGGGTCAGCTCATTGACCCTGACCCCGCCGCGCCTGCGCACCTCGTCGAGGATCAGGGCGCGCCGCTGCTCCGCGAGGAGGTTCTGATTCTCGCTCAACGCCGGGTCCGGTCCTTCCCTCTCGCCTGTAGCAGGCTGGCCGTCTGTCGGACGGGGTCATCCTGCCACGCAGCTCCGTCCGGCGCCGCACTGGGGAGATTCGGTGAGACAGGTGCCACCGCGGCCGCTGTTCCGCGATTCTGGTGACTGCGCATCAGCACAGCCCCCGGAACGTCGCGAGAGCGAGAGAGCGAGTCACCCACGTGCCCCCTGTCACCCAGGCCCCGCAGAGCACGGGGGCCGCGCTGGAACTGCTCGTCCACGGCGTCGGCGGAGCCACTCCCCAGGGCATGCTCGACGATCCGCGTATCGCCCGGGTCACCGGTGACGCGACGGCGGCCATCTACCGTCGCACCGGGGACATCGACGCCGAGCAGCACCCCGAGCGGTACCGGGACCGGCCCATCGAAGAGGCCTACTGCTGGTCCAACCTCACCTCCGGCAACGGTTCCCGCGCGCTCTGGCTCCTGCTGCTTCCGTTCATGGTGGTCAACCTGGCCCACTGGATGCGGCCCACCGCCAAGGGCCGCACCCGCGCGGTGCGGCTGTACGGCGTGCTCGTCCGGCTCGTCGCCCTCAGTCTCACCGTGCTGCTCACCGCGGCGGCCTGCGAGGTCGCGCTCGATCTGGTGGCCTGGCAGTGCGCGGGCGTGCCCGACTGCTCGAACCGGCGGTCCTGGCTCGGCTTCCTGTCGACGGCGCAGGGCGGCTGGTGGTCGCAGCCGGGCCGCCGGCTCGCGCTCGCGGCCCTGGTGCCCACCGCGCTGGTGGGACTGCTCTGGTACCTGTCCAACCGGACCTGGAGCGCGTACGAGTCGCAGCGCCCGCTCACCGGCGCCGAGCCGGACGACGACGCTCCTGACGAAGACGGTTCCGACGACGGTCCTGCCGACCCTCCCAGCGGTCCCTCCGGCGGCCCATCCGTCGGCGGAACCGACGCCACCTCCGCCCCCGTGGTCCGGCCCGCCCTCGGCCGCCCCGGCTTCTGGTACGGCCGGCGGCTCGTCGCCCGGCTGCGGGCCGCGCACACCGCCGCCGGGTTCCTGACCGTGGCGGCCTCCGTCGCGGGCGCCGCCGCCCGGCACGACCGCGCCGTCGGCGGCCCCGTGCCCGACCTCCTCGGCCGGCTGCTCGAGACAATGCTCGTGCTGGGCACGCTTGTTGTGCTCTGGGTGGTCTGCCGACGCGGCCGAAGCGAGCGGCGGATCGACAACCGGCTCGACCGCGCCGTCATCAGCTGTCTGCCGGGCGCCGCCCTCGCCCTGCTCGCCCTCGCCGCCGCGTACGCCGCCTGGTCCCGCCCCGGCTGGGTCTCCGCGGGCTCGCTCCCCGGAGACGTCACGTTCCGTGTTCTCACCGTCGGCCAGGGCACTCTCGTGGTCGCCCTCACGGTGGTGGCGCTCGGCCTGTACCGCCGGACGCCCGAGCCGCGTACGGTCCTGTACGGACTCGGTGGCCCGGCGGTCGCGATGCTCGCCTGCGCCCTCGGCGGCGTCATGTCCGGCGGGGTCGCCCAGCGCGTCGCAGACTGGCTCGACGGTTCCGGCACCCCCGGCATGGGGCGGGCGTCCGTCATCGACGGGCCGCCGGTGCTTCTCAGCTGGCAGGCCTCCGTCATCCCCGTGCTCCTGGTGCTGTTGCTGGTTCCCGCCGTCGTGCTGGGTGTACGCACCTGGCTCGCCGCACGCGCCCTGGAACCGGAGGTCGACCGGGAGTACGGGCAGAAGCGGCCGGACGCCGCCCGTACCCGGCAGATCGCCAGGATCCGGGCCACGGCCGCGCTGACCGACTCCGCGCCCTGGCTGCTCGGCCTGGTCTCCGGCGCCACTCTGCTGCTCGGCGCGGGGGCCGTCGCCGGCGCGTGGGCGAGCGGAGAGGTGCCGGGACTGGCGCTGGACGGTGCCGGCCCGTTCATCGAGTCGGTGGCGGAAGCGGCCCAGTCGACCGGATCGTGGATGGTCGGCTTCGGCTTCATCCTCTTCGTCACCTGGGGGCGGCGCGCCTACCGCGATGCTTCCGCCCGCCGCACCATCGGCATCCTCTGGGACGTCGGTACGTTCTGGCCGCGCGCCGCTCACCCGTTCGCGCCGCCGTGCTACGCCGAGCGTGCCGTCCCCGACCTGGCGTCCCGGATGTCCGGCTGGACCGGTCGCACCCGCGGCAGGCTCGTCATCTCCGGCCACTCGCAGGGCAGCGTCCTCGCGGCGTCCGCGGTCTGGCAGCTACCCGCAGAGACCCGGAAGCGGGTTGCCCTGCTCACCTACGGTTCGCCGATCGAGCGGCTGTACGGGCGCTGGTTCCCGGCCTACTTCGGTCCCGGACCGCTGCACGGACTGCACCGCTCCGTGCACTGCTGGCGCAATCTGTGGCGGGCCACCGACCCGATCGGCGGCCGGGTCCGGCTCGACGACGGGTCCGAGCCCGAGGTGGACCGGGGGCCGCTGCGGGACCCGCTGGTCTACGGGCGTACCCAGGAACATCCGCTGCCCGAACCGGTGCTGGGTCACTCGGACTACCAGGCCGACCCGGTCTTCGCCGAGGAGCGGGCCGCGCTGCTCGCCCGGCTCGGTCCGCTCCTGCCCCGCCAGGCCGACGGGGGCTCCGGCGAGACTCAGGGGAGCTCCGGCAGGTCCTCCGGGTAGAGCAGGGTGAGGTCGTCCGTGCTCGGCTCGGCGAGCTGGGCGACCCGGCCCGCATGCCGTTCGACCATCGACTCGAAGGTCTGGCGGGCCGTGCGGCCGTTGCCGAAGGCGGGGCCCTTGGGCAGCTCGGTGAAGTACTTCAGCAGTGCATCCCCGGTGCCCTCGGCCAGGCTGTACTCGTGTTCCTCGGCCTGCTGCTCGACGATCCGCAGCAGTTCGGCGGGCTCGTAGTCGCTGAAGGTGATGGTCCGTGAGAAACGGGACGCTACACCGGGGTTGACGGTGAGGAACCGCTCCATCTCGTGGGTGTAGCCGGCGACGATGACGACCACCGCGTCCCGGTGATCCTCCATCAGCTTCACGAGCGTGTCGATCGCCTCGCGGCCGAAGTCCCGGCCCGAGTCCTCGGGCGAAAGGGCGTACGCCTCGTCGACGAACAGCACGCCACCGCGCGCCCGGTCGAAGGCCTCCTGGGTACGGATGGCGGTCGAGCCGATGTGCTCGCCGACCAGATCGACCCGGGACACCTCGACGAGATGCCCGCGCTCCAGCACGCCCAGCGAGGCGAGGATCTCGCCGTACAGCCGGGCCACGGTGGTCTTGCCGGTGCCGGGGGAGCCGGTGAAGACGAGATGGCGCCGCACCGAAGCGGCCTTGAGCCCGGCCTCCAGACGGCGGCGGCCCACCTCGATCATGTCCGTGAGGGCCCGCACCTCGCGCTTGACGCTGTCCAGGCCCACCAGCGCGTCCAGTTCGCCGAGAACGGCGCCCGACGTACGCACCGGCTCGGCGGACACGTCGATCACGGCGGGCGCGGCCGCACGCTGCGTGGGTACCGCACCGAGCACCCCGGGGGCGGCCTCGGTCGCCGTCAGCACCGTGGGCGGCGGGGGAGGGGGAGTGCGCAGCCCGCTCTCGTCGCTTGTGCAGTCCTCCACGACCGGGCCCGCCACCTGACCGTCGCCGTGCGAGCCGCCTTCGGCGAACTCGTAGCCCCCGCGGGCACACCGCTCCGTGCGGCACCGGGTCAGCGTCGTACGGCAGCCGTCCATCACATGGAAGCCGTATCCGTCGCTTCCGGTGACCCGGCAGTTGTGGAACGTCCCGCGGCCCTCGGCCGAGACATAGAAACCGGCCTCTGCGGGCGAGGTGACCGTGCAGCGCTCGATGGTCGGGTCGGCGCCCTTGGTGACGATGACGCCGGTCTGCGCCGCGTCGATGGTGCAGTTGTTCAGCGTGCCACCGCTGCCGTGGTCACGGAACCAGGCGCCGGTCGACGCCTCCCGGATCCGGCAGTCGTCGAGCTGTGCGGTCGCCCCGTCGCTCACCGACACCGCCGTGTTGCGGACCTGGGTGAGATCGCTGTCGACGACATCGGCGCGCGAACCCCGGTCGAGGACGAAGATCGCGTCCGGCACGTCGTGGACCCGGCAGGAGTCCAGTATCACGGTCGCCCCGTCGCTCACCCAGACCGCCGGGTAGTCACCCGTACTGTCGTGGATCTCGCACTGGTTGGCGTCGACCCGGGTGCCCGGGTCCCACACGGAGAGGCCGTTGCGGCCGAAGCGGCGCACCGTGGACCGGGTCAGCGTGAGGACCGAACGGGAACGCAGATCCACCGCGTTCTCCGGGATGTCATGGATGTCGCAGTCGGCGAGCGTCAGCACCGCATCCGTGTCGAGCGTGACCCCGTCCGACGAAGTGCGGTGCACCGTGCAGTCGGTGAGATGAGCGGTGGCGCGGGCTGTCACCTGTATCCCGCTGCCCTTGATCTCGTACACCTCGCAGCCGACCCCCTCCAGAGCGCTGCCCTCACCGGTGACACTCAGCCCCGCACCCGAGGCGTGGTGGATGCGGCAGCGCTCCAGCCGCGGATGCGCACCGTTGCGCACCGAGACCCCGGCCTGTCCGGCCGCGACGATCTCGCACTCCTCGAACACCCCGCCCGCACCGTCGAGTACGGCGATGCCGACCCCGGCGGGGTTGTCGACCGTGCAGCGGCGCACGGTGGGGCGGGCCGCACCGCGCACCTCGATCCCGGCGGCGGACCGCGTCACGATCCGCAGATCCGTCAGTTCCGGAGTGCCGTCCTCGATGAGGAGCGCGGGGGCCGCCGAGTCCTGGCCCTCCACATGCAGGTCCTGGACGACGGCGGAGGCGCGGAGCGTCAGCGGTACGCCGTCGACCGGCGCGATCCGTACGGAGCCGACGGAGCCCTCCGGGCCGCGCAGCGTCACCGCGCGGTGCAGGACCAGATTCTCCCGGTAGGTGCCCGGCGCGACGGTGAGGACATCACCGTCCGCCGCGGCCTCCAGGGCCGCGGTGAGGGAGGCGTATTCGCCAGTGCGGCGCCGCCACCGCGATGTGCCGGTGTGCGTCACCTGGACCGTGCCCTGTGCCATGGCGCTGCTGTGCCCCCACCTCGTGCGTGTGCGATGCCCTGACCACCGGTCTCTCGGCAGCGGTCATTCCGGGTCCGCCCGCCGAAGAGGCGGGCGGGCCGGTCCACCGTAGCGCGCGCGGAGGGCGGGAGTTGACGCGATCAGCAGCTCGTCAGCTGCCGGTGCCCGTCCTGCCCCAGTCGGGACCGGCCTCCGCCCATGCCCGGTCGAGTTCTGCGTACCGCCGTTGCACCATGCGCCATACGACCAGACGCCGCCCGGCCTCGACCAGACCGACGCCGATCAGCGTCACCCCGAACCCGGCCAGCGCCGCATGCGTGCGGGCCGTCGCCGCGTCCATGGGGCGCGGCGCCGGGTGGCCCTGCGGATCCGTCCAGATCCGCACCCGGGCGCCGGGGTCCGTGACCCGGGAGGAGGTCACCACCGTGCCCCTGAGGGGTGTGCCGTCCGGGGCCTTCCAGCGGGCCAGCACCGACGTCTGTGTGGCACGCTCCGAGTACACCTCGGGATCGGTGACCAGGTGCCGCGCCCCCGGCGCCCGGCGCACCACGACCGCCGTCGTGGCATGGCGCTGCGTCTGCTGGAACCGCACCGACTGCTGCAGGACGTCGTCGGTGAGCGCCCCGCACAGCCAGCCGAGCGCCGGCGCCGCCAGCACCATCAACAGCAGTGCGACCAGAGCCACCCATGCCTCGCGCCGATCGGTGGCGCGGCGCAGGGGATTGTGTCTCCAACGCCAGACTCCCGATACCGCTCGCACAGTTCTGCACCCCCTTCCGCATCCGTCATAACCTGATACGGCAAAGTTCGCGCGCTGGAGCAGCGAAGAGAGAGCTACTTCACCCCGTCCAACGCACGGGCGACCCCGGTGAGTTCCCCCTCGACCGGTCCGTGGTGAGCAGGTGGTGATGAGACGGCCGGCCAGTGCCGTGCGCGGCTGCTGACGTGGTGCGACGGCCCGGTCCGCGGCGGCGGACGGCATCCGGCGGCGGTCGCCGTCGGGTCCCCATGGCTCGACGGCGCTCTGACTGGATGCATGGGTACAGCACGCAGTGCGGAAGGACGCATGCGCGCATCCTGCCGGTCCCCGGACAGGCCCGTGTGCGGCGGGTCGCTCCGGCTCGGTACGCCTTGCTCCGTACCTCCGGCTCAGTACCCCCGGCCCTGGTACGGGCGGTTGTACGGGTCCTCGTAGGGAGAGGGCGTGGGCGCGGGCCGCGGCGACGCCGGACGCATCGACTCGTACCCGGTACTCGGCGCGGGGCGCTGCTGCTGGGGCTGAGGCGCCTGATAGCCGCCACGCATCCCGGTCGGCTGCTGCGGGATGTACGGCGCCGGGGCGTGCTGCAGATGAGCCGGCTGCATCGGCGCGTAACCCTGCTGCTGTGCGGCCATCGGCTGCGGGTAGCCGTACGACGGGGTGGGCTGGGACGGCGCCGCGGGAAGAGCCGGGAGCGCCGCCGGGAGCGCCGGCAGGTAGCTGTTGCCGCTGTCATAGGCGGCAGGCACTCGGATCGGGGCGATCTGAGGGGTACCCCGCTCCGCGACCAGGGAGTCGTAGATCGGAGTGTCGGGGAACGACGGTGCGGCGTAGTAGCCGCCGCCGTAGGTGGAGCGGGGGGAGGTCATGGAACATAAGTTAAGCCCACGATGTGCTGGTTGGGGAGCCCGATAAGAGGGTTGGTTTACGAGATGTGAGTGAACCAGGATCCCCAATGCGAGCGAACTTGGGAAAAAAGGGCGCCCGAGCGCGTTGGAATCGTGTAAAGGGCGAGTTCACGGGGGGTTACCGGCGGATCGCCGGACGGGGTTGGTCATCGCTGTGGGCTCCGCAAGGGAGGGCGGATTAGGTTGGCCCGGGAAAGACTTCGGCAGCCGTACTCGCGATGGGGGCGAGCATGACCATGCTAAAGGGAACCAATGTTCCGGTGGCGGCTCAGGCCGTGCGGGTCGAATTGGGGTGGCGTGCCACGCCGGGCGCACCGGACGTCGATGGATCGGCGCTCCTCCTCGTGTCGGGAAAGGTACGCAGCGACGCGGACTTCGTCTTTTACAACCAGCCGGTGCACGCCTCGGGCGCGGTACGTCACGAGGGCAGACGGAGCGTGGCCGACGGCGTCACGGACAGCCTCGCGGTGGACCTGGAGCGGGTGGAGCCCGAAATCGATCGCGTCGTCCTGGCCGCCTCGGCGGACGGTGGCACCTTCGGGCAGGTGACGGGACTCCACGTACGGATCATGGACGCGTCGGACGGCACCGAACTCGCGCGCTTCGACAGTGCCGACGCGACGGTGGAGACCGCGTTCATTCTCGGTGAGCTGTACCGACGGCAGGGGGCCTGGAAATTCCGGGCCGTGGGCCAGGGGTACAGCAGCGGTCTCGAAGGTCTCGCAACGGACTTCGGTATTTCCGTCGACGAACCACAACAGCCCCAGCAACCTCACCAAGGGCAGCAGCCTCAGTCGCCTCAACCGGCGACGCGAGTTGACCTGCCGCCACCGCCACAGGTGTCCCCCGGGCAGTACCCCCAGTCCCCGCCTGCCGCCCCGATGGCACCACCCGCACCCCCGACACCCCCTCCCGCCCCGCCGGTCGCTCAGCCCGTCCGGCTGACCAAGGTGACGCTCACCAAGGAAGCGCCCTCGGTCTCCCTCGCCAAGCAGGGCGGCACTTCGGGAGCCATGCGCGTCAATCTCAACTGGCAAGTGCGCAAACAGTTCACGGGCTGGGGCAGCAAACTCGGCAGAGCCATCGCCAACCACGCGGACCTCGATCTTGATCTCTGCGCCCTCTACGAACTGACCGACGGCAGGAAGGGAGTTGTCCAGGCACTCGGAAACGCCTTCGGCGCTCTCGGACAGCCCCCTTATATCCATCTCGACGGAGACGACCGCACCGGCGCCGTCTCCACCGGCGAGAACCTGACCATCAACCTTGATCACAAGGATCGGCTCCGCCGCGTCCTGATCTTCGTCACCATCTATGAAGGCGCCCGGAGTTTCGCCGATCTGCACGCGACCGTCACCCTGCAGCCGCAGCACGGCGCCGCGATCGACTTCTCGCTCGACGAATGCACCGTCCCCTCCACGGTCTGCGCGCTCGCACTCATCACCAACAACGCCGGAGACCTCACCGTGCAGCGCGAAGCCCGCTATCTCGTACCCGAGCGCGGGGTGAGCCCGCAGCGCACCGTCGACTACGCCTACGGGTGGGGGATGAACTGGACACCCGGCCGTAAATGACCGTTCCTAACCAGCGTGCATGAGTGAGTCTTGGGCCCACTGGTGGCTTCGATGCCGATCGCGGCGACACCGATACGCTTGGCCCAGTTGATCAGGCGGGTCAGGGCATGGCGGATCTGTGCGTCGCGATGACCAGCAGTGCCGGACAGGTCGTAGCCGAAGCGGTGCGGCTCGCCGATGGGGTTGCCGTGGCGGTCGAGTAGGTAGGCGGCGAAGTGGTCTGCGTTGGTGTCGACGCCGATCATGCCCCGGGCGCGGGCGGTCTCCAACGGGATGGTCTGCACGACGGGGCGTTGCCAGGATGCGGTGAGGTACCAGCGGCCACGGTCCGTATCGAGGTGGATGCGGTAGGCCACGGCCCGGTTGGCTTCGATGCGGTCGGCCCACTCCGCACCCCGGTGCGCGAACCCGATACGGGCGGTGAGGATGTACCGGCTGTGCCGGGTGTTGGCCAGGTGCGCGAGCGGAACAGGCAGCTTGATGGACACTTCACCGTCCGGAGTGACGCGGATCGTCTCGTTCCCGAACCGCTTCCCCGACTCACCATCAGCAGCGATGAACCAGCGTGACGCCTCCCACCGTTCCCGCCACTCGTCTTCGGTGAGACCGGCCTGGGCGAGGTGGTGGCGGGTGTTGAGGAGACGCTTGCCGCCCCGCACCACCCGGACCCGTCCGGCCTGCCAGTCGGCGACGGCCGCCGTGTGCCGCGCCGTAAGTGTTGCGAGACGCCGGGATTTGCGAAACCACTCGTTCTTCGACCGATAGCCACCCGCAGCCCGCTTCGTTCCGGGTTCCCCGACCGGGAGGGACAGGCGGTGCCGCAGCATCTTGATCCCGGCATCCAGCTTCCGGATATACGCCGCCTGGCAACGCCGGGCCAGCGCCCACTGGTCGTGGGTGGCCTTGGTGATCGCTCCGGCGATCCGCGACGACGACTCCTTCGTCAGGTCCCGCTTACGCGCCGCCCAGGTGTCCGCACCGTGCTCGAGACCGTCCGCACAGCGGGCCCTGAGATCACGGGAGGCCAGCGCACCCTGATGCTCACCGACGGCTCGCAGCACTATCTCGTCCTGGGCGGTCAGGTGCTTGAGGTGGTCCCGGATCGCTACCCCGCAAGGCCCGGGCACCACAAAGGGGGCTGTCAGCTCCCGCAAGGTACCCACCACATCACCCCCCTCAGGCCGGACACCTGCCACCCAGGCCAACGAGCAACGGCCGCCAAGGTCACCCATTCGGCCCCAGAACTTCCGTTCCCACCTCCGCAAACCCACCGGCAGAATTCACTCCCGCACGCCACCACTCACTTCGGCTCAGTAAACCGACAGCAGCTCACCACCCCCGGGCCGTCCGGTCCCGCCACCGCCGGCGGACCGGTACCGCCATCCGTTCAACGGTCCGGCGCGGCCTCGGGACGGGCGTAGGTACGCCCCTTCCAGGCCGCGCCACGGCCCCGGTGGTGCTGCAACGCCGAATCGACCGTCATCAGCAGATAGAGCACGGCCGTGAACGGCAGCAGTGGCGCCAGCCAGAGCGACTGCCGGTAGAAACCCAGCATCGGCATATACGTCCCGGCCATCACCACCCAGGCCGCGCCACCCGCCCACGCCGCTGGCGGATCCCCGCCCAGCAGCCCCGCCGCGAGCGTGACCGGCGGTACGAGGTAGACGAGCGCGAGGCCCAGCACCGTACCGACGAGCAGCAGCGGGTTGTGCCGCAACTGGGCGTACGCGCTCCGCGACACCATCCGCCAGAGATCCGCCAGCCGGGGATACGGCCGCACACTGTCCACCCGCTCCGCGAGCCCCAGCCAGATCCGGCCGCCGCTGCGCTGCACCGCGCGCGCCAGCGACACATCGTCGATCACCGCCTGCCGGATCGACTCCGGCACCCGAGCCCGCTCCGCGGCCGCGGTCCGCAGCAGCACGCACCCGCCCGCCGCGGCCGCGGTCCGCGCCGCCGCCCGGTTCACCCACCGGAACGGATAGAGCTGCGCGAAGAAGTACACGAAGGCCGGCACGACGAGGCGCTCCCATGCACTCGCCACCCTCAGCCGCGCCATCTGCGAGACCAGATCGAACCCGCCGGAGCGGGCGGCGGCGACCAGCTCCCGCAGGCTGTCCGGCTCATGCGCGATGTCCGCGTCCGTCAGGAGCAGGTACTCCGGCGCCGGCTCGCGGGCCCGCGCCAGGGAGATCCCGTGCCGCACGGCCCACAGCTTGCCCGTCCAGCCCGGCTCGGGCTCCCCGGGCGACACCACCGTCACCGGAAGCCCGCCGTACCGCACGGACAGCGCACGGGCAAGGTCCCCCGTGCCGTCCTTGCTGCAGTCGTCGACCAGGATGACCTCCGCGGCCCCCGGATAGTCCTGAGCCAGCAGCGACGGCAGACTCACCGGCAGCATGTCCGCCTCGTCGCGGGCGGGCACCACGATCGCGACCGACGGCCAGCCGTCCGGGGCCGTACGCGGCGGCAGCCGCTGGTCGGTCCGCCAGAAGAAACCTTGTCCCAGCAGCAGCCACATCCATGCGGCCAGCGAACCCACGGCGATCCAGGCAACGGCGCTCATTCGCCGCAGTCTGCCCCACTGTGACGAGACCGCAAGGGCGGTCGACTATGGTGACCGGGTGAAGATCGCGCTTATGGACTCCGGAATCGGCCTGCTCGCGGCGGCCGCCGCGGTACGCCGGCTGAGGCCCGACGCCGATCTGGTGCTCTCCTCCGACCCCGACGGCATGCCGTGGGGTCCTCGTACACCGCAGGACGTCACCGCACGCGCGCTCGCCGTGGCCCGTGCGGCGGCCACCCACCGGCCCGACGCACTGATCGTCGCCTGCAACACCGCCTCCGTGCACGCCCTGCCGACGCTCCGTGCCGAGCTGGAACCCACGCTGCCGGTCGTCGGCACCGTCCCCGCGATCAAGCCGGCCGCGGCCGGTGGCGGTCCGGTCGCGATCTGGGCCACCCCCGCCACCACGGGCAGCCCGTACCAGCGCGGGCTCATCGGTGACTTCGCCCGCTCGGTCGCCGTCACCGAAGTTCCGTGCCCCGGTCTCGCCGACGCCGTGCAGAACGCGGACGAAGCCGCGATCGACCGTGCCGTCGCAGCGGCGGCCGCTCTCACTCCACCGGACGTAAGGGCCGTCGTTCTGGGCTGCACCCACTACGAACTGGTCGCCGAGCGGATCCGGGCCGCCGTACAGCAGCCCGGCCTGCCGCCCGTCACGCTGCACGGCTCCGCCGGAGCCGTCGCCGCCCAGGCGTTGCGCCGGATCGGCGCCGCACCCGCTCCTTCGGCCGAACCGGCCACCTCGCTCACCGTGCTCCTCAGCGGCCGCGCCGCCGAGCTGCCGGACGTCGCCCTGGCCTACGCCGAGGGCCTGTTGCTGGGGGCCGTCAGCCCTGCCCGCTGAGCCTGCGACGGCCCGGTGAGGGCCGTCGGAGCCGTCGCGGCTGCCCGGATTCTGAGTACGCTGCTGGCATGAGGGACCAGCCCCGAAAACCGACGCATGCCGGAGCCGAGACACCTCCCGCCGTCTGGACCGGCCGGGCCACCAACAGGGCCCAGTGGGTGCTCGCAGCCGCCGGTGCGGCCTGCACGGCCCTGGGTATTCAGCTCGCCGTGAGCTCCAACTGGACCTCCGGTGTCATCCCGCTGCTGATGTCGGTGATCGGCTGCGTGGCGGCCGGACTCCTCGTGCTGTTCGGCACGCTCGCCTTTGTGAACGTGGCCGTCCGGGTCGACGGGCACGCCCTCGAAGTGCGCTGCGGCCACATGGGGCTGCCGCGCCGCCGGATCCTGCTCACCCACGTGGTGGGCGCGGATTTCGTACCCCGGGTCACCCCGCGCCAGTGGGGCGGCTGGGGCTACCGCTGGCGCCCCGAGCAGGGCACGGCGGTGGTGGTCCGCAAGGGGGAGGGGCTGGTCGTCAGGCTCGGCGACGGCAGGACCTTCACGGTCACGGTGGACGATGCGGAGGCGGGCGTACGGTTCATCCGCGAGCAGCTCCAGATGCCGGCGGCCGGCGCAGCGGCCGGTGCCTGAGCGGGCAAGAGCCTGAGTGGTTCAGCCGCCCCGGTCGGTCAGAGCGGGGTGTGATCTGCTTGCGGACCGCGGTCGGCCGTGGTCCGCCTCACCTGCGCGGAACGTCCTGCATCCTCGTCTCCCTCCGTACGGCTCCCGTCAGCCGCTCCTGCTGTGTCCGAAGCGGCTCTGCCGTCCCCGATGGGCAGCCGGGCCGATGCCAGCCCCGCGAGCAGTCCTGCGCCCGCCGTCACGGGTGTGAAGCTCAGTGCGTTTCCGACACTCGCCAGGGCCGCGAGCGCGGTGAGCGCGGCGCCCGCCGTCAGGACGACTGCCGTGGAGCGGGGCGAGCGCCAGAGCACGTACAGCAGCCAGCCGAAGGCCGCACCCAGCAGCGTCACCCCCGCCACGCCCTGTTCGGCGGCCTGCTGCAGCGGCGCCGAGTGGGGTTTACCGTCGGACCGCAGAGTCTGCTGGGCGGTCGGGCTCATCTCGGCGAACCGGTCGGGCCCGACGCCCAGCACCGGATGCTCCTTGGCTAGCGTCACCGCGTCCTGCCACAGAAGCACGCGGTTCCCGGTCAGCTGGCCCTCCAGGGAGATAGTCAGGCCGTCGGGCAGCGCTTCCTCCGCCACCGCCCACGACGCACCGACGACCAGCGCCGTGACCAGTGCGAACCCGGCGAGCCCGAGCAGCCTGCGGCGCATTTTCGCCGCGGCCAGCGAACAGAGCAATACGCCGAGCGCCGCGACGAAACCGGCCACCGACCGCATGGTCAGCGCGGCGCAGGCGGTGCCGAACGCGAGCAACCGCAGTGTGAGGCGCAACGGAGCCCGCCGGGCTGCCGCGGCCGCGCAGCAGGCGGCACCCACAGCCAGTACCAGCAGCGCGGCCGCCGCCCCGGTGTGCCCCGGCGCGATGTCGACGGCGGCGGTGGCACCCGGCATGCCACTGCTGCGTGAGACGAGGGCCATGACGAGGGCGGCGACGGCGGCGGCCGTGGCGGTGGCCACCGGCAGCAGCGTGCCGCAGATCCGACCGCAGGCGAAGCCCGCGGCGACGGCCAGCAGTGCCAGCAGCACGCCCTCCGGCCTGGTCTCCCGCCCGGCCGCGCTGACCAACGACCAGATCGCGCAGGCGGCGAGAATCACCGCTCCGGCTCCGTCGGACGCGTTGCCGCGTTCCCGGGCCGCGTACCCGCCTGCCGGTGCAGTCATCCGTTCGACCCCCCGAACTGTGACCGTCCCGTCCGCGACGGCCGGATGCGGCCGGTCGGCGGGGGACTGGCGCACACGCTAACGGCAGTGGTGCGACTTTGTGGAGGAAAAGCGCAGGAACGATCCGGCGGGGAGGATTCCGGCAACGGCACGGGACTGCCCCGCACACAGCCGACCACCGTAGACTCCGCCTGGTGAGCGCCACTATCACCCCAGTCGACGACCCGCAGTCCGCCCCTCCGGCCGGGGGCAGACGGCTTCTGCCGCGGCTCGTACGGCCTGCCGCGGCCGTGCTCTCGGGGGTGATGCTGTATCTGAGCTTCCCGCCCCGGCCCCTGTGGTGGCTGGTTCTGCCCGGCTTCGCACTGCTCGGCTGGTGTCTGCACGGCCGTCGGCTGCGCGCCGGATTCGGCCTCGGCCTGCTGACCGGCCTCGGCTTCATGCTGCCGCTGCTGCACTGGACGGGCGAGGAGGTCGGCCCCGTCCCATGGCTGGCGCTCGCCGTCGCCGAAGCGCTGTTCGTCGCCGTGGGCTGCATCGGGATCGCCGCCGTGTCCCGCCTCGCCTGGTGGCCGGTCTGGGCCGCCGCCGTCTGGACGCTGGACGAGGCGGTCCGGGCCAGGGTGCCCTTCGGCGGCTTCCCCTGGGGCAAGATCGCGTTCGGGCAGGCGGACAGCGTGTTTCTGCCGCTCGCGGCCGTCGGCGGCACACCGCTGCTCTCGTTCGCGGTGGTGCTGTGCGGCTTCGGCCTCTTCGAAGCGGTGCGTTCCTTCCGCACGTACCGCAGCACCGGTCAGGTCCCCCGAGCCGCAGTCGCCGCCGCAGCTGTAACCGTCCTCGTACCCCTGGCCGGGGCGCTGGCCGCGCTGCCGCTCGTCGACGACTCGGCGGAGGACGGCACTGCGACCGTCGCAGCGATCCAGGGCAACGTGCCCCGCCTCGGACTCGACTTCAACTCCCAGCGCCGCGCCGTCCTCGACAACCACGCACGCCGGACCGAACAGCTCGCCCGCGATGTGAAGGCGGGCAAGGTGCCGCAGCCCGCCTTCGTCCTGTGGCCCGAGAACTCCTCCGACCTCGACCCCTACCGCAACGCGGACGCGCGGATCGTCATCGACGACGCAGTGAAGGCGATCAACGCCCCCACCGTGGTCGGCGCGGTCGTCGAGCCCAACACCGGCAAGCTGCGCAACACCCTCATCCAGTGGGACCCGAGCGGCGGCCCCGTCGCCACGTACGACAAGCGCCACATCCAGCCCTTCGGCGAGTACATGCCGATGCGCTCGATCGCACGCGTCTTCAGCTCGGACGTCGACCGGGTGCAGCGCGACTTCGGACCGGGCAAGAAGGTCGGCGTCTTCGATCTGGCGGGCACCCAGGTGGGGCTCGTCACCTGCTACGAAGCCGCCTTCGACGACGCCGTACGGGACACCGTCGAACACGGCAGCCAGCTGATCGCCGTCCCCAGCAACAACGCCACCTTCGGCCGAAGCGAGATGACGTACCAGCAGCTGGCCATGAGCCGGGTGCGGGCCGTCGAGCACAGCCGGTCCGTCGTCGTCCCCGTCACCAGCGGGGTCAGCGCGGTCATCCGCCCGGACGGGACGATCGTCCAGCAGACGAAGATGTTCACCCCGGACGCGCTGGTGGACAAGGTGCCGCTGCGCTCGTCCCTGACCCCCGCGACCCGGCTGGGCACGCTCCCCGAAGGGCTGCTCGCGCTGATCGCCGTGGCGGGACTGGGCTGGGTGGCTGTCCGGTCGGTACGGGTCCGCCGCGGGCGGTGAGTCGTGCCGGGCGAGCCACGTATGGTCGTCCCCATGGCTACTCCTGACTTCATCCGCGAACTCCGTGTCACTGCCGGTACACAGCTGCTCCTGCTGCCGGGCGTCACTGCCGTGGTCTTCGACGACGAGGGCCGGGTGCTGCTCGGGAGACGCTCCGACACCGGCAAATGGTCGATCATCGGTGGCATCTGCGAACCGGGGGAGCAGCCGGCGGTGTCGGCGGTCCGCGAGGTGTACGAGGAGACCGCCGTGCACTGCGTGGCGGAGCGGGTGGTGCTCACGCAGATGCTCGATCCCGTGCAGTACGCGAACGGCGACCGGTGCCAGTTCCTGGACGTCACCTTCCGCTGCCGGGCGACCGGGGGCGAGGCGCGCGTCAATGACGACGAGTCGCTGGAGGTGGGCTGGTTCCCGGTCGACGCCCTGCCGCCGTTGAACGAGTTCGGGCTCCTGCGGATCAAGCAGTCGCTCACGGACGAACCCACCTGGTTCGAGCCCGCGGGCCGACAGTGACGCAGTAGCAGCAGCCGCGCAGGCAGACGCCGGACGGGCTCGACCACTCAGCCCGTCCGGCGATTCCACGACTCACACAGTCAGATGCTCATGCGGTACGGGCATCGGCGCGCACAGCTGCGCCCGCGTCCGGTTCCGGTGCCGCGTCGATGTTCTCGAGGTCGCGGTACCGGGTCTCCTTCGCACAGACGACCGCCAGCACGGTGATCAGCGCCGCGGCGATCACATACAGCGAGATCATTGTCGAGCTGTGGTACTTGTCGAGCAGCGCGGTGGCGATGAGCGGCGCCGGGGCACCGGCTGCGACCGAGGAGAACTGAGCACCGATCGACGCACCCGAGTACCGCATCCGGGTCGCGAACATCTCCGAGAAGAAGGCCGCCTGAGGCGCGTACATCGCCCCGTGGAAGATGAGCCCGACCGTGACTGCGAGCAGCAGGCTTCCGAAGCTGCTGCTGTCGATCAGCGCGAAGAACGGGAACATCCACAGCCCCACACCGACCGCCCCGATCAGATAGATGGGCTTGCGGCCGAACCGGTCCGACAGCGCGCCCCACACCGGGATGACCGCGAAGTGGATGGCGGAGGCGATGAGTACGGCGTTCAGCGCCGTCTGCCTGCTCAGGTCCGCGGCAGTCGTCGCGTACACGAGGATGAACGCAGTGATCACGTAGTAGCTGATGTTCTCCGCCATCCGGGCCCCCATGGCGATGAGGACATCCCGCCAGTGGTGCCGCAGCACGGCGACGAGCGGCATCTTCTCGGCCGCGGCGGCGGCCCCCTTGCGCGCCTCGGCCTGCGCCAGCGCAGCCTTGAAGACCGGTGATTCATCGACAGAGAGACGAATCCACAAGCCGACGATCACGAGCACGCCGGAGAGCAGGAACGGGATGCGCCAGCCCCAGGACCCGAAGGCGGAATCCGACAGCAGCGCGGTGAGCGCGGAGAGCACTCCGGTCGCGAGCAGCTGCCCGGCCGGCGCCCCGGTCTGCGGCCAGGAGGCCCAGAACCCACGCCGCTTCGCATCCCCGTGCTCCGATACGAGAAGCACGGCCCCGCCCCACTCACCACCGAGGGCGAAGCCCTGCACCAGCCGCAGGACCGTGAGCAGTACCGGAGCGGCGGCACCGACGGTGGCATGCGTCGGCAGCAGCCCGATGGCGAAGGTCGCCCCACCCATCAGCAGCAGACTCAGAACCAGCAGCTTCTTGCGGCCGAGCCGGTCGCCGTAGTGCCCGAACACCAGGGCGCCGAGTGGCCGGGCTGCGAAACCGACCGCGTAGGTGAGGAAGGAGAGGAGCGTTCCGACGAGCGGGTCGGACTCGGGGAAGAACAGCTTGGGGAAGACGAGCGCGGCTGCTGACCCGTAGAGAAAGAAGTCGTACCACTCGATGGTGGTCCCGATGAGGCTTGCGGCGACGATGCGCTTGAGCGAGCGGGTGGTTGGCGGTGCGGATGCCGAGGCGGCCATGGGTACCACTTCCGGACGGTTGCGGGGACGTTTCCGTGTCGCCACACCGTAGGAACGGGCAGGTCAGAGGCGTATGTGGTGGGAGACCATAGTTCTCGGGTCGAGTGTGCGCGGGGCCACCATGACAGGTGTGTCGAGCCTGCATCGAGGACCGTACTGAAGCCGGCGGGCGCCTGTCCGAGTTGTGTCGTTCGGCATGGTTCAGTGCCTCGGTGCTGACTCCCGTGCTGGTCCTGATCACCTGTCCTGTGCTGACTACGCAGCGTTGAACTTCAGGATTCGAGGCGGATCGGACGCGGTGGCGTTCTTCGCCTTCCACGGCTGTCGTCGGGTCCGCCGGGTTCCCGCGGAGGCGGCCATGGGCGGTGACGCGGAGTCTCGCCGTTCTTGGGTGTGTCCGCCGGTGCGTGAAGTTTGGCTCCTGGCTGGTCCGGATCTTGGTCTGCGCTCAGAGCGTCGGCGGGTGCTGGACCGCACCCGCGTCAGCCCCGCGATGTCCGAGGGCGGTCAGGCACACCTACAGCTGACCGTGCAGGGGCAGGGCTCGACGGGCGCGGTCCGTCCGCGCCGGTTGCGGGTCAGCGGCGGTCGGGCAGACTCCAGCGATACGGAGCGATGAGCCGGTCGACCGACGCGGGGCCCCAGGAGCCCGGGGCGTACGGCTCGACCTGCGGCGGGTTCGCCAGCAGCGGGGTGGATGCCTCCCACAGACGCTCGATCCCGTCGGAGCGGGTGAACAGGGACTGGTCTCCCAGCATCGCGTCCAGGATGAGGCGTTCGTATCCTTCGAGCGCGTACATCGAGTTGAAGGAGTCGCCGTAGTCGAAGACCATCCCGGCCTCCTCCAGGCGCATGGCAGGGCCGGGCTCCTTCACCAGGAAGCGGGTGGCGATCCGGCCGGGGTCGTCGAAATCGATCACCAGCTCGTTGTTCCGGGCTTCTTCTGAGTCGCCCTGGGCGGGCAGCGGGAACATGCGCAGGGCCGGTTCCCGGAATCCGAGCGTCACGACGTGCCTTCCCTCTCCGAGCGACTTGCCCGAACGCAGGAAGAAGGGCACACCGGCCCACCGCCAGTTGTCGAGTTCGACGCGCAGCGCGATGAACGTCTCGGTGTCCGACCGGGGGGCGACGCCCGGCTCGTCGCGGTACCCCTCGTACTGGCCACGGACGACGTGTGCCGGGTCCAGGTGTCGCAGGGACTGGAAGACCTTTTCCTTCTCGTCCCGCAGCGACTTCGCCGTGAGTTCGGCCGGGGGCTCCATCGCCATGAATCCCATGAGCTGGAAGAGGTGAGTGACGATCATGTCCCGGAAGGTGCCGGTGCCTTCGAAGAACTGTGCGCGGCCCTCGATCCCGATCTTCTCCGGCACGTCGATCTGCACATGGCTGATGTGGTCGCGGTTCCAGATGGGCTCGAAGAGACCGTTGGCGAACCGGAGGGCGAGGATGTTGTCCACGGACTCCTTGCCGAGGAAGTGGTCGATGCGGAAGGTCCGGGACTCGTCGAACACGGAGTGGATCGTCGCATTGAGGGCCTGGGCCGAGGGGAGATCCGTACCGAAGGGTTTCTCCACGATGACGCGGGCGTTCTCGGCGAGGCCGGTCGCGCCCAGCATCTCGATCACGGAGGCGAAGGCCGTCGGCGGCACAGCGAGGTGGAACAGCCGGCGGGGTCTGCCTCCGACGGCCTGCTCGGCCTTCCGTACGGCCGAAAGGAGCGGCTCGGGGTCGTCGGGGTCCGCCGCGCCGAATGTCAGCGCTTCCTCGAACTCCTGCCACTCCGGGCCTTCCGGCTTCGATCTGCCGAATTCGGCGACCGCCTCCCGGGCCCGTTTGCGGAAGTCGTCGTCGCTGAGCGCGGCCTGGGACGGTGCCGAGCCGACGATCCGGTAGCGGGCCGGCAGCAGTCCGGCCTTGGCGAGATGGAAGAGTCCTGGCAGGAGCTTGCGCCGGGCGAGGTCACCGGTCGCACCGAACAGCACGATGACGTGGTCTTCGGGGACCGGACCACTGCTTTCGGAGCCGGGGCCGCTGGTCATGGTTCACCGCGCCTTCTCGGCGTGACCGCCGAATTCGCCGCGCATCGCGGAGAGCACCTTGTCCCTGAACTCGCCCAGCTCGCGCGATTCGTACCGCTCGGTGAGCGCGGCGCTGATGACGGGTGCGGGCACGCTCTCCTCCACGGCCGCGACCACCGTCCACCGGCCCTCTCCGGAGTCGGAGACCCGGCCGGCGAAATCGTCGAGTTCGGGCGAGCGGGACAGCGCGTCGGCCACGAGGTCGACCAGCCATGAGCCGACGACGGAGCCGCGGCGCCACACCTCGGCGACCTCGGCCACGTCGATCTCGTACTGGTAGGCCTCGGGTTCGCGCAGCGGGGCGGTCTCGGCGTCGACGGAGCGCGAACGCAGGCCCGCGTCCGCGTGCTTGATGATGCCGAGCCCCTCGGCGATGGCGGCCATCATCCCGTACTCGACCCCGTTGTGGACCATCTTCACGAAGTGGCCTGCGCCGCTCGGGCCGCAGTGCAGATAGCCCTGGGGCGCGGTCCCGCCGGTCCGGGTCCTGCCGGGGGTGGGTTCGGCGTCCCCGGTGCCCGGGGCGATGGCGCGGAAGACGGGGTCCAGCCGGGCTACCGCCTCCTCCTTGCCGCCGATCATCAGGCAGTAGCCCCGCTCCAGGCCCCAGACACCGCCCGAGGTCCCGCAGTCGACGTAGTGGATCCCGCGCGGAGCGAGCTGCTTCGCCCGGGTGATGTCGTCCCGGTAGTACGAGTTGCCGCCGTCGATGACGGTGTCACCGGGGTCGAGCAGGGCCGCCAACTGGTCCAGTGTCGACTGCACCACGCCGGCGGGGAGCATCAGCCAGACGTTTCTGGGCTTTTCCAGCTTGTCGACCAGGTCGTGGAGGGAGGAGGCCGCTGTCGCCCCCTCCTTCTCCAGTTCCTGTACGGCCTGCCGGTCGAGGTCGTAGACGACACAGCGATGGCCGTCACGCATCAGTCGGCGCACGAGATTGGCGCCCATCCGGCCGAGCCCGATCATGCCGAGCTGCATGGGTGTGTCAGTGGTCATGGCCGACTTCCCGTTCTTCGGAGCGCGGTGGTGACGGATGACTGCGTTGGCGGACGAGCCGTGGCCGGGCTCCGGCTCCTGGGCGATGCCGTCATGTCCTCGCCTCTGCCGCGACTGCACCAGCGCTCGTGACCGAGCCCCTAAGCTAGCGTCGGCGAACGATGGAACCGGGCATGCCGGGCCGCACAGGGTCTGGGATCCTGCCATCTTTACGCTGAACGGCTCAGGTTCGACGAGGTCGAGGGTTACGGCGGGGATCCGCTTCCGGCCCCTGGAACCAAACGAAAGGCCCTAGATGATCGATTCCAAGGGGTCAGTGGTCATAGGCGGTCAGTGAGCGCAGGACGGGCTGGCCGGTGTGGTCGTTGTGCCAGATCGCGGCGGTCAGCGCGAGGATGCGCTGCATGACGCGGGCGATCACGCCGCCCGGTGTGCGGCCTCGGTGCTGTTCGAGGCTGAGTTGGCCCTTGAAGGTCTCGTTGACCGACTCGATGACCTGCCGCAATGGCTTGAACAGCGGGGCGCCGGGTCTTTCCGGCTCGCCCTTGCGGGCCGGCCGCAGTAGCCGGATGTCCTGCTCGGCCAACTGGTGCTCGAAGTCGCGGCCGAAGTAGTTCTTGTCGCCGATCAGCGTCTGTCCAGGCCGGGCGGCGGTCAGGCCCGGTTCGGCGGCGAGCAGGTCCAGCAGGGTCTCGCGTTCGTCGGCCTTGGCGCCAGTCAGGGCGAAGGCGATTGGCAAGCCCTGGAGGGTGCACACCAGGTGCAGGCGCAAGCCCCAGAAGAAGCGGCTGTGGCTGGCGCAGTACCCGTACTCGGCCCATCCGGCCAGGTCGGAGCGTTTGACAGTCTCGCGTGAGCGTCCGCATTCCACTGGTGTGGAGTCCACGATCCACACGTCGTCGGTCCATACGGAGGTGTCGGTGGCCAGCACCCGGGTCACCTGTCGCAGCAGCTCGGCAGCCTTGCGCAGGCGCTTGTTATAGCCGGGCTGCTTCGGCAGGTAGGGGAAGAGATGTCGCAGGTGGGAGTGGGCATGGCGGAGCCACCTGGCCTCGGAGGTGAAGCCCAGGATGGCCTGCATCATCGCGAGCGTGACCAGCTCGGCATCGGTCAGTTGCGGAGTGATCCCGACCGCCGGACGCCAGGGCGCCAGATGCGGTGATGCCTTCAGCAGGTCGTCGGTCTTCGCATAGAGTGCGGTGGCGAGGGAGTCCAACTCTGTCTTCACACACTGACGTTGGGCTCCCTCCCCTTGTGCGCGCAGCCGATCCCTTGGAATCGATCATCTAGGCCTTTCGATCCTGGAGCTGATGGTGCTGGTCGCCGTTGCGGTCGCCGGTCTGCAGGTCCAGCCGCCGACGCCACCGTGCCGCCGGCGCGGCGGAGTCTGCCCAGGAACCGGGGGGCACCGCACGGGAGTTGAGCACGTCCTCACCGTAAATGTCCTGCAGCCAGTTGGTGTGGTAAATGGTGTCGAGGTAGCGCTCGCCGAGGTCCGGGGCGATGGTCACCGCGGTCAGTTCGCGCGCGTCATGCCGGGCCAGCCAGTCCGTTGCGCCGCTGACCACCGTGCCGGTGGAGCCGCCGAACAGGAATCCGCCCTTGGCCAGACGATGGCAGGCACGGATGGTGTTCGCCTCCTCGACACGTATCACCTCATCCACATAGGACTCGTCGAGCAGCGGCGGTCGCATGCTCATCCCCAGGCCGGGAATCATCCGGCGGCCCGGTGAACCGCCGAAGGACACCGAGCCGACGCTGTCCACCGCGATGATCCGCACCGGCCGGTGCCACTCCCGGAAGTAGCGCGCACAGCCCATCAGGGTCCCGGTGGTGCCGGCCCCGACGAACAGCACGTCCAGTCGCGGGAACTGGCGGGCGATCGCCGGCGCCGTCGTGCGGTAGTGCGCCTTCCAGTTGCTCGCATTGGTGTACTGGCTGAGCCACACGTACCGGTCGTCGGAGGCGCACAGCGCGCGGATGTACTCGATCCGCGCGCCGAGAAAGCCGCCGTTGGCCTCCTGATCGGCGATCACGTGCACCTGACTGCCCAACGCCTCCATCATCAGCCTGGTCGACAGGTTGCCGCGGGCGTCCGTCACGCACAGGAACCGGTAGCCCTTGCTCGCCGCGATCATGCTCAGTGCCACGCCGAGGTTTCCGGACGAGGACTCGACCAGGATCGATTTCGGTGTCAGGATTCCATCCCGCTCAGCGGTCTCCACCATCTCGGTCGCGGCCTTCAACTTGATCGAGCCGGCGAAGTTGAAGCCCTCACACTTCAGGTAGAGCGAGTGCCCGAACATCGACCGAAGGTCGACATAGAGCTCCTCTTGGTTGAAGGCGTAGGGAACGGATATGACGGGCACCATGGTCTCCTCTGTCTGGCGCAGCGAAGTTTCGGGAACGTCCATCCGGCCGTGGGCGGGCTTCTCGCTTTTGCGGCCGGGAGCCCGTGTCCAACCGAGCCGGGCGGCCCTGCGTCAGCGGCCGCTGTCCCGTACGTCCTGACTTGCTGCGACTTGACCGGTGATCTCTCCTGGGATTACCCCTGCACAAGCCTTCAGGGTTCTCGGCCGGCTCATCCGTACCGGCTCAGTTCGTGGAAGAAGTCGTCGACGATGTGCAACTCGCCGCTGCGGACCACTTCGTTGTAGACGTCCTTGCCCACCGCGAGGTCGAGCACCCCGAGGCCGAAGGGTGAGAACACCACCGGCCGGTCCGCCGGCACCGTCACGCGTGCGGCCATCACGTCGTCCAACGTGCCGTGCAGGAAGTCCCGGTTGCCCGTGAGCTGTTCGGCCAGATGCGGCGAGGTGTCGGCCTTCAGGCAGTGCTCGACGTCATCGACGATGTTGGTCGAGGCGAGCAGGATCTCCGGCGCGAGGTCGCGCAGCGACACGTGCAGCACCAGGGGATTGTGCGCGAACCATGACAGGTCGCTGACATGCGGCCGTCCGGCGACGGTTGCGAAGACCACCAGGTCGCTGTGTCGGATCAACTGCTCGGCGCTGTCGTGCACGGTGATCCGGCCGGTGGTGCCCGACTGTTCCAGGTAGCACCGGAAGCCTGCCGCGCTGTCGGCGGACAGGTCGTGCACGCCGATCTCGTCGAACGACCAACCGGTGCCGACCAGGAAGGTGTGGATGTAGCGGGCGATCAAGCCCACCCCGAAGAACCCGACGCGCGTCGGTCGCGGCCGGTCGCGGCTGAGCCAGTCGGCAGCCGACGCCGCCGACGCGGCCGTCCTGGTGGCGCTGATGATCGAGCTTTCCAGACAGGCGAACGGGTAGCCGGTGTCCGGGTCGTTGAGGATCAGCACGGCCGAGGCCCTCGGGATGCCTGCCCTCACGTTCTCCGGGAAGCTGGAGATCCACTTCAGGCCGTCCACCCGCGCCTCCCCGCCGATCGAGGCGGGCAGCGCGATGATCCGGGAGGACGGGCGGTCGGGGAAGCGCAGGAAGTACGACGGCGGGTTCACCGAATCACCGGCGCCGTGCACCCGGTAGGTGGCCTCGACCAACTCCACGATTCGTTTCTCGCGTCCGTGCAGCGCGCGCTGGACCTGGGCACCGGAGATCACCGCGAACGGTGGCACGGTGATCGGCGCGGGCAGCGCGGACTCCGTTGCGGTGGAAGCGACGGCGGTCATCCTGTGCTCACCTCGACAGTCGGCGAACAGTCGGCCAGATGTACCGGGTCGGCCATGGCGACGAGCACTTCGCGCGGCCCCTCGAAGGGCTCCCTGCTGTGCGCGGTGCGGATGTTGTCGACGAGCATCAGGTCGCCGGCCTGCCACGGCTCGCGTGCGGTGTTGGCCTCGTAGACGCTGTTGAGCAGCTGCACGACGTCCTCGGGGATCGGGTCGCCATTGCCGAAGCGGGTATTGAACGGCAGCCCGTCGGCGCCGTAGACGTCCACCAGGTACTCGTGCACCTCGGGGGCCATCGTCCACTCGTTGAGGAACGCGATCTGGTTGAACCAGCAGCGCCGGCCGGTGAGCGGGTGACGCACCACGGCGCTGCGGCGCTGTCTGGTGCGCAGTCCACCGTCGGGCCGCCACTCGAACGTGATCGCGTTGGCGCGGCAGTAGCTCTCGACGGCGCCACGGTCGTCGGTGCCGAACGCCTCGGCGACGGTCGCCCCGATCTCGTCGTTGTAGCTGCGGGTGAGCAGCCACCCCTCCCGCTCGAAACGCTCGGTCAACTCGGCGGGCAGCGCGTCGAGCACGGTCGGTGAGTCGGCCACCGCGGTCGCCCCGCCGTCGGTGGGTGCGCTGAGACAGGCGAACATCATCATGCCGGGGAACTCAAGCGTGTAGCTCAGTTCGTGGTGCATGCACATCGGCTGGTTCGGTGGCCACTTCGATGAGGAGTACACGCCGTCGGAGTAGGTCCGTCGGGGTGCGAAGACCTCCTTCTCGGTCATCAGACCCGTGGCCAGCCTCGAGAAGACGGCGCCGGTTCCGGCCGCGTCCCGCAGCCCGAGACCGCGGACCAGGACCGACCCGTGCTCGGCGACGACAGCGCGCAGCGCGTCCCGGTGCTCGGCTGCCCAGCCCGGCGCGTCGCCGGTGGCCTCGGCCCGCAGCAGCGGGGGTTTGCCGGGTTCACGTTCCACGTCGACCAGCGACGCCGTGGATAGGGACGACATCTCGATGTCCTTTCAGTTGCCACTCAGGAAGAAGCGAACAAATCGGCGGCGCGCAGCACGGCCTCTGCCGCCTCGGTCGGACGGGTGCGCAGGAAGTAGTGGCCTCCGTCGGCGAGCTCGTGCAGGTCGACCTGCTCGGCCAGGAGCTGCCAGTCGCGGTACCGGCGCGGGTACTCCGCTGTGCTCGGGTCGTCGGCGGCAACGACCACGGTGACCGGCGCGGACAGCTTCAGCGCCGGTGGGCTGTCCAGGGCGTCGGCGAAATAGTGGTGCGCGGACACGCAGTCGTGCCGGTAGGCGGCACCGACCTGCTCGGCGTGCTGCGCATCCAGCTCACCGAGCTCGGTGTACCCGCCCTCCGAGCTCAGCCTCGCGGCGATCTCGGCGTTGCTCCGCCCGGTCAGCTCGGCGATGGCGGCGCGCCGGTCGGCGGCGTTGCCGAGCAGCTGTGCGCCGAGGAACACCCGCTGGACGTCCACCCCGCTCTCCTGCAGCTTTCTGGCCGTCTCCACGGCCAACGCGGTGCCCGAGGAATGGCCCCACAGCAGGACCCTGGTCAGGCCACGCCGGATGATCTCGACGACGACCTGCTCGGCCACCTGTGCCATCGGCGCGAACGGCTCGCTCTCGGCGGCCACGTCGTGACCGGGCAGCTCGACGGCGTAGACCGCCGGCCCGCCGCCCGGCAGTGCCCCGGCCATCGGCTGGAAGTTCACCGCGTTGCCGCCGGCGTATGGGAAGCACACCAGGGCGGCGGCCTGCGTTCCGTCCGATTCCGACAGTGACTGGAGCAGCCCGGAGCGCCGTTCGGACCTGCCGTCGACCAGCCCGGCCAGATCGGCAAGGACCGGGTGGCGGGTGACGTCCTTGAGGGACACCGCACGGTCCAGGGTGATCGCCAGCTTCACTGCCGACAGCGACGTGCCCCCCCGGTCGAAGAAGTGGTCCCGCCGTCCGATCTGGTTCTGCGGGATGCCGAGCACCTTCGCCCATGCGGCCGCCAGCTGTTGTTCGGTCGGCGTACTCGGCGCGCGGTACTCGTCCTGGACGGCGCCGAGTTCTTCGGAGAGCCCCCGCAGAGCCTTCCTGTCGATCTTGCTGTTGGCTGTCAGTGGCAGACTTTCCCGCCAGTGGAAGGCCGACGGGACCATGTACTCGGGCAGCGACTCACCGAGCCGGTCCCGCAGGGCGTCGACCTCGAGCGGCCGCCGACCGGAGTAGAACGCCACCAGGTGCTTGCTCCGGTCGGCCCGCTCGGTGACCACCACCGCACCGTCGCGAACACCGGGCACCTGCAACAGGGTGTTCTCGATCTCGCCGATCTCGATCCGGAAGCCACGAATCTTCACCTGGTTGTCCCGGCGGCCGAGGAACTCCAGTTTGCCCCCGGGCTGCCAGCGGCCGTAGTCGCCGCCCCGGTAGAGCCGGGCGCCGTCACGGTGCGGATCGGCCAGATAGGCCTGCCGGGTGCGCTCGGGGTCGTTGACGTATCCGCGGCCGACGCAGACGCCGGAGAAGACGATCAGACCGGGGGCGCCGAGCGGCACCGGGGCCAGGTGCTCGTCGACGACATACACGTGCACGTTGTTGACCGCGGGACCCAGCAGGATCCGGTCCCCGTCGGGCACGCGGTCCATGACCTCGTGGTTGGTGTCGTCCGAGGTCTCGGTCAGCCCATAGGCGTTGACCAGCTTGATCCCGGGCTGGGCGGCGAACCAGCGCTGCGCGAGCTCCTTCTTCAGCGCCTCGCCGGTGACCGACACGCACCGCAGGTCCGGCAGCTCGCGGGGGTGCTGCTTCAGACAGGACACGACGACGTCCAGGTAGGAGGGTACGACCTGGAGGACGGCGACCCGGCCGTCAACGATCTTGTCGACGAACCGCTCGACGTCCAGGATCACCTCCTGCTCCACCAGCAGCGTCCGCCCGCCGACCAGCAGCCCGGACACCAGTTGCCACAGCGAGATGTCGAAGCACTGGGGCGCGGTCTGGGCGACCACCTGTCCCTCGCCGATCCCCAGGTCGTCGATCTTGGCGTAGAGGTGGTTCAGCATGCCCGCGTGCTCGCACATCGCGCCCTTGGGCTCTCCCGTGGAGCCGGAGGTGAAATAGATGTAGGCGAGCTGGTCCGGTGCGACGTGGAGGCCCAGATCGTCGTCGGCATGGTCCTCCTCGTAGGCTGCGCCGACGAAGAGCTTCTGGACCCCGGACAGCGAGCCGAGGGCCTGGTCGAGCGTGGAGGTGCTGCCGGGTTCGGTCAGAACGAGCCCGCATGCGGCACGGGAGAGCATGGTCGCGACGCGATCGGCCGGGAAATGCGGCTCGATGGGCAGGTACACGCCGCCGGCCTTGAAGACAGCGAGGACGGCGGCCATCCAGTCCAGGTTGCGCTCCGTCACCACCGCGACGACACCCTCGGGGCGCAGCCCCCGCGCCAGCAGGGCTCGTCCCACCCGGTTGGCGCGCGCGTTGAGTTCCCGATACGTCAGCTGCTGCTCCCCGTGCACCGCAGCGACGGCGTCCGGGTGAGCCGCCACCCGCTGCTCGAACAGCTCGTGGAACCGGTGGTCCGGCAACTCCCGGCGTGGACCGGCGAATTCTTCGAGCTGGAAGTGGAGTTCCTCGGCGGAGAGCAGGCTCTGACGTCCGTGCTCGGCGTCCGGATCGGCGGCGATCAGCGCGAGCGCGGTGAGGTGGTAACCGGCGATCCTGACGGCGCAGTCCGCGTCGAGCGCATCGGTCCGATACCGCAGTCGCAGCACGAGATGGCCGCCGCGTTGCGAAAATCCCAACCGCAGCACGGTGTTACCGGCGACTTCGCCGCCCGAGCCGTGCGGATCGAACACGGTCTCGATCGACGGTTCGGCCAGGTCCAGCTCGCGCCTGAGCTCATCGACCGGAAAGTCCTTGTGCAACAGCAGATCCGACGCTGCTCGATGGGTGTCCAGCAGCAGCGCACGCCACGAGTCGGGGTCGGTCGTCAGCCGGCACGGCAGCGGCCGACCGCCCTCCACGGTGACGTAACCGGTCGTGACCTCGCGCTCGCCGGACAGCGCGGCAAGTACCTTGGCGTGCGCGGCCAGCAGCACGGAGTCGAGCGGCACCGCCAGGCCCTCGGTCAACCGGCCCAACGCCGCCACGACGCCGTCCGGGATCGTCGCCTCGTGTTCGCCGACGCCCGTCACCGGATCGAGCGTCCACCGCGGTATTGCGGAGAATCCACCGGCGAGCAGCACAGCGCGCCAGTACTCCCGGTCGGCCTGCTCCTGCATTCCCATCTGGTCGTCCCTCTCCATTCACCGTCGCCACCGTGCTGTTCGCGCCGACAAGGGCGGCGCTGCTACCTCTTCCCGGTCAGTGCCTCGGGCTGATACAGGGCATCTCGCATCTCCGTGGCGGGGTTTCCTCCCCAGCGTGCGTGCTGCGGGACTTCCTCGCCCTTCATGAGAAAGGAGTCGGGGGCGAGTACCGCGCCCTCGCCCATCGTCACGCCGTAGTGGACGTGGGCTCCCACACCGAGGGTGCAGCCGGCGTCGATGGTGCTGCGATCGGACTTGAAGGTGCCGTCCTCCTGCGAGTGGCACTGGATCTTGCTTCCGGCATTGAGCGTGCAGTCGCTCCCGATGGTGGTGAGCGTCCGCTCCGTCAAATAGCAGCCGTCATCGAAGACTCTGCTGCCGAGCCGAACGCCCAGCATCCGCCAGATCACGTTCTTGAAAGGGGTGCCGTTGAAGACGTTGAGGTACGTGTCGGGCACCTTCCAGAGGCGCTCGTGCCACCAGAAGTAAGGCTCGTAGATGGAACACAACTGAGGTCGCAACGAGCGGAATGCCGCGATACCGCGTTCCACCAGTACGAAGTAGACAGCGGTGAACCCGAGACTGGACACCAGGAACACAGCGATCAGCACATGCCCGTAGGAGTCGTACAGTTCGGCGTTCGCGAGGCCGAGCATCGTGAGCACGAAGAAGTGCAGCCACCGCACGAGCAGGAAGAAGACCATCGATCGGATGTTGTAGCGGTTCTTTGCGGCGAGGCTGCGGCGCAACTCGTCGCCGGTCCGAAGGTGGTCGAACCGGGAGTCGCGCTCGACCGACCGGGGAATCTCGAAGCACGGCGAGCCGAGCAGGCCCACACCCTCGCGCACCTCACCGTCGAGCGGAACCATCACCTTCGTCGCAAGGAGACAGTTCTCGCCCGTTCTGGCCCCCGAGGGATAGGCGATGTTGTTCCCGAGAAAGTTGTATGGCCCGATCGAGGCCCGGGACACCCGGAACGACGTGCTCGAGAAGTCGGCGTTGACGATGGAGAGTCCGTCAGCGACCATCGTCCCGCTGCCGACAGAGCACAGATACGGGGTCTCGTGCTGGACTTCCGTGCCGAAGTTCGACCCGGTCTGCTCGACGCGGGACAAGTCGTATCCGAGGCCGCGCAAATAATGGACGATGTAGGAGCTGTCACCGAGCAGCCACTTGAAGAACTTGATGTTGGTCATGCGCCCGATCGCCCGGTGAGCCGAGTAGTGAAACCCGTACAGCGGATAGACCTTGTCCGGCTTGACGACCAGGTTCAGCAGGCGCGGAACGGTGAACAATACGGCCAGGCCCACGACGACGAAGCCGAAGAACAACACCAGGGACAGGATCAGCGCGTCGATGTAGAGATCTGTCGATGTGAACCCCACCGTGCCCGGGCCCAGCCGGTTGTGCAGCGCCGGAACCAGGGTCACCAGCATGTACGCGCCCCCGACAGCCAGCGGCACGTAGAGGAAGAACAGCTGAAGCACGGTGACGAGGCCGAAGCCCGCCCGCCGCAGTGTGCTGCATTTGGCCGGCGCGATCCTCAGGTAGTCGTGCTGCGTGAGCTGTGCCGGGGATCCGTGCCAGCGCTGACCGCCCGGGACCGCCTGACCGCTGTACAGCGTGGACGTGTGGCCGAGTTGAGCCCCGTCGCCCATGGACGTGTCGATGTCGAGGACGGTCTTCTCGCCGATGAACACGTCCCGGCCAAGGGTGACGCGACCGGTCTGGATACGGCCGGCGTGCGCCCGGTAGCAGAGGAAGAACGAGTCCTTGCGGATTACCGTCCCGGAACCGATCGTCAGCAGGTCGGGGCAGACCGGAACGTTGCGGGAGAGGATCGTGACTCCCTTGCCGATCCGTGCGCCCAGGGCCCGCAGGTACAGCACGTACAGGGGATTGCCGACGAAGAAGATCATCGGGTTGGCGTGGATCAGCACCTTGACGGTCCAGAAGCGCAGGTACGTCAGACCCCAGACCGGGAAGTCGCGCGATGTCCACCGGCCGATGAGGAGCCATTTGGCCGCGATCGGGAAGGTGCACAGACCGATGAAGCCGACGCCGCCGAAGACGAACGATCGCAGATAGATGTCGATCACATCCGAGCCGGCGGAGACCCATGCGTAGCCCAGGTCGGCCACAAGTGCGACGAGGAATGAATATCCCAGGAAGAGCAGGAACTGCAGTGTCCCGCAGAGGGCGTACTGCACTGTGCCGACCGGGGCCACCACCTCGGTCGGCGCCGGGGACGACGACTCGACAGGGATGGGCGCGGCTTCCGCGAGCCCCGTCGCCAGGCAGCGGATCGTCGGGTGCCGGTAGATGTCCTTCATCGACGCCGACGGAAGGTCTGCCCGCTTCCTGACCCGTGCGCAGAAATGCGCCATCACCAGGGAGTTGGCGCCGAGGTCATCGAAGAAGTGGCTGTCGACCGACACTCGTTCGACACACAGGACGTCAGCCAACACCTCGGAGAGGTCTCTCTCGATGCCGGTCTCCGGGGCGGTGTACCTGCACTTGTCGATCGCAGATTCATCCGGCCCGGGCGTCAGGACTTCGAGGGATTTCTCCTCCATACGGGCTCCTTGAGGAACTTTCGAGAGTCGTCGGCCATGACGGTCGGCGCCCTGTACCCGCGCTTTTCGATGGCCGGATCGAGTAGTCCGGAAGTCATGAGGCCGGGATGTGTTGTCCGGTTCAGAACCGTTGCCTCAGTCTCAGCTGATCACCGTCGGGCTGCCACTCGAACTCGATCGCATCGGCGCGGCCGGTAGCTCTCGACGGCACCGGACGGCCCTGGCTGCCGGACGCCTGGCGCCGGGAACGCGGAGCGCTCACTGCCCGATTCACGCCTCATCCACGATCGTGCCCGGCGTGACGGCGATGAGCTGCGCGCGGGTCTTGCCGTACTGCATGCGAGTGGCGTGTGCCTGACGGGGAGGTAGCTGTGCCAGGGGCGCCGCAGCCTTGAGACGGCAGAGCGACGCCCACACGCTTCTCAATGGTGGCGCGGTGACACACGCGGCCGAAACCAGCTCATGTGACTCGATCCAGTGAGGTACGCCCATCCGGGGGTGACGACCTCGCGACCACGGCACTCACCCGGACGCCCACCGCACCCACGACGCGGCCACCGCCATGCGGCGGTGCGCCGACCGCCGGGCGTGACTCAGCGCTCCAGGACCAGGGCCTGGCCCTGCCCGACACCGATGCACAGCGCGGCCAGACCCGTGCCCGAGCCCGCTTCGGCGAGCTGGTGGGCGACTGCTCCGGCGATGCGGGCGCCGGAGGCGCCGAGGGGATGTCCCAGGGCGATGGCTCCGCCCCTCGTGTTGAGGACGTCGGGGTCCAGGTCGGGCAGGGCCGCGAGGCATCCCAGTGCCTGGGCGGCGTAGGCCTCGTTGAGCTCGACGGTGCGCAGGTCGCCGAAGTCGCGCCCGGCTTTCGTCAGAGCCTTGCGGATGGCTTCGACCGGGCCGAGACCGAAGTACTGCGGCTCGATGCCGGTCACGGCGCCGGCCCTGATCCTGGCCAGCGGCTCACGACCGATCTCGGCCAGCCCGGCCTCGTCGGCCAGCAGCAGGGCTGCCGCGCCGTCGTTGAGGGGCGAGGCGTTGCCGGCCGTGACCGTACCGCCCTGACGGAAGACGGGCCTGAGGCGGGCCAGCGCCTCGAGGGATGTGTCGTCCCTGATTCCTTCGTCGCGGGGCAGGTCGACACCGTCGACGGGAACCACCTCGGTGTCGTAGGCACCGTCCTGCCACGCCCGCGAGGCCTTCTCGTGACTGGCGAGCGCGAAGACGTCCTGGGCCTCGCGGGTGATTCCGTACTTGTCGGCGATCAGCTCGGCGCTCTCGCCGAGCGGGATGGTCCATTCCTCGGGCATGCGCGGGTTGACCATCCTCCAGCCCAGGGTGGTGGAGTACAGCTGCTGGTTGCCTGCCGGGAAGGCCCGTTCCGGTTTGGGCATCACCCACGGGGCGCGGCTCATGGACTCCACGCCGCCTGCCACCGCGATGGAGGCATCGCCGAGCGCCACCGCACGGGCGGCCTGGATGACGGCCTCCATCCCCGAGCCGCACAGCCGGTTGACGGTGGCTCCGGGGACCGTGACGGGCAGGCCGGCCAGCAGTACCGCCATGCGGGCGACATCGCGGTTCTCCTCCCCGGCGCCGTTGGAGTTCCCGAAGAGCACGTCGCCGATGAGGCCCGGGTCCAGGGCGGGGCTACGGTCGAGCAGACGACGCAGCACGCCGGCGGCGAGGTCGTCGGGGCGCACTGAGGACAGGGCCCCGCCATAGCGGCCGATCGGGGTACGGACGGCGTCGACGACGTAGACGTCCCGCAGGTTCTCGTTCATCGGGACTCCTTGCGGTGGAGAGGGAGAAACGGGGGGTGGGTGATGCCGGCCCGCCGGTCCGGGGCGCTGTCCAGGAGACTCGGCCGGCGGGCGATCAGGGGATGGGCCGACCGCGGTCAGCCGATGGTGTCGGGCACTCGTACGCGCGCGGCGGTACGGCTGACGACGTCGTCCACGCTGACGCCGGGAGCCGTCTCGACGAGGACAAGACCGTCCTCGGTGACGTCCAGGACGCCGAGGTCGGTGATGATGCGGTCGACGCATGCCCTGCCGGTCAGGGGCAGGGTGCAGGCCTCGACGACCTTCGGGCTGCCGTCCTTGGCACAGTGGTCCATCACGACGACCACCCGCCGGGCGCCGTGGACGAGATCCATCGCACCGCCCATGCCCTTCACCATCTTGCCCGGGATCATCCAGTTGGCGAGGTCCCCGGCGGCGGAGACCTGCATGGCCCCCAGAATCGCGGCGTCGATGTGACCGCCTCGGATCATCCCGAAGGACAGCGACGAGTCGAAGAAGCTCGCGCCCGGCAGCACCGTGACCGTCTCCTTGCCCGCGTTGATGAGGTCCGGGTCCACGTCCGCGTCGGCCGGGTACGGGCCGACGCCGAGGATGCCGTTCTCCGACTGGAGCACCACATGCACCCCTTCGGCGATGTGCTCGGGCACCAGCGTGGGCAGTCCGATGCCGAGGTTCACGTAGTCGCCGTCCTGGATTTCGGCCGCCGCGCGTGCGGCCATCTCGTCCCTGGTCCAAGCCATCAGCGCCGCACCGTCCCTCGTGCCGGAGGCGCGGAAACAGTGCGCCGTTCGATCTGCTTGTCCGCGGCCTGCTCCGGCGTCAGTTCGACCACCCGCTGGACGAAGACGCCGGGGAGATGGATCTCGTCCGGGTCCAGCTCGCCGGGCTCGACCAGCTGCTCCACTTCGGCGACGGTGACGCGGCCGGCCATGGCGGCGAGCGGGTTGAAGTTGCGGGCCGAGCGGTGGAAGACGAGATTGCCGTGGCGGTCGCCCTTGGCGGCGCGGACGAGTGCGAAGTCGGTGGTGATGCCGTGCTCGAGCACGTGAGGCAGGCCGTCGAACTCGCGTATTTCCTTGGGCGGCGAGGCGACCGCCACGCTGCCGTCGGGTGCGTAGCGCCAGGGCAGGCCGCCGTCGGCGACCTGGGTGCCGACCCCGGCGGGGGTGAAGAAGGCGGGGATGCCGCAGCCGCCGGCTCGCAGGCGCTCGGCGAGCGTGCCCTGCGGCGTCAGCTCGACCAGCAGCTCTCCCGAGAGGTACTGGCGGGCGAACTCCTTGTTGTCGCCGACGTATGAGCCGGTGACACGGGCGATTCGACCCGCGGCGAGGAGGATGCCGAGGCCGCCGCCGTCCACGCCGCAGTTGTTGGACACCACGCTGAGCCCGCTCGCGCCGGTCGCGTACAGCGCCTGGACCAGCACATTGGGAACACCGCTGAGGCCGAAGCCGCCCACGGCCAACGACGCTCCGTCCATGACGTCGGCCAGCGCCTCCTCGGCGGTGGCAACCACCTTGTCCATGTGCACTGCACTCCGTTCGGGTCCGGCAGACCGCCGGACCGGCGTCAGCCTGGGTTCGTGTGATCCTGGGTGGGGCCTGTGCCGTGCCGTCAGCACTGGAGCACGGCCCTCAACGCGCCGAGCAGCTCGGCGCAGGCCGAGGAGCCGGCCTGCGGTGCCCGGGAGGACCGCCAGGCGATGTGTCCGTCCGGGCGGACGAGCAGGCAACCGTCCTCGGCCATCCCCGAGGTGCGGCGCCACTCGCCGTAGGCGTCGCGGCTGTTATCGGAGCCGATGCGCACGCACTTCAGCGGAATTCCCAGGGTGTCCCCGCATTCGGCCGCGGCGGCCTCCCACTCGCCACCGGACAGTCCGGTCAGCACGGTGAAGGCGCCCTTGCCGACGACGTCCAGCGTGGACAGCCGGTTGCCGTCGCCGTCGACGAGCCAGGCGTGCGGCAGTTTCGCGCCGGGACGGGTCGAGGGCTGGTGGAACAACTCCGGGTCCCGTGTCCACACCTCGCCGGCGTCGCCGTCCGGGACGACGGCGGAAGAGACGTAACGCTGGTTCATCTCGACGCCGTGGGCGTTGAACTCGTAGTTCTTCAGCTGGATGGCCTCCTCCAGCGCCTGCCGGCGTTTGGTGCCGTCGGCCGTCTCGCTGCGGCACGCGGCGAGGCCGCCGGCGATGTCGTCCTCCTCGCTGTACTCGTCGAGTCCGAGCGCCTGGAAGATCGGGCCGAACTGGTCGCGGCTGAGGTTGGCGCGGTCGACGATCTGCTTGCCCACCGGCGCCCGCTCGGCGGTGTACGAGTCCAGCAGCCCCGGTCCGGCCTGACCACGGATGACCATGGCGAGCTTCCAGGCCAGGTTGTACGAGTCCTGGATCGAGGTGTTGGAACCGAGACCGTTGGACGGCGGGTGCCGATGCACCGCGTCCCCGGCGCAGAAGACACGCCCGGCCGAGTAGGTCGTGGCGTAGCTGTGGTTGACCGTCCACAGCGAGCTCGAGGTGATCTCGACGGGGATGTCCCGGTCGCCGACGAGGTCGTGGACTATGTCCCGGGCGGTCGCCTCGTCCATCTCGGGCGGGGGCTGATCGATGTCGTATCCCCACACCAGCAGCCATTCGTTCCATGGCCGCACCATGCGTACCAGGCCCATGCCGATGCCGCCCATATGGGCGCCGGGACGCATCACCCAGTACAGAACGCTCGGGCGGTGGGCCACGTGCCGGGAGAGGTCGGCCTTGAAGGTGATGTTCATGCTGCCGGCCTTGCCGCTCTGCCCGGCGATCGGTAGCCCGACCTGCTCGGCCACACTGCTGCGGCCGCCGTCCGCACCGATCAGATAGCGGGCGCGCACGGTGAACTCGTCTCCGCGCAGCCGGTCCCGGAGCCGGGCGGTGACTCCGTCGGCGTCCTGTTCCAGGCTGAGGAACTCGGTGTCGAAACGGACCTTGGCGCCCCGCTCCGCGGCGTTCTTCACCAGGATCGGTTCCAGATAGGTCTGCGGGAGGTCGATCATCTGCACGGGGCTGGCGGCACCGTACTCCGTCGCCGTGTGCGGGCCGGTGCCCCAGCTGCGGATCCGGCCGATCTCCTCGCCGGCCAGGGCGGTGCACAGGACGGTGTCGCCCATGAGCTCGGCGGGGCTTCCGGCCGCGGCGGCTTCGGCGTCGACGCCGAGGTCGCGCAGCACCTCCATGGTGCGCTGGTTGGTTATGTGCGCGCGGGGGGTGTTGGCCAGCCAGCCGTACTTGGTGACCAGCAGGGTGCGGATGCCGTAGGTGGCCAGAAGCAGGGCCGCGGATCCGCCGGCGGGGCCGCTGCCGACCACGAGGACGTCGGTGTCGTAGGCGTGGGTCGATTTCATGGGACTGCTCCTCGTCAGCTTGCCGGTGCGTCGGCGATGCGGGCGATGCGGAAGGTGAACTGCAGGCTGCGCCACTCCCCGTCGACGGCGCGGCCGTCCGGGGTCGGGCCGGTGCGGGGCTCGAAGTCGATGACGAGTCCCTCCTTGACGCCGAACACGGTGTCGGAGTCCAGGTAGGGGCCGCCCTTCACGAACAACTGGGTGATCAGGCGCCGGTGGCCGGGTGCGGAGATCATGAAGTGGAGGTGGGGGGCACGGTAGGGATGACGGTTGACGGCCTGGAGCATCTGCCCCACCGGCCCGTCGTCCGGGATCGGATACTCGGCCGGCAGGATCGTCCAGAAGCGCAGCCGTCCCTGGTCGTCCGTGCGCAGGCGCCCTCGCAGCACCGGGCCTTCGTGCTCGGGCAGCTGGACGTCGTAGAACCCGTCCTTGTTGGCCTGCCACACATCCACGACGGCGTCCGGCAGGGGGCGGTCGTCCGTGTCGGTGATGCGGATGTCGGCCCACAACGGGGTGCCGGCGACACCCCGCGAGATGTCGGCGCCCTGTGCGGTCTCCGGGGGACCGTCCGTGTAGAACGGTCCGAGCACCGCTGACGGTGTGGTCTCGGGGGTGCGCGAATTGGTGAGCAGGTCGACGATGCTGGAGACCCCGAGGGTGTCGGACAGCAACACGAACTCCTGGCGGGTACTCGTGCAGATCTGTCCGGTGCGGGTCAGGAAATCGACGGCGTGCTGCCACTCCGATTCGGTGACGTCGTTGCTCGTCACGAAGTGGTGCAGGTGCCGTACGAGGTCACCGAGCAGCTGCCCGACCCGCGGATCCGGTGCGTCGGCGAAGCTCGCCACCACCTGATCGGTCAGGCGCTCCAGGTCCGCAGTCGCCCCGAGTGCCGGGTGAGCCTGCACCGCGGGAGCTGCCGGACGACGCCCCCGCCAGGCGTCCTCCAGCAGGCTCTCGATGCCCTGGTACGTCAGCTCCCGGGGGTTCGGGTACGGCGTGGCGACGGCCAGCCGCGCGGCCTCCGGCAGATCCGCTTGCGCCATGCCCAGCTCGCCCAGCGAGGTGGGGCCGCCCACGGAGGCGATCAGGTCGAACACCCCGCTCGGCGCGTCCGCCACGCCCAGTGCTTCGGCGATGCGGTTCATGACGTCCCGGGCGGCAGGGGCGTTGTAGGCCATGGCGTGCGGCAGGACCACCGTGTGTGTTTCGGCGTGCGGCAGGCCGAACGTACCGCCCAGTGTGTGGCACAGCTTGTGGTGGAGTCCCATGCCGACGGAGGCGAGGCAGGTACCGGCCAGCCATGCGGCATGCAGAAGGTCGGCGCGTGCCGCGGTGTCGGACGGCTCGGCGACGAGAGCCGGCAGGGAGCGGGCGATCCTGCGGACCGCGTCGAGCGCCATGCCGTCGATCACCGGGTTCGCCTGCGGCGAGTACAAGGCCTCCACGGCGTGGGCCAGGGCGTTGACTCCGCTGGTGACCGACATGCCCACCGGCAGGTCACGGGTGAACTCGACGTCGTAGACGACGGTCTCGGGCAGGATCGCGGGTGAGGACCGGGTGATCTTGCGTCCGTCCTGCGTCTCGCCCAGTACGGGGGTGACCTCGGAGCCCGCGTATGTGGTGGGAAGGATCAGCTGCGGGAGATCGGTGCGCAGCGCCAGTGCTTTGGCCAGCCCTGTCGTGGAACCGCCGCCGACAGCCACCAGACAGTCGGCGGAGTGTTCCCGGAGTACGTCGAGCGCTCGCTCGGTCACCTCCACCGGGGTGTGCATCGCGGCACCGTCGAACTCCGCCACGGTGAGGTCCCCGAGGACATCTCGCACTCGGGCGGCGGCCTTGGCCACCGGCGGGCTGGACAGGAGCAGGACGCGGGAACAGCCGAGCCGCTCGACTTCGTCGCGGACCTGGCCGGCTGTTCCGGTGCCGAAGATGACCCGCGAGGGGTGGGAGGTGTGGACGAAGTTCCTCATCGCTTTCCGCCTTCGCGTGTGCCGTGGGTCCCTGGATGTCTGCCACCGAGTGTCGGGGCCGTGGACCCCCCGTTTCCTGCACGTTTCGCGCGCATCTTCTGCCGGATCGGCGCGGCGCCGTGGTCGGGAGAAGGGTCGCGGACGGGTTTGAGCCACACCGGAAGCCGGGTGCAGCGGCGCGTGCGGTGGGGCGGGCAGGAGTGAATGCGGCGGCGCGGGACGCGGAATCGAAGGTCAGCAAGCCCGACGGAAGGCAGCAGGGGTCGTGCCCAGCTTGGCGCGCATCACGCGTGTCAGGTGCTCCTGGTGGGAGAAGCCGCAGTGGGCGGCCAGGTCGGCGATGGGCATCGTCGTGGTGCGCAGCAGCCGACGTGCGTGGTCCAGCCGCAGTTGGAGCAGGAACTGGTGGGGTGACTTCCCGGTGCTGGCTCTGAACTGTCTGCTGAACTGGCTCGCGCTCAGACCGGTGGCCGAGGCCAGCTCGGCGACGGGCAGCGGCTCGGAGATCCGTGTCTCCATCAACTCGCGTGCGGACATGAGCTGCCGGCTCGTCAGTCCTGACGATGCGCTGTCGCGGTCCACGGGCCGGCCGGCCGCGTGTGCCCGGGCGAGCTGAGCAGCGAGCGTGCCCACCAGGTGATCCACGTAGGTGCGGGCGGAGGGCTCCCGGAGCCGTACGACGCCGTCCAGAGCCAGGACGAGTTGCTCGATCAGCGGATCGGAGCTGCCCAGCTCCTCGGCGAGTTCCACCGTCCCGCCCTCACCGTGCGCTGCCTGCAGGACCGAATCGCTGAGGTACAGGTGGACGGTGTCGAGTCCCCCTTGGAGTTCCACGTCCAGCGCGCGGCCCGCGGGGTGGAGGAAGATCCCCCCGGCCGGAATCCGCTGGGCCCGCATCGACCGGCTGATTCGGCGCCGGACGGTCACCGGGCCGCCCAGGTGCAGGATCAGCAGGTGGGTGGGCGCAGCCTCGAACGTGGCGTGATACGGCTGTTCCCGCTGGGTGGAGACGTACACGTGCTCCCAGCCCAGTCCTGAGCTGGTCCGCTCCGGGCTCACCCCTGGCCGGCGCAGGATGCCAGTGGTGTCGAGGAGTCCCAGCTCAGGCATCGTTTCGCCCGAGGTCGAAAGTCCCATGCGATTCTCCCGTGCGGTCCGCGCCGTATCACTTTATTGAATGTTGGATCATTGTGATGTATTCCCCGCCGGGCCGCCCGCGCCTTCCCGCTGATCCGGTCGGCCTTCGGTGAGCGTCCGCCGAGTCGCACAGGTTGCCGCCGCCGGCTGCGGCCCCTTCTGACCTGAAACCCGACGCCGGCACCCCTGGTCACCACTCGCGTGCTGAGCCGCGCGAGCAGGTCGGCAACGGCGACAGGTGAGGGGCGGGGTGGGTCCCCGCCCCTCACCTGATCCGGTCGACCTCCGGCCGGATCAGGTCAGCGCTTCGCGGATCCGTGCGCCGTCCGGGAGTACCCCGACCGTCGCTCAGCAGCTCGCGGGCTTCGTCCAGGAGCATTCGAGGTCGGTGCGCCCGGGCTGCTCATCCCTTGCAGTGGGCGCATCGGTCGTGGGCCGGTCGGACCGGGCCGTACCTTGCGGCTGCTGTGCGCCCTTCACGCTGTAGCCGGCGAGCGCCGCTCCGACCGCATCCTCGATGTTCTTGACCGAGCTCGCGACGTAGTTGTTGCTGACGAAGCTGAAGACGAGCTTCCGGCCGTCGGCGTCCGTGACGTAGCCGGAGAGCCCCGACACGCCGGTCAGCGAGCCGGTCTTGCCGTGCAGATTGCCCGCAGCCGCGGTCCCGCACATGCGGGAGCGCAGCGTTCCGCCGGTCATCCGGTCGGACGCGCAGGCGATCGGCAGGGCGTCGTACCACTCCTGGAACCACGGTTGATGGCGCGCGGCGACCAGCAGTCCGGTGAACTGCTCGGTGGAGACCACGTCCATCCTCGACAGGCCGGAGCCGTCCATCTGACGCAGGGCGGCAGGGTCCAATCCGAGGGTGCGCAGGTGGTCTGCGATCGCCGACAGCCCGGCCGACCAGGTTCCGCTGCCCTTCACCTCGTAACCGATGGTCTTGACCAGCACCTCGGCATGGTTGTTGTTGGACAGCTTCAGAAACGGCGTCAGAAGATCCTTCAGCGGCATCGACGGATGGGACGCCAGAGTCGTGGCACCCTGCGGGACGGCCGTGCCCAGCACCGTGCCTCGGGTCACTTTCACTCCGTGTGCGGCCAGCGCGTCCGCGAAGACGGCGGCCGCATAGCCTGTGGGTTCCCAGACGCTGGTCCAGGATGTGGCCGGCGTGCTCCCGACGGGGATCTTGCCGCTGACCACGATCGTGTTGCTGCCGTGCATGCGATCGACGGTGATCGCACGGCTCCCACCAGCGGCGACCGTGGTGGCACGGTTGTCGATGCGGACGTAGTCGTTGGACGGGGTGACTTTCACCGCGGCCGCTTCGCCGGGCGCGGAGCCCGGGGCCACCGAGAGGAGCACGGTGCCCGCGTCGTAGTCGGTGTCCGGGGCCACCGTCAGCGGAGAGATCTGCGACGAGTAATAGGCCGACTCGTCGTCGGCCGCCCAGGACGCGCCGAGCCGGCTGCTGTCGAACCGGGTGTCGTCAGCGACCAGTCGGCCGGTGAACCGGCGGATCCCCGCTGCGGCGACCGTGGCGGCCAGCCGGTCGTAGTCCTCGGCCAGCATCGTGGGGTCGCCGGTGCCGCGAAGATACACGTCGCCCTGGAACACGGACCCGTGGCGGGAGCCGTCCGCGAGCACGTCGGTGCTGAACCGGTAGTCGGGGCCCAGCAGCGCCATGGCCGCGGTCGACGTCAGAAGCTTGGTGCTGGATGCGGGTACCAGGCGGCCATCGCCGTTGCGTTGATAGAGCGTCTGCCCGGTTTCGGCGTCGCTGACGACGACTCCGACCTGGGCGCCGTTCAACCGGGTGTCGCCGAGAATCTGGTCAAGGGTTTGCGACAGGCCGGGCGCCGGGGTGTCGGCCCCGGCCGACGCTCCTGAGGTGGCTGTCAGAGCCAGGCTTGCGGCGACGGCCCAGAGCAAGGCCCGATGGCGGAATCTTCGGTGAGTCGTTGGCATGCGCATGGAAAGAAATGATCAGGCATCCGGATCCTCGGCGGAAGGCCTACGGCGTTCGGATCCAGGGGGCAACCGGGCCGGGGTGCCGAGGGGCGACGGTCGGACGGAGGCCTACTCCTGTCCGCAATCGGTACAGCTCACCGTTCCTGCAGTGAACATGGTGGCTCTGGAAGGCATCTGATCAGCATTCAGGCGGCATTCACTGATTCATCCGGTCCGGAATGGACCTTGCCTACGGCTCCGTCGCGACGCACCTGATGCGCGACAGAATTTTTGCCGGGCCGAATCGATTACGAGGGCTGCGCAACGTGGGAACACGGCAGGCGTCAAAGGATGCAAGCGAGCTCATGCCGACTTCCCGGGATTGATTCAACGCGGCGGTCTTCTCTGATGAATCGGTCGGCTTGGAAACGATTGTGGTGGAAGAAATCGACTGATGGAATGCGCGCCTCTCGGCTCTGCGGTCACCGCCCCTGCTTCCGGCGATCGCTGTATCAACGCAGGGCGACAAGTGGGGCGTTACCCCATGGCTTCCGGAGCAGGCGTGTTCACCGCTGGTTTCGACGCACAGGATCGGGATGGATTCGGATAAGCAGCCGAGGCCCCGACCGCCAACAAGGGCTGTCCCGCAACGCTGCCGGGCAGAGGCCGCTGCATTGCTACGACCGGCGATGTGACCGATTCCGAACTCCTCCGAGAACCGGACGAGCCCGAGGGATGCTCCTCCGAAGAGGACGAAGAGAGGACTCCTGCAGAGCGCGCCCGCTTTGCCGGGAAGCTGAAGAAGATCGATCCAGCAGCCTTCGAGGCTACGCCGGGTTCATCCGGCCGGAGCCCCTCGACCGCCGGCTTCAGCGGTGGCGATCACGATCGTGTGCGGGTGGGTGTTGCCCGGTTTCGCCGTCCGGGACTGCAGGACGACCAGGGCCTGCCGCTGCGCCCGGTCCGGACGGCCGGTATGCAGCAAGCCGGTGGCCGGGCGATGCTGCGCGGCGAGAGCGGAGCGGTGATCAGCACCCAGGGCTCTCCATCGCCGTCACTTCTCTCGCGCTGCCGGACGGCCCCGGCGGGCGGGCAGGGCGTTTGCGCACCATGCCGGGCACGCCGAAGGCGTACGGCACTTCCTGTGCCCGTCGGGGCGTCGTTCGCGTGAGCCTGCGCGACCCGGTCGGTGGGCGGCCACTCGTGTGCCGCAGCCGGTGGAGACGCCTGACGCGCTGCCGCCTCTGCTGTTGCCTCCCGCGGGGGACGTCCGTCCCGACGGGTCGAAGACCTCGCCCGCTCGCCAATGTCTTAAATGTCCCAATTTGGCTAATAGGGAGAAATTGCTCTCTTTGTCGGTGAATGCATGACTCGCACGGTCGATGTCTTGCCTGCCGGGCAAATCGCCCTTTTCGGACCTAGTGGCGAGAGTCACTTTCCGGACCCGCGGACGCGACGGCGTACCGCTCGGTTCCCTTCTGTGCCAAGAAACTTGGCTTCGCGGGCGGGCGTGGATTGCCGATAATTCCCCGACTCGATCTTGTAAATGAATTGTGATCGAAAAGTGGGGGCTTGTTCAGGTCGGAGTTTCTCGCCTACGGTCACCGTCAATCCGGATGGAACGCCGAATCCTGCCGCCGTCCGGGAACCCGACCACTCACGTACGGCAGGAGCGGGGGACCCAGGTAAGCAGCCGATCCGGTATCCGGAACGGCTAGGGGTGAAGCCGTATTCCCATACGGCCAGGCAACTCCAGTCTGAACCCGACAGCTCACCTCGTAGGCGACGGAGAGGAATGCACCATGCCCGCAACGGGTAACCACCGTCGTCGTACGTCCAGTTCGCTGACTCGCGGTTTCATCGCCGTGAGCGCAGGGGGAGCCGCTCTCGCGCTTCCTTTGATCGGTGCGACCACTGCCTCGGCAGCGCCGGCGCAGTCCGTCACCGCCGTCACAAAAAATGTGGCGCCCGCTGCGGCCCCTGCCAAGGCAATTGCCGCCGCGAAGGCTACGCCCTCCGTCTATTCCGTGATAGCCGGTGACACCCTTTACAAGATCGCCGCTGGACATTCCGTGACCGGCGGCTGGCAGCAGCTGTACCAGGACAACCGCGAGGTCATCGGAGCCGACCCCGCCCTGATCCGCCCGGGCATGAAGCTGACCATCGGTGCCAAGGCCGAGTCCACGGCTGTCGAGTCCAAGCCGGCCGCGAGCAGTGCCGCTCCTGCCGCCGCGACGCCCGCGACGTACACGAACGACCTCGACGGCTGGATCAAGGAGTCGCTGGCCGTCATGGCGCAGCACGGCATCCCCGGCAGCTACGACGGCATCCACCGCAACATCATGCGCGAGTCCTCGGGCAACCCCAAGGCCATCAACAACTGGGACTCGAACGCCGCCAAGGGCACGCCGTCCAAGGGGCTCCTGCAGGTCATCGACCCCACGTTCAAGGCCTACCACGTGCCCGGCACGTCGATGGACCCCTACGACCCGGTCGCCAACATCACGGCTGCGTGCAACTACGCCGCCGCCAAGTACGGTTCGATCGACAACGTGTTCGGGGCCTACTGACGCCCGGTTGCGTTGATGCCGGTTGAGGAGTGACGGGTGGCGAGGGTCCGAGGGGGCCTCGCCACCCGTTCCCGTCTCTGCTCGCGCAGGCGCTCGGCGTATGCGGGTCGAGCGGTACATCGCGGACCCGCTGTGCGCTGACGCCCGGCGTGGCGTATCCGGGGTATGCCCCCGAGCGGAAGTTACCCACAGGTATGTAGTGACTTAACACGCAAACGGCAGTAGAACGAGTTTCACTCTGTCGAGAGTGAGGCGTGTCACATGACTGACTCTACCATGCATGATGCAGGCCCCAAGGGCGTTTCGCGTCGAAGATTCATCACAGGAACTGGTTCTATTTTAGGCGCCGTGGCCCTCGCGGGTCACAGCATCCCGGCCCAGGCCGGGGTCGGCTCCGCAGCCGCTCCGATCGACTCCGGGGCCCATGTCTCGGCCCTCGTGATCGGCACCGGATACGGCGGATCCGTCGCCGCTCTGCGTCTCGCCCAGTCGGGCGTCGACGTGCACATGATCGAAATGGGCATGGCCTGGGACACCCCCGGCCCGGACGGCAAGATCTTCGCCAATACGACCTCGCCGGACAGCCGGTCGTACTGGCTCCGCACCAGGACCAAGCAGCCCCTCAGCAACTTCCTGGGCTTCCCCATCGACAAGAACGTCACCCGCAGCACCGGGATCCTCGACGCCGAGGAGTTCAGCGGGATCACGGTCTACCAGGGCCGCGGTGTCGGTGGCGGCTCGCTGGTCAACGGTGGCATGGCGGTCACCCCCAAGCGCGAGAACTTCGGGGCCGTCCTCCCGTCGGTGGACGCCGACGAGATGTACGGGATCTACTACCCGCGCGCCAATGCCGGGCTCGGTGTCAGCACCATCGATCCTGCCTGGTTCGACACCGCCGCGTGCTACCAGTACGCCCGGGTCGGCCGCAAGCAGGCCCAGCGTGCCGGCTTCCCGTTCGTCTTCGTGCCCACCGTGTACGACTGGGACTACATGAAGCAGGAAGAGGCCGGAACCGTCCCCAGGTCGGCGCTGGCCGGCGAGATCCTCTACGGCAACAACTACGGCAAGAAGTCGCTGCAGAAGACGTACATCGACCGGATCAGGGCCACCGGCAGGGTCGCCATCTCGCCGCTGCACAAGGTCACTTCGGTCGCTCCGGCGACGGGCGGCGGCTATACGGTCGTCATCGACCAGATCGACACCGGCGGTGTCACCACGGCCACCAAAACGGTGACCGCGGACCGGGTGTTCTTCGCGGCCGGCAGCGTGGGCACCAGCAAGCTCCTGGTCAAGCTGAAGGCCACCGGCGCGCTCGCGGGCCTGAACGACGAGATCGGCAAAGGGTGGGGCGACAACGGCAACGTCATGTGCGGCCGGGCCAACCACCTGTGGGACCCCACCGGCAGACTCCAGGCATCCATTCCCACCGGCGGCATCGACAACTGGGCCGCCGGTGGCGCGTTCGCCGAGGTCGCGCCGCTGCCCACCGGGATCGAGACGTTCGCCTCGTTCTACCTGTCCATCACCAAGAACCCGAACCGGGCCGAGTTCACCTGGAACGCCGCGACGGGCAAGGTCGACCTGAACTGGCAGACCGCATGGAAGCAGCCGTCCATCGACGCCGCCAGGACGATCTTCGACAGGATCAACCAGAAGGAGGGGACGATCTACCGGACCGATCTCTTCGGCACCTACAAGATCTGGGGCGACCACCTCACGTACCACCCGCTCGGTGGCGCGGTGCTGAACCGCGCCACCGACAACTACGGCCGCCTGCACGGTTACTCCGGCCTGTACGTCATGGACGGCTCGCTGATCCCCGGCAACACCAGCGTCAATCCGTTCGTCACCATCACCGCGCTCGCCGAACGGAACATCGAGAAGATCATCGCCACCGACTTGTGACGATCAACGGCCGGGCAGCGCGCACACGGTGTCGAGGCCCAGCACATGGTTGAGCCGGCCGAACGCCAGCCATGATCCGATGCTCATGCTCAGCTCCACGATCTCGAGCTGGCTGTAGTGCGCGCTCATCCGGGACCAGAACGCGTCGTCGAGGTTGTGGTGATCGAGGGCGTACCGCTCGGCGTATTCGGCGGCCAACCGGGTCCGGTCGTCGAAAACGTCGGCGGTACGCCACTGGGTCACCGCGTCGGCGAAACCCTCCTCGACCTTTACGCCGTCCCGTTCGGTCCGCCAGTCGAGACAGAAGACGCACCCGTTGATCTGGGCGATCCGCAACCGTGCGGCTTCGAACTCGCGCAGCCCCAGGGTGGTATGGGCGTACACCGCCAGCGAGAAGTTCGATGCGGCGATCCCGATCCCGGGCACCATCTCGCCCCACACGTACTCGATCGCGTCCTTGCCCTCGGGGATGTCGATGTTCATGGTTGTCTCCTTCCGAGCCTGCCGACTGCGGGACGCAGCGGGACGTCGAGCGCGTCGTAGAGTCCTGGTTCCGCGTTCACGAGCCAGTCGATGGCGCTCACGAGCCGGCCCACCGCGGTCGCGTTCCCGCCCGCGGATCTGTTCTCGCCCTCGTCGGTGGCCTCGACCGTGACCTCGATGCGCGGGCGGCCCTCGATGATCACTCGATGTGCGCCGTCGCCGTCGGGCGGCGTCGGCCAGTCCGGTGCGCAGGAGGGGTGAATGCGGGTGATGTGCTCGATGACGATGCGGGGTTCGCCCCCGACGATGCCCTGCACTTCGAACCGCACCGCGCCCTGGGTGCCGGCCTCGAACGAGCCCATCGTCCTGGTGCTCACCGTGGCGTCCAGCGCGCGCCGGTCCAACGTCTCGCGGATGTCGTCGAGTTCGGCTCCCAGAGCCCTGGCCATCAGCCGAATCTGCCCACCCCACACCATGGTCGGGACGGTCGGTGCGAGCATCAGCGGCTCGTACTCCATCGGCTGGCCCATGCCGACCAGGTACCGGACCGATTCCTCCTGCTCGTAGGTGGAGTAGTCGAAGATCTCCTGACAGCGGATCACGTCGATGGAGGTGCCGAGTCCGCTGATCAGCAACGGGAGTACGTCATTGCCCCAGCCCGGATCGACACCGGAGACGAACAGCGAACCGCCACCGTCCGCGATGGCGGCCAGCACCGGTTCCCGCAGCTCCGGCGGGGCGCCCAGCTGGTCGTACAGGGCGTACAGCGCGGGGGTGACGACCACGGCCCCGGTCCGGATCGCCCTGCTGATGTCGGCGAGTGCTTCGTCGGGGCGGATGTCGCCGGACGCGGCGTAGACCACGGCCCGGGGACCGGTGGCCAGCGCGGCATCGACGTCGTCGTTCGCCACGACCCCCAGCTGACGACCGAGCCCACCGAGCTCGCCCGCGTCACGTCCCACCTTGTCGGGGTTGTGGACGAGTACGGCGGTGAGCTCGAGCGCCGGATGGGCCTCGACAGCGCGGATTGCGGCGCGGCCGACGTTGCCCGTGCCCCAGACAACCGTGGAAATCATGCGCGGAGGGTAGCGAGAGGGCCTATCAGTTCCTAGTGCCGTGACACGACGAGTTTGTCGGGCGGGACAGGGGGGCCGGGGCCTCACCGGGAGGCGGCTCGGGCTGCGCCCGCTACGTCGTCAGGGCAGTGGACACACCGCGGCACTGCGTGTGCTGCGCCCCGGGCTCGCGTGGTCGGTTCCGGTCAGGCCGTCTCGGCCTCCAGACGGCTGGGAGCGGTATGCGGCGAGCGGAGTACGTGGGCTGAGCACACGGCCACGACGCAGAAGCCGAGAGGCAGCAGAAAGGTCAGGTTGAGCGGCATGAAATGCGTCAGCGGTCCGATGGCGGCGGGGCCGGCGAGCATGCCGAGATAGCCCAGGCCGGCGACGCGCGAGACGTTCGTTCCGGCGGCACTCGGATCGGCGTGGCCTGCGGCACTGAAGAGCTGAGGGATGCAGCCGGACAGTCCGGCCCCGAACACGGCCCAGCCGGCCAGGGCCAGCGGGATCCACGTGGAGAACGTGGCCGCCGTCAGGCCGACCGCGGCCAGGGCCGCCCCGTAGCGGAGGATGGCCGCCGGCCCGAAGCGCATGGCCACTCGGTCGGCCAGCAGTCGACCGATGGTCATGGCGGTCGAGAACGCACCATAGGCGAGAGCGGCGACGGCGGCGGAGGCGTTCAGGACATCCCGCAGATGCAGAGTGCTCCAGTCGTTGGCCACGCCTTCGCAGAGCATGAGCATCAGCGCGAGCGCGGCCAGCGCCCAGATGCGGCGGGATGTCCGGTGCACCGGTTGCGTCACACCGGCGGGGGCCTCCGCGGCAGACGAGGGGGTGTGCTCGGCCGGCAGGAGCCCGCGGGCGGCGAGCGCGGCCACGGCGAGACCGAGAACGGCCACTGAGCCGAGGGTCACCGCCGGACTCCAGCCCCAGCTGAGCGTGCGCGCGCCAAGCAGCGCGGCAAGGACGCCGCCGATGGAGAACGTGGCGTGGAAGGCGGACATGACGGGGCGTCGGTAGCCCCGCTCGACCTGGATGGCGTGGGCGTTCATGCTGACGTCCAGACAGCCATTGCCGAGTCCGAGCAGCGCAAGGGCCGCTCCCAGCGTCCACGCGTCCGTGGCCAGGCCCGGCAGGATCACGGCTGCGCTGCACAGTGCCGCGCTCAGCGGTACGACGGTGCGGGCGCCCCACCGATCGGTGAGCGGGCCCGTGATCCGCATCCCCGCGAACGCTCCCGCACCCAGGAGCAGGAGTAGCCAGCCGAGCACGGCATGACTGATGCCGACGTGGCGCTCGACGGCAGGGATGTGGACGACCCACATCCCCAGGACGAAGCCGTTCAGGGCGAAGTAGGCGGTCGTGACCAGTCGGCCGGTCCGCAGCGATCTCTCCATGCCGATGAACATAACGAACATCTCTGATGTTTGAAAGCTTGCATTTTGAACATCGCTGGTGTTCTATCGCTGATGTGGCGAGTACGGATCGACTGAGACGGATCACCGAGGCGGTACGCGAAGCGGGCAGTGCCGGCGTCGCGGAGCTGGCCGCCCTGACCGGCGCGTCGGAGATGACCATCCGCCGTGACCTGGAGACCCTGGCCGAGCAGGGCATCCTGGAGCGGTACCGAGGGGGAGCGAGGAGCCTGCTGCTGCGCGGCGACGAACCCCCCTTCGGGCTGCGGGCGACGGAGGGACTGGAGGCCAAGCGACGCATTGCCTCCGAGGTCGCCGGGCTGATCGCCGACGGGGAATCCGTGGTCCTCGACAGCGGCACCACCTGCCTGGAAGTGGCCCGCGCGCTGGAACACCGGCGCCTGACGGTCATGCCGCTTTCCCTGCACGCGGTGAACGCACTGACCGGAGCGCCGGACCTCACGCTGCTGGTGCCGGGCGGCCGCCCCCGGCGGGGCGAGCTCGCACTCACCGGCCCGCTCGCCGAGGCGTCGCTGGCCGCCCTGCGTTTCGACACCGCGGTCATCGGCTGCTGCGGACTGAACGCGGCGAACGGCCTGACCGCGTACGACTTGGACGACGCCGCCACCAAGCGGGCCGCGATCGCATCGGCCCGCCGGGTCATCGCGGTCACGGACGGCGCGAAGTTCTCCCGTACCGCCCTTGCCTTTGTCGCACCCGCCACTGCACTGCACGCCGTTGTCACCGACGAGACCGCGCCCGAGGGCGAGGTCGACGCACTGGCTGCGGCGGGCGTGCACGTGCGACAGGTATGACCTGGGCGTCAGTTGAACGGCACGCACCCCGGCGTTCCGTCTTGATGCTGTCCAGAATGTGGGTGCTCGCCGCGCTGAGCGCACTGCGGAGCAGCAGGCTCTTCTGACCGGTGGGCCGGCCGCCGCTGCTCCACCGCACATGACTATTCGTGATCGATATCCATTCCTGCGACACGCCTCGAGGGCCGACGACCGCCGCCATTGGCCCTGGCCCGGGTCGCGTTGGCGGCGAGCAGGGCCAAGCCGAGCGGCGTGAGTGTGTGCAGCACGGTGGTCGCGTAGCGGACGCTGGCGATCAGCTGCGAGTCGCGCAGCGCCTGGGTGTGGAAGGTGACGGTGCCGGGGGATATGCCCAGAGAACGGGCGAGTTCACTCCCGGTGGCCCCCGTGGCGGAGGCACGCAGTACAAGTGCACGAGTGCGGCCCAGCAGCGTGGTCAGCGGGACGGTGTCGCCGTCGGCGATGTCTGCCGCTGCGGCCAGCCGCTCATGGCGCATGGGGTAGACCAGCACGGGCGGTAACTCGGGGTCCGCCAGCACCACGGCTGAACCCCAGCAGAAGTACGAGGGCACCAACCGCAGTCCTCTGCCGCCCAGATGCAGGTCCGCGTCGACGGTGGGGTGGTCCGCCTCGAGGACGGGGCTGCGCCAGCGAAAGCCCGGCCCCAGGCCGGACAGCATGTCCTCGACCCCTCTTCCCAGCAGGGAACGGGTGCGGAAGACCCGCTCGGCCTCGATGCGGGTGCGAATGGTCGCCTCGTGCGGCGCGATGAGCGCGTCGTAGTACGCCCTCAGCCCTGCGGTCAGCTCGTTCCTGTGCTCAGCGGCGGCCAGCCGAGTCAGTCCGCGCGGAGTCGCGGTCACCACTCTGATCAGCTGATCGAGTTCGGCCGCCACCCGGGCGGACGGGGTGGCGCGGATGGCTTCGAGACCGGGAGAAAGTCCCTCGCCGGCGGCGGCGGGGGTGAGGAAATCCGGGAAGTAGGCGGCGCGCGGAAACAGTGGCAGCAGCAAATGCCGCACCGTGCGAGCCAGTTCGGGATCGTTCAGCTTTTCGCAGGCGAAGCGCAGCCAGGCGGCGTAGGTCCCGCGGCCGCGCTTGGTCTGCAGGCGGTGGAGTGAGGCCGCTGTCTCCCACAGGGGATCGGGCTCGGCGGTCAGGCGGGTCCGGCCGAGATCGGGTCCGGAGAAGTGAATGCGGAGCACAGTACTCCTTCACGTGAGGTGCCCGTTTCAACAGAGCTCGAACAAGGTAGCTGCCTGTGAACAGCGGTGGCAATCTCTGTGAAGGTGTGGTTCAACCGGCTTCACAATTCAGTGATTCGGTTGGATTACGTGTTTCGGTATCGATCGAGAAGGGGAGAAAATGAAGCTGGCCAAGTTCTTTGCTGCCGCGGCTGTGGCTGGAATGTCCATTGCCGGTCTTGCGGCCCCCGCGAGCGCCACGGAGCACAATGGCGTGTGCGAGTCGGGCGAGTTCTGCCTCTGGTACAACCCGAACTATGCGAACGGCATCTGGGACATGTACTACGCGGACCTCAACCTCAACGACAACTACTTCATCGGCAACTCCAGCCAGCGGGTCGGCAACAACTCCGCCTCGGCCAAGAATCTGGACTCCCTGCGGTGGTACGTCTACTTCGGGACGAACAAGACCGGTACGTCCGGCTGGTACGACTCCGGTGAGGTCAACTCGCAGATGACGAACTTCCGGAACCAGATCGAGTCCGCCTCGTACTGATCCCCCGGCCCGGCCGGCCGGCGGGGTCGCAAGCCACGCCGGCCGGCCGGGGTGCACGCACCCACCCCTGGAGCCTGGAGACCAGCCATGTTCGCACCCGGGCACAGAAAGCCCGCGCGCTTCCCGTCCGCTGCCGCTGCCCTGCTCGTGGCCTGCGTCCTTGCAGGTTGCTCGGCCGGTGCGGGGCAGTCCGGGAAGCATCTCGAAAACCCCGCGGCACAGTCCCTCCGTATCCTCACGGCCGTGGAAGCCGCTCGCATGGAGGTGCCGCTGGCCCGTTACACCGTCGGCCTGGCCGACGGTCGCGCCATCAACGCGGCCGAGAGCCGCCTCGTCGCGCAGTGCGCGGCGCGCTACGGCCTCACGTTGGCGCCCGAGCAGCGGGACGGCGGCGCGGAGCCCGGCACCAGTGTGGAGCGCCGGTACGGGATAACCGACCGGAAACTGGCCGCCGTGAGCGGGTACGGAATGGGCGACAAGCCCGCGAAACGGACCGCCGAACCACATGCGAAGATCCCCGAATATCTCCGGACGGCAATTCTTGCCGGCCGCGGACCGGCCACCGTGAACGGCCGCAAGGTGCCGGATCAGGGGTGCAGCGGAGAAGCCCGCGAAACGCTTGCGAAAAGGGCGATTCCCAGTCGCAATCAGAATCTTGCCCTCAGCCTCATGGACGAGAGTTTCTATGTGTCACGGCGCGACCCTCGGGTGCGGAAAGTGATTTCCGAATGGTCGGCCTGCATGCGGCGCGGTGGTTACGACTACAACGATCCGCTGGACGCGGCAGGAGATACCCGTTTTGGTACCGGACAGACCCGGCAGGAGCGGGATGTGGCATTGGCGGACATTGACTGCAAGGAAGCGGTGAATCTCACCGGCATCTGGTTCGCGGTGGAGTCCGAATATCAACAGGGACAGCTCGCCGAGAACCGGACACAGCTCGAAGACGCCCTTCGGGCGGGTCGTGCACGGGTCGTCGCCGCACAAGAGATTCTCGATCGGGCCGGTAGCTGAACGGGGTCCCCTGGTCCGCCGGGTCGACTCCGCCCGAAGCTGTGCGTGGCCACGGTCAGGTCGTGCGGGTCTGCCTGATCGAGGATGTGAGAGGGAGCGGCTGTCCGGGCGAGCACCGTATGACTGCGGCGAACGGACGGCCTGCTCGGAAGGGAAGTTGGAGTGGGGCTGTCCTGAGTCAGGACGGACTGCCCGGCCTCGCCGCAGCTGTCAGGATCGGCTGGAGGCGGCGGGCGGCGTTGAGGTGGTCGGCGGTCCAGATGATGCGGACGGCTGTGGCTATGGCCAGCCCGTTTTCGTCACGAAGGTCGTGGCGGAGGGAGTCGACCAGGCGAGCCTCGGCGGCAGGATTGCGGGGCAGCGGATCCGGGAGCGAGGTGTGCCGGCCGAGGCCGGTCGCCAGGTCGCGGTACCAGCTGGACACTCGACCTGCGGCGTCCATTAGTACGAGGCGGGCTTCGGCCCGGTCGGCTTCGATGTGCTGTTCGCTGCCGCGTTGCCATAGTCCAAGCACGGCGTCGGCGGCGAGGCGCAGTCCGACGACGCCGGTGACCAGGGAGGTCATGTCCGCCAGCGGCATACGTTTCGGACCGCGTTCGGCCAGGTAGCTGCGGAAGGCGTCGTCGAGTCTTCGTGCGGCGGCGGCAGCCTGGCGTCTCTCCTGCAGTGGAGCGTCGGCTGGTGCGGGCCCGGTGCTGCAGCGGCTGACCGCGTAATCCACCGCCCCGGCCAGATAGCGGGCGCTGTCCGTGTACGCCTCGGCGAGGGCCTGGTTGACGGCTGCGGCGGCTCCGCGAGGCCAGAAGAACAGGCCCACCAGGACGCTTACCGCGCAGCCGATGCCGATGTCCTGGATCCGCAGCAGTGCGATGTGCCAGTCCGGGTTCTGGTCGATGTTGAACATGATCACCAAGGTGATGGTGAAAGCCGCCTGGCCGGCGGCGAAGGAAATGGCTGAGGGGGCGATGCCGGCGATCAGTACGGCGAGTGGCAGCAGCAACCAGAGCAGGGTGCCGTGGTGGCCGATGAGATGCAGCAATCCGGCCCCGATGAGCGAACCCGCGATCGTGCCGCCCAGGGCGCGGACCGCGTTCTGCCCGGTGTTGAGCGCGTTCGAGCGCAGCACGGAGAGGGTCCCCAGGAGTACCCAGAACGAGTGCTGAACGCTCGTCAGGTCAGCGAGGGCAACCGCGATGCCCAGGCCGACCGCTCCGCGGAGGCTGTTGTGCAGCCAGACCGAGTTCGGCCGGAGATGGGCGGCTGCCCGCTCGCGGGCCGAGGCCAGCGGTCGAGTCAGGGCGCCGGGCTCGCGGCCGAGCAGCCGATCCCGCCAGCTGCGTCGTTGGGCCGCCGCTGCCAGGTCCACGTTGTCTGCGATCTGAAGGGTTGCGAAACCCAGTTCCTGGGCGCGGAATGACAGGTCCAGGGTTTCGATGAAGGCGCGGGGCTCCCACTCCGTGCCAGCCCCGGGCGGGTGCATGGGCAGCCGGGTGGTCGCGCTGCGTTCCATGGCGGTCATGGCCTCGTGCAGGTCGACCGAGGCGGTTCGAAGCGCGTCGGGTGCGCCGTACGGTGCGTCGAGCAGGTCGGCCGCCTGGTCCAGGACCGCGGCGGCATCCTGTCGAACGGCGTGTGCCTCGGGATCGCAGGTCGGGCGGCCGCTGTGCGGGGGACTGCTGTCGGCCACGATGGTGCTCAGCCAGGTGAGTTCGTCGACCAGGCGGACCAGGGCGCGGGAGCTGGTGGACAGTCCGGTGGGCCGGTAGGGAGTGGCGTCGAAGGCAGTACGGAGGTCGGATGCCGCTGCAACGGCCTGATCGGCGGTGTCCTTGCACTGCCGGGCGCTCGGTGCGTCAGGCTCTCCGGTCAGCCGGTAGGCGTCGGCGCGTAGTTGTGCTGCGGCGGTCCGGCAGACACGGGCGGCATGCGGACCGAGCGGGTCGGTGGCGGGCCGGGGCCACAAGAGAGAGATCGCGAGTATGGCGCCGGCCGCCGCAAGACCCGCTCCAGCGAGTCGGTCGGGCAGCTGGGACAGTGGTGCGGGCGAGGCCACCGGCAGGACGAAGGCCAACAGCAGAGCGGTGGTCGCCTCCGCGAGGACGGAGCTGACCACGCCGGAGAAGAGCACCAGGAAGCCGACCACGACGGTGATGGTGACCGCGAGCCAGGTCGTGCGGGCCACGAGCGTGCTCAGGCAGATGAGCACCGCCCAGGCCAACGCGAGCCCCAAGTGAGCGCGCAGCCGCTGCACCATCGGGCCGGTGAACTCCACCAGCAGCAGCATCGAGAACGAGCCGAAGGCTGCGAAGGTCGCCATCGTCGGGGAGTGGAGCACCTGGCTGCAGAATGCGAACAGCGCGGGCATCACCAGTGCAGTGCGTGCGGCCCGGCGGGTCGCAGCCAACTCCGGATCATGGGTACGCAACCACGCAAGGGGCCACCCGAGTCGGATGTGGCCAGGTGTCTGCATTCGCTCGCACACCTCCTGTCACGGGGCGCCCGCGTATCCCATCGATCGAGAGTATCTGCCCGGCCGGCCTGCCCGGCTCGGGGCTCGCGCAGCGTTGGGCGACGCTCCACAACAGGTCCGCGCGTGTCCATCCACTCGCGGTTCGGCCACCGGCCTGCCGCCGGGCGGGTGCACATCCGGCCGCGACAGGCTGCGGTCGCCCGCGTGGTGGCCGACCGCAGTGCCACAAGCCCGCATCACCAATTCTGTTGACGCATGGTGAGACCACCACCAGCGGGGGCACGAAACGCTCTCGCCGCCGACGGGCGGCCACGAGGAGGATGCGACGCGGCTCGTGTACTTCGGGGGGTTCCTCGGCAGTTGCCGCGTAGACGTTGCTGACCGGTGACCAGGCCATGGACATGGCAATGACCATGGCCATCACGTCGAAGGGGTCTCCCTGGCGCACCAGACCGGCGGCTTGGGCTTCGGCGATGGCGCGCAGCTTGTGGTCGTCGAGGCGGTCGCACCCGTCCACCAGGTGACCGGCCGGGCCGTGCTCCAGGCTCGCCCAGGTGGCCAGCCGGATGAGGTCGGGGCGGCGGAGGTACTCGTCGTAGAGGCGTACCGCCCAGTCCGCGAGGTCGGTGGCGTCGATCGGGACAACGTTCGTGAACGTCGGCCGGGGCGGTGGAGGTCGATGCCCGCGCGCGAGAGCGGGCACACCGCAAGCCGCTCGCTGCGGGACTGATCGGGAGCTCGACAGCGAAGGGAACTCCCCGGCTCAGCCCACCCGGTCCTCGTCCCTCAGGTCAAGGATCAAGTCAGACCCTCGTTCCGGTCGGCAGGACGGCACGGGCGATGCCGGTGAGGTTCCCCTGCAGGACAAGGATCTCCCTCCGGTTCGATCCATCGAGGTCGGCCGCGTAGACGTTCCCGGCCAGGTCGGTCACGTACATGCGGCCGTCGTCCGGATCGAGGGCGAGGCCGATGCCTTCCATCAGGTGGGTCAACAGGATCTCGGGCGTCCGCCGCCCGTCCGGCGGGTCCATCGGCGAGCGGTTCACGCTGTTGCCCCGCGGCGGGTCCCCGCGATCCGTCCAGTACAGCGTGCGCTCCGTGAGGTCGAGCGCGAGGTCGATCGGCTCCGGCAGCCCCTCGAACAGCACCTCGATGTCGCCGCGCTCGGCCGCTCTCTCCCCGGCGGGCAGGTCGACTCCGGCCCGTAGGATCTTTCCGAGCCCCGCGTCACTCGGGCCCTTCTGCGTCCAGTAGAGGTGTCCGCCCATGGGGTCGACGGCGACTCCCACGCACCATCTGGTTTGGTCGCGACGGTCGTCCTCGCCCTGACCCGTCTGCACGAGGGTTTCGACGTTCGAGCCGTCGAGGTCGCAGCGCATCACGCGCATGCCCTCACGATCACCCCAGTACAGTTTCCGGCCGGCGGCCTCCAAGTGGAGTTGCTTCGGCGTGTACGTGACACCCCTGGGGACGATCGTCGTCCGGTTGCCTCCGTCCAGGTCCACGCGTTCGATCGAGCCGTCGTTCTCCGGTGGAAGGCCCATGTTCGTCCAGTAGATGTGCCCGTCCATGACATCGACGGCGACTCCGTCGGGGACCCTGCACCCGGTGACAACGACCTTCTTGTCGGAACCGTCGGGGTTCACGGAGAACAGCCGACCGCCACTGCTGGCCTCGAGCACGAACAGTCTCTCCTGGCGCCGCGTCACGGTCCCTCCCTTGCCGGGCGACCGGCTGCGGCACTCGGGCCGGACGGGTCGTACTCGGCACGCACGGCCAGCAGGGCCGAGAGCATCGCGTCGCGCCGAGCGGCCAGTTCATCGACCGAGCGGCCGCCGGCCTCCTCCAGGACGCCGCCCACGATCTTCTCCATGAGCTCGGGCGTGAACTCGGGCGTGCCCAGTTCCTGCCAGGACGCCACCATCCGCGGCATGAGGGTGTCCATGAAGTGCTGGATGCCGCCCTCTCCTCCGCCGAGATGCCACAGCAGATGGGGGCCCATGACGCCCCATCTGAGCCCCGGTCCCCAGGACACCGCGTCGTCGGAGTCCGCCACGTCGAGCACCCCCTCCTGAACCAGGTGGACGACCTCGCGGTACAGCGCGGCCTGGATGCGGTTGGCGACGTGCCCGGGAAGCTCTTTCTTGAGGTGGATCGGCTTCTTGCCGATCGCGGCGTAGAACGACATGGCGTCCCGGATCGTCTCCGGGGCGGTCTTCGTACCGCCGACGACCTCGACCAGCGGGACGATGTGCGGGGGGTTGAAGGGATGACCGATGACGGTCCGCTGCGGACGCCGGCACTCGGCCTGGATGACGCTCATCGTGATGCCCGACGAACTCGACGCGATGATCGCGTCCGGCGGCGTGGCGTCGTCGATGTCGGCGAACAGCCGGACCTTGAGCTCCGGGCGCTCCGGCGCGTTCTCCTGTACGAAATCGGCGTCCGCGAGGGCCTGACGCAGGTCCGCGGTGAAGCTCAGGCGATCGGGCGAGGCTCCGGGCGAGAGCCCGATCGAGGCCGCCGCGTCCCATGCCGCCTCCACGTACGAACGCAGTGCCGCCTCCGCGGTGGCGGCGGGGTCGGTCGCCGTGACGTCGAAACCTCGGACGAGATAGTGCGTCGCCCAGCTCGCACCGATGGTGCCGGTGCCGACGATCGCCACGCGGTGGACGGGTCTGTGCGCATTCATGGCTGGCTCACTGCTCCTGGGAGTCGGACGCGGGCTGTGGGGGAGGTAGGTGGCCGGCATCAGCGGCCGTGCCAGACAGGGGCGCGCTTCTCGGCGAACGCCCGTGCGCCCTCCTGCGCGTCCTCGCTGGAGAACAGCCCGCTCGTGAGCTCGTCCTGGCGTGTGAAGGCGTCACTCTCGTTCAGTCCCTGCGTTTCACGCAGGACCTCCTTGACGGCCGCCAGCGCCAGCGGCGCGTTCCGCGCCACGCGCCCCGCCAGCTCGTGGGCCACGTCCAGCGCGGCGCCGGGTGAGGTCAGCTCATTGACGAGGCCGTACTCCTTGCCTTCGGCTGCGGTCAGCGGCTCGCCCGTGAGCAGTACGCGCGCGGCTACGTGGTACGGAAGGCGGCGCGGCAGCCTGACCAGTCCGCCCGCCGCCGCCACGAGACCGCGCGTGACCTCGGGAAGCCCGAACCGGGCGTCTTCCGCGGCCACGATCAGGTCGCAGGCGAGCACCATCTCGAAGCCGCCGCCGAGCGCCCAGCCCTCGACCGCGGCGATCAACGGCTTGCGCACCGCCGTGCCGGTGAGCCCGCCGAAACCCCGGCCGGGGAGCACCGGCAGCTCACCTTTGGCGAATGCCTTCAGGTCCATGCCCGCGCTGAACACCCCGCCCGCGCCCGTGAGTACGCCGACCGACAGCTCCGGGTCCGCGTCGAGCAGATCCAAAGCCGCGGCGAGCCGTACCGCGACCTCGTGGTCCACGGCGTTCTTCTGCGCCGGGCGGTTGAGGGTGATGGTCAGCACGCCGCCGCGGCGCTCGTGGAGCACGATGTCGCGCGCTTCGGATGCCGTGCTCATGGCGACGCCTCGCCTTCCGTCGTGCCGGGGATCGTTCCCTGGGCCCGCAGCTCGGCGATCTCGGCGAGACCGAATCCCAACTCGGCGAGGATCTCGTCGTTGTGCTCGCCCAGGTCCGGCGCTCGCTTCGCCGGTACCTTCGGCACCCCTCGGAGGTTGACCGGACTGCTGATGGTTTCCTCCAGCCCGCTGACTCCTTCCAGCGGCACCACGATGTCGTTCGCGCGCAACTGCGGGTCCTGCGCGGCCTGCTCCGGCGTCTGAATGAGGCTGTAGGTGACGCGTTCCCTGCCCAGGGCGTCCTTCCAGTGAGCGAAGGGCTGCGTGCGGAACTCGGCGTCGAGCAGCTCGCTCAGCGCGGCGGAGTTCCTGACGAAGCCCTCGACGTCCGCGAAACGGGGATCATCGAGCAGCTCGGGGTGCCCGATGGCCCGCGTCAGTCCCGGCCAGTGCGGGGGTGAGGCGACCAGCATGAACCACTCGCCGTCCGCGGTCCGGTAAGGGTTGATCAGCGGGTTCGCCGGCGCCTTCCGGTCGTGCAGCTCGAACGGCGTGCCGCCGGCGAGCGCGCCGGCCACAAGCGTTCCCGTCGCCCAGACGCCCGCGGCGAGCAGCGACGTCCCGACACTGGCTCCTTGTCCCGTGCGCTCACGGCGGTACAGGGCGGTCACGATCGCCGCGTAGATCGCGATCGCCGACATGTAGTCGCCGCTGCCCCAGACCGGCACCGTCGGCGGGGCTCCCGCGTCCCGGGTGGAGGCCAGCAGTCCGCTCCGCGACCAGGCGGCGGTCAGGTCGAAGCCCGGCTGCCCGGCGTCGGGGCCGGCGTCCCCGAAGCCTGTGATGTCGGCGTAGACGACCCGCGGATTCCAGCCCGCGACCTCCTCGTAGCCAAGGTGCAGCTTCTCGCGTGTGCCGTGAGGGAAGTTGGTGATCACGACGTCGGCCCACTCGACGAGGCGCTTGAGGATCGCGGTTGCCGCAGGTGACTTCAGGTCGATCACCATGCCGCGCTTGTTGCGGTTGGCGAGGTGCCAGCTGTAGTTGGCCTGCGCCCGGGGACTCGGCGGCACGGAGCCCAGCCGCCGTTGGGGGTCGCCCTGTCCCGGCGGCTCGATCTTGATGACGTCCGCTCCGAAGTCGGAGAGCACGGTGGCCGCGGCCGGTCCCGCGATGAAGCTCGACGCGTCGAGGACCTTCAGGCCGGTGAAGACGGATTCGCTGGTCATCTTCGTCACCTCACGAAGGCGCTCAGGCCGCCGGTCACGGCACGGCCGACGATGAGGGTCTGGATCTCCCGCGTGCCCTCGTACGAGTAGATGGCCTCGGCGTCGGCGACGAAGCGGCCGATCTTGTAGTCGAGGAGGATGCCGTTGCCGGCCAGGAGTTCCCGAGCCCACCCCACGTTCTCGCGCATCCGCACGGTGCAGTAGGCCTTCGCCAGGGCGGACTGCTCGTCCCGGTACACCCCGGCGTCCTGCAACTGGGCCAGGCGCACCATCATCCCGCACGAGGCCGTGGCATTGCCGAGCATCTTCACCAGCAGGTCCTGCACGAGCTGGAAACCCCCGATCGGGCGCCCGAACTGCTCGCGCTCCTTCGCGTACTGCAGGGCGATCTCGTAGGCGGCGAACATCACTCCCACCGCCTGCCACGCCACGCCGCTGCGCGTCTGGCGCAGGATCTTGGCGGTGTCCTTGAACGAGTTCGCGTTCTGTAGCCGGTTGGCCTCCGCCACGCGGCAGCCGTCGAGCACGATGTCGGCGTTCTGCACGATCCGCAACGCCATCTTGTTCTCGATCTTCGTCGCGGTGAACCCGGGGGTGTCCTTCTCCACGACGAAGCCCAGCACGTGCTGTGTCTCGACATCGCGGGCCCAGATGACGACCAGGTCGGCGAACGTTGCGTTTCCGATCCACCGCTTCGCGCCGTCGAGGATCCATACGTCGCCGTCGCGGCGCGCGGTCGTCCGCAGGCCGCCGGCCACGTCGGAGCCGCCGTGCGGCTCGGTCAAGCCGAAGGCACCGATCTTCTCGAAGCGGCTCATCGCCGGCAGCCATCGCCGCTTCTGTTCGTCGGAACCGCAGGTGAGGATGGTGCCCATGGCCAGACCCGTGTGCACGCCGGCGAACGTCGCCACGGATGTGTCGACATGCGCCAGCTCCAGCGCGATGAAGCCCGCGAGGAGGTTGCTCGGCCTGGATTCCGGGGAGTCCGGGTCGGTCCAGTCCATCAAGCCGAGCTTCCCGAAACCCTCGACCAGCTGGAAGGGGAACTCGGCCCGGGCCCAGCAGTCGTCGACGATCGGGGCGACCTGCGTGCGGAGGAACGCGCGAAGGGACTCGACCTTCTCCCGCTCGCGGTCCGACAGCAGTTCCTCGTAGGCGTAGAAGTCGGCGGGCAGCAGCCCTTTGTCCAGGCTGGGACCGGACGGTGTCGGCAGAGCCGTTGTGCCGCTCATGGCAATCTCCCTCAAGCGCTGTGGGGTGGGGCCCGGGGATCCGCGCCCGTCAGCGCTCTCCGCGCCCGGCTTTTCGGTTCTCGGACGCGATTAAACGCGGATCCGGAACCGGTCCCCCGGACCCGCGCCGCCCACGGGTGCCGTGTCGCCGCGGACCACCCCAGTGGCCCGTAGCCGCCCGTGCGCGAGAGGTGGGGCAGGACTGCGAGGGCTGAGAGAACGTCATTTCAGTGGTGGATGCCCCGCACCCGGCGGCATCTCGCAGGCGATCGCGCCGCGGGCCGGGTGCGCGCCGAAGCGGCGGTGGGCAATGCCGGCGACGGCCTCGATCCACTCATGTCCGGTGCTAGCGTCAGGGAGAAGTTCCGGGACACGGGGGAACCGAATGCAGGAACTGAATCGGCTCACCACACTGCGGCGGTGAATCGTCCAGTACGAGCAGGGCGCGCGCGAACGCCTACTGTTCGGCGGTCAGAGCCCAGCGGACGCCGGAGGGGGCCTCAACCCGTACGCTCCCCTCGCTACGCGCCCTTTTCAGGATGATCTCGTTGTAGGTGCTACTCACTTCCTGTTCCACACATTCCAGCGGGAAGGAGAGACCCACCGGTTCGACGGACACCTCGATTGTTCCGTCGCCCTGGCAGTTGACCTGGATGGCCAGCCGCCCGACGCCGATCTCCTTGGACAGAGGGAGCTCGGCACTGCCCTTCCTGGATGCTACGGAGCAGCACATGACCGTCGTTGACCTGCTCGGGGGCTGTGTCAACTGTCTCGCCGTCGATGTGCTCGGCCCTGTCGCTGGTCTTCGACGGGTCGGGCTGTGCAGATCGTGAGGTTGGCGGATGTGACGCGGGCTTGCCGCCCTCGGTGCAGCCGCTCACGCACAGGGCGAGTGCGGCAGCCACGACTGCAAGGCCGTGGGCCGGGCGTATGGCTGCTGGGTCGGTCAGCTTTCCCACAGGTACCAGCCCACCTTCATCGGCGTGTAGCTGGTTATTGTCTTTTTTGCTGTCGTCTTGCAGTTGCTGTAGATGGTGTAGCTGGTACCGGTGTTCTTGAGCCGGTAGACGCCGTACTTCGCGTTCGTTGTCTTCTTCGGCGGAGTGTCGACCTGGATCGAGTTGCCTAGCTTCGCGGTCAGTTTGGCGGTGAGGTTGACCTCGTAATTTCCCTCGATCTTCGCGATCATCACGTCAATGCTGGTCGAAAGGCCTCCTGTGACGCTCACCCCGACTTCGCCGGTGACTTCGGAGGTGAAAATCGACCGCGCCGTACGCGAAGTAGCGTTGTAGTTGGCGTTGGTCGGTCCTACGCCCTTGTGATATCGGGCACCCTTGGTCTTGGGGGTGTAGATCTTCTGCGTTGGGCCGCAGTACTCGCCATTTGTGGTGTCCCCCGGCTTGCTCGGCCGCACGGTCTCCTCCGGTTCCGGCTCCGGATCGTCCACCAGGTCTGTCTCCTCCGGCTCGGCCGGAGGAGCTGTGTTCACCGCCTCCGGACCGTCGGACGAGACGAATGCCGACGGTTGCGCGTGTGCAGGCGCCGTTGCGATGCCCGCGACTACGGCGAACGCAATAGCGGATCCGATGGATCCACGTTCGATGATGCCCACGAGGCACCTTTCCCCTGTGCCGCCCCCCGTTGGAACGGCAGTGGCGTCAGTTACTCACAAGTACGACCGAGAGCAAAGGGGATCCACGTTGATCTGAGCCCAACTTGAGGTCTGGTCACGGCGGCAACGAGGGCGATTGACCGAAGCGACAAGCACGGATTGCGTGAGGGGCATTCGGCGTTCCATCCGCGGCGATCAGGAATCGGTGGCCCTGCTGCTCCCTGCGATGTCACCTGAGGAACAGTCATCCCCTCGGGCGCACACGACGTCACCGCCAAGAAGTGCGGCCGCCTGCAGCACGGTTCCCGGTGCTACAAGGTGAACTGGACCAAGTAACACACCAGTTCCGGCTGCCGGGGCAAGGCGAGGCTAGGCTCAGCACTATGAAGCTTCCTGCCGAGGTGACCGGTTGGCGATGCCGGTCGACGAATTCATGACGCCGCGACCTCACCCCTTGCGGCGCAGCCTCGTCCTATGCGCTTCCGTCTTGTCCGTTGCCCTCGTCACAGGGTGTACGAGTGTCTCCGGCGGGCCGAACGGGCCCAGCGCAACGGAAAGCAGTCCAGGGCAGCAACGGAAGCATCCCTCCGAAACGTCCGCCCAGGATGAGGAGAGACTCGGTAAGCAGGTTGAGGAAGCTCTCGACACCGAGGAAGTCGGCGACAGTGACCCACTGTTCGTCGAGGCGGGTCTTGAACGTGTCAGCGACGGATTCCACACCGAGCCGGAACTGGCACGAGGTCGCTCGTACAGGTTGTCGGTCGCCTGCGCCGGAAAGGGCAAGATCATCCTGTCCATAGCCCTGAAGGCTCCCGTCCGCCGGACGATGGACTGCGACGGCGTCCCACTTCAGCTGCGCATCACAGCCTCAACGGCCAGGGTCACGATCGACACCGAGCGGATGCCGGGGGCCACCGGGATGGTTGCCTGGCGCATGGACAGGGTCGAGAAGTAGGCCGCAAGACCGTCGGGCCCCGCGGATGTGGTCGAATCCGCATGTGCGTACCGCGGCCTGCGCGGATAACGGTGGGTGAGCCTTCGAGATGCGCGCGCAGAGGCGCGCTGCTTCGCTGGTGTGGCCCGCTCTTCCCCGATGACACCAAGGAGTGATCATGAGCGTTGCAGGCGAGTCCGGTGCCCGTGCCCAGCAACTTCTCCAGAAGGCACAGGAGATGGAACAGGCCGCAGAGCGTATCTCCGACCCCCAGGAGCGTCAGCGGCTGAAGGACAAGGCCCGCGAGCTCAAGCAGCAGAGCAAGCAGGCGAGCAGCGGGGACATCGACCCCATCGTGTAACAACCGTGTGCATACGCCGGCCGGTGGCTGCCGCGCGACCTTCCCCAGGCGCGCGCGAGGCCATCGGCTGGTCGTGTGTGTGGGCCACGCCGGCAGCACATCTCCACTCTGCGCGCGATTTCCGATCCAGCCGTCGCGGCCTCACCTGGGAAGGTCACTTCGGATACGGGTCGTAGCAGTCCAGTGCGGGGTGGTAGAGCACCCGCCAGGTGTCCTGGTCGACGACTCCGGTTCTGCCCAGGCCGTGACATCCCTGAATCCAGATGATCTTCTTCGACGTGGCGGTGCCGAAGACCCCGTCGACCGCGAGTTTCGGAACGCCGCCCCACACGTTGCTCAGACACTGCGCCTGCTTCACGGAAAGACCGGTGCTCACGTACGTGAGCGCGGGGCGATCGATGGAGGACGTGTAGGGGCATGTCTTATCGGCGGCGGTCGCCTCGGGCGTCGTCGTCGCCAGGGCCCCGGCGGTCAGCAGCGCTGCGCCGAGGGCCGAACACTTGCGGCGGATCATCTCGCGCACTCCTCTCAGTACCGGCCATGTGCACACGAATCCAGCATGGGGGTGCAAGCGTCGTCTCGCGCATTTTCGAACTGTCACGCCCGCGCAAGGGGTCCTGACGAACGCCGTGTCGGTGGGTGAAGAGGCCCGGACGGATCAGCTGTCGTCCGACAGGGCCGCGTGCGCGGCGTGGAGGATCTCCTCGGACAGTGGGGAGCCGTTGGTGGCGCGGGCCAGCAGGAGGGCGCCGACCAGGGTGGCCAGGCGGGCCAGGCCGTCTTCGTCGTCCGTGGCGAGCCATTGGGCGAAGTCGCGCACTCCCTCGATGTAGACGTCGTGGGCGGCGTCACCCGCGTCCCGGGCCATGTCGGCGGCGAGCGCGGCGGCGGGACAGCCGCCGCCGGCGTTGTCGCGGTGCCGGGTCGACAGGTAGTAGTCGATCAGGCCCTGACGGGCGGCGTCACGTCGCCCGTCGTGCTCGTCGAGCTCTGCCGTGCGGCGCGCCTCCAGCTGGGCGAAGGCGTGCACGGTGGCCTCGCCGACCAGGGCGTCCTTGGAGGCGAACTGCTTGTAGAAGCCGCCCTGGGTCATCCCGGCCGACTTCATCAGGTCCGCGACGCTGACGCCGGTGCCCTGCTCGCGGAACAGCCTGGAGGCGTTGGCGACCACGTGCTTCCGGTTCTCCTGTGCCTGTGCCTGTGACACTCGGCCCATCGGGCCACCCCCTCCATATGGATGTCGGTTGCAATCTATCGTACAACCCTGTTTAGATTGTTAGTGAAATCTATTTTCGTCCGCTGCGCTCACGAAGGGTGGCCGCCGCGGCCGGCGCAGGGAGAAGGCATGGGGCTGAAGGACTCCGTCACCGGCGGCCACCTGGCCGGTACGGGGCCTGTTCCGCGGCCAAGGGCCGCCCACGTCCCCGCCGGCCAGAAGATCGACCCGGCCTCGATGGCCACGCAGGCCCTGGACGGCCTGCGGTGCGGGCTCCCCGAGACCCTCGCCGACGACTGCAGCCGCCAGGCCGAGCAGAGCCTGGCCACACAGCCGGCCGCCGCCTGACGCAGCACGGCCGCCACGGCCTCGTGCGCCACCGTCATCTTTCAGAACACCGGAGTTATCTCATGACACCCACCGTCGGTCCCGTCTCCGCCCGCAGCGAGGAAGTGGCCGCACCGCCCGGCTCCGTCCCCGGCGAGGCGGCCGCGCCGCGCCACCCGGGCCCGAGCAGCCGGCCGCCGCTGCGGGCGCTGCTGCAGCCCGCGGTGATCGCCCTGGTCCTCGTCTCGGCCTTCATCAGCTGCTATGTCGGGCTGCAACGAGACCCGAAGCCGCATCAGCTGCCGGTGGCGGTCGTGGGCAACACCCTCGCGCACAAGATGGAGCTGTCGCTCGGCGACAGCGTCGACGTACGCCCCACGGTGAGCGCGGCCGCAGCCCGCCAGGCCGTGGAACAGCACGACGTGGTGGCTGCACTGAGCTCCGGCGGCGACGGACAGCTGAGCCTGGAGGTGGCCGGGGCGAACGGCCTGTCCACCACGGGCGCGGTCAAGAGCGTGGTGTCCGCGTACGCAGCGGGATCCGGCCAGCAGGTCACGACGACCGACGTGGTGCCGCTCGCTCCCTTCGACGGGCGGGGTCTTGCCGGGTTCTACGTGTCGTTCGGTGTCACCCTCGCCGGATTCGTCCTGGCTCAGAACGCGCTGGGCATGGCGAACCTGCTCCATCTGCGGCACCGGTTCTGGCTGATCACGGGCGTCTCGGTGGCGACCGGCATCGTTGCCGCGATCATCGCAGGCCCCGTCCTGAACGCGGTGCCTGCCCCGTTCCTCCCGCTGGCGGCGACACTGGCGCTGCTGGCGGCCGCGGCAGCGTTCACCACGAAGCTGCTGGGCACCTACCTCGGCCCCATCGGCGTCCCGGTGGCGACGTTGCTTCTGCTCACGGTCGGCAACTCCACCAGCGGCGCCACCATCAGCTCCGACCTGCTGCCGGCCGCGGCCCGGGCCGTCTCCGCTCTGTTGCCGCCCGGCGCGGCGGTACGGGCGGTGAGCGATCTGAGCTACTTCGACGGCGCCCACGCAGGAGTGCCGCTGCTCACCCTCGCCCTCTGGGCCGTGCTGTCGGCCGTGCTCGTGGGCATCAAGTCCCGTCTGCGCTCGACCCGCCCCGCCGCGCACGCCTGACCCGGCCGAATTCCTGCTTCCTCCGGGCGACGGCCGCCCGGAAGGGGTGCCGGCCACCGCTGTGACGGGTACTCCTCGGGCCTCGCCCCGGCCCTGAGATTCAGGGCGCTCCCGGGGCCGTCTCGTCGTCCGGGCGCGCTCCCGCCGATCCGAGGGCGGAATCCTTTCGTATCAGGGCAGGAAGTTCGTGAAGAGAAGTGATCTCGTGTGACGGGGGACGCAGTAGGGGGTCGCGCGCCATGTGCGACCGGTTCAGCCATATCGAGGCACCCAGACCCGCGTTGAGCGCTCCGCCGATGTCGGTCACCAGGCTGTCGCCCACATGGCAGACATCGGCGGGCCCGAGTCCCATGCGTTCGAGGGTGATCTCGAAAATCCTCTGATCGGGCTTGGACACGGCTACCTCGCCCGAGATCACGGTGACGTCCAGGAACTTGTCCAGACCGGTCGCCGTGATCTTGTCCCGCTGCGCGTCGCCCGGACCGTTGGTGACAAGCCCCAACCGGTACGAGGCGCCGCGAAGTGCACTCAGCGTGTTCGCCACGTCGTCGAACAGGACGTAGCGCCGACAACGCTGCCGCTTGTATTCATCGGTCGCAGGACCGGCGAGTCCGGCGTGCCCGCACTCGTCGAGTGCCTGCCGCCAGTACTCCCTCCAGATGGAATCGGCATCCGGGATCCGGCCGGGCGGGTGCTGCGCACCGTCCCCGCCCGCGCGCATGTGGTCGAGATAGCGGCGTGTATAGGCGTCGTACAGCGAGTCGGCATCGAGATCGGGGGCCGACCGGACCAGGACGTCGCACACGGCCCGCACAGTCGCCCTCCAGGCGGGCATGCCGTAGTCGAGCAAGGTTGCGTCGAGGTCTAGCAGTACCGCCTGGATCATGCGCAGAGCATACGCACCGACTGCGTCAGGAGAAGCCTGTAGTGCGACGGCAGTTGAAGGATCTGCTACGTCTGAGCAGTCGCGTACACGCAGCTCACGAATTCAGCGATCTGTTCGTCGCTCAGGTTCTTCGCGAGATCGGCCTCCGTGATCATGCCGACCAGGCGGTGGCCGCCCTTTACGTCGATCACGGGCAGTCGCTTGATCTGATGTTCCTCCATGGTCGTCAGGACATCGGCGGCGTCCGCTTCGGCATCGATCCAGTGGATCTTGGCATTGAAGGATCCGGCCTGCACGGTTGCAGGGTCGACGCCCTCGGCGCAGCACTTGACGACGATGTCCCGGTCGGTGATCAAGCCAGTGAGCCTGTTGTTGTCGCCGCAGACGGGTAGGCAACCGACACTCAGATCGCGCATCGTCTTCGCTACCTCGAACAGCGACTCGTGTGCACCGATGCACTGCACGCCACCGGTCATGATGTCTCGAGCCAGCAGCTTCTCGGACATGATTTCCTCCTGCCCTCGACCGGCGTGTTTCCCTGTCTTCGATCACAACACGAATGGCTCAACCTCGCTTGCCGACTGCGTCGGCGAGGTAGCGGATCCCGAGTCCGCCGCGATCGGGCCTGACCAGGGCCGTGATGTCGGCCCGGCGACTCTGCGTCGCAGGCAACTCCTGGAGCGTTGACTATGACGGCTCCACATGACTGAAACCCACTTCGAAATGCTCGACCGAGGCGACGCGCTGGCCTTCCCTGTGTGCAACCTCCTCGCGGAGCCGGGCGGCACTGTGCTCGCTGGCCCGCATGGCCTCCTCGTCCTCCCACAGGGTCAGCGACGTAGCCTTCCCGGAGGCCCGGTCGACGAGGTAGAACACGCCACGGAAGCCCGAAGCCTCCTGGATCTGCTGGAGGATCGCTTCCCAGTTCGCGGTCAGGTCTCCCTCTGCAGGAATCGGTGAACCCTGGTAGGTGCTCAGCCTCGCGAACATGGCTGCCACCCCTTTCCTGGCCGACTGCCGGTCGGGGGGACAGGCAGCTTCAGGACCAGGGTGCTCCGGCGGACCGTGTGTCGCATGCGGAGCAACCTGAGATGCTCCCTGCAGGGGTGGCACGGCGGGCCTTCTGGGCTCTGACCTGCTGGAACAGACAGACCCATCTCGGCCAGTGGCCTGAATTTGACATTAGCTTGCCTTATGAAAGATAAAGAAGGTCCTTTGGGCTGAACTTCACGCAGCGTGATATCCGACGTGTGACAGCCGACGATCGTCTACGCGAATGAGTAAAGCCGTGACCCACGCCGCCGTCCCGGACCAGCCGACCGACCCCGCCGCGGACTGGGAGGCATGGCGCGCCGAGCGACGGCGCTCCATCACTTCGCCCTCCGGCAACCTCGCCCTCGTGGAGACCCGCTGGGCCCCGGCCGGTGAGCGTCCCGATCTCGACGCGGCCCGCGCCGGACAGCCGGGGAATGTGACAGTCACCACGGTCGAGCGCACCGACCTCGTCACCGGCGAGCCGGAGCACGGTCTGCGCTTCTGGGACGCGCAGTCGCCCGCGATCCAGAACTTCGAGCGCACCGATGTCTTCCCGTACGACCCGGCCTGGGTGCTGGAGGCCTCGTACACCCCGGTGCCGGGCGCCCGGCGGGTCGGTTTCGAGCACATCCGCGACAACGGCGGTACCCGTGACCTCGCCGTGCCGGGTGACATCGCGCTCACCCTGGACGGACAGGAGTACGTACTGAGCGCCTTCGACGACGACGGCACCCTGCTTCTCGTCTTCGGTGACCCCACCAACGGCGACATCACCTACGGCGCCGGGCGCTTCCTCTTCGTCACCCACACCGGCGAGGGCCGTGTCCTCCTCGACTTCAACCGCGCCTTCGTGCCGCCGTGCGGATTCTCGGACCAGTACAACTGTCCGATGCCGCCGCGGCAGAACCGTTTCCACCTGCCCGTCGAGGCCGGCGAGAAGCGCCCCGTCTTCCGCGACGGCTTCCCCGCGCAGCACTGATCAATCCCGTACTCCCGCCTCGCAGCACGAAAGCGCGTACTCCTCATGAGCATCAAGAAGACCTCTCTGTACGGCGGCGCCACCGCTGCCGCCCTCGCCCTGACCCTCACTGCCTGCGGCGGGGGCTCCAACGGGGGCGGCGCCGCCGGAGGGGCGTACGACAAGAACGCCACGGTCAACATCGGTTCGCTCTACGAGCCGCAGAATCTCGACAACACCGCGGGCGGCGGCCAGGGCGTCACCGAGGCGCTCAACGGCAACGTGTACGAGGGGCTGTTCAAGCTCACCGACGACGGCAAGGTCGAGAATCTGCTTGCCCAGGACTACAAGGTCAGCGGCGACGGAATCACGTACACCTTCACCCTGCGCGACGGTGTGAAGTTCCACAGCGGCAAGAAGCTCACCAGCCAGGACGTCAAGTACAGCCTGGAGAAGGTGATAGCCAAGGACTCGCAGTCCGCCCGCAAGAGCAATCTCGAGGTCATCAAGTCCGTCGAGACACCGGACGCGCGCACGGTGAAGGTCCAGCTGTCGAAGAAGTCGATCTCCTTCGTCTACAACCTCTCCTACGTGTGGATCATCAACTCCGACGCGAAGAGCCTCAAGACGAGCGAGGACGGCACCGGCCCGTACCAGCTGAACAAGTGGACCCGCGGTTCCGCTCTCGGCCTCGACCGGTTCGCCGGGTACTGGGGTGACGCGGCCAGGAACAAGCAGGTCGTCTTCCACTACTACAAGGACGCGACCGCTCTCAACAACGCGCTCCTGACCAACGCCGTGGACGTCGTCACGGGCGAGCAGTCGCCCGACGCCCTCGACCAGTTCAAGAGCAACCAGAACTACAAGGTCAACGACGGCAACTCGACGACCAAGCTGCTGCTCGCCTTCAACGACAAGGCCAAGCCCTTCACGGACGTCAAGGTCCGCCAGGCCGTCTCCTCCGCCATCGACGACAAGAAGCTTCTGGAGTCGGTCTGGGGCGGCTACGGCAAGCTCATCGGCTCCATGGTGCCGCCCACCGACCCGTGGTACGAGGACCTCACCAAGGTCAACGCCTACGACACCGCGCGAGCCAAGAAGCTGCTCGCCGATGCCGGATACCAGAACGGCTTCACCTTCACCCTCGACACCCCGAACTACGACCCGCACCCGACGGCGGCGACCTTCATCAAGTCGCAGCTCGCCAAGGTCGGCATCACCGTCAAGATCAACACCATCACGCCGGACGAGTGGTACACGAAGGTCTACAAGAACCACGACTTCACGGCCACGCTCCAGGAACACGTCAACGACCGCGACCTGGTCTGGTACGGCAACCCCGACTTCTACTGGGGCTACGACAACAAGCAGGTCACGAAGTGGGTCGAAGAGGCCGAGCAGGCGTCCGGCACGGCTGAGCAGACCGACCTGCTGAAGAAGGTCAACCGTCGGACCGCGGAGGACGCGGCCAGCGACTGGCTGTACCTGTACCCGCAGATCGTCGTGGCGAGCAGCAAGGTGTCCGGCTACCCGGTCAACGGCCTCAACTCGCAGTTCTTCGCGTACGACATCGAGAAGGGCTGATGGCGCGGTATCTCCTGCGTCGCCTCGCCTTCCTGCTGGTGTCGCTGGCGCTCGCGAGCGTGGTCCTGTTCGTGCTGCTGCGGATGCTGCCGGGCGACCCCGCGAACGCGCTCACCTCGGTGGGCGCCAGCCCCGAGCAGATCGCGGCGGCGCGGCACTCCATCGGCTCCGACAAGCCGCTGCCCGAGCAGTTCGTCCACTGGATCGGGCAGCTGGCCGGCGGTGACCTCGGTACGTCGTTCGTCAGCTCGCTGCCGGTCGCGCCCGAGGTCGGCTCGCGGCTGAACGTCACGATCCCGCTCACGCTCACGGCGTTCGTCCTGGCGGTCCTCATCGCCGTCCCGGTCGGCTTCGTCGCCGCGCACCGGCGCAGGACCTGGTACGGGGCGCTGCTCAGCGGAGTCTCCCAACTGGGCATCGCCGTGCCCGTGTTCTGGCTCGGGATGATCCTGATAGCCGTCTTCGCGCTGAACGCCGGCTGGCTTCCCGCAGGCGGCTTCCCGCCGGACGGCTGGTCGCAGCCGGCCGAGGCGGTCCGCTCGCTCGCCCTGCCCGTCATCACCATCGCGCTCGTGATGAGCGCCTCACTGATCCGCTACGTCAGGTCGGCCACGCTCGACGTACTGGACAGCGACTATCTGCGCACCGCGCGCGCCCTGGGCTCGTCGTTCGGGCGGGCCATGTGGCGGCACGGGCTGCGCAACGCATCGGTGCCGGTGATCTCGATCCTCGGCATCGAGCTGGCGTCCACACTGCTCGGTGCTGTGGTCGTGGAGTCCGTGTACGCGCTACCCGGCCTCGGCTCGCTGCTCGCGACCGGCATCGCGCAGCACGACTATCCGGTGATCCAGGGCGTGCTGTTCGTCTCCACGCTCGCGGTGCTGGTCATCGGCTTCGCCGCCGACTTCGTACAGCGGATCATCGATCCCCGGCTCCGCGGCAGGCTCTCCGGAGGTGTCCGATGAAGCAGTCGACGAAGCGCTCGTACACGCTGACCTCCGGATGCGTGCTGGCCGGCCTGATCGCGCTGCTTGCGCTGATCTCGCTCCTCTGGGCCCCGTACGCCGCCGACGACACGTCCGGCGGCCGGCTCACGGGCCCCGGTGCGGGCCATCTGCTGGGCACCGACAAGCTCGGCCGTGATCTGTTCACCCAACTGATGACCGGCTCCCGGGTCGCCTTCGAAGCGGGCCTGGGTTCGGTCCTCATCGCGGCCGCCGTCGGCGTCACGCTGGGCGTGCTGGCCGCGTTCGCCCAAGGCTGGCTCGACGACACGCTCTCCGCGTTCCTCGACATCCTGATCGCCTTCCCGACGCTGCTGCTTGCGATGCTCATCGTCGCCGCGCACTCGGCCACACTGGGGTCCGCCGTGCTGGCGATCGGCCTCGCGCAGAGCGCGGTCGTGGGACGGCTTGTGCGGGTCCTGGTCAAGCGGGTCCTGGCACAGGACTACATCACGGCCGCGCGCACGTCCGGCACGTCGTGGCCGCGGATCGTGGCCGGGCATGTGCTGCCCAACATCTGGCCGACGCTCGTGGTGAACCTGGCCCTTCAGTTCGGACTCGCGGTGCTGGCCGAGGCCGGCCTGTCCTACCTGGGCCTGGGGGCGCCGCCGCCCAACGCCTCGTGGGGCCGCATGCTCCAGGAGGCTCAGGCCACCTTCACCACGGCCCCGGCCGGCGCACTGGCCCCCGGCATCCTGCTCGTCCTGCTCGTCATCGGTGTGAACCTCATCGCCGACGGACTGCGCGACACCCTCGACCCGGCGGCCCGACGGAGGAGCGCATGAACATCCTCGACGTACGCGACCTCGCGATCCGTACGGCCGACGGGCGCATCCTTGTCGACGGCCTCTCGCTGACCATTGCCCCCGGCGAACGACTCGGCCTCATCGGTGAGTCGGGCTCCGGGAAATCACTGACCACTCTCGCCGTGCTCGGCCTGCTACCCGACGGTATGACGGCCACCGGCAGCGCCGAACTCGCCGGCACCCAGATCGTGGGCGCGAGCGAGAAGCAGCTCACGGGTGTCCGCGGCCGGGACGCCGCCATCGTCTTCCAGGAGCCGCTCACCGCACTCGACCCCCTGATGCGCGTCGGCAGGCAGATCGCCGAACCGCTGGGCAGAAGGCGAGGGCTGAGGGGCGCCGGGCTGAAGCGGGCCGTCGTGGAAGCCCTCGAGCAAGTGCGACTGCCCGAGCCCGACCGTATCGCCCGCGCCTTCCCGCACGAGATCTCCGGCGGACAGCGGCAGCGCGTCGCACTCGCCATGGCGCTGGCATGCGACCCGAAGCTGCTCATCGCGGACGAGCCGACCACCGCGCTCGACGTCACCGTGCAGTCCGACATGCTCGACCTGCTCGACACCCTCGTACGGGAACGGGACATGGCCGTCCTCTTCGTCAGTCACGACCTCGCGGTCGTCTCGAAGGTCACCGATCGTGTTCTGGTGATGAAGGACGGCCGGGCCGTGGAGCAGGGCGATGTTCGCGAGATCGTGCGGGCCCCGCGCGAGGAGTACACCAAGGCGCTGGTGGCAAGCGCGCGGCAGCTGGAATCGGCTCTTGACCTGAGGAGCGCATGATGACGCCCGTACTGGAGCTGAACGCGACCTCCTTCGCCTACCGGGGACACACCGCGCCCGTCGTCGAGGACGTCTCCTTCGCCGTCGAGGCCGGGCACAGCCTCGCCCTCGTCGGCGAATCCGGCGCGGGCAAGACGACTCTGCTGCGGCTGCTGCTCGGGCTCGCCCGGGCCACCTCCGGCACCGTCCGGTTCGACGGCGACGAGCTGAAGCCACGCGACCGCGAGCAGATGCGGCGTTTCAGGCGCAGCGTGCAGTGTGTCTTCCAGGACCCGTACTCGTCGCTGGACCCGCGTCGGCGTGTCGGCAGCATCGTGTCCGAACCACTGCGTTCCCTCGGCATCGACAGTCGGAGCACGGCCGGGCCCAAGGTGGCCGACGCCCTGGAGCGGGTCGGTCTCCCGGCCGACGCCGCAGAGCGCTATCCGCACGAGTTCTCCGGCGGCCAGCGCCAGCGCATCGCGATCGCCCGGGCGACCGTGTGCGACCCCCGGGTGCTGCTCGCCGACGAGCCCGTCAGCGCACTCGATGTCACCACCCGGGTCAAAGTCGTCGACCTGCTCAACGAGTTGAAGCAGAAGCAGGGTCTGACCCTCGTCATGGTCTCCCACGACCTGTCGGTAGTGGCCTCGCTGTGCGAACGCACCGCCGTCCTGGAGCGCGGTCACATCGTCGAACAGGGCGAGACCGGACAGGTGCTGGGCGGCCCCGCGCACCCGTACACACGTCGCCTCGTCGAAAGTGTGCCGCGGCTGCCGGCGTGACCGGTGGGCCCGATCCCGAGGCCTCTCCGTCCCGACCTGATCCGTTCGGCGCCGGAGGCATCCGGCGCCGAACGGAGCTCAGCTCGCCCTCGCCCACGCGTAACGGTGCTCGGGCCGGCCGGTGTCGCCGTATTTGAGACTGAGGCTGATGCGGCCCGCGCTCTCCAGATACTTGAGGTAACGCTGGGCGGTGGAGCGGCTCAACCCGGCCCGGACGGCGACCTCGTGTGCGGACAGCGGTTCGTCCGCCGCGGAAAGGACGTGGCGGATGACCTCGGCGGTCGGCGCGGAGTGCCCCTTGGGCAGACCGGCTGCGGGAACGGCCTCCGGGGTGCGGAGAGCTCCGAAGATCTGGTCGACCTGCTCCTGGCCGGCCTCGCCGCGGCCGCTGCCCACGCCTTCGAGAGTGCGGCGCAAAGCCGCGTAGCTCTCCAGCTTGGACCGCAGACCGCCGAAACTGAACGGCTTCACCAGGTACTGCAGGGCGCCGTAGCGCATGGCGGTCTGCACGGTCGTGACATCGCGAGCGGCCGTCACCATGATCACGTCCGCCGTGTGGCCGAGCTGGCGCAGTCGCCGTACCAGTGTCAGCCCCGTCTCGTCCGGAAGATAGTGATCGAGAAGCACGAGGTCGACATGGTTGCGTTCCAGGACGGACAGTGCCTGCGCGGCGGTGTGTGCGCGAGCGACGACGCGGAAGCCGGGCACCTTGGCCACGTACGCCGCGTTGATCTCGGCCACCCGGAAGTCGTCGTCCACCACGAGGACGTCGATCATTGCACCCCTCCCACTTCGGTCAGCTGCCGGACGGTGAGCGTCTCGGGCAGTACGACGGTGAAGACCGCGCCACCACCGGCCCTGGCACCGACGCGGGCCACCCCGCCGTAACGCTCCGCGAGACGGCGTACCAGCGCCAGACCGAGCCCACGGCCCCGATGTGCGGGGGACTGCTTGGTGGACCAGCCCTCGGTGAAAATCTGTTCGCGCAGATCGGGAGCCACGCCCGGACCGTTGTCGCTGACCCGCAGGACCGTAGCGGTGCCCTCCGCACGGAGCTCGACTTCGATGAGGGAAGCGACGTCCAGTGCGTTGTCGATGAGGTTGCCCAGGACGGTCACCAGATCGCGCGGGTCCACCACCACGTCGGGGAGCATGGTGTTCGGGGAGATGTGCAAGGAGGCGCCTCGCTCCGCCGCAATGGCCGACTTGCCGACCAACAGCGCGGACAGCAGAGGGTCGTTGACGCGTTCCGCGACCTGCTCCGCCGAGGCCCGGCGACCGTTGGCCACCTCTGCCACGAACTCCACCGCCGCTTCGTGCCTCCCGAGTTCCAGGAGTCCGAGCAGGGTGTGGAGCCGGTTGGCGTGCTCGTGGTCCTGGGCGCGGAGTGCGTCGAGAAGGCCGTGCGTGGAGTCCAGTTCGCGGCCGAGCAGCTCCAGTTCGGTGCGATCGCGCAGGGTGACCACAGCACCGCCGTCACCGGTCGGCATGCGGTTGGCGATCAGCACGCGTCCCCTGCAGACGGTGAGCAGGTCCACGCCGTCGACCTGCCCTGTCAGGACCTCTGCCGCACGGCCCGGCGGCAGCACCTCGCTCAGAACACGGCCGACGGCGTCCGGCGTGAGCTCCAGCAGGCGCTGCGCCTCGTCGTTCAGCAGCCGGATCCGCCCCCGGGCGTCGAGGGCGAGAACTGCTTCGCGAATGCTGTGCAGCATGGCCTCGCGCTCGTCCAGCAGCGCGGAGATGTCGGCGAAGGCAAGGCCATGGGTGCTGCGCTGCAGACGTCGCGAGACGGCCAGGGCGGCGAGGACACCCGCGGCGAGAGCAGCCCCCGCGTAGAGCAGAAGTCCCGGAATGGTACCGAGCAGCCGCTCGCGGACGCTGTCGTAGGCGATGCCCACCGAGACGGCGCCGACGATCGTCCCGTGCGCGTCGCGGAGGGGGACCTTCGCGCGTGCCGAGCGGCCCAGGGTTCCGTCGTCGATCTGCATGATCTCCCGGCCGGCCAGGGCCGTGCTGGGATCGGTGGAGACGTGTCTGCCGATCTGTGGGGTGTCGGTGTGCGACCAGCGGACGCCGCGGGTGTCCATGACCACGATGTAGAGCGCCCCGGTGGCCCGGCGGATCCGCTCCGCCTCGGCCTGTACCGGGCCGCCGGGGCTGGGCTCGGTGCTCGTCAGGTTGTGAACCAGACCGGGTTCGGCGGCGGTCGTCTGGGCGATGGACAGAGCCTGGCGCATCGCCTGGTCGTCGAGCTGGTGGCTGAGCGGGGCAAGGAAGAGCCCGGTGACGAGCATGACCACCCCGGTCGTGATGGCGACCTGTGTGAGCAGGACCTGGGCGAAGACACGGCGGGGCCAGTGAATCCGCATGTGCTCGTCCTCTGCCTTCCGCCCGCCTGGGAATCTGCTGATCCGCTTTGCTCTGTGTGAACGCAACGTAAACGTCGCCGCCGTCGCTGACCAGCCCTCGTAGCACTTTCGTTCTTCAGACGTGAGCAGAACGAGCAGAACCGCAGGTTATGGGCAGAAGCAGGAGTTGTGAGCGCAAGGGTGCCGTCGTGCCCGGGCCGCCTCTAGCGTCCCGCCCCATGAACAGCGAAACCAGCCCCGCCATCGAGCTGCGGGGGGCGAGCAAAGCGTTCCGGACTCCGTCGGGGGCGCTCCACACCGCCGTACGAGATCTGGACCTCACGATCGGGCGCGGTGAGTTCGTTGCCGTGGTGGGACCTACCGGATGCGGCAAATCGACAACGCTGACGCTGGTCAGCGGCCTGGAGGAGCCCACCGAGGGGGAGGTGCTGGTCGCCGGTGAGCCGGTGAGCGGCATCGGCGACAAGGTCGGCTTCGTCTTCCAGCAGGATGCGGTCTTCCCCTGGCGCACCGTGCTGTCCAACGTGATGGCAGGCCCCCGCTTCCGGGGCGTGCCGAAGCCCGAGGCGAAGGAACGTGCCCGGGAATGGCTTGCCCGGGTCGGCCTGTCCTCCTTCGAGGACCGCTATCCGCACCAGCTGTCCGGCGGCCAGCGCAAGCGAGTCGCACTCGCGGCCACGTTCGTCAACGATCCCGAGATCCTGCTCATGGACGAACCCTTCTCCGCACTTGATGTGCAGACCCGGGCCCTGATGTCCGACGAACTGCTGGAGTTGTGGGCCGGGACCGGCGCCTCCGTCGTCTTCGTCACCCATGACCTGGAGGAGTCCATCGCACTGGCCGACAAGGTCGTGGTCATGACCGCGGGACCGGCCACCGTCAAGGAGGTCTTCGAGATCGATCTGCCCCGCCCGCGCAAGGTCGAACAGGTGCGTCTGGAGCCCAGGTTCCTGGAGATCTACCGGGAGATCTGGTCCTCGCTCGGCGAAGAGGTCCGCATCACCCGCGAGAGGGGTGCCCTCGATGTCGCCTGATTCCATCACCGCGAGCGCCGCCGTCACCAAGACCGAGCGGACCCAGGCCAGAGCGCGAGCCACCCGCAACCGCAAGTTCCTGGTGCTCGGAAGCCGGATCGTACTTCTCCTCGCGGTCATCGGGCTGTGGGAGTGGCTGGCCCGGACCGCGGTCATCGATCCGTTCAACTTCTCCATGCCGTCGAAGATCTGGGAGCAGATCCGCACCTGGGTCGTCGACGGCACCGCACAGGGCTCCCTGTGGGAGCAGATCTGGTACACGCTCTACGAAGCACTGCTCGGCTGGGTCATCGGTGTGATCGCCGGCGTGCTGCTCGGTATCGCGCTGGGCCGGATCCGCTTCGCCGCCGACGTTCTCGGCCCGTACATCAAGGTGCTCAACGCCCTGCCGCGCATCGTGCTCGCGCCGATCTTCCTGATCTGGTTCGGCCTCGGCCCCGCCTCGAAGGTGGCCTCAGCGGTCGTCCTCGTCTTCTTCCCCGTCTTCTTCAACGCGTTCCAGGGCGCCAGGGAGGTGGACCGCAACCTCGTCGCCAATTCCCGCATTCTGGGCGCCAGCAACCGCCAGGTCACCTTCCAGGTGGTCATCCCCTCGGCCACGTCATGGATCTTCACCAGCCTGCATGTGAGCTTCGGCTTCGCGCTCATCGGCGCGATCGTCGGTGAGTACATCGGTGCCACCAAGGGGCTCGGACTGCTGGTCGCCGCTTCCCAGGGCACCTTCAACGCCGCCGGCGTCTACGCCGCGATGGTGATCCTCGCGGTCGTCGCACTGCTTGCCGAAGGCCTGTTGACCTTCCTCGAGAAGCGGCTCTTCCGCTGGAAGCCGGCTGACGCCGACTCCGCGCGCTGACGTCTGTTCCACACACCGGCGCCGACTCCGCACGCCGGCGCCGCCCGCCATTCGAATATCCGATCGTTTCTTCTCTTCACGAGGACGTGAACCAGATGCGTACACTCACCCGGGTCTCGGCCGTCGCCGTCGCCGGCGCACTCGCCCTGACCACCCTGACCGCCTGTGGCTCCAACTCCGAGTCCAGCGGCGCCTCCGACGGCAAGAACGTCAAGGTCAAGATCATGGTGGGGGGCCTCGACAAGGTCATCTACCTGCCCGCGATGCTCACCGAGCGGCTGGGCTACTTCAAGGACGAAGGGGTGTCGGTCCAGCTCCTGACCGAGCCGGCGGGCGTCCAGGCCGAGACGGCCCTGGTCTCCGGTGATGTGCAGGGCACGGTCGGCTTCTACGACCACACCCTCGACCTCCAGGTGAAGGGCAAGCAGGTCGAGTCCGTCGTCCAGTTCTCACAGGCTCCGGGCGAGGTCGAGATCGTCTCCAACCAGGCAGCGGGCGACATCAAGTCACCGAAGGACTTCAAGGGCAAGAAGCTCGGCGTGACGGGCATCGGCTCCTCGACCGACTTCCTGACGAAGTACCTCGCCGTCAACAGCGATGTGCAGACCAGCCAGTTCACCCCCGTCGCGGTGGGAGCGGGTCAGACCTTCATCTCCGCCCTCCAGCAGGGCTCCATCCAGGGCGGGATGACCACCGACCCGACCGTCGCCACCATCCTGGACAAGAAGCTCGGCAAGATTCTCATCGACATGCGCACCCCCGAAGGCTCCAAGCAGGCGCTCGGCGGGCTCTACCCGTCCTCCAGCCTGTACATGCAGACCGAATGGGTCAACAGTCACAAGGAAACCGTCCAGAAGCTGGCCAACGCCTTCGTCAGGACGCTGAAGTGGATGTCCACGCACAGCGCGGACGAGATCGCGGCCAAGATGCCCGCCGACTACGCGCAGGGCGGCGGCAAGGCCCTCTATGCGCAGGCCATCAAGAGCACGCTGCCCATGTTCACCACGGATGGCGTCATGCCCGCGGACGGACCCGCCACCGTCGAGCGGGTCCTCAAGGCCTTCAACCCGAACCTGAAGAACGCCGAGGTCGACCTCGACAAGACCTTCACCACTGAGTTCGTCAAGAAGGCGAGCTGACCCCGGCCAGTCCGATCCCCCGAACGGCGGAACGCGCCGTACGAGGCTGATGCGATACGGACCGGCGCCCCGGCGAAGTCCGACGAGGCGCTTGACGGAGAGACCGACCTCTCCGTCAAGCGCCTCTGCCACCTTCTGGCTAAGGTCGACGAGGGGCCTGAGTACCAGATCGACGGAGGCTCCCATGACAGTGAAACTTGAAGCACGCGATGTGGCCCCGCGCCTCGCCACCGGTGTGTTCATCCTGAACTCAGGTCTGAGCAAGCTGAAAGCGGACCAGGAGACGGCGGCGGGCGTGCACGGCATGGCCTGCATCGCCTATCCGTTCTTGGAGAAGTTGGACGCGCAGCGCTTCACCCGGCTGCTCGCCTGGTCGGAGATCGCCGTCGGCGGGACGCTGCTCGCCCCCTTCGTACCGACCCGACTGGCCGGAGTGGCGCTCACCGGCTTCTCCGCCGGGCTTGTCGGTCTGTACCTGAGGGTCCCCGGAATGCGGGAGTCCGGCAGTCTGCGACCTACCCAGACCGGCATCCCGCTGGCCAAGGACTTCTGGATGCTGGGCATGGGAGTCGGATTCCTGGGCGCGCACGCACCACGCGGAGGCGAAAGCGCGACACGATGTCCGTGGCACCGGTGCCGACGTCACTGACGGGACGTCCTGCGCCGGGCCGACGGCCAGCGTCCGCAGCCCGCGAGGCACATGGCGTGCGGCGCGTGTCGATGGCAGGGGCCCGGCGCGGAAGCGGCGATGGTGTTCGCATGAACAGCGCAGACCTTTTGACGGACGCGTTCACACGAATCCAGGAAGCGGTGCACTCGGCGGTCGAGGGCCTTTCCGTCGACGACCTGCACGTCCGGCTCGACGACGGCGCGAACTCGATCGCCTGGCTGGTGTGGCACCTCACCCGGATTCAGGACGACCATGTCTCGGATGCGGCCGGTGTGCAGCAGGTCTGGTTCTCCCAGGACTGGGCCTCTCGTTTCGACCTGCCCTTCGACAAGGGAGCCACCGGATACGGGCAGAGCAGCAAACAGGTCGCGGCTGTCCGGGTGGGCTCGCCCGAACTGCTGCTCGGCTACTACGACGCCGTCCACGAGCAGAGCGTCGAGTTCATTCGTGGCCTCCACCCCAGGTCCCTGGAACGCATTGTGGATGAGACCTGGTCGCCGCCGGTCACCCTCGGCGTGCGTCTGATCAGCGTCATCACGGACGACCTGCAACATGTCGGCCAGGCAGCATTCGTCCGGGGTTCGCTGGAGCGCCGGTAGAAACGCTCACGGCCGGGCGGTGCGCGGGGGTGAGTCCGCGTACCGCTCGGCCCTGGCGACAGCGCCTGCGGATCACGAGTAGAAGTTGCGCTCCCACCGGTGCTTGGCCAGCACGGCGAGCTGGTCGGCGGTGAGCGGACGCCCGTCGCTCAGGGCCGTGTTGCGCTCGACGTTGCGTACGGAGCGCATTCCGGGGATGACGGTGGAAACCGCCGGCGAACTCAGTACGAACCGCAACGCATGCTCGGCGATCTCATCGGGAGCGATGCCGAGGTCGGCGACGATCGCGGCCACCCGCTGCTCGACCTGTGCCGGGCGGTCGTCGCGGAAGTAGCGGTTGCGCCAGTCGCCCTCGGGAAACGTCGTGCCGGCGGTGATCCGGCCGGTGAGACCGCCCTCGTCCAGCGCCACCCGCACGATGACACCGACGCCGTGCTCCTCACACGCCGGCAGCAGCGCGTCGGCGGGCGCCTGGTCGAAGAGGTTGTAGATGACCTGCACGCTGTCCACGGCGCCGCTGCGTACGAGTGCGAGTGCGTTGTCGGGCTGGTGGTCGTTGATGGAGACACCGAACAGGCGGATCTTGCCCTCCTGCTTCAGTTCCGCGATCGTCTCCAGCCAGTCACCACGGCCGACCCAGTCATCGCTCCAGACGTGGAACTGCAGTACGTCGAAGTGGTCCAGGCCGCCGGCGCGCAGACTGGTCTCCAGGCTCTTGCGGATGTGCTCGCCCGGGAACGTCTCGGCCGGGTCCAGACCGTCGGGCGCCGGCCAGGTGCCGTTCTTCGGCGGCACCTTGGTCGCGACCAGCACCTCGTCGTCGGCCCGCTCGCGGACGACCCGGCCGACGATTCGCTCGCTCTCGCCGTAGCCGCGCGCCGTATCGATGAAGTTCACGCCGAGGTCGATGGCACGGTGCAGGGCGCGTACGGATTCGTCCTCCGTGGCACCCACCCAGCTGGACTCACCGATGCCCCACGCGCCGTATCCGATCTCGGACACGGACAGTCCACTGCGTCCCAGCTCGCGGTAGCGCACAATCATCCTCCACGTCATGGTCCTCGTCCTGACCGAGCCGAGGCTTCTGCCAGGAATCACGTTGACAATAAGCGACTCGGGCGCCGGGGTCAGTCGGGTTTCGCCGCGGCCGGAGCTGCCTGTCCGTGGGTCGGTGGTGCAGGTGTCGCGGAGTGGCCGCAGTGGAAGCCGTTCACTGCTGCCAGAGCCTGATTCCCGCCCGTCAGCCGGATCTGGATCTCCCGTACGGTGACGGGCTCGAAGGCATGGAGGCGCCGGAGGCCGACGGTGCGGCCCTCGGCGATCACCCGTCCGTCGACGACCAGTTCATGGTGCGTGATGTGCTGGCCCTCGGCCAGGTTCTCGCGCAGTTCCAGGTGGTCGATACGGACAGGTTCGGCGAAGCGGGCGAGCACCCCGGTGCCGGTGTTCGTCAGCTCGCACGGGATCGGTGTGGCGAATCGGCGGGCTATCTCGCCGGTGAGGTCGAGGAGCCTGGTGCGGTCGGCGTCGTCGATCCGGCCCCGCCGGTCCGGGGGAACGTTGAGCAGCAGGCCCGCACCGAGACCGACCGAGTGGTCCCAGATGGTCAGGAGCTGGTCGCGGCTCTTGAGGGTGTGGAGGTCGTCGGGCTGCCGGAACCAGTTGGCCCGGATGGGCACGTCACATTCCGGCGGGAGATAGCGGGCCGTGTCGAGGGCGGCCGGTCCGTCGTCGTAGAGACTGATGTCGGTGGAGTCGGTGACGTACCGGCAAGGATCGCTTGCGAGGCCGTCCTCGTTCCCCACCCAGCGGATGGTCGGACGGCCCAGGTTGAAGACCATCGCCTGTGGCTGATGTTCATCGATGACCGCCATGACGGCGTCCCAGTCGTAGGTGCGGCCCTCGGACCCTGCCCCGTCGAACCACAGTTCGTACAGCGGACCGTAGTCGGTGCACAGCTCGGTGAGCTGGCGCAGGTAGAAGTCGTCGTACGCTTCGGGGTCGGCGTAGCAGTCGGCGTTGCGGTCCCAGGGCGGCAGGTAGAGTCCCAGGCCGATTTCCGCCTTGCGGCAGGCCCGGGACAGTTCTGCAACGACGTCGCCCCGGCCGTCCCGCCATGGTGACGCGGCCACGGAGTAGTCGGTGGTTCGGGTCGGCCAGAGGCAGAACCCGTCGTGGTGCTTGGCGGTCAGCACGACGTACTTGGCTCCGGCGGCGACTGCCGTGTCCACCCACTGAGCGGCATCCAGGTCGGTGGGATCGAAGGTGGCCGGGTCGAGGGTCCCGTCGCTCCACTCCGTGTTGTTGAACGTGTTGATGCCGAAGTGCAGGAAGAGCCCGAATCCGTCCTGCTGCCAGGCGAGTTGGCCTGGTGTGGGGATGATGGTCACGATGGTCCTTGAATCGCAGTTCGGTGACGGGAGGCGGCACGTCGGGGCGCCGCGTGGGCGGGCGGGGAGGAGTTGAACCGGCGGGGGAGTGCTTGGGTATCGGCGAGGGGTCCCCGCGAGGCGTGGATCAGCGCGGCTTCCTCACGCACCGTGCGATCGCAATGGTTCGCACAGGAACGATCGATGTCAATATCAAACAGACAATCGATCGCTAATGATCGGTAGCGGTCAGGAGAAAGTCGAACGCCACACATCTCAACCGGCCCCACGGCCGAGGAGTTGAGATGTGCGGCGTCCGGGGGTGTCAGCTGCCGGTGGAGTGACGGACGCGTAGCTCGGGCAGGACGAGCAGTCGGTGGCGGGCGGCGCCGGGCCGGTCGAGGCGGCGGACGAGCAGGTCGACCGCGGAGGCTCCGACCTCGTGCTTGGCCGGGGCAATGGCGCTCAGAGGGATGTCCGCGAGAGCGGCAACTTCGTCGTCGTAGGCCAGGATCGCCACATCGTCCGGTACCTTCACCGCCCCGGCGCGCAACCGCCGGAGCAGCGCGAGTGCCTCATTGTCCGGATGCACGATGACGGCATCGACCTGCCCGCCGGCCACGGCGTCGGCCAGCTCCTGGTTCGGCCGGTCGTAGCGGGCGTCGCCGGCCCCCCAGCTGCCCATGTCGAATACCAGCTCCTCCGGCGGCTGGAGTCCGGCGGCGCGCAGACCCGCCCGGTACCCGTCGATGACCCACGGCCCCGTGGGGCTGGGCGCGCGCACCAGGAGTGCGATACGGCGTCTGCCGATGCCGGCCAGGTGTGTGACGGCGAGGTGGGCACCGTAGGTGTGGTCGGACGCCACGTACTCGGCCGGGGACTCCGACGCCACCGGCCGCCGCTCCACCAGCACGACGGGTACCGGGAGTCCGCCGCACCATTCGTGGACACTGTCGTCGGACGGTGCGACGAGCAGCCCGTCGACGCCGTCCTCGACCATCTGCCGGGCGTGTGCGCGTTCCTCGTGCGGGTTGTACTCGGAGATGCCCAGTACCAGCCGGACTCCGCGGGCCGCCGCGGCCTCGCGGGCCCCCTTGATCACCTCGGGGTAGTAGTAGCCGGCCGAAGGCACGATCAGGCCGAAGGTGCGGTCCCGGCCCACCGGCTGGGGTGCGGTGCTTCCGCCGTCGGCCGGGGCGGTCTCCGCCCACGCGCCGGGAAGCATCGCACCGCCGTGGACCCGGACCACGAGTCCGCGTTCAGCCAGGATCTCGACATCACGACGGATCGTCACCGATGAAACGCCCAGCTCGGCTGCGAACTGTGTGACCCGCAGCGCGTTGCCCTCCCGCAGCCGGCGCAGGATCGCCTGATGTCGCTCCTCGGCATGCATGCTGGTGCTCCTTTCTCGCGACCGCCCTGTTCAGGCACAGCTTAGGGCGCCTCAGATCATTCATGCGCGTTTCTGTCCATACGATCAGACGCGCGTGAACCGTCTCTTCCTGAAGCTCCTGAGTGAAGAGGAGCGACAAACGACAGCTGTCGCCGACCTGAAGCCGGTGTCAGGCTTCTTCCGCGATCGGGGCCCCGGCGCTGCCCGTGGCGTCCGCGGCATAGCGCGGCGCGTGCCGCGGCCAGGGTTTGGCGGCTTCGATCTGCGCCGCGAGTTCCAGCAGGCGCTTCTCGCCGCCGGGCTTGGCGACGAGCTGCACCGCGACGGGCATCGCTTCGGCGTCCACCCCCACGGGGACGGCGAGCGCCGGCCAGCCCGCGATGTTCCAGGAGCCGAAGAGCGAGGCCGTGCGGGTGCTGACCGCCGAGGTGCGCAGCGCGCCGTGTTCGCCCCAGCGCTTCGCCTGCGCCGCCGGCCGGCTGAGCGCGGGCAGCAGCAGGACATCGATCTCCCCGAAGAAGCGTTCTGCGGCCTCGGTGCGCCAGCGGTCCCGCGCGTGGTCCCCCTGCAGGTGCACGGCCGCCAGCGTCCTGCCGATTGCGGCCAACCGCCGGGTGCTCCGGTCGAGTTCGGTGCGGTCGAGTCCCTCGGCGCTCTGGTGTGCGGAGGCGTACCAGGAGCTCAGCGACGCAGGTCCCAGCCATGCCGGGTAGCGTTGGGTGTGCCGGGCCACCGTGTGTCCGAGTCCTTCCAGCAGCCTTCCGGTTTCCAGCGCGGCACGGCGGTATTCGGCGGCGATCGCAAAGCCCGGCGATATCGACCGGACCGACACGCCGATACGCAGCGGCCCCGGTTCGCCGAGTTGCGCGAAGTCCGGTTCACCGGCCATCACGGCCAGTCCGAGGGCCGCGTCCTGCACCGTGGTCGCGATGGGGCCGTTCTCGACCAGGTCGAACCAGGTCGGGTCGTCCGGTGCGTGCGGCACGACGCCGCGCCCGGGCTTGATCCCGATGGTTCCGCAGCAGGCGCAGGGGATACGGATCGAGCCGAACCCGTCGTTGCCGTGCGCCAGGGGGACGAGACCGGCGGCCACTGCGGCCGCGCTGCCGCCCGAGGAGCCGCCGGGTGTGCGCTGCTCGTTCCAGGGGTTGCGGGCGATCCCGTAGACGCTGTCCGCCATCGGGACCAGGCAGAGTTCCGGCACGTTGGTCAGACCGATCACCACGGCGCCCGCCGCCCGCAGCCGCTCGACGATCACGTGGTCGGCGGAGCTGCGGTCCGGCGTGGTGGCAGCGGATCCGCTGCGGGCCTGCTCGCCCGCGACCGCGATGTTGTCCTTGATCGCAACCGGGACCCCTGCGAGCGGCAGGGAAGCGCGGTCGGTCCGCCGGTCCACCGCCTCCGCCTCTGCCTGCGCCTGCTCCGCCCGCACGTGCCGGAAAGCGGACAGGCCCGGATCGAGCCGGGCGATGCGGGCCAGATGCTGGCGGGTGACGTCGGCAGCGTCGGCCCGTCCTTCACGTACGGCGGCAGCGATGTCGACGGCGGTGCGGCCGGTCCAGTCGGTCATGGTTGATGAGTCAACCTTGCGCCGCCCGCGCCGCCAATCCCTCTGCACCCGTGTTACCGAACGGTAATCTCGTGCGGCATGGGGTGGGGAGCCTTTTGGACAAGTTGTGAGCGGGTTGCCGTGGAGGAGACTGGGAGCACAAGGACGCAGATGCAGGACGAGGCTGGTGGACATGGGTGCACCGGACGTCGAAAACCGCACGGACCGGCTCGACGGGCACACGATACGGAACTGGGCCCGGGCCGAAGTCGGCGTGCGAGGCGTCATCACAGGATGGAGCCCGGAAGCCGAGCAGTTGCTCGGATACCCGGCCGAGTGGGTGCTGGGCCGCCCAGCGACCGAGTTCCTGGCCACGGCCGAGGAATCGGCAGACGCCGATGGCGCCACGAGCGTGGTGCGTCATCGCAACGGCCGACCGGTGCCCTGCAGGATGTCCATCCGCCCTGTGGAATCGACTGGGACGGGAAGCGGTGCCGACGCGCGGTGGACGGTGACACTTGTCCCGACGGGGCCCCTGGAGTCGGATCTGGACCGGGCGCTGCTCGAGGCACTGTTCACCCGGTCTCCGGTGGGGCTCTTCGTGCTCGACCCGCAGTTGCGGCTGGTGCGGTTCAGCAGCGCTGCGGAAGGCATGCACGGCGCCCCCGCTGCGGGAGCGCTCGGCAAACGGCTGACCGAGGCCTGGCCCGACTTCAGCCCGGAGCTGGTGGAACGAGTGTTGGGCCGCGTGCTGGATACGGGTGAACCGGTGATGGGTTTCGAGAAACGCGGCAGGCCACCGGGGGATCCGGAGCACACGCACGTCTACTCGGTCTCCGCGTTCCGCCTCGAGGACGACGACGGCCGTGTCCTGGGCGTGGCTGACGCCGCGGTCGACGTCACCGAACGCTACCTCGCACAGGAGCGGCTGGCTCTGCTCGCCGAGGGCGGTTCACGCATCGGAACCGGACTCGATGTGATGCGCACGGCCCAGGAGTTGGCAGAAGTGGCAGTCCCCAGGCTGGCCGACAGCATCGGCGTGGAGGTTCTCGAGCCGGTGCTCATGGGCGAGGAAATATCTTCCGGCCCGGTGCAGCCCGGCGCTGTGCTGCGGCGGGCCGCGTCGCGGTCCCGGCGACCGGACACACTGCCCGGTGCCTACCCGGTCGGCGAGTCCAGCACTTTCCCGCCGACGTCACCGTCGTCCCAGGCTCTCGCGGACCTGCAACCGCGCCTGGTCAGCCCGCTGACCGCCGACAGCGAGTGGGTGCTGAGCGATCCCGTACGCGGCCGTCGGATGCTGGAGGAGAAGATCCACTCACTCATGTTCGTACCGCTGGTCGCCCAGGACCGTGCCCTGGGGATCGCCACGTTCTACCGTTGGGGGGAGCAGGGCCCCTTCCAGCAGGACGATCTCACGGTGGCCACCGAGCTCGGCCGCCGCACCGCGCTCTGTCTGGACAACGCCCGCCGCTACCTGCGCGAGCACGACTCCCTGATGGCACTGCAGCGCAGTCTGCTTCCGACGGAACCTCCCCGGAACAACGGGGTGGAGGTGGCCTACGAGTACGTGCACGGCGGGGCCGGCGGTGACTGGGTCGATGTCGTGCCGCTGTCGGGGGCCAGGGTGGCGCTCGTGGCAGGCAGCGTGCCCGGACGCGGCATGGAGACCGCCGCCGCCATGGGACGGCTCCGCGCGGCCGTGCACACGCTCTCCGATCTGGACCTGGAGCCCGACGAGATGCTCGCCCGCCTCGATGACCTGGTACGGCGTCTCGCCGACGAAGCCGGTCCCCGGCGTGACGGCAACGAACCGCCGCAGGAAGCAGGCTCCGACGCGCCACATGCCGGCTCGGGTGCCTGGTGCACCTTCCTCTATCTGATCTACGACCCCATCTCCCTGCGCTGTTGCGCGGCCGGCGCAGGCCATCCCGGCCCCGCTGTCGTCCACCCGGACGGGACAGTGATGATGCTGGACGTTCCGTCCGCCGCCCCGCTCGGCCTCCCCGGGCCGCCGTTCGGAAAGACCGAGGTGACGTTGCCGGAGGGGTCGGTGCTCGCGCTCCACACCAGCGGGCTCCTGCAGGCGCGCGGCGGCGACCCGGCAGAGGCCCGACTCGCAGACCTGCTCGCCCGGCGGTCCGGCTCGGTGCAGGAGACGGCCTGCATGCTCACCGAGGCGCTGGTTCCGGCGCAGGCCGACGAGGACGCCGCCGTCCTCGTCGCCCGTACACACGCACTGGACCCCGGGCGGGTCGCATCGTGGGACCTGCCGACGGACCCGGCCATCGTCTCCACGGCCCGGTCGCTCGTCACCCGCCAGCTCACATCATGGGACCTGGGCGAGGAGTCGTTCGCCACCGAACTCATCGCCAGCGAGCTCGTCACCAACGCCATGAGGCACGCCACGGCCCCCATCCGACTGCGCCTGATCCACGACCTGGTCCTGACCTGCGAGGTCTTCGACGGCAGCAGCACCGCACCACGGCTTCGACATGCCCGCACCACCGACGAGGGCGGCCGGGGACTGTTCCTCGTCGCCCAGTGCTCCGACCGCTGGGGAACGCGTTACACGCAGCAGGGCAAAACCATCTGGACCGAGCAGAAGCTGGTCCACGAGGCCGGGGAGCCGGTCTGAACAGCCCGTGTTCGCATGCGGCGTACGAGCAGGCCACCGTGTTCATCGGACGAACTCGTTGCATCCCTTGACGGTCATCCGATGACTCTCTACGTTTTCGGCTCAACAGTCCTACAGGGTGCCCGGAAGTCCGCATATACATTGGATGAATGATGCGGCAGGTATCCGACGAAACGTCAAGGAGCCCCTGTGAGCCGGAGATCGGAACCATCCCGCCCGTTCCGCCGATTGTGGGCCGTTGTGACATCGGCAGCCGTGAGCGCGGGTCTCACGCTGCTGCCCACGGCCGCCGCGCACGCCGAAGGCGTCGGAAGCGTGAGCCTGCATGTCTCCGTGGCCGGCAGCGACCGGGCCGCGGGAACGTCCGCTCGGCCGTTCCGGACGATCGAGCGGGCCCAGAAGGCGGCCCGTGCCCTGGCCCGCACGAAGCGGGTGGCGGTCCGGGTGGTCGTGCACGGCGGTACGTATCACCTGCAGCGCACGCTGACATTCGACGCCCGCGACTCCGGCAGTACCCACGCTCCGGTCAGTTACACCGCGGCGCCCGGGGAGAAGGTCGTCCTCAGCGGCGGCCGCACCCTCACCCCCCGGTGGCACGACCACACCGAGAAGATCAAGGTCGCGGACATCGGCGCGGGTCTCGACTTCGACGAGCTCTTCCTCGACGGCAAGCGCCAGATCCTGGCCCGCTACCCCAACTTCGACCCCGAACAGGCGATCCTGGGCGGCACGGCGGCGGACGCCATATCCCCGGCCCGGATCGCGAGGTGGAAGAACCCCGCCACCGGGCTGGTCCGCGCCCTGCACAACGGCATGTGGGGCGGGAACTCGTACAGGATCACCGGCGTCCATGAGGACGGTACGGCACAGCTCGCCTGGGTCGGCGACAACAACCGCGGCAGCGGCATGCACACCACGTACCGCATGGTCGAGAACATCTTCGAGGAGTTGGACGCGCCCGGCGAGTGGTTCTACGACAAGCCCGCGGGCAAGCTCTACTTCTACGCCCCCGAGGGCGCCGACCTGCCCACCGCGCGGATCGAGACCGCCGAGCGCGATGAACTGATCCGGGTCGTCGGCGAAGGGCCGGACAGACCGGTACGCCATCTCACCTTCTCCGGGTTCACCTTCACACAGACCCACCGCACCCTCTTCAACCACCTGTACGAGAAACTGCAGCTCGGCGACTGGGCCATCGCGCGGACCGGCGCGGTGTACCTCAAGAACACCGAGCACGTCGATGTGCGCGACTCACGCTTCGACCAGGTGGGCGGCAACGCCGTCTTTCTCGACGGCTACAACAGCAGGAACGCCGTCGCGGGCAATGAGTTCAGCCACTCCGGTGCCTCGGACGTCGCGATCATCGGCAACCCCGACGCGGTACGGGAGCCGTCCACCTGGGACGCCTTCCGTACGACCATCACGGACACCACACCGGGCCCGAAGTCCGAGAACTACCCGCGCGACATCGTCGTCCGCGACAACTGGATGCACGACAACGGGCGGTTCGAGAAGCAGACCTCGGGCGTACAGATGTCGATGAGCCGCCGGATCACCGTCTCCGGAAACACCATCCACGACGGTCCGCGCGCGTGCATCGACATCAACGACGGCACCTGGGGCGGGCACGTCATCGAGAACAACGACATCTTCAACTGCGTGAAGGAGACCTCCGACCACGGCCCGATCAACTCCTGGGGCCGGGACCGTTTCTGGCCGCTGGACGCCGGCGACGCCACCAAGAAGTCGTACGCGAAGCTCGACGCGATGGAGACCACTGTCATCCGGCACAACCGGATCTGGCACTCCTCGCACTGGGACATCGACCTCGACGACGGATCGTCGAACTACCTCATCGAGAACAATCTCCTGCTCAACGGCGGGGTGAAACTGCGCGAGGGCTTCCACCGGACGGTGCGCAACAACATCTTCGTAAACGGCGGGGCACACTTCCACGTCTGGTACGCGGACAACGGCGACGTGATCGAGAACAACGTCTTCGCCACGGACGACCCGTACGACCTGATCGGTGTCGACATGGCGAAGTCCAGGCCGGTCATCGACAAGAACGTCTTCTGGAACAACGGCAAAGGCGTCGCCGACATCAACGACGCCTGGCGGGCGGAGGGTCTGGACGTGGGCTCGGTGATCGCCGATCCGCAGTTCACCGGCAGCAACCCGTTCACGGACCCGAAGAAGCTCGACTACACGGTCGCGGCCGGTTCCCCCGCGCTCGGGCTCGGCTTCAAGAACATCGCGATGGACGGGTTCGGCAAGGCGGGCGCGCCCACCCCTCCGCCGCTGCAGTGGCGGGCCGCACCGGCCGATCCGTACGAATCCCTGGCCGAGCCGCTCCTCGGCGCCACCGCGACCCAGATCTACTCGGACGAGATCAAGTCGTCGGTGGGCCTCACCGACTACGACGGCCTCGTGCTCAAGACCGTGCCGGAGGATTCGTACGCCTACCGGAGCGGTCTGCGCGTCAATGACGTCATCCGGGAGATCAACGGCCGGAAGGTCACCGACCGGACCAGCTACTGGACGCCGTACAACAGGCTTGCGGCGGGCGGCGCGGTCGAGCTCGCGGTCTGGCGCAACCAGGCGGCCGACGAGGTCACCTTCGCCAAACCGTCCGGCACCGAGACGCTGAACAACACGTCGGGCGCCGTTCTTGCCGGAGACTGGAGCCTCTCGGTGAACCGCGGCGCCGGCGACCTGGCGGACGACGTCCACTACACGACGGCCGACGGAGCATCCGCCTCGCTGACCTTCCACGGCACCGGAGTCGCGGTCCTCGGTGAGAAGTTCTCCGACCAGGGCAGCGTCGAGGTCTTCGTCGACGGCGCGTCGCAGGGGTTGACGGACACCACCGCTGCCACGCGCCAGGTACAGGCCGAGATCTTCGGTATCGAGGGGCTGGCCGCGGGTGAGCACACCGTGCAGATCGTGAAGCGCAGCGGGCAGTACACCACGCTCGACGGTTTCAAGGTCACTGGCTGAGAGGAACGGCGGCGAGGCCGCCGACGGCTGGTCCCTGGGTCGTGAAGGGAGGGCGTCCCGTGCAACGGGGCGCCGGCAAGCCCTGGGGCACAGGGGCGCAGCAAGAGCCGCATAAAGTTCTAACTGGTGCAAAGCGCGACAAAGCTATTGAACGGTATTAGATTTCCGTCTCGATGGAAGTGCGGTGTTGCGGTCGGCGGGGCCCCTGTGTGAACCGGAGCTGATGTGGCGGACGATGACCATGCGGAGCGCGAGCGCGCGGTCCGGGTGCCTTCATCGGCTGCGGTCGTCCCCATTGTCGTGCCCGCCGTCCTGGCGGCCGGCACGCTCGCCCTGTTCGGTCTCGATGCTCTGGACGGGGCCGTCCAGGTGGTCCTGGCCATGTGCGCGATCACCGCCGCGCTCGTCGCCATGAAGAACGGTCACCGCCGGTCCGCAGTGCAGCGGGCCGGCCAGGGTGCGTTGTCGTACCCGCCGTACGCCGTCTTCGACCACGCGAGCCCCGCCCTGAGCGCGCTCCACGGAATCACCGGCTTCAAGATCGAGAAGACGGTACCGGTCACGGCCGGTCCCGCGGCCCACTAACAGTCAGTTCGTCCCTCACAGGGCGCGTCGACGAGGGAATTGATGACTGACTCCGACACCGGCACCACCCCGTCCACCGCGGCCGAAGGGCGGCCTGCGGTCAAGCTGACCCTGTTCACGCTGACGACGATGGTCGTCGGCTCGATGGTCGGCGCCGGGGTGTTCTCCCTGCCACGACGGTTCGCGGAGGAGACCGGGGTCGCCGGCGCGCTGATCTCGTGGGTCATCGCGGGCATCGGCATGCTGATGCTGGCCTTCGTGTTCCAGACCCTCGCGGTGCGCAGGCCCGACCTCGACGCGGGTGTCTACGCCTACGCCAAGGCCGGTTTCGGCGAATACCTGGGCTTCTTCTCGGCGTTCGGATACTGGGCCAGCGCGTGCGTCGGCAATGTCACCTACTGGGTGCTGATCATGTCGACGATCGGCGCCATCGCACCCGCACTCGGCGACGGCGACACGCTCCTCGCGGTCGTCCTGTCCTCCGTCGGGCTGTGGGCGTTCTTCCTGCTCATCCGGCGCGGGGTGAAGGAAGCGGCGGCCATCAACCGGGTGGTGACCGTGGCCAAGGTCGTACCGATCATGGTCTTCGTCCTCCTGTCCCTCTTGTACTTCGACCCGTCCGTCTTCGCGGAGAACTTCGGCGGAGCCGACTACGCCGGCTCGCTCTTCCACCAGGTCCGCGGCACCATGCTCGCGACCGTCTTCGTCTTCCTCGGCGTCGAGGGGGCCAGCGTACGCCCCGGCGACGTTCTTGTTCGTCAAGGCGAGGCGGGAGCAGAACAGGCGCCTGTTCTCGCCCGCCGAAGCGGTCATCTGCGCCGTCTCGATCGCCGGTGCCGTCGTGGGCGTGATCGCCTTGGCGGCCGGCTGGATCGAGCTCTGACCTGCCTCAGCCGTCCCGTCCCTCGCCCCATGCGGAAAGGCACACACCATGACCGACACACCCACGTCCGCGCCGGCACTCGGCGTCCATTCCGAAGTCGGCAGGCTGCGCAAGGTACTGGTCTGCGCGCCGGGCCTGGCACACCGCCGGCTCACCCCGACCAACTCCGACGACCTGCTCTTCGACGACGTCATGTGGGTGGAGAACGCCCAGCGCGACCACGCCGACTTCGTCGACAAACTGACGCAAGGCGGGGTCGAGGTCGTCGAACTGCACGATCTGCTCGCCCGGACGATGGCAATTCCCGACGCCCGGACGTGGCTGCTGGATCGGAAGATCACCGCGAACGAGGTGGGCATCGGGCTCATCGACGACACACGGGCCTTCCTGGAATCACTCGATCCGCTCCGGCTCGCCGAGTACCTGATCGGCGGTCTCGCCACCACGGACCTGCCGGACGAGTTCCGCTCCGGGTATGTCAGCCTGGCCCGTGATTCGACGGGGGCGCGCGAATACCTCATGCCACCGCTGCCGAACACGCTCTACACCCGTGACACCACCTGCTGGCTCTACGGCGGCGTGACCATGAACCCGCTCTACTGGCCCGCCCGGCACGGCGAAACCCTCCTGATGAAGGCCATCTACACCTTCCACCCGGACTTCATGGGCTCCACCGTGTGGTGGGGAGACCCGGAACTGGACTGGGGACAGGCCACGTTCGAGGGCGGCGACATCATGCCCGTCGGCAACGGCGTCGTGCTCATGGGCATGAGCGAACGCACCTCCCGCCAGGCCATCACCCAGGTTGCGGCCGCACTCTTCAGGGACGGCGCCGCCGAGCACGTCATCGTCGCGGGGATGCCCAGGCTGCGCGCGGCGATGCACCTGGACACCGTCTTCACGTTCGCCGACCGGGACATCGTGACGGTCTACCCGACGATCATGGAGGCGGTCCACACCTTCTCCCTGCGCCCCGGCGACAGGGCTCCTGGTGTCGACATCACCGACGAGGGATCAGCAGCGTTCGTCGATGTCGTGGCCAAGGCGCTGGGCCTGCCCGGCCTGCGGGTGATCGAGACCGGCGGCGATGTGTACGCCTCCGAGCGGCAGCAGTGGGACAGCGGAAACAACGCCGTGGCCCTGGAGCCCGGCGTCGTCTTCACCTACGACCGCAACACACAGACCAACACCCTCCTGCGCAAGGCCGGGGTCGAAGTCATCACCATCGTCGGCGCCGAACTCGGCCGTGGGCGTGGCGGCGGCCACTGCATGACCTGCCCGCTCATCCGCGAAGCCGTCGACTTCTGACACCGCCTCGTCCGCTGCGGACGATCTCTCACGCAGACGCTTGTGCTCCCCGGCCTGTTCCGTCGGCGGCACGGGCCGGGGCGTTGGGCACACCATGACGGCGGACACTGAGGCAGGCGGACCATGGCGGATGACGGGATCGACTACGCGGCGGTGTTCCAGGGGCTGCCCGGCATGGTGGCGCTGATGACCCCGGAGCTGATGTTCGCGGATGTGAACGAGGAATTCCTCCGCATGGCCGGGCGCACGCGCGAGCAGGTGATCGACCGGTACCTGTTCGATGTGTTTCCCGACAATCCGAACAACCCCGCCGCGACCGGCATGCGGAATCTGGAGGCGTCGCTCAAGCGAGTGGCGGCCACCGGCGAGCGGGACGCCATGGCGCTGCAACGCTATGACGTCCAGTCCCCGCAACGGCCCGACGAGTGGGAGGAACGCTATTGGAGCCCGGTCAACGCCCCGGTGTTCGGACCCGACGGGCGGGTGGTCCTGCTGGTGCACCGGGTGGAGGAGGTGACCGAGCTCATCAAGGCCCGCGGCGGCCACGGCACCGGCCGCACCCGCGTGCTGGAGGCCGAGCTCTACACCCGGGCCCGGGAACTGCAGGAGGTCAACGAACGGCTGCGGCAGGCCCACGCCCGGGAGCGTGAGGTGGCCCTCGCCCTGCAGCAGGCGATGCTGCCCGTCCCCGGACCGGTCGGCCGCCACCGCCCCGCCGTGCGCTACCGGCCCGCAGTCGGCTCGCTGAACGTGTGCGGCGACTGGTACGACCTGGTCGACCTGCCCGGCGACTGCATCGGCGTCGCCGTCGGCGACGTCGTCGGCGACGTCGCCGGCCACGGTCTTCGAGCCGCCGGCGTCATGGGCCTGCTCCGCAGCGCGCTGAGTGCGGCGTCCCGCGTCGCCGACGGCCCCGCCCGGGCTCTGGACGTCGTCGATCTGTACGCCCGTTCGGTCGACGGCGCCGAGAACACCACCGTCGTCACGACGCACATCGACTGGGACACGCACACCGTCACCTACAGCAGCGCCGGGCACCCCCCGCCCGCACTGCTGCACACCGACGGCACCGTGGAGTTCCTCGACCGGGCCACCGACCCCCCGCTCGGTGCCCGCCCGGACCTGGTTCACCGGCCCGAGGACGCCACCGCCTTCGCCGCGGGGGACGCCCTCGTCCTGTACACCGACGGCCTGATCGAACGCCGCCGCGAGGACATCGACGTCGGCCTCGACCGCCTCGCCGACTCCCTCGTCCGCCACCAGGGAGTCGACCCCGACCCCCTTGCCGACGCCGTCCTGCTCGAACTGCTTCCACCCGGCGGCGCCACCGACGACACCGCCCTGGTCATCGTCCGGCTCTGACCGTCCCCGCCGGCCGATTGCTTGCCACGCCCCCTTCCCGGACCATGCGCCGCGAGGCGTGGTCGCCTGCGTCGAGGAGCGGAACACCTGGCCCATGATTCCCTCATGAGTACACGTCAGCCGCCCGCCCAGCGGCATGCCTCCTGGATCGAGCTCTTCTTCGACCTGGTCGTCGTCGCGGGTGTCCTCCAGCTCTCGCACCTGTTGCACGACAGCCCGACAGTCGCCGACCTCGGCCTCTACGTAGTGCTCTATCTCGCTTTCTGGATCGCGTGGGTCTGCTTCACCGTCTACGGGAACGTCGAGGGAAGCCGAGCCTGGACACCCGGCTTCCTGCTGGGGATGTTCGGGCTGGCTGTCATGGTCGCGGCCGTTCCCCGTATCCGTACCGACCACGCCCTGGCGTTCGCGATCGCGTACGTCTTTCTGCGCTGGCTGTCCGGCCGGCTCTGGCGGCCCGGACAGGTCGTGGTGGACTGGCCGCTCGCCCAGGTGGGCGGCGGGACGCTGCCCTGGATCGTCTCGCTGTGGGTGGAGGCCCCGCTGCGGTACTGGCTGTGGGCTCTCGGCCTCGCGTTCGACCTGCTGATCATGCTCACCGCCTCGGGCAGCCGCATGCTCCGAGACGCGCAGGAACGGGTGCAGCGCGTCGTCAGGATGCGAGGGCACTCCGATCGGCTGCCGGTCATCGAGGCGGCTTACTCCGACGTGCCGCACATGGTGGAGCGGCTGGGCCTCTTCGTCATCATCGTGCTGGGCGAGGGGGTCGTCCGGATCACCTCGGCAGCTGCGGACACCGTCTGGGACGTACCCATGGCCGGCGTCGCGACCGGTTCATTCGTGCTGCTCGTCGCGCTGTGGAGCATGTCATTGCTGCACGGCTCCGGCGGCGTGCCGAAGCCCGGCCCGGACGACGTACCGGTGCGGGTCACCCTGACGCTGCACTGTGTGACAACCTGCACGATTGCTGTCCTGGCCGCAGGACTGGGGCTGGCCATCGCGCATCCGCACGGCCCCGCCCCGGACGAGGCCCGCTGGCTGCTGTGCGCGGGCCTTGCCGTGTACTTCGGTGTCGGGGTGCTGGCCGCGGCGGTGGCCGATGCGCCATGGGGGCAGACCCTCGCCTGGGCGCTCCCCTGCCTGCTGTTGACGCTCGCGCTCGCCGGATTCGCCGGCCACTTCGGTGCGGTGGGGCTGGTCTGGGGACTGGCCGCAGCGGTGGTCTGGCAGATCGCATGCGTGTCGGATGCGGGTGCCCGACTGCGCGTGCGGACCCACGCCTGACCCGCGCAGGCGCATTGTCATACACGTACAGAAAAAGCGGTAGCGGGGGAGGTGCGAGGGACAATGGAGACGTGTCGGGCGCAGAGAAGAAGCAGGCGGCAGGCAGGCGGTCCATGGGACGGCCGCGCAGGCTGGACCCCGACACGATGGTCGCCACCGCGCGTCGCATCCTCGAGGAGGAGGGCCTGGACGCCCTGAGCATGAGACGGGTGGCGAAGGAGCTCGGCAGCACGCCGATGGCGCTCTACCACTACGTACGCGACAAGGACGAGCTGCTGATGCTCACCCTGTCCGGGACCGCGGGCGCCCTGCCGCGCCCCGAACTGCCCGAGGACCCGCGCGCGCGGCTGCTCGCGGTCTCTGTGCACGCGCATGAGGTCCTCAGCCGGATCCCGTGGGTGCTCGACGTCCTGGCGCTGGGCGAACTCACCGACAGAGACGCCCTGTGGATGGTGGAGGAAATCCTCGACTGCGCCCAGAAGTGCGGTCTCTCCCCGGCCCGGGCGGTACGTGCCTGCTGGACGATATGGCAGTACATCTACGGCGACCTGATCTTCCGCAGGGCCGCCGCCCGCCGTGCGGAGCACCCGCCGAGCAGGCGTTACTTCCCTGAGATGATCACCGAGGAGGACGCGGATGAGCTGCCGCGGCTCACCGAGATCAAGGACCGGTGGCGCGCCTACGCCGCCGACTACACGGTCGCCGACGAACTCGACGCGATCATCGAGGGGCTGATCAGCCGAGGCACTCGCGGACCGGACGAGGCCGCGCTGCCGCCCTGAGGCTCATGGGCCTCCAGATGCTCTTGAGGCACAGTGCGCTGGGGTGGGTGACAATGGAAGGCGCAGGCAGCGGACTCGCCGCCGAAGATCGTTGGGCGGAGCCCCTCATGGATTACCCGGAAAGTTACGAGTTGGTATTTCAAGCATCTGCCGTCGAGGACGACGCCGTGATTGTTCGGCGGACCGCGCGGGAGGGGGCCGGCGGTTACCCCATCTACGAGGACGAGACGGGCATCGTACGCGCGGAGATCAGCGACAACGGCGAGGTGCGGATGATGGCCAGTGGCGGCCACCAGGTGCTCGGCTCACCGCTGGTTCGTGCGGTCAGCGAACACTGAGCAACCCCGTGCGTCGCGCAGAGCCCGTCTTCCCGGGTGGACCTTTTTGTTCGCACCCGTTACCTGGCAGCCCGTCAGATCACTGTCTTTGCGCGGGAATTCGACGAGCCGGTCGCCCAGCGGCGTGCGGTGGTTTCCTGGCGGCACATCAACCGCGTGACGCATGTCCGCGGCCGCGGCCGTGTCGCAGAGGTAGCGCTGAGTGAGCATGCTCCGAGTGGCCGACGGCGCAAGCCGGAACCAACGGCACAGGCCGATGGTTCGTCGCCCACTCATGGACAGAGCGGCGAAACCATCGGCCTGTGCGTGGTGCGGTCCTACTTGTGCGGGCGCGTCTCGCCGCTCATGTTGCTGAGCTGCTCGCTCTGCTCCTGCAGCTTCCGAGCCTTCTCCTCGAGCCGCTGACGCTGCTCGGGGTCGGTAGCGCGCTCCGCGGCCTCGGTCATGTGCTTGGCCTTCTCGCGCATCTGCTGGGCTCGGCCACTGGTTTCGCCTGCAACGCTCATCGTCACTCCTTGGACGCTAGGGAAGAGCGGGCTCCATCAGAGAACCAGCGTCGCGGGCTCTCCGCATTCCGAAGCGTTACGCTCCGTTACCGTCGGGGCTGCGCGGCCGTGGGCAGGCGTGACGCTGGCATGATCGGGGGCATGAACGAGCGCATGATCGCCGCGTGTGACGGGGCATCGAAGGGTAATCCGGGGCCTGCGGCCTGGGCATGGGTCGTGGCCGATGCCCAGGGGAGCCCTGAGCGTTGGGAGGCGGGGCCGCTGGGAACCGCCACCAACAACATCGCCGAACTCACCGCGCTCCAGAAGCTGCTGGAGTCCACCGACCCGGGCGCGGAGATCGAGGTCCGGATGGATTCGCAGTACGCCATGAACGCGGTCACGAAGTGGCTGCCGGGGTGGAAGCGCAACGGGTGGAAGACCTCGGCCGGCAAACCCGTGGCCAACCGCGATCTGGTGGCCCGCATCGACGCGTTGCTCAGCGGCCGGACCGTGAACTTCGTCTACGTGCCCGCCCACCAGGTGGACGGAGACCCGCTCAACGCACTTGCCGACCAGGCGGCCAGCGAGGCCGCCGTCGCGCAGCGGGCGGCCGGTTCCGCACATGGCTCCCCGCTGCCGACCCCCGCCCCTGCCAGGGCGTCCGGGAGCCGGAGCGGCGGTACCGCGGCGAAGAAGACGGACGGTGCGGCACGCCCCGCGCGCACCGGGGGCACCATCCGGGCCAGGTTCGCGGGGCGCTGCCACTGCGGAAAGCCCTACGCGGCCAAGGACATGATCGCCAAGAACCCGAACGGCTGGGGCCACCCCGAGTGCCGTACCGCGCCCGCCTGAGGCGGCCGTCTGCCGGTCCGACCCCGGGAGTAGCCCCGTAACAGGGGCTCTCCGTGCCATGATGCGGCTCCGACCGCAGCGTCCGCGGTGCTCCGCCGACGCTGCGGGAACGGCTGGACGCTGGGGGGCGTATGGGATCCACAGGCACGGTGTTGCGCGAGTTGCGCGGCGCACAGAAGACCGCCAAAGGTGTGTCGCTCTACTCGCGGTACGTGAACCGTCCGGCCGGGCGGGTGCTCGCGGCCGGCGCCTACCGATTTGGGCTGACGCCCAATCAAGTGACACTGGTCAGCGCGGGCTTCACCTTCGCCGCCATCGCGTCGGTGGCGCTGATCCGTCCGTCCTGGGGGCTCGCGGCCGTCGTGTACGCCGCTCTGGTGGTCGGCTTCGCCTTCGACTCGGCCGATGGGCAGCTCGCCAGGCTGACCGGGCGGGGCGGGCCCGACGGTGAGTGGCTGGACCATGTCGTGGACTGCGCCAAGATGATCCTCGTACACACCGCCGTACTGATCTCGTTCCACCGGTTCTTCGAGCTGCCCGGCGAGGGCTGGCTGCTGCTGCCGTTGGGCTTCCTGTTCGTCGCCGTGCTGACCTTCTGTGCCGGTCTGCTGCGCGAACAGCTCGGCAAGGCCGCCGCCCGCCCCGCGCCGCCCGGCAGCGCCACGGCCCCGGTGTCCCGGGTGCGGGCCGTGGCGCTGCTTCCCGCGGACTACGGGGTGTTCTGCCTGGTGTTCCTGCTGCTCGGAGACGAGGTCGCGTTCCGTATCGGCTATGCCGTACTCGCCGTCGTGCACGCGTTGTTCCTGGTGGCTTTCCTCGTCAAGTGGTTCAGGGAGCTGAAAGCGCTCCGGGCGGCGGGCTGACGAGCGTGTCCAGTGCCCGGCGCAGCTGGGTACTGGACGTATGCACGGTGTACGGGAAGTAGACGACCTCCACGCCGACTTCGGCGAAGTCGCGCTCGAGCCGTTTCCCCTTCTCGGTGCCCCGCCAGTCGTCCCCCTTGAAGATGACGTCGAACCTGACCTGCTGCCACGTCTCGACCTTGTCGGGCACGGTCTCGACGAACGCCGCGTCCACGTAACGCACGCTGCGGACGATCTCCAGCCGCTCCGGCAGTGGAATCACCGGCTTGTGGCCTTTGGCGAGCGCGGCCATCTCGTCCGAGACGACCCCTGCCACCAGGTAGTCGCACTGGCTGCGGGCGTGCCGCAGGATGTTCAGGTGTCCTACATGGAACAGGTCGTAGACCCCCGGCGCGTAGCCGACCCTGTGCACCATCCGTTCTCTCCCCCCACGGTGAACGTGACGTCCTTGTCCCGGATTCAGGTGTCCGGACATGGCATCCGGTCCTGCGGGATATCGGTATCGGTGTTGATGGTGCAATGACCTTACTGTGAAGACCACTTGCGCATCACGTGAACGGATAAGCTCACTTTTGGGGTTGTTCCCTGGAGGGAACAGAGGCTGTACCGGGGGGAAGGCGATCGTCCGATGTCCGATGCTGATCATCACAAGCCGTTCGAGGGTCGCAGGCTCCTCGTGGTCTCGACCAACTACGCGCCGGAACTGACCGGAATCGGTCCCTACGCTGCCCAGCTCGCCGAGCACTGGGCCGCGTCCGGGGCCGAGACCCATGTGCTGACCGGCATGCCGCACTACCCCTCCTGGCGCACGGAGGCCGACTACCGGGGCGTGTGGCGGACCGTGGAGAGCCGCGCGGGTGTCGCCGTCCATCGGCGAAGGCACTATGTGCCGCCCCGTCAGACCGCCCTGCGCAGAGGAGCCTTCGAAGCGACAGTCCTCGCCCACGGCCTGCTGGCACCACCGGGGTCACGGCCCGACGTGGTGATCTCGCAGATGCCGAGCCTTGCCGGCGGTGTCATCGGCGCCCGGCTGGCCCGCCGCCACCGGGTCCCCTACATACCTGTCGTGCAGGACCTGATGGGCGCCGCCGCCGCGCAGAGCGGCATCCGCGGCGGGGACCGGGCAGCGGCCGTCGCCGCCAGGGCCGAACGGTACGCGCTCCGTGCCGCCGCCCTCGTCGGCGTCATTCACGAGAGCTTCGTCCCCCGCGTAACCGCCTACGGGGTGGACCCGTCCCGTATCCGGCTCGTCCCCAACTGGACCCATGTGCACAGCCCTTCGGCCGATCGGGCCGCCACCCGCGCCCGGCTCGGCTGGCGCGAGGGGACACCGATCGTGCTGCACTCGGGGAACATGGGCCTCAAACAGGGCCTGGAAGTCCTCGTGGACGCGGCCAGGCTGGCCCCGGAGGTACGCATCGTCCTGATGGGCGACGGCAACCAGCGCGAGGTGCTGCGCACGCGCGCAGCGGGCCTGCCCAATCTCGACTTCCTGCCGCCCGCCGGTGCGGACGAGTTCACCGACGTGCTCGCCGCCGCGGACGTGCTCGCCGTGACGCAGCGCGCGTCCGTGCTCGACATGAGCGTCCCGTCCAAACTCACCTCGTACTTCGTCTCCGGCCGACCCGTCGTCGCCTCGGTGGCCGACGAGGGAGGCACCGCCCAGGAGGTGCGCCGCTCCGGCGCCGGGGTCCTCGTCGCACCCGAGGACCCCGGCGCGCTGCTGGCAGCCGTAAGGAAGCTTGTCGACGGGCCGGCCGAGGCGGACACGCTCGGCGCCCGTGGACCGGAGTACGTCGCACGTCACCTCAGCCGCGAAGCGGGCCTCGCCCGGTTCGACGCCCTGCTCACCGAGGTCCTCGCGGACGCGCAAGGGAGACCACACCGATGACACATCCGATCCGCGCCCTGGAGGACCAGGACGAACCCGCGCTGCTGCGCGACCAGTTCAGACAGCTCCTGCGCTACCGGGCGCTCCTCGCCTCCGGCGTGGTCGTCGGGTTGCTCGGCGGCGGCTGGCTCGCGCTCAGCGGCGAGGCGAGCTACACGGCCACCGGCGAGGTGTTCGTACGCTCCGCCACCTCGGACCCCTTCGCCACCGGCGCCTCCGCCGACAAGGGCATCAACATCGGCTCCGAACGGCAGACCGCCGTCAGCGACGCGGTCGGCACCATCGCCGCCCGCTCCCTGGCGGAACGCGACGACCGGGTGGAGGTCGGGAAGCTGCTCTCCGGACTCCAGGTCACCAACCCGCCGAACACCCTCGTCCTGCGCTTCTCCTACACCGGCCGCACCCCCGCGCTGGCCAAACGGCGGGCCGAGGCGCTCGCCGATGCCTACCTGCAGATTCGCAGGGAGCGAACCGAGAACAGCATCGACAACATGGTCGCCGGCTACCGCGCCCAGCTGAAGCCGCTCACCGAGCAGCGCGACAAGCTGGCCGAATCGGCCGGCGCCAGCGGTGACGACGTGACCAGCGCCCGGGCCAACCTGGTCGTCGCGATCTCCGAACTGAGCCGGAAAATATCGGAGTTGCGTGCGCTCGACACCACGCCCGGCTACCTCAACAAGAAGCCCGTCGCGCCGGAGAAGCCCACCGGGGCGGGACTGCCCCTGCTGCTCGGGCTCGGCGGCGTCGTCGGACTCGCGCTCGGTCTGCTGCTGTCCTGGGTGCGTCTCGTCTTCGACCCGGCCGTCCGCTCCACCCGCGAACTGGTCCGCTCGCTCGGCGCCCCGCTGCTGGGCACCCTCCCCAGGGAGCGCGGCTCCGCCGGCACGCTGCTCGCCATCGGCCGCAGCGGCAGCCGACTGGCCGAGGAGTACCGGGCGGTGGCGTTCCGGCTCGCCTACGACCCGTCGTTCGAGCAGCGCCGCCGGCTCCTGGTCACCGCCCCGCGCGGCGACAACTCCGCGGCTGCCGCCGCGGCGGTCAACCTGGCAGCCGCCTTCGCCGAGATGGGCCGCGACGTGCTCCTCGTCGAGGCCGATCTGCGCACCCCGGCACTGGCCCGCGACCTCGGCTCGGCCGTACAGGGCCGGCCCCGGTGGGCCGCCGAGGGCGACGACCGCACCTGGCCGTCGGACAGCCGCACCAATGTGGATGTGCCCGGCTCCGGCGCCTTCACCCTGATCGCGGGCCGCCGTGTCGACAATGTGCCGCGCGCCCTGACCTCGGCGCCCGTCAGCCGCATCGTCGCCGAGGCCGACCGCCCCGGCGCCGTGGTCATCGTGCTGGCCCCGCCCGTGCTGTCGTACGCCGACGCCGTCGCACTGATCGACCGGGTCGAGGGCGTCGTCGTGGTCTGCGATCCGCGCGAGGTGCACCGCAGCGACCTGGAGCGGATCCGCGAGATCATCGGCGCGGCCGGAGGCTCCGTCCTCGGCACCCTGCTCCACCCGGGCCAGGGCCGCATCGAGCGCAGATCCCGCAAGAAGTCCAGCAGGCGCCGCAACGGCGGGGGGCGACAGGGCACCGACGGCCAGGACGGCCGGGGCGGACCCGACGGTACGGAACACACCGGCGACCCCACCGAAACGCTGGGCCTGCGCACCTTCGACACCCCCGCAGCCCGCAGGTGAGAGCACGCACCGCGATCGTCAGCTCCGTCGCCGACCAGGGGGTGGCGGCACTCACCAACATCCTGGTGCTGGTGGCGGCCGCCCGGCTCTCCACCGTCGACGGGTTCGCCCGCTTCTCGTCGGTCTACCTCGTCTTCACGGTGCTGCTGGGTATCTCCGGTGCCTACACCGGGCAGCCACTCGTGCTACGGCGCGGCCGCAGCGACGACGTGCGCGGCGCCTGCCGGTCGGCGGTCGTCTTCACTCTGCTCGTCGCGGCGGCGCTCGGCGCCCTGCTCGCCGCGGGCTGTCTGTTCGTGCCCGGGGACACGGCGCGCGCCCTGCTGATGCTGGGGCTCGTCCTGCCCGTCGTCCTCGGGCAGGACGCCATGCGCTATGCCTTCTCCACGCTCCAACTGCCGCACCTTGCGCTGGCCGCCGACGTACTGCGGCTGGTCTGTGTCCTGGGCGCCCTGGCTGTCCAGCCGCACGGCGCCCCGGCCGCGCGGCTCGTCGCAGTCTGGGGGCTGTCGGCCCTGCCGGCGCTGCTGCTGTCCGCCGCCCTGCTGCACCGCGAGGTGGCCGGCACGCCACTGCGGCTGTCGGTCCTGCTGAAGCGAGGACACCTCGGGCAGCGGTTCGTCGTGGAGTTCGGTGTGGGGAACGCGACCAGCCAGCTCTCCGTCCTCGGACTCGGCGTGTTCGGCAACCCTCTGGTGGTGGGGGCGCTGCGCGGTGCGACCACGCTCTTCGGGCCGCTCAACGTGCTGTTCACCTCCGCCACCAGCTTCGGCCCGCCACTGCTCGGACGGCTCGGCTCCGAGCGGCGGCGGGTACGCGCCACCGCGGGCCTGGCCGCGGTCCTTGCGGCGACCGCCGCCGCCTGGGCGACCGCGCTCGCCCTGCTGCCCGACGGGGTGGGCCGTCATCTGCTCGGCGACACCTGGCCCACGGCGTCGGCCCTGCTGCCGGCGACCGGCAGCCAGTACACGGCGATGGCGGTCGGCACCTGCGGGCTGCTGGCGCTCCGGATGCTCGACCCGCGCACCACCCTCTCCATCCAGGTGGTGTTCTCGCTTGCCGCCGTCGCCTTCCTGGCGGGCGGTTATGTACTCGGCGGCGTGCCCGGCGCGGCCTGGGGGCTGTGCCTGGGCTCCGTCTGCAAGGCCGTCGCGACCTGGATCAGGGTGGCCCGGCTGCGCCGCCGCACGGCACCGGAGCAGGCGCCGGTCAGCGTGTCCGTGGTCCGCTCCGGCCCCTGAAGCTCGTGACGAGCAGCAGGCAGAGTACCCCGATGGCCAGCTTCCCGACGGACTGCAGCAGCGGTCCGCGCAGCAGGATGAAGGTGTACCCGGCGATCAGCGGCGCCGCGATTGCCAGGACGCTGCCGGGCCCCGAGCCCTCCCGGGAGACCGCGCGCGCGTAACGGCGGTCGGTGCGCGCGGCGGCGTACCCGATCAGTGCGAGACCCCCGACCATTCCCGCGGCGCCGAAGTCGACCCACAACTCGGTCCACATCGGCGCCGAGAGGTTGGTCATGTTCATCCCCATCCACTGGCCGACCCGGACCCCGGTGTCCTCCGGCTTGCCGCTCCACACCGCCCGCGGTACGAAGAACAGTGCGGAGCCCGCCAATTGGCGTCCGTATGTGTGGCCGCGGGTGTCGACCCAGGAGATGGTGTTCGCGAACATCACCGTCTGGTCGTAGTCCTTCGTCGCCAGCGGTTCGAAGACCGACGACGACTGCACCGGCCGGTACCCGGCGTCGTCGTACCGGAAGCGGTCCGCGTACGGGAACAGCACCAGCGCCCCCACCACCCCCATCGCGAGCACCGACCGGTACATCGCGGCGCTGCTCGGGAACGCGGTGAAAAGAAGCGAGACCAGCACCGTCAGGAACCAGTAACGGGCGTTGGAGATGGGGTTGTTGACGATGATGTTGAGGATCGCGAGCGCGATCCAGACCAGAACCGTCGAGGGGGAGCGACGGGCCTGCCGGGAAGTCACCAGACGGCGGGTGTAGAACAGCAGCGCCAGCAGCGCAGGTACCGTTCCGAACCCCTTGAGGAACGCCGAACCCACATTGGACTGGGACGTCGCCACCGAACTGACCGCGACCGAGGCGCTGATCTCCTGGCGGCTGGTGAAGAAGATGGCGGGCCCGCCGAGCTTCAGGACGTAATAACCGCTCGCCGCGAACGCGAGCAGCACCAGCAGCCGTAGCCTGATCCGGTTCGCAGTGGCCGGGCCCCCGCCGCTGCGCGCTGCCGTACGACGGCGCAGCGGCCGCCGGGACGCGAGCAGCGCTCCGAGGTCGAAGGCCGCGCAGCCCACCAGGATCAGCGAGATCGCCGTCACCAGGTCGGACCGGGGCCCCACCATGGGTGTCGGCGTCTGCCCGATGACCGCCTGGGCGAACGGAGCCACCCCCATGGCGATGTACACGAACATCCAGAAGACGCCCTGCAGGAGCCGGCGCCCGGTGGACAGGATCATCGTGGCCAGCCGCGCCCCCGCGTAGCAGGTCAGCACGAGCTGCAGCCAGTACGCGTTGTCGCGGACGCCGGTGCCCGGCTGGGCGGCGATCACCGCGGGCAGGAAGCAGACCAGGCCGAGGATGAGGGGCACGGCCAGCGCCCGGGAGAGCATCGCCCAGGACATCGGCCTCGCCGGCGGCTGGACCTGCTCGGCCCGGCCGCCCCGCCGTACGGGTACGGGCGGCGCCGTCTCGTGCACGGACGTCATACGCCCCCCGTTCCGTGGACCGGTGAACACTCTAACGAATCAACCCACTTGGGGTAATCAGGATGACTATTCTGTGAAGACTGGACCGAGGTCGAGGGGAACCCTGGTGAAAATCCTGCACGTCGTCACACTGCATACTCCGGACCATGCGTTCGGCGGTCCGACCCGGGTGGCGCTCAACCTGTCGAAGGTCCAGCGCGCCCATGGTGACGACGCCCGGATCATGGCCCTCGGTGACGGCTTCGGCGGCGGGCTGCCGAGCGAGGTCGAAGGCGTGCCCGCCCACCTCTTCCAGGCCCGCCACCTGCTGCCGATGTTCGAGGTCAGTGGCATCACCTCGGGCGCGCTGCTGCTGGCCGCCCGGCGGATGATGCGCGGCGCGGACGTCGTCCATGTGCATCTGATGCGCGACCTGGTGACGCTGCCGGCCGCACTTCTCGCGCTGGCTCTGGGGCGCCCGCTGGTCGTCCAGACGCACGGCATGGTGGACCCGACCGAGAAGCGCGTCGCTCAGCTGACCGATCTGCTGGGGGTACGGAAGGTGCTGCGGCGCGCCGACGCGGTGCTGCATCTGACGGAAATGGAGCGCCGCGATGTGAATGCCGTAGCCGCTCCGGTGCCGCTCACCCGGACCGTACGGCTGGTCAACGGTGTGCGGCCGCAGACGTGCAAGCCCGCCCGGGACCCCGGGCGGCCGCCGACGGTGCTCTTCCTGGCCCGGATCCAGGAGCGCAAGCGCCCGGAGGACTTCGTCGCCGCGATGCCCGCGGTTCTCGCGAAGTATCCGGACGCCAGGTTCGTGCTGGCAGGACCCGACACCGGAGCGCTCCCCGGAACGCTGGAACTGGCCGCGAAACTCGGCGTGTCGGAGTCCCTCGACCATGTGGGTCCGCTCGGCCACGAAGAGGTCCTTGCCGCCGGGCGGGAAGCCGATGTGTACGTACTGCCGTCGATCGAGGAACCCCTCGGGGTCTCCGTCCTCGAAGCGATGTCGGTCGGCACCCCCGTGGTCATCACCCGCACCTGCGGACTGGCCCCCGATGTCGCGGAGGCCGCCGCGGGCCGGGTGATCGACAGCCGGGTCGGCGAGGACGAGGGCAATGCCCAGAAGGTCGCGCAGGCGATCCTCGAACTCCTGGAACCGGAGGCCAACGCCGAAGCGGGACAGGCTGCGTGGCAGCTGGTCAATGAGCACTTCACCATCGAGGCCGTGACGCAGACGCTCCGGCGGACCTACGAGGACGTGGTCCGCCGGAAGGCCGCAGCCCGCTGACACGGGGGCAGCGCGGGCAGGTCACCCCACCTTGCCCTCACGGGACTTGAGCGCGATCTGCCACCGGTAGAAGCTCATCGCCAGCGCGAAGTCGAGGCCCGCCCGGCCGTCGAGGAATCCCCGTCGGTAGACGTACATGTACGCGAAGGACACCAGAGGCTTGAACGGTGCCTTGTGGAACAGCTGCCCCTGGCGTGACTTCACCTTCCTGACCTGCTCCTTGACGTCCGGATGGTGCTCCAGCCACGCCTCCCAGTCCGAGTAGCGGTTGTGCCGCTCGAACCACGCCGTGACCGGGTCGAGGTCCTGGTGCTCGATCGGATTGCGGAGCGTGCCGGCCGTCGGCGCGACCGGCTGGTAGTGCCCCTCGACCTCGCCGATGCCGGGCGCCGCGAGATCCCCGACCTCCGGATAGTGGCACCGGGTCCGGTCGGTCAGCGACCGCTTGCGGATGGTGTAACCGTGGCGCAGCCGTCGGCCCGAGAACCAGTAGCCCAGCGGTATGTCGTACGCCGCAGGCTTCGGCGCACCCGGATCGGCGAAGATCTGGCGCAGCTCGGCCAGCAGACCGGGACTGAGCCGCTCGTCACCGTCGAGCAGCAGGATCCAGTCCAGGTCCGTGCGGACGTTCTCCAGGCACCACTGCTTCTTCCTCGGGTGGCCGCCGTCCCAGGTGTACGTCACCACCTCGGCGCCGCAACTCTCGGCGATCTTCGCCGTGTCGTCCGTGCTGTGCGAGTCGACGACGACGACCGCCTCGAAGTGCCCCAGGACCGATTTCACCGCCTCGGCGATGTTCAGGCCCTCGTTCTTCGTGGGGATCGCCACGGCTATCGGCAGCTTGCTCATCCCTTGTCTCCTTCGGGCAGCCAGGCGTAGCAGCCTGTGGAGGTGAAGGCACGGGCCGTCTCGGCGACGGTGATCCCCACCCGCTTCCCGGTGCCGGAGGTGCCCGACGCCAGGTTCTTGCCGCCCGCCCCGGTGACCTGCCAGGTGCAGCTCTTGGTGGGGGTGACGGCGTAGTAGCGGCCCGGCCGGATCTGCGAGCTCTTGTACGTGCCGTCGGCGTAGCCCAGAGCGGCCCGCTGCACCAGGTCCTTGTGCTCGGTGCAGAGGTGGGCGACGGCGGGCTTCGCACCGGCTACCTCGCCGGTGACGATTGCCGCGACAGCGGTGTCCTTGTCGACCTTGACCAGGTACGACAGCTTGTCGCAGGTCTCCTGGCCGGTCTGGAGGACGGCTGCCGGGTCCATGCCCTTCGGCACCCGGTCCACCAGGTACTGCTTCTGCTTCTTGGTGAAGGAGCCGGTGGCCGGGGTGAGTTGGTTGGTGGGCAGTTTCGGTGGTTCGCTCGTCTTCTTCGCCGAAGGACCGGCGGACGCGGTGGCGTCGGGCCCGGCCGCCGGCCCCGCGACGCGGGACTCGGCGGCCGACGGCTTCGCGCCACCCGCATCACTGTGGTCCTTGTCGGAGGACGAGCCGCAGGCGGCCAGCGCCGCCGTCAGTACGACGACGGCGGCGCCGGCCAGGAACGGATACCTCATCCACCGTTCCTCAGGGCGTAGTGGGCACTGATCGTGGAGCTGCTGAGCGCTGTCGGGTAGACGGCGGTCTCGTCGATCTGCCCGGCGAAGAAGTCGCTCGTCGGACGGTTCGGCCAGCTCGCCAGGTTGTCCCCGCCGACCCGCCAGTACCCGTTGTAGCTCTCGTTGCCGGTGTACAGGAAGTTGGACGCGCGCAGCTGCCCGTCCACGTACAGGGCCATGCCGCTGCTGCCCTGCGTGGCGACGACATGGTGCCAGGCGCCGTCGTTGTAGGCCCCGGTGGTGGCGATGGTCCGGGTACCGCCGCTGTAGACCCCGAAGACCAGCCGCCCGTCATTGCGCATGTACACATGCTTGTCGTACTGGTTGCTGTTCTGCATGGTCAGATTGCCGAAGCCGATGATCTTCCCTCCCCTGGTGGTCGTCGTCTTGATCCAGGTCTCCACCGAGAACTTGGTGGGCTGCGCGTGCCGCTCGTTGCTGTACGCGTACTGGTTGGTGCCGTTGAAGCCGATCGCGGTCGACGCTCCTGCGACCGCGGCCGGGGTCTGCCGGTAGGCCGGGCTGTTGCGCAGGAATCCGTTGTCCAGGCCGGCCCCGGAGTCGGCGGCGAACGTCGACGTCCCCTCGTCGTAGCGCCAGTACAGCGACGCACCGTCGGCGATCACCCTGGCCGGGTACGCCTCCGCCGCGGAGGCCACGGTGGCGGTCTGTGCCGGGGACTTGGCGCTGGTGTTGGTGCCGTCGCTCGCACTGATCCGGTACGTGTGCGTCTCGCCCGGAGCGACAGCGGTGTCGGTCCACCTCAGCTGCGGCCGGTCCCAGAACAGCGAGGACCCCGTCGTGGTGTAAACGGGAGTGGCGGCACCGTCCTTGTAGATCCGGTACGTGAGTTCCCCGTCGTCGGTGTCGAAGCTGGTCTGCCAGTTCACCTCGACCTTGCCCGCGGCGACCGTGGACACGCTGACGTTGGGCACCCACGGGGCCCCGGTGTCCGGGCCGTCGGCGAACCGGGTCAGGCTCTGCTGGGCTGAGCCGTTGACGGTGGTGAACTCGCCGCCGACCCAGAGGTAGTGATGTCCGCCCTGATCGGTCTGGGCCATCACCCGCGGTCCGACCGGCTCCCCGATGCCGTCGTTCGTGTCCGGGAACCACGGCAGCAGCTTGGGGTCGTTCACGGACTGGGCGAGGAGATGCTTGCGCGGCTGGTCGGGGAACTCGCCCATGCTGGAGCAGTCATGGGCGTGGCTGCCGCTGTACAGGACCCCGTCATGGACCAGGACGGCCTGGGTGGCGCCGAGGCAGGTGTCCCGCCACCGCTGTTCGAAGTCGCTGAGGTTCAGCGCGATCCGCCCGTCGAAGACACCGCCTCCGGTGCCTTCGTTGGCGGTGTAGAAGCCGGTGGCGTCCGTGGTCAGGTCCTGCACCGTGGAGGTGTTGGGGATGAACCCCGGGTAGCTCTTTGCGAGCGCGCCCGTGGCGGCGTCCACGACGGCGAGGGCGTGCGAGGTGGTGCCGTTGACGGTGAAGAAGTCACCGCCGATCAGCACATGCTGACCGTCCGGTGTCACCTGTACGGCCCGGCCGACCTCGTCCGTGTTGGCCGTCCACGGCTTCAGATCGGCGCCGGTGGTGACCGCGGCGAACTTGTTGCGGGTTTCCCCGGCCACCGTGTTGAAGTCACCGCCCAGATAGACGGTGTCGTCGGTGACGGACAGCGCCCGCACCGTCGCGGAGACGGACACCTTGAAGTCCTGGCGCGGGGTGCAGGTCGCGGTGTCGATCGCGGCGATATTGCTCACGCCGACCCCGTTCACCGCACCGAACTGCCCGCCCGCGTACAGCGTCTTGTTGTCGGGGGAGAGGGCGAGAGCCCGTACGGTCGCTGTTCCGGAGGAGAGGGTGAACGACAGGCTGCAGCCGGTCGGTGCACCGGTCGCCGCATCGAACGCGGCGAAGTTCACCGCGGGCTGTTCGGAGGTGCCTGCCGCCGCGTCCGGCGGACGGACGGTGGAGAAGGTGCCGCCGGCGTAGACGACTCCGCCCGTCGCCGCCATCGACCAGACGATGCCGTTCGTCTGCCAGGTGGAGAGGTCGTCCGCGGTGAGAGAGACCGGCGGCGTGAGAGACGCCGCCGGGGAGGCACCGGCCGCGGTCGCGGCCAGGGCTCCGGTGAGCAGGCAGAGCGCGGCGGCCGCGGCACGCACCCGGCCTCGTCCCACGGGTCTGCGCCCCGTACTTCCGTTCATCATTCAGCTCCGTAGGTGAGAACGAGCTGCGGCCGGTAGGCCGCGGTTGATACCTCGCTCGACCAGATGCGGAGACTGTCCGTCCCGCTGCTGGTCAGGGCGAGTGAGTAGACGGAGCCGAGGGCTCCGCCCAGTGCCGACGCGTTCAGCTCCACCGAATGGTCGGTGGAGACCGAGGTCGCGCCGGTGATGGTCCCGAGCGCGGTCGAGGAGAGCGACGGCCGGGTGTTGTAGGTGACCGCCGACTCGGTCCAGGTGCCGGTGACCGGCACCACGGTGTGGCTGTCGGAGGAGCCCGCCGTCGAGTCCGACGACGTACGGAAGGTGAGCCGCGCGCTCTTGAGGACCTGTCCGGCAGGGGCCGCGGGCACGGTGAAGCGCAGATAGCTCAAGTACGCCGTGGTGCCGCGTGAGGCGAGCTGGTTGTCGTTGTAATTGGTGTTCGGCGCCACACTGTTGACGTATGCGTCGTCGTCCGGCGTCAGCGCGACCGTGGAGTCGCCGGGGCCGGGCGGGGTGTCCGCCAGATCGTGGTGCGCGGCGGCCTGTGCGGCGGTCAGCGCCGACGGGTAGATCGCGGTCTCGTCGACCTGCCCGGCGAAGTAGGTGCTGGTGGGACGGTTCGGCCAGGTGGTCGGCATGGCGTCGCCACCGACGCGCCAGAACCCGTTGTACGAGCGGTTGCCCGCGGTCGTGTTGGAGCCGACGGCCACCCCGTCCACGTACAGCCGCATGCCGGACGGTCCCTGGGTGGCGACGACATGGTGCCAGGCGTTGTCGTTGTACGAAGCCGTCGTGGTGAGGGTGGGCCGACTGCTGGTGCTGCCGACCTGGACGCCGAAGGCGAGGCGCCCGTCGTTGGTCATGTACACGAGCTTGTCGGAGATGCTGCTCGTCTGGCCCTGGGCCGTGCCGATGTTGTTGCCGTACCCGACGATTCGCCCGCCGGTGGTGGTGTTGGTCCGGAACCAGGTCTCGATGGAGTACGGCGTCGGCGAGGTGTAGTGGTGCAGCCGGTCGCTGTACACGTACTCGTCCGTGCCGTTGAGGGACAGGGCCGTCGACCCGGCCACGGCGGACGGGGTGGCGCGGTACGTCGGGGTGTTCATGTACACGCCGCCGTTGTCGCTGTCCGAGGCGTCCGCGGCGAACGACCCGCCCGCCTCGTCGTAGCGCCAGTACAGGTCGGCGCCGTCCGCGAGCACCCGCTCCCGGTACGGGCTCGCCGAGGCGACCGCGATGGCGGAGGCGGCGGTCGAGAGTGCGCTGGTGTTGGTCCCGTCGCTCGCCGTGATCCGGTACGTGTACGTCCGGCCGGCCACCACATCGGTGTCGGTGAACGTCAACTGCGGCCGGCTGAAGAACAGCGAGGACCCCTGTGTCGTGTACACGGGCACCGAACCGCCGTCGCGGTAGACCCGGTAGGTGAGCAGGCTGTCGTCCAGATCCAGAGCGGACCGCCAGCTGACCCTCACCTCACCGGCCCGCGGCGCCGACACGCTGACAGCGGGCGCGGCGGGCGCCCCCGTGTCGGGAGTGTTGGCGAACCGGGTCAGTGACTGCTGGGCGACGCCGTTGACCGTGGTGAACTCGCCGCCCACCCAGAGGAAGTCGCGGCCGTCCCGGGACGCCACGGTCAGGGCGCGCGGCCCGACCGGCTCCCCGATGCCGTCGTTGGTGTCCGGGAGCCAGCCGAGCATCGCCGGATCGTCGACGGACTGGGCGGTGAGGTGCTTGCGGACCTGGTTGGGGAAGCCGCCCATGGTGGAGCAGTCGTGGACATGGCTGCCCGCGTACAGGACGCCCTGATAGACCCGCAGCGCCTGTGTCGCCCCCTGGCAGGTGTCCCGCCAGCGCTGGTCGAACGTACCGAGCCGCATGGCGAGCCGGCCGTCGAAGGAGCCACCTCCGGTGCCCTCGCCCGCGACGTACCAGCCGTTGGAGGCGGTGTCGGTGACGATGTCCTTGATCACCGCGGTCGACGGGATGAAGTTGCCCGTGTAGGCGCGGGTCAGCGCACCCGAGGCAGCACTGGTCACGGCGAGCGCGTGCGAGTCGGTGCCTCCGACGGTGAAGAAGTCGCCGCCGATCAGGACGTTCTGCCCGTCCGGGGTGACCTTGAGCGTCCGGCCGGGTTCGTCGGCGTCCGGGTTCCACCCGGTCACCGCGCCGGTGGCGGTGACGGCGCCGAAGAAGCGCCGTGGCTGGCCGTTCACGGTCTGGAAGTCGCCGCCCGCGTAGACCGTGCCGTTTCCCGCCACGTCGAGCGCCCGCACGGTGGCCGAGAAGTTCGGCGCGAACCCCGAACGGATCGTGCAGTTCGCGGTGTTGATGGCAACCAGGCCGTTGGCAGCCGTCCCGTTGACGGCGCTGAAGTAACCGCCTGCATAGAGCGTGGACTTGTCGGGGGAGAGCGCGAACGCCCGGACGGTGGCGGTGCCGCTGCTGCGGGTGAAGGAGAGTGAACAGCCGGTGGGCGCGCCGGTTGCCGCGTTGAAGGCGGCGAAGTTGACGGCGGGCGTCGTATTGCTGCCGGCCGGGGAGCCGGCCGGCCGGACGTTGGCGAAGGTGCCGCCCGCGTAGACCACCCCGTTCGCCTCGGCGAGCGCCCAGACGATGCCATTGGTCTGATAGGTGGTGAGGGAGTCGGCGGTGAAGCCGACCGGAGGGGTCAGCGCCGCGACCGGGGTAGCGGTGACCGCCGAAGTGGTGAGCACGCCCGCGGCGAGCGCGAGAACCGTGGCGAACACACCGCTGCGGCTGTGTCCGGGACGTCCTGGCCCTCTCATCGGTCCACCCGCACGGCTGCCCCGGTGAGCTGGTCGGCGAGCTGCCGGATGTCCGCGTCGACCATGATCCTGGCCAGCTCCTGTGCCTTCACGGCAGGCTTCCAGCCGAGCAGTTCCTCGGCCTTGGTGGCGTCCCCGATCAGTGCGTCGACCTCGCTGGGGCGCTCGTACTTCGCGTCGTAACGGACATGGTCCCGCCAGTCCAGGCCCGCATGATCGAAGGCGTACTCCAGGAACTGCCGGACGCTGACCCCCTCGCCGGTGGCCACCACATAGTCGTCCGGGGAGTCGCACTGCAGCATCCGCCACATGGCGTCGACATACTCGGGAGCGTAACCCCAGTCGCGTACGGCGTCGAGATTGCCGAGGTGGAGGTGTTCCTGCAGGCCCGCCTTGATCCGGGCCACCCCGCGGGTGATCTTGCGGGTGACGAAGGTCTCGCCGCGGCGCGGGGACTCGTGGTTGAACAGGATCCCGTTGACCGCGAACATGCCGTACGCCTCACGGTAGTTGACCGTCGCCCAGTACGAGTAGACCTTGGCGACGCTGTACGGGCTGCGGGGATGGAACGGGGTCGTCTCGTTCTGCGGCGGCGGGGTGGAGCCGAACATCTCGGACGACGACGCCTGGTAGATCCGGGTGTCGATGCCGCTGGCGCGGACGGCCTCCAGCAGCCGGATGGTGCCGAGCCCGGTGATGTCACCGGTGTACAGCGGCGCGTCGAACGAGACCCGGACATGCGACTGCGCGCCCAGGTTGTAGACCTCGTCGGGCCGGATGTCGCGCAGCAGGTTCACCAGCGCCACCCCGTCGGCGAGATCGGCGTGATGCAGGACGAAGGAGCGGTTCTCCTCCTCCGGACCCTGGTAGATGTGGTCGATCCGCTCGGTGTTGAAGCTCGACGAGCGGCGTATCAGGCCATGGACCGTGTACCCCTTCTCGAGCAGCAGCTCGGACAGGTACGAACCGTCCTGTCCGGTCACGCCGGTGATGAGCGCGGTCTTCGCCACGTCTTCCCCCCTTCTGAAGTCGCCTGAGAGGCGGTTGGTTCACCGAAATATCGGAATTTGCGTGATCTGCGGCAAAACGGCACCGCGATGTACAGCTGCTGGCACAATCCGAGCCATGACGACTGATCTCCCCGGCCCTCCCCAGGAATCCGTCCGCCCCCTCCTACGACCCGGCGCCCGCATATTTGTCGCGGGCCACCGCGGGCTCGTCGGCTCGGCAGTGGTGCGCCGCCTCACTGCCGAAGGCCACGAGGTGATCACCCGCGGTCGCGACAGCCTCGATCTGCGCGATGCCGCACCGACCGAGGCCTTTCTGCGTGGCATCCGCCCGGACGCCGTGGTGCTGGCCGCCGCCAAGGTCGGCGGAATCATGGCCAACAGCACGTATCCGGTGCAGTTCCTCGAGGACAACCTGCGCATCCAGCTGAGCGTGATCGCCGGTGCGCATGCCGCCGGGGTCGAGCGGCTGCTCTTCCTCGGCTCGTCCTGCATCTACCCCAAGCGCGCCCCGCAGCCGATCCCCGAGGACGCCCTGCTCACCGGCCCGCTGGAGCCGACCAACGAGGCGTACGCGCTGGCGAAGATCGCCGGCATCGTGCAGACCCAGTCGTACCGGCGGCAGTACGGCGCCTCGTACATCAGCGCCATGCCCACCAATCTCTACGGGCCCGGCGACAACTTCGACCTGGATTCCTCGCATGTCCTGCCCGCCCTGATCCGCCGGTTCCACGAGGCGCGACAGGGCGGAGCCCCCGAGGTCACCCTCTGGGGTTCCGGCAGCCCCCGGCGCGAGTTCCTGCACGTCGACGACCTGGCCGCAGCGTGCCTCCTGCTCCTCGAACGCTACGACGGCGACGAACCCGTCAACGTCGGCTGCGGCGAGGACCTGACCATCCGTGAACTCGCTTCCACCGTCCAGGACGTGACGGAGTATCAAGGAGGGGTCGCGTGGGACACGTCGAAGCCCGACGGCACCCCGCGCAAGCTTCTCGACATCTCCCGACTCTCCTCTCTCGGCTTCAAACCGCAGATCCCGCTGCGCGACGGCATCGCCCGCACCTACGCCTGGTGGCTGGACCACCGGGGCAGCGGCCGCTGACCGCTCCCGGTTGTTCCGCCGGGACCGGGCGGCCGCCGCAGCGCGACGGCCGCCCGCCCGGCCGGCCCCGCACGGCCGGCCGGTGTTCACTTCTCGCATCCGGTTCCCCGCCGCTCTCAGTACGCCCCGCGGCCGTCGGTGACGGCGCGCAGCGTACGGGCCATGAGCCCCAGGTCCGTGGCCACCGACCAGTTGTCGACGTACCACAGGTCGAGCGAGACGGTCTCCTGCCAGGACAGGTCCGAACGTCCGCTGACCTGCCACAGGCCCGTAAGCCCGGGCCGGACCGCGAGCCGCCGGAGCTCACGCTCGTCGTAGCGGGACACCTCCTCCGGGAGGGGCGGCCGCGGACCCACCAGCGACATGTCGCCCCGGATTACATTGAGCAGCTGCGGCAGCTCGTCGAGCGAGGTCCGGCGCAGGAACCGGCCGATCCGGGTCACCCGGGGATCGCGGCGCATCTTGAACATCGGACCGTCGTTCTCGTTCGCCGTCGCCAGCTTCGCCTTGTGCGTTTCGGCGTCCTCCACCATCGTGCGGAACTTCCACATGGTGAACGGCTGGTTGTGCTGCCCCTGACGGATCTGGCGGTGGAACACCGGGCCGTCGGAGGTGAACCGTATTGCCGCCCCGATCAGGAGCAACAGCGGTGTCAGCAGCACGAGTCCGAGCGCTGCACCGGTGCGGTCCACCGCGGCCTTCAGCGCCATCTGCGGCCCCCTGCGCAGCGGCGGCACGATGTGCAGCAGCGTCAGCCCGGCCGCGGAGGCCGGCCGCACCCGGCCTGCCGCGATGTCCGAGAGGTCCGACAGCACGGACAGCTGGAGCCCTCCGTCGTGCAGCCCCCAGGACAGGCGTCGCAGCCGTTCCCCGGACAGCTGCGGTCCGGGCACGACGAGCGCCAGATCCGCGTCCTGGGCGAAGGCTCCGCCCAGGACTGTGGTCACGTCGTCGTCGGCCGGGGCGGGTGCGAGCCGGCCCGGCACCGGAGCCTTACAGCTCAGTGACGCCGTCCCGACGGGTATGGCGGCCACCACGGTGTAGGCGTGGTCCGTACGGGAACCGAGCAGCTGCACCGCCCGGTCCACCCCCGGCGCCTCGCCGACCACCAGGACCCGGTGCACGGCACGCTGTCGCCGTCCCGGCCAAGGGAGGTGACGCACCGTCGACACGGCGACGGTCACCAGCAGGCCGGGCACCAGCGCCACGACCGCGGTCACCGGCTGGACCTGCTCCCTGAACACGGTCGCGAGCACGGCCAGCACGCCGATGAGCAGCAGCCAGTCCCCGGGAGCGGTCAACGCGCCCCTGAAGCCCCCCGACCGCCGGTCCGCGTACCGGCCACGCACGGCCCGGACGCCGGTCCACACCAACGAGGCCACCCCGGCGGCGAGTTGTGCCCGCGGCTGTCCGTAGGTGCCCAGTACGAGCCAGGCCGGTATCCCCAGGCCGAGGAGATCGGCGCAGATGATGAGCGGCAGGTACCGGCCCGGTCTTCTCTTCGGGCCGGGCCGGTGGTCAGAACGGTTGCGCCGTACGGTCGGGGCACTCCACAGCTGTTCGAGTTCCTTGCTGTGAGGCCGGTTTGAAGCAGTCCGCGGACGTGGCGCCTCCGCCAGTCCCGCGGGTCCTGATATTTCGGATTCGGGTAGCTCGACATGCCCCATGAACCCCCCAGTCACAGTTGCATCTCCACAAACGGGACGCATCCGCCGATCCCGTGGACTGACGGATGCGCCCTCGCTCGGTGCACGATATCCACACACGTGCCATTTCGCTGGAGTTCTCGTGAAGTTCAGAACGCGAGCTACCGCTTGGGCCTCGTCCCGATCCGAGTCGGATCACAGCGTCTTGTGCGTGGCTGTTGGTGTTTGGGTGGTTCCGTGCTGGGATTGTGCGCGGACATGTCACCACCTCATACGATCGCTTCCGCGTCTGGGAGACTGGTCCGGAAGGCGGCGAGGGCCGGCCACGAGGGAAAGAGGGCGTGCGGTGACTCCCGCGGAGAAGAACTGGGCCGGAAACATCACCTTCGGAGCGCGGCGGCTGCGTACCCCCGGCTCGGAGGCCGAGCTGGAGGAGATCGTCGCCACCGGAACAAAGGTACGGGCGCTGGGCACCCGGCACTCCTTCAGCACCGTCGCCGACACGGCCGGGGACCTTGTGTCGGTGGCCGGACTGCCCCGCACGGTCGACATCGACCGGGAGGCGGGGACGGTCACCGTCAGCGCGGGACTGCGCTTCGGGGAGTTCGCCGGTGAACTCCACCGGAACGGCTTCGCCCTGCACAACCTGGGGTCGCTGCCGCACATCTCGGTGGCCGGCGCCTGCGCGACCGGAACGCACGGCTCCGGCGTGGGCAACACCTCGCTGGCCGGTGCGGTCCGGGGGCTGGACATGGTCACGGCGGACGGGACCACCGCGCGGCTGACCCGCGGCGACGCGGACTTCCCCGGAGCTGTGGTCGCGCTGGGCGCCCTCGGCGTGGTGACCCGGCTGACGCTGGACCTGGTGCCCGCCTTCGACGTACAGCAGTGGGTCTACGAGGATCTGCCGCAGGCCCGGATCGGCGACCGGGGCGGATTCGACGAGGTGATGTCGGCCGCGTACAGCGTCAGCCTCTTCACCGACTGGCGGGGCGGCCCCGTCAACCAGGTCTGGCTCAAGCAGCGGGTGGGTGCGGACGGGCCGGCGGAGGCGCCGGCCGAGTGGCTCGGCGCGAGGCTCGCGGACGGTCCGCGCCACCCGATCCAGGGCATGCGGGCCGAGAACTGCACGCGGCAGCAGGGTGTTCCCGGCGCATGGCACAAGCGTCTGCCGCACTTCCGGCTGGAGTTCACCCCGAGCAACGGGGACGAGCTGCAGTCGGAGTACTTCGTGGCACGGAGCGACGCCGCGGCAGCCTTCGCGGCGCTCGACCGGCTCCGGGACCGGATCGCCCCGCTGCTGCAGATCGGCGAGATCCGCACCGTGGCCCGCGACGACCTGTGGCTGAGCCCCGCGAGCAGGACCGACGCGGTGGCCTTCCACTTCACCTGGGTGCAGGACATCGCCGCCGTCACGCCGGTGCTCGGGGCGATCGAGGAGGCACTGGCACCGTTCGGCGCCCGCCCGCACTGGGGCAAGGTGTTCACCACCGCACCCGAGACGCTGCGCACGCTGTACCCGCAGTACGCCGACTTCGAGAAGCTGATGGCCAGGTCCGACCCGACGGGCAAGTTCCGCAACGACTTCCTGGACCGCCACTTTCCGCAGTGACGCCGGGCGAGGGGCGCGCGGAGGTGCAGCCGGGGACCTGGCCGCCTGGCGTCAGTAGCCGTCGCGTCTGTCCTTGGACCGCGACGGCCACGCGGTCGCCGATCTGCCCGGCGCGAGATGTTCCACCACGTCGGCCAGCTCCACACAGGCCTGCTCGATCCGGCGCCGGATGTCCATCTTCTCGGTGACGATCGCCGCCAGCAGCAGCCCGGTCAGCGCCACGGAACCATTCAGGACCGCCAGGTTCAGCATCACCTCAAGGACGGTGTGACCGGCGAACGGACCCACCGCCTCCCCTCCCGCGATGATTGCCAGGACGGACACCAGCAGCGCACAGGGCGCGCTACCCGCCAGCTGGAAGCGCAGGGCGGCCCAGATGAGCAGCGGGAACACCAGATAGAGCATCGACAGTTCGCTCCGCGTGGCCACCAGTGAGACCACGAGGGAGACGACCGCCAGTGCGGTCGCCTCCAGCCATCTGTCGTCGGCCCGGGGCAGCCGCGCCTTGCGCATGACGAGCATCAGCGGGGTGACCACGAGCACCCCCATGGCGTCCCCCGACCACCACGCCGCCCAGACCGGCCAGAAATGGCCTGCGGGCAGCTTGCCGTCGAGTACGAAGAGCACGGTGCCGGCGGTCGCGCTGATCAGCATTCCGGCCATCGCGCCGAGGAAGACCAGGACGACGCCGTCGCGCAACCGGTCCAGCTCCATCCGGAACCCGAATCTGCGGAGCATGAGGTACGAGCAGACGGGCGCCGCGGTACTGCTCATCATGATCCCCCAGTCGGAGAGCATGACTGTGTCGGAGAGCGTGACGATGTTGAGCAGGGAGCCGAGGGTGATGCCGGGCCAGACGCCGATGCCGAGGTACAACAGGCAGCCCAGAGCGATTCCTGTCGACGGCCAGAGCGGGGTGACCGTGGCGCCGTGGACGGTCACCTTTCTCAGCAGACCGATCTGACCTGCCCCGTAGTAGCCGGCGGCGACGACCAGGATGCGGAGCACGGCTGACGCCGTACGTCTGGTTTCCTCGCTGCGGATCACAGACCTCATCAGACACCGCGGCCCGGGACGCGCGGCTGCGTGACACGCTAGGCCCGGCCCCCCCAGTCACCCGGAGCCGGCGAAGCCTTTGTGGCGCAGGACCAGGACGGCCGCGTCGTCCTGGTGACCGGTGCGCTCCGCCGTCTGCATCACCTCGTCGGCCAGCGCCTCGGCCGACGCCGAGGCCCGGGCGGCGACCAGTCGCACCACCGCGTCCAGCCCCTCGTCGATCGGGAACGAGGGCCCTTCGACGACTCCGTCCGTGACGAGCACGAACGCCCCCGGGGCGGTCAGCGGGTGCCGGCTGACCGGATACTTCTCCGCCGCACCGACACCCAGCGGCAGTCCGCCCGCGTCCTGTGTTATGCCCGACCGTCCGTCGGTCGTGGCCCAGACGGCCGCCACATGTCCGGCCCGAGCCGTGCACAGTTCCCCGGCGTGCGGGTCGAAACGGACGAAGGTGCAGGTCGCCAGGAGGGTGGAGTCGATGGACAGCAGCAGATCGTTCGTCCGGCCGACGATCTCGCCCGGATCGGCGGTGGTGGCGGCGATCGCCCGCATGCCGATCCGGATCTGCCCCATGAATGCGGCGGCCTCGACGTCATGGCCCTGTACGTCCCCGATGGCGAATCCGAGTGTGCCGTCCGGCAGTGGAAAGCCGTCGTACCAGTCGCCACCGATGTCCAGTCCGCTGCGGGCCGGTGCGTAGCGGGCAGCAGTCTGCAGGCCCGGGAGCGAGGGTAGGCAGGCGGGAAGCAGCTCCCGCTGCAGCGCCTCGGCCAGCTCCACCCGAGCCTGATGCAGCTGGACCTCGTGACGTGCCCGGGCGGTGAGTTGCTGCAGCGTGGTGAGCAGCTCCTCGGCACTCGCGGAACGGTGAGGACGACGCCGGTTCATGGGCCGCTCCACACTGCATTCGTTCGCGAGCCGCAACACAGGGCTGATGTGGCGGGCGGATCCGGGACGCCTCCCGCACAGTCCCGTGGGCGCTGTGCGACTGGGCACTGTCCGGCGATGGCTTCCGTGGCAGTTGCCCTCTGCATCATATTTCGGAGCGGAAACTCCCGCAGGGTGAGCCACCGGTCACGGATCCCGTAGGGTCTCGGTGCGGCACCCGCCCGGAGCGCGCGAACCGGCCCTGCCGGGTGGATGCTGAGAGGACAGGACCGTGTCGTGGCGGCGCAGTGCGGCCGGACGCGGGTGAGGGAGGTGCGCGATGACACGCACGCTGGAGTGGAATGTCCACCTCGATCTCTCCGAGGAGAACGGTACGACCAAGGCCGAAGCCGTGCTGGACACCGGTTCCGAGAAACTCATGGGCCACGGGGTCGCCCGCTGCAACCCGCAGGACGTGGACATCCCCACCATCGGTGACGAACTCGCGGCGAGCCGTGCCATGAAGGATGTCGCGGGTCAGCTGATGAGAGCGGCCGATCGCGAAATGGAGGCGGTGGGCGCCGGACCCACGAAGGGGCCCCTGGGCAAGCCGTACGCCTGGACGGATGTGACGAGCTGAGGCCGTGGGCGGCAAGGCGTACGGCCTCACCGGCCGACGGCACATCCGTGGACGCCTTCGTCGCGGGACACAGCCTGCAGGCTTTCCGGACGCCGCCCACGGCAGGTGTCGGCGGCGAGGCAGCTGTGGGCGGTGCTCGTCATGCGTGAGATCCTCCCGGCGCTGAGCCGCTGGTACGCCTCCGGAGAGCCGTTCGGGCTCGCCACCGTCGTCCATGTCACCCGCAGTGCGCCCCGCGGCCCCGGCGCGGCGATGGCGGTGGGCCCCGGTGACGAAGTCGTGGGCAGCGTCTCCGGCGGCTGTGTCGAGGGAGCCGTCTTCGACCTGGCCACGGAGGTCGTCGAGACCGGCCGGGCGCAACTGCGAACCTTCGGCTACAGCGACGAGGACGCGTTCGCCGTCGGGCTCACCTGCGGCGGTGAGGTCACCCTTCTCGTACGCCCCGTTTCGGCCGCGACCGACCCCGCGTTCGGCGCGGTCGCCGCGTCGGTCGCCGAACACCGTCCGGTGGTGGTGGCCACCGTGACCGACGGCCCCGCCCCGCGCGGCGCCGCGCTCGCCGTATGGCCGGACACCGTGTCCGGTTCGCTCGGAACCAGCGGCCTCGACGCGGCTGTCACCGCCGACGCACGGGGCGAGCTGGCCCAAGGGGCAACGGGTCTGCGCCACTACGGTCCGCGCGGCGAGCGCCGTGAGGACGACGTCACGGTGTTCCTGCACTCGTTCGCCCCGCCCCCGCGCATGCTCGTCTTCGGTGCGATCGACTTCGCCGCGGCGGTCGCCCGGATCGGTGCGTTCCTCGGCTACCGGGTCACCGTCTGCGACGCACGCCCGGTCTTCGCCGACCCCCGGCGGTTCCCTGACGGTGCGGAGGTGGTCGTCGACTGGCCGCACCGCTATCTGCGTTCCACGGACACCGATGAGCGGACTGTCATGTGTGTGCTCACGCACGACCCGAAGTTCGACGTCCCCTTGTTGGAGGTGGCCCTGCGCTCCCCGGCCGCGTACATCGGCGTCATGGGCAGCCGTCGTACTCACGAGGACCGTCTGGCGCGGCTGCGGGAGACCGGCCTGGGCGAGACGGAACTGGCGAGACTGCGCTCGCCCATCGGCCTCGATCTCGGCGCCCGCACTCCCGAGGAGGTGGCCGTCTCGATCGCGGCGGAGATCGTCGCACTGCGCTGGGGCGGCACCGGCGCTCCCCTCGCCGACACCGCCGGGGCGATCCACCGGCCGCGACCGAAGTCCGTGTGAGCTGTCGGCGACGGAACCGCAAGCGTCCGAGCCGGTCGCGGCCACGGCCTGCGCCGGTGAAGGAAGAGGCCCGCCCCGGTTGCCGGGGCGGGCCTCTTACGAGTGTTTCGGACCTGGCTACGTCAGTCGATGTAGGTGATGTCCGAGGGGGAGTAGATGCAGTTGGTGCCATCCGCTCCGGTACCGATCTTGGTGGGCTCGCCGCTCGTCACACCCTTGTACTTGGTGCAGATGTCGATGTCGGCATCTGCGTCGTCATAGATCGTGATGCCGGAGAACCGGGCCGTGTCACCGTAGTTGGTGTTGATGCCCACGATGCTGTCACCCGGTGAGGTGACCCAGACGTTCTGCACCTGGACGTGCCGGCCGTACATCGTGGAGCAGTTGCCGCACGAGCGGTACAGCTTGCCGAAGTCCTCGACCTGGAAGTTCTTGATGATCAGGGTGCCGGCGCCGTTGTGCTGGAACACCTTGTCGTCCGCCAGTCTCGCGCCGCCGCCGTCGACCGTGCGGACCAGCGACGAGGAGCTGCCGAGAAAGGTTGCGGCGTCCTCGCCCACATCCTCCCACCACACGTTCTTGAGCGTGCAGGCGCCGAGGCAGTGGACGCCGTCGGCGGCCGGGGCGCCGAGGACGACGTTCTGCAGCGTGGCACCGTCCGCCAGTTCGAACATGGCCGGCTGGTCCTCGTCCTGGCCGCCGCTGCCCAGGTCACCGCTGCCGTAGAAGCGCTTCAGGCCGCCGTCGTAGGTACCGGACACCTCGATGGTCGCTGCCACGGCCTGACCGCCGGTGGCCGTGGGCCATGCGGGCGGAGCCCCGGGGGTGGTAGGCGGAGTGGTGGGCGAAGTGGTCGGGGGAGTCGTCGGCGGACCGGTGGGGACCGAGCCCGCTGCGGTGAAGGTCCAGCGCTTGCTGGTCACCGAGTCGCAGGAGTTCTGCTGGACCGCGGCGCCGACAGCGGTCGAACTGTCCTTGTTGTTGAGGCACTTGCCGCCGTTGCTGTTGACGACCTGGTAGGTGTTGCCGCTGATCGGAGCGAGCGTCCACACCTGACTGGAGGCGCCGCTGCAGGTCTGCTGCTCGACCGCCTTGCCCGCACTGGTGGACGCGTCACGCACCCCGGCGCACTTGCCGCTGTGCGAGGCGGTCAGGGTGTAGCCGCTGCCGGAGGCCGTGAGCCGCCACGTCTGCTGGGCGGCGCCGGTGCAGGTGTTCTGGACGAGCTGGACGCCGTCGGAGGTTGCGGAGCTCGGAACCTCCAGACACAGTCCGCTGCCGGCGTTCGACAGGCTGTACGAGCCCGCTGCCGGGGCGGCCGTGGCCGAGCCGGTGGCGAACAGCGTTGTGAGGGCTGCGGCGATCAGTGAGACGACCGCGATGAACGAGGCGGCTGCCCGGCCGCCCCGCCGTCTGGCATGCTGATTCTCTGTGCGCACTCGGTGTTCCTTTCACCGCCTGCGGTGTCCTCCGCAGGCACCCATGAGGTGGTTGGTGCGGTGGTAAAGGCAATCCTTCGGCCAGGGAACGATGTTCCGTATTCTGAACCGAGTTCTTGTACGCGAACAGCGGTGACGGTACGTCAACGGGATCCGGCGGTCAATGAGTTGGTACGAACACGCCTGAGCGGGCGAGCGACCGCACCGGCGGATACTTGCCACCGACACCCTTACGGTCAGCCGTAGTTGATGGCTCCCGGTGTCAGAACACCGGCAGCGCCGCGACCGTCACTTTGTTCATCAGGAAGATCTGGTTCCCGCCCCGGCCGGACAACCGTTGCCCGCCGCCCGGCCAGATGTGCCGACGGGCGGGGCGTACGGAGCCCGTTCGGCCCAGCGGATCCGCCGGCTCTCCCGGTCGACGGCGCGCAGTGTGTCGTCGGCGGCGAGGACGTAGACGGTGGAGTCGTCCCCCGTCACCTGCGCTGACGGCCACGAGCCCAGCGAGTGATGTGCCGGAGGGACGTGTGGGCGGGGCGCCGGTCATGTTCCGTGAGGAGGCCCTAGTAGGGCTTGGTCAGGTCAGTTGTGGTGATGCGTGTCCTGTCGGCCCGGTGTGGCGTTGAGAGTGTGTGACTCCGGACGAGATTGCTGTGGTGCGTGTTGAGTTGGAGACGTTCGCGGCGGAGGTATTCGAGCCGTTCGCGCGCAAGGATCAGCGCCGGTGGGGGCAGGTCTATCTGCGGGGGCTGCTGACCGACGGCAAGCGTAAGTCGGTCGAGCCGATGGCCGCCCGCCTGGGTGAGGACGGGAACCGGCAGGCACTGGCCAACTTCATCACTACGAGTCCCTGGGACCCGGCACATATCCGGGCGAAGCTGGCCTGGCGGATGGAGGAGGCGATCGGGCCCGACGCTTTCGTCTTCGACGACACCGGGTTCCTCAAGGACGGGACGGCCTCGGCGTGTGTGTCGCGGCAGTACACCGGCACCGCGGGCAAGGTCACCAACTGCCAGGTCGGCGTCTCACTCCACCTCGCGTCCGACCACGCCTCGGCGGCGGTCAACTGGCGGCTGTTCCTGCCCCAGACCTGGGATCCCGTCTCACCGAAGGCCGATGCGGGCAAGGTCGCCCGCCGCACCGCCTGCGGGATCCCCGAGGATGTCGGGCACGTGGAGAAGTGGCAGCTGGCCCTGGACATGCTCGACGAGATCCGCTCCTGGGGACTCGAGGTGCCGCTGGCCATCGCTGACGCCGGATACGGCGACGCCGCCGCGTTCCGGCACGGACTGCAGGATCGCGGCCTGAACTACGTGGTGGGGATCTCCAGCACGCTGTCGGCCCAGCCTGCCGACGCGGTCCCGGTGGCCGAGCCGTACTCCGGGACCGGACGCCCGCCGGTGGCCAAGTATCCCGACAAGCCGCGGCCGGTGAAGGAGCTGGTCATCGCGGCGGGCCGGAAGGCGGCCAGGCCGGTGCAGTGGCGTGAAGGTTCCCGGTCCGGCACCGGCCGGTCGGGCCGCAAGCGGATGTACTCCCGCTTCGTGGCCCTTCGTATCCGGCCCGCCGGACGCGAGGTCCGCCAGAACGTCGACGGCCCGGAGCTGCCGGAGTGCTGGCTGCTGGCCGAATGGCCTGCCGGCGAGAGCGAGCCGGTGCAGTTCTGGCTGTCCGACCTGCCCTCCGGCATGCCGTTGACCACACTGGTCCGCCTCGCCAAGCTCCGCTGGCGCATCGAGCACGACTACCGGGAGATGAAGCAGGCCCTGGGGCTTGCCCACTTCGAGGGCCGGACCTGGGGCGGCTGGCATCACCACGTCACCCTCGTCTCCGTCGCGCACGCCTTCTGCACCCTGCGACGACTGACCCGGGCCCCAAAAGACCCAGCGCCGGCCTGAGCCTCTACCAGGTCATCCGCGAGTTGCAGACACTACTCGCGGTCTGGACCGGCGCTTGCCCCACCTGCCACCGCGACATACCCACACCGATACGAACCTGACCAAGCCCTACTAGCGTTGCCCGCGTCAGAGATCGACTCGCACAACTTCGGGGCCGGGGTGACTTCATGTGCTGGAGTGCGACGGCCGATCTGGTGGCCGGTTCCGGCATCGCCGCGATCGGAGTGGTCTGCGTCGCGCGCACCCGCCGGTCCCGCGATCTGCCGCTCGCGGCGCTGCCGCTGCTTCTCGGCGCCCATCAGATCATCGAGTCGTTCATCTGGCGCACCGGCGGCGGCACCGGCCCCGCCACGGTGGCCTGGGCCGTCATCGCCCTTCCGCTGCTGGCGCTCTGGGTGCCGTCGGCCGTGCTGAGCGCCGCGCCGCCGCGGACCCGGCGCCGGCTGATGCTCCCTGTCGTGGCCGGCGCCGCGACCGCCGCCTCCCTCGCGTACCGTCTGGCCACCCGTCCCGTGACCGCAGAGATCCGCGGTCACACCCTCGGCTACGTCCTCGACCTTCCGCACTCCGAACTGCTCGTCACGGGCTACCTCGTGGCCACGGTCGGCTCCCTGCTGCTCGCCGGTGACCGTCTGCTGCGACTCCTCGGCTTCCTCGTTGCCGTCGGGGCCGCGATCTGCGCGACGCTGTGGCGGCTGGAGTTCATCTCCACCTGGTGCGCGTTCGCCGCGGTGTGCTCGGTCGTCCTGCTCGGCTGGACGCACCGTCGGCCGGTGACCGCGCGGACGCCGATGCCGCATCGATGAGGGGAAGGGTTGGTGTCCCGGCCGATCGGCCGGGACACCATGCCTAAGCCCCTAGCGTCCGCCGAAGTGCCGCTCCACGATCGCGGCGGCGTCCGTGCCCCGCGGCAGGATGCCGTACTGGTGGCCGCGGTCCTCGCCCAGGCGGGCGGCGACGAAAGCCTCGGCCATGGGTGCCGGAGCATGCCGCAGCATCAGCGAGGACTGCAGGGCCAGCGCCATGGCCTCGACCGTCGCCCGGGCGCGCGTCTGTGCGGCAAGGGGATCGCGCAGGTCCTCGGCGAGCTCGCGATGTACCCGGCGCACATGCGCGTCGAGTACGGCACTGGCACCGGCGGTGGTCTCCAGCTCGGCCCAGAAGGCGTCCAGCGATAGTGGGGTCCTGGCGATGCCGCGGAGCACATCGAGGGCGATGACGTTGCCGGAGCCCTCCCACACGGCCATCACCGGCTGTTCGCGGTAGCGGCGGGCCAGTGGCCAGTCCTCGGTGTAGCCGTTGCCGCCCAGGCACTCCAGTGCCTCGTAGGCGTGGTGCGGGCCGCGCTTGCAGATCCAGTACTTGGCGACTGCCGTGGCCAGTCGGCGGAACATGGCCTCGGACTCGCCGCTGCCCGTCTCGTACGCCTGGGCGAGCCGCAGCGAGGTCCAGGTCGCGGCCTCCGTCTCCAGGGCCAGATCGGCGAGGACCGCCGTCATGGCCGGCTGGTCGACCAGCCGGGCACCGAAAGCGCTGCGGTGCTCCGCATGCCAGATCGCCTCGGAGACCGACTGGCGCATGCCCGCAGTGGTGCCCAGGACACAGTCCAGCCGGGTGTGGTTGACCATCTCGATGATGGTGGGAACGCCACGCCCCGGCTCACCGACCCGCACCGCCCACGTGGAGCCGAACTCCACCTCGGAGGAGGCGTTCGACTTGTTGCCGAGCTTGTTCTTCAACCGCTGGATACGGATGGTGTTACGGGTGCCGTCGGCCAGCACACGCGGTACGAGGAAGCAGGTCAGCCCAGCCGCGGCCTGGGCCAGAACCAGGAAGGCATCCGACTGCGGGGCCGAGAAGAACCACTTGTGACCGGTCAGCAAGTGGGCCCGGCCGTCGGGGTCGGAGGCGACCGGGACCGCACGCGTGGTGTTGGCGCGGACGTCGGAGCCGCCCTGCTTCTCCGTCATCCCCATGCCGAACGTCAGCCCCGACTTGCTGCCCGGGGCGATCAGCCGCGGGTCGTAGGAGCGGCTGAGCAGACCCGGCAGCCAGTCCTGGCCCACTTCGGGGTCGCGCTGCAGGACCGGGACCACGGCGTGCGACATGGACATCGGGCACGCGTGGCCCGGCTCGACCTGGGCGAAGAGCATGAACGACGCCGCCCGGGCCACCGCGGCGCCCGGCTTCGGGTCGGCCCACGCCGCGGTGTGTGCGCCATGACGCACGGCCGCGCCGATGATCTCGTGGTACGCCGGGTGGAAGTCGACCTCGTCGACGCGGTTGCCGTACCGGTCGTGGGTACGCAGCACGGGCGGGGATGTGTGGGCGAGCTCCGCATCGGTCTGGAACTTCGCGGAGCCGACCAGGCTGCCGATCTCGTGGAGTTCCGGCTCGTGCCACGCCGCGCCGAACGTCCGGACGGCCTCGGCGAGCGGCTGATTGGTGCCGTACTCGTCGAGGCCGGTCCGGGGCGGCGCCTGGTTGGTGACCTCATGGGTGGGGTGCGGTGCGGGAGTCTCCGGCCGGAGGCCGGTCGGGGATGCGGTGGCGGTCATCTCGGGGGTTCCTGTCTGACGTCGGCTGCCTGGTCGGCCGGTACTGGGGAGTGACGGGGCGTTGCGGGGGAGCGGGTCAGGTGCCGACAGCTCCCACGGCTCTGAGGCAGAGGGTGGTGATACCTGCCACGACCGGCTCCGGGTCGGTCCGCTCGCCCACCGGGGACAGCGGGCCGAGCAGCGCCTCGCTGATCGCTCCGATCACGGCGGCGGCAGCCAGCCGGGCGTTCTGCGCGGGCAGCTCACCCGCCTCGATCCCGGCCGTGATGACCGTCTCGGCGAGGGCGTGATAGCCGCGCCGATAGGTCAGCCGTTCCGCCTCGACCAGCGGATCGACGGGCTCGGCGAGCAGCGCCCAGGCCGTACGGGGCGTGCGCAGTGCCCGGAACGCGAACACCTCGACCAGGGCGCGCAATTGCTCGGCCGCCCCGCTCTTTGCGCCCACGGCTTCCTGTACCGCGGTGAGCTCATGGCCGGCGACATGCCGGAAGACCGCGGCCAGCAACTCCTGCTTGGAGGCGAAGTGGTTGTAGACGCTGCCGGTGGCGACCTGGGCGCGCTCGGCGAGCGCGGAGATGTTGGCCGCGGCGTATCCGCCCTCGGCCAGCAGCTGTCGTGCGGCGTCCAGCAGCCGCTGGCGATGCGCGAGCCGGGTCGCCTCGGTGCGGGCGGTGGGGCGGTAGGCCATGATGGTCTGAACCTCGATTCATAACTTTAGCTCCCACTGAACCACCGTTGCGCTCCCCGCGCAATGATCGGGAACGGCCTGCCGCGAACGGCTGGGAGTAGAACGCTTTCCTCATTCCTGCGGGTAACCGAAAAGTCGTTCGGGGTGGGATGTGGGGTGGCTGTTACAGAATTTGGCGCCCGTTGCGCAGGGTGAGCCGTCGCGCACACCGAGTGGCATGAGTGTGGGCGAAGCCGGGCGTACCGATATCGAACGGGTGGATGCAGCGGTCAGTCATTGACGGATATCAAGGGATCGGATGCGTGCCGAATGCAGGCGCGTGTGACAGAAATGTCTGCATTTCGTAACACGTATCGGGGCGTCTGCCGTGAATCGGGTGATCAGGCCAAAGTGTGCGTTCTCGGCATCACGCCGGGACCGAACAATGCTCGGACCTTGCGGTCCGGGCCAGCATCTGAGAGGTCTTCATGTCCCGTTCCGCACGGCGGTTCACCGCTTCCGTTCTCGCGGCCGGCGCCCTGGTGGCGGCCGCAGCACTCCCGGCTGCCGCCGACGACCACGGCCACGACCGCGGTCGGTACACCTCGTATTCGCCCATCGTGCTGGGGCAGATCCAGTACGACAGCCCCGGACGCGATGACGGCTCCAACCGCAGCCTCAACGACGAGTGGGTCACCGTCACCAACACCAGCCGTCAGACGGTCAACCTCCGTGGCTGGACGCTCAGTGACGAGAGCCGCCGCACCTACCGGTTCGACCTGCTTCTGGCCGGTCGCTCCTCGGTACGGGTCCACACCGGCATCGGCCGCGACAACGGCTACGACGTCTATCAGGACCTCCGCCGGTACGTCTGGGACAACCGTGACACCGCGATCCTGCGTGACAGCCGCGGCTATCTGGTCGACTCCGAGTCCTGGGGCCGCTACCACGTCGGCTATGGCTTCGGCTACGGCTTCGGCCTCGGCCACGATCGCGATCGCGGACGTGACAACAGGCGTGACCACGGGCGTGACCACGGGCGCGACAACGGGCGGGACCACGACCGTGACCACGACCGTGACCACGACCGTGACCACGGGCGGGACCACGACCGCGGGCACGACCACGATCGCGGCGGTCGCCGCTGACCCTCTGACGGCCGTTCCCTGACCCGGGAGCCGGCCCTCGCCTCTCGCTCGCGGCGCACCGCGGCCGACCCGGCCGCGGTGCGCCGCTCTCGTCATGGGCGGCCGACGGCCGCCTCGTCGGCGGACCGGTGTGCGACACGCTGCGCACACCACAGGGCGGGCCCGTCCGCCTTTTCGGCGAAGACGACCAGCCGCCGACCGCGGGATGTGTGCATGCCCATGCCCTCATGCTGCGTCTGCGCATGGCCGAGTGCGAGCGGAGGCGCGCGTGGTGCCCGCCCCGCGCCGGGCCCGGCTTCGTCACCCCGGGCCGGGGACCTCCTGCTCGGTCCAGAGCGCCTTGCCTTGCCGGCCGTACCGGGTGCCCCAGTGGGTGGCGAGCTGGGAGACGATGAACAGCCCGCGCCCGCCCTCGTCGACGGTCCGGGCATGGCGCAGATGCGGTGCCACCGGGCTGCTGTCGTGGACCTCGCAGGTCAGAAACCGGTCCAGAATGAGCCGCAGCTGCAGGGGTGGGGTGCCGTAGCGGACGGCGTTGGTCACCAGCTCGCTCACGATCAGCTCGGTCGCCTGGACCGTGTCGTCGTCGAGCTCCCAGCCGTCGAGCCGGTCGCGCACGAGGGTACGCGCGACGGCGGGGGTCGTTCGGTCGTGGGCCAGTTCCCACGTGGCGACGCGGTCGGGCGGCACCGTGCCGGTACGCGCGAGGAGGATGGCCGCACCGTCGGGGACGGTATCGGCCGGCAGGGTGTAGACGACGCCGTCGCACAGCTCCTGCAGAGCGCGGTCGGGGCGCGCGAGCGCGTTCTGTATCCGGGTGGCGGACGCGTCGTCCGGCAGCAGGGCGCCGGTGGCGAACGCCAGGATGCTGCCCTCGTCGAGTTCGAGGGTGGCGGTGGCGAACGGGGCGCTGTCGGCGGCGAAGAGCGCAGGCCCTTCCGGTACGTCGACGGCGGGCGCGCTGCCGTCGGGTGCGATGACGATCGGCGCGGGATGCCCCGCACGGGCAACCGTACAGGTGCGGGTGAACGGGTCGTAGACCGCATAGATGCAGGACGCTTTGAGCGACTCCCGTTGCAACGAGTCGCCCGGCGGCAGCGCGGCGCGCTCGTCGGCCAGGCGGTCCGCCGCGTCGTTCAGCCGGGCCAGGACCTCGTCCGGCTCGAGATCGAGACCGGCCAGAGCCTGGATGACCGTACGCAACTGCCCCATGATGATGGCCGTTTGGAGTCCATGCCCGCCGACGTCGCCGACGACCAGCGCGGTGCGGGCGCCGGACAGGCCGATGCTGTCGAACCAGCATCCGCTGTTGCGCCCGGGCAGCAGGACATGCGCGGTGTCGACGGCGACCCTGGCACTGTCGCCCTGCGGAAGCAGCCTGCGCTGGACCGTCGACGCGATCACATGGTCGCGCTCGTACCGGCGCGCGTTGTCGATGCTCAGCGCGACATGGACGGCCGCGGACTGCGCAAGCGTGATGTCGTTCTCGTCGTACGGATCCGATCCCGGGCACCGGTACAGGCTCACCAGCCCGAGGACCGAGCCGTGCAGCTTCAGCGGGACCACCATCAGTGAATGGGCCTCGAGGGCCTGGACCAACCGGGTGGTCTGCGGATCCGCGGCGAGCCACGGGGTGTCCGCGTCGAGTGCGACAATCCGGGGCTGCAGATCCGACACTGCCAGGGCGAAGGGGGTATGGGCGGGCAGCCGGCGCGTGTCACCGACAAGCCCGACCTGGTCGCCGACGCCCTTGACACCGTGAAGGGCGGCCCGGCTGACACCGCGAAGGGCGGCCCGGCGCAGCGGGACGTCCGGCCCCAGCGGGCCCATCGGAGGATCCGCACCGCGCAGCACATCGTCCACGACCTCGACCACGGCGAAGTCGGCGAACCCCGGCACAGAGGCCTCGACGAGTGCCTGGCAGGTGGTCGCCACATCGAGGGACCGACCCACGACCTTGAGCAACCTGGCCCGGTACATCGCACGGGTGCGAGCCTTTTCACGTTCGGTGACATCGACGACGGCGGCGAGCAGTCCGAGGACCTGCCCCTGTTTGTCGTTCAGCCGGAAGACGGTGACCGTATAGCTGCGGTTCGGGCCCGGCGCGCTCCTGATACGGCCGTGGACCAGCCGATCGTGCACCGGCTCACCCGTGTCCAGCACGCGTTGCAGCAGCTTCCCGGTGGAGTCCGGCCGGTCGAGATGGTACGCATCGGTGAAGTGACGCCCGATCACCTGCTCGGCGAGGTCGGCACCGGCCAGAGAGCTGATCCGTACCACCCGCAGCTGCGGATCGAGTACATGAAGGCCCACCACGGACTGGGTGAACAGCCTGTCGAGGAGCGCCGCGTCCAGACCGTCGTCCTTCATGGACGCGGGGACCGGTGCACCTGCGTCCGACACGGCGTCACCCCCATCAGGCTCTCCTCACCCCTGCGATTCGGCCACGTATGCGATCAGCGTCCGGGCTCCCGTTGCACCTCGCCACCGAGGAGCGGCAAACGAGTGCATCCACCGTCGTTACCCCGGACGAGCGACCCGGCCGCTCCTCCCGCCACACGCTCCGGTGCGGACACGGCAACTTTTCGGCGTCCGGCGGTGACTGACGTTACGTAACCCGCCCCCGGCCGGAAGGCGCGAAACCATGGCTCACCCGCATCACCGATCCCCCGCACCGGCCGGATGCGCCCTCTGTTCACCGCGCTGGCGGCCGGTGTGCCGGCCGTCACCGCCACGGTCGCCGGGAGAGAGACCTCACTGGCGGCGACGGCCCGGCAGGCCCATGTCGACAAGTACGGCACCTCCGCCGATACCCGGCTGCTGACCGGTGCCTCGGTCCACTCCAACAACGGCACCAAGGCGACTCCGTCACTGTCCGGAGACATCCTCGGCGACTGGGCGAAGAAGTGGTCTGGCCGACCACCGACAACACCGCGCTGCGGATCTACTCCACGCCGTACGAGACCGGTACGAAGATCACGACGCTGCTCCACGGCACCACCTACCGCACCACGCCGGCGTGGCAGAACACCGCGTACGACCAGCCGCCGCACCTGAGCTTCTTCACCGGCAGCGGGATGGCGACACCGCCACGGCCGACCGTCTCCGTGCCATGAGTGCCTATCCGTACCCATGGGTGCATTTCCGTCAACTCCGCACGCGTGTCGCGGAAATGTTCATACGTTCGGGTGTCGCTCGGTCATAATGCGTCGACCGGGGGGTGCGGAGACTTGTGCGTGACCCCGCGGAACTGGCGGTTCCTGAGGAACCACTTGATCTCCAGGGGGAGACTTGCACAGACATGTGAAGAGTGCGTGCGTATCCACCCTTGCCGCGGCAGCCGCCGTGGCGCTCGCGGCGGGCATGACCACCCCGGCCGTGGCGACAGTGGATCGCGCGCAGGCGAAGGCCACGGGCACACAGTTCGTGGCCCCGCACCACATCACACTCATCACCGGTGACCGCGTCTCCGTGGACGCCAAGGGCCGTGTCGTGACGTTCGAGCCCGCCAAGGGGCGCGAACACATACCCGTGGCCACGCGCATACGCGACGGGCACACGCTCCTCGTTCCGATCGACGCCCGGCGGCTGATCGCCGACGGCAAGCTCGACGAGCGGCTCTTCGACGTCACCGAGCTGAACCGTGCGGTGAACCGCAAGGCCCAGAAGGCGGGCCTGAAACTCATCGTCGGGTATCGGGGCGGACAGGCCGCCGCGGCCAAGGCAGAGGTCCGCGAAGCGGGTGGTACGAAGGTCCGCCGAACCTTGAAATCGCTGAACGCCGACGCGCTGACCACCCCGAAGAACGACGCCGAGGACATCTGGCAGGCGCTCACCAGCAAGCGCGCGGGCAGCGCCGAACGTGCCACGGCCTCCGGTGTCGACCGGGTCTGGCTGGACGGGGTGCGTCGGGCGAGCCTCGACAAGAGCGTGCCCCAGATCGGTGCGCCGGCCGCGTGGCAGGCCGGTTACACCGGCAAGGGCGTCAAGATCGCTGTCCTGGACACCGGTGTGGACGCCACCCACCCCGACCTCCAGGGTCAGGTTCTCGCCGAGAAGAACTTCTCGGCGTCGGCCGACGCGGTCGACCGCTTCGGGCACGGCACCCATGTGGCGTCCATCGCGGCCGGTACGGGCGCGAAGTCGGACGGGAAGTTCAAGGGCGTAGCCCCGGATGCCAAGCTCCTGAACGGCAAGGTGCTCGACGACAACGGCTACGGCGAGGACTCCGGCATCCTGGCCGGCATGGAGTGGGCTGCCGAGCAGGGCGCCGACATCGTCAACCTGAGCCTGGGCGGCGCCGACAGCCCCGAGATCGACCCGCTCGAAGCCGAAGTGAACAAGCTGTCGGCGGAGAAGGGCGTCCTGTTCGCCATCGCGGCGGGCAACGAGGGCGAGGGCGGGCCCGGCACGGTCGGCTCGCCGGGCAGTGCGGACGCCGCGCTGACCGTCGGCGCGGTCGACGACAACGACAAGCTGGCCGAGTTCTCCAGCCGCGGTCCACGTATCGGCGACGGTGCGATCAAGCCCGATGTGACCGCACCCGGTGTGGACATCACGGCCGCTGCCGCACCCGGTTCTGTCATCGATCAGGAGGTCGGGCAGAACCCGCCGGGCTATCTGACGATCTCCGGTACGTCGATGGCGACCCCGCACGTGGCGGGCGCCGCGGCGCTGCTCAAGCAGGAGCACCCGGAGTGGAAGTACGCCGAGCTGAAGGGCGCGCTGACGGCGTCCACGAAGCCGGGCGCCTACACGCCGTTCGAGCAGGGCTCGGGCCGGATCGCCGTCGACCGGGCCATCGGCCAGAGTGTCGTGGCCGATCCGGTTTCTGTCGGCTTCGGGGTGCAGCAGTGGCCGCACACCGATGACACCCCGGTCGTCAAGAAGGTGACCTACCGCAACCTCGGTACGACGGACGTCACCCTCGACCTGGCGGTGACGGCCACCGGCCCGAAGGGCAAGCCCGCGCCGGCCGGCTTCTTCACCCTCGGCGCAGACAAGGTCACCGTCCCCGCGGGCGGTACCGCCGAGGTACCGCTGACCGTCGACACCAAGCTCGGTGGCACGGAGAACGGCAGCTACTCCGCCTATGTCGTCGGCAGCGGCGGCGGCCAGACCGTCCGCACCGCGGCTGCGGTCGAGCGCGAGTCCGAGTCGTACACCGTGACGCTCAAGCACCTCGACCGGCAGGGGAAGTCCGCCGCGCTCTACGACACGAGCCTCGTCGGTATCTCCGGGGACGTGGCGGACGTGTGGCTGGACCCGAAGGGACCGACCGGAACGGTGAAGGTCCGTGTCCCCAAGGGGAGTTACGCGGTCAACACCGGCATCTATGTGGACCCGGAGGACTTCGCCAAGGGCACCGACTGGATTTTCCAGCCGAAGCTGAGCGTCACCAAGGACATCACCGTGACGCTCGATGCCCGGAAGACGAAGCCGGTGAACATCACCGTGCCCGACTCTTCCGCGAAGTCGCAGTTCGCTGCGGCGGACATCCAGATCGAGACCGAGCAGAGCGGCTACGACTTCGGCTGGTGGCTCGGCTCGTTCAAGGGGTTCCGCACCGCCCATGTGGGCGCGCAGGTGACCGACGGCTCGCTGTCGCAGTTCTGGTCCGGCATCTGGGCCAAGGGCTCATCGACCGGCTACAACGTCGTGCTCGGCGGGCCGGTGAAGCAGGTCGCGACCGGCTACACCAAGAACTTCACCACCGCTCAGCTCGCCAAGGTGAAGATCGGGCTCGGTGCCTCCGCGCCCGGGAAGACCGGTGGGCTCAACCCGTGGGGCTATGTCCCCGGAGCGTTCTCCAACGTGTCCGTCTCGACGGAGCAGAAGCTCCCCGCCACCCGCACGCTCTATCTGTCGGCAGCGAACAAGGTGAAGTGGAGCTTCGACTTCGAGCAGTACGGCGGGGTCGACTCCGAGGGCTTCCCGGTGACCGACGCGTTCTACACGCTGGGCGCGCCGCAGACCTTCGCGGCGGGCAAGAGCTACGGGAAGACCTTCAACACGGCTGTGTTCGGCCCGAGGATGGACAAGTCCTTCGGTCTCTTCCGTGAAGGAAACGACCTCATCGGTGTGCTGCCGCTCTTCGCCGACGGCAAGACCCATGCCGGTTCCTCCGCCTACACTTCGGTGAAGACGTCGCTGTACCGCAACGGCGCCAAGATCACCGAGAACGCGGACCCGCTGGACGGGCAGGGCTTCTTCAAGGTCCCCGCCGGTGACGCCGAGTACCGGCTCACTACCTCTGTGAAGCGATCCGCGAAGGTGGCGTCGGCGTCCTCCCGGATCGACGCCAGCTGGACCTTCCGGTCGAAGAAGACCTCTTCGGTCGCGCAGCTGCCGGCCTCCACGGTGCGCTTCTCGCCCACTGTCACCCTGGACAGCAAGGTCACTGCGGACAGGACTGCCTCCGTTCCGGTGAAGGTGCTGGGTGCTGCCGCCGGTTCGAACCTCAAGTCGCTGACGGTGTACGTCAGTTACGACGCCGGTAAGACCTGGAAGAAGGTCACTGTCAAGTCGGGCAAGATCTCGGTGAAGAACCCGGCCAAGGGGAAGTCGATCTCCTACAGGGCCAATGTCACGGACAAGAAGGGCAACAAGTCGTCCGTGTCGATCTACAACGCGTACTACGGGAAGTGACGGCGCTCAGCCGCTGAACTCCGTGTGAGTGGCGCGTGATCCAAGGCGGCCTGCCGGGACGGTCCTCCGTTCCGGCAGGCCGTTCGCGTGTGCGGAGGTATCGGTGCCGTAGTGCGGTCGCCGTGCCCGGCGCCCGGCACGTCCACGACTCACCGGCGCCGCTCAGACGATCGGGTAACCGGCCGGGGACTCGTTCCCGGAGACCGAGGCCACCGCAGAGGAAAGCGGCGACACGGGCCCGGGAGGCGGCGGCTCCGGGGCCGACCGGGCCGCCGGCGACTCGATGGCAGGCGGCGCGCTGGAAGGCTCCTCCGGGGAGGGCGGGGGCGGCGGACCCGACGGCTCGGTGGACGGGGACCCGGTGGACGGGGACTCGGGGGTCGCAGATCCGGGGGACGGGGACCGGGGCGAGACGGACTCGGGGGACGGGGACTTCGACGTGTCCGAGGGCGGTGGACACGGCTCGGTGGACTTCCCCTCGGGGCCCGACGGGCAGGGCGACGGCGTGTGCTCGGCGGGCGGCTTCGTCTTCTTGTCGTCGCCGCCGGTGTCACCCGCATCGCGGGTGAACCAGTCGCCGCTCCGCGGGTCGTACATGACGAACTTCTTCACCACGCGTGGTGCGGGCTCCACCACCACGACGTTCGAGGAACGGTACCCGGGCCAGGGCTCACCCTTCACCTCGGGACTGCCCTTCAACGGGACCGGCTCGAGCAGCGGATTGCCGCACGCGCACCGCACCCGCGGTACGCCGCGGTCGTCGACGAGCACGGCCGTACCGGCCTGAAGCACCGCCTGATAACTGGTGGCGGAGCCGTCCCGGAACCCGTGGTTGGTGACCCGCGTGTCCAACCGCAACTGGACGGGGGTCAGCGCCCGCAGATAGGCGGGGACGTCGGTCGGATCGATCCTCAGTACCCCGGCGAAGGCGGTGTTCTTGTCCGGTTCGGCCGTCAGCGCCTTGATCTGCTTCTCCACATCGCAGCTGGCGAGCTTGCGGGTCCCGCCGTACAGACCGGGGGCCGAGCCGTCCACGCCCTGCGTGACGCCCACCCCGGTCCTGGTCGGAGCGGGTGCCGTGGTCGGTGTCGCCGGGGCGCTGCTGCGCGCAGTCGAGTCGGTGAACGGGTCCTTTCCGGCCGATCCCGCCGGCTGCAGGAAGATTTCGCCGCGTGCCGTCGATCCGCCGTCGGGGCGGATGAAGACGACGGCCATCACGGCCACGGCGACGATCACGGCGACGATCGTCGCCACCTTGGGCACGGACTGCCACCACGGGCGGCCGGGGCCACCCGCGGAGCCGCTCGGGCCGACGGGCCCTGAAGGCCCGCCCGCGCCGCCGGAGCCTCCGCTGCTCGGCGGCCCGCCCGCGGAGCCGGACGGAGTACCCGGCGGTGGCGGCACGGACGCCGGTTGCGCGGGGCCCGAGAGCGGGCCGGAAGGGGGGCCTGTCGGGCGGTCGGACGACGGCGGTTGGCTGCTCACGGCCTCTTCTTCCCCACGTAGGGATCAGTCCCCCTTTCTTCCCGCGTGTGCTCATTGTGTGCGCGCGAACCGCGCGCCTCGCAAGCTGACGCTGTCGGCCCCTCCCAGAGGGCGGTCCGCCCCGCGTCTGCCTAGCGTGGCAGCGTGAGCCAACAGGCATCCAGCGACCGCAGCCGTGCGCGGAGACCCGCGCACGGCTGGGGTCACGCCCTCCTGACGGTGCTCGCCGGGCTGGTGGTCATGGTCGCCACGGCCGCCCTCGGCCTCTGGGCGGCCGGCGCGGCCGACCTGCCCGGCAGCGGCTTCCCGCGTGTCGTCGCGGCCGTCGTCGTGATGGCGGCAGGAGGCTCCGTCGAGCTCTCGGGCAACGCGGGGGACCTCGCCAGGACCCATGCGGAGTTCTCGGTGCTTCCGCTGTCGGTGACCCTGGCCGGCGCCCTGGTGATCGCCGCGGGATTTCTGCGGCCGCTGCGCCACCGGGCCGTCGCGGGTGCGCGCGAACTGGCCGGCTGGGCCGCCCGGGTGGCGGTGCTGTGGGCACTCGTCCTCATCGGCCTGTCGGTCCTGGCCAGAGCGAGCTTCGACATTTCCGTGCGCAACGCGACGGACGCGGCCATCGCGGATCTGCTGGGCGTCTCCCCGAAGGTCGGGTTCCGGGCCGATGTCCCCCTCACCCTCGTACTCGGCCTGCTCTGGCTGGTCGGCATCCTCGTCCTGGCCCTGCTCGTGTCGCGCAGTGCCCCGCTCCCGGGCCGTCTCCTGCGCTTCCAGGAGTCTGTGCGCCCGGCCGCGTACGCGATGGTCGCGCTGCTGCTCGGGTGCGTCGTGGTGGGCCTGGTGGTCGCACTCGTCGTCCTGGGTGTCCGGGGGCACCCGGCGGACACGTTCGCCGTGATCCTCCTGGGGCTGCCGAACCTTGTCTGGCTCGCCTACACGCTGGGGCTCGGCGCGTCCTGGGAGGGGAAGGTGGAGGGTCCCTTCGGGCTGCCGATGCCGCAGATGCTCGACTCGGTACTGCGTACGCCGGACATCTCCACGGTCAATGTCTCCACGCTCGCCGAGCACGACGGACGTGCGTGGTGGCTGGTCGTCGCAGCCGCGGTGCTGACCGTGGCTGCCGCGTGCCTCATGGCGGTCCGCTCACCGGCCCGGATACGGCCCTGGCAGCATGCCGTACACATGGCGGTGGCGCTTGTCCTCACCGTGCTGACCATCTGTCTCGTCGCGAGGGTCTCCGCGCATTACGGCGTGTCGCTGCTCGGCATCGGAGACCTCGGTGGCGGCCTCGGCGGGGAGCTGACGCTGCGGCCACGGCTCTGGTCCGCACTCGCTGTCGCAGCCCTCTGGGGCCTGGTCACCGGTTTCCTCGGTGGTCTGCTCGCCTCCAGGGTCGACCGGCGCGGAGAAGTACCGACGCGCGGCTGAGACGGGCGTGACCACAACCCTCAGCGTACGAACCCCGGGAAAACGGGCAGCGCCCAGTGCGGCGGCGCGGGCGGTGGTTCGGGCCCGGTGGCCCATGCACCGATTCGCTGGTCCACCTGCGTCGGCGGATGGTCCTTCCGCACCGTGCTCCGCGCTGCCGAGCGCAGCGCGGCGACGAACTGCAGACAGGAGTCGTACCGGTCGCCAGGGCTCTTGGCCAGGGCCTTCGCCAGGACGTCGTCGACGGCGGGCGGGAGATCGGGGCGCCGGCCGGTCAGCGGCGGCGGGTCGAACTGATGGGCCCACAACAGCGCCATGTCGTCGTCCCGCTGGAACGGCGGTACTGCTGCCATCGTCTCGAACACCACACAGGCCAGGCTGTAGACATCGCACCGGCCGTCCACCGGGCGGCCGGAGATCTGTTCGGGCGCCACGTAGTCGAGCGTGCCGACGAACTGGCCCACCGAGGTGAACCCGGTCAGCGACAGCGACTTCTTCGTCAGCCCGAAGTCCGTGAGGTACACATGTTCCGGGTGGTCGCTGTCCGTGCCCGCAGCAACCAGGATGTTGCCGGGTTTGACGTCCCGGTGCACCAGGTCGTGGTCGTGTGCGGCGTCGAGCGCGGACGCCACCTGCGCGGCGATCCGGACCGCCGCCGTGATCGGCAGCGGCCCCTGACGGTCGATGAGGGCGCGCAGGTCCTGGCCGGCGACGTAACGCATCGCGATGTAGAGGAGGCCCTCGGTCTCCCCGGCCTCGAAGACCGGCACGATATGCGGATGGTCGATCGCGGCAGCCACCCTCGACTCATGGGTGAACCGCTTCCTGAAGGTGTCGTTGCGGGCGAGTTCGGGGGCGAGCAGCTTGAGCGCGACCGTCCGGTCCAGCCGCAGATCCTTGGCGCGGTACACGACCGCCATGCCGCCGCGGCCGATCTCGCTCTCCACCCGGTATCCCGCGATCTGCCTGCCGAGGAGATCGGATGGTCGGCCCACGGGCAGCGCCGTGTCCTGCCGCGGGTCGGGGGAGTGCGGGGGGTTCGGCGCCGGGGAGGGGGACATCATGCGTCACCCGCCCGGGTGGGCGGATGCGCGGTCTCCGACCCGGGCTCGTCGACGGACCGCAGGAGCTGCGTGGGCTCTGCATCCGCGGGATCCGCCGGGCGGTACGCGGCCAGCTGCGCGGGGTCGACGATCTGTGTCGGCTCAGGCTCCGGTGCGTGCACCTCTTCGGTTCCGCGGTCCACCGGGGCCTTGTTCGGGTGGCCCGGACCGGCCGATGCCGCGTACGTACTCAGCTGTGTCCCGTCGCAGTACACCCAGCGCTCGTGCTCGGCGTCGTACAGCCACACCGCCTCGCCGTCGACAACCATGCCCACCCGCAGCCCCTGGGTACGACGGCGGAAGGTCTCCCCGTCGATCCGGCCCTCGGCAAGCTCGTCCGCGGCGCCCCGGTACCGGGCCAGCGACTCCTGGGCCTGCGCCATCAGCGGCCGGGGGTCCGCGGTGCGCGCGAGCGGCTGCCCGGGCCCCGGCGGGCCGTGCGGTACGGAGACGAGCAGCCGGCCGTCGACCCATGCCGACCAGCCGTTCGCGCAGAGGATCCGCCCCCAGTCGCCGCGCCGGCCGACCAGCTGGACGGGAAGCAGCGGATCGAGCGGCTCGGTCGGCCGGGACATGTCGGGTGCCTCCCAGGCGGGCATCCCGTCCGGGGGGACTACGTGTGTGGGGCGGAACTCCGGTGTCGCCATGGGCTCCCGCCTCCGTTACTTCCGCATGATGACGGGCTCGTGCCGGCGGAGCAGCCGCGCCACCGCCAGTCCGAAGACGACCGACAGCACCACCAGCATCCCCATGTTCAGCAGCCACGCTGCCGCGGAGTGGTCGAACAGCGGGTCCGAGCTCACCTTTCCCGGCACGATCCTGCCGAGCCCGATGGTCCCGCCCATCGCCGCGAGCGCCCACCGGGACGGCACCAGCCACGCCACCTGCTCCAACCCGGGCACGCCGTGCAGTTTCAGCAGCGCACCGCAGAAGACGACCTGGACGATCGCGAGGAGCACAAGCAGTGGCATGGTGACTTCCTCCTTGCGCACCAGGGCGGAGACGAGCAGACCGAGCATCATCGCCGTGAACGACAACATGGCCACGGCCAGCGTCATTTCGGCCAGTGGTGGCAGCAGAACGCCCTTGCCGCCCGGGGCGTTCAGATCGACGCCCGCCAGGCCGACGAGGGTCAGGACCACGGCCTGCAGGACCGTAATGGTGCCCAGGACAACCACTTTGGACATCAGATACGCCGATCTGGACAGCCCGACGGCACGCTCCCGCTGATAGATCGCCCGCTCCTTGACCAGTTCCCGTACGGCATTGGCGGCGCCGGTCAGCACGGCGCCCACGCAGAGGATCAGCAGCGCGTTGATCGCCGTGTCCTGGGTCAGCCGGCTGCCGGCCAGGGCCCGGGTCATCGCGCCCATCACGAAAGGCAGAGCGATCATGATGGCCAGGAAGGTCCGGTCGGCGCTCAGCGCGGCGGCGTACCGGCGGCACAGCGTCCGCAGCTGAGCGCCCCCGCTCCGGGTCTTCGGCGGCGGTGCGACCGGCGCGACCGCGGCGTGCGGCAGCCGGGGCTGTGCGGTGGAGTTCGCGATGTACTGCCGGTGGAACGGGGACGCGCGGTACTCCGCCGACCAATTCCGGTCCCGGTCGTTCTCGAACGCCTCGAACGCCTCCGGCCACTGCTCGAACCCGAGGAAGGGCAGCGCATCGTCCGGCGGCCCGTAGTAGGCGGTCTTCCCGCCGGGGGCGAGCACCAGCAGCCGGTCGCAGACATCGAGGCTGAGCACACTGTGCGTGACGACGATGACCGTACGCCCGTCGTCGGCGAGCCCCCGGAGCATATGCATGACCGAGCGGTCCATGCCGGGGTCGAGCCCCGAGGTCGGCTCGTCGAGGAAGAGCAGCGACGGCTTCGTCAGCAGCTCCAGCGCGACGCTGACGCGCTTGCGCTGGCCGCCGGAGAGGCTGTGGATCGGCTGTTCCGTCCGCTTTTCCAGAGCCAACTCACGTATCACTTCGGTGACCCGGGCCCGACGTTCGGACGGGTCGGTGTCGTGCGGGAAGCGGAGCTCGGCGGCGTACCCGAGGGCGCGGTGCACGGTCAGCTGGGTGTGCAGGATGTCGTCCTGCGGGACGAGCCCGATGCGATGGCGCAGCTCGGCGTAGTCGTGGTAGAGGTCTCGGCCGTCGTAGAGGACGCTGCCCTCGTCGGCCGGCCGGAGGCCGGTCAGCGCGTTGAGCAGGGTGGATTTGCCGGAGCCGCTCGGACCCACCACGCCGAGCAGACACTTCTCGCCCACCGGGAAGGAGACATCGTCGAGCAGGGTCTTGCGGCCCCCGTCCACGGTGACCGCCAGGTCCTGTACATCGAGCGAGACCTCACCGGTGTCGACGAACTCCTGCAGCACGTCGCCGACCAGAGAGAACTCGGAGTGACCGATGCCGACGATGTCACCGGCGGCGACCGGAGCGCGGCCGACCAGTTGGCCGTTGAGATACGTGCCGTTGTGCGAGCCGAGGTCGACGATCTCGTACGTGCCGTCCGGATGTGCACGCAGTTCGGCGTGCCGGTGCGAGACGGTCAGGTCGTCGACGACGAGGTCGTTATCGACGCTGCGGCCGATCCGTACGGTGTGGACGGGCCGCGGCCGCACGGTGGTCGGCTGCCGGAACGTGCCTGTGGCAGCGGGCACGGAGACGGCGGACGGGCGGTCGGCCGGGTGCAGCGCGGGGGATGCGGGTGCCTGGCCGACCAGAACGGCGCACGGCCCGTGCGCGGGGTGACCGAACCGGATGACGCTGCCGGGGCCCACACCCGACTCATGGATGCGCTTGCCCCCGGTGTACGTACCGTTCGTACTGTTCTCGTCCTCCAGGGACCAGTGGTCGTCCACCGGCCGGAGCACCGCATGGTGCCACGACACCCGGACATCGTCGATGACGACGTCGCTCAGTGGGTCGCGGCCGACGTGGTAATCCCGGCTCGGACTCATCACCGTGGGACCTGCATCGGTTTCGAGCACAAGTTCGGGGGCAGTCGACGTGACAGGCCGGTCTACCATGCTCGAATTCTATCTATTGGTCCCTTTATGTGCTTGTGGGTCACCGCCGCCATTTCCGGACGCAGCGGCATGTACACCCTTCACCACAGAGCCGCCTCCCGCGACGGCCGGGGTCACGGGAGGCGGCTCTTCTGTCTTCGCGAACGGACCGGACTCAGGTGCCCAGGGCCGCCGAGACGACCGCCTCGGCCTCGTCCTGCACCCGGCCGAGGTGATCGGAGCCGAGGAACGACTCCGCGTAGATCTTGTAGACGTCCTCGGTGCCCGAAGGGCGGGCGGCGAACCAGGCGTTCTCCGTGGTCACCTTGATGCCGCCGATCGGTGCGCCGTTGCCGGGAGCCGAGGTGAGCACCGCCGTGACCGGTTCGCCCGCCAGCGTGTCGGCTGTGATCTGCTCCGGCGAGAGCTTGGCCAGTACCGCCTTCTGCTCGCGATCGGCGGGGGCGTCGATGCGGGCGTACGCGGGCTCACCGAAGCGCGCGGTGAGTTCCGCGTACTGCTCCGACGGAGACTTCTCCGTCACCGCGAGGATCTCCGACGCCAGCAGCGCCAGGATGATGCCGTCCTTGTCGGTCGTCCAGACCGAACCGTCACGGCGCAGGAACGACGCACCGGCCGACTCCTCGCCGCCGAACCCGAACGACCCGTCGACCAGACCGTCCACGAACCATTTGAAGCCGACCGGCACCTCGACCAGCTGCCGTCCGAGATCGGCGGCGACCCGGTCGATCATCCCCGACGACACCAGCGTCTTGCCGACCCCCGCCGCGGCCGGCCACTGTGCGCGGTGCGCGAACAGGTAGTTGATGGCTACCGAGAGGTAGTGGTTCGGGTTCATCAGCCCGGCATCCGGGGTGACGATGCCGTGCCGGTCGGCATCCGCGTCGTTGCCGGTGGCGATCTGGTAGCGGTCGCGTTGCCCGATCAGCGACGCCATCGCGTACGGCGAGGAACAGTCCATCCGGATCTTGCCGTCCCAGTCCAGCGACATGAACCGCCAGGTGGGGTCGGTCAGCGGATTGACGACCGTCAGATCGAGCCGGTGCTGTTCGGCGATGCGGCCCCAGTACGCGACCGATGCGCCACCCAGCGGGTCCGCGCCGATCCGTACCCCGGCGGCACGGATCGCGTCGAGGTCGAGCACGGACGGCAGATCCGCCACGTAGCTGCCGAGGAAGTCGTACGTCGAGGTGGTCGGCGCCGCCAGCGCGCGGACGTACGGCAGCCGCCGCACGTCCTTCATCCCGGCCGCGATGATCTCGTTGGCCCGCTCCTGGATCCAGCCGGTCGCCTCGGACCCGGCCGGGCCGCCGTTCGGCGGGTTGTACTTGAACCCGCCGTCGCCGGGCGGATTGTGGGACGGCGTCACCACCACGCCGTCGGCGAGACCCGACGTACGGCCCCGGTTGTGGGTGAGGATCGCGTGCGACACCGCGGGGGTCGGGGTGTAGCCGTCGGCGGAGTCGATCAGCACCGTCACGTCATTGGCGGCGAACACCTCGATGGCAGTGACCCGAGAGGGCTCCGACAGCGCATGGGTGTCCGCCCCGAGGAACAGTGGGCCGTCCGTGCCCTGCGAGGCCCGGTACTCGCTGATGGCCTGGCTGGTCGCGGCGATGTGGTCCTCGTTGAACGCGGTGGCCGTCGACGAACCGCGGTGGCCGGAGGTGCCGAACGCGACCCGCTGGTCCGGCTCCGCCGGATCCGGGTGCAGCGTGTAATACGCCGTCACCAGCCGGGCCACATCGGTGAGGTCCTCCGGCCGCGCCTGCTGTCCAGCTCGTTCGTGCGGCATCTGCCCACTCCTCCGTATCGGTCGGTCGTCATGCTCTGCCCGCCGGATCATTTTCGCCGTTGGCCGTACGCGACCGATGACTGCCCCGCCGCACGAACGGCCACCGCGGCCGCATATCCGGCCGGAACCAGCACATCGGCGACCGTCCAGCCCGCCGGCCCGGGCCGCGGCACGGGCCCGGTGCCCAGATGGTCGAGGGCGAGATCCCGGGCCAGCCCGATGCCCTCGCCCTTGAGATACGCCTCCTTGCGCGTCCAGGCCCGGGCGAAGGCGACAGGCCGGTCCGACGCAGGGAGCGCTGCCAACTCCCGGCACTCCGCCGGATGCAGCATCGCTCCGACCTCGGCCGCGGCCTCACGGCCCGGCACGGCCTCCACATCGACGCCCAGTGGTACGGCGGCGAACGCGAGCAGCGACAGGTCCCGGCTGTGCGAGAGCGAGAAGTGCACCCCGCCGTCGGTCGCGGGCCGGCCGTGCGGACCACCGCAGGACGGGCACGGCTCGCGGACCACCCGTACGTCGCGGGGTTCGACGCCCAGCCGGGCACCGAGCAGTATCCGCAGCGCCACATGGGCCGCGACATAGCAGCGGCGGTCGGCCGATGCGACAAAGCTCTCGGCGCGCCGCTGTTCCTCGGCGTCGAGGATCCCGGGGGCGAGCCGCTCCGCACGATCACCGTGCCGCACGGCGTCCACGATCCACAGGGCGGGTGTCCGGGCAGGCCACGCCGGCAGCGAACCCCGGCTGCCGTACTCCGGGTCGAACTCGATGGGCTGATGCACAGGTCGAGTCATCCATTCACCTGACGGACGCCGTGAGGAGATCTCCAACGCCGGGTCGTACGGTGAAGCATCGCCGTTCAGCATGGCCGCCGCATGCGCTCTGCCCGCCCCGCGAAATGCCTCCGAGTCCTCCATGATCTAGAGAATAGGGGGGCGCCAACAGTCGAGGCGCGTCGCGGGTTGCCCGTACTTCATCCCGAAGGACAACTCCCTCGAGTGACGGGTGTCACGTCCGGTGAACTTGATCCCATTGGCACGGTGCGCGACTTGGGTCAGGCGGATAGCTTGGCTGCCGTATCGACTCGACAACTCCACGACGTTTCCGGCTTCGAGGCTTTCAGCGAGCACGATGACAGGCATACGACCTCTTGGTCTCCCCACGCTGGTTGAGTTGCGGCTGTACAGCAGCGGAGTACAGCAACCACCGCGACCGTAGTCAACTGGTATCGGTCCCAGATGCCCAAGTGACCGGCCCGGCAGACTTCAATGACCAGCCCGCCCATAGTTCGCATCGAGAGGGTCACCAACACGGAACTCGTGCCACTCTCGTGCCAGAACGGGCGGGGAGCCAAGGGGAATCGCGGTGCGCAGGGGTGCACGCCGCCCACTCCATCCAAGGCGGGGAATCCACAGGTCAGGCCGACGATCGCCCCACCTCGCCCCTGAAGCGGTAGTCGGCGGAAGCCCCGCGGCGTTGATCACGGGCGCATGATGTCAGAGCCCTCCCGACAACTAGCATCCCGCCTCAGCGGGCGGGCCACCGGAATCGCGCACCATCTCCGGGCACATCTGTGACCCTTGGAATCGATCATCCAGTACTGCGACCGGATAGGTTCGCCGGGTCGGTGGACGAGGAGTGGCCCCGGGCGGGCAGGGGGAGGCGGGCGATGAGTGACAACTACCTGATTTGGCTGGATACACCACGAGGAACATCATCAACGTATAAAGGGGCACAAGCAATGGTGCCGCGAAATGTTCGATGAGACTGAGCCCTGGCCTAAGAATTCACGGCAGGGATGGCGCCGCTCCGCTGGCCGCCGGCGCCACGAGGGGTCAGTCTTCGGCTTCGGCCACTGGCTTCTGCCATGGCCACCGTCCGGTGATCTCGAGCTCGAGAGAAAAGCTGAGGAAGGTGCGGATGCCCACGATCACGGCCAGCACTCCGACGCTTGCGTACGTCGGTGCGACGGCGACTGTACGGATGATATCGCCGGCTACGAGGAACTCCAGCCCCAGCAGGATCGACCGCCCGACGCGACGGCGATAGCCGCGGTACACACCCGCCTGTCGGCGACTGAGCCGGATAGCCGCGAGAACGGTCGCCAAGAGCGTTCCCACGACTATGATGGCAACGCCGACGGCGTCAACGGCTCGACCGACCAGCTCCACGATGTGTTGGAACTCCACAGTATCGCCTCTCGCGCCGACCCGAATCCGCTCGTTTGTGGTCCGCAACCTCTGTTGCTACCGACACGTCGTTCCGAGTACCGGCTGCAGTCGGGCTAGACGTGTTTCCACGGCGCTCCCCGCGCATTACGGCGACCGTCGACGGCGCCTGTTGAAAGCGTAGGTATCGGACGGACGCGAGCGCTATTTCCCGGCGCGAGCTCCTCAGTGCATTCGATCGAGTACTTCGTCAGTCGACAGCAATGCATGGGCGAAGAAACGGTAGTTGATGATCGCCGCCTGATAGCCGTCGCCCCAGACCGGGTGTCGGGGTCCAGCTGTTGCATCCCTGACCACGGCGACCTCAAATCCCTCCTCGATGAGGTGACGCATATGGGACTCGACGCACATGTTCGCCAGCATCCCGCCAAGAATAATCCTTTGTATTCCCCGCTTGCGCAGTTGCAGTACCAAGTCGTTGGTTTCCGGTCCGAATACCTTGTGCGGGCTGGCGACCACCGTTCTGCCGTCTTCGATATAGGGCTTGAAGCGGTCCAGCCAGTCTGCCCCGGAGTTTCGGAACCCGGTCAGATCGAGCTGTCCCGTCCGTGCGAACGTGTGGGTCTCGAGCTCACTTGTCTCGAGCGGCCCGTTCATTCGCCATCCGTTGTCGGTCGGGTAGAAGTAATGGGGCGAGATGAAGACCTCATATCCGCCCGTCTTCGCCGCCTCGAAGATTCTCTCCATATTCTCGACGGTCCTGTTCTCCGTGACGCTCGCTCCCACCGCGTCCCAGTTCGCTCCGCCCTCGCTCAGCACGTCGTTCTGTGGGTCAATGAACACAACCGCCGTGTCGGTCTTCTTGATTTCCACCTGGCGCTCCTCACGCGATAACAAACCACTGGTGTGGTAAGTATTCGGTACAGCGGATGTCCTTCCGAAGCACATTCCGGTCCGGTGACGTGAGGTCTCTTCCTGAGCCGGTATGGATTGTTCCGACACCAAGCGACACCACTCGCGAGTGCCGTGCTCACCTACGGGGTGTGTGCCCTGAGGAGGCGCGGTCCCGGTCATTCGGCCCTCCGTTCCACTGTGCCCCATCGCGGGGCGCTCTGCATCGGTGAATTGCTGCACCTCGGTCGCCGTCCCTGCCATCCCCGAGGTGCGAACGGTCTGCGGGGATGGTGGGGAGGAGAATTCAGCTCCGTGCCTTCGGGGTCGTCGGTGGTCTGCATGGCATGACACCACTCTGTACAGGTGCGCGGAGTGCTCGGTTCGGCCCAAGGGGGATGGCCCGTAACGAGCACATGAAAGGGCCGCGTGACCGCGGGCGCCCGCCGACTGTTCGATGAACCGATCAGTGAGACCTTGTCGACGACGGCCGGCACGTTTTCACCAGCACCCCCGGCCAGCAGTGGACGCCCCTCCCCGCACCGCGTCCTCCCGCGGGAGATCACTGCCATCGAGGCCGAACGATGCGGCCCGTACCGCGACGCCTTCGGCCTGTGCACCAACTGCGGACTCCGAGGCCGCGTCCAACGCCGCTGCGCCGGCGACGACCCCGCCCGCTCCCGTGAGTCGGTCCGCGCGCCGCACGCCCAGCCCTGGAAGTGGGTGCCCTGCCCGCACGCCTGCGGATACGTCGGCCAGCCGGAAGTCCGCCCCGACGTCCTGTACGGACTGATCCCGCAGCTCAGCCCGAACCAGTAGGCAGGCGGCCGGGATCACGGACTTCCGAGTTCAGGGGCGCCTCCCACGGTGACGCCATGACCCTCGGATCATGTGACTGCCTTGCGACCCGACTCGGACGTTCGCCCGCGGGCAATTGCATTCTGGTGCGCCGCACCAGAGCGCCCGATTAGCCTCCCTGTCATGCTCATTGAGATGAATGACACCGTGCGCAGCCTGCTTGACGCCCCGAACCCGGCCGTATTGTCCACCCTCAACCCCGACGGCAGCCCGCAGAGTTCGGTGATCTGGGTGAGCCGTGACGGCGGAGAGCTGCTGATCTCCACCGAACAGGGACGGCGCAAGGAACGGAACATACTCCGCGACCCCCGCGTTGGCCTGACCGTCTTCGACCTCGCCGACCCGCACCTGTACGTCGAGATCCGCGGCACGGCCACCGTTACTGAGGACGTCGACCGCGCGGTGGCCGTCCACATCACCGAGGAATACCTCAGCCCGGGGGGCGGCAAGGAGTACCTGGAGGCCCCGCCGGAAGACGTCCGAGTGGTCGTCCGCATCACCCCGACCAAGATCCTCGGTAACGCCACCAAGGCCGCCTAGCTTCTGCCCAGCAAGTCATGGGCGAAGCCATAAGCGGATCGCGGCGGTGGTGACGGTGCCGTGGAAGACATAAGCCCTCTTGTCGTAGCGGGTGGCGACGGCCCGGGAGTTCTTGAGCCGGTTGATCGTCCGGTCGACCTCGTTGCGGCGTTTGTAGATCACGCTGTCGAAGCCGGTGGATCGGCCGCCCTTGCTGCCACGGCGCTTGCGGTTGGCCCGCTGGTCCTTCGGCTCGGGGATCGTGTGCTTGATCTGACGCCTTCGCAGGTAGCTGCGGTTGCGGCGTGAGCTGTAGCCTTGTCGCCGCCCAAGTGGTCCGGCCGGGTGCGGGGGTGGCCGCCCTGCGGGCGGGGACGGTGCAACACCCCGGCGCCGCCGAGGCCGCGAGCATGATCCGTATGGACTGCCCGTGCGCGATCCAGGAATCGGCCGCCGCGGACGACTGGCCGGCAGAGGCCGCTGACCTCATTCGTACGGACTGGCCCCGCAGCTCAGGCCGGACCAGTAGCCTGTGATCAGCGGCCACGAACGGCCCGCACAGACGGCCAAAGAGGTCCTACCCCAGGCGGGGTCGGGCCTCTTTGCCGCGCAAGGGGCGATGCGCCGGAGACCCCTTTTCCGCCTGCCGCTGACCTCGCAGCCCGTCCGCCGGCGGCACAGATGCCCGTCGGCGGGGCCCCATGGGGGTCGGATGGGGGCCGGAGGGACGGGGAAACCCCGTGAACGATCATCGTGCCCTGAGTACGTCCATGTGTGCTGACCTGCTGAAACGACGAATTCGGGGACGGTCAAGGAAGGACAGGGGCGCGCTCTGGCGAGGTGAGGAAGCATCAGCGGCGTGAAGAACAGCACCGATTCTATTGGGTGGAGATCCGCACGTACTCCGGCATAGGTTCGTCCGCGATGTGAGCAGCTCACCGCGCACGGGGAGGCGCGACGGGCTCCGCCTGAACACGGAGAGACGACATGGCACCGAACGAGCCCGCACCGGCCGGCCGCACACTGCTGCGGAAGGCCGCCGCCAAGGACGCAGAGCCCCTCACCCGGGTCTTTCTCGCCTCCCGCGCCCGGACCATGCCGTACCTCCCGAAGGTGCACAGCGACGCGGACACCCTCGCCTGGATGACCCACGTCGTCCTGCCCGGGACCACGGTGTGGGTGGCCGAGACCGGGACGGGCGAAGTGTTCGGGTTCGCTTCCGTCGACGGAACCGAGCTCGAGCACCTCTATCTGCGCCCCGATGTGCGACGCCGGGGCATCGGCTCGCTGCTTCTGGCGAAGGCCCGCGAGATCTCTCCCGAAGAGCTCACCCTGCATGTCTTCCAGCGCAACACCGATGCCCGGGCGTTCTACGAGCGGCACGGATTCACCGCCGTCGACTTCAACGACGGCAGCCGCAACGAGGAGAAGGAACCGGACGTCCTGTACCGGTGGACGGCGCGGGGCTGACTGCATCCGCGTGCCGACGAGTTGAGTTGTCCGGCTGATCACGCCCAAGGTGGAAGAGGATCCCGGACGAAGGACGGTGTGGGCGCGTCGCGCGGCGCCGGCGACAGCCAGGACCGGGAAACGAGCTTCAGCAACTACAGCTCGTGCGTGTGGATGTACGCCCCGGGGCGCGGGTTCGCCCAGCCGCCTCCTCTGCACCGTTGGTCTCTGATGCCGACCGGCTGAATCAGCACAACGAGCGCGGGGTCCGCATCTGCGGGCCCCGCTTCGTGCTGCGTCGCGTGCAATCGTCCCGCCCACCCGTGAGCAGGTACCTTGCGCAACCTTTCACACTCACGCAAATTGATTGCGTAATATACAGATCACTTACAGAGCGGCCGGTGTACCAGCAAAGGCCTATCTCCAGGTTCAGTTGGCTGAGAATCGCTGCCATCACGTACGCATCTTTCGGTGGTTCGTTCTGTGAGAAGTGTGGACTGGCTCTCATTCCTCTGCAACTCTCTGACCGCAAAATGCAAAAGTCCCGTCAGGCAGTGCAGAAATGCATGTCACGCACGTTCGCAGACAGAGCCGCGCCCTCGACGCGCCCTGCGCCGAGGCCGAAGATCGGGGACATATGAGAACCCAGTGCTGGAGATGGCGGGTCCTTGCCGCCGTGGTCACCACCAGTCTTCTGATGATCGGCTGGCCGGCGCTCACCGCGTCGGCGGCCGGCGGCCCGAACATCGCCGTCGGCCGACCCGCCGCCGCGAGCAGCGCCAACAGTGAGTACACCGCCCGGAACATCACGGACGGAGACCGGTCGACCTACTGGGAAGGGGCCGGCAGCACCCTGCCCCAGTGGGTGCAGACCGACCTCGGAACCTCCACCCGTATCGACGAGGTCACGCTGAAACTGCCCGCGGGCTGGGAGAGCCGGCAGCAGACACTCTCGCTCCAGGGAAGCGCCGACGGCGCCAGCTTCTCGACGCTGAAGACCTCCGCCGCATACACCTTCGCTCCAGGCAGCTCCAACCAGGTGACCATCGCCTTCCCGGCCACCCGGACCCGCTTCGTCCGTGTGGACATCACGGCGAACACGGGCTGGCGGACCGCGCAGCTCTCCGAGCTGGAGGTCCGTGCGGCGGGGGAGTCGTCGGTCGACCTCGCCGCGGGCCGCACGCTGACGGCGAGCAGCTACACCGAGACATATGTGGCCGCCAACGCCAACGACGGCAACCCGGCCACCTACTGGGAATCGCGCAACGGCGATCTGCCGCAGTGGATACAGGCCGACCTGGGAGCCTCGGTGCGTGTGGACCGGGTGGTGCTACGGCTGCCGGACGGCTGGGAGCCCAGGACCCAGACACTGAAGATCCAGGGAAGTACCAACGGCTCGGACTTCACCGATCTCACCCCGTCCAGGGACTACGCGTTCGGTCCCACCGGCTGTGAGACGGCGACGGTCTCCTTCGACGCCACGACCACGCGCCACGTACGGGTGCTGGTCAGCGCCAACACCGGCCGCGCGGCTGCCCAGCTCTCCGAACTGGAGATCTACGGCCCCGGGACCGGCGACAGCGATCCGCCGACCGCGCCCGGGGGGCTGGCGTACACCGAGCCGGCCTCCGGTCAGATCAAGCTGACCTGGCAGGCGTCGACGGACAACAAGGGCGTCACCGGCTACGACATCTACGCCGACAACACACTTCTGACCAGCGTGGCCGGGGACGTCACCACGTATACCGACACCCGTCCCGCCGATGCCACCGTTGCCTACTTCGTACGGGCCAAGGACGCGGCGGGCAACGAGTCGGCCAACAGCAACACCGTGACCCGCAGGGCGGACACGGGGGACACGCAGGCGCCCACCGCACCCGCGGGCCTCGCCTTCACCGAGCCGGCCTCCGGTCAGATCAAGCTGACCTGGCAGGCGTCGACGGACAACAAGGGCGTCACCGGCTACGACATCTACGCCAACAACGTCCTCCGCAGGAGCGTGGCCGGCGACGTCACCACGTACACGGACACCCAGTCCGCGGGCACCACCGTCTCCTACGTCGTACGGGCCAAGGACGCGGCCGGCAACATGTCCGGCGACAGCAACACCGTCACCCGCAACGGCAGTAGCGGATCGGCTTCCAACCTTGCCGTCGGCAAGCCGATCACGGCCTCGTCCGTGGTCCACACGTTCGTCGCCGAGAACGCCAACGACAACCAGCTGACGACCTACTGGGAGGGCGCGGGCGGCAGTTACCCGAACACCCTCACCGTGAAGCTGGGAGCCAACGCCGACACCGACAGTGTCGTGGTCAAGCTCAACCCGGACAGCAGCTGGGGCGCCCGGACCCAGAACATCCAGGTCCTCGGACGTGAGCAGAGCGCCACGTCCTTCACGAGTCTGGTCGGGGCGAAGGACTACGCGTTCAGCCCCGCGACCGGCAACACGGTGACCATCCCGGTCGATGCCCGGGTCGCCGACGTCCAGCTGAGGTTCACCTCGAACACCGGATCCGGTGCCGGCCAGGTCGCGGAGTTCCAGGTCCTGGGCGCCCCGGCTCCCAACCCGGACCTGCAGGTCACCGCGGTCGGCGCCGCTCCTGCCGCACCGGTCGAGTCGGACGCGATCACTCTGGCCGCGACCGTGCGCAACGGCGGAGCGGTCGCCGCGCCCGCGAGCAGGCTCGAATTCCGGCTGGGCGGCTCCAAGGTGGCCACCGTGCCGGTGGGCGCACTCGCTGCCGGATCGTCCACCCAGGTCAGTGCGGACATCGGGCCGCGCGACGCGGGCTCGTACGAACTGAGCGCCGTCGCGGACGCGGCGGGCGAGGTCATCGAGCAGAACGAGACCGACAACACCTTTACGCGTGCGGACGCGCTGGTGGTGAAGCCGGTGTCCAGCTCGGACCTGTTGGCCACCGCGGTCACCACCTCGCCGTCGGCCCCGGCCGACGGCGACAATGTCATGTTCTCCGTCGCGGTGAAGAACCAGGGCACCGTGGCATCCACGAGTGGCAGCCACGCCATCACGCTGAGCCTGATCGACTCCAAGGGCGCCACGGTGAAAACCCTCACCGGTACACACAGCGGAGCCATTGCCGCCGGTGCGACAACCGCGCCGGTGAACCTGGGCAGTTGGACGGCCGCCAACGGCTCGTACACCGTGAAGGTCGTCCTCGCCGACGACGCCAATGAGCTCCCGGTGAAGAGGGAGAACAACACCAGCACCGAGTCCCTCTTTGTCGGCCGCGGGGCCAACATGCCGTACGACACGTACGAGGCGGAGGACGGCATCACGGGCGGCGGCGCCCAGGTCGTCGGCCCGAACAGGACCGTCGGTGACATCGCGGGCGAGGCGTCGGGCCGCAAGGCCGTCACCCTCAACAACACGGGCAACTATGTCGAGTTCACCACCAGAGCGAGTACCAACACCCTGGTGACGCGGTTCTCCGTCCCGGACTCCGCGGGCGGCGGCGGCATCGACACCGAACTCAATGTGTATGTAGACGGCACCTTCCTGAAGGCGATCGACCTCACCTCGAAGTACGCGTGGCTGTACGGCGCCGAGACGGGCCCCGGCAACGCGCCGGGATCCGGGGCGCCCCGGCACATCTACGACGAGGCGAACATGATGCTGGGAAAGACCGTTCCGGCCGGGAGCAGGATCCGGCTGCAGAAGGACGCGGCCAACACCAGCACCTATGCGATCGACTTCGTCAGCCTGGAGCAGGTCGCACCGGTCGCCAACCCGGACCCCGCCACATACACCGTCCCCACCGGATTCACCCACCAGGACGTCCAGAACGCCCTGGACAAGGTCCGGATTGACACCACCGGACAGCTCGTCGGCGTCTATCTGCCGGCCGGTGAGTACGAGACGTCCAGCAAATTCCAGATCTACGGAAAGGCAGTGAAGGTCGTCGGAGCGGGGCCCTGGTACACCAGGTTCCATGCCCCGTCCGGGCAGGAGAACACCGATGTCGGATTCCGTGCGGAGGCCAGTGCGAAGGGTTCGTCGTTCGCGAACTTCGCGTACTTCGGCAATTACACCTCGCGCATCGACGGACCGGGCAAGGTGTTCGACTTCTCGAATGTCTCCGACATCGTGATCGACAACATCTGGAACGAACACATGGTGTGCCTCTACTGGGGCGCGAACACCGACTCCATCACCATCAAGAACTCCCGCATCCGCAATCTGTTCGCCGACGGCATCAACATGACCAACGGTTCGACCGACAACCTCGTGACCAACAACGAGGCCCGGGCCACGGGCGACGACAGCTTCGCACTGTTCTCGGCGATCGACGCCGGGGGCTCGGACATGAAGAACAACGTCTACGAGAATCTGACCTCGATCCTCACCTGGCGTGCCGCGGGAGTCGCCGTCTACGGCGGCTACGACAACACCTTCCGCAATATCCGCATCGCGGACACCCTGGTCTACTCGGGGATCACGGTCAGCTCGCTGGACTTCGGATATCCGATGAATGGATTCGGGACCGGACCGACCACGATCGAGAATGTGTCAGTCGTCCGTTCCGGCGGCCATTTCTGGGGATCGCAGACCTTCCCCGGGATCTGGCTGTTCTCGGCGTCCAAGGTGTTCCAGGGCATTCGCATCAACAACGTGGACATCGTCGATCCGACGTACAGCGGCATCATGTTCCAGACCAACTATGTAGGAGGACAGCCCCAGTTCCCGATCAAGGACACCGTCCTCAGCGACATCTCGATCTCCGGTGCCCGCAAGAGCGGCGACGTGTACGACGCCAAGTCCGGCTTCGGGCTGTGGGCCAACGAGATGCCGGAGGCCGGCCAGGGGCCCGCGGTCGGTGAGGTCACCTTCAACGGCCTGAAGCTGAGCAACAACGCGCAGGACGTGAAGAACACGACCTCCACCTTCCGGATCAACATCAACCCGTAACACGGAACCGCAGGTCAGGGACGCCGCCCGGGAGGCTGGGCGGGCGGCGTTCCGGGCCGCACGGAAGCTCCGCCACGCACGTCACATGCGTAGCACTGTCAAACTTTTACGAAAACTGCGCGAGATATTGCGCAGGGATGTCAGCGGTGGTTGAGTGTGCCGCGCCCCGGCAGAGAGCCGGCCGAGGGACTTCCACGCCCATGCCCGAAGGGACCATCGATGAGAAGTGCTGGGTTCCGCAGTCATCGCCGTACACGCCGCACCTCCGCGGCCGCCCTCGTCACCGCACTCGCCCTGACCGCTCTCGCCTCATGCGGTACGAGCAGCAGCAGCGACAACAACAACGGCGGCGGCTCCGGCGGCTCGTCCGACCCGTCAGCTCCGCTGGACCCGAAGGCGAAGGTGACCCTCTCGATCGACTGCATGCCGCCGGCCGCGAAGGCCGCGGAACTGCGCGAGTGGAACGAGGACATCAAGACGTTCAACAAGAAGTACCCGAACGTCAAGATCAACGGAAAGTCCACCCCGGGTCAGTGCCTGGAGCCGCCGCGCTTCACCGCCATGCTCAAGGCGAAGTCGCAGCCCGACGTCTTCTACGCGTACTTCACCGACCTCGAACAGGTACTGGACAACGACGGGGCGACCGACATCTCCGCCTACGTCACGGACAAGTCGGTCCCGGCTCTCAAGGACATCCAGCCGCAAGTCCTCGACGTGGCCCGCAAGGACGGCAAGCTCTACGCCTTGCCGACCAGCAACTACACCATGGGCCTGATGATCAACCGGAAACTCTTCACCCAGGCCGGTCTCGACCCGGACACACCACCGGCCACCTGGGAAGAGGTCCGGGCCGCCGCCAAGAAGATCGCGGCACTCGGCAAGGGCATCGCGGGCTACGGCGAGTACAGCGCGGCCAACACAGGCGGCTGGCACTTCACCGCCACCCAGTACTCCCTCGGCGGGGACGTGGTCGACTCCACCGGCAAGAAGGCCGCCTTCAACGACGACACGGGCAAGCAGGTTCTCCAGCAGCTGCACGACATGCGGTGGGAGGACAACAGCATGGGCCAGACCCAGCTGCTGAAGTGGGGCGATCTGCAGAAGCAGATAGCCAGCGACAAGCTCGGCATGTTCCTTGCCGCGCCCGACGACATCACGTACATGGTCCAGCAGCTCGGCGCCAAGTACGAGAACTTCGGCATGGGACCGATCCCCGGCGCCAAGGGAACGCTCTTCGGCGGCAACAACTACATGATCAAGAAGGGCAGTTCGCCCGACCAGATCAAGGCCGCCGTCGCCTGGCTCAACTTCAAGAACCTCACCCAGGGCAAGGGCCAGTTCGACTGGGCACGCACCAAGGCCGACCAGCTGCCCGTCGGACTGCCGCAGCCGAACTTCTTCCTGGGCGACACCAAGACGAAGGACGACGCACAACGGGTCGCCAACGCCACGATGCCGGTCGAGAACTTCAAGGCCTTCATGGACAACCCGGTCACCGGCAAGGCCGAGCCGCCGAAGGCCCAGGAGATCTACAAGATCCTCGACAACGCCATGTCCGGCGTCCTGACCAACAAGAACGCAAACATCGACAAGCTGCTCTCCGACGCCGAGAAGCAGGTCAACCAGGTGCTGGCGAACCAGTGACGGACGCGCGGGGCCGGGTCACGCGAACCCGGCCCCGCCCCCGCCCGTCCATCCGCGTCTGAAGTACACCGGCACCGAGGAGACACCATGTCGGCCCCCACCCTGTCCACCAGCAAGGCGACCAGGCCACGCCACGGACACCCGGGCCCCGCCCGCCCGAACTCCGCCCGCGAGGAGTTCGTACGAGCCGTGCGCCGCAACATCTCGGCGCACGGCTTCCTGATCGGGGCGGTGCTCTGCTTCTCGTTCTTCTCCTGGTATCCGATGGTCCGGGAATTCATCCTGGCCTTTCAGAAGAACGAGAACGGAAAGACCACCTGGGCCGGCTGGTCCAATCTCAGTTACGTCGTCAACGACCCGGCCTTCTGGCAGGCCTGGCGCAACACTCTGCTCTTCACCGGCCTGGCCCTGCTGCTGGGCTTCCTGGTCCCGTTCGTCGTCGCCGTCGTACTCAACGAATTCCGGCACGGTCAGGGCTACCTGCGGCTACTGGTCTATCTGCCGGTGATGCTGCCACCCGTTGCCTCGGTCCTGCTCTTCAAGTACTTCTACGACCCCGGCTACGGACTCTTCAACCGCATCCTGGAGGTCTTCCACCTCCCCGCCCAGCAGTGGCTGCAGTCCACGGACACCGCGATGCTCTCCGTCGTCATCGCGGCCACCTGGATGAACATGGGCGGCGCCACCCTGATCTACCTCGCCGCACTCCAGTCGATCCCCGGCGAACTGTACGAAGCCGCCGAACTGGACGGCGCGGGACTGCTGCGCAGGGTCTGGCACGTCACCATCCCGCAGACCCGGCTCATCCTCTCGCTGCTCCTGCTGATGCAGATCATCGCGACGATGCAGGTCTTCACCGAGCCGTTCCTCCTCACCAACGGTGCGGGCCCCGAAGGTTCCACCACGACCGTCGTCTACCTCATCTACCAGTACGCCTTCAACTTCAACAACTACGGCAGTGCGGCGGCCCTCGGACTCGTCCTGCTCGTCGTCCTCGCGGGCTTCTCCGCGGTGTACGTACGACTCAGCCGCAGCAGCGAAGATTAGGAGGGGCCCGACCATGGCATCGAACGCCTTCGTCTCCCGACGGCGCGTCCCCGGACAGCGCAGGGCCGAACGGCGCGCCGCCGACCTGGGACGCCAGCGCACCCTGATCTCACCGGCCCAGCTCGCCCGGCCCCGCGGCAGGACCGTCTACTGGATCGTGTTCGGCGTGGTGATCGCCCTGTTCACCGTGGCCTTCCTCGGGCCGCTCTACTGGATGGTCACCGGCGGACTCAAGACCACCCAGGAAGTCGTGCAGAGCCCGCCGACCGCCTTCCCCACATCGGTCCACACGGAGAACTATTCCCGGGCGTGGACGGTGATGGACCTGAGCCGGCTCCTTTTCAACACCCTCTACTACGCGTTCGGCGCGCTCGCTTTCCAGCTGCTCTTCGACGTCGCCGCCGCCTACTCGCTCTCCAAGCTGCGGCCCGTCTTCGGCAAGGTCATCCTCGGCATGATGCTGGCCACGCTGATGATCCCGGCCACGGTCCTCGTCGTACCCCAGTACCTCACCGTCCTCGACGTGCCGATCGTGCAGCGCAATCTGCTCAACTCGCCCTGGGCGATCTGGCTGCCGTCCGTCACCAACGCCTTCAACATCTTCCTGCTGAAGCGGTTCTTCGACTCGATCCCGCGCGAACTCCTCGACGCAGCCGCGATCGACGGGGCCTCGCCCCTGCGCACCCTGCGCTCCGTGGTGCTGCCGATCTCCCGGCCGATCCTCGGCGTCGTCTCCATCTTCGCGATCGTCGGCGTCTGGAAGGACTTCCTCTGGCCGATGCTCACCCTGCCCGACCCCAGCAAGCAGACCCTCAACGTGGGTATCTACTCGCTGGCCAGCGGTGTCCCCGAGAACGTCCTCATCGCGGCACTCACCATCGCGTCCATCCCGACGCTGCTCATCTTCCTGCTCTTCCAGCGCAACATCATGAGCGGACTCACCGCGGGCGGCCTCAAGGGCTAGAGCCACCCACTGCAGCAGCCTTCTCCTTCCCAGCGCTCCGCCGTCGGCTCTCCCATCCAGCGCCCCGCTGTCCGGGGCCGGCGGCGGAGTCCCACCTGCCCGAAAGGAACGCCACGTGGCAGCCAACCGTCCGTCCCAGCCCACCGTGAACTGGTGGCGCGACGCCGCTATTTACCAGATCTATGTACGCAGCTTCGCCGACGGCGACGGTGACGGCACCGGCGACCTCGCGGGGGTACGGGCCAAGCTGCCCTACCTCGTCGAACTGGGCGTGGACGCACTCTGGTTCACCCCCTGGTATCTCTCACCGCTCGCCGACGGCGGATACGACGTGGCCGACTACCGCACCATCGACCCCGCCTTCGGCACCCTCGCCGAGGCTGAGAAGCTGATCGCGGAGGCCCGTGAACTGGGCATCCGTACGATCATCGACATTGTCCCCAACCACGTCTCCGACCAGCACGTCTGGTTCCGGGCTGCCCTCGCGGCCGGCCCCGGAAGCCCCGAGCGGGAGCTCTTCCACTTCCGGCCCGGACGCGGCGCGGACGGCGAGATTCCGCCCAACGACTGGGTCTCGGAATTCGGCGGCACGCCCTGGACCCGGCTCGACGACGGCGAGTGGTACCTGCACCTGTTCGCCACGCAGCAGCCCGACCTCAACTGGGCTCACCCGGCGGTCCGTCAGGAACACGAGGACGTCCTGCGCTTCTGGTTCGAGCGAGGTGTGGAGGGTGTACGGATCGACTCGGCGGCCCTGCCCGCCAAGGACCCCGCCCTGCCCGACTTCGTCGAGGGCCGCGACCCCCACCCCTACATCGACCGGGACGAACTGCACGACATCTACCGCTCCTGGCGCGCCATCGCCGACGAGTACGGAGCCATCTTCGTCGGAGAGGTCTGGCTCCCGGACGCCGAGCGGTTCGCCCGCTATCTGCGCCCCGACGAGCTGCACACCGCCTTCAACTTCAACTTCCTGGCCTGCCCCTGGGACGCCGGACGGCTTCGCTCCGCCATCGACGACACGCTCGCCGAGCACGCCGCGGTCGGTGCCCCTGCCACCTGGGTCCTGTGCAACCACGATGTGACCCGGACCGTCACCCGTTACGGACGTGAGGACACCGGTTTCGACTTCGCGGCGAAGACCTTCGGCACCCCGACGGATCTCGGACTCGGCACCCGGCGGGCGCGTGCCGCGGCGCTGCTCTCGCTGGCCCTGCCGGGCGCGGCCTACCTCTACCAGGGCGAGGAGCTGGGCCTTCCGGAAGCGGACATCCCCCGCGGCCGGATCCAGGACCCGATGCACTTCCGCTCCGGCGGGACCGACCCGGGACGCGACGGATGCCGGGTGCCGCTGCCCTGGTCGGCACAGGAGCGGTACGCCGGTTTCGGATCCACCGTCGAGCCCTGGCTGCCACAACCCGCGGACTGGGCGACGTACGCCGCCGATCTGCAGCGCGCCGATCCGGACTCGATGCTCAGCCTGTACCGCGCGGCCCTCCGGCTGCGCCGCACCGCGCCCGGCTTCGGCAGCTCGGGGACAGCGGGGGAGCAGCTGGAGTGGTTGCCGACCGAGCCCGGGGTGCTTGCCTTCACCCGCGGTGACCGGCTGATCTGCATCGTCAATCTGACCGAGGAGCCCATCGAACTGCCCGGCCACACCGAGGTCCTGCTCATCAGCGGCCCGCCGGCCGACGGAGGGAGGCTCCCGCAGGACACCGCGGCCTGGCTACGGGGCTGATCCAGGCACGTACCCACCGGCCGACACGCGGGTTCGCGGGCGGATCGCGGCGGGCTCGGGGCTGCGGCAGAGTGGGCACATGGATGATCTCAACGCCCTCGCCGACGAGCATCTGGCCGCCGCGCGCACGTCCCCGCACGGCCGCAGCGCCCACCTGCTGCTGCGACAGGAGCCGCTGCGGCAGACGGTCATCGCGCTCACCGAGGGCTCGGCCCTCGACGAGCACAACGCGCCGCCCGCGGCCTCGCTCCAGGTCCTGCGCGGGGCCGTCCGCCTCACCGCGGCCTCCGGTGACGTGGAACTGACCGCGGGAGGACTGCAGCCCATCCCGCACGAACGGCACGGGCTGCTGGCGCTGGAGGACGCGGTGGTGCTGCTGACCGCGGTCAACGACTGACCTCTGCCACCGCTGCGGGAGCCGACAGGACCACGGTGCGCCCGGCGCGGAACCGTCCGTGACGGCGTCACCGCGTCCGTACGCGTACCCGCTCCCACACCCACAGCACGAGGCTGCCCGCAGCGAGCGAACCGCCCAGGACACAGATGCCGGTCCAGCCCGCGCGCGACCAGACCACCGAGGCGAGTGCGGCGCCTGCAGCCCCGCCCAGGAAAAACAGGGTCATGAAGCCGGAGTTGATCCGGTTGCGGGCTTCGGGGCGGAGCGCGTAGATCACGTACTGGCTGCTGTTCAGCCCCGCCTGCTGGGCCACGTTCAGGGAGATCACGCCGACGGCGAGCCACAGCGGCGAGGACTCGCCCGCCAGGAGCAGGGGCCAGGAGAGCGTGAGGAGGGCTGCCGACACTCCGGAGACCAGCTGCACGCGGCCGCGGTCGCCGAGCCTGGCCGCGACGTTCATACCCACCACGCCGATGACGCCCAGCAGACCGAAGAGCCCGATCGCGGCCGCGTTCCAGCCGAAGGGCGGCCGGGTCAGCAGAAAGGTCAGCGCGGTGAGCTGCACGCTGTACGAGGCCATCGAGAAGGCCGCGACGGCTGACCGCATGCGCAGCAGGGGCTCCTCGCGCAGCAGCGAGAGGGTGGAGCGCAGCAGTCCGCCGTAGGGCATCGGGATGGCGGCGCCCGCCCTGGGCAGCCGGGGCAGGTTGCGGTGCAGAAGCACGGCCATGGACGCCATGAGCAGGGCGTTCATCCAGTACGCGGTGCGCCAGCCGCCGAGTTCCGACAGCGCGCCGGAGGCCAGTCGGCCGACCAGTCCGCCGAGCAGGACACCGGACATGACGACGCCGACGATCCTGCCGCGTGCGGCCGGAGCCGCGAGGGCCGCCGCGAACGGCACCACGACCTGGGCGCCGACGGACGTCAGCGCGGTGAGAGCCGTCCCCGCAATCAGCAGGGGGCCGCTGGGGGCTGCGGCCGTCAGCAGAAGGAAGAGCGCGGTGAGACCGAAGAGGCCCACGGCGAGCCGGCGGCGCTCCAGGACATCCCCGAGCGGCACCAGCAGGATCAGGCCCAGCGCGTACCCGCCCTGGGCGGCGGTCACGATCAGCCCCGCCGCCGTGACACCGATGTGCAGGTCTGCCTCGATCACGTCGAGCAGCGGCTGGGCGAAGTAGTTGCCCGCGGCCGAGAGCCCGGCCGCGACGGCCATCAGAGCGGCGAGCCCGCGCCCGAGCCCGAGCACGGGCAGCGGTTTCGGGGCGGTCGTCGGGACGTCGGGGTGCCGCGTCCCGTGGTGTGACGCGTGTGCGGAATGAGCCATGTCCCACAGCCTCGGGGTACAGCCACTGATGAGTCCAACACATGTTTTTCATTCGATCGATCGTGGTTCACGATGGATGGATGGAGCTTCAGCAGATGCGATACGTGGTGGCGGTGGCGGACCTGCGGAACTTCACCCGCGCCGCGAAGAAATGCCTGGTCGTCCAGTCCGCGCTGAGTCATCAGATCGCGCGTCTGGAGAAGGAGCTTGGGGCCCGGCTGTTCGACCGCACCAGCCGTCATGTCCGGCTCACCGCAGCAGGTGAGGCGTTCCTGCCCGCGGCCCGCCAGGCCCTGGATGCGGCGGAACGGGCCCGCGCCGCGGCGGCGGCAGCGGCGGGGGAGGTCAGCGGGCGCCTCGCGATCGGGGCGATCCCGACGCTCTGCGCGGTCGACATCCCGGCCGCGCTGCGGGAGTTCCACCTCCGCCATCCGAAGGTCCGTATCGACCTCAAGGAGGGGCCGAGCAAGGATCTGGTCCAGGAAGTGCAGGACGGCACGCTCGATGTCGCCTTCCTCGGTGTGCTGCCGAGCTACCGGCCGAAGGGCGTGAGCGATCACGAACTCGCCCGGGGCGAGCTCGCCGCCGTGGTCGCTCCCACCCACCCGCTGGCGCGTGAGGCCGAAGTGGGTCTGGAACGGCTGGCGGCGGAGACGTTCGTCGACTACCCGGCAGGCACCGCGGCCCGCGCCCAGTCGGAGGAGGCGTTCGAGGCGTCGGGGCTCACCCGCGTGGTGGCCTTCGAGGTCAGCGGGACCGACTTCATCGTCCGGCTCGTGCGCAGCGGACTGGTCGTCGCGCTGCTGCCTGCCGCGTTCGCGGCCGAACTGGCAGGAGTCACCGTGCTGCCGGTGCTCGATGCCCCGGCCCGGACGGAACGCCTGGTCTGGAGCCGGTTCCGCCCCACCCCCGCGGCCGCGGCGTTCCTGACCGGGCTCGGTATCGATACGGAGGCCGTCGCCGACCGGCCGTGACGTCCCCTCAGACAGGGGGCAGCGCGCGGCGGCGGCGCCGGAGGAACTCCTGCTCGGCGGCGTTGTCGGTCCGGGCGATGGCGGCGTCGTACGCCGATGCCGCCTCGGCACAGCGGCCCAGCCGTCGCAGCAGGTCGGCCCGCACGGCGTGGAACACGTGGTAGCGGTCGAGCCCGAGCTCTTCGACGAGGACGAGCGCAGCACCCGGTCCGTCGACCTCTGCCACCGCGACGGCACGGTTGAGCGCCACCACCGGAGTCGGCGCCTGCGCCAGCAACTGGTCGTAGAGCCGCAGGATCTGCCCCCAGTCGGTCGCTGCCGCGGTCGGTGCATCGCCGTGCACCGCGTTGATCGCGGCCTGGATCTGGTACGGGCCGGGCCGGTTCCGGCGCAGACACCGGCGTACGAGCGCCTGCCCCTCGCCGATCAGCGCACGGTCCCACCGGCTGCGGTCCTGGTCGGCCAGGGACACCGGTGCACCGTCCGGGCCCGACCTGGCGGTGCGGCGCGCCTCGGTGAGCAGCATGAGGGCGAGCAGGCCCAGCACCTCGGGTTCGTCCGGCATCAGACCGGCCAGCAGCCGGCCGAGACGGATGGCCTCCGTGCAGAGGTCCTCGCGTGCGAGACGCTCGCCCGAGCTCGCCGTATGCCCCTCGTTGAAGATCAGGTACACCACGGCGAGCACCGCCCCTACCCGGTCGGGAAGGTCCGCGTCGGCCGGGACCCGGTAGGGGATCCGGGCGTCACGGATCTTGCCCTTGGCACGCACCAGCCGCTGCGCCATGGTCGGCTCCGGGACCAGAAACGCGTGCGCGAGCTCCGAGGTGGTCAGCCCGCCCAGCAGCCGCAGGGTCAGCGCGACCTGCGCGGAGACGGAGAGTGCGGGGTGGCAGCAGGTGAAGATCAGCCGCAGTCGGTCGTCGTGCACGGACCCCTCCTCGGCCGGTTCGTCGCGGGCGTTCAGGGCCTGCGCCGACGTCGCCCGAGCTTGGCGGTCGGCGCGGGACGCCTCACGGCGCAGCCGGTCGATCGCCCGGTTGCGTGCGGTGGTGATGATCCAGCCGGCCGGGGCGGGCGGCAGCCCGGCGGACGGCCACCGCTCCAGCGCGGTGGCGAACGCCTCCTGGACGGCTTCCTCCGCGATGTCGATGTCGCCGAAGGCGCGGACGAGCACGGCGACCGCGCGGCCGTACTCCTCGCGGAAGAGGCGCTCGATGTGCGCGGTGGGTACGGCCGGTGCGTCGTCGGATGCGTCGTCCGGCGCGCGGGGCACCTCGGCGGCGCCGGGCGGCCCCGGTGCGTCGGGCATCAGCCCTCCACTTCACCCTCGAACGGCCGGACCTCGACGGGCAGTGTGATCGCCCGCGCGGCCTTGCGGCCCCAGTCGAGAGCGGCGTCCAGATCGGGCGCCTTGATGATGCACAGCCCGCCCAGATACTCCTTCCCCTCGGCGTACGGCCCATCGGTGATCAGTGTGGCCCCGTCCTTCGGCCGCACCATCGTGGCGGTGCTCGGGGCGTGCAGTCCGCCCGCGAACACCCAGGCCCCGGCCTCCTGGAGCTCCTGGTGGAAGATGCCCACGTTCCGCATGATCCCTTCCAGCACCTCGGGGGCGGGCGGCTCGCCGTCGGTGGGCGTGACGACGCTCAGCAGGTAGTGCTTCATGGTGTACCTCCTCGAGTACGACGTCGGCACCGTGCCGACGTCCCACCCTCTATACGAACGGCGTCCGCCCGGATCGACACGGAACACAGTCGTGTTCCGAGAAAGTTTTCCGGGGAGCGCCCCGGGACGCTCGCGACCCCCAGGACGCTGCCGCACGGAGTCTTGTGGGAGCGCTCCCAGTCCCGGCAGGATGGGGCGATGACCAAGCCTGCCGGCCTACGGGCCTACCACCCCGACGACCGTGAGGCCCTTGCGGACATCTGTGTCCGGACGGCCGACAACGGCGGCGACTCCCGGCACCTGTATCCGGACCTCGACCTGATGCCCTCGATCTTCGCCGCACCCTATGCGTACCTCGAACCCGACCTGACGTTCGTGGTCGACGACGGTACGGGCCGGGCGGTCGGCTACATCCTGGGGACCGCGGACACGCCGCAGTTCGTCGCCGCTTTCCGGAAGCAGTGGCTGCCGCTCGTCGAGGACCGCTTCCCGCAGCTCGACGGCGCGCCGCAGACCCCCAGCGAGGAGATGATCGCCCTCCTGCACAACCCGGAACGGATGATCGTCCCCGAAGTGGCCGCCCACCCTGCTCACCTGCACATCGATCTGCTGCCCGCATGGCAGCGGAAGGGGTACGGCAGGGCGCTGATGCGGACGTTCCTGGCCGCCCTGAACGCCAAGGGCGTGGAAGCCGTTCACCTCTCCATGGTCACGGCGAACACTCCGGCCAGGGCCTTCTACGACCGCCTGGGCTTCGAGGAGATCGACGTGCCGGACCCCGGACCGATCACCTATCTGGGGCGCAGTACCGCACCGGACCTGTGAGGCCCCCCGTGCACACCGGCTGATCCCGCCGGTCCCACCGAAGGCGGACAAGGGGCCGGGAACTCCGCCCGGCAGGGGTGTCGCGCCGAAGAGCTGGGCAGGTACTGGAATACGAGCCCGGAACAGGGGCGAGGCAGCCGGTACAGAGGGGTGTGTGGCGTGAGGGAGCAGACCGTGTGGCAGTTCTCCGATGATCGTGGGCAGCTGTCGACAGCCGAGCGGCGCCCGTCGAAGGTACTCGCCTACGTCCAGGCCGGCGCCACGCTGTGGGACTACGGGATAGTTCCGTGGGGGATCTTCGGCTCGGGTCACGACGGCGACGAGCCGGACCGTGCGAAGACCGGCTCCTTGCCGCTGACCGACGTCGAGTACCTCGGTGCGGGCAGCGACCTCGACGTGGACACTCTGTTACGAGGCGGGCCGGACCTCGTCGTGGCCGTCAGCTACGGGGGAGGGCATGTCTACGGGCTCGCCCCCGAGACCGCCAAACACCTGGAGGAACACGTTCCGGTCGTTGTCGTCGACGTGGGCCAGGCGCGCACCCTCGCCGACATCGGCAACCGGTTCGCCGAACTGGCCCGCTCGCTCGGGGCCGAGGAGACCCCGACGGCGACGCAGGACCTGGCTGCCGCCCGGGACCGGCTGCGCACCCTCGCCGCCGGTCCGTCCCGGCCTCGGGTGCTCGCCCTGTCACCGGCCGGACAGGACCAGGCGCATCTCGCCCGTCCCCGTATGTGGCCGGAGCTGCGCGTACTGACGGAGCTGGGCGTCGACGTCCTCGAACCGGCAGCGGGGCCCGGTGTCAACTGGTCGACGGTCGGCTGGCCGGAGGTGACGGCCCTGCGGCCCGGAATCCTGCTCACCGACATCCGGTCCAACGCCACACCCCTGGACCGGCTCCGTCCGGACGCGGACCGGTCGGCGCTGGAGCGGGCGGCCGCAGTGCTGCCGTGGAATCCGGAACCGGTCTGCAGCCCCCAGGCCCATGCGCGGTTCCTGACGCTCGTGGCGGACGCAGTCGAGGCGGCGCAGGGCCGTTAGCGCGGGCCGGAACCGCTGCGCTGCCCGGTACGTCCGACCGGCAATCAGCAAGGGCTGAGGGCCGGGTGCGGACAGGGGTGGGGCATGAACAGAAGCAGGGTGGGCGGAACGGTAGCGGTGGTCCTGGTGACCGCGCTGTCGGCGGTGGCGTGCGGCGGGGGTGTCCCGGAGGACCTCGTGACCGAAGGGAACCGACCGGCCACGCCCTACAGCGGCCCGCTCCACCTGCCCCACCCGAACGCCGAAGGCGACACCCCGCAGGCGAGGAAGACGGAATCGGGGGCCGCCGGCCGCGCTCTGGAGTGCGACGGTGACATCTACTCCGGCGGTGGCAGCGAACCCTGGAGCAAGGGCGACGGCGGGGCGACACCCGAGGAAGGGCTGAAGCTGCACTTCGAGATCGAGCAGCCTGACCTGCCCCGGTACGGCTACCGCGTGGAACGCAAGGAAGCGGACCGGGTCCTGTACTCGTTCGACGTGGACCGCAGGACGAAGATCGCCATCATCGTCGCCAAGGACCGCAAGGGACGCCCGGGCTGGGGTCCGGAGACCACGGCCACGTGCGACCCGGCGGAGCTGCCGTCGAGCTATACGGACAAGCAGCCGTACCGGGTCTGGACCGACAAGGACGGCCGCCGGGTGCCCGTGTCCAAGGTGAGCAGCTCGGCTGGCTCGGCGCACTGCGACTGGCAGAAGGCGGACTTCCTTGAATGGGGCGCGGGTTCGGGAGGGGAGGGCTCGGCCGACCGGAAGGTGTACGCGCGTGATCCGGAGGGCGTCCTGTCCTCGGGCATGCTCACGTCGACGTACGACGGGGATGTGACGATGCCCGCCGGTGCCCGGTCCACGGGCTACCACCTGGACGACTGGGAACTGTGGCTGACGGACGACATGTCCAGGGTCTATGTCCGCACCTCGGACGGGGTGGAGGCGTGGCCCGCGTTGAAGCAGCACATGGGATGCCGGTGACCGGTCCGGCGACAGGGCCGGTCCGCTCCCTACAGCGCGAGCCAGAAGAAGCCCACAAGACCGACGGGCGTCAGGAGGCAGAGAGCCCCGTTGCCAGGAACGCAACTGACAGGATCTTCAACGCTCTTGCTTGCTGGGCGCGGCATGCGGCGAAGCAGGTGAAGCTCACGATGGCGAGAACGGGCAACGAGATGAAGACGAAGCCCGGCGCACCCATGGTTCGCCCCCGTTTTTCCCGCCCACCTGTTGCGACCGAACAGTATGCCGGCCCCCTTGGGGCGGGCACAGTCGCGCCTCAGGAGCGTGCCCTTGTGAAGCAGTCGGTGACTCGACCGGAGTCGTGACGGCACCTGTTCGTAGCCGGGGCACGGGCACCGCCCCCCGTACGGACCGTCTGCGATCGCGCCCGCCGGATTCGTTCGCGAGGCTGGGCTGAGCCGAGTCCGTACGTACGTCCCCAGGAGCAGGCATGCAGCAGGACAAGCACCCTTCCTACCGTCCCGTGGTCTTCCGCGACCGCTCCGCAGGCTATGCCTTCCTCACCCGGTCCACCGCGTCCAGCGACCAGACCATCGACTGGGACGACGGCAACACCTACCCCGTCATCGATGTGGAGATCTCTGCCGAGAGTCATCCCTTCTTCACCGGCAAGGCGCGGGTCGTCGACACCGAGGGGCAGATCGCGAAGTACGAGCGGCGGTACGGGGAGGAGGGGAGCAAGGACGCCTCCTGACCCATCACCGCTCCAGAGCCCCCGATGCCCGGACGCCGCCACCCCGCTCGCCGCGGTGCGCAGCCGTCCGTACGGGATCGAGCCAGAGTTCGCCCCGTCGGGCACGGGCGCCGCGACCGGACTCGGCTTCCGGCTCTGCACCGGGGGAGAGAGGCCGGCGAACGGTGGTCGGCCAGGACGTCGGCGCCGGGAAGCTCGTCGTGAACCGTTCCGCTGCAGGTGTCTGCGACTTCGCGCAGCACTTCGTGAGACGGACGTCCACGCCTCTCTCCCTCGACACGGCGGAGGGTGAACGGTGCCTGGATACGGCTGTTCATGGACACCTCCTCGGTCGAGGGGCGAGGTCTTCGGCAGCGACGGCCGGGCGACGATCAGCAGCCCTCTTTCCCGAGCCGCCGAGCTGGTGCGCCGAACACCCCAGGGCATTGCAGGTGTCAGGACGTGGAGCCTTGGCGAATGAGCAGGCTGTGACGCGTCGACCACCTGCCAGGTAGCACTCCGAGCTGGATGGGATCCTGCCCGGCTTGCGGGGCAGAGGATGTCAACTGGACACCTTCGTTCGCGCACTCTAGGAGATCCCACCTTCATGCTCGACAGACTCGACCTGCTGGTCATCGGTGAATGCGTCGCCGACATCGTCCGGCTGCCGGGTGCAGCCGATCAGGTCCACCCGGGCGGCAGCCCGGCCAATGTCGCGTACGGTCTGGCCCGGCTCGGGCGCAGCGCCACCCTGCTCACCCAGCTCGGACCGGACGACAACGGGCTGCTGATCAGGGACCATCTGGCCACCGTCGGGGTCGAGGTCCGCACGGACGGGGCTACGGCGCCCACCCCGTCCGCCGCCGTGACCCTGGACGGCGCCGGCCGGGCCACGTACACCTTCGCGATCACCTGGACGCTGGACCCGGTGTCCCTGGACCGGCCGCCGCACCATGTGCACACCGGTTCCATCGCGGCGGTGATGGAACCCGGCAACACGACCGTCCTGGGCGCCGTCGAGTCACTGCGGGCGGGCGCGACGGTCAGCTACGACCCCAATGTGCGGCCGGAGTTGATGGGGGACCACGACGCAGCCGTGCGGAAGGTCGAGCGCTGTGTCGCGCTCAGCGATGTGGTCAAGGCCAGTGACGAGGACCTGAAGTGGCTGTATCCGGGCCAGGAGCCGGAGCAGGTCGCCGAGCGGTGGCTCGCCACCGGCCCGGCCGTTGTACTCGTCACCCGAGGGGGCGACGGCGCGCTGGCCGTCCTCCCGGGCGGGCACGTGACGGTCGATGCCCTTCCCACCGACGTCGTCGACACGGTGGGGGCGGGCGACGCCTTCATGTCGGGCACGCTGCACGCGCTCGCCTCGCAGGGATTGCTCGGCGCGGGCGGCCGGGAGCGGCTGCGCTCGCTGGACCGGGACACCGTGACCGATGTCCTGCGCCACGCGGCGGCCTCGGCCGCTGTGACCGTCGCACGGGCGGGCGCCAAGCCGCCGGACGAGGCGGAGTTGGCGGAGGCGCTCACCCGCCTCTGAACAGGGTCGCGATGTGACGGTGCCACCGCCCCCTCGCGGGAACGGTGGCACCGTTGTGTCCTGCCGTCAGCGCGGGGTCACCCGACCGGGATGGCCCGGGGACCGCGCACCACGACGAGTGGAGTGTCCCCATCCGCCCCCGACTCGTGCTGGGCGAGGAGCGCCGGCGGACGTTCGCGGCCGAACAGCGGGAGTCGCTCGGGGCGACGGATCGCGGGTGGCAGCGGCGCGGGTTCCGATGGGATCCGGGAGAGCGGCGGGGTACCGAGGGCATCGAGCGCCGCCAGGGCCGTACGGTGCATGGCGTCCAGCTCCGCGCCAGGGCGCACACCAGTTCATCGGCGAGCGCCTCGCGGCAGGCGTGAAGCCCGCATTACCCGGTCATCACCCGTGCGCCTGCCCGTGCGGTGCCGGGAGCAGATGGGGTGTGCTGTCGTCGTCGAGGAACTCCACGACCGCGAGGGCGAACAGCGCCGCGATGGCGATCCATACGGTGACCATCGCCGTCGGCCGGTTCCACACGATCAGCACGACGGCGGCCACCACGACGACCGTCCAGTTCAGCGGGTCCTTCGCACGGTGCACCCAGGCGCCGATCGGACCGCCGGTGACCCCGGCCGCGTCGCGTACGGCGCCGATGCCGCCGTGCCACATGGCCTTGACCCGGCCGGCGGCGCGACCCTCGCCGGAGAGCCAGGCGGCGAGAGCCACCACCACGCCCAGGGTGATCACCATCCGGATCCCGGCGCGGAGGTAGCCGACCAGGGCATCGAAAATCGAACCGGCCGCCGGCTGCGACACCGACGCCGGGAGGCTGTCCAGATAGAACGCGCGGAACACCCAGAGCGCCACGCCGAGGACCGCGGCGCCCACCGCGACCGCGAGGGCCGCAGTGACCAGCGCGCGGCGTCGGCGCACGGCGAGCAGTACCCCGCCGGCGGCGAGTACGAGGGTCAGCACCGGCAGCCAGAAACCGACGATCTGCAGCAGCCGGAACCCCTTCTTGGCCTTGCCGATCGCATCGGACGTCAGCACGGTGAAGTCGGTGTGGATCTCGGGGATCTTCGCGGCGATCGTCAGCCCGTGGTCGACCAGGAGCTGCTTCACCCGGTCGATCACCGGGGCGAGATCGATGACGACCGTGTCGTTGGTGAGCTTCACGGCCCCGCCGCCGCTGCCGGTCAGTGCCTTGACGGCTGCCGCGTGGGCGTTCCGGTTGAGGGCGACCCACACCGTCTCGAAGGCGTCGGACGTCACGAACCTGTCCACCGTCCCGTGCACGAAGTTCGAGACCCCGGTGGTGATCGGGCCGCTCAGCCGCCCCAGCGCCTTGTCGACGACCGGCCGGTCCGCGGGGGCCACCTGTTCGAGGAGGGCGTGGACGTCCAGATGCGTCATCACGGCATCGGTGACCCGGTTCGACACCGCGGCCTGCACATCGGGATCGGAGGCCAGGGGCTTCACCATCGCCACATAACGGTCGGTGTCACCGATGTCGTCCCTGGCCCAGGCGGCGACGATGCTCAGCGGGGTGAGGACGGCCGCGACGAGGATCAGCAGCACGGCGAAGAACGAACGGATCCGCGGCCGGGACCGCGCCGGAGTACGCGCCTCCAATTGCGCCATCCGTGCGCGCAGCGCATCCAGCTCGGCGCGGGCGCTGGAGGAATCCAAGTGATCGGGGTCCGGTGTTGCCATGACCCAAGGGGACGCCCTGCGCGTCCGTGCAGCGCGGCGGGTTGCTGCGAAAGGGTGAGCACGAGGGCTCGCGGGGGTACGCGGTTCACGCCCCCGGGCCTCGCGCGCCCCCGTTCGGCCCAGTAGGCGCATCCTCGCCGGGGCGACTGCCGTTCGACAGCCGGCAGGCGTGATCGATCGCGGAATCGGAGCAGCGAGTGGCGAGGGGATACGTACTCGACGGCGGTGGGCAGCCGGATGCGGAGCGGGACGCGGAGCGGCTCACCGGGTCGTTCGCCCGGCCCGTGACCGTGCCCGGCCAGGGTCCCGGCCCGGCCCCCGTACGGACCGCGGTCCTGGAAGCCGTCGCGGGGTGGGTGCCGGGGGAACCGGTGGGCAATGACGCGTTGCCCGCCGCCTGGGGCGTGGACGATGCCTGGGTGCGCGCCCGCACCGGCATCGTCAGCCGCCACCGGGCCGGGGTGGGACTGGCCACCGGGGACGTCGCCTTCGAGGCCGCCCGGCGACTGGTCGGGGACGGCGGTTCGACCGCCGCCGGGCCGGTGGACGCGCTCGTGCTCGCGACCGCCACCCCCGACCATCCCTGCCCCGGCACGGCTCCCGCCCTCGCTGCCCGGCTCGGTCTGGGAACGGTCCCCGCATTCGATCTCGGCGCCGCGTGCAGTGGCTTCGTCTACGGGCTCGCCGTCTGCCGGGGGCTCGTGGCCGCGGGTCTCCACGACCGGGTGCTGCTGGTGGGAGCAGATGTGTACTCGGCCTGGCTGGACCCGGCCGACCGGTCGGCGGGCGTGGTGTTCGGCGACGGGGCCGGGGCGGCACTCGTGGGGGCCGGACGGGCGGGGACCCTCGGTGAGCTGCTCGACTTCGACCTGGGCAGCGACGGCACCGGGTACGATCTGATCACCGTGCCCGGTGGCGGTGCCCGGTCCCGCTCGACGCCGGAGCAGGCCGCCGAGGGCGACGAGTTCTTCCGTATGCAAGGCCCCGCCGTGTACCAGCACGCCGTCGAGCGCATGACGGGATCCTGCCGGGCTCTGCTGGCCAAGGTGGGGTGGGACGCCGCCGATGTCGACCACTTCGTACCGCACCAGGCCAACGCGCGGATTCTGCGGGCGGTGTCCGCCCGCGTCGGCATTGACGCGCGGCGCTGTGTCACGCACCTGGAGCGGGTGGGGAACACGGGCGCCGCATCGATTCCGCTGGCGCTCGCCGACGCAGCCTCCAAGGGCCGGTTCCGGACCGGCGACCAGATCCTGATCACCGCTTTCGGAGGCGGTCTGACCTGGGGGTCCGCCGCTCTTCGCTGGCCGGGAAACCCGCATGAACCACGCACGGAGCGCGACGGAGGAAACAGGACATGACGCAGACTGACACAGGGGTCGCGGTCACAGGAGTGGGGCTGGTGACCCCCGCCGGCGCCGACGAGCACGCCTTCTGGGCGGGGTTGTGCGCGGGACGCTCCATGGCGCGGCGCTGCGACGAACTGGCAGGACTGCCGGTCGACTTCGCCTGCCCGGTCGACGGGATCGACCTGGACCTGGTGGTGGGCGGCCGATCGGTGTGGCGGATGGGACGGTTCGTGAAACTGGCCCTGGTCGCCGCCCGGCAGGCCGTCGCGGACGCCGGACTCTCCCCGGAGGCCTGGGACGGATCCAGGGTCGGAGTGGTGGTCGGCGTCGGTGTCGGCGGAGTGTCCCTGCTCGTCGACAACGTGCGCAAGCTGGACGACGCCGGACCGGAGGGGGTCTCTCCGCTGCTGGTACCGATGATGATCCCGAACGCGGCGGCCGGCGAGGTCGCGATCGAGCTCCGCGCCCAGGGCCCCAGCCTTGCGCCCGCCACCGCCTGCGCCTCCGGGTCCACCGCGATCGCTGTCGCCCGCGACCTGCTGACCAGCGGCCGGTGCGACACCGTGGTGGCGGGCGGGGCGGAGTCCGTGCTGACGCCGCTGGTGGTGGCGGCCTTCGCGAAGATGGGGGCGCTCTCCACCCGGACAAGCGATCCGGCGGGCGCGTCGCGGCCGTTCGCCGCGGACCGGGACGGGTTCGTCCTCGGCGAGGGCGCCGCCATGCTCGTACTGGAGCGGACCGCCGACGCCCGTGCCCGCGGCGGCCGGCTGCGCGCGCTGCTGACCGGCGCGGGCTCCAGTACGGACGCCCGCCACCCCACCGCTCCCGCGCCCGACGGCTGCGGTGCGCAACAGGCGGTGGAGGCGGCGCTGTACGAGGCGGGCTGGACGCCCCGCGATGTCGACCACATCAACGCGCATGGCACGTCCACCCCGCTGAACGACGCGATGGAGACCGAACTCGTCTCCCGGCTCTTCCCACACCGTCCTTCCGTCACCGCCGCGAAGGGAGTGATCGGGCACACCCTCGCCGCTGCCGGTGCGATCGAGGCGGTGGCGACCGTACTGACGCTGGAACACGGCATCGTCCCGCCGATCGCCAACCTGGACGCGCTGCCGGACGGGTGGGACCTCGACTGCGTGACCAAGGAGCCGCGCCGGCAGGACGTCCGGCGGGCCGTCAGCCACTCCTTCGGCTTCGGCGGACACAACGTCGCGCTGGCCTTCGAGCGCGCCTGACCCGTTGTCCCGCCTGTGCAACGGACGGCGAGGAAGTGTGTCCTCGCCGTCCGTTGATCGTTCTGGTAGTCATGACCGCAACGATCGACAGCGTCGGCACCCAGTCCACCGCGGACCTTCTCAAAGGTGTGCTCTTCGGGGGTAACTTCCGCCAGGAGCACGGCCCTTGGCGTCGGCTGATCTCCACGCAGCCGTTCCGCCGCCCGGCCGACCGCACACCCGACGAGCGCCTCTCCCTCGCGTACCAACGGCTGAGGATCCTCAACAGCACCCTCGGCAGCGCCGCCGGAACGGCCGCCGACCCGCGCGCCCTCGCCGCACTTCACGAGTGGATCGGCCCGGTGGACCCGGCGCTCACCACCGTCGCGGGCATCCACTACAACCTCTTCCTCGGCAGCCTCCTCGACCATGACGGCGATACCCGTCGCGATCTGTCGGACTTCCTCCGGCTGCGGCGCATCGGCACCTTCCTCTGTACGGAGGTGGCGCACGGCAATGATGCGGTGGCCGTCGAGACCACCGCGACGTACGACCGCGCACGCGACGGATTCGTCCTGCACACCCCGCACTCCGGGGCGCAGAAGTTCATGCCCAACGCCAGCCCGGCCGGCGGCCCCAAGACCGGACTGGTCGCGGCACGCCTGCTGGCCGACGGCGCCGACCACGGAGTCTTTCTCTTTCTGGTGCCCCTCACCGACGAGGTGCGGCCGCTGCCCGGGGTACGGGTCCGCAGGCTCCCGGCACGCCTGGGCAGCCCGGTCGACCACTGTCTGACCTCATTCGACCAGGTCTTCGTGGAACGCGAGGCGCTGCTCGGCGGCGAGCACGGACGGGTCGGCGACAACGGGGAGTTCAGCAGCGCCATGGGCAACCGCAGGCGTCGCTTCCTCACCTCGATCGGGCGCGTCACGGTCGGCAAGATCTCCATGAGCGCCTGCGCGGTCGGCGCCGCGCGCGCGACGCTGGCCGTCGCGGTCCGCTACGGCGGCCACCGGTACATCTCCGGCCCGCGCGCAGCGCAGCCGGTGCCGGTGATCGCCCACCGCAGCCACCACGGGCCGCTGGCCGAGGCCATGGCCACTGTCTTCGCGATGAGCCTGCTGCACCGCAGAGCCCTCGACCGGTGGGAGGCACAGGGCGGCCCGGGGCCGGGCACGGAGCGGGCCGAGGCGGAGCGGCTGGTCGCCGTGGCGAAGGGGTGGATCACCTGGCGGGCCCGCGCGGTCATCGTCGAATGCCGTGAACGGTGCGGAGCACAGGCGCTGTTGGAGAACAACGGCATGGCCGACCTCGTAGCCGGTGCGGAGGGCGTGATCACCGCCGAGGGAGACAACCTGGCCATCCACGCCAAGGCCGCCGCCGAGATGCTGTTCGCCGCTCCGCGGACCCCGCAGGACAGCACTTCTGATGCCGCGCCCGGAGATCTCGCCGATCCCCGGTTCCTCGGGCGGCTGCACGCGTATGTGGAGGACCTCTGGTTCGCCCGGGCCAGGGCGCGGATGAGCGGCGCCCGGAGTGATGGGCCGCTGGACCGGTGGAACGCGGCGTCCGGGCCGGCACTGCGTGGCGTCGAGGCCCACGCCCACCGGCAGGCGACCGAGGCGTACGCGGACGCGGTCGCCGGACTGCCCGAGGGGCCCGCACGTGATCGACTCGCTGAACTGCAGCGGCTGTTCGCCCTGTGGTGGGTGGCCCGCAACAGCGGCGATCTGCTCGCCGCCGGTCGTCTGACCATCGACCAGGTCAACGCTCTGCCCGACGCCGTCGAAGGGCTCATCGCAGATGTCGCCGCGCATCTGCCCACCCTGATCGAGTCCTTCGCGCTGCCGGAAGAGGTGCTCGCGGACTGGCCCATCGCGCGCGCCGACTACGCCGACGTGTACGACGATCCGGAGGCGGCGTGGCAGAGCGCCGCAGGGACCGAGGGGGAGCGGTGACGGCCCCGCAGGAGCGGGCCGCCGGGCGGACGCGCCGGGTGCGGGAGGCCGCGCAGGCCCTCGGTGTCCGGGCCGTGCTGCTGGCGTACTGGGGCACGACATCCCTCCTCGCCCGGTGCCGCGCGAACGCGCGTACGGGCGTAGGCGAATCGGTTCGCCGCAAGGCGTAACCGGAGGAACGTCATCCCGTTACTTCGGCGTCGGGACGGTGACATTCACCCGGTCCGACGCACCTGCACCACAGAGCGAAGAGGAAGATCATGAGCGCGATTCATCCCGAGATCACCGACGTCCTCATCAGCACCTTCAAGGTGCCTGCTGCCGAGATCCTCCCGGACTCCACCATGGACAGCCTGGAGATGGACTCGCTCGCCGTCGCCGAGTTCGCCGTCATCATCAAGGAGAAGCTGCGTGTCGACGCAGGCTCCGACAGGCTCTACAAGGACGCCACCCTGGCCGACATCACCCGGTTCATCGACGAGACGGTCGGCGGCGTGGCGACGGCGAGCGGCGAGGCAGCGATGAGCAACCCCCGATGAACAGGCCCGCCGTCGTTGTCACCGGCCTGGGGATGATCACCCCGGCCGGCAACGACACCGAATCCACCTGGAACGGGGTCTGCTCCGGGGTCTCGCCCGCCCGCACCGTCCCCGAACTCGAAGGGTGCGAGATCGACTTCGCGTGCACGGTCTCCGGCATCGATCTGGACGAGGCGGTCGGCGGCCGGACGGCCTTCCGGATGGGGAAGTACGTCAAGTTCGCCGTCCTCGCGGCACGGGAGGCGGTCGCGGACGCCGGACTCGACCCGGCCGACTGGGACGGCAGCCGGGTGGCCGTCGTCGTCGGCACCAGCAGCGGAGGGTCCGCCGGCCTGACCGAACAGGCCGTCGCACTCGACCGGCGCGGGCCGGAGGCCACCTCCCCGTCCGGCATCCTGCTCACCATTCCGAACATGCCCGCGGCCGAGATCGCCATCCGGATACGGGCCACGGGTCCCAGCATGGCGCCGTGCACCGCCTGTTCGTCCGGGGCCACCGCGCTCTCCGTGGCCCGGGACCTGCTGGTCACCGGCCAGTGCGACATCGCGATCGCCGGCGCCACCGAGTCCATCGTCTTCCCGGTCGCCATGACCGGCTTCGCCCGGTCCGGCGCCGCCGCCCGCAGGGACGGCGACCCGGCCCGTCTCTGCCGGCCGTTCGCGGCCGATCGTGCCGGACTCGTCATGGGCGAGGGTGCCGCCCTCATGGTGCTGGAGCGGGCGGACGACGCCCGGGCTCGGGGGGCGGCGCCGAGAGCACTGCTCGCAGGCACGGGGGCCACCACCGACGCCCACCATCCCACCAGCCCGCATCCGTCCGGCGCCGTCGCCCGGGCTGCCGTCGAGGCGGCACTGCGCGACGCGGGCTGGCGGGCCGAGGACGTCGAACACGTCAACGCGCACGGCACGTCGACACCGCTGGGCGATGCCACCGAAGCCGCCCTCATCGGCTGGGTATATCCGCACCGGCCGCCCGTCACCGCTCCCAAGGGCGTGCTGGGCCACTGCATGGGGGCAGCCGGAGCCATCGAGGCCGGGCTGACGATCCTTACGCTCCAGCACGGAGTCGTACCACCGATCGCCAATCTGGACGCCCCGGCACCCGAGTTCGACATCGACTGCGTCACCAAGGCGCCTCTCCTGCAGCCGGTCCGCCGCGCCGTCAGCCACTCCTTCGGGTTCGGCGGCCACAACGCCGTGATCGCCCTCCAGCGCCCGTAGACCTTGCGGCACTACGGCTGCGCCATGTGGAACTGGCGGAAGGCATCGTCGGACGCGACGTCGTAGCCGGCGCGGTAGCCGTTCCGGAACACGGTGACGGTCACGGCGGGCGCGGCCGGGGGTGTCAGATCGTCCGGCTCCGAAGCTGTCAGCCACCACCGGGCGGCGCGCCACCGTCAGGCGAGCCGCCATGGTGCGCGGCGTCCCCCGGGCATGACAGCGGCATGACCGGGCCGGCCCGCGGCACTCGGCACGGTGTGGGTCCGGCCCTCGCCTCTACGGCCCTCGCCTCTCTCCGGTCCTCGCCTCTACGGCACCGCACGCGCCAGATCACCGAGCCTGGCCTCCGAGCCTCCCGGTGAGGTCGTAGTGCCGATAGAGCTCCTCCTCCTCGGCCACGGAGAGATGTGCGTCCGCGTCCACCTTGGGGGCGTCCTTGACGCTGTCCTTCGGATGCTTGATGTACAGGTCGGAGCCCACTTTGCGGGCCCCGCGGAGCGGCACGAAGCTCTCCTTCATACCGAACAGGCCGGTTCTCACCGTGATCCAGTCCGGTCGCCCGGTGTCGTCGTCGACATACACCCGCCCCACGCTGCCCACCTTCTCGCCCGCGGTGTCGTACACCGTCAGGCCGTCGAGCTCTCCGGGATCCGTGAAATCGTCAGGGGCTGCCATGACCGATTCCTCCTCGCCCGGGCGCGTCCGTGGGCGGGCCCACCGGGGAAGGCGCGTCCGGACTCCATCGCGCCTCACCCGGACGGACGGTGCAACCTCCCGGCGCGGAGAGGGCCGTCCGCTGCGTCCCCGGGGGCGCAGTGCGACACCGATGGGGCCCCGCCCCGCGCGCTGGGCCATTCGGGTGAGAATCCGCAGGGCCGCAAGGGGTCCGTGAAGTTCGGACACACGCCCGGGACGGACCTCGCTCGGGTCTCAAGTACGCATGGTCCGCGTGGGCGGAGCGATCTCGACGAGGGTGGCCGCGCCCGCCACCGGTCTGCGAAGGCATCCGTCTCCGCGTTCATGACCCCGTTCCGCCCGCACACAGAACAGCCGCCCGTCCGCCCGACCAACCCTCGTTCCGGGTGCGTTGACCGTAGGATCGGCATCCCGCCATCGGCCGCCCCGAACGGCTGCGCCAGCCGCCGGTCCGGAGCCGACGACCGTCAGGAGAGGCCCGTTGAACATCCCGCCGATACCGGGGCAGGACACCGCGCACCGCATGGATCCGGCCGGCGGGTGCCCGCATGCCGACAATGCCCGGCTGCTCGCCCGGGGCGCCGTGGCATCCCTCGTGCTGCCGGGCGATGTGCCGGGGATGGCGGTGCTCGGGCACGACGCCCTGAAGGAGTTTCTCGCCCACCCCGATGTCGCAAAGGACGCACGCCACTTCACCGCGCTGGCCGAAGGACGGATCCCCGACGGCTGGCCGCTGCGGACCTTCGCCACCGTGCAGGGCATGACCACCGCCGATGACGGGGACCACCGGCGGCTGCGTGGGCTGGTGAGCAAGGCGTTCACCGCCCGGCGGGTGGAAGCGCTCCGGCCGCGCATCGAGACCCTGACCGCCGAGCTGCTCGACCGGATCGACGCGGCAGCCGAGGAGGGGGACGGGACGGTGGACCTGCGCGCCGGGTTCGCGATGCCCCTGCCGATGGGCGTCATCTGCGAGCTCCTCGGCATCGACGGCCGGTACCAGGACCGCCTGCACCATCTGTCGAACCAGATCGTCGCCACCGACATCGGGCCCGTCGAGGCCATGGCCGCCAACCGGGAGTTGGTGGAACTGCTGAGCACCGTCGCCGCAGCCCGCGCCGAGCAGCCCGGCGACGACCTCACCAGCGCGCTGATCGCAGCCCGCGACGACGGAGGAGACCGGCTCGGCCGGCACGAACTCATCGGCACCCTGCTCCTGATGATCATCGCCGGTCATGAGACCACGCTGAACCTCGTCACCAATGCCGTACGTGCGCTGTGCACCCACCGGGACCAGCTCGACCTGGTCACCACGGGCCGCGCGGGATGGGCCGACGTCGTGGAGGAGACACTGCGTTGGGACAGCCCGGTCAGCTACTTCCCGTTCCGCTATCCGACCCGCGACCTGACCCTCGACGGGACCGTCATCCCACAGGGCACCCCCGTACTCGCCGGATACTCGGCCGCCGGACGCGACACGTCCGTGCACGGCCCCGACGCCGACCGCTTCGACGTCACCCGGCCGGCCAGGACGACGGGGGCCCGCCACCTCTCCCTCGGCCACGGGCCGCACTACTGCCTGGGAGCGCCACTCGCCCGGATGGAGGCGACGATCGCGCTGGAGCAACTGTTCCGCCGCTTCCCGGAGCTGGACGTCACCGTGCCCGACGAGAAACTGGTGCGCCATGCCAGCTTTGTCGGCAACAGCGTGCGCACACTGCCGGTACGGCTCCGCCCGGACACGGTCTCCGCCGCGGGCTGAGGCCGGACACCGCACGCAGCGCTGCGACCCGCGCCCCATATGATCGACAGGTCGTTGCCGACCGTCGTCCTTCTGTGCCACCGGGAGTGCACCATTCGTTCCGTACTCGTCCGCCCGCCCGGACAGCGCGTCGAGCTGCTGGCCCGGCAGGAGGACGGCCTCGCCCTGCACCATCTCGTCTGGCGGCTCGGACCCGGCTGGCGGGTGTGCAGCAGCGCCGTGCTCGGCGGCGGCATCGGTCCGCGCGCATGGATCCTCAACGCACAGGTTCCCGGCGGCTATCCGCGGCTCGACCCCGATGCCCATCTCGCCGAGATCGCCGCCGCGGAGGATCTCACCGGACCGGGTGCCGCGCTGATGACGGCGGCAGATGTCACCGCGTACACGGTCGCCGCCGACGAGGGCGTGACCGCCACCGTGACCAGCGGTCTCGGAGTACGGGGCTGGGCCGCCGACCCGGCCGCCGGAACCGACGGACCACCGCCGCCGGGCACAGTCAATATCGTCGTCACGGTCCCCGTGGCTCTCTCCGATGCCGCACTGGTCAACGCGGTCGCGACCGCCACCGAGGCGAAGGTGCAGGCGCTCCTGGACGCCGGACTCGACTGCTCCGGCACCCCGACGGACGCTGTGTGCATCGCCGCACCCGAACCCGGACCGGGGGCCGCGGCGCAGCCGTTCGCGGGCCCGCGGTCGCGGTGGGGATCGCGACTCGCCAGAGCAGTGCACAGTGCCGTGCTCGACGGCGCATTGCGGCAACCTTGACCTCTCACCGCCCCGCGCCGGCGCGGGGCGCGGCCGACGAAGGGACCACGCTCTCATGACGTCCACACCTGTCCACGTCACCCGTAAGCGGCCGACCGTGGCCGTCCTCGGCACCGGGATCATGGGATCAGGGATGGCGCGAAGCCTGCTCCGGGCGGGACTCGGCGTCCGCGCCTGGAACCGTACGCAGTCCAAGGCGGCTCCTCTCGCCGCCGACGGCGCGACAGTCACCGAAACGGCGGAGGAAGCCGTACGGGGCGCCGATGTCATCGTGACCATGCTCAACGACGGCCTGTCCGTCGCCGCCGCGCTCACCGCTGCCGCGTCGGGCGTGCACGGCGGTCAGATCCTGCTGCAGAGCTCCACCGTCGGACCCGACGCCACCGCTGATCTCGCCCAGCGGGCAGCAGACTTGGGACTCGTCTATCTCGACGCCCCGGTCGCCGGAACCAAGCAGCCCGCAGAACAGGGCGCGTTGACGGTCTTCGTCTCCGGCCCGTCCGCCGTCCGGCCGTCGGTGGAACCGGTGTTGGATGCGATCGGGCAGCGCACGGTCTGGGTCGGAGAGGCCCCTGGTGAGGCCTCGCGACTGAAGCTCGTGGTCAACACCTGGGTGATCAACATGGTGGGCAGCATTGCCGAATGCCTCAATCTTGCCGAGGGACTGGGCGTCGACCCGCAGTCGTTCCTCGACGTGATGAAGGGCGGCCCGCTGGACTCCGCCTACCTCCAGGGCAAGTCCGCGGCGGTCCTTTCCGGCGACCTCACCCCCAGCTTCGCCCTGTCCACCGCGCTCAAGGACACCCGCCTCATCCTCGAAGCCGCCGGACGGTCCGGGGTGATCCTTGACCTGGTCGCCGCGTCGGCGGACCGGTTCGAGCGCGCGGAGGCGGCCGGCCACGGCGGTGAGGACATGATCGCCACCTACTACGCGGGCCGTCCGGCGGAGAAGGCCGACGACTGACCGTCGACGACCGTGACGGGAGCCGGGGTCACGCGCTCCGTGGCCCCGCCGAACGCGAGGAACGTGGTGCGTGAGGCGAGCAGCCAGACTCCGTCGACCTTGCGGAACGTGTCCTCGTAGTGTCCGATGTTGGCGGGCAGCCTGGGCAACGGCAGGCTGTCGCTCGTCCCGTCGATCCGATAGGTCGCGAAGTACGTCGTCGACGACGCGGTCGTCGCCGAGTCCACTGTGACGAGGATGTTCGTACACATCCGCCGTGACAGCCGGTCTGCCGGCCGGCCGCCGAAGTAGTCACGCAGCGCCTCGCGCCCCACGATGCGGCGCTCGCCGCCGGGCCATTCCCATGTGCCGTCGGCGGTGAACAGCTCGGCGACCGTTCCCGGTTCTCCGAGGTCGAGCCGGCGGACGAACTCGATGACGAGACGTTCGCAGGCTCGCTCGGCGAGCAGCAGTTCCAACTGGTCAAGGGAAGTGCGAGAGTTGTTCGACATCCCGAAGTCGTATCAGTCCGGGTCGCGGCCGTGCCAGAGCATTTCTGCCGGGCGCCCCGCCCGTCAGACGACGTGTACCCCGTGTCGTACGACCGCGTCGAAGAGATAGCCCTGTGTGTTGTGGACCGCGACGTCCGGCTGCGTACGGCCCGTCCGGTCCGTCGCCCGCGCCAGCAGGACCGCCGGACCCCGCTCCTTCGGCAGCCAGTCGGCCGACCAGCGGACCCAGCTCCCACTGCGCGGCTCGTCGCGCAGTCGGGCGCGCCGCCATCGGGCGCCGCCGTCGGTGCTGACCTCGACGGTACGCACCGGGGCCCCGCCCGACCAGGAACGTCCCGTGAGCACCTGGCGCCGATGCACGGGAACCGACACGCCGGGTGCCAGTTCGAACGCGCTCTTCAGCGTCTGCCGGGTCAGCGGCGCGCTGCCCTCCGGCGGGTACGCGGGGCCGAACAGCCGGTAGAGACCGGTGTTCCACGGGGAGAGCAGGGGTTCTGCACTCACCTCGATGTCGCCGACCCACTTGATGTTCGCGATACCGACCCAGGACGGCACGATCAGGCGCACCGGATACCCGTGGTCGGGCGGCAGAGGCTCGCCGTTCATCTCGTACGCGAGAACCACATCGTCCAGCGCTTTCGCGACGGGCAGAGGCCGCCGCACCCGTCCCAGGTTCGTCCCGTCGCTGACGACCTCGTTGTCGAGTCCGCGCGGCAACACGTCGACCGCGTTCCTGCCGATGCCCGCCTGCCGCAGTACATCTGCCAGCCGCACCCCGCGCCAGCGGGCCGTACCGATCGCGCCCAGGGTCCATGCGGTGCCGCTGACCTGCTGGTTCTGCTGCGTCGAGTAGAAGCTGCGGGCGTTCCCCGCGCATTCGACGAACGCGGTGCGGGTGACGGACGGCAGGGCGCGCAGCTGGTCGTACGTGAAGTCCACGGCCGGGCCCGTCAGTCCGCTGCCCCATACGGTGAGCCGCCAGCCGGCTGCGTCGATCCTTGGTGTGACGGTGTGGTTGCGTACGAAGAAACGGTCGGCCGGAGTGAGCAGGCCGGTGGATCGCAGCGCTGCGAAGTTGGTCTCGGCATTGGTGCCGCGAACGGTGAAGAGCTCGGGTGGCAGCGGCTTCACGATGCCGGGGGCGGGTGAGTCGGCCGCCCGGGCGGGAGCCGCTGCCACAAGACCGGTCACCGATGCGGCGGCCACGAACCTCAGCAGATCACGGCGCTCGATCCCGGCGGACCGGGCGACCCCGCGCGACCACTGGCGCAGTCGCATCCGGTCGTACGCGGCCTCGGACGGCGGAACGGATCTCATGAACACTCCAGGGTGGGGAGACAACAACTGGGCTGGCACAGCGGCGGGATGCAGTGGGGGCAGGATGTCGCACGGCCGGGATCTCAGGGCGACTCCCGGCCGTCGGTGGATCAGGTGAGCAACTCCCGTACCAGAGCGTCCACCTGGCCCGTCTCGATCAGGAAGCCGTCGTGTCCGTAGGGCGACTCCATGATTCTGAGCCGGTCCGCGCCGGGCAGGAGCGCCGCCAACTCCGCCTGCTGCGCGAGCGGGTAGAGGCGGTCGGAGTCGACGCCTGCGACCAGGGCGGGCATCCGGGCACGGCGCAGCGCCTGCGCGATACCACCGCGGCCCCGGCCGACATCGTGCCCGTTCATTGCCGCCGTGAGTGTCACGTAACTGCCCGCGTCGAAGCGTTGCACCAGCTTGGCCGCGTGATGGTCGAGATATGACTCCACCTGGTAGCGCCCGCCCCGCCGCGGGTCCTCGCCGGTCTGGGCCTGCCTGCCGAACCGGGCACCGAGCTCCGGCTCGCTGCGGTAGGTGACATGGGCGATCCGCCGGGCCAGTCCGAGGCCATGGTGCGGACCGCTGCCCGCCGACGCCGCGTGGTAATTGCCGCCTCGCCACCCGGTGTCGGTGCGGATCGCGGAGATCTGTACGGCCCCCCAGGCGATCTGCTCCGCCGAAGCGGCCGCCGGAGCGGCCAGCACCAGCAACGATCCGGTGCGCTCCGGCCGGCTCACCGCCCATTCGAGCGCCCGCATTCCGCCCATCGATCCGCCGATCACCGCCGCCCACCGTCCGATACCGAGCTCGTCGGCCAACTCGGCCTCGACCGTGACCTGATCACGGACCGTCAGATCGGGGAAAGCGCTACCCCAGGGAGCGCCGCCCGGACGCCGTGACGACGGGCCGGTGCTGCCCTGACAGCCACCCAGAACATTCGGGGCGACGACGAACCAGCGGTCGGTGTCCAGCGCTCTTCCCGGACCGATCAGCACATCCCACCAGCCCGCTGTCGGATGCCCGGGTCCGGCAGGTCCGGCCACATGGCTGTCACCGGTCAGCGCATGCAGCACCAGTACCGCGTTGGCGCCGTCCGTAGCCAGGCTCCCCCAGGTCTCGTACGCCAGTCGCACACCCGGCAGCGAGCTGCCGGACTCCAGCGCCGCCGGCCGTCGCAGCGTCACCCAGCTGCGGCGGCCCGGCGGATCCCCCTCCTGCCAGCCTCCGGTGGCCGGCGGGAGGGGGAGTGCGAGGGGCGAAGTGACCATCTTGTTCAGGACGCTGCCTTCGCGGCGCGGAACCCCGCCTCCAGATCGGCCTTGAGGTCGTCCACGTTCTCCAGGCCCACCGAGAGCCGCACCAGCCCGGCGGTCGCGCCGGTGGCCGCCAGCTGTTCCTCGGTCAGCTGGCTGTGCGTGGTCGACGCCGGATGAATGATCAGACTCCGTACGTCACCGATGTTGGCGAGGTGGCTGAACAGCTCGACAGCGTCCACGAACCGCTTGCCCGCCTCCACCCCGTCCCGCAGTTCGAAGGCGAGCACAGCTCCGGCGCCCCGCGGCAGATAGCGCCGCCCCGCCTCGTACCACTTGCTCGAACTCAGCCCCGCGTAGTGCACGGCCGACACCTCGTCGCGCCGCTCCAGCCACTCGGCCAGTGCGAGGGCGTTGGACGTGTGCCGCTCCAGCCGAAGACTGAGCGTCTCCACGCCCTGCAGCAGCAGGAACGCGGAGCGTGGGGAGAGCGCGGGCCCGAAGTCGCGCAGCAGCTGGACCCGGAGCTTCACCGCGAAGGCGCTCGGCCCCAGATCGGGCCAGTAGCGCAGCCCGTGGTAGCTCGGGTCGGGCGAGCTGAAGTCGGGGAAGCGCTCGGCGTGGGCGCCGAAGTCGAACGTGCCGCCGTCCACCACCACACCGCCGATGGTGGTGCCGTGGCCACCGAGGAACTTCGTTGCCGAGTGGATCACGATATCCGCGCCGTGCTCGATCGGGCGCAGCAGATACGGGGTGGGCACGGTGTTGTCGACGATCAGCGGCAGTCCGGCCGCGTGCGCGGCATCGGCCACCGCCCGGATGTCGAGGACGTCGCCGCGTGGGTTTCCCAGCGTCTCCGCGAACAGCGCCTTGGTGTTCGGACGGATCGCTGCCGTCCAGGCATCGATGTCGTCGGGGTCGTCGACGAACGACACCTCGATTCCGAACCGGGGGAGCGTGTGGCGGAGCAGATTGTACGTGCCGCCGTAGAGCGAGGTGGAGGAGACGATGTGATCCCCGGCGCCGGCCAGCGTCAGGATGGCGAGGGTCTCGGCGGCCTGCCCGGAGGCCAGTGCGACAGCTGCAACGCCCCCTTCCAGAGCGGCGATCCGCTGTTCCAGGACGTCCTGGGTGGGGTTGTGGATGCGCGTATAGATGTTGCCGGGTTCCGCGAGCGAGAACAGATCGGCCGCATGCCGGGTGTCGCGGAAGACGAACGACGAGGTCTGGTAGATCGGCACCGCACGCGCGCCGGTCGTCGGGTCGGGGACGGCGCCGGAGTGGATCAGCTTGGTCTCGAAGGACCAGGCGGATTGCGCGGCCGCATCCTGGTGGTCGTGGTCCTCGGGGGTGTGTCCTGCGGTGACGGAGTCGATGGGCTGGCTCATGACGTTCCTCGCACGGTAGATCTGTGGCGGAAATACGGTGAGGGGCAGGGGGCGACGCACTGACTACGGACCGTAGAGCGCGTCACACGGGTGCGGAAGCTTGCCTCGGGCATGGCCATGAGGCTGCAATACCCCTGCAACAGAAGGGAGTTGAGGGGGTGGCGTCGTGGTCCGGTCAGGCGGCCGTGGAAGCGCCGGACGGGATCCCGAAGGCCGGGGCCGGTACGGTGTCGGGGCTGAGCAGGACGGACGGGCGGCCGTCCGTACCGATCGGGACATCGCCGTCGACGGTGACCCGGCGCAGTTTGCGGTCGTGCGTGTCGGAGTCGTCCACGCCGTAGTGCTGGGTGGCGCGGTTGTCCCAGATGGCCACATCACCCGTCTGCCACTGCCAGCGCACGGTGTTCTCCGGACGCTCGATGTGGGACTGGAACAGATCGATCAGTGCCCGGGAGTCGCGGCCGGTGAGTCCGGAGATCCGCTGGACGAAGTTGCCGAGGAGCAGCACCCGTTCGCCGGTCTCGGGGTGGACGCGCACCACCGGATGCTCGGTGCGGAACTTGGTGGAGGTGAACACCTCGCGGTATTTGGCGAACGCCTCGGGTCGGGCGTCGGGGCGCACCGCCGCGTAGTCGTAGTCGTTGGAGTGGATCGCCCGGAGGCTGTCGGCGAGGGCGCGCAGCGGCTCGGGCAGTTCGGCGTAGGCGGCTGCCGTGTTGGACCACAGGGTGTTGCCGCCGTACGGCGGAATGGTCACGGCCCGCAGGATGGAGAATGCCGGGTAGGCGGGCACGAAGGTGACGTCGGTGTGCCACTGGTTGGCCCGGCCGCCGTGGTCGGAGTCGATGCCGAGCGCGTAGCGGCCGTCGGCGGACGGCACGGTCGGGTGGGCGACCGGGGCACCGAGGAGCCGTCCGAACGCCTCGTGGCTCTCCCCGTCCAGGTGGTCCTGGCCGCGGAAGAAGATCACCTTGTGATCGAGGGCGGCAGCGCGCACGGCTGCCACGACGGCGGGTTCGAGATCGCCGCCGAGCCGGACGCCGGACACGACGGCTCCGATGCGGCCGCCGATCCTCTGGACGGTGACGGGGGTGGTGGCGACGGTGGTGGTGTCATGGGTCGGGTCGACGACGGGTGCGGAGGTCATGGCGGAGCCCTTTCCGTACGGAAATGGTGTGTCCGGGAGTGATGGGCGAGCGAGGGCACGGCCGCGCATCGGCGGTGCCGTGGGAGTCGTCGCTGCGGCAACGTCCGTGCGTGCGTCAGCTGTTCAGCGGAGCTGGTCGCAGCGGAGAGCGCGGCTACACGCCGCGGACGCTACGCGTCCCAGATCGACGTGGCGCCGCGAGACGAGAGTCGAGGTCGCGGACATGCCGCGAGCGTGTCAGCGGCTCCGGAGGCCGTCAACTCCGGCTGCGCTGTCCGTAGAGAGGGCCCGGAGGCCGGAGCAGGTGGCGGTCTCCCCATTGCCCCGCAGCTCCCCACATGACCTCTGACCTGCGCAGTCATCCCCATTCACACGGGCTGTGCGGAGACCGTTGGGCATGTGGCGGCGGGCGCCGGGGGGCCCGCTCGATTTCATCGGGCCGCAATGTGGGGGAGGGGGCGGCGACAGGACCCGCGCAGAACCGCCCCACCGGTACGGGGGAGCCCGGTGGGGCGGTCAGCACCAGCCTGCCACAGGCGGCGTCCGAATGGGGGCCGACCGGCACGTACCCGTGAGCAGTTGAGTCGAAATCGATCCCGGAGCGGATGGTGGGCGCCGTCAGGCGTGCGGTGTCCGACGAGGGTGTGCGTGACGGCGGGGGAGTTCTGTGTCGTGCAGTAGTGGCTGCTGGGCCCCGAGGAACGGGCAGCGTCCCCCGTCCCCGGCAGACGAGGGGAGTCGTCCACCACCGGCGTCGCCTGGCCTGACATCGCCGGTACGTACTCCACCGAGTCCGCGCCGTGCCAGCTGACCTGGCTCTGTGCATGCGGGTGCAGACGGGTCCGGTAGATCCCGATACGGCCCAGCTCATGGCCGGCGAACAGCGGATCGACCGTGGACGGCGGCCGGGCGGGGTCCGATCGGTGCGTACTTCGCCCCGGCCCGGATTCATTGCGACCCTGTGAACAGTGCACGGCCCGGGAATACATGCATGTCACACGGAGCTCTTGCAGCTGTAGCCGACAGCGGCTGCCGAGGCGGCCGATGCCATGAACCGGAGCGAGGGAGCTCATGCCGAAGGCGTACGTATTCACCCGCAGCGGCGGACCGGAGGTGGAGGCTTTCGTCGAGCAGGAAGTGCCCACCCCCGGGCCCGGGGAGCTGCTCGTCGCGGTCCGTGCTGCCGGGGTCAACCCGGTCGACTGGAAACTGCGCAACGGATACACCAGGCCCGGCAGCGCGCCGCCGCGCTATCCCGCCGTGTTCGGCAGCGAAGCGGCCGGCGTGGTCGAGCAGGTGGGCCCCGGTGCCGAGGGGTTCGAAGTCGGGGACGCGGTCTTCGGCAACCCGCTGACCGGTGGTTACGCCGAGTACACCCTGCTGCCCGTCGCGGTCACCGCGCACAAGCCGGACAGCCTGTCGTTCACCGACGCGGCCGCGCTGCCGGTCGCGGCGGCCACCGCGTACGACGGCATTCGCCAGCTGGACCCCGCGCCCGGATCGACCCTGCTGATCAACGGCGCCGGAGGCGGCGTCGGTGTGGCCGCGGTCCAGCTCGCACGCCACTTCGGGGTCCGGGTCATCGGTACGTCGAGCGCGGCCAAGAGGGACTTCGTCGAGTCGCTCGGTGCCGTGCACGTACCGTCGGGCCCCGGCATCGTCGACCGCGTGCGGGCAGTGGCCCCGGACGGGGTCGACGCGGTCTACGACCTGGTCGGCGGTGACGCGCTGCGGGCCGTCGCGGAGCTGCTCACGGACCGGAAGCGGCTGATCAGCGCAGGGGGCAAGCCGCTCGCCGTGGAACTCGGCGGGGCAGCCGTCGTCCGGGCCCGTACCGCCGCCGTCCTCGACGAAGTGGCCCGCCTCGCCGTCAGCGGTGCCTTCAGGACGTACGTGACGCAGACCTTCCCGCTCGCCGAAGCGGCCGCGGCGCTGCGCGCGGTGGAGAGCGGACACACCCGCGGCAAGATCGTGATCGAGGTGGAGGCCGCATGAGCGCCCCGCACCCCACCGTCCCCGGGGCGCACCCGCTGGACAACCCGGCCCGCGCCTCGCTGACCGGACCGCACGCCCATTTCGCCGAGCGCTCGGGCCGCATTCTGCGCTACCCGACCGACGTCTCGCCGTGGCTTGCGCTGCCGGACCTCCCGGACGCGGCGGACTGGGCCGACGTCGCCGCACTCGCCGGCCCCGGAGGGTCTGTCACCCTCACCGCGCTGCGTGAGCCGCCGCCCGGCGACTGGGAGGTCACCTTCCGCGCGGAGGGCGTCCAACTCGTCGACGACGGGGTGGACGCGGCCCCGGATCCGGAGGCTGTCCGCCTCGGCCCGGCCGATGTGCCGGAGATGCTCGACCTGGTCGCACGGACCCGCCCCGGACCGTTCCTGCCGCGCACCGTCGAGCTCGGCACCTACCTGGGTATCCGCCGTGACGGGGCTCTCGTCGCCATGGCCGGCGAACGGCTGCACCCGACCGGCTGGAGCGAGATCAGCGGCGTCTGCACGGACGAATCAGTGCGCGGCCAGGGGCTCGCCACCCGACTCGTCCTCGCCGTCGCCCACGAGATCAGGGAGCGCGGCGAAACGCCGTTCCTGCACGCGTCGGCGAGCAACACCAACGCCATCAGGCTCTACGAATCACTGGGCTTCCGGCTCCGGCGCCGGACATCGTTCCTCTCCGTCGTCGTACCGCGGGACCTGCCGGTGTCCGACCGCCGCGGCGCGGGCGACGCGCGGGCGGAGGCGCTGCGCTGACATCGGACCGCCTCTCCTGCAGCGCCGACTCCCGGAGTCCCGGGCCGAAGGAAGGGACCTTCGGCCCGGGACTTCCGGATCGAATGCCGTCGGCCCGCCCCGCCCCGGGACTTTTGGCACGGCCCATGAGGCCGTAAGCCTCGTGTGCCGAACGCCGGACTCCGGGTGCACTGGAAAGTGAGTGCCGGAACCGGACCGGCGCCTGCAGGAGGAGGCAGTGCAGTGACGATCGGGCTCCAGCGCTCCGCGGCCGTACGCAGTGCGGCGCTGCCGGTGACCGATGCAGGGGAAGCCGAGGCCTCCGCGGCCCGGGTCGGGAACGCGGCGTTGTTCGGCGGCCTGGCTCTGCTGACCGCTCTGATCGTCGTCCTCGACATAATGACCGGCAACGACCTGCGCATAGTTCCTCTGCTGGTCGTCGTGCCCGCATTCGTCTCCGTCTTCGGAACCATCCGGCAGACGGTGGGCGTCGCCACCTGGATCATGGTCGTCGTCGTCAGTTCCCGGCTGGTGTCCGGCGGGTCGTTCTGGGATCTTGCCAGCGGCGTCGTCTTCACGGTGCTGGCCTGTGGCCTGGGTATCGGTTCCTGTGTGCTGCGGATACGTCACGCCACCGAGATCGCCAGACTGCGCACCGCGGCGGTCGCTCTCCAGCGGCAGATCCTGCGCCCGCTGCCCGTCCTGACCGGCCATGTCGTCGCTCACGGGGTCTACGCCCCGATCGAGGAGGACCGGCTGGTCGGCGGTGACATCTACGAGGTCGTCGAATCGCCGTACGGAACACGGGTGATCATCGGCGACGTCCAGGGCAAGGGGATCGCGGCCATCGGAGCGGGGTTCGCTGCGCTCGGCGCGTTCCGGGAAGCGGCCATCCGCGAGCCCACCCTGACCGGGGTGGCGGACGCCCTGGAGGACGCGGTCGTCCGCCACAACACCTTCTCCGCCCAGACCGGTGAGACCGAACGTTTTGTCACCGCCCTGATCCTCGGCATCGACGACGGCGACCAGGTGGAGGCCGTGAACTGCGGCCATCTGCTGCCCCGGCTGCTGCACGACGGTGCGGCCGCCGCTGTGCCGCTCCGGCAGACCTCCGTCCCGCTGGGCATGGCGGAGCTCAGCAGCGAGCCGCGGGTGGCGGAACAGCTCGACTTCCCATCCGGTGCGACGCTCCTGGTGTTCACCGACGGAGTAACCGAGGCCCGCAACGCCGACGGCACCTTCTACCCGCTGGACACCCGGCTCGGCCGCTGGGCAGGGAGCGGGTCACGCGAGGTGCTGGACGCCCTCCATGCGGACCTCGACGCCTTCACCGGCGGCGTACGACGCGACGACATCGCGGTGCTCGCCCTGCGCAGGGCGCCGACCGGGAGCCGCAGGCCCGTGCCGGCCGGCGAGGGCGCGCGGCGTACCGGGCAGGCATTCGGCGAACGATAGACAACGGGCCTGCTCCGATCCCCATCATGTCCCGGCGCGACTTATGTCGCGCCGGGACATTTTTGGGTGTATGATCCACGTATGAATCCGGAACAGAAGACTCCGGATCGACGGAGCCGCAAGGCCCGCCGGACCCGGGACACGCTCGCGCAGGCCGCGTTCGAGCTCGTACTCGAACGGGGCCTGAAGAATGTGACGGTCGAGGAGATCGCGGAACGCGCGGATGTCGACCGGCGCACCTTCAGCCGCTACTTCACGAGCAAGGAAGCCGCGGTTCTGGACTCGCTCCGGGGCGACGGCGACCGGATCAACGACGCCCTGCGCGCCCGCCCCGCCGACGAGTCCCCTCTCACCGCCTACCGCCGCGCCGTCGTCGCCTGGCTCGACGACCCCGCGGCGCAGGCCTGGCACCGCCGGTCCCGGATCTTCGACCTGCTGGTCGTCGCCGAGGAGGAACCCACCCTCTACGCGGCCTTCCACCACATCAGGGTGGACGCCCAGGAGGACTCCGTCGCCATCATCGCGGACCGGCTCGGCGTCGACCCGCGGCTGGACCTCCGTCCCGCCGTCACGGTCGCCGCAGGCGCCGGGGCACTCCTCGCCGCCCAGGCCACCTGGGTACGCGGCGGACGACCGGACGCCCTGCCCCAACTGGTCGGGCAGGCCTTCGACGCCCTCTCGGGAGAACTGCTCGCGCAGCTTCCCGCCGGGCCGACGCAGCACAGCACCACGGAAGGAAACGCACCATCATGACCACCCCCCTCACCCCCGCCGACCAGGAGTTCGCCGGCCGGACCGCCCTCATCACCGGCGGAGCTTCCGGCATCGGACTGGCCCTGGCCCGTCGGCTCGCCGCGGGCGGAGCGGCCGTCGTCGTCGCCGACTACGACGAGGCGAACGCCCGCAAGGCAGCCGCCGAACTGGAGAGCGCCGGCGCCAAGGCCGCCGCGGTCGTCATGGACGTGACCGACCCGGCCTCCGTCGAAGCGGGTGTGCAGCTCGCCGTCGACACGTTCGGTGCCCTGCACCTCGCCGTCAACAACGCGGGCATCGGCGGCCCGAGCACACCGACCGGCGAGTACGCCGTCGAGGACTGGAACCGGGTCGTCGCCACCAACCTCAGCGGGGTCTTCTACTCGCTGCGCTACGAACTCCCCGCCATCGTCGCGGCGGGCGGCGGCGCCGTCGTCAACATGGCGTCGATCCTCGGCACCAACGGCTTCGCGGGATCCCCCGCCTATGTCGCCGCCAAGCACGGCGTCGTCGGCCTCACCAAGACGGCAGCCCTCGAATACGCGGCACAGAACGTCCGGATCAACGCCGTCGGCCCCGGCTTCATCGACACGCCCCTGCTGCGCAACACCGAGGGCCCGGCCCGCGACCACCTCATCTCGCTGCACCCCGCCGGCCGCCTCGGCACCGCGGAGGAAGTGGCCGAACTCGCCGCCTTCCTGCTCTCCGACCGCGCCTCCTTCATCCACGGCAGCTACCACCTGGTGGACGGCGCCTACTCCGCGTCCTGAGCGACGGGTGCGCGGCGGCCCGCACCCTTGTGGTCAGGGCCGCTGCGCCCCGTTCGGCGGGCCGGTGAGTCCGGGTGAACGGAGCCCGTCGCCGGTGTTCAGAAACGGCCCACGTGGACCCGCGCCGGGGCGTCCGGCCGTCAGCGGGATGCGGGCGAGGCCGTGCGTATCCGTATCAGCGTGGCCCCGAGCCCCAGCCAGACGGCGGCGAACAGCCATCCGGCCACCACATCCGTCGCCCAGTGCACTCCGAGCAGAACCCGGCTCACCCCGACGGCTGCGGCCCAGCAGCCGAGCAGGACAGCTACGGCGGCGGTGCCGGTGCTCGTGCCGGAGGCAGCGGCACGGGCTCGGCGCAGCCGTGCCCGGTGACCGATTGCCGCCATCAGCAGACCCGCCATCAGCGCGGATGTCGTCGCGTGCCCGGACGGGAAGGACAACCCCGAGGCGTGCGTCGCCCAGTCGCCCACCGCCGGGCGCGGGCGTCCGACCGCTTCCATCAGGCCGAAGCGCAGTGCCTGCCCGAGCAGCAGGAAGGCCAGGGCGCCTGCCGCGTACGCCAGTCGGTGGCGTATGTCACGGCCGGCTATCAGCCCGGCAGCCACGGCGGCGGCGTACGGGAACACGCCCGTACCCGTCGCCGTGACAACCCTGGCCACGGTGACGAGAGCGGCGGGCCGTCGGTGCAGGGACCAGGTGTGTGCGGCCCGGTCGATCGGCAGCACGGACCCGTGCCGGGCTGTGAGGACCACCGCCGTCAGGCCCAGGAGTCCGACGAACCCGATCAGTACAGCCCCGAGCGCCGTACGGATGCGAGGTACGACCGGATCCTCGGTGTACCGGGTCCGCCCTGTCACCGGGGCCTCCCCGCTCACCGCGCCGCCACCAGCGGACGCAACCGGCTGTCGCGCAGCCTCGCGACGGCCGGAGCGCAGCGCCGGGCGGCGACCGTCAGCGGCAGGGCTACGAGCGCACCGGTGACCAGTCCGATGAGCACATCGTGCGGATAGTGCACACCGATCCAGACCCGTGACGCCGCCATCAGCAGCGCCGCAGGGACGGCGACCGCGCCGAGCCGGCGGTCGGTCAGCAGGATCGCGACCGCCGCGGCTGCCGCAATGGCCGCGTGATTACTGGGGAAGGACCAGTCGCCCAGCGGCGGGCATGCCTCCACGGTGACCGCATGCAGGGTCTGGCACGGCCGCTGTTCATGGACGGCGAGCTTCAGCAGATCGTTGGCCACATACGCGGCCACCACGACCAGGGGCGCACAGAGCGCCATGGCCGCGCGGGCGGGGTCCCAGGAGCGGGACCGCCACCAGGCCGCGAGCATCAGCAGGGCGTAGAGCCCGAGACCGTAGTCCGACCAGGCGTGGATCGTGGAGTCCAGGGCGGCGGGGGAGCGCCGGGCGAGCTCGGTGATCGAGGTGTAGAGGCCACCGTCGAGCGAGGTGGCGGCCGAGGCGAGCGGCATCAGGTCCGGTCTCCTTCGACGGCGCGCCTGCCGCGCGAGCGCAGCAGTTCGGCAGCGAGGGGGATGAGGGAGACGACGACCACGACGGCGACGATCGGAAGGAGGTAGCGGTCGACATTCGGCACCGACGACCCCAGCCCGTAGCCCGCGAGCACCAGCCCGACCGTCCAGATCGTTCCGCCGACGATCTGCCAGAGCGCGAACTGCCTGGCCGGCACGTTGAGCGCCCCGGCCAGGGGGTTGAGTACCGTACGCACCACGGGGACGAAGCGGGCCAGCACGATCGCCCGCGCATGGCCGTATCTGTCGAGCAGCTCCTCCGCGCGGGCCGCGCCCTCGTGCAGCCTCTTGGCCCGGCTCCGGGCCAGCAGGGCGCGGCCGCCGCGGCGTCCGATCCAGTACCCGGTCTGTGCGCCGAGCAGCGCGCCGATCACGGAAGCGATGAGCACCTGGGACAGGGGGAGGTGGACCGGGCCGTGTGTGCCGGGCACACTGAGCAGACCGGCTGTGAACAGCAGGGAGTCGCCGGGGAGGAAGAAGCCGACAAGCAGCCCTGTCTCGGCGAACAGCACGGCCGCGATGCCGAGCACGCCGAACGCAGCGAGCAGTGACCCCGCGTCCAGCAGGTTCACCGCTTGCGGCGCGGCCGCCAGTGAGGATACGGACACTGCGGAGGGCCTCCCATAATGGTGAGCGGGCGCTCCGGCGGGACGCCCGAATGACTACAGTGGTGTAGACGGTCTACATCACTGTAGACGCCCGAAGCGGGAGGAGAGTTCCCATGTCCCAGGCGCAGGGGATATCGAGCAGAGATCCGGACCCGCTCGGGCCCGGTGAGGCAAGCCCTCGACCGCGCGGCGGGCCGGGCCCGGAGTCCGGTGCGGCACCCAGTGCGGAGCGACGCCCGGCCGGGGAGCTGGAATCCACAGTCCTGGCGGCCCTCTGGGCGGCCGACGCCCCGCTCACCCCCGGCCAGGTGCAGGGCGCCCTCGGCGCACCCCTGGCCCGCACCACCGTCACCACGATCCTGACCAGGCTGTACGAGAAGGGCACGGTCACCCGTACCCGTTCGGGGCGCGGCTTCGCGTACACCCCCACCGAGGACGCGCCCGGCCTCACCGCCCGCCGGATGCACAGCGAACTGCAGAAGGAGGAGGACCGCAGCACCGTGCTGGCCCGATTCGTCTCGCAGCTCACCGACGAGGACGAGCAGCTGCTCAGGGAACTGCTCGACGGGGACGCCCGATGATCTACGCCGTGTGGGTTCCGCTGCTGATGCCGCTCATCGCGGTCCCCGCGGCCCGCCGCCTGGCGGATGCCCTGTCACCCGTGCGCGCCGTGCGGCTGCTCGCTTCGACGGCCGTCGGCCTCGCCCTGTTCAGCACGCTCGCCCTGGTGCTGCTCGTGGTGCCCGGCGCGACCCGGTTCTCCGCCGTGGCCGCGGTCGGTGAACTCGTGAAGCCGCTCGCCGACGTCGCACCCGACGTGACCGTCCCGCTCGCAGCCGCCGCAGTCGCCCTGCTGGCCGGGTGCGCCGTCGCAGTCGCCCGTACCGTCCGCCGCCACTGGGTGGAGCTGCATCGCGCAAGCGCGCCGGCCGACGGCTCGGAAGGGGAACTGGCCGTTGTGCGCGACAGCCGCCCCGACGCCTATGCACTGCCCGGACTCCCGGGCAGTCCCGGCCGGATCGTCGTCACCACGGGCATGCTGCGCGCCCTGGACCCCGCCGAACGCGACGCCCTCCTCGCACACGAGCGCGCCCACCTCGCAGGTCGCCACCACTTCTTCCTCGCCGGAGCCGAACTGGCCGCCCTCTGCCACCCCGCGCTGCGCTCCCTGCGCGCACCCATGGGCTACGCGCTGGAGCGCTGCGCCGACGAAGCGGCGGCCATGGCGGTCGGCGACCGGCGGGTCGCGGCGCGCGCGATCGGCCGCGCCGCGCTCGCCGCACGCGCTGCCGAAGGAGCCGGGGGCCGACCCCGCGTGGCGCTCGCCGCAACGGCGGGGCCGGTGCCGCGCCGGGTCGAGGCGCTGCTCGGACGAGCGACCCCCCGACCGCGCGTCGGCCGTGCGGCCGCGGCGGCACTGCTGGCGTGCCTGGCCCTGTCCGGCGCGGCCGCACTCGACGCGACACATGATCTGCACAGCAGTATCGAGGTCGCGCAGGGCGAGAGCCCGCAGCGCTGATACGGCACGGCGCGGGTGTCTTTCCTGCGAGCGCCGACCGTGTCCGGCCGGGGCAACTCCTCGCCGACGGCCGGGGGTCCAGGGCTATGCCTGCCGTCGAGCCACGCCGTCAACCGACGGCGGCGTGGTTACACTGGGCGCCATGGGTTCGTACTACTACTTCCGCTGATTCCGGGCATGGACGCCGCCGCGCGACGCTGAGCGTCGCCGTGTGACCCGTACGGTCACCACCGCGTGCCGCGCATCCCTTCCTTTCCGCCCGCCGGACACCCCGCCCCCGCAGCGCCCTTCCGCGCGCCGTCGAGGGCACGTCACCTCAGGGAAGCCCACCCATGCCTGACCAGCACGACCGCGCCCAGCTGACCATGAAAGACGTCTCCAAGGCATACGGAGACCGAACCGTCCTCGACCAGGTGTCGCTCACCGTCCGCCCCGGCGACCGCATGGGCGTGATCGGTGAGAACGGCTCCGGGAAGTCCACACTGCTCCGGCTGATGGCCGGGGCCGAGAAGCCGGACACCGGCGATGTCACCGTCCGGTTCCACGCCGGCATCGGCCATCTCTCCCAGACCCTCGCGCTCGGCGCCGCCCACACCGTGCAGGACGCCGTCGACTCGGCACTCGCCGAGCTGCGTGAACTGGAACAGCGGATCCGCACCGCGGAAGCCGCGCTGGCCATGTCCGAAGCCCCGACCGAGGCCGAACTCGCCGCATACGGCGACCTGCTGACAGCGTATGAGGAACGCGACGGCTACCGGGCCGATGCCCGGGTCGACGCCGCGCCGCACGGGCTCGGGATCGGCCACCTCACCCGTGACCGCTCCCTCGGCACCCTGTCCGGAGGCGAACAGTCCAGGCTCGCACTCGCCTGCGCGCTGGCCTCCGCCCCCGAACTGCTGCTGCTCGACGAGCCCACCAACCACCTCGACCTCCATGCCACCAACTGGCTGGAGGACCACCTGCGAGCCCACCGCGGAACCCTTGTCGTCATCACCCACGACCGGGCCTTCCTGGAGCGCACCACCACCGTGATCCTGGAGGTCGACCGGGATCTGCGCAGCGTCGTCCGCTACGGGGACGGCTGGGACGGCTACCGCAGCGCGAAGGCCGCCGCCCGCCGCCGCTGGGCCCAGGACCACCAGGCATGGCTGGACGAGCTGGCCCGTACCCAGGAACTGGCCGACGCGGCGGGCCGACGTCTGGCCGGCACCGGCAAGGACCCCCACGAGGGCTGGGGCAAGCACCGCCGCTCGCACGAGGCCAAGCTGTCCGGACAGGTCCGAGCGGCCAGAACCCGACTGGACGAGCTGCGGCGGTCACCCGTGCCCGCCCCGCCCCAACCGCTGCGCTTCACCGCCGAACTGGCCGTCGCGGCGGACGGCGAACCGCACCAGGAACCACTCGCCGAACTCGACTCCGTCGTGGTCGGCGACCGGCTCGACCTGCCTGCCTGGCAGGTGACTCAGGGACAGCGACTGCTGGTCACCGGCCCCAACGGCGCCGGGAAGACCACTCTGTTGCGGGTCCTGGCCGGAGACCTCCGCCCCGACCGCGGCACGGTCCGCCGTCGGGCCAGGATCGGCTACCTCCCGCAGGAACTTCCCGCGAGGCCGACCCGCCGTACGCTCCTCGCGACCTTCGCCGCCGGGCGTCCAGGCCACCCCGAAAACTGGGCGGAACACCTGCTCGCCCTGGGCCTGTTCCGGCCGGAGGACCTGACGGTGCCCGTCGCCACCCTCTCCGTCGGGCAGCAACGACGGCTCGCCATCGCGCGGCTGGTCACCCGCCCGGCCGAGCTGCTGGTGCTGGACGAGCCGACCAACCACATCGCGCTCGACCTGGTGGAGGAGCTGGAGGCTGCACTGGCGCAGTACAGGGGAGCGGTGGTCGTGGTGTCGCACGACCGCAGTTTCCGCAGCAGGTTCGTCGGCGACAGGCTGGAGCTCCGTGCCGGACGACCGGTCGCCGGGACCCGCACGTAGAGTTCGCGCAGCACGACCGACGCGAGACGAGCCACCCGGAGCAGCTGCTGTGAGAGTGATCATTTTCGGCGCCACCGGGATGGTGGGCCAAGGCGTACTGCGGACCTGCCTGCTCGACGACCGGGTCGAGAGCGTTCTGATCGTCGGCCGTACGCCGGCAGGTGTGCGGCACCCCAAGATCCGTGAGGTCGTCCACCGCGACTTCACGGACTTCTCGGCGATCGACGCCGAACTCACCGGGCTCGACGCGTGCTTTTTCTGCCTCGGCGTCACCTCGGCCGGTCTGAGCGAGGAGGAGTACTCCCGCATCACGTACACGTACACCCTGGCCGCGGCCCGGGCGGTCGCCGCCCACAACCCCGGGCTGACCTTCACATACGTCTCTGGGGAAGGCACGGACAGCAGCGAGAAGGGCCGCACCGCGTGGGCGCGGGTCAAGGGGCGCACCGAGAACGAGCTCCTGGCGATGGACTTCCACACGTACATGTTCCGGCCGGGCTACATCCAGCCGCTGCACGGCGCGACGTCGAAGACCGCCTTGTACCGCTGGATGTACCGGGGTGTCTCCTGGCTCTATCCGGTGCTCCGGCGGATCATGCCGAACCATGTGACGACCACCGACAACATGGGGCGCGCCATGATCGCCGTCGTCGGCCGGCAGGGCTCCGGCGAACACATCCTGCACAGCCAGGAGATCAACCACGCGGCCGGCGCATAGCCTCTCGGCGTCCCTCCCGGACGTGTTCCGCCAGCCGTTCGACGAAGACCCGCTGGCCCGCGACGAGGCGCTGCGCCGCCTCATCCGGCGTGCACCAGGCGAACCGGTCGATCTCCGGAAACTCCTTCTGCACGCCGGACCCCCGGGGCCACTCCATGGTGAACGTCCCGGGCTCGGCACGGGCCGGATCGACATCGGCCTCCAGCGCCCACACGACCACCGACTTGCCACCGGTCTGACGGGACTCACCGAGCGGCACCCACACACCGTCAGGTGCCGGGTGGCCGAACTCCTCCTCGAACTCCCGGCGGGCAGCGGCCTCGGGTTCCTCATCGGGGCCGTACTCGCCCTTGGGGACCGACCACGCCGCAGCCTCACGCCTCGCCCAGAACGGGCCGCCCATGTGCCCGATGAGCACCTCGAACCCGGCGTCCCCGTCCGTGGACCGGAACAGCAGAAGACCCGCACTGCGCTTCTGAGACGACATACCGTCAAGTCTCCCCAAGATCACGCGTGTCATCGAGCCGCCGCACCCTGTTTCCCCTGAGGTTCCCGAGGCCCCCTGGTGCGTGGCAGTACGTGCGGCCATGCTGTCGGCCGACAGCGCTTACTGCCCGCCCAACCACCGCGAATCCAGGAGGATCTGTGGGCCCTGGCATAGTCGGCAGAGCAACGCGACCCCTCGTACTGCTTGCGACGGTGTCCGCGATGGCGGTGGGAGCCATCGCCCCCGCCGTCGCCGATTCGACCCCCGACCCCCGTCCCCGTAACTCCGCCGAGATCCTCAGACCGGTCGCGCCACCGGCTGCGAGCAACGCCGTCGGAGCGCCCCGAGCCGTCGTGGACGACGACGGCATCGAGACGGCCCGTACCTCCCGCCCGATCGCACCCGGCATCCGCCTCAGCTCGTACGACCGGCTCGAGTCGGACAAATGGCTCCGGGTCGACTCCCTCTCCGTCGACCTCGACGGCAGCGGCGCACAGGCCGACTACCTCTCCACCGGCAAGGTGTCCGACCGGCGTACGGTCTCCGAGCTTGCCGCCGGACACGACGCGGGCCCCGGCCGCCGGACCGTCGCCGCGATCAACGCCGACTTCTTCGACATCAACCAGACCGGTGCGCCCGAGGGGGTCGGCATCAAGGACGGCGCGACCGTCCAGTCCCCGGCCCCCGGAGTCAACCGGGCGGTCGGCATCGGCCCCGACAGCGCGGGCCGCATCCTGAACCTGTACTTCGAGGGCACGCTCACCCTGCCGTCCGGCCGGCAGCCGCTCGCCGCGTACAACGCCGCCAATGTGCCGGCCGGGGGAGTGGGCGCGTACACCTCGGCCTGGGGGACCGCCGATCGCGCACTGACCGTGGACAACGCAACACCGGTCGCCGAAGCGGTGGTACGGGACGGCAAGGTCGTGTCCGTGTCCTCCACCCCCGGCTCGGGCGCCGTCCCCGACGACACCACGATCCTCGTCGGCCGCGAGGCCGGAGCCACCGCGATCAAGACGCTCCAGTCCGGCGACCCCGTGTCGCTGACCTACCGGGCACGCACCGACGGCGGCCCCGTACCGCGCACCGCGGTCGGCGGCCGGGAACTCCTCGTCGTCGACGGCGTCGCCCAGAACCACGACGGCGAGGGCAACAACACCGCCGCGCCCCGCACCGCCGTCGGCTTCTCCCAGGACGGCCGCACGATGCAGATCCTCACCATCGACGGCCGGCAGGCCGACAGCGGTGGCGTCACCCTCACCGAACTCGGCCTGATGATGCGGCGCTCCGGCTCGTACAGCGCACTCAACCTGGACGGCGGCGGCTCATCGACCCTCGTCGCCCGCCGGCCCGGCAGTGACACGCTCCAGGTGGAGAACAGCCCCTCCGACGGCACCGAACGCACCGTACCCAACGGTCTCGCACTCACCGCCCCCGACGGCAGCGGCCGCCTCGACGGATTCTGGGTCGACACCCGCACACCGGCCGGCTCCGCACCGGGCGTCGACCCGGTCAAGGGCGGCCACCCCGAGCGGGTCTTCCCCGGGCTCACCCGGCGCCTGACCGCGACCGGATACGACGAGACGTACGGCCCCGCCACCGGCACCCCGCACTGGCGCACCACCCGTGGCGACACCGGAACGGTCGACGGCAACGGCGTCTTCACCGCGCGCCGCAGCGGCACCACGGACGTCCGCGCCGAACGCGGACCCGCTCACGGCAGCACCACGCTGACCGTTCTCGACAAGCTGACCCGGATCGAGCCGACCACCCGGCGGGTGGGCCTCGCGGACGCCGGAGCCATCGGCACCTTCGGCATCGTCGGACTCGACGCGCACGGCACCAGCGCCCCCGTCGAACCGCGCGACGTCACCCTCGACTACGACCACGCCCTCTTCGACGTACGCGACGACAGCCAGGGCAACTTCACCGTCACGTCACGCACCGGCAACGGCGCCGGCCAGATCAAGGCGACCGTCGCGGGCACCACCACCGCCCTCGCGGTCAGCGTCGGCCTCACCGAACAGGCCGTCTCCGACTTCGACGACGCCGGATCCTGGAAGTTCAGCCAGGCCCGGGCGAGCGGCTCCCTCTCCGCCACCCCCGACGGCCACACCGGCACCGGCCTCAGGCTCAGCTACGACTTCACCCAGTCGACCGCGACGCGCGCCGCCTACGCCGCGCCGCCCCAGCCCGTCGCCGTGCCCGGCCAGCCCCAGTCGTTCAAGCTCTGGATCAAGGGCGACGGCAAGGGCGCCTGGCCGACTCTGCACCTCAAGGACGCCGCGGGCTCCGACCAGTTGCTCCGCGGACCGTACGTCACCTGGACCGGCTGGCGGCAGGTGACCTTCGCCGTACCGGCGGGTGCGGCCATGCCACTCAGCGTGTACCGCTTCTACCTCGCCGAGACGGCGGCTGCCCAGCAGTACACCGGTGAGATCGTCATCGACGACCTCACCGCCCAGGTGCCGCCCACCGTCGACCTGCCCGAACAGACGACTCCCGCCGACCCGTTGATCGATCCGGCGGCGGTCACCGAGCACCGGGACCGGCAGTTCGCGGTCATGTCCGACGCCCAGTTCGTCGCCCGTGACCCGGACAGCACGATCGTCGCCCAGGCCCGGCGCACCCTGCGCGAGATCAAGGCGGCGCACCCCGACTTCCTGGTCGTCAACGGTGACCTCGTCGACGAGGGATCACCCGCGGACCTCGCCTTCGCCCACCGGGTCCTGACCGAAGAACTCGGCGACTCGCTGCCCTGGTACTACGTGCCCGGCAACCACGAGGTGATGGGCGGGAAGATCGACAACTTCATCGCCGAATTCGGCCCCGCCCAGCGGACGTTCGACCACAGGGGCACCCGTGTCATCACACTCGACACCTCCGGCCTCACCCTGCGCGGCGGCGGCTTCGCCCAGATCAAGGAACTGCGCGCCCAGCTCGACGCGGCAGCCGAGGACCGCGACATCGACTCGGTGATGCTGATCGAGCACGTACCGCCGCGCGACCCGACCGTACAGAAGGGCAGCCAGCTCGGGGACCGCAAGGAGGCGGCCTTGGTCGAACAGTGGCTCGCCGACTTCCGCCGTACGACTGGCAAGGGAGCCGCGTTCATCGGCAGCCATGTCGGGGTCTTCCACGCCTCGCACGTCAACGGGGTGCCGTATCTGATCAACGGCAACTCCGGCAAGGCGCCGGCCGGCCCGGCGGACGAGGGCGGCTTCACCGGCTGGTCCCTCGTCGGCGCGGACCACGTCTCGCGCGGCGAACAGGCCGCCGCCCGGCAGAAGCCGTGGCAGGGCGCGCCCGACTGGGTCTCCGTACAGACCAGGGCGCATGTCGACGCGCTGACCCTCGACGCCCCGTCCGTCCTCGCTGCCGGAAACACCGCGAAGGTCACGGCGACCGTCACCCAGGGCGCCCGCAGCGTTCCGGTCGAGTTCCCGCTGGCCGCCGACTGGACCGGCTCCCCGAATGTCCGTATCGGCGACCGGGACGGCGCCCGCCACCGGCACGCGGCGGTCTTCGACCCGGTCACCGGCACGCTCACGGCGCTCCGGCCGGGCACGGTCACGCTCGCGGTGACGGTCAACGGGACGACGCAGCGGACGCAGATCCAGATTGCCGCGGCGGCCTCCGCTTCAGCGGCCTGACCAACGGCCCTGTCCGCAACCCACGTGTGGACACATCGGTCCCGCACCCGGCTCTCCCCGAGAGCCGGGTGCGGGACCGATGCTTGCACCGTGCCTCTACACCTTGCGGTAGGAGTACGCCTCCGACGCCGCTGCCTCCACCGCAGCCAGATCGCCGCCCGCCGACGCAGTGACCAGCGCGGCCACCGCGCCCTCGATGAACGGCGCGTCCACCAGGCGTGCCCCGTCCGGCAGTTCGTCACCCTCGGCCAGCATCGACTTGACCGTGAGCACCGCACTGCCGAGATCGACCAGCACCGCGATCCCCACGCCGCCGTCGACGGAACGGGCGGCCTCGGCGATCAGCTCCGCACTGGTGCCGAGCCCACCCGTCTGCGTGCCACCGGCCGCGGCCACTGGGGCCGTCGCACCACCGGCCGCCAACCCCCTGGCCAGCTCGGCGACCGCCTCGGCGACCGGCCCGCTGTGCGAGACCAGCACGATCCCGACCTGCTTCTCCCCGCTCATGCGTCGTCCCCGTCCTCCGTGCCTGTGCCGCTCGTCCCGGCAAGTGCGGCGATCAGCAGTGCCGAGGACGTCGCCCCCGGATCCTGGTGCCCGATGCTGCGCTCACCGAGATAGCTCGCCCTGCCCTTGCGGGCCTGCATCGGTACGGTGGCGGCGGCGCCCGCCTCCGCCGCGTCCCGGGCCGCTCCGTGCGACGTCCCGAGCGCCGCGGCGCCCGGCAGCAGCGCATCGAGCATGGTCTTGTCCCCGGCCTGCGCCCCGCCCAGCTGGGCGACGGCCGCGACACCCACGGCGAACGCCTCGGCCAGCTGTTCCTCCGTCACCGCGGGCGCATCGCCCAGCGCCTTCCCCGTACGCCGCAGCAGCGTCCCGTACAACGGACCGGAAGCCCCACCGACCGTCGAGATCAACTGCCGTCCCGCAAGCATCAGTACGGCGCCCGGCGTCTGCGGGGACTCCTTCTCCAGCACTGCGCTCACCGCGGTGAATCCGCGCTGCAGATTGCTGCCGTGATCGGCGTCCCCGATCGCCGAGTCGAGTTCGGTGAGGTGATCGGCCTCGCGATCCACCGCGGCGGCGGCTGCGGCCATCCAACGGCGGAAGAAGTCGGCGTCCAGCACAAGATCTCCTTGTCCCTGAAGCATCGTCATGGGTGTACGGGCGGACGTTCTCAGCGGCCCCAGCGGAGGGCGGGTGTCTCCACCGGCGCGTCCCAGAGCCGCAGCAGCTCCTCGTCGAGCCGGCACAGCGTCACCGAACATCCCGCCATGTCGAGCGAGGTCACATAGTTCCCCACGAGCGTACGAGCCACGGAGACATGCCGCTCGGACAGCACCCGCTGCACCTCGGCATTGAACCCGTACAGCTCCAGCAGGGGCGTCGCCCCCATCCCGTTGACCAGCACCAGCACCGGACTGGTCGGCTGCAGATCGTCCAGCACCGCGTGCACCGCAAAGTCGGCGATCTCCCGCGACGTCATCATCGGACGTCGTTCCCGCCCCGGCTCACCGTGGATCCCGATCCCCAGCTCCAGCTCGCCGGCGGGCAGATCGAAGGTGGGGGAGCCCTTGGCGGGCGTGGTGACGGAACTGAGCGCCACCCCGAAGCTCCGCGACGCCTCGTTCACCTGCCGGGCGATGGCCTCCACCCGCTCCAGCGGTGCACCCTCGTCGGCGGCCGCCCCCGCGATCTTCTCGACGAACAGTGTGGCCCCCGTCCCGCGCCGCCCCGCCGTGAAGAGACTGTCCGTCACCGCCACGTCGTCATTGACGAGCACCTTTGCGACCTGCACGCCTTCGTCCTCGGCGAGTTCGGCGGCCATCTCGAAGTTCAGCATGTCACCGGTGTAGTTCTTGACGACGAACAACACCCCGGCGCCACTGTCGACCGCGGCGGCGGCGCGCACCATCTGGTCAGGAACGGGCGAGGTGAACACTTCACCGGGACAGGCGGCGGACAGCATCCCCGGCCCGACGAACCCGGCATGCAACGGCTCATGCCCGGACCCACCCCCGGAGACGAGCGCCACCTTCCCGGCCACGGGAGCGTCGCGCCGCATGACGACACGGTTGTCGACATCCACGGTCAGTTCGGGGTGAGCGGCGGCCATACCGCGCAATGCGTCCGCAACGACGGTCTCCGGGACGTTGATCAGCATCCTCATGGGTACCTCCTGATGAGATTGGCAGGCGAGCTGCTGAGCAGGGGTTTTTGCAGTTCAGGGCACGTGGTGCGAATTGTCGATCTTGGCGGTTCATGGCGGCGAGGGGCGGTTCTGTGCGGTACTGATGCCGACACAATGCTGACTTTCCTGATGCATTGCCAGGTGAGACAGCGTTGAGTGCGAGTTGCGAGTGCACATTTTTTTATGCCAAGTATCAACGGGCGGACGCTGAAAGTCGCGTGTACGCCTGCCGATGATCTGGCTGAGGCGGTGGAAGAGGGCTTTCCCTCAGCACCCGGACACTGAGATCATCCTCGGCTTCCCTGGCCTCGGCGTTGAGCTCGGTGCCCGGGTGCTCGCCGAGATCGGCGACGACCGCAACCGATTCGCGGACGCCCGCGGCCTGAAGGCATACTCCGGCACGGCACTCTGCGACAAGGTCGTCTCCGGCAAGAACCCCGGGTGCGTCCTGCCGGCGTACAAGCCGGGCTACACGATCAACTCCGAGGCGTTCCCGGGTGCGGCGGCGCACATATGGTTGATCCAGAACAAGCACGCCAAGATGCTGGGCCAGTCCCCGCTGCACCACCTGCCGTCCAAGGTGCGCAACGCGCGCCCGGCCAGGAGACCGAGAACAAGCTGGACAACGGCAAACCGGGCAACCGCAAGGCGATCTGCGGACGGGCGTTCCGCAAGCACCCCGACACCGCCACGATCGCAACCCCGAGCGGCAACACCGACCCGATCTCATGCGACGAGTATCCGTTCGCGGCGACGTACGAGTCCTCAGGATTCCCGACGGCCAACGGCGGTCTGAACGCTGCCCAGAACATCGACTACGCGGGCCTGGAGTGTGTGCAGACGGTGGTGGCCAAGGGTGACGGCACCCGTGAGCACCTGTACAACGACACGACGTACGACGACCCGAAGTGGTTTGCGCCGTGCGGCCGGTCGTCGATGTCGAACTACGTCAACACACAGTCGATGCAGCCGTTCGGCGTGAAGTTCGCCAAGGATTTCCGGCTGCTGGACTACGACGAGTACTGGGTCGATCCGGCCAACGCCCGCTTCTCGGGCTGCGACCCGTCCCAGGCTGTCATCAAGTGCAAGATGAACTGACCGGCCACTGTGCCGTGCAACTCCTGATGACCTGACCTACCTGGTTCAGGAAACGGGGCGGGGGCACCCGGCATCCGCCGGGTGCCCCCGCCCCTTCCCCCTATTCCCATGGAGGACACGATGAGCGACGTTCTGCCCGCATGGGCCGCCATCACCAACCGGCTAGCAGCACACGCGCCCACCTCGCACGCCACACTGCGACCGGGCGCGACCGCGGCCGATGTCCAGTCCGTCGAAGACGGACTGGGAGCATCTCTCCCTGCGGACTTGGTGACGCTGCTGCTGACGTGCAACGGAACAGTCGACGCGTCGGACGTAGAACGCGACCTCGACGAGTACGACCCTGGTCTGTTCCTCGCCCAGCATCATCTGCTGCCGCTGGAGGCAATCGTGACCGTCCTCGGCAGCGGCGAAAGTGCCGTGTCGGCGCGCTCGCTCCGGGTGCCAAAATTCAGCCCGGATCGTCGCCCCGCTTCTTCCTGCTTCAGCGTTCCGCATGCGCTGCCTGTTACACCGCCGCCCGCGGCGATTCACATATGGCTGTCTATTCAGGTACTTACGCAGATGTTCGCGCACCAGGGCTCAATTCGGGATGGACTGGAGGAGCTCGTTCGGGGTGCCAGAACGGCCCCCGGTCCGGTGTGTGCGCGATTCGTGACCACGCCATGATGGCGGCAAGTACGTGCCTTCATGAGGGAGTCGGTCTCGCGACCATCTCCGTCCACCCGTGACAGTTCTGACGTGCGGCACGCTGTGAGGAGTGACCCCCGGCGGGGTCATGGCGCCCATCCTCCGAGGGGGAGGTACGCGGGCGCCGATATGCAGGGGCAGGCTCGGTTCCCCCCGTGACCGGGTCTGCCCTTGCTCGCTCGCATAGCGCCGCAATCCCGCTGCGCAACCCTGGACCCGGGCATGTGGTGCCGCGGGTCATAGGATGAACTGCTCGACCGCGTTCGCGAAACCCTCCTCCTCGTTGCTCGTCGTGACCCGCCTCGCCGCGCGCTGGACCTCGTGGCTGGCGTTGCCCATCGCGATGGACAGTCCCGAGTGGGCGAACATCAGCACGTCGTTGGGCATGTCGCCGATCGTGGCGATCTGTTCGGGGGGAATCCGGAGCTTGGCGGACCAGTACTTGACGACTCCGCCCTTGTTGGCCTGCGGATGGGTCACATCGAGGTAGTAGGGCTGCGAGCGGGCGGCCGAGACATGCTCGCCGAACTGTGCGCGAGCTGCGACCGCGGCCGCCTCTACGACCTGGTGGTCATCGCTGACCCCGACGATCTTGACGGCGCCCTGCTCCAGCCCGTCGAAACCGGGAACGAGCGTGGGCGCGAACTGCACCGTCCAGCTCTCGCGATCAACGTGCGGCCCCTTGAGATCGCGGACGTACCAGTCGGCGCCCCGGTAGATCCAGACGCTGAGGCCGAACGACTCCATCAGTGCGACGGCCGGGGCCACCACCTCCACGGGAATGACCTGCTGTTCGACAACGGTCATGTCCGGGTTCACGATGAGACCACCGTTGAAGGCGGCGAGCTCAGTTTCCAGCGCCAGGGGCTCGATGATCATGGACATGCCGCGGGGTGGTCTCCCGCTGGTCACCGCGAAGAGGACACCGGCGTCGTGGAGCTTGTGGACCGCCTGGACAGCGCGGTCGGTGAGGAGCTTGTCGCTCGTGACCAAAGTGCCGTCGACGTCGGCAAGAAGTAGGCGGATCGGTCGGGTTGGCATCACGCCTCCGTAAGCACTGGTTGCGGCAGGTCCGGGTGGGGAAAGGCAACGGCTCATGGATGCGGGGGACCTGTGGGACGGGTCCCCGGTCGTTGATTTCCGAAAGTTGCTGGAGGGCACCGTCGAGGCCGGCATCAGTCGCAGTCGCGTCCCTCTCGACGAGGGGAAGGCTAATGCCCTTGCAGGCACGCAATGCTTGGATATACCCCTCAAATTTCGATATAACCCTTGAAGGGCGACATGGCGAAGCTCGTGCGGGGGCTAACGTTCAAAATTCACACAGCACATTTTGGGTGTGTCCCTGAGGGGGAGCAGGCAGTGACGCAGGTAATTCTGGACAAGACGGCCCATGTGCTGGGGGTCGACATCGGTGGGACGGGTATCAACTGGCGGGGGCACGGACCTTTGCCACCCAGGCGCCACCGGAGGTAGCAGGAGGGGCACCCGACAGGTCGGGCTGAAGTATCGGACGTACCGGATTCATCTTCACCCCACGCGGTGTCTGGCCGGTGGACGGGTCTTTGCACCCGAACCGTGGCGCACGAGCGAGTGCCGGGGCTCGATCCATATTCGGATGGCCGGAGCACACTGGGAGTATGTCCGGACAAGCGCCCGTGATCGTTCACCCGCCGCAGCCGGACGGCGGACGGCGGGTGACAATCCGCGATGAGTACGTCGGCACGGCGTACCACCTGCTCGACGTGGTGGAGTTCCTACGCCTCGCAGGCCTGCCCGAGGCTGATACGAAGATCGACGACCCGGAGCTGCTCGAATGGCGCGGCGGGGGACCGTCCTACTGGGCTCCGGAGGCGCGCGGCTGAGGTTGTGCGGCTGGGTGTACGTGAGCCCCCGCACGAGCGTGTGCGGGGGCTTCGCTGTGCCCCTGTACATGTCCGGACGAGCCGAGAGACCCTGGTTAGGCAGGCCCATCCGGGCTGGGGGCTGTGCCGTGCAACGCTGCTCCTGCCACGGGGTGCGCAATGCGAGTGGAATTGATCAAACGCGCCGCCGACGTGCTGCTGGACGTCCCCGCCGACGCGCGCAAGGAGATCATCATGCTCATTAGCGCCGCGGCCGAGGCTCCGTTCCCGCCGCCAGGGGCGAAAGCGGCAGCGTTCGGCAATCAGTGCTGGGTCGAGTACACGGCCCGGGGCAACGTGATCGAAGTGATTGACGTCGGGTGTCTCTGCTGACGGAGCTAAGCGGCGGCGCTCTGCTCGGTCCGGATGCGTCCGCACCTGGTGCAGCGGGCGACGGGGTCCCTCGGGCAGCGTCGGGACCGCCCGGGCCGGCGCCACCTTGATCGGGAACTCCGCACTGCCGATCCTGCGCGCCGACTACCTCCTGCTGCGCGACGGGCGGTCCGTACGGCCCTACCCGTTCACAACGCCGCTTCGCTGCGACGCGACACTCCCGCCCCGCAGTCCGTGTCCAGCGTTCATCCAAAATCGAACGCGCGCTCGCCTTCGGCCACGAACCTCCACAGCCAAGCCGGCTCGGTCGACCCGACCGGGACGGGGAAATCAAGGCACTGCGCCCCAGAAGCCGCAAATCGAGCGCCACCAAACACCTTCTGCCGGGAACACAATGAAGTGTGGGCGTCGCTTTCGACGAGCTGCTTGAGAGCACGGCCGTCGGAGGAGGCGCAGCGCCGCGATGCCCATTGTTTCCGCTCCGGGGCCAGGGGCAGGCGGATGGGTGAGTGCCTACGAGAGGACCGACATGAGTGCCGGAGAGAAGGCGAAGGCCAAGACCGAGCAGGTTGTCGGGAAGGCCGTGAGGAAGGTGGCCCGCGCGGTGGGCAACGAGACCACCGCAGCCAAGGGAGCCGCACTGGAGGCCCGGGGCAAGGCCCGGGACATCAAGGAGAGGTCGAAGGACAGCTTCAGGCGCTGACCACGCCACGTCGTGGGCGGAGTCAGTGCGAGGCCAAGCGGGTTCGTGCGTCCGGTGATGCGCGGTTGGGCTCGGCGCTGCAACGGCTTGCCCCAGCACACATCGCATCGCACCGGCCCGCTCCGGCGCGCACGCGTGCGGTGTCGGCCGTGCTGATCTCCGCAGGCACTCGCCGACTTCGCCCTTCTCCGCCTACGCCTGGGCCGCCGCGGCAGGGGTCCTGCGGCACGGAGACTTCCCCAGCCGCGACAACCTCATCGACAAGCTCGACACCTACGTCATCGGGCACAACACCATGGCGAAACCCTATCGCTGGACCTACGACGGCAGCCCACTCAAAGCCGCCTGACCAGCATCGACCCGTGGTGGACGCAAGGCGAAGTCCGCCCGTTCACGCCACACGATGCCATCGAAGACCAACAGCTGGACCGAACTGACGTGCGTCGTGACCGGCAGCCGACTCGACAGGTCGGCCTCAACGGTGTCCAACACACTCGGCTCCTGGCCATGTGCCACCGTCAGATGTGGAATGACCTCGGCAAACTGGCCCCCATACGGCGGCGCCTCCGGCCACCGGTCAGCGACAGCCAGGGTGAGCGCCCGGAACTGATCGTCCGACTCCGGGGCGAGGTAAAGCACCCCGGGGAAGCGACCGCACCCCCGGAAACGAAGATCAAAAGCACTGTGGGATCCGAAGAGTTCACCCAGGACACCCAAAACTTGATCACCGACGCGGTCCTGGCTCAGAAACGGATAGAGCACCGACACATGCGCCGGTACCCCGGCCCCCACCGACGCGTCGAACCGCTCACGCCAGCTGCCCACGACCGGCTCGGCCTCGGGCACCTCAACGATCAGTGCTGTCTCGCCCGCTCGATACTGACCCGCACTGTCTGCCGCCATGGCGACATGATGCCAGCCAGTTGACCCCCGCCAGCAAGATCAGGCCTCCACGAACTTCTGCGGAGCTGCACCAGTAGGTCGCATCCCGGGAACGTCACCACGGGGGAACAGGGTGCGCACCTCCCAGATATCCCAGCCATAACAGGGGTGTTCGGGGTGTCAGGTTCCCAGGTACCTCCCAGCTCGTCGGGAGGCCCGGCGGGCCTCCGGAGGCGGCAAGGGCGGCAGGTGGATCACCGGGTTTCCTGGCGTCCGCTCGGGACGGCAAGAGGTCGTGACGCACGATGTGCGAGGCGCCTTAGGATCGGACGGCAGCGGTCGCCACAGTTCTACGGGGGACAGGAACCAACTGCCATCGGCACCCGGCTGGCCTCGGCTGCGATAGCCCCCCTCGTCAAGAAGCTCTTCGTCACCGAAGGTCCCGGAGCCGGCCTGGTCGACAAGCCGATCCGCATCTCCGGCCACGTCTCGTGCATGCGGCGGACGACCAGTGGGCGGACGTCATTCGCATGGCGGTCGCTCTCGCCCGCGCCGGCGAACGCGTCGCCATCTTCCGGGGACTTCTGGAGCTGGGCGATCGCACCGAAGACAAACGTCTCCAGGCCCGTATCAATCTGCTTGCCGCCGCCTGCCTGGGACACGCCACCTCCCTCGATCCCGTTGTACGCCAAGAGGTGGAGCAGCGCACCGCCACCCTCATACCCCCGGGGAACGAGGAGGAGGCCCGGGCCCTTGCCGAAGTCGGGCCTCTGATTCTCAATCTCCTGCCGGGACCGGACGAGGTCGGTGACGTGGCCGCATCTCACGTGGTCATCGCGGCCACCCACATCAAGTCGGACGCCGCAGTCGCCTTTCTTGCCCGCTTCGTAGAGCATCCCTTTCTCCCGGTGCGCTCCCAGCTCTCATGGGCGTGGTCGCGTTTCGACACGGCCCAGTACGCCGAGGAGGTCATCGCCCGCCTGGATCCGGCGAACCTCAACTACGCCATTCGCTCGGACGACCAGCTTCATCAACTGAACCGACTCGGGCTGGAGCCGGAGAGGCTGGACGTCAGGGCCGGTGTGTCCCTGGAGGCCCTGGACTCGTACGTCTCCCGACACAGGTTGGCGCTCCTCATGCTCTCGAACGCGGCGGCTGCGGACCTCGGTTTCCCGGTCGGACATACGGAGTTGAGGTCTCTCGTCATCGGCGCCTGCCCGGCACTGGTGGATGTCACGGCGCTCAGTGGGCTGTCGATCCGGCATCCGGACATCGCCAGTGACAGATCGGACATGGACCTTCATCCCTTGTCGCAGCTGGGGAACTTGGAAACCCTCATGGTCAGCGGTCCCTCCGGCCTGGAGTGGTCCCCGCAGGATCTCCCGGTGCAAGCTCCGCTGAGCAGCCTCGGCGTGTCCGGAGAGGCGGGCCCCAGGAGAGGGCTCGAAGGGCTTGGTGACTTCACGCAGCTCACGAGCCTGACGCTCAACCGTCCTTCCAGTCCGGCTTCGGCCGACGACTGGGAGCAGATCTGTGGCCTGTCCCGTCTCACCGACCTCAGCACGACCGCTGTGTCATTCGAGCCCCTTCCGGCCACCGCGCTCCTGACCAGCGTCTCCAGCCTGTCTCTCATCGGCGGCGGCGGTGAACGCGTTGTCCAGGCGGCGGTCAATCGATTGGTGAAGGCTTTCCCGGGACTGATCTTCTGCGAGTTCACCGGAGACATGACGGCGGAAGGGGACGTCGACCTTTCCCCGTTGGCCGATTTGCCTCACCTGCAAAGCCTCTCGCTCGCGATTGATCGTGATCGCGTCCGGGGAATCGACACGCTGCCGTCGTGGGTGGACCTGCACCTTCTGTGACCTGACCCGGCGCGAGCGCTGTGACGATGTCAAAGGCGACCCGGAGGCCGCGCGCGGAGACGGACATGACCCCGTTGATGGACGGAGTCGTGCTCATGCGCGGCGAGCGAGTCTCTCGGCGGCGGCGGTGTCGACGGAGCTCAGCCCATGCGTGGTGTGCTCACAGGCGTTTACTCCCGGAGCGGGCGGGTTTAGATGGCGGTGCGGCCGCCGTCGACGGCGACGGTCGCGCCGGTGATGTAGCTGGCCTTCGACGACGCGAGAAAGGCGACGACCTCGGCGATCTCGGCGGGCTCGGCCGCGCGCTTCATTGCGGTGGTCTCGGCGATCGTGTCGTACAGTTCGCGGGAATCGGGCCGGGTGTAGACCGGACCGGGGGCGACGGTGTTGAAGCGGACGCCGCGGCCGCTGTACTCAGCAGTCCAGCTCTGCGTCAGGGATGCCAGCGCGGCCTTGGTCGCGCCGTACGCGGCTGCCGTGGCCAGGCCGAGGCTGCCGGCCATGCTGCCCATGTTGATCACGCTGCCCGATCCCCTTGCCGCCATTGCCGGGGCGAACGCCGCCACGAGGAAGAACGCCGCGCGGACATTGCCGGCGAACATCGCGTCGTAGTCGGAGAGCTTCATCTCCTCGGTCGGCGCCAAGACGGCATGCCCGGCGTTGTTGACCAAGACGTCGATCTCACCGACTTCGGCGGCGAGCCGGTCGATGCCGGCCGGATCCGCGAGGTCCGCCTGGATGAACCGGGCCTCGCCGCCGGCCGCGGTGATCTCGTTGACGGTCTCGGCACCGCGCTCGGCGTTGCGGCCGGTCACGACGACGGACATTCCGTCGGCGGCAAGCCGTTCGGCGACCGCCCGGCCGATGCCGGAGGTGGCCCCGGTGACCAGTGCGATGAGGGGGCGCAGGTCGAGTCCTTCGTGCTCCACAGACATGGGCAGCTCCTTCCCGGAATTGTTGTCCGGACCGGTTTGTCCGGCAACCGGCGGCGAAGCCCGGACGCCGGTCGGCGCCGATCTCGAGTCGCCGAGGCAGCGCGATCTCCTCGGCCCCGACCCGCCCGGGCAGTACCGGCTTGGGGGTCGGGCGTGATCGGCCGGCCTCGGGCGGCGCCGTGGCGGATGCGACGGGCGGGGAGGGCCGTTCGCATCGCGTGGGAGTATCTGGCGCTATGAGGGCGTCCCCTTCGGTACGGAGCTTACGCGCGGGGGTGTTCGCCGTGCTGTGCGTGTTGCTGGCTTCCGGGGGCCATGCGCTGGCGACGGGTGCGGCGCCACCGGTGTGGGTGCAGGCCGTCGGGTTCGTGCCCGTCTTCGCGGGCGGCTGCCTGCTGGGCGGCCGGGAGAGGTCGCTGGCCGGTATCGGTGGCGGGACACTCGCGGCCCAGGGCGGGCTGCACGTCGTGTTCGACGCCGGACGGCCTCATGCCGTGATGGGCATGCACACCCTGCAGGTCCTGCGTGTGGCCCCTCAGCATGCGTTGACGCCTCACGCCACCGCGGTCCATGTCGCGGCGGCCGTCTTCGTGACCTGGTGGCTGCGACGCGGCGAGGCTGCGTTGTGGACCCTGTTGCGCCGGGCGGTCGCGTGGGTGCCGGGACTGGTGGTCCGGTGGCACGTGCGGAGAGGGCCGTGTGTCGCACCGGTTGCAGTGGGCTTCGTACACGGGATCGCAGGTGAGCTTCGGCCGACGCGGCAGGTGCTGCTGCGGCATGCCGTCCACCGTCGAGGACCGCCCACAGGGATCCCGTACGCGCCCTGAATCCACCGATCCCAGTACGGAGTTCCATTCATGTCCTCGACACGCACCGCCCTGCGCCGGGCAGGCACCCACCGCCCTCGCGACCGCCGGCGTCCTGACCGCCGCGGGCTCCGCTTTCGCGCACGTCACCGTCCACCCCGACAGCTACGCCAAGGGCGCCACGGACGGTGTCCTCACCTTCCGCGTGCCCAACGAGGAGGACGCTGCCGACACCATCGAGGTGCAGGTCTTCCTCCCCACCGACCACCCGGTCCTGGGCGTACTCGTCACCCCTCAGGACGGCTGGACCGCGAAGGTGACGACCACCAGGCTCAAGACCCGCGTCAAGACCGACGACGGGACCATCACCGACGCCGTTTCCCGGATCACCTGGTCCGGCGGACGGATCCGATCCGGCGAGTACCACGACTTCGATGTCGCTTTCGGCCAGTTGCCGGACGACACCGATCAGTTGGGATTCAAGACGCTGCAGACCTACTCCGACGGCAAGGTCGTCCGCTGGATCGAGGAGACGCAGAAGGGCGGGGAGGAGCCGGAGAGCCCGGTGCCCGTCCTGAAGCTCACCGCCAGGACCGCGGGTGACGAGAACGCGCCCATGACCGCCTCGTCCTCGGAGCCGAAGGCCACGGCCGAGGCGTCGAGCAGCGACTCGACCGCACGTGGCCTCGGCATTGCCGCTCTTGTCGTGGGCGTTCTGGGGCTTGTCGCAGCCGGGGTGGCCATCGCTCGCGGCCGCAGCGCCCGCTCCTCCTAGCCGCCGCGCGCAAGCACGCTCCCGTCGGCGTCGACTTCCGTCGACGGGACCGTGCTGCCGCACGTCCACCACCGACGCCGAACGCGCAGCGGCCCTGAGGAACTGCGCAACCGCCCCGCAACGGCGGCGCCGACCGAGTACGCAACCGCCACAGCCTGGCCGGCCGGCCCAGTGGCCGCCTGCGCAGTCCCCGGCGTGGTGCTACGGTGCCGTCCGAACCGGCGGGCAGGGGGAGTGCGCGTGGAGTGGGGGACATTGGTTGCGACGCTGGGCGGCGCCGTGATCGCGATATCCGGGACCGTACTGGCCGACCGTCTGCGCACGCGGCAGGAGGTCGACCGCGGCCTCGGCGCGCGACGCCGCGAGGCGTACATCGATTTCATCGCTGCCGCGGGCGCCGCGCATACGCAGCTGCGCGGGCTCGCGCAGGCCCCTGATGCCGATACCGACCTGGAGTCGGCCAGCCGCGCCGCCTTGACCGACGCCAGGCTCTACGAGGTACGGGAGAGGCTGTTCATCGAGGCCAGCGCGACGGTTGCCGGCGCGGGCCAGGCGATGTTCGAGCAGCTTCGTGCACTGCGCAGCGCCGTCGCCGCGGGCGCGCCTGTCTCCTCGCCCGCCTTCCATGACGCCTACCACCCGTACATCGCGAGCGTGTGGGCGTACCGGGTCGCGGTCCGCGACGAACTGGAGGGGCAGTCCCTGTCACCCGCCGTCTTCGGCTGGCACGCCTGGGACGGCAAGGAGCGATGCCCCCTGTGCAACGGAGACCTGGCGGGCACGGGCTGACCCGTGTCCCCAGGGATGGCACACGGCGACCACCATGTGCGGAGAGGTCACCGTGACCGACACCCGGGAAGCCGCACGGTCCGTCGTCGATCAAGGGCCAGGTGCTGTTCGCCGAGCTCTACAACAACACCCACCGGCTCAGCCCCCTGTGGCGGAACTGCCTGGCCCTGCTCGGTGCTCGCGCGCCGCAGGAGGCACTGGCCGGCAGCTGATGGCCACCCGCCGGGCGCGGCGGGCAGCACATGGGGCTGAACGGCGGCGACAAGGGGCGTCAAGAGCGATCGGTCCGGACCGGCGCGGTCTCTGCCGGTGCGGACTGCCATCCGGGGACGGTGCTGCGCACAACGGCCACGTGGTGCGGGAAGCCGATCCGCAGGACGGCGGCGGCACCCGCGGCGGCGAGGACCACCAGGGCGGCCAGGATCAGGGCCTGGTGGTAGCCGTGGTGAAGCAGTGGGGTGACGACCAGCGGGCCGAGGATCTGGCCTACGGAGTAGCCGGCGGTCAGCAGTGCGACTGAGCGGGGGAACTGCAGGTGGGTTCCTGCAGCCAGGGCGATGGTGCTGACGCCGAGGAACGTCGCGCCGAACAGCAGCGCGGAGAACAAGGCGGCCGTCACGCCGCCGATCAGTGCGGGGAGGGCGATGCCGACGGCCTGGATGACGAGGGCGGCGCACAACAGGTCGGGGCGGGACCAACGCCGGCCCAGCCAGGCCCACAGCGCCGAGGAAGGTACGGCAGCCAGACCGACGAGCACCCAGGCGCCGCTGCCTGCCCAGCCCGGGGAGCTCTGCTCGATCGCGGCGACCAGGAACGTGCCGGCGACGATGTAGCCGATGCCCTCCAGGGTGTAGGCGGCGAACAGGGCCGTGAACCAGCGGTGCGTGCGCGGACCCGGCCGGCGGGCGGTGCCCGTCGTGGAGCTGACGTTGGATGTTGGCGTCCCCTCGGGACGCAGATTCCATGAAACAGCGGCGAAGACGGCGGCGAGTCCGGCCGAGGCCCACCAGGCGGCCCGCCAGTCGGCGACGGAGCGCAGGACGAGAACGAGCAGACCCGACAGAGCGATGCCTGCGCCGACTCCACCGAATGCCCAGCCGGACAGGTGAACGGGGTGTTCTCGCAGGTGGCTGAGGACTGAGCTGACGGCGACGACGAAGATCAGGGCGCTGGCCAGGCCGGCCGGCAGGCGCAGCACGATCCACGCGGTGGTGCTGTGCGTGGCGGGCATGCCGGCGAGGCTGCCGGTCAGGACGATCAGGGAACCGCGTAGGACTGCGGGTGAGCGGACCAGTGCGGGCAGCGCGATGCCCAGGAGCGCGCCGACGAGGTAGCCGATGTAGTTGGCGGTGGCCAGGTTCGCGCCTGCAGCGGAGGACAGCCCTGCCTGGGTGTGCATCAGAGGAAGGATCGGGGTGTAGACGAAGCGGCCGACCCCCATTCCCGCGGCGAGCGCCGCGGCGGCTTGCGCGACGTGGGTCCAAGGCGAGTGGAACGGCCCGCTGGATCGGGCGGAGAAGCGGCGCTGGGTGCGCAAGCTCATGATGAAGTCCTCGAGGGGCCGTGCGCGTATGCGGGGCGGGGCGCGGCTCATCGCTGCGGCCGCGTGACGGCGGCGGTGAATGTCGGAAGGGAGTCTGCGGTCACGGCGTGACGTCGGTGCGGCCCGGGTCGTTGGGGTGGGACTCGAGCGCGGTGACGTCGAGCGACATCCACGAGCGCAGCGGCAGCGTGCCGAGAACCTTCTCGTGGAGCTCGTCCTCGTCGGCGGCCCGCCAGATACCGATGCTGCGCAGCTCGCCGACCGGGCGCCACAGCCGGGCCAGGTGGCCGGTGGCGGCCAGTTCCCTGGCGCGGACGGCTTCGGCGGCACGACGCCGGTCGACCTCGTCCTGGGTGGTGCCCTCGGGGATGGTGGTGGTGATCTCGACCAGGAACTCGCGCATGACTCTGCTCCGTTCGGTGGGCGCCCGGTTCGCGCCGGCACGCCACGGGTGTGGACGGTTTCCACGCGGTCATCGTCCACCTGCCACGAGGGCCGACGCCACGACCGGCATCCTCGATGCTCGTAGGCGCAGCCTCTCACCGGACGTAGCATGGCGGGCGTGGAGTTGCGTCAACTGCGGTACTTCGTTGCCGTCGCCGAGGAACTGAACTTCGGCCGGGCCGCCGAGCGGCTCCTGATCGCCGGGCCTTCGCTGTCCCAGCAGATCAAAGTGCTCGAACGCGACCTCGGCGTGACGCTGTTCGACCGTGACCGCCGCTCGGTGTCCCTCACCCCGGCGGGGGCGGCCCTGCTTCCGCACACCCGCGCCCTGCTGGAACGGGCCGACGACCTCCAGCGCCGAGCCGGTCGGCTGTCCGGAGCGGAGCGGGTCCGGCTCGGCTACGTCAACTGGCTCCCGGCGGACCTGGTCGCCCGCACGCCCGTGGTGGCCCAGCTCCACATCGATGCGTGGATCGCGCCCTCCCACACGCAGGCCGCCCGGGTCGCCGACGGCAGCCTGGACCTTGCGGTGTGCTGGGGGCGGATCAAGGACCTGGAACAGCGCGGTCTCCAAGCACGGCTGATCGGCGCCGACCGGCTCTACGCCGTTGCCACCGGCGATGACACCAGCGACGTACTCGCCCGGTACACCGACGTGCTCCTCGACGACGACGCCACCTCCTGGTCGTCCTGGAACGACTACGCCGAACAATTGGCCCGCGATACCGGGGCCCGCGCTGTACGCATCTCCGACGGCGGCATCACCGGCTCCGCCTTCTTCGACCACGTCCGCCGCAGTGGCCGCCCGGTCATCAACTCGCCCAAGGGGCAGTCCGCCCAGCTACCGCCCGACCTGGTCCAACGCCCGGTCTGTGGGCCAAAGGTGTACTGGCCCTGGTTCCTGGTCTGGCGCGGCAGCGAGGCCCGTCCAGCGGTACGTGCTGTCGTCGACGCGCTCTGCGAGGGCATCGACGACCTGGGAATCGACGCGCCGGGCGCCTGGCGTCCCGACAGCGGCGCACACTGGCAGTAGGCAGCTTCGCTCCTCCGGCGAACCGGCGTCAGCCCAGCCCGACGCTGCGCCCGCCCGGGCTGAGAGGCTGCGCCTACCAGTAATGAGGAAGTCGGTCCTTGGATTGACGCCGGTGCCCGTTGACTCTTTCTCGACCGGTCGTCTACCTTTTCATAGGCGACCGGTCGGCTAGTCAATCGGTCGGAACACATCCCGTTATGGAGAAGATCATCATGAGCACTCAGGGCCAGAAGGTCGCAGTCATCACCGGCGCGTCGCAGGGCATCGGGGCCGGCCTCGTCGAGGCCTACCGCAAGCTCGGCTACGGCGTCGTCGCCACCTCGCGGACTGTCGCCGAGTCGCAGGACGCGGACGTGGTCACCGTCCAGGGCGACATCGCCGACCCCGCCACCGCCGAACGCGTCATCGCGGCCGCCGTCGAGCGGTTCGGTCGTGTCGACACCCTGGTCAACAACGCGGGCATCTTCCTCGCCAAGCCCTTCCACGAGTACACCCAGGACGACTACGCCGCGGCGACCGGCGTGAACCTGCTCGGGTTCTTCCGCATCACCCAGCTGGCCATCGAGCACATGCTCGCCCAGGGCGGCGGACACATCGTCAACATCACCACCAGCCTGGTCGACCACGCCGACTCCAACGTCCCCTCCGTACTGGCCTCGCTGACCAAGGGCGGCCTGCAGTCCGCCACCAAGTCCCTCGCCATCGAGTACGCCAAGCGTGGCATCCGCACCAACGCCGTCTCTCCGGGCATCATCAAGACCCCCATGCACGCCGAGGAGACCCACGAGTGGCTCGCCGGACTGCACCCGGTCGGCCGGATCGGCGAACTCAGCGACATCGTGGACGCGGTCATGTACCTGGAGAACGCCCCGTTCGTCACCGGTGAGATCCTCCACGTCGACGGCGGCCAGAGCGCGGGTCGCTGATCCGAAAGCACCTCTGCAATCTCCCTCGTGGCCTGCTGGGCAGGGCCCATCGTGCGGTGCTCGCGGTCGAGCAGGGCGCGCCGAGGCCGTGTTCGGACAGCCCGTGCCAGGGTCGAAGCCGACGCCCTCGTGGTGCAGGCCACGAGGGGGCCGGCTGACACTTGGGCACCCCCACCCCGCTCCTTCGTCGGCCTGGCCATGCTCTCGGCGCCGATGCGGGCAGTCCCGGTCATCACTTTTCCCGGGTCCGGCGCCGATATGGATGCCGATACCGACAAGGTGGCAAAGGAAGATCGATGGACATCGAAGGGTCAGTTGCCCTGGTAACGGGCGGCAATCGTGGCATCGGCCGCGCGTTCGCTCGCGCGCTGATCGCTCATGGCGCAGCCAAGGTCTATGCAGGTGCCCGCGATCCGGCCAGTGTGGTCGACCGGGACGTCATCCCACTGCGTCTGGATGTGACCGAGCCCGAGGAGATCGCTGAGGCCGCAGCCGTAGCGGGTGACGTGACCATCGTCATCAACAACGCGGGTATCGGAGGCGCAAGCACCAAGCTCCTGGACGGCGCTTTCGACGGTGCGCGCCAGGCGATGGAGGTCAACTACTTCGGCACCTGGGCCGTTTCTCGGGCGTTCGCCCCGATCCTGGCCCGAAACGGCGGCGGTGCACTGGTGAACATGTTGTCGGTGGCGTCCTGGGTCGGGCAGCCACTGTTCCCCGGATATGCGGCTGCCAAGGCGGCGCAGTGGTCGTTGACGGACGCACTGAGGCAGGGCCTGCACGAACAGGGGACCCTGGTGGTAGGGGTGCACGCCGGTTTCGTGGACACGGACCTCAGTGCCTGGACGGACAGCCCGAAGATCAGTGCGGCCGACGTGGCCGAGCAGACCGTACGGGCCCTGGCCGACGACCGGGTCGAAGTCCTCGCCGACGAGGAAACCAGGCGGGTGAAGGCCGCCCTGTCGCAGCCCCCCAGCGCCGAACCTCACATCTGACGTGTCGTGTCGGCCGGTGCGTGGTGGGGGCGCCCGCCTCAGGACCTCGCCTTCGTGGACGAGGTGGTGCCGCCACCGACCGTGCAGACGGTGGCGTGCGTCCTGAGGGACAGCGGCACCGGACCCGCACCACCGGGAGCGGGGACAGGCTCATCGCCGGCGCCGACGAGCCCTGTGAGACACCGAGTTCGAGGCAGTAGGTGCGGGTGACGTTCTGTTGGGCCCACTTCCCCACCGAATGCCGGAGAAGAACCAACCGGCCGGGACAGGCTGCCGGCATGCCACGGCCGAACCAGTGACCGACATCGTGGCCCGCCCGGGCAGGAAGGCCTGGGCCCCGATTCCACCCGACAGGAGAACCCTGATGAACAGCACGACAGACAGCGAAGCGATCCTGCGCGGTGTCCTCGACCAGTGGAAAGCAGCCGTCGACGGGCACGAACCGCAGCGGGTCGCCTCCCACTTCACCGAGGATGCGATCTTCCAGGGCCTACGCCCCTACAGCATCGGACGGCAGGGCGTCGCCGACTACTACGATTCCCAACCCCTCGGGATGACGGCTGCGTATCGGATTCTCGAAACCAGGCGGCTCGCCGACGGCCTCGTGCTCGGTTATCTGAGCGTCGACTTCTCGTTCACCGACCGGCCCACAGTGGGCGTCAATCTCGGCGTACTGGTGACGCGCGTCGAGGACCGCTGGTACATCAGTCACTACCAGGTATCCCGCCTCGCTTAGTTTCTCCCGATTCCGAAGGCAGAGGCACCGCAGATGCTTACGGTGCCTCTGCCTTCCGGGCGGGGCCGCACCTCATGCAGGGCGGCCACAACCGGTCAGCGGATGCGTGTGCTGTCGGTGAAGGCCTCGGAGTGGCTCCGTACGAAGTCGCGGAAGCTCAGCGGGGGGTGTCCGGTGATCAGGTCCACGTCGTCGGTGGCTCGGTCGTACCTGTTCGCGGCGTGGAGGCGCGCCATCGTGGAGAGGTGCTCGCCAACGTACTCGGGGAGCCCCAGAGGGGTGAGCTTGGTGCGCACCCATTCCTCGTAGGGGACGTCGACATAGGTGATGTCTCGGCCCAGCGCGTCGGTGAGTTCTTCCGCGATGGCTGTCATGTCGCGGGAGCGCTCTCCGGTCAGGGCGTAGATGCGGCCCACGTGTGCGTCCGGCGTGGCAAGGACGGTGGCCGCTACCTCGGCCACGTCCTGGGCGGCGACCGGGGAGGTACGGCCCGATCCGAAGGGAAGCCGGATGGTGTCGTCCTGCGCGACGCCGCTGGCCATGACCATCAGGAAGATCGGGTTCTCCATGAACACCGTGGGCCTGATGTGGGTCACCGGGAGGCCGGACCAGTTGAGGGTCTGTTCGGCGAGCCAGTGCTGACGCTGTTGCCTGGATTCGCTGGTGCTGGCCAGTGTCATCTGGGAGACCGTCAGCTGGGACATGTTGACGAAGACCTCGAGATGCCCGTGGTCCAGGGCGGCTGCTGCCGCGGTCACAGTCGCCTCCAGATAGGAGGAGGAGACGCCCAGTCCGAAGTACACCCGGCGACAGCCGTCGAGCGCCCGGGTGACGTCGGGCGCGCGCGTCAGATCGCCCACGGCCACGTCCGCCCCCAGGTCGCGGAGCTCGGCGGCACGCTCGTCGTCCCGGTGCACGAATGCGCGAACCGGCAGACCGTCGCCGCGTAGGCGTTCCACCACCATTCGGCCGATGTCGCCGGCAGCGCCTGTCACGAGGGTCATGGCGGCTTCGGATGAGGGGATGGAGGGTCGGTGCACCATGGGCGTGATCCTGCCGGTTGGCAGTGGCCGACTGTGGGAAGCCCTGCCGAGCACACCAGGATGGAGCAGCGGTGCAACGAGTCACGGCAGATCCTCCGCCGACGGGGGAGACGACGTGAGAACGCCGCGCCGACGTCCCCGCGGAGCGGCGCGCCACCTCGTGCCGGGCGCCGCTGCAGTGCGGGGCCGCTCGTAGGGTGACGTGCGTGATCGTTCGTGAGGGCGCAGGGAAAGCAGGCAGTGGCCGTTGGCGGCCGGGCTATTCGGCTGCGGCAGTGGTGTTCGCCATCGGGATGGCCGGGACCACGCTGCCCACACCGTTGTACGGGCTCTACCAGGAACAGATCGGGTTCTCCGAGCTGTTGGTGACCGTGATCTTCGCCGTGTACGCCGTCGCGGTCATCACCGTGCTTCTGGTGGCGGGAAACTACTCCGACGAGGTCGGCCGCCGACCTGTGCTGCTGTGCGCGATGGCTGTGTCGGCCGCGAGCGCGGGATGCTTCCTCCTGCAGAGCGGCCTGCCCCTGCTCTTCGCAGGGCGACTGCTGTCCGGCTGCGCGGCCGGCCTGCTGAGTGGCGCGGCAACAGCGGCCGTCATCGAGCTGGCGGGTCCCGGACGGAAGGCGCGTGCCGGTTTCGCCGCCACTGCGGCGAACATGGGTGGTCTGGGCTGCGGGCCACTGCTCTCCGGCCTCCTTGCGCAGTACACGCCCTGGCCGCTGACGCTGCCGTTCTGGGTCCACCTGGGGCTGGTGGCTGTGGCCACGGGGATCACCTGGTTCCTGCCGGAGACCGTGGCGGAGCCGAAGAGTTGGCCGCCTCCGACGCCGCAGGGCGTCACGGTGCCGCCCGAAGTGAAGGGTGTGTTCACGCCCGCCGCGCTGGCGGCGTTCGCCGGCTTCGCGCTTCTCGGGCTGTTCACGGCGGTCGCGACGAGCTTTGTCTCGCAGACGCTGGGTGTGCACAACCTGGCTGTCTCCGGCGCCGTGGTTTTCTCCGTGTTTCTCGCTTCGACCGTCGGGCAGTCCTTGACTCAACGGATCGGCGCGCGCCTCGCGCTCCCCTTGGGGTGCGGCATTCTCGTCGTGGGTCTGCTGCTGGTGGCGTCGTCACTGATCGCCGAATCCATGCTGCTGCTCGTCCTGGGCGCCCTGTTCGGCGGCACCGGCCAGGGGCTGGCCTTTCGCGCGGCACTCACCCAGGTCAGCAGTGCTGCCCCGGCACGGCATCGTGGCGGCACCATTTCGGCGTTCTTCGTCGTCGCCTACGCCGGGATCTCGGTGCCGGTGGTCGGGGTCGGTGCCATGGCCACATGGCTCGGGCTACGCCAAGCCGGGCTGATCTTCACGGGCTGTGTGATCCTGCTGGCGGCGGGCGCGGGAGCCTACGCTGCACGCAGGTCGCCGGCGGGGGGCGTGATCGGTCGCGAGTGAAGTTCGGGTGCTGGTCGCCCGGGACTTGCTGGGCGACCGTGGTGCTTCGTCGGGTCGGATCAGTAGGCCGAGTTGACGTTGTCGATCGAGCCGTAGCGGTGCGCGGCGTAGTTGGCGGAGGCCGTGATGTTGGCGACCGGGTCGTAGATGTTCGTCGAGGTGCCGGCGACGTGGTACGCGTTGAAGGTGGGGTCGATGACCTGCATCAGGCCCTTGGACGGGATGCCCTTCATGGCGTTGGAGTCCCAGTTGTTGATGGCGTTGGGGTTGCCGGAGGACTCGCGCATCAGGTTCTTGTGGATGCCCTCGTAGGTGGCCGGGATGCCCTGCTTGTGCAGGATCTCCAGCGACTGCTTGATCCAGGCGTCGACGTTGCCGCCGGACTGGGCGGGGGCGGGCGCGGGGGTGGCGGCCGAGGCGGCCGGGGCGCTGACGACGGTGCCGGCCATGACGGCAGCGCCGGCTGCGACCATGCCCAGCGAGATCTTCTTGGTCTTGGTCATGCGGGCGAAGTTCTTGGGCATCGCGGTGATCTGCACGTGGTAATTCCTGTTCTGTCGGGGGGTGATGCCAAGAATTGTTAATCGGGAGGGAATCCCGGGTCAATGCCCACCTCTTACTACTACGATTAGTATCGGGTGCAAGAAATGATGGAAAAGTGGCTTCGCGGCCGGGGAGCGGGCCTCGATGGTCTACTATTCAGCTTCAGAGTGACGCCCGTCATATGGCCCACCCCACACGGCAAATGCCTCAAATCGGCACAAGAGTGACGCAGATCATGTGGCCTGCGTCATATCGAGAGCGTCTAATTCACTCACCGTAATTCTGGATAAGCATTCCGTATTGGTGGTGGGGAGGTGCGGGTTATTCGCGCGAACCGGCGGGAAATTCCGGCCTTTGGGCCTGCGCGACCGATCCGGTGGCGGCACATCACGCGGACGGTGCAACAGGACTGATTCGGAGTCGCGCGGTGGCGCGCATGGGCGGCCCGGAGGCGGCTGGGAAAACCGAGCGGGAGGGGACAGGCCCGCATCGGTACCGCAGGGATGGGGGGCGATGGCCCCCTGAGCCCGTTACGGGGTGCACGCCGACTTCCAGCACGCTCCGGAGGACCGGGGGCCTGGCCTGCGCGCTACAGGGCGAAGGGCGAGATGACCGCCCATGCAGAGGCGGCCGGGATCCCCTCAGTGGTTCCCGTCGGCGTAGGGGGCGTGAGGACGGGCCTCAGTGGCGATGACAGCCGCCTGGATGCGGCGTTCCACACCCAGCTTGGCGAGCAGCCGCGAAATGTGGTTCTTCACGGTCTTCTCCGAGAGGAAGAGCTGCTTGCCGATCTGGCGGTTCGTCATCCCCTCGCCGATCAGGTCCAGGATCTCGCGCTCGCGCGGGGACAGCCCCGAAAGGGCGTCGTCCGCAGCACAGGCAGGGGTGTCGTCGTGACGGAGCGTCCTCATCAAACGTGTGGTGGTGGCGGGATCGAGCATGGACTGGCCCGATGCGACGGCCCGCACCGCGGAGACAAGGTCTGATCCCTTGATCTGCTTCAGCACGTATCCGGCGGCGCCGGCCATGATCGCGTCCAGCAGCGCGTCGTCGTCGTCGAACGAGGTGAGCATCAGACAGGCCAGGCCGGGCATGCGGGATCGCAGTTCTCGGCAGACGGTGATGCCGTCGCCGTCCGGCAGGCGTACATCCAGGACTGCTACGTCCGGCCGTAGCGCGGGCCCGCGGGCGAGCGCATGGTCGGCGGTGCCGGCTTCACCGACGACCACGATGTCCGGTTCGGTGTCGAGCAGATCACGCAGGCCCCGGCGTACGACTTCGTGATCGTCGAGCAGGAACACCTTGATGGGTGCTGATTCCGAGAACTGGGGTGCGTCATCCATGATTGCCCCTTGCCCGCTCGTGCGTTCCGGCCCCTGGAGCCTTGCCCACAATCTTCCCGGTGGCGCCGGCGCCGGACGGCTCATCGCCGTGTGCCGTGGAGCCTGCGTTCTCCCCGACGGGACGGCTGGGTTCCCATTCAACATCGACAATGGCCGGTACCGCGCGCACCGGCCCGGAGTCCTCCTCCTGCGGGCCCAATTCCACTCTCGCTCTCCGGCCGGCTTCTCCGATTGGGCCGGTGCACCCGTTCTGGGTACCGACCGGCCCATGCATGTCGGCGGCACTCCGGCACAGGATGGCAGTGGAAGGGCGCTACGGAGCAACGCGCACCAGGGAGCGATCGCGATGAAGGCATTCGTTTTCCACGGGCCGGGCAAGAGTTCCTGGGACGAGGTACCGGACCCGGATATCGAGGACGCGTCGGACGCCATTGTCCGAGTAGGCACGACAACGATCTGCGGCACCGATCTGCACATCCTCAAAGGCGACCTGCCCGAGGTGACGCCGGGCCGGGTGCTCGGCCACGAGGCCGTCGGGGAAGTCGTAGAGGTGGGCGACGATGTGCGGACGGTCCGTCCCGGAGACCGGGTGCTGGTGTCCTGCATCTCCTCGTGCGGTCGTTGCCACTTCTGCCGCGAGCGGCGGTACGGGCAGTGCCGGGGCGGTGGCGGATGGGTACTGGGACACCTGACCGACGGCACGCAGGCGGAGTACGTACGCATCCCGTACGCCGACCTGTCCGTGTACCCGCTCCCCGCCACGGTGGACGACAAGGAGGGCGTCCTGCTCTCCGACATCCTGCCCACCGCCTATGAGGTGGGGGTGCTCAACGGCGGCGTCCGCCCGGGCGACACCGTGGTCATCGTCGGTGCCGGCCCGGTCGGGCTGGCCGCCATCGCCACCGCACGGCTGTACTCCCCGGGGCGGATCATCGTCGTGGACCTGGCGCAGTCCCGGCTGGAGGCGGCACGTGCGCTCGGGGCGGACGCCGTGGTGAACGCGGGAGAGGATCCTCAGCAACTCGTCGAAGACCTCACCGAAGGCCTCGGGGCCGACGCGGCCATCGAAGCGGTGGGCGTGCCGGACAGTTTCGAACTGTGCACGAGGGTGGTCCGCCCGGGTGGGCGTGTGGCAAACGTCGGGGTGCACGGCAAGCCCGCAGACCTCCACCTGGAGGATCTGTGGATCAAGGATGTGACGATCACGACGGGGCTCGTGGACACCTACTCCACGCCCGTCCTGCTGCGCATGCTGACCGCCGGTCGGCTGTCCACGGGCTCGCTGGTGACACACCACTTCGATCTCGCGCAGATGGAGGAGGCGTACGAAGTGTTTGCTGCCGCAGCCGAGACCGGCGCGCTCAAGGTGGTGCTGGGCGGGGTGCAGCACGACGTCGTCGATGTGCCCGCATGACGGCACGGCGGGCATGACGGCGCGGAGGACGTCCTCGACCGAGGACGTCCTCCTGTCGTTTCGTCACTACTGCGAGTCATTGGGGCTGCGGCACCACTGCAACCGGACAGTGTGCATGGTGGAGTGCCGCGTGGGCCGTACGGCCGATCTGCAGGCCGACGCGCCCGTGCCGGCGCGGTGCTCCCACGACGACGAGGTCGGCGGCGGCGGAGCGGTGTACGAGCACCTGATGGGCCGGCCCTTCGACCGTGGAGCGGCGTACGGCGACATCGGGATGTTTGCCGATGAACGGTCCGAGAGCCTGATCGAGTTCCGTTTCCGCGCGCATCTCGCGGGAGATGCCAGGGGCGCTCGTGTCGCGCCGGAGACCGGTTCCCTCGTGCCCCGGGCGACGCCAGGAGCGTACGGCGTCGATCTCACATTTCCGGGCGGCGGCCTCCCGGAACGCGAACGCGACGGCAGCCATTCCCCGTGCCGGGTCGGCCACACCGAGGAGAATGCGGCCGTGCGCGCCGACTGTTCCTGCGGCGTCGCCGCGCACCACGACGACGGGGCAGTGGGCTCGGGCCGCCACGGCCAGACTTACCGAGCCCAGCAGGAGCTCCTTGAGCTGGCCGCGGCCCCTTGAACCCGTGACCAGCATCGTGGCCCTGTGCCCCTCGTCCAGCAGCGCGGTGACCGTGTCCTGCGCCAGCACCTCGGCTGTCACCCTCACCTCGGGGTTACGGACTGCGGCACGTGCGGCTGCATCGGTCACAATGCTGTCTGCCAGCACTTGCTCGGAGGGGCGTTCGAGGCTCTGTTGCAGGCTCGCCGCCTCGTAACGTTCCCATCGGGAGACGTACACGAGTCGTAGCGGGAGCCCGTGACGGGCCGCCTCGTCCGCAGCCCAGTCGACTGCCCGGAGACTGGAATCCGATCCATCGACGCCCACGACCAGGGGCAGCTCCATCGTCCCCACCACCTTTCTTCCCACGGCCGGAAGAACCCCGTGTCGCCACCGTGACACCCGCACGGGACCGGCGGGAGGGGCGATCGGTCCCCAATGGGGGACGTTCGGCCCTACGAGAGCAGCGGTTGCCCGGAGCGGTGGACGCAGCGCCGACGGATGCGGCCGCCCCGCTCGGCGGCGGGCCGAGCTGCCCGCGGTCCCGCCAATTCCTTACGAGAATTCGCTGTCGTGGTGCGCCCGCCAGGGCTTACGTGACGGCCCTTGGGGCCGGTCGGTCCCCCCGTCGCCCCCGGACAGCCCCTGCGGGCCACCGGGTAACCGGTGGAAACTGGTACCAGGTCCGTCGGAGGAGGCGTCGAGACGGCCGGGACCGAAAAGAGATCCATGCGCTTCTCGCCACCTCACCGACGAAGAATGCCGCCCCTGCGGAGGAGACCCGATCATGACCTCTCCGACCATGCGGTCGCTCGGCCCCGAGCACCGCGACCGGCTCATGCACTTCGCCACGGAAGTGGCGTTCCCCGAAGGGACACGCATCTTCGAGGAAGGACAGAGCGCCGACCACTTCTGGATCGTGCGGACCGGCACGGTCACTCTCGACTTCTGTGTGCCGGGACGCCCCCCGGCGGTCATCGAGTCCCTCGGCCATGGTGAACTCATCGGCTGGTCCTGGCTGTTCAGCCCCTACGTGTGGCAGCTGGGAGCAGAGGCGATGACACCGGTGCGTGCGTATGAGCTGGACGCGGCTCAGGTACGCCAGGCGTGCCAGGCGGATCCCGAGCTGGCCACTGCCGTGGCTCTGTGGGTCGCCCGGGTGGTGGCCCACCGGTTGCAGTCCACCAGGGCCCGGCTGCTCGACCTGTACGCCCCGCACGGAAGCGGGCTGACCGACGGAACCTGAGCCGTCGCCCCGGCCGCGCGGACCGCCTACCTGGGGCTGAAGCGTGCCGGAGATCGCGTACAGCAGCCGATGGCCTCACCGGCGGGAACGGGGCGCGCTCGTGGTCGGATCATGGTGCGGGAACGGTGATGACGGGGCAGTGCGCCCGGTGCAGCAGACCATGAACCACCGAGCCGAGCCGCATGCCCGTGTATCCGCCCTGCCCTCGTCGGCCGACCACGACAGCGAGGGCGCCCTCGGAGGCCCGGGCGAGCTCTTCCACGGGGTGCCCGCGCGTCACCTCATGGGTGACGTGCACGTCCGGATACTCGGCGGACGGCCCGGCGACCGCGTCGGACAGCAACTTGAGCCGCTCCGGCTCCGCCGAAGCCGGCTCCCTGAAGGAGACCATGGACGGCTGCCGGACCAGCAGGGCACGGAGCTCGGCTCCACGCAGGTCGGCCTCTTCGAAGGCGAAAGCCACAGCTGCGTCCGACGCCGGGCTGCCGTCGACTCCGACGACCACGTGGGGCGGCTGCTCGGAGATCTGCTCGGGCTCTCGCACCACGACGACCGGACAGGGCGCCTGCGCACTGACCGGCACGGTCACCGAGCCGGCGCTCAGGAATTCCGCGAGGCGGCCCAGCCCGCGCGTTCCCAGCACGATCATGCGGGCCTGTCGGCTGTGCCTGCAGAGCAAAGGGGCAGGCATTCCGTCCAGCAGCTCGGTGACCACCTCGAGGTCCCCGTGCCGTTCGTGGACAAGGGCTGCCGCCTGCGCGAGCGAGTCGCCTCCGTGGGCCTGCAGGGCCAGATGCTGTGCGGTGCTGTCCACGTGGTGGCCGTGGTGCGTCGGAGGGACGGCAAGCAGGAGCCGCACGGTCAGCCCTCTGCGGTGGGCCTCGTCGGCTGCCCAGACGAGCGGCAGGTGGAACGGTCTGTTCAGGTCGACACCGACGAGCACTTCGGAGTGGTCCAGGTTGCTGGTCATGACTTCTCCTGTTCCGGTTCTGCGGCACCACGGGCACAAGGGACGAGCAGGACCGGGCAGTGGGCATGGTGGAGCACAGCATGGGTGACCCGTGCCAGCGACGGCCCGATGAGGCGGTGACCCCGCCCGCCGGCCATGACCAGCAGGTCGGCGTCGCGTGACGCCTCGACCAGCACACCTGCCGTCGAGTTGCCCTTCTCCACATCCGTCGTCACGGTCAGGCCGGGGAACTCCTCACGGATCCGGTCGGCGACCGTCGAGATCTCGCCGGAGCGCCGGTGGGCGATCTCGTCGACGTCATCCATCAGAGGGGCGACGAGGCCCACGTACTGGAGTACGTTCCAGACGCTCAGCATGCGCAGGGAGGCTTTGCGCAGTTCGGCTGCCCGTGCCGCGTGGCGGACACAGTCCAGGTCTGCTGCGCCGCGCACGGCGACCAGCACGACACCCGCCCGCGCGCGCTGCCCGTCGTCGCGGACCACGACAACGGGTACCTCGCTGTACGCTGCCACCTGCAGTCCGACCGAGCCGAGCAGCAATGCGGAGAACCCGCCCAGTCCGCGGCTGCCGACAACGATGGTGCCGTCCGTTCCGGCCGCCGAGCGCAGGCTCGACGCCGGCTTGCTGCGGCTGAATTCGGTCGTGACCTCGACACCGGGACAGTGCCGGGTGACCTCGGCTGCCGCCTTCTCCAGCAGCTCCTGTCCGGCCTTCCCTATCCGGTCCAGCGTTTCGACGGATATGTGCGCGGCCCGGTTCTCGGTGTCAGCGCCATGGACGATACGCAGCGGGCTCTCTCTCCGTGCCGCTTCAGCGGCCGCCCACAGGAGTGCGGAACCGGAAGCGGCCGAACCATCGGTGCCGACCACGACCACCCCGTACTGCGGAGGGCCGGAAGCGTTGCTCGTCATCATTCCTCCTTGCCACGTCGGGGCATCCTTCACGTTGCCACCACGGCCTTGCGGCGGACGAGGGCCGGAGGGGCCCGGGTGAGGGCCGAAGGTCCCCTGACCGCTGTGCGGCGCGAAGGCCGTACCGGGCGCGTCGCTCAGCCGTCCGCTTCCGTGCCGGACAGCGGCACCCGCCACACGATCCTGGTTCCTCCACCGATCGGGGCGTCCTGACGGAACACGCCTCCCAGTGCGACGGCTCGCTCTTCCATGTTGTGCAGTCCACTTCGCGCAGCTCCTGGCGGGACGCCCACGCCGTCGTCGGTGACGGTCAGTGTCACCTTGCCTGCGGCCGCCTCGACGTGCACGTCGACGTTGCGAGCGGCGGCATGACGGGCGGCGTTGCTCAGCGCCTCCCCCAGGACCGCGATGAGGGGACCGGAGACGCCGGCGGCACCTCGGCGTCAATGGAACCGTCCACCCTCAGTGTGGGTCGGAAACCCAGCGAGGGCGCCGCGGCCTCGATGGCCGCGGTCACCTGCCTCGTCACTGCGTGGGCCCGCCAGCAGCCTCCACGATTCCGTGCAGTACCTGGGCGTGGTCCAGTTCCCTCCCGACCGAGAGACCTGCCTCGAGCAGACTGTGCAGGCTGTCCCGCGTTCCGCGTACGGCACTGATACGGACCTCCAGCTCGCGGAGAAGCTCGTCCAGAGGGAACAGCGCGAGGCCCTCGGCACCCGCCGCATGCTCTTCGCTCACCGCGACACCATCCCCTCCGGTCCGGTTGGCGCCTACCTCTCACGATAGGACTGCGGAGGAGATCGGGCCCGCGCCGCAGCGGCCGGCCGAGGGGCCGGCAGATCACCGTGCCCGTCCCGTGGCCGGACCCGGGGATGGGCTGAGCGGGGCGTGGACCGGGCCGGTCGGCCCATGCGGTCTGCGTCGATCCGGCACAGGATTGATGCTGAGGCGGAACGCGCGAAGGCGTAGGACAGTGATTGCACCGACCAGCAGAGGGATGTGCGCAGCATGTCGGAGGAAGAACCCCGGGAGCCCTCGCGCGAGGAACGCGCGACAGCGCCGGGTGACGTGGGCAGGCGCGTTGCGGCACGTCGCGAAGAGCTGGGACTCAGCAGGCAGGAGGTGGCCGAGAGATCCGGTTCGGCCACCACCTACATTCAGTACCTCGAGGAACAACAGTCCATGCCCAGCATGAGCTTCATGCTGCGGCTGGCCAATGCTCTGGATACGACCGTTTCCGAGCTCACCGGCAGCAACATGGATCTTCCGCCCGGTACCGGCCATGCGGGTTATCACTCGCAACTGATCGAGCTGAGCGCTGATGAGTGCCGCGAACTGCTGTCCACGCACGGGGTGGGGCGGATCGCAGTCTCCACGACGGAGGGGCCGGCGGTTGTCCCGGTCAACTACGTGGTCGTCGGTAGCCTCCTGGCCTTCCGGACGGCAGCCGGTGCCACGCCTGCCGCCGCGGCGGGTCATGTGGTCGCCTTCGAGGTCGATCACATCGACGACGCGCTGAGTCAGGGGTGGAGTGTTCTGGCCACCGGCACTGCGTCGACGGTGACCGACCCGAACGTCGTGCAGAGCCTGAACGAGGTGGCGTACACGGACCCGTGGCCCGACGGACGCCGCGACCTGTGGCTGACCATCGCCCCCACTCGGCTCACCGGCCGGCGCATCCACGTACGCCAGAGCCACACCCCGCCTTCCGGATGATCCTGGTGCCTGCGGCAGGGGGTGGGAGCCGTGCCACCGTCGGCGCAGCTCCCACCCGGCCTGCTACTTCCGCACGCCCACGGCGCGGATGATCTCCTGCTTGACCGAGCCGCCCCGGTCGTCGGCGGCCGAGGCCCGCACGGAGATGTACTGGGCGTCGTCCGGCACCCGCACCGAGCCGGCCCAGGAGGCGGACTTGCCGCGTACGCCGTCGAGTTCGACGGAGGTCCACGTCGCACCGTCGTCGAAGGAGACCTCCAGCGTGGAGCCGGTGATCCTCCCGGTGTCCGGCGCGCCCTTGACGTACTCGGAGAAGATCCCGAGATCCAGCCGCTTTCCGGCCCGCACATCACCGTGCAGGTCGGTGTCGACGTCGAACCCGAGGTTGAGCATCGGCAGATACGTCCACCGGTCGGCAGGCGTGGCGGACGACTCGGCGAGCAGCGCCGCGACGCCCGCGACGTGCGGGGTCGCCATGGACGTACCGCTCATAGACGTGTACGGGCCGCTCCCGGAGACGAGTTGCGAGCGGGCCGCGAGGATGTTCACGCCCGGGGCGGACAGGTCGGGCTTGAGCGCATTGTCGCCGAGGCGCGGGCCCTGGCTGGAGAAGTACGCTCGCTTGTCGGCGGAGTCGACCGCGCCGATCGTGAGTGCGGAGTCGGCGGCGCCCGGAGAGCCGATGGTGCCGGGGGAGCCGGCGTTGCCCGCCGCGATCACGAACAGGGCGCCCGTGTCCTTCGAGAGGGTGTTCACCGCCTGGGCCATCGGGTCGGTGCCGTCGCTGCCCTGCGACGATCCGAGGCTCATCGAGACGATCTTGGCGTGGATGTCCTTGGCCGCCCACTCCATGCCGGCGATGATCTGCGACTCGGTGCCGGACCCCTGGTCGCTGAGGACCTTGCCGACGGCGAGCGTGGCGTCGGGCGCGACGCCCTTCTCCTTGCCGTCGGACGCGGCACCGCCGCCACCGACGGTGGAGGAGACATGCGTGCCGTGCCCGTTCCGGTCGGCGACCTCCTGACCCTCGATGAAGCTCTTGGTCTCGGTCACCCGGTCCTTGAGATCGGGGTGGGTCAGGTCCACGCCCGTGTCGAGGACGGCGACCTTGACGCCCTTGCCGGTCAGCCCCGCCTCCCAGGCAGCGGGGGTGCCGATCTGGGCGTTGCTGGTCTCCATCGCGGCGTCGACCCGGGCGTCCAGCCCGATCTTCTCGACGCCGCCGGCCAGCCGCACTCGGCCCGAAGTCGCGCTGCGCGCACCGGAGGTGACGTCCGGTGCGACCGTGCGCCAGAACTCCCCGGACGTCGACGCCTCCAGAGCCGCACCGCCCACACTCGGCAGACCACGGACCTGGCGGGCTCCGTGCGGCGTGGCGCTCCGGGCGTTCTTCGTGTACGTCACGATGAGCGGCAGTCCGTCGGAGGACGGGTCACCGAGCCCCTGCTCGATCAGAGCGGTGACGTCGAAGAGTTCGGCGTCGAGGACGCCCGCCTGGAGGTAAGGCCGGGCCTCGTCGGGTATGACGGTGATCCGGCCGCCGGATATCTCGCTGCGAACCGCTCCGGTCGCGCCCTCGGGACGCTCCACGGCGACCGACTTCCGGCCTGCGCCGAGGTCGGTCACGGTCACCTGGTCACCGGTGATCAGGGTGACGGTTCGTGCGGTGGTGGGTGCGTGTACGGGCGACGCGGCACGGTCGGTGCCCGCCCCTGCCGTCCCCACTGCCCCTGCTGCGACAGCCGGCCCCGCCGGCAGCAGTACGAGCGGCAGCCCGGCTGCCAGCAGCCGGGACCTCCGCCTCGCGGATGCTCTGGTCATGGATGTCTCTCTTCCGCGCACCCGGCGAACGGTTGGTTCCGGGCGCTGCGAAGAGTTTCTTCGGCGATAACTCGCTTGTCGTCGTTCCGACTTGGCGGTTACCTGCCGTGGCGGAGACTCGTCAGCGCCGGACGCGGGGCACGCACTCGCCCTACGCCCAGCCGTGATGCCGGGCGTACCAGCCGAGTTGGATGCGGGTGGTCGCCCCGGCCTGGACCATCAGCCCCTGGATGCGCCGCTGCACGGTGCGTGCCGACATGTCCACCTGCGCGGCCACCGCGTGATCGGTGAGACCGGCGAGCAGAAGACGCAGTATGCGGGTGTCGAGGACGTCGATCCCGTGGTGCGGTTCGCCGTAGGGGCGGGCTCGTTCCCAGACGGCGTCGAAGAGTGCCTGGGCGACGTTGGCGAGGCCGCCACGCAGCACGAGACTGGGGTCGACCTCGCTGCCGGAGCCGTGCATCGGCAGCATCGCCACCTCGCCGTCGCAGACGATGAGCTTGAGCGGCACGCCGTCGACCGTCCGGATCCGCATGCCCCGGTCGAGCGATTCGTCCACGTTGTCGGCCGCGCGCGGTTCACCCAGGAACGACTGGTCGATGACGGCACGCACCAGCAGGCCGCGCGACAGCACGGTCGGTTCCTCGGTGCTCTCCGGGCCGACCACCTGGACGTCGCCGGTGACGAACGTGTCGATGGCGTGCCGTGAGGAGAGCTGGAGCTGGAGGTAGCGCCGGCGTACGGCATCCCGGCCCTCGACGACCTCGACCAGATCACGCTGTGCGCGTCCCATGGACCCGGTCCGGTAGGTCTCGACCAGCTCGGCGAGCGCGAGTTCGGCACGGTGGAGGCGGATGCGGCGCTCGGTCAGTTCCGTGCCGAGCGCGACCGACGGCGGCGCGGCCACATAATGGCCGCTACCGGGCTGCCTGTCGACCAGGGCGCGAGCCGCGAGCGAGTGCAATGCCTCCGCAACTTCCGCGTCCGGGACGGCGGCCGCCGCGGCGACTTCGGCGAGCGAGGCCGAGGGCCGTCCGATCAGCACCCTGTATACGGCTTCCTCGCAGGCGCCGAGCCCGAGATCTTCCAGTGCCAAAGCCACCCTCCGGTCCGTGCGTACCGCCGGATTCTTGCAGTTCGGCAGGGCACACCTGACTGCGGGGGCCCGGGCGGTGCCACCGGCGCACGTGGAAACGGCGGCGGCCGGTGGGCCCGCCCGGGCGGACAGGTCCACCGGCCGTTCGACGAGCCGTTGCGACGTGGGTCGCTGGTGCGGTCAGCGGACCAGGGTGACCTCCGGGGAGGTCCAGATCTGGGTGCCCGGTGACTTCTGCGGGTCGCCGAGCGCCTTGTCGAAGACGAGGCGCAGCCGGTACGTACCGGCGGGCGCCGGCGTGCCGTCGGCACGCATGGCGTCCCAGCTGTAGAACGCCACCCCCGTGCCGGCGCCGGAATTGCGGGTCACCCACGACGCGTCGTACGGGGTGTCGATCACCTTGTCACGCGTGTCGAGGACCTGGAGCCGCATCCGCTCCAGGAGCGGGAAGCCGTGGGACAGCATGACCCAGGCCTTGTCGTTGGCCGTGGACGTGTCGGTCAGGTCGACGGTGGTGGGTACGTTCTTGCCGAAGGTGTAGTAGCCGGGACGCAGCGCCGGGTTGTCCAGCGTCTTGTTGATCGAGGTGAAGGTGGGGTTGATCGCCGACACCGCGTCGAAGTCTCCTGCCATGCCCAGATACGGCACCCGGATCTCCGGGGCCGCCGAGCCGGACCGGGTGAGCTCCACCCAGCCACCGAACAGGGTCCCTTCGGTGACGCCTTGGGGCTGCCTGATGTGCACGGTGACGGTACGGCTGCCGTGTGCGGCCACGGTGATCCTGTCCCGGCCGTCGACCTCGGCGTCGCCGGTGGCATCGGTGGGCTGCCACTCACTGGTGTACGGCGGGGCCGCGGAGACGGCGGCGCTCTGCCCGACCCGGTAGGTCACCGGACGGGAAGCCGGATTGTGGACCGTGATCCGGCGGGTCCGCTGCCGGCCCTCGAGGTCGCCCAGGGCCAGCTCGGACGGCGTGGCCCTCACGGTGTCGCCGGAGACCGACGCCAGTGCGGCGACCGCGTCGATCCGGCCCGCGCCCTGCTGGGCGACCGGCTGACGGCCGCGCAGGTGGTCACCGGTCATGGCGAGCGGAGTGGCCGTGTTCTGCAGCGCGGTCTGCACCTGGGCCGGGGTGAGGTCCGGCCGGGCCTGGAGCAGCAGGGCGACCACTCCAGCGACATGCGGGGACGCCATCGAGGTACCGGACATGACGCCGTACCAGTCCTGGGCCGGGGGAAGCGCGGACAGGATGTACCCGCCGGGAGCGGCGACGTCCGGCTTGAACTCCAGCTCATTGCCCGGGCCCCAGGAGGAGCCGGCATCCATCAGCCCGGCGGCGTCGGCGGTCATCGGCGCACCTGCGTACGCACCCCAGGTGAGCTCCGTGCCGACCGGCGCGGCCTTGATGCGCTCGGCGTCCCGCGCGCGGATCCCCACCACGGGGATGCCGATGGTGCCGCAGCAGGGGGAGAACGGCATCGCGTCCGGATCGGTGCCCGACGGGTTGTAGTGGACCGCGGCGACCGCACCCGCAGCCTCAGCGGTGCGGGCCAGGTCCATCACCCGGCAGTTGAACACGTCGGTACCGGTGTACGGGGCGAACAGTGCGATCTTGCCTTCGAGGCTGCCGGCGGGCAGCAAGTCGCAGCTGGACGGAATGACGGTCACCGGGTGCCCGCCGGTCGAGGGAGCGGCCGGGGCCCGACCGGAGTCCAGGTACGGAACGGGAGCGGTGGAGCCGTCGTCGAGTGTGAACGCGAGGAACGGGTAGCGGCTGCTGTAGGTGCTGCCGACCGCGATGGCCCCGTCCGCGACCGCGGGTGCCGCGGCGTTGAAGGGACCGGCGTAGCTGTTCCCGTTGGCCACGACCGTGGGTACGCCGGAGTCCACCAGGTGGTCGACGGCAAGCGAGAGCACGCTGCTGCTGCGGTTGCCGGTCGCGCCGAGGCTCATGTTGACGACGTCCACGCCGTCGGCGGCGGCCCGGTCGAGCGCGGCCAGGATGATGGCGTCGGTCGGCGTGTTCTTCGTACCGAACACCCGGTAGGAGCGCAGCGTGGCTTCCGGGGCGACGCCCTCGATGTGCGCGTCGTCCCCGGCGACGATGCCTGCGACGTGGGTGCCGTGCCCGGCTGCCGGGCCGAACCTGTCGTCGTACGGGTCGGCGTCCTCGTCCGCGAAGTCGTAGCCGCCGACCACCTTCGCGTTGGGGAAGCCCCCGCCGCCGAGCGCCGGATGGTCGTACGCGATGCCGCTGTCGATGATGCCGACGGTGACACTCTTGCCCGTGAAGCCTTGGCGATGGGCCTGCGGGACGCCGGTGAGATCCGTGACGGTGACGATCTCCCGGCCGGAGGGGGCCCCGTCGGCGGACCGTGCGTCACGGCCCGCCCGGTCCACGGCCTTTTTCAGGACGTCCTCGGACACCGGGGTGGGTTTTTCGGGCTCTCCTGTCGCTTCCGTGGGTCGCTGACCAGGGCTGATACGCAGAACACGCCGTAGCCCGGCTACGTTTCGACTTGCGACAGTACGAAACGGAAGAACCTGGATACGGCGTGCGATCTGCAAGCATATGGACTCGGCTGCTCGGAGTCGAACACACGGTGGTCGCGTCGGTCGAGGCCGAGGAGGGCAACGGCGCGGAGGCGGGCCCCTGGGATGTGGTGATCGTGGCCCATGCCCGCCCGGCGAAGAGGCGGCGGCAGCGGTGCGGGGTCTGCGGTCGCCGGTGCGCCCGGTTCGACAACGGCGAGGGCCGCCGGCGCTGGCGTGCCCTGGACCTGGGGGTGGTCCGGGCGTTCATCGAGGCCGACGCGCCGCGGGTGTCCTGTCCCGAGCACGGTGTGGTCGTCGCCCACGTGCCCTGGGCCCGCCACGGTGCCGGGCACACCCTGGCCTTCGACGACACGGTGGCCTGGCTGGCCACGCACTGCTCGAAGACCACGGTGGTCCAACTGCTGAGGATCGGCTGGCGCACGGTCGGCGGCATCTGCGCCCGCGTGTGGTCGGACGTCGAACAGCGCGTGGACCTGCTCGCGGGCCTTACCCGGATCGGCATCGACGAGATCTCCTACAAGCGGCACCACAAGTACCTGACCGTGGTGGTCGACCACGACAGCGGCCGGCTCGTGTGGGCGGCGGCCGGCCGGGACAAGGAGACACTGCGGTCCTTCTTCGACCTGCTCGGACCTGAACGCTCCGCGAAGATCACCCACGTGTCCGCGGATGCCGCCGACTGGATCGCGAAGGTAGTCGCCGAGCGCTGCCCGCAGGCGGTGCGGGTGATGGACCCGTTCCACGTCGTGCAGTGGGCCACCGACGCCCTGGACACCGTGCGCCGCGAGGTCTGGAACGCCGAGCGCGGCGGCAAGGGCCGCGCCACCCCGGGCTCGAAGTCACTGAAGAAGGCCCGCTGGGCCCTGTGGAAACGCCCTGAGGACCTCACCGAACACCAGCGCGCGCAACTGGAGTTCATCGCGAAAGCCCACCCCGTCCTGCACCGCGCATACCTGCTCAAGGAGGGCCTTCGCCTGGCGTTGAAATCCGGCCCCGACACCCCCGAGGCCCTCCTCGACTGGGTGTCTTGGGCCCGCCGCTCCCGACTGGAGCCCTTCGTCAAGCTGCAACGGGCCATCGTCAAGCACTGGGACGCCATCACGGCGGCAGCCGAGCACTCCATGAGCAACGGGATCGTGGAGAGCATGAACACCAAGATCCGCCTGATCACCCGCATGGCCTTCGGCTTCAAGGACCCCGCAGCGCTCATCGCACTGACCATGCTCAGCCTCGGCGGCCACCGACCCCACCTACCAGGGCGTCAAGCTGCATGAACCTACCCACGGAAGCGACAGGAGAGCCGTTTTTCGGGCATCTCGTACGTCACGGGCTCGGTGACCTGGGCCACGCCCGGGAGTGCGGCCAGCCGGTCGGCCTGTCCCGCAGGCACTTTGACGAGGAGACCGTTGACGACATTGCGGTACCGGCGTTGTACGGACACCGTGATGCCCGACTCGTGCGCGGCGCCGATCAGTTGCTGCTGCGCATCGGAGACGGTACGGCGGGCCGCTGCCCGGTCCTGGGGAGCTGCCTCCTGCGCGGCCGGGGCGTTGTCGAGCGTGACGATGCGCGTCACCGACGGCCCGGACGGTTCGCCGGAGTCCGCGTGCGCCAGGTCACCGGGCAGGACGAGCGAGACGAGGAGCAGCGCGGACGCTGCGGATATCGAGTGTCTGTACACGACGGTCGATCAAATGCGAACGGCAACGGAAGGGCAACGGTGACCGGCTGTCGTGTTTCCGCCATGGCGAAGACTCGACGTTCCACCGCGGGTCCCGGGCATGCGATCGCGCCCCGCACCTGGGCTGCCGTGGTCAGCGTTCGTAGGCGCCGGTCGGGCGGCCTCTGGCGACGACCGGGGCGGTGACGGAGGCGAGCAGGGCACGGGGCCTCGCCCGGTCGGCGGTGCCGGACACGCTTTCCGCCGGAGAGGGCGAACAACTGGTACCAGTAGGAGGCCTGCGGGACCATCAGGAACTTCAGCAGCGTTGGCCTCGGCACCCCGCATGCCTCGTCGAGAGCCATCGCGCAGTCCAACTGCTCGGCGGCCGAGGCCGGCATCCACCATGGCGCGCAGCCTTCCCAGTGACGTCAGACCGCGCCTTCGGCGCGCAGGGCGGTGATGGCGGTCTCGTCGTAGCCGAGCCCGCGCAGCACGCTGTCCGTGTGCTCGCCCACGGCGGGAACAGGGTCCATGCGGGGGTTCAGCCCGCTGGGGGTGGCGGGCGGCAGCAGGGCCTTGATCGCGCCACCCGGAGTCGACACGTCCCGCCAGCGGTCACGGCCGGACAGGACCGGGTGATTCCAGTACTCCTCGACCGAATTGAGCCGCGCGTTGGCGACCTTCGCGTCGTCGAGGAGCTTCACCGCGGCGGCTGCGTCCAGCTCGGCGAAGCGCGCGGCGACGATCGCGTTGAGTTCGTCGCGGCGGGCCACCCGCGCCGAGTTCCGGTGGAACCGTGGGTCGCCGGCGAGGGAGGCGTCGCCGAGGAAGACCTCGCAGAAGGACGCCCATTCGCGTTCGTTCTGGATGGCGAGCAGCACGGTCCTGCCGTCCGCCGCGCTGTACGGTCCGTACGGGGCGATCGTCGCGTGCTGGGCGCCGACGCGTGCGGGCTGCGTGCCCGAGTACGCCGTGTAGTACGCGGGGGAGCCCACCCACTCCGAGAGCGCCTCGAAGAGCGACACCTCCACGGAGCGGGCCCGGCCCGTCGTCCGCCGTTCGTAGAGTGCGGTGAGGATGCCCGAGTACGCGTACATGCCCGCTGCGATGTCGGCGATCGAGATGCCCACCTTGGCGGGCTCTTCGGGCGAGCCGGTCAGCGACACCACACCTGTCTCGCACTGCACCAGCAGGTCGTACGCCTTGCGGTCCGCCCAGGGGCCGGTGTTGCCGTACCCGGAGATGTCACAGACGACGATGGAGGGGTAGCGCTCGCTCAGCTCATCGGCTCCCAGGCCGAGTCGGCGCGCCGCGCCCGGGGCGAGGTTCTGCACGAAGACGTCGGCCTCGGCGAGCAGCCGCTCCAGGACCTCGCGGCCCGCGGGCGTCTTGATGTCGAGTGTCAGCGACTCCTTCGACCGGTTCAGCCACACGAAGTAGCTGGACTGGCCGTGCACGGACTCGTCGTAGCCCCGGGCGAAGTCGCCGGGACCCGGGCGTTCGACCTTGATGACTCTGGCCCCCAGGTCGGCGAGCTGGCGGGTGGCGAAGGGCGCGGCGACGGCCTGCTCCAGGCTGACGACAGTGATTCCTTCGAGGGGGAGAGGGCTCATGCGTGCTCCTTCGGACGGTGTACGGGGAAAGTGTCGCGCATGAGATGTGCGGCACCCTTCCAGTCGAGGCCGACGAGACGAGCCGTCCGGGTTACGCCTGCCGCGCAGTCGGCGAACTTGGTGGCGAACTCCTTTTCAGTGCACGGGAGTTCGTGGAAACCGGGCGGCAGCGCGAGGGCGGCGCCGAGTTCCGTTCCGTCGCCGATCGTGATCTCGACGGAGGTATCTCCGGTCAGCAGCCCGGAGCCTTCGGGGGTCCGCACGGTCTCCACCAGACCGAGTACCCCGATAACGCGCGCCGTGCGGTGATCGCCATGTGCAATGCCATCGCGCAGTGGTACGGGCCCGACGGGCCCGTCACCGAGGACGAACTCGTCGAGCGCTACGTCTCGCCGGCGCCGGCCGTCGTCGAGTACCGGCCGCGTGCGCCAAGGCGCCCCGTGCGCGCCTGACGATGAGGTGTGATGCGTGAGCCCCGGCCTCGATGAGCGGTCGGGGCTCTTTGGCCACACACCGCCTCGGAGACGTAGCTGTCCGCCTGTGCGGACAGTCGCCCCGAGCGATGTCACCTTGTGTCGCCCGAACGGGCCACCCGGGTTGCGGTCGCGGCAAGGGCTGCTACGGGCGCGGCGCCGCGGACTGCGAGGGCGACACAGTCGTGCACCTCACCGCACTCCGACTGGCCCTGCGCCGTGTGCGGTGGCGGACGTCAGGTGGCCCGCCTAGCGTGACCGATGGCAGCAGAGAGCCGGAGACAGAGGAAGGGTGCGAAACCCCATGGCCGACAAGCCCGCCATCGTCCTGGTCCACGGCTTCTGGGGTGGCGCCGCCCACTGGGGCAAGGTCATCACCGAGCTGCACAGGCGAGGCTTCAACTCCCTGCACGCGGTGGAGAACCCGCTGACCTCGCTGGTCGACGACGCCGCACGCACGCGGAAGATGGTCCAGCAGATCGACGGACCGGTGGTGCTGGTGGGCCACTCCTACGGCGGAGCGGTCATCACGGAGGCCGGGGACCTGCCCAACGTGGCTGGGCTGGTCTACATCGCCGCATTCGCCCCGGACGCGGGGGAGAGCCCCGGTCGGATCAGCGAGGAGACGCCTCCGGCCGGGATGGAGAACCTGGCCCCGGATTCCGACGGCTACCTCTGGATCAAGCAGGACAAGTTCCACGAGAGCTTCGCCCAGGACCTGCCCGCCGACGAGGCGCTGGTCATGGCGGTGACCCAGAAGGCACCGCTTGCATCGACATTCGGCGACACCATCACCACCCCGGCCTGGCGCGCAAAGCCTTCCTGGTACCAGGTCTCCACGGCGGACCGCATGATCCACCCGGACAACGAACGCCGCATGGCACAGCGCATGAACCCGCGCAGGATCATTGAACTGGACGCAAGCCATGCTTCTTTGGCCTCCCGGCCCGGCCCGGTCACCGACCTGATCCAGGAAGCGGCCGGCGTCTGACTGCGGCCGACGGCCGTACGGAAGCGCCTGGCCGCGGGAGCCGTGAAGTGCGCCCGCGGCCAGTTCGACAGGTCAGCCCTTGCGGGTGTTGACCTCGTCGGTGAGCTGGGGGACGACCTGGAAGAGGTCGCCGACGACGCCGTAGTCGACGAGGTCGAAGATCGGGGCCTCGGAGTCCTTGTTGATCGCGACGATCGTCTTCGAGGTCTGCATGCCCGCCCGGTGCTGGATCGCGCCGGAGATACCGGACGCGATGTACAGCTGCGGGGACACCGACTTGCCGGTCTGGCCGACCTGGTTGGAGTGCGGGTACCAGCCGGCGTCGACCGCGGCACGCGAGGCACCCACCGCCGCGCCGAGCGAGTCGGCGAGCGCCTCGATGATCGCGAAGTTCTCCGCACCATTGACACCACGGCCACCGGAGACCACGATCGCGGCCTCGGTCAGCTCCGGACGCCCCGTCGACTCACGCGGAGTACGCGACAGCACCTTCGTGCCGGTGGCCTGCGCCGAGAAACCGACCGGCAGGGTCTCGACCGCACCCGCGGCCGGGGCCACCTCGACCGGCGCCGAGTTCGGCTTCACCGTGATGACCGGGATACCCCTGGACACACGGGACTTCGTGGTGAACGACGCCGCGAACGCGGACTGCGTGGCCACCGGACCCTGCTCACCGGCCTCCAGATCCACCGCGTCGGTAATGATCCCGGAACCGATCCGGACCGCGAGACGGGCAGCGATCTCCTTGCCCTCGGCGGAAGACGGAACCAGCACCGCGACCGGGGACACCGCCTCGACCGCGGCCTGCAGCGCATCCACCTTCGGCACGACCAGATAATCGGCGAACTCGGGGGCGTCCGCGGTGAGGACCTTCACCGCACCGTGCTCAGCCAGCACCGACACGGTCTCGGCCGCACCCGCGCCCAGCGCGACAGCGACCGGCTCACCGACCCGACGCGCCAGCGTCAACAGCTCCAGAGTGGGCTTGCGGACGGCACCGTCCACGTGGTCGACATAGACGAGAACTTCAGCCATGGGACTTCAATCTCCTGCAAGTAACGAAGGAACGAGGGACGGACGAAACAGCCGGCCCTTAGATGAACTTCTGGCCCGCGAGGAACTCGGCCAGCTGCTTGCCGCCCTCGCCCTCGTCCTTGACGATCGTGCCCGCCGTACGAGCCGGACGCTGCGCCGCGGAGTCCACCGCGGTCCACGCACCCGCCAGACCGACCTCGTCCGCGTCGATCTCCAGACCCTCCAGATCCAGGGACTCGACCGGCTTCTTCTTCGCCGCCATGATCCCCTTGAACGACGGGTAACGCGCCTCACCCGACTGGTCCGTCACCGACACCACCGCCGGCAACGACGCCTGCAACTGCTCCGACGCACTGTCACCGTCACGACGCCCGGTCACCGTGCCACCCTCGACCTTCACCTCCGACAACAACGTCACCTGCGGAACACCCAGACGCTCCGCCAGCACCGCCGGCAGCACACCCATCGTCCCGTCCGTCGACGCCATCCCACACACGACCAGGTCGTAACCCGTCTTCTCGATCGCCTTCGCCAGCACCAGCGACGTACCGATCACATCCGTACCGTGCAGATCGTCGTCCTCGACATGAACCGCCTTGTCCGCACCCATCGACAACGCCTTGCGCAACGCGTCCTTGGCATCCTCCGGACCCACCGTCAACACGGTGATCTCCGCATCATCCGCCTCGTCCGCGATCTGCAGCGCCTGCTCCACCGCATACTCATCCAACTCCGACAACAGACCGTCGACATCCTCACGGTCCAGCGTCAGATCATCGGCGAAATGCCGGTCACCAGTGGCGTCGGGCACGTACTTCACACAGACAACGATCCTCAAGCTCACGCCGGCTCTCCTACCTGGGTGTGGTTCCTCAGTCGACCATATGGCACTCAGTACCCTCTGTAAAGGTACGTAGTGTCGAACGGGCGCAGTTGGTGTTAGGTTCCCGGCATGACCGAGGCACGCAGACCAGTGAAGAAGCCACCCATGCGGGAGGTGCTCGCGGAGGCGGCGTTCCAGCTCTTTCTGGAACGGGGCTTCGAGCGGACGACGGTGGATGACATCGTTGCGCGGGCCGGGGTCGGGCGGCGTTCGTTCTTCCGCTACTTCCCTTCCAAGGAGGACGTGGTCTTCCCCGACCACGAGCGCTGTCTCGCCGATATGACCGCGCTTCTGGAGGCGGCCGACGACGGCGACCCGGTGGCCACGGTGTGCGACGCGGCCCGACTCGTACTGCGGATGTACGCCGCGAATCCGGAGTTCTCCGTCCAGCGCTACCACCTCACGCGGGAGGTTCCCGGCCTGCGGACCTACGAGTTGTCCGTGGTCCGCCGCTACGAACGGACGCTGGCCGAGTATCTCCGCGGCCGCTACGCCGGCACCCCGGACGGCCCGCTGCACGCCGAGGTGATCGCCGCGGCAGTGGTCGCCGCGCACAACAACGGTCTGCGGTCGTGGCTGCGTTCGGGCGGCAAGGGGGACGCGGAGGCTGCAGTGGACCACGCTCTCGGGGTCGTGCAGCAGGTCTGGGGTGCCGCAGCCGAAGGCGTCGCCACGCCGGCCGCGGGCGACGACGTCGTCGTGGTGGTCGCCGCCAAGGGCACGCCCATGTGGCGCGTGGTGCAGAAGGTCGAGTCGGCCCTCGCCGAGGACTGATCTCGACATAGGTACTCAGTACCTTTACCTCTCGGCACTCGGTGCCATATGGTGCGTCTGCGTCGAGGCACGGCGCCGACGCACCCGAGCCGAGTCCAAGGGGTCGAGACGTGTCCCATTCAGTTTCAGCAGGTAAAGCCGCGCCGACGGCGCCGGGTGAAGCCGGACTGATCCACCAGCTCTGCCGCTGGTGCGGCACGGCGTCGTTCCGGCGGCTGTTGTGTCCGGTGTGCGCGTCGAGCGATCTGGACTCCGTGCGCAGCGACGGCCTGGGTGTCGTCGTGCGGTCCAGCGTGGTGCACCGCTACACCGAGGCTGCCCGCAACGAGTCCTTGGTCCGGTTGCCCGAAGGCTTCGTGTTCCGATGCCAGGTCGTGGGTGCCGCACCGCATCTGGTGTACGTGGGCGCGCGGGTGCGCCCCGTCACCGGCGCCGCCCCGGACTCCGGGGAGCTCGTCCTCGAACTCTGCGACCCGGTCGGGCGCGCCGATTGGCAGTGAACCGGTCCCCGGGCAGCCGGACGACCCGGACATCACCGGCGGCCGCGAGCTGCCTCCCCACGAATCGTTGTCGGACCGGTCCCGTTGGACAGCACGTGAGGTGACGCCCCGTTGCGCCGGTCGTGCATGCTGAAGTCGGCCCGGACGGCCACACCGGACTGCAGCAGCTTCTGGTGGACCACCGGATTTCGGCCGGGGTACGAGACCACAACGCTGATATATCCCTCGGGCAGACCGGTCACGGCGTACTCGCCCTGCGCGTTCGTCGTGGTCCGCACCAACTGCCGGCCGCTGGTGTCCATGACAGTCACCGCGGCATGGCGGACGGGCTGCTGCTCGTCGTTGCGGACGGTGCCCTCCAGCATCGGCAATGGTTCGCCGAAGTGGTGACGGTGGACCGGAAGCGCGGTAGGCGTGGGCGCCTCCACGGACGGGTCCTCCACCGGCGGCTCCGGAATGTCCTCCTGCTCGTCCTCCGCGCTCCGTCGTGCGGCGAGGCGGTGGTGCCGCCACGCGTCGAGGCCCATCAGGGCCAAACCCACTGTGATCCACGCGCACAGCACGAGGACCGGCTTGAGCACCCCCGCATTGTCGAAGTACAGGACCCCCTTCAGGGCGTCCACCGCGTTGCCCAGCGGCATGACGACGTGCAGGTCCTGGAAGAACGTCGGCAGCAGCGGGACAGGGGCCACGCCGCTGGAGGGAACGCTCAGCACGATGTACAGACCCATGCCCACCATGGGGAAGAACTGCTTGGTGAAAGGCGCCACGCCGTGGGCGAACGTGGCCACCGCCGTGGTGAGCAAGAAGGCGATCGCCAGGACCGAGGAGTCGTTGGGGAAGTAGTCCAGCCGTACTCCGACGAAGAAGCCCACGGCGCTGAAGAGGGCGGAGGCGCCCACGATCATCATCAGTTTCTTGCGACGGTTGAAGGTCACCGCCCGCAGCAGGGTCGTCGCGAGTATGTAGCCGGGGACGCTCCAGGCGACTCCGAAGTAGACCACGGTTGCGCCATTCAGGTCCTTGCTCACGGTGGGGGCCACGTCCGTGACCGTGAGCCTCTGGTGGTTGTGCGCCGCAAGCCGGGTGAAGCCCTTGGTCAGCACCTGCCTGAGAGGCAGCCCGTTGGCCTCGGCCACGTAGAGCACAGCATGCCTGCCCTCGGCGACGTAGCCTGCCACCGCGTCGCGGTTCAGCACCGCCTGGCGGGCCTCTCCGGCGTCTGCCACGGCGCTGACATCGAACCAGCCGGGGTGTTTCTGTTGCAGAGCGGCGTCGACTTTGGTTTCCAGCACGCGGTTGGCGACCACGACCTTCGCGTGGTTCGGCTGAGGCTCGTGAAAGGCCGTGGGGAAGCAGAACAGAAGGGCGAGGAAGAGCACCGTCGGGAACATCAGGGTCTCGGCCAGAGTCCTGGCCAGGGGTATGCCCCGAGGACGCTCGATCCGGTGTTTCACAGCACCACTCCTTGGGCGCCACGGTGAGCCATGTCGGAGTGCTCGTGGGACAGGCTGCCGACTGGATGTGTGGCGCGGCCACCGCCGCCGCGCCGGTGTCGGTGGACCGGTTCGTCGGTACCCGAGCTGGGCTCCTCCGCTGGCCGCGTTTCGCCGGCGGGCAGCGCCATCACGACGCCGGACTGCTTCGCCTCCACGACTTGCGCGGAGATGTCGGCGCTGATCCCGGGTCTTTGGAGGGAGACCGCGGGACCAAGTTCTCCGAGCCCGCCTCCTGCGACCGTCACTCGCGGTGCTATCAGCCCCATGGCACCCCTCTCCGTTCCGCGCACCTGGCCATCGCCATGCCGTCATTGCGTTAACGTACCGATCGGCACACCTATAATTTATGGACCTTACGCGTACCGGCCGGTACAGTCAAAAACGTGCCTCGCCCCGTCAATGCCGAAAAGCGTGCCGAACTGCTGAAGCAGGTTGTGCACCACCTCCAGCACCACGGTCTCGCGCTGACGTCGCTGAGCCAGCTCGCCGAGGCCGTCGGCACCACCAAACGCATGCTTCTGTACTACTTCGGCAGCCGCGAGAGCCTGTTGGCTCAGGCACTGGCCGCCAGCCGTCCCGACACCCACGCGATGTTCGACGACGTCCACGACAGCGACGGCCTACGCAAAGCCGCCCATGGCTTGTGGGAAGCGATCAATGTCGGGGAGCAGTCCGGGGCGTTCCGCATGCTGCTGCAACTGCTCAGCCTGGGCGCCACCGATCCGGAGCAGTACGGCAACCTCGCTGCCGACACCGTCGAGATCATGATCGCCCCGATCGCCGCCGCCTACGTCCGGCTGGGGCACCCGCCACAGCAGGCGTGGGCAGGAGCCACGCTGCTCGTCTCCGGCCTGCGCGGATTGTGCCAGGACCGCCTGGTGACCCATGACGTCGCCCGCACCGACGCGGCCGCCCGCCGCCTGATCGCTGTCGCGGTGTAGTCGACCGATCGGACGGCTCCGCCTGCTCGACGAGGTCCGGCCGGGACTCGACACGGCCAAGGTCAAGATCATTGTGAACGCGATGCTCACCACGGTCGACGACGCGGCCCGCTCGCGGCGGTTCATGTGATTGTGCCACCGCCCGTCCGTCGGCGGTGGCACAGTCGCGCGTCCGCGCAGGGGTGTTTCGGCGAAGCATCTGAGAGGTTGGGGGTCTCTGTGAGCTCCGCCGACGAAGTCATCGCAGCAGCGACGTTCAACTCAGCTTTTCTCATTGTGTGTTGAGTGCCGCAATGAGGCGCGCGCAGCTGCATGTGGGTCAGCACGCCCTGACGGGTGAATGTCCCGCCCCGGCGGGCGCCGGGCCGCACATGTCGCCCCCATGGCTGGTTTGCTGCAGCTGGAAACTGGCGCGAGGCTCCGGGGGGCCGCCGGCCGCCCCCGGTGGAAGCGGCGCCCTGCCGGGTGCCGAGCCCACCCGCGAAGGACCGATCGAAGGAGCGTCGTAGTGACGACGATGGGCACAGCAGGGGCGGACGAGACAGAGGAGTCGTACGCGAACGAGCTGCCGGTACGCAGCAGGGAGCCGGGAAACGTCATCGTCAGGTGGATGAGCACCACCGATCACAAGACGATCGGCACGATGTACCTGGTCACGTCGTTCTCCTTCTTTGTCGTCGGCGGCGTGCTGGCACTCGTCATGCGCGCCGAGCTGGCCCGTCCCGGCACGCAGATCGTCTCGAACGAGCAGTTCAACCAGGCGTTCACGATGCACGGCACGATCATGCTGCTGATGTTCGCGACGCCGCTGTTCGCCGGGTTCGCGAACTGGATCATGCCGTTGCAGATCGGTGCGCCCGACGTGGCGTTCCCGCGGCTGAACATGTTCGCGTACTGGCTGTACCTCTTCGGCTCGATCATCGCGGTGGCCGGCTTCCTCACCCCGAACGGCGCCGCGGACTTCGGCTGGTTCGCCTACTCCCCACTGACCGACGCGGTTCGATCGCCGGGGATCGGCAGCGATATGTGGATCATGGGTCTGGCCTTCTCCGGCTTCGGCACGATCCTCGGTTCGGTCAACTTCATCACCACGATCATCTGCCTGCGCGCACCCGGTATGACGATGTTCCGGATGCCGATGTTCGTGTGGACCGTGCTACTGACCGGTGTGCTGGTCCTGCTGGCCTTCCCGGTGCTGGCGGCGGCACTTCTGGTGCTGGAGGCGGACCGCAAGTTCGGGGCGCGCGTCTTCGAGGCGGCCAATGGCGGCGCGCTGCTCTGGCAGCACCTCTTCTGGTTCTTCGGCCATCCGGAGGTGTACATCATCGCGTTGCCCTTCTTCGGGATCGTCAGCGAGATCATTCCTGTCTTCAGCCGTAAGCCGCTCTTCGGCTACATCGGCCTGATCAGCGCCACCATCGCCATCGCGGGCCTCTCCGTGACCGTGTGGGCGCACCACATGTACGTCACCGGTGGTGTGCTGCTGCCGTTCTTCTCGTTCATGACGTTCCTCATCGCGGTACCGACCGGTGTGAAGTTCTTCAACTGGATCGGCACGATGTGGAAGGGATCACTGTCCTTCGAGACACCGATGCTCTGGGCCATCGGTTTTCTGGTGACGTTCCTCTTCGGCGGTCTGACCGGCGTCATCCTGGCCTCGCCCCCGCTGGACTTCCATGTCTCGGACTCGTACTTCGTCGTCGCGCATTTCCATTACGTCGTCTTCGGCACCGTGGTCTTCGCGATGTTCGCCGGATTCCACTTCTGGTGGCCGAAGTTCACCGGCAAGATGCTGGACGAGCGGCTCGGCAAGATGACGTTCTGGACGCTGTTCGTGGGCTTCCACGGCACGTTCCTGGTGCAGCACTGGCTCGGTGCCGAAGGCATGCCGCGTCGTTACGCGGACTATCTCGCCGCCGACGGTTTCACCGCGCTGAACACGGTCTCGACGATCTCCTCGTTCCTGCTCGGCATGTCGATGCTGCCGTTCTTCTACAACGTGTGGAAGACCGCCAAGTACGGCAAGAAGGTCGAGGTCGACGACCCGTGGGGGTACGGCCGTTCGCTGGAGTGGGCGACCTCCTGCCCGCCGCCGCGGCACAACTTCGTCACGCTGCCGCGGATCCGTTCCGAATCCCCGGCGTTCGACCTGCATCACCCCTCGGTACGGCCCCTCGACGAGGGAGCCCACCATCCCGGCGCCACGCCCGCGACTCCCGGGGACCGGCAGGCGTGAGCGCGGCAGCCCGGTGACAAGGAGGAGGGAGCAACGAGTGGACCCCGACAAGGAGAGCGCCCACGGACTGGCGCAGATGGAGGGCTATCTGCTGTGGAGCGCCGAGGTCGAAGAGGCGCGCAGACTGGCCGTCCGCTTCACCGACGAGCTGCCCTGGCTCACCACCACCCAGCGTGAGGACGTGGCCCGCGTCTACACCGCGGACCGTGTCGCCGCGTCCCGGGCGATGCTGGCCCGTATCGCCGCCCGCTCCACCGAACTGCGCGGCGAGTACAACGACCGCTACCGCAGGCTCAGGGCGCGCTGTGTCGCGGCCGCAGTCGTCACCGCCGGCGCGGTCAGCGGTACCTGCACGGCGCTCACCCTGCTGACCCGCTGACGCCGGGCGCTCGTCCGTTCTGCCGCCCTCAGCAGGCGAACTCGGACCCGGTTCGTGAGGATGGTGGGTGATGGGCGCGCGTGACCGGGCAGGAGAGCGGGCGCCCGCGCAGACCCGAGAAGGGACGAACACCGTGGCACGACCCAGGATTCTCGTCGTCGGCGCCGGATTCGGCGGGGTCGAGTGCGTACGCCGTCTTGAACGCGCACTCAAACCCGGTGAGGCGGACATCGCGCTCGTCGCCCCGTTCTCGTACCAGCTCTACCTGCCACTCCTGCCGCAGGTGGCGTCGGGCGTGCTCACACCGCAGTCGGTCGCGGTGTCGCTGCGCCGCAGCCGTCGCCACCGCACCCGGATCATCCCCGGCGGGGCGATCGGCGTGGACACGACGGCGAAGATCTGCGTCATCCGCAAGATCACCGACGAGATCGTCGACGAACCGTACGACTACATCGTCCTTGCCCCCGGCAGTGTCACACGCACCTTCGACATCCCCGGCCTGCTCGACAACGCCCGCGGGATGAAGACACTGGCCGAGGCCGCCTACGTGCGTGACCACGTGATCGCACAGCTGGACCTGGCGGACGCCAGCCACGACGAGGACGAGCGGGCCTCCCGGCTGCAGTTCGTGGTGGTCGGCGGCGGATACGCGGGTACCGAGACCGCGGCTTGTCTGCAGCGGCTCACCACAAGTGCCGTCCGGTACTACCCCCGGCTGGACCCGAAGCTCATCAAGTGGCATCTGATCGACATCGCCCCGAAGCTGATGCCCGAGCTGGGGGACAAGCTCGGGCTCAGCGCCCTGGAGGTGCTGCGCGAACGCGGGATCGACGTGTCGCTCGGAGTGTCGGTCGCCGAGGCGGGGCCGGACAAGGTCACGCTCACCGACGGCCGGGTACTGCCGTGCCGCACGCTGATCTGGACGGCCGGTGTCACCGCGAGTCCGCTGGTCGCCACCTTCGGCGCGGAGACCGTACGCGGGCGTCTGGCGGTGACCCCGGAGATGACCCTGCCGGGCTTCGACGGTGTCTTCGCGCTCGGCGACGCCGCCGCCGTACCCGACCTGGTCAAGGGCGACGGCGCGGTCTGCCCGCCCACCGCGCAGCACGCCATGCGGCAGGGCCGCAGGCTCGCCGACAATCTGATCGCCACACTCCGTCACCAGCCCCTGAAGCCGTACGAACACAGGGATCTCGGGCTCGTTGTGGACCTCGGCGGCAAGGACGCGGTCTCCAAGCCGCTCGGCGTCGAGATGCACGGTATCGCCGCGCAGGCCGTGGCCCGCGGCTACCACTGGTCGGCGATGCGGACCAATGTGGCCAAGGCACGGGTCATGACGAACTGGATGCTCAACGCCATCGCCGGTGACGATTTCGTACGTACCGGATTTCAGGCCCGCAAGCCGGCCACGCTGCGCGACTTCGAGTACACGGACTCCTACCTCACTCCCGAACAGGTCCGCCAGCACACCGCCTCGTTGACCGCCCGAGGCTGATCCGGGACGGGTCTCCCTCGCCGGTCGCATTCAGCCGACCCGAGGTCATGGGCCGTGCTCGCAGGTCCCACCGTTCCTTGGCCAAGGGGAGCGGCGGGGCCTGCCGGCTTCTCGAAGGGGGAGCAGCGGGCCGCCGGTCTGTCACGCGTCGCGGATCTGCAGATCCATCCGGCCGAGGCGGTCGGCGTCCGCGACGAGGTCGATCGACACGATCCGCCCGGCTTCGATGGTGAAGCCGATGACGACCCTCGGCCCTCCGTCCGGTGCCTGGACGGCGCCGGGAAGCCCGTCGATCAGGGCAGGCTGTGCCGCCGAGGCACGCCCCGCGAACGTGCCGACGACCGCAGCGGGCCCCACCGCCCCGGCCTCGCCCGACAGGGCCGCCGCGGGGTCGACGCGGAGTACGACGTCCGGGTCGAGCAGGGCCAGCAGCGCCTCGAAGTCGCCACCGCGCGACCCGGCCAGGAACGCGTCGACGACTTCGCGCCGACGGACCATGTCGGTGTCGGGATCCGGGACCGTGCCCTGTACACGTCGGCGCGCACGGCCGGCGAGCTGCCGGGTCGCGGCCGGAGTGAGCTCCACGATGTGGGCGATCTCGTCGAACGACACGGCGAACATGTCGTGCAGCACGAACGCCAGACGTTCCGCGGGCGCGAGCGTGTCCAGCACCACGAGCAGCGCCAGGCCGACCGAGTCGGTGAGCTCCGCCTGCTCCTCGGGCCCGATACCGTCGTCGTGGCCCACGGCAGGCCCCGGCAGACGTGTCGCCCAGGGATCCTCACGGCGGGTCTCGCGGCTGCGCAGCATATTGAGGGAGACCCGGGCGACGACCGTCGTCAGCCATCCGCCGAGGTTCGCCACGTCGCCGACATCGGTACGTGTGAGCCGCAGCCAGGTCTCATGGACGGCGTCATCGGACTCGGCGGCCGAACCGAGCATCCGGTAGGCCACTGCCCGCAGCCGGGGCCGGTGCTCCTCGAAGCGGGCCGCCAGAAGTTCCTGTTCGTCCATCGGTCACTTTCCTCCGTCGATCCGTGTCGTACAAGTGACCCATGGGACCAGGCCTTTGTGACACGGTCCGGTCGCCGACACGCCGACACGCCGACACGCCGACACGCCGACACGCCGCCGCGTCGCCCCGTGCGGGAGGCCGGTGACCGCCGGAGAGCGGGCACCGGCCTCCCGGAGCCGTGACCGGCCGGCTCAGTCGTTGCCCTCGTGGCCCGCGGTCAGCGCCGGGTCGCGCTCCACCACCGGGTCCAGTACGTCGTCGATGGCCTTCAGCAGATCCGCGTCGAACTTCACGCCTGCTGCCTTCACGTTCTCCGTGACCTGCGCGGGCCGGGAGGCACCGATGATCGCGGCGGAGACGTTGGGGTTCTGCAGTACCCAGGCGACGGCCAGCTGAGCAAGGCTCAGACCGGCCTGGTCCGCCAGCGGCCCCAGCTGCTGGACCCGCTCCAGGACGTCGTCGCGGAGCCATCCGGCGACGAACGATGCCCCGCCCTTGTCGTCCGTCGCCCGCGAACCGGCCGGCGGCTGCGCCCCCGGCTTGTACTTGCCGGTCAGCACGCCCTGGGCGATCGGCGACCAGACGATCTGACCGATGCCGAGCTCCTCGGACGCGGGCACGACCTCACTCTCGATGACCCGCCACAGAGCCGAGTACTGCGGCTGGTTGGAGACGAGCGGAATGTTCAGCTCGCGGGCCAGGCCGTGTCCGGCGCGCAGCTGGTCCGCCGTCCACTCCGAGACGCCGATGTAGAGGGCCTTGCCGGAGCGGACCACGTCGGCGAACGCCTCCATGGTCTCTTCCAGCGGCGTGCTGTGGTCGTAGCGGTGTGCCTGGTACAGGTCCACATAGTCGGTCTGCAGCCGGCGCAGCGAGTTGTCGATCGATTCGAGGATGTGCTTACGGCCCAGACCGCGGTCGTTGTACCCGGGGCCGGTCGGGAAGTAGACCTTGGTGAACACCTCGATGCTCTCGCGGCGCTGGTCCTTCAACGCCCGGCCGAGGACGGCCTCGGCGCGGGTCTCGGCGTAGACGTCCGCGGTGTCGAAGGTGGTGATTCCGGAGTCCAGGGCGGCCCGGATGCAGGCGACGGCCGCGTCCTCCTCCACCTGGGAGCCGTGGGTGATCCAATTCCCGTAGGCGATCTCACTGATCGTCAGACCGCTGCGGCCGAGTCGGCGGAATTCCATGTGCCTGCTCTCCCTGTGCTGGTAAGTGAACACGTCATGCTATGCGTGTGCCACCGTGCCGACCGGGAGGACTCAGGCGTCGGGCACGGTGCCGTGGATCCGGCGGAGGAAGGCCGCGTTGTCGGGGGTCTGCCGGATCCTGTCCAGCAGCACTTCCAGCATCGCCTGCGGGTCCCTCGTGTGCAGCGCGCGCCGCAGTCCTCGTACGGCGGTCAGTTCGGCGGCGGGGAGCAGCAGTTCCTCGCGGCGGGTGCCGGACTGCGGAATGTTCACGGCCGGGTGGATCCGTTTGTCCGCCAGGGCGCGGTCCAGCCGGAGTTCCATGTTCCCGGTGCTCTTGAGCTCTTCGAAGAAGTAGTCGTCGGCGCGGGACCCGGTGTCCGCCAGCGCGGTGGCGAGGATCGTCAGCGAGCCGCCCTCCTCGGTGCGGCGTGCGGCGCCGAAGAGTCGCTTGGGGCCGAGCAGGGCGGCGGCGTCCACGCCACCGCTGAGGGTGCGGCCTCCGGCGGTCGCCGCGTTGTTGTGGGCCCGGCACAGCCGGGTGAGCGAGTCGAGCAGGATCACCACGTCCTGGCCCTGCTCGACGAGCCGCTTGGCGCGTTCCACCGCGAGTTCGGCGAGTGCGATGTGCTCCTTCGCGGGCCGGTCGAACGTCGAGGCGAGGACGTCGCCGCGTACGGAACGGCGCATGTCCGTGACCTCCTCGGGGCGCTCGTCGAGCAGCACCACCATGAGATGGCACTCGGGATGGTTGGCTGCGACGGCGGCGGCGATCTGCTGCAGCAGCACTGTCTTGCCGGTCCTGGGCGGGGCGACGATCAGCCCGCGCTGTCCCTTGCCGATGGGGGCGACGAGATCGACGATCCGGGTTGCCGGGCTGCCGCCGGGCGTCTCCAGGCGCAGTCGTTGCCCGGGGTGGAGCGGGGTGAGATCCGCGAAGTGCGGCCGGCCGCTCAGCGCCTGCGGGGGACGGCCGTTGATCCGCTCGACCGCTGACAGGGCGCGCGGCCGGTCGCAGAGACCTTCGATGAGGTCGCCTCTGCGCAGGCCGTACCGGCGGACGAGGGCCGCCGGCACCTGGACGTCGGCGGGGGAGGGGTGGCCGCCGTCGGTGCGCAGCGCGCCGTGCCCCTGGTGCGTCAGGTCGAGGACTCCGGCCACGTCCGTGGGGAGTTGTTGCTGGTCAAGAGGGTGCTTGAGGGTGGTGGTCATGCGGGGTGGTCCTTTCGCGGACATGGCGAATGAAGGGGCCCGGCGGATGCGCAAGGGCGGTGGGATCACGCCCCGGACGACGGGCAGGAAAGTCCGTACCGGACTGGAGGAAGGTGGTGCGGGAAGCTGCGTCGCGGTCAGGTAAGAACGAACGGAGCAGCGACAGGAAGGAGAACCGGCACCGGCGCCCGAATCGGGGCGTTACACACGTGCCGTTTGCACTGTACCACCTGGCGGACGCGGTAGGTGCCGGGAATACGGGAAGGGCGGTGGCTGCCGCGCAGCCACCGCCCTTTCGCCCTACCCGATCCGCTCAGCCGTCCCGGAAGGCGGCGAGGATCTCTTCGGCTGCGAGCGTTGCCGTCAACTCGCCGTCACGTACACGCTGTTCCAGTGAAGGAGTGAGCGCACGCACCTGCGGATGGCTGCGCAGGCTGTCCAGCAGCTCGTCGCGCACCATCGTCCAGGTCCAGTCGACCTGCTGGTCACGCCGCTTCGCGGCCAGCCGCCCCGTCGAATCGAGCAGCGCACGGTGCTGCTCCAGCCGCTCCCACAGCGTGTCCAGGCCGGTCGACTCGCGGGCGCTGCACGTCAGCACCGGAGGAGTCCAGGCCGCGTCGGCCGGGTGCATCAGCCGCAGGGCACCCGCCAGTTCGCGGGCCGCCGCGCGCGCGTCACGCTCGTGCGGACCGTCGGCCTTGTTCACCGTGATCGCGTCCGCCAGCTCCAGGACACCCTTCTTGATGCCCTGCAGCTGATCGCCGGTACGGGCCAGTGTGAGCAGCAGAAACGTGTCGACCATCTGAGCCACGGCCGTCTCCGACTGGCCCACCCCGACCGTCTCCACCAGCACCACGTCGTAACCCGCCGCCTCCATCACCACGATGGACTCCCGGGTCGCCTTGGCCACCCCGCCCAGCGTCCCGGCGGTGGGGGAGGGGCGGACGAACGCCGCAGGATCGACCGCCAGCCGTTCCATCCTGGTCTTGTCGCCCAGGATGGAACCGCCGGTCCGGCTGGATGACGGATCGACGGCCAGCACCGCGACCCGGTGCCCGAGCCCGGTGAGCATCGTGCCCAGTGCATCGATGAACGTGGACTTCCCGACCCCCGGCACCCCGCTGATGCCGATGCGGCGTGCGTTGCCGGAGTGCGGCAGCAGCTCGCGCAGCAACTGCTGGGCCAGCGCCCGGTGATCGGGGCGGGTGGACTCGACGAGAGTGATGGCGCGCGCGATGTGCGCCCGCTTCCCGTCGAGCACCCCCTTCACATAGCTGTCGATTTCGATCGTCGGAGCCATCGGGTCAGCGGCTCACAGCTCATGGCCGAGCGCGGCACCGAGCCGCGTCACCAGATCGAAGGCGGCATCGGGGATCACCGTGCCCGGCGGGAACACGGCGGCCGCACCCGCCTCGTGCAGTGCCTCGATGTCCTGCGGCGGGATCACCCCGCCGACCACGATCATGATGTCGTCGCGGCCCTCGGCGGCCAGTTCCTCACGGAGCGCCGGTACGAGGGTGAGGTGCCCGGCGGCCAGCGAGGAGACGCCCACGATGTGGACATCCGCCTCGACCGCCTGCCGCGCCACCTCGGCCGGCGTCTGGAACAGCGGGCCGACATCGACGTCGAAGCCCAGGTCGGCGAAGGCCGTCGAGATCACCTTCTGGCCGCGGTCGTGGCCGTCCTGGCCCATCTTGGCGACCAGAATGCGCGGACGGCGCCCCTCCGCCTCCTCGAACCGGCCGACCAGCGTCCGGGTACGGTCCACGGAAGGTGACTCCCCTGCCTCGTTGCGGTACACACCCGAGATCGTACGGATCTGGCCGGCATGCCTCCCGTACACCTTCTCCAGGGCGTCCGAGATCTCGCCGACCGTGGCCATCGCCCGTGCCGCGTCGACCGCCAGCGCCAGCAGATTGCCTTCGAGACCCTGACCGGGACCATGCTCGGCCGCCGCCGTCAGCGCCCGCAGCGCGGACTGACAGGCTGCCTCGTCGCGCTCCGCGCGCAGCCGCCGCAGCTTCTCGATCTGCTGGGTGCGCACCGACGAGTTGTCGACCTTGAGCACATCGATCTGCTCGTCCGTCTCCACCCGGTACTTGTTGACCCCGATCACCGGCTGCCGCCCGGAGTCGATCCGCGCCTGCGTACGGGCCGCGGCCTCCTCCACCCGGAGCTTCGGGATGCCCGCGTCGATGGCCTGGGCCATCCCGCCCGCGGCCTCGACCTCCTCGATGTGCTGCCAGGCCCGCCGCGCCAGGTCGTACGTCAGCTTCTCCACGTACGCGCTGCCGCCCCACGGGTCGATGACCCGGCCGGTACCCGATTCCTGCTGGAGCAGCAGCTGGGTGTTCCGGGCGATGCGCGCCGAGAAGTCCGTCGGCAGTGCGAGGGCCTCGTCGAGCGCATTGGTGTGCAGTGACTGGGTGTGTCCCTGGGTGGCTGCCATCGCCTCCACACAGGTCCGGGTGACGTTGTTGAACACGTCCTGCGCGGTCAGCGACCATCCCGAGGTCTGTGAATGGGTGCGCAGCGAAAGGGACTTGGCGTTCTTCGGCTCGAACTCCTTGACCAGCTTCGCCCACAGCAGACGGGCCGCCCGCATCTTCGCGATCTCCATGAAGAAGTTCATGCCGATCGCCCAGAAGAACGACAGCCGCGGTGCGAACGCGTCCACATCGAGACCCGCGTCCCGACCGGCCCGCAGGTACTCCACTCCGTCGGCGAGGGTGTACGCCAGCTCCAGATCGGCCGTCGCACCCGCCTCCTGGATGTGATAGCCGGAGATGGAGATCGAGTTGTAGCGCGGCATCTTCTGCGAGGTGTACGCGAAGATGTCGGAGATGATCCGCATCGAGGGCTTCGGCGGATAGATGTAGGTGTTGCGGACCATGAACTCCTTGAGGATGTCGTTCTGGATGGTCCCGGCCAGCTTCTCGGGCGGTACGCCCTGCTCCTCGGCGGCCACGATGTACAGCGCGAGTACGGGAAGCACCGCGCCGTTCATCGTCATCGACACCGTCATCCTGTCCAGCGGGATGCCGTCGAACAGTTGGCGCATGTCGTAGATCGAGTCGATCGCCACACCCGCCATGCCGACATCGCCGGTCACCCGCGGGTGGTCGCTGTCGTAGCCGCGGTGGGTCGGCAGGTCGAAGGCGACGGAGAGACCCTTCTGTCCGGCAGCGAGGTTACGGCGGTAGAAGGCGTTGGACTCCTCGGCCGTGGAGAACCCCGCGTACTGCCGGATCGTCCAGGGCTGGTTGACGTACATCGTCGGATAGGGGCCGCGCAGATACGGGGCCATGCCCGGATACGTACCGAGGAAGTCGAGCCCCTCCAGGTCACGCCCGGTGTACAGCGGCTTGACCGCGATGCCCTCCGGGGTCTCCCACAGCAGTTCGCCGTCGGAGCCACCGGTGGACTCCTTCACCGCTGTGTGCCACTGGTCCTCGGACCCCTCGGCGCCGGTGCCCGGCCCGAGTTCGATGTCGGAGAAGTCGGGGATCCGCATTACGCCACACCCATACGGTCGAGAACGGAGGAGAGCACGGCCACCACATCGCAGCCCGCGAAGACGTACGCGTCGACATCGGGATACTCGGCCGGCCGGCCGGCGAGGAACACCCGCTGCGCACCGGCCGCTTGCAGAGCCGAGGCCACGGCCCCGGCGTGCTCGGCGTAGAGCGCGTCAGTGGAACACAGGCACGCCACCGTGGCCCCACTGGCCGCAAAGGCCTCGGCTGCCGTCGACGCGTCCACCGACACCGGGTCGTGCACGGGCTCGATCCCGCCCGCCTGGAACAGATTCGAGGCGAACGTGGCCCGCGCGGTGTGCGCCGACGCCGGGCCGAGCGCCGCAAGGAACACCCGGGGCCGCCGGCCCGTCGCCGCCAGATGGGCGTCCGACCGGGCACGCAACGCCTCGAACGCCTCGTCACGACGCACCGTGGGCAGCCCGCCCGACGCGCCATCGGCGCCGGGGGCCGCCTCGCGCTCCACCGGGCGCTCCGCAAGGTGCGGGAACTCGCTGACGCCGGTGACCGGCTCCTTGCGCCGTGCCAGATCCTTGCTGCGCGCCGCCCAGGTCGCCGCCAGCCGCTCACCGATCAGGCCGGAGCCGAGCGCCGCGGCCTGACCGCCCGCCCGCTCGATCTCCTGGAAGAACGCCCAGGCGGCGTCGGCGAGTTCGGTGGTCAGCCGCTCCACGTACCAGGAGCCGCCCGCCGGGTCGATAACCCGGGCCAGATGCGACTCCTCCATGAGAATCGTCGATGTGTTACGGGCGATCCGCCGGGCGAACGCGTCCGGCAGCCCCAGCGCGTGATCGAACGGCAGCACGGTGACGGAGTCGGCCCCGCCGACCCCCGCGCCCAGACACGCCAGCGTCGTCCGCAGCATGTTCACCCACGGATCGCGCCGCGTCATCATCACCGACGACGTGACCGCATGCTGGCGCTGGGCACCGGTGCCCGCGGCCCCGCACACCTCGGCGACGCGCGCCCACAGTCGGCGCGCCGCCCGCAGCTTGGCAATGGTCAGGAACTGGTCGGCGGTGGCCGCGTACCGGAACTCCAGCTGGGCGCAGGCCGCCTCGACGGAGAGACCCGCCCCGGTCAGCGCCCGCAGATAGGCCACACCCGTCGCCAGCGAACTGCCCAGCTCCTGCGCCGCCGAGCCACCGGCCTCGTGGTACGGCAGCGCGTCCACGGTCAACGCCCGCAGCCCGGGATACTCCTTCGCGCACCGCTCGGCCCAGTGCACGGCGGCCGCCGGCTCCGGCGCACCGCCGCTGCGCGCCGCCCGGCCCAGCGGGTCGGCGCCGAGAGAGCCGCGGGCCGACCCCGGGGCCACGCCCCGCTCCTCGTACAGCCGCAGCAACTCCGTGGCGGCGGGGTCGAGTTCACTGCCCGCGTCGAGCACTACCGGGGCCAGATCGAGATAGACACCGTCCAGCGCCCGCGCCAGACCGGATACCGGTACGCCCGTCGCACCGCCGACTGTCAGCCACAACGAGGTGACACCGTTCTCCAGATCCGCGAGCACGGCTTCGTTGAGCCGGGCCGGATCCGTCAGGCTGTGCCGCTGCCGTACGTCCCAGCCGTTCGCCGCGTTCCCCTCGGCCTTGCTGCCGCGGGTGAAGGGGGCGAAGCCCGGAAAACCGGCATCGGGCGCGTCATCGCGCGAGGTGTACAGAGGGCGGGTGATGAGCCCGTCCTCCACTGTGGTGGACAGCGCTTCCTCGGCTGCCGAACCCGCAACATCCTTGCCCGACTTGCGCAGCACACCTTCGACAAGGCTCTGCCACTGCTCATGGGCTTGGTCAGGGAATTCGGCGGCCAACGAAAGCCCGTCAGCAGGCAGGACCGTCATGCCCAGATGCTAGGCGAAGGCTCAGATGAGCAGCAGTGGAACCGCCTGTGACCTTGCCCTCTCCGCGCGCACTTGATCCTTTACGGACGGTGGCGTAGTCGGGGCGCCGCCGACGGTCAGGCCGGACGTGTCGCGCCGGCCCGGGCGCGCGCCGCCCGCCCCGCCCGCTGCTGCTCGGCGACCCCCCCGCTGCACCCGATCGGACCAGTCGCGCCCAGGCAGGGCTCCCTCTGCAACACCCATCCCGCCGACTTGGGCGGCGTCTGCCTGATCGTCACCCACGACCCCGTCGAAGCGGCTTCGGCGGCCGACCGGGTTCGCGTACTCGACCAGGGAGGCACCCTCCCGTGCGCGGCACCGTCCGAGGTCACCCGGCGTCCGCCGGCGTCGTGGGTGGCCCGGATGCCCGGTTGCGATGCCCGGCCCCGCCGGCCTCGACGACCTGCGAGCGGGGTGGCCGCTCAGCTCTCCGCCCCAGGTGAATTGCCACAGTGCATCACCAAATATCCGAAGTTATGCTTCAGGCAATCCATCCGTCAGGAGAGGACACGCCCGTGACAGTGGGACCTGTGGAGTACCTCGTCGTCGCCTTTCCCGGGAGTCGTCTCACCGGGGCCATTGCGCCGGCGCTGGCCGAAGCGGTCGCCTCGAAGGCGGTGCGGATCCTCGACCTCACGTTTGTGTACCGGTCCGAGGACGGCACGCTCGAATCAGTGGAGCTGGACGACCTCGACCCCGATGACCTGGTGTCGTTCGAGCCGGTCGAGGGAGTGGTCAGCGGCCTGTTGAACAGCGAGGACATCCGGACTCTCGGGGAGAGCGTGCCACCGGGCAGCTCCGCCGCGCTGATCGTGTGGGAGGACCTGTGGGCGGTGCCGCTCACGGCGGCCGTCCGGGCCTCGGGCGGTCAAGTGGTGGCGCATGAGCGGATCCCCGCCGAGATCGCGGAGGCGGCCGTGGCCGCCGGCGGTCCCACCGGCTGACCCTGCCCGGCCCGCAGTACCCCCGTCGCACCGCACGCACCGCACCGCACTGGAAGGGGCGCACATCATGCCGATTTTCCGAGGACCGGGCATGAACCGCAGAGGACCGGGACTGCTGGGCACCGTGGCGCGCACCGCCGTCGTCGCCGGCACGGCATCAGCGGTCAGCGGACGGGTCCAGCAGCGCCAGCAGCAGAGGTGGGGCGCTCAGGAAGCGGCCGCTCAGGACGAGGCCGCCGCACAGCAGCAGGCCGTGCAACAGCAGACACCCCCTGCCCAGGCGGCGCCCCCCGCGCCCCCGGCGGACGACATCATCGACCGGCTGGAACGACTGGCCGAGCTGAAGAAGCAAGGAATCCTGACCGACGCCGAGTTCGAGGCGCAGAAGGCGAAGATTCTGGCCGGCTGATCCGGCCGGGGCGAATCCATTCATCAGCCGTGTCCGCAGTAAGCCGTGCCCGGAATGAGTCGCGTCCGGAATAAGGGGAATCCATCGTGCAAACCGCCAGGGCCGTTGCGGCTGCCACCGTTATCAATCTGCGCGACCTGGGCGGAATTTCGCTGGGTCGCGACCGCTGCTTCCGGCCCGGCGCGGTGCTGCGCTCCGGTCAGCTCAGCGGATTCGACGCGGCCCGCGACGTGGCGGTGACCGCCCTCGGTATCCGGACGGTCGTCGACCTGCGCACCGCCGACGAGCGCATGGCGGCCCCCGATCGGCTGCCGCCCGGAGCCCGGCTGTTCGTCGCCGATGTCCTCGGCGACAATCCGGGCGTGGCACCCGCCCGGCTGCGCGCGCTGCTCGGCGATCCGGTGGCTGCGAAGGAGATGCTCGGGGGCGGGAAGGCCGAGGAGCTGTTTGCGCAGACCTACCGGAAGCTGGTGCTGTCGCCGGGCGCCGCGGCCGCGTACCGCGCCTTCGTCGAGACGGCCGCGGACGACCGGGCCCGGCCGGTGCTCTTCCACTGCACGGCGGGCAAGGACCGCACCGGGTGGGCCGCCGCGCTGCTCCTGCTCATGGTCGGGGCTTCACGCGATGTCGTACGGGCGGAGTTCCTCGCCGTGAATCCCGTGGTGCGGGCCGCCTTCCAGCCGTATGTGCAGGGCTTCCTCGATGCAGGTGGCGATCCCGAGATCGCGGCCGCGATCATCGAGGTCCGCCCCCGCTACCTCTCGATCGCGCTCGACGCGATGGACGAGCGGTGGGGCGGACTGGATGGCTACGTGCGGGACGGTCTGCGGATTCCCGAGCCCGTGGTGGAGCGGCTGCGCAGCGGGCTCGTGGTCTCGGCCCGACCGGCACCGGCCGTCGTCGGCACCCGGTCGACCAAAGCGGTCCGCAGAGGATCCTTGAGTTGACATCATACCCCCGACGGGTATGTTGCCTTCCGGTAGGAGCGGAAGGTCCGTGCCGCCGCTTTCGCGGTCGAGGCGGTGCCGTCGGCCGAGCCGCAGGTGGAGACGCCTGGCGGACACGTGCTCCGAGGGGCCAGGGTTTCAGGGGGTCCGGCGCCGGGCCCTCCCTCGGTATCGTGGGAGTACTGGATCAAGGGTTCTCCGAGAGGGGTGCACGTTGACCGAGCGCAAACCCGCCGGCGTCAGCTTCGAATCGTGGGTCGACAAGCAGATCCGTGAAGCCGAGCAGCGCGGCGACTTCTCCCAGCTGCCGGGTTTCGGCAAGCCGCTGCCCGGTATCGACCGCCCGTACGACGAAACCTGGTGGATCAAGGCGAAGATGCAGCGCGAGGGGGTGTCGATGCTCCCGCCGGCCCTGGCTCTGCGCAAGGAGGCGGAGGACACCCGCGCGGCGGTGTCCGAAGCCCGCTCGGAGGCCGAGGTGCGCCGGATGCTCACCGCGGTCAACGAGAAGATCGAGGCGGCGATCCGTCGGCCGCCGCCGGGACCGTTGCTGAACATGCGACCGTTCGACATCGACGCCGTGGTCGAGGAGTGGCGTGCGGAGCGCGGCTCGGCGTAGGTCACGGCAGCGGGCAGGCGAGGCCGGGCGTGTGCCCGGCCACCTGATGCGTAATACTCCCTTTATGACACCGAGTATTACGCGACCGGCGGGCGGGGCATGTTGCCGGGACGTGCTGATCCGACGGGCGACCGCGCGCGACGCCAAGCGTCTCACCCGGTTGGTCAGGAACTCCCGCGCCTACGAGGGCCCGTACGCGCCCATGGTCGACGGATACCGGGTGGGTCCCGACTACATCGAGACCCACCGGGTCTTCGTGGCCGCCCACAGCGGCACCGACCGTCTGCTCGGCTTCTACTCGCTGGTCCTCGAACCGGCCGAACTGGATCTGATGTTCGTCGCCGACGATGCACAGGGTCTCGGGATCGGACGGCTGCTGATCGCGCATCTGCGCGGCGAGGCGCAGCTGGCCGGGCTCACGGGCGTTCGCATCGTCTCGCATCCGCCCGCCGAGGGCTTCTACCGCAGCGTGGGCGCCCTGCGGACCGGTACGGCCGCGGCCAACCCGCCCGCGGTCATGTGGGACCGGCCCGAACTGACGCTTCCGGTCGCCTGACGGACCGCAGAGGAGTCCGGCCGGGACCCGGTGGCCCGGAGCCCGGCCGAACGCCTGGTGCGCCGGAACCCTTACGAGGCGAAGCCGCCGTACGGGCGCGTGATGATCTCCATGGCGTGTCCGGCGGGATCGAGGAAGTAGATGCCCCGGCCGCCGTCATTGTGGTTGATCTCGCCCGGATGCTTCCGATGCGGATCGGCCCAGTAGGTGATCCCGAGCTCCTTGATGCGGGCGTACGACGTATCGAACTCCGCCTCCGAGACCAGGAAGGCGTAATGCTGCCCGACGATCGATTCGGCGGGAATGGTCGCGAAATCCAGCGTGACCCCATTGGCGGTGGCGACCGCTATGAATGGACCCCATTCCGCACCGATTTCCAGACCCAGGATGTGCGCCAGGAATTCGGCGGATTCCCGATTGTTCCGGGCGTGAATGATGGTGTGATTCAACTCGACTGACACTGTGGAATGCCTCCAACGGGCATCTCCCGGGCACCTCCACGCCTCACCCGGCCGGTGACCGGCGCGCGATGCCGTATTCAAGATCGTAGGTGCGACCGGCGCCGTCGTCGAGGGCGTGGCCGACGGCGCATTCGGGCTGCCGCCCCGACGTGAGATCTCTACGGTGGGGTAGGAGGCGACGCAACGGGCTCCACACCTACTGCGGACGGAGGCTCACGGTGACCCCGACAGCCGGCGAGGACCGCGACGCGGAAAGTCGCCGGGAGCCCGACATCGGCCGCCACGAGACGACCGAGGAACGGGCGGACCGGCTGTGGACAGATCTGCTCCAGGAGCTGCGCGTCGCCCAGACCGGCGTCCAGATCCTGTTCGGCTTTCTGCTTGCCGTCGTCTTCCAGCCGCGGTTCGCCGTCCTGTCGGACACGGACCGCACCATTTATGTGGTCACCGTGATGCTGGGGTCGGCCACGGCCGCCGCGCTGATCGGGCCCGTCTCCTTCCACCGGCTGCTCACCGGGCACCGACTGAAGCCGCAGACCGTTGCGTGGGCGTCGCGAATGACCGTGCTCGGCCTCGTCCTGCTGTTCTGCACGATGTGCTCCGCGCTGCTGCTCATCCTGCGGGTGGCCCTGCACAACGCGCTCGCACTGTGGTTGGTCGGCGCCATGGCGCTGTGGTTCCTCGTCTGCTGGTTCGTGTTCCCGGCCTGGGTGCTGGCACGCTCCACATCGGAGGACGAGACCTCGGACGCGCACTCGGCGCGCGGCGGGCGGCCGGACAGCTGACTGCGACCGTTCGGCTCAGATGTCCTCGGCGGCCGGACTTCGGATGTCCGAGATGGTGAACAGCCCGCCGTCCGGGTCCAGCAGGGTCGCCTCCGCGCCCTGCCCCAGTGTCCGCTGCTCGACGACCGAGCCTCCGTGCAGCCGCGCCGCCGAGACGGCTGCCGCCACATCGGCCACCGGGAAGTGGACCTGCCAGTGCGGGCGGACCAGCGGATCCGGTGCGGCCTCGACCGCGCCGGAGCTGATCCGGGCCAGCCGCTTGCCGCCGCAGTCGACCACGACCCCGTCCTTCTCGTACGACACCTCGCAGGCGCCGGGACGTCCGGTCGCCCAGTCGAGGACCTGGCCGTAGAAGATTGCGGCGTCGAAGGCGTCCCTGGTGCGCAGTTCGAGCCACGCGTTCGAGTGGTCGTCCGGCGCCGGCGGTGATGTCGCCGCCTCGGTGCGCTCCCAGATGCCGAACACAGCGCCGTCGCGGTCCGCCGCCAAGGCGCCGCGCCCCTTGCCGAGCGCCAGTGGCCCCACCGCCACTGTGCCGCTGCGCTCGCGGATGCGCGAAGCAGCCACATCGGCGTTCTGCACGGCGAAGTACGGAGTCCATGCCACGGCGACCCGGAAGGCCGTCGCCATCGCCGCGATACCGGCCACCGGCACGTCGTCGCGGCGTGCGACGGAGAATTCCTGCCCCAGCCTTCCGGGCCGGAACGTCCACCCCAAGGTGGCGGTGTAGAACTCCTGCGCCGACTTCAGGTCCCGGGTCATGAGGTTGACCCAGCAGGGCGCCGACGGTCCGGTCAGCGGTGCCGAGGGGGGCGCTGTCCTGGGTCTGCTTCCCGTCATGGTGCTGCTGCCTTCATCGGTTCTGCGGCACACGCATGCCGTGGCGGTCGGGCCTCTACCAGCCTCACTTCGGTCGGTCGGTCGCGCAACACGCGCCGAAGCGGACATGTACCTGCTCAGTCATGCGTCTCGTCCTTGTCGCGCGGGATGGGCTCGTTCCCGTGGTCACCGAGTTCGTAGGGGGAGAGGCCCCGCCCGTCGGCAGGGAAGCTGTCGTCGCCGTGGACGTTGCGCTCCTCGACGTGTGCGCGGTGGTCCGGCCGCGGCGGCTGCTCGTCGGGCCGGGGCGGCGGCAGTTCCTGGGCCCGGCGACGCCGTCCCAGCCAGACGGCGCCGATCAGCATGCCCACGAGGGCCACGCCGACGATCGCCATCACCACGCCGAGCGCACCCCGTCCGTCCGCGAGTGTGACGGCCAGGGAATTGAGGGCTCCATTCGATACGTCCATGCATGCCGGATACCCCGAGGCGGGGCCGTCACTCGGTTGTGGCCGTGAATTCATGTTTTAAGTGGATATGAAGAGAAAAGCGTTTCACTGCTCGCCGGCCGCTTCGTGTCGCCGACGCCCAGCCGTGGGGTGAGCCTGGAGAAGGGTCAGCACTGCGAGCGGAAGGAACCCCGGTGAACAGCACACAGGCGCAGGCGGAGGAGAACCGGTACGGCAAGGAGGTGGCGGTTGCCATCAGCGGATGCTCGAAGGACGACGCACGAATGGTCTTCGACGTGCTGCGGGCCGCCTTCACCACCGACCGGGCCTCGGTGGACGTACCGCAGGACCTGGGGGGGAAGCGACCCACCGTATGGAACGTGACCGTCGACGTGTCCGAGGCGAGGGTGGTCTCGGGCCCCATCTCGATCGGCGAGCCCGTGACGCTCGATGTACAGGGCGGCTACTGGGCGGTCGACGAGCTCAGGAGGCACCTGGCGGACGCCTTCACGGTGCGGGTGGTCGGAACGGTCTCCGGCGATCAGGAGGAGGAGGTGCGTCTGCGGGTGGAGAGCCGGTGAGGCACGTACCCGTGCCCGGAGTCGGCGCAATGCATAGGGAGGCCGCTGTGTATCTGGTACAAAACAGCCAAAAGCCACGGCTCTGAGAGGTGCGAACGGGTGGAACACGCGAGCGGGCGGGAGGACGGTGCCGGAAATCCGGAGGCGGCCCCTCACTGTTCGACGCTGACGCTGCACATCAACGGAACCGAACGGACCCTGTCGCTCGACCACCGCACCACCGTCCTGGACGTGCTGCGTGAGCACCTCGGCCTCACCGGAGCGAAGAAGGGCTGCGATCACGGCCAGTGCGGGGCGTGCACGGTCCTTGTCGACGGCCGGCGCGCCAACAGTTGTCTGCTGCTCGCCGTCGCACACGACGGGGCCGCGATCACCACCGTCGAGGGGCTCGCCGACGGGGACGGGCTGCATCCCATGCAGGAAGCCTTCCTGGCCCGGGACGCCCTGCAGTGCGGATACTGCACCCCCGGCCAGATCTGCTCGGCGGTGGGCATGCTCGACGAAGCGGCCGACGGCTTCCCGTCCCACGCCACCGAAACAGGTCGGCCCGCCGCCGCCCCGGCCCGGCTCACTGCCCCCGAGATCCGTGAGCGGATGAGCGGCAATCTGTGCCGCTGCGGTGCGTACCCCCGTATCGTCGAAGCGATCCAGGACGTGGCTCCGTGAAGCCGTTCGAATATCTGCGCGCCCGCACCACCGCCGAGGCGGTCCGCGCGAGCACCGGCCGCCCCGGGGCCGTGTTTCTCGGCGGAGGCACCAATCTGGTCGACCTGATGAAGCTGGGTGTGGCCACCCCCGACCTGCTCATCGACGTCAGCGGGCTGCACCTGGACCAGGTGGCGGACACGGCCGACGGCGGCCTGCGCATCGGCGCGACCGTACGCAACAGCGACCTGGCCGCGCATCACGCCGTGCGTACCCGCTACCCCGCCCTGTCGCAGGCACTGCTCTCCGGGGCCTCCGGGCAGCTCCGGAACACCGCCACGACCGGCGGAAACCTGCTGCAGCGCACCCGCTGCCCGTACTTCCAGGACACCTCGAAGCCCTGCAACAAACGGGTACCGGGCACCGGCTGCCCCGCCCGCGAAGGGGCCCACCGGGAGCTCGCCGTCCTCGGCCACTCCGCGGAGTGCGTCGCCACCCAACCGTCGGACATGGCCGTCGCCCTGGCTGCTCTGGACGCCGTGGTCCAGCTGCACGGACCGGACGGCGAACGCTCCGTACCCGTCACCGACTTCCACCGGCTGCCGGGGGACACACCCGAGCGTGACACGGTGATCCGGCCGGGCGAGCTGATCACCGAGGTGCTGCTGCCGCCTGGTCCCGACGGCGCGGTCTCCCTCTACCGCAAGGCCCGCGACCGCGCCTCGTACGCCTTCGCCCTCGCCTCCGTCGCCGCGGTCGTCACCGTCCGCGACGGCCGGATCCAGCACGCCGCGCTGGCCTTCGGCGGGCTCGCCCACCGCCCGTGGCGCGCCCGGGCCGCGGAAGAGATCCTTCGGGGCGCCACCGTCACCGACGACACCTTCACCCGGGCCGTGGACGCCGAACTCGCGGCCGCCCGGCCGTTGCGCGACAACGCGTTCAAGGTGGAACTCGCCCGCAGCCTGGCCGTCGACGCCCTGGCCGCACTCACCGCCCCCGCCTGAGAACGTGAGGACTCCTGCCATGAGCCAGGCCCCCCAGCCGCTGGGCAGCCCCGTGGTCCGCCGCGAGGGCCGGGACAAGGTCACCGGCGCCGCCCGCTACGCCGCCGAGCACACCCCGCCCGGCTGTCTGTACGCCTGGCCCGTGCCCGCCACCGTCGTACGCGGCCGGATCACGGCGATCCATACCGACGAGGCGCTCGCCCTGCCCGGCGTGCACACCGTCCTCACCCATGAGAACGCCCCGAAGCTGAAACAGTTCGACGACCCCGCCCTCGCCGTCCTCCAGGACGACCGGGTTCCGCACCGGGGCCGGCAGGTGGCGCTCGTGGTGGCCGACACTCTCGAGGCGGCGCGGGCAGGAGCCGAGGCCGTCCGGATCGAGTACGAGAGTGCCGGACACGATGTCCGGCTCACCGAGGACCACCCGGGCCTGTACACACCGCAGACGGTGAACGGCGGATACCCGGCCGTCCGCGAACGCGGCGACTTCGACCGCGCCTTCGCCGTGTCCCCCGTGCAGGTCGACGTCACGTACACACTCGGGCCCCTGCACAACCACCCCATGGAACCGCACGCCTCCACCGCCCACTGGGCGGACGACGGGCAGCTGACCGTGTACGACTCCAGCCAGGGCACCGGAACGGTCCGCGACACCCTGGCCACCGTCTTCGGGCTCCGGCCCGATCAGGTCACGGTCGTCTCCGAACACGTCGGCGGCGGCTTCGGCTCCAAGGGCACCGCGCGCCCACAGGCCGTCCTCGCCGCCATGGCCGCGCGCCACACCGGGCGCCCCGTCAAACTCGCCCTGCCGCGGCGCGAGTTGCCTGCCGTCGTGGGGCACCGCGCCCCCACCGTGCAACGCGTCAGACTCGGCGCGGAGTTCGACGGCACCCTCACCTCGCTCGCCCACGAGATCGTCACCCACACCTCCACGGTCAAGGAGTTCGTGGAACAGGCGGCCGTGCCGGCCCGCACGATGTACTCGTCCGGGCACAGCCGGACGGTCCACCGGGTGGCCGCCCTGGACGTACCCAGCCCTTCATGGATGCGCGCACCCGGCGAGGCCCCCGGTATGCACGCGCTGGAGTCGGCCATGGACGAGCTCGCGGTGGCCCTCGGTATCGACCCCGTCGAACTGCGTCTGCGCAACGACCCCGCGTACGAACCCGACACCGGCCGCCCCTTCAGCAGCCGGGGCCTCGCCGCCTGCCTGGAGGAGGGTGCCGCACGGTTCGGCTGGTACGACCGCGACCCGCGCCCCGCGGTCCGCACCGAAGGCCCACTGCTGCTCGGTACGGGCGTCGCCTCCGCCACGTACCCCGTATACATCGCCGGCTCCAGCGCCTCGGCGCACGCAGCCGCCGACGGCACCTACCGCATCAGGATCAACGCCACCGACATCGGCACCGGCGCCCGCACCGTCCTTGCGCAGATCGCCGCGTCCGTGCTGGACACCCCCGTGGCCGACGTCCGGATCGACATCGGCAGCAGCGCACTGCCCGAAGCGCCGCTGGCCGGCGGTTCCGCGGGTACGGCCTCCTGGGGCTGGTCCGTGCACAAGGCGTCCACCGCCCTGGTACGACACCTGCGGGAGCGCACCGGACCCCTTCCCGACGAGGGCGTCACGGTCACCGCAGACACCGCGGACGATACGGCGGTGGAATCCCCGTACGCACGGCATGCGTTCGGTGCGCACTTCGCCGAAGTCGCCGTCGACACCCGCACCGGTGAGGTCCGGATGCGCCGCATGCTCGGCGTCTTCGCCGCCGGACGGATCCTCAACTCCCGTACCGCACGCTCCCAGTTCATCGGCGGCATGATCATGGGGCTCGGCATGGCACTGACCGAGGGCAGCACGATCGACCCCGTCTTCGGCGACTTCACACAGAACGATCTCGCCTCCTACCATGTGCCCGTGTGTGCCGACGTCCCGCAGATCGAGGCGCACTGGATCGACGAGGACGACCCGCATCTCAACCCGATGGGCAGCAAGGGCATCGGCGAGATCGGCATCGTGGGCGCCGCGGCCGCTCTCGGCAACGCGGTGCGGCACGCGACCGGCGCCCGGCTGCGCAGCCTCCCGCTCACACCGGACAAGCTGCTCCCGTATCTGCCGTGAGGGCGGGTGCAGGGCGGTCACGCTCCGTGGCGACATCACGGGCCCGCTCGCCTTCGTGTTGCGCAACCGGTCCCACCGGGTCACCCTAAGGAGTGACCTAATAGTGACATCTGCTCACTCTTCGTATTCGGGGGTCGTTGGTTCAACGGGGCGAAGCAGATGGGCCTGGACGTGAGGAGCCTCGACGATGACCGTTCCACTCGACCGGCATTATCTGGTCGAACTCCAGGTATCGGAAGAGCGCGTTTCGCAATTGCGACGCATAGTCGCTGCGCATCTGCGCCACTGGAGTCTCGAACTCCACATCCGGCCGGTGTGCCGGGGTGTGGAGGAGCTGCTGACCAATGTCCACCGGCACGTCGGTGGCGACAACAAGTGCGTCGTCGAACTCCGCTGGTCAGGACGGCACCTCACGGTCTCCGTCGCCGACAACAGCTCCGAGATGCCGCGACTGCTCAGCAGCGGCGGCGGTGGTCTCAGCCGTGTCATGGCTCTCAGCCACAGCTGGGGCACCTGCCGGACCCTCGACGGCAAAGTGGTCTGGTTCACCCGCTACGCCGAGGCGCCGCGGAGCAGCGATCTGCTGCCGCGCGCACCCCTGCCCGGAGTGCGTGAGTTCCTGCTGCCGCCGGCCTCCGAGCCGTCCGAACCCTCCGAGCCCGCCCTCGTCTGAGGCGGGCCCCGGCGGCCGGCCCCGACGACAGGGGCGGCGGGGATCCCTGCCCGGACCGGTACCCGAGTCCCTACGCGAAGAAGCCTGCTCCGCCCACCGGCGCGGATGACGTGCACAGCGCACGCATGGTCCGCGCCGGTCGGTTGCCCGCACCGGGGCCCGCGTTGCGCGACGGGGCGTCCCGCGGCACGGTCGAAGAATCCGAGGCAAGGAGACCACAGTCATGCCCATCGCGACGGTCAACCCGGCGAACGGCGAGACCCTCAAGACGTTCGAGGCACTGGGGGCGGCGGAGATCGAGCACCGGCTCGCGACCGCGGACACCACCTTCCGGGAGTACCGCACCACCGCATTCGGTGAACGGGCCCGGCTGCTCAACCAGGCCGCCGACCTCCTCGACGCGGACCAGCAGGACATCGCCCGCACCATGACCACCGAAATGGGCAAGCCCGTCAAAGCGGCCCGCGCGGAGGCCGCGAAATGCGCCAAGGCCATGCGCTGGTACGCGGCCAACGCCGAAAGACTTCTCGCGGACGAGCACCCGCCGGCCGACGACGTACGCGACGCCGGAGCCTCCCGGGCCTATGTCCACTACCGTCCGCTGGGCCCGGTCCTCGCCGTGATGCCGTGGAACTTCCCGCTGTGGCAGGTCGTGCGGTTCGCAGCCCCCGCACTCATGGCGGGCAACGTCGGCCTGCTCAAGCACGCGTCGAACGTTCCGCAGACCGCGATGTACCTGGAGGGCCTGTTCCGCCGGGCGGGCTTCCCGCCCGGCTGCTTCCAGACGCTGCTGGTGGGAGCGGGAGCGGTCGAGTCGATCCTGCGTGATCGCCGCGTCGTCGCCGCCACCCTCACCGGCAGTGAGCCGGCCGGCCGCTCGGTCGCGTCGATCGCGGGCGACGAGGTCAAGCACACCGTGCTGGAACTGGGCGGCAGCGACCCGTTTCTCGTCCTGCCGTCGGCCGACATCCAGCAGGCCGCCCGCACGGCGGTGACCGCCCGGGTCCAGAACAACGGGCAGTCCTGCATCGCCGCCAAGCGGTTCATCGTGCACACCGACGTGTACGACGAGTTCGCCGAGCGGTTCACCGCGGGCATGAAAGATCTGACGGTCGGTGACCCGCAGCAGGAGACCACCGACATCGGCCCACTCTCCAGCGAACAGGGCCGCGCCGACCTGGAGGAGCTGGTGGACGATGCCGTACACCAGGGCGCCACCGCACTGTGCGGTGGCAGCCGGCCCACCGGGCTGGGTGCGGAGCTGGAGCGCGGCTGGTTCTACACCCCCACCGTCCTCAGCGGGATCACCCCCGCCATGCGGATCCACCGTGAGGAGACCTTCGGCCCGGTCGCCACGCTGTACCGCGTCGAGGACCTGGACGAAGCCGTGACCCTCGCGAACGACAGTCCGTTCGGCCTCAGCTCCAACGTATGGACGCGCGACGCCGACGAGAGCCGTCAGTGCGTGCGTGACCTGCAGGCCGGCGGTGTCTTCTTCAACGGCATGACCGCTTCCCACCCCGCGCTGCCGTTCGGCGGGGTGAAGCGCTCCGGTTACGGGCGGGAGCTGGCCGGTCACGGCATCCGTGAATTCTGCAATGCCACGACGGTCTGGTACGGCCCCGAGCCGGACGGAAGCGGCTCCGCGTAGCCGCCACCGCCCGGCGACGGCGAGGGCTCAGCGGCCGACTGCCTTGGCCAGCTGGGCCTTTGTCATGGTCGAGCGGCCCTTGACGTTCTTCCTTCTGGCCTCTTCGTAGAGCTGGTCGCGGGTGGGGTCTTCGGCTCCGTCGTGGGAGCGCAGCTCGGCGCGCCGCAAGGACGAGAGGTCGTGGACCAACGTACGGCTCGCGGTCGTCGGCTCACCGGAGCGGGCGCGCTCAGTGTTCGCCGTGCGCGCCGCGATCTCCTCTGCCCGCTCCTCGCTCACTCCGAGCTCCTGCGCGCTCTCCTTGATGTGCTCGTACTGCCGCTCGCGCCTGGGACTGGATCCGCGTGGCATGGTGCGGTCACTTCCTCTCCGTGGCCTCCGTGCCCGACGAGGGACGGTCCGGGGTGCACTACCCAGTGTCCCAGCGGCTCCCGGGGCCCGCATCGGACCACGGTGCCCGGCGGCCGTCCGCGTGCTCTTCCAGTCGCCCGGTGTACGTGTCCGTCGGCGCGGCAGCCCGGCCGGCCGCCGCCGAGCGTTCGACGGCGGTACGGCCCCTGCCGCCGAGGGTCACCCGTTCGGGTGCGCGACGGGACGCGATTCACGTGATTCGGTGGGTCAATTCATACCGTTTGATCCTAATATGGGCGAGCTGATCGGTTCCGGAGTGCGGAGGTATGCGCGATGTCCACCCTCACCGTGTGGAAGTTCCAGTCCGCCGAGGGCGCGGAGGACGTGGAGAACACACTGAAGGCCCTCCAGAAGGAGGGGCTGATCAAGATCCTCGACGCCGCGGTGGTCAGCTGGCCGACCGACAAGGCGAAGCCGAGAACGAAGCAGTTGCTCAACCTGGTGGGCGCCGGCGCCCTGAGCGGCACGTTCTGGGGGATGCTCTTCGGGCTGATCTTCCTCATGCCGTTGCTGGGCGCGGCCATCGGCGCGGCGGCCGGGGCGCTGGGCGGCAAGCTCGCCGACGTCGGCATCGACGACGACTTCATCGCGGAGGTCAAGAAGCAGGTGACGCCCGGGACTTCGGCCCTGTTCCTGCTCACCACGAACGAGGTGCCCGACCGGATCAGCGACGCGCTCCCCGGCGGCGGCGCCGAGCTTCTCCACAGCAACCTGGACACCCTCAGCGAGGCCCGGCTCCGCGAGATCTTCGGCGAAGACGCCGAGTGATCCGGTGCGTTCCGCCCGTCCAGCCGTATCCCCCTGACTCTCTTTTCCGAGCAGACCCGGAGTGTCCGTGAACCAGCCCAGCCCTCTGCGACGCGCCCTCGGCGGCCGCACGGCCCGCAGTCTGACCCCCGCCGTGCTGGCCGCGGTGCTCGCGGCGGGCGCCGCCGCCTGCGACTCCGGTGGAACGTCGCCAGGAACGGCCAGGAGCACCCGTACGGTGTCCCCGGAGCCGCACAAGTCGCCCTCCGCGAGCCCCTCGCCGCGCACCCAGACCGACTTCGAGGCCTCGGTCTCCGCCGAGCTCGAGCGCAGCCGGCAGAAAGCCACCCAGCAGCTCGCAGGGGTCAAGGGGCAGGGCAACGCGATCAAGGACGTTTCGGTGAACGGGCTGCCGGTCGCGACGGGCGAGCAGTTCCGCAGCGCACTGGTCCGCGTCACCAACCCGACCCACAAGGCCGCTTTCTACGCCGTCCGGGTGGAGTTCGTCGACGCATCGGGGAAGGTGCTCGATGCGGTGGTGCTCGGCTTCCCGGACGCCCCGCCCGGCCGGACGGTCAGCGAACACGCGAACAGCCGTAAGGCGGCCGGAGTCAAGACGTTCCCCCGGATCGCCCAGGCCGAGCGCAGCTGACGGCCGGGGGCGAGGTGAGCTTCGCGGCCGGTGCGGTGACGGATGCGCTGTGTGAACTGCGCGCCCGGTTCGTCGGTGTGCGCGACGGCGAACCGGCCGACTACATCCCGCAGTTGGCCATGGCTGACCCGGAGGCCTTCGGGCTGGCCCTGATCAGCATGGACGGCCATCGCTACAGCACGGGCGAGACCGACGTCCCGTTCACCATGCAGTCCGTCTCGAAACCCTTCGTCTATGCCCTCGCGCTGTCCGAACTCGGACTCGACGGCGTGTCCCGGTGGGTGAACGCCGAGCCCAGTGGCGAGGCCTACAACGCCATCAGCCTGGAACCCGGCACCGGCCGGCCGGACAACGCCATGGTCAACGCCGGTGCGATCGTCACCACCGCACTGATTCCCGACACCGCCGACGCCCCGAGGTTCGACCGCATCCTCGACTGTCTGAGCCGGTTCGCCGGCCGGCAGCTGGACGTCGACGAGGCGGTGTACGCCTCCGAGGTCGCCACCGGCGATCGCAACCGCGCCCTCGCCTATCTCATCCGCAGTGCGGGCCCGCTGCCGGTCGACCCGGTGGGAGCCGTGGAGACGTACTTCCGGCAGTGTTCGGTACGCGTCACCACGCTGGATCTCGCCGCGATGGCCGCGACCCTCGCCAACGGCGGTGTGAACCCGCTCAACGGTGACGTGGTCGTCGAGGAACCGGTCGCTGCGCAGGTGCTCGCCGTGATGGCGACCTGCGGTATGTACGACGTCTCGGGCGAATGGCTGCTGCGGGTGGGGCTGCCGGCCAAGAGCGGGGTGTCCGGCGGCCTGATCGCCGCGGGACCGGCCCGGTTCGGCCTGGCGGCCTACAGCCCGCGGCTGGATCCGACCGGTACATCGGTCCGCGGGCGCATCGCGCTGCGGGCGCTGTCGGAACGGCTCGGCCTGCATCTGATGCACAATCCGGCGCTCGCCGCCTCAACCGTCACCCTGGTCACCACTGCCGACGATCTGCCGTCGGCCCCGACGGAGGAGCAGGAACGCGCCCTGCGGGAACAGGTGGCGGTCGTCGCCGCGCAGGGCGCCCTCGACTTCACCGCGGCGGAACGCGTGCTGTACGCGCTCGACGAGTCCGGGCCGGAGGAGACCGCCTCCGTGGTGCTGGATCTGCGGCAGGTGACCGGTATCGACACGGTGGCGAGGTCGATGCTGCGCTCCGGACTGGCCCGGCTCACGGAGGGCGGCCGGCGCACGGCCGTGGTCGACCCGGCCGGCCACCTCGGAGTGACGGGCGGCGACCCGGCGGCCCCCCGGCGCTTCACCTCGCGCGAGGAGGCCGTCGAGCGCGCTGCGCGGGAGGCGGGCCGCCCGACGGCCTGACGGCACCGGACCGCGCTGCTACCAGATGGCCTCGACCCACTCGGGGTGGTCGATGAACGGGTTCCTGTTGTGCTGGTACTGGTCGAATATGACGTCGTTGCGCCGCTCCTCGAAGGAGTCCGGCGGGTCCTCCTGGCTCCACTGCTTCAGCACGGAGAGCCTGCCGATGTTCGGCGCGGAGCCGTTGTCCACCTGGTCGTTCGGTTCGAGGTCGGCGAAGGCGTCGTCGCCCTCGTACCGCACCGCCATGTAGAGGATCATGCGGGCGACGTCGCCCTTGACCGCGTCGCGCGGTTCGAAGGAGTCGCTGTCGGTGTAGTTGCCCGCTGCCCCGCTCACTGCGGTGCCGCCGTTGTCGAAGTCCTTGTTGCCCCGGATGGAGTTGACCGTGACGTCCTCGGGGCGCAGGTGGTGGATGTCGGTGCCGGGTCCGGTGCTGGTGCCGAAGTCGCCGTGGGACTTGGCCCAGACGTGCTCGCGGTTCCACTGGCCGACCGCGCCGCCGTTGTCGCTCTTGGGTTCGGAGCGCCCGGTGTAGAGGAGGATCACGTTCGAGGAGTTGGCGGGGTCCTGGTCGGTGTTCTTGAGCGCGTCCCAGACCTGGCTGTACGAGATCTTCGTCTGCACGCTGATGATCGAGTGGAGGGCGCTCTTGAGCTGCGTTCCGGTCTTGCCGAGCGCGTCCTGGTAGTACGTGTCGTCGAGTGTGGCGAGCGGCGTCGCGGCCACCGGCGTGGTCCGGGGTGCGACCGGCGCAGCGGGTGCGGCGGCCGCGGTGCCGGCGAGTACCGCGAAGGCGGCGACGGTGGCCAGCACTGGGCGCCGGTAGGGAAGGTGACGACGGGACATGTGGGGTGTCCTCTCCGGAAAAACAGGCACCGCGGCGCCGTCACGGGGTGGGGGCGGTGCCGCGGTGTTCGTGTGTGGTACGTGGTCAGCGGGAGCCTTCCACACGCACGGTGACCCAGGTGTGAACGCTGTGTACCTATCATGTGCAGGTCAAGCGGGCTCTCGGATGCGGTCCTGGAGCCGCAGGGCGAGAATTGCCGCAAGGACGAGGAGGCGGCATGAGCGAAGAGCCCGAATCCGTACCCGTATCCATGGCTCGGGGCGTGACCCCGGACAGCCTCTTGCACACCGGCGGGAGCGACCATCCGTCGGCCGAGGATCTGGTGCTCGCCTCCGGGCGGGACCTGACTCCGCAGAATCTTGAGTGGGCGGAGCGCCGACTGGCACGAGAGGGCCGGGCGGCGATGGAGAAGCAGCTGCCGTAGGCGGCCGGTGCGGCGGGGAGTGTGTGGGCGCTCCCCGTCGCTCGGCTAGCCTGAATGCACAATGAACCGTTTGACGACGTCACAGGGCGGGTTCGACCTCGCCCGCTTCCCCGAGCACCCGCGCGACCCGTTCCGCGCCTGGGACGCTGCCGACGACTATCTGCTGCGGCAGCTGGAGGGGATCGATGGAGCAGAGCCGGTCGACCTGTCCGGCGCCGTGGTCGTGGTGGGCGACCGCTGGGGTGCGCTGACCACCGTGCTGGCCGGGCACCGCCCGGTACAGATCACCGACTCGTACCTCGCGCAGCGCGCCACCCTGGCGAACCTCGCCCGCAACGGTGACGACCCGGACACCGTACGTCTCCTGTCGGCCAGGGACACGCCACCGGACCGGATCGACGTCCTCCTCGTGCGCGTCCCGAAGAGTCTGGCGCTCCTGGAGGACCAGCTGCACCGGCTCGCCCCTGCCGTGCATGCCGGCACCGTCGTCATCGGCACCGGCATGGTGAAGGAGATCCACACCTCCACCCTCAAACTGTTCGAGCGGATCATCGGCCCCACCCGCACCTCCCTCGCGGTCAAGAAGGCCCGACTGATCTTCTGCACCCCCGACCCGGCCCTGGCCCGCACCCCCAGTCCGTGGCCGCACCGCTACGACCTGCCCGAAGGTATCGGCGCCGTCTCCAGCCGGACCGTTGTCAACCACGCCGGGATCTTCTGCGCCGAGCGCCTCGACATCGGCACCCGCTTCTTCCTGAACCATCTGCCCGAGCGCAGCGGCCGGGACCGCATCGTCGACCTGGGCTGCGGAAACGGGGTCGTCGGCACCTCCGCCGCGCTCGCCAACCCCGAAGCGACGGTGACCTTCATCGACGAGTCGTACCTGGCGGTCGCCTCGGCCGAGGCGACGTTCCGGGCCAACCTCGGGACGGACGCGGTGGCCGACTTCCTGGTCGGGGACGGGATGGCGGACGTACCGCCGGGCAGTGTCGACCTGGTGCTCAACAACCCGCCGTTCCACTCGCACCAGGCGACCACCGACGCCACGGCCCGGACCATGTTCCACGGGGCGCGTACCGCGCTGCGGCAGGGCGGCGAGCTGTGGGTCGTCGGCAACCGGCATCTCGGGTACCACACCCAGTTGCGCCGCACCTTCGGCAACTGCACCACCGTCGCCGGTGACCCCAAGTTCGTCGTGCTGAGGGCCGTCAAGCGCTGACCGACGGACGGGGCCCCCATGGCCCTTCCGGATTCTTGCAACACGTTCTACTGTGTGCGCCGCCGCACACGGACGACGCGACCGCGAGACTCCTGGAGGGGCCGTGCACCTCGAATACACGCCTGAGCAACAGCAGTTGCGCGCCGAGCTGCGCACGTACTTCGCCGGACTCGTTCCCGACAACGCCTACAGCAGGTACGACGACCCCGCCGCCCAGAAACGCTTCTACCGCGAGACGATCCGCCGCCTCGGCGCCGACGGCTGGCTCGGCGTCGGCTGGCCGTCGGAATACGGCGGACGCGGCCTGTCCCCGATGGAACAGTTCATCTTCTTCGACGAGGCCGCTCAGGCAGGCGTACCGCTGCCGCTGATGGCCCTCAACACCGTCGGCCCGACGATCATGCAGTTCGGCACGGACGAACAGAAGGCATACTTCCTGCCGAAGATCCTGGCCGGCGAGATCGACTTCGCGATCGGCTACAGCGAACCCGACGCCGGCACCGACCTGGCCGCCCTCAAGACCCGGGCCGTACGCGACGGCGACGAGGCCACCGGCCACTACACGGTCAACGGTCAGAAGATCTGGACGACCAACGGCGACACCGCCGACTGGGTCTGGCTCGCTGTCCGCACCGACCCCGACGCCCCGCCCCACAAGGGGATCACGATGCTGCTGGTCCCGACCGGCGACCCCGGCTACTCCTGCACCCTGATCAACACCCTCGCCTCGCACGACACCACCGCCAGCTACTACGAGAACATCCGTGTCCCCGCCTCCCGCCGCGTCGGCGACGAGAACAAGGGGTGGCGGCTCATCACCAACCAGCTCAACCACGAACGCGTCACCCTCGCCGCCCACGGCACCATGGCCATCCGCGCCCTGCACAACGTGCAGCGCTGGGCCACCGACACCGAGCTGGCCGACGGGCGCCGGGTCATCGACCTCGGCTGGGTCCGCACCCGACTCGCCCGCACCCACACCCGGCTCGACGCCATGAAACTCCTCAACTGGCAGATGGTCTCCGCCGTCCAGGAGGGCACCCTCACCCCGCAGGACGCCTCCGCCGTCAAGGTCTACGGCTCCGAGGCGCGCCGTGACGCCTACGCCTGGCTGATGGAGGTCGTCGGCTCGGCCGGACCGCTCAAGGAGGGCTCGGCGGGCGCCGTCCTGCACGGCGAACTCGAACGCGGCTACCGGTCCGCCGTCATCTTCACCTTCGGTGGCGGCAACAACGAGATCCAGCGGGAAATCATCTCGTGGATCGGTCTGGGGATGCCGCGTGTGCGCCGCTGACCGGCGGCGTGTGACGAGAAATTCTGGTTGGCCGGTTGGTCCGCCCCGTTTTTTTCAGCGCATCTCTGTCCGGAACGCCACCGGAGTCGTCCCGGTGTGCTGATGGAAGAACTTCGAGAAGTTAGCCGCGTCGGGAAAGCCCACTGAGGCACCGATGCGGCCGATCGGCATGTCCGTGTGGGCCAGTAGACGCATGGCCTCGAGGACGACGCGTTTGTCGATGAAGCCCTTGGGGGTCCTGCCGGTAGCCGCGCCCACCGCGCGGACGAGGGTGCGGCGGGAGTAGCCGAGGGCGTCCGCGTACGCGCTGACGCTGTGGTTGGTGGCGAAGCCCTTCTCGACCGCGTCCCGGAAGCGGGTGAAAGTGGTGTCGGTCTGCTCGTGTGCCGTCTTGGCAGAGCTCGCTGCGAGGTGGGCCAGGCGGAGCAGGAACGCGGTCAGGGAGTGCCGGAGCACCGCGGTGTGGAGACTGAGGGGCAGTGTGGTCGTGTCGACGTACTCGCGCTCCAGTTGGGCGAGGGAGTGCTCGAGGGCGGAGAGCTGGTGCGGGTCGGGGCGCAGGAGCGGGGGCTGGTCATAGCGGTACAAGCCAGTCGCCTCCACGGTCGCCCGGGGCAGGAAGCCGGGCTGCATGGTCAGGACGGTGCCGCGGTAGGCGGCCGTGGGGGAGAAGCGGTGCACCTGGCCCGGGCGGATCCATAGGAGATCGCCGGCGGAGGCCTCGTACTCGGCGAAGTCGATCATGTGTCTGACGGGACCGCCGTGGAACAGCATCACCACGTGGAAGTCGACGCGGTGCACGCGCTCCAAAGGCGCGTCCGCATGCCAGGTGCGGCCCGGCCCCATGGGCCCGACCTGCATGCCTACGCCGCAGACGCTCAGGCTCGTGGGGAAGGGAAAGGTTTTGATCCCTCCACTCTCTTGGGTCGGTTTGTCCGTCATATCCCTCTCGCGTCGCCTCGGTCCCGCACTCGCTGTCCCACTTTCACCGAAGGCTGACACAGGGGCACCTTCCCCAGCAAAAGTCATACTTTTAGGTTTGAACGCATCAGAGCAGCAAACCGGCTCCTATCGAGGACTTCTTGAAGATGAGCACGCAGACACCTGGCGGCTTCCCCGACGGTTTCGAGTGGACCGAACTCGACCGCCGTGCCGTCGACACCGCCCGCCTTCTGGCGGCCGATGCCGTACAGCGAGTCGGAAACGGCCACCCGGGCACCGCGATGAGTCTGGCGCCAGCCGCGTACACCCTCTTTCAGAAGGTGATGCGGCACGACCCGGCCGACCCGGAGTGGACCGGCCGCGACCGCTTCGTTCTCTCCCCGGGCCACACCTCGCTGACCCTGTACACCCAGCTCTTCCTCTCCGGGTACGAGCTGGAACTGGACGATCTGAAGGCGTTCAGGACGCACGGTTCGAAGACGCCCGGTCACCCTGAGTACGGGCACACGGCGGGTGTCGAGACGACCACCGGTCCGCTCGGTCAGGGTGTCGCCAACGCCGTGGGCATGGCGATGGCGGCTCGCTACGAGCGCGGCCTGTTCGACCCAGAGGCGCCGGAGGGCGATTCTCCCTTCGACCACACCATCTGGGCGATCGTCTCGGACGGCGACCTGGAGGAGGGTATATCCGCCGAGGCCTCTTCCCTCGCGGGTCACCAGAAGCTCGGCAACCTCGTCTTCGTCTACGACGACAACCACATCTCCATCGAGGGCGACACGGCAACCGCCTTCTCCGAGGACGTCCTGAAGCGGTACGAGGCGTACGGCTGGCACGTCCAGCGGATCGAGCCCTCGGCCGACGGCGACATCGACGTCCGAGCGCTGTACGAGGCGCTGACCGCCGCCCGCGCCGAGACCGGGCGCCCCTCGATCATCGCGATGCGCACGATCATCGCTTGGCCTGCCCCGAACGCGCAGAACACCGAGGCCTCGCACGGCTCGGCGCTCGGCGCCGAGGAGATCGCGGCTACCAAGCGGGTTCTGGGCTTCGACCCGGAGCAGTCCTTCCAGGTGGAGCCCGAGGTACTGGCCCACGCTCGCGAGGCCCTCGACCGAGGCGCCGAGGCGCACGCCGCCTGGGACAAACAGATCTCCGAGTGGCGCACCGCCGACCCCGAGCACGCCGAACTGTTCGACCGCGTCGTCGCCGGTCAGCTGCCCGAGGGCTGGGAGGCTGCTCTGCCGCAGTTCGAGGCGGGCACATCCGTCGCGACCCGTGCCGCATCCGGCAAGGTGCTGCAGGCGCTCGGCGGTGTGATCCCCGAGCTGTGGGGCGGCTCCGCCGACCTCGCCGGCTCGAACAACACCACGATCGACAGGACCAGCTCCTTCCTGCCCGAGGGTAACCCGCTGCCGGCGGCCGACCCGTACGGCCGCACGGTCCACTTCGGCATCCGCGAGCATTCGATGGCCGCCGAGATGAACGGCATGGCTCTGCACGGCAACACCCGCATCTACGGCGGCACCTTCCTGGTCTTCTCCGACTACATGCGCAACGCCGTGCGCCTGTCCGCGCTGATGGAGCTTCCGGTCACGTACGTATGGACCCACGACTCCATCGGCCTCGGCGAGGACGGCCCGACCCACCAGCCGGTCGAGCACCTGGCCTCGCTGCGCGCCATCCCCGGCCTGAACATCGTCCGCCCGGCCGACGCCAACGAGACCGTGATCGCCTGGGCCGAGATCCTCAGGCGGCACGCCACGAACCCGGCTCCGCACGGCCTCGCGCTGACGCGCCAGGGTGTGCCGACGTACGAGGCGAACCCCGAGACGGTGAAGGGGGGTTACATCCTGCGTGACTCCTCCGCCGAGACCCCTGACGTCATCCTCATCGCCACCGGCTCCGAGGTGCAGCTCGCCGTCGCGGCGCGTGAGCAGCTCGAGGCCGAGGGGGTCGGTACGCGTGTCGTGTCGATGCCGTCCGTCGAGTGGTTCGAGGAGCAATCCGCGGAGTACCGCGCGAGCGTGCTTCCGGCGTCCGTGAAGGCCCGTGTGGCGGTCGAGGCAGGGATCGGCCTGACCTGGTACCGGTACGTCGGTGACGCCGGACGCATCGTCTCCCTCGAGCACTTCGGCGCCTCCGCCGACGCCAAGACCCTGTTCGCCGAGTACGGCTTCACCGCCGAGAGCGTCGCCTCCGCCGCGCGGGAATCTCTCGCCGCCGCGCGTGGTTGATCAGGCCGCCAGAAAGAGGAGAATCACTGTGAGCAACACCGCCGAACCCCTCAAGGCCCTCTCCGAGGAAGGCGTTTCCATCTGGTTGGACGATCTGTCCCGCAAGCGGATCGCATCCGGCAATCTCGCCGAACTCATCGAGCGGAAGCACGTGGTGGGCGTCACCACCAACCCTTCGATCTTCCAGGCCGCCATCGGCTCCGGCGAGGGGTACGAGGAGCAGCTGGCCGACCTCGCCGTGCGCGGCGTCACGGTCGACGAGGCCGTCCGCATGATGACTACCGCCGACGTCCGCGCCGCTGCCGACATCCTGCGGCCCGTGTTCGACGCGACCCGCGGCCGAGACGGCCGGGTCTCCATCGAGGTCGACCCGCGCCTGGCCCACGACACCGCGGCGACCGTCGCCGAGGCCAAGCAGCTCGGATGGCTGGTCGACCGCCCGAACGTGATGATCAAGATACCGGCGACGAAGGCCGGGCTCCCGGCGATCACCGAGGTCATCGGCCTCGGCATCAGCGTCAACGTCACGTTGATCTTCTCGCTGGAGCGCTACCGCGAGGTCATGAACGCGTACCTGGCGGGCCTGGAGAAGGCGCAGGCATCGGGCATCGACCTGTCCACCGTTCATTCGGTCGCCTCGTTCTTCGTCTCCCGCGTCGACAGCGAGATCGACAAGCGCCTTGCGAAGGTCGGCACGGACGAGGCGCTCGCACTCAGGGGCAGGGCCGCGCTCGCCAACGCCCGTCTCGCATACGAGGCGTACGAGGGCGTCTTCGCCGCCGACCGCTGGACCGCCCTCGCCACCGCGAGCGCCAACAAGCAGCGTCCTCTGTGGGCCTCGACGGGCGTCAAGGAACCCGCGTACAAGGACACCCTGTACGTCGACGAGCTGGTCGCGCCCGGCGCGGTCAACACCATGCCGGAGGCGACCCTCGAAGCCACCGCCGACCACGGCGACATCCACGGCGACTCGGTGACCGGCGGCTACGCCCAGGCCCGCGCCGATCTTGCAGCCGTCGAGCGGCTCGGGATCTCGTACGACGAGGTCGTGAAGCAGCTGGAGGACGAGGGCGTCTCGAAGTTCGAGGCGGCCTGGGAAGACCTGCTGGGTGTGGTCGCGACCTCGCTGAGCAGCAAGGGAGTTGAGGGAGAATGAGTGAGCGCGAGACGCTTCCCGGTGGTGCCGCGCAGGATGCGCCCGCCGCGGCGGGCGGATCTGGTGACGCGGCCGTGGAACCGGGCGGCGTGAGTGCCGGATCAGGTGACGGGGCCCGGGAATCGGGCGGCGACGCGGCCGCGACACCCGGCGACGTGATGGGCGCCGGCAGCGCTACCGCCTCGGCCTTCGACTGGAACAACCCGCTCCGTGACCCCCGCGACCGCCGCCTTCCTCGTGTCGCGGGCCCCTCCGGCCTCGTCATTTTCGGTGTCACCGGCGACCTCTCCCGCAAGAAGCTGATGCCCGCCGTCTACGACCTCGCGAATCGGGGTCTGCTCCCGCCGGGCTTCTCGCTCCTCGGGTTCGCCCGGCGCGAGTGGGAGGACCAGGACTTCGCGCAGGTGGTGCACGACTCGGTGCGCGAGCACGCCCGCACGGAGTTCCGTGAGGAGGTCTGGCAGCAGCTGGCCGAGGGCATGCGGTTCATCCCGGGCGACTTCGACGACGACAAGGCGTTCAAGCAACTCCGCTCCGCAGTGGACGAGTTGGACGCGTCTCGGGGCACCAGTGGCAACTACGCCTTCTACCTCTCGGTACCGCCGAAGTTCTTCCCGAAGGTCGTCCAGCAGCTGAAGAAGCACGGTCTCGCGGACGCGCCGGAGGGTTCCTGGCGGCGTGCGGTCATCGAGAAGCCGTTCGGCCACGACCTGGCCAGTGCGCGCGAACTGAACGCGATCGTGCACGAGGTGTTCGACCCGGACCAGGTGTTCCGTATCGACCACTACCTCGGCAAGGAGACGGTTCAGAACATCCTGGCGCTGCGCTTCGCCAACCAGATGTACGAGCCCATCTGGAACCGCAGTTACGTCGACCACGTGCAGATCACGATGGCCGAGGACATCGGTATCGGCGGCCGCGCCGGTTACTACGACGGCATCGGCTCGGCCCGTGACGTCATCCAGAACCACCTTCTCCAGCTCATGGCGCTGACCGCCATGGAGGAGCCGGCCGCCTTCGACGCCGAGTCGCTGCTCACCGAGAAGCTGAAGGTCCTCAAGGCCGTGAAGCTGCCGGAGAAGCTGGGCGAGCACACTGTGCGCGGGCAGTATGCCGCGAGCTGGCAGGGTGGCGAGAAGGTGCGCGGCTATCTGCAGGAGGACGGCATCGACCCCAAGTCGACGACCGACACCTACGCGGCCGTCAAGCTGGAGGTCGACAACCGTCGCTGGGCGGGCGTCCCCTTCTATCTGCGCACCGGAAAGCGCCTCGGCCGCCGCGTGACCGAGATCGCGGTTGTCTTCCAGCGCGCGCCCCACTCGCCCTTCGACTCGACCGCCACCGAGGAGCTCGGTGCGAACGCGATCGTCATCCGTGTCCAGCCCGACGAGGGCATGACGGTGCGCTTCGGATCGAAGGTGCCGGGTACGTCGATGGAGATACGGGACGTCACGATGGACTTCGCGTACGGCGATTCCTTCACCGAGTCCAGCCCGGAGGCGTACGAACGCCTCATCCTGGACGTTCTGCTGGGCGACGCCAACCTCTTTCCCCGTCACCAAGAGGTGGAGGAGTCCTGGAAGATTCTCGACCCGATCGAGGGGTACTGGGAGGCGCACGGCAAGCCCGCGCCGTACGCGTCGGGCAGCTGGGGTCCCGAAGAAGCCCACGAGATGCTCGCACGAGACGGACGGAGCTGGCGCAGGCCATGAAGATCGATCTGACCGACACCACGGCAAGCAAGATCAACAAAGCGCTCGTGCAGGGGCGCCGAGCTATCGGTACTCCCGCCATGGGCATGGTCCTGACGATGGTCATCGTGACCGACGAGGAAAACGCGTACGACTCGACCAAGGCGGCCGAGGAGGCCTCTCGCGAGCATCCCTCGCGCACCCTGGTCGTCATCAAACGCGTCGCACGCACCCCGCGCGACCGCACGAACTCCCGCCTGGACGCGGAGGTGCGGGTCGGCTCGGACGCGGGCACCGGTGAGACGGTCGTCCTGCGTACGTACGGCGAAGTCTCCGACCACGCCGACTCGGTGGTCCTGCCACTGCTGCTGCCGGACGCGCCGGTTGTCGTCTGGTGGCCGGTGGACGCGCCCGACGTCCCGGCCAAGGATCCGTTGGGCGCCCTGGCACAGCGGCGGATCACCGACATGTACGCCGTCGAGGCCCCGCTCGTCGCCCTGGACGCCCGCGTCTCCTCGTACGCGCCCGGCGACACCGACCTGGCGTGGACCCGGCTGACGCCGTGGCGTTCGATGCTGGCCGCGGCGCTGGACCAGGCCCGTAAGAAGGTTGTGTCGGCCGTCGTGGAGAGTGAGGCCGAGAACCCGAGTGCCGAGCTGCTGGCCCGCTGGCTGGAGGCCCGGCTCGAGGTCCCGGTCGAGCGCATCGTCACCGCCGGGCCGGTGGTGACGGCCGTCCGGCTCGGAACCGAGAGCGGCGACATCGTGATCGACCGCCCCGACGGCCCGCTGGCCACACTGTCGCTGCCGGGCCAGCCCTCGCGCACCCTCGCCCTGAAGGTGCGCAGCACCTCCGAGTTGATTGCCGAGGAGCTGCGCCGCCTCGACGCGGACGAGATGTATGCCGTCGCCCTGCGCGGCGACGGCACCAAGGAGAACCCCCGTCATGTCTGACTCACCCAAGCTCACGCACCGCCCGGAGTGGACGGCCCTTGAGGACCACCGCGCAGGGGAGCTGCGCCACCTGCAACTGCGTGACCTGTTTGCCGCCGACCCCGGTCGCGCGGAGCGCTACACCGTGAGCGTCGGCGACCTGCGCATCGACTACTCCAAGCACCTGATCACGGACGAGACCCTCGCCCTGCTCCAGGAACTCGCCACCGCGACCGACGTGTCCGGGCTGCGGGATGCCATGCTCCGCGGTGAAAAGATCAACGTCACCGAGCAGCGTGCCGTCCTGCACACCGCGCTGCGCGCCCCGCGCGACGCCGTCGTCGAGGTCGACGGCGAGGACGTCGTCCCGGCCGTGCACGCCGTGCTCGAAAGAATGGCCGACTTCTCCGAGCGCGTCCGCTCGGGCGAGTGGACCGGGTACACCGGAAAGCGGATCCGCAATGTCGTCAACATCGGTATCGGTGGGTCGGACCTCGGACCCGCGATGGCGTACGAGGCACTGCGAGCCTTCACCGACCGTTCGTTGACCGTGCGGTTCGTGTCGAACGTGGACGGCGCCGATCTGCACGAGGCCCTGATGGACCTGGACCCGGCGGAGACGCTGTTCATCGTCGCGTCCAAGACCTTCACGACCATCGAGACGATCACCAACGCCACGTCGGCGCGGTCCTGGCTCCTTGCCGGGATCGACGACGGGGGTGAGAAGGCGGTCGCGAAGCACTTCGTGGCGCTGTCGACGAACGCCGAGAAGGTCGCGGACTTCGGTATCGACACCGCCAACATGTTCGAGTTCTGGGACTGGGTCGGCGGCCGCTACTCGTACGACTCCGCCATCGGCCTCTCGCTGATGATCGCCGTCGGCCCGGACCGGTTCCGTGAGATGCTCGACGGCTTCCACCTCGTCGACGAACACTTCCGCACCGCCCCGTCGGAGGCCAACGCACCTTTGCTGATGGGCCTGTTGGGCGTCTGGTACGGATCGTTCCTCGGCGCCCAGTCGCACGCGGTGCTGCCGTACTCGCACTACCTGTCCAAATTCACCGCCTACTTGCAGCAGCTGGACATGGAGTCCAACGGGAAGTCGGTGGACCGGGACGGCAATCCGGTGGAGTGGCAGACCGGTCCGGTGGTCTGGGGCACGCCCGGCACCAACGGTCAGCACGCGTACTACCAGTTGCTCCACCAGGGCACGAAGGTCATCCCGGCCGACCTGATCGGTTTTGTCAACCCGGTCGACGACCTCGGCCCCGAACTCAAGGGCCAGCATGACCTGTTGATGGCCAACCTGTTCGCGCAGGGCCAGGCGCTCGCCTTCGGCAGGACCAGCGACGAGGTGCGCGCCGAGGGTGTGCCCATGGAGCAGGTGCCGCACCGCACGTTCCGCGGCAACCACCCCACGACGACGATCCTGGCAAGCGAGTTGACCCCCTCGGTCCTCGGCCAGCTGATCGCGCTGTACGAGCACAAGGTGTTCGTGCAGGGCGCGATCTGGAACATCGACTCCTTCGACCAGTGGGGCGTCGAGCTCGGCAAGGTCCTCGCCAAGCGCGTGGAGCCCGCGCTCACCGAGGGAGCGGACGCCCCCGGACTCGATCCCTCAACCGCTGCCTTGGTGGCCGCGTACCGCACTCTCCGGAAGAAGTGAAACAGCATGTCTTCGATGCAATTGGGCCTAGTCGGCCTCGGCAAGATGGGTGGCAACATGCGCGAGCGGATCCGCCGCGCGGGCCACACCGTCATCGGCTACGACCGCGATCCGGACCTCGCCGATGTGAGCAGCCTGGCCGAACTGGTCGAGAAGGTCGAAGCCCCGCGTGTGGTGTGGGTGATGGTGCCCGCGGGCGGCCCGACCCAGCATGTCATCGACGAGCTCGGTGACCTCCTGGAAGCCGGCGACACCGTCGTCGACGGCGGCAACTCCCGCTGGACGGACGACGAGAAGCATGCCGAGGAGCTGGCGGCCAAGGGCATCGGCTTCGTCGACGCGGGTGTCTCGGGTGGTGTCTGGGGTCTTCGGAACGGCTACGCGCTGATGGTGGGCGGCGACGCCGAACACATAGCGAAGGTCCAGCCCATCTTCGACGCTCTCAAGCCCGAGGGCGACGCAGGCTTCGTCCATGCGGGCAAGGTCGGCGCCGGCCACTTCTCCAAGATGGTCCACAACGGCATCGAGTACGCCATGATGCAGGCCTACGCCGAGGGCTGGGAGTTGCTGGAGAAGGTCGACTCCGTCACCGATGTGCGCGAGGTCTTCCGCTCCTGGCAGGAGGGCACGGTCATCCGCTCCTGGCTGCTCGACCTCGCCGTCACCGCGCTGGACGACGACGAGCACCTCGACAGGCTGCGCGGCTATGCGCAGGACTCCGGCGAGGGCCGCTGGACCGTCGAGGCGGCGATCGACAACGCGGTGCCGCTGCCCGCGATCACCGCGTCGCTCTTTGCGCGATTCGCCTCGCGTCAGGACGACTCCCCGCAGATGAAGATGATCGCCGCGCTGCGCAACCAGTTCGGCGGCCACGCCGTCGAGTCGGCGAAGTAACCGCCATGGGCGACCTCCTGCTGGTCCGCCACGGCGAAACCGAGTGGAGCGTGTCCGGTCAGCACACCAGCTGGACCGACCTGCCCCTCACCCAGCGTGGCGAAGAGCAGGCCAAGTCCCTCGCCCCGCTGCTCGCCGGGCGGACTTTCGCCCTCGCGCTCACCAGCCCGCTGGGCCGTGCCGAACGGACAGCGGAACTCGCGGGCCTGTACGACGCCGTACGCGAGCCCGATCTGCACGAGTGGGACTACGGTGCGTACGAAGGCGTGACCACCCTCGAGATACACCGCACCCGGCCCGACTGGTACCTGTGGAACGACGGAGTGCCGCCCGGTTCGGCCGGTCATCCGGGCGAGTCACCGATCGAGGTGGGACAGCGTGCCGACCGCGTGTTGAACCGCATCGGGACGGCGCTGGACAGCGGTGACGTGGTGCTCGTGGCCCACGCCCACTTCCTGCGGGTGCTCACGGCGCGTCGCCTCGGGCTGCCCGCCGCGGACGGGCGGCTGTTCCAGCTCACGACGGGGACGGTCAGCCGGCTCTCCACCGAACACGGACGACCTGTGATCGCCGAGTGGAACGCCACGGGAACTTCTGCGGCCGTCCACTGATTTCTGCAGTGCTCTGGAAACCGAAGAGGTTCCGGTCCGCCCTCGGGGCGGACCGGAACCTCTCTCACGAGACTCGCTCCGGTCCCACTCATGAACCGGACGAGGGCGGCTTCGGACCACCGCCTCAACGGGTCTGTCAGACAGCGGAAGCCGTCGGGGCGGGACCCCTCTCCCGGGGAGGCGGGCCGGCGGTGCCGGTGTGAGCGGCCAGCGCCTTCTCCAGGTGCTTGATGTGGTAATACTGCACGCGCGTGGTGCGCTGCAGGGCCATGACTGCCGTGAGGAACTGATCCATCTCGGTGGCTCGGGTGAGGATGTCGTCGGGCACCAGCTCGTCGTGCAGGCCGGCTTCCGCGTCCTGGCTGAGCACGGCTTGCGCCCAGCCACGGGTGATCGGCTTGAACAGGCCCGGGTGGTTGGCCACGATCCGCGCCCGGATGGCCAGGTCGTTCTCGGCGGCCTCCAGGTGCAATCCGGTGTCCTTGTTGCGTGCCCCGAAGAGTGCCTCATGGATGTGGTGAGCATCGAAACCGTGCTCGACGCAGCCGATCCAGAAGTCCCAGTCTTCTCCGGCCCGCATGCTCTCGTTGTACCCGCCCACGGTCTGCCAGGCGACACGGCGGTACAGCGAGCAGTAGAACATGATCAGTCGCTGGAGCAGCAGTTCTCTGCTGTAGGCGGGGAGGGGCATCGCCTGCGGGGGCAGATCGTCGTCGGTGAAGGTGAACACATCGGTCGAGGCGATGGCGATGCCGGGGTCGCTGTCCAGTACCCCGACGGTCTTCTCCAGCATGGTGGCCGCGATCACGTCGTCGGCGTCCAGCGGAAGGATGTAGCGGCCGGTGCTGGCCTCGATCCCGGTGTTGCGCGCGGCGGAGACCCCGGCATTGGACTGCTGGACCAGCCTGATGCGCCGGTCGGGGTGGCGGCCGATCAGGGCCTGGGTCACCTCGACAGTGTTGTCGGTGCTGCCGTCGTCGACGATGACGAGTTCCCAGTCGTGGAACGTCTGGGCAAGGACGCTGGACACTGCCTCGGGCAGATAGCGGGCGTAGTCATGGCAGGGGATGACCACCGAGACCACAGGGTCGGAACTGTGAGGCATGCGTCGTCTTTCGCGTCGGAACGGGAAGGAGATGGTTCAGGCGGATACGGGTGGGCGGACGGATTCCGGCAGGTCGGGCGCCCCCCCGGCGTTCGAGGGCCACCCACCGGAGCAGACCCGCTGGACTGCGTCCTAGCTGTGCTGCTGTTGGAACCAGGGGAAGTAGTTGTCGTAGTCGTCGTATCCGTGCTCGTGGTGGCGCCCGTAGTAACAAACCGTCACGTTGCCCACCGGAGTGCTGTACTGGCCGTAGTCGGTAACGGTCATGTTGCCCACGGGGGTGCAGCAGTGGTGGCCGTAGTCGGTGATCGTGACGTTGCCGATCGGCTTGCAGGGGTGCACGGACCCCCGGGTGAGGGTGACGTCCCCCAACGGCTGTTCCTGGTACCCGTACTTCGCCGACGTCGTCAGCGTGTCCGAACCGGCGGTGGCAGCGTAGGCGGCCTCCGCGGTGTTGAGCAGTCCGGCGGTGGCCAGCGCTGCGGGGAGCGCCAGGGAGGTGATGACACGGGCCTTCACAGTGGGGCCCTTTCTCTTGGGGGGTGGGGGAGCTGCCCGGTCATGCCGGGGAACTCCACGGCAGGGCAGTAGCGCCACCGTAGGATTTGCATACATAACGTGTCAAAGCGATTACTCCTTGTTGCGTAATGGCTGTGTCGGCGCCCATGCGGCCCTTGTCGGTCAGGAAAGGGACGTGGCCCCGGCGTGCGCAGGCTCCGGCACGTGGTGCGGGTGCACCACTTCCAGGTCGGGCAACGCCCAGCAGGCGGTGCCCATGTCCCGTGCCATCGCGGCCAGGCCCTCGGTCTCGATGAGGTGCTGGTAGGGGAAGGACGGGAAGATCAGGCCGTCGCGGTGCAGGTCGGCGCGGACCAGCAATGCGGTGCCGCCGACCGAATCCACGCGGACGAGTCCCTGCCCGCGCAACTCGTCGAGGTACCTCCGACCGAACCCCTTGGGGGGCTGAAGGATGCCGTCGCGAAGCCATTGGGACCAGTTGAGCGTGCCGGCCCTGGGCTGAAGGGCGAAGGTGTTGAGATCGTACGTGGGCCCACCGGGCGCGGTGGCACAGTGCGGGACGACGATGCCCTTGCGCGCGCCGAGCAGCCGCTGGACGAGGTCCGCCGGGTAGCCGGTGACATCGACGTCGAGCCACAGCACCCACTCCTCGTCGAGAAGGGCCCGGGAGAGCAGATGATTGCGCACCTTGGCCAGCACCGATCGGCGTCGGCGCTGGATGCCGGGCTCCCAACGGGGCCCGGCCAACTGGAGGCCGAAGTCGCGGCGTACGAGGGTGACCCGCCGGTACTCCGCCTCAAGACCGGGCAGGACCTGCTGGAGCAGTTCCGGTGTCGTGTCCTTGCTGTCGCCTTCCAGCAGTCCCAGCGAGATCGCCTCGCGCGGGTAGTCCAGGGAGCGAAGGCTGTCCAGATAGCCGGGCAGGAACGCGGCCGCGTCCTTGAGGGGGGTGAGCACCAGCACCAGGGGCCGCTCACTCGCCGGGGCCACGGCGGGCTCCACGACCGCCTGTGGTCGCTCGGAGGTTCGGTCGGCGGGGCCGGTCTCGGCGTGGGCGATCTCCCCCGGCTCGATCGGCAGCCGGGTCGCCATGGTCAGCAACCGCTCGGCGTAGACGCCGGGTTCGGCCCAGATCTCGGTCGCCACCGCGAAGTGCTCCGCGAAATGGGACTCGTTGAACGTGTTGTTCCCGTGGCACACGTACGTGTACAGCTCGGGCGCGTCAATCGATACGACCCGGCAGGTCCGGACCACACCTTCCGCTACCGGGGTGTCCTCGCCGCGGCGTTGCGCCGGGTAGCGCGGGAGCCGGTCCTTGGCGCACACCATCGACCCTTCCCAGACCCGCGCGCAGGAGACCGCGAGCTTGCGGCGGGCGGGCCACCACAGACGCTCGCGGGCGAGGAAGCACGCCTCGGCGCCGAGCGCGAGAATCGCGGCCATCTGCGTCTCGACCCGCTCCGGGTCGTACAGGTCGTCGTCGTCCCACTGGCACACGTAGGGCCCGGTGGCCCGGTCCACCGCCTCATTGCGCAGTTCGCCCAGCGTCCGCTCCTCCGGGGGGAGCCGGTGATGGCGGATCCGCGGGTCGCTCAGGTCGCGGATGTGCTGTGCGAGGGCGTCGTCGGTGGCGTCCTCCACCACGACCAGTTCCAGGTTCGGGTAGGTCTGGGTAAGGAAGCATCTGATCGCGCGTCGCGCCGTCGCCGAGCGGTCCTTGGTCACCATCAGGCAGGACACCGTCGGCGCGGGCGCGCCTGCGGCCCAGCGGCGGCGCTGCGCGTCGAGGCTGATCAAGCCGTCGGCGACCGGTTGCAGCTCCTGGCTTGCCCAGAACGGGAACCGTTTGCCGGCCGAAATCCGTGGTGTCCCGGACGTGTTGTACGCCCAGCTGTCCGACCAGTGGTGTACGGCGTACGCACGGTCGTAGTCGGCTTCCTGCGGCCCGAACAGCTCTGTCGCGTACGGGCTCACCTCGGGGTACAGGACCTCCGGGTCGAGAACCGTGATCGATTCGGGCTCCGGGGCGCTGTCGATCGCTCTGGTGAGGAAGAACGGGCCTGTCACGTCCAGAGTGCTGGGCAGTTTGTGGGTGGCGACCAGCCGGCGGTGTACATGAGCCCAGAACGGGTGGCCCGGCTGTGACGCGATGAATGCGTTGCCGACGATGCGGTCGAATCCGCGCCGGCGGGCCAGCAGCAGCCGGGTGTGCGCGTCGGGCTCGCAGCCGAGGACGAGATCGTGCCCGTCCAGGATTTCGGTGACCGGCTTCAGGCACTCGAAGTCCAGATCCACATAGAGCCCGCCGAAATGGTCGAGCAGGAAATACCGAATTGCGTCAGCCCGCATGATCGCTTCGGGATAGCCGTCGTAGACCGGCAGGAACCACGGATAGTGCTCCTGAAGGAATGCGCGATTGTCCGCGTCGGTCCACAACCGGTAGCCCCAACCGGGATGGTGGATGCGCCAGGAATCGGCCCATTTCTGCCATTCCAGCGGTACGTCCGTGTCTTTCCAGGTTTGGTGAATCAAGGCGGGAATTTTAATATGCGCAACCATTTGCGCAGTATGCCGGTCGGTCTGGTCGACGGGATTTACGGTAGGACCCGTCGGGAGAACATTCACCCGGGCAGCCCACCCACTGCAGGCGCGGCGCGTATGACCGGCGCACCTGGGCAACGTGGGCGAGTGCCGACGGAATCCCTGGGCGCAGCGGTCCCTGTCCGGCGCTCCGGTCTCAGGCCGGGGCGGTCAGGGTGGTGGCTGTCTCCTTGAGGACGTCGAGCAGGTGCCGCAGGCCTGGGCGGCGGGCGGTGCCGGTACGGCCGGCGGTGTAGACCGTCCGGGTGACGGGCTGCATCAGCGGGTGCAGGCTCAGCGGCGCGTGCGCTTCAGGCAGGGCGAGGCGGGGAACGAGCGCGACCCCGGCTCCGGCGGCCGCGAGCGAGGTCAGCACGGAGAAGTCGCTGCTGCGGACGCGGATGCCGGGGACGAATCCGGCGGCGCCGGTGGCACGCTGAACCATCTCGTAGCAGGAGGTCTCCGGACCGGGGGTCAGCCAGGGGTCGTCCGCGAGGCGGGACAGATCGGCCGCCTCACCCTCGGCCAGGCCCAGCGCCGTCGCCCGGGCCGGCGCGAGAGCGAGCAGGACCGGGTCCTCCATGAGCGGGGAGGGCTCGCACCCGGCGGGGAAATCGCGCGGCAGCACGGTGTAGCCGTGTACCAGGGCCAGGTCCACCTCGTGCTTGCGCAAGGCTTCCAGAGCGAGGTCGGGTTCCTGCTCGACGAGGTGCAGCGAGAGCGAGTGGCTCCTGCCCTCCTCGGTTCCCAGGCGCGCGAAGACGGCGGGCATGAGCCGGCGGGCGGCGGAGGCGAAGGAGGCCACGCGCAGGACGCCGTGCTCTCCGCCCCGCAGGGCCGCGAGGTCGGACTCGGCGGCGGCCAAGTCGCCCAGGACGACCTCGGCATGTGCGACCAGGAGTTCCCCGGCGGCAGTCAGGCGCAGGGTGCGCCCGTGTTTCTCGACGACCGGTACGCCGGCTTCGCGCTCGAGGACCGCCAACTGCTGGGAGATGGCCGGCGCGGTCAGCTGCAATACGTCGGCGGTTGCGGCGACCGTGCCGTACGTGGCCAGGTGCTGCAGGATCCGCAGGCGTCGCACATCAAGCATGAAGACATCCTTACAAAAGTCGACCACACGGGCAAAGACGACTTTCGCTTTCTTGGTCGGCTCAGCGATCGGCAGCGGCGGTGCGCAGCGTGAGATCCCGTCCGTCCTGCGGCACTCCGGAGCGGCGGCGGTTGATCAGTACGACACCGGCAACGGTGATGGCGCCGCCGGCCAGTTCGATCACGTGCGGGATCTCGCCCAACCACACGAAAGAGACGACCAGCGTCACGGGCGGCACCAGGTACAGGGCCGCGGTGGAGGCCGCCAGCGGCAGGCGGGCGACGGCGTAGCCCCAGATCACGAAGCCGAGAGCGGACGGCAGGAGGCCGAGGAAGACGGCAGAGAGCAGGGCGTCGGTGGGGGCGTGGGCGGTCGCACGGATGGTCGCCGGCAGCAGCGGCAGGGCAAGGACGGTGCCGGCGACCATGGCGTAGGTGGCGACTTCGAGACCGGTACGGCGGAGCAGCAGCGGCTTGGTGGCGAAGTGGTAGGTGCCCTGGACGACGGCCGCGGCCAGGACGACAAGTGCTGCGGCGGTGAAGCCGGAGAGGCCGTCGGCCAGGGTGACGACGGCGGTTCCGGCGACAGCGACGACGCTGCCGATGACGACGTTGCGCGTCAGCGGCTCGGCCAGGAAGGCGCCGGCCAGCAGGACGCTGAAGACCGGCGCCACGGCGATCAGGAGACTCGCGGTGCCGGCCTCGACGTGGATCTCGCCCCAGTTGAGCAGCACCTGGTAGGCGGTCATCCCGGTCAGTCCGCACAGGGCGATCAGTGGCAGGTCGCGCCGCTGAGGCAGGCGCACCCCGGCGAAGGGGGCGACGGCGAGCAGGGCAATGGAGGCGACGGACAGGCGCAGGAACGACAGGGCTGCCAGGCCCAGGCCGTCGACACCGACGCGGATCGCCGGGAACGCGGAAGCCCAGAGCACGACGGTTCCGGCCAGGGCCAGGAAGCGGGGGGAGGTGAGAGGAGTGAGCACCCCTTCAGGCTCCCCGTAGCAATGAAAAAGATCCAGTTAGGATTTTTTGGGGCTTACGACAGATTTTCTTATCTATTTCTCAACTCCTGCGAAACTGTGCGCGCCCGCTTCACCGGCGGCAAGCTCGTCCGGGCGTCTCGGGGCGAGGTTCTGGCCCGGCTTGCCGAGTACGGCATCCGTCCGGGCTCGTCCTGATGATCAGCTACGGACCTGCGCCGCAGGTGTCTCGTCCCGGCGCAGGGCATTGAGCGCCTGGTCGAGGGAGGTCTCGAGGTAGGTCAGGGAGTCGGTGGCCTGGAGCAGAGTGGCGCCGCCGGTGACGGCGGTCAGAATGGCCGTCGCCGCCGCGTCGGCATCGAGGCGCGCGTCGGCCTCTCCCGAGTCCTTCAACGCCTGTACGCCTTCGGCGAGATGGGTGTGCCAGCGGTCGTAGAGACGCGTGATGATGCCCTGCGTGGCCGGGCGGGCGACGTCGAGTTGGGCGGTGAGTGCGGACAGTGGGCAGCCGGCGCGCTGGGCGTCGTACTTCTCGATCACGCGCTCGCGCCAGGCCAGCCACTTCTGCCAGCTGGTGAGGTCGCCGAGCATGGGCTGCTGGTCGGCGAGGACCTGTTCGGCCTCGTACTCGGCCACCGCGAGGAGCAGGTCGGACTTGCCCTGCGGGAAGTAGTGGAACAGCTGGCTCTTGCTGGTGGAGGTGGCCGCGCGGATGTCGTCCAGGCTGACTCCGGCGACGCCGTGGTCGCGGATCAGGGCCGCCGCGCCGGTGATGATGCGCTGGCGGGTGGCGGCTCCACGGGTGGTGAGCACGATGTCGGTGACCTCCTTGCCGGCCCGCCTGCTGGGAGGCGTCGAGGGTGACCAGGCTAACTCCATTGGACTTGACAGTCCAGTTCCGCGGGTCCACATTGGACCTCACGGTCCACAGTGGACCTCGTGGTCCACTTTGCCGCCTTGCGGCAGCCCGGACCAACTGGATCCAGAGAGTTCATTCCGCGCGCCGCCACGACGCCGCGCCGACGAGAAGAGACACCGCATCATGGGTACTCGCCTGCATCACAAGACCGCTCTGGTCACCGGAGCCACCAGCAACATCGGACGCGCGATCGCCGAGGCGTTCGCCGCCGAGGGGGCACACGTCGCCGTCTCCGGCCGCAGCCACGAGCGCGGACAAGAGGTCGTCGACGGCATCAGGGCCGCCGGTGGGCGTGCCGACTTCGTCGCCGCCGACCTCGACGGCAGTGCGGCGGCCTCCCGGGCCCTCGCCGACGAGGCGACCCGGGTGCTCGGCGGGCGGGTCGACATCCTGGTCAACAACGCCGGCATCTACCCCGGCTCGACCACTCCGGCCACGGACGAGAAGACGTTCGACCAGGTCTATGCAGTCAACGTCAAAGCGCCTTTCTTCCTGACCGCCGCCCTCGCCCCTGCCATGGCCGAGGCGGGCGGCGGTGCGATCGTCAACCTCGGATCGTGGATCGCCCGCCTCGGTATTCCCGTCGGAGCCCTCTACAGCTCCAGCAAGGGAGCGGTGGAGACCCTGACCCGTGCGTGGGCCGCCGAGTTCGGCCCGTCCGGCGTGCGGGTCAACGCGATCTCGCCCGGTGTGGTGCGCACGCCCGCGCCCGACGAGACCGAGGCGCGTCCCGGCGACATCATGATGAAGGGCACCCCGGCCGGCGGGGTCGGCAGCCCCGAGTCCATCGCGCAGGCGGCGGTGTACCTGGCCGGTGACGAGGCGGCGTTCGTCCACGGAACCGTGCTCGACGTCGACGGCGGCCGGGTCGGCGTGGCGGTCATCGCCGGGGTCTGACCGGGCGGGAGCGGGGCCTGGAGCATCAGCCCGGTACCAGCGCATCCTGAGGGTGCACACGTCATACGTACGGACGCGGCCGAGCGGGAGGTACGAGCAGACATGGCGCACGCCGATCCGGGGCTCTTCGGGCCCGAAACAGTCACCTGGCAGCTGCACGGCGATCCGATGATGTGGATCGCCGGCGTGCGCGCCCTGTACCTCCAGGCGCTGCACCCCCGTGCCGTCCGCGGCGTCATGCAGAACTCCGACTTCCGCAAGGACGCGTGGGGACGGCTGATGCGCACGGCCGGCTTCGTCGGCACCATCACGTACGGCACCACGGAAGCCGCCGAGAAGGCGGGCGCCCGGGTCCGCAGGATCCACCGGCTCCTCAAGGCCACCGACCCCGCGACCGGCGAGACGTACGGTGTCGACGAACCGGAGCTGCTGCTGTGGGTGCACTGTGCCGAGGTCGACTCCTATCTGCAGGTGCAGCTCCGCTCCGGCCAGTCCCTCACCGCCGCACAGGCCGACCGTTACATCGACGAACACCGCACCAGCGCCCGCCTGGTGGGCCTCGACCCCGACGACGTTCCCGCGACCACCGCCCAGCTCGCCGCCTACTTCGACCGGGTGCGGCCCGAACTCGCCGCGGGCGCCGAAGCGCTCGACGTCGACGCCTTTCTCCGCCGTCCGCCCGTCCCTGCCCTGCTGATCCCGGCGCGCGAACTGCTGTGGCGGCGCGTCGCGGCACTGGCCTACCAGTCACTGCCTCCGTACGCGCATGACCTCTACGGCAGGCCCGCGCCACCCCTGCGTACCGTCGACCGGCGCCTGCGTGCCACCGGAACCGCCCTGCGCTGCATCCCGTCGCGGCTGCGCTGGCAACTCCCTCCCGGCCACATCGTGCGGGCGATGGAACGACTCGGCCCCGGTAGCCGCCCCGCCCCCTCCAAACTCCGTGACGGGGCAGCCATACTGGACGGGCCGGGGAGGGCGCAGCAGTAGGCGAAGCAACGGGGGCGACAGCACGCGATGGCGGACACCAGGCTGATCCAGAGCCGGTACCGGCTGCTCGATCTGATCGGGCGCGGCGGCATGGGCGAGGTGTGGCGCGCCCGCGACGAGTCGCTCGGCCGCCACGTGGCCGTCAAATGTCTCAAGCCGGTGGGGCCCCAGCACGATCAGTCGTTCACCCGGATCCTGCGCGAACGGTTCCGCCGCGAGGCCCGGGTGGCCGCCGCCCTTCAGCACCGAGGCGTCACCGTCGTCCATGACTTCGGCGAACACGACGGCGTCCTCTACCTGGTGATGGAACTCCTCGACGGCCGCAACCTCAGCCAGCTCCTGGAGGACAACAAACAGCATCCGCTGCCGGTGCCCGACATCGTCGACATCGCCGAGCAGGTCGCCGACGCGCTCGGCTACACCCATCAACAGGGCATCGTGCACCGCGACCTGAAGCCCGCCAACATCATGCGGCTGACCGACGGCACGGTGAAGATTTGCGACTTCGGCATCGCCAGGCTCGGCCACGACATCGGCTTCACCTCGCGCCTCACCGGTACGGGCATCGCCATGGGTACCCCGCACTACATGTCGCCCGAGCAGATCAGCGGCGGCCAGGTCGACCACCGCAGCGACCTCTACTCACTGGGCTGTGTGCTGTACGAGATCGCCACCGGAGTCCCGCCGTTCGATCTCGACGACGCCTGGGCCGTCCTCGTCGGGCACCGCGACACCCAGCCCGAACCGCTGCGCACCCACCGCGCCGAACTCCCCGGCTTCTTCGACCGGGTCGTCCTGGAGCTGCTCGCCAAGACACCGGAGGAGCGGCCTGCCGACGCGGGCGACCTGCGGCAGCGGATCGCCGTCGGACGCACCGGTGAACAACAGCACCTCCCGCCGGCGGGGCATCTCCAGCCGTCGGGACAGGTCCGGCTCGCCCCGCCGGTCCCCGTCGTACACCCCGGCCGGCAGCCCCCCGGGCCCGGACCGCGGCTGCCGTCCTGGACCCGCGGCATGACCATCGGACACAGGGCGTCCGGGGCCACGCACCTGGGCCTCGCCCCGCCCGACCACTCCGCGGGCCTGACCGGGGAATGGACCACCGGCACCGATCTGCGAGCCCTGACCGGAGGCGTCCCGCTCGCCCGGCCCGAGCGGCCCACACCGTCGCCGGAACTGCTCTCCACCCTCGCCAACCGGCACAGCGCGGGCCTCAACCTGGGCCGGCTCGGCCATTGGGAAGAGGCCGGCGAGGTGCACCGCGCAGTCGCCGCCGAACGCGAGCACGCCCTCGGCCCCGACCACCCCGACACCCTCTCCAGCCGGTTCGAGGTCGCGTTCACCCTCAGCCGCACCGGACGCGCCGCGGACGCACTGCGCGAGTTCGACCGGGTTGCTCAGGGCCGCGAACGGACCATGGGCCCCGACCACCCGGAGACGCTCGCCGCCCGGCAGGAGGCGGCGTACGTACTGGGCCAGCTCGGCCGCCACTTCGAGGCCCATCAGGTGTACGCCGCGGTCCTCGCCTCCAGGGAACGGTCGATGGGTCCCGACCACCCCGACACCCTGCGCTGTCGCCACAACCTCGCGTTCAACCTCAGCAGGCTCGGGCGTCTGGAGGACTCGTACCGGATGGCCCGCGACGTGGCGCACGCCCGCAGTCGGCTGCTCGGCGCCAGTCACCCCGACACCCTGGTCACTCTCTACGAAGTCGCGTACACCCTGGGCCGGTTGGGGCGTTGGTCGGACGCGCTGCAGACCTACCGGCAAGTCGCCCGGGCCCGCGCGGAGACGCTCGGCGCCGACCATCCCGACACGCTCTCCTCGCGCTACGAGGTCGGCATCAGCCTCGGCAGGCTGGGCCGCAGCGCGGAGGCCCTGGAGCTGTACCGCGCCCTCGTCGACGACCGGACGAGGGTGGGCGGCCCCGCCGACCCCGAGACGCTCCGCGCCCGCCACGGCCTCGGCGTCAATCTGGGGCGACTGGCCCGCTGGGAGGAAGCCCTCGCCGAGTCGCGCGATGTGTGCGTGATCCGGGAGCGCGTCCTCGGCCCCGACCATCCCGACACCCTCGTCAGCCGTCGCGAGGTCGCGGTGGGCCTGGGCTGGCTGGGCCGCTGGGCCGATGCCCTCACCGTGTACCGGACGGTCGCCGAGGCCCGCGAGCGCATCCTCGGCGCCGACCACCCCGACGCGCTCGCCAGCCGGAACGACGAGGCGCACTGTCTCGAACAGCTCGGGCGCGGCACGGAGGCGGTCGAGCTGTACCGCAAGGTCGCGGCGCTGCGCCAGCAGCGAGGCGTCGAACCGCACTGACCAGGAACTTCCGCCCCGCCACCTCTGGTCAGAGGCGATCGTCCCGTGTTACCAAGGGCCATGCCCGCACCTGACACGTATGACGCAGTGATCGTGGGCGGCGGCCACAACGGTCTGGTCGCCGCCGCCTATCTCGCCCGCGCCGGACAGTCCGTCCTCGTCCTCGAACGCCTCGGCACCACCGGGGGAGCGGCCGTCTCGACCCGTCCCTTCGACGGAATCGACGCCCGGCTGTCGCGCTACTCGTATCTGGTGTCCCTGCTGCCGCAGAAGGTCGTCCGCGATCTCGGGCTGGACTTCGCCGTACGCAAGCGGACCGTCTCCTCGTACACACCGACCGTGCGGGGCGGCCGCGCCACCGGACTGCTCGTCGGCGGGGACACCACCCGGGAGTCCTTCGCCGCGCTCACCGGCGGCGAGCGCGAGTACGCGGCCTGGCAGCGCTTCTACGCCATGACGCAGCAGGTCGCCGAGCGGGTCTTCCCGACCCTCACCGAGCCGCTGCCCAGCCGGGACGCGCTCCGCGACCGGATCGGTGACCCGGACGCCTGGCGGATGCTCTTCGAGGAACCGATCGGTGTGGCCGTCGAGGAGAACTTCGCCGACGATCTCGTACGTGGAGTCGTGCTGACCGACGCCCTGATCGGCACCTTCGCAGATGCGCACGACCCGTCCCTGCTCCAGAACCGCTGCTTCCTCTACCACGTGATCGGCGGCGGCACCGGCGACTGGGACGTCCCGGTCGGCGGCATGGGCGCGCTCACCGACGCCCTCGCGCAGGCCGCCCGGGCGGCGGGCGCCGAAATCCGGGTCCGCCACGAGGCGACCCGGGTCGAGACCGACGGCACCCGGGCCGAGGTCACCGTGCGCTCACCCGACGGTGAACACCGGGTCGCCGCCCGCCGGGTCCTCGTCAACGCATCGCCGCAGGCCCTCGCCGCCCTCCTCGGCGACGAGCCGCCGGCCCCCGCCGAAGGCGCCCAGCTGAAGGTCAACATGTTGCTGCGCCGGCTGCCCCGGCTGCGCGACCGCTCCGTCGACCCACGCCAGGCGTTCGCCGGAACGTTCCATATCGCCGAGGGGTACGGACAGCTCGCCGACGCCTACCGGGACGCCGCATCGGGCAGGCTGCCCGCTGCGCCTCCGTCCGAGATCTACTGTCACTCGCTGACCGACCCGTCGATTCTCGGTCCCGACCTCGCCGCCCGCGGCTACCAGACCCTCACTCTCTTCGGCCTGCACACGCCCGCCCGGCTCTTCGCCACTGACAACGAGGCGACACGCGCCGCCCTCCTCAAGGCCACGCTCGCCGAACTCGACGCGCATCTCGACGAGCCGATCGCCGACTGTCTGGCCGTCGACGGGAACGGCGAGCCGTGCATCGAGGCGAAGACCCCGCTCGACCTCGAACGGGATCTGCGACTGCCCGGCGGCCATATCTTCCACCGCGATCTCGCCTTCCCGTACGCCACGGAGTCCACCGGCCGGTGGGGCGTCGAGACGGCGCACGCCAATGTGCTGCTGTGCGGGGCGGGCGCCGTGCGCGGTGGCGGGGTCAGCGGGGTTCCCGGCCACAACGCCGCGATGGCGGCGCTGGGCCGGTGACCCGTACTTGCTGATCGGTACCTATTGACCGAACGCGCCGCGCAGCGCGCCCAGCTTGCGCGGCAGGTCGTACTCCGCGCCGCCCTCGTGCCCGTTGTACGTGAACACCTCGATCTCGGCCGGTCCGGCGTAGCGGTGGTAGGCGGCGAACACCGTCGACGACGGGCAGATCTTGTCCATCAGACCCACCGAGAACCACGCCGGAGCGGTCGCCCGCGCCGCGAAGTTGACCCCGTCGAAGTAGGACAGCGTCTCCATCGCCTCGTCGATCCGGAAGCGGTGCCCGGACAGCCAGCGGGCGATCTCCGCGTACGGGCCCGCGTCCGTGATCTGCGAGGCGCGCCGGTAGTGGCAGAGGAACGGCACATCGGCGACCGCTGCCACCACATCGTCGCGCAGCCCGGCCGCGGCGAGGGCGAGCCCGCCGCCCTGGCTGCCGCCGAGCACCGCGACCCGCGATGCGTCCACGGCCTCGTGCGCCTTGGCCGCATCGACGGCCCGCACCGCGTCCGTGATGAGCCGCCGGTAGTAGTGCCGGTACGGATCCTCGATGCCGCGCGTCAGGAAGCCGGGGGACGAGGAGCCGTGGCCGTCGGGGCCGATGTCCGGGGTGTCCGCGGTGTTCCTGCCCCCACCGCCCTGCCCCCGGTTGTCCATGATCAGATGCGCGTAGCCGAGGGCGCTCCAGGTCAGCCAGGAGTACGGAATGCCCCGGCCGCCGTTGTAGCCGATGTACTGCACCACGGCGGGTAGCGGCGCCGAGCGCGCCCGCGGCAGCATGAGCCACGCCTTCACCGGTTGCCCGCCCCAGCCGCGGAACGTCACATCGAAGGCATCGACCGTCGCGAACCCGGCGTCGTACGGGACGAACTCGGCGTCCAGATCGTGGCGGGCCGCCTCGGTGAGCGTCTTCGCCCAGAAGGCGTCGAAGTCCGCGGGCTCCTCCGGCTCCGGCCGGTACTCCCGCAGCCGCGCCAGGTCCATGTCGAACAGCAAGGGTCTAGCTCCTCTTCAGGGTCAGGTTGAGCGTGAGGGTTGCGCCGTGGCGTTCAGCGGTGTCGGCCGTGATCCGGATGCCCGTGGCCGTGGCCGAGGCGCTGACGCCCGGATCGGCGGAGACGACGGTCAGACCGCGCTGCGCGAGGTTCAGCACGACCGAGGACCGCAGCTGGGTCGGATCGGACAGGGACACCGTCACCGTCTTCCCCTCGGGCCGCACCAGCACCGACGCAGGCCCGTCCGAGGTGAGGTCCTGTGCGGTGCCCGCGGTCCAGAAGTTCGCCGCGAACAGCCCGTCCGCGCAGCGGCGTACCGCATGCACGGCCGTGGAGTCGGCGACCAGCTTCACCGGCGGCGCATCCGACCACAGCCTGGTGCGTCCGGCGGACGCGGCGGGCGCCTGCAGCCAGAAGTAGCCGGCCTCGTCCGGTGCCGTTCCGTGGTCCTGCCACAGCGTCAGATACGGGCGGGTGACGGGGGTGTCGGTGCCGTACTTGAGGTTGATCTCGCGCCAGGTCGCGGTGCGCTCCTCGCGCAGGCCGTTGACGGTCGTGGCCCTGGGGAAGATGTAGCCGCCGGTCCCGGCGAGGTGCAGCCAGCGGACCCGGCCGAGCCGATCCGACCAGCCCGCGCCGGCCGGCACTGCCTTACCGTTGACGAGGAGAGCCGCCTGCGGGTCGCGCAGTTTGCGGTTCTCCACGACCGTCTCGGCGGTGCCCGCATCGGCGGTGATGCCCGAGCCGACACAGGCGATCACGTCGTCCAGGCAGAACCAGCTCTTCAGACCGCGCAGCGAACTCCCGAACGCGCGCAGCTCCATCCCGTACGCGCCGAGCGTCGTTCCGGGCAGCACCGCGCCGCCCGCCCAGTCCGCCGTGCTGGTGGTGCGCTGGCCGGCCGCATCCGCAGGGCGGCCGGCGACGACGGTGGTGCCGGGCAGCCGGGCCGGGTCGACGGTAGGCCAGTAGTCCTCGCTGTAGTGCCCGAGATCGTCCGTGTAGAGCAGGACCATGCCGTCGGAGAGATGCCAGGCGTGCAGGTTCTCGTTCTGGATCGACTCGTAGTTGTAGATCCTCGACGAGTGCGCGGAGATGCCGAGCGCGAACGACGGCCGGTGGTGGGCCGCCTTGTCCATCCGCGGGTGCTGCTTGTGGGCGACCAGCGGGCCGCGCGCCGGGACGGGCGAGGCGATGATCCGCCGGGCGGCGACGAGCGTCGCCAGGTCGGTGGCGGCGAGGAAGTCCCGGTAGGTGTCCTCGGCGATCCACTGCTTGACCAGCGCCGTGAACCGGTCGGCGGTGTCCCCGGGGAAGCTCGGGATCAGCCGCACCACAGCCTCGATGACCGTCTGTGCCGAGACATGCCCCTGTTTGCTGGGGCGGGCGATCTCGCGCCCGCAGACCGACGCCATCACGTCCCCCCGGGCGATCAGCGGGTCGAAGCCGTCGTCGACCCAGTGCCGGACGTTGTCGAGATCGGGGTCGGTGACCGTCCACGGCGTACCGGCGAGCAGGTTCAGCAGCCGCGAGAGATTCCCGAGCAGCTCCTTGCCGTAGCCGCCGTTGTACGGGTGTTTGTAGTGCTGGAGGAACGAGCCGTCGGAGTAGAAACCCTCGCCGGTGCCGTCCGCGGCCGCACTGGTGTCGTTGAACGCCAGCACGCTGTTGGCCCCCGAACCCTCGACGTCCGAAAGAGCGTCACGGACCCGGAGGAGATCGTCGCCGTTGTCGCGCAGTACCGCGTTGACCGCGACGACGGTGGAGATCCACACCCGGTTGGCGCCGGTCGCGATCTGCCGGTCGGCCCGCCACAGGTTCGGGTCGGGCGTGTAGTGCCGGACGGCCGTGCTGATCCGGTTCAGCCGCTCCGTGCCGAGGGCGTCGTACAGCAGAACGGACGCGTCGTTGAGGGCGAGCGCGGAGCCGATCTCCCAGTCCCAGTCGTTGTCGAACCTGGGGTGCTCGGGGCCGTAACGGTTTGTCAGCATCCAGTCGATGCCGGCCAGCAGCAGATCGCGCAGCGCGGTGTCGCCGTACTGCGGGGTGCCGGGGACGGCCCACGCGGTCGCGACCGTGGCGAGGCGCTTGAACGACGTGGTGACGTGGTTGGAGAGCGTGGTGCTGGTCAGATCGGGGAACAGCCCATCGCTTCGGGTCGGGTCGAGGCCCTTGACGGACGTGGTCGCGGCCTTGCCGATCCTGGCCACCGTCGCCGCGATCTGCGGGTCCTCGAGATCGAGCCCCGGGCCGCCGGTGAGCAGGGTGTGCCAGCGGGTGCGCAGCGCGGCGGCGTCCCCCGCTGCGGCGGATGCGGTCCCGCCGGCCGACGTGACGGGCAGCGCGGCGGCTGCGCCGAGCGCCGCTGCTCCGGCGAGAACTGTGCGTCGGGTGGTGCCCCGGGTGGTACCTCGGTTCATGATGCGGGCCCTCACAGGAGATGTCGGCGGTCGACGGCCGCGGCGAGCGCCGCATGGCCGGAGGGGTTGGGGTGCAGTCCGTCGCCGCTGTCGTGCGCGGGCAGCATCCGCGAGGGGCGGTCCGGGTCGCGGACCGCGGCGTCGAAGTCGGCGACGGCGTCGAAGACCTGGCCGGTGCGCACCGCCGCGTTGATCCGCTGCCGGACCGCTTCGAGTCCGGGCGTCCAACGGGTCCAGCCCTCGAACGGCGTGATCGTCGCGCCGACGACCCGCAGCCCGGCGCCCCTGCCGCGCAGGACGAGCTGTCGGTAGCCGGCCAGGACGAGCGCGGGATCGGTCTGACCGGGCGGCTGCTGAAGGTCGTTGACCCCGAGGTGTACGCATACGGTCCGCAGCCCGGGCAGCGACAGCACATCGCGGTCGAAGCGGGCCTGTCCGCTCGGCCCGAACCGGGGGTCGTCCAGCAGCACCCGGTTGCCGCTGATACCGAGATTGGCGACGGCCGAGCCGGGAAGGCGTCGCGCCAGCTGGTCCGGCCAGCGCAGATCGGCGTCGTCCGGCGTGCCGACACCCTCGGCCATGGAGTCGCCGAGTACCGCGATCACCGGCCCGTGCGCGCCTGTCACCTCGACGCCCGTCAGCAGGTACACGGAGGTCGTGCGGACACCGTCGACACGGTGCGAGGCATGGGTGTTGCGGTGGAAGGAGAGCGGTCCGGTGGGGCCGGGCAGCCGGGTCTCCACGGTAAGCCGGCCCGCTTCGGTGGTACGCAGACCGGCGACCGGATCACTCGTCAGCGAGGCACCCGCGGCGATCCATGCCTGCGGCCGCCCGCCGAAGGTCACCGGCTGCCCGCCCGCCGTCACCGGCCCGATCAGGACCGGTACGGTGCCGAACGCATGCCCGTACCGCAGCCGGACCTGTCCGCCGGCCGACAGCCGGACGGTGGCGGTGAACGTCCCGTCGGTCAGTCCGGTGCTCGCCACGGCGTCGGTTGCGGTCGGCGCGGTCTGTGCGGTCGCCCAGGACGTCGTCCAGCGCGACCGCTGCGCGCCATTCCGCGGCGCTTCTGCGGCCTGCGTGTCCGGCACCGTCGCGGCTACCGCGGCCAGTCCCGCCGCCGTCAGTACCCCGCGTCTCGCGGGTCCCCGGCCGCTCACTGCGGGCACGCACCCGTCGGCGTGTACTCGCTGCCGTAGGTGCCGACCGCGTCGCCGCCGGTGTTGCCGCTCATCGTGTTGGTGCACACAGGCCCCTGCGGGGTGCGCATGAACTTGATGCCGCCGCCCGCGTTGCCGGTGACGGTGTTGCCGTAGACGCTGGTGTCGATACCGTCCGTCGCGGTGTCACCACCGAGCCTGATGCCCGCGCCGACGTTGTCGTGAACGGTGTTGTAGCGGAAGATGTTGCCGCTGCCGCGCGCGTCGAGCCCGCCCGAGCTCGGGTCCTTCTGGCCGCTGCAGTCGTTGTACTCCACGTAGTTGTTGGTCGCGTTCTCCTTCACGTCGACGCACTCATTGCCCTGGGTGGCGATGGTGTTGTGATGGATGCGGTTGTTCCTGCTGATGTCGGGTGCCGCGTCCGGGGCGCCGTTCGCGCCCTGCTGCTCGGGGGCCGTGCCGAGGTAGATGCCCTCACCGTTCTTGCCACCGCCGCCGAACTTGAAGTCAGCGACGCCACAGTTGGTGATGGTGTTGCCGGAGATGTCGGCGCCGGTGACGAGATAGCGCACCCGCAAGCACTCGTCGGCGGCGTTCTTCAGCGTCATATCGGTGATGTGCAGCGCGCCCACACCATTGCCGGGGGTCGTGCTCATGACGTAGATGAGCTTCAGGCGGTAGCCCGACACATCGGTGGACGACCCGTGCAGCCCGTCCACGGTGAAGCCGCTCAGTGTGGTCGAGTCGTGCTGCACCTGAATGATCCGGGCGTCGCCCGCCCCCTCCACCACGGCGGTCGAGGGTCCGGTGATCGTGACGCCGGCGCGCCTCGTCACCACGTCCTGCTCGTACGTACCGGAGGCGAGGTGCACCACCGCGCCCGTCGGCGCCAGGTCCACGGCCTTCTGGATCGTGGCGAGCGGAGCACTCGCAGACGTACCTGCGTTGGAGTCACTGCCCGACGGCGACACGTAGTAGCCGGTCGCCGACTCCGCCGCGACCGACGGCGGCGGGAAGGCGAGCGGAGCGCCCGCGGCGAGTGCGGCGACGAGGGCGGTGCGCAGTAAACGGCTCATGGGGTGTGCCTCCTGGGATCGGCGAAGGACAGGGCGAGCAGTACGGGAATGCTCGGGCCGAGAAGCAGCGGCCCCAGCGGTACGACGAGGGAGAGCAGGGATGCGGAGATCACCGCGCCGAGCAGTGCGGTGCCACGCGCCGCGGACCCGAAACCGAGCACCAGCGCATCGCGCGACCAGGAACGGACCATCCCCTGTGGCGAACGGCCTGCCTCGGCAGCCAGCGCCACATGATGGATGACCGCAGCCGCCGCGATGCCCACCTGCGCGGCGAGCACCACGAACGTCCAGGGCTCCGAACGGCCCAGCAGATGGACGATGTTGGCGGTGAGGACGAACGCCGCGACGGTGGACGCCAGCGAGTGGAGCCACAGCGCGCGCCAGTACTGCGGGAACGCCGTGAACGCGCGGGTGAAGCACCGGGTGTCCCCATCGGTGCGCCACCCTTGCAGGGCGTACCCCATCGCGGCGAGCGCGGGCAGCCACGTCACGACGCCGAGGGACAGTACGGCGAATGCGGCCCCGGCGGCTGCCGGGTAGGCCACGAACTCCAGCCGGCGCAGCAGCGTCGGCCATCCGGACGGGGTGGCGGCCCGCTGTTCCGGGGGCGAGAGTGTTGCCCGCATGGGTCAGCCGACCTTTCCTGTGTACGGCTCCGGGACATCGAGGAGCACGCGTCCGTTGAGCTCCAGCCGCGTGGCCGCGACGACGTACGGTGCCTGAGCGTCGTCGCGGAGGAGCACGGCCGCGGCATCTGCGGAGACGGCAGCGGTACGGATTCGGCGTGCGACGGGGGAGAGCAGCACCGTTTCGCCGTGGAACGTGACGCCGTGCCCGTCCGTGCACTCGGCCCGCTCGCCCGGGTCCGCCGAACCAGGCGTGATCGCCGTGAGGAACAGTCCGGAGACGGACCGCGGGGACGTCGACCGGAGCGTGTGCAGCGTGCGGGTGAGACGCAGCTCCGGTGTGCTGGACGTCGGATTGGCCTCGACCTCGGTGACTTCCGAGGTGACCGATGGGTCGAGCGGGGCGAACTGCCATACCCGCGCCACGGCCGAGCCGGACCGGATCAGCCGCGTACCGTCCGGCTGCGGCTCAGTGGGCCGGTCGGTCTGGAGGAGGAACGTCCACTCCCGCCCCTCGCCCGGTTCCGACTCCGCCAGGTCGAGCAGCACCAGCCGCCCCGACGGGGTGAAGACCAGCGTCCGGTCGAGCCTCCGCACCCCGAGCCCCGGGTCGTACATCGTGGCGATCTCCGCTGTCGCGTGCGCCCAGCCGCACTCGTCGCCGACGAGCACATCGCGCTGCCGGGCCTGACGCTCGAATGGAAGGTCCTTGTAGACGTGGTAGCGGTCCTCGTCCGCGTAACCCCGCCCGTCCACCAGCAGCAGATTGTGGTGCGCGGCCCGCTTGCGGTTGCTGTAGCCCTCGTCCACCGCAAGGAACTCACCCTGCGAGACCATCACGAAGGAACCGGAGTCCGGGTGGTGGTGCCCCTGGTTGAGGGTCTCCCAGCCCCGCTCGGCCCGGTGCTTCGCAGATGTCTCCCACGCCTTGTGACCGCCGCCCGGACTCGCCTTGAACGAGACGAGCGTGGCGTCGTCGTCCCATCCCGTACGCGCCGCGAGCAGCCCCAGATCCGGGAAGAACGCCCGGGTCTCCGTGGGCCGCGTGGCCGGCACGGACGGGTCGTACCAGAGGTATTCGAGGTAGGCCTCCGGCAGGATCCCCGGTCGCACCCCGCTCTCCGACGTCTCCTGCCAGAGCAGCTCGCCCGAGGCCAGATCGCCCATCCACTGAGCCTCCGGGATGCCGTACTGGGCAGCCAGGCGGTAGTACAGGGCGGCGCTGTGCCCGCTGCGCCGGTCGTGGCAGTCGCCGTGGTCGACATTGCGGGCGAAGCCGGGGGCGGTCTGGTGCAGCCGGAAGCGGAACGTACGGGAGAGGAAACCGCCCCGGTTCCACCAGTCGATGCCCTCCGCCTCCTGGAGGAGATCCAGATGGATGGCGAGGAACGGCACGCCGTAGCGCCAGTAGACGACCCCCTCGGCGTGCGAGCCGTCCTCCGGCATCAGATCGAGGACCGTACCGAGGTTCTCCTTGGCACGCTCGGTCCACTCCTCCTTGCCCAGCACGTACCCGGCCGTCGCCAGCCCTGCGTAACAGATCCAGTTGTGGTTCTGCCAGTACGACGACGACCACCAGCCGCCCTCGCTCGCCACCGCGAACTCGTACATCCGTCGCCCCTGGAGCAGCAGTTTGTACCGCAGCAGTGCCCGCAATCCGTCCGGCAGATCGTCACCGATCCACCGGTGGGCGAGCGACAGGTGGTGCAGCAGCCAGCCGGCGTCCAGATCGTGGTCCGGCATATGGGCCTTGCCCCAGTGCGGCAGGCGGACCGCCGCTTCGATCCAGCGACGGCTCTCCGCCAGATGTGCCGGATCGCCGCCGACCCGGTGGGCCAGCGCCGGATTGGATGCGGCGGGACCCAGCCACGTGATGCTGGCCGGCGGGTGGGCGCGAGGCGGGGTCAGCCCGCGCTGCCGGGCGGCCTCCTCGTACAACCGGGCCTCCTGGGCGGGGCGCGGGCCGGGCGGCGGGGTAGCCGAGAGCAACACGGGTCAGTCCTCCGTCCGGAACCATGTCGTGCTGCCGTCGGCCAGACCGACCGTCAGCCCGTCATCGCCCAGCTGCACGTCGGCGACGGCGGGCCCCGCCGACGACGCCTGGTACACCGAGGCGAACGTGACCCGCTGCGCCTGCGCAGTGAAGTCGACCCGGGTACACATCCGCTGCGGATCGTCGGCCGGACCGGGGCCCGGCCGGGTGACCGGCCGGACCGGTATGCCGGTGGTGTGCGTGTGCCACCCGTGCAGCGTCTCGTCGCCGTACCACGTGGTGCGCACGGGACCGCCGGCCTGCAGCTGGACGTCCAGCGCGACGCCGGGGCGCAGCTGCGAGGTGAACTGCCTGGAGTCCTCCGCCGTCACCGTCAGCAGATCGACGAGATAGCCGTCACCGACCGTGATCCGCCGCACCGCCCGCACACCTTCGTACGCTTCGGTCACCTCGGCGCGGACGGAGGAGCCCTCCGAATCGAGCAGCTTCCCGGTGCACTCCGCCTGTTCGGCGTGGTCCACCCGGAAGGCGGGATGCGCCGCCGTGGATGCGTACAGATCACGGAACTCGGTGTGGGCATAAGGGACCTGACCGGGATCGGGCTGCCACGGGGTGGAGTTCCCGTACAGATACAGCGACAGCTTGTCGCGATGTCCGTGCGAGCCCCCGTGCGGACCGAAGTCCAGCAGCGCATGGATTCCCGCCCCGCGCAGAACCGCATATCCGGCTCGGCCGAACACCGTGACCGGACCCGGCGCCGGACGCTCCGGCAGCGGCGGGCCTGCGAACCAGCCGCTCAGCGCCCGGTCCAGTCCGTCGTCGTGCGTGCCGAGCTCGGCCCGGGCCCGCCCGGCCACCGCCTCCAGGGCCGAGGACGGCACCAACTGCTGTGCCAGCGCCACCAGTTCGAGCCACTCCAGCGCAAGCGGACGGCGCAGATACGGGCCGTCGTGCAGGGCGGGAAGAATGCCGCCGGGTGTTGCGACGACCGCCAGCACATCCGTCATTCCGGCGAGTACGTCGACCACGTCGGACGGAATGGCCGCCGGATCCATCGAGCGGAGCGCCAGCAGCGCTGCCCGCAGCACGAACCCGTGGTAGTAGGTGCTGCCCTCCCACTCCCAGCCGTCGTCGGCGACCGCGACGCGCAGATGCGCGTACAGCCCGTGGTCGCCGTCGAGCCATACCTTCGCGCCCTCCCACTCCTGACCGCGGGCGGCGGCCGCACCACGACTCGCCGCCACACCTGCGGCGTTGAGCCACGCGGTGTAGTTGGAAGCGAGGTGCCCCTGCCCCGTCAGTACATCCCGGGCGTCCAGCGCCGCGCGCTCCAGATCATCGAGGAGCGGCAGCACCGCTGCCAGACCGTCCGTGGAGTCCTCGGCGAGCGTGATGACGGTATGCCCGATGCCGACCGCCCAAATGGCGTCGGTCAGCGCCTGGTGGAAGAGCCGACCGCGCAGCATCCAGGCCTGCGCCTCACCGTGCCGCTCGGAGGCGAGCTCCGCGTACAGACCCGCGTACTCGACGAGCCGCGCCACCGCCTCCGCCCGCTCACCCCGGTGGGCGAGCACCCGCAGATGCCGCGCCCACGCCTGGTGCGACAGCACCAGCCAGGCGCCGCGCACCGCCTCGTCGTCCACCGCGCAGCCGTACGAGCACCGCGCACCACCGTCCGGGAAGGCCCCGGCGAGCAGATCACCGTGGTCGAGCTCGATCCCGTGCACCGGGCAGACGTACGCGTGCCACCAGCCGCCGCGCTCCCGGGCGATCCGCCTCAACGCGGCCATACGCCACCGTCGATGTCCACCGTGGTGGCGGTGAGGAAGCCGGACGTCGGCGACGCGAGGTGGACGACGGCCGCGGCCACATCCTCCGGCGTGCCGGCCCGGCCGACAGGGATGCCCGCCTCCATCGCCTGCTGCGCCTCCGGCGCGGTGAACGTGTCGTGGAAGGCGGTGCCCTTGATGAAGCCCGGGGCGACGGTGTTGACCGTGATCCCGGTACCGCCGAGTTCCTTGGCCAGCCCCTTGGTGAAGCCGCGGATGCCGGCCTTGGCCGCCGCGTACGCCACCGAGCCGGGGCCGCCGCCGTTGTGCGCGGCCAGCGACGACATGGTGATGATGCGACCGGCCGACGACTTCGTCAGATGCGGCAGCGCGGCCCGCACAGTACGGAACGTCGACGTCAGGTTGGTGGACATCACCCGGTCGAAGTGGTCGTCGGTCATCTCGGCGATCGTGGTGCGGCCGATCAGATGTCCCGCGTTGCAGACCAACACGTCCAGCCCGCCGAGGAACCCGGCCGCCTCATCGACTACCCGGTCGACGTCCGCGGTCACGGTCACATCGGCCTGGAACGCCTTGGCCCTGCGACCCAGCGCCTCGATCGCGGAGACCGTCTTCGCGGCCTCGTCGGCCGAGGAGTGGTAGTGGACGGCGACATCGGCGCCGGCCTCGGCGAGGGCGACGGCGATGGCGCGGCCGATGCCGTGTCCCGCTCCTGTCACCAGTGCGCGGGATCCGTTGAGATCAGCAGACATGGGAGATAACCCTTTCGGTAACCGGCCGCTCGGGACCGGAACCGGTCACTTGAGACCGGCAGTTGCGAAGCCCTGCACGAAATAGCGCTGGCCGATGAGGAAGAGCACGACCATGGGGAGGGTGGCGAGCGTGGTGCCCGCCATCAGGAAGTGCCACTGGGTGCCGTTCTCCGTCTTGAAGACGGAGAGCCCGACCTGGATCACCCGCAGGCTGTCCGTGCGGGTCACCAGCAGTGGCCAGAGGAAGTTGTTCCAGGACGACTCGAATGTCAGCAGCGCCACCGTGGTGAGTGCGGGCTTGACCTGCGGCGTCATGATCCGTGCGTAGATCCGGAACTCGCCTAGCCCGTCGAGCCGGGCCGCCTCCTCCAGTTCCACCGGAAGGTCCAGATAGAACTGACGGAAGAGAAAGACGGCGAACGGGGTGACGGCGCCGGGGACGATCAGCGCCCACCAGGAGTCCAGCCAGCCGCTGCCGCCCTGGCCGAAGATGTCGTTGCCGCCGGCCAGCGGCATGAAGCGGACGATCAGGAACTCCGGCAGCACCTTCGTGTACGTCGGGATCATCAGCGCGGCGATGAAGAGATAGAAGATGACCTCGCTGCCACGGAACCTGATCCGGGCCAGGGAGTACCCGGCCATCGACGCCACCAGCACATTGAGCACCGTGTGGCTGATGGCGATGATGAAGCTGTTGCGGGCGTAGGTGGCGAACGGCGCCGCCTTCAGCGCGTCGAGATAGTTCCCGAACTCCCAGTGCTGCGGCAGCAGTCCGGCGTCCTGCGACGCGATCTCGACCGGTGTCTTGAGCGAGGTGAGCACCATCCAGATGAACGGCACCACCATCAGCAGCGAGATGACGGCCAGCGTCACGTAGAGCGCGATCCGCCCGACGGAGACCTTCGGGGACGGGCCGCGCGCAGGCCGTGGCCGGGCGCTCGGCTTCTGCAGCTCAGCTGTGGCCACGGGTGCCTCCCATGATCCGCCGGTTGACCAGGGTGAACCCCATGAGCAGCACGAACAGCACCAGCGACTGCGCACAGGCATAGCCGACGCGGAACTCCCGGAAGGCGGACTTGTAGATCTCGTACGTCATCATCGTGGTGCTGTTGGCGGGGCCGCCGTCGGTGAGGATGTAGATCTGGTCGAAGGACTGGAACGCGCTGATCATCGACGTGATGAGCACGAAGAACGTGGCGGGCTTCAGCAGCGGCAGCGTGATCGAGAAGAACTGCCGCACCTTGGAAGCACCGTCCACCGAAGCGGCCTCGTACAGCTCCTTCGGCAGGGACTGCAGCGCGGCCAGGTAGATGAGCATCTTCATGCCGATGCCCTGCCAGATGCCGACAAGGATCACCGAGGGCATCGCCCAGGTCGTCGACGAGAGCCAGGCCGGCCCGTCGATTCCGAGGAACGCGAGCAGCGCGTTCAGCAGCCCGTTGCCAGGGTTGTAGATCCACAGCCAGACCAGCGCGATCGCGACGGTCGCCGTCACCTGCGGCAGGAAGATCGCGGTACGGAAGACGCCGCGGGCCCTCAGCCCGGTGTGCAGCGCCAGGGCCATCAGCAGCCCCAGCGCCATCCCGAACGGCACGGTGAAGAAGGTGTAGACGACCGTATTGACGATGGACTTGCGGAAGACCGCGTCGTCCAGCATGTCCCGGAAGTTGTCCAGCCCCACGAACTGCGGCGCCGTCAGCACGTCGTACTTCGTGAAGGCCAGGACCACCGAGGCGACGACCGGCAGGCCGATCCAGAGCGAGGCGTGCAGCAGTGCGGGCGCCACCATCAGCATTCCGGCCCGTCGCCGCCGGCGTCCCGGGCCCGTCGGGGCCCGACCGGTGCGCTTCGGTACCGTTTTCGTCTCAGGCGGCGAAGGCGGCCGTGCGGGCCTGGCCTTCACCACGGATGTCGTTCCCACAGTGACGGGTCCTCACATCCGGCCGATGGCGGCCTCGGCGAGCCGGCCGAGTTCCGCGATGGCGTCCTTCGCGGACTGACCGCCCACGATCGCGGGCTCCAGCGTCGGCTTGATCTTCTCGCGGATCTCCATCCAGGCCGCGGTGCCCCCCTCCGAGCAGGCGTCGCCCATGCTCTGCAGGGAGAGGTCGACGAACTTGTTCTCCTTCACATAGGTGGTGTCGTTGAGATCCTTCAGCCCCGGCACCGAGCCCCGCTGCTTGGCGGCGCCGAGGATCGACTCGGGCGTCGCGAGGTGCTCGACGAGAGCACGGGCCGCGGCAGGGTGCTTGGAGCTTGCGGACTGGGAGACGAGCGTGCCGCCCTGCAGCATCGCCGGCTTGCGGTTGGCGAGGATGAACGCACCCACCTTGTCGCCCTCGATCAGCTCCGGATTGGTGTCCTTCAGCTGATTCCACAGGGCGCTGGTCGACATCATCATCGAGGCCTTGCCGGTCTGGATGTTCGACGGAGCACCCAGGTCGGTCTTCTTCGCGTAGTCGGACGAGCCGTCCTTGACCAGGTCCTTGAAGAACTGCAGCGCCTCCACCCCACGGGCGTTGTTGAACAGCACCTTCTTGCCGTCCGCACTGAAGAGCCGGCCGCCGTTGGCGAAGAGGAACGTCTCCCAGCACTGACGCAGATCGATCGAGAACGGGTCGAAGCCGAGGCGGCCGTCCTTCGTCAACTGCTTCGCCACAGCACGCAGTTCGGCCCAGTTGGCCGGGGTCTTCCTGATTCCGGCCGCGGCGAAGTGGTCCTTGCGGTACACGACGATGCGGGTGTCGAGCACGACCGGCAGGGCGTACAGCCTGCCGTCGTACCGCGACGGCTCCAGCACCCGCTTCTCGTAGTCGTGCGCGGAGGCCAGCTTCTCGGGCAGCTCGGCGATCGCCTTCTTGGCGGCGAACGGCGGGATCCAGCCGACCCCCATCATCAGTACATCGGGCAGCAGCCCGCCCGCGAGACCCGTGGTGATCTTCTCGTTGAGCTGGGCGTACGTGGTGTAGTCCACGTTCACCTTGACCTTCGGATGCTTCTTCCTGAAGCCCCCGAGGATCTCCTGCTCCAGCAGTGTCTTGCCGTCGGTGCCTTCGTAGATCGGGGTGAGCAGCGTGATCTCACCTTCGGCGGGGCCGTCGGCGGAGCCGGCCGTCGACGTGCCGGTACCGCATCCGCCGAGCGCTGCGGCAGCGGCGCCCGCACCGATTGCGGAAAGCAGCGACCGTCTGTTGAGTTCCATGGGACACCCCTCTGGAGGTGGAAGCTGTAGATCGATCCAGCGATGACAACCCAGCCACTACTGGGAAGCGCTGGTAAATCGATGCACTGATGCTAGGAACGCCTCAAGAGGGACGTCAACAGCTGATGCACGAGAATTTTCAAGGGAGTTAACAGGTGTACCGGTGAAGAGCGTTCAGTAAATCGGTACACTGGGTCGTGGAATGGGTTCCGAACCGGAGGTGGCATGAGCGGGGTAACGATCCATCAGGTCGCGGAGGCTGCTGGGGTCTCCGCGAGCACGGTGTCGAACGTCCTCAACGGACGTACGGACCGTATGCAGGCGGCCACCCTGGCCCGAGTCGAGCAGGCGATCGATCAGCTGAGCTACCGGCCCAACCGTGCGGCAAGGATGCTGCGCACCGGCCGGATCAAAGTCATCGGTCTCATCGTGCCGTCGGTCGCCAACCCCTTCTGGGGAGCGCTCGCCCGCGAGTTGGAGGCCATTGCGCTCGCCGAGGGCTACCACGTACTGCTCTGCAACAGTGAGCGTGATCCGGCCCGCGAGCTCAAGTACGGCGAGGAGCTGCTCGCCGACGGGGTGAGCGGAGTGGTGCTCTGTTCCTCGCTGCCGTCGCTCGACCATGTGGCACCGCTGCTCAGCCGCGGTCTGAAAATGGTTGCCTTCGACCGCACCGCCCAGGCGGGTGACCCGCCGTCACTGGCCTCCATCAGCGTGGACAACGCGATGGGTGCCGAACTCGCCACGCGTCATCTCATCGAACTCGGCCACCGGCGGCTGGCGTTCGTCTCCGGGTCGGTCAACAGTGTAAACCGCCGCGAGCGACTGCGCGGCTTCCGCGCCGCCCTGGAATCGGCGGGGCTCGATCCGGCCGACGCGGTGGTCTGGCCGGGCGCCGACACCACCGAGTTCAGCGACAAGGATGCCGCCGAACTGGGCCGCAAGGCGGCGCGGGAGCTCCTGTCCGGACCACGCCCGCCCACTGCTTTCGTCGCCATCAACGACATGTGCGCGATCGGGATCTGCCGGGGCGCGAAGGATGCGGGGCGCAGCGCCGGACAGGACGTCTCGGTGGTCGGCTTCGACGACATCCTGCTCGCCGACCTCTTCGAACCGCCGCTCACCACGGTCCGTCAGCCGCTGCCGGAGATGGCGGCCGAGACGTTCCAGCAGCTGCGGGCCAGGATCGACTCGGCCCCGGTGGCAGGCCGTTCCCTGCTCATCCGGCCGCGACTGGTCGTGCGGGAGTCGACGGCCCCGGTCCCGGTGCCCGTGCCGGCCGGCGCCTCCGTCCCTGCGTCGACGGAGGCCGGACAGCCGCTCGTGTGATAGCGGGGGTACGGAACCGCCCGTCGATTCCGCACCCCGCCCTGTTCCGTACAACGGTGCAGGCCGCGGCGACAGGGTGTCGCCGCGCCCTGCGTTCTCGCGCCTCTGACGGTCTGTCAGGAGGCGTTACAGGCGCCGATGGAGGGCGTCGCCGTGCTGCCGTTCGTCATGACGGTGAACCCGAAGGTCGTCGACGCTCCCGCCGCCAGACTGCCGTTGCCGTTCGGCTTCATGGTCATCACGTTTCCGCTGGTGTCCCAGCTGGGAGTGCCGTTCCAGGTCGTGGAGACCTTCTGCGGCGAGGTTAAGGTCACCGGCGCCGACCAGTTGGCGATCGCGGAACTGCCGGCCTTCACCGTCACCTGTCCGTTGTAGCGGTCACTCCAGGAGTCGGTACGGGAGTAGGTCGCAGTGCAGGTGGCGCCACCCGTGCCGCCGCCGGGGGCACCGCCACCGGTGCTGCCTCCGAGTGCGGCGAGCACCGCGTCGTACGCCGGCTTCTTGTTGTAGTTGTTGTCGAACAGCAGCGGGGTGCCACTGCTGCGCCACGAGTACTTGTCGGGGATGCCCCAGACCGTGATGCCGGTGCAGCGCGAGACGGCCAGACAGGCCTTCACCACGTTGCTGTAGTTGGCGGCCTGCGCCGAGCCGGAGCCCTCGATGTCCAGTTCGGTGATCTGCACATCGACGCCGAGGTCGGCGAAGCGCTGCAGATTGGCCTGGTAGTCACTGGGGACGGGCGAGTTGCTGTTGAAGTGCGACTGGAATCCCACGCAGTCGATCGGCACGCCGCGCTGCTTGAAGTCCTTCACCATGTTGTAGACCGCGTTGCTCTTCGCGTTCTGACCGTCGGTGTTGTAGTCGTTGTAGCAGAGCTTGGCGCCCGAGTCGGCGGCGCGAGCGGTACGGAACGCCTCCTCGATGTAGCCGTTGCCGAGCTTGTCCTGGAACGGGGAGCTGCGGCGGGCGCCACTGCTGCCGTCCTGGAACGCCTCGTTGACCACGTCCCAGGCGTAGATCTTGCCCTTGTAGTGGGTCATGACCTGGGTGATGTGATTGTTCATCGCCGTGCGCAGGTCGGCGGCGGCGAGGCCACCCACCCAGCCGGGCAGCTGCGAGTACCACACCAGGGTGTGGCCGCGGACCTTCATGCCCTGGCCCTGGGCGTGGCTGACTATCTGGTCGGCCGAGGAATAGTTGAACGAGTTGCGGGTGCCTTCGACGGCGTCCCACTTCATCTCGTTCTCGGGCGTCACCGCGTTGAACTCGGTGTCCAGCGTGGAGGCGTACTGCGCCTCACCGAGATGATTCGCGGCCACTGCCGTACCGAAGTACCTGCCCTTGGCCGCGGCCGAGGCGCCGAGTGTGCTCGCAGCGTCTGCGCTGCCGGCGAGCGAGAGGACACCGGCGGTGGCCAGGACGCCGGCCGTTCCGAGGACGAGTGCCTTGCGGACCCGGGCACGGAACTGCGGGCATCGGGGCTCGAAGCCGCGGGGGGAATTGTCGATCACTGACCAACCTCTTCTTCCGATTGTCGGACGGAATGAGCGGACCGCCCGGACATGGGTGGGTGGACCGTTCAGGGCTGTGCGTTCCGCCTCCGGACATGCCGACGAATGGCGGTTCTCCGGCGGGGAGTTGATCGGTGAAGCAAGGAGCGAGGGAGAGTATGCGCCCGGCGACGGGCGACGTCAACGCGGCATTTCCGAAATATTTCGAAGAGGTAAAGCGCGGAATCTACGTCTGGTATGCCTCTGAACTGTGTGAATGTGATCCCGGGATGTCGGCGCAGGCGTTTGAGGCGGGAACACGCATACAGAGGCAGGCCGGAATTACGAAAACCTTCCGAAATGCAGTATGCGATTCGGGTGAAGTTGAGGGTCTACTTCGCGGATGATCTGGATCATCCGCATCGCTGGGCAGCGCATTTCGTGCCTTTCGGTGGATCAGGGCCCGATCCGGGCACGGAAGCGACCTGCAAATTCATCGAAATATTTCGGGATCGATACGGGTCGAGCGCATCGCATGCCGCTCGAAACCCTGCATGCAAGGTCCCGAATTGACGGGTAATGCTCGTTCGGCATCGAGTAAATGGACTGCGACCTGAAACGCGGGCGATGGGGGCGCGCGCTCGTGTGAGCGCGAGGGCATTGGTGTGCCTGCCGCTCGGTGACCATGTGGCGCGGCTGGACGGGGCCGTTATCGATATGTAACAGGTGTTACGGTAGAACGAATGAAGACGCCATGTGTAACGTGCGGGAAGTTCGTCGGCGGTGAACCAACCGCACGGCAGTTCCGCGAGAAGGGGTTCGTGTTGCACACTCACCCATGGCGCCGCGCAGTTGCGGCCACAGCACTGTTGATCACAGCGGCCACGGCGCTGTCCGGCTGCGGCAGCGACCCCGGCGACACCGCTGCCCCCGCGGCCGGCGTCACCATCGCCGGCGTACGCATCACCCGCGATGCGAAGCTCCACGCCGCCCTGCCTGCCGCCGTGCGGTCCGCCGGTGCGGTCAGGGTCGCCACCGACGTCCCGTACGCCCCGTTCGTGATGTTCGTGGCCGAGGGCAAACCCGAACTGACCGGGCTCGACTACGACCTGGGGCAGGCGCTCGGAGCCAAGCTGGGGGTGCGATTCACCTTCACCGCGCAGAAGTTCGACGGCATCGTGCCGGCGATCCAGGCGGGCAAGTTCGACGCGGTGATGTCGGCCATGACCGACACCAAGGAGCGTCAGCAGGTCCTGGATTTCGTGGACTACTCCGTGTCCGGCTCGGGCATCCTCGTCACCGAGGGGAACCCGGATCACATCGCCGAACTCGACGATCTGTGCGGCAAGAAGGTGGGTGCCGAGGCCGCCACCCACCAGCTGGACGTACTCAAGGCCCATCAGGCCGCATGCGCGGACGCGGGCAAGGAGCCCGTCTCCATCCAGACGTTTCCGAAGGACTCGGATGCCCAACTGGCTCTGCGATCAAGGAAAGTCGCAGCCGACCTGCTGACCAAGCCCGCAGCAGGCTGGACCGCCAAGACCGCGGGCGGCGGCCGGGCCTTCGAAGTCGTCGACGACCCCGAGGCGGTCGGCGGCTACGAGGCCACTCCCAACGGGATCGGCGTCACCAAACGCCTGCCGGGCCTCACCGACGCGATCCAGCAGGCCGTGCAGGCGCTCATCGACGACGGGACACTGCGCAGGATCTGCGCCAAGTACGGTGTCGCGTCCATCGCGGTGCAGGAAGCCACGAAGAACGCGGCGGTGTCCTGACATGACTGCCATGACCCCCGCCGGGACCATGCAGAGCCGTTCCGCACCGGCCGCGTCCGCACCGGACACCCTCACCGCCGTGCCGGTCCGTCACTGGGGCCGCTGGCTCGCCGCGGCGGCAGCCGCCACCGCCCTTGTCGGGCTCATCGGCTCCCTGGCAGGCAACAAGAACCTGCACTGGGACATCATCGGACGTTACGTCTTCGCCGATCTCGTGTTCAGTGGACTGGTCACGACGCTGTGGCTGACCGCGGCCGCCATGGCGATCGGGCTCGGTCTCGGTGTCCTCGTAGCGGTGATGCGACTGTCGTCCAACCCTGTCCTGCGCGCCCTCGGCACCGCTTTCGTCTGGGTCTTCCGGTCGACGCCCCTGCTGGTCCAGATCATCTTCTGGGGGTACGCGGGAGCGCTCTACCAACACGTCCTGATCGGTGTCCCATTCACCCACATCACCTTCCTCCAGGTCGACACCAACGCCCTGCTCACGCCCACGGTGGCCGCGCTCCTGGCGCTGGGACTGAACGAGGCGGCGTACGCGAGCGAGATCGTCCGCGCCGGGATCCAGTCCGTCGACCCGGGCCAGACGGAGGCCGCGCACTCGCTCGGCATGCGTCCATCCCTCACCACCCGGCGCATCGTGCTGCCCCAGGCCATGCGGGTCATCATCCCGCCGCTGGGCAACGAGACCATCAACATGCTCAAGATGACCGCACTGGTCTCCGTGATCTCCGCCCACGACCTGATGTCCAACATCCAGGACGTGTACGCGCAGAACTACCAGGTCATCCCCATGCTCGTGGTCGCCTCCATCTGGTACCTGATCCTCGTCACCGCCCTGAGCCTTCCGCAGTCCTGGCTGGAGCGCCGGTACGGGCGCGGCCTGGCCCGCGCAGCTTCCGCCGGCCCGCTGCAGCGCCTCGTCGCCGGAGTCCGGCTGAGCCTGTCCCGTAACACCCCCGCCCCGACCGGCCCGAAGGGATGACGACCGTGGAGACGCCGATGGTGCACGCCGAGAGCGTGCGCAAGCACTTCGGGAAGGTCGCCGTGCTCCAGGGCATCGACCTGACCGTGGAACGTGGCCAGGTCTGCTGCCTGCTGGGCCCCTCCGGCTCCGGGAAGTCCACGTTCCTGCGCTGCATCAACCACCTGGAGAAGCTCGACGGGGGCAGGCTGTCCGTCGACGGTGCGCCGGTGGGCTACCGACAGCAGGGCGACCGGCTGTACGAGCTGAAGGAGCGCGATATCGCCCGCAGCCGCCGCGACATCGGGATGGTGTTCCAGCGGTTCAATCTCTTCCCGCACATGACGGCGGAACAGAACGTCATGGAGGCGCCCATGAAGGTCGCGGGCGTCGCCAGGGACGAGGCCCGCGCGGACGCCCGGCGCCTGCTGGACCGCGTCGGGCTCGCCGATCGCGCCGACCGATACCCCGCCCAGCTGTCCGGCGGCCAGCAGCAGCGTGTCGCCATCGCACGGGCCATGGCGATGAAGCCCAAACTGATGCTCTTCGACGAACCGACGTCCGCCCTCGACCCCGAACTGGTCGGGGAAGTACTGGACGTCATGCGCCAACTGGCCTCGGAAGGAATGACGATGGTGGTTGTCACCCACGAAATCGGGTTCGCCCGCGAAGTCGCGGACACGGCCGTCTTCATGGACGACGGCGTCGTGGTCGAAGCAGGTACCCCCCGGCAGGTACTCGGCGACCCGCAGCAGGAACGCACCCGCGCCTTTCTGTCGAAGGTCCTGTGAGCGCCCCCGCAGGGGTCCGGGGCACTGCGGGACGTACCGCGGCCCGGTTCCTTCCGGACGCCGTCGCCCTGCACGACCGCTACCTGTCGGACCTGCAGCACCTCGTCTCCATCGACTCCGGCTCGTACAGCCCCGAAGGGGTCAACCGGGTCGCGGCTTGGACCGTACGGCGACTGACCTCCCTGGGCTTCGAGGTCGACCGGGCAACCGTCACCGCCGAAGGACGGGACAACGCCCGCTTCGGTGACCTGGTGGTGGGGCGGCTGCGCGGCGGGCTGCCCGTGGAGCGCGGCGGACGGCGCATCCTGCTCGCCGGGCACATGGACACCGTGTTCGACGACGGGACCGCGGCCGACCGGCCGTTCCGCCTGAGCGGCCCGCTGGCCCACGGACCCGGAGTCAGCGACGACAAGGGAGGACTCCTCGCCGGGCTCACCGCCGTGGAACTCCTGGTGGACCGGCGGATGCTGGACTTCGCGGAGATCGTCTTCCTCGCCACCCCCGACGAGGAGATCGGGTCACCGGCCAGCCGCCCGGTGACCGCGGCGCTCACAGCCGGAATGCACTACGCGCTCGGCCTGGAGTGCGCCCGCGAGAACGGCGACCTCGTCGTCTCCCGCAAGGGCGTGGCCGACTTCGTGATCACTGTGACAGGGCGGGCCGCGCACGCCGGAATCGAACCGGAGCGCGGAGCGAACGCAGCGCTGGCCGCCGCGCATCTGCTCATCGACTGTCAGAAGATGAACGGGCGCTGGGGCGACGTCACCGTCAATGTGGGCATGGTCAGGGCGGGCAGCCGCATCAACATCGTGTGCCCCGAAGCGGAGCTGCACGTAGAGGTGCGGTCGTCGACCGACGACGGGATCCGGCACGCCCGAGAGGCCATCGAGAAAGCCGCCGCCCGGCTCCGCGTACCCGGCACCACAGCCACCGTCCGGCAGACCGAAGTTTGTCCGGCGATGGAGGACACCCCGGCAGCGCGCGCCATGTTCGCCCACGCCGTGGACGCCGGCAGGGAACTCTCCATCGCTCTGGGCGCCGCAGCCACCGGCGGCGTCGGCGACGCCAACACCATCGCCGGCGCCGGTGTCCCCACCCTCGACGGCCTCGGCCCGGTCGGCGGCGGAGACCACGGCCCGGACGAGTGGCTCGATGTCACGACCGTTCCGTCCCGTGTCGCCCTGCTGGCCGCCCTGATCGTGACGCTCGGGGATGCGGGCGGCAGCTGACCGGGCTCCCCGGGTCGGCCCGTCGTCGATGCGGAGAGAGTCCGGGGCCGGGCCCCGCGTAATCTGAACCCCTTTGGAAAGGTGGCTCGGCCCATGTCCTCACTCGCCGAAGAGATCCGGCACCGCATCGGTGACCTCAGTCCCGCCGAACGCAAGGTGGCCCGGGTGCTCCTCGCGGGCTATCCGTCGGCAGGCTTCGAGACCGTGGCCACGCTCGCCGAACGGGCCGGCGTGAGCGCGCCCACGGTGATCCGCTTCGTCAACAGGCTCGGCTACAAGGGATTCCCCGACTTCCAGGCGGCCCTGCGCGAGGAGCTCGACGAACGCAGCGCCTCACCGCTGGCGCTGTACAGCACGCGCGGATACGGCAGCACTCCGCCTCGGGCGCAGGACGACGCCGGGCCGGGAACGGTGCCCGCCGAAGGCGACCAGGATGTGTTCAGCGCCGAGGTCGCCCGCACCCTGCGCGAACTGCCTCCGCACGATGTGGAGGCAGCAGTGGCGCTGCTCTGTCACCCCAAGCGCAGGGTGGTCCTCGTGGGCGGCCGGTTCACCCACCTGCTGGCGCAGTATCTGGGCCTGCATCTCATGCAGTTGCGCGGTGACGTGGTGATCCTGCCGGACCGGGACGTGGAACGGACCGCCGTGCTCGCGGGTCTGGGCAGACAGGACGTCCTCGTGGTGTTCGACTACCGCCGCTACGAACCGGACAAGGTCGTCATCACCGAGCTGGCCAGGGAGCGCGGCAGCAAGATCGTGCTGTTCACCGATGCCTGGCTCTCGCCGGTGACCAATCTCGCCGACGTCGTCCTGCCCAGCCGGGTTGCCGCCCCGTCGCCGTACGACAGCATGGTGCCGACGCTGGCCACGGTCGAGACGGTCCTCGCGGGCGTACTCGGGCAGCTCGGCGAGAAGGGGCGTGTCCACCTGGAGCAGAGCGAGAACGTCGCACGGCGGGCCGGGATCCAGCCCGCCGACCGGATGCCGGACGCCCCGTAGCGAGGGGGACGGGACCGGCCCGCCGACTACGGGTTCGCCGGTCTGCGGACCATGAGGTACGCCTGAGGGCCGGCCTCGTTCCGGCCTGCCTCGCGCACGAGCGTGGCGTCCACGACGAACCCGGCCAGGCGCAGCAGCTCCGCCACCCGCTCGGGCTCCAGCCAGTAGACGTCGAGCGCCAGAGGATGGCCGTACGCGTGTTCAAGGTGCCGGATCTCGTCCCCGGCCTTGAAGGCGAGCAGCAGATGGCCGCCCGGGGCCAGCACCCGGTGGAACTCGGCGAACACCTCCGGCAACAGCTCCGGCGGGGTGTGGATGATGGAGTACCAGGCGACGATGCCGCCGAGACTGCCGTCCACGAGATCCAGCGCGTTCATCGAACCGACGTCGAAACGAAGGTCCGGATAGGTCCGACGGGCCACCGCGATCATCTCCGGCGACAGGTCGATGCCGCGTGCAGTCAGCCCCAGGGACTGCAGGTGCCCTGTCACCCGGCCGGGGCCGCAACCGATGTCGGCGACCGGTCCGGCATCGGACGCCTGCACGAGTTCGACGAACGCGGCGAGCATCGCCCGGTCCAGCGGCCTGTATCCGAGTTCCGTTCTCAGGAGTTCGGCGTAGTCCATGGCGACGGTGTCGTAGGACGCCCGGGTGGTGCTCAAGTAGGCGGGTTCAGTCATGAGCGAGCAGCGTAGTCGGCTGACAGAAATTGCGTTGCCCGCGCCCCCGGCCGCCCGCATCATCTGCTCATGAACTCGATCACCGTCCTCCTGTCGCTGACCCTCGCCCCCGCCCGACCGGTCCGAGGCCAGCAGCAGCCCGGCCCACCGCGGAGGCCTGCCTTCCCGCACGCGTGAGCGCCGCCCTGGTCGCGGGGCTCCTGGCCGGCTTGGGCATTGCCATGCCGATCGGAGCGGTCGGGGCCTATCTGGTGACCCTCACGGCCCGGACGTCTCTGAAGACCGGTGCCGCAGCCGCCCTCGGTGTCGCGACGGCCGACGGCCTCTATGCGCTGATCGCGGTCGTCGGAGGTTCGTCGCTCACTCATGTCATCGAGCCCGTCGCGCTGCCCCTGCGCTGGGCCTCGGCGCTGGTGCTCGTCGCACTGGCGGCTCTGGGCGGGGCCACGGCAATCGGCAGGTACCGCAGGCGGCATTCGGCGGTCCGGACCGACGGGGCACCCCTCGGCCCCGCGCGGGCCTATCTGGGGCTGCTCGGAATGACGATGCTGAACCCCACCACCGTGATCTACTTCGCGGCGCTGGTGCTCGGCAGTCGGACGGCCGCTGCGGACCCGGACCGCTGGGAACAGTCGGTGTTCGTCCTCGCGGCCTTCGCGGCATCCGCGGGCTGGCAACTGGTGCTCGCCGGTGGGGGAGCGCTGCTCGGCCGTGCGCTGACCAGCCATCGTGGGCGGCTCGTCACCGCCCTGGCCTCCAGCACGCTGATCACCGCACTCGCCGTCCATCTGCTCGTCCCGACGTCATGACCCGGGCTACCGGCCGAACCGGCCGCCGGCCCGGGTCATGCTCAACGTCGCCCGCCGGGCGCGCCGGCCCGCCTCAGTCCGCGGACACCGTCCACCCGTTCACCTCGATACGCCCCGCGTCACCGGACCTGCTGTCGTCGAAGACCGTACGGCCGTTGTCCTCGACCCGGATGCCGTCCACGTACGCCCCGCGTCCGACGTACAGCTGGTCCGTGGTGTACCGCCAGCGCAGCCGCACCTCCTTGTCGCGCCAGGCGGCAAGGTCCGCGTCCAGCCGGTGCCAGACCCGGCCCGACCAGCCGGAGACGGAGCCCGCCGGATGCGGTTCGGGCTCCGTCCCGTGGTGTGCGGCCGCTGTCGGTACGGTGGTGAACGGCACCGGCTGCCAGGTCGCCCCGGCGTCCGAAGAGGCCTCGAGGAACAGGAAGTCGGAGCCCGGCTCGGTGTCCCACCACAGCGCGCAGCTCAGCGCGGCACGCGGCGTCACCGGACGCAGCACGGGCAGCGCGAGCGTGGCGGAGGCGGCGCTCGCCATGCCCGAGAACCAGGCGGTACGGCCGCGGGCCGGGCGCACCGCCACCGCTCGCGCCATCTGGTTCGCGGTGGCGACCCGTGGTGCGCTGCCGGAGCGCCAAGTGCGGACCGGGTGGACCGAGTTGCCCAGCACGATCAGGAACGAGTCGGTCGTCGGATCGAGGACGAGGCTTGTGCCCGTGAAGCCGGTGTGGCCCGCGGTGCGCGGGGTGGCCATCGCCCCCATGTACCAGTGCTGGTAGAGCTCGAAGCCGAGCCCGTGCGCATCACCCGGGAACGCGGTGTTGAAGTCGGTGAACAGGAGATCCACCGACGCGTCGGAGAGGATCCTCGCGCGCCCGTAGACGCCGCCGTTGAGCAGTGTCCGGGCGAGGATCGCCAGGTCCCAGGCGCAGGAGAAGACTCCGGCGTGGCCCGCCACCCCGTCCAGGCTGTAGGCGTTCTCGTCGTGCACCTCGCCCCAGACGAGGCCGCGGTCCAGGCCGGACCAGGGGAGCCGGGCGTCCTCGGTCGCCGCGATCTTCGGCTTCCAGGCGGCGGGCGGGTTGTAGCGAGTGCGGTGCATACCGAGCGGAGCGGTGATCTCCTCGCGGAGCAGGACATCCTGGGTGCGGCCGGTGATCTTCTCCAGGACCAGCTGCAACGAGATCAGATTGAGGTCGGAGTAGAGGTACACGGTGCCGGGCGGGTTGGCCGGCACCTCGTTCCACAGCAGCTCCAGCTTTCCCTCCCGCGTCGGCGCCTTGTAGAGCGGAATCCAGGCACGGAAACCCGACGTGTGCGTCAGCAGCTGACGGATCGTGATGTCCTGCTTGCCGCCCCTCGCGAAGTCGGGCAGATACGAGGCGACCTTCGCCTCTAGCTCCAGCGCCCCGCGCTCGATGTGCTGCACGGCCAGGATCGAGGTGAACAGCTTCGACACCGACGCCAGATCGAAGACCGTGTCCTCGGCCATCGCGATCTGCTGGTCCGCCGGGAACTCCACCCCGGTGTCGGTCTTCTCGTCGTATGCCGCGTACCGCACCGCCTTGCCGATCGGCCGGTGCAGTGCCACCGTGCCACCTCGCCCCGCGAGCAGCACCGCGCCCGCGAACCACGGGTGCTTGGGGGAGGCGCTGAGGAACTTCTCGGCGTCGGTGACCAATTGGTCCAGCGGTCCCTGCAACAGGCCCGCGCGGGCGGCGGAACCGCGCCGCAGCGTCGGCCGACCGTGCGCGGCTTCCGTCCCCGGTCCCGATGTTCCAGCCTCCGACGTCCCCGACGATCCCGCCCCCGATTCCATGGCCGACGCCGTCTCCGCGAACGGAATCGGTGCCAGGGCGAGCGCCCCGCCCAGTGCCAGCATCCCGCCGCTCAGCCTGCGTCGGCTGATTCCTCTGCCGGTTGCGTCCTCGGTCATCCGGAACCCCTTCCTACCGGGTGAAAGTTACTTTCGTCATCCAGTCCTGTGGTGAAACTTCCTGCCGCCGCAGAGATTACTGTCACCCCTGCCGTCCCGGAGGCCTCCGGCGCCGCAAAGAATCTGACACTGCATCAGAAAATCTCTTCCTTCGGATGTCCGACTGCGGCATCCTGCCGCCCATGGAGACGGAGCTGAGCAAGAAACTGGGAGTCGAGCACGCCATCTTCGGCTTCACGCCGTTCCCGGCGGTGGCCGCGGCCATCACCCGGGCCGGCGGGTTCGGCGTACTCGGCGCGGTCCGCTACACCGCCCCCGACGACCTCGCGCGCGACCTCGACTGGATGCAGGAGCACACCGACGGCAAGCCCTACGGCCTCGATGTCGTCATGCCCGCCAGAAAGGTGGAAGGGGTGACCGAGGCCGACGTGGAGGCGATGATCCCGGCCGGACACCGCCAGTTCGTCCAGGACACCCTCGCCAAGCACGGCGTCCCCGAACTCGCCGAGGGCGAGGCCTCAGGCTGGCGGATCACCGGGTGGATGGAGGAGGTCGCCCGCAACCAGCTCGACGTCGCCTTCGAGTACCCCATCAAGCTGCTCGCCAACGCGCTCGGTTCGCCACCCGCCGACGTGGTGCAACGCGCCCATGACGGGGACGTCCTTGTCGCCGCCCTCGCCGGAAGCGCCAGACACGCCCGGCACCACGCGGACGCGGGCATCGACATCGTCGTCGCCCAGGGGTACGAAGCGGGCGGCCATACTGGAGAGATCGCCTCCATGGTCCTCGTCCCCGACGTCGTCGACGCCGTGGGACCGCTCCCCGTCCTCGCCGCCGGAGGCATCGGCAGCGGAGAGCAGATCGCCGCCGGACTCGCCCTCGGAGCGCAGGGCGTCTGGCTCGGCTCGCTCTGGCTGACCACCGAGGAGGCCGACCTCCACTCCCGCGCGCTGACCCGCAAACTCCTTGCCGCAGGTTCCGGCGACACCGTCCGCTCCCGTGCCCTCACCGGCAAACCCGCACGCCAGCTCCGTACCGAATGGACCGACGCCTGGGACGACCCGTCGGGACCCGGCACGCTTCCCATGCCGCTCCAGGGGCTGCTGGTCGCCGAGGCCGTATCCCGCATCCAGAAGTACGAGACCGGCGCACTGCTCGGCACCCCCGTCGGTCAGATCGTCGGCAGGATGAACACCGAACGCAGCGTGCAGGCCGTCTTCGACGACCTGACAAGCGGCTTCGAACGCGCCGTGGACCGGATCAACCGCATCGCCGGACGGAGCGTCGCATGAACCATCCGCCGAACGGCTTCTGGGCCCAGGCCACCGCCGACCCCGACCGTACGGTCCTTGTCGCGCCCGACGGGCAGACCTGGACCGCGGGCCGGCTGCACGCCGCTGCCAACCGCCTGGTCCACGGGCTGCGCGCGGCCGGGCTCCGGCAGGGAGATGCGTTCGCCGTCGTCCTCCCCAACGGCGTCGAGTTCTTCACCGCCTACCTCGCCGCCGCCCAGGCCGGCTTCTACCTCGTACCCGTCAACCACCATCTCGTCGGCCCCGAGATCGCCTGGATCGTCTCCGACTCCGGCTCCAAGGTACTGATCGCGCACGAGCGGTTCACCGACGCCGCGACCGCCGCCGCGGACGAGGCGAAGCTGCCCGCGAGCCACCGGTACGCCGTCGGCGAGGTCGACGGCTTCCGCCCCTACGCCGAACTGCTCGACGGGCGATCCGACGCCCCGCCCGACGACCGCACGCTCGGCTGGGTCATGAACTACACCTCCGGCACCACCGGCCGGCCGCGCGGCATCCGCCGCCCGCTGCCCGGCAGGCTCCCGGAGGAGAGCCATCTCGGCGGGTTCCTCGGCATCTTCGGCATCAGGCCGTTCGACGACAACGTCCACCTGGTCTGCTCACCGCTGTACCACACCGCCGTACTCCAGTTCGCGGGCGCCGCCCTGCACATCGGGCACCCCTTGGTGCTGATGGACAAGTGGGCGCCCGAGGAGATGCTGCGGGTCATCGACGCCCACCGCTGTACGCACACGCACATGGTCCCCACCCAGTTCCACCGCCTCCTGGCCCTGCCCGACGAGGTGAAGGAGCGGTACGACGTCACCTCGATGCGGCATGCCATCCATGGTGCGGCCCCCTGCCCCGACCACGTCAAACGCGCCATGATCGACTGGTGGGGGCGGTGCGTCGAGGAGTACTACGCCGCCAGCGAGGGCGGCGGGGCGTTCGCCACCGCCGAGGACTGGCTGAAGAAGCCCGGCACGGTCGGGAAGGCCTGGCCGATCAGCGAACTCGCCGTCTTCGACGACGACGGCAACCGCCTCCCACCGGGCGAACTGGGCACCGTCTACATGAAGATGAGCACCGGCGGCTTCAGCTACCACAAGGACAGGACCAAGACGGAGAAGAGCCGCATCGGCGACTTCTTCACCGTCGGTGACCTCGGCATCCTCGACGAGGACGGCTATCTCTTCCTCCGCGACCGCAAGATCGACATGATCATCTCGGGCGGCGTGAACATCTACCCGGCCGAGATCGAAGCCGCTCTCCTCGCCCACCCCGCGGTCGCCGACGCGGCCGTCTTCGGCATCCCGCACGCCGACTGGGGTGAGGAGGTCAAGGCGGTCGTCGAACCGGCCGAAGGGCACCTCCCGGGCGACGGGTTCGCCACCGAGATCCTCGCCCACTGCGCACAGCGGCTCGCCGGGTACAAACGCCCCAAGAGCGTCGACTTCATCGAGGCGATGCCACGCGACCCGAACGGCAAGCTGTACAAGCGACGGCTGCGCGACCCGTACTGGGAAGGCCACCGGCGGGCCCTGTGACCGACGGGCCGGTACCCTGCCACGTCCGGGCGGGGTACCGGCCCACGGCGGACTACCGGTGCTCGTGCACCCGCACGAGCCGCAGCGCGGGCGAGCGTGCGATGTCCTTCTCGCAGAACCGGGAGGTCACCCAGCGCTCACCCGAGTAGAGCTCGGTCTGGTCGCTGAAGTGCGGAGACTTCGGGTTCGAGGACTGGGAGTACGTCAACAGGGTCCGGGCCACCGGGCACTTGGAGCCGTCCCAGCCGACCGCCTGGACATAGCTGGAGCCGGCCGACACCTCCGTGTAGCCGCCGGCCGACGCGTCCCACACCGGCTCCGTCTTGTTCCAGATACCGAGGGACTCCGTACCGCCGCCGACCGGGATGCGCTTCCCGTTCCGTACGACTCCCTGGTGGTCGCCGAGCGGTGCGTCCAGGGCGATCCCGGCCGCTCGCAGCTCGGCGACCGCATCGGCGAGCGCCGAAGTGACACCCGGAGCCGAGGTGTTCAGCGTGTTCGGGGTACGGACCGGGTCCGCGGCGGAGAAGGGCACCTTCCACAGTTCGGCCGATGGCACCGTGGTGACCCTGCGCCAGAACCGGTCGAAGAGCAGCGCGCCCCGGCTGCCGGTGTCGACCTTCCGGTCCCAGTGGGCAAGCACACCGCACGCCGCCGACACATCGACCGCTGTCCCGTCGCTGCCGACGGCACGCCCGCCGGGCAGCGCGGCGCAGGCGCGCGCCAGGTCGGCCGCGGCCAGATCTCCTGCCGGGGCGCGGTTCGCGTACTGCTGGTCCTGCAGGTCGCCGACGGTGAGCCGGCCCTTCGCCGCCATCGCCGACACATCCTCGATCGCCCCCCGGGTCCGCATCGACCGGGGCGCGGCGACCGTACCGAAGACCCGCTCGAAGCCGGTCAGCGGAGCGTCGGCGTTGGTCAGCCAGGCGCTGTCGTTGGAGTTCTCGACGTACGGGGCGTCCTTGACGGTCGGCATCCGGCCCGGCCCGAAGATGCCGGGCTGCACCGCGTCCGGGTCCGAACCGAGCGCACAGTCGCTCCTCGAACCGTCCAGCACCGCGAGCCCCGACGACGGGTACGTCGCCCGGCCCAGCGGGGTGGAGCACCGCTGCGCGAGCTCGTCCGTGATCCTCGGCAACACCTGCGACTGGGAGAAGAACGAGTGCCCCGACGAATCGGCCGCGATGGTGTTCACCCACGGCAGCCCCTGGGTACGGCGCAACGTGGTCTGGACGTCCGCGGTGCTGCGGGCTCTGCTGAACCCGAGACCGGTGTCCGGGGACCGCAGATTCGTGGCGTTCGGGTCATTGAGCGCGTACGCGGTCGTCGCCGTCCACGGCAGCGGCAGCCCGGCACCGAGCGAGGTGACGACCGGACCGTACCGGGTCCACCACTGCGTGCGGGTCACCGGGGCGCCGCCCTTCACGGCCACCGAGACCGTGCGCTTCACCATGCGCTCCGGCAGCCCGTCCACCAGATACACGGTCGGATCCGCCGGGTCGAGGGTCAGCTGGTGCAGATTGAGGGTGACACCGGTGGCGACCGTGTGGCTCCACGCGATGTTCGCGTTGTGCCCGATCGACACGGTCGCCGATCCGAGCAGCGAACCGCCCGCCACATTCAGCTCCCCGGGGATGGTCTGCTGAGACTGCCAGAACCGCCGCCCGCCCTGCCACGGGTAGTGCGGATTGCCCAGCAGCAGCCCACGCCCGTTCGCCGTCGAACTGCCGCGGAACGCGACCGCGTTGGAGCCCATGTCCGCGTTCTGCGTGGACAGCAGCCGCTGCGCCGCCTGCGCGGCGTCGTCCGGCGGGACAGCTGGCGACGCGGCCGCGCCCGTGGGCGGCTGTGCCGCTGTGATGCCGTCGATACCGCGGCCCTGACCGCCCAGCACGGAGAGCGCGAAGGCGCGGGTCGTGACATCCAGGGCCGTCACCGGCCGCACCCAGTCGGCGTCCCGGCAGGCCGGATCAGTGATCCGGTTCTGGGCCAGCCAGGCGTTGTACCCGGCCGCCCAGCCGCGCTCCAGTTCCTTCACCTCATGGCTCTGACCCGCCGGAGCGGGCACCTTCAGCAGTTTCTCGACGGTGTGGCTGTCGCGTATCCCGCGGAAGTAGAGATCGCTGGAGAGATTCTTCGTCGCGGAGGACAGCGAGCCGTCCGGCGCCGCGTCCGGACCGAAGTACCTCGACCGCTCGCCGCGCAGCGTCACGAAGCCATCGGCGAGCGTGCACAACTGGTCGGCGGCCTGCGCCCAGCCGTTGCCGAACCCGAGATCCGCGTAGTCCTTCGCCACGATGTGCGGGATGCCGTACTCGGTGTAGCGGATCACGGCGGACAGCCCGCCGCCCGACGGGTGTCGGCCGTTCGAGGGATCGGCGGCCGCCGGTGGCAGGGACGCCGACACGGTGAACAGAGCGAGACCGGATACCGCGAGAAGTCTCAGACGATTTCGGAGGGGCAAGGGTCCTCCCAACTGTGCGTGAACGAAAGGCGGTTGCTCGGATCGTCCGAGACGCCACGCGCAACTCAGCCAGCACCCGCGTGCCCCTGTCAACATCGTGGCCGGGATCCGAACCCTTGACCACCGGGTCCCGGGCGCACAGGATCGCGCCATGACAGGTGTACGCAGCTCCACAGTCGACGGCGTCGTGACGCGCAGCGCCCGGCGCACTCCCGAGCGCACCGCCGTGCGGTACGCCGAGCGGTCCTGGACCTACCGGGCGCTCGACACCGCGGTCAGCACCGCGGCCGCCGTCCTCCGCGACGGACACGGCCTGCACCCCGGCGACCGGGTCGCCTCCTACGCGCACAACTCCGACGCGTACCTGATCGCGTACCTCGCCTGCGCCCGCGCCGGCCTCGTCCATGTGCCGGTCAATCAGAACCTCACCGGCGACGACCTGACGTACATCCTGCAGCAGTCGGGCAGCGCCCTCGTCCTCACCGATCCGGACCTTGCCGACCGGATCCCGGCCGGTTTCGCCGTACGTCCGCTGCGCGACGCTCCGCACTCCCTCCTCGGTGAACTCGCCACCCCACGCCCGTTCACCGCCGAGCGCGAACCGGCAGCCGGCGACCTGGTGCAGCTGCTCTACACATCGGGCACCACCGCGCTCCCCAAGGGCGCGATGATGACGCACGGCGCCCTCGTCCACGAGTACGTCAGCGCGATCACCGCCCTCGATCTGCGCCCCACCGATCGGCCCGTCCACTCGCTGCCGCTGTACCACTCCGCGCAGATGCATGTGTTCCTGCTGCCGTACCTCGCGGTCGGCGCGGAGAACACCATCCTCGACGCGCCCGAAGCGGGCCGGATCTTCGACCTCGTCGAGGCCGGGCAGGCGGACAGTCTGTTCGCCCCGCCGACCGTCTGGATCGGCCTCGCCAACCACCCGGAGTTCGCCACCCGCGACCTCGGCGGGCTGCGCAAGGCGTACTACGGGGCGTCGATCATGCCGGTTCCGGTGCTGGAACGGCTCCGTGAGCGATTGCCCGCGCTCGCCTTCTACAACTGCTTCGGGCAGAGCGAGATCGGCCCGCTCGCCACCGTCCTCGGGCCCGACGAGCACGAGGGCCGGATGGACTCCTGCGGCCGGCCGGTGCTCTTCGTCGAGGCGCGAGTCGTCGACGAGCACGGCAAGGAGGTCCCCGACGGGACGGCGGGCGAGATCGTCTACCGCTCCCCGCAGCTGTGCGAGGGCTACTGGGACAAGCCGGAGGAGACCGCCGAGGCGTTCCGCGACGGCTGGTTCCACTCCGGCGATCTCGCGGTCCGGGACCCGGAGGGCTTCTTCACCGTCGTCGACCGGGTGAAGGACGTCATCAACTCCGGTGGTGTCCTCGTCGCCTCCCGCCAGGTCGAGGATGCCCTCTACACCCACCCCGCCGTCGCGGAGGCAGCCGTCGTCGGGCTGCCCGACGAGCGCTGGATCGAGGCCGTCACCGCCGTCGTGGTCCTGCGCGCGGACGTCACGGAACAGCATCTGCTCGACCACGTGCGGGAACGGCTCGCCCACTTCAAGGCGCCGAAGAGGGTCCTCTTCGTGGACGAGCTGCCGCGCAACGCCAGCGGGAAGATCCTCAAGCGCGAGCTCAGGGACCGGTTCGCGCTCCCTGGGTGACAGCGCGCCGCAGCCGATGTCGACAACGGACCCCGACACCGCGGCGGCCTGGGCAGAGGCCAGGAACACCGCGGTGTTCGTCGCGTCCGCCGGGGGCGAACGGCGCCGCTCCCCGGCGGCTCGTCGACCGGCGTTCAGCGCCCGCCGCGCTCGTCCACGATCCGCTTGAACTTGCCGACCGACCGCTCCAGCGTCTCGGGGTCGACGATCTCGACCCCCACCGACACCCCGATGCCCTCCTTGACGGCCGTCGCGATCGCGAGCGCGGCCGCCGCCCGCTGGTCCGGCGTCGATTCCGCCCGCGCCTCCGCCCGCACCGTCAGCGCGTCGAGCCGGCCCTCGCGGGTCAGCCGGAGCTGGAAGTGAGGCGCCACCCCAGGCGTACGCAGCACGATCTCCTCGATCTGGGTCGGGAAGAGATTCACCCCGCGCAGGATCACCAGGTCGTCGCTGCGCCCGGTGACCTTCTCCATCCGCCGGAAGACCCTGGCCGTACCGGGCAGCAGCCGGGTCAGATCCCGGGTCCGGTAGCGGATCACCGGCATGGCCTCCTTGGTGAGCGAGGTGAAGACGAGCTCACCCTCCTCGCCCTCCGGCAGCACCTCACCGGTCAGCGGGTCGACGACCTCCGGATAGAAGTGGTCCTCCCAGATGTGCAGTCCGTCCTTCGTCTCGACGCACTCCTGGGCGACACCCGGGCCGATCACCTCCGACAGGCCGTAGATGTCGACCGCGTCGATGGCGAACCGCTCCTCGATCTCCCGGCGCATCTCCTGCGTCCACGGCTCGGCGCCGAATATCCCGACCTTCAGCGATGTCGTACGCGGATCGACGCCCTGCCGCTCGAACTCGTCGAGAAGCGTGAGCATGTACGACGGCGTGATCATGATGATCTCCGGCCGGAAGTCCTGGATCAGCTGCACCTGACGGGCAGTCATGCCGCCGGACGCGGGGATGACTGTGCAGCCGAGCCGCTCCGCTCCGTAGTGCGCCCCCAGACCGCCGGTGAACAGGCCGTATCCATACGCCACATGGACCTTCTGCCCCGGGCGGCCGCCAGCCGCCCGGATCGAGCGGGCGACCACATCCGCCCAGGTGTCGAGATCCGCCTGGGTGTAGCCGACGACGGTGGGGCGGCCCGTGGTCCCGCTCGACGCATGGATGCGCCGTACCTGGTCCTCCGGCACCGCGAACATGCCGAACGGATAGTTGTCCCGCAGATCGGTCTTCGTCGTGAACGGGAAGCGGGCCAGGTCGGCGAGGCTGCGGCAGTCGTCCGGGTGCAGCCCCGCCGCGTCGAACGCCGCACGGTAGAAGCCGACGTGGTCGTACGCATGGTGAAGTGTGGCGCGCAGACGTTCCAGCTGCAGCGCCTCCAGCTCCTTGCGGTCGAGCCGTTCCGCCGCGTCCAGCAGAGCCGTCATCCCGATCTCCCTCGTCCCGAGCAGACGACCGATCATTCGGTCGATCGTTACGGGAGCAGTAATTCAGGATGATCCGCAGCCTGGCAAGGGGGGCGGCACAATCGTGCGCGCCGGAGCCGAACCGCGGCGCCGATTCGCTCACACCGAACACCGGTGCAGCCCGGCGCGGTGACTGTTTGGATGACGTGCATGCCCTTCTTTCACACGTATGACGGGACCGAGCTCACCTACCACCTCCAGGGCGAGGGCGAGCCACTGATCTGTGTGCCCGGTGGGCCGATGCGGGCCGCCGTCTACCTCGGTGACCTGGGCGGACTCTCCGCCCACCGGCAGCTGGTGCTGCTCGATCTGCGAGGGACGGGCGACTCGGCGGTGCCCGACGACCCCGCGACGTACCGCTGCGATCGCCTCGTCGACGACGTCGAGGCGCTGCGCGTACACCTGGGCCTGGAGCGCATCGATCTGCTGGGCCACTCCGCGTCCGGCGACCTGGTCGAGCTCTACGCCGCCCGCCATCCCCAGCGGCTGCGCTCGCTCACGCTCGTCACCCCGGGAGCCCGGGCCGTCGGAGTGGAGATGACCGAGCAGGACCGGACCGACGCCTTCGCGCTGCGCAGCGGTGAACCCTGGTACGAGGCAGGAGTCTCGGCACTGAAGGAGATCCGGGCAGGCCGCGGCGGGAGCGAGCAGCGGGCGGCGGTCGAGCCGTTCGCCTACGGACGGTGGGGCGCCGCAGCCCGGACGCACGCGGCAGGGAAAGCGACGCAACGCAATGCCCGGGCGGTGGCCGTCTACTACCAGGACGGCGCCTTCGACACGGCGGCCACGGTTGCCGCACTGCACAACCTGCCGGTCCCGGTGCTCGTCCTCGCGGGGGAGTACGACGCAGGACCGACCCCCGACCGCGCCGCCGAACTGGCCGCGCTCTTTCCGCAGGCCGAGTTCGCCGTGCAGCGCCGTGCCGCACACTTCCCGTGGCTCGACGACCCCGGCGCGTTCGCCCGTACCGTCCGTGCGTTCCTCGACCCCGAGGTGCACAGCGTGCAGGCCGGCGGCATACGGCTCGCGTATCGCGTCTGGGGCGATCCGTCCGCCCCACCTGTCGTCCTCGCCCATGGGCGGGGCGGCAACAGCCGGGACTGGACGGAGATAGCTGAACAACTCGCCGCCGACCACCGGGTGTACGCACTCGACTTCCGCGGCCACGGCCTCAGCGACTGGACCGGCCGCTACTCCTTCGAGCTGTTCCGCGACGATCTGCACGCCTTCATGGAGGCCCGCAATCTGGCCGGCGCCACCGTCGTCGGGCATTCGATGGGCGGCGCCGCCGCCTATCTCCTCGCCGAACAGGAACCCGGGCTGATCGGCAGACTCGTCGTCGAGGAAGCCCCGACGCTCATCCCGCTCGACCCGCCCCGTCCACCTGCCGAACGCCCGGACGAGGAGCTCGACTTCGACTGGCCGGTCGTCCCGTCGATCGACGCCCAGCTCAACGACCCCGATCCGACGGGCCGTGAGCGCCTCGGCGACATCACCGCCCCGACACTCGTCATCGGTGGGGGACCGGGCAGCCACCTCCCACAGGAGCAACTCGCCCGGATGGCACAGCAGATCCGCGACTGCCGGTTCGTCACCATCGACGCCGGACATCTCGTCCACGCCGCCCGTCCCGCCGAATTCCTGGCGGCGCTGCGGTCGTTCGGCATGGACTGAGACGGCGGCGACGGGTCCCGACGGACTCCGCCGGGGTCAGCCGCGGCTGAGCAGAGTGGCCAGCACCTCGTGCAGGGTCGCCTCCGGGTCGGGTACGGAACCGGCCGACCGCCAGGCCACGAAGCCGTCGGGGCGCACCAGCACCGCGCCCTCGGCGGTCGTACCGTGGGCCTCGGCCCAGTCCGCCCCGTTCTCCGGCTCCAGATCGGATCCGGAGCCGATACCGAAGGCGTCGAGCCGCACCGACAGCCGGTCGGCGACGCGCACGGCCGCACGACACCACGCCACATCCGAGCCGTCGCAGAGCAGCACGAACGAACGCTCGTACAGATCCAGCGTGGACTTGCGCTCACCGGACTGACGGACCCACAGATGGGGGGCCCGGGAGCCGGGGTCACCCGTCAGCTGCAATCCGCGCGGTACCACGGGCTGCTCGGGGTCGGCGCCCACCACGGCGCCACGGACATAGCGGTAGCCCAGCGCCACGGGCAGCAGGCCGCCCTGCTTCCCGCCGCCCGCGCCGGGAGGCGGGGCATAGCCGGGGTGGCTGTGTTCCGCGGAACGGGCGGAGGCCCGCTCGCTCGTCGCCCGGGCCACCGGCAGCCGCTCCGCCTCGTACGTGTCCAGCAGTCCCGGACCGGCCTCGCCACGCAGCACGGCGGCGAGCTTCCAGGCGAGGTTGTGCGCGTCCTGGATACCGGTGTTGGAGCCGAACGCCCCGGTGGGGGACATCTCGTGGGCCGAGTCGCCGGCGAGGAACACCCGGCCGGAGCCGTACCGGTCGGCGACGCGCTCCGCGGCGTGCCACGGGGCCTTGCCGGTGATCTCCACATCGATGTCCAAGGCGCCCGTCGCCCGGCGGATGTGGTCCGCGCACCGCTCGTCGGTGAAGTCCTCGAGGGTCTCGCCCTGTTCGGGCTTCCACGGTGCGTGGAACACCCAGTCCTGCTCGTTGTCCACGGGCAACAGCGCGCCGTCCGCCGCCGGGTTGGTGAGGTAGCACACGATGAACCGCCGGTCGCCCAGCACGTCGGCGAGCTTCTTGGACCGGAAGGTGATGCTGACGTTGTGGAACAGGTCGCCGGGGCCCGACCGGCCGATCCGCAGCTGCTCCCTGATCGGACTGCGCGGGCCGTCGGCCGCGATGAGGTAGTCGGCGCGGACGGTGGTGTGCTCACCGGTCTCCCGGTTCTTCAGCACCGCGTCCACCGTTGACCCGTTCGAGTCGAAACTCAGCAGCTCGGTGGAGAACCTCAGGTCACTGCCCTGCTCACGCGCCTGGGCCAGCAGCACCGGCTCCAGATCGTTCTGGCTGCACAGGCACCAGCCGCTCGGGCTGAACCGGGCGAGTCCGCCGCCCGGGTCGATCTCCTTGAACAGCCACTCCTGGTCGTCGCCGGTCAGCGAGCCCGCCTGCAGGATGCCATGGTTGTCAGCGAGGACCGAAGCTGCCTCCCGGATCCGCTGCTCCACCCCCGCCGTGCGGAACACCTCCATGGTCCGGACGTTGTTGCCGCGCCCCCGCGGATGTGTAGAGGTGGCCGCGTGCTTCTCGACCAGCAGATGCTCGATGCCGAGCCTGCCGAGGAAGAGCGATGCGGACAGGCCTACCAGCGAGCCTCCCACGATGAGGACTGGTACGCGGTGGTCGACGTTCTCGTTCATCAGTTGCTCCCGCTAGGACGCTGTGCAGATGCACTGTCCATGCCCTTGTGAGAGCCGTTCGGACGGCAGCCGGAGCCCTGCTCACCTGAACGGTTCATAAATCTCGCGTCAGCCGGACCAGCGTTTCACGATCGGTCACGGAGAGATGCCCGCGGTCCGGGGGCGGACCGTACACATCCGCCGGGAGAAGCCCCGCTCCGATTCCACTCGACAACCGACGGCCGGCCGACCGATACGGCCACCGCACCGTCTCGAAGGAGAGCGCAACCATGACCACCCTCTCGGAACGGATCTCGCAGTCCGCCTTCGACGGCTCCAGGCTGCGGATCGTTCTGCTGCTCGATCTGCACGACGGAGCCCAGAAGCAATTCCTGGAGGCGTATGAGGACATGCGCAACCAAGTGGCATCCGTCCCCGGACACATCAGCGACCAGCTGTGCCAGTCGATCGAGAACCCCTCCCAATGGCTCATCACCAGCGAATGGGAGAGCGCGCCGCCCTTCCTCGCCTGGGTCAACAGCGAGGAACACGTCAAGACGGTCCAGCCCCTGCACAGCTGCGTACGCGACACCCGCTCGCTGCGCTACAGCATCCTCCGAGAGACCGGCAGCGCCTTCGACGCATTGCCGGAGTCCGCCAAGGGCGGCCTGCAGGCCTCGCCGCGACTGGGTGACGGTGTGGTCCGTCACGCGCTGACGTTCACCGTCAGGCCGGGCACCGAGGAGATCGTCGCCAAGATCCTCGCCGACTACGACTCGCCGCAGGCCCGGGTCGACGAGCACACCCGGCTGCGCCGCACCTCGCTGTTCATGCACGGCAACCGCGTCGTACGGGCGGTGGAGGTCGAGGGAGACCTCCTCGCGGCGCTGCGTCACGTCTCCCGGCAGCCCGAGGTCAGAGCCGTCGAGGAAGCCATCAACCCGTACCTGGAGCAGGACCGGGACCTCACCGATCCCAACTCGGCCCGGATGTTCTTCACCCGGGCGGCGCTCCCCACGGTCCACCACGTGACGAGGGGCCGGCACAACCCCGCCGAGATCCGCCGGCACGCGCTCTTCTACCAGGCCAAGGAGGGCTGCGGCATGGCGCTCGCCCGGCTCCTCGCCGGCTACGACGAAGAGGCCGCCGACGACACGACCAGCCCGATCGACAGCAGCACCATCTTCCAGCGCGACGACATCGTCGTCCGGCTCCTCGAAGCCGTCGGCCCGCTCGACGCCCAGGCCGCCCAGGCGGTCGGTGTCGACGGACCCGGCAAGGTGGCCAGACTCGGACGCCTCCTCGACGAGGACGCCAACGCCGTCCCCACGAACGACCGGGAGATCTCCCGCTTCATCACGCATGCCGAGATGAAGCTGATCACCGATCGGCGGGCCGCGGAGTCCTGAACCGCGCGTCAGCACCTGGGGGGTTCTCGCTCAGCCCGTCACCATCACGCGCACTGCGCCAGGAGGAAAGCAGTCATGACCACGCACCGGCCACGCATCGTGGACCTCAGTGAGACCCAGCCCAACCGCAGGCGCGGAGGCGATCTGCGCGCCATGCTCACGCCGACAGCGGTGGGCGCCACCAGCGGCTTCATGGGGCTGGCGATCGTGCAGCCCGGCGACCGCATCGGAGAGCACTACCACCCGTACTCCGAGGAGTTCGTGTACGTCGTGAACGGTCTTCTGGAGGTGGACCTGGACGGTGAACCGCATGCCCTGCGGCCCGACCAGGGTCTGCTGATCCCTCCGCATGTACGCCACCGCTTCCGCAACGTGGGCGATGTGGAAGCGCGCATGGTCTTCCATCTCGGCCCGCTCGCCCCGCGCCCCGAGCTCGGCCACGTCGACACCGAGCACACCGAGACAGCGGACCGGGCCGCGCCGCCAGAACGAGCCGAGGCCGCTTCATGACGCGGCGCGTGGCGGTCACCGGGGTCGGCGTCGTCGCCCCGGGCGGAATCGGCGCTCCGGCCTTCTGGGACCTCCTCGCGAACGGGCGCACCGCGACACGGGGCATCACCCTCTTCGATCCGACCGGGTTCCGCTCCCGGATCGCCGCCGAATGCGACTTCGACCCGGCGGAGCACGGCCTCGGCGAGGAGGAGATCGCACGCGCGGACCGGTACGTCCAGTTCGCGCTGGTCGCCGCCCGGGAAGCGCTCGGCGACGCGGGGCTCGACCTGGAGAAGGTGGATCCCTGGCAGATCGGCGTCTCGCTCGGCACGGCAGTCGGGGGGACCACCCGACTGGAGCACGACTACGTCGCCGTCAGCGGCAGCGGCGCCCGCTGGGACGTCGACCACCGCCCGGCGGGCCGGCACCTGGAGCGGGCCTTCTCGCCCAGCTCCCTGGCCTCGGCGGTCGCCGAGGAGGTCGGCGCGCACGGCCCGGTACAGACCGTTTCGACGGGCTGCACCTCCGGTCTCGACGCGATCGGGTACGCCTTCCAGTCCATCGAGGAGGGCCGAGTCGACGTGTGCATCGCCGGCGCCTCCGACTCGCCGATCACCCCCATCACGGTGGCCTGCTTCGACGCGATCAAGGCGACCTCGGCGAACAACAGCGACCCGGAGCACGCCTCCCGGCCGTTCGACGCCCGCCGGGACGGCTTCGTCATGGGCGAGGGCGGAGCCGTGCTCGTCCTGGAGGAGCTGGAACACGCCCGCGCCCGCGGCGCGACCGTCTACTGCGAGATCGCCGGCTACTCCACCTTCGGCAACGCCTACCACATGACCGGGCTGACCCCCGAGGGGCTGGAGATGGCCGAAGCCATCAATCAGGCCCTCGGTCACGCCCGTATAGACGGTTCGGAGATCGACTACGTCAACGCACACGGCTCCGGCACCAAGCAGAACGACCGCCACGAGACGGCGGCGGTGAAACGGGCCCTGGGCGCGCACGCCTACGACGTGCCCATGAGCTCCATCAAGTCCATGGTCGGTCACTCACTCGGAGCCATCGGTGCCATCGAGATCGCCGCCTGCGTCCTTGCGCTGGTCAACCAGACAGTGCCGCCGACGGCGAACTACGAGACCCCCGACCCCGAATGTGACCTCGACTACGTGCCGCGTACCGCACGTCCCATGAAGCTGCGCAGTGTCCTCTCGGTCGGCAGCGGCTTCGGGGGTTTCCAGTCCGCAGTGGCTCTGACCAGAACAGGCGGGAGGACACGATGAATGTCCGAGAGGCCCGGCGCACCGTCGTCACGGGCATTGGTGTCGTCGCCCCCAACGGCACGACCACGGAATCGTTCTGGAAGATGACGCTGGAAGGGGTGAACGTCCTCGACCGCATCACCCGCGAAGGCTGCGAACATCTGCCGCTGCGGGTCGCCGGAGAGGTCCGGGGCTTCGACCCGGTGGCGCTGGTGGAAGAACGTTACCTCGTACAGACCGACCGATTCACGCATTTCGCGATGGCCGCGGCGGATCTCGCGCTCGACGACGCCCGGCTCGGCCGGGCCGACTACGAGAACACCCCGTTCGGCGTGGGGGTGGTGACCGCCGCCGGGTCGGGCGGCGGCGAGTTCGGCCAGCGCGAACTGCAACGGCTGTGGGGTCAGGGGTCCAAGTACGTCGGCCCCTACCAGTCCATCGCCTGGTTCTACGCCGCCAGCACCGGCCAGATCTCCATCCGGGGCGGTTTCAAGGGGCCGTGCGCCGTCGTCGCCAGCGACGAGGCGGGGGGCCTGGACGCGCTGGCGCACGCCGCCCGGACCATCCGCCGCGGCGCCGACGCGGTGGTCGTCGGCGCGGCCGAGGCCCCCCTGGCCCCGTACTCCGTCGTCTGCCAGCTCGGGTACGACGACCTGAGTGTCTGTGACGACCCCGCACGGGCGTACCGCCCCTTCACCGCCGACGCCTGCGGCTTCGTGCCGGCCGAGGGAGGCGCCATGCTCGTCGTCGAGGAAGAGGGAGCGGTACTGCGCCGCGGGGCGAAGGTCCGGGCGGAACTGGCCGGCCATGCGGCGACGTTCACCGGGGCGTCCCGGTGGGCGGAGTCCCGGGAGGGTCTGTCCCGGGCGATCAGCCGTGCGCTCCGGGAGGCCGACTGCGCGCCGGAGGAGATCGACGTGGTCTTCGCGGACGCGCTCGGCGTACCCGCGGCCGACCGCGCCGAGGCGCTGGCCATCGCTGACGCGCTCGGCGCGCACGGCAGGCGGGTACCGGTCACGGCGCCTAAGAGCGGGATCGGCAGGGCCTACTGCGGAGCGCCGGTGCTGGACGTGGCTGCCGCAGTGCTGGCCATGGAGGACGGTCTGATACCGCCCACCCCCAATGTGGTCGACGTGTGCCACGACCTCGACGTGGTCACCGGCCGGGCGCGCCCCGCCGAGTTGCGGACGGCGCTCGTGCTGAGTCGCGGCCTCATGGGTTCGAACGCCGCGCTTGTGCTGCGGCACCCCACCGACACCCACGCGTGAGAAGGAGAAGCCCCTCATGACCAATCCACTGACGTACCAGGAGCTGGCCGCGCTGATGAAGAAGGGCGCGGGAGTCACCGTCGACCCGAGCGAGATGGAGAGCCGGCCCGCGTCCGGCTTCGACGAGTTCGGCCTGGACTCGCTCGGCCTCCTCGGCATCGTGGGTGTGCTGGAGAACCGGCACGGCCAGGCGCTCCCCGCCGACGCGGACCGCTGCAAGACCCCCCGTGAATTCCTCGACCTGGTCAACAACACCCTTGTGACAGGAGCCTGAAGTGTCCGGACACACCGAGAACGAGATCACCATCGCCGCCCCCCTGGACCTGGTCTGGGACGTGACGAACGACCTCGAGAACTGGCCGCGGCTGTTCAGCGAGTACGCGTCCGTCGAGGTCCTCGAGCGGGACGGCGAGAGGACGAAGTTCCGGCTGACCATGCATCCCGACGAGAACGACAAGGTCTGGAGCTGGGTCTCGGAGCGCACCACCGACCGCGCCGCGCGGACGGTCGTCGCCCGCCGGGTCGAGCCCGGCCCCTTCCAGCACATGAACATCCGCTGGGTGTACTCGGAGGTCCCCGGCGGCACGAAGCTGCACTGGGAGCAGGACTTCGCGATGCGGCCCGACGCACCCGTCGACGACGCGTGGATGACCGACAACATCAACCGCAACTCCCGCGTCCAGATGGAACTCATCCGGGACAAGATCGAGCAGCGCGACCGTGAGCGGCGCACCGCCCCGGTCAGCGCCCGCTGACGTCCCGGCCGTCCACCCCGCCGCCCGGCGGGTACCAGAAAGGCATCCTCTCGATGCACCATGCTCTGATCGTCGCCCGTATGGCGCCGGATTCGGCGCCGGACATCGCCGAACTGTTCGCCGCCTCGGACGGCAGTGAACTGCCGCACCTCGTCGGCGTCACCCGGCGCAAGCTGTTCCAGTTCGGTGACGTGTACCTGCATCTGATCGAGTCCGACCGCCCGCCCGGCCCGGAGATCGCCAAGGTGCACCAGCACCCGGAGTTCAAGGATCTCAGCGACAAGCTCACCGCTTTCATCAGCCCGTACGACCCGAAGACCTGGCGTGGTCCGAAGGACGCGATGGCGCACGAGTTCTACCGGTGGGAGCGGGACTCCACCGCCTGAGCAGGAATGAGCGATTGCCCCGGGTCCGGCTGGAGAGCCGGACCCGGGGCGATTCCACGGCCCGAAGTTGCCACGGTCCGAGGAGCGAACGGGTCAGGCGGGGACGACGCATTCGAATGCGTGCAGATACGCATTGACCGGACTGATGTCGCCGACGATCAGGCCGGCCTCCGCCATGCGGCTCATCAGACTCTCCCTGGTGTGCTTCGCTCCACCGACATTGAGGAGCAGCAGCAGATCCATGGCCGTGGTGAACCGCATCGACGGCGTGTCGTCGACCAGGTTCTCGATGATCACGACCCGGGCACCCGGGCGGGCGGCCGTCATCACATTGCGCAGCGTCCTGCGAGTGCTCTCGTCGTCCCATTCCAGGATGTTCTTGATGATGTAGAGATCGGCCTGGACGGGGATCTCCTCACGGCAGTCGCCGGCGACGATGCGGGTCCGCCCGGCGAGCGGACCACCGTCCCGAAGCCGGGCGTCGGCCCGCGCCACCACGCCCGGCAGATCCATCAGCGTGCCGCGGACGGACGGGTGCTTCTCCAGCAGGCTGGCGAGCACGTGTCCCTGACCGCCGCCGATGTCGGCCACCTCGGACACCTCGGCGAGGTCGAGGAGTTCGGCGACGTCGAGCGCGGACTGCATGCTGGAGGTGGTCATGGCCCGGTTGAAGACCTGGGCCGACTCGTGCGCGTCCTGGTGCAGATAGTCGAAGAACCCCTTTCCGAACACCTCGGGGAAGACGCTCCCGCCGGTGCGCACCGCGTCGTCCAGGCGGGGCCAGACCTCCCAGGTCCAGGGCTCGGTGCACCACAGGGAGATGTACCGCAGGCTGTTCGGATCGTCCTCGCGCAACAGCCGGGACATGTCGGTGTGGACGAACTTGCCGTCCTCGGTCTCGGTGAAGATCCCGTAGCAGGACAGGGCGCGCAGCAGACGCTTCAGCGGCATGGGCTCGACGCGCAGCTCCGCCGCGAGCTCCTCCGCCCCGGTGGGCGTCTCTCCGAGCGCGTCGGCGACGCCCAGCCGGGCCGCCGCGCGCACGGCGGCGGCGCAGGCCGCGCCGAAGACGATCTCACGCAGCCGCATCCCCGGATGCGGGGTGAGGGGAGTGGTGGTGATGGGGGTGGTGCTCACGGTGGTCATACCGTCTCGCTTCTCCTCGTGCGGGGGAACATGGGTCAGCACATTCCGGTCGGTGTGGACGTCGCGCATACGTTGCGGGCGAAGCTGTTGCGCTGTGCGGTTTCCTGGTTGGCCAGGTCCGCGGGCCGGTTGCCCATCGCCCGGTTGTCGCTGATGGTGTTGCCGGTGTTGTGAGCGCCCACAAAGCTCTTGAACAGCACGATCCCGCCGGAGAGCGGTGTGGCGCCCACGTTGTTCTCGACGGTGTTCTTGCGCACATCGGTGTCCACGGTGCCGGTGAGGATGATCCCGGACCCCTGGATTGCGGGCAGTCGCTCGGTCTTGACGCAGTACTTGTTGTTCTTGGTGACCCGGTTGTCGTGGATGGACATCGCCCCGGCCTGCGGCTTGCCCTCGTCGCCCACGACGAAGACACCGCTGCAGTTGCCGGTGAAGGTGTTGTCGTGGACCGAGAGGTTGCGGACCCGGCGGACGGTGAGGCCGATCCGGTTGTCCGTCAGCGTGTTTCCTCGGACCTTGGTGCCGCGGGTGTCGGTTGCGCCGCCCTCCTCGTCCACGGTGTTCGCGACGAAGATGCCGGCGTCGCCGTTGGAGCGGGCGGTGTTGTCCCGGATGTCGGCGCGGGTGGACCGCTCCTGGGCGATGCCCCAGATGCCGTTGGACCGGGCCGTCACCTGCCGGACCGACAGTCCGTCGGTCCAGGAGGCCCAGACTCCGTTCTTCTTGAATCCGGAGACGGTCAGCGAGCGGATGCGCACACCGTCGACGGGATGTTTTGACGTGCCCTGGACGCAGATGCCGTTGCCGGCCTTCGCGCAGGCGTTGGCTGCCTTGGTCCCGGTCGCGCTCGGCATGAGCACGGTCCCGGACGGGGCACCGCGCAGGGTCAGGTCTGCCTTCTTGATGAGGACACTCTCGTGATACGTGCCGGGCCGGATGTCGATGGTGTCACCCGGCCGGGCGGCATCCACCGCGGCCTGGATCGACTGGCCCGAACGCACCACGCGCACGACCGGGGAATCCACGGAACGGGAGGCAGCCGCGGTGCAGGCCGGCACAGCGGCGCCCACGGCGCCGGCCGCCACGGCAAGGCACAGGAGCTGTTTGGTGTGACGTTTCTTCATGAGCCGAAACTATGGGCGAACACTCCCCGATGCCACGCAGGGTGAGCGGTTGGACACATCACGTGCCTGAATGGCTTACGCCGGAACAACCGCTGCGCGCAAGTGGTGGACGCGCGGCGGCGCACTCGGGTGAGATTGCAGGGGTCGGTGCCTGTCCTCGCACCCGGGTCGGGGCGGGGGTGCGAGGACGTGTGTTCAGACCAGCGGTCCGCGGCCGGGTGCGACGATCGAGCGGGCCCATCGGTAGTCGGCCTTGCCGCTGGGCGAGCGCTGGATCCGTGGGGCGATCACCAACTGCCGGGGGATCTTGTATCCGGCGAGACGGGTCCGGCAGTGCGCCTGGACCTCGTCGAGCGAAGGTTCGGCCGCTCCCTCCCGCAGTTGCACCACTGCCGCGACGTGGTTTCCCCACCGTTCGTCGGGCACCCCGGCGACCAGCGCGTCGTACACGTCCGGATGGGACTTGAGCGCCTGTTCGACCTCCTCCGGGTACACCTTCTCGCCCCCGGTGTTGATGCACTGCGAGCCGCGACCGAGGACCGTGACGATGCCGTCCGCGTCGACGGTGGCCATGTCGCCGAGCAGCACCCATCGCTCCCCGCTCTTGTGGAAGAACGTCTCCGCGGTCTTGCGGGGGTCGTTGTAGTAGCCGAGCGGCACGTGGCCCCGCTGGGCGATTCGGCCCGGCTCGCCCGGCGCCACCGGTTCGTACGTCGCCGGGTCGACGACCGCCGTACGGGAGTTGACCGTGATGCGGAACCCGTTCTCCGGCCCCGAGTCGGCCGTGGCGGTGCCGTTGAAGCCGGACTCCGACGAGCCGAAGTTGTTGAGCAGCATCACGGTGGGCACCAGCGACTGGAACTCCGCGCGCACCGAGTCGGACATGATCGCGCCCGAGCTGGAGACGGAGAACAGTGCCGAGCAGTCGGTGCCCTTCAGCGGCCCCCTCAGCGCATCGATCAGCGGTCGCAGCATCGCGTCCCCGACCAGCGACACGCTGGTGACCTTCTCCTTCTCGATCGTACGGAGCACCTCCTCGGGCATGAACTTGCGGTGGACGACGACCCGCTGCCCGAAGTTGAACCCGATGAACGCGGTCAGCGTCGAAGTTCCGTGCATCAGTGGGGGAGTGGGGAAGAAGGTGATGCCCTCGCCGCCCGCGGCGACCCGTTCGGCCAGCTCCTGCGGGGTTTTCACCGGCTCGCCGGTCGGCGCGCCGCCGCCGAGGCCGGAGAAGAAGAGGTCCTCCTGGCGCCACATCACGCCCTTGGGCATGCCCGTGGTGCCACCGGTGTAGATGATGAACTGGTCGTCGGCCGATCGGGGCGCGAAGCCGCGCCCGGAATCGCCGGCCGCCTCGGCGTCGGCGAACGCCACGGCATCCGGACCCGGGGCGCCCGCCGCCGGCGCACCGACCCGTACGAGATGGCGGAGCCCGGGTGCTTTCGGCGCGGCGGCCGCGACCCGCTCGTCGAACTCGGCGTCGAAGACCAGGGCCGCCAGATCCGCGTCCCGGTAGAGGTAGACCAACTCGTCTTCCACATACCGATAGTTGACGTTGACCGGGACGATGCGTGCCTTGAGACAGGCCAGTACGGTCTGGAGGTACTCGATGCCGTTGTAGAGGTGGAGCCCGAGGTGCTCGCCGGGAGCCAGACCTGCGTCGATCAGATGGTGGGCGATCCGGTTGGCGGCGCCGTCCAGCTCCGCGTAGGTGAGCCGCCGCTCGGCACCCGTACCGGGATGGTCGAGATACACGAGCGCCTCGCGATCCGGGACCGCGTCGACGACCGACTCGAACAGGTCGGCAAGGTTGTACTCCACCGTTCCTCCTGACCCCGGATGGTGAGTGGTCCGGCGGTCATTAGAGCGCCGACCGGCACAACTGGGAAGAGGCGCCGCCGAAGAAATCTGACTGACTGTCAGAAAACTATTGAACTGGACCCTCACCTACTGCAACCTGTTCTAGATCTGGAGACGGGAGGCAGGCAATGGGTGGTACGGAACACCTCACCGTGCAGCGCGAAGGCGCCACACTGGTGCTCACCCTGAACAGGCCGGAGGCGAAGAACGCGCTCTCGCTGCCGATGCTGGTCGGGCTGTACGACGGCTGGCTGGCCGCGGACGAGGACGACGGAATCCGCTCCGTCGTCCTCACCGGCGCAGGGGGTTCCTTCTGCGCGGGCATGGACCTCAAGGCCCTCGCGGGCAAGGGGATGGAGGGAGAGCAGTACCGGGACCGGATGACGGCCGACCCCGATCTGCACTGGAAGGCGATGCTGCGCCATCACCGCCCCCGCAAGCCGGTCGTCGCCGCCGTCGAGGGGTACTGCGTGGCGGGCGGAACCGAGATCCTGCAGGGCACCGATATCCGAATTGCCGGTGCGAGCGCCACCTTCGGGCTCTTCGAGGTCAAGCGGGGACTGTTCCCCATCGGCGGCTCGACGGTACGGCTGCCGCGCCAGATCGCCCGCACCCACGCCCTCGAAATGCTCCTCACCGGACGCCCGTACAGCGCCGACGAAGCGGCCCGCATCGGGCTGATCGGCAGAGTCGTCCCCGACGGCACCACGCTGGAACAGGCCCTCGACGTCGCCGAGCGGATCAATGCCTGCGGCCCGCTAGCCGTCGAGGCCGTCAAGGCCTCCGTGTACGAGACCGCCGAAATGACCGAGACCGAGGGGCTCGCCGCCGAGCTGAAGCGCGGCTGGCCGGTATTCGAGACCGCCGACGCCAAGGAAGGCGCCCGCGCCTTCGCCGAGAAGCGCCCGCCCGTCTACCGGCGCGCCTGAGTCAAGGAGACAACCGTGCCCGACGTCCTCAGCGCACCACTGGTGGTCGAGTTCCCCTTCACCCGCTCCCTCGGTCCGGTCCAGAGCGCCTTCCTGACCGGGCTGCGCGAACGGACCGTGCTCGGCGTGCGGACCGGCGACCGAAAGGTCCTGGTCCCGCCCGTCGACTACGACCCCGTCACCGCCGAGGAGCTGCGCGATCTGACCGAGGTCGCCACCACCGGCACCGTCACCACCTGGGCCTGGAACCCGGCCCCGCGCCGCGACCAGCCCCTGGCCGCCCCGTTCGCCTGGGTGCTCGTCAAGCTGGACGGGGCCGACACCGCCCTGCTCCATGTCCTCGACGCACCGGGACCCGAAGCCGTGCACACCGGCATGCGGGTCCGGATCCGCTGGGCCCCGCAGCGGACCGGTGCCATCACGGACATCGCCTGCTTCGAACCGTATGAGGGCGAGGCGACGGCCGAAAGCACCCCGCACAGCGGCGAGTTCGCCGACCCTGTCACCGGCATCGTCACGCCGGCCCGCCTCGACTACACGTACACCCCCGGGCGCGCCCAGAGCGCGTACCTCAACGCCCTCTCCGAGCAGCGCACCGTCGGCGAGCGCTGCCCGTCCTGCCGCAAGGTGTACGTCCCTCCCCGCGGCGCCTGCCCCACCTGTGGTGTAGCCACCGCCGAACAGGTCGAGGTCGGCCCGCGCGGCACCGTCACCACGTACTGCATCGTCAACATCAAGGCGAAGAACCTCGACATCGAGGTCCCGTACGTCTACGCCCACATCGCCCTCGACGGCGCCGACCTCGCCCTGCACGGACGGATCGGCGGCATCCCGTACGACCAGGTGCGGATGGGCCTGCGGGTCGAGCCCGTCTGGACCGAGGGCGGCCGCCACCCCGACCACTACCGGCCCACCGGAGAGCCGGACGCCGACTACGACGCGTACAAGGAGCTGCTGTAGATGCGAGACGTAGCGATCGTCGCCTTCGCGCAGACGGACCATCTGCGGCGCACCGACGAACTCTCCGAGGTCGAAATGCTCATGCCGGTCCTGCATCAGGTCCTTGACGCGACCAGTCTCAGGGCACGCGACATCGGCTTCACCTGCTCGGGATCCAGCGACTACCTCGCCGGCCGGGCCTTCTCCTTCACCATGGCCCTCGACGGCGTCGGCGCCCACCCGCCGATCTCCGAGTCCCATGTGGAGATGGACGGTGCCTGGGCGCTGTACGAGGCATGGGTGAAACTCCGGACCGGCGAGGCCGACACCGCCCTCGTCTACGCCTACGGGAAGTCCTCGCCCGGTGAGCTGCGCGACGTCCTCACCCGCCAGCTCGACCCGTACTACGTCGGCCCGCTCTGGCCCGACTCCGTCGCACTCGCCGCACTCCAGGCCCAGGCGCTCATCGACGCGGGCGAAACCGACGAGGCCGCCCTCGCCGCGATCGCTGCCCGCAACCGCACCGCCGCCGCGGACAACCCGCACGCACAGCTCGTGGGCTCCGTCCCGGCCGGCGACTATGTCGTCCGGCCGTTGCGTACCGGCGACTGCCCGCCGGTCGGCGACGGCGCGGCAGCCGTGGTCCTCGCCGCGGAGGACACCGCGCGCGCTCTGTGCACCCGCCCGGCCTGGATCCGCGGCATCGACCACCGCATCGAGGCCCACAGCCTCGGAGTGCGGGAGCTGACCGACTCGCCGTCGGCCCGGCTCGCCGCCGAACGGGCCGGGGCCTTCGAACGGCCCGTCGACACCGCGGAGTTGCATGCCCCGTTCACCTCCCAGGAGGTCGTGCTGCGCAAGGCGCTCGGGCTCGATGAAAGTGTCCGCGTCAACCCGTCCGGCGGCGCGCTCGCCGCCAACCCCGTCATGGCCGCCGGACTGATCCGGCTCGGCGAGGCCGCGGCCCGTATCCACCGCGGCGAGTCCGACCGGGCGCTCGCCCACGCCACATCGGGACCCTGTCTGCAGCAGAATCTGGTCGCCGTCCTCGAAGGGGAGACCACCCATGTCTAAGGAGCCCGTGGCCGTCGTCGGCATCGGCCAGACCAAGCATGTCTCCGCCCGCAGGGACGTCTCCCTCGCCGGTCTCGTCCGCGAAGCCGCCGTACGCGCGCTGGAGGACGCCGCCCTGACCTGGGCGGACATCGACGCCGTCGTCATCGGCAAGGCACCCGACTTCTTCGAGGGCCTGATGATGCCGGAGCTCTATCTCGCCGACGCCCTCGGAGCGGTCGGCAAACCGATGCTCCGCGTACACACCGCGGGCTCGGTCGGTGGTTCCACCGCGCTCGTCGCCGCCGATCTCGTCGCCGCGCGGGTGCACCGCACCGTGCTCACCCTGGCCTTCGAGAAGCAGTCCGAGTCCAACGCCATGTGGGGGCTGTCGCTGCCCATCCCGTTCCAGCAGCCGCTGCTCGCGGGCGCGGGCGGCTTCTTCGCCCCGCACGTGCGCGCGTACATGCGCCGCACCGGGGCGCCCGACACGGTCGGCTCCCTCGTCGCCTACAAGGACCGGCGCAACGCGCTCAAGAACCCGTACGCGCACATCCACGACCCGGACATCACCCTGGAGAAGGTCCAGGCCGCACCGATGCTCTGGGACCCGATCCGCTACTCGGAGACCTGCCCGTCCTCGGACGGCGCGTGCGCGATGATCCTCACCGACCGGACGGGCGCCGGCCGTTCGCCGCACCCGCCCGCCTGGGTGCACGGGGGCGCGATGCGCAGTGAACCGACCCTGTTCGCCGGCAAGGACTTCGTCTCGCCGCAGGCGGGCAAGGACTGTGCGGCCGATGTGTACCGGCAGGCCGGCATCACCGACCCGCGCCGGGAGATCGACGCCGTGGAGATGTACGTCCCGTTCTCCTGGTACGAGCCGATGTGGCTGGAGAATCTCGGCTTCGCAGCCGAGGGGGAGGGCTGGAAGCTCACCGAATCCGGGGTCACCGAACTCGACGGCGACCTGCCGGTGAATCCCTCGGGCGGCGTGCTCTCCACCAACCCCATCGGCGCGTCCGGCATGATCCGCTTCGCCGAAGCGGCGCTGCAGGTACGCGGACAGGCGGGCGAACACCAGGTGCCGGGCGCCCGCAAGGCGCTCGGCCACGCGTACGGCGGCGGGGCGCAGTTCTTCTCCATGTGGCTGGTCGGAGCCGAGCCTCCTCGCACCTGAGGCGAGCGCCGTCCCGGGCCGGCCGAGCAAGCCTTGGCCGCGGCCTGTCCGGGACCGCCCGCGGTGGCTAGGCTTTGGCCGGGACGACTAGTGGGAGGAGCCGACGTGGCGGAGAGCACCACCACCCAGCAGACCTTTGCCGGCTGGGACAAGCCGGACCTCGACCTCAGCAACGCCGACTGGCAGTCGGGCACACAGGGTGCCGGGGATGTCCAGATCGCCTTCGTCGAGGGATTCATCGCGATGCGCAACGCCGGTAAGCCCGGCAGCCCTTCGCTGATTTTCACCCCGGCCGAATGGCGGGCCTTCGTGGTCAACGCCCGCGACGGCGAGTTCGACCTCACCTGACGGCGCAGCCCGCGCGGAGCGGACTCAGGGCCACAGCAGCTCGCGCACCCAACCGGCGTCCGTGAAGCGGTAGTTGAGCCGGGTGTGGTTGCGTTGTCTGTCGCCCTGCCAGAACTCCACGGTCTGCGGCCGCACCGAGTACAGGGTCCATCCCGGCGCCACGAGATCCGGTTCCCGCTCCACCCGGGCGAGCGACTGACGTACCGCATCGTCACGTACCGCGAGATCCGTCAGCGGGCTGCTCTGCCGTCCGAGCAGCGCCTCCGCCCTGGCCCCCGGTCCACGGGCCAGGAAGTCCGCGGCGCTCCGCTCGGCGCCGTCGGCGACGACGGGGCCGCGCACCCGGACCTGGCGGGCCGACTGCGGCCAGTAGAAGGTGAGCGCGGCGAACGGGCGGTCCGCGAGATCGCGCCCTTTGACACTGCCCGCGTCCGAAGCGAACTGCCAGCCCTGCGCGGATACGTCCTTGAGGATCAGCGTGCGGGCGGTGGGATTCCCGTCGACACCCGCCGTCGACAGAGTCATCGCGTGCGGCTCGCGGACCCCGGAGTCCAGCGCGTGCAGCAGCCACTCGGTGAACAGTTCCACGGGGGTGTCAGGGGCGGTCCGCGGATCGAATACGGGCAACTCGCCCTGGAACACCTCGATGTCACGCAGCAACTGACGCAGCTCGGTCATGCCGGTTCCTCCTCCGCGCCTAATGGTTATGGCTGACGCTACCATTAGCCTCATGTCCGACACCCGACTCGCCCTCGACCTCGCCCTCACCGTCCGCCATGACGGACGGGGCGGTGTCGCCGACGACCTCGGCACCCCGGAGGGGCTGGCCGCCTGGGTGCGCGAACGGCCCGGCCTGTTCGGGCCCGTCCCGGGGGCCGGCGGCCGGGCGACCGATTCCGCGCCGGCCGATGTCCCGGCGGTCGATGCCCGGGAGGCCGACGAGGAGAGCCTCGCTGCCGTACGGTCCCTGCGTGCCGCCGTCCGGGCGCTCTTCGCGCACGCCGTACGTCCCGACGAACCGAGTCCCGCCGACGCCCGGCACCTGATGCCCGTACCCGAGGCACTCGACCGGCTCAATGCCGCGGCCGCAGCTGTCCCGACCGTCCCGCGTCTGGACTGGCCGGACGAGGGCGACCCCCTCGCCTCCCACCACCCGGCCGGCGCAGCGCGGCGCAAGGACGCCCTGCCCGCCGCTCTGGCCCGCGCCGTGATCGGCTTCCTCGCCGGACCGGACCGCGCCGCACTGCGTGCCTGTCACGCCCCACGGTGCGTGCGCTACTTCATCAAGGAGCATCCCCGCCAGGAGTGGTGCAGGCCCTCCTGCGGCAACCGCGCCCGGGTGGCCCGCCACCATGAGCGGCACCGCTCGTCGCACCCGTAGCCGGGTGAACCCCCGTAGCGTGGTGATCATGACTGGTGAGCGCGACCTGCGAACCCTGCTGAGCGGTATGAGGCCGGAGCTGAACGTCGGTCGGTACGTCTTCACCACGGTGCCCGACGGTGCTGCGCCCACCGGTGTCGCTCCCGTGGTGACGGTCACCGAGCGCGAAGGGCTGACCCTGGTGCTCCCGGAGGAGGAAGCCGTCGCCGCAGGGCTGACGTATGACTATGTGGCGGCCTGGATCACCCTGCGCGTCCACTCCGCGCTGGACGCCGTGGGGCTCACCGCCGCCGTGGCGCTCGCTCTCACCGACGCGGGGGTGAGCTGCAATGTGGTGGCCGGCTACCACCACGACCACCTGTTCGTCCCACACGGACGCGGTACCGAGGCGGTGGGCGTCCTGGAGGCGCTGGCCGCGGAGTCCGGCCAGGATGCGCCGGACATGCCCTGACCCGCCGGTCGGCGGTCCGACGTGCGCGGGCCCGGCTCCGCAACGTGAGCCGGGACACGTAACATGTCTGCATGTCCTTCCTCCGCCGCCGTAGCGCCGCCACACCCGCGGGCCCGGATTTCGACGTCCTGGCCATGGACCCGGGGGACTGGCCCGGAAACCTCGGCGCCGGTCTGCTGCCCGCACCCGACGGGAGCTGTCAGGGTGTCTTCCTGCGGTACGACCTGTTCGGCGGCCGCGGCCCCGCGATGATCATCGGTAATCTCCCGGAGGGTTCGCCCGCCCGCGAGACCGAGGAGGGCCAGGTCCCGTTCGAGGTCGCCCAGCTGCTGCTCGCGCTGGAGAACGACGAGCCGGTCGAGGTGACCGGCACCGACGACATGCCGGTGATGCAGGGCGACAACCTGCTGATCGTCCGCCGGGTGAAGCTCTCCGAGACCCGGATCTCCTGCGTCCAGTTCGACCGCAGCGACGGGGTGCTCGTCACCATCGCCAGCTGGGACCGGCCCATCACCGATGATCTGTACACCCTGCTGAAGCCACTGCCCGCCGAGCTGTTCCAGCAAGGCTGAAACGTCCCTGCCACGGCCGTCCGCACCGATCCGGACGGCCGCGGGGCACTTTTGTCCAACCCTGCGCAGCCTCTGTCCAAGAGGCTGCTTTGTCATGCACCTTGTCCGGGCAGTCGTCGGACCTTTAGCGTCGTGCGCCATGACACCCGGGATGACGCGACGCACCACAGTGAAGACAGCCGTCGGCGCAACAGGTGCCCTGGCGCTGGGAGTTCCCGCACTCGCCGGGACGGCGGCTGCCGCCATTACCTCCGATGAATCGCCCGGATCGCAGGGGCCGGACGCTACCAGGACACTAGTGGACCCGGTGCTCTGGTACTGCGCCCCCGCCGCCGACTGGGAACGCGAGTCACTGCCCATCGGCGGTGGCGCCCTGGGCGCGAGCGTCTACGGAGCGCTCGCTTCGGAACGGCTCACCTTCAACGAGAAGACGCTGTGGACCGGCGGCCCCGGCTCCGCCCAGGGGTACGACTTCGGGAACTGGATCGCCCCCAGACCCGGCGCCCTCACCGCAGTGCAGCAACGCCTCGACAGCGAGGGTGCGATCGATCCGGACTCGGTCGCCGCGGAGCTCGGCCAGGCACGCCGCGGCTACGGCGCCTACCAGGTCTTCGGCGACCTGCTGCTCGATCTGCCGAATGCCCCGGCCGCCCCCGACGCCTCCTACCGACGCGCCCCCTCGACCTGCGGACAGCGCTCGCCACCGTCACCTACACCCACCAGAACGTCCACCACACCCGGGAGTTCTTCGTCTCCCACCCCGGCAGCTTCATCGCCGGGCGGCTCGGAGCGGACCGCCCGGGACAGGTCTCCTTCACCCTGCGCTACACGTCGCCGCGCAGCGACTTCACCGCGACCGCAGCTGGAGACCGGCTGACCGTACGGGGCGCGCTCAAGGACAACGGGCTGCGCTTCGAAGCCCAGATCCGGGTCCGTACGAGTGGCGGCCGTGTCACCGCCGGGCCCGACGGCACGCTGACCGTCACTGATGCCGACAGCGCCTGGTTCGTCCTCGCCGCTGCCACCGACTACGCCGACCGCTATCCGGCCTACCGGGGCGACGACCCGCACCACACGGTCACCCGCACGGTGGACGAAGCGGCCGGAACGTCGTACGAGAAGGTCCGGGCCGCCCATGTACGCGACCATGGGACGCTCTTCGACCGGGTCGCCCTCGACATCGGCCAGCAGCTGCCCGACGTGCCGACCGACCAGCTGCTGGCCCGGTACACGGGCGGAACGAGCCCCGCCGACCGGGCGCTCGAAGCGCTCTTCTTCCAGTACGGCCGCTACCTGCTGATCGCTTCCTCGCGGGCCGGTTCGCTGCCCGCCAACCTCCAGGGCGTCTGGAACAACTCCACCACCCCGCCGTGGTCCGCCGACTACCACAGCAACATCAACCTCCAGATGAACTACTGGCTCGCCGAGGTCACCAACCTGGCCGAGACCACCGCACCGTACGACCGCTACATCGAGGCGATGCGCGCGCCGGGGCGCCGGACGGCGAAGGAGATGTTCGGGACGGCCGGCTGGGTGGTGCACAACGAGACCAATCCGTACGGCTTCACCGGGGTACACGACTGGTCGACCGCCTTCTGGTTCCCCGAGGCCGCCGCCTGGCTCACCCAGCAGATGTACGAGCACTATCGGTTCAGCGGCTCCACCGGCTATCTGCGCTCCACCGCCTATCCCGCGATGAAGGAAGCCGCCGAGTTCTGGCTGGCCAATCTGCGCACCGACCCGCGTGACGGGCTGCTTGTCGTCACCCCCAGCTACTCTCCCGAGCACGGCGACTTCACCGCGGGCGCCGCGATGTCCCAGCAGATCGTCCATGACCTGCTCACCAACACCCTGGAGGCCGCCCGCACGCTCGGCGACGCCCCCGCCTTCCGCAGCCGCCTGCGGACGACGCTCGACCGGCTCGACCCCGGGCTGCGGGTCGGCTCCTGGGGACAGCTCCAGGAGTGGAAGACCGACCGGGACGACCCGGCCGACGACCACCGCCATGTGTCGCACCTCTTCGCCCTCCATCCCGGGCGGCAGATCGAACCCGGCAGCAACTGGGCCGAGGCGGCCAAGGTCTCTCTCGGAGCGCGTGGCGACGGCGGCACCGGCTGGTCCAAGGCATGGAAGATCAACTTCTGGGCGCGGCTGCGCGACGGCGACCACTCCCACAAGATGCTCGCGGAACAACTGAAGAGCTCCACCCTCCCCAACCTCTGGGACACCCACCCGCCGTTCCAGATCGACGTCAACTTCGGTGCCACGTCGGGCATCGCCGAAATGCTGCTGCAGAGCCAGTACGACGTGATCGAGATCCTCCCCGCCCTGCCGGCCGGCTGGCCTGAGGGATCGGTCCGCGGGCTGCGCGCCCGCGGAGGATTCACCGTCGACATCGAATGGTCCGACGGGCAGGCCCGCCGTGTGGTGATCACGGCGGGCCGAAGCCGCGAAGTGACCGTCCGCAGCTCCCTGTGGCCGAGCGGCGAAAGAACCTTCAAGGCCCGCGCGGGCGGCCGCTACACGCTGGTGGCGGAGGGCTGAGCGAACAGCGCGGTGACCCGCGCCGCCGAGACACCGAGCCCCGTGGGACCGCTGAGGTGCCACGGGGTGCCGGAGCCCCGCCGAAGGTCCCCTTCGCGGTAGCGGCGGCAGTCCCGGTGCCAGATCAGGATGCCCGCGATCCAGTGCTCGAGCTCCTCCACGTAACCCGCCAGGATCTCCCTGGCCTCGGCGTCCAGCCCGAAGTCGTCGTACAGGACCGGGAGTTCCTGCTCCGCGACATGGAGGAACTGGCGCAGCCGCGAGTTCATCAGGTCGTGCACGATCGCCACCGCGGTCGGATAGTCGACCCCGAAGAAGTTCTGCACGACCAGGACGCCGTTGTGCACCTCACCCTCGTACTCGATCTCCTTCTGGTACGAGAACAGGTCGTTGAGCAGCGCGGCATAGTCCGACGCCGCGTTCTCCAGGGAGCGCAGCGGGCCGCTGCGGTAGATCTCCTCCGGCACCTTCTTGCCGTGACCGAGCCGGCACAGACTCATCGTGAGGTCCGAACCGAACGTCAGCCGCCGCATCTCGATGTAGTCCACCGGGTCCGGGATACGGTTCTGTGCCTGGTTGGCCAGCTCCCAGAGCCAGCTCGCCGTCATCGACTCGATGGCCATGCGCAACGCGCGCCGCGCGCGGTCGTCCGTCGGGGCCGCCGTCCGCTGCCAGAGATCGGCGAGACCGCGCTCCAGCGCATTGACCGGCTCCGGCGCCGCGGAGCCGTCCAGCGGCATGAACAGCGAGAGACGCTCATTGGCCAGCCGCGCCCCGGCCAGGTCCCGGGCCCGCCCGTGCACCACCGGGAACCAGTCGTCACCATATGTACCCCAGGCCAGCCACCCCGAGGAGAGATCCAGCTCGTCCGCCGTCGCGTCCGGGTGCAGACCCGCCGCGCACAACGGCAGATCGATCGCGACGAGCCGCTCCTCGTCCCAGATGTGCGAGCCCGGCACCCCCGGCTGCGCCTCCAGGATCCCCATCCGGCGCGCCCAGTCGACGAGCCGGACCCGCGCCCCGTCCAGATGCGGACTGAGCGTCGTACCGAACGGCAGGTCGAATTCGGGCAGCAGTGACGGGCCGACGTGCCGGTAGGACACATGGGTGTGGCTGCGCAGCCGGGCCCGCTCCGAGCGCGGTGTGAAGCGGATCGACGCGGCGGACATACCGAAGCCGAGGGCGGCCTCGCCCGCCCCGCCGTCGTTCATGTAGCGGCTGGAGCGCATGTGCCACTCATGGCCGCCGGACTGCCAGTCCTGCAACCCCTTGACGTACGCGAGCACCGCCGCGGTCTCCGCCGGATCGAGCCCCTTCGCCGCGCACAGCGGCCCGAGTTCGGTGAGCGCGGTGTTCTCGAACTGCTGGAGCCGTGAGGTCAGCAGATCGTTCACCGTGTCGGCGGCCTCCTGGGTGGAGCAGTTCAGAAACGTCTCCAGCACCAGTACACCGTTGCTGTTCTCGCCCTCGTCCTCGACCTCCCGCTGGTACGAGAAAAGGTCGTTGCGCAGATGCACACCGTCGGAGAAGGCGTCCCGCAGGACCCGCAGCGCCCGCTCGTCGGCCACCGAATCGGGGACCTCGGCGCCCGCCGCGTACTCCACGAGCCCCGCCGACCATGGCGCGCCGCCCACCTTGCGGCGCATCTCGATGTACTCCACGGGGTTCGCGATGCGGCCCTCGTTGATATTGGCGAGTTCCCACAGCGACTCGTTGAGCAGGTTCTCGGTCGCCTCCGCGAACCGGGCCCGCCAGGCGTCGGACATGCTCGGCACCGTCCGCGCCCACAGATCGGCCAGCCCCGCCTCGACCGGGTTCGTCGGCTCGGGTGTCCGCGCCCCTCGTTCCATCGGCATGAACGCCGGCAGCCGGTCCAGATACTGCTTGCCGCCCTCCCGGTCGGGGGTGCGCTTGAACAGCTCCAGGAAGTGGTCGTCGAAGAAGAACACCCACACATACCAGTCGGTGACCAGTGACAGGGCCTCCGCCGAGCAGTCGGGGTGGGTGTACGCGCACAGCAGCGCGTAGTCATGGGAGTCGAGATCCTTCTCCTCCCAGATGCCGGACCCTTCCACCATCCCTATGCTGCGCGCCCAGGACTTGGTGTGCTGTCGCGCCTCCTCGACATGGGGGTTGAGCCGCGCCGGATACGGAACATAGAAGTCCGGCAGGGTGAAGGGCTGAGCCATGTGCGTCCGGCCTTTCCGAGGAATTCCGCGCGGGGCTCGCGCGGACCTTTCGTGTCCGCGCGAGCACTACCCTTCGGCCGTCCGGGGCACGCACACCAGGAATTAGTCACACGAAAGGTACGTGTGCATGCGGGGTGCCGACGGACCGCGGCGCAGGCCCGTCCGCTCCGTAAAACTCAGGTAACGCCCCACCGCCACACAGTCGTTGCTTCCTGACCTTCGCAGGTCAGAGTCCCTGCCAGTGGTCTGGTCCAGTGGCTCGTCCGACAACCCTCCTTGTGCTCTTGACGCGCTATCACCTCAGGTCACAGAGTGTGCGCCCATAGCCGAAAAGTGACATCGGATCACGTACGACTTTCGAAGCGCGCAGTTCCAAGAAGGGTTGTCATGACGTCCAAGCAGAGGACCAGACTCACGCTCGCCCTGACCACCGTCGGCGCCCTGAGTCTCGCGCTGCTCTCTCCCGCGGCGCAGGCCGGCGCGGACGGGGTGCGGCCCGAGTGTCCCCGCGGCCTCGACTGCGACTGGGTCCCGGCGGCCTATCAGCAGACCGGCGATCCGGCCGACAAGGAGACGTACGGCAACTACGACACCGCGGACCGCCCACACAGCAACAAGATCAAATTCATCGTCCTGCATGACACCGAAGAAGACTTCGACACCACCCTGAAGATCTTCCAGAACCCGCTGAAGCAGACCTCGGCCCACTACGTGGTGCGCTCGGGCGACGGTCATGTCACCCAGATGGTCAAGGACAAGGACGTCGCCTGGCAGGCGGGCAACTGGTACGTCAACACCCACTCCATCGGCATCGAGCAGGAGGGTGTCGCCGTCGAGGGCGCCAAGTGGTACACCCCTGAGCTGTACAACTCGACGGCGAAGCTGGTGCGTTATCTCGCCGCCAAGTACGACATCCCGCTCGACCGGCAGCACATCATCGGCCACGACGGCGTTCCGCCCACCAGCGCGGCCGGTACCAAGAACATGCACTGGGACCCGGGAACGTACTGGGACTGGAACCGCTTCATGGCACTGCTCGGCAAGCCGACGACCGTGCCGAGCGCACCGAAGAGCAGCCCGCTCGTCACCGTCAGCCCCCGCTTCAAGGACAACAAGCAGGCGTTCCGCGACTGTGAGAAGAACGTCGACCTGCCGGTTCAGGGCAGCAGCGCCGTCCCGCTCCACACCGAACCGTCCGCCGACGCACCGCTCTTCTCCGACCCGGGCCTGCACACCGACGGCTCGCCCGGCACGAACTGCGCGGCCGACTGGGGCAGCAAGATCAGCGCGACTCAGCAGGCGGTGGTCGCAGACCACGCGCCCGGTTGGACGGCGATCTGGTGGTACGGCCAGAAGGCCTGGTTCGAGACTCCCGCGAAGGCCCGGACCACCGTGCCGACCGCCGGCTACGTCGTCCGGCCGAAGGCCGGCCGTACCGATGTGCCGGTGTACGGGGTGGCCTACCCGGAGAAGTCGGAGTACCCGGCGGACTTCGCGGACCAGCGGGTGGGAACACCGCTGCCTTACACCATCAAGGCCGGACAGTCGTACCCCGGCGGGGGCGAGGCGCCGACCGGGTTCTTCTACGCGCCGACGATCGATGCGTCGTATCCGCTGGACCACATGTACTTCAAGGGCGGGGAGAAGTACGTGACGGTGCAGATCGGGCACCGGATCGCGTTCGTGAAGGCGTCGGAGGTGGATGTGGTGCGGGTGCGGTGACGGCTCGGGGCGAGCGGGCGGGGCCCTGCAGGGGCTCTGCCCCCCCGAACCCGCCCCCGCTCCGCATTTACCGGAGGGGCTGCACGCAACAGCGCGCTGCGGGCCCGGTGTGTCGGCACCGGACCCGCAGCGCGCATCCCCTGTGGAGCCGCGTCAGCGAGTGCCGACCGCAGCACGTACAGCCCGCCGGGCCATCGCGCAGTCGTCGTGCAGCCGGCGCAGCAGCAGCCGCTGCTCCTCGCCCGACGACAGCACCCCCGGACGCTCCTGACCGCCGCCCGCGGGCGTGGTCTCCCGCATCGCCCGCTGCACAGCCGTCTCGTACGTGCGGATCTCCCGCGTCAGTACGAGCATCAGGTTCACCAGGAACGCGTCCCGCGCCGCCGGACCCGTGGCCTGTGCCAGCTGGCTGATCTGCCGCCGCGCGACCGGTGCGTCACCCAGCACCGCCCACAGCGTCGCCAGGTCGTACCCCGGCAGATACCAGCCCGCGTGCTCCCAGTCCACCAGCACCGGACCCGTCGGCGACAGCAGGATGTTGGAGAGCAGGGCGTCACCGTGGCAGAACTGCCCCATGCCCTGACGGCCGCCCGCATGCGCCAGGCCGTGCAGCAGCTTCTGCAGGTCACCCAGATCACGGTCGGTGAAGAGACCCAGCTCGTGATAGCGGGCGATGCGTGAGGCGTAGTCGAGCTGGGCGTCGAACAACCCGGCGGCCGGTCGCCAGGCGTTGACCCGGCTGATCGCGCCGAGCGCGGCCCGTACATCGGCCCTGGGCGGAGCTTCCGACGGGTGCCTCGTCAGCGCCGCCACACGTCCTGGCATCCGCTCGATGACCAGCGTGCAGTTCTCCGGGTCCGCTGCGATGAGCCGCGGCACCCGGACCGGCGGACGGTGCCGGACGAAAGCCCGGTATGCCGCTATCTCGTGGCGGAACCGCTCCGACCAGACGGGGGAGTGGTCGAGTAAACACTTCGCCACCACCGTCGTGCGTCCGGTGGTGCCGACGAGCAGTACCGAACGCCCGCTGCGGCGCAGCACCTGGACCGGGTTGAACTCCGGGCAGATCCGGTGCACCGAGGCGATCGCCATCCTCAGCTGCGCGCCTTGCGGACCGGACAGGTCCAGGCGCCCGCTGAGCAGTGGGGCGCCCGGCCCCGCCGGCCGCCGGGGCCGGACCGTGCCGGGCGCCGACGGGCCGGTATGCGGGGCGAGGTACGGTCCGGCGCCCGCCCCCATGGGACGCAGGGGCCGGGGCGGGGCGGACACGGAGGACGATGCTGTGTACATGGGCGAGACAGATCCCTTCGTGCGCCGACAAGTTGCGTGCGCCGCCCCGGCCGGCGGCCGTTCGGCACCCTGGGGAGTGCCTAGGGCTGCCGGGCGGGGTGGCGCTTTCCTACCTGACACCGGTGCGCGGGTGGCAGACCATCTGGCGGACCCTGGCGAACCCTGGCGAATAGTCGCAAGGCATCTGACAGGGGGTTACTGTCAACTCAGCCGAGAACCTGGGGGCTTGACGTGACCGGAGAACCCAACACCCGTCTGTCGGATCTGTTCGGCCTTGCCGGCTGGTCCAAGGGCGAACTCGCGAGAATGGTGAACCGGCAGGCGGCGGCCATGGGCCACCCGCAGCTGGCCACCGACACCTCGCGCGTGAGGCGCTGGATCGACATGGGGGAGTCCCCCCGCGATCCCGTGCCCGAAGTGCTGGCAGCCCTGTTCACCGAGCGACTCGGTCGTGTCGTGACCATCGAGGACCTCGGGTTCGGCCGGCGCGGGCGTGTGGGGAAGCGGCAAGAGGTCGGGACGGAACACAATCCCGACGGTCTGCCGTGGGCGCCCGAACGGACGGCAGCGGTCCTCACCGAATTCACGGGAATGGACCTCATGCTCAACCGACGCGGCTTGGTGAGCGCGGGCGCCGCGCTCGCCGCAGGATCGACCATCACCGGCCCCATGCACGACTGGCTGCACACCGACCCCGTGTTGGCGGCCGACGCTCCACGGATCGACGACCCCCTCCATGCGGACCCGGCCGGCTTCGACCGGTACGAGGCCGCGCCCATCGGATCGGAGGAGATCGAAGCGCTCGAACGGTCCGTCGAGGTGTTCCGCGCCTGGGACGCCTCCCGGGGCGGCGGACTCCAGCGCAAGGCGGTCGTGGGCCAGCTCAACGAGGTGGGCGGCATGCTCGCCTACCGCCACCCCGACCATCTGCAGCGCCGCCTCTGGGGCGTTGCCGCCAACCTCGCCGTGCTCGCCGGATGGATGTCCCACGACATCGGCCTCGAACCCACCGCCCAGAAGTACTTCGTCATCGCCGCCCATGCGGCACGCGAGGGCGGCGACCGCCCGCGCGCGGGCGAGGCGCTCTCCCGGGCGGCCCGTCAGATGGTGCACCTGGGCCGTCCCGACGATGCGCTGGACCTGATGAAGCTCGCCAAGTCCGGTTCCGGGGACATGGTGCTGCCACGCACCCAGGCGATGCTGCACACCATCGAGGCCTGGGCGCAGGCGTCCATGGGCCGGGGACAGGCCATGCGCCGAACGCTCGGCAGGGCCGAGGAGCTCTTCGTATCGGACAAGGGCGATGTGCCGCCGCCCAGTTGGATGCAGCTGTTCGACGAGGCGGATCTGCACGGCATGCAGGCCCTGGCGTTCCGCACGCTCGCCGAGCACGATCCGTCGGTGGCCGTCATCGCCCAGCGCCACGCCAAGCAGGCCCTGGAACTGCGCGCCAACGGGCGCCAGCGCTCCAAGATCTTCGACTACATTTCGCTCGCCTCGGCGTGCTTCATCGCCGACGACCCGGAGCAGGCCGACCGATACGCGCGGCTCGCCCTGGTGACGATGGGGGAGACCTCCTCGCACCGAACCTGGGACCGGCTGCGCGAAATGTACCGGCTCACAGGTCAGTTCGCCGGGTACGCGAAGATCGAGGACCTGCGCGAGGAGATCAATCTCGCGATGCCGCAGAGCTCCGTGATCAAGCGGCCGAGAAGCTCGGAGATCTGATCCAGGGGCGCTGCGACGCCTGAGCGCCGGTCACCCACCGTCCGAGCACCGCACGACACGAGCGGGCGGCTTCCACCCGCGTCCCTGCGCTGTGTCGCACCGGCTGTGCACTCGTGCCCTTCGATCCGACCCGGTCTCACACCTCGACCCGGGCTCTCACACCCCGATGCGGGCGATCAGCACGCATGCGTCGTCCAGGCGCTCGGTGCCACCGAACTCCTCGACGACCGTCCGGACGCAGTCCTGTGCCGTGCGCGCCTCGGCGAAGCGCGGTGCGAGCGCGAGCAGTGCCTCCGGGCCCGCACCCCGGTCGCTGCGGCGGGTCAGTCCGTCGGTGTGCAGAACCAGCACATCGCCGGGCAGCAGGGTCACTTCGTCCTGCTCGTACGCCACCGAGGAGGCCGCGCCGAGCAGCACCCCGTCCGGTGACGGCAGGAGTCGTCCCGCTCCGTTGCGGAACAGCAGCGGTGCGGGGTGGCCGGCCTGTGCCCAGGCGAGCGTGCCGGTCACGGGGTCGAAACGGCAGCACATCGCACTGCCGAGCGCGGGCTGCACCGAAGCTTCGAGTAATTGGTTGAGGTGGCCCATCAGGGCGCCCGGTTCGATGCCCGCCACCGCCATCCCGCGCAGCGCACCCAGCAGCATGGCCATGGCCGAGGTGGCCGGGATGCCGTGACCGGTCAGATCGCCGACCGTGAGCAGTTTCCTGCCGTCCGGCAGTTCCAGCGCGTCGTACCAGTCGCCGCCGATCAGATCACTGGCATGCGAAGGCAGGTAGCGGGCCGCGACATCCAGTGCGCCGGTTCCCCGCTGCGGGAGCAGCAGCGAGCCGTGCCATGGGGGGAGTACGGCCTCCTGGAGCTCTACCGCCATGCGGCGTTCGGCCTGGGCCATGTGCTGCTGGCGCCGGAGCGTGTCACCGGTCTGGCGCGCCACGCGCTGACTGCGCCGCAGCTCGCTGACATCCCGCAGGACGGCCCACATGGAGGCGGTGCAGCCGTCTGCGTCGAGAACGGGCTCGCCCATCATGTGCAGGGTGCGCATCCGGCCGTCGGCCCGCAGGATGCGGAACTCGCCGTCTATCGGCTTTCCGTCGACCAGACAGTCCGTCACCAGCGTGGTGAGCAGCGGCTGGTCCTCGAGGAGCAGCACGGACGGAAGCTCGTCGAGCGACAGCGGTCCCGCCTCCGGGAGGCGGCCGAAGATCTCGAACAGCTCCTCCGACCAGCTGACCTCGTCGGTCAGCAGATTCCACTCGGCGCTGCCCACCCGGCTTAGCAGCGACCCGGCCTGCGGCTCGGTGGCGGGCTCCTGTTCCGCCCGCTCCGCGTCCTGTGCCGGCTGCTCCGCAGTCCCGGGCGGCGGTCCTTCCTTGAGCTGACCCAGATGCGTGCCGAGATCGTCGAGATGATGGACCGCCAGCTCACAGAGCGCGCGCTGCCAGCGCAGCTGCGGATCGTCCTCGTCGACCAGCGCCGCGTCCCGCCGCACGGCATCCACATCTCCGCGCAGCCGACGAGTCCGGTTGATCAACACGTCGACGGCATCGCGCTCGGGAGGCTGTGGGGCGGGGCGGTCCGCGGACAGATGGGACGGCATCTCGTACTCCGATACAGGCGCGGCACAACCAGGTCTGAAAAGGTGGACCGAAGACGACTGTGGCACAGGCTGCGGGAGCCCGTAAGTAGTTTGGCAACACTCGATGCGGTGTTGCTTCTGGCATATGCCACAGGCTGCGCAGAGCGTCGGTCTTTCGAACAGCCTTGCTTCCCACGGCCGTTGATGCAAGTCATCCGGCGCGTGCGGCCCGCCGCGCGCCTGCGTGCGCCCGTCCTTGCGCGGGTCACCGCACCTGATAGGGGCATATGCGCCGGAGGGGCCTCCATTGCCGGGCTGACGCCCCGTCGGACCGTGGCCCGGGTTCGGCGGGCTGTGGGCCGCGTCCGTCACGTGTTCACGGGGGCGCTCGCGGCGGTGGTCACGGTCTCGGGGCCGGTGCAGGGCCCGACGGTGGGGAGGTCGATGCCCGGATGGAGTGCGCACGGTGGATCTTCTCGGTTCGTCTTGGGGTCGGGCCTCGATACCTGGCATTCAAGGCTGGATCACCCCTCGATCCCGGTCCCTCCGGGCGAGTGTCCGGGACGGGAATGCGGCCCGCCCCCCTCGCGTTACAGCATCAGAACGAAAACGACACCCATTCCCATGAGGGGATGAGGGTCGGTGACAGCGTCCGGAGGTGCCCATGGCACGCAGTGAAGCCCGCCCCGTCGTCACTCTGAGGTCGACCGCCGGTACGGGACAGACCTATGTGACACGCAAGAGCCGTCGCAACAACCCCGACCGGCTGGTCCTGCGCAAGTTCGACCCGGCCGCCGGGCAGCATGTCCTCTTCCGCGAGGAACGCTGACCTGTCGGACACGGTCGGCAACGGCAGTCCGCCCCACTCGTGATGCCAAGGAAGGAACGCATATGAAGCCCCGCATCCACCCCGTCTCCCGCCCGGTCGTCTTCCGCGACCGCGCCGCGGGGGTCGCTTTCCTGACCCGGTCGACCGCTGACGCCGATCAGCGCGTGGAGTGGGAGGACGGCGAGAGCTACCCGGTCATCGATGTGGAGACCTCGTCGGCGAGCCACCCGTTCTACACCGGGACCAACCGGGTGGTGGACGCCGCGGGCCGGATCGAGCAGTTCCGGCGCCGCTACGGAACGACGGTGCCCTCCGGGCAGTGAAGCCCCGTGCGACGCGTCACAGTGGGCGATGTCGATTCCGGGGAACAGGGCGCGATGGTTTATCGTTCACCTATATGTGGATGACGCGCTGAGCGCCCACGCCCAAGCTGCCCCGGCTGGATTCCCCCGATCCGGCCGGGGCTTCTCGCTGTCCGCCCGTTCCTCACCCCCGGGACGGTCGCCCCGGCACCGTCTCGACGAGCAGGGCACCCGCCGCCAGCGCTGCGGCGACCCAGGCGGCGGCTCCCGGCCAGAGCCGGACCGTCAACGCGGTCGCCGTCGCACCCGCCACGACAGCGATCAGCCGGCCCATCACCCAGCCGTCCTCGCCACGCAGGGACCGCAGGGCCACCCGCCCGACAAGTGACGTCAGCGTGCCGGTGAAGTAGTTGGTCGGCGTTGCGCGGATCCGGCCCTGAATCCCCATCGCCAGGGAGATCACCGCCAACAGCCCGAGCCGGTCCCCGTCGGATGTGATCAGGCCCAGCCCCCATAGCACGGCGCCCGCCGTGAGCAGCACAACCTCGATCAGCAGCATCACCGGCAGCCGCCACCGCAGCCCCTCACCCATCCATGCGCCGCACGCGACCCCGCATCCGTACGCAACGAGCGCGGTGACGACGCGCAGTGCGACCCCGTGCTCCCCGACACCGGCGGCGGAGCCGCCCAGCAGCACGAGATTGCCGGTCATCACCCCGGCGAAGACCTGGCCGACACAGAGGAAGACGAACGCATCCGCCGCCCCGGACGCGGCGGACAGAAGTATCAGCGCCCACTCGCCCCATGGGTCGCGCGCGGAATCCGCGCTGAACCGGCCGGTGGGCACCATGGGAGTGGACACGCAGCCACCCTAGGGTTCCACTCAGTCAACAGGCACATACGCTTCGCGCGGCCCCACAACTTCCGCGGCGTCGGTGGATACACCCGCCGCCGAAGGCGCGCCGTCCGACGGGGCGGCAGTACCGCTCCGCCTCGCTCGGCAACGTCCGGGGCGAGGACGGGTGGACGAGGACGGCATCGTCGCCGACCCCGCCGCCCTCCGTCAGCCCGCCGCGCGCGGCACGACCGTCGAAAGCACCTGAGTCAGCGCATGCCAGTCGGCGGTGATGATGCTTGCGTGCCGTCCCGCCAACAGAGCGAGCCGGTCGAGGGCCTGCGCCTGTGTCGGGCTGGTGCCGTCGATGGCGGGTGTCACATTGTGGGCGTCCGTCATCACGACGAGATACCGGTTCCGGGCGTACCACCCCGTGTCGATGGACCCACCGGCATACGTGGAGGCGTCCCCGTCGAAGACCACGAACCAGGGCCGGATGCCCGCGTCCGTGTACCGCCCTCTCGGGTCACCGGCCTCGGCCCGGTGCACGGCGGGGAAGGCGGCCGCGTCCCCCAGCCGCCCGGCCGCCGCGAGGTCGCGGAGGTGGGTGGCGTATTCCCGGTCGGTCCACAGCGTGTCTGCGGGGTTGCCCTCTTCGACGGTCCCCGGGATCAGCTCCACGACGAAGCGCCCGGCAAGCGCGGACCGGGCGGGCCAGCCGCCGGCCCGTACCGCCTCGTCGAGCGTGGCATGGCCACCGGCCAGATCGGCGGGCCGGAACAGCGCGCTGCCGAGCTTGTCGGACAGCAGTGTGTCCAGCTGGGCGGGGCCCCGGCCGTTGTTGGCCTGGAAACCGTCCTTGAGTTCGAGCTTCAGCACCACCGGCCGGTGCCCGGGGTGCGCGTCGTGCCAGGCCCTGATGTCCGCGAGACAGCCTGCCAGATTCTGATTGCGCGCCTTGGTGCGCAGCTGGCTCGCATTCGCGGCATTCTCGCAGTTGTTGTCGTTGCCGATCGGATTGCTGTGCGAGACCCGCCAGGAACTGCCGAAGACATTGGTCCACACATCGAGCTCGAGAAGCGCCGCACCGGAGTCGAGTGCGTCGGCGAAGTAGGGATAGGTGTCCTTCTCGTACGCGTTGTGCACACCGACACCGGTGGTCGCCGAGTAGGCGGACTCACCCGTGTCGGCCGAACGCGCGGATCCGACGGTCAGTCCGACAGCGAGCAGACCGGCCGCCGCGGTCGTCAGCCCTCGACGCCATCCGTGTCCCATGTGCCGTCCGTCTCCCATGGCCCTCACCCTCATCGTTGATGCGAACGCGTCAAACGACAGGCACGATAGGAGAGTTGGGTGACGGGCAGGGGTACGGAATCCGGCCGTTCGGGTCCGACAGCGACGACGGGTCGTCATGCCCGGCCGAACGGCCCGGGTGCTGGGCGTGGTGGACCACGACGGGACCTGCACCGCCCCTCGGTCATGACCGGTCCGTGGACTGCATACGGGTCGGGATGCGGCGCACATCTCTGACCGGCTTGGCGCACGCTCCGTCGATTTCAGCGGCCGGGACGAACGCACCGCGAACTGATGGGTCAACACGACCTCGTGCGCACCGGGCCGGACGCCACCGTCACCCGGTCGGATGCACCGGCCCCGATCGGCCCGTGACCGATTGCGGGCAGGTTCCCGAGGGCCCAGCGTGGAGTGATGCCGTGTGTGCCGATGGCGTACGCGTCGTCACCCGCCGAGGAGGAGTGACATGGCTGACGCCCAGTGGACGGGCCCCAGGGGAGCGGATCTTGGCGAGTGGCTGCCCGTTCTGGACCTCGTCGAGCCGCCGAGACAACGGCGACTCACCGTCCTGGTGCGACTCCTCCTGCTGATCCCGCACTTCATCGTGTTGTTCTTCCTCCACATCGCGGCCTTCTTCACCGTCATCGTGGGCTGGTTCGCCGCCCTGGTACTGGGGCGGCTGCCCGAACCGGTCTTCCGCTTCCTCGCCGGATATCTCGGTTACCGGATGCGGGTCAGCGCGAGCGCGATGCTGCTGATCGACCGCTATCCGCCGTTCACGCTGACCCCGCCACCGGACTACCCGGTCCAGATCGAGGTACGGCCGACCGAGCTCAACCGGCTGGCCGTCTTCTTCCGGCTGTTCCTGATGATTCCGGCGGCCGTTGTGCAGGGCCTCGCCTCGTCGGGCTGGTGGGCACTGTCCTTCATCTGGTGGCTGATCACGCTCGTCCTGGGGCGCATGCCCCGTCCCCTCTTCGAGGCCTCGGCCGCCACACTCCGCTACAGCATGCGTTTCTCCGCCTACTTCATGATGCTCACGCCGGCCTACCCCAAGGGGTTCTTCGGCGACGACGCCCTCTCCGTACCGGAGCAGCAGACGCGTTCTGCCACCCGACCGCTGGTCATGAGCGGTGCAGGGAAGGCCCTGCTGACCCTGTTTCTGATCATCGGAGTGGCCGCCGACATCACCACCTCCGCGACGACCACATGGACATCGGACACCACCGACAACTGGTGAAAGGCCCTGGCACAACTCTCCGGCCAACAGGCATGATCATGCGATGACTTGGACCGCACCTGAAGCTCAGCGCACTCCCGGCTCCCTGGTCGCCGGCGAGCGGGAGATGCTCACGGGATATCTCGGCTGGTTCCGCAGCACGCTGCTGCAGAAGTGCGCAGGCCTGACCGGCGAACAGCTCGTCGAAAGGACCGTTCCGCCGTCCGACCTCACCCTTCTCGGGCTGCTCCGCCATATGGCGAAGGTCGAACGCACCTGGTTCCGGGAGCGATTCGCCGGGCAGTCGCTGGGCCCGATGTACGATCCGGCCCAGGGTAAGGACGCGGACTTCGAGGACCTGGACCCGGCCCGTGCGGCCGACGACTATGCGCGCCTGGTCGAGGAGTGCCGTCTCGCGGACGCCGTCATCGCCGATGCGTCGCTCGACGACACCTTCACACATGACGGCGAGGTCTTCTCACTGCGCCTGGTGCATGTCCACATGATCGGGGAGTACGCGCGTCACATCGGCCATGCCGACCTGGTGCGCGAACGCCTCGACGGAGTGACGGGGGACTGAACCGCAGCCCCCGTCGCTGCTCCCGGTCACCGCACACGCCTGGGCCGCGACCGACGGCACCTATCGCTCGCCGTTTCTCTCCAGCAGCCGCTCCACACGGTCGAACCTCTCGTGAAGCGCCCGAAGCTCGGCGTCGAACACCTCCTCACCGTGCCGGGCGTAGCGGCGAACGGCCCTGCCCACATGCTGGGCATCCCGCTCCGCCCGGCCGACGAACCATGTGGCGATGGACGCGGTGACCATGCCGAAGGTGGTGATACCGGCCAGCATCATCACCGAGGCGATCACCCGCCCCCAGGCGGTCACCGGGTACAGATCCCCGTACCCGACCGTCGTCGCGGTCTCGATGGACCACCAGACGGCTTTGGGGAACGAGGTGATGTTCGCCCCGGGCGCGCCCTCCTCGGCGGGAACGACCAATGCCGCCCCGGCCAGCAGGACCGCGGCCGTGGCCGACGACACCGACAGGGCGGCCCGGGCATGAAAGGTGCGCCACCACCGGTTGCTCAACAGACGACCGAGCAGAAGCGCGAAGAACGATTGCTGCACGGGCAGAAACCCCCGGGCTCCAGGCAGAGAGAAGAGTGAGGGCGACGCTACCGTCGTACGGGTCTGGTGAGCGGCCTGACACACGCCGGTCCGGTCCGGGAAATCGCGTCCCTGCTCCTCGGTACGGAACCGGCGTGACCAGGCCCGTTCCCAGCCTTTCCCGCCTGCTGCAGCACAGGGCGCCGCCACCCGCTGCCGACAGTGCTGCCGCTGTTCCCGGTGGCTTCCGGGACGGCCCCGCCACAGGTTCTGACCGGACAGGTGCGAGGCCGTCATCTGCAGGCCCTTGTGCCACCGGTGGTCGTTCGGTCTCCGTGGGCGTGCGTGATGCGCAGTGGGCTGCTCATGTCCTGGGTCTCTGACGGCAGGGAGAAAGCGCTTACCGAAGACGTGTGCCGACCCGCGAAGAACCGTCAACGCGCTCCGGCGGGCCCGTCTCGACCGTGGTGAGCGAGAGGTGGCAGGAGCGTTCGGATCTCGCCGGCCGCATCAGTCGAGCAGCAGCTCGGGCTCGTAGAGATCGAGCCAGAGAGCCAGATCCAGGGTGCGCTCCAGCCCGCGCCGCGACGCCTGGGTGATCTGCGGGAGTTCACGGTGCGCGGCCCGCTTCAGCCGGTCCCGGTCCACGAGTTCGAATACCCGGTGGGAGGGGCGGGCCAGCAGATCCTTGGCCTGCTCCTGCAGGGCGATCGCGTACTTCGGATCCTGCGTGGACGGATACGGGCTCTTCACCCGGTCGTACACCGACTGGGGGAGCACATCGCGGGTGGCCTCCCGCAGCAGGCTCTTCTCCCGGCCGTCGAACGACTTCAGTGACCACGGCGTGTTGTACACGTACTCGACGAGCCGGTGGTCGCAGTAAGGCACTCGAACCTCCAGGCCGACGGCCATGCTCGTCCGGTCCTTACGGTCCAGGAGCACCCGCACGAAGCGGGTCAGGTGCAGATGACAGATCCGCCGCATCCGGTACTCGAAGTCGGACTCGCCGTCCAGGCGGCGGATCCCGGCTGTGGCGACCGCGTAACTGTGGCGGATGTACCCGGGCAGGTCGAGCGCGTCCGTCAGGTCGGGGCGCAGGACATCGGCGTCGTCCCCGAAGTGCTCCCCGAACTTCACCAGCCACGGGAAGGTGTCGGCGGCGCGGGCCTCTTCGTCGAAGAACTGGAGGTAGCCGCCGAACACCTCGTCGGCGGACTCGCCGGACAGGGCCACCGTGGAGTGCTCGCGAATCGCCTTGAACAGCAGGTACAACGACGCGTCCATGTCGCCGAAGCCCATCGGCAGGTCACGGGCCCGGATCACCCGCGCCCGCACGTCGGGATCGGCGAGCGCCTGGGAGTCGAGCACGATGTCGAGGTGCTCGGTGCCGGCCGCCCTGGCCACGTCGTGCACGTACGGCGTGTCGGGCGTGGCGCGCAGCTCGTCCGCGACGAAGTTGTCGGCCTGCCCCACGAAGTCCACGGCGAAACTGCGCACCGTCTCGCCGCGTTCCGCGAGATGCCGGGCGGCGATGGCGGTCATGGCGGACGAATCCAGACCGCCCGACAGGAGTGTGCAGCGCGGCACGTCGGAGACCAGCTGGCGGCGCACGATGTCGTCGAGCAGCTCGCGCACAGTGGCGATCGAGGTGGCCTGGTCGGCGGTGTGCGGCCGCGTCTCCAGGGTCCAGTAAGTGCGCCGGTGCAGCCCGTCGCGGTCGACGGTGACGACTGTCCCGGGCTCGACCTCGTGCATCCCGTCCCACACGGCGTGCCCCGGGGTCTTCACGAAGGCGAACAGCTCACGCAGGCCGTCCAAAGTGACCGCGCGCCGGGCGAGAGGGTTGGCGAGGATCGCCTTCGGCTCGGAGCCGAACAGCACGCCGTCTGCCGTGGGGGCGTAGTAGAAGGGCTTGATGCCCATGCGATCGCGGATCATCACCAGTTTCTGCGTGCGGGCGTCCCACACGGCGAAGGCGTACATGCCGTTGAGCCGCTCGGCCACCGCGTCCCCCCACTCCAGGTAGCCGTGGAGCACGACCTCGGTGTCGGAGTCGGTGGTGAACCGGTGTCCGAGACCGGCCAGTTCGATCCTGAGCTCGGGGTAGTTGTACGCCTCGCCGGAGTACACCATCGCCACGTCGCCCTGCGGGGTCCGGGCCGTCATCGGCTGACGGCCGCCCGGCAGGTCGATGATGGCGAGCCTGCGGTGCCCCAGGCCGGCCGGGCCGTCGAAGTACGTGCCGCTGTCGTCGGGGCCCCGGCACGCCATCGTCGCGGTCATCGCGTCGAGTACGGCGGAGTCGGACCGCAGATCGCGGTCGAAGGAGATCCAGCCGGTGATGCCGCACATAGATGCCTCCTGGCTATGGCTCGATCTCGCGAGGCATCACCGCGGATCTTCGCGTGCGCATCTCTCGCGACAACCGAACAACATGTATCTCGCACTTATATGACGAGCGTGCGCCTGCCCGTTGCAATCGTCAACGCGACGACACCCTGACGGCCCCGGGAGCCCCGCCGTTCGGGTCTGCTTGGGCGTACGACGAGCGGATCAATCGGATCCGTATATCTGCGCTGCGCAGGGATTGCGTACGACCGGGTCGAGGCCCGCACGCGAGTGTTCGGCCACCGGCGAAGCCTTGATCAGCCCTGATGCCGACCGTGCTCTGCCCGGAGCACCCGCTGAAGTTCGTCGGTGTGCTCCTCCACAAGATCCGGACGGTGGTGGTACGCCGCCGGAGTGTTCTGGAACAGGGCCACACGCCATGATCCGGAACCGTACTCGGCAACCAGGGTCTGCACCGCATTCACCGCGGCATTCAACTCGGACTGTCCCGGCGGCACCATCCCCGCGATGGCACGCAGTATCGCCGCGTTGCCGCCTAGCGTCCGCACCTCCCGCACCTTCCACACATACGCCGCGGTCGGATGGTCGGCGAAGATCGGTGCGAGATGACGTTCCACCTCCGAGCCGCGCACCTGGCTTCCGTCGAACCCGATCATTGCGGCATCAGGGGCGAACAGCGCCGCATAGGCGTGAGCGTCGCGGCGGTTCCAGGCCCGGAGCAACTCTTCGTAGAGGTCCCGCACCGCAGGCGTTACGGACTCCTCATCGGGGCTCTCGTTCATGGCGCCGATCCTGCCACGGTCCGCGCCGCCGAGGACCGTGGCAGGATCGGCGCCACCCAGGTGTGTTACACGCTGTCCCATGGGGACGCCGCCTCAGCATCAGCTCGCCGATCAGTCGCCCTGCCGGCCAGCGGTGGTTCGATGCTGGAGGCCGAGCTTGAGTCTCCACCAGGGGGAGACCAGAAGGTGGGGGCATGGACGGCGACTCGCTCTACTCGATCGGCGATCTGGCCCGGCGCACCGGGCTGACGGTCAGGACCATTCGGTTCTACTCCGACCGCGGGATCGTGGCGCCGACAGACCGCAGCCCGGCCGGCTACCGCCTGTACGACATCGACGCCGTTGCGCGCCTGGACTTCGTGCGGACTCTTCGTGCTCTGGGGCTGGACCTGCCCACGGTCCGCAAGGTCGTGGACCGGGAACTGCCGTTGTCCGAGGTCGCCGCGGCGCACGCCGAAGCGCTGGCGGTGCAGATCCGCACCCTGCGCCTGCGGCGCGCGGTGTGGACAGCGGTGGCCGGCCGAGGGCCCACACCTGAGGAGATGGAACTGATGCACAGACTCGCCAAGCTCTCCGAAAAGGAACGCGAAGGCCTGATCGCCGAATTCCTCGACGACGTCTTCGCCCACCTGCACACCGACCCCGCATTCGCGGCGGTGATCCGCACGATGACACCCGAGCTGCCGGACGACCCCGAGGCGGAGCAGGTCGAGGCGTGGGTGGAGCTGGCCGAACTTTCCCAGGATCCGGACTTCCGCGCCGCTGTGCGGCGGATGGCGCACGACCAGGCGGCCGAGCGCGCCCAGGGCGACACCGCGGTGGTGCACCGCGACCTGGCCGCAGTCCTCCGTGACCAGGTCGGCCCCGCCCTGGCAGCGGGCGTCGCCCCCGCCTCGCCCGAGGCCGGTCCCGTCGTCGCCGCGCTCACGGCTCACTACGCGTGCATCTCCGGTCACGGGGACGACAGCGATCTCCGGCGCCGGCTCCTGACCCGGCTGGAGACTGTGAACGACCCGCGCAGGGAGCAGTACTTTCAGCTCCTCGCCGTGATCAACGGCTGGCCGGCCCCACAGAGTCTGACCACGGTGTTCGACTGGTCCATCCAGGCATTGCGCGCCCGGATGCGGCGCACAGGGCCCTGATCGCATCGCCGGTGGACCGGTCCTGGGCGGCCGACGGCACCCCGGCACCGGCGGTCGGCCCGTCCGCGGAGTCGATCCGCGCAGGGCTGTGATGAACCGGGCCGGACCGCATTGCCGCTTCGACAGGGGGCTGCCGTCAGCTCTTCGTCCGGGACACACCCGCCCCGGGTCAGCACGACCGAAGCCGCCAGGACACGAGGCGCCGGACACCGAGTGACTGGTTGAGGTACAGTTTTTTTGTCCTGTTGTCTCCGATAGAGGTGGACGTTGCGCATCTGAGGTTCGCGATCATCGCGCGGTACGGCATCGTCCGTACGCCCGTCACGCTGCTGCTGGCTTTCTTGCGGCCCGTGACCCCGCGTGGATGCGACCTCGGTGCATGAGTCCTTCACCCTTCGGAGGGCCGCACCCCTTTCTTTCCGGTTCGGTCGCCGCGTGGTGCTCGCATACGAAGTCCCCTGCCCCTGCGCTTGCGACTGCGAGAATCATCATGATGTACACCAGTGCGCCCAGCACCTCCGTGACCTGCTCCGCCCTGTCCTTCCAGTGGCCGGACGGCACGACCGTCTTCGACGGGCTCTCCCTCACCATCGGCAGGGGCCGCACCGGCCTCGCGGGCGCCAACGGCACCGGCAAGTCCACTCTGCTGCGACTGCTGGCCGGCCAACTCCGCCCCTCACAGGGGTCGGTGACCGTCGGCGGCAGCCTTGCCCACCTGCCGCAGAACATCACCCTCGACACGACGCTCCGCGTCGACCAGGCCCTGGGCATCGCCGGGCGGCGCGCCGCGCTGCGCGCCATCGAGGCCGGAGACGTCGGCGTCGAGCACTTCGAAACGATCGGCGACGACTGGGACGTCGAGGAGCGGGCCCTGGCAACACTCGGCTCGCTCGGACTCGGCGACGTCGAACTCGACCGCACCATAGGCCAGTTGTCCGGTGGGGAGACCGTTCTGCTGCGCCTGTCCGCGCTGTTGTTGGAGCGTCCCGACGTACTCCTGCTCGACGAGCCGACGAACAACCTTGACCTGTTCGCACGCCGTCGGCTCTACGAAGCCGTCGACTCCTGGCGCTCCGGCGTACTGGTCGTCGTCAGCCACGACCAGGAGCTGCTCGAGCGAGTGGACCGTATCGCCGAACTGCGCTCCGGATCAGTGAGTTGGTACGGGGGCGGCTGGTCGGCCTACGAGGAGGCGGTGGCCACTCAGCAGGAAGCAGCCGGCCGGATGCTGCGGGTCGCCGAAGCGGATGTACGCCGTCAGAAGCGCGAACTGGAGGAGGCCAGGATCAAGGCGGCGCGACGCCAGCGGCACAGCAAGAAGATGGATGCCGAGCGGCTGGCCCCGAGAATCGTCGCCGGTGAGCGCAAGCGGTCCGCGCAGGAGTCGGCGGACAAGCTCCGCGGCCTCCAGGAGGATCGTCTCCATGAGGCGCGCGAGCGGCGCGAGGAGGCCGCGGACGCGATCCACAGTGACGACGAGATCAGGGTGAGCCTGCCCCATACCGCCGTGCCCGCCGGCCGCACCGTCCTGGGCCTGCACGAACTGCACCCCCGGTTCGGCAAGCTGCGCGAAGGAAATCTCCAGGTGCACGGGCCCGAACGCATCGCGCTGGTCGGGCGCAACGGAGCCGGGAAGACCTCTCTGCTGCGCACCCTCACCGGGGAGCTCGCACCGCTGTCCGGCGAGGCCAGGACATGGGTGCCGCTGCGGTTCCTTCCGCAGCGTCTGGATGTGCTGGACGAGGAGTTGAGTGTCGCAGCGAACGTGGCACGCCTGGCTCCCGGAGTCACCGACAACCACATCCGCTCCCAACTCGCGCGGTTCCTGTTCAAGGGGGCACGCGCCGAACAGCCGGCGGGCACCCTGTCGGGTGGCGAACGCTTCCGGGCCGCCCTCGCGGCGACGATGCTCGCCGCACCGGCCCCGCAGCTGCTGATGCTGGACGAGCCGACCAACAATCTCGACATGGCCAGCGTGCGACAGCTGACGAGCGCGCTCGACTCCTACCGGGGCGCACTCCTGATCGCCAGCCACGACCTGGCCTTCCTCGAATCGGCGGGCATCACCCGCTGGCTGCTCCTCGGTGAGGAAATCCAGGAGAGGAGCGTCGAAGAGGTCCGCGACCTGCTCGAAGCGCCAGAGGCCGGCTGAGCCCCCCCCGCGGGGCGGATGGGCCCGGAACTCACTGATCCGGTGCCTGCGCGGCCTCGTCGGCGGCGGCCTTGTCGGTGTCGGTAGGCGCAGGCGGCGGGGGAGCGGCCAGGTGCGCGAGCATCTGAAGCCGTTCTTCCGTGGGGGAGCCGGGCTCGGCGTGGTAGGCGATGAGCATCTGACCGGGGGCGCCGGGAAGCGCCAGTTTCTCGTAGTGGAGATCGAGAGGACCGACCTGAGGGTGGAGCAGGCGGGTGACACCGCTCGTCTTCTGCCGTACGTCCTGGCGGGCCCAGAGGGTGCGGAAGCGCTCGCTGTGCAGGCTGAGTTCACCGATCAGCTGGACGAGCTTGGGGTCGTCGACGGCGGCTGCGCTGACCGACCGCAAATAGGCGACGGCCTTGGCAGTCGTCTTGTCCCAGTCCCGGTAGAACTCGCGCATTTCCGGTTCGAGGAATGCGGCTCGCAGCGTGTTGATCCCCGGCGCGAAGAGGGGGTTGAGCGCGATGGCCATCCGGTTCGCGGCCAGTGTGGTCATGTAGCGGCCATGGACGAGGGCGGGCGTGGTGGGCCAGCCGTCGATCAGGTTCTGGATGCTCGCGCTCACCCTCTCCGGGCGGGAGGGCCGACGCGTGGCATTCCGGGGCGAGCGGGCGAGCGCGTGCATGTAGACGCGGGCGTCGGTTTCGAGCCGCAGGGCGCCGGCGATGCTGTCGAGGACCTGGTCGGAGGGGTGCCGGTCGCGGCCCTGTTCCAGACGCAGGTAGTACTCGGCGCTGATGCCGGCGAGGAGGGCGACCTCCTCCCGGCGCAGACCGGGTACCCGTCGGCGGTCTCCGGCGGGCAGTCCCACATCCCCGGGACGCACCTGTTCGCGGCGGGCTCGCAAGTAGTCACCCAGCTTGCTTGCTGTTGCCATGAATCCCAGGGTAGGTCCCGTCGACTGCCGCATCCTGTCCCTGTCGGTACCAGGGACAGCGGGGCCTGGTCGGGCTGGCGGGCCGGACCTAGCGTGAACAGGAACCAGCCGCAGGCGCCCGCAGTCCGGCTGCGGCGCACAACGCCACGCAACAGAAATGAGCACGTCGCACCATGACCGATCTCCTGCGTACGCCCTTCGGATTCTCCTCGACCGCCGACGACGTGATCGCCGGGATCGACCTCACAGGTCGGCGTGCGTTGGTCACCGGCGCGACATCCGGAATCGGGGTCGAGACCGCGCGCACCCTGGCCGCAGCGGGCGCCGAAGTGGTCCTCGGAGTCCGGCGCCGCGAAGCCGGTGACCGTATCGCCGCACAGATCGCCGAACGGACGGGTAACCCTCTGGTGAGCGCCCGTGCACTCGACCTCGGCGATCTGCGGTCGGTGGCCGTCTTCGTCGCGTCCTGGGACGGTCCGCTGCACATCCTGATCAACAACGCCGGGATCATGGCACTGCCCGAGCTGGAACTGACCCAGGAGGGGCACGAACTCCAGTTCGCCACGAACTACCTCGGTCACTTCGCCCTGACCAGGGGCCTGCACGAGGCACTCGCTGCGGCTTCCGGCGCCCGGATCGTCTCGGTCAGCTCGAGCGCGCACCTGTTCTCGCCGGTGATCTTCGACGACCTGGACTTCCGGTTCCGCGCCTACGACCGGTGGGCGGCCTACGGCCAGTCCAAGACCGCCGATGTGCTGCTCGCGGTGGAAGCCGACCGTCGGTGGTCGCACGAGGGCATTCTCGCCAACGCCCTCAACCCCGGAGCGATCGCTACCGGGCTGCAGAAACACACCGGCGGCCTGCAGACCCCCGTCGACAAGCAGAAGACGCCCGCGCAGGGCGCCGCCACCTCCGTACTGCTCGCCGCTTCGCCCCTGGTCGAAGGTGTCGGCGGCCGCTACTTCGAGGACTGCAACGAAGCCCCGGTCCTGCGTGGCAAGCCCGTCATGTTCGGCGGCGGAGTCGCCCCGTGGGCGCTCGACGCCTACAACGCGGAGCGGCTGTGGGACACCTCGACCGAACTCGTCGCCCGCGCCACGACCGAGCACTGAGACCCGGATCGCTCTCCTTGCCCCACCGCGTCGACACCCAGGCCGGTCGCCGCACGGTCACGTCGCGACCATCGTCGGATGGCTGCGACGTGACCGTGCGCGCTGTCCCGGAGTCAGAGGGTGGGGAGACCTGTCTCGGAATGTGGGGCCCTGATGTGTTGCTTCGCCGTCTCCGTGGCTCGTACGTGGGTCGAATCGAGGACCACCGGTGCAGGATCGGCGGACCCCGGGCGGCTGCTGCGTCCGACGTCGCCCGGTGAATTCTCCCCGCAGACCTTGGTCCGGGGCCGGACCGGAAGCGGTGGACGGTGCACGGTGGACGGCGGAGCCTCGGAGTACGGCGGCACCTGCTGCGCTGCGCCCCCGCTCTTCAACACATAAATGAGCGCGGCGATGACGGCCTCGTCATCGAGGGTCGGTGTCCGGGCGACCTGCGGGCGCGTTCTCACCGACGGCAACAACGGCCGTGCGATCTCCCGCAATCCGCCCGGAACACTCCATCCACGTCGCCCGATTCCCTTGATCCGCTCCAGGGCATACGCATTGTCCGTGTGCTTTTCCCCGGCCGGAAGCGCCAGGGCATCCCTGCGCTCCTGAATTCGCTCGAACTGGCAGATGATGTCTGCTACTTGGGATGGATCTTTCAAGGATCCGGTGGCGAGCTGTTCCTTTGTCTCCAGAAGTTCGCGGTACATCGCTCCATATGTGCTGCACAGCTTGATGGATTCGTCCCCGCGATCGCTCAGTCCGATGGCATGGGGGGCGACGATCGTCAACGCGGCGAGACCCGACAGCACCGAGATCAGCACCTGTGCCGTGAGGCGCGAGGACTCTCCGATGACGGGCCAGGCCAGGAGCCCTGTGATAAGGCTGAGTGCTGCGGCGGTGGAGGTGTACAGACGGACTTTCTGCACCAGTCGAGCCGCTTCCCTCGGCATTCTGTTCGCCCAGTAGCCGGCACTTTCGATGCTTTCCTCAAGCCGCTGCGACATTGCTGCGTCAGCCGGGTTCTTCGACCCTCTGAAAATCTTGGACAGGAGTTTCATGACACCTCTCACGATCGGAGGGCGGTGGGTGAACAGTGACATCCCCGGCTCGTACTTCTCGACACCAACGCACATACAGTCGGTTTAATAACCTGGGTGGAGTAGTACGGGTTGTTCCGGCTGCTTCGTCAGTGGTCGAGCCACTCGTCATCCGAATCCGTGACCGGTGCTCGCGGACTGCGGTAGCTGCCGGGGATGGTTGCCCCACCGGGTCTTGCCCGGTCGCCGGGTGCTCCGCCGGGCCGCGTGCGCATTCCGTCACGCGTTCGGCGGTTACTTCGCGCGCGGGTCGTCATGTACGGGTTCGACGGGTTCGAGTCCGCCATCCGCGACACACTTACGCCCCGTTGACGCTTGAAATGGCATAGAGGGTGTATAGGGGACCGGGCTCGGGCTGCATGTGTATGTGGCCCCCCGGTGGAGGTAACCGCCGAGAGGCTCCCCATGGGGAAACCCCGGCCCGATTCCGACGGGCCGGGGTCTCCGTGTTGTGCGGGTGGAACTGTTACCACTTGTTGCCGTAGTAGTGGTCCCTGACCACGCGGAAGCTGCCCACGACGCCATTGCGAACCTTCACGCCGCCGTGGACCTGGCGGGTGAAGACGCCGTTGCTGGTGCTCCAGGGGCCGACAGTGGCGACCGGGGAGCCGTTGTCGCAGGTCACGCCGCGGAAGACCTCGACGGTGTGGCGGCTGTCGTTGCGGACGTTGAAGCTCCGCGAGCCCAGTCCGCTGACCACAGTGATGCAGCCGTCCGGGTGGGCGGAGTACGTCCGCTCGTTGAAGTGGATCCTTCCCTCGTAGTGGTAGCCGCCGCCGCGGCCGCCGCCGTAGCCGCCGCCGTAGCCCTCGTTGCCCTTCCCCTCGTTCCCCTTCCCGGTTCCGGCGTTTCCGGTGTTGCCACCGTCACCGCCGAACGGAGCCGCGGCCGGAGCCTGGATGGACGGGGCGGCCTGGGTGGATCCAGCGGCCGATGCGTAGGTGATACCAGTTGTAGCGAGAACCGCGGCGCCTACTACAGCGGCGGTCACTGCGACGGTACGCGTGGTCATGTCACTTCTTTCTTCTCAGAGACGTCGGCTGGGCTGCCGACCTGTGCACGAAAGTACGGATTGTCTGTTTATCTGTCATATCCGACATGCCGGAAATATGAAATTTATCGCTCGACTGGCAGCATGCCGCTGGTCCCGGCACGACGTAGGCGCACACCCGCCCCTTCCTGAATGACCGTCATCGACGCCCACGACCCGCCACCTTGACTGCGGCTCCGGCCCGTCGCGTTCCTCCGGCGCACCATCACGAAGACGCTCTGGCGAGGTCGAAGTGCGACCGGCGGGGCCGCGTGGGCACCCATACCGCCGTACCGATGGCCGAGTGCGGTGGCGTGCGCAGGCGGCGGCGGGGCGGTGCTCGGAACCGGAAGTGTCCCCTTGTGGGCGGCGCCGCTGCCCGGTTTCGACACCCGGGCATCTGCGTCAGGCCCGGCCCGGTGGTTGAACTCGTACCCGGAGGTACGGGTGCAGCGGGCGAAAATCCGGGCGAGCGAACTGAGTCCACATCCGTCGATGCCGACCTCTTCTTGGGGCTTCCCGGCACGGTATTCCATGCGATGGCTTTCCTCGCGCGGCACGCGTGGCGGTGTCGCCGAACCTCCAACAGAATGATCAATGGAGTGATTGGATCCCACTCGGTGTCAGGTCGCTCACGCTGCGGGGGTACTGGAATGGCGCGGGGAGAGGCCCTGTGAAGTCAGTGGCAACGTGCGGGATGTGATCGAGTTGCTCTTGCACCCGCCGAGCGGCCACCGACTCGATACGCTTCGGCCTCACCGCGCACCGTCGTCACCTTCACCCACACTCTCGGACGGTCGCACCGTCGTCGTCACCGTCCCTCAGGAGCAGCACATGACCACCGAGCAGGAAGCCCGCGACGCCATCCATCACGCGTTCGGCGACACGGCACACGTCGAGGTGGAGACCTTCCCCGGCGGAAACCTCTCCATCACCATCACCAAGGGCAAGCACGCGGCGACCATCGACGGGCACCCCGAAAGCGGCTGGGGCTGGAGCGTCGACCCGGGCGAGGACGACGGCTTCAGCGGTCACGAGAACGTTGCGACCACCCTCGACGAGGCGCTCGCCGACGTGCGCGCCGCACTGATCTGACCCGGCGAGCCCGAGGATACGGGCCCGGCCTCGTCGTTCGTCTCGTCGAGGCGGCGTGATTCGGCAGCAGGCCGTGGCAGAGGTCAGACGTGCGGCGCGGGCCCCGTCGATTCACGCAGTACGAGATGGGTGGCGAGCTCCACGTGCAGAGTGTCCACAGTGTGGCGCTCCAGCAGCCGCATCAACAGTGAGACGGCCATCCGGCCCATCTCCTCCAGCGGCTGACGGACCGTCGTCAGCCGGGGCACAGTGCTGCGGCCCAGATCGGTGTCGTCGAACCCGGTGATCGACAGATCGTCCGGCACCCGCAGATTTCGTTCGTACGCGGCCCGCAGGGCTCCGACCGCCGTCTTGTCGTTGAACGCGATCAGCGCAGTGGGGCGTTCAGGCAGGTCGAGGAGTTCCCCCGCGGCTTCATAGCCTCGGTCGGCCGTCGGCTCGATGCTGCGGAGCAGAGCGGGAGAGGGCAGCAGTCCGGCCTCGGCGAGCGCCGCGGCGTGGCCGGCGATGCGCGACTGGCTGGCCAGCCAGTCGCCGGGGCCACCGATGACGCCGATGCGCCGGTGGCCCAGCTGCACCAGATGAGCGGTGACGGAGCGGGCCGCAGTCAGGTGGGCCGCGGAGACCGAGGCGATGTCCCTGGACAGCGGGCTTCGGGGATCGACCACCACGAAAGGGAAGTTCAGCGCTCGCAGCGCTTCCAGCTCCGCCTCGGACTCGGGTGGCAGGAGCAGCACTGCCCCCGCGATTCCGGATTCCTGCGGCAGCCCGGCCAGCACTCCGGCCCGACGGCCGGCATCGCCCGCACTGAGCACCACGCGTCTGCCGTGCAGTTCCAGCGTCTCTGCGATCGAGGAGACGATGACCCCGAAATAGTCGGTCAGCACATATGGGCAGCGCACATAGATCGCACCTCCCGCAGCCCCACGTTCGGCGAGGACGGGTGTGCCCAGTCGCTCGACCGCCCGGTGTACCAGCGCCCGCGTCTCGGGGGCCACATGGTCATGCCCGTTCATCACGCGCGACACCGTGGCGATCGACACGCCGGCCTCCGCCGCGATCGCACGCACCGTGACCCGGGCACGCCTCGGCTCAGCCACTTGTTACAGCATTTCGTTTCATGGGCGCAGCATAGCGGGGGAGAGCTCACGGGCTGAGAAAGGCTTGACAGCTCAAGTCGGTTGGCGATTTTCTGTGGGCGCGTCGAAAAAGTTTCCAAGATGTTTCAGTTTGTTTCATGGCAAGTTTCGGCAACCCGCCACCTGCGGAGCACGGCCTCCGCCCCGTCACGGCCCTTCGCCCTCAGCCCCGACCGCGCCAGCGAGGAAACCACTTATGAAACGTGCCCTGGGTGCCGCCGCCTTCACGGCCGCCGCTCTCTGCCTGACCTGTCTGCCGGCCACGGCGACCACCGCGCACGCGCCCGTGTCGTCGAAGCACCACCAGGCGGCGCCCCAGGCACAGGTGTGGCTGACCACCGCCGACGGCGCGCAGAAGTTGCGGCAGCAGGACCCGGTCGCCTTCCGCTCCGGGGCATCCGACCTCACCACCATCACCGTCGACCCCAATCAGAGCTTCCAGCGCATGGACGGCTTCGGCGGCGCGCTCACCGACTCCTCCGCACACGTCCTCGCCCAACTGCCCCGCCGGGCGAGGGACAACGCGATGCAGAAGCTCTTCGACCCCAAGGAGGGCATCGGCGTCGGCTTCGTACGCCAGCCGGTCGGCTCCTCCGACTTCACCGCCGCAGCCACCCACTACACCTACGACGACGTCCCGGCCGGACAGACTGACTTCGCTCTGCGGCACTTCAGCATCGCCCACGACCAGCAGCAGATACTGCCGCTGCTGCGCCAGGCGAAGAAGCTCAATCCTCGACTCACCGTGATGGCCACTCCCTGGAGTCCGCCTGCCTGGATGAAGGACAACGACTCCCTCGTCGGGGGGCACCTCAAGGACGACCCGAAGGTGTACGACGCGTATGCCCGCTACCTGGTGAAGTTCGTCCAGGCATACGCCGCCGCAGGCGTGCCGGTCGACTACCTCACCGTTCAGAACGAGCCGCAGAACCGCAAGCCCAGCGCCTACCCCGGCACCGACCTGCCCGTACAGCAGGAGGCCAAGGTCATCGAGGCCCTCGGGCCGCTGCTGCACAAGGCCAGCCCGCGCACCAAGATCCTTGCGTACGACCACAACTGGACCACCCACCCCGACGACATCGCCACCGCCGAAAAGCTCGGCGAGGACCCGGAGACCGACTACCCCTACCAGGTGCTGGACAGCCCGGCTGCCAAGTGGATCGCGGGCACCGCCTACCACTGCTACTCGGGCGACCCCAGCGCACAGACCGCCCTGCACGACGCGCACCCCGACAAGGGCATCTGGTTCACCGAGTGCTCCGGCTCGCATGGCGCCACCGACACCCCCGCGCAGATCTTCCGCTCCACGCTCACCTGGCACGCGCGCACCATCACCGTCGGTACCACCCGTAACTGGGCCAAGTCCGTCGCCGACTGGAACCTCGTGCTGGACGCCGACGGCGGCCCGCACAACGGCGGTTGCGACACCTGCAGCGCGCTGCTCGCCGTCCAGCCGGACGGAACCGTCACCACCGGCGCCGAGTACTACACCATCGGCCACCTGGCGAAATTTGTGCGCCCCGGTGCGGTACGGATCGGCAGCACCAACTACGGCACCACGGGGTGGAACGGCCGGCTGACCGATGTCGCCTTCCGCAACCCCGACGGTTCCACCGCACTCGTCGTCCACAACGAGAACGACGACCCGCGCAGCTTCGCCGTCGCAGTCGGCGACCAGACCTTCGACTACACCCTGCCGGGCGGCGCGCTGGCCACCTTCACCTGGCCGAAGTCGACAGCCCTGACCAGCCGACTCCACGAGGTTCCCCTGGACGGCGCCCACGCCACCGCCCAGCCCGCCGGTCAGGGCGCGGCCCGCCTGGCCATCGACGCCGACGGTTCGACCCGCTGGACCAGCGGACAGGCTCAGGAGCCCGGTCAGCGCATCGAGATCGATCTCGGCAAGCCCACCGCCTTCCTTCGTGTCGCCGTCGACAGCGGCGACGAACCCGGGGACTACGCCCGGGCGTGGGAGGTCTCCGTCAGCGACGACGGAACCACCTGGCGCACCGCGGCCACCGGTACCGGAACCGGTCAACTCACCAACGTCGACCTGCGTCCCACCACCGCGCGCCACGTCCGCGTGACTGCGACCGGCACCGCCGGCAACTGGTGGAGCCTGGCCGACGTCCGCCTCTACCGCTGACCACGAGAACCATCGGCTGCCGGCTCGGTCTGTGGCATCGGCCGCGCCGGTGGCAGATGGGACGTGGCGCCGGAGGGCGCCACATCCGCAGAGGGCCTCCCGGGGCAGCGGCGTACAGAGTGCCTGCGCAGGCCGCCAGTGCCCCGCTGCCGCCGGAGGGGCCCGGCGAGGGGTGGTCCCTGAAGGCGGCTCAGCCTGCCACGGGCTGCGGGGTGCGGATTCTGCCGTCGGCGGTCACCGCGGTCGACGACCGGGTCGTCGCCCACCGCGCTGCCCGAAAGCGGGCGGGGTGCCACCTGAGGTGCCGTCAGGGAACCTCGTCCTGCGGGTCGATCGGCAGACACACCTGAAAGCGGGTTTCGCCCGGCCGTGAGGAGACCCGGATGTCCCCGTGATGCTTGTTGACCACGATGCGGTAGGTGATGTCCAGCCCCAGCCCAGTACCCTCACCGACCGGTTTGGTGGTGAAGAAGGGCTCGAAGATCCGGGGTCTGATGTCAGGCGGGATCCCTGTGCCGGTGTCGGTCACCTCCACGAGCAGGTGGGCCTCCTCCCGCCACGTCCGGATCGTCAGCGTACCCCCGGCAGGCATGGCGTCGACGGCGTTGATGATCAGGTTGGTCCACACCTGGTTCAGCTCCGCCCCGAAGGCCAGAACCGGCGGCAGTTCACGGTCGTAGTCCTTGACCACCTCGACACCGGACGGGATCTTCGCCCGCAGCATCGTCAACGTGGCATCGAGCAACGTGTGCACATCCACGGTCTGCTGCGGCGCCCGGTCCAGCTGCGCGTACTGCTGGGCGGCGCCCACCAGTCCCGAGATGCGGGTCACGGCGTCATCGATCTCACCCATCAGAAGTTCCGCGTCGATGGTGTACGCCAGCCACCTCACCGTGGAGCCGAGGTTGTCCTCACCGATGGTGTCGGCCACCGCGGTCAGCCATGGCACGTCGATGTCCGCGGCGACCAGAGTCGGTGCAAGCTCCCACGCCTCCGTGACCCCCTGCTCCTCGAGCCAGTCGCCGACGGTGTCCTCCGCATCCGCAGCGGCCAGCGCCGGCAGACCGGAAGCCGCAGCGGCCTGTCGAACCGCATCGTCCTGCAGCTCCACGAGACGATGCAGCTCGCTTCCGTCCAGTCGGCCGTCAGCGATCATGGCGAGCTTGTGGCGCATGGCGGTCACTCGCTCGCGCAGCGCCGAGGTGGCCCGTACAGCGGCTGCCGCAGGATTGTTCAGCTCATGTGTGAGCCCTGCCGACAGCGACGCCAGGGCCAGCAGCCGCTCGCGCTCGTTGACGATGGCATTGGCCGCACGCGTACCGAAGAACAGGCCCTCCAGCAGGTGAAGTGCCATCGGGAACCATGTGCCTACCGCGGTCGCGAAATCATCGGCAGGCAGTACGAAGAACTCGGCATCGGTGACAGCCCGCATGGTGTGGGGATACCGCTGCTCGACGCGGTCCCCGAGGTACGCGCGAGTCGCCCCGCTGTACACACCGCGTTGGTCGGTGCGGGTGACCTCCACCTCGTCGCCGTGCAGCACACGGCTGAGCGCGATCGCTCCGCTGAGCAGCACGAAGAAGCACGTGGCCCGCTCGCCCTCCGCGTACACCACGCTTCCGGCGGGCAGTTGCTCCGCACGACCGCGTTCTGCCAGCCAGTCGAGCTGCTCGTCGCTGAGCTCCTCGAACAGGAACAGAGTCCGCAACTGCGCCGGTGACAGATGTGCTGAGGTGGTCACTGCGCCTCCAGATAGCGGTGCACCAGCGCGACGGCCATGGCTCCCTCGCCGACGGCCGAGGCGACACGTTTGACCGAGGAGGAGCGCACATCCCCCGCAGCGAAGACACCGGGCACGCTCGACTCCAGGTGGTACGGATCCCTCGGCAGCCGCCACCCGGCCGGCCGATCCCCTCCGGCCACCAGGTCGGGGCCGGTCACCACGAATCCGCGCGCATCGCGGGTGACCACCCCTGCCAGCCAATCCGTATGCGGCTCGGCCCCGATGAAGATGAACAGCCACGACGCGGCAACGGTGCGCACGGCGCCGGACCGGCTCTCACGGAGGGACAGCTGCTGGAGGTGTCCTTCGCCCCCGGCGCCGACCACCTCGGTCCACGGGTGGATGTCGATGTTGGAGATGCCGTTGATCTGGTCGATCAGATAGCTGGACATCGAACGGCTCAGATCACCTTGGCGGATCAGCACATGAACACGCCGTGCGTAGCGTGAGAAATACACCGCCGCCTGCCCTGCGGAGTTGGCGCCGCCGACGATGTACACGTCCTCCCCGGAGCAGCTGGGCGCCTCGGTGACGGCGGACCCGTAGAAGACGCCCGCCCCGGTGAACTCCTCCAGCCCGGCGGCGGCCAGCCGCCGGTACGACACCCCGGTGGCGAGGACCACGGTGTGCGCGGCAATGGAGCTCTCCGGACCCAGGTGCAGAACCCGGCCCGATCCCGCCACCTCCAGCGCGACAGCCTGCTGCGCGCTGAGGATCTCCGCCCCGAACTTCAGCGCCTGGCGGCGGGCCCGCTCGGTCAGCTGGGAACCGGAGACGCCGTCGGGGAAGCCGAGGTAGTTCTCGATACGGCTGCTCTGACCAGCCTGCCCGCCGGTCGCCTGCTGCTCCACCAGTACCGTACGCAGCCCCTCCGAAGCACCGTAGACAGCAGCTCCCAGACCGGCCGGCCCCCCACCGACCACCACCAGGTCGTAGAAATCCGAGGCCGGAACGGTGCTGAGTCCGACCTGCGCGGCGAGCTCCCGCTCGGTGGGGGAGACCAGAGTCTTTCCGTCCGGGGTGACAACCAGCGGTACATCTGCCGCGGACAGCCCTGCGGCAGCCAGAAGGCGCTCCCCCTCCGGCTCGTCGGACAACAACCAGCGATAGGGGACGAGATTACGGGTGAGGAAGTCGCGGACCGCGAAGGAGGGAGCGGACCAACGGTGCCCTACCACGCGCGTCTCCATGTCTCCTGGATCGGGCGTGGCATGCCACAGGTCCAGCAGCGTGTCGATCACCGGATAGAGGTGCTGTTCCGGCGGACTCCAGGGCTTGAGGAGATAGTGGTCGAGGTCCACGACGTTGATGGCGTCGATGGCCGCTTCCGTGTCGGAGTAAGCAGTCAGCAGCACGCGACGGGCGAGCGGAAAGAGGTCCATGGCCGCCTCGAGGAACTCGATGCCGTTCATCTGGGGCATGCGGTAGTCGGCGAGCATGAGCGCGAGCGGATCGCCACGGAGCTTGAGCTCACGCAGTGCTTCCAGGGCATCGCGGCCGGAGAGTGCGCGCAGGATGCGGTAGCGGTCGCCGTACTGCCGCCGGATGTCGCGGGCGACCGCCCGGGAGACTGCCGGGTCGTCGTCGACAGTCAGGATCGTCGGGTTCGGCATGTCTCCATCATTGTCGCAAAGGCCAGGAAATGGCGGCCGGAGTCAGCATGGCGCAGGCCGCACGCGCCGGCCCGGCGGACCCGACACCCTCCACCGATCGGTGCCGCCCGGAGGCACGTGTGGTGCCATGCCACCCGAAACGGTCCGGGCAGGTTGCAAGAACGTCCTACGTCAGCCAGTACCGCTCCGAGTCGGGCGCCGGCCGTGTGGTGGAATTCCGAATCACCACCAGCGAACGCGCTGGAGCCCGCAGGCGGCCCGCGGCGCATACCGCAGCCGGCTGCGGGGCAGTGCTCCCGCATCGGTGGCGCTGTTTCCCGGTACCTGCCGCCCGGAGCCGCCCGCGGCCCCGCACGCCCCTCGCCCTCAGGAGTACGCATGGTCTTCGACGTCGACGCGGTCCGCGCGCAGATCCCCGTCCTGAAGTCCGGCTCTGCCCGCTTCGACGCCCCCGGCGGCACCCAGACACCGCAGCCGGTGATCGACGCCATCATGGATGCGCTGGCCAACCCGCTCGCCAACCGGGGCCATACCACCGAGGGCGAGCGCAACGCGGAGGCGATCGTGGCCGGCGCCCGCTGCGCGCTGGCAGACCTGCTGGGAGCCGATCCGCGGGGCATCGTGTTCGGCCGCAGCTCCACCCAGCTCATCTACGACCTGTCCCGCACCCTGGCCAAGAACTGGGGCCCGGGCGACGAGGTGGTCGTCAGCCGACTCGATCACGATGCCAACATCCGCCCCTGGATCCAGGCGGCAGAGGCCGTCGGCGCCACCGTCCGATGGGCGGACTTCGACGCGGCCACCGGCGAGCTGACGACCGAGCACATCGCCAGGGTGCTCTCCGGACACACCCGTCTCGTGGCCGTCACGGCAGCGTCGAACCTCATCGGCACCCGCCCCGACATCCCCGCCGTCGCCGACCTGGTGCACCGGGCCGGTTCCCTGCTCCACGTGGACGCTGTGCATTACGCCTCGCACGCCGCCGTCGACCTGCCCGCCCTCGGCGCGGACTTCCTGGTCTGCTCGCCGTACAAATTCCTCGGCCCGCACCTGGGCGTGCTGGCAGCCCGTCCCGAAATGCTGGAGACGCTGCGGCCGGACAAGCTGCTGCCGTCCACCGACGCGGTTCCCGAGCGCTTCGAACTGGGCACCCTGCCGTACGAGCTGCTGGCCGGGGCCCGCGCGGCGGTGGACTTCCTTGCCGGTCTGGCCCCAGCGGCCGACGGCACCCGCCGGGAACGGCTGATCGCCGCCTTCGAGGCGATCGAGGCCCACGAGGACGCCCTGCGGGCCCGCATCGAACAGGGGCTGGCCGCCCTCGGCGGCGTCACCGTGCACTCCCGGGCCGCCCGGCGCACCCCGACCCTGCTGCTCACCCTGGCGGACCACAGCGCGACCGCCGCCTCGCAGTACCTGGCGGAGCACGGCATCGATGCTCCGGCCGGGTCCTTCTACGCGCTGGAGGCATCCCGCCGGCTCGGACTGGGCGACGAGGGCGGGCTGCGGATCGGCCTGGCCCCCTACAGCAGCGACGAGGACGTCGATCGGCTGCTGGATGCCCTGTCCGGCTTCCTCGACACCACACCCGTCACTGGCTGATCGGGTGGCGCACCCGATCCACCGAGTTCCGGCTGCCGACTGAGCGCCGCCACCGGCAGATCCGGCCAGGCCTGCCGCTAAGCCCCGCTGGTAGGGCGCGCCGTGGGAGATGCCGATCAGTCGTGTGACCGCGTACGGGCGCGGGAGCCATGGAGCCCCCAAGCCCGGCGACGCACCGCTGCGGGCCCGTCCTCCCGCTCGGTCTCCCCGGCCGCCTCCGGCCCTCCGATGCGCACGACCGCGCGACGCCGAATCAGTCCTGCTGCACCCTCCGCATGGTGTGCCGTCACTGGATCGGTCGCGCACGGCCCATGGCCGCGATTTCCCGCCGGTTCGCGCGAATAACTCACCCCCCACCACCAATACGGAATGCTTATCCAGCATTACGGCGAGCGAATAAAGGGTTCTTGGTATGACACAGGCCACATGACCCGCATCACTCTTGTGCCCATTTTAGGCATTTGCCGTGTGGGGTGAGCCACGTGACGGGCGCCACTCCGAAACCGGATAGTAGACCACCGGGCCTCGCTCCCGCGCTCCGAAGGCACTCGACCGACGATTTCCAATACCCGGTACGAATACCGGTAGTAAAAAGGGGACGTTGACCCGGGTTTCCCGCTCCCCTAACAATTCTTGGCATCACCCGGCGACGGAAAAGGAATTACCGAATGCAGCTCACCGCGATGCCCAAGAAGTTCGCCCGCCTGACCAAGACCAAGAAGGTCTCGCTGGGCATGGTCGCAGCCGGCGCCGCCGTCATGGCCGGCACCGTCGTCAGCGCCCCGGCCGCCTCGGCAGCCACCCCCGCCCAGTCCAGCGGCAGCGTCCACAACTGGATCAACCAGTCACTGGAGATCATGCGCGCCAAGGGCATCCCCGGCAGCTACGACGGCATCTACCGCAACCTGATGCGCGAGTCGAGCGGCAACCCGAACGCCATCAACAACTGGGACTCCAACGCCGCCAAGGGCATCCCGTCCAAGGGCCTGCTCCAGGTGATCGACCCCACCTTCAAGACGTACCACGTCAGCGGCACCTCGACGAACATCTACGACCCCGTCGCCAACATCACCGCCGCCTGCAACTACGCCGCCCACCGCTACGGCTCCATCGACAACGTCAACTCCGCGTACTGACGACACGGCGCGGCGATACGACCGGGCCCCGCCCAACGCACCGGTCCCCGCGTGACGCAGCCGGTGCCGGCCGGTCAGCCCCAAGTGCGAGACCGGCCCGCCGACGACGTTTCCCGCAGCCGCCCACGGCACGCCCTGACCCCGTGACGCACAGACGCACCGGTGCACCGCAGCCGTGGACAGGGCCCCGGCCCCGCGCGGCTTCCGGAGAGGCAGCGTCCACAGCAGCCCGCACACGGAGCCGACACGGGCATTGACCCGCAGGGCTGTTGATGGCAGAGGCGTGCCCCATAGCCATGGTGGCAATCAGGGGCAAATGCCGGCGGTCACGGAATTCTCGGCTTCGGACCACTTGAGGGTCACGTGATTCCCCACCACGGCGGTCACGTTTTCCCATGGGACGGTGGTCGCTGACGGCCACTCGCGCGGCCCTGGAACAGGCCCGAGGACTGTCCCGTATTTCCTGGCGCGAGCACGACGACAGCTACGGCACTTCGCTGCGTTGTCGGAACACCGAATACGCTTCATCCGAGGACGCCCCTCCGCTTTGCGATGCACCGCATCCGACGCCGCGCGCCGTTCTTCCGGAGATTGCGGGGCAGCCGTCAGCCGTGCAGCCAGACCCGCAGGGGACCGATCGGCTCGAAGCTGTGGCGGACCGCGGCCACCAGGTCATCGCCGTGCTCGTAGCCGACCACCGGCAGGGTGGGGAACAGCCGGTGCCCCGCGTCCAGTACGAGTGGTCAGGCCGCTTCAGCGCCGCCGTCCAGTGCGAAGACATTGGAGATTCCGACCACCTCGTCGCTGCGGCTCGCAATCGCTCCGGCGATCACCCGGCCGCCAGGGGACTGTCCGGCGAGTACGAAGGTGGCCGGGTCGTCGAGCAGTTCGGTCCGGAAGAGATCCGCGTTGCCGTCCCCGTCGTCCCACGCGAGCGCCCAGGCGCGCAGCATGTCCGGGTCGCCCGCCACGTCCCAGGCAAGACCCGAGGGGATGGTGGGCGCACTCGCCGGGTGGTGGATCCACTGCGCCTCGAACAGAACCCGGAAGCCGGCCTCCGTCAGGTCGAGGTCGGCGAAGCTGTCCTTGATGGAGGCGCCGGGCACGGCGGTGTCGATCCGGGCTGTCAGCGCAGCCGGGTCGGCACCCGGCACCGGCGTCACCGCGTCGGGGTAGTACGGCGGCGTGCGGGTCGGGGCGGCCCAGGCCTGCGCCCTGAACTCGCTCGCCAGGTCGTGCGATCGGCTCATTGCCGCACACCACTCAGCACGGTTCGGACCAGGAACTGCTTCGGCGTCGTCACGAGTGCGGATCATGGCCCGTCCCGGCCAGGCCCGTCGAACGTTTTTCCACTACCCGCAGGTCGGACGCTCCGCTCGAAGGCACATGACCCAGCTCCTGGGGACCGTTGACGGCTTCGACGCTTCCCGTATGCGGGGACCGGGCCCGCCCGGCACGCACAGGCGTTCGCCGTTCTGGTGGATCATGCCGCCGTGTCGCCGGATGGTGACGGCCCTGACGTCATCGGTGTGATGTCAGGGCCGTCCCGCGGGTCCGGCGTGGGGCACCGGATTACTGGAATTGTCTAGCACATCGGTGCATAGGGGATGTAAGAGACACGCACTCTCGAAGTGAAGTGACCCCTCGCGTGCGATGGATCCGCCAGACGCCTTACCGATCCCCTGGCAGAAGCTGCGCCGTCAGGTCGGCCTGACGGGCGCCCCGTCGACGGGGTGGGCCGTGGTGGCGCCGGCGCGGCATGAGCGGCATGCCGATGTGTTGTTGGTGCGCGAAAGGGGTGCGATCCGTCGCCGCAGCGGTGGGTGTCCATGACGGGCGTTCAGGGTCCGAGAGGGTGAGTGGGTGTCATGAAGTCGCTCAGAAGGCCTAATCGACTCCCATGTAGGCATGTTTTCCTGCCTCTTGACGACATGTCAGGTCTGATTTATACGCCCGGTCGGCCCTCTGGCGTCACACTTTCGATACATCCGATATGACAGGTAAAGGCCCCATAAGTACTTTTATTTCAGGCCGGTTGCCCGGCCGACCCTCAGAGACAAGGGAGAATGACATGACGACGCGTACCGTCGCCGTGACCGCCGCCGCAGTGGGCGCCGCGGTCCTCGCCACTACCGGTATCACCTATGCCTCGGCCGCTGGTTCCCCGCAGGCCGCTCCGTCCGTCCAGCAGGCCGCGCCGGCCGTCCAGCAGGGTGCCCCTGCGGCGGCTCCGCTCGGTGGCGAAGGCGGGAACGAAGGCGGGAACGGGGGTGGGAAGGGCAATGAAGGAGGCGGCTACGGGGGTGGCGGTGGCTACGGTGGTGGCCACGGTTACAAGTACGAAGGCCGGATCTTCATCAACGAGCGGTCGTACTCCGCCCGGTCGGAGGAGGGCTGCATCACTGTGGTCAGTGGGCTGGGCTCGCGGAGCTTCAACGTCCGCAACGACAGCCACAGGAGTGTAGAGCTCTTCCGCGGGGCGACCTGCGACAACGGTTCTCCGGTCGCCACTGTAGGCCCCTGGAGCACCAGCAACGGCGTCTTCACCCGCCAGGTCCACGGCGGCGTGAAGGTTCGCAATGGTGTCGTGGGCAGCTTCCGCGTGGTCAGGGACCACTACGGCAACAAGTGGTAACAGCTCCATCCGCACCACACGGAAACTCCGGCCCGTCGGAATCGGGCCGGGGTTTCCGGCATATGGGAAAGACTCCTCGGTGGATGCACGGCGCCACACGGCGCATGCATGAACCGTTCCCTGCGTCCCATACACCCTTTACGCGATAATAGGTGTTCACCGAGTTCCCTGCGTGTCGCGGCAGCCGGACCCGGTCGGCTGCAGCCCTGCCGACCTGACCCCGGGGGCCGTGCCCGTGGGCGCACGATCGCCTGGCCGGTTGGGTTCCGGAAGGTCGCGCGTGATCTGCCTGAAGCGCCCGAACTCCTTGCGGATGCGGGCCTGCGGACTACACCGAAGGGGGTCCGAACCGTGGTCCGCAGAGGTGCGCCGAGGGGCACCGGAAGTACCGGAGGAGATGTGAACCACCCTTTCGCAGCGAGGCTGTCCGGGTTCCTGCGTGGTGGCCTGCCCGGTGCCATCCGCCGGACGCGGATCTTTCTCCGGCACGGGCTGGATCCGTCAGCCGACCTTCATTCGTTCACAGGTACGCCGGCGACACCGCCGCCGTCAGCACGCGGTGCGGGGCGCCTCCGCCGTCGGCCGCCACCGCGTAGAGGTCCGCGCCGTAGTCGCCGGGGAGCGCGTACGTGAGCGTGGTGTCGTCCTGCCAGACCGCCTGGTCGTCCACGCTGCGGGTTTCGGCCAGGGGGTGGTCCCTGAGCGTGCGCAGGTCCAGGACGTGCAGTCGCCACGGGGCGTCGGCGGGCAGGCCCTTGTCGCGGCTCTTGTAGGCGATGCGGGTGCCGTCGGGGGAGAGGGAGGGGCACTCCACGTTCGTCCGGAGCGTGGTGAGCGTGCGGGTGCGCAGGTCGCCCCGTACCAGATACGTCCTGCCCTTGGTGGCGAGCGTCGCGTAGAAGTGCCGGTCGTCGGCCGCGAAGGTGACGCCCCAGAAGTTGACGTCCGCGGCCCGGTAGCGGTGGCCGTTCTTGCGTATCGCGAAGTCCTCCAGGCTCGGGGTGAGTTTGCCGGTGCGGGTGTCGAGGATTGCCGCGCGGGTGGAGAAGTTCGTGCCGGCGTAGTTGTCGCCGCCTACGAAGACCGTCCAGGCCGCCAGCCGCCCGCTGGGGGAGACCCGGGCGCGGGAGGGAATGCCGGGGATCGTGTAGTGCGCCCGCTCCCTGAGGTGCGTGTCGAGGATCGTGGCCCGGTAGCTGTCCTGCATCGCCCCGTGCACGGCTTGGAGGCAGACTCCGGTGCCCGAGGCCGCGTAGAAACGCAGGCACTTGACGCCCGACGCCGTTCGGGCACCCGTGGGCGACGACGCCGGGACCGTCGTCAGCTCGTCGCGGTGCGGCCCCCACGCCATGTTCCGGAACACGATCCGCCGCTTGTCGGTGAGCGTGACCCGGCCCGCGGCGACCGTCGGGCCGCCCGGCCGAGCCACGTCACGTCGTTCGGAGCGCGCGGCGGCGTGCAGCACGGAGGCCGTGGCGACCGCCGCGAGCACGGCGACCGCGCAGACGAGGACGAGCAGCTTGGTACGGGCGTTCATACGGGAACCTCCGCGGTGGGGCCAAGACGGAACGAGAAGACGGCGCACACGGCCAGCGCCACCGCGGCCGCCAGCAGCGCCGTGCGGTCGCCCCACGCCGTCCACGCGGCGCCGAAGGCCAGGGAGCAGACGAACCGGGCGACGGCCTGCCCGGTCTGCACCAGGGCGAGCCCCGACGAACGCAGCTCCTCGGGCACGCTCTCCGACGCCGCCGCCATCAGAATGCCGTCCGTGGCGGCGTAGAACGAACCGTGCAGGATGAGCACGATGTACGGGAGCGCAGTGCCGTGCCAGGACGAGAGCAGTAGTCCGTAGGCGGCGAGCAGTGCCCCGTGGCCGGCGAGGAACACCCGCCAGGGGCCCACCCGGTCCGCGAGCCGCCCCAGTGGCAGGGCGAGCAGCAGGAAGGCGGCGGCGGTCCCGATCGGCAGCAGCGCGAACCAGCGGTCGGGCACGCCGAGGCGGCGCTGGAGCAGCAGGTAGACGAACGAGTCGCTGATGGTGGCAAGGCCGAGCAGCAGGGCGCAGATACAGATGCGCCGGATGCCGCGGCGCCGCAGGAGGGCGAGGGCGGCTCGGAGTGTGGGGCGGGTTCGCTGGGCCGCCTGGTCGGTACGGCGTGCGGCGGACCCGCCCGGCACGAACAGGACCAGCACCAGCACGCCGACCACCGCGACGCAGAAGCTCACCGTGAACACCGCGTCATAGCCGTCGACCGTGGCGCGCAGGATCAGGAAGGCGGCGAGCGGGCCGAGCAGGGCGCCCGCGGTGTCCATCGCGCGGTGGACACCGAAGGCACGGCCGCGGGCCTCCGGGGGCGATGACAAGGAGATCAGGGCGTCGCGGGGCGCGGTGCGCAGTCCCTTGCCGGTGCGGTCGGCCGCGAGGACGAGACCTATGGGCGTGAGGGTGTGGGCGATGAGGAGGAGGGGTTTGCACAGCGCCGAGAGGCCGTAGCCGATGATCGCGACGGGCTTGTGGCGCCCGCCGCCCCGGTCCGCGAAGTGGCCGCCGACCAGCCGCACCAGGGCCGAGAAGCCGTTGTAGACGCCGTCCAGGAGCCCGAAGCCGAGCGGGCTGAGGCCGAGCCCCGCCACCAGGTAGAGCGGCAGGACCGCCGTCACCATCTCCGATGACACGTCGGTGATCAGACTGACCGTGCCGAGCGCCAGCACCGTGGGGGCGACCGCCACGCGCCGCCGGGCCGGGGAAGTGCCCGGCCCGGCGGCGCGTTCGGCGGACCCCGCGCGGGTGGCGCGGCTGTCCGCTACGTACATGTCAGGGCGCCCAGACCCCGGTGATGTCCTTGGCGGACGCCGCGTTGCCCGCGTGGCCGAGGCCGTGCATGTCCTCGAGCGTGCGCAGCAGGTCGTAGTGGTTGTACGTGGTGGAGGATGTGGAGCCCGGGGTCACCTGCTGGCCGTAGAGGACCGTGGGGATGCGGTTGCCGCTGAGCCGGTTGTCCTCGTCGAAGGTGACGACGAGGAGGCTGGTGTGGGTCTTCGCCCAGGTTGCGTAGGCGCCGAGGTTGTTCTTCAGCCAGGTGTCACCGGTCGCCACCGAGCAGTCGTGCATGTCGCTGCACAGGTTCGGGACGACGAAGGAGACCTGCGGCAGTTTCGTGTAGTCGGTGGGGAACTGCTGGAAGGTGTACGCGGACGAGGTGGGGACGTTGCTGAAGCCGAACCAGGGGTTGTGCTTGCGGGCGTAGCTGCCGCTGCTGCACGTGGTCGAACCCTGGCTGGGAAGCGTCTCGTTGTAGCTCGCCCAGGTCTTGCCTGCGGCGATCAGCTCTGACGCGAGGTTGGGCTTGCTGGAGAAGCCGGGGGTGTAGCAGCTGTCGTCCGTGATGCCCTGCGTGGAGCCGGAGAACAGGGCGAAGTAATTGGGCTGGCTGGGGTGCGTCTCGGCGTACGAGGCGCTCAGGTTGGCGCCGCCGCTCTTCAGCGAGTTGATGTACGGGGCGCTGGAGGAGCCGATGACCTGGCTGTAGCCGTGGTTCTCGAAGACCACGACGATCACGTGGTCGGGGGTTGGCACGCCGGCTGCGGCCTGGGCGGACGAGGAGCCGCCGATGCCGGTCCACAGGCCGACGACGGCGGCAGCGGTGAGGGTCAGGGCGCAGGTGAGGGCGGTGCGACTGCGGCGGAACACGGATCTGCCGGGCACTGGGAACCTCCGGTGGGGGAGTGACGGGGGCGGTGCGGACAGAGCATGCTCACGCCAAGATGTATCCGGCGTACCTCACTGCACAAGAGGCATGAAGATCGGGTGAACGATCTCCTGCGCACCGTCTGTCCGTCGGCGACTGCGGTCCGTTACGCTCGCCGGGTACGAGGAGGCACAGGTGAGGAGAACGAGCTCGGCGAAACATCTCCACGCGCGGGATCGACCTGCTCGGGCCGCGCCTGCGGGCCCTGTCCCGCTGGTGTTCCAGGGACAGGGACCGGGCGGGAATGGCCTACTTCAGGGCGACACCGTCTCCGTAAGCGGCTGCGGTGCTCGTCGTGCTTGTGCCGGCGAACGTCCAGCGCCAGGTACCAGCGGAATTCGCGGTCACCGTCGTCCTGAGCTTGCCGCTGCTGTCGGTGGTCACCTTCTTGACCGTGGTGTAGGTGGAGGAGCCGGACTTCTTGTACTGAAGGGCCACGGCCTGGCCGCTGTACCCGGCGTAGGCGTTGGTGTCCCAGTTGGCCCGGGTGAGTGTTCCCGTCACGGTGAGCGTGCCGCCCTTGGCGACCGGCTCGGGGGAGGCCTGGGTGTCGGCGAGCTTGGCGTAACGCTTCACCTTGACCGGTGCGCTGTCCTGGAGGTCGTAGAAGTCGCCGTCATTGGCGGCTGCCTCGGCAGTGAAGTGCCAGGTGCCGGCCGAGCTGTTCTTGAGGTCGTAGTAGTCGGTGCGGTCGGCGTCCAGGGTGAACTTGAAGACGCACTTCCTGGTGGTGGACGTGGGCCGGGTGCAGTCGGCGGAGCCTGCGTGGATGATCCGGCGGTCAGGGCTGACCAGCTTGGCACCGTAGATGTCCTTGATCCCGGACCCGTCCTTGGCGACGGCAGTCACGGTCAGCGTCTGCGCCGCGCTGACTCCGGCATTGACGGTCTGCTTGCTGAAGGACAGCGACGTGAAGACGGTGTCGCCCTTCTGGGTGTCGGCGTGCGCGGCCGGCGTCAGGAACGAGAGCAGCGCCAGAGCGCCGACGGCAGCGGCCGCGGTGGAACGAATACGCATGTTTCTCCGAAAACGATGAGCCGGATCTTGTCCGGGCGCGAGAAAGACCACTGACACCCGTGGTTGGTTGTACGACGGCAGACGGCATTCTGGCCGTGGAGGTTTTGCGGCTTTTGTCCAGCCGCATGCTCGGATAGCTCCCTCACTGCCTGCTGAGCCGCGCCCGCCTCGACGAAGCCATTGGCTCCCGGCTTCGAGCTTGATCGCGTTCGCCGTGGAGCCGGTCCCTGGTCCGCCGCGGTCCGTCCCTTGTCGCGCCGAGACCGTCGACCTCGCGCGCGCCCCGGTCTCCGTATGGCCCCGCGGAGGGGTGAGTCGCTCGACGCTCCCCCGCTGGGCCTCTTCTCGGGCGGCGAAAACCCGCCGGGGAATGATTCAAACTTCAATCAAGTTTGAAGAACCAGGTGGGTCCATCGGCCCCTCGTGCCCCAGAACCCCTTGGGCGCCAGGTGCCTGCACCGCAGAACGAATGCTCGTGCAGAGAACGGAGAGCGGAGAACGTGATGGTCGGCACACAGGGAGTGACCTGGAACGAGCGGCGGCAATACGCGAGCCGTCTCTTCGAATCCCAGCGTTACCGCGCGGCCGCCCAGGTTCTCAAGGACCTGGTCGCCGCGGCGCCTCGCAATCTGGACCTCCGGATGCTCCTCGCCCGTTCGTACTACTACACGGCGCAGCTCTCCCTGGCCGAGGCGGAACTGCGCCAAGTCCTGCGCGCCGAGCCCGCCCACCCCTCTGCCCACCTCGCCCTCGCCCGCGTCCTGGAGCGCCAGCACCGCTGCTCCGAGGCCGCGCCGCACATGAGGGTCGCGGACACGATGACCGCACGGGACCTGCTTGCCCTCAGGCACCCCCGCAATTCATCCCCTCGACTCGTTGCTTGAGGCTGCTGCCCGCTGCCGGTTGTCCGCCCTCCCCGGGCGGTCGGGCCACGGACGAGACGTGTGTCGTGGCGGGTGGCCGGGCCGCGCCAAAGCTTGAGGCGGTACATCCACCGCTCGACGGCCTCATCGCCCGAGTCGTCGAAGACGCCCGCCTCGAACCCCGCCGGATTCCGTTCACCCGCGCTCTGCGCATCGCCCGCCGCACCGCCGCCATAACGGCAACCATTTCCCCCTGCGGACCGGGCTGATTGTCTCCCGGCCGTCCTGGCTCGGCTGGGCCGCAGACACCCTGCCGCCCGATCGGGGAGAATCCCGAAACTTTCGAAATAATTGACCCTGATCTTGATCTATGAATCAGGGATTCCGTCGAACGATCCTGCACTCGACCTACCGGACAGGTCATTGACCAGGCCTGATGTCGTCTCGGTAACTCCCTGGCCAAGGATTAGGATTCGGAATCCTTGCCGAAAGTGTTGACAACTTTACGGGGCCGGACCAACCTATCGCCATCGACGGACCTCAACCTCTGTCGATCCGGGTCGCCTGCGCGACCTGGTTCCCCGGTCGTTGACCACACGACGACCGGCCAACCGTCGCAGCGTTGGACGACGCTGACGCACGGTCGCGTCACCCTGGCCACCGACGGGTCGGCCAGGACGTATCACGCTGTCTGGCCTCCCTGCCGGCCTTCACGAGGAGGAAGCATGAACATGAACGACGCACCCGCCCCAATGAACAACGTCCCCGCCCAACCGCTCAACCGCAGAGGCTTCATCGGCGGTGCCGGAGCGTTGGCGCTCACGTCCGCGATGATGCTGCCCGGCACCGCCCACGCCGCCACGACCATCACCACAAATCAAACGGGCACGAATAACGGCTACTACTATTCGTTCTGGACCGATGGTGGTGGGTCGGTCTCCATGACCCTGGGGTCCGGTGGCAATTACAGCACCTCATGGAGCAACGTCGGGAATTTCGTTTGCGGTAAGGGCTGGAGCAACGGCGCGCGCAGGAGCGTGAACTACTCGGGCAGCTTCAACCCGTCCGGCAACGCATATCTGGCTCTCTACGGGTGGACGTCAAACCCGCTCGTGGAGTATTACATCGTTGACAACTGGGGCACTTACCGGCCCACAGGAACGTACAAGGGCACGGTCACCAGCGACGGCGGTACGTACGACATCTATCAGACGACGCGAACCAACGCCCCCTCCGTCGAAGGCACCAAAACCTTCAATCAGTACTGGAGCGTCCGGCAGTCGAAGAGGACGGGCGGGACCATAACCACTGGAAAACATTTTGACGCGTGGGCCGGCCATGGAATGCCCATGGGTAGTTTCAATTACTACATGATCCTCGCGACCGAGGGGTATCAGAGCAGCGGGAACTCCAATATAACGGTGAGCTGAATCCCGTCCTCCGAGGAGACCGACTGCACCACATCATCAACGCCACCTGGCCCAGCGATCAGGTACGCGTCGCCCCCGGGAACGGCATGAACGGGGTGTGACGATCCGGACCAACGGCACCTGGACCTGGCCGACGGTCTCCCGCAGCGCGAGTTGATCCTCGAACGCCCGACACACCGCACCTGTGGCGCGGCGGCTCATGGCTGCCGCGCCATACTGCTGCCGGCCGGCGCTCCTGCCCGCGGGCGTTTCGTCTTCGTAGGCGCGCCCCCCACTTCACCGGTATCGAAGGCTGAACGTCAGTGCGTCAGGCACAGGCGAGTTCGGGCCATGAGCGAAGGATCAGGCGCCTTCGTCGCCGCCGAAGAGCTCCGCGTCGGACTCCAGGTCCACCCCCGCCGATCTTCGCTGAGAGCACCGGCGGAACGCGGCGGGCGGTGCCGGCCGGCACCGCGTCCAGGGGCCTGACCTGCTCGGCGGTCACCCGGGTCGCGCTGTCACCGTCAAGACGAAGGCGTCACGCATGGCACGGTCGGATGCCGACGAGGTGCTGGGTACGTTCAGTGGGTGGCGGTTGCCAGCAGTTCGGGCAGGTCGTACATGCTCTCGAACACGACGGTGTCCGGTCCCTCCAGCCGTGAGGCTGGTGTGAGACCGCCGCAGTAGCCGAAGGCGCGCATTCCTGCGGCGCGGGCGGCCTGTACCCCGTACGCACTGTCTTCGATCACCGCGCACTGCGCGGGCTCCACTCCCATCGAGCGTGCAGCATGCAGGAAGAGGTCGGGTGCGGGTTTCCCGCTGGGGACGTCGGCGGCGCTGAAGATGTGCGTCTTGAAGTAGTCACTCAACGAAGTGATCTGCAGGCTGTGCCTGATGTCGTCGTGACTGCCGTTGGAGGCGACACAGGTGGGTGTGGTGAGGCTGTTCAGGACCTCCTTGATGCCGTCGACAACGGTCAGTTCGGCTGCGAAGGCCGCCCGATACAGATGTTCGTACCGCCGCTGCCAGTTTTTCTCCAGGCGCCGTCCAAGTCGTTCTTCCACAGCGGCCGTATAGACCTCGTCCGACGAGCCGACGAACCGTTCGATGATCTCCGCCTCGGTGAACGTGCACCCCAGGTCGGCCGTGATCATCGCGTCCACTTTCACGCATATTCGTTCACTGTCCACCAGTACGCCGTCACAGTCGAAGATCACCAGTTCAACCGCGTTCTGTGTCATGACCGGAAGCCTAGTGTTTCGTGATTCCGTCAGCGTTACTTGATCTTGTGTGGCAGGGTCTCTTGGTGTGGAGATCTCCGTGGAACAGGCCGCCGAGTTGCGGGAGTTGTTGAACAGCCGGGACGTTCCTGCGGACATCGCTACGCGGGGCCGGATCGTGCTGTGGTCGAGCGAGGGGCGTCGGCGCAAGGACATTGCCGAGCTGCTCGGGGTGTCACTGCCGACCGTGGACCGCTGGAAGACCCGCTATGCCGAGCACGGACTGGCCGGGCTGGAAGGGGAGCGTCCCGGTGGCGCACGGGAACAGGTACCGGCGCGGGTGCGGTCCCGGGTGATCGCGCTGACGCGCATGACGCCGCCGGACGGCACGGGGCTTTCGCACTGGTCCACACGGGAGTTGGCGAAGTACCTGGAGCGAACCGAGAACATCACCGTGTCCTGGCACTACATCGCGCGCGTCTGGCGCGAGGAAAGCCTGAAGCCGCACCGGTCCGGCACCTTCAAGATTTCCAAAGATCCCGCGTTCGCGGAGAAGGTGGCTGACGTGATCGGCCTGTATCTGGCCCCGCCGGGCGGCGCGGTAGTCCTCTCGATCGACGAGAAGACGCAGATCGTGTGCCACGAACGCTGACGGAGGCGGTGATGTAACAGCTTCTGGAAGCGGTGCTGTGCAAGAGATGGAGGTAGGTCCTCCGGAGTCGCCCTGCAGGGGGAGGCTCCAAACCACCGCAGGCTGCGTCGGTTAAATGCCGGTCGTGGTGAGCGCTGCGGAAAAGGCGTGGCAGTGATCGCGTCAGGTATGGGTCAGGAAGGCGAGCGTGAGCGAACCGCTGATGACGTGTCGTAATCTTTCTCATTGGCGTCGAAACCGGGGCATGATCTGGGCTCCGGGACAAGTCTGGGGGAAGCCTGTTGACTGCCCAGATGGCGTCCGGCATGGAGGCGGCGCGAGCCTGGCCCGGGCTCTTGCGCGGAACGTGGGAACCTGTCGCCCCGATACTGCTGCCGGCCGGGTGGGCCGGTGGCGAGAGGGAGAACCCCAAGCGGACAAAACCGCGAGGGGCCGAGTACCGATGCGGGGCACGGGGGCGGACCGTCTCGTAGTAGCGGCGAAATCCGGTAATGCGGATGGAGCGAAGGGGACGGGTCGTCCGGGTCTACTTGGTGGCCAACCGGAGCTCCCGGGATGAACCAGACGAGCGGATCGAAGTCGTATCAGATCTCGAAACACCTAGTGTTCGAGGCGTACTTGAGGGTCAAGGCCAACAAGGGCGCGGCGGGCGTCGACGGCGAATCGATCGAGCAGTTCGAGGCGAACCTGAAGGGCAACCTCTACAAGCTGTGGAATCGCATGTCGTCAGGCTGTTACTTCCCGCCGCCGGTCAAGATGGTGGAGATCGATAAACCGGGAGGACGCGGAGTCAGGGTCCTCGGCGTGCCCACGGTCGCGGACAGAATCGCGCAAACGGTGGTGGCCATGGTGCTGGAGCCGCTGGTGGAACCTGTGTTCCACCCGGACTCCTACGGCTATCGGCCCCACCGCAGTGCGCTGGATGCGATCGCAGCATGCAGAGAACGGTGCTGGAAGACGGACTGGGTGATCGATATGGACATCCGGGGCTTCTTCGACAACCTCGATCATGATCTCGTCCTCAAGGCGGTCAAGCATCACACCGACCAGCGGTGGGTCCTGCTGTATGTGGAGCGATGGCTCAAGGCCCCGCTCCAGCGGCCGGACGGCAGCCTGCTCGCCCGGGACCGCGGTAGCCCGCAGGGCAATGCCACTTAGATAAGCGGTCTGGTAATCGGTCGTCCACATATGCACAGGGACACGCCCGGGGTGTTTGTGGATGGTCAACTGATCCGGTTGCCGCACTTCCTTCCTGCCGGTGAACCGGTTATGTTCCTCGCTCATGGGCGGGGTGCGGGATAACGTGGTGCCGGTTTCTGGTGTGCGCTTGACCGACCGGGTGGGTGTCGGGGTTCTGACACGTTTGGTTCATCGGGACCTGGTCGATGAGGTACTCGCGGAGACGGGCCGTACAGAGAAACGGTCACGTTTGCTGCCGGCGCGTGTCGTCGTCTATTACGTGATGGCTCTGTGTCTGTTCTTCGGCGAGTCGTACGAGGAAGTGATGCGTCTTCTCGTCAACGGCCTACGTTTTCTGGGGACATGGCGGAAGGACTGGACGATTCCCACGACGGGTGCGATTTCCCAGGCGCGCCGGCGTCTGGGTTCGGAGCCGCTGCGGGTGCTGTTCGAGCGGGTGGCATTGCCCTGCGCGCAGCGGGGCACGCAGGGAGCGTGGATGGGTCGGTGGCGTCTGATGGCCATTGACGGGTTCGTCCTGGATATTCCTGACACCCCAGCAAATGATGGGGAGTTCGGCCGGTCCGGGGGCACACGAAGTCCCGCACCTTTCCCCCAGGTGAAGATCGTGGGGCTGGGTGAATGCGGGACTCATGCTGTGGTGGCGGCCCGGCTGGGTCCCTGGCGCGTGGACGAAGGCGTTCTCGCCGGGGAACTCGTCGCCGATTTCGAACCAGGCATGCTGGTTACCGCCGACCGGGGATTTTACGCATATCGTCTGTGGGAAGCGGCCGCGGCAACCGGTGCTGATTTGCTGTGGCGCATGCCCGACGGCCCTCATCTGCCGGTAGTCCGGCCGCTGAAGGACGGATCCTATGAGTCGTTCCTGCTTGACCCGAAGGTCCGTCGGCGGCGCGCAGTCCAGCGTCACCGCGGGTCGGACAACATAGAGGAGCCGTCCGGGATTCCGGTCCGTGTCGTCGAATACGAAGTGACGAACCGCGAAGGTAGAGGAGAGATCTTCTGCCTGATCACCACCGTTATGGACCCGGACGAGGCTGGTGCCGCTGAACTCGCCGCTGCCTATGCCGAACGGTGGGAGTTCGAGTCCAGCCTTGACGAGATCAAGACCCACCAACGCGGCCGCGGCGGTGTATTGCGCTCGAAAACACCGGACATGGTCGAGCAGGAGATCTGGGCACTGCTCCTGACCCACTACGCGGTCCGGCACCTGATGTGTGAGGCAGCCGAACAGGCCGACATCGACCCGGACCGCCTATCGTTCATGCGGTCACTTCGTATCATCCGCCGCCAGATCACAGGCCAGGCGGGTTTTTCCCCTGACCGCCTCGCGAAGGCCCTTGAAGTCGCCCGCACGGAAATAATAGAAAGGCCCAACCCCCGTCGGAGACACCGCACCAGCCCACGAGCCGTAAAGCGTGTCCACGTCCACGCCTACAGAAAGAAGCAGCCCACCGAAACCATCATCCACCACCCCGACCCACCCCACATCAAAATCCTCGCCGTTTCCTAACTAAGTGGCATTGGCCCGCAGGGTTCAGCGGTCTCGCCCGTGTTGTCCAACCTGTTCATGCACTACGCGTTCGATACGTGGATGGCTCGGGAGTACCCCGGCGTCCGGTTCGAACGGTACTGCGACGACGTGGTGGTCCACTGCCGCAACGAGGCCCAGGCGCACCAGGTGCGTCAGGCCATCGGCGGACGGCTGGCCGAATGCGGTGGTCTGGAGTTGCATCCGGACAAGACCCGCATCGTGTACTGCAAGGACCGGAACCGGCGTGGCTCGGCCGAGCACACCTCGTTCACGTTCCTGGGGTACGGGTTTCGCGTGCGAAGGCTTCGGACGAAGCGCGGAGATTACTTCTTCGGCTTCAACCCGGCCGTCAGCGACGAGGCCGCCAAGCAAATCCGGATGCAGATTCGCCGTTGGCGGCTGCACCTGCGTAGTGACACGACCCTGGAGGAGCTCGCCCGGGAGATCAACCCGGTTGTGCGGGGCTGGATCAACTACTTCGGGCGGTTCCACCCGTCGGCGTTGCTCTCCACTCTCAACCGCATCAACGACTATCTGGTGCGGTGGCTCGTCCGCAAGTACAAACGGTTCAAGCGGAAGCGAGCGAGAGCACGAGAGGCCCTGAGTCGTCACGCCAGGCGGTTCCCTGGACTCTTCGCTCACTGGAAACTCGTCAAACCGTAACCGTGCACGACTGGACGATGGGAGCCGTGTAAGCCGAGAGGTTTACGCACGGTTCTGAGAGAGCTGGGGAGTGAAATCCTCCCCGGCTACTCACCCAGGCGCTGGACCGGACCCAGCCGGTGCTGCCGGTCGCCTTCGCGGCGAGCGAGAAGCGCACCGCCGACTACGTCCGGCACGGCACCACGAACCTGTTCGCCGCCCTGAACGTCACTACTGGTGAAGTGCTCGGCGAGTGCAGGCCGACCCGGAACGGCAAGGATTTCCTGGCCTTCTTGAAGAAGGCGGTGAAACCGCACGCCGGGAAGGACATCCATGTCGTCCTGGACAACCTCTCGACGCACACCACCCCGGAGGTCAAGGAGTGGCTGGTCAAGAACCCGCACGTCCACTTCCATTTCACTCCCGTCGGCTCCTCGTGGCTGAACCAGATCGAGATCTGGTTCGGAATCCTGACCCGGCAGTCCATCCGCCGCGGCACGTTCTCCAGCGTCAACGTCCTGATCAAACAGATCCGCGACTACATCAACTCCTGGAACACGACAGCGAAACCGTTCACTTGGACCGCGACCGCCGGCGAGGTCCTCGCGAAGGTCCGACTCGTCGCGACCAACGTGAAGAAACTCGTTAATAACAACTCGAACTGACATGAACAGGATCACGAGACACTAGAGGGGAAGTCGTCAACGCGACTGGCCGACGACGGATTTGGAGTGGCTGGGCACCAACAGGCCCTGACGTGCCGGATCGGGTTGCTGGCTGGGGCATCTCCACGCCGGTGGGCCCGTCGTGTGCGCGGCTCCGCTCACGGCGAGGGGTGGCAGGCTCCGTTCCGGGTGGTGCGGCCTGAGTGGGGAGTTTCGCGGATCCCCATCAGTAGCGTGGTGACGGCGTTCACCACGCAATGCCGGGCATCGTTCATCTCCACAACCTCGCCCTCAACGGATATCTTCAGCCCCGTACGGGAGAACACTTTCGAGGGGGAGCCATGACCATCCGGGCATCGCTGCACGCGGCCCATGTCTACATGATCCTGGGCGTCGTTTCCGGGCTCTACTACCGAGAGCTCACCAAACACAACGGGTTCGACGGGGAGACCCAACTGTCGGTAGTCCACACCCATTTGCTGGCCCTCGGTATGCTGGCCTTCCTCATCGTCCTTGCGCTCGACAAGCTGTTCACCCTGTCCGGCAGCCGGCACTTCACCTACTTCTTCGCCTTCTACAACGCAGGCATCGCGATCACCGTGGGCTCCATGGTCTTCCGCGGCACGCAGACCGTCCTCGGCCACCCCGTCCCCGAAGCGGTCTCCTGGATCGCAGGCCTGGGTCACACGGTCCTCACCGTCGGTCTGATCCTCCTGTTCACCCTGCTCGGCAAGCGCGTCACCAATAGGCGCAACACCTCAGAGAGCGCCCCAGGAGATGGCCTGTCGGCCGATCTGGAGAAGGGCAACGCGTTGTAGTAGGCGACAGCCGAGAGCAGTTGTCGATTGGTTCTGCAGAGCAGACGCCGGTCTGATGACGTCGAGGTGTTGCTGAGTTCCGTCTCTTCCACGCTCAGGCCGCCGACGCGACCGAGCATCGTGTACGCGGTCCGTCAAGGCCTGTGCCGCTCGGGCACATCCCGCCATGGCGCGCCGGTTTGCGCCCGCGGCCAGACCCCGTCGAAGAAGTCCCGGGATCGTTCCATGAGTTGACCACCGTCTCCAGCGCGCGGCGGCCCAGGGCCGCCGCGCGCCACCGCTCAGACCGCAGTCCGCTCCACGGGGATCCACAGTTCCGCGTCCGCCTGTGACCCGTCCTGCGACAGCCGGGTCCGCAGGATCTCGGGCCCCGGCCGGCTCCGGTACGGATTGGACGGGAACCACTGCGTGAACACGTCCCTCCACAGGTACTGGAGCGCCTGCGGAAACGGCCCGGAGTTCTCGAAGACGGCCCACGCCCCGGCCGGACAGTGAGCGCGTCCATGCCCTCGGGCACGGCGGCGCGGGTCACCACGCCGTGGTAGTAGTCGAGTTCGGTGCCCTCGGCGCGGCTGTCGTCCAGATTGTCACTCGCCGAGATGATCCCCTTCGGATCCTGGTCGGACAGGCTCTGGATGCGCTGCAGTGTCTCCTGGCCGATGCCCCGGATGAAGGCGGCGATGGCCGGGTTCACCCCCTCGTGCACGAGGGGGACACGCGCCTTCCTGCCGACCACACGGAATTCCTCCTTCTCCACGACCCTGTACCGCATGCTGCTGTTCCCTTCGACGATGAGGCGGAAGGACATCCGTGGCTGGGACTGCAGACTCGCACCGACCCGCCTGACCTCGCCGGGACCGACGCCGTGCATCGCGCGGAACGCACGCGCGAACGCCTCCCCCGAGGTGTAGCCGTAACGCACCGCGACCTCCAGCAACGTCCGCTCCCCGGCCAGCACTTCGGCACCCGCGACCGTCAGCCGCCTGCGCCGGATGTACTCCGACAACGGAATCCCCGCCAGCGCGGAGAACAGCCGCCGGAAGTGGTACTCCGACGTCACCGCGATCCGCGCCAGGTCGGACACCTCGATCCGCTGATCAAGGTGGCACTCGATGTGCTCCATGGCCTGGTTCAGCCGCTCCAGCACCCCGGCCTCCTTCCCTTTCGATCACTCACGCTAGGAAGGACCCACCTTGCCGGACCCGACATCCTGTGCCCGGTCCGGTCGGGTACGACAGGACCCCGACGATCGCGCGCACCACACCTGTATCAACCGCAAGGACGGACACCGGCGCCGTGATCGCATCTCAACCACGGCCTGGAAGGCTTCATTCTTGATGACGGTGATGAAAACGCCGGTTGTGCGCGTTTTGATGACCACTGGCTTCAGGACCTCTTGCCTCAGGCGCTCGGGCAACTGCTCCGCCTGCCACTCGCGTTCAGCTCCGGCAACAATCTCGGCCTGATCCTCTGGTCTTTCCTGCCGTACTTCGTCACCGTGATGACGATGACGAGGGCGAAGCACATCGATGCGCCAGACGAAGGAGCGATGGAGGGCTGAGGGGCGGCTCCGCCCGAACTGTGAAGCATTGTGCCTGTTACCCGATTTATGCGACCGGTGGTGGGGCGTGGGGTGGTGCGGCGCGGTGTACGGAGGGGCCGGAAAGGGCTTGCTGGCGCGGGTGGCCGGGGTGGTTGCCGTACTCAGCGAATGTCAGGGCCACGCTCATACGGGGTCTGTGACCGTTACAGTCATCGGTTACGGAAATATCCGCATTTTGTAACGCAGGCCGAAGCCGCCTTCGACAGGCGGGCGGGTGGTTCAGAGTGTGGGTCCTCGGCTTGTTGAGCCGGGACCCGCACCGCGCAGCATGGCTCTGACCTGGGCCTGGGCGCCTCTACTTGAGGGGACATCACGTGTCTGCTTCTCGTACTGTCCGTCGTCTCGTCGCTACCGGTCTGGCGGCCGGTTCCGTTGTCGCCGTCGTGGCGATGCCGGCATCCGCCGACGACGGCCACAACCGTGGCCGTCACCACCAGTCGTACTCGCGTGTGGTGCTCGGCAGCATCCAGTACGACAGCCCGGGCCGTGACGACTACTCCAACCGTTCGCTGAACGGGGAATGGGTCGAGGTCACCAACACCGGTTACCGGCCGGTGAATCTGAACGGATGGACACTCTCGGACCGGGACGGCAACCGTTACCGCTTCGACGACCTCCGTCTGGCCGGCCGGGCCACCGTCCGCGTCCACACCGGACGCGGCTACGACACCCGCACCGACGTCTACCAGGACCGCCGCACCGACTACGTCTGGAGCAACTACTCCGACACGGCCACCCTGCGCGACAATTACGGCCGGACCGTCGACACCGAGTCCTGGGGCCGTGACCGCGACCACCGCAACCACGACCGCGACCACGACCGCGACCGCGACCGCGACCGCGACCACCACAACAACGACCGCGGACACCGCCGCTGACCTGACCCCCACCCGCCACTGACCGCGGACACCCTCTCGGAACCGCTGCGTGCCGCCACCCCCCGCCCCCGAAGTGGCGGCACGCAGCTCGCGCGCTCACCGGCCTCCCCCGGATGCAGGCTCGCCGAGGCGTCACGACCTGCACACGCAGAAGGGCCTTGGTCCGGAAGAACCAGCGCCCCGGCGCGTACATCTGGCGATCGGATCACCCCTGGTGCGGGCCATGAGGACCTCCTCCTCGATCAGGAGTTGCACCGGTCGTTGGGTAATCGCATTGTTGAAGATTCGCCCACCGGTGAATCGGGTTGTCTCGCTATCAGCCGCGTTCGAAGCTGTGCGAGTGACCGATGACGGAGAAGCCGCGGCGCTCGTACCAGCGGCGTGGCCAGCCCGTCGCATCGGCGGTCAGGAACCGCGTACCGCAGTGCTCGTCGGCGGCCAGGCGCAAGGCGCTGGTCAGGACGGCGTCGGCATGACCGCGCCTGAGGTGAGCCTCCGAGGTGATCAGGTCCTCGATCTGGGCTGTGCCGGTTGCCGGGTCCAGATAGAGGTCGGCCCATGAGGCGACCTCGCCCTCCTCCGTGCGGGTACCGATGAAATGAACGCCATCGGCACCGCGGCGGCGGGCCTCGCGTCGGTCGACAAGGTGGCGTACGACGTCGTCGTCGACGTCCGGAAGGAGCCCCTGCCAGCGCCGGGTGAGTGGGAGACGGATCTCGTCCAGGTCCACCTCCTCCGCGAGTCCGCCGACCGGTACGGGACCTGCGTGCAGCATGACCAGATGGCTGGAGTGGGTGTAGCCGGCCCGGATCAGCGGCTCTGTGCACTCCGTTCCGACTTCCTCGTCAAATATGGAGATCCGTCGGTGTGGCAGATGCCTCAGTGCCTCCTCCGCGATGGCAGCAAGCGCCTCGGAGTCGACGGCCGTGTCGATGATGACCTGGTTGTTCGCGCGGGAATGTGCGAAGGCGTCGTCATATACGGCGAACCCGCCGGGGAGGTCAACGGTGCGCGCGGCCTGGCGGCGTGCGAAGGCCGACAGGAAGGTCTTGATCCGCTGTCGTTCTGAGCTCGGCATGGGGGGAGCCTAGGGGCTGCCTCTGCAGGGACAAGCCGAGCTGGGCTCCGCTGGTGGCGGCGGAGGAGGAGGCGCTGTCCCGGCTCGTGAGCCCCTGGGAGACGGTCGAGGAGATCGAGGGCGACGCACGGGCGGCGGCGGGGGTGCGACTTTGTGTGGCGAATCAGGTGGCCGGATCGATCAGGAATCGAGAAGCGTGGGTCACGGAGCCGCGCCTAGCATGACAGTCATGGACATCACCATTCACACAAGCTCCCTCCCGCATGACGACCCGGACGCGTCCCTGGCCTTCTACCGCGACACCCTCGGCTTCGAGGTCCGCAGCGACTTCGGACAGGGCAAGATGCGCTGGATCACGGTCGGCCCCGTCGGCCAGCCCGACACGTCCATCCTCCTGGCGCCGCCTGCCGCCGACCCTGGGGTCACCGAGGACGAGCGCCGCACCATCGCCGAGATGATGGCCAAGGGCACCTACGGCTGGATCTTGCTGGCCACCCGGGACCTCGACGGCACTTTCGAGAAGGTGCAGGCCGGCGACGCCGAGGTCGTGCAGGAGCCGACGGAGCAGCCGTACGGCATCCGCGACTGCGCTTTCCGTGATCCCGCGGGCAACCTGATCCGCATCCAGGAGATTCGCTGAGCCGTACGGTCCTCGATTCGGCCATGACGGCCGGCGTCGCGACCACCTGCGAAGAACGCGGCGGCCGGTCCTTCCGGGCCGCTGTCCTGGACCACTCCCTCGGCGGGCGTGCCGTCGCAGAGCCCGAGCCGCCCCCGGCCTCCGTCCCGCCGCCGGCAGGTCGGTCATCGCCATCGAGCACCTCGCCGCCTGCCGCCGCTTGCAAGCCAGGTGCTCGCGGACATCGAGGAAAAGGAGTTCTCCCATGTGTCACCCCTCGTGGGGGCGCGCACGCACCGCGGCGCAGCGCCTGAGCGACCTCGCGCGACTGCGCCGCGTCCGCGACCGGATCGACCGGGAGTACGCGCAGCCGCTGAACGTCGAGGCGCTTGCCCGCGGCGTGAACATGTCGGCCGGGCACCTCAGCCGCCAGTTCCGGCTGGCCTACGGCGAGTCGCCCTACGCGTACCTGATGACGCGTCGCATCGAGCGCGCGACGGCGCTGTTGCGTCGTGGCGACCTCAGCGTCACCGACGTCTGCTTCGCGGTCGGCTGCTCATCGCTGGGCACCTTCAGCACCCGCTTCACCGAGCTGGTCGGCATGCCGCCCAGCGCCTACCGGCGCCGCGAAACGGGCGCTGCGGCGGGGATGCCGCCGTGTGTGGCAAAACAGGTGACAAGACCGGTCAGGAATCAAGAAGCACCGGTCGCCGAACCGCAACTAGCGTGATGGCCATGGCATCCATCGAATCCGTCACCCTCGACGTGGCCGACCCCACGGCCGCCAACCGCTTCTACACCGCCGCCTTCGGCTTGGACAGGCAGATACACCTGCGGGCCTCGGAGGCACCCACAACCGGCTTCCGTGGGTTCACACTGGCGCTCACGGTGTCCCAGCCGGCCACCGTCAACAGCCTCATCGACGCCGCCCTCGACGCCGGCGCCACGCCGCTGAAGCCTGCCACGAAGTCGTTCTGGGGCTACGGCGGTGTCGTACGAGCCCCGGACGGGACGATCTGGAAGGTCGCGACCTCGGCGAAGAAGGACACCGGCCCGGACACCCGGCAGATCGACGAGATCGTGCTCCTGCTGGGAGTCGCAGACGTGGCTGCGAGCAAGCGGTTCTACGTCGAGCGCGGTCTTGCCGTGGCGAAGAGCGTCAGCCGCATGTACGTCGAGTTCGCCGCTGGGTCGAGTCCCGTCAAGCTGGCGCTGTACAGGCGCCGTGCCCTTGCCAAGGACGTCGGCGTCGCTCCCGACGGCACCGGATCGCACCGGCTCATGATCGGCGGTGATGCCGGGCCTTTCACCGACCCGGACGGGTTCGCCTGGGAGGCCGCATCGCTGACGCCCACGCCCTGACGCGCCACGACCGACGGAGCCTCTCCCCTGGAGGAAGGGCTCTCCACCAAGTGACTGGAGGAAGCATGACGGGCGCGCCGCCGCGTGGGCTTGAGGAGAGGCTGCGGGACACTCGCGCGAAACTGGCGAGCGACGTCGATCTCTGGGTCGCGACGTCGGGCTCCGCGGGCGGCGTCCACCTCATCCCGCTCTCGTACCTCTGGGACGGGACCGCGTTCCTCATCTCGACGCCGCGCGCCTCGGTCACCGGCCGCAACCTGCTGGCGGAAGGCCGGGTGCGACTCAGTCTCGGGCCGACGCGTGACGTCGTCGTCGTCGACGGCACCGCCGAGCCGGTGGGCATCGCCGACCTCGGCCCGGAGGCGGGCGACGCGTTCGCGACCAAGACCGGTTTCGACCCGCGCGAGCTCGACGAGCCCTACCAATACTTCCTGATCCGGCCTCGGCGCATCCAGGCCTGGCGGGAGGCGAACGAGCTGCAGGGACGGGACCTCATGCGCGACGGCCGCTGGCTCGGCTGACCACCGCACGGGAACACATCGCCCCGGGGACCACACCCGCTCCACCTGGCGAGCGGCGCGGGTAAGGACGTGGACTTCCCGCGGGGACTCCTCACTCGGACCGAGCAGAGCTGACGCATCTGAGGCCGCTCCAGCACCGGCCTTCGTCGGGGGAAGCACGTGACATCCGGTGATCGTCGGCGGCCAGTTGTTTCCCCAGCAAACTGGCCGCCGGTGGGGAATCCCACTGGCCGCAGGCGCCCACTGCCCGGCATTCGGCCCTTCGGGTGACGGGCATTCTGCTCGGCACCGTCGAGGGATGCGGCGCTGACGCCTGGGCTGTACAGGTGCTTGCCTGTGGGCTGGGGGTGCGCATGAGAGACATCCGGTCTTCGCGCAAGTTTCGGGTTCCTGTGTGCGCAAGTCCGCATGCACCTGTTTGGGGCCACCTGAGTCTACTTGTATGCAGACTACTGACGGTGACGATCGGTGCCGAAGCAGGTTGCGGCATCGAGGGGTTGGTGTTGGTGTTGAGATGACGAAGACGCTGCGCTCACGCAGGACCCTCTCAGCTGACGCCCAATCTCCATGGAATCGGAAGTGAGCATGGAAGGCGCAAACCACAGTCTCCACGCTGATGTCCTGGTCATCGGCTACGGAAAAGGCGGCAAGACGGTGGCCGCGAAGATGGGCCGCCTCGGCAAGCGGGTCGTGCTTGTGGAGCGGTCGGACCGGATGTACGGAGGCACCTGCCCCAACGTGGGCTGCGTACCGACGAAGGCACTGGTCCACTACGCCAACAAGCGCCGACCGGAGGATCCGGCGCAGGAGTGGTACGAGCGTTCCGTCACCAACGTCCAAGCGGTGACGAAGATGATGCGCGACGGCAACTACGAGGGGCTGAACGGCATGGAGACCGTCACGGTCCTCACCGGTCAAGCCGCGTTTGTCGACCCCCACACCGTGGCGGTCCAGGCAGGCCGCGAACGCCTTACGGTCACCGCTGACACCATCTTGATCAATACCGGCTCCGAGCCGATCATCCGCGACATTCCCGGGCTGCGTGACAGCCCGTACACCGTCACCAGCACCGAACTGATCGAGACCACCGTCCTGCCGGAACGACTGACCATCATCGGCGGCGGATACCTCGGTCTGGAGTTCGCCGCGATCTACCGACAGTTCGGCTCAGAGGTGACCGTGCTCGAGGCATCTCCGAAGATCCTCGGTCGTGTCGATGACGACGTCGCCGCCGTAGCCCAGGAAATCCTCACCGACGAGGGCATCGAGATCATTGCCGGCGCCCAGGTGCGCCAGGTCCGCGACGGTGACGGCGGTGCGACCGTCGTTTACGACAAGGACGGCCACGAGCACTCCCTAGCGGCTGATGCCATCCTGGCCGCCACCGGCCGCGCCCCGGCCACCCGCGACCTCGCCCTGGAGGCGGCCGGGGTCCGTACCACCGAGCGGGGAGCGGTCGAGGTCGACGGGTTCCTGCGCACCAGCCAGCCGCACATCTACGCCCTCGGCGACGTCAACGGTGGTCCGCAGTTCACCTACATCTCCCTCGACGACAGCCGCATCGTCCTCGACCAGCTCATCGGTGAGGGCAAGCGCTCCACGGCGGACCGGGTGGCCATCCCGCAAACCCTGTTCATGACCCCGCCGCTGGCGACCATCGGGCTGACCGAGAAGGAGGCCCGAGCAGCCGGACACCGGGTGAAGATCGCCAGCCAGCCGGTCGCCGAGATCATCGCCATGCCGCGCGCCTACATCGTCGAGGACCCCCGCGGTGTCATGAAGTTCGTCCTCGACGCCGACACCGACGACATTCTCGGCGCCGCCCTGCTCAGCATCGACGCGCAGGAACTCATCAACACTGTCGCGCTCGCCATGCGGCACGGCGTCAAGGCGGCCGAACTCCGCGACGCCGTTTACCAGCACCCCACCTCCACCGAAGCCTTCAACGACGTACTCGCCACCATCGTGCGAGCCGATTGACCACCAGTCGCTCGCGCCCGGGCCGTTTCTCTCGAATCAGCCGCGGCGTGGCATCGAGAAGGGAAGGGTGCGGCTGTGACTACTGCATCGATGACGGGGAAAGTCGCGCTGGTGACCGGGGCGACCAGCGGCATCGGGGCGGCCGCTGCGGAAGTGCTCGCCGAGCGCGGTGCGCACGTAGTGGTGGCGGGCCGGGACCGAGCACGCGGCGAGGCCGTCGTCGACACAATCCGGGAATCCGGTGGCACGGCCGACTTCTTGGCCGCCGACCTGCTGGACGCCGGCTCGGTCCGGGAGTTGGCTCGACAAGCCGTCGAACTGGGTGGTGGCCGGGTGGACATCCTGGTCAACGGCGCGGGCATCTATCCGTTCGGGCCCACCGAGCAGGCATCGGAGAGCGAGGTCGACGCCGTCTACGCGCTGAACGTGAAGGCTCCCTTCTACCTGGTGGCGGAACTCGCGCCGGCGATGGCAGAGCGGGGCAGCGGGGCGATCGTCAACGTCAGCACCATGGCGGCCGCACTCGGCTTCTCGGGAGTGGCGCTGTACGGCTCGAGCAAGGCCGCCGTGAACCTGCTGACCAAGGCCTGGGCCGCCGAATACGGCCCGCGCGGGGTCCGGGTCAACGCCGTGCAGCCCGGTCCGACCCGGACCGAGGGCACGGCGGGCATGGGGGAGGACCTCGACACCCTCGCCGCCCAGGCGCCCGCCGGGCGGCCGGCTTCCCTGGGGGAGATCGCCGAGGCGATCGCGTACCTGGCCGGCGATGCCGCGAGTTTCGTGCAGGGCGTTGTGCTGCCTGTCGACGGCGGCCGCACGGCTGTGTGAACGGGACCTCCAGGCCGGTGGCGTTCCCCGTCGCTGTTGCCCCCGCCATCGTCGACCGTCTCACCTTCGGCAGCGACATCATCGAAGCCGGCACCTGGTCAACGGCTCATCAACCTGTTCAAGGGTCACCGTCACACTGCCGGTCTCACCATCGTGGGTGAAGGGAAGGATCACGGCATCAAGCTGTCAATGGCGCGCCGTCAGCTACAAGAGTGAGAAAGAGACCGCTTGGAGCAAAAGACGGGCAGACGCCCTGGCCGACCGCACAACCACCGTGCCGGACGGTGGTGGGTCTGTTCCCCCGGCAGTTTGCAGCCCGGTCGTGGGACGAGGACGATCCCGATTACGTTCCGGACTTGCCGCCCGCGTGGGCACGCGTGGTTGACGTCGGGTCCTCTCCCGCTGCTCGGTGATCCCGTCTTTGGCCGCCGCGTCCAGGGTGATCGCCCCTCCCTCGATGCGCAGCAGAACAAGTGCGCCACCCGGAATCCCTGGTCGGATCAGATCGGTTCTCCGCGACAGATGCGCTGTTGCGTCCGTCGGTGACGCGGCTCCTGGACGGAGGCGTATGGACGCGATGGCTGGCGGCACTGGCCGGGCAGCACGCTCATCCACCTGGGACACCACCATGTTCCCGGGCCGGAACCTGATCACCGAGCCATGCGTCCTATCGGGCACGTCGTGCTCGCTCCGGGCCGAGGACGGGTCCGAGGCAGGTGGGTGGGACATGGTGAAGCGGGCGACCAGCAGGGTGGCGCCGGAATCCAGGACTACGGCGCCCCGGTGGTGGCCGATTCACGTCGGCCGGTGGCGTCAGCGGTGGGGCAAGGACGCCAAGGGCCAGTCATCCTGGGCGCGTGGGCGTGTTCTCGCGGCGCTTGCCGTGCTGGCCTCCGGCCTGATGGCCTTCCACGCGATCGTGCCCAACGCCGTGGGCCACCTGGGCAGTCTGCTGGAGGCATTCCTGCCCTGGCTCGGCCTGGCCGTCCCGGTGCTGCTCGTCCTGGCCCTGCTGCGCCGCTCGGCCACCGCGCTGGTGTTCCTGCTTCTCCCCGCAGCCGTCTGGGCGAACCTCTTCGGCGGGTTGCTCCTCTCCGGGGACCGCGGTGTTCACGACATCACGGCGCTCCAGCACAACGTCAGTGACGAGAACACCGCTCCTGCCCGTACTGCGGAAGATCTCATCCAGGCCGCGCCGGAGCTCATTGCCCTGGAAGAGCTGACGCCGTCCGCGCTGCCGCTCTATGAGACGGCCCTGGCGACCGACTACCCCTATCACGCCGTTGAAGGCACCGTCGGTCTCTGGTCGAAATACCCGCTGGCAGATGTGCGCCTGGTGGACATCAAGCCCAAGGGGATCGAAGAGGGCTGGAGCCGTGGGTTGCGGGCCGACGCGCGTACGCCGTGGGGCGATATCGCTGTCTACGTCGCCCACCTGCCCTCGGTCCGTGTCCGGCTGAGCGGCTTCGACTCGGGTTGGCGGGACGAAAGTGCCGGACTGCTGGGCGCAGCCATCGCCGCCGAGAAGCTGGACAAGGTGATCCTCCTCGGTGACTTCAACAGCACGGTGGACGATCGCGGGCTGGCCCCTGTCACCTCGCAGATGAACCCGCAGGCACGGGACTTCGCCTTCAGCTGGCCCGCGGTCTTCCCCGTTTCCCGGATCGACCACATCATGACCCGCTCGGCGACCGTCACCGACATCCGGACCCTGCCCGCCACCGGCAGCGACCACCTCCCGATCGCCGCCGGCATCAAACTTGCTTCCTGATCGCCGAGCGTGCTTGTCGGCGAACTCCTCTCAGGGCGGGGCCGACTCAACGGTGCACTGATTCACCGCCGTCGCCGAGGCGAATGCTCAGCTGGGAACCCAGATCCTGGAAGCCCAGCGCAAGTGCCACACGCTTTGACGGATGCGGTCGTGCTCTCCATTGCGGAAGCAGCCCGGCATCCAGTGCATGAGTCGCCGCCGCTGACGCCACGACCCGCGCCAGCCCCCGGCCCCGACAGTCCGGCGCAACCAGCACGCCCAGGTGAGCAACCGACCGCGGCCAAGTTCGATAGCCGGCCGCGGCAACAATGTCGTCACCGTCGCGGAGAACGAACGCAGGAGCGGTGATGTCCGCCAAGCCGCTCTCGCCTGCGTCCTCCTCACCAGCACGAACCAGGAGCGAGGCCAACTCACCGTCGCCGCACATCACCTCCTCGACAACGGCGCCTCCATACGCAGGAAGGAAGTCGGCCCGGTCGAGATAGAAGAGGGAGGCCGGCCCGAGTACGTCGAGGACGGGCAACACGTCACGCAGACGATTCTCATCGACGAGTCCCTCGGGGGACAGCTTCCTTGAAGCGTCCACCATCAGCTTGGCGGCCCGCGCACTCGGCGCGGTGACGATGCCGGCACCTGCGAGGACCACGAGCCCCGTCCACAGCGGCGGACACAACCACGAGCCGGGGGAGACCACAACGTTCGCCCCGCCCGAGGAGAACTCCACTGGCGCCACCGCCAACTCAGTCCACAACTCCCGGGCCCGGCCGAGCAGCAGATCGCTAGTCATGGCCGTATGGTGCCGGGCCCCACGCCCCGGGACAACTGATCGTGGCATCGTCGCAGGAAACCCGGCCGCGCAACCGTCCGCCTCGCAGCTTCGGAAGTTCGAATCCCGCTTTGCCCGGTTCGCCGTCCGGGGCCTGGCGTGGTCGATTGAGGCAGGGACCACCGAGCTGGGGGCGACGGGCTGCGCCGATGGTCGCCGGCGGCCGTCGAGCCGTGGAATCATCGGGCCGCCGGGCAGGCACTGTCTCTGCGAAGGGTGGTGGGTGCATGTGGTTGCCGACTGGGAGTGGGACGACACGTTGTTCCTGGGCACGGCCGTCCACTATCAGCGTGGAAGGCTGCCGTACGCCCCCGGGCTGGCGGACATGCTCGCCGAGGTTCTGAGGCTCGACGGGCGAGGGCGTCTCGTCGACGTGGGCTGTGGACCGGGCACCCTTGCCCTGAGCCTGGCGCACTTGTTCCGCGAGATCGTCGGCGTGGACCCGGACAGTGGGATGATCGCCGAAGCCAGGCGCGGGGCCGCCGAGCGTGGAGTGACCGGGAAGGCGCAGTGGGTGCGGGCCCGGGCCGAGGATCTGCCCGCGGGTCTTGGAAGGTTCACGGTCGCGACCTTCGGCCAGTCCTTCCACTGGATGGATCGCGACCTGGTGGCGGCAACCGTCAGGGACATGCTCCAGTCCGGCGGGGCGCTGGTGCACATCTCGGACTTGAAGACGGAGACCCGAGCCGTCGACGGTCTTCCATATCCGGCACCCCCTTATGCGGCAGTGGAGGAGCTGGTCAGGCACTACCTGGGGCCGGTCCGACGAGCCGGCCGGGGGACGCTGCCGCACGGAACACCCGGCGGTGAGGCGGCGGTGCTCACCCGGGCGGGATTCGCCGGTCCTCAGCGCCATGTAGTGCCCGGCGGGCAGGCGTTGGAGCGCACCGATGACGATGTCGTCGCGTGGGCGTTCTCGATGTCGTTCTCGGCTCCGCACCTGTTCGGCGCGCGCCGCGACGACTTCGAAGCGGACCTGCGTCGACTGCTGCGGGAGGTCTCCCCGTCGGGCAGGTTCTCCGAACGCCGGCCGAGCACCGAGGTCTTCGTCTGGTGGAAAGGCACCGCCGAACCAGGACCCGTGCCAACCCCGTGACTCCTTCCGCGCAGGCCAAGCGTGACTGCACTCCGGTCGGTGGGCCGAGTACGTTCGGAACTCACATCCGGCGTGTTCGTGGCATCGGCTGGTCCGACCCCACCCCGAGGCGCGCCCTCCGCGACGCTGACCTGCGTAATTGTGACCGAGCAGCCATTGACAGCTGCATGGACCGTTACGGAGAGTGTTGATCTCGTCAACCGGGGTGGGAACGTGGAACGACAGCAGTACGTGGAGCGGTGCTCAGAGCTCTTCGAGGTAGGCGGCTATGCCGCTGTCCGGACGACGGCTGAGGCCGGCCTCAAGGAGCTCGGGCCGGATCCGGATCTCTTCCGCTGGCTCGGACAGGCACACGCGGCGGAGGACGAGGACGACCATGACACCGAAGCCGAGGCCGCCTATCGGCAGGGTCTCGCGCTCGCACCGGACGATCTCGGCCTCCTGGTGTCGTACCTGGAGCTGTGCCTTCGCTCCGACTCCTTCACCTATCCGGGACGCTCGAAGCGCGCGGTGGACATGCAGGCGAGGATCGAGGAACTGGCGCCGCCCGGGTCGTCCGAACGCCGGCGCGTCGACGACGCGGTCGGCTGGGCGGGCCGCGGTTACTGGGACGACCTGAAGGCCGGCGCTGCCATGGGACGGCTTCAGGGGGCAGCCGCCGCGGAACAGAGCGTGCTGGTCACGGACGCACTGCGGCGATCCGCCCGCGGCGAGTTCGCCGGGGATGGGGGAGAGGACCTTCAGGCGGCGGAGCTGGCTGCGGCGGTCGAGCTTCTGCGGGGGCGTCGATATGCGTGGATACGCCTACTGCTCGCCCATCGAGTCGCAGCGTACGTGTGGACCTTCGTCATGTCCTTCGGCGTCAACAAGGCGCTCGTGTGGAGCGGAGTGCTGGACTTCAGCCTGTGGGGCTGGCTGTTCTGGATTCCGGTGCTCACCGCAGAGGCCAAACTTCGCCAGGCCAAGAGACCGGGCCGGCAACGGGTCGTCGCGCGCATGCAGGAACGCCACGAGCGGACGGACGCCGCGTGAGCGGCGATGCACAGAGTCGGCCCATTCCGGGCACTTCAGTCGAGCATAAGAAGTAGCGCAGGTCAGCTGCTACGCCATAGACGCAACCGAAACGGGCTGTCCCGTCTCCAGCGCGTCGGCCGGCGAATCCCACCCGCTGATGTGCTCCTTGCCGAACCGGCCCCGTAACCGCCCGCCGAGGGCGCGTTACGGGGCGGGTCCGCGTTCGAGGTTCACGCAGCTCCGGTCGGAGACTCGTCCCGGGCATTGTCCGCCGCGCACGGATCGAGGTACGCGCTGACCGCGGTCGCACGTGCGGGCAGGACGGAGATGAACTCGCCCGGTCCCCGCCCCTCAGCCATGGCGGAGAGAGCAGGTCACCCGGACCGGCCGGGCTGCCGGCAGAACTCAAGCTTCAGCCTCAACTCTCGCGCATCACCGTGAACCGGTGTGTGCCCTGATCGAGGCCGGAGACAGTCACGTACCCGGCCTCGGGACGCACCGCGGATGTGGTCGCCCTGCCGTTCTTCCAGAGCGTCCGGCCGCCGGAGTACACGGTGACGCGGTGGCCGTTCGTGGGCAGGGCCACGGCACCGAGCGTGCCCCGCGGAGCCCGCACGGTCAGAGTGAACGTCGCGTCCTTGCGAACCCACTCCACGCCCAACGGGCCCTGTGGGGTGGGAAGTTCGCCCTGTGCCCAGTTCACCGATCCGGGATGCGGACGTACCTCCCAAGTGGAGTACCCGGGCGACGTCGGCTTCGCGCCGAGCAGTTGGTGGGTGAGCGCAGGCAGGACCCCGGTGGACCAGCCGTGCGCCATGCTCGTGTAGGCGTCCTCGTACAGCGAGCCGTCCGGGCCGATGCCCTCCCACTGGGTGATGCCGGGGTCGTGGCTGTCCATCCATCCGTAGGTGCGCTTGATCTGGTCGATCGCCGAGTCGGCCAGGCCGGTCTCGAAGCGCGCCACGAACTCCGGGTAGGAAGTGAAGGCGTACACGCGCTGGGAGGCGCCTCCGAAGAGCGTGTCGTTGTCCATGAATGCGTTGCCGTAACGGCGCTTTGTCGTTTTGTCGAGGTGAGCCAGCGCCGCGGCTGCCCGTTCGGAGTCGGCCACGCCTGAGGTGATGGCGATGGCGTTGCCGTCCTGGGCGTGCCGGACCGCGCCGGTCGCGGAGTCCAGATACGCTCCCGCGGACTCGTCCCACAGGTGGGTGTTGATCGCCTGAGCGACCTTCTTGGCCCGCTCCTGCCATCGTTGCGCGTCCCCGGCATGGCCCAGATGGACGGCGATGCGTGCCGCGTCGCCCAAGGCCTGTACGTAGTTGGCGTTGTAGTAGGTGACCCGGCCGGTGCGGCCGAGGAACGCGTAGTCGCCGTAGCCGGCCGTTCCGTTGAGTCCCTTGCTCAGCAGCCCCGCATCGTCCGTGACGCTCGGGTACCAGGTGTCGAGCACCTTGAGCAGCTGCGGGTAGTAGCGCGCCGCATAGTCCCGGTCCCCGGTGTAGAGCAGGTAATCCCAGCTGCACGTCACCCACCACAACGGGTAGTCGAACAGAGGAAGGGTGTAGTTGTTGATCGAGGCCGGCGGGATCCATCCGTCGTCCCGCTGGTGTTCGGCGAGGTCGGCCAGCACGTTGCGGGCAGCCTCGGCCACTTCGTCGTGGGTGAGGTAGAGGGTGCGACCAGACACCGCGAGGTCGCCGACATAGGGGTCGCGGTCCCGCTTGGGACCGTCGTGCAGGACCAGCTTGCCGTCCAGCGAGGCGCTGAAGGCGTTGCGGGGATCCACGTCGTCCTTGCGGAAGGTGTCGACGACCAACTCGTTCGTGTAGGACGCGCCGTACCAGTAGCGGTTCAACTCCTCGTCGGAGCAGAGGAACCAGCCCCGGTAGGAGTCCGGTGTGCCGACGTATGCCGTGAAGTCGAGCGACACCGCGTCGACGGCCACAGTGCCCCAGGGCTGGGCGGCGGGTGCGTCGGACGGCAGGGCGTCCAGCGTGATCTTGAGATAGCGGAAGCCGTGCAGTCCGTCGGCGTACACCTTGTCGCCGTCCGAACCGTAGCCCTTCTTGTCCGTCCATGATGCGCCGCCCGCCGGTACGGCGTACTGATCGGTGCCCTGCCCGGCGCCTCCCGCCTGGTCGGCGCGGGTGAAGTCGGAGCGGTCGGTGAGGTACTGCAGCGTCTCGGAGAATGCGAGGCGCACCCCGGGGTGGTTGTCCGAGGCCCAGGCGAAGTCCACCTTCGGGTACCCGACGACGACCTTGCCGAAGTCGAGCGTCACACTGGGGGCCACCACCGGGTCCACGGCTTCCGGCCAGACCTCGTTGATACGGGTGAACACGCCCCGGCCGAGGTCCTGGGCGGCGGTGACCGTGATCCGTACCCGAGTCGTGGAGACCGGAGTGTCGAAGCGGACGGCGCGCTGCACGGCACTGTTGCCGGTGACCGTGGCGACCGTCCGCCACGCCGAGGCCGCCCATACGGCCACAGTGAAAGCGGTCGGCACCCCGTCCGTGCTGGACACCACTGTCAGGCCCGACAGCTCCTGCTCCTCGGGCGTGGTGAGCGTCAGGCTGTCGGGGAAGTCGCGCTCGGTGTCGTCGTTCCAGAACGTGCCGAGGTCGCCGTCGACGGCATTCCCGGCCTCGTACGTGCGCGGCCGGCCGTCGTTACCGTTGTTGCCCGCGTGTGTGGAGGACGCCTCGACGGTGGTTCCCTCCGGCCAGCGGGGCGCCGCGGGCGGCTGGGCGCGGCGCAGGACAGTGACCTTGCCGCCGGATGTCAGGAGGGCGTCGGGCCGCGTCACGTCACCGTCCGACCGGACGATCCGTACCGGCCGCACCATGCGCCCGGTCGGTCCTTGTACATAACGGTGCCAGGACCCGGCCGCGGGCAGGCGGCCGGACACGGTGGGCCCTGTGGCCGCTGCCGGGCCGGCCGCCGTCAGTGGAAGCCCGGCGGCCGCGGCCAGCACCGCACCGCCGAAGCCCACTTCGAGCACCGTTCGCCGATTCGGCCCCGATGTTGTCTTCACTTCATCCGTCATGCTGGCGTGCCTCCATCTGCGCGCACCGTCCATGCGCGGGTGATTCGATGTGGATCGGGCGTCACCGGAACGTCGTTACAGCTCAGCTGGAGAATCGGTGCGTGCCGGAGCCCGCAGCGAAGACGGCGCAGCCGTCCTCCATCCGGATGAACTCCGAGGTTCCATGGGTGACTTGGGCAGCCTCGGTGGCGGGGATCCATACCTCGGCGGTGGTGTTGGCGGGCACCGTGAGGGCGAGGCGGAATCCGTCTTCGTCCACTTTCCAGCGGGTGGTGACTGGGCCGCGGACGGAGTCGTAGCGTCCCTCCGCCTCGGTTACGCCACCGCCCGGGCGGGGCCGGACAAGGATCTTCCGGAATCCCGGTGCGGCCGGTGCGATACCCGCGATGTTCGCGTACATCCACTCGCCCACGGAACCGTACGCGTAGTGGTTGAAGGAATTCATTCCGGCGTCCTGGAAGCTGCCGTCGGGCTTGATGGAGTCCCAGCGCTCCCACATCGTCGTCGCGCCCTTGTCGATCTGGTAACCCCAGCTGGGGAAGGACCGCTGGACGAGCAGCCGGTAGGCGACATCGGTATGACCCGTCGAGGTGAGCACGGGCAACAGGCGAGGGGTGCCGAGGAATCCGGTCGAGAGATGCCAGTCCTTGGCCTTGATGAGTTCGACGAGTCGGTCGGCCGCGGGTCCCCGGTCGGCTTCCGCCAGCAGGTCCATGGACAGGGCCAGCACATACGCGGTCTGCGTATCGCCCTTCACCCTGCCGCCGCTCGAGACGTACGCCGCGCGGAAGGCGTCACGGACGCTTGCGAAGAGTGCGGTATACGGTGCCGGGTCCTTTCCGAGGGCCCGAGCGGCCCGGGCGACGAGGTCTGCGGCATGGGCGAAGTACGCGGTGCCGATGACGTCCTTGGGGGTCTCGTCCTGGATGTTGAGCCAGTCGCCGTAGCCCTCGGCCGGCCGCAGGAAGCCGCTGCTGTGCTTCTCCAGGTACTCGAGCCACTTCAGCATCGAGGGCCAGGACTGATCGAGGACCCGGGTGTCGCCGTACGCCTGGTACAGCGCCCAGGGCACGGTCACCCCGGCATCGCCCCAGCCCGCCACACCCTTGCCGACCGTGCCGACGAAGGGAGCCACATCGGTGAACGCGCCGTCGTCCGACTGACCGTCACGCAGGTCGACGAGCCATTTGGTGAGGAAGCGTCCCGACTCCATGTTGTACGCGGCCGTCGGCGCGAAGACATTGATGTCGCCGGTCCAGCCGAGCCGCTCGTCGCGTGCCGGGGTGTCGGTGGGTATGGAGACGAAGTTGCCGCGCTGCCCCCAAGTGATGTTGCTGTGCAGCTGGTTGAGCATCGGAACGTTCGTCGAGAAGTCCATGGTGAAGGGTGCATCGGTGTGGATGACACGCCCCACCACGGCGTTCAGCGGTGGCTTGCCCGGATAGCCCGTCACCTCGACGTAGCGGAAGCCGTGGAAGGTGAAGCGAGGCTCGTACGTCTCCTTGCCGCCACCCTTGAGGGTGTACGTGTCGGTGGCGCGGGCGGAGCGCAGGTTGGTGGTGTAGATCGTGCCGTCCGGGTTGAGGACCTCCGCGTGGCGCAGCCGCACGGCCGTCCCCGCCTTGCCCGAGACGGTGAGGCGGACCGCGCCGACCATGTTCTGGCCGAGGTCGTAGACGAAGACACCGGGCTTCGGCTCGGTCATCTTCCTGGCGGGCAGCGTGCGCTCCACGCGCGTGGGGCCGCCGGCTTCGGCCACGAGAGCGGCGCTCACCTTGTCGACGGCGTCGGCCGCCACCCAGGCGGAGTCGTCGAATCCGGGGTGTGTCCAGCCCTCGGTCTCCAGGCGGGCGTCGTACTCCTCGCCCGACATGATGTCGGCGCTCGTGACGGGACCGATCGCGGCCCGCCAGTCGGTGCCGGAGAGCACACGCTCGGTCGAGCCGTCGGCGTAGGTGACCTCCAACTGGGCGAGGAACGCCGGTCGTTCGCCGTACTGGTGCGGGCCGAACATGCCGACATTCCCTGCGTACCAGCCGGTGGCGACGGTCACGCCGAGGGCGTTGGCCCCGGCCCGGACCAGTTTCGTCACGTCGTACGTCTGGTACTGGACCCGCTTGCGGTAGTCCGTCCAGCCGGGCGCGAGCCGGTCCTCGCCGACCCGCTCGCCGTTGAGATGAGCCTCGTACAGGCCCAGAGCTGTGGAGTACAGCCGCGCCCGGGCGACGGAAGAGCGCTTCAGACGGAACTCGTGGCGCAGCTGAGCGGCGGGCGATGAGGACGGTGTCACCTTTCCCCACGGGCCCGAACCCCACTTCGCGAGCGCTTTCGCCTGCTGCCAGGAGGTGTCGTCGAAAGCGGCGGAACGCCAGTCCCCGGCCGGCTCTTCATCGACGGCTTTCCAGTCGGCTCCGGTGACGAAGGCGTGCACCCCGTCTGCGGTGGTCAGCTCGAGGAGTCCGAGCAGACCGGCGGGCGAGGCCGTGGCGTTGGTGGCGGATACGGCGATCATCGAGGCGCCGGTCTGCAGGTGGGCGGTCACGTCGACGAGGACGGGGCGGCGCCAGTTCTCCGCCGGCCCATCCGCTTCGGCGTGCGCGACCTGCGTCCCGTTCACGTACGCGGTGTAGCCGTCGTCGGCGGTCATGACCAGGCGTGCACGGGTCACCCCTGCGGGGATGTCGACACGGCCGCGGAAGAAGCGGGTCCCCGCGGGAGCTCCGGCGGCCGGGTCGCCCTCCGGGAACCAGATCCACGAGGCATCGTCCAGCACGGGGGCGCCGATCAGCTCGGCGGGCGCGCCGATCCACTGCGCGGACCAGTCGGACCGGGCCGTCAGACCGGTCTCCCACCAGGACGGCTCGCTCCATGCGGAGGCTTTGCCCCCGGCGTCCCAGACACGCACCGACCAGTAGTAGCGGGTACGTGACGAGAGCGCGGGTCCCGCGTACGGCACCAGTACGGAGTCCGGGGACATGACTTTGCCGCTGTCCCACACGTCGGGCTTCGCGAGGCGTCCCGGGGAGCCGGCGACGCGTATCTGATAGGCGGTCTGCACCTGGCCCGGCTTGTCGGACGCCAGGGGCCAGCTCAGCCTGGGTTGTGGCACGTCAAGTCCGAGCGGGTGGCTCACATACTCGACGGTCGGTCCGTTGACGCGCACGCCCTGCGTCACGTCTGTTCCTCCGGCGGCGGCCCCAGGGACTTGAGCTGCCTGCGCGGCGGCGCCCGGTGCGGCGGAGGCTATGGCCGTCCCCAGGGCTGCCGTGGCGGTCGTGCTGAGCAGTCGTCTTCTGCTGATCATGCTCGGCTCCATACGACTCGGCGATGAATCGTTTCAGGCATGGAAACTAGAGTGAGTGAAGTGACCTGTCAAGGGTTTGGGCGGGGACGCAAAGGGTTCAAAGATTTGCAAGTCCGCGCCATTGACGCCGTTCATGGTGCGAGGCTAGGTTCCGTGGAATCTACTTGAAACCTTTCACGGTCGACCCTTTCCTGACCCGTCCTCTCGGACCCGATCGGTGCTGTTCCATGGAACGGCGGAGGTCTTCACGCATGCCTCGGTCGTAGAGTTCGCCGACATATTCGCCGCGTGAGCGGTGGGTGGTGAGGGGCACGTGAGACCGGGCAGCGGATGCCTTGCGCGCGGGCCGCGGGGAACTTTCGGAGACTACGCATCTCTTGGCGCCGGCAGCGGTCACGGCTGCCGGTTGCGCGGTTCCGACTCGTACACGAGCGGGCCGACTTCACCGTCCGCCGGGCCCTGGGTGCGCGTCCCCGGTGACCCGTCTCAGTGAACGTGCCGTGATCTGCGGTCGTTCGGAGCGAGCGACACATAGGGTGAGCTCGTGGCAGTAAGGATCAAGCTATGAGCGGTTTGCCGCGTGAACTGCGAGAGTTGATCGCGTCCGGGCCCATGGTTCACCTGAGCACGATCAACCCCGACGGGAGCCCGCAGGTGACCGTCATCTGGATCGGGCTGGACGGCGATGATCTCGTCAGTGGTCACATGTCGCACCATGTGAAGCTGCGCAACATCGAGCGCGACCCACGGGTCGTATTGTCCTTCGACGCACCGCGGGTGCCCGGCGTCTTCTTGAACGAGTACGCCGTGTTGCGGGCGCGGGCCGAAGTTCAGCCGCGCGACGACGCATGGGATTTGCTCAACCGCTTGGCGAAGGTCTACATGTCCCATGACGCCGAATTCCCGGCGCCGAGGGGCCCCGGCTATGTCGTGCGCTACTCCGGCGAGCGCACCGGCGGCGTCGGTCCGTGGGCGTCCACCTCGCGCTGAGTTGCGGGCCAACGGCATACGCATGGATCGCCACTCTCGGTTACGGGTGGTTGGTCGAGTTCTCCAGGTCTACGGTTGAAGAGGGTGCGATGTGAGCGGAGGCGATGCGTCGTGGCTGCAACCAAAAGAATTCTGGTCGTTGTCACCAATGTCGATGAATACAAGAAATCCGGCATGAGGACGGGAATTTGGCTGGGTGAGTTGACCCACTTCTGGGATGTGGCGGAGCCCAGCGGATTCTCGATGGATATCGCAAGCCCGTCCGGAGGGAAGGTCCCCATCGACCCGAGAGCCTGTCGCATGAGGTGCTGGCGGAGCTGAACACCGGGAAGCGGTACGAGAACAGAAGGTTCATGGATCTCCTCGAGGACACCAAGAAGATCTCAGAGGTGAACGTCGAAGACTACGACGCGATTTACCTCACCGGCGGCCATGGAGTCATGTTCGACTTTCCCCAGAGTCAGGATCTGAAAGCCTGATGGGCAAGTTCTATGAGACAGGTCGAGTCGTGTCGACGGTTTGCCACGGGGTAACCGGATTGCTGAATGTGACCCTGAGCGACGGGGAGCCCCTGGTCAGGGGAAAGAGTGTCACCGGGTTCTCCTGGCCCGAAGAGGAACTGGCGAACAGGGCGCAGGCGGTTCCCTACAACCTGCAGGAAGAGCTGAAGACGCTCGGTGCCAAGTACAGTAAGGCCGATGAGCCGTTCGAAACCTACGTCGTCGAAGAAGGACGGCTGATAACCGGTCAGAACCCGGGCAGTGCCAGAGCTGTCGCCGAAGCCGTTGTCCGGCAGTTGACTGCAGCATGACGCAAAGGGGAGTGGGGACCGGCTCATCGAGCCCAGCGGATGAACCGTTGATCAACTCGATCTGCGCGTAGTAGATTCGGCCCGGAGACGCGAATCTATGGGGACGTGCGCGCCGTACCCGGCCTGCTGAGACGACGCGCTCAGGAGAGGTCATGGGCGGAAGCGAAACGCAGGTCGATTTTGTGTCGGAGGCGCCCGAGCCTCGCCTGCCGGCCGTCAACTGGATCCACGGATCCCCGTCGGCGAAACACAACACGGACCCCGATATCCAGGTCCACGCGTACGACGAGCACACGTTCATCCTGCGCCAGAACATGGCGATCAACTACGAGGCGCCGTTCCTGTTCCTGATCTTCGGCAACACTCGAGCTGTACTCATCGATACCGGAGCCACCGAGTCCGCCCAGTTCTTTCCGCTGCGCAGGGTTGTCGACGACCTGGTCGGGCGGTGGTTGGCCGAGCATCCCCGGGACGGCTACACGTTGCTCGTCCTGCACACCCACGGCCACGGCGACCACATCGCGGCCGACGCACAGTTCACCGACCGTCCCCACACCACGGTCGTACGGGCGGATCGGAGCAGTGCCTGGGGCTACTTCGGTTTCAATGACAACCCGGACCGGGTGGCCCGGGTCGACCTCGGCGGCCGAGTGCTGGAGTGTCTCGCCACCCCCGGCCACCATGAGGCGGCCATCACCTTCTACGACCCGCACACCGGATTCCTGCTCACCGGCGACACGGTGTACCCGGGGCGGCTTTATGTCGAGGACTGGGTCGCCTTCGGAAGAACTGTCGACCGCTTGATCGCGTTCGCTGACACCCGACCCGTCACCCACATCCTCGGCTGCCACATCGAGATGACCAACGAGCCCGGTGTGGACTACCCGGTCCTGACCACGTATCAGCCCGACGAGCCACCGCTGCAGATGACCATCAGCCAACTGCGCAGCATTCGCGAAGCGATGGACGAGATCGGCGGCCGACCCGGACGGCACGTTTTCCCCAGCTTCATCATCTGCAACGGAGACGCGTGAGCAGTCGCGGAATCCGGGCGATTCAGGTCACCGCCTACCACCCTCCGAGATCCAGGCGGTTTCGTCCGGATCATCGGTCGTGATGAGCGGGGCGACGACGTCTCGGCAGCGGTCCTGAACGCCGTCGCAGGTCTCTCCTGCCGCGGTGCGACACGGGTGACGCACGTCACATGTGGTCCTGTCACGTCCGGCCGAGTTGTTCCGTCAGGGATGTGTAGGCACCGACAACGGCAAGGAGGGCACCATGGATGCTCGTTTGAACCTCTTCGGCAACCCGGTCGCAACCAAGTTCCTGGGGCACGTCGTCTCGGCGGGCAAGGCGGTCTCGGGCTCGACGCTGCCGGCCGCGACGCAGGAGCTGGTGAAGATCCGCGCCAGCCAGATCAATGGCTGCGGCTTCTGCACCGACATGCACACCAAGGACGCCGCACATGCCGGGGAGACCTCGACGCGCCTCAACCTGGTCGCGGCCTGGCGCGAGGCCACGGTGTTCAGTGATGCCGAGCGCGCTGCCCTGGAGCTGGCGGAGCAGGGCACCCGCATCGCCGACGCGGCCGGTGGTGTCACGGACGAGGCCTGGGCGAACGCCGCCAAGCACTACGACGAGGAACAGCTCGCCGCCCTGGTGTCTCTGATCGCCCTGATCAACGCGTTCAACCGCGTGAACGTCATCGTCCGGCAGCCCGCCGGCGACTACCAGCCCGGCCAGTTCGGATAGGCAGGATTGCCTGGCCGGGACCGCCGGTGCCCTGCACCTGCATCGGCACACACCCCGGGTGCCCCTCGTCGGGACCCGGGGCGTTGTGCCGGTCCGCCCGACGGACCGGCTGATGTTCCTGGTCGGTCCGCCGCGGGACCGGCCGACGGCGTGGTCGTCCGGATCGTCGGCCGGGGCGCCTTGGTGCGGGCGCCGGCCGCATGCGGGTGGGCACGAACGATCGTGGAGTCCACCGCAACGTTCCAGTTCAACTCATACACAACCCGCGACCCATATGGGACTCAGGTCACTGGGGTCGGGGCTCGTCCGGTCGATGGCTCGCTGTCAACCCGCACCGGTCAGGTCGCGATGGATGACGCGGGCAGCTCCTTCGATGGTGGCGACGCCGTAATCCATGGTGAGGTTGCCGCTCGACAGGACAGCCATGCCGTAGTCGTGACCGCTGCCGGTGAAGGCGCCGACGCTGTGCACCCGCCATCCGTCGGTCGCCCGCGGCAGCCACCCGTTCTTGACGTGAACCGTTGCCGAAGCGGGCGATCCCGCGGGCACCCCCCACCTCTGGCCGGGGGTGACGTGCTCCATCAGATCGAGAGCGTAGGCGCGCGAGGTCGCGGTGAGCACTGAGTTCTCCGTCGTCAGCAGCTGCATCAGCCGGAGCTCGTCACCGGCGGTGATCTGGGTGAGCCCCCAGCTTCCACCGGAACCCGGAACGGTGTGCCGCATGTCTGCCAGGGCCAGGAACTTCTCGAAGCCGACGGATCCGATCTGGTGCCAGAGAGCGGAGGTCGCGTCGTTGTCGGACTCGGTGATCATCGCGGTGGTCAGTTTCACCTCCTGCGGAGTCAGCTTCCGGTGCGCCTCCTCGGCCTGCCGCAGCAGTGCTCCGAGCACCGTGACTTTGACAACACTGGCGGAGTCGAAGTGTGTGTCGGCCCTGAGCTCGCAGGTGGTTCCGGTGATCCGGTCGTAGAGGGCCAGCGCCGAGGTGTCCTGCCGCCCGTCGAGAGCACCGGCTATGTCATGGGACAGGCGGGAAGCCAGGCTTGGCTTCTGCGAGGTGCAGACGACCTTCGAACCACCCACTGTGGCGCCGGCCGTGCTTGCCGAGGCCGGGGCGGCCGTGGTGAATACGGCGAGCAATGAGCTTGTGGCCAGGACAGCGGCCACGCCGCGCCGAGAGCAGGTCAATATGTGCGATCCATACATGAAGGCTATGTCCTGTCCTGCTGCGTGTCGGAGTTCATCTCGCCGGATCTCGCGCGGCTGGGGAGAGTCGGCTCCCGCCACGCTTGCTTTCAACCGCTCGGCAAGGTGGGCTGCGGCAGGTGGCTGCCCTGGCACCTGTGTGGGCCGCAGAGAATCAATGAATGGGGAGAATGGCCGAGCCAAATCGGCTTGGATCCCCATTTGATATCTCAAAGCGACCATACGTTCTGAGGAGACAGGAATTTCAAATAAAGTGGGTGAATTGTCCGATATGAGAACCATGTCGGCATGTGATATTCGCCAAACAGGCGGCCTCGGGAGCGGGGATCCAGAGCGCCGACGCGGCAGGACAGCCGGCAGCACGCTTCGGCTCCGTCAGCCACTGTCGGCGCCGAAGGTCACTCCTTGACCGCCCCCTCGTTGGCGCCGCTCACGAAGTAGCGCTGGAAGCAGAAGAACAGCGCGGCCACCGGGATGGTGGAGAGCAGAGCTGCCGTCAGCTTCAGCGGATACTGCGTGCCGCCGCCGAGACCTCCCGAGACAAAGCGGGCCAGGCCCGTGGTGAGTGTCTCGTACTGGCCAGACTGGGTGCTGACGAGGAAGTGCGTGAACTCGTTCCACGACCCCTGGAACGACAGGATCGTCAGGGTGATCAACGCCGGTCTGGCCATCGGCAGGACTACGGACCAGAAGATCCGGAACACGCCTGCCCCGTCGACCCGCGCGGCCTCCTCGACCTCGCGCGGCACCGATTCGAAGAACTGTTTCATGATGAAGATGCCTGCCGCGTCCACCAGCAACGGCAGGATCATGCCGGTGTACGTGTCGAAGAGCCCGAAGGTGTTGAGCACCAGGAACTTCGGGATGAGCAGCGCCACTCCGGGCACCGCCATCACTGAGAGCACGAAGCCGAACAGTGCCGAGCGGCCCCGGAAGCGCAGCCGCGCCAACGCGTACCCCGCCATCGAGTCGAACAGCACCCGGCCCGCAGTCACCAGTACCGCCACCAGCGCCGAGTTGCTGAGCCAGCGCAGGAAGGGAACCCCTTCCGAGGCTTGGCTCAGCCCGAACAGCCGCTGATACGCGGCCGTCGTCGGAGTGGTGGGCAACAGGGCCAGCGGATGTGCGGCGGCATCCGGGTCCGTCTTGAAACCGGTCACCAGCTGGAGGACGAACGGCAGCAGATAGAGCAGACCCAGCCCCAGCACCACGGCGTACCCCAGCAACCGCGCCGGCAGCGGGAAACGGCTGAGGACGGGGTGCCGTCGTTCGCGCGATGCGCGACGGCGAGGGGTCCGCCGAACCCGGTCGCGTACGGCCGTACCGGCGGCGGTCATCGGTTCCTCCCGGTGTGTGCGCCACGCTCCCGCAGCGCCCAGCGCTGGAACGCGGTCAGAATGAGGATCAAGGCCAGCAGGATGAACGCGATCGCCGAGCCCTGCCCGAAGTCCGCATTGTCGAACCCCGCGGAGTACGACAGGAATGCGGGCGTCAGCGTCGTGTTGCCCGGAGCGCCCTGGCCCATCACGTACACCTGGTCGAAGACCTGCCAGGTGGAGATCAGTCCCAGCGTGAGGACCAGGAACAGCACGGGACGCAGAGCGGGCAGCGTCACGTACCGAAGCATCTGGCGGCGGTTGACCCCTTCGATGGCGGCCGACTCCTCCAGCTCCCGCGGGATGTTCTGGAGCGCCGCGAGGAAGATCAGCATGAAACTGCCCGAGGTGGTCCACACGGCGAGCAGGATGATCGTGCACATCGCGACCGAGGGGCCTGCGAGCCACTCGAACCACGACAGCCCCATCAGGGAGTGATCGGCCAGTACTCCGGCAGGCCGTTCAGGATCGACGATTCCCAGACCGCTCAGAATGAGGGAGAGCACTCCGCGCGGGTCCGCGAACCAGTTCGGTCCCTTGAGCCCGATCCAGGACAGCATGGAGTTGACGGCTCCGCTGCCCTGGAAGAGGAAGAGGAAGACCGTGGAGACGGCGATGGAGCTGGTGACCGACGGGAAGAAGAACGTTGTACGGAGCGCGCCCCGCCCCCGCAGCAGTTTCTGGTTGACGATCAGGGCCAGTGCCAGCGCCAGCACGGTCTGCAGAGGGACGGTCAACAGTACGTAATAGGCGTTGTTGCGCAGGGACGTCGCGAAGAGCGTGCGGTCGAGTCCGTCCTGGGTGAGCAGCGTGCGGTAGTTGTCCAGACCGACGAAATCGGCCTGACCGGAGAACGGGTTGGACTGTCCGTCCCAGTGCAGCAGGCTCACCCACAGCGCCATCAGGATGGGAAGCACCATGAAGAGGCCGAGGACGAGCACCATGGGGCTGACGAACAGCCAGCCCCAGGTGCCCTCCCCGCGAAGGCCCGCGCGCGGAGCGTGAGCCTTCGCAGTCGTACCGGTTCTGCCAGGTGCGCTGTCAGGTGCGCCGGGCGAGCCGGTCGTGGGGGGAGTGGCGCTCGCGCGCATCGTGCGGATGGGCATGGGGCTCAGTTGCCCTTCACGATCGCCTGTTCGCCGTTGCGCTGAAGGTCGGCGAGGATCTTCTTCGGGTCGGCGGTGCGCAGCGACTGCAGATCGGTGTTGAACTGGCTCAGGACCTTGTCGAACCCGGCGATCGTCACCGGGCCCTGCGCGTAGGCGTTGCCGTCCACCCAGGCCTTGGCGGCCGGCTGCTTCTCGGCGTACGTCTCGAGCGCACTCGTCCGCGACGGCATGACACCGAAAGCGTCGGCGAATGCGAGCTCTTGCTTCGCGGAGGTGAGGTACTTCACGAGGTCGACGCCCGCCGCACGGTGCGCGCTGTCGGCGGCGACGCCCCAGCAGTTGCTGAAGGCGAGGGTGCCCTTGCCGGCCGGCCCTTCGGGCAGCGGCGCGATGGCGTACTTCACATCGGGGTAGTCGAGCTTCATACCGCCGTCGAGCCAGTTGCCTTCGATGGTCATCGCGGCCTTGCCCTTGCCGAGCGCCTCACCGCCCCAGCTGGTGTCCACCTGCTTCGCGAATTTCATCGAGCCCGACTTGAGCAGGGACTGGACGAAGGCGAGTCCCTTGGCGTTCTCGGGAGTGTCGGCGGTCATCTTCTTCTGGTCCGCGTCGGTGAGCCAGCCACCGGCCTGCTTCATGAAGACGCCGAGTCGCTGGTACTCGTCGCTGGTGACCAGACCGGTGACGCCGTTGCCCGTGAGCTTGTCCGCGACGGTCTTCAGTTCCTCCCAGCTCTTCGGATAGTCCTTCTCCGTCAGCCCGGCCTTCTTCCACAGATCGGTGTTGATGGCGAGGCCGAGGGGGGAGGTGTCCTTCGGCAGACAGACCAGCTTTCCGTTGTACGAGAACGAGGCGCGCAGCTGCTCGGAGAAGTCGTCGGCGTCGGATATCCGGTCCCCGTACGCGTAGAGCGAGCCGCCCTTCGCGTAGTTCGCGAACTGGTCGGAGTTGACGTAGAAGACGTCCGGCGGCTTGTGCCCGGCGAAGGACTGAGCAAGCTGCTGGTTCATGTCCTTGGCGACTTCGACCGTGACCGTGTTGCCCGACCTCTTCGCATACGCGGCGGTGGCGGCCTTGACCGCCTGGGTTTCGGCGTCCCCCGAGGTGGCGATCAGTACCGTCAGATTCTGCTTGCCGGCCTTGTCCTGCTCGGGCTCCTTGTCGCTGCCGAAGCTGGATGAGCAGCCGGTGGCGGCCAGCAGCGCCGCGCAGGTGGCGAGGGCGGCGACGGCCGTACGGGTGACCATGAGTTCCTCCAGAAGGCATAACTTGCGGCTCAGCTGCCCGGAAAGGGCGTGCTGTGAATCGATGGCCCGTGAACGGGCACGGGGAGTGGTTCAGTTGCCCGACGCGGGTGTGCTGTCACGCACGACGAGAGACGGTTCGAGCAGGACGCGCTCAGGCGGAGCGTCGGGTTCCGACATTCGGGCCAGCAGAAGACGGACACATTCGCGGCCGACGGCCTCCAGTGGCTGGGCGACGGTGGACAGTCCGGGGGAGAGGAGCGCCGCTGTGGGGGAGTCGTCGAAGCCGACGACGGCGACATCCGTGCCCGGAACGGCTTGTCGCTCACGCAGGGCCTGATAGCAGCCCAGTGCGAGCATGTCGCTGGCGGCGACCACGGCCGTCGCGCCCGCGTCGAGCAGCGGTCCGGCGGCGGCCTGTGCCGAGGTGATGTCATCGATGCTCTGCGCCCGCTTGCCGCGCACCGGAAGGCCGTGCCGCTGCATGGCGCGCTGCCAGCCCTCGGCGCGGTCGTCGCCGACTCCGGAGCCGCGCGGCCAGCCGAGAAAGGCGATCTTGCGATGCCCGATACCGACCAGATGCTCGACTGCGGAGTCCGTGCCCGAGGCGCCGTCGACATCCACCCAGTCGCCTATCTGCCGGCCGGACCACATCCGGCCGAAGCCCACGAATGGCACACCGCGCTTCTCCAGCCAGGCCTGGCGCCTGTCGCCCCGCTCGGTGCCACTCAGCACGAAACCATCCACGCTGTGCAGGTCGAGGAGCTCCTCGTACCCATCGAGGCCTGAGCTGCCAGGGGGCGAGGCGAAGAGCAGAATCCGGTAGCCGGCCTCGTCGGCGGTCTGGGACAAGGCGTGCAGAAACCGGTCCATGACCGGGGCCGAGGTGCCGGGGGCGGTGGGACGTATGCCGTAGCCGATGAGTCTGCTGGAGCGGGTGCGCAGGGTCTGGGCGGCTCGATGCGGGCGATAGCCCAGCTCGTCGATGGTGCGGCGGACCCGCTCCAGGGTCTCCGGGCGCAGCAGTTCGGGTGAGTTGATGGCGTTGGACACTGTTTGCGGAGAAACGCCGGCCCGCCGCGCGACCGTGGCCAGAGTCACCGAACCGGCCTTGGACGCGGGGGTGTTGGGGGAGCGGGGCATGGCTGTCTCCGGAACTGGTTGTGCGAACCGACTAGTTGATTGGAGCGTTCCAATACCGTTGTCAACGCTGTGAAGTCGTAGTTAGGGTTCTTGGAACGCTCCAATGCCTGAGAGGTTCTGCTCTGTTGGACACCACTGTCAAGACCCACGACATGACGAACTCCGACGCGGGGCCCGGTCCTTCGGCCGAAGGCCTCCAGCCATTCCTGCATGACGCCTGTGTGACGCTGTACGCCCCGAGCTTCGCGATCTCGCACGCCGACGGACAGATCGACGGTTCGGCCGACGGCTTCTACCACGGCGACAGCAGAGCGCTCGCCCGTCTGACCGTCGCGGCAGACGGAATCGCGATTGCGCCGGTACGGGGAGGCTTCGAAGGAGCGGACCGGGCGGCCTTTCGCGCTGTGCTGCGCGGTCTGGGTGAGGAGACTCCGGACCCGGCGGTCACCCTGCACCGGCGCCGCTGCGTCACCCCCGGGCACCTGGAGGAGACTCTCGAAGTCGCCAACGCAGGACGGCAGAACGTCCGTCTCCGGCTGATTGTCACTGCCGGGACCGACCTCGCCCCGATGGAGCGCATCAAGGCCGGACACGCGCAGAGCCCGGTCTCCGCCACCGCCACCGGGAGCGGACTCGACTGGTCACGGGACACCTTCGCCGTACGCCTCACCAGCTCTCCGGAGCCCGCCACCGTCGACCCGGCCGCCGGACGGCTGGAGTACGACATCGAACTCACCCCACGCTCGTCATGGATCGCCGTGCTGCACTGTGACGCGGCTCATGAGGACGGCGATCAGTTCCCCGCGCCCCCGGCGGACAGCCTGCCCTGGCGCACACCGGTACTGCGCAGCGCCGACCGGCGCTTGGACCAGTGGCTGAGCCAGTCGGCCGCCGACCTCGACCGGCTGCGGCTGACCGATCCGGACGTGCCCGCCGACCAGTTCCTGGCCGCCGGAGCCCCGTGGTTCCTCACCCTCTTCGGCCGCGACTCCCTGTGGGCGGCCCGTATGCTGCTGCCGCTGGGAACCGATCTCGCCGCCGGTACGCTGCGCACCCTCGCCCGCCGCCAAGGCGTGAAGTCCGACCAGGACACCGAGGAACAGCCCGGCAAGATCCTGCACGAAGTGCGCCGAGCCACCCAGAACTTCAACGAGAACTTCTCCCTGCCGCCCTGCTACTACGGCACGGTCGACGCCACTCCGCTCTGGATCACCCTGCTGCACGACGCCTGGCGCTGGGGCCTCGAGCCCGAACAGGTGGAGCAGCTCCTGCCGCACGCGGAGTCCGCCCTCGCCTGGATGCGCGACCATGGGGACGCGGACGGAGACGGATTTCTGAAGTACATCGACCGCACCGGACGTGGCCTGGCCAACCAGGGCTGGAAGGACTCGGGCGACTCCATCCGGTATCGCGACGGCCGCTTCGCCACGTCTCCGATCGCGCTCTGCGAGGTCCAGGCATACGCATACGAGGCGGCCCGCGGCGGCGCCGACCTGCTGCGCGCCTTCGGCCGCCCCGGCGCCGACCGGTGGGAGGAGTGGGCCGAGCGGCTGCGTGACCGCTTCCGCAGCCACTTCTGGGTGGAGGACGAGCGGGGTCCGTACCCGGCCGTCGCGCTCGACGGGGACAAGAAGCCGGTGGACTCGGTCACCTCGGGCTTCGGCCAGCTGCTGGGCACCGGCCTGCTCAGCCACGAGGAGAGTGCCCTGCTCGCCGCCAGGCTCGGCGCGCCCGACCTCGACTCCGGCCATGGCCTGCGGACCCTGAGCAGCGACTCCGTGGCCTACAACCCGTACGGCTATCACATCGGTTCCATCTGGCCGCACGACACCGCGATCGCGGTACACGGCCTGGTCAGGGCCGGGTTCCCGGAAACGGCCGCGTCACTTTCCGGGGGGCTGCTGACCGCTTCCGCGGGGTTCGACGCGCGGCTTCCCGAGCTGTTCGCCGGTCATGGCGCGGCGACCGACGCCCGGCCCTCGCCCTATCCGGCGTCCTGCCGTCCCCAGGCCTGGGCGGCGGCCTCGTCCGTCATGATCCTCCAGTCGATGCTGGGGCTCTCTGCCGATGTCCCCGGCGGAACGCTCACGGTCGCGCCCGGATTCGCGGAGGAATACCGGCCGCTGAAGGTCGAGGGCCTCGACATCGCCGGCGGGCGGCTGGACATCTCCATCGAGGCCGACGGTACGGCGCACATCGAGGCGCCGAACGGCCTGGTGGTGAAAAGGGAGCACATGACACCCCGTTGAAGCGGAGCGGCTGTGCCCGCCGGGCACTGGTCGTCGGCGACGTCGATACCGCCACCCTCGCCCCACACGTCGCACGCCGAAAGCATCTCCAGGTCTCGACGGGCGGTGGGGTCGAACCCATCGTTTCTCTTCCTTCGGTGATCATCAGTGATCGTTCGGAGAGGAACGGCCGGTGCCCGGAAACACGGAAGGCCGCCCCTCGGGCGGCCTTCGCGAGTCTTGCGTACGCGCAGTCAGAACTGTTCGACGAAGTACGGTTCGACCGTCATCCAGCCGTTGCCGGCCGCCCCGTTACGGCGACCCGAGTCACTCCGGGCGAGGGTGTACCAGGAGTCGACGTAGTCCGGGTCGTCGGTCCACCAGGAGGTGGGGATGGCCGCCAGGATCGCGTTCACCAGCGGAATGTACGCCCCCTGATCCGTGATGGTGAGCAGGGCCGTGGTGAGAGCCTGGGCGAGGGCCTGATAGTTCGTGTCGCCGTCGTCCTCCATCATCACGGCGTCGGCGAGGTTGTACTTGTAGTTCGACCAGTTGACCAGGATCTGGTTGGGGTAATAGACGACGCCGTCGTTGTTCAGATAGGGCATGTCCACCGTGTCCACGCGCGCCTTGCCGTCCAGCCCGAAGCCGGTGACGAGCGTGTACACCTCGGCGTCACCCTTGACCCAGGGCTCCTCGTCGTCGGCCAGCTCGACGGATGTGACGCGGGTGGACCACCAGCCGCCGGCGGCCAGTTGCGTCTGCGGCCGGGGGGCGGCGACACCGTGCTTCGCGAATTCTGCTCTCAGGACGCCCAGGCCCGCCGCGAGGGCTTTGGAGACGTCGATGTCCACCACGTAGACGGGTCTTTGGGGCACCTCATGGGCGTCGAGGGTGTGCGCACGTCCGTGGCTGTCATATGCGGTGATCGTCGAGGCGTCGTCGTCGGCCGGTGCAGCGGCGACCAGCGGGACGGCCTCACCGGTCAGGTCCTTGCGCATCGAGGCGTCGCCGAGGCGGACGCGCAGCAGCGAACCGGTGCTCGCGGCCAGCCCCTTGGCCGCAGCGATGCGGCGGTCCGCCTCGCGGACCGCCGGGATCAGGGCCTTGCCGCTCCGGGTGGTGGCCCGAGCCGCCAGGGCCTGCACATCGACCTGGGCGGATGAGAGGGCCGCGCTGCGTACCTGCGACCGCCAGCCCGCATCCGCCAGCGAGACGGCGAGGGATCGGGCGGCATCGTCCTCGATACCGCGGATGGTGGACGGCGCCGCGGCGGACGGCTGGGCCGTGGGCGCCTCGGCTGACGCCGATACGGCTCCCTGCGCCGTGGCGGTGGTGACCGCGGTGAGAAGGACGGCCACGAGGGCGGTACGACGCAACTGCTTCTTGCTCAAGAGATCCTCCTGATGCCGAACGCTGGCTCCGCCCAGCGCGGAGCCGCCTGGTGGGCGTCTGCGCTGCTGGGACGGGTTCTGGGTCGTCTGCGCCCAGCATGGCGCCAAGAGGTCTATGCGAGTAGATGGGCGAGGGTAAATTTCTTGTGTCGGGATCACGTCAAGTCGGCTGATCCGTAAGGGAGTTCCCTCCGTACGCCCGTCGTCCTCGGGCGCTTCAGGAGGGTGGTGTCATCCGTACCCGCTGACGATTATCGAAGGTCCGCCCCGGCCGGTCCGGGCCGCCGATGGGTCCACGCCGAGCTGAACGGTCGAGCGCTGCAGTCGGGCCGCCCTGATTGCGGCCGGCAGACGCTGCTGTGGCGGATTCTCGGCCTGCGGCGCGGCCGGCCGCGGGAAATCCGTCATCGGCAGGCTGGTCACGCGGACCACGCCCGAGGTGGTCCGCCCGGTCGACGTGCGAAGGGCTCCCGGGCGGACTCCACTGCCCATGCTGCCCCGGCCGTCGACACTGCGGCCGTTGACGGGGCCGGTAGCGAGACCGGTCGGGTGGTGCCGCGTTCCGTTTTCCGCATCGCTTGGGCCATGTCCACGCGGTGAGTCCGGCCTCCGGCTCTTATCGGGGTGGGCCCTGACCTCGTCGACGTCCAGGCGGCGGTCGACGCCGTGGGGGACGACCTTCTGCCCGGACTCGAGTTCCAGGCGTTTGCCGTCGAGGTGGATCTCGACTTGGTCCGGTTCGAAGGACACCATGTCACCGATCCGGCCGACCTCCGGGTACGCGTTGCGGTACGTCCAGGCGGCCCGGTGCACATCGCCGACGTCGTAGTAGTCGCACAGGCCCTTGTAGGGGCAGAAGGTCTGTCCTTCGACGGGGCGCAGCCGGGTCTCGTCGATGTCGGCGCGCGGGACGTACCAGCGCGGGGCGAATCCGGATTCGTAGAGCACGACGGGGTGTTCGGAGCGGGCTACCACGGTGTCGCCCAGGCGGACTTCCAGAGGCCTGGACGTGTTGCGGATGTCGATGCGGTGGTACGGGTCCGCGGCGTGTCCCAGGATGCGCTCGTCTTCCTCGTAGAAGGCGTCCATGGCCCGCCACGCGAAGGCGATGCGGCCTTGCAGCTCGGTGGCGTGCTCGGGCGGCGAGGCGAACCCCCAGGCGGCGCGTTCGGTGGTGCGGTCGTCGGCGTGGACCGCGTACCAGGTGGTCTCGCCCAGGTCCCTGTGTTGGGTGACCTTGTCGCTCGCGGCCAGGACCTGAGGGTCCACGTCCCTGCGGGGGAAGTAGGCGACGGGGTAGCGGCCCGGTTCGTGCAGCAGGATCACGTTGTCGCTGTCGGCGATCCAGGTGTCGTTGAACTTCACGCGCATGCGGCGGCGCAGCGGCTCGGCGAACAGCAGGCGCTCAGGCAGGGGTTCGGGGGTGAGGAAGTGTCCGATCGCCCCTGCGGAAAGGGGCCCTTGCTGCCAGGACAGTCCCATGGCGTGTTCCTTCCGGGTGCGGGGTGGGCGGGAGGCTGCACCCCGGGGTGGTTGGGCGGTTGCCGTTGCCCGGTCAGGGCTTGCAGGAGCAGTGGGAGATCGCGGCCCCGGGTCGGCGGAAGCAGGTCCGGATGACCTTGCCGTCGATGGTGGTGGCGCGCTTCGCCCCTCCGCGTCAGGCGAGGACGCGGCCGAGGAAGTCGCGGATGTGCTCGGTGATGGGCTCGAGGTGGCTCTCCAGTGCGAAGTGCCCGGACTCGAGCAGATGGATCTCGGCGTTGGGCAGGTCCGTGCTGAACGCCACGGCACCCGCGGGGCCGAAGATCTCGTCGTTGGCGCCCCAGACCGCCAGCAGCGGGACCTGGCAGTCGCGGAAGTACTGGTGGACCTGCGGGTAGAGGTCGACGTTGGTGGGATAGTCGCGAAAGAGCTTGAGTTGGATCTCGTCGTTGCCCGGCCGGTCCAGCAGCGCCTGGTCGTGGACCCAGTTGTCGGGGCTGACCAGGGTGGGGTCGGCGACTCCGTTCACGTACTGCCATCGGGTGATCTCGGCAGTGAGGGCGCCTCGCATGGGGGCCTCGGTGTCGGGTCCGGGCGCCTGGGCGTAGGCGAAGGCGCCGTCCCAGAAGGGCTTCACGAAGCCCTCGACGTAGGCGTTGCCGTTCTGGCTGATGATCGCGGTGATGCGGTCCGGGGCCTGGAGTGCGAGGCGCCAGCCGATGGGGGCGCCGTAGTCCTGCACGTACATCGCGAACCGGTCGATACCCAAGTGCTGCAGCAGGTCGGAGGTGACCTCGGTGAGGGCGTCGAAGGTGTAGGGGAAGTCCTCCAGGGCGGGCATCGCCGACTGGCCGAACCCGATGTGGTCGGGAGCGATGACGTGGTACCGGTCGGCGAGTGCCGGGATCAGGTGGCGAAACATGTGCGAGCTGGTCGGGAAGCCGTGGAGCAGCACCACGTCGGGTGCCTGTGGGTCGCCGGCCTCCCGGTAGAAGACTTCGAGGCCGTTGACGGTGGCCGTGCGGTAGTGGACGGCGGAAGCCATAGTCCTAACCCTTCTATCGGGCTTGAGTGGTTATGAATCCAGTCGACCATGCGAAATCTAACCTGTCAAGATGCTTTAACAGGTTAGAACGCGGCGAAGGATTCGTTGCGGATGCCTCCCGGGCGGGACGGGTGAGCCGCCGGGCGGGAGCTTGGGGTGGGGTGGGAGCGGATCGGTGGCCTTCCTCCGCCTCTGCCCGTCGGTGGTTCGTCGGCCAGTGGGGCTGCCGGGCGTGAACGTGCCCGGCCCGCCGATGGCGGCCTCGTCCGCGCGAGGTGCCGCCCCGGCCGCGGCGAACGCCCCGCGCGAAACTAACCATCGAAAATTTCTTTCGTGGTTAGACCGTGCTTGCTTCATGTAACCTTTGAAATAATTCAATGCGGTTAGGAGACGCGATGGCGGCCGATCGAGAGCAGCAGGACGCACTGCTGGAACTCCTCAACACGACACCGGTGGTCAACGGGGTCGTCCAGGATCAGCTGGCGGACCCGGAAGCGGCAGAGGCCTGGCAGCGGGCGCACGGCGGCAGCGGCACCGCGGACGAGCACCGCCATCTCGTGGAGGCGCGCGACGCCCTGCAGGAGGTGGTGCGCGGCGGCCGGCCGGCCACGTCACTGGCCCCGGTCCTCGATGGCGTCACGTCCCGTCCGCAGGTCTCATCCGCCGGAGTGTCCTGGGACCTCGACGCCCGCCAGGAGCGTCGGATGGCAGTGCAGGCGGTCATGACCTGGAGCGCGCTGCAGAAGGCGATGCCCGGGCGACTGCGGCCGTGTGCCAATGAGGAGTGTCGGCGGTTCCTCCTCGATCGCAGCAAGACCAACAAGGCGCGCTGGTGTTCGATGGCCGTCTGCGGCAACAGGATGAAGGCCAGGCGCCACTACCAGCGCACCCGCAACGACGCAGCCGAGTAGCACCTCCGCCAGCCCCCGGGCAGGCGGCGGGGCTCAGCTCTCCGCGTCAGGACCTTCCCCGACCGGGTACCGGCTGCGGTGTTGACCCTGGGCGGCCCCCGCCGCCGGCAGGTCGGCCATGAACCGGTGCAGGGGCGCCCGCCTGCCCCCACGCACCGCCGGCACCCACCCGGACCCGAGAGTCCGCACCTGCTCGCCGCCCGGATCACCGCGGAGCTGCATTTCGGCCCCGAGCAGAGCAACCGCCTCGACGAGTCCCTCACCGCAGCAGGCGTACGCCACCACAGCGAGACCTGCACCGCGGCGCACCGCGGATTCGCCCAGGCCGGCACCGCCGCCTGCGACAGCACAGTGGACAAGCGTCACCGGACCGCACTGACGGTGTCCCCGGACCGCGCCCTCCGACCGGCACGCGTTCAAATCGCGCCCTCTGTCCCGCGGGCATACGGTCGGCAAGGGCACGGCCGTCGCACGCAGCTTCTGCGCGCGGCCCGCGAGCCGGAGGCCGTCGAACGACCGGATCGGAACGCACGTCTGAGAGGAGTCCGCGATGTCGGCTGAGAACACCGCAACTGTCTCGTTGGGGCCTGACAGTGACCTGGACCAGGTCTTCGAGTTGGCTCAGCAGCTGCGGGTGGACTCCGTGCGCGCCAGCACCGCCGCCGGTTCCGGCCACCCCACCTCCAGCCTGTCCGCCGCGGATCTCATGGCTGTCCTCATGACACGTCACCTGCGCTACGACTGGCAGAGCCCGAAGAACCCGGCCAACGACCACCTGATCTTCTCCAAGGGGCACGCCTCCCCCTTGCTGTACGCGATGTTCCTCGCCGCCGGCGCGATCGACGAAGAGGAACTCATGACCACCTACCGCCGCAAAGGTGCGCGTCTTCAAGGCCACCCCACTCCGATCCTGCCCTGGGTGGATGTAGCCACCGGCTCCCTGGGCCAGGGCATCGCCTACGGCGTCGGTGTCGCGCTTGCAGAACGGGACCTGAAACACCAGTCCTCCCGTGTGTGGGTGCTGTGCGGCGACAGCGAAATGGCAGAGGGGTCGGTGTGGGAAGCCCTGGACAAGGCAGGCCGCCACCGGCTGGCCAACTTCACCGTGATCATCGACGTCAACCGCCTCGGCCAGAGCGGCCCCACGGAGCTGGGCTGGGACACCGACGCCTACGTCCGCCGCGCCGAAGCCTTCGACTGCCGCGCACTCGTCGTCGACGGCCACGACCTCACGGCCGTCGAACAAGCCCTGGTTGTCGCGGATGACGGGCAGGCCCCCACCGTCATCGTCGCCAAGACCGTCAAGGGCCAGGGTGTCGCCGAGGTCGCAGACGCCGAGGGCTGGCATGGCAAGCCGTTGCCCGACGACCTGGCCGCCCGTGCGATCACCGAACTGGGCGGCGTACGCCACCACACCGTCCGTGGCCCCCAGCCGTCCGCCGCCACCTCTGCTGACCCGGTTGCTCCGGTGCAGGTGACGCTGCCGCAATTCAAGATGGGCGAAGCCGTCGCCACCCGCGTCGCCTTCGGCAAGACACTCGCCGCGATCGGCGCGCGCCCCGACATCGTGGCTCTGGACGCCGAAGTGGGTAACTCCACCCATGCGGAGGACTTCGGCAAGGCACACCCCGAGCGGTACTTCCAGATCTACATCGCCGAACAGCAGATGATCGCCACCGCGGTCGGCATGGCCGTATGCGGCTACCGCCCCTACGCCACCACCTTCGCAGCCTTCCTCACCCGAGCCCACGACTTCATTCGTATGGCCGCGATCTCTCAGGTCACCATGAGCCTGTGCGGTACCCACTGCGGTGTCGAGATCGGCGCGGACGGCCCCTCCCAGATGGGCCTGGAGGACCTCGCCATGATGCGCGCCATCCACGGCTCCACGGTCCTCTACCCCAGCGACGCCACATCCGCCACGGCTCTGACCGCTTCCATGGCGGACCTCGACGGCATCTCCTACCTGCGCACCACCCGGGGTGCCTACCCCGTCCTCTACGCCCCCGACGAGACCTTCCCGGTCGGCGGATCCAAGACCCTGCGTGCGGGCGACAGTGACCAGGTCACTCTCCTGGGCGCCGGCGTCACGGTCCACGAATGCCTTGCCGCCGCCGACCAGCTGGCCGCCGACAACATCCCTGCCCGCGTCATCGACCTGTACTCCGTAAAGCCTCTGGACGTCGCCACCCTCGCTCGCGCCGCCCAGGAAACCGGCGCACTGGTCGTCGTCGAGGATCACCATCCCGAGGGTGGCATCGGCGAGGCCGTGCTGTCCGCACTCGCCGCACGGCGCCTCACCCCCGCATTCGCCCACCTTGCCGTGCGGGACCTGCCGGCCTCCGGGACCCCGTCCGAACTTCTCGACGCCGCAGGCATCTCACGCACCCACATCGCCCGAGCCACCCACGACCTGGTCGCCCACTGAGCACCGGTCGGTCGCCCGGCAGCACTGCGGCTACGCGCCGGACATCCCCGACCGTGTGCAGGTCGGGCTTCAGCCGCCCCTCGTCGCCGTGCCACTCCAGTAGCGTGCACAGGCCCTGATGCCGGCGGCGAGGCGGTGGTGGAACTGGCCATCGGTCTCGCCTACGGCTCGGCGCTCGGTCTGGCAGGGGGGTGGCTGTTGCGGTCGGCGCTGCGCAGGGGCTGGGCGGCCGAGGAGTTTGTGGGCCTGGCCGTACTGGCCCTCGCCCTGCTGTCCAATCTGTCCTCCATCGCCATCGGCGGCAACGGATTCGTCGCGGCGTTTGTCGCCGGGCTGGCCTTTGGCACCGCCTACGGCGATGCGCCGCAGTCGCAACTGCTGTTCACCGAGCAGTCGGCGTCGGTGCTCTCCTTGCTGGTGTGGCTGCTGTTCGGGGCGGTCCCTGTCCCGGCCGCCGTCCCGCACATGACGTGGCAGGCCGTCCTCTACGCGGTGCTGAGCCTGACGGCGGTGCGGATGTTGCCCGTGGCCCTGTCGCTGCTCGGTACGGGGACGGACCGTGCCACGTTCCTGTTCGTCGGCTGGTTCGGCCCCCAGGGCCGGCCACGATCATCTTCGGTCTGCTCGCGCTCGAGGACCTTGCCCCGGCTGTCACGCACCAAGTCCTTCCCGTGCTCATCTGCACGGTGCTGCTCAGTGTCCTCGCCCACGGATTCAGCGCGCGGCCGCTCGCGCGACGCTGCGGGGCAGCCGCGGCCGGCGGAGATGCTGAACGGGCGGAACTGTCGCCGCACGGCCGTCCCTGTCCGGCGGCTCACGGGCAGCGCAGACGCAGCCAGACGCAGGGGTTCCAGCGACTGATTCCCAATTCGCTCGTCGAGCCTGGCTCGTGACTGGATGCGGTCACCTCGCCCAGGGCACATGTTGCCGATGATCTGCCCCGAGTCCCTCGGGGCGGGGCACAACCGACGACGCCCGCTGCAGGCCGGATACGGTGACGGCGTGACCGAAAGCCTGCCCGCCGATGTGGCCGACCTCCTTGAAGCCGTCCTGAGCGCGGACGATCCGGTTCACGCCGTGCTCCGCGGGCAGATTCCGTACCTCAGTGTCCGAGCACGTTGCACATGCGGATGCGGCACCGCCTACTTCGAACTCGACACCGACGCAGTGGTGCCGGCACTTACTGGGGAGAGCACTGTCGTAGCAGCCGAGGCACAGCTCTTCACCGAGGATGGAGAGTGCTCCGGCGAGATCCTGCTGTTCACGCAGGGTGGCTACCTTTCGTGGCTGGAGGTCTGTTCCTGGAGCGACGACATCGAGGTGACGCCGGCAACCGCCGGCCCGCGGCTGCGGACATGCACCTGACCTTCGCCGGCCGGGTCCCAGCACCCCGACCCGACCCGACATCACGACTTCAATTGCGGTAGCTCAATCGCCCGATCCCTCGGCATCGTGCCGAAGCCAGACATAATTCACCGGCTGAGCGGCATTCCAGTTCTCGGCAAGGCCAGGGGCGACCGGCCCGAACCCGGCCCCCAGATAGCACCTCAGAGCCTTCTCGTTGTCCGGGTGCACGCGCATGAAGACATCGGCACAGCCCGACTCGTGAGCTTGCGCGAGCAGGCTCCGGACGAGCACACGGCCGAGCCCCTTCCCGCGGGCCTCGGGTGCCACGATGATCCGAGCCAGCTCGACCTCGTCCTCCTCGGCGTCGAACCACAATTCCCCGTAACCGACGAGCTTCTCGCCCTCAACGAGCACATGAGCCTGAACGTCGTCATCCTGCTGCCACGCGGAAATCGTCTGTGCAGGCACAGGGAACTCCCGTCGCCCGCACCACATGACGACTTCCGCGGAAGCAGTCGGCCAGACCGCCACCATCTCAGCGTGAGCGGTGGCGAAAGGGAGAAGATTCATACGCGTCAATCCATCCTGGGCCCATGATCTGATCCGGTACGGGCACCAGCTGCTCGGCCCAGCTACCGCGCAGGCCGACACTACGTGCCCCGCTCAGCCACATCCAGCCCGATTCGCGCGAAGCCGGTGCCGCACACGAGCCCCGCCGCCCCGGCTCCGATCAATCGGCGACGTTGGGATCACAACGATCGAGTCCGACCGTTCTCCGGCGGTTGAGCCAATGTCCGTTCTCGCCGCCCACCGCGGGTCGGAGCATCCAGTGCGTCGACGAGCGGGCGATGGCCGCCCTCAATGACTGGTGCCCCTACGGAAACTCCGCTGCAGCGCTCCGCCTGCCACGCGGGTGATGAGGAGGGATGCCCTTGCCGACACGTAAGGCCACACACGTGGCCCTGGGCATTAGCACTTTCTGCCTGCCCCGGAGTCCGAAGGGACGATCGTTTCCCGGTTGTTCACGATGACCTCATGCCTGAGCTTCGTGTGATCCGGGCTTGCGGCTTAGCTTCGCAAGGTCCAGTTCGCCCGAAATAGACGAGGCATAGATGTCCCTGCGGCATGCAGTCGCCAGCCTAGCCGTCCTGCCCGTGCTCGCCATTCCGGCGACCGCCCAGGCGGCCACGGCTCACCAGAATCAGCACGTACCGCCCCAGAAGACTCATTTCGACCTGCAGGCCCACCGTGGTGGCCTCGGCCTGACCACCGAGGAGTCCCTGGAGGGCTTCGGCAAGGCTCTGCGCCTCGGTGTGAGAACCCTGGAGCTGGACACCCACATCACCAAGGACCAGAAGGTCGTGGTCAACCACGACCGGCAGATCAGCGCCCAGAAGTGCAAGGACACCGGCCCGGTGACGCCCGGTGACCCGATGTACCCGTATGTCGGCAAGTACATCAAGGACCTGACGCTGGCCCAGATCAAGAGCATGGACTGCGGCTACCAGCAGCTGCCCGGCTTCCCCGAGCAGGAGCAGATCAAGGGCTTCCGCATGGTGGAGCTCAAGGACGTCCTCAACCTGGTCAAGAGCTACAAGGCCAAGCAGGTCAAGCTGAACATCGAGACCAAGGTGGAGGCCGGCGCGCCCGAGCAGACCGCACCGCGCGAGCTGTTCGTCCGCCGTGTCTTCGAGGAGATCCACCGTTCCGGGATCGAGAAGCAGGTCACCATCCAGTCCTTCGACTGGGGGGCGCTGAAGGAGATGCACAAGCTCGCGCCGTCTTACCCGCTGGTGGCGCTGACGAACTACGACTTCCTCCAGGTCGGCAAGCCCGGCGCCTCCCCGTGGCTCGGTGGCATCGATGCCGACGACTACGACGGCGACTTCGTCAAGGCCGCCGCCGCCGTCCCCGGTGTCACCGCGCTGTCCCCGAATTACGGTTTCCCGCAGAACGGCACGATTGCGGACCCGGCCTTCCGCTTCTACCCCGACAAGAAGATGATCTCCGAGGCCCATGAGCGGGGTCTGAAGGTCATCCCGTGGACCTGTGACGACCCCGCCACCATCGAGGCGCTCATGGACATGGGTATCGACGGGATCATCACCGACTACCCCAACCGCGTGCGGGACATCATGGCCGACCGCGGCATGCGCCTGCCCAAGGCCTACCCCGCGCCGCGTCATTGACGACCGGCACACCACGGACGCATACGCCCCGGAGCGCCCAGCTCCGGGGCGTACGCCGTCACGAAGCCGGCGCGGGGGACGTCGTCACGAGCGGCCCGGCGTCGGCCGCGCCAGTTCGACGTTGAACTGGGCACCGGCCAGCAGAGCCAGATTGGTGAACCAGACCCAGATCAGGAAGACGACGAGCCCGGCGAGCGATCCGTACAGCCGGCTGTACGAGCCGATGTGCGTGGCGTACAGGGCGAACCCGGCCGAGGCGACCAGCCACAGGAACGCGGCGAGCACCCCACCGGGCAGCCCCCGCCGCAGCCCCCTGGCCGACGCGGGTCCGGTACGGAACAGCACCATGATCAGACAGGCGACCAGGAACACCAGGACGGGCCACTTCAGCACCGCCCACAGGGTTTCACTGGCATGTGCCAGGCCCAGCCGGTGTCCCAGCCAGCGGGCCAGCGGTCCGGTCAGCACCAGGGCGAACGCGCTGGTCATGAGCAGCAGGAGAAGTCCCACGGCGGTGGCCACGATGATGTGGGCCTTGCGCAGCGCCGGCCGTCTGTCCCGCACCCCGTGCTGAGCGTGCAGCGCCCTGCGGAAGACTGCCAGATAGCTGGAGGCGGACCACACGGCGCTGACGGTCCCCGTCGCGATCAGCAGCCAAACGGCGCCGCGTTCGTGGGTCGCGGCCTCCAGCGGTTGGCGCAGCGCGGCTCCGGACTCGGCCGGGGCGAACGCGGTGATGTCGGTGATCAGCGCGTCGGTGGCCCGGGGATTGGCCAGGCCGATCAGAGCGACGGTGACCAGCAGCGCCGGGAGCAGAGCGAGGATGGCGTAGTACGTCAGGGCGGCGGCCCAGTCCGAGAGATCGTCCTTCCAGATCGACACAGGGGTACGGCACAGGGCGGACCGCCAATGGGCGGCCCGCCCTGCGGGGCCGGCCTGGCGGGGGACGCGTCCGGCGGCGGTTGCGGTGGTCTTGCTCGGCACGGCTGGTTCTCCGGGGGACGTGGTCAGGCGCGGCGCGGCCTGGCGGCGCCGGGGGAGGCAGCGGATCCCCCGGTGTGTATGGACGTCCTTTGCTACCACTTCCGCTTCTGCCTCCGTCACCGGGCCGTACACCCGCCGTGTCCCGGAGTGTGGCGGCGGAGGTCAGTCGCTGACCGCTCTCAGCGCCACCACCGCGTCCTCGAAGGACAGCAGCTCGTGCCGTTCCCGCGGGATGGGCTGCAGCCCTTCGGCGGTCAGCTCCAGGTCGCCGGAGGCGGCGCGGATGAACCCGCGCACCGTGACGGCCGCACCCGGCCTCTCATCGTCCACCGTCGGCACCACACCCGCCCGGGCCCTGCTCGTGCGCGTACTGCCTGGCGACGGCCTGCGAGATCCGGACGACCGCGCAGGCCGGCGGCGAGCTCCAGGACCGGACGCCCTCGGCCGGTTGTCGGGGCCCGGGGCAGCTCACAAGCCGATGCTGCGCTGGTGGGGGATCGGCACCGGCGTCTCGCTCTGCTGCACCGCCACCGTCCGCATCGGCGCGGGAATCTTGATGCCCTCGGCCCGGTAGCGCTGGTGCAGACGCTTGATGAACTCGTGCTTGATCAGGTACTGGTCGCTGAACTCACCGGCCCGAAGGATCACCGTGAAGTTGATCCGGGAATCCCCGAACGTGTGGAACCGGACGGCCGGTTCATGGTCGGGGACGCCGCCGGCGATGTCGGTCATGACGCTCTCGACGACCTCGGCGGTCACGCGCTCGACGTGCTCCAGGTCGCTGTCGTAGCCGACTCCGACCTGGACCAGCAGCGACATCTGCTGTTCCGGCCGGTTGAAGTTGGTCATATTGGTGCCGGCGAGCTGGGCATTGGGGATGATCACCAGGTTGTTCGACAGCTGACGCACCACGGTATTACGCCAGTTGATGTCGACCACGTACCCTTCCTCGCCGCTGCTCAGCCGGATGTAGTCGCCGGGCTGCACCGTCTTCGAGGCGAGGATGTGCACGCCCGCGAACAGGTTGGCGAGTGTGTCCTGCAGCGCCAGAGCGACCGCGAGGCCGCCCACACCCAGTGCGGTGAGGAGAGGGGCGATGGAGACGCCCAAGGTCTGCAGCACGACGAGAAAGCCCATCGCCAGCACCACGATGCGCGTGATGTTGACAAAGATGGTGGCCGACCCGGCCACACCGGACCGGGACTGGGCGACGGACCTCACCAGACCCGTGATCACCCGAGCCGCGGTGAGTGTGGCAGCCAGGATGAGCAGCACGGTCAGCGTCCGGTTGACGTTGCGTCCGACCTGCGAGGTCAGCGGAAGCACCGCAGCGGCCGCCGCGATGCCCGCAGCCAGCGCAGCCCAGGGCGCCAGGGTCCGCAGCGCATCGACGATGACGTCGTCCCCGCTCCACCGCGTCCTGCGGGCACGTTCTCCCAGCCACCGCAGGGCGGCGCGCAGCAGCAGTCCTGCCAGGACGCCGGCGGCCACCATGACCCCGGCGACGATCAGGTCGTGGAGCGTGAGTGCCCGGTTCACCGGTTGCCTCCTGCAGCGAGGAGGAGCGGTGCGGCGGAATCCGTTGCCGGGCGCCGTATGTGAGTAATTGTCACCTTGTGTTACCTGCTCGATTCTCGGATCCGAAACGATCTTCCATCCTGCCGCATCCGGCGAGCTGGGCGGCAGGCGGCCTCGGCACCCGCGTGATGACCCATGGGGACATGAGGAACGGTCGCGCCACGGGCATGAGAAGGCCGAACCGGGCGGCCGGAGATACCGCCCGGAGCCACTGCATCGCGGACTCCTGACGCGGGAGTGATGTCGTACCGAGTACGAATTGGTTGCGTTCTCGACTTCCCACCGTGGTTCCATCGGCTCTGCGACAGCATGACGACGCATGAGCAGAGACCGCTATGTCGACTTCATGCGCGCATGGGCCATCGTCCTGGTGGTGGTGGGGCACTGGCTGATCACCGCCTTGGTCCCGGGGCCCGGTGGGCAGATCACCGCGCCGGAGCTGCTGGCGACCATTCCCTGGACCCAGTGGCTGACATTGGGGTTCCAGATCATGCCGCTGTTCTTCCTGGCCGGGGGCCACGCAGCGGGCGGCTCCTGGTCGCGGGTCCGTGAGACGGGCGGTACGGCCGCCGGGTGGGTGGGACGGCGGGCGTTGCGACTACTGCTTCCGGTGGCCGTGTACAGCGGGCTGGTCCTGCTCGCCGTCGGGATCTGCTCGGCTGTCGGCGTGGACCCGGACACCCTCGCGTTGGTGGGGTGGGCGATGGCGATGCAGTTCTGGTTCCTTCCGGTGTATCTGATACTCAGCGTCCTCACTCCGCCGCTGCACGCGGCGCACCGGCGCTGGGGCCTTCTCGTTCCCGTGGCGATGGGCACTGCCGCCCTCGCGGCCGACGCGTTGACGCTGGCGGTACAGGTGTCGTACGTCGGTCTGCTCAACTATGTACTGGTGTGGGGTGTGGCCTACCAACTGGGCTTCTGCTGGCACGACGGCCTGCTGACGGGGCGTCGGCGGGTGCCGGTCGCGATGACGGCGGGCGGGGGACTGGCCTTCGCGGCGCTGATCACGCTCGGGCCGTTCCCGGTCAGCCTGATCCTGGTGACCGGGCAGACCCCCAACAACACCAATCCGCCGTCGGCGGCCATGCTGGCGTGGGCAGTGGCCCAGGTCGGCCTGTGTCTGCTCGCCGCGCCGGCGGTACGGCGGCTTCTGGACCGCGAGCGTGTGTGGCGGGCGGTGCGCCACGTGGGAGGCGCCAGCATGACGCTGTACCTGTGGCACATGCTGCCGGTGCTCGTCGTCGCCGCCGCGTTCTACCTGACCGGGATCGCGCCCGAGCCCGCGTTCGGGTCCGCGGCCTGGTGGGGGCTGCGGGTGCCTTGGCTGCTGGTCCTCGGCGTCGTCCTGGTCGGTGTTCTGCTGGCGCTGCGGCCGTTGGAGCGCCGCCAGGCGCTTCTGTACGAGCGAATCCGGCCGGACGTCAGCTTGCGCCGCCCCTGGCCGCTGTGGCTCGGCCTGACGACCAGCGTTGCCGCTCTGGCCGGCTTCGCCATGCGGGGCTTCGCACCTGACGGCCGTTTCCCTGTGCTGCCCGCGCTGAGCCTGGCACTGGGCACGACGCTGGTGATGGCTCGCCGACGGACAGCGGTGGACCGAACCCCCGATGAGCCCAAGAACGCGATGAGGAAGGCAGCCTGACGCCGTGTTGGGCCGACATCCGGGTCCGTTGTGATGTCGGCCGGGCAACTACTCATGCAGGGCTGAGTAGTTGCCCTCAGGTGCGGGGTGGTCGTGGTCTTCTACCGTCTGGTTCATGTGCTCGGTTCGGGGGCTCACCAGTGATTTCGCCGTTGTGTTGTCGGGTGTCCGCTGTGCGGCTGTCCGCAGGGTCGGAGGAGGGAGCAGCGGATGCTGAGGAAGTGCTCCGCTCCTTCGGTTCTGTGGCTCACCGGCATTCTGCTCGCTGTGGGTGCCTCCGTGGTCGGTTACCGGGTGTGGGAGGGAGAGCCGTATCCAGCGGTCGTCCCTGATCAGGTTGCGGTACGGCTCAAGGGGGAGGCGCAGCGGGTGTACGAGGAAGTCGCGCTGCCCGGGCGGCCTGGTGTGAGTTCCAGCGGTGTGGAAACGGGCACGTGTTACTACCGGGGGCTGCGGTCCATCGCCCATATCGACGAAGGCCGCAGCGATGTGCGCAGCTTTGGTCTCGAGTGGCGGGTGACGGACGTCCCGCGAAGCACCGCCCGTGCCGGCCAGGAGCGCGTACGCCGACGGCTGGAGCGCGAGGGCTGGAGGCTCACCGGCGAGAACGTCTCCGACATGGGGTTCCGCTTCGTACACCCGGACACCGACGACATGGTCGACGTGGACTGGTACGAGCCCACCGGGACGCTCGCCGTCAGTGTCCACGCCCCGTGCGGGAAGCTCCCGGCCGGCTTCGACGAGTACGCATGGCCCGAGTCCGAATGGAGCCCCGGGTGACTACCGCGCAGGGCGGACCGGCACATCGCCCCCTGAGGGAACGGCTCGTGGAGCGACGTCGGCCGCGGTCCGGTGGTACCGGGCCGCGGCCGGAACGGACGAGCGGGGTCAGCGGGCGGCGATGGCCGGGTCGCTGGTGCTCGCGTGGCCGCTCTCCACGTGCGCGGCCAGGCGGCGCACAAAGGTGCCGTCGTGGTCGGCGGTCACGGTCAGGTCGTACCAGCCATGGGTGCGCTCGGTCCTGGCCGAGTGCACCACGTGGGCGCCGGGACGCAGCCGGTAGGTGGCCGGCTTGTGCTTGCCGTACTCGTCCTTGATCGTGAGCGTGACGGTGCTGTGGCCGTCGTTGGTCAGGACCAGGCGCACGGCTCCGTCCTTGCCGTCGTGGCGAGCACTGACCTCGGGGCCCGCGGCGGTGACCTCGCCGGCGAACTGGCGCAGGAACCCGTTGGGGCCGTGGACGGTGAAGTCGTAGGCGCCGTGGGAGTTCGCGGAGACGTTCCAGACGCCGGAGAGCGAGTGCCCCGAACCGACGGTGTACGTCCACGGGCCGGAGGCGTGCGTCGCGGAGGTGACCAGGAAGCCGGCGCCGGCCTCGCCGTGGGAGGCGAAGTCGATCCGCAGCGAGCCCGCGGCGCCGACCTTGCCATCGGCCGCGAGGTCGTACGGGATGGGCCGGGCGGGGCGCAGACCGTGCTCCTGGCGGGGCAGCGCACCCTTGGCCGGCGGCGTCGGCACGTAGTCGGGGTGCCGGTCACCGTCCGGCGGCAGGTAGCCGGTGGTGTCGGGCAGCCGCGGCGTGTGGCTGTCCTTGTGCCGGAAGTCGAACGCCGTGGTCAAGTCGCCGCAGACGGCACGGCGCCAGGGGGAGATGTTGGGCTCCGTCACGCCGAAGCGGCGCTCCATGAACTGGATGATCGACGTGTGGTCGAAGGTCTGGGAGCAGACGTAGCCGCCCTTGCTCCACGGCGAGACCACGAACATCGGGACGCGCTGCCCCAGGCCGTACGCCCCCGCCGGGCGACCGCTGTCGCCCGCGTACAGGTCGCCGCTGACGTCGACGGTGGACTTGCCCTGTGCGGCCGAGCCGGCCGGGAAGGGCGGCACGACGTGGTCGAAGAAGCCGTCGTTCTCGTCGTAGGTGATGAACAGCGCCGTCTTGCTCCACACATCGGGGTTGGAGGTGAGCGCGTCCAGAACCTGCGAGATGTACCAGGCGCCGTAGTTGGCGGGCCAGTTCGGGTGCTCGGTGAAGGCCTCGGGCGCGACGATCCACGAGACCTCGGGCAGCTTGCCGGCCTTCACGTCGGCACGGAGGATGTCGAAGAAGCCCTCGCCCTTGCGTGCGTCGGTGCCGGTGCGCGCCTTGTCGTACAGCGGGTCGCCGGGCTTGGCGTTGCGGTACTGGTCGAAGTACAGCAGCGAGTTGTCGCCGTAGTTGCCTCGGTAGGCGTCCCCGATCCAGCCCCAGCCGCCGTTCGCGTCCAGGCCGTCGCCGACGTCCTGGTAGATCTTCCAGGAGACGTCGGCCTTCTCCAGCCGCTCCGGGTACGTGGTCCAGGAGTAGCCCGCCTCGTCGTTGCCGAGGACCGGGCCGCCGCCCTTGCCGTCGTTGCCGGTGTAACCCGTCCACATGTAGTAGCGGTTCGGGTCGGTGGAGCCCATGAACGAGCAGTGGTAGGCGTCGCAGACCGTGAAGGCGTCGGCGAGCGCGTAGTGGAACGGTATGTCCTCACGGGTCAGGTGCGCCATCGTCGTGGCGGACTTGGCCGGGATCCACTTGTCGTACGTGCCCTTGTTGAAGGCGGCCTGGGTGTCGTTCCAGCCGTGCGGCAGGTCCTCCAGGAAGGCCAGGCCGAGGTCCTTGGCGTCGGGGTGGAAGGGCAGGATCTCCTTGGTGCCGTCCGATTGGTGCCAGACCGGCTTGCCGCTCGGCAGCGTCACCGGGTGCGGGTCTCCGAAGCCCCGAACGCCGCGCAGCGTACCGAGGTAGTGGTCGAAGGAGCGGTTCTCCTGCATCAGGACGACGATGTGCTCGATGTCCTTGATGGAGCCCGTCCTGCGGTGCGCGGGGATCTCCGCGGCGCGAGCGATGCTGGTGGACAGGGCGGACAGAGCAGCCGTGCCGCCCGCAAGTTGCATGAACCGTCTGCGGTCAATGGCATTCATGAAGAGCATGTCTCCCGGAAAATCCGTGGGCCGTAAAGAGTGCAGGGGCCAGCATTTCCCAACTTGTTCAAACAAGTGGCGGCGGTGAAGCGAACCATTCGGGAAACCTGTCCCAACCCGGACCGACTCAACCCGGCTCCTGACCAGCAGCAGGCGGACCGAGCCGAACCGTCTCGAACGCCGGGAACACCCCACCAAGGCACGGCTGTTCCCCCCGGCTGCAGCGCGGGAGTTCTCATGCAGCTTCGCTGCGTTGAGCCTTCTTCCTGCCCGGACCGGGCCGGAGCTGCCGACGGAGGTCGTCGAAGTGTCCTCCGCCGTAGGTGCCGCGACGGACAACACGGCGGTCACTTGCGGGGATGTTCTCCTCTGTCGACAGGCGCGGTCGGTGCCGATGAGTCGGGAAAGGTCACCTGCACCACGTCATGCCCTCGGCGGCGAGCCGGTCCATGTGCCGTCGGACGGGCTGGGTGCCGGATGCGCACGCCGGTGGCGCATGCGGGGCGAATTGGCGCGCGAGTCCGATTGCGCGTGCGCGTGCCGGGCGTCGCAGGGCAGGCGGGACGTTACGGTCATGCCTGGGCGCGGAGACCGAGATCCGGTGCGACTTCGGTCCGCTAGTCACTGTCTCTCTTCGTCGCACTCGCAGGTGTCGCGCCCGGGCCGGTCCGACGGGCCAGCGCATTGTTGCCTATCGAGTTGTGGACGCTGAAGCTCACAGCGTCGGAGCGGTACCGGTCGTCGGACCACTCGACGGGGCGGCCCTCACGGGTGGTCGTGACCCGGCGTACCCGCAGCAGCGGACTCGTCCGGCGCACATCCAGCAGCTCGGCGTCCTGCGCGCCCGCCGCGACCGCGTCGATCAGATGCTCGCCGTACGCGAAGACCAACCCCGTGTCCTCGAAGAGCCGTTGCGTCACTGATGCACAGTCCGCCTCGATGCGTTCGACAGCCGGGGCGATCCAGTCCGCGTACACCGTCCGTTCCAGCAGCACCGGTTCCCCGTCCAGGCCGCGCAGCCGCAGTACGTGGAGCACAGGTGCGCCGACCGGCATCTGGAGGCGTACCGAGTCCTGGTCGGTCGTGGGGCGGTACTGCGAGGACACCACCCGGCCCGTCGCCGTACGGCCCATCGCACGTGCCCACTGGGCGAAGCTGCGCAGCTCGGCGAAGCTCTGGTTGCGGCGGCTGGCGAGCACCACGCGCCGCGCGCCCTGCCGGGACCCGATCAGACCCTCCGACGTCAGGGCGGCGACGGCCTGGCGGACGGTGCCGCGCGAGACGCCGTAGCGGGCCGCGAGTTCTGTCTCGGGGAGCAGCCGGCTGCCCACCGCGTACTCCTCGCGGTCGATCGCCCGGCGCAACTCCTCGGCGATCTCCTCATGTCGGGCTGCCATGGTCCCCTCTCGTGCTGTGCGCAGTGTGCAGATGAACCAGCGTAGACGAGACGGGAAGGAGGCCGATCTCCTGGGCGGCATCCGACGAGTGTCCAGAAGAGTGGGGGTCGCAGTTGCCCCTCTGTTCACCGGGACGACATGGACGGCGTGCCTACTGAGGCCAACTTGTTCAAACAAGTTCTCTGTCGAGCCCCAGCGGGAATCTCCGTCCGGGGCGCCACCCCAGGAGAGATCGTGACGTTGCCCCTGTCCAGGATCGCCGTGCTCACCGGCGGCCTCGCCGTCGCCGCACTCAGCCTCAGTGCCTGTGGCGCAGCCACCAGCCAGTCCGCCACCACCCCCGACGGCAAGAAGGCCGCCACCGCAGCGTCCGCGACGGACTTCGGCGGCATGGACGGCCTCGTCGCCGCGGCGAAGAAGGAGGGCACGCTGCACGCCATGGCTCTGCCCCGCGACTGGGCCAACTACGGCGCGCTGATCGACGGCTTCACCAAGAAGTACGGCATCAAGATCGAGGTCGAGAACCCCGACGGCAGCAGCCAGGACGAGATCAACGCGGTCACCTCGCGCAAGGGCCAGGACCGCGCCCCCGACGTGCTGGACCTGGGCAGCTCGTTCGCCCTGAGCGGGGCCCAGCAGGGACTGTTCGCGCCATACAAGGTCGCCTCCTACGACGACATACCGGCTGCGCAGAAGGACCCGCAGGCACGCTGGTACAACGACTACGGCGGCTACGTCTCCATCGGCTGCGACGCCAAGCGCGTCAAGCACTGCCCCACCACCTTCAAGGACCTCCTCAAGCCCGAATACAAGGGTCAGGTCGCGCTCAACGGCAACCCGACCAAGTCCGGCTCCGCGTTCGGCGGCGTCTACGCGGCGGCCCTGGCGAACGGCGGTTCCCTCGACGATATCCAGCCGGGACTGGACTTCTTCGCCGAGCTGAAGAAGAACGGGAACTACACGCCGGTCGAGTCGACCCCGGCCACCGTCGAGAAGGGCGAGACGCCCATCAGCATCGACTGGGACTACCTCAACGCCGGCTATGCCGACGAGTTCAAGAGCAAGGGGGTCGACTGGAAGGTCTCCGTCCCGTCCGACGGCCAGTACGCGCAGTACTACTCGCAGGCCATCACCAAGGACGCGCCGCACCCCGCCGCCGCCCGCCTCTGGCAGGAGTACCTGTACAGCGTCGAGGGCCAGAACCTCTGGCTCAAGGGCTACGCCCGCCCGGCGCTGATGCCTGCCATGGAGAAGGCCGGGACGCTCGACAAGGACGCCGCCGCCAAGCTGCCCGAGGTCTCCGGCGCGGTCACGTTCCCGACCGAGGCCCAGCAGAACAAGGCCAAGGGCGTCATCGCCCAGGGCTGGGGCAAGGCCGTCTCGGGATGACCTCCGGCACGACTGTCACTTCTGCGCCGACCCCCGTCGACGCCGCGCCCGCCGCCGCTCCCTCGGGGCGGCGCCGGAGCGCCGGCTGGCTCGCCGTCGTTCCGTTGCTCGTCTTCGTGGCGATCGCCTTCGGGATCCCGGCCCTGGCCATGCTGAACGGCGCCTTCACCGTCAAGGACCCGGCCACCGGCGCCACGTCCTACACCACCGCCAATCTGACCGCGTCGCTGCACGGCGCCTATCTGACAGCGCTCCTGGGCAGCGTCAAACTGTCCGCCGTCTCGGCGGCCATCGCTGTGCTCCTCGGGCTGCTCCTCGCCCAGGCCGTGGTGGTCTCCCGCTTCCGCGCACTGCGCGAGGCCGTACTCACCGCCTCCGGGGTGCTCGCGAACTTCGGCGGTGTCCCGCTCGCCTTCGCCTTCGTCGCGACGCTCGGCAACTCCGGTGTCCTCACAAGCCACCTGGGCCTCGCCGACGCGGGCTGGACCCTGTACAGCTTCTGGGGCCTGACCCTCACGTACCTCTACTTCCTGATCCCGCTGATGGTCCTCACCATCACGCCCGCGCTCGACGGGCTGCGCTCCCAGTGGCGCGAAGCGGCCCGGAACAACGGCGCCACGCATGTCCAGTACTGGCGGCACGTCGCCCTGCCGGTCCTCGCGCCGTCGCTGCTCGGCGGCCTGGTGCTGCTGTTCGGCAGTGCGTTCGCCGCCTATGCCACCGCCGCCGCGATGGTCGGTAGCTCGGTCCCGCTGGTCACCCTGCAGATTGCCGACGCCATCTCCGGCAATGTCCTGGTCGGCCAGGAGAACGTGGCTCTGGCACTCAGCCTCGACATGGTCCTCGTCGCGGGTCTGGTGATGGCCGTGTACCTGCCCCTGCAACGACGGAGCGCGCGATGGCTCGCCTGAACACCACCTTCCGCCCCGGGCGGGCCGCGGTCCTCGCCGTCGCCGGGCTCTACTTCCTGTTGCCCCTGGCAGCCTCCGTGATCTTCACGGTCGACGTGCCGGGTCAGGGCCTGAACGTCGACGCCTACACGCGGATCCTCGGCACCGACGGCTTCCTGCCCAGCCTGGTGCTCTCCCTCGAACTGGCCGCAGCCACGATCGCCGTCGTTCTGCTGCTGATGGTGCCCGCCATGGTCGCGTTGCGGCTGGGCGCACCCCGGCTGCGGCCCGTGGTCGAGGTCATCTGCTCACTGCCGCTCATCGTTCCGCCGATCGCGTTCGTCGCCGGGATCGGAACGGTCCTCAAGTGGGGTCCCGAGTACCTCTCGACGACGCCGCTCTTCCAGACGTTCGTCGCGCTCCAGAACCCGGACTTCCCGGTCGTGCTCGTCCTCGCATACGTCGTGATGGCACTACCGTTCGTCCACCGTGCCCTCGACGCGGGGCTGCGCGCTGTCGACGTGCGCACGCTCGTCGAGGCCGCCCGCAGCTGCGGCGCGGGCTGGCCGCAGGCCCTCGTCCGCGCGGTGCTGCCGAACCTCCGTGGCGCGCTGCTGAACGCGGCGTTCCTCACCCTGGCGCTCGTGCTGGGCGAGTTCACGGTCGCCCAGCTCCTCGGCTTCCAGCCCTTCGCCGTGTGGATCTACAGCATCGGCGGCTCACAGGCCCAGATGTCCGTCGCCGTGTCCGTGCTCAGCCTGTTCCTGACCTGGGCACTCCTCCTGGCGGTCGCCACCCTCGGCGGCCGCCGCGCCCCCTCCCGTACCGCCTCCCAGGGATGACCTCCACCATGACGATCACCACGCTGGAGAAGGCCGCCACGACCGGCGCCGCAACCGTCGAATTCCGTGGCATGCGCCGCAAGTTCGGCGCGACCGTCGCCCTCGACGGTCTCGACCTGACCGCGCGGCCCGGTGAACTCCTCGCCCTGCTCGGCCCGTCCGGCTGCGGCAAGACCACCGCACTGCGCGTCCTTGCCGGGTTCGAGCACCCGGACTCCGGCGAGGTCCTCGTCGACGGCGAGGACGTGACCCGGGTGCCGGCCCACCGCCGCGACGCCGGGATGGTCTTCCAGTCGTACAGCCTCTTCCCGCACCTCAGCGCGCTCGACAACGTCGCGTTCGGGATGCGTATGCGCAAGGTCCGTACGGCCGAGCGGCGGGCCCGCGCCGCCGAGCTGCTGGAATTGGTAGGCCTCGGGGGAACGGGTGAACGCTTCCCGCACCAGCTTTCCGGCGGGCAGCAGCAGCGCATCGCGCTCGCCCGCGCGCTCGCGCTGCGCCCGCGGGTCCTGCTGCTCGACGAACCGCTGTCCGCTCTCGATGCCAAGGTACGGCTGACGCTCCGCGAGGAGATCCGCCGACTGCAGCAGGAACTCGCCATCACCACACTCTTTGTGACGCATGATCAGGAAGAGGCACTCTCGATGGCCGACCGCGTCGCCGTGATGCGCGCGGGGCGGCTGGAGCAGTGCGCGGCCCCCGCCGAGCTGTACGCGCGGCCCGCCACCGCGTTCGTCGCCGAGTTCGTCGGCACCATGAGCCGGATCCCGGGCGTGCTCGACGCCGAGCGCACGACGGTGGCGGTTCTGGGACGACGGCTGCCCGTGGACGGCGAGCCGGGCGAGGGCAACGACGTGGACGTCCTCGTACGACCCGAAGCCGTCCGGCTCGCCGCGGACGACATGGGCGACGCCAGGGTCGTCGCCACCGCCTTTCTCGGCGCCGTGACCCGCGTCACCGTCCGCCTCGCCGACGGCACCGAGGTCAAGGCAGACCTGCGGACGCACGAGGCGGCGGTACTCGCCGCGGGCTGCGCCGTGACCGTGACGCTCCCGGACCGGCCGGTGCTGGTCGCGGCGCGGCGCCGCTGAGCCCCGACACCCGCCGCATCCGAATGCCCGCAGGACGTCTGCGGGCGCACCGCCCTGCAGTACGTCAGCACCCGTCCCACGTCGACCGGCTGAAAGAGACCTTTGTGAAGCGCCCCCGCACGACCCCCGTCCAGCCACCCCTGCTGGAGGCCGTGCTCTTCGACATGGACGGCACCCTCGTGGACACCGAGCAGCTGTGGTGGGGGGCCGTCGACGAGGTGGCTGCCGGGTTGGGGTACGCGCTCACGGAGGCCGACCAGCCCGATGTGCTGGGCCGCCCCGTGGAGCACACGGCGAAGGCGCTGGGCCGGGCCGCCGGCGCGCCGGTCGACGCGGTCGCCGCTGAGCTCCACCGGGAGTTCGCGGCCCGGGTGCGCGCCGACGTGGTGCCGCGCCCCGGCGCAGTCGAACTGCTCGTGGCGCTGCGCAGCGAGGGCGTCCCCACCGCCCTCGTCACGGCCTCGCCGCGGCACGTCGCCGACACCGTCGTGAAGGCCCTGGAGGCCTTGGGCGCGGGCCGGTTCACCACCACGGTCACCGCCGACGACACGCTCCGCACGAAACCGGACCCCGACCCGTACCTCGCGGCCTGCCAAGCCCTGGGTGTGGCCCCGGCCGCCTGTGTGGCCGTGGAAGACACTCCCACGGGTGTCGCCTCGGCGGAGGCGGCGGGCTGCCACGTCCTCGCGGTCCCGTCCGTCGCACCCATCGAACCGGCGGACCGGCGCACGGTTCTCGCGAGCCTGGAGGAGGCGTCCTTGGGGCTGCTGAGTGCGCTGGTGCGCGCCGGGGTACCGGGGCCGCGGGCGCTCGCCGAGCCGATGCCGGCTCGGGGGACGCGCGTCCCGGGAGGCCCGGCCCGTTGAGGCCGGCGTGGCGGCGTGCTCGGGACCGGCGTGGAAAACGACACCTCCGCACTTGGCCTGGTACATAGTTGACGCGATGCTCCGTCACCAGGCGCTCTCGTGCCCCGGCTCCCGCAGCCCCAGCCGCAGGTCGGTCGGGGCGGCAGGGGCACACGGGCGAGGCTGTCGAGCGTCGCGCAGCGGAGTTCCCGCTCGGCGCCCCGATCGGTGAGTATTCACGCTCTCATGGTGTTCCGCCTGCGGCGAGTCGCATGAGGTCGGTGGTGAAGTCGACATCGTCGGCGCTGTGTTCGGCGCGGGTGGCGTTGCCGCCGAATTGGTGTTGGTAGCCGGTCCAGGCGCCGTCGGCGATCGACCGGCCGACGCCGCTGCGCAGCAGGAGTACGAGTTCGGTGGCGGCGCGTTGGATCCGGTCGCCGAGCGCGGCCTGCCCCCAGTCCTCAGGTGCGGCGAAGAGGGAGGTGGGCACGGGGAGCGCGCGCAGGAAGGCGAACAGGGGCCGGAGTTGCTCGTCGACAACCATGGCGTGCCGGGACGTGCCCGCGGTGGCGGCGAGGATGACCGGTTTGGCGATGAGCAGGTCGTTGTCGAGGATGTCGGCGAAAGACTTGAACAGTCCGCTGATACCCGCCTTGTATACCGGTGTGCTGGCGATGACGGCGTCGGCAGCGGCAAGGCGTGCGAACGCGGTCTTGAGGCGCTCGCCGGGGAATCCGGAGACGATCGCCTGGGCGATGTCGACCGCGAGCGGTCCGAGCTCGATGACGCCGACGGTCGCGGGCCTGTCGGATTCGAGTAGCAGGTCGAGAACCTTTTGCGCTGTGCGATCCGCGAGCAGGCGGGTGGACGAAGGTTCGCTCACACCAGCGCTGACGACGACGAGGCGCAAGGGCTTGTCCGGTTCGGCGGAATCGTGCGGGTTGGAGGTGTTGAGGCTCATGCGGGGGTTACTTTCCTCTTTCTTCGGTGCGGTGGAGGTCGCTGCCAGGTGCCCAGCGGCTTCGAAGTGCGTGTGGCCGAGGTCGCGGAGGACCTCGCCCGGAAGAAGGCCTCCCACACCTGGATCGCGAGTCGAAGGGCTGCCTGCCCTGGTCAGACGGCCGACGGGAAGTGCGCCTGGACGCCCGGGTCGCTGTCCTGGTACGGGGACGCGCCGGAGAGGTTGTCGCCGCGGTTCGGGTTCGGGCGCGGCTGCCGTGGCTCGGCATTGCCGTACTTCTCCGTGACCCGGGTGCTGTGGATGGGTGCGTCGGGCACTCCGGGGGCACGCCTGCCGGCCATCTCCTTGCGGAGCACGGGGACGACCTCGGTTCCGAGCAACTCGACCTGCTCGAGCGCCATCTCGACGGGCAGGCCCATGCCGTCGAGCGCGAAGAGCTGGCGCTGGTAGTCGCCGAAACCCTCCTGGAAAGTGAGGGTCTTGTCGATGACCTCCTGCGGACTGCCGACGCTCAAGGGTGTGCGGGTCATGTAGTCGTCGAGCGAGCTCCCCCGGAAAACCGGGTACTCCTCGAAGTACGGGCGGAAGGTGTTCACGGCATCCTGGGAGCGTCGGGCGATGAACGCCTGCCCGCCGAGACCCACGATTGCTTGTTCCTTCGTGCCGTGCCCGTAGTGCTCGAAACGTGCGCGGTAGAAGTCCACGAGCGGCTTGAAGTGCAGGTTCGGCGCCAGGATGTGATTGGCGAAGTACCCGTTGCCGTAGTAAGCGGCCTGCTCGGCGATCTCGGGCGTGCGGATCGAGCCGTGCCAGACGAAGGGCGGCACATCGTCCAAGGGCCGCGGGGTCGAGGTGAAGCCCTGCAACGGGGTGCGGAAGGTGCCCTCCCAGTCCACGACATCCTCCCGCCAGAGCCGGTGCAACAGGTTGTAGTTCTCCAGAGCGAGAGCCACGCCCTGCCGGATGTCCTTTCCGAACCACGGATAGACCGGCACCGTGTTGCCACGCCCCACCATGAGATCGAGCCGTCCCTTCGCCACGTGCTGGAGCATGGCGTAGTCCTCGGCGATCTTCACCGGGTCATTCGTGGTCATGAGCGTGACCGAGGTGCTGAGGATGATGCGCTCGGTCAGCGCCGCGATGTGTGCCAGCAGGGTGGTGGGCGAGGACGGGACGAAGGGGGGATTGTGGTGCTCGCCGAGCGCGAACACATCCAAGCCGACCTCGTCGGCCCGCTGCGCCACTCGCACCACGTTGCTGATGCGTTCCGCCTCGCTCTGGGTGTAACCAGTGACCGGGTCGGGGGCGATGTCGCCGACCGTGAAGATTCCGAACTGCATACTGTCCGCCTTTCTGCGTCGTCCCTGTGCGAGGACACCCCTCCGCCACCGGGTTGCGGATCGTCTCGCCGTGCGACAGGGGCAGGCCCTGGGCGTCGTGGCTCACGTCACCGAACGTGTCCGGTCCGAGCGTGATCGGGCTGCCCCGACACCGGCGGGCTTCTCGTGTCCCACGGCGGTCGAAAGGGTGGCGCAGCCCCTGAGCCCCGCACCGGCGCCGTTACGCAGGTGCGGGGCATTCTCAGCGGCGCCTCGTGATACCTCGCGTCAGCCGGCGCGCAGCGGACCGAGGGCGTTGCTCCAGGCGACGACCTGGTTTCGGGTGGTGGTGAGGGTGTCGGGTGGGGCTTTTGCGCCTTTGCTTGTATATGTACTTGCCGAGTCAAGTAAAGGTTCTGGTCCTTGCCTTGTCAAGGAGATAGGGTGTGAGGCATGCCCCACGACGAACAGCCCCTGCACCCCTTGGACCAGACCGAGGAAATGCTCGTGCGCGCCCTGGGCAACGTCATGACGGCGCTGCCACGACTGGTGGACGCGGACATGGTCCGTGACGGAGGGCTTCCCCTTTCCGAGTACACCCCCCTCATGTTCCTGTCCGAGGCTCCCCACCGCCGGATGCGGATGAGTGAACTCGCCGCTGCCTGCAACCTCTCGCTCAGCGGAATGACCCGCGTCGTCAACCGCCTCGAAAAGCAGGGACTCATCCAACGAGCCAAGTGCCAGGAAGACCTACGCGGATGGAACGCCGTCCTCACCGAAGACGGCTTCGCCCGTCTGCGGGAAGCCTGGCCCGCCCACCTCGCCAGCGTCCGACGGCACGTCCTCGACAACCTCGTCGGCCACGATCTCGCCGCGCTCGCCGCCGCACTCCAACGCGTGGCGACGGCAACCTGACCCCAGGAACACCCTGACCCGTCGAGGTGGCGATCATCGGGGCGCCCGGGGAAGGCACTCAGGGCACGGCAGGCCCGGCCCGTGGTGCGGTGGGGACTCGGCTCCGACGCGAATTGAGCCTTGCATCCGCCGGGCTGCCCGAGCCTCCCTCAGGCACCACCCCGTAGCACGCACAGGCCGGCGCGGAGCTCGCGGCCGCGGCATCGAGGCGTTCCACGAGGCCGGACGGCCCCTCCACCGCGGCCTTGGCTCAGCCCCCTTCCCGCCAGGGCTGTCCGGGGTCCGTCTTCAAAGATCGTTCGTTGGTGGATCACGGTCGGGAGCATCGACATGAACTCACCGATCAAGGGTGGGAGTTACTCGGGGGCAGGGTCGGTCCCCGGCGCGCGTCGCGGAGCGGATGCTGGGCACCCTCATGGGTTTGTCAGGGGGGCGGCCGTGGTCGGCGAGGCCTTGCTGCGCTCGCTGGTCCCCAGCCCGGAGTCCGAGGCGGAGCCGCGCGGCGTCGGGCTGTCGGTGTGCCTTTCCCGCTGGGGGCGCCGGTGTGGTGCCAAGTGCGGGCGGTCCATCATCGGCGGATGGTCCCGGTTCGGGCGTACCGGCCCGGGGCGATACCCACAACTCTCTTGAAGTGCCGGGTGAGGTGGGACTGGTCGTAGAAGCCGACGGCAGTCGCCACCTCGCCCGCCGGCTGTCCGTCGAGTAGCAGACGGCGGGCCAGGTCGACGCGACGGGACATCACGTACTGGTGCGGGGCGATGCCGAAGGCCCCGCTGAAGGCTCGTACGAGATGCGTGGGGTGGGCGTGTACCAGGCGCGCGGCTTCTTCCAGGGTGATGCCTTCAAGCAGGCGCTCGTCGAGGAGGTCACGCAGACTCCGGGCGACGTGGCGGTCGGGTGCCGCGCCACCGAGGGCCGGCCTGGGGCGCAGATGCTCGCGCAGTCGCTCGCCGATGAAGGCCAGACGGCTCTCCGCCTCGAACTCGTCTCCCCGGGTCGCGAGAATTGTGTGCAGCTGTCCGATGCGTCTGCGCAGCACGGGATCGGTGAGGTCCGGGCCGTCCACCGCCGGCCCGACGAAGCTCTCGTCCAGCTGTGTCGTGTCGAGGTAGAGCACGCGCTTGCGAAATCCGTGAGGCGTGGCCGGCGAGCCGTTGTGCGGGATCTGCGGCGGGAGCAGGCTCACGGTGTCGCTCGGGGTGCCGCGCTCGTGGCGGTCCAGATCGTAGCGGACCGCGCCGTCATCGACGATCAGCAACGTCCAGGCGTCGTGGACGTGCATGGGGTACGCGTGCTCGGTGAAGTGCGCGTGGAAAACCTCCACGACGCCCGCGACCGGGGGGCGCCAAGCGGAAATCTCCTGCCGGGGCATCACGCAAAGAACGTACAAGACGTAGAAGGCGCGGATCGTGGAGTCTCGAAGCATGAGACATGACGATGAGACCGAGGCCGGAACCGGGGTTGGGAACAGGGTGGGGGATGAGAAGGTGCCTGTCCGTTTCGACACCAAGATCGCTGTCCTGCTGCGGGAGGACCTTGAATCCTGGCAGCGGCTGAATGTGACCGCCTTCCTGGTCAGCGGTCTCGGCACGGTGTCACCCGAGGTGATCGGCGAGCCGTACACGGACGCCGACGGCACTGCGTACCTGCCGATGTTCCGGCAGCCCGTACTGGTCTTCGAAGGGACGAAGGAGATGCTGACCGCTGCGCATGGCCGTGCGCTGTCGCGCTCCCTGCCGCGGGCCGTGTTCACCTCAGATCTGTTCAGCACGGGGAACGACCGGGACAACCGAGCGGCTGTACGGGCCGTGGGAAAGGATCACCTCGATCTGGTCGGAATGGCCGTCCACGGGCCACGCAACGCGGTGGACAAGGTACTCAAGGGTGCCCGCATGCACCCCTGAGCGACGTCGGATCCCGGCGATCCCGATCATCGGTACTCGGGCGATCAAGTGCCTTCCGCAGAGAGCGATAACGGCCATCATGAGGATCAGACGCTCGACGGGTCTGGTGGTGACCGCGGAAGGTGACAACGAGCTTGCCGACGGGGCGGCGATCGCAACAGGGCCGCCCCGTCGATGACAGCTGTCCTGCTGCGTGTAATGGACAGCCCCGAGTCCGCCGGCAGCGACGGTGACACCCCTCGTGCTCCGGCACAGCTGCTGAGCTGACACACGTCAGTCGGAACATGGTCCAGAGAGTTGAATCCAAGGATCTCGGTGCCGGCCCGGAGGGCGCGGGCGGCGGTGTGGGGAGACCCACTCCCGCACCGCCGCACGCCGACTTGGCTCTGCACGCCGAGATTCCGGCCGGGGCGCCACCGGACCGCCCCCTGGTGGCGGTGAGATGGGCGGCGCTCCTGAGAGTGCTCAGCCGGCCACTGCCTCCTGCTGGGAGTCGGCCGCAGCAGCCTCCGAAGCAGCCGTCGCTGTGTAGAAGACGGACGATCCCTGCTTGGTGCGCTGAGCCTGGCTCTTGGCGACCAGCCCTTCGAGGGTGGTACGCACAACGGTGGTCTTCACACCGCGGTCAGGGTGGGCATTCGTGAGCGCGGCGGAGATTTCGGTGGCGGAACGCGGCTCGCTCTGCTGCTCCAGGTGACCGCGGATCAGGTTGACGAGGGTCGGCTTGGTGTCTGCCTTGGGTGCCTTCGCGGTCGAGGCCTTGGCGGTCGAGGCCTTGGCGGTCGAGGCCTTCGCGGATGAGGCCTTGGCGGCGCTCTTCTTTGATGCCGTCGCCGTGGCGGCCGCCTTCTTCGGCTTGCTCTGCTGGGGTTCGGCGGTGGCCTGGCGCGGCACGGTCGGCGTGGCCGTGGTGTCTACCTCGTCGGCGGGGCTCGCGCCGCCGAGTGCCTCCTGCATGCTCACCAGAACGGAGTGGTCGTGCTGCAGGGCACCCAACTGCTCCTGCAGCGCCTCGATTTCGGCAGCGAGACGCTCCTGCTCCTTGACGTTGCGCTCAAGGTCGCCCGTCACCTGGGCGATGTACTGCGACGCCAGTCCTGTGGCGTGGACCTGAATTTCAGACATGTCATGGGCCTTTCTGCAGCTCGCGAGTAAGGCGGTGAAAGCACGAACCCGGTCCGCGAGCGGGTGGAGGCAGGTGCCCCGTCTGTGCTGACTGGGACACCCGCAGGACATAACTGCCGCAATGTGCAGCAGTGTCTAGAGATAGTACGCATGAGTAGAGCCCTGATGTGCCAGTCGAGTGATGTCTCACCCTTCCTGTCAGGGTGAGGAACCGACAGATGCGGGGTGGGCGACGACGAGACCGACCGAGGCGCTGTCACTGCTGAACCGCCGTGCGGCGCATTTTGGCCTGCTCGGGAGACAGGTGTCAGGTGACTTCGCCGGTATCGCGGAACACGGGGCAGATGGGACTTGCGATGCATCGGGCACCGGCTATTGAAGGTGTTCGAACGTGGGCCCCATGACAACGATTTCGCGAGACCCTACTGGCATCTCCGGCCGCCTACTGTGATCGGTCCCAGCGTCCTTCAGGCCGCGGGAGGTTCAGCTGCTGCGGCCCTCCACCGCCGTGGCGACGTCGTCGAGGTCCTTCGCGATCGCCTTGCTCACGGCCCGTGCGCCCACGCCGCCCAGGACCTTGGCGAGCAGGCCCGTGAAGCCGCCGGCCGGCACGGCGGTGAATGCCATACGGACCGTCGTTGTGGCCGGGCCGTCCGCCCGCAGCAGCCACTCCGAGACGTAGTGGGTGCCGTGGGACTCGGCCTCCACCACGTAGCGTCTGGGCGGCTCGCTGGCGGTCACCCACATCTCCTCGGTGGCGTCCTTGCCGAACATGCGCCGGGTCTTGCGCCACCGCGTGCCGACGTCAAAGGCTCCGTCTGTGAGAACCTCGGTCTTCGATACGCTGCTGAGCGTCCGCTCCATGCTCCCGAGATCGGTGAGGGCTTCCCACACGGTCCCCTGGGCTGCGGCGATGCGACGCTCGACGACGACTGTCCTGCTGGTCATGAATCCCATGGAACCACCGGGATCCGGCAGCCGCCTGCCGCAGCGGTGCACCGGGGTGCGCCCTGCCGGAGTTCGCGAGGATCTCGTCCGGGGAGGGGACCGCTCGGCCGGATTCAGCGCCCTCACCCGCTGCCGGGGCTCCTGACAGGACGGCGGCACCGCCGACCGGACCGCCTGACGGACCGTTCGTCCGCCCGGTGTTCGCCGTCAGCCGAGTCGGTCGCGACCGCCAGTGGCGTGGCGACAGGATGCTCGCATGCAGCCGATCTTCGTTCTCGTACACAGTCCGTCGGTGGGTCCCTCCACCTGGCACCCGGTGGCGGAGCAGCTGGCCGCCGCGGGATACCAGGTGCGCGTACCGTCCTTGCTGAACGTGGGCGCCGGCGAACCACCGTTCTGGCCCCGGATCGCCAACGCCGTCCGTGACGACCTCCGGGAGATCCCGACGGATCACCCACTCGTGCTGGTGGCACACAGCAACGCGGGTCTCTTCCTCCCATCGATCCGCTCGGGGCTCGACCATCCGGTGTACGGCTCGGTCTTCGTCGATGCCGCCCTACCGGCCCGCACCGGACCGACCTCCGTTGCCCCACCCGAGCTGCTGGAGTTCCTCCGTCCCCTGGCGGTGAACGGCATGCTGCCGCGCTGGACCGACTGGTGGGACGAGGCTGACATCGCGCCGATGTTCTCCGACCCGACGATGCGGCAGAAGGTCATCGCCGAGCAGCCGACGCTTCCGCTCGCCTACTACGAGCAGCGCATCCCCGTCCCCGACGACTGGGACGACCATCCCTGTTCCTACCTGTTGTTCGGCCCCCCATACGACGACATGGCCACCGACGCCCGCGAACGCGGCTGGCGGACCGCACATCTGCCCGGCGCGCACCTTCACCAGATCGTCGACCCCGCCGGCACCGCCCGGCAACTCCTCGAACTCACCACCGGTGAAGCCTGACAGCTACGAGACACCGACCGCCTGCTCGACTGCATTGCCGATCTCAAGTCGACTCCGCCGCCACTTCTGAAACACGCCCAGGTGCAACTCCGCGTCGATCCTGCGGGGGTCTGATCAGGGGGCGGGGCTGTGGATGGCTGCTCCGACGGACGGTTGCCCCCGCTGGTGTCGGTATCTGGGTGCAATGGCATGGTCGTCGGCTATGGACGATTGGTTTGTGCAGACAGGCAGCGGTGCGCGATTCGATTGGGGGCCCGTCGGCGCGCAACGGCTCGCGGCGGATATCGCGTGTCTGGTGGTCGTCGACGTGTTGTCGTTCACGACGTCGGTGACGGTGGCTGTGGAGTCCGGGACGCGAGTCTTCCCTTATGCCTGGCGTGACGAGTCCGCGTCGAAGTTCGCCGATGAGATGGGCGCGCGATTGGCTGTCGGGCGGCGCATGGCCACGTCGGCGTTGCCGTGGTCGCTCTCTCCGGCGGCGCTGAGAAGTGCTCCGTTCACCCCGCGCCTGGTCCTGCCCTCTCCCAACGGTTCCTCGATCGCCGCCGCGGCCGGTGAGTCGATGGTGGTTGCGGGTTGCCTGCGCAACGCGTCAGCGGTGGGCCGTTGGCTCGCCCAGCACGGATACGGAACCCGCGACCGTCCGGTCGCCGTGATCGCCTCGGGCGAGCGATGGCCCGACGGCGGCCTGCGCCCCGCGCTGGAGGATCTGCTCGGCGCCGGAGCGGTCCTCGCGGCACTGCGGAAGCAGTGTGGCGGCCCGCTGTCGCCCGAAGCCGCCGCCGCAGCCGACTGTTTCGAGGCCACGCCGGATGTCATGACCGCGGTCACCAGCAGCGCATCGGGCCGGGAACTCACGGACGGAGGCTTCGCCGGGGACGTGGACATCGCGACCGAACTGGACGTCTGCGACATCGTTCCGATCCTCACCGACGGAGCGTTCACGGCAGCTGGATGACCACGCCTGGCCGGTTTCGACCGGTGTGGCGGTGAGTCAGCTCTTCACCAGGATGGCGGCGAGGCCGACCACGTTCGAGTGCGTCGCGGCGGGGTCGAGGGCACCGAGGCATACTGGTCGGCCGCCTCCGGGGAACATTACCCGCTGCCCGGGTGTGCGCCATGATCAGGTGAGTTCGAGTCCGCCGTCGACCGTGAGCACTTGGCCGGTGAGCCAGGCAGTCTGCGCGTCGGCGAGCCGCAGGATCCACTCGGCCACTTCGTCGGGTTCACCACGGCGACCCAACGGAATGCGTGCTGCCTCGGCATCCTTGAGGTGATCGATTTCCGTGGCGGACAAGCCGGCGCCGGTCAATGCTCCGCTTTCGGTGGGGCCGGGAGCAACCGCGTTGACCCGGATGTTGTCGGGCGCCAGCTCCAGCGCCCAGCTTCGGGTCAGCTGTTCGATCGCAGCCTTCGAGGCACCGTAGTGAGAGGCGTGAGCGATGGGCCTGTGCCCGAATGTGCTGCTGACATTGACGATCACCCCTTGAGAGCTCCGCAGGTACGGAAGGGCGGCGCCGGCCAGAAGGCTCGGAGCGGTGACGTTGGTGGCCAGTACCTGGTTGATGCCTTCAGCGGTCACCTGGCCCAGGGGCATCATGGCGAGGACTCCGGCGTTGTTGACCAGGACGTCGACGCGGCCCCATCGATCGACCGCGGCCTGCACGATCCGTTCGGGTGCACCTGCGGCACTGACGTCGGCACTGAGCGTCTCGATGGCCGGATGGAGATCGGCTGTCTCGCGCAGCGCCTCCGTTCGTCTTCCCACTCCCAGCACCCGCGCTCCCGCCTTCGCGAAGGCCAGTGCGGCAGCGCGCCCGATCCCGGAACCAGCTCCGGTCAGGATCACAACATGGTCGGTAAAACGGCTGGGCATCACTGATACTCCCTATTGTTCGATGTTCATCGAAGATCGAAGATGTCATTAGTATAGGAGCATGAAGAATCAGCATTCGCCGAGCGCGAGCGAGATCACACTGCCTCGTGTGCTGGCCGCACTCAGCGACCCCACTCGGCTTGGCATCGTGCGATTGCTGGCCGATGGCCGCGAACGTGGATGGGGCCAACTGCAGGCACCGGTGGCCAAGTCGACCCTGAGCCACCACCTGAAGGTCCTTCGCGACGCAGGCATCACGCAGACCCGCCAGGAAGGCACCCGCTGCTTCGTGGCCTTGCGTCGCGACGACCTCGACGCCCGGTTTCCACACCTGACGGCGGCGCTGTTGTCCGCAGCCGCAGCCGATGGCATAGGGCAGCACGTCACCGAAACCGAGGCGCACACCTGATCACGTCGCCCGATCCGGAGATCGGCCAGGAGTGCATCGGGCAATCCGGTGCGCCGATGCCACGTGCAGACGACGGGAACGGTCATGGCGTCCGGGGCGAGAGCACATCGTCCGGCGCCCCGCACGGTCCAGATGACCGGCGAGGGCGCCAAGGCCCTCAAGCGGGACATCAATACGCTGTGGATCTACCCCCCGGCCGATGACCCCGAGCAGATCCTCGCCCAGGCAGGCCGCTTCTCCAACCTCTGACAGCGCGGGCGGGCGCGCATGCCGCCCGCCGGTCCTGCAGGATCACTGCCGGCGGCGCGGACGAACGACATCGCGGACAGGCATCGCACTCGCGTGGTGAGTGCGATGCCTGTCTCGTGGCCGGTTGGGCAGTCGGCGCCGGTCCCGCGCGTACCTGTTCCCGTTGTACGGCCATGTGATGTCCGAGGCGTCGGCCAGGGCTGACGACCGGCAAGCATCGGCGAGGCGTCTCCACGACTGTATGCAGCCAGGATCCGATGCCGGCCGAGGCACCGTCCCCATAGCCGGATTCGACGTCATCGGCCAGGTCGGCTGCCTGGAGCTTCTCGGCGAGATGAGTGGGGGGGACCACGTGCGATTGCGCCGGCCGCGCGGCCCTGCGCGGCGGGTGTCGGCAGGGTCCGCAGGTGAGAGCCCTTCCACGACTCATGTAGGCCGTTCGGGTTCTGTGTCGTCGGCTTCGGGAGATCGAGTCACACATCAATGGACTACTCGGTCATAGCTATGGAGGAGCACGTTCTCGAAACGGCCGAGGAGCACTCATGTACACATCCGAACGGCGGGCCGCCGCGTCCGTCCTCGTCATCGGGACGGGAGGATCCGGCCTGCGCGCCACCGTCGAACTCGCCGAACCCAGGGCCGATGCGCTCGCGATGGGCAAGCGGCCGAAGACGGATGCACACACCTCGCTACGGCCGGTGGAACGGGAGGCCATACCTTCGATCCGCGACGACATCGCGGCGCTCATGCGCGAGGTCTCGACCGCCGGCAAACCCGTCGAGTAGCAAGGGCCACGAACCATGTCGTCGAAGAACGATCCAGCGGAAGACGCCGAGAGCCTTCAGGAGGCCGAGGCGGTGTTCCGCGATGTCCGCGGTCGCATGTTCGGGATCGCCTACCGAATGTTGGGCAGCGTCAGCGAGGCGGAAGACATCCTCCAGGAGGTCTGGATCCGCTGGCAGACCTACGACCGGTCCAAGGTGCAGAACCCGCAGGCGTTCCTCGCGACGACCACGACGAGGCTCGCGATCAACGTCCTGCAATCCGCGAGAGTCCGCCGTGAGACCTATGTCGGTCCGTGGCTGCCGGAGCCGGTCGACACCAGCAGTGACCCGGCGCTGGGCGCCGAGCGCGGAGAGGCTCTGGAGGTCGCGGTGCTGATGCTGCTGGAGAAACTGACTCCTACGGAGCGAGCGGCATACGTTCTGCGGCAGGCGTTCGACTACCCGTATGAGCAGATCGCGGAGATCATCGATCAGACGAATGCGAACGTACGCCAGTTGGTGAGCCGGGCGCGGAAGCATCTGGCCACGGAGAAACGTGCGAGTGTCGCGGCTGCCGAGCACCAGCGGTTCCTGACCGCGTTCGTGGCGGCCGCACAGACAGGGAACGTGGCCGCATTGGAGGAGCTGTTCGCACAGGACGTCATCTCGTATTCCGACGGCGGAGGAGCCGTTCGGGCGTCGAAGTTCCCCGTTGTGGGCAGTCACCGTGTGGCGAGGTACATCCACGCGTTCGCCGACACCTTCTGGTCCGGTGTGACGGTGGAGCCGGTCGAGACCAACGGCCGGGCCGCGGTGCGTCTGTACCGTGACGGGAACGTGCTCGCCGTTGTCACGGTGAGCGTGACCGCAGACGGTATCGACCGGGTGCTGTGGATGATGAACCCGTCGAAACTCGCCGCCATGGCCGCCTGAGCCTTCCGTCCGATCCCTCCCACCGGGCACGGATGATCAGCTGGTCCGGCGGAGGGACAAGGGTGCATCGGGGCCACGCAGCGGCTGTGCGGCGCCCTTTCCCGCCACTTCTGCGAGCACCGCGTCCGCCCCGGCAACCGACGTGGGCCGGCGGCCGTCGTCCGACGACCCGGCAGAAAGGACCATCCCTCATGGATGAGGACCAGGAAGAGGACCTGGCCCACGCTGAGGTCATAGAGGTGCCGCAGGTGGGGCTGACGCGCCTCGCTGCACACATGTGCCTCGACATCTTCGACTCCGCCCGGCACCGGCGGAAGCTGAACGTGGCTGAGCGGCTGCCTGAGCCGGTGCCGGACAGGACGACGACCGTGGCTTCGACTCCGGTGAGGGCGCTGGACCGGATCACGCTCGGCGAGTCCGTGTACACGGCGCTGACGGTCGTGCTGGAATCCCTGAGGCCTGCGGCGCGGGTCGGGTTCGTCCTGCGCGACATGGTCGCCCTGTCGTCCGGAAAAATTGCCGCGATCGTCGGCCGTACCCCGCAGATGTGCCGGCAACGCGCGTCCGTCGCCTGGCGGCACGTGCGCGACCGGGGGCGACGGGAGACCGCGCCCGATGTGCACACCCGCATCGTCACGGCCTTCCGGGCCGCCTGCGACATCGGCGACCTCACCACTCTCGTCTCGCTGCTCGACGCGGAAGCCACCGCACTCAGCGACGGCGGCGGCAAGGTTCGCGCTGCCCTGAACCCGGTCCACGGCGCCGAGCGCACGGCCCGCTTCATGCTCCGCGTACTGTTGCAGCACCCCGCGCTCGAAGCCACCCTGCAATCCGTGAACGGCAAGACCGGTCTGGTCCTCCGCCACGACACCGTTGTGTCCGGTGTCGTCAGTTTCCACGTGCAGGACGAGAAGATCACCGATGTATGGCTGGTACTCAACCCCGACAAGCTCCGCAGCTGGAACCGCAGCTGACGACCACTGCGAACCCCCGCCGTCGGCAAGTTCGGGGGCGCTCGGCATCACCCGGCAGCGCGGCGGCGATTACCAGCGCGGCCAGTCGCGCGCCGGGCGAGTCCTGTCGAGCCTTCCGCTACGGGTGCAGCACTACCTTCGTGTAACCCTCGATCCGCTTGTCGAACTTGTCGTACGCCGACGACGCCTGGTCCAGAGGCAGTTCATGCGAGACGACGAAGCTCGGCGTCGCCCGGCCTTCGATGATCATGTCGCGCAGGAACCGGTTGTAGCGCTTCACGTTGCACTGCCCCGTACCGATCCGCAGGCCCTTCTCGAAGAGCTTGCCGATCGAGACGAGGAGCATGCCGTGCTTGGCCTGCTCGTCGGGGCCTCCGGGGTCGGCCGGGACATAGAGTCCGGGCACGCCGAGCGCTCCGGTGGCCCGGACCGTGCCGACGAGCGAGTTCAGGACGGTCGCCGGTTCCTCGCGGTCCGTGCCGTGCGCCGTCGCCTGGTAGCCGACGGCGTCCACGCCCTTGTCCGTGCCGATGCCCTCGGTCTGCTCCCTGATCTGCTCCACGGGATCGCCTTCGGCGAAGTTGATCGGAACCGCACCGATCTCTCGGGCCTTCTCCAGCCGCTCGGGGACCCGGTCCACGACGAACACCTTCTTCGCGCCGCGCAGCAGGGCCGAGTACGCGGCCATGAGCCCGACCGGCCCGCCGCCGTACACGGCGACGCTCTCGCCCGGGCGGACATCGGCGAGTTCACAGCCGTGGTAGCCGGTGGGGAAGATGTCCGCGAGCAGCATGAAGTCGGTCTCCTGCTCGTTTCCCGGCGGCAGCTTCAGGCAGTTGAAGTCGGCGTAGGGAACGCGCAGGTATTCTGCCTGGCCGCCCGGCCAGGGCCCCATGGCGACATAGCCGTAAGCGCCGCCCGCGAAGCCGGGATTGACGGTCTGACAGAATCCGGTGAATCCCTCCACGCAATTGGTGCAGAATCCGCAGGCGACATTGAAAGGCATGACCACGCGGTCGCCCTCTTTGAGTGAGGTGATGCCCTGACCGATGTCCTCGATGATTCCCATGTTCTCGTGGCCGAAGACGATGCCGGGCTCAGCCGCAGTACGACCCTCGTACATGTGCAGGTCAGAGCCGCAGATCGCGGTGGAGGTGATTCGGACGATCACATCGTTCGGGTGCTGAATCCTGGGCTTTTCAACTTCTTCGACCGCCACGGTGAACGGTCCCTTGTACACGACGGCTTTCACGGCTGCCACCTCCGCTCGGCGATGCACGCCCGTTCCCCACCCCAGTCCCGCGCCATTTCGCGTGACCCATCTCTCATGATTCTCCGGCCTGCGCCAACGGACAACCCGGTAATCTCGGGAGAAATGCCCACCCAGGTGTCGCGCCGAGAAATGGAAAGAGAGTGCGAGGAGTGGCAGCGCAACGGCTCGGAACCCTGCTCGTCCCAGTACCTGGCCTGTCCGGTACGACGTACCCGCCCGGAACGACGGTGACTGTCCGCGGTCGCGGCGCTACTGTCGATGCCTTCGTCAACGGCGACTGGCTACCGCTGTCGTGGTGGGAGTTCTCCGACGGGCTCCGCGAGGACATCGCCGACCGCTGACCCCAGCGCGTGAAACGCGTTCGGCGGACGGGCTGACCGTTGTGCGAGCCGATGAACCACGGATCCTCGATGATGTGCCGCGTGGCCCGGAACGCGGGTCAGTGACGGGGCTGGGCTGACGCTGCGGGACAGCCCTTAGGCTGCCGCTCATGAACACGGCCACGACCAGCAGCGGGAATGCTGAACCTTTCATCCTTGACGTGGCGGAACTGACGTCCGATCCGGAACTGGAAGCCCGGTTCGTGGAGTCGGCTCACCGGATCCTGGCGGACCTGGTCCGCGGGGGTGCCGCGTTGGGTTGGGTGGAGCCCCCCTCGTGCGATGAGGTGGCGGAGCTCCTCGGCCACGTCGTCACTGCCGTGCAGGCCGGAGACGGGGCCCTGCGCGCCGCGTACCTCGACCGTCGGCTTGTCGGGTTGGGGTACTGGCTGCGCTACGTGCGGCCGACTCATCGACCGCACGCTGATCTCGAGAAGATCGCGGTGGATGCTGCTGCCCAGGGTCGTGGCGTCGGTCGGGCGCTGACCAGTGCTTTGATCGCAGACGCCCGGCGGGCGGGTCTTGAGGTCCTCACCCTGGACGCCCGTGGCGACAACAGCGACGCCCTGCGCCTCTACCGGTCGCTGGGCTTCACCGAGTACGGCCGTCTGCCCGACTTCGTCGCCGTCGGTGAACGCCGCTACGACAAGGTCTTCTACATGCTGGACTTTCGCCGACAAGGCTGACACCACACACGAAGGCAAGGAAACGACCCGCCTGCGTTTCGCGATCAGTTGTGCGGGATGAGGGCCGAGTACCTGGTGGGGACGGGCTGTTCGAGGTCGAGCCGGTCGAAATGAGCAGTCGCAGGGCCGTCAGCCCGGGGTGGACAAGCGGTCAGGGCGTTCGACCCGCACCGGGTCCTGTTTGCCACCCTCGCCGCTGGACGACTTGCGGCCGCAGAACGACCTGGCCCGGTGCGTCACCGACGTGGTCGACGAGGTGCTGGACCTGGGCCCGTCCCAGCCGACTGCACCGAGAAGCGCGGCTACCCGCCCTACGAGCCCGGGCTGATGCTGCGTCTACTGATCCATGACCACGCCACTGGCGTTCGCTCCGCCCGGGCGATCGAGCGCAATTGCGCCGCAGACATCGCGTTCCGGTCCCTTACCGCCGACCAAGCCCCGGACTTCCGGGCTATGTGGCACGGCCGGGTCCTGCCACCGCCACCTGGGCCGGGCGCAGGAGGCGGTCGCCGACCCGGTAGCCGTGGCGCAGCACCTCGGTGCACACGGCTTCATGGCCCGTACCGGAGGTGCGGTAGACGATTGCCTCATGAGTGTGCGGATCGAAGGGGTCACCTGCTGCACCGACGGTTCGCAGCCCCAGCGCCGCCAGCCGCTCATCGAGTACGTCGAAGAGGATCGCCGCAGCGCCGATGTCGTCGCCCTGCCGGCGAGCCTCCTCCACAACGTCCAGGACCGGAAGCAGGCCGTTGAGCACATTGACCACCGCGATCTCCCGGATCGCCAGACGGTCGCGGCGCACCCTCTTTCGGTAGTTGTCGTACTCGGCTTTCACCCGCTGCAGATCCTCGGTCAGCTCCGCGATCTGCTCACGCAGCCGTGTGGCCTCAGCCCGATCGGGCCGGCCGGAGTCCGGGCGTCCCTGACCGACACCGTCCGGACCTGACACATCCTGGTGTCGCTGGGACTGCAGGATGACCGGGTCGATCCTGCACACGTCGCGCACCACCACAGGTGACCGCTCACCCTGATGCCTGAGGTGCGGCTCCTTTCTCATCCGGCGCCTCCCTTCCGCTCGTCATCGACGATCTCCGCATCGACGACGTCCTCCTCGCCGGTGCCAGGGCCCCCAGCCGTGCTGCTGTCGGCCGCGCCGCCCCCACCGTCGGCTTCGCCCTGCGTCTGTGCGTACAGGGCGGTGCCGATCCGCTGCGCGGCCGCACTTGCCTTCTCGGTGGCGGTGCGGATCTCGGTGGTGTCCTCGCCCTTGAGTTTCTCCTTCAGCTCGGTGAGCGCGGTCTCCACCTCCGTCTTCACGTCGCCGGGGATCTTGTCCGCGTTGTCCTGCAGCAGCTTCTCGGTCTGGTAGACCAGGGACTCCGCCCGGTTGCGGGTCTCGGCGGCCTCCCTGTGTTGTCGGTCCTCCTCCGCGTACTGCTCGGCCTCCTGCACCATGCGGTCGATGTCGTCCCTGGGCAGCGAGGAGCCACCGGTGACGGTCATCTTCTGCTCCATGCCGGTGCCGAGGTCCTTGGCAGCGACGTGCATGATGCCGTTGGCGTCGATGTCGAACGCGACCTCGATCTGCGGGACACCACGCGGGGCCGGCGGCAGACCGGTCAGCTCGAAGACGCCGAGCTTCTTGTTGTACGCCGCGATCTCGCGCTCGCCCTGGTAGACCTGGATCTGCACCGACGGCTGGTTGTCGTCGGCCGTCGTGAAGATCTCGGACCGCTTGGTCGGGATCGTGGTGTTGCGCTCGATGAGCTTCGTCATGATGCCGCCCTTGGTCTCGATACCGAGGGACAGCGGCGTGACGTCGAGGAGCAGAACGTCCTTGACCTCACCCTTGAGGACACCGGCCTGGAGCGAGGCACCGATGGCGACGACCTCGTCGGGGTTCACACCCTTGTGCGGATCCTTGGAGGTCAGTTCCTTCACCAGCTCGGTCACTGCCGGCATCCGCGTCGAACCGCCCACCAGGATCACATGATCGATGTCCGACACCTTGATCCCGGCGTCCTTGATCGCGTTGTGGAACGGACCCTTGCAGCGCTCCAGCAGGGTGGCCGTGAGCTGCTCGAACTGCGCACGTGTCAGCTTCTCGTCCAGATGCAGTGGGCCTTCGGCAGACGCGGAGATGTAGGGCAGGTTGATCGTCGTCTCGGTCGCGGACGACAGTTCGATCTTCGCCTTCTCCGCGGCCTCGCGCAGACGCTGCAGCGCCATCTTGTCCTTGGACAAGTCGACGCCATAGCCGTTCTTGAACTGCTTCACCAGGTGGTCGACGATCCGCTGGTCCCAGTCGTCACCGCCGAGGTGCGTGTCGCCATTGGTCGCCTTGACCTCCACCAGGCCCTCGCCGATCTCCAGCAGGGACACGTCGAAGGTGCCGCCACCGAGGTCGAACACGAGGATCGTCTGGTCGTTCTCCTTGTCCAGACCGTAGGCCAGCGCCGCGGACGTCGGCTCGTTGATGATCCGCAGGACGTTCAGGCCCGCGATGTGGCCCGCCTCCTTGGTCGCGGTGCGCTGAGAGTCGTTGAAGTACGCCGGGACGGTGATCACCGCGTCGGTGACGTCCTCCCCGAGATGTGCTTCGGCGTCCCGCTTCAGCTTCTGCAGCACGCGTGCGGAGATCTCCTGCGCGGTGTACCGCTTGCCATCGATGTCGCCGGACTCGGGGAAACGCCACTGCGCCTCTCCCATGTGCCGCTTGACCGACCGCGCGGTGCGCTCGACATTCGTCACCGCCTGCCGCTTGGCGATCTCGCCGACGAGTACCTCACCCGTCTTGGCGAACGCCACCACCGACGGAGTGGTCCGCGCACCCTCGGTATTCGCAATGACCGTCGGCTCACCGGCCTCGAGCACAGACACCACGGAGTTCGTCGTTCCCAGGTCAACACCCACAGCCCGTGCCATCACTGCCTCCCTTTCCCGGCAATGCTTGATGCCCTTCCATTGATAAAACCTGAGTGCACCTGGGTCAAGTATGGTCCTCCCTGGCCTGCCGCAGTGCGGTGTTCGGGCCGGCCTGTTCGGGGGCCGCGCTCACATCGCGGCGTTGCCTGTTGTTGTGCCTGCGCAACCTCTCGATCTGCTGGACGAGACCGTCCACGCGGTCGGCAAGATCGCGGCGCTCCTCCAGATACGGGCGCGCGTGACCGAGCGGCTCGATGAGGCGGGCGGCGTCGCTGAGGTCGATCCTGCAATTCGGGGGCGAACCGGTTCGGAGTGCCGGGCGGCCATCGTGTTACTCCCTGGGGCCATTGTCCCCGTTCGCCAAGTCACCGGCCTGCTCGCCGGTGCTTCGACCCTGCGGGCCTGCCCTGATGAGCACCGACCCGTTCCGTGAGCTCGAACGACCCACGACCAACGGTGACGAGCGCCGAATCCACCGCCGACCAGGGACACCGGTTCCGCGTCACGGAGCTTCCCGCGGCCGACCGATGCGAGTGCCGGCAGAGTCCGATGACTACGCCGCCTCGCCGACGATGTAATCAATCCCCAGGAGCAAGTCACCACCGGGCTACAAAGGATGCGAACTCAGCCCGGTTGGCCCGACTGACGCGAGAGGACATCCGGGGACGTGTCCGCGCCGGAGAGGTCTCCCCTTTCCTCGTCGGCAGGGCCTCCCGTGCAGGTCTCCAGGAGTGTGACGGTTGAGGTCGGTTCGATCGCGCACGGGGCCGTGCGGCCGTGGTCGGCGTCGATCGCCCGGCCGGCCCTGTGGACGACGGGATCGGAGCCGTCGGACATGTCTGCGGTGGTGCGGCGGTCCCGGAGTGGTCGGCGGCTGCAGAAGAGCCGGCGAGGACCGATCGACCGTGGAATCGGCAGCCTTCGGCTGTTTCAGGGGCGCGCCTTGCTGAGGGAAATTCTCGACGGCGCGATGGAGACCAGGACCGGACTTACAGCATCGCGAAGGGGCTCGGACGAGGCGCCAGGTCCTGCCGTCCTCGCAACAAGACAAAGAGGAGAGGTCATGGCGCGGGTGGTAGTGGAGGGCACCGATATCGTTGTTCGCCTGTCATGGTGGGAGAAGGTGGTGACACGCCACGACGATGTGCGGGTACCGGGATCGGCACTTCGCCGGCTGTATATCGAGCCCGACTGGTGGCGGGCGCTTCGCGGTGGGCGCGGTCGGGGCACCTGGATTCCTGGACGGCTGTGCGCGGGTATCCGCCCACTTCCGGAGGGACAGGACTTCGCGTTGGTACGGGCCGGCGGGCCGGTGCTGTGTGTGGAACTGCGCCGGGGTGCACCGTTCAGCAGGCTGGCGATCTCCGTCCCCGACCCTGAGAGGGCGATGCGGGTACTGCTGCCGCTGGTGCCGCGGGATCGTCTGGGAACGTGAGTGCCGGTGATTTGATGCCGCTGATCGGATCCTCCGTGGCAGGGCCGACTCCTCCCCGCGCGTCCGGGACCTGAAGCCCGGCGAACTGTGCCCCGCTGGAGCCGCCACCCGGACGGGGGAATCGGCAGCAGGTGTCACCGCCTTGTGCGGCACGGGACATGTGATCCCGGACGGTTCTGCCACGCCGCATCAAACCGACCCGGAACCGACCAGGTGCGCGGCCGGCTGTTGGCGTGCGTGCGCCCCTACGGCCCTTCGCCCGGTTGCTCGTGTGCGCGCCACCTCACCGATTGCGGCCTCGGAGTGATCGGCGCAGGGTTGGTACGTCAGTCCCCCTCACAGTGAAGGACAGCATCGTTATGAGTAAGGCAAAGGCGAAGGCCAAGCAGGTCAAGGGCAAGCTGAAGGAAACCGCCGGCGATGCCATCGGCGACAAGGGCATGCAGGCAGAGGGCCGCAGTGAGCGATTGACGGGCAAGGCCCAGGAGACCGCAGCCAAGGCGGCTGAGCGGTTGAAGAAGTCCGGACGGTAGTCGCCTGGGCGCAGGAAGGACCGCGCAGCCGGGGTGACGGCATCCGGGCTTCACGCTTGCGCGCCGAGGTTTGAGATTTCGGTGCTACTGAACTTCGCCGGCGTTCAGCGAACGCCGAGTCCGAGTCGCTTGCAACACCGGCTCGGAGGCTGATCACCCGTCAGGCACGCTGCTCCACAGGTGGAGTCGTCGTGCCCGGCCCGTCGTCCCGCGCCTGCCATGGCTGTTCCTACCGAGCGTTCGTCCCTGCGCAGAGGGCAGCCATGGCGGGGTGGGCGGGTTCACAAGCCCGCCCCTACTCGTCGTCACACGACCCGGGTGCCCGAAGGTCGACAGCTCATGCTGCGGAGCCAAGGGTTCGGCAAGGAGCGTTCCATGGTGCCGGTCGGAAAGAGGAACCGGTGGTGATCCGTGCAGAGCGGCCGTGATGAACCAGGGACCGCACCTCGGGCAGTTGCACGACGCGTCATGCAGGAGCCGGGCGGGCCCATGCTCGTGGAAGGGCCCGTCGAAGTCGTCCAGGAGGACGGCACCATTGCTCGCTCGGACCGGCCTGTCGTCGCTCTGTGCACCTGCCGACGGAGCCTCGTCTTCCCTTGGTGCGACACGAGCCACCGCGGCCGGAAGAAGCGGAAGGCCCCACCGCCGGCCTCGGAGCGGCACGCGGAGTGAGGACTCGTCATCCCGCCGGGCGCCGAGCAACTGCCGTTCGGCGTCGCAGCCACCGGATGGTTGGAAGACCGGTTCGAGGGCCGGTGACGCGGCGCCCTCGCAATCCCACAGGTGGCGACACCCTGCTGTGACGTTGTTCTGCCGGGAGCGGGGCAGCCTCGACGGCTGGGAAGCGATTCTCGGCAACTCGGTGTGGGTCGAATGGCGAGGGGTCGACTCCCACCAATACCAGCTTGTGGGCGTGCCGGACCGCAGGGAAGCGGGAATGCGGGGGTGTGCCTGGGGCATGGCTGCGCCGGGGAGGTGAGTGCCGTGTCCGTCTTCGCGCGCAGAGCGCAGGTTTTGCCTGTCTGCGGTTCCGTTCGCAGAGGGCGACGAACTCGATGAAGGGACTGTCATGGGACACGGCGGCAATGTGATCGTGGAGTTCACGGCCGATCATCGTGAGCTGGAGGAGTTGTTCGCGCAGATCGAAGCGCAGCCGGTCGACCATCCGCGGCGACGTGAGCTGGCGGACCGGCTGACCGCAGAACTTGTGCGGCACTCCGTCGCCGAGGAGATGTACCTGTATCCGACGGTACGCAAACACGTACCGCACGGTGGGGCACTGGCGGACAAGGAACTCGCCGATCACGCCAAGGTCGAGCAGATGCTCAAGGATCTCGAAGACCTGCCCGCCGACGATCCGCAGTTCAACGACATCGTTGCGAAGCTCAAGTTCGAGGTCGCCTCCCACGTGCGTGAGGAGGAGCACGAGCTGTTCCCGAGACTCGCGGAGTCGTTTTCGTCCGACAAGCTGGACGAGCTGGGGCGGCTGGTGCGCCGGGCCAAGGAGATGGCCCCCACCCGACCGCACCCCTCCCTCCCGAACACCCCGCCCGCCAACAAACTCCTCGCGCCCGGCGTCGGACTGGTGGACCGCGTACGCGACCTGCTCAGCAGCCGCACGCCTACAGGTTGAACCGTCAGCCAGTGTCCGCAAGTGAGTCCTGAACCCGCGGCTGCGTCGCCCGTCCGATCGTGGGAGCCGCGGCACCGTGTGATGCGGCATCTTTCGACGTCTGCGTATGCGATCACGGCCGGCTCGCGTAAGGATCGGATTACGGGCGGTGGCCCGGTTGCGCCCCGACCTCGTGTGGGTCGGTCCCTTCTCCGGCGCTCCGGTCCGCTTCCCGGCCCACACTGCCAGGGGGAGCCTGGAGGAATGCATGCCGCGGCCCCTGTGGACCGGTGCCATCTCGTTCGGCCTGGTCACGATCGCGATCAAGATCATCAGCGCGACCGAGGACCGTTCGTTGCACTTCCACCAGGTGCACCTCGAGGACGTGGGCAGGGTCCGCACCCGGAAGGTGTGCGAGATCGAGGAGGAGGTCGTCAGGAAGCCGGCTGCGAAGAAGTCTGTTCCGGCGAAGAAGACATCGGCGAAGAAGACAGCAGCCGCGAAGAAGAGCATGGCCAGGAAGGCGCCCGCGAAGAAGCGCAGCGCGTCCTGACCGAGCGCGGGCACCGTCATGGCCAGCCCTGCCGCAGATCGCTCCCATGCTCGCCATGTCGGTGAAGTCACCCCGGCGCCCCGGAGACAGGCAGGGCTGCTGCGACACCTGGTCCGCAGCGGCTGCGCCCTGACCTGGCCGCAGCCAAGGGTGATTGACCACCCAACACTGCGGGGATGTCCGTGCCGCCCAAGTGCTGAGGTTTACTCCTACCCTCGTCACATGACCGAGAACGAGATCAAACTCAAGGCCATCGCGGCGCTCACCGCACTGCGCAGCGGGGTCGGAACCGACTATGTCTCGGACCTGCTCGGCGAAGTGGTTCCCGAGCATTTCATCGTGCCCGCCGCCGCGGGTCCGCGTGAGGTCGGGCTATCTGTTCTGGGCCAGCTCTCCCAGCCGCTCAGCGCACTGATCACCGGATTCGTGCTCGCGTTCCAGGCCGTTGCGGACGCCTATGACGAGACAGTACCTGCGACATCGACGGAAGAAATTCTCCAGGCCCTTGCCCTCGAACTCGCGCGCGAATCAGATTGAACCGTTCTCGAAGCCGACTCGCGCTCTCGCGTGTCCGCACGTCGATCCGGTATCAGACCGGTAGCTCGATAATCAGTTCGACGCGGGTGGTCGTCTCGGGCGGCAGCGGCAGGGTTGCCCCGGTGACCGAAGGGCGTTTCGGCTGTCGAGCTTTCGTGGCTCGATGCTTTCGTGCAGCTCCCAGGCTCGAGGGTCGGCGATCCTCTGAGTGACCGGCTGCCGCGGGCTCCAACAGCCAGACCAGGTCTACGGTCAGTTGGGCGCGGGGCGGGACGGCGTGGACGCCCCGTTCCGCGCTGGGGCGCCGTCAACTTCCAGCGGGCCAAGACCTAGTTGTAGGAGGCCCGCCCTCGCATCACGGAAGACCTGGGGAGCGGGCCATGCGGATTCAGGCTCCCACAGTCCCGTCGAGCCCTTCACGCAGAAGGTCCGCGTGTCCGTTGTGGCGGCCGTACTCGAGGAGGACGTGCACCATCACCATCCGAAGCGATACTTCCTCGTCCCATCGTGGCTGGTATCCGGCCAGGTCGAGAGAGTCAGCCTCCCGCTCGATGGAGCGTGACTTCTCCACTTCTGCCTCCCAGGCATCGAACGCCTCGCCCCTGGTTGACGCGCTTGCGTCGTACGCCGCCTGGAAGTCGGTCTTGTCGGACCAGACCATGGGCGCGTCGTTGTCCTCGAACACTCGACGGAACCAAGCGCGTTCCACCTCCGCCATGTGCCGTACCAGACCGAGCAGTGAAAGCGTCGACGGCGGCATCGAGCGCTGCCGCAGTTCCTCGTCGGCAAGCCCTTCGCACTTCATGGCGAGGGTCGCGCGGTGGTAGTCGAGGAAGGCCCGCAGCATGTCGCGTTCGCTGCCAAAACTGGGCGGTCCTATGCGATTGTCGCTGGTCACTGGTCGTACCCCTCGTCCGTGGCCGTATCTCGGAGCCCAGTATCCACTCCCTTCGGGCCGGTCCCAGGGGAGGGCCGTCCGGCGCACCCGACCGTCACCACGGGCCGTGAACGGCACGGGACCCGCCCCGGGGGCTGTCGCTGGTGCCCGATCAGTCAGCGAACGCATCGAGTGGGGCAGGAGCGCACGCCCTCTGCACAGGTGATCGAGATGCTCGGGCTCGCCCGACGCCGGATCAGGCTGCTGAGCGTGGTGCATGGGGCCGGGCACGTCGTGGTTGCCGACACCGTGGGCGCGCCCTCATCCGCCAAGCGCAGGTGACCGGCGACGAATACGGTGGAACGCGTTCACGGGTCGGCCGGTGCCGTACGGGGAGCCGAACGGGCCCTCGCCGAGCCAGAGCTGGACCACCGTCAGAGCGGGCGCTCCGGAGAATCACGGAAGGCGGTCACGGCGGCAGTGGGTTGGGGCCGTCGAAGGTGCAGACCGCGGTGTCGCGAGGCAAGGCCCTGCAGCACCATTCTGCGTTGCCCTGCAGAGCCTGGTTGTCAGTGCCGGATGGAAGACTTCCCGGCATGATCGAACCGAACCCGAAAGCGGATCTTCTCCGTTACCTGCAAGACGCTCGTGACGCCCTGTTGTGGAAGCTCGACGGGCTCTCGGAATACGACATCCGCCGCCCCCTGACACCCACCGGCACCAACCTGTTGGGACTGGTCAAGCATGTCGCCGGCGTGGAGGTGGGGTACCTCGGCGACACGTTCGGGCGGCCCTTCTTCGACGACAAGCCGCCGCCCTGGTGGTACACGGAGGACGCCGAACCCAACGCGGACATGTGGGCAACTGCAGACGAGTCGCGCGAAGAGATCATCCGGCTGTATCACCAGGCGTGGGAGCACTCGAACAGCACGATCGAGACGCTGACGCTTGACGCGATCGGTCACGTCCCGTGGTGGCCGGAGGAACGACGGGAGGTAACACTGCACCACGTCCTCGTGCGCGTGATCGCCGATACCCACCGGCACGCCGGCCACGCCGACATCGTGCGCGAGCTCATCGACGGGACCGTCGGGCTGTTGAAGGACAGCGACAACGTGCCGCCAGGCGATCAGGCATGGTGGGAGAACCACCGAAGCCGACTGGAGCGCGCGGCGCGGGAAGCCGGCAGCGGCTGATCCGCCGTTCTGCCGCCGACCCCACCGGCTGTGGGGTCGGCCATGCGGCGGGCCAAGCCACGGCCGTCCTCGATGCTCAGGCGACCGGCGTGCCGATGGCGCTCGAGCGGATCCCCGTGAACAGGGTGCCGATGGGCCGCGTCGTTCTTCACGGTCAGCGGCCGGCTGATCCGCCTGTCGGTTCGACCGATCGCCACTGCGACGTGAGCTTTCGCGGCGCGGGCGGGAAGCGCCTGCGGCCCAGCGGTGGCCCCGGCAACACTGGTGGTGCGGGCGTGCACTGCGGTGCCGACAACCCTGCCGGCCGTGGTTGCCGGGGCATGCGACGGCCCTCGGGAGAGTCCCGGGGGCCGTGCAGCACAGAACAGACGCACTGTCAGATGAACGGGCCGCCGAAGGGTGTGCCGGCGCCGTAGTAGGTGCCCAGCTGATCGTGGTAGCCCGGGTCGCCGAGGTGCTTCTCCCGATCGAATTCCGGGGCGTCCTTGATCTGCTGCTTGGTGCGGTCGACGAAGATCTTCTGCTCGTCCGGGTCGATACTGACGACCGTGCTCGCCGGGAGCAGGACTTCCCGGCCGAAGATCCACACGCCGGTGTCCACCACCAGGTAGGCGTCATCGACCTCATCGGAGTGCTTGTCGACCTTCCCGATGCTGCCGTCCGTGGCCTCGACCTTGTAGCCGGTGAGATCCGGGCCCGTCACACGGCCCGCAGTCGACTTGTAATTCCACACATTATCAGTCACGCGAAAACAACTCCTCCGGTAAACGGAGGGCGGCAGGGATCCCCGCCGGCCTCCTTTTTCCGTACGTCGTGCACAGCGGCTTCATCGGCCGCGTCGGTCCGGGTGCCCCGCATCCGGAGATTCACGCCCCCGATCGAAAATTGAATCGGGACCGTCTCCGATCTCTCGGAGGACAGGCATTTTCTCTGCTGCGTCACGGCGACCGCCCCGACGACACCCTCCGCCTTCCCTCGATATCCGGCTTCAATCGGCTATCGGAAAACAGCGGCGGTGCCCGCTGTGATGGCGATGGCCTGCTGTCTCGTCCGGAGAACGACAGGCCATCCGCCTACACTGCTTGGAATGCGCCGAAGCTGTCGGCTACCAGCGATACCAGCGGCCGGTGCCGCCCTTCGGGCGGGCGACGAAGCCGATCAGCCACAGGACCAGCACGATGATTGCGACCCACCACAGAATCTTCAGCGCGAAACCCGCGCCGAAGAGAATCAGGGCCAGCAGAAGAACGAGAAGCAGGGGAACCATGGTTATCAACCTCCGTACCACCGCCTGCCCCGCTATTTTCCGACCATGCGCACGAATGAAAAGCCAGCCTGCATTCGAACACGTGAGTACGGTCTGACCTGCTCTCTTCTGAAATTGATTGAATATGCGGCTTGAACGGGGGTTTCTGGGCCATGGACACCACAGGAGGCGAGGGGGATGCTCACCCACGGGAAGGCCGTCGCGGTGTGCGTCGCCGGAACGAGGAAGGCGCCCACAGGCGCGGCGCACATTGAAGGACGGTCCGGAACCCCTGCCGTCGGCTTGCCCGACTCCCCACGCACCGCAAGCGCTCAGCTGTCGCCTTCGTACTTCCCGCTCGGGAGTTGGTGGGCGGCAGGGACCTCGGCACCGTTGCTGTCGGAGGCTGTGGCGAAGAAGGAGGTGGCCCACACCGTGATGCGGTCCGGTTCGTGGATCGCCTCGAAAGGGTGGTCGTCCCAGTGGCCGTACGACGTGACCGTGACCCGCTCGCCGGGCATGAGCCAGTAGTCCTGCCCGAACGGCTCCAGCCACAGCTCCAGCAGCGTATCGCCGTCGTTCTGCACGAGCATCGGCACCGGGTTCCCCAGCTTCCTGATGGCCTCGAAACTGAAGTCGCCTGCTCCGGGCATGTTCTTCCGCAGCGGCTCGATGAACCGCTCGGCCGGCGTGGGCTCGGGCCTGTTCCTTGTTCTCCACATGACCAAGATTCTGGGCCCGGTCCCGAACGGGCTCTCGTGCGGGGGCGGTCATCGACCCCCGGTGCGGAGGTGACGCTCGCACATCTGACGGGGCTCGTGCCTGATGCTGCCTCAGCAATTGTGCGAGTTCACATCCCTGTGCCCAGACCGCGTCCGGCACCGGTGACGAAGTTGACCTTGCTCATGGGGGATTCCTTTCAGGCGCCGAAGGCACCCGGTTCGGTGTCAGGTGGTTGCGTCGTGGGGAGGCCGCCGGCAAGGGACCCGGCTGGCGGCCGTGCGACGGATGGTGTGGTCAGGACAGGTCTGTAGGCCTGATCCGCAGCTCGCCGACGGCGGTGTGGCGCGGGCTGAGGGTCGTGTGGACGATGCCGTGGACGGTTTCCTCGGTGACGCGGCCTCGCTGCTCAGGGCATTGCAGGCGAAACCAGGCGGCGACGGTGGTCAGCGGTCGATGCCGGCCATGTTCGCCTCGTCGTGGCGCTCGCCCGAGGCCGGGGTGAGGTTGTTCAAACGGTCGAGCTGAGCGGCGCTGAGTTCGATGCTGTCGGCGGCAGTGTTCTCCTCGACGCGTGAGACCCGGCGGGTTCCGGGGATGGGGGCGATGTCGTCGCCGCGGGTCAACAGCCACGCCAGCGCGGTCTGCGCCGGCGTTGCTCCGACCTCGGCGCCGATGGTCTGCACTTCATCGACGATGCGCAGGTTGCGCTGAAAGTTCTCGCCGGTGAAACGCGGGTTGGTCCTGCGCCAGTCGTCATCGGCGAAGTCGTCGACCGAGCGGATCTGCCCGGTCAGAAGGCCGTGGCCCAGCGGCGAGTAGGGAACGAAGCCGATTCCGAGCTCGCGCAGCAGCGGGAGAATCTCGGCCTCGACGTCGCGGGTCCACAGGGAGTATTCGGTCTGCAGCGCGGCCACCGGATGCACGGCGTGCGCACGGCGGATCGTGGCGGGGCCGGCCTCGGACAGCCCGATGTTACGCACCTTGCCCTCGGCGATCAGTTCGGCCAGAGCGCCGACGGTCTCCTCGATGGGAATGTTCGGGTCGACGCGGTGCTGGTAATAGAGGTCGATGTGGTCGGTGCCAAGCCGCTTGAGCGAGCCTTCGACCGCGGCCTTCACGTTGCCGGCGCTGCTGTCCACAACGCCGGGACCGCCACCGGAGTGGGACACGAGACCGAACTTCGTCGCCACGACAACATCGTCTCGTCGGCCCTTGATGGCCCTGCCGACAATCTCTTCGCTGTGGAAGGGGCCGTAGATCTCGGCGGTGTCGATGTGCGTGACTCCGAGGTCCAGCGCCCGGTGGATGGTGCGGATCGACTCGGCGTCATCGAGTCCCCCGCCCGTCGTGTAGGTGCCGGCCATGGTCATGGCGCCCAGGCCGATGCGCGAGACATCAAGCCCGCCCAGGGAAACGTGCTTCATCAGATACTCCTTGTCGTGGCGGCCGTCAGGCCTGGTCGGTGAGCCGGCGGGCGGTGGCGGCGCCGATACCGCTGCTCGCGCCGGTGACGAGCGCGACGGTTCCGGTCAGTTTCGAAGCCATCAGGGCGGTGTCCTTTCCTCCGGACGTGCGACGTGGCCCGTGGGTGTCACGCCAGTTGAGAGGGGTTGACCCTGCGAGTGCCGTGATCGGTGCAGCTCAGGGGGCGCGCTATCCAGGCAATCACCCGACAGTCCCGCCCGGACCCCCGTACGGGGTACCGCTCCACCGGGGGTCTGCCAGTACCTCCTTCGCGGGCTGAGACGCGCGGGGTCCGCCGTACGGTGGATGCATGGACCGCAGCAGTGATATCCGCGAGTTCCTGCGTACCCGCAGGGCCCGGATCACCCCCGAACAGGTCGGCCTCACCCCTCACCGGGGCGCCCGCCGCGTTCCGGGACTGCGCCGCGAGGAAGTCGCCCAACTGGCCGGAGTCAGCGTCGACTACTACATCCGCCTGGAACGGGGCCGCGTCCAGGGTGTCTCGGAAGCCGTCTGGGAGGCCGTCGCCCGAGCTCTGCAGCTGGACGACACCGAACGCGCCCACCTCTTCGACCTCGCCCGGCCCACCATCGGCCGAACCCGCCGCAAGCGTTCGCTCGCCCCGCAGAGGGTCCGTCCCGCCCTCTACCGCACCCTGGACGCCCTCGGTGTCCCCGCCATCGTCCAGGGCCGGCGCATGGACATCCTGGCGGCCAACCGACTCGGCTACGCCCTGATCGCCGACTTCCAGGCCCGGCCCCACCGCGACCGCAACGCCGCGCGCTTCGTCTTTCTCGACGAAGCCGCCCGCACGCTGTACACCGACTGGGAACGGGTGGCCGCCGACTGCGTAGCCACCCTTCGCCTGTACGCCGGCCGCCATCCCGACGACCCACAGCTCACCGAGCTGATCGGAGAACTGTCCCTGCACAGCGACACGTTCCGCCGCATATGGGCCGACCACGACGTTCAGGCCCACACCACCGGCACCAAACGCCTCCATCACCCGCTGGTCGGCGACCTCGCCCTCGACTACGTCGTCCTGGCCGTCGAAGACGACCCCGAGCAGACTCTCGTCATCTACACCCCAGAACCTGCCTCACCCACTGCTGAAGCCCTCAACATCCTGGCCAGCTGGACCGGCACGTCCCCCACCTGCCGACCCGCTCCCGATCAGGCACCCAATACAGCCGGCTGACCCCGCGCCGTTACCCACGACGGTTCGACACAGGCGCCCGGCCTCCGTCACCCGGGCAGCCTCCTGCGCGACAGGTGGTGGACTGTCGGCGTGCCTGCTCGGGCTGTTGCAGGGAGGCTGCGGTCGGATGTCGACGATGGGTGAAAGGTGGCCGGTGGCGTCCCGAGACGCGGGCGGCAATCATGAAGACCGGGGGAGAAGGAAACGCAGGGAAGCCGAGGCACATGTCCGTACACGTGGCAGTTCTTGGGGCTACCGGCGGCCAGGGCGGTGCAGTGGTGCGCGCGCTCCTGGACGGAGGGCATGCGGTGCGTGCGGTGGTCCGCGACCCTGCGGGCCCCCGGGCGCGCACCTTGCTCGAGCGTGGCGTGGTGGTCGTCCCCGGTGACCTCGGCGACGCGACCTCCCTGGTGAATCCGTTCACCGGAGTGGACGCTGTGTTCGCGGTCACTACGCCGTTCGAAGACGGGCCGGAGGCGGAGGTGGAGCAGGGACGTGCCATCGTGCGTGCCGCCGCGCAGGCTGAGGTGCCGCATCTCGTACTCGCGTCTGTCGCCTCGGCCGGCCGGTCCACGGGGGTGCCGCACTTCGACAGCAAGCAGCGGATCGAGGAGATTCTCATCCGAGAAGGACCGCCGTGGACGGTGGTTGCTCCGACGTACTTCTTCGACAACCTGCTCGGCGATCTCCAGGGCCTTCAGTCCGGACGGCTGGAGCTTCCACTTCCGCCTGACCGGCCACTGCAGCAGTTGGCCCGTCGCGACCTCGGGGCGCTGGTGGCGGCCGTTGTCTCCGACCGCGAGCGGCACGTCGGCCTGCGGATCGAGGCCGCATCCGACGCGCCCACTCCCGCGCAGATGGCCGCTGTCCTCCAGCGTGTGCTGCACCGTCACGTCGAGCCCGTCCAGGTGCCCCTCGCCGTGGTCCACGAGAGCAGTGCTGACATGGGGGCGATGTGGGACTTCCTGAACCGCGAGGGCTACCGCGTGGACATCGAAGCGCTGCACCGTTCCTATCCGGACATCGCCTGGACCACGTTCGCCGACTGGTCCGCCGGCCTGGCCACCGAAAGTCGATCTGCCCCGTAACGGCCCCGTGCCCGACGCAGCTGTCCGGTGCCGGACCACTCCGTACATCCTGCCCGGCTGTTCGGACTCATTCGGCCTGCTCGGGGGCCAGTCTCCAGTTGTTGCCGGCGCCCGCCGGGTGTGAAGGGTGTGGGTGTGGTCTGCCGGGTCCGTGTGTCGGACCGCGGTCGCCGACGCTGTGCACTACGCCGTCGGCCGCCGCATCCGGATGATGCCGATCGTGGTGGGCGACCTGCTGACTCGGTGGCGTGCTCGGACTATCCGGTGTTTCATCGCGCTGGACGACGATCATCGCCATGTCGTCGTTCAGCGGGCCTGCCGCGTATGCCTGGAGGTCGGCGGTGATCTTCTGCACCAGTGGTCCGGGTGCCTGATCGGTCCAGGCGGCGGCGCGCTCGGCGAGCGGATAGAACGTGCCCTGTCCGTCGCGGGTCTCGCTGACGCCGTCGGTGTAGAGCAGGAGCCGGTCGCCGTAGGCGAACGGGAAGGTCGCCTGGACATAGGAATCGTCGGCCAGCCCGCCGAGACCGAGGGGCAGTGCGGGAGCGGGCACATTGAGCGCGGTCGCGGTGGCGTTGCGCAGCAGCAGGGGCGGTGGATGCCCGCAGCTGATCACGTGGACCACCGGCTCGTTGTCCGGGATGTCCACCACCACGGCGGTCACGAAGCGCTCCCCGACGTCCGCCTCGGACCCCGAAGACTCCGAGAATTCCGCAAGACCCCACCGGACGGCGCCTTCGAGGTACGCGACCAGCTCCGGCAGTGGGGACTGTCGGTGGGCCGCGGCGCGGAACGCGCCCAGCATGATCGCGGTGTCACTGATCGAGGCGAGGCCCTTGCCCCGTACGTCCCCGATGACCAGCCGGGTGGAGTCGGAGGCGCGGGCGACGGCGTACAGATCGCCGCCGATGCAGGTGCCGGCCTCGGCGCTGCGGTACTCCGAGGCGATGGACACCGGTCCGGCCCTGTCCGGCAGCGGGCGCAGGACGACGCGCTGTGTCGCGTCGGAGACCGAACGCGCTCGGAGCAGCTCCAGCCACAGTCGGTCCCGCAGAAGAGAGAAGATCACCAAGAGGGCGGCGAGCGCCGCGAGGGACCCGAACTCGACGAGGACACTCTCGGTGGTCAGAACCCCGCGCTCCGCGCCCGCGATGATGAGGGAAGCCACCGCGAGCCCGCCGATCAGCGCGGTGAGTCGAGGGCCCGCGACGACGGAGGTGACGGCCGGGGCCACGATGAGCAGGTGGCCGAGATGGATGTCCGGCGGCAGGAAGTGGTCGGCCACCGGTATGGCGACGATCAGCACCAGGGGCACCACCAGCCACAGAGGGCCCGGCGCCGACCGGCGCCAGGACCGCAGGATCTGGCTCAGTGGTGTGGTGATGGTCGCAGCTGTCACGTCGGTGCTCCGGTCCTCCTCGCCCTATACCACCAACGCGTCGCCGACCGTCGCTCATTCCGCCGTGCGCCGGTCAGCCGGTCATGGCCGCCTGCAGCGCTTTCGGAAGCTGCCCGGTGGGACCGGCGAATGAACACGGTGTCGGAGGGGCGACACACCATGGCGGACCGTGGTTTCGGGCGGGGTACCACCAGGCCCACGGTCCGCCATGGTGCGAACGGTCTGAGGGACAGTTCGTCTCAGCCCATGGCGTCGGCGGCCTGTGGACTGTGAGTCAGCTGGCTCACCGGGAGGTCCTTGCAGTACGGGACGGTCCCGGTCCGCACTACGTAGCTCGCCGAGATCCATGACTGCCTGTCACGCAACAGGTACCAATCGTTGTTGCCGGCGATGGTCTGCGCACGTACCTTGCATCGCAGACCCACCTGATCCTGGTACTCGTGGGTGTCCACCACCGACGAGTCGGTGCTGGGGTACTGCCGCTCGTTCAAACCACTCTGGCTGGTCACCGTGGCATAGGGCTGCACGGGAGGAGCGAGCTGAGCAGGAGCAGCAGCGGCAAGCAGCGGAGTACCGAGCACGACGACTGCGGCAGCACCCGTGCCCGCTGCGATGTGCCGAGCGCGCCTCTCCAAGATCTTCAACATGACCATCCCTCTCGCTCATTTCCTGACTCCGGATCACATCGGATCACCCCTTGGGGCATACGCTCCGCACCTTGTGCTGCGGCAGCGCATTGATCCCCCCGAAAAGGCGATTGCAGCCGGGCCGCCCGGTTCAAGATCGTGGCCGGGCTCCGAGCCGTGCATGTTTCGGCGCCGGGCGGCTGAAGCCGACGGGAGACCGAGGACGACCTGGAGGGCGAGTACGGGGACCCGCGGGGGCGGTGACCTGACCGGACTCCCACATACGGTTGTCGTACCTCACTCCATGCGCCCCAGGCCGGGCACGCTGCAAGACGCCTTGCCGCCCTCCGGCACCGGGTCCATGCTTGGTGGCATGGGTGACCAGACCGGCCCCGAGCTCATCGCGTCCGTCGAGCGTGCCCTGCGTCTGTTGGAGGCCGTAGGGGCGCACGAGGGAGGTGCCCCCGCGCAGCAGCTGGCCCTGGAGACGGGCCTGCCATTGGCCGGCGTCCAGCGGTTGCTGCCCGCACTCGCCCAGGACGGATACGTGACAGAGTTGGACGACGGTGCTTTCGTTCTCTCCTGCAGACGCCACGCGCTGGGCGCTGGGCGTAACGGGCAGGGGCTACCGGAGCGCATACGCCCTGTCCTGATGTCCCTGCGGGACGATCTTTCGGTCGCTGTCTATCTGTCCATTTACGAGCAGGGCGAAATCCGTGTCATGGAAATCGTCGACAGTGCCCAGGCTCCACGCGTGGACTTCTGGGTGGACTTCCAGGACGCCGGACACGCCACTGCGCTGGGCAAGAGCGTGCTGCGTGAACTGGACGAGGAAGCGCGCGCCGACTACCTCTCCCGGCACTCCCTGACCGAACTCACGCCCCGCACCATCACGCGCAGGGAGGAGCTGATGCAGCAACTCGACTCCTCACTCACAGAGCCGGTCGTCATGGACCGCGAAGAGTACGCCCGCGGTACGACGTGCGTCGCAGTGCCTGTGTACAGCGGTGACCAGGTCGGTTCGCTCGGTATCTCCTTCCGGTCGGACTGGATGTACCGGACCACCCGGGTCCGGGCGGGGATGCTGTCGGCGGCGATGTGCCTGACCAGGAGGCTCTCGCTCCCCGACTGAACCCGGCCCGCCTGCCGCGCCCACGTATCGCGTGCCCCTACTCGCCCGGGTGATCAACGAGCGGTGCCGTGGGTGCGTATCCTTGCCCACCCACCGCCGGATCGCCTCAGGTACACCCGGGCCCGCCGGTGCCCTCGGCGGGAAAGCGGAAGCCATTTGGTCTGCGGCCAGTCGCAGCGCCGAGCCGGTGCCTCCGCGCTGACCGGCACACCTACTCGGGAAGGGGCTGCTCGGCCCAGATGGTCTTGCCCGTGCCGGTATGCCGCATCCCCCAGCGCTCGGTGAGCTGGGCGACCAGCATGAGACCGCGTCCGCCCTCGTCAAAGATGCGGGCGCGGCGCAGGTGGGGTGCGGTGCTGCTGGCGTCGGAGACCTCGCAGATCAGCGTTCTTTCTTTGATCAGCCGCAGCTGAACGGGTGCGGCGGCATAGCGGATCGCGTTGGTCACCAGCTCGCTGACCACGAGTTCGGTGACGTAGGCCAGGTCGTCCAGCCCCCAGGCGTGGAGTTGGGCGGTCGCCTTGGAGCGGGCCTCGGCCACGAAGGCGGGATCGGCGGGAAGGTCCCAGGTGGCGACGTGCCCGTTGTCCAGGGCACGGGTACGGGCGATGAGCAGCGCGACATCATCGGCCGGCTGCTCGCCGAGCAGAGCATCGAGTACGCGGTCGCAGGTGGCCTCCAACGACGGAGCCGTGTCGGCGAGGGCCGTGCGCAGAGCGTGCAGGCCGGCGTTGACATCGCGATTCTGTGCCTCGACAAGGCCATCGGTGTAGAGGGTCAGGAGGCTGCCTTCGGGCAGTTCGCGTTCAATCGCCTCGAACGGCAGCCCGCCCAGGCCGAGTGGCGGGCCGGTGGGCAGTTCCAGGAAGTCCACCGTGCCGTCAGGGGTCACCAGAGCGGGCCAGAGGTGGCCGGCGCTGGCGAGTGAGCACTTGCGGGAGATGGGGTCGTACACCGCGTACAGACAGGTGGCTCCGAGTTCCGCGAAGGGCGTCCCCGTTCCGGAATCGGGCCCGGATCCGAGCCGGACGACCAGGTCGTCCAGATGCGCGAGCAGTTCGTCCGGGGCCAGATCGACGTCGGCGAGGGCGCGTACTGCGGTGCGAAGGCGCCCCATGGCGGCGGACGCGTGGATCCCGTGACCGACCACATCGCCGACAACCAGGGCGACGCGGGCGCCGGAGAGCGGGATCACGTCGAACCAGTCACCGCCGACGCCGACTTTCGAGTCTGCGGGCAGGTAGCGGCTGGCCACGTCGACAGCGGCCTGCTTGGTAACCCCCTGCGGCAGAAGGCTGTGCTGGAGGGCCAGAGTTGTTGTGTGTTCGCGCGTGTAGCGGCGGGCGTTGTCGAGGCAGACCGCGGCGCGCGCCGCAAGCTCCCTGGCGATCTGCAGGTCTGCCTGCTCGTACGGCCCGGCGGACGGATCCAGGCGGGCGAAGAGCACGACGCCGAGGTTGGTGCCGCGGCCGCGCAGCGGCACCACCATGAGCGAGTGCGCGCGGTGCCGACTCACCCAGGCGGTCCGGACCGGGTCGTGGGCCAGCCAGCGGGTGATCTCGGGCTCGCCGATCCGGTGCAGGGTGCCGCGACCGGTGGCCAGACTGCGAGCAACCGGCGAAAACTCCGGGTAGGGGGACAACTCGCCGACCGCGACGACAGCCTTTACGTCGGGGCGGGTGGCCACGCGCCGCAGCACCAGAGGACCGTCGTCCGGAACGGGCGGGGGCTCGTCGCCGTGCAGTACGGCGTCGAACAGATCGACCGAGACGAAGTCCGCGAGGTCGGGCACGGCCACGTCGGCCAGTTCCTGCGCGGTGCGAGCCACGTCCAGGCTGCTGCCGATACGCCTGCTGGCCTCATCGAGCAGCGCAAGACGTTCGCGGGCCGCGTACTGCTCGGAGAAGTCGAGAGCTGCCTGCTGCACGCCGTGCACCAGGCCAAAGGAGTCCTTGAGCGGGGTGAAGTGGATGGTCCAGGCGTGGGCCTGGGGCTCTCCTGGCACCTTGACGTAGTTCTCGATGTGTTCGGGCTCCCCGGTACGCAACACGTGATCGACGGATCGTTCAGGGGCCTGGAAGGCGGGATCTGGCATGTGCTCGGTGATCCGGAGCCCGCGAAGATCCCGCTCCGTGGCGGCGAGCTGCTTCGTCATGGGCTCATTGACCCGTAGGAACCGGCCCTCGGTGTCGTAGATCGCCAGGGCGAACGGGGACTGGTCGAACGACCAGCGGATCAAGGGGTCCGTGTCGCGGTTCTCCTCCCGCTCCTGAATGCCCTCCAGCAGCCATCCGGCTCGCCCGTCACCTGTGGGCAGCGGGCGCGCCCGCAGCCGGCATTCGACCGCGCTGCCGTCCCGGTGGCGGAGTACCACGTGTCCCGTCCAATCCCCCTGCCGATCGAAACGCTCACGGACACCAGCGGGGAGGGGCGAAGCAAGCAGCGCCGTCGCGAGCCGGCCGACGGCCTCACCGGCGGAGTAGCCGAGCAACTGTTCCGCACCGGTGCTCCAGCCGGTCAGCGTTCCATCCGGAGCTGCCACGGCCAGAGCCGCGGCGGGGGTGAGGGAGTCACCTGGCATGCTTGCCGGTGTGTCCATGGGCCGATCACCTCGCCTTCGAGTCCACTGGTGATTCAAGGATCTCTCGGTCCTGCCGCCAGATCGCGTCAAGCGGGATCGCACGTGCTGGACGCAGTGAATCGGACTTCGGGGGAACCAGCGAGACAACCGGCGGTGACGGTCCGTAACGGTTGTTGGCAATCGGCTGTCGGTACCGCGCTGATCAGCCCGAGATCCGGTCCGGCGGTGCCGCGCCTGCTCCGCGGGGGATCCTCCCCGCCTTCTTCCGTCCGCCAGGTCCTCAGGCTGTGGTCAGTAGCGCCGGGAGAGAGGATGGAAGACGATGAGAGGCCTGGTGGGGGGTCCACGGAGTCGAGCACGGCTATGCATTGCGGGAGAAGGGGTGCCTCATGGGTGCCACCGGTGCGTTCCCGGAGGGACCTGCCTCGGTGGGGGTCGCCCCGGCCGAGCCGGGTGGGCTGCTGGACGTGCTGGGTGTGGCCGCGGTGGTGCTGGACAGCGCGGGACGGATCGCGTTGTGGAGCCCGCAGGCCGAGGAGCTGTTCGGCTGGACCGCGGACCAGGCGCTGGGCCGGTTCGCGGCCCCCCTGCTGGTGGCCCCGGAGCACTTCGACCTGGTGCTGCACCTGTTCTCGCAGGTGATGACAAGTGGTGAGACCTGGGCCGGCGTGTTTCCCGTGCGGCACAAGGACGGCAGTACGCGGCTGGTGGAGTTCCGCAACATGCGGCTGCTGGGCGAGCAGGGACAGCCATTCGCCCTCGGTATCGCCACCGACCAGGCCACTTTGCGAGAGGTGGAACGGGATCTGGCGCTGTCGGTGCAGCTGGTGGCCCAGTCCCCGATCGGCCTGGCCGTCCTGGACACCAACCTGCGGTACGTGATGGTCAACCCGGCGCTGGAGGGCCTCAACGGACTGCCGGCCGCCCAGCACATCGGCAGTGATGTCCACCAGGTCCTGCGGTTCCTGGACGATACCGAGGCCGTCGCGTCGATGATGCGGCAGGTTCTGGACACCGGCAGACCGCTGATCAACCACTTCATCGTGGGCCGGTCACCGACCGATCCGGGCGATGAAATCGCCCGGTCGGTCTCGTATTACCGGCTCGAGAATCCGGCCGGGCGGGTGCTGGGTGTGGCGGCGTCGGTGGTGGACAGTACCGAGCAGCACCGCGCCGGCCTGGAGGCGGCCGCTGCCCGCAAGCGGCTGGCGACCATTGCCCGGGCCTCGGCGATGGTGGGCACCACCTTGGATGTGGAAACAACCGCCCGGGAGCTGGCCGACATCCTGGTGCCCGAACTGGCCGACCTGGCCGCCGTCGACATCCTCGACGCGGTCCTCGACGACCGGCAACCAGAAACTGTGTCGCCCGGGGCACCGGCCCTGTTCAGGGCGCTGGCAGTCACCGCTGCCTATCCCACCGACGCCGTCTACGCGGCCGATCAGACCGGGCACATCGCCACCTACGCCGCCGACCGGCTCATCACCCAGTGTGTGACCACCGGCCGCCCCGTGCTGGTGAATCAGGTGACCGAAGCGGACCTGCAGCACATCGCCGCCGAACCACGGGGAGCCGCCCTCCTGGCCCAGGCCGGCCTGCACGCCTACCTGGCCGTGCCGCTGATAGCCCGCGGGGAAGTCCTGGGCGCCCTGGACCTGTGCCGCGCCCGCAACCCGCAGCCGTTCGACCCCGACGACATCGTCCTGGCCGGTGAGCTGGCCGCCCGCGCTGCGGTGCGCATCGACAACGCCCGCCTGTACCAGAACCAGCGCCGCACCGCCCTGACCCTGCAACGCCACCTCATGACCCACACGCCACCCCAGCCGACCGGCCTGGACATCGCCTACCGTTACCAGCCCGCCCAGGCCTCCGCGGAGGTCGGCGGTGACTGGTTCGACGCCATCCCCGTGGCGGGTGACAAGACCGCCCTGGTCATCGGTGACGTGATGGGCAGCGGGATCAACGCTGCCGCGACCATGGGACAGCTCCGCACCGCCGTCCGCACCCTGGCCGAACTCGACCTCGACCCCGCGCAGGTCCTCCTGCACCTCGACCACATCGCCGCCGGCCTCGAGCCCGGCTTCGCCACCTGCATCTACGCCGTCTACGACCCGCACCGCATGCACTGCGTGATCGCCCTCGCCGGCCACATGCCGCCTGTCCTGACCCGACTCGGCCGACCGCCCGAACTTGTCGACCTGCCCACCGGCACTCCCCTCGGCGTCGGCGTCGCCGCGTTCGAACAGACCACCCTGCAGCTCGATACCGGCGACCAGTTGCTGCTCTACACCGACGGCCTCGTCGAAACCCGCAACCAACCCATCGACACCCGCCTGAACACCCTCCTCGACCTCCTCACCGAGCCGCAGCCGACACTCGAAGCCACCTGCGACCACCTCCTGGGTGCGCTGCGCCATCCGCACGACCACGACGACGTCGCCCTCCTCGTCTGCCGCACAAACGGCCACCGACCGTGACCACCGGCGCATCCCACCCGCGCCTTGCCACAGGGAGGGAGACTGCGGGGGATCGTCAAGCGGCCCCGCTTCGCCTGACCCCATCCCCTTCCGGCCCGTCGGGGCATGAAAGGGCGTTCCGCAGGTGTGCTCGTGGCCGATGAGGGCAACTGTGTGCCATGACAGCAGAGGTGAATCGTCAGGAGCGGCGACGACGGGTGTGGGGAAGCACGCTGCTGCGTGCGCTCGTCCTGGTGGCGACATTCCTGGCCCTGACCGCATTCTCCATCGCCCTGGCGAAGGTGACGCTCACCCCGTCACCGGCATCGGAGGACCTCGTCCGGTCCAACCTCCGGCCCGGAAGGTCGTTGCGACAGTACGCCGAGGACTACACCTTCCTCGCGGCCTGCAAGCAGGCCGGCGGAAACCTCCTGCTGGGCGTCCCGTTCGGCATCCTGCTGCCGATTCTCGTGCCGCGCCGGCTCCGGATGCTGCGCATGGTCGTGCTGACGTTGACGGTGATGGTGGTGATCGAACTCGTCCAGGGCGCCTTGGTCCCCGGGCGTGCCTTCGACATCGACGACGCGATCCTCAACACGAGTGGCGCGCTGCTCGGATATCTGCTGGTGGGGCGGCGGATCAGCCATCGCTATCACGTGCTGGCGGAGGGGACGACCCGCGCGGAGGCGGCTCGGGAGCCGAAGCCCGAGCGAAAGCTTGCGCCGAAGTCCGGGACCAAGTCCCGGACCAAGTCCAAGCTGACGTCCAAGCCCAAGCCCAAGCCCAAGCCGAAGCCGAAGCCGTCATCCAAGTCCAAGGCCATGCCTGCATCCAAGGCCAAGGCCAAGTCCAAGGTGAAACCGAAGTCCAAGTCCCGGAGCAGGGCCGCGATCAGCCGTAGCCCGTCCGGACTGGTTGCCTCCGGACGCGCCCTGTTCGGCCGACTGACCCGTGACCGGTGACCTGTGAGCCGGGTCCGGGCGGGGGATCGCCCGGACCCGGTCGTCACGGTTCCTGGAGCGCTGAGTAGGCGTTCTTCATGACCTCCTGGAACCGGGCGGAGAACCACTGTCCGGAGAGAGGCGTCGGGGAGCGCGTCGGCGTTACCTGACGGTCGGGTCACCCACCCGGTCCAATCCCTTGTCCTCGTCGTTCGGGATCGCCCGGCTGGAGCCGTCGTCCGACTCGACCGGCGGCGTCGTCCGGACGAAGGCGTCGCTTCCGGTCTCCGGGTCGACCTGTGGCCCTCACTATGGAAGTGGGCGCCGTTGCGCCTATGAGTACCTGCTTGCGGCCGAGCGGCTGTGCGGCTCGTGGGTACGGGCCGGAGCGGAGGTGTGCGGCCATGTCCAGCGGAGACGTGCTCATGCGAATCGATGACGGCGGGCGGGTGACCGACTGGTCTCCTGCGGCCGGCGAGGTGTTCGGATGGTCTGCGGAGGAAGCCGTGGGCCGGTCAGTCAGTGCCCTCGTGCACGAGAACAGTGCCGCTGAGAACTGGCTCCGGGCCCTCTCCGACGGTCCGGGCTCGGTAGTGGTGAGGCCGGTACTGACCGACTCGTCGGTGACGTGGGAGGTGCGAGCCGGCGTGGACGCCGGTTCACATTGGGATCTGGCGATGCTGCGGTCCATGTTCACTCACTTGCCGATGCACCTGCATGTCCTGGACGACCGACTGCGCATCGTCCGCGTGAACGCGGCGATGCGCGGGATGTGCGCCACCTCGGTCGACTCGCTGCCGGGCCAAGTGTTCACCGAGGCCTACCGGCTTGCTGCCCCTGAGGAGGAAGCGGCAGTGGCACGCAGCGTCATGGAAGGCGGGGAGCCGGTGTTCGACCGCATGGTGCGATCCGTGCAGGGGCCCGCCGGCAGCAATCCGAGAACCTATTCCATCGCCTACGTGCGCCTGGAGAGCGAAAGTGGTGGGGTCCTGGGCCTGGTTGCCTCCGTCATGGATGTCACCGACCGCGAGCGCGACCTCCAGCGCCTGAAGATCCTGGAAGAGGTCCGTCGACAGGTGGGCGAGCGGTTGGAGGTCATGGCCGTCTGTCAGGAATTGACGAAAGCGGTGGTACCGGCGTTCTCGGGGATCGCGGTGGTCGAGGTCATCGAGGACGTGTTCCGTGGTGAGGACCCGCCGCTGGCCCCGGTCGACCCGGGAGTACCCCTGCGGCGGGCTGCTTTTCGCGGGCTGATGTCGGCCTACCCGGTGGGTGAGGTGCGGAACCTGCCGTACGGAACCCCCTTCTCGCGCGTACTGGCCGACCTGCGCCCGCGGGTCGTCCCGGTGGAGGAAGACAGCTTGTGGCTCGCGGCTGATCCTGCTCGGGCGGAGGCCATCAAACGCTCCGGCGCCCACTCCCTGATCGTCGCTCCGCTGGCCTTGCGGGGCCAGGCGTTGGGCGTGGTGAGCTTTTATCGGCACGGGGCAGAGGACCCGTTCCAGGAAGAGGACCTCGCGCTGACGTCCGACGTGTGCGCCCACGCCGCGCTGTGCATCGAGAACGCGCGTCGCTACATGCGAGAGCGGACTATCGCAGCGACCGTGAAGCGCAGGCTGCTGCCGCAGCGACCGGCGACGCCGTCAACGGTGGAGGTCTCCCACCTGCACCTTCCCGGACGAGGAGGCGGGGGCGCGTGGTTCGATGTGATCGAGCTGGCGGGGGCGCGGACAGCATTGGTCCTCGGTGACGTCGCCGGGCTGGGTGTGGCCACTGCCACCACGATGGGGCAATTGCGGATGGTCATCCAGTCCCTGGCCGCTTTGGACCTGGAACCGGACGAACTGATGGCGCGGCTGAGTGACACTGCCGCCCGCCTGGCCGCCGAACGCGCGGCGCTCCCGGTCGGTGACCCCTTGCACCGTGAGCCGCTCACCGCCGGCTGTCTGATCGCGGTCTACGACTCGGTCGAACGCCAGTGCACCATTGTGCGCGCGGGCCTGCCGGAGCCCTACGTGGTCTTCCCCGACGGCAGCTCGACCACCCTGTCCGTCCCTGCGGGCCCAGTACTCGCCGGCACCGACCAGGCCCCGTTCCCAGCCACCACGGTCGACGTACCCGCAGGAAGCACCCTGGCAGTCGGCAACGAAGACATCCTTTTGGCGTCCGCGCACCTGCGTTCCCTGTTGGACCAAGGAGCTGTTCAGCCGTTGGACGAGCTCTGCGACGTGCTCGCGTACGCGATGAGGGACCGCTACGAGACGGAGAAGCTGGTACTGCTGGCACGCGCCAAGGCGCTCCCCGCGGAGCAGGTCCTCACCCTGCCCCTGCCGGCCGGCCCCGAAGCCGCACCCCGTGCGCGCGCCGCCGCCCGCCGACAGCTCGCGGCCTGGAAGATCGACGAAGACAGCACTTTCACCACCGAGCTCATCGTCAGCGAGCTCGTCGGCAATGCGGTCCGCTACGGTGCCCCACCACTTCGACTGCGTCTGATTCTGGACGGGATGCTCACATGCGAGGTGAGCGACGCTGTGAGCAGCGCTCCGCACCTCAAGCACGCCCGAACCATTGACGAGACAGGACGAGGGCTGTTCATCGTTGCCACTGTCGCCGAAAACTGGGGCACCCACTATGACGCGCAGGGGAAGACCGTCTGGGCGCAGCAGCTCACCGGCGTTGCTTAGTGCGCACCATACTCGCGGCTCACTCGGGTACGCGACGAGACGCCTCCCGCACAGCAACCCGGTCGCCACACTCTTGATCCCCTTGTGCACGGCGCGACCAGGGGCTTACTGGTGCTGCGGGTCCGGTAGAAGCCCGGACCCGTCAACCGGCAGGACGCGCTGCACCAGATCGCCAACGACTTCCGCGAAGGGCTGGGGCGGCGCGGAGGATGGTGATCCTGGAACACGCCGGTCACCTGCTCAACAGGTCAGGGGCACCCGCCTCTTGAGATCCACCGTCCGAAACACGCCAGTCGGCGTGGGCCCACTGGAAGGATTTCGTCCATGACCGACAGCGCCCCCGGCCAGAAGGCCTGCGAACTGCTCGCCCAAGCATCCCGGCACCCGGTCGCCAGTCCCCAGCGCAACGCGCTGGTGGCGGAAGCAGCTGTGTGGGCACAGCTGGAGCACGCAGCCACCATGGACAAGCACGCAGCCGTAGTGGTCGAAATCGAGTCCGCCCTGGCCTCCCTTGCCGACTCCGTGCAGCAACTCCGCAGCGAGGTCGGCGGTCTGACCGGACGCATGAAGCCCAACCAGAAATGAGTTGCAACGACCCGGCGAATCGGCGCCGGCCCGCCGGGCAATTTCCGTCAGGCTTCCTCGGCCGTGGTTGTGGCCAGTGCGTGGCCGGCGCCCGCAGGTGCCGGCGCAGTGTGCCGTGACCGGTGGGACAGCCAGGCGGCGACCAGGGCGCCCGAGATGTTGTGCCACACGGAGAACACGGCTGCCGGTAGGGCGGCCAGCGGGCTGAAGTGAGCGGTCGCCAGTGAGGCGGCGAGCCCCGAGTTCTGCATGCCGACCTCGAAAGCCATGGCGCGGCTGGCGGGTCGGCCGAGGCCGGTGGCCTCGGCGCCGCCACCAAACCACCCTGCGAAGACACCGGCGGCCAGGACAAGGGCGAGGAGCCGGTTACGACGGAGACCCGCCTACGAAGTGGACGGCATCTCTCCGAAGGTCGCCATCGCCATTGGGGACACACCGAAGACAGCCACGTTCTTCGCCGCTTACTCCGGCTCAGAGCTCCCGCCCGAGGTACAGAAACTGATCGACGGTTCTTGATCTGAAACGCGGGGTTCGGTGTGGCTCAAGAGCTGACGCCACACCGAACCTCGCGCACCAGAACAGGGCCTCGGCTGGCGAGTCGAAGGATTCCGAGATTCGCAAGGTCCGTCAGGCGGATTGGCAGGTTCATGGCTATTGACTAGTTTCCTCTTCGGCCGGGGTGTCATACAGAACCCGCCCCCCGGGAGGATGCACCTGGTTGCATCGTTCGTCACTCACCGCGCCCTCGATGGCGGACGTATCACCTGAAGGGCGACCTCCACCTCCAGTCGCTGAGCACTTCGGCCGTCGAGGTGGTGGCCGGTGGCCAACTGGTCGAGCTCGCTGCCGGGCCGGCCTCTGCGGGGGACGATGTCGCCGCTTCCCTGGGCATCGGGTCACCCGACTCAGAGCTCACTGGGCCAGTTCGCTCCGCCTGCGGGCCGGCAGCGACCACAGGAACGAGCGTGGCGGTCCGGCCTTCCATCGCGGGGGCCGGCCCTCGATCCGGATGACCGGGAGCTCGTCGTCCAGGGTCCGTGGCGCCCGGTCGGTCTCTTCGGGCGACGCACCGACCGCAGTCAGCCCGTCACTCCTGTGCATCGCGGATCTGCGGCCGGGCTTACGCCTTCGTCCGCCGGTAACGAGCGGACGCGCATGTGAGCAACTGCGCGAACCCGCGACAACTGGATCTTGTCCAGCGTGACGTGGCGCCGTCAAGGTGAGCACCGTACCGCCAGTCCCGAAGACGTAGTTGGTCACCCCGCACGATCCTCGAAGGGCGTTGCATGTCCCTACGTTTCAGACGAGCCCGGTTGATGACGCTCGCCGCTGTCCTGCTCGCAGCCACCTCAACTCCCATGGCCCACGCCGCCGATCCGCACGCGCCGCAGTCGTGGACCTCTGCTCCCGCCGCGCACTCCCTCACCCTTGCCGACGGCTCGGTGGTGCACTGGTCCGATGACGGAACGGGAACCCTGACCGGCAAGGACGGCACCATCAGGGCATTTCCCGTGCCCGGAACCAAGGGGCGCAGCGGCTTCGGCACCGCTCTCTCCCCGTCCGCCGAGATCATCCAGCGCCGCGCGAACGCCTCCGCGCTGACGCCCTACAGCGTGGGCACCGCGTCCGGAGGGGCCCGCTCCGCGGTCCGCCCGCAGACCATGAACTCCGGGGCCGTGCCGCTCCCGGAGGAGGTACGCGCGGTCATCGACGACCTTGGCTCGCGTGCCGGGGCCCGCACAGCCGGACCGGCCGCCCTTGACGGCCTGCCCACCAACCAGGGCCTGACGACGTCCTTCCAGTCGTACCTCAACTCCGGCGGCGTCAACGCGGTCGGCGCCTTCCAGGACAGTGCGAAGTACCTCCACGGGCTGCCCGGCGAGGGGCAGATCGTCACCAACGTGTCGCTGGGCGACCTCACCGACCAGTCCATGGCGGACGCGGGCGACGACTACGTGCGCACCTACGGTCCCACCACCGTCGTCCAGCACGGCCAGCGGTACCTGGACTACCCCTCCTTGCCGCTCATTCCCACCTACACCAGCGACAACGCGGGCCGTCTCGATCCGACCGGATCCATCGAGGGCCAGGACCCCAACCTCGCCGAGGTGCTGCTCGACTTCTCGATGATGGCGCCGCTGCCCCACGACCGGCAGCGTGCCGAGGCGACCGGAAGCGGCGCCACCGACCTGCTGGGCATCGCACCGGGAGCGCAATACCGGCTCGTCATCCCGGAGGAGGCGTCAGCCGAGGGCATCGCGACGGCCCTTCGCGCCGCGGCAGCCCAGAAGCCCCGTCCCGACGTGATCACCGCCAGCCTCGGTTTCGGCACCGACGGGTCGATCGGCTTCCCCTCGCGGTGGCTGGAGGACGACCCCGAGATCAGGGCCACCCTGCGCTCGATCGTCGACTTGGGCATCGTGGTGGTCGTGTCGTCCAACGACGGCACCCGCCTCGGTCTGCCGGTGTCGGTGGGCCCGGACGGCGGCAGCACGCCCACCGACCTGACGTCGAGCACCCACGCCCAGACCGACATCGACGACGTCGCCCCGACCACCACCCCGTCGCTGGTCCGTGACACCGGGGTGATCGCCGCGGGAGGAACCACCGTCGACGACACATTGACCTCGGACGACGTCCGCACGGCCGTCTACCCGACGACCCGCTACAACGGCTCCGCGGGCTACTCGTCGGGCTTCGGCACCCGTATCGACCTGGCCGCGCCGGGGGACAACCTGCCCTCGCTGATCCACACCTCCGACGGCACGGGCGTGGTGCTCAACGGCGGCACGTCGGCCTCCGCACCGATGATCGCCGCCGCGGCGGCCAACGTGCTGGCGGCCGCCGAGGGCACCGGGCAGAAGCTCACCCCGCGCAAGGTCCGGAACCTGCTGGTCGCCACCGGCCGGCCGCTCGCCCAGCCCCCGCAGGCCGACCGGGAACTGCACATGGGCCCGCAACTGGACGTGACCGCGGCCGTGGAAAGGGTGCTCGCCAAGCGCCGTGACATCGCTCCCTCCGCGCTGCGTCTGTCCGTCGCCGAGCGTCAGCTCCTCTCGGTCAGCCCCACCACGTCGTTCGTCGAGGCCACCGACCCGTCCGCCATCGACCTGGCCGGGCCCGAAGTCGGCTCAGGCAACCCGTCCGGTCAGAACACCGTCTCGCCCATCACACTCGGACTCGACCTGACCGGCGCCCACGACGGACTGACGTACCGTCTGCGCGTCGGCAACGAGGGGAGCATCCCCTCCGACGGGCCCAGCCTGCGCCTCCTGCCGCGCGAACTGCTCGGCGCGGCAGGCCTGCCGCTCGCGTCGTCCGGCCCGCGCAGCGTGCAGGTGACGTTCGAGGCGCTCGACAACGGCAGAGTGGTGGCCTCCGCCGCCCGCAGGCTCACCTTCGGCGCGGCCGACGGGACTTACCTGCAGCCGCAGGCCCCCCGCGTGCCCGGCTCGTCCCCGCTCGGCAAGCCCGTCACCGTGCACTATGACCTCACCGGCCTCCGCGACACGACCGACCCGGAACTGGTGCTGTCCTCGGTCGGCCACTGGACTCCCTTCACCACCAGCGACAAGTGGCGTGCGGCATGGCGCACCCCGCTCACCGGCACCAAGGGCTCGGTGACCATCCCCGCCTCGGCGTTCGAGGCCGGCGGCGCCGGCCTCTACGGCGTCGGGACCACCCTGTACGGAGGTCAGGTCTTCGGTGACTTCCGAGCACTGCGCGTCGGGCCCGACGCGGACCAACGGCCGCAGGCACCGCTGCTGAGCCACGGGGACACCGTCAAGGCGCACGCCGCGGAGCTGTCCCTGGCCGAGCCCAGGCTGACGGTCTCGTGGGACGCCGGCTCGGTGAAGCACGCCGACGGCGCCGTGATCGAGTTCCTGACCCCGGCACCGACGTTGTACGGAGCGCTGAACACCGCCACCAACCAGAACGGCAGCGGCCGCGACGACAACGGGGTCGACCACGCCTCCACCCTGTTCCGGCCCCTGCCGTCGGTCAAGGGCAGAACGGTCCTCGACCTCAAGGCCCTGGACCTGCCCACCGGCCTGCAGTACCCGGTCCGGATCATCGCCACGCGCGCGGGCAAGCCTCTCGGGCAGGCGTCGCCCACGTCGTTCGTGCAGTACCTCGACGGCGACACGGTCTCCGGGACCCTGGAGAACTTCGAAGTCAGTAACGGCACGGCGCTGCTGGCCACCGACGACTTCGTCCAGGGCGACGACGGCTGGACACACCTGCGGAGCTCAGCCACCACCGCATACTCCCTGGCCGACGGAGAGCTCGGCACCCAGGTGTCGCACGACACCGGCACGTCGATGATGCAGGAGGTGGTGGGGGCCGATCCCACGACCGGGAACACTCTCATCGCGCACCAGTCCTTCGACGGTGCCGCGCTTCCGCAGGTCGACCTGCGCGACACCGCGACCGGGGCCGAGGTGAAACTGAGCCCACTCGACCAGGGAGGCGGCTCCACATCGGTCACCTACCAGGGCGGCGCAGTCGATCCGGCTCGGCACCGGGCCGCCGTGATGACGTTCGACGGGGTGTCCGGTGTGGCCAGCCTGTGGACGGTCGATATGGCCACGGGCCGGGTCTCCGAGCCGCTGCCGATCAACGAGACCAATCCGGGACGGAGCTTCAGCAACGTCTCGGTGGATGCCTCGACGGGCACGTTCTTCGTCGCCACCACCGGCACCATGGGGCCTTGCCTGTCCGGACGCGTCCCCTACTGGGCCGTGGCGGTCGACCTCGGCAACCGGGTGGTGTCGCCGCTCACCACGATGCCGGCCTGCACCGCCGGCCTGCTGCCCGACGGCAAGGGAGACAAGTTGTACGTCGCTGCCGGGCCCGCTACCCCGAACTACTCCAGCGGCGAGTTCCCCACGAGCACCTGGCGGTCCGCGGACCAGAAGGCCCTGGCCACCTCGGCGCCAGGCGACCTGGGGACCAGGGGTGTTATGTGGCCGACGCTCGACACCAAGCACCACCTTGCCCTCGTCGCCCACCTGTACGAGGAGGCCACCACGGACGACAACAACGCCCTGAGCGAGATCACCGTCATCGATCCGGACACCGGGAAGGTGCTGGCACGACACCCCATCGCCAATCTCGTGAGTTCCACCCTCACCACCTCCAATTTCGACTTCACCAGCCGCCGCGGCCTGTTCATCGACCCCGGCACTCGGACCGCGTACCTGGTAAATCCCTGGGCCAACGGTCTGGAGCGGTTCCACTACTGATCCGCTGACCAGGTCGGAGGCGGGCTTGTCACCCCTTGGGTGACAAGCCCGCCTCCGACGCGCTCAAGAGGCTCGGGTGTGCGCCCTTTGACTTTCGCGACTGGGTGGGGAGCCCGGGGATCCCCTCTTGTACCCATGGGACCCGAGCTGCGCCGGGCCGTGTCAGCCGGTGGCCGGTCTGTTGCGCCCCCATGCGGCTGCCGGTGAGCCGACGGCCGACGGGGTCGGGACCGGCGAACGCCGGTCCCGACCCCGTCGGTTGGTCGGGCAGGAGGTGCTCAAGCGCACGTGCCTGCCGGGCGGTTCCGGGTGACCAGGTCGGTGTCCGTGGTGGTGGTGTCCATCCAGAGCACACGGCTGCCGGTTTCGGCCGCCGCATTGGACTGCTGGCCGTGGCTGCAGGAGACGCGACCGAGCGGGGCGCCCTTCGGGGTGAACTGCTGGAGCTTCGCGAGGGAGTCGTTGTAGTCGTCGAACACCTGGGAATACGAGGCGTAGACCGTCAGGGTGACGGCGGATTCCGAGGCGGTGAGACCGTAGGAGCGGACCGGGTTCGGGCCCTTCTCCGCGATGAGGTCGGTGACATCGGAACCGTCGACGTCCGCCCGGCGCAGGGTGGTGAAGTCGTCGTCGGTGTAGTCGGTGTCGATGAGCCAGTACACCCCGGACGCGGTGGCAACCGGGGAGCTGATCCACTCCGGCTGCGAGGGCGCGCCCAGCGGCGTGGTCGTGCCGGCCGTGATGTCGTAGACCTCGACGACAACACCGTAGACGCCGTCGAACAGCCCGTCGTGGATGTACGCGATGCGTCCGTTCTTCACGGCCGGCTTGACTGCCTGGTTGTAGTCCCGGCCGAGCGGGACCACCTGCGGCGTGGTGCTGCCGCCCGTCAGGTAGGAGACCCGCTGCAGCCCGGTTCCCTCGTCCCGCTTGGACCACGCCACTGTGTCACCGTCGACGCTGAGGCCGCTGATCTCGTCGGTGGTGCTGAACAGCGTCTTCGGCGCGCCTCCGCCGACCGGGGCGGACATGATGTCGTAGGTGTGGGAGTAGGGGTCGTCGGGGGAGACGTCGCCGACGGCCACCCAGACCACGCGCTTGCCGTCGGTGACCGGGCTGAGGTGGGACCGACCGTCGTTCGGGGAGATCTGCCGGGCCTTGCGCTTGCCGTCGGTGCGGCCGACCCACACGGCGTACGGCGCGGTGCCGTCGGCGCTGGACTTGGGGACCGCCCACCACCCGTTGCCCGCGCTGGGGCTGTTGCCGGTGCCGACGAATGACATCATGGTGCCGAGTCTGCCGACCAGGATGTCGCTGTCCAGACCCAGGCTCTTCTCCCAGCCAGGGACGACGCCGTGGGCTTCGAAGGCCTTCTTCACCGCAGTCAGCTGACTGCCCTTCACTCCGAGCGACTTGGCCGCGGCGACGACCGTGTCCCGGCCCTCGTCGAAGCCGTCGAGCGGGGCGACGTACGAGGACAGTGCCCGGTAGACGATGCGGTCGGCCAGCGGGCCGCCGAGGCTTTCGCGGATGTCCCACAGCGCGCCGCTGAAGATGGTGGAGTTGACGTGTACGCCACCGTTGTCGTAGGCCGAGCCGAGGGGCAGGCCGAGGAACTTCTTCGTGGTGGCGCCGTCGTTCAGGTCGCGGAACGCGCACTCCCGGGGCGTCCGGTTTCGGCACAGGTCGCCGCCGATCAGGCCCGCGTCGGGGTCGCTCATCGGGGTGTGGTTCGCGGTGACGTCGATGACGTTGCCGAAGTAGTCGGCTATGGCCTCGTTCATGGCACCGGACTGGCCGGCGTAGACAAGGTTCGCGGTGTGCTCCACCACGCCGTGAGTCATTTCGTGGCCCACCACGTCGAGGTCCGAGGCCAGCGAACGGTACTCGTCGTCGCCGGTGCCGTACACCATCTTGGTGTGGTCCCAGAAGGCGTTGACGAACGGAGAGCCGTAGTCGGTCACGCCGACCAGGGAGTTGATCGCCATGCCCTTGTCGTCGAGGCTGTCGCGCTTGAAGGTGTCGTGGTAGTACTCGTACACCTTCCCAGCCGCCCAGTGCGCGTCGACCGCACCGGACGCGGTCAGCTCCGGGCCGATCTTCGGGGTGGGCGAGGTGAACGGCACGACGCCCTCCGGCCATACGCCGGAGACATCCTGGTACCAGAGGCTGGAAGCGTCCCAGGTCTGTATGACGCCCCGCTGCTTGCCGTCGGCCATGTGCGCGGTGTCGCGCAGCAGGTACTGGCCGGTGGCACCGTCCTTGGTCAGGTACAGCGGAACGGTGGAACCGTTGAGAAGGGTGCCCTGTCCGGTGACACCGGCCGACCCGTTCCCGGGCTTGGTCGGCTCACCGGGCTTTGTCTGCCTGTCGGTCTTGCCGCCCTGGTGGCCTGCGGCCTGCTGTGGCGCCGTGAAGGTCGGCAGCCCGCCGGACTCGAAGAGCGTGACGCCGGTGGCGGCATCGACGTAGACCTCCTGCACCACCGGCGCGCCGGTAGCCGGGTCGGTGCCCCGTACGGTGATGTGGCGGGTCAGGACACCCTTGCCGGTGGGCAGGACGGTCAGCCCGCGGTCGGTGCCGGACAGGGTGTCCGCCCCGCTCTTCGCGTGGGTGGGGCGGTAACCGCCCTTGGCCAGCTCGGCCTGCACCTGCCGCACCGCGCCGTCCACGGCCGTGCCGACCGGCAGCGTCGCCTTGTCGGTGTCGATGTCGAGGGCGGTGAAGTAGGAGCCGGAAGTGCCGGTGACGGTCCGCTTGCCGTTTCTGTGCGTCATCCGGACCACGTACTGGGCGCCCAGGACCGGGACTCCGCGGTACTTCTGATCCAGGCGCACCGTCTCGGAACCGTCGGGGTCGGTGGTGACGATGTCGGTGCTCAAATCCCGCTCGGGCGCAAGAATCCGATAGCGGTCCTTGTGCCCGGCCAAATGGGTCCGGGCCGCCGTCGCGGCTGGGAGTGACGCGTCCACCGAGTCGGCGAGTCCCTCCACCAAGGCGGGTGTCTCCGTACCTGGCGCGGTGTCCCCGCTCGGTGCGGCCGGCCCGGTCGCCTGTGCGGGAGAGGTCAGGCCGGTGACGCTCAGGGCCGCTGTGACAGCAAGCAGCGCCGACAGACCGGCGCGTCCGGGTCTGCGAGCAGGCCGACGTCGTATGTGTGATGACATGTACAAGTGCCTCCGACGGCCCGGTACAGCCCAGGCCCGGTAGTGGGACATCAGATGATCGGCGCACCGTCGCGCCCGCGGCTCGGACTGCACCTTTGTCGTCCCGCACACGAACCACAAGGGGATCTCCGGGGCCAGTAAGCGCAGTTGCGCAGGTGCGAAGCAGCAGGCGGCCCCGGTGCGGCCGACACCCTCGACCCTCGGGTTCATCCGCTCAGGTGTCGAGGCCGCTGCAGGCCGTCCGGCCACAGGGCCGTGACGGCGGTGGGATGAGGTCGGTGCCGGGCGTGCACGGAGGGCTCGTCGATGGCGTCCTGGAAGAGAGCCTCGAGCCGCACCTGCTCCGACTCGTGACGAAGACGTCGGGGCGTTCCTGCCGCAGGACAAGGACGCTACGCAGAACGGGAGTTGACTAAAGCATTGACATGCTCAGGACTCACCGCCACTCTGATGCAAGCTCGGAATGCAACCGGTTGCATCCCAGTGTCTGAGGGCCGCATGCCGGAGGAGCGAGGTATCCCCGCGCTTCGTACACCCCCATCGACCCCCGGCCGAAAGGACTTCCGGTGCTACAAGGCACAGACCACGACTGCCGCCAAGGGGTCCGTGGAAGCAGGTGCGGAGTCGGACCGGTCATCTCCGCCCCTTGGTCGTTGCCCATTTTTGCAACCGGTTGTAAGAAGGAGGCGGCGCCGTCGGTGCGGGCTAGTGTGTGCACCTGACGAAGAGTCGGCCGGGTTCGGGCAGAGGCCGGCCGACAGTGCTTACGGCGGGCAAGGGAAGCAACCGTGGTCATGACCATCCGTGACGTCGCCCAGGCCGCCGGGGTTCATGTCTCGACCGTCTCCCGGGCCTTCTCCGCCTCCCATCTGGTGAAGCGGGAAACCCGGGAGCGGGTGCTCGCCATTGCCGCGGAACTGGGCTACCAGCCCAACGAGACCGCACGCGCCCTGACCACGGGCCGCACACGGAATCTGGGACTGATCGTTTCCGATATCGCCAACCCCTTCTTCCCGCCGCTCATCAAGGCCGCCCAGGCCTACGCACGGGTCCGCGGCTACCAGGTCTTCGTCGCCGACACCGATGAGGACGCGGCCGTCGAGGAGGAACTGATCCAGACCCTGGCCCGCCAGGTGGACGGTGTGATCCTGGTCAGCCCCCGGCTGACCAACGACGTCATCGGCCGGCTGGGCGGGGAGCTGCCTTTCGTCCTGGTCAACCGTTCCGTGGCGGGGCTCTCCGCCGTACTCATGGATGTGGCGAACGGTGCGGCCCTCGCGGTGGATCACCTGGCCGGACTGGGGCACGAGCATCTGGCCCTGGTCTGTGGCCCCCGCAGCTCGTGGACCAGCGCGCAGATGCGACGGGCCGCCGGGAAGGCCGCCGCCGACCAGGGGGTCCGGCTGGACGTCCTCGGCCCCAATCGGCCGACGGAACACGGCGGCATCGCGGCAACGCCCGCCGTCCTGGGGACGGGCGCCACCGCTGTGATCGCCTACAACGACCTGGTCGCCATCGGGCTCATCGAGGGGCTCGACGACCGGAGCGTACGCGTGCCGCGGGACATCAGTGTGATCGGCGTGGACGACACCGTCGCCGGCAGGCTGAACCGCCCCCGGCTCACCACCGTCGCCATGCCCACCGCCGCGGCGGGGCGCACGGCGGTCGATCTGCTGATCCAGGCTCTGGAGACGTCCGGCGAACCGGCAACGGCCCAGACCATGCTGGCGACCTCCCTGGTCGTCAGGGACTCCACCGCCGCCCCGGAGTAACCGGCCGGCTGATCGTTCGTCTCAACTTCTTGACGGGTCAAAGCGGGTGACGTACCGTCACCGCTGTTCACATACACGAACTCGGTTCTCATACGGAAATCGCTGTGGAATCGGGGATGGCCTTCACCACCCACATCTGGGCCGACCGGCGAGCTGCCCGGCAACAGGTCGGCAGCCTCGACGGCCCGCCGAAATGAGCACGGTACGTAGCAGCAACACCCAGCATTCGACAACGAAAGGTGAGGCGAGGATGAGACGACCAGTCGCACTGCGACTCAATGCGGCACTGGCCACGATGGCCCTTGCGGCCGCGACCGGTGTGGTCATGTCGATGCCCGAGGCGTCGGCAGCAACCGGTACGGCCACCGGCTACGCGACCCAGAACGGTGGGACCACCGGCGGTGCGGGCGGGCAGACGGTGCGGGCCACCACGGGGACCGCGATCCATGCGGCCCTGTGCGGCCGGGCCAGCAGCAGTACCCCGATCACCATCGAGGTCGAGGGGATCATCAATCACGGCAACACCGCCAAGGTGTCGGGCGACAGCTGCAACACCGCCGACGGCGTGATCGAGCTCAAGCAGATCAGCAACGTCACGATCGTCGGTGTCGGCAGCGGGGCGGTCTTCGACCAGCTGGGCATCCACATTCGCGAGGCCAGCAACATCATCATCCAGAACGTGACCGTCCGGAACGTCAAGAAGTCCGGCTCGCCCACGTCCAACGGTGGTGACGCCATCGGCATGGAGAGCGACGTCCGCAACGTCTGGGTCGATCACGCCACCCTTGAGGCGTCGGGCGGGGAGTCGGAAGGGTTCGACGGCCTCTTCGACATGAAGGACAACACCCAGTACGTGACCCTGTCCTACAGCATCCTGCGCAACTCCGGCCGCGGGGGCCTCGTCGGGTCCAGTGAGACCGAGCTCTCGAACGGCTTCATCACGTACCACCACAACCTGTACGAGAACATCGACTCCCGCACCCCCTTGCTGCGTGGCGGCATAGCCCACATCTACAACAACTACTACGTGAAGCTCAACGAATCCGGCATCAACTCCCGAGCCGGGGCTCGCGCCAAGGTGGACAACAACTACTTCAAGGACTCCAAGGACGTCCTGGGCACCTTCTACACCGACGCGGCCGGCTACTGGCAGGTCAGCGGCAACACCTTCGACAACGTGACCTGGTCCAGCCCCGGCAGCGAGAACAACCCTGCCGGCCCCAACCCCCAGTCCAACACTACTGTCAGCATCCCTTACCCCTACATCCTCGATGCGGCCAGTTGCGTGCCGGACATCGTGACCCAGACGGCAGGGGCCAACAAGGGGCTGCAGGTATCGAGCGGCAACTGCTCGCCGCAGACTCCGACACCGACACCGACCACCCCCACGCCCGACCCCACCACTCCCACGCCGGACCCCACCCAGCCCAGCGGGACCAACCTCAGCATCGGCGCCGGCTCCGACGGCTCCAGCAAGGCCAGCGGGACGAGCTTCGGCAACGTGCGGGACGGTGACATGAGCACCTTCTGGTCTCCGGCCGGCTCGACCGGTTCCATCTCGATCAAGTGGGCCTCCGCCACCGCCGTATCCAGGATCAACATCCGGGAGGCGTCAGGGTCCGCGGGCAGCATCGGATCGTGGAGGGTCATCAACGGCGACACCGGCGCAGTCCTGACCTCCGGCAGCGGTGCGGGCGTCATTGCGGTTCCCCGGACCTCGCTGAGCAAGATCACTTTCGAGATCGTCAGCTCGACGGGCACGCCGAAGATCGCCGAGTACGAGACCTACGCCGGCTAGCGGCACGGTCGCGCCGACCGTCCGGGGGCCGGCATCCCAGGACACGCCGGGCAGCAGCAACGGGGGCCGTCGCATCCGACGGCCCCCGTTCAGGTCGATCGGCAGTGCGCGGCGGTCACAGCGGAGCGCGGTGAACCGTCGGGGTTCTGCGTGTTGAGACTTCTTGGTTCGTCGGGCCGTGACACATCGGTGCTCAGGATGCCGGCCGGCTGTCAGAGATAGGGTCGATCGCATGCACGGGATCGCTGGGGCTGTTGGTTCGGGTATTGAGGAGTCGTCGATGGACCACCCGGACCCTCGGCATGTCGCACGCCTGGCCACGTACGGATCCGTTTCCACGCACCTGTCGCTGATGAGCGACCATCGACTCGGCGAAGTCGTGGCCGAAGCCACCCCTCTCGGGTCGGGCATCGGGGGCAGGACGGCGGAGCTCGAGGTCGATGGGGCCCGAGTCTTCGTCAAGCGAGTCCCTCTGACGGACATCGAGATGCGGTCGGAGAACGCACGGTCGACAGCGAACCTCTTCGGGCTGCCGATGTTCTATCAGTACGGGGCGGGCTCAGCCGGCTTCGGGGCCTGGCGCGAGCTGGCCGTGCACACGATGACCACCAACTGGGTCCTCGGCAACGAGTACGCGGGTTTTCCAATGATGTACCACTGGCGGGTCCTGCCGGACGTCCCGCCCCTGGGATTCGCCGACGCTCTCGGGGGCATCGACGGGGCGGTCGCGCACTGGGAGGGCTCGTCAGCCGTGCGTGATCGGCTGGAGGCCATCGGCCGGTCTTCCTTCAGTCTGGTGATCTTCCTGGAACACGTCCCGCACACACTTTCTGTCTGGCTGGGCGACCAGCGGAAGGCAACTAGGGCAGGCGAGGACGGCCCGACGTACATGTGGGCGGAGGAAGCCCTGACGCGTGGAGCCGCCTTCATGAGCTCCCGCGGACTCGTTCACTTCGATGCCCACTTCAACAACATCCTGACCGACGGCCGGTTGATCTACTTCGCCGACTTCGGCCTCGCCCTGAGCTCCGGGTTCGAACTCTCGCAGGATGAGGCCGAGTTCCTCACCGACCATCTCGCGTATGACCGCTGCTACATCGCGAACCATCTGCTTCGCCACCATCTGCCCGACGGCGTGCGCGGCAAGCTGGAGCACGAGGCCTTTCTGCGCAACTGGATTGCGGGCGAAAGGTCCGAGGCGGTCCCGCCCGCGATCGCCGCGATCATCGACCGGCACGCCCGGGCTGCCGTCGTGCTGGACGGGTTCCACCACCGCCTGCTGACGGTGAGCAAGCGGACACCGTATCCGGCCGCGGACATTGAACGGGCCAGGCCGGGTGGTTGTTCAGTGGGATAGAGGCGGGTGGGATCGGCCGGCGTTCGCCGGCCAGGTCACAGGCGGACGACGACCACGGCCGTGTCATCGGTGGCGGAGCTGAGGTCGATGAGTTCATCCGCCAGTGCCTCGACCTGACCGTTGCCGTGGCGAGCGAGATGGTCGGCGAGGCGCTGCAGGCCTTGGTCGATGTCCTCCCCGCGGCGCTCGATCAGCCCGTCGGTGTACAGGACGAGGGCGGCGCCGTCGGCGTAGGTGGTGGAGGCCTGGGGCCGGGGGGTGTGTTCGAGGCTGGCCCCCAACGGCGGGTCGGTCGCCTGGTCCAGGAAGCGCACGCTGCCGTCGGGATCGGCCAGGGCCGGGGGCGGGTGGCCGGCGCTGCTGTAGGTGATGCGGTGGTCGGCCCAGGCGATGATGGCCTGCACCGCGGTGGTGGACAGGGCGCCGTCCACGGAGCGGGCGTACAGGTCGAGTCCGTCGAGTGCCGATGCGGGGCCGCCCACGACCCGGATGGCGGCGCTGAGGGCACTGCGCAGCTGGCCCATGACGCCGGCTGCGGCCAGGCCGTGCCCGACGACGTCGCCGACGGCCACGGCGTACTTGCCGTTGGAGAGCTGGGTCACGTCGTACCAGTCCCCGCAGACGTTGAGGGTGTGGATCGCGGGGCGGTAGCGGACAGCTGCCTGGTGGCGGGCGAGGGCCTGGGGGGCGGGCAGCATCGAGTCCTGGAGCGCGAGGGCGATTTGCCGTTCGCGGGCGTTGGTCTGGCGCAGTCGCTCGTTGACCTGCTGCAATTCGCGGGAGCGGGCGTACAGCTCGAGTTTCATCTGGCGACGCCGGTGATCGGCGTCCGGGCCCCCGGCGCGGACGAGGTCGGTGATTTCCTCGAGGCGGTGCACGATCAGCGCGACCTGCCCGTCGGAGTCCAGGACGGGGGCATTGATCGGGCTCCAGTAGCGCTCCGCGAACACTCCCGGCCGGTCCGGTTCCTCCAAGTCGTGGCGGATAGGGCCCGCAACGTCCTGGGCGCGGCTCTCCAGCACCCGGCGCATTGACGCCTTCTGGTCCTCCATTTCGGATTCGTCGTCCTGCGGGAAGGCGTCGAACACGTACTGGCCCATGAGTTCGTCGCGGGTGCGACCGACCAGATTTTGATAAGAGGGGTTCGCGTCCAGAATGACGAATACGGAATTGAGCACCAGCATTGCGCTGGGTGACGCCTCGAAGATGGCGTGGTAGTCGATCCCCGGTTCTCTCACGGCACACCCCGGACACGTTGGCGATCGAGTCCGCCATTCGTTCTCCCCTTCTTCAGTATGCTGTTGGGCTGCCATGGTCGCCTGCCGGCCGCATATACCTGCCATGGCAGCCGTGAGCCGGCAGGCATGTCATGGTCTGTGCCCGGCGAAAAACTCCGTCCGACCTGCAATGCCGGTGAGTTAGCGCGTCGGTGCAGGTCAGGTGGGGTGCTTGGTGACTTTGAGTGTGTAGCGGACGTTACTGGGAGTGCGGGTCTGGTCCCGTTTTCTGACCTCGAAGGTGTTCTTGGACGGCTTCTTGATGCGCTGGCACTGCCGGTTGCGCCGGGGCGGCAGGAGGGCGGCCAAGAGCTCTGTGGTGGCTTCGCGGCGGGCGGCGGCCAGTGTGGTGACGTCGGCTGCGGCCTGGGCGGCGACGGCCAGCCGGGCGAGCTGCACCGTGACGGTGAAGGAGATCCGGTCAGGATCGGTCCCGCCGTGTTCTGCCGCGCGCGTCTGCAGTGCGCATAGTGCCTGGTAGACGGTGAGAAGGGCGTAGATCTCCTGGTAGATCAGCTCGGGCGCCTTGGAGCGCAGGATGAATCCGGCGCCGCGCAGGCGGTTCTTCAGTTCCGCGAATCCGTTTTCGATCTCCCACCGCTGGTGATATGCCCTCGCCAGCTGGTGGGCCGGGGCGAGGCGGTGGTCCAGCAGGCTGGTGACCAGCCGGAACGTCTCGGTGCGGGGTGGGCCGGCCTGTGGGTGGATGGTCACGGTGTACTCGATGATCCGTACCAGGTGTCCCCGGGGCGGCTCGGTCAGGGTGCGTCCGGCCGCGCGGGCCTGACCGTGGCGGATGTTCTCCGCGGGCGTGCGCATGATGGACAGGTAGGACCCGTCGGACAGCACCCGCAGCGGCACGAAGACCAGGTTCTTCTTGATCCGCCAGGCCAGGTGGGCGCCGGTGGCGCGGGCCAGGCCCCACAGCTGGTATCCGGCGAAGTTGCGGTCGGCCAGCAGCAGCATGTCCCCTCGCAGGGAGGCCAGCAGCCGGCGGGCGAGCTTGTGCTCGCTGAACCTGGCCACGGCGTCGAAGGCCGCGTCGACCAGGGCGTGGGTGCCGCATTCGGTCAGGGCCATCAGGCGGACCTGTGGGTGTCCGCTCTGGTTGACACCACCCTTGCCGGTGAAACCGAACTCAGCAGCGTTTGCCGGGGTGTCGGGGACATCCAGCGCGGTGCCGTCCCAGGCGACCAGCCGCAGCCCGAAGGCGAACGCGCCCGGAGTGACGGTCGTGGCCAGCGTGCCGCACCGCCGCTCGAACAGCGCCTGCAGCGGCTTGTCGCCCAGCCGCTGCCGGGCCCGTGTCAGGGCCGAGCTGGTGGGCAAGCGCTGCACACACAGGCCTGGCAGATGCCGCAGCTTCTCCGTCAACGTGCGCAGGACCGACCGGTATCCCGGCGGCCCGGCACTGTCGGAGCTGCTGAACAGGCACAACGCCAGGATGAAGTAGACCACCGCCCGGGCGGGCAACAGCCGGCGGCGACGCTCGCCGCAGCCGGTCAACTCCACGACCTCGTCAACCAGTTCAGGGCTGATCTCCTCGGTCAACACGCCGAGACGGACGTGCTCGCCAAAGCGCCGGTCCGTGGGGGTCACCAGCCTGTTCAACGGGGCCTGGCTGCCCTCGGTGATGGCAGACGACATGCGGACGATGGCACACTGAGTACCCAACGGAGTTCCCTCGCGGACAGTCGGATCTTGGTCGATCTTCTGTCCTACCGGGAACTCCGTTGCCGTGTCCCGGCCTCCGCCGACACGTCACCAGAAGTGACGGATCACGCAACGTCACCAGGGGATATTCCCAACCAAACCCCGCACTATCAAGTGCCTGACCTGCACCGACGCGCTAACTCACCGGCATTGGTCCGACCTGGAACGCGGGCGTCTCGTGAAGCGCTGTGTGCGGTGCTCAACGGTCTTGTGACGAGTCCGCGCGTCGCCTTTCCAGATGGTGAGCAAGGCCCGAGCGGGCCCTCACGTGTTCACACCGAGCGCAGCTTGCGTATGAGGCATACAATATTGCTTATGACGCAAGATGACGGTGGGCTCGACAGCCTGGTACGCAAACGGATCCGCGCGCTGCGGGTGGCACAAGGCTGGTCTCTTGACGACTTGGCCGCCCGAGCCCGGCTCAGTCCCTCCACGCTCAGTCGGATCGAGACCGGTCAGCGCCGCCTTGCTCTGGACCAGCTCGTCACCCTCGCCCGCGCCCTGGACACCTCGCTCGATCAGCTCGTCGAGACGGCCACAGACGATGTCATCTCCAGCCCGATGATCGACGCGGCCCACCAGCTGATGCGATGGCCTGTCCGGGCGGACCCGGGCATGACGGTCGTGCGTCAGCGGATGACGGATCCGCCGCCCGACAGCCCTTCGCGCATGCGTGCCCATCCCGGCCACGAATGGCTCGTTGTCCTCTCCGGCACCGCGATCCTGTTGCTGGGCAACCGCCGCTTTCGCGTAGAGACCAATCAGGCCGCGGAGTTCCCCACGATGCTTCCGCATGCCATCGGCGCAGAGGGCGGCCCGTGCGAGATCCTGGGCATCTTCGACCGCGACGCCCGCCGTGGGCACCAAAGTGGCGAGAGCGCAAGGGACGCCGGTCGCCCGTCGCAGTGATGTGAGCGCCACGCAGCCGCCTCTCCTTGCCTCAGGTCGAGAGTCGCTTGCCATTTCAGCAGTCCGAGCAGCCATCATCTTGCGCATTCGGGAAGCGACCGTGCCGGACGCCTGTGATCCTCTTAGCGTGGGTGCCATGACACACAGATCCCCGCACGCAGCGCACGACCAAGGCGCGCACTCGGTCCACCAGCACGTACAGCAGCAGGACGCCGACGGCCAGGCGGAGATCCTCGACCTCGATGCGGAAGTGCTCGCCGAGCACATCGCCTCCATCACCGCATGGCTGCCCGTCAAAGCCGCCCCCCGTCACATGGTGGACCTGGGCAGCGGGACCGGAGCCGGCACTCTCGCATTGCTCAAGCGCTTCCCCGATGCCGAGGTGACCGCCGTCGACACCTCGACCAGCCACCTGCATCGCCTGCTCGAGAAGGCGAAGTCGGAAGGCCTGGCCGGCCGGGTGCATACCGTTCAGGCCGACCTCGACACTGCCTGGCCCGACCTCGGCACGCCCGATCTCGTGTGGGCGTCAGCTTCCATGCACCACATGGCCGACCCTGACCGCATCTTGCGCCAGGTCCACGACACGCTCGTGCCAGGCGGGCTGTTCGCCGTGGTCGAACTGGCAGGCTTCCCGCGATTCCTGCCCGAGGACGCGCCAGAAGACCGGCCCGGACTCGAGGAACGCTGCCATGCCGCACTCGACCATCACCATGCCGAGCACATGCCGCACCGCGGCGCCGACTGGGGGCCCAAGCTGACCGCCGCCGGCTTCACCGTCGAGGGCGAACGCACCATCACCGTGAACCTCGGCCCGCCCCACCCCGAGGCAGTCGGCCGCTACGCACTCGGCAGCCTGCGCCGCATGCGCGGCAGCGTCGCCGAGGCGCTGACGGTCGAAGACCTGACCGCTCTCGACCAGTTGGTCAATACGGACAGCCCTCGCAGCATTCTGCGCCGCGACGACCTGACGGTACGCACCGAGCGCAGCGTATGGGCAGCACGACGCAACTGAGCAGCGCGTTCTCACGCGGCGGGGGCCCACCAGGCAGTGGGCCATCCGTCTTGTTCGGAGACGTTCAGGCGCCGGGACGCAGGCTGTCGCGGCCCCTTCCTTCCTGGCTCAAGTCCGGCCTGCTTTCCCGACGGGTCGGAGCGACGGCCGGGCAGCTGATCCCTCAACTTGTTGACCACGCGGTCTTCCTGCCTCCGGAGGGCAGAAGTGAACTGCTCCGGTAGGTCCGGTCATTGCCGCAGGAGAAGCGCACGGTGCCCGTCCGGGTTCCACGATCGCACGAGCACTACCAGCCGAGCGTCAAGGCTGCCCTCCTTCGCATGCCTGCCAACCGAAATCTGGACTGGATGAGCTTCGCCAGGGTTCTGCGCACAGTGTCCGGCCTGTACGTCAGCGCGTCCACGATCGGTCGAGTCGGGCACGGCAGGGTGAAGCTGACCCGCGACCTGCCGGCCGACTTTGCGGCTTGGCGACGATTGGCCTGGGCGCAGGATGCGCGCTGCACCTGTACGAGGGTGGGCATCGCGGTGAGCAGAAGCAAATGGGGTTTCAGGGGCCTGTTGTAGGTCACCCGCAACGTACCAACCGAACGAGGACAACCATCGGGAGTGAGGCAAATGGAGAACTGGCGCATGCAGGCGGCCTGCCGTGACGAGGACCCCGACCTGTTCTTCCCCATCGGAAGCACCGGCCCGGCGCTCGTGCAGACGGAAGAAGCGAAGGCGGTGTGCGGCGGATGCCCGGTTCGGGAGCCGTGTCTGGAGTGGGCCATGGAGCACGGTCAGGACGCCGGCGTATGGGGCGGTCTGGGTGAGGCCGAACGGCGTGCGCTGAAGCGCCGCACCCGCAGGCGGGCTCAGGGATCCGGATAAGGATGGATGATCAGCCCATGGACCTCACGGCTTGGCTTTTCGTCGGCGTGGTTGCCGCACTGCTCACCATGGGGGTCGCCGGCGTCCTCCTGATCCGGCTGATCCGGGCAAGGAAGCTGCTGATCGACGCAGGGGTCCCGCTGCGGAACAAGGCGTTGGTGTGGGCGGCGGCGATCTACACCGTATGTCCCGTCGACCTGATCCCCGACCCCGTCTATCTCGACGACATCGGGTTCCTGCTGCTGGCACTGCGCTCGCTCTCAGCCCACGGCCGTGGGCTGCCCGGGCGCCGCTCTGCTTGAAAAGCTTGAAAGGGGCGGACCGTCCCGCGCCCATCCGGATCGCAGGCGCACGGTGGCATACGGGACTTGTCCAGCCCGGGAGTCAGGGACTCGGAGGAACGCGACAGTGGAGGTCATCCGAGATCGCCCCACTGGAACCGGGACTGAACAGGGCTCACTGGGAGGCACGGGGATACAAGCCCCTCCACGGCTCTTGGTCCCGCCGGAGACCCGTCCGAGATCAGCTGGACGAACCGCCGGATGCGAGGCCCGCATGTCCCGTGGTGGGGGGGCGGGCCGGGCATACCGGCCCGCCCCCCGATGAGTGATCAGGATGACCAGGCCGTGTCTCTCGTTCCACCCCTTCTCGTCCGGCATGTACACACAACCGCTTGATCACTCGAGCGGGACGGCGAGGCCAGGGCGAGCGTTGACGCGTGCCATGCTGGAACTTCCGGTTTTATGGTGGCGAGCGGGGAAAGCGGCAGGGTGAGGACAGTGACACGGGCGAGCCGGACGAGGATCTGGGACCGGTTCTCGGCTTCCGACCCCGGACTGTTGCGGCTGATGGCCGGCCTGCGGACAGTCGGCGCCATCGCGCTCACGCTCGCGGTCCTGGCGTTGCTCAAGACCGATGTGACCCACATGGTGGCCGGTGCCATCGCGGCCATGGTCGCCACCTTCGCCATCAAGGAGAAGCAGCGGCGCGAACAGGCCATCACGCTCGCGCTCGGCCTGCCGGTGGCGCTCGTCGCGATGTCACTGGGAGCGCTGTTGAGCACCGAGGTCGTCGCGGGCGACCTCGTCTTCCTCGCCTTGATCTTCGCCGCGGTCTACAGCCGCCGGTTCGGTGATCGCGGTACGGCCCTGGGACTCATCGGGTTTCAGATCTACTTTGTGTCCCTGTTCGTCGGGGCCGCAGTCTCCGCGCTGCCGGGGCTGTGCGGAACACTGGTCGTCGCGTTCGCCTGCAGCGCGGTCGTGCGGTTCGGCCTGGTTGTCGAGACGCCCGAACGCATTCTGCTGCGACTGCGCGAGGCCTTCCGCGCCCGCCTCGCCCAATTGGTGTCCGCCCAGATCGAGTTGCTCGACGCCGGGCCGGACCACGTCGAGAAGGCACTGGAGGACGTACGCCGGCACACCGCGCGCCTCCACCAGAGCGCGATGATGATCCAGGGGCGGCTGGAGGAGGGCACCAGCGACAGCGCCACCGCCTTGCTCGTGCAGCGCCGTGTCGCCGACGCCGAGATCGCCGCCGAACGGCTCGGCGTACTCATCCTCACCGCGCGCAGCTCCGAACGCGCCGATACGCTCACGCTTCATCTGCCGCACGCGCCCGCGCCGCCGCCCGGCAACCGCCTGCGCACACAGGACGACATCACCGCGACGCTGCGCCGTGATCTCCACGCGTTGCGCCTGCTCGTCGCCCGTCCGGCTTCGAACAATCGCGGCGCCGCGGTGGCCCACCTGCGCAACCGGCTGCTCGGCTATCGGGACGAGGAGAATCTGCCGCGCGCCTCCGTCCCCGTCCAGGACGTCTTCCGAGGCATCGGGGAGGCGGCGCGCGGTGTCATGGGCCTGCGGCTGGCCCTCGACGGGCCCCAGGACGAGTCCGACGACACACCTGCGACGACGCGTTCCCGCGAGGAACTGGACGCAGAGGACGTCGCCATCGCGCAGGCCGAGGAGACCGAGCCCGTCGAGGATGTCCGCAAGGGACTGGAGCGTCCCACGACCCGTGCCGCGGTCCAGGTGTCGGTGGGTTCGGCGCTGGCCATCGTGGGCGGGGAGTTCCTCTCCAGTCAGCGCTGGTACTGGGCGGTGCTGACCTGCTGGGTCGTCTTCCTGAACACGGCGTCCACCGGGGAGATCCTGGTCAAGGGCTACCGTCGGCTGCTGGGCACGGTTCTCGGCGTCGTCGCCGGTGTCGGCCTGGCGGGCCTGGTGGGCCACCACACCTGGACGGCGTTCGCACTCGTGCTGCTGTTCATCTTCGCCATGTTCTTCACCGCGCCGCTGTCGTACGCCCTGATGTCCTTCTTCGTCACGGCGGCACTGGGGCTGCTGTACACCCTGCTCAACACCTACAGCTCCGCGGTGCTCGTCCTGCGCATCGAGGAGACTGCGCTCGGCGCCGCCTGCGGCGTGATCGCGGCGGCCGTGATCCTGCCGGTGCACACCGATCGCCGCACCGACGAACTCCTCGGCACGGTGCTGACCCGGCTCCGTGACGTCACCGATGCCGCGGTGGAGCAGCTGAGCGGCGGGCCCGCGCGCGATCTGCTGGACATGGCCCGGGACCTCGATACGGCACTGGAGGATCTGCGTTCCTCCACGCAGCCGTTGACCCACCCGATCACCCCGCTGCGAGCCCGCCGCCAGACCGCTCGCTACGTCGTGGCGCTGCTGGAGACGTGCGCCTACCACGCGCGTTCGTTGGCGGCGACGGCCCAACTCCTCCCGAGCAGCAAGAGCGTCGCCGCGGACCCGCTCCTGAAGGGAGCAGGCCGGCGCATCGCCCACAACATCGACGTCCTCGTCGCGCGTGTCGAGGACGACGACAGCGACGGCGTGGTGGAGACCGGCGCGAGCCTGGCCTCCATGCTGGAGACGGACAAGCCCGGCTCGCCCCGCCACGACCGCGTCACGGACCGTGTCCTGCGGCATCTGCAGCGCCTGGACGAAGGGTTGATCGGTCTGGCCCGCCCCCTCGGGGTGTCTGTCGCGACACCCGACCGGGCGTCGTCTCGGGGCGGGGGCGCGTAGCAGGGCCGGCGTTCCCGTACTGAACGCCGCGAAAGGTCCACTGCCGCGTCTCCTGGCGTGGGGCGAGACTCGGATGGTGCTCATGGCCGGCCAGCCGCGCTCACAGATGCGCTGACACTGCCTCCGAGCGAAAGCCGATTCGGCCGAGCCGGGTCGGTGCCGTACAGTTCAGCGTACCGACGCGGGGTGGAGCAGCTCGGTAGCTCGCTGGGCTCATAACCCAGAGGTCGCAGGTTCAAATCCTGTCCCCGCTACTCAGACGTGAAGGCCCGGTGGGTACCGGGCCTTCGCTGCGTCTGCCCCCGCTCGAACCTGGTCCGCGCGCGAGCGAGCATGCGCTTACACGGTAGCCAGAGTCGCTGCCGTCGCCCCCGCCGCAAGCCACATCAACGCAACCGGCCCGATCAGCTCAACCAGGTCCCAGTCAATGATGCTCAGGATTTGCCACGGCGCCGTCGCGACTCTTCACGTGGACCTTGATGCTCCTATCGTCGGTCAAGCGGCATCGAGCCAGCTGCGGTAGGCGTCGGCGAAGGTGTCGTCGCGGCGGAGTCCTCGTTCGATGTTGGAGATGACGGCGGGCCAGACTCCGAAGTGGTTCGCTGCGGCGGTGAGCGTGATGTTCTTGGCCTGGCGGGTGGGCCTGAGGTCCGCGATCTCGGGAACCTCGACTGCGGTGGTCAAGAGGCGGAAGATCTCCCGGGCGATGGCGCGTTTGAGCAGCCGGATGATCTCCTTTTTCGTCCGGCCGGCCTTGGTTTGACGCTCCACGTAGTCACGGGTGCGCTGGTCACGGCGAATGCGGACGAGCGCGATGCGGTAAAGGGCCCCGTTCGCCGCGCGGTCACCGCCGCGCGAGAGCCGGTGACGGTTGGTCTTGCCACTGGAGGCCGGAACCGGGGCGACACCGCACAGGGCGGCGAAGGATGCTTCGGTGCGTAGGCGGGCGGGGTTGTCGCCAGCGGTGATCAGCAGTTGCGTAGCGGTGTCGGGTCCGACGCCGTAGGCGGCGCGCAGGCCGGGGTTGAGCTGCGTGACCAGGGCGTCCAACTCCGCTGTCAGAGCGGCGTGTTCAGCGGTCAGGTTCTGGACGCGTCGCGCGAGCGTGCGCAGGGCGGTCAGGATCGGGACATGGACAGGGGCGTTGCCGACCCGGAGCCGGACCAGGGCGTCGATGCGCTTGTCGCCCCGCAGCACTTCGTACTTCGTGCGGATGCTGTCGGGCGCGGTGATCAGAATGTGTCCGATCTGGTTCAGCGCCGCTGTACGGGCCTTGACGGCGGATCGTGCCACGTTGTGCAGAGCCCGGATCCCGGCGACGGCATCGCCTTTGGGGGCGCTGGTGGCCCGGCCGGACACGACCGCACGAGCTGCGGCATAGGCGTCGATCGGATCGGACTTGCCGATCCTGCGGCGCTCGGCCTTGTCCGGCCGGTTGACCTCGACCACGGTCAGACCGGCCTTGCGGGCCGCGCGCGTGAACCCCGACCCGTAGGAGGACGTGCCCTCCACGCCGACGGCGGCGACGGTGCCGTGAGCAGCCAGGAAGGCCAGAGCAGCCGTGTATCCGGCGGCCGTTGTGGGGAACTCGGCATCGGCGACCTGCCCACCGCGGTCGGTCACCACGGCAACGTGGACAGTGTCGGCATGAGAGTCCACGCCGCCGATCACCACGTGTTCGACGGCTGCTGCAGTGTCCGTTTCTGTCATGCTGGAAATGCCTTCCTGACCGGAGGTGGCTCCAGCCGGGTGGGGCAGACAGGACAGTGATGGGGCCTCTGGCCAGGCTCCTATGAGGTCATGTTCCACCCGGCCGGGGCCTCGGGAACGGGCCCCGGCAGCCGGACAGACCAAGGCGAAGACAGCCCAGCAGGACGTCAGTCAGTGATCGAGCCACGACCACCGGGAACCCGAATACCACTATCACTGTCGGTGGTCGTGGAGATCGTCTGACGTCCACGGCAGGCCGACATCGTCCAGCACTGCCGTGACGCGTACGGACGTTGAGGGCGTCGGCGGGTCGGGTGCTCGAGGAACGCCGGGAGGCCGGGAGCGAGTGCGGCCCGATGTACACCGGCGCACCTCGTGTACCCGTGTGTGATTTGGCGTCTGCGGTGTTGTGGCGGGGGCGGCATCGTCAGATGTGGCGGTCCCGTTCGGGGCATGCAGGCCCGCGACGGCCGAGGAATCGCACGTTGGAGCCCGTCTCAAGTCGCTCTTGTGCCGCGAAGCCGTATCGCCACGTCTCATGTTCGGGTTGCCATCCGCGGGAGCGGGCCAGGGCGTTGGACGCTCCCCGTGCCCAGCTCTGCCGTCCTGATGTGGCTTCTGGGGTGGGTACGCCGAGAGCCTCGGCCAGGACGGGCAGCCACTGGCGCCCCTGCGCCGGTTCGTCGTCCACGATGTTGACAGGGCCGGATGGCCAGTTCAGGGCGGCGACGGTGGCTCTTGGGGGATGTCGTCCTTGGAGGCCTGGATGTCGTTCACTCAGATGCAGCGCAGTTGCGTGTCGCGTATGACGACGCCGATCGGCAGGCGCGGCTCGGCAGAGGCAGCGTGCCCGGGAGCGACTTCACCCCAGTGCCCTCGGCCGCCCGCGGGGGAGTACGGCCTTGTCGGCGGCCCGCACCACCCACCGGACTCATCGGCCTTCCCTTCTGTGCCCCCTGCGTTGTGATCCCCCGGCTGCTCGGTGGTCCGGGTCCTTCATTCAGGCGGGATTCCCGTCGGAGCCGGGGTGTGGCTCGAGGCCCGTCGGCTCACGCCGACGGCGGCAGCGTTGCCCTCCGGTGGCGAATGCTTGCTCGCTGGTACCCGCACTCTGTGTGTCAGTGGCCCGCACCGGCTGAGAAGGTGGTGCAGCCAGGTCCCCAGGACCGCTCCCAGGACCGGTGCGACCAGGTAGATCCACAGATCGGTGCCCTGCCCGGCGAGTGCGGCAGGGCCGAACTGGCGGGCGGGGTTGATCGAGCCGCCGCTGCGGGGACCCAGGACAGCGATTACCAGGGCGACGGACAGTCCGATGACGTAGGGCACCAGGCGTGCCAAGCGGGCATGGGTCATGGTGAACCCGACAGCGACGATGATGATCGTCATGCTGCCCGCCTCGGCTGCGAAGACGGACGCGGGATGCCAAGTGGGTGCGGGCACGATCGCCGCATAATTCACCGACGGAAGCGAGACCGCAGGCCCCCACACCAGGCGCCCAAGACCTGTTCCCGCCGCGGAACCGGTGAGTTGGGCCAGTACGTAGGGCACAACGCTGCGCCCAGGGGAGGCGCCCATGAGCCACAGGGAGACCGTCACGGCGGGATTCAGGTGGCCCCCACTGCGCCGGCCAGGCGGGCTGAATATCAGCCCGGTGAGGATGGCCCCGCTGACGACGCCGATGACGGCGAGCGCGACGTCGAGGCCGCCGACGTACAGAGCGGAGTCCGGGTCACGTAGCCACATGACGACCGTCACTGCCAGGAAGAGCATGACGGTCGTGAGCGCGAACTCGTCGGCGGCACGCGCCAGGTGCAGCCGACGTGACTGAGAAGAGACGGTGCTCACCAAAATCTCCTCGTGTTGGCCTGCCGGAGGCAAGATCGGAGCCGGGATGGTGCTGAACAGCGGGCCCGGTCGTCCCGGACCCGCTCCGGACCCATTAGCCGGCGGGGGTGTAGTGGCCGGGGACGAGGCGGGTGGAGACGCCGAAGCGGTTCCATGCGTTGATCGTGGTGATCGCGACGATGAGGCGGGCCAGCTCGCTCTCGTTGAACTCCGTCACGGCCCGCGCGTACACCTCGTCCGGCACGAACCCGTCCGTGAGCACGGTGACCGCCTCGGTCAGCTCGATCGCCGCAATCTCCTTGGCCGTGTAGAAGTGCCTCGACTCCCGCCAGGCGTCGAGCTGGAAGATGCGCTCCGCCGACTCGCCTGCCGCAAGCGCATCCTTGCTGTGCATGTCCAGGCAGAAGGCACAGTGATTGATCTGAGAGGCGCGGATCTTGACCAGGTTCAGCAGGACGGGCTCGACTCCCTGCTTCGCCGCCGTGTCCAGGCGGACCATGGCCTTGAATGCCTCCGGGGCGAGTTTCGTCCAGTCCAGACGGGGTGCGTGCTCGGGAAGACGTTCCAGGCTTTCGTGTGCTTCGTTCGTGTTCATGGCTGCAACGCTACGCATCCAGTGGCACTGAAGTAGGGTCCATTTCTGTGACAGATTCACAGACCAATTCTGAGACCGGTCCGCCCCCCGAACCCGGCACCGACCTCCATCTGGAACTGCGCGGACCCGGGCTGCGCGCCGGGCTCACGAACGCCCTCCGGGACGCCGTGCGCACAGGGCGGCTGGCGCCCGGCACCCGGCTGCCACCATCCCGCTCGCTCGCCGCCGATCTCGGTGTCTCCCGCAACACCGTGACCGACTCCTACGCCGAACTCGTCGCGGAGGGCTGGCTCACCGCCCAACAGGGGTCCGGGACCCGGGTGGCCACGCGGGCCGAACCGCGTCGAGCCACACCCGCCGCCTCCCGCGCGCAGCCGACCCGGAAACGTCCCATGTACGGCCTGCAGCCGGGTTCTCCGGACCTCGCGAACTTCCCCCGCACGCAGTGGCTCACCGCTGCCCGCCGCGCCCTGACCTCGGCACCCCACGACGCCTTCGGCTACGGCGACGCCCTCGGTCAGGTCCGACTGCGCACCGCCCTCGCGGACTATCTGGCACGGGCTCGCGGGGTGTACGCCGAGCCGGAGCGGATCGTCATCTGCTCCGGCTTCCACCACGGGCTTGCGCTGATGGCACAGGCGCTCGAGGCGCGACAGGTCCGGGCGGTGGCCGTCGAGTCGTACGGACTCGACCTCTATCGCGACCTGCTGACCGGCGCCGGCCTGCGCACCCCGCCCGTCTACGTCGACGAATACGGCGCGTGCACCGACGACTTGGCACGGTTGGACGGTATCGGCGCGGTACTGATGACACCCGCCCACCAGTACCCGACGGGGGTCGCGCTGCGCCCGGACCGTCGCACGGCGGCTGTCGAGTGGGCGCGGCGCACCGGTGGGCTGATCCTGGAGGACGATTACGACGGGGAATTCAGATACGACCGTCAGCCGGTGGGCGCCCTGCAAGGCCTCGACCCCGACCGGGTGGTGTACTTCGGCTCGGCAAGCAAGTCACTGGCGCCCGGGGTGCGGCTCGGCTGGATGGTCCTGCCGGAGGAACTCGTCCCGGAGATCGTTGCAGCCAAGGGGTACGGCGACTACATGTCGAGTGCGCTCGAACAGCTGACGCTCGCGGAGTTCCTGACGTCAGGCGCGTACGACCGTCATGTGCGGTCGATGCGGCTGCACTACCGGCGCCGCCGCGACCAACTGGTCACGGCCCTGGCCCAGCGGGCCCCCCACGTCCGCGTGACCGGCATGGCCGCCGGACTGCAAGCAATCCTCGAACTCCCACACGGAACGGAACGCTCGGTCACCCAGGCGGCAGCGCGGCAGGGCCTCGCAGTCAGTGGGCTCGCCGAGTTCCGCTACGAGCCGCCGGAGTCCGGCCGGCGGCTGCCCGAAAACGACGCGCTCGTGGTGAACTACGCGGCCCCCTCGGACAGTGCGTGGACGGGTGCGCTTGACACACTGTGCAGGGTGATTCCCGAGACGCAGGGTTGATGCCGTCGGCAGGGCCGCCGCGGCCCGGATGCTGCTTCAGGTGGTCGACGACCGGGGTCCGATGCCCTCGACCTGCCACCCGCTCTCCATGCGTGGGTCGGCATCATGAACCGAATCAGCCCTCGTGACCGCGGTTGAGCAGGCAGCGGGCCACCGATGCGCCGCCTCCGGAACCGGCCTCGGTGCATCAGACAAGTGGGACGCACCGCCGTGGTCGACTCACCGCATTCCGACGGATTCCTCCAGGTAGGCGAAGGCGTCGGCAGCCTCGTCGGCGGGGAAGAACAACTCGTCCAGGGGTACCGGCAGGAATCCCTCCTCCTCCATCCGGCGGAGTTGGAGTGTCAGACCGTCGTAGAAGCCAGCCGTGTTCAGCAGCACCACCGGCTTGTCGTGCAGGCCGTGCTTCTTCAGCTCCAGGATCTCGGTCACCTCGTCCAGCGTGCCCAGGCCGCCCGCCATCACGACCACTGCGTCCGCGCGGGCGAGCAGCAGGGCCTTCCGTTCGGCGAGATCATCGGCGAACACCATCTCGTCGGCGTCCTGCCTGGCCCACTCCCGCAGAAAGGTGACCGAGACCCCTACGAGTCGCCCTCCGGTCTCCCGCACCCCATCGGCGACGACCTTCATCAGCCCGGTATCGGATCCACCCCACACCAAGGTGTGACCACCCTTGCCGAGCAGCTCCGCCAGCTCGCGGGCAGGTCGGGTGAAGTGCTCGCCGAGGTCTGCGGCGGACAGGAAAACACAGATCTTCATCGTGGTGGGCGCTGCTGTCGTCATGACTCCGACCGTACGTACTGGACATTCCGGCCGCATGGACCAATTCCCGGGTGGCGGAGGGGGCCAATTCGCCGCCGGGCAGTTCCTGGGCACGCGCCCCGTCCGCGCGGTCAGATCCTCGACGGCGAGCATCCGTAGCCTGCCAGGGGAAGCCCGATGTACGCGCGCAGCCCTGCCTGAGTGGCCGGAAGTCTGTAAGTGGTGAGGTTCTCGCTGATGTCACCTGCTGTGTTCCACCATCCTTCGCTGAGGTCGGCGAGGGCATGCATCACTTCGTCCAGGCCGGCCAGCAGGATGTCGTCCGCAGTGATCACGGCCGCATGATCTCAGAGCCCCTCCCGACACCGGTACCCGCCCCAGCGGGCGGGCCGCCGGAATCTGTCAGGCGAGGTCCTTCAGGAAGTCCGAGAGCGCGGAGTGGAGGGTTCCTGGCTGTTCCAAGTGCAGGTCGTGGCCGGTTCGGGGGATGCTCATGGCCACGGTGGTTGGCCGCTGCCGGAGCATGTCCTCGGTTTCCTGCCGAGGGATGAAGCCCGACTGGGCCAGGACGACCAGGGTCGGGCACGTGATCTGCGCCCACTCGTGCCAGAAGGAACGCTGGGCGTTCTCCGCCAGCGAGCGGGTCATCACCTCGCGGTCGAAGCGGGGCCACCATCCGCCTCCGCGCTCTTCCAGCCCGGCTGCCCAGCCTTCGCCGACGGGTCCGCCGCCGAGGAACTGGGCAGCAGCCTCGCGGGAGATGAATGGTGTCGGCCACGAGTCGAGCCAACTGCCGATGTCGGCAGGGACGTTCGGGTTCGGGCCGCCTGGGCCGGCCTCGACGAGTACCAGTGCGCGGACCTGCTCGGGGTGTGCGGCGGCGGTGAGCATGGCCGTATGCCCGCCCAGCGACTGGCCTACCAGGACAGGACGCCGCAGAGCCAGTTGGTCCACGACGGCGATGACGTCGGCGACGTAGGCGTCGCGGGAGACATCCTGCGGGTGGCGTTCGCTGGCGCCGTGTCCGCGCTGGTCGAGCGCGATGACCCGATGCCGGGGGCTCAGTCTCTGTGCCGTCTGGTCCCATTCGCCTGCGTGACCGGCCAGTCCGTGCAGCAGGACGACGGGCTGCCCCGGCCCGCCCCAGTCCCGGCAGACAAGTCGGACGCCGTCTCGCGTCACGGTGTGCTCGGACCATGCCACGTGGGACCTCCAGGGGGATCAGCTGAGTTTGAACATGCCGCAAGAGTCTCGGAGCGTGCGACTGGCGGCCGCGTTCGATGCGGGCTCCGGCGCGGACGCGAGGGCGACGGGCTGGGGCGCGTTCATGGCCTGGTGGCGGTGGGGTGGGTTTTGTCAGGGTCGGTGGGTGCGGACGCCGTCCAGGGCGATGTTGAGGATGTGGTCGCGTTGGTCCGGTTCGGGGTAGGTCGCTCCGGTGATTCCGGCGACCATGCGGATCAAGTCGTCGAAGGTGATGTCGGTGCGGGCCTCGCCGGCTGTCTGGGCGCGGGCGAGGAGGGGGGCGCCCGCTTCGTACATGGACGCGCGGCAGGAGGTGAACACGGCCGACTGTGTGTCCATCGCCTCGCGGATCGCGCGTTTGGTGGCCATGTAGTCGACGAAGCGGCGCAACCATGTGGTGAGTGCTTGCCAGGGGGCCTCTGCGGCGACTTCGTCGGCGACCCGGCACAGCGCGTCGACCTCGTCCGCGTAGACCGCTTCGAACAGTTCGGTGCGGGAGGGGAAGTTGCGGTACAGCGTGCCGATGCCGACGCCTGCGCGGCGTGCGATGTCCTCGAGTGAGGCGTCGGCGCCGTGCGCGGCGAAGGCCTCGCGGGCAGCGAGCAGCAGCGCGTCGTAATTGCGTCGCGCGTCGGCGCGGCGAGGGCGCCGGGCCGCGACGATCTCGTTCACCGGGGTGTGCGCCACAAGGGACTCCTGACTTGAACCGGAGGCGCGCCTCCGTTAATGTGGAGGCGTACCTCCACTTTAGCAGTGGGCGGGCAGCAGCACTCGCCGTGCCCCGTCCCGGACCCTCCATCCTCCCGACGCGGCAGTGACGCCGCGCTCCTCATCGTGCCTCCGGGCACCCCCGCGCCCCCCATCGGCGCGGGCACCCGTTTCCCCTGTCGGAGCGAGCGGCCTCTCGCCGCGCCCCTTGCGTGAAAACGGCCTGCCCGCATGCCCGAGGAAGAAGAAGCTGACTGTGTCCGTACCATCTCGCCCGCGGTCCTCGCACCGCACCACCTTCGCCGTCCTCGCGGCCGGCTCGGGGGTTTTCTCCCTCCTGCAGTCGCTGATCGCGCCCGCCCTGCCCACCGTCCAGCACGCGATGCACACCTCGCAGACGACGGTGACCTGGGTGATGACGGCCTACCTGCTGTCCGCCTCGGTCTTCACCCCGATCCTGGGCCGCGTCGGCGATCTGCTCGGCAAGAAGCGCACGCTGGTCGCCGCGCTTCTGACCGTACTCGCCGGCTGCCTGCTCGCCGCGCTCGCACCGAACATCGGCGTCCTGATCGTGGCGCGTGTCGTCCAGGGCATGGGCGGCGCCCTGTTCCCGCTCTCCTTCGGCATCATCCGTGACGAGTTCGACTCGTCACGGGTCGGCTCCGCCATCAGCAACCTCTCCGCGGTCATCGCGGCCGGCAGCGGCCTCGGCATGGTCCTGGCGGGGCCCACCGTGGCCGCGCTCGACTACCACTGGCTGTTCTGGCTGCCGGTCATCGTCGTCGCGGTGACCGTCGTGCTTGCCGTCCGGCACATACCCGAATCGCCCCGGCGGGCCGAGGGCAGCGTCCACTGGCTCGGTGCCGGGCTGCTGTCGGCGTGGCTGGTGGCACTGCTGCTGCCGCTGAGCCAGGCGGGCTCCTGGGGATGGGGATCGGCCCGGGTCCTGGGCCTGCTCGCGGCCGCCGTCGTCCTGTTCGCCCTGTGGCTCCTCGCCGAGGCCCGGGCCGCGCATCCGTTGATCGACCTGCGGATCATGCGGCTGCCCGCCGTGTGGACGACCAACACGGTCGCACTGCTCTTCGGCGCGGGCATGTTCGCCCTGTGGTCGTTCTTGCCGGCCTTCACACAGACCCCGGCCGTCGCCGGGTACGGGTTCGGGGCGGGCGTCACCGGAGCCGGTCTGCTCATGCTGCCGATGCTGGTCGCGATGTTCTTCTCCGGGGTGCTCAGCGGCCGCCTCGCGCCGGTGTTCAGTGCGAAGGCCCAGCTCGTCACCGGCTCCGCGCTCGCAGCGGCGGCCGGTGGGCTGCTCACCGTTCTGCACGCACAGACCTGGCAGGTCGCTCTCGCCGCGGGCATCTTCGGCCTGGGCATCGGGCTGGCTTTCGCTTCGATGGCGACGCTCATCGTGCACAGCGTCCCGGCCACTCAGACCGGCGCGGCGACCGGCATGAACGCCAACATCCGTACGATCGGCGGCTCGCTGGGCGCCGCGGTCACCGGCCTCCTGGTCACGGCCCGTCTCCAGCCGACGGGCCTGCCCCAGGAGTCCGGCTACACCCACGGCTTCGCTCTCCTGACGGCCCTCTGCCTCGCCGCCGCTCTGATGGCCCTGTTGATCCCGTCCGCCCGCACGGTACTGAGGCGCCGGGACACCGGCTCCCCGGACGGCTCACGCACGCCGCGGGAGACGGCGGGAGTGGTTGCCGAGTAGACCCCGGCTCCCGTTGACGGTCAGCGGTTGCTCAGTCGGCCGCGGATGTCGTCGAAGTGCTGGTGCACTGCGGCTGTTGCGGCCTCTGCGTCGCCGACATACAGTGCCGCACCGCCCGGCAGGGTGGGGCATGGCCGCACGGGCCTGACTGGGCATCAGAACCCGGACAGCTCGCGCGGCCTGCGCCGCGCCCGCACTCATGACAAGGTTCATCGATCGCGGGCCCACCCGTCAGGATCCGCCGCATTCGCTGTTGTCGCCGCCGGACCGGCACAGCGCACCGGGGTTGATGGAGGGGGAGGTCGGGACGGGCTGTGGGTGCGAGTTACGGTCCGCGTCGTTCATTCCGATGACGGCCACCAGGACCAGGGCCAGGCCGGCGAGGACTTGGACGCCGAAGCTGATGAATGCGCGGGCCATGAACAAGAGGAGGGCGGAGACCAGGACGATGCCGCCGACCACGCCCACGTAGGTGAAGGGGCGGGTGAGGGAGACGGACGAGTTGTCGGCTGCAGGGTCGAACATCTGGTAGCCGGCCGCGTCGAGTCCGAATACGAACGCGATGAGCGGGGCGATGACGTCGATCGCGAGGAGGCCGATGGCGAGTGCGATGTCTGCGGCCGGGTGCAACCCCCTGCGCCGTTGCGGCGGCAGAAGATGGTTGCCCCCTGTATAGCGGGGGTGGCGAGTGGGCGACGGCGGGGGATCGGGGGCAGGGGGCGTGGTCATCCGTCCAGCGTCCCTCAGAGGCGGACCGGGGTCCTGAGTGGAAGTACTCAGGATCCCGGCGGGTGGCCGGTGCAGGACCGACGAACCGGTCGACTTCGACGCCTGGGCGCCCTTACCCGCACCCCTCGGTGTCGTAGCTGACGGTGGCGTCCGACCACGGCCGCCCGCATCGAGGGCCGCCGGTCGGCGTCCGCGTGCCACACCGCCCCGGCGCCAAGGGCGGGGTGGCGGTGGGCGCGCTGTCCGGATGCCACCGTGAGCGGACCGCTGGGCATTCGAGGTGCGGAACCAGACCGCAGCGAAGCGAGACGCGTGCAGGCACCGCCGCTGCGGCGCCCGTGTGGCTGAGCCCTGTCATTCGTCCCATTGGCTGAGGAGCACGTCGGCCAGGCCGGTGCCGGGTTTTGCGGCTCTGTCGTGCAAGGCCTGCTCGGACCAGATGATCTTGCCGCGGGCGGTGTATCGGGTGCCCCAGCGCTGGGCGAGCTGGGCGATCAGGAACAGCCCCCGGCCGCCCTCGTCGGTGGCCGCCGCGCGGCGCAGATGCGGCGAGGTGCTGGAGCCGTCGGCGACCTCGCAGATCAGACTGTTGCGGTCGTGCAGCAGGCGCAGCCGGATGGGCTGGGCGCCGTACCGGATGGCGTTGGTGGCCAGCTCGCTGACGATCAGCTCGGCGGTGAAGGCCAGCTGGTCGAGGCCCCAGGTCTCCAGCCGACGGGTGACGTCAGCGCGGACGCGGGAGACGACCGCCGGATCGGACGGTACGTCCCACTCGGTGACCTGGCCGGGGTCCAGCAGCCGGGTGCGGGCGATGAGCAGAGTGACGTCGTCGTGGGTGCGCTCAGGCTGCAGGGCGTCGAAGACTGCCTGGCAGGTCTGTTCCGGGGTGCGGTCGGGGTGACCGGTCAGGGCGTCTCGCAGGAGGTCCAGGCCGGTGTCGAGATCGCGATGGCGGTCCTTGATCAGCCCGTCGGTGAACAGAGCCAGCCGGCTGCCCTCGGGCAGCTGCAGTGCGGCGCTTTCGAACGGGAGGCCGCTGCCCAGGCCGAGGGGTGGTGAGAGGGGGGTGTCGGGGAAGGTGACGGTGCCGCCGGGGTGGACCAGGGCGGGGCCGAGGTGGCCTGCGCGGGCGATGGTGCACACCCCGGAGGTCGGGTCGTAGATCGCGTACAGGCAGGTGGCCCCTGTGATCTCCTGCCCGTTCTCTTCGGCGGCAGCCTCGATGGTGTCGATCCGGGCGACCAGCTCATCCAGGTGGGCCAGCAGCTCATCAGGGGCCATGTCCAGAGCGGAGAAGTTGTGGACGGCGGTGCGCAGCCGGCCCATGGTGGCCGCCGCGTGCACCCCGTGACCGACGACGTCGCCGATGACCAGGGCCACCCGGGTGCCGGGCAACGGGATGACGTCGAACCAGTCGCCGCCGACCCCCGCCTGCGCTGGCAGATAGCGGTGGGAGGCCTCCACGGCGCTCTGTTCGGGCAGCCCCCGCGGCAGCAGGCTGCGCTGCAGGGCCACGGCCATGGTGCGCTCGTGGGTGTAGCGACGGGCGTTGTCGATGGCGACCGCCGCCCGGGCGGCCAGTTCCTTGGCAAAGGACAGATCCTCCTCCCCAAAGGCATCAAAGGCCTGGGCGCGCCAGAAGTTGACCAGCCCCAGCACCACGCCGCGCGCCCGCAACGGCATACTGATCAGCGAGTGGATGCCGTAATCCAGGATCTGCCGGGCCCGCTCGGGATCCTGGGCCTGCCAGCTGTCCGTCGTGCGCAGGTCGGCCTCGAGGACTGCCCGGCCGCTCGCCACACCCGACGCTATCGGCGTGTTGGGCGCGAATCTGATCAGTTCCCCCACCGGGTAGAGCGGCGAGTCCTGTCGGACGCCGCTGGTGGCCGCGCGACGCATCTCGGTGATGCCCTCGGCGGGCTCGTCGCCCCGCAGGACCGGCACCATCAGTTCGACGGTGACGATGTCGGCGAAGCGTGGGACCGCCACATCGGCGAGTTCCTGGGCGGTGCGCGTCACCTCCAGTGTGGCGCCGATCCGTACCCCTGCGTCATAGAGCAGCTTCAAACGCCCCTGTGCCACCTCCGCTCTGCCCGCCAGCGCCCGTAGCTCAGTGGTGTCCCGCAGCGTCACCGCGCTCCCGGCAGGCCCCCCGTGGAGGCAGGTCGGACGCACGTTCACCGCCAGCAGACGGTCACCCGCCAGATACACCTCATCGGTCGCTACCCGCTCGGAGATCAACAATTCGGCCATGCGCGGCTCCAGGCCCAGGTCAGTGACATGGCGCCGCTCCACGTCCGCGGGGAGGCCCAGCAGCCGCCGCGCCTCGTCGTTGACCAACAGCAACCGCCCGTCACCCCCGACGATCAGTACCCCCTCTCGCACCGAGTGCAGCACCGCGTCGTGATGCTCGTACAGCCGGGTGATCTCAGCCGGGCCGAGGCCGCGGGTCTGGCGCAGCAGCCGCCGGCTGAGAACCGCCGCTCCGCCCGTGGTGACGACCACCGCGCCGACGGCAGCGCCCAGCACGGCCGGCAGCTGCCCTGTGACCCTGTCGCTGACATGCTCGAGTGTGATCCCGGCGCCGACCACGCCGTCCACCGTGCCATCCGGCCCCTTGACGGGGACGAAGACCCGAACCTGAGGGCCGAGAGCGCCCACAGCCTCCTCCTTCACGGTTCGCCCAGCCAACAGGGGAGCCATGTCCGTAGTGGTGCGGACTCCGGCTTGGCCCGAGACGGAGGAGAGGGCGTAGTAGATTCCGTCCCGGTTCAGAACACACCCAGAAAGTCCACGCCGGAGCCTGTCTGGGCCTTCGCGACCTGCGGCTGCAGTATCGCGGTGGGATCGGGTGACTTCAGGGCTTGCGCGATTCCCGGAGAGCTGGCGAAGCCCTGTGCGACAGCGAGTGATCGATTGTCGGCCTCGCGAGTGCTCTCGCGCTGGGCCGCCAGCGCGAGCATGACGACGGCCCCGATGGCCAGTAGCACCACGACCGCTACCTGCAGTACGAACATCTGGCCGACAACGCTGCGGACACTCAGCACCGAAGGCGGCCCTTTTCGCCGGCTGCGAGCGGAACAGTCCAAGAACCGAGCGTCCGGAGAAGACCTGGGCCGGATTCGAGATCTGCACATAAGTCAATCTTGCGCTTGCCCATCAAGCCCCGGACCGATCACATGGGCACGGTCACAGACCGAGGCCCGGAAGCGAGACGCGGCGGGGGAGGCAGGGCCGAGTGGATCCCGACCTGGTCACCGAAGCGGACTTCACCGTTCTCGGCCTTCGCCCTGGACCGGATCGCCGGCAAGATCTCCTCATGCCGGACGCGGACCGCTTCCGGGGCCTGCTCGACCGCCCGCTTGTCCGGACGTTGGACGGTCGGCCCCCAGCACTTGAGGTAATGCCCACGGCCGGTTCGGTGAACCTGACCCCGTACACCTTGAAGATCAGCTCGCTATCTGCCCTGCGTCCACAACCGACCGGAAAGCCGCAGGCCGGAGGGGATGTGATCGAGGACAGCCTGCCGGGCAGCGGCCCGCCCGGTCTCGGACAGGACCTGTGCTCACCCGTGGCGACGGCCTCGCGGGCGCGACAGCAGTGCGCCCGCCAGTCGGCCTGCCACTGCCGACCAGTGGTCCACGGCCTTGACCGATAGTTGAACAGGGCGGCAACCTCTACCCGGCCCCGGCCCCGGCCCCGGCCCCGGCCCCGGCCCCGGCCCCGGCCCCGGCCCCGGCCCCGGCCCCGGCCCCGGCCCCGGCCCCGGCCCCGGCCCCGGCCTCGGCCCTCGACCAGCGCGGCACCGCCGGCAACCGCGCCGCCTCCTGCCCGTCCGGCGACCACGTCCGCGCATCCCCCACCAGCTCATTCACACACCGTCAACGAGCCTGAAGCCAAAGCATTTCGGACCATAGGAAGAGCATCAGGCCGGATCGGGGGTGCGCCGCGCGGGGTTCCCCACGGACGGAGGTGCGGGTGCATGCACTCCCGTCCGCGGGTTCCGGCCCCCGTCCGGTGGTTCAGCCGATCTTGTTGACCGGGCCGACTTCGAGGTAGGTGGCGCGGGAGTCCGGCATGCCCTTGGCCGTGTCGTACGACTCCAGGAGCTTGCCCGACTCCGGGTCGATCACGAGTCGGGTCGTGCGGGCCGGCAATGTGGTCCTCTTGCCTGTGGCCGGGTCCTCCATCCATCCCGGCCGACCGGTGAACTTCACAGCCGTCCCCTTGCGGCCCTTGGTGTCCTCGACCTGGCCGATGAGCTTCACACCCTCGGTCCTTGCCATGATCTTGAAGAGTGCCGCGCGCACCTCCGGGGCGAGTGGGGCGTCCTGGAGCAGGACCGACGCCTTGCCGAAGGCATTGTCACCGAGCCGCCTCTCCAGCGCGTCCGGGTCCGTCGGCAGGCCCTCCAACTGCTTCCAGGTGAGGAACTCGTCGCCCACCGGCCAGGCCTTCAACTTGCCGCCGAGGACCGGCTTCTGGATGTTCCCGTCGGGGTTCCGGGACCAGAGGTGCCCCTCACGGTCGAACCACGAAGTCGACTGACGCAGCCCGTCGTCCTCGTTGTCGACCTCGACGTGCACGTTCCAGTACGGCGCATCCGTCTCCGGCGCGCCCGCGGCCGTCGCCGCCATCCTGTTCAGGAACTCCGCCGCGGACGCGGACGCCGGGGGCTTGCTCTCGCCGACCCCGATCACCGGATACGCCACCGCGCCCGCGGCGATCGCCGCGACCGCTGCCGCTGCGACGAGCAGACGCCGGCTGCGGGACTGCCTCCGCCGAGGCGCTTCCAGGGGTACGACGACGGCGCCCGCCGAAACCTGGGCGCGGGCCGCTTCCACCACCTGGGCCGAGGGCGGCTCGACGCGTCCCGCCGCGATCAGGTCGTCCGCGCCCGGGAAGTCGAGCACGTCGATGGAGCCGTGGAACTGTGCGTTGTCGGTCATGCCAGGTCTCCAGTCAGCCGGATGCGGGTCTTGGCCGGGGCGAGCGCCGCGTGCGCCCGCAGTCGGCCGCGGGCACGGTGCAACCGCGAACGTGCGGTGCCCGCGGGGATGCCGACCACTGCGGCCGCCTCCGTCGGGGTGAGCTGCTCCCAGGCGATCAGCAGCAACAACTCCTTTTCTTCGTAGGGGAGTTCGCCGATGGCGCGGCGGAGCTCCGGCGCGAGCGCGGATGCGTCGAGCCGGTCGTCGACGGCCGCCCAGTCCATGACGTCCGCGTCGCCGGAGGGCGGCCCCGGACGGTCCTGGGCGAGCCTGCGCCAGTGCGCGGACAGCACGTTCCTGGCCACACCGAACAGCCAGGCGCGGGCCGAGCCGCGCGCCGGATCGAAGTTCCGTCTGGCGGCGTACGCCTGGAGCCACAGCTCGGCAAGCAGGTCGTCGGCGGCGACGGGTGCGCGGCGGGCGAAGTAGCCGTGCAGGGCGGTGGAGTGCCGCGTTACCAGCGGCTCGAAAGCGGCCGGGTCGCGCGCGGAACGCGCCAGCGAATCGTCGTCCCCCACTCCGGTCAAGTCCCGGGTGTCCCCGGTGTCCCCGTTCTTGCTCACGGGCCCTCCCTCCCGACCACCGGCCGGCGGTCTCACCCGGTACTTGTCGCCTGAGCGCCGGAGCGTTCGGACGTGTCCCCGCCGGCCCATTCACCGTCTTTCGGGCGGAGTCCGGAATCCCCGCTGAGCCAACAGCGGCCGTATCTCACTGATCGCTCGGGCGTGTTCCACGGCGCCTTTGGTACTGCGTGGCGAGCGCATGGAGTTGTGGCTGGTGCACGCCGTGCTGGACAACGGTACGGCCCGTTCTGTTGGACTCCGACGGCCAACGGTGTCGGGGTCCGGACTTCACTTCCGCTCCTGCACCGACACCGCGGAGCCGGGGCGATCGTCGAAGCAGAACTGCGCACCCGACGCGCACGTCCGTATCTGCACCAGGTGGTCGACGCCCTGGCCGAGGCCGGCGTCGCCGAACCGGCCCAGATCGAGGTGCGGCAGCCGGCCAGGGAAGACGCGGAAGATCCGGAAAACCCGCTCCCCAACTGTCGCAGCCATGACATACGCTGCGTCTGCGGCCGCGCCCTTCACGTCGTCTTCACATGGACGGCATTCGGGTGTCGCGCGGCCCGACTCATCACCCGGTCTGTCCACCGGGCTTCTCAGTGGGGGTACGAATCAACGTGCGCATGCGCACCGTGTCGACCGCGCTCGCGGTCCTCTTCAGCTCGACGGCCATCGCCGCGGGCACCGTGGGTCCTGCTGCGGCGGATTCCAGCATGGCTCTGTCGATCTCCTCGTACGGCGACATCGCCGTGGACGGTGTCCACAAGCGGGTGTACATCAGCGATCCGGCCGGCAACAAGGTCGTCGTCACCGACTACGCGGGCAAGCTTGTGGCGACCGTCCCTGATCTCTCCGGGGTACGGGACCTGGCGATCACGCCCGACTCCCGTACCGTCTACGCGGCCGTCCCGGGGGAGGACGCCGTCGTGGCCATCGAGACGTCCACCTCGACCGCGGCCGCACGCTACTCGACCGGTGAGAACACCGACCCGCAGACCCTGGCGGTCGCGGGCGGCCGGGTCTGGTTCATGTACGGGCAACAGCCGTCGCACCACCTGGGATCGTTCGACCCTGCGCAGAGCACCCCCGAGATCGTTCTTGACCAACTCCCTGACCTGGGCTTCTACGACGCCCCCGAGTTGGAGTCGGCCGGGAACACTCTCGTGGTCGGTATCCACGGAACTTGGTCGGGTCTCGCCGTGTACGACGTGTCTTCCGGAACACCCGTGCTGCGCAAGCAGGGCATGCCGGCCGAGGCCGCGAACTACATGAACGACTTCGCGCTCAGCGCAGACGCCAAGACGATCGTCGCCGCCTCCGGCGAATCGCCCTACGCGGCGACCGCCATCAATACCGATGACCTCAGCCGCACCGGCGGCTACCCCGTCGAGGCCGGCAACCCCAACTCCGCCGCGATCGCACCGGACGGGACGATCGCCCTGTCCACGTTCAGTTGGTACGACAAGGACATCTACATCTTCAAGCCGGGCGCGAAGACGCCCTACCGCACCTATACGTACGACTTGAACGCATCGGGCGGCGACACCATCGCCAACCAAGGACTCGCCTGGGCCCCTGACGGAAGCAAGCTGTTCGCCATCGCGTCCAGCAACAGCGGTACGCATCTACGTGTCCTCGACAACGCCACTCGCTACCCGGTCAAGGCGAGCGTTTCGGCGCCGGCCAAGGCGACCCGCGGCAAGAAGCTCAGTGCCACCGGCAAGTTGACCTCCGACAAGTCCTTCCCGTCCGGTTCGACGGTCACCATCACCCGCACCGACATCGACTCGCCCAAGGGCAAGTCGCTCGGTACGAAGACGGTCAGCTCCTCCGGCACGTTCTCCTTCACGGACGTGCCGCCCGCCGGCGGCAACGTCACCTACACCGCACAGTACGGTGGCGATGCCACCCACGCACCGGCGTCGGGCAAGGACACGGTCGCTGTGTCGCGCACCGCCACCTCCCTCACCCTCAACCACAACGGCGCGCTGTACTCCTACGGCGCCGATGTCTCGTTCACCGCACACCTCGGATCCACGTACAAGAACCGCACGGTCGAGATCTGGGCTGACCCGTTCGGCTCGGACAAGCCGAAAAAGCTGGTGAAAACGGGCAAGGTCAATTCCAAGGGCAACTTGTCCGCCACGGTGGACATGACCCGGGACACCACGGTCACGGCGGTCTTCGCCGGTGACGCCCGCTCGGCCTCCAAGACGGTGAAGGCCACGGCCTATGCCAAGGTGAAGGTCTCCACGACGATCGCCAAGCAGTACAAGACGGCGAAGATCGGTTCCACCTCGTACGCGTACTTCCACAAGAAGACCAACCCGGTCTTCACCACAACCATGACGTACTACAAGAACCGCTCGCAGAAGCTGAACCTGGAGATCTACTACCAGGGCAAGTGGTACGACGCGGGATCCCAGTACTTCGCGCTCGGCACCAACGGCAAGTCCGTCGTGACCCTGACCGGTACGCACGACACCGGCTACCGGATGCGCATGCGCTCCTCGTACATCAACGGTTCCTCCGGCGACAACGTGAACTCCACCACCCGCGGCGCCTGGAAGTACTTCTACTTCACCAAGTAGTACGCCTCAGCAGGCACGGAAGGACTTCACGGATGGCGCGTGTGCAGAACATCGACGGAATGAGCAGGGAGCCTTGCCCATCCAGGTAAAGGTCGCGGTCGGCTCCGTTCACCATCCGGACTTCCAGGACCGGCGGGTTCCATCGCGCCTACTGGGGGTTGGCCTGGGTCAGCAGCTGCTCGACACCGTCAGTGAGCAATTGCTGCAGGCGAAAACTTTGATCGACCGCTGGGGCGTGTCTCCTTGAGGGGTGGGTCGGTTGATCGGACGTGTCTGTCCGGTTAGTGATCACTGATGCGATGTGGGACCGGATCGAGCCGCTGATGCCGGCCGATCCGGTCCGCACCTGCTCGCCCTGGCGGGGACCTGCCTCAAGAGCTTGGACCCTTTCAGACCGCGCACAAACGCCCGATCAAGTGGGCCATGGACGGCACCAGTTTCGGTGTTTCACCTCATGGTCCCGCTGGGACACCCTGGCCATGCTCGCCCACGCCTTCCTCGCCGCCGTCCGCGCCGACGAACCCGCCCGCCATCCTGCCCCGGACGGGCTGATCCCGCTCACCTGCAACGAGATCCAGCGGTCGTTCACGGCGCTCGTCCGGCCCATGTCTGAGAGAAAACATCAGGGGGATCTCGAGCTCTGACGCGAGGAGGACATGGCGGAGTTCGTGCCGAGTCCGGTGGGGGCGAACCCCGGGGAACTGATCCCGGTGGCGTCGGCCACGACGGGCGAGGCGGTTTTCCTTCGCATTCCCGACAACCCCTCGTCGCCCTGGCGCGTCGTGGTCCAGGAGTTCGACAGTCCGGCCTGGACTCTCTACGAGATGACGTTCAGTGAGTGGTTGCTGGCTTATCTCAAGGGTGGGGACGTGACGTTGTGTTCTCGCAACTTCGCGCCTGACGGCCCGTTCTGGGACTTCCTACCCTGAAAATGACTGCGATGTATCCCCTGTGCTGGTGGCAGGAGATACCACCGTGTGAAGACATACCCGTGATCACCTGGGCCACGTTGTTGATCAGGATTCAGTGGTCTGCTGCGATGTGGTGGCCGCGGCCTTCCCGCAGCCAGGCGAGATCGCGCTGCGTGGCGGGAGGACCAGGTCGCGCTGATACCAGGTGCCTGGCTTACCGCCGATGTGGGCTGGGTCGGCGGGGCCGACGGGAACGAACCCGGCTTTGGTCAGCACCTTTTGGGACGCGAGGTTCTGGCGGGCCGTGGCCGCTCGCAATGTGCGCAGCCCGTGCTGGGCCGCCGACAGCTGGCACACTTCCCGAACGGTCGCGGTCGCCACGCCGCGCCCGGCGACGTGCTGCGCGACCCGGTAGCCGAGTTCCGCAGTGTGGTCCTCGATGTCGACCAGGTTGAACCTGCCGAGTACCGAGCTGTCCTCGGCGATGAGCACGTAGAAGGCGCAGATGCCCGCCTCCTGCTCAGCCAGCAAGGCGTTGTACCTGTCGGTGAACTGGGCGAAGAAGTCGTCGCCGCGGTCGGAGACCGAGGCAGCGAAGTAGGCGCGATTCGCCAACTCGAAGGCCAAGACCGCCGGGGCATGGCTGACATGCAGCCGCTTCAGCTCGGGCATTGCCCCACCCTACCCAGGTGGTACGCCGAGGCCACCTGGTTTCCGCCAGCGGCAGACGGCCTCAAGCCCAAGGTGGACGGTGAATTGCATGCGGTAGATCATGACGGCCTGAGGTGATGCTTCCGGAATGTCGTTCTTCGGTCCAGGCCGAATCAGGTCGAGATCGTAGCGTTCGCAGGTGAGGCTGATCGCGCAGTCAGCAGGAGTCGACGGCGCACGGGTACTGAGCAGCCACGATTTGGTCATGGAGTCAAATGACCGATGCAGCCCTGGGCCCGGGTGCATGGTCGACACATGAACTCCCAGGTGGTGGCCGAGGACGCCCGACAACGTACGTGTTCTTGCGTTTTCACCTCACTCGAGGGGTCTCCTTGCCCAGCGTTCCCATTTCCCGACCAGAGCCGATCGCGCTTGCCGCGGTTGCCGCTCCGACGACAGGGGTCATACCGGCCACCGCCGCGGTACCCGCGGATACCGGTCCCATGCCGTCCGCAGGCGCCGTTCGCCACAGGGACACGACTTTGCCCCCGAGGGAACGCCCGGCGCGGCCGGCATACGCATGTGGCTGACCACCACCATCTCCACGGATCACGCCCGTTTCCGCCGGGGCGGCTACTGGTACGTCTCCGGCGGGCTTCCTACCCGTAACTCGCGCCCGGCCGTCCGACAGGCGTGAGGGACCCGGCACCACTTCTGTGGACCAGTTGCGCGCCAAGAGTCCCAGCACACCGGGGCGGCCCGGCGAACTGCTGGCCAGCGACCTGCTGAACACGTTGGGAGTTACTTCAGATCCATGACCGCACCGGCGACATCCCCTGTATGCCGCCGCCCCCGCTTTGTCGGGCGCGACGCGGAACTGAAGCGTGTGACGGACGCCCTGCAGCAGTTGCCCGCACTTGTGCTGGTGGAGGGCGAGGCGGGCATCGGCAAGAGCCGCTTGGTGCGGGAGGCCTTGGCGGCGGTCGCCATCGGAGGTCCGCGCACGCTGGTGGCGGTGTGCCCGCCGTTCCGTGAGGCGCTGACCCTCGGCCCGATCGTTGACGCCGCCCGACAGGCCGCACCGAGTGGCGCCGATGTGGCGGACCTCGGATTGTCGGCGCTGGCCGGTGCGCTGCGGCCGCTGTTCCCGGAATGGGCGGACGGCCTGCCGTCCGCGCCGGAGCCGCTGGCCGATGCCGGCGCCGCCCGGCACCGGCTGATCCGGGCCTTCGCCGAACTCCTTGACCGTCTCGGAATCGACATCCTGGTCGTCGAGGACGTGCACTGGGCGGACGAGGCGACGCTGGAGTTCCTGCTGTTCCTGGCCTCACGGCAGCCGTTCCCGCTCACCCTGGTGATGACCTGCCGTCCCGAGGAGGTGGCCGCCGACTCCCTGCTGTTGCGCCTGTCCTCCCGGGTACCGACGAGCGCGGGGATCAGTCACGCACGTGTGGGCCTGACCGGACTCGCGGTGTCGGACACCGCGGAGCTCGTGTCGTCGATGCTGGACGACGAACACGTCTCCACCGAGTTCGCCACATTCCTGCACGACCGTACCGAGGGCGTGCCGCTCGCGTTGGAGGAGTGCGTCCGGCTGCTGCGGGACCGGGCCGACCTGGTCCGGCGGGACGGCGAATGGATGCGGCGCACCCTCGACGAGATCGCCGTGCCGCCGACGATCCGGGACGCCGTCACCGAGCGGGTGGCCCGGCTCGGGGCCGACGCCCGGCGAGTGCTGCTCGCGGCTGCCGTCCTGAGCGATCCGGCGAACGAGAGGACGCTGGGGACGGTCAGTGGGCTGACCGGGGTCGCGGGCGACCAGGAGTCAGGCCTCGGCGGCCGGACGGGCCGTCCGGCAGATTTCGCCATCGCGCCGGCCTGGGGGACCGCCGCCACGGTGGTCGAATCAGCCGTCTTCGACGCGGTACGCAGTGGCCTGCTGGTCGAGGTCGGCTCCGGCTCGGGCCGTATCGCGTTCCGGCATACGCTCGCCGCCCTGACGGTGTACGACCGGGCGTCGGCGTCCGAACGTCGCGCCGTTCACAGCCGCGCCGCCGCGCTGCTGGAGACCGCCCGGCCCCGGCCCGTCGGCCGGCTCGCCCATCACTTCCGGCAGGCCGGCGAGATCGTGCGGTGGTGCGAGTACGCCGGGCAGGCAGCGGACATCGCCCTCGCGTCCGGTGACCACGTCACAGCCCTCGCCTTTCTGCACGAATTGATCAACGAACCGGGGCTGCCCGCGGAAGCGGTCGCCCCATTGGTGCGGAAGATGCCGTTCCAGGCGTTCACCGGCTACACCCGGCGTGCGGATGTCCTGGCCACATTGCGCGCCGTCCTCGAAACGGACCGGCTCAGCGCGCGCGACCGCGCCGAAGTGCGCAGCCAGCTCGCTCAGATCCTCATCCAACTCGGTGAGTACGCCGCTGCAGCGGGGGAGTTGGAGCCGGCGATACCCGACCTCGTCGACGGGACATACGCCGGCGGCTGGGCGATGACCGCGCTCGGATATCCGGTGCTGAGCGGAACTTGGCCGGCCAAGACCCATCTGCGCTGGCTGGAGCGGGCCCGGCAGTTCACCGCCGGTGCGACGCTCTCCCCGCATGAGCGGATGTCCTTGCTGGTCAACCGTACGACCGCGCTGCTCGAACTCGGCGAGGAATCCGGCTGGGTGCTCGCCGAGGAACTGGGCGACGACGAGTCGACACCACAGCTGGCCCTCCAACGCGGCCGAGCCGAATTGAACATCGGGGACGCGGCGATTCGGTGGGGACGGTACGCGGAGGCCCGACAGCGACTGACGAGGGCCGTCGATGTCGCGGGGCGGCACGCGTACCAGTTGCTCGCAGACCTGGCAGGAGTGACGCTCCTCCACCTCGACTACTTGACCGGGGCGTGGCAGGGCCTGGCCGAGCGGGCCGGGCAGTGGTCGGACGTGGGCGAAGAGCCCTTGTGCCGACTGCAGGCCCTACTGGTTGTGGCCCAGGTGAAGTTGGCGACAGTGGGCGCGGATGAGGATGTCGAAGATCTGCTGCGGACGGTGCGGGAGGAAGGCGAACGCCGCGGCGCCGTCGGTCTGTGGCTGGAGCCTGCCGCGGCGCAGGCACGGCTCAGGCTCGCCGCGGGTGACACCGAGGAGGCCCTTGCACTCACCGAGGACCCCATACGTCTGGTCATGCGCAAGGGCATCTGGTTCTGGGCGACGGATGTCGCACCTGTGCGCGTGGCCGCGCTGGCCGCGGCCGGGCGGCAGGAGGAGGCGGAGCGTCTCGTGGCCGCCTTCGAGGAGGGGCTGAGCGGGCGGCGCGCGCCCGCTGCGCGTGCGGGACTGGAGGAGTGCCGTGCGGCGCTTGCCGAGGGCCGGGGAGAGTTCGAAGCGGCGGCGCGGGCCTGGGGCAACGTGGCTCAGGCGTGGTCGCAGCTGCCGAGGCCGTACGCAGCGGCACGGGCTCAGGAAGGCGTCGAGCGCTGCACGGCCGCCGCGCGGGACGGGCGGCGCGGCGGACGGCGCGGATACGGGAACCAGCTGTCGCCACGGGAGTTGGAGGTGGTACGGCTGATGCTGCAGGGACTGACGAACCGTCAGATAGCCGTGGAGCTGTCGAGGTCACCCAGCACCGTCACGGCGCAGTTGAAGTCGGCCATGCGCAAATACGGGGTGACGTCCAGAACGGCCTTGGCCGTGAACGTGACGCAGGCGGGGAGCTTCTGAACGGCGCGGACTCGTCCGTGCACGTCCACGCATTCTTTAGCCCATTTGACCAATCGCACATGTCCGCTCACCAGACCCATACTCACAGGCGCACGGCGTTCATCCGGAGCGCAGCAACTGAGGGTTTTTCATGAGTGATGGCAAGGACACGAGTTCGTGCGAGCACGAACTTCACGGCGATCGGGACGAGCCGGAGGGCGTGGACGGAGAGGGTGCCGACCGCGAGGAGCCCTCTGGCTACGAACCGCTCTGACTCCGCCCCACCCCGACTGAAGGGTTGTCTGTTCATGATAAGACGTGGGCGCTTGCGCGCTCCTGTTTCGTTCCTTATAGCCGCCTGCCTAGGCCTGTTCGCCGCGGCCCAGGTTCCCGCCATCGCGGCCGATCCGGCGGCCGGGGCCCGGAAACCCACCGCCGCCGTCCCGGCGGAGGTGGCACGGCAGGCAGAAAGGGCCGCTGCTGCGGCCCGGCAGGACAACAAGCCCTCGCCGTCGAAAATCGCGGGCCTGGTTCACCGCTACGCGCCCGCCGACTGCAACACCCCGACGCCGAAGAAGCACACCGCGAGCTGCCAGGCGTTGGTGCGGACGACATCCGACCAGCGCGTCATGGTCAGAGCGGCCGGCCCACCGTCCACGGCCTTGACTCCCACGGACATCCAGTCCGCCTACCGCCTGCCGGCCACCGGCCAGGGCCAGACCGTCGCGATCGTGGACGCTTATGGATATGCCGACGCGGAGGCCGATCTCGGCAAGTACCGCGAACAGTTCGGACTGCCCGCGTGCACCACGGAGAACGGGTGCTTCCGCAAGGTCGACCAGCGAGGCGGCGTCAACTACCCGTCGGACGACCAGGGATGGTCGCTGGAGACCGCTCTCGACCTCGACGCGGTCTCGTCGGCCTGCCCCGCCTGCCACATCCTGCTGGTCCAGGGGGACAGTGCGAGCGTGGGTGACCTGGGTACCGCCGTCAATACCGCGGTGGAGCTCGGTGCCAAGTTCGTGTCCAACTCCTACGGTCTGGCGGACGCCAATGCGTCCGACCTGAGCGGCGCCGACTACGACCATCCCGGTGTGGTGGTCACCGCATCTTCCGGCGACACCGGCAACGAGGTCATCTGGCCGTCCTCCGACCCGAATGTCGTCGCCACCGGCGGTACGCTGCTGACCCGTGCCCCCGGCGCCGCGCGTGGGTGGACGGAGAGCGCCTGGTCCGGCGCCGGCAGCGGCTGCTCCACCTTCGAGCCGCAGCCGGACTACCAGAGCGGATCGGCGACGAACTGTCCGCGCAGAGCCACCGCAGACATCTCCGCGGTCGCCGACCCGCAAAGCGGCCTGGCGGTGTACAACTCGCTCAACGACGGCTGGCTCCAGGTGGGCGGCACGAGCCTGTCCTCGCCGCTGATCGCTGCGATGTACGCACTGGCGGGAACCCCGGCTGCGGGTACGTACCCGGTGACCTACCCCTATGCCCACCAGACCAAGGGCCTCTTCGACATCACCGAGGGCGTCAACGGCGCCTGCGGCGACGTGCTGTGCGAGGCCGGACCCGGCTGGGACGGGCCCACCGGACTCGGCACACCGGACGGCGTCTCCGCCCTCGTCCCGGCTCCGACCGGGGTCGTAAACGGCCGCCTCACGGACCGGACGACCGGTAAGCCGCTCGCAGGGGCGACCGTCACGCTGACGGACAAGGCCGACCAGTTCCTGTCTCACGCCAAGACGGACAGTGCAGGCGCCTACCGCGTCACCGTCCCAGCCGGCACCTACGACGTGTCGGCGTCGCTCTTCGGTTACGGGACCGGCACCCGCAGCGGGATCGCCGTGACCGCCGACCACACCGCCACCGCGGACATGGCGCTGACGAAGACACCGAACCACAAGGTGACAGGCAAGGTGACCGACGGGTCCGGGCACGGCTGGCCGCTCTACGCCAAGATCACCATCGACGGCTACCCGAACGGGCCGGTGTACACCGACCCGAAGACCGGGGACTACTCGATGGACCTGCCCGAACAGGCCGACTACGCGATGCACCTCACGCCGGTCTATCCCGGATACAGGTCATCCGACTCCACCATCAAGATCGGTACGGGCGACGTACAGCACAACGTCTCCGTGGCCGCGGACCTCGAGCAGTGCACCGCGCCCGGATTCGCCTACCCCGCACAAGCCTCCTTCGAGGGCTGGACCACGGATCCGAAGTACGGGTGGACCGTCACCAACAAGGACCCCTCCGCACTCGGCTGGCAGTTCGACGGGTCGTGGAACCTCATCGGCGACGCGGGCTTCGCCGTCGCCAACCCCTACGGCACCGGCGGCAAGGCGCAGGACACGGCTCTGATCTCGCCGCCGTTCGACCTGACCGGGCAGAAGAGTGCCGACCTGCGGTTCAACGCGCTGTCCTTGCTGCCGGCGGACTCCGAGGCGGACGTGTCCGTCACCACCGACGGCGGCGCAACCTGGACGCGGGTGTACAAGGGCGAGTCCGAATTCTTCGGACACGTCGAGGTCCCGCTCACCCAGGCACTGGGCCATCGCAATGTCCAGGTCCGCTTCCACTTCAGCGGCGACGGCCAGTCGATCTTCGAGGTGTCCAGTGTGTCGGTCGGCCAGTGCCGGACGCTCGGCGGCGGGCTGATCCAGGGGAGCGTCAGCGACGCCAACACCCATCAGCCGGTCAACGGCGCCACTGTCAAGAACACTTCCGCCGACGCCGCGGACATGTACGCCACCGCGGTCAGCACCGCCACCCCGAACGACCCCACCCTGCCTGACGGCTTCTACTGGCTGTACAGCTCGAAGGCTGGGCAGAACACGGTCACCACGACCGCTCCGCGGTACGTGACGGACAAGGCGACCGTCACCGCCTCCGACGCGGTGCACACTTACAGCCCCGCGCTGCAGGCCGGGCGGTTGAAGGTCGAGCCCGGCAAGGTGTCGCTGAACACCGCACTGGGTGGCAAGGCGAGCCAGGACATCACGCTCACCAACACCGGACACGCGCCGCTCAGGGTCACGGTGGTCGAGCAGAACGCCCCTGCGCCCGACGCCGCCACGAAGCCGGCCCCGGCCGACGGGTCGTGGCAGACGCTGCCCGACTACCCCGAGCCGGTCAGGAGCAGTGTCGTCGGTTCGTACCGGGGCAAGACGTACTCGGTGGGTGGAATGGACAAGATGTGGGGAGGGCGCGTACTCAGCCATGGTTACGTGTACGACCAGGCCGCCGAGTCCTGGTCGCGGATCGCCGACCTGCCGCAGCCGCGGAACTCCGCCACAGGCGCGTTCGTGAACGGCACGTTGTATGTGGCCGGCGGGTTTGGCTACGACGCGAGCGGGGCCGTCGGATGGACATCCACCACCTACGCGTACCACCCGAACAGCGACAGTTGGTCACGGGTGGCGGATCTCCCGCAGGCACTGGCTGACGCCACCGTCGCGGTACTGGACGGCAAGCTGTACGTGATAGGAGGAGTCACGGCCGACGGGTCCTCGAGTTCGACCGTTTACCGCTACGACCCGGCTCGAAACGCCTGGAGCCGGATCGCCGACTATCCGGTCGCCATGAGCGCCGGCGGATGCGGCGGGATCGTCGGCGGCATCGTGTGCGCGGGCGGCCTGAACGATTCGGACGGGCATATCACTGCCTTGGCGAACACGTACATCTACCACCCGAAGACCGACACCTGGACGCGGGCCACCGACATGCCGCACACCCAGCTCCGCGCGACGTACAGCTCCGCCAATGGTCAACTCCAGGTCGTCGGGGGCGTGGATTATCCCTCGGCGGCGATGACCCACCGCGCCATGCAGTACGACCCGGAAGCCAATGTCTGGACCGGCCTGCCCAACGCACCCGAAGCGGTCGCCGATGCCGGGCGTAGCACCGGCTGCGGGCTTTCCCGGATCGGCGGGACGGCTGATGCGTTCGGGGTATCCACCACCACCGGCGCTGCGATGCTGACCGGGTTCGACCAGTGCGGCGGCGACGATGTGAGCTGGCTGTCGAAGAACAAGTCGACCGTGAACCTGGCGCCCGGCCACTCGACGCGGATCCGTGTCACCGCCGACACCGACGCCCTCACGGCCCCGGGCACGTACGCGGCCACCTTGTCCATGATCACCGACACGCCGTACGTGTACCAGCCCGTCCCGGTCACGCTGAAGGCTACCGCCCCCGCCTCCTGGGCGGAGATCTCCGGCACGGTCACCGACGCGGCCACCGGCAAGATCCTCCCCGGAGCGACGGTTGCCCTGTCACACGCGGGCAAGCACCTCATCACGGTCACGACCAACAGCCGTGGCGTGTACGACGTGTGGCTGAAGGCGACCGCGCCGACCATCACCGTCACCGATGACGGATACGGCAAGCGCAGTAAGAAGGTGAGCATGAAGCGCGGCAGCCTGACGAAGGCCGACTTCGCCCTGCCGAGCAGCTGACCGACGCCCCGGCGTTCCGGTATGCCGACCACTGACGTACCGAAATGCCGACGCACAGAGGGGACGTCCCCGCCGGAGACCTCCGGCGGGGACGTCCCCGCACCCGCCTCGAATCGGGCAGGTCATCGCGACGATTGCAGCAGGACTTCTTCATCAGCGCTGGTCAACGGCTTGGGCGTGGAGAGTTTTGCGGGCTCGATTGGGGGTGGGACGGTCTTTGGCGGGCCGTCGTGCGAACGTGTGGCCGCGCTGCTTGTAGTGGCAACGGCGGGCGCGTGCATGGTGGCGGCGACGCCAGTAGGAGGACGTCAGTGCATAGTCGCGTCCTGAGCCTTCTGCCACTCGGGCGAGCTTGCCGCCAGGTTGCTAGGACCCAGGGGCCCGCGGGGTCACGATGCCTGTGCCGGGAGCGGACGGTTCACGGTGTCGTGGCCACCACGCAGGGAGCACGCCATGCATGCAGGGCGAAGGACGGTACTCACGGCAGGTGCGGCGGGCGCCGCCGGGCTGGTGACCGCTTGCGGCTCGTCCGGGGACCGGGGCGGGAGCACGGCATCCGCTCCGGAGACCTCCCGGGGCGCGACGCCGAGCACCGGGGCAGGCGCGGCGAGTGCCAAGGGTTCCGTACCGGGAGGAGAGGCTCTCGCCAAGACATCGGACATTCCGGTCGGAGGCGGCAAAGTCTTCGCGGAGCAGGAGGTCGTGGTGACCCAGCCCAAGGAGGGCGAGTTCAAGGGCTTCTCCGCCATCTGCACCCACATGGGGTGCACCGTCGCCGAGGTCAGCGATGGCACCATCAACTGCCCCTGCCACGGCAGTCGGTACCGCATCACGGACGCTGCGGTCGTGGCCGGTCCCGCGCCGCAGCCGCTGGCTGCCGAACGGATCACCGTCACCGGTGACACCATTCGGCTCGGATGACGCCCCTTTGGACCAGTTCCTGGCGGATCTGGCTGTGGGGCTCAGCGTCATCGACGACGCCTCGCCGGCGAGCGACATCGGTTTCCATCTTGAGCAGTTTCCACCTTGAGTAGGCCCGTGACGCAATGTGGACAGCCCAGCGACTGCTACCGCCCCCGGCGGCGAACTCGTTCGGCTCGGCCGGGAGGGGACCCGGAACGCCGACTGGGGGATCGCGGCCTTCTCGCTCGCGCTGCCCGTCGAGCCGGTCCAGGCCTACGGGAGCGCTTTCTCGCCCTTGGTCGCCCGGGAGGGGCCGAGGCGACCCCGCGCAGCCCAGCAAGGTCAGTTGCTTCACCGCTGATGGCCTCGGGCAGCACGTGTCAGCGTAAGGCGGGTGCATCGGCCTTTTACGGGGCACTGCGGAGAAGGATCGGGCGCTGGCGTGGAACTCAGTTCGCACACAAGATTGGTCATTCGAACATCAGCATGGTAGAAAACGGTCATGGGTGTCGCCAATCGTTTGGACCTGACCCTGCGCTTGGTACAGGGCTCCGACCGGGTGTCCGTGTCGGAGCTCTCTCAGCGCCTGGGCGTGTCGGAGATGACCGTGCGCAGGGACCTGGATGCGCTGGAAGGGCAGGGTCTGGTGCGCCGCGTGCACGGCGGAGCCGTGGCCACGCGCTCGCGGGCCGAGGACGCGGGATTCTTGGCGCGGGAGCCGTGGCAGGCCGCTACCAAGGACCGCCTGGGCGCCGCCGCGGCCGCGCTGGTTGAACCCGGATCGCGGGTACTGCTGGACGCGGGGACCACGACGGTGCACGTTGCCGAGCATCTGGCGGCCCGGGCGCCGCTGACGATCGCCGTGCTGAGCCTTCAGGCCGCGGTGTGCCTGGCCGACCGGCCCGGGATCGAGCTCCTGGTCGTGGGCGGCCGCTCCCGTCCTGGCGAGCGTTCCTTCGTGGGTCCGCTGGCGCTGCGCACGCTGGAGTCCTTGGCCTTCGACTGCTTCGTGATGTCCATCGGTGGTGTGCACGCCGAGCACGGCTGGTCGGAGTTCTCGCTGGACGATGCCGCTGTCAAACAGGCGGGACTCGCCCGGGCCGCCCGTACCGTCGCGGTGGCGGACGCGACCAAGCTCGGCGTGCGCGCGTTCAGCCGGGTCGCCCCCCTCGATGCCGTGCACCGTTTCGTCACCGACAGCGCCGCCGAAGACGGCCGTACGCACCCTGGCGGCCCGCAGACGCTGGACGCCCTGCGCGAGGCGGGCGTCGACACTGTCCTGGCCTGACCCTTGTCTCCCGCCCCCTCCTGAGGAGTGTTCCATCGTGGCCACCGATCCACGCTCGCTGATGATCCTCGTCGCCGGTCCCTACCGATCGGGCACCGGCGACGACCCGCACACGCTTGAAGCCAACGTCCGGGCGATGAATCAGACCGCTCTCGTCCTGTTCCGCGCCGGGCACCTCCCCGTCACCGGCGAGGCCCTAGCCCTGCCGCTCCTGGAGACCGCGGGTAGCACCCGGCCCGGCGATCCGCTTTTCCGCGAGATCTTCCACCCCGTCGCCGAGCAACTGCTCACCCGCTGCGACGCCGTTCTGCGGATCGGCGGCCCTTCCGAGGGAGCGGACCAGATGGTTGCCCAGGCCCGCGCCCAGGGCAAGTACGTCTACACCAGCCTCACCGACGTGCCGGCCGCCCGATGACCGCCGGCCTCGATACCCCCGACCGCCGCGGACGCACCGGCCTGGATCAGCACGGCCGCGACCTGGACGGCAACCCGGACGTGCGGATCCGCGAAGTGGAGGTGCTCTCCTGCGACTGGTATGTCCTGCGCAAGACCACCTTTGACTACCAGCACAGTGACGGACACGTCAGCCGCGAGCAGCGCGAGACCTACGACCGCGGCGATGGGGCGACCATCCTGCTCCACAACGCCGACCACCGCACTGTGCTGCTCACCCGCCAGTTCCGCCTCCCCGCCTACGTCAACGGTCACCCCGACGGCATGCTCCTGGAAACCGCCGCCGGGCTCCTCGACGGCGACAGCCCGCACGAAGCGATCCGCCGCGAAGCAGCCGAAGAGACCGGACACGTCATCGGCACTCCCGAGCACGTCTTCGACGTCTACATGAGCCCCGGCTCCGTCACTGAACGCCTGCACTTCTACGCCGCCCCCTACGACCCGGCGGACAACCCCACCGGGGGAACCGGAATCGCCGCCGAGGGTGAGGACATCACCACCGTCGAACTCCCCTTCGCCGACGCACTCGACATGGTGCGCAACGGCATGATCGCCGACGCCAAAACCATCATGCTGCTCCAATGGGCAGCCCTCGAAGGCCCGTTCCGACAGGCTGGCCCACTCGCCCACCAGAGCTGAGACAAGCCCCCTGGTCCGGCTGACGGGTTCGGCTTCCAGCGCGAAGTGCGGTGCACGGACAACCCCGGTTCGTCGGCAGGTTCTTATTTCGCAACGGGATCGCAACCGGTGGCGATGGGCTCTGCCAGTGCCGGGATGGAGCGGCTTACTTCCCGCTGTCCTCGGCAAGAGTGTGCGCGACAAGGGCGTTTGCGTGACCGTGCCCGAGCCCGTGTCCGGTTTTGAGCCAGGAGGCGAGTTCCATATGCCGGGTCAAGGGCGAGGAGCGGATGATGTCCTTCCACTCTGCTATCGGGCGGCCGTACTTCTTCTCAATCGAAGGGAAGTAGCCGGCAGGGCCCTTCACGGTTTCAGTCATGTCGCAGTGTCCCATCCCTCGGCGCAAAACGATCTTGTGGCGTTGATGCCCTCTGCTTGTATGACCGGAGGCGCCAGGCGGAGTAATCGGTCGGACGAAGTGACTTGCGCCACGTTCGATCTTGCGTGACTTCCCCGCCCCGCACCGGCCGGAACGATCTGAACGTTCGGCCATCACGCGACAGCAGGCGCGGTGAACGCCCAGGGGCAACCCGGACCGTGCCGGCCGGTCGAAGCGGGCTTCCGCCCAACGGAATCATGGCTGGCCCTGGCGATGGGTATGCGGCAGGATCCCGAACTCATGACCCCACGGCAGTCCCGTCCCACACACCTCGCCAACCTCGACCTCAACCTCCTGGTCACGCTCCGCGCACTGCTGCGTGAGCGGAACGTCACCCGCGCCGCCCGGAACCTCGGCGTCACCCAGCCGGCCGTCAGCGCTTCGCTGTCCCGGCTGCGCCGGCACTTCGCGGACGAGCTGCTCGTCAGGGTCCAGGGCGCCTACGTGCTGACGCCGCTCGCCGCGCAGCTTGCCGGACAGGTCGAGACGGTGTGCGCTGCCGCGGAGCGGCTCTTCGCGACGGGCACGGCGTTCGACCCGGCCACCACACAGCGGGAGTTCACGCTGCTGATGGCCGACTATCCGGCGACCGTTCTCGGCCCCGCGCTCTCGCGGCTGTTCGACGGTGATGCACCGCACGCGGCGCTTCATCTCCAGCTCGTCCGGGAGACTCTGGGCAGCGGTGCGGGCGACACGATTCGCCTCGTCGACGGTCTGGTGTCCCCGTCTCTGGGCCACTTTCGCACCCCGGGGGTCGGGTCGGTTCCGCTCTTCCGCGACCGGTGGGTCTGCCTGCTGTCCGCCGGTCATCCGCTGTGCGGGGCCGGACCATTCGGCATCGAGGACCTGGCACGGTTGCCGTGGGTGGTGCCCTACCACCGGGACGACGGCTACCCCTCCGCCGCTCCGGCGACCCGGCAGCTGACCGCACTGGGCATCCGGCCGCGGATCGCTGTGCGCGTGGAGAGCTACCGGGCCGTACCCGACTTCATCGCCGGCACGCGGAGGGTGGCGCTCATCCCGGAGCGGCTCACCGCACGGCTGCCGTCGGCTCACGGGCTGCGCACGCTCGACTGCCCGGTACCGCTCGACTCGCTCGAGGAGCACCTGTGGTGGGACGCGAGCCACGACGAGGACCCGGCGCACAGTTGGCTGCGTGAACTGGTGGCCCGGGCAGCGGACAGCCTCGGGCCATAAACGCCATTGATGCCACCCAGCCGAACGCTCTATTGACCTGGGCATTCCCTCCGCGGAACAGGGCTTCCTAGTGTGCCGGGCAAGCAGTGAGCCGACTGCGGCACAGCCCCCTCGCACAGGAGATCTCCATGCCCCATGCCCTGACCGAGCTGAAGGTCCATACCGTCACCAAACCGGCCGGCACAGCGAGCCATCAACTCGAAGCCGACGTCTGCGTGGTGGGGGCGGGCGTCTCCGGAATCTCAGCCGCGATCGAGAGTGCGCAGCTCGGGCGGGACGTCGTCCTCGTCGACAGTCTGCCCGTGCTCGGAGGGCAGATGGTGAACTCGCTGATCGGGCTGTTCTGCGGGGTGTACGGCAACGGGCCCGGCTACCGGCAGCTCACCCACGGCATCTTCGCCGACCTGGAGGCTTCGGGCGATCTGCACGTCAACCGCGGCCACACCATCACCGTCACCTATGACGAGGTGGCGCTGGGCCGGTGGGTGGAGCGGCGGATCCGGGAGCTGGGCATCCGTGTCGTCCTCGGGGCCTCGATCACGGGTGTGGAGCGGGACGGCCGGCGCATCGCGGCGGTGTCCTTCGCCACCCGGCACGGAGCCGTGCGGGTCACCGCGCCCGGCTTCGTCGACGCCACCGGGGACGCGGCGCTCGCCTGGGAGGCGGGGCTGCCCTGCCGCGTACCGGAACGCACCATCTACGGATCGCAGCAGATCGTCCTGGAGCACCTGCACGAGGAGCACCAGCCGGACCGCGAGGAGCTGGCCGAGCACGTCCACGCCAAGGCGGCCGAATGGGGACTCGTCCGCCGCGACGGGCTCGCCTTCTTCTTCCCCGGGCGGAACACCGCCGTCCTCAACATGACTCACATACCGGCCCCGCTCGACCCGGTCGAGGCGTCGGCCGCCCAGCTCGACGGCCGGGAACAGGCCGACCGGGTGGTCGAGTTCCTGCGCGCGGAGTACCCGAAGGCCTTCGGCGAGGCGAAAGTGCGCTCGTACGGTCTCCCGGGAAGGCGGCAGACCCGCTGGATCAAGGGCAGCCACCAGCTGTCACTCGACGAGGTGAGGGCCGGAACCCGCTTCGAGGACGCCGTCGCCCGCACAGCCTGGCCCATCGAGCTGCACGCCAAGGTCGGTGCCATGGCCGGACCGTGGCTCGGCGGTGTCATTCTCGATGCCGGCCTCGGGGCACGCGGAGCGTTCATCGTGTTCTCGGTCTGTCCGGCGGTGATGGTGCTCGTGCTGTTCGCGCTCGGCCGGGTCCAGCGCAGACTGCCGGCCGAGGCCGAGGGTGCGCTGTCCGCGGAGCTGCCCGCGACCGGCGTGGCGGCCGCGAGGCCGGCGGTCCAGATCTGACAGCGAGTCCGTTCACCCTGCCCGAGGCCGGGCGGCGGCAGCGCCACGGGCTGCGCTCCCGGCCGGCCCGGGTGGGTCCGGTCCGCTGACAGCGGCCTGCCGTTCGCGGGGGCACGCGGACGTCACCGCGGTCGTGGAGGACCCCGAACCACCCGGCGCCGGACTTCCGTTCAACGGAAGGCGCCCTGTCCGCAGGCCCGCGCCTGCAGCACTCTGGGAACCGTTCCGCCCTGGCCCGCAGACAGCAGGGCAACGGCATCCGAAACCCGCAATTTGTCTACGCGTTCGGGCCCACCTGAACGCAAGGGAGATGACGATGACGACGACGTCATTCGCGCGCAACCAGTGGTACGTGGCCGCCTACGGCAGCGAGATCGGGCGGGAGCTGTTCACCCGCACCATCTGCGGCGAGTCGATCCTCTTCTGGCGCACCGAGGCGGGCGAGGTCACCGCCATGGCGGACCGCTGCGTGCACCGCCGTTTCCCGCTCTCGGAGAAGCCGAGCCGGCTGGACGGCGACACGGTCGTCTGCGGCTACCACGGCTTCACCTACGGTGCGGACGGCGTGTGCGTGAGCGTGCCCGGACAAAAGCGCGTGCCGCGCACCGCCCGGCTCACTTCCTACCCCGTCACGGAGCAGGACTCCTTCGTGTGGGTGTGGATCGGGGACCACGACCAGGCCGACAAGACATTGATCCCCCGCGCCCCCTGGCTGGACTCGCCCGACTACACCACCGTCTGCGGCATGGAGCCGTTGGCGGCTCGCTACGGTCTTCTCGTCGACAACCTGCTCGACCTGTCCCACGAGACGTACCTGCACGGCGGCTACATCGGCACGCCCGAGGTCGCCGAGACCCCGATCACCACCGAGGTCGACGACAAGGCGGGCATCGTCCACGTCAGTCGGCACATGGACGACGCGGCCTGCCCGCCGTTCTACTCCGAGTCCACCGGCATCACCGGCCGCATCACGCGATGGCAGGACATCGAGTACCACGCTCCCTGTCTCTACCTTCTGCACTCCCGCATCGCCCCCGTCGGTACGCCGAGCCCGCACGCCGACGGCAGCGATCCGGACGCCTTCCACGTAGAGGTCGTCTACGCCATCACCCCCGAGACCGAGCACAGCACCCACGACTTCTGGGCCGTGGCACGCGACTTCGCCCTGGAGGACGAGAAGGTCTCCGCCTTCCTGCGGGAGAACAACCGCACCGTCGTTCTCCAGGACGTCGTCGCACTCGACAAGCTGGAGCGGGTCATCGCCTCCGAGCCGGCCGGGACGCAGGAGCTCAGCATCAACATCGACACCGGTGGCCTGGCCGCCCGGCGCATCATCAAGCGAATGGTCGAGGCCGGCACCGCCGGATCCGCGGTGGGCGACCGATGAGCACGCCGCCCACGACGATGCTCGACGGGGAGACGGTCTACCGGATCGTGTGGATCCCCGGCACGGACCGGCTGCGCGGCTGGTGCTGGTGCGGTGAGGACCGGGAGTCCGAGGACCCGGTGGAGTTGTGGGAGTGGCTGCTCGCCCACCCCGACGGGCACCCGGGCCGGCGGGCCGCCCCCGTCCCCGGTGCCACCCCTCACCCCCGCCGGCTTGTCGGCGCCTGACCCCACGTACTCAAGGATCCACTGATGACCAGAAGCACCACCGCACCCGAGACCGAACTCGAACTCGTCGTGGCCCGCCGTACCGACGAGGCAGACGGCGTCGTCTCACTCGACCTGCGGCGGGCCGACGGCGCCTCCCTGCCCGCCTGGACGCCCGGCGCGCACATCGACCTCCTGCTTGCACCGGACCTTGTACGGCAGTACTCGCTGTGTTCCTCGCCGGAAGAAGCGGAGGTGTGGCGCGTCGCCGTCCTCCGGGAGAAGGACGGCCGCGGCGGCTCCCTCCACGTGCACGACACGCTGGCCGAAGGCGACGCGGTCCGGGTGCGCGGTCCGCGCAACCACTTCCCCCTGGAGCGCGCCGAACGGTACCTCTTCATCGCGGGCGGCATCGGCGTCACACCGATCATTCCCATGCTGGCTGAGGCCGAACGGCTCGGATCCACATGGGAGATGGCGTACGGAGGGCGGACCCTTGCGTCGATGGCCTTCCGTGACGAACTTGTCAAGCGGTACGAGGAGCGGGTGCGGGTCCGTCCCGAGGACGAGTACGGCCTACTCGACCTCGGGACGCTCCTGGGGACCCCGCAGCCGGGCACACTCATCTACTGCTGCGGCCCGGAGCCGCTGCTCAAGGCCGTCGAGGAGCGGTGCGCCGACTGGCCCGACGGCGCCCTGCACCTCGAACGGTTCACACCGAAGGAGCTGCAGGCGCCCCTGCGGGACGGGGCGTTCGATGTCGAACTGGCGCAGTCCGGCATCACGGTGACCGTCCCGCAGGACAAGTCCGTGCTCCAGGCGGTCGAGGAGGCCGGTGTGCAGGTCCTCTCCTCCTGTCAGGAGGGCACCTGCGGCACCTGCGAAACCGGCGTGTTGGCCGGCACGGTCGACCACCGCGACTCGCTCCTCACCCCCGCCGAGCAGAGCAGTCACGACACGATGATGATCTGCATCTCCCGGGCGTTGTGCCCGAGGCTCGTCCTGGATCTGTGACGGCTCCAGGGTTCGCCGACCGCAGTGCATGCCGGCGTCCGGACGCACGGTGACAGTCCGGAGTCGCCCGACGCCTGCGGTTCCCGCAGGACACGCCACGGCGAATCGTCGACAGAGTGTTGACGGCCGGGAGATGTCTGCCTAGCTTCTCGGTGAAGTGCCCGGATCCACGGTGGAGCGGGGGGCGTACGGCGAGGAGGCCGGCATGCAGCGCAAAGCCTCGGCCGGCAGCTGTTCGGTGACAGCCAGGGCTCTGCAGGTGCTGGAAGCATTCGCTCCGGATCGGTCCGTGCTGCGGCTTGCCGAGATCTCCCGACACACCGGCCTGCCCCTCAGCACCGCCCACCGGCTGGTGAAGGAACTGGCCGACTGGGGCGCGCTCGAACGCGAGCCGAGCGGCGGATATCGCATCGGGTTGAGGCTGTGGGAGATTGCCTCCCTCGCCCCGCGCGGCCTCGGCCTGCGCGAGGCGGCCCTGCCGCACCTCTCCGACCTCGGCCATATCACCCGCGAGAACGTGCAGCTGGCCGTCCGCGAGGAGCTGTCCGTCGTGTACGTGGAGCGCCTCGCGGGCCGCGACGCAGTCCGGGTCCTCACCCGCGTCGGCGGGCGATTCGACCTCGCGTCCACCGGCGTCGGCCTCGTCCTGCTCGCTCACGCCGGCCAGGATGTCCAGGAACAGGTGCTCTCCCGACCGCTCGTCCGGCACACGGAGAAGACCCTCTGCTCCCCGGCCGAGGTCCGTCGCGCTCTCGCCGAGGTGCGCCGTACCGGAGTCGCCGTCAGCGACCGGCAGGTGACCATGGACGCCGTCTCGGTCGCCGCCCCGGTGTACGGGCCGGAGAACGCCGTAGTCGCCGCGGTATCGGTGGTCGCCCACGCGGACGCCGTGAACCCGCACGCCCTCGCCCCTCTGGTGCAGGTCGCGGCGCGCGGCATCTCCCGCTCCCTCGGCGCACGGCTCAGATCCTCGGTCGCCTGACAGAGCCGGCTGCTCCTGGCGGTCGGTGGCCGCGTTGATCCGCTCCTGCAGGTGCCGGCCGGTCGGTCTGCCGGTCAGTGGCCGGCGCTGCCCTCCTCTGCCGGGACGGTGACGGTGACGCCGTCCCGGTCGAGGACGACGTGCTGCACATCGCCCTCGGGCCATGCGATGCGGATCCCCGCCCCGCCCACCATCCGCACATCGGTGTCGAGGTGTTCCGCCGTCGCCTCGCCCGCCAGGCGGGCGAGGCAGACGAAGAGCCCTTCCGTTTCCCCGGCATCGACCGTGCCCGTGACGACGGGCATCCGGCACCGCTCGGTGTACGCGGTGCTGCCCCGGCAACGGACGTGCCGCTGAGGTGGGCGTACAGGACCGGGTAGAGATGCAGGGCCCAGCCGTTGTAGTGGTCGAAGGAGCGCTCGGGGCCGTCGGTGTACCAGCCCCCTCCTACGTACCACCCCTCGATCCGCTCCAGGCCGCGTTGGATCGCGGCGCGCGAGGCCTCCTCCTGTACGCCCGCGTCGGCGAGAAAACCGCCGACGGTGAGAGGGAAGAGCCACCAGTTGTTGTTGACCGGGGGCTCACCCAGCACGCCGGACAGCCATGCGGCGACGCGCTGTCGTACCTCGTCGTCCAGCCGGTTCCACAGCCACGGCTTCGTCAGCCGCAGTCCGAGCGCGATGGATACCGTCTCCACCCAGGCCTGGCCGCACTCGGCAGGCAGGGGCCAGGACTCCGCGTCGTCGCGGCCGGGCGTACGCGTGCCCGCGGCGAGGCCGTCCGCGCACTGCTCCAGGATGCCGTGCGGGTCGTCGCCCGCTGCTCCGGCGACGCGGAAGGCGGCGAGCAGAAAGGTGCGGGCACAGCCTTCGAGGCCGTCGGAGCGCGCCCCGACCAACTGTGCCTGCCGGGCAGCAGGATGAGTCCGCGGCCCGGCGACGCGTGGCGGTCGACCGCGGCGAGCAGTCCGTCCGCCGTGACCTCCCAGTGGGCGCGGGACCAGCCGGTGTAAACCATGCGGCGGCGGTGCACGGGTACAGGTCAGACCACGGTCAGCGGGCAGCAGTCCCGCGTCGTCGAGCTTGTGCCCGTGTAGACGTCGATGCGGCCGCGTTCGATGGTGAACGTCCCCGCAGGGTCGTTGGTCCAGAAGCCGAGGTCCTGCGCACCGAGACGGAAGGACACAGTGGTGCTCCGGCCCGGTTCGAGGCCGACCCGCTCGAAACCACGCAGTCGGCGCACCGGCTGGGCGATGCCGGCCGCCACGTCGTGGACGTAGAGCTGGACGACCTCGTCGCCCGCCCGCTCGCCGGTGTTGGTGACGGTCAGCGACACCTCGACCGTCTCGCCTCGCTCCAGGGCGTCCCTCGCGATGCTCCCCTGGCTCAACTGCGGCCGTGAGACGGCGAAGGTCGTGTAGCTGAGGCCGTATCCGAAGGGGAAGCGCGGTCCGTCGGCCAGGTCCAGATACTTCGAGACGAACTTCTCCTCCGGCCGTGCCGGGTTGTACGGGCGGCCCGTGCTCTCGTGGTTGTAATAGAGGGGGATCTGACCCACGGCCCGCGGGAAGGTGATGGGCAGCTTGCCCCCCGGGTTGACCGAGCCGAAGAGCACATCCGCGACCGCGTGACCGGCCTCGATGCCGGGGTGCCAGGCCTCCAGTACCGCGGGCGCGGAGTCCAGCCAGTCGCCCAGCACCAGCGGCCTGCCGTTCACCAGCACGACCACGAAGGGCTTGCCGGTCGCAGCGACGGCCGCGATGAGCTCCTCCTGACCCGCGGGCAGACCGATGTCGCTGCGCACGGCCGCCTCACCGCTGAGCTCGGGGTCTTCGCCCACCACTACGACGGTGACCTCGGCGGCCGCGGCGGCGGCGGCCGCCTGGGTCGGGTCCTGACCGGCGTGCGTGACGTTCGTGCCAGGCGCCGCCTCGCGAACGGCGTCCAGGATGCTGACGGAGGGGAACCTGGACGCACCGGGTCCTGCCCAAGTGCCGTGCAGACCGGTGGAGTCGGCGAAGGGGCCGACGACCGCGATCGAGCCGGCGGCAGGGCTCAGCGGGAGGACGGAACCCTCGTTCCTGAGCAGGACCATCGACCGGGCGGCGCTCTCACGGGACGCGGCCCGCGCGGCGGCGGTGGGTTCGGCGACAGCCGCCGACTCGTCGGTGTACGGGTTGTCGAACAGTCCCAGATCGAATTTCAGCTGCAGGATGCGCGTCACCGCATCGTCGAGCCGCTCCATCGTGATCAGGCCGTCGGACAGCAGTGCCTCGCCGTGGTCGGCCACGTTCGTGGAGACCATCTCCATGTCGAGGCCGGCAGTCAGCGCGAGCCTGCCCGCGTCGGCGCCGTCCTCGGCGAAGCCGTGCGCCATCAGCTCCTCGACGCCCGTGTAGTCACTGACCACGAAGCCCTTGAAGCCCCACTCCTCCTTGAGGACGGAGTTCATCGTGTGCGCGTTGCCGTGCGCGGGTACTCCGCCGATCGTGTTGAACGCGGCCATGACGGTGGCCACTCCGGCGTCGACCGCCGCCTTGAAGGGCGGCAGGTAGAGGTTGCGCAGCCGCTGCTCGGAGACGTCGACCGTGTTGTAGTCGCGACCGCCCTCGGCTCCGCCGTAGGCGACGAAGTGCTTGGCACAGGCGGCGATCCGGTCCATGCGCGACAGCTCGCTGCCGTCGGCCGGGCCCTGGTAACCCTGCACCTTGGCCACCGCGAAGGCGGCGTTCAGATAGGGGTCTTCGCCGCAGCTCTCCGCGATCCGGCCCCAGCGCGGCTCGTGGCTGACGTCCATCATGGGGGAGAAGGTCCAGCGCACACCCTCGGACCGGGCCTCCTTCGCCGACACCTCGGCGTCCCGCCGTGCGACCTCCGGGTCGAAGCTGGACGCCTGGGCCAGCGGGATCGGGAAGGCGGTCCAGAAGCCGTGGATGACGTCCAGGCCGAAGAGCAGCGGGATGCCGAGCCGCGACTCCTCGACAGCGATGCGCTGGAGTGAGTTGCTGTGCCGGGCGCCGTGGATGTTGAGCACCGAGCCGAGCAGTCCCGCACGGGCCGCGGCCTCCGTCTGCTCGGTCTGACCACCGCCCGGGCCGGTGTCACCGGTCCAGGTCAACTGCTGGATCTGACCCAGCTTCTCCTGGACCGTCATCCGACCGAGCAGGTCCTTCACCTTGTCCTCGTACGCTCGAAGCACGTCGTGACCTCTCTACCTGTTGCCGTATCGCTACCTGTGAAGTTAACGTTTTGCGCGGCATGAATGAAAGCGCATTCATCAACTGCGGACAAGTCCCCGGGCAGAGCCGCTCCACGGATGCGAGGGAATTGCCGGACTCCACCCCTAAGCCGCTCCCGGAGGCGAACGCATGACGGACAACGTTCCGCCCTGGCTGCGGGTCATGAGTTTCAATCTGCATGTCGACTGGCCCGCATCGCCCCACCCCTGGCGCGAGCGGCGGGACGTGGTGGCTCACCTGCTGCGCATGGAGCGGCCCCATCTGATCGGCACTCAAGAGGGGCTCCACGGACCACTGCGGGATCTCGAGGCCGACCTCGGGCCGGAGCACTACGGGTGGATCGGCCAGGGCAGAGAGGGCGGCAGCCGCGGAGAGTTCATGGCCATCGGCTACGACCGCACAAGGCTCCGACCTCTGGAGTACGACCACTTCTGGCTCTCCGGCACCCCGCAGGAGCCCGGCTCCAACACCTGGGGAGGGAGCTGGACCCGGATGGTCACATGGGTGCGCTTCCATGACCTGTCGGGCGGCGGCGAGCTGTTCGCCGCGAACACCCACTTCGACGACGCGAGCGCATACGCGCGGGAGTGCTCCGCCGAGCTCCTCGCCGAACGGCTCAACACGCTCGCGCCCGACGTTCCGCGCATCGTCACCGGTGACTTCAACACACCCGCGGGCGACAGCACCGTACACGCAGCGCTCCTGACCCGGGCGGATCTCGTGGACACCTGGGAAGCCGCCGAGGAACGCGGCCCGGCCCACGGCACCTTCCACGACTACCGGCCGCCGGTCCCGGGCGGCGATCGCATCGACTGGATCCTCGCGTCCCGCGGCACCCGAGTGCGCCGGGCCACGCTCAACGACTTCGCACCGAACGGCCGTTACCCCAGCGACCATCTGCCCGTGCAGGCACTCCTGCGCACCGCATGCTGATCCCCCGCCCGTCACCCCGACCCGCGAAGGAGCCCACCGCCATGATGTCCCCCCGCCCCGCCACCGAATGGCTCGCCGACGCCGTCCTGTACCAGATCTATCCGCAGAGCTTTGCCGACTCCAACGGCGACGGCATCGGAGACTTCGCCGGAATCGAGGCCAGGCTGGACCATCTCGCCTGGCTGGGCGTGAACACCGTCTGGTTCAACCCGTGCTTCGTCTCGCCATTCCTCGACGCGGGCTACGACGTCAGCGACTACCTCACCGTCGCGCCGCGCTACGGCACCAACGACGACCTCGCCCGCCTCACCGATGCCGCGGCGCGCCGCGGTATCCGCGTACTGCTCGACCTGGTCGCAGGCCACACTTCGGACCAGCACCCCTGGTTCACAGCTTCGGCCGACGACCTGTCCGACGACCGCTACATCTGGGCCGACCCGGCGGACCCGGCCGCACTGCCGGAAGGATTCGTGGCCTCGCCGGGCACCCGGCCCGGCTTCTACCTGCCGAACTTCTTCGATTCCCAGCCCGCCCTCAACTTCGGCTACGCCCGCATGAACGAGGCGGAACCCTGGCGTCTGCCCGTCGACGCCGAGGGACCGCGCGCCAACCGCCAGGCCCTGCGCGAGATCATGGACCACTGGCTGACCCTCGGCCTGTCCGGATTCCGCGTCGACATGGCGGCCTCCCTCGTCAAGGACGACCCCGGCCAGGCGCAGTCCGCCGCGGTCTGGCGGGAACTTCGCAGCTGGCTGGATGCCAAGCATCCGCAGGCGGCGCTGCTCTCCGAATGGGGGGACCCCGCAACGTCCGTCCCGGCCGGCTTCCACGCCGACTTCTTCCTGCAGTTCGGCCCCAAGGACGACGGGCTTGCACTGCGCTCCCTGTGGAACAACTTCGAGGGCACAGTCAGCGAGCAATGGGAGCCGCAGGCGCCCTACTTCGACGCCGAGGGCAAGGGCTCCCCGCGCACCTTCCTCGCCGACTGGCGCGACGCGACAGACGCCGTCGGTGACGCCGGCTTCATCTCCCTGCCCACGGCCAACCATGACTTCTCCCGGCTGGCCTGCGGCCCGCGTACCGCCGAGCAGCTGCCCGCTGCCTTCGTCTTCCAGCTCACCTGGCCCACGCTGCCCGCGATCTACTACGGCGACGAGATCGGCATGCGCTACGTGCCCGGCCTGCCCGAGCACGAGGGCAGCCGGCTCGGCCCCCGTTACAACCGCGCCGGCTCCCGCACCCCCATGCAGTGGGACGACTCGCCGAACGCGGGCTTCTCCACCGCCCCCGCTGACCGCCTCTACCTCCCCGTCGACCCGGACCCGGGCCGTCCGACGGTCGCGACCCAGCGCGCCGACGGCGGCTCCCTCCTGCACCTGGTGCGCCGCCTCATCGCACTGCGCAAGGACATCCGTGAGCTGGGCGCCGCGGGCAGCACGGAGATCCTGCACGCCGACTATCCGCTGGTGTACATCCGCGGCGGCCGCTACCTCGTGGTGGTCAACCCGCGCCGCGACGCCGCCGAGACTGCTGCCCCCGCGGGCAGGGCCGTCCCTCTGGTGGCCAACGGCGTCACTGTGACCGGCGACCGGATCCGGGCCGAGGGCTTCGGATACGGCATATTCGAGCTATGAAGGCGGCGCCTCGCACAGGGCATTCTCGAGCCCCTGCCCGGGGCTCTCGCACGACGACGGGCCCCTCCGCACCCGGCAGAGAGGCCCGTCGTCGTGGGGCAGGCCGCAGCCCTTCCGGATGGTGAACTCCGCGCGCCGCACGCGCAGCACCGTGCGCCCGCCCTCGTACGAGGACGCGGCGCCCTCGCTGTGTGCCCGTCCCTCGACGGCCACCACCCGTCTCGTCGCCGAGCGTCCGGAAGGTGACCCGGCCATCGTTTCCGACGCCGGTTCAGCGGCCTGCGGGGGCGAACGCGGGTCCTGCGCCAGGCGCGAGTGCGGGGCATGCGCGGCTGTCCATGGAGGTCCAACTCCTGCGGCGTAAGGCGTGGATACGGCTGTGGTGCCGTGCGGGCCCGGCCGTCGTCAGGGACGGCCGGGCCCGCACGGGCTCAGGGGAGGCAGAGCATCGTGGCCCCGGGGTCTACTTGAGACCCGCCGTGGCGATGCCCTGCGTGAAGAAACGTTGCAGGAGGACGAAGACGAGCAGGACCGGCAGGACCACCAGGAAGGCCCCTGCCATCAGGACGCCGTTGGAGCCGTCCGCCTTGGTCGGATCGGTGGCGAAGGTGGCCAGGGCCACCGGCAGCGTGTACTTGTCCGGGTCGTTGGTGGCGATCAGCGGCCACAGGAAGTTGTTCCAGGAACCGAGGAAGACGAAGATCGTCAACGTCGCCAGGGCGGGCTTGACCAGGGGCAGCACGATCCGCCAGAAGATGAACCACTCGCGGGCTCCGTCGATGCGGGCGGCCTCGAGAAGCTCGTCCGGAATGGCCATCATGAACTGCCGCATCAGGAAGACCCCGAAGGCACCTGCCGCGAACGGCAGGATCAGCGCCGTGTAGGTGTCGATCAGCCCCATCTGGCTCATCATCACGAACTTGGGGAGCAGCATGAGGTTGCCCGGCACCATCAGCGCGCCGAGGACGACGCCGAACACCAGCTTCTTTCCAACGAAGTTCAGCTTGGCCAGGGCATATCCCAGCATCGAGCAGAACAGCAGATTACAGACCGTGACGAGTACCGCCACCAGCACCGAACTGAAGAAGGCCTGGCCGACATCCATCTTCGCCAGCAGATCCCTGAAGTTCTGCAGAGTCCACTCGGTCGGAATCCACACCGGCGGGCTGGCCCCCACCTGCTGGGGAGTCTTGAAGGCCGACAGTGCCATCCACAGGAACGGCGCGGACATGGCCAGCAGACCGGCACTCAGCAGGACGTAGACGAGTGCCTTGCGGCTGCGGGCGCCGGGGGACTGCGGCACGGCGCGGACCGTGCCCGCGGGCTGGGCTCGGGTCTTGGTGGCGCTCATGCGGTCTTGTCCTTCAGCAGACGGAGCTGGAGCAGCGTGACCGCCAGGACGATCACGAACAGGACGTACGCCATGGCACTGGCGTAACCCATGTGGAAGAAGTTGAAGCCCTCCCGGTACATGTGCAGGGAGATCGTCAGCGTGCTGTCCGACGGGCCGCCGTCGGTCATCACGAACGGCTCCTCGAAGACGTTGAGGAAGCCGATGGAGGTCATCACCGCGACGTAGAGCATGGTCGGCCGCAGAAGAGGGACCGTGATCCTGCGGAACTCCTGGAAGACCCCCGCACCGTCGATCCTCGCTGCCTCCCGGACGTCGGTCGGGATGGCCTGCAGTCCGGCGAGGAAGAGGACCATTGCGGTGCCCATGTTGCGCCAGACCGCCATCACGATCAGGGAGGGCATCGCGAGCGCCTCCGAGCCGAGGAAGTCCGGTGTGTCCAGGCCGATCTGGTGTCCGAGCCCCGCGATCAGCCCTTCGCCGGGGTCCAGGACGAAGCGCCAGATGACGGCGACCGCGACGATGGCGGTGACGACCGGCGCATAGAAGCCGACTCGGAAGAAGGTGCGCATCCGGTCGATGCCGGAGTTGAGCAGCACCGCCGCCAGCAGTCCGCTGCCGATGGTCAGCGGCACGCCGAGCACCACGAAGTAGCCGGTGTTGAACAGTGCCTGTTCGAACTTCTCGTCCTCGAAGAGCTTCGTGTAGTTGTCGAAGCCGACGAAATTCACCGAGAGCGGGTCCGTGACATTGCGGAGGCCGAAGTCCGTGAAGCTCATCACCAGCGTGGCGGCGATGGGAAACGCCATGAAGGTGAGGAAGAGCGACAGGAACGGCGTGGAGAAGAGCCAGCCGGCCAGATTCTGCCGGGACAGCCGGTCCCGGCGGCGCCGGGTCGCCCCTGGCTCCTCGGTCCGCGCGCCCTTGACGGCCGGGTGCTGTGCGGTGCCCGGTGCCCGTTCCGGCGCGCCGGCCTCGGCGGCGGTGCTGTTCATGAGGTCAGGCCACCAGGCCCTCGGTGGACTTCTGGAGCTGCTTGGCCGTGGCGGCCGGGTCGGCACCCCGCGCGATCTTCTCGAGGGCGCTCTCGATCTGGGCGGCGAATTCGTTCCACTTGGCCATCGGCGGGATCGCTTCTGCCGTGTCGAGGGACTGCTTGAAGGTGCTGAGGGACTCTCCGCCGCTCTTGAGGGCGGGCTCGTTCCATGCGGCCTTGTTGGCGGGGAGCGACTTGGCTATCTCGTACCAGTGCGCCTGCATCTTCGGCGTGCTGAGGAACTTGGTGAACTCCTCCGCGGCCGCCTTGTGCTCGCTGTCCTTGAAGGTGACCAGGGAGGCACCGCCGACCCAGGACGTGGAGGCCTTGTCGGCCGGCACCGGCACCACCTTCCACTTCCCCTTCAGCTGAGGCGCCTGGTCCGTGATGTTCTGCACCATCCAGGGGCCGGACTGGAACATCGGCGTCTTGCCCGAGGCGAAGCCCTTGAGGACGTCCTCGCCCGGCACGAAGTTCTTCTTGGCGAGTCCGGCGTCGAAGTAGTGGCCGAACTCCGTGAATGCCTTGATGGCCTCGGGGGAGTCGAGGGCGGGCTTGCCGTCCTTGCCGAGCAGCTCGCCGCCCGCCGAGTAGAGGTACTGCAGCCAGCCCTGCCAGGCACCGGTACTGCCGGGCTGGAGGGCCGTGCCCCAGTCGGCCCCGGCCTTGCGCTGGTACGCGGAGGCGAGGTCGCTCTGTTCCTTCCAGGTGGTGGGGGCCTTGGTGACGCCGGCCTTGTCGGCGAGATCGCTGCGGTAGTAGAGCGCCCGGGTGTCGGCGTACCACGGCACCCCGTAGACCTTGCCGTCCTGGACGTTCCCGTTCCAGGCGGCAGGGAAGAAGTCGTCCTTGTTGAAGGTGGCGGTGTCCACCGGCTCGAGAGCGTCGAGGGAGATGAACTCGCCCATCATCGTGGAGCCCATCTGCGCCATGTCGGGAAGTTTGCCGGCAGCCGCGGCCGCCACCAGCTTCTGGTGGACGACATCCCAGCCGACGGGGGTCACCTTGACGGTGATGTTGGGATGCTCCTTGGTGAACTCCTTGGTGACCGACTGGAGTCGCGCACCTTCCTCACCCATGGCCCAAACGGTGATGGTCTGTTTGGCATCGGCCGCGACCCCGTTGCCGCCGCTGCTGCCGCAGGCGGTCAGTCCGATGGCCGAGACCACTGTCATGGCCAGGCCTACAGACTTGGCGATGCGTGACATGTGACTCCTCCTCGAGTGCATGTGTGCGGTTCATGTATGCGCTTCATGTATGCGCTTACACATTGGCGCACGGATGACCCTGCAGCATGCCTGGGGTGGCCTCAAGGGGCGTGCCGGTAACACTTTCGTAAACCTGCGGAATTTCGGGTGATCCAGGGGTGCTTCGCGTCGCTCGCTGTGCGGCCGGCTACGGTGCTCACGGAGTCGCGCAGCCGCAACTGGCCCGCCGCATCAGCGTCACCGGCAACACCCGTGCCACAGTGGCCCGTTGGCGGTCCGCGATCCGGGCGACGAGCAGTTCGACCGCTTCCTGGCCGAGCCGGCCCATCGGCTGCCGTACGGTCGTCAGGGCGGGCCGCACCACGCGGCTCAGCGGGATTCCGTCGAAGCCGGTCACGGCCATGTCGCCCGGCACGCTGATGCCGTGCGACGCCAGTGCATGCAGCGCGCCCACGGCCATCTGGTCGTTGGCGAGGACCAGTCCCTGCGGGCGCTGCCCCGGCAGGTCGAGGAGCGTCTCGACAGCCCGGCGGCCGGCATCCTGGGTCAAATCGGCCCGCACATCGGGCTGCTGCGGAATCGGCAGCCCCGCCTCGAGGTGGGCCGCCTGGAATCCGCGGAAGCGCGCCTCGCCGTCGGGGGAGTCGGACGGCCCGCCGACGAAAGCCAGCCTGCGCAGGCGGTGGTCGGCGATCAGATGCCGGGTGAGCTCCAACTGGCCGTCGAAGTTGGCTACTTCGATGTGGTCGTGGTCAGCATCCCGGTCTGCCGCGAGCATGACGACGGGCAGCCGTCTCGAAATGACCTCCAGGTCCTCGCTCGCTATTCCGGTCTGGGCCAGCAGGGCGAGCCCGTCCACCCGTCCGGCGACCTCGGCGAGTTGCTCACTTGTGCGTTCCGCGTGCGCCGCGGCGATCAGGAGCGCGTAGCCGTGCTGCCGGGCGGCGCGTTCCATGCCACGGATCACCTGGTCGGAATAGAGCATCAGCTCGGTGTCGTCCGCCGTCGGTACGCTCTCGGCGACGGCGTCGTGGATGTCGGGGAAGTAGAGGCCGAGGACTCCCGTCGTGCGGCTGGCCAGCCCCCGAGCGCTCCCACTGGGCACGTATCCCAGCTCGCGACCGGCGGCCAGCACCCGTTCCCGGGTGGAGGCGCGTACGGAGTCGGGATTGCGGTACACGCGCGACACCGTCGCGATGGAGACGCCGGACTGCTCGGCGACGTCGTACACCGTCGGAGTACTCATGGTGCTGCCTTGCCTCTCCTGTATCCCTGGCTCTGCGCATCCGGCAAGCCGTATGACCTGCCCGAAAGCGCGTTCAGCCTATGGTCGGGCGCTGTGCGGGGGAAGGGACGGAGGGGCGGAGCGGAGGGACAACACACACCTGAATGGGACAACCGGGCGGCACCTTGACCACTTGCGCCACCATGCCGACGAGCATGCGGGGCGCACGGTCACGGCGCGTCAGGTGCGGGTGTGCGGACGGGACCGGGCGCTCCCGACGGCGGCCTGCTCCTCCAACGGCCCGGGCGGCGAATGCCCGGTGCAGGTGTTCCCGCCGGCACGGGCCTCGACCGGAGCCCCACTGCGCATGTCCGACTCCACGACCACCGGTCTCCCGGGCAGATGTTGTACCAGCAGTGCCGGACCGCCGAGCACGCTGAGGTGCCACGGGCCCAGCCCGTTTACCGGGCATGCATCAGCTCACCGCCTGCTTCACGAGCGCACCGATCCGCGCCTCCACCTCGGCCGTTACCTCGGTCAGGGCGAAACCGGCCGCCCACATCGTGCCCTCGTCCAGCTTCGCCTGGTCGCTGAACCCGAGCGTCGCGTAGCGCGCCTTGAACTTCTCCGCGCTCTGAAAGAAGCACACGACCTTGCCGTCCAGCGCGTAGGCGGGCATCCCGTACCAGAGCTTGGGCGCGAGGACCGGGGCGCCGGCTGTGATGACGGCATGGACACGTTCGGCCATGATCCGGTCCGAGTCCTGCATCTCGGTGATCTTCGCGAGCACGTCCCGCTCCGCCTCCGCCGCCTTGTCCGCGCGCGAGCTGCGGCGGGCCGCCCTCTTCAGCTCCTGGGCGTGGTCCTTCATCGCGGCCCGCTCCTCGGCCGTGAATCCCTCGTGCGTGCTGCTGCTTTCGGTGCTGTTCATGGCAGACCTCCCCTTGAGGATCTGATGTGTCGGATCTCGGGCGCGTGGGTGGCGCTGTGTCATCAGACCCAACATCGGCACGTGCCGTGCCGATCGAGATTGAATACTGCGCGCAGGCCTCGGGATTGTCAACGGCACGTAACGTGCCGATAGGGTAGCGGCATGACCGACACGCCCGACAAGCCCGACACGCCGCGGCGCCGAGGTGCCGCGCGCACCGAAGAGCTGCTGCAGGTAACCCTCGATCTGGCTGCGGAGGTCGGTTACGCGGGCCTGAGCATCGAGGCGGTCGCCAGACGGGCCGGCGTCGGAAAACACACGATCTACCGGCGCTGGCCGTCCATGTCGGCACTGCTGCTCGACGCGCTCAGCCGCGTGTGGACCAGTGACCTGGACTACCGCGACACCGGGGACGTCCGCGCGGATCTGCGCGAACAGTTCCTACGCTCAGGCCTCGCCCTCTCCAGCCCGCCGATCGGTCCCGTCTACCGTGCAGTCATCGCCGAGGCGCAGGCCGACGTCATGCTGCGGGCGACTCTGCACGAACGATTCCTGGTGACCGTCGAGCAGAGCACCCTCGACCGGATCACCCGCGCCCAGCGCACCGGTGAACTGACTGCGGAAGTGAATCTGGAATTCGCCGCCGAGGTGCTGTGCGGCACGCTGTACTACCGCAGCCTGCTGTCAACCCGCCCCATCGACGAGGACGCGGTCGACGGACTGCTGGACATGTTCATGGCCGCCTACGGAACCGGCAAGTAGGACTCGACCGCACACGTCGGACCTGCTTTTCCGATCCGAGGACCGTGCGGGTCACATCTGGGTAACAGGGCAAAGGTTGTCTGCTGCGGCATTACGTGTCCCTGAGTCGGGCTCACGGGAACCCCAACTGCGCCTGCTGATAAGCCTCGTACGGTCCAATGGCCCCATGGGATCACGGTCTTGACATGCAGCCCGGGGTGCTGATCTGGTGCAGGAGGTCGCCGCGCCCACGGCCGCCCTGCCGTTCGCGCAGGTCACCGGTAGCGCGCCGACCGCGGCCCGGCACCTGGGCGGCAGCTGGACCTGCACCGGGTCCGGCGAACTCGCTGCGGGGCCACACACGTTCAAACCCACCGCCGCCCGCCCGGCACCCCGGCGGGACCGGCCACCGTGCAGGTTGCGGTGTCGTAGCCAGCAGCGCGGGTAGGAGCGGTCCGGCCGAACGGCCAGGCCGCTCCTGTGCGTCGGGCCGGGCGGGCTTACGCGAAGCCGACGATGCCGCGCGGGCTGTAGTGCTCCTCGAGGCGCTTGCACTCGTCGTCGCTCAGCCGCAGGTCGACCGACGCGACGGCGTCGTCCAAGTGCTGCGGCTTGGTCGCACCGACGATCGGCGCGGTCACCCCCGGCTGCCCCAGCAGCCAGGCCAGCGCGACCTGGGCGCGGGTGACACCGCGCTCGTCCGCGATCGCCGCGACGGCGTCCACGATGTGCCGGTCGGTCTCCTGGTAGAGCGTCTTGCCGAACTCGTCGGTCTCGCTGCGCGCGCTGGTGGTGTCCCAGGCCCTGGTGAGCCGGCCGCGGGCCAGCGGGCTCCACGGGATGACCCCGACACCCTGGTCGGCGCACAGCGGCAGCATCTCCCGCTCCTCCTCGCGGTAGAGCAGGTTGTAGTGGTTCTGCATGCTGACGAAACGGGTCCAGCCGTGCCGCTCGGCGACGTACTGCGCCTTGGAGAACTGCCATGCGTACATCGAACTCGCCCCGATGTAGCGGGCCTTGCCCGCCTTCACCACGTCGTGCAGAGCCTCCATGGTCTCCTCGATCGGCGTCGCCCGGTCCCAGCGGTGGATCTGGTAAAGGTCGACGTAATCGGTGCCCAGCCGGCGCAGGCTGTGGTCGATCTCGGTCATGATCGCCTTGCGGGACAGCCCGCCACCGTTGGGCCCCGGCCGCATCAGGCCGTGCACCTTGGTGGCCAGCACGATTTCGTCCCGGCGGGCGAAGTCGGCAAGCGCCCGGCCGACGATCTCCTCGCTGGTGCCGTCGGAGTAGACGTTCGCGGTGTCGAAGAAGTTGATCCCTGCCTCGACGGCCTGCCGTACGAAGGGCCGGCTGGCCTCCTCGTCCAGCGTCCAGCTGTGGTTACCGCGGTCGGCGACGCCGTAGCTCATACAACCCAGGCAGATGCGGGAGACGTCGAGACCGGTCGTGCCGAGTTTCAGATAGTCCATGGCCACCCACCCTACGTCGACGTCCGGTCGCCCCCACCGGGGACGAGGCACCGGTCGCCCCGCCATGTTCCTCTTGGCGGGGCTTCGTCGTGTGCGGCACGGAGCAGCCCTGGGCTCCCTGTTCGTCACCCGCTTTGCTCTGCCGTACCGCCTTGCGGCTAGTTTGTGTGCAGGACAGGTACGCAGGCCCGTGGTGGCAGAGGTGCACGGGGGACGGGAGGTCGGGAAGAGTGTCGCTGCGCGGAGGTGATCCAGCCGAGATCGGCGGTTATCCACTTGAGGCGCGGCTCGGCTCGGGTGGCATGGGCACGGTCTTTCTGGCCCGTACGAGTTCGGGGCGACCTGTCGCGATCAAACTGATCCACCAGCAGTTCGCGGGGGACGACGAGTTCCGCATCCGTTTCCGGCAGGAGGTGGCGGCGGCGAGGCGGGTGAGCGGCGCGTTCACCGCCGCCGTGGTCGACGCTGCCCCTGAGGCCGAGCAGCCGTGGATGGCGACGACCTATATCGAGGGGCACACGCTCGCCCAGCGCATCGCCATCAAGGGCCCGCTGAACGGAGCGGAGCTGAGAAGGCTTGCCATCGGGCTGGCGGAGGCGCTGCGCGACATCCACCGGGTGGGGGTCGTCCACCGTGACCTGAAGCCCTCGAACGTCGTGCTCTCGCCCGAGGGCCCGCGCGTCATCGACTTCGGCATTTCGCGCGCCGTGGACCAGCAGACGCTGACGATGACAGGACGGGTCATCGGTACACCGCCCTTCATGTCGCCGGAGCAGTTGCAGGCGCCGCGTGGTGTGGGGCCGCGTTCCGATGTCTTCTCGCTGGGGACGCTGCTGGTGTACGCAGCGACGGGCCACGGGCCCTTCGACGCGGACAGCCCATACATGACGGCATATCAGGTGGTGCACGAGGAGCCATCGCTGGGTGCCGTGCCGGTGGCCTTGCGCGCGGTCGTCGAGTCGTGCCTGGACAAGGAGCCCAAGGGGCGCCCCTCGGCGGACGAACTCCTCGTGCTGCTGCGGGACCTGCCGGCCGACCTCGGCGGGACCGACGCGAACGGGGTTGGCGCGGGCCGCACCCGCGACGTGATCACCCAGCATCACTTCGCGACGCAGGCCACCCCGGCGCCGACTGCCCCGACCACCGCCCCGACCGGTCCCGGTACAGGGAGCACCGGCACCCCTATCGGCCGTCGTCTGCGCAGCCGATGGCGGCCTGTGCTCGCGGCCGCGGTCGCGGTGGCAGCGATCGGCGGGGGAGTCGCCGCGCTGAAGGCGGGCGACTTCGGGGAGAACAGCGGCGGCGACAAGGGCAACAGCGTTGCGGTGCCGGGTGCCGCACTTCCGGACGGCTTCGAGCCGTGGCGCAAGACCGTGCAGGGCGGTCGCGAGGACATCCCCGATGAACTGCGTTGCGTCGCGCGGGGCGATGCGCTGTTCTGCGGGGGCGGCGGTGTTGTCGCGACCCGTATCAGGGCCCTGGACGGCTCGCGGGTGTGGACGGCGAAGAGCCCGGGCGTCCCCGTGCAGGGCATGCACCTGGTGGGCGCCACCGACGACACGGTGCTCGGTTACCGCTTCGCCGCCGAGGACGCCCCGCAGGACCCTCCCACCGAGGTGGTGGCCATCGATGCGAACAACGGCCGGGAGCTGTGGTCCGTGCCGTCCGGCGCCCGGTCGATGGCCGTCACGGGTCGGTCTCAGGACGCCATTGTGGTCGGCTCCGCCGTCGTGACGGTCGACGCTTCCAACTCCCGCTTCGAGGCCCGGGACGCGCACAGCGGTGAGGTCACCTGGACGACGTCGTTCCCCGCGAGTACGCATTGCGCTCCCGTTCCGGTGGGCCCACGGCTCTTGGCGATGTGCGCGACGGATGCGGAGGTGGATGCCTCAGAGGTGCGCCACCCCACCCTGTACACGGTCGACCGCGCCTCGGGGACGCTGGGCAGGCCCATCGCGGTTGACGGCCCAGCCGTGCCGATGGGCGTCGCCGACGGCACGCTCGTACTCCTTCAGGAGCACATGGAGGGAACGGCGCTGGCCGGGTACGACGGGGTGGCGCGGGTCGACCCGGCCTCGCGGAAGGTCACGTACTCCCGACTGGCCAAGACATACGCGGGGACGCCCGGCATGGCGGACGGCACCGTCTACGTGAGCGGTCAGACCGGTCTCGTCACGGCCCTCGACCCTGCGACCGGCCGGAAGAAGTGGTCGCGGCAGACGAGCGTGGAGGGCGCGTCGGGTCCCGTGGCGGGAGCCGACGCGCTGTATTTCAGCTCGGCCACCGGCCGGGTGGTCGCGCTGTCGCCGCACGATGGCAAACCCCTGTGGACAACAGATCCGCAGGCCGATGGTTTGACGGGCGAGCAGGGCGCAAGCCCGCGGGTGACCGTTGCGGGGCGTGCGGTGATCGTGGCCGCGGCCAAGAACACTCTCTTCGCCTTCGACACGCAGAAGGCGCCGAAGTCGGGCTGACCCCGGCGGCACCGGACACCGGCCGCCTTCCTTGCCGTGCGGACACCTCAGCGGCTCACTCGGTGGCCTACGCGGCGAGCGCCCATGTCGGCATCCAGGAGGCCACCGATCCCGCCACTCATGTTGCCGTCACCGAATTCCCCGTGGTTCGCCAATCGCCTTCCCGTCCGAGGAGACCCATGTCTCCGTCCCGTCCGACCACGAGTGGACCGAGTTGGACGGCGGGCCGTGGACACCGCGCGCGTCTGCTTTGCGGCTGGGGTCAGAGTCAGAACTCCGGGACCTGACCGGTCAGTTTGTGCACGGTGAGAGTTCTGGCGTCCGCCCCTGTAAGGCCGGCGAGCAGAGCACCGGCAGCGTTGCCGTGTTGGGGACACAGTCATGCCGGGTCCGGAGGCCAGCGGCCCTCTTGCCGGACCGCGACGAAGACGACGGGTGAGGGCGTCGGCAAGCCGGTCGTAGGTGGTCCTTGCTCTGGCCGCCGAGTCGGTAGCCTGCCGGAGTGAGCGAGCAGGTGCGGGCTGAACGCCCGGGGGATGGAGGACGGTAATGGCCCGTCGTTATGACTGCTCCACGGTGTCCGGGCGTTCTTCCGGGCTCCGCGAGGCAGCTTCGGCGGTACGCCGGGGCGAGCTGGTGGTGCTGCCGACGGACACCGTGTACGGGATCGGTGCCGATGCCTTCAACCGTGGGGCGGTGAACAGTCTTCTGGAGGCCAAGGGCCGGGACCGTGCCATGCCCTCGCCGGTACTGGTCGCCTACCCGGACGCCTTGCACGACCTGGTCACCGATTTCTCCGAGCAGGGCCGGGCGCTGGTGGAGGCGTTCTGGCCGGGCGGGCTGACCCTGGTCGCCCGCCACCAGCCGTCGCTGGACTGGGACCTGGGTGAAACCCACGGCACGGTGGCGGTCCGGATGCCGTCACACCCGGCCGCCCTTGACCTGCTCGCCCAGACCGGTCCGATGGCGGTTTCCAGCGCCAACCTGACGGGACAGCCATCCCCGCAGGACTGCTATGCCGCCCAGGGCATGCTCGGCGACTCGGTCGCCGTCTACCTGGACGGAGGGCCCACCGAGGCCGCTGTTGCCTCCTCGATCGTGGATATCACCGGCGCGGTCCCCGTCCTGAAGCGCGCGGGCGCGATCAGCACCGTGCGCCTGCGCAAGGTGGTACCCGACCTGCAGGAACCATGACCCGAGCCCGCGGCGACGGCACAGGCCCGGCGCAACCGGCCCTCGATGGGGCCACCCGTTCGGCGGGCGTCGTGATCGCAATGGTGTCGTTGCGGACAGTGTGGCGGTGCACGGTGAAAAACGCGCCTGCCGGCAGCGCGCCAGACGCTGCGCAGGTGCCCTGTGGCGAGCCGCCTACCGGGCTGAACGGTTCGCCGCGCTTTGAGGCTCCGGCTGGAAGCTGCTGCCGCCCGGCGTCCAGGGATGCCCGCCGACACGGGGCATTCCGTCCCGGTTTGCCGCATCCGCTCCTCCTTTGGTGGACCTCGACGCCGTGGTGAGCGGGGCTTGGACGTAGCCTGGGATCATGACTGACGCCCTGCCGCTGACTCCATCCGAAGCCGTTGAGCTGCTGCTGGCCGGCAATCAGCGCTTCGTCGCCGGCACCCCGCAGCACCCGAACCAGGACGCCGCACGCCGTGCGGAGACCGCACCCGGACAGCGCCCGTTCGCCGTGCTCTTCGGCTGCTCCGACTCACGCCTCGCCGCCGAGATCATCTTCGACCGGGGCTTGGGTGACCTGTTCGTCGTCCGCACTGCAGGCCATGTGGCGGGGCCGGAGGTGTTGGGCAGCATCGAATACGGCGTGAGCGTGTTGGACTGCCCGCTGGTCGTGGTGCTGGGCCACGACTCATGCGGCGCGGTCGCGGCCACCCGTGCCGCCCTGACCGACGGCGTCGCCGCCACCGGGTACGTGCGCGACGTCATCGAACGCGTCACGCCTAGCGTCCTGGCCGCCCGCGCCGCCGGGCTCACCCAGGACGATGAAATCATTGCCGAGCACATACGGCACAGCGTCGACCTCCTCTTGGACCGCTCCCGGGTGCTCGCCGACCAGGTCGCCGCCGGCCGGACGGCCGTGGTGGGCCTGTCCTACCGACTGGCCGACGGCAGTGCCCGACTCATCACGGCCCGCGGCCTGCGCGCCGAAGCGGCCGCCCCAGGCCCGGGCGCCTGAACGGCGGCTGCACAGGCGGACGGCGGCGAAAGCGTTGACACGCTGGGCGGCGGTGATGGCTGCAGTGGCGCGCGTGGACTGAGCGTGGCCAAGGCGGCGGGGGAGACACAGCTCGTGCGCAGGGCGAGCTCGACGAGACCGTCGCGCGACGTTGACCCCGAGCGGAAGCCCGGACGCTCTGACAAGCGCCGCGGCAGACTCCTTCGCGCCGCGTGCGGCACCCACGGCGGATGCGAGGTTCTGGGCCGCAGTGCTCGAGAGTGCTCTATGCGGGGGCCGCTCCTCTCCCGACGTCCCCTGCCACCGACGCCTCACCGTACGCGAGTTCGCTCGCCAGCAGCGCGGCGCCCACGACCCCCGCGCGGGGGCCGAGTTCGGACATGACGATCGGCAGATTGCCAGTGGCGAGGGGAAGTGAGCGTTTGTACACGACGCTGCGGATCTCGGCGAGCAGGGGATAGCCGAGTCCGGTCAGACCGCCGCCGATCACGATCATCGACGGGTTCATGAAGCTGACCAGCGTGGCGAGGACCTGCCCGACCCGGTGGCCGCCGGCCCGGACCAGGTTGACGCTCGTGCTGTCGCCGCCGTCCGCGCACTCCGCGACATCCAGGGCGGTCAAAACCCCCCGCTCGGCGAGCCGTTGGGCAAGGGCGGGCGACTGGCCGGACTTAGCGGCCTGCGTGGCGTCCCTGGACAGCGCCACCCCGCCGAAGTACGCCTCCAGGCAGCCGGTGTTCCCGCAGGAGCAGACAGGCCCGTCCGCCTCCGCCTCGACCTGGACGTGCCCGATGTCACCGGCGCACCCCTCTGCGCCCCGGTAGATACGGCCGTGGTGCTGCATGCCGGAGCCGATACCGCTGCCGATCTTCACGAAGAGCAGATGGTCGACGCTCCTCGCGACCCCGCTGTGTTGCTCTCCGAGGGACATCACGTTGACGTCGTTGTCGACCACGACGGGGCAGCCATGCGCGCGGGCGAGGGTGTCGCGTACCGGAAAGCGGTTCCAGCCCACCATGATCGGCGGCGAGACGGGTATGCCCTCCCGGAAGCTGACCGGGCCCGGCAGGCCGATGCCGATTGCGTCGAGCCGCGTGTAGTGCCCCTGGTCGGCCATCGCGCGCAGGAGTTCGGTGACGCGCCCGAGCACGGCGACCGGTCCGGAGCGGATGTCTGCCGGCTCGGAGCAGGAGGCCACCGGCGTGAGCGCGCCGTCGGTGATCTCGATGTCGACGGAGCTGGCGCCCAGATCGACGGCGGCGAACCGCACACCGGGGTCGAGCTGGACGAGGGTGGAGCGCCGCCCGCCGCGCGACGCGGCGGGGCCTGCCTCACGGACCCGCCCGGCGGCGACCATGCGGTCGAGTTCGCCGAGCAGCCGCGGGCGCGGAACCTCCAGCCGGTCTGCGAGTTGGGCGCGGGACAGCGGGCCGTTGTCACGCAGTAGACTCAACACGCGGTACTGGATGTTCACGGACTCACTTCCTCTGGACGCCCTTGGACAGCTTTCGGGAGTTGTCGCGGGGGTGGTACGGGGCCGGGCACCGTATCGCCCGGCATGGCTCGTCCTCGCGGGGCCGCAGGGGCGCGGGCGGCTTCCGGCAACTTTTTCACAGAACGCCGAAAGTTGCTGCATTGTTGACGGAACTCCCCCGGCGGGGACCCCACAGCCCGGAAGCGGGCCCACGTCACAGAGTCCGGGCACAGAACTGCCCCGCCGGTGACAGCGGGGCAGCTCCGTCCGTCCCGGCGTCAGCCGGTGGCGCCTCCCTTCAGCGCCCGCGCGCTCCGTGCCAGGGCCGCGCCCGCCGCGCTGTCCGGCACCAGGGCGGTGTCGGACGCGTAGACGGCGAACGATTCCAGCACGGCTGTGGCCTGACTGGTGCGGCCCGCGTCGGCGTGCGCCTCGGCCTGGTTGAGCCGTACAGTCAGCCGCTGCTGTCCCTGTGCCGTGATCAGGCCGTCGGCCCGCAGCTGGGTGATCAGCGCGCGGATGTCCGCGTAGGAGGTACGGGTCGTGAAGGCCACCGTCTTCGTGATGGTGTTGCCGGCCTTGTCCCTGGCCTTGACCGTGAGGTCATGGTTCCCGAGCGGCAACCGCCACAGTTCCAGCGCCTGGCCGGAGGTGACGGCCTTGCCGTCCAGCGTGGCCGTCGCGGTGGCCCCGCCGGAGACCGTGTCCTGTGCCGAGAAGACCGGCGTCGGGCGCTGGGAGTCCCCGTAGACACCGTCGGCGTCGAGACCGTTCACCGCCACCGTGGGACCGGTGCGGTCGATCCGTACGGTGAGCGAACCCACCTCGGAGACGTTGCCGCCGTTGTCGGTCGCCCGGTAACGGACGGTCGTGGCACCCTCATTGGACAGGGTGACGGTCGCGTTCGCCGACTGCCACGTCGTTCCACCGTCGACCGAGTACTGACGGCTGGCGACCGTCCCGTTGTCGGTCGCCGAGACCGCGAGTGACACGTTGCTGGTGTACCAGCCGTCGTCACCGTTGGGCCGGGGCGGGTTGAGCGTGGCGGTGACCTTGGGCGCCGTCTTGTCCGCGACGCCCGCGCCCTGGAAGGTCAGCGAGTCCAGCTCGACACCGCCGGAGCTGGTGACGAAGACCTCACCGCTCCCCGAAGGGGCGTTCGGAAGCGCGGTGGTGACGGACTGCCAGTCCTCATCGGCCGGAACCGACACGGTGGCGAACGGCTCGGCGTCGGCCGCGCCCCAGCGCAGCGCCAGGGTGCCGGCGCCACTGGCACGGGTCTTCACCCCGGTGATCCCGGCGAACGACACCGGGTCGTACGCGATCCAGTCACCCGCGTCGAAGGAGGTCACCTTGCGCTGTCCGGACGCCGTGGTGTCGTCCGTGATCGTGACACCCTCCGCCGAGTCGTAGTGCTCGGCCTGCATGAGAGCCGGGTTGAGCACCACCTGGGCGTCACCGGTCGCCGGCGGAACGCCGCCCGCGCCCTTGTCGGTGTAGGTGATCCCAAGGACGCCGAAGACGTTCTCAGTGTCACCGTGTCCCGCGTCGGTCGGGGTCGCGACGCCGCCCGTGCAGCCGGTGCCGCTGTTGACCGGGTGTCCGTGCTGATTGTGCCCGAGACCGAAGGTCCAGGCGGCCTTGGCACAGTCCGGCGTGGTGCCGTCCTCCGGGTCCTCGACGGCTATGCCGTACGGCACGGCGTCGCCCCAGTTGAAGAACCCGCCGTCCGGCGGCGAGGTGATCCGTACCGTCGGCGCCGTGTTGCCCACGGTGATCTGACGGCTCGACAGGCCGAACTTGCCCTGTGGGTCGGAGACCTTCAGCCGGGCCTGGAACTGCCCGTTCTCCGGATACGTACGGCTGGCCGTGGGCCCGGTGGCGTCGAAGGTGCCGTCACCGTCGAGGTCCCACTGGTAGGTGAGGTCGCCGTTCTCCGGGTCACTGGAGCCGGTGGCGCTGAACGAGACCTCCAGCGGGGCCTGCCCGGACGTCTTGCCGGCCTTGATCACGGCGGTGGGTGCCTTGTTGCCCTCGGCGTAGTCGATCCGGTAGAGACCCGCATCGGGATTCTGCCGGAAGAAGCCGTCGCCGTAGTCGAGGACGTAGAGCGCGCCGTCCGGGCCGAACTCCAGGTCCATCGGGTTGTCCCACGGTGGGATGCCGTTCTGAGAACGTTCGCTGTTGGGCAGGACGTTCTCCAGCTTGCTCACGGGACCGTCCGGCCCGTCGAGGGTGAACGCCGCGACGTAGTCCTGGGAGAACTCCGCGAAGAACGCCTTGCCGTCCCAGTACTCGGGGAACTTGCCCGGTGAGGGGTTGTCCGCGTCGTAGTGGTAGACCGGACCGCCCATCGGGGCCTGGCCGCCGGGACCGCCGGGACCGCGGAAGGCGGTCAGCTCGGGCCACGGCTGGTCGGTGTCCCGGTCGCCGTACCAGAGCGTGGCCGGCACAGGCGCGGGCAGCTCGGTCAGGCCGGTGTTCCAGCGGGAGTCGTTGACCGGTGCCGCGCAGTCGAAGGCGGGGCCGGGTGTGAGGGTGGCGAAGTCGAAGTCCCGGTAGGGCTTGCTGTTGTCACCCGTGCAGAACGGCCAGCCGCTGTTCATGGCCTTGGTCGTGGTCTGCCACTCGACGTATCCCATCGGCCCGCGGTTCGGGTCGGCGGTACCGGCGTCGGGGCCGTAGTCGCCCCACATCACGGCGTCGGTCTCGCGGTCCACAGCCAGCCGGAAGGGATTGCGCAGGCCCATCACGAAGATCTCGGGACGGGTCTTGGCCGTGCCAGGCTTGAAGAGGTTCCCCTCCGGGATGGTGTAACTGCCGTCCTCCTGGACATCGATCCGAAGGATCTTGCCCCGCAGGTCGTTGGTGTTGCCCGAGCCGCGGCGCTCGTCGAGACCCGGGTTGTAGCCGGCGGCGTCGTTGATCGGTGTGTAGCCGTTGACGTTCGGGCCCGACGCCGGGGTGTTGCCGCCGGTCGCGAGGTAGAGGTTCCCCTCCCCGTCGAAGTCCACGTCACCGGCGACATGGCAGCACTGGCCGCGGTTGGTGTCGACCCGGATGATTTCCTGCGCGGTGGAGAGGTCGAGCTTGTCGCCGGTCCACTTGAAGCGGGTCAGGGTGTCGTACCCCTCCCACTGCTTCCAGTACGAGTCGTTCTGCCCAGCGGGCAGTTGGAGCGGGGCGGAGCCGGCCGGGGTGTTCAGCGGCGGAGAATAGTACAGGTAGACCCACTTGTTGGTGGCGAAGTCCGGGTCGAGCGTGACTGTCTGCAGCCCCATCTCGGAGTTCTGGTACACGTCGACGTGGTTGACGACCTTCGTGACACCGGTGCCGGGGTGGGTGAGCCGTACGTCGCCGTTGCGGGCGGTGTGCAGGACGCGGTTGTCGGGCAGTACGGCGAGGTCGATCGGCTCGCCGGTGTCCTTCGTCAGAGTGACTTTCTCGTAGTTCGACCAGTCCAGGGCGTGTTCGTGGTCCGGGTGCGCCTGCGCGGCGGGCGCGAGGGCCACACCGCCCAACGCGGGCAGTCCCACGAGCAGGACCCCCGTGATCAGGCGTCTCAGGGTGCGGTGCACGATGATGCATCTCCTCGATCGCTGGCGGTAGGGAGCGGACACGGAGGCGCCCCGCGCTGAGGCGCCTCTCTTCTACGGGGCCTCTCAGCCAAGGAGTCCCTTGAGCGCCGTGAAGCTGCGCTCCGCCGCGCCGAGCGAACCGGGCGGATTGGGCTGGGTGTTGGGTGCGGTGTCCTGCTCCCAGATGCCGACATGCGAGGCGCGCGGCCCGATGTCGCGGACGAACCTCTCGTACGGAAGGTCGCCGGCACCGAACTCGACTATGTCGAAACCGTTGGCGTTCGCCGCGTTGGCGTCGCCGTCCTTCATGTGGAACAGCGGGTAGCGGTAGGGCTGGTTGCGCACGTACGCGGCGGGGTCGAATCCGGGCCAGCGGTACTGGCCCACGTACGCCCAGTAGATGTCCAGCTCCAGATAGACATGGCGCGGGTCGGTGTTCTTGAGGAACACGTCGTACAGCCGGACCGAAGGCTGGTCGGTGGCGAACGCGAACTCGCCCGCGTGGTTGTGCTGGTAGAGCTTCAGGCCACGCGCGGACGCCGCGGCGCCCCAGGCGTTGAACTCGTCGGCGGCGGCGCGGTAGCCCGCGACGGTGTTGACGTTCGAGGGCGCGTTGGCGGTGCCCACGTGCGGCATCCCGAGGATCTGGGCGGCGTCCAGCTCGGCCTGGAGGTTGGTGCGCAGATTACCGATGCCGACGTGGCTGCCGACGGCGCGCAGTCCGTGGTCGTCGAGCAGCTTACGGATCTCCGGGAGAGTGATCTGCCGGCCCAGGATGGAGGTGGACTGGGTGTATCCGGCGAACTTGATCTCCTTGTAGCCGATCCGGGCCAGTTCAGGGAGGACGACAGCGAAGCCGAGTGCACTGACCTTGTCGCGGATGCTGTACAGCTGGATGCCGATGCGGTCCTTGGGGATGGACAGACTGCTCGGCGCGGCGGCGGCCGAGGTCGCCGCGGCCCCGGTGACGGAGGCGGCGGCGATGGCCACGGTGGTGCCGGCGGTGGCGCGCAGGAAGTCCCTGCGGTCGAAGGACTTGTGAATATGACTCACGGTCACTCCTGAGGAATGAGGAGAAGAGGGTACAGATCGAGGCGCGCGGCAGGGGCGCTGCTCTGCGGTGCGCGCCGCGACGGCGGATCACGGGCTCCGGAACACAGCGGAACGAGCGTGGGTGGGTGACGGCGGGAGGAGAACCGCGGCGCTGTGCGGAGGTACGGCGACGGGGGCGGCCGTCGTCACCTGCCGGTGTCCCCGCGTGTGCCGCCGCCTGTCCCGCTCGGCGTCAGAGGCGGGACTTGCCCGCCCCGTGGGCGTCGGCCCGTGCCGCGGCGGCGCGGGCGGCGGCCTTCTGGGCGAGGTCGGCACCACGGTCCTGCGGCGCCGCCTCCTCGGCCGAGCGGGAGGACGCCGGGCCGGCGGTGGCGGTCTCTCCGGTGACGGTGCCACGGACGCGCGCCAACTCGCCTACGACCAGGACGGGATCGTTGCCGGTCGCGGTGAGCCCGCCGCGCACGATTGCGTTGTCGAGTACGGCCTTCGCGGTGTTGTCGGTGACCGCCAGGTTGCCGCCGAAGTACGAGGCACCCGCGCAGGATCCGATCAGACTCTCGCCGCCGAGCTGGAGGTTGTCGGCGTTGCCCGCGTACTTCGCGGCGCCGTACACCTCGCTGGCGCAGAACACGCCGCCGAGGGTGTTCCCGTTGACGGTGATCGCGCCCTTGACGGTGGTGTCGTACACGTCGCTGTACTGGTTGGCGTCACCCGTCAGCGAGCCGCTGAGGGTGCTGCCGGAGACGTACAGCTCGCCGGCCTCGGTGCTGACGCTCCCGCCGAGCGTCGAGTCGACCACGTAGACGAATCCCTGGGTGGCGTCGACCTCCTTGAGGTTGCTCTTCTCCAGGTGCGCGCCGAAAGCGGAATTGGTGCTCAGCGCACCCTTGACGGTGGTGTCGGTGAGGTCGAGATAGGCGTTCTCCTCGACGGTGACCGCACCGTTGAAGGTGGCGCCCGCCGCCACGAGGTCGGCTCCGGCCTCGACCGTCACCGTGCCCTTGACTTTCGTGCCGGTGAGGGTGCAGGACTTCCCGGCGGGGACGACCAGGTCGTTGCTGACGGTCACGGCCCCGCCGTCACCGACACAGGTGGTGTAGAGCGAGGCCTGGGCGGAGTTGGAGAAAGCCACCAGGCTCCCGGATGCCACCAGTGAGGCCGTGGCGATGAACGTAAGAATCTTCATGTCGCTTCCCTTCCGCTGCGGTCACGGCAGAGTCGGTGACCCGGCCGGCTTCCCCCGTGTTTCGACGGGGTGCTGAAACGGTGCGTGAGCGACGACCGCTGTGACAGCGATCGCGCGGTGCCTCGTGACGGGCGGTGGCCCGGCCATGGGGGAGAGACGTGCAAAGACTCGTGAGGTGAAGAACGTTCGAGGGAACGTCGATCGGCTGCGGTGTTACCGGGACGAAACGCATGTCTCGGTGGGCCGAGAGATTAGGGCGCCGCGTGGGGGACTGTCCAGAGGTTCGGTACGAATCTCTGGAACTTTCTAATGATTCATCAAAAGGTGTGAGGTGCTGGTGAAAAGGAAGGCGGAACGTCCAGGGCGTCGGGGCAACGGCGTAAATGTGTCGCCGATTTTGCAATCGCGAAGGAGGCGAGGGCAAACGGCACGGCGGAAGTAACGTGCCTCGGTGGTCGCCGAGTTGAGGCGTCGGGGGAAGTGCGACAGGGTCTGCTCGGTCGCTGCGGCCGGGCAGTCGCAGCAGGGAGAAATCGCCGGCGCGGCGCGTTATGCGCTCCGCTCGCGTCCACGCTCCCGCGGCCGAGTTCTCTCGTAAGGTGACCGCGCATGAGCGCAGAAGAGACGGCGCTGGTCTGGGGGCGGTTCAAGGCGGAACTCGCGCGTGTGGCACCGCTGTCCCACAGCATGCTCCGCCCGCCCGCGTCAGAGGAGGAGATCGTGTCCGCCGAGGAGGAGCTGGGCGTGGCCTTCCCGGCAGGGGTGCGCGCGCTGTACCTCCGTCATGACGGAGTGCGCGAGCCGGAGCACTTTGCCGACTATCCGCACGACGTTCCACCGGATCCGGCCGACCCCTTCTGGCGCTACCAGAACGCCGTGTGCTTCCTGCCCGGCAACCTCGCCTGGCTCTCCCTGGAGCGGGCCGTCGAGCTGGGCGAGCACGTGAGCTTGTACGCGGATCCTGACGACCCGCGTCGCCGCGTGCCGTTCTTGTCGAAGGTGGCCGACTCCGACATGTCCGGGATGTGGGTAGACGCGCAAGGGGAGATGGGAACCTGGACGGACGCGGGCACTCTGGATCCGTCCGGGTGTACGGTCACCGAGTATCTAGCTGATGGCGCACGGGCGTTGGCGACCGGGACGGCCTGCCGGGTGACGGAGGGCGAGGCGCCGTTCTCTCTCCCTCCGGTGACGGTCTGGGCTGGGTGAGCACGGATGAGCCTGACGTCGTCGAGGTCTGTCTCCAGGACGGGTGGCGGGCCGTGTGAACGGTGCCTCGCAGGGGGTGTGGGCCCGGAGGTTCTGGGACCCATACCTGCTGATCACTGCTTACGGCTCACGCGTCACGGTTCAGGGCCGCTGAGCGCATCTGATCACATCGGCGGTGCTGTCGCAGTCCTGGAACCCGTGGATATCGACCCAGTAGCCGTCCTTGTCCAACACACGGAACGTGGAGGCGAATCCGCCGAAGCCGGCCATGGACTGGGAGTTCTGGTTGAGTGATGACGCGCCCGGAGCTGAGCCCCTGGCTCCGTAACGAGAAGGGCCTCTACGACGGCCTCGTCGCCGTCCCGGTGGTCAGACCCGGCCGCGACGTCGTCATTCCACCCGGGTGCGGCCCTCCTCGCGGGAGGGACCGCACCCCAAAACCTCAGCCCTGGGCGGCCATGGCGGGCGGGGCGGCGTTGACGCCCCAGCTCGTCGGCTTGTCGGAGAGCTTGATCTTGATCGTGCCGGAGCGGAGCAGGTCCTTGTGGGAGAGCCAGCTCTGGCGCAGCTTGCCCTTGTTCGTGTCCGCGGAAGACACGTACTGGAGCTTCGACGCGTCGGCGCCCGGAGCCTCGACGCTGATCTTGCGTCCGTGCTCAGGCCGGATCTCGACCTTCTCGAACATAGGCGCGGTGACTACGTAGTTGGCGGAGCCCGGCTGAGCCTCGAAGATGCCGGCCATGGCGAAGACGAGCAGCGACGAGGTGGCGCCGAGGTCGTCGTTGCCGGGCATGCCGTACACGTTGTCGGTGAAGAGCGTCCGCAGTGCGCGCAGCACGGCGGAGGTCTTCCACGGCGCGCCGGTCCACGTGTACATCCATGGCGTGTGGAAGTCGGGCTCGTTGTTGGGATTGAAGGCGAAGTTGTTGTGGTAGTCGTACGCGCCGGTCACCCACGACTCCGAAGCGGCCTTCGCCGGGTCGGTGAGCACGGTCGGCATGTCGAAGAACTTGTCGAGCCGCTGCTCGGCCTTCGCCTGGCCGCCCATGAGTCCGAAGAGGGTCTGCGGGTCCTGCTGGGCAAGCCATTCGTACTGCCATGCGGTGCCCTCGTGGAACGCGCCGGCCTGGGCCGGGTCGGGGTCGCCTGCGACAGTGCCGTCCGCGTTCTTCGCGACGGGGAACCCTGAGAAGCCCTGCGACGTGACGTTGGGTCCCAGAGCTTGGTGAAGTTGTCGCAGCGCGAGGCAAGCGTCGCGGCCTTCTCCTGATAGCCGAGGCCGCCGGCCATCGTGGACAGCGCGCAGTCGGCGAGCGAGTATTCGAGCGTGGCCGAGCCTGCCTGGCGACTGTCGCCGTACTTGTAACCGGGCAGGTTCTGGTAGCCGACCCAGCCGTTCTTGACGTACGTCGGGTTGCCGTCACGCCCGCGGAAGATCGACTGGTCCGCGGGGACCTCATTGACGTTCTTCCAGAGCGCGTCGAAGAGCTGGCGCGAGGTGCGGTCGTCGAGCAGGCCGCGGTTGTAGATGTCGACGATCCACGGGGTGATGGGATCACCGCTCATCACGTTGGTCTCGCCGTTGCCGAGCCCCCAGCGCGGCAGCCAGCCACCTTCCTGGTAGATGTGCAGCACGGACTTGGCCATGTCCGCGGCCTTGTCCGGGTGCAGCAGGGCCACCAGCTGGTTCTGCGAGCGGTAGGTGTCCCAGAGCGAGAACATCTGGTAATACGTGGAATCCGCGCGGTGCACCTGGTCGTCGAAGCCGCGGTAGCGGTTGTCGACATCGGACCCGATCGACGGGTGCAGCAGCGAGTGGTAGAGCGCGCTGTAGTACGTGCGCTGGTCGGCGGTGCTGCCGCCGGCCACGCGCATGCGGTTCAGTTCGCCCTGCCAGGCGTCGTGCGCGCCGGTGCGGGCCTTGTCGAACGACTTCGGCTGCTCGGCCCTTCGGTTGAGCCGCGCGCCGTCGACCGAGGTGTAGGACAGGCCCACCGAAGTGCCGATCTGGTCGCCCTTGGCCGGGTCGAACGTCACCCAGGCGCCGGCGCGCTTGGCGCCGCGCGATGCTTCGCGCTGGTCCGGGGTGAGGATGCCGTCGGTCCAGGTTCCGAAGTTCGAGAACTTCCGGTCGAATTTGGCGCTGAAGAATATTCGGTAGCGCTCCTTGCCGGTCTCACCGCAGAAGTTGCCCCCCTGGACCCAGCCTTCCACGGTGTCGTTGCCGACCACCTTGACGTCGCCGGCGTAGGTGCTGCCGTTGCTCTCGCCGACCTCGATGAGCACGTTCTCGGGGCCCGATCCGGCGGGGTACGTGTAGCGGTGTTGGCCGGTCCGCTGCGTTGCGGTGAGCTCGGCCTGGATGCCGTTGTCGAACTTCACGCCGTAGTAGCCCGGCGCGCGGGTTTCGTTGTCATGGCTGAACTTCGCACCGGACTGCGCCGGGTCGGACGACGTGACCGCACCGGTGGTCGGCATGAACCGGAAGTTGCCCATCGTCTGGCAGCCGACACCCGAGAGGTGCGTGTGGCTGAAGCCGAGGATGGTGTCCTGCTTGTAGTCGTAGGAAGCGTACTTGTTCAGCTGCGTATCAGGGCTCAGCTGCACCATGCTGAACGGCGCGGCGGCGCCCGGGAAGGTGGTCCCGTCACCGTTGTTGCCGATCGACGTGTCGACCAGCGTGGTGGGGTCATCGGCGAACTTCGGTCCCTGGCCCTTGGCGTTTGCGACGCCGGAGGTGACGGAAGCCGTGGCCACGCTGGTGGCTATGAACAAGGCGGTGAACACGCGTTTCAACGCTCGCATCGCGATCCTCTCGTACGACAACGTTGTCAATTTCGAGCTCGACGATCTTTGCCCTTCCGGCACTGTTCCGTCAATCCACCGTTGCTCACGGCCGGTTGGCCGTGGTGTCGGTGCCGGCAGGGAAGCACGCGAGGGCGTACGCGCGGTCGGGTTGGCATGAGTGAGGTGGGGCGGCCGGCCCGCGGCGAGGGCAGCGACCCTGTCCACGACATCCGCCTGCGCACGCCTCCTGCGCCGGGAACCCGGCGCAGGACCTGCTGCAACTGCTCGCTGGGAGGCGGCGCCCACGGCCACCGCCGTGGGCGCGTGGCGGGGATTCCGTTCACGAGTGATGGTTTCGCCATTCGGGGGCGAGGATCGCCCACATCTGCTTGTCGTGACGGGTGCCGTCGTAGGGCCAGTACTCGCGTCGTACGCCTTCGAGCGTCATGCCGAGCCGCCGGGCCACCGCGGAGCTGCGCTCGTTGTCGGCTCGGCAGTGCCACTCGGCGCGATGCATCCCCCGGGATGCGAACGCCCACTCCAGCAGCGCGCGGCACGCCTCTGTGACCAGGCCGTGCCCCTCGGCGGCCGGCTCCAGCCAGCAGCCGATCTCGCAGGAACCGAAGCCGGCGTCGAAGTCCACGAACATCACGCCGCCGACCAGAGTTCCGTCGAGCCATATACCGAAGAGGCGGCCGCCGTCCGCGGCCTGACGCTCGGCGTACCGGCGCAGTGTGGCCCGCGCCCCGTCGAGGTCATCGGTGACGAACCCCGGCCCGACCCACGGCCGGATGTGCTCGCGGGCCCGGTCCAGGTTGGCTGCGAACTCCTCGGCATGCCATATCTCCAGCGGGCGGAGGCAGGCGTTGTCCCGCAATGAAAGGGAGAACATGATGACCTCATTCACATAACAAGCGTTACGGTTATGTACCGTAGCAGCATGTCACGCACCAAGGGGAACCACGAGGCTCGTCGACGCGACGTCTCCGAGGCGGTCTGGCGGGTGTTGGTCGCGCACGGCTTCGGCGGATTGACCATGCGAGCCGTCGCCGCCGAGCTCGACGCCACCACCGGCCTGCTCACCCACTACTTCCCCACCAAACGCGACCTGGTTGCGTACGCCCTCGACCTGCTCGAACGGCGAAGTGCCTCACGCCCCCGGCGCGCAGCCGGCACAGGCCTGCCCGCCGTGAGGGCCGCGCTGCTGGACGTCCTGCCGCTGACTGACGAGGCCACTGACAGCAACCGGATCTGGGTGTCTTCCTGGGACGCCGCGCTCGCCAACCCCGAGTTGAGCGGCGATTACGCCCGCAAGTACGCGCAGAGCCGCGACAAGCTGTGCGACCTGGTTGCCGCAGCCCAACAGCTCGGCGAACTGCCCGACGGCGACCCGGCCCGCATCGCGGCCGGCGCCCAGTCCTTCGTGCTCGGTCTGGCGGTGCAGGCGCTGTTCGACCCCTCGGCGTTCCCACCCCACCGTCAGGCCGAGCTCCTTGACGACTACCTGGCCACGTTGACCTTTCCGCCCTCATCCCGTGGCCATCAGGTGGCCTCGTCCTGACAACCACGCAGCTCGGAAGAGTTGTCGGGACTCGCGCGGTGGTCGGCAGCGCGCACCATTCATCGCGCCCCTCGGCATGCTGTACGTGGCCCGCACCACCGCCCTGCTGAGCTCCGACGGCACGACCTACCCCGACCTCGGCGACCGTGACACCCACAACACCGGGTTCGACCGGCTCGGTCAGGGGCGGCCGCTCGGGCTGCCCGGCGCGGTCTGGATCACCATCGTGCCGGCCGCCCTTGTCACCGTGCTGCTGCGCTGAACACCCTTCGGGCGCTGCCTGTACGCAAGCGGCGACAACGAGCGACAGCTGGTCAACCTGGACCCGGGCCGCTTCGTCAGCTGCCTGTACGCCCAGCTCGACCTCGCACACCGCCGGGCCCTCCTGGCCACCGCAGGCCACCCCCCACCGATCCTGCGTCACCCGGACGGGCACGCGGAGGTCCTCCACGTACCGCCGGGGGTGTTGCTCGGTATCGACCCCGACGCCGACTATCCCACCACCGAAATCCCGCTGGCCCCCGGCAGCGTCCTCGCCCTGTACACCGACGGACTCATCGAGACCCCCGAGGTTGACCTGGACGACGCCATGGCCGGGCTCGCCACCCAGCTCGCCCACACCCCGCCCCAGCCCATGGACCAACTCGCCACGCACCTCATCGACCACGCACGGCGGACCGCCCCCCGGACGGACGACATCGCGCTGCTGCTCATCAGGCTTGCCACCGCGGGGTAGGGCGCGTAGCCGCGGGTCGTGCGGTGCGCGGTGGTGGCACACCGCGCTTCTGCACAGCGGCTGTGGCCCGAAGCGCTCCGGGTTCAGCACAGTGGGACAACTGTCGGCTAGTTCTTGTCCGCCACCTCACGGCTCAGGCGCAGCTGCTCTGAGCTCAGCGTCGCCCAGCCGACGGTTACCCCTCCGCCGGGCGGTCGGACGTCCGTTGGGGCGCCGCCGCGAGAATCCCACCTGTGCAGCATGCCCGGGTTGAGGCTGAGTTCCTCGGCGACCTCCGTCACGCAATCCTTGTCCGACCAGCGGGGACAACCCCCGAGAACACTGTGTCCACAAGCTCCCGCGCGGCTCGGCGCCGTCGAAGAGATGCCGGTCCCACGAGCTGTCGAAGCGCACCCTCGCAGGCCAGGCACTTCGGTGCTCCTGGCCGACACCGGTAACTGGCAGTACCCCGAGAGCGGCGAAGGGATCGGAGGTCCGACACTCGCTCTCACCGGGAACGAGGTCGGATTCCCCGGTGAGCCCAGGACGGTCACTGCTCCCGCATGCCCCACGGAGAGCCGTACGCGCTGAGCAGGTCCAGGAAGGGGCGGGCGGGGAAGGCCTCCGGGCCGAGGACTCCCGAGCCGGACCACGCGCCCGTGGCCAGGAGTTCGAGTGCGACGACCGGGTTGACGGCCGTCTGCCACACCACCGCCTGGGAGCCGTACTCGGCCATCGACCACTGGTTGTCGACCACGTGGTAGAGGTAGACCTCGCGCGGCGCACCGTCCTTGGTACCGCGCACCCAGGTGCCCGCGCAGGTCTTGCCGTGCATGCGCTCGCCCAGCGTCGCCGGGTCCGGCAGACAGGCGGCCACGACGTCGCGGGGCGACACACCCACCGGGCCCGCAGCACTCGGCACGGTCACCGGGTCGGTGCGGTCCAGACCCAGGAGGTGCAGCGTCCTGAGGGTCTGGATGAACTCCTCGCCCAGGCCGTACTTGAAGGTCACGCGCCGTGCGTCGATCCAACGGGGGACAAGCAGCACCTCCTCGTGCTCCACGTTCACGCACTCGACCGGGCCGATGCCCTCGGGGAAGTCGAACACCTCCGGCTCGCTGAAGGGCGCGGTGGTGAACCAGCCGCGGTCCGCCTCGTAGACGACCGGCGGATTGAGGCACTCCTCGATGGTGGTCCAGATGCTGAAGGAAGGCGCGAACTCGTAGCCGTCGACGGTGAGGTTGGCGCCGTCGCGGATGCCGATCTCGTCGATCTCGTCGAAGAGTTCGTCGGCTGCGTACCGTGCGAAGACATCGGACAGCCCCGGCTCCACACCCATACCGACGAGGGCCAGCGCGCCCGCCTTCTCCCAGTCGGCGGCCTGCGCGAACTGCGTGTCGCCGAGCATGACCCCGCACTCCTCGTACGGCCGATCGGAGTGCGGGCGCGACAGAGACATCGCCATGTCGAGGTAGGTTGCGCCGGCCGTGAGCGCTGCCTGGAAGAGGGGCATCACGAACCGCGGGTCGGTGGCATTGAGCAGGACGTCGCACCCGTGCCGCGTCAGCAGCGCCGTCACTGCCGCCTGATCGGACGCGTCGACGTGCTCGGCGCGGAAGCGGCCGGCGGCACCCGCGAGGGCAGCGACCGCCGCCTCGGCCCGGCTCAGGTCGTAGTCGGCCACGACCATCTCGTCGAAGAACGGGCGCCGGGCCGCGATCCGGGTGATCGCGGTGCCCACACCGCCGGCTCCCACAAGCAGAACACGCATGACACGGACTTCCTCTCTGGAGACGGGGCGTGACCGCGCGGACCGGAGGTGCGGGCGCCCCTGCCGGGAGATCCAACGCCGCGTGCTCCGATAAGGTCAATGGTGTTGGCATAAGGGCCGGGGGTGAGGAGGCGGCGGTGGCGAAAGCTGTGGTGCCTGAAGAGAAACGGCGGCGCCGCCGTCCCACCAGGAGCGGCACAGTGCTGTCCGAGCAACTGATTCTCGAGACCGCCCTGCGGATGCTGCGTGAACACGGCAGCGCGGGACTCACCGCCCGCCGTCTCGGCCTGGCCCTGGACGCCGACCCCAGCACCCTCTACCGGTACTTCCGCGGCATGGACGATCTGACCCTGGCCATCGGCGACGCCCTCATCGGGCAGGCCCTGCAGGGCTGGCGGCCCACGGGGGAGTGGCGGTCGGATCTGCGCGGCCTCGGGTTGCGCATCCACGCCGTGTACGTCGGGCATCCGCAGGCGGCACTGCTGACAGCGAACCGGGTCACCGGCCGGGCCCACGAACTGGCGGCCGACGAGGCCATCCTTGACGTACTTCGCACGGCAGGGTTTCCCTTGCCGGACACGGTACGGATCTACCAGGCCTTCATCGACCAGACCCTGGCCTTCGCCGCGCTCGACGCCGCCTCGCTGGCTCTGCCACGCGAAAGTCTCAGAGCCGACGAGGACATGTGGCGCTCGACGTACGCCCGCCTGCCGCGCACCACACACCCCCGGATCGCCGAGGCGGCACCCCTCCTGGCGACCCGCATGGTCGACAGTGCCTATCCCACCGCCCTGGAGATGCTGCTGGACGGCGCCGCAGCGCAGTGGGAGGCGCTGCGCGCCCGGCGATAGAGGATCGTCCGGGGCCGTTGCGGGGCGGACCCGTCCGGTACGGGGACCGGTCCGGTACGACCCATCCCGAGAGCTCCGTGGCACCCCCAGGCCCCGACCGTGCGGCCCAACTGCCGTGCCGGAGATTCGGGTTGAATGAGTGACGGGTCCGGTCCGTGGACGGTCCGGATCCTGGTGGTGGATCACATCGCGTGGGGCGGCGCGAGTTCGGTCCAGATGGTCTTGCCGTTCGGCGTGTAACGGGTGCCCCAGCGTTGGGTGAGCTGGGCGACGAGGAACAGGCCGCGGCCGCCCTCGTCGTCCGCTCCGGCGCCACGCAGACGAGGAGAAGTGCTGCTGCTGTCGGAGACCTCGCAGATGAGGTTGGTGTTGCGGATCAGCCGGAGCCGGATCGGCGGGAGGCCGTAGCGGATGGCGTTGGTTACCAGTTCGCTGACCACCAGTTCGGCGATGAACGAGATCTCTTCCAGACCCCACTCGGTCAGCTTCCGCACGGCCAGGGACCGGGCATCCACGACGACCGCCGGGTCGGCGGCCAGGTCCCAGGTGGCGACGCGATCTGCACCCAGGGCGTGGGTGCGGGCGACCAGGAGCGCGACGTCGTCCGGTGGCCGGAGGGGGAGCAGGGTGGCGGCCACCTGGTCGCAGATCTGCTCGAGCGGGCGGTCGGGGTGGGACAGGCTGCGCCGCAGTGCCTGAAGTCCGACGTCGATGTCGGGGTCCCGTCCCAGGAGGAGTCCGTTGGTGAAGAGGGCGAGCACCGTTCCGTCCGCGAGATCCAGCTCGGCGGTCTCGAAGGGCAGGCCGCCCAGGCCCAGCGGCGGGCCTGCGGGCAGGCGCGGGAACTCGACGGTGCCGTCGGGGTGCACCACCGCGGGCGGGTAGTGGCCGGCGGAGGCAAGCGTGCAGCGTCGCTCGACCGGGTCGTAGACCGCGTACAGGCAGGTGGTCCCGGTGACCGTGCCGCCGGTCCGCGAGGAGCCGCAGGAACCGTCCTCCTCGGCGAGCCGGACCACCAGGTCGTCGAGGTGCGTGAGCAGCTCGTCCGGGGGTACGTCGAGGTCGGCGAGGGTGTTCACGGCGGTACGCAGCCGCCCCATGGTGGCGGAGGCGTGTATGCCGTGTCCGGGGACGTCGCCGACGACCAGGGCGACTCGGGCGCCGGAGAGCGGGATCACATCGAACCAGTCGCCTCCTACGTCGCTCTCCGCGCCGGCGGGTCGGTAGTGTGCGGCGACCTCGACGGCGTGGAGCTCGGGCAGCTCGCTGGGGAGCAGTCTGCGCTGCAGGGCCAGGGAGGCGGCGCTTTCGCGGGTGTAGCGGCGGGCGTTGTCGATGCACACGGCGGCCCGGGAGGCCAGTTCTGCGGAGAGGGTGAGGTCCTCGTCGTCGAACGGGTCCGGTTGCTGCCACCGGTAGAAGCTGGCCACGCCCATCAGGACGTTGCGGGCGGCCAGCGGTACCACCATCAGGGAGTGCGCGCCGGCGGCTCGGATTCCCACGATTCGCCGGGCATCGTCCCGCAACCAGTCGGCGGCGAAGTCAAGTCTGGCGACGAGGCGGGCTTCGAGGTCGGCCATGCAACGGGCCTGCGGTGAAGAGGAGGAAAACCGGCTCAGCTCGCCGACCGCGTACGCCGCCCGGGAATGCCCGCGCCATGTGGACCGAAATGCCGCACGGCGCAGCGTGACGCTGTCTTCGACCGGACCCGGCCGGGGCGCCTCGCCCTCCACGACGGCGTCCAGCAGATCGACGCTGACGGTGTCGGCCAACCGGGGGACGGCCACCTCGGCCAGTTCCTGCGCGGTCCGCATGACGTCCAGGGTGGTGCCGATGCGCAGACTGGCTTCGTTGAGCAGAGCTCTCCGTTCCTGGGCCCGGTAACTGGCGGTGACGTCGATGACCGCGTGGCACAGCCCGAGGACGGCTCCGGCCGGGTCCTGGAGCCGGAAGGTACTGGTGGACCACACATGCTCGTGTTCCGGGTCGGCCACGGTGCGCCCGCGGTGCACAAAGTCCATGGTCGGGACGCCGGTGTCCAGGACCTGCTGCATCTGCGCCTCGATGGCCTCGGCGCTCAACCCCGGCAGCGCAGCCCCGATCCGCTTGCCCAGCCGTTGCTCGGTCGGTATGCCGGTCATGCGTTCCAGGGCCACATTGCGCCGTACGCAGCGCAGTTCGGTATCGGTGACCAGCAGGCCGACGGGCGACTGGGAGAAGAGTCCTTCCATGACCGCCCGGTCGCCCTCCCAGCGGCGCATCTGGGATGCCTCGACGGCCAGCACCACCCAGTGCGGTGCGGTCCCGGGGCTTTCGGGGCCGGTCGAGGGGTACGCCCACAGGACCAGCTCCAGCAGTCGGCCGTCCTCGCAGCGCACGGTCACGACCGCGGAACGTACCTCCGGTGCCCCTCGCAGTGCGATCCGTGCCGCGGCGGCTGCGGCCGGCTCGGGCCGGGCGAGCAGTTCGATGGCGGGCCGGCCCAGGACCTGGGCCGCCGGATGGCCCAGCAGCTGTTCGGCAGCCGGGCTCCATCGGACAACGACACCTCGGGAATCCAGCACAGCGGTCGCCGCCACCTCGGCGCCAACGGCCGCATCACTCCCCAGGCCGCCTCCGGTATCCCGTGCCATCCGCGCCGTCCCACAACTTCCGATCATGGCCGCAGCCCTCCTCGGCAGCGTATTCCCGATCCGATGGAAGCGCTCTGTACGGGCTGTGCCGAGAGTGCACAGCCGGTGTGCGCGCGGCTGCGCATCGACAGCGCTCGGCGCCCTGGTCGAGCGCCGAATGATCACTGGTGGCCGTAGTCGCCCCCAGAGGGCTACGGGGGTGACCGGGCGTGGGGCCGGCGGGTGTCGGTCACCGAATCCACCCGTCGGCCCACTGAGCGGACGGTGCACAGCCCACTCCGCCACGGAGCGCCCCATGTGCGAGCGCAGGTCCCGATCTCGGCCGGTGCGCGGCCGACGTGCCTCTGCCGTGGTACGTCCGCACTGCCGCCCGGCTGCGAGCCGCACCCGGGCACCCGGACCAAGTCCCGCTGCGGCGCTCAGGTTTTGACGTTTCTTTACAACCCGGTGCGGTGCCACGTCGTCTCTGTTCACGAATCCCGGATCGGCCGGCCCGGTGTCCGCCCATGAGGCCGGCGGCCGCCGTGAGGAGAGGGAGCAGGACATGCGAAAGGGACCACTCGCCGCCGGTGCGGCGGTCGCAGCCGTCGCCGTGTTCACCGTCGTCCCCGCGACGGCGGCCATGCCCGCACAAGAGGCATCCAGCACCCCGATGTGCGCGACCTCGCAGTTGACGGGCTCGCTCGGCGCCGGCGACGCCGGCGCGGGGAACCTCTACCGCTACCTGGTGCTGACCAACCACAGTTCGACAACCTGCCACCTCACCGGTTTCCCCGGTGTGTCGCTGTTGGACGCCTCCGGCCGGCAGATCGGTCCGGCCGCGACCCGCGAGCACACGTCGTACGAGCCGGTGGTACTGAAGCCGGGCGGCTCGGCCAGCGACACCATCCACACCGTCAACCGCCAGGGCACCTGCCTGCCCTCCTCCACCCAGGTGCGGGTCTACCCACCCGGCAACACCGCGTCACTGGTCCTTGTCGGCGAGATCGCCAACTGCCACAGCGTGCTGAGTGTCACGCCGCTCGCCGCGGGCACCGGCGGCAACCCGGCGGGTTCCTTGCCGAGCAGTGGCGGCACCGGCGGATCAGGGTCCGGCGGGCAGGTCACCGCCGTGCCCAGCGGCGCACCGGACACCGGGATGGCCGCCACCTCCCCCGACGGGGCCCATCCGGGCCGGGCCCTGGGTGCAGGAGCGGGCGGAGTGCTGGCACTCGGCGGTGCCGGTTTCGCGGTCGCGCTGCGGCGCCGGGCGTGGGTCCGGGGCTGAGCGTTGAGCGCCTTCGCCCCGCCCGCGCATCGGCTCCGTCACCGTACGGCGAACGCGATCGCGCTCACTTCGGCGGTTCTCACACTCATCTGCGGCTGCACGCCGACTGCGCCCGCCCACGAGCCGTCCTCCAGCGGTGCCGTGTCCTCCGCGCCGCCCGGCACCGCCGCCGCGGCGCCGCAGCCGGCCGCGGTCCGCGCCATGGCGCGCTCACTGCCCGAGCGGCTGCGCATTCCGGTGATCGGCGTCGACACCGCCGTGATGTCCCTGGGGCTGCTCGCCGGCGGTGAGGTGGCCGTGCCGCCGATCGCCGCGCACGCACCCGCGGGCTGGTACGACGGCTCGCCGACGCCCGGCCAGACGGGGCCGTCGGTGATCCTCGGCCACGTCACCGTCGGCAGGTACGGGGACGGGGTCTTCAAGCAGCTGCCCCGGTTACGTGCGGGCGACCGGGTGTCGGTCACCCGCAAGGACGGCTCGGTGGCGACGTTCGCCGTGGACTCGGTGCAGACGGTGGCCAAAACAAGATTCCCGACACAGCGTGTGTACGGGATCGTCGACCACCCGGCGCTGCGTCTCATCACCTGCGGCGGCACCCGGGTCGGCGCAGCCGGCGGCTACTCGGACAACGTCATTGTCTACGCCTCGCTGGTCGCCGGGTCGTGAGCGGGGAGCAGGCGGCCGCCTTGCCGGCCAGCACGACGGGTGTCACGACAGGAAGGAGGCGAGCGGCCATCCGGTCTCAAGAGCACGCGGCCTCCGAACTGTTCGCGGCCGTCTACCCGCGGCTGGCCGGCTGGGTGCGCCGGCTGGTGGAGGACGACGAGACCGCGCACGAGATCGCCGCGGAGGCGTTCACCCGGCTGTGGGCGCGCTGGGCCAGGGTTGAGGAGCCCAGCGGCTTCCTCTACGTGACTGCGGCGAACCTGGTCCGCGACCACTGGCGCAAACTGGAGCGTGAACGCGGGGCCATGCGCCGTGTCACCGCCCAGGAACAGCGGAAGCAGCACCACGAGACCGATCCTTCCGTACGCATGCTGGTGCAGTCGCTGCCCGCGCGGCTGCGCAACCCGGCTCTGCTGTACTACTACGCCGATCTACCGGTACGCGAGGTGGCGAGGCTGCTGGGCCGCAGGGAGGGAACCATCAAGGCCGATCTGCACGCGGCCCGCGAACTGCTCCGCGCCGAGCTCGGGGGACACCATGACCGGATCGCCTGACGACCGTGAGGACGGCGACCTGACCAGGCGGCTGGATGCCGGCCGGCCCGACCCGCTGGAGCCGTTGCTGCGCCCGCCGGCCACCTACCTGGCCACTCCGCCCGGGGCCTTCCACCGGATCCGCCGCCGGGCGGTGCGCCGCAGGCGGACCCGGGCTGTGATGGTTGCTGCGGCCGCCGCCGCGGTGCTCGGCGGTGCCCCGTACCTGGTCGGGGCGATCTCCACGCACGGTGGCGACGAGCTGGTCGTACCCACCGTCACCGGTACGCGGACCGGCCCGGGCCCGCACTCGTACGCGCCCAGCCCCTCCACCCCACCGTCCACTACTCCGCCCCCGACCGTCCCGACCCCTGCCCACCGCCGACCGGGCGACCCGTCCGCCGGCACAACCGGTGCGTCCGGCCGCACAGTCGGTCCGTCCGGTCGCCCGCCGGGTACCTCATCGATGTGCACCGCCTCGCAGCTCACCGTCTCGCTCGGCGGCGGTGACGCGGGTGCGGGCAATCTCTACCGGTACCTCGTGGTCACGAACCGCACGTCGGGTGCGTGCCAGGTCTCCGGCTACCCGGGGCTGTCCCTGCTGGACGCGGGCGGAAAGCAGATCGGTGCGCCGGCGACCCGCGACCGCAGGACGTACGCACCGGTGGTCCTGGAGCCCGGCGGCTCCGCGAGCGTCACGATCCACACCCTCAACCGGCAGGGGGCGTGCCTGCCCACGTCGGCGCAGTTGCGGATCTATCCCCCTGGCAACACCGCCTCGCTGGTGATCCCGGGAGAGATCACCAATTGCGACGGCCGATTCAGCGTCACGCCGTTCGCCGCCGGCACGTCCGGGAACCCGTCGGCCTGATGCAGCGGCAGCCGATCGGGCATCGAGGCACCGCACCCCGACCGCGGTACTGTGCTGTCCGCCCTCAGGATGTGATCCGGGACACCACGGTTGGCAAGGTTCCGTCGACATCGAGGACTGCGGGACCACGTACCGCTTCCGAGCCGCCGACGACTTCTGCACGGGGGAACCGCTGGCGTCGATCTCGAAGCGAACGCGGCGGTGCTCGGCATGTGAGTGATCCACCCCACGACAGTTCGGGACCCGAGGGAGGCACTTCGGGCCGCGAGGCTCCGAAGCGCCTTTATGTGCGGGTCGGAGAAGTAGCTTCGATATCAGCAGTCACCCGCTCCCGGGCGGTGGGGGCGTATCCGTGGCCGAGACCGCGGAGCGTCCGGCTGAGGTGAAGGCCCGTGAGGTGAACGACAGGAACCTCACTGCCCACCGCCGTCACCATTGAAGGAGTTCCGCCGATGAAGACCGTCACCCACTGGATCGGTGGCAAGCCCTTCGGAGACGCTGCAGGCGCCTCCGGCACCTGGGGCCCCGTGACCGACCCCGCCACCGGAGAGGTCACCACACAGGTCGCGATGGCCGGCGCCGACGAGGTCGACGCCGCGGTCGCCGCGGCGAAGGAGGCCTACGCCACCTGGCGCACGTCCTCGCTCGCGCAGCGGATCGCGATCCTCTTCCGCTACCGCGAGCTGCTGAACGCGCGCCGCGACGACCTCGCCGCGCTGATCACCGCTGAGCAGGGCAAGGTCCACGCGGACGCGCTGGGCGAGGTCGCCCGGGGTCTGGAGATCGTCGAACTGGCCTGCGGGCTCGGCATGGCGCTCAAGGGCGACACGTCCACGGAGGTGTCGAGCCACATCGACGTGGCGTCGGTCCGCCAGCCGCTCGGTGTGATCGTCGGCATCTCACCGTTCAACTTCCCCGCGATGATCAGCATGTGGATGTTCCCCATGGCCATCGCCTGCGGGAACACCTTCGTCCACAAGCCGAGCAGCAAGGCCCCGTCCGCGTCCATGCTCCTCGCGGAACTCGCGGCCGAGGCCGGTGTGCCCGACGGTGTGCTCAACATCGTGCACGGCGACGAGGTCGCGGTGAACGCACTGCTCGACCACCCGGACGTGGCGGCCGTGTCGTTCGTGGGCTCCACGCCGGTCGCCCGCCACGTCTACAGCAGGGCATCCGCCAGCGGCAAGCGTGTCCAGGCCCTCGGCGGCGCGAAGAACCACATGCTGGTACTACCCGACGCCGACCTCGACGCGGCCGCCGACGCCGCCGTGACCGCCGCCTACGGCTCTGCAGGCCAGCGCTGCATGGCAGTCTCCGTGGTGGTCGCGGTCGGCTCGGCGGGCGACGCGCTGGTGTCCCGGATCGCCGAGCGGGCCACGAAGGTCAAGATCGGCCCGGGCAATGACCCGACGTCCGAGATGGGCCCGCTCGTCACCGAGGCACACCGCGACGAGGTCGCGAACTACGTCGCGGGCGCGGCCGCCCAGGGAGCCGACGTGGTGCTCGACGGCAGGGACTTCACCGTCGAGGGCCTCGAGAACGGGCACTGGATGGGAATCTCGCTCCTCGACAAGGTCAGCACCGACTCGGACGCCTACCGGAACGAGATCTTCGGCCCCGTCCTGTGCGTGCTCCGCGCGCGGACCTACGACGAGGCCATGCGCATCATCAACGGCTCCCCGTTCGGCAACGCCAGCTCGATCTTCACCCGCGACGGCGGCGCGGCCCGCCGGTTCCAGTTGGAGGTCGAGACCGGCATGGTCGGCGTGAATGTGCCGATGCCGGTGCCGGTGGGCTACCACTCCTTCGGTGGCTGGAAGGACTCGGCCTTCGGTGACCACCGCATGTACGGCAGCGAAGCCGTGCACTTCTACACGCGCGGCAAGGTCATCATGAGCCGCTGGCCGGACCCGGCCGAGGCGGCAGCCGGTCCTGACCTGGGCTTCCCCACGTCCCGCTGACCACCCCGGGCCCGCACGCGCGGCCGCACCCGCTCCCTTACGGTGCCGGTGCGGCCGCGGCCGTTCTCGCCTGACGAGGACGGCGGGCCGACCGGGGAGCAGGAGCCGGCTCTGGCGAGTTGCGCGGGGTATCGGGTGGCTTTGCCCACGAGCGGGGGCTCTTCAGGGGGCGGTTCGCATGTTGATGTCCGTTTCCAGGTGAGGTGAGGTGAGGTGAGGTCGGGTGGGGGGGCAGGGCTACTGGCCGGGGCCCTTATGTCTTTGGTCAAGGGAAACGGGGGTGCGTTGGGTCTGGGAGCCGGGCAGCATGTCGGGGTGGCTGATCTGCTGTGGGATGACGTGAGCTGTTTCTTCGACCCGGACTTGATGGGGTCGCTGCCGGACGTGCGTGTCCCGAACACGCTGGTGGAGGACTGGCAGGCAGTCCTCGATCTTGTCGCGGAAAAAGGCTGGAAGTGCCAGTACTCCGAGGGAGAGACGGTGCTTCCGGTGCCCCGGGCGGAGGCCGTGCTGTCCCGCCTGGCGGATGCCGAGGGCCCGAACGTGCGGGTCTGGCCGACGGCCGATGTGTTGGTGATCTTCCGTTTCCATGCCGACGGTGAAGTCGACTTCGACGTCGACCTGCGGGAGTTGCAGGGCCAGGAGCGACTTGATGTGTTCTGCGGCTTCCTTCGGGAGATCGGGCGGCGGTTGGGCAAGCCGGTGCTGATGGACCCGGAGGGCGACTACGGCCATCCGGTGCTCGGCTTCGACGTCGAGGCTGATCGAGTCGTTCTCCTCGCAGACCCGCAGGTCAGGTGAGTGAGGTCGACGGCTGCGGTTCGTAGAAGGTTCCGTCGCGGAGCACCGCCCACGAGGCCGCCGCCCGGGCGGCTCGCTGGTGAAAGGCCGAGGGCCGGGTGCGTCACCGGGTGGTGAGCACCATCCGGAAGCGGGCGGCGCCGGAGAGCATCTTTTGGTACGCCTGATCGGCCTGGTCCAGCGGCACGACCTCGGTCATCGGGCGGATTCCGTGCAGCGCGCTGAACGCCAGGGTGTCCTGCACGTCCTGCGCGGTGCCGGACGGATGCCCTCGGACGATCTTGCCACTCATGAGCAGCTGGTTCGGGCTGATGCCGAGTGGCTCGGTGTCCGCGCCGATGACCACCAGCTCGCCGCGGGGCGACAGGCCGTCCACGGTCGCTGTGGTGGCGTCGGAGTTGGCGGCGGTGGCCAGGACGACCTTGGCGCCGCCGAGGGACTGCAGCGCGTCCGCGACGGTGGTGTCCGCCGTGCTGTCGATGTAGTGGTGCGCACCGAGCTGCTTGGCGAAGTCGGCCTTGCCGGCTCCGCGGGCGATGGCCACGGTCTCGAAGCCCATCGCGGCTGCGTACTTCACCCCCAGGTGGCCGAGGCCGCCGATGCCGAGCACGGCGACCAGGTCGCCCGGCCGGGCGGAGCTGCGCCGCAGCCCGTTGTACGTGGTCACCCCCGCACAGCCCAGGGGCGCCGCATCGGGCCCCGCCAGCGCATCGGGGATCCGGGCCAGCGCGTCTGCCGGGGCGATCACCGCCTCGGCGTAACCGCCGTCGTACGCCCATCCGGGCACCTTCAGGTTCTCGCACACGACGAAGTCGCCCTGTCTGCAGGGCGTGCAGTGGCCGCAGCTGCCGCCGAACCAGCCCACCGCCACCCGGTCACCCACATGCCAGCCCTTGTCCTGCGTTCCCTCGCCGAGCTCCTCGATGCGCCCGGCGATCTCATGCCCGGGGACCAGCGGAAACCGTACGCCCGGGAGCCCGGCGTTCACGAAAAATGCGTCGCTGTGGCAGATTCCGCAGGCATCCACGGCAATCCGTACGTGGCCTGGACCCGGCTGCGGCATCTCACGCTCGACGATCGCGAACTGACCGCCGGGGGCGGCGACCTGGGCGACTCGGTAGGTGCTCATCTGCATCTCTCCGGGCTACGGGTAGGACACCCCCCGGAAGTCAGTAGAGCAGCTCCGGGCCGACGGCGCGCGCCGGATTTGTTCGTACAGTGCGGACGGAATCGCAGGCCCTGTACCAAGATCACCCCTTGGCGCCCACCGCTGTTCCGTTGTTTCTCCGGCGTCGAATGACCACACCTGCACCAGCCCAGCGCAAGGCCTCCGCCGTCATGGACTGCCCGCCGCGCACGTCGGCTGGTGTGCGCGCCGCCACCAGCCGTGCCACCGCTACGGCTTCGGCGGCACCCCCGTTTGCGAGCGGTGCCGCGGGCGGCTGCGCGAGGAGCAGGAGCGCCGGTGGCACGCACGCCTCGTAGTTCTGGGCGCGCGAGCCACTCGGGTCAGCCGGGAGGTCCCAGTCACCAGTCGAGGCGGCTGTCGTCGCCAATGTCTGCCTGTCGCCGTCGAGCCCCCCGACGATCGGCATGTGCCCGGGGGCCGGCCGAGGATCAGCCCAGGCGGGTGGCGGTGATCCCGCCGTCGACGTAGAGCGTGATGCCGTGGACCATGGCCGCGTCGTCGCTTGACAGGTATAGGACGCCCTTGGCGATGTCCTCCGGCCGGACGACGACGCCCGCCGGGGTGGTGGCGGTCATCGCGTCGAGCTCCGCGCGGGCCACCTCGTTGCCGGGCGTGAGGGTCGCTCCGGGCGCGATGGAGGAGTTGCGGGCGAGTGACGACGACGTGGCCCGGTGGTGGGACGACCACGCCGTCCGCGACTACGCATCGGTCACCAAACGAGTCGAGCATCCCGCCGCAGGCTTGATGTCCTTCAACATCGAGATCGTCTGCACGCCGCACGAACCCGACCAGCGGCTGATCGTCTACACGGCCGAGCCCGACTCCGCCACCGCCCACGTCCTGCCAATTCTGGCCGGCTGGAACGCCGTAGTCCGTCCCTGAGCAGCCCGGCACTCGTCGTGGCGCGGCACGTTGCCGGCGCGCCGTGCCAGGGGATGCCCACCGAAGCGCGCACAGAATGCACCGCCGGGAGACCGTCGAGGCGGCCCGGCCGGGTGCTCGTCGCCGAGAGCGCGATCGTGCTGCTGACCAGCCGACGTGACATCACCTCCGCCGTCACCGCCGCGCTCAAGCAGCCGACCACGACCGAGCGAGCCCTACCCCCGTGCCCGCCGCCGTCGGCGCCGGCGTCGTCGACTTCGTCGCTGCCGCCCTCGGCTATGTCGACGGAATCGACCTCCCTCTCACCGACCCGGACTTCACCGACTACATCCGCGCGGTCCGGCATCTCCGCAGCGCGCCGGCACGCCCTGCGCGAAACCTGGCCCCACGGGTAGGCCCATGGCTCGCACAGGGTTTGCCTTGCCCCGGTGACAGCAGACTGAAGGGGCGGGGTGTGAGCGGACTGAGTCGGCCCCGTCCCGGCAGAATTTCCGTCGTGAGGTCGGTCTTGATCCGGGTGTACGGCGGGGCCGCCCCGGCGTCCGGTCAGCGGGTGGCGAGGAGCTCGAGCGTGTCGATCACACGGTTCGAGAAGCCCCACTCGTTGTCGTACCAGGCGACCACCTTGATGTGGCGGCCGTCGACGCGGGTGAGGGCCGAGTCGAAGATCGACGAGGCGGGATTACCCGTGATGTCGGAGGACACGAGCGGGTCGTCCGAGTACTCGAGGATGCCGGCCAGCGGCCCCTCCGCCGCGGCGCGGTACGCCGCCAGCACGTCGTCGCGCGTCACGTCGCGGGCGACGGTCGTGTTGAGTTCGACGATCGAGCCCACCGGCACCGGTACGCGGATCGAGTCGCCCGCCAGCTTGCCTTCGAGGTTCGGCAGCACGAGGCCGATCGCCTTGGCAGCGCCCGTCGTGGTCGGCACGATGTTGACAGCGGCGGCCCGGGCGCGGCGGGCGTCGCGGTGCGGGCCGTCTTGCAGGTTCTGCTCCTGCGTGTAGGCGTGCACCGTCGTCATGAAGCCGTGCTCGATGCCGGCGAGCTCGTCGAGGACCGCGGCCAGCGGCGCAAGGGCGTTGGTCGTGCACGAGGCGTTCGAGATGATCGTGTGCACGGCCGGGTCGTACGCGTCGCTGTTGACCCCGAACGCGAGCGTGACATCGGCGCCGTCCGACGGCGCACCGACGAGCACCTTCTTCGCGCCTGCGTCGAGGTGGGCGCGGGCGGCCGTAGCCGACGTGAAGCGGCCGGTCGCCTCGAGCACGATGTCGACGCCGAGCTCGGCCCACGGCAGCTTCGCCGGTTCGCGCTCGGCGAGCACCGTGATGCGACGGCCGTCGACGACAAGGACGTCCCCGTCGACAGTCACCGGGCGGCCGAGCCGGCCGGCCGTCGTGTCGTAGGCGAGCAGCCGCGCGAGGGTGGCGGGCTCCGTGAGGTCGTTGACGGCAACGACCTCGAGGTCGCTGTCGCGTTCGAGCAGTGCGCGCAGCACATTGCGTCCGATGCGGCCGAATCCGTTGACGGCGATGCGAGTCATGAGTGGTGTCCCTTCGGTTCGCCATCAGGCTCGCTTGCAGCGTCCGTCCGTGACAGCGGCGTGAGTGCCACGGCTCGAAAGGATCGCGCCACGCCGGCGGGCTACTCGCCCTGGGCGAAGGTGCGCCGATACTCGCTCGGCGTGGTGCCGAGGATGCGCTGGAAGTGCAGCCGCAGATTCGCACCGGTGCCGAGACCGACGTCGGCGGCGATCTGCTCGACGCTCCGCTCCGAACGCTCGAGCAGCTCACGGGCCACGTCGATGCGGGCACGCATGACCCACTGCATCGGCGTGGCTCCTGTGTCTTCGACGAAGCGTCGCGAGAACGTGCGCGGCGACACCGCCGCGTGCCGGGCGAGCATCTCAAGGGAGAGGGGCTCGCCCAGCCGGTGCAACGCCCACTGGCGGGTGGCGGCGAACCGCTCGCCGAGCGGCTCGGGCACGCTGCGTGGCACATACTGCGCCTGACCGCCGCTGCGGTAGGGGGCCGCGACCAGGCGCCGGGCCGCGTGGTTCGACGCGGCCACCCCGAGATCACCGCGCAGAATGTGCAGGCACAGGTCGATGCCCGAGGCGGCGCCGGCCGATGTCAGCACGCTGCCCTCGTCGACGAACAGAACGTTCTCGTCGACCCGGATGAGTGGATGCCTCGCCGCAAGCGCGCGCGTGTAATGCCAGTGCGTCGTGGCGCGCTTGCCGTCGAGCAGGCCCGTGGCGGCGAGCGCGAAGGCGCCCGTCGAGATGGCGGCGAGCCGCGCGCCCCGATCGTGGGCCGCGATCAGCGCGTCAACGACGGCCTGCGGCGGGTCGTCGCGGTCCGGGAACCGGTAGCCGGGCATGAAGACGATGTCCGCCCATGCAAGCGCGTCGAGGCCGTGGGCGACGCAGTACGACAGGCCGTCACCGCCGGTCACGAGACCGGGGGCGGCGCCGCACACCCGCACCTCGTACGGCATGCTCGCGCGGGTCGTGAACACCTGCGCAGGAATGCCGACATCGAGCGGCTTCGCACCCTCGAGCACGAGGACGGCGACGCGATACAGGCGGGAAGCTGGCACGGGAAAAGAATACGAGGGGGTGTGGGGCTGGCCCGTTCCCCCTACTGATGGCGCTGGCACCCTCGGTCCCGGGCTACGGGACTCATCGGGCAGGTGCTGCGGGCCGCGCACGGGGTACGGGTCCGCCGGCCAGTACCTACAAAACGGGCAACACGGTGCCGACCGGCACCAGATGCGCTCCACCAGAAAAAATCGCCGGCTCTGTCTCTGCCGCGCCCGGAAGGTAGGAGAAGCTCAGGCTGTGGTGGTGGGCCGGTCGGGTGCGGGTGTGTGCTCGGCCCAGATGGTCTTGCCGTGGTGGTTGTGGCGGGTTCCCCAGCGTTCGGCGAGTTGAGCGACGATGAACAGTCCGCGCCCGTTTTCGTCGAAGGTGCGGGCCCGGCGCAGGTGTGGCGAGGTGCTGCTGCCGTCGGCGACCTCGCAGACCAGGCTGCCGGCGTGGTGGATCAGGCGCAGCTGGATGGGGGGTTGGGCGTGGCGGATGGCGTTGGTGACCAGTTCGCTGACGATGAGTTCGGTAGTGGGGGCGGCGTCCGTCAGGCCCCAGGCGGTCAGTTTTTCCGCGATGTGGGTGCGGGCGTGGGAGACGGCGGCCGGGTCGCCCGGCAGGTCCCAGGTGGCGACGGTGCGGGTGTCCAGGGCGTGGGTGCGGACGGCGAGGACAGCTACCTGGGTGTGGGGAGCGTGGAGCAGGGCGTCGAGGGCGGCTCGGCAGGTGGAGTCCAGGCAGGACTGGGGCCCGGCGAGTGCGCTGAGCAGCTCCTCGCCGCCGGGTTCATGTGGCCTGTTGCCGGCGTCGGTGTGGGTGTAGAGCAGGAGCAGGCTGCCTTCGGGTAGGTCTATCTCGGTGGCTTCGAAGGGCAGATCTGTCTGTCCCAGGGGAGGGCCTTCGGGCAGGTCGATGACTGTGACCGCGCCGTCAGGTGTGATGACGGCAGGTGAGGGGCTTCCGGCGCCGGCAAGTGTGCAGCGGGAGGAGGCGGGATCGTACACCGCGTACAGGCATTGGGCGCTGACGGTGCTGGTGGCCTGGGCGTCGTGACTGGGACGGTTGTCGGGGCGGAGCCGGGCCAGGACATCGTCGAGATGGGTGAGCAGTTCCTCGGGCTGCAGGTCGATGTCGGCCAGGGTGCGTACCGCGGTGCGGAGTTCGGTGGCGGTGGCGTCGGCGCCCGGCCCGGCCACGGCGCCGGCGACGAGTCCGACCCGGGTGCCGGACAACGGGATGGCGTCCAGCCAATGGGCACGCATGCCAAGCTGGCTGGAGTCGGTCCGGTAGTGGCTGGCCAGCTCTACCACCGCGGGTTGCGGCAACGCTTCGGGAAGGATGCCGCGTGCTGAGGCGGGAACCGCACGTGGTGTCTCGGGGGCGCTACCGGCCTGCGTGCCGGCCGGGCGGGGCAGGCTGGGCGGGTTCCGCGTGGCTGTGGCGGGCGTGTGCAGCAGATGCGGCCGCGCCCAGCAGACGAAGAGGCCGAAGGCGAAGGACAGCGCGACTGCGGTGATGACGACCGTCCGGCCGCCTGCCGATACCCCGTGGATGGCGAAGCCGTAGATGGCGACGGTGGCAGCCAGCGTGGAGGCTCCGATGATCAGGGAGCGCCGCAGAGGCAGCAGGGCGGCGGCCGCGACGGGGACGAGCACGGAGAACCCCGACCAGCGGACAAGGCCGCCTGCGGAATCCTGGAGTTGCACGGCGCACGACGCACCGATGTAAACAATGAGCAGCGCACACAGCCCCGCGTCCAGTCGAGTGGCGGTCATCGTCGTCATCGCCTTTCCATAGAAGGTGTGTCGTTCCGGGAGCACCAGGCGCGTCACGGGTGGGCCTCCATGGGGTGGGGGCGCTGGGGGAAGTCCGGCCCCTGGCCGGTGTCCGGCGCGGAGGTGCGCTGGACGGCCACCAGGGCGAGGTCGTCCTGCAGGCGTCCGCCGGTGTGGGTGTCCACGTCATGGTTGATGTGTCGCAGCAGGCTGTGCGGGCATTCCCAGGGCCAGGTGGAGGCCCGCTCGAGGATCGGATAGAAGCCGCCGGTGATGTTGCGGGCTTCGATGACGCCGTCGGTGTAGAGCAGCAGGGTGTCTGCGGGGCCGAAATCGAAGGTGTCGACGTGGTAGGTGTCGGGAGAGGTGCTCGCCAGCCCAAGGGGTGGTGCGGGATGAAGTATGGGCAGGGCGGCCCCCTTGCCGCGGTGGCCCCACAGGGGTGAGGGGTGCCCGCAGCTGATGACCTGGACGAGAGGAGCCTCGTCGGGGATTTCTACCAGGAGCGCGGTGATGAAGCGCTCGCTGCTCTCGGGGTCGCTGTCGGCGAGCTGCGCCAAGTGCCTGCGGACGCTGCTCTCCAGGGCGGCAGTCAGTTCGGGAAGGGTGGCGTGCTGGTAAGCGGCCTCGCGGAAGGCGCCGAGAACGGCGGAGGCGTCCTCGACGGCGGGCAGACCCTTGCCGCGGACATCGCCGATGAGGAACCGGGTCGCCCGGCCGGTCCGGGCGGCGGCGTACAGGTCGCCGCCCACCAGGGCGTGCGCCGCGGCCGCCCGGTACGTACAGGCGACGCGCAGCGGACCCAGCTGCCGGGGCAGGGGGCGCAGCACGACCCGCTGGGCTACTTCGGCCACCGCGCGTACCTGGGTCAGTTCCCGCAGGTCGCGGTCGTGCAGCGCCCGGGCGGCGACGACGAAACCGGACACCACCAGCAGGGCGCCGATGTGGATCGGCAGAAGTGGCGAATGCAGCAGGCCGTCATGGCGGTCGATGACAAACATTGCCGCGCTGGCGGCCAGGGCGGTACCCGCGATGAAACGGGAGCTGGCGAACGCGGCCGTGGAGGTGGGGGCAGCGACCAGGAGAGGGGACAGATGGATGGTTATAGGGGCGAAGGTGGCGCCCAGAGTGATGGCGGTGATCAGCGCGACCGGGACCGCAGCCTGAGGGAGGATGCCTCCCGCCAGCAGGCGGCACGGGAAGTGCCGCAGCTGCCACGCGCGGCGGCCGGCGGTACCCGCCTGAGCGGCTGGACGCTTCGCCCTGCGGGGGCCGGTGCCGGTCCGGGGGAGCGGGAGAGCGGATCGGGTCATGAGGGGCTGCCTCAAGGGAGAGGGGATGCATGAATTGATCCCTTTGAGCATCCGCCCCGACGACGTCGGGGCACATCGGTGCCGACCCGCACTGCGCATCCGTAGGACCCTGCACCTGCACCGCAGCTATGTCCGGACGCGGCTGCGCCATCCCCGCGTACCTTCCTGCGGGTTTCCCGCACGCGCGCCGACAGCGGCTGCCTGACTGCCACAGCGGATCTACCGTTGCAGCTATGGACGCCCCCAGCTCCACCCCGTCCCGGCAAGAGCCTCCGGGGACCACCGTCGTACTGGCCGACGATCATCTGGTGGTCCGGGCAGGAATGCGGCTGCTGCTGGCCCAGGACCCGGCATTCCGGATTGTCGCCGAGAGCGCCACAGTCCCCGACACTCTCGAGGCCGTGCGTCGGACCCATCCGCGGGTGCTGGTCCTGGACCTGACCATGGCCGGCCAGTCGAGCCTGCCCATGATTCCAGCGCTGCTCACCGCTTCACCCGGCACGCGGATCCTGATCCTCACGATGCAGGAGGATCCGGCGTTCGCCCGCGAGGCGCTGCGCACCGGCGCGGCCGGCTACCTGCTCAAGGAGGCAGCCGCCGAGGAACTGCTGGCCGCCGCACACCAGGTCGCCCGCGGTGCGACGTACGTCCAGCCGGTGATGGGAGCCAGGCTCGCCGTTGAGATGCCGGGATCTGCCGACCAGGAGTCACTGACCGCACGCGAGGCCGAGGTCCTGTCGTTGCTGGCGCTAGGCCACACCAATCAGGAGATCGCGCAGCGTCTCTACGTCTCGGTCCGGACGGTGGAGACCCATCGTGCCCGGATCCGGGACAAGCTCGGCAAGGACACCCGGGCGGAGCTCATCGCCGCGGCCCGCGAGCGCGGCCTGGTGCCATGAGGGGACCGCGCCGGTCCCGATGGGGCTTTGCCCTGCAGGTGGCGGGAAGCTGTCTGCTCGTGGCCGCGGTGGCTCTGGAGGTCACCGACCAGCCGCTGCCCTCCGAGCTGGCCCTCTCCCTTGCCGCGGCCACCCCGTACCTTGCGGCAGCCCCGCTGTACACCGCGGGACGCCGGACCTGGATGGTGGTGGCCGGTTCCCTCGCGCTCATGCTCGCCGTGGCCAGCCTGGTCCGCATCACCGAGCAACCGCTGTTGAACGCCCTGCACGTGCTCCCGCTCCTCCTGGTCGCGTACACGGCCTCCACCATCCGCAGCGCAACCCAGCGCGACCGGGGTCTCCAACGTGAACGCGTCCGAGCCCGCCATGACGGCGCGGAGCGCGAACGCCGCCGCTGGGCACGTGAACTGCACGACGACACCCTCCAGGAACTCGGCGCCGTGCAGGTGCTGCTCTCCGCCGCCGCCGCCGACGGCCGCCCCGAGGCCATGCGCGGCGCCATCGAGCAGGCACGCTCCCTGGTGGGCAACCAGATCACCTCGCTGCGCCACCTGATCACGGATCTGCGTCCCTTGGTCCTGGACGAACTGGGACTGCGCGCGGCCTTGGAGGCGCTGTGCCGACGCACCTCGGAGACCTTCGGTATCCGCGTCGATCTCCGGATCGATCCGCAGGACACCGAGATCAGCGACCGGCTGACCTCAGAAGCACAGGCCCACGTCTACCGCATCGTGCAGGAGGCACTGACCAACGCGGTGAAACACGCTCAGCCCACTCGGATCACTGTCGGTATGGAGGTTGACCGCCAGGTGATGACGCTGACCGTTGCCGACGACGGGCACGGAATGCCCCAGCCCCCGGACTCCAGGCGCTGGCCGGCCCTGCGCGCGGCCACACCCCCGGCATCCACCGTGCGGGGAGTGGGGCTCTCCGCCATGCACGAGCGCGCAGACCTCATCGACGCCCAGCTCACGCTCCGCAGCGTTCCCGGGAAGGGCACCACCATCATCCTGAGCGTGCCCCTTGCCTCGCGGCGGAAGGGTCATGCACAGCCTCCAGACGGAGCTCTTGGCACGGAGTAGCCCCTCCGGCGGTCAGGTGGATGGGCAGCCCCACCGTGTCCTTCGTGCCGGACTACTGCGCATTGAAGGCTCCGTGACGGTCATCTGGCGACGGTCGGTGCGGGTGCGGGTGCGGGAGACGGGGCTGCTGCAGGCCGCACTTCCGTCGGCTCTCTGCTCACCGGAATTCACGACGGCGGTAGAAGAAGTGGGGGGCGAGCGCACGACGGAGGGTTCGCCCGGGCGACGGCGCTCCAGCGGGCGCATTCCTCCTGGTGGGAGGGGCTGGGCGACAAGGGGCTCGCCTCAGGCCGGTTTGCGCCACACGGAGATGTGCTTCGCGGAGTCCTGGGTGAACGGCGCCCTGTCCCAGTCCGCGACGCGCAGTTCCAGCTCGAGCTCCGCTATCCGTGCCATGAGGTCGAGTTCCGCCGGCCACGCGTACCGGTGCCGGGAGCTGCTGCGGCGGTAGCGGCCGTCGTCGCCGTCGCGGGTGAGGTGGTGCGAGACGAGGATCTGCTCGACCAGGTCGAAGGTGTCGAAGCCGAGATGCCGCTCGGAGACGTCGAACGGCACCGCGACCTGCCCGGGTGGCAGGAACCGCAGCGGCGGCACGCCCAGCTCGATGACGAACCGGCCGCCAGGCGTCAGGTGCCGTGCGGCGTTTCGGAAGCACTTGACCTGCTCGTCCTGGGTGAGCAGGTTCGTGATGGTGTTGTAGACGAGATAGACCAGGGTGAACTTGCCAGGGACGGTGGACGTGGCCATGTCCCCGACGGTGACCGGGAGCGTGTCCTCGTCGATTTTGCGCCGCAGGACCGCTGCCATGTGTTCGGACAGTTCGATGCCCACTACTGGCACGCCTCGTTCCCGGAGCGGGACGCCCACTCGTCCGGTTCCGATGGCGAATTCCAGTGCCCGGCCGTCTCCGGCGAGTTCGGTGAGGAAGTCGAGAGTCGGTCCGAGAACAGCGCCCGAGGACATCTCGTGTTCCTCGGCGTCGTAGCGGTCGGCGGTCGCACGGGTCCACAGCTCACTGCTCGTCACGAGCGGCCACTTTGCCGGGCTCGGCGGGGCGCTGTCGACGTATTTACCTTCCACCGGCTCCGGGTGCGCGGTCCCGGGGGCCGGGAGCGGACCTTTCAGCCCGACCTGCCCAAGCACACCGAAGACATCCGCTCCAAGCTCAAGCGCCTGGTCAGCCACGGCCTTGCCGAACCCGAGCCGGGCCTGTTCACCCTGCCTCGCCCCTGACAGCGGCTTCTGCCCACGACCAGCACTCCTCACCCGACCGCAATCATGAGACGGGCATCAACTCGCGAATCGCCCGCTGAAAACCTGTCTCATGGACCGCTGTGGATCAGAGAGGCCCACAGGTCGGGCCGGTCGGGGTACTGACGGCGCAGCTCGAGTGTTGACTGATGCAGGGCTCTGGGAGCGTCGTCGGCAGCGCCGGACAGCTTGACGTAGAAGGTGCGCGACGCCACAGCGCCGAAGCGGTCGTTCAACGGCCACAGACTTGCAATGACGTGACGGAACCCGGCCAATTGGAAGGCCGATGCGAGGTTGAGCGATTCGTCGACGTGTTCCAGGTTCCGGTACCCGGTGGAGCATGCCGACAGGTAGGCGAGCTGGGCGTCGGCAAGCGCGAGGCGGCTGATCTCGGGGATAGTGAACATGCCATCGCTCAGGCACAGCCCGCCGTTCGAGGGGGCGCTGTAGTCGGCCAGCGCGTGGCATGCGAAGTGCGCCCATGTGGCGGTGGACAGTGCGGCGGCGACCCGGCCGGTGGTGGCGTCCTGGTCGAGCAGCGGCGGCTCGTCGGGGTGGCGGCGGTGCAGGTCGAGTGCCTCGGCGAGGGCGCCTGGCAGGCCGGGCAGGCCTGACGTGCTCGACAGAGCCACGGTCAACTGCCGCCGCGCAGCCGCCGAGTGTCGACGATGAGCATGCGTGAGGATCCGCAGCGTAGGGGTGTAGGAGGAGACGAAGGCATCCAGTGCGCCGGGACGGTCAGGGTGTCCGGCGGCGTGCAGGGGGAACAGGCCGAGCAGCCCGATCGGGAGCCACCAGACCCGATGCGGAGTGTCGTGCGACGGGAAGGCCTCCTCCACCGGCTGCACGACCGTGTCCCACAGCCAGGCGAGCCGGTCCGCCATCGCTCCGTCGCCTCGCCCGGTGTGAGCGGAGCCGACCATCGACTCTGCCTGAGCCTCGACGTCACTGGAGGTCAGACCGGGCAGCGGCACGTGCTGGGGGTCTCCTTCGGGCCTGATCAGGATCGCGTCGGCCCGATTCCGGCCGCAGTTGACCACAACGACCGTCCCGCCGGCCGCTGCCCGCCGCAGCTCCTCGACGCGAGGTGTCATCAGGAACCGGGTGAATCCGGGATGTTCCCGTATCCGGGCGACCAGGTCCCCGTACCGGTCCCAGAGGACCGACCGGGTCGCCGACGAACCGGCCAGCTCCTTGCGGACCTGCCGGAATGCCCGTGCCATCTCCGGGAGTTCCCGATCGAGATCGGTGAGGTCGTCGTGCGCGTCGAGTACGGTTGCCAGCTGCATGCCGCGGCCCAGTTCGGCCTGTTGAACGGCTCGCAGCGGATTGCCGAGAGCACAGTGCGCGGCGAACGCCTGGCTGACCAGTCCACGGTGCTCACCAAACCGGCGTTCCCGGTCGGTCCAGCTCGTGCCGCGCAGCGGTACGGCAGGCATCAGTTCAATGGCGGCGTCCAGGATCCGGGCGGCCAGGTCGTACTGTCCACAGGCATGGGCGAGGGTGCCCAGGTTGCGTCCGGCCAGGGCCCGTTCGCTCGGCGAGGCGCCGGACGCCGACTCCAGCCGGGCCCCCCATGCCTCCAGTGTCCGCCGGTCCGGCGCACGGGTATGCCCACCGGGGACGAGGTGTGCTCTTGCGAGCTGGGCGAGTACGGCGGCCACCAGCGGGTTGCCGTCGGACGTGGCGTCCAGGGCCTGCCGCAGGTCGTTGATCGTGCGGTCGAGTTCGTTGCTCTCCCGGTGCGCCAGGTAGCGGTGCAGCCGTGCACCGCCGCGATTGAACAGCCGGATCGGCAGTGCCGGGCTGTCGCCGGGGGTCGCGGCTACGGCCCGGTCGGCGAGGTCCAGGGCCCGATCCAGGTCGGCGGGCCGACCGTCCTTCTCGTATCGCGATGTGTAGGCGACCGTGAGGTTGGCCATGCGCCCGGCGTAGCGGGCATGGTCAGGAGGGGTCCCGTCGACGACGGGGATCTGCAGCTCGATCGAACGGTCGAGGTCGGCCGGATCGCTACCGGCCTGGAAGCGGTGCCGGTAGAACTGCCCGGCGTTGGCCATGACGGCCAGGCGTTGATCCGGGTCCTGGGTCGGGGTCGCCATCGCCCTCTCCAGGAACTGGATCGCCCGCTCCAGGTCGGCGGCAACCGCGCCGAACTCGTAGCGGGCTCCGTAGGCGACGCCGAGATTGGCGAGGATCATCACCCGCTCGGTGGCGTCGGCGCCGGCCCGGTCGAGTGCTTGCTCGTGACAGTCGATCGCGTGGTCGAGATCTGCGGGCAGGCCGTAGCAGGTGAAGCGCCGACGGTAGGCGCTGCCGAGTTCGGTGAGTCGGAGGGGGCGTTCGGCAGCCGGAGCCGCTGCGGCGGCGAGCTCGAGGTAGGTGATGGCGTCGTCGATGTTGCGGGGATCGCCTTCAAGGTCGTAGCGGGTCAGGTGGCCTCGGCCGATCTGGGCCACCTGTTCGCCGGGCAGCGACAACCGTGAACGGAAGTCGTCGGCCCGCAGGTGGGCCCATGACCAAGTGCGCTGGCGGGGCGAGGTGATGGACCGGGGGGTGGCGGCGCAGGTGTCGCAGCCGGCGGCATTCGGCGTGACCGGGCCACCGCAGTCCGGGCAGTGCGCAAGGCCGAGCTGGGTCAGCATGGCCGGGGCCTGCGGGTTTCCCAGGTACGCCGCGTACGCGATGTGGACGGTCGCCTGCTCCGCCTGGCCAAGGTGGCGCAGGGCCACGCCGAGAGCGAACCGGGCGCTGCCGTGGTCGGGCTCGAAGTACACGCACAGCGCCAGCGGATACAGCGCCCCGGCGACGTCGTCGCTGTTCATCCTGCTGGCTCCGAGCATGAACTGGCAGCCGACCGAGGTCGGGGTCAGCTCGGCCGCGGTGGCCAGCAGCTGCGCCGCTCGGGCGTACTGCCCGCGCAGGAACAGGTTCTTGCCCTGTTCGAACAGCTCTTCAGAGCGGGCCACGGTGGAACTCACCGGCCGCCGCCCACGCGATCCGCCCTGGCCACGATGCGGTTCATACAGACCATGCAGGAGAGCCAGCCCCCATGGTCCTCGCGAGGCGGGCACAGCGGCGGGCTGTCGAGGACGCCGGACGCCAGGTGTCGTTCGGCCGCCTGGGCCTCGATCCGGCCGGCGAACTCCCCTCCATAGATCTTCTTCGCGCAGAAGTCGCAGGTGTCCTTGACCGTCGGCTGCTGGACGGTGGCCGGCCAGCGCCCGAATACGTACTCCCATGCGGCTGCGGCGAACTGGGCGAAGCCTCCGGGGTCGACCGCACCCGAACGCTCCGGCACGCTGCCACGCAGGGCGTGCTCACGCGCTGCGGCGCGGTCGAAGGCGAAGTACTCGCTGCAGCCTCCACAGATCAGCCAGGGGGTGGCGCTGCCTGCGACGTCGCGGATCAGCCGGTCGAAGGCGGCCGCCTGATTGCGTTCATCCCAGTCGAGCGCCTTCACCAAGTTGGTCACGAGCCGGAACTGGCTGCGCCAGTACGCCTCCGACAGCACCACGTTCGTGGTCGTCAAGCAGTAGCTGTGGGCTCGATCGATCCCCGCGTTGCAGGTGTCACACACCACTTGCTCACCCATCGGTCCTCCTGTGTCCAAGACGCCCGATCACGTGTTGACCGGAACCCACGTGCCGGTGGCGGCGTCCCAGTGGAGTTCCGCTCCCCGTACGCCGTCCACGCTGATATCCAGCTCGATGGCCGCCAACCGCGCGGCGTCGTCGAAGTCCTCGGGAAGCACCAAGGTCGTCCGCTGTGCACCGGGCGTGAGCACATCCAGGTTCCGGCGGCCGCCCCTGTGGCTCCACAGCAGCCGCAGCCGTCCGGCGGCTGCCACGGCCGACTCGCCCAACCGTTCGCCGAGCTTGGTGGCGAAGGTCTCCACGAACGGCCCGAGGAACTTCACAGCGACGAATCCGAAGGCGACCTCGACGACGACGGACTCGGTGAGCCGAAAGCCGTCATCGGAGTGCCGGCGGCCCGTCCGGTAGGACTCGTCGGAGCGTGCGGCGGCCAGGCTCGGGAAGTGCTCGGTCTCGTCGCCACCCTCCAGCAGTACTGCGCGCCACCGCTCCCCGAGCTCCTCGAACTGAGCCAGGCTGTGGCCAAGTGTGCCCAGGGCCGCTTCCTCGATCTGCCGTTCGCCGAGCTGCTCGGCGAGACCCACGGCTCGGCGGCTCAGGTACCGGCCTTCGCTCGTCCGGCCGGTCTCCATCAGCGCCGTGCCCAGGTCGCACAGAGCCTGTGCCTCTTTCCTGCGATCACCGGTCTCCCGGGCGCGGGCCAGGGCATCGGTGGCCAGATCTGCGGGCGGAAGGTGTGCCGTCACGCTTGGCTCCCCTCGTTGATCGGCCCAGCCGGGTACGTCCCGGGGGCGACGTGGACGCTGGATGGCGGAATCACCGGGCCCGACGAAAAGCTCCTGCTCGCTGCCGGATCTCCACTGCTGTACGCACCAGGCTCAACCGACAGGGACGACCGCGGAAGGCCCCCGGTCAGATCGTGGGCGGACAGGTGCGCCATGAGGCCGTCCAAGGTGGGTGGAGGGCGCCAGTCCCACAGAGTGGTTCCGGCCGGGCATGTCCGGCAGGCGCGGCGGTGCTTGTGACAGACGGCGCGGATGCCCTCGTAGTCGATCAGGTCGACCCATTCCCCCTGGCTCCAGATCTCGACCTGGAGCCGTGCTTCCCACAGCTCGCAGGGCGTCAGCTCGGCGACCTCCTGCACGCTCAGCACCCTCAGCACGGTCGGCCGCGGGCGTATGCCTCGCGGCCGGGTGCTGACGTCGTGTTCGGTACGCCAGGCGCGGAGATGCTCGGCGGCGTCGCGGTAGGCCTCCATGGAGAGGAGATGTTCCAATGTCTCCAGGGGTGTTGAGGTGATGGCGCCGGTCGCGGTGTCGTACCCGCTGACGACGGCCGTTCCACAGATGCTGCCGAACCCGCCGAGGCCGCCTCCCCGGTTGGTGATGTTGCTCGCCATGAAGTTCACGGGCCGCCCCTCGTCGGCACCGGCGACATCGCGCCACACGGCGATCCCCGGGTTCAGGTTCCGCGAGTCGAGATATCGGAGGTTATAGCTCGCCGGTACCCCGCCCAGCCAGCCCATGGTGTCCGCAATCTGAGGGGTGGCGTGTTCGGGGTCCGCGGACAGGACGAGGACCTCCAGTGTCTTGTCCGGCTCCATCCGGACCACGATGATGCCGTCGCGGCGCGCCGGGTGGTCAGTTCCGTACCGTTTCATCAATGCCGCAGCCCGCGCCGCCGCCAGTTCACGCTCCGGGCCGGGCGTGCCGGGGTGTTCAGCGAGGGTGAGAAGGGCCTGAATCCTGCGGGCGATCGGCGTTGACGGCGGGCTCATCGCCTCACCCGGTCCGGATCACACGACGGAGTCATGCACACCCACCCATCAGAAGAACACCTCTGTCTCCCCAATTCGAATTGAACCAGAAATTGATCCCCAACTACCGGGAAATGCTTGGAATCTCGCACCTGCCACACGCGTCGGCACGAGAGGATCCCGTCACTCGGCGCACCCTCCGGTCACGCACCGGGGCTCCGGCCGCTGATCGACGAGCTGGAACCCATCACCGGGTCGTCACGGGCGCCCCTGATTCTGTTGCCGCCCACGGAAGCGTGACGACCGCGATGACCAGCCCCAACATCCACCGCGAGCCCTCGCTTCCGCCCGTGCACCTTCTTCGCCGGATCCCGCCCCGTCGTGTCGGCAGGAACCCCGGCTGCGGCGTGGACGCTCTGCGTGTCGAGCACCACCGGACTCGGGTCGGCCAATCGCCTCTTCATCTCCCGTACCTGCCGGCGCCGCAGGTCGTGGATGGTCCGGTCGGTGCCGTCGTCGCGCCACTTGGCGTTTAGCGCGTTCGCCAGAATCCAGGATGCGGCTATGCGTGCGCCTCGTCCGGTTCTCCGCTGGGTTCCGTAGCTGCAGTTCCCTGTCGAGATCTGGTTCGCGTGCCCCAGCGTTCAAGCGATGGGCCGACGGCGCCCACAGCGGCGAAGAACGCGCCGAGGAGCAGCCAGCCGGCCGTGCCCAGTCCGAGCACGACGGTGGTGAGGATGGCGGGGGCGAGCGCCTGGCCTGCGCTGAAGCCAAGCCCGAGAAGCCCTTGGTACTGGCCTTGGGCATGGTCTGGTGCCAGGCCGAAGCCAAGGGCGAAGCCGGCCGAGGACTCCCATATCTCCCCGAGGCTGTGGACGAAGATCGCTGCGACCAGGAGGCCGGCGGCCACCCACACGGGAGCGTGCGCGGTCAGGGCCATCATCGGACAGCTGAGGAGGAAGAGCAGTCCTGCCGTGCGGAACGCTTTGCCGCCATCGCGAGGGGTTTCGATGCGGGATCCGATTCTGGTCTGCAACAGGACGCAGACTCCAGCATTGATCGCGGATACCGCGGCCACGGTCCAGCGCGGTGCGTTTGTGTGCTCCGAGATCCATATCGGCAGAAGCAGGGACACCGTCGGGTACTGCAGCCCCATCGCACCATAGAGGGCTGTGAAGGTCACGAACGGACGGTCGGTGAGAGCGATCCAGCGGCGCTGCTGCGACGGTAGCGCCAGTGCTCTGTAATTGGGGAGCAGGAACAGGAGGAGGGCGCACAGTGCAAAGCTGGCCGCGTTGCCGAGAATCAGCACGATGTAGGCAGTACGAGTATTCGCTGTAACCGCAAAACCGGCACCCACGGTTCCCAGGACGACGCCCAGATTGACGTAAGTACGGAGCTTTGCCCTGAACAGCGCTGGGCGGTCAGTACCGACCCGGACCACGAGGGCTCCCCAGGCTGCGCCGCCAGCGGCTGCGGCAAGCTGGTCAACGGTAGCGATGACCGTGAGGGCAGCCCAGCTCTCGACAAGCACGAGAGCGGACATCGCCACTGCTTGAACCGTCAAAGCGAGCATCATGATCGTGCGCGGCCCACGTCGATCGGCCAGGTGACCTCCCGGTATCCCCGCGAGTAGCCCGACCAAGCCGGCGACAGTGAGGGCGGCACCCACCTGCACTGCCGGTAGATCCACGACCAACGTGAAGTAGAGCGCCGACGCCGTGTTGAAGAGCCCATTGCCGACCCGGTTCACGAAGCTGGCCAGGATCAATACACGCTCTGACCTGCTGCCCCCCGCTGTGTGAGCTATTCGGCCGGGCGATCTTCCCTTGATCATGGGCGCAGGCTAGCAGCGGTCGTACACACCGTCAGTGGTGCGAAGTTGCTGGCCGTCCACGACACCAGCTCCGTGCCCTTCCGGTTCCGGGTCTGGCGCAGCAAGTACGATCACCGGGGCGTCGCGGGCGTCGGTCTTGGCCCTGCCGCGGTCTCCGTCCCTGGCCCGGGTGGCAGCAGGCCGTGAAGGACAAGACCGGAGAGCGCGTCGGCCATGCTGCTTCTGTCCTGCTCCGCCGTCGGTGAGGCCGCGGAGTTCAGCCGGTCGGCGATCGGGTCCTGTGCCAGGGCCAGCGCCGGACCGGTGACGGCGAAGTAGAGGATGTGCGCCGGCACACGTGGAATGCGTCCGGCCGCCATGAGGCTGTTGACAGTCGGCTCGATGCTGTCCCAGAACGGCTTGACGAACCGTTGGTGGAGATAGTCCAAGCGGCTGGAGTCGCGAGTTGACTCATCCGACATCAGCCGATTCAAGCCCGAGGCGTTCGCAGCCAGCCGATAGAGCTGAACGACTACCTTCCTCAGCCGTTCGTCGTCGTCGCGGCACTCCGCCAGCAACTGGTTGAGCGCGGGCTGGGCGTCCTGCAGTGCGAAGTCCACCGCAGCGCGCCAGAAGTTCTCCTTCGACCCGTAACGATCGTTGATGAAGTTGTGACTGGCGTCGAGCCGCCGTGCCAGCTCCCTCACCGTGGTCGCGGCATAACCGAGTTCGGCGAAGGTGTCGAGACCCCGCTGAAGAATCTCTCTCTCGTCCAGTTGCACAGGGGCGTACTTCCCGCGCGCCGGCGAGGTCCCCGCCTCTGTCTGTGTTCCGTCGGTCACTCCGGCGTCGCTCCGTTCGGCGTCAGTCGGCCTGATCTTGATCGTTTGCACACTCTGCCGAGCTCGCCGCCTCTGCCGGTTCCGGCGCATCGCCTGGTGAGCCGATCCGGACACCCAGGGCCCTCGCTCGCCGCCGCACGGCCTGCCGCTCGGCGACTTGTCACGAACCCGCACGTGTCCGGGGCGATGCGGCGTCCCTGCGACGCGATCCAAGTTTGTCATGCCGGACACGGGTGCAGGTGGCTGCGCGCGACTGATCGTGAAGCGCTTGACGCCTGTCAGGCAGAGATGCATGCTTGACGAGTCAAGGAAATGTGGGTCGGAAGTCACCGACCGCGTTCGACAGGAGTTGCCTCATGATCTCCAAGAAGGCCCGCGAGGCCGCGGCCGTCCTCACTTCTGCCTCCGCGCCTGTACGGCGCAAGAGGGTGATCGGCGCCATGACCGGCCTCGCCGTCGCCGCCACCCTGGCCGCTGTAGCCGTCCCGGCCGCGGCGCAGGGTCAGGGTTCGCACGGTGCGTCGTCCGGACACTCGTCCTCCCAGCACCACTACCTGTCGCCGTTGCAGGTCACCTCGGCGTACTACAACAGCTACAACGGGGACCTGGCTGCTGCCTTCGATCGCTACATCTCGAAGGACCTGGTGCTCCACGGGTTCAACGGCCCCGAGAGCCGTGAGGACTGGATCAAGGGAGACCTCGAGATCAAGGCGGGGCTCAACGGTTTCAAGATGACTGTGCTGGACCAGATCGTCGAAGGCGACAAGGTCGTCACGCGCTGGAGCTTCGGAGGCGTTCACACAGGGACGATCTTCGGGATCCCCGCGTCCGGCCGGGAGGTCCACCTCAGTGGTATCTCCATCGACCGCGTGGTGAAGGGACAGTCCATAGAGCACTGGTCGGAAGGGAACTTCGGTGTGTTCCTGGACGAGCTCCGTGGCGAAGCCCCCAGCCCCAAGTAGCGCTTCCCGGCGACTCCCTCCGGGCTTTGGCGGAAGGCTCTGGCCAAGGCCTCGGTGAACGACTGGTCCTCCGGGCACACCGCACACAGGATGCGCCCGGAGGGCCGGCCGCGGACGCAATGACAGAGCCACCGGAGAATCCACTGATAGGAGAATTTCCATGGGAACGCTCGAACAGAAGGTAGTGCTGATCACCGGCACCGGAGGGGGTATGGGTCGTGTCGCATCGCTGATCTTTGCGCGAGAAGGCGCAAAGGTCGTCGGGTGCGACATCCAGGTCGATGCCAACGAGGAGACCGTCGAGCTCGTCCGTCGCGCGGGCGGTGAGATGACGGGCATCGCGCCGATCGACCTCACCGACCCGCAACAGGCGCAGCAGCTGGTCGAAGAAGCCGTGGCCGCCTATGGCGGGCTCGATGTGGTCTACAACAACGCGGCCTCGCTGCGCTTCGGCTCGATGCCCGATTTCTCTGTCGCTGACTGGCGGGCGACCGTAGCCGGCGAACTCGACATACCTTTCTTCGTGTCGAAGTTCGCATGGCCGCACCTGGCCCGGCGCGGTGGCGGCGTCATCATCAACGTCGCGTCCATGGCCGGCATGATCGCCGGCGAGAACCCCCCGATGGTCGGGCACACTGCGGCGAACGCCGGCGTCATCGGCATGACGCGACAGCTCGCGCTCGAAGGTGCGCCCCATGGGATCCGTGCGGTGGCGATCAGCCCCGGACCCGTCCTGACCCCGGCCAGCGACCGTGACCTCGGCGACAACCAGGCGGCCCGGGACGCGATCACCCGCAAGACGCTCCTCAAGCGCTTCGCCCAGCCCGAGGAGATCGTCGAACTGGCGGCCTTCCTCGCTTCTGACCGGGCGGCATACATCACAGGCGCCAACTATGCGGTCGACGGCGGCGCGAGCGCCTGGTAGCGCCACCCGCAGCTCGCACATTCAGGACTGCAAGGCCGAAGCGGTCAAGCGGGTCGCCTGAGGTCGGGCTGGGCGCCCGCTCCGGCAGCGGCCTGCACGCCCCGATGTTCCGACCTGCTTCGCCGCCCTCCGCAGGAGCTCGGGTTCCTCCTCGAGCTCGCGGACCTTCTTGCGCGGGGCCGCGAGCAGGAACAGCTCGACTGCTGATTTGACGAGGCATCGAGGCATCCAATGTTTTTCCAATTACTCCTTGACAGGTCAAGCACTATCGGGGCCACGCCATCCCGGCGTGGCCGCAAGGAAAGGAACTGCCCCATGTACGTCACCGCCGCCATCCTCAGCGTGCTCCTCGCCCTCGTGACCCTGGCCGCAGGTGCGCCCAAGACGGTCCTCAAAGGCGACGTCTCCGCCGGGTTGCAGTCGCACATGGGGCTGAGTGCCGGCCTCGTCCGCTTCATCGGACTGGCCGAGGTCTCCGCGACGGTAGGCCTGATTGTGGGACTCTTCTGGCAGCCCTTGGGCATCGCGGCCGCCATCGGCATGGCCCTCATGATGATCGGTGCCGTGGGCTATCACATCCAGGTCGGCGACTACGCCAACCCCGAGACACGGGGGAATGCCCTGGCCGCCGTCGTTCTCATCCCATTCTTTGCGGCCACCGCCGTGACGCTGGCACTGGCCATCTGACTCCGCCCCGGAGCCGACAGCGGCCGCGGCCGGCAGTGGCCGGTATGGCCCACGCCCAGGGGGCGCCCTGCACCCGAACGGCGCATCACCGTTCCCTGCCCGGCCATTTCCCCGCCGCCTCGCTGTGACGCGGGGTGGCGGCCTCCCGGTACCCACCACGGCCAGGCCCACTGACCGGCTCGGATGCAGCAGCGGCCACACGATCAGGCGACCACAGAACCGACATGAACTCGCGAATCACCCGCTGAGAACGCCGATGACCGGTGTTCTCAAACGATCTGGCTCACGCGAGGGGCTGGTCACGAATCCTCGGCCGGGCGGGGCGGTGAGCCGGCCAGCGGCGAGGCGTCTTCGTATCGGACCTCGTAGACGCGCTCGGCGAACTTCCAGCCGTCTCCGGTGCGCTGGTAACGGTCATGGTAGATGGCGTAGTTCAGCCCTCCGCGGCCGTCGCGGCCACGTCCGACCTCTGACATGTACGCGCGGCCCGACGCGGTGTCGCCGTCAAGCTGGATCACGCCCGGGTGTGTGTTCTGCACAAGGAAGTCCACAACCTCCGGCACCCGCCTGCCCCAGGCGCGGATCGACTCCTGCCCTTCGAGTTCAACGGGGATGTTGGGCATCCGCAATGCGCCGTCCGGTGTGAACAGCAAAGCGATTCGGTCGTAGTCGCGCATCATCACCGCGTCGGTGAACTCACCGCGCAGCGCCTCGATCTCGACGCGATCCGCGATGGCCTGAAAATCACTCATCGATTTCCTCCCTATTGCCTTGAACTCGGTTCACGAACGCCACTGGGCCGCCATGAGATGGAAGCCTCCACTTCGGCAGTACAGCCGGTCTCGCCGAGCGTCCCTGGGTCTCCTGCTCGCTGGATGGTGTCTTCGTCTCAGCAGTACGACGACACGGCTTTCCGAAACGTGACACGGCCCCGCTCAGAGCGAATCGCGATGAGGATCCGCCGGCACGAACGAGAGCGAATGAGAATCCGGCAGCTTCGATGCGACGGGACACAGCTCTGTCCTTGGTGTCTCGCCCGCGTGCAGCCGCAGTGCAGTGGTCGCTGAGATTGTGAAGCAGCGATTGAGATCCCACGCAGAGGCCGCGCACCTCAGTTCGACGGGGGCAGACAGGAAAGATCCGCGAAAGAACTGGGCCAACACGGGCAGGGGCATGCCAACATAGACGACCTTCCTGCGCCGCCGTTCACCGCGAGGGGTGAACATGCCGCGCCGCACGGGACGCGGAATCCCGAACACCGGCGCGGGCTGCTCCGGGGCAGCACACTGGCACCGCAACTCCACGTCACGTCGAAGGAGATGTCGCAGTGACCGAATCGACCACCACTCCCGACCTGCGGACGGGCCGCTGCCAGTGCGGTGACATCGCGTATGAGGTGACAGGCGTTCCGGACGATCCGCACCTGTGTTCCTGTGAGCACTGCACTCTGTTGTCCGGCTCACCGGCGATGTCGTGGGTCGGGTTCCGCCGGGAGACGCTGATCTGGACCGGCCGCGGCGGGGAGCCGACGTGGTACTCGACTTGGCCGACCCTGCGCCGAGGCTTTTGCCCGCGCTGCGGCACCCACCTCGTCTCCGTAGCGGACGGCTCGGACATGGTCATGGTGACGACGTTCAGCCTCAGCGAGCAGAGCGGCGGCCTGGAGCCCATGGGGCACAGCTTCCGTCAGCGTGCCGTGCCATGGATGACCGTCGCCCTCGTTCCCGACCCGCTCCACTCGTAGCAGCGGGCGACAGGCCGCGTGCCGGCGGCCCCAGCGGTGACCGGCCCCCATGTCCTTCGGGTGTGCGAGACGGCCCCCGGCTGGGGGCGGGAGCCAAGATCAGGCCTGCACCAGCAGGCATGCAGGGGCCCACCGAACTCAGAGCCCGGTGACCTTGGCGCTCGCCGACAGCTCGTAGACCAGGGTGACCGTGCGGCGGCTCCCGGGCGGGAGAGTGACGTCCCAGCGGGCGATGCCTTCGGCGTCGACCACGTCGGGCGCCGGGGAGCACGAATCCTTGTGCAGACGTATCTCCACCGCCGAGACCTCGGAGACCGGGATCCGCTCCCGAAGGACGACCACCCGCTCGTCGTGCTCCCCCGGGGCGGAGAACCGGGACAGGTGCAGCCGGACCGTGCGGGTGACCACGGTCCGCTGGGTGATACCGGCGGAGTCGCGGGACTCCTCGGCATGCCGGACCACCCTGTAGTCGTCGCAGCTGCCGAAGGCCAGCTCAACGGGGGCGCCAGGGGCAGTGAAGTCCAGGGTGCCGCGGCCGCTGAATCCGCTGCCGCGGACCAGGTCCACGGGCCCGGCGAGCAGCGCGTGGCCTGACAGGTTGTCGAACCGCACCACCTGGGTGACCAGGGGGGACAACTCCGATGAACAGGCGTACTCACTGGGCGCGGCCGTGGTGAATGCGGAGAGCAGCACTCGATGGGCGCGGCCGTCACCGGGCACCGAGACCGGCGCGGGGGATCTCAACACCCGCGCCTCGCCACCGTCGTCCAGCCCCGGCAGGCCGAGCACCGAGGCCGGGCCGAGGGACCCGATCTCCTCCTCGCGCAGCTCGACGTCGACCGTGCGGCGCTCCGCTGCGGAGCGGTCCTTGAGGGTCAGCCGGTCCTCACCCAGCCGTGGCGGATCGGTGGCCAGCGCCGAGCGGGCCGTCGACAATGTCAGCCGTACGTCCGACCAGTCCTCACCGGTGCGCTGCCAGACCACGGCGTCGGTCTCCAGTGTCAGGGAGTCCCCGTCGAGCACGGCCCGATAGGCGGGCCGCCACAGCGCACACGGGGTGAGGTGGCTCAGGCGCAGCCCGACCGGCCCGGCGACCGTGGCCTCCACGGTCAACTCGATATGGCCGACCAGCTCGGCCGGCTCCTCCTCGGAGAGATGCATGGCCCGCTGAGCTTCCCCGAGTTCGACAGCGAGGGCGGCCAGCCGGGCTTCCACTGTGCGGAGTTGCTCGCCGTGCGCGTCGCGCTCGTCGTCCACCCGGTCCAGTTCGCGGGCCCAGCGGAGCCGCTCGGTCTCCCCGGAGCCGGCGCCTTCGCCGATCTCCCGCAGCAGATCGGCGGCGAGGCGGCCGAGCAGGTCAAGGCGGGCATGCAGCCGGTCGCGTCGCTTCCCCAGGGCCAGCCGCTCCTCCTCGAGGGTGTGTACGCGGTGGCGCAGGGCGGAGTCGTCGTCGGTGGACGGCAGTGGCCCGCACGGCGTCCAGCTGCGGACGATCCGTACGTCGAGCACGGTCGCGGGGTGATCGGCGGTCAGCTCGGCATGGAGGGTCCGGTCGACGGCCAGCGCACTGACCGGCCCGAGACGTAGCCGCTGGACCCCAGCCTCCAGGTCGAGCACGACGGCGCGCTCGATGTGGGCTCGATCCTCAAGGCACGTGACGGCGGTGACGGGGAGGGCGATCGGCTTCGGGGCCGTGGACATGGCGGGTGTCAGCTCCTGCGGTTGCCGCCGACCAGGGCCTTGCCGGTCGGGATGCGGATCTCGTAGCCGCCGTCCAAGGCGGCAGTGGCGCCTGCGGGCAGGTCCAGTCGCCAGACGCGGGTGCCCGGCGCATGTCGATCGGGCCCCGTGCCTTCCTCGGGTGCCGTCCAATCGGCTCGTTCCTCGATCCGGGCGTCCGGCTCGGAGGTGACCGGCACCCGCTCGCGGACTTCCACGGTGACGGGCCTCGCGAGCCGGTTGGCCAGCTCCACGTGGACGCGGTGGTCGAGCACGGTGGTGTTGTTGCGCAGGCCCGAGGTCGACTCGTGCAGGTTCGTGCGGCGGCTGACCCGGATTCCCTCGGCCGGCCCGAGCCCCACCCGGCGGACACCGCCGGGGGCAAGCGTGGGCAGTGCGGCGGTCAGCAGGAAGTCGTCGTCGACGGTGACCTCCACCGGGCCGGCCAGCAGTGCCTGGTCGGTGGAGTTGGAGAGCACCAACGTCGCGTACACGGTCTGCTCCACGGACGGCACACAGAGGTACTCGGTACGCAGGCCGACCGGGATCTCGCCGACGGTGACGGTGTGCCAGGTGCCGTCCGACGGAATGTCGGCACGAGCGGTGGCATCGAAGCGGTGGTCGAAGGAACCCGCCGACTCGCGGGGCCGTACGGCCTGCCCGTGCAACGGCAGCGCGGCCACCGCTTCGGCGCGGCGGCGGTACTCGGCCGCCACGGGGTCGAAGGAAGAGTCGGGAAACAGCCGGCCTCTGCGACTGCCCTGCTCGTCGGGGCCGCACAGGACAAGGGCGGCATAGTCGAGCTCGGCGCCGCTCGGCTGCGGCGGACCGGCCACCGGTTCCGGAGGGGGTGGCGGCGCAGCCCGGCCAGGAGCCGCGGGCGCCATGGCGGCGGGGGCACCCGCGAAAGACCTGTCGCCGGTACGGGGCCTGTTGCCCGGTCGCGACCCGGCCGGCTGCGCGAGGGCGGGCATCCCGCCGCCAAAGGATTCCGGGGGAGCGCCGCCGGGCACCGGGACCGCTGCCGACGGACCGCCGTAGCTCTGCGGTGCCGGCGGCGGGGGAGGCGGCGGTGGCGGAACGGGACCGGATGCGAAGACGCCCGCGGCACCCATGGGCGCGGGGCCGGCTCCGACAGCCGCGGGTGCGATGGTCGTGGCTGGGCCGGGGCCCGCCGCGTCGTAGCCGGAGAACAAGTCGACCAGTCCGGCCGGGGGCTCGCGCCAGCCAGAAGGCGCGGGGGCGGGCTGACTGCGACCGATACGGATCGAGCGGAGTCTCGGCAGGTCGGTGCGGCGCCGGAGATCGGCGGTGGCCAGGGCGATGCGCACGCCGGTCCAGTCCTCGCCGGTCCGCTGGGCGACCGAGGCGCGCAGCACCAGACGGCCGCTGCCGTCGCCCTGACGGTGAGTGAGACGGTAGGCCGGCACCCAAACGGCGCCCGGCACCCCGTATTCCAGCTCCAGCTCCACCTCAGCATCACCGGTGCCGTCGAGTGCCAGGACCGCGCAGACTGTGGTCTCCACGTGCGCTGACGGCGCGTCGGTGGAGGCACGGGCGAGCCTGTCTGCGGCGACGGTGAGCTCGTGCTCGACGTTCCGCAGCGCCTCCTCCAGCTCGGCGAGGCGGTTGTGCAGTCCCGCCAGCCGCTCGTCGACGAAGTCGGCGAGCTCCAGCCAGGCGTCGACCGGGGTGCGACGATGCGGGTCCTCGCGCCTGCGGGCAGGTGGGACCGGGTGGAGAGCGCTGACCTCTTCGATCAGGCTCAGCTGTCGGTCCCTGCGTCCCTGCGCCGCCGCGTACTCGTCGCTCAGCCGCTCGACCTCGCGCCGCAACTCGTCGGGAGTGCCTGCGCCGAGCGGTGAGACCTCGACTTCCACCCGGGCCTCGGTGACGCGCACCCCGGGCGTGCCCAGGACCCGGGCCCGCAGCGAGCCCGGGTCCAGCGAGCGGGGCAGTCCCGTCACCCGCACCCGGCCGTCAGGCGACACGCTGCCCCGCGCCAGGCGTCGGCAGACCGCGCCCTGCGCGTACACCACGACCGAATCAAGAGTCGACCCCCACCTCTGTGTTGACTCAGCCGTCATGTGCTCCGCCCCCCGCCGGTCCATACTGAGCGAAGCCTACTCCCGGGCGGTCTGCGCGTCCGCGTCGAATCAGGAGGATGGCGTCCAGCACCACACGCCCGGTTGGCTGAGCAGCCGTTTCACCGCCTCCTACAAGGGGCGGGTGTCCATGCACTGCAGTTCTGCGGACGGCTTCGATTGCCCGCACGCAAGCGGGCGGCCCCCGCTGCGAATGCCCAACGCTCCTCTGGGGCAACCCTTTTTCTTCGGTCGGCCGACCGGCGACCTGGCTCGACCGACCGCCGACCTGCCCTCGGTCGGCGGTGCAGGAGGTGACGACGCATGGTGCTCGGGTCGTGGGCCGCATCGTGCAGCGGCGTGGCGTCTCGGACGGCGGGGCCAAGAAGATGGCCCTGCCCTACTCGTCGCGGACTCTTCTGAGCTACGGGAAAGTTCGTGAAACAGCCGCGCTCTGTGAGCAGACCGATGCGGACGCGGCGGTCTTCTTGTCGCCTCTGACAGGGCGCCAGCGTCGTGCGCTGACAAGAATGCTTGGCTGCTCCGCTGTGAGTCTCGCCGATGCCTTGACTACTGACTGAGTCCGTTCCTCGCCTCTGATCTCGAACAGTGAGTCGGTTCGTGTTCACTGACCCAGGCATTCGCCGGACAGGCGGACGGCCCCGCATGAGCATGCGTTTTGTCACAGGACCGCACTCATACGAGGACCACAGGGGTGGGCCTCTCTTGACTGATCAAGCTCTTCTTTCGCGGTGGCCGCTAGGAGTTGGACCAGTCCCTGGTGGAAAGGACCAGCAGGTAGCCGTCCGGGTCTTGGAGGGTCACGCCCCACGTATCCCAATACGGATTGTGCGCCGGCACTCGCTTGCCGCCGTGCCGTTCGAGGCGTTCGACCAGGGAGGCAGGCACCGGTTCGCCGAGGTAGATCACCAGAAGGTCCTCGGGGGTCGGGTGTGGATCCACGGTGGCGACGGGATCATGCACGAGTTCCAGGTGCCACCCGGCGCCCGGCCGGCCGACCATCAGGAGCGAGTGGTCGCCTGGAGTGCCACCCGCCGCATGCTGGTACAGAACGTCGAGACCCAGGCCCGAGATCCAGAACTGTTCCGCCGCTCCCAGGTCACGTGACGGACGAGCGATGCGTACATGGGCTGTGGCGTTGGCCGGCATGTGCTACCCCTGGTCGGAATGGAGCCGCCGTACGCCGACTGCTCATCACGAGGACCCTAGCGAGCGGAGGAGCACGCGCCCATCGGGCGCTGGTCCTAGGTCCGCCTCAGAAGTGCTGGTGACAGCGATCGGCGAGCCGCTGTGACCAGCACTTCCGCAACAGGCCCCGGCTCGAGATTCAACGTCATCGGCAGGCAATTCCCACCCCCTGATGCCGTGCGCGACACCGTCTGCGAGGGCACGTCGGCGTGACCCTCGAACGGGTTGCCCGCCGTTCAGGGGGTGTCAGGGGGCTGTTCTGTACGCGGTGAACCCCGTCGTCAGGTCGCGGGCTGCCGCAGCACGGCGACGTCTCTGGGGGAGAGAACGAGGGCGCCGTCATCGCTTGCCCGACCGATCAGGAGGTCTCCGGCGAGTCCGGTCACCGGCACCGTCTCGTCGGTCCGGTTGACCAGGAAGAGGTAGCGGCTGCCGCCGTCGCGGCGCACGATCAACTCGACACTTCCCCTTGCGCCGTCGGGCAGTTCACTGCCGACATCGGCAGAGGCGAGCAGCTTCGGCAGCAGGACGGTGAGGCCGTCCGCACCCAGCCGGGTGGAGATGTAGGCGGCCGAACCCTGGCCCACGGCCCGGCGGGTGACGGCGGGGCGGCCGGCGTACGCACCGCTGCAGTACTCGGCCAGCACCTCCACCTCGGGGTCGGTGACGGTGATCCGGTCGGTCCACAGCGTGCCCAACGTGGTTCCGTCCAGCCCGACTTCGACCGTGTCGCCGTCGAGCAGGGGGCCGAACTCCTCGATGCGGATGCCGAGGAGATCGCGCAGGGCTCCCGGGTAGCCGCCGAGCCAGATGTGGTCGTTCTCGTCGACGATGCCGGAGAAGTACGTGGTGACCAGGTGGCCGCCGTTCTCGGCGTACCGGGTGAGTTCCTTGGCCAGCGCGGCGGGGACGACGTGCAGTACCGGCGTGATCAGGAGCTGGTACCGGTCGAGGTCGGCCTGTGCGGTGACGACGTCTGCCCTTACGCCGAGGGTGAGGAGGGCGGAGTACCAGTCGAGCGCCTCCTTGCGGTAATCGAGGAGGGAAGTGGGATGGGAGTCCTGCTCACTGGCCCACCACGACTCCCAGTCGAAGACGATCCCGACGCGCGCCGTTTCACGCTCGGACCCGGCGACCGGGGCCAGCGTCCTGAGGGTCTGGCCTAGTTCGGTCACCGCGCGGAAGGCGTCACTGTCGGACCCGGCGTGCGGCACCATCGCCGAGTGGTATTTCTCGGCGCCGGCCGCCGACTGTCGCCACTGGAAGAAGCACACGGCGTCGGCGCCGTGCGCGACGTGCAACAGTGAGTCGCGGGCGAGGTCGCCGGGACGCTTGGCCAGGTTGACGGGTTGCCAGTTGACGGCGCTGGTGGAGTGCTCCATGAGGAACCACGGACGTCCGCCCGAGATACCGCTGACGAGGTTGGCGGAGAAGGACAGTTCGTCGCGGTCCTGGGGGCCGGGCGTGACGTAGTGGTCGTTGGAGACGAAGTCGATCTCATCAGCCCAGTCGGCGTAGTTCATCCCCTTGGTGCCGCCCATGACCATGAAGTTCGTGGTGACCGGAACACCGGGTGTGATCTCGCGCAGCACGTCCCGCTCCGCGCGCAGATACTCCTTCAGCGCATCGGAGGAGAAGCGCTTGAAGTCCAGCTGCTGCGTCGGGTTCGGGTGGGAAGCGGCCAACCGGGGCGGGAGGATCTGCTCCCAGTCGCTGTACCTCTGGGACCAGAAAGCGGTGCCCCAGGCATGGTTGAGGCCGTCGAGCGTGGTGTACCGGGCGCGCAGCCAGTCGCGGAAGGCACGGGTGGCGTCGTCGGAGAAGTCGTAGATGTTGTGGCAGCCCAGCTCGTTGGAGACGTGCCAGGCCACCAGCGCGGGGTGGTTCGCGTACCGCTCGGCGATCGTCCGCACCAGGCGCAGCGAATGCTCGCGGAAGACGGGCGAGGTGGGACGCCAGTGCTGCCGTGCCCCCGGCCACACCGTCTCACCGGAGGCGGTCACCGGGAGGATCTCCGGATACGCCGTGGTGAGCCAGGGGGGTGGGGACGCGGTGGCGGTGGCCAGGTCGACGCCGATGCCTCCCGCGTGCAGCAGGTCCATGATCTCGTCGAGCCAGGAGAAGTCCCACTCGTTCTCGGCCGGCTGGATGCGGGCCCAGGAGAAGATCCCCACGGAGACGATGTTGACGCCGGCCTCGCGCATCAGCCGTACGTCCTCCTCCCACACCTCGCGTGGCCACTGCTCCGGGTTGTAGTCGGCTCCGTAGGCGAGGCGGGGGGTGGGATCACCGTCCGGCCCGTGCTGCAACTGGGACAGGAGGGTGGAGATCATGGTGGTCCTTCCGGTGTACCGCACGGGGTGGCGCGAGGTGATGCGTGGTGGCTTCCGGGAGGCTGCCGCTGCGAGCTTGCTCCTCAGCGGCAGCCTCCGGGGCGGCTGCTTCTGAGCGGCTACTTCTGAACGGTGAAGCCCTGCTCGTTTCCGTACTTGACGGAGGCGTCCTGCCAGCTCTTCAGACCGTCGGTCAGCTTGGTGCCGGATATGTAGGCCTTGCCGACGGTGTCGTTGAAGATCGAGTTGGCGTAGACCTGGTAGGGCAGGTACGACCAGTCGGAGGCGACGTTCGCGGCCGACTCGGCGAAGATCTTGTTGGCCTGCTGTCCGCCGAAGTACGGGAACGCGGTGTTCTGGAACGAGCTGGACTGGAGATCGGCGGTGGTTGCCGGGAAGGCGCCCGCCTTGAGCCGGGTCTGGACGCCCTTGCCGGCGTTCGCGTACTCGGTGAAGGCGTAGGCGAGTTCCTTGTTCTTGCCCAGCGTGGGCAGGGCCAGGGAGCTGCCGCCGTTCTCCGCGCTGGCCTTGTCACCGGCGGTCCACGCGGGCAGCGGTGCGGCGCGCCAGTCGCCGGAGGCGCCCTGCACGCCCGTGGCGAAGTTGGCGGGCATCCAGGCTCCGGTGGCCAGGGTCGCGATGGTGCCGTCGCCCAGCCCCTTGTACCAGTCGTCGCTCCAGCCGGTGATGGGCGCCAGCAGCTTCTCGTCGAGGAGCTTCTGCCAGACGGCGGTGTACTTCTGGGCGCCGGCGTCGGAGAAGTCGATCTTCACGTTCGTGCCGTCGACCTTGTAGGGGCGCGAACCGGCCTGCCACAGCAGGCTGGTGGTCTCGCCGGCGTCGCCGGTGTCATTGGCGATGTACGCCTTGGGGTCGGCCTTGTGCAGGGCGCGGGCCGCCGTGAGGTACTCGTCCCACGTCGTCGGCACCTTGATTTTGTACTTGTCGAAGACCCTCTTGTTGTAGAAGAGGGCCATGGGCCCGGAGTCCATCGGCAGCGCGTATACGTTCTTGCTGCCGGATTTCACGGCGTTCCACGGGCCGGGGGAGTACTTGCTGGCGAGCTTGTCGGCGCCGTACGGGGTCAGGTCGTCCAGACCCTTCGTCAGCGCGTACTGCCCCAGTGCGTAGTACTCGATCTGCGCGACGTCGGGGACGCCCTTCTTCGCGGAGATGGCGTTCTGCAGGGCCTTGTACTGGTCGTTGCCGGTGCCGGAGTTGACGAGCTTGACGTGGACGGCCGGGTGTTCCTTCTGGAAGTCGGCGGCGACCTGCTTCAGTGTGGGCTCCCAGGCCCAGACCGTGAGGGTGCCGCCCTTCTTCAGGGCCGCGTCGATGTCCTTGGAGGAGACCTGCTTCGTGCTGGAGCTGTTGTCGTCGGAGCCGCCGCAGGCGGTCGCTCCCAAGGCGAGGGCCGAGACCAGGGCGAGGCCGCGCAGCAGGCGGCGGGGGTTCATGTGCATGGGAGTGCTTCCACTTCGTCGTGGCCGAAACCGTGCCTGATGAGGGTTGGAAATCTGTGGGGGAGACCGGGGGGTGTTGCCGTGCGGGGCTCGGGGTTACTCCTTGACGCTTCCGGCGGCGAGCCCGGACTGCCAGTACTTCTGCAGCAGGAGGAACGCGGCGATCAGCGGCAGGATGGTGATCAGCGAGCCGGTGATCACCAGGTTGAAGACGGGCGTGCCGCCGGCGGTGGCGGCCTGGGCGTTCCAGCTGTTCAGGCCCAGGGTCAGCGGATACCAGTCCGGGTCCTTGAGCATGATCAGCGGCAGGAAGTAGTTGTTCCAGGTTGCGACCATCGTGAACAGCGAGACGGTCACGATGCCGGGTGCGAGCAGCGGCAGGACGACCTGGAAGAAGGTGCGCAGTTCGCCCGCGCCGTCGATGCGGGCGGCCTCCAGCAGTTCGTCGGGGACGGCCTCGGAGGCGAAGACCCACATCAGATAGAGGCCGAACGGCGAGATGAGGGACGGGATGATCACCGACCACGGGGTGTCGGTCAGCCCCATCTTGCTGAACATCAGGAACGTGGGGACGGCCAGGGCGGTGCCCGGCACCGCGACGGCACCGATGACGACGGCGAAGACGGCGCGTTTGCCGGGGAACTTGAACTTTGCCAGGGCGTAGCCGCCCAGGACCGCCAGCAAGGTGGCGCCGCCGGCCCCGACCACGACGTACAGCACGGTGTTCAGCAGCCAGCGGATGAAGACGCCGTCGCTGTAGGTGAACGTCTCACGGATGTTGTCCCACAGGGCGAAGTCGCCGTTGAACCACAGCCCGAAGGAATGGGCCAGCCCCTCCTGGGTCTTGGTGGCGCTGATGATCAGCCATGCCAGCGGCACCAGGGAGTAGAGGAGGACCAGACCGGTGAGCACGGTCAGCAGCACGCTGCGCCTGGGGCGTCCGGGACTGTGCCGGCGCGGCGTGCGAAGGCGGGGCGCGGAGCCGGCCGGAGGAACCGATGGCTGGGCGAGGGTGGTGACGGGGCTGCTCATCGCTTCACGCTCCCTTGCGCATGCCGCGCAGCTGGACGACGTAGGCGATGACCATGGTGATCAAGCCCATGACGATGGCGACCGTCGCGGAGTAGTTGTGCTGCTGGCCCGAGAAGGACAGCGAGTACGTGTAGTAGTTCGGGGTGTAGTCGGTGGTGATGGAGTTCGGCGCCAGCTTCTGCAGGATGCTCGGCTCGTTGAACAGCTGGAAGGTGCCGATGATTGAGAAGATCGTCGCGATGACGAGGGCACCGCGGATGGCGGGGAGCTTGATGGCGGTGATCACGCGGATCTGCCCGGCGCCGTCGATCTGCGCGGCCTCGTACAGCGATGCCGGGATGACGCGGAGCGCGGAGTAGAAGATCAGCATGTTGTAACCGACGAACTCCCAGGTCACGATGTTGCCGATGGACGCCAGGATCAGATTGGGTCCGAGCGGGTTGGGAAGCGATACGCCGAGGGCGTCGTTGATGTCGCTCACCAGACCGAAGCGGGTGCCGTACATGAAGCCCCACATGAGCGTGGCGACCACGGCGGGTACCGCATACGGCAGGAAGATCGAGATCCGGAAGAAGTCCCTGCCGTACAGCCGCCCGCTGTCCAGGGCGAGTGCCACGAGCAGGGCGATGCCCAGCATGATCGGCACCTGAATCAGCAGGAACAGCGATACGCGCGCCAGGGAGTCCCAGAACTGGCTGTCGTGCAGGGCCTGTTGGTAGTTGTCCAGGCCCACGAAGGACGTGCCGCCGATGAGCTTGTTGCGGAAGAGGCTGAGGTAGATCGAATAGGCGATCGGAGCCAGGAAGACGAAGGCGAAGACCACCGCGAAGGGACCGATGAACCCCCACCCTGTCCAGGAGCGGCGGTCCCGTTTCGCCGCAGGCCGGGCCGGGTGCCGGGGTACGGCCGCAGGGGGTTGTAGCGTCGTCATGTCGTTCCTCGCTCGTCCATCTCGGAACCGGCGTCGCCCGCCGTCGCGATGTTTACGTAAACATGCCGCGCCGGGGAGAGCCTCGGGCTGTTATGTTTACGTAAACATCCGATGGCGGCATGTCTACACTGCGCCAATGTTGGTGGTCAAGGGTCGTCTGCTGAAACTGCGACTCAGGTAATGAGGGAGACGGGTGGACACCGCGGACAGCGCCTCGACGGGCAAGGATCGGGTACGCACGGGCAAGCGGACCGCGCGTCACACACAACGCGCGTCCATGGCGGATGTCGCCCGCCTCGCCGGCGTCTCTTCGCAGACCGTCTCCCGGGTGTCCAACGGATACGCGGGCGTCACCGAAGAGACCCGGCAGCAGGTGTTGGTGGCCATGAACGAGCTGGGCTACCGGCCCAACAGCGCCGCCCGAGCCCTCAAGAGCGGCGAATTCCGCACCATCGGAGTCATCACCTTCAACCTCTCCACCACGGGCAATATGCGCACCCTGGAGGCGATCGCCACCTCCGCGGCACAGGAGGGCTACGCGGTCACGCTCCTGCCCGTCGCCGTTCCCACCCAGGACGAGGTGCGCGGCGCCTTCTCCCGGCTCGGAGAGCTCGCCGTCGACGCAGTCATCGTCATCATGGAAGTACATCTGCTCGATGCGGCGACGATCTCCCTGCCCTCTCATGTCCAGGTCGTCGTCGCCGACTCGGACGCGGGCGACCGTTACACCGTGGTCGACACCGATCAGGCCGGGGGAGCCCGTGCTGCTGTGCGACACCTGCTGGGCCTCGGCCATCGCACGGTCTGGCATCTGGCCGGTCCCGAGGAGTCCTTTGCGGCACAACGCCGCGCCGATGCCTGGCGCGCCGAACTCGCCGGGGCGGGCTGCGTCCTGCCGCGCGTTGTACGAGGCGACTGGTCGGCGGAGTCCGGCTATCGCGCAGGTGTGCAACTTGCCGACGAGAAGGACTGTACGGCGGTGTTCGCCGCCAACGACCAGATGGCGCTGGGGCTTTTGCGGGCCTTGCACGAGCGAGGCCGGAAGATCCCCGATGACGTCAGTGTCATCGGCTTCGACGACATTCCCGAGGCCGGCTCCTTCCTGCCTCCGCTGACCACGGTTCACCAGGCCTTCGCCGAAGTGGGACGCCTGTGCGTAGAGGGCGTACTGCGGCGGATGCGCCATGACGGGGCGGAACACGGCACAACGCTCGTACCCACGAAACTCGTGGTCCGCGGCAGCACCGCCCCGCCGCCGCCTCCTGCTGCGGACGGGTAGTTCGGTCGAGGTTGTGATCGCCATGGGCGGTGACAGAACCGGATCGGGAGCCCGAGTGGTTCCCGAGGCCGCCGCGATCGAGCGAGATGCAGTTCGCTCAGCAGGAGCGGTCAGCCCCTACGACACCACGAGTTCAACCTCAATAGCAGCGGCGGGCCCAGAACAGAACGTGCCCGCCATCGCCTTCAGGCACGAACTCCTCCTGCTCGACGATCAGGCCGGCTTGAGTGATCCAGGCTCGGTTGGTGGCTGCGTCCGCGTGGCTCCACCACATAGCCGTCCCGCCACCCAGCCAGTCTTCGTCAATGCCGGTCCAGGCCCGGTTGCCGGTGGTGCCCAGGAACCAACCGCCGGGGCGCAACCATCCGGTGATCTTCTCCAGCAGCGGAGGCTGTTCATCAAGGGGGATGTGGATCAGTGCATAGAAGGAGACGATCGCGTCGAACGAGGACGGTTCGAAGTCCATGGCCGTAGCATCGGCGCGGATGAACTCGGCCTCTGGCACGAGCTCCCGGGCCCTGCGGATCTGCACCTCGCTGATATCGACGCCCGTAACGCGGTGACCTGCGTTCGTCAGGGTGCGGGCGACGGGCACCCCACTCCCGCACCCCAGATCCAGCACCGTGCCTCCAGCGGGGATCCGATCGATCAGTTCGCTGATCCACGGCCGGTACTTCGTCTCAGAGCCATACGCCTGGTCATAGCGGAGGGAGAGCGCGTCGTATCCGCGCCGGACCAGGTCTTTGGGATCTTCGAAGGCCACGTCGGTGCACGTTAGCCACCCGCGCTGAGAGTTTGCGAACGATTTTCCCGTCCCCCGATCAAGACGTCGCCCGGCTGCTGGGCGGCCTCAGGGAACTCCTGGACCCGGGGGGTGCAAAGCGGACCGCGCCGGCAAGCCGGCACCGATCACAGCGGCTCACCACCGGTCGCCGACACGCACCTTGTCCCACCGGGCTTTGGCGATGCACAACTCATGTGCGTCGTCGTCAAGTTCGATCTGCCAGCAGGCAGGATGGCGGTGCGAGACACGGTGGGTACCGGTCTGCACCGTGTGGCACGACCTCTTGGTCTTGCCACCGCGACGGGACGTGGTGCACTCCCTCTTCGTGACCGGCTCGGTGGTCCACGTGGTGCGGGCCGGCTTGTACTCCTTCTCCGTTATGGTGCCGTGCACCTTGCTGCTCCCACATGCAACCAGGAACAGTACGGTCGCGGGCACCGCGGCCAGGGCGGCGATCCGGCGGACGGGCATGGGCAGGTCCTCTGCATCGATGAACGCGGCGATGCCGGGCCAGATCGGGTATTTGGCGACGGCGCTGGTCAGCGCACCATCATAGGGACGGCTGCGCCCCGTTGGGCCTCACGTGGGCCGGCAACGCAGTTCCCTTCGGCTGTCGTGTCGGGGAACCTCTCTTCTGACTCGGCTGCGCTGGACATCGAGATGCCCCTGGGGGGCCACCGGATGGCGCTGGGTTGGTCGTCGGGGATGCGGGAACCTGACCTGGAAGTCGGACACTGCCCGACCGTCGAGGGGGGCTTCCGGTCCTGTGCCGCGGCGATCTCCGCCGCCGCCCCGGGCCGCAGCGCAGCGACCCAGGCGGGAGCGGGCCTGCTTCCGAGGGGCTCGCTAGTGGGTCAGTTCGCCGTCCTTGGCGATGATCCGTCCGGCGCGCACCACCATGTCTCGCGCGGGCAGGTCCACCACGACCTGAGGCAGGCACTCGCCGCGCACGAGGAAGAAGTCGGCCGGGGAGCCGGGCTTCAGGTCGACCCGGGGCAGGCTGAGGAGCTGGGCGCCGCCGTCGGCGCCCGCGCGGAAGGCGGCTTCCAGCTCTTCGTCCAGACGCACGTCCTGGACCCAGGCCAGCAGGAGGGAACGGTGCAGCATGTCCGCGTTGCCGAAGGGGCTCCACGCGTCGCGTATGCCGTCGGTGCCGAGGCCGACGTGGACTCCGTGGTCGCGCAGCCGGTCGAGGGGAAGGACCAGCTTCGAGTCGGGCGCCACCGTCGTCAGGGAGACGCCCGCGTTGGCCAAGTCGTTCGCGATCCGGGCGAGTTCGCGGTCTGTCAGCTCCGGCAGGCAGAAGACATGGCTGACGGTGACCTTGCCCTGAAGCGACAGGGCGCGGGTGCGCGCGATGATCTCACGGAGCGACTTCAGACCATTTCCGCCCCGCTCGTGAAGGTGGATGTCGAGGCCGACGCCGTGCCGGTCGGCGATGCCGAAGACCACGTCGAGCTGCTCGTCGAGCGCCTCGTCGAATTCGATCGGGTCGATGCCGCCGACCCGGTCGATGGCACCGGTGCGCGCTGCCTCTTCAAGGAGTTCCTTGGTGCCAGGGGTACGAATGACCCCGTGCTGCGGGAAAGCCACGATCTCTACGTCGAGGGCGTGCCGCAGTGCCTTGCGGGCGGCCCCGATGCCTTCGACGCCCGCCAGGTCGTAAGCGGGCGCGACGTCGGCATGCGCGCGCATGGCCCGGGTTCCCTGGGCTGCCGCATGCGCCATCAGGCGCTGGGCGCGGTCCTTCAGCGGCGTGCGCAGTGCGTGGTACAGCTTCACGTCCTCGGCGGTGTACTCGGCGATGGAGTGTGCGGGGTTGCGCGTCACCCACGGCTCGCCCCACGACGTCTTGTCCGGGTGGACGTGAGCGTTGACCAGGGTGGGCAGGGCTATCCGCCCCTTGCCGTCGACGACCGTCGCGTCCTTCGGCGCCGGACCGCTCACGACGAGGCCGTCCACGACGGTGAGGTCGACGGGGGTCTTCGCGCCGTACGGCCGCACGTTCTTGAAGACCGTGGCGTTCGTATGGTGCCCCGCGTGCTCGGTGATCCTGTCGGTGGCATGGGGCACGGTTCCCGAGTGCGGGGCTGCGGCGGCGGGCTCAGGAGCGCTCACGGACAGCGCGGCGACACTGCCGCCGAGGGCGGCGGCACCGGCCAGCACGCCCCGTCGGGAGAGGCTGCCGGAAGTGGAAGGGGAGGACTCGGCATGCATCGAATGCTCCTTCAGAGCTGTGATTCGGAGTAGGGAAAAGCTGCGTGCAGGGCATGCACGCCCTGAGAAAAGACAGCGCGGACCGTTGACGGCCTTCACTGCAGCGCAACGCCCGCCCGCACCACGCGCGCCGGCCTCTTGAGAACGGTGACGTCGGCGAGCGGATCGCCGTCCAGTACCAGCATGTCTCCCGTGAAGCCGGGCCGCAGGCGGCCAACCGTTCCTTCAAGGCCGAGCAGCTTGGCCGCGCCGGTCGTCGCCGTGCGGATCGCGTCCAGGGCGGGCAGCCCCGCAGCACGCATCAACTCCACTTCACGGCCGATGGGCTGTACCTTGCCGCCCGAGGAGTCCGTACCAGCCGCAAGCTGAACACCCAGTTCGTGCGCGGCCAGCACCGCCTGCTTGAGCACCGGCAGATACGTACGGCCACGCTCCGCCAGAATCGGGTCCGAGGAGTCGACGAGTCCGGCGATCGCGGTGAGCGTCGGTGTGAAGTATGTTCCCCGGCGCCGCATTTCGTGCAGCGTGTGCTCGCCGACGAATGCTCCGTGTTCCAGCGAGCGGATTCCTGCCCTCACCGCGTCGTGGCAGCCCTTCTCGCTGTAGCTGTGACACAGCACGCTCTTGCCGCCGCGCCGGGCGGCCGCGACGATCGTGGACAGCTGCTCGTAGGTGTACACCTGGACCAGCGGGTCCTGCTCGGGCAGCCCGGCTCGCTCGTTCACCCGGGTCTTGATGGTGTCGACGCCGCGCGCCAGATTCACCTCGACCACGCGGCGCAGGGCCTCCATCGAGCGCACGCCGTCCCGCAGCCGGGCAAGCGGAGCCAGGTCCGGGTCAGCGAGAATGGTGTCGCCCAGATCCGGCGTCACGAAGATGCCCGCGGCCCGGAGCCGGGGCGCCTGCTGTGGCATCTGGCGGGCCAATTCCCGTACCGCGATGTCCTGGTAGAAGTTCGTCGACCCGCTGCGCGCGGTGGTTGCACCTCTGAGCACCGCGTCACGGGCGTCGGTCACTGTGTTGAGGTGGATGTGCGCGTCGACCAGGCCAGGCAGGATCCATCGGCCGTGCGCCTGCAGGACGGGCGCGTCGGTGAGGACGTGTGCGGCCATGCGCTCCCGGGACCCGGCCGCGCGGACGACGCCTCCCTTGATGACGACGACCGCATCCTCGATGACATCGCCGGTGGCCGGGTCGAGCAGAGTGCCGCCGTCTACGACCAGGTCGCCGCCCGACGACAGGTCCCGGCGCGCAGCTGCCGCATCAGGCGTTGCCGTGGCAAGGAGAGCCGAGGTCCCCGCCAGTGCTGCGGCTCCCGCGATAACACCACGCCGGGTCAGCCGACTCGAGGGGGGAGGGGCGGGCTCTACGCACATTGGGGCTCCTTGGATCAAGCTCAGCGATCGTGGAGCTTTTTGTATACCAGAATGCCTAACTGGCGGGGAAGCGGTGATTCAACTCTCGAAAATTGCTCACAAAACGGGGCAATATGCGCGAGTTGGTTTGGGTGCCACTGCTCAGGAAGAGGGTTTGTATACCGATCTCACGTGGCTTCGAACAGTGCCCTCATGGCCACTGCCTGGCTGTCGCGCACGTGCAGCAGCGTGCTCGCCGCCGCCGCTTCCTCGTCGCCCTGCGCGATGTGCCGGAACATCACCTCGTGTTGTGCCCGCATGTGCGCCGGCTCTCTGCGCATTCCGAACAACAGCTGAAGCTGCCAGCTCAGCTGCTCCATGGTGCGGGCGAGCAGCGGGTTACCGGTCAGTGTCACGATGTTCTCGTGGAACGCGGTGTGAGCCGCCACCTCGCGCGCTCCGTCACCATCACCGGCAGCCCGCTCGGCCCGGTCGAGGGAAGCCTGCAGCGGGGCCAGGGGAGCTGGCTCACCCGGCGCGGCCCGGGCCACGCGGCGGGCCGCAAGACGCGACGCCTGTACAGCGAGCGGCTCCCACACCTCGTACAGGTGCTCCACGTCGACTCGCTCCAAGCGACGTACCCGCACACCGCTGTGCGGCAGCAGTTCGAGCAGGCCCTCGGTGACGAGAGCGCGCAATGCCTCCCGCACAGGGACCCGGGACATGCGCAGCTCCTCGGCGACTTCACGCTCCACGAGGCGCGCCCCCTGCGGGTAGCGACCATCGACAATCCGCTGCCGGACGGCATCCCGCGCCCGGACGCTGAGCGAGACGCGCTCCGGTGCCTCCTGGCCCGAACCGTCAGAACTGTCGGGAAACGTGCGGCCGTGATCCTTGCTGCTGTCCACCACGTGCGCTGTCCTTCGCTCGATATGCTCCGGGCGAGAATACGCGGCACTGCGCGGACGACGCGGGCCTTGCCGGCCCCCGGTCCACGGCGTCGACCTTGACCGCTTTGTGGAGCCGTTGGAATTGCTGCGGCGCACGTGGACGAGCACAGTGTGGTCATCGGCGCGCTCGTCGAGTTCTGTGGTGCGGCTGTTGAGGAGCAGCGAAACCCGGGCATGGTTGGCTTCGCGGTGGAGGCTGCGGTCCGGTACGTCAGGCCGGACCAAGCTGTCCCAGTAGATCTCGCCGATGTTCGGCCTACCAAGGCGGCGAACACTTCCTCGACGCTGCCAACGGGCTGGTGCAACATCGATGCCCAAAGTGGCAGGTGTGGGGACAGGAAGTCCGGAGGACAATGCGAGCACGCTGCCACAACTGTCCGTAAACGAACCTCTCTTCTCCGGGGCGGGTCAGATCTCGAATCGCAGGGCTTCGCCGAACTGTCACCTGATGGACCGGACAAGTCCTGGCAGAACAGGGCCAAATCCTCCGGATCCGCGGCGGAGTTCGCCTCACCGATCGGCTGGGCCCTACGGCGGCGTCGCAGCTGAGAATCGCACGTGGCCTGCAGTACTAGGGTCGGGCAGGATCCTGGACGGAGGCCGTGGCGTCGGTGGTTTCCGCGCGGCCGCCGCTCGCAGGGTCATGGCAGCCGCGACTCCAGCCGCCAGGCCAAAGGTCAGGGCGGCCGGGACCCCGTCACCGATGCCGGCGAACTGGGACAGCGGTTCCCAGCGCTGGCCCGCCCCATCCGTCGTCACCCGCAGCAGCTGGCTCGCCAGCAGACCGAGAACGGTCGCGCAGACTGCGCCGATCGCCAGCGTCGGGACAGTGGCTCGCGTGAGGAGTCCGGGCAACCGCCGCAATGCCCACCACACCATGGCGAGGAGCAGCACGTCGGCGACGTGATGCAGGAGCCAGTCGCCGAGCGGCGCGCCCGCCGGGCCCGCCCAGCCGCCGAGCAGCAGCCACTGGCGCAGGAGATCGCCAGGTTCGGCGAACAGCCCGCCGTCCGGGGAGGCTGTCTGGAGGGTGGCGGCGACCGGCTGGTACGAGAGGACCACCAGGGACAGTGCGATCGTCGCGGTCCCGGCGGTGGCTGCCAGGCGGGCGGCGCGAGCCGGGACGACGGCCTGCGGCAGCGGACCGGCGCCCTTGGCGGTGACACGCGCTGCGAACACTGTCCCTGCCGCCGCGACCAGTAGACCCTGGTACGCCGACCACGCTGCGAGTGGAGCTGGTCGGCAAGAAGAGCTTTGGGCGCGTCGTGGTGCGGCCCCCGCGTCGGACGTTCGGACAGTGGCTGCTGCGCAAGCCCACGCCCCTGCCTGCCGGCGATTGACATCATCTTTTGTTGCCTGCGCGCAGCCACGCGATGTAGTCGCTGACGGCTCGCTCGGTGTCGTACTCGGCCTGGTAGCCGGGTGTGTCCTGAACATGAATGGGAGTTGATAGTAGGGCAGCTTCTGGAAAATGGTGCTGTGCGAGAGATGAAGGATTTCGGCCCTTCGGAGTCGCCCTGTGGGGGGAGGCTTCAAACCACCTCATGCCGCATTAGCTGAAGACTGTTGTGGTGAGCGATGAGGAAAAGGCATCCAAGAGATGTCAGGTAGGGACTGGGAAGACGAGCGCAAGCGAATCGCTGCTGACGTGTCGAAAACAGAACAGACGACATCGAAACCGAGGCGCTCTGGCTTGTCTCGGGATAAGCCTGACGGGAGCCCACCTACTGGTCAGGCGGTGTCCGGCATGAAGGCGACGTGAGCCCAGTCTGCCGCTCTCGCGTGGAACAGGAGAAGGCGCGCTCCGACACTGCCCACCCAGCACGGGTGGCGAGAGGGAGTGCCCCAAGCGGCCGAAACCGCAAGGGGTTGAGTACCGATGCGGGGTGCGCCGGCGGACCGGCTCGTAGTAGTGCTGAAGCCTCTGTAATGGGGGTGGAGCGAAGGGGCCGGGTCGTCCGTGACCGAGTGTGTCGTATCAACCAGAGGTATCTGGGAGGAATTCGATGGGCCGGTTGATGTCACAGACCAAGCCGTTCGATATCTCGAAGTGGGAAGTGAAGGAGGCGTGGGAGGAAGTCAGGGCGAACAAGGGCGCCCCGGGCGTGGATGGCGAGTCCATCGATGAGTTCGAGAAGGACCTGAGGAACAACCTCTACAAGGTCTGGAACCGAATGTCGTCGGGCTCGTACTTTCCGTCTCCGGTGCGCGCGGTGGAGATTCCCAAGCCCCACGGCGGTGGCATGCGGATGCTCGGTATTCCGTGCGTCGCTGACCGGGTGGCGCAGACCGTGGTGGCACGGCATCTGATGCGACGAGTGGATCCCATTTTCCACCCGGACAGCTACGGATACCGGCCCGGACGGTCCGCGCTGGACGCGGTCGGGGCCTGCCGGGAACGCTGCTGGAAGCGCGACTGGGTCGTCGAGTTCGACATCCGGAAGTTCTTCGACAGCGTCCGGTGGGACCTGCTGGTCAAGGCGGTGGAAGCGCACACCGACGCCGTCTGGGTGAACTTGTATGTACGGCGATGGCTCGCCGCGCCTCTGCAACTGCCCGACGGCAACCTGCTGGAACGGGAACGCGGAACGCCTCAGGGCGCCCCGGTGTCTCCCGTGCTGGCGAACCTGTTCCTGCACTACGCGTTCGACATGTGGATGAGCCGGGAGTTCCCGTCTGTCACCTTCGAACGCTATGCGGACGACGCGGTGCTGCACTGCGTCACCGAGCGCCAGGCCCGCCAGGTGCTGGCCGCGCTCCGGAGCAGGATGGAAGAGGTCGGGCTGGAACTGCACCCGGCCAAGACCCGGATCGTGTACTGCCGGGACGCGAAGCGCCAGAGCTCCCACGAGCATATGGAGTTCACGTTCCTCGGCTACACATTCCGCGCCAGAGCAAGCCGGACCCGGAGTGGGCAGACGTTCCTGTCATTCTCCCCGGCAATCAGCAAGGAAGCCCTGAAGAAGATCAGTGCGGAGGTCCGCTCCTGGCGGCTGCAACACCGCACCGGTTCGACTTTCACGGACCTCGCACGGCGGATCAATCCCGTCGTTGCGGGCTGGCTCAACTACTACGGCCGGTACGGCCGTTGGGTGTTGATCCCGTTCCTTCAGCGAATCAACGCCTACTTGGTTCGCTGGATCCGCAGAAAGTACCGTCGGCTGGCGCCGTTGCGGAAGGCCATTGCGAAGCTCCAGGAGATCGCCCAGCGGTACCCGCGGATGTTCGCGCACTGGCCGGACACGACACTCGCCGCATTGGCCTGGTGATCAGGATGACAAGAGCGGAGTGACGAGAGATTGTCACGCTCCGTTCTGTGGGAGCCCGGGGGTGAGATTCCCCCGGGCGACCCGACTGTCTTCCTGGAGGCGGCTGATGTCGAGGACCAGGTGCGGTGCATCGCCTCCGGTGGGGAGGCCGACCCGGGCGTCGGGGACCACCTTCTTGATCGCTTCAATGAGCTGGGCGTTGGTCGTAGCTCGGCCGGAACCGACGTTGTACGTACGGTGGTTCAGCTTGCCCGCGAGCTGAAGGAGCGCGATCGCCCGCCCGGTGTCCTTCACATAGTTGAGGTCGAGCCCGTCCTCGGCGAAGGCCGGCCCCACGAGGTTGGAGAGGTCCGGGGCAGTGCCGCGGGCGGCAGCGTGAATGAGGGCGGGCGCGGCGAAGAACGGATCGGGATGGCCGAGCGGACCCCAGGTACCGGAGACGCGATAGTTGACGATGTCGATACCCGTCGTGTCGGCGAGGAATCCGCCCAGCAGTTCGCCGACTTTCTTGAAGGTGGGGATCGAGATAAGTGCGCTCATCGGCAGCGGAGCGTCCTCGCGCAGCGGTCCGTCGTTCGTGGCGCCGAAGTAGACCCCGATCGTGCTGGCGACGCCCAGACGCCGCACGCCCCATTCCTGCGCTGCCTGCGCGATGTTCAGCAGCCCGCCCAGCGCCTGCCGTGTCGCCTCGACCGGCGCGTCAGGGACGGGAGGCCAGGGATAAGACCCCGCCAGGTGCACGATGCCCGTGATGTCGTGGCGGTGGCCGATCGTCAGCAGGGCATCGCGATCGGTGACGTCCGCCTGCTCCACCTCCACCCGCGCTCCAGCGAGTACGGCCGGGAGTTCACGGGCATGGCGCTGAACCACAACGCAGTCTTCGCCCAGGTCGAGCAGCGCTCGCACGGTGTGGGATCCGATGAAGCCGAGACCTCCGGTGACGAGGATCATCATGTGTCCTTCCTGTAGCAATCCTGATGGTCTGCAGTGCCGACGGTTCCGGCGAGCATCCGCCGGAGGTATCTGTTGAAACGTGCGCAGGCGTGCATGGCCGAGTCGGGCGACGCTGCACTCGAGCCGTTCGGCGTCGCCTCACTGGGGGTCGGTGCCGGCTGCCATGGCGGACCGGGCCTGCCGGTGTTCGTGAGGCTCGGAGACAGATTGCTTACTTGCTCTGCAACTTCCCCAGCGGGTTGGGGTCTTCGTCCAGTGCCGTGGTTGCCGCCCGCCAGCTGGTGTCCTCCGGGTAGAGGGCGCTGCGCAGGAAGACCGTGGTGAGCTGCTGGATCAGAGCGACGCGTGCGGGGTTCTCGTCCGTCGTCTCGGCGACCTCGTACCCGGCGATTCCTCCGAGCGAGTGCTCGGCCTCGAACAGCGTGAGCAGGCTCTTGCTTCCCGGGCTGCAGGTGTAGGGGTCGGTGAACCAGTCCGGTCCGCGAGTGGACAGGTGGGACTGGTCGTTGTCCCCGGCGACGATGAGAGCCGACGTGGTCATACTGTCGAAGGACGGCCTCATGAAGGGGAAGTTCTCGGCGGCGAAAGGGGTCAGGTCGTTGCCCAGGCCGGTCAGGGCGAGCAGTACACCCGCCTTGACCCGGGAATCGGACATGTCCTTTCCGGGAACACCATCGGAGTCCAGGACGCGTGCGCCCAGCAGTGTGCTCGCCGTCTGGGCTCCCCATGAGTGGCCGGCCACAGCGATGCGGTCGTGGTCGAGGCGCCCGGCGAGGCCTGGCACGGAAGCTTCCAGAGTGTCGAGTCCGTCCAGAACACGCGTGAGGTCCTCGATACGGAAGCGCCAGATCCGCGGCGTACGGGGGTCCTCGGCAGCGAGGCCGAGGGTCCTGGAGTCGAGGTGGGTGGGCTGCAGGACCACAAAGCCGCGAGCGGCCCAGAAGTCCGCCAGCGGGGCGTAGCCGTTCATCGACCAGCCGAAGCCGTGCGAGAAGACGATGACGGGCAGGTCGTCGCCGGTCGCGGGGGCGGACACGCGGACCTGGAGGTCCTCACCGCGGCCCGGGGCGGACAGAACGACCGGCTTCGCGGACACCACCGTGGTGGGCGCATCCGCGATCTTCTGCTCGGTCGCGGTCTTCGAGTCGGACATGGAAGTGCCTTCCGTTCAGTGCCTTCGCACTCTTGGGTTCGGTGGGGCCGGCGGCCGGTTGTGCCGCAGGCCGGGCAGAGTGGGGACCGAGGAGCGTTTCTCATGCGGAGCCACATCAACGCAGGTGCCGACCCTCGCGTGCTCTTCCCATCCGGGTGGAGCGTGACCGCGACAGCGGCCTGGTCGACCGCCCCTGGGTCTGTCATCATGGGTGAAACGGAACGTTGCTCCGCTAACAATACGGAACGCTGTTCCGCTTTGCAAGACCTACGGAAGGAGTGCCGCGGTGAACGACAGCAGCCAGGGCCCGGGAAGCTCAGCCAGGTCCAAGCGCAAGGACGCCCGGCGCAACCAGCAGACCCTGCTGGACGCGGCCGCCGCGGTCTTCGTCACCTCGGGCGTGGAAGCGCCGGTACGCGACATCGCGGCCAAGGCCGGCGTCGGGATGGGCACGATCTACCGTCACTTCCCCACCCGGGCTGACCTCGTCATCGCCGTCTACCGCCACCAGGTCGATGCCTGTGCCGAGGCCGGCCCGGCCCTGCTGGCGACCAGCTCGACACCCCATGCCGCCCTGGGGCGGTGGGTCGACCTCTTCGTCGACTTCCTGGTCACCAAACACGGCCTGGCCGCCGCGGTGCAGGGGGACACCGCCGGCTTTGAGGCGCTGCACGCCTACTTCCTCGAACGCCTCCTGCCGGTGTGCACCCAACTGCTGGGCGCTGCCGCCGCCTCCGGCGAGATCCGCTCCGACCTCGACGCCTACCAACTCATGCGCGGCATCGGGAACCTCTGCATCGGCGCCGACAGCGACCCCCGCTACGACGCGCGCCGACTGGCCGCGCTCCTCGTCGCAGGACTACGCCAAGCGATGTGACGAAACCCGGGGCAAGACCGGCAAATTCCACGTCGGCAACCAGGCTATTCGCCTCACATGCGGGGCAGGATTCGACCAAGTCGTAGTCGTCGTACGTGTAGTGGCTGTGGGAGTCGAATCCCTGCACGTAGAAGACCTCCAGCGAACGGTCGGGTACGTCCTGATGTCCGCGGCCCCCTGCTGCCCCGCCGAGCGACCTGTTCAGACGCCGCTGTTGCGCAGTTCTGCCAGGGTGTCCATGGTCAGGTGTCGGGGTGTGTGGTCGGGCCCGATGAGGGCGACCGTGCAGGTGGCGGCGCGGGTGAGGGCACTGGTGAAGCTGCCGTCGGCGAACTGGGTGAGCGGGCCGCGCGGTGAGTGTCCGACCGCGACGGTGCGGGCGTGTACGTCCGCGGCGTGCTGGGCGAGGGCGCGGCCGGCGGCAGCGTGGTTGCCGATGCTGGTGAGGATCTGGCCGGTGGCGGTGATGCCGTGGGCGGCGAGCCGGTCGAGGTGGGCGGTGACCGCGGCGCGCGCCTGGTCGGTGGTCTCGGTGTCGACGGCCAGTTCCTCGACCACGGCGGTCTGCTGGACGTGGACGACCTCGAGAGGGCTGCCGGTGTCGCGAGCGAGCCGGGCCGCGGCGTCGACGATGCCAGGGGCCTTGTCGTGGGAGCCTACGGCGACGATGACGGGAGGTGCCTCGCTGGCGGGGGCCGGGATACCCACGAGGGTGAGCGACGGCGTCGCGGCCTCGGTGTCGCCGGTGTGTGCCTCGGCCCGGCGCAGCAGGCCGTGGCCACTGGCCAGGACCGGGATGGCGAGGAGGAAGGTGGCAGCGCCGAGCCAGAAGGGGACGCTCAGATCGGTGGCGTCGGCGAGCTTGCCGGCGGCGAAGGGGGCCAGACCGCCGCCGATGAAGCGCAGGAAGCCGTAGGCGGAGGAGGCGACGGGACGCTCGACGGGGGAGACGAGCATGACGGCCTGGGTGGTGAGGGTGTTGTTGATGCCGATGAAGGCGCCGCTGACGATGACGGCCACGATCACCACGGTGGGGGTGCTGACGCCGGCGGCAATGATGGCCATCACGATGCCGAGGCCGAGCAGGTTGGCGTACAGCACCGGAGCGGTGCCGAACCGCGCCTGCAGGCGCGGGGCGAAGAACACGCTGAAGGCGGCCACGAGCAGGCCCCAGCCGGTGAACACCAGGCCGAGCTCATGGGCGTTGAGTTCCATGGGGTAGGGGGCGTAGCCCAGCATGGTGAAGAAGCCCCAGTTGTACAGCAGGGCCATGATGCCCATGGTCAGCAGTCCGCGGTGACGGAGGGCCTTGAGCGGAGCGATGGGTGAGACGGGCCGCTTCGGCTTGGGGAGCGAGGGCACGAAGGCGAGCGTGGCGACCAGTGCGACGGCCATGAGTGCGGCGACGCCGAAGAACGGACCGCGCCAGCTGATGCCGCCCAACTCGCCGCCCAGCAGCGGGCCGACGGCGATGCCGAGTCCGAGCGCGGTCTCGTACAGGATGATCGCGCCGCCGAAGCCGCCGCTGGCGGAGGCAACGATGACGGCCAGGGATGTGGCGATGAACAGCGCGTTGCCCAGACCCCAGCCGGCGCGGAAGCCGACGATGCCGTTGATGGATCCGCTCGTGCCTGCCAGAGCGGCGAAGACGACGATGATGGCCAGACCTATGACCAGAGTTCGCTTGGCGCCGAGATGGCTGGAGACCCAGCCGACGAACAGCATGGCGACCGCGGTCACGATCAGGTAGCTGCTGAACAGCAGGGAGACCTGGCTCGGTGAGGCGTGCAGGCTGTCGGCCAAGGCGGGGAGGATCGGGTCGACCAGGCCGATGCCCATGAACGAGATCACGCAGGCGAACGCCACGGCCCAGACGGCCTTGGGCTGCTTGAAGGGGCTGGCGGCCTTTCCATGCGATGCACTCATGTGCGTTTCTCTCCAAGGGGTTGAGGAAGAGGCGATGGGGGAGAGTGGACAGGATTGCGGGGCGGGTCAGGGGCGGGCCTGGCGGTCCTGGATGGCGCGTGCCAGGGCGGGCAGCGCGATCTTCACGGCCTGCTGTTCCGGCCCGGTGAGCTCCTCGACGAGCAGGTCGAGGGCTTGCGCACGTTCGGCGCGTCGCTGCCGGAAGACCTCCAGACCGGTGCCGGTGGCTTCCACCAGAACGGCCCGGCCGTCGTGGCGGTCGGCGACGCGACGTACGAGGCCCGCGCGCTCCATACGGGTGACGAGCTGGGTCATGTTCGGCTGTGAGACGCCTTCGGCCCGCGCCAGTTCGGTCAGACGGTGCGCGCCCTCGCGGCCCAGCCGGGCCAGCGCGGAGGAGGCCGCCGTGCTCAGACCGCCGGCGATGGCGCTCTGGCGCACGTAGCGGACCATCTGCTCCACGGCGATGATCAGGCTTTCGGCCGGGGCATCGATGTCCATAACGCGCTTATGCATAAGCCTATTATGCATAAGCGTGTACCATGCAGCAAGATTCGGACTCCGGCGAACGATGCGCCGTCGGCGGGTGTTGAGCAGCTGCTGCTGCGGCCCGGAACCGGTCACGCTGTCCGCTCCGAGCCGCTCGGAAGGCCTCTCCTGTGCGCCGCGGTGGCCGGTGCCGCACACGTCTGGCAGGGACAGCGGCAGCGGGTGCCGTGCCAAGCACGCAGCACGCCGTCGGCAACGCTTCGCGGCGGCCGTCCCAGGCATTGAGTAGGCAGCTGGTCGGCCGTATCAGTGATGGACAGTTCCGCCCATGTGGTGGAGGCGACCAGTAGCCCGGTGAAGTAGCTGAGTTGTGGCCACCCGCATGGTCCAGGCCCACGGACTCCTGCACATCGAGGCAGCATTGGCGGTGCGAGCAGCCAGCGGAAGACGGTGCCGGAGACCAGCAACGGCAGCAGCCAGGGCAGCAGGAGCAGGGCGCGCAGGGTGGCGCCGAGCGGGAAGCGACGACGGAAGAACAGCGCGAGACCGAGGCCGATGGCGAACTGCAGGATCAGCGAGGCGATGGTGAACACGGTCGTGTTCCACAGGGTCGTGGAGAACAGTTCGTCGGTGAGGATCGCTGCGTAGTTGGCGAGCCCGGTGAAGGGAGCACCGCCGTTGTAGAAGGACGTCACCGTATAGTCCTGGAACGACATGACCAGGTTGGCGACTATGGGGTAACCGAAGAAGATCACCAGGTAGAGCACGGCGGGGACATAGAAGCGCGTGGTCAACCAGGTGCTGCTCAATCTGCACCTGATCAACGACCCCGTCCCCTGGCTGGTCAGCCCCGACCACGCGATGACCGCCATCGTCGTCGCCAACGTCTGGATCGGCATCCCCTTCAACATGGTGATCCTGTACGGCGGACTGCAGTCCATCCCGCCGCAGCTGTACGAAGCCGCCTCGCTCGACGGCGCGGGCGCCTGGCAGAAGTTCCGCCACGTCACGTGGCCGCTGCTGCGCCCGACCAGCTCCGTCGTGGTGATGCTCGGACTGATCTACACGATCAAGGCGTTCGACGTCGTCATGGTGCTCACGCAAGGCGGCCCCGCGAACTCCACGCAGCTGCTGTCCACTTGGTCGTATGCGCTCTCCTTCACCAACCTGCAGTTCGGCCAGGGCGCCGCCGTCAGCAACGTCCTCATCGTCATCGCCATGCTCTTCGCGCTCGTGTACCTGCGGGCCGTGCGCGCCGAACAGTCCGAGAGGTAGTCCCGATGTCGTCTCCCGCCGCCTTGCGCGTTGCTCGCCGCTGGAGCAGCACGGTGATCGCCCTCGTGATCGTCGGCGCCCTGCTCTTCCCGCTGTACTGGATGGTCAACGCCTCGCTCCAGCCCGGTCAGGCACTGCTGAGCATTGCTCCCAAGTGGTTTCCCACCGACCCGACCCGACCCTCGACGGCTACCGTGCCGCCTTCGACACCCAGGGGCGGCACCTGGTCATCAGCCTCTTCGTGGCCTGCGGCAACGTGCTGATCACCCTCGCCCTTGCGGCTCCGCTGGCATGGTCACTGGCCAAGTTCCGGCTGCGCTGGGCCGCGCTGCTGCTGTTCGTCCTGCTGATCGTGCAGATGGTGCCGGGCATCGTGAAGGCCAACTCGCTCTTCACGCTCTACAGCGAGATCGGGCTGCTCAACAACACCATCGGGCTGATGCTGGCCCAGTCCACGCTGTCCGTGCCGTTCGCCGCGGTGCTGCTCCGTGCCCAGCTGCGCGAGATCCCCACCGAGGTCGTCGAGGCTGCGGCGCTGGACGGTGCCGGGTCCTGGCGTACGTTCCTGCGCATCGTCGTTCCCATGAGTCGCAACGGTCTGATCACCGCAGGCCTGTTCGCGTTCCTGTTCTCCTGGGCGGACTTCCTCTTCGCGATCACTCTCACCTCACGCGACGCGGTGACCCCGGTGACCGTCGGGATCTACCGCTTCATCGGCGCCAACGCCACCGACTGGAACGCCCTGATGGCCTCGGCCCTCCTTGCCTCCATCCCCGCGGCGGTACTGCTGGTCATCGCCCAGCGATACATCGCGGTCGGCATCACCGGCGGCTCGGTCAAGGACTGACCGATCCTCGGGTACCGGACTGAGCACCCCTTCTTATGCACTGGAGAAGTACGTTGAACACCTTCCGGGAACACGACGGCGGCCTGGAGTGGCACGGCCGGCACGAGTCGCTGCGCATCGAGCTCTGGGGGCCCGACTCCGTCCGCGTACGGGCCGCGCTCGGCCCGCTCCGCGACGACATCCCCGGCGCCCTCCTGGAGCTTCCCGACACCAAGGCCGAGATCATCGTCCCGGACCTGACCGGTCTGACCGTCTTCAAGAACGGCCTCGGCTCACCCACTGACCCGGTGCCCCCCGCCCGCCTGGTCAACGGCCGCATCACCGCCGAGCTGACCGTCGACGGCGTACTGCGCTTCGTCCGCACACAGGACGGCACGGAACTCCTCGCCGAGCGCCCCGCCCACTTCTGGTGGCCCGGTAGCCGCGTCCATACTCCCGTCGGGCACGGCTACCACCGTTTGGAGCAGAACTTCCAGGCGTACGAGGCGGAGCGGCTGTACGGCCTCGGGCAACGCCAGCACGGGCTGCTCGACCAGAAGGGCACCGTCATCGACCTGGTGCAGCGCAACACGGAGATCACCATCCCGTTCGTGCTGTCCAACCGAGGCTACGGCCTGCTGTGGAACATCCCCGCCGTCGGCCGTGTCGAAATGGTGCGGACCGGCACCCGCTGGGTCGCCGACAGCGCCCGCCAGATCGACTACTGGATCACCGCGGGCGACCAGCCCGCCGACATCCTCCGCTCCTACGCGGACGCCACCGGCCACGCCCCCGCATTCCCCGACTGGGCCACCGGTTTCTGGCAGTGCAAACTGCGCTACCGGGCTCAGGAGGAGCTCCTCGAGGTCGTCCGCGAGTACAAGCGTCGGGATCTGCCGATCTCGGTGATCGTCGCCGACTTCCTCCACTGGACCCGGCTGGGGGACTGGAAGTTCGATCCCGCCGAGTGGCCCGACCCGGCCGCCATGGTCCGGGAACTCGATGAGCTCGGCGTCAAGCTCAAGGTCTCCATCTGGCCGTCGGTCAACCGCTCCAGCGAGAACTACGACGAGCTGGAGCACCGCGGCCTGTTCGCCGCCAACGAGTACGGGACCCCCGCCCACGCCACGTGGATCGACAAGGGCGCCGACCACCGTGTCATGGTCTCCTTCTACGACCCGACCAACCCCGAGACCCGCGCATACGTGTGGTCCAAGGTCCAGGAGAACTACCAGCGCCTGGGGATCAACCTGTGGTGGCTGGATGCTTGTCAGCCGGAGATGAAGCCCGGCCACCCGGCCAACCTCCGCTACCACGCCGGGCACGGCCAGGAGGTCGCCAACCTCTACCCGCGCGAGAATGCCCGCCTGTTCCACGAGGGCATGGCCGGCTCGGGCAACACCGACGGCATGTCCTTCTCCCGCTCCGCCTGGGCAGGGAGCCAGCGCTACGGCACCGCCGTGTGGTCCGGTGACATCAGCACCGACTTCGCCGCCCTGCGCGCTCAGATCGCCGCCGGTCTCAACATCGGTCTGTCCGGCATCCCCTGGTGGACCACCGACATCGGCGGCTTCCACGGCGGCGACCCCGACGACCCGGCGTACCGCGAAGTCATCGTCCGCTGGTTCCAGTTCGGCGCGCTCTGCCCGATCTTCCGGCTGCACGGCTTCCGGCTGCCGTGGCTGCCGCTGGGCGGCGAGATGACCGGCGGGCCCAACGAAGTCTGGTCGTACGGAGAAGAGGCGTACGAGATCATGTGCAGCTACCTGGAGCTGCGCGAGCGCCTGCGCCCGTACATCGCCGAGCAGATGGCCACCGCCACCCGTGAGGGCCTGCCCCCGATGCGCCCGCTGTTCCTCGAGTTCCCCGAGGACGAGACGGCCTGGACGGTCGCCGACCAGTTCCTGCTCGGCCCCGATCTCCTGGTCGCTCCCGTCACGGCGGCCGGCGTGGTGAGTCGTGAGGTCTACCTGCCGGCCCGAGCACGCTGGAGGTGCGCCTGGACGGACGCGACGTACGAGGGCGGCGCTTGGCACACAGTCGATGCCCCACTCGACCGTATTCCACTCCTGCTGCGCGACGACGCACAGCTGCCGGCGGTCGGCTGACGGAGCGGGCGGGACCGATGACGGAAAGGCCTGCGGGGTACCAGAAGTGCGGCATTGGACCAGTGCGCCCAAACCGTTCGGGACGTGCCGATGAGTCAGGAGTCACTCCTGCTCACTGCCCAGGAACATCCGCATCAGGTGGTGGTTTTCGGGGGCAGGCGCAGTCGACGACGAGGAAGCCGAAAGCTCGCAGCGCACCGCGCAACTACTGCGCGGTTGGCCGCCCGTCATCGGCGACCGCAAGTCGTTGACCGGCCGCGAGGAATAGCGGGTGCAGCCCGTTGTCTGCCTTTTGTTCGAGGTACGTGAGGCGCGGGGCCGTATCACATGCCCATGCTGAAGCATAAGAAACACATAAAGATCGGACGCATGACTGGGTGATGCCAGGGCACACGATGCTCTGGAGGTTGATAACTATGGTTCCCCTGCTTCTCGTTCTTCTGCTCGCCCTGCTTCTCTTCGGTGCCGGCTTTGCATTGAAGGCCCTGTGGATCGTCGCCGTGATCGTGCTGGCCGTCTGGCTGCTCGGATTTGCCATGCGTTCCGTCGGAGCCGGTGGTCGTCGTGGCCGCTGGTACCGCTGGTAGAGAGATGCAGTTCTAGCCCAGTAATGCGGGGCGGCTCCACACCGTCAGGTGTGGAGCCGCCCCGCATTTGTCTGCCTCCCCATACAATCCAGGGGCATTGCGTGATTGGGATTGGTCCGGTTCGCCGGTCTCGTGAGTGACGTGGCGTCATGTCCGTTGTGGGGCAAGGGGCCCGGGAGAGCAGAGCAGGCACGGTGCTGGTGATCATGTGGTTGTCGAGACCCATGAGAACCGAGCGAGACCGTGCCTGCCCGAACATCATCGCCCATCCCTTCCGCACTGGAGAAACTGGGTTCCCCGACTGATCCCCTCACCTCAAGCGATGTCGCTGACCTGCGGCGTTTCCTGATCCTGGTCGCCGATCCCCGCGATGCGCGAGGACTGCGGTATCCGGCCCTCGCGTTGCTGTGCGCAGCCGTCTCGGCGGTGCTGACCGGGGCTCGCTCGCTCATCGCGATCAGCGAGTGGATCACGGATGCCCCGCAGCATGTGCTGGGCGTCCTCGGCTTCGCTGCCGATCCACTTACCGGTCTGCGGCCGGTGCCGCACGCCGCAACCGTGCGCCGCCTGCTGCAGCGTGTGGACGGTGACGCGCTGGACGCGGCGATCAGCGCGTATCTGCAGGCCAGAACGCCGCCCCCGGTCGAGCCGGAGGCGGAGAAAGGGCCGGTGCGACGGGTGATCGCGGTCGACGGCAAGGTGGTCCGCGGATCGCGAACCGCAACGGCCGCGGCGATCCAGCTGCTGGCGGCGATGGACCACCACGGCGTGGTCCTGGCCCAGCGGCAGGTCGCTTCCAAGAGCAACGAGATCCCCTCCTTCGCGCCGTTGCTGGACGGTCTCGAGCTGGAGAACACGGTGGTGACCGCCGACGCACTGCACACCCAGCACGACCACGGGGCCTATCTGACCAGTCGCGGCGCGCACTACGTGGCCGTCGTGAAGAAGAACCATCCGGGCCTGTACGCCCAGGTCAGGAAGCTGCCCTGGCGAGACATCCCGCTCGGGCACCGCACTCGCGACCACGCCCACCACCGCGACGAGATCCGCCGGCTCAAGGTCGCCGCGTTCAGCCACCTCGACTACCCCGGCGCCCGCCAGGCGATCCAAGTCGTACGGTGGCGACGCGACTTGAGCACCGGGAAGCTGACCATCGAGCGCGTCTACCTGATCACCAGCCTGAGCGCCTTCGACGCCACCTGCACCGAGCTCGCCACCTGGATCAGAGGCCACTGGGGAATCGAGAACCTCCTGCACCACGTGCGGGACCGCACGTTCCGCGAGGACGACTCCAAGGTCCGCACCGGCACCCTGCCTCGCGCCATGGCCTCCCTGCGCAACCTCGCCATCAGCGTCTTCCGCCAGGACGGCCAGACCAACATCGCCGCCGCCCTCCGCCACACCGGCCGCGACTACCACCGGCCCCTACGAACCCTCGGTCTCACGTGACGAACCCAGACAGATCTCGATCATGCAATGACCCTGCCATACAATCACCGCCCCCATGCGCGGGTCTGGTTCGACAACCACGACTGGGGCGGCCTGAACCCGAGCCGGACTTCTACGACTGGTATTCCGCAAGCCCCGATTCCACTGTCTTCCTTCATACGTCCGGACGGAACGCCGTCGCTGCTCAGTTGAACGCGTACGGGCTGCGCGCTTCCTTGTCATCGTCCGGCATCTTGACCGCGCACGGGAATCCCTTGCGCCGGCCATGCAGCCCCCGCTCTGGAAGCTGCCGAAACGTACGGCGTGACGGAGCAGCTGGTCGCGCGGAAACATCCCGAAACGGACACCGGCCGAACCTGCCGACAGTGAACACTGGCCGCTACCCGTATGTTCTGAGCGTCGGCGGGTACCGGAATCACATGACTGTTGCAAAGACAAGTTTTCTCGTTCTGGACTGCGCGGAGCCCGAATCCCTGGCGGAGTTCTACGCCTCACTCCTCGATGCGGAAATCCAAGGCATGAGCGATCCTGATTTTGTGGAACTCGTCGGCCACAACGGCGTACACCTGGCGATCCGCCGGGACCATGGCTACGCCCCACCGAGCTGGCCGCGGCCGGAGGACGCTCAACAGGCGCATCTTCGGATACTCGTCGCGCACGATGATTTGGACGAGGCGGAACGCGAAGCGGTGAGTCTCGGCGCAATGCCGATAGACACCAAGGACAGCAGTGGGCCACGTGCCGTACGTTTCTATGCCGACCCTGCCGGGCACTCCTTCTCCCTCGCGGTGTCACCATGAAACGAACCGGCGGACCGAGGAGAGAAAGCACCATGAAGCGTCGGACCAAGCCGGTTCGAACTCAACTCCTGGATTCTTTCCCCACTTTGGAGCGGGCAGTACAGGTGTAGGCCGACACCCGGATGCTCAGCGCCCGCGCGACAAGCGGACCGCGGAAAAGCCCGTGGCCTGCCAAGGGGTGCTGTCGCGCCGGATCTTGACGGCCTCTCCTGTGAGATTGCTGGGTGCACACGGCGGCCCTCGGTGTCTGGACACGCCGGCAGTAGGAAGGCGGGGAACCGTCCTGTTTGTTCGGGGAGGGGTTGGTCACGGGCTTCGGGGGCAGGTGACGCGTGGCAGTCAATCGAGGATTGGTGGCGACGTGACGAGATCCATCCAGGCCCAAGGAATGTCCGTAGCACCGGAGCGGACGACATCGTCGGCGCGCAGCGAGCGGATCGTGGGTGACCTGCCGTGGATCGAGGACGCGGGCAAAGTGGCGCCCAAGGATGCGCGGGCCTTGTCCAAGCTGTTCTTGGACCAGCTTCAGGTCCTCGAAGAAGGCACACGCGAATACCAGTACGCCCGCAACACTCTGATCGAGATGAACCGGAGCCTGGTTGTCTTCGCCGCGAGCAGGTTCCGTAACCGCGGCAGAGGCGAGATGGAGGACATCCTCCAGGTTGGCACGGTCGGTCTGATCAAGGCCATCGACCGCTTCGACCTGTCACGCGAGGTCGAATTCACTTCCTTCGCCATCCCTTACATCGTCGGCGAGATCAAGCGGTTCTTCCGTGACACCAGCTGGGCTGTCCACGTCCCCTGAACCGCCCCGGGTTCGGTAGAGAGCTCAGATAGCGGTTGTGACCTGGGGTTTCGTGGTCGCGAGGTAGTAGTTGTTCTCGTACTCGACGGGCGGGACGTGGCCTATTTCACCGTGGAGGCGCCGGTGGCAGTACCAGTCGACCCATTCGGCGGTGGCCAGCTCGACCTGGGAGAGCGTCTTCCAGGGCCGTTGCGGCTTGATCAACTCGGTTTTGTAGAGACCGATGGTCGATTCCATCAGGGCGTTGTCCAGTGCGTCCCCGACGGAACCGATGCTCGCCGCGAGACCGGCGGCATCCAGGTGCTCGGCGAGACGGAAACTCGTGTATTGCGACCCGGCATCGGAGTGATGGATCAACTCGCCGTGCGTATACGGGTGTTGGTCGCGGTCGCGTTGCCACAGTGCCATCTCCAGCGCGTCCAGGACGAGCTGGGTCTCCTTCGATGTGGAGGCGGACCAGCCCACGATGCGACGTGAAAAGGTATCCACGACGAAGGCGACGTAGACGACGCCCGCCCAGGTCGCCACGTGGGTGAAGTCCGCGACCCAGGTGCGGTTGGGCGCCTCGGCGACGAAGTCGCGCTCGACGCGGTCCGGTGCCCGCTCGGCCTTCTCGTCCGGGATCGTGGTGATGACCCTCTTGCCGCGCACCGCGCCGGCGATGTTCAGCTCGCGCATCAGCCGCTCGACCGCGCAGCGGGCCACCGGGATGTCCTGGCGGTTCAGCTCGCGCCAGATCTTCCTCGCCCCGTAGACGCGGTAGTTGGACGCGTAGATCTCCTTGATCTTCTCTTTCAGCCCGGCGTCGCGCACGGTCCTCGCGGACGGCTCGGCCAGCCGCTTGTGGTGGGCGTAGTAGGTGGAAGGGGCGATCTTGCAATCGTGCTCGGTGAGCACGCGGCAGATCGGCTCGACACCGCCGAAGCGGGCCCGGTGCTCGTCGATGAACGCTACGAGCGTGTGTGTGGCCGGTCGAGCTCGGCCGCGAAGAAACTTGCCGCGGCTTTCAAGATGTCGTTCGCGCGGCGGAGTTCGGCGTTCTCCTTCTTCAGGGCCTTCATCGCCGCGGACTCCTCCGACGTCGTGCCGGGCCGCCGACCGGAGTCGATCTCGTCCTGCTTGACCCAGTTCCGCAGGGTCTCGGCCGAGCCGATGCCGAGTTTCTGGGCGACCGTCTTCAGCGCGGCCGACTCGTTCGGGTAATCACCGCGGACCTCGGCGACCATGCGGACCGCTCGTTTGCGCAGCTCAAGGGGATAGGAGGAGGGGCGTGCCATGACTCAATCCTTACATGGAATCGAGTCTCTATTCGAACCGGGGCGGTTCACCCCGCCGTCTGCAGGAACTCCGCTTGGAACTGGCCAAGGCCAAAGAGCGGCTGGCAGTCGCCCTGGACCGTCAGCCCAGCGTTCACGAGCTGGCCGAGTATCTCGACCTGAGCGACGATGAGATCAACGAGGGCCTGGTGGCCTCGAACGGCTACATGGCCGGCTCTCTCGACACTCCCGGCGGGAACGACGACGAATCCGACGGCGGCCCCACCTATGCCGAGATCCTCGGCGACCGCGATCCCGCCATGGAACTCGTGGAAGACCTTCACACTCTGGCTCCGCTCCTGGAAGAGCTCGACGACCGGGAGCGCCACATCGTCGAGATGCGCTTCGGCCAGGAGATGACCCAGTCCCAGATCGGTGCGGAACTGGGCGTTTCCCAGATGCACGTATCCCGGCTTCTGGCCCGCACCCTGACCAAGCTCCGCACCGGCATGCTCACTGACGCCTGAGCCGACCGTCAGAGGCCTTATGGGGACCCGCCCCTTGTATACATGCGTCGCCGGCGGCCAGGACGCGAAAGCGGAGGACCAGTGCGCCCAAGACCGTGCGGGGCGTGCCTGCGAGTCAGGACTCACTCCTACCTCGCTGCCCAGGAACGGTTCAGGCGTGATCCACGAGCTGGGACCGGGACAAACCTTTCTCACGCGCGCAGTGTGCGCAGCAGAAGAACTGTCCGTCAGCCTGCATGCCGTGGCCGAGGATGCGGCACTGGCAGTTGACACAGGTCGGGGCCATCTTCTGGGCGGCGCACTCGATGCTGTCGAAGACGTGGACCGCCCCTCCCGCGGCACGTACCTCGAACGCCAGCTCGTAGTCGTTGTGGCATACCTCGCACACGGCCATGGACGATCCTTCCTTGCTGCTGAATTGATGAGCTGGGGCGCCCGCCCGATTGCCCGTGAAGGCGCGGCGACCTGGACATTAGTGAAAGGGCGCCCCGATCCTCTGGCGGCGCGTGGACTGCGACCCGACCGCCCTGCCGGAATCACTCACATGGCGTCGCGCCCCCGCTCGAGCCCGATCCGGCTTGCTCGGCCCGGCTTGACGGAGGTTGCGCAAGCGGGCCGATGCGGAGAATCGCATGCTGGACGATCTGGGGGTTCGTGGCGTACCGGTTGTGCCAACACCGGCGACGTGGACCGTGTTGTGAACTCCAGTGCCTGCGACGAGGCACGCCTGACGTAGAAGGAACGTCCGGTAAAGCCCTCTTCGACGATCCCGGTCACGCGCTGCGGGCGAACACGCCCCTACGGATGCAACGACGTACGGCCACAGGCGCTGGCGACTGCGCAGCCACCGGTGCGCTCGCCACGAGGTTCCCGATGCCGGGCCGGCGGTCCGCGGCGACGCCGTTGTCCAGGCGCCTCAGTGGGAGCGTCGTCGTCCTGCGATGAGCCGGTAGATGGCCAGGACGATGACGGATCCGACTACGGCGGCGATCCAGGTGGAGAGGTGAAAGAAGCCTTTGATCGAGTGCACGCCGAAGATGACCTTGCCCAGCCAGCCGCCCAGAAGACCGCCGGCGATGCCGATCAGCATCGTGATCAGGCAGCCTCCCGGGTCCCTGCCAGGCATCAACGCCTTAGCGATGGCACCGGCCAGCAGGCCGATCAAGATCCACGCAATGATGCTCATACACACGCACCTTTCACCCAAACGCCGTTGCTCACTGTCCCTCGTGTCCCACTTCGGCCACAACGAACGGTTGGCCACTACCAGCCGGAAAACGTCCAGCATCCGTCAGCGGCTGCCCCGCACCACTTCAACGCGCGGGGCGATGTTGATCTGGCCGAGTGCGGCCATGCCCGAGGCCCAGACGCTGTGAGGACTCGACGAGCACAGCGCTGAGCCCTTCGTCGAGGGCGACGCTTTCTCGACCATACGCAAACCTCACCCTGGGCAGCCGGCCCGCCGATCGACGAGGCCGGAGGGCGCATCGTTTTACGCAGCAGCCCTTGCGGGCTCGATGGGACTGGTCTGTTTCGATCCTCAGCGGAACCGTCTCAGGTCCTGCTCGACAAGCCGTTCACCTCGTCGGTCCGCTGCGACCGTCCGTCCGCCGGACGTGCAGGTCGGTTAGCGGTGATCGCGCGCTGGAGAGAGTTCGGTATCCGCGTCGTGTCCGGTCTGCTGCGCCGCCGCCGTGAACTTCGGCGCGGTGGGTTCGGGCAGTGTGCGTTTCGGAGGAGTTGTGCGCCACCGTCGTGATCGGCACGAGGGCCGCCGGGCCCTCGGTTTAATCCGCGGTCAGAGGACCCTCAAGAGGACCTTAAGGATCACGGATATGCCTCTGAACAGCCTCTTTTCCTCGTCCTGCGCCTCTAGTCTCGCCGCGTGACGATCGAGGCCACTGACGATTCCCGGCTTGCCGACCACCCGGCGCTCGCGGCGTATCTGGCGACGCAGCAACCGAAGGAACAGGTTCCGGCGCGCATCCGCGTGCCGGAACCCGCGCGCCTGTCGCCACAAGGTCTGAAAGTGACGCTCGGCGGCGGTGCCGCGGGCGTCGTCGCGCTCTGGTGCGCCCAAGTGAGGCCGTCGGCGAGGCTCGACTCACTCTTCGCGACCGCCGCCCATCTCACCGGTCTGCTCGCCGGGTACGGCGTGCTCGTCATGCTGCTGCTGATGGCGCGCGTGCCCGCGATCGAACACGGCATCGGCGCCGACCGGCTCGCACGGTGGCACGGGCGCGGCGGACGGCATGTCCTCGCACTGTGCCTGGCGCACATGGGTTTCGCTCTGTGCGGATACGCGGCCCACACCGGCACCGACCTCTTCTCCGCCGTCAAGGACCTGCTCGGATACGGCGGGATCGCTGCCGCCGCTCTCGGCACCGCGCTCCTGGTCGCCGTCGGCGTCACCTCCGCACGTGCCGTGCGCGGGCGCGTCCCGCACGAGACCTGGCGGGCCGTGCATCTGCTCGCCTATTCGGCGGCAGCGCTCGCTTTCGCGCATCAACTCGTGGGATCCGACATCGCGGGCAGCGTCCTCGCAGTCTGGGTGTGGGCGATGCTGCACGCCTTCGTCGCGGTGCTGCTGCTCTGGTACCGAGGCGTCGTGCCCGTACGCCAGGCGCTCCGCCACAGCCTGTGCGTCCTCGATGTACGGCGTGAGGGGCCGGATGTCGTCTCGGTCGTTGTGCAGGGCATCGGCCTGGACGAACTCCGGGCCGAATCCGGCCAGTTCTTCCGCCGGCGTTTCCTTCAGCGCAGGCTCTGGTGCACCGCACTGCCCTTTTCGCTGTCCGCGCCCGTCCGCGACGACACCCTGCGGATCACGGTCAAGGTGATCGGCGACCACACCCGGCGGATACGGCGGCTGAAGCCCGGCACCCGTGTGCTGGCCACCGGTCCGTTCGGGGCGATGACCGCCCACCGCCGTACGCGGCGCAAGGTGCTGCTGCTCGCGGGCGGTGTCGGTATCACCCCGATGCGGGCACTGTTCGAGACGCTGCCGGGCGGCCCCGGCGACATCACGCTCCTCTACCGTGCGAACAACGCGGCCCAACTGGTGCTGCGCGAGGAGCTGGAGGCCATCGCCCGCACCCGGCAGGCCGGGCTGCACTATCTCCTAGGGCCCTCCGATGCCTCCTTCGACCCGCTGGCACCGCAGTCGCTGCGAAATCTGCTCCCCGACCTCGTCGAGTACGACGTGTATCTGTGCGGGCTGCCGGGAATGGCGGACGCCGCGACCGCTGCGCTCACCAGGGCGGGCGTCCCCGTCGAGCGCATCCACTCCGAAAACTTCTCCTACTGGGGCAGGGATCCTCATGGCACGTCACCGCAGACCTCGCAGGACCGGCCGCGGCGCCACTCACCGGTCGCGCCGGCAGCTCGCCACCGGGCTGGTCGGAGCGAGCGCGCTAGCCGCGACCCTGCTGACCCTGATGGTCGACCCGGCCGCCCCGCCCGCCCCGGACCGCTCACCCGCCGCAGGAACCTCGGACGTCGCTCAACTGTCGCGGCATTGATGGACGCCACGCCACCGGGGTCGGACTCCTCACCGTTGTCGGCCGCATCGAGGACGACCACCGTTTCCGCGCCGCCTGCGACCTCGCCCACGGCGCAGTCCTCGGCCGGTCACCCGGCAGTCGCTTCAGGGGCTATTGCACGGTCATGACCCCGGCTGCGGTGATGCCGATGGTGATGATGAGGGCGCGCAGTGCGGTTGGCGGCAGCTTGCGGCCCAGGCGTGCGCCCAGCATGCCGCCGAGGGTGGAGCCGACAGCGATCACTGCGGCGACGGTCCAGTCGACGTCGGTGACCGCGATGAAGATGACGGCTGCGATTCCGTTCACGATGGAGGCGAGGCGGTGGACCGCCGGCACGGGTGTCGCCGACTGGGACACGGCCATCCTCCTCGCAGAGCTCGGCCTCGGCCACGCCGTCGTACCCGCGCTGCCCGACCGCCACGGCGCGGACCACAACAGCGTCCGCCTGATACCGCTTCCGGCACTGCCCGCCCTGTCCGTCGGTTGGGCGGTTCGCCGGTGGGACGCCTTGAGCCCACTGGCTCGCGTGTTTGCCGACACCGTTACCCAGAAATGCGCGGAGATGCCCGGAGCACTCGTAGACCGGACATGATGTCCCGTCTCATTTCACCTTGGCTGTCGCCGGGGCTGTGACATGGGCGGATGCCAGGACGCGTGAGACGGAAACACGCCGGGATCTCAGATGATGGTGTCCTCCCAGCGGCGCCTGTGCGCGGTTGTGTCGCTTGAAGTTGTCGGTCACGGGTGGCGGCACCGGATGATCAGCGCGTCATTGAAAATCGATAGCAGTACCGTGTCTTGCCGGCGTGTCCGGCGGTCCTGGCAGGCGGATAGGCTCCCGTCATGGACGTCCGTGTAGAGATCATCCAGGAAGCGAGTGAGGAACTCGTCGAGGCCTTCGGCCGACTGCTGCCGCAGCTGTCTGCGACGGCCAACCCTCTCGACCATGAAGCGGTCGACCGGATGGTGACGTGTGATGCCAACACGGTGCTGGTCGCCAGGACATCCGACGCGATCGTCGGCACCCTGACGCTGGTGCTGCTGCCCTTGCCGTCCGGACTGCGGACCCGGGTCGAAGATGTAGTGGTTGACAGCACGGCGCGAGGCCAGGGAGTCGCGGGCCTTCTTACCGAGAAGGCCCTGCAGATCGCCAGGGAAGCAGGCGCCCGGACAGTCGACCTCACCTCCCGTCCGGATCGTGTGGCAGCGAACCGGCTTTACGAACGTCTCGGCTTCCAGGTCCGGCAATCTACGGTCTATCGCTTCTCGATCGATCGGTAGGAGAGTCATCCCAGTCGCAACTTGGGTCCCAGGGCAGTCGTCCTCGACGCCATGCATCGGCGGTAGGCCCGACACCCGCTACCAGCCGTCAGTTGCAGCACCGGGATCAGACCAGCTGACTTGATCCACAGGTCTTGACGATTCCTCCATGGACCGGCTGAACAGGCTCGCTCCCGGTCAGGGTTGGGTGAAGGCCGTCTGGAGGAGGTCGGCGAGGAGAGCCGCGCAGGAGCCGTCGGGGTCGAGATCGGGGTCGTAGATGGTGAGGTTGAATCCTACGCAGCGCTCGGACTGCACCAAGGTCCGTAGCAACGGGGCGAGTTCATCAGGCATCAGCCCTCCGGGGTCGGGGCTGTCGACGGCGGGCATGACGGAGGGGTCCAGCACGTCCGCGTCCAGATGTACCCAGAACCCCTCGGTCACGGGCACTTCAAGTGTCTGCAGAACCGCCCCCGCCAACTCCTCGGCGCTCCATTCCCGGATCTCCCCGACCGTCGCGTTTGTGATCTTCAACTCGGCCAGCTCGGACCGCTCTTCGTCGTAGTCCCGGATGCCGAATACTCGTACGTCCTCGTCCCTGACATACGGCTGCAGCCCTTCGAGGTTCGTCAGGTCCGCCTGGCCGCGGCCGGTCGCGATGGCGAGTTCTTCGCCGCCCGCGGCACCGATACGGTCGGAGTTCCCGGGGTGCCGGAAGTCCGCGGATCCGTCGATGACGGCGAGTCCGTACCGCCCGATGCGGCGGAGCGCGAGCGAGGCGCCGAGCTGGATGGAACAGTCCCCGCCCAGGACGACCGGAAAGTCCCCTGCCCGGACGTGGTGCTCGATGCGGTCGGCGAGTTGGCGGGTGTACGTGGCGATCGCCTCAGCGTTGAACACGCCGTCGCCTTCCCTCCAGCCGCCGCGGTCGTAGCGGGGCGGCACGACGACTCCGCCCTCGTACGCCCCGATCCGCTGCACCAGCCGCTGCTCGCGCAGCGCTCCGGCCAGCTTGTAGCATCCGGGCACGGTGCCTTCGGTGGGCGGCCGGAGGCCGAGGTTGGACGGGGCGTCAATGACGACGATGCGGCGCATCCGGCCATTCTGACCGCGCGGGGCGGCGCGGGCCACAGTGTTTCGCCGCTCGCGGAAGCGGAGCGGTCCACGGCGGGCCCCGGGGCCGGCCGGTGCTCAGCGCCGGCTGACGCCGAAGCCCTGGCGAGCTCCAGGGCAGCGTGAGTCAGACACCCCATGTCGTTTGAGGTCAAGCGGCAGAGGTGTAGGCATGGTGTGACCAGGCGGTGGCTTCGTCGTAGTGGGTACGGGTTTTGAGGCAGCCGTGGAGGATGCCGACGAGCCGGTTGCCGAGCTGGCGGAGGGCGGGGTTGTAGCCGACCTCGCGGGCGCGTTGCTTGTCGTAGTAGCGGCGGGCGCCCGGTGATCGCAGGGCAGCGAACGCCTGGGATTGCAGGGCGTCGGCGAGGCGGTTGTTGCGGACGTAGCGGGCCTGGACGCTGTGGCTCTTGCCGGAGGCTCGGGTGATGGGGCTGGTGCCGGCATAGTTCTTGCGGGCTTTCGCGTTGGCGTATCGGGTGGGATCGTCTCCGAACTCGGCAAGCACCCGGGCGCCGGTGATCTCCCCGATGCCAGGCATCGAGAGGTAGATCTCAGCGTCCGGGTGCGCCAGAAAATGGGTCTTCACCTGCTCTTCCATCGCGGCGATCTGCTCGTTCAGCGCGATGATCAAGCGGGCGTGGGCGGTGGCGGTGGCCGCGTAGGCGGCGGTGACCGGTTCGGGCAGACCAAGTTGCGGCTCACGCAGCGCGGCCTGGATGGTGGCCGCTTTCGCGTCCCGGTTGCGGCGGCGGTGTCGCGTCAGGACGGCGGTGATCTGGGTGCGGGTCAGCTTTGCCCCGGCTGCCGGGGCAGGTGCCTTGATCAGCAGTTCCAGCGCGTCCGTGCTGGTCAGTGTCAGGTCCGCGTATGCGGCCAAAGCGGCTGGGAAGTACTCGCGCAGAGTGCAACGCAGCCGCTGGAAGGTGCGGGTGCGTTCCCAGATCAGGCTCTGGTGAGCACGGGCGACGACCTTGACGGCCTGGGCCTGCTCGCTGTCCCCGGCCACCGGTCGAAGCTGGTCCCGGTCGATGCGGACCATGTCCGCCAGCGCGTGCGCGTCGCTCTTGGCGCCGGAGGAGGCATAGCGTTCCTTGAAGCGGTTGACCTGGCGGGGGTTGATCGCGAACACCTGGTAGCCGGAGGCGATCAGGGCCTGCACCCACGAGCCGCGGTCGGTCTCGATGCCGACCACGACCTCGGCTGGGTCCAGGTCCGCGCCGCCGTGGCGGGCGATCAGTTCGTGCAGCTTCGCGATGCCTGCCACCCCTTCGGGCAGGTTCGCGGCGGCCAGTTTGTGGCCGGTCTCGTCCTGGACCTCGACATCGTGGTGGTCCTCGGCCCAGTCATCACCGATCAGCAGCAACAGACCCTCCCCGTCTCGTACTTGACACAGCGGTGCAGCCTGCGGAAGGCGCGGCACGCGGCCTAATGGATCCAGTGCTCACGCCCCCGTGGGGCGGGCACGCCACCCCATCAGCGGTCTGGCCTCCCGGCCGACCAGCAGGGGCACGGTCTGACTCCAGAACTCGGCTGGTTCCGGCGGCGATAGTGCTCACCTGCTGGCGGCTACGGAACCGAGCATTCCCCGACTCCGTAGCTCCCATTAGGCGACGACGGCGTCGCGGCCGAGGTCTGCGTCAAGGGCGTCGAGTTCGGGGCAGTCGGCCAGGACAGTTTGAGTCGTTCGATGTCGGTGAGAGATTCCGGGCGGCCGGGGATCCTGCCCGCCGCCGGGCGGCACGCATTCTGAATGGCCAGTTGTGGGATGTCGGCCGGCCTTTTCCAGGACGGTGCAGATTTCGGGCTGTCGGCACAGACACTCAACCGGGCAGCCGCGGCGTCCGCTCGACGGGAGGTTCCCCCCATCTTGGAGAGGTGGGTGCAGACCTGCCGACGTGAACTTCTGGACCGCACCCCGATCTGGCACCGATGCCATCTCCTCCAGACTCTGCGGGAGTTCGAACAGTTCTCCAGCTCCCGCCGGCCGCATCGGCATCGGCACCGCCCGCTGCACCCGTTGCCCGCGCCGATCACAGATCCGGGCAGACCGTCTGTCCCGAGATGCGGAGACGGGCGCGGCTCGGCGGCATCCTCCATCAGTACCGCCATGTGGCCTGAACTGTCCGGATGACATTTTCGGCTCGTGCAGTCCGGCAGATCGGCTGCGACATGTGGCAGGGTTCATACTCGAACATAAGGTGCGCTTGCAGTGAATCTACGCCAATCGCATTAAATATGGACGAGGAGTCGATTGTTCGATGGCGAAGCTACTTTTCGTGATGACCGGCGCGGCGTACTGGACGCTCAAGGACGGCACCAGGCACGCGACGGGTTACTGGGCCGAGGAGTTCGCGGCCCCGTACAAGGCGCTCACCGAGGCCGGCCATCAGGTCGTGGTCGCCACCCCCAACGGGGTGATCCCGACCGTGGACATGATGAGCCTGCGCCCCGAGATGGCCGGCAGCGCTCAGACCGCTCTCGATCTGGAGGCGATCATTCGCTCTGCAGAGGTGATGCGGCAGCCGATCCATTTGGCGGACGCCCGCTTGGAAGATTACGACGCCGTCTACTTCCCGGGCGGCCACGGCCCCATGGAAGACCTGTGCGTTGACGCGGACGCCGGACGGTTGCTGACCGCGGCGCTCGCCGCCGGCAAGCCCCTCGCCATTGTCTGCCACGCCCCGGCCGCGATGCTGGCGACCAGGATTCACGGCGTATCGCCCTTCGCCGGCTACCGGATCACGGCGTTCACCAACGAGGAAGAGAACGCGGTCGGGCTCGGTCCGAAGGCCCGCTGGTTGTTGGAGGACGAGCTCATCGACCTGGGAGTCGAGTTCACCAAGGGCGAGATGTGGAAGCCCTATACGGTGGTTGACCGCAACCTGTTCACCGGGCAGAACCCTGCCTCGGCAGCCGTGCTGGCCGAACGTCTGCTCAAGGTCCTTTGAGTAGCGTCGCCGCGGTTTGCGTCCCGCAGGGGTCCTGCCTGCGATGCGGCCTGCGCCGGTAGGCGGTGGCCGTTGCTGTCCATCAGGGCACAGCGGTCGCCGTTGACGGATTCCTGGAGGCTTCAGCGGTTCGGGTGCGCCGTATCGCGGAGCAGGGCGGCTGCCTCGGCTGCCTGGGTCGCGACCTGGGCGGCTGCGCGAGCGGCTCGTCCGGTCATCCGCCACGCGAGCATGCGCAGGGCGGTGGCCGGGGCCGGGGGAAAGACGCCGAGTTGGCCGAGCATGGTGATGTCGTCGCGTACTGCTTCGTGCCTGATCACCTTGCCGTCACGGAGGTCGAGTACGTGTATCTGCTCGAAATCGATTGTGCGTCCGGTGGGAGGGATGGCCTGGTCGAGGGCCTCGTTCTTGAAGCGTACGAACGGGCCGGTGTGCCGTCCTTGCATGCGCAGCCGTACCCAGATCTGGTGGTCGTTGCGGGCGACGCCGAGGATGGGAAACCGCAGGTCGCTGAAGGCCGACCGCATCCACGCGCCCGAGGCCAGGACGCCCGCGGGGCCGGGGATCGCGCAGGCCGGGGGCGAGACGGCCGCTTCGCGGTTGTGGAAGTCCTCACCCACCACGTCGGCGGCCAGAACCGGATCCCCTGTCTCGAGTATCTGGAAGAGGCCGTGGGCCAGTGCCGTGGTGTCCATTCCCATGACGTGCATCGCCTTCGCTCGCTGTGTGATCCGGCGGACCCATATTAGGGTTACAAACCACCTAATGAATAGTGCGGCCATGTGATGATGCTGTTTACGATGGCGTCATGTCGTCCAAGCGCGCCTACATCTCCCCCTTGCGTGAGCAGGCCGCCGCGCAGACCCGTGCACTGATCCTCCAGCGGGCGGCCGAACTGTTCGCCGACCGTGGCTATGGACGGGTGACCGTCGCGGACATCGCGTCGGCGGCCGGCGTCGCGTCGAAGACCGTTTTCGCGAGTGTCGGGAGCAAGGGCGACATCCTGGACCGGATCGTTGGCCAGGGCGTGGTCGCGTCCGGTTATGAGCAGGCCATGCGGAAGATCCTCGCCCTGCGGACACCGGAGGCAGTGCTGGAAGCGCTGGCGCGCGGCACGCGGGCGGGCAACGAAGGGCAGTTCACGGTGCACGAGGCGATCCGCAAGGCGCTGCCCGTCCACGAGCACGGCGAGGTGCTGTGGGAGCGCGCCACCGCGGCCTACCGGGACGCGCTCCGCACCGCTGCCCGCCATCTGCACACCCTGACGCCGCCGCCCTCCTACCCGGTGGAGGAGACGGCCGATCTCCTGTGGTTCTGGTTCGGCCCGACGGGCTGGCGCACACTGGTGGTGGAGAACGGCTGGTCGTGGGACCGGGCCGAGGATTTCCTTCGCCGTACCGCAGTCACCACTCTTTGCTGAGCTCACGCCGGGCTGCGAGGTGCGTCGAGTGGAGCCTCTTTCTCGGCGGCGTCAGTCCAGTCGGTTACTCGTTGTAACTGTCGTGGGCTCCACGTCAGGGATCGTTGCGCTCGGAGTCAGTGGTGGTGCTCCGGTGGTGTGCCGGGATACCTACTGCTGATAGGGGGCCCCGTCGGGCTGCCAGGCGTCCGGGGCATGGATTCCGAGGTCGTCGACTCCCTTGGTGAGGGCGTCGACAGCGGCGAGGACCGCCGCGCGGACTTCACTTCTGCGCCAGACCAGAGACCAGGTCCAGTAGACCTTGGGCGCGATCACGGGACGCTGGACCAGGTCCGGCGGCAGCGGTGTGGTCTGGCCCTTGGGGGAGTTGACAACCGGACGGGGGCTGCGGCGGACGTGGTCGAAGAATGCGGGTCCGGTGATGCCGCCGTCGGAGATGCGTACCGCGTGGGCGCCGGTGTCACGGGCCAGTTGTTCGGCGAAGGTGTTCCAGGACGACCAGGAGGTGGTGTCGTCGTCGAGGAGGACCGCGGTGTCACGGGCGGGGATATCGCTGGGGTCATTTCCGGTGGTGACCGCATAGAGCCGGTCGGCACCGATGAGTTGGGCTCGCAGGCCGTGCCGTTCCAGATCCTCGTTTTGTACCCAGCACACGGCGAGGTCGAGGCTGCCGTCGGCGACCCGGGCTGCCTGGGCGTGGGAGGGCGCGATCCAGGTGTCGATGTGCAGTTGGGCGACTGCGGAGGTGCGGGCGATCAGGTCGGTGGGGAGCCAGTTGACGTAGCCGAGCCGGACCGGCTCCGATCCGCCCAGCTCATGGGCACGGCGCTGGAGGTCGTCGGCCCGTTCCAGCAAGGCACGGGTGTGCGGCAGCAGGGCCGTACCGGCCGGAGTGAGGGACACGGAGCGGCGGTCGCGATCGAACAGCCGCACGCCGAGGTCGCGTTCGAGCGCCTTGATCTGCTGGGACAGGGAGGGGCCGGCGATCAGCAGCCGCTCGGCAGCCCTACCGAAGTTCAGCTCCTCGGCGACTGCGACGAAGTACCGCAGTTGGCGCAGCTCCACGCTCTCATGGTACGTCGCTGGGAGGAGGCAGCGCCTTCCAGCAGGGAGGAAGCCGGTCGTGGGGTCTGCCCCGGCGGCAGGCAGACCTTGAGGACGTGACTTCAGGACCAGCTGCTCCTGCTCGCCCCCGGGCGGTCGAACGTCGTCTGATCGGAGCGACCGGCTGTTAACGCCGTACCCCACCTCCGGCGTTCGGCCCGACCGGGCGCCACCCCCAACGGAGAAACCCCATGCGTGAGTTCCTGGTCGAGGTCACCACCGCCATCCCCAAGGCACCGACTCGGCCGAGGTCGACCGGCGCCCTGCTGTCGAAGCAGTCCGGGCCAAGGTGCCGGCCGCCACCGGCGACCTGTTCCGGCTGCGGCACTCGGTCGGCGAACCGCGCAGCATCGGCGTGTGGCGCGCCGCGGACGAGGACGAGCTTCACGAGAGGGTGCTCGGCACCCTGCCGCGCTCATGGATGACGCTCACCGTCACCGCTCTCGAGTCACACCCCAACGGCCCGGGCCAAGCCGACGACACCGCGCGACCGTCAGATCCACTCGCGGTCCTCACCGCCGCCGCCATGACACGGCGGCGGCGGCGAGCCGTGCCCCGCCCGGATACGTCCACCACGTCCTCGAGGGCGTTCGCCGACCGATGGCGGAGCTGGTCAACGGCACGCGGGATCAGTGATGACGACGGCAGGCACGGTCTTCCATCGGAGGACCAAGGCGAGCGATTCCCGTTTCGGGGGCTGGACGAGCCGGTGGACCCGGACGCTGCGTCAGAAGTGGTCCACGTCGATGACAGCCTGAGCGAAGGCTGTGGGCGCCTCCTGCGGCACGTTGTGGCCGATGCCCTTCAGGGTGCGATGGTCGTACTTGCCCGTAAACCTGTCCCGGTACGAGGAGCCGTCTCCCGGTGCGGTGAAGGGGTCGTGCTCGGCGTCGAGGGTTATGGCGGGCACCGCGATGACCGGCCGTGCGGCGAGTTGCTTCTCGAAACGGTCGTAGCGGCGCTCGCCGTCAGCGAGGCTCAATCGCCAGCGGTAGTTGTGGATCACGATGTCGGCATAGTCGGGGTTCTCGAAGGCTGCAGCCGTGCGCTCGAACGTGGCGTCGTCGAAGCCCCAGGTCGGGGAGACGGTGTCCCAGACAAGCCTCGTCAGGTCGTGCCGCTTCGTCTTGTCCTCCATGGCGAGGCGGCCCCGCTCCGTGGAGAAGTAGTACTGGTACCACCAGGCGTATTCGGCCTTGGGAGGCAGGGGCTGCTTGTTGGCCTCGAGGTTCGTGATGAGGTATCCGCTGACGGACACCAGCGCCTTGACCCGCTCGGGCCGGAGCGCCGCGATGATGTCTGCGGTGCGCGACCCCCAGTCGAAGCCGGCAAGAACGGCTTTCTCGATCTTGAGGACGTCCATCAGGGCGATGATGTCGAGGGCGATCGCGGACTGCTGGGCGTTGCGGAACGTCCGGGAGGAAAGGAAGCGCGTCGTGCCGTGGCCGCGGAGGTAGGGGACGATGACCCGGTAGCCCTCTGCCGCCAGCAGGGGAGCGACGTCGACGAAGCTGTGGATGTCGTAGGGCCAGCCGTGCAGGCAGATGACCACAGGGCCGTGGGCGGGGCCGAGTTCGGCGTAGCCGATGTCCAGCAGACCGGCTTTGATCTGCTTCAGCGTCGCGAAAGAGGTGTGTGTGCCGGGGGTGACCGTGAGCGCGGTCGGTGCCGTGGTTCCGTTCTGCGTGGCGGCAGAGGCGGTCGGAAGACCCTGCAGGCCGGCCAGTGAAGCGGCGGCCGCGCCCGTGCCCAGCCCGAGAGCCTTGCTGAAAGTGCGCCTGTTGATCACGTGACATCCTCCGTGCGTTTCGATGCGCTGACCCGCGCGTCACATCTCTGAGTCGATCAACCATGTGCGATTGCCATGGTTCGCCTGCGCGTTGACTGTGGCACGCGAGATCGTCACCGGTCAAACTGGTGACGAAATCTCTTCGGCCGCGCTGCTTGAGCCGGTGTCCTCCATGCCGAGACCCCTGGACCTCGGCGTGGCTTTCTGATCCGGTGCCTCATGGGCTCGATGTGGTCAAGCGGGTGGGTTGCAGAAGTTCGGCGAGGCAGGCGAAGCGGACTGCAGCTCGCCGTGCTGACGCTGGGTCGGATACGGTGCCGCCGCCATCGGTGATCAAGACTGTGGTGCCTTGAAGTCCTGGTTCGGGGAGGGGGTGTGCGGCGCCGTCAGGCGGTCGTTGCGGCGGCCGCGAGCATGTCGACGGAGATCTGCCACAGGCGGGCCGCATGCTGCGGGTCCAGGGCGTGGGCGGCGACCCCGCGTCGTACGCCGGGCTGGTGAGGGCAGGCCTCATTGCAGTCTTCGAAGTACCGGCCGGTTACGCCCTCGGTCAGCGGGGAGGCGGCGAGCAGTACCGAGGTCGCGGCACCCTGCTCGATGTTCTTCCAGGACACGTCGGTGCTGGTGGCGTCGAACGAGGCAGGGCTGTTGGCGATGTCCCCGATACGGCGGCCGAGTCGGGTGCTGGTGATGCGGCCAGGGTTGAGGGCGTTGACGGCGATCAGGTCGGATGCCCAGCGGCGGCCCGCCTCGGTGGCGAACAGGACGTTGGCGGTCTTGGACTGGCTGTAGGCCGCCCATGGGCCGTAGGCGTGCTGCTCGAAGTTGATGTCGTCGAAGAGCACGTCGCCGTTGACGTGGCCGACCGAGCTGACGGCGACCACGCGTGCTCCGCGGGCCGCTGCCAGGTTGGTGTGCAGGCCGGTCGCGAGGGCGAAGTGGCCGAGGTGGTTGGTGGCGAATTGCATCTCCCAGCCCTCCTTCGTCCGCTGCAGCGGCGGGGCCATCACGCCGGCGTTGAGGGCCAGGATGTGCAGCGGCCCCTGCCAGGCCTTTACGAAGGCGCGCACCGAGGTCTGGTCGGCGAGGTCGAGCATCGTGGCGCGCACCGTTCCCGGGCCGCCGGCCGGTGTGATCTCCGCGGCAATCCTTGCGCCCGCGGCCAGGTCGCGGACGCCGATGGTGACCTCTGCACCGGCAGCGGCCAGGACGCGCGCGGTTTCGCGTCCGATGCCGGAGGTTCCCCCGGTGACGATGGCATGGCGGCCGTTGAGGTCGACGTCGGCCAGCACCTCGGCGGCGGTCGTCTGCGCCCCGAAGGGGGTGGTGATGAGGTTGTCGGTCATGACGCTCTCCATGGAGACGGTGGAATGGGCGGCCGGGCGCGGTTGGTGGCGTGGAGGCGCGGGCCGCCGTACTCTCATATCCGGAACGGGTTCCGGTTCGCGCTTTCGACGGTAAGCGGAACTGGTTCCGCTTGCAAGTGACGGCAGAAAGGAGTCGGGATTGACCGGCAACGAGGCGGACGCAGCGGGGCACCGCAGGCCCCTGCGCGCCGACGCGCAACGCAACGAGGACCGGCTGTTGCAGGCAGCAGCAGCCGCCTTCGCCCGCGAGGGTGCGGGCGCCTCGGTCAAGGACATCGCCCGCGAGGCCGGCGTCGGCGTCGGCACGCTCTACCGCCGGTTCCCTTCCAAGGAGCTGCTGATCGAGGCGACCTACCGGCACGAAGTACAGCGCCTGTGCGAGGTGGCACCGCACCTCGCGGCCACGCAGCCGCCGGTGGACGCGCTGCGGACCTGGATGGAGAGCTTCATCGACTTCATGGCCGCCAAGCACGGCATGGCCGACGCGCTGCGCGTGATACTGACCGACGACAGAGAGAGGCTGCACACTCGGGCCCTGCTCGCCGACGCCATCGACCACCTGCTCGCCCCCGCAAAGGGCCGGTCAGTGGCACGGCCGGATGTCGGCGCCCAGGACGTACTGATGGCCCTCGGCGGGATCAGCCTCATGGCTTCGAACGAGGAACAGGGTGACCTGGCCACCAGACTCATCGACCTGCTCCTGCATGGCATCGTGGCGAGCTGACACGATCAGGCGCGCTCCAGGCGGACGCCTCTTGAGGTGCTGGGAGACAGCACGTCCAGGATGCGGGACGTGGTGGTGGACCGCACCGATCCGGGTCGCAGCACGCCCGGGGTGCGGTGCTTCGCCAGATCGGTGCACTCAACCAGGATGTGGAGCGGATGCGTTCACCGCCCTCAGCTCCCGGTGGCACTACCAGGCGGTCGATCCGCCGTCGACCGGGTAGTTGGCGCCTGTAATGTATGCCGCCCGGTCAGAGGCGAGGAACGCCGCCAGCTCGACGATCTCCTCGGGTTGAGCGAAGCGCTTGAGGAGGGTCTTGCTTGCTATCGCGTCCCGGGCCGCCTGGTTGTCGCCGAGGTCGCGGTCGCTGGCCGGGGTCAGGACGGGTCCGGGGCTGATCGCCACCGCACGGATCCCATGGCGCGCGCCTTCGAGCGCGAGCTGTCGCGTCATGCCGATGACGCCGGCGTTCGCTGCCGTGTGCGCGACCATCGGGGGGACCGCGCCGGCGATCATGCCGGCTTCGGATGCGATGTTGATGATGACGCCGCCACCGCGTCGGATCAGGTGCGGCCATGCGAACTTCGTCACCAAGAAGGGGATGTCGAGTTCGCCGGCTATGGTCGCCCGCCAGTCAGCGACAGAGAAGTCGGGCATCGGGCCGAAGCGTTGCATGGCCGCGTTGTTGTAGACCACGTCCAGCCCGCCGTAGACGGCCACGGCGTCCTCAACGAGCTGTCGCGCCTGTTCCGGGTCGGTGAGATCGATCGGCGCGATGCCCGTCATCTCACCGCCGCTGCGACGTACGAGTTCGACCGTCTCGTTGTTGGCGGCGGCCTGGATGTCGCACCCGATGATCTTTGCGCCTTCTCGTGCAAAGATCAGCGATGCGGCGCGACCCTGGCCTCCTCCGGTCCCGGTGATGAGCACGACCTTCTCGTCGAGCGTTGCCATGGCATTCCTCCTGGTCCGTGATTTGTTCGGGGCGGGCCGACTGTGTTTTGCGCCGTCGACGACGGGACAAGGGGACGTTGCCGGCACGGTCCGTCAGTAGCGGCAGGTTGCCGATCCCGATAGGCGCGGCCGCTCCGCGGACGAGCGCACAGCGGCCGCCTTGCGCGTTCCGGTGAGATCACCCGCTCTGACCTCCTGTCGCGCTTCCACGACTCGAGGGTGCGCTGCCACCAGGGGCGACGCTACGACCGGCTTCCTTTCTGTTGGTAGGTGTGGCCTTCCATCGGATATGGCCGAGCGAATGGGGTGCTGCGCAAAGCGCGCTGGTTTCACGCGGTTGCCGAGGGGCCGAACGTCGGTCGGGCCACCGAGCGGCTGCTGATCGCCGGACCTACCCTCTCGCGGCAGATCAAGGTGCGTGAGCGTGACTCCCGGACGGTCCAGGGAGTCCGAACTCTTCTTGACCCAGCGGAAATCCGGTCGCGGCCGACTGGGTCGGTCCTCCGGAATTGCCACATTATGAAGGTCGCTCGATATGTGCTCTGAGCCCCTCACATCTGGACATGATCGACAGTGCCGCCCCAACCCGACCATAGGGTTTGGGTCATGAATGCCTCCTCGTCCGCCAGTCCTTTGTCGCCTGCGGCAAACAGAACGATGCGTCCGGTACTCGGCCCCAGCTGGTTCGCGGCCGTTATGGGCACCGGCATCGTCGCCAACGCGGCGGTCACCCTGCCCCGTAGCTTCCACGGACTGCGGACTGCGGCCACGGTGGTCTGGCTGGGCGCCGCGCTACTACTGATGGTGCTGGCCGTCCGTTACCTCCGGCAGCGGACGCTGCGGGCACACGCGGCTGATCCGATGGTGGCCCAGTTCTTCGGCGCGCCGCCGATGGCGCTGCTCACGGTGGGCGCCGGGGCGCTGCTGCTCGGCCGGAGCCTGATCGGGCTCGAGGCAGCGCTGGCTGTGGACTGGGTTCTCTGGTCGCTCGGTACCGTGCTCGGTCTTGCCGCCGCCTGCACGGTGCCCTATCTGATGGTCACCCGCCACCGCTTCGCGCCGGACGCGGCGTTCGGCGGCTGGCTGATGCCGGTGGTGCCGCCGATGGTCTCCGCCGCGACGGGCGCGCTGCTCGTCCCCTACACACCGGCCGGGCAGCTGCGGCTGGCCCTGCTATTGGGCTGCTACGCGATGCTCGGGCTCGGCCTCGTTGCGGCACTGCTGGTGCTGGCCATGATCTACAGCCGCCTGGTGCACCACGACGCACCCACCGGAACGGTGGTGCCCACGGTGTGGATCGGCCTGGGAGCGTTGGGCCAGTCGGTGACGGCGCTCGGCGCGCTGGCCGTGGTGGCGCCGAGCGTGCTGCCCGCGCCCTACGCGCGGGGCACCGCCGTCTTCGCGCTGCTGGGCGGAATCGTGGTGTGGGGCTTCGCCATGCTGTGGCTGGCGCTCGCCATAGGGCTGACTGTGCGGACGATCCGTGCCGGACTGCCCTTCGCCCCCACTTGGTGGTCCTTCATCTTCCCGGTCGGCGCCTGTGTGACTGCTACCGGCACCCTTGCTGCGCGGACCGGCTCGGAGCCATTCATCTGGACGGCCGTCGTGCTCTATGCGCTGCTCGTCATCGCCTGGATGGTGGTGGCCGGCCACTCCCTACGCCACACCGCCAAGCATGTGCGCCGCCAGCCCGTCGCTGGGCACGCGCGCCGGCGGTCCGTCGAGCCGGACCTGCGGTTCGATGTGGCTCCCGTACTCAGTGGCACCGTCCGCACCGCCATCGACGGCCGCCCGATCTCCGAGGCCCGCGTCACTCTCCTCGACCCGGTGGGCGACGTCGTCGGCATCACGCTCACCGCCGAGGACGGCTCTTACGCGTTCACCGATCTCGAAGCCGACTGCTACACCGTCGTAGCTGCGGGGTACCCGGCTCAAGCGGCACCCCTCACCCTCGATGCCACCGGCCAGGACGCCTTCGATCTGACGCTGGCACACGACGAGGGATGAACAACATCTGTCACTGATGGGGCCCGCTCCGCGCGTTTGGAGCGGGCCCCGGCGTGGCTCTCGCGTGATCATCGGGACAGTGGCTTCGGCGAGGTCATCCGGCACGGCATCTGTCGTTCGGGACTCAAGTGGGCGCTGTTTCGCGGCGAGGCCGAGGCCACCGCCGACCGCGCCGCGGACGCGCTCGCCAGGACGACGCTCCATAGCCACCAGCACGCTGTCGATGCCATGCGCTGCGCACGTGTTCGTGTGGCCACGCAGCGGTCGGCCGAGGGCCGACCGCCTTCAAGCAGCCGCATGTGGCGTCACATCAGCTGCTGATCCCGCCCATTGCGCAGCGCTGCGAGTCGGGCCATTTGCTCGCCCATGCCGCGTGTCCCGGCCAGCGGCGTGCGGGCGTGCGGCCAGATGGTGCGGACGAGGCTGACATGCCGTGCCCCACCGAGGGCCACAACGGGGTCGAGGAGCACGATGTCGCGCATGGCCGCCTGCTTGAGGAGGACTTGGGCCGTTATGGCGTCGGCAGCGCCATGGGGTGTGTCGTACGGCTCGATGACGTCGTCGAGGTCGAGCAGGCCGTGGCGTGCAGAGAGGATGAGCAGTCGGTCGGGCTGCAGTGCATCAGCCGCCTTACGGCACGCACGGTGATACGAGCCGACATACATATCTGCCGCTCGTGCGCGCCGGCCCAGTTTGCGGCTACCGCACGGGATGACGACGAGTTCTGGTTCGAAGCAGTCGAGATAGTCGTTCGCTGTCATTCCTGTCGTCCTGCCTGTTCGCGTTGATGTGAGCGGCACCACTGCTGTGCTCACCCGGTACGAGTCTCATCCGAGGCGGTGTCGCCGGCTTGTCGACCGGGGAACCCGTGATGTGGGACCGGCCGTGGGGTCGACCCGGCGGCCGTGAGATTGCGGCTGATGACTTACAACCGGGCTCTGGACCGAGGCGATGTCGGGTCGCGTGGACTACGAGCCCTCGGATCAGGACGCGCGGCACCGGTAATCAGGTCTCAGCCGTGCGGTGGCAGCGTTCCACGCGGGGCCACCTTCCTGCCGCAATGTCCTGATGTGACGCTGTTATGGCATTCCTGAGTCTCTCTCTCGGCTCCCGCGATGCCATAGCGTCGGTGGTCCGACAGGGTCGGATGGGTTCGCCTCCACGACGGATGTTCAGTGGAAGTGAAGTCTGCGGGCACGATGAGTGATGACCGGCAGTCCGGGCGTGTCCATCATCGGTAGTTCTGAATGAGGAAAGAAGGCGATCCACACAGTGGCGTCGCAATCACGCTTCGGCATCAACGAATGGCTCGTGGACGAACAGTACGAGCGATACCTGCACGACCCCGGCTCGGTCGATCAGACCTGGAGGGAGTTCTTCGCCTCCGCGGCCCCCGTGGCCGTTCCGCAGGCACGCAACGGCGCGATGACTGCGCAGGACAGCACGGACGAGGCGGCGGTCAAGGCGGTGCGTGTTGCCGCGCTCATCGACGCGTATCGAGTTCGCGGACACTTGGTGGCCGATACCGACCCGCTCGCGACAGGGCGGGTGGTGGCACATCCGGAACTCGACATCATGGCATTCGGACTCCGAGACGATGACCTGCAAAGTGAGTTCGTCGTCGACGGCTTTGCCGGGCACGCCACCATGACTCTTCGCAACGTGCTGAATGCTCTGCAGGAGTTCTACTGCCGTACCGTCGGCACCGAGTACATGCACATCCAAAGCTCCCAGGAACGTCGCTGGGTCCAGCAGCGGATCGAGTCGCCTCAGCCCCGGCCGAACGTCGCCGAACAATTGCAGATTCTCTACCGGTTGGGTGCGGCAGAGGCCTTCGAGACGTTCCTGCAGACCAAGTATGTGGGCCACAAACGGTATTCGCTTGAAGGCGGCGAGTCGGCGATCGTGCTGCTCGACGCGCTGCTGCTCCGCTCCATCAGGCATGGGGTGAGGGAAGCTGTCATCGGTATGGCACACCGAGGCCGGCTCAACGTTCTGGCCAACACCATCGGCAAGTCCTACGCAGAGATCTTCCATGAGTTCGAGGATGCAGTAGACATTCGGTCGGTCCAGGGATCCGGCGACGTGAAGTACCACCTCGGTGCGGAAGGGACCTATCGTGCCCTGGACGGCGGCACCATTGCGGTCTCCGTCGTGGCAAACCCCTCGCATCTGGAGATCGTAGGGCCGGTGGCCCAGGGGGTGGTGCGAGCCAAGCAGGAGTCGGCCGCAGACGGTGGCGAAGCCTTCCCTGTATTGCCGATCGTCGTCCACGGCGATGCCGCATTTGCCGGTCAGGGTGTGGTGTCCGAGACGCTCAACATGTCACAGCTGCCCGGCTACCGCACCGGCGGGACGGTTCACATCGTCATCAACAACCAGGTCGGCTTTACGACCTCGCCCGCCAACGGCCGTTCGAGCACATACGCCACCGACGTGGCACGGTCGGTCGAGGCCCCGATCTTCCATGTGAACGGAGACGATCCCGAGGCCGTTGTCCAGGTCGCGCGCCTGGCCTTCGACTATCGTCAGACGTTCCACAAGGACGTGGTTGTCGATCTGATCTGCTACAGGCGCCACGGGCACAGCGAGGTCGATGATCCATCCATCACTCAGCCGGCGATGTACGACCGCATCGACGTCAGGGCTTCGGTGCGCAAGCTGTACGCCGAGGCGCTGGTCCGCCGAGGGGACATCGGCGAGCGGCAGGTGGAAGGGGCATTGCGGGACTATCAGGGACACCTTGAGCGGGCCTTCACCGAGACCCGGGCGCTGTCGGCGCCACTCTCTCCGAAGCCCGTGAACCCTGTGGCCGCTCAGAATGCAGCCGCCCCCCAGGTGGCGACCGCGATCACGGAGGCGACCGCCCGGCACGTCATCGCTTCCCAGACCGGTGTGCCGGAAGGGTTCACCGTTCACGCGCGCGTTCTTCCGCAGCTCCAGAGGCGTGCCACGATGCTGGATGCGGGAACGATCGACTGGGCCACCGCAGAAACACTGGCCATAGGCTCCCTGTTGCTGGACGGGGTTCCGGTGCGGCTGGCCGGGCAGGATTCCCGCCGCGGCACGTTCGGCCAACGGCACGCTGTGCTCACCGACCGGCGCACCGGCGTGGAGCACACGCCGCTGAGCTCTCTCGGCTCGCGGGCCGCGAGCTTTGCACCCTACGACTCGATGTTGTCCGAACTAGGAGCGCTGGCCTTCGAGTACGGCTACTCACTGGCGCGGCCCGACGCTCTGGTGCTGTGGGAGGCCCAGTTCGGCGACTTCGTCAACGGGGCCCAGACAGTTATCGACGAGTACATCTCATCATCCGAGCAGAAGTGGGGGCAGCGCTCCGGGGTGACACTGTTGCTGCCGCACGGCTTGGAAGGGCAGGGGCCAGACCACTCCTCCGGCAGGATCGAGCGATTCCTTCAACTCTGCGCGCAGGGGAACATGACCGTCGCCATGCCCTCCCTGCCGGGCAACTACTTTCATCTGCTCAGGCAGCAAGCGCTCGGCGAGCACAGTAGGCCTTTGGTCGTCTTCACTCCGAAGTCGATGCTGCGGTTGAAGGCAGCCACCTCCGGGCTGACGGAGCTCACCGCGGGCGCGTTCCGTCCGGTCATACCGGACGAGACGGCGGACACCGCCCGGATCAGGCGTGTGCTGGTGTGCTCGGGCAAGGTCTTCTACGACCTGGACGCCTACCGGCGGAGCGCTGAGCTGTCGGACACGGCGATCGTCCGCCTGGAGCGTCTCTACCCGTTCCCGGAAGAGGAGCTGAGCGCGGAACTCGCCCGATTCTCCGCCGAGGCCGAGGTGCGATGGGTGCAGGAGGAGCCGGAGAACCAAGGAGCATGGTCCTTCGTGGGGCCCTACGTGCACCGGCTGGCGAGCCGTCCCATCGAATGCATCAGCCGACCGGAGGCGCCGGCCCCCGCCGTGGGGTCTGCCCGACGGCATGCCGGCGAACAGAAGGATCTCGTTATGTCAGCCTTCCACTGAGCCCTGCCGCGTACGACGGCGCCGAAGACGGGCTCGCGCGCTACGGCCCACGGGCCTTTTGTTCCGGACGCCCCTCGGACCGGATCCGAGGGGTGTCCGGTTGCATGGGGCATGCACGTCAGCGCCATGCCGGCACAGCACCAGTGCCCTGGCATCCGACGGCTGTCAAGAAGCCGGGCTGCGGCCAAAGGTGCGCGTGCATACCGACGCGGCGTACGGGCTTCGCGCATCCAACAAGTGCGTCCTGCCCCCAATGCCGGTGAGTTAGCGCGTCGGTGCAGGTCAGGTGGGGTGCTTGGTGACTTTGAGTGTGTAGCGGACGTTACTGGGAGTGCGGGTCTGGTCCCGTTTTCTGACCTCGAAGGTGTTCTTGGACGGCTTCTTGATGCGCTGGCACTGCCGGTTGCGCCGGGGCGGCAGGAGGGCGGCCAAGAGCTCTGTGGTGGCTTCGCGGCGGGCGGCGGCCAGTGTGGTGACGTCGGCTGCGGCCTGGGCGGCGACGGCCAGCCGGGCGAGCTGCACCGTGACGGTGAAGGAGATCCGGTCAGGATCGGTCCCGCCGTGTTCTGCCGCGCGCGTCTGCAGTGCGCATAGTGCCTGGTAGACGGTGAGAAGGGCGTAGATCTCCTGGTAGATCAGCTCGGGCGCCTTGGAGCGCAGGATGAATCCGGCGCCGCGCAGGCGGTTCTTCAGTTCCGCGAATCCGTTTTCGATCTCCCACCGCTGGTGATATGCCCTCGCCAGCTGGTGGGCCGGGGCGAGGCGGTGGTCCAGCAGGCTGGTGACCAGCCGGAACGTCTCGGTGCGGGGTGGGCCGGCCTGTGGGTGGATGGTCACGGTGTACTCGATGATCCGTACCAGGTGTCCCCGGGGCGGCTCGGTCAGGGTGCGTCCGGCCGCGCGGGCCTGACCGTGGCGGATGTTCTCCGCGGGCGTGCGCATGATGGACAGGTAGGACCCGTCGGACAGCACCCGCAGCGGCACGAAGACCAGGTTCTTCTTGATCCGCCAGGCCAGGTGGGCGCCGGTGGCGCGGGCCAGGCCCCACAGCTGGTATCCGGCGAAGTTGCGGTCGGCCAGCAGCAGCATGTCCCCTCGCAGGGAGGCCAGCAGCCGGCGGGCGAGCTTGTGCTCGCTGAACCTGGCCACGGCGTCGAAGGCCGCGTCGACCAGGGCGTGGGTGCCGCATTCGGTCAGGGCCATCAGGCGGACCTGTGGGTGTCCGCTCTGGTTGACACCACCCTTGCCGGTGAAACCGAACTCAGCAGCGTTTGCCGGGGTGTCGGGGACATCCAGCGCGGTGCCGTCCCAGGCGACCAGCCGCAGCCCGAAGGCGAACGCGCCCGGAGTGACGGTCGTGGCCAGCGTGCCGCACCGCCGCTCGAACAGCGCCTGCAGCGGCTTGTCGCCCAGCCGCTGCCGGGCCCGTGTCAGGGCCGAGCTGGTGGGCAAGCGCTGCACACACAGGCCTGGCAGATGCCGCAGCTTCTCCGTCAACGTGCGCAGGACCGACCGGTATCCCGGCGGCCCGGCACTGTCGGAGCTGCTGAACAGGCACAACGCCAGGATGAAGTAGACCACCGCCCGGGCGGGCAACAGCCGGCGGCGACGCTCGCCGCAGCCGGTCAACTCCACGACCTCGTCAACCAGTTCAGGGCTGATCTCCTCGGTCAACACGCCGAGACGGACGTGCTCGCCAAAGCGCCGGTCCGTGGGGGTCACCAGCCTGTTCAACGGGGCCTGGCTGCCCTCGGTGATGGCAGACGACATGCGGACGATGGCACACTGAGTACCCAACGGAGTTCCCTCGCGGACAGTCGGATCTTGGTCGATCTTCTGTCCTACCGGGAACTCCGTTGCCGTGTCCCGGCCTCCGCCGACACGTCACCAGAAGTGACGGATCACGCAACGTCACCAGGGGATATTCCCAACCAAACCCCGCACTATCAAGTGCCTGACCTGCACCGACGCGCTAACTCACCGGCATTGGTCCTGCCCCTGGGGGCATGTTGTGGAGCAATTGGCTGGCTGAGGCCAGGGCTCAGGACCCGAAGGGCCCCGTGTTCTGGCTCTTGGCGTTCGCCGTGCCCAGCCCTTGTGCGAGTCCCTGGTCCGCTGCCCCGCGCTCCAGCGCCCCGCGTTCCCCCGAGCCGCCTCTGCGCCGCAGTACGACCAAGCAGCCCCCGACCGCGGCCGCGAGCACAACCACCATGGAAACAATGAAGATCATGGGTCCCCCGTTTGTCTGGCGGGACCGTGCTGTGGCCCCTTGTTGAGCTCTATTGTCACTTGCCGCCTGTTCAGAGGGAAGCCCGAGTCCTGCTTGGGCGCCGCAGATCCGTTTCGGAGTACATGCCGCACTCGTGCCATCGAGTGGCTTGGGGTCAGCAGGTCGTCACTGGGGAATCGACGCGCAGGTCCCGGATGTACCAGTCGAACCGTGTGGCGTCCTTCGTGTGTGTCTGCCTGCCGGGGGTGAACCCTGCCCGCCGCGCGACTGCGGCAGATTCGGGATTCTCCGGCTCCACCTGGATCACCGCCTCCTCCCCGCCTTCACTCGCCGCGTACCGGGACACCAAGAGGACCGCGCGGGTAGCCAGGCCACGTCCCCTCCAGGACGGATAGAGGCCGTACGCGACATTCACCTGCCCGGGAGCCAAACCCTCTCCTGCGAACCGCAAGTCGATGGTCCCTGCGAGTGCCTCGCCGGCGCCCGCCCGGATGCCGAAAGCGCGGAGTGGCCCGGCGGTGTCCCACTGTTCCCGGCAGTGCCGGAAGTACGCTTCAACGCCCTCGCGCGTCCCGGGACCGCCGTTGAGCCGGCGAACGAGCAGCTCATCCTCCCCCGCGAGGTGCGCCTCCACATCGTCCGGACGCAGCTGGGACAGAGTGATGGTCCCGTCGGACAGCTTCACTTCATGCATCCGGCGATTCTTGACCCCGGCGCCACGTCGCACCACCGGATTCCGCGGGACATCACACAGAGCCAGGTGGGCAAAGCCACACCAAGATCATCTCCTGCGACTGAGTACCCAATGGGCCGGTCTGAGCGTCGCACTTGGTGTAATCACGGCGCCGGAGCCGTCTTGAACAGCCCCGTTCACCGGGCTGAGGCCGCGCTGCTTCGGCAAGCTGATGACCGCGTTGCGACGCGAAGGCGCGGACGAGGTCAGCAAGTGACTGCCGTGGAGCCTGCCTTGGAGGACCGGGTCCTGCTGGTCGCCGCGTACCGGCGGACGAACCCTACACTGCGGCAGCTCGCTCCGCTGTTCGGGATTGTGACTCCACCGACCCTTGACCTGCCCCTGCCCCTGCCGCAGGCTCAGGCCTTCGCCTGCGGCAGCGAGTCAGGCCGCGTGCTGCCCGGTGTTCTCCGGTATTTTCCGAACTTCGGCGGCCGTCGGGTGAATCCCGAGGAAGCCGACCACTGCGCCGAAGGCCGTCAGACCGGCGGCGACGGCGAAGCTGAAGGCGTAGCCGCGCGCGGTGGCGGCCATCGGGTCGACGCCTGCGTGCTGCAGAACGGTGGCGTGGCTGGTGCCCATGGAGACCAGGGCGGCCAGACCGATGGCGCTGCCGATCTGCATGGACGCATTGTTCATACTGCTGGCGATACCCGCGTCCTCACCTGTGGCACCATCCACTCCGGCGACGGTGGATCCGACGAGAACCAGGCCGCCTCCCAGTGGCACGAGGATCAGCCCGGGCAGCACATCGGCCACATACGTGCCGTGCGCGCTCAGTCCGGCAAGGAAGATGTAGCCGACCGTGGAGATCGCAAGGCCTCCTCCATTCAGTGTCCGCAGCCCGAACCGGGGGAGGAGGCGCGGTGCGATCACAGTGGCGCTGAACAGAATGACCAACCCGAACGGTACGAAGGCGAATCCGGTCGCCAGCGCGGAGAAATGCAGTGTGTGTTGCACGTACAGGCTCAGTGAGAAGAAGAAGGTGGCGAATCCGACGTAGTAGCAGACGCGGACCAGGTTGGCGATGCTCCGGTTGCGCGAGCGTAGGAACGCGAGGGGCATCAGGGGCTGTGCCACCCGGGCCTCGACCAGCACGAAACCGATCAGGAGGAGAACACCGATCCCCACGCAGCCGAGGACGGGGAACGAGAGCCACGCACGATTGCTCTTCTCCAGCAGGCCGAACACGACCAGCAGCAGGCCGAGGGTGACCAGGATGGCTCCGAGGACGTCAGGCCGGCCGCGCTTGGCGGCGCGGCTCTCGGAGACGAGGCGGGGGGTGGCGAGAATTGCGAAGGCGGCGACGGGCAGGTTGATGAAAAATATCCAGCGCCAGGAGGCGAGGTCGGTGAGGATGCCTGAGAGCACGACGCCCAGGGCCACGCCAACTCCGGCCAGGCCGCTCCAGATGGCCATCGCCCGCGCCCTTTCCTGTGGCCGGGTGAACAGCAGCGTCACCAGGGACAGGGCCGCCGGACTGACAAGTGCCGCACCAATGCCCTGCACGAAGCGACTGGCGACGAGTACACCGGCCTGCTGGGCCACTCCGGCGCTCGCCGACGAAAGCGCGAAGATCGCCAGACCGATCAGGAACAGGCGTCTACGGCCCACCAGATCGCCCAGGCGCCCACCGAGCATCAGCAGTCCGCCGTAGGTGACGGTGTAACCGTTGACGACCCACGCCAGGCCGGTGCTCGTAAAGCCGAGATCCTTCTGGATGGGGGGAAGCGCGACATTGACCACGGTCACGTCGAGCAGCAGCATCACCTGCACCAGGCAGATGATGCCGAGCGCGCGCCACCTGCGCGGATCGGGTTCGAGAGTGGATCCGATCGAAGCCATCATTGATCGCCTTCTGTTCGGTGGGGCCGCCACCGTGCCCCTCAAACGCCTTCATACGAGGCGAGGCTTCAGGCCGGCCCGGTCGTCGGGCATTTCCTGACCTGTTCAACTCGCACGGGCTGCCCAGGCATGGCCGCAGCTACGGACGGCACAGGCGCAGATTCAGCCCTCTGACGGTGGGCTCGTCCGAGGACGGCTCGCAGTCCGGTGAACGCAAGCCCTCCTGCAGCGCACCGGGGTGCAGGTCAAAAAGAAGGGACAACCCAGGATCCGGCGCCGTGGTGCCTCTCCCTGCAGGCGTCGACTGCGCATGAGGACGTGGCAAAACCTGTGCAGCGCGCCCCTGTTGGCGAGGTCCAGAGGATTCGGGCTGTCGGACAGGACCGCAGGCTCGCGAAGCCGGCCGAGTTCGGCAGATGGCCGAGGAACGCCCGGGCAAGGCAACCGGGCCCGTCACTTCTCGGAACCCCAGAGGGCAGAGCGGCGGTTGACACCTGCCCTCCCCGATGTGCCCGTAGCCTGGACGGCCCGCTCACTTCCGGACGAGGGAGCTGAAACGGCCCGAGGACACTATGGCCGCCCCGCTCACCGAAGCTCTATTCCAGGCACACCGGAGCGACCCCCGCAGGCAGGGATACGCACGGCCTCGGCGACGATCAGGCCACGACGTGAAACCTGTGGCGAATCCTGCCGCTGTGCCCACCGCACGCGCGCTTCGAGCGACAATCTGCAACGGTGTCTGTATACCGCTGTACCGGAGCTCGGCGCTGAGCCGGCCTCAGGCAGCTGACAGCTCACCGTCATCGGCCCGTTGTGCCTCGACTACGACGTCACCGCCGGGGACACCTGATTCTGTGTGCGCACGCCCCGTCGTCCGGAAGCTGGCCCGGAATGCACCAGGTGTGACACTCAGGTGTCGCACGAACGCTCTGCGGAGCGACTCGGGTGAGCCGAACCCTGTGCGCCGCGCCACGACCGGCATGGGGTCGTCACCCGTCTCCAGCAGCGCCTGGGCAGCTTCCAGCCGGACCTGCTCGACATACCGCGCCGGCGTCGTTCCCACCTCTTCGTAGAAGAGTCGGGTCACGTGACGGACGCTGATGCCTGCCCTGCGGGCCATGGCCGTCAGTGTGTGGTTGGCCCCGGGGTTCTCGGCGACGGCGTCCAGGACCCGGCGGAGCATCTGCTGGTGGGTGTGCGGCGCCCGGGTACGGACGCTGAATTGGGACTGGCTACCCGGTCGCTGCATGAAGACGACCATGTCCTTGGCGACCGATCGAGCGACCTCCGCACCGTAGTGCTCTTCGACCAGCGCCAAGGACAGGTCGATACCGGCACTGACACCTGCCGAAGTCATCATCTGTCCGTCCCGCACGAAGATGGCGTCCGGTGCGACCTGCACGGAGGGGAAACGAGAGGCCAGTTCCCCTGATTGCCGCCAGTGCGTCGTAGCGCGACGGCCGTTCAGAAGCCCGGCCGCGGCCAGCAGAAACGCTCCCGTGCACACCGATGCCGTGCAGCGGCTCTTCTCGTTCAGTTGCCGGACAACATCCAAAAGAGCGTCGTCCTTGATCAGCGTTTCCCATTCCGGACCGCCCGGGATCACCAGAACGTCGCACGGCTCCTGTACATCGTCGACGGAAAGGTCAGCGCCGAGTCGGGTCCCGGCGGAGGTGATCACGTCCGTCCCGTCCTCGGACGCAATCTGCACCCGATAGCGTCCGCCGAACTCGTTCGCCGTCGTGAACACCTCGATGGGACCGGTCACATCGAGCAGCCGCACCCCCGGAAAGACGAACACTGTCACAGTGTGCGGACCTGTTCCAGGGTGCTTGTGCTTCATCGGGTACCTCCGGGCCGTGCATGGTGTGGACACCAGATCGATGGAATGCCGGCGACAGCATGCTCGCCGGCGTGCCGCCGCCACTTCGCCTCAGGATCGAGGCGAACGCCCGACGAAGGCCCAAGTGTCGAAGTGGTTGACCCCGATTGCCTGGTGCGGACCGTCGAACGTGCCCTGCAGAACGCGGCACGGAGTGTCCTGATACGTGCCGCGGGCCGCAGGATCCTGGTCCAAGGGCGGTGACCGACCCCTTGAGGCGCTGGTCGGCGAGTGTGCCCCAGAGATCAGGGACGGGGTTACCGCCGGCCCCGCCCTCGGACTTCTGTGTGCTCATCATGCGCCCGTGACCCGTACTGGAGCCACGATCGGCTTGCTACCTGCTGGGAGGCACAGCCTCCCAGTCCACTCGTCGGGAGGCGCGCGAAGCTGCTGCTTCGACACCTGTTCGCACCGAGATCGCGGTGCCGTGGGACGACGGGCGCAGCGTCGAGCCGCAGACCGTCCAGGAGTGGCAGCACCGCCTGACCGGCGTCGACGCGATGCCCCTTTCCCTGTCCGCGCGGGGGCTGACGCACGGCGACATCTCCGCGTACCTGTCCGAGGCCGACGACGCGAGTGTGTCCAAGCAGATGATCCGGTGATCCGGGACGGCCGAGGGGCAGGACGATTTTCTGGCCCCCTGGCGGATCCTGGGTGGCGCAGCCGCTAAGAACCTCGTCACGGACCTCGAGGACGCCTGCTGCTGGGCACGGTGCCCGGTCCAAGACCGCGACGGGAAGTTCCCCGACCTGTTCGACGCCGTCCTGGGTCACCCGGTCGTTCGTTCGGCGGGGGCCGCCACCACGCCCGGGGCGTCCCCGAGCCAGCCTCGTTCGCGTGCCAGCAGCGCGATCTGGAAGCGGGTCCGCGCGCCGAGGAGCTCTGCGGTCTCGCTGATGTGTTTCTGGATCGTCCGTCGGCTCAGCCCCAGGACCCGGGCGATCGCGTCGTCCGTCAGACCCGCGCGCAAGAGAGTGAGGATGTCGCGCATCCGCCCCGGAGGCTGGCCGTCCGGTTCCGTCGCAGTGATTGGCGGTCGGCCGGGGCCGCTGTCCAGCGACACCGGGGTCGCCCGTTCCCAGACGCTTTCGAAGAGCGCGGTGAGCACTCCGAGAAGTGTGGTCGAGTGCACGATGAGCGAACCCGCAGACGGATCCTCCTGTCGTAGCGGCATGATGCCGACCGTCGCATCGAACACCACCAGTTTCATCGGGAGCCCGGCCAACAGCCGCAGCTCCCCGCCCCGGGCTGTGCCGCTCAGGGCGGTGCGCAGCGAAACGGTGTCGGTCATCCCGTCGGTGTCGTACACCGACCGGAGCCGCACTCCGTCAGGCACGGGGACCTCCGGAGTCGGTGCGTCCGAAACGGCTGCGGGGGCAGTCGGCGCCGAGGTGCCCTCGAGGCGCGCGGACCGCGTGACGTACGGAGGTTTGGCGAGGTGGAGCACCTCGTGCCGACTGGACGCGAGCAGCTGCGCGTAGCGCACCCCGACCTGCTCGGCGCTCTCCACCACCTCGAACAGGTCGGAGGTGACGCGACGGTGCGACGCCGAGCGGTATGCCTCGTGCAACCGCTCCATGTACAGCTCCGCCCGCGCCAGTTCCTGCCGCCTCTGGGCCAGCAGCGAACCGAGGGTGGAGCGGGGCGGGCCCGCGCTCCAACGCGTGGGACGGTCACCTACGCGGACGACCAGGTTTTCGTTCTCCAGTGCCTGTAGGGCGCGTTCGGCGGCTGCCGAGGTGACCCCGAGCGCTTCGGCAACCGCCTCGCTGCTCAGCTCCGGCTGCGTGACCAGGCATTCGAGCACCCGGCCGGCCAAGGGGCCCAGACCGGTCCCGGCCCACGGCAATTCCGACGACACCGCCACAGCTGTCCCCCTTTCGGCGCGTTCGCGAGGCCGATCGTACGCGGTGGAGTCGGCCGGAGCGATCACGTGCTCGTTACATCCCTGTACGGCCGGGGCGGACCCGTTCCGTTCCTGTCTGTTCCTGTTCACATCTGCGCAGTTGCGCGGACCCGCACTCCGGATCTCCTTGCCTGGCGGATCGCGCCCCGGACAGGGTGATCACGAGCCGCCGACGCGACGCAGCCCGAGCCGCTTCAGCCGATACCGGCCGCGGCACTCCCTCTCGCGGCCCTCGCAGAGGGCGGTGACCAAGTCCGTCCCGCACCACCGCAGGCGCGACCGCGTCGACCCACGGCTCGCGCCGCATCGCACCCCTTCACGCCGGAGGAACACCCAGCCTCCGGTTCCCCACCCCACCGGCCGTCACCGCACGTCCGGACAGAAGGAGTTACAGCAGTGCCGAACAACTTCCGTACCAACAGGGCCACGTCGCCGCGTGTCGCGGCAATTGCGGCCGTCGCCATGGCCACGCTCTTCGTTTCGGTCCTCCCCGCCTCGGGCACCGCCTCTGCCTCGGTCGGCACGGATCAAGCACCACGGCAGATCACCGCGGAGCCCCGGCCCGGCGCCCGGTCCGTGACGCTCTCCCCTGGGCAGCGCAGGAAGCTGCTCGAGGCGGCGACCGAGGCAAGCGTCGCCACCGCCCGTTCGCTGAAGCTGAGCGATCGGGAGGAGCTGATACCCAAGGACGTCGTCAAGGACGCAGACGGCACCGTGCACACTCGCTACGAGCGCACCTACGCCGGCCTGCCCGTCATCGGCGGCGACCTGGTGGTCCACGAGCAGGGTGCGGCCCGTACGGTCACCAGGGCCTCGGACGCCAAGGTGTCGGTGCCGACGACCAAGGCCGCCGTCACGGCCGCGACGGCGAAGAAGTCCGCCCTGGCCGCCGCGAAGACCAAGGAGACCGACGACGCGGCCACGGACGGATCGCCGAAGCTGGTCGTCTGGCTCGGGGGCAGCAAGCCCACGCTCGCCTGGCAGACCGTCGTCAGCGGCGTGCAGGAGGACGGAACCCCGAGCAGCCTGAGCGTGGTGACAGACGCCACGACCGGCAAGCAGCTCCAGAGCGTCGAACAGGTCCACTCAGGCACCGGCCACAGCCAGTACAGCGGTGAGGTGCCGATCGGCACCACGCGTAACGGCAGCCTCTACGAGCTGACCGACCCCGAGCGCGGCGGCCACAAGACGTACGACCTGACCGGCGTCGGCGGCAACGGCGTACTGGTCACCGACGACGACGACGTCTGGGGCGACGGAACGGCGGCCGACCGCCAGACCGCGGCCGTGGACGCCGCCTACGGCCAGCGGCAGACGTGGGACTTCTACCACGACCGGTTCGGCCGCAACGGCATCGCTGACGACGGTGTCGGCGCCTACTCCCGGGTCCACTACGGCGACGGATACGCCAACGCGTTCTGGGACAACGGCTGCTTCTGCATGACCTACGGCGACGGTCTGAACAACGCCAGGCCACTCACCGAACTCGACATCGCCGCACACGAGATGACCCACGGCGTCACTTACGCCACCGCGAACCTGACCTACTCCGGTGAGTCCGGCGGCCTGAACGAGGCCACCAGCGACATCATGGGCACCTCCGTGGAGTTCTCCGCGGACAACCCCGCAGATGTCCCCGACTACATGATCGGCGAGCTCGCCGACGTCCGCGGTACCGGCAAGCCGCTGCGCTACATGGACCAGCCCTCCAAGGACGCCTCCGCCAAGGGCACCTCTCAGGACTACTGGACCCCCGAGACCAGAAAGCTCGACCCGCACTTCAGCTCGGGCGTGGCCAACCACTTCTTCTACCTCCTCTCCGAGGGCAGCGGGAAGAAGACCATCAACGGCATCGCCTACGACAGCCCCACATCCGACGGCCTCCCGGTCGTCGGTCTCGGCCAGCGCGACGCGACCGCGGTCTGGTACCGGGCGCTGACCGTCTACATGACCAGTAGCACCGACTACGCGGGCGCCCGCGCCGCCACCCTCCGGGCCGCCGCCGACCTGTTCGGTCCGACCAGCGACGCCTACGAGGCCGTCGGCAACGCCTGGGCGGCCGTCAACGTCGGCGCCCGCTATGTGAACCACATCGCCGTGATCGCCCCCTCCACGCGGAAGTCGGCTGTCGGCCAGCCGACCAGCCGGCAGATCGAGGCGACGAGTTCCCGGCCGGGCCCTCTGTCGTATTCCGCGCACGGGCTTCCCAAGGGCCTGTCCATCGACGCGGAAACCGGCCTGATCAGCGGCACTCCGAAGAAGGCCGGCGACTTCAAGGCCGCCGTCACCATCACGAACTCGCCGAAGGTCAAGCGCACGGTGCACTTCGTGTGGACCGTCCTGGCCTCCGGTGGTGACTTCTTCGTCAACCCGGCCCGGTTCGACATCCCCAACTGGAAGAGCATCGAGTCCCCGCTCATCGTGACCGGCCGCAAGGGCAATGCCCCCAGCGACCTCAAGGTCACGGTCGACCTGTACCACCCGTGGGTCGGCGGTCAGGTGGTCAGCCTGGTCAGCGAGAACGGCACGGAGATCCCGGTCAAGGACTGGTACTGGGACACCGGCGAGGGCGAGCTGCACACCACCTACACGGTCGACGCGTCGGCGGTCCCCGCCAACGGCACATGGAAGCTTCGGGTCCAGGACAACACCCCCGGCATCTTCACCGTCGACCCCGGCTACCTCGACAGCTGGAGCCTCACCTTCTGACCGTTCTTCTCCACCGCACCGCGCACACCTGCCGCGCCCGGCCAAACGGGCGCGGCGGTACGTGTTCCTCCCTGCCGGCGGCCGGTCGGCGGGGCTGGGGTGGTGGTGATCAGTCTCGGGAGCGGCGGTCTGCCGGCGTGACAGCCCGGTGCTGTCGATGCGCCCACACGCGGGGGCGAGCGTCTCCCTCGCCAGGAAATCACTCTTGACGTATCCGTCCTTACCGACGACGGCCGCCGTCGTATCAGGCAGGGCGGTGTGGCCGGTGAACAGCTGCCAGACCCGAGTGAGGCGTCACGCGGCCGCTTGTCAGAGCCGTCCGTCATGCTCAGCGACATGAACGAGAACACCTTCTGGCAGTTCATCGACGACTGCAGTGTGGCCTTACGATGCCGAGCGGGACGGCATTGCGGCGATCATCTGCAGCACAACTTCTGTGGCAAGCCTGTCCGGTGCGCCGTCGTCACCTCCCGCCCCGTCGGGCCGTTCACGGCGAGGCCGTGGGTCCCGGGCCGGTCCGACTCCCGCGACCGGGCAGGGACTGCCCGCCGACTACCTGACGTGCGGTTCCGGGCGATCCATCCTCATGGCCGCATGTCATAACTGCGCCATGGCCAAACAGCGCCAGCCTGAGCCTATTGCTCAAGGCCAAGGACAACCCCATGCTCCGGATGATCTCCCACTCTCCTTAGCCCTTGAGGGGTCTCCTTGTCCATTCTTCCCACCCCCCGGCTTGGGCCGATCGCGCTCGGCGCGGTCGCCGCCCTGGCAATCGGGGTCATACCAGCCATCGCCGCGGCACCCGCGGACCCGCCCGACCCGGCACCGCCCGCCGGCGCCGCATCGCAGGCACCCGCAAGCGGCAGCAGCCACAGCGTCACCCTGATCACCGGCGACAAGGTCACGATCGGCACCGCCGCCGACGGCACCGTCATCCGGTCTGTGGAAGGCCCGAACGGAACCACCTCCGGCTTCCACCGCGTCGTCATGGACGGTTCGACATACGTCTACCCCGATGCGGCCCTGCCCTATGTCGGCGCGGGGCTGCTGGACGAGCAGCTGTTCAACGTGACCCGGCTGATCGCCGACGGGTACGACGACGCGCACGCAAAACGGCTGCCGCTCATCGTCCGCTACACCGACGCAGCCGACAAGTTGCGGACCGCGCCGAACGTGGCCGGCTCGACCGTTGTCCGCCGGCTGGACAGCATGCAGGGCGCGGCGGTCGCGCAAAAGCGCGACAAGGCCCCGGCGTTCTGGTCCGCGCTCACCGGCGACTCCGCGGCAGCAAGGGCACGCCGCGGATCGGTACGGCCCACCTTCGCGGGTGGTATCGCCAAGGTCTGGCTCGACGGCAAGGTGAAAGCCGACCTGGCCGAGTCCACCGCACAGATCGGCGCGCAGCAGGTCTGGGCGGAGGGCAACACCGCCAAGGGCGTGAAGGTCGCTGTCCTCGACACCGGGGTGGACAGCGAACACCCTGACCTCATCGGGCAGATCGACGCCAGCACCAGCTTCGTTCCGTACGAGGAGGACATCGCCGACTACAACGGCCATGGCACCCACGTCGCCTCGACCATCGCCGGCACCGGCAGCGCCTCCGACGCAAAGGAACGGGGTGTCGCGCCCGGAGCCCGGCTGGAGATCGGCAAGGTGCTCGACAGCGAGGGCGGGGGACAGGAGTCCTGGATCATCGCCGGTATGGAATGGGCCGCCCGGGACGCACAGGCCAAGGTCATCAGCATGAGCCTGGGCGGCGGCGGCGACAGCACCGACCCGATGAGCGAGGCGGTGGACCGACTCAGCGCCGAGACCGGTGCGTTGTTCGTGGTAGCGGCCGGCAACGGCGGGCCGCACAGCATCAGCAGTCCCGGTGCCGCGGACTCCGCGCTGACCGTCGGAGCCGTCGACGCCACGGACAAGCTCGCCGAATTCTCCAGCCAGGGCCCGCGGGACGGCGACGCCGGGCTGAAGCCGGAACTCACCGCACCCGGTGTCGACATCCTCGCGGCCCGCTCCCACTACCGGCGGGGCGGCTCGGGCTACTACACCACGATGAGCGGCACGTCGATGGCTACACCTCACGTCGCCGGCGCCGCCGCACTGCTCGCCGCCACCCACCCCGACTGGAGCGGTCCGCAGCTGAAGGCAGCACTGGTCAGCAGCACCAAGGCCACTGAGTCGTACACCCCGTACGAGGCGGGCAGTGGGCGGCTCGACGCCTCCGCAGCCGTGCACGCGTCCGTCTTCGCAACCGCCAGCGCCTTCTCCGGTTTCCACACGTGGCCCACGAAGCCAGGAGAGACCGACGTCCGGAAGGTGACGTACACCAACGTCGGCGACGCCCCGGTCACCCTGGACCTTGCGATCGATGCCGATGCCCCGGCGGGCTTGTTCACCCTCTCCGCCGACCGGGTCACCATTCCCGCACACGGCACCACCTCGGTCAACCTGACTGCGGAACTGGACCGGCTTCCCGCCGACCGGCAGATCAGCGGCATGATCACCGGCTCGGACAACGCCAAAGTGGTGCGCGCCCGGACCTTGATCGGCGTCGGCAAGGAGGGGCGTAGGCAGAATCTGACCATCGTCGCGAAGGACCGGTCGGGCAAGCCGCTCTCCGGCCGGGTCCTCCTCACCGCGGAGCACCTCTTCACGACGATCGAGCTCGACGAGTCCGGCACCGGCACCGGGCGCCTGCCCGTCGGTAGCTACAGCGGATGGCTCACCGCCGATGTGCGGGGGGCCAACGGGCCGCACTCGCTCGGCATGGCGCTGCTGAGCTTCAACGACGTTCAGCTGGACCAGGACCGCACCGTTACCCTGGACGGCCGCAAGACTCGCCAGATCCTGGCACACGTGCCGCGGCAGACCACGGCGGTCGCGCCGCGGCTGGACATCCACCGGTCGTTCACCGACAGCCTCGTCGAGAGCTCGATGCTGCCCAACGAGACGTACGACAGCATCTGGGCGCTCCCGACCGGCAAGAAGGTCACCGACGGCGAGTTCGAGTTCGGCGCCCGCTTCCGCCTCGAGCAGCCGGCGCTGACCGTGGGCACGAAGTCGGAGACCTTCGACGACCCGCTGGTCAAGCGCGCGGCCAAGCCGCTGCCGGCCGGCACGCGGAAGCTGACGGCGGTCTTCGCCGCCGAAGGTACGGCCAAGGACCTGGCGCGGAAGAATGTCCGCGGCAAGGCTGTGGTGGTGCGGCGTAGCGACACCGTGGCGATCGAGGAGCAGGCCAAGGCCGCCGCAGCGGCTGGCGCGCGGGTACTCCTGGTCGCCAACGACGGCATCGGCCGACTGCGGCCGTGGGACGAAACTCCCTGGAGCCCGCAGAACCCGGCTCCGCTGACGGTGGCGACGCTCAACGCCGACCAGGGCGGTGACCTGATCGACTCGCTCCAGCGGGGCAGCATCGAGCTGAAGGTCACCTCCCACCCCACGACCGACTACCTCTACGACGTGGTGCGTCACTGGTCCGGCACCGTCCCGGCGGACCCGACCTGGCGGGTGAAGCCGAGCGATCTGGCCCGGGTGGACGTCTCGTTCCGCAATTATCGGCCGGGCAAGGCGCTGGAGTACCGCTCCGATGTCTGGCGGGGCTGGGCCGTCGGAAACCAGCTCACCGCTCCCGCACAGGGTGAGCGGACCGACTGGGTCACCCCCGGTGCCGACTGGCTGGACGACGCCTTCACCGTCGGCGAGACCGGGCAGCACTCGATCGACGTCCTTCGCTACCGGGCCGGGAAGACCGCCGAGGTCAGCTGGTTCGGGCCGATCCAGCGGCCCCGGATGGGTCCGATCGGCTACCAGCCGGTGCGCTATCTCGACACTGTCTACATTCCCGCGCCCGGCTGGGGCGACTCCGGCTCCGGCCATGTCGGAGAAGCTCACGGCAACTTCGACGTCAAGGACTGGATGTCGCTCTACCAGGGTGATCGGCAGCTCAACTGGGGCAACGCGGAATTCCTGCGGGTTCCCGAGCTCGCGGCGGAGCGCCTGCCCTACCGGCTGGTGGTCGACAACGACCGGGCAGCCTGGGCCAATCCGTACTCGACGCACACCTTGACCGAGTGGAACTTCACCTCCGCGGCGACCGGCGCCGACTCGGCCGAGTCTCTTCCGTTGATCCAGCTCGACTACGGGGTGGACACCGACAAGGCGGGCCGGGCGGACCAGCGTGCCGAGCTGACGGTGGCGGCCTCCCACTTGCCCGGCACAACGGCGGGCATCCGGAAGCCCTCTGTCGAAGTTTCGTACGACGACGGGGCGACCTGGCAGCGGTCCGAGCTGAACCGAGACGGCGTCGCATGGCGGACGGCCCTGAAGGCGCCGAAGTCCGCGGACTTCGTCACGCTTCGGGTCACTGCCCGGGACAGCGCCGACAACAGCGTCTCCCAGACGATCACCCGGGCCTTCGGCTTGCGCTGACGTCATTGACGGAGCACATACTGGGTGGGGTCGCAGCCGGCGGCCCCACCCGGTGGTGTTCCGCCCGTTACTCGGGACGGGCCGCTCGCCGCGTCCGGCCGCAGCCACGGTGAGGCATCCACTGCCAGAACCAGATGGCCGTCTGCCCCCGGCAACGGCAGCCCGGCCAGGCTCCGGCGGAGCCGGTCGACGTCGATAGGGCCTTTGTCGAATGCGCCGTACAACGAGCCATGGCCACGGGGATGTTCAGGAGCCAACGCGAGATCGACGAGGGCCCGGACCGGACCGCACCGTCCTCAGATTGAAAGGGGCTCAGTGTCTGAGGGGTGGGACAGATGCGAGCGGGGGACCGCACGCGTACGCATCAAGCAGCTATGTGCCGAGAACCGTGACCGCCCCGGTAGGGGCGAGCCACGGAGTGCCATAAAACCATTCTAAAGAGCGAATGGTCCGATCCGGTGGAAAAGGCAAAGAAAGCGATCATGAATGTGGTCTTCTGCCGATATCGGGCGGGAGGTGACTTCCACCTGCACCTGTGACCCCCGATTTGAGGATCAAGATGCGCAGAAGTATCGCGGCTGCTTCGCTCGTTGTCGGCCTGGTGGCGGCTCTGTCCGTTCCCCTGCCGGCTTCGGCCGATCAGAGTGGGACCACGCCGGTGACGCTCTCGATCACCACCGGCACCATCGACATCACTGTGCCGACGGGGCCGGTGAGCCTGGGCACCGTCGCCGCCAGCAGTAGCCCCCAGACGGTCAGCGCACAGCTGGGGAACGTCACTGTGACAGACAACCGGGGTGGTACGACCGGCTGGGTCGTCACCGCGAACGGAACCGACTTCACGGGACCGCAGAGCATCTCGGTCTCCGCCCCCGGCTCCAGCAGCTACAACACGCCGTCCGCCACGGTCACCGGCAACGCGATCGTCAACGCCAGCAACCTGGACCCCCTGTACCCGCCAGGTCCTGTCCAGACGGCCACCAGCGTGTCCGGGATCAACACCGCCGTGTGGAACCCGACCATCTCCGTCACGGTCCCGGCGGACGCACTGGCCGGCACCTACAGCTCGACGATCACCCACTCCGTGGCCTGACCCACACACCGAAAACACTGGGGGGATCTCCACCTTGCGCAGTTTCGTTCCCGTCCTGGCACTGGTGGCCGCGGCACTCATCGCGGCCACCGGCGCCGGCTCACCTGCGACCAACACAGCGGCCGCGCCAGCACGTTCATCAGGCTCCGGCCAGGGAAGCGTCGGCGTACGCCTCGTCGACATCCCGGCCGACCTGGCCGACGATCCACGCGCACGGCACTACATCGTCGACAACCTGAGACCGGGCACGACCGTGCACCGCCGCATCGAAGTACTGAACACCACTGACTCCACCCTGCACGTCGAGGTGTATCCGGCCGCCGCCACCATCACCCACGGCTCGTTCGTAGGAGCAGCCGGCAGGAAGCGGAACGAACTCTCGTCCTGGACAAAGCTGCGACGCAGGACGCTCGATGTTCCCGCCCACGACACCCTCCGCGACACCGTGACAATCAGAGTGCCCAGGGACGCGGCACCCGGCGAGCGTTATGCCGTGGTCTGGGCGCAAGTCAGGGGCGGTCGAGGTGGTGGAGTCGCCCTGGTGAGCCGCACCGGCATCCGGATGTATCTCTCAGTCGGCGGACACAACCCCCCGGCCCCGAACTTCACCGCGCGCACCATGACGGCCGAACGCGGCCCGGACGGCCACGCGATCGTGCGTGCCCAGATCATCAACACCGGTGGCCGCGCTCTGGACCTGTCCGGCACCCTGAAACTCGCCTCGGTGTCCGGAAGCCTGAGCGCAGGCCCCTACCAGGTACAACTGGGCACCAGCCTGGCACCCCACCAGTCCGAGCCCGTGATCATTCCCGTCACCGACGAAGTGGCCGACGGCCCCTGGCGCGCCACCCTTGAACTCAGAAGCGGACTGCTCGTCAAGAAGTTCCACGCGAAGATCAAATTCCCGCACACCCACGGCATGGCCCCGGCAGCCGCGGTGGACTCCGAAGCGTCCGGCGGTGGCGCACTCAAGGGGCTGGTCGCGGGGATCCTCCTGCTGGGTACCGCCCTTCTGATCGTCGCCAACCGCGTCCGTCGTCGGCACGACGGTAGAACGGCTGACGCCGGTTCAGGCACCACCACCGGTTGACCTGTCGAGCCCACGGCTTCCTGGCGCTCACAGCGTGACCCGCAGTAGGTATGCACCGTCGGAAAGCGGTCCGCCTCTCCATGGCTTCGCCCGCTGGTCCCGTCCCGACGCCCTGGCCGGCTCACGTCACAGCGTCAGATGTTCGGTCGAGCTGACCTCCAACTCCTCGGAAAGTGAGTCCTGCTGTGACTCAGGCTGTGCGAAATCGACAAGCGCCCAGGCCGCCCCCGGTGCTACCCGACCCGCGCCCTCCGCCACTCCACTTCCTCGGCAGCCATCGGGGCCTGGATCTTGTACACGTCGCCGACCCGCAGATTGTCCGGCGTGCTGTACTCGCCGTAGGTGCCTATGACGGAGACGGCCACACGGGAATCGGGCTGCCAGAAAGTACGGAAGTAAGGGGAGTTCGCCGGGATTTCCGGGATCTCGAGCAGGGGGACACCACGCCGCTCCAGTAGGCGTTGCAGCTTTTCGAACCGAAGCCTGGGAGTGAACCGCCCGTACCGGGCGCGAACCGTCTCGTTGACGAGGGCGCGGTCCCGGTACGCGAGCCTGTGAACCTGCAGGGTGAAGTGGTGGCCCGACCATGTGTGTTCGGCGGAAGCGCGGTCCCAGAAGAACTCGGCGAGGCCGTAGTCACGGCACATGCTGTGGTCGTCGAAGGTGTTCTCACCGAAGTTCGACCCCAGGGCCATGGTCACGCGGTCGGGAGGGGCCGCGGGGCCCACGCCGAGCACGGTGCCAGTGGTGACGACGTCCACGTAGAACGCCAGGGAGTAGGGGGTCAAGACTGATCCTCGATGTGGTGTGGTCCAACGTGAAGTGGGGGCCTCCAGGACTCACGCTCCGCACGTCGCCGGAGCACACCTTCTGACCGGAGGTCCGGGCGGGAGTGGACGGGTGAGCGGCCGGAGGTCCGCCCGTCCACTCCCGCCGCGAGTCAGCGCGGCTCCGAAACCGGCCATGCGCGCGGGTACGGCACGCGCAGCGTTTCGGCCGCCACAGGGGTGTGGTCGGCGGCGGCGTGGAGGCGGCCGTCGCGGAGAACGACGGCGCCGCTGCCGAGCATGGTCGTGACCAGCTCGGCGGCGAGCGCCTCGGGCGTGAGGCCCAGGAGCCGGGCGGCGTCGGTCAGCCAGTCTCGAGCGTGCAAGTACGGCTCGACGTCGTCGGCCGGGATGCCGCCGCGGATCATCAGGGCGAATGCGAAGATCCGCCGGGCGCCGTACCGGACCGTCCCGTCCGGGTCGTCCACGAGCCGTTGCGCACGGCGCAGGGCGGCGGCGAAGGCAGCACCGGGGTCGGCGGGGATCGGGCCGTGGGAGGGCAGGATCACCCGCGGGGCGAGGTCGGCCATCCGCTTGAGGGAAGCGAGCGCGGTGGTGGCCGCGTCGAGCCCGTCGAGGGCGAGGTTCACCCAGCCGACGTCGTAGTCCGACAGTGCGTCCCCGGCCACGAGCAGCCGCTCCTCCGGCTGCCACAGCGCCAGATGCCCAGGTGTGTGCCCGGGGGTCCGGACGACTTCCCACTCGGTGTCCCCGAGCCGGAGGACCTGTCCGTCGTCGAGCGGCACGTCGACCGTGTACGGGGCGACCGGCTGGTCCAGGTACTCGGCCGCGCAGCAGCCCGGGTCCCGGCGTCGGATGGCCTCGGCCTCCAGGGCCCCGGCCGCGACGGCGGCGCCGTGCGCCTGGAGGAGGGCGTTGCCGCCGACGTGGTCGGAGTGCCAGTGGGTGTTCACCACCAGACCGACTTCCCCGGCGTGCGCACGGGCCCAGTCGGCCGTCTCTGCGGCATGACCCACGAACCCGGTGTCGACCAGGGCCGGTTGCCGTCCGTGGAGCAGCAGTGTGTTGGCGTCCGGGAACGGCCGCTGCCACCACGTTGCCCAGGACGGCAATGACGGCTGCGGGCTCACTGCTCGGGCGGCTTCACGCGGATCAGCGTCTGCTGCCCGTTGGCGACGAGCTTCCGCCCGCCGTCGTCCGTGACGCCGAACACTTCCAACTGGCAGACGGTCAGCGTGCGTCCGGCCTTCAGGACCGTTCCGACCGCCTCGAGGTACTCGCCGACCGCGGGCGCGAGGAGGTTGATCTTGTACTCGACGGTGAGAACCTCGGTGTCCTCGGGGAACAGTGTGTAGGCGGCGTAGCCGCCGGCGGTGTCGGCGATGGTGCTGGTGGCGCCGGCGTGGAAGTAGCCGTGCTGCTGGGTCACTTCGGACCGACTTGGGAGCACGATGTGCACGCGCCCCGGTCCGATGTGGGTTATCCGTGCACCGAGGTGGGCCATCAGCCCCTGGCAGTCGAAGCTGTCCTGGATGCGCTTCTGCACCTCGGGGCTCGCCTGTTCGTGCTGTGTCTGGTCTTCCACGTGCTCTCCTTCGACGGGGACATCACGGTCTCTGAACGGGGCGGGGCGGGTTCGTCAGCCGGCCAGGCGTTCCACCAGCAGGAAACCACCGATGACGATCATCATGGCACCAGAGACGCGGGTGACCGCCCGGGCCGCCGAGGGCCGGGTTTCAGGACACTGCGTCTGACCTCCACCCTCGTCATGAAGCACGTCATCGATGACCGACCGTTGCCCGAGTAGCCATCGCCGGAAGTCCGAGCACCTGGTACGCCGCAGAGCGGCGACTTAGACAACTCGGGCGGCGTGCCCGTCGCCCGTGGTCGCGAAGGAACCCGCGCCCGAGTGGTGGCCGGGCGGCGCCACAAGCCGGCACCTGTAACCCAGTGGAAAGGTGCAGATATGACTGCCTTCACCGATGCTCAGCGTGCCTACCTGGCCGGCCAGCGGCTGGGTCGCATGGCCACTGTCGACCCCAAGGGCCCGCCGCAGGCCAACCCGGTCGGATTCTTCCTCCAGGCGGACGACACCGTTCTCATCGGCGGACACCGCATGGGCGCCTCGAAGAAATGGCGCAACCTGCAGGCCAACCCGAAGATCTCCCTCGTCGTCGACGATCTCGCGAGCGTGACGCCATGGAAGCCCCGCTTCGTGGAGATCCGCGGAACAGCTGAGCTGCTCACCAGCTCCGACGCCCTGGGCCCGGGTTTCAGCCCCGAGGTGATCCGCATCCACCCTCATAGCGTTCACAGCTGGGGCCTCGACGACTGACCCCCGCTCGGCCGACCCATTCCCCGTACTTGCGTCCGACGTCTGCATCTCCCGGTCGTGCCGGGGCAACTGGCAAGCGGGGGCGACAGGCCGGCAGGGCGGCGCCGTCGCCGCCGTCACAGCCGGAATGCCGATCGCGCGGGCCGACTGCCTCCGCTGCACCACGAGTGGCCCGAACCAGCCCTATGCGGCCCTCAGGCCCTTTTCCGGATGGCAGATCCGGCATGCCTCGATGTCGGGTTCGTTCAACGCGATGATCGCCTCTTCGCGGTTGATGAACCCGAGTTGGGGTGACAGGGAGCAGCCCCCGCGGTGCAGCATCGCCGTGTCCCTGGAGAGCTTCGGCTGGATCTTCCACGACTGCTCCGCCTGCGCCCGCTCGTGGGCACGCTGCTCCTGCCGCTCTGCGACCTCCAGCTCACGGATCCGGATCCGGGTCCGGCGCAGCTGCCACTCCAGCCAGTCGGCCAGAGCACGGTTCTTGTCCAGGTCGGATATCCCGCCGGATTCGGACACCGCTACGCCTCGGCCGGCTGTTCGTGGACGTGCTTCAGCGCCATACGGGCATCGACGACGCCACTCTCCACGCTGCTCCAGAACGGGTGCGTGGACACGATGATGCCGAGTTCGAGGATGCGGGCCTTGAGGCGGGTGATCTCCGCGGCCTGCTCGTCGGTGTAGCCGGGGCTGTCTGTTTTTCCGGAGCGGAAGCTGGTGTACGGCTGTTTCTCGCTCTCCCAGCCGGGCATCGGCTCAGCCGACCACGGCAGGGTCCGGGCGTACTGCTCGTACTGAGCACGGGTTTCGTGCAGCGCGAGCTGGGCGTCGCGCAGGTCCTGGGGGAAGTCGTACGTGGGCACACGTGAATGGTACGCATGTTCGATTTTTGGATGCGAGCGGCACGACGAGCTGCTCTGGCGAATCCCTCGGATGGAGCAGGACGAGCGCCCCCGGCGTCGAAACCGCGCCACTTGGAGCGCGGTGTGCCGCCGGCGACGGTGACTGGGTTCTCGCCGGGCTCGACGTCGCCGGAGCTCTGGCCTTCCTCGCGTACGGAGCTGCCGCGGTGCGTGGACGGTCCTCTTCAGCCGCAGTAAGTGTGTGTGGGCGTCGTTCGAGGGTGGCGGGGAGTGCCCGCACCCCCCGGTGGCCAGGCCCGGTGTGGTGCCGACTGCCCACTCCGAGAGTGTGAGCGGACAGAGCCATGTCCCGGGCTGGGAGCCCGGGACCGTGTTGTTCTCCTGCAGTGCGGGCCGACGCTGTCGGGGCCGCACCGACCTCCCGTCCGAGGTTGCGTGCTGGTCGTGGACGACTGGCTATCGGGCGGTGCTGGGGAGGCGGAGACGCCCGTCGTTGACTTCGGCGACCTGGTCGACCGAAGTGAGGTGGGTGCGGTCGTGAGTGACCAGGACGGTCGCGGTGGCCTGTTGATGAGTGAGGCGGATGATCAGGTCGATGACAACGGCGCCACGTTCGTGATCGAGGGAACTGGTGGGTTCGTCGACCAGGAGAACGGTGGGGTCGTTCATCAGGGCGCGGGCGATGTTGACGCGCTGGCGCTGGCCGCCGGAGAGCTGGTGGGGGCGCCGGCCGGCCTGGTCGGCCAGGCCGACGGCGTCGAGCAGTTCCATGGCCCGGTTGTGGGCGGTGCGCGGGTTGCGACCGTCGATCTGTGCCATGACCTGGAGCTGTTCGGCGGCGGTGAGGGAGGGCAGCAGGTTGGGCTGCTGAAAGACGATGCCGATCTTGTTGCGGCGCAGGTCGGTGAGTTCACCGCGGGTCAAGCCGGTGGTGGGCGTGCCGTCGATGGTGACCGTGCCGGTATCGGGGGCGATGAGGGTGGCGGCGACGGCGAGAAGGCTGGACTTGCCGGAGCCGGAGGGGCCGACGACGGCGGTCAGGCTGCCCTCGGGCACCTGAAGGGTGACCTGGTCCAGTGCGGTCAGGCGGGATACGCCGTCGGGGTAGGTGAGGGTGATGTCGGTCAGGTTGAGGCTCATCGGGCGCTCCCCAGGGCGGTCAGTGGGTCGACGGAGGTGATGCGGCGGATGGACAGGCCGGCCCCGAGCGCGCCCAGCGCGATTGTCACGGCGGCGGGAACGAGGGCGGTGGTGGGGGTGAGGAGGAACGGCACCGCGCTGCCGGCGACCAGGGCGCCGAGGCCGGCGGCGATGCCGGTGCCGATCAGGGTGCCGCCGGCCAGCAGGACAAGGGCCTGGCCGAGCGCGTCCGTGAGCAGATTGGCGGTGGAGGCGCCCAGAGCCTTGAGGACGGCGACGTCGCCGCTGCGCTGGATGGTCCACACGGTGAAGAAGGCGCCGATGACCAGGGCGGAGATTGCGAACAGGAAGCCACGCATCAGTTGCAGGGAGCCGTTTTCGGAGGTGTAGGAGCCGATCGCGGACAGCGAGTCGTCCTTGGAGACCGTCTTGGTGCCCGCCGCCTGGTCAGCGGCCTTGAGGTCGGTGCCGGAGGTGGTGTTGAGGGCGATGACGGTGGCGGTGGGCCCGTCGGCGGTGCCCGTGGGAGGTGCGGTCTTCTGCCAGGTGTCGAGGCTGGTCCAGATGACGGGGGTGTGGCTGAAGGAGGCGTCACCGCTCACCGCGGCGACGGTCAGTTTCTGCCCGGCCAGGGCGATGGTGTCGCCCGCCGCGACGCCCAGGCTGTCAGCGGCGGCGGTCGAGAGGACCACCGCGTGACCGTCGATCTTGTTGCTGTCGGGGGCGAGCGTGGAGCTGGGCTTCACGCCGAAGGCGGAGACGCCTGTGCTCCTGCTCCCGGCGGTCGCCTTGGTGGTGGTGATGCCCAGCGCTTCGGCGCTGCTCACGCCGGGCGTCCTGGCCCACTGTTGCCACTGCTTCTCGGTGACGGTGGAGTTCGAGTACGACGGGTCCTCGCCCTCGCCGGGCGCGCCGAAGGTGATCTTGTCAGCGGGCAGGGACGTGATCGCGGAGATGTTCTGCCGGCCCAGCCCGGCGGTCAGTCCGGACAGCAGCCCGACCAGCAGGGTGATCAGCACGATGACGGTGCCCATCAGGGCGAAGCGCCCTTTGGCGAATTTCAGGTCTCTCCAGGCGACGAACACGGCTTGGACCTGCTCTTTCATGGGCGGAATCGGTATGTCCCCACCGTCGCTGCCAATCCCCTCCAGAGGCATCTGGCCCAGGACAGCACTTGGCGCATCGAAAGGCGGCAGCCCGGTTGTAACTTTCGATGGAAGCCGCGCAGAGGTTTTCTCCTTAGGGTGGAAGGACTGTGAACACCACCGCCCCCGCCTTGACCCCCACCACCAGAGCCCTGGCCTGGTGCCTGCACCTGCTGGTCATCGGCCTGCTCGCCCTGGCGGCCGGCCGGGCCGTGACCGATGGCCGCCCGCACGCCGGGTGGGTCGTCGCCGCGGCCGCGGCTTGCGGCCTCGTCTACGCGGCCGGCCCGCTGCTGCCACGCGTCAGCCGCTCGCGGCCGGCCGCAGCGCTGTGGCTGGCCGCTGTAGGTGCTGTCTGGCTGGTGCTGCTGGCCCTGTCCGCCGACGGGGTGTGGGTGGCATTCCCGCTGTACTTTCTCGAGCTCCACCTGCTGGCCCGCCGCGCCGGACTGGCCGCCGTGGCGGTCACCGGGCTGGCCGCCGTCGCAGGCTTCACCGCACATCAGGGCACCTTCAGCGCTGCGATGGCGATCGGCCCGGCCCTCGGCGCCGCCGTGGCGGTGGCGGTGGTGTGGGGGTATCAGGCTCTGTACCTGGAGAGCGAACAACGCCGGCACCTGATCGAGGAGCTCACCGCCACCCGCGCAGATCTGGCTGCCGCCCAGCACACCGCCGGCGTGCTGTCCGAGCGCGAACGTCTGGCCCGCGAGATCCACGACACTCTGGCCCAGGGCCTCTCCAGCATCCAGCTGCTGCTGCGCGCCGCCGAACGCGCCCTGCCCGGCACCCCCGAAAGTGCCGCCCGCTACGTCGACCAGGCCCGCCAGGCCGCCGTCGACAACCTCGCCGAGGCCCGCCGCTTCGTCGCCGCCCTCGGCCCGCCCGCCCTGGAAGGCACCACCCTGGCCCGCGCTCTGGAACGCCTGTGCGCCACCACCAGTGCCCGCCACCGGATCACCGCCCGCTTCCACCTCACCGGCGACCCGCTACCGCTGCCGACCGCCCATGAGGTCGCACTGCTGCGCATCACGCAGTCCGCCCTCGGGAACACCGTCCGCCACGCCAAGGCCACCGCAGCCGAGGTCACCCTCAGCTACCTCGGCGACCACGTCGCCGTGGACATCGTCGACGACGGGCGCGGCTTCGATCCCCACCACCTGCCCGTCCCCGACCCGGAGGCCGGGGGGTTCGGGCTGGCCGCCATGCGCGCCCGCGTCCACGGTCTGGGGGGCACCCTCATCATCGAGTCCACTCCAGGTCACGGCACTGCCCTGGCCGCCCAGCTCCCTCTGACCCCCTCCGCCCAGAACGAGCCCGAGGCCCGCCCGTGACCGACACCCCCATCCGCCTGCTCCTGGCCGACGACCACCCCGTCGTGCGCGCAGGGCTGCGCGCCGTGCTGGAGACCGAAGCCGGCATCGAAGTGGTGGCCGAAGCCCCAACCGCCGAGGAAGCCGTCGCCCGCGCCGCCCAGGGCGACATCGATGTCGTCCTCATGGACCTTCAGTTCGGCAAGGGAATGAACGGCGCCGAGGCCACCGCCGCCATCACCGCACGCCCCCAAGCCCCCCGCGTGCTGATCGTCACCACCTACGACACCGACGCCGATACCCTTCGCGCCATCGAAGCCGGCGCCACCGGCTACCTCCTCAAGGACGCCCCACCCGAGGACCTGGCCGCCGCCGTACGCACCGCGGCGGCAGGCCGCACCACACTGGCACCCACGGTCGCGGACCGGCTGATGAACCGACTGCGCACTCCCGGCACCACCCTGACTCGGCGCGAGACCGAAGTTCTCGCACTGGTCGCCGTGGGCCTGTCCAACCAAGCCATCGGCAACCGGCTCCACCTCACCGAAGGGACGGTCAAGTCCCACCTGGCCCGCATCTACGTGAAACTCGGCGTCGACTCCCGCACCGCTGCCGTCGCCACCGCCACCGAACTCGGCCTCATCCGGCGATAACGACCCAAGGCAGTTCGCCCGGCGCACCGGCCCGCCCGCCCGGCCACACCTCCCTGAGCGCGAACCCGTTCGGTTGTGCCGTCACACATTGCAGCTGCCACCCAAGGTCGACCAACCAGGTCTGAAGCGCTCGTGACAGCCCTTGCGTCAGTGCTTCCAATGGTCACGCAGCGGCAGCCAGTGCCGCATCAGACAACGCTCGCCCTGTTGTGACCACCTGGAGAATCATCCCGAAAGGAAGATCGCGATACCCGCCTTCTGGCGTCAGGGACAGGCACCACGAGATGATCACGCCTATGGCAGATGTGATTTTCTTCGATCTGGACGGCACCCTGGTCGATCATCGCAGCGCGGTCTTGGAAACGATCGGCCAGATCGTCCAGGCCGCGCCGAACGCGACGGCTCCTTCGGAGGAGTTGGTGACGTTGTGGTGGACGCTGGAGGCGCGCCACATGCGGGAATACCTGGCTGGTCAGTGCTCTTTCGCTGAGCACTACCGACGCAGGCTCCGTTCCTTCCTGCCGATGCTCGGCGAGCCGGTTCCTGAACGTCCCGGCCTTCTGGATGCCTGGATCGCCGAGCGCTACCTCACCGTGTTCGAGGAGTCCTGGCGGTGCTATCCCGATGTTCAGCCATGCCTGGAGACCCTGAAACGGCTTCCCCGAGGACCGCGTCTGGCTGTTCTCACCAACGGGGACCCCGAGCAGCAGCGCGCCAAACTCGCCCGCTTCGGCCTCCTCGAATACTTCGAAGCCGTTCTGACCCCGACCGAGCTCGGTGCGGCCAAGCCCGTCGCCTACGCCACCGCCTGCCGGCGGATGCGGACGGACCCCGCGCAGGTGGTCAACGTGGGCGACATGCTGGAAACCGATGTAAACGCAGCCGCCCTCGCCGGGCTCACCGGCATCTGGCTGGACCGCGGCATCGACTTCGTCACCGGTGGACCATCGCCGACGGCAGACCAGACGGTGCTCCGCATCGAACGGCTCACCGACCTCCCCAACCACCTGTCACGCACGAATGCCTGACCGGCTCTCACGGCCGTCGTAAGTGAGCGACCCGGGTCAACGCCTTCCCCCGGGGCACGCATCAGCTGGTTCCAAGAATCATGGCCAGGTTCCAACTACCGTGGCTCGGCTCAACGAACCACTCAGCCCTTGGCCGTGAGATCGATGATGACGAGGGCCGGCGGCTGCTGCGGATCATCCGCAGGGGCACCGGCTCGGTGGTGACGTGACGGCGCGCGCAGAGGGTACTGCTGTCTACCCAGGGCGTGCTCGTGGCGAAGATCGCCGAGGTGACGTTCACCAGCCCGGACCGGGTCCGCGATGTGATCCATGACTTCAACACCGACGGCTTCGAGGCGCTCTACCCGAAGTACAAAGGCGGACGCTCGAGGACCTTCACCCTTCCGGAACGGCGCGAGATCAAGAAGATCGCCAAGTCCAAGCCGGCCGAGCACGACCTGCCGTTCTCGACCTGGAGCCTGGCCAGGCTGGCCGACTTGCTGGTCGCCGAGGGGGTGGTCGACGACATCAGCTACGAGGGCCTTCGGGTCCTGCTCCGTGAGGAGGGCGTCTCCTTTCCAACGCGAAGACCTGGAAGGCCACGCCAGGCCGAGCCATTCCGACTGCGCGCGGCTGTCTCCTTCATCAGATGGACGAACAAGCGAGGCCTGACCCGGAACCTGGAGTGTCCCGGACGTCCCCGGCCCTTGACGTCGGTCTTGGGCGGCGCTGGCCGAGGACAGCTGGTCCAGCTATCTCACGGCCCTCAGGGTTGCCGAATAGCTCCTTGTCGTCAGACGTCGCCCTTACCGAAGCGTGCCAGGCAGTGCCAAACCTTCTTGAGATCCTGGAGGGCGTAGAGGCCTGTCCGAGCAGCGTCGCCGATGATCCTCGGATCAAGCCGGCCATCAACGGCGATCTCGGTACCGAGGTCAACGTATTCCTGTCCGCGATAGCTCGGATGGTGCCGCAGTTCATCCACGCCGAGCCGAAAACCTGGATGCCATTCGATCGGGCAGGACAAGCGGCGAGCTGCGGATTCGACGGCTGTGCCGCGATAGCTGGGATCCAGCACCAGTGCCTCTACATCACGGTCGAACCGAACCGGACCGTGAATCTGTGCCTCGATATGACAGTCCAGGGCATCCAAATCCTCGGCCTCAGCCAGTTCGACGAGCGAGCAGCGGGCGGCGACACCAAAGGCGGAAGGCTCAGTGGAGCTGTCGGGGTAGCAGAACGTGGTGCGCGCAAGAGCCTCAGCGGTTAGCCGGAAGTACGAGGAGCCGAACCGCGGCGCGCCGCCGATCGGATCACGACGGTAGTTCAACGCCCCGTACACGGGACGCTGGTCGGCCGCAGCGTCGTCGTATGCGCCGGCGAAGATATGACTCTCCCAGCGCCACCGATCCCCGCCGGGATGAGCGGTCAGACCGCCGTTGCTCGTACCTGTCACGAACTGCGAGCGATAGACACCATCTTCCGCCATCTTGGCCAGGACGGGACGGTTCCCCGCTGCACGATCGGGATGGAAATGCATCGTCACCCGTAGGTCGTGAGCAAGTGGTTCTCCCCTGGACGAAGCCGCGACATATCGCAGAGCTCTCTCCTGAAGCGATAAAGCAGTGTCAGCACGCATGCGTGGAGTGTGTACGGACTGCAGGCGCCAACGCACCACAGTTTGAACGGCTCCAGCGCCTTGCGGGCCCATCGGCCCCCGCAGTAACTACGCACACCGAATAGTGCAGGGCTGGAACACCGCCTGTTCACCGGTACGGCACAACCAAGGCCGGCCGCCAAGTTGCGGCCTGCATCGCGGGCCTGGACTGGGCCCCGCGACGAGCAACAACAGGGCCGCTGGAATGAACAGATACATGCCGATGACGGTGCCGATCAGGGCCCAGGCCAGCAGGCCCGCCCCGACGACGCAGCAAGCCGGTTCGAGGTCTAGTTGGTCGGCGCTGGCGCTGAAGTTGGCCGCAGGGTAGCGGTTCACGACCGCAGCGAGAACCAGGGGTGCCCCTTCTGGGCGTGCGCCGGTGTGATCCGGGAGAGGCTGACCCGAAAGCCAGTCCGTGAACGGCCGCCATCCTTCCCGCGACTGGACGACGACAGACCGCGGCGAAGTGCCGCTTGTCCGATGGGAGGCAGTCGTGACCGAACGCGATGTCCTGCTCAACGAACTCGCTCAGGGGCTGCGCCCGATGTCGCAGGGCATCGAATGGTTCGACGCGCTCGGCCCAGAGGAGCAGTCCGAGGCGTTGCTGTTCCTGTGCCACCACTGTGTCCAGGCGCGCGCCGTCGCCGAGGACGGACCGGAGAGCATCCGTCGTGCCGGGCTGCGCCCGACGCACACACCCGCGGTCCTGATCACGCGCGGCCGCATCGAGCACCAGTTGGGGAAGATCGCTTCTCTCACCCCCCTCGACGAACGCCGTAAGGCGTTCCGGCTAATGGTCGCGGTACTCGCAATCGCCGATGGACGACGGCGCAAGCGCTTCTGCTCAGACGGGTGCGGTCACTGGTGGCACAGGTTGTCCGCCGCTGACTGATCCCTCCGTCGGCACCTGCGCACGACGCCGCTCCTGAATCAGACGGGTACGTGGCCAGACGGACCGACAGCAGCGTCGAGTCACTGCTGCGGATGCCGACTCACATGAGGGTGACGCGCATCCCGCGCTCGGCCAGGACTTCGAGTACCGTGGTGACCAGGTCATACGGCTCGCCCTCCGGCGTCAGGAGGCGGGACAGGTGATCGCGCGCGGTCGCGGCATCCCGCCAGAGCAGGGGCGCGGGGGCGATGTAGCCGAAGTTGCCGCCCAGGCAGTCGACGAGGGCGCCCAGGCAGCCGCCGAAGTAGCCGCCCGGCCCGTTGACGGCCTCGCCGAGTGCCAGGTAGAGGCTCGGTTTGTCGGTGATGTGCCGGCCCTCCGGCACGTACGCGTGTCCGGCCGGCTGGTCCTGGTGCTCGAGCCGGCAGCCCCGCTCACGGACGAGATCGAGCCAGGCCCCGCGCTGCCGGGTGTCGAGGTCGACCCATGCACCACGGGCGTCCGGCGGGCCGGCCAGCCAGCGCTCCCAGATGGGTCGGGCGTATCCCGGTACGGGTGCGAGCTCGCCGTCGAGTTCCAGATCGATCAGATGCGGCCCGCGGGAGGAAGGGCGCCACGAGCGCACTGTGGGCCGCAGCAGCCGGTCGGTGAGCGGGTACGGCGGCAAACACGTGCGCCTGCTCCGGCCCGACCACCTCGATCCGCACGTCTGGGTCATTCACCGGCTCCGTGAGGTCGCGGCGCAGCGGTGTCCACGGCTGGTCGGCGTTCCAGCCGTCCTCGAACAGCAGATCTTGGACCAGTGCACCCATCGGCGCCTCGATGTTCGCCTTCCCCTCGGGCAGCACGCCGCGCTCCGGCTCGGTCACGTCTTCAACCAACTGCTGCGCCAGCTCCTCGTCCTGATGAGCGTCCGGCGCGATCGTCAGCCGCAACAGTCCGGGACCGTCCAGCAGTCCGACAGCGAGAATCCGTCCTTCCCGGCTCCACGTCCTGACCGCCGCGGCGGTCGCTTCCGCACCTAAACGCCAGAACCAGCCCAGGTCCCCCGGATGCAATTGCATCGGCGCCCCGTCGTACTGCCACCCCCGCAGCACGCCCACAGCCTCGCTCAGCCCGTCGACTCCCGGCTTGCCTAACACAATCGCCATACCCCCGATCACACACCACCGCACCGACACTCCGCACCCGGTTCCGACCGGTCGGCCGGAACGAGTTCGCCTGTGCGCCGGTTTCGGCGGACCAGGAGCTGGTTGTGTCCGGGGAAGCGGGCTTGGTGGCGAAGCCAACATCGGCGGGGATGCCGGCCGACGCGCACCGCTGGCGGTCCTCGGCCCAGGAGCGCGGGACGTACAACTCCCGTTCGATGGCGGCGTGTCCGGTCTGCGCGGAGTAGACCAGGTAGACCGCGACCTGGGCATTCTCGATCCTGCCCGCGGTGCCGGTGTACTGGCGCTGCACTCCGACCGTCGTGGTGCCCTTCTTCAGGTCGCCGGTCTCGTCCACGACCAGGACCGCTTCCTCGTCGCGCAGGTGGTCCAACACGTAGGGCCGAATGTCGTCGCGGACCGAGTCGGCGTCCCACTTGGCACGGCCGAGTAGGTGCTGCATCCCGTGCGGGGTGGGCTCCCCGACGTGCTCGGCGATCGTCCAGCAGTTCTTGCGCGGCAAGTCCGACAGCAGCCCCAGTACCAATGAGCGGGCCCGGCGGCGGGGTTCCACCCGGGAGAACCGACCTGCGATTGTTCAACGTCTACGCTGTGACCTGCGGCCAATGCTTGATCCTTCGTTGTTTCACAAACCACGATGATCTTCGGTGGCCGCACGATTTCCCAGGCGAGAGATCACGACTCCCGGCCCTGGATTACTGGCTCCGCCCGACGATGGAGAGCCCTGATGAGTCGCTACGAGTTGAACGAGCGCGAAGCCTTCGTAGCCATGTCGCGGTTCGTGTGGCAGTTCGCGAACCGCGCCGGGGACGACCTTCTCACGCTCCTGGGCGACATCGGCATCGAGGCGGACGGCAGGACAACGGACCCCGCAGCCTTACGCCGCCCGCAAGAACCGCGCCTACCTACGCAGACGCCGTATGCGCTGCACCATCCCGGACAGGGCCGATCAGGCGCGCAGCCGAAAGAAACTCGGCTCCCACGGTGACCGCCCGCCGAGGTTCGACCCGGAAGATTACAAGGCCCGACATGCAGTTGAGTGCGGCATCAATCCTCTCAAAAGGCACCGCGCCATGGCCACGAGGTACGACAAACTCGCGGTCCGATACGAGGCGACCGTCCTGGTTGCAGCCATCAACGAGTGGCTGTGACCGAGCCCTTCGCTCACCTCCTCGTTAGTCTGAGCGATTGTGAACAGACGGCGGCAAAAGAAACTGTCGGAGCGTCTCGTCGGGGCAGCGACCTTCGGCGACAGCGCCCATATCAATGCACTGCTGCTAGCCGGGACCTGTCCGGAGACAGGCAACACCGAGGGCACCACGCCTCTATACGCGGCATCAGTCCACGGAGCCACCGACAACGTCCTCTGTCTGCTGGCAGCCGGGGCCTCGCCCAACACCGAAAGCGGACGCGGCGCGGAAGGCACACCCCTGTGCGCGGCAGCATGCTGGGGCCATACCGAAACGGTGCGTGCACTCCTCACCTACGGCGCCGATCCCAATCTCCACGAAGATCACGGCATGGGCCGTTCGCCGCTTCAATGGGCGACGACCGGGCCCTACCCCGAGACGATCGCCGTGCTTCTCGCGGCAGGTGCCCGACCACACGACCCAGCCACGTGACCCATCCCGTAATTCCGGGTCTCGTCAGCCACTTTCGATACGGGAGAGGACTTCATCGGCCTTCAGGCCTCGGTCGACCCCGTGCGGCACCACCTGCCTGCCGGGTCGAGGTCCAGGCGCTCATCGTCGAGGTAGACCTCCGCCTTGTCGGGCTCGAAGGGGACCAGGTCGTCGACCCGCCCGACCTCGGTGTAAGCCCTCGTGGTAGAACCATGCTGCCTTCCTGGACTCGCCGCTGTCGTAGTAGCCGGTCAGCGCTTTGTGGGGGCAGAACGTCTGGCCCCCTACCGGCGTCAGTACCTTCTCCTGGATGTCCTCACGCGGCACGTACCACCGCGGTGCGCACGCGGACTCGTAGAGCACCGCCGACCGCGTGATCCGCGCGATCACCGTGTCCCCGAATGGGGCCGGCCGGCCACAGACCTGAAACCGTGACCCGCGACGTCCGGGGCTAGGTTGCCGCCGCGAAAGCGTCGACGCCCGTGAGGTCGGCCGACAGCGCCCACAGGCGCGCGGCCTGCTCGGGGTCGGTCGCATGTGCGTGCACGCCGCCTTCCGAGCTGTCGCCGGCTGGCTCGGCTATGTCGCAGTCCTCGCAGTACACGCCGCCCATGCCTGCCAGCTGGGGGGAGGTCGCCGCCCATACCTGCGTCGCCGCGCCCTGCGCGGGCGTCTTGAAGGTGGGATCGGTCGGGTTGCCGGTCTCGTCGATCCAGCCCGCGTCGACCATCTCCGCCTTCGCGAGGTGGCGCTGCAGCGGGGTGAGGATGCTGCCCGGATGCAGCGCGAACGCTCTGACTCCGGCGTCGCGGCAGAGCGCATCGAGCTGCATGGCGAACAACACGTTCGCCGTCTTCGCCTGTCCGTACGCCTGCCATCTGTCGTAGCCACGCTCGAACTGCACATCGTCCCAGCGCACGCCGGTGATGCCGTGGGCGCCGGACGACACGGCGACCACGCGGGCGCCACCGCGGGCGATCGCCGGCCAGAGATGGTTGATCAGCGCGTAGTGACCGAGGTGGTTGGTGGCGAACTGCGCCTCCCACCCCGGGCCGACCCGCGTCTCGGGGCAGGCCATGACCCCAGCGTTGTTGATCACGATGTCGACCTTGCGACCCGAGGCCAGGAACCGCTCGGCGAAACCGCGGACGCTTTCGAGGTCGGACAAGTCGAGGTCGTCGGTCTCGACGCCGGCGATGCCCTCGACCGCCTCCTGGGCGGCCGCCCGTCGCCGGGCGGGGACCACGACGCGCGCCCCGGCACCCGCCAGGGCGCGGGTTGTCTCCAGACCAAGTCCCGAGTAGCCACCGGTGACGATCGCGGTGCTGCCGGACAGGTCGATCCCGCGCAGGACGTCGTCCACGGTGCTCCGGGCGCCGAAGCCCGATCCGATCTTGTGCTGAGGTGTCGTCATGACGGAGACGCTAGATGCTGGACCGCGCTCTAGGTGTACTGACCCGTGAGGTTGGGGACGCGGCTGGCGGGTGGTTGGCCCTTGAGCGCGGTGTGTCCGCGGTGGTGATTGTAGGTGTGCAGCCAGGCGGGGTAGGCCTCGCGTCGTTCGCTCTCGGTGCGGTAGAGCTTTGCGTAGGCCCATTCGTCGAGGAGAGTGCGGTTGAACCGCTCCACCTTCCCGTTGGTCTGGGGCCTGTAGGGCCGAGTGCGCTTGTGTGAAATGCCTTGTTCGGCAAGGGAGTTGCGCCAAAGGTGTGACCTGTAGCAGGACCCGTTGTCAGTGAGAACCCGCTGGACGGTGATGCCGGCAGCGGTGAAGAAGGTCTGGGCTCGCTGCCAGAATCCGACGGCGGTTTCCTTCTTCTCGTCGGTGAGGATCTCGCTGTAGGCGAGTCGGGAGTGGTCGTCGACGGCGTTGTGCAGGAAGCTCATGCCGGCGTTCGCCCGGTTCTTTCGGCCCTCGGCCCGGCCGAGGACCTTGTGGCCGCCGCCGTCGGGGATGTTGCCGAGTTTCTTGATGTCGACGTGCACGAGGTCGCCGGGAGCGACGTGTTCGTAGCGGCGGATCACCCGGCCGGTGGCGCGGTCCAGGTGGGCCAGGCGGGCGAGGCCGTACCGGGTGAGAACACGGTGCACGGTCGCGGGATTCAGCCGTAGCAGGTAGGCGATACGGGCCGGTCCCCAGCGGCGCAGAAGCCGGACTTTGATGATCCGCCGCTCGGTGCGGGTCGGGGTCCGACGCGGGCTGTGGTGCGGCCGTGAGGAGAGGTCGGCCATACCGGCCTCGCCGAGCTCGCGGTAACGGGCGGCCCACCGCTGGGCCGTCGTGGGCGAGACCTGGAAGCGTTCGGCGGCCCGCCGCAGCGGCCAGCCGTCCTCGACGACGCAGCGGGCCAGACGCAGACGTCCGGTCTCGGTCAAGGGTGCATTACGGTGGGGCATGAGGGCCTTCTGATCGTTCGGTGGAGATGTCGCAATCCACACCGAACCCGGAAGGCCCTCACTCGTTCAAGATCCCCAAGCCGTGGGATCCGTCACCAACCTCCGTGGTCAGAACATCTAGGGCAAGGGCCCGTGACGGCGAACGTCCGGGTCCAGCCGTTGCGTCTGTGCTGGATCACCACAATCACCGGCGGTGGCTATCCCGGTACCGAACCATTCAAGTACGGGCAGGGCCAATTGAGATGACGTCCGACTGGGCCTGTCCGGAGTCGTGATCACGCGGCGGGGAAAGGGATTGGACGGGACCGTGACGCCGCCCGAGGAGGTGAGACCCATGAACGCTGTATCGACGTGGGTGCCCCCCTTCCCGTCACGGCCGGCGATTGACGTAGGTGTCGCCGGGAGTGCCTCGACAACAAGGCACTCCCGAAAGGCAACACCTATGCACTCTCTTCAATTCACTGCCAAGTCGTCGTCGAACAGCATGATCGAACGCGACTTCATCGTGGGCGACGTCCCCGGTGTGCTCTGGTCGCCGGCCTCCGGCGCCGATCAGGCACCCCTGGTGCTGATGGGCCACGGTGGGGGCAACCACAAGAAGCATCTGGCGATGGCGGGCCGGGCACAGCGCCTCGTGACCGGCTGCGGCTTCCATGTCGCCGTCATCGACGCGCCCGGTCACGGCGACCGGCCGCGCACCGCGCACGACGAGCAGGAGATTGCCGAGCTGCGCAAGGCGCAGGCGGCGGGCGAGCCGGAAGGGCCGATCGTCGTCCGTTACAACGCCCGCCTGGCGGAGCTCGCCGTGCCCGAGTGGCAGGCGACCCTGGACGCCCTTCAGGAACTTCCAGAGATCGGCACCGATGGCCCGGTGGGCTACGTCGGCATCGGCATGGGCACCGCGATCGGGGTGCCGCTGGTGGCGACCGAGCCCAGGATCACGGCCGCGGTCTTCGGCCTGATGTGGCCCGATGCCCTGATCGAGAAGGCGAAGCAGATCACCATCCCCATCGAGTTCGCCATGCAGTGGGACAACGAGCGCATCCCGCGCGAGGCCAGCCTCGCGCTGTTCGACGCCTTCGCCTCGAAGGAGAAGACGTTGCACGCCAACGCGGGCAAGCACTTCGACTTCCCCAGGTTCGAGGCCGACAGCGCGGTCCGGTTCCTCGCCCGGCACTTCGGCCGAGCGGTCACCTCGCCGGCCTGACGTGCGCGGTTGCGGCGCCCGGCTTGCCGGCCGGGCGCCGTAACCGCGGCCCCGGGGCTGGCACGCCGCCCCACGCAAGGGGTTCCTGGCCAAGCTGACCGGCACCCGCGAGATCGTCCTCGACGCCTCCGCCGTTCTCTTCGCAGGCGGCTACCACGTCGACGTCGTCTTCCTCCAGCAGCTGACCAGTAAGGACGGATCCGTCCAGCACAGCGGCGACAATCTGGTGGGCGGCACCGGGCAGGACGACGAGTCGATCCTCGTCGACCTCCAGCGCGTGCCGGCGCAGGTGGACCAGATCGTCTTCACGGTGAACTCCTTCACCGGCCAGACCTTCGAGGAAGTCCAGAATGCGTACTGCCGTCTCATCGACGAGACCACCGGGCAGGAACTCGCCCGCTACACCCTTACCGGCGGCGGTCACCACACCGCGCAAGTCATGGCCAAGGTCTACCGATCCGGAGGCGGCCGGCAGTTGGCAGTCCTGGGCGAACTCGCCGCAGGACGCACCTGCCAGGACCTGCTTCCCGCCATCACTCGTCACCTGTGACCCGCGCGACGCTGTCACCGGTTCGGGCTTGCGCGGCTCGAGGCTGGTGATTACGGTGCCTCAGATGTTTCACAGCGACGCCACCCCCACATTTTTTGTAAGACGGCAGATGCTCAGCGTGGGTTCCATATGTTGTACGCGGGATCGCTCATGAGCGAAACGATGCGGCCCACACAGCAGCCGTCGAAGTCACTGCGTCCCCAGCGGCAGGCCCCGGCAAAGGGCGTGGACAGCGGGCGGGCCCCAGGGAAGGCGCCCGCCACACCACGCACGTCGGCGAAGAAGCGGGACGCGTTCTTCGACAACGCCAAGTACCTGGCGATCGTGCTGGTGGCGATGGGCCACGCGTGGGAGCCGCTGCGCGGGGACAGCCGGGCCGCGGCCGCGCTGTACATCACCGTCTACACCTTCCACATGCCGGCGTTCATCGTCATCTCCGGCTACTTCTCGCGTAGCTTCGACGCGAGCCCCGGCCGGATCAAACGCCTGGTGACCGGCGTCGCCGTTCCGTACGTGGTCTTCGAGGTCGCGTACACATTCTTCAAGCGGTGGACGGGCGGCGACCCGTCGTATCCGATCAGCCTGCTGGACCCCTGGTATTTGACCTGGTTCCTGGCTGCGCTCGTCATCTGGCGGCTCACGACCCCGCTGTGGAAGGTCGTGCGCTGGCCGCTGCCGCTGGCGCTCGCCATCGCGGTGCTCGCGTCGGTCTCGCCCGACATCGGTGACGACCTCGACCTGCAGCGCGTCCTGCAATTCCTGCCCTTCTTCGTACTCGGTCTCTGCCTGCAGCCGGCCCACTTCCAGCTGGTACGCCGCCGCGAGGTCCGCCTTCTGGCCGTCCCCGTCTTCGCCGGCGCCCTGGCCGTCGCGTACTGGGCGGCCCCGCAGATGAACGCGGCCTGGTACTACCGCCGCGACAGCGCCCAGGAACTGGCTGCGCCGGGCTGGACCGGCGCCGTCATGACGCTCGCCCTGTTCGGATGCTCGGTGATTCTGGTCGCCTGCTTCTTCGCCTGGGTACCCCGGCGCGAAGTGTGGTTCACCGCTCTCGGCGCCGGGACGCTGTACGGCTATCTGCTCCACGGCTTCCTCGCCAAGGGCTCCCGCTTCTGGCACTGGTACGACCAGGACTGGCTCCACCAGCCGTTCGGCCAGATCACCGCCACCCTCATCGCCGCAACGGTCATCACTGCACTGTGCACCCCGCCCGTGCAGCGGATCTTCCGTCCCGCGATGGAACCCAAGTTGGAGTGGGCCTTCAAACGGAACGCTACCGAGGTCCGGCGAACGAGGTGAGTGGTCCGGCGCGGCTACCGGTGGTCCACTTCGAACGCATCACCGCGGACACACCGGCGGGCCGCCAGGCCGTTCTCGTACGAGAGCACCGAGAGCGAGTGGTGGGGCAGCTGGAGTACCAGGTCTGCCACCCGTGCCGGCTCGGCTACATAGACCGCATCTCCATCGTTGGCTGCCGGCAGGGGCACGGTCTGGGACGTGAAGCACTGCATACCGCCCTGGCGCCGTGCCCAGACTATGCCTGGTCCACGTCCCGACAGTCCTCGGCGGGACGAAAGTTCTTCCTGGCCATGGCTGAGGAGACGGACATACCCTTCCCACCGCGTGCGGTGCGCTGCCCACACATGGTGTCCGCGACCTCACCAAGGGGCGCGGAACATTGATCCGGCTACACCCGTTGACCGACACACAGTGATACATGAGGAGTCAACGCTTTGTCCGCCAGACCGACGGACCCTCCGGGGCACAGTCCCCGACCATCCCGCCAGATTTCACCTGAGCACGGCACGCGGCGGGGTGGTGTTCGATGAGTGCCGCACTTGGCCTTCTGGCCGTCTTCATCCTGACCGCCGGCACCGGCTATTTCGTCGCGCAGGAATTCGCGTACGTCTCCGCCGACCGGCTCGCCCTCGCACGCGAAGCCGCGGCCGGCGACAAGAAGGCCGCCCGCGCCCTGAAGGTGCTGGAGCGGTTGTCCTTCATGTTGTCCGGCGCGCAGCTGGGCATCACCGTGACCGGCCTGGTCGTCGGCTTCATCGCCGAACCGTCCGTGTCCGCACTGCTCAATCCCGCCCTGACCGGCATCGGCATCCCGGACGGTGCCGTCACCGGAATCTCCGTGGTCCTCGCCTTCGTGTTGGCCACCGTCGTGCAGATGGTGCTGGGTGAGCTGGCGCCGAAGAACCTCGCGATCGCCGTGCCGGAGCGACTGGCCAAGTCCCTGGCCGCCTCCACGCTCGCGTATCTCAAGGTCGTCGGACCGGTCGTGCGGATTTTCGACGGCGCCGCCAACAAGCTGCTGCGCAAGGTTGGCATCGAGCCGGTCGAGGAGCTGCACCACGGCGCCACCCTGGAGGAGCTCGGCCACCTCATCGGCGAGTCCCATGAACAGGGTGAGCTGCCCAAGGACACCGCCGCGCTTCTCGACCACGCCCTGGAGTGCCTGCTATGGAGTGCTCCTTGTTACCGGACTTACTCGCGTCGAAGCGTTCGCCGTCCCCCGCGATCTCGCAGGTGCTGCGGCCGTCTTCTACGGCCTGAGCTGTCTCGGGCTCGCCGCTCCGTACATGCGTGCCGCGCTCAAGGGACCTGTACCGTCCGCGGATTCCATCCTCCTGGCTGCTCTCGGCGTGGTTCTCCTGATCTCCGCAACGGCATTCCGCCGTCACTGCCACGCAGTACGCGGCGAGGCCCTCCTGCACTCCGTGTCGCCCCGACGGCACAAGGCGATGCAACCCAACCGGGGTGCAGCACACGATCCCTGTCCTGAGCGCACCCACGCGCCTGCGGACAACCAGTCGATGAAAGGAACGTCATGCGTATCGCCATTGTCGGAGCCGGCGGGGTGGGCGGGTACTTCGGTACCCGGCTCGCCGCCGCCGGCAACGAAGTGACCTTCGTTGCCCGAGGCCGCCACCTCGAGGCGATCCGCCGCGACGGACTCGAAATCCGCAGCCCACTGGGCGCGTTCCGGGCTCCCGCCAACTCCGCCGTGGCGAGCATTTCCGAACTGGGGCCCGTCGACCTCGTCATTGTCGCCGTCAAACTGTGGGACACCGACGATGTTGCCGCGCAGCTGCGACCGGCTGTCGACCGCGGAGCACGCGTCCTTTCCCTGCAGAACGGCGTGCACAAGGACATGATCCTGCGCCGTCATCTGCCCGACGAGGCAGTCCTGGGCGGAGCCTGCTACATCTCGGCCTTCATCCAGGAACCCGGGGTCATCACCCACAACGGCACCCTGCAGAAAGTGGTGTTCGGCGACTACCAGCAGGAGCAGACTCCGCTGGCACGGGCGTTTCTCGACGCATGCCACGCCGCAGGGATCGAGGCCGAGATCAGCAGCGACATCGAGAGACTCATCTGGGAGAAGTTCGTCTTTCTGGTCGGTCTCTCGGCCACCACGACGGCCATCCGGCAGCCCATCGGTGCCGTCCGCGCCCATCCGCGCTCCCGCGCCCTGTTGCGCGATCTGATGGCCGAGGTCATCGCCGTCGGCCAGGCGTCAGGCGTCCAGCTGGACGAGAAGTTCGCCGATGACCGACTCGCGTTCTGCGACACACTTCCAGCCGGCATGACCTCGTCCATGCACAACGACCTCGAGCACGGAAACCGCCTGGAACTGCCCTGGCTCAGCGGCGGTGTGGCCGAGCTCGCCACTCGCATGGGAATCTCCGTGCCGCGCAATCAGGCCGTGGCGGACATTCTGGCTCCCTACGAACTCGGCGGGCCCGCCATGGACTGAAATCCGCGCAGCACGGGCCGACCAGAATCGGTACGAGTGGGTCCGTGAAGGTGCCAGGCGCCGGGAGGGGACCGTCGCCCTCCCGACCCGGCGCCTGGGGCGTGCGGGTCTTGTCTGCCCGGGGCAGTGGCAACCCGGGAACCGGTGAGAGGACGTCCCGTGCGTGACGCGGGCCTGGTTACGCTGCGCAAAGACGGGACGAAGCGGTTCTGGCGGGCGGACCGGGAGGTGCTTGCACCGGTGGCCGACTACCTCCCGAGCACGTGGAGCTCCAAGCTCGACACCCTGACCGGCTGACCGATGAGGTCGGACGGAGCGAGAACACCTCATCACGCCACCCGCGACCCCCACGGACACCGCCACACTGGGGCGCCGCGTCGCGGCCCGCCCGGGGAGCATCTTCAGCCTGTTCACCGACTGAGAGAAGTGACACCGAGAGAAGTGGCTGTCCTCGATGGGGGGCGATGGCGTGTTCTCCGCCGACCCGGGTGCTCGTATCGCACCCGGGGCAGTCACCTGTCCGATCGAGCCCGCACATGCCCGAGTCTGTTTACATCGTCGAACTATGGGCGTAACGTGACCGCGAATCCACACACTCGGGCATGGAACGGATCCAAAACAACATGTATGCACCGGAGCGGCAGCAGGCGATCCTCCGCCTTGCCCGCGAGAGCGGCCGGGTCGATGTGCTGTCCCTGGCCGAGGAGTTCCAGGTCACTGCTGAGACCGTGCGGCGTGATCTGAAGGCGCTGGATCGGGCCGGGCTGCTGCGGCGCGTCCATGGCGGTGCGATTCCGGCCGGGCGGCTCGACTTCGAGCCCGATCTCGCCGAGCGCGATGCAGTGGCCATTGATGAGAAGGAGCGCATCGCGGCCGCCGGGCTCGGCGAGCTCCCCACCGACGGCAGCGTGATCATCGATGCGGGCAGCACGGCCGTCCGGCTGGCTGCGGCCATCCCGCTCGACGCCCACCTCACCGTGGTCACCCATGCGCTGCCGGTCGCCGCACGGCTCGCCGACCACCCTGGCATCGCGCTGCATCTCGTCGGCGGCCGTGTCCGGCACCGTACCCGAGCAGCAGTCGATGCCTGGGCGTTGAACGCCTACAGCGAGATCAACGCCGATGTCGTCTTCCTCGCCACCAACGGTTTCTCACCGAAGGGAGGTCTGACCACGCCGGACCTGGCCGAGGCTGCTGTCAAGCGCGCCATGATCTCTGCCGCCCGGAGGGTCGTGCTCCTGGCCGACTCCGCCAAGTTCGGCCAGGAATACTTCGCGCGCTTCGGTGATCTCGCGCAGGTCGATGTGCTCATCACCGACACCGGACTCGGCTCGGACGACGCCCTTGCCATCGAGGGCCAGGGCACGGAAGTAGTACGCGCATGATCCTCACCGTCACCCCCAATCCCAGCCTGGACCGTACGTACGAGCTTCCCGGGCTGACCCGCGGAGCCGTGCTGCGGGCCACCCACGACCGAGTCGACCCCGGCGGCAAGGGCATCAACGTCTCACGCGCGGTTGCGGCAGCCGGCCACCGTACGATCGCTGTCGCACCGCTCGGCGGGCCTGAGGGCGCACTGCTCGCCCGGCTGCTCGGCGAGCACGGCATCGAGGCGGCCGGAGTGCCGATCGTCGGCAGCACGCGTATCAACGTCACACTGGTCGAACCCGATGGAACACTGACCAAGGTCAACGCGGTAGGCCCGGAGATCACTGTGGCCGAGGCAGAGGCCCTGCTGGATGCCGTAAGAACCCGGTCGGCGACCACGGACTGGATCGTCTGCTGTGGCAGTCTGCCGCGTGGGCTGTCCCCGCAGTGGTACGCCGAGTTGGTGGCACGCAGCCACCGTGCCGGGGCCCGGATCGCCCTCGACACCTCCGGCGCGGCGCTGATCGCGGCGCTGCGGGAGCGCCCCGATGTGATCAAGCCGAACGCGGAGGAGCTCGCCGAGGCCGTCGGTCGCCCACTGGAGACGGTGGGCGACGCCGTGAAAGCGGCGGAGGAGCTCCGCGAGCGCGGTGCCCGGTCCGTTCTGGCCAGCCTGGGGGCCGACGGACAGCTGCTGGTCGACGGTACGGGTACGTACTTCGGCAGCGCCCGGGTGGACGCAGTCCGCAGCAATGTCGGAGCGGGCGACGCCTCCCTCGCAGGCTTTCTCACTGCGGGTGGACGAGGCCCGGCTGCGCTCGCCGCGGCGGTCGCCCACGGCACGGCGGCCGTGCAGCTGCCGGGCAGCGTCATGCCGACCCCCGCAGAACTCGACCTGTCGGCGGTCACCACGACCACCGACATCGCCCTGGATCGACCCCTGACGGGACCGGCTTCATGACTGTCGTGCATCCGCTATCCAGCCCGCACCGCCCCGAGTCCCCCCGAGCCGCCCGCAGGACGGTTCACGAGCAAGGAGCCCCGCGTTGAGTGAACTGATCACCGCGGCACTGGTCGATCTCGATCTGTCTGCCGAGACGAAGTACGACGCCGCACGATCGCTCGCCGAGCGGATGGTCACCGAGGGCCGCGTCAGCGACCTCGACGGCTTCCTCGCCGACGTCGCCGCCCGTGAGGCACAGATGCCGACGGGTCTGGAAGGCGGCATCGGCATCCCGCACTGCCGCAGCGAGCATGTCACCGCGCCCACGCTCGCCTTCGGCCGCAGCGAGCGGGGCATCGACTTCGGTGCGGCGGACGGTCCCGCGGATCTGATCTTCCTGATAGCGGCGCCGTCCGGGGCCGACGACGACCACCTCACCATCCTTTCTGCCCTGGCACGACGGCTGATGGACCCCGACTTCACGAGCGCACTGCGCGCGGAGCGCGCCCCGAGCGTGGCCGCGGCCCTGATCCGCGGCGAGGAGGCCACGTCGGTCGCCTCCACTTCGGACGCCTCGCCCCCGGAGGGTGCAGCAGCGAACGGCCCTGCCGCGGACAGCACCGCACCGGCCGACAAACCCTTCCGGATCGTCGCCGTCACGTCATGTCCGACCGGCATCGCGCACACCTACATGGCCGCCGAGTCGCTGGCAGCCGCGGCCCGCGCCGAAGGCGTGGTGCTCGACGTCGAGACGCAGGGCTCTGCGGGGTTCGAAAGGCTGGATCCAGGGCTCATCGCCGCTGCCGACGCGATCATCTGGGCGCATGACGTCGAGGTACGCGAGAAGGCACGGTTCGACGGCAAGCCCATCGTCGACACCGGGGTCAAGGCAGGGATCAACCGTCCCGCCGCGCTGATCGCCGAAGCCAAGCGGAAGGCGGAGCGCGGCGAGAACAGCACCGTCACGGGTGGCGCCGCTCAGCAGGACGACGGGGTCACGAACGGCGGTGGCAACGCACACTTCGGGATCCGGTTGCGGACCTACCTGATGTCCGGCGTCAGTTACATGGTGCCGTTCGTCGCTGCAGGGGGCCTCCTCATCGCGCTGTCGTTCGCCATCGGCGGCTACGAAATCGCCAGTGCCAAATCCGTCGCGGACCACTTCGTCTGGGGAGAGGCCGACAGCTGGGCCGCTCTGCTCAACCAGATCGGCACCGCCGCATTCGCCTTCCTGGTGCCGGTACTGGCCGGTTATATCGCGTACGGCATGGCGGACCGGCCCGCGCTCGTCCCTGGGTTCGTCGGCGGTGCCATCGCCCTCACCATCAACGCGGGCTTCCTTGGCGGCCTCGCGGCAGGTCTGCTGGCCGGTGCGGTGGTGATGGCGATCCAACGGGTGAAGGTCCATCCCACGCTGCGCGGCATCATGCCGGTGCTGGTGATTCCCCTGATCGCCTCGGTGGTCGTCGGTTTCCTGATGTTCATCGTTGTCGGCAAGCCGATCGCTTCGCTCCAACGGGCCCTGACTGACGGCCTCAACGGGCTCTCCGGCTCGAACGCGATCATTCTCGGCATCGTCCTCGGCCTGATGATGTGCTTCGACATGGGCGGACCGCTCAACAAGGTGGCTTACGCCTTCGCGGTCGGCGGGCTGGCCGACCCGACGCCCGGCAGCCTCAAGGTGATGGCCGCAGTGATGGCGGCCGGCATGGTGCCGCCGCTGGCCATGGCACTCGCAACCACCGTGCGCGGCAGGCTGTTCACCAAGACCGAGCGGGAGAACGGCAGGGCGGCCTGGGTCCTGGGCGCATCCTTCATCAGTGAGGGCGCGATCCCGTTCGCGGCGGCCGACCCTCTCCGGGTGATCCCGTCGGTGATGGCCGGCGGCGCGGTGACCGGTGCGCTGTCGATGGCCTTCGGCTGCACACTGCGCGCCCCGCACGGTGGCATCTTCGTGGTACCACTCATCGGCGATCCGTTCCTCTACCTGTTGGCCATCGCGGCCGGTACGGCCGTCGCGACCGCACTCGTTGTCCTCCTCAAGGGGATGCACAGGACCGCGGAGGCGCCGGCTCCGGCGATCGAAGAGCCCAAGATCTCCGTCGCCGCCTGACGGTCTGCCCCGTAACTCCGTTCCTCCCATTACCAAACAGGAGAGTTCACCATGCATCAGCGCACTGTCGCCGTGGGTTCCCGCAGCGGTCTGCACGCACGCCCGGCCTCGTTGCTCGTCCAGGCAGCGACTCGGCAGCCGGTCAAGGTGACAATCAGCCGGGACGGTCAGAGCGGGGTCGACGCCCGGAGTCTGCTCTCCGTGCTCGCCCTCGCGGCCCAGTACGGCGACTCAGTGGTGCTGGCCGCGGAGGGCGACGGCGCGGAAGCCGCGGTCGAGGAGCTGGCTACGCTCCTCGCCCGCGACCTTGATGCCACGCCGTAACGTCAGTGGCTCCCGCCGTCCACCGGGCGCGCAACGGCTCAGGGGACGGCGGGCGTTCGAGCGGGACTCGCGACGGAGTCCTCGCAGCTCATTTGCTGTGGCCCAGCACCGTATTGATCGCAACACCTGTGGTGTGAGACATGTCAGCTGTTTGCCGGGGGTAGTGGTACCGGCGCCCGACCGGTGGCCGGACGCCGATAGACGTCAGGTCAGGCCGGTGACGTGACGGCCCGGCCGAGATGCCGGGCGAAGAACCGGACCGCATTGTCGGCCTCGAACCTGGGAAGCTCCTTGTGCCTGCCCGCGTTGGCGTACAACGTCTTTTCCTTCGAGGCGAAGGCGTCGAACAACGCGAGAGGTCATCACGTCCGACCTCCTTTTCTGCCGACCGATCATGGTTCCGACGCCCCGAAGGCGCTGCGGGACGGGTTCAAGGAACGCGTGGCTGCCGAGCACCGGACGCCGCCCGAGGCGCTCATCAAGGCGATACACGACAGAGCCAACACGAAACGTCGCGAGCGCCTGCCGTCGGCCGATGGCTCCGCCCCGGAGTGACCAGCTCAGCGCACCCGTCCGCGAGGTTTCAGGGGCATCTGCGTGAGTCTGGGAGCGGGCAACGGAGCACCGTCGTTGCACTTCACCTCGCCAGAGCGAGTGTCTTCATCAAGTCCGAACGAGTGTGGGCGACAAGCTCGTTGGACCGCCCCACGATGTTCCACCATATCTCAGGGCTTCCTCCACTTCCATCGGGTCAAAGTCCAGAAGGCCCGCGGCGGCTTCCTCCGGCGTGAGCGGATCGTTTGGGCGCCGGTGAGCACGGCTACCGCATTCCGGACCTCGCGGCGCGGACGGCGCCGGCCTTCGCCGCCACGACGGAGCCGGGGATTGTCGACGAATTCCTTCGCGACTCCTGAACGCCTCGCGCTCGTACCGGCCCGGGTTCCGGCGGCCGTTGCCCACCTCGCGCGCACGCGACAGATCATGCACGTTCGAGGCGGCCGAAAATCGATTGATCACCCCGCATGCTGTGCCTTCCGTACGGAAGACGGTCATGCCCGAATCGGAAGTGACCGGCCGACCGGACGGTCTGACTGCAACTTTGCATAACTCGCTTTATGTGGAGCTCGCTTGAGAGAATTCCGGCGGAGTTTCGGGCGAAGGTCAGCGGTACGATCCCCGTCACGGTGACCACGGCCGCAGGCACGAGCAACCCGCTCAACTTCTATTACATCGGCGCGCCGTTCAAGGCCTCGCTGAGTGCTGCTTCGGGGCCCTCCGCCGACGGCAACACCGTCACCATCAGCGGCACCGGTCTCGCAACCGCATCGTCCGTCGCCTTCGGAGGCAACAACGCAACCGCGACCATCACCTCCGACAGCCTGCTGAGCGTCACCGTTCCTGCCGGCACCATCGGTTCGGTCGGCGTGAGGCCGACGTCAGGTTCGACTTCCGGCGGTACCGCGGTCACGATCACCGGAACCGACCTGCCCACCACCGAGTCGGTCACCTTCGACGGCGTGATCGCGCCGTTCTCGGTGATCAACAGCACCACGGTGTCAGTGTTCACACCGCCCGGCAGCGCGGGCGCGGTCGATGTCGTCCTCATCGCAACCGGCGGGAGCGCCACCGCAGCCGCCGGGTTCACCTACGTGGCGGACCCCGGTATCTGATCGACTCGCTCTTCCCGGCACGTGTCGGGCGAGCAGGCGGCCCGGGCACCCCGGAAGGCGCCCGGGCTGTCACCGTGCCCCACCCCTATGGTCGCATCCGTCCACCGCTGCGAACAGGCACCATGACGACACCTGCCCTGACGGGCCTTTCTCCCAATCAAGGACCCACCGCGGGCGGCACCACGGTGACACTCACCGGGACCAACCTCGGCGACGTGACAACAGTCCGCTTCGGCACCACAGCCACCGCGTTCACGATCGTGTCTCCCACTCAGATCACCGCCACCGCCCCTCCCGGATCCGAGGGATCCGTCCAGGTCACCGCCATCAGCCCGGGCGGCACCAGCGGAGGGGTTGCCTACTACTACGTCGCGCTGCCGACCTTGACAGCCGTGTCTCCCGGTCAAGGACCGATGGCGGGCGGCACCGCTGTGACACTCACCGGAACCAACCTCAGCCAAGCGACGACAGTCCGCTTCGGCACCGTAACGGCTGCGTTCTCGGTCCTGTCCACCACGCAGATCAACTCCGTCACCCCATCGGCCCCTGCCGGATCCCCGGGACCTGCTCAAGTCACCGTCACCAGCCCCGGCGGTACCAGCGGAGGGGTTGCCTACTACTACGTCGCGCTGCCGACCCTGACAGCCGTGTCTCCTGGTCAAGGACCCACCGCAGGCGGCACCGCTGTGACACTCACCGGAACCAACCTGCTCAACGCCACGACTGTCCGTTTCGGTGCCACGGCAGCAGCATTTTCGGTCGTGTCGGCCACACAGATCACTGCCACCTCCCCTCCCGGATCCACGGGGTTCGCCCAGATCACGGTCATCACCCCAGGCGGCACCGGCGGAGGGGTGGCCTTCCAATACGTCGCGCTGCCCACGCTGACGGACCTGTCTCCCGATCAAGGACCACCCACGGGCGGCACCACGGTGACACTCACCGGAACCAACCTCGGCGACGTGACAGCTCTCCGCTTCGGTACCACAGCAGCTGCGTTCACGATCGTGTCCGCTACGCAGATCACCGCCACCGCCCCCACCGGATCGGCTGGAGCCGTCCAGGTCACCGTCACCAGCCCCGGCGGCACCAGCGCGGGACTGACCTACACCCGGATCGCGCTCCCCGGTATCTGAGCGGCCGTCGGCGCCTGCTGAGTCCCGGGACAGGACCGCGAGGGGACGCGTTGAAGACGGCGGCGTCAGAGCAGCGGTGGCCGGGTGGCCTCCCGGCTGCGTCCCCTCGGATACGGGCGCACCGCGCTGCAGGTGCAGACGGACGAGGCTTTCGGGCTGGTGACTGAACATCGCGCCGGCCCGAGAGCCTCGTCCGTCAGGCACTACCGACCACCACCTGCTCGGTGGCGAACGTGAGGAAGCTCAGCCAGTACGAGCCGCACCGCCATACAGCGCGCAAACCGCGTAGACGGTCACGAAGATGCCGCCGTCTTGGGCATCGGCGTTGACGAATTGCCATCCGCTGGAAGGCCCTCCCACTCAGGCTTCCGTTTCACGCAGAGCTGTCCCACCGGTCGCTGGCCGGTATCCGGTGCACCACTTCCTGATGCACACCGACCAGGACACGGTGGTGGAGCGCATCGAGACCGACACGAAACCGGAAAGCGTCACTGCCCACCGGTGGCGCCTTGACCATCTCGCCGACAGTCGGCAGTCCCTGTCCTGGCTCCGCGGGGCAGCGGGACGCTTCCACGGGGAACCAGAAGTCAGCCGCCGCGCTTCAGGCGTACGACGACGGGGGCGCCGAAGGGGTCGCCGGACTGGTTGACCTGGACGTGTCCGGCGCCCAGCCACTCGTCGGTGCCGGGCACCCGATGGATCTCCTTGAGCCACAGCGACTGGTTCGACCCCTTGCGGGCACCGGTCGACAGGGGCAGGCGGTGGCGCTTGATCTTCACGCACCGGCCGTCATCGGTCAGGTACCAGTTGCCGTCGAGGAACAGGCCCTCATCGTCCTGATCCACCGGGGTACGCAGAGCGCACCCACCGGGTGCGGGCTCCTGTTCGACCCACTTGGAGCCGTCCCAGCGCAGCCGGATGAACTCGTCCGCGGGTTCGTTCTCGACCTCGCCGTGGTTGAAGGAGTTGTTGCCGTACGCGCGCACCTCACCGCTGTCCAGCGCGAAGACCTGGCCGAGCCCGGCGCTGGGCTCCGGCGGGAGCGGCTCCTGGAAGCGGGCCTGTGGAGTCTCCACCGACTTCCAGGACGTGCCGTCCCAGTGCATCGAGACGGGCTGGCTGTACCGCTCGCCGTAACCCAGCTCGGTGCCCGGCCCGGTCGAGCGGCTGCCGACCGCCCAGACGTCGTCCGGTCCCACCACCGCGAGGTCGGAGGTGCCGTACGGCAGCCGGGTCGTGTTCCAGCGGGTGCCGTCCCACCTCGCCCAGCGGGTCACGCCGGCGCCCACTTCATAGGTCTGGGGCCGCAGCCACAGGACTTCCTCGCCGACCTCTTCGAGCACGGGCGGGTAGTCGGTGGTGCCGAGAGCTTCGGGAACGGGCTCGCGCTTCCACTGCGTACCGTCGTAGTGCAGCAGGTGAGCGTTGGCCTCGCCGTTGTTCTCGGTCCCGACCGCCCAGATGTCGTCCTCGGACAGAACGGCGACATCGGTGAGGTCTCCGCTGAAGTCCGCGATGTGCTCGAACTCCCAAGTGAGGGAGTTCGCCGGGGCCTTTGGCGGGGCGTCCTTGCCGCCGGTGTCTGCCGTGTCGGCGGAGCCCGTGGTCCGGGAGCCCGTCGGCTCGTCGTCCGTGCCGCACCCCGCAGCCGTGAGCACTGTGGCCAGCACGGCGACGGCCACTATGCCTCTCTGCGTGATTCCCGAAGCTCTGCGCATGATCACACCCCCCTTGTTGCTCCTCCTCGGAGCGGTTTTCAGCGAGCGGGCAGCCTACCCGTGGTCAGCGGCCCCCTTTTGGGGCACGGACGCTGACCGGATCGATCGTGCACCGCGACCGGTCCAGCGCACCGCGGGCGCCGAGCTCGTCGAGCATGACGCGGTGGAGCCGGTCCCGGACCCGGTCCCGGCTCCACCGAGAGAAGCGCCGGTGGACGGGTTGCACCTCGCGGCAACTCCCACCGGTCTTCGGGCCGTACTGACAGACGGGCCGACGCCTGCCATAGGAAACGACCTCTTCAGGGATCTGCCAGGCGCTCTTCAGGTTTCCCGGGGTCCTTCGGCGTGTGCCGCCACGGTTCGCGGCAGGGCCGTCGGTGAACCGCGGCCGGCCTTCGGACGGGTTCGGTGGCCGTCACTGGCTGCTGAGGTACCTGCCGTATGCGAGCGCGCTCGACGGGGAGGGCAGACCCAGCTTGGCGGGTGTGAAGGCGAAGGAGCCGTTGACGCTCGCCCGAGGCAGCAGCCACACGCCGCCCGAGCCGGCGTTCTCACCCGGGGAGCCGACCGCCACGTCCGCCCTGCCGTCGTGGTTGTAGTCGCCGGTCGCGACGGCGGCACCAAAGGCGTCGGCAGCTTCCGCGACGCCCGGCACGCGCGGAGTGTCCTGCTGGAACCCGACCGAGTGGCCCTCGCCCCACGCGTCGACGAGGCCGGTCGGGCCGCCGAACAGGAGGGTTGCGGCGCCCGCGCCCGAGCGGGTGCCGATCGCCTCACCGGGGGCGCCGGCTATCAGGTCGTCCCGGCCGTCGCTGTTGATGTCGGCGACGGCGAGAGCGGCGCCGAAGCGGTCACCGGCCTCCGCGATGCCCGCCACGCCGACCGTGTCCTGGTTGAGGGTCTGCCGTCGGAACCCGAAGCTGCCGGGTGTGGCGTTGCCGTAGTGGACGTGGATGCCGCCGCCCTTGGCGATCTCCTCGGGGCCGCACGGGTCGTCCACGTTCTCGTCGGCGATCTCCCGGCACTCGCCGAGGGCCAGGTCGTCGTGGCCGTCGCCGTCGAAGTCGCCTGCGGCGAGGGCGGAGACTCCGGCGTTGTCGGTGTTCCAGGTGTTGGCCATGGACTGCTCGGTTGCGTCCCAGGCCCACAGGCGTACGTGCGACTGGGTGAACGGGGTGTTCGTCCAGTACCCGACGGCCAGGTCCGCTGTGCCGTCCTCGGTGAAGTCGCCGCTGGTGAGGATGGGGGCGCGGCCGCCCATCGGGGCGGTGAGAACGGTGGTGTAGATGCCGTCGGCGGTGCGCAGGACGACCTTGTCCTTGCCACCGATCACGATGTCCCTGCTGCCGTCGCCGGTCAGGTCGGCCGAGGCGACCGCCAGGCCGAAGGCCGCCGATGCGGACGGGCCGTTGAGGACCACGGAGCCCGGGCCCGGACCGCCCTTGGCGCCGCCCACCGCGGTGACCGAGCCGGCGTCCGTGCCGCGGCCGGTGACGTCCTCGCCGGGGGCGCCGACGAGGAGTTCCGCGACGCCGTCCCCGCTGGTGTCCACCAGTGCCACGGAGGCGCCGAAGCGGTCGCCCGTCTCGGGGGTGCCGGGGACCTCGGCGGTGGCCTGGCTGATGCGGATGCTGCCGTGGGCGCCGATTCCCTTCGGGCCGCCCCAGACGATGTTGACGTAGCCGGCTCTCGCCTTGCCGCCGACCGCGCCGTTCGGTACTCCGACGGCGAGGTCCGCGTACCCGTCGGCGTTGAAGTCGCTGGCGGTCTGCGGGGGAGCGGCGGCCGAGGCCGGGAGGGTCAGCCCGGCGGTGGCCGCAGCGACGACGGTGGCTGCTGTGGCGTACATCCGTATCCGTGTGCGCACGGGGGCTCCAAGAGTGTCCGAGGTGTGGAATTCACCTGTGGGACATCCGGAGGGCGCCGAGGGTTGTGCTGGTGCGGGACATTACGTGCCTGGCGCAGGTCGTGCTCGGGCGGTCGGCCGATGTCCGGGCCCCTGCCTCTTCGTTCGGCCCGCCAGGTGGTGAGCGTGGGCCCGATCCGTTCCCAGCGTGCACCGGAGAGGGTGCTGGGATTCGGGCGGTGTCGCGTCATGTCTCGGCAGTACCGTCGAGCTGGCTGCGTTCCCAGGGCGCAAACGAGGTCGAGCGGGGGCGCCTTGGGATCAGACAGGAGCAAACTGACTCACTGACCAGCTTGGGCTTGACGAATCTGATTCCACAGAAGGATCAAAATGTTCAAGCGCCAGATGTTCGGCGCGCAGGCTTTCAACGACTCCGCAAGTGGACTCTCCTCGCCCCGCAATCGATGCCCGTCAGTACCGGACTGGGTACGGACATTAGGATCGGGACGTGACGATCAAGTACGAGTGGCGGGGTGACTTCGACAATGCGTCTCTCAACGCGCTGCACGCCGACGGCTTCGGTACCCCGGTCGCTCAGACCGACTGGCGAGCACGACTTGAGGACCACAGCCTCGGCTGGGTCTGCGCGTGGGAAGACGGCGCTCTGAGTGGCTTCGTCAACGTTGTCTGGGACGGCGGAGCTCACGCCTTCATCCTGGATACGGTGGTCGCCCGGCATCGCCGGTCGCGAGGGATTGGCGCCGCGCTTGTCGCAGTTGCGGCCAAGGAAGCCCGTGCCGCGAAGTGCGAGTGGCTTCACGTCGACTTCGAGGAACATCTGCGTTCGTTCTATTTCGATGCCTGTGGCTTCAGGGAGACACCGGCCGGTCTGATCGCCCTCTGACGCCATGGGCCCACTCCAGTGCCTGTCCGCATCGAGCCGGACGTCAGCTCGGACTTGTCCGGGCGATCACAGTGGAGGTTGGTCGGGGCAGTCAGGCATCATGCCGCGGTGAGTATCGTGGTCAAGTTCTTCGTGGCACCGGATGACACGTCAGCGGCTCTGGCGCTTCACGCCGGGCCCGTACGCGCATTCGAGTCCCGCTCGTTCGGCAACTTCGATCCTGAGTTGGCCGTGGTCGAGTGGGAATGCCTCCTTGCCGACAGCAGCTTCGAGGAACTTGTCCAAGCCGGCGAGCCACGTATCGTCGCTGGTCAGGATGATGGCGGGTGCGTCGTGTTCGCGATCTCGCCTCGTCTGCTCACCGCCCTCGCCGGGGCCGAGCGGTCCCGGTTGCGTGAAGTCGCCGCATCGTGGGTCAAACAGCGTTCGGAGGACGGCGAGGTAATCGAGGCTGAGATCGCCGATGAGATCGTGAGTGAACTGGCTGCCCTCGTCAGGAGTGCCAGAGGCCAGAGCCAAGGCGTCTACTGCTGGGTCGCGTAGTGATCACGAGCGTCCGCGCTGAATTGTCGTTCACCGCAATCCTGCACGCGCCTTCGGCGGCGGATGTAACCCCGGCCCTCGTCACTGTCCCACCCTCCAGTCGATGCACTCGCGCAACAGGTCGGCGTGCCCGCAGTGACGGGCATACTCCTCGATCCTGTGCACCATCAGCTCCCGGATTGTGATCTTGTCCTTACCCACACGCTCGCCCAGATCCGGGTGTTCGGCCAGCGCGGCGTCAGTCGCCGCCTGCTCACGCTCCAGATCGGAGTACGCGGCGTCGACCAGGGCCTGCTCAGCGACAGCTCCATCGAAGTCCGCGTCACGCCGGCCGTACAGCTTCGGCAGCGGATCACCGTCGCTGATCCAGTTGCGCCAGTCCCGTTCCACCTCGACGAGGTGCCGAAGCAGGCCGAGCAGCGACATCGTCGACGGGCGAACCGACCGACGGGCCAGTTGCTCGGCATCCGGATGTGCGCGGTCGTGTCATCAGTGATCGCCAGTCAAGGTACGGGAGTTCGACCGGCGATCACTTCCGTCGGTGTCGAATTCTGCACCAAGGGCCTACGTGTCGGCCCCGTAGGTCCCGTACTTCGGAAGCCCCGTCGATTCGAAGGTGTGCACCGAGAGGCCGCCCGGTGTCGTCTGATGGCTGACGAGCCGCAGGCCGGCCGGTGCTCCGCCGTCCGGGAACAGGCGTCGGCCCTGGCCCACCACGACCGGGGCGATGACGAGCCGCAATGTGTCGATCAGCCCGGCGGCCAGCAGGGACTGGGCCAGCTGAGCGCTGCCGTGGATCTGCAGTTCCCGGCCGGGCTGCCGCTTCAACTCGGCGACCTGGGTGGGGATGTCGCCGGACAGGATCGTGGTCGGGTTCCACTCGGCATTGGTCAAGCTGTGGGAGACCACGTACTTCGGCAGGCCGTTCAAGATGCCGGCGAAGGGATGGTCGGTCATCTTCGGCCAGTCCCGTGCGAAGTTCTGGTAGGTACGGCGGCCGAACAGGAATGCGTCCGCCTCGCCAAGCCAGGTGCCGACGAGCCGGTCGAACTCCTCGTCCAGGTGCGGCACGAACCAGCCACCCCGCGTGAACCCGTCGCTGGTGTCCTCGTCCGGGGACCCCGGCCCCTGGGAGACACCGTCGAGCGTCAGGAACTCCTGTACAACCAGCTTCATCGCGCACCGCTCTCTCTTCGACCTCGAGGCCGATTCAGCCGCTTCGACGGGGAGACGCGACCGTCTCCACTCCTTGGACGCCGTGGCGCACAGAAACTCATCGGTCCGAACGCTGATGACCGTGGGGGCCTGCACGAGCCCGCGCGGCTCCGTAGACAGACTCGCAGGTCGGATGACTGGCGAGAGCGCATGTGGCCTGCCCATCAGCCAGACGAGGGATGCGGGCCGGTAGACGCGGGTGTGGAGGACGCCACGATCGTTGCCGCGTCCCGTGGGCTGGAGAAATGCAGCAGCGTGGATTTCATCCGCGTCCTGTGTCTTGTCGTCTTGGCCCTTGACCTCGGCGCCGGTTCTGATGATCATCGGCCTCACCAGGCAGCTGCACGACCAATTCCGCCGCATCGTCGGAGGCGTCCGCGGCCACGCCGAACCGCTGGAAAGCAGCCTGCCGCGTCACATGCAGCATCTCGCCGCTCGCTGACCAGCTCAGGCCCGCGGTTGCGGACCTGGTGTACGAGGGCACGCTGGATGTCGTTGACGACGATGACCGGTGGTTTCGGTCTGCGAGGATGTGCCGCATGGACGTACGGAGCAGGAACCATGTGACGGTGACCGGGCGGTCCGGGGCGCCGGTGGTGATGCTGGCGCACGGGTTCGGGTGCGACCAGAACATGTGGCGCCTGGTAGTGCCGGCATTGGAGCGAGATTTCACCGTGGTTCTCTTCGACCACGTGGGCGCGGGGCGTTCGGACCTGTCGGCGTGGAGCCAGGAGCGCTATGCGACGCTCGACGGGTACGTCGACGATGTGCTGGAGATTTGCCACGAGTTGGCGCTCGGGCCGGTGATCTTCGTGGGGCATTCGGTGAGCGCAATGATGGGCGTGCTGGCCGCCGCGCGAGAGCCGGAGACGTTCGCCGGGCTGGTGCTGCTCGCCCCGTCACCGTGCTTCATCGACGATCCGGCCACTGGCTACCGGGGCGGGTTCAGTGCCGCGGACATCACTGAGCTGCTGGAATCGCTGGAGGCGAACTATCTGGGATGGTCGGGTGCGATGGCGCCGGTCATCATGGGCAACCCGGACCGGCCGGAGCTGGGGGAGGAGCTGACCAACAGTTTCTGCCGTACCGATCCGGACATCGCACGCATCTTTGCCCGGGTGACGTTCCTGTCCGACAACCGCGCGGACCTTGCCCAGGTGGGTGTTCCCACGCTGGTCGCTCAGTGCTCCAGTGACGCAATCGCGCCGCCGGAGGTGGGCGCGTTCGTCCACGCGCAGATACCCGGCAGCCGGCTCGTCACGTTGAACGCGACAGGGCACTGTCCCCAGCTTGCCGCGCCGGAGGAGACCGCTGCGGCGATCGCCGCGTTCGTGGGAGCCGTCAGGTGATGGGCAAGACCGGCGATGAGGAAGAGGGCCGGGGCCGGGAAGGGGACAGGAGGCCGGTTGGCGGGGAGGCGCAATTCTCCGCGCTGCTGGAGGACAGTGTCGAGGATCTGTACGAGCATGCCCCGTGCGGCTACCTGTCCACCCTGCTGGACGGCCAGATCGCCAAGGTCAACACCACATTGCTGGACTGGCTCGGCTACGAGCGTGGTGACCTGGTGGGTCGCAAGCACTTCTCCGACCTGCTGAGCGTCGGTGGGCGGCTCTATCACGAGACGCATTACGCGCCGCTGCTGCGCATGCAGGGTGAGATCAGCGGCATCGCCCTGGAGCTCAGGGCCGCCGACGGCTCCCGTCTTCCGGTCCTGGTCACCTCGACGGTCAAGACGGGCAGCGACGGGCAGCCGTTGCTGATCCGCACCACCGTCTTCGACGCCCGTGACCGCCGCGCTTACGAAACCGAGCTGCTGCGCGCCCGCCAGGAAGCCGAGCGGGAACGCGAACACCTCAAGCGCCTGAACGCCACCCTGCAGAAAACTCTGCTGCCGCCGGCCCTGGCGAACGTGCCCGGCTTGAACGTCGCCGCGCACTATCACATCGCTTCCGCCGATGAGGTCGGCGGCGACTTCTACGATCTCTTCCCGCTGGCCGCCGGCACCTGGGGGTTGTTCCTGGGCGACGTGTGCGGCAAAGGTGCCGCCGCCGCGGCCGTCACCTCCCTCGCCCGCTACACGCTGCGTGCCGCCGCCGTCTACGACCCGGACCCCGCAGCCGTGCTCGGCAACCTCAACACTGTCTTGAACCACGAGTACAGCGGGACTGACCCCCGGTTCTGCACCGTGATCTTCGGTCTGCTCACCCCCTACGGCGACCAGGGCGGTTTCCGCGTCACCCTGGCCAGCGGCGGACACCCCTCAGCCCTGCTGATGCGTGCCGACGGAACCGCCGACTACCTGCCCACCCCCGGCGGCCAGCTCATCGGCGTCCTGCCCGACGCTCACATCGCCACCACCACCGTCCGCCTGAACCCCGGCGACACCCTTCTGCTGCACACCGACGGCCTCACCGAAGCCCACACCGCGAGCACCGGAGCTACCGACCGCTACGGCGACGAGGCCCTCCTCGACTTCGCCCGCACCCTCGCACCCACCACCGCCACGGACACGATCGTCGCGATCCGCGACCTGCTCGACACCTTCGGCACCGGCGTGGACGACGACACCGCCGTCCTGGCCATCAACGTGCCCCGACCGACCAGTGAAGAGCAGCAGTGACCCAGCGACTGACCCTCCACACCCGCGCCACTCCCGCCGGACCTGTCATGGAACTGGTCGGGGAACTGGACCGACACACCGCCTCCGACGTCCGCACCGCGCTACTGGAGTTCGACCTACGAGCGGGGCAACAGCTCGTCCTCGATCTCGGACGCCTCACCTTCTGCGACTCCACCGGGATCACTGTCCTGCTGGCCGCCCGCAACCACGCCCTGGCCGCGAACGCGGCCATCGTCCTGGCGGCGGTCCCCGACCGCGTCAGCCGCATCTTCCGCATCGTGGGCCTGGAACAGGTTTTCCCCACGCACACCACCGCCCAGGCCGCCGAAGCCGCCTGGCGGCCGACACCGAGCTGACTCCGCACACCCAACGGCCCCCTCCCAGCCCAGGAACGACGAGACCCGCTGAGCAACCGCCGTACCTGCTGCGCGACGCCAAAGCCCGGACCAAAGACTGCCTGAGGCCCCCTCAAAGTCGCTGGAGAAGCGCACATGCAGCTCGGGGAGGACGAAGGAACGGCGCCGTGAGCGTAAGGGTTCGGCCAGTCGAAGCCTGAGCTCGGAGATGCGGAGGCCACGCGGATGCAGGTCAGGTAGCGGGTCGGCGGCTCCGTCGTGCTGTGGTGATTCGCGTCAGGCCGCGGAGCGGGGAAGGTCAATGGAACGGCTTTCCTCTATGACTCGGTAGCCGGCGCTCGTGTACAGGTTCATTGCCACCTCGTTACCGCCCCACACGGTGAACATCAGCGTCGAGTCGCCGGCTGCGAGCGTTGCCTGTTCGCCGGCTGTCATCGCGGCCCGACCGTACCCTTTGCCGCGGTGCTGCTCCTGGATGTGCAGCGAGTAGCCGTAGGTGACCCCCGGGAGGTATCCGTGCTTCAACCAGCCGGTGCCGATCTGCTCGCCCGCCGCCTCGAGCATCAGGAACGTGTTGTCGGGCGTCGCCAGGCCCTCGGGAATCAGGTTCGCGAAGTCGCGGTCGGACTTGCGCACGGCCTCCTCGGGGCTAAGGGCACCCGCCCGGACGATGTCGCCGACGTAGGCGACCTTCTCGGAGGCGAGCCACTCGGGATATTCGGCCTGTGTCATCGACCGTGCGGTGACGCCATCGAGTGATTCCGGCGGGGAACTGACGCGCCGCGCCCTTAGCTGGCCGCGGACGGAGTAACCGTCGAACAGCTCGCCGGCGGGCTCGGTGAGCCGTATGTCCACCCGGTGTGCGCCGCGCTCCGCACACCATCCCTCGGCCCAGTCTCGGGCGGCCTGCTCGTGCCCCCGGCCGGTGTGGAGCGCGTCGACGCGGAGGTCGCCGATACGGCCCGCGAGCGCGCCGTTGTCGTCAGCCACGACCACGGCGACGTACCCCACTCGGGTCCCGGCATCCGTTATCTTGGCGACGGTCCAGTCGTCGACGCCGGCGCGTACCTCATCGAGCATGCGCTCCGCCGCGGCCGCACCGAGCCCGGCCGCCGTGTACGAGGCGCGTAGCCGCCGCTCGAAGTCCTTCTGCCACTCAGTGTTGTTGCCAAGGATGCTGAATTCTGTCACTTGATCACACTAGCCACGTTGTCATGAACCTGTGCGGGTGATCTCGCGTCGATACGCTTCTGGGACTCGCGTAGTTCCCACAGTGATACCCGCAACTGGCTGACCCTTCGCCTCGACCGTCGGCCGTTCGGATCCGTCGATATCAAGCCGGGTGGACCCAACGTGGCTCCTGACCGGCCAAGATGAGCGCATGCCCAGCGAACCCCTGCAGATCCCCCTCGATCAACTCCGGCGTGCCTTCGAGCTGGCGCTGCGGCACATCGAAGCTTCAGCCGGCAGTACGGTGACACTCGAACACGACTACTTCTGGTCCGTTCCGGGAGATGAACTGTACGACGTCCACAACGAGCCGACAGCGATCACGATCGGGCAGCTCTCGGAGTCGTGGCAGCACCTTGAGGGCCTGCTCGCCCACGAGGACCGAGCCGTGGGCCACCACCTGGTCTGGCTTGCCGACGTCATGCGGGCGATCGGCCAGGACACTGCCTGCTGGCCACTACGACAGCATGTGACTGAGCGCTAAATTTGGCATCTCTGATGCCTCGCAGAAGTGGTGAGACGCCCCGGCCGCTCTCTCTCACGGGACAGTCGCGTGGGACGTTCTGGCGGAAAATTCGAATGCTTCGGTGGGCAGGACCGCGTTATGGTCATCCGCATGAACGTCACCGGCCCCAGCATCATCCCGACCGCGCGAGCGACCAGCTCGCCGGTTGCCGCCGCCTGACCTTCCCCTCCCCCGGCGACCGGAAACGGTCCGTCGGTAGTGCCGTGGCGCCCCTGGCCCCGGCCGGACGACTGAACGGTCCCGTTCTCCGGTGCCTCCCCGCTGTGACGCGAAGGAGTCACCCCATGAAGACAGAACAGCTGGTCAGTACGTTCATCGAGTACTTCGAAGAGCGCGCCCATCGCCGGATCGTCGGCTCGACGCTGCTGCCACCGCCCGGCGACCCCGTACTGTTCACCACCTCCGGCATGCACCCGCTCACTCCATACCTGGAGGGCCGCTCCCATCCGCTGGGCAGGCGGCTGGTCAACGTGCAGCGGTGTCTGCGCACCACGGACCTGGAGGAGGTCGGCGACACCACTCACCTGACAGTCTTCGAGATGCTCGGTACCTGGTCGCTGGGCGACTACGAAGGCCCGCTCAGTCTCGACTGGGGATACGGGTTGCTCACCGAGGGACTGGGTATCGATCCTGGCCTGCTGCATGCCACCGTCCATGCCGGTGACAGTCAGACCGGGCCCGACACCGCTTCCCTTCAGCTGTGGCAGGACCGCGGCGTCCCCGTTGAACTCACCGTGGAGGACAACTGGTGGTCCAACGGACCTGTCGGACCGTGTGGTCCTGACTCGGAGATCTTCCTGTGGAGCGGTGACTGCCCACCCCAGTCAACCCCCACCCGCGACGACCGCTGGGTGGAGGTGTGGAACCACGTGATGATGACCCACCGCCGGCTCGACGACGGTTCCTTCGTGCCTCTACCCCAGCGCAATGTCGACACCGGACTCGGCCTGGAGCGGCTGTCCTCACTGCTCCAGGGCAAGCCGTCCGTGTTCGAGTGCGACGTCTTCGACCCTTGGCGCCGCCTCGTGCCGCCCCTGTGGCCCCTGGAGGAGCCCTCACTGCGTCTGGTCTGCGACCACCTGCGCTCGGCCATCGTGGTGCTCGGCGACGGCGTGCGCCCGGCCAACACCGGACGGGGCTACGTGCTGCGCCGCCTGGTACGGCGGGTGCTGACCGTGCTCTGGCGGGACGAGCCCTCACGTGGTGTCGAAGACCTGCCGGAAGAACTGGTCCAGCACACCCTGGACCACTTCCGGCAGGACATGCGCCCAGGCGACGTACTACGGATGTTGCTCGAGGAGGAGCGCCGGTTCCGTCGGCTCCTGGAGCGCGGTCGGCAGGTGCTTGCCCGACCCCGGTTCCAAGGCCGGCTGACCGAGGAGGACTTCCACTACCTCCACGACACCCATGGTCTGCCACGTGAGCTGGTCACGAGCCTGCGGCAGGAGTGAGGCCTGCGGGGGCGACGCGCTTCGCCGGGTGGGCAACGACGACCTTACGGCCGTGCCTTCGCATCCGAGATCGTGGTCGGCGCCGACGACCACCGCAGGGTCGTGCGCCGTGCCGTCGCCCCCCGGCCACGCGGACGCCTCGTTCGCCGGGTACGTCATGTGGCTCGGCCTGGTCGAGGAAGCCGTCATCGCAGGACGATACCGCTGGCCGCGCGGCGTCGACAAATGGCCCTTCGCCCCGGGGCCTGCCAGATCGGCTTCGCCTGATATGACGCCAGCCGCAACGACCTCCGGCGCGAGGCGGGCTGCGTCGTCGTCGACGACGTCATCCGTCATACCCTCGCCGCCACCGACGTACCGGACGTCACACTCCGCGAACTCGCCGCCAGAGCAGGCGACTGGTGGCAGCATGCCTGGCGCCACGTCATCGTGGACTGTCTCGAACGGCGCGCTGTGCTCGGCACCCCGATTGCCGAGCACGTTCCCGACCGGCTCGTCAACCGATGCCTCGCCTTCGTCGGTGACGCCGCACACGTGCCTACCTTCGATGACCGGCTCCGGCTGCAGCATGTCTCTGGAGGACGCCGAGGCCATCGCTGGTGCTGGCGCGTCCGGTGTCCCCGAGCTGGAGATGGAGCGGGCACTCGAGCGGTACGACCGCATGCGACCGATCAGAGTCCGTTGATCCGTTCCCCAACTGGAAGATACGGATTGGGAATTGGCCAATCCGTATCTGCCGATCGGTGAGTTCAGCCTGTGCCCCGCACGGCTCCGACAGCAGTTCGAGGGCGTGATCTGGCGGGTCAGCGGGGCAGGGAGGACGGCGGCGGCCGTCGTGGTGACGGGCGCGGATCTTCTGGGCCTCGCGGGTCACCAGAGGCCGTGGTGGACCAGACCCAGAGCCAGGGCGGCCGCCGCGGTGGAGAGGAACACGATGCCGCCTACGATGTCGCGGGAGCCCACCCGCAGGTGGGCGATGATTGCGCCGATGAAGTACAGCACGAGGCCGGAGGCGGCCAGGGTCCCCAGGAGCGGCACGGCGAACCCGGCCAGCAGCCCCACGGTGCCCGCTGCCAGCAGCATGCCCAGCACCGGTACCCACTTGCGGGGGATGCCCTTCATGTCCGCCTGGGTCTTGGGGTATTCGTGGCCGATCAGGTAGGTGACGGCGGCGGCACCGTTGAAGACCGCGCCGATGATGGTGACCGTGACGTAGGCGGCGAACACGATTTCTCCGTTTCTGTGCGGAATTGCATTGCTGGGCACTCCGTCGCGGGATGCCGTTCTCCTGATGACGAGCCAGCGACTCGATTTGTGACATCAGTTGGCAGCCGGGCGTGCCAGTGGTCTCGAACGCCATCCAGGAGGGCGCGCAGGCCCTCAGCGTGCTCCGTGCGGCGGCAGAGGATGCAGTCGACGGCACGCCGGAGGAGAGGCGGTACTTCTTGGAGCACGGTCAGTACGAGATGACCGCCTGGCCTGCTGGGGGTGCGCGCGACAACCGGCGAAACCCGCCCGAGCCAGCGCGGGGAGAGATGTGGGCATGGAGACGCTGGTGGAAGAGGCTGTCATTGATTACGGCGCTCAGTCACATCCCCTGCGGCTGAGCACGCTGGTTGGCCTTACGTTCCTGGGACGGGACGGTCGAGCCCTTCGTGCGGTTGGGCCGCCCAGGGGTGCTGGGTGCGGCTTTCACCTGGCTGCCATCCGTGGCTGCCGTGGCTTGGCCGCCCGGCGCCCCACGAGGACGAGGCCGCCACATTGTTCACGAGCAGCAGCATGCTGTGGTTTGCACCTGGCGGGCAGACGCTTGACGTGGCGGGACTGAGCGTCCGCCCTGTTGGCAAGAAGTGCGGCTGGTTCGCGCGTGCTGGACCGTGCCGTGCATGGGGCCGGTCACGGCCCGGACAGGCCGAGCAGGTCTGCCGCATTGGTGTCGAGGATCATCGAGACCTCCTCCGGGGCGAGCCCTGAGTTAACGATGTAGTCCACGGCCCGCAGGAAGACCTCTCCGTCCTCGTACGGAAAATCCGTGCCGAGTACGAGGCGGTCTGCCCCGAATGATGCCGCGGCGGCGACGAGCGCCGGCGAATGCACGTGGCTGACCGTGTCGTACCACAGGCGGCCGACGGCGATCGATGGCAGCTCGGGCGTCTCAGGGGACTCGAACGCCGGATGGTCGTCAAGCCGGCGCGGCAGCAAAGGCAGCGCCCCGCCAAGGTGCGTAGGCCAGGATGCGCATAGCGTGACAGGCGAAGCGCTGGTCGTTCGCTCCGTGATTCCGAGGGTGGCTTGCCCACGGTGTCGGCGCCCTGGCCGGAGCCGAACGAACCCGCCCGCCGGTTGGTCGTTCTCCCGGCCCCGGTGCGCCGCGGATATGCCGGGGTGGGCCAGGAAATCCCTGGCCCACCCCGGCCTTGCGCTTGAGGGGCTCGTGTCAGAGGCGAGGGGCGTCGTAATATTCACCGACCGCTTCGTGATAGCCCGGGTCGCCGAGGTGCTTGTCCTTGTCGAACTCGGGTGAGTCCTTGATCTCTGCCTTGGTACGCGAGACGTGGATCTTCTTCTCCGAGGCGTCGATGAGGGTGATGGTTCCGGCAGGCAGCAGTACGTGCTTACCGAAGATCCAGACGCCGGTGTCGACCACGATGCAGGAGGAGCCAACCTCATCGGAGTGCTTGTCGACCTTGCCGATGCTTCCGTCGGTCGCCTCGACCTTGTAACCGGTCAGGTTCGTGCCGACGGTGTAGCCCGTGGTCGGCTGGTATCCCCAGATGTCGCTCATGCGTAGCTCCTTCATTGCGTGCAGGTTGAGAGAAATCTGTAATTCGCCGTCGATCAGACGCGGCGCTTCCCTCTCGAACATTCGCGTGCCCACCCTCGGAGATCTCACACGGTCGGATCCACCCGCCCACAGGCATCCCTTGCCGTGGCGGCAGCTGGCCAGTCCTTCGTCGCTGGTCAGCGCCTCGCGCTCCGTCGGTGCGGATCCCAGGAATTGGTTGGGGACGCTGGGGCGGAGGTCTGCGAGTCGGGGGTTCCGTACTGCTTCTGTGCTCAGTCACAACAAGTGGCTACCTGCGCCGAAGCGGGATCCGCTGCACGATCCCGGACAATGCCGATCACGTCCAGCTTCACGCCGGTGCAGATGGTGCTGAACCAACGCGGCCTCCACGTCTACTGACGGCTCGCTGTCTCCTGCCCCGCAACCGGTGAAACCTGTCCGGGGCCGGCCGCGTCGCAAGGGCAAGACAGCCTGCCACACCGTTCTTTCAGGAGGTCGAAATGCGTATAACGGCATCGCGCTCCATCAACCTGCTTGCTGTGGCGGCCTTGTTCGCCGTATGTCTGGGGACTGTCTCCGGTTGCGGTAGCGAGAAGGAAGCCGACAGCCGCGCGGATGTGGCGACAGACCGTGCCCGGCAGGTCGCCGCAGCCTGGGACGGTTCAACCGCAGCTGCCGCGTGGCGTGCTGGCTACTACCCCATGGGGGAGACGGTGCAGCTGCCGCGGGGCGGCCTGCGCAGCCAGGCCGATAAGCAGGCCTACGAAGACCAAAGTTTCGTTCTGCGAGGCAAGTTGCCCGACACCTGGCCGAAGGACGGCCAGGTGACTTGGGCCGGGAGTGGATCGGTCACACGGTCGCTGGTGGGGGCGGATAGGTCGTACAAGACCCTGGCTGGTGCCCGCGTCAACGGAAAATCACACCTGACTGTGACCGGGGCGAAGCTGGGTGAGATGAGCGTGGCCACCAGCCGTGGGCCGGCGACGGTCCCAGCCTGGTTCTTCACCTTGGATGGCTATGCCTCCCCCCTCAAGCGGGCCGCTGCCGTCCCGTCGAAACTTCCCCGGCCGCCTATCAGGCCGGCCCGTGGCATCCCCGGTTATCCGGTCAACCGGCCGGTCCAGATTGCCGCAGACGGGCGATCGGTGACCGTGGTCGCCCTGCATGGTGTCTGCGACGACGGCCCCGTGGTGGATGTGCTGGAGACACGCGGCAGCGTAGTGCTGTCTGCCTCTGTCAAGTACCTGAAGGACGACGGCGACTGCACCAAGCAGGCGAGGATGCAGCAGGTAACGGTGAAGCTGGAACGACCCGTGGGCGACCGCGTTCTGCTCGACGCGCCCACCGGCCAGCCGGTCCGCTACAAGGGACCGCACGGGACCTCGGCGACTTGGAGCTGAGTTTGTCCACTCCTGTTCCCCTCCCTCGCCGACTGGCTTGACGAACGCCACCGCTGCTGGCCGGCCGCGATCAACCCTCGCCCTTCGAGGAGTTGAAGCAGCGGCGGCGGGTTGTCTCGAGCAGTGGCGCGGGCGGCCGTGCGAACCGACGAACTCGCCATCGCCTACCAGGCCGCGCTCCACCTCGCAGCCGTCCTCATCCGGACTCGGCGGCTGAGCAATACGGGATCCCCGAAAGGCTCGTCAGGCCAACGCATGGATAACGAGCGGTTCTGCTCTTCGTCAAAGGTGTCGGCCAGGACCTGGGCCTCCTGGCGGTTCCCTTCGAAGAGCCCCCGCTGGTCGGCGTGCACGACCAGGACGTCGTGACTGTCGATCACCTCCGAAATGCCGCGGGTCTCGATAGTGTCCGACCACGCGTTGAGGTTCCGGCATTGCTTGTCGCGGGGAGCCTCCAGGCTCCTTCCCGGGACGCCGGGGCGGGCCCCTCGCAGGATGATCTTTCCGTCCTGCGAGGGGCCCGACCACGTTCGCGGCTCCTTCGGGTCACTGAGCGGTTCTTTTTGAGGCGCTTTCGATCAGGTGGGTGACGGCACCGGGGTTGGTGAGCTGAGCGCCGTGCGGCGCGTCGATCTCCACCGTGTGTGCGTGAGCGCGGTCGGCCATGAAGCGTTCTGCGGCGGTCGGGATGGCGTGGTCGTTCTTGGCGACGAGGTACCAGGACGGGATGGTCTTCCAGGCCGGCGCGCCGGAGGGCTCGCCCAGGGCCTGGGCGGCGATCGGTCGCTGCGTGGCGGCGAGTGCGGCGGCGTCACGCGTCGTGCCATGGCCGCTCAGGAAGACATCGCTGAACTTGTTGGGCTTCAGGTAGAGGTCGACACCGGGCGAGCCGTCGGCCTGGGCGAAGGGAACGGAGCTGAGGGCGGTGGGGACCGGGGCAGCGGGGTCGTCCGTGAGGTGGCTACCGGGGAACCTCGCGCTCAGGGCGCCGATGTTCTCGCCCTGGTCGGGGGCGAAGGCGGCGATGTAGACCAGGGACTTGACGTTGGGGTTGTCGGTGGCTGCGTTGGTGATGACCGCCCCGCCATAGGAGTGGCCGACCAGAATGATGGGGCCGCTGATGCTCTTGAGGTAGGCGGCGAGGTAGGAGGAGTCGGCGGACAGGCTGCGCAGCGGGTTCGCCGGGGCCACGACCGGATAGCCGTCCTTCTGCAAGCGCTTGACCACGCTGCTCCAGCCAGAGGCGTCCGCCCAGGCACCGTGCACCAGCACCACGGTCGGCTTGGGCGCGTCCGAGGCTACGGGGACGGCGGAAGCGGTGGGGAGAAATACTGCGGTCAATCCGAGGCCGGCGGCGGTCAGGGCGGCGGAGATCAGCAAGCGGGGGCGGGACATCGGAAACTCCAGGGGGTGAGGTCGGCGCTGGGCGCCGGAAGGGGGGAGAGGGGGTGTGTCAGGTGTGGGCCTGACGGCGGTCGGCGGCCCAGGAGAGTGCGTAGTCGGCGACCTCCTCCCAGCCGTCCTGCCCCACGGTGTAGTGGGAGCGGTCGGGGAACTCCCGGTAATCGGTGATGGCAGTGGACCTGCGGTAGAGGCGGGCATTCGCCTTGTTCACCTTGGGCGGGACGACGTGGTCGGCTCCTCCGGCGATGAACAGCAGCGGCGCGCGGTTGCTGTTGCGGAAGTCGACTCGGCTGATCGCGCGGGGGTTGAAGTTGGCGAAGGCGCCCTGGAAGAGGACACGTGCCGAACCCGGAATGTGGTGCCGGTCGTAGACCGCCTGTGATGCGGCGCTGTCCAGGGTGTTGGTAAAGGCATAGTGGAACTGGCGCGGGGTCAGTCCCACCGCCTTGTTCTTGTTGGCGGGGTTGCGCAGCAGTGGCCAGGCAGATCTCAGCGTGGACAGCGGCAGCGGCAGCACGCCCTTGACCGGGGCGGAATCGATGGCCACGCCCGCGCAGCCCAGTCCCCGGTCGAGCAGTATCTGCACGATCGCGCCGCCGAAGGAATGGCCCATGAGGATCGGGGGCTCGTCCAGGCGGAGGATGAACCGCTCGTAGTGCTCGACGATCTCGCCCAGCCCGATACCCGCAATCGTGGACGGGTCTCGCCGGAGCTTCTCGACGTCGCCTCCCACTCCTGGCCAGCCCGGGGCGAAGACATGGTGGCCCGAGGCGGTATAGCGGTCGATCCACTGCTCCCAACTGCGCGGAGTCATCCACAAACCGTGGATGAGGACAACGGTGCCGGTCTGCGGCTTGGCTTGAGGGGTCACGGTTCCTCATACGGGATAGAACGTTCTGTCTCTCTGGACGCTAAGGGGGTCTCGGTCAATCTGTCAACAGGGAGAAGGAACGTTCTGGCCTCGTGGATGAATGTCACGTGCCGGCGCTCGGGTCGTGCCCGCCGGGGGCGTGAACCGAGGGCGCGCAGACGCGACGACGACTACGAAGCGTGGATCCGCGCGCAGGTCAGCAGGCGGCGGTCATCAGAGCCTCGGTGCCGCGGGCCAGCGTGTGACGGGCCGCCTCGGGGTCGCCGAGGTAGCCGGCGACCATGGCGCCGTCGCGCAGGGCGACCATGACGTCGGCTGCCTGCTCGGGCTCCGGATGACCGTCGGCCCCGAACGCCTCGATGAGGGCCTGGCGGAACCACGCCCGATGAGTAAGGACGGCCTGATGAACCGGGCTGTCCGGGGCGGGGTACTCCGCGGCCGCGTTGATGAAGGGGCAGCCGCGGAACCCCGGGCTGCACACTTCCTGGCCGATCCCGTCCACGAGCAGCATGAGGAGATCGCGGGGCTCGGCGGCCTGCCGGGCGCCAGCTGCGAGGCTTGCCCGGATGGTCTCGTCCCTGGCGGACAGGTACGCGGTGACCAGGTCCTCCTTGCCCGGGAAATGGCGGTAGAACGTAGCACGGGTGACCTGCGCCTCCGCGATCACCCGGTCGACACCCACCGCGCGGATGCCTTCGATGTAGAACAGCCGCTCTGCCGTGGCCAGGAGGCGATCACGTGCCTCGGACGGCCGCGTAGGCCCATTCATGGCAGATCGCGTCGCAGACATGCCTCAAGCATATAGAACGGTTCGTCCACCACCTGAGGCGTTGGCGCAGATGGTTCATGCGCGGCAATGCGGCGGCGGCGGCCCTCGCGATCCGAGGCGCAAAAACCCGCAGGGTCGCGCCCACCACGACGGGCGGAGCGCCGTGGCGACCAGATCGCCGGGCCTGCTTCGGTAGTCGAGGGCGTGAGCTGCCCCCGGTTCGCCCGATCCCTGTCAGGTGGTCTTGATCTGGCCTCCATCAATGACGAATTCGGCACCGGTGATGTTGCCGGCACGCGGAGAGGCCAGGAAGACAACAAGGTCGGCCACCTCCTGGGGTTCGGTGATCCGTCCGGTGGAGATTCCTATCTGCTGGGGCACGACCTCGTCCAAGGCCTCCTTCGCCGTCCCGCCCGTGCCGGCCGCGACGGTATCGGCGAAGGCGCCGGGGGCTGTCCAGAACGGGGTACGTACGGGGCCGGGAGCGACGGCGTTGACGCGGACACCGCGAGGGGCGAACTCCTCCGACAAAGCCTTGGTGAGATTGCTCAGGGCGGCTTTGGCTGCCGAGTAGTCCACCACCATGGGGAAGGGCAGTCGGGCGTTGATGGAGCTGATGTTGACGATCGCCCCTTCGCCGTGAGCCAGCAAGTGCGGCAACGACGCGCGGCTGGCGCGCACCGCACTCAAGAACGTCATATTGAGCGCACGTTCCCATGCTGCGTCATCGACATCGAGAAAGCTTGAGCGTGGGCTGGTGGCGCCAACGTTGTTGACCAGCACGTCGATCCTGCCGTGCCGGGCAGCCGCCTCCTGGATCAGCGCGGCCGCAGCATCGGCATCGGCCAGATCGACCGGATGAAAGGCGACGTCGAACCGCTCGCGCAAGGCAGCCAGTTCAGGTGTTTCCGTGCGGCTGCCAACAACGACGCGCGCGCCCTCACGGCCGAATGCCTCGGCGACGGCCAGGCCGATGCCCTTGCTGCCTCCAGTGACGACGGCGACCTTTTCCGTGAGGTTCAGCTCCACAGGATTCTCCTCCGCGGCATACATTCAGCACGACAAAGCAACCCAAACCGGGCGCTTTGAGTGAGTATCGGGCCTAGGTTCGGCACAGGTGCCCATCGCCACGCGGCGGCCGCTGAGGACTGCTGCGCATCAGCGCCCGAGCCAGGGACTTCCCGTGCCGAGCACCTCGCCCGGCACGCCGCCGAGCCCCGGGCAGCCGAGTGCGGCGAGACCGAGATGCGCTTCGGGTACGGGCCGCCGGACCCGGCGGGTTCGAGACCGCCGGCGGCAACCGACAGCACCCTGGACTGGACCGCATCGTGCGTGACACCGCCTGGCTGCCTTCATGCGCCAGGACCGGAGTCGTCCGCTCGCCGGGATGTGTGACTCCGCTCGATGCCCGCAGGCCACCCGCCACCCCTGCCACCGGCCCGTCCGGGCGCCGGCCGCCGCCGGCAGCAAGGTCTTCATCGGCAAGATCGGCCGGTCCGAGAAAGCCGAGAAGGCGCGACTCACAGCCGAGGCCGAGCGGGCCGACCACGTCGTCGCCGCAGTCAGCGTTTGACCAGGCAGAAGGGATGCCCAGCCGGATCAGTGAGGACCCGCGCCTTGGCCTCATCATGAGGCTGGTGATCCGGCTTGCCCGCGCCCAGCTCCAGCAGCTGGGCCTCGGCCTCGTCCAGGTCGTCCCCGACGTTGAAGCAGATGTGAAGTTGCTGGGGAACGGTTTGGTCGGGCCAGCTCGGAGCTCGGTAGTCGTCGACCCTTTGAAAGCCGAGGAGAAGTCCGTCCTCACGGTTGAGACCGGCGAAGTCGGCGTCGGACTTCGGGTGAGGTTCGAGGCCGGTGGCCTGCTGATAGAACGCCGCCAGAGCCAGCGGGTCAGGGCAATCCAGTGTTATTGCGCCCAACTTCATCTGCAGAGGCATGGCATCTCCGGGCCGATCGGTGGATGTTCCCGATGCCACCCTAGAGGACCCTAGAGGCGCCCTTCCGCCTGCCGTCCTGCAGGCTGTGGGCGACCGCAGCGGTCCTCCTCGAGGACCCAAAGCACGCCTCAACGCGACACCATCTGCTGGATCGCGGAGGCACATCACCCGAGGTGGTTCCGCCGGAACGAGACACGACCTGTGAGGGACACAGTGTCTGCGGTGCACCAGCGGCCACATTGCCGGGTTGTGCTCCAGCCCCGCATATCGGGCGGCCGAATGATGGGCTTTCAGCCAAGCCGTTTGGAGGGCCAGGGCGCAACGCGATGGCGTGTGCACGGCAGAGCCCTGCTCCGAACTGACCGGGATTGCAGGCCGGTCGGCCCTCTTCGTGCGAGTGTGTTTTCGAAGCCCTGGCGGTCTAACCTCGGCTGATGACCTTGGAATGGGAACGGGTAGTTGTTCACTCGGTAGATCCGGTGGCCTTGGGGCAGTGGTGGGCCGAGGCTCTTGGGTGGGTCGTGGTCCACTCCTCTGATGAGGAGTTCGAGATCCGCCCGGAACCGGATCGCCTGCCGGGCTTGGACTTCGTCCGGCTTGACGAGAGCAAGAAGGTCAAGAGCCGACTGCATCTCGATTTCAGGCCTGATGACCAGGACGCCGAGGTGGCTCGTCTGGTGGCGCATGGCGCAGAGCGTGTTGATATTGGCCAGGGTGATCAATTGTGGGTTGTATTGGCCGACCCCGAAGGTAACGAGTTCTGTGTCCTTGGCCAACGGCGTCAGTAACTGAGCGTTCGGTGCGTTTCGCTCTGAGCTCCGTAGTCACCTTGGTAGTCGCAGTTCGTCGAGCTTGGTCGCGCCGCGGTGACCAGAACGAGTCGTCCGAGCCGGAAGGTGATGGCTCGTCTCATGTCATGGTGCGGGGCCTGCAGACCTGGTGAGCGTGGTCGTGCGCTCTCTGCCGCCGCAGCCTGCTCGTTGCGCTCGCGCAGCACCACGGTCGCGGGTGAGATGACTCGTCGGCTTGATCATGGCGTGAGGCCTGTGTAAATCGCGGGCCCCACGGTCACTCCGCGCCCCGCGCCAGTTGGTCACTGAGCCCTTCAGGCGGCCACCTCGAACGGGATGGCGGGACAGAGCGCGCGAAGTGGCTGTGACCGCGTTTTCGTACGTCGGTCACAGGCTCGTGACGAGGTCGTCGAGCGGGGCGGGGACCTGTCCGGGGTCGAGGGATTCCACCAGGAGACGGCCATAGCGGATCTTGCGGCCCTTCTTCGTGCCGAGGAAGCGTCGCAACTGCTGCTGCCGAGGCCGACCGCGCTGTGCAGGCTGGCGCAGGAAGGTCCGCCAGGCCCGCAGGTCGCCCTCGGCCCGGATGATCTCCTCGACCCGCGCCGTGCCCAGCGCGCGGATGAGTTCCTCCTCCAGGTCCGCCACGCACACGAAGAAACCCCGGTGCGGCGCCCGGGCCCGCTGCAGGCCGCGGTCGTAGAAGCGTTGCTCGCCCTCGTCGCACAGTCCCCTCAGACGCAGGCCAAGACCGGGTGGCCCGAGAAGACCGGCGTAGCGGCCGATACTCATCGCCCCGCCCATCGGCACGACGCACACCCCTTCGGCGGTCAGGTCCCGGCCACGCCGTGCGGCCAGCGCCTCGACGGCCGCGAGGTCGCTCGGTCCTTCCAGCAGCACCGCCGTTCGCAGCCCCAGTTGCACAGCCAGGTCACTCGCCGGTTCGCCGGCGCCGCCGACCGCCCAGCGGCTGACAGCGTCCCGAAATGCCTGCATGTCCGCCATGGAGCGAGTCTGCACTTCCACCGACCTGCAAGACACTGAATATTCGACTGGGGGGCGGGACAGGTCGGTAGGTCTCGGGTATTTGCGTGCGCGTCGAGCGGCTCTGCCGCATCATCCGTGGGTGATCGATATGCAGCCCGTCCTTGAGGTTTGTGCTCCTGGGGCTTTCGGCCTGTGGCCGGTTGCCGAGGTCGAGCCTTACGGTTTCCTTCCACTCGGCGGAGCGCTCGTCCCGGCCGAGGTCGGCGCCGCTGTGATGGTCATTGCTGCCTGCAATGACATCGATCCCGGTGACGACCGCCCGCCGCGCCCAGCCGACCCGCTGGAGGGCTTCCTGCACGGCCTGGGCCGGCTTCGGGCACGATCCCTCACCGATCGCCGAACGTATCGGCGACACCGTCCGTCCGACCGCCGAAGCAGACGAGAGCCTACTGATCGAGTTGCCCGTCGCCGAGCTCCGCCGACTACTTGAAGGCGCGGAACGTGATCTGACCGACTTCCTTCACCTTGCCGCGGCCTGGACTGTCAGGTACTTGCCTGATCGGGCGCTCGACGTTTCCAGCGCGCTTGCCCGAACCTTGGACTTGTCCATCTCAATGGTTTGTATCGAGCCGTAGGTGGTCGGGGGGCGGGCAGGGGAGCAGGCTGGAGGTACCGATGGCCCGGGCGGCCGGGCCGGGAAGCGAGGCTCCCGATGAGTAGGCTCGAAGAACAGGTCAACGTCGATGTGCCGGCGCAGGAGGTCTGGGCGCAGCTGCACCGCATCGATGAATACCCGATGTTCATGGAGGGTGTGAAGAGTGCCGCTGCGCAGGGCGGCAGCCGAGCCCATCTCGACGTGCGGATCGGGGACGACGAGCGGGCTTTCGAGACTCGCATCGCCGATCGCGGCAAGGGCCAGGTGATGGACTGGACGGTGGACAGCCCGGAGCTGAAACTCGCCTTCGCCGTGAACCCGCTGGACGACAAGCACACCCAGCTGCAAGTCCGGCTGGAGTATGACCCGGACACCGTGCGGGCGACTTTCGGCGGCCCGAAGGGATTTGCCCAGGTCCATGCGATCGAGGAGACAGTCCGGACCGACCTGGAGAAGTTCAAGGACCTGCTGGAGCGCCAGCACTGATCCCGACGTGCTGGTCGTGCGCGGGTAGGGACCTGACAGCGTCCGGCACGGCCGTCAAGGGCAGGTTGCCGAGGAGCACGCCCGCGTCTTGCGGGTGCGTGGTGCGGTAGGCCGGGGCCTTCCTTCGCCTGCAGGGTGACACGGCGGCGCGGGGGCTCGCCGCTGGTGCGCAGCGCCGGCCCCCGAACGCGCCGGTCCGGGGTGCGCTGGAGGGTCTCGAGGGTCACCCCGTGGCAAGCGGGGTGCGCAGCTCGGGGTCTACCTGCGGGTGGGCGGGATGGCTGGACCGTTCGGCGAGTCGATCGCCGAACGGTTCGCAGTACTGGCCGACCTTCGCGCGGAGGGGCTGATCCGGCATCTGGGTGTGAGTAATGTCGACGCCGTCCAGTTCGCCGAGGCCCGCGCGATCGCACCCGTCACGGCGGTACAGAACCAGTACACCGGTGACATGGGACTGCTCGCGAAATGCGAGGAAGCGGGTATCGCGTACGTGCCGTACTTCCCGCTCGGCGGTGGCGGCAGCCCACTCGACGCCGAACGGCTCGGCAAGGTCGCAGCCCGCCTGGGCGCGACCATCGCGCAGGTCGCGATCGCCTCGCTGCTCGCGACCTCGCCGTCGGTGCTGGCGATTCCGGGCACCGGTTCTCTCGATCACCTGGAGGAGAACCTCGCGGCGAACGATCTCGGTCTCAGTGACGAGGACCTCTCTGACCTGCGAGGCTAACGGGTCGGCCACGTCCCACCGGCCTGAGGCCGACGCGCCCTGCGGCCGACTGGTTCGCCCGGGATTGGACCGCTGGGGCTTCGATATCGGCCGGCCGATCCGCTGGGCGGCTCATGCCTTCGCCCCTGGGGGCACATACGCAGGAGCAGGTCGGCCACGGTGATCATTACCAACAGCATGAGGCTGGTGAAGACCACAAACGACGAGCGGTAGCCGGCGACCAAGGAATCGTGCACCGCGCCGGTGAACGCCGCAGCCACGGTGGCCGGGACTGCCGGCCCGACGGCTGCGCCGATCCGTGGGGTGCCCTGTCCAGGTCGCGCGGGCTGCAGCAGGGGTTCGACGGGCTTCTGCTGATCCGCGGCACCCACGTCATGCTATCTGGCGTATTGTCCGGTTATGGGTGATGTGTGGTGGGGTTGGTGCGGTGCCCACCTGCCGAGATCGAGTCCTGGCCGTCATCACTGCGGGGCGGTGCATCGGCAGGAGGCGGGGCGTGCCCGACGCCGGTGGCGAGTGAGGGTGCCGGTCATGGCTGCAGCAGGAGCGGATCTACAGGGGCAGGCTGTGACGCGGAGTGCGGGGGAGGGGCTCGACCGGGGAGGGGCTTCGTCTTGTTGCAGCGCCTCGGTGGCGGAGGTCCCGGAGCTGTCCGGGCAGCTGGTGCGTCTCGCGGCGGTGGCTGACCAGTGGGCCGGGGCGAGCTGGGCGCAGATCGGGGCGGGTCATGGCATCAGTGCCGAGGCGGCGCGTAGGCGGTCTGGGTTTCGTGCCCAGGCAATGGTGACGGTGCGCGGCAGGGGGTGGTGAGAGCGGTGCATCGGGACGATGCGCGGCCTGTGGCGAGCGCGGGACCTCTCACCGGGCTCTTTGGCCGTCTGGTGCGGGAGACCGACGCGTCGGTGGGCATGCTCTACGTCCTGCCGCCGGGGGAACGGGGCCTTCAGCTCGCGGCGCTGTCCGGCTTGTCCCGCCGGATTGCCGCTCCCTGGGTGCGGGTGGGGATGGACGATCCGGCGCCGGTGGCGGAGGCCGTACGCGAACGGCGTCTGGTGTGGGTGAACAGCTCGACAGAGCTGGCCCGGCGCTTTCCCCGGATCGGGCTCGTGGCGCCGTACGACATCCTCCTGGCGGCCGCGCCCCTCACGCGGGAGGCCTCCGTGTGGGGCGCTGTCTGCCTGGTATGGCCGGTCTGGCATCCGCCGCAGCTGGATGCCGGTGAGCGCGAGAGGATTACTGATTTCTGCCGCCGGGCGGGCCGGCTGCTGGACCAGGCGGCCAGCCGCGGTCACCCGTTGTTGTCCGGTGCCGAGCCGCTGGTGCTGACGCCGGCCCGCTTGCGCACCCCGGATCCGGCCGAAGCGATGGCCGCGTACGACTTCGCCGAACGTCTCCCGACCGGATACTGCTCGCTGGACCTGGACGGCAAGATCACCTTCCTCAACAGTGCCGCTGCCGACCTCCTGGGTGCCGGGACCGCCGACTTGCTGGGTGCCCGCCCTTGGGAGCGGCTGCGGTGGCTGGGCGATCCCATCTTCGAGGACTGCTACCGGACCGCGGTGATCAGCCGAAGGCCCACCACGTTCACCGCGTTGCGGCCACCGGACCGATGGCTGTCTTTCCAGCTGCAGCCCGGAGCCACCGGGATCAGTGTCCGGATCACACCAGCCGCAGAGGCGGAAGCCAAACACGCCAAGGCGGAACCGGGACCTACGCCGGGCCCGATGGGGGCATCGACTCTTTATCACCTGATGCATCTGGCGGCGTCCTTGACCGAGGCCGTAGGCGTCCAAGATGTCGTTGACCAGGTCGCCGACCAACTTGTCCCTGCCTTCGAAGCCCGAGGGCTGGCCTTGATGACGGCCGAGGACGGCCGTCTGCACATCGTTGGATACCGCGGGTACAGTGCCGAGTTCATGGCTCGCCTCGACGGTCAGCCTGTGACGTCTCGTACCCCGGCCGCGCGGGCCCTGACCACGGCGACTGCGAGCTTCTTCACCAGCTTCACCGATTTCCAGCGCGCCTACCCCGATGCTCCCCGCTACGGCGACCGGGACGCCTGGGCCTTCCTCCCCTTGATTGCCTCCGGCCGACCCGTCGGGCTGCTGGTCCTGTCCTACGACCGCCCTCGTTCGTTCCCTCCGGCTGAACGTACGGTCCTCACCTCGCTGGCCGGACTCATCGCACAAGCCCTGGACCGCGCCCGCCTCTACGACGCCAAGCACCAGCTCGCCCGTGCACTGCAGATCGGTCTGCTTCCTCAGGAACTGCCCCGAGTCCCCGGCCTTGACGTCGCCGTTCGCTACCTGCCCGCCGGTCACGGCGCGGACATCGGCGGCGACTTCTACGACGTCATCCGCTGCGGTCCCGCATGTGCCGCTGTCGCCATCGGCGACGTCCAGGGCCATAACGTCCAGGCCGCGGCTCTCATGGGACAAGTCCGCACTGTCGTCCACGCCCACGCCGCCACCCACACCTCCCCCAGCAAGGTCCTTGCTCGCATCAACCGCCTCTTGGCAGACCTCAACCCGGACCTCTTCACCAGCTGCCTGTACGCCCATCTCGACCTGGCCCGCCACAGTGCCTGCCTGGTCACTGCCGGACACCCGCCACCTCTGCTCCGCCACCCCGACAGACACACCGAGATCCTGCGCATGCCTCCTGGGCTCCTGCTCGGCGTCACCTCAGAAGGCGACTTCCCAGTTACCGAGATCCCCCTGCCGCCGGGAACCGTCCTGGTCCTGTACACCGACGGACTCGTCGAAGTCCCCGGATACGACATCGACCACATCACCGCCGATCTCGCGTGCCACCTCGACGAAGCCGACGACCAGAGCGCGGACGACCTCGCCGACGCCCTGCTGGACCTCGCCATGCAGACCGTCCCCGGCACCGACGACATCGCCCTTCTTCTGATCCGCGTCACGCAGTGACAGTCGGAGCTGCATCCAGCCACCGATTCGGGCCGAGCATCTTGGGGAGATCCCGCCAGGTCGAGCAGGTGCGGTATGTCAATGCGATGGTTTCGAGAGCCCGTTGCTGTCGGAGCACCGTCGCCCACGAACCTGATGGCCGGCATCAACGGATCGATCCGGTCGCCCATCGCATCAGTGATCAGCAGCTGCTGAACCAGTTCGTAAACTCCCGCCTCACCTGCGCCGATTCGGGATACGATCCCGATCTCGAACGAATCCCGGGGGGGACAATGACCACCGAAGTGCCGCCACCACCGCTGGAATGCCCGGCGTACGCACCATGCCGCCCGCGCCTGCAGCACTGCCCGCCGAGCGGCAGGTGGACCCCGCAATCGCAGGTCTCGTAGGCCTGGTCGTAGGGGGCAGGCAGCGTCGGGGCTGCCTGGGCCATCATGGCCGGTACTGGCGACGACCAACCGGCCACGTTCTCACTCACCGGCGCATTCGCCCTCGCTGACGGAGTCGTTCGCACCGACGACACCGGCTGCAAGGGAACCCGGAGCTACGACGACAGCGCCGAGGTGTCGACGATCACGTATTTCCCCGGCCGGTTGGTCACGTAATTCCCCAGCTTGTCGGTGGTGAAGTGTCGGGTGCGAGGGGCCATCGTCGACTGGTTGGTGGCCTCTGGCAGACTCCGCAAAATGGGAATTTTCAAGCGGGCCAAGAAAGCGGAGAGTGCTGGTCAGGCCGGAGAGAGAGCCGACTTGAGCACGTTGCTGCTGCAGGGTGAGGACATGATCGACCAGCTGGGTCGTGCGCACATGTCTTGGGGGCTGGGATCTGCGGATCGCTGGGATCTCGATCAGACGACCGGCATCATCACCTGGACGTTCCCCGATAAGACGGCGACGGCACCGGCGCAGATCCTCGGCAGCTTCAGCCACACCTCGGGCTCATGGCTGTGGTCCTGGGCCAACACGAGCATCCTCCCCGAGATGAGCCGCGACGCTGGCATCTTCCGGGACTGGGCGGAAGCTCACGGGCATCCCCACCTCGCCCAGCCGAAGATCGAAGTTGATGAGAAGGCTGCTTCGTCACTCGTGGCCTTGGCCGTTCGGGTCACCAAAGCGATCGGCTATTACAAGGGCCCGGGGAACAACTCCGCCGTGATCATCACGTTCGGTCCGGTCACTCTGACCGCCGCAGACGGCAGTGTTTCCACCTTCAACATCAATATCAACTAGCCTGGCCATGCCCGACGCCTGGGCTCTTCAGGGCCCAGGCGCGACCCGCTGACTCTGCGGCCTGTCCTCTTATGAGGGTGCCGTTCCGTTTTTGTCGCCGGGGTTTCGCGGCCGCTTGTTGGGGCGGTAGCTGGGGCCGTTCATGATGATCTGGTGGCTGGCGTTGATCAGCCGGTCCAGGAGCGACTCGGCGACAACCGGGTTGGGAAAGAGCGGATACCAGTCGCTGGGAGCCCTGTTGCTGGTGATGATCAAGGATCGGCCTTGCCGCTCGGAGACGAGTTCGTAGAGGTCATCGGCCTGGGAAGCGGACAGCTGGCGCATCGCGAAGTCGTCGAGGATGAGCACGTCGGGACGGATGAGGTCGCGCATGCGCTTGTCCCAGGTGCGGTCCGCGTGGCCGCCCGCGAGTTCGCCCAGGATCCGGCTGGTCTTGGCGAAGCGGACGTTGGCGCCCTGCCGGATGGCTTGGTGACCGAGAGCTTGCGCGACGTGTGTCTTCCCGACGCCGACGGGTCCGAACAAAATTACGGACTCGCCGGAGTGGAGCCAGCGCAAGGCCGCGAGGTCACGGATCTGGGCGGCGGGCAGCTTCGGAGAAGCGTGGAAGTCGAAGCCCTCCAAGGTGACTTGTTGCTCGAACCTGGCCCGGCGCAGGCGCCGTTCGAGGGCGACGGTTTCACGGCGGGTGATCTCGTCCTGGCAGAGGACCTGGAGGAAGTCCAGGTGGCCGAGTTCGCCGCCCTGGGCCTGAGTGAGACGGGCGTCGAGCGTCTCGAGCATCCCCGAAAGTCGCAGAGTCTTGAGCGACTCGCGCAGGGCGGTGGTCATCACGCTCATCGGGTGGCCTCCTCGGCATCGCCGTGGCCCTGGTCGTCGTGAAGTTCGACTGGCCTCTGGGCGGGGATGTCGGCGGCAAACAGTCCCTCGGGTCCGTGCAGGAAGGCCGCGGCCCCTGCGTCGCCGGTGTCCGGCTCGGGGTCGGTCTCGGTGCCGGCGACCAGGATCCCCTTGACCGTGCGGTAGGACGGGTCCCCGACGGCGGTCGCCTTCCTGCAGGCGGCCTCCAGCCGTGTGTCGCCGTACTTCTTCCGCAGGCCGAGGACCCCTTGGGCGGCCCGGAGCCGGTAGAGCGCGTTGACCTCCAACAGCTGGTCGATCACCTCCCGGCAGGAATCGCCGACCTGCGAGGCTTGGCCGCGGCACCAGATCGGCGTCCGCATCTGGAAAGCGATCTTCTCGGGCGGGTAGTCGCCTCTGTCGGTGCGTTTCCCCTGCTCCAGGGCGGCGTGCGTCTTGACCAGCTCGCCCTCGTGGAAGATCTGCACCATCGTGGCGGTGGAGCGGACGTCGACGCGCCGCCCGACGAGCTTCCAGGGTACCGAATACAAGGTGCGGCCAACCTTGACGTGAATGTCCGGACCGACCGCGGCCTTCGACCATCTGGCCAGCACGAACGGCTCGGGCGGCAGCGGCAGCAGGGCTTCGGCTTCCACCGCCTCGAAGACCGCCAGCGGTTTCGCCCCGCCCAGCGGCCGGCACTGCCGCTGACCAGCTACGTTCCTACTCCAGAGGAGGGCCTCGGCCTGCATGTGCTCCAGCGAGGTGAACTGGCGCCCGCTCCAGAACGAATCACGAACATAGGGCATCGGCCGCTCCACTCTGGGCTTGTCTTTTGGATGAATAGCCCTCGCTGGATCGACCAACGCGCCGTAATACGTGGCGAGTTCGGCGTACGACTTGTTGATTTGCGGGTCGTAGAGGTCGGGCTTGTCCACTCCGGTCTTGAGGTTGTCCGGCACCAGACGCCGCGGGACGCCGCCGAAGAAGCGGAAGGCTTCCACGTGCGAGACGGTCCACGAGTGCTGATCCATGTTCAGCACGGGGCGTACGAACATGTGCCGCGAGGTGGGCAGCACCAACACAAACGCCCAAATCCGGTGCCGCTTACCGGTAGTTGGGTTGAACCACTGCCCCAGGAAGCCGTAGTCGATCTGGGCCTCCGAGCCCGGCTCGACGTCGTCTCGTAGCACCGTGACCTTGGCGCGGGCCGTCTCGTCGGGCAGGTTCTCGGTTGCCCAGCGACGGAACGTCGACAGCGACACCTTCAACTTGCCTTCGTCCCACAGCCGTTGACGGATCGTGGTGACTGTCGTGGTCCTCAGCAGGTCCTTGACGTACTCGCGGTGCGGCTCGATCTCTCCCCACCTGACTTGGTTCAGCTTCCGGCTGGCGAGCTCCGGGAACCAGCTCTTGAGCAGCTTGGCCCAGTCTGTCTCGCTCATCGGCGGCCCGCCCGGGGTGATCCCGGCCGCCTCCGCCGGCGCCAAGTACTTTCGGATCGTCTTGCGGTCCACCCCCAGCGAGGCGGACACCTGACTCTTGGACCGGCCCGCGTACCAGTGCACGTAGATCTCGACGATATCGACCACGGTGAATGTTCTCCTTGCCATCCGGTGTGCCCGTTGACCTCTCGGCTCGCAGGTCAAGGGACCGCGACGACTCCGAGAGGACAGGACCCTCAACCCGGACACCGGCATGCCCATGGGGAACCCGACCGATTCGCAAGGAAGATCCAACAGCAGCTCAAACCACCCGATACGGGGAACATCAGGCTGGTTCGAGCATGGTCAGCGGCACCGTCACTGGTCAGCGCCCCAGTGGGGAACCGTGACCGCGAGGGTGGGGAATTACCTGACGCTGATCATGCAGATCGCGGGGAAAATTCTGACCGCTCACACCGAGGGAACCTGCGTCACCGTCCACGACGCCGCTGGGGGAGTAGCGACCACCGGCAACCTTGGCTCCTCCAAGTATGCGGAGGGGTGCTGCATCTTCAAGGTCGCCGTCGACGACGTCCCGAAGGGCGAGAAGCTCTATCAGGTCGAGGTGGCGCACCGGGGGAAGGCCCAGCTCGGCGGTATGGAAGCCGAGGACGGCAAGCTCGCCACCACGCTCGCCCAGACCTCACCGCACGACTGGGTCCCGGACCTCATGGCCCAGGGACCCAACCGCGGCCGCCGCCATCTGCCGCGCTGCCGCTGACGAGAGGATGACCCCATGAGTTGGCACACCGAGCCCTGCGGCGAGAGCGGTTGCATCTGCTACTGCTTGAGGGCCGCCCACTCGTGCGGCTGCGACTGCGGCCACGGTGGCGAGTGCGACTGCCGCGACTGCCTCGAAGAGGACGAGTAACCCATCACCGTATGGCAGGGCCCCGGACCTCGTGGTCCGGGGCCTGCGGAATTGGTCGCGTTCACACTCGTACTCAGAGTGAGAACACGATGGTGGCACGCCGCTTTCGTGTCAGCGTCAAGTTCCTGACCGACCTGTGCTACCTGCCTGACTGGACATCTCCGACAGTGGACGAGGAGATGGGATCGCGGTGTGCGAAATCCCCTGGCGGAATGCCGGGATGGTGTTCGCTGCGCGCCTCGGGGACGGCGGGCGCGGGACCAAGGGTGATCCGGGAGACGATGCGGTAGCGGTCGCCGCGGTAGAGCGAGTGGACGTATTCGACGGGGCGCCCTCTGGTGTCGGTGGTGAGCCGCTCGAAGAGCAGTGCGGGGGAGAGTTCGGGCACACCGAGCAGAGCGGCCTCTGCCTGCGTGACGACCGTGGGCTCGATGGCTTGGACCGCCTCATGGACATGCACCTGGTGATGATCCCTCAGGTGCTCGTAGAGGTCGCCGGCCTCCAGTTCCTGCTCCGACAGATCGGGTACGAGCTCTGCCGGGATATGCAGATGCTCGATGGCAATGGGGGTGCCACGCCACCTCTGGCGCGGAGCGATGCTCGATGTGGCCCGTCACTTCCAGCCGGTCTCCTTCGTACGCCGCTACGTGGACCTGCTGGCCTTCCACAAGCTCAACGTCCTGCAGCTGCACCTCACCGACGACCAGGGCTGGCGAATGCCGGTCTCTGCCTACCCTGAACTCACCGAGATCGGTGGCCACCGGGCCCAGTCGATGGTCGGCCCCTCGGGCAGCGGGGTGTACGACGGGACGCCGCACGGCGGCAGTTACACCCGACGTGAGCTCAGCGAACTCGTCGCGTACGCCGCCTCGCGGGGCGTCACGATCGTGCCCGAGATCGGGATGCCCGGACATGCCCGCGCGGCCATCGCCGCCTATCCCGAGCTGGGCAACCGCCCCGAACGGCGCCTGGGTGTATGGACCGAATGGGGCGTGTGCGACACCACCCTCGGCGTCCACGACCTGGTCCTGGACTTCTGCCGCACCGTCCTCGAAGAGGTCATGGACGTCTTCCCCGCATCACATATCCATGTCGGCGGCGACGAGTGCCCCACCGTCGAGTGGGCGGCCTCCGCGGACGCACACCGCAGGGTTGAGGACGAGGGACTGGCGGGCCCCGAGGCACTGCACGGCTGGTTCATGGGCCGCATCGGGAATTTCTTACGGGCCACGGCCGGCGCCCCATGGGCTGGGCCGAGACCGGCACCGAACTGCCGCCCGAGTTCACCGTGACGACCTGGCGCGACCCGTCCCACGGCCTTGCCGCGGCTCGGCGCGGCCAGCAGGTCGTGATGGCCCACTACCGCTCCACCTACCTCGACTACGCCCAGTCCGAACCACCCGCCCAGCCCGGCGCCGTCGTCGACCTGAAGTCCGTGCACACCTACCGCCCCGCCCCGGCCGACTGGGAGGACGAGGCCGCAGCACAGGTGCTCGGTACGCAAGCCCAGTTGTGGACCGAGTTCGCCACCACCCCCGCCCACCTCGAATACCTCAGCTTCCCCCGGCTGTGCGCCCTGGCCGACCGCGCCTGGTCGGACGAGCCCGGCTGGGCGGACTTCCTCGCCCGGATGCGGCTGCACGAAAGCCGCCTGGACGCGCTCGGCGTCCGGTACCGCCCCCTGTAGGTCCCGCGCGAGAACCCCCGCAACCCCCCATGAAGGAGAACACCGTAGTGACAACAAGAGCGAAGAGCCGGATGCACACCGTCTTGGCAGCCGCCACGGCGTTAGGGTGCGTATCGAGTCGTGATCAATCTGCGGGATTCGCCCTCGCGGCGGTGCCTGGACCGGTAGATGTTCTTGCATGACGCGAGTGCAACTGGCGGACACGGATTGGGAGTTCATCGAGCCGTACCTGCCCATCGGCGAGTACGGCCCGTATCCCGAGCGGCTTCGGCAGCAGTTCGAGGGCGTGATCTGGCGGTTCAAGACGGGCGGGCAGTGGCGGGAGATGCCGAAGGAGTTCGGTGCCTGGTCGACCGTCCACAACCGCTTCCGGCAGTGGCGTGACGCGGGGGTCTTCGAGGCCCTGCTGGAGGGCCTGATCGCGGAAGCCGCGAAGCGGGGCGAGGTAGACCTGTCCCTGGTCAGCGTCGACTCCACCACCGCGCGGGCTCACCACGACGCTGCCGGGATGCATCTGGAACAGGACGTCGTCGCCGCGCTGGAGAAGGCCGCCGCCGAGGAGGAGAAGGCCAGATCAAAGGGGGCGGCCTCGAAGAACAAACCGGGCCGGACACAGAATCCGATCCCGAGCGGGAAGAGCGACGACGCATCCGGCGTCGCCGAAAACTCCGACTGAAGGCCGCCCTCCTCGGACGCTCCAGAGGTGGGCAGACCAGCAAGGTCCACCTTGCCGCCGACCGCAAGTGCCGCCCGCTGGCGTTCGTCCTGACCGCGGGACAGGCCGCCGACAGCCCGCAGTTCATCCCCGTGCTGGGGAAGATACGGGTCCGCGGGCCCGTCGGCCGCCCCCGCACCCGGCCGGACGCGGTCGCCGGGGACAAGGCCTACTCGTCCCGCGGTAACCGGGCCCACCTGCGGAAACGCCACATCAAGGCAGTCATCCCGGAGAAGAAGGACCAGGCCGCCAATCGGACGAAGAAGGGCAGCAGGGGCGGCCGGCCCGTCAGTCACGACGCGGACCTCTACAAAGAGCGGAACACCGTCGAACGCCTGATCAACAAGCTCAAGGCCTGGCGAGGCATCGCCACCCGCTACGACAAGACACCGGACAGCTACCTCGCCGGCCTCCACCTGCGCGCCTCGATGATCTGGATCAAAGACCTCACCCGGACCACCCATTGATCACGACTCGATACGCGCCCTAGTACTGCAACGGTGTTTGCCGTGACTGGTGGCCAGCTTCGTCGTTGGTCTGGTTATGGGTGGGGACCTTGCTGATGTCAGGTTGTGGGCCGGGGAACTGAGTGCCGTGCACGAGCGGTTCGTGCACCGGTTCAACCGGCAGGAGCCGCGGGATTCGGCGCTTGCGTATATGCGAGGGCTGATTGCTCCGCTGGAGCGGAAGAACGGCTGGACGCTCGCGGAAGAAGCGGGGCACACGGGTCCTGACCGCATTCACCGGCTATTGAACCGGATCGAGTGGGAGGCGGACGAGGTTCTGGACGACGTGCGCGACTACGTCGTGGAACATCTCGGAGATCGGGACGCTGTCCTGATCGTGGATGACACCGGCTTCCTCAAGAAGGGGACCCGCTCGGCCGGCGTGCAACGGCAGTACTCCGGCACCGCCGGACGCACCGAGAACAGCCAGATCGGCGTCTTCCTCGCCTACGCCACCGCCCGCGGACGCACGCTGATCGACCGCCGCTTGTATCTGCCCACGTCCTGGACCGACGACCGTGAGCGATGCCGGCAAGCCGGCATCGACGACAGCATCGCCTTCGAGACGAAGGTGGCCATGGCCAAGGCGATGGTCCGCCGGGCGATCAGCAACAAGATCCCGTTCGGATGGGTGACGGCGGACGCCGGGTACGGCTACAGCAAGAGCTGGCGCTCTGAGCTGGAACAGGCCGATGTCTTCCATGTCATGGCCACCACCCGGCACGACACCGTCGTCACCCGCTGGGCCATGGACCATCCCGTTCGTGATCTGTTCCCCGGCCTGCCACGGCAGAAGTGGAAACGCCGTTCGTGCGGCGCGGGGGCGCATGGCCCGCGGGTCTATGACTGGGCTCGCGTCGAGGTCCGGCCCTGGCATCGCGAAGACCGCCGGCACTGGGTCATCGCCCGCCGCAGTGTCAGCCGGCCTGAGGAGATCTCCCACTACATCGCCTATTGTCCCGCCGGGACCACGCTGGACCAGCTGATCTCAATAGCAGGCAGCCGGTGGGCTGTTGAGGAGTGCTTCCAGACCGCGAAGCAGGAGTGCGGCCTGGACGACTACCAAGTCCGCCGCTATCCCGGCTGGCATCGCCACGTGACGCTGTCCATGGCCGTCCATGCCTGCCTGACTGTCCTGCGGGCCCGCGAACTCGATACGGAGAAAGCAGAAACGGATCCTCCCAGCTCATCCACCTCAGCCTCGCCGAGATCAGACGCCTGATCACTCGCCTCACCCACCGGCAGCCCCCGCCTGTCGACCACATCCTGCACTGGTCGACATGGCGACGCAGACGACAACACCAAGCCCGCGTCAGCCACCACAAACGACGAGGACACAGCCCATAACACCTGCCCACCAGTCAGAACAAACACCGTTGCAGTACTAGGTCTCGGCTGCGCAGGACTGCTCGCGCTGCCGTCGACTGCCAGCGCAGCAGGAGCCCACACGGTCCAATACAAGACCGGCGCATCGGGCGCCACGGCTGACCAGAGCGAGCCCTGGCTGAAGGTCATCAACTCCGGCAACAGTTCCCTGCAGCTCAGCCAGGTCAAGGTCCGCTACTACTTCAGGGCGGACTCGGCGGACGGCACGTACAGGTTCGCATGTTCCTGGGCGGTCAAGGGCTGTGCCAACGTCACAGGAACCTTCGGAACCCTCGCCCATCCGACCGCCACCGCCGATCGCTACCTCGAGGTCGGCTTCACCTCGGGGGCAGGATCCCTCGCGCCGGGCGCCGACAGCGGAGACCTGCAGCTGCGCTTCTACCAGTCCAACTGGCAGAGTGTGAAGCAGAGCGACGACTACTCCTTCGGAGCCGCACAGAACTCGTACGGAGACTGGAACAAGGTCACCGCCCAGGTCGGCTCAAGCCTCGAGTGGGGCACTGCCCCCGAAGGCAACGACCCAGGCGGCCCCACCGACCCGCCCACCGACCCCCCGGGCGACGGCGCCACGCTCTTCGACGACTTCAACTACACCAGCCACAGCGACGCAAAGCTCTCGGAGCACGGCTGGAACGTACGCTCCAACTCAGGCGGCCCCGGCGTCCCCGGCGCGACATGGTCGCCGCAGAACGTCACCTTCTCCACCGAGAGCGGCAATTCCCTCATGAACCTGGAGACCTCGTCGTCCGGGACCGGCGAGTCCACCAAGCAGACCGAAGTCCTCACAAAGTCGATGAAGTTCAAGTACGGCACCTACGCGGCCCGGGTGAAGTTCAGCGACGCGCCGAAGTCGGGACCCGACGGCGACCACCTCGTCCGGACCTTCTTCACCATCAACGACCTCAAGGCGCCAATGGCCGACGACTACTCGGAGTACGACTTCGAGTATCTGCCCAACGGCGGCTGGGGTGAGACGGGCAATATCCTCTACACAACATCCTGGGAGACGTACAACCCTGATCCCTGGCAAGCCGTCAACCAGCACCACCGCGCGCGCGTACGACGAGGGTGTCGACTACGTCCTGCACGTCAAGGACCAGGTCCTCACCCCCGCCCAGGTGGCCGCCAGGATCAACGCCTACCGGCAGGCAGGCACCACCTTCGAGGACACCGTTCCGGCGAGCTGACCGGTGCAGGAGCGGGCGTACAGAACGGGCGCCCGCTCCTGCAGCCACGTCAGCAGTCCGGGCAGAGCCATATCCGTGACTCCACCACCGTCGCGGACGACGACTGGACAATCGTCACCACGTACCTTCTACCTGGTGGCCGCAAACCGCGTAAACCTCACAGGTCGGGAAACTGGGCAACCCAGTTCTTGACCGGTCACGGAGGCAGCGATGAGTTTTCCCGGCCCGGCAAGTCTCACCACCGTTGTCGACAACACAGGAGGAGCACGTGGCTCAGCTACTGAGAGTCCAGAACTTCAACGTCTCGAGTGACGGGATCGGTGCCGGTGAGGACCAGTCCCTCGAGAGGCCGTTCGGTCATGTCGAGCCCGAGAAACTGTTCGCCTGGGCCGGTGCCACGGCGAGCTGGCCCATGCGCACCGACCCCGGGGGGAGCCGGGGCCTGGACGACTACCTCACGCGGGATTACGCGCGCAACATCGGTGCCGAGATCATGGGCCGCAACAAGTTCGGGCCCCAGCGCGGGCCCTGGCACGACCATGAGTGGCAGGGCTGGTGGGGTGACGAGCCCCCGTTCCGTACCCCGGTATTCGTCCTGACCCACCACAAGCGTCCTTCGTTCACGCTTTCCGACACCACGTTCCACTTCGTCGACGGCGACCCTGCCACGGTCCTCGAGCAGGCCCGGGAGGCGGCGCAGGGCAAGGACGTCAGACTCGGCGGCGGGGGCACCACCATCAGAGAGTTTCTCGACGCCGACCTCGTCGACACCATGCATGTGGCGGTCTCGCCGGTGAAGCTCGGGTCCGGAGTACGACTCTGGGAGTCCCCCGATGAGCTGCTCGACCGGTTCCACCTGGAGGTCGTTCCCAGCCCGAGCGGGGTGAAGCACCACCTGTTCTGGCGAAAGTGACCGGTCCTCAGGGCTGGCCCCGACCGGCTGTTTTGCCTCCCGGGGCTGCCCTGAGGCGGGCCGTCGAGTCGCGCCACGGGCGGTCAGCCGGGCGCCTTCGACGCCAGGGCGGTAATAGAAGCTCTCGATGTTGCAGTGCGCGTCGAAGGCGATCCACCGGTCGGTCTCCACCCTGGCACGGTTGTCCCTGCAGGTGGGTCTGCGGCACGAACGCTTCCACCGGGGCCATGCCCGAGGCCGCGAGGATCTCCGGCTTCCGGTCGGAGACGTAGCGCCGCACCGTCCGGCAGGACACATCGGCAGCGTGCTCCATGACGAGCCGGTGGAAAAAGAGCGGGGGCGCCGAGCGGACACCGGGCCTTCCGGCCGCCTTGCCAGTCGGCCGTGTCAGACGTTGCTCGCTGATCTGGCCTGATCGATCGACCGGACAGCATCTAGTCGGGCGTGCCAGAGACGAGCCGCAGAGTGAGGCGGTCCGCGCCCCACGCTGCCGCCTTGGCAGGGCTCCGGGGCTGTGAAACGCTCGTTTTATGGCATATCTGTCCCGCGTCTGCACATCGATCTCGAACGGGTGAGCCCGGCTGCTTGCGGGAGTCCCCTTGGACCCAGGCTCCCGTTCGGGAGTAAGGAACAGCCATGACGACGACCGAGCACGCTCACGACCGCGACGACCACAGTGACCCGACCTTGTACCGCACTCCGGCGGACGCCGTGGCCGCGCCCCCGGAGAAGCTCGCCTATGTCGTCGGTTTCGACCCGACCGCCCAGCGCGCGGACGCGCTGTTCACCGTCGGCACCGACCCCGAATCCCCCGCATACGGCCGCGTGACCTCCCACGCCGACCTGCCCGGCCTGGGCAACGAACTGCACCACTTCGGCTGGAACGCCTGCTCGAGCGCGCTGGCGCATGCCGGTCATCATCACGCTGCGCGGCGCTACCTCATCGTCCCGGGACTGCGCTCCTCCCGGCTGCACGTCTTCGACACCAGCCCCGATCCCGCCCGCCCGCGCCTGGTCAAAGTGGTCGAGCCCGAGGAATTGGCAGCCAAGGCCGGATACTCGCGTCCGCACACACTTCACTGCGGCCCTGACGGAGTGTTCCTGTCCTGCCTGGGCGGCGCGGACGGTGCGGACGGGCCTGGCGGCGTCGCGCTTCTCGACCACGAAAGCTTCGAAGTGCTGCGAGCCTGGGAGAGCGACCGCGGACCGCAGCGGTTCGCCTACGACGTCTGGTGGCATCTGCGCCAGAACATCGCCGTGACCAGCGAGTGGGGGACCCCATCGATGATCGAGGACGGCCTTGTTCCCGAACTGCTGCTGGGTCGCCAGTACGGCCACTCGCTGCACTTCTGGGAGCTGGACTCCGGTCGGCACCTGCAGCGTGTCGATCTGGGGGATGAGAACCAGATGGTGCTGGAGCTGCGTCCCGCGCACGACCCCGAGGCAGCGTGGGGGTTCGCAAACACCGTGGTCAACGTGGAGGACCTGTCGGCGTCGGTGTGGCTGTGGAACCGGGCGGGCGAGGACTTCGTGGTCCGTAAGGTGATCACCATCCCTGCCGAGCCCGCGCAAACGGAGGACCTGCCCCCGGCGCTGCAGCCGTTCGGCGCCGTGCCCCCATTGATCACCGACATTGATCTGTCGGTGGACGACCAGTGGCTGTATGTATCCGCTTGGGGAACCGGGGAGCTGCTCCAGTACGACGTGAGCGACCCGTTCCATCCGAGGCAGACCGCGTCCATGCGTCTCGGCGGCATCGTCGGCCGACAGCCGCATCCCGCGGAGCCGGACATTCCGCTGACCGGTGGAGCGCAGATGGTCGAACTCAGCCGCGACGGGCGGCGTGTCTACCTGACGAACTCCTTGTACTCCGCCTGGGACGCGCAGTTCTATCCGGCGGGAATCGACCCGTGGATGGTCAAACTCGATGCCGACACCTCGCACGGCGGACTCTCCGTCGACAGCCGATTCTTCCCGCACGGCCCGGACTTCCTGGGCTTGCGCGTGCACCAGACGCGCCTGCAAGGCGGCGACGCCTCCTCGGATTCGTACTGCTACCGCCGCTGACCGCTTGCGCTCCGCGACTGCCCGATCATGGAACTGCGCAATGAGTTCCGAGATATGAGACTTGACTCTCACAATATGTGAGAGGAAACTCTCACGTTATGGATTCTGGTAATCGTCTGGGCGATATCGAGATCACTGATCCGCAGGCGATGCGGGCGCTGGCGCACCCGGTGCGGCTGGCGATCCTCGAACGCCTTCAGCGGCACGGGCCGGCGACGGCGACGCAACTCGCGCCTGATGTGGGGGCAACCCCGTCGGTGACCAGCTGGCATCTGCGGCATCTGGCGGGCTTCGGCCTGGTCCGCGACGCCGAGCCCGGCCCGGACCGTCGCCAGCGGCGGTGGGAGGCGGTGGCGCGCGGCTTCCGGTTCGAGGTGCCGGAGGACCCGGACGACGAGGAGGGCAGGTCGGCCGCGCGGGTCCTGTCCCGGGAGATGTTCCTGCGCTCGGGAGACCTGCCGAACCGGTGGGCTGCCGAGGTCGAGCCCAAGCTCGAACCGGCGTGGGGGCGGCTTGCGGGTCTGGCCAACACCCGCGTCGTCGTCTCCGCTGACGAACTCGCCGCCATCGAGGACGCGATCGAACGCGTCCTCGCGCCCTACGTGACGCGTGACGAGGCCGCGTGCCCGGCCGACGGCCGTGGTGTTCGGCTGCTGCGTTACGTCCTGCCCGAGGGCGCCGAGGATCACACCGGCGGGACGTCATGAGCGCCACGGACCAGGCATTACCCGTATCGCTGTGGCGTGATCAGCGGTTCCGCCGTTTCTGGGCCGGCCAGTCGATCTCGCAGTTCGGCGACCGGATCACCGAACTGGCCCTGCCACTGATTGCGGTGGGGGCGCTGCACGCTTCGGCGAACGAGGTGGCATGGCTGACCGCGCTCATCTGGACCCCGAACCTGCTCGCGATCGTCCTGGGTGCCTGGGTGGACGACCGTGTCCACAAGCGGTGCCTGATGGTTCTCGCCGACCTGGTGCGCGCCGCAGTACTGCTCTCCCTCCCCGCTGCCTATCTGCTGGGGGCGGTGACGCTGAGTCAGTTGTATGCCGTGGCGTTACTGACCGGCGCCGCAGGGGTGCTGTTCAACACCGCCTATCCGCCTTTCTTCGCCCACCTGGTGCCCCGGTCGTCCTACGTCGACGCGAACAGCAAGCTCAGTGCCAGCCGGTCAGCGTCATACGTCGCCGGACCGGCGATCGGTGGTGCTCTGGTCCAGGCGTTGACCGCTCCCGTCGCGGTCGTCGTCGACGCCCTGACGTTCCTGGCCTCCGCGATTCTGGTCGGTCGGGTCTCGATCGACGAACCGCCGGCCGAGCCTGACCGAGCGACACCCCCGCTGCTGCGGCGTGCCAGGGAGGGACTGGCGTTCGTCGTCCGTCACCCGGTGCTGCAGGCGAGCCTCGGGTGCGCGGCGACCGTCAACTTCTTCACCTTTGTCGCGGGCAGTGGACTGATCGTGCTGTTCGCCAACCGGAACCTCGGGCTGACCGCTGGAGTCATCGGCATGGCGTTCGGGATCGGCGCCACCGGCTCGCTCCTTGGTGCGGTGATCGCCCCGAAGGTCTCGCGCAGGCTCGGCGTGGGCCGCAGCATCGTCGTGGGCGCTGTGTTGTTCCCGGCGCCGATCGCCATCGCCGCTGCTGCGGGCGGCCCCCTCTGGGCTCGCGCCGGAGCCTTGGCCCTGGCCGAATTCCTCTCCGGCGTCGGCGTCATGCTCTTCGACGTCAACCTCAACTCCCTTCAGGCAGACGTGATCCCCGATGGCATGCGCAGTCGCGTCGCCGGCGCGTACAGCACGATCAATTACGGCATACGCCCTGTGGGCGCCGTCCTCGGCGGCCTCCTCGCCACCCTCATCGGCCTCCGGGCCACCCTCCTCATCGCTGCCGTCGGTGGAGCGCTGTCGCTGCTCTGGCTGCTGCCCTCGCCGATACCACGCATCCACTCCCTGACTCCCGACAATCCGGTAGCTCCAGACAGCGACACGGACTCGGACGCGCGACCATTGCCTTCCTGACCCGCCGCGGAACCATCCGGGTCGGAGTGGAGACCTCCCGAACCCGACGGCCGGCACGTACGTGCCGGGCCGCGGTCGCCCGGTTCAGCTGAGTGTTTTGTGGAGGGCGTCGAGGCCGTCGCGGTAGATCCCGGTGAACAGGGTGACTACCTCGTCCTCGCCCGTCCCTTGGGGGGTGAACCGTCCGGACCACTGCACCTCGGCTACGTCTTTCCGACCGGGCACTTCATGCACGCGCAGGGTGGAGATGTAGCCGACGACCGGGAAGGGCGCTTCGAGGATGGCGTAGCTGTAGTGACGTTCCGTTTCGTTGAAATCCACGAGGCGCTCAACGATGGCCTCTCCATCCGGGTTGGCGAGCCTGCGGACGCGGCCGCCCTCCAGAGCAGTGCTCTCGGGGATGTAGGGGAGCCAGTCGGGCAGCGAATCGAAGCCGCCGATCAGCTGCCACACGCGCTCGGGGGAGGCCGGTACGACCCGGCTTACTGATGTCGATGTCATGATCTTTCTCCAGAACTCGTTTGTTCTTCGGGAACGGTGGTTGCGTAAGAACTCAGGCGTTGCCCGGGAGCGGCGCCTGGGGGCTGACCAGGCCGGCCTTGCGGAGTTCGGCCCAGAAGTCGGCCGGGACGTTCTCGTGCAGCGCGGAGAGGTCTTCGGCGATGCGGCTGGGCTTGGTGGCGCCGGGGATGACGGCGGCGGTGACCGGGTGGGCGAGGGCGAACTGCAGGGCTGCGGCCTTGATGCTCACGTCGTGCCGGTCGGCGATGTCCTTGATCCGCCGGACCTTTTCGATGATCTCCGGGGGTGCGTCCTGGTACTCGAAGTGGGTGCCGCCGGCCAGGATGCCGGAGCTGTAGGGGCCGCCGACGACCATGTCGGCTCCGTGCTCGGCGGCCATGGGCAGCAGCCGCTGAAGGGCGTGTTCGTGGTCCAGCAGTGAGTAGCGACCGGCGAGGAGGAACCCGTCGGGCTGCGGCTCATCCAGGGCAAGGGTCAGCTCGATGGGCTCGGTCCGGTTGACGCCCAGCCCCCACGCCTTGATGACGCCCTCATCCCGCAGCCGGGACAGCACGCGGAAGGCTCCGGTGCGGGCCTCCTCGAACTTCTGCAGCCACAGGTCGCCGTGGAAGTCCTGGGCGACGTCGTGCACCCAGACGATGTCGAACCGGTCCACGCCCAAGCGCTTCAGGCTTCCCTCGATCGAACGCTCGGTGGCCTCGGCGGTCCACTCGTGCACGATCTTGTTGGGGCTCCCGTGCTCGAACAGGCCGCCCTTCTCGCCGAAGTCACGAGAACCCGTCTCGAGCTCGTCCAGGATCACGCGGCCCACCTTCGTGGACAGGACGTACTGGTCCCGGTCCTTTCCGGCGAGAGCAGCACCGAGGCGTGTCTCGGACAGACCCGCGCCGTAGAACGGGGCCGTGTCGAAGTAGCGGATGCCCTGGTCCCATGCGGCCTGGACAGTCGCGGCGGCCTCCTCATCCGGGATGGCGCGGAACATATTGCCCAAGGGCGCAGTGCCGAAACCAATACGGTCGGGAAGGAGAGATGTGATGCTCATGGCAGGTCCTTGTACAGAGGGGAAGCCGGAATTCCGGCCCTTCAGCCGGTCCGTCGTTGTTTCCTCTTCGACATTAAGATGGGGATATCAGACTGTCCAAGACTTCCTTGGGCACACTTGAGTCCCTTGAGGTCTTACATGCTTGACCTGCGGCAACTTCGCTACTTCATCGCCGTGGCCGACACCGAACACGTCGGCCGCGCCGCAGAACAGCTCCACATCTCGCAGTCCCCGCTCAGCCGACAGATCGCCCAGCTCGAGAAGAAGCTCGGCCTCACCCTGTTCGAGCGCGCCCAGCAGCGCATCCGGCTGACCCGTGACGGTGCAGTGTTCTTGAGCGAGGCCAGAGCGCTCCTGCGCCACGCCGACCGCCTGGAGAACCTCGGCCGCCGGCTGGGCCGCGGGGAAGAGGGAGGCTTGTGCATCGGCTACGCGCCCGACGCCATGCACACGGGTGTGCTTCCCGGTGCGCTGCGCCGCCTGCAGGAGGAGCGTCCCGGTATTCACGTCGCTCTGTACAACATGGCCGCCTCGGAGCAGTTCGAAGGGCTGCGCCAGCGCAGCCTCGACATCGCCCTGGTACGGGAACCACCAGACAGCGACGATCCTGTGCTGCGGGCAGCGCCCCTGCTGGAGGACCCCTTGCTGCTCGTCCTTCCGGCCGGCCATCCGCTGGCCGCACAGGACGCGGTCACGGCTCAGGACCTGGACAGTCAGCCATGGATCGCCATCGAGGAAGAGGGCGATCCGGGATGGCGGGACGCGTTCGTCGCTTCATGTGTTGCCTCCGGCTTTACCCCCGACATCCGGCTCGACGCTCCGGAGCCTCTGACAGCGCTGGGCCTTGTCGCCTCCGGCCTTGGCCTGGCTCTGGTGCAGAAGAGCATGGTGCGAGGTGTGACGGATGCTGTGGTGGTACGTGAACTGCCCTGGCACGAGGCGTCCGTTCACCTGTGGGCCGTCTGGCACGACATCGACCTGCGCCCGGTTGTCTCCTCGTTCCGCGAGACGGTGCTGTCGCACGAGACGCGGAGCGAGGAACCGGTGGCTGGCTCTGCGACGTGAGGACGGCGACCTGTGCCCGGTGGGTGTCTGTGCTGCTCGGGCGTGCCCTTCGGATCATCTGATCGTGGGTTTGGGCATGGCCTTAACCGACCTGCAATGGGCTCGGATTGAGCCTTTGCTTCCCGACCGGATGCCGAAGCGGGGTGGACGGTGGCGTGATCACCGGTAGGTGATCGACGCGATCGCGTTCAAGCACCGCACCGGTCGCCCGCGGACGGTCCTGCCCGAGAAGTTCGGCTCGTGGAAAGGTGTCCACAACCGCCTGCGCAAATGGGCCGCCGACGGCACCTGGGAGAAGGCCTTCACCACCTTGCTCGCCCGTGCCGACAGCGACAGTGATCTCAACTGGATCGTCGCGGGGCTCCGGGCGGCCAAGTCATTTGAGCCATCAGACGGCGACAAGCTCATAGCCATACCCGGAACCCCTGGTCCCGACGATCCTACGAATGACCGCCTCAGACCCACGCCTTGGAAGGTAGGACCTAGCTCAACCGGACGGCGTGACCGAGGACCACACGCCCATCCACTGTTCGGCGCCCCACGCCTCGTACCGTTGCACTTCGGTGAACCCCAGCCTGGCCGCGAGGCGCATCGAGCGGTCGTTGGCGGTCTGGGTGCAGAGCACCACCGGCTCGCCGGGGAGTACGTCGGCGAACCAGTCGAGTGCCGCCGCGCACGCCTCGGCGGCGTACCCGCGTCCCCATGCCTCCGGTAGGAACAGGTAGCCGAGTTCGACCTCCCCGGCATCCGGACGGACATGACTCCGACGCTCCGCGTCACGCCGGTTGAGCTCGATGGTGCCGATCATCGCTCCGTCGAGATCGATCACGAAAAGGCCAAGGCGCCGCCCGGGCACCTCAGGCACCGCGCGCTCGAGCTCATCACGCGGTCGAGGGCCACCGAGGTAGGTGCGCACCTCAGGCGAGGCGAACAGCTCGATGAACGCCGCACGGTCCCGGGCCTCGGACTCGCGGAGCACGAGTCGTTCGGTCCTTATCGGGGCAGGCGGCCAGGCGACGGGTCCGAGTCCAGTCATGGCGGGCAACCTATCGCACGAACGTGAGAGTGATCCGAGAGAGATGGCCTAGGCGCCGCATTTGGCGTGCTGGGACTTCGAAGCGCTGCTGTGCTCCCTTGCGGTGTCCTGGACCGCCCCCGGCTCAACCGTCGGGGCCGTTCCGGCGGCTGTGAGGGCGAGTGGTATATCAGCCCAAGGAGCCCAAGCCGGCGCCGCGGAGTATCCCCGATCAGGCGTTCAACGACCTGTTCGCGACCTTGTCTTGCAGCAGGGATCGGGCTCTGGCCGCGTTCTGCATCTCGACCGGCGCTCGAGCGTCGGAGTTGCTCGGTGTCCGTCAGGGTCTGGTCGTTCCGGAGGAGCAGGAGATCCGATACCTGGTCCCGAAGGGGCCGGACGAGGATTTGTGGTGGACGCTGCGCCGGCCGTCTCGGCCGCTGACTTACGACGCGGCTCGGATGGTGTTCGGGTCAAAGCCCGGAGGGACCAGCGGACCCGGACCCAACTACCGCTGCTATGGCGAGCCGTCGAGCAGCAGCGCAAGGACGCTGAACAGCGGGGATGAGGCCGCGTTTCTCCTCGGTACGCCGGACGTCCGCCTGTCCGCCGGCCGATCGAACTCGCGTGAGACGCGGCGGTGAAAGACCCGAGCCGCCCAGGCGTCGATTCTCGCACGCTCTTCTGCCGGTGAGGGGACGTCAGGACGATGCCGGGCACTACCCGCCGGGTCAGCGTACTAACGGCATGGGCTGTATAGGTAAAGCCAGATCTCTCGACCCTCATCGTCGATCTCGGGCTCACTGGACTCCCGAATGTAGTGGGCATCGACACTGTCAGGATCGTCATCCCACGGCTCAAGGTCCCACTCATCGCCGAGAGTCGGCCGCATACGCCACAACCTGGCCAAGGACGAGCCCGTGGAGACGACGTAAGCCCCCGCCTCTATGATGGACCGATGGCGTCGATCAAGCAGATCCAAGTCACCTTCGACTGCGCAAAACCTGAGCGCGTCGCTCGTTTCTGGTGCGAGGTGTTGGGGTACGTCGTACCGCCGCCACCGGAGGGGTTTGCTACTTGGGACGATTTCGATCGCGCACTGCCGCCTGAGCATCAGGGTTCAGCGTTCGCATGCATTGACCCCTCAGGTGTGGGCCCGCGACTGTTCTTCCAGCGCGTTCCCGAAGGCAAGGTCGTCAAGAATCGGCTGCATCTTGACGTACGGGTCGGTATCGGGCTCGTGAGTGAAGAGCGCCTGGCCGTACTTGAGGCCGAATGCGCACGACTGGTCGCCCTCGGCGCGGTACGCGTGCGACTACTGCCTGCCGATGGCCACAACGAGTCGTGCCTCGTGATGCAGGATGTCGAGGGCAACGAGTTCTGTCTCGACTGAGTGGCCGCGAACGTGGCACCTTCGCGAGTCGAGTGGAGCGTCGGTGGTGTGGGCGCGAGAAGGGTTAGTCGTCGGCTGCGACGAGCAGAGTGAGTGTGGCTGTGGAACGGTCGATAAGGACCAGTTCGAGGTAGTCGATATGATGGGGCCATAGTCGTGGAACGCGTCTTCGGGGAGCTGCCCCATCACGTATCGGCTGGTCGCTGTGCGGATCGGGGTGTAGATCTCCTGCCGCACGCGTGATTCGAGTTGCTCCGGAACGTCGCTGTGCTGGCTGACCCACGAGCGGAGTGGTGGGCTGCGCCCGCAACGCTCCGAGGTAATCACACACTCGCCCGTGCCGGACCCTGGAGGTGCGGGTGAGACCGGTACCCCTGGTACTCGCCGGATGCCCCAGATTCCCCCTCAGCCGGTGGGTGGATTCTTGCCCCTTGACCACTCGGTGAGCGCACGAGCCCAACCGCATCGTGGTGTCGGTCGGCGTCGGCGAGTCCGACAGCCACGAGAGGCAGTGCATCTTGAGCATCGCCCTCGGGAAGGCTGCGGACGACCACCAGTGTCATGTGGGGTGTGTCGCCGTCGGCCCCGGTTGATCGCAGGATGTGGCTCAGTAGGTATGGCAGCCTGATCCCGTCCTCGCGGAAAGTCTGATCACGGAGTTCTTCCGGCCCTGCTCAACGCTGCCCGAGGTTTGTCCGGCCAGCCTTACGCCTTTTCCACGGGGGTGGCCGGCCGTGTCGCGTAGCGATTGCGCATCGCGTCGCTGGCTGCGGGGCCGGCGGTGAACACGTAGGCGCCGCTGTCGTCGAGTCGGCGGCCGGTCTTGGCGTCAACGACGACGGGCTCGACTTCCTCACCGCTGTGCGCATCGATGAGGATCATGCTGCGCTCCGTCGGCGTGAGGCGGGAGTTGCCCCACGCGGCCAGGGTGACGATCACCGGGCGCAGGGAGTGCCCGAGTTCGGTCAGGACGTACTCGTGCCGGACGGGACTGGTCTGGTATGGGCGGCGCTCCAGCAGACCGTCCGTGACGAGGGTCTTCAGCCGGGTGGTGAGCATGCTGGAGGAGATGCCCAGGTTCTCCTGGAACTGGTCGAAGCGGGTGTAGCCGTCGAAGGCGTCGTGAAGGATCAGCAGCGTCCACCACTCGCCGACGTGTTCCACCGTCGTCGACAGCGGGCACTCCCGGTCCTCCAGTCTGATCCGGCTTGCCACGGCGACCATCCCCTCGGTTACTGCTAAAGTCGAAGTTAGTAGCTTCCATTTTAGCAGTAACCGAGGGGGCGGTGTCTCGTGTGCCCGCACCCGGAAACGGAACGTACCGTGACCACATCCATCAGCGATTCCCTCGAAGACCGGCGGGCTCTGGTCACCGGCGGCACCAAGGGCACCGGGGCCGCCATCGCTCGACGCCTCACCCAGGCCGGTGCGACCGTGATCGTCACAGCCCGCAGCCGCCCCCATGACGTCGAGGAGAAGACCTTTATCGCCGCCGACCTGTCCACCGCCGAAGGCGCCGCCCACGTGGCCGCCGAGGTGGACGCCCGCGTGGGTGGCGTCGACATCCTGGTCAATGCCCTCGGCGGCTCCGAGGCGCCGGCCGGCGGGTTCGCGGCGCTCGGCGAGGACGACTGGGCAAGGGAGCTGAACACGAACCTGCTGGCCGCCGTCCGCCTGGACCGCGCTCTGCTCCCGCACATGATCACCAAGGGCAAGGGCGCGATCGTGCACGTCACCTCGATCCAGCGCCGCATGCCGTTGTGGAACGGAACCCTGGCCTACGCCGCCGCCAAAGCCGCCCTGACCACCTACAGCAAAGGTCTGGCCAACGAGCTAGCCTCCCGCGGCATCCGCGTCAACACCGTCTCACCCGGCTTCGTCCAGACGTCGGCTGCCGACGACCTCGTTTCCCGGATCGCCTACGACGCCGGCATAACCCAGGAAGCGGCGCTGGCCCGCCTCATGGACTCCCTGGGAGGTATCCCGCTCGGCCGTCCCAATCAGCCTGAGGAAGTCGCCGAGCTCGTCGCCTTCCTCGTCTCCGACCGCGCCTCGGCCATCGTCGGCGCCGAACACGTCATCGACGGCGGCACCACCCCCACCGTCTGAACCAGCCACCACCATGAGGAGTGTCGTGCACGACAACCACCCCCGGACCATCACGCCGGACGCCTTGCCCGAAGTGATCACCCGGTATCTCGAAGCGCACCACGCCCACGACACCGCCACCGCAGTCACGGCGTTCACCGGCGACGCCACAGTGATCGACGACGGCAACACCTACCAGGGCACCGCCGCGATCGAGCGGTGGCTGGGCCGATCCGCCACCGAATTCACCTATACCGCCCACCTCACCGGCGCCCAACAGACGGACACGACCCACTACACCGCCACGCACCACCTCGAAGGCAACTTCCCCGGCGGCACCATCGATCTGCGCTATCAGTTCACGCTCCACGACGACCTCATCGAACACCTCGCCATCGAACCCTGAGTCCGCTCCCACACCACCTGTTGCCGCCTTCGGGAGAAGCCCCGCTCATCCTGGACCGATCCGTCGCAGCCGGCCCCCGACCAAGGGGCAGCCCTTCAGTTCGGCATCCACCCGCAGATCAGAACGTGCACGCCTGAGGAATCAAGGCGAGCAACTCGGCGGCCATCCTCAGCACAGGGTGTCAGCGAGAGGAGTGCCGGTTCGTGTGCTGCGATTCGACATGCGTGCAGCTGGGTTTGGGCGCGGGGGCGGAACTTGGGTCCCTTGGCGCAGCGCCAGGCCCACCGACTGGACGGCTCACCTGCAAGCGCGGCGGACACCAACCTCCATGGCCGGACGGGCTGACTACTGAGGCCGGCTAGGCTCAGCGAACGCCGGTTTCCTTCGCTGTCCCTCAGGGGTGAAAGTGAAGGACTGGCGGAACGGGCCTTCGCTGTAGCGCACGGCGAGAAGGAGCACTTGCTCATGCCCGGGCGGCCACGATTCGCCGCCTGGTGCACTGCCGTTCCACAGGTGGAAGGTCACCGTCGGATGTCCCGGGTCGACGGAGCGTCAGGTTCAGCTGGTCGGCAAGGTGGTTGCGTATCTCTTCCGAGGGCGCAAGCAAGCTGGGCGGGATCACCTCCACAGTTTCTCTCATTGCGGGCAGGCTGCCGCCCGTATCCATGCGGCCCCTCGGTGACGTCCTCGACTCCGGGGCGGGCAGCGACGCTCAACTCACCGTTGCGGCCGACCTCCTGCAGTCCGCCGCACGCGGAGACCACCCGCCGAGCTCACCGAGCCGCTCCGAGCGCTGGTTGCGAGCCTGCCCTGACCTCGTCCGAACGGCTTCGCAGGTCTCGTGGCCTGCTAGCACACATTCGAGCTGGAGTCGGTATTCGCTGTGGAATCGAAGGCGTCACCGCGCCCCTGCGTCTTAGAATGCATGGGTCGAATCGGTGATCAACTGGCAAATCCGGATGCCGCAAGGGCAGCTGACGTGCCAGCATGCAAGGGCGCGATGGCCGGACACGGCTGGGCTGAAGAGTTTCGCCTGTACGGCCCGGGAGAGAGAACGCATCGTGCAAGACCTTCCACCACCTGACGCGTCTTGCCGCGGACACCGCATCCGAAGGGGCAGCAGGCTCTCTCCCCGTCGGCGCTGTCAGGTCGGCGTTTCTGCGGCCAGCTCCTTCTTCCTTTGCCGATAGGCCCGCATGGACGCCTGGGAGCCGCATTTCGGACCGCAGTAGACGCCAGAGCTGTTCCGCGTCCGGTCGAAAAAGCAGAAGTGACATGGCTGGTTCCGGCACGCCCGCACCCTGTCCCACAAGCCCGCCTGGGCGAGTTCGGTAACGCTCGCCAGTACGGTGCCGAACAGCCCGGGGACGTCGGTCTGCGTGGTCTCCAAAGACGCCCCCGAGGCGGTGACGACCGTTACCAGTGGATGCCGGGACGCGACACGGCGCAGGTGCTCCTCCGCCTGAGCGAGTACCTCGGGTGTGATGTCCTTGTCGCCTGAATGAGCGAGCAGCACGGTGATCAAGGCGTCGCGCAGTGCGCGTGCACCGGCTGCGTCGGCCTCTGTGACGCGGGTGGTCTGCGAGCCCAAGGCGTTTTCCAGCAGCCATGCGTGCATGACCTCGGCGCTTGCGAAGCGCTCTGCCAACCGGTGGGGGCCTGCGGTGTGCGTGTTGACGAATTGCAGGACGACATCAGCCGCCGACGGTTGGGTCAGCGGGCTCTGCTCGCTTTTGCGCGCGACCATTGTCGGCCTCCTTGATCGAAGGAAGGCTAGACCATCCAGCGTTACCTCCGAAACCATTACGGTGGCAATTTTCTTCCCGCGAGGGACATCTCCCCCGAGCGCGGAGCGGAGCCCGGAGTTGTTCGCCGGGTAACCCGGCGATGCCACGCTGCCGTACCGGGGCGGTGAAGAAGTTGCGCGGAGCTCGCGAGGGGTACCCGGTGAAGGCGTGGGTGATTGTGGCGCAGTGCCGTTGCGGACTGGCGAGGGCCGCCTTCCGGTCGATCGAGGCGCCGCTTTCGTCGGTGCACAGCACGACGGTCTGATGCGCCCCGGCGGGCGCCCGGCCGCGATGTCGGCGGAGGTGGTCATGCCGCCCGCAGCCATGCAGCTTGCGCAGGAGCCTTCAGGTTCTGAGCGTGGCCTGACCGAGCGCACTGGTCGTGACGTGGGCGATGCTGGCGACCCTGCTGACCTTCGGACAGCCTGTTCCAGCGGCTGCGGTGCGGAATCCGCACGGTGCCGCCAGCACCTTGACAGCCCTTGTCGACCCGGCAGGGCACGTACGCCCGACTGTGTCAGGGCGTCAATGGCGCCATCGGTGCGGATGGCACGGGCGGCATGCACCGCGCCGCGCGTCGCGGGTCGGAGCCACCGCGGGTTTCGGAGTGGATCGGTGAGGACCTGGACGGTGGTGCCGTGCCTTTTGTGCCTGCCGGAGTCTCTCCGCACTACCCGATGCGTTGCTGCTGCACCTGGTTCGAGCCGGTCACTAGGGATATTGCATGTTGCGAGCTAACTGCCTATGGTCATAACCAGCGTCGGCCCCTCGCATCCGGGCGGCCACGAGCTGGTCGGCAAACAGTCACACCGGGGCGGTGGCGCGTAATCGGGTGCGCGCAAGGGGCGCCGCCGGCGGTGGGCGGCGCCCCTTGCGGATATGTCAGCCGACCTTGAGGGTCAGGGCTGCGGTGTGCAGCTTCCCGCCGGTCTGGAACTGAAGGAACAGCCGCCAGTTTCCGGAGGTCGGCAGTTCCGCGTTGAAGGACAGTTCCGGCCCGCCGTGGTCACCTTTGACCTCGGTGGTCGGGTGGAGGTGGGCGAACGCGATGTCGCCCTCGTGGAAGGCGGTCAGGTGTGCGTAGGTGTCGAGGTAGGGCTGGAGGTCGGTGACCGGCTTGCCGTCCTTGGTGACAGTCACGGTCATCGGGTGCGCCATGCCGGCCATCGGCTCGCCTTTGACGGTCACGGTGTACCCGTCGACCTCGGCGGACTTGGCGGCGGCAGGCAGCGCGGTCTTGGTCTCGCTGCCAGGGACGGTGACCGTGCGGGAGAGAACGAACGCCGTGCCCTTGCCGGCCCCGCTGTCGGGGGTGAAGGAGGTGAACATCCGCCAGGAACCGGACGCGAGAGAAGACAGGTTCGCCCTCCAGGTGCCGTCGTTGGTCATGGTCGGGTGGATGTGCTGGAAGCCGGTCAGGTCGGAGCGGATGGCGTAGAAGTGCATCCGCTCGGTCTGGTCGACGGCGAAGTCCGTAACCGGCTTGCCGTCCGGGCCGGTGACCGTGAACCGGTAGGCGGCCGCCTCGCCCGCCGCCAGGGTCGCGCCCTCGCCAGTGAGGCGGTAGCCGTCCTTGGTGTCGGACAGGCCGTTCCCGGCGGCCATGTGGTCCATGCCGGGCATGTCTCCCATCGAGGGCGACGCCTTCGCGGACGCTGACGGCTTGGCGCCGTGGTCCATCCCCGGCATAGAGGAGGCGGAGGAGTCGTTGTTGGAGGAGCCGCAGGCGGCGAGGGTCAGTGCCAGGGCGGCGGCGGTGCAGGCCGCAGCGAGGGGACCACGGCGCACCGTGGGACGGGAAGAAGTGGACATGGGTGGTCTTTCCGGGTGGGCGCACCACGCCGGGCGGGCGCGCGGAGATGAGCAGGACACGTCGCCAGGGGCCCGGTAGAACATCCGGGGTCCGGCACTGGGCCTGTCAGGTCCGCGCGATACACACCGTCAGCAGCAGACTTCGCCCGCCCGGTAGGGGTGGTCCGCGCCGCCCCGTCCGGCCGAGGGCCAGCGGCCGGCCCACGAGGAAGGTGGCAGCCAGCACCGCGACGACGGCCAGCAGGCCGCCCGTCGGCAGCGGGATCCGGTCGCGGGCGGGAGTCGAGACGCACATCGCCCCGTCCATCTCCGACGCGCCGGATGCCTGCTGAGCGCCGGCCTGCGTCATCACCGGTGATGACGCAGGCGTCACAAACGCGCGAGCCGCGGACGCCATCACGGGCGTGTCATGGCCTGCGGGCATCGGGGCGGCGGACATTGCGCCGTGGCAGCCTTCGGCGGCAGTCGCCGGGGCGCCATGCATGAGGAACAGGCCGAGCAGGACCGCGCACAGCGCCAGCAGTCGGGCGATGCCCCGCCTGCGCTTCTGTCCGGTGCCCGCCACTGCCTGGTCCTTCCTCATGCCGTCGAGCGCGCCCGTGGGGGCGCGGTGCCGACGATACCCCAGCCCGGTACCCGGCGCGGGTCGTATCAAGCTGCTGTGGCCCGGACCGGATTCCGTTCGGGCATCATCCCGCGTGGTGGGCCAGGGCGGCATGCGGGTCGCCGCTGAGGGTGGTGTGGTCGGTGTGCACGGTGGCGGCGGTCAGCCGGGGTACGGCGTGGATCAGGGCATGCTCGGCTGCCACGGCCAGGCTGTGCGCCTCCACGACGGTGAGTTGGGGGTCGACGACGATGTCGGCCTCGGCCCGTAGGGCGTGGCCGATCCACCGCATGCGGACCTGCCCGACGTCGCGGACGCCGTCCACGGCGCGCAGCGCGTTTTCGGCGGTGTCGACCAGGGCGGGGTCGACGGCGTCCATGAGTCGGCGGAAGACCTCCTTGGCGGCGTCCTTGAGGACCATGAGGATGGCGAGGGTGATCAGCAGGCCGACGATCGGGTCCGCGAGCTGCCAGCCGATCGCGGCGCCGCCGGCGCCGAGCAGCACGGCCAGCGAGGTGAAGCCGTCGGTGCGGGCGTGCAGGCCGTCGGCGACCAGGGCGGCGGATCCGATTTTACGGCCGGTACGGATGCGGTAGCGGGCGACCCATTCATTGCCGATGAAGCCGATGACCGCTCCGGCGGCCACCCAGGAAAGGTGGGTGATGTCCTGAGGGTTCAGGAGGCGGTCGATGGCGGTGTAGGCGGCCAGGGCAGAGGAGGCGGTGATGGTGAGCAGGATGGCGATGCCGGCCAGGTCCTCGGAGCGGCCGAAGCCATAGGTGAAGCGGCGGGTCGCTGCCCGTCGACCGAGGATGAAGGCGATGCCCAGCGGCACGGCGGTCAGTGCGTCGGCGGCGTTGTGGACCGTGTCCCCGAGCAGCGCCACCGATCCTGAGAGGGCGAAGATCAAGGCCTGGAGCACGGTGGTGACACCGAGTACGGCCAGCGAGATCCACAGCGTCCGCATGCCCTCGGCGGAGGACTCCATCGCCGAGTCGACCTTGGCCGTCGCCTCGTGGCTGTGGGGTGTGATCCGGGGTTTGATCCGCGACCACCGGCCCGAACCGTGATGCCCGTGGTCGTGCGCAGTTCCGTGATCACCGTGGTCATGGCTGTGGCTAATGGCCGGGCCATGCCCATGGTTGTGATTGCCGTGCGGCGCGTGGCCCTCCTGACCGTTCCGGTGACTGCCCGGGCTGTGGTCATGGCGGTGAGGCTGGGAGGTCGGGCTCGGCTCGCTCATGGCAGTACACACCTTCCGGATCAGGGCTCGCCATAGCGGACCCGTTGGACACCGGCCGCTCACTCCACCATTGTGTGCGTATGAGTGCACGCATGCACCTATCGGGTGCGCATGGCCCCCAAGCGCGCAACGAGGGCGAGCGGTTCACCGTGGCCGCGGAGGTCTTGGGCCTCCTGGCCGACCGCACTCGCCTGGCCCTCCTGGAGCACCTTGCCGAGGAGGAGGCGGATGTGACGACGCTCGCAGAGGCGTGCGGGGTGGCGAGGCCGTCGGCGAGCCAGCACCTGGCCCGGCTGCGTCTGGCCGGGCTGGTTACTACCCGCAAGGAAGGACGTCGGGTGATCTACGCGCTGCGGCACGGACACCTCAAGCGCCTGGTCGACGAGGCCCTCGGTGTCGCCGACCACCAGCTCGGCAACCTCCCGCCCCACGACTGACCCGCCTTCGGCTGATCAGAGCGTCAGTGCCATCAAGATCTTGTCGCGGTCGTCGCCTGGGCCGGCCGCAGCGCGCCGGGCCGCCGGTCGATCTCCTTCCAGCCGAGCCGACCGTAGAAGTTCTAAAGGCCCACGCCCGCGCGTGCGGCCAGGCGCGGCTGCTGCAGACCCCCAGCAATCACTACGGGCCGAATGGAGGACGCCTCGTCCACTCGGGCGACACCGTGTCGACGGGGATCGGTGACAACGGTCAAGGTCCGCTGTCGCGGGAGTGCGCCACGAAGTGCCACGTAATCGAGTGGAGGTGGAAGGCCGACACCTCCGGGCCGTCGCAGCGGTCCGGTGAAGCTGGGGGCAGCCTGATCCGGGGAACGCCGGGGAGGGTGGCAAGCGGCCCCGACAACGGCGGGACGTGCCGGGACTACCGGACGGTGCGGGTCCGTCTAGCGAGGTCAGAAGGTGTAGCGAGAGCGAACCAGTGGTTGAAGTTCCGTAAGCAGCGGGCCGGCTCAAACCTGATGGATACGGGCCGGTATGCAGCGCGTGACCTGCTCGTCCTCGGACGGGTGGATCAACTCCGAAGCCGGACTTCCTGTTCCGGTGGGGAGGCCACGTTGTAAGCCTGCGGCGTAGGCGTGGCGATGCTGTCGGAGTAGAGCTGGGCACCTCCCTGACCGATCGATTGTGTGGTGAACGTGGGAACCATCCGCGGTCGCCCGAGCCACCGGACAGCCAGTCTGGTGGTGGGCAGGTCCGTTGCCGACTGATGGCGGTGGGTGGGGCGGAGGCCCCGTAGTAGTCGCGGGAGTAACGACCCGTCGTGGAGACCGGGAAAGCCGGTCGCAGGGCCAAGGGGCCAGCAAGTCAGTGGCTGAAGTTCTGGAATGTCGGGAGGGTCGCCGGTGAATACCGACGAGCTGGAGCGCGCCTTGTATGAGGCGGAGCGCCGGGTACTGAAGATCCAGACCAAGCTGCACCGTTGGGCTCGTGATGATCCTCATCGCAGGTTCGATGACCTGTTCAATCTCGTTGCCGATTCCGGCTTCCTGTTGGTGGCCTGGGATCGGGTGCGGGGCAACAAGGGTGCACGCACGGCCGGGGTGGACGGACGCACGGCGTCGTCCATCGCGCTGTGGGTCGGAGTCGAGGAGTTCCTCGACGTGTTGCGGTCGCAGATCAAGGACCGCAGTTTCCAGCCCATGCCGTTGCGGGAACGGATGATCCCCAAGGCAGGCGGCAAGCTCCGCCGACTGGGGATCGCGACGATCACCGACCGGGTGGTGCAGGCATCCTTGAAGCTGGTGCTGGAGCCGATCTTCGAGGCGGATTTCCTCCCGTGCTCCTACGGGTTCCGCCCGAATCGCCGGGCTCATGACGCGGTGGCCGAGGTGCGCTTGCTCACGTCCAAGAAGTACGAGTGGATCGTGGAAGGCGACATCAAAGCCTGCTTCGACGAGATCTCACACACCGCTCTCATGGAGCGGGTGCGGGCACGCGTCGGGGACAAACGCGTTCTGGCCCTGGTGAAGGCGTTCCTCAAGGCGGGCATCCTCGGTGAGGACGGCCTGCTGCGGGAAAACGACACCGGCACCCCGCAGGGCAATGCCACTTAGATAAGCGGTCTGGTAATCGGTCGTCCACATATGCACAGGGACACGCCCGGGGTGTTTGTGGATGGTCAACTGATCCGGTTGCCGCACTTCCTTCCTGCCGGTGAACCGGTTATGTTCCTCGCTCATGGGCGGGGTGCGGGATAACGTGGTGCCGGTTTCTGGTGTGCGCTTGACCGACCGGGTGGGTGTCGGGGTTCTGACACGTTTGGTTCATCGGGACCTGGTCGATGAGGTACTCGCGGAGACGGGCCGTACAGAGAAACGGTCACGTTTGCTGCCGGCGCGTGTCGTCGTCTATTACGTGATGGCTCTGTGTCTGTTCTTCGGCGAGTCGTACGAGGAAGTGATGCGTCTTCTCGTCAACGGCCTACGTTTTCTGGGGACATGGCGGAAGGACTGGACGATTCCCACGACGGGTGCGATTTCCCAGGCGCGCCGGCGTCTGGGTTCGGAGCCGCTGCGGGTGCTGTTCGAGCGGGTGGCATTGCCCTGCGCGCAGCGGGGCACGCAGGGAGCGTGGATGGGTCGGTGGCGTCTGATGGCCATTGACGGGTTCGTCCTGGATATTCCTGACACCCCAGCAAATGATGGGGAGTTCGGCCGGTCCGGGGGCACACGAAGTCCCGCACCTTTCCCCCAGGTGAAGATCGTGGGGCTGGGTGAATGCGGGACTCATGCTGTGGTGGCGGCCCGGCTGGGTCCCTGGCGCGTGGACGAAGGCGTTCTCGCCGGGGAACTCGTCGCCGATTTCGAACCAGGCATGCTGGTTACCGCCGACCGGGGATTTTACGCATATCGTCTGTGGGAAGCGGCCGCGGCAACCGGTGCTGATTTGCTGTGGCGCATGCCCGACGGCCCTCATCTGCCGGTAGTCCGGCCGCTGAAGGACGGATCCTATGAGTCGTTCCTGCTTGACCCGAAGGTCCGTCGGCGGCGCGCAGTCCAGCGTCACCGCGGGTCGGACAACATAGAGGAGCCGTCCGGGATTCCGGTCCGTGTCGTCGAATACGAAGTGACGAACCGCGAAGGTAGAGGAGAGATCTTCTGCCTGATCACCACCGTTATGGACCCGGACGAGGCTGGTGCCGCTGAACTCGCCGCTGCCTATGCCGAACGGTGGGAGTTCGAGTCCAGCCTTGACGAGATCAAGACCCACCAACGCGGCCGCGGCGGTGTATTGCGCTCGAAAACACCGGACATGGTCGAGCAGGAGATCTGGGCACTGCTCCTGACCCACTACGCGGTCCGGCACCTGATGTGTGAGGCAGCCGAACAGGCCGACATCGACCCGGACCGCCTATCGTTCATGCGGTCACTTCGTATCATCCGCCGCCAGATCACAGGCCAGGCGGGTTTTCCCCCTGACCGCCTCGCGAAGGCCCTTGAAGTCGCCCGCACGGAAATAATAGAAAGGCCCAACCCCCGTCGGAGACACCGCACCAGCCCACGAGCCGTAAAGCGTGTCCACGTCCACGCCTACAGAAAGAAGCAGCCCACCGAAACCATCATCCACCACCCCGACCCACCCCACATCAAAATCCTCGCCGTTTCCTAACTAAGTGGCATTGCCCCGCAGGGTTCGATCCTTTCGCCGTTGCTCAGCAACGTCGCGCTCTCGGTCCTGGACGAGCACATCGCCCAGGCGTCGGGAGGCGCCGGAACTGACCTCAACGAGCGCCGCAGGCGGCGACGCCGAGGTCTGCCCAACTACCGGCTGGTCCGGTACGCGGACGACTGTGCGCCACGAACACAACGGGAGGTTTCGGTGTAGACGAAAGCTTCCGACGTGATGCTGCACTGGTGATGGAGGCAGGCCCTCCGAGACCGCCCACGCAGGGGGAGGTCTCAAACCGCCGCAGGTTGCTCCGGTGAATGAGCCGGGGTGATGAGCACTGCGGAAAAGGCGCACGAGATGCGTCAGGTGTGAGCCGAGAAGGCGAACGCGAGTGAACCACTGATGAAGTGTCGAAAGCGTATGAACGGTTACCGAAACCGGGGTCCAGTTGTTGCCCCGGGATGAATCTGGCGGGTTCCTGTACTCCTGGCCAGGTGGTGCCCGGCATAAAGGTGGCGCGAGCTCGGTTCAGGCGCTGGTGTGGAACGTGGGAACCCCTCGCCACGATGCTGTCACCGGTCAGGTTGAGGCCGGTAGGCGACAAGGGAGAACCCCAAGCAGCTGAAACTGTGAGGGGCGGAGTACCGATGCGTGGCAGGGGGACGGATCGCCTCGTAGTAGTGATGAAGCCTCTGTAATGGAGGTGGAGCGAAGGGGGCGAGTTGTCCAGATCTTGTTTGGTGGTCAACCGGAGTGCCCGGGAGGAGCCAGGTGAACGGATCAAGGCCGCAGGCCGAGGTCAAGTCGTTTTACATCTCAAAGTTGATGGTGTGGGAGGCATTTCAGCGAGTCAAGGCCAACAAGGGTGCGCCCGGAGCGGACGGTGTGACGATCGAGCAGTACGAGCAGAACCTTTCGAAGAATCTGTTCAAGCTGTGGAATCGGATGTCGTCCGGTTCGTATTTCCCTCCCGCGGTGAAGGCCGTGGAGATCCCCAAGGCAGGTGGGAAAGGTATCCGCGTGCTCGGGGTGCCCACTGTGGACGACCGGATTGCCCAGACGGTGGCCGCGATGTACCTGGAGCGTCGGGTGGAGCCTGTGTTCCATCCGGACTCCTATGGCTACCGGCCCAGGCGGTCGGCGTTGGACGCCGTGGAGCAGTGCCGAAAGCGCTGTTGGCGGAGTGACTGGGTGGTCGATCTCGACATCCGGGCGTTCTTCGACAGCGTGGACCATGAGCTGATGCTCAGGGCGGTCGAGCGGCATATCGACGAGGACGGGAAATGGGTCCTGCTCTACGTCAAGCGGTGGCTGGTCGCGCCGTTGGCGAAGGCGGACGGATCGGTGCAGCAACGGGATCGCGGGACTCCCCAGGGCAATGCCACTTAGTTAGGAAACGGCGAGGATTTTGATGTGGGGTGGGTCGGGGTGGTGGATGATGGTTTCGGTGGGCTGCTTCTTTCTGTAGGCGTGGACGTGGACACGCTTTACGGCTCGTGGGCTGGTGCGGTGTCTCCGACGGGGGTTGGGCCTTTCTATTATTTCCGTGCGGGCGACTTCAAGGGCCTTCGCGAGGCGGTCAGGGGGAAAAACCCGCCTGGCCTGTGATCTGGCGGCGGATGATACGAAGTGACCGCATGAACGATAGGCGGTCCGGGTCGATGTCGGCCTGTTCGGCTGCCTCACACATCAGGTGCCGGACCGCGTAGTGGGTCAGGAGCAGTGCCCAGATCTCCTGCTCGACCATGTCCGGTGTTTTCGAGCGCAATACACCGCCGCGGCCGCGTTGGTGGGTCTTGATCTCGTCAAGGCTGGACTCGAACTCCCACCGTTCGGCATAGGCAGCGGCGAGTTCAGCGGCACCAGCCTCGTCCGGGTCCATAACGGTGGTGATCAGGCAGAAGATCTCTCCTCTACCTTCGCGGTTCGTCACTTCGTATTCGACGACACGGACCGGAATCCCGGACGGCTCCTCTATGTTGTCCGACCCGCGGTGACGCTGGACTGCGCGCCGCCGACGGACCTTCGGGTCAAGCAGGAACGACTCATAGGATCCGTCCTTCAGCGGCCGGACTACCGGCAGATGAGGGCCGTCGGGCATGCGCCACAGCAAATCAGCACCGGTTGCCGCGGCCGCTTCCCACAGACGATATGCGTAAAATCCCCGGTCGGCGGTAACCAGCATGCCTGGTTCGAAATCGGCGACGAGTTCCCCGGCGAGAACGCCTTCGTCCACGCGCCAGGGACCCAGCCGGGCCGCCACCACAGCATGAGTCCCGCATTCACCCAGCCCCACGATCTTCACCTGGGGGAAAGGTGCGGGACTTCGTGTGCCCCCGGACCGGCCGAACTCCCCATCATTTGCTGGGGTGTCAGGAATATCCAGGACGAACCCGTCAATGGCCATCAGACGCCACCGACCCATCCACGCTCCCTGCGTGCCCCGCTGCGCGCAGGGCAATGCCACCCGCTCGAACAGCACCCGCAGCGGCTCCGAACCCAGACGCCGGCGCGCCTGGGAAATCGCACCCGTCGTGGGAATCGTCCAGTCCTTCCGCCATGTCCCCAGAAAACGTAGGCCGTTGACGAGAAGACGCATCACTTCCTCGTACGACTCGCCGAAGAACAGACACAGAGCCATCACGTAATAGACGACGACACGCGCCGGCAGCAAACGTGACCGTTTCTCTGTACGGCCCGTCTCCGCGAGTACCTCATCGACCAGGTCCCGATGAACCAAACGTGTCAGAACCCCGACACCCACCCGGTCGGTCAAGCGCACACCAGAAACCGGCACCACGTTATCCCGCACCCCGCCCATGAGCGAGGAACATAACCGGTTCACCGGCAGGAAGGAAGTGCGGCAACCGGATCAGTTGACCATCCACAAACACCCCGGGCGTGTCCCTGTGCATATGTGGACGACCGATTACCAGACCGCTTATCTAAGTGGCATTGCTCCCCAGGGATCGGCGGTTTCCCCTGTACTGGCGAATCTGTATCTCCACTACGCGTTCGATGTGTGGTTGGCTCGGGAGTTCCCGAAAGTCACCTTCGAACGGTACTGCGATGATGCGGTGATTCACTGCGGCAGCGAGGGGCAGGCCCGCCGTGTGCGGGACGCTCTCGAGCAGCGATTGGCGCAGGTCGGTCTGGAGTTGCATCCGGACAAGACTCGCATCGTCTATTGCAAGGACGCTGACCGGCGGGGCTCGTATGAGCACACGGCGTTCACGTTCCTTGGATACACGTTCCGGCCCAGGCTGGCCAAGAACCGGTATGGGAAGCACTTTGTGAGCTTCCTGCCGGCGGTCAGTAAGGAGGTGATCAAGGCGATGGGCAAGGTGATGCGTTCCTGGCACATCGCCCAACGCAGTGACAAGTCGCTGATGGATCTTGCGCGGATGTTCAACAGCATCGTGCAGGGGTGGATCAACTATTACGGGCGATTCTACAAGTCTATGTTGTATCCCCTCCTCCGGCGTATCAACAGAATGTTGGTGGGCTGGGCTTGCCAGAAGTACAAACGACTGCGCCGCCGGGAGAAACGCGCGGGAGAACTATTGGCGGGCGCAGCCCGCCGGTATCCCAATATGTTCGCCCACTGGCGGTTCGGCCTCAAGCCTGATGGCTGGGCAATGGGAGCCGTGTGAGCTGAGAGGCTCCCGCACGGTTCTGCGAGCGGCGGCGGGTGAGATTCCCGCCGCCGACTCTCCGGTGCCTGATGGTTCACGGCACCAAGGCAGACGCCGAAACGCTACGCGAAGAGATCGCGGAAGTTCTCACCACGATGGGCCTGCGCCTGTCGCCGGAGAAGACTCTGATCACCCACATCGAGCAGGGCCTGGACTTCCTCGGATGGCACATCCAGCGCCACCGAAAACCAGGCACCAACCGGTACTACGTCTACACCTATCCGGCCAAGAAGGCCCTGCGGGCCATCATGGCCAAGGTCAAGACACTGTGCCGGGAGGTCGGCACAAACCAGCCGTTCGACGCCCTGCTCGCCCGGATCAACCCGGCGGTGCGGGGCTGGTGCGCCTACTTCCGGCCCGGGGTGTCCTTCGCGACCTTCTCCTACCTGCGCCACTACATGTGGCACACGGTTTGGAGATGGGTACAGCGCAAGCACCCCAAGACCGGCTGGAAGAAGATCCGCCGCCATTACGGCGGTCGCGGATCTTGGTGGGCCAGCGAGAACAGGGAGCTGTTCAACCCCATCACGGTAGGCACCACTCGCTACCGCTACCGGGGCGCGGCTATCCCTACTCCCTGGCCGACCGAGGGATGAAGACAACCACCACGACGCCCCCGGGGCTTGTGGAGAGCCGGGTGCGGTGCCAAGTCGCATGCCTGGTTCGGGAAGCGGCTCCGGGGAAACGGGCCGGTCGAAAGACCGGAACCGCGCCCCGGGCCGACTTCACCGCCTGCCGCATGCGGGTTGTGACGACTCGTCCGCGCTCAGGCGAGCTGCGCCTGGGCAGTGTCCGACGGGTCCTGTGATTGGGGTGCGCTTGTGTCGTTCCGGCCCGTGGGGTGGATGCAGGTCATCCGAATTCGCCTCTGACGCACGTAGGCTGCCCACACTGACTATTCGTCATGAAAGGACTGAATATGGCCTCTCGTCTGAACCCGTACATCAGCTTCTCTGGTGACGCGAAACAAGCCATGGAGTTCTACAAGGAGGTCTTCGGCGGCAACCTGGCCGTTCACACCTATGGCGGCTTCGGCTCCGAGGCGCCCCCCGGATACGCCGACAAGATCATGCACGGCATGCTCGAGACCGACAGGGGATTCACGCTGATGGGCGCCGACAATCCGCCCGGGACGGAACACAAACCCGGGAACAACATCGCGGTGAGCCTGAGCGGCGACGACGCGGACGAACTGCGCGGCTACTGGGACAAGCTGTCCGACGGCGGCACAGTGTCCGTCCCCCTGGAGAAGCAGATGTGGGGTGACGTGTTCGGCATGTGCGCGGACAAGTTCGGTATCACGTGGATGGTCAACGTCCAGGGGCATTGCGTGATTGGGATTGGTCCGGTTCGCCGGTCTCGTGAGTGACGTGGCGTCATGTCCGTTGTGGGGCAAGGGGCCCGGGAGAGCAGAGCAGGCACGGTGCTGGTGATCATGTGGTTGTCGAGACCCATGAGAACCGAGCGAGACCGTGCCTGCCCGAACATCATCGCCCATCCCTTCCGCACTGGAGAAACTGGGTTCCCCGACTGATCCCCTCACCTCAAGCGATGTCGCTGACCTGCGGCGTTTCCTGATCCTGGTCGCCGATCCCCGCGATGCGCGAGGACTGCGGTATCCGGCCCTCGCGTTGCTGTGCGCAGCCGTCTCGGCGGTGCTGACCGGGGCTCGCTCGCTCATCGCGATCAGCGAGTGGATCACGGATGCCCCGCAGCATGTGCTGGGCGTCCTCGGCTTCGCTGCCGATCCACTTACCGGTCTGCGGCCGGTGCCGCACGCCGCAACCGTGCGCCGCCTGCTGCAGCGTGTGGACGGTGACGCGCTGGACGCGGCGATCAGCGCGTATCTGCAGGCCAGAACGCCGCCCCCGGTCGAGCCGGAGGCGGAGAAAGGGCCGGTGCGACGGGTGATCGCGGTCGACGGCAAGGTGGTCCGCGGATCGCGAACCGCAACGGCCGCGGCGATCCAGCTGCTGGCGGCGATGGACCACCACGGCGTGGTCCTGGCCCAGCGGCAGGTCGCTTCCAAGAGCAACGAGATCCCCTCCTTCGCGCCGTTGCTGGACGGTCTCGAGCTGGAGAACACGGTGGTGACCGCCGACGCACTGCACACCCAGCACGACCACGGGGCCTATCTGACCAGTCGCGGCGCGCACTACGTGGCCGTCGTGAAGAAGAACCATCCGGGCCTGTACGCCCAGGTCAGGAAGCTGCCCTGGCGAGACATCCCGCTCGGGCACCGCACTCGCGACCACGCCCACCACCGCGACGAGATCCGCCGGCTCAAGGTCGCCGCGTTCAGCCACCTCGACTACCCCGGCGCCCGCCAGGCGATCCAAGTCGTACGGTGGCGACGCGACTTGAGCACCGGGAAGCTGACCATCGAGCGCGTCTACCTGATCACCAGCCTGAGCGCCTTCGACGCCACCTGCACCGAGCTCGCCACCTGGATCAGAGGCCACTGGGGAATCGAGAACCTCCTGCACCACGTGCGGGACCGCACGTTCCGCGAGGACGACTCCAAGGTCCGCACCGGCACCCTGCCTCGCGCCATGGCCTCCCTGCGCAACCTCGCCATCAGCGTCTTCCGCCAGGACGGCCAGACCAACATCGCCGCCGCCCTCCGCCACACCGGCCGCGACTACCACCGGCCCCTACGAACCCTCGGTCTCACGTGACGAACCCAGACAGATCTCGATCATGCAATGACCCTGGGTCAACGTCAGCGAACAGCAGACCTGATCCGGTGTCGACGCGTCGGCGCCCCCATGGGTCGCCGACGCGTCTCCGTGTCCACCTCCGGCCGGGGCGCATTCGGCGAGTCCGTCCCCCGACCCATTGGGCGGGTTCTGGTTGTGTTGTCCGGAGAGGTTGGTGACGCGGCTGGCTGGGGTCTGACCACCGATTCCGGCGTGTCGCGCACCGGGCTTTGCCGCAGCGGCATGGCGGCACCGGAGATCGCAGCGTCTTTGGTAGGCGAGTGCGCCGTACAACTTGGGCAAGTCATCGGGGCTGTTGGCCAATCCGAGTTCCGCCTCATAGTTCCGGCGCTGGAAGATGCCGCCCCTGGGGGACTGCTCAGCGAGATCCACTTCTGGACCCTGTTCATCGGCTTCCACACCACCTTCCTCCATCGGTGATCTCGTTGGCGTACTTGGTTCCCTCTCTTTGAGCGCTGGCCATCTCGTCTCTGTGGGTAGGCGGGCGGCTGGGTTCGGAGACGGGTACTGGCGCCGTCAGTCAGGCGCCGTCGTTGTCAGTGGGCCGTTCGGCCCATGCGGAGGCGATCGTCTCCGGGGCGGTGGAGGGGGGCAGGCCCGCGAGCGCCTGCAGCTGGCTGGGTCGGTAGGGGGTTGGGCCGTGCCACTCCACGAGCATCACGGTGGCGTCGTCGTTGAGGCGGCCGCCGTGGTGATCCAGGTGGTGCCCGATCAGCCGGCGCAGGGTTTCCGGGACGGGGAGGTCGTCGGCGTGGTGACGAATGAGGAAGTCGGTCAGGCCGTTGAGGCCGAATTCCTGACCTTCTCGGTTGCGCGCTTCGGTGATGCCGTCGGTGTAGAGCAGCAGGCGGTCCCTGGGTTCCAGCTGGACGCGGCGTAGGGTGCCGGGCCGGTCCAGCCCGGTTCCCATGGGGGGAGCGGGCGGGCAGGACAGGTGCACGAGGGTCCGCTTGCCGCGGATGACGACCGGGGGGTGGTGGCCGTAGTTCGTCCAGGTCAGTACGCCGGTGGCCAGGTGAAGGTCGGCCAAGATGCCCGTGACGTAGCGGCTGCCCGCAAATTGCTCGGTCAGGGCCTCACCGACGCCTTCCGCTGTCTGCAGAAGGTCAGAGCCCTGGCGGCGGTGATTGCGAGCGGCCGCCAACGCGAGGTTCGCGGTCAATCCGGCGGCGGTGTCGTGTCCCATGGCGTCGAAGACAGACAGATGCACGGTCTCCCCGGTCAGGGCGTAGTCGAAGGCATCTCCGCTGACTTGGTAGGCCGGTTCCATAATCGCACTGATCAAGACACGGTCGGTGGCGAAAGTTCGCGGCGGCATCAGCTGCCATTCCATCTCGGCGGATACTTCCATCCTCCGGCGGCGGACCAACTGGGAGTACGAGTCGCTCGTGTCACGCTTGCTCACCAGAAGGAGGGCGACCAATCCGGCGAGCCTGTTCAGATCCTCATCTGCCTCGACCTGTGCGCCCGGCACGCCGACCCGGAGCACCCCCAGACGCTCGGTGCCGTCCAGCAGCGGGACCCACCACTGGCCCTTCGCAGAAGTCGAGGCCGGAAAGGCCTTCCCCAGTTGGAAGGCCCGCCCCGCCACGGTCCCTTCAACGGACAAGTCAGCCGGTACGTCGGCGCAACCGGGGCCGACGTCAACGTTGCCGGCCAGCAGGTACAGCCGAACCTGTTGCAGATCTGCCAGATAGATCAGCACCTGAGGCCAGCCCACCCCGGCAGCGTGCGACGCCACCGTGCCGGGCAGCTGCTCCAAAGTCATGAGATGACTCGCAGCGATCAGCTCCGTCAGCACCCGTGCACGCGCCGCTTCCGCGCTGTTCATCGACGAATACCCTTCTCAACGGCAGAGAGTGCCGCGCTACTGGCGGCGCCACACTGACTGGGGCGCCGTCACTCCGGTCAACAGGAGAACGAGGGATCCAGTTTCTTGAAAGAGCCGTGACCATCTCCGTCCTAGTCGGTCGACCCAGTGAACAGCAGGTTCGTAACCGCACGGCATCGTTTGCGGTCCAGGGGCCAGGGGAGTGGCAGATCAGCAGAAGATTCTTTGAGTGCTCGTGCAAGCGTGCCTTCCCGTCATCCCCGGCGGCGTAGAGACGCGAGTCATGCTCCAGTCATCCCTCTTCGGCCAACCCGAGCGGCTGGCAATACGGCATGGCGCGCGACGGCTTTTGTCATAGTTTGTGACGATGATACTGCCCGGTCGTCAGCTCACAGGGGACGAACGCGCCGCCCTGGCCGCCCGCCTCCACGTCCCCACCGAGGCCGTCTTCGCCCTCACCTTCACCGTCCAGATCTGCGACGCTGAACCGCTCACCGGCGGGAATTCGTGGACCTCGCCGCCCGCACCGGCGGCCCTCCGGCCACCGCACGCTGGGACACCGGAGCCGTCCTCGCCACCGTCGCCCACCTCGCCGGCCTCCTCGACCGCGTCCTCGCCCAGCTCCCCTTCGGCTACGCCCTGCTGCTGTGCGGCCGCGCAGAACTCGTCCGAGCCGTATGACCTGCCCAGACCGTCATCGGCTGATCGCCGCGCCGGCAACGCGAAGCTCGTCCAGGCCCTCGACCATCGTCACCTTCAGTGGCTGGACGCACTGGAACCCTCTCCGCCGACGCCACCAGCGCCTGGGTGCCCCTCGCCGCGCTCACCCGGTGCAGACGCGTCAGCTCCCCGGCGCGGCCCAAGTGTCGGCCGGGCGCCGGGCGACTCCAGCCAGTGGCCGGGCCCGCCGTGACCGCCGCAGCCCGGCGATCGCTTCTGTCCTGCGATGGTGCGAGGGCCGCCAGGTCGCGGCAAGGACCGATGCCCGCAGCAGTTCGCCTCTTCACGTTCTCCAACCAAGTATCAGACTTGCTGTCGCAGCCACGAGTCGAGAGCCGCATAGTCGCTATCGGCCAGACCATGGCGGGGATCGACACGATGGAGCAGGGCGTGTCCCTGGTGGTGGGCAGCAACCCAGGCCCGATCGATGTCGGTGACCTCGTCGTCGACCCAGGCGAATGGGCGCCCCGCAGCCCATTCGACAAGTGCACGGGTCTTCCAGTGCAGTCCGTTCCGCTCGTCCTGGTCATCGATGTCGGACGGCTCCGGCCAGACCACCACTGCCAACTGCGGCAGACCGATGCGGGGGGCGATGCACTCGTTTGCGTCAGCCATCCATGTCGTCGCCCAGACCACCTCGCACGGGAGCGCCGCCAGTCGGGGTCCGTGCTCCGGATTGATCCTGGTCAGGAGCGGATTCGCGACGGCGCCCAGCGGTTCAGGACCCGTCGCATAGGTCGGATACGGCTGGGACGCCGCGCCGAATGGGATGAGTGGTCCATCGACATCGAGAAACAGCAGCGAACGCCGCACAGAGCCGGTCACGGGAGAACGATATGCCCACCCTCCTGACCTGCGAAGAGGTACTTGCGTGGAACTTGTGAGACCGTCCTACGCGCGCGGGGGCCGGTATCGCAATGAGCAGTGGCACCGCACGGGGCCGGGGGCACGGTGGGGACATGAGCACGCCCGTCACCGTCCACCGGCTCAGCGCCGACGGCGGCCGCCGCTACTTCGTCCGCAGCGTCTGCGAGACCCACATTCTCGGCATCGCCTACAACGACCTCGACGTCGTCGAGTTGCTGCCCCGTGCCGGAGATCGAATGTCCCCTGTTCGGCCCCAGCAGTGCGCTGGCCGCGGCTGTGTCATGTGCTCGGGCGAGCCGGATGCGGGTGTTGGAAGGTCCGGGCCGGCCGGTGTGCAGCCGGTCGGCGGACAGTCGCGCGGGCCCGCGCCTTTCCCAGGTGGTCGTTTGGTCATGGACAATTCGGTCGGGCACAAACGGCTGCGATGAGGCCGCACCGACCGAACCCGGGGTTCCATGTCTGAGGCAACTTCTGCCGGCTTCCCGCGTACCGGAGGTTTCCACGACTAGCCTCCGCAGCATGTTGTGTATCGCCGACGCCCGCACCGGCCGCCTCGTGGAGATTCCCTCCGCGCGTCGCCACCTCCTGCGCATCTGCGTCCATCTGCCGGTCATCGACAACGGGATCGGCGCGGTGCACCTGCGTGTGCTGCTGCTCGGCGACGTACTGGCGCGCACCGCTGAGCTGCACGGCCTGCAGGCCCTGACGGTACTCACCGCGCCGGACCTGCCGCAGGAGCAAGTTCAGGCGCTCGACCGGGTCATGGCCGTACTCGGCATCCACCCGCCCGCCACCGTCCGCGCTCACGATCCGAGTGAGACACCGAGCGCTGCTGCCGACGTGCACGTGCTCACGCACGGTGCCGACCAGCAGGACAGCGTCGGCGGGGTACGGATCGACGTGGGCCAGGTCGGCACAGCGTCCCCGGACGAGGGCTGCCCGGGCTCGCCGGACGCAGCCGTCCCGGAGGGAACCGATCCGCTGGCTGTCAGGATGCTGTTGCTCGGCCATGCCTACCGCACACCCGTCATGGTCACCGGTGCCGCGCTCGTCGAGGCCCGGCGGACGCTGCGGCACTGGCGGCAACTGGTGGCCGATTGGGCGCAGGAGCCATCCAGGCCGATCCCTGCCGACCTGCTGCGACAGGCTCATGCCGCGCTCGCCGACAACCTTGGCGTCCCCGCCGTCCTGGACATGCTGCGCAGCGTGGAGAAGGACGCGAACGTGCCGGCCGGTGCCAAGTTCGAGACGTTCGCCCATCTCGATCGCGTCCTCGGGCTGGACCTCGCGCGCGAGGTCGGCCACCAGCACCAGGAGACACGATGACCTCGGGCGACTCCCGACGCCTGGTCGTGCTGCGACACGCCAAATCCGCCTGGCCCGACGACGTGGCCGACCACGAGCGGCCTCTCGCCCCGCGCGGCCGTCGTGACGCCCCGGCGGCCGGCCGCTGGCTGCGCGAGGCCGACTGCGTTCCCGACCTCGTCGTGTGCTCCACCGCCGGCCGTACCCGCCAGACATGGGACCTCGTCTCGGACGAGCTCGACGCCACCACGCCGGTGACCCACGACGCACGCCTCTACCAGGCGAGCGCCGGGGAGTTGCTCGGCGTCGTCCGGGACATCCCGGTGCAGGTACGGACGCTGATGCTGGTCGGGCACAACCCCGGCGTGCAGGACCTGGTCCTGATGCTCGCCGGTGAGGCGGACGGCTACGCCCTGGAGCAGACGCGTACGAAGTTCCCTACGTCCGCGATCGCCGTGCTGTACCTGCTCGGCCCCTGGTCGGACCTGGAACCGGGTGCTGCCCGGCTGACCGAGATGGTCGTGCCCCGCGGCGCGAAGCCATGACGGGCGCCCCGATCATGGGGTGACCTGTCTCAGCGAGCGTGGGTCTCTTTCATCCGTTCGTGACGGTGGTCGCGGCGACGGGTTGACCGAGACGTACCGTCGAACGCGCCCGGAAACCGAACTGCGCCAGGTTCGCAGGGCGGCCGGCCAACGCGTGCCGGCGAGGTCCCGAGGTTGTTCCAGGTAGTGCCCTGGCCGGCGGCGTCGCTGGTTTCCGCGCAGATCGCCAGCTCCCGCAGATGTGCCGATTGCGTCCTACGAGGGCGGTGATGCGGCCGCTGGGCAAGGTGAACTCGCAGTCTCACAGGTCCAGTCGCCCCGCGTCCGGTACCGGAATCCGAGTCCCGTGGCGCGCAGCGTGGCCGGCGCGTCAGGCCTGGCCAGGCGTCCTCCTTTCCGCTCCCGGTTGCCCGCGGCATGCGTGTCTTCGTCATTGTCGTAGGCGTCCAGGGCCACTGTGCAGAACTCAGCTCCTCACGCTCCGAGGCATATACACACCACGTATACATGGCATGTATACGCGGCATGTATAGTCCTGCGCATGTCCATAGGTCACACCCTCCTGGGACTCCTGGAGTCCGGTCCGCGCCATGGTTGCGACATGGAGCGGGCCCTCGACGAGAAGTTCGGTCACGGCCGGCCTCCGCGCTGCGGTCAGGGCTACTCGACGATGTCCCGCCGGCTGAAGAACGGTCTCGGCGTCGTCGACGGCGCCGAGGCGGGCGGCGGCCCCGAGCGGCAGCGTTACGCGATCACCCACGCCCGCATCACCGACGTACAGCAGTGGCTCGCCACGCCGGAGAAGCCCGAGCCGTACTTTCGGTCGACCATCCACCGTGGCGCCGCCGACGTCCTCGACACCCGGTGTGCGGAGCACCTGCGCAGCATGCGCGCCCGCGCCGAGCACAAGCGCGGGGGCGAGCTGGCCGACCAGCTCACCTGCGACCACGCCCTGTTCCATCTGGATGCCGAGCTGAGCCGGCTGGAACTCACCGCGGCCCGCCGCGACGGGCTCCGCGAGGAGATGGACCGATGACCGCTCCCACCGGCTCCCGGCTCGGTGCCGAGGGGCTGCGCAAGGCCTACGGCTCGCCCCTCGCCCGCGACGGCGGCGACTTCTCCATCCACCCCGGCAAGGTCATGGTGGGCGCCCACGAGGCACAGGTCCGATCCGACCGCGAGGTTGTCGTATGCGACGGCCGATTCCGGGACAGTGGGCGCGTCGCATGAGTCTGCGCCATGGAACAGGATTGCAGGTCCAGGACCGCAGTCAGTCGAGTGGGTCCATCGACCCGAGTCGACCGCAGGGAGGGCAGATGCGCCTGGCCGCAATAGACGGGCTCCGTCTGGTGGCAGCGCTGATGGTGGCTGGATATCACTATCTGGGGACGCCCACCCCGCACTTCTGGGGAGAGATCGAGCTCAGGGATTTTGCCCCGTTCCTGCATGAGATCAGCCGCTACGGCTGGCTCGGCGTCGAGTTCTTCTTCATCATCAGCGGATTCGTCATCTGCATGAGCTGCTGGGGGCGGACTTCCGCACAGTTCACCGTCTCCCGCATCTCACGGCTCTTCCCGGCCTACTGGTGCACGGTTCTCCTGGTTGTCGTGCTCGTCCTGGCCGCACGGATGGGTCATTGGCCTGCCGCCACGCGCATCGACCCTCGTACGGTCCTGGGAAACCTGACGATGGTTCCGGGGCCATTGGGGCTTGAACTGGTCAGCAAAGTCAGCTGGACACTCTGGGTGGAAGCTCGCTTCTACCTGCTGATGGCCGTGCTGCTCATCTCCGGGCTGTCATATCGGCGGATGGTGGCTTTCTGCGGAGCCTGGCTCCTGGCCGGTGTCATCGCCCTTGAAGTTCACTCGCCACTGCTCAACGAATTCGTACTGAGCCGATACACCGGCCTCTTCGTCGCCGGGATCGTGCTCCACCTCATGCGCAGGTTCGGACAGAACCTCCTGTTGTGGCTTCTGCTGGGTTTCGCCTGGTGCTACGAACTCACTGTGCTCGAATTCCGGGTGGTCGACCATGTCACCACGTCCAGCAGCGAGGGCCGGCCCTCCTGGGCCGTGTGCGCGACCATACTCACACTCTGTCTCGGGCTGCTGGCGCTGGCCGGTGTCGGACCGTTGGCTGGACTGCAATGGCGTTGGCTGGTCACCGCCGGGGGCCTCACCTACCCCTTCTACCTCGTCCACCAAAGCATCGGAATTCCCTTGGCCAAGGGCTTGATCAAGGCCGTTCCGGGGCTGGGACTTTTGCCTTCGATGGCGGTGTCCGTCATCTGCATGCTGGGTCTGGCCGCGCTCATCTACAAAGGGGTGGAGCATCGGTTCGGACGCCTGCTGAGGCATCGCCTGACACTTGACGTGCACCTGCAAGACCTCGCTCCCGGGCAGGCTTTCAGCCCACGCGGTAGCGCGAGGTGAGACCACTCAGAAGCGATCCGCTCACCGCTCAGCAGGCTTGCTCAGTCGTAAACGGTCCCTGTTCGGGCGGTCCCGCAGTGGTCGGCGCATAGCGGCAGGGCCTCTTGGTAGCTCGGGGGCGCACCTGCCCAAGGACTTCCCGCCGTTCAAACGGTGCATGCCTCATCATCGCGACCCAGCTCGTACAGGACGGCTGGGAGATTCACGAAGGCGCTTTCAAATCCGAGAGAAGGCCCCGCTGTCTGCCGATCGGAGGGCGATGTGTCGCGTCAGGCGGTGGTTGCCCGGCATGCCCATCCCGTCGCTTCTGCGCAATTCAGCTGCATCCCTCTCTCCATGGCCACCACGGAACACACGGGCTGAAGAACAACCTCAGCGCCGTGAAGGTCGTCAATCACCAATTACAGCAACAACGCGATCCAGGGAAAGGTCTCCCATGCACCTCAATGCGCGAATACGACGGCCTCGAATACTCATCGCCGTCGCAACAGCCGTGGCCGCCGTTCTGGCAGTCGCGCTGATTCTGGCCCTGACGGTCACGACCTACGATCACACTTCGCCGCGAGCCGCCCGCGGCAAGGCATCGGGATCGGTGGCCGCGAACGTCGACTGCCGCAAGGCGAAGTGTGTGGCCCTCACCTTCGACGGCGGTCCCAGCCTGACGACCCCCAGGCTGCTGGACATCCTGAAGCAGGAGGATTTGCACGCGACCTTCTTCGTGCAGGGCAAGGGCCACATCGCGAAGTACCCCGAGATCCTGCGTCGCATCTCGGAAGAGGGGCACGAAATCGGCAATCACACGTGGAATCATGAGGACTTGACGGACATCGACGTGGACGACGCCCGTCAGGAGCTGACCCGGACACAAGGCGCCATCGAGAAGATCACCGGTACCAGGCCCATCCTGATGCGTCCGCCGGAGGGCCGCACCAACCGCACGGTGGCCAAGGTCTGCCAGGACTTGGGGCTGGCGCAGGTGCTGTGGAGTGTCACGGCCAAGGACTACGAGACGACCGACTCGGCCCTGATCACCAAGCGGGTGCTCGACCAGACTCACCGCGACGGCATCATCCTGCTGCACGACCTGCACAAAGGGACCGTGCCTGCCGTCCCAGGAATCATCAAGGCGCTCAAGCAGCGCGGCTACACCATCGTCACGGTGTCGCAACTGCTCGCCCCTGCCAAGCCCCAGCCGGGGATGGTCTACCGGCCCTGAACAACCGCAACAGATCCGCGCCCCTGGCGCGATGTACACGGCCCGGGGCTGAACGCCTACTTGGCCAGACGGGCCAACTAATAAGGGTTGTCCCGTAATCCCGGTCGGGCGGGCCGACGACGACAGTTGCCTCGCTGCGTTGTCGGAACACCCGAATACGCCCAGTATGAGGACGCCTATGAGGACGCCCCTTCGCCTTGCGATGCACCGCATCTGACGCCGCGCGCTGATCCACCAGGGAGTAAGGGGTAGCCCTTGGAGTGCTCCTTACCGTGTTAGCGGGTTGATTCCGGTCCTTCGTACGATCGGGAGACCCAGGGGCCTGGGTGTGGCTAGGAGCGCTCATGCCGTGGTTGTGGCTTTGACTGATTGGCCGCCCAGTGCCCCGCGACGACACGGCCACTCATTGGGATAAGCGAACAGAGATCGCTTCGTAAGGACACGTCGGCGTGGTCGTCTGCAGGGACCAGTCAACCGATCGACGAGGGAGGCTCGGGTGCCCGAGCTCTGGGCGGGAACGGATGCCGGCAAAGCCTCGCATCACTGCACGGTGATCGACACGGACGGGACGAAGATGCTCTCGCGTCGGGTGCCCAACAACGAGCCCGAGCTCCTGGAGCTGATAAGCGACGTTCTCGCACTGGCCGAGGACAGCCCGGTGACCTGGGCCGTCGACCTGAACGCCGGCGGGGGCGCGTTGCTGATCGCTTTGCTGGTCGGCCATGGTCAGCGGCTGCTCTACATTCCTGGCCGGACCGTCCACCATGCCTCCCGCGGATACCGTGGGGACGGCAAGACTGATGCGAAGGATGCTTACGTCATCGCGGATCAGGCGCGGATGCGCCGGGACCTGCAGCCTCTGCAGGAGTGGGACGAGATCGCGGTGGACTTGAAGATCCTCACCGCCCGGCGCTACGACCTCGCCGCAGATCGCACCCGCGCCATCAACCGGATGCGGGCACAACTGCTGGAGTACTTTCCCGCCTTGGAGCGGGCCTTCGATTACGCCGCCTCCAAGGCGGCGCTTGTCCTGCTGACCGGCTACCAAACGCCTGCTGGCCTGCGCCGGCTCGGCCCGAGTCGGCTCGCTGCCTGGTTGAAGAACCGCAAAGTCCGTGGCGCCCAGGCGGTCGCCGATGCAGCTATTGCTGCGGCGCAGGCCCAGCACACCGTCGTTGTTGGGGAGAGCATTGCGGCTGCCGTGGTGGACACCCTGGCCCGGGCGGTGCTGACGTTGGACGAAGAAATCGCGGGCATCGACGCGCAGATCGCAGCCCGATTCCGTGAGCACCGCGACGCGGAGCTCATCCTCAGCATGCCCGGCATGGGGCCCTTGCTGGGGGCGGAGTTCATCGCCTGCACCGGCGGAGACATGGACGCCTTCGGCAGCTCAGGCCGACTCGCCGGCGTCGCCGGACTCGCACCAGTCCCACGGGACTCCGGTCGCATCAGCGGCAACATGCGCCGACCACACCGCTACCACCGCCGGCTCCTGCGCGTCTTCTACCTCTCCGCCCAGATCGCCGCCCGCTTCTGCCCCACTTCCAAGACCTTCTACGACCGCAAACGAGCCGAGGGCAAGACCCACAAACAGGCAATTCTCGCCTTGGCCCGCCGCCGCCTCGACGTTCTGTGGGCCCTCATCCGCGACCAACGCCACTGGACAGTACAGCCGCCTCAACCCCAACCAGCCGCCGCATGACGATCACGTGCTTGTCAGCGCAAGCCGAGCCAACACCCGTCGGAGTCGTTTCTGAGCGCCTGCCGTAGGTTCCCGGCCATGGACACGAACACACAGCCAGATGCGATTGAGCTGATCCGGCTGGCCGACCTCACCCAGAGCATCAGCGTTCGTCTGCGTTCGACCGAGCCCACCCTCGAAACTCCGGCAGTCCGGCACTACGACGCGGAGGCCGTCGTCACCAGCGGCTTCGTGAACGGAACTGTCTACCTCGGGTTCGACTCCGAGGACCTCTCAGACTGGGGCCAGCTTCTCGACGCCATCGAAGAAGCCGAACAGGAGGCCGACCTCGACGAGCCGTTCACGGCGGACTGGCCCCAATCAGGCCGCACCGCCTACCTCCGATTCATCGCCGAAGACCCCTACGTGGTCGAAGTCCACGACGGCACCAGCACCCAGATTGTCGTCTCCGTGCCGCTCGACATGGGCGAAGAGTGGATAGCCGAATCCAGGGAGCGTCTGGCGGCGGCCCGAGCCGCTCTTGGCGTTGGCGCAGAGGATCTCTTTGGCGCACGTCCCTGACCGCGATCTCGCCCTCTCGCACCACACTCCTACTGCTTGACAACGACGATTGGGAATCAGTCACAGAGATGTCGCTGAGCACTTCAGCCGGCACTTGAGCAGCCCCGGAGGCTGCCCGCCACGCCGACAATAAAATCTGTCTTGACAAATTTTTTTGTCGGTTGGATTCTGGAGTGGTGCTGGACGTAGCTGTGATCGAAGAACCCGCCGCGGCCGAGGCGTCCCTGGACCCGATACGGTCCCGGATCCTTGCCGCCCTGGCCGAGCCCGGCTCGGCCGCCATGTTGGCCGTCCGCCTGGGGCTGCCCCGGCAGAAGGTCAACTACCACCTGAAGGAGCTGGAGCGTCACGGGCTGGTCGAGCTCGCCGAGGAACGACGCAAGGGCAACGTCACCGAGCGGGTGTACCGCGCGACCGCCGCCTCCTACGTGATCTCCCCCAGCGCTCTGGCCGCCGTCAGCCCGGACCCCTCCCGCTCTCCCGACCAGCTCTCCGCCCGCTGGCTGCTGGCGCTGGGTGCCCGTCTGGTGCAGGAGGTCGGGACGCTGCTGAGCGGTGCCGCCCGAGCCCGGCGGCGGGTCGCCACTTTCGGCATCGACGCCGAGGTGCGATTCGCCTCCGCGGCCGACCGGATGGCCTTCGCCGACGAGCTGGCCCAGTCGGTGGCGGCCCTCGTCGGCCGCTACCACGACGAGTCCGCACCGGGAGGCCGGACCCACCGCGTGATCGTCGGGCTCCACCAGATCCCCGCGCCGCAGCCCGGCCCTCCGGGGAGCACGGCCGGCCCGCGGCAGGAGGCCGGGGGAACGAACCAGACCGAATCCGAAGCAGGACAGGAAGACCGACCATGACGCACCCGTTCGAGATTGAACTGGAGACGACCCTGCCGGCGAGCCCGGAACAGGTCTGGGAGGCGATCGCGACAGGACCGGGGATCGACTCCTGGTTCATGGGCCGCAACGAAGTCGAGGCGCGCGAGGGCGGCGTCGCCGCCATGGACACCGGGGGCCACCGGGAAGAGGCGGTGATCACCGCCTATGAGCCCGGCAAGCGCTTCGCGACCCGCACGTCCACCGGCGAGGACGGCCGGTTCATGGCCTTCGAGTACCTGATCGAGGGACGGGGGCGCGGCAGCACCGTGCTCCGCGTCGTCCACAGCGGCCTGCTCGGTGACGACTGGCAGGACGAGTACGACGCCCTGCGCCGCGGCTGGCCCTTCCACCTCCACACGCTCCGCGAGTACCTGGCGCACTTCCCGGGAGGCGCCGGGGTCCCCGTCTTCGCCGTGGCACCGGCGGGCGGGAAGTCGCCGCAGGAGGTCCGGGCGGTACTCGTTCGCGGGCTGTCACTGCCGACCCCGGTCGACGTGGGTGCGCGGGTGCACGCCGAGCCGGCCGGTCTGGCGCCGCTGGACGGCGAAGTGGTCTGGGCGGACGAGGAGCGTACCGAGGTCCGTACCGCCGACGGGATCTACACCTTCCACCACGGCTCCGGCGTGGCGCTGATGTTCCATCACCTGTTCGGGCCGGACACGGAGCGGGCTGAGGCAGCCTGGCAGCAGTGGCTGACCGGACTCCTCGCCTGATATCCGCATGCCGGACCCGGGGACCGGGCCGCCCGTTCGGCGGGAGCGCAGATCCCGACAGCGACGGAACAGCCGCAAACAATCGAAGATCGACACGAGACAGCAAGGAAGACTCATGCGTACCCTGATCAGCACCGCCTTCATCTCGCTCGACGGCGTCGTGGAGGCCCCGGGTGGCGAGCCCGGTTACCGTAACTCCGGATGGACCTTCAAGGACGTCGAGTTCGTCCCCGATGCATTTGAGATCAAGGGGCGGGAGCAGAAGGAAGCCACCGCGATCCTGATGGGCCGGGTCAGCTACGAGGCGTTCAGCCCGGTGTGGCCGGGTATGGAGGAGTTCGCCGACTACAAGGCGATGCCGAAGTACGTCGTCTCCACCACCCTCACCGACGACGACCTGGTCGCGAACTGGGGTGAGACCACGATCCTGCGCTCAGTCGATGAGGTCGCCGCCCTCAAGGAGACCGAGGGCGGCCCGATCATCGTCCACGGCAGCGCCTCGCTGAACCACAGCCTCTCGGACGCAGGCCTGATCGACCGCTACCACCTGGTCGTCTATCCGCTGCTGCTCGGCGCGGGCAAGCGGTTGTTCAGCACTACGGACAAGGACGCGCAGAAGCTGAAGCTGGTCGAACACGAGGCGTACCCCAACGGCCTCCAGAAGAACGTCCTCGACGTCATCCGCTGACCAAGCCCTGGCACCCGGTCCCGCCGCCACCTCCTCTCACTTGGCCATTCGGTCGTCCCGCTCCGAGGTAGACACCGCCCCAAGGCGCGCGGGCCGACCGGTTGCCCTAGTACTCGAGCCGGACTTCTCCATTACCGCTGGTCAACGGCTTGAGTGTGGGGACTGTAGCGGGGTGGGTTTGGCTGCGGGGCGGTCTTGGCGGACCGTCCCGCGAACGGGTGGCCGCGCCGCATGTAGTGGCAGCGGTCCGAGCAGTCCATAGGCGTGATCAATGATGTGCCCACGAGTGCCTGGGACCATGAACTCGAGAATCTGTTCCTGCGGGCCGGAGCCTGCTTCGCCCGGGTAGAACCACGACGCCGGATGCGGGATTACGTGCGCGGGCTGCTGGGCCCGGTAGGCCGCAAGAACGGCTGGCAGCTTGCTGAGTACGCCGGCCATGCCACCCCGGACGGACTCCAGCACTTGCTGTCCCACAGCCGCTGGGACGCCGACCGTCTCCGCGATGACCTGCAGTCCTATGCAGCAGAGCAACTCGGCACATCAGAGGGTGTGTTGATCATCGACGACACCGGCTTCGTCAAGAAGGGCACCACCTCGGCCGGGGTGCAACGGCAATATTCCGGGACCGCGGGCCGGACCGAGAACTGCCAGATCGGTGTCTTCGCCGCCTACGCCACCACACGCGGGCACGCCCTGGTCGACCGCGAGCTCTATCTGCCCAAATCCTGGGCCGAAGACCGGGAGCGCTGCCGAGCGGCCAGGATCCCCGACGAGCGTGACTTCACCACCAAGAACGACCTCGCCCGCGCCATGATCCTGCGGGCCCTTCACTCCCCGCTCGCCTTCTCCTGGGTCACCGCAGATTCCGCCTAAGGCCAGGACTCCCGCTTCCGCCGTTTCCTGGAAGACGCCGGTCTGTCCTACGTCGTCGCGGTCCCCAAGTCGCAGCAGGTCCACGGCCCCCGCATCGATCACCTCATCGGCCAGGCCCCGCCCGAGGCATGTCGACGCCTGTCCTGCGGCAACGGCGCCAAGGGACCAAGGCTCTACGACTGGGCGGCGGCCCGGCTGCCCGCCGTCTGGGAGTTCGACGGCCACGAGCCCACTCGGCAACGCTGGATGCTCGCCCGCCGCAGCATCACCAGGCCCGACGAGGTGGCCTACTACCTGGCCAGTGCCCCGCTGGACGCCACCGTCGCCTACCTGGCTCGCATCGCGGGCTGCCGCTGGAAGATCGAGGAATGCTTCCAGAGTGCGAAGAACGAATGCGGCCTGGACCAGTACGAAGTCCGCCGCTACGTCGGCTGGTACCGGCACATCACACTCGTCATGCTCGCGCACATCTTCCTCGCGGCGATGGCCGTTCAGGAACGCGAAAAAGGGGTGACGCGGCCGACACACCCGACCTCGTGGACCTCACCCGGCAGAAATCCGTCGTCTGCTGGCAGTTGAACCCCGCCGCCCTGCACGACGCGATCACGCAATGGGCTGGTCGCACTGGAGACGCCGCCATCAAGCACGCGCCCGACACTGTCACTACATGCGGCGCGGCCACCCGTTCGCGGGACGGTCTGCCAAGACCGCCCCGCAGCCAAACCCACCCCGCTACAGTCCCCACACTCAAGCCGTTGACCAGCGGTAATGGAGAAGTCCTGCTGGAGTACTAGCTAGCTCAGCGTCTTCAGCGCGGCCGCGTCGTACGGCTTCAGCTCGTCGACCCGGCCCGCCAGGACCTTCGCCGCCCACTCCGGGTCCTGGAGCAGGGCGCGGCCGACGGCGACCAGGTCGAACTCGTCGCGCTCCAAGCGGTCGAGCAGGTTGTCGATGCTGCCGACCTCGGCGCCCTCGCCCGCGAACGCGCGGATGAAGTCGCCGTCGAGGCCGACCGAGCCGACGGTGATGGTGGGCCTGCCGGTGAGCTTCTTGGTCCAGCCCGCCAGGTTCAGGTCCGAGTCCTCGAACTCCGGGAGCCAGTAGCGGCGGGTGGAGGCGTGGAAGGCGTCGACGCCGGCCGCGGCAAGCGGGGTCAGGATCGCCTCCAGCTCCTCCGGGGTCTGGGCGAGCCTCGCGTCGTAGGCTTCCTGCTTCCACTGCGAGTAGCGGAAGATCACCGGGAAGTCGGGCGAGACGGTCTCGCGGACCGCGGCCACGATCTCGGCCGCGAACTTCGTGCGGGCCACGGGGTCGCCGCCGTAGGCATCGGTACGGCGGTTCGTCCCCGCCCACAGGAACTGGTCGAGGAGGTAGCCGTGGGCGCCGTGCAGTTCGACGCCGTCGAAGCCGATGCGCTCGGCGGCTGCGGCAGCGTCGACGAATGCGCCGATGACGTCGTCCAAATCACGCCGGGTCATCGCCCTGCCGGTGCCCTCGGTGCCGTCCACGCGGATGCCGGAAGGGCCGACGGCGGGGGCGTCGGCGTAAGGCGCATCGCCCTGCTTGCGCACCATGCCGATGTGCCACAGCTGCGGGACGATCGTGCCGCCCGCCGCGTGGACGGCCTCGGCGACCTTCGCCCATCCCGCCAGCTGCTCCTCACCGTGGAACCGCGGCACACGGTCACTCTGCCCGGCCGACTCGTGGCCGACGTAGGTCCCTTCGGTGACGATCAGGCCCACACCTGCGGCGGCGCGACGGGCGTAGTACGACCGCACGTCCTCACCGGGCACGCCGCCCGGGGAGAACATGCGCGTCATCGGCGCCATCACGATGCGGTTCGGGACAGTCAGGCCGTTCAGCGCGACGGGCCGGGACAGGATCTCGGTCGCGCGGGGGGCCGAAGTCGCAGTGACGGTCACGGCGGTGCTCCTCGTAGTACTTGACGACTTTGATGGTTGATAACTTCAAGCAACGAGAAGACGGTAAATATAAATATTTGAGATTGTCAAGTTTCCTGGGTAAAGTGACTCCCATGACAGGAACTGCCCGCGTCGACACGGCCCGGCTCATGGAGCTGCTCTCGGTGTGCCTCGGCGCCTATCACGGCGACTTCACAGTCGCGGCAGCGAGCGAGAATCTCACCGCGAGCCAGGGCAAGGCGCTGACCGTGCTGCGCCGGGGCCCCGCCGCGATGCGCGCCCTGGCCCACACCCTGACCTGCGACGCCTCCAACATGACCGGGATCGTCGACAGGCTGGAGAAGCGTGGCCTGGTGCGCCGCGAGCCCAGCCCCTCCGATCGGCGCATCAAAAGCGTCGTCCTCACAGCCGAGGGTGAGCGCGTCGCCGACGCGATTCGCGCGAAGATGCGCACTACGCAGGAGGGCCTGGACAGGCTCAGCGACCAGGAGCGGGACTCCTTGCACACCCTGCTGGAACGAGTTTTCATCTCCCAGCCCGCCGCCTGAACCGGATGTGTCGGCCGACTCTGTTGAGAGTCCCCGCGCTGCAGCTGAGCCAGGGGTACGCGTAACCGTCGGTGCCTGTCCGTGCCTCGGTCGCCGACGCGTGGGTGGGGCTGAGCGAGAACGCCGGCCACTCGCCACCTTCCTCCTTCACCGCCGACGAGCCCCGTCAGCCGGCGCCGTCGACGAAGGCGCGTCAGTGGTGGTGACCCTGGCGGCCGAGGGTCACCACGCGGGTCGCGCCGGGGCGGGTCCACTGCGGCACCGGCCGGCTGGTCGGGCCCCAGGTGGCGACGCCGTCGGCGTCCGAGCGCCAGTACCAGCAGGCCTGGCGGCCCTCGGACGGGTGCCCCTCGTGGACATCACCGATCACGGGCCGGCCCTCGGGGTTGTCCTCCCACGCCTCGCCCCGGCCGTAGGGCGTCATGTCGAGCAAGCCGAGGGACCCGTTGACCGGCTCGTTGCCACGGCCCGTCGTGGAGTAGGTGAGGAACACGCGGTCGCCGTCGCGCAGGAAACAGACGATGTGCCCCATTCCTCCGCCGACCGGCGCCTCCACGCCCCGCACCGAGTACCAGGGCTGGGTGTAACCCATGAACTCGACGTAGGAAGCCACCTCGTCCCACGGGCCCGAGGTCAGGACGGCGAACGAGACGCCCCGGGCGTTGAGGTAGACGGCGTCCTTCACGTGCCAGGCAGTGGTGGTGCAGCCCTCGCACTGCCCCTGGTGCGGCGCGCCGTCGTACCACATGTGCTTGTAGACCACGAGCTCGTCGCGACCCTGGAACAGGTCGAGGAACGGGACCGGCCCGTCAATGCCGGTGACCTCGACCGCGCCGTCGAGCTCGACCATCGGCAGCCGCCGCCGGGCCGCGGCGATCGTGTCGCCCTCACGGGTGTGCGCCTTCTCGCGGACCAGCAGCTCCTCGCGCGCCGCCTGCCAGGTGGCCAGGTCGACGACTGGCGGCTTGCCGGGGAGGTTGCTGCTCGCGTTGCCGGGCTCGGTCGTCATGGTGTCCTCCGTGGTGTCTCGTGCCGGGCAGCGTCGTACGACGTCTGACGACGCTCACCAGAACAGACTCGCGACCCGGCCGGAACTCATCGCGGCAGGGGCGTCCTCGGCCGAGCCTGCACGGACCACGTCGGGCTGACAAGTTCACAGACGCGCCAAGGAGCCCTCCGGCCCTCCGAAGCCATGTCTGTAGGTCGGGGGCCGGCTGTCACCGGCATCGCGCTGAACGTGATGCCCAACCGCGCAGACGAACATCTTTGAGTACCTGGCGGGCCGTGAGCCGGCCCGATGTGGCGTTGTTGCCTGCGCCGGGCCATGTCGCCGCTCCGGTCAGGTACAGGCCGGGGACCGCCGTGCGGTAGCCGCTGTACCCAGACATCGGCCGAAAGAAGAAGTTCTGGGAGAGGTGGTGGCTGCCGGCGACACTGTCACCGCCGACAAGGTTCGGATTGGCCGATTCAAGGTCCTGAGGGGTGTATGCGGCGGCGCGGACAATCCGTGACCGGCTACCAGGCGCGTAGTGCTCCAACTTGATCAATACCCGGTCGGTCATCGGCTCGACCGCTTCAGGCCAGCTGGTGTGCCGGATGGTCCCTGCCGCATCTCCGCGGACAGCTGAGGGCATCGTACGGATCTGTATCCACACAACGTGGCGGCCTGCCGGGGCCCGAGTCGGGTCAACCGCGGAAGTTTGTCCCACGATGAGCAGCGGCTCCGTCGGCAGGAGCCCGGCCTGGGACTCTGTATAGGTGCGTGCCAGATCATCGACGTACGGTGCCACGTGCACGTACCCGAAGCCGGCAAGCTCGCTTCCCGCCGCCCAAGGCAATGGTCCGTCAAGTGCAAGGTGCAGCATCATGGTGCCGGGGCCGTACAGGTATCCGCGTGATTCTCGCAGCACCTGTGCAGGCACCTGCTCGGATTCCAGTAGTCGCTGATACAGGGCTGGGGCCCGACGTTCGCAATCACGGCGCGACGAGATGTCAGCGTGTTGCCGTCGGCGCAGTGCACACCAACAGCCCGGCGATTTGAGCACAGGACGCGGTCCACCTCCGCACTGGTGTGGACCTCGCCGCCGAGCTCCGCCAGTACCGCAGCGAGCGCTTGAGGCAGTCTCTGCGCGCCCCCTTCGACGACGGACATGCCGTTTTCCATGTCGGCGAACATTTCCAGGAGCGGGAACATCGCGCCGCCGGCCACGTCCGGCCCGAAGTCCAGGTGCATGCCCCAGCAGGCCGCCATGGCCCGCGCCTCCCGGGTGGTGAACCAGGTCCTGCCCATCTCCCTGGTACTCATCAACAGCGTGTGGGTGAGTTCCCTCGCACCACGCAGGCCATGGTGACGCAGCAGGTTCAGAACCTGCCGAACTGCCGCGCTCGATGGCACGGCACTTCCGTAAAGGCCGAACAGGTGCGGCGCGAATTGCTTGTACTGCTGATAGAGGCCGGCGAAACCTTCGGCATCCCCGGAGTTGTGTTTCGCCAACTGCCCGATGGTGCGCTCGTAGTCGGAATGGACACGCACGCTCAACCCGTCCGGGAAGACGTTGGCATAGGGGTGGTCGGTGGTCTGGAAGCTCAGTCCATGGCGTGACAGGGCGGAACCGAAATCGGCGTACGTCTGGGATCCGAGGAAGAGGTTCTGGTTGGTGGAGTACAGGTCGTGCATGAACCCCGGCAATGTGACCTCACCGCTCGCGATGGCACGACCCACAGTGGCGTTACGTTCCAGCACCGCCACCGACCACCCCGCCCGGGCCGGGTACAAGGCCGCCACGAGACCGTTATGGCCGCCGCCGATCACGACCGCATCGTATGAGCCTGCTGCGGTCATCTCTTGGGTCCCCTGCCGCTGGGCCTCATGCTGAGGAGGGGACCGAACCCGCCAGTGCCCGTATCCGTGACACGAACACGGCCAGCCGCGGTCGAGACGCTATGACGCGGAAACGCCGCCCGTTCCCGGAAGGGATGAGCATCTCGGCACCGAGGACGAAGACCGCCCGAGGGCTGGAAGCAGCCGGGATATCCACCTGGGCCCAGCCCATCTCGGCAGATGCCCTTGCGACCAGGACCTTTGCCCCTTCCCTGGAGCACATAGGCATGTCTCCCGATCGGTTGCGTTGCTACTCCCGGCTCCGGAATATCCCTTTTCCCAGGCTCCTCCCGTCCCGACGGAACGCAACACCCGAGGCTCGGAATCCGGCAGCGCCGGACGATGGTGGATGGCCCGGGCGCCGCGAGGGCGGATGCGACATTGGGCGGGCCGACCGTAGCTGTCCGGCTCGGGCGGCCCGGTCCCGGATCATGGTCGTTGCTCTCTGGTGCGGGCCGGTTTCGCCGTGTAGCGTTGTTGCCAGATGTCGTGGTTCGCAGTTCCTGCCCGCGCCCTGGCGTGGGCGTTTTGCTGTGCAGTGCGAGACCAGGGCGATCACCTCCGGGTCCGCGCGGTGCGGATCCGATATCGACTGGAAGGCACGAGCATGGCCAGCGGAACCGTCAAGTGGTTCAACTCGGAAAAGGGTTTCGGCTTCATCGCCCAGGACGGCGGTGGGCCGGACGTCTTCGCGCACTACTCCAACATCAATGCGAACGGCTTCCGTGAGCTCCAGGAAGGCCAGGCCGTGACCTTCGACGTCACCCAGGGCCAGAAGGGCCCGCAGGCGGAGAACATCACGGTCGCCTGACCAGCGACTGAGCATCACGAGGCTCCCGGAGCGCAGACTCCGGGAGCCTCGTGGGGAGTCCGACACCACCTACGCCTCACCGGCTGTCAGTGGGCGTGCTTGAGTGCCATATCGGCGTCGACAAGGCCGCCTTCCACGCTGCTCCAGAACCGGGTGTGTGGACACGATGATGCTGAGTTCGAGGGTGGGAGCTTTGAGGCGGGCGATCGGCTGAGTGCGCGTCCTCACGCGCACCCTGCGACCGGCATGGCAAGGCGTGGCCTTGACGTACGTACTCCCCGAACCTCCGCCTCGACGCAGGTGGCCCTGGTCAAGCAACACGTCTCTGCCTCGAACGTTGCCACTGGCTGTGGGTCGTTCATTGTCGAGGCCCCCGTTTCGTATGAAAGAGCTTCGGCGACGGCATGCAACTCCTCGCAGCCGGAACGCCCAGCGGGACCTGCCAATGAGTCGCTGAGCCCCGCCGACTCGGATGCGCACTCGCCAACTGAGGCAAGGAGCACTCCATGTGACGGGTGGGCACTTGAGGTGGCGAGGTGCGTGCCCCGGTGGTTGCTGCCGAGCGCCATCGAGGCCTTGAGCGGAAGCCGACGTGGGCGGCGCGACCCGTCGAGGTGACCGGCCGAGCGACGCCCGGTGTTAGAGACGGACGGTCATCTCCACGGCCACGTCGTCACCTGCCGAGAGACCCTGTGGCTTGCGTACAGCCTTCCTGAGTGGCAGCAGATAGCCGCCGTTTTTGGGGAAGAGCGACGTCGTGAAAGTGACCTCGCCGATGCGGGCCTCGACAGGGATCACGCCCCAGCCGTACGTCGCCATGACAGCCACCTCGCGGATGTCGGCGGACTGTTCCTCGGGAACGGTGGCGAAGTAGAACGGTGAAGGCCCACGCCATTCGATCACGTGTCCGGTGAACACGACTCTCATCAGGTCGGTCCGTTCATCAGGAGGGCCAGATCCTGGTCAGCGTACATGCAGCCACCTGGAGTTACTTATGACGGATGCTCCGGCAACGCCCAATCCGCCGAGTGAAGTGCTCCGCACCTTGTCGGCGGGTTGATTCCGGTCCTTCGTACGATCGGGAGACCCAGGGGTCTGGGTCTGGCTGAAAGTGCTCACGCCGGTTGGCCGGGCCAGCGCGCCACTGCGCCGGGGCCTGATGGCTGTGCAGGGACGCCCGTCTTCCCAGTTCAGCGGGCACCTCTCTGGGCCAGGCCCGCGCAGCCCGTCATCGTCCGGTAGATCGGGCCTCAAGGGGTGCGGCATGGCCCGCGTCACTATCATGGATGGACGGGGAGAGGCCAGGGATGGGCTGGTGCCGATGAGCGTACCCAACGTTTCCGAGGGCCTCGGCGCACGATTGGGAGACCCGCTGCAGGGGCCGTACACGGCCACCGCGTTTGTGGACGGCAGGGGGAGGATCTCCCTGTGGAGCATGGAGGCGGAGGCGCTGCTCGGATATTCGGCGGACGAGGTCTGTGGCACGCTCGCGGCGGATCTGCTGACCGCCCCCGAGGGCCGGGAAGCGGCGCTGGCCGCGCGTGAGCGGCATGCGGATGGGCAGGGCTGGGACGGCGTGGTGGCCTTGAAGCACCACGACGGGCGTGCAGTGCGCATCGCGCTACGCGTGCGCCCGGTGCACTGCCGGGAGGGCCAGGCCGGCTGGTCGCTCAGCGCCTCCGACGCCCGGCAGGTGGGGCAGGAGGAGGTCGATCGGGCGATCCTTCAGGCGTTGTTCAGCCAGTCCCCGATCCGGATCATCGTCGTGGACAGCGAGCTGCGGTACCGATGGGTGAACGCTGCGATGGAGCGCGGGAGCGCTGTCCCCGCGGCGCGCCTCATCGGCCGGCGCATCGGTGAAGTCACACCGTGGGTAAACGTCGAGGGCATCGAGGAGGTCCTGCGCCGGGTGCGGGACACCGGCGAGCCTGTTCTCGACTTCCAGGTGCGCGGCCAGGGTCCATCGGACCCGGACCGCGAGCACGTGTGGTCCGGTTCCTCCTTCCGGCTGACCGACCCGGCCGGCCGTGTTCTGGGGATGTGCCAGATCTGCGTCGATGTCACCGAGGGCTACTGGGCCCAGCGGCGATTGGCCCTGCTGACCGAGGCCGGGACGCGCATCGGCACCACCCTGGACGTGGTGCGCACCGCGCAGGAACTGGCGGATGCAGCCGTTCCCGAGCTCGCGGACTTCGTCCTTGTCGACCTGCTGGAGGCGACGGTGCGGGGCGAGGAACCGGCTCCCGGGCCGGTGGGCGGACAGGTATTGCTCCGCAGGTCGGGCATCAGCTCGATCCACGAGGACGCCTCAGAGGCCCTGTACGCGGTAGGGGAGGCGGTGGCCTTCCACCTGGGCTGAACCGCCCCGGGTTCGGTAGAGAGCTCAGATAGCGGTTGTGACCTGGGGTTTCGTGGTCGCGAGGTAGTAGTTGTTCTCGTACTCGACGGGCGGGACGTGGCCTATTTCACCGTGGAGGCGCCGGTGGCAGTACCAGTCGACCCATTCGGCGGTGGCCAGCTCGACCTGGGAGAGCGTCTTCCAGGGCCGTTGCGGCTTGATCAACTCGGTTTTGTAGAGACCGATGGTCGATTCCATCAGGGCGTTGTCCAGTGCGTCCCCGACGGAACCGATGCTCGCCGCGAGACCGGCGGCATCCAGGTGCTCGGCGAGACGGAAACTCGTGTATTGCGACCCGGCATCGGAGTGATGGATCAACTCGCCGTGCGTATACGGGTGTTGGTCGCGGTCGCGTTGCCACAGTGCCATCTCCAGCGCGTCCAGGACGAGCTGGGTCTCCTTCGATGTGGAGGCGGACCAGCCCACGATGCGACGTGAAAAGGTATCCACGACGAAGGCGACGTAGACGACGCCCGCCCAGGTCGCCACGTGGGTGAAGTCCGCGACCCAGGTGCGGTTGGGCGCCTCGGCGACGAAGTCGCGCTCGACGCGGTCCGGTGCCCGCTCGGCCTTCTCGTCCGGGATCGTGGTGATGACCCTCTTGCCGCGCACCGCGCCGGCGATGTTCAGCTCGCGCATCAGCCGCTCGACCGCGCAGCGGGCCACCGGGATGTCCTGGCGGTTCAGCTCGCGCCAGATCTTCCTCGCCCCGTAGACGCGGTAGTTGGACGCGTAGATCTCCTTGATCTTCTCTTTCAGCCCGGCGTCGCGCACGGTCCTCGCGGACGGCTCGGCCAGCCGCTTGTGGTGGGCGTAGTAGGTGGAAGGGGCGATCTTGCAATCGTGCTCGGTGAGCACGCGGCAGATCGGCTCGACACCGCCGAAGCGGGCCCGGTGCTCGTCGATGAACGCTACGAGCGTGTGTGTGGCCGGTCGAGCTCGGCCGCGAAGAAACTTGCCGCGGCTTTCAAGATGTCGTTCGCGCGGCGGAGTTCGGCGTTCTCCTTCTTCAGGGCCTTCATCGCCGCGGACTCCTCCGACGTCGTGCCGGGCCGCCGACCGGAGTCGATCTCGTCCTGCTTGACCCAGTTCCGCAGGGTCTCGGCCGAGCCGATGCCGAGTTTCTGGGCGACCGTCTTCAGCGCGGCCGACTCGTTCGGGTAATCACCGCGGACCTCGGCGACCATGCGGACCGCTCGTTTGCGCAGCTCAAGGGGATAGGAGGAGGGGCGTGCCATGACTCAATCCTTACATGGAATCGAGTCTCTATTCGAACCGGGGCGGTTCAGGCACCCCCCAGGTGCGGTGCCTGACCACCGGGCAGTCGGTTCTGGTGCGGCGACTGGAGACCGACGAGTGGTACGCCTCCGACCCGCAAACCGCCGAGAAGGCCCGCGAGGTGGGGGCCCATTCGCTCATGGTTGTGCCGCTGCGGGCCCGCGGGATCACCCTGGGGGTGGCCGTCTTCGGCCGCAACCGGGAATCTCAGCCATACGACGAGGGGGACATGGCCCTGGCCGAGGACTTCTCGTCCCGTGCCGCAGTGTGCGTGGACAACGCCCGCCGCTACACCCGGGAGCACAACACCGCCCTGACCCTGCAGCGCAGCCTGCTGCCGCACGAGGTGCCCGACTACCCCGCCGTCGAGACCGCCCACCGGTATCTGCCCGCCGCCGCCCACGCCGGAGCCGGCGGGGACTGGTTCGACGTCCTGCCGCTGTCCGGAGCCCGCGTGGCCCTTGTCGTCGGGGACGTCACCGGCCACGGCCTGCACGCCGCGGCCGTCATGGGACGGCTGCGCACCGCCGTGCACACCCTGGCCGACCTGGACCTGGACCCCGACGAGATCCTCACCCAGCTCGACGACCTCGTCATCCGCCTTACCCAGGAGGACCCCGACTGTGAGGGCGCCACCTGTCTGTACGCCGTCTACGACCCCATCTCCCGCGTCTGCACTTTCGCCCGCGCAGGCCATCCTCCACCCGCTCTGGTGCAGCCCGACGGTGCAGTGGAGTTCTGCGAGGACATCCCGCCCGGCCCGCCCCTGGGCCTGGGCGGCCTGCCCTTCGAAACTGCCGAGCGCGAGCTCGCCGAGGGCACGCTCCTCGCGCTGTACACAGACGGACTCATCGAGGCCGCCGAACAGGATGCCGAAATCGGGCTCGAGCGGCTGGCACGCACCGTGGCCGACCCCAGCCGGTCGCTGGAGCAGCTGTGCGAGTCCGTGGAGACCTCCGTGGTGCCGGAGCGCCGATCCGACGACGCGGCCCTGCTCCTGGCCCGCACCCGTGCCCTCGCGGCAGACCGGGTCGCCTCCTGGGAGCTGCCGGCCGACCCGGCCCAGGTGGCCCAGGCCCGCGATCTCACCACGCGTCAGCTTGCCGACTGGGACGCGGAACCGCTCGCCTTCACCACCGAACTCATCGTCAGCGAACTGGTCACCAACGCCATCCGGTACGCCCGCGGCCCCATCGCGCTGCGCCTCATCCGCGCCGAAGGCCTCATCTGTGAGGTTTCCGACGGCAGCCTCAGTGCTCCCCACCTGCGGCGGGCGCGCGTCCACGACGAGGGCGGCCGCGGCCTCTTCCTGGTGGCTCAGCTCGCCTCCCGTTGGGGCACCCGCTACGGCCGCGACGGCAAGACCATCTGGGCCGAACAGCCTCTTTCTCCTCTCGAAGTATCGAGTGGGCTGTGAGAGGACGTTCATGTTACTGACATGCAGAAGGCCTATCCGAGGACCTGTCCGGGCTGAAGAGCATCCCTCTGGGCCGCGCCGCCGACGCATCCGAGCGAAACTTCCTGGTCTCGGTCGGCCACCTGTGTGTTGTTCAGTGGCCGATGCTGTCCAGTTCGGCCACATCATCGTCGGAGAGGGAGAGCCCGGCGCCTGCGATGTTCTCGCGCAGGTGGGCGGTGGACGAGGTACCGGGGATGAGCAGGATGTTCGGCGAGCGCTGCATCAGCCAGGCGAGCGCTACCGACATCGGCGTCGCCTCCAGGCGGCTCGCGACCTGCGAGAGGGCCTCGGACTGTAGCGGCGTGAAGCCTCCCAGGGGGAAGAACGGCACGTAGGCGATGCAGTCGGCGGCGAGGTGGTCCACGAGGTCGTCGTCGTGGCGGTGGGCGAGGTTGTACATGTTCTGTACGCAGACGATCGGGGCGATGCCGCGTGCCTCGGCGACCTGCTCCGAGGTGACATTGCTGACGCCGAGGTGGCGGATGAGACCCTCTCGCTGGAGGTCGACGAGCGTCTCGAATGCTTCGGTGATCGAGCCGGGCTGGGGGCCCTCAGCGTCGCCCATGCGCATGTTGACCAGGTCGAGGGTCTCGACGCCGAGGGATCCGAGGTTCTCGTGGACCTGCTTGCGCAGGTCTTCAGGGCGCCGGGCCGCGGGCCAGCCGCCCTGTGCGTCGCGGGTCGCGCCCACCTTGGTGGCGATGAACAGCGAGTCCGGGTAGGGGTGCAGCGCTTCGCGGATCAGCTCATTCGTGATGCGCGGTCCGTAGGCGTCGCTGGTGTCGATGTGGGTGATCCCGAGGCTGACTGCCTCGCGTAGGACGGCCAGGGCGCCGTCGTGGTCGGCGGGCGGCCCCATGACCCACGGGCCGGCGAGCTGCATCGCGCCGTAGCCGAACCGGGTGACGGTCGAGTCACCCAGCGTCCAGGTTCCGCCCGGAAGAGGTGTGGAGGACGTGTTCATTGCAGTGCCTTTCGCTTCTTGCCAGGGGTGGTGTCCCCGGCCCGCTTGGACCAGTGTCGGAGGCATACTTCCTTTCGGGAAGTAGGCACCCAAAAGTGTGTAACTAACCCAGAGGGTGAGAGGCGAGATCAGTGACGACGACGAAGGCCGACAAGAAGGCCCAGGCCAAGGCGGAGTACAACGCGTTCCTGGCGGTGTGTCCCAGCCGTCAGCTCCTCGACCGGATCTCAGACAAGTGGGTCGTCCTGATCCTGTGCGCACTGGGCGGTGACGCGTCCGAACAGCCCGGCGCATCGCACGCCCCGAAGGCGATGCGCTACTCCGAGCTCGCCCGGCTACTGGCCGGCGTCAGCCAGAAGATGCTGACCCAAACCCTACGAGCCCTCGAACGCGACGGCTTGCTCATCCGCACCGTGACACCCACGGTCCCCGTCACCGTCACCTACGAGCTGACTGACCTCGGCCTCTCACTCCACCACCTGACACGCGGGCTCAGACAGTGGGCGCAGACCCACATGGACCAAGTATTCGCCAACCGCGAGAAGCACGACGCACGAGCTTCCTAGCGCGGATCGAGCCGCCATTTCCGGACCGGACGCCGCGACCGGGCCTGCGGCCGGAACAACGAGCGGCTGATCCAACCGAAACCGCCCAGCTGGGCGTTGCCGGAGCCGGCGAAGCTGCCAGGCCGGCCGGCGGGCATCCGCAGTGGTGGCCGCCCGCTTCCATCGTGCAGTTGAGGTACTCCACAACGCCGCCGTCGGACGCTTTCACCGGGACACGGCCCGGACGCCGCAAGGATGCGGCCGGTGCGCGCGCCGATTCGTAGCTCTCCGGCACACGCGACCCGGGCCCGGATCCTGGCGGGAGATTGCGCTGGGCGGCTTTCCACGTGTCCCAGTTTGCCGTGGACGGCAGATTCACCTTCTGCTGCGCGCCGCCGTCCACGGAGAGGGTCAAGGTACGGGTCTGGGTCTGACCGTCGCGTCGAGGGAATTGGCGTACCGCAGATCGAACTGGTAAACGCCTGCGCTACTGACATCGATGTCAGCGGACACCGAGCTTCCGGCGCTCTCGAATCCGGCGGCGAAGCCGGTCCCGGTGTATCCCCTGTGATCGGACGCCACGGAGACCCCGCCGGCCCACAGGTTCTCGGCCTCGCACAAGGACCCGAGCGCACAGCTCAGGTGCTGCCAGGGGGTGGCGGTCACCGGAGTGCCGCCGGCCGCCAGTTGCACCGAGAGATTCCGCGCGTCGAACTGCCCCGAGCCGACCTTGTACCGCAGGGTCATGGCGCTCGTCGTGATGGAGAGCCAGCCGCCGGACGTCTTGGCGGTGTACGCGGCCGGGGTGAACCCGTCGCGGCCGATTGCGTTGAACGTCGGGTCGTCGGTGATTTTCCTGTCGCCCGCGTACTCGGTGCGTATCAGCGTCGGCGAGAGGATCTCGAAACGCGCATCGCCGGCCGAGACGGTCGGTATCCGGTGATTCTGTGCTCCGCCTGCCGATGCGGGACCGACGCCGGCCACCATCGTCATGGCGGCCACGGTGCTCAGGACGGCGGCAAGACTGATCTGCCCTCGAAGGGATCGCGACCGTCGCCTCGTTGGTAACGGCCTCGTGTGCGACTCCGTATCTCACGTCGGCCGGTCGGCTCGTCCACGCCGCGCCGGTCGTTCTTCCATCGTTGGAAATCATTCAAGTCGCATGACAGCACGCTCGCAGCGTGATGTCTATGAGGAGGATTCGCAACGTTGAACGGCGCCTGGACGAAGAGGCTGCAGTCACACGAGACCGAGCGATGGGTCAGCCGCAGTGTGCTGGAAGCGCTATGCCGTGGCGCAGGCAGGCGGCGAGTCCGAGGATCAGTCAGCGTGGGTCGGGCTGACCGACCTTGGTGGGACGAGTGGTGGCCGTCTGGATGACGCAGTCCTCGTTGTCATCGCCACCCACATCGACCGGCTGCGCTCCCGTGATCCTCATGGGCCGGTGTGGTGGCGCTTCGGTTGCAGCCAGTGGCAGCAGATCACCGACGCTCTCACCAGCATGGGAAAGGAAGACGCGTGCGAGGTGCGCAAGGAGCGGCGCCGTCAGGAGCGCGAGGCCGCCCGTGCTCTGAGGCCGCAGGGGCGCGAGGAACCGGCCCGGCTGGGCGGGGCCCTGTGGTCCTGGGGCGGCCGGGGGTGTGGCGGTCAGGAATGCGGGCGCCGGCGGGTTCCCGGTCTGTTCGTAATCGGAGTGGGGAGCTCTGAGCTGCTGGGGTTCCGATGGGTCTTGTGGGGTACGCGGCGCTTACAGCTTGTTCGATGAAGTGGAGGCGTCATGGCGGAGAAAGCGGAGGGACAGCAGACCTGTAAGGCGTGTGGCACGCCTGCGGGGGAGGGGGAGTTGTGTGAGCACTGTGGGAAGGTGCTGGAGTTGTCGGATCGGCGTGGAGTGGTTGAGGACGAGGGGGCCGCTGAGCGGCGTGTTTTTGAAGGAAGGGACGGCTAGGCGGTGCAAGTGCCGGCCAAGGCACGTGTGCTGACTGGCTGTCACTCCGGAGAGTGACCACAGCCCCTCATCAGGCCGGATGCACCCTGTATGGCAGGGGCGTCCGTGTAAGGAGTTCCTGTGACCACCTATGTCATCACTGTTCCCGGTACGTTCGTCCACGGCGTCACCGATGCCTCACGCACCGCTATGGAACGCAGGCTGCGCCCTCGGGATCCGAAGAACACCGACCTGGGGGAGAGTGAGGAGTTGAACCTTCTGACGGTCGGTGAGGGAAGTACGTTTTCCGTCAGGATCGAAGTCGAGGCCGACAGTCGGGCGGGCGCCGAGGCGGAGGCAGTACGTCTGGTTTCCAGCGCGCTCAGGGATAGCGGCTTCTCACAGGACGATGCCCCACTGGGGCCGGTCGCCGTGACGGGCATCGACCGCGAATTCTGACCACAGGCACCCGGGGTTGATGGTCTGCGGGGTCTTGTCGGCGGTATTTCGGCTGTGCGATGTCAGCCACGCGTGTGGCCGAGCGATGTAGTCGGCCCGTCCGGCCAACAGCTCGTTTCGGAATGTCGTTCGACAGAGATGTCGGAAGCCCACGTGGAACAACCGTTTCGAGCATGGACGGGGGTGAGGCAGTATGGGGCGGGCTTCGGCTGCGGGAGGGCCGCACGCGCCAACAGCGCGTGACCTTGTGATCGATCACATCGATGCTCTCAACGCCGTTGGTGAGGCCATGAGGGTGGCGATCGCCCCGTTTGAACAGCCAGCGGGACGTGCTCGGCCCGGTCCGTTCGCACCGGATCAGCCGGAACGGTGAGATCGGCACCTACTCCCTACCGGGTCGACGGAGCAGGCTGCAGCTTCACCAGCCACAACGGCACGGAGATTGACGTGGACTTCGCGGCCGACGGGACGGAGATCTTCGACCTCTGGCGGCTGCGCTGCTATGGGCGGAGTTGGCCTCAGCCTCATAACCCCACGTATGGACCTGCGGTCCGCAGTGGAGTCGCTGAAGCCCCTGCTGGCCGACGTACGCCCGGGGTGGTTCAGCGTGACCGAAGCCAAGGCTTCAGCATGAGACCGGCGTGTCGGGTGGCTGTCGGCGGCCCTGACGAGCAGAGTCCGCGGGGTGTCCGATGAGCTTGTGTCCGATGACCTCTGGGAGCGCATAGCCCCGCTGCTGCCGAAGCCACCCGAGCGAGGTGCCGGCGCGCTGGTCGGCTCCGGGTGCCTCACCGCGTGGCGCCGGCCGGAATCGTCTACGCCCTCCGCAAGGGTGTTGCCCGGAGAGACGTCCGTCCGGGGCGGCCACCGACGACACCACTTCGCGCCTGGCCCCGGGCAACCGGACACTCAACTGCCCACCGGGACCCGGCCCGTCACACCACCCCTACCCCTGTGACGGATAGCATCACATGTCCCTGCCCCCCACCCATGCCCCATGGAGTCCCCCATGAACCGCACCCCTGGCCTCCCCCTCTCCCGCCGCGGCCTCATACGCACTGGCGCCGGCGCCTCGCTTGCCGCGCTCGGGCTCGGCGTCGGTGCGCAGACCGCCTCCGCCGCGGTGGCCACCACCAAGCGGTTCGATCTCACGCAGCCGTCGTACGACCTGTTCCGGTCCAAGGACACGCACGGTGCGCGGGTCCAGCAGAGCTTCGCCTTCGACTGGGTGAACAAGTTCCTGTTCGTGGCAACCAAGCGGACTGACAGCGCCGAGTCCGCCGGTGACCTGTGCATCAACAAGATGGACTTCGACGGGAACTACATCTCGTACATGCACCTCAATGGCTTCGGCCACGGCGTCGCCTTCGCCGCGCTGCCGAGCGGTTCCGGCACCGACCTGTGGATCGAGTGCGCCGCGAACGGCAACGGGTACGGCACCGCGCTCACCCCCATCCGTTACACCGCCAACACCACCCTGGGCTCGCCGGCTGCCTCGGCCGCCTACCGGCCGATCTCCGGGGCCACCGAGTACACCTGCTCCGTCGACCCGGTCTACCAGCGCATGATCGTGCGCTACAACACCAGCGCCGGCAAGCGCATCGCCGTGTACCCCCTCTCCGCCTTCCAGACGGGCAGCTTCGGGTCGCCGCTGGTCGACTTCCAGCAGCCGACGATCTCCGGCACTCCGCAGGGCTACACCCTCTACGGCTCGTACATGTACTACCTGACGGGTGACGCGTACCCCGGCGACGGCACCCCCACCGGCGACGGCAACTCCTACGTCACCAGCATCGACATCAACACGGGCACCGTGGAGCAGGGCCCCGTCCTCACCAAGGCCGGCTCCACTCTCCAATACCGAGAGCCCGAGGGCCTGGCGATCTACCGCACCGACGCCGGCGAGGCCCGCCTCTTCATCGGCTTCGCCACCGGCGTGGAGGGCGACCGGCGCTCCAGCATCTTCTACAAGAACGCGCTGGTCTGAGCAGTGTCCGCCCGGCGGCCGGTCGCCTGCCGCCGGGCACCAACCCCCGGTCAGACATCCCGGGCGACCGGCAGTCGTCCGAATATCTCCGTCGCGGCACCCGACGACACCGGACCTGACAACCCACTTTGCTCCTCACGGTGACGCGGACCCGACGTGACAGGGCAGAGCGCGAACGAGGGGCGCTCGAAGCACCGGGACGCGTCCCCGACAACCGTGAACGACGGCTGTGACCAGTAGACCGCCGACCGTCACCGCTCGACCCCCACCGTCCACCCTGGGTCTCGGCCGAAACCATCTTCACCAACAACGACGCCGTGCCCCGCACCTTCTGGCTGGGCGGCGTACTCGACCACGACGGGGCAGGCCAGCGCAGCGGGGTAGCCGGACACGGCACCATCACCGCGTCCGCCCCCGCGGACTTCACCCCGGCTCAACCGTGGATCGGCATGACCGGTTCGGATGCCCAGACGTACGGCCTGCTCTACAACGAGCCCGGCTTCACCGTGCCGTGATCTTGTCAGCGTAAGGGCCACCCTGATCAGTGCCTTGGGCCTGAAGCAACGGCCGGCACGCAGGAGGGAGGGCCAGTAGTCCGAAGAGCACGCGGACGCCGTGCCCTGGGTTCCGCCGGATCTCTGCGTGTGTGCCGTGAGCGATCGTTCGTCACCGGGAGACTCCGGCGCGGCTCGACGGTTTCGCGCGGAATCGCGTGCGGCCTCTGGACAACGACGCCCCATGCGGCCACGATGATGGCGACTCCATACGGTATGCAATCTACAGTGTGTGGTTGTGCAGGCGTGATGACTGCCGTCGTCGCGCAGGATGTGCGCGTGGGGGGCCGGCCCCCCACGCGACCGTGTTCCTCTCTAGCCAACCCGACGACATGACGCATCAGCGAGGTGAGGACGGCCATGGCAAAGGCACTGGAAGGCATCCGAGTTGTGGACATGACGCACGTGCAGTCCGGGCCCTCCGCTACCCAGCTTCTCGCGTGGCTCGGCGCGGACGTCATCAAGGTGGAGGCGCCGACCGGCGACATCACGCGCAAGCAGCTGCGCGACCTCCCGGACGTCGACTCCCTGTACTTCACGATGCTCAACTGCAACAAGCGGAGCATCACCCTCAACACGAAGACGGAGCGCGGCAAGGAGCTGCTGACCGAGCTGATCCGGCGCTCCGATGTGATGGTCGAGAATTTCGGGCCGGGCGCCGTCGATCGGATGGGGTTCACCTGGGAGCGCATTCAGGAGATCAACCCGAAAATCGTCTATGCCTCCATCAAGGGTTTCGGCGAAGGGCCGTACACCAACTTCAAGGCGTACGAGGTCGTCGCGCAGGCCATGGGCGGGGCGATGGCAACCACCGGGTTCGAGGACGGGCCGCCGCTCGCCACCGGCGCGCAGATCGGCGACTCGGGGACCGGCATCCATGCCGTCGCCGGCATTCTGGCTGCCCTCTTCCAGCGGGAGAACACCGGGCGTGGGCAGCGCGTGAACGTGGCCATGCAGCACGCCGTGCTCAATCTGTGCCGGGTGAAACTGCGGGATCAACAGCGGCTCGCGCACGGTCCGTTGGCCGAGTATCCGAACGAGGACTTCGGGGACGAGGTGCCACGCTCCGGGAACGCCTCCGGCGGCGGGCAGCCCGGATGGGCCGTGAGGTGCGCTCCCGGCGGGCCCAACGACTACGTGTACGTGATCGTGCAGCCGGTCGGCTGGCGGCCGCTGAGCGAGCTGATCGGGCGGCCCGAGCTGGCAGATGACCCCGAGTGGGCGACCCCGGAGGTGCGGCTCCCGAAACTCGGCAAGATGTTCCAGCTCATCGAGGAGTGGACCTCGACGCTCCCCAAGTGGGATGTCCTGCAGAAGCTCAACGCCCACAACATCCCGTGCGGCCCGATCCTCTCCACCAAGGAGATCATCGAGGACGCCTCGCTCGTCGCCAACGAGATGGTCGTCGAGGTGTCGCACCCGCAGCGCGGCTCGTTCGCCACCGTCGGATCCCCGCTCAAGCTCTCCGATTCCCCCGTCGACATCATCAGCTCGCCCCTGCTCGGCGAGCACAACGAAGAGGTCCTTGTCGGGGAACTCGGCCTAAATTACGAGGAGTTGGCCCAGTTGCGGACCGGCGGGGTGATCTGATGCCGCTCGGACCGGCCGACGGTGTGTTCGTGCGTACGTGCTGTCGCCACGGCCGCCGTCATGGCCACGCCGGTCGGCGTCGGTCGCGCGCTGCGCACCGCGTTGTGTCCCGGATCCACGGGTATCCGCACTGCGCCGCCCGTACTGACCGTATGACCTCAGACTGAGGCGTCGGCCCTCATCGTGCCCGCGGCGGCGGACCCCGTCCGCCGCCGCGGCGCGGGTGCGAGGCCGGACGGTGTGTTCTCAGGCGCCCCCTGGCACCGTCCGGCCCGCCCACCCGGCGTCATCCCACCTCGCAACGGCACAGTGGACCGGCAACGCGAAGCCATGAGTGCCACCGTGAACCCCGTCGATGACCCGTTGCACGATCGCACCAGCATGCGGTGCTCACCATCCGCGAGGTCGTCAACTTCCTTGGCCTGCAGGGCAATAAGACATCGGCAGGCCCAGGGCCGCAGTGCGCCCTACGCACGTCCATAGCAACGTGCGGAGCGACCGCGCCATCGGGATGCCGCGGCCACTATCGACGCGCGCTCAGCACGGAGATCGGCCTCACGCCGCCGAGCCTGCGCGGTCTCGACTCCGTGGAAGCGATCCGGTCCCTGCGCAAGGGGGCTCAAAGTCTTCCTCGGGGGCGAGGGCGCCTTCGTCCGAGCGGCCCCGGGCAGCGAGGTGCCTGAACTGGCCCTGCGGCGCTCCCGCATGGCGGCCCGTCTCTCCATGACGGCCGGCGGGTCGTCCTCGGGACGCGTGGCACGACGGGGTGGAACGCCGGGCTTGCGGGTTTCGGCTCGTCGGCCGTCCGACGCCGCGCGGGTCGACGGCCGCGTCCGCGTACCGCCCGGAGCCCCTGCGTTGGTGCCGCTGGGCGGCGTCGCCGACCTGAGCAACACCCCGACGCCCCAAAGGAGATCGTGGTCCGATGGGGGCCCGCGGCGGTCCGACGCGGCGTACGCGGACCTCCGCGTGACATCCGGGCGAGAAAGACGGAGTACGGCCCCTAGACAGAGCGGCGACCCGTCTACAGAATACGGTCTACTCCATATCGTATGCAAAGCCTCTGCGTGTGGAGTGGATCACTGTTCCCGTCGTCGTGGAGGGGGTCGCACATGTGGTGACGCGAAGTCAGGACTCGTGAGCGCACGCGCGCTCCGGGCCGGGCCAGGGTGCAGGGAACCCAGCCGGCCGTGGGGTGAGTCGCGGGGCGGGCTGGTCCTGACGGCACATGAGAACCGGACAGGGGGCGCTGACCAGGGTTCTGCGACGTAGGGGAAATGGCATGACGACAACTGACATCTCGTCACACATTCCGTACAGAGAGGTGACGGACCGCAACGGCCGCGTGTACCGGCTCGGTGAGACCGACCGGGACATCATGCGGAGACCGCGCTGGACCATGGTGCTCTTCCCGTGGATCGGCATGATGGGCATCAGCTCGTCGGAGTACGCGTTCACCTCCGCCGAGGAGACCCTGCACGACGCGCACTTGTGGGCCAGCGGCCACATCTTCTGGCTGATGGGGGTCTGGATCTTCTTCCAGGCAGCCGTGGCCTTCCCGGCCGGGCAGCTCCGCGAGAGCGGGAGACTGCCGGCCAGGAGCGCGATGATGCTCGGAGCGCTGGGCACCCTGCTCGGCTATCTCTCGCTGGCGTACGCACCGCATGTCATCGTCGCCTACTTCGGCTTCGGCATGTTCAGCGGCATCGGCGCCGGACTCGTCTACGCGACCTGCGTGAACATGGTCGGCAAGTGGTACCCGGAGCGCAAGGGCGGCAAGACCGGCATGGTCAACGGCGGTTTCGCCTATGGCTCGGTGCCGTTCGTGTTCCTGTTCACCTCGTACATGGATCTGTCCAACTACCAGGGTGTACTGGTCTCCGTCGGGGTCATCTGCTGTGCGGCCGTCGCGGTCGCCGGCTGGTTCTTCAAGGACCCGCCGAAGAACTGGTGGCCCCATCACGTCGATCCGCTGAAGGTCTCGGACGACCCGCGGATCGTGCGGTCGCTGGCCAAGAACCCGCCGGCGGTCAAGCAGTACACCCCGCGTGAGGCGGCCCGGACCCCGGTGCTGTGGATGATGTGGTTCTGCCTCCTGTGCACGGCGGGCATCAACATCTTCGGTATCGCCATGCAGGTGCCGTTCGGCAAGGAGATGGGGTTCGCCGGCGGCATCGTGGCCACGGCCATGTCGCTCAAGGCGATCGTGAACGGGACCGGCCGGGGTGTCATCGGCTGGATCTCCGACCGGTACGGACGCCGCAACACGCTGATCATCGTCTGTCTGGTCCTGGGATCCGCGCAGTTCGGGGTCTTCTTCTCCGGCGACATCGGCTCGATGCCGTTCTTCCTGTTCTGCTCGATGGTCTCCGGCTTCGGTGGCGGCGCCATCTTCCCGCTGTTCGCGGCGATGACCGCGGACTACTTCGGTGAGAACAACAACGCCTCGAACTACGGAATGGTCTACAGCTCGAAGCTGATCTCCGGCCTGGTCGGCTCCGGCGTCGGAGCCCTCGTGGTCGGTGCCTGGGGCTACGGCGGTGCCTTCGCCCTGGCAGGCAGCATCGGGCTCGCCTCCGCGGTACTTGCGGTGTTCCTGCGGGCACCGGGCCGGCCGAACCAGGGGGACGTCCGCACGGCCACGGGCGCGGCTGCGAGGGAGGCGCTCTGAGTAGGAGGTTCGGCCCCGCCGCGCGCGGGGCAGATCCGGGGTGTCCCCGCGCGGCGCCCCCCGTACCGGTCCGCCCGCGTTTCTGACGACCGCTTCTGGTCTCCCTTCTGTCGCCCCGGTTCGCCGGGGCGACAGCATTCTGCCCGGCTCCGTTCTGCCCGAGCATCGACCCTGAGAGGCGACCGACCATGTTGACTTCGACACCTTCCGGTGCACGCCCGTCCACCGGTTCCCCTGGCCAGGAATCGGTCATCGACTCCCTGGTGCGGGCCAACCGCGCCTACGCCGACGCGTTTCGCGACCCCGGAATGGATGCCCGTCCCGTCCTCGGAGTGGCCGTCGTGGCCTGTATGGACGCCCGAATCGACCTGCACGCCGCGCTCGGACTCGAGCTGGGGGACTGCCACACCATCCGCAATGCTGGTGGAGTGGTCACCGACGACACCATCCGCTCCCTCACCATCAGCCAGCGCGCCCTGAACACCCGAAGCATCGTCCTCATCCACCACACGGGGTGCGGCCTGCAGACGCTGACCGAGGAGTTCCGGTACGAGCTGGAGCGGGAGGTCGGGCAGCGGCCGGCCTGGGCGGTGGAGTCGTTCCAGGACGTCGACCAGGACGTACGGCAGTCGATGCGGCGAGTGCATACGTCGCCGTTCCTGCCGCATACCGACGACGTGAGGGGCTTCGTCTTCGATGTGGCGTCGGGGCTGCTGAGGGAGATCTCGGACCTCGACTGAGAGTCCTTGCATCCACGCGACTTTGCGTCGTTCGAAGGGGAGTCGGGTGGCCGGGGCCGTCCGATACGTAGCGCCGCGGGGAACAATGGCATACTGTATGCAATGCAAGCCAGTGCCTCGCCGATCCGCGATCCGCGGCCGAGGCCATCGGGACCGCCCGCCCGGGGCGGATCGGACATCGCACCTGAGGGGGCGCCCCGTGTCGTATCCCAGCGCACTGCATGACGTCCTGGACCACGTCATCGCTCCGGCCGGCAAACTGGCGTACCAGGAAGGGAAGTTCCCGCGTGCGGCGGTCACGGCGCTCGGCCGGGCCGGGCTCCTCGGGCTGACCTGTTCGGCCGAACCCACCGGTGGCGGAGCCGACTTGGCGCGAGCTGCCGAGGTGGTAGCCCGGGTCATGCCCGTGTGCCCGGCCACGGCCGCGGTGCTCCAGTCCCACTACGCGGCGGCCGCGGTGGTCGAGGCGTACGGCGGCCGGTGGCTGCGGGGTGAGGTCGCGGCCGGCCGCCACCTGTGCACCCTCGCAGTGGTGGAGGACGGCGCCGGGGGAGCGGTGCGCTCGACCGCGCGGCGTACTGGAGGCGTGGTGGCACTGCGGGCCCGCAAGCGTGATGTGGTAGCCGCAGGTGAGGCGGACAGTTATGTCTGGTCGTCTGTCGCCTCGGACGGTGGCCTGACGCTCTGGGGCGTGCCGGCCCATGCTCCCGGCCTGTTCGTTCCGGCGCGCGCCACCGGGGCACCGCTTGCCAGCGCCACGTCCACGGTGGTCGCCGACCCGGTGCGCATCCCGGCCGAGGCGATACTGGGGGCGGACGGCGAGGGTTTCAAGATTCTGTTCGGCGCCGTGCTGCCGTGGCTGCTCGAGCTGTGCGCCGTCGTCGGGTCCGGCGCGGTGCACCCCTCGCTGGGCGCGCTGGCGCGATCCGCTTCCGGGACCGCGCGCTCCGGCGACGGTCAGGCGTTCGCGGCCTCCGCCGCGATGGCTTTGCGGTAGGTGCGGGTGCGTTCGGTGTGCTTGCGCATGATCTCGCCGGCCCGCTCAGGGTCGCCCTTTGCGATGGCCTCGATGAGGCGGGCGTGTTCGTTCCAGGAGCCCTTGGAGCGGGAGTTGGCGATCGGGGTGTAGTACCAGCGCACCTTGCGCCCCACCTGTGTGATCAGCTCGGCGAGCACGTCGTTGCCGCCCACGGATGTGATGTATGTGTGCAGGGCCGTGTTCGCGGCGACCAGGCGGTCGGTCGTGCTCTCCGTCAGTGCGTCCAAGCCTTCTTGCTGGAGCTGCCACAGGCGCTCGATGTGCTCGGGCTTGGCGTGACGCGCCGCCAGTTGTGCGGAGTAGGTCTCCAACACTGTGCGGACGTCGAGGAGTTGGGTCGCCTCCTCCTGTGTGGGGGTGTGCACGAACGCGCCTTGAGCGGGCCTGAGGTCGACCCAGCCGTCCCTGTGCAGGCGCTGGAGCGCCTCGCGCACGGGCTGCCTGCTGACCCCCAGTTGCTCGGCGAGATCCGATTCGACCAGATGCTGGCCCGATTTCAGGGTGCCGCTGATGATCAGCTCTGCCAGGGCATCGGACACCGCCTGGCGCAGCGGCGCCGGGCGGGCGACGCGTCGGGCGGAGTCAGCCGTCAGGCCTTGGCGCATGGTTCTCCTGTTCCGCCCCCGAGCTCACCGAGTCGGTGGCTGTCCCGGCCGTTACCCCCGGGCGGACCGCGCGGCGGTCCATTCAGGATACAGGTTTTCGTATGCAGTGTGGTGTCCCGTGACGGCCTTGCGTGATGTCCCACCGAGGCGGAGGGTGATCGCGCATTGGATCAACGCAGCTGGCCAACAGCGGAGTTGACCGTCCTTCGAAGCAGATCGGCAGGCAACTCCATGTGGGATTCTGTATGCAAAAAGCTTGTATGCATCAGGGTTGCATGCTTCGCTAGGACTGTTTCGCCCCTTGCGCCGTGCGTGCGAGGGGAGGTCGAGGTGCCCCTGTGAACGCGAACCGTGGTGCTCGGACCGGACCCCCAGGTGCCCGTGCCCGTACCCCTTCCACGGCCCTGACGAAAGGCCGCACGACCATGAAGATCCGGACCAGTGATCCGACGGTGGAGCAGGTGGTGAGGAAGATCGCCGACGCCCATCGCGAGCAGCGTGGCGCTCTGTTGCCGATCCTCCACGCCGTGCAGGCCGAACTGGGGCATGTGCCCAAGGAGGCCGTACCGGTGCTCGCCGACGAGCTCAACCTCTCGCGGGCCGACGTGCACGGAGTGGTGAGCTTCTACCACGACTTCCGCGACGAGCCCGCGGGCCACCGTACCGTCCGAATCTGCCGCGCCGAGGCCTGCCAGGCCCAGGGCGCGGGGTATCTCGTGGAGTACGTACGGCAGATGGGGCTCACCCTGGGCCGGACCGCCGAGGACGGTTCGGTCACCGTCGAGCAGGTTTTCTGCCTCGGCAACTGCGCCCTCGGCCCCGCCGTCGAGGTGGACGGACGTATGCACGGCCGGGTGGACACGGAGCGGCTCGGCGCACTGCTCCACGGAACCGACCAGACGCGGCGCGACGGCGTCGGCGCCACGCCCGACGAAAGTGAGGCACCCCGGTCATGACCCAGCATCCCGCACAGCCCCATGTGCGGATCTACGTCCCCCGCGACTCGGCAGCCCGGTCCGTGGGCGCCGACGAGGTGGCCGCCACAATCCAACAGGCCGCCGACAGTGCCGACGTGGCCATCGATCTCGTACGCACCGGATCGCGCGGCATGCTCTGGCTCGAACCGCTCGTCGAGGTCGCCACCGAGCACGGGCGTATCGGCTACGGTCCGGTGACCCCCGACGACGTTCCCGCACTGCTCGCCGCCGGCCTGCTGGACGGCGACGAGCACCCCCTGCGCCTCGGCCCGGTGGACGAACTGCCGTGGCTGGCCCGGCAGAACCGGGTCACCTTCGCGCGCGTCGGCGTCATCGATCCGCTCGACGCCGACGACTACCTGCGCCACGGCGGTCTCACAGGGCTGCGGACCGCGCTGAAGCTCACGCCCGCCGACGTGGTCGCCGAGGTGACCGACTCGGGCCTGCGTGGGCGCGGCGGGGCGGGCTTCCCCGCAGGCATCAAATGGAAGACCGTCCTCGACTGCCCGGGCGAGCTGAAGTTCATCTGCTGCAACGCCGACGAGGGCGACAGCGGAACCTTCGCCGACCGCATGCTCATGGAGGGCGACCCGTTCCTGCTCATCGAGGGCATGACGATCGCCGCGCACGCCGTCGGCGCCCGCGAGGGCTACCTCTACATCCGGTCCGAGTACCCCGACGCGGTCGCCACGATGCGCGCCGCCATCGACATCGCCCGCGAGCGTGGCTGGCTCGGCACCTCGGTCCTCGGCACGCCGCTCGACTTCGATCTGCATGTGCGGGTCGGCGCGGGCGCGTACATCTGCGGCGAGGAGACCTCCATGCTGGAGAGCCTGGAGGGCAAGCGCGGCATGGTCCGCGCGAAGCCGCCGATCCCCGCGATCGAGGGCCTGTTCGGCAAGCCGACCGTCGTCAACAACGTCCTGACGCTTGGCACCGTACCCGTCGTCCTCGCCCAGGGCGCCAAGGCGTACCAGGAGCTCGGTGTGGAGCGCTCCCGCGGCACCCAGGTCTTCCAGCTCGGCGGCAACATCGCCCGCGGCGGCATCGTCGAGACCGCCTTCGGTATCACGCTGCGCGAACTCATCGAGGAGTACGGCGGCGGCACGCGGTCGGGCCGGCCGGTGCGCACCGCGCAGGTCGGCGGGCCGCTCGGCGCCTACCTTCCGCCCTCGTCGTTCGACCTGCCGATGGACTACGAGGCGTTCGCCGCGGCCGGGGCGATGGTCGGACACGGCGGCATCGTGGTCTTCGACGACACCGTCGACATGGCCGCCCAGGCCCGCTTCGCCATGGAGTTCTGCGCGGCCGAGTCCTGCGGCAAGTGCACCCCGTGCCGGGTCGGTTCAGTGCGCGGCGTCGAGGTGATCGACAAGATCGTGGCGGGGGAGCAGAGGGACGAGAACCTGGCACTCCTCGACGACCTGTGCGAACTGATGACCGAGGGCTCGCTGTGCGCGATGGGCGGACTGACCCCGCTGCCCGTGCGCAGCGCCCTTGCTCACTTCGCGGACGACTTCCTCGGGGAAGTCGCCGCCGACACGAGGACGAAGGGCACGGCATGACACTGCTCAAGGAACCCGATCACGGCACCCCGGAGCGACCGGGGGAGGCCACGGTGGCGCTCGAGGTGGACGGCATACCGGTGAGCGTGCCGGAGGGCACCTCGGTGATGCGTGCCGCCTCGCTCGCCGGCGTCGACATCCCCAAACTGTGTGCCACCGACTCCCTGGAGGCCTTCGGCTCCTGCCGGCTGTGCGTGGTCGAGATCGACGGCCGGCGCGGCACACCCGCCTCCTGCACCACCCCGTGCGCCGACGGTATGCAGGTGCGCACCCAGACACCCAAGGTGGAGAAACTGCGCCAGGGCGTCATGGAGCTCTACATCTCCGACCACCCGTTGGACTGTCTGACCTGCCCCGCCAACGGCGACTGCGAATTGCAGGACATGGCGGGCGTCGTCGGACTGCGCCAGGTGCGCTACGGCTACGAGGGGGAGAATCACCTCGACGCCGAGAAGGACACCAGCAACCCCTACTTCGACTTCGACGCGTCCAAGTGCATCGCCTGTTCCCGCTGCGTTCGCGCCTGCGGCGAGATCCAGGGCACATTCGCCCTGACCATCGAGGGACGCGGGTTCGACTCCAAGGTGGCGGCGGGCGCGGGGGAGTCCTTCATGGACTCCGAGTGCGTCTCCTGCGGAGCCTGCGTGCAGGCGTGCCCCACGTCCACGCTCCAGGAGAAGTCGGTCGTCGACCTCGGCATGCCCACCCGCTCGGTCCTCACCACCTGTGCGTACTGCGGCGTCGGCTGCTCCTTCAAGGCCGAACTGCGCGGCGACGAACTCGTCCGCATGGTGCCGTACAAGGACGGCGGCGCCAACGAGGGCCACGCGTGCGTCAAGGGCCGCTTCGCCTTCGGCTACGCCACGCACCCCGACCGCGTCCTCAAGCCCATGGTGCGCGAGAAGATCACGGACCCGTGGCGAGAGGTCGAGTGGGACGAGGCCATCGCCACCGTCGCGCGCCGGATGCGGGCTCTGCAGGACACGTACGGGACGGGCGCGGTCGGCGCGATCACCTCTTCGCGGTGCACGAACGAGGAGGTGTACGTCGTCCAGAAGATGGTCCGCGCCGCGTTCGGCAACAACAACGTCGACACCTGTGCTCGCGTCTGCCACTCGCCCACCGGATACGGGCTCAAGCAGACCTTCGGTGAATCCGGGGGCACCCAGGACTTCCGCTCGGTCGCCGAGGCCGACGTCATCATGGTGATCGGCGCCAACCCCACCGACGGACATCCGGTGTTCGCCTCCCGGATGAAGCGCCGGCTGCGCGAGGGCGCCCGCCTCATCGTGGTCGACCCGCGCCGCATCGACCTCGTACGCTCGCCGCACATCGAGGCCGACCACCATCTGCAACTGCGACCGAGCACCAACGTGGCCGTGGTCAACGCCATGGCGCACGTGGTGGTCACCGAGGCGCTGGTCGACCAGAACTTCGTGGCCGAGCGGTGCGAGGGCTACGAGGAATGGGCCGCGTTCGTGGCCCGCCCCGAGAACAGCCCCGAGGCCGTCGAGCCGGTCACCGGGGTCCCGGCCGACGAACTGCGCGCGGCCGCCCGGCTGTACGCGGGCGCACCCAACGGGGCGATCTACTACGGTCTGGGCGTCACCGAGCACAGCCAGGGCTCGACCATGGTCATGGGGATGGCCAACCTTGCGATGGCGTGCGGGAACATCGGCCGCGACGGCGTGGGCGTCAATCCGCTGCGCGGCCAGAACAACGTCCAGGGCTCCTGCGACATGGGCTCCTTCCCGCACGAACTGCCCGGCTACCGGCATGTCTCCGACGACGCGGTGCGCACCGTGTTCGAGGACCTGTGGGGCACCGCCCTGCTGCCTGAGCCGGGGCTTCGCATCCCCAACATGTTCGACGCGGCCATCGACGGCTCCTTCCGCGGCCTGTTCGTCCACGGCGAGGACATCGCGCAGTCCGACCCGAACCTGAAGCATGTCACCGCGGCCCTGGAGGCGATGGAACTCGTCGTCGTCCAGGACTTGTTCCTCAACGAGACCGCCAAGTTCGCGCATGTGTTCCTGCCCGGGGCGTCGTTCCTGGAGAAGGACGGCACCTTCACCAACGCGGAGCGCCGGATCAACCGGGTGCGCGCGGTGATGGCGCCGAAGGCGGGCAAGCACGAGTGGCAGATCGTCACCGAGATCGCCACCGCCATGGGGTATCCGATGGCGTACGACCACCCGAGCCAGATCATGGACGAGATCGCCGCGGTCACCCCGACCTTCGAGGGCGTCTCCTTTGCGCTGCTCGACAAGCTGGGCAGCGTCCAGTGGCCGTGCAACGCCGAGGCGCCCGATGGCACACCCGTCATGCACATCGACGAATTCGTCCGCGGCAAGGGCAAGTTCGTCGTCACCTCGTACGTGCCGACCAATGAGCGCTCCACCCGCCGCTTCCCGCTGGTGCTCACCACCGGGCGCATCCTCAGCCAGTACAACGTCGGGGCGCAGACGCGCCGCACAGGCAACGTCGCCTGGCACCCCGAGGACGTACTGGAACTGCACCCGCACGACGCGGAGGACCGCGGGATCACCGACGGTGACCTGGTCACCTTGGCCAGCCGGGTCGGCCGCACCACGCTGCGCGCCCTGGTCTCCGACCGGATGCCGACCGGAGTCGTCTACACGACCTTCCACCACCCGGTCACCGGGGCCAACGTGGTGACCACGGAGAACTCCGACTGGGCGACAAACTGCCCGGAGTACAAGGTGACGGCCGTCCAGGTCGCCCTGGCGCCGCCGGGGCATGAAAGGGCCACGGCGGCCGGCAAGGCCCCCGTGGGCGCCCTGACGGCGGGAGACTGACAAACATGGCCACCACTGAGCCGTCCGAGTGCCGCATGGCCAATGACATCGCCTTGAACCTCGCCCATCTGCCCACGGCGCAGGCGGCCACCGAACTGGCCGGACACATCGGCAGGTTCTGGGACCCGCGGATGCGCACCAGGCTCCGCGCGCTGGTGGACTCCGACGCAGCCGGCGTGCACCCGCTGGTCGTCGAGGCGGTGAAGCTGCTGCGCTGACGGTGGAGTTGAGGGTACGGCCCGCTGCGGCGTGATGCAGCGGGCCATGTCTCGTGCAGCCCCGTGGGGATCCCCCGCGGGGTCCTTCGGCATGCCCGGAACCGGCCGTCCCGTTCCGCTGCGCCGCGTAACTGCACTGCTCCCAAAGGTAGTTGGGTAATGCACTGGTCAAGCTTCATGCCGCCCCACTGGACACACGATTTCAGCACTCCATACCGTATGCAATCACCGATCAGGCTCCCTGCGCCGTGATCGGCAGGTCAGTTGTCTGCCACACCTCGCCGCGGCCCCGAACCCGCCGCGCCGAGGCCGAACCACCAGGTCACCGCCTGCACGCCGGCGGACTCCGGGATGCCGCCCCGGACCCGTGACGCGCCGACGGCGTACCCCCTACCCGCGCCCGGCAGGAGTCCGGGCGCGCACCGTGGAGGGGAGTCGCTTTCACCCACCGCACGAAGAGCAAGGCCCCAGGGGGCGCACGCCAAGCTCTTTTTCAGGCAAGGGAAGGCACACATGTCAGAAATACCGCAGGCGACTTCCTCCTCGTACCGAGAGGTCGCAGATGCCAACGGACGCGTCTACCGCGTCGGGGAGAGTGACCGCTCCATCCTGGGCAGGCCTCGGGCGTGGATGGTCTGGCTCCCGTGGATCGCGATGATGGGCGTCAGCGTTTACGAGTACGGCTACAGCTCGGCGGAGTCGACCCTCGAGCACGCCCATGGCTGGACCCTCACCGAGGCCTTCTGGATCGCCAGCATCTGGGCGGTCTTCCAGGCGGGCATCGCCTTCCCCGCGGGCAGGCTCCGGGAGACCGGAAAGCTCTCCGCCAAAACGGGCATGCTTCTCGGAGCGGTACTGTCCGGGCTCGGCTTCCTCTCCATCGCCCACGTGTCGAACCCAATCGTGGTGATACTCGGCTACTCGGTGCTCGGTGGCGCCGGCTCCGGACTTGTCTACGCGACCTGTATCAACATGGTCGGCAAGTGGTATCCGGACAACAAGGGCGCGCGGACCGGCTTTGTCAACGGTGGATTCGCCTACGGCACACTGCCGTTGATCTTCGTCTTCAGCTACTGGTTCCACGCCGACAACTACCGGTTGGTCCTCGACCTCATTGCCCTGGGCATGGTCCTCCTCGTCGGCAGCTGCGGCTTCTTCTTCCGCGACCCGCCCAAGAGCTGGTGGCCGCACGACGTGGACCCGCTCAACCGCGACGGCGGCGAGGACGCCGCACGTGTGGCGCGCAGGCTGCGCAAAAACCCGCCGGCCAAGGGGCAGTTCACCCCGATGCAGGCGATCAGGACCGGGCAGCTGCCGCTGATGTGGTTCGCCCTGGTCTGCATCGGCGGCGTCTCGCTCTTCGGCATCAACTTTCAGGTCCCCTTCGCCAAGAGCCTCGGCTTCGGGCCGCTGATCGCCGCCTCGTCAGCGGGTGTGCTCGCCGTGGTCAACGGGGTGGGCCGGGCCGCCGTGGGCTGGCTGTCGGATACCCTGGGCCGCCGGCAGACCCTGACGCTGGTCCTCGTGATCGCGGGCGTCGCGCAGTTCGGCGTGCTGTGGTCGGGGCAGGCCCACAACGAACCGCTGTTCCTTGTTTTCGCCTTCGTCAACGGCTTCGGCGGCGGCGCCTTCTACCCGCTGTTCGCGGCACTGGTCCCGGACTACTTCGGGGAGAACAACAACGCCACCAACTACGGCCTCGTCTACAGCGCCAAGCTGGTCGGCGGTGTCGGCGGCGGTGGCTTGGCCGCTTCGGTGATCAGCGCCTGGGGCTACTCGGGCGGCTACTACCTGGCAGGCGGCATCGCCTTCCTGTCGGCTCTGATCACCCTGCTGCTGCGCCAGCCCGGCCGACCCGCGGACCAGGAGCGGCCCGCCGAGCAGGCCGTCGCCGACAGCCGGGGGCTGACCAGCGCGGCGAACTGAGCGAACGCCCGGGCGCACCTTCGCGCCCGGGCCCGCAGACCGTGCGCGGGTGCGGACAGAGCGTTGGGCGGCGGCGGCAGTCGTCCGGCGAGGCGCCCGTGGCACAGGCCGGGCCGGACGGTGGGGTGCGCTCCCTGCTCCGTCCGGCCCCGGCCCATTGAGAGATTTCCATCGTGATATCCGCTGGTCAGCAGGGCTGGCGTGATGTTCCGGTGGGGTGCTGTGCTCATGCTGGTCCGGGTGAAGCTCTCACGACGTTGGCTGCCAGGTCCGGCTCCCGCTGTCGAAGCGGACCATCGATCTCGTTGCCGGTCCGATACGCCGTCGCCGTAATCAGATCCGCTCCCGTTGGCGCAAGGCCGCCCCGGCGACCAGGCGCTCATCGTGCTCGCCGTGCTCCGTCACGACCAGCGCCTGGCCGACATGGCCGGCGGTAACGATGTCTCCGCCTCCACCGTGCGCCGCTGGGTGCAGGAAGTCGTCGAACTCCTCGCCGCGCGTTCGCCACGGCTGGACCGGGAACCGAAGAAGGTCGCCCGTTCCGGCGGGGTGATGGTCCTGCTGGACTGCACCCCGATCCGCACCCGACGCCGCACCGGCAAGGACAACCGGAAGAACTACTCCGGCAAGAGCAAGGTTCATGGCCCGCTGTTTCTCCCTCTGACCGACGCCACGGCACGATGACGGACGATCTCGCACCAACGATCCCACCCCCGATCAGCACGAGCATCCCCGGCCCGGAACGTCAGGAGACGTGCGCTCGCCAGACGGAGAGGTCGCCCTCGTCCGAGTCCTCGAAGCCGACCGCGACCGGTTCGTCGCCGTCCGCCGACAGGTGGACGGTGCACTGCGTCACCTTGCCACCGGGCGGGACCATGCCACCAGACCCGTCGGACGGGCAGCCAGCGATTTCCAGTCCGTCGAGGACGAGGGCCGGCGCGCCTCCGATCTGCTGGCCGCCCTCGGTGAGCACCCGGACGCTGCTGCGGCCGAGAAGGAAGCGAACCGAACTGCCTGGTCGGCCGCGAACGCGCCGTAGCCAAGCATGGCTTCGCGAACCTCAGGACCTGGCGGATCTTGACCAAGCTCCGCATGAACGCCCGACATGCGACCACACTCCTGCGGGCCCTGCTCGTCCTGGCGAACACCGAAGTCCAACGATCACGGACGATCTCGCGCCGACGATCTCACCCCCGATCAGCACGAGCACCTCACCGGAAGATCACGCCGGCCCTGCTGACGAGCGGAAATCACGATGGCGGTTCCTCATTGCTGTGTCAGGTGTCCCATTTCAGTCGCCGCGGTCACGCCCGGGCTCGGGGTGCCGCGGTCAGTTGGCGGCAGTAGAAGTCGGTGGTCGTCCGGGTGTGATGATGCATCAGTTCCTCGGCCCGGTCGGCGTCGCCGGCCGCAATGCGGTCGATGATGTCGGCGTGCTCGTTCCACGCGTCCTTGCCGCGTGGCCGGGCGATGGGCATGTAGTACCAGCGCACCCGGCGGTCGACCTGCCGGATCAGCTCGGCGAGGATGGGGTTGCGCGCGAGCTCGGTGATGAAGCCGTGCAGCGCCGCGTTCGCCTCGACGATGCCGCGGGCGTCGTCCGCGGAGAGCGCAGCTATTCCGGCGGCCTGCAGTTCCCACAGGCGCGTGATGTCCGGACCGGTCGCATACTGTGCGGCGCCGCGCGCCGAGTGGGTTTCCAGGACGGCGCGGACGCTGAGCAGCTGGGTGGCCTCCTCGACGGTCGGGCTGTGCACGAATGCGCCCTGCGCGGGGCGCAGTTCCACCCATCCGTCGGCCTGGAGGCGCAGGAGCGCTTCGCGCACCGGTTGGCGGCTCACGCCGAGGTCCTCGGCGAGTTCGGCCTCGATCAGATGCTGGCCCGGCTGGAGTACGCCCCCCACGATCAGCTCGATCAGGACGTCGTAGACGGCCTGGCGCAGGGGCGCGGGCCTGTTGACGGGTGTCGTCACGGTGGCTGGGAAAGTGCGTGGCTCGCGCATGAGCTCCCTGGTGGTGGCGGCGGGAGGTGCTGGTGATGGAGCGGGAGAAATCGCGTACAGCATATAGGCTTCTGTATGCAATCTGGCTATATCAGGCGGGTGCGGGCTGCTCCGCCGGCCGGCGTCCGGAGCCCGCCGCCGAGCCCGGGTCACTGGCCGCCAGTTCGCGCAGGATCGCCTCCACGCTCTGCTTGGCGTCGCCGAAGAGCATGCTGCTGTTCTCCCGGAAGAACAGCGGATTCTGCACACCTGCGTACCCGGAGGCCATGGACCGCTTGAATACGACTACGTGCTCCGCCTCCCACACCCGCAGCACGGGCATCCCGGCGATGGGGCTGGCCGGATCGTCCATCGCCGACGGGTTGACGGTGTCGTTGGCGCCGATGACCAGGACCACCGAGGTGTCGGCGAAGTCGTCGTTGATCTCGTCCATCTCCAGGACGACGTCGTACGGTACGCGGGCCTCGGCAAGGAGTACGTTCATGTGGCCCGGCAGCCGTCCCGCCACGGGATGCACGCCGAAACGCACGGTCACGCCGCGCTCCCGCAGACGGCGCGTCAGCTCCGCCACCGGGTGCTGCGCCTGGGCGACCGCCATGCCGTACCCCGGGGTGATGATCACCTGCGTGGCGCCCGCCAGTGCGCTTGCGGTGTCCTCGGCGCTGATCTCCCGGTGCTCGCCCTGCTCCTGCTCGCCGCTGGGTGCGGCCTCGACGCCGAAGCCACCCGCGATGACGGAGAGGAAGGACCGGTTCATCGCCCGGCACATGATGTACGACAGGTAGGCGCCGGAGGAGCCGACCAGCGCCCCGGTGACGATGAGAAGGTTGTTGTCCAGCAGGAAGCCGGCCGCTGCGGCGGCCCAGCCCGAGTAGCTGTTGAGCATCGAGACCACGACGGGCATGTCGCCGCCGCCGATGGAGGCGACCAGATGCCAGCCCAGGACGAGCGCGAGCACGGTGACGGCGATCATCAGAGCGAGGTTCGGGCTGACGGTGAACCAGACCGTCAGGGTCAGGAACGCGAACAGGGCACCGACGTTGAGCAGGTTCTTCCCGGGCAGGGTCAGTGGCCGGGACTTGATGCGCGCGGACAGTTTCAGGAACGCGATCACGGAACCTGTGAAGGTGACCGCGCCGATGAAGATGCCGATGAACACCTCGGCGTGATGGATCCGCAGCAGCGACCCGGCCAGCTCGGTGGAGCCCGGGCGCTGTGCCTCGACCTCCAAGTAGCTGTTCCAGCCGATCAGTACGGCGGCCAGCCCGACGAGGCTGTGCAGCACGGCGATCAGTTCGGGCATCTGGGTCATCTCGACCCGGCGGGCCTGCCACAGGCCGATCGCGCCACCGATCGCGCCTGCGACGGCGATCAGCGCGATCGACTCACCGGAGACGGAGCGCCCTGCGACGACGACGGTGGCCACGAGTGCAAGCGCCATTCCCGCGACGCCGTAGGCCACCCCCGCCCGGGCGGTGTGGTGCTGGGAGAGCCCCGCCAGGCTGAAGACGAACAGCAGCGCGGCAACGATGTCGGCGGCCTGGGCCGCCGTGGATGCGTTCATCGAACTTCAGCCTTTCGAGAACATGCCGAGCATGCGACGGGTGACGGCAAACCCACCGAAGATGTTCACGGTGGTGAGCAGGATGGCCAGGAATGCCAACACGCTGATGGCCAGGGGCGGGTGGCCGATCTGGAGCAGCGCCCCGACCACCACGATCCCTGAGATCGCATTGGTCACTGACATCAGCGGGGTGTGCAGCGCGTGGTGGACCTTGCCGATCACGTAGTAGCCGATGACCACAGCGAGTGCGAACACCGTGAAGTTGGAGGCGAGTTGGGCGGGCGAGACGGCGATGAGCGCGAAGAGGGCGAGCATCCCGAGCCCGATCAGTCCGTAGCGGCCCGCGGGTGAAAGGCGCCGCGGCGGCGCCGGATCGACCGGTGTTGCCGGCGAGGCCGGGGCTTTCGCGGGCGCAGCCGAGACTGCGACGGGGGGCGGCGGCCACAGTGTCTCGCCGTCGCGCACCACGGTCACCGCCCGCTGTACGACGTCCTCGAGGTCGAGGGTCAGCTGCCCGTCCCGGCCCGGGGTGAGCAGCTTCAGCAGGTTCACCAGGTTCGTGCCGTACAGCTGTGAGGCCTGGGCGGGCAGGCGGCCCGCGAGGTCGGTGTAGCCGATGATGGTGACGCCGTTCTCGGTGACGATCGCCCGATCGCTCACCGTCCCTTCGACGTTCCCGCCTTGCGCCGCCGCCATGTCGACGATGACGCTGCCCGGTTTCATCGAGGCCACTTGATCGGCCGTGATCAGCCGGGGCGCCGGGCGCCCCGGGATCAGGGCCGTCGTGATGATGATGTCGACATCCCTGGCCTGCTCGGAGTAGATCTCGGCGGCGCGCAGGTCGTACGCCTCGGACGTGGCTCGCGCGTATCCGTCGCCCGCCGACTCCTGTTCGATCTCGACGGCCAGGAACTCTCCTCCGAGTGACCGTACTTGGTCGGCGACCTCGCCGCGCGGGTCGGTGGCCCGGACCATCGCGCCGAGGCTCCCCGCGGCTCCGATGGCCGCGAGGCCGGCCACTCCGGCGCCGGCCACCAGCACCTTCGCGGGGGGCACTTTGCCCGCTGCGGTGACCTGTCCGGTGAAGAACCGTCCGAAGGCGTGGGCCGCCTCGATGACCGCCCGGTAGCCGGCGATGTTGGCCATCGAACTGAGCACGTCCAGGGACTGGGCCCGCGAGATGCGGGGCACGGCGTCCATGGACAACGCGGTCAGCCGCCTGCTTGCGAGCTGGGTGACGAGTTCGGCGTGTTGCGCGGGGGCGAGCAGGCCGACGATCGTCGCCCCGTCCCGCAGCCGTCGCACCTCGTCGTGGGACGGCGCGTTGACCTTGAGAACGACATCGGCGTGCCAGGCGTCGTCGAGGCGCGCGCCCGCCTCGACGTACGACGCGTCGGAGAAGCCCGATGCGGTTCCGGCGCCGGTCTCGACGACGATTTCGTAGCCGAGCCCGATCAGGCGGCGGACGGTGTCCGGGGTGGCCGCCACTCTGGTCTCCCCGGAGGTCGACTCGGCGACGACGCCTATGCGTTGTGGTGGTGGCGCAGACATTGCTCTCCTTTTCTCAGGGGCCTTGCGGGTCCGTCGGTGCGCGGGGAGCGTCAGGAGCGGAGGAAGCGGGGCACCGGACAGGAGGCGCGCAGCATATTGTGTGCAGTTCGCTCGACGCCAGGGTGAATCCGGGCGGGTGGTCGGGGACATGGCGGCCGTATCGGTTCGGGTTCGAAGGGTATACACCGGGCCTGCGGACTGCATACAGTATTCAATCACAATCACTCACCCTTCTTCCCGAGAGGAGATGCCGTGAAGATTGCTGTCCTCGGAGCCGGCGCGATCGGAGCCTTCGTAGGAGCGGCCCTGCACCGGGGTGGTGCCGATGTCCACCTGATCGCCCGCGGTCCGCACCTGCAAGCCATCCGCGAGCGCGGGGTCAGGGTCATCAGCCCGCGCGGCGACTTCGTCGCCCACCCGCACGCCACCGACGACCCCACCGAGATCGGACCCGTGGACTTCGTGTTCCTCGGGCTGAAGGCACACTCCTATCCGTCCAGCGGCCCGCTGATCGAACCGCTCCTCGGCGAGCACACTGCTGTCGTCGCCGGGCAGAACGGCATCCCGTGGTGGTACTTCCACCGGCTCGCCGGCCCCTACGAGGGTCGCCGGATCGAGGCGGTGGACCCAGGCGGCGCGACCAGCAAGGTCCTCGCGCCGGAGCGGGCCGTGGGTTGCGTGGTCTACCCCGCCACCGTCATCGAGGCCCCCGGCGTGATCCGCCACCTCGAAGGCACCCGCTTCTCCATCGGTGAACCCGGCGGCGGGATCTCGGCGCGGTGCAACGCGCTGAGCGAGGCGATGATCGCGGGTGGACTGAAGTGCCCGGTGGAGCCGAACCTGCGGGACGACATCTGGATCAAGCTGATGGGCAACGTCGCGTTCAACCCGATCAGCGCGCTCACCAGGGCCACGATGGTCGAGATCTGCCAACATCCGCCGACGCGACGCCTGGTGGCCCAGCTCATGGAGGAGACGCTGGACATCGCCGCCCGGGTCGGCAGTACGCCGGACATCTCCATCGAGAAACGCCTGCGGGGTGCGGAGGGGGTCGGCGACCACAAGACGTCGATGCTCCAGGACCTGGAGGCGGGCAAGCAGCTGGAACTCGACGCCATCGTGACCGCGGTGGTGGAGATCGCCGATATCACGGGTGCCGAGGCACCCAGGCTCCGAGCGGTGCACGCGGCCACGGACCTGCTGGCGCGCCGCACCGGCACGGGATGAGACCCGGCCCGGCTCCCGCAATGACGCTGGGGGAGCCGGGCCTTCGGTGCGGGCGAGGCGCCGCCCAGGCCGCCGGGTAAGCTCGGTCAGCGCAGCCACCGCAGGCGTGTTCGACCTGGTCGGGGCGGAGACGTATGGGGTGCGGGGGACGAAGCAGGAGGCGAGCATGCTCTTCCGTCAGCTGGAGTACTTCGTGGCGGTGGCCCGGGAGAGGCACTTCGCGCGGGCAGCGGACGCCTGCTTCGTCTCGCAGCCCGCACTGTCTGTGTCGATCGCCAAACTGGAGCGCGAGCTCAACGTCACACTGATCAATCGCGGCCACAATTACCAGGGCCTGACGCCCGAAGGAGAGCGTCTGGTTGTCTGGGCCAAGCGGATCCTCGCCGAGCAGGAGGCGTTCAAGGCCGAGGTGGCTGCGGTCCAGTCGGGCATCACCGGGACGCTGCGGCTGGGCGCGGAGCCCACGGCCTCGACGACGCTCGCGCTGCCGGTGACGGCGTTCTGCACCGCGCACCCGCTGGCCAAGGTCCAGGTGCGGTCCCGCCTGTCCACCACGGAACTCATCCGGCAGCTCCGCGCATTCGAACTCGACGCGGCCATCGCCCACTTCGGTCCCGAGGACCGGGACGGGCTGCAGGTGACGCCGCTTTACGAGGAGCGGTACATGCTGCTCGCCGCCGCCGATCAGCTGCTGCCCCAGTCCGACACTCTGACCTGGGCCGAGGCGTCCCAGCTGCCGCTCGCGCTGCTCACCCCCGACATGCGGATCCGTCAGGTCATCGACGCCGCGTTCACCCGCAGCGGAGTCACCGTCATCCCGCAAGTGGAGACCGACTCCGTGGCCACCCTGTACGCGAACGTGGGCGCGGGCGCCTGCACCAGCATCGTGCCGCACACCTGGTTGCGGGCCCTGCCGGTCACCGGCCGGATGCGTGTGCTGCGGCTTGTCGAGCCGGACGCGCGGGCGCTCATCTCGGTCGCGATCCACGACGCGACGCCGGGCTCGCTCGCGGCCCGCGCGTTCATCACGGCGGCGGCCTCACTGCGTCTGGACGAGTTCTTCGACCGACCGCTGCCCGTGCCCGAACCCCTGGTCCGCTGAGCCGAGGCGGCTCCGGCCGACCCGCCCGGCGGCGATGTCACCGGGCGAAACGCAGCTGGACCGCCTGCCGGTCCAGCGCGCCCTTGGCCGTACGCGGCAGCGCCGGGACGACCTGGATCCGCTCGGGCACCTCGAAGGGGGCCAGCCGGCCCAGGCAGTACCTGACGATCTCCGCGGGCTCCGCGTCCTCCTCCTCGCGCAGCACCACCGCCGCGCCCACCCGATGCCCGTGCCGCTCGTCCGGCACCCCGAACACGGCGGCCTCGGCGACGGCGGGGCAACCGCACAGTACGTCCTCGACGTACTCGGGGGAGACCTGGTCGCCCGCCCGCGTGATCAGGTTCCTGATCCGGCCGGTGAGGAACAGGGCGCCGTCGGCGTCCAGATGCCCCAGGTCCCCGGTGCGCAGCCAGCCCCCGCCGAAACCGCGCACTGTCGCCGCCGGATCGGCGAGGTAACCCCTGGCCACGCTGGGGCCGCGCACCCAGACCTCGCCCTGCACGCCGGGCGGGCACGCCTGCCCCGACGGGTCGACGACCTGGATCCGCGTCCCGGTCGGCCTGCCCACCGAGCCGTGCTTGGACGTACCGGGCGGCGGCAGGGGTTCACTGCTCGCCTGATGGGCGGCCTCCGTCATGCCGTAGGCCGACAGCAGTGGCACCCCGAGGGTGCGCTCCAGGGCCCGCTGGGTCGCGGTATTGAGCGGAGCGCTGGAACTGCGGGCGAAGCGCAGGGGCGGTGCGAGCGGCGCGGGATGTTCGCCGGCCGAACGGTCGAGGAGGATCTCGTGGATGGCGGGCACCGCGGTGAACCAGGTGGCCCCCACCGCGCGCATGTCGTCCCAGAACGTGTCGGCCGAGAAGCGTCCCCCGGCCGGGAGCAGGACGCAGCCGCCGCCGGCGAGCGTGGCGAGCAGCGCCGCGATCAGACCGTGCGTGTGGAAGAGCGGCATGACCGCCACCGTCGCGTCCCACGGGCCCAGTTCGTACGTCGCGCACAGCACGCGCACCGCCGCGGCCACGTTCCCGTGGGTCAGCGGCACCAGGCGGGCCTGGTCCATGGTGCCGGCCGTCGACAGGATCAGGGCGTCGTCCAGGGCGAGGCCCGGCGTGGGCGTCCCGTACAGCCCGAGCGGCGCGCGCGTCGTGTCGAGCGTGACCGCACAGGGGGCGCCGGGCGCGACCTGTACCCGCACGGGCCAGGCGGCCGGCATGCCCGCGGGAGCCTCGGGCCCGCACAGCACCACCCGCGCGCCGAACGCCCCGAGCCGCGCGCCCAGTTGACCGGAAGGCAGGGCCGGATCCAACGGGGCGACAACCGCGCCGGCCCGGGCCGCACCCAATAGGGCCACGACGAACTCGACGGTGTTCGCGGCGACCAGTCCCACCGGGTCCCCGGGCCGCACCCCGGCGGCCGTCAGCCGGCGGGCCAGGTCGTCGGCGAGCGAGGCGAGGCCGGCGTACGACAGCTCGATGCGCTCCGCACCGACGACGAGGGCCCGCGAGTGCGGACGCGCCCGCACGGGCCGGGACAACAGATCGACAAGACCGGTGAGTGCGGGCGGGCGGTAGCGGTCCGGTTCACGCACGGACGCCGTGGCCACTGTGGCCATCACCGCACCTCCTCACGCCAGTTGAGGCGAACAGCCGACACAGCTGAAACGGTCGACTGCGAGCCTGCGGGCCACGACCCGTGAGAGTCCAATGCACAACCGTGAACGGCCGATAGTGGCCGACTATCACCGCAGGTGCCAGGGCCCGTTCCCGCCGTTGATAAACGTCGGTTATCGGCTGGTCGCCGTCAGGTCTTGGACGGGGCGAGGGTCCGGCGCGGAAGGTGGATCCACCAGCCGCACAGCATCACTTGCCCAAGGAGGATCTCGGACCATGACCGCCCCCTCATCACAGGAGACAGCGGCGAACGCCGACGCACCGGCCGAGCTCACCGACGGGTACCACCTGGTCGTCGACGCTCTGAAGCTGAACGACGTCGAGACCATCTACGGCGTGGTCGGCATCCCGATCACGGATCTGGCCCGGCTCGCCCAGGCCGAGGGCATCCGCTACATCGGCTTCCGCCACGAGAGCAACGCGGCCCACGCCGCGGCCGCGGCCGGTTACCTCACCAAGAAGCCGGGCATCGCTCTCACGGTGTCCGCGCCGGGGTTCCTCAACGGCCTCGTCGGCCTGGCCAACGCCACCACCAACTGCTTCCCGATGGTGCAGATCTCGGGGTCCAGCGAGCGCCATCTCGTCGACCTCAAGCAGGGCGACTACGAGGAGATGGACCAGCTCGCCGCCGCGCAGCCGTTCTGCAAGGCCGCGTACCGCATCAGCCGGGTCGAGGACATCGGCCGGGGGATCGCCCGTGCGCTGCGCACCGCCGTCTCCGGCCGGCCGGGGGGCGTCTACCTCGACATCCCGGCCGCCGTGCTCGGCTCCATCATGGACAAGGCGGAGGGCGCCAAGACCCTGAGCCGGCTGGTCGACCCGGCCCCGCGCCAGCTGCCCGCGCCCGAGGCGGTGGACCGTGCCATCGAACTCCTCGCCGGCGCCGAGCGGCCGTTGGTGGTGCTGGGCAAGGGTGCCGCCTACGCCCAGGCCGACGACAGGATCCGGGAGTTCGTCGAGTCGACCGGCATCCCGTACGTACCGATGTCGATGGCCAAGGGCCTGCTGCCCGACGACCACCCGCAGTCGGTGGCGACCGCCCGCTCCCTCGCGCTGCGCAAGGCCGACGTCGTAATGCTCGTCGGAGCGCGCCTCAACTGGCTGCTGGGGCACGGGGAGGCGCCGCAGTGGAACCCCGACGCAAAGTTCATCCAGGTCGACATCGAGCCCAGGGAGCTGGACAGTAACCAGCCGATCGCGGCGCCGCTCGTCGGCGACGTCGCATCCGTGCTCGAGGTGCTGGCCGAGCGCGCCAAGCCGGGTCAGATCTCCGCGCCCACCGCCTGGCGCGAGGAGCTCGCGGCGCGCTCCGCGCAGAATGTCGAGAAGATGGCCGGGCGTCTGGCGGCCGACCCGCACCCGATGCAGTTCATGGGCGCGCTGCGCGCCGTGCGCGACGTGCTACGCGACAACCAGCACGCGTACCTCGTCAATGAGGGTGCCAACGCCCTCGACATGGCGCGCAACGTCATCGACATGCACGTCCCGCGCCACCGCCTGGACGTCGGCACCTGGGGTGTGATGGGGATCGGCATGGGCTACGCGATCGCCGCCGCCGTGGAGACCGGCCAGCCAGTGATAGCCGTCGAGGGCGACAGCGCTTTCGGGTTCAGCGGCATGGAGCTGGAGACGATCTGCCGGTACCAGCTCCCCGTCACCACCGTGATCATGAACAACGGCGGTGTGTACCGCGGAAACGACGTCAACCCCCTCGACGACGCCCCGTCGCCCACCACCCTGATGCTGTCCGCCCGGCACGACCTCATGATCGAGGCGTTCGGCGGCAAGGGCTACCGCGCCACCACCCCCGCCGAGGTCACCGCGGCCCTCACCGAGTCGCTCGCCGCGGGCGGCCCCGCCTTGATCGACTGCGCCATCGACCCGGGCGCGGGCACGGAGAGCGGACACATCTCGCACCTCAACCCCAAGGGCATCACCGTCGGCAACATCGTGCCGTCGAAGAAGTGACCCGCCCATCGCACCCGGCAAGCCACCTCTCAACAACACCAGGCACTAACGCCGTTCGCCGCGCAACCCATCACGAGAAGGACTCAGACATGAGTGAACAGCCGCTCGCAGGCCTCAAGGTGATCGACTTCACCGGGGTCCAGGCCGGCCCCGCCTGTACGCAGATGCTCGCCTGGTTCGGCGCCGACGTCATCAAGGTCGAGCGCATCAACGGCGGCGACGTGACCCGTCAGCAGCTCAGGGACATCCCGGACATCGACGCTCTGTACTTCACCATGCTCAACTCCAACAAGCGCTCACTGGCGATCAACACCAAGACGCCTGAGGGCAAGGAGGTCATGGAGAAGCTGATCCGCGAGTCGGACATCCTCGTCGAGAACTTCGCGCCCGGAGCCATGGACCGCATGGGTCTCGGCTGGGACTACATCCACGAGCTGAACCCGCGCCTCATCTTCGGCTCGGTCAAGGGCTTCAACGACGACTCGAAGTGGAACGACCTCAAGGTCTACGAGAACGTTGCCCAGGCCGCCGGCGGCGCCGCCTCCGTCACCGGATTCTGGGACGGCCCGCCCACCATCTCCGGCTCCGCGCTGGGTGACTCCAACACCGGCATGCACCTCATGATCGGCCTGCTCACGGCGATCATCCAGCGCGACCAGACGGGGCTCGGCCAGAAGGTCTCGGTCTCCATGCAGGACGCCGTCCTCAACCTCACCCGCGTCAAGCTCCGCGACCAGCAGCGCCTGGAGAAGGTCGGCTACCTGGAGGAGTACCCGCAGTACCCGCACGGCGAGTTCGGTGACGCCGTGCCGCGCGGCGGCAACGCGGGCGGCGGCGGCCAGCCCGGCTGGATCCTCAAGTGCAAGGGCTGGGAGACCGACCCCAACGCGTACATCTACTTCACGGTCCAGGAGCAGAACTGGGCTCGTACCTGCGAGGCCATCGGCCACGCGGAGTGGAAGGACGACCCGGAGTACAGCACCGCCCGGGCGCGCCAGCCGCACATCATGGAGATCTTCGGCGAGATCGAGAAGTGGCTCGCCGACAAGACGAAGTACGAGGCCGTCGATATCCTGCGCAAGTGGGAGGTGCCGTGTGCCCCGGTCCTGTCGATGAAGGAGCTCGCCGAGGACCCCGACATGCGCAAGAGCGGCACCATCGTCGAGGTGGAGCAGAAGGAGCGCGGCACGTACCTGACGGTGGGCAGCCCGGTGAAGTTCTCCGGGTTCAAGCCGGACATCAAGGGTGCGCCGCTGCTTGGCGAACACACCGACGAGGTCCTCGCCGACCTGGGCTACGACGCGGACGCCATCCGTAAGCTGCACAAGGGTTCCGTCGTCGCCTGACGCCGTGTCCGCCTGGTGACAGGGGGACACGGGGAGGTGTCCCGCGCGCGACCAGCGTGCGGGACACCCGCGTCTACGGACCGGGAATTGCGAGGAGGGCAGGGAACCCAGGGTTCCCTGCCCTCCTCGCAATTCCTCGCGTTTCACACGGTCGTTGCGCGAACGTTCGCGTCGGCGAGGCGGCGGCGCAACTCCTTCTCCTGGGCACGGCGCGCGGTGACATCACGGATGATCGCACCGACATGTCCGGCGCCGCCCTGCGGATCCGACAGGAGGCACACGCTGAACTCGATCGACAGGCTCGACCCGTCGGCCTTGAGCGCGGGCACGGTGAGCAGGTCGCTCGCGCCGTAGCGGGTGGTGCCCTTGGCCATCGCCCCGTGGAAGCCGTCCCAGTGCGGGCGCCGGTGCCGCTCGGGGATGATCAGATCGAGACTCTGTCCGAGCGCCTCGCTCTCCTTCCACCCGAAGATCCGCTCCGAGCCGCTGTTCCAGAACTGGATGAGCCCCTCGCTGTCGACGATGACGATGCCGTCGGGCGCGTGGATGGTCATTTGCGCGAGCAGTTCGGGGTGCGGGACTGTCATGGCTCCTCCGGGTGGCGCGATGCGGGTGTACGGCCGGTCGTAAGTATACTGAATACAATCTCTCGATCGAGACGTGATTTGAGAAGTAACGAAGAGTCGCTGTCGTGCAGTTGACGAACCTGACCAAGTCGGGAACCTGGGCGTCTTGAACGAGCCCCTGGGCGCGACGAGTGCGGATCCGCTCGACGCGCAAACCGGCCAACCGGTCCCCTGCAAGGGGCCGCAGGGGACATCGCCGAGTTGGAGTCGAGTTTCCCGAGTCCCACCGCCGCTTGCCTGCCGAGCTTGACCCGCTTCGGTCGCGGCGGGATCGGGGTGGCCCCTCCTGCCGTTCGTGACTTTCGTCAGCCGAGTTTCCGCCGCAGCGGGTGGGCGGCCCCTTCGCAGCAGGAGCAGCGTGGCTCGAAGTCGAGGCCGACAGCCAGGCCGGCGCCGAGTCGGAAGCAGTACGGCTGGTTTCCAGCGCGCTGAGGGATAGCGGTTTCACGCAGGACGATGCCCCGCTGGGGCCGGCCGCCGTGACGGCCATCGACCGCGAATTCTGACCACGGGCGCCCGGGGTTGATGGTCTGCGGGACTTTGTCGGTGGTGGTTCGGCAGTGTGATGTCAGTGTGGTGGGTGTCGGGCTTCTGCTGTTCGATTTCCTGGCGTTCGTCGGAGTCGCAGCAGCCCTCATCAGCCATCGTCGTCTGACACGCTGAGGCGTGAGGTCAGTCGGCTACAGGGCCAGAGGGTCCGGATCGACAGGCCGTTGATGTCGTCGGTTGATCTTCCACAACGGTTCGCCGAACGGCTGCGCACCCTCGTCACCGATGCTCCGGGCGGGACCGGGGCGGAAGTTTCACGCCACCGAAAGCCCAGGCCGTGCAGCCATCAACCAGGGTCTGTGTGTTGTTGGCATGGTGAACTCTCTTGTCGTTGTTCGTGTTTGAGGAATCCCCACTTGTGAGCGAACGATGCCTGATGCGTGACGTGACCAGGGCCGGTTTCGGAAGCTGGGGGGCGTGTCGGTTCTGAAGGGAGGCGTTCGTCGTAGGGTGAGAGGCAGCCGAAGGAGGCCAACGGCCGAGGGAGCCATGTATGACGCGGTACCTGATCTCGTTCGATGACGGCGCGATGACCTTCCCCGAGGAGGAGTTGCCCGAGGTGGCCGAGGCCTCGCACGAGGTGGTGCGTCAGGCTCAGGACGCCGGTGTGTGGGTCTTCGGTGGTGGACTGGAAAGGCAGCAGGCGAGCGTCGTGGCCACCGACGGGACCGTCACCAGCGGACCGTACCCGGAGATCAAGGCGGTGCTCGGCGGGTTCTCGATCATCGATGTGCCCTCACGTGAGGACGCGCTGGAGTGGGCTGCCAAGATCGCTGCCGCGTGCCGCTGTGCGCAAGAGGTCCGGGAGATCATGCCCGACTCGACCGTCTGATCGAAGACGACCTGTCGCGGCTGGGGCCTGGTTCGGAAGGGGCTCGTGACCTGCGGGATCGGCATGCTGCGCGCCTGTGGGCGACGCGGTTGGGCGGCATGATCTGACGGACGAGGCGTGGGCGGTGGTCGAGGCGTTGCTGCCGGTCGCAGGATGCGGTCGTCCGGCGCGGAACCTGCGCCGGCAGGTCGACGGGATCCGGCACCGGGCCCGGCCGGGGTGCCCGTGGCGAGACGTGCCCGCCCTTCCGGGCTGGAAGGACGGGGGTTTGCGGTGGGGAGGTCACGTTCGCAGGTCGCGGTCGTCGACCAGGACGGTGCGGTGCAGGTCAACCGGAATCCACCCAACAGGGTCGGGACGGTGCTACGGATGATCGGCGATCCACCTCCATGCGGTCCACGTGCCGTGTCGCGGGCCGGGGGCGCCAGGCGTTTCACGCCCCCGGGGCTCGTCATCCGCTCGCGGCGTCCTCGGCCTCCCAGCGCAGCAGGTCGCCCGGCTGGCACTTGAGCACCTCGCAGAGCGCGGCGAGCGTCGCGAAGCGCACCGCCTTGGCGCGGCCGTTCTTGAGCACCGCCAGGTTGGCGGGCGTGATCCCTACGCGGTCCGCGAGCTCGCCCACGGACATCTTCCGCCTGGCCAGCATCACGTCGATGTCGACGGCGATCGGCATCAGATCACCTCGTCCAACTCGGCCTGCATCTTCGCCGCTTCGACATCGCGCGCGACGGCCTGGGCGAGCAGCATCCGCAGCACGAGCACCATGAGCGCGACCCCCAGGATGGCCACGCCAACCCCGCCCATGATGACGGTGACGCCCGGGTCGTCCCGCTGGCCCGGCGCATTGAGGGCCGTGACCGCGAACCACACGAGGGAAGCCGCCACGATCGCGCCGATCATGACGTCCACGTACCGGAAGGCGGTGTGGGAGAACACGGTTCCGCGTCGCACCATCGCCACCAGCCGCCATACGCAGACCAGGGCGACCTGGACCGACACCATGCCCAGGATCGTGATGATGCGCAGCGGGGTCAGCGGGAGCGACCCCTCCTCGGGGTCGGTGGCCAACGCCCACACCATTCCTGCCTGTACGAACACGGTGCCGGCGAGCATCACCACGAGCACGGCCCGCAGCGCACACACTGTCAGCTTTCCCATGACCCATCCTTCCATCGAGTTACGATGGGAATCTATCGAATATCGATAGGTGAAGCAAGAGCTGAGACGGAGGGCGGGCGGCGGTGTCGCACCGCGGCTGGACGTCGCCGCCTCCTCTCGTGGCGTGGCGTTCGCGCGAACCGTCTTGATCTTGTCGAAGCCGGCCTCGCTTGAGCGCAAATCGGACGCCATGCGATTTCGCCGAAGCCCTGGGGTTGGTGGGTGGGTTGGGGGGTGTGGTTGGTGTGTGTCTTGGTGTGTGGTGGGGGTTGATCCTTTTGGTGTGGGACCCGATAGGGTCGGTTGTGGCGCTGCGGGTTGACGTGGGTGTGTGGGGTTGTCTCGCGTTGTGTTTTGTGTGGTGTCTGGTGTGCTGTGTGTGGTGTTTGTGTGTGTTGTCTTTTTTGTTCGGTCGTTTGCTTCGAAGGATGCAGATGGAACTTGCCTCTCCGCCTTCGGCGGGGCGTGCGTTGGTTGTTTCGTATAGCTGGTGGTTGATGCCGTTGGCTTTAGGGGCTGGGACGGTCGCTGCGGTGGTCGGGGGTCCTGATCAGGTTCAGGTTCCTGCGGCGTTTGTGGGTGTGGCGGCTACTGCGGCCAGTGCTGTGTGTGTGCGTTTGTTGGTGCGTGCTCGGGGGCAGTTGCGGCGTGGTGATGAGGGTTTCCGGCGGTCGCAGGCTGAGTTGTCGCGGCAGTGGGAGCAGCATGTTGCGGGTCTGGAGGGGAGTTTCGGGGCTGAGCGGTCGGGTCTGCGTGCGGATCTGGTCGAGCAGGCCCGGGATTTCGAGGCTCGGCTTGTTGAGTTGGCGCGGGCGCATGAGGCTGGTGTGGTGGCGCAGGCGGGGGTGTGGGAGGAGCGGCTTGCTGTTCAGCGGGCTGTGGTGGGCAGGCTCGGGGATGTGTATTTGCCTGATGCGTTGAAGCGTTTGCGGGAGGGGGAGGCCATTGATGACATTTTGTTGGAGGTCGGCCGGGACGCGGATGCGGGACCGCAGTTGGGTGCGGAGTTGCGGAAGGTTCTGCGGGCTGCGTTGATCGGTGTGGAGGAGGAGTTCGACCGGTCGACGTCGGCGGAGCAGGCTGTGATCAGTATTGGCAGCCGGATTCATGTGCTGACGAGTAAGTTGCGTGGGCGGTTGCATGAGATGCAGGGTGAGCACGGGCGGTTGCCTGTGGTGGCCCGGGGTCTTATGGAGTTGGACCAGGAGATCGGTCCTGCTGACTGTCTGGCGGCCAGTGTCGGTGTGCTGGGGGGTTCGGACCGGCCGGGGCGGCAGTGGCAGGAGCCGCAGCGGCTGTTGAGTGTGGTGCGTGGTGGTATCGGCCGGATCAAGGATTTCGATCGTGTCCAGGTCCGTCATCTGCCTGAGCTGGGTGTTGATGGGGGTCTGGTGGACCACCTCACGCTGATTTTTGCGCATCTTCTGGATAATGCGGCGCGGTACTCGCCGCCGACCGAGGCTGTGGTCGTCTCGGGTAAGGAGGTGCCCAATGGGGTCGGTATTGAGATCCAGGATGCGGGCAAGGGGCTGAGCGAGGAGAAGAAGCGCGAGGCGGAGCAGTCCTTGGCGGGTACGTCGAGGGGTCCGGGTCTCGGTGGTATCTCGGAGGACGCGAATTTGGGTCTGCGTGTGGTGGGGGCCCTGGCGCGTCGTTATGGGATCCGGGTGACTTTCGCGGACTCGCCGTGGCTGGGCACGTCGGTGGTTGTGGTCGTGCCGCACAAGTTTTTCAGCCAGTTGCCTGCTGTGGTGAGCGGGCCGCCCGCGCCCGCGGCCGCGGCCCCGGCCGCGGTGGCGGTGGCGGAGCCGGTGCGCACGGTGGCGGTGGGGGCGTCTGGTGTGGTGGACACCACGCCCGGTGGGCTGCCCAGGCGCCGCAGTATTCGTAACGACCTTGTGGGACCGCAGCCCGGTGGTGCCGTCCGTGGGCAGAGCGTGGCCGCGGTGCCGCCCGATGCGTCGTTCGCGGGCCTTGCCGCGTTTGCCACGGCCGGGCGGGAAAGCGGTCCGCCGCATGAGACGGCTACGGACCGGGCCCCGGTCACGGACGGTGCCTCGGCTACGGACCGTGCCCCGGTCACGGACGGTGCCTCGGCTACGGACCGGGCCCCGGTCACGGACGGTGCCTCGGCTACGGACCGTGCCCCGGTCACGGACGGTGCCTCGGCTACGGACCGGGCCCCGGTCACGGACCGCACCCCGCCCTTGGATGGCGTCCCGGTCACAAGCAACGTCCCGGTCACCAACGCCCTGGTTACGGACCGTGCCCCGGTCATGGATGGCGTCCCGGTCACACACAACGCCCTGGTCACGGGCGGCGCCTCGGCTACGGATGGTGTCCCGGTCACGGACCGCTCCCCGGCCGCGGGCCGTGTCTCGGCCGTGGGTGGTGTCCCGGTTGTGGGTGGTGAGCGGGTTATGGATGGCGAGATGGCTGCCGTACGCGAGTTGAACGAGCACCGCACTGAAGAGAGCGACTAGTCCCATGACGCAACAGGGAACCGATGTGAGCTGGGCGCTCCGTGATCTGACGGAGAGCATCAAGGAGATTCGTTTCGCCCTCGTGGCATCGAGTGACGGTAAGGCGATCACTTCGTATGGTGCCGAGGACCCCGATGATGTGGACCGGTTCGCGGCTGTGGTCGCGGGGTTGCAGGCGTTGGCCCAGCCGGTGGCCAAGCAGTTCCCGAAGTATGCGGGGCAGCTGCGGCTCGCGATGATCGAGGTGGACGGGGGGCACTTGTTCGTGGTGCGGGCGGGTGTGGAGACGTATCTCGGGGTGCTGGCGAGGGAGGGTCTTGATCAGGGGCTTCTGGGTCATCAGATGAGGGATCTGGCCCGCAGGATGGGTGAGCTCCTTGGTACCACTGCTCGCCTGGACGAGCACTCTGGATGAGTGTTTCCCGTCGTCTAACGGACCCGTCCGGTCTTGAGCGCTACTACGTCCTTACCGGTGGCCGCAGCGGGCCGGGCGGTTTTGCGGCGAGTCTTGATGTGGCGACCCTTGTCGTTGCGCGTGCTGCTGCCGCTCCGGGTATGCAGCATGAGCACGAGGAGATCATCCGGCGCTGCCGCGATCCGTTGTCGGTGGCCGAACTGGGCGCTCATCTCGGGTTGCCGTTCAACATTCTCGCGGTGCTCCTGGCCGATCTGCTGGACGCAGGCCGCGTCGAGGCCCGTAATCCCATTCCGGCGTCAGGCGCCGGCCGCGGGCCCGACCTCGCGCTCCTTGAGGAGGTACTCAGTGGACTTCAAAGGCTTTGATCATCCCGACCAGAGGTCGGGCGGTGGCACCCGCTCGGTGAAGGTGATGATCGCCGGCGGGTTCGGCACGGGAAAGACCACCATGGTGGGGTCGGTCAGCGATATCGAGCCGCTGACGACCGAGGAGACGCTGACGCAGGCCAGTGTCGGTGTCGATAATCTGATCGGTGTGGTGGACAAGACGCAGACCACCGTCAGTCTGGATTTCGGGAAGATCGGTATCAACGACGAGTTGGTGCTTTATCTGTTCGGGACGCCGGGCCAGGAGCGGTTCTGGTTTCTGTGGAACGGTCTGTTCAAGGGGGCTCTGGGGGCGGTGGTGTTGGTGGACACGCGTCGTCTGGCGTCGAGTTTCAGGGCGATCGAGGAGATGGAGCGGCAGGACGTCCCCTTTGTTATCGCGCTGAATGTTTTCCCGGATTCCAAGGAGCATCCGATCGAGGAGATCCGTGATGCCCTGGACATCTCTGCGCACACCCCGATCGTGGCCTGCGATGCCCGGGACCGGGCGTCGAGCCGTGACGTTCTTGTCGCGCTGATACGCCATCTGAAGGAACGCTCCACCGCTGCTGCTGCTGTTGTGGAGTCTCGATGAACGACCAGCTCACCCATGGCTCCTCCGCCCCCGGTGGCTGCCCTGTCGCGCACGGCGGCGCCGGCGATCTGACCCGGCTGTACGGGCCGGACGCGGCACTGGACCCGCACGGCATCTACGGGCGGCTGCGCAAGGAGCACGGGGCGGTGGCGCCGGTACTCCTTGAGGGCGACATCCCGGCGTGGCTGGTCCTGGGCTACCGCGAGAACCGGCGGGTGCTGGACAACCCCCGCCAGTTCAGCCGGGATTCGCGTATCTGGCGGGACTGGAAGGAAGGACGTGTCGAGGCCACCTCGCCGCTGATCCCGATGCTGGGCTGGCGCCCCGACTGCGTGTCCCAGGACGGTGAGCCGCACCGCAGGCTCCGCGGGGCGGTCACCGACAATCTGCAGACCCTCGCCGGCCGCGGTATCCGCCGTCATGTCACGCACTTCGCGAACAAGCAGATCGACGCGTTCGCCGACGCGGGCGGCGCCGACCTGGTGGGCGACTACGCCGAGTACCTGCCGATGCTCGTACTGACCAGGCTGTTCGGGCTCCCGGCGGCCGAGGGGCACAACCTTGCCGTCTCCTGTGCCCAGGTCATCAAGGGCGGTGAGGGAGCTCTCGCCCACAACGACCGGATCATGGAGATCCTCGGGGAACTCGCCGAGCGCAAGCGTGCCGAGCCGGGCTCCGACTTCACCACCGGGCTGCTCGGACACGAGGCCGGCCTCGATGACGACGAGATCCTCAGCCATCTGCGCCTGGTGCTGATCACCGCGCACACCACCACCAGCAATCTGCTGGCCCGGGTGCTGCAGCTGATCCTCACCGACACCTCCCGGCTCGCGGGGCTGGTGAGCGGACAGCTCAACATCACCACGGTCGTCGAAGAGGTGATGTGGAACACCCCGCCGCTCGCCGTCCTGCCCGGGCGCTTCGCCACCGCTGACCTCGAACTCGCCGGTCACCACATCAAGGAGGGCGACCTGCTGGTGCTCGGGCTCACCGCCGGCAACCTCGACCCGGAGATCCGTCCCGATACCGGGGTCTCCATCCAGGGCAACCAGTCGCACCTCGCGTTCAGCGGCGGCGCGCACGAGTGTCCGGGCCAGAACATCGGCCAGGCCATCATCGAGACGGCCGTCGACGTCCTGGTGCACCGGCTGCCGGGACTGCGCCTGGCCGTGCCGGCCGACGACCTCACCTCGACCGCCTCCACCTGGGAGGCACGCCTGGACAGTCTCCCGGTCGAGTTCGCGGCACAGACCGCCGCCGTCTGACCCGACCACCGGTTAAGTGATCCGTCTCTGCCCGGCCGGACGTGCCGACCGGGCAGAGACGGCAGGGTCTTGTCTGATACTGCGAGCAGTTCATCGAGCGGACCCTTGCCCGCCAATTCGGCGGTGGCGGCCGGGCCTTCCTTCGATGAGGCATACCGGCCGGTGGTCGGTGCCTGCTGGTGGTTGCTGTTGATCGGGTGCTGATCAGGCTGCTGGTGGGTGATCGGTTTTTGCCCGGCCGGACGTGCCGGCCGGGCAGAGCAGGCGGGGCCTTGTCTTACACCGCGAGCAGATCGTCGAGCGAGCCCTTGCCCGCCAACTCGGCGGTGGCGGCGGGGCCTTCCTTCGACGCGGCATACCGGCCGGAGGTCAGTGCCCACTCGTAGTTGCCGTTGATCCAGTGCTGGATGGCCTCCACGCCCATCCACACCTGGACCCGCTGGTCGGAGCGGAGACCGAGTTCCTCGCACATCTCGGGTATCCGTGCCTCGAGTTCGAGGTACTCCTCGAGGCAGTCGGTGGTCATCCGGTACGCCTCCGCGGCGGCGTCCTGCCAGCTGCAGCTGCGCTCCCGGTGGAGCACGGCTATCAGGTTGTGGCCGTCCCCCCGGCGTTTCTCGCGCTCGAAGGAGTGGATGTCGTTCATGAACCCGATGGTGTCCGCGGCCAGATCCCGCATCCTGACCATCAGCTCGTGCGCCTGGACCTGCGGCGGTACCTCGAAGCCGCGGCTGCGCTCGCCCGCGTCGATGCTGTGGTGGATGCCGACCGTGCGGCGGCGGAACTCCGCGTACTCCTGCAGTCCGAGCGTTCCCGCAAGGCCCCGGGCCGCCAGGTCCACCTCTTCGGTGTGCGCCACGAGGAACCGCCCCCAGGAGGCAGCGAACCGGCTGCGCCACGTCAGGGACATGCCATCGGAGAGCTGGGCCCAGACCTCGGCCCAGGCCACGGTGATCGGGCACACCACGCGAGGTGCGGTCCCGGCGGGACGCAGCGCAGTGGCGATCAACTCCCGTGCGACCTCCGCGATACGGTCCGCACGGTCCGGACTCCCGGAGTCGAACTGATCATCGAACAGGAAGGCCAGAGAGAACCAGTTCATCAGCACGACCATGTCGTCGGCCGAGGCGTAGGGGTAGGTCCGCGCCGCTGCCTGGGGAAGGTCCCAGGACTGGTACTCCTCGAACCCGGCCTGGCTGCGCACCAGGCCCATCTCCCACACCCAGCGCAGGTGACGCTCCCGGGCGTACTGGAGATGCTCGCTCACGGGAGTCTTGAAGGGGAGGTCGAATGTGACGTCCTGCGGCATTGCCGTCCTCTCTTGCGACGATTCACAGGCCCCCGCCCCTGCGAAAGGGCGATCTGAATTGACGCCCACTGACTCGAACTGCACCTTTTGAGCCGGAAGTTGACGACTCAAGTACGTCACGAGACTGCCCAGAGCCTAAACGATCTATGCCGTGAGATCTGCAACGCATGATGCGGGTGTGACGTCGCGCGGGACGCGGCTCGGCTCACCCGGCCGCAGGTGAAGCAGGTGAAGCAGGATGCCGGGACCCGGTGCCCTCGGGCCCGGGATGCCTCGGGGGGCGCGTACGCCGGCGTCATCTGCCGGACCACCGTCGAACTCTCGGCGTGAACGACCCGGACTCCGTAACAGCCGGGACCGCCGGAAAGCAGCCAGTACCGCCACGCCCGGGAAGAGCGCGCTGCCGCGGAGCCGGAAGGCAAGGCCGCCCCGTCCCGCCCCGTCCCGGCCGGTCCCGCCCCGTCCCGTTCCGGCCGGTCCCGTTCCGGTCGGCCGATGAGGGCGGGCTCGTATGTCCGGAGTCATGGCTCCCGGGTCCAGCCCGGTTCCGGCGCAGCTGCCGTCCCGGTCAGCTCTCGAGGGCACCGTCGTTCGTCGAGGCCGGACCTGGCTCACAGACCAGGTCGGCCGGTCCTTCCGTCGCTGCGCCTTCTGGTACGCCCCCGGGTTGGAGGCCACGCGCAGTGCCCCGGGCGAAGTGCTCCCACGGCACGCTGACGGCCCAGCGGTCTTCGATCGCTTTTGGATGGGCCGTGGCGTGGCCGCGGCGCCGGTCCTGGGTGCCGCCGGTGCGCTCATCGGCACCCGTTTCCAGACCACCGTCGAGGCCCTGGCCGCCCCCTCGGTCAGCCAAGCAAATGGCCGAACGGTGCGGGCAGCAGGGCACCGGGCGCAGCGGTGTGTTGGACATCGCCCGCGGTACGAGCAGTGCGGCCGGTATCCGGCCGTGCACGGTGGCAGCCTGAGGGACAGGGAGGGTGAGGCGTGTGGTGGCGCTCCGGAGCGCTGGGGATGCTCTCGGCGTGCCGTCGGGCCGGGCAGCTGGTCGAAACTGCCCGCCTCCCTGCCCTCTGGCGCTCCGCCCCTCGGGGCCCTGAGGGGTGTGCTTCGTGTGCCGGGGGTCCCGAGGGGTGTGTTCCGTGTGCCGGGGGTCCCGAGGTGCGTGTTTTTGCCGGTGGGGCTGGATCGCGGCCGGTAGGGGGTGGGAGAGCTGAGCCGGTATTCACGTTTCCCTGGTGTGCCCATCGTTCATTGCTTTGGCTGGGGCTTCAAAGGCTGTGGTGGTCGGGCCTGTTCGGTGTTTGTCTGGGACATCGATGGTGCTTGCGGGTGGTACGTCATGGTCAGGGTGTCCGGTTTGACGGTGACGACGGCCTGCGCGCGAGGGGGGCGGGAGGTGAGTGTGAAGGAAGGCCAGGTCTGGAGGATGCTCGCCAGGATGATCTGGAGTTCGGCCCAGGCGAAGTTCTCGCCGATGCACTTGCGGCGTCCGTCGCCGAAGGCGAGGAACGAACCGCGGGCGGCGGGTGCGCGCTCGGCTGTCCAGCGGTCCGGGTCGAATGTGTCGGGGTCGGGGAAGTAGCGGGTGTCGTGCTGGTGGAGGTAGGGGCTCCACACGATGTCTGCGCCTTCGGGAATGCGGTGACCGCCGAGGTCGATGTCGCGGGCTGCGGTGCGGGTCACCATCCAGGCCGGCCCGTACTTGCGGATGGTTTCCTGCAGCACCTGGCGGGCGTAGGGGAGTTGGGGGATGTCGTCGTAGCGCAGGGGGCGGTCACCGCAGGCGGCGGTGAGTTCCTCGCGCAGGCGCCTTTGTATCTCGTCGCTCTGAGTGATCTCGTACAGTGTCCAGGCCAGGGTGGTGCCGGTGGTCTCGATCGCTCCGGTCAGCAAGGTGATGGCCTCGTCCTGCAGTTGCTGCCGCGTGAGGGGGGTCTCGGCGGTCAGAAGGGTCGTGAAGAGTCCGCCCTGGTCCTTGGTCCGGGCTGCGGCATGCGGGCACCGTTGTGCATCGGCTGAGACCGCATCGGCTGAGGGCGTGTCGGCTGAGGGTGGCCGGCCCGGGGACCGGTCGGCGTGGTGGTCGATCGCCTGGTCGATGAGAGTGCGTAGCCGTGCCACACGGTCCGCGTGCGCGCGGTTGGCGGGCAGCGGGAGGCGAGTGATCCAGGGCGGCAGGATCGTCTGCCGGATCGCCCCTTTCATGATCTCGGGCATGAGGGTGACGAACTCGCCCTCCAGATGCTCGGGGAGGTTTGCGCCGAACAGGGCGACCAGGAACGCGGAGAGGGCGACCTCGTTCATGTCCGCGTAGACGTCGCGCGGCACAACCGCAGGCCAAGCAGTGACCACGTCCCGCACTTGGCCGATCATCGCGGCGCCGCGATCGGCGATGTGGGCTTTGTTGAACATGGGTTGTATCAGGCGCCGGTTGCGTAGATGCGTATCGCCGTCGGCGACCGTGGCGAGCCCGTCACCGAAGAACATGCGCAGCGCGTCAATGATCTTGCCGCCCTTCACGAAATGCGCGGAGTCGGTCACCAGGACCTTGCGGGTCAGGGCGGGGTCGGTGACGACAAACGCGGGTGTGGGTCCGATACGTATGCGCACGACGCTGCCGTGCTCGCGCAGTGAGGTCATGAACGGCAGTGGCCGGCGGGCGAGCTGGAGAGCGTGCCCGATCAGCGGGAGGGCGCCGGGTGCGGCCGGCGTGGGGGCTGCCGGCGAGGCGGGCGAGCTCATGGGGGTTGTCGACGAGGCGGGGGTGCTCATGGGGCGGATCACTCCTTGTGGGGGTCATCGTCAAACGCCCGGACCATTCCCACGCCGCGATCATGGAATGCCGTTGGACGGAGACCTTTGCGTTACATGCACGGGTCACTCACGTGGGGTTGATGGAAATCTTCTTCGGGCAGGTCAGGGTCCTGTGCTTTCACCGCGGCACACGCGGCCGGCCCTGCTCGCGTGCTTGCGTCAGCGGCCTGCGCCAGGGCCGTGCGGAGGCGGTGTGTGCCGCCGCACCCGACAGTGGCCCCGGTCCTGGCACCGGCCCGGTCGTGCCGGTCGCCCGATGGGGGCAGTCGCCACCGCGTGGAAGGAGCAGGAGCGAGGTCTGCCGCTGAGCGCTTCGAAGCGTTGTGGCCCGCTGTCCGGCAGGGGAGGGATCACGGGCTCGGCCGACGCCGAAAGCGCCGGCCTCGGCACTTCGGTCACAAAGATCCTGCTCGGGGCGGTCCGCCGGGTCGATGGGCGAAGGGCACCCAGGCGGACTCCACCGTCCACCTGCCCCCGCGCTGGCTGCCGCCATCGTTGGCCGAGCCGGCAGCACAGCCGAACGGGGCGGCGCGGGAGACCATGTGATCGGCCCCCGCCCACCGGGCCGCCGGCTGCGGAGGCGAGAACGGGGCTCTGGCACACCTTCCGCGAGAGCGGTGGGCGAGTCTCTGCGGTTCGGCAGACTGGTGCGATGCTTAGAGAGAATGTCGTCAGGATCCAGGCGGTCCGGCTCGCCGTGACGGTCGGTGCAGTTGTTGCCGCTGGGGTCCTGCTGGCCGCTGGGGCTTTGTTGTGCCGCCGCGTGTTCCGTTGCTGCTTTCGCGAGGTCGGTCTGCGGTTCGTGAGCAAAGAGGACGGTTGGGTGGGCCCGGGGTACTTCGTCGTCACCGACGTGGTCGTTCGTGCTCTCTGCCGGCCGCCGAAGTACGTATTTTGACGGCTCGTCCTGCCCGGGCCGGCTTCGTTGTCGTGCGGCGGTGAGAAGTGCCCGTCAGGATCGCCTTGTTGGTCACAACAGGGCAACGTTGATTCGGCTGACGTGCCGGTGTGGAGCAGACTTTGTCTACTTCTTCGCCTGCTCCCGGCCAGAGGAATGATGCGCCGCATCGTCACAGCGTCCACGCTCGCAGCAGTGGGCTTGTTGAGTCTCACCGCGTGTACCGGCAGCGACGGCACAAGCCATCGGCAGCCCGGTCCGCGCGCTGCTCTCAGGTTGGGCCAGGGCGCCGACACTGCCGGCGCCGAGGGCAGGGGGACGGTGCAGATCACCCCGGATACCGTCGTCTATACCGACAGGACCAGCTTTGGCACCCCCGAGCGCGGTCTGTTCGCCGTTGTCACCTTCAAGGCCATGAATCGGGGCAAGGCCGCGGTGAAGACCACGGCCGGCAGTGGTGGCTTCAGGTGGAAGACACCCGGCGGGCATACCGTCAAGCAGGGGGAGGGGAAGGGTGCGGGAAAGATCGCTCCCGTCGGTTTCAGTGAGGGCGGCCCGACCGTGCGGCCCGACACCTACCAGGCCGAGACCGTTGCCTTCGACATCACCGCCGCCGAGAGGGGCGGCACGCTCGTCTACGTCGATGGCGACGGCGTCGCTTTTTACTGGAAGGTCCCTTCCACGAGTTCAGGGCCCGCAGTGCCTGCGCTGAGGAGCGCACTGCAGTAGCGCTCATCGCTCGGAGCCCGTTGCGGACTCGAAGCTGAGGGCACAGCGGGGATCCCGGGATTGACGGGCTGGGTCTGCGGTCGAGCAGGGCACGGTGGTCCTCCGCGCCGGCGAGGCTGCCCCGCAGGCCGTCGGCCTCGCCCGGCCGGCCTTCGCGCCCGGCCCCGGCGGTGCGGGTGATGAGGTGGCCGCGGATCTCCACCAGCCGGCCACACCGGGATGGCTCGGGGCGAAGCAGACAGCGGCGGACGCAGGCCTCTGTGAGCCGGCGACAGCCCGGTCGAACGGGCGGGAGGGAAGATCGTGATTCTCTCGGCTCGCCTCGGCGCGGGAACTACCGTTGCGAGCATGGTCGAACACGATGTTCTCAGTGCCACCCGCGAGGCCTACGACGCTGCCGCCCCCAGCTATGCGCACCTGTTTTGTGACACGCTGCGTGAGCGGCCCCTGGACCGTGCGATCTTGAGCGCCTTCGCCGAGGTCGTCAGCGCGAGTGGGGACAGCCAGGTCGCGGACCTGGGGTGTGGACCTGGCTATGTCACCGCCCATCTGCATGAGTTGGGGCTGGCGGCGTTCGGTGTCGATGCCTCTGCCGCGATGATCGAGCTGGCTCGACAGGCCTATCCGGGCCTGCGATTCGACGTGGGCTCGATGGCCGCGTTGGACATCGCCGACGGTGTGCTGGGCGGCGTGCTCTCACGTTGGTCCATCATCCACACTCCGCCGGGGGAACTCCCTTCCGTCTTCGCGGAGTTCCACCGTGTGCTGGCGCCTGGCGGCCACCTTCTGGTCGGCTTCTCGGCAAGCGATGATCCGTCTCACCCGACGCAGGTCTTCGATCACGCGGTCGTACCGGCCTATCGGTGGTCGCCTGATCACCTCGCCGCGATGCTGCGCAAGTCGGGGTTGGCCGAGGTGGCCAGGATGGTTCGCGAGCCTCAGCCCACCGACCGGCGGCAGTTCCAGGAGATTCAACTGCTCGCCCGCAAGGCCTAGCCCAGGCAGGGGCAGTGCCGGTGCGGGTGTGTCCGTAGATCACTTGGGTGATGTGCGGTGGCAGGCCGTTCATGATGGCATCGGGGACGAAGATGCGCCTTGTGCCCGCAGAGACCGTGCGCAGGTCACCGGTGTGGTGATGGAGCGGGCGTGTCGTTGCGGACCGCGTTCGCGACGCGGGCAGCCGGAGGTGTTGCATTGCGAGCCCTTCGATATGATGCGCATCACTGTCCGGGTGTCTCGGGTCGGGCATCCGCGATCATGATCGCAATGGGCACTCGTTTCCTTGGTATCGCTGATCTGGTCGAAACCCCGTCCGTGGCGGTCGTGGTCGACGTCATGCGTGCTTTCACCGTGGCTGCCTGGGCCTTTGCCCAGGGGGCGGAAAAGATCGTTCTCGCTGAGTCGCTGGACGAAGCCCTGGCGCTCAAGGCTCGCCACCCGGATTGGGTGGCACTCAAAGACGGTCCGCCCGCGCCCGGGTTCGACACCGTCAACTCCCCGGGCCTGCTGCGGTCTGTTGACGTCGGCGGACGGACCGTTGTGCAGAAAACCACGGCAGGGACGGTCGGCGCCCTCGCGGTCGAGGACGCGCCGCTGGTGCTGTGCGCCGGCTTCGTGGTGGCGGAGGCAACGGCTCAGCTCTTGCGGACGCGCAGGAGTGACAGTGTCACGTTCGTGGTCACTGGCGACGATGGGCAGGCCGATGAAGATCTGGCGTGTGCTCAGTACATCGCTCGAAGGACCACCGAGGCTGGGACGGATGCTGCTGAGTACCTCCGCCGCGCTGCCGAGTCGCGCGCCGCCGCCGAACTGGCGCAGGGGGTGCGTCAAGGAGTCCATCCTGATGACGTCGCGCTCTGTCTTGAGGCCGACCGGTTCCCCTTTGCCATGGTGGCGGCCTTGGAAGGCTCGCTCGTCCCGAATTCCTTGCGTGGATACCCCGTGCTTTGGCTCGGGGAGGAAACGCATCCTTGGCCCGGAGCTGCGAAGCGGCGGAGTCCAGGTGCGTATCCGTTCCGATCTCACGAACAGAGCTGATAGTTTGTGAGATGTGAAGACCGAGCTGGTGAAGCGGGCGTTCAAGTACCGCTTCCACCCGACGGACGAGCAGGCAGCGGAGCTGTCGCGCACGTTCGGATGTGTGCGCAAGGTCTACAACCTGGCATTGGAAGCCCGCACGGTGGCGTGGTTCCAGCGTCAGGAACGGGTGAACTAGAACGCCACGTCGGTGATGCTGACGCAGTGGAAGAAGACCGAGGAGCTGGCCTTTCTCTGCGAGGTGTCGTCGGTGCCGCTGCAGCAGACGCTGCGGCATCTGCAAGGGGCGTTCTCGAACTTCTTCGAGGGCCGGGCGAAGTACCCCCGGTTCAAGTCGAAGAAGAGGAACCGCTGCTGTGCGGAGTACACCAGGTCGGCGTTCACCTACCGAGACGGTGCGCTGACGCTCGCGAAGATGAAGAGTCCACTCGCGATCGTGTGGTCCCGGCCTCTCCCCGAGAGTGCCAAGCCGTCCATGGTGACTGTGTCCCAGGACAGTGCGGGCCGCTGGTTCGTGTCCATGCTGTGTGAAGATGCATCCGTCGGACCCCTTCCGGCCCTGGATACCGCTGTGGGCATCGACGCGGGGATCACTACTCTGGTGACGCTGTCCACCGGCGAGAAGATCACCAACCCCCGGCACGAACGCCGGGACCGCACGCGCCTGGCCAAGGCCCAGCGGGTCCTGGCGAAGAAGGAGAAGGGCTCTCGCAACCGGGACAAGGCCCGCATCAAGGTCGCCAAGGTGCACGCCCGGATCGCCGACCGGCGCCGGGACTTCCTGCACCAGCTCACCACTCGGCTCGTTCGTGAGAACCAAACGATCGTGATCGAGGACCTGACCGTCCGCAACATGGTCAAGAACAAGAGTCTGGCCCGCGCCATCTCGGACGCGGCCTGGACGGACATGCGGTCCATGCTGGAGTACAAGTGCACGTGGTACGGCAGAAACCTGGTTGCCATCGACCGCTGGTTCCCCTCCACCAAACTGTGCTCCGCATGCGGCACCGTCCTGGACAAGCTGCCGTTGAACATCCGCGAGTGGACGTGCGGCTGCGGTGCGACGCATGACCGCGACGTGAACGCGGCATGCAACATTCTGGCCGCCGGACTGGCGGTTACAGCCTGTGGAGCAGGTGTAAGACCTCAACGGGAGTCCTCCCGGACGGGGCAACCTGCTGTGAAGCAGGAACTCTTCACTGCGAAGTGAGGAATCCCCCTCGTTCAACGAGGGGGAGGATGTCAAGGTCCTGCGTCCACGCACGATGCCTTCACTGACTGACGAGGACCCGGTCCGATAACGGGTGAGGTCTGCTTTCAGCATGCGAGAGCGAGCACCCTGTCGGGTATGCGGTATCAACTGCATGTCCCGGGTGTGGTGGCGGTGCGGTAGAAATCGGCTGCGGTGACGGTGGCGGGCACGCCGAGTTCGGCGGCGACCGCAGTGATCGCGGTGGCCCCGACCGCGAGGTCGGCCTGGCCGTCGGTGGTGAAATACGGTGCGACGAACCTCTCGTAGTGGGCTCGGGCTTCGTCCGCGGTATGCCCGCCGAGGAACGTCTGGATGTGCCGCACCGTGGTGTCGGGGTCGTCGCGGATCACCTGCAGGGCGCGCCGGTGGGCTCGTACGACGGCCTGGACCGCGGGGTCGTCCGGGTGAATGCAGGTGGGGTCGACGGCCAGGCCCACGGTGGGGATCTGGAAGTGGTCGCCGACCCAGGCCAGCACCTGCCAGCCGTGCTCGGCGGCGACCGCCTCCGGTGCCATGGTGCTGCCGACCACGGCGGCGTCGATCTCGCCGTTGTGCAGCCGGCGGAGGTCCATCCCGTAGTCGCCGGGCGAGCGGACGACGGTGTGGATGTCGCGGTCCGGGTCGAGGCCGGCCCGGCGCAGCACGATCCGGGTGAAACACCCGGGTGCGGTGTGGGGGGCGTGTACCGCCAGCCGCCGGCCGGCCAGGTCGGCCAGGGAGGTCAGACCGGGGCGGGCGAGGAACCAGAACAGCGGGCGGTGGGTGTTGACATGGAGCGCGACCCAGGGGGTGCCGTCGGTCAGTCGGGACAGCAGTGCCCGGCCGAGCCCGATGGTGACGCCGCGGCGCAGCCGCTCCTCGTCCCAGGTGCAGCCGTCGCGCAGCGCGACGTGGACGCCCTCGTCGGCGTAGTAGTCCTGCTGGTCGGCGATGTAGGCGGCCAGCTCCTCGTGCAGGCCCCGCCCGACGTAGGCGAGATCGATCGTGTGCATGAATGGTTTTCCTTGATCGTGCCGCCGTCATACGCCCGCGCATGACGGCGGCGCTGCGGTCCATGGTCCCGAAGGGGGGCGGTGCGCCGGGTGCGTGCCGGACCGGGACGGTACGCACCCGGTGCGCGGGGGACAGCAGGGCGTCAGTCCATGGACATTCCGCCGTTGACCGCGGCCGTGGTGCCGGTCATGAAGGCGTTGTCCTCACCGGCGTAGAAGGCGACCGCTTGGGCGACGTCGGCCGGGTACGCCAGGCGGCCCAGGGGGGTAGCGGCCACCTGACGCTGCTTGTGCGCATCGTCGAACACGTCATCCGCCGTGCGGGACTCCACCGGGCCGGGCGCGACGACGTTGACCGTGATGCCCTGCGGGCCCAGTTCCTGGGCGACGTACCGGGCGAACTGCTCCAGTGCGGCCTTGGCCGTGCCCAGTGCGATCATGCCCTCCCGGGGCCGGCGGCTGAGACCGGTACCGAGATAGATGATGCGCCCCCAGCCCTGTCCGGTCATGGCGGGCAGGACAGCCTTCGTGACCAGGAACGCCGCATGCATCTCGGCGTCGAGCTTGCCGCCCAGTTCTTCCCACGTCATGTCCTTAAACGGCTTGACCGCATACGGGATCAGCGCGTTGTGCACCAGCACGTCAACGCCGCCCCATGCCGCCTGGACCTGCTCGACCATGCTCTGGACCGCCGCTGCCTCGCGCACATCAGCCTGCACGGCCATGGCCTGGCCGCCCGCGGCCTCGATGCCCGCCACGACCTTTTCGGCTGACTTGCCGCTGCGCAGGTAGTTGACCACCACGCGCATCCCTCGCGCGGCCAGAAGGCGCGCGGTGGCCGCACCGATTCCGCTGCCGGCGCCTGTCACCAATGCCACCCTGCCCGTTGCCCCAGTCACGGTCCCACCTCCTGCTCATCATCGCGGGCCGTCGGCATGACCGCCCCAAGCCATTCATCGTCGATCCCGGCCGGGACCTGAACATCACCCGCGTGCACCACCGCTGGGGCGCGGTCACACCCCCTGCCCCTACCCCTGCCCCGGCCGATCGCCGTCCCGAGCAGCGCGACTGCACCGTCGGAATCACGGCGGCACTGCACAAGAAGACCGATCCCGGCGACGAAATCCGAGGCACGGCGACGGGCGACCATGGCGTGACGTGCGCCGTCAGGACGGCCTGCCGCCCCGAAGACCGAGGCGCCCTGCGACGACGGCGCGACCCGGACCGGCGACCCGGGTGCGCGACCGGGGCCGCGGCGCGTTCACGGCCACGCCCGCCCCTCGTGCCGCCGTCCCGCTGTCCCTGACAGGCACGGTGCAGGATCGAGCCATGGCACGCGATGCGCACCGGCTGCGCCTGTCCGGCCCCCGGGGGGACCTGCCATGTCTAGGATGGATGTCCCTCCTGTCCCTGATTCCCCGTTCCTGCGAGGAGATCGCCGCCATGCCCGCGCGCACCGTCCTCGTCCTCCAGCACATCGAGGTCGAAAAGCCCGGACTGATCCTGGACGCGTTGGACGGCAGCGGTCTCGACATCGACATCCGGAACCTGATCGACGGGCGGGACGCCTCAGCGAGCGAACTGCCGCCTGTATCCGACCTGGCAGGACTGGTCGTGATGGGGGGTCCCATGAACGCCGATGACCTGGCAGGCCATCCGGCCCTGAAGCGGGAGCGGGAGCTGCTGGCCGACGCGCTGCGGTCCGGCACCCCGACGCTGGGCGTGTGCCTGGGAGCCCAACTCCTCGCCCGCGCCCACGGCCTGACTGTACGCACAGGTGCCGAGCTCGGCCACCCACGCGAGATCGGCTGGTCCCCGCTGTACGGCGTGGACCGTGACGATCCGGTCGTCGGCCCGCTGGCCGACGCCCCCGCCGTGCTCCACTGGCACGGCGACCGCATCGTGCCCGCTCCCGGCACTCGCGTCCTGGCCCGCACCGACACCACCCAGTGCCAGGCATTCCGGGCCGGCCCGGCCGCCTGGGGCCTCCAGTTCCACCTGGAGGTCACTCCCGGCCTTCTGGACGACTGGCTCGCCGAAACGTCCTTCGCCACCGAGGCCAGGGACGCCCTCGGCCCCGACGCCATGGCCCGGCTGCAAGCTGACGCCCGCGCAGCCGCCCCAGCCCTACGCCCGTTGGCCGAGCGGAGCCTGACCCACCTGCGGAACCTCTTCGTGGAACGCGCCAACCTCTAGACCCTTGCGCGCGAACCGCGCCAAGCCCGCCGCCGCAAGACAAGCAGGAATCTCCCGGCTTCAGCCGGCAGAGCACCTCAATGCCTGTCCTGCGACCAAGACCCGGATTCCAGGGCGTCTCGCAGCATGGCACGGGACGTGATGCCCAACTTCGGGTAGATCTGGTAAAGATGGGCGCCGACAGTCCGGTGGGAGAGGAACAGACGCTCCGCTATCTGCTTGTTGGTCAGTCCGGAAGCGGCCAGCCGGGCTGTCTCCAGCTCCTGGGGCGTGAGCGTATGCACCTTCGACATCTCGGTGCGCCGCCTGCTCCAGCCGGCGGCCCGCAGTTCCGCCTCGGCACGCTCCGCCCATGGCCGGGCCCCGAGATGCTCGAACGCGGACAGTGCGGCGCTGAGAGGCCCCCTGGATTCGATGGTCGCCCTGCTGCGCCGCAACCGCTCGCCATAGGCCAGCTGGATGCGGGCGAAGTCGAACGGCCACCGCTGCGCACCGGGAACCGCCAGGGCTTTCGCGAACAACTCGAGAGCTTCGTCGTCGGTGGCGGCGCACAGGGCGGCACAGCCCTCCGTCAGCAGGGCGTGCCGTGAAGAAATCGCGGCCACGTCGGCCTCGCGCATCGCGCGGACATGGCCGGCGGCCTCCGTCTGCCGGTCGGTCCTGACAGCCGCCTCCACCAGGTCCATCGTCACCCACAGAGCATGCGGTACGTGTGAGGCCAGACTCCCGGCCGGGCTGACGGCGTTCGCGTGCTCGTATGCGCCGGCAACGTCACCGCGTCCCAGAGCTGCCACGGCCGCGGCGTGATGGCCATGGTGCGCGGCGCAGGACGCTCCTCTGGGCACGGCCCAGCGGATGATCCGCTCGGCTGTCGCCTCCGCCTCGTCCGCCTGCCCGCGGGCGGCACCCACGATCGCCTGGACGTACAGGAAGTACCAGGCGAAGGCGGTGTAGCCGTGTGTTTCGCACAGCTGGACCCCCTCGTCGGCCAGTTGCGCCGCCTCGTCCCACATTCCGGTGAGGTAGTCGTCCAGGCACAGGTGGATCAGCCCGGACAGGTACCGGCGGGCCGGGCCGCCGTCGCGTCCCATGCGCACCACACGCCAGGCCGCTTCGCGGACGTCGCCGAGCCGGTCGAGGTAGAGGGCTGCCGTGCCGGCCCGCGTGATCTGGACGGGGTCGGTCACGCCGGCCAGTTCCGCCACGAGCTGATCGAGTTCCTCCGAGGCCGCGGCACCGGTGCGTGCCGGGTCGGAGAATGTCCTGCCCAGCGCGGACAGGATCGGCGGCGCCTTGGGCTTCAGCCGTTCCAGTGCCCGGTAGTAGGGCTGCCACAGGTCGTGCCGGGCACCGAAGAAGCAGACCAGCGCAAGCGTGTCCAGAGCGTCTACGAGCGCCTTGTCCTGGGCGTCGTACGCGTGGGTTCCCGTCTCGATGGCACAGACCAGCAGGCGGTGAGCTGTGTCGATGTCACCGTCGCCGTTCAGGAGGAGAAAGGCAGTGGCTGCCGCCGAGTGCAGGGAGCTCTTGTGATCGGGGGCCGCCTGCCTGGCCTCGTCCAGGAGCCTTTGGGCGCTGGGCAGGGCCCCGGTGGATTCGGCGCCGACGTAGGCCGCCTCGGCGAGCCGGCGGCCGCGGTCGGGGCCGGGCGGGGTGAGGTCTGCGGACCGGATCAGTGTGCGCATGCCGCCTACGGCGTCACCGCGGCGCAGAGTGATCCGGGCGGCGTGCTCCAGCAGGGCGGCCACGTTCTCGTCCGGTTCCAGGGTCGCCTCGCCCAGGTGCCAGGCCCGCCGTTCGGGCTGGTCCACCAGGACCTGGGCGAGTGCCGCGTGCACCGCACGCCGCTCGCCGCTGGTGGAGTTCCCCACCACCGCGGAACGGATGAGCGGGTGACGAAACCTCAGCCGTCGTACCTCTTCGTCGATGTGGACCAGTTGGTCACGCTCGGCGGGCGCCAGGTCGTCCAGGCCGTACCCGGCGTTCGCCTGCCGCGTGGCAGCCTGCAGCACCCCGAGATCGCCCGTGCCTTCCAGTGCGGCCACCAGGAGCAGACACTGCGACGGCCGCGGCAGAGCGGTGACCCGGGAGCCGAACACTGTCTCCAGGCGCCGGCTGAGCGGCAGCACGGCAGGGACTTCGCCGAGGATCGGACCCCGCGCCGTGGGCAACGCGGACGGCAGCTCCAGCAGAGCCAGTGGGTTGCCATGCGCCAGCGCCAGCAGGTGCCGGCGGGCGCCGGCGACCAGGTCCGGGAACCTTGTACTGACCAGGTGGACCGCCGACTCCTTGTCCAACGGCTGCAGCCGGTATTCGGTCAGGGCACCACCGTCGTACAGGCTGCGCGCTCCGGAACGCGACGCGGCCAGGAGGCTCACGCGGATGCCGGTCGTCCGTCGCGCGACGAAACCCAGTACGGCCGCACTCGCCCGATCGATCCAGGGGAGATCGTCGACGATCAGCAGAAGCGGGGTGCGGGCGGCGACCGTTCGCAGCAGGAGCAGTACGGCGTTGGAGACGATCAGCCGTTGCGGCGGTGAGCCGCTTTCGAAGCCGAGCGCGACGCGCAGGGCGTCGCGGAAGGGCGCCTGCAGTTCCCCGAGTGCGTCCTGGAATGGATAGAGGACCTGGTTGAGACCCGAGTAGCTGTAGTTCGCCTCGCACTGCACACCGGCAGCACGCAGAACCCGGGTTCCGTGCGCGTGGGCTTCCTCGGCAAGAGCGTCCAGCACTGCCGTCTTCCCGACTCCCGCGTCTCCCGACAGCAGCAATGCTCCACCCCCGGCCCCGAGGCCCAGAAGGTCACGGATCCGCCGCAGGTCACTGTCCCGGCCGACCAGGGGGCCGGCCGTACCGTGCTTGAAGGAGTCACTGCCGGTCATCACACGCTCCCATCGCAGTTCGTGGGTCAGAGGGGGGCCGGGCGAGGTGGGTTCGACGGCCGCGTGCCGCCGCGAGTCGAAGGCGGAGTACAGAGGCTGGGCGAAGGGGCGGCTCGCCGGCGAGGCCGTTGACGGTGAGCCGGCCGAGGTCGTGGGCGGCGAGAGTCAGTCCTGCCATTCGGCGGGGCCCCAGGGGCGGATGAGTATGCGCGGGGCTCCTTCAGCGGGTGCGCTGGGCCTCGTTCACCCGGCGCAGCCGGCTCATCTCCCGCCGCAGCTGGGCCGGTTCTTCCAGTTCGTCGGTGGTCAGCCGGCCATCGCACTCGCCAGCATCGGCCTCGGCCTGCCGGATCCATCCTCCCCGCACGGTCGGGATGCGGTTTCAGCCCGAGGGGTTCGCAACTGCTGGTTACACAAGCTGCTTTGGCGAGCATGGGCACGATTGAGTGAACGGTGTGACGGTCTGTGGGTATGGCTGGCGGGGTGTGCGTAATGTTCTCGGTGCGATCTGGGACGCCGGGTGTGGCGTCAGCGGTCGGGGCCCCCGTGTCACCAGCGAGATGGTTCGGGGCCTCCCCGTCGCCTCTGGCCACACTCATATGGCCAGGTCGTGAGGGATTCCGCCCACTTGGGACGGAGCGCATACGGGATATGCGTCGCCGGCCGGGACGCGAAAGCGGAGGACCAGTGCGCCCAAGACCGTTCGGGGCGTGCCGGTGAGTCAGGACTCACTCCTGCTCACTGCCCAGGAACGGTGGTTGCTTGCTCGCGGGCTTCGGTCCGGTCGTGCGGTATGTACGCACTGTTGATGTACGCATTCTTGGTCGGCGTTGCTGTGCAGCAGCCCCGCAGCGGGTCGGCGGGCGCGATGACCGCAATGCCGGAGCGCTTCAGATCCTTGACGACGCCGTTCCAGCTGGAGGAGTCCGCGAAGGAGCCGTGCACCAGCACCACCGGCGGCTTGGCGCCCGGGTGGTGAGACTCGATCTCGGTCGCCTCGGTGGCGCCGGCGGGCGTGGTGACCATCAGGGCCAGCGTTGCCGCACCGGCGGCGGTTCCGAGGGCGGCGTATGTCCGGAAAGAGTGGCTCTTGAGCTTGCGGTTCATCGGTGATCTCCCTGTCGGATGCGTCGGTGACGGCTCCGGGATGCGGACTGTCCGGCGCCACATCAAAAACCCTAGAGCGAAATTACCTCGCGTACAAGTTACAAGTGAGTGATTCGCTCGTGGGAGAGATGATGGATCATGAGCGCGACGCGCCTGACCAGCACTGCGACAAGAGCGGAGGCACTTCCTGTGACCTGGCACACCAAATCGGCAGAAAAGGGACAGCGAGGCTGTCCTTGCTCGTGGACGACCGGTTGCGCTTCACCTGCTGCGCCGCCTCCCGCACGGTGACCGGCGTGTACCGGCCACCGCTCGAGGCGGTCGACCTGACGACCCTCACGCCGCTGCCCGGAGGCCAACGGCCCTCAGCACACGCCGGCGTCGGCCGGTGACGGGCAGGGCGTTGAGGCGCCCCCCTGCGAGGAGGGTGCCGCGATGCGCGAACGCATCCTCGCCGGCCATCGGCGAGGCCGTCGGGCTCGCAACCGAGGAGATCGCCGCTGCCTGCGTCCTCCTGCGCCGGCTCGCCGTCGCCGCCCGGGGCCGTGGGGCGCCGCCTGTGCCTTCGTGCGGGCGGGCGGCATCGGTGTCCTGCCGGTCCGGTGGCCGTCCAGGAGCGGGCGCAGCGGGGGAGCGGGGGAGAAACCTGTGCCGGACGGTTCGCGCTACTCGCACATGTGCTGGTGGGCGTTGTCGCAGAGCGCAGCGTGTGGACGCACGGCGGACGCCACCGCGACGTCATCCCCTTCAGCGGCACCGGGCTCGAGAGCGGGATGTGCGTGGCCGGACCTCGGAACATCCATGCCGTAGCCCACCGCGCCGGAGCGCGGGCCGGGCGGGGGAGCGGGGGGCACGGGAGAGCCGGCGCTGAGCGGTGCGGCTCTCTCGCCGCGGGGCTCGGGGCGACGTCACCTTGGAGATGGCTCTTGCGCCGAGCAGACGTGCCCGGCGCTCAGCGAGACACGTAGCCCGGCTTCAGCGGCAGCTGCGCCGAACCTCGCGGTCCCGGCTGATGCCGGAGCGCGAGGCCGCAGGTGGCGGACCGGCGGTGGATGCTCGAGCGTGGACGGGGCGGCGATTCAGTGACGGGCGGCAGTCGGGTCAGGCTGCGGAGAGGTTGGCTGTCAGACGCTCGAGGAAGCACTTGGCATCCTCGATCTCACGAGGGCCGAAGCCGACAGCCTCCCCCATGGCGACGGGGACGGCGAGAGCGCGCTCGCGGAGCTCGGTCCCCTGCTCGGTAAGGGTGATCTGCACCGAGCGTTCGTCGCTCGCCTGGCGCTCGCGCCGGATGTACCCGTGAGCCTGCAGGCGCTTGAGCAGCGGGGTCAAGGTGCCGTAGTCGAGCTGCAAAAGCGTGCCCAGGGTCTTGATGGGGAGGGCGCCGTGCTCCCACAGCACCAGCATCACCAGGTACTGGGGATAGGTCAGATTGAGCTCCTCCAGCAGCGGGCGGTAGCGACTGGTCACCGCGCGCTGTGCTGCGTACAGGGCGAAGCACATCTGGTCCTCGAGGAGCAGGCTGACCTCGGCAGTCTCACCCTGTCCGGCACCGGTCTCGATCTTGCTCATCACGACTCCTCCTCCGCGCGAATCTTTCACGCATAGTTAGCATACTCCAAAACTTACATGCTCAACATTATATTGTGCACACTTAATAGGCGGGATCAGGCCGCGCCGGTTCTCGCCCGCCGCCGGCCCGCGAAAACAGAACTGGCCGACGGGCCGATCCCGTGCGGTGCAATCGCGGGTCAAGCTCAAGCGCAGGTCGAGCTCGAGCGCGGGTTCGAGCTCAAGTGCAGGTCGAGCTCGAGCGCGGGTCCGCTCGTCGATGGCTCGGTGCACCGCAGGCGGCCGGTGTGCGGAGTATTCCAGGATCCTGTTCGTCGGCGCGCCCTCGAGCCGGGCCGGTCGCGGCCACCCGGTGCCTGCGTGGCCCGCATCCCTCCACGCCTTCGAGGATCTTCCGGTGGATCTTCGCCCGGCTCCCGCCGTGACGGACCGGCTCGGCCGAGGACGCCGTCGCCGCAGCGGGCGAGCTCGGCATGCCGATCAGCGATGCGGGCGAGACGGTGTGCCTCCCGTCGAAACCGTGGGCCGCGTGAGAAGCGGCCCTCCGGAGCGCTGAGACTCCGGACGCCGTGTCGGCGCCGCCGGGCTCGAACCGCAGGATGACCGCCTCGCGGAAGCTTCCCCGAAGGTCCCGCACGCGCCGGCTGTACCGGCGGCCGCCCGGGGTGCACCCCGAACCCCGCCCCGGCCCCGGACTCGGTCGCGTCCGGGACGGTCGCCACCCGGCCCCGGAGGCCGGGGCTACCGCCGGATGTTCCCTTTGCCACACTCTCAGTTCTCAAGTTTTACTTGCGCACGATTTAAGTGTCAGATAGGTTTCTTGTCAGGTTGAACCGCAGGATGAGCCACCCCACCGCCCATCCCGGCCGTTCACCACAGCGAGCCGGGGCCGCACCTGTCGCCCCGAATGCCGCAATCACCAGATGAACCGGTGACGCACAGATGTGTGAAATTCACCGATGCCAAGAAACAAGGACATCCCCATGGATCTGAAGCTCGAAATGATCGTGCTGCCCGTCTCCGACATCGACCGGACCAAGGCCTTCTACGAGGCGCTGGGATTCCGCCTGGACGTCGACTACACAGCCAGTGACGACTTCCGGGTGGTCCACTTCACGCCGCCCGGCTCCGAGTGCTCGATCATCTTCGGCGAGGGCATGACCTCCACCGCCCCCGGCACGATCCAGAGCCTGTACCTCATCGTCACCGACATCGAAGAGGCCCACGCCGAGCTCACCAGCCGCGGCATCGACGTGAGCGAGGTGTTCCACGACGCCGGAGGACTCCTCCACCACGGCCACGACGTCGGAAGCGCCGTCCACGACGGCGCAGGCCAGGAGCGACGGACCGGCCCGCACCCCGAGCGCGCCTCCTACGGCTCCTACCTCACCTTCAGCGACCCGGACGGCAACGGTTGGGTGCTCCAGGAAGTGGTGAACCGGGCCCCCGGCCGCTGACACTGCATCAACCACCCAACGGTGCGACGGTCATGACCGACCCGGACCGCAGCCACCCCCTTTTTCAGGCCCTGGCCACAGCACCCGCGAAGCCGAACACCCGGACCCCGGCACCGACCCGGCACAGGACGCCGGCACCGAACCGTCAGGCGCAAAGGCGCGCCCCGGCACCAGCGGTCCGGAGAGCAGGCAACCGCATCAACCGAGCACCGCCCTGCGGATCTCCCCGGTGAAAGCGGGGGAACAGCGCGCGGTCAGGTGCCGGGCCGCCGAACCCACCTGAGTTGCTGAAGCAGTGATGAATGGAGCAGTAATGAACGAGACCACCCGTACCTACGATGTGATTGTCATCGGCGCTGGGCCGGTCGGTGAGAACGTGGCCGAGCGGGCCCGTGCTGCCGGTCTCAGTACCGTGATCGTGGAGCGTGAACTGCTCGGCGGGGAGTGCTCGTTCTGGGCCTGCGACCCCAGCAAGGCGCTGTTGCGCCCGGTGGTGGCGCGTGCCGACGCGCGCCGTGTGCCCGGGCTGGGTCAGGCGGTCGCCGGGCCGCTGGACGTCGAGGCGGTTCTCGCGCACCGCGACAAGATGTCCTCGTACTGGAAGGACGAGGACCAGGTCGACTGGCTGGACTCGGTCAACGTCGATCTCATCCGCGGCCACGGCCGCCTCACCGGCCCCAAGCAGGTGGCGGTGCAGACTCCCGACGGTGACACCGTCCGGCTGACCGCCCGGCACGCGGTGGCTGTCTCCACCGGAACGGGCGCGGCTCTGCCCCCTATCCCCGGTCTGGACACCGTTCGTCCCTGGACCAGCCGTGAGGCGACCAGTGCGGGCAAGGTCCCCGGCCGTCTGGCCGTGGTCGGCGGCGGTGTGGTGGCCGTCGAGATGGCCACCGCCTGGCAGGCGCTCGGTTCCCAGGTGACCATGCTGGTCCTCGAGGACGGGCTGCTGCAGCGGATGGAGCCGTTCGCCGGCGAGCTGGTCACGGACGGTCTGCGGGAAGCCGGTGTGGATATCCGGTTCGAAACCTCCGTGACCTCTCTGGCGCGCGAGGGCGGCGAGGTCCGAATCACCCTGGCCGACGGCGGGCATCTGGTGGCGGACGAGATCCTGCTCGCCACCGGCCGTGCTCCGCGGACCTGGGACCTGGGGCTGGAGACGATAGGTCTCACCCCGGGTGACTGGCTGAAGGTGGACGACACCTTCCGAGTGACCGACGTCGCCGACGGCTGGTTCTACGCCGTCGGCGACGTCAACCACCGCGCTCTGATGACCCACCAGGGCAAGTACCAGGCCCGGATCGCCGGCGCTGTCATCGGCGCCCGCGCCAACGGCGAACCGGTCGACGGCGCCCGGTGGGGTGCGCATGTCGCCACCGCCGACCACGTGGCCGTCCCGCAGGTCGTCTTCACCACCCCCGAGGTCGCCTCCGTCGGCCTGACCAGCCGGGAGGCCGAGCAGAGCGGGCGTCGGATCAAGGTGGTGGACTACGACCTCGCACACGTTGCGGGCGCCCACCAGTACGGTGAGGACTACCGCGGCCGGGCCCGCATGCTCATCGACACCGACCGCGACACCGTGGTGGGCGTCACCTTCGCCGGCCCCGGCGTCGGGGAACTGGTGCACTCGGCCACCATCGCCGTCGCCGGCGAGGTACCCATCGACCGGCTCTGGCACGCCGTCCCCGCCTTCCCCACCCTCGGCGAAATCTGGCTGCGACTACTGGAAACCCACCGAGGCTGAAGGCAGCCACTGCGGGACGCCCGGACCCGACCGGTGGCGCAGCTTTCCGGCGGTTCGCCGCACGGCCGTTGTTTCCCCAACGCCGGCGAGCCCAGCCGGAAAGCCCTCCGGCAGATATCGCCCGTCTGCGCCTGAGTGCGCGTGCGCCACAACTGGCCCGGGTTGAGGACCACTTGATGATGACCGAAGATCACAAAACTGTTGCCGGTCCATGGCACTGGCACCGGCGCACGGGGCGGGACCGCTGGACAGTCCCAGGACCCGCCCTGTTACGTGATCCTCTTCATGACGGCACGCGCGGTGAAGCGGCGACCCTGCTTGTCCGTCCCCTCACCACGGTGACGCCGGCGGCACTGAGCCGCATGACTGTCATGACGCCTGCCGGCGTACCGCGTCAAGTTACCTAGGAAGACGCCACCACCCCGTGCGGAATCCAGGTCACATTCCGGATTACCGATAGGGCAGCCCAAGCCCAGCATGGAAATGCGCCGGAAAGCAGGAGAGGGCCACACGGTCCCAGCGCCGGCCAGTGGGATCGACGCGTCGCGGATACGTCTGCGAACCCGTCGCCGAATCCCGCCTCACCTGCAATTCATTGAGACATCAAGGAGACCACCATGTCTGCTACCTCTGACCAGCATGCGATCCGTCCGTTCACGTTCGAGTTCCCCGAGGCGGACCTCAAGGACCTGCGGGCGCGCATCGAGGCCACGCGCTGGCCGGAGAAGGAGACCGTCGCCGACCAGTCGCAGGGCACCCAGCTCGCCACGATGCAGAAGCTGGCGCGGTACTGGGCCAAGGAGTACGACTGGCGCAAGGTCGAGGCGAAGCTGAACTCCTACCCGCAGTTCATCACCGAGATCGACGGGCTGGACATCCACTTCATCCACGTCCGCTCCAAGCACGAGAACGCTATGCCGGTGATCGTCACGCACGGCTGGCCGGGTTCGGTCATCGAGCAGCTGAAGATCATCGAGCCGCTCACCAACCCGACGGCCCACGGCGGGAAGGCCTCGGACGCCTTTGATGTGGTGATCCCGTCGATGCCTGGCTACGGGTTCTCCGGCAAGCCTTCGGAGAAGGGCTGGGGCCCGGAGCGCATCGCCCGTGCGTGGGGTGAGTTGATGAAGCGCCTGGGCTACACCAAGTACGTGGCGCAGGGCGGCGACTGGGGTGCGATCGTCACCGACCTGATGGGTGCGCAGGAGCCCGAGGGTCTGGTCGGCATCCACACCAACATGCCCAAGGTGATCCCGGCCGGCATCGACGCCGCGCTCGCCAAGGGCGAGCCGCTGCCCGAGGGTCTGTCGCTTTCCGACGAGGAGCAGGCGGCCGTCGAGCAGCTGGGCTTCGTCTACCGGCACGTCTACTACGCCTACATGATGGGTGACCGCCCGCAGTCGCTGACCGGGCTGGCGGACTCCCCGGTCGGTCTGGCGGCGTTCATGCTGGACCATGACGCGAAGAGCCTGGCGATGATCTCCCGGTCCTTCGACGGGGTGAGCGAGGGTCTGTCCCGGGACGACGTCCTGGACAACATCACGCTGTTCTGGCTGACCAACACGGCGATCTCCGCGGCCCGTCTCTACGCGGAGAACACGACCTCGTTCTTCGGTATCAACAACGTCAAGCTCCCGGTCGCGGTCAGCGCCTTCCCCGACGAGCTCTACCAGGCCCCCAAGAGCTGGACCGAGCAGGCCTACTCGAACCTCGTCCACTACAACCGGCTCCCCAAGGGCGGTCACTTCGCCGCCTGGGAGCAGCCGGAGTTCTTCGTGAACGAGGTCCGCACCGGCTTCCGCCCCATGCGCTGACCGGCCACCCTGCGCCCTACACAAGGGCCGTAGCCCGGCGGGGCGGCCAGGCGGCTCGACACCGAGCCACCCGGCCGCCCCGGGGCCCGCGGCCGCCCCGAGCGTCTTGTCCACGAGCTCACCCCGGGGGCGCCACCGGCACATCATGCGCGATCTCCCGCCGGCGCATGCGGACGCCGGAGATCACATCCCCACGCTCTGCCCCCTTTGCCGCGGCCGCCATGTCGGTGACGCAGACTCCCCACAGCACCCTTCCGCCCCGGAAGGGTGCCATCGTCATTTCCGGAGAACGCATGTCCTCGGGCAGTAGCTCTGCCCGTCGACGCCTCGTGGCTGCCGGCCATCACGGACTAAGCGAAGGGTCGGCGCAGCGGGGGAGCAGCGTCCGAACGCTTGCGAGACCTCTGGCTCGCCGGACAAGGGCGGCATCGCCGTGCCGCAGCGCTCCCGGCCGCGCTCACGGTCCGACGGCAGCCCGCACCCATCGCACCGTGACCACCTGCGTCCGGCTCGGTGACCCCGACCCGGCCGCCCCGGCCTGCACCGGCGTCGGCGGCCTTCGCCATACCGATCAGGCGTCCGAGCCGCTAAGAGCTCACCGCCGGGCAGAGGCCGCTGAACAGAGCACACGCTCGGTTGCGGTCCCGTCGAACGCGGATGGCGACACTCAAGCGCAGGCGGATCTTCCGCGATGCCCGGTGCAGCCCCGCCCCAACCGTCTCGAGCCGGCAGCCGAAGCCATTTTCACCCTGGGGGCTCATGATTCCGGCCCGCCGAGAAGACACGGCGACACGATGAGCCGTCGGGACGTGCACGGGAAGGGCCGCAAGGTCAGAATCGGGATGGAACGGACTCGCGGTCTCCCGGGAGGCCATGCCCGTAAGGCCAGAATTTCGCCGGCGGAAGGTGGACGGGCATGCAGCATTACGATCTTGTGGTTCTGGGGACGGGCAGCGGCAACATGCTGCTCGACGGGTTCGCTCATCTGCGCGTCGCCATCGTGGAACCGGACCGCTTCGGCGGCACATGTCTCAACCGGGGCTGCATCCCGAGCAAGATGTTCGTCGTCGCCGCCGACGTGGTCGAGGGCGCGCGGGCGGCGGCGCGGCTCGGCGTCAATACGACCGTTGAGCCCATCGATTGGAAGGCCATCCGCGACCGGGTGTTCCACCGTATTGATCCCCTGCACGACAGCGCGCTGAATTACCGCAGGGAAAACGGCATCGACGTGTACACCGAAGAGGGACGATTCGTCGCGCCGCGAGTGCTGCAGGTCGGAGGCGAGCAGATCACCGCTGACACGTTCATCGTCGCGGTCGGGTCACGGCCTGTGGTGCCGGACATCCCTGGACTCGACACCGTGCCGTACCACACCTCGGACACCATCATGCGGATCGACGACGTGCCCGCATCCATGGCCGTCATCGGCGGAGGGTTCATCGCGGCCGAGTTCAGCCATGTATTCGGTGCATTCGGCACGGATATCACAATCGTGCAGCGGGGGCCGCGCCTGCTGATGGCGGAGGACGAGCAGGTGTCGGCGCGGTTCACCGAACTCGCATCGCAGCGACATCGCGTACTTGTCGATGCTGCCGTCACCTCCGTCGAACAGGATGCTGACGGCGTCGCAGTCACCGTGACCTGTCCGGATGGCGACCATGTCGTGCGGGCGGCGACGCTGCTGGTGTGCGTCGGCCGACGCCCCAACAGCGACCGGCTGGACGCGGCCGCAGGCGGGCTGGAACTCGACGAACACGGCCACATCGTGACCGACAGCGCCTACCGCACGTCAGTACCGGGCGTCTGGGCGCTCGGCGACGTGGTGAACCACTTCCAGCTCAAGCACATGGCCAATGCCGAGTCGCGGCTCGTGCGGCACAACGTGCTCCATCCAAAGGACGTGCGCACGCTGCCCAACAAGGTCGCCCCGCATGCGGTCTTCACAAGCCCGCAGATCGCGAGTGTCGGACTGACCGAGCAGGAGGCACGCCGTCGCAAGATCGAATACCTGGTGAGTGTCCGTGACTACGCAGAGACCGCATACGGGTGGGCTCTGGAGGACACCACCAGCTTCGTGAAAGTCCTGGCGAACCCTGTTGACCGTACGATCCTTGGCGCGCACATCATCGGCCCGCAGGCTGCGACGCTCATTCAGCCATTGATCCAGGCGATGACGCTGGGCCTGACGGTGGACCGGATCGGCCGGGACGTGCTGTATATCCACCCTGCACTGACCGAAGCTGTCGAACAGGCCCTGCTGGACCTGTAGTCGTACGACGCAGGTTCGACGAGAGCGACGTGGGTCCGCCGTCGGACCGGTACACGCAAGGACATTCGCGCCGGCCGCCGGGTCGTATGCGCAGACGCTCCCGCGGGAGTTGCATCGCAAGTAGTCCCACGCCTGAGCGGAGCTGCGGCCCTTGGCAGTCACCTGTCGCGGGCCGCCGGGCGCCGACGGTCCCGTGCCTGCGCGCGGCGCCCTCCGTTGTCCTGGGTGGGTATCCCCGGCTTCGGCCGGGGAGGATTCACCTGAGCGGCCTCCACCCGCGAGAGCCGCGAGCACTGGCCGAAAAAGCGCTCTCCGTTCTGGCACGGATCTGGCAGTAACCGGCGAGAACCGTTCGCGAGCGTCCCAGGCTGTCCGCCTTGATGCGGGGCGACGCTACAGCGTAGTCAGACACTCAGCCTGCCGGTCGAGCGCGCGGCCAGGCCGCTGCCGGCCGACACCCGGAAGCCGGCAGCGGTCTTCGCCGGCGAGGGGTTCGGCTGAGGCGCTGGCCCAGAAGGACGTGCGCGGCAAGGCCATGAATGATGCGGCGCAGCGACACCATCGGAATCGAGGAGCAGGCGAAGGCCGCCGCGGCGGGCGCGCGGGCGCTCCTGGTCGTCCACGAAGGCACCGCGAGCCACCCGGGACAAGGGCTCCTCAGTGCGGTTCGGGTGGGTAGCCAAGGTGAGCAGGTCTGGGGGAGACCCTGAGCACGGGGAATTTTCAAAGAGTCTCATCACCCCGTTCCTGTGTCAGCGAGCGGGCGCTCAGCGCCGGGCGTGCGGTTGCCCTCGTGTGGGGGTGGCGGGACTGTGGGACACATGGCGAGTCGGTATCAAGGCGATGCGTTGCTGGTCGCTGGGCATCTGCAGATCCCCGTTCAGGCCGAGCTGATGGCCGGACCTGACGCTTGGCGCGGCAGTCTGCGCGGTGTCCCGACGAGCCGGATCTTTGACCTGCTCGACAGCGACGAGCTCCGGCTGTGTATGCCGAACGGCCAGGAGCGTCGAGTCCGCCAGGAGCCGGCCAGTCACGCTCACGAGAGTGAGTTCACGATCGTGCCGATCTCGGGCGAGGGCTGCCCGCCGTTCTAGGCGTTCTCCTGCCCCGTCCCCCTTGCTGGTGTCCCGTGCCACCGAATCCTGACCGTTTGCCGTCCTCGGATCATGACCTTGACCGGCCGCGGCCGACCGGCGTCACTGCCGTGGCCGACCGTGTTGAGGCGATTCCTCGAAGCGGCCGGTCCGAGGCACCCGCGGGCCGCGGAACGGGAGCGTCCGGCTGAGGACGAGGTTGGTGGTCGTGCTCCCGAACTGGGCCAGCTCGTCGACGATCTCCTCCAGGTGGCCCATCGAGGTGGTCGCCACTTTGAGGACGTAGCAGTCGTCCCCGGTGGTACGCAGGCACTCCAGGATCTCCGGGCGCTCCTCAAGCAGACGACGCAACGGCTCGTGCCGGGTCCCCGGCCCCGGGTATTTCAGCCGGACCACCGAGAGCACCCCGTACCCCGTCCGCTCCAGGTCCACCTCCGCCCGGTACCCCGTGATCACCTCGGCCGCCTCCAGCCGCCGCACCCGCTCCTTCGTCGCCGACGCGCTCAGGTTCACCCGCCGTGCCAGCTCCGTGAACGCGATCCGGCCCTCCCGCTGGACTTCGGCCAGGATCGCCCAGTCCGTCGCGTCAAGACTCTCGGTCATCCGCCCACAATACCGGCGGATCCACGGCCGAACCGCCTCTGGACAGGCGGGAAACCCTTCTGACGTCCGGTGCGCCCTGGCTAGGCTCGGCGGCGTGAAGATCGGAGTCAACGTCCTCAATTTCGGCCCCGGCCAGCGACCCGGGAGTCCTTCGGAGCTGGGCCCGGACCGTGGAGGGCCTGGGCTTCGACCTGCTGATGGTCTCGGACCACATCGCCATCACGCCCGACGTCGCCGAGCACTATCCAGCACCCTTCTACGAGCCCTTCACCACCCTGTCCTGGCTGGCCGGCCTCACCACCCGGGTCCGACTCGGCACGACGGTCCTCATCGCTCCCTACCGGCACCCGCTGCTCACCGCCCGGATGGCGGCCAACCTGCAGGAGCTGAGCGGCGGCCGGCTGGTCCTGGGCGTGGGAGTGGGCTGGGCACGGCAGGAATTCGCCGCCCTCGGGGTCCCGTTCGAGCGGCGTGGACAACTGACCGACGAGCACCTGCGGGACATGCGGGCAGCGTGGGCGGACACCGCCTCCTACAGCGACCGGAGAATCCCCGTGTGGGTCGGCGGCAACAGCGACGCGGGGCTGCGCCGCGCCGTGCGGCTCGGGGACGCATGGCATCCGCTGCGCTGCACCATGCCGTGGCTGCGCGAAGCCGCGGTCAGGCTGAAGGCGTTCGCGGACGAGCAACGTCTGCCCGTGCCCGCCCTGGCCCCCCGGATCGCGCTCAGACTCACCGAGGCACTGGTCGGCGGACCGGGCCGACTCGCCGGTGAGGGCACCATCGACCAGATCGTGACTCCTCCCCCTCGTAAACGAGGTGGCTTCTCACTTGACCCCACGGGGTCTCATGACGGCCAAGCCCTGACCGCTGCCGCAGCAGGATCGCAGCGTACTACGCCGCTTCGCGGCTCCGAATCTCAGGATGCGTTTCCCGCCCGGCCTGAAGGCCGGGATTCCCACGCAAGATCAGGGATGGACGACCTCGACCAGCTGCGGCTGCTGGGTGCCGAGGCCGTCGTCCTCGACCCGTACGACGGCGACCCCCGCGAGACCTGCCACCCACAGGCGGCTTGGCAAGCACTCGACACGGTGGTCGCGCACCTGCACCCACCCCTCACCAGAACGGAGCAGTCATGACCACACCCGACGACCACGCCCTCCTCCGGCGGGCCATCGCACTCGCGGCCCAGGCACGCGCGGCCGGCAACCCGCCGTTCGGCTCGCTGCTGTCGGGACCGGACGGAACGGTTCTGGCAGAGGAGCACAACACGACCCTCACCGACCAGGACATCACCGCGCACCCGGAACTGAAGCTGGCGAGGTGGGCCGCAAGAGAGCTGGACACGGCCACGGCGGCGGGAACCACGATGTACACCAGCTGCCAGCCGTGCGAGATGTGCGAGGCGGTCATCCAACAGGCGGGGCTACGGCGGGTGGTGTTCGCCCTGTCCAACGAACAGCTTCTGGACATCAGGCCGGGCAGCGGCCGGCCGCCCGTGCCGCAGAACGGCCCCGCGCTGCTCGACGAGGTGCGGGCCGTGGTCGAGGGCTACTACCGATGACCGTCTGGCACTGCGGCCGTCTCCCGGCTCCTCCTCCTGGCCGCGATGACCGCCGGCTCCTGCAACCGCCCGGTGCTGGGCCCCGGCCCTCCTCGGCCCGGATCCCGGGGCGCCGCCAGCACACGTAGTTCGAAGAGGACGCCGGGCCGGATGGCGGGCAGGGGTGCCGTCGGCGTCGACCAGGTCGGCGAGGACGCGGCGCCGCCGGTCGAGCGGCCCTGTGCTGACTCGCGCTGAAACTCCACCGACCGCATCCGCACCCCCACCGCCGACACCAAGCCCGCCCGCACCGCCCGCCTTGCACCCCACTCACCTGGAACGCCGCCCCGAGCACACCGGCCCGGCATCTCCGCAGCGCGCCGGAACGCCCTGCGTGAGACCTGGCCCCGCGGCCCGGTAGCTGCGCGGAGTCTTGTCGTAGCGGATGGCCAGGGCCCCGGCTCCTTCAACCCGGGGTCCACGCGCGCACATGCCCCCGCTGGGCCGGGCGGGCCCGATCACACCGCCTCGGGTGGGCTCGCCCCAGTGGCAGACCGCGAGGCGGGGCAGGCCCCCTGCGACATCGCATGGCATCACATGACGTCGGGTGGCGCCGCTTGGCGCCATCCGGTGCCACCCGGTGCCACTCCGTACTCCCAAAAGCGCATGAGCGCGCATGGCACCACAATCACCCAGATAGGCGCCAGTATGTTTTCGCAGGTCAGAGTAGTTACATCGGCTGGCGCCCCGCTGATGTCGCCTCGCTGCTTGCGCATGGAGCCATTGTGGTGCCACTATGGCGTCATGGACCTCACGCCGTATATCGACACCCTCCGCCGCGAACTTGCGGTGGCCGCCGAAGCCGGCGGCGACGAAGCCCGCGAGCTGGCAGAGAGGCTCACCGCTCCCCTGGAGTCGGCGACCCGGCTGACCATGCTCAATGTGCTCTCCGCCGCGATGGACGAGATCACCCGCGAACTCGCCCCCGGCTCGGTCGACGTACGGCTGCGCGGGCTCGACCCCGACTTCGTGGTGACACTGCCGCCCACCGACGGAGGCACCCCCGCGGAGCCGGCCGAGCCCGTCGAACCACTCAAGACCCCGGCCCCGGCCGACGGCGACGAGAGCGGCACCGCCCGCGTCAACCTGCGTCTGCCGGCCCACCTCAAGGCACGCGCCGAGGAGGCCGCCGGCCGCGAGGGCCTGTCGGTCAACGCGTGGCTGGTGCGCGCCGTGTCGGCCGCGGTCGACGGCGGCACCCGGCCGCGTACGACGGAGAAGACCCAGACCATCGGACAGAGCTTCACGGGCTGGGTGCGCTAGCCGCGCCCCCCGCCCGCACCACTTCACCCACACCACGTCCCACCAGCGGGGACGTCCCAAAGACCCAAGAGGACGGGACAGCCATGCCTTCTTTCGACACCCCCGAACCGATCTCGGCCACGGCGCACGTGGAGGCCGGTTCCATCCAGTTCACCGCAGGCGACCGCCTCGACACCGTCGTCGAGGTGCAACCCCGCGACCCGAAGCGGGACCAGGACGTACGGGCGGCCGGCCAGACCGAGGTCACGTACGCGAGCGGCGTACTGACGGTCAGGACACCCAAGTCCAATCTGTTCGGCCGCACCGGCACCGTCGACGTGACGGTCGAACTGCCCACGGGCTCGCGCATCGACACGACCGGCGCCTGGGTCCAGGTGCTCGGCGAGGGCCGGCTCGGCGAGGTCCGCGTGAAGACCTCGTCCGGCGACGTCCGCCTCGACACCACCGGCCCGCTGCAGCTGACCGCGTCGCACGGCTCGATCACCGTGGACCGGGTCGAGGGCATGGCCGAGATCACCACCAGCTCCGGCAGCCTGCGCGTCGGCCTCGTCGACGGCCCCGCCGTCCTGAAGAACTCGCACGGCACCACGACCGTCGGCGCCGCCACCGGCGAGCTGCGGGTGAGCGGCGCCAACGGCGACATCGAGATCCGGCGCGCCGAGGACTCGGTCACCGCCACCACCGCCCACGGCACCCTGCGCGTGGGCGACGTGGCCCGCGGCACCGTCCAGTTGGAGACCTCCTACGGCGCCATCGAGGTCGGCGTCCGCGAGGGCACGGCCGCCTGGCTCGACGTCAGCTCGGGCTCCGGCCAGGTGCGCAACACGCTCACCGCGTCCGAGACCCCGCAGAAGACCGAGGACACCGTCAAGGTCCGTGCCCGCACCCGGTACGGCAACATCGACGTCCGCCGCGCCAAGGTCTGAGCGCCTTCGCACCCCGCACCATCCTCAAACTCACTCACTTCCCCTGCTTCAGCCTTCGAACGGGAGGGTTCCATGCCTTCTTCTGTCATGCCCACATCCAGGCAGGGTGACGGTCACCCGTTGCCGGCCGCCGTCTCCACCGCCGGTCTGCGCAAGTCGTACGGCGACAAGACCGTCCTCGACGGCATCGATCTGCGCATCCCGGCCGGGTCCGTGTTCGCGCTGCTCGGGCCCAACGGCGCCGGCAAGACCACCGTCGTGAAGATCCTGTCCACGCTCATCACCGCCGACGGCGGGCAGGCCCAGGTCGCCGGCCACGACGTCGCCACGTCACCGGACGGGGTCCGGGCCGCGATCGGTGTCACCGGGCAGTTCTCCGCCGTCGACGGCCTGATCACCGGCGAGGAGAACATGCTCCTCATGGCGGACCTGCACCACCTGTCCAAGCGCGAGGGGCGGCGGGTCACCGCCGAACTGCTGGAGCGGTTCGACCTGGTGGAGGCCGCCAAGAAGCCCGCCTCCACCTACTCCGGCGGCATGAAGCGCCGCCTGGACATCGCCATGACCCTGGTCGGCGACCCGCGGATCATCTTCCTCGACGAACCCACCACCGGCCTCGACCCCCGCTCCCGCCACAACATGTGGCAGATCATCCGCGAGCTCGTCTCCGGCGGCGTCACCGTCTTCCTCACCACCCAGTACCTGGAGGAGGCCGACGAGCTCGCCGACCGCATCGCGGTACTCAACGACGGCAAGATCGCCGCCGAGGGGAGCGCCGACGAGCTGAAGCGGCTGATCCCCGGCGGCCACGTCCGGCTCCGCTTCACCGACCCGTCCGCCTACCAGACCGCCGCCTCCGCACTGCGCGAAGTCACCCGGGACGACGAGGCACTGTCCCTGACCATCCCCAGCGGCGGCAGCCAGCGCGAGCTGCGCTCCATCCTCGACTGGCTGGACTCCGCCGGCATCGAGGCCGACGAACTGACCGTGCACACCCCCGACCTCGACGACGTGTTCTTCGCCCTGACCAGCTCCAGCGTCCCCGACCAGCCCAAGGAGACTGTCCGATGAGCGCCCTCTCCCTCGCCGTCCGCGACTCGAACACGATGCTGCGGCGCAACCTGCTGCACGCGCGGCGCTACCCGTCCCTCACCCTGAACCTGCTGCTGACGCCGATCGTCCTGCTGCTGCTGTTCGTCTACGTCTTCGGCGACGTGATGAGCGCGGGCATCGGTGGTGGCGGCGCCGATCGCTCGCAGTACATCGCGTATCTCGTCCCGGGCATCCTGCTGATGACCGTCGGCGGCACCCTGGTCGGGACCGCGGTGTCCGTCTCCAACGACATGACCGAGGGCATCATCGCCCGCTTCCGCACGATGGCGATCCACCGCGGTTCCGTCCTCATCGGACACGTCATCGGCAGCGTGCTGCAGGCGGTCATCAGCGTGGTTGTTGTCGGTGCCGTCGGCGTGGCCATCGGCTTCAGGTCCACGGACGCCACGGTCCTGGAGTGGATCGCGGCGTTCGGGCTGCTCGCGCTGTTCGCCCTGGCGTTCACCTGGATCGCGGTCGCGATGGGCATGGTCAGCCCGAGCGCCGAGGCGGCCAGCAACAACGCGCTGCCGCTGGTCTTCCTGCCGCTCATCTCCAGCGCCTTCGTCCCGGTCGACGCGATGCCGGGGTGGTTCCAGCCGATCGCCGAGTACCAGCCGTTCACCCCGGCCATCGAGACCCTGCGCGGCCTGCTCCTCGGCACCGAGATCGGCAACAACGGGTGGATCACCATCGTCTGGTGCCTGGGGCTGGCCGTGCTCGGCTACTTCTGGTGCAAGTCGCTGTTCAACCGTGACCCGAAGTAGCGGGAGCAGGACCGGGCAGCAGCCTTAGCGGGCCACGGCCCCAGCTCCGTCCCACTCCAGGGCGGCGTACTCCGGCACCGCGTCGGCGTACGCCGCCCCGTCCGCGTTCTTTGCCGCCTTCTGGGCCCACGCCGCCACGGTGCTGTGATCACCCAGCGCCTGATGCGCGCGTTCTCGGAGGGCCCCCGAGATGATCACGTTGCACCAGGCCGCCGTTGCTTCGTTCAACACCCGGTGGAGTTCCCGTTGCCGAGGGTCCAAGCCTCGATGTCGCGGTAGTGGATCGGTCCGCGGCTACGGCCGACGTTGCTGCCGACCAGGTGCAGACGCTCGGCAGGCCATCGGCGCCCGGTGAAGCCGGCGAACCCTTCGGCGATTTCTCCCGCCGAGGATCGATCTCCTCGACGGGCACGGGCCAACGTCAGATGGGGGCGCAGGGGCCGATCCTCGAAGACGACCCCGCAGTTCTTGACGGCGGTACGCACATCGGCGGCGAGCAGGTGCAGCTCATCGAGGTCTCCGTCGATTCCGCTCCACAGCACCCGGTCGTCGAAGGTTCCGCTGCCGCGTAGCGCCAAACAGGGTGGCTGGTGGCCCGCTGCGAGGTCGGCGAGAGGCGGTCGCAGGAGCGGAACTGTCTCGGCCGGTAGCTCCCCGAGGAACGCCAGGGTGATGTGCCAGTCCTCGATGCGGTTCCACCGCATGTGAGGGTGTGTGTCATAGGCGGGGCGCAGCTCCCGGGCCAGTTCTTCTTTCGCGTGGTCGGGCGGGGCGAGGGCGATGAACACGCGAACGGTCGCGCGCTGAGTCTGATCGTTCACACCGGACTTCGTACCGCACCCGGGTGGTGGCTCGCACTGGGCGCCGTGCCTGTCGACATCGGCCAGATTGGAGAAGAGAGCTGGCATGTCCTGGCCGACCCCGAGGGCAACGAGTTCTGTCTCCTGCGCACGCAGCTGAAGCCCATCTGACGTCCCGCCACATCGAAACCGCGCCGTCGCGGACGGCCGCCGTGGTGGAACCCGATGTTTCCCCGAGGACGCAGCCGGCTTCGTCTCGTCGCTGTGACGATCGAGACGGCTGTCTATCCGTGGTCCGGACTTGGCTGGGCGGTGTCGGTGGAGGTTGTTCCGGGTCTGGTGTGGAGGACTTCGCGGGCCTGTTCGGCGGCGCGGGTGATGCTTTCGCTGATGAAGTCGAGGAAGCGGGCGATGTTCTCCAGGCGGGTGGCGGCGGGGGTGTGGGGGCCGAGGACGGCGACGCCTTGGCGTGCGGTTTCGACGAGCTGGTCGTTGGCCCGGGCGCTGGCGATCGTCGCCTGGTAGAAGAGTTCGTCGTCCACGACGTAGCGGTCGCGGCGGCGTTCGTCGCGTTCTCGGCGGACGAGGCTCTGGCTCTCCAGGAAGGCGATCGCCTTGGAGATGGACGCCGGGCTGACCTGGAGGCGCTGGGCGAGCTGGGACGCGGTGAGGCTGCCCGCGTCGGTGGTGAACAGGCAGGTCAGCACCCGGGCCGCCATCTTCGACAGGCCCGAAGCCATGAGGACGGTGGTGAACGTCTCCTCGTACTCGGCCACGGCCTCGGCGTCGCGCCCGTGCGCCTGGGGGACTGACTCCGGACCCTGGGAGGAGGCGGGCCTGCGCCGGTGGGCGCGGCGTTCGGTGGCGCGGTGGGCCAGGTCGGCGCGGTAGGCGGTGGGGCCGCCGTTGCGCATCACCTCACGCGTGATCGTCGAGGTCGGACGGTCGAGGCGCCGGGCGATCTCTGCGTAGGGGAGGCTGTCGGCCAGCCCCAACGCGATCTGCTGGCGTTCCTGCTGGGTGAGTCTGCCTCCCGGCATCGCGATCTCCTTGGTGATCCTTCGTGGCGGTCCCTGACCCCCCACTATAGCGTTCACTTCTCATCCATTGCAATGATCAAGACAATCGTCGTTGCGTTACCCTCAAGACCGTTGCAACAGTTTCCCGGTGTCTACCTGCATGAATGCCAATTCTATGCAACAGATACGTTGTCGGATTCTTGAAAGCAACGTAGCGTTTCCGGTGTCAGAAACAACGAGCGAGCACGGGAGAGCACGATGCAGAAGTTCGACACCCCCGCCCCGATCTCCGCCGTCCTGGACATCCCCGCCGGACGCATCCAGTTCATCGCCGCAGACCGCGCCGACACCACCGTCGAGGTCCTGCCCGCCACCCCCTCCAAGAGCCGCGACACCAAGACCGCCGAGCAGACAGCCGTCGCCTACGCCGACGGCGTCCTGCGGATCACGGCCCCGACCCCCGACAACCAGCTCTTCGGCCCCTCCGGATCCCTGGAGGTCACCGTCCAGCTGCCCGCCGGCTCCCGCATCGAGGCCAAGACCGCCGGCGCCGAGCTCCGCGGCGTCGGACGCCTCGGCGACATCGCCTTCGAAGGCGCGTACCGCCAGATCAAGATCGACGAGGCCGCGAGCGTCCGCCTCACTGCGATCGACGGCGACATCGAGATCGGCCGGCTGGGCGGCCCCGCGGAGATCAGCACCGCAAGGGGCGACATCCGGATCACCGAGGCCGTACGCGGCACGGTCGTGCTCCGCACCCGGTCCGGCAACATTTCGGTCGCCGCCGCCGCCGGCGTCTCGGCCGCCCTGGACGCCGGCACCGACTACGGCCGCGTCAGCAACGCCCTCAAGAACGATGGCACCGCCGGACTCGACATCCGCGCCACCACCTCCCGCGGCGACATCACCGCCCGCAGCCTCTAACAGGAGCACAACCAGGACGATGCTGGGCCCACCGCGATCGAGATCCCCTCGGTCGTCGCCGAGGACACGGGGCGTTTGTCCCGAGGCGCCCGCGATCCACGTACAGGGCCTGGAGAAGCAGTACAAGACGCTCTCACGCGACCAGGGGGAACACATGACGAAGAACAGCACTTCCTCGACCAGTTCGAAGTGGACCGGCATGGTGCCGGTCGACGACACCGCCCTGGCCGTCACCGACACCGGCGGTCCCGGGATCCCGGTGCTCTACCTCAACGGCCAGTTCGCCACCCAGGGCTACTGGCGGCGCGTCATCGCCGAACTGGGCACAGGGTGGCGGCACATCACCTACGACGAGCGGGCCCGCGGCAAATCGAAGCGCTCGGCGGACTATTCCTTCGAGGCAGCCGTCCGGGACGTCGATGCCGTACTCGCGGCCAGAGGTGTGGACCGGGCGCTGCTGGTGGGCTGGTCCTACGGGGCGTTCGTCGGGGCGCACTGGGCCGGCCGGAATCCGGAGCGTGCCCTGGGCGCGGTCCTGGTCGACGGCGCGTTCCCGTACGACTGGCTCGACGAGGCCATGGAGCAGCGGATCCGGAAGCTGTTTCGGCGGATGAGCTGGTTCCTGCCGCTGCTGCGCCCGACGGGCCTGGCCCCGCGGATGACCGCCGAACAGCAGGCGAACAGCAACATCGAACTCGGCAGGCTCTCCCGCGAGCGTGAGCTGGGCCCCGTGCTGGACAACATCACCGTCCCGGTGCGGTATGTGGTCGCTTCGGGGACGTCCTTCGGGAGCCGCGGTGATGAGCAGGAACGGATACGCACCAGCCTCGATGCGGTGACCGCCCGCAACCCGAACATCCAGATCGGCGCGAAGGTCGCCAGCAACCACGGTGCGATCCTCAAGAAGGACTTCCCGGCCATCGCCGAGGCCGTACGCGAGGTCGCCGCCCTCGACCGCGGTGGGCGCTGAAGACACGACCGGCGGACTGCCGGCATCCCCTCGGTGCCGGGTCCCGTCGGGCGTCCACGCAAGCGGCCCGACACTCTGCTCGGCGACCGCGGCTACGACCACGACAAGTACCGCCGCCTGGTTTGAGCACGAGGCGTCAAATCCGTGATCGCACGCCGTGGAGTTCAGACGGGGCATCCGCTGCACCATCTCCGAGAAGCGCGACCAAGTCCGCCACCGCAAGAAGCTCGGCTCACGCGGCGGTCGCCCGCCGAAGTTCGACAAGGCGCACTATCGCGAGCGTCATGCGGTGGGGTGCGGGACCAACCGCCTCAAGCGGCACCGAGCCGTAGCGACCCGGTACGACAAGCTCGCCGTCCGCTACGAAGCTACTGTGCTGGTCGCAGCCATCAATGGGTGGCTGCGACCAGCACTTTCGAAACACGCCCCAGTCGGCCCCTCAGCAGTCGGCGGTCAACGTCGCCAAGGCCGCCGGAGTGGCGGTGTCAGCCTGTCGAGCGCAGGTAAGACCGGGACTCGTCCCGGCGCAGCGCGGTGAAGCAGGAACCCACCGAGACGGTCACACGACCGTGGTAGGAATCCCCGGGCTTTAGCCCGGGGAGCGGAAGTCAAGAATGGGCAACGACCTCGCCGGCCGTGACCTGGGGAGGGCTGGGGAGCAGGGAGGCGAGGCGGTCCCGTACGAAATCCGCCGCCCGATCGGTCGACTCCTCGGCGCCGGCCGGGTCCTGGAAGACACTCGTCGAGACCATCACCCCGCCCCCGGCATCGACCCAGTAATAGGCCACGAAACCTTGGACCTGGCGAAGGAGCGGCAGGAACCCCTCGTTCACCCGGCGTCCCGCCTCGGCCGGATCGGTCACCCCTTCGTACCGCCGAACCACTGCATACATGGCTGATCTCCTGACTGGATCGCTGGGCCGCCTTCTGCGCAGACGGCATACCCGCCGCAGGACGTGCGGCGTGCGCGAACGTGCCGCAATCACCGGAAGGACCCTCATCGGTGATCCGAATGGCGGCTTTTGGCACTGCTCCGGTGCCCGCTCCACCGAACGACGGCCGCACGCCGGCATGCGACCGCATGCGATACAGGGCCTGTGGCGGGACGTGTTCACGGAGTGGTTCCCGTCGAACCCGTACCGCAGCCGCCCCGGCCACCTGCCGCCGGACAGGACCCAAGCGGACGTCACCTGCCTCGGCCGGCATCGCCCCAGCCCGCTCACCGGCGTCGACGGCTTCGTCGGAGCAGGCATTTCGCGTAGGTCGCTGCCCAGGTTGTTCCAGGCGCCGGCTTCGCCGTCGGAAGTATGATCCGCGAGCATCGCTGGTCCGTCCGGGCCGCCAAGTCCTGTGGGGGGACCATCCGATGACGTTCCGGCTGCGCGCTTTGCGCGCGCTTGTCCTACTGGCCGGCTTCTTCCAGATAGGCGTCGTTCTGCTGGCGGCCATGGCGCTGCTCGACTGGCTCCTGGTGACACGTCTGCTCACCGCGAAGGCGGCCTGGTTCGAGGGCGCGGTCCTGACCGTCACCATCCTGCTGGCATTGGCGATCCTGCGGGGCATGTTCACCTTCCTGCGAGCAGGGCGCCTTGGCCCGGTACCGCACGGAGTAGCGGTCAAGCCGGACGACCAGCCCGAGCTGTGGGAACAGGTCCGGGCCGCCGCCGAGGCGACAGGGGAACGGCCGCCGGACGAGCTGTACCTGGTTTCCGAGGTAAACGCCGGGGTCGCCGAACAGAGCCGCCTGCTGGGGCTGTTGCCCGGACGGCGCCGGATGCTCCTGGGCCTTCCCCTGCTCGCCGGTCTGACCGTCCCGCGGCTGCGCGCCGTCCTCACCCACGAGTTCGGGCACTACGGCAACCTCGACACCCGGCTCGGCGGTGTCACCATGCGCGGCCGCGAAGCGGTACTGCACACGGTGGAAATGTTCAGCGGGGGCAGCACCCAGCTGCACCAGACGATCGGCGCCCTGTACGTCAGCTATGCCCACATGTTTCTGCGGACATCGCAGTCCGTGGCCCGTCACCAGGAGCTCGCCGCCGACCGGGCGGCTGCCCAGCACGCAGGCCGTGACGCGACGGTCGCCACGCTGCGCGCCCTTCCGGTCCTCGACGCCGCCCACACCCACTACATGAACACCTACGCCGGGATAGGCGAGCCGATGGGAGCCCTGCCGCCGGTGGGCGAGGTGTACGGCGGATTCCGACGACTGCTCGCCGCCCGGCCGGGCGAACGGCTCGCCGCGCTCCCCGCCGGGCAGCGTCCCTCGCGGCCGCACCGGTACGACTCGCACCCGCCGACCGCCGAACGGGTCGCCCTGATCGAGAAGCTGCCCGCCGACGGCCGAACCGACGGCGCGGCGGACGAGCCGGCCGCGCTCACCCTGCTGCGCGATGTGGACGGGGTGTTCGCGGCAATAGAGGCGCGCACGCTGCCGCACAGGGCGGCACAGTTGCGGCGCATGAGTTGGGAGGACCTCGTCATGGCCCGCGCGGTCTTCGACGCCGAGGAATGGTCCCGGCCGCTGCTGGTCGCCGTCGCCAGGGCACTACGCTCCTCAGCGCAAGTCGCGGACGGGGCGGCACCCGCCCGAAAGGGCGCCCCGACAAGGCAGTTGGAGTACGCCGCATTGCCCGGTCTGGAGGAGGTGCTGGACGCGTTCGACCGCGGCCTGCTGTGGATGGAGGTCGCCGACCGGATGCCCAAGCCTGCCCAGGCGGCGCGGCTGACCGGCCCGTCGGCCCGTAACTTCATCCGGCCCAAGATCTTCGACGGGCTCGTCGGCATGGTCCATCTGCGCCTCGCCCGGGCCGGACAGGCCACCCCCGACATCGCCTGGTCGCAGCGGCCCGGACTCGCTCTACCGGAGGAGTGGGAAAGGGGCATGGACGGCGCCCTCGACGCGGCCGTCGCCGACACGCCCGACACCGCGCCCCTGCGCACCCTGCTCGCCGGTCTCGACCCCGTGTCCGCGTAACCACCGCTCGCAGTTGCACAGACCGCACCTGCCCCGGTGCCTGATCACGGTGTCGCTGGTCCGCTTCGGCTGGATCTTCCAGGAGATGATGAAACGCCAGATGTGCGGCCGGGCCGAACTCCCGCTCCTCCGCAAGCGCGTCCTCCTCGCCGCCACCCGCCCGCCGGCACAGCCAGTACGAGAGACATGTACCGCTTCGTCTGGACAGGCCGGTTCGGGGCGCCCTACAGTCACCGCATTCGAACGGCTGAGACCAGTCGAGACCATTCGTGAGACTTCTGCCCGGTGACGGAGTCGGCGTGGGGTGCGTGTCCCCGCTCCACGCCAGCACTGGACGGTTCCAGGTGACGACCACGGGTCGGTGAATTCCGGACACCGACGACCCCGTGTGGTCCGCCCCGCCGGGCAGCGAAAGGGCCCCGCCGTGCCGTCGGCGACCTACCGCACCCTGCTGCGCACTCCCGGCGCCGCAGCCTTCTTTCTGACCGCCGCCGTCGGCCGCGTCGGCATCGCGATGACCAGCCTCGGCATCGTCTGGCTGGTGCACGGACAGACCGACTCCTACACCGAGGCCGGTCTGGTGACCGGCGGCTTCGCCGTCGCCGAGGCTCTGGCCGGGCCGCAACTCGCCCGGCTGATCGACCGCTTCGGCCAGACCCGGGTGCTGCCACCCGCGCTGCTCGCCCACGCCGCGTCGGTAACCGCGCTGCTGACGCTGGTCGCGGGCGGCAGCCCGAGCTGGCTGATGACAGCGGGCGGGGTGCTGGTCGGCGCGACCATCCCGCAGCTCAGCGCACTGTCCGCGGCCCGCTGGTCGGCGCTGCTGCGCGGCGACCGGGCCGCGGGGCTGCCCACCGCGTTCGCACTGGAGTCGCTCAGTAACGCGCTGGGCTACCTGACCGGCCCGGCCCTGGTCAGCACTATCGGAGCGGGCGGGCATCCGGTGCTCGGCACGGTACTGGCCGCCGTGCTGGTAGTGGCCGGCGGACTGGCCTTCGCCGCGCAGCGCCGCACCTCACCGCCGCCGGTGTCCGCCTTCGCCGAACGCACTCGAGCACGCGGCTCACTGCTGCGGCCCGGATTTGCGGTGCTGGTCGGTCACAACCTCGCTATCGGCGTGTACTTCGGCGCCGTGCAGGTATCGGTGACAGCCTTCGCGGTGGAACACGGCGCGCCCGATGCAGCCGCTCCGCTGTTCGCTGTGTCGAGCTGCAGCGGCCTGCTGGCCGGCTGGCTGTACGGGCTGCGCCGGTGGCGCGCGGAGCCGCGGGTGCAACTGGCGGTGGCCACGGCCGGGCTGGCTCTTGGCAGCCTGCTGCTGTTCGCGGCCGGCTCACCGCTCGGGCTCGGGCTCGTGATTGTGTTGACCGGTGCGGCAGTCCCTCCCATCTTGGTGCTCTTCTCGGTGCTGGCCGAATCTGCCGTCCACCGGGCCGTCCTGACCCAGGCGTTCACCTGGCTGAACTCCGCCAGTGCGGCGGGCGCGGCCGGTGCAGCGGCGATCTCCGGCTGGGCAGTTGACGCATCCGGTGCGCCCGGCGGCTTTGCCGCCGCCGCAACGGCCGCCGCCGCGATGGCAGCACTGGCCGTGGCCGGCATCCGCGCACGGCAGGGTCCTGGTGGCGAAGGAGGGGAACCGCAATTGCCGCCACTCGGGAGACCAGCGGGGCCAGACGCTCAGCCGCTGTGTTGACGTTGCGCGCTCGTGAGTGAGTAACCGGACCATCTCTCCGCTGCCTGCCGGCACCCGCCGGTGATCGGAGCCGGTGGCTCGTGCCGCTCCGCCGGCGAAAGCCAGAAGGGTCCATCACGAAGGTTGCGGCACGCTGCCCTGGTTGTGTACCTGGGAGCTGACACCACTTGCCGCTCAGAGCGGGGAACGCACGGTTTCGCCGGAGGGCGATGTCTGTGAGTTCTGGCAACACCAGGGGCTTGCGGTGGGAGCCTGGGGCGCTTTGCGGGATTTGGTACGAGCCGCCTGGCGCGGTCGTACCCCGCCTACCGGCGTGTGTGCGAGCTGTTCGTGGATTCCCGCGGACCAGCGATCGCGGCGAGCTGCAGCTTGGTCTCGTCCGCGCTGCCGGGCATGGCCGTCATGATCACAATCTTGAGCTCGGAGTCACCGTCGGTCAGTATGTCGCAGTCCACGGTGACCGGACCCACCGATGGATGCTCGATCGTTTTGTGGTCCTCCCGGTGAGCGGCCACTGCGCCGCTCGCCCACAGGCCGGCGAACCGTTGGTTGCCCTCGCTCAATACGCGGATCATCTCTGCCAGGCGCGCGTCGCGCGGGAAGCGGCCGGTGGCGCGGCGCAGGTCGGACACGACGGCGGCGTCGGTGGCGTCCCGGTCCACTTCGGTCACAGGCCACAGCCCGAGGCGAACAGGACCTGCACCTACCGGGAACCTCTCGCGGGCGAAATTGCGCAGCCGCGGTGGCACCGACGAGGGATCGCCGAACAGCGCAGCCCAACTGCGGTTCCACCAGATCAGCTGCCAGTCTGCCGCGAACACGGCGACGGCGACGTCCCCGAGCCGGGTGAGGACGCGGTGAACGCCGGGTGGGATGTGGCCGGAGATCGCGCCGTCCGCCGGTGGGACGAGCTGGGCCAGCCGGTACAGATGATCCCGCTCGGCGGTGGACAGCTGAAGGGCGCGTGCCAAGGACGCCACCACCGGTGCTGAGGGCGTCGTGGCCCGGCCCTGCTCCAGGCGCACGACGTAGTCGACCGAGACACCGGCGAGGTCGGCGAGCTCCTCGCGGCGCAGGCCGACCGCACGCCGTGCCCGGCCCACCGGCAGTCCCGCGGCCGACGGGGGCAGCCGTTCCCGCCAGGTGCGGATCATCGCCCCCAGCCCGGCCCCGGGTGTCGTCGTCATGATGTCCATCGTCCCGCATCCTCGGTCATCAAGGTGATATCGAGGGTGGTACTGCTGCTCCTACTGTTGAAGCGTCCCTGGCGGGGTGTCAGGGGGCGTACGCACCATGAACGCATGACGATCATCTTCATCACCGGAGCCAACAAGGGGCTTGGCCGCGAGACGGCCCGCCGCCTCATCGAACTCGGTCACACCGTGCTGGTCGGGGCCCGCAACCCCGAGCATGGCGCGGAGGCCGCCGACACGCTCGGCGCGCGGTTCGTCCCCATCGACGTGACCGACGACGCGTCCGTCACCGTCGCGGCTGCGGATGTCGCCGAGCACGAGGGCTCGATCGACGTTCTGATCAACAACGCCGGCATCCACGGCCCCGCCGGTGATTCCAGCGCCCTCACCGGTGCCGACGCCCTCGATGTCTTCGACGTCAACCTCGCCGGTGTGGTCCGGACGACCACCGCGTTCCTGCCGCTGCTGCGCCGATCATCAGACCCGGTCATCGTCAATGTCAGCAGCGGAATGGGCTCGCTGGCCATCACCCACGACCCGTCGCGGTTCGAGTCTTCTGCCATCGCGCCGCTCTACAGCGCCTCGAAGGCGGCGCTGACGATGCTGACCACCCAATATGCCAAAGCGCTGCCGGACATCCGCATCAATGCCGCCGATCCCGGCTACACGGCGACCGACCTCAATGGCCACAGTGGCCCTCAGACCGTCACCGAAGGGACGGACGCGATCGTCGGCCTCGCAACCGAAAAGCCCGGCGCCGGCTCTGGACGGTTCGTCGACCGGACCGGCGAGATCGCCTGGTAGCGAATCAGGAAGCCACTCGGCCAGCCCCGGCGTCGCAGTGATGTTCAGCTACGGCGCCGGGGCCGGCCGGGGCTTCGGCGGCCCGGTGCACAGTGGCCGGGCCGGGGCGAACGTAGCGCTGCACGCTGCGCAGGCTCTTGTGCCCGGCCCGGCCTTGGTCGTGATCACGTTCGCGGACGGCCTCGCCGAGGCGGGGGGCCGAGGAATACCGCAGCCGGGTAGCCGCGGCCCGTCGCCGTGGTGAGTGAGCAGGATGCGGGCGCGGTCGTAACGGCATCGCCATCGCCGGCCAGGGCGGTTGGGCCCGCCACTCCCGCTCGATGCTCGGCTACATGCACCGCGAGGATTGAGTGAGACGCGTGGACTCGGTTCGTTGAGACAGACTGCACGTCTCGAGGCTAGGACTCGCTTGTTCCTGAGCCGGACCAGACACCGAGGTCGCCTCCCGGCAGAGACACGAAGCGCCATTGCGCTGGGCCCGTGACCTGCCACGCTTCGAAAGACGGATCGGATGAGCAAGTCAGGTGGTGGCCTGTGTCGAAAACGAGACGCAGGGTGCCGGACTTGAACGCGACCACCGACAGGACACTCGCTCCGAAGAGAGCAAGGGCCGCGGCCACGTCCTGCGACTCCGGATTCAGGAGTACGGACGGGCTGGCATGGACTGTCCCGTACGAGAGCCTGACTGGCGCTTCCAATGCGATTTCCCAGTCCGAGCCGACGGCCAGCACGAGCCTAAAGTCCACACTGATCTTGGTCACGCTCATCCCGCGAAGGCTTAGGACCCACCGGTCGTCGTGTTCGACGGGACTCTCTTCAGTGCTCACCACTGCACCTTGGCCGATTCGACGGTCGAGAGCCACGGGATCCCTCCCGTGCGCGGGGTGGGACGTGAGCCGCGCCAGGGCGGCGTGGCGCACCCAGGTTCACTGAGACAGAGCCCGAACGACTCGGTTCGTTGAGAAAACGACTCGATTGAGTGAGACGAGACAACGAGTCCCACGACGGCCAGCCGCTGCTCCGTGACCATCTCGGTTTTTTCGGTCAAGGTCCGCCGCACCGACGGCCAGTGGGGCACGCTCGCACGCTCCGCACCCGCACCCTCCTCGAGTACACCGTCGCGCTGTCCGAGCTGTACAACCAGTGCGTCCTCGAAGAGATCTGCACCGCTTGAACCTCGCCACCACACCATCTGGGTACTGGCGATCTGGCCCGGCCCGCCATCGGCCGGCACTACGAACACGCCCTGGGAGCGCCGGTGGGTTCGTTCCGACAGGCCGTCACAACTGTTCGGCGTCGAAGATCGTCCTTGAGTCCAGGATTCCGTCGGCGTTGTCCTCTGCCCACCGGGCCAGAGCTTGGACAATTTTCAGCAAGCTGAGCCCGCGCGTGGTGAGGGCGTAGTCGACGCGTGGGGGCTTGGTGTTGTGGACGGTCCTTGTTACGAGCCCGTCGCGCTCCAGTCTGCGCAATGTGGCGCTGAGCATCCGCTGGGTGATGGGACTGCTGAGGCGGCGCAGTTCGTTGAACCCGCGTGTGGTGTTGGTGAGCTTGCAGATCACGACTACGGACCACTTGTCGCCGATCCGTTCCAGCACGTCGCGGATGAGGTCGCGTCCTTGTTCGCACAGAGCGGGGTCTGTGTCGCCGGGATCCGTGAGCGACTGCGTCATAGCAGTAAGTATACGAGCGAAACCGGGTACCGCCGGGGAACCAGGTACGGGTCACGCCGGACCTCGCTCGGGGTGGTTCCCTCCGGGATACCTGCGCACTTCGAAGTGCCCTCTTGTCGCTTTTCGTGTGGTTCGCGAGACTCGATACCAGGTACGGAAGACGTACAAGGTATTCATTGGTTACTGCTCTAGGGGTCGTGACGTGCAAGCCGTTGGACTGTACGAGTTCGGCGAACCGGACGTACTGCAGGTTGTCGATCTACCGGATCCGCACCCCGGGCCCGGTGAGGTCCGTGTGCGCGTTCACGCAGCCGCGGTGAATCCGGCGGACGCACTGCTGCGAGCAGGTGCGCATGCGGAAAGACTCCGGGAGTTTCCGGGCCCGTATGTTCCCGGGATGGACATCGCGGGCGTGGTCGACGAGGTCGGCCCGGCGACCGGGACCGAACTTCGCGTGGGCGACCCGGTCATGGCGATGCTCATGCCCCTGGGGACTGCCGCCGGCGGCTACGCCGAGTACCGGGTACTGCCGGCCAGTTGGGTGGTTCGTGCACCAGCGGGCTTTGACCACGCGAGTGCGGCAACCCTGCCCATGAACGGACTCACCGCACTGCGGACGCTCGACCTGCTGGCCCTCCCGGCGGGATCGGTCCTCGCCGTCGTCGGGGCTGCCGGGACACTCGGTAGCTATCTGGTGCAGCTGGCCAAGCACGCGGGACTCACCGTGATAGCCGATGCAGCACCCGCCGATGAGGAACTGGTCCGCGGATTCGGCGCGGACGAGATCGTGGCCAGAGGATCCAACGTCGCCGAACATCTCCGCGCCCGGTATCCCGACGGCGTGGACGCGGTCGCCGATGTCGCGCTGCTCGGTCAACGACTGTCCGAAACCGTCCGCGACGGCGGCACCTTCGTCCGCTTCCGCAGTGCCGAGGAACCCGGCGGCTACGAGCTCGAGAACAGCGGCAGGATCACCGTGCGGACGACGTTTGTCCCCGACTACTTCGGGCGCACGGACAAGCTGAACCAGATCCGGGAACTCGCCGAGGCGGCCGTCCTCATCCCACGGGTCGCGCAGACCTATTCCCCCGTTGAGGCCGGTGACGCGCACCGCCGGATGGCGGCCGGCGGCGTCCGCGGCCGCCTCGTCGTCACCTTCTGAATCCCACCCAACTCCAAGAAAAACAGGAGCAGTCAGCAATGCCAGCACGTTTCACCAACAAGGTCGTCCTCATCACCGGCGCCACCTCCGGCATGGGCCGGGCCGCCGCCGGGCGAATCGCCGCCGAGGGCGCAAAGGTCGTCCTCGCGGCCCGTGGCAAGGAGGCCGGCGACGCGCTGGCCGCCGAACTGCGCGCCCGCGGAGCAGACGCCGTCTTCGTACCCACCGACGTGACAGCCGAGGCCGAGGTCGCGGACTTGGTCCAGCAGGTCGTCGACAGGCACGGACGCCTCGACGGGGCCTTCAACAACGTCGGCGCGGCCACCGCCGTCGGCCCGCTCACCGACATCGACAGCACGGCCTGGAACGCCGACCTGGCGCTCAACCTCAGCAGTGTCTTCTTCAGCCTGAAGTACCAGCTGCCAGTGCTGCAAGCATCCGGCGGCGGCGCGATTGTGAACAACGCCTCCAACCTCGCAATCACCGGAGCCCCCGGCATGGCCTCCTACAGCGCCGCCAAGCACGGCGTCGTCGGACTCACACGGTCGGCCGCCCTCGACGTGGCCGCTTCCGGCGTACGTATCAACGCGCTTGTCACCGGAGGCGTCGACACCCCCCTGCTCCGCAACAACATGGGCCTGCCGCCGGAAGAGGCCGTCCGCGTGGCCGGAGCGTTGCACCCGATCGGGCGGATCGCCCAGCCGGACGAGATCGCGGCGTTCGTGGCCTTTCTCCTCAGCGACGAAGCGACGTTCATCACCGGAGCCGCACTCGCCATCGACGGCGGCATGACCGCCGCATGACGGATGCCGGACGGTACTGCGGGTACGGCCGCCCACAAGGCAAGTGGCAGCACCGGCGCCGACCGCGCCCGGCTGCGATGCGCCGGCTGGTGTCAGTGGGGTGGTGTCAGTGACGGTGCGTCAAATTGACGGGTTCGTGCTGGTGGTGTGAGCGGATGACGCGGATGTCACTGACATGTGGGTGATGTCAGGCGTGGCTGTCGCTGTCGTGGGCCGGTACATCCCCGAGTACCTGACTGTCGTGGAAACGGGTGTTTCTGCTCCCTGTGGCTTGTCCGGGGGTGAGGCCGGCCACGCGTAGGCCGGTTCGGTGGCGGGGGAGCGCATGGTGGTGGGGGAGCGGGTCGGTCTGCCGGATACGGGGCGTGGGGGAGTGCGTGGGGCGGCGGTTGGCCAGTTGCTGGGGCCCCGGCCGTAGGGCCGTGAAGCCGAGCTGCTCGTAGTAGGGGCCCAGGATCGTGCGGGGCCGGCCGCAGGCATCTGCCTCCGGCCCGGCACAGTGCGTGCCGGGCCGGAGGCAGTTGGGGCCTTCCCGGCTTCGGCGCTACGCGGCGCGGCCTCGCCGGACGAGCCCGGCTGTCACGTCCAGGACGAGGAACCCGATCAGCGTGATTCCCAGAACGGGCAGTGCCCAGCCGAGGGCGGCGACGGCCGGGACGCCGATGATCAGCACCGGCAGGGGCAGCTGCCGCCACGTACCCCGTGCCGGGGCCTTGCCGAAGACCGCCGTGCGGTCGTCACGCATGGGGCGCCGCTGCCACCACATGCGGTAACCCCACACGATGACGAAGATCAGACCGAGCGCGATCAGCGCCAGCAGGATCTGGTTGGCGAGGCCGAAGAGCAGGCCCGTGTGGCCTTGGACGCCGAGCTTGCTGAGCTTGGCCAGGGCGGGATAGTCGGACCACCGGCTCTCGGCGGTGACCTCGCCCTTGGCGGGGTCGACGGCCACCTGGTCGTACTGCACCGGCCAGCGGTTATCGTCCTGAGCCACGGTCCAGGCGCTCACCGCGTCCTCGGGCGGCGTCAGCTCCACCCGGCCGCCCAGCCCGGCGTCGCGCGCCACAGCGAGGACTGCGTCGAAATCGGCGGGGTCCGTCGACGCCGAGTCGTGGCCCGTGCCGTGCCCGGCGTGCCCCGCGTGCTCGCCCTCGGTTGCCTCGGCCCCGCCGGGCAGCGTGGTGACCAGCTCGGGCGCGTGGCCCTTGGCTGCGTCCAGCAGCTGCCCGAAGTGGTCGCCGGCGTAGTGGGACCAGGTCAGGCCGGTGGCGCTGAGGAAGAACAGGCCGATAGCGAGCCACACGCCGGTGGCCGCATGCCGGCTGCGGGTACGCCGTACGCCCCGGGCGGAGCGATCGGGCAGCAGAACGCCGCGCGCCGACCTGGCGCGCTGTCCCCGGGAGCGTCCCAGCCACAGGACAAGCCCCCCTGCGACGATCACCCAGAGCCAGCTCGCGGCGACCTCCGAGTAGAGGCGGCCGGTCTCACCGAGGTGCAGATTGCGGTGCAGGTCGTCCAGCCATGTGGTGAGAGGCGTCGAGCCGTACCAGGTCGTCAGTTCGCCCTGGACCTTGGCGGTGTAGGGGTCGACGAAGACGGTGCGCTGTTTGTCGCCCAGCTCCGGCAGCGACAGCACCACCCGCGTGGTGTCCTCCGGTCCGGGCGGGGTGATCACCGAAGCCAGCGTGCCTTCCGGGTGCGCGTCCCGGGCCGCCGCGATTTGTTCCGTGAGCGGGCGCGGCCCGTTGCCGGCCTGCTCCACCCGGAGCTGGTCGCCGTAGACGAGCTGGTCGAGCTGGGGCGTGAAGGTGTAGGCCAGCCCGGTCAGCGCGGCCACGAGCAGGAAGGGGGCGACGAATACTCCGGCGTAGAAGTGCAGTCGCACGAGCAGCGCTCGTACACCCCTCCACGAACGACCTGGCTGCGAGGGGCCGGCCTCCGCGGCCGGCGACGGCCCGGTGGGGCCGGCGGCTTCCGCCACGGCCATTACGGCCTCACCGCGGTCGTCTCTCGGTGCTTGTTCCTGTGTTGAAGACATGCGTGTATCCCCAATCGGCACCCGGCGCGCAAGGGCGCGGGCGCCCGCGAAGTCAACGATTCGGTCCGCCACAAAGGCGGTACGGCGTGACACGGCTGCCGCAGCCGAAGCGCCCGAAGGGCGCCGGGCAGGCGGTGCGTGCGGGCACGCCGGACTGCGCCCGTCACCGCGACAGAGCGGGACGGACGGTCAGAAGCAGATCGCCGGCTTCGGTGGGCCCCGCCGCGTGACGCTGTGCCACAGGGCTGCCTGATGGGGCAAGCGCGAGGGGATGTGGAAGGACGCGGGGCGTGCGGGGGCGGGCGGTGTACTGACGGCGACGTGGACGCGCCAGGCCCTGTGCAGGGGAGCGAAGACGAACAGGGCCAGGGAGCGGGCGAGCTGGAAAGCCGCAGCCTCGCCGCGCCAAAGCCATAGCCCGCACAGCACTGCGGCGAGGACGTGGGCCAAGGCCATGCCGGTGGACCAGCCCCCCATGGCTGCGGAGGTCATGGGCATCGCATCCATGGCCTGATGGCCAACAGCCATCTCGCCGGTACTGGTGGGCGCGGCGGCGAAGGCCTGAGCAAGGCTGAACCAGCCGTGCAGGGCGAACTGCGCCACTACCGTGGCGCCTGTCACCGCTGAGGCACCGCGCTCACCGCGTCCGGCCACCCACCAGGCTCCGGCGGTCGTGGCGGCGAACGCATACCCCACCGCCCAACCCGGCACCGTCCGTAACATCAGGGCGTGACCAAGCCCCGCCGCCGCCACACACACGGCCGCGAACACCGCGGCACGCGCGAGGCGGAAGACGGGCCCGGACGTCACGAGCAGCAATGGTGCCATTCAACACCGAAGTGACTCCTCCCCCTCGTAAACGAGGCGGCTTCTCACTTGACCGCACTGGGTCTCATGACGGCCAAGCCCTGACCGCTGCCGAAGCAGGATCGCAGCGTACTACGCCGCTTCGCGGCTCCGGGTCTCAGGATGCGTTTCCCGCCCGGCCTGAAGGCCGGGATTCCCACGCAAGATCTGGGATGGCGACAGTGCGCCGATCCCCTCACCGTGACCGACAAGAGCCCGACACCACCACCTGCGTAACCCTCGACGGGCTCCAGCGCCTGCGCGTACCGGATGCTGTTCTCGCACCCGAGGCCACAACTTGCGCCCAACTGCGCCGGCAAGCAGGCTCCCTGACCGCCGGAAAGTCACGCACCTTCAAAAAAGGGGCGGCGCAGCCCGATCGCGATGACGGCCGTGGCGGCCCGTCAGGTACGGCTCGGTGCCGGCTCCGGCTCGGAGAGAAGCGCTGCCGCGCGGCGGGGGAGCAGCAACGGAGTCGCCAGCAGGAGCACGCCGGCCAGGCCGATGGCCGTACGCGGGCCGAGCAGGCCGCCCAGCACGCCCCAGACGGCCGTCAGGAGCGCGGTCGTGGCCTTGGTCGTCACCGCCCAGGCGGACAGTGTGCGGGCGACCCGGTCGGTCGCGGTGCGCTCGAGGCGGTAGGTGGCGCAGACGGGGTTGAAGACCCCGCAGCAGAAGATGAGCCCGAGCTCGACGCCCATCACCAGCAGCAGCCCGCCGGCGCCCGGCCCCAGGAAGGCCAGGCCGACGGGCCAGAGCGCGCGCAGCGCCCCGGCCACGACCAGGACCTGGTGCCGGCCGAACCGGGTGACGAGCGGCCGGGCCAGCCGCGAACCGAGCAGCCCGCCGATCGAGGGCGCGGCGAAGGCGAGGCCGTACTGCCACGGTGCGAACCCGAGTCGGCCGAGCATCAGGACGGCCAGCAGCGGCTGGGCGGCCATCACCAGGCCGTTGAACAAGGCGGTGTTGAAGAACAGCGGACGCAGCGTCGCGTCGGCGAGGAGGTACCGCCAGCCGTCGAGCAGGTCCCCGGCCCGCATGCGCGCGGCCTCCCGGCGCTCGGGTTGCGGCTCGTGCCCGCCCGTCGCGCGGATACCCAGGGCCGAGAGCAGGTAGCTGACCGCGTCGGCCACCACCGTCGCCACCGGACCGAGGAGCCCGATCGCCGCGCCGCCCAGCGGCGGTCCGATGATCGTGGTCGTCCAGGTCGTGGACTCGAACCGGGCGTTGGCGACGAGCAGGTCCTCGGCCGGCAGCAGCGTCTTCAGATACGCGCCGGAGGCGGCGCGGAAGGTGATGTCGGCCGCCGCGACGACGACCGAGACCAGCAGGAGCTGAAGGAACGTGAGGACGCCGAGCGCGAACGCGGCGGGGATCGTCAGCAGCGCCGCGAACCGCACCAGGTCCATCGCGATCAGCACCGGCCGCTTGCGGCGGAACTCCACCCACGGGCCGAGCGGCACCGCCACGGCCGCGCCCACCGCAGCCCCCACGCAGGAGAGCGCGGCGACCTCGGCCGGTCCGGCGTGCAGCACCTGGATGGCGATCAGCGGGAACGCGCCGAAGGCGAGCCACGTGCCGAGCGCGCTGGTCCCGTACGCTCCCCAGAGCCACCCGAACTGCGGCCCCAGCCGATGTCCGAGCAGATGTCCCAGCCGGTGCCCGCTCCTCATGCCCGACGCCCCTCGCACTCACCCTGCACAACCGATCCGCGATCGGAAGCATCAAAGCGAGCACCACAACCAGGAATCAAACAACCACAGAGCCGCCGGCCACAACCAATGGTTGTGTCCATAGGGTGTCTGCATGGATCTCGACACCGTCCGGACCTTCGTCGCCGCCGCCGACGCGGGGCAGTTCCAGGAGGCCGCCGCCGAGCTGGCGGTCACCCAGCAGGCCGTCTCCAAGCGCATCGCCGCGCTGGAGCGCACCCTCGGCGTGCGGCTGTTCACCCGCACCGCGCGCGGCGCCGAACTCACCATCGACGGGCAGGCGTTCCTGCCCCACGCACGCGAGCTGCTGCGCGTCGCCGAGCGCGCGGTCGCGTCCGTGCGCACCGGCCGCCGTCCGCTGCGCGTCGACGTGATCGCCTCGCGCGGCGCGGCGGCGGGCCTGCTGCGCGGCTTCCACCGCGCACACCCCGAGATCGACCTCGCCGTGGTGATGCTGTTCGACATCGAGACGGCCGTCGCCGCCATCCGGTCCGGTGCGATCGACGCGTCCTTCCGCGCCGTCGCCGTACCAGGCCGGCCCCTTCCCGAGGACATCGAGTCCGTCCGGGTGCTCGACGAACCGCTCCAGCTCCTCACCGGCCCCGCCCACGCGCTGGCGGGCGCCCGGTCGGTGCCCCTCACCCAGCTCACCGGGCACCGGATCTGGATGCCCGGCATCGTCCCCGGTACCGAGTGGGCCGCCTACTACGACGACCTCGTCGCCGAGTTCGGCCTCACCATCGAGGCGACCGGCCCCAACTTCGGCTCCGACGCGCTCCTGGACACCATCGCCGACACCCCGGCCCTGGCCACCTTCATGGGCGAGCACACCCGCCTCGTCTGGCCCACCGACCACGGCCTGCGCCGCATCCCGGTGACCGACCCGACGCCCGTCTACCCGCACTCGCTCCTGTGGCACCGCGACAACCCCCACCCAGCGCTGACCACCCTCCGCGCCCACCTCGCCGCCACAGCGACCGGCCACGACGCCGCCGGGACCTGGGCGCCGAGCTGGGTGATTGCGCGCTGAACGCCGCCGTGTCTTCGAGCATCGTGGCCGGATCGACGGACGGTGACAGCAGGGCGGACACCCGCAGTACAGGAATACCGCCGTACCCGGCCTACGCCCCGTACACACCCCAGCCCCCGCCCACACCGCAGCACCTGACGTTCCCGGACTCCCTGGAGTGGACTGGGCAAGGTACACCGGGGACGAGAGCCCAACGGTCACCTGCTCCCCTCACGGTGCGGGGCTGCGACGCACTCTTCTTGCGCATGCCGCACGTGAGGGAAGAGGAGCCGGGCCTCGACGGTCCCACTGAGGCATCGGCGGACCGAAGCCCGCGGCGGTGGATCGCCCATCCGATCGCAGCTCGAGCGCAGTCGCCCGGTTCACGGGTCCATGACTGGACGCACTTCCGCTTCTCGGTGAGGGAGCAGCGGGGGAGTGTTGGTGACGAGTCGGACAAGGTGTTCGGCGAGGTCGGCGTCGAGGGGGGAGCCGGTCATGAGTCGTCGGTAGAGGATGGTGCCGGCCCAAATGTCCTGAACGAGGTCGGTGTCGAGGTCGTGGGGCAGGTCGCCGCGTTGGATTCCGCGGCGCAGTGCTGCGGCGATGTTCTCGCGTTTGCGGGACAGGAAAGCCTCCCGGAACCGAGCCATGAGTTCGGGGTGGGGGAGAAGGCCGCCGGCCAGTGCGGGCAGCGAGGCGGCCATGTCCTCGTTGGCGTAGTTGTCGATGGTCATGTCGACGGCGTGGCGCAGTTCGGCGTGGGTGTCGCCCTCATCGGGGATCTCCTCGGCGCGGAAGATCTCGGCGAGCGCGTCGGCGACGAGCGCCTCCTTACTGGGCCACCAGCGGTAGATGGTCGATTTGCCGACGCCCGCGGCCGCCGCGACGGCTTCGATGGTCAGCGCCGGGTACCCCTGTCCCGACAGGACACCCCGTGTCGCGTCGAGGATCTTTGAAGCAGAACGCGGCCCGCCGGCCACCGAACCTGAGGAGAAGACGAGTGCCATGAGCAGAACGATACGTATCGTTTCACTCATGGGTCAAGGCGTGCTACCGTCGCGTTCATCGATGAAACGATACGTATCGTTTCGGTCTGTCTCTTCCCGAAGGACGTGGCATGAAGGGTTACACCGTCCCACTGTCTCCCCGTGGCATCGCGAACCTGGCGCCCGCCCCGCCGTGGCACTACGCCGGCACCGTGGTGGGCGTGGAGTTCTTCACCGACCCGGCCGCCGCCGCGGCGACTCTGCCCGAGGGTCTGACCCCCGACCCGGAGTCCGCCGGCCGCGGCGTCGCGATGTTCATCGACTGGCAGTACTCCTCCACCGGCCTGGAGTACCTGGACCCCGCACGCTCGCAGTACCGGGAGTTCTTGATCACCCTGGACGCCCGCTACAACGACACCCCCGTGGCGTGGTGCCCCTATATCTACGTCGACAACGACTCCGCCATGGCCCGTGGCTGGGTCCAGGGCTTCCCCAAGAAGCTCGGCGCCGTCCACCAGACCCGCGCCTACTCCGTCGGCGGCCCCGGCACCCCGGTCCTCGGTCCAGGCGGACAGTTCGGCGCCACCGCCTCCGCGGCCGGACAGCGCATCGCCGAAGCCAAGATCACCCTGGAACAGCCGGTCCCTGACCCCACCGCGCTGATGAACCGTCCCGTGATCAACCTCCGCCACTTCCCCCGCCTGGCCGCCGGACAGCACGACAAGCCCGCCGTCCACGAACTGGTCATGTCCGTCCTGGACAACACCGCCATCAGCGACGCCTGGGTCGGCACCGCCGACCTCGCCTTCCTCCCCGCCCACGGCGAAGAACTTGCCGACCTGCCCATCCAGCGCACCGGCAAGGGATTCCACTTCGACCTCGCCTACACCGTCACCGACCTCAAGTCCCTCGCCGACCACAGCAACTGACCACCCCACACGCCACGAGGGCCCCGCCGCCGGCCCTCACCCCGGGGTCCCTCCTGCACCACGAACCATCCCCAACGCAGCCGTGCCCCCGATGCCTTGGGGGGCACGCCCACAGCTCTCACAGCTCCCACAGCTCAGGATTCGACATGCCCATCTACACCTGCACCACCGCCCAGGGAACGCTGAGAGCCGGCGCCAAGGGCGACCTGGCCGCCGAGATCACCCGGATCCACGCCGAGGTCAATCACGTCCCGCCCGCCTACGTCAACGTGGTCTTCTCCGAACTGCCCCAGGACAGCGTCTACGTCGGTGGAGAACCCGGGGCGCCGCTCCTGATCGGCGGCTGGGCACGCCGGGGCCACCCGCAGGAGGAGACGACTCGCCTGGCACTCGAGCTGTCGGCGGCCGCTTCCCGCATCACCGGGATACCCGAACGCCGCATCCTGGTAGTGATCCAGGACAGTCCCGCGCGTTCCGCGGTCGAAGCCGGCCACGTCCTGCCCGACCCGGGGCAGGAGAAGGAATGGCTGAGACAGCACGAGGCGTAAAGCCGCGGCCGGGACGACAGCCCGTGGGTCCTTATCCGACGTAGCGTCGCCACCCGGCGGCCGGGGGACCAGAGGAACGATTCCGCGGTACCGAAACTCGATCCACTACCACCGGCAACCGCTTCCGGACGGCGGTCATGTCCCAGTTTCGGCGAGCTGCCAGGCAGTCTGCCCAGCTGTCGTTGCCGAAGACCGGATGCCGGCCGCGGTGGCCGTGATCGCTGTCGTACCGACCCTGATGGCGTGCGCGTTCGGGGCGTTTCTCGTCCACGCGTACCAGGGGCTGCGGGAGCGGCTGGGGCCATAGGTTCACCCGGCATCTCTGTGTGCAGCCGGCACAACCATCCTTGCCGCTCGGGGGTCACATCAAGTGGGAGCAAACCGCTCTCGGAGACGCAAGGGGGAAATATGGGAAGCGTGCGTAATATCACGGCTGTTGGGGCGTTAACCACACTGGTGGTGGGCGCCACGGCCGTGTTCGGCACGACCGCCTCTGCCGCACCCAACGTCACACCGCAGGGCGTCTGCGGCAGTGCCTACAAGACCGTGAACTCGGTGCCCGTCGGCTCGCTGGGCACCGTCTATCTGACGTACAACGCCTCGAACGGCAAGAACTGCGTCGCGACCATCCGCGCCAACCCGGGCACGGCCAAGGCCATGTCCACGTACATCTACGTACCCGACACCGACGAGTGGGCCGGGGACTCCGGCTACTACAAGTCGTACGCGGGGCCGGCCTACGTCTACGGCAAGGCCCACTGCGTGAGTTGGGGCGGCAACATCGCCAACGTGTACGTGTCGGTGGAAAACTCCAACTGTGCAGCGCTCAAGGAATACCGGGTCACCGAGATCCGCTGATCCGGTTCATCACCCGGCCGCGAGGTCCCGCGCCGCCGCTACCCGGAATCCGACCGCCATCCCTGATCTTGCGTGGGAATCCCGGCCTTCAGGCCGGGCGGGAAACGCATCCTGAGATTCGGAGCCGCGAAGCGGCGTAGTACGGTGCGATCCTGCTTCGGCAGCGGTCAGGGCTTGGCCGTCATGAAACCCCGTGGGGTCAAGTGAGAAGCCGCCTCGTTTACGAGGGGGAGGAGTCACACTGCTGACGGTTGCCGGGAAGGTATCCATGAGCCGCAGGCGGGGCGGGATCGGTGCGCAGCGAGTCTTGAGACACGCTTTACGCGACGCACGCAACTGCGGTCCACGCCGTTGCCGTCTGACAGGGAGTCGGGCCCGTCAGGGCTGTGGTACGAGAGAGCGGGGCACGTCGTGAGACGGCACAAGGGCGGCATAGGGATCGCACTCGTCACGGGTGTGATGCTGGTGGGCGCGAGTGCCTGCGGCGGGGGCGGCAGTCACAAGGCGAGCGGGGACGACGCAAAGGCGTCGCGCAAGCCGAGCGCGAGTGTCTCGCCGTCACCGACAAAGCCCGCGGGTCCGCCGATGCTGCTGGAGACGATCACGCCACAGACGGGAACCACGGTGGGTGTGGCCATGCCGATCTCGGTGATCTTCACGAACCCGGTCGCGGCCAAGGCGCGGGCCACGGTGGAGAAGCACATGAAGGTGAGCGCCTCGCAGCCGGTGCCCGGCGCCTGGCACTGGTTCGGCGACAAGCGCGCCGACTGGCGGCCGAAGGAGTACTGGCCCTCCGGTACAACGGTGAAGATCGACGCCGACATGAAGGGCGTCAGCAACGGCAACGGGCGTTACGGCGTGCACAGCTACACGCACACCTTCAAGATCGGTGACGACGTGCGCGCGGATGTCTCGGTGACCGGCCACACCATGAAGGTGACCCGGAACGGCAACGTGGTGCGCACCCTGTCGATCAATGCGGGCAGCGCCCAGTATCCGACGTGGAACGGCACGATGGCCGTCATTGACAAGCAGGAGAAGGTCCACATGACCTCCTGCAGCGTCGGTATCAGCTGCGACAAGGGCAACCCCAACTACTACGACCTGACGCTGCCCTGGGACGTCCACCTCACCCAGTCCGGCACATACGTGCACTACTCGACCGGCGACCCGAATCCGGGCAGCGGCAGCGCCCGCGGCTCGCACGGCTGCGTCCACCTGTCCCTGTCGGACGCCAAGTGGTTCTACGGCCAGGTGAAGCAGGGCGATCCCGTCACCATCACCGGCTCGCCCCGTGCCAAGGCGCCGGCCGACAACGGCTACGCCGCCTTCAACCTGGGATGGGACCAGTGGCTCGCGGGCAGCGCCTCCGGGGAGGGGACGACCGCGACGCTGTGACACGCTGCGGTGGCGGCGCCGGTCCACAAGAGCCCCGGAGACGGCCCAGGCGCGCCCCCGGCCGGTGGCCCGCGCGGCCGACCAGGATGCGGGCCATCCGGGCGAGGCGCCGGGCCTGTACGGCATGGTGCCCAGGGCCGTGGCGCCCCGCGGCGGATGCTGATGCCTCCCCCTGCAGGAGAGGCCCGTGAGTGATCCCAGCCCCCGAGTGACCCCGAGGCCGGCATCTCTCGCAGCAGGCGACATTCCCGCTCCCGGGGTCATCGGCATCGGACTCGCCGCGGTGCTGACGTTCGCGCTCGCTCAGGGGTCGTGGCAGTGGTTCGCCACGTTCATCGGGGTGACGCTCCTTGCAGTGATGCTCGCCTTCCAGCGACGGGCGGAGTGGGCGCCGGGCATTGGCTCGGCGTACATGCGCGGCCTGGTCGCGTACGCCCTGGTCGTCGGCCTGTGCGTGGCGATCGCACTTGCGCCCCTGCTGCAGCGCCGGGCCTGGCTGTTCCCGATGCCGGGTACACGCAGCGAGTGCGAGCTGATGGGCAGGTACGAGGCCCTCCAGGTGAAGGCCGCGCTGGGGAACCTGGCCGGCAGTGACGGTGCTGCGCTGGCGTTCGCGCAGGAGGTCCAGGCCCGCAAGGCCGTTGCCGAGTGCCTGGCGGCCACGACAACTCTGTGGCTGCCCCTGTACGGGCTGGGGGTGGCGGTGCTGGTGGGGGCGGCTACGTGGTCGCGTGATCGGGCCCGGGCCCGGCCCGGCTCCGTCGGCTGCTGAGGTTCGGGTGCGAGCCGGTGCGGCCAGTTCGCCGATGCTGCACGGGGCCAGGTTGCCCGGACTGTCCTTCAGGTGTGCCCACACGCCCTCGGCCGGGTTGAGGTCGGGCGTGTACGAGGGGAACGGAAGACCGGTCAGCCGGCTGCGGCCCGCGTACAGCTCGCGCGTCGCGGCGTCGACGCGATACGGCCGAGACCGACTTTCGCAACAGGTCCTGGGCGGGCTGGGGTGACGACGGGGTCGGTCAGTTCGACCACCACTGTTGGGGGCGTTGGGCGTGAGGGCCTGGGGACAGGACTCCGTGGCCTCGTAGGTCAGGTGAGTGCAGAGTCGGTGAGCTCCGGACGCAGGGGCGGCCGGTGTGGCAGTGCGCTCGGGGTGGGGGTGCGCAGCCCGTCGAGGGCCAGTTCGAGGTAGCGGCGCCAGGCTTGCGGCTGCGTAGCGAGCAGGGGCGCTGCTGTCTGGTGGATGCCGCCGAGCAGCAGCACGATGTCCGTTCCGGTGATGTCGCTGCGGATGGCGCCTTGTTCGCGTGCGCGAGCGGTGAGTGCCTCGACGGAGACGCAGAGTTCTGCGATCGCATCCCGCACCTCGGAGTGCTGCAGTGACGGGTGCCCGATCACTTCGCAGAAGGCGCGGTCGGCGGCCAGCGCCTCGACGCCGTGGGTCATGAACTCCCTCAGCGCCGCGGCCGCGTCGTCGGCTTCGAGGGCGCGGCCTGCCGATCCGGCGAGCCGGTCCAGCAGCCGGAGCATGATCGCTGCCAGTAGGTCTTCCTTGGTGGGGAAGTGTCGGAACACGGTGCCTTTGGCGAGGCCTGCGCGCTGGGCGATCTCGCCCATCGAGGCTTCCAGGCCGTGTTCGGCGAAGGCTGCGGCCGCGGCGTCGAGCAGGAGGCGTCGATTGCGCACCATGTCCGCCCGCTGGCCGGGAGTGGTTGTCGCTGCAGTCATCGGTGCCTCCTTCTGTTGTGCACCGTATCACAACATGACCGATGGGTCAGGTTAGCTGCTAGGGTCAACATGACCCACCGGTCATCTTCACCGGTGCCGGCTGCCCAGCACCCCTGGCGGCCCGGGCTTCGAACCACTGACTCCCCGGGAGGGAAAACGTGAGCACCACCCTGGAAGGAAAAGTCGTCCTCGTCACCGGCGCGTCCTCGGGCATCGGCCGGGCCACCGCACTCGCCTTGTCGAAGTCGGGAGCCCGGGTTGCAGTCGGAGCTCGGCGGACCGATCGACTGAAGACCCTGACGGAGGACGCCTTTGGCGAGATTCTCCTTCTCGAACTGGACGTCACCGACCGCCAGTCGGTGAATGATGCGGTCGCGGCAACCGTTGAGCACTTCGGAGCCCTCGACGTCCTCGTGAACAACGCGGGCGTCATGCTCAGCAGCCCGATCCTCGGCGCGGACACCACCGAGTGGACTCGTATGGTCGAGACCAACCTGCTCGGATCGATGTACATGGTCCACGCGGCTCTGCCCCACCTGCTTGAGACCAAGGGCTCGGTGGTGCAGGTCTCCTCGACATCGGGACGGGTGGCATCAGCCACGAGCAGCGTGTACGCGGCTACGAAGTTCGGCATCAACGCCTTCTCCGAGGCGCTACGGCAGGAGGTCACCGCGCAGGGCGTGCGCGTCGTCGTCATCGAGCCTGGATTCGTCGCGACCGAGCTCACCAGCCACATCACGGACCCGGCCATCCAGGCCGCGGCCAAGAGCATGGCCGAGTCGATGCGAACCCTCCAGCCCGAGGACATCGCCGCCGCAGTCGTCTACGCAGTCACCCAGCCCGAACGCGTCGCCGTCAACGAGATCCTGATCCGACCGACCGACCAGACCCGATGAACCTGGGGCGATCCCGCAGCCGGACCGTGCCGCGGCAGGGCTGCGGGCCGCTGCGCCGATGACCTCACATGCCCACGTCTGGCCCCGGAGGCCGCGCCGTTCCCGCTCGCGATTGCCGCACTCCCTGACCGCCCGTCGGCCGTGAGCTGGTCGCGCGCCTGGCCGGGACCCCGGCAAACCGGGCCGCGTCGATCGGGTGTCCGGTCGTGCGATGTGTGTCTGGATTGCACAGTGTTGTGGCTGTTACCGATGGGCGTGCTGCTGGATGGGTGGCTCACAAGGTGGTGCGGCAAGGCGTGCGGGGGAGCTGGAAATGGCTTGCTCCCGGCTGTGGGGCGGGTGCGTGCATCCGGCAGTCGGTGTCAGGGCCACGTCCGGGCGCGGTGTGTGATTCACGCAGTCGATAGTTACGGAAATGTCCGCATTCAGTAACGCGGACCGGTGTTGCTGTCGGCGGTGGGGGAGGTGCCGCAGGCTGTGGGTTCTCGGCCTGAAGGGCCGGGGCCCGCACCGCGCAGCATGGCCCTTGACCAGGTCCTGGGCGCCTTTACTTGAGAGGACGTCAATGTCTGCTTCCCGTACCGTCCGCCGCATTGCCGCTACCGCTCTGGCGGCCGGTTCCGTTGTCGCCGTGGTGGCGATGCCGGCTTCCGCCGACAGCAACCACGGCCACGGGTACGGCCGCCACCAGTCGTACTCCAACGTCGTCCTCGGCGACATCCAGTACGACAGCCCCGGTCGCGACGACTGGTCGAACCAGTCCCTGAACAGGGAGTGGGTGGAGGTCACCAACACCGGCCGCCGCGCGGTCGATCTGGACGGGTGGACGCTCTGGGACCGTGAGGGCAACCTGTACCGCTTCGACGACCTGCGCCTGGCGGGCCGGGCCACGGTCCGTGTCCACACCGGGCGCGGCGATGACACCCGCCGGGACGTCTACCAGGACAGCCGGGACTACATCTGGAGCAACTACGCCGACAAGGCCACCCTGCGCGACGACCACGGCCGCACCGTGGACACCCACTCCTGGGGCTACCGCCGCTGAACCGACCCCGCCACTGATTGCATCTGATCCGGCGTGCCACCACCCGCACAGGGCGGTGGCACGCCGTACGTCAGGGCGGCCCCCGCTGGGATGGCCTCGTGCCGACAATGCATGTGCACACCGGTGCCGGCGCCTGCACCGGACGCGGCAGCCCCCTCGTCCCCGGCGCCGTCGCCCTGGCCGGTGAGCCTGTGCGCTCCTTGAGCCAGGACATCTCCGGGGCAGTGAGCGGACGATGTGGTTCACGCCGACCCGCCGGTGCGGGCCCGGGCCCCGGCAACCCAGCCCTGGAGTGCAGTCGGCTGTTGGGTCAATCCGTGGGCCGGTGTGCCTGGTTCGCCTCGCGGAGAGCCGCCCAGGCGTCTGCTATGGGGCCGACGTGCCCGAGCTTGTCCGGGTTGTTCACCGTGCGGATCATCTGGATCCGCCCGTCGAGTACGTCGAGCGCCCAGGTGCTGAGAACCTGGCCGTCCCGGTCGCGGAGGATCGCACCCGGCTGGCCGTTCACCTGCTGCGGCTCCACGATGCCGGCCCCCCTGATGACCAACGGGACGAACGCCGCGAGCACCCGGACCACGTGCTCGGCACCGAGGATGACGGGCTTGAATTGCGGGGCCTTCCCGCCACTGTCACCGATCATCTGAACGTCGCCGGCCAGCAGCTCGGCCAGCCCGTCGACATCCCCTTCCCGGAAAGCGTCGAAGAACCGTTCGGCGAGCTCCTCGCGCTCCTTCCGGTCGGCTTCGAACCGGGGCCGGCCCGCTTCCATGTGACGGCGCGCCCGCACCGCGAGCTGGTGGCACGCCGCCTGCGACCGTCCCACGGCCGATGCGATCTCCGGGAAGCCGAAGGCGAACACCTCCCGCAGCACGAAGACCGCGCGCTCGAGCGGGGTGAGCCGCTCCAGCAGGAGCAGGGCTGCGATCGACAGTGAGTCCGCCAGCTCCGCCGACCGCGCCGGATCCTCGTACGGGTCGGTCAGCAGCGGTTCGGGGAGCCACGGCCCGACGTACTCCTCCCGCCGGACGCGGGCCGAGCGCAGCACGTCGATCGAGATCCGGGTGACCACGGTCGACAGGAACGCCTTGGCCGACCCGGGCTGGGCGGAGGTGGCCTGGTAGCGCAGCCAGGTCTCCTGGACCGCGTCCTCGGCCTCGCTCACACTGCCCAGGATCCGGTAGGCGATCGAGAACAGCAGCGGCCGCAGCTCCTGGAACTCTTCGGTCTTCGTCACGCCGGCTCCTCCTTGGAACGTGGCCGCCACGAGGGTGGCGCGGCTTTCCGTGGGAGGAGCCGCGCCCCTCGGTCATCAACTACCACTGCCTGTTGTTTCGCCGGCAGAGGGGCCGGCCACGTGGTGATCCGCGAAGGCGCCGTGGCCCGTGAAACACGCCGCTGTTCAGGGCCACCGTCACCAGGGCACCGAGCCGTCCTCGCTGAAGAACCCGGCGGTCGGTCCGTCTGCGCCGAGGGTAGCCAGGCGCACCACGACTGCGGCGCCCTGCGCGACCGTGAGGAAGCCGGTGTGGTTGTTGCTGTCCGTGTCGACGTAGCCGGGGGCGGCTGCGTTGACGAGAAAGCCGTCCTTGCGCAGTTCATTGGCGTACTGCACGGTCAGCGCGGTCAGCGCGCTCTTGGACGGCGAGTACGCCGCAGACGGCAGCAGTGCGGCAAAGGGGCCGTCCGGATCACTGGCGAGGGTCAGCGACGCGGCGTGACTGCTGACGTTCACGACGCGCGGCGCCGGTGACCGCCGCAACAGCGGCAGCATGGCGTTGGTCACCGCGATCACCCCGAAGACGTTGGTCTCGAACACCGCCCGGACCATGTTCAGGCCGATGGTGCTGGGGACCTGATCGTGGGCGTCTTCGGGCGAGACCTGTCCGGAGCCGGTGATGCCGGCGTTGTTGATCAGCACGTCCAGGTGGCCGAAGCGCTCCTCAACCTGCTTCGCGGCCTCGCGGACGGTGGCCTGGTCGGTGACGTCCAAGGTGACCGCGTGCGCGTCGCCGCCTGCCGCGCGCAGCGCCGCCGCTGCCTCCTCGCCGCGCCGGGGGTCTCTGGCGCCGATCAGGACCGTCATGTCCAGCGCGGCGAGTTGCTCGGCAACCCCACGGCCGATCCCCTTGTTCGCCCCGGTAATCAGCGCGACCTTCCGGTGTGTGGTCTCCTCGCTCATGACCAGCTCCTTGTTGTCGAGGTGGGTTCTTCTCAGAACCTGTCTTCGCAACCTGAGACGAGACAGCCCGGCCATCTCTGACATGCGGACAGAAAACAATGTTCTCGGTCGAGATGGTCTGGCCGGCGTCAGGCAGGACGGTCTGCTCGCCTTCGTTCGGATCACTCCGGGACTGATGATCCGGGGGTGCCGGGTGGCTCGGCCGAAGCCGTGGGAAGTCGATGACGAGCTGTGGGCGGTGATCGAGCCGCTGCTGCCCAAGGTCGAGCGTCGGACCCGGCATCCCGGTCACAAGTGGCATCCGGACCGGCTGGTGGCCGACCACCCTCGGCATCACGTGATCAGACCAGCCGTAACGCCGCCGTCTGCCGGGCCGCGCAGAACCGGTTTCGCCCGGCGGTCTACGCCGGGACAAGGACGGTAAGCCACTCCGCTTCACGTGGCCGGTACCCGTAACGATTCCTCAGCCCCGACACGATCGCCGGGACGTGGCCGGCTCCGTAGACGATGGCCACCCGGATCGGCTCGTCGCCGCGCTCCGCGTGGATCTCGCCGAGCGCGTCGAGCAACCGCTGGTCGCGCCGACCGGTCATCGCATGCCCCACAGGATCGTCGGCCATCATCTCCGCCCGCAGTGTCGACGGCAGATCCTCGACCACCAGGTCTTCGTCGAGGAAGGCGCGCGGACCGCGCAGCGCGAACACCAGGCCCATCACGGGAGCCGCGACCATGAGCAGCAAGTACATCCACCGTGGCAGTGTCTTCAGGTCCGCGATCGCCTCCGCCGCGGTCACATCCGGGTTGATGACCTGCACGGCCTCGGGAAGCAGCAGCTCTTCGCTCTGCTCCTGCAGGCCGTTGCGCCGCCGGCGTGGGGCGAACCGGTAAGCAAGCGTGAGGGCACTCACTCCGACCGACTTCCCTCGGATTCCCTCGATGACTATGAGGTCGCATTCCCTGAGCCTGATGCGGACCTGGGAGTAGAACGTCGGCGACGCCACATGCAGCATCGGGAAGATCACGAACTCAAGTGGCGTCCCTGTCCGCCTCATGGTGATCACAGCAGATCGGACGGCATACCCGGTCACCTCGATGATCTGCATGATTCCCCCGTGAACCTCGTCCGGTTTCCCTTCCACCCGTATCAGGACACGAGCCCGCCCAGGGCCGTGGTTCCCTCCGGCGCAAGCTGCTGTCGGACTACGCAGACGCTCCCGCGACACCACCCGGCCGCTGACCACCCTCGGCATCACGTGATCAAACGGCCACACCGCGAAAACGACGGATGCGGTCATCCGAAGGCGTCGACCCGGACGACGACCTGTTCGAGCCTGAGTACGTCGGCGTCGAGTACGACGACGCCTTCTACGAAGTGTTGCGCGACAGCTGCAACGCCTTCGACGAAGACGACGGATGACAGGCGTGCCCCGCGTTGGAGCGCTGCGGCGCGAGATCCCCACACCGGCGGGCGTGTAGAAATGCGGCGAACTCCTTGTTCTCTCCCACGGAGGAGGCGTTCACGCGCGGAACAGTAACGGAGGGAAAGCAAGTTGATCTGGGAGGCGACAGTGCCGACCCGAGCAACGGTTCGGCACACGCCGTCAAGTGAGCGCTGGAGCACTCCAAGAGCTGTCCCCGGCCGGCCGACGTCCGCAGTGAGTCAGGGCCGCGGTCTGGGTCGGGCGATGAGTATGGACACGTCGTCGTGGTCGTCCGGACCACGCAGTGTTTCCAGGAGCCGGTCGCAGGTTTCTTCCAGGGAAAGGTCGTGGCCGTCGAGTACGCGGAGGAGGAGGTCGAGGCGTTCGTCGATGGCGTCGCGGCGTGTTTCGACCAAGCCGTCGGTGTAGAGGACCAGTTGATCGCCGGGGCGCAAGGGCACGGTGGTCGTTTCGAAGGGGACGCCGCCGACCCCGAGGGGTGCACCGGATGGTAGGTCGAGGAGTTCGGGGGGCCCGCCTGCAGGTGTCAGTGCGGGGGGCAGGTGTCCGGCTACGGCGATTCGGCACCGGTCGCTGTGCGGGTCGTATTCGGCGTAGATGCAGGTGGCGATGTAGGGGTCCAGACCGGCGGTGATCTTGTCGAGGCGTTGCAGTACCTGGGCGGGCGGGAGGTCGAGGTCGGCCAGGGTCGCGGTGGCGGTGCGCAGGCGGCCCATCGTGGCGGCCGCATCGATGCCGCTGCCCATCACGTCGCCCACGACTAGCGCGGTCTTGTCCTCCGCGAGGGGGATGACGTCGAACCAGTCGCCACCGACCTCGGTAGAGGTGCCGGCGGGTTGGTAGCGGGTGGCGACCTCCAGATTCTCGGGTGGCGTCGGCTGGGGCAGCAGGCTGCGCTGGAGCGTCACCGCAGTGTTGCGGACGCTTTGGTGCAGGCGCGCGTTGTCGAGGGACACTGCGGTTCGGCTGGCGAGCTCATCGGCCAGGGTGACGTCGTCCGCGTTGAAGGGCAGTTGATTGCGGCCGCGCATCAGTCCCAGGACGCCGAGTGCCCGGCCCTGGGCGGCCAGCGGTATCGCGAGATATGAGTGGATGCCGACACTGGCCAGGACAGCGGCGGCTCCGGCGTCACGGGCGATGCGCGCCAGATCCCACTCGTCCACGCGAGTCACCATGATCGGCTGACCGGTCCGTACGCATTGGGTGGGCAGTCGGTCGGCGTCATAGCTGACCGGTTGGTCGGCCGTGCCGGCGGCGCCGCTCGCCTCGGCGAGGTAGGCGGCCTTCACGGCGAGGGTGCGAAAGAGCGCCGGGCCGCTGTCGGGTGCCGGGGGGCGGCGATCGTCCAGGGCGGAGTCGAGTACGTCTACGACCGCGAGGTCGGCGAGCTCGGGCACTGCGACGTCAGCCAGCTCGCGGGCGGTCTGCTTCATGTCCAAGGTGGTACCGATACGGGCGGAGCCCTCGGCGACCTGGGCCAGGCGCTGCCGGGCCTGGGCCGCCGCTGTGATCGCGCCGTGCCGATCGGTGACATCCACCACCGACGTGGCGACACCAAGAACCTGACCGTTGGGGTCCTCCAACCGGTAGACGGAGACAGACCAGGCATGATCGTTGTCAGGGTCGGCCGGGGTGCGGCCAATGGTGTACTTGTCGACCTGAGGGCGTCCGGTCTCGAGCACCTCTCGGACTGCCGCCTCGGACGCGTCGACACTGACGGAGGGCAGGACCTCGCGGAAGCCCCGGCCGAGGTGGTCCTTGGCAGACAGGCCGTGCATCCGTTCCATCGCCGGATTGACGGCCACATAGCGCAGATCGGTGTCCAGAACCTCCAGCCCGACCGGCGACTGGGCGATCAGCTGCGTGGACAACGCCAAGTCCTGCTCCACCTTGCGCAGCGTCGACGCATCGGTGGCGATACCCAGAGCGTAGAAGTCGCCCTGGTTGTCCGGCAGACGGCTGTAGCGGAATTCCACCAGCCGCGTACTGCCGTCCTTGTTCCGGACGGGAATGAGCCCGGCCCAGCTCTGGCCGGTCTCCATCGTCTGCTCGCACTTACCGGCCACCAGGTCCATGTACGGTTCGTGGACCAACAGTTGAGCCGCGTGCCGGCCCAGCACTTCCTGCGCGGAGTAGCCGAACAGCTTCTCGGCCTGCGGGCCCCACAACACGAACCGTCCGGCCGTATCCAGCGCCACCACCGCCACACCGAGCGTATCCAGCACCCCGCTCGGCAGCTCCAGCCGGAGGTCGGACGAGCCGCTGTCGGCACTGAGAGGTCCCGCTTCACTCATCCCAGGTGCTCCTTCCACCTGCCAGGGCGACACGCCAGCGCAGGCCCTGGAGCTGCAGTGCTGGGATGTTTTTCGTGCCTTTCTGGTGCTTCCATAGTCTCCTGAGACGACCGACGACGCACAGCGCCGGGCGAGGACGTGTAGTCACGGGTGTGAGTAGTTGAGGTGCAGGAAGTAGCGCCGGGATTGATCATGGTCGGTCACCGCAGCAGCCTCCCCGGGCGGGGAGCTTCCGGGAATGACCGCTATCTCGACACTGCCGTCGCCCAGCTCCGCGCCGAGGGCCACGACCTCAAGGACGGGGACGTGGCCCGTCTGTCTCCGCTGTAGGACAGCGACATCAACTTCATGGGTCGCTACCAGTTCGGTTTCGCGGCTGGTGGGCCGGGCGAGGGGCTGCGGCCCCTGCGTGATCCGGACGCGCCCGAGCTGGACGAGGACGACGACGGAGGGCAGGACTGAAACCGTCAGGAGTCGACCCGGGCGTGATGCCGGTGACCTTGACCGTCTTGGCGAACTCACGATTTCAGCTACGGACGCGAGGGCGGCGTTCCCCCTCGGTGCTGCTCGCTGTGCTGGTCAGGATCGCGCTTGCGACAACGTCGAAGAGGTGATCGGCGCGTGGCGCGAGCGAGGGTTGATCGCCGAGCCAGGCGAGCGCCGTTACCAGCGCGAACAAATCGACGCCATCGATGTCGGTCCGCGCCATGCCCGCGGCCTGGGCGCGGGTGAGGAGCCGCGCACCGGCCGCGCGCAGAGTGACGCACGAAGCGTGGAGTGCGGACTCGGTGTCTTCGATGGCGGCTGCCATCAGCACGATCGCGCCCCGATACTCAGTTGTCCACGCGACGCAGTCGCGTAGCCACGAAGCGAGAGCGTCGTCGGGCGAGCTGGACGTTTCGAGGGCGCCTGCCTTAGCGGTCAGCTCGTCGAAGCTCGTGCGGAGCAGGGCATCGAGCAGCGCCTCGCGCGTCGGGAAGTGACGCAGCAGCGTCGCGAGTCCGACATCGGCCCTGCGCGCGATGTCGCGCAGCGACACGTCGACGCCTTGCTCGGTGATGGCGGTGCCCGCTACTGCGAGCAGGTGGTCGCGGTTCTTCCTGGCGTCGGCGCGCATCTGTCCCTCTTGACTATCCGGATCAGTGGTCCATATATTCGGATCAGTGGTCCGCTTATGTGGATCGCTGATCCGAATAAGCCTATCCCGCAGCGCGGGCAGGAGAAAACCATGCCGACACACACGATGAGGGCGGTCCGGCTCCATGAGCACGGCGGCCCAGAAGTTCTGCGTCACGACGAGGTGCCGATTCCCGAGCCGGGGCCGGGTGAGGTGCTCGTTCGCGTGCACGCGGTCGGCGTCAACCCCCCCGACTGGTACCTGCGCGACGGGATGTCCAACCTGCCTGTGGAGGTGAGGCCGAAGTTCAGCCTGCCCGCGATCCCGGGGACGGACCTGTCGGGCGTCGTCGAGGCCGTCGCCGCGGATGTGGACGGCTTCTCCGTCGGTGATGAAGTCTTCGGTCTCCTTCGCTTCCCCGGCTTCGATGGCAGCACCTATGCCGAGTACGTGGCCGCGCCTGCGTCGGATCTCGCACTCAAGCCGGCCGGCATCGATCACGTGCACGCCGCCGGGGCGCCCATGTCCGGGCTCACCGCGTGGCAGTTCCTGATCGAGGTCGGACACGATCACCCCTCGGGCTTCCAGGCGGCGCAGCATCGTCCGGTGCCACTCGACGCCCGCAAGACGGTGCTCATCAACGGCGCCGCGGGCGGCGTGGGGCACTTCGCGCTGCAGCTGGCGAAATGGAAGGGTGCACGTGTCATCGCGGTGGCGTCGGGCGCGCATGAATTGTTCCTGCGCGAGCTCGGCGCCGACGAGTTCATCGACTACACCAAGAGCCGTCCTGAGGAACTCGTGCACGACGTCGACCTCGTTCTCGACGCCGTCGGCGGCCCCGCCAGCAAACGCTTCCTGCGCACGCTCAAGCGCGGCGGCTCCCAGTTCCCCGTGTTCTTCGGCGAATTCGACGAAGAAGAGAACGCGAAGCTGGGCGTGACCGTCACGGGCACCACGGTCCGCTCGAACGGCGCGCAGCTTGCCGAACTGGCACGCCTGCTCGACGCGGGCACGGTCCGCGTCGCGATCGACAGCACGTTTGCGCTCGCGGATGCTCGAGCCGCGCACGAACGCGCTGCCCGAGGGCACATCCAGGGCAAGATCGTGCTCACGGTCGCTTAGGGACGAGCCGTTTCACCGGCGCGTCCGGCGCTCGTCCGCGGGGCACCGGTGGCCATCGAGACGCCGATGCGCAGAGCTTGCGGCGCGTCGTCCGGCGACCGGGCGGCCGCGATGCTCGCTGCGGCGAACCGAGCGGACCCGTGCGGTCGGCTCGGTTCGCCGCAGCGAGATCGCCGAGACGGTCGCACCACGCCTTCGATCTTCGAGCTCCCGCCGACGACCCGCACGTCATCCCCTTTGGGCGCAACGCATCCAACGCCACGACATTCTCGGCGGACTGATCCACGAGTGCCGCGGCACTGCCCGACGAGGACGCACCGGCGAAAGGCGCAGGTCAGCGCCGGTATGGCACTTCTGGCTCCCGGTGCAGATTGTGCCTGTCTGTGGCGTGCCCCGGGGCCCTGCGGCGGAAGAACCCGCCCACTCCGGTATTCCGGACCGCCACCCCACCCACTGATACCTTTGCCGCATCCTCCTATTTCACGTTTTCCTTGCACGCAAGCTAAGCGTCGGATAGGTTTTTTCCATCAGGTTGCACAGCACCGGCCGTCTCCCCGGCCGTCGCAGCTGGCAGACCCGGCCGCCAGGGCAGTACGCACCCCCCAGCCCCGGCCGCCGTGCACCCGTTGAACCAGTGACGCACTGGACGCGTGAACACCGGCCTCAAGAAACCGTGAACACGCCTCAAGAAACAAGGACATCCCCATGGATCTGAAACTCGAAATGATCGTGCTGCCCGTCTCCGACATCGACCGGACCAAGGCCTTCTACGAGGCGCTGGGATTCCGCCTGGACGTCGACTACACAGCCAGTGACGACTTCCGGGTGGTCCACTTCACCCCGCCCGGCTCCGAGTGCTCGATCATCTTCGGCGAGGGAATGACCTCCACCGCCCCCGGCACGATCCAGAGCCTGTACCTCATCGTCACCGACATCGAAGAGGCCCACGCCGAGCTCACCAGCCGCGGCATCGACGTGAGCGAGGTGTTCCACGACGCCGGAGGGCTGTTCCATGGCCACGAGGACGGGGACGTCACCCACCGCGGTCCCGGCCAGGAGCGGCTGGCAGGCCTGCACCCCGAGCGTGCCTCCTACGGCTCCTTCCTCACCTTCAGCGACCCGGACGGCAACGGCTGGGTGCTCCAGGAAGTGACGCAGCGCCTCCCCGGCCGCTGACACCACACCACACCACACCACACCAACCAACCAACCACCCACCTGAGTTGCAGAAGCAGTGATGAATGGAGCAGTAATGAACGAGACCACCCGCACCTACGATGTGATTGTCATCGGCGCTGGGCCGGTCGGTGAGAACGTGGCCGAACGTGCCCGCGCTGCCGGTCTCAGTACCGTGATCGTGGAGCGTGAACTGCTCGGCGGGGAGTGCTCGTTCTGGGCCTGCGACCCCAGCAAGGCGCTGCTGCGCCCGGTGGTGGCGCGCGCCGACGCACGCCGCATACCCGGACTGGGTCAGGCGGTGGCCGGGCCGCTGGACGTCGAGGCGGTTCTCGCGCACCGCGACAAGATGTCCTCGTACTGGAAGGACGAGGACCAGGTCGACTGGCTGGACTCGGTCAACGTCGATCTCATCCGCGGCCACGGCCGCCTCACCGGTCCCAAGCAGGTGGCGGTGCAGACTCCCGACGGTGAGACCGTCGCCCTCACGGCCCGGCATGCGGTGGCCGTCTCCACCGGAACCGGCGCGGCGCTGCCCCCCATCCCGGGCCTGGACACCGTCCGCCCTTGGACCAGCCGTGAGGCGACCAGTGCGGGCAAGGTCCCCGGCCGTCTGGCCGTGGTCGGCGGCGGTGTGGTGGCCGTCGAGATGGCCACCGCCTGGCAGGCGCTCGGTTCCCAGGTGACCATGCTGGTCCTCGAGGACGGGCTGCTGCAGCGGATGGAGCCGTTCGCCGGCGAACTGGTCACCGACGGACTGCGCGAAGCAGGCGTCGACATCCGCTTCAACACCACCGTCACCTCCCTGGCCCGCGAGGGCGGCGAAGACGGCGAGGTGCGGATCACGCTCTCCGACGGCGGGCAGCTGGCCGCGGACGAGATCCTGTTGGCAACCGGCCGCGCCCCGCAGACCCGCGACGTCGGCCTGGAGACCGTCGGTCTCACCCCCGGCGACTGGCTGACCGTCGACGACACCTTCCGCGTCACCGGCGTCGACGGCGGCTGGTTCTACGCCGTCGGCGACGTCAACCGCCGCGCCCTGATGACGCATCAGGGCAAGTACCAGGCCCGGATCGCCGGCGCTGTCATCGGGGCCCGCGCCAACGGGGAACCGGTCGACGACACCCGGTGGGGCGCGCATGTCGCCACCGCTGACCACGTGGCCGTCCCGCAGGTCGTCTTCACCACCCCCGAGGTCGCTTCCGTCGGTCTGACCAGCCGCGAGGCCGAGCAGAGCGGGCGCCGGATCGAGGTGGTGGACTACGACCTCGCACACGTTGCGGGCGCCCACCAGTACGGCGAGGACTACCGCGGCCGGGCCCGCATGCTCATCGACACCGACCGCAACACCGTGGTGGGCGTCACCTTCGCCGGACCCGGCGTCGGGGAACTGGTGCACTCCGCCACCATCGCCGTCGCCGGCGAGGTACCCATCGACCGGCTCTGGCACGCCGTCCCCGCCTTCCCCACCCTCGGCGAAATCTGGCTGCGACTGCTGGAAACCCACCGAGGCTGAGCTTTGACCCCGCCGTTTCATCCGGGGACGGCAGCTGATGGGGCGAAAACGCGAAAGTGCCTTCCTGACCTGGGACGATGAACCTTGCTGAGGGGTTCTGCCGGTCCAGGCGGAGGGCACTTTCCACGTGCAGACCATCGGATTGCGTCCCCGGGGACGCCGATGTACCCCGGCCCCGCCCGGACACCGAGATCCCCAGCGCACGACTGTGATCGTTGCGGTCAAAGACCGCTCAGGGTAGTGATCGGCTGCCGGCCCGGCCCCTCGGCGACACCGAGGGGCCGGGCGGAGGCTCCTGACATCGTGGGGAATTACCTGATAGCCGACAGGAGCTGCGGCGCCTGGCCCGCGAGCATGGCAGCGGACAGGCTCAGCAGGAGGTCGCTCTGGAGGTAATCCGGGACGCCATCCCTGATCTTGGGTGGGAATCCCGGCCTTCAGGCCGGGCGGGAAACGCATCCTGAGATTCGGAGCCGCGAAGCGGCGTAGTACGGTGCGATCCTGCTTCGGCAGCGGTCAGGGCTTGGCCGTCATGAAACCCCGTGGGGTCAAGTGAGAAGCCGCCTCGTTTACGAGGGGGAGGAGTCACAGCGGATGCCCGAGGCGCCCCACGATTCGGGAGACAGCCAGCGCGCCGGACTGTCCGGCCCCGGCTCGGTCGCCTGTGAGTGCGGCTACGGTTTGTGCGGCATATGGCCTCCGGAGCCCTCCGCGGACAGGACCCGGTCGGGTGTATCCCCCTCCACGTCGACTGGTGCGCCTCTCCAGTTGGGCATCGCTTCGTGGTGCTGTTTATCCGTTTGGACCCTAGTAGGGCTTGGTCAGGTCGGTTGTGGTGGTGCGTGTCCTGCAGGTCCGGTGTGGCGTTGAGAGTGTGTGACTCCGGACGAGATTGCTGTGGTGCGTGGCGAGTTGGAGACGTTCGCGGCGGAGGTGTTCGAGCCGTTTGCGCGAAAGGATCAGCGCCGGTGGGGGCAGGTATATCTGCGGGGGCTGCTGACCGACGGGCAGCGTAAGTCGGTCGAGCCGATGGCCGCCCGGCTCGGGGAGGACGGCAATCGTCAGGCACTGGCCAACTTCATCACCACCAGCCCCTGGGACCCCGCGCACATCCGGGCCCAGCTCGCCTGGCGGATGGAGGAGGCGATCGGGCCGGAGGCCCTGGTCTTCGACGACACCGGGTTTTTGAAGGACGGGACCGCCTCGGCGTGTGTGTCGCGGCAGTACACCGGCACCGCGGGCAAGGTCACCAACTGCCAGGTCGGCGTCTCACTCCACCTCGCGTCCGACCACGCCTCGGCGGCGGTCAACTGGCGGCTGTTCCTGCCCGGGACATGGGATCCCGCCTCACCGAAGGCCGATGCGGGCAAGGTCGCCCGCCGTGCCGCCTGCGGCATCCCGGACGATGTCGGGCATGTGGAGAAGTGGCAGCTGGCCCTGGACATGCTCGACGAGACCCGCTCCTGGGGGATCGAGGTGCCGCTGGCCGTCGCGGACGCCGGATACGGCGATGCCGCCGCGTTCCGGCACGGACTGCAGGCCCGCGGCCTGAACTACGTGGTGGGGATCTCCCCACGCTGTCGGCCCAGCCCGCCGGCGCGGTGCCGGTGGCCGAGCCGTACTCGGGGTCCGGACGGCCGCCGGTGGCGAAGTATCCCGACAAGCCGCGGCCGGTGAAGGAGCTGGTCATCGCGGCGGGCCGGAAGGCGGCCAGGCCGGTGCAGTGGCGGGAGGGCTCCCGGCCCGGCACCGGCCGCTCGGGCCGCAAGCGGATGTACTCCCGCTTCGTGGCCTTGCGCATCCGGCCTGCCGGACGCGAGGTCCGCCAGGCCACCGACGGCCCGGAACTGCCGGAGTGCTGGCTGCTGGCCGAATGGCCCGCCGGTGAGAGCGAGCCGGTGCAGTTCTGGCTGTCCGACCTGCCCTCCGGCATGCCTCTGACCACGCTGGTCCGGCTCGCCAAACTCCGCTGGCGCATCGAACACGACTACCGGGAGATGAAACAGGCCCTGGGACTTGCCCACTTCGAGGGCCGCACCTGGAACGGCTGGCACCACCACGTCACCCTCGTCTCCGTCGCGCACGCCTTCTGCACCCTGCAACGACTGGCCCGGGCCCCAAAAGACGCGGCGCCGGCCTGAGCCTCTACCAGGTCGTCCGCGAGCTGCAGATACTCCTCGCCCTCTGGACCGGTGCCTGCCCCACCTGCCACCGCAACATACCCACACCGATACGAACCTGACCAAGCCCTACTAGGTACCCGGCCTCGGCGCCCAGGGCGGCGACGCAGGCCGCCTTGTCAGGAGGCAGAGTCCTATGAGCCGAGGCGGAGAAGCAGTCACCGGAACAGTCACGACAAAGGTCCCCGCGAGACTGGACCGCCTGCCGTGGTCGCGATGGCACTGGATGATCGTGATCGGCCTGGGCACTGTCTGGATCCTCGACGGCCTGGAAGTCACCGTCGTCGGGAACATCGCCGGCCGGCTCTCCGAAGCCGGCAGCGGCCTGCCGATCAGCAGCGCTCAGGTCACGGGCGTCGCGGCAGCGCTCTACGTGGCGGGCGCCTGCTCCGGCGCTCTCTTCTTCGGCTGGCTCACGGACCGTCACGGCCGTAAGAAGCTCTTCCTGATCACTCTCACCGTCTACCTCGCGGCGACCGCGCTCACCGCCATCTCCTTCTCCGTCTGGTGGTTCTTCCTCTTCCGCTTCCTGACCGGGTTCGGTATCGGCGGCGAGTACGCGGCCATCAACTCCGCCATCGACGAGCTGATCCCCAGCAGGTTCCGGGGCCGCGTCGACCTGATCATCAATGGCAGTTACTGGCTGGGTGCGATGGGTGGTGCTCTCCTGTCGGTCCTCGCACTCGATACCGACATCTTCCCCAAGGATGTCGGCTGGCGGCTGACGTTCGCCCTCGGCGTCGTTCTGGGACTGGTCATCCTTCTGGTACGCCGTCATGTGCCGGAAAGCCCGCGGTGGATGTTCATCCACGGACAGTCCGAGGGGGCGGAGAAGCTCGTCGACGAGGTGGAAAGGGAGATCGAGGAGGAGACGGGCCGCCCGCTCCCCGAGGCGGAGAGCGAGATCACTGTCGAACAGCGACGCAGCGTCGGCTTCATCGAGATCGGGAAGACCGTCTTCCGTGACTATCCCAAGCGTGCGACGCTCGGCTTCGCGCTCTTCGTCGGACAGGCGTTCCTCTACAACGCGATCACTTTCGGCTTCGGCTCGATCCTGGTCACGTTCTTCGACGTCTCCACCGGAACAACCGGCTACTTCTTCGCCGCCATCGCGTTCTGCAACTTCCTGGGCCCCCTGCTCCTGGGCCGTCTCTTCGACACCTGGGGCCGCCGGCCGATGATCGCGGGGACCTACATCCTCTCCGGAGCCTTGCTGTTCCTCACTGCCTGGCTGTTCGATGCCGGACGGCTCGACGCCATCACGATGACGCTGTGCTGGTGCGTCGTCCTCTTCTTCGCGTCGGCGGGTGCGAGTTCGGCCTACCTCACGGTCAGTGAGATCTTCCCGATGGAGACACGAGCCATGGCGATCGCCTTCTTCTACGCCATCGGGACGGCGACCGGCGGTATCTCCGGCCCCCTGCTCTTCGCGGGCCTGACACAGAGCGGAGTCGTCGGGGACGCCGCTCTCGCGTTCAGTGTGGGGGCGGCCCTGATGGTGATCGCGGGCCTGGTGGCCGTCTTCTTCGCAGTGGCCGCAGAACAGAAGCCGCTGGAACATATCGCTGCGCCGCTTTCGGCGGTCACGTCACAGGACCGCGCTCTGCGCCACGCAGCCGACGAGAAGAAGCCGGGGTCCCCGCCGGGCGCACCAGCGGGGTGACGCCCCCTCAGGCAGACGATCCAGCGACCCGGCGCTCGCACCTGGCTCCGTCCGCATCGTCCTGGGAACGGGTCGTCGCCGGACATCGACGGCCACGTAATTCCCCACCAGCAGCACCAACCTTCCCGCCCAAACGTTCGAGCGGAAGGTGCCGCCTCAAGCGCCTACGGCGCGGCGCTGACTCGGCTCGGTCCCACCAGCCTTCGCCGGTCTGCCGGCGCTGCACCCCTTCCAGGAAGCCCCAGGGCCTGTCCGCGGGAACCGGGGCGGCTCCGACGCCCGCGACCATCCACACGGTGCCGCGCTGCGGTCCCTGCTACGCCCTCACCATGACCAAGCGCCTCAACTGCTCCCCGCACCCGCGGGGATGGCGGGCAACCGACGAAGCCCGCCGGGCCCTTGTGCGCGCCACCGAGTTCACCTACCAGGCACGACCCAAGATCCCCGAGCAGGCCTCACGTTCCCGAACTGGGAACCCACTGCCTCGTCAGAGACGACGAACACGCCGCGAACACGCCCTAGAAGACTCATGAAGATCTTGGGTTCTGGCCCTGCCGCGTGAGCGGCAGGGCCAGACTCGTCTTGTGGCGATGGGCGAGTGGATCGGCGAGAGCGTCGGGCCGGACGTGTGGGAGACGTGTCGGGATCTGATTCCGGCTGGGAGTGTGTTCGCGTTCTTGGCCGAGCATCGAGGTCGGCTGTTTCCGGCTGAAATGTTCGCGGACATGTATCCGTCGGCGAACGGGCGGCCCAGTATGCCGCCGCAGATCCTGGCCGCCGTAATCACGCTGCAGGCCCTGCACGGGCTGTCGGACTTTGAGACGGTCCAAGAACTGCGGTGCGACCTGCGGTGGAAGGCCGCGTGCGGACTGGGCCTGCACGACATGGCGTTCGATCCGTCGCTGCTGGCCTACTTCCGCCGCCGACTGGCCCGTTCCGCCCGGCCGAACCGGGTGTTCGAGGCCGTGCGTGAGGTGGTGAAGGCAACCGGGGTCCTGAAGGGCAAGCACCGCCGGGCGCTGGACTCCACCGTGCTGGACGACGCGGTCGCCACTCAGGACACGGTCACCCAACTCATCGCCGCCGTCCGGGCAGTGATCCGCGAGGTTCCCGGTGCCGAAACGGTCGCCGCCGCCCAGTGCACCGCCCACGACTACACCGACCCGGGCAAACCGAAGATTGCCTGGAACGATGAACAGGCCCGCGCCGAGCTGGTCGACGCGCTGGTCACGGACGCGCTGCGGCTACTGGGCCACCTGCCCGACCAACAACTCGGCGAGAAAGCCGCGAACGCGGTGGGCATCCTGGCCCTGATCGCCGGCCAGGACGTCGAGCCCGCCGATGAATCCGACGGCCGCGACGGCCGCTGGCGCATTACGCGGGGCACCGCCCCAGGCCGGATGGTCTCCACCGTCGATCCGGAAGCCCGGCACGTCCACAAGACCCGCAGCCACCAGCAGGACGGCTTCAAGGCCCACTTGGCCATCGAGCCCGAGACCGGCTTATACACCGCCGTCGCCCTGCGGCCCGGCGCCGGGCCCGAGCACCACGAGGCGGCCGTCGGCCTGGACCTGCTCGCCGACGAGGACACCCCGGTGGACGCCTTCGGCGACACCGCCTACTCCACCGGCGACGCCCGCCAGGCCCTCCACAAGGCCGGGCACCAACTCTTCCTCAAACCCGCCCCGCTGCGGCCGGCCGTCCCTGGCGGCTTCACCCTCGACGACTTCACGATCGACACCACCGCCGCCACCGTGACCTGCCCCGCCGGACACACCGTCGGCCTGTCCGAGCCCGGTGGCCGACACCACCAGCGCAAGGCCACCTTCAAGGATCTGTGCACCGGATGCCCCTTGCGCCAGCGGTGCACCAAAGCCAAGGCCGGACGCATCCTGACCATCCGCCCGCACCACGACCTCCAAGCAGCCGCCCGCCACCAGGCTGCCACCGACCCCGCCTGGCAGGCCGACTACCGCCGCTGGAGACCCCCGGTCGAACGCACCGTCGCTTGGCTCGTCCACCACGGCAACCGCAAACTCCGCTACCGCGGCACCCTCAAGAACGACGCCTGGCTCCACACCCGAGCCGCCGCCCTCAACCTCCGCCGACTGATCAACCTCGGACTCACCCACACCAGCGGAGCCTGGCACCTCGCCCCGGCCAGCGCATGACCAAAGGGGCCGCCGGCCTAGCGGCCGGACAGCCCCTCACCAAGATCTTCATGAGTCTTCTAGGCCCGGAAGTCCGACCTGCGCTCGGGTGAGGCGTCAGCGAGAGCCTTCGTCACGCCGTCGACGTCGGCGCGGAGCCCGTAGACCGGGCTGCCGGGCTGCTGGCGCCAGGAGTCGTCGATGCCGCCGGCGTCGACGGTGTCGAAGCCGAGTTCATCGATCAGAGCGCGGACCCTCGCCTTGGCGGTCTCGTCGTCCGAGGCGACGGGCAGCGCGATCCGCTCGGGGTGCCCGGCCGGCCGCGGCATGGCGAGGATGTCCTGGGCGAGGGTGCCGTTGAACGCCTTGACGACCGGATGGCCGAGGTTCTGCTCGGTCCAGCGGCTCTCGGTCAGGCCGTCGTCCTCGATCGCGGCGATCCGTCCGTCGCGCTCCTTGGGGTAGTAGTTGCCGGTGTCGATGACGGCGAACCCCTCGGCCGCGCCGTCGAAGAGGCCGGAGGGCAGGCCGGGGACCCTCCTGAGCGGGATGGTCACCACGACGATTTCCGCGCCGCGGGCGGCTTCGGCGGCAGTGACCGGGGTGGCACCGGTCTCCTCGGCCAGGTCGGCCAAGGTCTCAGGGCCACGGGAGTTGGCCACGGACACGTCGTGCCCGAGCGCGGTGAGGCGACGGGTGAGATTGCCGCCGATATTGCCTGCTCCGATGATGCCGATCTTCATGAGCTGCCCTTCGAGAGTGGTTCGGTGTCCGGCGTCGGCATCCAGCGTCGGTCAGACGGGGCTGCTGAGCGCGTCGAACTCGCCGTCGGTGAGGGTGATGAGCGCGGACACCGGTGTGCGCCGAGGACGCCGGCCGCGCGGGGCCTGCCCCAGGGCCTGTCCGGCCGTTCATGTGACTACTTCACATCCGGATGGTTGTTGTGGACATGGGGCGAGGCGATCCGACGGATGCCGAGTGGGAACGGCTGAGGCCGTTCCTGCCGGAAGGTTGCGGTCGTTCGTAGCTGTTGATGTCGGAGGTGAATGTCAGCGGAACGGCATCGGGCGGTCCGCGAGCCGGCTCATCCGGCTGAGTAGCCCCCAGTCGTGCACCGACGAGGCGGGAAGCGATCAGCTCGTCCGCCGCCGGCACGGATGCTGCGAGGTGCGGTCTTCTGCTCACTTGGTCGGAGCCTGTCGGACGACTGGACGAAGACCGCGTCGGCGGTGTGATCTACGAACGAATCCCGTCCGGGCTCCGCGCCTGGAGCGTCCTGCATCACGGCAGAGCCGCATGCAGATCGACCGTGCACTTCGGGTTGTCAGCTGAGCCAGTGGCGCCAGCGAGCTGCCGGCGGCTCGCAACGTCCTGACGCGACCAGGTCCTGGTAGGCACGTTCGTCCAATTCACCCCAGGTCACTTCCTCCCCGCCCTCGGGGAGCGGCTGTCCGTCACCGTCAGCAAATGCGGAAACAGTGACCTCGCAGTCAGGAGGACGTACGGTCTGGGTGGCGTACCACCCAAACGCAACGACGGCGACGACGGAGCAGGCCAGCAGTATTCGGCCGCGATGGTTGTTCACCAGCCGCATCGTAGGACACCCGTACGACTTCCCACCTCGGGTGCCGCCCGCCAACTACTGTCCTGAGTCAGAGATTCTCCGACTCAGGTAACTAGCGGGTCAGCGTCTCGAAGCCGACATCTCCGCAGTACTGCACGATGCGCCCCTCCGCCTCGGAGTCACTGTTGTTCATCGCTGCCACCGTCGCCTCCGCCAAGGTGCGGCCTCCGCCGACGGCCTCGTCCCGGAGCGGTCGCATCGCGAGGAAGGCGTCCTGAGCGACGGCCCCGACCTCGTCGTACCCTGACGACTCCGGCGTGTCCGTGCCCGCCGCGTTCCGCGCCTTCTGCCACGCCCCCAGCTGCGTGCAGTAGTTCTCCCGCTGCGCGGTCAGCCGCTCCTCGTCCTTGGCCTCGGACGAGGAACACCCCGCCGCCACCGTCACCAGGGCGAGGACCGGGACTATCGCCTTAAGTACACGCACCACGTTGCCCCCGGCTGAAACTGCGCCCGATCGTCCCTGTCACCTGCAACTCAGGCAGCAGGATACCCGCGTGGGATACCCGGGGAATCTCCCCAGCAGTACTGCCCTGTTGCTGACCGGCTACGGACTCTCGGCCTGGTTGCCCGCTGCCGCAGCGCCTCCGGTGAACTGTCATCTCCGGTCCCGCACAGCAGCCGCTGCCGCCTCGAATCGGCCGAGCCCGACGTGCGGACGACCGACCGACAGCGAGGGTCCTTGGGATCGGACGAGGGCACCATGACTCGCTGAGCGGTGCTGCTGCGACTCGCTGAGCGGTGCTGCTGCGCAGCATTCGCATGACGTTGCCAGTCGTCGCCGTAGAGGGTTCACAACTGCTGGGCACACAAGCCGCTTTGGCAAACATGGGCACGATTGAGTGAACGGTGTGACGGTCTGTGGGCATGGCTGGCGGGGTGTGCGTAATGTTCTCGGTGCGATCTGGGACGCCGGGTGTGGCGTCAGCGGTCGGGGCCCCCGTGTCACCAGCGAGATGGTTCGGGGCCTCCCCGTCGCCTCTGGCTACACCCATATGGCCAGGTCGTGAGGGATTCCGCCCACTTGGGACGGACCGCATACGGGATATGCGTCGCCGACCGGGACGCGAAAGCGGAGGACCAGCGCGCCCAAAACCGTTCGGGGCGCGCCGGTGAGCCAGGACTCACTCCTGCTCACTGCCCAGGAACGGTGCGCATCACCTCGTTTCCCATCCCTGCGGCCGGCAAGGCGCGCAGCCGTGGCCGGGAGACCACGCGCAGAGCCCAGTCGGCAGCCCGGTGGCGGTCTTGCCAGGCAGGTTCCTGGGGCGGACACGACCGTCGCACTGGTGATCGCCGGGAGCAACAACTCCTGCTCAGGAACCGACCGCTGAGCGCGGAGCGCCGCGCCGCGGGCGCGGCGGGAGGGCCGGGGGTGGGGATGGGCAGCGGGCGGCCCGCGCCCTGATGGCGTCGGCCCTGGGGCAGTGGGATGCGTTCGGTCAGGCCTTCACGGGCGTGCGCTTGAGCCGCGCGGCGACCGTCTGCAGAAGCTGATCGGAGAGTTCGGGGTCGGCAACCGCCCGCGACATCAGCAGGGCGCCGACCATCGCACTCAGCGTGAGCATGGCGTCGGCCTGCACCTCATCGGAGTCGCCGCCCGCCGTCTCGCTGATGAGTTCCAGATAGCCTCGCACCTGCTTTTCGTACGCCTCCTTCATCTCGGCTTCGCCGCGCCCTGCCGAGGCGCCGAGCGTCACCACTGCGCAGCCCGTTCCGGGAGTATCACGGTGGCGGGCGCTGAGGTAGGAGTCGATCAGTCCCGTGCGGGGCTCCTCGCGGTTCCGACGGGCGGCGTCCGCCATCTTGCTCTCCCCATCGGCCAGGGCGAGGGCCGCAGCCTGATTCATCAGGTCGTCGCGCGAGGCGAAGTGCTTGTAGAACCCGCCGTGGGTCAGACCGGCCTCGTTCATCAGCTCCGCGACGCCCGGGCGGGTCAGCCCCTCCTCGCGGATACGGCGAGCGGCGATCCGTAGGACCCGCTCACGCGACTCCGCCTTGGCTGCCTGGGAGTGACCCATTTCAAGACCTCCCGATCTGCGACAGACTGCACCGAGCAAATGTGGATGACGGTCATCATACATCCTGATCGGGAATGCAGCCTCCCTCGCGACGGTCACGAGCGCACCATCCGACGCTCACGCTGTTGCTCGGGTGGGGTGACTGCGTTCAGGCACCCGGCGGCGAGGCCCGGCCGAGTCCGGTCCGGCAGGGCGAGGAGTGCGATTCGGCCGGGCCGGTGCCGCCTTGAGTGATCCACGCACCCACTCGTGCTCCCGGGCTGTCGCGCCGGCCGCGGCCGCACAGCGGTGAAGCCGAGGGTGCCTCGGACGCCTCACACACGCCATCCGGTACACGCGAAGTGCGACGGGGTGACCGTCACTGCGCGCGCTTCCAGATGAGGACGCCCGTGCGGCGGGCGCCCCGGATCAGGGCGGGCTCGGGCAGGGTCAGCCGGAGCCTGTTGCCGTCCCAGTCGGCGACCCGGGCCAGGGTGGTGCCCACCCAGTTGGGAAACAGGCTGAGTTCGACGTGGTGGACCACGAAGTCGTCTTCGGGAACCTCGTAGGTCCCTCCATAGGCCATATAGCCGTCGGCCGCCGTGGCCAGTTCCTCGGGCAGCCCCTCCTCGAGGCGCCCCTGTCGGAAACGGGGCCGCAGCGGACGCATGATCTGGGCCGACATGTGGCCACTGGGTGTGTACGTGATGAGGCCCTGGGGCTGCGGGCCGAAGGGCTCGATGACGTTGCCGTCGTCGACGGCGGTGGCCTTGTACGACACCAGGCGCCAGGCGCCGACAAGGGCCTTGCGCAGTTCATCGGGATTCATGTGGTTCCTCACTGGTATTTGACGCTTGCGAGGCGCCGTCTGCCGGTCGCCGCCCGGGGCGCTTCGAGGGGCGATAGGGCGACGAGGAGGCGCATGGCGCCGAATCCTCGGCACCGTCCCTCCGGCGGCCGTCGAGCCAGGGGGCAATCGGGGGCGCGCTCACGCCGCCCGCAGGCGCGTCGCCGCAGGGTTCCGGTGGCGACGTCATTGTGGATGATGCTCATCATACAGATGACCTCACGCCAAGCGCCTCCCTTTGACATTCAGGATGACGTCAATCATCCTGAATGTGGATGATGACAGTCATCCACGCTAGAGAAGGACGCACCATGACGGACACCTACGACCCCACCCGCACCGCGGTCCTGCTGGTCGACCCCTACAACGACTTCCTGTCCGAGGGGGGCAAGATCTGGCCGGCGGTCCGGCAGGTGGCCACCGACGTCGGCCTGCTGGACAACCTGCGCGCCGTCGTCGCCGCCGGCCGCCAGGCGGAGCTGCAGATCGCCTTCGTCCCCCACCGCCGCTGGCACGAAGGCGACTACGAGGACTGGGACCACCCCAACCCCACCCAGCAGCTGATACAGCAGCGCCACAGCTTCGCGCTGGGCACCTGGGGAGGCGAGTTCCACCAGGACCTCCAGCCCGCCGACGGTGACGTGATCGTCCAGGAGCACTGGGCGCAGAGCGGTTTCGCCAACACCGATCTGGACTTCCAGCTCAAGCAGCACGGCATCACCCATGTGATCGTCATCGGCCTGCTCGCCAACACCTGCATCGAATCCACCGGCCGTTACGCGATGGAGCTCGGCTACCACGTGACCCTCGTCCGCGACGCCACCGCCGCGTTCATGCCCGAGATGATGCACGCCGCCCACGAACTCAACGGCCCCACCTACGCCCACACCATCACCACCACCGCAGAACTGCTGCGGACGCTGGACAACGGAGAGTACTGAGATGGCACTGACCGGAGACATGCTGATCGGCTCGTCGAACGTCCCGGCATCCGCCGGCACGATGAAGGCACTCAACCCCGCAACGGGCGAGCACATCGGACCGGAGTTCGCGCTCGGCGGCCCGGCCGAGGTCGACCGTGCCGCGCGCCTGGCCGACGAGGCCTTCGACAGCTACAACCGCACCGGCCTCAAGGAACGCGCAGCGTTCCTCGAGCTGATCGCGGACCGGCTGGACGGGATCAACCAGGAGCTGGCCGAGCGGGCGGCACTGGAGACCGGCCTGCCCGCAGCGCAACTTCAGGGCGAGGCGGCCAAGGCCGCCTCCCAGTTCCGGCAGTTCGCCGACGTGGTCCGCGAGGGCCGCTTCCGCGACGCCACCGTCGACCCGGCGCAGCCTGAGCGGCATCCGCGGCCGCGGATGGACCACCGCATGCAGAAGATCGCTATCGGGCCGGTCGCCATCTTCGGCGCGAGCAACTTCCCCATCTCCTACTCCATCGCCGGCGGCGACACCGCCTCCGCGCTGGCCGCGGGCGCCCCAGTCATCCTCAAGGCCCACAACGCCCACCCGGGCGCCTCGGAGCTGCAGGCGCGCGCCATCCGGAGCGCGGTCGTCGACTCCGGGCTGCATGAGGGAGTGTTCTCCATGGTGCGGGGGGCGGGCAACGAGATCGGTGAGGCGCTGGTGGACCACCCGCTGATCAAGGCGGTGACCTTCACCGGTTCCGAGGGCGGTGGCATGGCGCTGTACCGGCGGGCCCAGCTGCGCCCCGACCCGATCCCGGTCTTCGCCGAGATGACCAGCGTCAACCCCACCTTCATCCTGCCCGCGGCGCTCGCAGCACGCGGCGCCGAGGCCGGCGACGGTTTCGCCGAGCGCATGCTCGTCAACGTCGGCCAGGCCTGCCTCAAACCGGCCATCCTGCTCGCTGTCGACGGTCCGGGCTACGCCGAGATGCGCGACGCGGCCAGAGCACGGGTGAACGCCATGGGCGCGCGCACCATGCTGACCCCGGGCATCCACGACGCATACGACCAAGGCGCGCAGCGGCTGCGCGAGTCCGGCGCCGAGACCCTCACCGAGGGCCCGGAGCCCCAGGGCTCCTGGGAGGGCCGCTCGCGGCTGCTCGAGGTCGACGGGGAGCGGTTCCTGGCAGATCCCGGCCTGTCCGAGGAGGTCTTCGGACCGGCCGCGGTCCTGGTCCGCCTGACCGGCATGGCCCAGCTCCTCGAGGTGGCCCGGACATTCCGCGGTCAGCTGTCGGCGACGATGCACCTCGACGAGGCCGACCACAGTGACGCCGCGCGCCTGCTGCCGATCCTGGAGCGCCGTACCGGCCGGATCGTGGTGAACGCGTTCGCCCACCCGCAGGAGGTCGGACACGCCACCATCCACGGCGGCCCCTTCCCGGCCACCACCGACAGCCGCTTCACCTCGGTCGGCATGACGTCGATCGACCGTTTCCTGCGACCCGTCACCTACCAGGGCTTCCCTGACGCGCTGCTGCCGGACGCACTGGCCGCGGACAACCCCCTGGGGCTGCGGCGGCTGGTCGACGGGCACCCCACCCAGGACTGACGCACCCGTTCCGCCAGTTGCCCTGCAAGCGACCGCCCGCGATTCCCGCCACACCGGAGGCGGTACTCGTGGTCCGGTGCAACGGGCAGGGTCCCGTCGCGACCACCGCCCCTGCGGTCGTCACCGCCCCCGAGAGGCGACTGCTCGCTCCCCAGCGCGCGCACCCCGTCGGGGGCCTGCCCCGTGCTTCTGCTCGCACCGGCCTCGCACCCGCTCCGAGTTTGAGGGGGATCAGGATTCCAGGGCGTCTCGCAGCATGGCGCGGGAGGTGATGCCCAACTTCGGGTAGATCTGGTAGAGATGGGCGCCGACGGTCCGGTGGGAGAGGAACAGGCGCTCCGCTACCTGCTTGTTGGTCAGGCCGGAGGCGGCGAGCCGGGCTATTTCCAGTTCCTGGGGGGTGAGCGTATGTGCTGTGGAAGCCCCGGGTCGGCGCCTGCCGGAGCCGGCGGCCCGCAGTTCCGTCTCGGCGCGTTCGACCCATGGACGGGCCCCGAGGTGTTCGAATGTGGACAGTGCGGCGCTGAGGGGTCCTCTGGATTCTGTGGTTGCCCTGACGCGTCGCAATCGTTCGCCGTAGGCGAGTTGGACGCGGGCGAAGTCGAACATCCACCGCTCAGCGCCCGCGACCGCCAGGGCTTTCGTGAACAGTGCGAGGGCCTCGTCGTCGTCGGTGGTGGCCAGGGCGGCGCAGGCCTCCATGAGCAGGGCGTGGCGTGAGGAGATCCTGGCCACGTCGGCTTCCCGCATCGCGCGTACATGGGCGGCGGCCTCCTTCTGCTTGTTGGTCCGGACGGCGGCTTCGACCAGGTCCATCGTCGCCCACAGGGCGTGCGGCGCGTGCGAGGCGAGGGTCCCCGCGGGGCTGATGGCGGCTGCGTGCTCGTATGCGTTGGCGAAGTCACCGCGTCCCAGGGCTGCCACGGCTGCCGCGTGATGGGCATAGTGCGCGGCACAGAACGCCCTGCGGCGCGTCGCCCAGTGGATGACGCCCTCGGCTGTCGCGTCCGCTCGGTCCGCGTCCCCGCGGGCGCCGGCGAGGAGGGCCTGGACGTACAGGAAGTACCAGGCGAAGGCGGTGTAGCCGTGTGTTTCGCACAGCTGGACCCCCTCGTCGGCCAGTTGCGCCGCCTCGTCCCACATTCCGGTGAGGTAGTCGTCCAGGCACAGGTGGATCAGTCCGGCCAGGTGCCGGCGGGCCGGCCCGCCGTCGCGTCCCATGCGGACCATCCGCCACTGTGCTTCGCGGACATCTCCCAGCCGGTCGACATAGAGGGCCGCCGAACCGGTCCGCTGCATCGGGACGGGGTCGGTCATCTCGGCCAACTCCGCCACGAGGTGGTCGAGTTCCTCCGTGGCCGCGGCACCGGTGCGTGCCGGGTCGGAGAACGTTTTGCCCAGCGCGGACAGGACCACGGGCACCTCGGGCGTCAGCTTCTCCAGCGCCCGGTAGTACGGCTGCCACAGATCGTGCCGGGCACCGAAGAAGCAGACCAGCGCAAGCGCGTGAAGCGCGTCCACGAGCGCCTTGTCGTCGGCGTCGTACGCGTGGGTTCCGGCTTCGATCGCGTCGACCAGCAGACGGTGGGCCGTGTCGACATCGCTGTCGCCGTTGAGGATGAGAACGGCAGTGGTTGCCGCCGAGTGCAGGCAGCTCTGTGAACCCGGGGCCGTGTGCCTGGCGTCGTCGAGGAGTTTTTGGGCGCTGGGCAGCGCGCCGGTGGATTCGGCGCCGACGTAGGCCGCCTCCGCAAGCCGGCGGGCGCGGTCGGGCCCGGGAGGGGTGAGGTCTGCGGACCGGATCAGTGTGCGCATGCTGCCCGCGGCGTCACCGCGGCGCAGAGTGATCCGGGCGGCGTGCTCCAGCAGGGCGGCCACGTTCTCGTCCGGTTCCAGGGTCGCCTCGCCCAGGTGCCAGGCCCGTCGTTCGGGCTGGTCCACCAGGACATGGGCGAGCGCGGCGTGCACCGCACGCCGTTCGCCGCTGGTGGAGTTCTCCACCACTGCCGAGCGGATGAGGGGGTGACGGAACCTCAGCCGTCGCCCTCCCTCGTCGATGTGGACCAGTTGGTCGCGTTCGGCAGGTGCCAGGTCGTCCAGGTCGTATCCGTCGTTCGCCTGCCGCGTGGCCGCCTGCAGCACTCCGAGGTCGCCTACACCTTCCAGTGCGGCCAGCAGCAGAAGGCGCTGCGACGGCTGCGGCAGACTTGTGATCCGGGAGCCGAAGACTGTCTCCAGGCGCCGGCTGAGCGGCAGCACGGCGGGGACATCGCCGGCCGGGCCCCGCATCGCGGGCAGGGCGGACGGCAACTCCAGCAGGGCCAGTGGGTTGCCATGCGCCACGGTCAGCAGGCGCCGGCGGGCACTGGCGACCAGGTTCGGGAACCTTGTACTGACCAGGTGGTCAGCCGACGCTTCGTCCAACGGCTGCAGCTGGTATTCGGGCAGGACACCGCTGTCGTGCAGGCTCTGCGAACCGGAACGCGATGTGGCGAGAAAGCTCACGCGGATGCCGGTTGCCCGGCGCGCGACGAAACCCAGCACGGCCGCACTCGCCCGGTCGAGCCAGGGCAGGTCGTCGATGAGCAGGAGAAGCGGGTCACCGGCCGCCACCTTCTGCAGCAGGAGCAGGACGGCGTTGGAGACCATGAGCCGTTCCGGCGGTGAGCCGCTTTCGAAACCGAGCGCGACGCGCAGGGCGTCGCGGAAGGGCGCCTGCAGTTCGCCGAGCGCGTCCTGGAAGGGAAAGAGGACCTGGTTGAGACCCGAGTAGCTGCAGTTCGCCTCGAACTCCACACCACCGGCGCGCAGAACCCGGGTTCCCTCCGCCCGGGCCGCCTCGGCCAGAGCGTCCAGCACGGCCGTCTTCCCGACGCCCGCTTCCCCCGACAGCAGAAGTGCGCCGCCTGCGGCTCCGATGCCGAGAAGGGCACGGATCCGCTGAAGGTCGCGGTCCCGGCCGATCAGGCGGTCGGCCGTGCCGCGCGCGGGGGAGTGACTGCCGATCATTACACGCTCTCATTGCTGTTCGCGGGCCTGGGGGGTGGGCCGGGCGAGGTGGGCGACGGCCTCGCGTTGCTGCGCACCGTGGGCGATGTGCAGCAGCTGGGCGAAGGACGGCCGGCCGGGTGAAGTCGTGCGCAGTGAGTCAGTCCTGCCATGCGCTGTCGTCGACGGCGGCGTCCCGGGGACGGATGATTGTGCGCGGGACTTCTTTCAGCGTTCCGTGAGGTAGCCGGGGACGGTGATCGACGGGGCGAGGTCGTCGGCGGGCACAGGCTCCCCGTAGGTACGCGTCACGGGCAGCACGCCCGTCCAGTGGGGGAGGGCGAGGTCTTCGGGGTCGTCGTTGGGGTCACCGGTGCGCACCTTGGCGGAGACCTCGTGGAGGTCGAGGGCGACGACGGCGGTGGCGGCCAGTTCCTTGACGTTCGCGGGGCGGGAGTCTGCGGCACGGCCGGGCACGATGTGGTCGATCAGGGCGTCCAGGGCGGCCGAGCGTTCGGCGGGGTCGGTGACCTGGCGGGCGACGCCGTGCACGACCACGCAGCGGTAGTTGATCGAGTGATGGATCGCGGACCGGGCCAGCACGAGCCCGTCCACGTGCGTGACGGTCAGGCACACGGCGAGCCCGGTGTCCTCGCCGGCGCCGCGCAGCGGCCGGGAGCCGGCGGAGCCGTGCACGTAGAGCCGTTCCCCGACGCGGGCGTACAGGGTCGGCAGCACGACCGGGGCGCCGTCACGGACGAAGCCGAGGTGGCAGAGGTAGTCCGCGTCGAGAATCGCGTGCACCAGCTCGCGGTCGTACGAGGCGTGCCTGCGGATGCGGGTCGGGACAGTGCGGTCCGTAGCGGCGTACGCATCGCTGACGGAGGGCGGGGAAGATATAGCGCAATCCTTTTGAACTAGTGCATAATGGATGTTTGTGATAGGAGAGTACACGTTTACGGGTCGGGGCGCGGCGGAGATCGCGGCGAGCGTCGAGCAGGCCATCGGACAGGGCACGCTTGCGCCGGGCACCGCGCTGCCACCGCTGCGGGAGCTCGCCACCGAACTCGGCGTCAACCCCAACACCGTCGCCGCCGCCTACCGCCTGCTGCGCGACCGCGGCGTCATCGAGACCGCGGGCCGGCGCGGCAGCCGCGTGCGGCCGCGCCCCGCCACCACCGCGCACGACGAGATCCGCCTGGAGGTGCCGCCCGGAACACGGGACCTCTCCGCCGGCAACCCGGACACCGCGCTGCTACCCCCACTCGGCGAGGCACTGGCCGAGGCCGCCGCCCGGCACGCCCGACAGCCCATGCTGTACGGCCACGCCCCGGTCGATGACGAGCTCGGCCGCCTGGCCCGCGCCGCCTTCGACGCCGACGGCGTCCCCGACGGCCCGGTCGGACTCACCTCCGGATCGCTCGACGCCATGGAGCGCGCGCTCCTTGCCCACCTGCGCCCTGGCGACGCGGTGGCGGTGGAGGACCCGGGCTGGGGCAGCCTCTTCGACCTCGTCCCCGCCCTCGGACTGCGGCCGATCCCGGTCGGCGTCGACGACGACGGCCCCCTGCCCCACGACGTGGAGCGGGCGCTTGGGCAAGGCGCACGGGCACTGATCGTCACCGACCGCGGCCAGAACCCCACCGGCGCCACGATCTCGGCCACCCGCGCCCGCGACCTGCGCGCCATCCTCACCGGCCACCCGCAGGTCCTCGTCATCGACGACGACCACGTGCACGGACTCACCGAACTACCGCTCCACCCGCTCGCCGGCAGCACACAACACTGGATGCTCGTCCGCTCGACAGCCAAGGCCTACGGCCCCGACCTGCGCCTGGCCGCCCTCACCGGCGACCCCCTCACCGTCGACCGGGTCCGCGGCCGCTACCGCCTCGGCCCCGGCTGGGTCAGCCACCTGATCCAGCACACCGTGACCCATCTGTGGCGCACCGACGCCGTGGACATCGCGGCGGTGTCCGCCGCCTACGCCGCGCGGCGCGACGGTCTCGTACGGGCACTGGCCGACCGCGGCGTCACGGCCTACGGCCGCAGCAGCATGAACGTCTGGGTACCGGTCCCCGACGAGACCGGGGCGGTGACCCGGCTGCTGCAGGCCGGCTGGGCGGTCGCACCCGGCGCGCGCTTCCGGCTCTCCTCGCCGCCCGGCATCCGTATCACCATCTCGCCTCTCACCGTGGACGAGGTGCCGACCCTGGCCGACGCCGTCGCCGCCGCGATCCGCCCACACCGCACCGGACGCTTCGGCTGACGGACGACACAACCGGGACTCACCCTGGCCACTCCCACAGCGCGGAGCTTCACCCCATACGCCTCACCTCCGTCCCGCAGGACATCGGCCCCCGCGGCGATGACAAGCGCCGGAAACAGACCGGCGAGCTGCTCCTCAGCGGCCGCAGCGCACTTACGGAGCTCCGCGCGGTGCACTCGTGCCTCGTTGTACTGCTCCCGGAACCACTGCATGGCGTCGCGGCGCACAGGACAGCCCCGGGCAAACGGAGCGAAGGCAGTGGCACACGCACATGAATTCAATGCAGGTGGACGACGCCCAGCGATCACCAAGACCGCTGCTTGCGTCCACACTCCTGCGGCAGCGTCTGTGCATCAGTCATGTGACTGAGAACCCTCGGTGCACTTTCGACACGCCATCGCCGCGGATGCTGAAACCACTGCCGCCAATCACACGCCGATGTCGTTGCCCCGGCCACCCTGGCTGACCGTAAGCACCCGCGGCCGGGGACACTGCCCCGCTTGTCCCTGCCCCGACGAGCGCGGCTCCGCCACCAAGGGCGATCTCATACGAGATATGCCCCTGCGCACCCTGACCTCTGCGCTCCATGGCTCCTGATTCAGGGCTGATCCCGCTTCCCCTCGACAAGGGCAGCCACACCGGCGTCCCAGTCGACCTGGCAGAACTCCGTGCCAGGATGAACCAGATCGAAGGTCTCCATCAGCCATTCCTCCAGCTGCCCTCGATCCATCTCGAGAAGGCATGACCGGCCATGTCCCTCCAGCCTCATGTACACCACACGGCGTCCGTGGACGACCGACGGCCACAACCGTACGTCCCCCATGCCACTCGGTTCCTCAGTGCCGTCGAAGAGCAGGTCACGCGAGACTGTCCACGTGACCACACCACCCCCTGGCAGGCGCAGTTCCAACAGCACGACAAGAGGATCCGCCTCGGTGTAATGAAGTTCTGCCTCGAGCGGGAGACGGATCGACGGCCAGAGAACCCTGTTGATACGCAGACGCAGCGAGCGCATGCAGGAGTCAGACCGGTCACGAGCCGAAAGGCCTGGCTTCTTGAGTGGCATGGGGCGGCGCCCCTTTCAGGATGCGGGAGTGTTCCATCTACCTTGACCGTCAGGGCCCATCCTGGGCATCAGTCAGCTGACTGAAGACCGTGTCCTATGTACTGAGATGGGCGACGGCCGGGCATGAGAGGAACGCCTGAGCCCTGACCACAGACTTGATTCCGAAGTGATCGCTCCAGAGTTTTTGCTCAGGCATGGGATGACCGCCGGTCTGCCCGGCTTCTCCGCTTGATCGCAGGCCCCGGGCCCTCTCGGGCAGGCCGCGGCCAAGGCGCTGGTCACGGTTGCGCGGGTGCTGACTCCAAGGCCGGCGCTCGGGCCGGTATGGATGAGGCACGGGCAGAGCGGGCCAGGGGACAGGGTGGCGCAGGCACTGCAAGCGTTCATGGCATGGGAGCTGTGGGCCGAAGACGCGCCTATTTTTCGCCCGGACGTGGGAGCCGTCCGCGCAGACGCGCGACCAGTCGAGCTCGCCGGCCGCGTTCAATTCCGCGAGCAGGATCTCGTGCAGCCGTTGCCAGCGACCGGCCTCGTGCCAGTCCCGCAGCCGCCGCCAGCACGTCATGCCCGAGCTGAAGCCCAGGTTCAGCGGCAGGTACTTCCACTGGATCCCGGTGTGCAGCATGTACAGGATCCTGCACAGCACCTTCCGGTCCGGCAACGGCTTGCGACCTGGATACCGAAAGCGCCGCTCACGCTGCGGCAGCAGCGGCTCAAGACGGTCCCACAGCTCATCCGACACGATCCACGGCGATGTCCCCACACCAGGCCGAATGCTCAACTCCCGCCCCGGACAAGACCATCAGGGCCGATCCACCTCTTTGTGTCAGCCGTTCTAAGTCGCATGACTGGCTGCGGCACCAGTGAGATGCCGTGTCAGGTTACCGAGGAAGAACGACATCACCTCTGCGGAATCTAGGTCACATTCCGGATTACCGAGGCGGCATCCCACGCCCAATATTGGAACTGCGCCGGAAAGCGGGATCGGGTCACCCGACCCTGCACCGGCGGGGGAGACGACTCGCGAATATGTCTGCGAGCTCAGTTTCGAAGCCTCCTCCTGCAACTAACTAGACATCAAGGAGACCAACATGTCTGTTACCCCTGACCAGCACGCGATCCGTCCGTTCACGTTCGAGTTCCCGGAGGCGGAGCTCGAGGCGCTGCGTGCACGCATCGAGGCGACGCGCTTTCCTGAAAAGGAGACTGTCGCGGACCATTCGCAGGGCGTGCCGCTGGAGACGATGCGGGAACTCGCGCGGTATTGGGCGTCGGAGTACGACTGGCGCAAGGTCGAGGCGAAGCTGAAGGCCCTGCCGCACTTCATCACCGAGATCGACGGGCTGGACATCCACTTCATCCACGTCCGTTCCAAGCACGAGAATGCCCTGCCGCTGATCGTCACGCACGGATGGCCGGGTTCGGTCATCGAGCAGCTGAAGATCATCGAGCCGCTCACCAACCCGACCGAGCATGGCGGCGACGCCTCGGATGCCTTCCACCTGGTGATCCCGTCGATGCCGGGCTACGGGTTCTCGGGCAAGCCGGCCGAGGGCGGCTGGGACGCCGAGCACATCGCGCGTGCCTGGGGCGAGCTGATGAAGCGTCTGGGCTACACGAAGTACGTGGCGCAGGGCGGCGACTGGGGTGCGATCATCTCGGACCTCATGGGTGTGCAGGAGCCCGAGGGGCTGGCGGGCATCCACGTCAACCTGCCCGGCACGGTTCCGCCCGCCATCGAGCAGGCGCTCGCGGTCGGCAACCCGCTGCCCTGCGATGTCGTTCTGGCGAACGATGAGGAGAAGCGCGCGGTCGAGCAGGTCGGCCACCTGTACCAGAACATCGCCCAGTTCCTCATGATGGCCTCGCGCCCGCAGTCGCTGGCCGCCCTCGCGGATTCGCCCGTCGGCCTGGCGGCCTACCTGCTCGACCATGACGCGCCCAGCCTGGAGATGATCTCCCGGGCCTTCGCCGGACAGACCGAAGGCCTCACCCGGGACGACGTCCTGGACAACATCACGCTCTTCTGGCTGACGAACACGGGCATATCCGCGGCGCGTCTCTATGCGGAGAACAAGACCCCGTTCCTCGGTGCCAAGGGCGTCAAGCTCCCGGTCGCCGTGAGTGTCTTCCCCGACGAGGTCTACCAGGCCCCGAAGAGCTGGGCCGAGCAGGCGTACCCGAACCTCGTCCACTACAACCAGCTCCCCGAGGGCGGCCACTTCGCCGCCTGGGAGCAGCCGGAGCAGCTCGTGAACGAGGTCCGCGCGGGCTTCCGGTCCCTCCGGTAACTCGTCGTCCACAAACGACGGCACGGCTCTGACTTGCCGGGGCGGTCGAGCGGCTCCCCTTCGAGTCACTCGACCGCCCCGAGTCATGCAGCCACACGGTGCATCCCGAGCGGTGACCTTTCCGAGTACCTGCACATCAACACGTGGCTCCCGGCCGACGGAGAGGCCGCTCCGCCGCCCGGGAGCAGCCGGAGCTCCTTGTGAACGAGGTACGCGCGGGCTTTTGTGCCCTGCGCTAACCGGCCGCGCCCTACTGCTTGCACAGGCCGTAGCACAGCCGGGCGGCCGGGCGGCTCGACACCGAGCCACTCGGCCACCCCCGAGCACGCGGCCACACCGGCACCGCGTGCACGAGCACCCCGGGCGCCCGCACGTCAACCGCCAGCCCCTGGCCGGCGAGGAGCCGATCGGACCTGAGAGTGCCGCGCTCGACCAAGCCGGCGGAAGTACCGCCTGCCGGTGCGCGATGCTCAACGGGTGCCTCGGGAAACGTTCAACCCGAGCACGTTCCTCACGGCCTGATGTTCCCGCAAGGGCACATGGCGTGATCGTCGAGGAGCACGGCGCGGCTTGCTCCGGTACGGCCGTCCGTACCGGCCCGTGGACGAGCCGGTCCGCGAGCTGACGCTGCAACGTCAGTGCGCGAATCCGGCGCCGAGGCTTGCCTGTTGCCCTACGGGCAGCCGGAGACCGCGGCCTACCCGATCGACTTTCCTGTCGCCGAATGCCCGGTGGCCAGGCTTCCTGCAGGTCCGTCCTGTGCCGCAGGAAGAATTCTGTTTCCATTCTGGAGAACACCATGCCTTCGTCGATATTTCTGACTGTCGACGCCCCGTGGCGGCCAGTGGCCGCCGATCGCGCGAAGGGCCGGCACCGTGGGGGAGCGGCGTCCGAACGCGTGTGGGACCTCAGGATTCCCGGACACGGGCGGCATCGCTGTCCGGCCGTTCACGATCCCTCAGGGATGCAGACGTGAACCGGACCACCTGCCGCACCGGGCACCTCGGCCAGGACCGTTGTACGGGCGAGGGGAACGGTGAGAGCGGGAGCGGGCACCGAAGCCCACAGAGAACCTTCACGGCTGCCGAACTCGCACGGTTCGAGCGCGAGGCCATGCCGTTGCTGGACCGGTTGTACGCAGCCGCGACACAGATGACATGCACCAGCGCCCACGCGGAAGACCTGGTCCAGCAGACGTATCTTCGAACTCTCGACGCGTTCGGGTCGTGCGTGGAGATCACCGACCTCAGGGTTTGGATGTTCCGGATCTTGGACGACAGCGCGCTCGGAGTCCGCGGCGAGCGGCAGTGCCTGCCGAACTTCGACTGTTCGACAGGACAGGCCCGCGGCCGGTGGCCCGGAGGGCAACGCCCGAACATCCCTGTTCCGCGTACGCCCGGAGTTCAGGCCCTGGAGCGGCTGCCCGACCATGATGTGACGGCCGCGCTTCTGCAACTTCCGCGGGCGCTGAGGATGGTTGTGTACCTGGCTGACGTCGAGGACTTTTCCCCCATGGAGATCGCGGAGATCCTGGGCTTCTCCTTGAGTACCGTGACATCGCGCTTGCGCCACGGACGTCTACGTTTGGTTCAGATGCTCGCCGACGCCGCATGCCGGCGTGGCTTCTTCGATTGACGACGGCCTCGGGGCTCCTACGAACGGGCTGCCCGCGGACACTTTCCCGCGATGTGCCTGTCGGCAGGACCGAAGGAACCGCTCGGCCGCCTCCCACCGCAACCGCTCACCGAACGCCCGGCGGCCGGCCCGCCCTCCTTGCGCATACCTCATACAGACGGTGCCGCCACAGGGATCACGGTCCGTCAGACCCCGACTGCATCACGCCCTATCGGCCACCAGGCACTCTCCGGTGCGAGCGCGACCGACAGCCGTCCGCCATCCCCAGATCGTCACCACCTGAACTGGTGACAAAGGATGGTTGATGGCCGAGAACGAACACAAGAGCACGTCAGCCCCATGTGGTTGGCGCGCCCTCCGAAAATCTCAGGCACCCGACCGCACGAGCCAGTGATGCCACCGGCACCCGTGTCACAGGTCATCGATGAAAGCCGTTTGAGGCATCCCGCAGGGCCGGTACTCGGATCTTCAGATCCGTATCGAGGCCGGGGTGCGACCACAGAGGAATGAGTGAGATGAAGAGCAGCAACCCCGTCTTCTCGCGACGGATGTTCAACCGCAACAACAGCTACGCGGGCTTCAACGAGCAGAAGCCGCACGACGGTGACTCCGCTGTGGGTATCAACCCCTACACGCAGGGCACCGCCGACCTGGGCAAGACCGTACAGAACGCGGATGCTCCGCCCGACACCCAACTTGCTGGTCCGCAGCAGGATTCCGGCACTGCGATGACCATCGACGACGTCGTGGCCCGCACGGCAATGACACTCGGCACGGTCGTGCTCTCCGCCGTCCTTGCATGGGTGCTGCTGCCTGTCGACGAGACCAACCTGAGCAGGTCGTACGGCATCGCCTTCGGAGCCGCCCTACTGGCCTTTGGCCTGTCACTCGTCCAAACATTCAAGGCCAAGCCGCTCCCGGCACTGATTCTGGCGTACGCAGCGTTCGAAGGCATCTTCCTCGGAGTCATCTCCAGCGTCGCCTCCACCTACATCAGCCCCGGTGTGGTGATTCAGGCGGTGCTCGGCACAATGGCGGTCTTCGCCGGCGTGCTGATCGCGTACAAGATGCGCTGGATCCGCGTCACTCGACGTTTCTACGGTTTCGTGACGGCCGCCGCGATGGGCTTCTTGCTGCTCACCGTCGCCAACTTGCTGTTCTCCGCTTTCGCTGGTGGTGACGGCCTGGGCTTCCGCAGCGGTGGCCTCGGCATCCTCTTCGGCATCGTCGGTATCATCCTCGGCGCGTGCTTCCTGGCCCTGGACTTCAAGCAGGTCGAGGACGGTATTGCCCACGGCGCCCCGCGCGAGGAGTCCTGGCTGGCGGCCTTCGGCCTCACAGTGACCCTGGTGTGGATCTACCTGGAGGCGTTGCAGCTGTTCTCCATCCTGAGCGGCGGCGACAAGTCCGCCTGAGAGTCTGTCGGGTGGCTGTTCATGCGCGAAGCATGACGGCCGGGTGGGCGGATGCTTCCGCGCGATCTGATGTCCTGGGACGCGGCCAGCCGCTGGTTTACCAGGTGGCGCCGGGGACGACACCTGGGACCGCGCCCACGACGAGGCTCCGCCGTCAGGTCCGAATCAGGGCCGGACGCGATTCCAACCGTCGGCCTGTGATCGACGCCCAGTCGATCAGGACCAGCGAGGGCGGCGAGGCACGCGGATTGCCCGGCGATCTCCCACCAGCCGTCCGGAACAACCCAACTCCACGTGCTCCGCCCCCATGACCAGCCCCACGAGCGGGCTCCACACAGGTCGCCGTCTAAGTCGCATGACTGGCCGCGACACCAGTGAGATACCGCGTCAGGTTACCGAGGTACAGCGACACCACCTCTGCGGAATCTAGGTCACATTCCGGATTACCGAGGCGGTATCCCACGCCCATCATGGAAGTGCGCCGGAAAGCAGGATCGGGTCACATGGCCCAGCGCCGGCCGGCGGGATCGACAAGTCGCGGAAACGTCTGCGAACTCGGTGCCGAATCCCGCCTTCTCTTGCAATTCATTTAGATACCAAGGAGTCCAACATGTCTGTCGTATCCGACAAGACGGCGATCCGTCCGTTCACGTTCGAGTTCCAGGAGGCGGAGCTTCAGGATCTGCGTGCGCGTATCGAGGCGACGCGTTTCCCTGAGAAGGAGACGGTTGCTGACCAGTCCCAGGGCACTCAGCTGGCCACCCTTCAGAAGCTGGCGCAGTACTGGGCGTCGGAGTACGACTGGAGCAAGGCCGAGGCGAAGCTGAAGGCCCTGCCGCACTTCATCACCGAGATCGACGGGCTGGACATCCACTTCATCCACGTCCGCTCGAAGCACGAGGACGCCCTGCCGCTGATCGTCACGCACGGATGGCCGGGCACGGTCATCGAGCAGATGAAGCTGATTGAGCCGCTCACCAACCCGACCGAGCACGGCGGCGACGCCTCTGATGCTTTCCACCTGGTGATCCCGTCGATGCCGGGTTACGGGTTCTCGGGCAAGCCGACCTCGACCGGCTGGGACCCGGAGCGCATCGCCCTGGCCTGGGCCGAGCTGATGAAGCGTCTGGGCTACACCAAGTACGTTGCGCAGGGCGGCGACTGGGGCGCGCTCATCACCGAAATGATGGGCGTGCATGAGCCCGAGGGCCTGGTCGGTATCCACACCAACCTGGCGTGTGTGTTCCCGCCGGCCATCGAGCAGGCCGTCTCGGCCGGCAATCCGCTGCCGTCCGATGTGGTTCTGGCGAACGATGAGGAGAAGGCGGCTGTTGAGCAGCTGGACTTCTTCTACAAGCATGTCTATTACGCATTCATGATGGCTTCCCGCCCGCAGACGCTGACCGGGCTTGCGGATTCTCCGGTCGGTCTGGCGGCTTTCCTGCTCGACCACGACGCGGCCAGTCTGGAGATGATCTCCCGGGCGTTCGACGGAGTGAGCGAGGGTCTGTCCCGGGACGACGTCCTGGACAACATCACGCTCTACTGGCTGACGAACAGCGCGATCTCCGCCGCTCGTCTCTACGCCGAGAACCGGATCTCTCCGTTCTTCGCTCCCAAGGGTGTCAAGCTCCCGGTCGCCGTGAGTGTCTTTCCCGACGAGCTCTTCCAGCCCCCGAAGAGCTGGACCGAGAAGGCCTACCCGAACCTCGTCCACTACAACCGGCTCCCCAAGGGCGGCCACTTCGCGGCCTGGGAGCAGCCGGCCCTGTTCGTGAACGAGCTCCGCACCGGCTTCCGGTCGCTGCGCTAGCAGGCCGCGCCCGCTTCCCGGGGTGGCCGAGCGACTCAACCCCGAGCCACTCGGCCACCCCGGGCACACGGCCACACCGGCACCGCGTGCACGAGCACCCCGGGCGCCTACGCCTGAACACCGGGTACCGGGCCGACCCTCATACGGCCCCCTCAAGCGGCGGGTCCCGCAACACCCCCGCCTCGGCCCCGCGCCCGACGGCGTGGGACCGGAGCGCGGGACCCGCTTTTCCCGTGAACTCGTCACCTTCCGTACGCACGGATGAGACACCCCTAAAGGCGGCAGGGCATGTTGCCTGCGACAGATACACCCGAACAAACCGATCGGCATGATCCGTGCGACGCCCGGACGGCATCCGACAGGTTCCGCGATGCGTCCCGGACGGCCGGCGTGGACTGCTGCGACGGATGGCCTAACCCCTCCTTGGTGTGGTCATGGGTACAGACGGTGGTGATGTGGGGGTACGGGCCTGCGAACGGGGCCTTCGTGCCGGGCTGTCCGTCGCCGACATACCGCCAGTAGCAGATCGCAGCAGTACGAACCGGCCGGGCGCGTGGGCTGTCCGGAAGTACCTCTGGACGCCTGAGCGTTTCCGCGCCGTCGCTTTGGACGGGCATCGGCTCGTATACACGTGTGTTCCCGAACACGAAAGAAGGATGAACAGGTTATGAGTGAATTCCAGCAAAAGGCATGGCTTGCGGGCGGCTGCTTCTGGGGAATGCAGGATCTGCTCCGGACGCTCCCCGGCGTCGTGAGCACTCGGGTGGGATACAGCGGCGGCGACATGCCCCATCCGACCTATGACAACCACGGAAACCACGCAGAGTCGATCGAGATCACCTTCGACCCTGCCGTCACCGACTACCGCACCATCCTGGAATATTTCTTCCAGATCCACGACCCAACGACGAAGAACCGGCAGGGAAACGACGTCGGCGCCAGTTACCGCTCCGCCATCTTCCATCTCGACGGCGAGCAGTGGCGCGTCGCCGAGGACACCATCGCCGATGTCGAGGCGTCGGGCATGTGGCCGGGAAGCGTGGTGACCGAAGTCGTGCCGGCCAACACATTCTGGGAAGCCGAGCCGGAGCATCAGGATTACCTGACACGCTATCCGGACGGCTACACCTGCCACTTTCCACGCCCGAACTGGAGGCTGCCGAAACGGGCAGACTCCTGATCTTGCGATGGTTGCCGGCAACTCTGTTCCTGCCCGCCGGCGCCGGCCGCACGGTGCTGAAGCAAGTGCGCGCGCAGGACATGCCGGGGTGCATGCGAGGGTCCGCCGCGACGACGATCGTGCGGCCGGAGGCGGTCCCCGACCCGGCCCGAGAGTGACACATCGCGTCATGAGCCGACCGCATAGGCGAACCGCCACGACCGCGCGCCCGACGACGTCGAACACGTGACGGGCGTACCTGCCCAGCGATCGAGGCGTTCGTCGCCGCGCGCAAGGACTTCCGCCTGGGCTGAGCCGCACCAGCCGGGGCCGGGGGTCCGCCACCGACCAGGAACTGTCACCGATCTCTCAAGGAGACGATGCAATGCAATCTGCGCAGGAGGGCCCCGACCCCGCTGAAACGGCGCGCCGCGCCCGCTTCGGCAAACTGCCGAAGCGAATCCGCACCGAGGAGATGGTCGAAGAACAGGCAACCACGGTGCCGGACCCGGCGAAGGACACCTACAGCCCCGACGAATGGCTCGTTCGATACTGCCTGTGAGCCACATCGGCCCCACAGTGGAGATCTCTCGTGCACATACCCAAACCGTTCCTGGGCGGTGAGCAGGGGTGAGTCCTGACTCATCGGCGCGCCCCGAACGGTTTTGGGCGCGCTGGTCCTCCGCTTTCGCGTCCCGGTCGGCGACGCATATCGCGTATGCGGTCCGTCCCGGGCGGGCGGGATCCCTACGACCTGGCCATATGGTGTGTGGCCAGAGGCGACGGGGAGGCCTCGCACCATCTCGCTGGTGACACGGGGGCCCCGACCGCTGACGCCACACCCGGCGTCCCAGATCGCACCGAACACGCTACGCACACCCCGCCAGACATGCCCACAGATCGTCGCACGGTTCATTCATTTGTGCCCATGTTCGCCAAAGGAGCTTGTGTGCCCAGCAGTTGTGAACCCCTCATGGCAGTGTTGCTGGCCATGCTCTCAGCCGCCGTTGTCGTGGGCTGCTTCGTGCAGGTCAGGTCTTCTGACTATCCCGGCGCCGATCGCTCACGCCCGGCGACGGGCACCGCGACCACCGTCCGTCGGCTCTCCCCTCTGAGTCGGCAACACAGGACCGCCAACGGGACACCGCCCGGAGCGGCTATCGGGTCCACCTGACCGAGACTGCGACACCGTCCGGTTCGAGGTGGTCGTCCACGTGACCCCCGTCCAGGACGTCGAAATCACCGAGCAGATCCACGAAGACCTCGTCGACGCTCACCTGGCCCCGGCCGGACACGTCGTCGATGCCGTCTGCATCACCCGGCGAGGATCGAGTGCGTCCGCCGGGCCTGGCATCACCCTGCTGGGCCCGGCGGTTCCCGACCGCAGTCACCAGGCCAGGAGTGGTCGCGGCTTCGACAAGTCCGCTTCGCCGTGGACGCGTCGCCGACCGGATGAACAACGGCCGCTGCTTTCCCCGCTGCGTCACGCCGGGGAGACACCCTGGTGGTCCCCGGTTCTGCGCCTTTTCACAGCCCTTATGGCACGGGCGCAAGATCCGGCGAGCTTGGTGGGGCCGAGCGGCTCGGAGTTCAGCCCCTCGGTCCCACCGGGTGAAAGCCTGCCCGGACGTCCGGGCATTGTCCGCCAGGGCCTGTCTTGAGTCGTGATCATGTGGGGCGGAGGCTGCGCATCCAGATCACCGCTCTGCGCAGGTAGAGGCCGCCGAGGCGGCACCCGACCATCCTCACAGTCGTAGCGGGTGACGAGTCCGCGCCATGCCTTGAACTTGTTGATGCAGCGTTCCACGGTGTTGCGATCTTTTGGAGCTCGGCGTTGGGGGAGACGGGGTGCCCACCCCGTCGGCCCTTCCTCATACGGCGGCCCAAGGGCTGTCCCGCAATCCCTGGCGGGCGCGAGGCCGGCCACGGACCTTGATCCTGCCCAGGACCGGGACGAACCGGGGACTGTCGGCCGCCTTCCGCTCGGTCAGGACGAAGGACAGCGGGCGGCAGTGCGGATCGGAGGTGAGATGGACCTTGCCGGTCAGGCTGCCCCGCGCGAGCGCCCGGGCAGGGGCCGCCTTCAGCCCGGCGTCGACACCCCGGGGCGTCGTCCGTCTGCTCCACGCGCATCGCCGGACTCGCCGCAATACCTCACGGGCCCCCGGAGGGGGCCCGTCACGCTCACAGTCACATGACGGATGCGCAGACGCTTCTGGGGAAGTTGTCTTGCAAGCAGTCCCGCGCTGCGCGGCTACGGCCAGCCTTTTGTCGATCGATGGGCGTTTGCCGTCGGTGATTCCCGTGCCTTAGCGCGGTGCCCTCAGTCGCCAAGGAATGTGTGATGCCTGATTACGTCCTACCCCAGAGGGAACCGTTGTCTGACCTGCCGGGCCTGGGAGCGACAGCGGGTCGCAGGGCGTCGTGGCATGCGCCGGTGTCAGGGCGCGACCGCGCCCCGTGGCCGGGTGGAGCCGCGGTGGGGACCGAAGCCGGTCCGGAGCGGTCGTACTGACCGGGTGCAGGTGTTCCCGGAGCACGCCGATGGCGCCTGGGCGAGCCGCGGTGCTTGCCTGGGTCCGCTGGGCGGCCGTACTGGTCGTCTGCTGGGATTCGCCGCGTGATGTCGCCTGGCGCAGCCTTCTGCGCTGCGGCGATGGCTCCCTCGCGAACGACTCCATTCGAAGATCGTCAGTGACCGATCCCGCTCGTCGCGACTGCGGCTGGTGTCGCCCTGCCGGGGCCGAGGCGGTAGCGGCCGCGGACCCGGTCGACGGTGAGGAGGTCGCTCGTGAGGACGGCCAGGCGCAGGTCGGGGCCGTAGGTCTTGGCTGTCGAGCGGACGAGCGTCCGGTGCTGTCGGCGAGCTGGAGCGGCAGTCCGGTGAGTCCGTTCACGTGGTCGTCATCGACGACGAGGACCTGCGGGTGGTCGTCGTCGCGGGCCAGGGCTGAGCGCGTCATCGACCGAGGCGCAGACGTGTATTCTCCTGTTTCAATCCCTACTATGTACTAGTTCAAAGCGCCTGGTTGGCTCGCGAACAGCGACGAGAGCATGTAATGATCAACAGTCACTCCCCCCCACGCGGCACGGCCGATCGCCTGATCGGCCGGGACCGCGACCTTCAGCGGATCCGTGCCCTTCTCGGCATCGGAGCCGCAGGCGGCGCACTTCTGCTGTCGGGGGAAGCGGGCGTCGGGAAGACGGCCGTGCTGGACGTCCTGGCCGAGGCGGCCCAGGCAGAGGGAACCCGGGTTCTGCGCGCCGGTGGTGTGGAGTCCGAGGCGAACTACAGCTACTCGGGTCTCAACCAGGTCCTCTTTCCCTTCCAGGACGCGCTCGGCGAACTGCAGGCGCCCTTCCGCGACGCCCTGCGCGTCGCGCTCGGTTTCGAAAGCGGCTCACCGCCGGAACGGCTCATGGTCTCCAACGCCGTCCTGCTCCTGCTGCAGAAGGTGGCGGCCGGTGACCCGCTTCTCCTGCTCATCGACGACCTGCCCTGGCTCGACCGGGCGAGTGCGGCCGTGCTGGGTTTCGTCGCGCGCCGGGCAACCGGCATCCGCGTGAGCTTTCTCGCCACATCGCGTTCCGATTCACACAGCCTGATCGACCGCGGCGCCATCCCCACCTACTGGCTGCAGCCACTGGACGAGGAGTCGGCGGACCACCTGGTCAGCACGAGATACCCGGACCTCGTCGTCGGCGCACGCCGACGCCTGCTGACCGTGGCGCATGGCAACCCACTGGCCCTGCTGGAGTTGCCGTCCGCGCTGCCCACGGTGCGGGGCCCGGTCCACGACGACATCCCCGCCGTGCTGCCGCTCGGCCGGCGACTGGCGACCGTGTTCGGCTCCCGGATCACAAGTCTGCCGCAGCCGTCGCAGCGCCTTCTGCTGCTGGCCGCACTGGAAGGTGACGGCGACCTCGGAGTGCTGCAGGCGGCCACGCGGCAGGCAGACGACGGATACGACCTGGACGACCTGGCACCTGCCGAACGCGACCAACTGGTCCACATCGACGAAGGAGCAGGACGGCTGAAGTTCCGTCATCCGCTCATCCGCTCGGCAGTGGTGGAGAACTCCACCAGCGGCGAACGGCGTGCGGTGCACGCGGCGCTCGCCCATGTCCTGGTGGACCAGCCCGAACGACGGGCCTGGCACCTGGGTGAGGCGACCCTGGAACCGGACGAGAACGTGGCCGCCCTGCTGGAGCACGCCGCCCGGATCACCCTGCGCCGCGGTGACGCCGCGGGCGGCATGCGCACACTGATCCGGGCAGCGCACCTCACCCCGCCCTGCCCCGACCGCAGCCGCCGGCTCGCGGAGGCGGCCTACGTCGGCGCCGAATCCACCGGAGCGCTGCCCAGCGCCCGAAAGCTCCTCGACGACGCCAGGCGCACGGCCCCGGGTCCACGGCGCTGTCTGTACTCGGCGGCAGCCACTGCCGTTCTCATCCTCAACGGCGACGGTGACGTCGACACGGCCCACGGCCTGCTGGTAGCTGCCATCGACACCGGCACCCACGCCTTCGACGCCGATGACAAGGCGCTCGTGGACGTTCTTTACACGCTTGCGTTTGTCTGCTTCTTCGGTGCCCGGCACGATCTGTGGCAGCCGTACTACCGGGCACTGGAGAAGCTGACGCCCGAGGTGCCCGTGGTCCTGTCCGCGCTGGGCAAGACGTTCTCCGACCCGGCACGCACCGGTGCCGCGGCCACGGAGGAACTCGACGAGCTCGTGGCGGAGTTGGCCACCGCGACCGACCCCCTCCAGATCACCCAGGCCAGCACGGCAGCCATCTACCTCGACCGGCTGGGAGATGTCCGCGAAGCGGCGTGGCGAGTGGTCCGCATGGGACGCGACGGCGGGCCGGCCCGCCGGTACCTGGCCGCTCTGGTCCACCTGTGCCTGGACGACTACCTGACCGGGATGTGGGACGAGGCGGCGCAACTGGCCGACGAGGGGGTCCAGCTGTGCGAGACCCACGGCTACACCGCCTTCGTCTGGTACTTCCTGTACGTCCAGGCCCTCCTCGCCGGCGCCCGCGGGGACGCGGACCGAGCGGACGCGACAGCCGAGGGCGTCATCCACTGGGCGACGCGCCGCAGGGCGTTCTGTGCCGCGCACTATGCCCATCACGCAGCGGCCGTGACAGCGCTGGGACGCGGTGACTTCGCCAACGCATACGAGCACGCAGCCGCCATCAGCCCCGCGGGGACCCTCGCCTCACACGCCCCGCACGCCCTGTGGGCGACGATGGACCTGGTCGAAGCCGCCGTCCGGACCAACAAGCAGAAGGAGGCCGCCGCCCATGTACGCGCGATGCGGGAAGCCGACGTGGCCAGGATCTCCTCACGCCACGCCCTGCTCATGGAGGCCTGCGCCGCCCTGGCCACCACCGACGACGACGAGGCCCTCGCACTGTTCACGAAAGCCCTGGCAATCACGGGTGCTGAGCGGTGGATGTTCGACTTCGCCCGCGTCCAACTCGCCTACGGCGAACGGCTACGACGCGTCAGGGCAACCACAGAATCCAGAGGACCCCTCAGCGCCGCACTGTCCACATTCGAACACCTCGGGGCCCGTCCATGGGCGGAACGCGCCGAGACGGAACTGCGAGCTGCCGGCTCCGGCCGGCGCCGGCCCGGGATATCCACAGCACATACGCTCACCCCCCAGGAACTGGAAATAGCCCGGCTCGCCGCCTCCGGCCTGACCAACAAGCAGGTAGCGGAGCGCCTGTTCCTCTCCCACCGGACCGTCGGCGCCCATCTCTACCAGATCTACCCGAAACTGGGCATCACCTCCCGCGCCATGCTGCGAGACGCCCTGGAATCCTGATCTCCGTCGGAGAGCCAGCCGTAGAGACACGGGCCCTGCACCACCGAACCTGATACGGAGCATCCCTCCGCGAGGCCCTGCACTGTCTCCGGCGGACCCTCCTGTCTGTGGCAGACGGTACGTACGGCTGATCACCTGCCTGCAGGCGGCGTTCGTTCAGCACATCGACCGGTTGACCTTCCGGTGTGGGCGGCGAAGCTCCGCTCTGTGCAAGGCACTTGAGTGTCTTGAGGTGTGCGGTGCGGTGGCGTCGGTGCTGCTGGCCGACCACCCGTGGGGGCACCGGTGCGGATCCTGGCGCTGTTGACTTGCCCTCGCCGGGCTGCATTCGCAGCGCCCGTCCGACGGCCTGGACGAGGTCGGGCATGGACCAGCGCACGTCAGCGAAATACACAGAGTCACAGTTTCGGGTGTCGACGCCTTCACCGAGGACTTTCACGGACCACAGTTAGCTCTTCTCGACTGCGGTGCCGTCGTCTGCGATCCCGGCGGCGAATTCATCCAGCACCCGTCTGCGATGAAGCGGCTTGCGCTCCCTGCACACCCGGGCAGGCCACCTCAGCCTCCCGAGTACGCGCCATCAAGCGAATCACTCCGCAATCGAAGAGCACGCGCTCCACCAGCACCTCGCTGAGGTGCGGAACAGGTCACCGACAGCTCATCACACCGCACCACGGTCTCAGATGACGCCACGTCACCGAGGCCGAGCGCGACAGTCGCCGGATCCGCATCCTGGGTGCGACCGCGCACCCGTCCAGCGCTTGGGTGGTGCAGGCCGCGAAGAATCTGGTCATGGACTTGGAGGACACAGGCTGCCGGGCGCGGTTCTTGATCCGGGACCGGGACGGCAAGTTTTCCGACCTGTTCGACACGGTCCTGCGGGATGCGGGGATAGAGGTCGTGCTCAGTGGCGTCCAGATGCCGCGAATGAACTCGATCATGGAACGCTGAGTGCAGACCTGCCGACGCGAACTGCTGGACCGCACCTTGATCTGGAACCAGCGACATCTGATCCACGCCCTGCGCGAGTTCGAACACTTCTACAACGGGCACCGACCCCATCAGGGCATCGCCAACGCCCGTCCGCTGTACCTGCTGCCCACGCCGATCACCGATCCGCACGGGATAACCCGCCTGGACATACGACGACGCGACCGCGTCGGCGGCACTCTCCACGAATACCAACATGCAGCCTGACCTCGGTGGATGAGGTTTTCGGCAGGGGGCAGGGTCAGACCGCCTGCGCGGGGCTGCACGCGGGCGGCCCCGAGGGCGTCACGACCGGCCGATGGGTACCGGCCGATGGGATGCGGTGCGGGCGATGCCCCGGGTGCCGTCACCCCCTACGACACTGCTCCCACGCAGAACGCGGAATGCGGGCCCCTGTCCGGCAGTTGAGTGGCACTGCGTTCCCGTGCGGCCTTGCTCGGCTGGGGTGTTCGCCGCTGGACGTGAGGGGGCGGCCCGGGGTTCAGTGCTCGGATGGACGCCCGGGCCGCCAGTCCACCACGATGCCCCGGGCTCACCTCTGCTCCCAGGCCGGCGCGGCCACGTGGGTGAGGGCCCGGAACCGGTCAGGGTTTTCGGGCCCTCGTGCCGCCGCGTATCCACGGGAGCGTCGGATGCCTTTGCGCGCACCGTCCCGCAACGACGCCGAGAGCTGACATTCCGTACTGACGCGATGATCAGCTCTCGTCGGCTGTCAGCTCTCGTCGCTTGTCAGACGCAGCGAGATGCTGTTGATGCAGTAGCGCTGGTCGGTCGGGGTGGCAAAGCCCTCTCCCTCGAAGACGTGCCCGAGGTGCGATCCACAGCGAGCACACCGCACCTCGGTCTGCACCATGCCGTACGACCGGTCCTCGGCCAGTTCGACTGCATCGCTGTCCTTCGGGTCATAGAAGGAGGGCCAGCCACAGCCGGAGTCGAACTTTTCTGCGGAGGTGAACAGTTCAGCGCCACAAGCCCGGCAGGAGTAGACGCCTCGCGTCTTGGTGTCGGTGTACTCGCCGGTGAAGGCCATCTCCGTGGCGGCGCGGCGCAGGACCTGGTACTCGGAAGGGGTCAGCTCGGCGCGCCACTGCTCGTCCGGCTTATCGATGTCGTACGGCACAGAACTCAGTCCTCACAAAGGGTCGGGAATGTATGTTTCACCGCGACGCGCCGGTCGTCGTGGCGCGGGCGGGTTTCAGGCGGCGGGGTTGTCCAGGGGGCGCAGTTCGTCCGCGTAGGAAACGGAGATGCGGCGCATCAGGCCGTCCTCGGTGATGTCGTACTGGCCCAGACGCCACAGCGGCGGCGAGTACGCGTGGATGGAGACCGCGTCGTCCGTGGCCCCGGTGAGCCGGTGGATGTGCTCGGGGCCGAAGCAGAAGGACGTGCCTGCGCTGACGGTGACGGACAGGTGGCTGCCGCCTATGCGCGGATTGGACTCGCTCAGCGCGCCCTGTACGACGCTGACCGCGCCGGAGGAGATGTCGTGGTCGTGCCAGCCGGTGTCGTTGGCCCGGGTCCAGCACAGCAGCCACACGTCGATGTACTCGTCGCGGTGCAGTGAGGCGTAGTGCCGTGCCTCGTCGGAGAAGGCGACCTGCTCGCTCCAGAGGTCGTGGCGGGCGGCGAGGGTGTCGACGAGTTCCTGGAGCTCGCGCTTGTCCAGGGTGCGGTCCGGCAGGCAGTCGTACGTCATGGTGTTCCTCCTTCGAGGTACGGTCCGTCCCGTGCGGGGCTCAGGGGCTCCCGTGCAGCAGACAGAGGGGATTGGTGGTGCGCAGGGCGTGCCGCGCGGTGTCCGCGCCGAGGTCGGGCACGACGGGAGCGGCGTAGGGGCGGTCGCTGCCGTTGACGGTCACGTCGATGCCGACGGTCCGGACGAGGGCGTCCACGGCGGCGTCCCGTACGAGGACGTCTCGCAGGAGACGCCGAGGGGAGACAGGCTGGGAGATCCCCGACCCCGCATGGTGACTTTCGACGAGGTCAGTCGAGGCTGCGCCATATGTTGTCGAAGGCAGCCTGCTCGACACGACGCCGTTGCCGTTCGCCTTCCAGCTCTTGGAGGGCCCTATTGGCTGCGGCCAGCACGATCTCCACGGCATAGTCCGTAATATCTGGTGGATCTATGGCGTTCCGGTGTCGGATCCCGAGATCTTTCGCGAGGGTGCTCAGGACGGGCTCGGCTGAATCCCAGCGCTCGGTTGCCTGACGACGGGGCAACGAATCGACCAGGACTGTACGACCTTTCCGGAGGAGGTGCCCGCCCCGTCGTGCGACGACGCCCTCTGCTTCGAGGGCAGCCATATATCTTTCTGTCAAGCTCTTTCCTCGACGCCACAGAAAATCGCCGACCGATTCGAATGGTTCGGCCATCACGAATGAGGCTGCTGCCTCCTTCAGGATTGGGTCCGCCAGGGCGGGAAGATGGCCCGGAACAATACGGCCGCCGTCCAGGCGGATGGTCGGGGCCATCAGAAGATCGATCAACTCTGCCCCTGCGAGGGCGAGTGACAATTCACCCGCACGCACGGCTCGGCTACCCTCATCGTCAAGGGCAATGATCAGCAGATCCCGTGGCGTTGTCATGCGGGTCCTCTCAAATGCCGTTGGTGTCCTCGACCACACAGGCCGAGCGAGCGGTCAGGTTCCGGACCCGCCCGGTGCTGCAGTCGACCTGCCTGATGTCGTTCGTGGATGTTTTCACTCGCTTCAGCGAGCATCTGACAAATCTCCCGTTCAGTGGGTCGAACAAGCCGGACGAGCCGTGGCACCAGAACAGACCCTCGATCATCGAGGCCACGCGGAACGCTCCGAATTCGATGGCATCACGGTGAGCGAGCTCTTCCACGCCGGTCCGGACGGGCCGGCCCCTGGCCCGGACCCCGAGCGTCGCAGCCACGTCACTCACGCTGACGTTCCGCCTTTTCGATCGCGACTGGCCGCGGCTTCTCGACGTCGCACGCCATGGGGTGTCATGCGTCGTCGGGGGAGCCGCTGCTTCTGCGCCAGGATGGAAAATTGATTTCCTGTGGGGATATCAATTCCTGTGGCTGGGTGGGCGCGCACGAACCGTTTCGCCTGAACTGTTTCTTCGACCGTCGAATTTTCGGTTCTAGGCCTGTGTGCGCTTCGGCAGCCGCCAGTTCGGTCGCGGAAAGTGGCAGGTGTATCCGGCTGGATAATTCTGCAGGTAGTTCTGGTGCTCCGGATCGGCTTCCCAGAACGTGCCGGCCGGCACGACCTCGGTGGCCACAGTGCTGGGCCACAGTCCGGAGGCGTTCACATCGGCGATAGTGTCTTGAGCGATGTGGTACTGCTCGTCATCAATGTAGAAGATGGCGGAACGATACTCGGGGCCGATGTCACCTCCTTGCCGGTTCCTCGTGGTCGGGTCGTGGATCTGGAAGAAATACTCAAGTATCGATCGATAGTCGGTTGTTGCAGGGTCGAAAATGATTTCTACTGCCTCGGCGAAGCTTTCGTGATTTCGGTAGGTCGCGTGGCCGCCGCTGTAGCCCACCCGGGTTCTCAGAACACCGGGGAGTGTGCGCAGCAGCTCCTGCATCCCCAGAAGCAGCCGCCCGCCAGAAGTGCCTTCTGTGGATCGTTGCTCATTGCGCTCGCCTTTCTCATCCACCCTCAGACGGGCGAAAGTCAATTCCTGTGCGGCCTCTCATGATGGATCCGGACCGGCGTGGAGGGGATCGGTCGGCTGACTGTGCTTCAGAGCGGGAGATGTCGGGCTTCCTAGGTCAATTGACGAGTCGGTCGCTGGCCGGACGTCTCAGTCATGGGTGTGCCTCGGCGGGCGCAGGCCTCCTGCAGCACTACAGGTGATCGGGCGCCTGTCGGAGAAGGAAGCTGGGCTGTCTGTCGGGCGATCGTGCGTCGATCGTCTGAAACGAAGCGTCGCAGAGTCAGTACCTCCCGGTCACCATGGCGGCGCCGGCCACCGCACTGAGGGCGCGAGGGAGCCTCGGGCACCACTCGCTGGAACAATTCCCACAACTCGTCCGGCACCAGCCGCCAACGATTCCTACGGGCTGTCGCGCCTACGGCTTGCTTGAGCAGTCGGTCTTGGTCTAGGTCGCTGGAAGCACGACCTCCATCTCATCGCCGCCGACACCTCGGATGGCCTGAAGCGTCAGGTCGTTCACGCATCGCCTGCTGTGGAAGTCGTAGTGGTTGCTGTCCGTGGCGAAGGCACGGGCACCGGGCGGCAGATCACCAGAGGTCGAGGACAGGTACTCCAGGTAGGGGTCCAAGACCCCTGCAAGGTCACCGACCTGCGCATCGAGATTGACGTACTCCATCGGTCTTTGCCGCGCTCGTGGCTTTCTGCTGGCCGACGAATCGTCGCACGACTCCTCGCAACCTTGGCCAGAGCTCCACACACTGATGAATGGTCTCGGATCGCGGTGGGACTCGGCGTCCGAATTGTTGTGGCAGCGCCGGGCAGCTATGTCCAGCGGATGAGGTCGGCCGGCTCGACTTCACACCGCAGACTCACCAAATGAGACGACGTCTCAGGGCTGTTGCCCGCCTCCGACGATCTTGTGCTGCCGATCAGCGCCCGCGGTGGCGTGTGGCCGTCCAGCAACGGCGGTCAGATTACCTAAGAATGACGGCGCCATCCCTCCAGGAAATAGGTCATTTGGCAGATAAGCGAGGCGGTGGGCGTAGCTCATCATGGGATGGCGTCGAAAACGGAAACGGCTGCACGGACAAGCCGACGCTATGACGCCATGCATTCCAGGCTTGGCCGCCCAGGCGCGTATGAGATAGCCCTCAGCGTTCAGGGCGCGACGATTTTCTCTCCGAAATGGGACATGGAAAGGGCGTAACCCCATGGAATCGACCTCGAAAAGGACAAGACGGTGGACGATAGTCATCGCCGTGATGGCAGTGGCCATGGGCGGCATTGCGATCTCCAGCTTCCCGGAGTGAATGATCAAAGGGGGCGGCTCATGGAGACAGCGCGGAGACAGCAGCAGGGGGCACCCGGCACCTTCACCGCGTTCGCCCGCTTCGTGCTCTGTGGCGGCGGAGTGGGGCTCGCCTCCAGCTTTGCCGTTGCGGCCCTCGTTTCCTGGATTGCCTGGGGCCTGGCCAATGCCCTGGTCACCGCAGTTTCCACGCTTTTCGCCACCGAGCTGCACGCCCGCTTCACCTTCGGCGCGGGCGGCCGCGCGACCGGGCGCCAGCATGCGCAGTCCGGCGGGTTTGCAGCGGCCGCGTATGCGGTGACCTGTGTGGCGATGTTTGTCCTGCAGCAACTGGTGGCGGCCCCCAGCGCGGCGCTCGAGCAGGGCGTCTACCTGTTCGCCTCCGCACTCGCCGGTGTCGCACGGTTCGCGGTGCTGCGCCTCGTCGTCTTCGCGCGGAACCGCTCGCAGGTAGCGGCCGCCGACCGCACCACCCGTCTCGTGCAAGCGACCGTGGCCAGCGACGCCGCACCCGCCGATCCCGTGGCGCTCGACCGCGCCGCCTGACCTTCCTTCGGGCGGCGGGCTGCGCGCCATGCAAAGGCGGACAGATCCCGCACAGGACAGGCGACCTCGCCGTGGGCCGACGTCAACGGGGCCATCGGCCGCTGCTCCACGATCACGTGGTGCTGTCGGTCAAGGTCCGCTGCCAGGACGACCGGAGGGGCACCCTGCACACCCACCCGTCCCTCGAGTGCGCCGTCGCTCTCTCAGAGCTCTACAACCAACCCCTCCTGGAAGAGATCTGTCGCGCGCTCGATCTGGCGACCGTGCCCCGCTACCCGACCGCCGGACAGCGGCCGTGATGGAACTCGCGGGGATCCCCGAGAAGCTCATCGCCTGGGCCGTCACCCGCAACACCGCGACCATGCAGCGCCTGGCAGAACTCGCCGACCAGTACCAGGAACGCACCCGCCAGCCCCTCACCACCAAAATCCGGCACCGGATGATGGCACGCGCCTCCCACGAGACCCGGCCCGCCAAGAAGAAGACCAGTCAGCCCCTACCCGCGTTGCGGGCACGCTGGCGGGACGGCGCCGTTGTCCGCGCCGGCGAGGCGGTCGTCGATAACCTCCTGAGCCTGGTCCGCCTCGCTGCCACAGTGATCCGCTCCACCGTCCGCACCGTCGTTGATGTCGCGGCCGCAGCTCTGGAGATCACCGCGATCGTCTCGGTCCACCACGGCGGCCGCTTCCGCCACCTGCTGGCCGAAGCCCGCCGCTACCTCACCCTCACCCTCCACGGACACCCCGCCCCATACCGATACCGCCATCACGGCGGCCGCCATCCGCGACCACTGCATCCCTGGCGACCCGCCGAACCCGGACAGGCCGATGCCGCTCGCGAACCGCACCTTCACCCCGGCCTGGGCACCCAAATCGCCCCGCAGTCCGAGCACACCCGCCGCCCACCGGATCCACCACCGTGCCCGCGCCGAAGCCGCGCGGCGCGCCGTCCTTGCTCCGCCGAAGCGCAACAGAGGCTGCCTGTACGGCAGCAAGAGCACACCCTGCAGGCGGACTCACAGCAACTGCTGCCTCCTACCCCGGGCCAGGCACCCGGCGGGTGAAGCCAGTGAACCGCACCAGGGGCCACAAGCTGCGACCGACGCCACCCCGCTCCTCTGGTCCCGCAAAATGCCCTGGCTGGACGGCGAGAAGGTAGCAGACATCGTGATCGAGAAAATGAGGGAGAAGCAGCGCGAAATCCTCAGGAAGAAACTGATCGCCGCACTCCCGGTCGCGTCAGTATCCCGGCGCACGGCAATGTCCGCTGGGTCGGTGGCAACCAGCAGACGCAGAGCTGCGTCGACAGCGCGACCCGCAAACAACTCGACCCGTACGTCGCCCCCAGAGCCAGCCTCTATCTGGGCAACCTGAGACAGCAACCGGCAGGTTTCGACCTCTCGCCCGCCAACAAGGCCAAGATCGTCGGCGTCACGGGGCTCGTTCTGGCCGTCACCGTCGCCATGACCACAGTCGTCGCGATCCGCCTCGTCCGTCCCCTGCGAGCGCTGACGGCCGCGGCCCAACAGCCACCGCAGCAGCACGCGCGCGTTGCCGTCACCACCAAGGACGAGACCGGATACCTGGCGGCGGCCTTCAACGATCTCACCGCTCGCCGCGAACAGATGGAATCCCAGCGCAAGGCCATGGTCAGCGACATCGCCCACGAGCTGCGGACCCCGCTGACCAATATTCGCGGCTGGCTGGAAGTCACCCGCGACGGGTTGCTCGACCCGGACCCGGGCCTCATCGCTTCGCTGCACGACGAGGCACTACTGCTGCAGCACATCATCGACGATCTGCAGGACCTCGCCGCCGTCGACGCCGGCACCCTGAGGCTGCATCGCGAGCCGGTTGGCGTGGACGAACTCGTCGCCCAGGTGGTAACGGCTCACAGCACTCGCGCCGAGGCCTCGGGCATCCGCCTGCTTACCCGCACCGACCCCGGCCTCTGGCTGGACGCCGACCCTGTGAGGATGCGCCAGGCTCTGGGCAATCTCGTCGCCAACGCGCTCCGGCACACGCCCACGGACGGCACGGTCACGGTCATCGCCCAGCTGGCCGGCGACCTTGCCGTCCTCACGGTGGAGGACACGGGCGACGGCATTGCCCCCGAGGACCTACCCCAAGTCTTCGAGCGTTTCTGGCGAGCCGAGAAGTCCCGCAGCAGACGCACCGGTGGCAGCGGACTGGGCCTGTCCATCGTCCGCCAGTTCGTCGAGGCGCACGGTGGAACCGTCACCGCCGACAGCGAGCCCGGCACCGGGGCGGTGTTCACCGTCCGCCTTCCCCGCAGACCAGATCCGGACAGTCCGTCGCAATGAAGTGCGTTGAACGTGCTCCTACGCGGAGCAGCCACGAGCCCCCGGCCGTGATACGAGGAGCGTCGAGCTCGCCGAAGCGGACCGTATCGGTGCCGGCCGTCTTGCCGCCGGCGACAGCGCCGAAGCGGCCGCGGCAACGGCCTCCTGGCTCGGCTACCGGGTGCAGAAGTTGTCCGGGACTGATCTCGTGCTCCGGCCGCCCGGCAGCGGTCTCGGGCATGACGGCTCTGCACGTACGGGCCGCCTCGCTGGTCGCAGCGGCTCAAGATCGAGACCGGGAGGGCGGGCCTGTGGACAGAGTCCGGTGCCGGGCGAGGAGAAATCTGCTCCGGGCTGTCCTCCGACAATGACCTTGGACCGTTTGCCATCGAAGTCGGACCGGCTGTGACGGGCGGGTCAGGCTCCGGAGAGTTCTGATCGAGACGGTCGAGGCCCAGGCCTTGGCCCGGGGACCTACGTGTTGTCCTCGGTATCCGCCGGCTTCGGCAGCAGGCTGTGCATCAGCGCGCAGTCGTGCGGGCCCTCCAGGCCCTTGATGGCTCGGGTGACGGCTTCGGCCAGCGCGCTGGATGCTTCTCGGAGGAGCTGCCGTGCCTTGTCGGTGAGCGTCACCTGGATGCCCCGCCGGTCGCCGCAGGCGGTACTGCGGGTGATCAGTCCGGCGTGCTGGAGGCAGGCGACCTGGTAGGTGAGCCGGGTCTTGGGGCGGCCGAGGCGTTCGGCGATCTGCGTCATGCGCAGGCCGGTGGGGGGCCCGTCGGCCAGGAGGCACAGCACGAGGAACTCGTCGTGGGAGACCCCGAGCGTCTCCTTCACGCGGGAACGCAGCTGCTGCTCGATCGCGCCGGCCGCGGCCAGCAGCCCCATCCAGGCCCGCAGTTCGGGCGGCAGCAACGCGGACTCGCCGGTCGCGTCACGTCCGGGCAGGTCGTCGGGGACGGGGAGGGTGGCCATGGTGCCCCAGTCTACCTGTTGTTCAAATTTGGAGTATCGGCTAGCCTCCAGTCATCCAAATTTGGATGACTGGAGCGGAGGCATCGCGCCCCGCCTCCCTTCCACTCACCTCAGGCATCCCATCAGGAGGACCGCATGTCCATGGCAGTCGAAACCGGCACCTGGCAGCTCGACCCCGCCCGTTCCACAGTCGGCGTCCGGCACAAGACGATGTGGGGCATGGTCACCGTGAAGGGCACCTTCACCGGTCTCACGGGTGGGGGTGAGGTCGGCCCCGACGGTTCCGCCAGCGGTTCGATCACCCTGGACGCCACCTCCCTGGACACCAAGAACGCCAAGCGCGACACGCACCTGCGGTCCGCCGACTTCTTCGACGCGGACCGGCACCCCGAGCTCACCTTCGCCGTGCGCAGCGCGACTCCCGGGGACGACAAGACGGTCCAGGTCGCCGGTCAGCTGACCGCGCGGGGCATCAGCCGTCCACACTCCTTCACCGCGCACCTCACCGAGGCGAGCGCCGACGCGGTCACACTCACGACGGAGTTCACCGTGGACCGGGAACAGTTCAGCATGGGCTGGAACCAGCTGGGCATGATCCGCGGCCTCACCACCGTCACCGCATCCCTCCGCTTCGTCCGCGCGACGTCCTGAGAGGGTCCCGCCTGGCCGAGGCACTGCTGTCGGCGTATCAAGTCGGCCCGTCAGGTCGGCGTGCTACATCGGCGTGTCATGTCGGCAGGCCGAGGATGCGCGAGGACGCGGCCGCCCGTCGGCCAGGGGCGCGATTCACCCGGTGAGGGTGCCGTTCCCACTGCACCCCACGCCTGCGGAGCACCCCGGTGGTCGGGCGCCGCCGGGACGCGGGCTGGGCAGCCGAAACCGTCCCGCCCAGGCAGGGGGCGACACGATGAATTGAGGCGTTGTCACTTGTTGGGTGCGCAGGTCCGTGACGGCGCGTTGGGTGTGGCGGAGGCTGGGCTTCGGGTCGGTGTTCAGGCCGTGGTGGAGCGGCCGGCGACGCCGGTGATCCGGTCCCGGACGGCGAAGTGGATGATCATCTCGGCTCGGTAGCCGGAGGCGCGCATCCCACGAGCCGCAGGGGCCCACCCGGCCCCGGAGCCGGACAGCCCTTTGCCGGTCGGTCTCAGCCGAGAGGGGCCGGGGGCTCGCCGTCCAGCAGGGCCCGGCCGAGTGGAGTGAGGCTGTGCAGGACCGCGGTGCCGATCCGGGTCGTGCGCACCAGCCCCGCGTTGCGCAGCACGGTGGCGTGCTGGCTGGCCGCGGCCAGGGAGGCGCCGACGCGTTCGGCGAGCGCGGTGGTCGTCGCCGGATCGCGCACACCGGCGAGGACCGCGGCGCGGGTCCGTCCGAGCAGCGGCCCGAGCACCTCGGGCGGGCCGGCCGGTGCGTCGGGGAGATGCATCGGGTAGGCGAGCACGGTCGACTCCTCGAGCCGGTACATGATCATGGGGCCCGTCGCGAACCAGGACGGCATGAGCAGCAGTCCCCGGCCGCACAGCGGGATGTCGTACGAGGAGCGCGACGGCAGGTGCAGGGTCGACGGGTCCCAGAGCCAGGTGGGGCTGAGAGTGGTCAGCAGGGCGTCGACGCCCCCGCGCAGCAGCATCTCGGCCCGTAGGACGCGATCGGCGGTGGCGTCGGTGCGGACCTGCGGCCACGCGTTCGGCCAGGCTGCCGTTCACCCGGCGTCGCCACTGGTCGACGGCGGGCCGCGCGCGGCCCTGGGCGGTCGTTCCGGTGCGCAGGCCGCGGACGCTGAGGGCCGCCTCGAACAGGGCGTTGGGTGCGGGGGCGAGGGTGATCCGGCGCAGGTCGGCGGCGTCGAGGTGTAAGCGAATCACGTCGACCGATTATCGTCCGGGCGAAGCCTTTCGCCCAGACGTGAAAGGCCATGCGATCGCGGGGCACCCTGGGCAGGCTCTCGAGCGTCCCCGTGCGGCGGGGCCCGCCCATCCCTGATCTTCGCAGGGAATCCCGGCCTTCAGGCCGGGCGGGAATGCGATCCTTGGCCCGGAGGCGCGGAGCGCCCTGCGTTGTCAGTGGCGCCAGCTATGTTGACCGTACTGACCGCAAAGGGGGGTGGGTTGGATGATTCGTGCGTACAAGTTTCTGATGCGGCCCACCGCCCGGCAGTCGGTCGCGCTCGGTGAGATGCTGCGCGATCATTGCTCCCTGTACAACGGGGCGTTAGAGGAACGGCGCGATGCCTACCGTCATCCCTCGAAGACGAGCATCAGGTACGGGCAGCAGTCCGCCCAGCTCAAGGACATCAGGGCGTTCGATCCGGAGCGTCAGGGGCGTTGGTCGTTCTCCTCGCAGCAGGCCACGCTGCGCCGTCTGGACAAGGCCTTCGTCGCGTTCTTCCTGAACCGCCCCGGGTTCGATGGAGACTCGATTTCGTGAAAGGATCGAGTCATGGCACGACCTTCCCGTTACCCGCTTGAGCTCCGCCGTCGTGCGGTGCGCATGGTCGCCGAGGTGCGCGACGGCTATCCGACCGAGACGGCTGCTCTCCAGGCGGTTGCCGAGAGGCTCGGCATCGGTTCCCGTGAGACGCTGCGGAACTGGCTGAAGCAGCACGAGATCGACGCGGGCCAGCGCCCGGGGACGACTTCGGAGGAGTCCGCCCAGCTCAAGGCGTTGAAGAAGGAGAACGCCGAACTCAAGCGGGCGAACGAGATCCTGAAGGCCGCGGCGAGTTTCTTCGCGGCCGAGCTCGACCGGCCACTCACACGCTCGTAGCGTTCATCGACGAGCACCGGGCCCGCTTCGGCGGCGTCGAGCCGATCTGCAGGACGCTCACCGAGCACGACTGCAAGATCGCCCCCTCCACCTATTACGCCCATAACAAACGCCTGGCCGAGCCCTCGGCCCGCAGTCTGCGCGACGAGGAACTCAAGCCGGTCATCCGCGAGGTGTTCGCCACCAACTACCGCGTCTACGGGGCCAGAAAGATCTGGCGCGAGCTGAACCGGCAAGGCCACGAGGTGGCCCGCTGCACCGTCGAACGCCTCATGCGCGAACTCGGCATCACCGGCGTGGTCCGCGGCAAGCGGGTGATCACCACGGTCCCCGGCGGGCAAGTCGAGCGGGCCCCGGACCTGGTGGACCGGAACTTCGTCGCCGCCGCACCGAACCGCTGCTGGGTCGCCGACTTCACGCACGTCAAGACCTGGTCCGGCGTCGTCTACATCGCGTTCGTCGTCGACACCTTCTCCCGCCGCATCGTCGGCTGGTCGGTCGCCACCACCAAGGAGACCCAGCTCGTCCTGGACGCCCTGGAGATGGCCCTTTGGCAACGCGACCGCGACCAAATCCCCTACACAAAAGGCGAGTTGATACATCACTCGGATGCCGGCTCGCAATACACGAGCTTCAAGCTTGCCGAGCACCTTCACGCCGCCGGCCTCGCGGCGAGCATCGGATCGGTCGGAGATGCGTACGACAACGCCCTGATGGAGTCCGCGATCGGGCTCTACAAAACCGAGCTGATCAGGCCCGGTCGTCCATGGAAGACGCTCTCCCAGGTCGAACTCGCCACCGCCGAGTGGATCGACTGGTACTGCCACCGCCGGCTCCACGGTGAAATAGGGCACATCCCGCCCGTCGAGTACGAGACCAACTACTACCTGACCGCCACGAAACCCCAGGTCACAACCACAATCTGAGCTCTCTACCGAACCCGGGGCGGTTCATCCGCCGGGTCGCAGCCGGTCTGGCGCCGGGGTATCCGCGTTTTCGTGGGGTGAGCTGGTTCGACACGGTGGAGTTCCCGAAGGACGGCGACGGGGTCCGGTGGGACTCCACCCCGCACGACCGGGTGACCCGCGTCCGCTTCCAGGGCATCGGGCATGTCAAGGTCAACCAGCACCGGCCCGTGGCCGGCAAGGTCAAGACCGTCTCGGTCAAGCGTGAGGGCCGCACGTGGTTCGTCGTGCTGACCGCCGAACAGGACCAGCCCGAACCGCTCCCGGCAACGGGCAGCATGGTCGGCATCGACCTGGGCATCGCGAACTTCCTCGCCGACTCGGGCGGCGGGTTCGTGCCCAACCCCAGGCACGCTCGCAAGGCCGCTGCGAAGCTTCAGGCCGCGCAACAGGCCCTGTCCCAGTTCCCGCGGCGCAAGGCGAAGGACCGTACCCGCAACCACCAGCGTGCGGTGGAGAAGGTCTCTGCCCTGCACGGCAAGGTTCGCCGTCAGCGGCTCGACCACGCGCACAAGACCGCCCTCCACCTGGTCCGCGAGCACGACTTCATCGCGCACGAAGACCTCAAGATCCGCAACATGACCAAGGCGCCCGCACCGAAACCCGACCCCGAGGTCCCCGGCAGTTTCCTGCCCAACGGGGCCACGGCCAAGGCCGGACTTAACCGTTCCATCACAGATGCCGGATGGGGGGTGTTCCTCGCGATCCTGAAAGCCAAGGCTGAGAGTGCCGGGCGGGAAGTGATGGCCGTGGACCCCCGCAACACCTCCCGGCGGTGTCCCGCATGCGGGCACACCGCCAAGGAGAACCGGCCCGCACAGGAGAAGTTCCACTGCACCGCGTGCGGCCACCCCGCGCACGCCGACACGGTGGGCGCCCTGAACGTACTACGGGCCGGGCTGGCCCGTCGCAACGCCAACACGGCTTAGTGAGAAGCCCCGGCGTTCACGCCGGGGAGGAGTCACGTACCCGGAGGTCGCAACGATGCCTGGCACCAACCGTCTTCTGTGTCTCGGCGCCTCGGTCCTGCTGGTCGGCCTGGCAGCCCAGCCCGCCCCGGCCGTCGCGCACGATCTGCCGCGCACCTATGTAGTCTCACGGTCCCCGGGGGTCCTGCCCGAGGGGATCGCGATCGACCGCGACGGCACGATGTACGTGTCCTCCGACGGCACCGGCGCGCTGTACCGGGGGACCGTCCGCGACCCGCGCCTGCGTCCCTTCCGCGCGGACGGCGTCGAGGACCGTACGAGCACCCTGGGGGTGCACACCGACGCCCGGGGGCGGGTCTTCTCGGTGGGAGGCGCCGAGCTGACCGTCCACGACCGCCGCGGGCGCCTGCTGGCCACGCGTACCGCGCAGAGCGGACCGCTCGGCGCGTCCGACCTCAACGACCTTGTGATCACCGAGGACGCCGTCTACGTCACGGACTGGGCCAATCCCGTCGTGCACCGCGCTGAGATCCACGACGGCGAACTCGGGCCCTTGGAGCCCTGGCTGGACGTCCGCTCCGCCTTCCCGCAGTTCCCGGCGAGGTTCTGGCTGCTCAATGGCATCGTGGCGGACCGGTCGGGGCGAACTCTGCTGGTGGCCTCCAACGGGACGGAGGCCGTGTGGCGGGTCGACGTCGCCACCCGGGAGGTCGGTCAACTGGATCTGGACGGGGCGTCCTTCGGTGCCGACGGCATGTTGCTGCGCGGGCGGACGTTGTACGCGGTGCTCAACTACGGCGCCCCGAGCGGGGTCTACGTCGCCACGCTCGACGAGGAGCTGCGCACCGGATCGGTGACCCACCGGATCACGGGCGAGCCGTTCGACCTGCCCACCACGCTGGCCCGCCATGGCTGCCGGCTCTACGTGGTGAACAGCCAGAACGACGACCCCCCGGGGGAGCCCCCGTACACCGTCAGCGCGATCGACGCCCCGGCCTGCGACCGTCCCTAGCCTGTTCGTCAGCTCCCGGCCATCGGTCGAAGGCTGAGGAAGTGGACCTGGTCCGCACGTACTGTGTTCGGCTCAGCCTTCGACGAACTCGATGGGGGAGAGCCGGACCATGGCCGCCGACCAGGTCGGCGAGCACGCGGTGGTGGCGTTGCCAGTTGAGTGGCCAGGGGCAGCACCAGTCCTCATCGACGGCGGAGAGCTGCGCCGCACGCTGCTCGGCCCGCTCGGCGTCCTTGCCCAGGCCGCCCTTCCTGCGGAGGTCGGCGATCAACTGTCCGATGGGTACCAGGGCGCTGTCGCGCTCACCCCACACGGCGCCCTGGCGCAGAGCCAGGTGTCCGTGGGCGCGGTGGAACAAGCGGAGTGTGGCGAGTTTCGTCTCCCATGCCTCGCCGCCTGGTTCCCGGACCATGCCTTGCTTGGTGGCGTAGTCCCTGGCAGCAGGGTTCGCGGCGTGCCCGTGGGCTACGGCGAAGGCGTCGGCGAGATGGACGAGCGCGCTGGTAGCGCGCGGCGCGCGCAAGGTCTCCCGGAAGAAACCCGCAACGACAGACATAGATTGCCTGCGGTCCACACGTCCTTGTGGGCGTTAGAGAACGGGAGGGGTCATGGACCCGCAGGACCACGAGAGATTCCGGGACTTCGTCGATGCCCGGTGGAGCGCCTTGCTGCGCCTGGCGAACCTACTCACCGGCGGTGACCGCCACGAGGCCGAAGACCTTGTGCAAACCGCTTTGATGAAGGCGCTGGGCCGCTGGCGACATATCGAGGACCCGGAAGGCTACGTGCGCAAGGTGATGTACCGCCACCAGATCAGCCGCTGGCGGCTGCGCCGGCCGCACAGAGAGGCGACGTTCGCCGCGCCGCCCGAGAGTTTCGGTGTCACCGACGGCACATCCGCCGCCGACCTGCGGATCACCGTGAGCCAGGCACTGGCCCGACTGACGCCGCGACAGCGCACCGTACTGGTGCTGCGCTACTTCGAGGACCTGTCCGAGACCGAGGTGGCCGGCGCGCTGGGCTGCTCGGTGGGCACCGTACGCAGCACCACCCACCGGTCGCTGGCCCGGTTGCGCAGACTTGCACCGGAGCTGGGTTCCCCCGCGCCCACCGCAACAACCACCCCGAGCAACATGTCCCTGAAGGGAGCCCGCACATGAACGCCGACCAGAACGCCGACCAGCTGGACCGCGCGATCCGGGACGTCCTGCACGCCTGGACCCCCAACGACCCCGGCGCTCCTGCGGACATCGCCGATCGTATCGTGCGACGCCGCCGACGACGCAACCTCGTTCGTGTGACCGGAGCCGCCCTCGGCCTGGCCGGCATCACCCTGGGCTCCGCCCTCGCCACCGGTGCGGGCGGCGACAACGAGGCGCAGCCACCGGCCGGGCGGGTGAGTAAGCAGAGCAAGCCCTGGCAGACCACATTGCCCGGCAAGTCCTGGGACGCCTGCACCATCGGTGCCGATACCGGTGACGTGTACTGCCGGGGGATGGAGTACGACAGCATCGGCGTGGACGCCCGTACCGGAAAGGTCGAATGGCAACGGAAGGCCAAGGACGCCAACGGCAGCAGCACCCCATCAGGATCGATGCCCGGCGTCCGTGACGGGGTGTTGTACACCTACGCCGATCACGCCCCGGGGGCGCCCCGGGCCGGCACCGACCTCGTCGCCCTCGACATCGACAGTCGGCGGGTGCTGTGGAAGCTCGAGCTGGCCGACGACAGCCGAGGCCGGACCTCCGCCGTGCTGTTCGACGGCGGGATCCTCGCCAACACTCCGTCGTTCAAGAGCGTGTTCGCGCTGGACGGAGCGACGGGCCAGGCGCTGTGGACGTACAAATGGAAGAAGGCCGATTGCGACCGGGCCGTGATCGGCGGTGTTCCGTACCTGACATGCTCGCCGGACAGCGAGAAGGCGCCGCAGCAGAGCACCGTAGTCCGCCTTGACCCGGCGACGGGCACGCCGCGGACGGTCGCGACCGTCAAGGGCCCGACCACGTACATCGGTACGGACGGGGACGCCGTGCTGCTGGGCGGTATGGCCGGCGGACAGAAGTTCTTCGGCGACCCCGGTCCCGCCACCCTGACCCGCGTCGACACCCGCTCCGGCTCGGTGACGCAGCACCGTGTCGACGGCCTGCCGGCGGGTGTGGTCGCGGACGGCCTCATCCTGGCCGCCGGCAGCAACGGCAGCGCCGTCGCGTACTCCGCCGACAGCGGCAAGCGGCTGTGGTCGCGCGACCTCGGGCTGACGTTGCGCAAGGATCCGCGCGCCCGCGGGATGCGGGAGTTGCCCTCCGCCGCCGCGGTGGACCTCACCAGCCGGGTGGCGTACTACCTCGACCCGTCCGGGCACCTGGTGGGCTTCGATCTGGACAGTGGTGCGGTGCGCTGGCGCGGCCGGGTGCCGCTGCCGAAGAGCCCGGTGCAGGGCGGGATCGCTCCCGAGCTCATGAGTTACGGCCACGACCTCATCGGCCAGGTCGGCGGCGAGCTCTTCAGGATCAAGCCCCAGCTGTCTCAAGGAGGTTGACGGCCGGGATGCAGCGAGGCCGCGCGGGCTCCGGCCGGGGGACCCGGTTCCGCGCTCTGCAACGAGCTCGTCATGACTGAGGTCTGCGAGGCCCCGGGGTTGGCCTCTGAGCCGCGCACGGTCACGCCGGGACGCCGACCGGTCATGGAGATCGCCGGGGTTCGCAACTGCTGGGCACGCAAGCTGCTTTGGCGAGCATGGGCACGATTGAGTGAATGGTGCGACGGTCTGTGGGTGTGTCTGGCGGGGTGTGCGTAATGTTCGCGCTGCGATCTGGGACGCCGGGTGTGGCGTCAGCGGTCGGGGCCCCCGTGTCACCAGCGAGATGGTCCGGGGCCTCCCCGTCGCCTCTGGCCACACCCATATGGCCAGGTCGTAGGGATGCCGCCCGCCCGGGACGGACCGCATACGGGATATGCGTCGCCGGCCGGGACGCGAAAGCGGAGGACCAGTGCGCCCAAGACCGTTCGGGGCGTGCCGGTGAGTCAGGACTCACTCCTGCTCACTGCCCAGGAACGGTACCGCACGAGCTGATCGGCTGGACGCCCGGCGCGGCGAGCGGATCGCCGCCTGTCTGACGGAGCTGGAGAACGAGTACGTCACGGTCATGGGTGATTGAAGCGCGGCCGAAGGTCCTGAGTGGCTTCGGACCGTGGTGGCGAAGAAGGCGGATTCAGCGGTGTTGTCCTAGTCGTGATCGGTGGTGAGGGCGACGTGCCGCCAGGCGTCCATCTCTTTGCGGAAGGTGTCCAGTTTGGCGTCGAAGGCTTGCAGGGTGTCGGCTCCGAGCGGGAGACGCAGGGGCGGCTCGGGGGCGGCGGCCATCTCGACTATGGCGCGCGCGGCCTTGACCGGGTCGCCGGGCTGGGCGTGGTTCAGGCTCGCGGCGGCTGCACGCATCGCGCCGACGGTGGGCGCGTAGTCGCCGATGGTGTCGGGGCCGGTGTGCAGGCTGGCGGGGTCGAGGAAGTCGGTGCGGAAGAAGCCCGGTTCCACGAGCGTCACGTGGATGCCGAGGGGGGACAGTTCGGTGTGGAGGGTCTCGGTGAAGCCTTCGACGGCGAACTTTGTGGAGGCGTAGATGCCCCAGCCCGGCGCGGTGGCGAAGCCCACGATGGAGCTGATGTTGATCACGTGGCCGGAGCGCTGGCGGCGCAGTACCGGCAGCACGGCGCGCTGGACGGCGAGCGGGCCGAACACATTGGTCTCGTACACCGCGCGGACCGCGTCGTCGTCGGACTCTTCGACGGCGGCGAGCAGTCCGGTGCCGGCGTTGTTGACCAGGACGTCGATCCGGCCGAGCCGCTCGACCGCCGCGTCGACGGCCACTTGGATGCTCCGGTGGTCGGTCACGTCCAGCGGCACGGGGAGCAGCGCGTCGCCGGCGTCGGGAAACTGCTCGCGGACGGTTTCGGCCTTCCGCGCGGTCGCGACCACCTGATGCCCGGCGGCGAGGGCGGCACGGGTGATTTCCAGGCCGAAGCCCCGGGATGATCCAGTGATGAACCAAACGCTCATTGTCTTCTCCAGTGTTCAGGCAGTGGGCAGGTCGAAGGCCGCGCGGTTTTGGGCGATGAAGCCCTCGACGTCGAGGGGGTCGCTGCCGCCGATCGTCTTCACGAGGTCGTTGGTGCCGGCGAAGACGCCGTTGCGGTAGTCGACGGCCACGGCGAGCAGGTGCTGGATCAGGTGATCCGGCGCGCCGCGCCCGTGCAGGATGGCGGCGAATTCGTCGAGTTCGATGGGAACGTAGGTGACTTCACGGTCCAGCGCCCGCGACATCTTCTCGGCGATCTCGTAGTGGTTGAGTTCCTCGGCCCCGTACAGCGGGTAGATCTGGCCGGCGTGCGGGGCGGGGTCCTCCAGGATGGCCGCGATCACCTTCGCCTGGTCGCTTTCCGCGATGGGGGCGTGGCGTCCGTCGGCGAACGGCAGGCGCAGTTCGCCGGTTCCGTCGGCCCAGGTGTCGATCAGCCACTGGGCGAAGAAGGTTGGGCGGATGTGGGTGACGGGGACCGGGGCGTGGTCCAGGACGCGTTCGGCGACCCAGTGCTGGCGTGCCGCGTTGCTGGCGGTTTTGCGGCGGGCGGAGACCTGCGACATGTTCACGATCGCCTGGACCCTGTTCTCCGCCGCCGCCTGGGCCACGTTCGCAGTGGCGTCCATCAGTCCGGGGCGGATCGGATAGGTGAAGTACAGGGCGTCGATCCCCTTGGCCGCCTGGGCCAGGGAGTCCAGGTCGAGGACGTCGCCTTCCACGACGTCCGCTCCGAGGGCGGCGAGCCGCTCGGCGCGCCCGTCGAGGCCGCGGACGAGTGCGCGGACGCGGTGTCCGCCCTGGAGCAGGAGTTCGGTGGTGTGGCCGCCGGTTTTGCCGGTGGCCCCGATCACGAGGAGGTTGCGTTCCATGATGGTGATCTCCGTTGTTCGAGAGGGAGCTGGTGGGAACTTCAGCGTCAGTCCTTCGAGCGGGTGTCGCACGAGATGGGTGAGAGGCGGTGCGATGCCCGTCCAGCAGGAGGCTGTGGTTGCGGACCCGGCCCGAGTGGCCGCGGCCGTGTGGTCAGGGTGTGTGGCGGGGCCGGAGGGCGAGCAGCGCGGTGGCCGCGGCGATTCCGGCGCCGCCCTGGACGGACCAGGCGCGGTCGAACCCGGTGGTCGTGGCCTGGGGGGTGAGGGCGACGAGCAGGGCCACGCCCACGGCGCTGCCGATCTGGCGGCTCATGTTGAGTACGGCGCTGGCGGTGGTGGCTCGTTCGGGTGCGAGGGTGCCGGCGGCGGCGAACAGCGGCGCCTGGGCCAGACCGCCGGCCAGGCCGACCAGGATCAGGCCTGGGAACATGCCGCCCCAGTAGTCGGGGGTGGTGTGCACGGTCGCGATCCAGTAGGCGGCGGCGAGTGCCATGGCCAGCGTGCCGGTCACGACGGGGGCGGTGCGTCCGAAGCGGCTCTGGATGGGGCCGGCGTTCATGGCGAAGGCGATCGAGGCCAGGGGAGCCGGGGCGATGGAGACGCCTGCGCGCAGCGGGCTGAAGTGCCAGACCTCCTGCATGAACAGGGCGGTGCTGAGCAGGACGATGGCGAAGCCGACGGAGAACAGGAACAGGGCCACAGTGGCGGCGGTGAACGGCCTGCCGGCGAACAGCTGCTTCTCGATCACCGGCGCCTTGGCGCGCAGGGTGCGCTCGATGGTCGCGGCAGCGGCCAGGGCGGCTGCGGTGAACAGGGCCACGGTGCGGATGTCCGTCCAGCCCCACCCTGATCCCTGGACGGTGGCGAGCACCAGCAGGCTCACGGCCAGCAGCAGTGCGAGGGCGGAAGCCGCGTCCGGCACAGCGGCCCCCTTGGGCTGGCGCACCTCGGGCAGCAGCAGCGCGCCGGCGACGAGGGTGGCGATGCCGACGGGAACGTTGATCAGGAAGATCCACCGCCAGTCGAGGGTGACGAGCAGTCCGCCGACGGGCGGGCCCGCCGAGGCCGCGATCGCGCCCATGCCCGCCCACAGGCCGACCACCAGGGTGTGCCGGCGCTTGGGGAAGCTCGAGTAGAGCAGGCCGAGCGAGGTCGGCACGATCATCGCAGCGCCGACGGCCTGGAGAGCCCGGGCACCGACCAGCACGCCGAGACTGGGTGCGGCGGCCGCGACGGCGGAGGTGAGGGTGAAGAGTGCCACTCCGGACAGCAGCATCTTCTTGCGCCCCCAGTGGTCCGCGATCCGGCCCGCGGGCACGAGCACGGAGGCGAAGACGATCGCGTAGGCCGACAGAACCCACGACACGCTCGCGACTCCCGTGCCCGGGAACGACCGGCCGATCCCATCGAGGGCGACGTTGACGACGAAGAAGTCGAGCTGCGCCATGAAGGCGACGGCACCCAGCACCGCCATGATGCTCCAGCGGCGCGGGTGACCCGCCTCGGTGACGGCCGGGGCCGGGCCGGTGCGCGGTGTCGTCGCGACCGCCTGCGGTGCAGCCTGTGTGGACATCCTGTCAGCCTCTCCAAAGGAATGGGCTTGGTAGCCCTTTTTCCGCCTGCCTCCAGGAGACACCTCGCAGAATGGGTTGTCAAGCCCCTTTTTTGCGGTATGGTGGAGACCATGACCGCCACCAGCGAAGCGCCGGGTCGGAAGCTGACCGCCAAGGGCCTGGCCACACGCGAACGCATCGTCAGGGCGGCAGCTGAGCTGATCTACGAGCACGGGGCGCAGAACACCAACAACGAGCAGATCCGTGCGGCCGCCGGAGTCAGCGGCTCACAGCTGACGCGCCACTTCCCCACCAAGGAGTCCCTGGTGCACGCAGTGCTCGCCTGGCAGGCCGACAGCATCGTCGCCCGCCACCAGGCGCCGGAGCTGGGAGAGTTGGACAGCTTCGCCGCCCTGCGCCGGTGGGCCGACTCCTACATCGCCTCGCAGGACATGATGCGCGGCGGCTGCACGTTCGGCTCCCTGGCCGCCGAGGTTGTCAAGACCGAGCCCTCCCACCGGGACGTGGTGGCCGACGGCTTCGAGCGGTGGCAGGAGCTGTTCAAGCGCGGCCTGAGCAAGATGCGCGAGCGCGGCGAACTGCGGCCGGAGGCCGACCCGGCCGCGCTGGCCCACCTGCTCGCCGCCGCGTTCCAGGGCGGAGCGCTGCTGGACCAGGCGGCCGGCGAGTCCACGCCCCTGCGTGACGCGCTGTACGGGGCCCTGGCCTACGTCGAGTCATTCGCCGCAGAACGCTGACCGCACTGCGGAGTACGGACCGTTCCTGGGCAGTGAGCAGGAGTGAGTCCTGACTCACCGGCGCGCTCCGAACGGTTTTGGGCGCGCTGGTCCTCCGCTTTCGCGTCCCGGCCGGCGACGCATATCCCGTATGCGGTCCGTCCCGGGCGGGCGGCATCCCTACGACCTGGCCATATGGGTGTGGCCAGAGGCGACGGGGAGGCCCCGGACCATCTCGCTGGTGACACGGGGGCCCCGACCGCTGACGCCACACCCGGCGTCCCAGATCGCAGCGCGAACATTACGCACACCCCACCAGCCATGCCCACAGACCGTCGCACCGTTCACTCATTCATGCCCATGTTCGCCAAAGCGGCTTGTGTGCCCAGCAGTTGTGAACCCTCAAGCAAGCAGCGTTCAGGAGGCGTCCGAGGCGAGCGGGCGGGGCGCCTGCTGGGACCGGGCCCGTGCCGTGAGCGGGAGTCCTGCGAATGCTTGATCGGCGACGCGCTCCAGTGCGACCGCGTCGAACCCGGCCCTGGCCAGTACTTCCATGCCCCGGTTGGTTGCCATGAGCAGTTGGCTGATTTCGGGGGCGTCCGCCTCGGGGTCGAGGTCGCCATGTCGCTGCGCAGCCTGAACGCACTCGGTCAGTGAACCTTCGATTCTCGTGAAGGCCTGCCGGACGCGTGCAGTGGCCTGCGGGTCGTGGTCGGCTCCCTCGACGACGAAGCCGGTCACCATGCAGCCGAGCCCGTCGGAGTCATCGTGCACAAACCGCGCTGACTTCACGAGATACGCGTGCAGCCGTTCCAGCGCGGTGTCATCGGGGCCTTCGAGTACGGCCACCCAGGCGGTCTCGTTGCGGTCGCAGTACGCCTGCAGCGTCCGCAGGTACAGCTTGCTCTTGTCGCCGAAGGCGGCGTAGAGGCTGCCGCGGCCCAGCCCGCCGGCCTTGGCGATGTCGTCAACGCTGGTACCGGCGTATCCGGTACGGCGGAACTGTCGCTCGACGGCCTGTACGACCTTGTCCTTGTCGAATCCTGGTGGGCGCCCCATGGGGGCCAGCCTACAGGCCGCACGAGCATTCTTGACATTCCGTTCCACAACTTCTTACGGTTCCTGACAGAGCGGTCCAGAACCCTGGTGTCCGTCACTCACGGCATCCCGCAGAACGGATGAGACGCATGTCTTCGCAAGATCGAAAGGGCGGCAGCCGGATGACGGCGTCCGTTCCGGCCCAGGCTTCCCGCGCCGCGGACCCCGGCAGCGGGCGGGCCCGCTGGCTTGGCCTTCTGGTGGTTTGTCTCGGCGTCATGATGGCCTTCGTCGACGTCACCTCCACCATCTCGGCCCTGGGCGATATGCAAAGTGACCTGCACGTCACTGCGAGCACGCTGGTATGGATCACCAGCGCGTACAGCCTTGCTGTCGTGAGCTTCGTGATGTCCGCCGGGACCTTCGGCGACCTCGTGGGGCGTCGGCGCGTGTTCAGCCTGGGTGCCGCCGTCTTCCTGGCCGGCAGCGTAGTCGCTGTTTTCGCCGACAGCGCCGGCATGCTCATCGCCGCACAGGCGATCGCGGGCCTCGGCGGCTCAGCCGTGTTGCCGACAAGCCTGGCGATTGTCAGTGCCACTTTCACCGACCCGCACGAGCGCACCTCCGCGATCGGCATCTGGGCCGCGTGCTCCGGAGTGGGCCTGGCCATCGGCCCGATCCTCGCCGGAGCCCTGCTCGAACATTTCTCCTGGCACGCTGTCTACATCGCCAACATCGTCATCGCCGGCGCGGCCCTCCTCCTGGCCCCGGTCTTCGTAGCCGAGTCCAGGCACCCCACGCGCAAGCCCGATCTTGCGGGCCTCGTCCTGGGCACAGTGATGACGGCTTCGGCTACCTACGCGATCATTCAGGGTGGCGCCACCGGATACACCAAGGCGCCGATCATCACCATGTATGTGGTCTTCGCCGTATCTCTGTTCATGTTCGTACGCGTAGAACTCCGTCACCCCGACCCCATGCTGGACCTGAAGCTCTTTCGGAGCGCTTCCTTCTCGGCCGTCATGGGCGTGGCTGCTGTCAGCGTTTTCGGACTGGTCGGTGTCGCCCTGCTCAGCGTGCTCTACATGGAACGTGTGGGACAGACCAGCCCCCTTGACGTCGGCGTGCGCCTGCTGCCGCTGTTCGGAACGTTCCTCCTGGTCACCGTGGCGGCCGCCCGAGTGCTGGTACACCGGGTCGGCTTCACACCCTTGATCACTGCGGGCCTGGTCCTCATCGGAGCCGGGTCTCTCGCGCTGCTCGCGACCGATGCCTCGGGAGGTTACGGGGCGATGTGGCCCGGGCTGCTCGTGGCGGGCATCGGCGCGGGCCTGCTGACGGCGCCTTCGACGGCTGCCGCAGTCAACAATGTCCCGCCACAACAGGAGGGCATGGCGGCAGCAGCGGTGAACATGGCTCGTCAGCTGGGAACGGTGCTCGGCCCCAGCGTGCTCGGAACTGTCGTCACCAGTCGCTTCCCCCGGAACCTCCATGACCGTCTCGTCGAGGCAGGCGTCCCGTCGCCGCAGGCGGACAGGATCGTGGAGGGTGCGTCACACGGCGGCAGCGCGACAGACCTCCCCGCATCCCTCGCTCGCGTGGTGGGAACCGCGGTACCGAGGGCGTTCACCGACGCCGTGCACTTGGGCAACGTCATAGGCGGAGTTGTACTGATCGTCATGGCCGTGCCTACGGCGCTGTTCGTCCGCCACAAGGTTTACAGTCCCCGGACATCCGCCGAAGCGTAAGCGGCACGTCAACGGGACGGTGTGAGGCGGCCACAGGACTTCTGGCCGAACAACGTCCCCCCGAACAGCCGGTGTTGATCGCTGAGCACAACCATCAACACCGGCACCGGCCGCGAACCGAGCACCGGTCAAACGGAGGGCCGGCCCCCCGGGCGACGCCGTGATCAACCGGCGGCCCAGTTCAAGCCAGACTGAAACCGTGCGCCTGACGCCCCGCGTCAGCGTGCGCGCGAAAGGGAGACACCGCCATGGCCAAATTCCTGCTCAGCATCCACGTGCTGGCGGCGATCCTGCTCATCGGACCGGTCACCATTGCGGCGAGCTTGTTCCCGCGTTTTGCACGCCAGGCACTGGCCGACGGACCCGAGCAGCAATCGGCCAAGGGATCGGTCCGGCTGCTGCACCGGATCTGCCGGGTCTACGCCGTGGCCGGCGTCTCCGTCCCAGCCTTCGGTATCGGCACCGCCCAGGTGATGGGCGTGATGGGCAGCGCCTGGCTCATCGCCTCCATGGCTCTGACAGCGGTGGCCGCCGTCCTGCTGGGCATCGCGGTGCTCGGCACCCAGGACAACGTGGTCACCCAGCTCGACAAGCCCGACCAGACGTCGACCGCCGCGGAGTCCCTGATCGCCCGGCTGCCCCGCCTGTCGATGATCACCGGCCTGTTCGCCCTCACCTGGCTGATCGTGGTGGTCCTGATGATCGTCCGCCCCGGCTCGACGACAGGCGCATAACGACTCAGCCACCGCAGTGAACCCCGCGCTCTACCGATGGCTGTTGACGTGGTCGTGCTGTTCAACGCAGAACTCGTTGCCCTCCGGGTCGGCGAGGCCCCCCGGCCACACCCCGGCGATGTCTCACGCCCACCGACCCCCTGGGTGACTATCTCGACTCACTGGAGCGCATCGGCCGGCTCGGGGTCGCCGAGGTGCTGCTGGCCCACCAGTACGCGTTCACGGACGCGGCAGGGCCGTACGGGAACTCCTCGACCATCACGAGGAACGGCTGACCGGCCTGCTCGCGCTGTTGGTCACCCCGCTAACACCGTGGCAGCTGGCCGAGCGGATGGAGTGGAACAGGCCGTGGGGACAGATCTCGCTCGGTTCACGGAACTTCGCCGTCTCCGGGACGGGGGCACATCTGCGCCGAAGCTGGGACCCGCGGAGACCGTGCCGGGAAGCGAGCCGGTGACATACGTTGCCGCGTGAGGGGCGCGAGTGATCCACCCGTGAGGAAGCGCCCAGTTCGCTCACAGAGACCTCTCGCCGCGGATTCGATGTCGGATCCGCGGCGAGATGCCGGATACAGGACCGGGCCGGCCGGTCGAGCAACTGCCGGGCTCGTCCGGCGCTACTGAGCCGTCAGGCCTTGACCGCGGCCTGATCGGATTCGGTGACAGGGGCGGTCTCGTCGCCGGAGCCTGCCACCACGCGGACTGCCGGAATGGCGGCCGCGATGACCGCACCGAGGAGGGCGACGCCGCCGCCGATCATCAGAGCAGTGCGGAAGCCGTCCTCGGAGGCGAAGGTGTAGCCGCCCGTCGTGGTGGTCATCTGGGCGAGGACCACTCCGATCACGGCCGAGCCGACCGAGGTGCCGAGCGAGCGCATCAGCGTGTTGAAGCCGTTGGCGGCGGCGGTCTCGGAGAGCGGGACCGAACCCATGATCAGGGCGGGCATCGCACCGTAGGCGAGACCCACACCGCTGCTGGTCACGATGGTGACCAGCATGAGACCCCAGGCCGAGCCCATCAGTGCCAGCGACAGACCGTAACCGGCCGCGATGACCAGGACCCCGGAGATCAGCGTGAACTTCGGGCCTCGGGCATCGGTGAGCTTCCCGCCGAGCGGGGAGACGATCATCATCATGAGTCCGCCGGGAGCCATCCACAGACCGGCGGCGAGCATCGACTGGCCCAGACCGTAACCCGTGGCCTCGGGGAACTGCAGCAGCTGCGGCACGACCAGCATGCTGGCGTACATGGCGGTGCCCACGAAGATCGAGGCGAGGTTGGTGAGCAGCACCCGGGGGCGGGCGGTGGTGCGAAGGTCGACCAGCGGGTCGCGGGTCCGCAGCTCCCACATCCCCCACCCGACCAGAATCACGACGGCCGCGGCGAACAGGCCGAGCGTGGTCGCCGAGCCCCAGCCCCAGTCGGCGCCCTTGGAGACCGCGAGCAGCAGGGAGACCAGGCCGGCGCCGAGGCCGAGCGCTCCCGGCAGGTCGAAGCGCTGACCCTTGGCGCCGGCCGGTACGTCCGGGATCAGGAACCAGATGAGAGCCGCAACCCCTACGGCCAGGGCCGCGGAGCCCCAGAACAGCACGCGCCAGTTCGTGTACTGGGCGACCGCTGAGGCGATCGGCAGGCCGAGGCCACCGCCGATGCCCATGGAAGCGCTGACCAGAGCGATCGAGGAGCTGAGCTTCTCCGCGGGGACCACGTCACGCAGAAGGGCGATGCCGAGCGGCAGCATGCCCATGCCCATGCCCTGCAGACCACGCCCGATGATCATGGGGATGACCGAGGAGGACAGCGCGCACACCACCGACCCCACGATCAGCGGCACCGAGCACGCGATAAGCATCCGGCGCTTGCCCAGCAGGTCGCCCAGGCGTCCGGAGACCGGCACGAAGACGGCCGCCACGAGCAGGGTGACGGTGATGACCCAGGCGGCGTTCGACGAGGTGGTGTGGAGGATCTGGGGCAGCTCCGCGATGAGCGGCGTGACCAGGGTCTGCATGATCGCTGCCGTGATGCCCGCGAAGGCCAGCGTGGCGACCACACCGCGTGAGCGGCTTGATGCCTGGGAGGCATCCATAGAGGACTCCTTGATTGCATGATGAGAGAACGATATGCATCGTACACGTCTCATGTATCACTCACATCTTGTGCGTGACACATATGTGCATGAGAGGATGCAGGAGAAGGTCGTCGCGAAGGACAAGGTCAGCGCATCGGACTGGCAGGAAAGGGAAGGCGGCAGGCATATGGTCAGGCCCACGAGTGACGTCGAGTACGAGCAGATGTTGCTCAGCCGCCACGGACTCGTTCACCACAGGAACGTCCGGCGCGAAGGCGGGCTGGAGCGCAGCGCTTACATACTGCTGAGCCGCATTCGTGTCCAAGGACCCATGTCCATCGGCGAACTGAGCGCCGCCCTCGGACTCGACACATCCACTCTCAACCGGCAGACCGGCGCAGCGATGCGCTCCGGCCTCGTGGACCGCATCCCCGACCCCGACGGCGGGATGGCCCGCAAGTTCCGCGTCACGGACAAGGGTGCGAGCCTGCTCGACGAGGAACGCGAACGCACCGTCGACAACCTGGACCGGGTCATGGCCGACTGGTCGGACGAGGACATCGCGGGCTTCGCCGCCTACCTCAAACGGTTCAACACCGACATCGAACGTCTCGCCGGACGCCCCTGGCCCCGGCCGTGAACCCGCGGTCGCGAGCGCGGGCCGACCTCCGCCTCGTGGCCGGGCAGGTGGGTTTACGGCACGAACGCTTCCACCGGGGCCTTGCCCGAGGCCGCGAGGATCTCCGGCATCCGGTCAGAGACGTAGCGCCGCACCATCTGGTAGGAAACATCGGCGCCGCGCTCCTCGACAAGCCGGTGGAAGATCCGCGAGATCGTATGACGCTGTTTACCGATGGCTTTTGATTTCGAGGCCGTGAAGGCCGAGACCGTCACCCGCCTTGGCTCGGTGCCCCGTGGTTCAAGCGGCTGATCACTGAACATGAGTTGCCTCTGTTCTTCTCGCCGACTCGCGACGAGCTGAAGTGGGCGGCCGAGGCGACGGACAGCGGCGGGACAGCAGGCATCCAGTCAGCGCGGCGGCGAGGCCGGCCAGCCCGGCCCCCGCGAAGCCGCCCGCCGGCACGGAGACGTCGATTACCACCCCGACGATCGGGGATCCGAGCGCGAAACCCGCACTCTGCGCCGAGGATTGCAGACCTGTCGCCTCACCCCGCACGCTGGCCGGCGCCAGTCGGCTCACCGCGTCGGCCACCGCGGAAAGGGTCGGCGCGGCGAGAAACCCGGTGCCGACAACGGCCACGCACAACCAGGGCCAGTCGTGGGCAAGCCCCGCGGGAATCGTCACGAGCCCGAGCAAGCCGAGCAGCAACCACATGGGCACCGACCGGGACAGCGCGCCGTAGATCAGCCCGCCGGCGACAGAGGTCACGCCGAGCACGGCCACGACCACGGCGGCCCAGGACACCTGACCTGCTTCTTCGAGCGTGGCGACGATGGCGAGGTCGACGCCGCTGAGCAGCGTCGTAGTACCGAACGCCATCGTCAGTACGGCCATCATGCCGACGCGCAGCCACTCCCGTCGCGGGGGCCGTCCGGCCGCGCCGGCATCCGCCTCGTCCTCGGCACGCAGCGGCGGGTTGAGCAAGGCGATCCCGGTTCCGCCGGCCACGATCGCGGCGCCGAGCCCCCACGCCACCACACCGGGGGACACCTTCGCGGCGCACAGGATCACGACCGCCGGGCCCACCATGTACGACAGCTCGCCCTGCACCGACTCCAGCGCGAACGCGGCCCGGCGCTGTTCCGCCGTCGTCATCGCGGCGATCGCCTGCCTGGTCACCGGCTGGGCCGGCACCATCAGTAGACCCGCCGCAAAGGCGGCACCCAATAGGGCCCTGTACGGCAGGATCGGCACGCTCAGCCAGAACACGACCTGCACTGCGACAGTTACCAGCAGCACCGCACGCAGGCCCCGCCGATCGATCATGCGGCCAAGCAGCGGCCCGCCCAGCGCCAGCCCGGTGGTCAGAGCCGCCGCGACACCGCCGGCTGCCGCATAGCTCATATTCAGGCCCAGCACGACATACATCGTCAGTGCCATCACGACAGCCGTGATCGCGGTACGGGCGAGAAAGGAAACGCCCAACAGCGATGCCATCCCTGGCACGGCGAGTATCTGCCGGTATCCGGTCACTTGCGTGACGCTAGATCCTCCGCCATGCCATAGGTAGTGGTTCATTTAATGGGGCTGACATAATGAATCGTTATGGCCAGGGATCTTGAAACCGCATTGCTGCGGTCCTTCGTCACCATCGTGCAAGCGGGCAGCATCAGCCGCGCCGCGATCACGCTTGGACATACCCAGCCCGCGCTCAGCCAGCAGGTGCGCAAGCTTGAGAGGGCCATCGGCCGTCCGCTGCTTTACCGATCACCGTCCGGTGTTTCGCTGACCCGGGCGGGCGAGGAGCTCCTGCCGTATGCCGAACGCATTCTCTCGCTCTCCGCACAGGCACTCACCGAAACCGGGCGCACGCTTACCGGCCGCTGCGGCGTCGGGTTGCTCGAAGACCTCGCTGCGTCCCAGCTTCCGCAGGCCCTCGCCGACCTCGCCCGGCTGCACCCCGGCGCAACCCTGGAGGTGCTCAGCATGTCCAACGCCGCGATGCAGGAGGCCTACGACACGGGCCGCGTCCAACTCGTGCTCAACGAGGTGCCGGCCGTTCCCGGACCGCCGCGCTGGACGGTACGCCGCCCGCTGGTCTGGGCGATCGGCCAGGGTGTGGACGTGGCTGCCGATCCGCTGCCGGTGGTGCTGTTCTCGAACATGTGCTCCTGGCGTACGGCGGTGCTGGAAACCCTGGAACGTGCCGATCGGCCCTGGCGGGTGGCGTTCGAAAGCAACAGCCTGGTCGGTGTGCTCGCCGCGGTACGGGCAGGACTCGGCGTCGCCGCGCTCATGCCCACGAACCTTGAACCGGCCATGGCCTGCCACGACGCGGACGCCCTGCCCACCCTGCCGGACGTCGAGCTCGGCCTCGCACGGCACCCACGATCCGAAGGTGATCCGCTGATCGATGCCGTTGAGACCGCGCTACGACGCATGATCTGAGTTTCGAGGCTGGCCAACGCGCCGGTTTGCGTCCAACCCGCAACGGGAATTGGCCAGGCGCCCATGCGCTGGCGTCGTGAACTTTCCTGCGGTGCCGGAGCTCTGCCGGTCTGGAGCCGAGGTGGGAACGTGGCTCACCCAGGGCGGCTCCGGCCGGGACTTCACGCTCTGCCTCGATCCCGTGAAATGAGCAGTCTCATGAAGGGGTGATTTCGCCGGCGCCCGGCGGTCAGCCTGCCGCCTCGCGCAGCACGTCATTCTCAGCCCCAGCAGGATCGGTGATGTCGCCTGCGCTGCCCTCGTTCTCAACGGGAGCTGGAAGCGATCACCGTTGAGAAAGCCTCACTGAGCCGGATTCCTTCATCATCGACCCGGTCACCTACCAGCTCGGTCGCCTCACCTATCTGGGGTTGATAACTCGCAGCGGTCGACGCCAACGCCCAGTCAGGGGCGCTACGCGATCGCAGTAAGCGGGTGTGGTCTGCGATGGTGATCGGTGCCTGGCGGTGTTGTCCCCTCGAAGCCGATGCCACCGCCAGGCACTCCACGCCGGTCATCTGCCCGCCTGCGAGAAGCTCCTCGACTCCGCGACGGCAGCGTTCCGCCGCGCAGGGCCGAAGCCGACCCACCTGCCGTTGCCACTGCACCGGTGCTCGTTGCCTTCGCGGTACTGGCGGCACGTGCCGTCTCCCCAACTGGGGCCGGACCCGGTGCAGGGCGGGATGCCCGCCGGGAGCGCAGTTGCCCGGGTCGGGGTGCTGCACGGGGTCCCAGCAGGCGTACGAGGCCGGGTGCCGGGCGGCCGGCGAGCGGGCCCGGGTCACGGACGACGCGGCCCGCGACTGAGCGGCTCCGAAGTCGAGCCGGCCACCCCGCCGGATCACCGCCTCGCGTCCAGCGCGGTGCCCGGCCGCAGCGCCATGCCGGCCAGGGCCAGGTCCATCCAGCACGGCGTGACGACCCTCCCGGACCGGGCATACAGGATCACCGTGTCATCGGTACGCCGCAGCACGACTCGGTGTCTGCTGTTCTCCGGACTTCGGTGTGTCTCATGAGACACGAAGTGACCTGTTGGTGGGTGGCGTTGGGCGGTGAGGGAGTGCGCCGGCGTCGGTCCGGGTTACGCGAAGCGTTCGTGGTCGGCCAGCACCGCGTCGATCACATCGAGATGGATGGCGACTCGCTCGTCCCTGGGATCGGAGCACTGGGTCAACGTCAGCAGGGACTTCCACAGCGCCCAGCCCCTGGCTCTGGCCCAGGTGCCGTCATCCTGGTCGACTGTGTGCCGGAATGCCTCGCGGCTTTCCTCGCGGAGCATCGTCCAGGAGATCACGAGATCGCAGGCGGGGTCGCCGGTGCCCGAGGTGCCGAAGTCGATGACGGCCGACAGCTTGCCGTCGGTGACAAGCAGGTTGTTGCCGCCGATGTCGCCGTGGAACCACACCGGCGTTCCACGCCATTGGGCCTCGAGTGCCGCTTGCCAGGTCTCGGTGGCCCTCACGGTGTCGATCCGGCCGCTCAGAGCGGTGATGCAGCGACGCGTCTCGTCGTCGTAGTGGGCGGGTGATGCGCCGCGATAGCCGCTGTGCGCCCCGGCGAGAGGGCCGCCCTTGGGGTCACAGCGCTGAAGGGCGAGGATGAATCCGGCGAGACTGGTGGCGAACTGGGTCATGTCGTCGATGCGTTCGGGAGAAGCCGTCTCGCCGGGCAGCCAGCCGCGCACGGACCAGGGGTAGGGGTATCCCGCGCCGGGGGCTCCCTTGGCCAGGACGGTGGGGACAGCCACCGGCAGCACGGGGGCCAGGCGAGGCAGCCAGTCGCATTCCTTGTCGACCGCAGGGGCGTAGCCGGCTGCGGTGGGCAGGCGGACCGTCATGTCGTCACCGAGGCGGTAGGTGCGGTTGTCCCAGCCGTCCACAGCCACCGGGACCACGGGCAGACGGCTCCACTGAGGGAACTGGGTGGTGATCAACCGCTTCACCAGGGCGGCGTTGATTCCCGCGCGCCCGTCCGACACAGCTGTAAGCACCCGCTGATCCTCACCGGTGAGGTCGTACCAGGCAAGTGATTAACGACGCGAGACACATCTGAATGTCTGGAGAACCGTCGAACTCCGCAAAATCGAGCCGGGCTTGCACTGGAGGCATGGCGGCGGTGGTCTGAGAGGGCGGTTTGAGAGTACTTGATGAGGGGTGGCGGGCGCGGGCCTGGTGGACCTTCATCGGCGACCACTTCCACCACGCTGTACGAGGCGGCGCTACGCGATACTTGTCCTGTGGAGTGGTTCGAGCAGGCCCGGGCAGCGGAACAACTCGGGGATTGGGATGCGGCCATCACGTTGGTAAGCGCCCAGGCCGAGTGCTACTCCACCGATCACTACATGCACAACAACCATCTGTGGCACATGGATTTGCTCGCCCGTTCGGAACGGCTCCCGGAACTCATGGAACTCGCTCGCACGGACGTCCATGCACGTCGGAGACTCAACAGATCGCTTCGCGAGCGGGGGATGGAGGCCGCGCTGCGCAGCCGCGCCAAAGATGGTGACCGTGATGCTCTGTACGTCTTTGTCCGGCTTTTGTGCGAGACAAATCGAGCCCAGACGGCCTATCTAGCGGTCCAGGACTTCGGCCCGGAGGATCAGTACGCACACCAGATCGTGGCCCGCTTTCGATCGCCATCAAGCGGTGCGCAGTAACGCTCGACGCCTGCCTTGTCCGACCTTTCATGAGGCTGTTCGTGGAGTGTCGTTTTCGGGTGAGGCAGTATCAGCGTTGCCGATCGCGGTACTTGGTCCGTTACTGCTTCGTGGCGAAGCTGCCGGCGTCGTCCTCGGTGAGGATGTCCAGTTTGACCAGGCGTTTCAGCGTGGCGCGGGTGCCTTCGATGTTCTTCGGCAGTAGTTCGTGGTCGAGGGCATCGCAGATGTCGCGGGCGCGGAGGGGGCCGGTGGCCTCGTTGAAGACGGCGAGGATGCGGGGGTAGTCCGGGTGCTCGGGCAGGTCCGGCGAGGCGGTTTGGGTAGGGATCCGGTCGGCGAGGGCGGTGACGGTCTTTCGGGTGATCGCGAGGTGCTCGAGGTGGGTCTCGGCCTCCCGTAGTCGGGCCTGTAGCTCTTCGGCTTGGGTTCGGAGGTCGTCGGTCAGGGTCCGGGCTGCGTCTTCCTGGACATCCAGTGCTTCGAGCAGGGGCTGGATGTTCATGCGGTCACGGCCTGCGGGTCGCGCCAGGTGGGGGTGATCGTGCCGGTGAGCCGGCGGGTCATGGTGTGGGTCATCGCCCAGTAGACGCGGGAGGCGGAGGAGGCCGGGTGGTGTTCGTAGTCACGGACCAGGCGCCGGTGCAGTATCAGGATCCCGTAGGTCTGCTCGACCCTCCACCGGATCGGCTGCGGGACGAACCCCCTGTCCTGCAGGTTGCGTTCAACAATCTCGACATCGATACCCATGCCGGAGCCGTGCACGACGACCTGCTTCTTGAAGCCCTGATCGACGAGCGCCTTGCTGACAGTGCCGCCGGTGCGTTCGGCGACCTGGTCCAGCAGGGCGATACCCGCGGCGTTGTCATGCGTGCTGGCGGCGAGCACGATGACGGCGATGACCAGGCCCAGAACATCCACCGCCAGTGCCCGCTTGCGGCCCGGCACCCGTTTCGCCGGGTCCCGCCCGGTCGTGGTGGCGGGGACCCCGGCGGCGACGTGGATGCTCTGCGTGTCCAGCACTACCAGGGTCGGGTCCTCTAATCGGCGGGCTCTCTCACGTACCTGGCAGCGCAGGAGTTCATGGATGACCTGGTCGGTCCCGTCGTCGCGCCACGCGGCGAAGTAGTAGTACGTCGCACTCTTCGGCGGCAGGTCGTGCGGGAGGTAGGCCCACTGGCAGCCGGTCCGGCCCTGGTAGAGAATCGCGTTCACGATCTCCCGCATCGCGTAGGCGCCCTGGTGACCGCTGACCGAACGGTGCCGGTCCTTCCACGCCGTGATCACCGGCTCGATCAACGACCACTGCCCGTCCGACAAGTCGCTCGGGTACGGCTTGCGTTCACTCACCCCGCCACCCCAGCAGACCAACGGCCACGGACCAGCAGATTCCGCCCCCACCCACACCATCAGGTGACGGCAGAACGCATCAATGACTCACAAACCGCCCTCTGAGAGATCGCCGGTGTGGGTCGTTCGCCCACCCTATGATCACGCTGACCCGATCAGCGGGCCGGATCCAAGGGGCGGGGCAGTGGGCAGAGCTGTGGGGAACCGATGCGGGGCCGTCACGCTGGGCGTGGGGATCGTGCTCGGTGTGGGCGCCTGCGGGGGCGGCGAGGAGCCGGCCGAACACGCGGCGGCGAAGCCGCGGGTGGTCGAACGTGTCCTTAGTCAGCGAGAGTTGGAGCACCTGGTCCTGCCCGGCGGCACGAAGCTCGGCAGCGGCACGCGTGGGGTGGGCAACGGAACGCTGAAGGCCGTCTCGCACCACGCCACCCGTCCAGCAGCTTGCGTGCCCGTGCTCGCCGCCACCGATGGTGCGAGCGAGCACGCACCCACGGGCAGCGTGACCCGCATGATGCTTGACCAGGACGGCCTGGTCATCAACCTGGCTGCGTACCAGGGGCAGGACGCCTCCCGCGTCATGGCAGAACTGCGGACCGCGCTGCGCACGTGCCGGAAGTTCCCCGTTGCGGGGACCGGCGGCGTGACTTGGTCCGGTATCCGGTCGACGCGCCAACTCGGGGAAGGCGACCAGGAGATGGCGTTCCGTGGTGAGGTGCAGATGGGTTCCGCGAAGGGCGATCCGATCGTGCCGAATGAGGTGCACGTCATCCGCGTAGGCACGACGATCGCGACGTTCACGTCGCAGAACGTCACCGCGACGGCGGCCTCGCCTGTCGTGCCCCGGGACGTGGTGCATCGCCAGGTCACCGCGCTCATGGCCTTGTCGGCAGGTTGATTCCGGTGGTCCGGATTGGGTAACGACGAATCGGTGTGAGGGCTTGCCCACGACGTCCCGGGCTTGCCCACCGCCCCCGAGGCTTGCCCAACCCGCTGACCTAGAACAACGGCCGACGGGTTCACGTACCGGCATGGGGCGCATCCACTGGCCTGACATGGCTGACCGAGCCCGGGACATCGCGCCCGGCTACGGGAGCTGCGGTGGATGTCCTCGTAGCGATGCTGCGTCCGCTCGATGATCTGAGTGCGGGGTAGTTCCGGAACCGGCGGTTCCATCGGGGCCGGTTCCGGCACGGTCGGCTCCGTCTCCTGCTCGGCGTGTTTGCGCAGGCAGTCTGTCCTGTCGCATTCCACTTGGCAGGAGGAGAGGTCCTGGCCTGCAGGGGTGCCAGGTGGTGTGAAAATGCGGTCCGGCGCCATTCTCAAATGAGTTGGCCTCCGCGGAACGGTCACGCGGTCAGCACGGATCCCGGTTCAACGGGGTCATTCCACCAGACGAAGAACTCGGTGCTCGGCTGGCGCTCAGAGAACCAGCCCGACGGGGAGACTTCCCGCAGCAGTCGACGAAGGTCTGCCTCGAATTCGTCACCGCGCGGGCCGAACAGGTGCGGAGCCGAGAACGACATCGAGAACACCCCCGCGACGACGGCGTCAGCTGTGCGTTCCAGCGGCTGTCCGCCGGGAACGACTTGGCGCTGCGGACCGGAGAAACCCGCCCGGGCGAGCACGGCGGTCTCACCGCCAGGTGTTCCCTGCGGCAGCACGCCCCGGCCGGCTCGTCGGACCGGTCCGAGGTAGTGCCTGACGAGCTCCTCGATCGCGGTATAGGGCACCGCCGGATGTGGAAGACCGTCGACGGTTCGGGACTCCGTTTTCAAGTCCGCGATGTGCACCAGCGCCCCTCCGGGCTGGAGCATGTCCCTGGTGGTCGCCGCCACCAGGACGCGATCCATCCAGTGGAAGGACTGCCCGAAGGTCGCAACGGTGAACGTTCCAAGTCCTGCGGGCAGATCCTCGGCCCGGGCCTGGACCCACTGTGCTTTCCCAGTGATTCCTTGCTCAGCGGCTTCGCGCGTCGCTTCGGCGATCATCCCACTGTCCGGATCCACGCCGACGATCTCGCTGAACAAGTGAGCCAGGCTCAGGGCGAGTGTGCCCGGTCCGCATCCCACGTCGATGAGGCGTCCTCGCCCGTCGAGTTTCAGAACCTTGGCGAGCACGTTCGTCAGTCCGGGGGCGTAAGGGAGCCTCCCGCGCTGGTAGTAGCTGGCCGTGCCCGAGAACAATGTGTCGTCCCATTCCCAGTCGGCAGCCATATCCACCTACCACCCTTCACAGAGATCACGTGCCTATCCGGCGGCCCGATGATTCCACGGCTTGATCGGGTTGAGGAATTGATCCAGGCCGTGGGGCAGGCGGCTGGCAGAGGTGCCGGTAGAGGGGGTCCTGGGTTCCGAGGGTGGTGTAGATCCGCGCGAATCGTCGGCTCAGCTCGGCGGTCGTCGCCAGGTAGAGCTCTTTGGGGTCGAGGGCGGTTGTGGGCGGGTTGAGGATCAGGTGCGTCAGCACCACGATCTCGGGGAACGCCGCGAGGTGACTGCGGTCCTCAGCCGAGATCTTCTTGCTGACGGCGAGAGCTTCGACGCGGTCGAGGCGATCGGTCCACTCCTTCCCGAGGTCGATCGGCATGCCGGAGGCGGACCAGTCCTCGACGACTTTCCGCGCCATGTCGAGGGCCCGGCTGGTCTGCCGGTGACGGAGGTGCGCTCGGTGACCACCGACTACTCGGACGCTCAGGCCGCGGCCGTCACACGCCGCGTGCTGGAGGGCGACACCGCCGACCGCGCTGGTCTACGACAGCGACGTGACGGCCGTCGCCGGGGTCGCCGCCGCGACGGAACTGGGCTTCTCCGTGCCGGGCGATGTGTCGGTCGTCGCCTGGGAGGACTCCGCGCTGTGCCGCATGGTCACGCCCTGGCTGTCGGCGCTCTCCCGCGACACGGTGGAGTTCGGCCGCACCGCGGCCCAGGAGCTGACGGCGCTCCTGGACGGCGGTCCGGCGCGGACGGTGCAGGTTCCGGTGCCCCGGTTGATCGAGCGGGACAGTACGGGGCCCTGCGGGGTGTGAACCGGCAGGAGAGGGCGGCGGACGTCAGCCGTGCCGGTTCAGCGGGTGAGGGTCAGCCGCGCAGGTTCAGCGCGCGGGAGTCAGCATGTCGGTTCATTGGTCGGAGGACTGAAGGTTCAAGGCTGACAGCTCTCGACGCGACACCCCACCCCAGGGCAGAGTGCTCCTCGTAACACCTGACGAGTACGACCACGAGGACGACCACGCGTACGTCCCGACGACAACAAGGAGCGCCCGTGACCACCTGGCTCGGCCGGACCGCGACCGAGATCGCAGCAGCCGTACGCGAGAAGCGCGCCACTCCCCGGGAGGTGGTGGCCGAGCATCTCGCGCGCATCGAACGGCTCGACGGGCGCGTCGGAGCCTTCCGTACGGTCCGGGCGGACGCGGCACTCGCCGAGGCGGACGAGGTGGCGACCCGGTCCGACCTGGCCGAACTCCCCCTCGCGGGTGTGCCCGTGGCCGTGAAGGACAACCTCGCCGTGCGCGGCGAGTCCACCCGTGTCGGCTCCGCCGCGACCCCGGACACGCCCGCCACCGACGACCACGTCACCGTGGCCCGACTACGGGCGGCGGGCGCGGTGGTCGTGGGGCTGACCAACGTGCCCGAGCTCTGCGTCTTCGGCACGACGGAGGGCGTGCTCGGCACCACTCGCAACCCTTGGGACGCCTCGCGCACAGCGGGCGGTTCGTCGGGTGGCAGCGCGGCGGCGGTCGCCGCTGGCATGGTGCCGATCGCCCTCGGCAACGACGGCATGGGCTCCCTGCGGATACCGGCGGCCAACTGCGGCCTGGTCACCATCAAGCCGGGGCACGGGGTCGTGCCCGCGGGCATCAGCGACGGTGACTGGTTCGGCATGTCCGAGAACGGGCCGCTCGCGACGACGGTCGAGGACGCCCGCCTGATGTTCTCGGTCCTCGCGGACACCGAGGTCGTACGCCCGGACGACACCGTCACGCGCAAAGTCGCCGTCTCGCTGCGCAGCCCGCTCGTCGGCGTGACCGTCGGCAAACCGTATACAACCGCGGTCCTGGAGGCCGCCGGGCTGCTGGCCGGGGTGGGTCACCAGGTGCGGCGCGCCGACCCGCCGTATCCGCTGTCGCTCGGTGTCACCTTGCTCCGGCACTGGACGGCGGGCGTGGCGGTGGACGCCAAGGATCTCGACCCACGTCTGTTGACACGGCGCACCCGGGTCCACGCGGCCGTGGGGCGCCTTTTCGTGAACGGGGTCCGTGGGGGCACCGGCCGGGAGCAGCTGCGCCGGCGCCTGGACCCCTTCTTCGCCGAGCACGACGTCCTGCTCACTCCGGCGCTCGCCCGGCGCTCGCCGAAGGCCGGGTCCTGGCACGAGCGGGGCTGGCTGCGCAATGTGCTGGCCAACACGAACTACACACCGCTGACGCCGCCGTGGAACCTCACCGGCTGGCCCGCGATGTCGGTGCCGTTCGGCACGCTGCCCTCGGGCGCCCCCTGCGCCGTACAGCTGGTGGGACGCCCGGGGTCGGAGGCGGCGCTGCTGGAGCTTGCGGAGGAGCTGGAGAAGCTGCGTCCGTGGCAGCGGACGGCGCCGCTCGGCTGAAGCGCGAGGAACGCTGTTGGGGTGCGAGGTGCTCGGTCGGAGCACGCGGAACTCGGCTAGAGAGCGCGGTACATGATGTGCAGCCCGACGCGTCCGTGGCGTGCGTGGTCGTACGCGTCCGGTACGGTGCCCAGGATCGTGAAGCCGGAGGACGCCGTGACGCTGCGGCAGGCCGACGACGCGGGCAAGGTCGTCGGCCTGGACGCCGGGGTCATGGAGGACTGGCGCACGGTCCTGGAACTGGTGGCGGCTCACCATGCGCGACTCGGGGCCGTCGACTGACGGCACTCGCGACTCAGAGCTATCGCCTGACGGCGTTCAGGGCTGGGGACTGTTGACTGACGGCCCGTCATGAGACCGTACGCGGATGACGTCGCCGTACGGGATCGAAGGCAGGGCCGCCATCGTCACCGGAGCCTCGCGCGGGATCGGCCTTGCCGTCGCCGAGGCGCTCGCCGCTGCCGGAGCCCGGGTGTGCGTGACCGCTCGGGATCCCGAGGGGGTGGGCCGGGCCGCCGAGCGGGTCGGCGGTATCGGGCTCGCCGGTTCGGTGGCCGACCCCGCTCATCTGCGGGAGTTGACCGAGCTGGCGCTGCGGGAGTTCGGGCGCATCGACGTCGTGGTGAACAACGCGGCGACCAACCAGCCGTATGGCCCTCTCATGGACGCCGACCCGGACCGCTGGCGCGAGGCGTTCACGGTCAACGTCGAGGCCCCGCTGCGGCTGGTGCAGTGCGTGTGGCGGGGGTGGACGCGCGAGCACGGCGGGGCCGTCGTGAACATCTGCACGGAGGGCGCCGGGCATGTGGGGCCTCATGTGGGCGCGTACGGCACCGGGAGCACCGACTCGAACCGAACCCGGGACACCGCCTCCAGCACGGACTTCCGCAGCCCACCGCCTTCAGCGTCAGCCCACTCGACATCGACCAGCCCCAGATCCATCGCCACCCCCGGCTCCGCGTACCTGCCGAAAACGACCGTGACAGGTACCGCGAGAACCGGACCAGGAAAATGAGATCAAACCCCACGTACGGGGCAAACGCCGCCGCTCATCGCGCGGCGCAATGAGAATCCGACAGCTTCAGTGCGACAGGACACAGTCGCGGGTTGCTGGTGTCAGGTCTTCTCCACTGCGGCAGACAGGTTCTGCAGCAGGTGCCATCTGTCGGCGACTTCGAGGGAGCTGGGGGTGGCTTCCTTGATCGACTTGGTGTAGGCGGTGGCACGGTCGGGGCAGATGATCTCCGCACCGGGATGATCCTTGAGCCAGGCCGCGAATGTCTGCGAGGCGCGGTCGGGCAGCACGTCCACGACCCGGCCGGCCTCGACGTCGACCAGGACCGTGCCGTAGGTGCAGCCCCTGCGGAAGGCGAACTATGAGGCCCGGTCACCCGAAGGCCGGGGTGCCGTCGGCTCGTCGGTGGAGCGCAGCAGGCGCAGGAACGCCTTCACGCCCGCGATGATTTCCTGGTTGTCGGTGAGGCGGTTCACCGTGGACTCGAACTCCCTGCCCAGCGCGGAGATCCTGCGGTTCGCCTCCTCGGTCCGCTCGTACGTGCTCATGGCCAGCGCGTCCACGGTGCGGCGCAGTTCGGCGAGGGCTCGGTACTGTTCCTCCGCCTTCTCCTCCAGGACCCGCGTCCCGGCCGCGGCGCGGTTCAGCCGGGCATGCAGCTCAACGACGTCGTCCCGCGGATACGTGACGTCCCTCAGGAGGGTGCCCAGGCGCCGCCGGAGCTGGCCGAAGTAAGCGCTGGCCGGACGGAAGAAGGTGCTCAGCAGGAAGAATGCGGCGAACCAGTAACCCGTGAACTCGCCCGTCGCCCAGGTGACCGCCAAGACAACGGCCGCCGTCAGGACGTGACCCGCGACCGCCGCCCGGAGCATCGTACGGGCGATGCGCGCGGCCTCGGCATCCCGGGCCGGGGAGACCTCCATGCCCTTCTCACGGCTTACCGCGATCTCGGCGAGCACCGCATGCGCGCGGAAGTACAGGTTCCAGGGCAGCGTGAGCAGGAGCAGCAGCCACAGAAGGCTCAGCACGCCCGCCCCGACGGCGAATACCACTGCGGGCGGTGTCCCCACCACGTATGCGAAGACCAGCGCTGCGGCCCCCGCCCCGACGGCCACCACCGCCCCCAGAAATCTGCCCATGCCCCCGCCTTCCGTCAGTACGCCGACACAGCCCATGGTCCCTGGCGCGGTGCGGGGCGGCATGAGTAGACGTACTCAGTGGAGCGTGCGGAGCGGCAGTGTTCGCCAGTCGTCGATACGGGTGGTCACGGCCGGTTCCCAGATTGGGAACAGGCTGGCGGCGAAGACTTCGAGCGTGATGAGGAAGACCGCGAAGGACGCCGGGACACCCCCGATCGAAACGCCCGCCGATCCGCCTCGGGGAGATCAAGACCAGTCGAATCGTCAACCGCCCGCGGGAGCTGCACGAGTTGGGCGGGGATCCGGCGTACGAGCGCTTCCCTGCCTCGGAGGAGCTACTCGTGTGGAGCACGCGCAGACGTGGGCCGGGAAGCTGAAGCAGCCGAAGGACAGCCTGGTCAACCTGTGGGCGGGGCCGTGGTGCTGCGCGCGAAGTTGTGGCAGTACTTACGCGAGCAGGCCGACGCCGGACAGCTGAAGCCGAGCCCCGCCCCGTCCGCAGCTCAGCCTGACTGGCCGCACTGTGGCCACGGCACCACCCCGGAGGACCCCGTCGCTTGCTCATGAGGGAGGACCCGGTGGCGCCAGGCGGCCCGCAGCGCAGACAGCGCCCTTCTTCCCTACCCGGCGGTCATGGGCAGGTCAATGGCATGGGCTGACAGGGCGAACTGCAGGAGCTCCCGGTCAGGCCTCCGTCGGGAAGCTGAGGCCGTGGCTATCGTCGGACTATTCCCCACCTCCACCTACCGGGATGGACATGAACAAGGCTCAGCTCGTCGAAGCGATTGCTGACAAGCTCGGTGGGCAGCAGCAGGCCGCCCACGCGGTCGATGCGGTCCTCGACGCCATGGTCCGCGCAGTTGTCGCGGGCGAACGGGTGTCGGTCGCCGGAATCGGCAGCTTCGAAAGGCTTGACCGGACCGCTCGTAACGCATGCAAGCCGCAGACCGGCGAGCGCGCGCCCGCCAAGAAGAGTGCCGATTGAAATCCGGCGACGCCCTAGATCTATTTCCTCGGGGCGGCACCGACCCCGGCCCTGACCGCCGAGCTCCCGCTGTGGAAGCTCCGGCTGATGATGCACAACGCGGGCCGCCGGCGCGGTATCAACGAGGACGCCGAGCGTCTGCACACGCTGTTCCGGCAGGCGGCCGCGCGCCGGCCGGCGGCGGTGGAAGAGGCCATGGGCATCCAGGCCAAGGCCCTGTTGGTCCAGTTGAATGCCGTCTGCAAGGCCGTCGACGAGCTGGCCGAGGCGGTGGAGCGGGCCTTCCGCACTCACCCCGACGCGCCGATCATGCTCAGCTTTCCCGGCATCGGACCTGGGGCCGGCGCACGGCTCTGGCCGAGATCGGCGACGACCGCACCCGATTTGGCACCGCCGGCGGCCTGAATGCATACGCCGGCGCGGCCCCGATCACCCTGGCCTCGGGCAAACGCAAGTACGTCGGGCGCCGGTTTGTGAAGAACAACCGGCTCAATCACGCCGGATACCTGTGGGCCTTCGCCACCCTCACCCACTCGCCAGGTGCCAACGCCCACTATCGGCGCCGACGCAAGACCGGGGACTGGCACGCACAGGCCCTGCGCCATCTGTTCGACCGTATGCTCGGACAGCTCCACCGCTGCCTGCTGCACCGATGCGACTTTGATGAAGGCACGGCGTTTCCCTCACCCGCCGTCGGCTGACCTAGCCTCAGAAGTCGATGTCCCATGCTTCGTAGCCCTCCAGCCCAATGGTCAGTAGGGACGGCACCAGTGCGTGGAGGTACCAGCCCACGTCGGTGAAGTCGGACGAGCCGGACAGCTTCCGCGTGTTGATGGTCGGGATGAAACTGCAGGCTGTGCGGCGCGGGAGGAAGAGGAGCTGACCGCCCGTTTCCGCTTGCGCGTGGTAGACGCAGAGGGCGACGTGGTAATCCGTGTTCGCGGGCGAGTCCAGGAGGGTCAGAACTTCTTCCGCGCGGTCGGTGGTGGTGGACAGCCAGTCGTACGAGTCGTCGTTGTCGTTCACTACGTACGAGAGGCCAAGAGGCTCCTCAAGCGACCACCCCGTGGTCGCCAGGGCGTCGACGGTGGACCGGACCGTGACCTCGCGCGTGAACGTGAAGTCGATGTCTGCGCTCCTGGACGACACGGAGGGCTCCTGGGTGAGGTGGTCAGTGGCACCGCATCGTCGCCGACGACGCGGAGGGCTGTCGATCGATTTGACGGCTTGGCCGCATGAGGTCATAGAAGGCAGGACCTCGGCCACACGTGGTGACAACTGGTTCGTTGTGGGCCCCGGCCCTCGTGCGGCACCTGGCCGATCTGGTGGCGTTCGTGCGGCTGCTGCGGGGTGCCGACGACCGGTTCACGGACGAAGTCCGCCACGGCCCTCAATCGTTGGCGCAGAGCGCATTCACCGAGCGCGGCAGGTGCGTCGATGAGGTGCTCAGGTCCCGAGGAGCGGAGCGCCGATGGGCATGGGGAACTGAGATTGCTCAGCGCCGGCAGCAACTCGACCGGGAGATCTACGTGCTTCGCCCCCCGTGCTGCTGTGCAGCGCGGGGGCCGAAGGGGTGTCGTCCTCGCTCCGACTCAGGTCACTGGATTCCGGTGGTTCTGGTCACCATGCGTTGATGACCGGCGCGTCGGGTTCGTGCTGCCGCCAGGCCTTGTTGAGGCGCGCGAGCCGGTCCGCGGCGGCGATGCCGCGCAGGGACGCGACCTTGCCGTCGCTGACTTCGAACGCCACGGCGCCCACGACCCGGTCGTCGACCACGGCGAGGACGGCCGGGGAGCCGTTGACCAGCGCGATATGGATCGCGGGCGAGCCGCCGGCCAGCCGCCGCTTCGCCGGCGTGGGCTTGAAGCCGGCCCGCACGTAGGAGGCGACCCGCTCGCGCGTCTTGTACCGCAACAGCCGCTTGCCCAGTCCGGCGCCGTCCGAGACCGCCGTCACGTCGTCGGTGAGCAGCGCCACCAGCCGTTCGGTGCGCCCCGACGTGGCGGCGGCGAGGAATTCCTTGACGACCCGGCGCGCGGCCGCGGGGTCGGCCTCGCCGCCGCGGCGGCGCTCGGCGGCGACCCGGATCCGGGCTCGGTGGACATGCTGCTGGCTCGCGGATTCGGTGATGTCGAGGATCCCGGCGATCTCGGCATGGCTGTACGAGAAGGCCTCACGCAGGACATAGACGGCCCGCTCGACCGGCGAGAGGCGCTCCAAGAGGGTCAGTACGGCCAAGGACACCGATTCGCGCTGCTCGAAGGTGTCGGCCGGGCCGAGCATCGGGTCGCCCTCGAGGAGCGGCTCGGGCAGCCAGACACCGGCCACTCGCTCGTGGCGCGCCTGCGCCGACCGGAGCCGGTCGAGGCAGAGATTGGTGACGACCTTGGTCAGCCACGCTTCCGGCACCTCGACCCTTTCGCGGTCTGCGGCCAGCCAGCGCAGGAACGTGTCCTGCACGGTGTCCTCGGCGTCGGCGGCCGAGCCGAGCAGACGGTACGCGAGCGAGGCCAGCCGGCCCCGGCTGGCCTCGAACCGATCTATGGCTGCGCTGTCCATCCACTGATCTTCGCAGGGAATCCCGGCCTTCCGGCCGGGGAATGCGATCCTGGGCCCGAAGCCGCGAAGCGGCGGAGTTCCCTGCGAGGACTGGCGCGAAGCGCTAGACCGGGCGCTTCTGGTTCTCGATGTACTCCTTGACGATGCTCAACGGTGCGCCACCGCAGGAGCCCGCGAAGTATGAGGGCGACCAGAGGACGGACCCCGTGCCGATCCGGTTGATCCGGCCGGTGTACTCGGCCCGCAGATACCGGGAGCTGACGCCCTTGAGACTGTTCACCAGCTTGGAAAGGGCAACCTTCGGTGGGTAGTGCACGAGCAGGTGGACGTGGTCGCCCTCCCCGTTGAACTCGCGAAGCTCGGCCTCGAAGGATTGGCACACGTCCCGCATGATCGCTTCGCAGCGCGTCAGCATCTCGTCATCGAAGACGCCACGGCGGTACTTGGTGATAAACACCAAGTGAACGTGCAGGTTGTAGATGACATGGTTTCCTCGACGGATGTCGGGATCCGGCTCCCAGCGCGGTGACATCCACCAAGTCTGACACATGGTAAGGTGATCTCCGAACCCGACTGAAAAGGGGGTGGGCTGATGATCCGTGCGTACAAGTTCCTCATGAGGCCCACCGTGGGCCAGGCCCAAGCCCTCGGCGAGATGCTGCGGGATCACTGCTCGCTCTACAACGGAGCCTTGCAGGAGCGCCGTGACGCCTACCGGCACGTCTCGAAGACCTCGATCAAGTACGGGATGCAGTCCGCTCAGCTCAAGGACATTCGTACCTTCGATCCCGATCGTCAGGGCCGCTGGTCGTTCTCCAGTCAGCAGGCCACCCTGCGGCGTCTCGACAAGGCATTCCAGGCGTTCTTCCGGCGGATCAAGTCCGGTGACGCCCCCGGCCACCCGAGGTTCCGGGGCGCCAACTGGTTCGACACGGTTGAGTTTCCGAGGGACGGGGACGGCTGCTGTTGGGATTCCACTCCGCATGATCCGGTTACTCGCGTCCGGCTCCAGGGCGTCGGGCACGTCAAGGTCAACCAGCACCGAGCCGTGATCGGCAAGGTCAAGACGATCTCTGTGAAGCGTGAAGGCCGGAAGTGGTTCGTCGTGCTCACCGCCGAGCAGGACCGGCCCGAGCCGCTTCCCGCGACCGGCAGCGTCGTCGGTATCGACTTGGGCATAGCCAACTTCCTCGCCGACTCGGGCGGCGGCTTCGTCCAGAATCCCCGCCACGGCCGGTGCGCTGCTGACAAGCTCGAAGCCGCCCAGCGGGCGCTGTGCCGGTTCCCTCGTGTCCGCCGGGACAAGCGCACGCGCAACCATCAGCGCGCGGTGGAGAAGGTCGCCGGCCTGCACGGCAAGGTGCGTCGCCAACGGCTCGACCACGCGCACAAGACCGCGCTCGGCCTGGTCCGGGCGCACGACTTCATCGCGCACGAAGACCTCAAGATCCGCAACATGAGCAAGACTCCCGCGCCGAAGCCGGACCCCGACCAGGCCGGCGTGTTCCTGTCCAACGGGGCCGCAGCCAAGGCCGGGCTGAACCGCTCGATAGCTGACGCCGGTTGGGGGGTGTTCCTGACGATCCTGACGAGCAAGGCTGAGAGTGCCGACCGGGAGGTGATCGCTGTGGACCCCCGCAACACCTCCAGGCGGTGCCCCGCATGCGGGCTCACCGCGAAGGAGAACCGGCCCACCCAGGAGAAGTTCCACTGCGTAGGCTGCGGCTACCTGGCGCACGCTGACACGGTGGGAGCCATCAACGTTCTACGGGCCGGGCTGGCCCGTCGCGAGGCCAAACCGGCTTAGCGAGAAGCCCCGTCATTTATGGCGAGGAGGAGTCACTCGGAACAGCCTATGCGGCGACCGTCACACCGGCCCGGTCAGGCGCGGTGGCCAGACGGCGCTTGCGCTTCGGCATGCCGAAGGTCGGGTGGGCGATGCTCCACCCGGCCCCCTTGAGCACGCCCGACTTGAGCCGCGCGGCGGTCCGGCCGCCCAGATACCAGGACTTCGACCGGACGTCCCCGTCCACCATCTGGAAGATTGCGTCCCGCCGCCCGAGGCTGATGTGGTTGCCGTGGTACTTCAGGCCGGTGGTCGGGACCTTGCTGTTCGTCAGGCGCGCGATGATCGCGGCGGTCGCCTGCATGTTGGTGAAGCCGGCCGAGGCGCAGGACATCGGCAGCGGCCGGCCGTTCTCGCCGATCGCGTAGGCGCAGTCACCGGCGGCGTAGACGTCCGGGTGCGAGACCGAGCGCATGGTGCGGTCGACGACGATCTGGCCGGTCTCGGCGACCTCCAGGCCGCTGGCGGCCGCGATGGGGTGCACGGCGAACCCGGCCGACCACACGGTCACGTCGGCCGGGATGGACGCACCGTCGGCGGCGATCGCCCGTGTCGGCTCGACGGCTTCGATGCCGGTGTGCTCGTGGACGGTGATGCCGAGCCGGTCGAAGGCCTGGCGCAGGTGATGGCGGGCCTTCGGGGAGAGCCAGGCGCCCAGCTCGCCGCGGGCGGCGAGCGCGACCGAGAGGTCGGGCCGGGACTCGGCGAACTCGGTGGCGGTCTCGATGCCGGTCAACCCCTCACCGACGACCAGCACGGTGCCGCCCTCGCCCAGGCCCGCCAGGCGCTCGCGCAGACGCAGCGCCGAGGACCGGCCGGTCACATCGAAGGCGTACTCGGCCACGCCGGGAACGCCATGGTGGGCTACGGAGCTGCCGAGCGCGTAGAGAAGCGTGTCGTACGCGAGTTCGCCGTCGCCGTCCTCGCCGGTCACGGCGACGGTCCTGCGCTCGGGGTCGACGCCGGTGACGCGCGCCAGGCGCAGCCGCACCCCGGTGCCCGCGAATACGTCGGCGAGCTTGCGGAACGCGAGGTCCTGGCCGATCGCGAGCTGGTGGAGCCGCATCCGCTCAACGAAGTCGGGCACGGCGTTGACGACGGTGATCTCGGTGTCGGCGGGGGAGAGCCGGCGGGCCAGGTTTCCGGCGGCGAAGGCCCCGGCGTATCCGGCGCCAAGTACGACGATGCGGTGCTTCATGGCGTTGCTCCTGTCTCGTTCGCGTGCCCTTTGAACGAGACGGCGCCCCGATTGCTGACAGGAGCCTGGTGTGACGCGGGTCACCGAACTAAGAGGGGCGGCTGAGCCTCCGACAGACGCCGGCGCCGTCGTGGCGGTGGTGGCCGCGACGACGGATGTGCGCGGGCGATCGGCTTCTCGTCGTTCGGGGTGCTCGTGTACTACACCGTCGCCATCGTCTCTGCCTGGACCCTGGCCTCGGAAGAAGGCCGCCCCGCACGGGTCATTCCCGGTCCTTGGGCTGGCCGGCTGCCTGATCCTGGCTTTCGTCCTGCCCGTCTCCTCGGTGATCTCCGGGGCCGCGGTGCCGGCGCTTGGTGCTGTCGCCTACGGCATAGGGCGCGGTCTCGCGGCCCGCGCCTGACCGTGTCCGGCCGCGCTCGTATTCGCTGCGGTCAGCCGGTCAGCCGGTCAGCCGGTCAGCACGGTGCGGCGGGAGCGGGTCAGCACCCGGCGGCCGAGAACGATGGCGATCAGTCCCAACGGGACGGCCGCAATGGCTCCGACGAGGCCGTTGCCGGTGCCGGGACCGCCGCTGGAGGTGGCCAGGTGCAGCACCGCGAGGACCGTGCCTGCCAGCCCCGCCGCCATGGCCGACATGGCGCCGGTGCGCGCGTTGCCGGTGCTGATCCGGCCGGCGGCGCGGGCCAGGGCCAGCCAGCCGATGGCCACGCCGACCAGCCCTACCCCGAGGGCCAGGTTGGCGCCGGTCCGCCCGTCGCCGATGACTCCGCCCTCGGCAGCCGCCATCAAAACGTCTGATGCGTTCATGCCTCTCTCCTTCTTCTCGCAGGACAATCCCAGGGTTTCGCTGTGACTTGAGCATGTCCGCAGACCGCACCGCCGGTCGTCCCGTAGACGCAGTCACTTTGCGCTGCCGCCGATGCCGCAGACGCCTGCTGCGGATGCGGCAGAAGCCGCCCGGATACTGCGGGCGCGGTAGCCGGCCGCTCGTCCACGAGCGGGACTTGCCCGCAGCGACACCCGGTTAAGGTGCGCGCATGGACAAAGGACGGTTCGGCGTCCCGGCCGGTGTCAGAGACTGGGCGATCGCCCTCGGTGTGGCGGCCCTGCTGCTGGGCACCGGGCTGTCGAAAGAGCGCCCCGGCACGGACCCCGACATGCTCGGCTACGCGCTGCTGGCAGCCGGCGGCCTCGCGCTGGCCGCGCGTCGCCGCGCTCCGCTGACCGTCCTGGCCGTCACCGGGCTGTGTGCGGTGGGGTATCAGGCGGTGGGTTTCGACGTGCTCGCCGTCTCGTACCTGGTTGCGGTGTACGGCGCGGTGCGGGCCGGGCACCGGGCCGTCACGGTGGCGGCGTCCGTGACCATGCTGGTCGTTCTTCTCCTCACTGCCCTGGTCTTCCACGATGGGCCTGCGGGCGAGGCGTTGGCGCAGGCCCGACACGTCCTGGAGGTTGCCTGGTTGATCGCCGCGTTTGCCGCGGGGGAGGCGCTGCGGCAGGCCGAGCAACGGGCGGACGAAGCCGAGCGCACCCGGGAGGAGACCGCGCGGCGCCGTGCGGATGAGGAGCGGCTGCACATCGCGCGGGAGCTGCATGATTCGCTCACCCACCAGATCTCGATCATCAAGGTGCAGTCTGAAGTCGCCGTCCACGTGGCCCGCAGGCGGGGCGAACAGGTACCCGAGGCCCTGCTGGCGATCCAGGAGGCCGGACGTGAGGCGACCCGGGAGCTGCGCGCCACTCTGGAGGCGCTGCGCGATGACGACACCACCCCGCCCCGCGGGCTCGACCACATTCCGGAGCTGGTGGAGCAGGCAAACAGGGCGGGCCTTGAAGCCACGCTGACGATCGAGGGAGAGCGCACCGACGTGCCGGCCGCGGTGGGCCGGACCGCCTACCGGATCGTTCAGGAGGCGCTGACCAACATCGCCCGGCATGCCTGTGCCCCGACCGCGTCGGTCCGCATCGACTACCGGGCCGACTCACTCGCCATCCAGATCGATGACGACGGCAAGGCCACGCCGGATACGGTGCCGAGGCCCGGCCTGGGGCTGCTCGGCATGCGCGAACGCGTCACCGCCCTCGGCGGCCGGCTGCGCGCGCAGCCGCGCAGCGAGCGCGGCTTCACCGTCCAGGCCGAACTCCCCGTGGAGCGAGCGTCGTGATCCGTGTCCTGCTCGTCGACGACCAGCCGCTCATTCGCAGCGGATTCCGTGCACTCCTCGACCTTGAAGACGACATCGAGGTGGTGGCCGAGGCAGCCGACGGCGAGCAGGGCCTGGCGCTGACCAAGCAGCACCTGCCCGATGTTGTGCTGATCGACATCCAGATGCCGGTCGTCGACGGCATCGAGACCACGCGGCGCATCGCCGCGGACCCGGCGCTTGCCCCGGTGCACGTCGTCATCCTCACCAACTACGGCATGGACGAGTACGTCCTGGACGCGCTGCGCGCCGGCGCCGCCGGTTTCCTCGTCAAGGACATCGTGCCGGACGACTTTGTGCACGCTGTGCGTGTCGCCGCCCGCGGTGACGCGCTGCTCGCGCCGTCCATCACCCGCAAGCTGATCAACCAGTACGTCACCCAGCCGCTCGTCGCCGACACCGGACTGGACGAGCTGACCAGCCGCGAACGCGAGGCCGTCACCTTGGTCGCGCAGGGTCTGTCCAACGACCAGATCGCCGCCCGCATGGTGATCAGTCCAGTGACCGCGAAGACCCACATCAACCGGGCCATGACCAAACTCCACGCCCGCGACCGCGCCCAACTCGTGGTACTCGCCTACGAATCCGGCCTGGTGACTCCGCGCAACTCCTGACATCCATCCCTGATCTTCGCGGGGAATCCCGGCCTTCAGGCCGGGCGGGAATGCGATCCCTGGCCCGGAGGCGTGGAGCGCCGGAGTTCTCTGCGTTGTCAGTGGCGCCAGCTATGTTGACCGGACTGACCCAAAAGGGGGGGTGGGCTGGATGATTCGTGCGTACAAGTTCCTGATGCGGCCCACCACGGGCCAGCAGATCGCGCTTGGCGAGATGCTGCGGGATCACTGCTCGCTCTACAACGGGGCGTTACAGGAGCGACGGGATGCCTACCGGCATGTATCGAGGACCACCGTCCGGTACGGGATGCAGTCCGGGCAGTTGAAGGACATTAGGGCGTTCGATCCTGAGCGTCAGGGGCGCTGGTCGTTCTCCTCGCAGCAGGCGACGCTGCGCCGGCTGGACAAAGCGTTCGCCGCGTTCTTCCGCCGGATCAAGTCCGGTCAGACGCCCGGCTGTCCGCGCTTTCGTTCGGTGAGCTGGTTCGGCATGGTGGAGTTCCCGAAGGACGGGGACGGCTGTCGGTGGGACTCCACCCCGCACGACCCTGTCACCCGCGTGCGGCTGCAAGGGGTCGGGCATGTCAGGGTTAACCAGCACCGTGCGGTGGTCGGCAGGGTCAAGACCGTCTCGGTCAAGCGTGAGGGCCGCAAGTGGTTCGTCGTGCTGACCGCCGAACAGGAGCAGGCCGAACCGCTCCCGACGACCGGCAGCGTGGTCGGTATCGACCTGGGCATAGCCAACTTCCTTGCCGACTCGGGCGGCGAGTTCGTCTCCAACCCGCGCCACGGCCACCGCGCTGCTGCGAAACTCGAAGCCGCACAGCAGGCCCTGTCCAGGTTCCCGCGCCGCAAGGCCAAGGACCGCACCAGGAACCACCAGCGCGCAGTGGACCAGGTCGCCCGGTTGCACGGCAAGGTCCGTCGCCAGCGGCTCGACCACGCGCACAAGACCGCGCTCGACCTGGTCCGGGCGCACGATGTCATCGCGCACGAAGACCTCGAGATCCGCAACATGAGCAGGGCCCCCGCACCGAAGCCCGACCCCGAGCAGGCGGGCGCATTCCTGCCCAATGGGGCAGCGGCGAAGGCTGGACTCAACCGCAGCATTGCCGACGCCGGATGGGGGGTGTTCCTGACGATCCTGTACGCCAAGGCTGAAAGCGCCGGACGGGAAGTGATCGCCGTGGACCCCCGCAACACCTCCCGGACCTGCCCCGAATGCGGGCACGTCTCCAAGGAGAACCGGCCCACACAGGAGACCTTCCTCTGCCAGTCGTGCGGACACACGGCGCACGCCGACACAGTGGGAGCACTCAATGTTCTACGGGCCGGGCTGGTCCGTCGCAACGCCCACACGGCATAGCGAGAAGCCCCGTCCCTTCAGGGCGGGGAGGAGCCACCGGCGTACCAACGGCTGTGGAGGCGCCTCAGCGCAGCGTCGCGTACACGATGAGGTTGTCCACCGGGTGGCCCTGGGCGTCGAATGCGCCGTCGCATGTGATGAGGCGGAGGACGCGGTCGTCGGTCGCGCCGTACACCTTCTTCGTGGGGAACGCCTTCTTGCTCACGGATTCCGTGCCGGTGACGGTGAAGTGGGCCACCTGACCTCGCTCGTTGCGGATGACGATGTCCGCGCCCTTGCCGATCTTCTTCAGATCGTGGAAGACGGCCCTGCCGAATCGGGTGTCGTTGTGCCCGATGACCACGGCTGCTCCGCGCTCGCCGGGGATCGCGCCTCCCGTGTACCAGCCTGCTGTCATGCCCTTCTCCGCCGGTGGGACTTCTACGGTGCCGTCCGTGTTGAGGCCGAGTCGCATCAGGGAACTCGTCACGCCGATCGAGGGGATGGCCACTTGGGTGGGAGCCGCGGGTTGTTCGGCCCTGGGGGTGACGGAGAAGCCGGACGGCGGCGTGGTGGCGGAGCGGTGCGAGGGGGCGTGGGCTGGTTCCTCCGCGGCGTGGGTCATGCAGCCGGTGAGTGGTGCGAGAGCGAGGACGAGGGCAAGGCAGACGTGCGTCGGGTGTGCGGCGGATCGCCGCAGCCGGTGGTGCGTACGGGGCATGTGGGTTCCAGTGCGGAGAGGAGGTGCGGGAACAGGCAGTGGCGCCGCCCCTCAGGGTGGCGCCACTGCTGGTGGTCAGCCGTTGCGGTGCGCGGCCGCGCGGCGGCGCAGTACGAGGGTGCCCGCGCCCGCCAGGACGAACGCGGCAGCGGCCGAGCCCGCGAGGGCAGTGGTGTTGTCGCTCGTCGTTCCCAACGGGCGCTCGCCCGCGGCCACTCCGCCACGGGGCTCGGCGGAGTCGCGCTTCGAGGGACGGGCCGGGACCGCACTGGGCCGGTCGCCCGCGGCCACGCCGCCACGGGGCGCCGCCGACGGCGCCTCGCCCCGGGTGGGCTTGCCCGCATCGGTTCCCCTGGCGGGCGCCGGGGTCCGCTCGGTGGCGGCCACCGAAGGCTTGGGCTTTGCGTCGGAGGCGACCGATGCGACGGCCGTGGCCGACGGGACGAGTACCGCGCCCGCCGCGACAGCGGTCAGGACGGCGGTGCGCAAGGACATTCGGGGACGGTGGGACATACATGGCTCCAGTTCCAGCCCGGCTTTGGTGGTGCCTGGACGCCGATTCGCACCAGGCGCCGGACATGCCGTCAGCCTGGCGGGACCTTGTGAAGAAGCTGTCAGAGCGCTGTGGTCATCGCATCAGCCCGGATGACCGATGGACGATCCCCGACGGTCCGCGCCCTCTGGTTGCCGGCCCGGGACCTGCACCGGCTCGCTCGCTGGCCGGCCTGCCGGCAGCCGTAGCGTGAAGACCGAGCCTTCCCCTTGCGTACTCACCGCGCTCGCGCCGCCACCATGCGCCTCGGCGAGCTTCCTGACGATCGCCAGGCCGAGACCGCTGCCGCCGGTGCGGCGGGTCCGGGATTTCTCGGCTCGCCAGAAGCGGTCGAAGACGTACGGGAGGTCCTCGGCCGAGATACCGGTTCCCGTGTCGGCGACGTCCACGACCACCTCGTCACCCGACTCGGTGCCGTACGCGCACAGGGTCACGCGTCCCCCCGACGGCGTGTGACGCACCGCGTTGGACACCAGGTTGTCGATGGCCTGCCGCAGTCGCACCGGGTCGGCGGTCAGTTCGGGGGACGGGGATCCGGGCGCCGGCCTGCGTACCGTCAGGGTGACACCGGCCGTTTCGGCCCGGGCCCGGTGCGCCGCGGTGATCTGTCCGAGGAGGTCGAGGATCCGTACCGGCTCCGGGTGCAGACGCAGCGCGCCCGCGTCGGCCGCGGCCAGGTCCTGGAGGTCGTCGATGATGTGCTGCAGCTGGACCGCTTCCTCCAGGAGTGAGGAGATGAACGCCGGCTCGGGGTCGGCCAGGCCGTCCTGTGCGGCCTCCAGCCAGCCGCGGATGTTGCTCAGCGGGGTACGCAGCTCGTGGGCGACATCGCTGACCATCATCTTGCGCTGTTCCTCGAGGCGCGCACGGTGCGCCGTCATGTCGTTGAAGGCTGCGGCCAGGCGCCCGATCTCGTTGTCATCGGCGACCAGTACGGCCGCCGATTCCTCACCGTCCCGCATCCGCTGGGCGGCCCCCGTGAGCGCCCGCAGCGGACGTACGAGCCGGGCCCCGGCCAGCACCGAAGCACCGACGGTGAGGGCGAGGACGAGGGCGGCGACGCCTGCGATCCGAGCAGTGTTCGCCGGTGAGAGGTCGAAACCGGGCACGGTGGCGCCGTTCGCGTCCCCGATGAACAGCAGCGCGGGCGAGGCGACATACGAGCTCAACTGCTCGTGGCGGGCGGTGCCCACGCACGACGCGATGGCCCGGTCGGCGTCACTGCTCCGGACGGCCGGTACGGGTGTGGGGGCGGAGGACCGGCGGACCGGTGCCGCGCTCGGCTCAGGCTTGCTTCCCTGGTCCCAGGAGAGGTCCAGCCGCAGGTGGACGACCGTCCGGCCCTGGCGGTCCAGACAGGCATTGGCCAGCTTGTTGAGCGTGCCGAGCGCCTTCTTCTCGGTCCTGGTGGGTTCGTCCAGTGCGTCGGTGCTGCATCTGGTGCCCAGGATGCGGTCGGGATCGTTGCCCACGATCTGGATGCGAGGGCGCCCGCTAGGCCCCTCGACGACGTCCGAGGCGATCCCTACATCATTGAGACACGACACGACTTCGTCGGCGGCTCGGCGCAACTGCGTACGTTCCGCCGTCGGCAACCGGAACGGCCCGACGGCCCGCGGGTCGACGCGGTCGGCCGCTGTGTCGCTCGTACCGGCGGTCTGCGCCGCGAGCGCGGTGTCCACAGACAGCGGGTCGACGATCGCGGAGGCCTGCGTGGGCAACGCCGGCGGCGAGGACCTGGCCGCGGAGTCGGCGATGACCTCCCGGTTCTGGGTGGTCAGTGCGATCCGGCGATCCGACTGGCGGGCCAGATCACGCACCGTCGCCCCGACGTCGTCCCATCGGGGGTGGCCCGCCGCGAAGCCGAGCAGTTCGTTGTAGATCCGGGCGTCGGCGGTCAGGTTCTGGCCCTGCTCCTGCTTGATCGCGCCGGAGGTGGTCTGGACGGCGAGCCATGCGGTGGCCGCCACCGAACAGGCCGCCACCAGCACCGATACGGCAAGCAGTCGTCCGAGCAGGCTCTTGCGGAGCGGCAGCCGCTGCGGGTCCCACGGCCGGCCACGCCGGTCCTTCCGGCTACGACGAGGCACGCGGCGCCCTCTTGGTGGCCGGGTCGGTCAGCTTGTAACCCACGCCGAAGACGGTGAGCAGCCGGGTCGGCTTGCGCGGCGCGGGCTCGATCTTCTTGCGCAGGTTCATGATGTGCACGTCGACCGTGCGGTTGCTGATGTACCGGTCGAAGCCGTGCAGTTCCTCCAGGAGCCGCTGTCTGCTGAAGACCCGCTCGGGTTCGGCGGCCATCGCGGCGAGGATACGGAACTCGCCGGGGGTGCACTCCACGTACGCCCCGTCGACCGACACCTCGTACCGGACGGGGTCGACCCGGAGCGCGCCCACGGACAGCACCTCGTCGGTGGCGCCGGTGGCGGGGGGCGCATCCGGTGTCCGGCGGGTGCGGCGCAGGAGCGTACGGACCCGGGCCATCAGCTCACGCGGGCTGTACGGCTTGGTCATGTAGTCGTCGGCGCCGAGGTCGAGGCCGAGCAGCAGATCGTCCTCGGTGGTGCGGGCCGTCAGCATCAGGACGGGCAGTTCCCGGCGCTCGGCACGCAGCACACGCAGCACGTCCAGACCGTCCGCCCGCTCCATCATCACATCGAGAACAAGTAGGTCGGGCTCTTTGTCTTTGTGCCGCACCTCGTCGAGCGCGGCGAGCCCGTCCCCGACGACCGTGACCGCGTGGCCCTCGTGTTCGAGGTAACGGCGTACGAGTTCGGCCTGCTTCTCGTCGTCTTCGGCGACTATCACGTTTGCGCACACGAGGTCGATCGTAGGCGAGTGCGGGGTGCGGTCCGGTGGGCGAGCCCGCGCGGGGGATGCCTCCCGCCAGCGGGGTGTTGTCGTGCGGGTCGACGGGGTACTCCTCGGAGCGCAGTAGCCGGACGGTCCCAGCGCGCCTGCCCGCTGACGCTCACCCAGTTGAGACTGGCGTTGGCGCAGAGCTTTCCCGAAACAAAGGCCCAAGGTGTTCGGACAAGTTGCCGGCGGCCCAGCTCGACCACGAGGTGGCCGAAGGTCTCAGGCGGAAGCAGGGTCGGCTTCGAGGGCGCGATAGAGGCGTCGGTCCAGATTCCCCCGCGGTCCTGCTCCACGTCGTTCTCCCGGGCTTCCGAGAGTGCCGAGCGCTGGGCCCGCGACTACCTGTCCAGAATCCGCTCCAAGAGCACCTCCTCGCACGCCCGCCAGCACGTCAACGGCCTCGCCAAGGTCGCGGAGACCCTGCGCGCTCCTCGACGCCGAGCGCACCCGTCGGGTGGTCGGCTCGGTCCACGTCCCTTTCGGCACCTGCTCCGAGCCCTCGAACGTCGCCGCCGGTGGAGGCACCTGCCCGCTGCGCGGGCTGCGACCACTTCGCCACCGACGCCTCCTACCTCCCCGAACTCCGTGCTACCTCGACGGCCTGCTACGTACAGGGGGAGAAGCTGCGGTCGATGACCGAGGGTTACGACTGGGCCCGCGCCGAGGTCACCCCGTCCGAGGGGGATCGCCCGCGTCCGGCGCCTGGTCCGTCGTGTGAGTGGGTGGGTTGGTGTCGGTGGGTTGGGTGTCATCCGTGTGGTGAGGGATATCAGCGCGCCGCTGCGCGGGCTTTGTCGCTTGTGTCGCCCTCCCGTGACCGGGTCTTGGCACGCCAGGTAGTGGTGCGTCGTCTGCTCGCTCTGGATGAGTCCGGCAAGCTGGCGTCTGTGCATGTGCGGATCGCCGCCGATACGGCGGGGGCCTGTGTATGTACGGTGTGGCGCTGGCTGGCCGTGGCCCTTGCGTCGGGGTGTGCTGAGACGACGTCGCTGCGGCGTGGTGGTTTCGCGTTCACCAACGAGTTATGGGCCCAACTGTCTGACCTGGGCGGAAACGTAGCGGCGCTCCACCGGCAGCTGCATGTTCTTACGTGGCGCCTGCTATGTCGGAAATCGAACTTGGTCGCGGTGGTGGTTTCCCTGTCTGGGGGAGGGCGTTGGCGTGAACTCGATTCCCTGCTCGTGCGGACAGGGATTGACGGGGCCGTGAGAGTCGCCCGGAGATGTGAGACGAATGGAGCCCGATGTGACAGCGCCTTCCCAGACGGGGGGTCGGCAGGGTCCGGCTGAGGATGCGGTCCTGGTGCTGGAGTCGCGAGGTGATCCGCAGCAGTTTGCCGAACTGTATGACCGGTATGCGCCGGACATCCACCGGTACGTTGCCAGGCGTCTGGGGGACTGGCTGGCGGATGACGTGACGGCGGAGACCTTCCTGGTCGCGTTTCGTCGGCGGTATCGCTTCGACCCGGCCCGGGGGAGCGTTCGCCCGTGGCTGTACGGGATCGCCAGCAATCTGATCGCCGGGCACCGGCGATCAGAGGTGATGCAGTACCGGGTGCTGGCCAGGACAGCCGTAGACCCGGTGGTTGTGGACTACCACGACAGCACGGACAGCCGGGTCGCCGCCGCGGCAGTTAGCCGCCAGCTCGCCGCCGCGCTCGCTCATCTCTCCACAGGTGACCGGGATGTGCTGCTGCTGATCGCGTGGGAGTCCTTGTCCTACGACGAAGTGGCCCAGGCGCTGGGCATCCCTATCGGGACGGTCCGCTCCCGGTTGAACCGCGCGCGCAAGAAGGCACGGAAAGCACTCGGTGGCTTTGACCCCACCACGGCATGCGAGGAGTTCACCCGTGGATGAAATGACACTGCTGCGGCAGATGCGTGCCGAAATGCCCCGCCCGGACAGGGGCCGGCTGGTGACAGGCCGGGAACGGCTGCTGACAGCGATCAGTCAGGAAGCAGCCGAGCATCGCGCTCCTTCGATCCGGCAGCCTTCCGAAAGGAATGACATGACCTTCAACAAAGAGCGAGACGCCGACGCGTCACCGCTCACCGAAGGCGCCCGCCTCCGCTCCCGTACTGGTCGCCGACCGGTGCTGCGCATGGCTCTGGCAGCCGCCGCTGCCGTCGCCGTCGCTGCTACCGGGGTGAGCGTCCTCGACGACAGCGCCCCGGGCACCGTCGCATCGCCGGCCGTTGACTCGCCCCGCATGCAGCCGGTCAACGCAGCAACCGTGCTCAATGCCGCTGCCGTACGTGAGCGTGAACATGAGAAGGCCGTTGCCCCGCGCGGCGATCAGTTCATCTACACGAAAGAGACCGTGAAGGAGACAGAGCGCAAGTCCGGCACGACTAAGTCCTATGTGGACGAGAACTGGAAGTCGGTGAACGGCTCCCAGCGCTCGTGGGTCATGGAGATCGGCAAGGGCTGGTGGGCTCCGCCGGCAAAGCGCCACGAGAAAGTCTGGCCGCCGGCCGACTGGGGCTCCCTCGCAAAGCTGCCCACTGATCCGGAAAAGCTGATCCTTGCCGTGCGGACGCCGGACGGCCCGCCCAAGACACAGCCGAAGTCGGTTGCCGAAATCAAGAGGGAGGAATGGCCGGACATCCACTTCGCGCTGGCCGGTCTGCTCTACCGGACACCGGTAATGCCCGAGGGGCTGCGGCCTGCCGCCTTCGAGGCACTCGCCATGATCCCAGGCATTACTGCCACCCCCGGCGTGAAGGACGCCAAGGGGCGGGCTGGTATCGCGGTCTCCTACAAGGATGACAGCCAGGAATGGACCTGGGGCACGGTATTCATCTTCGCCAAGGACACGCACGAGTTCCTCGGCTTCAAGAGCACCCGAACCTCCGACAGCGGCGGCGGGAAGACCTACGACCAGCTCTCCTCCCTCGACAGCTACGCCGTCGTGGACAAGGTCAAGCAGCGCCCGTAGTCATAGCCGCTGGTCGAGGTGCCGGGAGGCGGCGCCTCGACCAGCGGCGCGAGTACCCACGGCAATTCCTGGCCCGGCCGGCCACATGTGTTTGTGCAGGGGGGGCCTGGAAGCAGGCCCCCCTGCTGGACTGGAACTGGAGACCAGATGCCCCGCGTTCTCGTGCTGGAGGATGATGAGAAGCCATCGGCGAAACCCTCTCCTACCTGCTACGCAGGGAGGGCTTCGAGACCGGTGTCGCCATCACTGGTCCGAATGCACTGCAGCAGTTCCACAGCGACGGGGCCGACCTGATCCTCCTGGACTGGGTCCTGCCCGGCCTCTCCGGACTCGAGGTGTGCCGCGAACTGCGCCACATCTCAAACGTCCCGGTCATCATGGTCACCGACAAGGTCGAGTCCACGTACAAGAAGGACGGCTGCTCCCCGCACCCGCAGGGGATGGTCCCGAGATCGGCACGGTGTTCGCGCCGGCACCCGCCTGCTCCCCGCACCCGCGAGGCCTGCGTCCATGGAGAAGACGGTCGCCGGCCGCAACTGCTCCCCGCACCCGCGGGGGTCCCCGGTCAGACGCACCGCGTGCCGGTGGACGCGTGGTCACGGAAGAGCTCGCGGAACGCCTCGGGTTCGCCTGCCCGTATTCGGGTGTGCAATGAGTAGTCCACGTCAAGCTTTGTCCGGACGGCAGGGCAGGTTCCCGTGGCGTGCGTCACACGGTCAGGAAACATGGGGCTCCGCTGGGTAGTCCGTGACCGGGCGCAGCGCACCACGCTGCGGGGTCGACGACAAGAGCCGTGCCGGTGCTCTCGTCCCAGGTCTCGACAGCCACGGTGCGCCCGATCGCGGACTCCGTGCCGTTGAAGATGGCGAGCCAGCCCGTCAGGTTGAAGTAGCGCATGGGCAACATCGTCTCCCACACTCAACGTCGCCGTCTGGCCGGCCGCTTGTAGAAGGCACCTCGGCTACACCGGCTTTAGGAGATCGGCGGTCTCGGCGTACACCTCCGGTTCTCCCGGCCGGCGGACAACGACGTTGCCGAGCAGCGCCATCCAGCCTCCGGGAAAGAGCGCGTCGTGCGCTCGCTGCCAACCAATCGACGGGTCGACCCAGGGCCACGCCGACGCACCCACGAGGACATCGAAGCGTCCACCGCGGTCGTCCCACTCCTCAAACGTCGACGTCTCGACTTCGACCTTCCGGAAGGTGGCGATCCGTTGGCGAGCGAGTGCAGCCATTTCCGCTCCTGGCTCGATGGCGGTCACTGAGCAGCCGAGCACTGCCAGCGAACGCGTCGCCTGACCGCTACCGCAGCCCACCTCAAGCACCGACGACCTTTCGTCCCTGCCGGTGACGGTGACGAGGTCCGCGAACAACTCGTCAGGATATCCCGGCCGAACCCGGTAGTTGAGCTCCGGCACCTCGTTGAATACCCGTCCGAGGTCACGTTGATTCGGGCTTGTCATCGCACCATCCTGCCGAGACGTCGCCGACGTGCCGAACCCGGGAAAGGACCGGCGAAGCGCTGCACAATCCCGACCCCAACTCTGCACCTTTGTTCGGTAGTTGCGAGTCACATCACACCGTTCGGTGACGCCATTCACCTCGGCCGACGGCGCCAGGATCTGGGTGAAATACGGGATCGGGTAATCCTGCGACGGGACGGTGTGGCGCGCCACGTCAGCGTGCCGGTATGGGGGCCGTGGTTTTGGGATTCCTGTCCTGTCGGCCAGAGCACTGCGTCAGCAAGGCATCCGACAGTGCGGAGAGCACGCACGTGGCTCAGACCAGGCCGGATGAGGTTACCGGCCAGGAGAGGGTGATGGTGCGGATCGCGTCGGTGAGCGGATCGAGGCCAGCCCGACAGGCGGCTCCTTCGGGACGGGACACACGTAATTCCTGACGGTCCACGTCGCGCTGACAGTGTCGCGGCGGCGTGCGGGCGACGCGTGTCGCTAATGAGACATGTCGCAGGTACGACACCCGGCACTAGTGACGCTTCAGGCACTGTTAGCCAATCCTTTCGGAGGGTTTTACCTCTAGCCGTACGCATCGTGTTTTTTACAGCGCAGTAATCGCCCCCACAGCGGCCACATATGGCCTATCCACGCCGTCAGTTCCAACCGAGCAGCGCCGAACGCCCCCTACCCAAGCTGTTCGCCGGCCGCCATCCAGTGGCCGCCGCAGAAGGAGTCCGAGTGAGACGATCCCCTCGCAAGTCGGTTGCAGGCGCGCTGATAGCTGGCGCAACGGTGCTCGCTGTCACCGCGTCGTCCGGCACCGCGATGGCCGGTACGCCCCAGGCACACGCCAGTGCGGTCCGGGTCCAGCCCCGGGCAGGCGCACTGCCCGTCCAGCTCTCAGCCGCGGAGCAGGCGAGGCTCCTCGGAGCGGCTCTGGCGGACCGAGCGGCCACCGCCCGGTCGCTGCACCTGGGAGCACAGGAACAGCTGGTCCCCAAGTCGGTCCTCAAGGACGCCGATGGCTCCGTGCACACCCGCTACGAGCGCACCTTCGCGGGACTCCCGGTCCTCGGCGGCGACTTGATCGTGCACACGGCTGCCGACGGGACCTCGAAAGGGGCCGACAAGGCCACCAACGCGCGCATCAGCGTGCCGAGCATCACCGCGACCCGTTCCGCCGCTTCGGCGAAAACCCTCGCGATCGGCCGCGCCAAGGCCAAAGGGGCCACCAGCCCGACGGTAACCAGCTCCCGCAAGGTGGTCTGGGCGGCCTCCGGAGCCCCGGTCCTGGCCTGGGAGTCCGTGGTCGGCGGTCTACAGCACGACGGCACCCCGAGCCGGCTGCACGTCATCTCGGATGCGAAGACCGGCGTCAAGCTGTTCGAGTATCAGGGGATCGAGACCGGCGCCGGCAACAGTGAGTACAGCGGCAAGGTCACCTTGGGGACCACGCTGTCGGGCTCGACGTACAGCATGACCGACAACACCCGTGGCGGACACAAGACGTACGACCTGAGCCACGGCGGCTCGGGTACCGGCACCCTGTTCACCAACTCCACCGACACCTGGGGGGACGGCTCGCCGTCCAACGCCGAGACCGCCGGTGTGGACGCCGCTTATGGCGCGCAAGTCACCTGGGACTTCTACAAGAACGTGATGGGCCGCAGCGGCATCCGCAACGACGGTGTCGCTGCCTACTCCCGCACCCACTTCGGCGTCGGCTATGAGAACGCCTTCTGGGACGACGGCTGCTTCTGCATGACGTACGGTGACGGCGCCGGCGACAACCACCCGCTGACCTCAGTCGATGTCGCCGGCCACGAGATGAGTCACGGCGTCACCGCCGCCACGGCGGGTCTGGTGTACGGGGGTGAGTCCGGTGGTCTCAACGAGGCGACCTCGGACATTTTCGGCACGTCGGTCGAGTTCTACGCCGACAACGCCAGCGATGCCGGCGACTACCTCATCGGCGAGAAGATCGACCTCTACGGTGACGGCACCCCGCTGCGCTACCAGGACAAGCCCTCGCGGGACGGTATTTCGCCGGACAACTGGTCCCCCAGCCTCGGCAATCTGGATGTGCACTACTCCTCCGGCCCGGCGAACCACTTCTTCTACCTGCTGTCCGAGGGCAGCGGCGCGAAGGTGATCAACGGCGTCAGCTACAACAGCCCCACCGCCGACGGTGTGGCGGTGCCCGGCATCGGCCGGGAGAACGCCGCCAAGCTCTGGTACAAGGCCCTGACCGAGCGCTTCACCTCCACCACCGACTACTCGGGCGCCCGTACCCAGACCCTGCAGGCCGCCGCCGACCTGTGGGGCGCCGGCAGCGCCACCTACAAGACGGTCGCCGACACCTGGGCCGCCATCGGCGTCGTGGCCCGCGTCACGGTCACCAAGCCGGCGGACCAGAACACGGTCGTCAAGACCCCCGTGAGCGTGCAGGTCCAGGCGGGTAGCAACAATCCCGGAGCGCTGACGTACTCCGCCACCGGCCTACCGGCGGGTCTGTCGATCAACGCGACCACGGGCCTGATCTCCGGCACGCCGACGGGTGTCGGCCTCAGTACCGTGACGGTCAAGGCCACGGACTCCTTCAAGGTCGCCGGCTCGGCGACCTTCGGCTGGGGTGTCTCCACGGCCGGCGGCAACGTCTTCACGAACACCACCGACGTGCAGGTCCCGGACGCCGGCGCGGCCGTGTACTCCCCGATCAAGGTCGCCGGCCGGGCGGGTAACGCGCCGAGCACCCTGGCGGTCGGCGTCAACATCGTGCACCCCTACCGCGGTGACCTGGTCGTCGACCTGGTCGCCCCGGACGGCAGCCTCTACCACCTGAAGAAGTCCAACGGCTTCGACTCGGCCGCCAACGTCGTCGCCACCTACACCGTCAATGCCTCCGGTGAGACCGCCAGCGGCACTTGGAAGCTGAAGGTTCAGGACGCGTACCACCTGGACAGCGGCCACATCAACAGCTGGAAGCTCACTTTCTGAGCGGTGCCTCGTCCCCAGCCGGACAGTGCTGGGGATTCCAGCCCGACCATTCCAGCCATACGAGAGGTATCTGACCCATGCTCAAATTCCGCCTGAAGGCGGCAATATCAGCGGGATTGATGCTGGTTGCCGGAGCCGTGCCAGCCGCGTTCGGGGCGCAGCCGGACCGCACCGGGACCGCCACCCCGCCCACCGCCGCGCCGGCGGCCCACTCCGCGACCGTACGGCTGGTGACTGGCGACCGGGTGACCGTGACGACGCTGCCCGGCGGCCGGCACACCGCGTCGGTGCAGCCCGGCCCCGGACGCGAGCACGTCCCCTTCCGGACGCTGGAGGGGGACGACAAGGCACTGACCGTGATGCCGTTCGACGCCCAAGGGCTGGTGTCCGCAGGAACCCTCGACCGACGCCTGTTCGATGTGACGGCCCTGATCGCCGATGGCTACGACGAGGCGCACACCACCGCGCTGCCACTGATCGTCTCCTCGCAGCCGGTACCGTCACGGGCCGGAGCCAGAGTCACGGCGCAGGCGTCGAAGGCCGCCACGGCCACGGCCGACCGGCTCGTGGCGCTCAAGGCGGCCGCGACCCCCTCTCGCGACCTGGAGAGCATCCACGCGCGATCGCTGCGGATCGCCGACCACGACCTGGGCACGTTCTGGAAGACACTGAACCCGGGCGGATCCTCGGACGCCGCCCGCGCGGCGGTCACCCCGCGGATCTCACTGGACGGCAAGGTGAAGGCGCTGCTGGACCGCAGCACCGCGCAGATCAACGCCCCCACCGCGTGGAAGGCGGGCTACGAGGGCCAGGGCGTCAAGGTGGCCGTGCTGGACACCGGCGTTGACGTCACTCACCCCGACCTCGCCGGGCGCATCACGCAGGCCAAGGACTTCTCCGGCAGTGGGAACACCGGTGATCACTTCGGCCACGGCACGCACGTCGCCTCGATCGTCGGCGGCAGCGGCGCGGCGTCCAGCGGGACCCGCCGCGGTGTCGCCCCCAAGGCCGACCTGCTGATCGGCAAGGTCCTGGACGACAACGGCTTCGGCGACGAGTCGGGCATCATCGCCGGCATGGAGTGGGCGACCGACGAGCACGCCAAGGTCGTCAACATGAGCCTCGGCGCGTCCATCGAGACCGACGGCACCGACCCGCTGAGCGAGGCCGTCAACACCCTGACCGCCTCCACCGGCACGCTCTTCGTCGTCGCGGCGGGCAACGACGGCCCGGGGACGTCCACCGTCGGCACGCCGGGCGCCGCCGACGCCGCGCTGACCGTGGGGGCCGTCGACCGTGACGATTCCCTCGCCCCCTTCTCCAGCCGGGGCCCGCGCTTCGGCGACGGGGCGGTCAAGCCCGACGTGACGGCCCCCGGCGTCGGCATCGTCGCCGCCCGCGCGGCCGGCACCACCCTGGGCGACCCGGTCGACGCCAACTATGTCTCGCTGTCCGGGACCTCCATGGCCACCCCGCACGTCGCCGGCGCCGCCGCCCTGCTGGCCCAGCAGCACCCGGACTGGCAGGCGCAGCAGCTCAGGGACGCCCTGACCAGCACCGCCCACGTGGTGCCTGGCACCAAGGTGACCGAGCAGGGTGGCGGTCGCATCGACCTCGCCACGGCCATCGGCGCGGTCACGGCCACCGGCTCCGTCACCCTGAACCCGCTGTACATCGGCGGCGCGGCCCGGCAGCAGCAGACCGCCACCATCCACTACACCAACACAGGCGATCAGCCGCTCACCCTCTCCCTGACGGCCGGCCTGGCCACCGACACCGGCAGAGCGCTCCCGCCCGGAGTGGTCAGCCTCGGCTCCAGCACCGTACAACTGGCCGCCGGGGCCACCGCCGACGTGCCGCTGCGCACCGACGCAACGCACGCCGTCCGCGGCAACTTCTACGGATACGTCACCGCGAAATCCGCGGCCGGCGACGTGGTGGCGCACACCACGGTCTCCCTCGTGGTGCACGCCCCGCAGCACCGGCTGACCGTGGTCGTCCGGGACCGCAACGGCCAGGTCGTGCCGGGCGCGCTGCCGAACATCTGGAGCCCCGCCGGCTGGGCGCAGTACACCGACAGGGACGCGGCGGTCGCCGTCGTCGAAGAAGGCACGTACTACCTCAACTCAGGTTTCTACGAAACGACTTCGGACGGTGACCAGGTGGGCGACGTCGTTGTCCCCGAGGTCAAGGTCACCAAAGACACGACGGTGACGCTGAACGCCGCCGATGTCACGGAGGTGAAGATCCGCACACCGCGCCCCGCCGAGCAGCACGGCGTCATCAGCACCATGCTGTACCGCCAGATCGACGGTCACGGCCTGCTCCAGGGCGCCCTGTACTTCGACACCGTCAATCATCTCTACGTCAGCCCCACCGCTCCGGTCACCGACGGTGCCTTCGAGTACACCTCGCGCTGGCAGATGACGGCCCCGCAGCTGCGGGCGAAGATCTCCGGCAGCTCGGAGGGATTCACCCCGTACTACGAGCCGTTCTCCCCGGTCTTCGGGGACCAGGGCGCGCGGCTGACCGCCGTGGACGCCGGGTCGGTGACGGCGCCCGATCTCCGCAATGTGCGCGGCAAGCTGGCCGTGGCCCGATACTCCTGGCCCACGGGCGACTATGCCGGGTTCTCGCGGCTCGCGGCTGCGGCCGGGGCGAAAGCGGTGCTCTTCGCCTGGGAGCCGGCCGGAGGCGCCGCCTGGACCCGGTGGCAACCGGACGGTGACCGCCTGGAGCTGCCCTCGATGCGGACCAACTGGAAGAACGGGGGCGCCCTGCTGGATCGCATCAAGAAGGGCACCACGACGCTGGAGTTCTCCGGCACGGTGCACAGCCCGTATCTGTACGATGTGATGCCGGTCTCGAAGGGCTCCATCCCCCAGCAGATGGTCTACACCGTCTCGGATCGCAACACCGCGCAGGTCCGCGCCACCTACACCCGCACCGGCGCCTCGACCTGGGCAAGCGAGCAGCGGTTCGGATGGCGGCAGTACCAGGACACCGCGTGGAACCAGTACAGCCGCTACGTGCCGGTGGGTCAGGAACGCCTCGAGTACGTCAGCAGCGACGCGGACACGCTGTGGAACCACACGGTGCACCACAACGTCGTCTGGAACGTCGACTTCGCCCTGCACGCCGGGTCGCAGGACTCCCCGCACACCTACCGGCCCGGTCAGCACGCCACGGAGCGATGGTTCGGAGCGGTGGTCCGCCCCTCGATCCCGCGCGGCTTCGCCCTGAAGTCGGTGCGCAACGGCGACACCCTGTCGGTGTACGTGCCGGAGTTCAACGACTCCGGCACCGGACACTGGTCGTTCTCCGAGTTGCCGGCCTTCGGCGGCGGCGTCGGCGGCGAAGGCGGCACCAGCACGGCCACGGCGAACAACAGCGGGCTCGACACGGTGCCCGACACCGCCACAGCGGTGCTGTACCGCAATGGCAAGCAGATTACCGCGTCCAACAACGGCGCCTGGGGCAACTTGGAGGTGCCCCCGGGCAAGGCCACATACAAACTGGACCTGACGACGGCGCGCGAATCGGACGACTGGCACTTCGCCACCGACACGCACACGTCGTGGACGTTCCACTCGGACACCGCGGCCCGCGCGACCATGCTGCCCCTGCTCCAGCTCGACTATGTCGTACCGGTCGACGCCAAGAACGCGGTGGACCGGGCGCGCACCCACAAGGTCGGCTTCAACGTCCGCATGCAGGACGGGATGCCCGCCCCGCGAGGGGTGAAGCTGAAGGTCGAGGCGTCCTACGAGGACGGGAAGAACTGGACAACGGTGCACGTCGCGCGGCGCGGCAGCGACGGGCAGTTCATCGCCAAACTCCTGCGGCCGTCGTACATACACGGCGACGCGTACGTGACACTGCGGGTGACCGCAACGGACGCGGCCGGCGACAGTATCCAGCAGACCGTGGTCCGCGCATTCCTGCAGCGCGGCCCCAAATGAGTCGCCGGCAACCACCGGTGACGCGAACCGTCCCGGCCTAAGCGCGGCGGGTGCCAGGGCCTTCGGACCCTGGCACCGCCGCGTCGTCTGGCGACGCCCAGGACGCTCGGCGAGATCACCCCGGCAGGCATCGGCACGGGATCATCCGCCACCATCAGCAGCGCCAAGTCGACCGCGTTCGCCAGCGCCTGCACACTGGCCTCGTTTGGGGTAGGTGTTCGACCTCTTCGAGACCACCGCCGTGAAGTACGCGATCCTCGCCCGGCAACTCCTATTCGAACCAATCCGGCGGCGGGGAGCGCAGCGCTGGCCACAGGCTGCTCGGTGAGGCGTCCGGCGAGGGCGGTGCGGGCGGACTGCCCGGCGCCGATCGCGAGGATCAGCCATGCGTACGCCTCGCGCGAGCGGGCAGCGGACCGCGCGGGCCTCATGAGCGCGGGCCGTCCGACTGCCCGGCAGGAGGCGTTCCTGCGGGCGATCCGGGATGTCATCGCGGACACCGGGGATGCCCCCACGGTCGGGGAGATCGGGCAGCGCGTCGGACTGTCCAACTCGGGATCGGTCGCCTACCAGCTCGGCCGCCTGGAGAAGCTCGGCCTGATCAGCCGCAACGGACGGCACTGGCGCTCCTGCCAGCTCGCCGGACGAGGAAGGCTGGCCCCGGGGGGTTGCCGGACCGCCAGACGGAACCTGGCCGGTCAGCCCGCCGCAGAGGGGGCGGAGGGCGGCGCGAACCGGCTCGGATCCTGCAGGTTCTCACGCTGACGGCGTATGCGTGCCGGTGTCGGGGTGGCGCAGCAGGGAGGGGCGGGACCGGCAGATCGTCGGCCCGGAATGGCGGGGGAGAGGTAGCCGCGGTCGAGGGCGGCTTTGATCCACCTTCACGGTGGGCTCGGGCCGGTCGAACTCCTCTGCCAGGCGCCGAGTGAGGCCGGGGCCGCTTGCTGCCTAGCGGAGGTAGGCGTGGGCGGTCTGGGACAGTGCATTCGCGTTTTCCAGGGCTTCCAGGGAAGCCGGGCTGATCTCAAGGTCGGGCTGCCGCCGGCCGACCCAGGACCGTGACGCCTTCCTCCCTCCAGGACTGGTCGGCGAGTTCGGCCTGGGACCGGGCGATGATGATCTGGCCCAGGGGGATACGGCGCAGTACGTCACTGGTGATAGGCACGGGTACGGGAGACGGGAGGTCTTCCTCGTCCTGCCCACACAACAGCTTTCCGCCGGTGCTTCGGCGTCATCAGGGTCTCTTTTGCCTCTTAATAAATAGGAGTATATGCTCTTAAATGCCGGATGGGGCCGTTTCCCCGTCGGCGCCACTCACCCACAACCCGGCCGACGGCCGGACTATCGACGGAGGGACAACATGTCGAACACGGAGAACGGCAACAGTGGGGGCCTGAGCTACTACCCGTGGTGGCTGGACAAGCTGGCCGACAATGTCACCGGGAACGGCTCGTTCATCGACAACGGTCCCATCCAGGGCCCCGAGGCCGTCCGCTCGGTCGTGACCGCCGCCCGCGAGCTTTACGAATTCCAGGACTTCACCTACACCGGCGACTACGGCGACAACGGCTTCATCGAGGAGTACACCACCCAGGTCCAGGGCGAGACCCTCCACGTCGTCGTCACCGTCGCCCGCAACGCCGCCGGCGAGTGCGAGCAGCTCGTCGTGAACCACCGGCCGCGCAACGCGATGCTGCTCTTCTCCCGCGAGATGCACAAGAAGTTCGCCGGCACCCCCCTCGCCAAGCACTTCCTCGCCGACGAGTCCTGAACCGATGGCGTCACCGATCATCCCGGCCCTCGCCAGGGCCGGCCAAGGCATCGCGACGGTAGGCCTTCAGGCCTGACACAGGCCGGGCCGCCGCCGCGGTTGCGGTGGGGGACGCCTGCCGCATCGGCGTCCCACCCCACCAGCACGCCTCCGACACCGCCCGCATCGCCGTGACCGGCGCATCCACGCGCCAGTTCAACCCCCATCCAGGACCTGCCTGGCGCAGCCTGTAGCCCAGTCGTCCGTCTCCACCCCCGTTGTCCCGGCCAAGCTGCCGCTGAAGGAGATAGCCCCATGGGTGATCGTCATCGGCATCCTCATGCTGGTACTGCTCTACTTCGTGGCGCCGAGCAGGGCGCCATTTCCGTCGTCAGCGGCGCGGGCGTCCATGAGTGACGAGGACGCCGTGCCCCATGGAATCCGCACCCGTGAGGAATTCCCTCGTTCGAGGCATGCTCGCCGCCTGGCCGCAGGTGTGCTCGCCCTCGTCGTCGCCTCCTTTCTCGGCGAGCTGAGCGTCGACAGCTCCGTCGGCTCCGAAGAGGCTCATGCCGCGCCCCGCGAGCACGAGGTCGAGATCGTAAGTCGCCACCTGCAGCTGCCCGGAGACTTACCTGCCACGCTGCTGTGGCGCTTGCGACTCTCGGCCGTGGCCATCCACGCGACCATCTGGGGCGCGTTCGCACTCGTCTTCGGAGAGCTGACGCAACGGGCGCTCGAACCGCCGCTCCGCCCCCGAAAGCGCACCCGGTGACGGTTTCCAGCGCCGGCTGACGCATCACCGGTGGTAGCCCCCCGGAACCTGCCCGGGGGTCTGCCACCTCCGTGGCACGGGCCCGCCGATCCCTGGACGCGCCCCCTCTTCGGCACTGCCGGGAGCGCCGACAGCCAGGCGCACCGTGGATGCAGAGTCCGCAGACGAACACTGCATCCCCCGGCCTTGGATGAGTGCGCGGGTGACAGCGGGCGCGGATTCACCGTGGGCACCGCCGACCAGGTCGTCCGAGACGTCCGCCGACCGTGCACCACGCTTGCGTGGGCGCGCTGGGCTCAGGCCCTGCGGAGGGCTCTGGGAATCGTGGCCCTACTCGGCCCAGGGCTCGAAGCCGGTCTCGAGGACGGCTCCGAGGGACGCGCGCAGTCGAGCCGCGTCGGCATCCCCGAACGTCTCCTCGAACCGGGCCTGCACCGCCCGCCACAGGGGCAGCGCCTCCTGGACCCGGGACAGTCCTTCCGGCGTGAGCGTGACAATCCGCGCGCGGCGGTCGACCGCCGACGACTCGATGGTCACCAGACCCTCACGGGCAAGCGGCTTCAGGTTCGAGGCCATCGTCGTACGGTCCATGGCGATCACCTCGGCAAGGCCGGTGATCGTCGTCTCCCCGTACGCACTGAGCTTCTGCAGGATGCTGAACTGCGTCCCGCGCAGACCGACCGGCGCGAGGGCCTTGTCGTAGGCCGCTCCGAGATACCGCGCCGCCTTGCGCAGCGCCAGGTTGTTGCACAGGGCTGCGCCATCCATCGATACAGCGGCCATCGTCGCCTCCAGAAAGTCTCCCACTCATTATATGAGCAAGTGCTCATACAGGCGAAGGGGCTTCATCACACCCGGTGCGCGACACTCACTGCGCCTGACGCCAGAGCGCCGATGGCGACGGCTGGGCCAAAAGGCGAAGCCCGGCCCGGCGAGGAGCAGCCGTACGAAGGATTCTGGCGGTCCTGGGCGCATCCGGGCACCAGCGGCCTTTAATCAACCCCGCTACCAACTTCAGCGCCTTGTGGATGGGTTTCGTGCAGAGCGGTGGCCGGTCTCTCGACTGATGGCTGAAGCCCCATGAACGGCCGGGCGGCTCGCCCGGCGTCCCCGCGCTACTGTCCGAACGCGTGATAAGTGAGTCGAGATTATCGTGGGCGCCCCCGACAGCGCCCTCGCCTATGACCGCCAGATCACACGCGTGGCACCCGCGGGGTGGGCAGCCAGGTCGTACCGGGCGCGGTGGCGTGCGGGGCGCCCCTCAGGCGAGGTGCTCGCGGAACCACTCGACGGCGGCGCTGCTCGCCTTGTCGAACTGGGTGGTGTACGGGTCGAAGTGGCCGCCCGGGATCGTCCGCAGCCGCTTGGGCTCCAGCGCGCGCTCGTAGGCCGCGAGGGCCAGGTCGGTCACGGTGACGGTGTCGTTGAGCGCGACCACCATGAGCAGCGGTGTGGGCGAGACCCTGTTGACCCAGATTCCGGGCTCGTACATGCGCGCGGCCCGGGTGGAGCGGACCGTGACCTCGTTCTCCCACACACCGTCGGGCTTGGGCTGGAGGTAGAAGTCGATGGCTTCCTGTGTCCGGTAGGACGCGGGCACCGTCGGGTCGCTGCTGACGATGGCCAGGGTGCGGGGGGCCTTGCCACGCAACTGGGCGCGCTCGTCCTCGGAGAAGCTTTCCTCCAGGACCGCAACGGCCTCGGGGACGATACGGCGCCGGCCCTGTTCGAAGCCGCTGATGGTCGGCACCTGGGAGACCACGGCCCGCAGCCGGCGGTCGGTCGCGCCCAGGACGATCGCGTGGCCGCCGGCGTAGCTGGTGCCCCACAGGCCGATCCGCTCCGGATCGACCTCGGGGAGGCTCTCCAGGAAGGAGATGGCCCGCCGCCAGTCGGCGATCTGCCGCCATGGGTCGACGTCCTGGCGCGGCTGGCCGTCGCTCCCCCCGAAGCCGCGGTGGTCATGGACCAGGACGACGAAACCGTTCTCGGCGAAGGCCTGCGCGAACGGCTCGAGTCCGTGTTCCTTGACCCCGGCGTAGCCGTGGGCCATGGTGATCGCCGGATGCGGACCCGGGCCGTCCGGCAGGAAGAGCCATCCACGCAGCTGTACCGCGCCGTCGGCCTTGAACTGGACATCCTTGCGCTGAATCATGGAACAACCTTCTGAATAGGCAGGGCCTTCAGCCCTGGTGGAAGTAGTCGGCGTCGATCTCGCCGGCCAGCCGGGTACGCAGTTCCGCGGAGAAGCGGAGCACGCTGCCCAGCGGCCGGTGGTGGATGGCGGCTCGGAAGATCTGGCCGTCCGCATTCTTGGTCAGGATGGTGACGCCCTCGATCGGCAGGCCGCCGAACGCGGTGGCCTCCCACTCCAGGTAGGTTCGCGGGCCGTCGACGGTCTCCCGGGTGAAGCGGAGCGACTCGTAGATCACGCTCGCCGCGCCCATCACCTTCTTCACCTGGTCGCGGCCTTCCACCGGGCGGGTTACGACGCTCGCTTCCAGGACCACGTCCTTGGTGAACGCCTCACCGAACGCGGTGGCGGACTTCTGCGCGAAGGCGTTCGTCCACCCCTGCGGGCGGGAGGTGTTCGCGGCGGGGGCGCTGTCGGTGCCGTGGGCCTCGGCGAGGAGGCGGTCGAGGTGGGTGGCGACGTGGGCCGCCTGCTCGATGTGGGCCCAGTGGCCGGCTTCGGCCACCGATACCGCTGTCATGGCGGTGAAGCGGGGCGCGATCGCGTCGTTGACCATGTCCTCGGTGACGAACCCGTCGCCCTCACCGCGGAGGATGAGCACCGGGCCGGCATAGCTGCTCGGCCCTTCGCCGTGAGGGTGGCCGGTGTTCCAACAGTCGGCGAGGGCGCGGACGACCTCCGGACGCAGATGCCGCCCGGTCGCCACCAGCCGGTCGAGCTCGGCCTCCGGGAACGCGGCGGACAGCTGTTCGCGTACGCCCCGCTGCCCGTCCGCGTCGCCGCCCAGCGAGCGGAACTGTTCGATCATCTCGTCGGGCAGGTGTACGCCCGCGAGGGGGACCGGGGTCACCAGCATGAGTCCGCGGGCCCGGTCGGGTCGCTGCACCGCGACCAGTTCGGCCACGGCGGCGCCCATGCTGTGACCGACGATCACAAAAGGCTTGCCGAGGGCGTCGACCACCCCGCCCGCCTCGTCGGCGAACCGGTCGTAGTCGTAGGGCCCGTCCACCGCGTCGCGGTCGCCGCAGCCGGCCAGGTCGAGTGTGACGCACTCGATGCCGGGTGTGGTGAGCTGGGGGATCAGGCGGTCCCAGGCGTACTGGTCGTCGAGGAAGCCGTGGACGAACACCACGGCCAGGTCTCCGTCGCCGGTGCGCCGATACCGTACGTCGGTGTCGGCGACGCGTTCCGTCTTCATGTATGTCCTCACTGTCCGGGAGCGGACGTCGCCCCGGAAGGGGACCGGTCCTGGCTTTCGATGGGGAAGTCGGTCGGACGGCAGCACCGGTGGTTGCGACGCTCCGGCGACGACGGCCGTGCACCCGCGTCGGGACCGCGCCCGGCCTGCCCCGGTCTCCGGGCTGCTCCGGTCTCCGTCGGACAGGCCCTGGCCGACGGCCGGGGCCGCGGGGTTCACCAGCGCGGAGTCCCTTCGGCCAGCTGCAGTTCGCCCCTTCCGAACGAGAAGCTCTCGTTCGGGACCGGGATCAGGGCGATGAAGATGTCGTCGGGCGAGACACCGAGCGTCTCGACGACCAGCCTGTTGATGGCCGCGGTCACTGCCCGCTTGTCCTCCAGGGGCCGGTGGGTCCCGAGGAGAACCGTGATGATCATGGCGTCTGAGCTGCGCTGCATGCCCATAAACGTCGGGTCTAGGAACAGTTCGTCCTCGCCGTGTTCGCTGATCATGATGAAGCGGTCGCCCTCGGGGATGCCGAGCCCCTGCACCAGCGACTGGTTGAGCGCGTCGGCGAGCGCACGCTTCTGCTGCGACGAGAAGCGGTTGGCGGGGATGTGGGCGTTGAAGACCGGCATGGGGGCTCCTTCGGGGAGTGCGGTGTCGGGTTGCCCGATCGTTCGGAGGGCCTGATCCAGGCCCCGTGGGTACGGTGCTGCCGCCCTGGGTATCCGCGGCGCACGGCGCGAGCCTGCGCGGCGCGGATGCGGTCGGGGTGGGCGTCGGTGCCGTCAGGCCTTGGTGGCTCCGGAGGGGGACCACTCGGCGCTGTCCACCGGCGACCATCCGTCCGGGCGCTCGTCGAGGCGGTGGCTGCGCTTGCCCAGACGCTCGCTCAGTACGTCCGCCGGCAAGGGCGTGACGAACGCGTTGTCGGCCAGGGTGTACTCGGCGGCGAGGCGGCCGACCGCTGGAATTGCCGCGGTGTCGATCCGTCCGTTCTGGGCGTAGACGTCGTCCCGGATGTGGAAGCGCACGACCTTGCCCCAGACGACGTGGTCGTTGACGTCGCCGACCTGGATGATCCGGTCGAGCGTGCATTCCATAGCGATCGGGGCGTCTTTCACACGAGGCACCTTGACCACTTCACAGGCCTCTTTGGTCAGGCCGACCTCATCGAACTCGTCCTGGGAGCTGTCGAACTCGATCGCACTGCGATGCATCTCGTGGGCCTGCGGAAGCGTGACCAGGTTGGTGACGAACTCACCGCTGTCCCGAATGTTGACGAGCGTGTCCTTCAGCGTCCCGTCCGACCGCGGCTGCAGGGTCAGGGACACTATCGGGGGGATCCGGCTCACTACGGTGAAGAACGAGATCGGCGCCAGATTGGCGACACCGGATGACGACAAGGTGCTCACCCAGCCGATCGCGCGCGGTGTGACCGCCCCGATGAGGAGCTTGTACGCGGACGTCGCGTCCAGTTCGTCGCTGTTGATGATCACGTTGATAGCCTCTCTGGCGTGCACGGCTGCATCCCGCCGGTGAAGGTGCGGCTGGTGCGGGCTGGGGACGGGGCAGCGGGGCCATGGGTCAGCCCGGTGTGTGGCACGAGACCGCTGGCGCCCCGCAACGGCTCGGCGCCGGTGAGCCGTACGCGTTCTCGGGGCCGCCCAGGGTTTGCTCCGCGATCAGCGTCACGGTATGGATGGGGTTTCCTTGGGGGGGGAGGTGCGCCGCGCCGTCGCGGTCGCGGGATCAGTTGGCTGCGGAGGGAAAGAACTCAAGGCCCTCGAGCACGTCGCGCCCCTTGGCGGTGTCGGCGTACAGCCGCGCCTCCGTGATCAGTCCGTCGGTCACGGCGAACAGCAGGAGGTGCTCGTTCTCCATCGTGCGGCCGTTCTTCGCCTTCGCTCGGGCCCGGACGGGGACCACCACGTGCGACCCGGCGTCGAGCACCGTGTGCAGGTCGTAGTTGAAGGTCTCGTAGTAGTGGTCGAAGAGGTCCTTGTAGAAGGCCACGAAACCCTCCCGCCCGTGGAACGTCCCGCCGTAGGGCAGTGAGGTGGGGAAGTGGAAGACCACGTCCGGCGACATCAGAGCCACCAGGTCGGACGAGTCGTTCTTCTCGAATCCGGTGTAGGCGCGGTGGCAGGCATCAACAATCGCCTGGTTGCTCGACATGCTTCCTCCATGCTCGTGGCTGAGTGCGGTGCTGGGTGAACATGCGTCCACCCACCTCGGTTTCCGTCCGGTCGTACGCGGAGGGACCGGAGGCAAGGGGGCGGGCCGATCGGCTCGTGAGACGCGCGGCGGGCCGGAAGTCTGACGGGGCTCGGGTGGTCACCGAGCGGCTTCGCGGGCCGAGGGTGCGGTAGTGCCTGCCGGCGGCCCGATGTCAGCTAAGTTCCCATTTGGAACTCAGGAAGTCAAGGGCTGGGTTCCAAATGGCGACCCTGGGGATATCCTGACGATATGGAGTGGCGTGAACTTGATCTGGGCAATTGCAGCGTCGCCGCGGCCCTGGGACTGATCGGCGAGCGGTGGACCCTGCTCATCCTGCGCGAGGTCTTCGCCGGGCTGCACCGCTTCGACGAGATCGCGGAGCACCTCGGGGTCTCCCGTCGCGTCCTGACCGAACGCCTGGGGCAACTCGTCGACGCCGGCCTGCTGGAGCGCCGGAGCTACCACGAGGCCGGACAACGCGCGCGCCAGGAGTACCACCTCACGTCGCCCGCCCACGACCTGCAGTGGATTCTGGCCGCCCTCCTGCAGTACGGAGACACCCATCTCGGCGGCCCGGAGGGCCCGCCGACACTGCTGAACCATGCCGGCTGCGGCGGCCAGGTGCACGTCGAGTTGCGCTGCTCCTGCGGGCAGGAGGTCTCCGGCTCCGACGTGGTGCCGATTACCGGCCCCGGCGCCGTCAGCACGTCCCCCTGACGGCAACCCGCTCCTCGATCACTCCCGCATCCCGGCCGCACAGGGCGACAGGCAGCCTCGGCGTTCCCGCCGGGGTCCGGGCCCGTTGGCCCGCATCGGCCCGGTCGCGCTGCGGCCGGTCGGATCCGGACAGTGTGCGATGACACGAAAGAGGGTCGTCGCACCGAACATCCGTGAGCATGGCAGGCATCGCAAGATGATGTCCCTTTCGGCCAGAGCACTGATACATCGAGCGCCTTTCAGGGGAAACCGATCCTCGGAAACAGCAACTCCCCTTCAGTGCACGCAACTTCGATGAACGACGAGGGAGATCGCCCCAGCTGCCCAGACATTCTCCGAAAGAAGTAAAGTGGTTGTGCACATGTCGTTCGTGTGCCGCAAGGAAGGCGATTCCGAGGATGCCCTGGACTGCGACCGGCCGATACAACCTGGAGCCGGCCCCGGGCGGGCTGGCATTTGTCCAGGACCTGCTCAACACGATCTCCGCGGGCAAGCCGCGCGTCCCCGATCTCCTGGAGGACGTCGAGGACGCGCGGACGTGGCTCGCCCAAGCCTTCGCGAACTGGAGCGCCGAGACCGGCCAGCCCACACCCGTGGTCGAGATCACGGCAGAGGACCTGCAGGAATTGCGCGACTTCCGACACGACCTGCACCGGCACCTGCAGCCAGCGGGAACGGACACCTCGCCGAAGCCGCACCCGGTGGGCACGCCGACGGCCGCGCAGAGCGCCCTCCGGCTCGACGCGGACGGGCACATCCGCGCCGAGGCGCGGGGCAAGGGATGGCGCCAGGTGGCATCCCTCGCCATGATCGAGGCGTATCAGGCCCAGTGCACCGACTCCCTGCGCCGCCTCAAGAGCTGCCGGAACACCCGCTGCACCGTCACCTTCTTCGACCGCTCCCGGAACAACAGCGGCGTCTGGCACGACGTCCGCGTCTGCGGCAACGCGGCGAACCTGCGCAACCACCGCGCCCGTAAGCGGGCGACCGCCGACACCGCCTGACCAACCGCCCCGGAGCCGGCCCGCCCCGGTCCGTCGCCAACCTCGGACAACACCCGTGGGGGAGACACGGATGCCCGCCGCCATCGGCGGGCTCCGCCGCGCCGCACACGCCACAGCGCGCCCTTGGCACGGCATTCATTCGTACGGCGCCGCGCCGATCCGCCCAGGGCCGGGACGCAGTCGCGAACGGGCGGGCGTTCCGCATGCCTGCTCCGGATCCGGCCGCACAGCGATGGCCCCGCACGGGGCGGCGGCACCGCTCGGCCGGGCCGGCGTTCGGGTTGGAACCCGGCGCCCAGGCGCATGAACGGGAGCATGCGCCCGTCGGAGGTGTCGCGGCGTCCCCGGAGATCCACCGCCGCGGAAGAACGCCCCCATCCATGCCTGCACACAGCACGCAGGAGGCGTCCGGTCGTATCCGCGGACGCCGGAGAGTCGGCGGCGGACGGCCGCCGCATCCGGACTCCGTCCGGGGCCCCGGTTCGCCCGAGGCCGTTCGCCCGAGGGGCGAGGGTGACTCCTCCGCAACGGGAGTTGACATAACCAAACGTGTTACGCTTATTTCTTGAGGGTTATACGAAAAGGTCCTGCCACCCCACGCTCGGGCGAGCGTCGGCGGAACACCTTCGACGAGCAGGCCATGCCGGTCCACCACGGTGCCGGGCGTACCGCAGCCGCCGGATCAGACCATCTCAACTGCCCACCCAGACATGTGCCCGGCTCGCGACCCGGCCACGGAGCAGACGGTCGCGTGAGCCACATTCCGCCCCTGAAGGAGGCACCATCATGACCGCATCCGCATCCACTTCCCTGGCGTACGAGGTTCTCGTCCAGGAGGGGACGCCCCGGGCCGGCGGCGAGCGGCTGCCCAACGGTGAAGGGCTCGTCTCCTCGCCCCTAACGTCGACGCTGATCTTTGGGGACGAGGACGCCGTGCTGGTCGACCCGCCTCTCACCATCGAGCAGACACAGCGGGTGGGCGACTGGATCGAGCGCTCCGGCAAGCGCCTGGCCTACATCTACGCCACCCACGGGCATGGCGACCACTGGTTCGGCACCGCCGATCTCGTGAAGCGGTTCCCCGGCGTCACCGTCTACGCGACCCCCGGAACCATCGAGGTCATGCACAAGCAGGCCACCGAGGGGCGCGAGGAACTGTGGGACAAACGCTTCCCCGGTCTGATCCCCGACACCCCGGTCCTGGCCCAGCCCGTCCCCGCCGAGGGCTTCCTGCTGGAGGGCAACCTCATCGAGGCAGTCGAGGTCGGTCACACCGACACCGACAAGACCACGGTCCTGCATGTGCCGTCGATCGGCCTCGTGGTGGCCGGCGACGTCGTCTACAACGGCGTGCACCAGTACATCCTCGAAGGCGGCGGCGGCGGCCTGCAGGAATGGCTCCTGGCCCTCGACCGCGTCGCCGCGCTCCAGCCGCGCTCCGTCGTGGCCGGTCACAAGAACAAGGACCTGCCCGACGACCCGGCCACCATCGAGGAGACCCGTCAGTACCTGCTCGACGCCATCCGGCTGCTCGGCCAGAACCCCACCGCCCGCGCGTACTTCGACCAGATGACGACCCTCTACCCGGATCGACTCAACCCGGGCCCGGTGTGGTACGGAGCGGTCGGCCTGCTCGGAGCCTGACGGAACGAGGGGAACACGAGCCCGACACGGGCCGCGCGGCGCCTCCCACCTGCGGGCCCTCGCCGACGCCGGGAACATGCGGATCCTGTCCGCGACCGCACGTCTTAACCGGGGGCGCTGGTTCGTGTCGTTGCAGGTCGAGGAGAAGCACGAGCTGGTCAAGGTTGCCCGTCCGGACACGGCGGTCGGTATTGACCTCGGCATCAAGACCCTGGCAGTCCTTGCGGACAGCGACGGTGTCCTTGGCGCAGAACCCAACCCACGCCACCTCGACCGCGCGCAGAAACAGCTGCGTCGCGCCAGCCGTGTCGTCTCGCGTCGGCATGGCCCCGACCGGCGCACCGGGCAGCAGGCCTCCCGCCGCTGGGAGAAGGCCAGTCAGGCGCGGAATAAGATCCATCACCGGGTCGCGAACCTCCGCGAGGACACCCTCCACCAGATGACGACCCGCCTCGCCTGCGAGTACGGCACGATCGTCATCGAAGACCTGTGCGTCGCCGGAATGGGCCGCAACCGGCGCCTGTCCCGCCGCGTCGCGGACGCCGCGTTCGGCGAGATCCGACGCCAGCTCACCTACAAGACCCGCCGGCGTGGCACGCGACTCATCGTCGCCGACCGCTGGTACCCCTCCTCGAAGACCTGCTCCCGCTGCGGTGCGGTGAAAACCAAACTGCCCCTCAGCATGCGCATCTTCGAGTGCGACAACTGCGGCCTCGTCCTTAACCGGGACGCCAACGCCGGACACAACCTGGTCGCCCTCGCGGCCCGCACCACAGGTACCGGAGTGGCCGGAGACCTGGACAACGCCGTCGAGGCGGAGTCGAAGCCCCGTGGAGCCGACCGGAAGACCCGCGTCACCCGCCCGCGCCGCAAGGCCGGGACGGGGCGGGCAGGTGGCGCGATCCCCAGCCCCGGGCCGGGAAGGAAACGGGAGACCGCCAACAGGACACCGGCGCGCAACTCGCGCTCTGATGACCCGTTACAGACCATTCCGGTGGAAACCTCGGGATTGCTGAGATCGCTTGATGATCAAAGCAACGGCCGTCCAGGAATGACGTGGGCCGGACGTGGACCACCGGCAGGCCCGACCAGTCGAACACCTGCTCCGCGAGCCAGTGCAGTCGCTGCTGGTGCGACTCCGCGGTGCTGGTGGCGGTCATCTGCGACACCGTCATCTGGGAGAGGTCGACCAGGGCGTCCAGTTCCCCGTGCTCGCGCGCGACGGAGGCCACCACCGTGGCCGCCAGCAGGTGGTCCGGCGACACACGCATCGCGAAGTACATCCGCGTCACGCCCCGCAGCGCGGCCGCCACGGTCTCGGGCCGATTCAGGTCGCCGATGACGACCTCCGCGCCGAGCCTCTGCGCAGCTCGGCGGCTCGCTCGTCCTCGGTGCGGACCATGAACCGCACCGGCACGTCCTGTGCACGCAGCTGTTCGAAGACCGTGCGGCCCACGCCACTGGCGCCGGGGATGAGAACGAGATTGCCGGCAGCCATCAGTTGTCGTCCTTGGTGAGTGATCGGATATCCGAGTTGTGGCTCAGGATTCGTCCTCGGCGAGGAAGTGGTCGGCGACGGGGGTGCCGGCGAACTTCTCGTGCATGAGGCGGGAGAAGAGCAGCATCGCGTTGCGCGGGCGGTGCAGTACCGCGAGGTCCTGGGCCTGCCCGGCGGCGTTGCGGGTGACCGTGACGACGACCTTCAGGGGCTCGCCGTGAATCGAGGAGTCGTAGATCTCGAGGAAGCCGTCGTCGCCGAAGTCGCCGGTGTAGCTGAAGTCCTGGTGCCCGTACAGTTCGCGGGCCTTGACCACGATGGAGCGGACCGTCTCGGCGCCGCGCGCAGTGCCGTTCATCGCCGCGCCTTCCAGGGTGGCGTCGTCGGCCAGGTTGTCCAGCCACCATGGGTAGTAGCTGAGGCCCTGACGGTCGACATCGCCGTTGCCTGCGTTCTGCATGTCGTGTCTCCTTCGAAGATCCCGGCCAAAGGCCGGATGGTGGGGGGTGGTCCGCCGGGGCGGGGCAGCCCCGGCGACACATAGGAGTATATCCTCGTATTTTACTTACGGGCAAGCGGGACGCCCGGCCGCAGGTCCGCCGGGTCACGCCGCCAGTCCTTGCCTCGGAGCCATTGCGAGCATATGCTCCTAAATGTTTCGGGGAAGCCGCTGCCTGCACGTCTGAGCCGGCGGCCCGGCGCGGCGGAATCTTCCGAGCGCACTGCCCAGTGGGGTCAATCGCCTCGACGGCGCCTGCTCTCCCGCCCCCGTCGCACCGACATTCCAGAGGGTGCAAGGCCACATGGCTGCGCCCCGTGCATTGTTCAAAGGAGCCACACCATGACCGTTGTGAGAGCTGCTGCAGTCCAGATAAGTCCCGTGCTCTACAGCCGCGCGGGCACCGTCGAGAAGGTCGTGAAGAAGATCCGGGACCTGGGCGCACAGGGCGTCCAGTTCGCCGTCTTCCCCGAGACCGTCGTCCCCTACTACCCCTACTTCTCCTTCGTGCAGCCGCCCTACGCCATGGCCAAGGAGCACCTGCGCCTCCTCGAAGAGGCGGTGACGGTGCCGTCCGCCGAGACCGACGCGATCGGCGCGGCAGCCCGCGAGGCGGGCGTGGTCGTCTCGATCGGCGTCAACGAACGTGACGGCGGCACCATCTACAACACCCAGCTGCTCTTCGACGCGGACGGCACGCTGATCCAGCGCCGGCGCAAGCTCACGCCGACCTACCACGAGCGGATGATCTGGGGCCAGGGCGATGCTTCGGGACTGCGCGCGGTGGACAGCGCCGTCGGCCGTATCGGCCAACTCGCCTGCTGGGAGCACTACCTGCCGCTGGCTCGCTATGCCCTGATGGCCGATGGCGAGCAGATCCACGCCGCGATGTACCCCGGCTCCTTCGGCGGCGAGCTGTTCGCCGAGCAGATCGAGGTGAACATCCGTCAGCACGCGCTGGAGTCGGCCTGCTTCGTGGTCAACGCCACCGCCTGGCTCGATGCCGGCCAGCAGGCGAAACTCGCCGAGGACACCGGCGCCCCAGCCGCTGCGATGTCCGGCGGCTTCTTCACCGCCATTGTCGACCCCGAGGGCCGCATCATCGGCGAACCGCTCACGTCCGGCGAGGGCGAGGTCATCGCCGACCTGGACTTCGAGCTGATCGACCGACGCAAGCGCCTGGCGGACACGCGCGGCCACTACAGCCGCCCGGAACTGCTCAGCCTCGTGGTCGACCGCACGCCGGCACCCCACCTCCGCGAGCGCGACGCCCACGCCGGAACCCACTCCTTCACGGCACCCGGTGAAGACCGCACCACCGACACCCAGTGAGGCGTTGCACACCTGACTGACCCGAAGACGGCAACGGCGCCGTCCGTAGGGTTCGCGGCCCCGGGGCGTCCCCATGAGGGGGCCTGGTCACAGGAGACCGGGCCCCCGGCGCCAGGCCGGTGGACCTGCCGCAGAACGTGCAGCACCCCCCCGCACGGACGACGACCACGTCTGAGGGCTGCCACGTCCCGCCCGGCAGCGGCTGTGTCGCGCATCATGACGGGCTGCGAATCTATACTCGCCGTTGAGGGAGTCGTCCCACGGTGACCAGCAGCGGAGTCGAAGAGCACCGCCGTCGAGACCGGTCCGCTCACAGTCAGGGCGCGGATCTTGCGGAGGCACTGCACACTGCTGTCCGCAAGACGATGCAGTGGGTTGACGCGGCGGCGGCCGCGGTCTATCTCCTGACCGAGGACGGCACCGAGCTCCGGGCGGCGATGATCGTAGGCGGTGCGCCGTCCCTGTTCACCCTTCCGGCACGGATGCCCCTCAAGTCGGCGTGCGCGACAGCGCGTGCTCTGGCTTCGGGGACAACAGCGCTCCTGGCCGATCCCGACCCCGCACCGACGCAGCAGCAGTACGCCCGGCCCTACCCGTACGCCACGCTTGCGGCCCCGGTCCTTGCCGTCGGCCGGCGTTTCGGTGCCCTGACTGTCCTGCGGCCGGAGACCTGCGGCGACTACCGAGGGGCAGACCATACGGTCGTGCAGGACATCGCGGCCGAACTCGCCGAGGTCCTCGCAGCGCTCGCAGAGAGTGGCGTCACGATCGCCCCCGGGCCCACGCCGGCCCTGGTGCCGGCGAGGTTCGATGCGGATACAAACGCCGACACCCCGGGCTGGGGAGTGTCCGGCGTTCCCGGCTCCTCGGGCGTCAGCCTGATGTATCCACTGCGGCGGCTCTCCGACCTGCTGAACCAGGCCACCACCACGGGCGACATCGTCACAACGGCCCAGGAGTGCATCATGTCGCCGTTGCATGCCGACGCCCTGGTCCTGGCATCGGCCGGCGAGAACCGCCTGTGGGTCCTGGGGCACAGCGGTAGGTCGTCAGGAATGGTCCGAAACGTCCACGGCACCCCCCTCACCGCCCCCACGCCCGCGGCACAGGCTGCCCAGGGACGCCCGCTGTTCATCTCCGCAGGCCACCCGTCGGCTGCCCACCCCGACTGGTACGAGGACTCGCCACGAGCCGAGGCCTTCCTGCCTCTCATCGCCAGCAGCCAGACCACCGACCTGGCTTTCATGGGACACAAGAACGTCGTCGGCGTCTGCTGCCTGTCGTTCCCGGGCCCGCGCGACTTCCCGCCGGGGGAGAGAGCCACCCTGAGCATGATGGCGGCCCTGCTGGGCGCGGCGGTGCAGCGCGTAGGACTGAGCGAGAAGCAGCACCAGACAGCCGAATGCCTTCAACGGCGGCTCCTGCCCTCAACACTGCCCGAGCTGCCCCGACTGACCACGGCGGCGCGGTACCGGCCCGCCACTGTCACGGCGAAAGTGGGCGGCGACTGGTACGACGTGATCAGACTGACGGACGAGCGGATGGTGCTGGTCGTCGGCGACGTGGAAGGACACGCCGTGGAGAGCGCCGCCGTCATGGGCCAGGTACGCACCGCGGTGGCCGCCTACGCGATCGAAGGACACCGGCCCGCCACGGTGATCGACCGGACCGCGCGGCTGCTCACCGCGCTACGCACGGAATTGCTCGTGACCTGCTGCGTCCTCGCGCTGGACACGGCCGACGGCACCACGGAGGTGGCTCTGGCCGGACATCCGGAGCCGCTGGTGCTCCGGCCCGACGCCAGCACCGGCACGCTCGGCGCACCCGCCAACGTCCCGCTCGGCGTCCCAGCGCCCGACGCCTACCGAGGGCGTGAGCACATCCTCCCGCCCGGGACGGTCCTGATGCTGTACTCGAACGGCTTGATCGGCGGAAACGCCACCGACCCGGGATCCAGCGCCCAGGCACTCCTCGACTCCGGCAACCGCGCGGCCGGCACCGATCTCGAGCACCTGGCCGACCACCTCGTCGCCGAGGTCTCCAGCCCGCAGCAACGCCGCGACGACGCGGTGCTGCTCCTGGCCCGCTACGAGGACGCCGCCGGCGCGGGCGCGCCGCGAACGGCCAGCCTATGTATTCAGCGCCAGGACGTCCAAGGGGTCAAAGCGGTACGGAACTTCGTCAGCGACCGGTTGTGTGCCTGGGGGCTTACGGAGGTGTCGGACTCCCTGCAACTCATCGCCTCCGAGATCGTGACCAACGCGCTCATCCATGCGGGCAGCGACGTCGATGTCCGGCTGAGAGCGTTCGCGGATCATGTCCGGCTGGAAGTACGGGACTCCAACAGCAACCCGCCCGTTCCCTCGCCACTGGCGCTCGACGAGGAGGAGAACGCGGAAGCCGAACACGGCCGCGGCCTCCTCATCGTGGAAGCCCTCGCCGGTGGGTGGCACAGCTTCCCCAATGGCCGGGGCAAGACGGTGTCACTGGACATGCCCATCCCGGCTGTCTGAGCCGCGATCATGCTCTCGCTCCGCCCGTGAAACCGCCCGACACGACACACGGCTCCTCGCTTTTGGTGCGTGGCGGAAGGTATGTCAGAGGGGCAGGGGAGCTGCCAGCAGTGCGTGGGCGGCAGCGGCGTCCCCGGTGATCCAGTCCGCGCTCGCGGCCCGGCGCGTCTAGAGGGTGATCAGAAGGTCTGCGGCGCGGGCCTCGACTTCGGCCGCTGCGAACCCCGATCCGACCGGCCGGGGCCGCGGGACACGGCCGGGCTGGACCAGCTAGCTGTGTCCGGTGTCGGTCGTGCGCAAGACCATCGGTGCATGCAGCGCCCGCTGCTCACTGCGGCTCCAGACGATGGCCACCACTGGTCGACGCCATCAGATTGAGGCTGGATCGCGACGCCCGAGTCGTGCGGCTCGTGATCCATGCCCCGAACACGCCTGTGGTGTGCGCTCCCGCGGGAGTGGCGCCACAGGCATGTTCGCAACGTCAGGAGTGGTGCTACTTCGTGGTGCCCCAGAGCTGGCCGGCGGGGACGTGGGACGGGTTGCCCATCAGCCTGTCGACCCGGATCTGGTTGGGAACCAGATGGCCGCCGTGCCCGTGACCGCCGTGCTGGAACGACGCGTGGTGCGTGAAGGTCATCGCATAGGGGTGGGCGAAGTTCCTGGTTGAGCCGCTGACCAGCGGGAAGTGGCCCTGGGAGGCCGTCGCAGGCGAGTCTGCGGTGTCGATGATCCAGACGGTCTTGGCCGACACACCGCACTTCTGCAGCGTGAGACCCTCGTCCTGGTACGCGGTGTGGGCGAGACCCGCGCACAGACCGGTGCTCTGGCCATGCGGCGCATACTCGACCTCCACCGCATGCAGGCTCCCGTAGTGCTTGTTCACCTCGGCGGACACGAGGCCGTCCTTGTAGAAGTCCGACACCGCGCCCGCGCGGTGGCCGATGATGTCCCCGGCCGCACGGTACGTGCTGACGGGGTGCATCGCGGTGGGCTGTCCCACCCTCGCCAATCCTCGGTAGACGGTCTCAACCAGGTTGGGCTGCTCGGACGTCCCGAACTTGGCGCTGTAGATCTTGATGCAGCTCGCGCCGCACTCGGGCGTGGCCGCACTCGCGGACAGAGTCCCCACCGCACTGAGACCACCCGCAAGGGTCACCACTGCCGCAGCAGCCAGCACCTTGTTCTTGACAGACATAGATGATTCCTTCACTCGAGTCACAGCCGCACCGTGCGCACTGCTCGGACGGACGGGCCCACACCGGTCACCCGCGCTCGAGTAACCCGCTGCCGCAGCCGCCTCCGCTTCCGGCCCTGTCGCCTCCCGGCGACCGGCCGACTAAATAGGCGAAATGCCAAAAAACGCACCTCATCCACTTAAGAGCATATGCTCCTAAGTGTGGGACGGCAACCCCCTGTCGCCAGCCACCGCCCGGCATGCCGGCGGCGGCCGCCGCGGCGATCGCGGCCCCGGCGGCCGTGCTGCAGGGGGAGCGGGCGACAGTCAACGCCTCACGCGGGGCCGGACTTTGCGCGCGACGGCCCGCCGACCATCCGGCGCGCCACGAGTGCAGGCTCGTCTGGTGGCGGAAGGGGGGCGCCTGAACGGCCCCTCCGCGCGGGAAGGCTCCACGCTTGCCATCCGCACACGTATGAGCATATGCTCGTAAATGTCAACGGGATCCACCGGGCCAGCACGTCGCCGTGCGCCCAGGGGCCCTGGCACGCGAGTGGCGCCGAACCGCCACTCCGTGCGAGCCGCAGAAACAGAGCAAGGAGGTCGGGCCATGCCCATGCTCGATGTGTACATACCCGAAGGTGCGCTGGAGGCCGACGCCGAAGCCGCGCTGCTGAACCGCATCACCGAGATCCTCATCGGCTACGAGGGATTCGACCCCGCCGATCCCGGGACCCAGGCCATTTCGTGGGCTTTCCTGCACCGTCCGGCCGCCCTCTACGTGGGAGGAAAACCCGCCGACGTGCCCCGCTACCGGGTGATCGCCTCGGTCCCGGAAGGACAGCTCGACCGGCAGGCCCGGGAGGCCGTGGTCGCCGAGGTCACCGAAGCGATCCTCGACGCCGAGAACGGAATGTGGCCGCGCGACCCCCGGCGCGTGTGGGTGTTCCCCGCCGAGATCCCCGAGGGCTACTGGGGCGGCGCCGGCCGCATCGTGCCATTGGCCGACATTCTCACCCTCACCGGCATCGATATCACGCAGGCCCGCGAGCTTGCCGCCCAGCGCATCACCGCGAGCCGGACCGAGCGCATCACTCCCTCGTGACCGGCGCAATGACAGCCCCGGCCCCGCGGCGCGACGGGGTAGGGCTCCGGCGATCCGACGGCGGCCGGAGCTCGTAGATCAGAACCTGGCAGCGGTCCGCAAGCTACCTCTGCACCAGGGCCTGTTCAATGAGGCCTACCGCACCCGCAACGTCTACGACCCCACGCCTCGCGGCCTCGACCTCTACGAGTACGGTCACGGTCCCGGCTTCTGACTCATCGGGCGTGCGTAGACGATCAGCGCGGCGTTCTGCGCTGCTACACAGCCCACTCCACTCCCAACCCGAAGGCGCGCAGGCGTGGCCGGGAGACCGCACGCAGAGCCCAGTCGGCAGCCCGGTGACGGTCGCGCCGGGCGGGCTCCTCCTGGAGGCGACCCACGACACCGAGACCGCCACCACCGCCCTGCGCATTCACGCCGTGCCCAGCTGCCCCGTCCCACCCGCACGTCCCCATCGTCGCGAGCGATCAGGACGTGCTCAAGAAGGTAGGGCCGCCTGAACACCCCACAAGGACGGCCGCCGGGCGCGGTCACAGCTTCCGTGGCAGGAACCGAATCAATGGCGATGTCGTCGAAGGGGCAATTGAGCTGCTGAAAGGCCTAGCCGTGACGAAATCCAGCATGTACCTGCTCGCCGCATCCGCTGCGCTTGCCCTCGCCGTGGTCGGCTGCGACGCAGGGTCCATACCGGCCACCGCCGGAGGCGGTGTCCAGGCCAAGGCAGCCCGATGGTCCGAACCGAATCGGTATTCTTTCCGGCTTCTTTCCGAATCCGGAGAGCGGGGCGGCCTTGGGGAGTACCGGATCACCGTGGGAAACGGGAAGGTCGTCAAAGCGATCGGCCTCGACGAGCCGGCCCGGCGCACGGTCGAGGAGAATCTGCAGGATGTCCCGACGCTTGGCGGTCTCCTCACTGATGTCCAGAAGGCCCGTGCAGGCCAGGCTGAAGTCGCGGAGGCGGTATTTGCCGCAGATGGACACCCCACTGAGATTCACATCGACTGGCTGGAGAATGCCATCGATGACGAGGCCGACTACCTCATCACCGAATACCGCGAACTCCCCTGATCGGCGCGGCAGGCGGGGGCAGCCCCGGCCATGAGCGCGAGACCCAACAGCGGGCCCAGAACCCGCACAGGTCTGCGTCTGCGCGGGCCTCACAGGCTGGTGCCGGGCCCGAAAATCTTGTACGGATGTCAGTGGCGGCGGTCACACTTGATCCATGACGCTTCGGCACCGCTGCTGCTGGTCCCCTCCGGATCAGCGATCAACCCCATGGTGTTGGACCGGCCGATGCTCCTGCCCGTCCTCGACACCAACGCGCTGCTGGTCGAAGCCTGCTCTCTGGTCAAGCACGCTGGCCGACAGGACCGGGTCACCGCGCTGGCCGCTACCGGCCGCGCCACCCCGTACGTCGCCGCGCACGTTCCCGGCGAGGTCGACGAACACCTGGCCAAGATGGCCGCCCACTTCGAGGTGCCGGAACGGCAGGCGCGCCGCGTGCTCGACCAGCAGGTCCTGCCCGCCCTTCGAGTGGTCGACCTGGAGATCCGCGACCACCTGTCCCCGCAGACCCGGCACATCCTGCGCATCGACCGGGAGATGCCGCTGAAGTACCGGGGTGACCCGGACGACGCGCCCACGATGGCGCTCGCGGAGTTCCTGGGGCCATGCGTCATCGTCACCCAGGACAGCGTCTTCTCCCGCTTCGGGTTCGCCGTCATCGAATGGATCCCCGTCGCCCAGAGCCTGTTGCGTTTGGCAGGCCTAGAGGCCACAGCCGCGAACGCGCTGGTCTTCATCGACCTGGCACTCCGGCTGTTCGGCGCGGGCGCTCACCGCCTGGTCGTCCTCGCCGCGCGCAATCCGCTGCCTACGACGGCCGCCGTGGCCGGGCTGCTGTGGTGGTGCTACCGCCGGGGGTACTTGGCCCGCGACAACTGGCGGCGGCGCCTGTCGCGGGTGGGGGAGGCGACAGTGCCACTGCTGGAGCTGGGCAGCGCCGCGATGACCGAGCACCAGAGGCTCAGCGACTCGCTCCTGGTGGTGGAGCCCCCGGCCTACCCCACCAGCGAGCAGCTGGCCGCCCGGCACCTCGCGCGCTGCGGCCGGCCCCTGACCCCCAGCGAGCTGTGCGACGCGCTCGCCCGCCGCGGCCACACGGTCTCCGCCGAGCGGCTGAAGCGGGACATGCTCGCCCACCGCGCGTTCGTCCGCGCCCCCGGCGACCTGTTCACCATCGGCCGCCCGGCGCAGGGATAACGCGATGGCACCCGCAGGTACGGCCTGCTGCCCGTGGGGTCAGGCAGCCAGGACGTCCCGCAACTCCCGTACGGGCGCTTGTGGTGGTGCTGCTGACGTGCTGCGGATGCTGGGGTGCGTACCGGATAGACACAGTCCGGCAGATGGCACAGGTGATCACGCCAGAGGATGCGGACAGCCGGTCGTACGTGCGCAGGGCGATGAAGCGGTTGGCGGAGCTGGGTCTGGCGGAGACGAGCGGCCGGGACGGCAAGCACCCTATTTGGAACCTGACCGTGCAGGGGCAGAAGGCTCTGGCCGAAGCGCTGGGCCGCACTGCTGTTCATGCCCAGGCTCCGCCGCGCGAGCGAGCCGAGCATCTCTGCCGTGAATGCCTCAAGCGAGGACGGACCTCGCACATCTCCTCAGGGGTCACACCTGATACAAGCTCACACGGTATCCGGCAGACGGCAGTTGGGGTACCTAACGAAGCTCTACTAGTAACTCGTAATTTAGGAATTATTATTGACACGCGCCGGTAACCGCTGCAAGATCCTGGAAACCGACCGCAGGCGCGCGGGGATTGACTGGTCCGAAGGCCGACCGCCGCACCCTCCACGAGGGAGCGGTACCTCAGACTCACGACCAGGACGGGTTGGCACGCCTGATCGAAGGATCCGATGTGAAACGACATCTCACCGTCCTCCTCGCCCTCCTGACCGGCTTGCTGGTCGTGGCAGCACCCGCCCACGCCGGGCCAGCGGCCGGCACTGTCGCCGTCACGGCGCCAGCACCTCAGCAGGTGCTGAGCCCGACGCCGTACATGGGCTGGAACACCTACTACGCGCTGGGTGGCGATCCGACCGAGGCCGAGGTCAAGTCAATAGCCGACTTCCTGGTCAGCAGCGGTCTGCGCGACGCCGGCTACCAGTACGTCTGGATCGACGGCAATTGGGCGGCGCCGACCCCACGCAGCTCGGCCGGCGACTTGGTGGCCAACCCCGACCAATTTCCGAACGGGCTGAAGCCGCTGGTCGACTACATCCACGCCAAGGGCCTGAAGGCCGGCATCTACACCGACGCCGGCCCGTACATCCCGGGCAAGTGCGGACTCGGCAGCCACGGCTACTATCAGCGCGACGCGGACCAGTTCGCCGCCTGGGAGTTCGACGCGGTCAAGGTGGACTACCTCTGCGGGATCGCCGCGAACCTCGACCCGAAGACCGTCTACACCGAGTTCGCGCAGGCGTTGCGGAACAACGCCAGCGGGCGCCCCATGATCTTCAACCTCTGCAACCCGGTGACCTCCCCGGACTGGGGCAACTACCCGGAGGAGCAGCAGTCGACGTACTCCTGGACCTACGCGCCGGCGATCGCGCAGTCCTGGCGGACGTACACGGATGTGGGTTTCGTCGGCGAGATCAAGTTCAAGGACGTGCTGCGGAACTACGATGCGAACGCGCGGCACCCCGAGGCCGCCGGGCCGGGGCACTTCAACGACCCGGACTACCTGGGACCTGAGCTGGGGATGACCGACGAGGAGTTCCGTACCCAGATGACGCTCTGGTCGGTGGCGGCCGCGCCGCTGCTGATCGGCAGCGACGTCCGTAAGCTCAGCCAGACCTCGCTCGGCATTCTCGCGGACCCCGATGTACTCGCGATCAACCAGGACACCGCCGGCATCCAGGCCGTCCGCGTCGGCCCCGCCGGTACGACGGAGACCTGGGTGAAGCGGCTGGCCAACGGTGACCGTGCCGTGATGCTGCTGAACCGGGGCGACAGCCCAACGACCCTGACCACGAAGGCGTCGTCGGTCGGGCTGTCCGGGGATCGGTTCACCCTGAAGAACGCCTGGACCAACCAGGTCACCGAGAGCGCCGGCACCATCAGTGCCGCCGTCCCGGCCCACGGCGCGGCCCTGTTCCGGGTCGTCCCGGCCACGGGCAAGCCCGGTATTCCGCACGTCGTCGCCGGCCTGCCGCAGGTGACGCAGGTCGGTGGCGACGCGGTGCCGGCCGGGGCCGCCCCGCTGGTCGCCGGCGGCGACCAGGCCCGGGTCGAGGTCACCGTCCGTAACGACGGTGCGCAGCCGGTCTTCGCGCCGCAGGTTGAGCTGACGGTGCCCGCCGGCTGGACGGCCCGTCCGCTCGGCAAAGCGCCGAAGCTGCTGCGCTCCAACCATTCCGCGACCTTCGCCTTCACGGTGACCCTGCCGGCCACCGCCGCGCCGGGCAGCACCGTGCTGACCGGCAAGACGTCGTACAAGGTGATCGGCAAGGGGCGCCTGCGGCAGGAGACGGCCACGGCGGTAGTCGTCGCACCGGCAGCGCCGGACGGCGACGTCGTACTGTCGCACCACAAGTGGATCAGCGCTACCAGCGGGTGGATGAGCCCGACGGTCGACCTGAGCGTCGGTGGCTCGTCGCCGATCAGCATGCTCGGCCAGGTCCACCCGACCGGTATCGGGGTCGCCTCACCCTCCGCGGTCCGCTACTACCTCGGCGACAAGTGCAGCCGGCTGACCACGACCGTCGGCATCGACGATGCGGTGCGCAACGTCGGCCCGGACGGCGGCACGTCGACCTTCCAGGTGATCGGTGACGGCCGGGTGCTGTTCGACAGCGGTGTGCTGACCCGCGACGACACCCGCCAGGCCGACATTGACCTGACCGGCGTCCGCGTGCTCGACCTGGTGGTCGGCGACGGCGGCGACGGCGGCTACAACGACCGCGCCAACTGGGCCGGTCTGAACGCCACCTGCTGATTCGGCTCGGCCGCACCCAGGTGACACCTCACCTCGGTGCGGCCGATTCGCCAAGACTTTGAGACGCCGTGGCGCGGTTACGCGCCACGGCGTTGTGACGTTGGGCCGGCCCGCATGGGGAGCGGACGGCGTCAGGCGCGCCGCAGCACAACGAGTTCGGGGCCCTCGATGACTATGAGGTCGCATTCCCTGAGCCTGATGCGGACCTGGGAGTAGAGCGTCGGTGAAGCCACATGCAGCATCGGGAAGATCACGAATTCAAGTGGCGTCCCTGTCCGCCTCATGGTGATCAGCAGATCGGACGGCATGCCCGGTCACCTCGATGATCTGCATGATTCCGGGCCGCGATCGGTTCGTCATTGCCGAGCAGCGCGGATGGGCCCTGCACTTCAAGGTGCTGGCGATCTTCATGAGTCTTCTAGCTACTTGCCCCTGAAGAAGTCGGGGTTTGCGTTGGGTTGACCTTTGGTGAGAGCTGGTGCTGGCTGCTGGTGAGTCGGGACAGTAGATGCGGGTCATCGGCGGCCGGGGGTGGTAGCGGTGTTGCGGGTCACTCCGCGGCGGGGCGAAGCGTTCCTGCCTTTGCTCCCGGCGGGGCGCTGCGCCGTCCGTCGTTGCCGAGGTCACCGGCGGTGACAACGGCGAGCTGGTTGTCCCGTGACAAACGATCTTGACTGTTTACCCAATGATCTTGACCGGACGTTAAGGCCGTTTTCTTCGGATCATCTTGCTGGTCAGATGTAGATGGAGGCGGTCTTGTCGTAGCGGGTGGCGCACGCCGCGCATCTGCTTGGGCTTGTTGATGCATCGTTCGACCGTATTGCGCTGTTGTGCGGGCGCTTCGTCCGCCTTCGCAAGCACGGCGCCCTCGCCCGGAGGCACCCGGTCCGACTCGAGCTTTGCGTACGGCGATCGGGAGCATGCCCTGGTCGATGCGAGCCGGTCGGAGTGTTGTGGCACCATCCCCGTTGTGGTTGATCGCATGGATGACGTGGACTGGTCCGGACTGTTCCATGCCGTGGGGCCCGCCTGCGATACGCCGCGGCATCTCGCAGCGCTCCTCGGCGACGATGCAAAGGCTTTCGTCGACGGGTACTCGCATCTGTGGTCGACGCTTCGCCGCGAGGGCAAGGCCTGGCCTGCGACGGCGCCTACCGCGCTGCTTGTCGTCGAGCTCCTGGACAATCCGTTGCTGGGGCCTGACGATCCCTCACTGCCGGACGCGATGCTCGCCTACCTGTACGCGGTCGGCGTCGCCGCCGACCTCGGCGACCGGGCTGTGGAGATCCGTGCTCGGGTCGAGGACCGCGCACCGGAGCTGCGGGCCTGGACTGACGACTACCTGTCGGCCGATGCCGATGGCCGGGCCCGGATGTGGCAGGACGGCACGGGGCTGGGTGAACTCGTCCTCGATCAGGCGGCGCTCGCCTGCTTCGACCTGGTTCCAGCGTTCCTGCGGCGAACACTGCCACACCTCGCGTCGGAACGTGCCAGGTGCAGGACGTGTGCCGCCGCAGCCGTCGGGTCACTGGCCCGGCATCCCTCGGCCTCGGCGCAACGTCCGGCGCTGCTTGAGCAGTTGACATCGATGGCCCGGGCCGCCGATTCCTCGTACGACCTGGCGACGATTTTGATCGCCATTGGCCACCTCGGCGGCGACACGCGCTCCTGGCTAACCGATCCGCATGCGGGCGTTCGGGGCTGCGCGGCCCTGGCGCCCGACCTTGCCGGCGACGACACGGCGGACCGGGTGCTGCTGGGACTGGCACAATCGCCGAGCGCGTTCGGCGAGTCCTTCGGCGACATGGCTCCACCGCTGCAGTTCCAGTTCAAGCCGTATCAGGACCTGCTCACGTCCGCACTGCTCTGGCGGCGATGGACGGCTACCGGCATCGCGACCCGCAGATAGCGATCGTGCTGACTGCGGTGAAGGCGACGGTCAAGGGCGGCATCGGCTAGCTCCGCGAGCGGCCGCGCGGCGGCGGCTGGCGTCCCGGCGAGCCGTGGCCGGCCCTGAACCGGCCGACGTGGCGCCCGGACATCCGGGTGGTCCCGTGCTGGGTTGCGTGACTCCTGGAATTCGCCCTGAAGGGACGGGGCTTCTCGCTATGCCGTGTGGGCGTTGCGACGGACCAGCCCGGCCCGTAGAACATTGAGTGCTCCCACTGTGTCGGCGTGCGCCGTGTGTCCGCACGACTGGCAGAGGAAGGTCTCCTGTGTGGGCCGGTTCTCCTTGGAGACGTGCCCGCATTCGGGGCAGGTCCGGGAGGTGTTGCGGGGGTCCACGGCGATCACTTCCCGTCCGGCGCTTTCAGCCTTGGCGTACAGGATCGTCAGGAACACCCCCCATCCGGCGTCGGCAATGCTGCGGTTGAGTCCAGCCTTCGCCGCTGCCCCATTGGGCAGGAATGCGCCCGTCTGCTCGGGGTCGGGCTTGGGTGCGGGGGCCTTGCTCATGTTGCGGATCTCGAGGTCTTCGTGCGCGATGACATCGTGCGCCCGGACCAGGTCGAGCGCGGTCTTGTGCGCGTGGTCGAGCCGCTGGCGACGGACCTTGCCGTGCAACCGGGCGACCTGGTCCACTGCGCGCTGGTGGTTCCTGGTGCGGTCCTTGGCCTTGCGGCGCGGGAACCTGGACAGGGCCTGCTGTGCGGCTTCGAGTTTCGCAGCAGCGCGGTGGCCGTGGCGCGGGTTGGAGACGAACTCGCCGCCCGAGTCGGCAAGGAAGTTGGCTATGCCCAGGTCGATACCGACCACGCTGCCGGTCGTCGGGAGCGGTTCGGCCTGCTCCTGTTCGGCGGTCAGCACGACGAACCACTTGCGGCCCTCACGCTTGACCGAGACGGTCTTGACCCTGCCGACCACCGCACGGTGCTGGTTAACCCTGACATGCCCGACCCCTTGCAGCCGCACGCGGGTGACAGGGTCGTGCGGGGTGGAGTCCCACCGGCAGCCGTCCCCGTCCTTCGGGAACTCCACCGTGTCGAACCAGCTCACCGAACGAAAGCGCGGACAGCCGGGCGTCTGACCGGACTTGATCCGGCGGAAGAACGCGGCGAACGCTTTGTCCAGCCGGCGCAGCGTCGCCTGCTGCGAGGAGAACGACCAGCGCCCCTGACGCTCAGGATCGAACGCCCTAATGTCCTTCAACTGCCCGGACTGCATCCCGTACCGGACGGTGGTCCTCGATACATGCCGGTAGGCATCCCGTCGTTCCTGTAACGCCTCGTTGTAGAGCGAGCAGTGATCCCGCAGCATCTCGCCAAGCGCGATCTGCTGGCCCGTGGTGGGCCGCATCAGGAACTTGTACGCACGAATCATCCAGCCCACCCCCCCTTTTGGGTCAGTCCGGTCAACATAGCTGGCGCCACTGACAACGCAGAGAACTCCGGCGCTCCGCGCCTCCGGGCCAGGGATCGCATTCCCGCCCGGCCTGAAGGCCGGGATTCCCCGCGAAGATCAGGGATGGTGACGTTCAAGCGGCGCTGTCACGTTGGCTGGCTGAGTGGGATGATCTTCGGGTTGATCACGCTGGAGAGGGTTGTCCGTGGGGGACGTGTCGCCGTCGTACAAGGGCCATCGGTACCCGGTCGAGGTGATCTCCCACTGTGTGTGGCTGTACTTCCGGTTTCCGCTGTCCTTCCGTGAGGTGGAGGAGCTGATGCTCGAGCGCGGTGTCGTCGTCTCGCATGAAACGGTCCGCCGCTGGTGTGCCAAGTTCGGGCAGGGCTACGCCAGCGCGCTGCGCCGCCGGCAGCACCGGCCCGGCGACAAGTGGCATCTGGACGAGGTCTCCATCAAGGTCAACGGCGAGCGGAAGTACCTGTGGCGGGCCGTGGATCAGGATGGCAATGTCCTGGACATCCTCGTGCAGAACCGCCGGGACACCGCCGCGGCCCGGCAGTTCTTCCGCAGACTGCTGAAGACGACCCGCACAGTGCCCCGGGTGGTCGTCACCGACAAGCTGCGCTCCTACGGCGCGGCTCACCGTGAGGTCATGCCCTCGGTGGAGCACCGCTCGCACAAGGGTCTGAACAACCGGGCGGAGAACAGTCACCAGTCAACCAGGCAGCGTGAACGGGCGATGAAGGGCTTCCGCTCCGTAGGTGGGGCCCAACGGTTCCTGTCCGCGTTCAGCGGGATCTCGCCCCACTTCCGACCCCGCCGCCACCTGATGACCGCACACCACTACCGAGCCGAAATCCGCCACCGCTTCGCCATCTGGGACCAGATCACCGGCGCTGTCGGCCGGCCCACCACGGCCTGAACACAGGCCCGGACCGGGGCCCACCATGCCCCGACGCCCCGTCAGGCACGTACACACCCAACAATGTGACAGCGCCCGCCGCATCGATGCCCCCGGGCAGCCGATGGGGCGCTGCCCAACGGAGTGGCCTGCCGACCCCAGCCGGACTCAGTCTCGAACCTCTGTGCGCTAACCCTCCTGCACCACGGGGCGCGCGTGCTCGACGATGTCGTCAATGAGGACGACCTGGTGTCCGACGGCGGCGAGCAGCGAGGCGGCGATCGCGGCCCGGAAGCCGCTGCGGCAGTGCACCCAGTGCTCGGCCTCCGGCAGGGACACGATGGCATTGGGCAGTTCGGGCAGCGGGATGTGGCGGGCCCCGGGCAGGTGGCCGGAGCGCCACTCGCGGTCACTGCGGACGTCCAGGACCTCCACCTGTCGCCCGGGCCGGACAGTGGCGAGGGTGGCGAAGTCGGATCGCGGGTAGGAGGCCAGCTCTTGTGGGCCGACCCATTCGAGCGGGTTTCCGACGGCGGCAGCCGCAAGATGGTCGAAGCCGATCCGCAGCAGCTCGATGCGGGCTGCCTGCAACTCGTTGTGGTCGGCGGCCAGCAGGGTGACGGGGGCGTCGAAGGGCACCAGCCAGCCGAGGTAGGTGGCAAGGGAACCGGAGGCGTCGAAGTTGACCGTGCCCGGCAGATGGACCGGCGCGTAGTCGGCTCGCGGACGCACGTCGACCACCCACTCGCCCGCTGTGATCCGGTCGGCCAGTTCGGCCGGATCCGCAAGCCTTGGCCCGGGGAGCGAGGCGCGGGGCGGCGGCCCGGCAGCGTTGATCGGCGCCATCCGGCGGTAGTACGCGGGGCAGGGCTCCAGACCCGTCAGTGTCCCGGTCACGAAGGCGTCTTCGGTTTGGCTGAAGACAGGGTTCACGGCCCGCTCGCGGCCGATGGTGGAGCGTTGGACCGCGCCGACGGTCGTCGCGGCGCAGAAGCTGCCGAAGCCGTGGGTCGGCAGGATGATGGTGTCGTCGGGTAGTACCTCGGCCAGGTGGCGCACTGATCGGTACTGCTGGTGGGCGAGCGGCTCGGCCAGGTCTGCACCCATGAGGTCGGTACGGCCCGTGGTGCCGTACAACAGGGAGCCGCCGGTGCATACCAGCCGAGGCGCCCCGTCGGCGGGCGCGAAGGCGTAGGCGAGATGGTGGTCGGTGTGCCCGGGTGTGGCGATCACCTGGATCCGCAGCTTCCCGGCCGTCAGTTGGTTGCCGTCGCCGATCCGGACGGCGTCGAAGCCAAGGCGCGGCCCGGCTGGCACCGCGTACGCCGCCTGGCAGCGGCGGGCGAGCTCCAGACCGCCTGTCACATAGTCGTTGTGCAGGTGGGTCTCCACGACCGTGTCGAGCCGCAGGCCGCGGTCCTCGAGCACACTGGTGACGCGCTCCAGGTCACGTTGCGGGTCCACGGCGACCGCGACCGACCCGTCCGTGATCAGGTAGCTGCGGTTCCCGAGGCTGAGCGTGGAGATCTGGATGATCTCCACGCTATCGGGCAGCCGCTCGGAGAGCCGCAGCTCGGCCTGGGTGGCCCGGCCCGGCTCCGCCTCGTCCGGCATCTCCGTGACACCACGCGGCGAGAGCGCCTGCAAAACCCAGTGCCCCGGGGGCACGTAGAAGCGGAATTCCCCAATCGCGGAGGTGACTACCTCACCGACGAACTCCCCTGCCGGATCGAGCAGCCGGACCCAGACGCCCGCGGCCGGCCCGTCGGCGACCTGGACGCGGCCGGTCACGACGGTTCGGGTGGTGGGTTTGGGATCCACGGGTGTCGCGGTCATCTCTGATCCATCTCGCGCAGCCCCGCCTATGCTTCCGGCGGGGTCACTTCTCGATCGGAACGCCGACCATCGAGCCGTACTCGGTCCACGAGCCGTCGTAGTTCTTCACGTTGGGGTGGTCGAGCAGTTCGTGGAAGACGAACCAGGTGTGGGCGCTGCGCTCGCCGATCCGGCAGTAGGCGATGGTGTCGCGGTCGAAGTCGACGCCTGCGTCGAGGTAGAGCGCCCGGAGTTCCTCGTCTGTCTTGAAGGTGCCGTCGTCGTTGGCCGCCTTGGACCAGGGGACGTTTCTGGCACCGGGGATGTGACCACCGCGCTGCGCCTGCTCCTGCGGCAAATGGGCGGGGGCCAGCAGCTCACCTGAGAACTCCTGGGGGGAGCGGACGTCGATCAGGTTCTGGTTCTGCTGCCCGATCGAGGCCAGCACCTCGTCACGGAAAGCCCGGATCGAGTAGTCCGGCTCCTTGGCGGTGTAGCCGGTCCTCGGTCGCTGCGGCACCTCGTCGGTGAGCGGCCGCGACTGCAGTTCCCAGATTTTGCGACCGCCGTCGAGCAGGCGCACGCGCTCGTGCCCGTAGACCTTGAAGTACCAGTAGGCATAAGCGGCGAACCAGTTGTTGTTGCCGCTGTACAGGACAACGGTGTGGTCGGGCGTGACGCCGCGCTCTGACATCAGCTCCTCAAAGCGCTTCTGGTCCACGAAATCGCGGCGGACCGGATCCTGCAGATCGTTCTTCCAGTCCAGCTTCACCGTGCCCGGGATGTGACCGGTGTCGTAGGCGCTCACATCCTCGTCGACCTCGGCGATCACCATGCTCGCGTCGTCCACGTGCTGCTGCACCCAGTCGGCGTCGACCAGGGATTGGTCACGGCTCATGGGCATGCCTTTCACTCGGGGTATACCCCTCTTCCAGCACAACCCCTGCCTCGGAAGGTGTCAACATCAGGATCCGCCTGGCAACTACAGGACCCCGCTCCAAAGCTGGAGCGCGCCGGTCGCAGGGCCGCTGGAAGACGTCGCTGGTGCTGACGACGGCTGGAGGCTCGCTCCAAGCCCCTCAGCGCCGCTTTGGCATCTGGCGTGCGCCGTAGCGGGCGGCCCCGGATCCCGCGGGCGGTGGCCTCTACCGGCCGGTCACATCGAGCTCGGCGTATATGCCGGCGGCGTAGTGGCTGGATTCGTTGCTCACCAGTTCGTAGCGGCCGGGCCGCGGCGGCGAGGGTGAAGACGCCGGAGCCGGTGTCCTGCCAGCTGGCGGGGAAGACGATCACGGGTGCGTAGGTGAAGAACTGCTCTCCGTGAGCGGCTCGCAGGATCGCGTTCCAGGCCACGGGCCCGAGGGCCGCGGCGAGCGCACCGGTCGCGGCGACGGCGCGGCTGCCCGGGTGGCGGCGATGAGGACGGCGGCGAGGACGGCCGACAGCGCGGCGCCGTAAACGACCTGGACATCCCACATGCCACCCTGCTGGACCTCGACTACGGCAGGGCCGGAGCGGGACCGGCTTGGCTACGCGACGCCTGCAGCCGACTAAGAGCGTCCGCCAGTAGGCGTGAGTTGTGGCTAAGCGGCTTCGGTGAAGTTCGCCGACGAGTGCTGGTCACAGGTTGAGCCCGTCAGCAGCGCATGACAGGCTCGTGCCCCATGATTGATGACTTTGCGAAGGACTACCTGCACAGCGACCTGCGAGAGATTCGCAAGGCGATGCTCTGGAAGCTCGACGGGCTCTGTGAGTACGACATCCGTCGCCCGCTGACCTCGACAGGTACCAACCTTCTTGGCCTGGTCAAGCACCTATCGCTTTGGGAGGCTAGGTACTTCGGCGAGGTCTTCGGCCGACCGTTCCCCGAACTTCTGCCCCGGTGGGACGACACCGCCGAGCGCGGCGCCGACCTGTGGGCGACCGAGCACGAGACGCGCGAGGAAATCACCGACCGCTACCGTCGCGTATGGGAACACTCAGATGCGACGATCACCACCCTCACCATCGACTCCCCCGGCCACGTGCCCTGGTGGCCACGCCCCAACGTGAAGCTGTTCAACATCCTGGTCCACGTGCTCACCGAGACCAGCCGGCACGCCGGACACGCCGACATCCTGCGCGAACAACTCGACGGCTCGACTGGGACAACAGCCGAATACGCGACTGATCAGCGCGACGCAGCCTTGTGGGATGCCCACGGAGCGACGATCGAGCGAGCTGCCAAAGCTGCCGCCGAGAAGGACCAGCACTTGACTTCGCCGTAGCCGCCTAGCGGATGCGCGGGCTGGCGGGCCGGGAGTCCCAGCGGTGGGTGTACCAGGCCCTGCGGATGAGGCTGCGGACGGTGATGATGGCGGTAGCCAGCTGAAGGAAGAACTCGGTGCAGGCGCGGCGGCGTTCGGTGTTGCGGCGGAGTCTGCCGAAGTTGTTCATCCACGAGTTTGTGCGCTCTACGACCCAGCGGCCGTCGGTCTGGATCGGGGTTTTCGTGCCTCGCTTCGAGATCCGGGGTGTGATGTCACGCTCGGCCAGGTTGCAGTAGACGGGCTGGTAGTCGTAGCCGGCGTCCAGGCTCAAGGCCGGGTGCTGCGGGACATGTCCGAGCTGCTCGGTCAGCTCGGCGAAGGCGTCGAGGGTTTGGGGCAGCAGCGTGTGGTCACGGATGTTCGCTCCGGCGGGCACCGTGACCACGGGTATGCCGTAGCTGTCGGTGAGCTGGGATCTCTTGAGGCCCTGCTTGCCCCGGTCCACCGGGGACCGGCCGACGCATTCGCCGCCCGCGGGTGCCTTGGTGATACAGCCGTCCGCGGCCAGGTCCTCAAGCTCAAGGCCCACCATCTGGTCGTAGGCCCGCAGCACCGCGAGGACCAGGTGGCCGGCGACACCGGCAGTAATCCACTCGTCCCGTCGGCGCCGGATCGTCGTGGCCGAACACGCCCCGTCTGCGACCCGCTCATAGCCCATCCCCGACACCAATGCCAGAACGAGCCGGTCGAAGACCACCGCGTCCTCGATCCGCGGATTGTGGCAGCCCAGCGGGTGCGTGACCGGCCGGGCGGGCAGCAGACGGAGGAACTCCTCACGGATCGGAGTGATGATGGACGCAGGCACAACTGACACGAACTCTCCCGATGGTCACAGAGCGTAGAAAACTCCATGATCATCAAATTCGTGCCCACCGTGCCGCCAACTTCACCACATCCATGACCTACTGGCGGACGCTCTAAAGGAAAGCGGGCTAGAGCCGTTGGAAGGGCTCAAAGGCTACGACGAGGCCAGCGACATCCGCGACGATCTCGAGTCCAAGGAGATTCGCACGATCCTGCAGCACCTGCGCACGTTCGGGATCTTCTACGCCGCGCGGCTTGACCTCGACTACGCCATGCTGCAGAAGTTCCAGGCCGCCTACAAGCATCCTGAACCGGGCGACTGCGGCCCACACTCCAGCGACCCCACCAACACGGTCATGGAAGAGGGGGGAACCGGGCTGGCCTACTGGAGCAACGAGGAACGCCTTGAACTGCTGCGTTGGTACCGCTACCTGTTCGCTATCGGTGAGTCGGCAGGAGCGCGAGTGCCGTCCGTTGCGACTGGTCAAGCCGAGCTTCTCCAAGCGGCCGAGTTTCACGGCTCCCGGGGCAGCAGGTGGCGGAGGTCTGGGCATCAGTTGGTACCACTGGTACCATGCCGGAACCCAGGGCCATGAACCTACGCTTCCCCGATCCCGAGCAGCGGGCCGCCATCGCGGCCGCCGCAAAGCAGGAAGGGGTCAGCATGCAGGAGTACATCCTGTCCGCCGCCTACGCCCGCGCCACCGCCATCGAGGACAGGTTCCTGGACAGTTTCAAGGAATCGATGGCTCGCAGCGGCGCCGCGTTCGCCGCCGAGCCCAGCAGCATCGACGCCACCGCGGAGCAGCGTGCCGCTGAGCAGCAGGCGCGCGAGTTCGAGCAGCAGGGGCAGGGCCACGCCGCGTGACCCAGCCGGAACCGATCCACCCGCTCGACGTCACCTACCTGCTGCACGCCGCCGAGATCCTCGACGGCGACCCCCAGGTCGACGACTACGGCCCCCTCTACGCAGCGGTCGCGCGCGTCAACGCCCAAGCCATGGACCGTGACATCTACGGCTCCCTGCACCTCAAAGCAGCAGCCCTCCTCCAGACCCTGGCAAAGCTGCCCTGCCTCGAGCATTCCAACGAAGCCTTCGCCTGGCACTCCGCCGAGGCCTACCTCGCCCTCAACGGACACCGGCTCGACTACCCGCCCAAAGCAGCCCTCGCACTCGTTCGGGACGCCGCCTCAGGGACGCTCGGTGTCGCCCGGATTGCCCGCCAGCTGCACGGCTGGACTGTCACCTGACTCCTCGGGTAGAAGTCTGGGCAGCGGGGCACGGCCCGCCTGGTCGACGTGCGAAGGGCTCCCGGGCGGGCTCCACCTTCCACACTGACCGGCTCCCACTGTTGCCGCGTGCGGCGCGGCCGTTGGCTGACCCGAATGGAACGGCGGCCGCCGCTATAAGACCCACCGGCAAATGGATCACTTGAGGCGTCGGGTGGTGGGGCGGCCGTCCCAGCGGTAGCGGCTCGTCGAGCGTCGAATGAGCATGCGGAGCGTGACGAGTGCGGCGGCGAGGTAGAGGTAGAAGTCCACGACATCGCCGCTCCTCTCGGTGCAGCGCCGCAGCTTGCCGTAGTCGTTCATCCACGAGTGCGTGCGCTCCACCACCCAGCGCTTGCCGGCCTGGATCGGGGCGGGCACGCCCTTGCGGGCGATCTCGGCCGAGAATCCCAACTCGCCGATCAACACACGTGACTTGGTGCTGTCGTACCCGCGGTCGAGGTTAACGTTGACGGCCTCCGGCATCGCACCGGCCAACTGGGTCAAGCAGGACACGATCGACCGCGGACGGGAGGCGCCGGGCGAGCTGACGACGGCCGAACGCGAAGAGCTGCGTCGGCTGCGGCGCCAGAACCGTGAGCAGGCCGAGACGATCGAGGTACTGCGAAAAGCGGCGGTCTTCTTCGCGAAGGAGAGCGATCGATGAGCGAGGTGTACGCGTTCATCGAGGCGGAGAAGACCACCCACGGAGTCGCTCTGTTGTGCCGGCTGCTGAAGGTGGCCCGGTCCTCTTTCTGCGCCTGGATGGCCGGCGAGCAGGCCCGCGCCGCCCGCCGGGCCGCCGACGACGCCCTGGCCCACGAGATAGCCGGCCGCGTCGTCGGTGATGTGCCGCTTGGCCAGGAGCCGGCCGGTGTCGTCGACCAAGGCGACGTCGTGCGTCCTCTCGGCCCAGTCGATGCCGCAGTAGATCAAGTTTTTCCCTCCGCAGGGTGCGGGTGTTTGCGCTGGTCACGAGCGCATGCGGGCCACGCAGCGACCTAATCCCAGGACTCGGCGCGAAGGCCGGTCCGCCACCTCAGTAGCCGTTCGTGGCACCAGCTCACCCCACGGGCCTCGGTCTATCTCGGGAGCTCGGACAGCTCGCGACATCGAAGAAGTCACCGCGGCGCGGGCTCGCACCACCAACACCAACGAGTGATCAAGCGCACGGTGTTGACGATGGTGGCGGTCACGAAGACACCGAACGCCGCCGCTCTGTAAAGAGGCATCGGAGCCAGGCCCTTGGAAGGCATATGTTCGACGTTCGCGTGGCCGCCACCGAGCGAGCCGCGGTGGCGGCCACGAAGGCACCGGACGTCACCGCTCTATGCGGAGGCATCGACGCCGTGTTCGCCGAAGGCGTCCGTCCGGTGCCCACGAGACCGCCACGCTGACTCGAACGATCCCTTAGGGCCATCCGGCCTTGGAGATCGCCGCTAACTACGGATTAGGTTCGCCGGGTTGCCGGTTGGGACGGGTGGCCCGGTGCGCTCTCGAGCTTGGCGTCGAAGTCAGGGTCGGTGGACTCCTTCCAGGTCTTGGTGCGCTGGAAGGTGATGCCATGCCGCTTGAGTAGCATCCGCAGGGCCTCGCGGCCGATGCGGATCACGCGTCCGTGGACTTTGCGCAGGTAGGCGGTGAGCTTGCGGATCGACCAGCGGGTGAACGGCTGGCCGAGCTTGACCGGGCGGGTGGTGGCCGTCTGGATGACGAAAGCTTCGTCGTCATCGCTGAGTAGGCGGGGATGGCCTCCCGCCCACCGAGGGTCCAGGCAGGCCAGGCCGATCTCGTTCGAAGCGGTGGATAACATCGCGGACGGTGTCCTCGTCGGCGGCCACGAGACGGGCGATGACCGGGACGGTGTTGCCGCCCGCAGAGGCCAGCAGGATCATCGCCCGCCGGTAGCGCACGCTGTTCGTGCTGCCCCGCCGGACGATCTGCTGCAGCTTCTGCCCCTCGTAGTCGGCGATCCTGCGGACTTGAACCCGTGGTGTCACCACGTCTCCTGACGCTGGATCGGGTCGATCGATCCCACCCGATCGCATCGGCAGCCAGACAGGACACCCGTGAACCGGTGAACCTTCCCGGTCGCAGCACAATCGTGTTGACCGCCCCCGGCAGGCAGTGCTTGAGTCGGCGCGTGGACAGCATTTCTGCCAACCGGCGGTTCTGGAATCAGATCAGCAGCGCCTACCAGCACGAGCATGACCCGCAGATCGGCGCAACGCCCCGGCTGTGGGGCACGTACGCCATCCCCGACGCGCACCTGCACGCCCTGGGCGACGTCACCGGCAAGCGCGTCCTCGAACTCGGCTGCGGCGCCGGCCAGTGGTCCAGGGCGCTCGCCGCTGAGGGCGCCACCGTGGTCGGGCTCGACCTGTCCGAAGCCCAGCTCGCCGCGGCAGCTCGCGCGATGGGATCGGCCCGCTACCCGCTGGTGCAAGGCGCCGCCGAACACCTCCCGTTCGCCGCCGACAGCTTCGACCTGGTGTTCTGTGACTACGGCGGGCTTAGCTGGGCGCCCCCGCACCTGGCCGTCCCGCAGGCCGCACGCATCCTGCGCCGCGGTGGGCGCCTGGTGTTCAACGTCGCCAGCCCATGGTTCGAAGCCTGCTACGACGAAGCCGCCAGCCGCGTAACCACGACGCTGCACCAGGACTACTTCGGGCTGGACACCATCGCCGAAGACCAGGGCGCGGTCAGCTATCAGCTCACCTACGGCGACTGGATCAAGGTCCTGCGTGGCGCAGGTCTCGTCATCGACGACCTCATCGAGCCGCGGCCCGAACCCGGAACAGCCAACGGCTACAACCAAACCGACCCGCCTGACTGGGCATACCGCTGGCCGGCAGAAATGCTCTGGGTAACCCACAAACCGTAAGCACCGCCGCACCGAGACGTGAAGGTATCCCCTTCCCGGTTGGCTCTAGAAGGTCCTGTCCTACGTGCCATCCGCCGACCAGCGCTGGTGCCGCTCATACACGGTCTTCCACGGACCGAAACGCGCAGGCAGATCCCGCCAGGGCACACCCGTGCGCTGCCGGTACAGGATCCCGTTGATGATCCTGCGATGACTGGCCCAACGGCCGCCCCACAGCCCTGACTTCGGCAGGTGCGGCTTCAGCCGGACCCACTCCTCATTGGGTGCGGATCCTTTGAAGGGAAGGGGGGCGTGCTGAGCTGGGCCGTGGCTATGAAGCGTCGGCGTAGGCGAGATGGGTGCCGCAGTGGGTGCAGCGGAAGAGCATGGCGCTTGCCCCCTGGCCGAGGTGGGTCAGGAAGTTCTCGAGCTGGGACGCGTCGTGCCAGCCATCCATCCGAAGGTCGAGTCGAAGCTGGTCGAGTGCCTCGGGGTGGGCTGCCAGTTCGGTGTATCCGACCTCGCCGATGAAGGCGGCCGCGTCGTTGCAGTGGACAAGCCAGTGCGGATCCTGCCAGGTGCGGAAGCCAGGGGTGCGGCGGGTGACCTGCACCAGGGTCTCCTCGCTGACGCCGTCGAGCCCGTATGCGTCGGTGAATTCACCTTCGAATCGTTCAGCGGCCCTGCCATCGGCGATGCACCAGGGGCAGAATCTCCCGCTGACGTCCTGGGCCGTGTAGAAGGTAGCGGTGTAGATCCACCCCGTACTGCGGTTGCAGCAGGCGCAGGTCTCGGCACTCTCGCGGACGGACCCGCTTGCGACGGGGTCGGGGTGGTAGCGGAAGTGGGGCAGGTTGGTACTCACTGGTGAGCCTGCCGTTGCATGGAGAGGTCCGCCTCGACGCCGGTGGCCTGTGTGTCGGCGGGCATGCCTGTGAACCTCATGGGTCGCAGTCTGTCCGCAAGCAGGCCCGTGATCAAGCGGTGAGGTTGAAGTCCTGCTGGTCGGGGGTGGGGTAGAGGCGCTCGTGCTCGCGGGCGGTGTGGAAGTGCCAGTAGGAGTCGAGGTCGCCGTTGGCGACGACCGTGCGGAGCCGCAGTACGGCTTCGGCTCCGTGAAGGCCCCAGCGGGCGCCGGTGATGTCGAGGCGATCAGCGATCAGGTGACGGCAGGTGCCTTCGACCGCGCCGGTGGCGATCGGCCACCCGCTGTCGAGCGCGGTGTCGTAGCGGAGCTGGTCGAGGTGGCCGGTCAGGTAGCGGTGGCAGGCGTCGACGGTCTCGCGGCGGGTGGCCGGCAGGTGTTCCCGGTCGGCTTGGGCGGTCATCTGGTCGGCGGTGCGGGAGGCGTGGCTGGCGAGGATCGCGGTCAGGTGGTCGGCCGCCCAGGCTTCGGCCTCGGTGGTGCCGGGCTTGTGGAAGGTGTGGGCGGCAGCCCAGACGTACTCGGCGACGTGCACGAAGTCCAGCAGCACGTGCAGAGTGACGCCGCGTCGGCCGGCCTCGGCGGTGATCAGGTCGAGCTGGTGACGGGCGCCGTCGACGAGGACGATCCACGGCCGCAGATGCTTCGGGTCGCGGGCCTGGGCCTGGTCGAATGCGTCGGCGATGACCTGCTTGGGCGGGCGGACCAGGGAGGCGGTGCACCATTTATTCTCGGCTCTCGGACCCGGGCGAGCGGGGCGTTCGCCGCTTCGGCCGCCGGGCGGGTGGATCACGTCGTGGGGGCGCCTGGGGGCCGGGCGGGTGTCGAAGACACAGGCCACGGTCGCCATCCGCTTCCGGTTCGGCTTCTCGCCCGGCGCAAGCCGGCCGCGATGGCCACCGACTGCAGCCTTCGCGGCGGCCCGGCGGGTGGCCTCCCGCAGGGCCTCGGGCCGCATGACCACGCCCTTGCCGTCCACCTGGACCACCAGCGGCATCCGCCGGCTGCACGGAACGGGGATCCGGGCCTGGTAGAAGTCGCCGACGTCGACCGCGGCTGCGACCGCCAGCTCTTCGAGCCGCCTTTTGCCCAGCACCTTCCCGCAGCGACGTTCGACCGCCTGCTGAGCCTGGTCGAACGAGCCGCGCACGGCTTCGGTGACCGCGAGCCTGCGCAGGCCCATCGAGTGGCGGCCCGCCGGCAGCGACAGCGCGGCGTCGGCGGGGTGCACGTTGCCGACGCCTGGGCCCCGGTGGGCGACCCGGGCAACGCGGACCAGCCCGAACATGCTGGCCAGCCAACGCGTGTGTCCCGTCTCCCGCCAGGGCCGGGCTCGTCCCTCCGGCCCCACCACGAGAGGCCTGCTACCGGCGCGGACCTGTTCCTCTTCGCGCATCGCACGGAGGTCCAGATGGTCCTGCAGCAGCTGCCGTAACAGCTCCCGCCCGGCCGCGTCGAGGTGTTCTTCCAGCTCGGCGTGGGTCCACGCGCTCGCATCTGTGCCCGACAGGGTGCACATCAGCGTCTCGAAGGCACTGACCGAGCGGGCAAAGGGGTCAGCGGTGGCATGAGTGTCGTACGGTTTCATCCCCAGGGCTCTTCCCGTCCTGCATCCGATAAGGGTCGCACCTTCGAATGTAGGCGGAAGAGCCCTGCTGTCAGGGGGAGTTGGATGCAGCAGCCGCCCGGCGGCGGGCCGGGGTGAACATACCGGGGGCATCCTCGTCCAGCCAGCCCCGCTCCACCAGCCGCTTCAGCTTCGACCGAGTGCCCTCGATCTTCCCCGTCTCGGCCGGCAGCCCGATCCTCGGCACGATCTGCTTGGCACGGACCGGCCCCGGTGCATCCGCCACCACCTCCACGATGTCGCGGTACACCGACGGCAGAACATCCGACATCATCCCGGGCTGCCAGTTCGGCACGGTCAGCACCCCGATGACCTGTCGCTCGGCCCCCGCATACGCCGACGCCACCGGCTCACCCGCAGGCGACTGCCCGGCATCGACCGCCACCACGGGCACCTCCGGATTCATCTCCGCCAGCACTTCGGCGACCGTCTCCCGCGCGATCCGCAGACGCTCCAACCCCTCCCGGGCCAGCTCCAGCCTCCCAGATAGCTCAGCGACCTCGGCCTCCAGCTCTCCCACCCGAACCCGGGCGGCTGCCTCACGGGCTTCCAACTCCTCGAACAGCGAGCCCATTCGCTACCCCTCCTCCACCACCACGGTAGAGACGAGAAGCCCCGAACACAGCCCCGATCAGCGTTCTCCCAGCTCAGCACTTCACTTCAAAGGAACTGCACCCCTCCTCATTCGTGAGATCTTCCCGTCCCATGACCGTGCCAACGACACGACCCCCACACAGACAAGATCCGCCGGACAGGCCCTAGTGTCCTGCGCCAGAGATCCGTCGGCAGAAGCGGGCGAGGGAGTCGAGGATCTCTTCGGCGGTCTTGGTCCAGATGAACGGCTTGGGGTCTTCGTTCCAGTCCTTGACCCATGCCCGGATATCGGCTTCCAGGGCCTGGATGTTCTTGTGTGCGCCACGACGGATCATCTGGTGGGCCAGGTAGCCGAACCACCGCTCGACCTGGTTGATCCACGAGGAGCCGGTCGGGGTGAAGTGCAGCTCGAACCGCGGGTGTTTGGCCAGCCAGGCTCTGATCGCTGGAGTCTTATGGGTGCCGTAATTGTCCACGATCAGGTGGACCTGCAAGTGAGCGGGCACCTCCTTGTCGATCCGGATCAGGAACTTCTTGAACTCCACGGCCCGGTGCCGGCGGTGCAGGGCAGTGATGACTTCACCCGTGGCGACATCGAACGCGGCAAACAGTGTGGTCAGGCCGTTGCGCACATAGTCGTGGGTACGCCGCTCGGGCATACCCGGCATCATCGGCAGCACCGGCTGAGACCGGTCCAGAGCCTGGATCTGCGACTTCTCGTCCACCGACAGCACCACCGCACCTTCGGGCGGGTTGAAGTACAGGCCCACGACGTCGTAGACCTTCTCCACGAACAACGGGTCCGTCGACAGCTTGAAGGTGTCCGCCAGATGCGGCTTGAGCTGGAACTGCCGCCAGATCCGGCCCACGGTCGACTTCGACAGACCACTGTGCTGAGCCATCGACGTCCGCGACCAGTGGGTGGCGTTCTTCGGCAGCTGTTCCAGCGTGGTGACCACCACCGCCTCCACCTGATCGACGCTGATGGTGGGCGGCCGGCCCGGCCGGGGCTCGTCGACCAGCCCGTCCAGCCGCTCGGCGAGGAAGCGTCGCCGCCACTTGCGGACCGTGTCCGCAGCCACCCGCAGATCCCGGGCGACCGCGATGATCGCCGGCACCTCCGGTCCCGCACACGCCAGCACAATCCGAGCCCGCAAGACCAGCGCCTGGGCCGACGTCGCCCGACGCGTCCACCGCTCCAACACCGCCCGCTCGTCATCAGACAGCAGCAACGGTTGAAGCTTTGGGCCCCGACGAGGAACTGACGCACCAACAGCAGAAGTCACGCAACTACTAACGATCAACTACTGGCGCAGGACACTAGTAGACCGCCGCGGCTAATTTTTGGGATAGAGGTGGCGCAGTTTGATGCGTGCGTCGTGGGTGGTGAACTGCCAGTCGACCTGACGTTGGTCGGTGTTGGTGGCGTTCTGCCAGGCCGAGAGTTCGGTGTTGAGGTTGTCGAGGTTGCTGATCCGGCGGTCGAGGCATTGCCGGGTCAGCGCGGAGAGTTCGATCTCGGCGATGTTGAGCCATGACCCGTGCTTGGGCGTGTGGTGGATCTCGAGGCGTTGGGCCAGGGCGAATGCCTCTTCTGGTTCGAATGCCTCGTAGAGCGAGGCGATGCCGTGGGTGTTGAGGTTGTCCATCACCAGCACCACGGATTCGACGTCGGGGTAATCCACGCTCAGCAGCTGCTTGACCTGGCCGGCCCAGTCGATCCGGGTCCGCTGGGACAGCGCCTGGACTCGACGCCATCCGCGCAGGGGTTCGACCCACACGAAGATCGAGCACGTGCCGCAGCGGATGTACTCGCTGTCCTGGCAGGCGTCGTGACCAGGGCGGGCCGGGAGCGGGTCGCGGGCATCGGCGAGGAGCTGGTAGGGCTTCTCGTCCATGCACACCACGGGACGTGCCGGATCGTAGGGCCGGGCATAGATGGCCAGCACGTCTTCCATCCGGGCCGCGAACTCCGCGTTCGCTCGTGGTGGGATGGTCCAGCACTTTCTCAGATGAGGACGCAGTTGCGTTTTTTTAAGACCCGCCCGATGGTGGAGTGGTCCAGATCGGGGATGTCCTCGACCAGCGCGACGTGCTTCTCCAGCAGCCGCAGCGACCACCGGGTATAGCCCTGGGGTGGCTGTGAGCACGCCATCGCGATCAGCCGGGCTTCGACCTCGCCGGTCACCGGCGAGGGCACCGGCGGGAGGTCACGCCTCTTCCGCGCGATCGTGGCGTGAACATCGCCACTGAACCGCCCCGGTTCGAATAGAGACTCGATTCCATGTAAGGATTGAGTCATGGCACGCCCCTCCTCCTATCCCCTTGAGCTGCGCAAACGAGCGGTCCGCATGGTCGCCGAGGTCCGCGGTGATTACCCGAACGAGTCGGCCGCGCTGAAGACGGTCGCCCAGAAACTCGGCATCGGCTCGGCCGAGACCCTGCGGAACTGGGTCAAGCAGGACGAGATCGACTCCGGTCGGCGGCCCGGCACGACGTCGGAGGAGTCCGCGGCGATGAAGGCCCTGAAGAAGGAGAACGCCGAACTCCGCCGCGCGAACGACATCTTGAAAGCCGCGGCAAGTTTCTTCGCGGCCGAGCTCGACCGGCCACACACACGCTCGTAGCGTTCATCGACGAGCACCGGGCCCGCTTCGGCGGTGTCGAGCCGATCTGCCGCGTGCTCACCGAGCACGATTGCAAGATCGCCCCTTCCACCTACTACGCCCACCACAAGCGGCTGGCCGAGCCGTCCGCGAGGACCGTGCGCGACGCCGGGCTGAAAGAGAAGATCAAGGAGATCTACGCGTCCAACTACCGCGTCTACGGGGCGAGGAAGATCTGGCGCGAGCTGAACCGCCAGGACATCCCGGTGGCCCGCTGCGCGGTCGAGCGGCTGATGCGCGAGCTGAACATCGCCGGCGCGGTGCGCGGCAAGAGGGTCATCACCACGATCCCGGACGAGAAGGCCGAGCGGGCACCGGACCGCGTCGAGCGCGACTTCGTCGCCGAGGCGCCCAACCGCACCTGGGTCGCGGACTTCACCCACGTGGCGACCTGGGCGGGCGTCGTCTACGTCGCCTTCGTCGTGGATACCTTTTCACGTCGCATCGTGGGCTGGTCCGCCTCCACATCGAAGGAGACCCAGCTCGTCCTGGACGCGCTGGAGATGGCACTGTGGCAACGCGACCGCGACCAACACCCGTATACGCACGGCGAGTTGATCCATCACTCCGATGCCGGGTCGCAATACACGAGTTTCCGTCTCGCCGAGCACCTGGATGCCGCCGGTCTCGCGGCGAGCATCGGTTCCGTCGGGGACGCACTGGACAACGCCCTGATGGAATCGACCATCGGTCTCTACAAAACCGAGTTGATCAAGCCGCAACGGCCCTGGAAGACGCTCTCCCAGGTCGAGCTGGCCACCGCCGAATGGGTCGACTGGTACTGCCACCGGCGCCTCCACGGTGAAATAGGCCACGTCCCGCCCGTCGAGTACGAGAACAACTACTACCTCGCGACCACGAAACCCCAGGTCACAACCGCTATCTGAGCTCTCTACCGAACCCGGGGCGGTTCACCACCGGTCTCGGCGAAGCGCTTGGCAACCAGCCGTAACGTCTCACCGGAGACGCCGAGCCGGGCCGCGATCACCTCCTTGGAATCCACGTCACCCACCGAGATATCCAATGCAAGCAGCACCCGCGCACGCATGATCATCGAGGCCCCACGAACACCCGTCGTGGTCACCCTGACCAACTCCTCACGATCCTGCGCGGTCAACCTGACCGGTCGCTTCTTCTGCGAACCCATGACGACAGTCCTGTCTGGCAAAAGGGAAGGAACCCATCAGACGCCAGCCTCCCAACCAGACATGCCATAACTAAGACCGACCGGCAAATGGCTACGTCGCTCGTTGGCTGACGGTCCCGGAAACGAGACAGGCACGGGCCCTGCGTGATCATGGAGTTCTCGACGCTCAGTGATCACGCGGAGGACCCGTGCCTGCGGTGCCATTTTGCCTGCTCGACCCCCTGTGGGACCAGTTCGCTGCTCTCCTGCCGGTGCGGGAGGCGTTCTCGGCGAGCCATCCGCTCGGGTGTCACCGCCGCCGGGTGTCGGACCGTGTCGTGTTCGAGCACGTCGTGCTGGCTCTGGTCCACGGTTCGGGGTACGAGCGGATTGCGAGTCCCGGGTGCTCCGACCGCACCATCCGACGACGCGTCAAACAGTGGGCTGAGCTGGGGATAGCACAACGAGTACATGCCTTGGCGCTGGAAGCGTACGACCGCATGGTCGGCCTGGGTCTGGCCGAGATGTCGGTCGACGGCTGCATCACCAAGGCGCCGTCCGGCGGCGAGAAAGCGGGCCGCTCACCGGTGGACCGGGGCAAGCAGGGGCTCAAGCGCTCGGTCGCCTCCGATGCCTGCGGCGTTCCGCTCGGCATCGTCTCCGACGGAGCCAACCGACACGATTCGCCCCTGCTCGGCCCGACTTTGGCGGCCGCCCGCACCCAAGTCGGGGCGATGCCCGAGTGCGTCAACGTCAACCTGGACCGCGGCTACGACAGCGCCAAGTCCCGTGCCCTGCTGGCCGAGTTGGGCCTCACGGCTGAGATCGCCCGCAAGGGCATCCCGGCGCCGATCCAGGCCGGCAAACGCTGGGTGGTGGAGCGCACGCATTCCTGGATGAACGCCTACGGCAAGCTGCGGCGCTGCACCGAGAAAAACGGCATGGTCGTGGACTTCTATCTCCACCTCGCCGCCGTACTCGTCACGCTCCGCATGCTCATTCGACGCTCGACGAGCCGCTACCGCTGGGACGGCCGCCCCACCACCCGACGCCTCAAGTGATCCATTTGCCGGTCGGTCTAAGCAGCGACACGCTACTAGCTGGCCTCGGCTTCGGCTCGGGCTCGGGTGCTGGCGAGTCGGTAGGAATCGGTGCCGGTCTCGATGATGGTGCTGTTGAACGTGAGGCGGTCGACGATGGCTGCGCAGAGGCGGGGGTCGGTGAAGGTCTTGGTCCAGCCGCCGAAGGACTCGTTGGAGGCTTCTCCTCGCGTTCGGTCAGGACCTGGAAGAGAAGTTCGGCGCCGTGGCGGTCGAGTTCCATGTAGCCGAGTTCGTCGATGCAGAGGAGGTCGACGCGGCCGTAGCGGGCGATGCTCTTGTTCAGCTGCTTCTCGTTGGCCGCTTCGACCAGCTCGTTCACCAGCTTCGTGGCGAGCGTGTAGCGGACGCGGTAGCCCTTCATCGCGCGCGAGGTCGAGGGCATCGGGCACGGCCAGGCGATCGATCGGGTGCACGACATCGGCGCTGCGCTCGCCGAGATTCTCACAAACGCTGATCGTGCCGGTCGGACGACGCTCGCGACCGCGACCGACCTCGCGGCCACCCGGCTGGGGACGGCACTGTGAACCTGCGGGCGATCTGCCCTGGATCGTTGATCGCCGCGGGCAAGGGGTGTAGCGGTCGGGCGTTCGCGATGCCCTGGTACGGCCGGTGCTCGTCCCGTAGGGCGTACAGGAGATGGCGCTGGTTCCGGATCAGTGTGCGGTCCAGTAGTTCCCGTCGGTACGTTCGCACCCACCTCTCCACGGTTGGGTTCACTCTCGGCATCCGGACCCCGCTGAGCACGGTCTCGATCCACCACATGCAGAGAAGGGTGTTCCGCTAGGGACGCTTGGATCACCTGAGCGCAGGTGCAGGTGCCTTGACCGAGCGCGTCAGACGCGAGTCTTTCGACCACCTGTGGGGGACCGCCGGCGACTGAGCCGTGGAGTGAGGCGCAGACGACGACCTACGAGACGGCATGGCGGGCGTGGCGTGATCTTGAGCGCGATCTGCAGGACGCGATCACGCAGTCTGCGAAGAATGAGGGCCTTGATCGCAACGACGTCGAGCAGGCTGTGCGCAATGCCTAAGTTTCAGTGCTGCAGGGCGGCGGGGTGGTCGGCGGGGTTCCCGCGCCATTCGATCAGGAAGACGGTTGCGTCGTCACTGGTGGACCCGCCGCGTTCCTGTTTCAGGGCCTGGGAGAGCCGGAGTGCCTCGGCCCGCATTCCTCCTTCCCGGTGTTCGAGTCGGTTGACGCAACCGATGAGCTTTTCCTCACCGAAGGGTTGTCCGTTTGCGTCCCGCTCTTCGATCACCCCGTCGGTGTAGCACAGCACCTTGTCGCCACGCTGGAGCTGGAGCTCGTTGAGGGAGGGGCATGTACCGCCGAGGCCGACCGGCAAAGTGATCGGACCTTCCAGCTGGCGCACCACCTGCTTCTCCCGGATCAGTAGCGGTACGGGGTGGCCCGCGTTGACCCATTGGAACAGGCCGGTGGTGATGTCCAGTTCCATCATCTGCGCGGTGCCGAAGTGGTCGGCCCCGAACTGTTCGGCGATGGCCTGGTCCATATACCGGTACTTCTCGGCCAGGCCGATGCCGGCGCGTCTGGCATGCCGGTAGGCGCCGATGGCGAGGGTCGCCATGGTGGCGGAGTCCAGACCGTGGCCCATCGCGTCGATCACGGCCGCGTGCAGGATGTTGTCGTTGAGGGCGTAGTCGAAGCTGTCGCCGGCGATGTCATACGAAGGATCGACGGCCCCGCCCACCGCGACCTGCGGCACGGACAACGTCAGCGGCGGCAACAGGGACCACTGCATTTCCGCGGCCACACTCATCGGTTCACGGCGGCGGGCCTGGAAGAACCGGTCGGTGTAGGCATGCTTGGTGACCAGAATGTCCGCGACCAGACTGGCGAGCCGGCGCAGCAGCCGCCGGTCGTCGTCATCGACGGCGTCCAGGGTCAGGGCCAGCACTCCCACCTCGTCGCTGCCGTCCAGCAACGGCAGATACATCCGCACGCCGTCCGCCTGCCCGACCTCGACGGGGGTGGCCCGCAGGAACGCCGTACCGGCCGGAGAATCAGCGATCTCCTCGGGCTTGCCGACAAGGAGTCTCTGGCCCGGCAGGGGCACCAGCAGTTCGCGCCCGTAGTCCTGCAGGAGGATCGAGACCTCGCGGCCACCGATGCTGGCCACCTCTTCCGCGATCATCGGAGCGATCAACTGCGGCGGCATCTCATGCGCACGGTCCAACAGCAGACCGAGGAGCCGCTCACCGAACCCCTCCGACCGGTCCACCACCTTCCTGCCGGGCCGCCGCTCACGTTCCTCCACAGCCGCAGCCGCCCCTTCTGGCCTGACCGGCCGCAATCGTTCACCTTCGTGAGACATCGACCATCGCCCCAGAAATTCGCTCCCCTGATCATCGCCGCCGACAGCTGACTCACAGGCTGTGAGGGCTTCCGTGGCCGGTGAATCACTCCACCAGTGCAAACGGGATCGGTATCGGGCTGAGGCTGAGTCAGTGAGGTTGCCGCAAGGGCGGCACCCCGGTGCAGGCAAGGCGATCTGGCCTGCCTCCTGACCGCACCCGACCGAATGCCTTTCGAACGTTCGCACATGGACACGACACGTCGGGGTACGCGGAGCCTGCACAGGCTGGGTCGATTCAGCCTGTGTTCCCCGGTGCTCGCATCGGGAAGGCCCCGTGACCTGTCGGCGGGTCACGGGGCGGATGGCCGTCGCCGGGTCTCCTGGCGACGGCCACACCTCCCAATCAGCGCTGATACTTCCGGTACTTCCGTCGGTCCTCGGATCGGTCCCACGGAGACGGTTCTACCGACGAACTGAGGGGTGTTGTAGGTGGGTTACCCGGACGTGCCCAGCAGATCGCGTCGTGTGGTCACCAGAGCCGGGAACGTGTCCGGCCACGCCGGGCCATGCCCTGGGACCGGTCCAGTCGAGCTGTTCCTGCAGGGCGTGCTGGCCCGGGAGGTTGTTACGCGGCAGCTGTTCGTCTGTCGTGGCGGCGGCGGATGCGGTTGGTGATGATCAGGAGGGCGGTGCCCAGCAGGAGGATCCCCGCGATCAGCCCCTTGAGTGCGCCACCGCCGGACGTTTCGGCGTCCACCGCGGCTGCTGGGGCGATGCCGTGGGTGTGCGGGAATTTGATCTTCGCGTGGAACTTCTTGACGAGCAGTCCGCTTCTGAGTTCAAGGGTGGCGCGCCAGGGGCCGTCGGCGACGTCGTCGGTTACGGGAATGATCACGGGCTCGGACTGGTGGGGTGCCAGGCTGGTGCCCAGTTGTACCTGGTAGGGGCCTGCGCTCAGGCTTCCGGACACCGAGGCGAGTTTCAGGGTGCCGGACAGGTCCAAGGCGCGGCCGCCGGTGTTGATGATCTGGGCGCGCACGATCGCGTGGCCGTCCGGGCCGCGTTGAGCTGTCATGGTGTGCGCGGTGAAGTTCGGGGCTGGGGGGTTGTGGCCGCCGACTGAGAGATACATCCGGATGCCGGTGCGGCTCACCAGGGCGATACCACCACCTCGATCGCCCCTGACTTGAGCCCAGATCACGGCATAGCGCTCGCCGGGCGCCGCGTCCCTGGGCACCTTGATTGTCACGGTGTCGCGGAGGGTGTCGTGGGCGGGAACATCGAGCGTCCTGCGTCGCAGCTTTGTCCAGGACGAGAGTTCGTTCCGCTTCCTGCCGGCTGCTCCTACGAACGCGCCGTGGGTGATGGTGGCGGCGGCCGGATACACCTCGACGTGCAGGGTGGAGTCAGTGGTGTTCAGTACTTCGATGCGGCGGTGCACGGTCGTGCCCGGCGTCAGGTTGTCGATGATGTAGTGCCGTGCTCGTGGATCGTCGGCCAGGTCGGCCGGGATGTCGACGAGGCGTACGCCGACGCTTCCCTGGCCGAAGTCCGACGAACGTGCCGGCGCGGCCGCTGTGTTGGTCGCAGGTGAGGCGGCGCCGGTGGCCGCGATGAGTGCCGCGGCCACCAGAGCCAGGACGAAGCTGCGCAAGGTGGAGATCCCCCCAGTGTTTTCGGTGTGTGGGTCAGGCCACGGAGTGGGTGATCGTCGAGCTGTAGGTGCCGGCCAGTGCGTCCGCGGGGATGGTGACGGAGATGGTCGGGTTCCACACGGCGGTGTTGATCCCGGACACGCTGGTGGCGGTCTGGACAGGGCCTGGCGGGTACAGGGGGTCCAGGTTGCTGGCGTTGACGATGGCGTTGCCGGTGACCGTGGCGGACGGCGTGCTGTAGCTGCTGGAGCCGGGGGCGGAGACCGAGATGCTCTGCGGTCCCGTGAAGTCGGTTCCGTTCGCGGTGACGACCCAGCCGGTCGTACCACCCCGGTTGTCTGCCACGGTGACGTTCCCCAGCTGTGCGCTGACCGTCTGGGGGGTGCTGCTGGCGGCAACGGTGCCCAGGCTCACCGGCCCCGTCGGCACAGTGATGTCGATGGTGCCGGTGGTGATCGAGAGCGTCACCGGCGTGGTTCCGCTCTGATCGGCCGAAGCCGGTAGGGGAACGGACAGAGCCGCCACCAGGCCGACTACGAGCGAAGCGGCCGCGATACTTCTGCGCATCTTGATCCTCAAATCGGGGGTCAGGTGCAGGTGTAAGTCACCTCCCGCCTGCTATCGGCAAAAGATCGCAATCAAGATCGCTTTCTTGCCTGTTTTCATCAGATCGGCCGCCATTTCCTCTTCTGAATGGTTTTTCCCTATAGTTCCATCAGCTGGGCAGGAGCCCGGTCAGTGAGCGGACTATCGCTAATCAGACTGAAGTAACCAGACCTGAAGTGCTGGTTGGGTGCCTTCTGTGCAGCCGTACTGGCTCAGGGCCGCACCATGTGGCCGGACGTGCGGCTCGGCCAGGAAGCCTTGGGCCCTCACGACAAACTGCTTGAGGCATCGGTCAGCTCAAACAATCCACCTTCAGACTGAAGCCCACTCCAGCCCGAGTGCGGCGAGCTGCGCGAGCTGGTCATCGGTGAGCCGGTCCCGCCGACTTTTTTGGTTACTCAGAAACACGCCCGACCGCACTGTCGTGCCGTCGGGGAGTTCTTCGACGTGGCCCCTTCCGACCACGTGCTTCCCCTCCCGCGCGATGTACTGCTGGCGGGCCACGACGCCCCGTGTGAGGCATCGGAGCCTTTCGCTGCAGCCTTCGCACTGACTGCCGCTGCGGCTTTCTGGGGCCGCACAGCCAGTTTTCACGCCCACCTCGTCCGGGCAATCGACGTGATCGTGTTCTCCGGGGCCGTCAGCAGAGCGCGAGCGTGCCGCACCTGTTGCTCCGCCATGGCGGGCGGCCGGCCGGCCGATACGCTTCCCGCGGGCCCGCGCTGCGGCCAGGCTCTCGTGGGTGCCCTGCACGATCAGTTCCCGGATGAACTCCGCGCATGCGGCGAACACGTGGAACACCAGGCGGTCGCCCGGAGTCGTCGTCGGAGCACGCTACCGGCCCGCCGGGGGCGGCCCGGCCCGGCCGAGGTCTGGACGACGCTGCGGCGGAGTAGCGGATGCGCTGCTACGTCCCTCCCATGAGGTCGGGACGGGGTGCCGTCACAGAGGGGCGGGCATATTGTCCGTATATGGGTGACGTGAGGTGTGACTGGTGCGGTGCGCGGCTGCCGGAGGCTGCGGGCCGCGAGCGCCGGTACTGCGGGCCGGCGCACCGGCAGGCGGCCTGGCGGGCCCGGCGCCGTTGGCGGGAGGCAGCGCCCGCGCGGAAAGGGGTGGCCGCGGTCGGTGAGGTCCTGCTGCTGCAGGTCTCACGCGTCGTGCGGCTGCCCGTAGTGCCGCCACCACCGGGTTCGCCTGTGGGATGGAACTGCGCTGCCGTGGCCCAGGTGTCTGATCTGGCTGGACAGCTGGTCCGCGCGGCGGTGCTGGCGGATCGGCAGGCCGGGGCAAGCTGGGCGCAGATCGGTGCGGGGCTGGGGATCAGCGCCGAGGCGGCCCGAAGCCGCTTCGGGCGCAGCCGCAGTGCCGCGCCTGTCGGCCGGGGCGGGTGACGGCCGTGCCGGGTCCCGCGGTCCCCGCAGATGCCAATGGCTCCGGAGAGGGGCTGCTGGATGCGGTCCTGGCCGACGTCATGCGGGATACCGGCGCATCGGTGGGGCTGGTGTTTCTGCTGCCGCCGGGGGAGCGGGTGCTGCGGCTGGTGTTGGCTTCCGGGATGTCCCGGGAGATCGCCGCTCCCTGGGCCCGTGTTCCCGTTGATGCGGCGATCCCGGTGGCGGACGCCGTGCGCCAGCGGCGCCTGGTCTGGCTGGGTAGCCAGGAGGAGATCGCCCGCCGCTACCCCCGGATCAGCATCGTCCTGCCGTATGACTTCAGGGTCGCCGCAGCCCCGGTCACCGACGGCACCACCGTGTGGGGCGGCATCGTGTTGCTGTGGCCCGTCTCGCACCCGGCGCAGCTCAGTGCGGCCGAGCAGGAGACGATCACCGCCTGCTGCCGGCGCGCGGCCCCGCTCCTGCAACAGGCCGCCGCCAGCGGCCGTCCGCTGGGGCCCGCCGACGAGCCCCGTCTGCTGCCTGCGCTGCACTCCCCCGAGGCCGACTCGGCCCAGGCCATGGCCGCCCTGGACTGTACTGAGCGGCTGCCGGTGGGCTGCTGCGCGCTCGACCTGGACGGCCGGCTCATCTACATCAACCCCGCCGGCGCCGAACTGGTCGGTGCCGATGCCGCCTCCCTGCTGGGCAAGCGCCCATGGGAGGTACTTGGGTGGCTGTACGACCCGGTGTTCGAAGATCGATACCGGGAGGCGGTGGTCTGCCAGCAGACCACCTCCTTCACCGCCAGCCGTCCACCCGACATCCGGCTGTCCTTCCGGCTCTATCCGCACGACAGCGGCATCAGCGTCCACATCACCCTCACCGGCGGGGACCCGACTGCCACGACGGAAGAGGCCGCGGCCCCTTCCCCCGTTGGGCTCGTCGGCGCGACGGGGCTGTACCACCTCACGCACCTCGCCACCGCCCTTGCCGAGGCCGCCAGCGTGCAGGACGTGGTCGAGCTTGCCGCCGACCAGATCGTGCCGGCCTTCGGCCCGAAGGCGCTGGCTCTACTCGCCGTGAAGGACGGACGGCTGCGGATCACCGGCTACCGCGGCTACAGCCTGGAACTGATGGACCGCTTCGACGCGGCGCCCCTGACCTCCGACACCCCCGCCGCGCGTGTCATCACCACCGGTGTGGCCAGCTTCTTCACCACCTTCGCCGACCTCAAGAGGGCCTACCCTCCTGCCGTGCACCAGGACGGGATGGCAGCCTGGGCCTTCCTCCCCCTGATCGTGTCAGGGAGCCCGGTCGGCTCCCTGGTCCTCGCCTACGACCTGCCCCGCCCGTTCCCGCCCGCCGAACGGGCCATGCTCACGTCACTCACCGGACTCATTGCCCAGGCCCTGGACCGCGCCCGCCTCTATGACGCCAACTACACTCTCGTCCGCTCCCTGCAGACCGGACTGCTGCCCCACACCCTGCCGCGCCTGCCCAGCTTTGACGTCGTCGCCCGCTACCGCCCAGCCGGTCACGGCATAGACATCGGCGGCGACTTCTACGACCTCATCATCTGCACACCCACGACGGCCGCCGCGGTGATCGGCGACGTGCAAGGCCACAACACCACCGCCGCCGCCCTCATGGGACAGCTCCGCACCGCCGTCCACGCCTACGCCACCACCGGCGCCTCCCCCGGCGAGGTCCTCGCCTCCACCAACCGCCTCCTGGTCGACCTCGACCCCGGCCTGTTCGCCAGCTGCCTCATCGCCCACCTCGACCACACCCACCACCGCGCGCTTCTCGCCACGGCCGGACACCCCCCTGCCCTGCTCCGCCACCCCGACGGGCATACCGACACCCTCCGCGTACCGCCAGGGCTGCTGCTGGGCATCGACCCGGACGCCGACTACCCCACCACCGAGATCCCCCTCCCTCCCGGCGCCGTCCTCGCCCTGTACACCGACGGACTCATCGAAACCCCCGGCACCGACATCGACGACTCCACCAACACGCTCGCCGGCCACCTGACAGCAGCGGAACCCGAGAACCTCGACGCCCTCGCCGACGCCCTCCTCCGCCACGCCAACCAATCCGCGCCCCGCTATGACGACATCGCCCTGCTCCTCATCCGCACGCCCGACCGACCATGAATGCTCCGCCCGCTGTGTGCGGGTGGCCCGGATCCCGCGTCCTTTCATAAATGACCGTCTGTGAGAGTTCTGCCCGAGCCCCGGAATGTGAACGATTTCCGCAGGTCGCCACCTCTGTTCGTTCCCGGGGACAGGTGTTTTCGCCAGCGTCATCCTCACAGCGTCGTGAGTCGCCTTCCGGTACTTCGTGGCGCCAGGCCGGTGGTGAAGCGTCGTTCCTGCGTCCTTGCCACGATGGTCGGTGTTCTGCCTGTGACCCTGGCACCCACCAGCGCCCAGGCGGCGACCGGACAATTCCTGTACGCCCAGGCCTACACGAAACTGCAGGTCATCCTCATCAACCCGGCTGGCGGCATGTGCATCCGGGCGACGAACAACGGCTACGCCCGCCACCTCACCGACCGGGCGGTCACCGTGTATCCGAGCCCTGCTTGCCGGGGAGAACCACCTCGCAGCAGGGCAGAGCAAGGCACTCGCCCTTGTCCAGCGCCATCTTCTCAAGTTGACGAGACCGTGACCCTGCTTCGTGAGGCGCGTTGGTAGGAGTGGCATGCGTACATCGGTGCCCGGTGTTGGTCCCGGTGCGCTTCCCCGAGCGGGCCGAGGCCGCGACGTTCCTGGTCCCGTGATCGACTGTCATGCCAGATGGCCCCTTGTGCGGTGGTGGCGGGTCCAAAGCCAGCCATCGGCCCGCTGAAGTCCCTCAACAGCCCCACGCTGAGCTGCGCCGGAGAGTCAGACCTCCGGAGTCGCCCGTCAGCCAGCCCCCTTCGGGCTGCGACGAGCGGTCGATGCACATGCACTCGACTGGGGAGCTGAAGAGCATGCCTGGGGATACTTTCGCGAATCCTCATCAGCCCCAGACTCTTTGAGTATCTGTACGGGTAGCAGTGGTCCATACAGTTAACAAATGATGGCCGTCATGACCACCACCTCGTGGATCGTGATGCTCGTCCCGGCTGTTCTTTTGGTTTCTGCTGTTGCGGCCTGGCCCGGCTCCTTAGCTCCACGCCAACAGCAGAGGTCCCGCATACGCCGCGTCCTCTTCTTACCTCTCAGTGCCGTCCTGGTGCTTGCTCTCGCAGCGTGCGGTCGCGCGAGCAGCGAGAAGACCGTGCGCAGACTCGCTGGCAACCCAGAAGCAGTGAAGGCACGGCAGGAAGCCGAGTCTGCGAGCCGGGACACCATCGCCGTCTGGGACACCGATACCCCGCTCACGCTCGGTCTGGTCGTTTTGGAGGATGCGTGCGCTGGCGGGCAAGCGAAGGAGTGGTTCTTCCAAACGGGTGACGACCGGTACAAGATCCGCTGCACGATGTACGTCACTGCCTACTTCGGCGCCGACCCCCGCCGTGTGGCCGACACTATCGACGGTGTCCTCACCGCAGGGGACCGCACCGGATCCCCCATCCCTTTCGGCCACGACTTCCAGTACGCGCGCACAGTCGTCGACTACTACCGGGGGAAGGCGGGCGACCCGCAAGGGCCGGGGACCGGCGAACCGAAGGAGCTGTTCAGCGCAGGCACGATCACTCTCAACTGGGACCAGGTGCACACCAGAGACACGCGTGAACTGATCGAAGAGCCGCGCCCGTGCACACCCCATGATCTGCCGGTGCGGCGGTGTCTGCACGAGCCGACCTTCACCAGCGTGGCTGATCTGCGTCGCGAGTACGGGATGGTATTCAAACTCACCTTCCCCACCAAGGACTACTTCACCGTCTGGAAGTAACCGGACTGGCGCCGCGACCTCACAACGGCTCACACAGTGAGCCGAGTTGTCGGTGGGTGATCAGGCAGCAGGCGAGCTTGAGGAGTGCTTCGTGGATGTCTGCTCGTCGTTCCCAGCGGATGCGGAGCTGATCTGCCGCAACCGCACCACCGGCAAACTCGCCTACTACCGCTGCTGGTCGCTCGCCCCGGTGGCCCTGGCCACTGTGGTCCGCGTGGCCGGGTCGAGATGGCGGGTGGAGGAGACCTTCCAGGACGGAAAGGGCCTGGCCGGACTAGACGAGCACCAGGTCCGCCGCTACCCTCCTGGCCCCGCTGAGTCACTCTCGCGATGCTCGCCCACGCCTTCCTCGCCGTCGTCCGCCACGTGTTCATCGCGCTTGCTCCAGCTGCTGTCCACCGTGGCTCACCGCCTTAGACCCACCGGCAAATGGATCACTTGAGGCGTCGGGTGGTGGGGCGGCCGTCCCAGCGGTAGCGGCTCGTCGAGCGTCGAATGAGCATGCGGAGCGTGACGAGTGCGGCGGCGAGGTAGAGGTAGAAGTCCACGACATCGCCGCTCCTCTCGGTGCAGCGCCGCAGCTTGCCGTAGTCGTTCATCCACGAGTGCGTGCGCTCCACCACCCAGCGCTTGCCGGCCTGGATCGGGGCGGGCACGCCCTTGCGGGCGATCTCGGCCGAGAATCCCAACTCGCCGATCAACACACGTGACTTGGTGCTGTCGTACCCGCGGTCGAGGTTAACGTTGACGGCCTCCGGCATCGCACCGGCCTGCTCTTTGGCCGCTGCCAGGGTGGGGCCGAGCAGCGGCGAGTCGTGCCGGTTCGCCCCGGCGGACACGATCCCGAGTGGAACCCCGCACGCGTCGGAGGCGACCGAGCGCTTCAGTCCCTGCTTGCCCCGGTCGACGGGCGAGCGCCCCGCTTTCTCTCCGCCGCACGGCGCCTTGGTGATGCAGCCGTCGACCGAGATTTCATCGAGGTCGAGGCCGATCATGCGGTCGTACGCCTCCAGGGCGATCCGGTGCAGCGCTTGCGAGATCCCCATCTGAGCCCACAGCTTGACGCGGCGTCGGATCGTGCGGTCGGAGCATCCGGGCGAGGAGATGCGCTCGTATCCGGAGCCGTGGATCAGCGCTTGGACGACGTGGTCGAAGACGACGCGGTCCGGTATACGCCGTCGATGGCAGCCGAGCGGATGGTCGGGGTCAAACTCGGCCTGATCGGGCAGCAGGGCCCTGAACTGGTCCCAGGCGGGTTCAAGCAGGCATGATGGCAGCGCGGGCACAGTCGTCCTTCGCGGTCACAGAGCGTAGAGAACTCCATGATCACGCGGGCCTGTGCCCGTTCTGCTGCCACCCCTCATCGCAACCGTGCTCCGCCACCTACTGCCGGTCGGTCTTAGCTGGTCCGAGTGGGGACGACGTCATCAAGCCTGATCACTCACCAGTCACTACCGGCGACGAGCCGCAGCTCAGGTGCGGCTGAGCGTGCTAGTTGACCACTCGAAGCATCACAGTTGGCCGCACGGCAGCGACGCATTCGCATTGCTCGGGGCAGGGGGTCGGTGCCTAGCGCGATCGGTACGCTTCCCGCGGAGGTGGGGATGTTCGGTGCAGTGATGTTCGGCGGTGGTGGTCTCATCTGCGTGACTCTTGGCATGTGGTTCGTCGGGCGACAGCACCGCAGGCGCGCCAGCACCCGTGCGGGATGGGGCGCCACGGCGATCGGGTTGGGGCAGTTCTTTCGCGCAGCCAGTTCCTTGTCTGGGAGCCGGCAGCCGCTCAGCTTCATCCTCGCCGTCTGCTTTGCAGCGTTCAGCCTTGGCGGCTTCTTTCTGGTGGCGTGCGACCGCGACACCCTCCACCGCGGTGGCCGGAAGCGCCGCAAGCTGCCTCCGCTGGGCCCGTGATGGGTGGCTGAGCGCCAAAGTGGCCAGCTGAAGTGCTGACATCAATGACTGACACCAACAGGCACGAACGACAGCGATCGGCGCCGAACACCTGCAGGTTCGATCGGTCCGGGGGGAAGCGGGGCACCGGCCCGTAGTGCGAGACGGGCCACCCTCCGCGGACGAGGCAAGTGATGGGGCTGAGTCATGAAGGAAGGCATGCTGCCGCCGGGGCAGCGCCTGGCCAATGGCCCCGACACCAGCCTCAGCCCGAGCGCCGCTGCCCCGCCAGCGCCGGTGACGGCACCGACGACCACGGCCGAGGCTTCGAGGGAGGCGAGCACAACCGGTGATCGAGCGGGCAACCGGTAGTGGCACCAGGCCGTGGTGGCCGGTGTGCGGATCACGGCGCCTCCGTCAGAAGACGGGTGACGTCCTGACGGCTAAGGGCTGTCCCGTAATTGATCTTCCCGAGCCCGGACAGCAGCTCTGTGCGTCCTGGCTCCGTGTTCAGCCGGCGAGGTTGAGGTTGTGGAGGCGGGCGATGCCGAGCATGGCGTGGTGGACGCCGTCGCCCTTGAGGCGGCAGTCGCGGAGGATCTTCCAGGTCTTCATGCGGGCGAAGACGTGCTCGACGCGGGCGCGGACTTGTTTGTGCGAGTGGTTGTGCTCCTGCTTCCATGCGGGCAACTCCTCGCCCGGGGTGCGGCGGTGGGGCATGAGAAGCCCGGTGCCCGGATAGCCGCCGTCGGCCATCGTCAGGGACTTACCCACGGCGGCCTTCGCGCCGGACTCCTCCCACGCCTTGCAGTCGTTGCGGTTGCCGGGCAGCGGACGGCCGACCACGACAACCAGGCGGGTGTCGGCGTCGATGACGACCTGGTGGTTGGTGGAGTATCGGTAGTTCTTGGACTGCTCGGCGACCGCGTGGTCGCGGGTGGGAACCAGGGTGCCGTCCACGATGAGGACGGTGTCCTTGGCGAACCGCTTGCGCTGCCGCAGGGCGATCTTCGGGCCGAGGTGGTCGATGACCCGGTTTGCGGAGGACTTTGACACCCCGAACAATGGGGCCAATTGTCGCAGAGTGAGGTTGGTGCGCCAGTATGCGGCTACCAGCAGCACGCGATCCTCCAGCGGCAGCTTCCATGGCCGCCCCCGGGCCGGGGTGTCGGCATTCTCTTGGCGCAGCTGCTTCACCAACTTCCCGAAGACCCGCGAACTCAGCCCGGTGAACGGGGCTATCCAAGTCGGCTCAGACGCCGTGATCACACCAGCCACAGCAAGATCATCTCAGTGGGGCCGACTCGAGCTCGATCTCCTGGCCTTCAGCTGAGTACCTTGGCGTACCAGTGATCCGCCTTGCCATGCCCTTCGTATGGCGCGGTCTCCTTGTAGCCGTGCCTGATGTACAAAGCTCGTGCCTCAGTAAGTTGGGTGTTGGTCTCACACACAATCCTGATGGCACCGAGCCTCGCAGCAGATTCCTCGACGGCGAGGAGGAGGCCGCGGCCCAATCCTGCTCCCCGCCCAGCGGGGAGCACGTACATCCGCTTGAGCTCCGCAGTCTCAGGATCACCCCTCAGCAGTCGCAACCCTGCGCAGCCCAGGAACTCGCCCTCACCGTTGCGTGCTACGAGAAACTCGCCGTCAGGCGGGCTGAGGTCATGGTGAGGGTCCTCAACAAGCACCGCTCGAAGCTCTGCCTCTGTGGCTGAACGCCCCAGCACCCGCCGCCCCATCTCGGTGAAGTACTGACGCGTCACCTCGTCGACATCCGTGCCAATGACAGGCTCCGCCTTGATAGTCCAGGTTGACATGCAGGCCATGGTCCCGGACTCACCCGTGGCCGTCCACGGTCCTACCGACAGGTTTCCGTCCAGCCCACACCACGGAGATCGTTACGGGACAGCCCTTAGCATCCCTGCCACAGTGGTCAGAAAACGAACCAACTGCCCCCGAAAAGGGCCCCCAGAACATATGAGATGCCGAGGCCGACCAACGCGAACAGCGCTAGGACGAGCAGGGTGACCACGGCGAACTGGCCACCGGCAGACTTCAGGGAGCGTTGCCAGTTCACGCGCCGAGCGTTCATGCCCCACCATTCTTCGCTGGCTTTATTCACGAGTAGTGCCGTCGGTTGTTCACGGGTTTGGGAGGCACCCAGATCCACGGTCGGGTGATGTTCACGAGTTTTGACAGCGCTGGGGCATGGGCGGCTACATCGTCATTTGTGCGCGGGCGACGACATGGTGGAGGACGGCCTGCCATTGCGTTTCGTACGGGCGCTGCGCCGCTCAGTCAGCGACCGCTGCGGCGGCCAAGGTATCCGGCGCGGGTATTCTGCTGTGTGAGTTGCAGGTGGCAGGGGCGATCGGGCGCGGTTTCAGCCGGGGGGCAGCGTGGTGCGTGTGCTTAAGGCGGTAGTCGCGGTCCTCGCCCTGGTGGCGGTGGCGGCGGGGTGTTCCTCGTCCGAGGGCGAGGACGAGGAGCGGCTGACCGCGCAGCGGGAGAACTACTGCACGCAGCTGAGGGCGTGGCAGGAGGCGCGGAACGCGGCGGGCACGGACACGGCGGAGTCGTCAGGGTACGACGAGGTCGGGGCGGTTACTCAGGACGCCTTCCTCGCGATGCGACCGCTCCGGGATGAGCCTGTCGGCGGAGGCCGCACCTTGGCGGAGGCGACGGTGGCGGCGATGAACAACAGTGATGCCGAGGCGGAGGGGCGTGTCGTGCAGTACTGCGGGGATGTCGGCTTCGAGGCGCTGACCCGCTAGTGACCTGAGTCAGAGATTCTCTGGTGTGGTCTCAGAACGCGTTGCCTTATAGATCATGTTGAGCATCGGTTTGAGTGAGCGGCCACGGTCGGGTGAACGTCAGCCGAGATCGGCATGCGCGTTCTTCCATGGGCTGGTGGGAGAACCCGCTTCGGTGCGGTGAACGGTCCCGAATGTAAAAGGGGGAGCCTATGCGTCGTGGGCTGTGGTGGGTGGCCGGGAGCGGGTGCGTTCTGGCGGCGTTGGGCGTGGGCGGTTGGCTGGGATTCATGGACGAGGGGCATCCGTTCGGTGATGCGCGGGCCTGCGAAGGGAGCGATGTTCCGCTGCAGCAGGAGCTTGATGTCGTACGCCTTGCTCTGCCTGCTGGTGCCGAAAATGTCCACTACGTCACGCGCTCTACGGCGGCGGCCGGAGGTGTTCGGTTGGCCGTGGCGTTCCGCAGTACCTCGCAGGCGATGCAGGCGTATTTGCGGGAGAACAAGATCGTGACGGAGGGGCAGCGCAACCTCAACGACGGACGGTTCGAGCTTGGTGACGTCGGTGCCGCCCCGTCGAGTCTCGGGCTGTGTGGGAATGTTGCTCAAATCCAGGCGCCCGCCGTCCTCATCGACAAGCAGCGCGAGGCGCTGGACGGGCAGGAAGAGATCGTCGACATCGCCCTCCAGCTGAACCCCGCCGATATGGCGGGCAGCATCCGACCCACGACGAGCGTCCTCCTCACGGTCACGGAGAGCTCGCGGTCGTGAGGAGAGCCGGCGTCAGCAGCATCGGCAAGTACGCCGACGCCCGACCAGCCCGGTTCGTGCCCATCGGGTTGGCCGGGTCGCAGGGCCGCTGCGGTGGCCGCATTCTTTGGTCGGCTGGATCGGCAAGTGCGCCCTGATTGCCTCATCCGCCAGGCAGGTGGGGGCCGTCGTTCCTTCTTCCTGGTAGGGGTATCGCTGTCGCCAGGGGGGCGGCGATGTTGTGGTGGCCGCGTTCTTCCCAAGCGCCGGTCAGCTGTCATGTATTCGATGCCGCGCAGCCATTTGGGGCCCTTGTAGCTGAAGAGGTGCGGGACTACCCGGCGCAGTGGGAACCCGTGTTCGGCGGTGAGGAGCTCGCCGTTGTGGTGCGTGGCCATGATGCCGAGTCCCAGTCATCCCCGGTTGGACGGTTACGTCGGAACAGCTACGCTGCGCGTCGCAGTGCGTCCTTGTGTGCCGTCTCGAGGGCCTGCTCTGAGGTGGCGGCTAGGTCCGGCACAACGCCTATGCCCTCCCAGTTGGTTCCGGTGACGGTGCTGATCGTCCGGGCGGTCGGCACGGTGACGGTGATGTGTTCCGTCACCGGGTGCCGGGCGGTCGGGTGAGCACCACCGTGGGTCGTTTCGCCGACGAGAACAGCTCGCCCGTGCGCCTGCAGGGTGTACGCCACGTCCTCCCCGCCCGAGAAGGTGATGGCACTGGTGAGTACGTACACCGGGCGCTCGAGGTAGCGCGGCGCGGGCAGATGCGAGGCGGTCCAGTACTGGCGGGTGGAGCCGGTGGAGCGCTCGTAGATGTCGTTGAGGTGCACCTGGTCGTCGGGGAAGAAGTAGCTGCACCACATGGCGGCGCCCTCGGGTGAGCCACCGCGGCACTCACGCAGATCGAGGATGAGCGCACTGGTGTGGGCGACCAGTTCCATCGCCGCACCGATCGCGCGGGCACCCTCGCCGGCGTCGGCGATCCGCCGGATGTCGAGATGGCCGATGTTGCCCTCGAGGTGCTCGAAGCGGCGGATGCCCTGGTTCTCGGCCCTTAGCAGTGCGAGGAAGGCTGCCCGGCCTTCATCCTCGTCCGCCGGATCCGTGGACTGGGGCTCATCCTGCCAGAGCAGCCTCAGATGCTTGTCCGGGCAGACCTCCTGCAGGTGGGCGGTCACGGCCGCGCAGAGTGCGGGGCCGCTCAGCGTGTTGTACGCCCCAGCTGCGAGCCGGCTCCGGATCGCGCCGTTGATCTCCACGGCTCGCTGGGGGAAGACGTATCCGGCCGTGATCCGGTCCAGGGCCAGGCCGACTATCTCTGCGTTGGTAGGCATGGCTGAGAAGCATAAGCTCCTGGCCGCGACGGGCACCCGAATTAATTCACGGACTGTCAGTGCCCCTTTAGAAGTGATCTCATTAGGGCTGCCGCTGCGACCGGACCGGTGGTCTCTCACATGCCGCGGTCTGGGCCGTACCAAGGCTCGGAGCGTTCGTCGGCGGACATTGGTAGGCGCCGCAACTGCACGGGGCCGGGGTAAAAGGCTGCGCTGTTGGGTCCGGTCATGTCTTCGCCGATGAGGTAGCGGTAGAGCCATTCTGCGAAGCTCATGCGGTGCTCTGCCCAGGTTTCGTCATAGTTCACCAGGAGCCTTGGGGCATCGGTGGCAGTGTGCAGGAAGATGGTCTCTCCTCGGTCGGTGCTCGCGATCGGCCACAACCCGTTTCGGGTGCCAAAGCTCAGATCGTCGAGTCCGAAGAGCTGGCGGGGGTCCTCATCCGCGTCGAGGTCTAGGTCGTCCCACGGCACCTCGGACCACGCCTGGATCTGGCCCTGGATGTGTTGGCCCAGGTTCCATCGCTCGGTCGCGGGGTGGGAGAGATACAGGTGTCCGTTGATCTGAATGGGGGCGAACGCGTCCACAAGGATCCTGTAGTCGGGAGGCAGTTGTATGCCGAGCTCTGCGTGGAGACGGTCCCAGGCAGCCGGGTCCGCATGGCGGTTCTGGGCCGGGCCGAGCATCGCCATGGCGGCGGCCAGGTAGTCAGTCATGAGTTCCTCGATGATGTGGGCCCGGCGCGGTCCCTCGCGTTGGGCCGGCGTCGTATGGGGCCGTACTTTACGGATCACGTGGAGGTGACGGCCTTCGCAAGCCTGCGATAGCAGATCAAGGTGGCGGCGATTCCGGCGAAGGCGAGGAAGTGTTCTGCCTTGCGTTCGTACCGACGGTGCAGGCGACGGCACCCGGCCAGCCACGCCACTGTTCGCTCCACGGTCCATCGGTGGCGTCCCAGCCGATGAGAGGGCTCGATGCCCTTGCGGGCGATGCGAGGGATGATGTTCCGGGTCCGGAGCCACCGGCGCAGATGGCCGTAGTCATAGCCCTTGTCGGCATGGAGCCTGTCAGGCCGTCGCCGGCGCGGTCCGCGTCGCGAGCGGATAGGCGGGATACCCCGTACCAGGGGCTCCAGCCCCTGGCTGTCATGGGTATTTGCCGCAGAGATCCCGATGGAGAGAGGCAGACCAGTCCGCTCGGTGATCAAGTGGATCTTTGAGCCCTTCTTGCCGCGATCTACGGGATTCGGACCCGTCAGATCCCCCCTTTCATCGCCCGCATGTTCAGCGAGTCCACACCCGGGCCCGGCTCCACTCAGTGAACCGCCGGTGTGCCGTCGGACCGGACGGGCCGAAGCCCGTAGGTAGCTGTCTCCACGTATAGCCTGTCGTGGCCACGAACACGATGGCCGCCAGCACCTGCCGGTCCCCATACCTGCGGCGACCCCCACCCACCCTGAGGCCGTACCGGAGCGGCTGGTACCACCCGTTGGAACAACTCCCACAATCCGTCCGGCACCAGACGCTCTACCATCGCCATCACGACCATCACCCTAGCGATCAAGCCAGTTGAGACGGTCTCTTAGCAGTGATCATTTCCAGCTTCGGTTCGGCGAGGGCGGACGTGCACCTTCCGGCGGGGGGTGGGGGAGGACGGACTGAGTAGGAGAACTCATGTGCGTCAGGAGGCGGGCTGGCAGGCTCCGCGGCATGACAAGTGGCAGAGGGGCGCTGACGGCCCTGCATCTCTTGCTGGTCTGGGCGACGATGGCGGCCGCGATGCCTGTGCTCGGCTTCGAGTTGGTGGTGACGGCCTGGGGCGGTGGTGCCGACGCGTTGGTGCCGGTCCTGGCCTTGGGTGTGCCGCTGATGGTGGGCCTGCTGGCCATGGCGGGCATACCGGCGAGGACCGGTGGTGCCGCTGTGTGGCTCGGCTGGGCTGCCGTGGTCTTCGCCCTCGGCACGCTCGGCGTCCTGGCGGGCCTGGCCGCCTACGGCGGGGACGTGGACCTGGGGGAGTGCCGGCACCCGGGTCGCGCTGACGGGGGTGCCGTACGCCGTCGCCGCGGCGTTCTTCGTGCCAAGCCGGTGGGTACGGCTCGGGGCGGTGGCAGTGCTGGCGGCCGGCGTGGTCTATGTGGGCCCCATCGGCCCGGTGCAGGCACAGCAGCGCCGGCATGCGGCGGAGATCGCGCGGTACCGGGAGCATCCGGAACTGCTGTATCTGGGCGCTCCGCCGCCTTCCCGGCGGCACCCGCGACATCACCCTCACCCGTCGCCATCACGACGCGGAGGTTGAGGTCACCAGCCAGTCCCTCGACGAACCCGGCCTGCGCCGCCTCCTGAGCACGCTGCACCCGCTGTCGAACACGGAGCTGGAAAGGCTGATGCGGGAAAAGGTGATCACCCAGGGCTACTGAGCCAGATCAGCCGGCCGTTCTGCACACTTCCCACCACGCCACCCGCATCGTAGGTGATCTGCCCCATGAGGTTGGCTGTCTCGTTGAACAGGGCGGACAGCGACTCGTGGACACCGAAGGACGGCAGGTCTCCGTCCCCGAATGAGCCGATCTGGCCCGTGCGTGTGTCGAGGAACTTGCCGTAGCAGGCGTCGCTGTCCGAGAAGATCGGAACCCACTGCTCGTGCCAGAAAGGAAGGCCCGGCTCGTCGGACGGGTCGTCGCGCTCGATCTCCATCTTGAAGTTGTAGAAGCTCTCCATGGCCGTGAGCCCCAGCAGGCCCCCGAGGCCGGGCAGGATCCCTGCGACTGAATCATCAGGGCCCTCGTCCAGTCCGGTTATCAGGAGCCACGCTCGTAGCTCCTGCGGAAACACGACACCCATGCGCTCCTGGGCCGCGTCAATCTCTCCTACCGCGACGGGAGGGAGTACCGACGACGCAGTCACCGGTGCGTTCACCTCCAGCCAGCTCAGCACACGCTGCCACGCCTGCCCCACTTCCCCCACGGCCGTTCCTCTCCTCCATCGCACCTCTCGTAGCTCACCGTACGGCCACTGTGTGTCGCTGGCTCAGTTGCACAGGACGGCCCTGACCTGACTGCCGCGTTCGGCGGAAAGCAGGAGCTGTTCCACCGCGTGTTCGACGAGTACTGCGGCTCAGTCGTCGACGCCACAGCCCAGCAGCTGCGCGGCGACGACAAGAACGCCTACGCGCGGCTGTCCACACACGTCCACGCGGTGGCGGCGGCCACCGCCGCAGACACCGCCCATCGCGGATGCCTGCTGGCCAAGGGCGCCGCCGAGCTGGCCGAACACGACCAGACGGTGGCCAAGCGGGCGCGCGCGACCATCGAGGCGCTGCGCGCGCTGCTGGAGGACGACATCGCCGCCTGTCAGCGCAACGGCGATCTCGCGGCGAACGCGGACCCCGGAAAGCTGGCCGCGCTGGTGCTCGCCGTACTGCGCGGCATCGAAGCACTGGGCAAGGCCGGAGCGAGCCAGGAGACGCTGGCGGACATAGCCCAGACCGCCCTCGCCGTACTGCCCCGCCCCGCGAACTGACGGCCCCACCGTGCCACGCCGTCAGAACAAGGCGTAGGACACCAGGCAGGGCAAGGGATACAACAACGGGTACCCTCCCCCGATCTGACCTCCAGCATCTCCGCAGGTCACCGCACCTGAAATGACCGGTCGGGGAGTCTGGCATTCCCCTCTGCGCACCCCCTGACGCTGTGACCGGAAGAAAAAGAAGGCGGGGCAGGAAGACGTGCGGGAGCACCTCGGGGGAGCAGGCACCGGTCTCCCCTCACACCTGGGGGCTATTGCCGGTCCTCATTCGTTTGGCGCGGTGGTCATTCGGCGGCCACCTCAATGGTGCTCCGTGAAAAGGCAGGGTCGGCGGCAAGGACCCAGAACGCGCGGCACGGCGCGCTGAGCAACTCGCCGCCATCGACCCCGACTGGAACCCCGGACAACTCGGCTGGACCGTCGACTGGCAACGCCACTACACCGGCCTCACCACACTCCTCGCGGCCGGTGCCGGCCTCGCCGACATCCAGCCCGGCATCACCCACCATCGGACGCTGGCTGATCCGGCAGCGACGGGACTGGGGCCAGCACAACGAGGAGCAGCGGCGGCGGCTGGTCGAGTTGGGCGTGGAAGCGGCCGTACGGCCCCGCAAGGAGCCCGCGAAGGTCGGCGCGGCAGGGCGGTGCGGCCTTCCAGAAGGGCTTGGAGGCCCTCCAGCAGTACGTCGACAGGGAGGGCACGATGCCCGGCCGGGGCCACGTCGAGGACCTCCCCGATGGCACGGAGCACCGCACCGGCATCTGGATCGGCAACCAGAAAGCACACCGCGACAAGCTCGACGCCGAGCAACTCCGCGCACTCGCCGGGTTGGGAGTGGAGTGGGCCGTGTAGCAGCGCAGAACGCTGCCCTGATCGCCTACGCCGCCCAATGGGTCAGAAGCCGGGACCGTGACCGTACTCGTAGAGGTCGAGGCCGCGAGGCGTGCGGTCGTAGACGTTGCGGGTGCGGTAGGCGCCCGCCGCCTGCCTACTCTGGCGCTGCGCCGGCGGGCCTGACTCGTACTGAGTCCGAAGCGGGCTAGCGGAGTGCTTGGGTGACGCGTTGTTTGAGCTGCTCGTCGTGGAGGCTGTCGGTCTCGCGCCAGGCGGCGTCGCTGATCTCTTCGGTCTGTAGTTCGCCGATGTCGGCGGTGGTGTGGAAGAGGAAGCGGAAGTCGATGTGCTGGTGGGCGGGTTCGTCCTTGGCGGGGTTGGCGTCGATGGGGTGGATGTCGATGTGGAGCGGGGTGTCGCTGCGCGGGGTGACGAGGTGTGGCGGGATTCCGGTTTCCTCGGTGAGTTCGCGGCCGGCGGCCTGCAGGAGCGTCTGGTCGTAGGGCTCCAGGTGACCGCCGGGGAGAAGCCATTTTTGGGTTGCATTGTGGAGAATGTGCAGTACGCGGTTGTCGGGGCCGATAAGGATCGCGCCGGCGGTGACGTGGCAGGGCAGCGTTTTCCGGCTGGTGAGGTCGTCCCCGTCGTCGAGCAAGCCAAGGACGGTACCGAGCTCGTGTTTGTCCTCGGGATGCTGGTCGAGGTAGGCGGTGAGGGTGGTGCGGATGTGGTCTGCCGTGATGGTCATGGTGATCACCTGTTGAAGTAGGAGAGCCAGGTCGCCGCGATGGCTTCGCGGTCGGGTGCGGGGACCTCATAGATGCCGGGGGCGAGGTCGCCGCGGGTGAGCATCCTGATCGCGGCCAGGATCTCGGCCTGGACCAGGAAGATGAACGGTACAAGGGCGGCGCCATGGATGAAGTTGACGGCGTTGCCCCGGGCCGACCAGCACCCAGAGCACGCGGCCCTTAAGACCTCACTTACCCCGGGCGCCAGTGGTGGCCGTTCACTGAGCGGTTCGGAGTACGAGCAGGCCGCCCACGACACGGCGAGCGGCCTGCTTCCCTCGTGGCGTTGTGCTGCCTGCCGTCAGCTCTGGCCGGCCGTGCGGCGCCTGCGCGCGATGAACACTGCGCCGGTGTCGACCAACCAAGACCGCGAGACCGACACCCGCGACGACGGGAGTGCTGCTCGACGCGCCGGTCCTGATCGCGTGGCAACATACGCACTGCCCAGCGGGGTTCCAGCGGGGCGATCGCGTTCTCACGCATCGGCACCTTGCGCGCCGGGGCGCTGCTTCTGGGCGTCGACGACGGCCCGCTCCAGCACGGCGGTGCATCCGACGACCGTGCCAGGCTTGATGGCGCCGACCTGCCTGACCTGGACACCGCGGCTGCCGAGATAGGCGTACGTCTTGCGGTCGAAGATCCATTCGGTGCGATCGCCGCTCTGCTGGTCGACCTGGGCCAGGGCGATGCCCTCGCGTCCCGCGGCGTCCTTGGCATGGTCCACCACCACAACCCCGGGGATCTTGCCCGCGGCCTGGTACAGCGCTGCGTTCAGCTTGGCCGGTGCGAGCTGCTCCTTGAGCAGGTCGCCGACAGTGGTGAATGCCTCCTGGTCCGGGGAGTTCCCCTGGCCCTTGGTCTCCTTGTAGATCTTCTTCAGCAGGGCGTCCGGGTCGGTGGGCAGCGTCTTGAGGTAGTCGTAGGAGGGGCCGCCCAAGGTGCGCTCGACGTCGCTGTTGAGGGTGATGCCGCCCTTGGGCTGGTAGCCGGGCTCGTCCAGCCAGCCCTGCTTGCCGTCGCGGGAATTCCATACCTCACGGATATGCAGGGGCTGGATCCAGCTCTTGGACTTGTATGCGTCGGTGTGCGAGACGAGGAGGGAGGAGACCTCGCTCTTGATATAGATGTACTGGCCCGGGCCGGGTTCGGGCGTCTTGCTGGCCGAGGCGGCGGCGGCGATGCGCTCGACCGTGGAGGCGAGCTGGGCGGTGCTGCCGGGCTCGATGCGGACGACTGGCGCTTCGACCGGGGGCGGGGTGGCCGCGGTGGTGCCGCTGCCCCCGGAACCCGTCAGCACGGTGAAGGCGAATGCGCCGGCCAGGGCGGCGGCGGTGACCGGGACACCGATCAGCAGGACACGGCGTGCCGGGCGGCGGGACGGCGCGGGGGCGGGTGCGGTGGGCTGGATCTCGTTCATCAGGTGCTCCTCGAGAAGCAGGTGACGGTCGAGCGACAGGTGCGGGTCTCCCGGCGCCGGCAGCAAACGGGCCAGCTCCGCGTGGTCCAGCGACTCCTCACGCCGCGACTTCTTGCGGATCATCCGGACCTCTCCTCGTACGACTCGTGTGACCGGGCCGCGGAAGTGCGGCCGCCCTGTACTTGTCCGTTGCGCGGTAGCGGTTCCGTGCGTTTCCTCAGTTCTTCGTCGGCCAGCTTGCTCAGCCGTCTGCGGGCGCGGGACAGGCGCGAGCGCACGGTGCCGACCGGGACGCCGAGCACGGCCGCCGCCTCCGCGTAGCCGAGCCCGGACCACACACAGAGCGTGAAGACCTCGCGCTCGCTCCGGGTCAGTTTCTTCAGCACCCGCTGGGCGGCAGCCAGCTGGTCGGCATCGGCTATGCGGCCGACGAGTTCGTCGGCGAAGTCCGGGACCGTTTCCTTGGCCGGCAGACGCTGCAGGGCCCGCTGGTGGCGGCGCGCAGCGCGGGTGGTGTTGCGCAGTACGTTCACGGCGATGCCCATCAGCCAGGGGCGCGGACTGTCGCCCTCGTCCCGCAGCTTGGCGCGCAGCCGCCACGCCTCCAAGAAGGTCAGCGAGACGATGTCCTCGGCGACGGTCCAGTCCCCGGTCACGCGCACCGCGTGCCGGTGGACCAGTCGGGCGTGGTCACGGAAGAGCTCGCGGAACGCCTCGGGGTCGCCTGCCCGTATTCGGGTGTGCAATGAGTAGTCCACGTCAAGCTTTGTCCGGACGGCTGGGCAGGTTCCCGTGGCGTGCGTCACACGGTCAGGAAACATGGGCTCCGCGGCCGGCTCGCCAACCAGCAGGCAGGGAGTGGACAGTATGCCCCCGGTTCGGACTCCGGGAGTGGTGTCCTCGTCCCCGGCGGCGGGCTCCCGCATCCGGTATGCCGTGTGACAAATCTGTTAATGATCACTAGTACTCCAGCCGTAGATCGTAATCTTGGCTGGCGGGGGCCGGTGCGGACATGGGTGCGGCCACCACTGATCATCGGTGTGTGAAGACAAACGATCACGCGGTGGCCGCAGGTCACAGCGTAGACCCTGCCCGCTGGCAGGAGGCATTCGAGAGCCTGATGGACCGGATTGCGGGCCGGTTCACGCGGGTCGAACCGCGCCGGCGAATGCGGCGGTTGATGCTCGGACTGCTCTCGAACCTGCCCCGAAAGAACTGCTGGACCATCGCCGAGTGGGCCGGGGAGCCGACTCCGGACGGCATGCAGCACCTGCTGAACCGCGCCAAGTGGGACGCCGACGCCGTCCGCGACGACCTGCGCGACTACGTCGTCGAGCACCTCGCTGACGACCAGGCGGTACTCGTCGTCGACGAGACCGGCGACATCAAGAAGGGCACCCGCACCGTCGGCGTCCAACGCCAGTACACCGGCACCGCAGGTCGGATCGAGAACTCGCAGGTCGCCGTCTACCTGGTCTACGCAGGCCGACGCGGACACGCCGCGGTGGACTGCGAGCTGTACGTCCCGCGCTCTTGGACCGACCAGCCGGACCGCTGCCGCGCGGCCGGACTCGACCCCGATAGCGAGTTCGCGACCAAGCCCGAACTGGCCGCCCGCTTGATCGCCCGGTTCCTGGACGCCGGCCACCACGCCCCCTGGGTGGCTGGCGATGAGGTCTACGGCGGCAACCCGAAACTGCGCACCGTCCTGGAGGAGCGCGCCACCGGCTACGTGCTCGCAGTGGCCTGCAGCCACGAAGTCACGACCCAGGCAGGCAAGTTCCGCGCCGACACCCTGACCAAGAAGCTCCCCACGCGTGCCTGGCAGAAACTGTCCGCCGGAGCCGGAGCGAAAGGGCATCGCTTCTACGACTGGGCCCACATCGACCTGCCCGACACCGCACCCGGCTACCGCCACCTGCTGATCCGCCGCAACCGCACCACCGGCGAACTCGCCTATTACCGCTGCTACTCGCCCCGACCAGTGCCCCTGGCGGCCCTGGTACGGGTCGCGGGCTCAAGATGGCGCATCGAGGAGACATTTCAGTCAGGAAAGGGCCTGGCCGGACTGGACGAGCACCAGGTCCGCCGCTACCCGTCATGGTCCCGATGGGTCACCCTCGCGATGCTCGCGCACGCGTTCCTCGCGGTAGTGCGTGCACGGGAGCATGCCGAGCCGACAGCGACGGATTGATCCCGTTGACCTGTAACGAGATCCAGCGGCTGTTCAACCTGCTGATCGCTCCTCCCACATCCGTGACTGCCCGACTCGGCTGGTCGCACTGGCGGCGACGCCATCAAGCCCGCGCCCGGGCCAGCCACTACCGGAGGCAGGCCGCTTGCCAGGGGTGAGGATTCACGTCCCGTAGCTAAGATCCGTGCCGCCGCTCGCCTCGATGAGCCAGGACAAGGATCCGGTCTCGCACGGCCAGCCCGTGGTGGCGACCTCGACCCATCCACTGCCCGGTTCGCTCACTCCCGCATCCCACCACCACCAACTGCGATCATCGCCCCGTCCCTCCTCAGTCGGATCGAAGTAGTAGAGCCAGTCCGAGAGCATCCATGGCCCCTGACACTCCGCCGCCTTCTGCTCGGAAGTCAGCGCGCGCCACCACCGCTCCCACGCCTCGACGTCGAAGGACGGGTCGGGAACACTCTCCGGCTCACACCGCTGCACGAACCACGTCGGCAACAACTCGGGCCACCGCTCGAACGCAGGCCAGGTGCCTACGCGTTCGATCACGGGTGCCAGAACATCACGCGCACCGCGGATGACTCGTGCCGCGTCATCGGCGGTGAACCGGACCCGCACGAGAAACGCCCGCTCCCGACGATCGCCAGCTTCCAGCCCGGCCCGAAGGCGCCGCAGCTCACCCTCCACGATCTCCACAACAACGAAGTGTGCAGCACTACCGAACCCGCAGCACCTCAAAAACGCCCCTACCCCAGACCACAAAATCACGATCTACCGCTGGAGTACTAGCTTGGGCTTGCCGCTGCGGTGGCAGTGACGGGGGTGGTGGCGCAGACGGTCCCGCGGTCTTGGATATGTGCGCAGGCTTGGGCGTCTTGGGGGCGGGTGGCCGGGACCATGGGGGTGTGAGCGTCGTGTCCGGTCCGCTGCCGGTATTCCTCGGTGTTGCCCTTCTTGGGGGTGATGAGGATCCGGTCCTCGGGGGAGGTGCGACTCATTTTGGCCCATGCCGCCCGGCAGTGCGGGCTGTAGCGCAGTTCGACGGTTGCCCCGTACTTGCGCCCGACGGAGGCGGTGACGGCGTCTTTTGAACAGATGGTCGTTGCTGGTTCCATCGAGGCGCAGGTCGCGCCCGCACAGGTAGCCGTGGCCGCAACCGTCGGGAACAGAAGCGCGGAAGCCGTCGAGCCCGGCTCCCCGGCTTGAGCGGGATTGTCGTCACCGGTGGCCCAGACCGTCACGACAGCGGCAATCGCGGCCACACACACGGTGGCGACCGCCGCCCACACCCACTTCTTCTTCGCCTGCTGCGCGGCTTTTGGTTCCGGCTGCGACGGTTCCTGGGGCCGCGACATCTTGGGTTCTGCCTCCGCGCGCCGGCGCAGCAGCAGAGCCTGCTGAAGCTCTTCCTCGTCCAACCGGTGCGCGCGCTCGGAGGCCGAGCGGACATGCCATACCGCCTCGATCGCCTCAGCGGAGGGGAGCATCTGGCCCTTCTCCCAGCGGGAGATCGTCGGCTGATTCGAGTTCACCTTGCTGGCGAGCCGGGTCTGACTCAGCCCGCACTCGGTGCGCCACCGCGTGAGCAGCTTGCCCAACTCGGCGCGGGCCGCCTCTGGCTCCTGCCCGCCCTGCACGCTGGCCTCCCGTTGCATGTCCATCCCCGCCCTAAGTAGCCGCGTATAACCCCAGGTCAGAGCCATGCATGCCGCTGCGTATATGCACGCATGACCCGGTGGCGGACCAGCGTAGAGATTCCCTGGCCGAGTGCGCCATGGTGTTCACGGCCGACGCAATCGTTCCGGCCACACCCCAACTCCCATGCCCCTGGGCCGCCATGCCCTCTGGGCGGGACAAGCACGTCAAAAGTCCATGACACGAAAGGGTTAACCACCATGAACACCACGTTCACTCCGCGTCTGCGGAACATCGCCGTCGCCGCCGCTTCTCTGGTCGCCCTCGGCGGAATCGGCGTGGCCGCCTCCCCTGACCTCGCTTTTGCGAGTGACAACCGGACCGTTTCGCAGGGCGCCCGCGCCCAGCACCTGCCCTCCACCCCGGGCAGGACCGCCACGCCGGCAGGCGGAAACATCCACGCCGCTGCGAAGGCGTGGCCGCAACTGAAGAGCGGATCCCGGGGGACGGACGTGCGCACCGCCCAGCACCTCCTTTCCGCCGCCGGGCACAACGTCACCGCGGACGGGGCGTTCGGGCCGCGTACGGCGGGTGCGGTGAAGGCGTTCCAGAAGCGCCACGGCCTCAAGGCCGACGGGCTCGTCGGCCCGAACACCTGGCACACGCTGATCCGCACCATCCGCCAGGGCTCTCGTGGCGAGGCCGTCAAGGCCGCACAGGTCCAGCTCGCCGCCGCCGGGCACAACGTCACCGCGGACGGGGCGTTCGGGCCGCGTACGGCGGGTGCGGTGAAGGCGTTCCAGAAGCGCCACGGCCTCAAGGCCGACGGAGTCATCGGCCCGAACACCTGGCACACGCTCGTCGCCGACACGAACGTCCCCGCCCCCCACACCCCGTCCGGCGGGGGCCGCCTGACCAACCGGCAGGCCCTGGCACAGCTCGCCGCCGCCAGCATCAAGCACCCCTCCGGCCGCACCAGCCTCGAAGGCGTGCGCGCCCGCACCATCCAGGGCGTCATCGCCCTCAAGAAGGCCAGCGGCTGCCCCATCACCATCACCGGCGGCACCGAGTCCGGCCACAGCGCCGGCCCCCGCTCCCACGCCAAGGGCTACAAGCTCGACCTGCGCACCCGCGACGAGGGCACCTGCGTCACCAACTGGATTAAGAACACCCAGCGCGAGGGCAAGCCGCGCGGCAACGAACCCCGCTGGCACGGCAGCCTCAACGGCATCTCCCTCGAGTACGTCTACGAGACCCCCAAGCGCGGCGGCGTCCACTGGGACGTCACCTTCAGCTGACCCCTCCGCCCCACCCCCCCATCACGCCAGGTGGCCGCGCCCTGCCCGGGCGCGGCCTGGCCACCCCGAACACACATCCTCAGAAATGGATCACAGCATCATGAAGCGCTCACCTCGCACCCTGCGCACCGCCGCCGCCAGCACCTGCGCCATCGCGGCCCTCACCGTGTTCGGCGCCGCACAGCCATCCGGCATCGCCACCGCCAGCAGCGACCCGGCCGCCGCCACGGCCCGCCACGCCACCACCCTCCAGAGCAACCCGAACTGGCCCACGACACGCAGCGGCAACCACGGCATCGCCGTCACCGCCCTGCAGCACCTGCTCACCGCCCACGGCCACGCCGTCTCCCCGGACGGGGCGTACGGCCCGCGCACGGCGGCAGCCGTTCGGGCCTTCCAGACTCGCCATCACCTCAAGGCCGACGCCGTGGCTGGCGCGAAGACCTGGAAGGCCCTCGTCACCACCGTCCGCGCCGGCAACCACGGCTCCGCCGTCACCGCCGCCCAAAAGCTGCTCACCGCCCACGGCCACACCGTCTCCCCAGACGGGGCATTCGGCCCCCGCACGGCGGCTGCGGTTAAGGCCTTCCAGACCCGCAGCCACCTCGATGCCGACGGCGTCATCGGCCCGAGGACCTGGAACGCCTTGCTCACCACGGCCAGGTCCACGCAGCCGACTACACCGAGCACCAGGCCCGGAACCGGCACCTACACGCTGAAGCTCACCAGGAACGGGGAGCAGCCGCTCAACTCACGACTGGCGCTGCTCCGGGGCGGCAAGGTGATCGACTCCTACCGTGCCGGGTCAGGAATGGGCAGCACCGACGAGTGCCGGCCCGACAAGGGGTGGCTGCCCAGCGGGACCTACAAGGTCAAAGGGCACGAGACCAACCGCGGCGGTTGGAACTACAACCCCCGCGTGCAGATCCAGGGCTACGCCATCCAGATCGAGGACAAGACCTGCACTCCCAAGCCTGGCGGCCACAAGCGCGTCAAGCGCACGCAGATGTTCATCCACAGCGAGATGCTCGCCGACGGCACGCAGGCCTTCGACAACCCCTTCAACGGGGATGACTGGTGGCGCTGGGACAACGCCGGCGACTACAGCTCCAACGGCTGCATCAAGCTCGCACCCAACGACCTCAAGGACCTCTTCACCCACCTCAACCGGGCCGGCTGGCCCAAGAATCTGACACTCCACGTCAGCTGACCACACACCCCAGGCCGCGCATCACGTTCGACCTGCGGGTCCCCGAACAGCAGGGAGGCCTGAGCCGCGACGGTTCGGGCCTCCTCCACGGTCCCCGGGGGTGGATGTTCATGCACGCGGTTCCAGGTCCAATAACCAGGCATGGAGCGGGGCACCGATGGGTGATGATGACGCGGTGAGTCTGGACTTGAGTAACTACGAACTCCTCTGGCCCACGACGCTGTTCGTGACCGAGGGCGAGTGGGTCCTGCGTACCACGGGGCCCTCCTGGGAAGATCGAGCGAAGTGGCTTCTGGCCGAGGCCTTTGCCGGCACCACAGCCGGTGCGGACTTCGAGCAGATACCCAGTCACAGGGAGTCGGCAGCCGATCCCTGGGCCACCACAGCCAGCCGCTGGGGCTACCAGGCCGGGAGGGATCGGGATCAGTGCGACTGGTTCGAGGAGCTCATTAGGCGGGCATCCGAGCTCCGGCACGCGGCGGCGCCGCGGCCGTATTGGCCTCAGCGCTACGGCAGCGGACTCTCGCCGGAGGCCAGCACCGAACGAGACGCCCGGCAGGACTTTGCGCGGCTCATCGGCGACTTCGCCGACAACGGATACCTGGTCGAGGTGTTCGGTGAGTACTGCGTCGACGGCCACGATGACCTGCCCGATGCCTCCGAGGTGATTGAGCGGCGCCTGGGCATTCCTGACCTGTGGCCGCTGGCCCGGAGGCGTGGGATGAGGAATCCTTCTACGGCCTCATCGAGGTACTCCACGATTTGGTGAGCCGCCCCCGCATGCGGCGGTATCACAGCTACAGCGGGTGCGGTTGGCACCACTCGGAATTTCACAACGGCCCGGCCCGGGTCCTGTACCGGTGGAAGGTCAACAAGCTGCTGCGCGAGGCCGGCATCGAGTACGAGCTCGCTGCGGAGGGCGAGGACCTCGGGCGCCTGATCGCCGTCACCGACGATGCCCGAAGCCAGCTGGTACATCGTGCTCTCAACGACAGCCCACCCGACGCCACCGCCGGAGTTCGCCACGCCATCGCACTTTTTCGAGGACGTGACACGTCGCCAGAGAGCAAGAGATCGGCGATCTTCAACCTTGGACGCATCCTCGAGGAACGGCGCGCCCTGATCAAAGAGGACCTTGGCGGGAAAGATGAAGGCGCCCTGTTCCAGATCGCCAACGGCTTCGACCTGCGCCACCGCCGGGCCGGCCAGCGCGGCGAGTACGACGAAGCGTTCCTCGACTGGATCTTCTGGTGGTATCTCGCCACGGTCGAACTGACCAACCGGCTGATCGCGTCACGCGGTGGCCCTGCATGAGACCACAGACCAAAGAACCCGAAGCCGTGCAAGCGAGGTCCGCCGGGACCTCGTTCCATGTCCCTCTGCCAACTGAAAGTTGAGAACGAACGTGGATGAGAACGAGGTGCACTGCCCGCGGTGCGGAAGCGCGGACACCGACGTCAAGCCGGGTGACGGCCGCGTCGAGCACGGCCGGTGTCTGCGCTGCGAAAAGGACTTCCACGCCACACCTGGCCCGGTCTGCGGGAGCTACCGCATCGACGGCTCCTATGGCATCTCCGGCATCCGCTTCACGACGCTCCCCGAGACCGTCACGTGCAAGGACTGCCGGAGTGAGATCCCGGCACGCGACCCCGGCCCCGAAGGACCGTCCGAGCCTTAACCGAGGCCCCGCAGTACCGGATCGAGCTCGGCCGCCGCGCCACAGAGGCTGCACGGGTGCTGCGCCGCGTCCAGCGCCCGGCCAGGGACAGGACCGGCGCGCCCGCCCCGCGTCGCGGCAACGTTTTGGAGGCGGCGGAACCTGGGTCAGGGCGCGGGGAGGGGCAGGACTCCATCAATGACCAGATGCCGACCGTAGGGGGTGGGCATGGGCTGCATCTGGACACCGGTGCGCAGCGGCTTCACCGAGAAGCGGAAGCCCTTGATCGGGCCGTGGCAGATGAACCCCGTCGGTGTGGGGATGCCGATGCCGTCGGGGGAGAGCGTGAAGCCGAGCCCCGCGTAGAAGTCCGTCAGCTCCGGTTCGTGCGTGACGTACAGGACGGCCGCGCCCAGCTTCCCGGCCGGGTGCGAGCCTGCCGCCTTCTCCGCTTCGGCGACCAGGGCACGCGCGACGCCCTTGCCGCGCCACTGGTCGACCACCGCGAGGGAGTCCAGGCAGGCGACCAGTCCGGCGATGATGTGCGCGTTGGGTGATCCCATGAGCATGGGGTGGGTGAAGGCCCACGTCGCCGGCAGTGCGAGCGCGCCGCCGATCAGCGCGCCGGACGATGTCTCCTCCACCACCCGTGCGTGCGTGAGCCTCTCCGGATCGAGGCTCTGGTCGATCACGGAGGGAAGCGCCCGCCAGGAGCCGTCGGGGTTGTCCGGGTCGGCCAGCCGGATCACAGGCTTCAGCGGGGCCGCGTCGGATTGGGTTGCGTTCCGGATCACGATGCCCTCCGGCAGGGACGGAACGCTCACGAGGATGACGGCACCCGGCTGTACTCCGGCCCTTTGGGCGGCGGCAGCGTACATGCGCCCGCCCAGGACGTTGCCCGAGTACAGGCGCTCTGCCTCCCTACGCACCGGATTCCCCGACCGACGGGCACCCTTGCGCGCACCGTTTCGCTTCCCCATGACGTCCCTCCCCTTGTCCTCGCGAACCTCCCCCACCCGGGACTGCCTTAACACCTGACAGACGGCGGCGACTTGGGCAGCATCAGCCATAGGGCGCCCGCACCGGCGGAGGGCCCGCCGCTGTCCACAAGCACCCCATGGCTTCCTGGTCGGCATGAGCGATCACGAGCAGCAGCAGCCGGCCCCGCGCCGCAGCAAGGTCCTGGAGGCCCTCGCGCGGGCGGAGCGGAAGGTGTTCACCCGACCCGCGCCGAAATCCGCAAAGGCTCAGGTGAAATTCCTTCTCACGCGCACGAAGGACTCGGCGCGAAACCTGGCGGACCGCCTGGGCGTCTCGACCCGTACGGTGGAGCGCTACCGCGCCGGAAAGCTGACGAAGCCGCAGAAGCGTCTCCAGGCCGCCCTGGTGGAGGCAACCGAATCCGAATGGCAACCGTAGGTCAGGGCACAGGCACGGGAGCAGGCAGCCACCTCCGGCGGCATGATGGTGCACGTCGTCGCCTACTTCGGGTTCACCGCCAGCGGGTCCTCCGACGACGGCCGCGAGCGCCACGTCACCACCGCGATCTTACCCACCTACGCCGCCCAGATACTCCAGCTCCAGGAAGATGGTGCGACGGAGGAGGAGCTGCATTCGATCGTCGCTGAGGCCATCACCGAGTCCTATTTTACGGACTGGGGTACCCGCGGCCAGGGTCTGGTCGCGGATTTTACGCATGTCCAGTCAATAGAATTCGAGTTCTGAAACGGCTGAATTCTGAACCTGCTATAAACCATATGAGACTGAGCGCGATAGTTGGCGGACTGGCGCCTGGGACCGGCACGGTGCGCCGTTCCGGGCGTATGAATGTGCCGAAGCGTCCAGGGAAGGCCAGGTCCGCCGTGGGGGCGCATGGTTGCACGCGGGACGGCGGTGTGTGACATGCCGCTGGTGGCGTAATGGGGTCTTGCACTCGCTGGCCAGGTAACCCTGTATTGCGTCGGTCACGGGTGCAGCTCGTCGGTGCTGTCGTGAGAGTGGATCTTTGGGCGGATCCGGCGAGAGGAACCGGAGATGACTGAAAGGTCTGCGGGGCTGGCCGGACTGCTCGCTGCGGCAGAGGTCCGGATGCCTGTCGAGTCGGTCGAGGTGGTCGCCTTCGAGCTGGCGAGGCGCCTGGGGGCCCGATCTGTTTCCTTTTTGATCACCGACTTCACCGGCAACGCTGTTGTGCGTCTGAGCAACGCCGACGCCGGTGAGGAGCGGGAGCGCATCAGGTTGCCCGGCACCGTCTACGGGCAGGTACTTCGCGAACAGCGGGTGTCCGTCCGCCGAGGCGGGCACCCCGACGGGCAGGTCCAGATCGTTGCCCCGGTGACCAACCGGGGGGATGCCATCGGGCTTCTTGAAGTCTTCCTCCCGAAAGCCCCCGAACCTGCAACCGTGCAGGCGGTCGTCGAGGCGGCGCATGCGCTGGCTTACATCCTCATTGCCAACCGCCGTTTCACCGACCTGTACCAGTGGGGCCGCCGCACCCTCCCCATGAATCTGGCCGCTGAGATCCAGAACACTCTCCTTCCCGACAGTCTCACCTGTGAAGGACTGCAGTTCACGGTCTCCGGCGAGCTGATCCCGACCGAAGAGATCGCCGGTGATACCTTCGATCACTCCCTCGACCGCCACACGCTGCATGTGTCCATCACGGACGCCATGGGCCACGATGTCCGTGCCGCTCTCATCGCGACCCTGCTTGTTGGCGCTCTGCGCAGCGCGCGGCGCGGAGGTGCCGACCTGGCCGACCAGGCGCGGCAGGCTCATCAGGCCTTGCTGGACCACGGCCTGCATGGCCCGTTGGTCACCGGCCAGCTCTTGCGCATCGATCTGCAGACGGGAAGCGTCGGCTTCGTCAATGCCGGTCACCCCTGGCCCTGGCTTCTGCGCGGGGGACGTCTCGAGCGCATCATTCCGGAGATCGATCCGCCCTTCGGTGCCCCCTTGCTGCACCCGCATCGCGTCCAGTCGCTCCAGCTGCGACCAGGTGACCGCCTCATCCTGGTCACCGATGGCATGCTCGAGCGTAACGCCGCTGCCGAGGACCTTCCGGCTCTGATCGAGGGCACTCGCGACCTGCACCCTCGCGAGGCCGTTCACACGCTTACTCAGGCTGTCCTGTGTGCTCAGCGAGGTGTCCTGCATGACGACGCCACCGTGGTCTGCCTGGACTGGCTAGGCACCCGGGACGAGGAGTTCCGAGCGGTTGGGAAGCCGGACTGAGCGCCGCAATTGGCGAATCCCGCCAACCGTGGCGCTCAGCCACACCATATTTGGCGGGCCGCCGTACAGCGCTCTGGCGGCTGCCCGCTCTCTCAACCCACACCCACGAACGCGAGGCCGAAGATGTCCAGGATCTGGCCGCCTGGCGGCGGTGCCCGTCGCCCGCTCTCTCCTCGGGTCGCCGCGCCCCGCGAGCCGGTCGACCCCGCCCGCATCGGCCGGCGCGTGGTGCGCCGCCGCGCCAAGGGCATGGACGCCGACGCCATTGCGTCGGCCCTCGAGGAAGCCCGGTTCGACGCGCGGCAGGACTCGCGGCACGAGCACCTGGCCGACGACGACCGCGGTCGCGCAGAGCTCGCGGAGTGGGAGCGCAGGTCAGGGCGCGCGGTAAGACGCCAGACTCCGAGATCCGTCTACGCAAGCAGATCGTCAAGCTGAAGGAACTCCGCGTCAAGGACGCCAAGGAGCTGTCGCAGTTGCAGACCGACATCGATCACCTCGTCCGCGCCGTCAACCAACTGACCGTGGAGAACCGGCAACTACGCGGTGCGCTGTCGCAGCCCAGTTCCCCGGTCAGAGCACTGCCGACGCAGCCGCGGCCCAATCGGATCCCGTGAACCGCGCTCAGGGGCCCCAGCTCGGCCGTGGGGAACATCGTTACAGCCGTTGGCAAGAACCCTGATCATCCTGGGCCGCTACAGCTTCAACGCCTCCGTGCCGTGCGAGGGCCTACGTCTGCTGCGTGACCCGGACGCGATCGAGCTCGACGAAGAGGGCGCGGAGGAGTAGAGCCCTCAACCAGGTCAGGCCGATCAGCCTTGTAGGGAGCGTGTCCATTCCTGCGCCTGTCGGGGCCGGGCCGTCTATCGCGAACGCCTCAGCTCCACGTCCCGCAGCGGCCCTGAGTCGCATCAGTCGAGGGCGTGGCTGCGGCCGGTCTGCAGGATCTCGTCGGAGAGCTCGGGCTCGACGTGGCATACGGCGCGGGCGAGCATCAGCGCGCCGACCATTTCGCTGAGCAGGCGGATGGCCCTGTGGCGGGCCTCGGCCGGGTCGAGCTCGTGGCCCTTCTCCTCGGCTTCGCGCAGGAACTCGGCGGCGAAGCCGGTGAGGTAACCCTCGACGCCTTCGGCGTACGCGCTCTGCACGGCTTCGCTGTGCCGTCCGGCGTCGGTGACCAGGGAGGCGGAGGGACAGCCGCCGTCCGGGGCGTCACGGTGCTCGGTGGACAGATACCCGGCCACGACCCGCTCCAGCGGAGAGCCGGCCTGGCCCGGACCGTCCTCGATCGTCCGGGCCAGGCCCCCGAGCGAGGCGGCGTAGGAGGCGCCGCACACCTCCACGGCCAGGTCGTTCTTGGAGGCGAAGTGGTTGTAGAAGCCGCCGTGGGTGAGTCCGGCTTCCTTCATCAACTCGGCGATGCCGACCGCGTCGATGCCCTGCGAGCGAAACATGCGGCTCGCCGCTTCGAGGATGTTCTGCCGGTTGCGGGCCTTGTCCTCCTTGGTGATCCGCGGCATGGCCGTCCTCTCGCGTCGCTCTCGGTTTGACATTTTTAATGATGCCTCTCATCATAGCAGGAGAGTTTCAATGATGACCATCATCAATAGTTCGTGGAAGGGGAGCGTCATGCACGCCATCGCCTACGACCAGCACGGAGAAGCCGGGCAGGTACTACGCCTGAGCGAGCAGCCGGCCCCTGCTGCGCCCGCGGCCGGGCAGGTGCAGGTGCGGGTGCTGTCCCGGCCGATCCACCCCGGCGACCTGGCGGGAGTGGAGGGCCTTCCGGGTGGGCCGCGGCAGCGGTTCGCCACGCCACGGATTCCCGGCGTGGAGGGAATGGGCGTCATCGAGACCGTCGGCGAGGGTGTGCAGGATCTGCGGCCCGGTCAGCGGGTGGCGTTCTTCCCGGTGCCGGGCGCGTGGAGCGAACTCGTCACGGCGCCGACCGATCTTGTGGTGCCGGTGCCCGAGGACCTCAGCGACGAGACCGCGGCTTTGATGCTGGTCAACCCGCTGACCCTGCTCTCCTTGCTGCAGGCGGTCGAGGACGCCCAGCACGGCCAGGCCGGTCCGGTGGTGCAGACGGCCGCCGGTTCGTCGGTGGGAAAGCTGGTCAGCGCCGCAGCACTCAAGCACGGCATCCCGCTGGTCAACCTGGTACGCAGCGCCACGGGGGCGCAGACCTTGCGGCAGCGCTTCCCTGGACTGCCGACCATCTCGACGGCCGACGCGGACTGGCGCACTCAGGTCCAGGACGCGACCGGCGGCCGGGGTGCCCAGGTCATACTGGACGCGGTGGGCGGATCCCTGACCGGTGAACTGGCCGGGCTGCTCACCGACGGCGGCACGCTGATCACCTACGGAGGGCTCGGTTCCGGCAGCACGCCGCTGGAGTCGCTCGCGCTGACCCCGCGGGCCCTGACCGTGCGGGGCACGTCCATCTTCCAGTGGATGGCCGCCCGCACGCCTGAGGAACGGGCCGAGGACGTCGCCTTCGCCGCCCGTCTGGCCGCGACCGCCCCGGAACTCTTCGAGGTCGCCGCCAGCTACGACCTCGCCGACTTCGCGAAGGCCATCGACCATGTCCGCCGCCCCGGCAAGAGCGGAACCGTCCTGCTCACCAGCCCCGCACCCTGAACCCCACGAAGGGCACCGCCATGAAGATCGGAACCCTCGGCGCCGGAACCGTCGCCCAGGCCATCGCCCGCCACGCCGTGGCCCACGGCCACCAGGTCGTACTGAGCAACAGCCGCGGCCCCGCCTCCCTGGCCGGCCTCGCCGACGAACTCGGACCGCTCGCCCACGCCGGCACCCCGCAGGAAGCCGCCGCGGCGGAACTCGTCGTGCTCGCAGTCGGCTGGCCCCAGATCCCGGACGCGGTAGCCGGCCTGCCACCCTTCGACGGGCGCATCGTCATCGACGCCACCAACCAGTTCGTCTCCCCGCCCCCGCCCATGAAGATCGCCGACCTGGGCGAGCTGACCGGCAGCGAACACGTCGCCTCACTGCTGCCCGGAGCCCGCGTCGTCAAGGCGTTCAACACCCTCTACGGCCAGTACATCGCCGCCGACCCGCGCCACCAGGCCGGACGCCAGGTGCTGTTCCTCGCCGGTGACGACTCCGACGCCAAGACCACCGTCAAGGACCTCACCGCCGCCTTCGGCTTCGCCCCCGTCGACCTCGGCTCCTTGCGCGAGGGCGGACGCCTCATGCAGCTCGGCGGCCCACTCTCCGGCCTCCACGCCCTCAAACAGGACTGAGCCGGGCCCTCGCCCATTCCTCACTCTCCTCCTCATCCACCCCCCTCAGCACAAGGAAGTTACTCATGACCACCACCCAGCCCCTGTTGCAGCCCGTCCGCCTCGGCGCGCTGGAGCTCCCCAACAGCGTCGTCATGGCCCCCATGACCCGCGCCCGCGCTCAGAACGCCGAGCTGGCCCCCACCGACCTGCACGCGACCTACTACGCGCAGCGCGCCGGCGCCGGCCTGATCGTCACCGAGGGAACCTGGGTCAGCCCCGACGCGGTCGGCTTCATCCACGTGCCCGGCATCTACACCGACACGCAGACCGCCGGCTGGGTGAAGGTCACCGAAGCCGTCCACGAGGCCGGCGGGCGGATCGTCTCCCAGTTCGGTCACCTCGGCGCGGCCTCCCACCCCGACCACCTCGGCGGCCGCCTGCCCGCCGGACCCTCGGCCATCAACCCCGGCGAGAAGTCCTTCACCCCCTCCGGCCCGAAGGACACCGTCACCCCGCGCGCCTACACCGCCGCTGAGATCGCCGCCACCATCGCCGACTACCGCCATGCGGCCGAGAACGCCCGCCGCGCCGGCTTCGACGGCGTGGAAATCCACGCCCAGCAGTCCCAGTTGATCCCGCAGTTCCTCAACCCGCGTCTCAACCAGCGCACCGACGCCTACGGAGGCAGCAGCGAGAAGCGGGCCCAGTTCCTCCTCGACATCCTCGACGCCGTCAGTGACGTGTGGGGCAGCGACCGCATCAGCGTGAAGATGTCCCCGGGCTGGGACAACGGAAACACGTTCACCGCGGACGAGGAGACACTCGCCGACTACGACCAGCTGCTCAAGAAGCTCAACGACAGCAACCTGGCCTACCTGCACCTCCTGGGCACCCCCGGCACCATCGAGGAGCGCATCGCCCTCTTCTCCCGGTACCGCGCCCACTACCAGGGCAACATCGTCGCCAACCTCGGCTTCACCCAGGCCCTCGGCAACGAGATCCTCGACCACGGGATCGTCAACGCGGTCTCCTTCGCCGAGCCTTTCATCGCCAACCCCGACCTGGTCGAGCGCTTCGCGCAGGGCCACCCGCTGGCCGACGCCGACCGGGGCACCTACTACGCCGGTCACAGCGAGGGCTACACCGACTACCCCGCCTTCACCGCCAACTGAGCAACTACGTCTTCCGGCGCCTTTGACGGTTGATCGGAGGCCCGCCGCGCCCGCTCCTCGCCACAGCGAGGAAGCGGCGCGGCGGACCTCGGACGCGCCGGCTGGAGGTGACTTGTGCACCCTGGCTCAAAACCGTGCGCACGGACCTGTTCGGAATCGGCGCAGGCAGGAACTCAGGACCGACTGCGGGACAGCGACAGGCGGCCGCGCCGCCTCACGCCGGACACCCCAGGCCTGGCAGCTTGGGGCGCGTTGAGAGCGGGCGGCTCGGCCGGCTACTTGCCCGCAGCGACCACGAATTCCCGGCGGCCCGTGAGCATTTCATGGCGCGCTTTCTGGTCCCGCTCCAGCTGCTTCTTGCGCGTCGCCCGGGCCTCGGCCGATCCAAGAAGCGTCGACACGCTGAGCCCAACCGGCGGACCATACTGACCGAATTCGTTCTCGATCTCGTATATCTCCTGTTCTCGGTCGGGCTCCGGCTTCCCGGCTCGCACTGCCCGGTCGTCTTCGGATCTGATCTCCATCACCCTGTCCCGTACCCACGCCAGTGACACGGCGTCGGAAGGGACGCTGTTGCGGGGGTCGTCGAGCATGGCTTCCTCGTGGTCTGCGCTGCTCCGCAGCTCGCGAAGCATCTTCTCCTCAGGATTTTCTTGGAGCGCTTCGTTGCTCATTGGGCCGACCGCTCGGAACTGGATGCGCTCTGCGACCTCGACTGGGCCGACGCCCGACTGGAACACGAGCTGCACCCTCAGAAGCTGTGACCGCATCCTTCTCTTTGTCGCCGGCGATGGATCGTTCAGCACCGCGTCAACGGCCACAAGAAAGTGGCCTGCAGCCTTCAACCGGTCCTGCGTGTACGACGACTGCGACGTGGTCCGGGACGCCAGGTCCGCTGCCCGGGACGCCGTACCCGATGCCAGAACCGCCGAACTGAGAGCGACGGCAGCGGCGACGAGGGCGGCCACGGTTGTAGCGACTGCCGTGGCAAGGGGAAACCACTCAGGGTTCTCATACAGGCATATTGGGCATCTGGGCTTTCGTCGAAGCTCCATTTGAGGGAGTCCAGAGCAAGCCGTCCCGAGTTGGGGCCGGTCGCTTGTCGCGCGCTCACAAGAAGCGGCCCGGCGCTGGAGACAGTCCTGCACGGGCACGGCACCCGGTGCTCAGTCACCACGATCACGCCACCCCCGGCATGCTGCCCGCGCATCCTGCCAGACGGGCTGCAACCGCCCGCTGGCGGACTACGTGCAGTTCGCCCACGCACTGCCGGAGCAGGTACTCAGCTGCGCGATGGCCAGCTGCGTCCGCGGCCGCGTCCGCATCCGCCTCAGTCCCCCGGTGGCGACGGCACGCCTCGTAGGCGGCGTCGGCCTCCGCCACCGCTTCCCGCGACTCCAGCAGCCGCCGCAGTGCGGCCGCTCGCCGGTCATCGAGGATCTGTTGGGCGACCTGCGGTGTCGTGTACGCGATCCAGTCCGGATCTGCGTCCGGATCGCAGGCCTGCTCGCATGCCGCCGTCAGCAGCGCGCGGGTGTCCTCTCGCACTGCCGGATGAGCTCGGCGACCGAGGTCGCGTCGGACAGATCCGCTCGCACGGCGACCGCCAGGTCGACCGCCTCCCGCACCAGCTCCTCGGTACGCCGCCGGTAGGAACACCCCGGACACAGGCCAGCGGATCCGGGCAGCCCGCAGTCCGCACACGCCGCCTGCCTGCGCGCCTCCTGCACGTCCTCCTCGAGGGCGCGGCGCCGCGCGATGGCCTGCCGCCGCTGCGCGACCTCGCGCTCCGCCCGGGTCCGGCGGAGCTGCGCCCGCTGCTCCTCGAGGACGTACTCCTCCCGCAGCCGCCGGCCGATCTCGGCCCGGCGCTCGGCGGGAAGGGCGTACGGCATGTCAGCCTCGACCGCGGCCGGGACCCGGGCCCGCAGCGAACGCCGGATGTGAATGACATTTCCGCAGCTCGGGCAGTCATCTCCCGTATCCGGGCGGATGCCGTCGTCGCACCTCCGGTCCGGGCATGCGGGGCGCTGGACCAGACCCCGACCCAGCAGCCGGCGCATCGGATCCCGGACCAGTGCCTCGCCTCCGACCTCCCGCAGCCGGTCGACGAGACGGTTGGCGAGCACCTGCGGGGCGGCCGCCGGATCCACGATCCCGGACAGGACCACCAGGGCCTGCTCAACGGCTGGAAGGGCTACAGCCCTTTGGCCATCGCGGAGTTGCTCCCACAGGTAGGCCACCGGAGCTAGAGCCACCTGCAACCGAAGATCGTCGGGGTCGGCCTGGCGCTGCCTTCAGTCACGATGAGGTGCACGAAGGGTGCTGTCGCTGCCTGTACCGTTTCGGCCGGACGAAGCCGGGCGACGTGCAGAGCCGCGTGCTTCTGCCGGATGGAGATGGCGCGGGCACCGGAGTCCTTGGGCATGCCCGAGGCCAGGGTCACCCACCCGCCCTCATCGAGCGGTGCGTTGATGTCCAACTGTTCGTAGCCCGGAGTCACGTTGGCCGTGTCGGTGGGTCAGGGTCGCTGTTCGCTGCAGTCCTCTTCGGTGCACTCGAGAGCGGTGAGGGTCTGGTCGGCCTGCTCGCTGGTCAGGGGAGGTTCGGGCAGTTCGTGGGCGCCCTGGGTGCGGAAGGCGTCGAGCATCAGGTGGAGGTGGCGGCGCCAGGCCCGGGGGGCGATGGTGCGGGTGGCCTGGATGATTCCGGCCTGGGACCAGATCACGAAGGCGATGTCCTGCGGGGTGACGTCGTCGCGCAGGGCGCCCTGTTCCTGGGCATTGCGCATGATCTGGGTGCAGATTTCCTTGGCGCGTTCGTGCATTTCGCGGCCGGCCGCGTGGAGGGGGAGCCGTGCCGAGACCAGGTCGTTGAAGGCGCGGTCGCAGGCCTGTAGCTGGCAGAGTTTCTCCATGTAGCGGCAGAACCCCTCCCAGGCGTCGTCCATGGCCGCAGCTTCTTCGGCGGCGATGAGCAGTTCCGTGTACTTCACGTTGAAAAGCGTTTCGACCAGGGCGAGCCGGGTGGGGAAGTGGCGGTAGAGCGTGCCGATCGCGACGCCGGCCTCGCGGGCGACGCCCTCCAGGGACGCCCCGAGGCCCTGCTCGGAGAAGGCTGTGCGGGCGGCGGCCACGATCGCGTCCCTGTTGCGCTGTGCGTCACGGCGCAGAGGTTTCGCCGGTGACTCGCTCGCGGACGTGGCGTGGTGGTGGCTCATGGCTCGACAGTAACATGAGGCACCCCTCCAATTGGATTGTTGTCATGTTTCCGATCGCAATCTCGCGCCTCCGACGTGCTGTGATGATGCTCACTGCAAACATGAGGCGCCCCTCGGGTACGGTGGCGGAGTCGAACGTGAGGCACCCCTCCGGATGACCTTGAAGCCAGCCGACTGATCCGGGATTTCCGGATCTCGGTTCACATGGAAGCGGCGCCCGCCGGATCGGCGAAGCCGCGGCAGTTTTGTAAGGGAAATGACCATGAGCAGCATGACGAAGCGCCTCTCGATCGCACTCGCCTCCACGGCACTGGCCGGCGGAGCGCTTCTCGGAGCCGGTGGCTCGGCGTCGGCAGCCACGACTTCGGTGCCCGTGCAGCACACGCAGTACGTGTCCGCGACCAGTAGCGAGCAAGTCGGCCGCCACACGGACGGCGCCCACCGCGGGCTGGACACTGTGCGCTACGTACGGGCGGCGGACCACGAGGGCGAGGCGGCGTCGTGGCACGGTGTCAGTGCCGCTCGTTGGTACGAGGACCAGGTCGACGAGGCGGCGTCGTGGCACGGTGTCAGTGCCGCCCGCTGGTACGAGGACCAGGTCGAGTGGTCCCTGAACCACAGCTGACGCGGCCCGGGCCGCCCCACTCCGAAACGGCGGCACCTGCCCGGACAGCAGCACGGCCGCACCCCCGGCCGACCGGGATCCCGGATCGCGCCCCCACGGCGCTCCGCACCCGCATCGGGACGACCACCGCACGCAAGATGAAGGCACTCCGGCCCCAGCGCCCGCCACGCCGACCACGGCCAGGCCCGCACCCGCACATGAACTTCGCCGGCCGCATCCCCGGCCGACCGCTTCCCCGCACACCGTGACACCCCGCCGGACCAGGCAGGTCCTCTCCACACCGGGACGGTCACCCGCGACGCGAACACCACGCCACGCCCGGTCCCGCCCGGCTGTCCCGGCACTCACCGGACCCCGCTCACGCAACCCACTTCGACGTCCCGGCGTCCAACTCCACGACGGACGGCCGCCGATCACCCAAGAGAGCGCGTGGCGAATGCCCGGACACCGGGCTTGCCCGGCTCTCCTACGGCCAGGCGCACGCCCTGCTGGACGACCACACCGCACTTCGGGGGCCGGGCACAGGCTGGGATCTGCACGAGTACCGCCACTCCTAGCTGACCCACTTCGGCGAGCAGGGCGCGTCCCTGTTGATGCTGATGGCGAAGTCCCGGCACAAGAAGGCGGAGAACGTCCGCCGCTACTTCAAACCGTCACCAGAGGCGATTGCCGGGCTCACAAGCCTGCTCGCTCCCGGGGGCAGCAATCGCTGAGCCGCGTTCCTTGATCCTTCTCGGTGGCAACGGCGGAGGCGGAGAGGAGCGTCGCAGCGGCGAGGCTGCCCCAGAGGGCGGCCGGGCCGTGGGGTGCGAGCGTGGTGATGACCGCCGGGGAGACGGCGAGGCCGAACCCCGTGGAGAGCTGGAAGCGAGCGAGGGCGCGTCCCAGGACATGGGCCGGGGCGAGGGCGGTGACGAGCGCGGTGGCGCTGCCGGCGTAGATGATCTCGCCGATCGTGCAGACCACGGACACCGTGGCGATGGCCGGGGTACCCCAGCCGTGTCCCAGTGAGGTGGCCGCGAGGAAGCCGAGGTAGGACGCGGCCAGCACCACGCCAGAGAGGGCCAGCACGGTCCGCCGGGAGAAGCGGGACATGAGGACGGTGACCGGCACCTGCAGAGTGACGACCAGCGCCGTGTTGGCCACGAAGACGGCTGCCGGCCATACCGGGGACGCGTGGAGCTGCGTCACCAGGACCAGAGGGAGCGCGATCTCGGGGACGTTGAGGCAGAAGACGTAGACCACATTGGCGGCAAGTAGCGCGAGCATCCGGGGTGCGGGCTCGTCGTCCCGGTCCTTGGCCGGGGCGGCCTCCGCTGGATATGTGTGCACGTGGACCGACCACGCCAAGGCGGCTGCGGCAAGGTAGGCGAGCGCAGTGACAGCTGCCAGCGCCCGCAGTGCGGTGGTGCCGCCCGCCAGGCATACGGTGGCAAGGAGTGCTCCGACGCCCAGGGCGGCGTTGCGCAGGGCGCGGGCCCCTGCGAGGGCGGTGTCGCGTTCTCGGCCGTGGGCGACCGTGGCCACGAGGGCGGCGTGGGCGGTCGGCCATGCCTGGTTGCCGATACCGAGGAAGAGTGCCGCCGTCGTGAAAAGCCAGACGTGCCCCGCTGGGGCGGCCAGCAGCAGCGCCACGCCCAGCACCCGCACCAGCATCGACGCCGCCACGACCGTGCTGCGTGCGCCGCGGTCCAGCCATCGGCCCACTGCGGGCATGCACACCAGACCCGCGACGATGCCGACCGTCATGGCGGTGCCGGTGACCGGAGCGGACAGCCTCAGTACCTTCACGCCGTAGAGCAGCAGAAAGGGCCGCAGCAGGCCGGTGCCTAGCGCGTCCACGGCCAGGGCGACGGCATAGCGGGGACCACCGGAGGCGCGGACGAGGGCGCGGGGCTGGATTCTGGTGATGGTTGCCATGGCGTCAGACGGTGCGTTCGGCCGCTGGGGCAGGGCACGTCGGTTGACGCACATCGTCAATCGACGCCGTCGCCAGGTTGTCCGGGCGGTGATGATGGGGGGATGACGTTGAGGATCGACATCAGCGGTCTACCGTCCGAGCGAGTGCGGTTCGCCGCTTCCCCGCTGGCCGAGCTGACCGCGATGCTGCACGTGCTGGCCGAACCCGGTCACCATCCGCAGTTCGCCGGCTGGGCCGCAGACGTCTGGGCCGGGCTGCGGCCGGAGCTGGCCGAGCGGCTCAGGGAGGCGGAGTTCCTCTGGCGTTCCTCACAGGCCGACTTCCTGATCCCCGCGCGGCCCCGGCCGACCCTCGCCGAAGAGCTGGACGACGTGGACCGGATCGACGACGAGACGTATGTGACCGCCGCGCTCGTCACCACGTGCGGCAGCAACCGGGTCCATTTCCCCGGCGCGTCGCCGCTCACCGACGCGACCGCGCGCGAGCGGGCCCTGGACGTGGCCCAGGCCCGCGGCGCGCTGCAGGAGGCCTTCGCGGAACGGCTGCTCGCGGACCCGGCCGCAGTGCGAGCGCGGGTGCGCCACACCCTCGAAGAATGCGCCGGAGCCTTCTTCGACGGCGCCTGGGCGGGCGTCGCGGTGCAGCTCGCCACCGATCTGCGACTGAAGAACGAACTGCTCAGGCGCCACGGCATCGGGGCGGCACTCGCCTCGGTCTCCGGCGCGGTCACCCTGGCACCGGACGGCGACTGCATCATCGTGGACAAGGTGCAGGACAAGGCGACCGCCGCCCGTGGCGCCGGGGTCACCTTCATCCCCAGCGTCTTCGGCCGCCCGCACCTGGTGGCGGTCCACGCACCCGGGTGGCATCCGGTACTGCAGTACCCCGTCGCCGAGCCGAGTCCGGCGGAGCCGATCTCTCTGGAGACGGTCACCCTCCGGCTGGAGGCGCTCGCGCATCCCGTACGGCTGCGGCTGCTGCGCACTCTGGCCCGCGGCCCGCACACCACCGGCGAGCTGGCCCACTTCTGGGAACTCTCACCCCCGGAGGTGTCCCGCCACCTTGCCGTCCTGCGCCGCGCGGGCCTGCTCACGGCTCGACGGCACGGTCGTTACGTCCGGTACACCCTCAATCTGTCCGATCTGGCGGCGTTGGGCACCGACCTCCTGTCGGCCGTACTGCGCTGAGTCGCTTCCGTGCATCAGAACGCGAGCGACCACCGCCTTCGCAGCATCAACCGACTCGGCAGGCCGCCGAGCAGTACCGGTGCGACCGCCTGCTGGCCTCGGGCAGCAGGCGGTCGCGCCAGCTGCACCGCCGAACGTTCCCCCTGGCTATACCCCGGGGGCGTCCTGTCCGGCCGTGCGGGCCAGGGCCTGTCACTTCTCGTCGGTCGCGTCCTGGTCGCGAAGCCGACGCAGGCCGCCGGGCAGGTCGGGAAGCTGGAAGGAGTACCGGCCGAGCATGTTGATGTGGTGCCGGACGAACGGGGAGAGGCGGGCCACGTCCTCGTCACGGACGTCGAAGACGTCCGCCCGCAGGTCGCAGCTTTGTCCAGGACGAGAGTTCGTTCCGCTTCCTGCCGGCTGCTCCTACGAACGAGCCGTGGGTGATGGTGGCGGCGGCCGGGTACACCTCGACGTGCAGGGTGGAGTCAGTGGTGTTCAGTACTTCGATGCGGCGGTGCACGGTCGTGCCCGGTCTCAGGTTGTCGATGATGTAGTGCCGTGCTCGTGGATCGTCGACCAGGTCGGCCGGTGCGTGAACGTCGCCGGCAGGGAGGCGACCGGAACGCGGGAGGGCTGCCGGACGGCAACCTGCAGGCCAGGCCAGCTTCGAGGTTGTCCGCCGTCAGCTCTACCTCGCCACAGAAACGCAGGGTCGTCTCGAACCGGCGCCGCCGCTCGCCTCCGCTGCTCACGGACCTCACTTTCGTGACGGTGGAAGCGGTCCGCACGACGTCGCCGGGACACCCGCGGAGGTAATCGACCCCGCGCTGCTGGACTCCGTGAAGGGATGAGCGGCCTATGACAGGAATCAGCGGTCGGGTCCGGCGCCTGCGTGGTCTCCTGGCCGGGGCCGCCGCGGGCGCTGGCGGGATCGCCGTCCTGGACGCGGTCGGGTACCTGGACATGGTGATCCGCGGCCGAGGAGCGAGCACGACACCCGAGGTCGCCGTGGAGCGGCTGTCGGAGACCCTGCACGTTCCGATCCCGGGCGACGGGAACGCGTGACCGACACACGACATGCGCAGCTTCGATCCGGCCCTGTTCCACCAGGCCCGGGCCGGCCTTGAGGTGTACGGCATGCAGCTGCGGGTGCTTCACCGAGTCTCCTCCGAGCATCGCCGGTTCCCGAACCGCGCCAGCCCCAGGGGGCCGGGGGTTTTGGGGTGATCCGCTCGGGTTAACGAGCTTGGCGGGGCCGTGTCGGCACGCGCCTCGATCACAGCGAGCGCGAGGATACGGGGCATGCCGTCAGCCTCATGCGCCACCACCGTAGTGCTGCAGGCGCTGGCGTCCGCAGGTGAGCCGTCGCAGTTGCTGCCCGCTCGTGAACAGATGGCCTTCACTCTCGGCTTCCACATCATCATCGTGCCGTTCGGTGTGGCCTTCACCTTCCTGATACTCCTCGCCAACCATCGAGGACTACGCCGCGGGGACGAGCAGGCCATGCTCCTGGCACGCCGCTGGTCGAAGGTTGCCGCAGTGCTGTTCGCGGTGGGAGCCGTGTCCGGCACCGTACTCACCTTCGAACTGGGCATCCTGTGGCCCGGACTGATGGGGCAGTACGGCGCCGCCTTCGGGTTCCCGTTCGCTATCGAGGGAATCTTCTTCTTCCTCGAAGCGATCTTCATGTCGTTCTACATCTACGGATGGGACCGGCTGTCGCCCTGGGCCCACTTCTGGAGCGGTGTCCCGGTGGTGATCTCCAGCCTCGGTGGTGCCACCGCCGTGGTAGCTGCCAACGCCTGGATGAACCAGCCCGGCGGCATCACCATGCATGCGGGCCGCATCGTCGACGTCAGTCCGGCCAAGGTGTTCTTCAACGGCGCGTTCTGGTTCGAGACGATCCACATGCTGCTGGCGGCGTACATCGTCGCCGGCTTCGTCGTAGCCGGGGTGTACGCGGCGGGGATGCTCAAAGGAAGACAGGACGCCTACCACCGCACCGGCTTCCTCATCGGCTTCGTCGTGGCCGCCGTCACCGTGCCCGTGCAGATCTTCGTCGGGGACCTGGTCGCCCGTCAGGTGTTCGACTCCGAACCGGCGAAGTTCGCCGCCATCGAAGTGCTTCCCGACTCCGGTGACCACGTCCCCGAGACACTCGGCGGTGTCCTGATCGACGGGAAGGTCCGTTACGGGCTGCCGATCCCGGATATGGCATCGCTTCTGGCCGGGTTCCGCCCCAGCACTCATATCGACGGGCTGGACGCAATCCCCGCACCGGTGCGCCCAAGCGATGCGGGTGTGAGCATTGTGCACTTGGCGTTCGACGTCATGGTGGGCGCCTCCATGGCTCTGCTGGCCCTGTCCGTGTGGTTCGCCTGGCTGTGGTGGCGCCATCGCCGCGTCCCCACCAACGTCTGGTTCCTGCGGTGCGCCGCGTTGTCGGGCGTGGTGGCCTTGGTCTCCCTGGAAAGTGGCTGGGTGGTCACCGAAGTCGGACGGCAGCCGTGGACCGTGGTCGGACTGCTGCTGACACGGGACGCCGTCACCACCCACGGCAACCTGTGGCCCTTCTTCGGCGCGACCGCGATCATCTACGTCAGCGTCGGCACCGGTGCCCTGCTGGTTCTGCGCGCCCTGCGCCGGCGATGGGCGGCAGAGGGCGACGAAGACGTCCAGGTCCCCTACGGCCCCGAAGCCCCTGCTGTCTCCGCCGCGAGCCCGGAAAGCCGAACGCCATGACCGATGCGATCGGCGTCATCCTGTTCACCGGCGTCATCGCCTACGCCGTCTTCGGTGGTGCCGACTTCGGCGCCGGGTTCTGGGATCTGACCGCGGGCGGAGCCGTACGGGGCAGCGCCCCCCGCTCGCTCATCGACCGGTCCATCGGCCCGGTCTGGGAAGCGAACCACACCTGGCTCATCTATTGCCTGGTGGTGCTGTGGACGGGTTTTCCGCCCGCCTTCGCCGCCATCACCACGACGTTGTACATCCCGCTCGGCCTCGCGGCACTCGGCATCGTCCTGCGCGGGTCCGGCTTCGCCTTCCGCAAAGTGACGCTGCGCACCGCGCAGCAGCGTCTCACCGGGGTCCTGTTCGCGGTCTCCTCGGTGCTGACGCCGTTCTGCTTCGGCGGCATCGCAGGGGCCGTCGCCTCCGGCCGCGTCCCCAGCGCCGGCGGCGGCGCCCCGCTGTCCAGCTGGCTCAACCCCACCGGTGTGCTGGGAGGTGTCCTGGCGGTCGTCGTATGCGCCTACCTCGCTGCCGTTTTCCTCTCCTCGGCTGCCACGCACCCCTATCGGGATGAGGCTCTGCACCTGTACTTCCGGCGGCGGGCACTGGCGGCAGGCATCGCGGTGGGCATCGTCTGCATGGCCGGCGTCTTCGTCCTGCATGCGGACGCACCGCGCCTGTTCCACCAACTCACTACCCGCGGACTGGCTCTGCTGATCGTGTCCGCCGCAGCCGGACTCGCAGCCCTGGCAACACTCAGAGCCCGTCGGCCGCGCCTGCCGCGGCCGTTGGCGTCGCTGGCCGTGGCCACGGTGATCGCCGGATGGGGCGTCGCCCAGTATCCGTACCTCCTGGGCACCCACCTGTCCTTGACCCAGGCCGCCGCTCCCGACTCGACCCTGTGGGTGCTGGTCGCTGTGGCCTGCACCGCGGCCGTGCTGATCGCTCCCTCCCTGGCCGCCCTGTACGTGCTGCACGAACGGGACCGGCTGACTTCCTCCGCCTGACCTTCCGCTTCGGCCCCCACCTCGCCCGCGAAGCCAACCGCCGGCTGCACATCGCAGGCGCACCCATCCGCCTCACCGGCACACCGGCCGTGCCCACCGAACTCGGCCCCGTGGCCTGCCCCGACGCGGTCCTGTGCCGCACCAACATAGGAGCCAGGGCCCAAGTCATGGCCATGATGGCCAGCGGACAACGGGTCGCCCTGGCCGGGGGAGGAGACGGACTGCGTGCTCTTGCGCTGGCCGCCCGCGACCTGAAGGAAGGCCGCCGCACCAACCCACCCTGGCTTTGTCCACGAGAACGGGTTCTGGCTCACTTTCCGTGGAGGGCTGACTGAGTGTGATGTCAGTGGTGTGTGGTGGGATGGCCGGACTCTGCTGCCGTGACCTGTTGGAAGTCTGCCTTGATGCCCGTGTACTCGTCTCTGACCCACGCCCTGGCCGAGGCCTTGGTCGACGTCCTGTGGTTCATCGAGGGCAGTGAAGACGAGCAGATGGATCCGGACGACGCGGTCAAGGTCCTGGAGGGTGTCGCCCACCTGGTCAGCAAGTTGTCGAGCGACCAGCGGAGCGAACTGATCGACCTGCTCGGGACGATGGCTGAAGCCGAGTCCGATCCCGCTCGGCGGGAGTTCCTGGAAGGGGTCCCGGAAGGCTTCGGGCTCCTTGATGATGTGGTCTGACCTGTGCTTCACGAGTAGAGCAGGACGCGCTTGCGCAGGAGATGAAAGCCGGCCCGGCCGAACATCTGGCGTTTGAGCATTTTGATCCGGTTGACGTGGCCTTCGACGACACCTGAGCTCCAGGGCAGGGTGAGGCCGGCGATGACTGCATCGCGGTCACGGTCGATGCCTGCGGCGAGTGTGTGGAGGCTGGGGAGGTCGTCTCGCCGGACGGCGTCGAGCCACTGCGGCAACCGTTCGCCCTGGCGCTCGGTGAGCATCTCACCGAAGGAGCGGACGTGGCCGGTGAGGGCGTCAAGTTCAGGGCAGTGGACCAGAACGGCTTTGAGCCGCAGGTTCTCCGTCTCGGTGAGGGTCTCCGGCCGGCGGAGGATCCATCCAGCGACGACGCGGGGTGACGGTGGCCGAGCTGTGACGGGGCCCGGCGAGAGCCGCTTCTCCCGGAAATAGGCGCGAACCCGCTGGTAGCTGCCCTGATAGCCAAGCGGCACAATCTCCTCCCACACCGTCCAGGCGTTCGTGCAGCCTTGGTTCCAGCGGTCATCCAGGTAGGGCTTGAAGGCGTCGAGTTTGGATGGCCGGCCCTGCCACTGCCCGTGGAACAGGTCCTCCGGGGTGGCTGCGTCGGCGAAGAGCTTGACGGTGCGGTAGGTCATTCGGAGTTGCCGGCCAATCGCCCTTCGGCTGAGCCCGGCGGCCAGTAATTCGTGGACGGTCGCGTGCTTGACACGGGTGCGGTCAGCGAAGCGGTGTCCCCTCGGCCAGGGCGAGCCTGAAGGGTCTTCGAACTTCTCCGGCTCGGGGGCAGGCTGGGCTGGATCTGGCGCCAGGACCTGCAGACATCCGCGGTGGTCTGCGACGCACCGCTCTGCAGCCTCGCTCAGGTTGTGCCAAAGATGCCATCTGTCCGCCACCTGCACCGCCTGTGGTGCCCCGGCCGTGGCACCTTCGGCGAAGAACGGCGCACGATCGCGGCATACCACCTCCACTCCGGGCCGTTTCGCGAGCCAAGCGGCCAGGCTGGACGCCTCCCGGTCGGGCAGCAGGTCCACTGGCCGCCGACTCTCGACGTCGACCAGGACAGTCCCGTAGTGACGCCCTTTGCGGGTCGCGTATTCATCGACGCCGACCACCCGCAGGGCCGTAACTTCGGGGTCGGGCAACGCTTCGACCAGCCGCAGCACCGTGCTGCGGCTCACGGACACGCCGAACACGCTCGCCATGCGGGCACCGGCCCGACCGGCGAGCGCGAGACCGACCGCGGCCAGCGTCGACCGCAGCCGCTCGGTCCGCCGGCCGTACCGACGGGTCAACCCTGGCAGCTGTTCGGCGAAGGTCCGCCGCCCGCACGAGATGACCGGGCAGAGGAACCTGCGGACGCGCAAACAGAGAGCGACCCGTCTGCCTCCGCTGGGCACATCAGCGGGAAAGCGCAGGTAGGAGCTGTGAATCCGCCGTGACCAGCTCCCGCATCCGGGACAGATGGCCCCAGCCACCGTACTTCGAGCCTCTATGCGTACCGCCTCGTCGTTCACGGCGATGGACAGCACCGCCACGTCGGCGATCGACGGGAACAGCAACTCCTCCAGGCGGAGCACCACTTCTTCCACGGGCCGAACTGTCAGCCACACCAAACCCGGTACGGGCCAATTCCGGGCAACTTCCCCAAGACCCACTCGCCCGACAACCGTCACTCAGCGTGCAAGCTCCACGGAAAGTGAGCCAGAACCCGTTTTCGTGGACAAAGCCATGCTGAAGCATCCGTCGCACGGCCTCCGGATGCCATCGATCGCTCCGGCAGGGCGGGAACTGCGCTGTTTCCAGGCAGCGACAGATCTCGCGCAGGAGGCCGAGCACGGTGGACGTGCTGCCGGGACCGCTCCGGAGCCGGGCCCCATCCGTCGTCACGCTATAGCCGCAGCGGCTGAAATCGGCGCGGGCGGCGGTCGGACTCGCGGCCGCAGAAACCTGCGCGCCTCGTGGTGGCCAGCACGGTGGCGGCTACGTACATGATCGTTCGCACGATCCGGACAACGCGCTCCGCCGCGCTGCTCACAAGGCCTCGTGCTGCTGCGGCTTCTTCCTCGTTTCTCAGGAGCGCTTCCTGGAAACGCTGCACCTCATGGGCGAATTCGGATTACCCGCTCATGGTCGTGGTCTTCACTGCTCGGCGAGTCGGTAGGTGGCGCTGTCCGGGTCGTTCTTCACGATGACGCCTGCTGTGGCAAGGTCGCGGAGGGCTTCGCGGGCTCGCTTCTCTTGCTGCCGCTGGTCGCCGTCACCGCGACCGGCGTCGCGGAGCGCAACCACGGCGCGCCGGGTGTCCCAGGTCCCACCGAGAGCTCGGATTGGCTTCTCCAGGATCTGCGCGATGGTCATGGTCGTGGTCCTCACTGTTCGGTGCGGTGGTACTTACGCTTGTGGTTGGCGATGCTCTCCGCCGTTCCTCGATAGCCGGGCTTGCTGGAGCACTCGCGGCACTCTTCCCAGACGCCGGCATCGACCGCAGCACGGCTGACGGAGTGGTGGGGGCCGTAGCCGTGGGTGTGGAGGAACTCGGGTACGGAGGAGCCGTACTTGATGGCGATGAGGGCGGCTTCGGCGACCTTGTCGTGGCCGGGGGCGAAGAACTTGCCGAGGCCGACTTCCTTCTCGCAGCCGCACCAGCACGTGCCGGTGGGGATGAGGCGGGGCTTCTTCTCTGTCATGGGTTCAGCATGCCCAACTTGATCACAAGAGTTTAACCCAAGGATTACTCCCAAGGGTTATTTTTTGCTGGGCAGCAACTGCCCACATCGAGCCCACCCTTGAACCATGAGCACGAACCTGGACCCCGGCGAAGCCGGGGCGACCGTCAGTCAAGGCCAGCGCTACTTCCTGTAGCTCAACTACTCACACCCGTAGTTCCTCGCGCATGGACCCGCGCAAGTTGAGCAATCCGGCGTCGATGCATCCGGATTGATCCCGGCTCAGGCTTGGTGGGCGCGACCTGCCCGGCAGTGGTGATCGCTGCCCGCGTACGGTCGCTTGATGAGCACGATGCGCCGACGTCTCGGCACCGGTCCCACCACTCGTACGACGCCCTCGGCCGACGCCGAGTCCCTCCGGCTGCTGCCCGCCGAACGCATCGAACCGGATGCGCGTCTACAGGAACACGACGACGGCGCCCAACTGCCGGAGTCGAGAGGCCGGCGGACTCTCGGCAGGGGGACAGCGACGCTCTCGGCGTCGCTTGAATTCTGACCCAGCCGAAGCGGACCACGGCAATACCCTGCGTGTCTCAGTGGCCCGCGACTACCTGAGATCAGAGTGCACGGCCCATTCACGTCGTAGGTAGCGCAGTTCCACGTACGTGTCGGACCAGTCCTCGCTCCGGGGCACGTCGGTGAGTTCGTGGTTGGCGTAGGCGGGGGCGGTCTCTCCGTGGTGCGCCAGGGAAGTGCTGTGCTCGCCGTCGTGATCGCGGAGGAGCTTCGCGATGTGAAAGGCTTCTTTAGCGAGGTCCGACCGGCCGTAGCCGTCGGTCCATGACAGCTGTACGAAGTCCAGCCAGGCTGCCGCTGTGAGCAGCGCTTCGCGCTGCTTGAGGTGGTCATCGGAGAGGGACCGGTAGCCGTTCTGTCCTGCGAGAGTAAGGGCAGCGCCGTACATGAGCGACCAGGTCGTGATCGAATTTTCCGGGTTGGCGCCTGGGTAGTTGACTTGACGCCGTTCGTTGTCTGCCATGCCGAAGACCGTATGAGAACCCGCTCTGCGTTGACTGGGCTTTCGGCTAGATCACGGTGGGCGCGGTGAGCAACGCTGTTACACGCCCAGCCTTATGCGCGGTCACCACAGCGGACCGTTCTCACCGAAGTCAGTCGATCGCGGACCGCTGACCAGGCGGACGAAGTTGGTTGAGATAGACGTCCTCGGCGCGACCGGACATCAATGTGCGTTTTAAGTCTTTACGAGCCGGAAGGGCTGTCCTTCCCGGTCAGCAATCACGACCCCTGACTGTCCATTGCAGAGCCAGTGCACTCCGACACGCCACGTGACATCTCCTGGCGTGCCGGAGGTCACTCTGAGGAAGAAATGCTCGGGGTCAAGGTGCGAGACCGTGTACGGGAAGTCCGGTACGCCGTCGGCTGGCCTTGGCACGGGCGTCTGGTCGCTGAGGTCCACATGGAAAGTGCGCACTTGCTCCGGCGACATAGGTTCAGCCATCGGAGGTGGCTCGACGTTGTCAATGCGGGGAGGGGCGCATCGCGATTCCACGTGTATGTCCAGCTTGCTGAGGATCACTGCACGCTCAACGGTGGCTTCGACAGTCAGGTACACGACGCTACTACCCAGATCCACCCAGCCGGTGGAGTTTCGCCGGGCCTCCAGGTCCTCGGGCACAGGGCCAATGTGCCCGCTAAGGCCGGGCGTCCGGTAAGCCATCACGATGAGTGGGGCCGATGGTGTGGGTGCCAGCACGGCGTCACGGCCACGTGTGATGACCTTGTCGGCACTGCGCGCCACGAACCCGCCTAGAGCTGAGGCGAGCCCGGCGAGGACCGCTGCCACGATCCACTTGCCAATCCCCGGTACGGCGACAACTACAACGACTGCAGCTAGCAGTAAGCCAACTACGCCAGCCCGCACCATTCGTCGACGAGACCCCACAGCTCCCCCTTCAGCACCTCTCCGAGGTGCCATGATGCCTGCCCCCCAAGTCAGCCGGCTGGATTCGATGAGACGGCGGCTGGCTTGGGCGAGAACGGACAACAGCCCTTGCGTGCGGGCGCCGGGCCCTCACCATGCCCACCGACCGACACCGCTCCAAACGACCCCACGCAGCCAGCCAGCAGCCTCAACTGAAACGGCGGGGTTCGCCGGTCAGCTGGCGGGACGGGGCAGTGCGGCAAGGCGGTGGAAGGCCATGACCAGTTCGTGTCTCCAGGGCCAGGTCGCCGAGATCCGCAAGCGCAAGCGTCGGCCGCCGCGGGTGAGGCGGGCTGTGACGTGCAGTAGCCGGTAGCGGAGCTTCTTCGGCTCGGCCGTGGCCAGCTCCCCGTCCAGTAGCAGGACACGGGTCCAGGCCGAACGCAAGTCCCGGCGGCGCGGTGGGGGTGCTAACGCCGTTAGCACCCCCACCGGCGTCCCCACTGCCGTGTATGTGGTTGTCGACGGAAACCGCCGTCTCGCCGGTGCCAACATGGCCGGCCTCGACGACGTACCCGTTCACATCGACGACTACCTCGCGGAGAACGCCGACCGCGGCCATCGACCTTCTCGCCTGGACCCTGTGGGGCTCGTAAAGTCATCGCTGCTGGTGGGAGCCCGTGTGCAAGGCCCTCGGTGGTGGCTGGGATGCTGCACCCCGTGATCATCTCGATCCTGTACCGGGCCACCCGGGCGTTGCTGTCCGTGCCTGCGGTGCTGCTGCGCCGGGACACGGTCAAGGACGCCGAACTGCTGGTGCTGCGGCACGAGAACGCGGTGCTGCGACGACAGCTCAGCGGTCCGGTCCGCTACGAGCCCGCAGACCGGTTCTGGCTGGCCGCGTTGTCGTCGCTGATACCGCGCTGCCGCTGGAGCGGTGTCTTCCCGGTCACGCCGGGGGCGCTGCTGGCCTGGCACCGCGGGCTGATCACCAAGAAGTGGGACTACTCCGACAGACGCCGACGCACCGGGCGCCCTCCCACGGCCGCCGCGCTCAAGAAGCTGGTTCTGCGTCTGGCGCAGGAGAACCCGCGGTGGGGCCACCGGCGGATCCAGGGTGAACTGGCCCGGCTGGGGCATCCGATCGCGCCGTCCACGGTGTGGGAGATCCTGCACGCGGCCGGCATCGGTCCGGCCCCGCGCCGTACCGGCCCGAGCTGGCGCGAGTTCCTCTCCACCCAAGCCGAGGGGATCATCGCGGCGGACTTCTTCCACGTGGACACCGTGACCGGCAGGCGGCTGTACGCGCTGGCGTTCCTTGAGCACGGCACCCGCAGGCTCCACCTCACCGGCGTCACCGCCCACCCCACCGCGCAGTGGGCGACCCAGCAGGCCCGCAATCTCGCCGCCGACCTCGGCAACCGCGTCGAGTCGCTGCGCTTCGTTCTCCGCGACCGCGACAGCAAGTACACCGACTCCTTCGACGCCGTCTTCGAAGCCGAGGACACCGAGGTGCTGCTCAGCGCACCTCGGGCGCCGCGCATGAATGCCCACTGCGAGCGAGTAATCGGCACGAGCCGGCGCGAGGCCCTCGACCATATCCTGATCATGAACGAGGCCCACGCCCGACAGGTCCTCGCCGAGTATCAGGAGCACTACAACTGCCACCGGCCACACCGATCACGAGACCAACGACCACCCGAAGCCCCGGAACAGCCAGCGGTGTTGCACGATCGCGTGCCCCGCAGGCTCCTGCGCACCCGCGTCCTCGGCGGGGTCATCAACGAGTACCGATACGCGGCTTGAGCTGCAGCGATGACTTTTCGAGCCCCACACGTGCCCGGGCTTCCTCGCCCACACCACGGCCGACCGAGGCTGGCGGCTGCCCGATCGCAGCCCTGCCTGCTCCACTCCCGAGCAGTCGGCCGACCCTGCCGAATCCGCGTCGACCGTCGGGGCTGCCGTCTTCCGCCTCCTCCGCTGGCCGTGCAGTTCGGATGCGTTGATGCACGAGATGCACGACGTACTCGTGCAACTGACCGGCCGGATGCTTCTCATCACGGCCGCGCTGTTCAAGCGCACGCCAACTCCTCCTCTCCGCGTCGCGCTGGCGGCGGCGCTCACCGCCCGGAATGCAGTCATCGAGGGCGACACCGCGGCGATCGACGCGTTCAGCCGGACATGGCTTGGTCTCTCCCGTCCCGAGCGGTGGCGTGCGGCGGTGGAGGTGGCGCTGCTGGGGGACTGGGTCGACGCACTCGGCCGGGGTGCGGCCACCGATCAGTACGTCCTGAGCCTGCTGCGTCGGCATGCCGACAACGAGCACCGGGCTCTGCAGCCACTGTGGGAACGGAGAGTGCGCGGCAAGCGCACCGTCCTGCTCGGCCAACCGCTGGGCACGGATCTGACCGTGCAGGACCTGCTGGTCGACCACCACACTCCGGAGTCGGAGGTGCTCAGCGAGCTGGCCGACAGCCGACTCCTCACAGTGCTGCAGGGCCTCGATGCCGATGAGAACACGCTCGCCATGGCCTGGGCGGCGAGCAGGGACACCTGGGCCGAAGCCGCGCTCGTCGCCGAGTTGCCTACGGAGTGCGGAGAACGGGTACGGCGCAAGCTCAAGCGGCTCGGCCGGCGGTACGAGGAACGGCGTACGAACGCCGCAACGGTGGTGGCAATGCCGGCGCCCGGTCAGGCGATGTACGGCGACGGGGGTTGCGGAGGTAGCCCCGAAGCGGTGTAGGGACGCTTTCAAGCGCACAACACCACCACTTCCCTAGCGGCGCGGGAAAGGCAATTCAAGGTCTGCCGCCAGGCAGTTCGCGGAACAGGCGCAGGTCAGCGGCCCTTGAATTAAGGATCTCCGGCATTGTGGTGAGCGGTTCGAAGCCGGGCGGCGCCCCCGGCCGCTCTCCCGCCAGCCCCTTCAACAAGGGGTTGCGCGGCTAACCACTCCGGCCTCCACAGTGAGCTCGCGCCGCTTGCCAACCGCGGCAAAGCCCTCTCCTCACCCCATCCGTGCTGACCTCGCACGCCCAAAATCCAAGGACACCCGATGAACCCGACCGGTCCCCAGGACCACACCCAGACGCTCCTGCTGCTGCTCCTCGCCGCCGTCCTCGGCCTGGTCTTCGCCGGGCTCGCGTACGTGACGTACCAGCACCCGGCGCTGGCCGTCCCCCTGACGGTGGCAACCGGCGGCGCGCTCGCTCTGCTGTCCGCGTTCGGGTTCGTGCTGTCCCGCCGGTAGAGCGGGTCCCGACGCCGGTGTCGTGTGTGGGGTGCCGGGCTGCGACTTCGCGGCCCGGCAGTCCCGCGCGGCCTCCGGCCCGGCCCGCGCCCGCGAACGCCGCCGTGCTCCCCGCCTCCTATGCCGTGTGGGATCTCCTCTCCCACCCCGAACTCGGCGACGTCCGCAGCCGCCTGTACACCGAGCGGCGCGCCCTCCTCCTCGACCTGCTCCACGACGTTCCGCCCCCGATCCAAGCCGTGCCCGCCACGGATGATCCGGACGTCGCGCAGGACTGGTACGACATGCTCCAGGGCCAAGGTTGTTTAGGCACAGCTGCCGTGTCTCGTAAGGGGTGTGGGAGTCAGGGATCGAACGCGTTTGTGGGGTGCGGTGAGCTTTGTCTTGAGCTTTGTCTTGGCTGTACGGTCGAGGGCCTGCGCCCACTGCGTGACCCGGCGACCGTCCACCTCGACGAGGACGACGAGGGCGCCGGCGAATGACGCGGCGTTAGGGCGCGTGTCGGGTCGTGATCAATGAGCATCTCAGCTTCCGGGGCGGGCGACTGTCTGGGGTACGGGGCCCGTCGATCTGCGGCTGCGCCGTGTGGGCGCGTGTGACCGGAAGCGATGCCGCAGGCAGGCAGCGGCGGGGCCCGAGGGCCTCGGCTGCGTGCCCGCAGGGACGGTGTGTCAGACCATGGCGAGCCGGTCCACCAGCAGCTCCACCCTCGGCTCGGTGTCCTCTGGCGGCAGCCGTCCCGACCGGGTCAGGGTCGCCAGTCCGTGTAGGGACGCCCAGAACATCTCGGTGAACAGCCCCGGGTGAACGCCGTCCCCGGCGACCTCGCCCAGGCTCTCCAGCAGTGCGGCGAAGGCGTCCTTGAGAGGTTCCGGGGTGTCCTCCTGTGCGTACGGGAGACCGCCGTCGAGCTGGAAGATGGCGTCGTAGACCGCCGGGTTGCGTGCGGCGAAGTCGAGGTAGGCGCGGGCGAGGGCGTATACCCGCTCGCGCGGGCCGTCTGCGGCGGCGGTCGCGGCGCGCACCGCCGCGGCTAGCTCGGCGGCGCCCTCCAGGGCGACGGCGCCGATGATCTCCCGTTTGCCGCGGAAGTGGCTGTAGAGGACGGGCTGGCTGTATTCGATGCGCTCGGCGAGCTGGCGGGTGGTGACTGCGTCCCAGCCCTGCTGCTCGGCGAGTTCGCGGGCGGTGGCCACGATGAGGCGCTCCCGGCTCGCCCGTTCGCGCTCCTTGCGTTCTTTTACCGACATGATTCGATCCTAGCACCGCTAGACAAGCGAGCGGCAGCAGCGCTAGCGTTGCCTCATCACCTAGCGATGCTAGATCCCGGAGGGGTAGTCATGCTCAACGCACTTGAGATCGTCACCACCGTGGTCGTCGGCGTGATGGTGGGGGTGGAGTTCTCCGTCGCCTTCGTCATGAACCGGATCTTCAACGCACTCCCGGAGGACAGTGGCCAACTCGGTCGCGCCCACGGGGGCCGGATGCTCGGCGCCGTGATGCCGTTCTGGTACATCGGATCGCTCGTCCTCGTCGCGGTCTGGGCCGTCGCCGGATGGCACCACGACGGCGCCGGCCTCGTCGTCACCGCCGGCGCGCTGCTGATCGTCAGCGTGGTCATGTCGATCCTGCTGCTCGTCCCGATCAACAACCGGGGCAAGACGTGGACCCCTGACAACCGGCCTGAGGACTGGAAGGAGCAGATGAACCGCTGGGACCGCTTCCACTACGTCCGCGTCGCGGTCATCATCGCCGCCTTCACCCTGCTGGTCACCGCCCTCACCTGAGCCACCCACCACCCACTGACCGATAGCGGAGAGGAAGTACCGAAAATGGCCAAGCTGCAGAGTCTCGACCCGCACACGCCGATGTTCGCGCAGTTCAAGGAGAAGACCGGGCCCATCACCCTGGCCAACACCTTCTTCGTCCCGAAGGAGAGGGCTGAATTGTTCCTGGCCCTCTTTCGGAGGCAGGCCGAGTTCATGAAGGCTCAGCCGGGATTCGTCTCCCTGCAGATGCACAAGGGAACGGCGGGAAGTCAGCTTCTGATGAACGTCGCGGTCTGGGAGTCGACCGAGGCGCTCGCCACGGCGTTCGGCAACCCGGAGTTCCAGCGCATGGCGGGCGAGTTCCCCGACGACATCGTGTCGTACCCGCACATCTTTGAGCAGATCGACGTATGAGATAGCCAGCTGTAGCAGCACGGGTGATGTAGCCCTTGTCGCCCAGCACATGGTCCGGGCGGGTGCGCGGCCGGCCCGAAATACTGTGGCCGCCGCTCCTGCCCGGTCGATCCGGAGGCGGACATCGTCCTGCGTATGCAGGCCCATCACGAGCGCGTTGAGGCCACGCTGGACGCCGCGGTGCCGGCGTGGGCGGCCACCGCCGGAGCCGACGAGCGCGACATTCTCGTGGCGACCCTCGCCGATCACCGGGCAGTCCTGCTCGAATACCTCGACGACGAGGAGGCCCACCCTCCTTCCGCTCGCGGCCGAGCACCTCACCGAAAAGGAATGGGCCACCCTGGGCGACCACCCGGTGGGCAACGCGCCCAGCTCACCCTCTTCGGCCTCGTCCTGGAGGACGCGAACCCGGCCGAGCGCGCACGCTCCCGTCCGCCCTCCCCGCACCGGTATGCGACATCTGGCACGTCATCGGCCGCCCCGCTACGCCCGCCACATCAGCCGCGTCCGCGCCGTCTGACCAGGCCCCATACGACTCACCAGGGTCCACCAAGCTCACGAAGACTCGCATGGAGAAGAACAATGTCGCTGAAGAAGATCAACACCGTCCTGGCCGCCTCCTTCATCCTCTTCATCCTCTGGTTCGGGACGGAGTTCATCCTGAGCCCGGAGACGACGGCGCCGGGCTACGGCCTGCCGAGCTGGCCGTCCGGCGACGGTGACGGCTTCCTGATCATCAAGGGAATCCGCGACGTCGTCTTGGCCCTGGTCCTGGGCATCCTGCTGGTGACGGGCCACCGCCGGGCGCTGGGCTGGGTGCTGCTGGTGGAGGCCCTCGCCGCGTACGGCGACATGACCAACGTGCTGGCCCACCACGGCTCCGTGGCCACCGCGCTCGGCGTCCACGGCCTGACCGCGACGCTGATGGTCGTCAACGGCCTGCTGATGATGCGCGAGACCCGCAAGGTCGCGGCCGCTCCGGCGACGCTCGCCCCGCAGCCCGCCTGATCCCACCGGTCCAAGGTGGCCCGAGCCCGGCCGGGCCACCTTGGTGCACGCCGGTATTCGCGTGTCAGCGTCCGCCAGGAATGGCCAGGCAGCGCAGCCAGCTGCAACTGCAGGTGGCAGCACGCCGGTTCGACACGTCACCCAAGGGAGCGGCCTCCAGTAGCCCTGCAGAGCGACACGAACGCCCGCCTCAGCGGGACATTGGATCCCGCCCTGATCCAACTCAATGAGACGCGACCAGTGCGGGACACGCCCACTGCGGAGACAACCAGGGCATTGAGGGCGTCGTCTGCAAGCGCACCACGTCGCCGTACCGGGCCGGTCGGATCTGGACTGTTTCGTGAACTGGGGATCTGAACGTACGGTCATGATCCCCGTCCGGTTCATGATCGGAAAAGGGGTATGGACCAAGGCGTGCCGCTCGCCGACGTCCAGGACGCCATGGGCCACGCCGAAACCTCACCCCCGCCCGCCACGCGGTGCGCTTTCCAGGACGCTCTATCGACCTCGCACTCGATACGGCGACGTGGAAGGCGCTGATGGGCTGCCTCAGCCACCGGGCCTCGCTGGGAACGGACAACCCGCACTTCCTGGTGACGCGCCTGACCAGAACCACCAGAGAACCGGCCGGCGCGGCCCACATCCGTGACAGTCTGGCCCCGGTCGGCCTGCTGCCGCGCGTCCTGCGCTCGACCCGGCTGCTCACCCTCGCCGCCGAACTCGACATCAAACAGCTCACCGCGACGCTGGGCATGTCGTATGCCGGGGCTGCCCACTACCTATAGCCCCTGGGGCCTGCCGGTGCCGGGAACGGGGAAATCCCCGCTCTACCGTGCCCAGTCGTATCCGAGTTCGGCGAGGGCTGCGAGTTGGTGGTCGGTGAGTCGGTCGCGGCGGTTTTTGTGGTTGCTGAGGAAGACGCCGAGGCGTACGGAGGTGCCGTCGGGGAGGTCTTCCACGTGCTGTCTTCCGACTACGGTTTTCCCCTCGCGTTGGATGTATCGCTGGAGGGCTGCTACGCCCCGCTGGAACGCGTCGGAGCCCTTCGTCGCCTCAGCCTTCGCGTTGGTTCGTGCTGCAGCCTTCTGGTGCCTTACAGCCGGTTTCACGCCCGCCTCGTCCAGGCGGTGTTGCTGCTCCGGGTTCAGGCGTACCCAGTCCCGTCGCTGCCGGATCAGCCAGCGTCCGATGTCGTCTCCGTGGTGGGTGACGCCGGGCACGATCTCTTCGAGGCCGGCACCGCCGGCGAGGAGCGTGGCCAGTCCGGCCCAGTGGCGTTGCCAGTCGACGGTCCAGCCGAGCTGTCCGGGGTTCCAGTCCGGGTCGATCGCGGCGAGCTGCTGGGCCCGCTGTGCTGCGCGTTCGGGGTCCTTGCCGAGTCCGCCGGGGCGTCGGAGGTTGGTGAGCCATTGCCCGACGGGTTTGTCGAGGGCGACCGCGTGGCGGGGTGCGGCCAGCGTGAACATGTCCCAGATCTCCGCCCGCCGCGAGACCGCCAGCAACGCAGCACGGCAGCACTGGGTCGCCGAACGCCTGCTGGACCACTTCCCGGCCGCAGTCACCCACGTCCGTCCCACCTTCTTCGCCGAGTGGTTGATCAACATGTGGAACGGGACCGGTGAACTGCGCTTTCCGTTCGCGAATGCACGGCATGCCCCGATCGCTGCCAGCGACCAGGCGAAGGTGATCGCGGCGATCCTCGAAGACCCTGCCCCGCATGCCGGCAAGATTTATCCGCTCTATGGAGCCGTTGAGCTGGACCACTACGAGATCGCCGAGGCGATGTCACGCGCCCTGGGCCGCAAGGTCACCTACGTGCCGATCGAGCTCGAGGAATTCAGCGCCATCCTGGAGAAGCGCGGCGCCTCGCCCCACCTCATCCAGCACCTTCTCGCCGTAGCGATCGACTACCGGAACGGCGTCTTCTCCGGCATGAACGACCTGGTCAAGAAGATCGGCGGTGACGATCCGCTCGACGTCGAGAGCTTCGTCACCCAGAACCGGGCCTTCTACGACAACTGTGAGGATCACGGTGTGCCGCAGGGGGCCGGAGCCTGACCCGTGCGACAACTGGCCACAGCTGCCTTGGAGTAGAACTGTCGGCTCCGGCCCCCTGCGGTGCGTACTGCCGCCGGCCCGGTGAACGTGTCCCGATAGGGGCTTTGCCACACAAAGCACCGTCACAGTTCTGACCGCCCACCGGACCGGCGTCAGCCACCAGACCCAGTCCAAGGAGCCTCGTGACCGTCACCAGCATGCCCCAGCCGACGCTGCCCGCGCAGCGAGTCCCGGGCCCGGCCGAGGAGGTGATCCTCGGGGTGGACACCCACAAGGACATCCACGTTGCCGCTGTCATCACCACCCTGGGCACCTCGCTCGCCCACCAGGAGTTCCCGGCCACCGCCGTCGGCTATCGCCAACTGTTGGCCTGGGGGCGGTCGTTCGGCGTCCTGTACCGGGCGGGTGTCGAGTGCACGGGATCCTTCGGGACCGCGCTGACCCGGGTCCTGCGCCGGGAGCACATCGACGTCGTGGAGATCAACCAGCCCGACCGTGCCACCCGGCGCAAACGCGGTAAGACAGACGCCATCGACGCGGACGCGGCTGCCCGCGCGGTGCTGTCCGGACGGGCCACCACCGTGCCGAAGAGCGCGGATGGGCCCGTGGAGGACATGCGGGTCCTGCGGCTTGCCAAGGAATCGGCCGTCAAGGCCCGCACCCAGGCACTGAACCAGCTCAAGGCCGTCCTCATGTCCATCGACCCGGATCTGCGCGAACTACTCACGGGCCTGAGCAATCCCGCGCTGGTCGCCACCTGCGCGGCCCTCGACGTCGATGACCGGGGCGAGGCCGTTTTCACGATGCGCCTGCTCGCCCGCAGAGTCCAGCACCTGTCCGACGAGGTCAAAGAGCTCACCCGGCGCACCACCCGGGCCGTCCGTGCCTGCCGGCCTCAGATGCTGGACCTGGTCGGTGTCGGGCCCGACAGTGCCGCCGTCCTCCTCATCGCCGCAGGTGACAACCCTGACCGGATCACTGACGAGGCATCGTTCGCCGCCCTGTGCGGCGTCAGCCCGGTTGAGCAGTCCTCCGGCAAAACGCAACGCCGACGCCTGAACCGTGGCGGCAACCGCCAAGCCAACGCCGCCCTCTACCGCGTCGTGATGACCCGCATACGCTGGGACGAACGCACCCAGAAGTATCTGGAGCGACGCACCGCCGAGGGCATGTCCAAGCGCGAGATCATCCGGTGTCTGAAGCGGTACGTCGCCCGCGAGCTCTACCGGCACATCCAACCCCTGGCCGCGAGTCAACTCCCTTCTGTGGCTTGACGAAACATAGGGGCTTCTACTCCGCCTGAGTGCTCAGCAGCGCTTCGTAGCTGAATGGCGGCCAGCGGCGCCTTGCGGCGTGGAACAAGGCCGGAGTGCGGGACCGGCTGCACGTCGTGTTGCTGGCCAAGCTCCGGGCGCGAAGCAGCTGGACTGGTCTCGGGCGGTGATCGACTCCAGCCATGTCCGGGCCGATCGAGGGGCCCAAAGGCGGGCCGAGCCCAGTCGACCGCGCCAGGCCGGGCAGCAAGCACCACGTCCTTGTCGATGGGCAGGGAATCCCGCTCGCCGTGTCGCTGACCGGCAGAAACCCTAACGACGTCACCCAGTTGATACACCTGCTCGAGAAGATCTCCTCGGCGCCGGGTCTCGTCGGGCGTCCGCGCAGGCGACCCGACATTCTGCTCGGCGACCGCGGCTACGACCACCACGACAAGTATCGCCGCCTGGTTTGAGCACAAGGCATCAAACCCGTGATCGCACGTGGCGTATTCCCTCGTCGTTGACAGGAGCCCTTGCTTGTCATGCTGTTGTGCGATGTGGGCCTGGGTGTGCGAAGAATCGTGCGGGGTGCCCGTTACCAAGATCGTGCCGGGTGTGGGGGTTGTGCGCCGGGTGGTGTGGTGGGTTGTGCGCCGGAGCGTGGAAGGGCTTGCTGTTGATCGTTCAAGGGGTGGATGTAGCGGCCAGCGAAAGCCGGTGCCATGCCTGTCGTATATGTGTGCCGACTGCAGGCGACGGTAACGGAAATATCCGTATTCGGTAACCGGCCCCGGTAGGCCTGCTGTTGGCCTCGTCGGCGGGTCACAGTTTGGGTCCTCGGCCTACGAGAGGCCGGGGTACCCGCACCGCCCTGTGGCCTGTATCGGCCGGTGGGGCACTGTTCTTGAGGGGGCATCACTTATGTCTGCTTCTGTATCCGCCCGCCGTATCGCGGCCACCGTCCTGGCCGCCGGCGCCGTCGTCTCCGCCGTCGCCCTGCCGGCCTCCGCTCACGACAACGACCGGCACCGGCACCCGCGGGTCGAGATCAGCGCCGTCCGGGCCGACAGCCCCGGCCGCGACAACTACTCCAACCGGTCGCTGAACGCCGAGTGGGTCGAGCTCACCAACAACGACCGCCGCGCGGTGAACCTGGATGGCTGGACGCTGCGCGACGAGGACGGTCACCGCTACCGCTTCGACGGCGTCCGCCTCGTCGGCCGCACCACCGTCCGCATCCACACCGGTATCGGCCGTGACACCCGCACCGACTTCTATCAGGACCGCCGCAACTACGTCTGGGACAACCGTTCCGACACCGCGACCCTGCACGACGACCGTGGCCGCACTGTCGACACCGAGTCCTGGGGTTGGGGCCGGGGTTGGGGCCACCACCGCCGCTGACACCTGGCAGTGAGTGGCTGCCCGCCGACGGCGGGCTGAGAGCTGCGCCATCCAAGCAGGCCGTGCGCCGGACAGTCCTATCTGCCCGGCGCACACGCACGCGCGCAACGGCGCACGGCAAAGCCGGCACCGCCGCGCGCGACCGCAGTGCCACCTATCCACGGTGTCCTTGATCACGACTCGATCTGGTTCGAACAGGCCGCGCAGCCGGGCTGTCGGTGCCGTTGGCCTAGACGGCGATGGCCGCTTCCAGTGCCGCTATGTTGCGCTGGAAGCAGCGCGACCCGGGCTGTAGGTCTTCCGGGTGCTGCCGTACTGGGTGTCGGTGACTGGTTCGGCCCAGGTGGTTTCGGGTGTGCCGTTTGCCGTGGCTTCCCACATGGCGATGTGTTCCATGAAGCGGTCGGGGACGGCGCCGTGCCAGTGTTCCTCGCCGGGCGGGCAGGTGACGGTCTGGCCGGGGTGAGCTTCGAAGACGGTGCCGTCGCGGGTGCCGATCAGGGCGACGCCGGAGACCACGTGCAGGGTCTGGCCTACGGCGTGGGAGTGCCAGTTGGTGTGTGCACCGGGTGAGAAGCGGACCAGGTTGGCTCGCATCCGGGACGGCTCCTGTCCGGCGACGATGACGTCCCACCACACGTCGCCGGTGAACCAGTCGGACGGCGCCTTGCTGGTGGGCGGCTGCTTGACGAACTCCATGAGGGTCCTCTCGGTGCTGTTGTTGCGGTGAGGGTGGTTACTGGGCGACGTAGCCGCCGTCGACGGGGAGGGCGACGCCGATGACGAAGCTGGCTCCCGGGCTGCACAGCCACAGGACGGCCTGGGCGATCTCGTCGGCGGTGCCGAGCCGGTTGATGGGCTGGCCCGCTTCGGCTTGGGCGCGGTCGAGCTCTCCCTTGGCGATCATGTCGCTGACCATGGGGGTGTCGATGGTTCCGGGGCAGATTGCGTTGATGCGGATGCCGCGGGGGGCGTATTCGAGGGCGGCGCTGCCGGTGAGGCCGATCACACCGTGCTTGGATGCGTGAGGCGCGGCCGGGGATGCCGACCAGGCCGCCGAGGGAGGAGCAGTTGACGATGGCGCCGCTGCCCTGTTCTCGCATGTGACGGAGTTCGTGTTTCATGCTGGCCCAAATACCGCGGAGGTTGATGGCGTTGACGCGGTCGAAGATCTCGGCTTCTTCGTCGGCGGCGTCGGCGGGCGGGATCTGGATGCCGGCGTTGTTGTAGGCCATGTCGAGTCGGCCGAAGGTCTCGACCGTGCGGTCGACCGCGGCGGCGACCTGGTCCTCGTGGGTGACGTCGCACGTGAGGGCGAGGACCTGACGCCCTTCGTCGGTGAGTTCCTTCGCGGCCGCTTCCAGGGCGGCTTTGTTGATGTCGGTGAGGGCGACGGCAGCCCCGGATCGGGCGAAGGCGCGGGCGGTGGCCAGGCCCATGCCGGAGCTGGCGCCGGTGACGAAGGCGACCTGGCCGCGGAAGTCGTAGGTGGGGTTCATGCGGCGTTCTCTTATCGTGAGCTGAACGGTGGATGCTGGTGCGGGAGTGCGTTAGCGGTGCGACGGCGCCGATACGGCCTTGTCGTCCGGCACGGGTATGAGAGTGGCGCGCTGGGCGACGATCCGCGCTCGCCGAGGTGTGTCGCCGAGGGGCAGGGCGAGAGCGATCAGAGGCAGCAGCGTGAGGACGGCCATGACAGCGCCGACCATGGCTGGCCCGGTCAGGCCGAGAGAAGAGTCCAGGGCGCGGCCGGCGAGGGCCGAGCCGACGGCGATGCCGGTGTTGTAGGCGGAGGTCGTCAGCGCCGAGGTGAGGGTGGGTGCGTCGCCCGCGAAGCGGACGGCGAGGGAGGTGACGACCGGGTTGACGGTGAATCCGGCCAGCGCCATGAGAAAGACCAGGACGACGGCCGCGATCGGGCCGCTCGACAGCGGAACCAGCGCCAGCAGGACCAGCGCAGTGGCCGCGGCGGCGGTGATGGTCGTCGCCATCGGGCGGCGGTCGCCCAGACGGCCGCCGATGGCAGTGCCGCCGAGCGCGCCGACCCCGAAGGCGATCAAGACCAGCGGGACGGCGCCGGACGCGATGCCGGCGCGGTCGGTCAGCAGCGGTGTGATGTAGGTGTAGGTCGCCAGGACACCGCCCATGATCAGTACGGCGGCGGCGAGTGCCAGCCACAGACGGCCCTGCCGCAGCGCGCGGACCTCGGCTCGTACGGAGACCTTCTCTCGCTGCTCCGTTCGGGGGATGAAGCGGCCGATGAACGCGGCGGCCAGGACGGACAGCACGGCCAGGGCCCAGAACGGGCCGCGCCAGCCGGTGAGCTGACCGGCGAGGGAGCCGATCGGAACGCCGATGACGTTGGCCAAGGTCAGGCCGCCCATCATGAGGCCGACGGACCGGGTGGAGTTGCCGGGGCCGGCTGCGGCGGTCGCGATAACGAAGCCGACGGCCCAGAACGCCCCGGTGGCCAGCGCGGTGATGACGCGGGCTGCCAGGACGATGGTGAAGGAGGTGCTCAGCGCTGCGACGACGTGCCCCAGGGCGAAGACGGACAGGGCCAGGACCAGGGTGCGGCGCTGGGGCAGGCGCAGAGTGGCCATGGCCATGGTGGGCCCGCCCACGATCATGCCGACGGCGAAGGCGGTGATCAGCAGGCCGGCGTGGGAGACGCTGACGTCGAGGTCACTGGCCATCTCGGGCAGCAGGCCGGCGATGACGAACTCGGTGGTTCCCATCAGGAACGTGCCGGCGGCGAGCACCCAGACGACGAAGGGCAGCTTGCCCGGGGCGGTCCCGGAAGCGGAAGGCATACGAGTGGTCTCCATACGAGGGGCTGACGTGGTCAGGATGCGGCTTCGATGGTGATGTGCTCGGCGCCGGCGAGCCGGTCGGTATCGGCGTCGATGTGACCGAGGACGAGGAGGTCGGAGGAGGCGGAGGGGCCGTCGCGGTAGAAGAGGGCCAGGTTGCCCCAGGGCGCGTAGTAGGCCAGGTCGCCGGCCTTGGCCGCGGCGGGCTCGGGAGCATTGGCGGTGTCCAGTTTGCGCGGCGGGTAACCGATCCGCTCGGTCCCGTGAAAGTCCTTCAGGTCCAAGGTGAGCGGGAGCAGGGTGGCGAGGTCGCGGGCGGTGGGGCTGCCGTTCAAGGTGGCGTCGACGGGCTGGCCGTCGATGGTGACGCGGATGTCCATGGCGGTGTCTCTGTCGGAGCCGGACGGGGCGGGGGAGGCCGGCCTCTCCGGCTGTCCTGAGGACGCCGACGAGAAGGAAGAGGCGGCAGCGGAGGATGATGTGGCGGGGGGCGAGTCCTGGGAGCAGGCGGTCACGGCCAGGACGAGGGCGGCTGCCGGGGCGGCGTGGACCAGGGCACGGCTGGCTGCGAGGCGCATCGGTGTCATCCCCCGGGTCAGTCGGGCATCGGCTCGGCGTAGTGCCGAAAGCCGCTGCGCTCGGTGTGCAGGGCATACAGGCGCTCGGCGAGGGCGCGGGGGCTGCTGTGCTCGGCGTCGGGGCGGATCGCCCCGGGGATGATCAGCTGGGCTGCGTGGATGTTCTGCCCGGCGAGTGTGTCGTGGAGCATGCGCGCGTAGGCGCTTTCGGCAGCGAACGCGATCGAGGTGCCGGCCCGCTCAGGATGCGGGCGGACGGCGCTGCCGCCGTTGACGAACAGCAGGGTGCCGCGGCCCAGGGCCCGCATACCGGGCAGGACCGCGTTTGCGCAGGTGACCGGGCCCTTGACGGAGAAGGCGAACGGATCGTCCAGGTCCGTGGCCGTGGTGTCCAGGACCGGCTTCATGAAGTCGGCGCGCGGTACGGGGCTGTACTGCAGGATCTCGATCGGCCCGAGTTTTTCGGCGGCCTCTTGGAGGGCCGCGGTGAGGGTGGCGGGGTCGAGGACGTCGGCGGTGAAGCCGCGGGCCTGCACCCCGTCGCGGCCGAGGCCGGCCGTCAGGTCCTGAAGGTGCTCGGTGCTGCGGGAGATCAGGGCGACGCTGTGGCCGGCGGCGCCGAAGCGACGGGCGCAGGCCAGCCCCAGGCCGGAGCCGGCGCCGACGAGAGCGAACGTGGTCACGGTGAATCCTTCGTACCGGGGACCGGGGCCAGGCGGCGAGCGCCCGGCCCCGAAACGAGCAAATGTACGGGGGTCAGGGCTTGAGGAGGGCCTTGATGGCGCGGCGTTCGTCCATGGCTTTGTAGCCCTCGGCGACCTGGTCCAGGGGCAGGGTGAGGTCGAAGACCTTGCCCGGTGTGATGCGGCCCGACAGGACGCGGTCGATCAGGTCGGGCAGGTAGCGGCGCACGGGGGCGGGGCCGCCGCGCAGGCCGACGTGGGAGAAGAAGAGTTCCTGGCCGTCGATGGCGACCTCGTGCGGGACACCGACGAAGCCGACGTTGCCGCCGGGCCGTGCGGAGTGCAGGGCCTGCTGCATGGCCTGTGCGGTGCCGACGCATTCCAGGACCGCGTCGGCACCGATGCCGTTGGTGAGGTCCTTGATTCGTGCGATGCCTTCGTCGCCGCGTTCGGTGACGATGTCGGTGGCGCCGAATTCGCGGGCGAGCTTCTGGCGAGACTCGTGGCGGCTCATCGCGATGATCCGCTCCGCGCCCATTTCCTTGGCCGCGATCACGGCGCTCAGCCCGACCGCGCCGTCGCCGACCACGACCGCGGTCGAGCCGGGCTTGACCTCGGCGGCGTCGGCGGCCCACCAGCCGGTGCCCATGACGTCGGAGACGGCCAGCAGGCTGGGCCACAGATCCTCGTCCGGCACCTGGTCGGTGGCGACCAGGGTGCCCTGGGCGTTGGGGATGCGGATGTAGTCGGCCTGGCAGGTGCTCATGAACTCGCGGTGCAGGCAGTTCGACTGAAAGCCGTTGCGGCAGTTCGCACATGTGTTGTCCGAGGTGGCGAACGAGCCGATCACGAACTGGCCGGGCTTGACGGAGGTGACCTCGCTGCCGACTTCCTCGATGAAGCCGACGTACTCGTGCCCCATGGGGTGCGGATCGCCGATCGGCTCCAGGCCGCGGTAGGGCCACAGGTCGGAGCCGCACACGCAGGAGACGGCCGTGCGGATGATCGCGTCGGTCGGGTGGAGGATCTTCGGGTCGTCCAGGGTCTCGAAGCGGACATCGCCGGGGGCGTGGATCACTGCGCCGCGCATGAGGGGTTCCTTACGTGCCGAGGCGTGCGCTGCCGGGGGTGTACCCGACAGGCACCGAATGCAGATGCGGGCCCGACGCGGACGGCGAGTCGCCGCCCACGAGCCGGGTGCGGGCTTTTTGTCCGACCGCGTTCACGGCCGGACGGAAAGCGCCGCGTCATCCAGGTAACCGGCTTCCGGCGCGCGTAACGAGTCACCGTCAAGGGGTGTACCGGCAGTACATCCCTCTGGCGGCGCGCGGCACGTACGGTCGAGGGGTGGACAACCAGCGAGAGGTCCGCGAGTTCCTTACCTCGCGGCGAGCGAAGATCACCCCCGAGCAGGCGGGACTGCCTACCGGTACCCGGCGCCGCGTCCCTGGCCTGCGCCGCAGCGAGGTCGCAGCCCTGGCAGACGTCAGCGTGGAGTACTACGCCAAACTCGAGCGTGGCGGCCTTGCCGGCGTCTCTCCGGCCGTCCTCGAAGCCGTCGCCCGCGCCCTCCAGCTCGACGACGCAGAGCGCGCCCACCTGCTTCATCTGGCTCAGGCCGCCGACGGCTCCGATGCCCTCAGCCGGCCCCGACGCCGCATCGCCAAGCAGTGGAAAGCGCACCGCAGCCTGCAGTGGACCCTGGACGCCGTCACCGCTGGGCCGGCCTTCGTCCGCAACGGCCGCATGGACCTGCTCGCCGTCAACCAGCTCGCTCGTGCCTTCTACCACGACGTCTACGCTGATCCTCACAACCAGGCGAACCTCGCCCGCTTCAACTTCCTTGACCCCGCATCCCGCCGCTTCTACCCCGACTGGGATGAAGCCGCCGACATCGCCGTCGCCATCCTGCGGACCGAAGCGGGCCGCAACCCGCACGACAAGGATCTGCACGACCTTGTCGGCGAGCTGTCCACCCGCAGCGACGCCTTCCGCACCCGCTGGGGCGCCCACAACGTCCGCCACCACGGCACCGGCACCAAGCGCTACCACCACCATGCTGTCGGCGAACTCACCCTCGCCTACGAAGGCTTGGAGATGGCCGCCGAACCCGGCCTCACCCTCACCATCTACGCCGCCGAACCTGGCTCCCCCTCCGAAGAGGGCCTTCGCTTGCTCGCCTCCTGGGCCGTCACTCAAGAAGCTGGCTCCTCCACGCAACCGGCACCCAGTTGACCGCCCCGCCACGAAGTTCCCGTCAAGTCAGCTCTGAACACCAATGGAGCGACCTCGGCGTGACTGGTGCGAAAATCGAGGGGACGGAGGGGTTTTACGGCAATCCGCAGTCCTGACCGGGCAACGGTGTCCAGCCGTTCAGGTACCGCCCCAGAGCGCCGCTGTAGACGGTGTGGTCCCGGCCCTCGACCGTCAGGAGTGCATGAAGGACGGCACGAGCAGGCCGCCGTTGAGACCCGTCGGATCTTCTGCGCAACCCTGGCGGAACTGAGCGCGCTAGGGTGCGTATCGAGTCGTGATCAATCTGCGGGATTCGCCCTCGCGGCGGTGCCTGGACCGGTAGATGTTCTTGCATGACGCGAGTGCAACTGGCGGACACCGATTGGGAGTTCATCGAGCCGTACCTGCCCATCGGCGAGTACGGCCCGTATCCCGAGCGGCTTCGGCAGCAGTTCGAGGGCGTGATCTGGCGGTTCAAGACGGGCGGGCAGTGGCGGGAGATGCCGAAGGAGTTCGGTGCCTGGTCGACCGTCCACAACCGCTTCCGGCAGTGGCGTGACGCGGGGGTCTTCGAGGCCCTGCTGGAGGGCCTGATCGCGGAAGCCGCGAAGCGGGGCGAGGTAGACCTGTCCCTGGTCAGCGTCGACTCCACCACCGCGCGGGCTCACCACGACGCCGCCGGGATGCATCTGGAACAGGACGTCGTCGCCGCGCTGGAGAAGGCCGCCGCCGAGGAGGAGAAGGCCAGATCAAAGGGGGCGGCCTCGAAGAACAAACCGGGCCGGACACAGAATCCGATCCCGAGCGGGAAGAGCGACGACGCATCCGGCGTCGCCGAAAACTCCGACTGAAGGCCGCCCTCCTCGGACGCTCCAGAGGTGGGCAGACGAGCCCGGCCGCAGCTCGTGGACCGCACCGCTGGACGCACTGCGTCTGACGCCGGGGGATGACGCCGCTACCGCCACCGCCCAGCAGCTGCGTGACCTGGTCGAACGTCTCATCACAGCCGGACAGTGGTCCACCGGCGACCCTGACATCCTCATCGTCGCGGACGCCGGATACGACGCACCCCGCCTCGCCTTCCTGCTGGGGGACCTGCCAGTGCAGTTACTGGCCCGGATGCGCTCGGACCGAGTCCTGCGTCGAGCTGTCCCGCCCAGGCAGCCACACACCCAGGGCCGACCACCCCGGCACGGAGGCGAGTTCGTCTTCGGGCAGCCCGACACCTGGGGCACCCCGGACACCGAAACCGTCACCGACACACGCCTCTACGGCACAGCCACCGCCCGATCCTGGGACCGCCTGCACCCCAAACTGACCCACCGCTCGTCCTGGGCCGCAGCGGACGGCACCCTCCCGATCGTGGAAGGGACCGTAATCCGCCTGGACATCGACCATTTGCCCAGCGGAGCAACCCCGAAGCCGGTCTGGCTGTGGTGGTCCGGCACCGACGCCACCCCAGCCGACGTCGACCGTCTCTGGCAGGCATACCTGCGGCGCTTCGACATCGAGCACACCTTCCGCCTGTTCAAGCAGACCCTCGGCTGGACCTGCCCGAAGATCCGCACCCCGGAAGCGGCCGACCGCTGGACCTGGCTCATCCTCGCCGCCTACACCCAGCTCCGTCTCGCCCGCCCTCTGGCAGCCGATCTCCGACGGCCATGGGAGAAGCCGAGCCCGCCAGACAGACTCACGCCCGCCCGTGTCCGCCGCGATTTTCGGCACATCCGCCCGAAGGCCGCCTGCCCAGCCCAAGCACCGAAAACCGCCCGCCCGGGACCCGGACGACCCCCAGGCCGCAAGAACACCCGGCCCACCCCACGCCACGACGTGCACACAGTCCGCAAAACAGACACCACGAAACCGAGAACCAAGAAGTCCGCGACACCACGGCCCCGCCGCACAGGTTAAAGATCAAGTGTACGTCCAGCAGTCCGGACGTCTTCCCAGTTCAGAAGGGATGTGAACGATGTAACCGGACGACAAGCTCAGGACAGCCAGCCGGTGGAAGTCCGGTCCGGGGAGACGCCAGGGTCCCCGGTAGCTGACTCCCGGCGTCGCCCGAAATGGTGACGTCGAAGTGGAGTGACAAGCGCCCCTCGGGGGCGTGCAACCGACCAGTCCGCAACATGAAGTGAAGCCTGCAGCGTCGTCATTTAACCCCCGCTCCGCTTGGGGCGGGCCAAGGAGGAGCCGAGCCTGTGCTTGTTTGGCGAAGGCCACGGAAGATGATCTCGGACCTGGAGCGGTCGTCGAAGAACCTCCCGGCGTAAGGGCAGGGGCATTGCGTGATTGGGATTGGTCCGGTTCGCCGGTCTCGTGAGTGACGTGGCGTCATGTCCGTTGTGGGGCAAGGGGCCCGGGAGAGCAGAGCAGGCACGGTGCTGGTGATCATGTGGTTGTCGAGACCCATGAGAACCGAGCGAGACCGTGCCTGCCCGAACATCATCGCCCATCCCTTCCGCACTGGAGAAACTGGGTTCCCCGACTGATCCCCTCACCTCAAGCGATGTCGCTGACCTGCGGCGTTTCCTGATCCTGGTCGCCGATCCCCGCGATGCGCGAGGACTGCGGTATCCGGCCCTCGCGTTGCTGTGCGCAGCCGTCTCGGCGGTGCTGACCGGGGCTCGCTCGCTCATCGCGATCAGCGAGTGGATCACGGATGCCCCGCAGCATGTGCTGGGCGTCCTCGGCTTCGCTGCCGATCCACTTACCGGTCTGCGGCCGGTGCCGCACGCCGCAACCGTGCGCCGCCTGCTGCAGCGTGTGGACGGTGACGCGCTGGACGCGGCGATCAGCGCGTATCTGCAGGCCAGAACGCCGCCCCCGGTCGAGCCGGAGGCGGAGAAAGGGCCGGTGCGACGGGTGATCGCGGTCGACGGCAAGGTGGTCCGCGGATCGCGAACCGCAACGGCCGCGGCGATCCAGCTGCTGGCGGCGATGGACCACCACGGCGTGGTCCTGGCCCAGCGGCAGGTCGCTTCCAAGAGCAACGAGATCCCCTCCTTCGCGCCGTTGCTGGACGGTCTCGAGCTGGAGAACACGGTGGTGACCGCCGACGCACTGCACACCCAGCACGACCACGGGGCCTATCTGACCAGTCGCGGCGCGCACTACGTGGCCGTCGTGAAGAAGAACCATCCGGGCCTGTACGCCCAGGTCAGGAAGCTGCCCTGGCGAGACATCCCGCTCGGGCACCGCACTCGCGACCACGCCCACCACCGCGACGAGATCCGCCGGCTCAAGGTCGCCGCGTTCAGCCACCTCGACTACCCCGGCGCCCGCCAGGCGATCCAAGTCGTACGGTGGCGACGCGACTTGAGCACCGGGAAGCTGACCATCGAGCGCGTCTACCTGATCACCAGCCTGAGCGCCTTCGACGCCACCTGCACCGAGCTCGCCACCTGGATCAGAGGCCACTGGGGAATCGAGAACCTCCTGCACCACGTGCGGGACCGCACGTTCCGCGAGGACGACTCCAAGGTCCGCACCGGCACCCTGCCTCGCGCCATGGCCTCCCTGCGCAACCTCGCCATCAGCGTCTTCCGCCAGGACGGCCAGACCAACATCGCCGCCGCCCTCCGCCACACCGGCCGCGACTACCACCGGCCCCTACGAACCCTCGGTCTCACGTGACGAACCCAGACAGATCTCGATCATGCAATGACCCTGGGCGTAAGGGGCGTGGAATGGTCGGAAGGTTGTCCTGGGAACTGGAGAGAGCCTCCTCGGCCCCGGGTTTGCGGCCCGGGAAGCGTGGCCTGCCTATAACCGGCAGAACCGGGAAATGGCAGGTTGCTGAGAGGCAGTCGGAGGGGGTCGTAGTAGTGGTGATCGGCGGGACAACACAACCCGCTGGGAGCGAAGGACCCCTGCTTCATCGACGCGATTCGCAAACAGGGAGGGACCCGGATGAGTGCCGTTTCGGCTAGTTCCATCCGCCGGGAGGAAGACGCCGCAGGACCGGGCCGCCGTCCTCTGGACAAGGTCCGAGCCCTGCAACGGACGCTTTACCGCTGTGCCAAGCAAGAACCCGAACGCCGGTTTCATGCCTTGTATGGCCATGTCCACCGCATGGACGTTCTTTGGCGGGCGTGGGCCGGTGTGTGCGCAAACCGAGGTGCCCCCGGCGTGGACGGTATGACCGTCGACGCGGTGGCGTCCTCGGGGGTGGATGTGTTCCTCCAGGACCTTTCGCAGAGACTGCGGACGCATACGTATCGTCCGTCAGTGTTGCGGCGGGTCCAGATTCCCAAACTGGGGCGGCCGGGGGAGTTCCGGCCGCTATCGATCCCCACCGTGGCGGACCGGGTGGTGATGACGGCTGCGAAACTGGTCCTTGAACCAGTATTCGAAGCCCAGTTCACCGAGGCGAGCTACGGATTCCGGCCGAAGCGGTCCGCGATCGACGCATGCGAAGCCGTGCGCGTCGCCGCGAACCAGCGGCGGGAGTGGGTGCTCGAGGCCGATATCCGCGACTGCTTCGGCACGATCGACCATGAGGCGCTGATGGCCCAAGTGGCACGGCGTGTGGTGGACCGGCCGATGCTGAAGCTGATCCGGGCCTGGCTGCGGATGGGAGTCCTGGAGGGCGGGGTGACCTCGCCTACCGGGGCAGGAACCCCGCAGGGCAATGCCACTTAGTTAGGAAACGGCGAGGATTTTGATGTGGGGTGGGTCGGGGTGGTGGATGATGGTTTCGGTGGGCTGCTTCTTTCTGTAGGCGTGGACGTGGACACGCTTTACGGCTCGTGGGCTGGTGCGGTGTCTCCGACGGGGGTTGGGCCTTTCTATTATTTCCGTGCGGGCGACTTCAAGGGCCTTCGCGAGGCGGTCAGGGGGAAAACCCGCCTGGCCTGTGATCTGGCGGCGGATGATACGAAGTGACCGCATGAACGATAGGCGGTCCGGGTCGATGTCGGCCTGTTCGGCTGCCTCACACATCAGGTGCCGGACCGCGTAGTGGGTCAGGAGCAGTGCCCAGATCTCCTGCTCGACCATGTCCGGTGTTTTCGAGCGCAATACACCGCCGCGGCCGCGTTGGTGGGTCTTGATCTCGTCAAGGCTGGACTCGAACTCCCACCGTTCGGCATAGGCAGCGGCGAGTTCAGCGGCACCAGCCTCGTCCGGGTCCATAACGGTGGTGATCAGGCAGAAGATCTCTCCTCTACCTTCGCGGTTCGTCACTTCGTATTCGACGACACGGACCGGAATCCCGGACGGCTCCTCTATGTTGTCCGACCCGCGGTGACGCTGGACTGCGCGCCGCCGACGGACCTTCGGGTCAAGCAGGAACGACTCATAGGATCCGTCCTTCAGCGGCCGGACTACCGGCAGATGAGGGCCGTCGGGCATGCGCCACAGCAAATCAGCACCGGTTGCCGCGGCCGCTTCCCACAGACGATATGCGTAAAATCCCCGGTCGGCGGTAACCAGCATGCCTGGTTCGAAATCGGCGACGAGTTCCCCGGCGAGAACGCCTTCGTCCACGCGCCAGGGACCCAGCCGGGCCGCCACCACAGCATGAGTCCCGCATTCACCCAGCCCCACGATCTTCACCTGGGGGAAAGGTGCGGGACTTCGTGTGCCCCCGGACCGGCCGAACTCCCCATCATTTGCTGGGGTGTCAGGAATATCCAGGACGAACCCGTCAATGGCCATCAGACGCCACCGACCCATCCACGCTCCCTGCGTGCCCCGCTGCGCGCAGGGCAATGCCACCCGCTCGAACAGCACCCGCAGCGGCTCCGAACCCAGACGCCGGCGCGCCTGGGAAATCGCACCCGTCGTGGGAATCGTCCAGTCCTTCCGCCATGTCCCCAGAAAACGTAGGCCGTTGACGAGAAGACGCATCACTTCCTCGTACGACTCGCCGAAGAACAGACACAGAGCCATCACGTAATAGACGACGACACGCGCCGGCAGCAAACGTGACCGTTTCTCTGTACGGCCCGTCTCCGCGAGTACCTCATCGACCAGGTCCCGATGAACCAAACGTGTCAGAACCCCGACACCCACCCGGTCGGTCAAGCGCACACCAGAAACCGGCACCACGTTATCCCGCACCCCGCCCATGAGCGAGGAACATAACCGGTTCACCGGCAGGAAGGAAGTGCGGCAACCGGATCAGTTGACCATCCACAAACACCCCGGGCGTGTCCCTGTGCATATGTGGACGACCGATTACCAGACCGCTTATCTAAGTGGCATTGCCCCGCAGGGCTCACCGATTTCCCCATTGCTGGCAAATATCGCGCTGCACGTTCTCGACGAGGAGTGGCAGAACGAAGGTCGCCGGCTGGGGACGCTGGTGAGGTACTGCGATGATTTCGTAGTCCTGTCGCCGACGGAGCAACGGGCCGAACAGGCCCGTGAATTGGCGGCGCGAGTTCTGGAACGGCTCGGGATGCGATTGCATCCCGAGAAGACCGGCATCGTCCGCCTCACCCGAGGTGGGCAGGGCTTCGACTTTCTCGGCTTCCACCACCGGAAGATGGAATCGTGGAAATGGCGGGGCAGGTACTACTTGCAACGCTGGCCCTCGGCCAGGGCGATGCGGGTACTGCGGGACAAAGTCCGTGCGGCGACCGCTCGTTCGAAGACTGAGCGGCCGGTATCCGCCGTGGTCGCCGATCTCAACCCGGTCCTGCGGGGCTGGGCGGCGTACTTCCGTAACGGGAACTCCGGACGGAAGTTCAACGTGGTCGACGGCTATGTCCACGAGCGGCTGGCGATCTTCGCCAGCGCGAAACACAGACTCGCGGGCAGGAATTGGGCCACCCGATTTACTTATGGGTGGATCACCCGGCTCGGTGTCTACCGTCTTACCGGAAACGTACGCAGGGCGACAGCGCATGCCAGTCGGTGAACGATGTCGGAAAGCCGTGTGCGGGAGAACTGCATGCACGGTTTGAAGCGGCGGGGGCTGGAAACGGGGCGGAAGCCACCGCGCCAGTCCCCGACCCTACTAGTGCAGAGGAGCGCCACAGGCGCCATCGGAGAGAGCGCAGACGCCGAGGACGCCGTGTGACGTCCGGGGGCGAAGCGTCACACGGCGTCTGGTGCCTGGCGGGTTACGCGGCGAGGCGCTCCGCGAGTTCCTTGGCCTTGAGGGTCGCGTCCTCGAAGGCGCGCTTACGGGAAGCCTCGAAGAGAGGGACCAGTTCGGACATGGCCGGGTTGCGGGGGGCCATGGTGAGTTCCGGGACGATGAAGTCGAGGTCCAGGCCGAGGGTGCCCCGGAGAACGGCCTCCAGGTAGTTCTGTACGAACTCGTAGCCCTCGCGCGGGGTGCCCGGCGCGTAGGAGCCGCCGCGGCTGGCAACGACGAGGGCGGGGGTGCCCTGGGCGGAAGGGGTCTCGCCCGCCGTGCGGCCGAGCAGGAGCACGCTGTCCAGCCACGCCTTGAGGGTCGACGGGATCGAGAAGTTGTACATCGGGGCGCCGATCAGGACGGCGTCCGCCTGCTCCAGCTCCTCGATGAGCACCGCGCGCTCAGCGAACGCGGCGGACTGCTTCGGGGTGCGCTCGGCCGGTGCGGTGTAACCGGCGGACCAGGCGTCGGCGGTGATATGCGGGACCGGGTCGGCGGCGAGGTCGCGGTAGATGACCGCGCCCTGCGGGTGCTGCTCCTCCCAGGTCTTTCGGAAGGCGGCCGTGACCGAACGGGACGAGGACGCCTCGCTGGGGAGCACGGACGAGTCGATGTGCAGCAGTGTGGCCATGGGTTTCTCCAATGTGCAGTGTGCGGGGCGGGGAGCCGCGGGCGACGGGTCCATGCCCAGCAGCAGTTTCACTCAAGATGGTATCGAATGATACTGTCGTGATCGTAACGGAGATGCCGCGTCGAGCAGGACGAGAGTCAGGCGATCATGGATGTTTACGAGGCGGTCACGAGCCGACGGGCGGTGCGCGGATTCACCGACCGCGAGGTCCGGGGGGAGGTGCTGCAGCGCGTACTGTCCGCCGCGGCTTGGGCGCCGTCCGCGTCGAACCTTCAGCCGTGGCACGCCTACGTGCTGACCGGCGGGCCGCTCGCCGAGCTGAAGAAGCGCGCCGGCGAGCGCCTGGCCGCGGGTGACCCCTGGGACGAGCCGGAGTACGAGCAGTACCCGTCCCCACTGAAGCCCCCGTACCGCGAGCGCCGATCCGCGTTCGGTGAGCAGCGCTACGGCGCACTCGGTATTGCGCGCGAGGACATCGAGGCGCGCCAGAGGGCCTCTTCCGCGAACTGGGACTGCTTTGGTGCGCCCGCGGCCCTGTTCTGCTACATCGACCGCGATCTGGGCTCGCCCCAGTGGGCCGACGTTGGCATGTACCTGCAGACCGTGATGCTGCTGCTCCGCGTCGAAGGCCTGCACAGCTGCACGCAGATGGCATGGGCGAAGTTTTACAGGAGCGTCGCGGAGGTCCTGTCACCCCCGGACGAGCTGATGCTCTTCTGCGGAATGTCGATCGGGTTCGAGGACCTCGCGGCGGATCGCACACGTATGGGCCGGGCGCCGCTTCACGAGACGGTCACGTTCGTCGGTGACTGACGCCGCCCGCTCTCAGCCGACAAGGACGCGTTTTCCTGTCGCGCCCACATGGCGGCTCGTGTTCCATATTGCACATATATTCCCGAGGAAAGGCATGCCATGAAGATCGCAGTCATCGGCGGTACCGGGCTGATCGGATCCCAGGTCGTCAAGAACCTGAACGCCGCCGGGCACGAGGCGGTACCGCACTCGAAGTCCACCGGAATCGACGTCATCACCGGCCAGGGACTGGACGAGGCGGTGGCGGGAGCCGAGGTCGTCGTCAACCTAACGAACTCCCCGACCTTCGACGAAGCCTCCCCGGCGTTCTTCCAGACCTCGATGGAAAACCTTCTCGCCGCGGCCCGCAAGGGCGGCGCCGGCCACTTCGTCATCCTCTCGATCGTCGGCACGGACCAGGTACCGGAGCTGGACTACTACCGGGCCAAGGCGCTCCAGGAGCACATCCTCGCGAACGGGCAGATCCCGTACTCGATCGTCCGGGCGACGCAGTTCATGGAGTTCATGGACGCCGTCCTGTCCTGGACCGCCGACGGCGACACCGTCCGGCTGCCCGCCACGCCGATCCAGCCGATCGCCGCCAAAGACGTGGCCGGCGCAGTGGCGGAGGTCGCCGCGGGCGCTCCGCTGAACGGCATCCGCAACATCGGCGGCCCCGACGTCTTCACCCTGGACGAACTGGGCCGCATCACCCTGTCCCACAAGGGCGACAACCGCACCGTCGTCACCGACCCCACCGCCGGCATGTTCGCCGCCGTCAAGGGCGACGTCCTCACCGACAAGAACGCCCACCTCGCCCCCACCCGCTACACCGACTGGCTCTCCTGACCCGCTCGCGCCCTCTCAGACGGCACAGAACCCTGGCCGCCGTGGACGATGGCAACAAGTCGGCACGGCGGCCCAGGGGCGGTGTATGCCGCTTCAATACAGCAACCGCATCTAGCCCACGTGGTCGAACACGAGGAGCTCGGGAACGGTGGAATGCCGGATCACGTACGCGGCGACACGGATTCTGGGAGTGGCCACCGGATCTCGCTGGAGACCGTCTCCCTCGCACTTGACCTCCTGGCCTGGATGCCGATGCTCGCCCTGACCGCGGAAACCCGCCGCTGGGAACCCAAGAAGCTCCGCCTGCGACTGTGCCTGCTCGATCTGTTTTGCTCCAAGCAAGGGCGCAACTGGTCGGCGTCTCGATGTACGACTCGGTCCGATTCTCCACGTGGGTGAAATCCAGATCTGCCATGACATAAGCCGCAGTGCAGTGCAGCAACAAGCCACGACACGTAGCTCAGGGCGACCAGGCCACATCCGCCGGAGTGGATAACGACGGCTACGCGGTGGTCCCGTTCTTGAGGCCATGCGGTGAGTTCGGTGGGCAGGACGGTGCTGTCGGTTTCTGACTCGATTGGGTGGAGCGCGCTTTCTACCACTGGTCAGCGGCTCATCTGCGGCGGACCTCGCTCTTCGTCGTGCTGCTCGGTCAGCACCGCTCCGACCCTGCGGATCAGGGCGGCGCGATCGATCAAAGAAAATGCCGACCACATCGGTGCGGCGGCGGATCTCCTCGCTGAGCCGTACTTGCAGCTTCTCCGACTTGACGAGGGAAGGCGGTAGGCGCCTTCCACTCGCGGCATGGTGTCTCCTGTACGGCGGCCCGAATCTTACGCCGCCGGACTGACTGCCCGTTACGACCGCTGTCATATGTGCGCACACCCGACGGTCGGAGCCACTGCCCCTGCCCCCATCACCAGCTTAGCTAGGGCCGGGCGGGGCCCTGGACGGAGGCCGTGGCGTCGGCGGTCTCTGCGCGGCCCACGGCCACCCGCAGCGTCATGGCAGCCGCGACTCCCGCTACCAGGCCGCAGGTCAGGGCGGCCGGGACGCCGCCACCAATCCCGGCGGACAGCTGCAGCAGCGACGCGATCCACCCCGGCTACATCGAGACCCGCTGCCCGCCTCCGCCGCGCAGCGGCGGGCAGGGCACGGCCAAATTCGGGCAGGTCATAGCATAAGTACATGAAGGCGATGGTTCCTGACCCGGACGACTCAGAGGGCGGCCAGGCGCTGGACAACGATATACACCAAGCACGGAGGCAGCTGGAGCTGCTTTCGAACGCAGCGTCGATCGGCGCGTCCTTGAACGTGGAAACGACCGCTCAGCGTCTGGCCGACCTCGTGGTCCCGGGGCTGGGCGATTTCGCGAACGTGAACCTGGCCAGGGAAGTCTGCGACGGGGAGGAGCCACCGGAACGGACAGGGGGCGGGGATTTGGCGCTGCGTCGTACGGCGCTCGCACCCGCAGACAGGCAGTGGCCGAATGGCTACGTTCTGGTGGGCGATGATCTTCCGAGTTTCCCTAACCAAGCGGTGGTAAGAAATTTCCAGGCCGGAAAGGGATTTACGATCTCCGGCCGCTCGCACTTCAACACCGTCTACGACCACAACCCTGACATGGTCAGGGCCCTCCTCCCGATAGACGGAGATGACGAAGAGCTGTCGTTGCTGTGCACCCCCCTGGTCACAGAAAGAAGGCCCGACGCTCCTGAACAACCCGGGCTGCTCCTGGGCAACATCGAAGTATGGCGAAAGAACCCCTTCACCGACGCTGATCTGCAACTGCTGCAATGGCTCGCTACCTACGCCGCGGTGAGCATTGACAACGCCCGCCGCTACACGCGCGAACACCGCATGGCTCTGGCACTCCAGCAAAGTTTGCTGCCGCAGGCGCGGGTCGTCATGACAGCAGGCGAGACGGCCGGGATCTACCTGCCGTGCGGTGCCGGGCCGGCGGGCGGCCTCAGCGGGGACTGGTTTGACGTCATCCCCCTGTCTTCCGCCCGTGTGGCGCTCGTAGTGGGCGACGTCGTCGGCCATGGTCTGCGTGCCGCCGCCGCCATGGGCCGGATGCGCACGGCCGTGCGCACGCTCGCCGATCTCGATCTCGCGCCCGACGAGCTGCTCACCCACCTCGATGACGTCATCATCCAGTTTGCAGAGGGCGACGCGTCCGGTCACGAGAATGCCCCCGGCAGCTCCTGCATCTACGCCGTTGTCGACCCGACCACACGGCGCTGCGCCGTGGCCAGTGCGGGGCATCCGCCACCGGCACTCGTCCGGCCCGACGGCACGGCAGAGTACATTCCCCTCGTCCCGGGCCCCTTGCTGGGCGTGGGTGGCCTGGCATTCGAGGTCGCCGACGTTGATCTACGAGACGGCGACGTACTCGCGCTCTACTCCGACGGCCTGATTGAACACCCGTGGAACGACATCGACCGCGGAATGGCGGCCTTCCGCGAGCGACTGGCCGCGGCCCACCCCACTGACGGTGACTTGCACGTGGCAGCCTCCCGCCTGGTCGCTGGAATCTCCCCGGACGTCCTGCGCGACGACGTCACCCTCCTGCTCGCACGGGTACGCGGAGTCCCCGACGAAGACACCGTGTCATGGGAGATACCGGCCGACCCGGCGGCAGTCGCCGGCAGCCGCCAGAGCGCCGTCGACCGGGTCAGCGAATGGGGCCTTGACGAACTCGCCTTCACCACCGAGCTGGTAGTCAGCGAACTCGTCACCAACGCCATCCGCTACGGCGGCGGCGGCGCGAGCCTGCGCCTGATCCGCGAAAGCGACAGACTGACATGCGAGGTCTCCGACCCCTCCAGCACCGCCCCACACATCAAGCGCGCCCGAGACACCGACGAGGGCGGCCGGGGACTGTACATCGCCGCACGGCTCGTCAGCCGCTGGGGCGTCCGCTACACCCCCACCGGCAAAACCATCTGGACCGAACAGCCCCTGCACCCGAGTGAACGCCACTGACCGCCTGCTGCAACGGAAGCCCGCCTTCTGACCGGCGATCGAGTGGCTTTGTCGGTGAGCTACGGCTCTGGCTCAAGTTCTGTTTGCGTCGTGAGGGAGCGTCGCGACTGCTGCGGCATAGCCCCCGCCACCTGGGGGGACCCTGCGTATCCCGGGCATGACGACTGGTTGATGCTCGGCGCGGGCGGCTGCGGGGCTCAGGCGGTGCACGTGGACGCGACGCCCGTGCGCTTCGATGTCCCTGTCTCCGGTGAACTGCTTACCAGGCTTACCTGGCGCAACCGGCGAGGGCAGACCCGCGGTCTGAAGTACGTGGTGGATGGTCGTCTCGAAAGATCGATCAGCCTTCAAGGGTTCTACCGCCTGACCCCCGAGGCCGCTGACGAGCTGGCGGAAGTCGTCAGCAGTTCTACCCTCTGATATTGACCGGCGAGCGAGGCATCAGTACCCATCCCACCTCTATCTGCAGCAGCTGTGGAGAGTCGAACAGGAGCGAGTTCCGCCGCCTCCCGAAGTGGTGAACATTCGCTGTCCGTACAAAGCCAATCCGTTGACACACTGCGGCGGCGAGCGCGCCCTGGACCGCATGTGCTTGGCGGGAGCACCACGAATGCGGCTGCCAGCCGAGGCAGGTAGCTGTCTAAGGTCAGCCGGTAGGGCGACCGCGACCGGCAACACGATTGAGACGGGGCGCGTTTCGGGTTCACCGCAGTCCTCAGAACGACGGATCACGGACACATCCGGCTGATTACCCGGCATCTTCCGCTTTTCGCTTTCAGAGGCCGGTTCCAGTGAACAGGAATTGCAGAATCTCGGTACGGAGGGATTGCAGGAGGCGTATTTCAAGGACGGCAGCAGACGTGCAACCTGCTCGTGGAATTCACCTCGGCACCTACTATGCCTGACCCGGAGTACCGGCTACCGCCGCTGTATCCACTGCCGCAGGACATCCAGCAGCCCGCCGTTGCACTTTGGTTCGGTGCAACGGCGGGCTGCGTCGTCAGGGCTATTACTACAGCGCCCGCTCGATCTGGTTTTCGCTGATCTTCTCTTCGCGCATGGTCTTGTCGTTCTTGATGGCGTAGCGAGTCTGTGCCCCGCCGCTTTCGGTCTGCTGGATTTCGCCCTTCTGGAGCTCGTCTTGCTGGTCCCGGTACTCCACGTGCTGTCCCTTGCGGTAGGCCATGGGAATCTCCAAGTCTCGTGTAGGCCGGCGGAGGACCGGCCCTGCTCGTTCGGCAGGTGACGCCCCTGGCGCCCGCGTCCTGTCACTGGTCGCTCTGACAGCCCACCCCCCAACTCCGCCCTACGGCAATCACTGCGGGCCGAATGGAGGACGCCTTGCCCGCCACTGCGTCGACGTTCTCTGGAGCTTCCTCTGCGACGGACGGCACTACGAGCCAACCGCTCTCGAGGCTTGACATCCGGTCTGGGCACTCCGGTTGATCCGCACCTCCCAGCTCGGCTGATATGTCCGTTCTTCTCAGGGAGATCTGGGAGGTCGCCTCCTTTGTTTGCCTGGTGGACGAGTTCGTCTGGGAGTCTGGGAGGCAGGCCCTGGGGGCGACAGTGGCAATCGGCGTCCGGGCCCAGCGTCCGCGGCGTGCTCACGTGGTGGTGCGGACCGCCTTGGGATGGTGGCCGGCACAGCAGCGCGGATCGTCCAACCGTTCCACGGCCAGTAAATCCGTCAGGGCGCACGGCCCGTGATCACACGGCCCGGCATGCGAAGGCCAGGGCCGCAAGGACGAGCGGCTTCCCGGGGGCCTGATGTTTACGAAAGTCCACCACGGACCTGATTATGTGTGTGTTTGTCGGTACCTCTGTACCAAGGCCTGTCCGGTCAGCAGGCGGGCGGTACGCAGGGACAGGTGCCGGACTGTCTGTAAGCACTTCACGAAAGAACAGCCGCCACGGGGCCAGCCGTCCCAGGGCGAGGTGGCCGGTACCGGGGCACCGCGACCGCGACCTGGACTGTGAAGTGGGCCGCGCCGGTTCTCGGTGACGGCGGAGAGGTCACCGAGAACCGGCAGACCGCGTTCATCGCGCGGGTGGTTGAGGTGCAGGTCCTCAACTGACCTGCTACCGGCGCCGGTACCTGCGCTGCTACCGGCCACGCTTCCAATGCGGCTGCCAGCGCTCGTCTGATCCCATTTCGGGACCGGTCATCGGTCACCTTCCTGGCTACCCCTGGGCAAGCCTTGGCCTGCCGTGGGCAAGCCTGCAAGTAAGGGTTTCCTGGCGCCTGTAGAGAGGGTGTGCTGGTGTCGCTTTTGGCCCCTGACGTCGCTGCTTACGCGGGTAGCTTCCGATCATGGCGATTACGCCGGAATTAGAATGGCCAGGCCGGCCTGAGGTGTCTCTGCCGCATCCCGAGATCACCTACATAGGGTGCACTCGGTGCGGGACACAGATCGCGGGTCTCGATGGCCGGTACGCGTGTGCGGGTTGCGGCTGGGTCAACGACTGGTCCGAAGGGCACAGTCCGCTCCCTGCGATCGGGCTCCCTGCGTGAACTTCCTCGGCAGCGGAGCTCTGCCGGTCTGGAGCCGATGTGGGAAGCGTGGCTGCCGGCTGCCCGTCACGTGGGAGAGCGGACCGACGAATCCGCGGTTTCGTCCCGCCTCACGGGAGCCCTTGATCTAGGGGACCAGTGCTTTTTCGGTGCTGTGCTGGGTTGCATGGTGACGTGCAAGCAAGTGAGCAAGGGCTCCGCGTACAAGTATTACGGGCGTGAGGTGGTGGTCGGTGACGGGCGTCGGCGTCGGGGGAAGAGCCTGGAGGAGGCGCAGGAGGAGGCGGGTGTCCCGCCGGGTGTGTGGATGGGCCGGGCGCGGGTCACTGAGGGGCAGATGCGGAACCTGTTCGGCGAAGGTCTCCACCCGGATGCGGACCATATTGTTGCCGGCCCGTCTTGCCGCCGGCGGCAGTCCCGCAGCGGCCGCCCGGGCGGCCCGGCTCGGCTACGGGGTGCAGAAGTGGTCCGGCAACGATCTCGTGTTCCGCCCGCCGGGCAGCGTCCAGGCCCTCTGGGCGCTGGGCACACCGCCGGTCCGCCAGCTCATCGAGGACCTGCAGACCCGCGTGATCGGCGAGGTCCTGGCCACCGCCGAGACCGACCTGCTGTGGGTACGCGTCGGTGGCGACAGCACCGTGCAACGCGCCCGTGCCGGTGTGATCGCGCCCGCTTCCGCCACTACGAGAACCGCGACGGCATGCCGCTGCTCCACGATCACGTCGTCCTGTCGGTCAAGGTCCGCCGCCAGGACGACCGGTGGGGCACCCTGCACACCCGCTCGTTCCTCGAGTACGCCGTCGCCCTCTCGGAGCTCTACAACCAACGCCTGATGGAAGAGATCTGCCGCGCGCTCGATCTGGCGACCGTGCCCCGCTACCCGACCGCCGGACAGCGGCCCGTGATGGAACTCGCGGGGATCCCCGAGAAGCTCATCGACTGGGCCGCCACCCGCAACAAAGCGACCATGCAGCGCCTGGCAGAACTCGCCGACCAGTACCAGAAACGCACCCGCCAGCCCCTCACCACCAAAATCCGGCAACGACTGATGGCACGCGCCTCCCACGAGACCCGGCCCGCCAAGAAGAAGACCAGCCAGCCCCTGCCCGCCTTGCGGGAACGCTGGCGAGACGGCGCCGTCGCCCTGGTCGGCGAGGCGGTCGTCGACAACCTCCTGCGCCTGGCCCGCCTCGCCACCGCAGCGATCCGCAACACCGTCCGCACCGCCGTGGACGTCGCGGCCGCAGCCCTGGAGATCACCGCGATCGTCTCTGTCCACCACGGCGGCCGCTTCCGCCACCGCCACCTGCTCGCCGAAGCCCGCCGCTACCTCACCCGCACCCTCCACGTACACCCCGCCCCGCCCCGCCCCACACCGACACCGCCATCACCGCGGCCGCCATCCGCGACCACTGCATCCCCGGCGACCCGCCGAACCCCGACGGGCCGATGCCGCTCGCGCATCGCATCTTCACCACGGCCTGGGCACCCAACTCGCCCCCCGGTTCGGCCACGCCCGCCGCCCACCGGATCCACCACCGCGCCCGCGCGGAAGCCGCACGCCGTACTGTCCTCGCTCGTGCCGAAGCGCAACAGAAGCCGCCTGTATCACCTGGCCCCGTAGCCAGCGTCTTTGACCTCTGGCTTCGTTCACTTCCAGCAACAGCGTTTGTTGATCTGTTTGAGCAGCAGTGAATGCCCAGACTCGCCATGATTGTTCACGAGAAATCGAGGCTTGCCAGGGCAGCACATGAACCCGAGGCGGATGACCGGCGCGGGCGGCGGGCAAACCCGGGCGGCCTCGTGTCGGTCCGCGCTTGCGGTGCCGCCGGGGCGGCATCCTGGGCATATGAAGCACCAGCGAGGGCGCCGCGGTCGGCGCCGCTCCCGCGCCAAGGCCATGGGTGTGACCCCGGCCGAGTTGGACGCCCCCCGTCCCGGGCCGCCGGTCGTCCCGGTTCCCGAGCAGCGCCGGCCCGAGCCCGCCCCGGAGCGGGTGCGTGGCCCGGTGGCGGGGTGCTGCCGGGTGGGCACCGAGCGGCGGATCGCCGCCGGCGGAACCGTGATGCTCCGGCACTGCCAGCAGAGCGCGTGCGGGGCCTGGAGGCCGGCCGCGCGATGGCCCGCTGGCCCGGAGGGTGTGGGTGCGTGCCCCCGCCGCCCTGCAGGTGCCCGGCTCAACGAGCGTGGCCCCTCGTCTTCCCCCTAGAAGGCCGAGGGCCATCAACGTCAGCCCGCCGGCCGCAGAGGGAGGGTCTACTCCGGCGACACGGTCCAGATCACAGACGGTCTGATCACCGCGTACCGCAGGGTGACCAATCCCGAAAAACTTGTCCACGTCTGAGCTGTCACACCCGGAGGGGCTACCTCGTCTCCCTGATGAGAACGCAAAACGGGCGACGAAGGAATGTGCGCGAGCAGGTTAAATCGATCATGCGGAACGGCATACATCCACCTGCTGCATCTTCCCAATGACAGGCCGCTATGAGCCCTGTGTGTGTACGAAGCTGCGCGCTTGAGTCGTCCCTCCCCAGTAAGGACCTGTATGCAAGCCATCACTGTTCGAGACCGTGACGCTGGTCTTGCCGGGATGTCCCTGACGGACATGCCCTACCCCCACGCGGCCGAGAACGACGTCATTGTGCGGGTGCACGCCGCGGGCTTCACCCCCGGAGAGCTGGACTGGCCCGGCACGTGGACCGATCGTGCTGGCCGCGACCGGACGCCGAGCGTGCCCGGGCACGAACTCTCGGGTGTTGTCGTAGAGCTGGGGTACGGCACCACCGGCCTGAGCGTCGGGCAGCGGGTGTTCGGCCTGGCCGACTGGACCCGCAACGGCACGCTCGCCGAGTACACCGCGGTGGAGGCCCGCAACCTCGCCCCGCTGCCGGCGGACGTCGACCACACCGTGGCCGCCGCGCTGCCCATCTCCGGGCTGACCGCCTGGCAGGGTCTGTTCGACCACGGCCGCCTCACCACAGGCCAGACCGTCCTGGTCAACGGCGCCGCGGGCGGCGTCGGCTCGATCGCGGTACAGCTCGCCCGCGAGGTCGGCGCCCGCGTCATCGGCACCGGCCGCGCCTCCGACCGGGACAGGGCACTCGCATTCGGCGTCGACGCCTTCATCGACCTGGAGGCCGAGAAGCTGGAGGACGCCGGCGAGGCCGACGTGGTGTTCGACGTGATCGGCGGAGACATCCTCGACCGCTCGGCCGCCCTGGTGCGCGCCGGCGGCACGCTCGTCACCATCGCCATGCCGCCCAAGGTGCAGCCCAAGGACGGGCGGGCTGTCTTCTTCGTCGTCGAACCCGACCGCGCCCGGCTCACCGAACTCGCCCAGCGGGTAAGGGACGGTCGGCTCGGGCCGACCGTCGGCGCCGTGCGGCCGCTCGCCGAAGCACCCGCCGCATTCGCCCCCGGCAAGCGCACCCCCGGCAAGACGATCATCCGCGTCACCCAAGACTGAATCAGGAGACCCATCGTGATTGGAATACGGATCGCCGGTGGCCTCCCGGCCGTCGCCACGCTGGCTGTGTCCACGGCCTGCACGACCTCGACCCCAGCCACCCATGCTAAGGCTCCGGCCTCAGCCGCTGCCTCGGAGCACCCCGCCGAAACCCTGACGCCCCTGCTCCAGCAGGCCCTTCCGAACGTGAAGGGCAAGACGTTCACCTCGGCGGTCGTCGACTTCCCGCCCAGCGCACGCGCGGTGCCCCATCGGCACGGCCAGGCGTTCGTCTACGCCTACGTCCTGGACGGCACCGTGCGAAGCAAGCTCGACGGCAAGGCCGTGAGCACTTACCAGCAGGGCGAGAACTGGGTCGAGCCGCCGGGCGCCCACCACGTGCTCACAGAGAACACCAGCCGGACCAAGCCGGCCAAGCTCCTGGTCGTCTTCGTATCCGACACCGGAGACGAGCTCAAGGTCGACGACCCGAGGTCCTAGCCCGTCTCAGGCAGCGGGCGGCTCGGTCCCGCACTAACTCACTGCCCCTGTCGGAACACACCCCCGACTGGCTCCCGGTCAATTTGGTTGATGGAGGGTCAGCCTTCTGTGGGGGAGTGGTGGTTACTCCTGCTGTTGTTCAGTAATTGAGCATCGGTCCCAGGTGGGAGAGGCCGCCGCCGCAGCGAGCCTTGACCCGCTCCTGGCCAAGCTGTTGAAGATCCGCACAGGCGACGACGAACTTGATGCCGCGGTTGCCGAAGGCCCTGGGCAGCGTGACCGACATCCAGCCCGCCATGAGGTGGTCGAAGGCGTTTCCCACGGTCGGCCTGATGGCGGGGTGCGGGACCTCTCCGGCGAAGGCCTTCACCCGGCCGGGGACCGCATCCTCGCCGGCCGCCTTGCCGCCGGCGACACACCACAGCCGGCGGCGCGCGGGCGTCCCGGCTCGACCACGGCACCGCCCCAGCGATGCCCTTAACCCGGCAGGGCTCGATTACCTCACCGTCGGACACACGAAAATCTATGTCGGCCGGAGTAGACATTGGGAGGTGGCGTGGTTATGGTTTCTCTCGTAGCCGAGATCAACGAGGCCTGGCAGAGACGAACTGCCGGGCAGCAGTACACGCAGTTGCAGTGCGCAGGACGGTGCGGTGGTGGAGTTTCGAAGCCAGAGCGGTTGAAGGACGGCGACGGGACTGACGGCCGGACCGGGTGGCCCGCAGTGATCAGGGGCCGCCGTGAGCAGTAACGCAGTGGCAGTTCAGTAAGTGCAGTTCGCAGTACCAGCAGTGCGGTTGTCAGTGGTTCCTCGGTAAAGGCGTCGGCTGCGGGCGCGCGTACCGGGAGGTTCGGCAGTGGGGTTCTAAGCCAGAGCAGACGCAGGATGGGCGACGGGGCTGGCTGCCGAAGAGTGGCGCTTACTCAGGTCACCAGCAGTTCGCATCACCAGTAGTACAAGCAGTGCGCAGTACCAGCAGTACGCAGTCCCCCGTTGGTAAGTAGTTCATCCAGAGGGAAGAACGGAGGAGCCAGGCGCCATCAGGATCGCCCGGGCGGAAGTCTGAGCCCGGGTACCGCAGGACATCGATAGTGAGGTGGTCTCCGGTCAAGCAACCGCGATCCCTGCACCCCCGACAGCATCTCGGTCGGGTCTGCGGAAACAGAAGGCCGGCGCAGTGTCAGGGCCGGCAGATGGTGTAGCAGTTCCTTCGGGGCCCTGGTGCCATTGGCGCCAGGGCCCCTCCACGCGTTCCACACAGTGAGGTGCAATGACAGCAGACGACTCGTTCGGCCGTCTCGACGACGACGACTACCCCGCTTACACCATGGGCCGGGCCGCCGAAATACTCGGTACCACCCAGAGCTTCCTCCGCGCCATCGGGGAAGCCCGCCTCATCACCCCGCTCCGATCCGCGGGCGGCCACCGCCGCTACTCCCGCTACCAGCTGCGGATCGCCGCACGCGCCCGGGAACTCGTCGACCACGGGACCCCCATCGAGGCCGCCTGCCGCATCGTCATCCTCGAAGACCAGCTCGAAGAAGCCCAACGCATCAACGCCGAACACCGCCGCACCGCCGAATCAGCGAACCCCACAACCGCGGCCTGAGACGGCTGAGACCTGGGGGCTTCGCGGCTGCCACCCACACGTGCTGCCCGGGACGCAAAGCGTTCCGGGCAACTTCGTCCTCTGCGGTCCCGGGGCCGAGAGTGAGAACCGGGCCTCGATCCCCGCGAGTCCTTGTCGTCGACGACGTGATCGGGCCTGACGCGCGGGCGCTCAGTCAAGGACCGCGAGGGGGTCGGCGGCGCCTCTGTGCCACTCGATCATGAAGAGGGCGCTCCCGTCGCTGAGCAACAGACGCTCTCGTAACTCACTGCGGCACCTCGATGACGCCTCCGCGCAGGAACGCCCGGCCGGCGGGGGAATCAATGATCGGCTCGGGCTGGCTGACGTGCAGGTTCCTGCCCGGCAGGGGCACCAGCAGCTCCTGCGCGTAGTCCTGGAGCAGGATGGAGACGTCACGACCTCCGATCCTGGCCACCTCCTCCGCGATCAGCGGGGCGATCAGCTGCGGCGGCAGCAGCCGTGCCCTGTCCAGCAGCAAACCGAGCAGCCGCTCGCCAAAACCCTCCGCCCGATCCACGCTTTCCTCGCCCATGGCCCGGTATGCCACCTCCTTCCAGCCGCCGCCTCCGCACAACGTGACCGGATACGCCCATCCGATCGGTTTATTTCGCCAAGCGCGGCATGTCGGCCCACGTCATCGGCGGTCCGCGGTTCACTCGGAGCTATGAGCAAGGCTGGGCAACCCGAGGCTTCCCGCACCAGGTAGGCAGCTGAGAGGGAAGCACCATTGGTGCTTCCCTCTCAGCTGTTCATCAATCGATGGTTGACGGCTTCGGACTCCGGGGAACACACGAAAAAGGCGAGGGCGTTTTCGCCACCCGGCCCTTCCGGATCGATGAGACGGTGATGGCCGGTGCCATCGACAGTGAACTGGACCGCAACCACTCGCACGCCTCCCAGGTCGGTGCGGAACGTTTCGTGTTGCACGGCGGGCTCGTCCCGAAGGTGAACCACTCGTGCGCACCGCTGGAATTGCGGGATCCGCCTCAATTCCAGCGGTGCGCACGACTTCGTCGCCCGCGCACCCATAGTCGCCGGCGAGGAGATCACTTTCGACTATGCGATGCGGAACTACTCGGTCGACTACTTCGCCGCCCGCTGCCGGTGCGGTGCGCGCCACTGCCGTGGCCGCATCACCGGCTCGAGGGATCTACCCGACCAGGCGCAAAGCGGACTACCACGGCTTTGTCGCCCCCTACCTCATCGAGATAGACCACCGGGCCCGCACGGCGCTGGCCGCCCGCCGGGACGAGGGTTCCCATTCGCCGCACAACAGATATGGCTGGCGGTGCGAGCCGGGAGGCGACCCCCGGCTCCGCGCGACCCGGCGCAGCGTTCAGTACTGTTCGGTCTCGACGAAGCCCGCGTCGTCGTCGGCGCCGAAGGCGTTGGCAGCGGCGGTCGGGTCGAATCCGGGCGGGCTGTCCTTGAGGCCCATGCCCATGCCGGCCAGCTTTGCCTTGACCTCGTCGATCGACTTCGTACCGAAGTTGCGGATGTCGAGGAGGTCGGCCTCGGAGCGGGCGAGAAGCTCGCCGACCGTGTGGACGCCCTCGCGCTTGAGGCAGTTGTACGACCGGACGGTGAGCTCGAGCTCCTCGATCGGCAGCGCCAGATCGGCAGCGAGAGCGGTGTCTGTCGGGGAGGGGCCCATGTCGATGCCCTCGGCGTCGGTGTTGAGCTCGCGTGCCAGGCCGAACAGCTCGACCAGGGTCTTACCGGCCGACGCCATGGCGTCACGGGGACGCATGGCCTGCTTGGTCTCGACGTCGACGATCAGCTTGTCGAAGTCGGTGCGCTGCTCGACACGGGTCGCCTCGACCTTGTACGTGACCTTGAGCACCGGCGAGTAGATGGAGTCGACCGGGATACGGCCGATCTCCTGGCCCGCCTGCTTGTTCTGGACGGCGGAGACGTAGCCGCGACCGCGCTCGACGGTCAGCTCCATCTCCAGCTTGCCCTTGCTGTTCAGCGTGGCCAGGACCAGGTCCGGGTTGTGGACCTCGACTCCGGCCGGCGGGGCGATGTCAGCAGCCGTGACCAGGCCGGGACCCTGCTTGCGCAGGTACATCACGACCGGCTCGTCGTGCTCCGAGGAGAGGTCCAACTGCTTGATGTTGAGGATGAGGTCGGTGACGTCCTCCTTGACGCCCGGCACGGTGGTGAACTCGTGCAGGACACCGTCGATCCGGACGCTGGTAACCGCAGCACCCGGGATCGAGGACAGGAGCGTCCGACGCAGGGAGTTGCCGAGGGTGTAACCGAAGCCCGGCTCCAGTGGCTCAATGACGAACCGGGAGCGGAACTCGTCGACGACCTCTTCGGTCAACGAAGGACGCTGAGCAATCAGCATGGGGCGGTGCCTCCAGATTTCGGCGCCCGCTATTTGACGCCGTAGACACCGCACGGTATCGGCAATACGACCTCACAAGAGGCCGCACCGCCCGACGCCGCCAGGTACCGGCTCAGCCGGCGGGACAGGAGAGTTGCCCGAAGCGCGCGGCGCCTTTGCCGTCAGGCCGCACACCGGCGCGGTGGTGAGACGAAGAGGCCGAGAGCCTGCTGCCACGGGCCGGGGCGCCATGCGATGGGCGATCAAGAGCACGCCGCGCCCGCGGAACAGGGTGCGGGAGTACGACTCGTCGGCCAGGCCCTGCTCGAAGAACGGGTTGCCCGCCTGCCCCGCGGCGAGGCGTACGTGCACGCATGGGGGAGCCGTCGAGGGTGTGTGAGATCTTGCGGGGCCGCGGCCCGGTAATGAACTGGGGGGCGTAGGCGTCGCCCAAGACCTACCTCCCTTGCCACTTCGAAAGTAGGAGTATATGCTCTTATTGTCGCCGTCGGTAAACCTTGTCGTGACGACATGGCCCCGACATAGACGGATCTCGCCGACACGTGCAACAACCTGGCACTACGCAAGTCCGCACCGGCAAGATCACGGCTCGGAATCCAGGGCGGCCACCACCCATGGCCATCCGTCGCTTCCTCGGCGGATGGGTTGCGTGAGCCACCCGACACGGATTGTTCACAAGTCGATCGGAGCAGGCGGCGGCGCTGCGTATCCGGGCCGAGGTTTCACGCCTTTCTGCCGCCACTGAATCGACACACCACGGAATGGAGCGGCAAGTTGCCGACTGCATTGAAGATCAACAAGCTGCGTTACCTGACTGCAGCCGTTGGCATCGCTACGGCCCTCGCCGGTGGCGTCGCCATTGCGCCGCTGGCGTCGGCCGGCACGTCGACTTCCGTCAGTGCGCACGTCGTTGACCAGCGCGCGAAAACTTTCGAGCTGGTCGGCAAACAGACCTCGCTCGAAGACCTCGATCTGGGCAGGGAGGGAATCAGCCCGGGTGACCAGCGTGTCATCCACGAAGACCTCTACCGCGACGGCGAGAAGGTCGGCGATCACGGCGTCGTCTGCACCTATACTCACGTCGATCCGGCCGCGCTCCAGTGCCTGGGCACCTTCTCTCTGCCTGAGGGGCAGTTCGCTGCGCAGGCGCTGCTCCACCTGCCCGCCCCGTCCTACGTCGACGTCGGCATCACCGGCGGTTCCGGCGACTACCGCAACGCCCGGGGCTTTGTTCGCACCGTTCCCGCCGGTGACACCGAGAGGCACTTCACCGTCCACCTGAAGCGCTGACGGTTGACTGTCGTACGCCCGGGCGACTCGGCGTCGCAGCGTCACCGAAAGGCTCGGAAGGATTTGCTCCCCGCTTGCGCCAATAGGAGCATATGCTCCTATTGCGGTGTAGTCGCCAGTAGCCACTAGTGGAGCGGGACTTGTCCGCCCGGCCGGGCCCTATCCCTCCTGGATCGCCTCGACCCTTTTTATCGCGTGCCTGTCCCGGGTTGCGCGCCGCATCACGAGATCTTACCGACCGTACATTTGCAAGGAGTATCACCATGACTGTCATACGAGCCGCTGCAGTCCAGATCAGTCCCGTGCTCTACAGCCGCGCCGGCACGGTCGAGAAGGTCGTGAAGAAGATCCGGGACCTGGGCGCACAGGGCGTCCAGTTCGCCGTCTTCCCCGAGACCGTCGTCCCCTACTACCCCTACTTCTCCTTCGTGCAGCCGCCCTACGCCATGGCCAAGGAGCACCTGCGCCTCCTCGAAGAGGCGGTGACGGTGCCGTCCGCCGAGACCGACGCGATCGGCGCGGCAGCCCGCGAGGCGGGCGTGGTCGTCTCGATCGGCGTCAACGAACGTGACGGCGGCACCATCTACAACACCCAGCTGCTCTTCGACGCGGACGGCACGCTGATCCAGCGCCGGCGCAAGCTCACGCCGACCTACCACGAGCGGATGATCTGGGGCCAGGGCGATGCTTCGGGACTGCGCGCGGTGGACAGCGCCGTCGGCCGTATCGGCCAACTCGCCTGCTGGGAGCACTACCTGCCGCTGGCTCGCTATGCCCTGATGGCCGATGGCGAGCAGATCCACGCCGCGATGTACCCCGGCTCCTTCGGCGGCGAGCTGTTCGCCGAGCAGATCGAGGTGAACATCCGTCAGCATGCGCTGGAGTCGGCCTGCTTCGTGGTCAACGCCACCGCCTGGCTCGATGCCGGCCAGCAGGCGAAACTCGCCGAGGACACCGGCGCCCCAGCCGCTGCGATGTCCGGCGGCTTCTTCACCGCCATTGTCGACCCCGAGGGCCGCATCATCGGCGAGCCGCTCACATCCGGCGAAGGCGAAGTCATCGCCGACCTGGACTTCGCACAGATCGACCTGCGCAAGCGCCTGATGGATGCGCGCGGCCACTACAGCCGCCCGGAACTGCTCAGCCTGCAGATCGAACGCACGCCGGCGCCCCACGTCCACGAGCGCACCGGCCACGGGTCGGCCCAGACCACGCGTGTGACGGAAGAGGCTCGCCCCTCCGGGAGCGAGTGAGCTGTTTGCTGATCCTGCCGGAGGGTTCGAACCCAACAGTAGGAGTACCCCGGAGCCGCTGATCGCCTAGACGGCCGAACAGCTACCGGCCATGTACACCACAGTTCAGGGAGATGTCTGCCATGAGTGATCTAGTCAGCACTGTTATCGAGGCGCACGGCGGCTTGAATCGCTACAACCAGTTCAGCTCGGCCACCGTGCACCTCCGTGTCGGGGGTTCGCTGTGGCGGCTCAAGGGACAGGAAGGGATATTGAGTCATGCGGCTGTCAGGATCGACCTGCACCGGCAGCATGCCAGCCACTATCCCTTCACCGCGCCCCACCTGCAGACATCCGTCACCCGGCAGCGGGCCGCCGTGGAGACCCTCGACGGTGAGGTGAAGGCCGAGCGATTCGACCCTCATGCTTCGTTCCCGGGCGACGCGAGCGCTCCCTGGGACGATCTGCACGTCGCCTACTTCGCCGGGTATGCCATGTGGACGTACCTGACTTCCCCATTCACCTTCACCTCTGCGGGATTCGATGCGGTGGAACTGTCTTCGGTCACGGAGGAAGGGGAGAGCTGGAGACGTCTGAAGGTCATCTTCCCGGACCACATCGCGACACATTGCCGTGAGCAGATCTTCTACTTCGACTCGAACGGACTGCTGCGCAGGCACGACTACACGCCCGAGGTCATCAACGCCGGGCCTGCCGCGCACTACCCCTCCGAGTACAAGGAGTTCGACGGGATCATGGTTCCGACCAGGCGGCGCGTCTTTCGGCGAGGGCAGGACGGAACGGTGTCCCGGGACGTGGAACTGGTCACCATCGACGTGGAGAGTGTCCTGTTCGTCTGACCGGGCCTGCAATTGCTGATCGTCGATGCCGCCTTCGGGGAAACACCGGCGCCTCGGCACGCCGGCAGCACGTGACCCGAGGCTGTGATGTCCGGGCGGCCGTTGCGGCGGGACTTGTGGAAACGGGCGACGGCCGGGTTGGGGGCGGCGTCAGAGCTGGGGCGGCCGGTGAAGGATATGAGCGGCACCGCGAGGGACGTGGCGAAGGCCCGCGCCGCGCACGCGAAGCCCGTCGCATGAGCTGTTGCGGGCGAGGCTGGCGGAGGCGGGCAAGGCTGGCTCCTGGTGCTGCAGACGCTCCACCGGGCGGACGAGGTCCGCGATCCCGGCCAGGAGCTACCCGACCTGCCGTCCGGTCGTGCCGGCAAGGGCAAGGAGCGGGACATGACGATCCAGCTGATCGACGCTCTGGGCGCACCGTGGGATCCGGGGCGGGGGGCGGAGCGAGCTACGGCAGTTGACCAAGACGGAGCTGTACCAGCGGGCCACCGCGCAGGGCATTGCGGGCCGCTCCAAGATGAGCCGGGACGAGCTCATCGACGCACTCGCCGGGGCCGGACACCGCCGTGTAAAGAGCGCTGCGTGACTGCCGCTCCGTTTGGTTTCGCGCAGGCGCGCCGGGTTGTGGCGTTCTGAGGTTCCCCCGCTGTGCGGGAGGTGCTGACTAGCTGGTCAGGGCGGGTTGACGGGGGTTCAGGTTCACTTGTTCGGCTGCTGCCTGGTTGGCGTAGTGCTTCTCCTCGAATTCGATGGGGCTGAGGTAGCCGAGCCGTTTTTGGATGCGGCGGGGGTTGTAGAAGCCGTCGATGTACTCGAAGAGCGCGAGGTTCGCCTCGGCCCGGGTGGCGAGGGTGCGGCCGCGGACGCACTCGGTCTTGATCAGCATCCATAGGTTCTCCGCGAGGGCATTGACGCTCCTATAGTTGTCAACTCGCTGCGGAGGCCGTCCGTGGGGCGGGCCGGAGCAGGTGGTAGACCTCGCGAATGACGTAGCGCTTGAGGCATCGGATGATCTCGCGTTTCGTCTTGCCCTCGGCGGTGCGGCGGGCGACGTAGTCGATCGTCGGCTGGTGGAACCGCATTCGGACGATGACGGTTCGGTAGATCGCGGCGTTCAGCTGGCGGTGGCCGCCGTGGTTGATGCGATGCCGGCCGCTGGTCATGCCGGAGCCGGTGGGCACGGGAGCGATGCCCGCGAGCTTGGCGAGAGCGGCCTCGGACTTGATCCGCTCAGGGTTGTCTCCGGTCACGACGAGGATCTCCGCGGCCGTGTCCACGCCGATTCCGAAGGGCTCGAGCAACTGCGGGGCGACTCGCTGGACCAGGTCGCCGATCATCTTCGTCAGCTCTTTGGCCTCGGCGTCCAGGTACTGCCACCGCTTGGCGAGCGTCCGCAGGGTGTGACGAAGCGCGTCCTCGGGGCCTTCCAGATGGCGAGGACGCAGGGCTGCCAGCTGCCGCGCCAGGCTGATCTGGGTCTTGCCGGCAGTCTCCCGGCGCAGGGCATCCGGGGCGTGGACGAGCATCGCCTTGATCGTGACCATTGCCGCTGCACGCTGCTCAACGGCCTGGTCATGGGCAATCTTGAGCAGGCGGATCATCTCGGCCTCGCCGTCGGCGGTCTTCGGCGTGGCGGTTGCGAACCCGGCCAGCACCGCGCGGGCGGCATTCTCGGCATCCAGGGTGTCGGACTTGCCATTCATGCGTCGCAGTCGCCGGTCCGGGCGGCCAGCCTCGACGACCTTGTGGCCCGCCCTTCGCAGAAACGAGGTCAGCGTGGCGCCGTAGGAGCCGGTGCCCTCGATCCCGAATGCCAGCACAGTGCCGAACGAGGCGGCCCAGTCCGCCAGTTGCTGGAAGCCACCGGCGTCGGTGGGAATCGTCAAGGTGGCCAGGATCCCGCCGATCGTGTCCATCACCGCCGCGACGTGCACGTGCTTGTGCGTGTCGACGCCGATCACGACATGCCCGGACCTGGACTGCTCACTGTCGTTCACTGTGGTCCCTCCCGCCGCTAACGTGGGGTTCACGCTGTCGCCGGTCGGACGGACAGGACTGTCACGGGGACGCTTTGACGAGTTGGCTCCAGGCTCCTGACTTGTTCAATCGAGTCCAGACGCTCGGTCTGCAGCCGTAGCGTCCAGGGTGTCGGTCGGCACGGGCCCGCAGTGCTCCTTGCCGCCCTCGGGCTGGCTCACTGATAGCGTGCCGCCGCTGACCGGCACCCGCGCGGTGTGGCTCGACAGAGGCATGAAGGTGACGCAGTGACTTCAAGTCAGGGTGCCCGCCGCACTCCCGTCCCTATCTCATCGAGTGCGAGGCCAGCATCCTGTGATTCTGATCGGTGTCGATCCCCACAAGTCGTCCCACACCGCTGTTGCCGTCGACGCTGCGGGCCACCAAGTGGCCCAGCGCCGTTTCGTCGTCAACGCTGGGACTTTTCGTCAGTTGATGCGCTGGTGCGAGCAGTGGCCTGAGCGCCGGTTTGCCGTCGAAGGTGCCGGCGGACTGGGGCGTTCGCTTGCCCAGCAGCTGGCTGCCGCGGGCGAGAACGTGGTCGACGTGCCCTCCACGTTGTCGGCTCGGGCTCGGCTCCTGGCCACTGGTGGCGACCGCAAGACCGACGCCGCGGACGCCCTTCATGTCGCTCAGGTCGCCTTGTTCAGGGCAGACTTGCGGCCAGTGGCACAGGAAGACCAGACCACTATCCTGCGGCTGCTGACCGAGCGGCGCGACGACCTGGTGCACGAACGCACCCGGGTCCTCAACCGGCTGCACGCTGTCCTGCGAGATCTGGTGCCCGGCGGTGCACCCACCGGGTTGTCTGCCGACAAAGCCGCCACCGTGATGAAGGGCATCCGGCCGATTACAGCCACCGACTCCTGCCGTCGGGACATAGCCCGTGATCTGCTGGCCGATCTTCGACGCCTGGACCGGCAGGTCAAGGACAACGAGGCTGAGATGCGTGAGGCTGTCGCCGCGACTCACACCACGCTGACCACCCTGCCGGGCCTGGGCACCGTGCTGGCCGCCAAGGTGATCGGCCATGTCGGAGACGCCACACGATTCCCCACCGAGCACCACTTCGCCAGCTACACCGGCAGCGCGCCCCTGGACGCCTCCAGCGGCAACAACGTCCGCCACCGGCTCAACACCGGCGGCAACCGCGCGCTGAACTCGGTGCTGCACACCATCGCCATCTGCCAGATCCGCGACGGCGGACGCGGGCAGGCCTACTACCTGCGCAAAATCACGGAAGGAAAGACGCCCGCAGAGGCTCGCAGAGCCCTCAAACGACGCCTGTCCAACGTGGTCTACCGGATCATGAAACGCGACCAACGGAACCACCTCGCTCAAGCCGCTTGACACACAGAGGCGCTATGAGGTCATGTTCCACCCGGCCGGGGCCTCGGGAACGGGCCCCGGCAGCCGGACAGACCAAGGCGAAGACAGCCCAGCAGGACGTCAGTCAGTGATCGAGCCACGACCACCGGGAACCCGAATACCACTATCACTGTCGGTGATGTTCGAGATCGTCTGCTTCGACACCTCCGCGCCGTAGATCTCGGCCAGGTGGGCCGAGATCTCGCCGTGTGTGAGGCCCTTCGCGGACAAGGACAGCACCATCTCGTCAACGCCGCCCAGGCGCCGCTGGCGCTTCTTGACGATCTGCGGCTCGAACGTGCCGGCCACGTCACGCGGGACCTTGACGTCGACCGGTCCGACGTCGGTCAGCACCGTCTTTGCGCGGGTGCCGTTGCGGCTGTTGCCGCTGTTCTTCCCGGCCGCCTCATGCTTGTCGTAGCCGAGGTGATCAGTGATCTCGCCCTCCAGGGCGGATTCCAGCACCCGCTTCGTCAGCTGCTGCAGCAGCCCGCCCTCCCCAGTCAGCTGCAGGCCCTCCGACCGGGCCCGGTCTATCAGCATCGAGATCAGCTGGTCATCCGGCACCCCTCCGGGAACCGCCGGACCAGTGGCCTCGATCGAATCCAACTCCACACCCTGCACAGTCACTTGGCGTCTCTTCCTTGATCAGCAGATCCGCCGTTAGTTTTACACTCCCGCCCCTGGCTCAGGGTTATTCAGCCCGGATCCACCGGCTTGATTGTGGTGTGATCGGTTCGGGGTCGTGCAGGGCGTGTCGGGGCTGAGTTGCGGATTCGGGCGTGGGGTGGCCGCTGGTCTGCCCAGCCTTTCCACTTTCCGCAGGTCTCGGGCCCTTTCGGGCAGGTCGGTCAGAGAGTGTCAGAGGGCTGGTGGCGCGTGCACGATGCTGAAGAGTTGGGTGAAGTCCGTGTTCCAGGGCCAGCGTTCGGGCAGGTGCAGGGTGAAGCGCCGGGCCGAGCAGGCCAGGCGGGCGGGCACGTTGATCAGGTGGTCACGGATGGTGGCGGTGGTCGCTCTGGCATGGAACGTGCCGGCCAGCGCGCCGGCGGCGCGGGTCAGGTTGTGCGCCAGGGCTGCCAGGGCGAGCCACGCGGCATTGGCCTGGAAATGCCCGGAGGGCGCGTGGGCGAAGGCGCTGTTCTTGACATCCGCGATCACCTGCTCGACGACGGCGTGCCGGCGGTGATCACGCTCGGCATCGTTCAAGGAGAGCGGGGAGTCGGTGAACGCGGCGTGGTAGCGCCAGGCGTCAAACAGCGTGCCCTGTCCGGCGGGGACGGCTTCAGCGCTCAAGCGTTTGACGCGGCGCACGATCAGATGGGCGGTGACCTGCTGCTTCTTCGGCTTGGAAGTGAAGGCGGTGTAGCCGGTCTCGGCTATCTCGGCGTCGGAGATCCAGCATCGACCCTCCTCGTCCCAGACCGCCTTGGGGTACTTGATCGGCGTCCAGGCGTCCTCATCGATACGGGCGATGGCGGCCTTGACGGAAGCGTTCATCCGCACCGTGATGGAGAACCGCGCGCCCAGCGCCCGGCAGGAGTTGACAACATCGGCGCTGTAGAAAGCCGAGTCCGCGCGCATCACCAGCAGGCCACTCGCGCCGCAGGCGCGAGCGGTGCGGATGGTCTCGGCGACGAACGCTGCCGCCCCGCGCGCGGAGTTCGATGGTCCCTTGCGCAGCCTCGTGGCGGCGATCACCGGGGCGGCCAGGGGTGTGGAGACAATACCGAGCAGCGCGTTCAGGCCCTTGACCTTGCTGTATCTGTCGGCGTACACGTGAACGTCCCCAGCCTCGTACGGATGAAAAGGGACAGTTGCTGATGCGGTGAGACCTGCCGCTCGGCACTCTGCTGCTTGGTCGATATGGACGGCGGAGGAGGCTGGCAGTGGTCTTGGATCCGCAGCGTTGGCTGGAGCTTCGGCGATTTCGGGGCTTGTTGGAGTCCGGGGCGATGAGCCTGTCGGAGATCTCCAGGGAGACCGGGCTGGACCGCAAGACGGTCCGCAAGTACCTCTCGGCACCGGGGCCGGCGACGCCTCCACGACGGTCGCCGAGCGGGCGGTCGCGGGCAAGGGTCATCGACGAGTTCGGGCCGCTGATCGACTCGATGCTCCGGGCCGAGGTCCTGATGAAGGCCGCAGTCATCCACGAGCGGCTGGCCCAGGAGTACGGCTTCACCGGCAACTATCAGCGGGTCAAGCTCTACGTTCAGACGGCCCGGCCGAGGATCGCCGAAGAACTCGGGATCACGCCCAAAGAACTGGCGGGGATGCACCGCCGGTTCGAGGTGATCCCGGGCGCCCAGGCCCAAGTGGACTGGGGCGACGAGGGAAAGATCCTCGCCCATATGGGGATCCCGAAGGTCTACTCCTTCCACATGACGCTGTCGTACTCCCGCGATCCGTTCTGCTGCTTCACCACCAGCCAGGACCTGCAGACCTTCTTCGACTGCCACCGCCGGGCCTTCGCGCACTTCGGCGGGGCACCGATGACGATCGTCTACGACCGGACCAAGACGGTCGTCCGACGCCACGTCGCTCCTGGCGAGGCGGTCCCGCTGCATCCGGAAGCGGTCGGCTTCGCCGGCCACTACGACTTCGACATCGACGTCCTGGCCGCCTACCGGCCGCAGGGCAAAGGCCGGGTCGAGCGACAAGTGCTGATCGTCCGCGACCATGTTCTGTCCGGTCGGTCGTTCTCCTCCGTCGAGGAGATGGACGCCGCGTTCACCGCCTGGGTGCCCCAGCGGCGGGCCCAGATCCACAAGACCCACCGCGAGGTCATCGCGGAGCGGGCGGCGAGAGACCACGCGGCTCTCAAACCGCTGCCGCAGACCCCGTATCTGGTGGCCGAGCGGCAGCTGCGGCACGTCGGCAAGGACTGCTTGGTCGCCTTCGACGGCAACCTCTACTCCGTGCCAGCTCACCGAGTCCGCGCTCGCCAGCTGGTCGAGATCCGGGCCACGAAATCCCAGGTCATGCTGCATGCCACCCTCGCCGACGCCCATGGCAGCACGCTGCTGGCGGCACATCCGCGGGCCATCGGACGCGGTGCACGTGTCGTCGACGAGTCTCACTGGGACGGCCTGCCCACCGGCAAGGGCCGCCGGACCACCACCGGCGACATTCCAGTCAAGCCTCGTCAAGAGCGGCCGCGGGGCGAGGAGACCGGCCCGTTGCAGGCCCTGCTGAACCGGGCCGCGGCCACCCGGATCGAGGTCGGGCGCCGACCGTTGTCGGTCTATGACGAGCTGACCGGCACCCGTCCCTTCACCACCCATCGAGCGACGAAGGAATCGTCTTGAGTGAGCTGACCGGCAACCGCATCCGCACCACGGCCGGCAAGCTCGGCCTGCCCCACCTCGCGGAAACCATCAACGAGTTCACCCGCCGGGCGGACGAGGCGAAGATGGGCTACCTCGACTTCCTCGACCTCGTCCTCTCCGAGGAACTGGCCGTCCGCGACGACCGTCGCTTCCGCCAGGGCCTGCGGCTTTCCAGGCTGCCGCACCACAAGACGCTTGATGAGTACGACTTCTCGTTCCAGCCCGACCTCGACCCGCGCAAGGTCAAGGACCTGGCCACCCTCTCGTTCGTCGAGGCCAAGGCGAACGCCGCTCTCCTGGGCCCGCCGGGGGTGGGCAAGACGCACATCGCGGTCGCTCTGGCGGTCGCGGCCTGCCGGGCCGGTTACTCGGTCTACTTCACCAGCCTCGACGACATGGTCCGCAACCTCAAAGCCGCCGAAGCAGCCGGCCGTCTGGCCAACAAGCTCGGCACCTACCTGCGGCCGGGCGTCCTCGTGGTCGACGAGGTGGGCTACGAGATCCTCGAACGCGGAGAGGCAAATCTCGTCTTCCAGGTCATCTCAAAACGGTATGAAAAAGGCTCGATCATCCTGACCTCGAACAAGACCTTCAGCGAATGGGGACAGGTGTTCGGCGACGAGGTCCTCGCCACCGCCATTCTCGACCGGCTCCTGCATCACTGCGACGTGCTCTCCATCAACGGACCAAGCTACCGGCTCAAGAACCGGCTCAAGGCCATCGAGCGCGACACAGACGTGGCCTGACCGGCCACGTCGTGACACTCGGCCGGGACCTGGTCAGTCGCCGTCGAGTCGCTGGAAGATCTCGGAGAACTCGTCGTTCTCGATCAGTCCGGCGATCACCTTGGTCATGTTGTCGATGCCGGGATCCCGGACGATCAGGCCGTCCGAGACCCAGAAGTAGCGGCCGCCGAGAGCCTCGTCGGTTCCTGCCCAGGTCTGCATCAAGCGTTCGACCTCTGCGACCGTGAAGACGGTCGCGCTCCACCGGGAGCCGTCCTTGAGGTCCACGAAGAGATCGACGTTGCACACCAGGTCCAAGTCCTCGCCTGAGCTGGGCAGGAACGATGCCTCGAAGGCGTCCGCGCGAACCCGAAACCACGGCCCGTCCCAACCTCGTTCAACCGACCCAGGCGATGCGCTGTGACTCATCCTGCGAGTGTCTCCGGCTGGTCCAACGATCTCAACCAGGATCCCCAGACGTGCGCCTGCCCGCGACATAGCTGGGGACGTTCGTCCGTACGCGACTGGGGAGCTTAGGTCGTACGCCGACAGCGGGTCGCTTCGCGCAGGGCCTCGGGGCGCATCACCACGCCCTTGGCGTCCGAGGTGATCACCAGCAGAGTGTCATCGGTGCAGGCCACCGGGGCACGGGAGGTGTAGAAGGTGTCGATGTCGCGGGCGGCGGCCACGGTGTTCTCCTCGATCTGCCGCTTTCCGATCACCGGCCCGCACTGCTCGGTGAGCATCGCGTGCGCGTTGTCGAACGATCCCCGTACCGCCTGCTGGACCGCGAGTTTCCGCAGCACGAGGGAGTGCCGGTGCACGGGCAGGTTCAGCCCCGCGTCTGCCGGATACAGGTTGGCAACGCCCTTGGCCCGATACGCGATGCGCGTGACGGTGACCGTCCCGAACCGAGTGGCCAACTGACGGGTGTGCCCCGGCTCCACGGCCCGCCGCTCAACGCCGTCGGCCCCGGTCACCGACCCCTGCCGCATCTCGCGGGCCGCCCGCAGATCCAGCTGACCCTGGACAAGGAGGCGCTGGATCTCCCGTCCCACCACGAAGACCTGCTCTTCCAGGTCCACCTCGGACAACCCGTCCGCGGTCGGCGCCGTCAGATCCGCTATGAGCTCCTCGAACCCCGCCCTCGATGCCCGAAACGCCTCGGCGGCACGGATGTTCTCATACGCTTGCATCGGGCTCTTCTCTTCTGGTCCGTCGGCTTCAACACCACGGGCAACGAGAGAAGAGCCCTTTCACACTCACCCGGGCACGGACGAGCGAACACCACCGGCCACCTCGAACACTCCCGGCGACGACTCGAGCAACCAGCCCCGTCTCGTCAGGCGCTTCAGCTTCCCGCGCAGGGCCTCGATGTGCTTCGCCTCCCCGCCCAGACCGAGCTCTTCGCACACCTCCTTGGTCCGCACGCCCCGTCCATAGCGCGAGATCATGCCCAGAACGTCCCGGTAGACCCGCGGCAGCACCTCCCACGCCACTCCCGGCGAGAACACCGGGACCTGCAGACTTCCGCCCCGGAACTTCCCCTCACCGGCCAACGCCGCGCTCACCGGCGCATCCTCGTCCAACTCGGCGACCGGGTCCGCCGCTTCGGTCCCCTGTCCTTCCGGCCGCACCGCGAACACGGCGTCCTCCGGGAGATCCGGCCCGGCCATCACCTCCAGCACCGTCTCACGCGCACTCGACAACCGGTCCGCGGCAGCCTCCTCGGCCGCCAGCTTCTCCGCGAGCACCGCCATCTCGGCCCGCAGAAGATCCGCCCGCTCCCGCGCGGCAGCCTCCCGCGCCTCAAGACGCCCCAGCACCGAACCCATCGCCATCACCTCGCCCGGCACCGTAGGACGCCACCACGACCCACCGCAGCCCAACCAACAACATCCCAGCTCAGGACTTGATCAGAGTCCCTGCATCAGAGCTGCACCCGACCACGTTCTGCCGTCCCCATCGAGCTTCGCCACGAGCGGCATCTCCATCGCGGTCCAATCAGCCCTGTTGTAGCCCAGACGCGCACGCACCAGCGCCCGCAAGGTCAAGTGCCCGACCTCGCGCTATCCGGCGAACCCGACCAGCGAGCATCTGAACCGCCCCGGTTCGAATAGAGACTCGATTCCATGTAAGGATTGAGTCATGGCACGCCCCTCCTCCTATCCCCTTGAGCTGCGCAAACGAGCGGTCCGCATGGTCGCCGAGGTCCGCGGTGATTACCCGAACGAGTCGGCCGCGCTGAAGACGGTCGCCCAGAAACTCGGCATCGGCTCGGCCGAGACCCTGCGGAACTGGGTCAAGCAGGACGAGATCGACTCCGGTCGGCGGCCCGGCACGACGTCGGAGGAGTCCGCGGCGATGAAGGCCCTGAAGAAGGAGAACGCCGAACTCCGCCGCGCGAACGACATCTTGAAAGCCGCGGCAAGTTTCTTCGCGGCCGAGCTCGACCGGCCACACACACGCTCGTAGCGTTCATCGACGAGCACCGGGCCCGCTTCGGCGGTGTCGAGCCGATCTGCCGCGTGCTCACCGAGCACGATTGCAAGATCGCCCCTTCCACCTACTACGCCCACCACAAGCGGCTGGCCGAGCCGTCCGCGAGGACCGTGCGCGACGCCGGGCTGAAAGAGAAGATCAAGGAGATCTACGCGTCCAACTACCGCGTCTACGGGGCGAGGAAGATCTGGCGCGAGCTGAACCGCCAGGACATCCCGGTGGCCCGCTGCGCGGTCGAGCGGCTGATGCGCGAGCTGAACATCGCCGGCGCGGTGCGCGGCAAGAGGGTCATCACCACGATCCCGGACGAGAAGGCCGAGCGGGCACCGGACCGCGTCGAGCGCGACTTCGTCGCCGAGGCGCCCAACCGCACCTGGGTCGCGGACTTCACCCACGTGGCGACCTGGGCGGGCGTCGTCTACGTCGCCTTCGTCGTGGATACCTTTTCACGTCGCATCGTGGGCTGGTCCGCCTCCACATCGAAGGAGACCCAGCTCGTCCTGGACGCGCTGGAGATGGCACTGTGGCAACGCGACCGCGACCAACACCCGTATACGCACGGCGAGTTGATCCATCACTCCGATGCCGGGTCGCAATACACGAGTTTCCGTCTCGCCGAGCACCTGGATGCCGCCGGTCTCGCGGCGAGCATCGGTTCCGTCGGGGACGCACTGGACAACGCCCTGATGGAATCGACCATCGGTCTCTACAAAACCGAGTTGATCAAGCCGCAACGGCCCTGGAAGACGCTCTCCCAGGTCGAGCTGGCCACCGCCGAATGGGTCGACTGGTACTGCCACCGGCGCCTCCACGGTGAAATAGGCCACGTCCCGCCCGTCGAGTACGAGAACAACTACTACCTCGCGACCACGAAACCCCAGGTCACAACCGCTATCTGAGCTCTCTACCGAACCCGGGGCGGTTCAGGGGTGTCCTTTTTATGAGGATGTTTGCCGACGGGGTGGCGGGGCGCGGGGCTACTCGTCCAGCCTCGTGGGCGCCCTGGGCCGGGGCGGCTGGCTTTCGGCGGTCTGGCGGGGGTGCCCAGGATCTTGCGGATGCGGGGATAGCCGCGGCGAACCCGGCCCGGGGTGAGTTGTTGTTGTGTCAGCGGTTTCTCCCAGGGGCGGCGCAGATCGCCGGTGAGGGTGCGAGCGAGTCGGAGTTGGGTGTAGGCGGCGAGGATCAGCCAGACCCATCGGTCGGCCTGTTCTGGGTGGCGCAGGCGGGGGCGGGTCATGCCCAGGGCCTGCTTGAAGAACCGGAATGTGTGTTCGATGTCGAATCTTCTGAGGAAGATCCGCCACAGGCGGTCGACGTCGTGCGCGTCGGCGTCGGGGACCGAGTGCCATAGCCATAGCGGCTTGGGATCGCGGTTGCCGGGCAGGCGCTCGACCGCGAGGTGCACCAGTGTTCCCTCCACGTTGGGTAAGTCACCTGGGTGGTCGGCCCAACCGCCCTGGCGGCGTTCCAGTTTGGGGTGCAGGCGCCCCCAGCATCGGGCCTTCACGCGGCCGAACCGGTCGTGGACAGTAGCTGATTCCTGGACCGGGTCCGGGTGGGTGGCCGGGTCGGCGAGGCGGAAGGGCTCGCCGTGACGCGGTTGCCGGCCTTTGGTGGGTCCCTTGCGACGGCCTGGCGGGTGGTGCATGACACGGTCGGCGCGGATGCGCCCGAGCATGCGGACCGGTGCGTCACGCAAAAGCCAGGTCAGGCGCACGATGTCGTAGCCGGCGTCCAGGACGAACAGCACCTCGGGGTCACCCTCGCGCCACTGGCCGGCCTCTCGCAGGCACGTGAGCAGGTCCCGGATCTGGGCGGCGGTGACCTCGGTCGCATCGTCGTTTGGGCCGAGGCGGACTGCGTCCAGCGGACCGGTCCACGAGGTCCGTCCCCCGCCCAGCGCGGCGGCGACCTGGTACGGCCACCCGGGGATGGTCTGCCGGACCCCATCGCAGCGGCACGGCCGGTGACAGTGAAGCCGGTCCGGTGAGCACTCCGCGTCCGGGCGCGGCCACGCTGTCACGTCCAGCGCGATCGAGATCTGCCCGTCCGTCCCGCGCGGCAGCGTGAGGCCGGCCACGACGCACCGCAGCCGCGACACATCCAGACGCCCCCGGGCGAGCGCGTCGTACATCGCCCCGTGCCCACGCCGGTGCACCGCCTGAAGCGACAACTCCGGCAGCGACACCACCGGGGAACCGGCACACAACACCGCATCCGTCAACTCGAACAACGCATCGGCACGGCGCGGCATCGCCGCATATAACTCCATCCGAAAGGACGACAGTTCGGCAAGCGCCTGCCGATGAGCGACTTCGTGGACGACACTCGACACCGGCGACCTCCTGGCCCGTTGTGCGACTAGACATCACACAGCGTGAAAGGGAGGTCGTCGCCATGTCCGGAAGATTCCCATGTGGGTGAACGACTCGAACCCCAAACGATCACCGAAGGGCTGACCACGAAGGCGAACTCCCCATCGTCGAGGGAACGTTGGTCCATCTGGCGGTCGAGCGCCTGCCCGGCAATCGCGACCCCAAGCCGCTATGGCTGTGGCACAGCGACCCGGACGCCACCGCGCACGGCGTCGACCGCCTCTGGCGGATCTTCCTTCGAAGGTTCGATATCGAGCACACTTTCCGCTTCTTCAAGCAGACGCTCGGCCTGACCCGACCCCGCTTGCGCACCCCCGAACAGGCCGACCGGTGGGTGTGGCTGATCCTCGCCGCCTACGCGCAACTCCGTCTCGCCCGGCCCCTGACCGAGGACCTCCGGCGGCCCTGGGAGAAGCCCCTGGCACCGGATCAGCTCACCCCCGGCCGGGTCCGGCGCGGCTATCCCCGCATCCGACGGACCGTGGGCACTCCAGCCCGCGCGCCAAAAGCCTCCCACCCCGGCCCAGGCCGCCCCAAGGGCCGCACCTCCACACCCGCACCCCGCCACCCAGTCGGCAAGAAACAGCGCAAAACGAACATGCCTAGACGCGGCGGGGTCGAGCAGCAGCCTTAAAGATCAAGCTTAGCCGCACAGGCGGGTGAGGACGCTGAGGGCTTACGATCCACGAGCCACGCCATCCTTGGGGGACCCATGCGCACCACCATGAACACCGTTGTTAATTAGGCAGGTTCCTCAGCCAGGTGGCCGGGCTTCCCTACTCCGACAATAATTTCTCGGAGCGAGCTGTTTGGATCCGCACGACGGTATCCGGGCGGCACCACACCTGGGGCACCGCAGGCGGCCCGTCAGGTGCAACAAGCGCCTGACGGGCGGCCAGAGAGACTCAGCTCTCTTCGGGCAACGGCTTGCTCTCGTTGTCCTTCTTCTTCTTGACCTTCGTGACGTGGTGCCCGAGAACGATCACATCGCGCAGACCGATCATGGTTCCCTCATCTCTGCGTGGGCCCGGAGACTGAACGTACAGACGTACATGCAAGAGTCTCCTGCTTCTTCGAGGAGGGCGTCAAGGGAACGTGAGGGCGCATCATCGGCGCACTGGGGGCACCGTGGGCAGCATGTCAACGGCCTCCGGCCGTCAGCCAATCCAGTCGCTCCAGCTCCTCCAGCACCAGCGGGGAAACCGTGTCAGGGTGCAGCTGACTGAACCCCGCCTCCTCATCGTCCTCGCTTGCGAACCATAGGGCCGGATACCAGTCCGCAACCGCCCAGTGGCCGCTGCTGGTGTCGGGTTCGAGCTCATTCAGCCGATCCGCTGCGGCGGTCAGCATGTGCCGCGGGGTAGCAAACCTCGTAACCGTGTCGTAGAAAAGGAAGTTGCGATACCCCAGATCGTATCGATATCCATCCGGCGTTCTCTCGATCTCCAGGATACGTTGTCCCCGGGCCACCGAGTTGCGGGTCAGGTCTTCCAGAACGCGGTCGGTTGTGAGCACCGACAGATGGGCGTGCGGGTATTCGGTGACCTCCACACCTCCGCCGAGTGCCCAATTCATCTCCTGAACCGCTTCGGCGTATGCCTCCGACCAGAGATCCCAAAATGGATGCGGATCCCTCAGAAGCTCCGGAAGGCGGTCAAGCAGATACTCAGTGATGCGCTGCCCCTGTTCCGCCTCAGAGAGTTGAGTCAGGTCCGTGGCGAGTGGTGATCTCTCTGGGTCGTCCACGGCCCGTACGGTCAGGTCGATCTGTAGAGCCGCGGGCGTTGTCCACTCCTGGAAGTCACTCACCTGGGCGGCATCGATCAGCTGTCTGCTCCACTCGGGTGCGAGCGTGGGATTGAGCAGCGTCCAGATGGTCAGTACGCCGTCAGTATCCATATGGTCGTTGGTGACGATGCCATGACCGCGGAGAGGTTCGGACGGATCAGCGATGGCCCGCAATGCGGACTCGACACTGACGTCCGCCTTGAGATGCGTCGGCGTTCGATTGCCCGGCAGATGGCTCAGATACAGCCCGTTACCGCAGTCCGGTTCGCCGTCCGCGATCACCTTCTCGACGCTGTACAGATCCGGCACGTACTGAAGGAACTTCATGCGGCCTCATCCTCCTAGCTCTGGTGCGGGCGGCCAGGTTCCTCGCCCTGTCTACTGCGCGGCTGCGGCCCTGTCGAGAGCACCTGCGGGGGCGCGCGGGCGCAGTAAGGGCGCGAGCGTTTCGCACGTGCGTATGGATCTCACTGGCGCGCCGTCAAGGCGCGTCGACGATGTACGTGAGCGTGCGCTCACGGTCCGAGGGTCGAACATCACCGGCCAACTTGGAACAGAGTCCTTCAACGAGAACGGGAGAGCGGCCATGAAGCGCGAACGCACACCACAGAGCCATCCCATTCGATTGGAGCTCCCTACAGCAACGGTATGCCGGGCCTGTTGCTGTGGAACGGCGAAGGCTCTTCCATCCGTGGATCACGAAGGCTAACTGATGGAACTTGCCAGGCTCGTGCCGGGCAACGCCGTGATCCGAACCACGTCCGCCTGCCTGGCTGCCTGCGAACTGGCCAATGTGATTGTCGTCCACCCCAGACCCGAAGCCGCGAGTCGGGCGCACGCCCCGTTTGGCTCAGCAGCATGAACGAGCACTCCGCGATCCGCGAACTGGCCGACTGGCTGAACGTCGGCGGCCCAGGCGCGGCGGAGCCGCCCGGCGGCTTGGCGCAACGTATCTTCACGCCGACCAGTGGAATGCAGGGCGAGATCCTCAAGGAGTGCGAAGCTCCCTCTCGACCGATCCGGAAGACGGCGGAGCGGCAGCACTGAATCAGCCCAACCCTAAAGGGACACTTGAATATCTTTTCATACAGTATAGGTACGATGTCGGATAGGGGTCATGGAATCGAAGGCCGAAGTACAAGTACTTGCCACCGCCTTAGGCCTGTCCCGTAACTGCTGGTCACAGGTGAGATGATCTTGCGGTGTCTGGTGTGATCACGGCGTCGGAGCCGTCTTGGATAGCCCCGTTCACCGGGCTGAGCCCGCTTCGGCAAGCTGGTGACCGCGCTGCGCCGTGAGGGTGCAGATCCGGTCCGTAAGGGTCGCCCGTGGGCTCTTCCGCTGGAGGACCGGGTGCTGCTCGTGGCGGCCTACTGGCGCACGAACTTGACGATGCGCCAACTCGCTCCGCTCTTCGGTATCTCCAAGTCTGCGGCCGACCGCGTCATCGACCACCTCGGCCCCTCGCTCGCGCTCCAGCCACGCAAGCGGTTCCGCAAGGACACCGTGCTCATCGTGGACGGCACCCTGGTGCCTACCCGCGACCACACCATCGCCGAGCAGTCCAAGAACTACCGGTACTCCACGAACCACCAGGTCGTCATCGACGCCGACAGCCGCCTCGTCGTGGTGGTCGGCCGACCCCTGCCGGGCAATCGCAACGACTGCAAGGCGTGGGAGGAATCCGGCGCGAAGGCTGCCGTCGGCAAGACCATGACAATCGCCGACGGCGGCTATCCGGGCACAGGGCTCGTAATGCCCCACCGCCGCCGCAAAGGCGAAGAACTGCCCGACTGGAAGCAAGCCCACAACAAGTCCCACAAGCAGGTCCGCGCCCGCGTTGAGCACGTCTTCGCCCGCATGAAGACCTGGAAGATCCTCCGCGACTGCCGCCTCAAAGGCGAGGGTGTCCACCACGCCATGCTCGGTATCGCCCGCCTGCACAACCTCAACCTCGCCGGATAGGCGAGCAGCCGGACTGGTCACCGACCACGTCACACCCAGTCAAAGATCATTTACGGGACAAGCCTTTGATGCTGCCAGTGCCGAACGAGTGGCACCGCAAATTACGAGGGTAAGTTGCTACCCTTTTCTGGTCGCGTCCTGGGCCTTCTGCTGTGTCGATCACGCTGTCTGAGGGCGAGCGTGCCGAGTTGGTGCGTCGGGCGGGGTCGTGGGACCCGAGGGCGGCCGAGCGGGCCCCGGATCATTCTGGCGTGCGCCGACGGTATGTCGAATGCTGCTGTCGAGCGGCTGGCCCTGTCCCGTAGTCGGTGGTAACGGTGAGTCTCTGCCTACAAACATGAGGCATGGATGACATCAATTCCCTTGTAGCCCTTGTAGCCGTGGTGTTTTCCGGGCTGTCAGCACTGGTCGTCGAGGATGTAGCGGATGGCGGTGAGGTGGTCCGGGTAACGGCGCGGACCCGGGATGTCCCGTTGCCGTCCCCGTTATGCGGTGTGCCGACGGCGAAGGTGCACGAGTATCACCGCCGGACAGTGGCGGATGTGCCGCTGGACAGCCGCCGGGTCAGGGTACGCGTCCGGGTCCGTCGGTCGGCCTGCCCGGTCCTGGGCTGCCGACAGCAGACATTCCGCGAGCAGATCCCCCGGCTGCTGGAGCGCCACCAGCGCCGCACCACACGTCTGACCAGGCAGATCTCCGCCCAGGCGGCGATGTCGCCAGCGGGCGTCGGGGTCGTTGACAAGGCCGAGCCAGACCGGGCGCCCGCCTGGCGGCGCGTCCGGCAGCCGAGGGCTGCACGACGATGACGTTGCCGCGCTCGCACGCGTCCAGGCAGCCACTCACGCGCACCTGCCTGCCCGCGCCCACGGCCGAGCGGAGCCGGTCGAGCTGGGCGGCGTGGTCGACGCCAGGGATCTTCGGCGTGCCGCAGCAGCAGCCCCGGCACACGGTCACCGCGCAGCGGGCCGCCCCTGCCGGGGCGGGGCGGTGTTCTGGCGGGGGCGGCGGCTCACGCCGTGGCCTCGGTGCGGGCGCGCTTCCACGCACTCTCGCGCAGCAGCCGCAGTCCGTTGAGGCCGACGATGACGGTGGAGCCCTCGTGTCCGGCGACACCAAGCGGCAGCGGCAGGTGTCCGGCCAGGTCCCAGACGATCAGGACGGCGATGAACGCGCCGGCGATGACGAGGTTCTGCACGACCATCCGGTGGGCGGCACGGGAGAGCCGCACGACGGTCGGGATGGCAGCGAGTTCGTCGCGGACCACAACGGCGTCGGCGGTCTCCAGCGCCAAGTCGGATCCGGCCCGCCCCATGGCGATGCCGGTGTGCGCGGCGGCCAGTGCCGGGGCGTCGTTGACGCCGTCCCCGACGACCAGCACCTTGCGCCCGGCCGCCTCCAGTTCCTTGACTGCGTGCACCTTGTCCTGCGGCAGCAGTCCGGCACGGACATCGGTGATGCCGACCTCGCCGGCGAGGCGGGCCGCGGCACGCGGGTTGTCGCCGGTGACCAGGACCGGAGCGGAACCGGTCAGGCCCCTCAGCGCGGTGACGGTGGCCGCGGCCTCCTCACGCAGCCGGTCGGCGATGCCGAGCACCCCGACCGGGGTGCCGTCCACCATGATCAGGATGGCGGTGCGGCCCTCCTGCTCCAGCTGCTCGGCCACCACCGCGCCGGCGTGGTCGGTGCGGCCGTCAAAGAGCCGGGCGGGGCTGCCGACCGCAATGCTGCAGCCGTCGACGGTGGCGGTGACTCCGGTGCCGGGGGCGGAGGCGAAGTCGGCTACCGGCGGGATGTCCAGGCCGCGGGTGCGGGCGGCGTCGATGATGGCACGCGCGAGCGGGTGCTCACTGGGGTGCTCGGCCGCAGCCGCCCACGCCAGCATGGCGTCCTCGGCCAGCCGGGAGGCGGCCAGCGGCCGCACGTCCGTCACCTTCGGGGTGCCCTCGGTCAGGGTGCCGGTCTTGTCCAGCGCTACGGCGTCGACCTGCCCGAGCCGCTCCATGACCACGGCCGACTTCACCAGCACGCCGTGCCGTCCGGCATTGGCGATCGCCGACAGCAGCGGCGGCATGGTGGCCAGCACCACCGCGCACGGCGAGGCGACGATCATGAAGGTCATCGCCCTCAGCAGCGTGGACTGAAGGTCGGCGCCGAAGGCGATGGGGAGCGCGAACAGGGCGAGGGTCGCGGCCACCATGACGACCGAGTACCGCTGCTCGACTTTCTCGATGAACAGCTGGGTCGGCGCCTTGGTCTTGGAGGCTTCCTCCACCATCTTCACGATCCGGGCGATGACCGAGTCCGACGGGTCACGCTCGACCTTCACCCGCAGCGCCCCGGTGCCGTTCAGGGTGCCGGCGAACACCTCGTCCCCGGCCTCCTTGGCCACCAGCAGCGGCTCCCCGGTGATGGTGGCCTGGTCGACCTCGCTGGCCCCGTCCAGGACCCGGCCGTCGGCGCCGATCCGCTCGCCGGGCCGCACCAGGACCGTGTCGCCGACCGTGAGCCGGTCGGCGGCCACCGTCTCCTCGCTGCCGCCGTCGGTGATCCGCGTGGCCCTGGTCGGGGCGGGGTCGAGCAGACCGCGTACGGAGTCGGCAGTGCGGGCGGTGGCCACCGCCTCCAGAGCGCCGGAGGTGGCGAAGATGACGATCAGCAGCGCCCCGTCCAGGACCTGCCCGATCGCGGCCGCGCCGAGTGCGGCGACGACCATCAGCAGGTCCACGTCCAACGTCTTGTCCCTCAGGGCCTTCAGGCCCTGCCATCCCGGCTCCCAGCCGCCGGTGATGTAGGTGGCGGCGAACAGCGGACCCCACGTCCACGCCGGGGCGCCGAGCAGGTACAGCGGCAGAGCGATCAGGAACAGCACCAGCGCGGCGAGCGCCCAGCGGGCCTCGGGCAGCGCCAGGGTGCGCCGCCGGGGCGCCGCGGTCACGGCGGCCGGCGGTGGGGCGGTCTTTGCCAGGGTGGAGAACATGAGGAAACGAGCCTTCGCGTGGAGGAGTCCGACCCCTCCACCGTACAAGAACGCTTGAACAGGCATTCATGCATTCATGCCCGTAGGCTGTCCCCATGGGCCACGGAGCGAACACCCCCGACAGCAGCCAGGCACCGCGTACCCGCCTGACCCCGGACAACGCCCCGCAGGTGGCCACCGCCCTCCAGGCGCTGTCCACCCCCTCACGGCTGCTGATCCTGGCCTGCCTGCGCGAAGGCCCCTGCGCCGCCACCGAGCTGGCCAACGCGGTCGGCATGGAGCAGTCCGCCTGCTCCCACCAGCTGCGACTGCTGCGCAACCTCGGCCTGGTCACCGGCACCCGCCAGGGCCGCTCCGTGGTCTACGCCCTGCATGACAACCACGTCGCGGCCCTTCTCGATCAGACCGTCTACCACGTCGAACATCTTCGTCTGGGCCTGACCGACACCGCCGCCGAAGCTGCCCTCCCGCAGGGCGAGGCGATCGTCCCCGCAGCGCGGTGAACCGCCGTCCGGCCACCGCCGTCCGGGACGCCTGGCACGTTCACCGGACCCATGCGTAGTCATCGGCGTCACGCTCGTCGTCGCCGAGCAGATTGTTCACCTCGTCCTCGTTGAGCTCCGCCTCGTTCATGGCCTACATAATGCCGACCCGCCCGTGGCCGGTTCAGGCGGCCTGGCCGAGGCCGGCGGTGGTCAGGTCCTGCTCGCGCAGAGGGGCGAAGGCGACGTTGCGTTTCGGGTCGTACGCGTCGGGCTGGTTGCCGAGTTCGTGGGTGGAGTACTCGCCGAACCGGTTGATGTGCTCGGTCAAGTACGGCGAGATATGCGCCAGGTCCTCCGGGGCGATTGCCCATCCCTCCTCCAGCAATTGCCGCCGCGATGCGCTCCAGCCAGGCCGGGTAGGCCTGGTGGGCGGCCAGCCGCTCGGCTGTCTCCAGCCCAGCTCTCTGTTTGTCGTGGTGCGGCTCTAGTTAAGCGTGCCGCGGCGGTGCTGGTTGCCGCGTCCGTCGTTTTCGGTGGCGCGGCCGCTGCGATGCACTACTGGCAGAAGGACCCGCCTCATGCAGAGCCCGGAAACGCCGCAGTTCCAGCCACCGCTCCGGTTCCAGCAACATCCGGCAGGCCCTCCTCGACGCTTCATGCGGTCAGCGCCAGACTCCTCCCAGCACGCCAGACCCCACCCCGACACGCCGGTTTACCTCTGCAGATCAACCCGTACGCACCTCTGCACCAGAGCCCGTACGCCGACAGGACGTCACCCACCTGCGCGGGATGACGCGCCAACAGCTCGCACATCTGGGAACGTTGGACTTCATCGCCGGGAAAGAGAACGCCGTTCTCCTGGGACCGCCGGGCACCGGGAAGACACACCTGGCGATCGGGCTCGCGGTCCGCGCCTGCCAGGCCGGACACCGCGTCGCGTTCGCCACCGCCGCCGAATGGGTTGACCGCCTGGCCGCCGCCCACCACACCGGCCGCCTCCAGGCCGAGCTCACCAAGCTCAGCCGCTACCCGCTGATCGTGGTGGACGAGGTCGGCTACATCCCCTTCGAAGCCGAAGCCGCGAACCTGTTCTTCCAGCTGATCTCGAACAGATACGAACGCGCGTCCGTGATCGTCACCAGCAACAAACCCTTCGGACGCTGGGGAGAAGTCTTCGGAGACGAGACCGTGGCCGCCGCCATGATCGACCGCCTCGTCCACCACGCCGAGGTCCACTCCCTCAAGGGCGACTCGTTCCGCATGCGAGGACGTGAACTGGGACGGGTCCCCAGCGCCACCACCGACAACGACTGAACCAACCAAACCGAAGACACCTGGGTCAGATTTCAACCGGCCAGAGTGGGTCCAAGTTCAGCCGCCGCCGACAAGAGCCTCCTCGGCCCCGGGTTTGCGGCCCGGGAAGCGTGGCCTGCCTATAACCGGCAGAACCGGGAAATGGCAGGTTGCTGAGAGGCAGTCGGAGGGGGTCGTAGTAGTGGTGATCGGCGGGACAACACAACCCGCTGGGAGCGAAGGACCCCTGCTTCATCGACGCGATTCGCAAACAGGGAGGGACCCGGATGAGTGCCGTTTCGGCTAGTTCCATCCGCCGGGAGGAAGACGCCGCAGGACCGGGCCGCCGTCCTCTGGACAAGGTCCGAGCCCTGCAACGGACGCTTTACCGCTGTGCCAAGCAAGAACCCGAACGCCGGTTTCATGCCTTGTATGGCCATGTCCACCGCATGGACGTTCTTTGGCGGGCGTGGGCCGGTGTGTGCGCAAACCGAGGTGCCCCCGGCGTGGACGGTATGACCGTCGACGCGGTGGCGTCCTCGGGGGTGGATGTGTTCCTCCAGGACCTTTCGCAGAGACTGCGGACGCATACGTATCGTCCGTCAGTGTTGCGGCGGGTCCAGATTCCCAAACTGGGGCGGCCGGGGGAGTTCCGGCCGCTATCGATCCCCACCGTGGCGGACCGGGTGGTGATGACGGCTGCGAAACTGGTCCTTGAACCAGTATTCGAAGCCCAGTTCACCGAGGCGAGCTACGGATTCCGGCCGAAGCGGTCCGCGATCGACGCATGCGAAGCCGTGCGCGTCGCCGCGAACCAGCGGCGGGAGTGGGTGCTCGAGGCCGATATCCGCGACTGCTTCGGCACGATCGACCATGAGGCGCTGATGGCCCAAGTGGCACGGCGTGTGGTGGACCGGCCGATGCTGAAGCTGATCCGGGCCTGGCTGCGGATGGGAGTCCTGGAGGGCGGGGTGACCTCGCCTACCGGGGCAGGAACCCCGCAGGGCCAGGGTCATTGCATGATCGAGATCTGTCTGGGTTCGTCACGTGAGACCGAGGGTTCGTAGGGGCCGGTGGTAGTCGCGGCCGGTGTGGCGGAGGGCGGCGGCGATGTTGGTCTGGCCGTCCTGGCGGAAGACGCTGATGGCGAGGTTGCGCAGGGAGGCCATGGCGCGAGGCAGGGTGCCGGTGCGGACCTTGGAGTCGTCCTCGCGGAACGTGCGGTCCCGCACGTGGTGCAGGAGGTTCTCGATTCCCCAGTGGCCTCTGATCCAGGTGGCGAGCTCGGTGCAGGTGGCGTCGAAGGCGCTCAGGCTGGTGATCAGGTAGACGCGCTCGATGGTCAGCTTCCCGGTGCTCAAGTCGCGTCGCCACCGTACGACTTGGATCGCCTGGCGGGCGCCGGGGTAGTCGAGGTGGCTGAACGCGGCGACCTTGAGCCGGCGGATCTCGTCGCGGTGGTGGGCGTGGTCGCGAGTGCGGTGCCCGAGCGGGATGTCTCGCCAGGGCAGCTTCCTGACCTGGGCGTACAGGCCCGGATGGTTCTTCTTCACGACGGCCACGTAGTGCGCGCCGCGACTGGTCAGATAGGCCCCGTGGTCGTGCTGGGTGTGCAGTGCGTCGGCGGTCACCACCGTGTTCTCCAGCTCGAGACCGTCCAGCAACGGCGCGAAGGAGGGGATCTCGTTGCTCTTGGAAGCGACCTGCCGCTGGGCCAGGACCACGCCGTGGTGGTCCATCGCCGCCAGCAGCTGGATCGCCGCGGCCGTTGCGGTTCGCGATCCGCGGACCACCTTGCCGTCGACCGCGATCACCCGTCGCACCGGCCCTTTCTCCGCCTCCGGCTCGACCGGGGGCGGCGTTCTGGCCTGCAGATACGCGCTGATCGCCGCGTCCAGCGCGTCACCGTCCACACGCTGCAGCAGGCGGCGCACGGTTGCGGCGTGCGGCACCGGCCGCAGACCGGTAAGTGGATCGGCAGCGAAGCCGAGGACGCCCAGCACATGCTGCGGGGCATCCGTGATCCACTCGCTGATCGCGATGAGCGAGCGAGCCCCGGTCAGCACCGCCGAGACGGCTGCGCACAGCAACGCGAGGGCCGGATACCGCAGTCCTCGCGCATCGCGGGGATCGGCGACCAGGATCAGGAAACGCCGCAGGTCAGCGACATCGCTTGAGGTGAGGGGATCAGTCGGGGAACCCAGTTTCTCCAGTGCGGAAGGGATGGGCGATGATGTTCGGGCAGGCACGGTCTCGCTCGGTTCTCATGGGTCTCGACAACCACATGATCACCAGCACCGTGCCTGCTCTGCTCTCCCGGGCCCCTTGCCCCACAACGGACATGACGCCACGTCACTCACGAGACCGGCGAACCGGACCAATCCCAATCACGCAATGCCCCTGGCCGCTGGATGGCTCAGAGAACTTGGCCGCCCGGAACCCCGCGACGACTCGACCGCTAATTGGGAGACGCGACTCGATCGCTTTGTAGGACAACGTCGGCGAGGTCGTCTGCTGGGCTGGTGTACGACGAGCTGACGGAGGTGGCTGTGCCCGAGATCTGGGCCGGAGTGGACATCGGCAAGGAACATCACCACTGCGTGGTGATCGACGCCCAGGGCAAGCGGCTGCTGTCGCGTCGGATCCTGAACGACGAGGCTGAACTGCTCCAGCTCATCGCTGACGTACTGGAGCTGTCGCGGGATGTGCTGTGGGCGGTGGACATTAACCACGGCGGGGCCGCACTCCTGCTCGGTCTGCTGGTTAGCCACGACCAGCACATCACCTACATCACCGGCCTGGCCATTCACCGTGCATCGGCCGGCTACCGGGGCCAGGCCAAGACCGACGCGAAGGACGCCTTCGTCATTGCCGACCAGGCCCGCATGCGCACCGACCTCGGTGTCCTGCGGCCCGGCGACGAGATATCGGTCGACCTGCGCACGCTGGTTACCCGCCGCACCGATCTGGTCTGCGACCGGACTCGGCAGATCAACCGACTGCGCGCCCAACTCTTGGAAATCTTCCCTGCGTTGGAACGCTCGTTGGACCTGACGAAGAAGGGGCCGGTCCTGTTGTTGACCGGCTACCAGACCCCGGCCGCGATCCGTCGCGCCGGCGCCTCCCGGATCGCGACATGGCTGAAGAACCGCAAGGTCCGCAACAGCGCGGCGCTGGCCCGGACCGTCGTCGAGGCCGCCGAGGCCCAGTTCACCGCACTGCCCGGCGAGAAACTCGCGGCCACCATGGTGGCCCGCCTGGCGAAGGGGGTGATGGCCCTCGATGAGGAGATCACCGAGCTCGAAGCCCTTATCGAGGCTCGGTTTCGCGAGCACCCACACGCCGAGGTGATCCAGAGCCTGCCTGGCATGGGCACCATGCTGAGCGCGGAGTTCCTCGCTGCGACCGGCGGCGACATGGACACCTTCGGCACCGCCGACCGCCTGGCCGGCTACGCCGGCCTCGCACACATGCCGTCGAGACTGCTCTTCCACGGCGGTGTGGGGTTGCTGACCGACCACTTCTCGGTGAGTGCCGACCACACATGGTCCTCGCGGGAGGCGAGATCTTCGAGCACCTCAACGCGAGTGGTCAGCAGGGATGGGTCGACCTTCGCGACGACCGCGGACCGGTCGTGCTTGCCGGTGTCCGCCATGTCAGTGCGATCCTCGCTGCGCCTTGCGGACCCGGTCGGCCGTGACGTTTTCCGTCACTCCGGGCCGAGGCAGCGCGACGCCCATCATGCAGTCACGGGTGACAATCTGCGTCAGCTCGTCCTCGGACCAGCCCTCCGTGCCCTCCGGACGCATCGGCAGCACCATGAAGCGGTGCTTCTGGTTGGAGTCCTGGATTCGGATCTCAACGTCGGCCGGCATGTAGGTGCCGAACTCGGCGAGCACACCGCGCGGGTGCCGCACCACCCTGCGCCGGTAGTTGGGCGTGCGGTACCACTCGGGCGAGTTGCCGAGCAGCGGCCGCGGGTAGCAGGAGCAGAGCGTGCAGACGATGACATAGTGGAGCGTCGGGGTGCTCTCGAGGATGCGCAGCGCCGTAAAGTCGCTCGGCGTGCCGAAGCCCGAGGGCTGCATCCAGTCGACTCCTACGGCCTTGCACGCCTCGATCGGGTCGGCGAGTGCGGCGCGCTTGAAGGACTCGTCGAGCCAACACTTGGCGACAAGTCGCGCTGCGGGAAGCGGGCCGATGTGCTCCGAGAACTCGGTGAACGCGCGGTGGTCCTCAGCCGTGAAGATGCCCTTCTCGAGGCAGAGCTCGCGGACCGCGACCTCCAGGACCTCGAAGTCAGACACCTCCTCGACCATGGGCGCGGGCGGATTGTGACCGTGCTCACTGGTTGACATGGAGATTGAAACCTTTCTATGAGTGGGAGTTTCGGCGTCTCAGACGGCCTGGAGCCAGCGCTCGGGGAGCTCGGTCTGCAGGGTGTCGCTCTCCTCGCCGGTGTAGTCCGGCCAGAGCTCGCTCATCTTGAAGCGGACGACGTAGAACCACTCGGGCTGGGGTGAACCGATGGCCTCGTAGTCGAATCCCTCGTCCTCGGCGGCCGGAGACTCGTAGGCAAGCGTCGCGATCTCGCCCACGGCGCCGCGGACAAACTCCTGGGTGCGCGTGTAGTACAGCGCCTGCCAGTCGTGGACCCGCACCGCGTCACCGACCGCGAACCCGGCCGGACCCGCTTGGCCGGCGTACACCTGCGGATCGCCCTTGCCAACCGCGTGCACGTGGTGCTTGTTGCGGGGGATGTCCTTGCCGTCGGCGATGTGGTGCGGCTTCGGCTCCAGCAGCTCGCGCGGTGCGAGGTCAGCAATGCGGGCCTTCACCTCGTTGTACTTCGCGGTGAGCTCGGTCAAGCTGACGAGGTGCTTGTCGATCAGCACCCGCGTGCAGCCCAGCAACCATCGGCCGTAGTAGGGCAGTCCGAGGTACATCGACCGGTCGAAGTCGCCGTTGTGCAGGCGCCTGCGCTCCTCCGACACCCAGATGCCACGCAACGCGAGCACCTCGGCTAGCACGTAGGTGTTGTGCTCCCAGTGCTCGCCCTCCTTCTCGATCCATTCGATCGGCGCATCCAGCTCGCCGCCGACGTCCTCCGAGGTCTTGAGGTATGCCTCGAGCCGATCGTTCGACAGCTCGTACGGAGCCTCCGGGAGGTCCTGGAAGGAGGGCTTCAACCGATTGCGGAGGGCGAGCTTGTCGGCCCGGTCTTGCGCGGTAGTCGCCATGATGGGATTCCTTTCGTGAGTGATCTCGATGAGTGCTGGGGTCGCTGTGCGCCAGAGGTGGGTGGCGTGCTCAGTCGCGGAAGACGGCGACGTGGAACGACCGGGCGGCCGGATTGCCGTGGACGTCGTACGTGCAGACCCGCATCGCATGCGCGTCCTCCAGCAGGCCCACGGTGCAGAACCCCGGCTCGACGTCCTCATACATCGCGCTGCCCACGACGGCGGAGAAGTTCGCCTTCGCCGCTCCCTGCAGCGGGACCCCCCAAGTGAGGGTGTACTAGTTCGCTCCGTCGTACTCGCACCCCTCGATTGCCGGGGGCTCACCGGACGGCCGGGCGGGGGGTCCTGCCGGGCGGCCGGACGACCAGGTGGACGAGCCCCGGCGGGGGGTCGGCCTGTCCCGGTCCACCGGCCCGGGCCCACGCGACCACGTCGGCGACGGTGTCCGGCTCCCGCACGCAGCCGAGCCACACGGGCCGCCCGCCCGCCGCACGGCCGGCCCCCTCTCTGTCAGCCTTGGGTGAGACATCCCGTTCTGCGGGGTTAGCCTGAGAGGGCACGACAAGGAGAACCGTCCCTTAGACCGACCGGCAAATGGATCACTTGAGGCGTCGGGTGCTCGGGCGGCTGTCCCAGCGGTAGCGGCTGGTCGCGCGTCGAATGAGCATGCGGAGCGTGACGAGTACGGCGGCGAGGTGGAGATAGAGGTCCACGACCATGCCGTTTTTCTCGGTGCAGCGCCGCAGCTTGCCGTAGGCGTTCATCCAGGAATGCGTGCGCTCCACCACCCAGCGTTTGCTGGCCTGGATCGGCGCCGGGATGCCCTTGCGGGCGATCTCAGCCGTGAAGCCCAACTCGGCCAGCAGAGCACGGGACTTGGCGCTGTCGTAGCCGCGGTCCAGGTTGACGTTGACGCCCTCGGGCATCGCCCCGACTTGGGTGCGGGCGGCCGCCAAAGTCGGGCCGAGCAGGGGCGAATCGTGTCGGTTGGCTCCGTCGGAGACGATGCCGAGCGGAACGCCGCAGGCATCGGAGGCGACCGAGCGCTTGAGCCCCTGCTTGCCCCGGTCCACCGGTGAGCGGCCCGCTTTCTCGCCGCCGGACGGCGCCTTGGTGATACAGCCGTCGACCGACATCTCGGCCAGACCCAGGCCGATCATGCGGTCGTACGCTTCCAGCGCCAAGGCATGTACTCGTTGTGCTATCCCCAGCTCAGCCCACTGTTTGACGCGTCGTCGGATGGTGCGGTCGGAGCACCCGGGACTCGCAATCCGCTCGTACCCCGAACCGTGGACCAGAGCCAGCACGACGTGCTCGAACACGACACGGTCCGACACCCGGCGGCGGTGACACCCGAGCGGATGGCTCGCCGAGAACCCCTCCCGCACCGGCAGGAGAGCAGCGAACTGGTCCCACAGGGGGTCGAGCAGGCAAAATGGCACCGCAGGCACGGGTCCTCCGCGTGATCACTGAGCGTCGAGAACTCCATGATCACGCAGGGCCCGTGCCTGTCTCGTTTCCGGGACCGTCAGCCAACGAGCGACGTAGCCATTTGCCGGTCGGTCTTATGCCCAGCATAGAGCCCGTCGGGTCCGACCCGTCGCCGAGGCCGAAGCGCCGCACTTTCACCTCGGAGTACAAAATGCGGATCGTCGCCGAGTACGACGCCGCGCCCAGGAACGAGAAGGGTGCGGTGCTGCGCCGGGAACGGCTTTACCACTCGCATGTCAAGGAGTGGCGGGCCGCCCGGGATGCCGGGGCCCTGGAGAACCTGGTCGACCGCGCTGGACTTGAAATCTTCCGGCCGGCGCCGGTTGCAGGACGATCAGGTTAGCCTCCTCGCACAGGCCCAGGCATGGAGTGGTGCGCACGGTCGCGATGCCCCGCAGCCCTCGCGAGAGGTCGGCCAGTTGGGCCTCGTGCTCCACTCCGGGCACCTTCGCCGTACGGCAGCAGCAACCCCTGCACACAATCACGGTGGGAAGCCGCCCGCAGCCGGGGGCGCTCACCTGTCCCTGAAGCAGGCGATGTGGAAGGGCCGGGCCGCCGGGTTGCCACCTGCGTCGAAGGTACACACCCTCATCTGGTTGTCGGCCGGTCCCAGCCGCACGGTGACCAGTCCAGGCAGCACCGGCTCGTCCTCCGCGCTCCCGACAGTCCCCGCGAAGTTCGTCTTCGCCTCGCTGCCTCGCAGCGGGACCCCCCAAGTGAGGGTGTACTCGTTCGCTCCGTCGTACTCGCATTCCTCGATTAGGTAACCGCGGACCACCGATCCGTCGGCTGCGACGACGCAGGCGAGTCGTTTTTCGAACTGGCTCATTTCATCCGCCTCGATCTTTTCCCGACTGGTTTCCGCAATCGTCACACCGGGTCCGCCAGTCCGCCATCCAGACTGCTCCCGAAGGGGCAGGTCACGGCTTCCTGAAGGGGCGGTGCTGGCGGTGTTCCGCAGGCGGTCTGCGGAACACCGCCAGCACCGCCCCTTCAGTTCAGGCAGAAGACCGCCTGGCAGCCGGTGTCGGCCATTCGGGGGAGGGTCTGGTCCGGTCTGGGCCATTCGAGGGGCCTCCGGTTGACCGGCGCGGGCCCCCGGTGTCGACTTGGAAGCGAGCATCGGGCAAAAAGCGAAAAGAAACCGGCAGCCGGAAGGCCGGGAATCAGTGATTCCCTGCCTTCCCCAGGCTCCCATCGGCCGAAGCCGTGGCTGACCGGTCAAGGTTTCCCTGGATTTCATCCGCCGGTGCTCTCGGCCGCGTAAAGAAGGAGGAACCATGGGCGCGTTCGAAGGACGTCTTGCCTGCGTCGTCGCAGCCGACGGATCGGTGGTCCGCGGTTACCTCATCGAGGAATGCGAGTACGACGGAGCGAACTAGTACACCCTCACGTGGGGGGTCCCGCTGCAGGGAGCGGCGAAGGCGAACTTCTCCGCCGTCGTGGGCAGCGCGATGTATGAGGACGTCGAGCCGGGGTTCTGCACCGTGGGCCTGCTGGAGGACGCGCATGCGATGCGGGTCTGCACGTACGACGTCCACGGCAATCCGGCCGCCCGGTCGTTCCACGTCGCCGTCTTCCGCGACTGAGCACGCCACCCACCTCTGGCGCACAGCGACCCCAGCACTCATCGAGATCACTCACGAAAGGAATCCCATCATGGCGACTACCGCGCAAGACCGGGCCGACAAGCTCGCCCTCCGCAATCGGTTGAAGCCCTCCTTCCAGGACCTCCCGGAGGCTCCGTACGAGCTGTCGAACGATCGGCTCGAGGCATACCTCAAGACCTCGGAGGACGTCGGCGGCGAGCTGGATGCGCCGATCGAATGGATCGAGAAGGAGGGCGAGCACTGGGAGCACAACACCTACGTGCTAGCCGAGGTGCTCGCGTTGCGTGGCATCTGGGTGTCGGAGGAGCGCAGGCGCCTGCACAACGGCGACTTCGACCGGTCGATGTACCTCGGACTGCCCTACTACGGCCGATGGTTGCTGGGCTGCACGCGGGTGCTGATCGACAAGCACCTCGTCAGCTTGACCGAGCTCACCGCGAAGTACAACGAGGTGAAGGCCCGCATTGCTGACCTCGCACCGCGCGAGCTGCTGGAGCCGAAGCCGCACCACATCGCCGACGGCAAGGACATCCCCCGCAACAAGCACCACGTGCACGCGGTTGGCAAGGGCGATCCGCAGGTGTACGCCGGCCAAGCGGGTCCGGCCGGGTTCGCGGTCGGTGACGCGGTGCGGGTCCACGACTGGCAGGCGCTGTACTACACGCGCACCCAGGAGTTTGTCCGCGGCGCCGTGGGCGAGATCGCGACGCTTGCCTACGAGTCTCCGGCCGCCGAGGACGAGGGATTCGACTACGAGGCCATCGGTTCACCCCAGCCCGAGTGGTTCTACGTCGTCCGCTTCAAGATGAGCGAGCTCTGGCCGGACTACACCGGCGAGGAGAGCGACACCCTGCAGACCGAGCTCCCCGAGCGCTGGCTCCAGGCCGTCTGAGACGCCGAAACTCCCACTCATAGAAAGGTTTCAATCTCCATGTCAACCAGTGAGCACGGTCACAATCCGCCCGCGCCCATGGTCGAGGAGGTGTCTGACTTCGAGGTCCTGGAGGTCGCGGTCCGCGAGCTCTGCCTCGAGAAGGGCATCTTCACGGCTGAGGACCACCGCGCGTTCACCGAGTTCTCGGAGCACATCGGCCCGCTTCCCGCAGCGCGACTTGTCGCCAAGTGTTGGCTCGACGAGTCCTTCAAGCGCGCCGCACTCGCCGACCCGATCGAGGCGTGCAAGGCCGTAGGAGTCGACTGGATGCAGCCCTCGGGCTTCGGCACGCCGAGCGACTTTACGGCGCTGCGCATCCTCGAGAGCACCCCGACGCTCCACTATGTCATCGTCTGCACGCTCTGCTCCTGCTACCCGCGGCCGCTGCTCGGCAACTCGCCCGAGTGGTACCGCACGCCCAACTACCGGCGCAGGGTGGTGCGGCACCCGCGCGGTGTGCTCGCCGAGTTCGGCACCTACATGCCGGCCGACGTTGAGATCCGAATCCAGGACTCCAACCAGAAGCACCGCTTCATGGTGCTGCCGATGCGTCCGGAGGGCACGGAGGGCTGGTCCGAGGACGAGCTGACGCAGATTGTCACCCGTGACTGCATGATGGGCGTCGCGCTGCCTCGGCCCGGAGTGACGGAAAACGTCACGGCCGACCGGGTCCGCAAGGCGCAGCGAGGATCGCACTGACATGGCGGACACCGGCAAGCACGACCGGTCCGCGGTCGTCGCGAAGGTCGACCCATCCCTGCTGACCACTCGCGTTGAGGTGCTCGAAGATCTCGCCTCCCGCGAGGACCATGTGTGGTCGGCACTCACCGAGAAGTGGTCGGTCAGCAACCCCACACCGCCGTGGAAGAGCAGTCTCGACGGCATGTGTGACGCACTCGACGAGGCTTCCTGCGCGCACCTGGGGGTCGTCTCGTCGTTCGAGGAGCGCCGCAATGAGGAAGACGCGCTCTCTCAAGGGCGGTACATCGACTTGCCGTTCCCCGAGAGCCAGTTGGTCGCGTTGGCCCACTCGCTGATCTGGCGGGGCGTCATCGGCGAGGACGCGCTGCGCGACCGCATGGTGACGGTGCGGGAGCGCCTTGAGGCCTGACGTCGTGCGCGAGGGTCGGACCGACGAACACGCCGGACCGACGAACACGCCGGACCGACCCTCGCGCAGGCCCGCGCAGGCCGCCCGGGTAGCGCCGTGCGACGTACTGCCGCTTCCCTGCTCGACTGCGGGTGAGTGATTATCACGCCGACGAACCCCGACGCGGCGGCCGACCGGAGGCGCCCGCCCGTTGCCGGTGCCGGCGGGCCAACCTGTATCCGGCAGACGCGGGGCTGAACCTGCCCGTGCACCGGCACTCCCTCGTGCTGCGGAAACTCGCGGTCCAGCAGGCGGTACGGGGATCGTTCGACAACGCGCACGCGATGCTCACCGAGCAGTGCGGGCCGGTGATCGGAAAGCGGCAGATCGAGGAGAACACCGTGGCCGCCGCCCGCGACATCGACACCTTCTACACCTCCCGTGCCCCGGTGGCCTGCACCGATGACACTCTGCTGGTGATCACCTCGGACGCCAAGGGCGTGGTGATGCGCCCCGAGGCCCTGCGCGAAGCGACCCGCAAGGCCGCCGAGAGTAAAGGCGGCAACACCTTCGCCACCCGGCTGGCCAGCGGAGAGAAACATGGACGTAAACGGATGGCGACTCTGGCCGCCGTCTACGACACCGACCCCGTCCCCCGCCAGGCCCACGACGTGTTCACTCTCCCCACCCCCACCCCCACCCCCACCGACGGCGACGGCAACGGATCGGAAGGAGCGAAGGGCAAGGCAGCCCGCGTCAAGGGCCCGGTGGCCTTCAACAAGTGGCTGACCGGCTCGGTCGTCGAGGGCACCGAGGAGGTGATCACAGACGCCTTCGACCAGGCCGATCAGCGTGATCCCGTCCGTCGCCGCACCTGGCTGGTCCTGGTCGACGGGGCCCCGCACCAGATCGACGTCATCCGCGCCGAGGCCAAGCGCCGCAAGGCGAAGATCCACATCTTGATCGACATCATCCATGTCGTTGAGTACTTATGGTGTGCGACCTGGGCGTTTCATGCCAGCGGTGACACCGGTGCCGAGCGGTGGGTCGTCGAGAAGGCCCTGTTGATCCTTCAGGGCCGGAGTCAGGACGCCGCTGCCAAGATCATCACCCAGGCCGACGAGGCCGATCTCACGCCCGAACAACGCAATGGCATGTCCCCGGACTGGTACCGCACCCCCAGCTTCCGGCGACGGTTGGTGCGCTATCCCCGGGAGGTGCTGGCGGAGTTCGGCCTGCACTTGCCGTCGGAGGCAGGTGCGGGTCCACGACTCCAACCAGAAGTCGCGGTTCATGGTGATGCCCATGCGCCCGGAGGGCACCGAGGGGTGGAGCGAGGAGCAGCTGGCCTCGATCGTCACCCGCGACACCATGATCGGTGTGGCGCTGCCCCAGGCCGACTGGACGGCCACCGAGGCGCCATCCACCGGAGGTACGCGATGATCGGGAGCACCCGGCCGGAAGAGGCCGTCGTGGAGATCCTCGGCAGCGTCGGGCAGCGCACCGACAGTAACCTGCCGGAGCTGGACCGCACCTCCTCGCCGTGGGAGTCCAGCATGCAGGCGACCTGCGAGTGCCTGTCCTGGCGGGGCACGCTGGACAATCTGGAGCGCCGCCACGAGGAGGACCGCCTCGGCGAGAGCGTGTACGTCGGCTACCCGGTCCATGCGCGGTCGGCCCTGACGGTCACCCACTCCCTCATCTCCAAGGGCATCCTGGACTCCCAGGAGATCAAGGCGAAGATGAAGGAGGTCCGGGCCCGGCTGGAGGACATCTGAGCCGCCGGCCGCCGGAGACGGGCGGGGCCAGGAGGTGCGCAGCCTCCTGGCCCCGCCCGCACCCCCGCCGTCGAGCTGGTGATCACCACTGCTCCCAACCAGTGCGCTGAGAATGCCGCAGGCCATGAAGACGGCGCCGCCGGAGCCGGGCGCCACGGGGCCGCACTCCGGTGAACGGGGCTGTCCCCGACCACCAGTTCGCCCGCCGCACTCCCCATCAGTTTTCTCCGAGCCCAGTCCGGAATTTTCCGGAAGCCGTGACCTGCCCCTTCCGGAGCAGTCCGGATGGCGGGCTGACGGACCCGGTACGACAATTACGGAAACCAGCCGGGAAAAGATCGAGGCAGATAAAATGAGCCAGTTCGAAAAACGACTCGCCTGCGTCGTCGCAGCCGACGGATCGGTGGTCCGCGGTTACCTAATCGAGGAATGCGAATACGACGGAGCGAACGAGTACACCCTCACCTGGGGGGTCCCGCTGCGAGGCAGCGAGGCGAAGACGAACTTCGCGGGGACTATCGGGAGCGCGGAGGACGAGCCGGTGCTGCCTGGACTGGTCACCGTGCGGCTGGGACCGGCCGACAACCAGATGAGGGTCTGCACCTTCGACGCGGGTGGCAAACCGGCGGCCCGACCCTTCCACATCGCCTGCTTCAGGGACAGGTGAGCTCCCCCGGCCCCGGGCGGCCGGGCCGCGAGCCCCGCTCCCCGGGTACGGCCCTGTGCCGCCCGGTACAGATCCGCCGCACACACCTGTACACGTCCGCCTCCGGCGGCACCACTCGCCGCCGGTGCCGCCCCGGGCAGACCGCGGGCCCGGCCACCCGGACCACCGCCCTCCACCCGCTTTCGGGCCCGGCAGGCGGTCCCCGGCCGTTGCGCGCCCCGTACCGGCCCGATCCGCCTCGTCCCTCCGGGGATTTCCAGTGATCCGCCACCAACGGGCCCGGGCCGCGCCGCGCGGTCTTCAACCGTCCCCTCCCGGGCGCTCGGCGCTGCGAAGGAGACCGGGTCCGCCCGGGGAGACGCACGGCGCGGAGCGCCGCCGGCCGGCCGGCGAAGCAAGCCGCCCGGCCCCACCACAGAGGAACGAACCCTCGGCAGCGGAATACTGGGCAGCAGGGGAGAGGGACCGGCCGTGCGCCCCGAGGAGGTGAGGCCGGCTCCCACCGCCGACCGAGGGCGGCTTCCCACCGTGATTGTGTGCAGGGGTTGCTGCTGCGGTACGGCGAAGGTGCCCGGAGTGGAGCACGAGGCCCAACTGGCCGACCTCTCGCGAGGGCTGCGGGGCATCGCGACCGTGCGCACCGCTCCTTGCCTGGGCCTGTGCGAGGAGGCCAACCTGATCGTCCTGCAACCGGCGCCGGCCGGCCGTGCGGCGGGCGGGCGGCCCGTGTGGCTCGGCTGCGTACGGGAGCCGGACACCGTCGCCGACGTGATCGCGTGGGTCCGGGCCGGCGGACCGGGACAGGCCGCCGTCCCGCTGGGGCTCGTCCACCTGGTCGTCCGGCCGCCCGGCAGGACCCTCCGCATGGCCGTCCGGTGAGCCCCCGGCTCCCGTCGGCACCCCTGCCTGCGGCACCTGCCGATCCGGCGCGCATGCCGGGAGCGGGAACGCCGCAGCGCGTCCGGCAGCAGGCGCCGCCGGGTCCGCCGGCGGAGCGGCTCAGTCGGGCGGGCGGTTGCGGCGCCAGGTGACGAGCAGTATCACCAGGACGGCCAGGCCCGACGCGGCCAGAGCGGCGCCGCCGAACGCCGTCGTCAGCCGGTCATGGTCGGTAGCGGGCCCGGACGGCGGTCGGTGATGGCCCGTCGGACGTCTGCACCGCAGTACCGGTACCGCAGCGGTCCGCTGCCGGGGCACCCGCTGGGGGCGTCCGCCCGCGGCAGGTGGGCGGCAGCACGCACGGAAACTGGCCTGATACCACGTCCCCTGTCGGCGTATCAGATGTTCAAGGAATCCATTCCATGCATTACGTTGTTCCAAGGGCAGGCTTCGCAACGGTTCGGAGGAGGACTCCCTCCTCTCCACGGAATGATCTTTCTGGAGTGGCCGCGATGACGATCAAAGTCCCCCGAATCCATTCGTCCCCGCCGCCCGGCGGCTCCGTTGCGACCGGGCCCGGCCGTGCTTCCGGCTATCGGATAAGAGTCGTTGGGGTCTTCCTCGTCATCGGTGCGCTGCATGTGTTCGGTTGGGGCACCATGGCACTTGTCGTGATTCCTGCCCATCTCTCCCTGGACTCACAGGTATTCGGTCTCGGCATCGGTGTGACCGCATACACTCTCGGCCTGCGCCACGCATTCGATGCGGATCATTTGGCCGCGATCGACAACACCACCAGGAAGCTGCTGAACGACACCGGGAGGAATCCGGTCTCGGTCGGTTTCTGGTTCGCTATGGGGCATTCCGTGGTCGTTCTCCTGCTGGCCGCTCTCATTGCCGCCGGGATCCGCGCGACGGGAGCGCTTACCTCCGAGGGCTCCGGCCTGCATCGGGCTTTCGGGACGGCAGGCACCGTGCTGGCCGGTTCCTTCCTCTATGCCATCGGGGTGCTCAACCTGGTGGTCCTGCAGGGGATCACTAGGATCTTCCGCCGCATGCGGAGCGGTGAGTTCAACGAGGACGAGCTCGAGGAACAGCTCAGCAAGCGAGGGCTGCTCAACCGGTTCCTCAACGGGCTCACAAAGTCGATCCGGCACCCCTGGCAGATGTTCCCGCTGGGCCTGCTCTTCGGCCTGGGCTTCGACACGGCCACCGAGGTGACGATGCTGGTGCTGGCCGGAGCCGGGGCCGCGAGCGGCCTTCCGTGGTACGCCATCCTCGTGCTTCCGGTGCTCTTCGCAGCCGGCATGACCCTGCTCGACACGCTCGACGGCCTGTTCATGAGCGCCGCCTACGGATGGGCGTTCGCAAAACCGATCCGCAAGTTGTACTACAACATCACCATCACGGGGTTCTCGGTCGCCATCGCGCTGATCATCGGCACCATCGAGTGGATGACCGTGGTCCACGACGACCTGGGGATGAGCGACCCGGTCAGCAGCTGGGTCTCCTCACTCGACCTGAACAACGTGGGATTCATCATCGTCGGGATCTTCGCCGTCGTCTGGATCGGGGCCGTCGCCTACTGGAAGGTGGGGAAGGTCGAGCAGAAGTACTGCTCGGCCGCGGACTCGTCGGCCCTCGCCCCTGACGCCGCCTCCGGTCCCTGAACCGCCCCTGTGCCGCACAGGTTCAGTTGCCGAGAGCCTGTCGTATGCGGCGGGACGGGGTGAAGGTGTAGAGGTCGAGGATGTCGGGCGGGTCAGCGAGGCCGGGTCCGCCCGCCCGGACCCAGGCGGTGATGTCCGCCGCCGCGTCGGGGTCGTTGACTAGCCCCAGCCAGACCGGGCGACCGCCGGCCCTGCGGCCGCCGGCGGAAGGCTGGATGACTATCACGTTGGCGCGCTCGCAGGCGTCCAGGCAGCCCGTGGGCCGCACATTGGCGACCCCCGCCAGCGAGGCGCGCAGATCCGCGAGCTGCGCGGCGTGGTCCAGACGGGGGACCTTGGCGGTGCCGCAGCAGCAGCCGCGGCAGACCGTGACGGTGCAGCGGGCGACCGCCCCCGCCTTGCTGGTGGCGGCCATGAGGGCGTCCCTGGCTGGAAGTCGGGCGTGGCTGTGCCTGCTCACTGGACCCCTTCGATGCCGGCCCGCTTCCACGCCGCGTCGCGCAGCAGTCGCAGTCCGTTGAGGCCGACGATGACGGTGGAACCCTCGTGCCCGAGGACGCCGAGTGGCAGCGGCAGGTGACCGGCCAGGTCCCAGACGACCAGGCCGGAGATGAACACCGAGGCGAGCACCAGGTGCTGCACCACCAAGCGCCTCGCCGCGCGGGACAGGGTGACCACCTTGGGGACGGTGGCGAGTTCGTCGCGCACGATCACCGCGTCCGCGGGTCCCAGAGCGAGGTCGGAGCCGGCCCAGCCCATGACGAAGCCGGTGTGTGCGGCTGCGAGTGCGAGGGCGTCCTTGACGCCGTCATCGATCACCAGGCCCCTGCACCCGGCCTTCTCCTGGTCCTGAACCGCCGTGACCTTGTCCTGCGGCAACAGGCCCGCGCGGACGTCGGTGATGCCGACCGCGCCCGCCAGGCGCGCGGCCGGGCGCAGATTGTCACCGGTCACGAGCATCGGGGCGCGCCTGGTCAGCGACGCCAGGGCGGTGACGGTCGCGGTGGCCTCCGGTCGCAGGCAGTCGGCGATACCTAGGATCCCGACCGGGACACGATCACCCGCGAAGATGACGATCAGCAGCGCACCGTCCATCACCTGCCCGATCGAGGCCGCACCGACGCCGCGACGATCACCAGCAGGTCCACTTCGAGGGTCTTCTCGCGCAGCGCCTGCAGGCCCGCCCAGGCCGGCTCCCACCCGCCGGTGACGTAGGCGATCGCATACAGCGGACCCCAGGCCCAGGCGGTGGCGCCGAGCAACTGCAGCGGCAGCGCGAGAGTGAACGTGACGATGGCGGCGGCTGCCCAACGAGCCTCGGCCAGCGCGAACACCCGTGTGCGCCGCCTGGGGGGGCGGCCGGTTCGCTCGGGGCCGCGGCCGTGACCGGGCGCTCGGTGAGGGTGTCAGACATGGGCGGTGGTGTTCCTCCTCCCAGGCAGGGACGACCCAGCAACCATACAGGAACACATGAACAGCTCTTCATTACCTTCGTAGAGTGGTTGGCATGGGCTATGGAGTCGTCACCCCCGCCGAGAACACCGTTCCTCGCGCTCGCCTGGATGCGGGCAATGCCGTGAAGGTCGCCACGACCCTACAAGCACTGGCGACCCCGTCCCGGCTGCTGATTCTGGCCCGCCTGCGGGAGGGGCCGCTGCCGGCCACCGAGTTGGCCGCCGAGGTCGGCATGGAGCAGTCCGCCTGCTCCCACCAGCTACGACTGCTGCGCAACCTCGGCCTGGTCGTCGGCGAACGCCACGGGCGCTCCGTGGTCTACGCGCTGTACGACCACCATGTAGCCGAGCTCCTGGACTAGGCCCGGACTAGGCCGTCTATCGCATCGCTCACCTGTGCCTGGGCCTGGTCGACGTCCCCGAGGCCGACGCCGGCGACTGACGGCAGATCGACTGTCCAGGGGGATGTCCGCGATCCCTCATTTGGGGTGGCGCGCCGTCGACGGCGGTGGCGGGGATGGTCGCCTCCGGACTGCTCGGACTCGCCCCAGGGCGTGTGGGCACCGAAGAGGATGGACGCACGTCCGACGCGCTGCCTGCGCACCTGACCGGCGGCCAACAAACCCGGCTGGACACCGCTCACCCGTTGACATCCCCGCGCTCGGCGGCAGTCGGAAATATCGGGCAGGCCGGGGCGACGGGCATGGGGCAAGCGCCGATCGGGAGAAGTGGGTCAAGTCAGGCCGTAGCCTGCCGTGTCCGGTCCCCGGGCCGTCGGACAGGATGGCCGCCGTGCCCACACCTCCGGAGTCCGCCCGGCTCTCGCTCGAGCAGCGCCTTGGCGAGCACGCCCGCACCGCCTGGCGGCAACTGACACTACTGCACGTCCGCCACCGCGGGGCCTCGCCTATGTGGAGACGGAACTGGCCGACGGCGAGGCGGTCAAGCTGATGCGCCTGCGCTACGGCGGAACCATCAGCAGGTGGGGCATCGCCCTCTACTACGCCGGCAGCGACCGCTACGAAGAATCCCTGCTGTCCACCCGCACCTTTGCCGACAGTCCCGAAGACGCCCTCAACTGCGCCTGCCGGCTCCACCTCGCTGCCCACGGCATCTGATCAGGCGACACCCACAACACCAACTCCGCAGTCAACCCCGAAGGATTTCCGAACTCGACCGATAAGGTCACACGCACCGTCAACACTCTCTCCGGCCTGTCCAACTCGCTTGCCTCAGCCGTCGATCGGCTCGCGGGCCGCAGGGCGCACGAGCGGGAAAGTGCGCCGCCCGTGCGCCCTTGGCTGGCCTGGCGGTTGACGGTACGTTTGATATGACGACGGTGTGACGGAAGCCCCGGTGCGAGTCCGGCACGGTCGTGCCACTTTAACCAGGCAGACGCCGCCCCACGGGGTGGTGGTTCCTGGGGGAAGGACCCGATGCCGTCGTCCACGCATCATCTAGCGCAACACGAGTTCCCTAGGAGGTCCCTGTCATGGCACACACCGCAGCTCCCACAGCCGTCCCTGCCGCCCCCCTGACGCTGCCTATCAAGGCGATCGTACCCTGGGCGGTGTTCTTCGGCATCCTGCTGATGGCCCTGATCTACTTCGTCGGCGCCGAGCAGGGCGCCACCTCTCTCATCTCCGGCGAGAACGTGCACGAGTGGGTACACGACGGCCGCCACCTGCTCGGCTTCCCCTGTCACTGACGTAGCAGGGGAGCCCTTCATGAATTCCGCAACCGTCAGATCCCTACTCGTACGCGGCATGCTGGCCGGCCTCGGGGCTGGCCTGCTCGCCCTGGTCGTCGCCTACCTGCTCGGCGAGCGCCAGGTCGACGCCGCCATCGCCTACGAGGACGCCCACACCACCGAGCACGGAATGGAGATCGTGAGCCGTTCCCTGCAGTCAACCGCAGGACTGGCCACCGGCGTGCTCATCTACGGCGTATCGCTGGGCGGCATCGCCGCCCTTGCGTACTGCTTCGCACTCGGCCGCATCGGCCGGTTCACCCCCCGCGCCACCGCCGCCCTGCTCTCCGGCACCGCACTGCTCGCGGTCTACGTGGTGCCGTTCCTCAAGTACCCCGCCAACCCGCCCTCCATCGGCGACCCGGCGACGATCGGCAAGCGCACCACGTTGTACTTCCTGATGACGGCGCTCAGCGTGCTACTGGCTGTCGCCACGGTGATCGTCGGCAAGCGGCTCGCCCTGCGCCTGGGCAACTGGAACGCCACCGTCACCGCGGTACTCGGGTTCAGCGTGGCTGTCGGCCTCGCCTACGCCTTCCTCCCCGCGGTCAACGAGGTGCCGCAGGGCTTCTCGGCGACACTGCTGTGGCAGTTCCGCCTCGCGGCCCTCGCCATCCAGATGACCCTCTGGGCCTCCTTCGGACTCCTGTTCGGACGCCTTGCTGAACGGGTAATCAGCCCGAAGCCCATCGCTGCGACCACCGCGCGGGACACCGCATCGGAAACCGCCGCGCCCGTGCAGTGATACGTACGGACCTCGGTCAGCCAACCACAGGGCCGTAGGGGACGGCAGAATGTCGCCCCCGCCGACCTGACCCGGGAGACCGGGTTGCCCCATGATTCGCCGCACTCGACTGCCTGGGGCTTGATCGCGTGCCGGGCCAGGGTCTCTTCGAAGGGCCCGTCCGGAAGAAGCCGTAGAAGATGGGGCCTCGGTGTCGGCGAGCAGCTGGGCGAGCATGGCACCGCAGTGGTCGGCGGCATAGAGAATGTCCTTGAGGACGACGTGGCTCGGCCGCCGGATGAAGCGCCGCTCAGGAGCAGTTCCACTGGCGTGCCAGGGCGACGGGCGCGAACCGCGATCAGTTGTTGCTGGCCGGATAAGTGTCGGAGCCGGCGAACCACCACCCGGAGGTGGGGGTGAAGCGAAAGAACTGCAGGCCCGAGCCCTCATCCTGGAGTTGGATGCGGTCGTCGCCTGTCGCGCCGGCACGAGCCGCGAAGCGGACGGCTGCATAGAGCGTGGTACCGCAGCTGCCGTAGTAGAAGTTGTCGGCCTTCGGCTGGATGTGGCTCACAACACCCTCGAGGAATCGTCAAGACCTGTGGTTGGCAGGTGATCCCTAGCGAGTCTTTGAGCTGCGTAGGCGTCTGACCTCTGCCAGGAAACGTGCGATGTCCTGCCGGGCGTGTGCGATGAAGTCCAGGTCGTGATTGCTGGCGGGGGCAAGCCCTTCCTCGGCGGCTCGGGAGACATACATGTCGGGCTCGCTGTCGTCGAGTCCTCCGATCCGGATGAAGTTGTCGCCGCCCAGGTGCTCTCGGCCTTCAACGAAGGATTGCCACGGCCCTGGGCTGGCCAGCCTGCAGCGCCTTTCAATCGCGTCGAGCTCGTCGCTGCTGAGGGGATCGGTGTCCAGGGGCATTGCGTGATTGGGATTGGTCCGGTTCGCCGGTCTCGTGAGTGACGTGGCGTCATGTCCGTTGTGGGGCAAGGGGCCCGGGAGAGCAGAGCAGGCACGGTGCTGGTGATCATGTGGTTGTCGAGACCCATGAGAACCGAGCGAGACCGTGCCTGCCCGAACATCATCGCCCATCCCTTCCGCACTGGAGAAACTGGGTTCCCCGACTGATCCCCTCACCTCAAGCGATGTCGCTGACCTGCGGCGTTTCCTGATCCTGGTCGCCGATCCCCGCGATGCGCGAGGACTGCGGTATCCGGCCCTCGCGTTGCTGTGCGCAGCCGTCTCGGCGGTGCTGACCGGGGCTCGCTCGCTCATCGCGATCAGCGAGTGGATCACGGATGCCCCGCAGCATGTGCTGGGCGTCCTCGGCTTCGCTGCCGATCCACTTACCGGTCTGCGGCCGGTGCCGCACGCCGCAACCGTGCGCCGCCTGCTGCAGCGTGTGGACGGTGACGCGCTGGACGCGGCGATCAGCGCGTATCTGCAGGCCAGAACGCCGCCCCCGGTCGAGCCGGAGGCGGAGAAAGGGCCGGTGCGACGGGTGATCGCGGTCGACGGCAAGGTGGTCCGCGGATCGCGAACCGCAACGGCCGCGGCGATCCAGCTGCTGGCGGCGATGGACCACCACGGCGTGGTCCTGGCCCAGCGGCAGGTCGCTTCCAAGAGCAACGAGATCCCCTCCTTCGCGCCGTTGCTGGACGGTCTCGAGCTGGAGAACACGGTGGTGACCGCCGACGCACTGCACACCCAGCACGACCACGGGGCCTATCTGACCAGTCGCGGCGCGCACTACGTGGCCGTCGTGAAGAAGAACCATCCGGGCCTGTACGCCCAGGTCAGGAAGCTGCCCTGGCGAGACATCCCGCTCGGGCACCGCACTCGCGACCACGCCCACCACCGCGACGAGATCCGCCGGCTCAAGGTCGCCGCGTTCAGCCACCTCGACTACCCCGGCGCCCGCCAGGCGATCCAAGTCGTACGGTGGCGACGCGACTTGAGCACCGGGAAGCTGACCATCGAGCGCGTCTACCTGATCACCAGCCTGAGCGTCTTCGACGCCACCTGCACCGAGCTCGCCACCTGGATCAGAGGCCACTGGGGAATCGAGAACCTCCTGCACCACGTGCGGGACCGCACGTTCCGCGAGGACGACTCCAAGGTCCGCACCGGCACCCTGCCTCGCGCCATGGCCTCCCTGCGCAACCTCGCCATCAGCGTCTTCCGCCAGGACGGCCAGACCAACATCGCCGCCGCCCTCCGCCACACCGGCCGCGACTACCACCGGCCCCTACGAACCCTCGGTCTCACGTGACGAACCCAGACAGATCTCGATCATGCAATGACCCTGGATGGCGGGGGACGCGGCCGGAGCGGCAGCAACCTTGAAGGAGTTGTTCGCCGATCAAGAGCGCACACTGGGCCCCGACCACCCCAAGACCTTCACTACCTGGAACCACCTCGCCTACTGGCAAGGGAAGGCGAGGGACGCGACCGGACCGGGTACGACTTTGTCGGAGTTGTTCGCCGATCAAGAGCGCACACTGGGCCCCGACCACCCCAACGCCCTGAGGACTAGACGCAATCTGGCCATCTGCCGGGGGGAGGCGGGAGACGAAGCTGGCACAGCAGCCGCCCTAGAGGACTTGCTGGACCACATGTTGCGGGTGCTTGGCCCTGACCACTCCCTCACCACGGGAACGCGGCTCGAGCTCGCCTACTGGCAGCGCCGGGCGAGGGGAACGGCCAGATCAGTCGCCCTAGAGAAGATCCTGGACGCCACACTGCGCGTGCTGGACTCCGATCCCACCAACCCCATGGGAAAGCGGCACAGCCTCACCTACTGGCGGCGCCAGGCGAGAGGCGCGGCTGGCCCGGCAGTCGTCTTTGGCAAGCTGCTGAAGGGGATGCTGCTGCCTGATAGCGATCCTTCCTGAGAAGCCGTTGTCGTACCGATCATGGAACGTGCAGGTCGAACAAGGTTCCTGGTCGGGTGATCGTGTGGTGGTGCGGGCATGAAGGCGGGGCCTCTTGGTAGCTCGGGGGTGCGAACCTAACCGAGCGGCCCAAGGAGGCCCCGTTGTCACATGTGTACGCGCCTGCGCCCGTGGACTTCAACTCGCCCGGCGTGTCGTGCGATTGCCTCGCGCACGTGTACGGCAATGCGGCCGATCACCCGGACCGGGTGCGCCGGTATCCCTCGGACATGAGCGACGAGGAATGGACGGCGGTACGGCCGTTGTTGCCCACCCCTGCCTGGCTGGAGGGCCGCGGCGGGCAGCCCGAAGGGTACTGCCACCGTCAGATGCTGGATGCGATCCGCTACCTGGTCGCGGGCGGGATCTCCTGGCGGTCGATGCCCGCGGACTTCCCCGACTGGGACCGCGTCTACGCCTTCTTCCGCCGCTGGCGGCAGCACGGACTGATCACCGAGTTCCACGACCGGCTACGCGGGCGGATTCGCGAGCGCGAGGGCCGCGCGGTGGAACCGACGGCCGGGATCATCGACGCGCAGTCGGTGAAGGCCGCCGCGACGGTGCCCGCCGACTCACGCGGCTACGACGGCGGCAAGCAGATCAACGGCCGCAAGCGGCACATCATCACAGACTTGCCCTTGCCGAAAACCTCATCCGCCCTGGTGGGAGCTTGGTGTGCGGGGTGTGCGGGGTCTCGGGCCCGGGGGCTCGAATTGGTCCTCTCGCGCGACTGGTGACCGCCCCGGCATGATTGCCGATCGTGCTGCTGCGATTGGCTTACCTGACCGTGACGAACGCGTTCGCGATGCTGCGTGTGCTGCCGATGAGCGATCGGGACAAGGACGCGGAGATCCTCGCCTTGCGCCATCAGGTCACGGTGCTGGAGCGCCAACTCGGTGGCGAGAAGGTGCGGTTCACCCCGAGCGATCGCGCGTTCTTGGCGGCGTTGCTGCATCGGATGCCGGTCGAGGTGCTGCGCAGGGTGCGGCTGCTGGTGCGTCCGGACACGGTGCTGCGCTGGCACCGCGATCTGGTCGCACGCCGCCATGCGGCCCGGTCCCGGCCGAAGCGCTCGGGACGGCCGCGGATCCTGCGCTCCATCCGCGCCCTGGTCCTGCGGCTCGCCCAAGAGAATCCCAGCTGGGGGTATCGCCGCATCCACGGTGAACTTCTCGTTCTCGGTATCAAGGTGGCCGCCTCCACCGTCTGGGAAATCCTCAAGGAGGCCGGGATTGATCCGGCGCCCGAACGGGCCTCCAGCACGTGGTCGGACTTCCTGCGCTCGCAGGCCGACGCCCTGTTGGCGTGCGACTTCCTGGAGACGGTCACGCTGTTCGGGGCGCGGCTGTATGTGTTCGCGGTGATCGAGCACGCCAGCCGGCGGATCAGGATCCTGGGCGCCACTGCGCACCCGACCGCCGCGTGGGTGACGCAAGCCGCGAAAAACCTCGTCATGGACCTCGAAGACGCCGAATGTCGGGCAAGGTTCCTGATCCGTGACCGCGACGGGAAGTTCCCCGCCCTGTTTGACACCGTCCTCAAGGATGCGGGGATCGAGGTCGTGCTCAGCGGCGTACGGATGCCGCGCATGAACTCGATCATGGAAAGGTGGGTGCAGACCTGCCGGTGTGAGCTGCTGGACCGCACCTTGATCTGGAACCAGCGGCACCTGCTCCACGCACTACGGGAGTTCGAAGAGTTCTACAACTCCCACCGGCCGCATCAGGGCATCGCCAACGCCCGTCCGCTGCACCCGCTGCCGGTGCCGATCACCGATCCGGAGCAGATCACCCGCCTCGACATACGAAAACGCGAACGACTCGGCGGCATCCTCCACGAGTACCAACATGCCGCCTGAACTGGGCGGATGAGGTTTTCGGCAGCAGCACGGTCAGCCGACAGGCGGTCATGATGCCGAGCAGCGGCCTCAGCTCCTCGACCGCCTCGGCGAGATGAGCGTCGAGGACATGCTTCAGTCCGCGCTGCCGGACACCATCTCCAACAGCGCGTGTGCTTTTCCCAGCACCTCCAGGGCCGCGTCCCGCTGGGCCAGCTCCTTCTCCAGGCGCCCGATGCGGCGCCGCAGCTTCTCGTTCTCGACCTCGACGGCCGACTTCTTCGGCCGTACTCCGGCGCTACGGCGGTCGGCCAGCGCGTCCAGGGCACCGGCGTCCCGCGCCGCCCGCCACTCCTTGACGTGGGAGTCGTACAGGCGCTCGCGCCGCAGCACAGCGCCCTTCCCACCCTTCGGGGCGGCGTCGTACTCGGCCACGATCCGCAGCTTGTACTCAGGGGTGAAAGTACGGCGCGTCGGTTTCGCAGCCGGATCTATACCGGGGGTGTTCTGGCTGGTCATGCGGGATGGTTCTCCTCGTCGTGCCCTCACAGGCTAACAAGACAAAACGTGGTGTTTCACGCCACGCTGTCACAGAGGGATATCAGAAACCGGCGCTCATCCCGCCTGTGCACCCGGCGGGACATCGCACCGCAGGGCGTGCACCCAGCACCCTGGCTGACGGTTGCCACCTCGGCGGACGGCCGCCCTACGGGTACAGCTGATCGATGTCGGTCCGCACCCGAACCCGGCCAAGGCCGCCGACCACAAGCTGCTGCGCGCGCTGGCGATCGACGAGCCCGCCGCCGCAGCGGTCGGGCGGATCTTCGCCGAGTTCCTCGGCGCAGCTGGGGGTTTTGCCGTCGCCCAAGTGTCAATGGGGTCCAACATCCGGGGTCAACGCCCCTCGGTCTTTCGTGTGGTTTATGCCGGGCTCTGCGCCAAGCAGCCCTGCTGCGCACCCGCGGCGGGGCGCTGGGCTTAGCATCAAGATCGTGCATATGGCTGGAGCGGTCCTCGGGGCCCTAATTGTAGTCGCCGTGGGGGTAAGCGTGGCCAACACCCTTATCTTGCCCCGCGGCCATATCTGGTTCCACCAGGTCGTCGACCAGCTCGTCGACCGGATGTACACCGCGGGCAGCCGCTTCGTGCGGACATGGGAACGGCGCGACGCGCTGCGGGGGAGCCAGTCTGTCGTCACGCTCGGCGTGGTGTTGTTCAGTTGGCTGGCTGCCCTGGTGGTCGGCTACGGGCTGTTGCTGTGGCTGCCGGGGGGATCCTTCCCGACCGCGCTTCGCGTAGCGGGATCATCGCTGGCCACCCTGGGAATCGCCTCCAGGACCGGCACGGAGCCGACCGTCGTCGAGCTCCTGGCCGCTTTCTCGGGACTGGTCCTCGTTGCCGTTCAGATCGCCTACCTGCCCACCTTGTTCGCGGCCTACCATCGCCGCGAAATGGCGGTCGCGCTGCTCGGCCCGCGCGCCGGGAGCCCGGCGTGGGGGCCGGAGTTGCTCGCCAGAGCGCAGACCACGGACGCCATTGGGCAGCTAACGGACCTCTACCAGGACTGGGAGCACTGGTCAGTCGACGTCGCCCAGACCCATTCGAGCTACCCGACGCTGGTTCGTTTCCGGTCACCCGAGTCGCGCACCTTCTGGATCGTCTCGCAGCTGGCCATGCTAGATGCCGCCGCCCTGCACCTGGCGGCCTGCCCGGCAGCCGCGCCGCTTGCGGCCCGGCAGTGCGTGCAGATGGGCGTCACCTGCCTGCGCAAGCTGACCCGCACGCTGCGGATCCCGGTCGACGGCGACCCGCGGCCGGGCGACCCAGTTCAGCTCAGTTGGGAGGAGTTCCTTCAAGGCTGGGAGCGGCTCACCGCCACCGGGTTCCCCGTCGAGCGGACGGCCGAGGAGGCCTGGCCGCACTTCCGGGACTGGCGGGTCAACTATGAGGCAACCGCCTACAAGCTCGCGGCGGCCCTCGACGCTGTCCCCGCTCGCTGGTCGGGTCCCCGCCGCCAGGAGTCGGGGGCCGTTCGAACCGCCGCCGGCACTGGCCTCGAGAATGCACCGAGGTCGCATGAATCTGGCCTCTGACCCTAATCGGGTGCGTATCCAATGAGGGTGCTGGTTTGATCAGGCGGCGAGGCTGAGGGTGTTGCGGTATCGGGCTTGGTGGTTGCGGGTGAACTCCTGTTGTTCGTGCCAGGCCCAGTAGGTGTCGAAGTCGCCGTTGGCGTGCAGGGCACGGAGTTTCAGGACGGCTTCGGCTCCGGCCAGTCCCCAGCGGGCTCCGGTGATGTCGAGACGGTCTTTCACCAGGTGGCGGCAGGCTCCCTCGATGATGCCCGTCGCGATCGGCCAGCCGGCGGTCAGGGCGGTGTCGTAGCGGAGGTATTCGGCCTTGTTGGTGAGGTAGGCCACGGCGTCGTCGATGCCTTTGTGGTGGCCGGCCGCGATCCCGGCCTGTTCGGCGGCCGTCCGGATCGCGGCGGCGGCCTTGCCGCAGTCTCCGGCCAGGACGGTGCGGGCGGTGCGGGCGACCCAGGCCTCGATGGTCTTGTCGCCGCTGTCGTGCAGGCCGTGGCCGGCACCCCACAAGTACTCCAGGACGTGGACGATGTCGATGACGATGTGCACCTTCACGCCGCGGGCTTGTGCCTCGGCGTTGATCAGGTCGATCTGGTGGGGTGCGCCGTCGACCAGCACGACCCAGGTGCGGGAGTGGCCGGGGTCGCGGGCCTCGGCCTGGTCGAACACGGCGGCCACGACTTCGGCGGCGATGTCGTTGACCGAGCCGCACAGCCACTTGGAGCGGGCTTACGGGGCCCGGACCGGGAGGTCGGCACCGTCGGTGGCCCTCTCGGGGTCGGGGTCGGGGTCGGGGTCGGCGATGATGTCGTCGATGTCGGCGGCGGCGCCGATCGCCAGCTCGGCGACCTGCCGATGGCCGACCCCGGCGCCGGTCAGGGCGTTGACGCGGCCGGTGGCCTCGGCGAACGAGCCGCGGGCCGCCTCGATCGCGGCGAGTTTCGCGATCCCGTGGGAGTGCATCCCGGCCGGCATGTTCAACACCGCGTCCGCGACGTGCAGATCGGCGACCCCCGTGCCACGGTAGGCGATCCTGGTCGCGGTGACCTTCCCGAACACCGTGGCCAGGACACGCGTGCGGCCGCGCTCGATCCTCGTGCGCTCCACGCCGTCCGCGTCCACCACCTCCGGCACCCGCATCTCGGTGAGCGAGCGCAGGTTCAGATGGTCCTGGAACAGCGACCGGGTCACCTCCCGCATCCGCGAGCCGACCAGGTCCTCCAGCTGTGAGTGCGTCAACTGTGCAGTGTCCGGACCGGACAGATCCGCGGTCACCAGCTCGAACAACCCCCGCGAGGCGGCGAACGCGTCCTCGGCCACCGCCAGATCCGCCCCCACGCCGCTCACCGCGCACCAGCCCGGGAAACCAGCGCGAACAGCCCCGACTCGGCCTCGACGAGAATCCCTCGCTCGACCAGCCGCTTCAGCTTCGACCGCATACCCTCGGTATGGTTCGCCGCCGTCCCCAGGCCCACCCCGACACACACGTCCTTGCAGCGCAGCGGGCCCGGCGCCTGGGCGAAGACCACCAGGATCCGCCGATACGCCTCCGAGGTCACCGTCGCATCCCCGGACGCCTCCGCCGCCAGCAGCACCGGAACCAACTCCGCCAACGGCACCACCGCGGACTCAACATCCGCAACCGGCGCCGCCGAGCCCGGACCGTCCGCCAGCACCTCGGTCATCGTCTCCCGAGTGATCTGCAACCGGGACAGCTCGGTCTCTACCAGCATCAACGCCTCGGACAACCTGGCAATCTGCTCACGCAGTTCGGCGGCCCGCGACCCGGCCGCACTCTCTTTGGACTCCAACACGGCCAACCACGACGGCACGAGACCACCCACCCCCGACCAGTGTCCGCACCGACAGCGGACGACTCACCACGGAAGGTAGGGAACCGAAGCAGCCCCCGGCATACCAAACCCCATCGAACCACCCCAACGAGTCACCCGAGCAAGATACGCACCCGATCCGGATCCAGCACGGCCTTGCCGGTGGAGGCCTGCCGGGCGGCGCCCGTACGCGTGGCCGTCCAGAACCGCGCCTGCACCACACGGCCGCGATGATGCCCCCACCGCCCGGCGAGCACCCGAGGCCCCCGACACCGTCCCGGCACAGGTCACCGGGAGTACGCGGCCACGTGCCTGACCATCCCGATCAGTGTGAGCACCCAGGCAGCGCAGGCGACCCAAAGCAGTACCTGGCCCGGCGTCCGCAGCCAGCCCACACCCGCGGCGTCGGCGACGGACAGGGTGGCGACGGCCGTCATGCCCATCGGGAAGACCGTCGCCCAGCGCCTCATGTCGTAACGCGGACGCGGCCAGCGCGCCTCAGCGAAGAGGAGGACGGCGTACCAGCACAGGGACAGCGCGAGCGTGACCAGCGTGATCGGACGTAGCACGTCGTGCAGCGCGGTGCCGCGCCAGGCGGGCACGGCCAGCAACTGCGCCCCGGCCAGCGCGCAGATCCCCATCGCCCCGCCCGCCACCCACTGGTCGCCCCCTCCGGACCGCACCTGGCCCAGGTCGAAGCGGACGAAGGCCACCGGGTACAGAGCCAGTCCGAGCACGAAGCAGCCCAGCGCCGGCCAGGCGAGCCACCCGGACGGCAACGAGACGACCAGCGTTCCACCCAGCACGGCCAGGGCCTGCGTCGCGACGCACACCAGGAACACCGTGCCCGGCAAGTGCCGCAGCCAGTGCCGCACCACCGCCGCCAGCAGCACCGGCCAGATCAGTACCGCGACGACCAGCGCGGCGACCGCGACACCCGACCACCCCTGTAGCGCGAACCACTCCCCGAGAATGGTCGTTGCGGCCACGGCGGTCAGCGCGGGCGGCGTGTCCGCCTCCAACCGGTCCCGGTCGCGCAGCAGCCGCCGCGCGAAGTCGAAGGCGAGCCCGCACCACGCAACGGCAGCGAGGACGAGCAGGATCTGTGAAAGCACCGCTTGCCCCACCAGGCGCAGCCCGATGGAGACAATCCCGGTCGCCATCACCGCTGTCCCCGCTCCCGGGGGCAGCTCCTGCCACCAGCCCACCAGACCGTCCACGGCCCGCGCACTGTCACCCATCCCCCCACACTGTGCGGCGGTGAGGCAGGCCGCAACTGCAACACAGCCCCGACACAGCGAGCGGGCAAGGTTGTCCCGGGTATCCAGGTGAGCCGGGGCGGCGACCACGGTACGGTCCCCGGATGGAGCGCTCGAACCCCAGCTGCCCTGCTCACGGGCCCGGAATCGATCCCGCGTGCTTGATCGGGCGTCGGCTTGTGCAGCTCGTGGCGTCGTGGCACGTGCATGACGGGCGCCGCTCCGACGCCCCCGTCGACGTGTGGCTGATCGATGACCAAGGCGCATCCACCCGCATCATGAACGGAACGGACTGGTGCCTCGTCGTTGAGACATCCCTACCGTACGAGGGCTATGACATGGGCGACTGGGGCCGGATCGACGTTCTTCCTGTTCGCGACGAGACGCCCCTCGCGAGCCATGTTGGGGACACCGTGCTCGGAGTCCGGGAGGAGTGGGAACCGCGAACAGGGCGCATGGTGTCGGCGGGTTCGTGTGGCTGACCGACGGCAACACGTACCGCCCTAATGTGCCGCCCCACCGATGCACGTTCGATCTCGCCGCCGGGCAGACTGCGACATGTTCGACCCGTGCCCGGCCCGATCGTCCAGGCACCCAATGGGTGGCCGCCACCGCAGCCGAAACGGGAGTGGCCGAGTACCCATCCGGTTGGAGCAGCTTCCCGAGTGTGACCGGCACCCAGAGCGGCCACCCGTTGACTTGGCCGTTGCCGAAGTAGCGGACAGCCGTCGACGCGCATTGCGGCGCCTTGATCCGGAGGCCTTTGGATTGCCGGTCGGAGATGATGCGGACCCAAGGCGGCACGACTCGTCCGGCGGGAAGCGGCGGTGTCGGCAAACGATAGTTATCTTGAGCTCCGAGATGCTGTGTCTCGCTGACCTGGGGCGATGCGGCAAGGACAGTGTCCATGAGGCAGCTCACGAGGCTGGCCAGGGTCCTGTCAGCAGGGCCCGATCGTTGCCGAACCTCGACCTTGGCGGCGGGTCTCCGGGATGGGCGGGCTCTGGAGCCTGGCGGCGCGCAGGTCGCCGAGCGCGTGGGCGAGTTGTTCTCGGAGCTGGCGGTTTTCCTCGGCGAGGCGGCGGTTGCGTTCGTTGGCGGCCTCCAGGCGTTGGATGAGCGAAGCGTCGGAGGCTCGCTGCCGGGCCGGAACCGGGTCGGCGGAGGCTCGCTGTCGATCGGCCCGCAGGCGTTCGATCTCGGCTCGCAGGTCGGGTTGGGTGTAGAGCCAAGATCTTGAGACGCTGGCGGCACGGGCCACGATGTCGAAGGTGACGACCGTGCCTGCGGCGTCGATCTCGCGTAGGGCCTTGATCGCCTTGGCCCGTGTGTACTCGTGACGGTTGCCAGCCGCCGCGACGATATGGTGGGAGTTGTCAGCCCGCATCAGGCACCTCCGCTCCGTCGGGAGCTTCGTCGTCCTCCAGGGAAGCGATGATCCGGTCGAGGTTGCCGAGGGCCTGCTGGTTCATCTCGACGACGCGGAGCTGGCCGCGGGCCTCGGCCGCCGAGACTATCTGTAGGAGTTGCTGGCGCTGCTGCCGGTGCTGAGGCAGGAACTCCGGTGAACCGCCCCGGTTCGAATAGAGACTCGATTCCATGTAAGGATTGAGTCATGGCACGCCCCTCCTCCTATCCCCTTGAGCTGCGCAAACGAGCGGTCCGCATGGTCGCCGAGGTCCGCGGTGATTACCCGAACGAGTCGGCCGCGCTGAAGACGGTCGCCCAGAAACTCGGCATCGGCTCGGCCGAGACCCTGCGGAACTGGGTCAAGCAGGACGAGATCGACTCCGGTCGGCGGCCCGGCACGACGTCGGAGGAGTCCGCGGCGATGAAGGCCCTGAAGAAGGAGAACGCCGAACTCCGCCGCGCGAACGACATCTTGAAAGCCGCGGCAAGTTTCTTCGCGGCCGAGCTCGACCGGCCACACACACGCTCGTAGCGTTCATCGACGAGCACCGGGCCCGCTTCGGCGGTGTCGAGCCGATCTGCCGCGTGCTCACCGAGCACGATTGCAAGATCGCCCCTTCCACCTACTACGCCCACCACAAGCGGCTGGCCGAGCCGTCCGCGAGGACCGTGCGCGACGCCGGGCTGAAAGAGAAGATCAAGGAGATCTACGCGTCCAACTACCGCGTCTACGGGGCGAGGAAGATCTGGCGCGAGCTGAACCGCCAGGACATCCCGGTGGCCCGCTGCGCGGTCGAGCGGCTGATGCGCGAGCTGAACATCGCCGGCGCGGTGCGCGGCAAGAGGGTCATCACCACGATCCCGGACGAGAAGGCCGAGCGGGCACCGGACCGCGTCGAGCGCGACTTCGTCGCCGAGGCGCCCAACCGCACCTGGGTCGCGGACTTCACCCACGTGGCGACCTGGGCGGGCGTCGTCTACGTCGCCTTCGTCGTGGATACCTTTTCACGTCGCATCGTGGGCTGGTCCGCCTCCACATCGAAGGAGACCCAGCTCGTCCTGGACGCGCTGGAGATGGCACTGTGGCAACGCGACCGCGACCAACACCCGTATACGCACGGCGAGTTGATCCATCACTCCGATGCCGGGTCGCAATACACGAGTTTCCGTCTCGCCGAGCACCTGGATGCCGCCGGTCTCGCGGCGAGCATCGGTTCCGTCGGGGACGCACTGGACAACGCCCTGATGGAATCGACCATCGGTCTCTACAAAACCGAGTTGATCAAGCCGCAACGGCCCTGGAAGACGCTCTCCCAGGTCGAGCTGGCCACCGCCGAATGGGTCGACTGGTACTGCCACCGGCGCCTCCACGGTGAAATAGGCCACGTCCCGCCCGTCGAGTACGAGAACAACTACTACCTCGCGACCACGAAACCCCAGGTCACAACCGCTATCTGAGCTCTCTACCGAACCCGGGGCGGTTCAAGGTTCCTGGTCGGGTGATCGTGTGGTGGTGCGGGCATGAAGGCGGGGCCTCTTGGTAGCTCGGGGGTGCGAACCTAACCGAGCGGCCCAAGGAGGCCCCGTTGTCACATGTGTACGCGCCTGCGCCCGTGGACTTCAACTCGCCCGGCGTGTCGTGCGATTGCCTCGCGCACGTGTACGGCAATGCGGCCGATCACCCGGACCGGGTGCGCCGGTATCCCTCGGACATGAGCGACGAGGAATGGACGGCGGTACGGCCGTTGTTGCCCACCCCTGCCTGGCTGGAGGGCCGCGGCGGGCAGCCCGAAGGGTACTGCCACCGTCAGATGCTGGATGCGATCCGCTACCTGGTCGCGGGCGGGATCTCCTGGCGGTCGATGCCCGCGGACTTCCCCGACTGGGACCGCGTCTACGCCTTCTTCCGCCGCTGGCGGCAGCCGGACTGATCACCGAGTTCCACGACCGGCTACGCGGGCGGATTCGCGAGCGCGAGGGCCGCGCGGTGGAACCGACGGCCGGGATCATCGACGCGCAGTCGGTGAAGGCCGCCGCGACGGTGCCCGCCGACTCACGCGGCTACGACGGCGGCAAGCAGATCAACGGCCGCAAGCGGCACATCATCACAGACTGCCTCGGCCTGCTCCTGGTCGTCGCGGTCACCGCCGCGAACGTGGGCGACCGCGAAGCGGCCGTGCCCCTGCTGCAGCGGCTACGCCGGCTGCACCGGGACATGTGCCTGGTCTGGGCCGATGGCGGCTACACCGGCGGTCTCGTCGACTGGTGCCGGCAGAAACTCGCCTTCGCCCTTGAAGTCGTCAAGCGCACCGACGACATGGAGGGGTTCGTGGTACTGCCGAGACGGTGGGTGGTGGAGCGCACTCTGAGCTGGCTGATGCAGTCGCGGCGTCTGTGCCGGGACTACGAGACACTGACCGCGACCAGCGAGGCGATGATCCTGTTCTCGATGATCACGCGGATGAGCCGCCGACTGGCCCGGCCACGAGCCGACGGCCGGCACTGAACGCCCCCGACGCCTCCTGGAGCAACCACCCGCGCTCGGCCAGGCGCTTGGCCTTCGACCGCACCCCTTCGACCTTCGCCGCGACCGTGTTGTCGATACCCAGTGCCGCCGCGATGTCCTTGGCCCGCACCGGCTCGTGACCCGGCCGGTCCTGAAGCACGTTCAGGATCCGCTGGTTGTCCAGCGAAAGCACCGACACCGACAACCCCTCCCGCCAGGGCGGCACGACCGCTCTCGGCACTGACGCGGACCCCGGCACAGGAGCGGACACTTCCTCGCCCTCGACCTCCGTCACGACGGTGGTCTCTTCGGCAGATGCGGCCAGAGCGTCGACGAGCTCCTCGCGCGCGATCACCCGCCGGTCCAACTCGATCTCGGCGGCCTCCAGCGCCGCGGCCGCACGGGCCGCCTCCTCCCGCAGGTCCTCCACCCGCTCGCGGGCAGCCGTTTCCCGCGCCTCCAACAACCCCAGCATCGACGCCACCGCGCACCCCTCGACGATCAAGCGGAAACAGAACGTCGAGACCATCCCTCACCCCGACCAAAACCATGCCTGACCAGCAGGAACTCAACGCTCACATCCGGTTCAACAACGGCTTCTGAGGATGCTGCCCTCGGGCAGGGCCACGCTGGTGGATCGGTAGGAGGCCACGCCGCGTCCCAGGTTCGGCCCCGCGGGGACGTCGATGACGTGGATGCTGCCGTCGGGGAGGGCGAGGACGGGCGCGGGATGTCCTGCCCGGGACAGGGTGCAGGTGCGGGTGGCCGGGTCGTAGATCACGAAGAGGCAGGTCGCCGTCAGCTCCGGCTGGTCGGGGTTCTCGACGGGCGGGTGTTCGCGGGCGAGCTGTTCGGTCAGGGCGTGGAGGTGTTCGAGGAGTTCGTCGGCCTGCAGGTCCATCGCGGCCAGGGCGCTGATTGCCGTGCGCAGCCGGCCCATCGTGGTCACGGTGTGCAGGCCGTGGCCTGACACGTCGCCCGCGACGAGGGCGATGCGTGCACTGGAGAGTGGGATGACGTCGTACCAGACGCCGCTGGTGGTCACAGGCAGGAAGGTGAACGTGGTCTCCGCGGCGGTCTGCGAGGGCAGCCGGTCGGGCACCAGGGTGCGCTGGGTGAGGCGGGCGATCGTGCGCTCACGGGTGTAGCGGCGGGCGTTGTCGACGCACACTGCGGCCCGGGCCACCACGTCGGTGGCGACGCTGAGGTCGGCGTCGTCGAAGGGCGGTGATCCGGTGCCGCGGTAGAAGCCCGCCATGCCGAGCACCACGCCGCGCGCGGCCAGCGGGACGGCGATCATCGAGTGCACTCCCGTCTCACGCACTCTCTCGGCGAGCACTGGATGCCGGACCAGCCACGGGTCGTCGGCCTTCAGCTGCCGTACGAGCCGGGGCTTCAGGTCGCTGAGGGCCTGCGCGTACGGGGTGCCGCGGGGAATCACCCTGACCGCCCCGATCTCGAACATGGCCGGAACCGCCGTGATCGCCTCCACTGCTCGGAAGCTTGCCTGGCGCACGGTGACCGGGTCGACCAACGGTCCCGGGCGCGGCGCCTCGCCGTGCAGCACGGCATCGAGGACGTCGACCGACACCATGTCGGCCAGCTCGCCCACGGCGACATCGGCGAGTTCCTGCGCTGTACGGAACACATCCAGGCTGCTCCCGATCCGCTCACCGGCCCGGTACAGCAGCTGCAGGTGCTGCTCGGCGTGATCCCGCTCGGTGATGTCCACCACCGTGCCGGCCACCCCCAGCGTGCGCCCTTCGGCGTCCTGGAGACGGAACGCCGAGATCGACAGCACCTTCTCCACGCCGCCCCAGGATGGCCAGGCGGCCCCGGTAGCGGAAATCGGTCATCGCCTCGCCTGTCTCCAGCACCGTGCGCAGCATGCTCTCCACGTCGTCCGCAACGAATCCCAGCTCGCGCCAGGTTCGGCCGACCGCGTCACTCATGTCGAAGTCCTGGACACCGGGCGCGGCGGAGTTGAAGCGCACGATCCGCAGCTCCGGATCCAGAACCTGCAGGCCGATCGGCGGCTGAGTGAACAGCGCGTGCAGCACCGCCGCATCGAAACCAGAGTCCATGCCTACGACAGCCTCCTTCGCACGATGACAGCCTGCGGCGCAGCCTGGAGCAGGCACGGCACGCTCTCGCCCTGGCCCGTCGGCTCGACGACCAGGTCGCGATCACTGCGAGCCACGAGATCGACTCACCGGACCTGCTGCTCGCCATGATCCCCGAGGACATACGTCGCGCCTACCACCACCGTGTGCTCGGCCCGGTCCTCGACTACGACGCAGCCCACGGGTCCGACCTGGTGAACACGCTGGAGACGTTCCTCGCCGCCTCCGGTTCCTGGCAGGCGTGCGCCGAGGTGCTGCACGTGCACATCAACACCGTGCGATACCGCATCCAGCGAGTCCAGGATCTGACCGGCCTCGATCTGGCGTCGCTCCCGGATCGGTTGCACCTGTACCTCGCGCTGAAGTCCCGGTGAGGGTCTCCTCTGCGGGACATCTGTTGGGCGCGGGTCACCTGACCGAGGGGCTTGATCCAGGGCTGGGTAGTTAGGGCCCGTAAAGAATCAACTCGTTGGTTTGGTCTCTGTCGTGAGGGTCACGCCGTGTGCGGCGGCGTGAACGAGGAGTCCCGCCAGGGTGTTGAGGTGTGCTGCTGGGGGCCGGGGCGGCCTGATCGACCTCTTCGACCGGCGGCGGCTCTTCCATAACCCCTCCTCAAGACATACTCGTGACCAGTGGGGCGTCTGGGGAACCGTGAGGACGTGCGGGAATCTGAATCCGCGTGCTCGGTAGCAACAGGGCGTGGCTCCTCGGGTCGGCTCCCTCGCCAGACTGACTCTCGGCCTCAACGTGCCAAGGAGCGACCGACGTTGGCAGACGACCTCACCACCCCATTTTCACGGCCGCGAGGCGCCGCCGTCAGGCGGGAGGGGGACTGAGGGGAAAAGCCGCTCGGTGAGATCACTGAGCGGCGGACGACGTGCAGGGCCCGGGTGAACGATGCCCGCTCGGCGGTGCTGCGGCGCAGGCGGGCGGCCTCGTCCAGCAGGTCCCGGGTGGCGTGGTGCACGATCAGGTGTGTGTAGATCTCCTGCCGCACGCCGTCCGGTGTCTGTGATCCTCCGCCTGGCGGATCCAGTTACGCAGGGCCTCGTGGTGCACGCCCAAGCTCCTCGGCCATGCGCCGGATCACGGGCTTCGGCTCGGCCGTGCGGTACATCCGGACCGCACGCTCACGCAACTCCAGCGGGTATTTCCTCGGAGCAGGCATCGTCTGGGCTCCTCTCATGAGACCCATCTGACCTGCTGTCACCATTCCCCGCATCTCGGGGGAACCTCAGCACGACGGCAGCCCAGCCGAGCGGCGGGATCGGACTTGTCCACGCCAGGATCTGCGCCCGCTCCAGCCTGGCCCGGGAGGTTGTTACGCGTCTGTCGTGTCGGCGGCGGATGCGGTTGGTGATGATCAGGAGGGCGGTGCCGAGCAGGAGGATTCCCGTGACGAGCCCCTTGAGTGCGCCTCCGCTGGACGTTTCGGCGTCTACAGCGGCTGCTGGGGCCATGCCGTGGGTGTGCGGGAATTTGATCTTCGCGTGGAACTTCTTGACGAGCAGTCCGCTTCTCAGTTCAAGGGTGGCGCGCCAGGGGCCGTCGGCCACTTCGTCGGTGACGGGAATCATCACGGGCTCGGACTGGTGGGGTGCCAGGCTCGTGCCCAGCTGTACCTGGTAGGGGCCTGCGCTCAGGCTTCCCGACACCGAGGCGAGTTTCAGGGTGCCGGACAGGTCCAGGGCGCGGCCCCCGGTGCTGATGATCTGGGCGCGCACGATTGCGTGCCCATGCGGGCCGCGTTGCGCCGTCATCGTGCGCGCGGTGAAGTTGGGGGCCGGGGGGTTGTGGCCGCCGACTGAGAGGTACATCCGGATGCCGGTGCGGCTCACCAGGGCGATACCACCACCTCGATTGCCCCTGACTTGTGCCCAGATCACGGCATAGCGCTCGCCGGGCGCCGCGTCTCTGGGCACGCTGATTGTCACGGTGTCGCGGAGGGTGTCGTGGGCGAGAACATGGAGTGTCCTGCGGCGCAGCCTTGTCCAGGCCGAAAGCTCGTTCCGCTTCCTGCCGGCTGCCCCCACGAACGAGCCATGGGTGATCCTGGCGGCGGCCGGATACACCTCGACGTGCAAGGTGGAATCAGTGGTGGGAGACGCAGTTCGTCGGTGGTGCCGTGTCATCTACGATCAGCGGGATGAAAAGCGCAACTGCCCTGAAGAACTGGCTCGCCGACCGCACCCCTGAGCAGCTCACCGCGCTGTTGGAGATACGGTCGTTGCCGTCGGCCGCCGGGTATGGGCAGGGTCTGCGTACATTGGGCCAGCTCGCCGATCACCTGCTGTCCGATGTCTCCGTCAGCCGCGCGCTGGGCTCGCTGAACGCTGGTGAGCTGCGGCTGCTGGCCGCTGTCGCCCAGATCGCCGACACCGAGCACGGGCCCACCCTTATGGGCCCAGTACCGTCCGGCACCTATAGACCTCGCCAGGACGCCGTAGTCGATCCGGCTAGCCGCGCTGTGCCGCGCGCCGAGGTCCTGCGGCGGCTCGCACCTGACGCGGCGGGGCAGGCCATCATCGAGGACGCATTGGAGCGCCTGGCCGGGCGGGCGCTGGTCCTGCCTCCGCACGCGGGGAAGGTCGTGGTGCCCGCGCTGCTGCACCATCGCTCGGCCGAATTCCAGGGCTATGGCCGCCCGGCCGACCTGCTACTTACCGGCGCCTTCAACGCTCCCGAGGTCCATGTGATCGCCGACCGGCTGGGCCTGGGCAGGGACACGACCCGTGACGGCTCCCAACGCCGGATCGTCACCTTCCTCCGGGACGCCGGGAAAGTGAGGGAGTTGGTCGCCCAGGCCCCGCCTGAGGCCTTGGATCTGCTCGACAAGCTCGTGCCTGGACCGCCTCTGTTGCGGACCCACTGTTTCGTCTCGCGATACGGCTACTACTCCGGTCCGAACAGCAAGTTCACCGTGCGCCCCGGCGGTTCCGGCGATCCGGGTACCGACTGGCTGGCTGAGCACGGTCTGGTGCTGCCTGTCAGCACCGACCTCGCCGAGCTGCCGTATGAGATCGCCCGAGCCCTGCGCGACGACACCGCCCCTGACCTGCATCTCACCCCGCCCGCCCTCACCCGCACCGTGCCGCTGCCCCGCCGTACCGACGGTCAGGCCCAGGCGGCAGCGGGGGCCGCCGCCTGGCATGCAGAACTTGTGCTGCGCGCCGTGGCCGCCCAGCCGCTGGCGATCCGCAAGGCCGGCGGCATCGCGGTCCGCGACACCCGACGGGTCGCCAAGGACGCGGGAATCAGCGAGGAACAGGCCCGTCTCTGGCTCGACCTCGCCTCCAACGCCGACCTGCTCGCCCCGCACCAGGACCAGGCATCTGTCCCCGCACCACGCGGTCGGCAACGCGGCCGCAAACAGGCCCCCGAACCCCCGGTGCGACTGCTGCCCACCCCCCGCTACGACACCTGGATCACCAAGCCCCCTGCCCAGCGACTCCTGCCACTGCTGGCCACCTGGGGCGTCGTACCCGAGATCTTCACCTACTGGCCCGCCGACAACGACCAGCCCCCCGTCGCACTGATCTCACCTACCGACACGATGGCAGCGGTACTGCGCCGAGGCATCCTCGACGCCCTCGCCACCCTCCCCGCCGACCACGGCATCGCCACCGGTGAACTCGATGAACTGCTCGCCTGTGCGGCCTGGTTCCGCCCCTCGCTCAGCCCATTCCTGGACACCAACGATCTTCAGTCGCGTGCCCAGGCCACTCTCGACGAGGCCGAACTGCTCGGCGTCACAGCCCACGGTGCGCTCACCACTACCGGCCACGCCCTGCGCGCCCTGCTGCACACCGGGGCCGTGCTCCACTTCCCCGCTGTCCCCGGCGCGGGCCCGGACTTGACCGACTATCCTCCACTCGCCGATGCCGTCCGGGAACTGCAACGTGCCCTCGACACACTGATGCCCGCCCCGCGCGCCACCGCCCGCTTCCAGGCCGACCTGACCGCCACCGTCACCGGCGCCGGCGCTCCCGACCTCACTGACCTGCTCGCCACCCTCGCCGACCGCGAATCCGAAGGACACGCCACCGTCTGGCGGATCACCCCGGCCACACTGCGCCGCGCCTTCGACACCGGCCTGGACGCCGACACCGTCCTGGAACGCCTGACCGCCGTCAGCGAAGGCGGCACCCCGCTGCCCCAGCCCCTCACCTACACCGTCAAGGACGTCGCCCGGGCGCATGGCCGCCTGCGCGTGGTCCGCTCCGCCTGCTGCATCCGCTGCGACGACGAACACCTCGTCACCGAGGTCTCCTCCGCCCGCGGCCTCACCAAACTGGGCCTGCGCAAGATCGCCCCGACCGTACTGATCAGTACCGCGCCGCCGCAGACCACACTCACTGCACTGCGCGCGGCCGGGTACACCCCGGTGCTGGAGGCCGAGACAGGCACGACCGTGTTGGAACGCGCCCCCCAGGAACGCGCCGAACCCCAAATGCCCGAATTCGCACAGGCCCACCCCCACTACGGCCCTGGCCCGGCGACCGCCCCTGCTCTCGCCGCCACGCTGCTGCACCCAGAAGGCAGCCGAGACAGCCGGAAGAGATAGCGGGGCCTCTTGAAGCCCGTCCGGCTCTGTCCGTAAGGGGATCCTCTACCGCACAGAGGCGACCTTCGGCCCCGGAAGACCGTGACCAGCGCCAGGGCCGTCTCATTTGAGCCGTCCGCTGATCCGAAAGTGATCGTTTAGCTGGGCGTGCGGGAGCGCCCGGGCGGCGGAGCTGTCCGGACGGGGTGTCGGTGGGGGTTGTTCAGACACCCCATGTCGTTTGAGGTCAAGCGGCATGGGAGTGGGCATAGTGTGACCAGGCGGTTGCTTCGCTGTAGGGGGTGCGGGTTTTGAGGCAGCCGTGGACTCTGCTGCGCAATTCCTGGGTCAGGCCGTGAGCCGGTAGGCGAGGCGTTCAAGGCGGCTTCCCGCCTGTCGCCCTGGTGTTCACGAAGACGTCGGCGCGCAGGCGCGGATGAACCGCATCAAGGCCGTCCGCGATCTGTCCCGCACGTGCTGGCAGCCTCGCTGGCAGAAATCTCACAGCTGGTCATCCAACGTCTCGGAGGATGACGGCTGGTGGGACTTCGCCGGCACGGTCCCGGTCATCGCGACCCACCTCGACCAGCTGCGCACCCATGGCCCGCACGGTTCCGGCTGGTGGAGGTTCGGTCACAGCGATTGGCAGCCGATCACCGAGGCTTTCACCAACACCGGCACCAAAGACGAGTACCGCGCCCGCGAAGACCAGCGCAGCCTGGAGCGCGAAGCCCAGGAAGAGCGCCGCCGCCAGGAGCGCGAGGAGGAGCAGCTCCGCCGGGAGGAGGGGAAGTGGGAGTGGCCGTCGTGCGGTGGCCTGGTCTACCCCGGCGATGCCTGGGGCAAGCCAGTGGCCACAGGTAGCCCGTGCACGGTCTGCCGCACAAGCACGGACAGCCAGCAGCCGCAGACGGCACAACGGGCGGTCACGGCTGCGGAGGCCGCCGAGACCAACGGGATCCTGGCCCGCCTACGCCGCACGTAGCAGCCCCGCACCGCGGTGCGGGTGTCACATCCAGCGGCCCAGGCGGCTGTGGTGAGCCGTTCGGTGACGACGGTGGTCAGTTCATCGAGCCGCCCGCAGACGCTCGTCCGGCCCGAAAGCCTCGGTATCCCATCCGTGCAGGTCACCACGTACCTTTCGGCGTGGTCGGGGAGCCGACATCCCTGTGGTTGATCTTCGAGTGGTTTGGGCGTGTTCTATGCGTATGGCCGGGGTGTAGCTGGGACGGTTGTGGCCTAGTCGATCATGAAAGGCCTCTGATGATCCGTAGATTCGCCCGTTTATGCAGCGCCGTCGCCTTGGGCACCGCAATGCTCACGGCCGCAGCGGTTGCGCCTGCCAGCGCATTCACCGCATCGGCCGCGGTATCCGCGCCGAGCCAGCTCAGATCTCTACCACCACAAGCGAACGTCCCTTCCCTGGATGCCGGCGGGCCTGCCGGGACCGTCAGTTATCCTCCGGACGGTCAGCGGCATCCCGGGCCCAGCACCATCACCATCCAGGCGCCGCCCTACACCCGCATCGTCGGACTGGACCTGCGGTGCAGCGGGATGGGGTGCCCGGTGAGTATCGCGCCTGACGGCAAGTCCGCCACGGCTCAGCTCACGGCCGGCACCTATGACTTCATCCGGCCGTGGACCGTCCACGTCGTCGCAGACATCGACGCTCCCCTGGCCGGGGGAACCTTTAGCGGCACCTTCACCGTGGACGGCGTGACACAACCGCTCATCGTGCACATCACCCCCGGCATCCAGGGCATCATCGCGGCCAACCTCCGCAACACCAGCCCCTCCGGCGGTGGCGTGCGCGTACTCGCCGTCGACCCGGGCACCAACACCGCTGCGGCCGGCCTGCTGCCCGGTGACCGCATCGTCGAGGTCGCCGGAATCCTCACGCCTACCGTCAACGACCTCGACAACGTCCTGAGTGGCAAGCGGTCCGGTGCCACCTACCCCGTGACCGTCGATCGCGGCGGCACGCTCGTCACCCTGCAGATCCCCCTGGACCCGGAACCGTAACTTCGCGGGTGCCACGGTGCGGCCCGGTCCCATCCAGGATGCTGTTGAACGAATTCGGGCCCGGCCCCTTCGCCCCGTTGGAACTATCCGGCGGGACGAAGCGCTGCGAGGCGGATGCTGCGGGCGTTGGCCCTTGCAGATTGACACCGTGATCAGCTTCGGGCGGCTTCTCAAAGACCTCGAAGGGGCATGTGACAGCGCCCGCCCGGCTACGCCGCCCACTCCAAGGGATAGACCAGGCTCGGTGACTGCTTCGGGGGAGGGGCGCTTGATCCGTTCTCGATGCGCTCCTTGTGACCCCGGCACGCCGCTGCTGTGGGGGTGATGGGGGCAGGGATGGGTGCCGGGTGTCTGTGATCTTGGTGGTGCGGGCCGGTCGGCCCGCACATGCTGCACCGATCTGAGGAGTCCTGTGCGTATTCGTTCGATCCTCTCTCTCGCCGCGTCCGCTGTCGCCGTGGCGGCGCTGGCCACTCCCGCCCAGGCCGCCGATGCCGCCGACGGCGTGTACTTCATCCGTGACGTGCGCAGCGGTGCGTGTCTGGCGGGCGGTGAAGGTTCGCTGGGCGCCCGCATCGAGCCCTGCAATCCCGGCACCGTGTGGGAGGTCCGCAATCAGGGCGACGGTCTGGCCCAGATCGTCGAGGCGCGCGGGGAGATGCGCTGTCTGGCGCTTTCGCCGATCCGGATCTACCCGCCGGTGGTGTGGGTGGACGAGTGCGGCCGCCAGCCCGACCGGTGGACGATCCAGGGCGAGGCCTCGGAAGGGCCGGTCGCCATTGCCCTCGGCCGGGGCGAGCTCGGCCACCTGACTACACAGGGCCACCGCGTGATCCTCAGCCCCGACGGCGGGCCCCAGTGGATCCTGGAACGCCTCGGGTAAGACATAGGTGTCGGGTCACCTCGCGGCCCGGATGAGGGCCCGCGAGGTGCTCAAGGGGTGTTCCTGGCTCGACACTCCAGGTGACGAGCGCTTCGACCACGCCGACTTTCTGCGCGGGCAGTTGGACAGGACCGTCACCCCGGCCGGGATGGCCGTCAAGGACGCCGTGTACCGGCAGTCGCTCGCGGCTCTCCTTGTCGCCCTGGACGCGGTTGAACGCGCGGCCCTCACCGCCTGGCTTGCCGCCGTCAACGCGAAGGACCCCGATCGGCCGGCGTGAGTTTCGCCCCGGGTTCTCCTCGACGACTTCGCCGATGAACGGGGCCCAGGGCCAATGACTCCCGCTCTCTCTCGTGAACATCGCCTATTCGCGCGAACGAGCGGATCCCAACCTCACATCGAAATGACGTGGAACTCACGTACACAGCCAACGCATCCGGCTGTGCGGTTCGAAGGCCTCGGCGGGCCTGCTCTCGATGAGCGTCTGGACGTCTCTGGGGCGCGCCCCCGTTTCCTGGCGACGCTGGGTTAGGGTCGCGGGCAGTCCGTGCCGGAATGGTGTGTGCGGGCCAGGCCCGGCTCCCAGGCGCTCTGGAGCAGCCGGGCCGCTCCCAAGCTCGCGCTCGCGCCGCCGCCCGGGGACCGGCCCCTTTCTTCCGGACTGACGCTGGAAGAACTGGAAGAAATGGGGTGTCGGAGTTGGCGGGGAGGTCTGTGAGGCTGTTGTTGTTGTGGGACGCGTATTACAGCAGTCCTCCGAGCGGTAGGGCCCGCTCGGCGAGCTGTCCGTGCAGCATTCCTTGGGCGGTGTCGGCTTCGGTGAGCCAGTCGGCGGTGACCAGCAGCGCGGCGTGCTCGGCGACTTTTTCGGGTGGCAGGGCGCAGAACGCGGCGATCTTGTTCAGGTGGAGTCCGCCGTCCTCGGCGTGTCCGAGGCGGCCGTCGGGGCGGGTGTGGGCGGCGGTGTACAGGGCGAGGAGCCGGGTTGTGGCGCCCAGTTTCTTCTTGCGGATCTTCCGGTCCCCGACTGCTTTCTGGGCCCAGCCGGAGATTCTGGAGCGGGTGGTCTTGCCGAAGGTGAACGGGTGGGGCTGTGCGGGCTGCAGTGTGGGGACGGTGAACGCGGTGGGGTCCTCGGGCTGCGAGGCGAGGGTTTCGGTGACGGTGCCGGGCAGGCGTAGCCAGCCGGCTGCGATCAGCCGTTCCAGTACCTGCTCGGCGTCGTCGGGCAGCCAGCCGGTGAGGTCTTGTCCGGTGATGTTTCCGGTGCCTGTGCGCGCGGCGCGCAGGGTGAGCAGGAGCACCGCGAGGCGCACTTCGGCGTCGGGATGGGGTGCGTGGGCCTGGACGTAGTCCAGCACGGTGCGGGCGTGCGCGGCTTGGTTGCGGGTCAGTAGCCGTTCCACCACCGGCTCGTCCTCGCTCATCGTGTCGCTGACTGGCCGGCCGACACGGTTGGAGTGCATGTCGCGGGTGGTCTGCGCGGCACTCTCGGCGCGTTTGGCCTCGTGGCGCAGGGATCCGTTGCCGGTGGCGTTGGCCCACAGGGCGAACGCGCGGGCTTTGCGCTCCTGGAGTTGAGCGAGGAGGGCGAGGTCGGGTTCAGCACGTTGTTGATAGGCGCGGAATGCGTCGCCGAGTTCGATGAGTTCCAGGCGTAGCGCGTCGGGCTGAAGGTCGTAAGGGACGGTCCGCTGCGCGATTTTCCCCCACCGCTTCGCCTGCCCGGGCGTTGTTGCCGGTGAGGTGGCGCGGGCGCGAGGCACCGGCGCCGGCCCGGTGGCCGCGTAAGAAGAAGCGTCGGCCACGGGGGACACGGGGGAGGGGCTGTGGTCGGAGAACACCGCCGCCGCCCCACCCCTGGCGGTGCTGCCTGCGGGCTTGCGCTCTGCCCCTGGCTTCTGCGTCGTTTCCTGGCCCGCCTCGGCCGGGGCCGGGGTGGGGCGGGGCGGTGGTGGGGCGGTGTCCAGGACACGGCAGTCGGGGGTGGCGGCCGCGCAGCGCGCGCACGTCTCCGCGATCCGCCAGAGCCGCCCGGCCCGGTCCGCGTAGACCGCCAGAACCACTGGGCCCCCGCACCGCACCGCTCCCGCCGACGGCCGCGCACCGGTCCGCCTTTTGGGGAGGGTGTCGGGGTCGGGGGTGTGCCACGCGCAGTCGGCGGCGCGGCAGCCGCACCACGCCCCGGGGCGCGGCCCGCCGCCCGCGCGGATGTGGGCCAGGTGCGTGTTGACGTGTCCGACCGCGGCCTTGCGCCCCGCGGCGGTGTTGGGCAAGCGCTGGTCGGCGCAGGCCGGGCGGGAGCAGGAGAGCCGGACCGTGCCGGCAGAGGGACGGCCGTAAGGGTCCAGGCGCACCGTCCATACCCGCCCTGTGACGTGCTCCTCCTGCGTACCAGCCTCCACCGCCATGTGCGTACTCCCAGCGTTGCTTGATCCGTTGCCCCGGACGGTCCCCATCATCGGGGATACCGGTCGATCAGCCCCCGAGGACCGGCAGTTTCGCCCACGACGCAGACCTCGGCAACCAGCGCGTTGAGCAGCATCGGCGCCAAGGCGGGATCGGCGCGTCGATCGCGTACCTGTGGAACTGCTACCAGGACCTGATCGAGGGCCGGACGCGAGCACCAGAGCGTTGACGAAGCCGCCCGCAACAACGGCATCCTCGCCCGGCTCCGCGTCCGGACTCCGCCTGCCAGATGACTGGTTTGTCAGGCATGGGTCTATCAGGAATGAGGTGTGATTCGTCTGATTGGCCTACAGGTTCTTCGGTGGGCTGATTGGTCTACACCCGTCCGGCGGTGAGGCGGCCGTCGAAGAGGAGGTCGAACTCGTTCAGCGCGCTCTTCCAGCGGTTGTTCCAGCGCTGGCGGCCGCGTCCGGTGGGGTCGAGGGCGAGGGTGGCCAGGTAGAGGCGCTTGAGGGCGGCGGTCTCGTTGGGGAAGTGTCCGCAAGCTTGGGCCGCGCGTCGGTATCGGGCGTTCAGCGACTCGATGGCGTTGGTGGTGTAGACGACCTGGCGGATGGCGTCCGGGAGGCCGAGGAAGGGAACGAATTCGCTCCAGGACCGTTCCCAGATCCCGGTGATCGACGGGTACTTCTTGCCCCATGTGCCGTCGAAGTCGGCCAGTCGCTGCCGGGCCTGCTCCTCGTTGACGGCCGTGTAGACGGGCTTGAGGTCGCGGGCGACGTCGGCCCAGTCGCGGCGGGACGCGTAGCGCAGGCTGCCGCGGATGAGGTGGACGATGCAGGTTTGCACCACGGTCTGCGGCCAGACGGTGTTCACCGCGTCGGGCAGGGCGGAGAGGCCGTCGCAGACCAGCATCAACACATCGCGGACGCCCCTGTTCTTGATCTCGGTCAGGACGGTCTGCCAGTACTTGGCGCCCTCGCCGCCGTCGCCGGCCCACAGTCCCAGGATCTCCCGGTAGCCGTCGGCGGTGACCGCGATGGCCACATAGACGGGTCGGTTCGCGACGTGCCCGTCGCGGATACGGACGTGGATCGCGTCGATGAAGACCACCGGATAGACCGCGTCGAGCGGGCGGGTGCGCCATTCCGCCATCGACTCCAGAGCTTTGATGCTCCTATCGTCGGTCAAGCGGCATCGAGCCAGCTGCGGTAGGCGTCGGCGAAGGTGTCGTCGCGGCGGAGTCCTCGTTCGATGTTGGAGATGACGGCGGGCCAGACTCCGAAGTGGTTCGCTGCGGCGGTGAGCGTGATGTTCTTGGCCTGGCGGGTGGGCCTGAGGTCCGCGATCTCGGGAACCTCGACTGCGGTGGTCAAGAGGCGGAAGATCTCCCGGGCGATGGCGCGTTTGAGCAGCCGGATGATCTCCTTTTTCGTCCGGCCGGCCTTGGTTTGACGCTCCACGTAGTCACGGGTGCGCTGGTCACGGCGCATGCGGACGAGCGCGATGCGGTAAAGGGCCCCGTTCGCCGCGCGGTCACCGCCGCGCGAGAGCCGGTGACGGTTGGTCTTGCCACTGGAGGCCGGAACCGGGGCGACACCGCACAGGGCGGCGAAGGATGCTTCGGTGCGTAGGCGGGCGGGGTTGTCGCCAGCGGTGATCAGCAGTTGCGTAGCGGTGTCGGGTCCGACGCCGTAGGCGGCGCGCAGGCCGGGGTTGAGCTGCGTGACCAGGGCGTCCAACTCCGCTGTCAGAGCGGCGTGTTCAGCGGTCAGGTTCTGGACGCGTCGCGCGAGCGTGCGCAGGGCGGTCAGGATCGGGACATGGACAGGGGCGTTGCCGACCCGGAGCCGGACCAGGGCGTCGATGCGCTTGTCGCCCCGCAGCACTTCGTACTTCGTGCGGATGCTGTCGGGCGCGGTGATCAGAATGTGTCCGATCTGGTTCAGCGCCGCTGTACGGGCCTTGACGGCGGATCGTGCCACGTTGTGCAGAGCCCGGATCCCGGCGACGGCATCGCCTTTGGGGGCGCTGGTGGCCCGGCCGGACACGACCGCACGAGCTGCGGCATAGGCGTCGATCGGATCGGACTTGCCGATCCTGCGGCGCTCGGCCTTGTCCGGCCGGTTGACCTCGACCACGGTCAGACCGGCCTTGCGGGCCGCGCGCGTGAACCCCGACCCGTAGGAGGACGTGCCCTCCACGCCGACGGCGGCGACGGTGCCGTGAGCAGCCAGGAAGGCCAGAGCAGCCGTGTATCCGGCGGCCGTTGTGGGGAACTCGGCATCGGCGACCTGCCCACCGCGGTCGGTCACCACGGCAACGTGGACAGTGTCGGCATGAGAGTCCACGCCGCCGATCACCACGTGTTCGACGGCTGCTGCAGTGTCCGTTTCTGTCATGCTGGAAATGCCTTCCTGACCGGAGGTGGCTCCAGCCGGGTGGGGCAGACAGGACAGTGATGGGGCCTCTGGCCAGGCTCCTATGAGGTCATGTTCCACCCGGCCGGGGCCTCGGGAACGGGCCCCGGCAGCCGGACAGACCAAGGCGAAGACAGCCCAGCAGGACGTCAGTCAGTGATCGAGCCACGACCACCGGGAACCCGAATACCACTATCACTGTCGGTGATGGTGGAGACGGTCTCTTTTGTGGTCGTCATCCCGTACACCTCGGAGAGATGGGCGACGATCTCGCCGGAGGTCAGGCCCTTCGCGGTCAGCGACAGGACCATCTCGTCCAGCGCACCCGTCCGGCGGGCGTACTTGGGCAACAACCGTGGGGTGAAGGTGCCCAGGCGGTCCCGGGGGACCTGCACGGTCACCGTGCCGACCTCCGTCATGACTTTCTTGGCCCGGTAGCCGTTACGCATGTTGCCGCCCGAGCGTGAACCGCGGCCGCCGGCCCGCCCGGCCTCCGCCGCGAGATGCACATCCATCTCGGCCTCCAGGGCGGCCTGCATCAGATGCTGGGCCAGCTCGGGCAGCAGCCCGCCCTCGCCCATCAACCGCAGCCCTCCTAGGCGCACCTTCTCGGCCGCCAGCGCGGCCAGCTCCTCCAGCAGCTCGCTGGACAGACCGTTCTCGGATACCGGCATCGACTTCACGTCGGCACCCTCGATGCTCTCACCAGCCACGGCAAGCGACACACCGTCAGCGGCCTCGATCAGGTGATCCGTCGTCGTACTCATCAGGTGACTCCTTCGGGGAAGCACACACCTGATTCATGACACTCCCTGCTCTGGATGCGCTCCTGCCCGGGTGCCGGCCCGGGTTTCGCGCGAGGACTTGACGGCCGCGAGCTGGTGTTCCTGCCACCGCGACGCGTATACGAGCCGCAGCGCGTTCCCCCGCGCGGCGGCCTCGACCGCCACCCAGTCCAGAGCCGCCAGGCTCTGGTCGGAGCCGTCCACTCCCACGGTGATGGGTCGGGACATTTTGCTCTCCTAGCCTGGGGCTCTCTCAGGCATCCGTGCACGAGGCGCCTGATCAAGAAATTTCCCACTCGGCCGAAAGGGCGCGATTCAGGGCATCACGCATTGTGGCACCGCAAGATCGTCAAGCACGCGGCATTCACTGGGCAGTACCCGGTCGCGATCCTCTCCGACTGCGTCGTCTACGCGGCCGACGGCGAATCACCGCTGGACTTCCTGCCGTACCGGGAGGGCAAGCCGCTGCCGGGCGGCTTCAAGCTCGGGGTCAACCCGGGCCTGGTGAAGCACGAGGGAACGCAGAGCGTGCTGTGGGGCGAGGGCGCCAGGGAGCAGTTCCAGGCCCCGGAGCTCAACCTCGCCCGGTACATCAAGGACGGTACCGTCACCGACCAGGACAACGGGGAGTAGGTAGGCGATGAGCACGTTCGGGGACGGTCTCGACAAGGCGGTGCAGAAGGCGTTCACCCGCCCGACGCCCAAGAGCGCGGGCGCGCAGATGCGGTACCTGGTCAAGCAGTACAAGGGCACCAGGGCGGTCGCCCAGATGCTGCGGATCTCCCAGCGCACCGTCGAGCGGTACGTGAAGGACCAGATCAAAAAGCCCCGCCCCGACCTCGCCGCGCGCCTGGAGCGCGAGGTGAAGGCCCGCTGGCAGCCGCAGATCCGGGCGAAGGCCAGGGAGAAGGCGGCGAGCACCGGCGGCATCGTCATCGACACCCGGGCGCGGCTCGGCTATGTCGCGCCGATCGGGTCGACGATGAGGACCGGATCCGGCACCTGACCGTCGCCCTGCCGCCGCGCCACGCCGCCCGCCTCTTCGAGGCCCAGGAGGCCGGTGCCAGCGACGACCGCCTCAGGGAGATCGCCGCCGAAGCCCTCAAGGAGACCTACTTCCAGGACGGCGGCCGCCGCGCCGGCTCCCTGGAGGAGGTCCACTTCACAGATATCGAGCACCTGGAGTTCGACCTGTAGCAGCCGCGGCCCGAACAGCCCGCGAGCCCGGACCAGTTGGTCCGGGCTCGCTCGCGTATCCGCGGGGGGTGCCTCTATGTCCTTCATCAAGGCTGAGTGGTCTGCGGTGGCTGTTCTGGTGGTGCGTGGTTCGTGGAAGGTGCCGTCGCGGAGCATCGCGAAGAGCACGCCCATGCGGTGCCGGGCGAAGCGGAAGAGAGCCTGGATGCGGGTCTTCCCCTGATCCCGCCATATGTCGCCCCTGCAGTTCGCCTGGCTGCAGGTGAACTGGATCGGTCGTGATCCACCTGAGAGCCCGCCGGGGCTTGGGCTGTGTTGCCGGAAGCGTGATCACGCGGCGTCCCTCGCCGGGGCCGGTGCCCCCCCGGGCACGTCACAGCGCGAACGCCGGGACCCCGGGGGTACGGGTCACACCGCACACCCCCCGTGCTCGCGAGGGCGCCGCGGGCGGCGCGAGGGCCGGCCCGATCAGCGGCATGACGGCCGCCAGCATCTCCGCCTCGCTCGCGGTCCCGTCCACGACCAGATCGGCCGCCGCCCGGGAGGGCGCGACGTGGGCTGCGTGGCGGTCCCTGCCGGTCTGCAGATAGTTGCGCAGGGACAGTCGGGGGTCCTGCCGCTGCACCTCGATCTTCCGGAGGATCTTGCGGGCCAGGCGTATGTCGTCGGGGGTGTCGACATACACCCGCCACGCCGCCCGCTGGACCACGGACGGCAGTGACAGCGCGAACAGGCCCTCGACCACCACCAGCAGCACGCCGGGGCGCAGCAGCGCCGCGTCAATGACGTGTGTCACCGCTGTCTCGTCGATCGACCCCGGATGGTTCCAGTCGAGGACGGCGTGCCCGTCGGCACTGACCGTCCACACACCCCTCAGGGGGTCGTGCGCGGGCACGTAGTAGTCGTCCAGATGGACCAGCGCGACGTTCTCGGGACACTGCAGCGACAGGGCTTCGGCAAGGGTGGACTTGCCGGATGCGGTGCCGCCTGCGACCGCCAGTACACCCGTCATACCGGGCGCTCCTCATGTGCTCAAAGGGGATAGACGAAGCGGCTGGACAAGCCGGGTGCAGGGAATGTACGGCGGCGTGATCGCCCATGGCAAGCGGGGAAACGCGGCCCGGTTCAGCGGAGGCCGGGGCCGCGACCTTTGGTCGACCTGCGCACCGGTCTCGGCGATGCCGCGGGCCTTCAGCGTGGCATAACGGCCCTTGGGCGCGGGCGTGACGTCGACGCGCGGGAACGAGTAGTCGAGGCAGCGCACCTGCGACCAGGTGACCCCGCCCGGGCCCCACCCGCACACCGGGAACAGCACCGACGGCCGCCGCCCTCCACGCCCTGACCAAGACGTCTCCGGCAGGTCGCCCGGCCGAGCCGGAGGAGATCGCCGGGGCGGCCCTCTACCTCGCCAGTGAGGTGGCCACCGGGGCGGGGCACTGGCTGGCGGCTCGCTAGACCCAAATCTCGTGTTCGTTGCGGTAGTGCGGCCACGGCCGCCCGGCCTGTCGTGCGGCGAGGACGTGTTTGATGCCCGCAACCCACGAGCCCGGGCGCAGCAGCTCAATCAGGTAGCGCTCCAGCTCGGAACGGCGCATCTGCAGCGTCCAGCCCGGCGTCATCGTAAGGCCGCCCGGCAGTGCCACGGCCCGCAGCTGTTCCTGCTGGTGGATCTCCATGACGACCTCGCCCTGCTGCAGGTGGGCCTTCCCCGGCGGGCGGACCCAGCGCGCGTCTAGGCCGGCCACCTGCAGCAGGCGGGTCAGCGCAGGACCGGAGGTCTCCACGGTGGCCACGGTGTAGTCGCCGATCAGACGGGCGCAGGCTACCGGATGCAGCGGATAGTTGGCCCAGGGCACCCGCAGCGGGTCGCGGGCCGTGCTGTCGAGGCTGGTGGCGTTGATGTTGTGGTCCTCGCGGCCGACGGCGATCCCTGCCTGTTGCAGGGCGATGTCGACTGTCTGCTGAAGGCGCTCGTTGAACTGCTTGGAGGACAGTCCTTGCTGGGAACAGCCGTACTGGTCGATGACGAACAGGGCCCGGCTGCCGGGCACCTCGGTGGCGTAGATGCCCTCGTTTGCGGCCCGCTCCAGGGCCTCGCGCAGCACGTCCAGGTGTGTGCGCAGCGGCAGGTTCAGGTCGTAGAGGAGTTCTGAGGCGTTGTCTCCTGGCAGTGGGCCGCCATCCAGCACCGCCGCGCGGGCCTGGTTGATCCGCCGTAGTTGAGCGCTCTTGGTGTTGTTCGGGTTGGTCTTGATCTCTTCCGTGCGGGGCGGGTGCACGCCGTCCCAGACCGTGATGTCGCCGATGCGCAGGCAGTTGGTCAGGTCGTGCAGGAGCGCGAAAGCACCGTCCTCCTTGAAGGCCCTCTCGACGTGTTCGCGTTCCGCCTGCAGCCCTGCCTTGCCGTACATCAGGCCGGGCGAGTCGTTGCGGCACAGAGCGAGGATGAACGGGCGGTGGAAGCCGAAGACGCGCCAGGCCAGCGCATCACCCACCGAGCGCAGCTGGCGGGCCAGCCGGTCGCATACGTCCTGCTCGAACCTGTGGGGCTCGTAAAGTCATCGCTGCTGGTGAGAGCCCGCGTGCAAGGCCCTCGGTGGTGGCTGGGATGCTGCACCCCGTGATCATTTCGATCCTGTACCGGGCCACCCGGGCGTTGCTGTCCGTGCCTGCGGTGCTGCTGCGCCGGTCCGGTCCGCTACGAGCCCGCAGACCGGTTCTGGCTGGCCGCGTTGTCGTCGCTGATACCGCGCCGCCGCTGGAGCGGTGTCTTCCCGGTCACGCCGGGGGCGCTGCTGGCCTGGCACCGCGGGCTGATCACCAAGAAGTGGGACTACTCCGACAGACGCCGACGCACCGGGCGCCCTCCCACGGCCGCCGCGCTCAAGAAGCTGGTTCTGCGTCTGGCGCAGGAGAACCCGCGGTGGGGCCACCGGCGGATCCAGGGTGAACTGGCCCGGCTGGGGCATCCGATCGCGCCGTCCACGGTGTGGGAGATCCTGCACGCGGCCGGCATCGGTCCGGCCCCGCGCCGTACCGGCCCGAGCTGGCGCGAGTTCCTCTCCACCCAAGCCGAGGGGATCATCGCGGCGGACTTCTTCCACGTGGACACCGTGACCGGCAGGCGGCTGTACGCGCTGGCGTTCCTTGAGCACGGCACCCGCAGGCTCCACCTCACCGGCGTCACCGCCCACCCCACCGCGCAGTGGGCGACCCAGCAGGCCCGCAATCTCGCCGCCGACCTCGGCAACCGCGTCGAGTCGCTGCGCTTCGTTCTCCGCGACCGCGACAGCAAGTACACCGACTCCTTCGACGCCGTCTTCGAAGCCGAGGACACCGAGGTGCTGCTCAGCGCACCTCGGGCGCCGCGCATGAATGCCCACTGCGAGCGAGTAATCGGCACGAGCCGGCGCGAGGCCCTCGACCATATCCTGATCATGAACGAGGCCCACGCCCGACAGGTCCTCGCCGAGTATCAGGAGCACTACAACTGCCACCGGCCACACCGATCACGAGACCAACGACCACCCGAAGCCCCGGAACAGCCAGCGGTGTTGCACGATCGCGTGCCCCGCAGGCTCCTGCGCACCCGCGTCCTCGGCGGGGTCATCAACGAGTACCGATACGCGGCTTGAGCTGCAGCGATGACTTTTCGAGCCCCACAGGAATGGGCCGAGGAGAGCGTCGGCGAGGATGTATGGGAGACCTGCCGGGAGTTGATCCCGGCCGGGAGTGTGTTCGCTTTCCTGGCCGAGCACCGGGAGGCGCTGTTCCCGGGGTCGATGTTCGCGGACATGTACCCCTCCACGAACGGGCGTCCCAGCATGCCGCCGCAGGTGCTGGCCTCGACGGTGGTACTGCAGAGCCTGCACGGGCTGTCCGACTTCGAGACGGTGCAGGAACTGCGCTGTGACCTGCGCTGGAAGGCGGCGTGCGGGCTGGGGCTCCACGACACCGCGTTCGATCCCTCGCTGCTGACCTACTTCCGCCGCCGCCTGCAACGCTCTGGTGACCCGAACCGGCTGTTCCACAAGGTCAGGGAGGTCGTGGCGGCCACCGGCGTCCTCAAGGGCCGGCGGCGGCGGGCTTTGGACTCCACCGTGCTGGACGACGCGGTCGCCACCCAGGACACCGTCACGCAACTGGTTGCCGCGATCCGCCGGGTCATCCGCGAGGTCCCCGGCGCGGAGCAGACCGCCGCCACCTGGTGCAGCGCGCACGACTACACCGAACCGGGCAAGCCGAAGATCGCGTGGAACGACGAGCAGGCCCGCGCCGACCTGGTCGACGCCCTGGTCCGTGATGCGCTGAACCTGCTGGGCGGCCTCCCCGAGCAGGAGCTCGGGGAGGCCGCGGCGAACGCGCTCGGGCTGCTGGCCCTGGTCGCGGGCCAGGACGTGGAACCCGCTGAGGACTCCGACGGCCGCGACGGGCGCTGGCGCATCGCCCAGGGCACGGTCCGCGACCGCACGGTGTCCACGGTCGACCCCGAGGCGCGGCACATCCACAAGAACCGGACCCGTCACCAGGAGGGCTTTCGCGCCCATGTGGCCTTCGAGCCGAGGCGGGGCTGTTCACCGACGTCGCCCTGACCGCCGGAAGCGGCGCGGACAACCACGAGGCCGCCGTCGCTCGCGACCTCCTGTCCGAAGAGGAGACGAAGGTCACTGCCCTGGGCGATGCCGCTTACGGCACCGGTGACCTGCGTGAACACCTCCAGGATCAGGGCCATGCCCTGGTCCTGAAGCCGCCTCCGCTCAAACCGGCGGTCCCTGGCGGGTTCACCGCCGACGAGTTCACCGTCGACACCGAGCGGGGCCAGGTCACCTGCCCCGCCGGACATACCGTCGGGCTCGGCCGACCACTGGCGAACGGCGCCCGCCAGGCCCAGTTCAAGAAACTGTGCGCCACCTGCCCCCTCAAGGACCGCTGCACCCGCTCCAAGACCGGCCGCGTCTTCAGCGTCCACGCCCAGTACGACCTGCTCAAAGCCGCCCGCGACCAGGCCGCCACCGACCCCGGCTGGCAGGCCGAGTACCGCCGCTGGCGACCCCCGGTGGAACGCGCCATCGCTTGGCTCGTCGCCAAAGGCAACCGCCGCGTGCCCTACCGCGGCGTCATCAAGAACGACACCTGGCTCCACAATCGAGCCGCCGCCCTCAACCTCCGCCGCCTGATCAACCTCGGACTCACCCGCACCAACGGCACCTGGACGCTCACCACCGCGCACGCATAAGACAAAGGGCCGCCCGGCCCACCGTCGAACGGCCCCTCACACAAGATTTTCAGTGATCTTCTAGACGGACCCGCACCGCACGCCGACCGCCCACCGGCCGCACCACCCTCAGCGGGGAGAGCGGTGGTCCATCCGCTTGACGCCCCGGACCCGCCGCACCGCCTTCACAGGAACTGTCCTGCCCCCGCCCGTGCCCCGTTCGCCCTGGTCACCGCCCTGGCCGCCGCCCTCGTCAACCCCCGTTCGCCGGTGGGATCTTGACAAGCGTTCGACAACCGAAGACATTGACGCGCGTAGAGCTGAGCCCACCCCTCACCCCCGTCCAGTGCCCTGGCACCTCCCCCCACCACCCTCCCTGGAGGCATACCTTGCCGATGAAAACCTCGTCCCGGCTCGCCGCCCTCACCGTCGCCGCCGTCTGCTCCACCGTCACCACCGTGGTTCTCAGCTCGCCGGTCCAGGCGGGAACCCTGCCGCTGGCGGGAGCCCATGGCCAAGCCGAGAGCCTGCTTGCCGACCAGGTCCGCATCCACGACATCCAGGGCGGCACCCGGACATCCCCGCTCGCGGGCACCACGGTCACCACCGTGCCCGGCATCGTGACGGGCCTGCGGACCTACGGCTCCTCGAAGGGCTTCTGGTTCCAGGACCCCGAGCCGGACAACGACCCGGCCACCAGCGAAGGCGTCTTCGTCTTCACGAGTTCCACACCGAAGGTCGCCGTCGGCGACTCCGTACAGGTCTCGGGATCGGTCTCCGAGTACATCCCGGGCGGCACCGCCACGGGCAACCAGTCGGTCACCGAGATCGGCAAGCCGACGGTGACGGTGGTGTCGTCCGGCAATGCGCTCCCGGCCCCGGTGACCATCGACGCGAGCTCGGTGCCGGACGCATACACCCCGGACGGCGACTCGTCCGGCTCCATCAACGCCCTGCCGCTGCAGCCGGACACCTACGCCCTCGACTACTACGAATCGCTGGAGGGCATGGACGTCGAGATCGGTTCGTCGCGTGTGGTCACCGCCACCGACCCGTACGCCGAGCTGTGGGTGACGGTGAAGCCGGATGAGCACCCCGACCCGCGGGGCGGCACCGTCTACGGCTCGTACACCTCGCAGAACTCCGGCCGTCTGCAGGTCCAGTCGCTGATCCCCACCGCGACCCAGCCCTTCCCCACCGCCGACGTCGGCCAGACCCTTGAGGGGACCACCGAAGGTCCGCTGGACTTCAACCAGTTCGGCGGCTACACGCTCGTCGCCCGCACCATCGGTACGGTCACCGGAGCGAGCCCTGAGCGCGAGGTCACCCGCAAGCAGGCCAGCGACGAGCTGGCGGTGGCGACGTACAACGTGGAGAACCTCGCCCCGAGCGACCCGCAGACCAAGTTCGACAAGCTCGCGGACGGCGTGGTGAACCACCTGTCCTCGCCGGACATCGTGGCCCTGGAGGAGATCCAGGACAACAGCGGCGCAACGGACGACGGCACGGTGGCCGCCGACCAGACCGTGCAGAAGTTCATCGACGCGGTGGTCGCCGCGGGCGGGCCGCACTACGAGTGGCGGTCCATCGACCCGGTCAACGACGCGGACGGCGGCGCGCCGGGCGGCAACATCCGCCAGGTCTTCCTCTTCAACCCGGACCGTGTCTCGTTCGTCGACCGGCCGGGCGGCGGCTCAACCACGGCGGACAACGTGGTGGGGACGGCAACCGGCCGGGCCGTGCTGACCCAGTCCCCCGGGCGCATCGATCCCACCAGCACCGCCTGGACGGACAGCAGAAAGCCGCTGGCCGGGCAGTTCACGTTCCAGGGCCGTACGGTCTTCGTGATCGCCAACCACTTCATGTCCAAGGGCGGCGACCAGGCGCTGACCTCCGCGTTCCAGCCGCCGACGCGCAGCTCCGAGACCGAGCGGCACGAGCAGGCGGACGAGGTCAACGCGTTCGTCAAGAAGATCCTGGCCTTCCAGAGCAACGCGGAGGTGCTCGCGATCGGCGACCTCAATGACTTCGAGTTCTCCGACACGGCGACCCGCCTGGAGGCCGGCGGCGTGCTCTGGTCGGCGATCAAGTCGCTGCCGGAGGCGGAACGCTACACCTACGACTACCAGGGCAACAGCCAGGTCCTGGACCAGATCCTGGTGAGCCCGGCGGTGCAGCAGGGCACGTTCGAGTACGACAGCGTGCACATCAACGCGGAGTTCGCGGACCAGAACAGCGACCACGATCCGCAGGTGCTGCGGCTGAAGCCGTAACGGTCCTGCTGCGGCGCGGGGGCACCGGGCGGGTGCGGTGACGAAGGCCCGCCCGGCGCCGCCCGGCGTGGCCGCCGGCCTGCCCCCTGTGGTGCGGGTCGGCGGCCACGCCGGGCGGCGCGCGCTGTTCCTGCTCTCCGTCGGCTCCGAAACGCACGGCTCACCGCGGGAGCCGGTCACCGCGTCCGACATCGAACAGGCCGTCCGGCTGGCGATCGCCACGCTGAGCACGTCCGCGGAGCAGGACTGGAGCGCCCGGGCCGACTCGCTGCGGTGGGACTGCTGGGAGACCGTCGAGCACCTGGCGGACGATCTGTTCTTCTACGCCGCCCAATTGGCCCCGTGGCAGCCACCGCAGTCCGACGCCGTGCCGTACGACTGGCAGGTGCGGCGGGAGGGCGGCCCCGCGAACGTGATCTTCATGGACCGTGCGGCGGGCACGGCCGGGCTCTTCCAGGGCCTTGAGGCGTGCACCGCGATCCTGGCGGCGGTCGTGCGCACCGCACCGCCCGCCAAGCGGGCGCACCACGTCTACGGCCTCTCCGACGCGGAAGGGTTCGCCGCGATGGCCGTGGTGGAGACCCTGGTGCACACCTACGACATCGCCGAGGGCCTGGGCCTCGCCTGGGCACCGCCCGCCGGCCTGTGCGCCCGTGTCCTGGCCCGGCTCTTCCCACATGTCCCGGCCGACGCCGCCGCGCCCTGGCCGGCTCTGCTCTGGGCAACCGGGCGTATCGCACTGGAGGGCCGGCCGCAGCTCACCGAGTGGCGCTGGTACTCAGTGCCGCACGGCGACGCCGACGCGGCGACGGTCGCCGAAGCACCCGCCGCCGAGGGGACCGCGGCCGTCCGGAGCTGACGGCGCATGACCGTCGCGGGCCGCACCAGGCCACCGTCACCAAGCCGCCGGACCGTCGTGGCACGCACGACGGTCCGGCGGTGATGCACAGCTGGACGGCTAGAAGATCACTGAAAATCTCGGGTTCTGGCCTCGCGTGTGCTGACGCGGGGCCAGACTGCTGTGTATGCAGGGGGAATGGGCCGAGGAGAGCGTCGGCGAGGATGTATGGGAGACCTGCCGGGAGTTGATCCCGGCCGGGAGTGTGTTCGCTTTCCTGGCCGAGCACCGGGAGGCGCTGTTCCCGGGGTCGATGTTCGCGGACATGTACCCCTCCACGAACGGGCGTCCCAGCATGCCGCCGCAGGTGCTGGCCTCGACGGTGGTACTGCAGAGCCTGCACGGGCTGTCCGACTTCGAGACGGTGCAGGAACTGCGCTGTGACCTGCGCTGGAAGGCGGCGTGCGGGCTGGGGCTCCACGACACCGCGTTCGATCCCTCGCTGCTGACCTACTTCCGCCGCCGCCTGCAACGCTCTGGTGACCCGAACCGGCTGTTCCACAAGGTCAGGGAGGTCGTGGCGGCCACCGGCGTCCTCAAGGGCCGGCGGCGGCGGGCTTTGGACTCCACCGTGCTGGACGACGCGGTCGCCACCCAGGACACCGTCACGCAACTGGTTGCCGCGATCCGCCGGGTCATCCGCGAGGTCCCCGGCGCGGAGCAGACCGCCGCCACCTGGTGCAGCGCGCACGACTACACCGAACCGGGCAAGCCGAAGATCGCGTGGAACGACGAGCAGGCCCGCGCCGACCTGGTCGACGCCCTGGTCCGTGATGCGCTGAACCTGCTGGGCGGCCTCCCCGAGCAGGAGCTCGGGGAGGCCGCGGCGAACGCGCTCGGGCTGCTGGCCCTGGTCGCGGGCCAGGACGTGGAACCCGCTGAGGACTCCGACGGCCGCGACGGGCGCTGGCGCATCGCCCAGGGCACGGTCCGCGACCGCACGGTGTCCACGGTCGACCCCGAGGCGCGGCACATCCACAAGAACCGGACCCGTCACCAGGAGGGCTTTCGCGCCCATGTGGCCTTCGAGCCGAGGCGGGGCTGTTCACCGACGTCGCCCTGACCGCCGGAAGCGGCGCGGACAACCACGAGGCCGCCGTCGCTCGCGACCTCCTGTCCGAAGAGGAGACGAAGGTCACTGCCCTGGGCGATGCCGCTTACGGCACCGGTGACCTGCGTGAACACCTCCAGGATCAGGGCCATGCCCTGGTCCTGAAGCCGCCTCCGCTCAAACCGGCGGTCCCTGGCGGGTTCACCGCCGACGAGTTCACCGTCGACACCGAGCGGGGCCAGGTCACCTGCCCCGCCGGACATACCGTCGGGCTCGGCCGACCACTGGCGAACGGCGCCCGCCAGGCCCAGTTCAAGAAACTGTGCGCCACCTGCCCCCTCAAGGACCGCTGCACCCGCTCCAAGACCGGCCGCGTCTTCAGCGTCCACGCCCAGTACGACCTGCTCAAAGCCGCCCGCGACCAGGCCGCCACCGACCCCGGCTGGCAGGCCGAGTACCGCCGCTGGCGACCCCCGGTGGAACGCGCCATCGCTTGGCTCGTCGCCAAAGGCAACCGCCGCGTGCCCTACCGCGGCGTCATCAAGAACGACACCTGGCTCCACAATCGAGCCGCCGCCCTCAACCTCCGCCGCCTGATCAACCTCGGACTCACCCGCACCAACGGCACCTGGACGCTCACCACCGCGCACGCATAAGACAAAGGGCCGCCCGGCCCACCGTCGAACGGCCCCTCACACAAGATTTTCAGTGATCTTCTAGATGCTGGCGTACGGCTGCTCCTGCTCGCTCACCTCCGCAAGATGCTTGAGGCCGTCCAGCTCGTACGCGTTGGGGGGCGTGCTCTGATCGAGGAACAGCTGGACGCCATTGTCGGCACGGTGAACCGCCGGCCCGAAGCTGCCGAGACACTTCAGAGGACTGGACTGCTCGAAAAGCTCAGGACATGGGTGGACACCATGAACGGACTTCTGTCGGTCGGCACCGGTGCGACCCAACTTGGACAGGCGGTGGTGAGAGCGATCGAGATGTGACAGTAGACGGACGGGGCGGTGGTCGCTGCGGACCGCCATGAGACTGGTTTGCCCGGGCGCGTCTCGCGGTACCTGCCCTGGGCGACCGATCAGGCTGGCGAGGTCGACCCGACCACGTGATTGGCGACAAGGCCTATAGCTCTCTCTGCAACCGCCGCTACCTCAGACCGTGATCCGCCGGTAGCCCCTTCCTAGGGGGTGCGGGTCCGGACGTCCAAGAGCATCGTGTCGGAACCGCCGTTGCGCCCGACCCAGGTGAAGCCGAGGGATGTGTAGAGGTGTACGGCGGGGTTGCCGTCCTCGACGCTGAGGCTGAGGCGATCAATCGGCCGCTCGCCGGCTGCTTGGATCAGCGCTTCCATGAGCGCCCGGCCGTGTCCGCGGCCGCGCTGTCCGGGCAGCACGCCAAGGGTCAGCTCGGGGACGTCCGGCGTGACGAAGCCGTACCCGGGCTCGTCCTCGGGTAGGCACCGCGCCCAGGCCGCGCCGACCGGCTCGCCGGCGTCGGTCTCGTTGACGACCCCGAAGTCGCCCTTGCGGGGCCAGCCGACGAGGTAGCGCGCGGCGTACGGGTCGATGACGAGTTGCTCGACAGTGAACCGCTGCTCGCCGTTCCAGTTGTACGCCTCCAGCAGGACGCGCCAGAGGAAGTCGGTGTCGCGGGCGATGGCGGGACGGACGGGCATTGGCGGCCTTCGGTCGGGAGCGAGACGGGGCGGCCGACGATAAGCGTCCATCGACGGGGCAGGCAACGGGATTCGACGTGAGGAGATCCGCCGGACAGCTGGGGCGCGCATCCGGAAGACGACATTCGCGACGGTCGAAAAGTCAGGTACGTCCCTTGCGATGTATGGCGAAGGGTGGCGGATTCAGCGGCCAGGGCCGGGACCGGCACATGCCACTGGAACTGCCCGGCAGACTTTCGTGAGCCACCGGCCGCTCACCGCGGCCAAGCCGAGCCTCGTTTCTGGCAACGCGAGTACACCCTCGAACCACGTGTACGTCCGCCAAGGGGGAGCCCGGCTCCGACCGACTTCCGTGAGGAGCGAAGCGCACGTTCATGACGTGCGCTGACACCACCATGCTGAGTTCCGTCATGCAGGACGCCACTGCCCAGTACATAGCCACCACGCTTTTCGCGGTCACCTTGGTGGTCACGGGAGCGCTGCGCACGCTGTGGCGCCGCAGGCCCTGGCAGAAGGTTCCCGAAGAGCCGGCCCCGGCACCGGAGCGTCTGTCGTCCTCGTCTGTGCGGACGATCCTGGGCACCGGCCGCCGAGCCAGACGTCGACATCTGCAGAGAGTGTCGTCTTGCGGACGACGAAAGGAGTCGTCTTGAAGACGACACGCAACCAGCGCCCCGAAGCGGAGTTCGACCGCGAACGCGCCTGGTCGCACATGCTGGAAAACCCCGGTGGCATCCGCCGCGTCACCTCCTACGGCTCCTACAGCAACAAGCGCTTAGGGGAAATCGCGCGACGCTACGACCAGATCGCCCAGCGTGCCCAAGGCCTGCTGCAGCCGGCCGCGTCCGAGACCGACGTACTCGCCGCCCTCCTGGTGATCCGCTCGCTGCGCAACAAGCTGGATACCGACGAACTGATGCTCATCACCCTGGCCCGCTCGCAACGGATCACCTGGGCCCGCATCGCCGACGCCCTTGAGATGAGCAACCGGCAGTCGGCTGAACGACGCCACCTCCAGCTCAGCCGCGCCCACCCGCACGCGGATGGCAGCCTGCCCCGCACCCAGAGCGAACGAGTCGAGGACGTCCGCGAGCGCCGGGGCCGGCGCACCGAACGGAAGTGGGCCTGGCAACACGCCCGCACGATCCGTGCGACAGCCGAGGCCCTCACTGCCATCCCGGACCTCCAACAGCGCGCCGACACATCGCAGGAAGCCACGCTCATGGCCGCACCGGTCAATACCGACACCGCCCGGCCGAAACCCATGCACATGGCCTGGCCAGGTGCCCTGAAGGAATGCCTCGCCGAACACCTGCGCCTCTGCGCCGCACCGGAACAGCACCTCAGCCCCGAACGACATGGTCTCGGAGACGAGAAATGGCAGCTTGAGCAGCAGGAAACCGACATCCTGCATCGCATGCTCGGACTCCTCAGCTACGCCGCCAACCCCCGCCACGTAGACCTGACCGATCACCCTGAACTTCTCAAGAGGATCATCCGTCTCTACGACGAGTTCCAGCAGCACAGTCGGGTCTATCAGGAATGAGGTGTGATTCGTCTGATTGGCCTACAGGTTCTTCGGTGGGCTGATTGGTCTACACCCGTCCGGCGGTGAGGCGGCCGTCGAAGAGGAGGTCGAACTCGTTCAGCGCGCTCTTCCAGCGGTTGTTCCAGCGCTGGCGGCCGCGTCCGGTGGGGTCGAGGGCGAGGGTGGCCAGGTAGAGGCGCTTGAGGGCGGCGGTCTCGTTGGGGAAGTGTCCGCAAGCTTGGGCCGCGCGTCGGTATCGGGCGTTCAGCGACTCGATGGCGTTGGTGGTGTAGACGACCTGGCGGATGGCGTCCGGGAGGCCGAGGAAGGGAACGAATTCGCTCCAGGACCGTTCCCAGATCCCGGTGATCGACGGGTACTTCTTGCCCCATGTGCCGTCGAAGTCGGCCAGTCGCTGCCGGGCCTGCTCCTCGTTGACGGCCGTGTAGACGGGCTTGAGGTCGCGGGCGACGTCGGCCCAGTCGCGGCGGGACGCGTAGCGCAGGCTGCCGCGGATGAGGTGGACGATGCAGGTTTGCACCACGGTCTGCGGCCAGACGGTGTTCACCGCGTCGGGCAGGGCGGAGAGGCCGTCGCAGACCAGCATCAACACATCGCGGACGCCCCTGTTCTTGATCTCGGTCAGGACGGTCTGCCAGTACTTGGCGCCCTCGCCGCCGTCGCCGGCCCACAGTCCCAGGATCTCCCGGTAGCCGTCGGCGGTGACCGCGATGGCCACATAGACGGGTCGGTTCGCGACGTGCCCGTCGCGGATACGGACGTGGATCGCGTCGATGAAGACCACCGGATAGACCGCGTCGAGCGGGCGGGTGCGCCATTCCGCCATCGACTCCAGAGCTTTGTCGGTGATGGTGGAGACGGTCTCTTTTGTGGTCGTCATCCCGTACACCTCGGAGAGATGGGCGACGATCTCGCCGGAGGTCAGGCCCTTCGCGGTCAGCGACAGGACCATCTCGTCCAGCGCACCCGTCCGGCGGGCGTACTTGGGCAACAACCGTGGGGTGAAGGTGCCCAGGCGGTCCCGGGGGACCTGCACGGTCACCGTGCCGACCTCCGTCATGACTTTCTTGGCCCGGTAGCCGTTACGCATGTTGCCGCCCGAGCGTGAACCGCGGCCGCCGGCCCGCCCGGCCTCCGCCGCGAGATGCACATCCATCTCGGCCTCCAGGGCGGCCTGCATCAGATGCTGGGCCAGCTCGGGCAGCAGCCCGCCCTCGCCCATCAACCGCAGCCCTCCTAGGCGCACCTTCTCGGCCGCCAGCGCGGCCAGCTCCTCCAGCAGCTCGCTGGACAGACCGTTCTCGGATACCGGCATCGACTTCACGTCGGCACCCTCGATGCTCTCACCAGCCACGGCAAGCGACACACCGTCAGCGGCCTCGATCAGGTGATCCGTCGTCGTACTCATCAGGTGACTCCTTCGGGGAAGCACACACCTGATTCATGACACTCCCGCACAGTCGCCGCTGACGTCATTCTCGGGGAGTCACCACGGCCGGTCGGCGGTGCGGCTGGCGAAGGTCGCCCGCCTACCAGTCGTGAGTGCCGTGGCTCTCGGGACGGCGGTGTCGAGGCGCCGTCCCGGGAGCTTCGGGGCTGGCGCCATTCAGGGTGGGGGGCCTGGGCGCTGCTGATTCACTCTCGGCGCTGGGTGGGGTGTCGGGGCGGTGACGCGCGAGTGGGCGGCGTGTCCGTCACCTGGTTGGGCCGCAGCGGTGTCTCTTCTGCTGGTGTCTGGTCGCTCGTTGGGCGTGGTGAGTGGTGAGTGGTGTGCGGTGGAGCACCGGAGCTCTGCCGGTCTCTGTCCTCACTATCGAACGGACTGCCCGCTACTCACCACGACTGCTCGCGTTCCGGGTGGCCGGTGGCCGGTGGCCGGTGGCCGGTGGCCGGTGAGTTGGGCAAGCCTGTCCGGGCCTTGCGTTTTTCCCTACAGCCTCCCCTACAGTCGCCCCTACACTCTGCCCTACAGTGATCACTGACGGGGTGACCGGTTGCCGTGCTGGTCAGTGCCTGGTTCGTGGCTTGCCCGCCGGTCCGACACCCCTTTACCGACTGTTCGTTGTCGGTGAAGGGGACTTGAGAAGACGCGGCGGCGCGGGCAGCCGGCTGCGGGCGGTCGGGCTGTCCGCCGTGGTGCCGGACGAGGGATGGGGAGCGGGATGGGTAGGGCGGAGTGGCCGTACAACTCGACGGCCAGGGCGCGGGGTCTGGTGCTTTTGGCGTTGGGGGTGGTGAAGGTCGCGACGGCGGAGCAGTTGCGGCAGTTGGTGCTGCCGGGGACCGCGGATCTGCAGACGGTGCGTAACGCGTGCAAGGACCTGCGGCACGCCGGGCTCATGGAGTCGGTGGGCCGCACGTCCAGCCTCGGGGCGAACGGGCGGCCGGTGCGGCGGGACTTGTGGAACCTGACAACGTCCGGGCTCGCGGCGGCCGCGTCCGAGCTGGGGCGGCCGGTGCGGGAGATGGGCGGTACCGCGAGGGACGCGGCGAAGGCCGGCGCCGCGCACGCTCTGGCGGTGACGGACACGATCGACGCGTTCCGCCAGTCGCCACCCCTGCCGACGAAACCCGTCGCTCGCCGCACCACCCGCCCCGCCCCAGACCGCGTCCTGCCGGTCCGGCCGCGCGGGTTGGGGCACCTGCGGGGCTGGGAGACCGAAGTCGCCCTTCCGGTCACGGGCACGTTCACGACCCCCGCGAGGGGCAGCCTGCGTGCGGATGCGGTGCTGACGGCGCCGGAGGACCTGGTGCCGGTGTTGTTCGTGGAGGTCGACAACCACACCGAACCCGCAGCGGTCGTCGCCGCGAAGATCGACCGGTACCAACGATTCTTCCGGCGCCAGGTCAAGAACGACCGCGGTCGTGACGTCCCGTTGTGGTCGACGCTGTGGGACGACTCCGGCCGCGGTGGCTTCCCGCCTGTCGCCCTGGTGTTCACGAAGGACGTCGGCGCGCAGGCGCGGATGAACCGCATCAAGACCATCCGCGACCTGTCCCGCACCTGCTGGCAGCCCCGCTGGCAGAACCCGCACGGCTGGTCACCCAAGGACACGGAGGACGACGGCTGGTGGGACCACGCCGGCACGGTCCCCGTCATCGCGACCCACCTCGACCAGCTCCGCACCCACGGCCCCCACGGGCCGGTGTGGTGGCGGTTCGGGCACAGCGACTGGCAGCCGATCACCGACGCCCTCACCAATACCGGCACCAAAGATGAGTACCGCGCCCGCGAAGACCAGCGCAGCGTGGAGCGCGAAGCCCAGGAGGAGCGCCGTCGGCAGGAGCGGGAGGAGGAGCTTTCCCGCCGGGAGGCGGGGAAGTGGGTGTGCCCGTCCTGCGGTGGCTTGGTCTACCCCGGCGGGGGCGAGCCAGTGGCCACAGGCAGCCCGTGCACGGTCTGCCGCAAGATCACGGACAGTCAGCAGCCCCAGCAGCCGCCCACGGCCCAACGGGCGGTCTCAGCTGCGGAGGCCGCCGAGACCAACGGAATCCTGGCCCGCCTGCGCCGCACGTAGCCGTCCGCGGTGGGGGTGTCAGATCCAGGTGCCTTCGAGTGCGCGGCGGTCGCCGGTGAGGGCGTAGCGGCGTGTGGCGAGGATGGTTTCGACGTCGCAGCCGATGTCGTCGGCGTACCGGGCGAGGACCGTGTCGGCGGCTTCCTGGTCGGACAGGTAGGCCGGGGCGAGTTCGAGAGCGGTCTGGCCCAGCTTTCCGCCGGCCGCGACCATCTCGTCGACCAGGCGCCGTACCGCTGTCGTGTCAGTGGGGTGCCGTTCCGCGTCAGCGAGCGCCCGGGCCAGAGCATCGTCGATGTCCTCAGCGGCGGTGTTGTCGGCTGCGGGGAGCGGAGCCTGGCGGAGCTCGTCGCCGGGTTCATCGCGTTTCGGGCGTCGTTGTCGGTGGGATACGCGAGACTGCCGATGTGTTGATCGGTGATCTCGTCGTGGGTATCGAGCTGGTGTTCGGGGTTGCGATCGCTCTGCTCCTCATTCCCGGACCGGTTCAGCGCTGGTGGTTGCGGGCTTTGGAGCGCTTCGAGCGACTGCGCGTCGCCTCGGGGGTGCGTCGAGCCGCTCCGCTCTTGTTCCAGATGCTGCTGCTGCCGCCTCGGATACGAGATCGGGTCGACGGCCACGGATTGGCCCCTCGGTACGTCGTGCGGTGGTGGCGTGCTCTGCCCCTGGCCATGCCAATCAAGGCACTCCGGTTTGGCTTGCTGCTACTCGTCTTGTTGAACGTCGACGGCATGGCGGACTGGGAGCATCTGCGGTTGAGCGCGGATCCGGGACCGAAGCCTGGCGTGGTGCAGAAACTGCTCAGCAGCATTGTGGCTGTGCCAATGTCGGTGCGCACCTGGGGCTTTGGCGCGATCGGCAAAGTGGCGACCTTACTGGCCGTCGCCCTGTTCTTGGTCGCCGAAGTGCTACTCCTCAGGCGCACAACCCTGACCAGCACCGGCAGCGCCGCGACGCATGCCGCCTATGACCTGGAGGCCCTCGCTGAGTACCCGGACAGGGAGGGTGCACGAAAGGAGTACCGGCGCTGTTGGCCAATCGTTGCACTGCTGACGGTCGCAGCTCAATGCGCCACAGTTCTCCGTCGATGGGAGGAAACGCAGCCGGACTGCCAGATCCCGCGAGTTTCCATGCAACCGGTTGAGCAAGCTATCTGGAGAGCCCATCGCACCTGCCGCGCCAGAGCCAGACGGCACAACGAGCGGCAGTTCAAGGCGCATGCCGCACTGGTGGTGGGCGCGCTGCGTAGGGCCGAAGCGCGCCAGGACTCCGAGCCCGGCCGCGCCCTTGAAGACCTCACCGTGATGCTGTTGACCATCGCCGAACGCTACGCCGAGGGCCGCATCGACGACCTTCTCGACGCAGATCAACTCGCCGGTGTGGATCCGGCCGCGCCGAGGGAGCGATTGCGGATGGTCGTGGTGGGGCTCGTGGTCGTGCTGGTCATGGCTTGTGCGGCCGTCCTCGGGTTGCCCGAGGCCGCACTCGTTCCTGTGCTGCCGGTGGTGGTGTTGTTTGTCGCGGTCGTCTTCAACCGCGGTCGGATGCCAACGGCGGGGCAACTCACCGATTTGATCATCCCTCGATGAAGCTGAACAGCCCATGTCGAAGCCCCACCCGCCTCGCCACATAGGACACCGTCTTGTGGACGTTCGAGCGGCGGCAGCCGGGCAGGGCAGTCCTGCTCGGTCACAGTGCCTACTCCCAGTGTGAGTGGGCGGGCTGATGGCATTGGGTGGGCGTCAGAGGGGCGGGGGTGCTGGGTGCCTGGCCGCATGGGGACGGTTGCGGGCAGTTCCGCTGTCATGAGGTGACCAGGCGGCTGCTGATTTCTGACCAGTGCGAGGTGGGTCGGCTGTGGAGGTGACTGTTCCCATGCGGTGAGGCTGTGGGGCGGGTCTGATCGCAGTTGTTTCGTTTCCGCAGCAGCCGTCGACAGGGTCGGGGACCCTGACTACGCGTTCACGTTCGATGTCGGCACGATCGCCTGACACGGGCCTCTTCGAGAGACGGCGCGCTGCCACGCGAGGCCGATTACATCCGGTTGGTCTTGTGTGCGTGGCGATCGGAAGGCGGCTCGGGGCTGATGTCAGAGGCAGTGGCTACGGTCAGCGTCCATGGCTTCACAACTGGATTCTGATAGGCAGTCTCGACCCGGTCGGCACTCCCTCGGACGTATCTCGTCTGGCTCGCCGGAACCCGTGCCTCGTTCCTTGGCGATGCGGCCATGTACTTCGCCCTGGGTTGGGCAGCCAGTGCTCATGGCGGTGCGACGGCCGCTCTGGTCTTGACCGCTGTCAACCTTCCGCGCACGGTTCTGCTGCTGTTGGGTGGTGCCGTGGGTGATCGATTCGGCGCCCGCCGGGTGATGATTGTCGGGGATTGCGTGATGTTAGCTGCCGTGCTGCTGGCCATGGTGAGCCTTCGCGTGGGGACGCCGCCGTGGCTGCTCAGAGGCCCAGGCTGCCAGGCAGATCCGGGAGCTGATATCGCTCCCAAGGTCGTAATGAGGTTCCCCCGAGATGCGGGGATGGGTGACAGAGGGTCAGATGGGTCTCATGAGAGGAGCCCAGACGATGCCTGCCCCGAGGAAGTACCCGCTTGAGTTGCGTGAGCGTGCGGTTCGGATGTACCGGACTGCTGAGCCGAAGCCTGTGATCCGCCGCATGGCGGAGGAACTCGGCGTGCACCACGAGGCCCTGCGCAACTGGATCCGTCAGGCAGAGGCCGATACCGGCGAGCGAGACGACATCCTCACCACCGTCGAGCGTGAGGAGCTGGCCGCCCTGCGGAAAGAGAATGCCCAGCTCAAGCGGGCGAACGAGGTCCTGCGGACGGCCTCGGCTTTTTTCGCGGCCCAGCTCGACCCGACCCGGCCCAGGTGACCGCGCTCGTCGATGCGCACCCGCACCTGGGGGTCGAGCCCGTACTCCGGGAACTCTCCATCCCCTCCTCCACCTATTACCGATGGCGCCAGGCCGAGAAGGAGCCATGCGAGCGACGCCGCCAGGACGCCGAACTCACAGGGAAGATCCGGCAGGTCCACGCCGACTCCGGCGGGATCTACGGCTCACCCCGCGTGCACGCCGTCCTGCGGCGTGAAGGCGTCCACGTCGGCCGCAAACGCGTCGAACGGCTCATGCGCCAGGCCGGCCTGGCCGGGATCAGTCCCCGCCGGGGCAAGGGCTTCACCCGACGCGACCCTGACGCCGATCTCGCTCCTGACCTGGTGCAACGCGACTTCACCGCGGCCGTGCCGAACCGGCTGTGGGTCACCGACCTGACCATGATCGCGACTCTGGAGGGCCCCCTGTGGCTCTCCGCGATCCGCGACGCGTTCTCCCGCCGGGTCGTGGCCTGGGAAACCTCCGCACGTGCGGACGCCGACCTCGTCCTGACCTCGCTGGAGTATGCCCTGGCCAGCCGCGAAGTCACGCCCGGTGAGCTCATTCACCACGCGGACCACGGCACCCAATACACCTCCGTGAAGCTCACAACACGCCTGGTCAGAGCCGGGATCCAGGCATCCATGGGCACGGTCGGCGACTCGTTCGACAACGCCCTCGCGGAGAACCTGTGGATGGTCATCAAGACCGAGTGCATCCGCGGCCGCGTCTTCGCCACCAGAGCCGAAGCGAACCTCACGCTCTTCGAGTACATCGACGGCTTCTACAACCCCCGCCGCATCCAGAAACGACTCGGCTACCTCAGCCCGATCGAGTACGAGGAGAAGCACTACGCCGACCAGGCAGCGACCGAACCAGTGAACCTGAAACCACGTCAACCCGCCCTGACCAGCTAGTCAGCCACCCCCGCACAGCGGGGGAACCTCATAAGGAGTCCTTATGGGACTGTTGACCCAAATCGCCACCCTGCGACTGGCGCCGGTGCGCGGTGCGGCCTGGGTCATCGAGCGCGTCGTCGAGACCGGAGAGAAATCAGCATGCGGGTCTACCGACCGGGTCGGGGGCTCCGGGTGGTCAGGCGGGTCCATTCGTGGTCGCGCTGGCCGGGAATGAGGCGTCCGGCTGCGGCCCATTCGGCGGCGAGTGCGGTGTAGATCGGTTCGGTGCCGGTCGGGCGGACCGTCTCCTCGGCGCGGTTGGTGCCCGGAGCGGGCGGTGTGGATACCGTGGTCATGCCCAGCTAACGACCCCCTTTGCGCTGGGGTCACCGTTGAGCGGTCCGTCAGGTGCAGAAAGCCGGTGCGGCCCCCAGGACACCGTGAGGCACCGCCTGGGGACCCCGGCAGGATGCCGACAGACCGGGGGCGGGAAGCATCCGCGACACCTGATCACACTCTGACCGTCCACGGAAGGACAGCTGCGACTCCATTCCGGGGCATCTGCGTTTCTCACTCCATTGGCCGCCCGCCCTTCGGCGAGGTGCCAACATTCTGTATGCGGGCTTGGCACCTCGGCTGTGCCCTGCCGCAGACGACGACTTACGAGACGGCATGGCGGGCGTGGCGTGATCGCGAGCGCGATCTGCAGGAAGCGATCACGCGGTACGCCAAAAGTGAGGCCCTTGACCGCAACGACCTCGAGCAGGCTGTGCGCAATGCCTAAGCTTCAGTCCTGCAGGGCGGCGGGTGGTCGGCGGGGTTCCCGCGCCATTCGATCAGGAAGACGGTTGCGTCGTCGCTGGTGTGCCCGCCGCGTTCCTGTTTCAGGGCGTGGGAGAGCTGGAGCGCCTCGGCCCGCATTCCTCCTTCCTGCTGTTCGAGTTGGTTGACGCAACCGATGAGCTTTTCCTCGCCGAAGGGTTGTCCGTCTGCGTTCCGCTCTTCGATCACCCCGTCGGTGTAGCACAGCACCCGGTCGCCACGTTGGAGCTGGATCTCGCTGAGGGAGGGGCATGCGCCGCCGAGGCCGACGGGCAGGGTGGTCGGGCCTTCCAGCTGGCGCACCACCTGCTTCTCCCGGATCAGTAGCGGTACGGGGTGGCCCGCGTTGACCCATTGGAACAGGCCGGTGGTGATGTCCAGTTCCATCATCTGTGCGGTGACGAAGTGGTCGGCCCCGAACTGTTCGGCGATGGCCTGGTCCATGTACTGGTACTTGTCGGCCAGGCTGATGCCGGCGCGTCTGGCATGCCGGTAGGCGCCGACGGCGACGGTCGCCATGGTGGCGGCGTCCAGACCGTGGCCCATGGCGTCGATGACCGCCGCGTGCAGGGTGTTGTCGTTGAGGGCGTAGTCGAAGCTGTCGCCGGCGATGTCGTATGCGGGCTCGACGGCCCCGCCCACCGCGACCTGCGGCACGGACATCGTCAGCGGCGGCAGCAGGGACCACTGCATCTCCGCGGCCACACTCATCGGTTCACGGCGCCGGGCCTGGAAGAACCGGTCGGTGTAGGCATGCTTGGTGACCACAATATCCGCGACCAGACTGGCGAGCCGGCGCAGCAGCCGCCGGTCGTCGTCATCGACGGTGTCCAGGGTCAGGGCCAGCACTCCCACCTCGTCGCTGCCGTCCAGCAACGGCAGATACATCCGCACGCCGTCCGCCTGCGCCACCTCGACGGGGGTGGCTCGCAGGAACGCCGTACCGGCCGGAGAGTCAGCGATTTCCTCGGGCTCGCCGACAAGGAGTCTCTGGCCCGGCAGCGGCACCAGAAGCTCCCGCGCATAGTCCTGCAGGAGGATCGAGACGTCGCGGCCACCGATGCCGGCCACTTCGTCTGCGATCATCGGAGCGATCAACTGCGGCGGCATCTCGTGCGCACGGTCCAACAGCAGACCGAGGAGCCGCTCACCGAACCCCCCTGACCGGTCCACCACCTTCTTGCCGGGCCGCCGCTCACGTTCCTCCATAACCGCAGCCGCCCCTTCTGACCTGATCGTCCGCAATCGTTGACCTTTGTGAGGCATCGACCATCGCCTCAGAAACTCGTCCCCTGATCATCGCCGCCGCTACCTGGCTCACCGGCTGTGAGGGCTTCCGTGGCCGGTGAATCACTCCACCAGTGCAAACGGGACTGGTATCGGGCTGAGGTTGAGTCAGTGGGGTTTGCCGCAAGGGCGGCGGCGCCCGGTGCAGGCAAGGAGATCTGGCCTGCACCCCTTGACCGCACCCGACCGAATATTCTTCATGCGTGCGCACATGGACATGACATGTCGGGGGTACGCGGAGCCTGCACAGACTGATCCGGCACTGGGCGCGGAAGAACCGGGTCGAGCTGTGCTTCACCCCGACCTACGCGTCCTGGGCTAATCCGATCGAAGCCCACTTCGGGCCTCTGCGGCAGTTCACCGTCGCCAACTCCAACCACCGCAACCACACGGTCCAGACCCGGGCCCTGCACGCCTACCTGCGCTGGCGCAACAAGAACGCCCGCCACCCCGACGTGCTCGCCGCCCAGCGCCGCGAGCGGGCCCGGATCCGCAGCGAGAAGGGCATCCGATGGGGCGGACGCCCCCTCGCCTCCGCGGCCTGAGGAACCCGGCGAACCTCATCCGGTCACAGGATCAGCCGGCGTAGGGGTTACCGCCGAGCCACGTGGTGCCGTCGATCAGTTCGCGTGCCGCGTCCAAGTGGCCGCTGTGGCACGCGACTTCGGTGAGCACATGGATCAGAATGCGCCGCACATCAGGCAGTCGCCAGGTCGGCCAGTACTCCACAGGCCAAGCAGCCGGCTCCTGGTCGAGCGCGGTGGCGGCGAGCACGGCGTCCGCCGCCGTGATGGCTGCCCGGTAATCGGCGAAGACCTGCTCGGCGCTCATCCCCTCGGGCACGTACCAGTGCGCCTCCGCGCCCGCAGTGAGCTGTCCGGCCACATCCGGATCGCCAGCGATCACCCCGCGGAACCAGAAGCGTTCGACGTCCACGGTGAGGTGACGCAGCAACGCCAGACAGCTCCAGCCACTGGGCAGGACCGGCCGCCGCAGATCCTCCTCCGACAGCCCTTCGAGAACTCCGATGACGTGATTGCGCTGGCGGTCAAGAGCGCTCTTGAGGGCGTCGAGTTCGGCGTTCACCGCAGGGTGCGCAGATCGGCGAGGCGTTCCAGGGCCCCCGCCAGCTATCTCTCCCAGCTCTCCTGTCGTACCTGTTGCACTCGTCATAACGCGCGCCTCCGGTCTCCTGCAGATCATCTGCGGCCTGGACGCTACACCGGGGCTACGACAACACCTGGCCGAGCACGTACGAGGCTCGCCCTACGCAAACCCCCACCGATCCAGTTCTGTCGCCAGCACCACATGCCTCCGGTGCGCGATGACCTCCTGCGAGAAGTAGTCGCGCCAGCTGCGGGCTCTTCTCCTACGTCGACTGCCCCGGCCGCTCAGCGCCACGTCGTCCGGTACCCGCCAACCCGGCAAACCTTGCCGGTCAGCGCACTAGTAGACCGTCGCGGCTAATTTTTGGGATAGAGGTGGCGCAGTTTGATGCGTGCGTCGTGGGTGGTGAACTGCCAGTCGACCTGACGTTGGTCGGTGTTGGTGGCGTTCTGCCAGGCCGAGAGTTCGGTGTTGAGGTTGTCGAGGTCACCGATCCGGCGGTCGAGGCATTGCCGGGTCAGCGCGGAGAGTTCGATCTCGGCGATGTTGAGCCATGACCCGTGTTTGGGCGTGTGATGGATCTCGAGGCGCTGGGCCAGGGCGAATGCTTCTTCTGGTTCGAATGCCTCGTACAGTGAGGCGATGCCGTGGGTGTTGAGGTTGTCCATCACCAGCACCACGGATTCGACGTCGGGGTAATCCACGCTCAGCAGCTGCTTGACCTGGCCGGCCCAGTCGATCCGGGTCCGCTGGGACAGCGCCTGGACTCGACGCCACCCGCGAAGGGGTTCGACCCACACGAAGATCGAGCACGTGCCGCAGCGGATGTACTCGCTGTCCTGGCAGGCATCGCGACCAGGGCGGGCCGGGAGCGGGTCGCGGACATGGTCGAGGAGCTGGTAGGGCTTCTCGTCCATGCACACCACGGGACGTGCCGGATCGTAGGGCCGGGCATAGATGGCCAGCACGTCTTCCATCCGGGCCGCGAACTCCGCGTTCGCTCGCGGTGGGATGGTCCAGCACTTTCTCAGATGAGGACGCAGTTGCGTTTTTTTAAGACCCGCCCGATGGTGGAGTGGTCCAGATCGGGGATGTCCTCGACCAGCGCGACGTGCTTCTCCAACAGCCGCAGCGACCACCGGGCATAGCCCTGGGGTGGCTGTGAGCACGCCATCGCGATCAGCCGGGCTTCGACCTCGCCGGTCACCGGCGAGGGCACCGGCGGGAGGTCGCGCTTCTTCCGCGCGATCGTGGCGTGAACATCGCCACCGGTCTCGGCGAAACGCTTGGCGACCAGCCGCAACGTCTCACCGGAGACACCGAGCCGGGCCGCGATCGCCTCCTTGGTGTCCACCTCACCCACCGAGCTGTCCAGTGCAAGCAGCACCCGCGCACGCATGATCATCGAGGCCCCACGAACACCCGTCGTGGTCACTCGGACCAGCTCCTCACGATCCTGCGCGGTCAACCTGACCGGCCGCTTCTTCTGCGAACCCACAACAACAGTCCTATCTGGCAAAGGGGAAGGAATCTGCCAGACACCAACCTCCCAGTCAGGTGCACCATAACTAAGCGGCGACACGCTACTAGTAGGGCTTGGTCAGGTCGGTTGTGGTGGTGCGTGTCCTGCAGGTCCGGTGTGGCGTTGAGAGTGTGTGACTCCGGACGAGATTGCTGTGGTGCGTGGCGAGTTGGAGACGTTCGCGGCGGAGGTGTTCGAGCCGTTTGCGCGAAAGGATCAGCGCCGGTGGGGGCAGGTATATCTGCGGGGGCTGCTGACCGACGGGCAGCGTAAGTCGGTCGAGCCGATGGCCGCCCGGCTCGGGGAGGACGGCAATCGTCAGGCACTGGCCAACTTCATCACCACCAGCCCCTGGGACCCCGCGCACATCCGGGCCCAGCTGGCCTGGCGGATGGAGGAGGCGATCGGGCCGGAGGCCCTGGTCTTCGACGACACCGGGTTTTTGAAGGACGGGACCGCGTCGGCGTGTGTGTCGCGGCAGTACACCGGCACCGCGGGCAAGGTCACCAACTGCCAGGTCGGCGTCTCACTCCACCTCGCGTCCGACCACGCCTCGGCGGCGGTCAACTGGCGGCTGTTCCTGCCCGGGACATGGGATCCCGCCTCACCGAAGGCCGATGCGGGCAAGGTCGCCCGCCGTGCCGCCTGCGGCATCCCGGACGATGTCGGGCATGTGGAGAAGTGGCAGCTGGCCCTGGACATGCTCGACGAGACCCGCTCCTGGGGGATCGAGGTGCCGCTGGCCGTCGCGGACGCCGGATACGGCGATGCCGCCGCGTTCCGGCACGGACTGCAGGCCCGCGGCCTGAACTACGTGGTGGGGATCTCCACCACGCTGTCGGCCCAGCCCGCCGGCGCGGTGCCGGTGGCCGAGCCGTACTCGGGGTCCGGACGCCCGCCGGTGGCGAAGTATCCCGACAAGCCGCGGCCGGTGAAGGAGCTGGTCATCGCGGCGGGCCGGAAGGCGGCCAGGCCGGTGCAGTGGCGGGAGGGCTCCCGGCCCGGCACCGGCCGCTCGGGCCGCAAGCGGATGTACTCCCGCTTCGTGGCCTTGCGCATCCGGCCTGCCGGACGCGAGATCCGCCAGGCCACCGACGGCCCGGAACTGCCGGAGTGCTGGCTGCTGGCCGAATGGCCCGCCGGTGAGAGCGAGCCGGTGCAGTTCTGGCTGTCCGACCTGCCCTCCGGCATGCCTCTGACCACGCTGGTCCGGCTCGCCAAACTCCGCTGGCGCATCGAACACGACTACCGGGAGATGAAACAGGCCCTGGGACTTGCCCACTTCGAGGGCCGCACCTGGAACGGCTGGCACCACCACGTCACCCTCGTCTCCGTCGCGCACGCCTTCTGCACCCTGCAACGACTGGCCCGGGCCCCAAAAGACGCGGCGCCGGCCTGAGCCTCTACCAGGTCGTCCGCGAGCTGCAGATACTCCTCGCCCTCTGGACCGGTGCCTGCCCCACCTGCCACCGCAACATACCCACACCGATACGAACCTGACCAAGCCCTACTAGAAGACTGCTGAAAATCTCGGGTTCTGCCCCCGGCTTGGTGGAGCCGAGGCCAGTCTTGTGGGCATGCAGGGGGAATGGGCTGGGGAGACGGTCGGGCCGGATGTGTGGGAGACCTGCCGGGAGTTGATCCCGGCAGGGAGCGTGTTCGCGTTCCTGGCCGAGCATAGGGAAGCGCTGTTCCCGCCGGGGACGTTCGCCGACATGGGGTGCCGGTAAGAACGCTGTCACCAGCCGCAAACGGAGGTGATCAGTCCTCTGACCTGGTGGGTTGGGGCAGTTCCGGCGTGCTCGTCGCCTCAGCGAGTGCGAGGCGACCACCCTTGAGTTCGGGCACGTAGTTGTAGATGGTGTTGCGGGAGACGCCGAGGAGCTTGGCGATCGAGGTGACGGTGTTCTCCGGGCGGGCGAGTAGGTCGCGGGCGTGACGTACCTGCTCCTCGGTCATCGCCGGCGGGCGGCCGAGTCGGGCGCCGCGGGCGCGGGCGGCGTCCAGGCCCTCATTGGTGCCCTGCACGATGAGTTCGCGGATGAACTCCGCCAGGGCCGCGAACACGTGGAAGACCAGGCGCCCGCCGGGCGTGGTCGTGTCGAGTGCCTCGTGCAGCGAGGTGAAGCCGACGCCACGCTTGCGCAGGCCGGACACGATCGCGATGAGGTCCTGGATGGAGCGGCCGAGCCGGTCCAGTGACGGGACGACGAGGGTGTCGCCCTCGCGCAGGTAGTCGAGGGCCTTACACAGTTCATCGCGTTCGGCGTTCTTGCCGGACTTCTTGTCGGAGAAGATCCGGATGCACCTTGCTTCGGTGAGTGCGTGGATCTGCCGGTCGAGCAACTGTCCCTTGGTGGACACGCGTGCGTATCCCACGAGGCTGCCGGCCCGTACGGCCGGAACGGGTGCGAGGAGATCGGCGGTGTCGTCGTCCTGGGGTCGCTGCACCTGCCAGATCGTACAGAAAAGGGTGCTCCTCAGGTTCTTGAGCACATCGACTTTCTGACACCGTTTTATAGGCATGATCCGGCGTCGATACCGCCGCGCGCCGCAGCTTACCGATCTTGCTCATCAATCGGTCGGTTGATGAGCAGTGGCACCTTGCAGGCAAACCGCAAAGACTTCTTCGCGAAGGAACCTTTACGAAGAACTCTTTGCGGTCTAACGTGTGCGGTATGACCGACGCATCGAAGAGGCCGGATGGCCCGAGGGCTGAAGAAGACTCGATTGTGCTGGATGCCAAGGGGCTGCGTGCCCTGGCACATCCGGTGCGCGTGCAGCTGGTGGAGCTGCTGCGGAAGTACGGCCCGTCGACGGCTACCCGCCTCGCCGAGCGGCTGGGCGTGAATTCCGGGACGGCTAGCTACCACCTGCGCCAGCTCGGCGCGGCCGGCTTCGTCGAGGAGGATGCCGAACGCGGCAACGCGCGAGAGCGCTGGTGGCGTTCGGTACATCAGACGACGGAGATCAACGACCGGGATCTGGCCGATCAAGAGCCCGAGGCCGCGCTGGCGTATCTGCAGTCCGTCGCCGCCACTTACACCCTTCGCACTCAGCAGACGCTGAACGAGCTGCAGACGATGCCCCGTGCGTGGCATGGCACCTTCGACATGAGCGACTGGGCCCTGCGGCTCACGCCCGAAGAAGCCGTCGCCCTGCGCCAGGAGTTGAGGGCCGTCATCGCCCGCTACCGGCGGGATACGCCAGAGGCGGCGGCGAGTGCCCCCGAGGGAGCCGAGCGGGTCGCCGTGATCACGCAGGTCCTGCCCGAACTGGACGTGCCTGCCGCGTCGTCGCTCCCTACCGGCCCTCAGGAAGCGGAAGGAAGCCCGACGTCATGACCGACGACGCCTCGGAGGCCGGCGGCATACCCGGCAAGAGGTCCTTACGGCCGCTGGCCGGGGTACTGGCGGCCATGGCCGTGTCGCTCACCGGTACGCGGATCTCCGTCGTGGCACTGCCCTGGTTCGTCCTCGTCACGACCGGTAGCGCCACCCAGACCGGACTGGTCGCCTTCTGTGAGATGACCCCCTACGTGCTGGTTAAGGCGTTCACCGGACCACTGGTGGACCGGATCGGCCCCCGGGCCGTTTCCTGGACCACCGATCTGGCCAGCGCGACCGCCGCCGCCGCGGTTCCCCTGCTCCACGCCCTGCACCTGCTGTCCTTTCCGCTCCTGCTGGTTCTGGTCGCGCTGATCGGCGCGGCCCGCGGCCCCGGCGACCTGGCCAAGGAGGTGATGGTCCCGGAAGCGGCCGAGCACGGCCGGGTGCCGCTGGAACGGGCCACCGGCCTGTCCGGCGTGACCGAACGGCTCGCCTCCACCATCGGCCTGGCGGTCGGCGGATCCCTGGTGGCGCTGCTCGGTCCTCTGACGGGACTTGCCGTCAACGCGGGCTGCTTCGCCCTCGGATCGGTGATCATCAAACTCACGCTGCCGCACGGCATGGGGCACCCAACCGTGGAAGCCCCGTCACAGGCCGACGAAACGGAACCGGGCTACTGGCGACGATTCGGCGAGGGCTTCACCTTCCTTCGCGGCGAGCCGTTGCTGCTCACCGTCATTGTCACGATCGGCATCACCAACCTGCTGAACGCGGCGATCACCACGGTGCTCATCCCCGTCTGGGCCAGAGAGTCCGGCAACGGGCCGGCCGCGATCGGTCTGATGGGCAGTGTGATGGGGGCCGCGGCGGTCGGCGGGAGCCTGATCGCCGCGGCGGTCGCGCACCGGCTGCGGCGGCGGATGGTGTTCTTCGCCGGGTTCCTGCTGGCCGGGGCACCGAGGTTCCTGATCCTCGCCTTCGATGCCCCGCTGGGGGCGGTACTGGCCGTCTTCGCGGTCAGCGGATTCGGTGCCGGCTTCATCAACCCCGTGCTGGGGGCCGTCCTCTTCGAGCGAGTGCCGCGCCGGATGCTGGGCCGGGTCAACGCCCTCGGTGACTCTCTGTCCTGGGCCGGTATCCCTCTCGGCGGCCTGCTCGCCGGGTCGGCGGTGGCCGCTGTCGGACTCGCGCCGGTGCTGCTCGTCTGCGGGGCCGCGTACTTCCTCACCACGAATCTGGCGGGACTGCGGCCGGAGTGGCGGGAGATGGACCGTACGCGTGGGCGGGGCGTCCGGAAGCCGCATTCCAAGGAAGACGCCTCACAAGGCAGTGCGAATGTAGCGACATGACGTTTACGGGAGGGAGGTGGACCATCTGGTTTCCTTCTCCCTCCCACCGCTCCTTCTGACCTCGCCCACGCTTCACGCACGCTCAGATGACTGCTGATCGGCGGCGTCCGTCGGAACTCGGGGGCCCGGAAGTTTGACCGCAGCAAGGTCGAGGCGGGTGTCCATGTCGAGGTTGACCTCCCCGTACGGACGCACGTGCGACCAAAACAGCGGGGTCAGGCCGCGCCGATCGGCGGGCGTGAGAAGCCCGGCCCACTCCGGTTCGCCGAGGATGTCCTGAAGCATCAGGGTGTTCACGTAGACCAGGGCCGATTGCAGAATCCGCAGGCACAGCACGAACATCTCCTGCTCGTCGCGCCGGTTCGAGGCGATCTCCCCGCCCTTGCCGTAGGCGATCACAGAGTTGGCGCCGTTGGAGGACTCCATGACGTTCAGGCCCTCCTCGATCTCCCGCTGGAGGTCCCGTAGCCGCAGGTACCGGGCCACAAAGATGGTCTTCTGGGCACGGCCGACCTCCAGCATCGCCGCATAGGTGGGGTGGGAGGCGTTGCGGGTGAAGCGCCGCAGGATCGCCTCGGTGGACGCGGTGCGGGTACGGATCGCGGTGGCGTACTTGATCATCTGGTCGTACTGCTGGGCGATGAGTTCCCAGCGGATCGGGCGGGTCAGCGCCGGGGTCAGTTGCGGGTAGGCGTCCGGTTCGCCGGCCACCGGCCGGTACAGCTTCACCTTGTTGATCCGCTTGATCCTCGGCAGTAGGTCGAAGTTCAGCAGCCTCGTGATGCCAAACCCGATTTCCGACTGGCCGTGCGAGTCCGTGTAGTTCGCCTCGACGTCCATGGTGGTGCCGTGCCGCATGGCACCCTCGATCATCGCGGCGACCTCGGAGGCGGTGCAGTTGATCAGCTGGGAGTGGATGGCCAGGGACTTCTTCTCCACGTGCCAGTAGATGAGCACCCCGCGGCCGCCGTAGCGCGAGTGCCACTCGGTGAAGAGGTTCTGGTCGTAGGCGCGCACGTGGGTGGAGTCGGAGGCGACCGCAGTCGAGCCCTGGCCCCACAACTCGGTACTGCGGGCGGCGAAGGTGGCGTTCGCGATCTGGACGGCGATGGCACGAGCGGCCTCGGCGGACAGGTAGCGGCGGCGTACGTAGCGGAGTTCGTCCTCCGTGTGGCCGTGGCCGCCGGACGCCACGGCCTTGATCCCGGTGTTCGTGCCGTACGCGTAGATCACCAGCAGCAGGCGTTCAGCCAGCACCTCCGGCGAGAGGCTGCCGCCACCGGAGACGGAGGTGACCGCGTCCAGGCAGCCGGTCCGCAGCACCGCTTCCTTCAGCATGTCGACCAGCGGCACGATGCCCGCCTCTGTACCTCGGCCTTGATCCTGCGCAGGTTGCGCGGCTCGGGCTGGGCCTCGGCCGCCGTTAGCCGGATCGCCCCGGACTTCCGCTCGGCGATGTCCAGCCAGGACAGCTTCGGCATCTGGTCGTTGAGCAGGGTCAGCTCGGCCGTCATCTGCCCGCGCAGCTCGTCGACGAACACCGCGGCGTCCAGCGGCTTGCGCAGCTCCCGGTAGTTCTCCGCCCGCCTCGCCTCGAAGTCCTGCGGCAGGTCCTCATCCGGGTTGCGCCACTTGTCGGCGCCGACGACCCATATCTCCTTGCACTTGAGCTGATCCCGCAGAGCCTGGAAGGCCACGACCTCGTAAACCATGCGCACCACCCGGCGCCGACCCCGCTTGTCGGTGCGGTGCACGACCTCCGCCCAGTCCCCGCCCATCGCCTTGTGGACCGGCACCGTCTCACCCAGCGGGTAGTACGTCGTGTTCCCCGCGTTCGCGTACCGCGCCACCAACGCCAGGGCCTCGATCACCGGCCGGTGAGCATGGTTGGAGGAACGGAACTCCAGCACGTCCAGCAGCCTGATCAGCCCGCGCCGGTAGTGGTTGGTGTACGACGCCTTCAGCGTCGTCTGCACCGTGCGCCGGTAGACCGGCCCCCGGGTCTTGAACTCGTGCACCAGCTCCCGCAGCGTCGCCTCGCCCCCGGACACCGCCGGGAACACGACCTGGCGGACCGTCCCCTCCGGGGCGCCGAGCGACGCCTCGGCGAGCTTGAAGAGGATGTTCTCCTTGCCCGACACCTTCTTGAACGCGTTGATGAGCTGCTCGGTGACCTTCTTCTCCGCCCGCGCCCCGATCCGGTGCACCGTGGAGATCAGCAGCTCCACCAGCGTGTCGGTGATCTCCCGTTCCCGCTCGTGCAGCAAGGCGGCCAGCAAGGTCACCCCCAGCGGTACCGGGTGCGTCCGCAGGTGAGAAGGCGATTCCACTGCGGCTCGCGCCCGCCAGGCGGCTACGACCTTCGGCGCGACGTCGATGAACAGATCCGGTGGCAGGCCGATCGCCCGCACCGCCAGGAGCTTGTCGATCTCGGTGAGCATCGTTTCCAGGCTCACGTTGCCCGGCGCTTCCTTGATCTTTGCCAGTATCGGCGGCGCGTCTTCGCCCTCCCCACCGCCACCTGCGGGTCCGGCGTCGTCCTGGTCGGCGCCGGCCACCAGAGCCACGATCCGCTCGATGCTCTCCACGGTCAGCCGCGAGGAAACCAGGGCCGTCAGCGACTCCTCGGCCGCCCGCAGGGCAGCCGCCACAATCCGGTCGCACCGGCCCGGCGTGGGCGGCTCGATGCTCTCCGTGCGGCAGCGCGCCAGCAGTTCCACCCGGACCTGCTCGGGCCTCCGTTCCTTGTGCGCGACGTGCTCAGCCAGATACGCCGTCAGCTTCTCCGCGTCCGCGACGCTGCACTCACGGAAGCCGAGGTGCTCCCGGACCTGCGCACGGTGGTACTCGACCGTGCGGCCCGTCCAGTCGTAGGACTCCAGCTCCGAGGCAAGAACCTGCACCTGACGGGCGACGAACTCCACGGCCTCACCGGGCAGCTCTGTCCGGTTCCGGGGAAACCGGGCGTACTGCGTATAGAACTTCAGCAGCACGGCGAAGCCCAGTCGCGTCGCACCGCGCTTGCCGGACACGAGCACCTGCTCGTCCTTCAACAGCGTCCAGTGCTCGACGAGTTCATCCAGGTCCAACGGAGTACGGGCCACGATCGCCGATCGTCCTCGCAGAGCTTCACCCACCGCAGCCGTACGGCCCCGGACTCACCCACACGGGTGACGCCCGCAAGATCACTGCCGTTTGCGGCTGATGACAGCGTTCTTACCGGCACCCCGACATGTATCCGTCGTCCAACGGCCGTCCGAGTCTGCCGCCGCAGGTTCTGGCCGCGACGGTGGTGCTGCAGAGTCTGCAGGGTCTGTCGGACTTCGAGACGGTTCAAGAACTGCGGTGTGACCTGCGGTGGAAGGCGGCCTGTGGGCTCGGGTTGTATGACATGGCCTTCGATCCGTCGCTGTTGACGTACTTCCGGCGTCGTCTGCGCAACTCCGCCGATCCGATGCGGATCTTCACCAGGGTCAAGGAAGTCGTGGCCGTGACTGGGGTGCTCAGGGGCAGGCAGCGGCGGGCGCTGGATTCCACGGTGCTCGATGACGCGGTGGCCACCCAGGACACCGTCACCCAGATCATCTCCGCGATCCGCCGGGTGATCCGCGAGGTCCCCGGCGCCCAGGAGACAGCGGCCGCGTGGTTGACGGCGCACGACTACACCGACCCGGGCAAACCGAAGATCGCTTGGAACGATGAGGCCGCCCGTGCCGCGCTGGTCGGCGCGCTGGTCACCGATGCCCTGAACCTGCTCGGGCGCCTGCCCGAACAGAACCTGGGCGAGAAGGCGGCGAACGCGGTCGGCCTGCTGGCCCTGGTCGCGGGTCAGGACGTCGAGCCGGCCGAGGACTCCGACGGGCGCGACGGCCGCTGGCGCATCGCCCGGCGCACGGTGGCGGACCGGACGGTATCCACCGTCGATCCCGACGCACGTCACATCCACAAGAACCGCACCCGCCACAGCGAAGGGTTCAAAGGGCATGCGTCCTTCGAGCCGGAGATCGGCCTGTTCACCGCTGTCGCCCTGACCAGCGGTTATGGTGCCGAGAGTCACGAGGCCACCGTCGCCCTCGATCTGCTGGATGGGGAGCAGGGTGAGTTAACCGTGCTCGGTGACTCCGCCTATGGCACCGGCGACTTACGGATGCGTCTTGAGGCCGACGGCCACACCCTGGTGATCAAGCCGCCGCCGTTGCGGCAGGCCGTCCCCGGCGGTTTCACCATCGACGACTTCCAGATCGACACAGCCGCAGGCACCGCGACCTGCCCGGCAGGACACGTCGCCAACCTCGGACAGATCAAAGCGGACGGCGCCCGCACCGCCCAGTTCAAGCGTGCCTGCACCGACTGCCTCCTGCGAGATCGTTGCACCAGCTCCAAGACCGGACGCACCCTCAACGTCCACCCCCAGCACGAACTGCTGACCGCTGCCCGGGCACAGGCCGCCACCGACCCGGTCTGGCAGGACGAATACCGCCGATGGCGGCCCCCGGTCGAACGCGCCATCGCCTGGCTGGTCGCCAAAGGCAACCGCCGGGTCCCTCACCGCGGCGTGATCGCCAACAACATCTGGCTCCACCACCGAGCCGCCGCCCTCAACCTCCGCCGACTGATCAACCTCGGACTCACCCGGACCAGCGGCACCTGGCGCCTCACCGCCGCCCTCGCATAGACACGAAGGGCTGCCCGGCCTACGGCCGCGCAGCCCCACAACAAGATTTTCAGCAGTCTTCTAGTAGGGCTTGGTCAGGTTCGTATCGGTGTGGGTATGTTGCGGTGGCAGGTGGGGCAGGCACCGGTCCAGAGGGCGAGGAGTATCTGCAGCTCGCGGACGACCTGGTAGAGGCTCAGGCCGGCGCCGCGTCTTTTGGGGCCCGGGCCAGTCGTTGCAGGGTGCAGAAGGCGTGCGCGACGGAGACGAGGGTGACGTGGTGGTGCCAGCCGTTCCAGGTGCGGCCCTCGAAGTGGGCAAGTCCCAGGGCCTGTTTCATCTCCCGGTAGTCGTGTTCGATGCGCCAGCGGAGTTTGGCGAGCCGGACCAGCGTGGTCAGAGGCATGCCGGAGGGCAGGTCGGACAGCCAGAACTGCACCGGCTCGCTCTCACCGGCGGGCCATTCGGCCAGCAGCCAGCACTCCGGCAGTTCCGGGCCGTCGGTGGCCTGGCGGATCTCGCGTCCGGCAGGCCGGATGCGCAAGGCCACGAAGCGGGAGTACATCCGCTTGCGGCCCGAGCGGCCGGTGCCGGGCCGGGAGCCCTCCCGCCACTGCACCGGCCTGGCCGCCTTCCGGCCCGCCGCGATGACCAGCTCCTTCACCGGCCGCGGCTTGTCGGGATACTTCGCCACCGGCGGGCGTCCGGACCCCGAGTACGGCTCGGCCACCGGCACCGCGCCGGCGGGCTGGGCCGACAGCGTGGTGGAGATCCCCACCACGTAGTTCAGGCCGCGGGCCTGCAGTCCGTGCCGGAACGCGGCGGCATCGCCGTATCCGGCGTCCGCGACGGCCAGCGGCACCTCGATCCCCCAGGAGCGGGTCTCGTCGAGCATGTCCAGGGCCAGCTGCCACTTCTCCACATGCCCGACATCGTCCGGGATGCCGCAGGCGGCACGGCGGGCGACCTTGCCCGCATCGGCCTTCGGTGAGGCGGGATCCCATGTCCCGGGCAGGAACAGCCGCCAGTTGACCGCCGCCGAGGCGTGGTCGGACGCGAGGTGGAGTGAGACGCCGACCTGGCAGTTGGTGACCTTGCCCGCGGTGCCGGTGTACTGCCGCGACACACACGCCGACGCGGTCCCGTCCTTCAAAAACCCGGTGTCGTCGAAGACCAGGGCCTCCGGCCCGATCGCCTCCTCCATCCGCCAGGCCAGCTGGGCCCGGATGTGCGCGGGGTCCCAGGGGCTGGTGGTGATGAAGTTGGCCAGTGCCTGACGATTGCCGTCCTCCCCGAGCCGGGCGGCCATCGGCTCGACCGACTTACGCTGCCCGTCGGTCAGCAGCCCCCGCAGATATACCTGCCCCCACCGGCGCTGATCCTTTCGCGCAAACGGCTCGAACACCTCCGCCGCGAACGTCTCCAACTCGCCACGCACCACAGCAATCTCGTCCGGAGTCACACACTCTCAACGCCACACCGGACCTGCAGGACACGCACCACCACAACCGACCTGACCAAGCCCTACTAGCCCAGCGATTCGCCGACCGTGGCGACACTGTCCTCATCACCAGCCGCACCACAACACACGCCGACACGGTGGCCGGCGAGATCGGCGGCGTGACCAGAGGCCTGGCCGTCGACCTGTCTCAGCCGGAGACGATCGCCGCGGCGCTCGGCGATGTGCGCGCCGTCGACAACCTGGTGATCACCGCCGCCAAACAGGGCGTCAACTCCCTCGCGGACTTCGATATTGCCGCAGCCATCGAGTCCGTGACCACCAAACTGGTCGGCTACACCGAGACCGTGCGAGCCCTGCGTGACCGGTTCAACCCCGGTGCGTCGGTCGTGCTCTTCGGTGGCCTGGCCAAGGAACGTCCCTACCCCGGTTCCACCATGGTGACTGCCTTCAACAGCGGCATCACCGGTCTGGTGAAAACCCTGGCCGTGGAAATCGCACCCCACCGCATCAATGCGATCCATCCGGGCGTCGTGGGAGACAGCCCCAAGTGGCGCGACGCGCCCGAGCACCCCCACCTGGCGCGGACCCCTATCGGACGCCTCGTGACCACGGCGGAGGTCGTCGATGCCACCGACTTCCTCCTCCGCAACACCGGCGTCAACGCCCTCGACCTGTTCGTCGACGGCGGACTGCGTGTCACCTGACACGACTGCGTCGACCAGGCTCTCGCGGCCGCGCAACCGGACGCTGAAGTTCCCCCCTGATCGTGGACAGCGGGTGCTTACACTGCGGGGGCGAGACCTCGTGTCGTCAGTGCCCTTGTTTCGAGCGGAGTGACGAACCCGCTGCGCCGCTCTGAGACGGGAGCGGCATCGGCCACATCGACGTGACCTGAGCCTGGATCCACCGGCTTGAGGTCTGTGGACAGTTTCTCGGGGAACGAAGAAGTGCCTTGTGACCTGCGATGATGAGGTTTCTCTAGGACCACATCAGGCACGATCAGCAAGGCACTTCCGAGATGCAATCTTCCCATGCCGCAGCGGCGGTCTCATCCGCGTTCGACGACCCGAACCTGATCGCGTGCGGCGGGCTGGAGCCGGTGGTGCGGTTGGCCGAGCGGTGTGGTCTGCCCGCGCTGGTCGGGGAGCACATCCGTCTGCCGGCCTCGAAGGACGGCACCGGTGCCTTCCCCGCGGCGAAAGTGATGTCGCTGGTGGGTGGCATGGTCGCGGGCGCCGACAGCATCGATGACATGCACCGGCTGCGGCACGGCGCGATGGGCCGCCTGTTCTCCGGTGTGCGGGCCCCGTCCACGTTGGGGTCGTTTCTGCGTTCCTTCACGCACGGGCATGTGAAGCAACTGCACGCCGTGGCCCGCCGGTTCCTGCCCGCACTGGCCCCTCACGCCCCGCTGCTGCCCGGCGCGGACCAGGTCGCCTACGTAGACATCGATGACACCATCCGCCGCACCTACGGCTACGCCAAGCAGGGCGCCGGTTACGGATACAGCAAGGTCAAGGGCCTGAACGCGCTGCTCGGTATTGTCTCCACACCCCTGGCCGCCCCGGTGATCGCCGCCACGAGGCTGCGCAAGGGACCATCGAACTCCGCGCGCGGGGCGGCAGCGTTCGTCGCCGAGACCATCCGCACCGCTCGCGCCTGCGGCGCGAGTGGCCTGCTGGTGATGCGCGCGGACTCGGCTTTCTACAGCGCCGATGTTGTCAACTCCTGCCGGGCGCTGGGCGCGCGGTTCTCCATCACGGTGCGGATGAACGCTTCCGTCAAGGCCGCCATCGCCCGTATCGATGAGGACGCCTGGACGCCGATCAAGTACCCCAAGGCGGTCTGGGACGAGGAGGGTCGATGCTGGATCTCCGACGCCGAGATAGCCGAGACCGGCTACACCGCCTTCACTTCCAAGCCGAAGAAGCAGCAGGTCACCGCCCATCTGATCGTGCGCCGCGTCAAACGCTTGAGCGCTGAAGCCGTCCCCGCCGGACAGGGCACGCTGTTTGACGCCTGGCGCTACCACGCCGCGTTCACCGACTCCCCGCTCTCCTTGAACGATGCCGAGCGTGATCACCGCCGGCACGCCGTCGTCGAGCAGGTGATCGCGGATGTCAAGAACAGCGCCTTCGCCCACGCGCCCTCCGGGCATTTCCAGGCCAATGCCGCGTGGCTCGCCCTGGCAGCCCTGGCGCACAACCTGACCCGCGCCGCCGGCGCGCTGGCCGGCACGTTCCATGCCAGAGCGACCACCGCCACCATCCGTGACCACCTGATCAACGTGCCCGCCCGCCTGGCCTGCTCGGCCCGGCGCTTCACCCTGCACCTGCCCGAACGCTGGCCCTGGAACACGGACTTCACCCAACTCTTCAGCATCGTGCACGCGCCACCAGCCCTCTGACACTCTCTGACCGACCTGCCCGAAAGGGCCCGAGACCTGCGGAAAGTGGAAAGGCTGGGCAGACCAGCGGCCACCCCACGCCCGAATCCGCAACTCAGCCCCGACACGCCCTGCACGACCCCGAACCGATCACACCACAATCAAGCCGGTGGATCCGGGCTGAGCTGCGAATGTAGTGATCGTTTCGGATTGTAGTGATCATCGCGAAATTTCCCTTTCTCGGTGGGCTGTGGTCTGCCCTCTGTGGGAGTGATCTCTGCTGTCGTGCCGCGCTCGCAGCTGATGGTCCGGCTGCCTCTGGAGTGGAGCCAACCGACGGGCCGAGGCCCTGAATGCCAAGCAACAGACCTCCCGTCTCTCCCGCCGCAGCCCAGCACGTTGACGCCACGGAGGACGAAGGGGCCGACATCGTCAGCTACCCAGCCAGCGTTCGCGGCGTGCCGCCCGGCGTCCAGAGTGCGGAGGCCATTCCCGCGGGACGTTTCGCCGGCTGCCCGGGCACGGCCGGGGCGGGCAGCTCCGCCTCGCCGCGCTCGGCAATCCGTCCGACTCGCACGTCCGAACTCCTGGAGGGCGTCGGCGTGGTGCTGCAGCTGGACGAAGAGCCCTGATGTGACCGTCGCGGCGTCCTGCGGGGTGTAGAGGGACCACGGGCTCGACAGCGCGGTCACCACAGCCTGGGTCGTCTCCTTCGCCGCGCAGACCATCTCCACCGAGTCCCGGGATCGTGCATTCCGTACTCGACCGCGCAACGGACCTCCCCGACGAGGTCGTTGGGCTCGTGCACGGCCCGCTCGTACACCTCATCAGAACCCGGCCTGGCTGGCCCCACGCTCCCTCTGCCCCCGCGGAGGTGACCTTTCACCGACCGGGGCCGGACGGTCGGCGCCCGGGCATACAGTGTCGGGGGCTCGCTCCCGGGGTGCGGGGGGCGGCCGCAGGCCGAAGGCGGGGGGCATGGACAGCAGCGAGTACGACGAGTACGAGGCCATTGTCAGAGTCCGCAAGGGTGCGCGTTTCACGCGGTCGAGTAAGACCGCGGGCGCTCATCGCGGCATGACACGTGACCCCAACACCAACGAGAGGGGTAATGCCGAGATCTTCTTGAAGGAGGAGAACGAGCCGGATCCGGTGGCAGCGTGCCCGCAGGGCTGGCCCGACTCTGACCAGTACGAATCGGAGGCCCGGGAGCAGGAGCGTCGAGAGAACGCGGAGTTCCTCGCCGAGGTCGTCTTCCAGATCGGCCTCAAAGTGGCGGAGAAGGCCGCGCCGCACGTCAGGAAGTGGTGGTCCGAACAAGCGCTTCCGGCAATGAAGACGAAGTGGAACGACCAGGCGCTCCCATCCGTGAAGGCGAAGTGGACCAGCGTGCGAAGTCGCACCAGTGACCGCCGGGCAGAGGTCGCAGAGGACCTGCAGGAAGCCGTCACCGTTTCAGGCGATCATAGAAAGACCATGAGCGGCGCAGAGGCGCGGGAGCGGTTGTCTGCTGCGGTGATGGCCAGGATCTACAGCGATGGGCAGCTACGGCTGGTGCGCAACGCCCGGGTCGTGGACGAGGGGGAGGACGGTCCGGTCGAGGTGGGGGCGACGGACGACCTCACGCCCCAGCGCATCGGGGAGTACGTCGCGTTGATGCTCGAGGCGAACCCTTCGCTGCTCGGCGAGGACACTCTGGCCGAACTCGGGAGGCTTGTCGCGAACATTCGAGCCGACGGCGGCCACGTTCCCATCCCGAGAGCGGAAGGTGTGCTGCCCTACGACAAGGGGAGCGACTGACGAGGGGGCGACCGCGGTGGGCTGAGCCCCGGTCGGAGAGCCAGCTCGTCGGACCCGTCGAAGAACCGCCCTTAGAACGGTCCGCGGCCTCGACGCCAGCGCTGGGCAGTCGAAGGCGATACGGGCACCCGGGCCGTCGGAAAAGGACCCGAACCACGGGCACCTCGTCGGCGGCCCATTTCACTTGAAGCGGCGGGGACTGGAACGGAGCATCAGCCACCGCACCAGTCCCGGACCCTACTCAGGCCTCAGCAGAACCATCCGTTCTGCACCCAGCCGTTGCGGTTGACGTTGCCGTAGGCGAAGCCGTACACCCAGTCACCGCTGACGCTCTTCACATCGAAGGTCTGGGGGTAGGACAGTGTGCCCATCCAGGCCCCGCCGGGATCGGTCCGCACGTACAGGCTGTCCGCACAGACCGTCATCCGGACACCGGGGATACCGTTCGCCGCCTGGGCCGGGGCCGCGGTCAGCCCGACCCCGAGCGTGGTCAGGCATATGAGGGTCAGAGCGCCCGAACCCACCCGGGACCTCACGCTCCGGCGCGATGCCTTTGCATCACGGCGCAGGCTCACCATGATCCGTAACCTCCTATGCACTCCTCACGTACATAGCCCCAATCGTTGGGGCCGAAGTCGAAGGTCGCCGCCCAGCCGTTGTACACGGGGTGGACTCCGGGGGTGTGGCCGACCTTGTCCCCGTAGGGGAGGACGCGCAGGAGGCCGGTGGGGCCGGACGCACTGTCATAGTTCGCGTAGAAGCTTGCGCTCTGACAGACGATGATCGCGTGAGTGGGAACCACAGCAGCATCGGCCGCTGGTGCCGTCAGGGCGAGAGGAGCGGCCACGGCGACAGCCGCTGCAAACCGCGCGAGTACCGACATTTTTCTCCTATAGGTGGGGGTGCGTGGGGGGTGTGTGGGGGTGCGAAATTCAGCGAGACGCGCCGCGGACACCCAGCCGCGCGGCGCGGGCCTTCAGTCGTTGTCGTTGTAGAAGGTGATGCCGCGCCAGTCGGTGACGCAGTCGCGGTCCATGAACACCCAGCCCAGACCGGTGTCTCGTACTGCGATGGCCGGGTTGGAGCCGTTGGTGGTGTAGCGGTACGCAACGGTGCTGCTCGGCGTGCCCGCCGGGTCGCGCAGCGAGCCGGCGGTGTAGGAGCTCGAGGTGTAGTAGTTGAAGTACGCCCCGCAGCCCGGGTTGACTGTGATCGAGGTGCCGTCCTGCGCCGCGTGCGCGGCGGCGTTGAAGTCGTAGCCGAAGGAGCGGCGGTGCCCGAGCGCGTCCTTGGTGCTGTCGCTGCAGGACTCCGGGACCGAGGCCGTGGGGTTGTTGCTGAGTGCGCCGGGCGGGATCCAGGCGCAGAGGTTGTTGTTTCCGTAGTTTCGGCCGTAGTGGTAGTTACTCGGGTTGGTCTGGTGGACATCGAAGGACGAGCCGGCCATGGCGGTGCCGATCCAGTAGCCGCAGGGCATGTTCTGCAGCCAGGTGCCGGCCGGGACGGTTCCGCTGTTGTTGCACACTGTCGGCTTGGGGGAGTTGGGCTGGATGACGTAGCGGTTCACCGCGGCCTGCGCGGTGGTGCTGATGGTCAGCAGTCCGGCGACGGCACAGCCGGCGGCCAGCACGGCTGTGATCCGCCCGTGGCGGCGCAGGAGCCCTCTGCGCTGGTGCGTTCTGCTCATGATGATCCTCTCCTTGGCAGGGGTGGCAGGAACGTGCCCCACGGTGAGCCGCCGGCTCGCATGGCCGTAGCGGAGAGCCGGCCAATGGCTCAGCGGGAGAAGCGGACGATCTGCGCGGTGCCGGGGGCCACAGTGATGGCCGAGATATTGGCGCCGACGTGCACCGGCTCGCTGTATGGCGTGTGGTCGGGGGTGCCCGCAGGGGTTACGGAGCTGCCGCCGAGGGTGATCGCGCCGGCTTCCAGGGAGGTGAGGCCGCCGGGGGCGGAGCTGGCCAGGGTCGTTTGCCGACCGGAGCGGAAGCCCTTGGGGAGCTTCAGCGTGACCGTGTCGTCGGTGGCGTCCGTGGCGGTCGGGTCCTGGACGTTGATGAGCACCACGCTCAAGCTCGAGTCGTCGCCCCTGATCGCGTACGCACGCAGCTTGCCCAGGTCCTCGTCCGGCAGGGCCAGGTCGACGAAGCGGCCCTGGGGAAGCTGGCGGAAGGTCCACAGGCCGTAGTAGAGGGCAGAGGCCGACAGTTGGTGGGTGTCGAGGGCGGACTGGTCGGCGGCGCAGAAGGCGCCGTAGTAGCGGTACGAGATGGGGTAGTCGGCGGAGTCGCGTGGCTTGAAGTCGCCGCAGACGGCCGCCGTGTTGGTGTGGAAGAGCAGTCGGCTGACGCCGTTCTGGGCGGTCTCCAGGAGATAGTCGAGCGACCACAGGGACGATCCGTAGGCATCGCTCACTCCGGGCTGGCCGCTGCAGGAGGCGCTGTTGGATTCGTTGAGCGTCATCGGCACGGTGTGGTGCAGCCGGTCGCCGACGGCTTTGATGCCCTGCAGTTTGGTGCGGGCGGTGAGGTAGGTGCCGGCGGACATGAGCTGCGGCATGGTGGCGGTCGACGTGCCGCAGTGGCTGCCGGCGTAGAGGTGCGAGGCCAGTTCGGCGAGGGTACGCCGGGGGGCGTCGGGACCGTCGGCCAGGGCGGCATCGGTGAACCCGTTGATGGTGGAGTTGGTGACTGCCGTGTTCGCCGACGGCCCGGTCATCTTCAGGTGTGTGTCCGGCAGCGCGGTGTCGATTTCGTCCTGGTAATGCTTGACGGTGGACCACATCTCGGCCGGGGTGAGCGTGGTGACGTTGTCGTACTCGTTGCCCACCTCGACAGAGAGCAGGTCGTCGCCGAGCGTGGCGTGCGCGGCCTTCACCTCTGCTACCACCTGGTCCATCGTGACCTGCGGAGCCGGGTCCTTCGCCGGGTTCTTGAGCTTGGCCGGGTCGATGAGGGACTTGAGCGGTACGCCCAGGGTGACCTTCCACCCGGTGGCGTCCAGCAGCTTCTTCAGGCCGTCGAGGTCCGCCTGGTCGGCGGTGCCGCCGATGGCCTGCGCCGGCGCGGGGTTGTCCTTGAACGTGCCGAAGGCCGGCCATACCAGGTCCATCGAGTAACCGCCGAGGCGCAGAACGCCGTGATCGCCGAGCGTCTTCAGCCGCTCGGCGAGCAGGTCCTTGGTCAGATAGCCGTGCGCGAAGTCCGCCGACTCCACGGAGAAGCCCTGCATGCCGACCTTCAGCCGGGTCTGTGACGCAGAGCCCGATGCGTCCAGGGCGAAGGGTGTCGCCGACCGGGCCGTCTGCCCGGCCCCCGGCCCCGGCGCCGGGTCGGCGAAGGCCTGGCCGGCGCAGACGAAGAGAGCGGCGGCGGCCGCCAGGGCGGCCGGCCGCAACAGCGTGGCGGGCGAGGTGCGCATACGCATGGTGAGGGCTCCTTGGACCGGGCTGATGCGTCTCGACGAGCAAGATCCACCTAGTAAACGTTTTCTCGCTGGTGGACCTTGCAGCCCCTCCGAGGGGTCTGTCAATGCCTGGGACACAAACGGCAGTTGAGGCCGGTCGGGCTCAAGCCCGGGCCGCGCCCGTCGAAGCCCGCACCACGAGTTCGGTAGGCAGCCGGACCGTGCCGGTCCGGCCCGCCTTCGTCAGCTGGTTCCACAGCAGGTCCCAGGCGCGGCGGCCCACTTCCTCGGTCGGCAGCCGTACGGTCGTCAGCGGCGGGGCGAGGAACTGCGCGACCGGAATGTCGTCGAACCCGGCCAGCGAGATGTCCCCTGGCACATCGAAACCGCGCTCGCGCATCCGAGCCAGACTCCCGATGGCCACCAGGTCGTTGAACGCCACGACGGCACTCACCCCGGCGGCCACCAGCGCGGGCAGCGCGCGATAGCCGTCGTCGCTGGTGGATCCTGCGGGCTCCACGGTCACCCGGATCCGCAGGCCGGCGGCGGTGTCGCCCAGGGCGCGCTGACGCTCTGCGTCCGACCAGGAGGTCGGCGGTCCGGCGAGGTAGCCGATGTGCCGGTGGCCGAGCCCGGCGAGGTGGCGCACGACCTCGGCCATGCCCGCGTACGAGTCCACTCCGGCCGAGCTGATGGGCAGATCACCGACCGAGCGGTTGGTGCACACGAGCGGGCCGCGGCCGAACCGTGCGAGGTCGTCCAGCGCCAGCCGCGGCGAGCAGAGCACCAAGCCGTCGCAGTGCAGGGCGAGTTCCTGGATCAGCGTCCGCTCCTCGTCCGGGCTCTCCTTGGCGTCGGCCACGAGCAGCCGGTGGTCCTGGGCAGCGGTCGCATCGGCCAGCCCGCCCAGCAGCTCGGAGAACGACGGATTGCGCAGGTCAGGCACGACGACGCCGATCAGTCGGGTCACCCCGGCCTGCAGATTTCGGGCGGTGCCGCTGGGCCGGTAGTGCAACTCCGCCGCCGCGAGTCGCACCCGACGGATCAGCTCGGGGTCCGTCACGCGCCTGCCGTTGAGCACGCGCGAGACGGTCGCGGTCGACACCCTGGCCACACGGGCGACGTCGACGATGGTCGGCCTGCGGGTCACCTCGGGCATGCCAGGACCTTAACCCCATGCAAGGGGGTTGCCCCATCCCGGAGCCGTTCCCTAGAGTCCACGTCCAGCATTCCTGAACATAATCTTCGTTCACATACATGCACATCTCTGTCGGCTCGAGGGGTTTCGTGATGCCGCATCTCGATGGCGTGCTGTTCTTTCCGGTCACCCCCTTCGACGCTTCCGGCGCGCTCGACACGGCCGCGCTGGCCAAGCACCTGGAGGCCGGTCTTGAGGCCGGTCCCGGCGGCGTGTTCACGGCCTGCGGAACCGGGGAGTTCCACGCTCTGGCCCCGCAGGAGTACGCCGAGGTGGTAGGCGTCACCGTCGAGGTCACTGCCGGCCGGGTGCCGGTGTACGCGGGTGCGGGCGGTGCGTTGCCCCTGGCCCGGCAGTTCGCCCGGGCGGCCCGGGACGGCGGCGCGGACGGCCTGCTCCTTCTCCCGCCCTATCTCGTGCAGACGCCGGCCGCCGGCCTTGTGGCGTATGTCGAGGCGGTGGCAGCCGCCACCGAGCTGCCGTTGATCGTGTACCACCGCGACAACGCCCGCTTCGACCCTGCCTCGGCGGCCGCCACCGCCCGCCTCCCACAGGTCAGCGGCTTCAAGGATGGCATCGGCGACCTGGGCCACCTTGCGCGCATGGTGACGGCGGTCCGCGGCGAACTGGGCGGTAAGCCGTTCCAGTTCTTCAACGGCACGCCTACCGCGGAGGCAACGGTCCTGGCCCACCGCGCGATCGGCGTCGACCTGTACTCCTCCGCGGTCTTCTGCTTCGCTCCGGAGATCTCGCTCGCCTTCTACCACGCCGTACGGGACGGCGACGACGAGCTCGTCGAGGCCCTGCTGTCCCGGTTCTTCCACCCGCTCGTCGCCCTGCGCGAGAAGGTCCCGGGATACGCGGTCGCGCTCGTCAAGGCAGCCGTACGCCAGCGTGGCCTCGACGTGGGCGGCGTCCGCCCGCCGCTGGTCGACCCCACCCCGGAGCACTTGGCGGAGCTGCGCCGGATCACCGAGGCCGGGCTGGCCGTGTGCGACGAGGCCGGTGTGCGATGACGGACCGGCTGCGCATCACCGAAGTCACCCTCACCCCGGTCGCCTTCCGTGACCCACCGCTGCTCAACGCCGTGGGCGTGCACGAGCCGTATGCGTTGCGGGCGATCGTGGAGATATCCACCGACCAGGGCCTCACCGGCCTGGGCGAGACATACGCCGACGAGGGTCACCTGCGCCGCCTCGCCGTCGCTGCCCGCGCGATCACCGGCATGGACGTGCACGCACTGGGCACGATGCACCAGCGCATCGCGGCCGAACTCGCGGGCGACACAGGCGCCGACGGCCACGGCCTCACCGGCATGATCACCTCCAGCTCCACCACCGACCGGGTCTTCTCGCCCTTCGAGGTCGCCTGCCTCGACATCCAGGGCAAGACCGCCGGCCGCCCGGTGGCCGACCTGCTCGGAGGCGCCGTACGCGACGAAGTACCGTTCAGCGCCTACCTCTTCTACAAGTGGGCCGCTCACCCCGGCGCCGACCCCGACTCCTGGGGCGAGGCCCTGGACGCCGACGGCATCGTCGCCCAGGCCCGTCGCATGGTCGGCGAGTACGGCTTCTCCGCCATCAAACTCAAGGGGGGCGTGCTGCCGCCCGAGGAGGAGATCGAGACCATCCGCGCCCTGCGCGCGGCCTTTCCCGAGCATCCGCTGCGCCTGGACCCCAACGCTGCCTGGTCCGTACCGACCTCGCTCAAGGTCGCCGCCGACCTCGACGGCGTCCTCGAATACCTCGAGGACCCCACACCCGGGCAGGCCGGGATGGCGCAGGTGGCCCGCGAGGTGCCGATGCCGCTGGCCACCAACATGTGCGTCGTCGCCTTCGACGAGGTGGCGCCTGCGGTCGCCCAGGACGCGGTGCAGGTGGTGCTCTCCGACCACCACTACTGGGGCGGCCTGCACCGCTCCAAGCTGCTCGCCGGCATCTGCGACACCTTCCGGCTGGGCCTGTCCATGCACTCCAACTCCCATCTGGGCATCAGCCTCGCGGCCATGGTCCAGCTCGCCGCGACCACCCCCAACCTCACCTACGCCTGCGACACGCACTGGCCCTGGAAGACCGAGGACGTGATCGCACCGGGAGCGCTCACCTTCGATGGCGGCGCGGTAGGGGTGCCGCGTGCCCCGGGTCTCGGTGTCGAACTGGACCGGGACGCGCTGGCCCGCCTGCACGAGCAGTACCTGGCGTGCGGGCTGCGCAACCGCGACGACACCGGATACATGCAACGCCTCCACTCCGACTACCGGCTCCGCTCGCCGCGCTGGTAGGTGGCCGCTTCCCTCCGCAGTCCGCTCTTAAGGAGTTCTCATGGCTTGGCTCGACTGGGTAGCCCTGTGCGGCTACTTCCTGGTGATGCTGCTGATAGGCGTGTGGTCCCACAAGCGGATCAGCGGCGTCAGCGACTACTTCACGGGCGGGGGCCGGATGCCGTGGTGGCTGTCCGGCATCTCGCACCACATGTCCGGCTACAGCGCGGCGGTCTTCGTCGCGTACGCCGCCGTCGCCTACAGCTACGGCATCACCGTCTACTTCTGGGCCTTCGTGCCGCTGGCCCTCGCAACCGGCGTCGGCGCGTTTCTCTTCGCGCCGCGCTGGAACCGGCTGCGGGCCCGCTTCAACGTCGTCTCCCCGCTGGAGTATCTGGCGAAGCGCTACAACATCCCGACCCAGCAGGCGCTCGCCTGGAGCGGTGCGCTGCTGAAGGTCTTCGATGTCGCCGCCAAATGGGCCTCGGTGGCGATCCTGCTCAACGTCTTCACCGGCATGTCGATGACGACCGGAATCCTCATCACCGGCGTCGTCACCCTGTTGTACTGCACGGTGGGCGGGCTGTGGGCGGACGCGCTCACCGACTTCGGCCAGTTCGTCATCCAGGGGGTCGCCGCACTGTCCATGCTGATCGCCGTGATCGTGAAGCTGAACGGCCACGGCGGGCTCGGGGGGATGTGGGACAAGCTCCCCGAGGGGCACACCCACCCGCTCGTCGGCCCGTACACCGCGGGCTTCCTCACTGCGTACATCGTCATCAAGCTGTTCGAGTACAACGGCGGCATGTGGAACCTGGCCCAGCGCTACATGGCCACCGAGAACGCCCGTGGCGCCCGCCGCTCGGCCCTGTTGTCCGCCGCGCTCTACCTCATCTGGCCGGCCGTGCTGCTCTTCCCGTCCGTGGCCGCCGGGGTGCTGATGCCGCACGTCGCAGACCCGCAGCAGGTCTACGCGCTGATGGCCAAGCAGTACCTGCCGATGGGCCTTATCGGCCTCACGCTGGCCGGCATGTTCTCCCACACCATGGCGATGGCCTCGTCCGACGCCAATGCTATCTCCGCGGTCATCACCCGCGACATCATGCCGGTCGTCTCGCGGCGGGCCCGCTCGATGAGCGCCGAGGCCGGGCTGCTGGCGGCGCGGGTGTGCACGGTCGCCTTCGTGTCGATCAGCATGATCGTGGCGATCCAGGCCGACCACTTCGGCGGGGTCCTCGGCATCATCGTGAAGCTGGTCGGGGCCGTGATGGGCCCGATCTCCATCCCGATGCTGCTCGGTCTGCTGCCGGCCTTCCGGCGCTGCGGGCCGATCGCGGCGCTCGCCTCGTGGGCGCTGGGGCTGGGGGCGTACTTCCTGCTCACGTACGGCATCGAGCCGGCCAACCAGACCTGGCTGGTGGCCACGCCCCTGGTGACATCGCTGATCGTCTACATGGGGGTGGGTCTGGTCAAGCCGGAGCCCTCCGGCGAGGCCGACGCGATCGTCGCTGCGATCGGCTCCGACGGTCCGCAGGGCGCGGCGACCGAGGCGCCCGTACCGGTGGCCGCCGACTGACGCAGGAGAGCGCGGGGCCCGGGGCACGCCCCCGGGCCTGTCCACCCCGGAAGGAGCCCCCATGAAACGCCCCGGCGCACGCGTTCTCGCCTGTGCTCTCGCCCTGTCCGCCACTGTCGCCGCGGCCACCGTGAGCCCGGCTGGCGCCGACGCCCCGGTGCATACGGCCGCAACCTCAGTCCGCGGCGGCGCAGTCCCCGACCACTTCGTTGGACTCAGCATCGAATGGTCCCTGGTCGAGCGGTACATGAACCCCACTGCCCGGCCCGCCTTCGTCAACCTGCTGCGCAATCTGCACACCGGAGTCCTGCGCATCGGCGGCTCCTCCCAGGACCAGATGCCTTTCGATGCGACGGCGCCCAACAACAACCGCGTGATCACACCGGAGGACCTTGCGTACGTCCGTGCCACCCTGGACGCGGCCGGAGACGGAAACGACCACGGCAAGCCCCGCTGGGGCGCCGTCCTGGGCACCGCAATGTCCCCGCCCACCGACACCAAGCCGTGGGTGAGCCCCGAGCACGCCAGGAACTTCATCACCCAGGGCGTCGGGCCTGCCTTCCCCGGGGAGGCCGCGAAGGAGGTCGCGGGCATCGAGCTGGGCAACGAACCCGACCTGTCCTACGGCTCGAACCTCGACCGCTACCTGGGCGACCTCGCCACCTACGCCGACCCGGCCGTGACCGGCCCATACCCCGTCATCGCGCCCAACACCAGCGAGGACATCCTCCCCTGGACCACCCTCGCCGACCCGACCGCCGCCACCCGCTACTTCCATAGCTGGCCGCAGATCCTGGACACCGGTGCGCCGCTGATGAAGCCGCGCGCCGGCGCCTTCGACGCGTACGCCTCCGACCACTTCTACCCGCTGGCCCGCACCTGCACCAACAAGCCCTACCGCTGCCCCAGCACCACCACCCTGCTCTCCGACGAGCACCTGGCCAGCCTCGACTACGAGGTCTACACCCACGCCACCAAGGCCGCCGAACACGGCCTCGGCTACCGGCTCGAGGAGACCAACACCGCGGCCAACCGCGGCGCGGACGGAGTCAGCAACGTAGCCGCATCCGCGACGTACGCCCTGTCCCTGATGTTCCACACCGCCTGCCCGCACCCCCCGGACCAGCCCGGTGCGAACGCCGCCTGCACCACCGGCGCCGAAGGCGTCAACTTCCACAACGCAGAAATCCGCGCCTTCTTCTCCCCCGAGGAGGGTAACGCGTACTACAACGCCGTCGATTACGACCCCACCGAGGCCATGGGTGCCCCCACCGCGGCCCCGCTCTACTACGCCATACTGCTCTTCGCCCGCTTCGCCCAGGACACCATCGGCCTGCACCAGGCGGACGTCACCACCGTCGATGCGCAGGAACGAAAGCCCGAAGCCTGGCAGGTCGAGACGGACTCCGGCGAGCACCGGCTGTTCCTCATCAACAAGGCCGACCACCCCGTGACGGTCACCGTGTCCGCCTCCGGCGCAGCTGCGGAGATCGACCGAATGACCCCGTACGACCCGGACGGCAACCGGACCCTCGACGCCCCTCAAGTCCGCATCGACGGCCGTCAGGTCGCCGCCGACGGTACCTGGCCGGGCTTCCGACCTGCCGCGGTCCACACTTCCGGAAACCACACGACCTTGACCCTGTCCGCCGGCGAAGCCGCGGTCCTGACGTCCCCGAGTCGGCCGCGCGAAGAAGCCGCAGCCGATCAGCTGAGCCGGTCGATGAGGACCACCGCCACGTCGTCCGCCAAGGGGCCTTCGGTGTGATGGAGCAATTGCTGGTGCAGGTGTTCAGGAACTGCTGGGGGTGTCGGCATGCATGCCTTCTATGGCTTCCGCCAGAGCGAAGAAGTTGTTGTCCCGGTTGCGGGCTTCGATCACGCCGTCGGTGTAGAGCAGCAGACGGTCACCGGGCAGGAACGGAACCCGGGTCATCCGCGTAGTGCCTCCCGGAAGGCGCCCAGCACCACCGCGACCGCGCGCATGGCATTCAGCCTCTTGCCCCGTACGTCTCCCACGATCATCCGGACGCCGTAGCGAGTCTGAACGGCCTCGTACAGATCACCGCCGACCTGTGCTCCTGTCTCGGCTGCCAGCCACAGGCTGGCCGCCCGCACCCAGCCGTGCGGGGACAGGTCGCAGGATGACCTGCGCCGCCACCCCCCGCCGTGGGGACCTTATTGCTCAGAGGGAGCGCGGTCGCCGCCGCCGCCGCCGACTGCGGCGGCGACCGCCAGCCACCCACTGTCCCGGAGGGGCGGCAACTGCACTTGTCGTGTCATGACCCTTTCACGCTTCTCACTCGAACCGCATCCGGTGTCCGGGAGAGGCCTGCTGGCGCCTCTTCCTTTTATAGGAGAAGACGGACGTGTTCTTGTCCGTCGGCTTCGTCTGATTCCTCTTTTTGGCGGTCATGGTCACGTTCCTGGCTGCCTCGATGATCAATTCCAAGGGGTCAGTGGTCATAGGCGGTCAGTGAGCGCAAGACGGGCTGTCCAGTGCGGTCTTTGTGCCAGATCGCGGCCGTCAGCGCGAGGATTCGCTGCATGACGCGGGCGACGACGCCGCCGAACGTGCGCCCTCGGTGTTGTTCGAGATCGAGTTGGCCTTTGAAGGTCTCATTGACCGACTCGATGACCTGCCGCAATAGCTTGAACAGGGGCGCTCCGGGCCGCTCCGGCTCGCCTTTGCGGGCCGGCCGCAGCAGGCAGCCGGATGTCCTGCTCGGCCAGTTCGTGTTCAAGGCCCGGCCGAAGTAGTTCTTGTCGCCGATCAGTGTCTGGGCGGGCCGGTCGGCGACGAGGCCGGGTTCGGCTGGGAGCAGGTCCAGCAAGGTCTCTCGCTCGTCGGCCTTGGCCCCGGTCAGAGCGAAAGCGACGGGCAGGCCCTGGAGGGTGCACACGAGGTGTAGCCGCAGGCCCCAGAAGAAGCGGCTGTGACTGGCGCAGTACCCGTACTCGGCCCATCCGGCCAGGTCGGAGCGCTTGACGGTCTCGCGTGAACGGCCACACTCCACCGGCGTGGAGTCCACGATCCACACGTCGTCACTCCCCACCGAGGTATCAGTGGCCAGCAGCCGGGTGACCCGTCGAAGCAGTCCGGCGCCCTTGCGTAGACGCTTGTTGGTGCGGAGACGCCTTCAGCAGGTCGTCGGTCTTCACATAGAGTGCGGTCGCGAGGGTGTCCAACTCTGTCTTCACACACTGACGTTGGACGCCCTCGTCCCATGCGCGCAGCCGATGCCTTGGAATCGATCGTCTCGTGGGCAACCCTGTCGACGGCCCCCGGGGCAAGCCTGCAAGTAATGATTTCCAGGCGTCTGTAGAGAGGGTGTGGTGGTGTCGCTTTTGGCCCCGGACGTCGACGCTCATGGGGCTAGCTTCCGATTATGGCGATTGCCCCGGAATCGGAATGGTCGGGCCTGCCTGAGGTGTCTCTGCCGCATCCCGAGATCACCTATATAGGGTGCGCTCGGTGCGGGACGCAGATCGCGGGTCTCGATGGCCGGTATGCGTGTGCGGGTTGTGGCTGGGTCAACGACTGGTCCGAAGGCCACGGTCCGCTCCCCGAAACCGGGCGCCCGACCTGAACTTTCGTCCATCACCGGGGCTCTGCCGTTCTCAAGCCGAAGTGGGAAGCGTGGCGGCCACTGCCGTGACGCGGGAGACCGGACCAACGAATCCGCGGCTTTGCCCACACAGACGTCCCATTCCATCTCGCCTGCGGCGTCGGCCGCGGCGTGGACCTGCTGCAGCAGACGTTCCCAGGTGCCGTCGGACGACCACAGCAGCGGAGCGCCTTTGCTGTCAGCCGCGATTTCCGGTCGGCTTTCCGTCGTTCCGTCCCGCCGGATGCCTCCGGCGGGACGGACGCACTGCTGCCGACGTGAGGTTGGGGGAGTCAGCAACCGTTGAGGACTGAGGACAGGGCGCTCTTCTCGGCGGAGTCGACCGAGAGTCCGTAGTAGTACTTCACCTGGACCCAGGCGCGGGCGTAGGTGCAGCGGTAGGTGGTGCGGGAGGGCCACCAGGTGGCGGGGTCCTGGTCGCCCTTGGACGGGTTGACGTTGTCGGTGACCGCGAGCAGTTGGGGGCGGGTGAGGTCGTTGGCGAGTGCCTGCCGCTTGGAGGTGGTCCAGTTGTCGGCGCCCGAATCCCACGCTTCGGCGAGGGAAGATGAGGTGGTCGATGTCGACGTCGGAGACGGCGGACCAGGTGGCTCCGTCGTAGGGGGAGTACCAGCTGCCGCTCGTGGCGGCACAGGAGGAGTCGGTGACGACGCTGGAGCCGTCGCGCTTGAGGACGGTCTCGCGGGTGTCGCAGTTGCCGCTGATGGTGATCCAGTGGGGGAACAGGTCGCGGCTGTAGCCGGTTCTGGAGTGTTCGGCTGACACGGTGAGGGAGGCAAGGTAGGAGCGGGCGGTGGCAGCACTGACCGGGGTGGGCAATGCGGCCTGTGCGGGAGTGGTGCCGAAGATGGTGAGGGCGGTGGTGGCGGCTGCCATGAGGCTGGTGCGGATGCTGCGGCGGGCTCTGGTGCGCATGGGTTTTGGCACCCAGGGTGAGGAGTTGGGGGGTGGGCTCGCGCACATGATGGGCCCGGGCGGTCTATGCGTGTAGATCCCGGACGGTGAAATTTTGTGATGGCACGTCAACTCCGTCCTGTCTGGCTCTGGGTATGAGAGGCGGCAGCACTCCGACCCGGACGCCGCTGCTGTCGGACGCGAACGGACTGCCCCTGGTCGTCGGCTTCTCGGCCGCCAACCCCCACGACAGCGGAGGCTTGAAACCCATGGTTGAGGGTTACGAAACGAGGCACGACCCACACCGTGACAGGTACTTCAAGCCCCACCGCATGTACGCCGACAAGGCCTACGAGTGACCAGTGAAGTCAAACGTCAAGCTCAGCAGAACCATCCGCGGCAGGGATGCGGACCTTGGCTGGGGAGTGCTCCAGGGCGACCGTGGCGGTGACGATCGCCCTGCAGCAAGGGCCCGTTCTGAGGCGTTGAAAGGCCATCAACTCCTCGACGACCGAGGAAGGTTTGCCGCCCGCAGGAGGTGTCCGAGCAGGTGAACCGGCGGACGGCGTGGGCCTCTGAGCCCCGGAGGTACCCCCGTCCGCCGGATGGGGACACTTCTGTCTGTCGGCTCAGCAGCCGCCGCAGTTGTAGTAGAGGACGTCCCAGTGGTTGCCCTCGTCCGCGTAGATGTTCCCGGAGCCGGACTTGTACTGGGGAGCGCCGTCGCCGCGGAGCCCTATGTAGCTGAAGGCGTTGTGGATGTAGTTGGTGAGGCAGGTGGACTTGGCGTAGTCGAGCTTGTAGCCGTTCCAGTGCGAGTACGTACCGCTGGCGTGCCCGGTCTCGGTGCCGCCGGTGATGTTGAGCGCGCAGCCGGTGGCGCTCTTCAAGGTCTGGGCCCCCTGGGCGGTGGCGAGGTTGAGCTGCTCGAAGGATGTGCAGGTGGGGTTGTTCCGGTCGGAGCAGCCGCCGGAGGACGACCAGGTGATGCCGGACGAGCGGAACATGGACGTCGCCTGTGCGTGCGTGAGCTTGGTGACGGCGTGGGCCTCGGTGGCGCCGCTACCCAGAACCCCGATACCGGGGGCGAACGCGGCGCCGAGGACGAGGGCGAGCGCGGTCAGGGCCGAGCGTAGTTTCGGGCGGTGCAACATAGGGGGTTTCCTCCTGCTCATGACAATTTTGGGACCGAGCTGCCGCATGGTGGAGCAGGGAGATAGTGCCCGAGTTCTACGCGCGTCACAAGAGCGCGTCCGGACGAGTTTGCCATGGAGGTTGAACGTGTTTTGATCCGCGGTCAGAGGGTCACGGTTCGAGCGACGCCAACAATGCTGCCGGGCACCACCGACAGCGGTCACAGCAAAGGCAACTGGCCTGCCTGGAACAGCTCGACCGTCCGGTTGTAGCGAATGCTGTGTCCGCCTGCGATCGAGAATTGCACGCCGGGTTCAGCCGTCAGGTCGGGTAAGGAATGCGATACATGTGCCATGACCGAGGCCATCAACGGCTCGTTCAAGGCTGAGCTGATCGAACATCAAGGACCCTGGCGGGACGCTGACCAGGTAGAACGTGCTGTCGTCCAATGGGTCGGCTGGTACAACACCGAGCGCCTGCACTCCGCCCTCGACTACCTCCCGCCCGAGCAATTTGAGGCCCATCACTACCAATCCCGGGCCGCCACGAACGCCGCCTGAAACCACACAAACCGGCCGCTACGAAACTCGGGACAGTTCATCGCTTCTCCCCGACGCACAGCCTGTACACGCTCCTGATGGGCCAGGTTGCTCGTCGTGCCCTTGCGGATCCGGCCTCACTTTACGCGCGTAGCTTTGACGTGTACAACTCACATTGCACCCTCCGGGCTCGGTCGCACCACCAACACCTTTGGAGGTCCCCCATGCACATCTCCAGATCCCGCTTAACCCCACTGGGTCGCGCCGCCGCCACCCTCGGCGCCCTCACCATCACCCTCGGCCTGCTGGCCGGCAGCACCGCCCAGGCCGCGCAGTCCCAGGGCGGCCAGATCCCGCTAGGCGCGGGCTACCTGGGCGTCACCATGCACAACACGCAAACGGCCCCCGGTTCGGTCAGCCCCATGGCTGCCACCGACGGCGTCCAGGGCATCGACGTCTCGCACTACCAGGGGACGATCAACTGGACCTCGGTGCGCAACTCCGGCAAGCAGTTCGCCTGGATCAAGGCCACCGAGGGCACCAGCTACAAGGATCCGATGTTCGGCTCCAACTACACGAACGCGTACCACGCCGGTGTGATCCGCGGCGCGTACCACTTCGCCCGGCCCGACGCCTCCAGCGGGGCCACCCAGGCCAACTTCTTCGCCTCCAACGGCGGCGCCTGGTCCAGGGACAACCTCACGCTGCCCGGCGTACTGGACATCGAGGGCACCTGCTACGGCCTGTCCCAGACGGCGATGCGCAACTGGATCCTGGACTTCTACAACACGTACAAGACCCGGACCACCCGAGACATCGTCATCTACACCAGCCCCAGCTGGTGGAACACCTGCACCGGCGGCTGGAGCGGCATGGCCACCCGCAGCCCGCTCTGGGTGGCCCACTGGACCACCGCCGCCAGCCCCACGATCCCGACCGGCTTCCCGGCCTGGACGGTGTGGCAGTACACCAGCACCGGCACGGTGTCGGGCATCTCCGGCAACGTGGACCGCGACAAGTTCAACGGCACCCGCGACCGGCTCCTGGCCCTGGCCAACAACACGCCATGACCGCCGCGAGCTGGTGACAGCCCCCCAGGCAGGCGGGCCGCTGACGACCGTCGAGCGGCCCGTCCCGCCCTCGGCCTGCACGGCACGAACGCACACACATCCCTGACTGCGTTACGGAGCCCCCATGGACATCGCGTACCCGTCACGGCGCGGCCTGCTGAAAGGCGGTGTCGTCGCCGCCGCTGCCACCGCGCTCGGACCGCTCGCCTCCGGCACCGCCCGCGCCGCGAGCTACCCGACCACCCACTGGATCCCCGCCAGCACCTCGAACTACACCGTCTCCAACCGGCCCACCAGCTATGCCATCGACCGGGTCGTCATCCATGTCACCCAGGAGTACTTCCAGGACGCCCGGCGGATCTTCCAGGACCCCGCACGGAAGGTGTCGGCGCACTACATGCTCGCCTCGGCGGACGGCTACATTGCCCAGTTCGTCCGGGAGAAGGACATCGCCTGGCACGCGGGGAACTGGAGCTACAACACCCGCAGCATCGGCATCGAGCACGAGGGGTGGGTCGACGAACCGAGCTGGTTCACGAATGTGATGTACCGACAGTCGGCGCAGCTCACCGCCGCGATCTGCACCCGGTACGGCATCCCCAAGGACCGAACCCACATCATCGGGCACTACGAGGTGCCAGGAACGGACCACACCGATCCCGGTCCATACTGGGATTGGGCCAAGTACATGACCTACGTCAAAGCCGCCGTCTGACCGGCTTGGGCCTGCTCGCCGCAGGCTTCGCCCCCACCCTGCCGCTCCTCATCGCCGCCGGCGCCCTCATCGGCCTCACCACCGTGGCCGCTCAGGTCGTCGGCCCGCCGGCGGCCGGACTGGGGCCGCCGTAGCCCGGGGTCGTGGTGGTGGGGTCCGGCACCCCTGCGTTGCGCAGCCGGGTTGCAGCTCCTGGTCGTCGGCGGGGCTGCAGGCTGGGTTCGCCGGACGGGAGCAGGGCGCTGCGCTGCGGCCCGACGCAATCTATCCGGGTTGCCACCTGGCCTTCCGTCGCGCCCACCAAGTGCCGCTGCCCGCCGGGGCCGCGACACGGCCGCCGCCCTCGCCTACGAGCACTGCCGCAGCTGCTGGGACCAGGACTGACGTGAGGCGCAGCCGTCCGGCTGTGCCCGTCGGAGCCACCGTCGGTCAGGGGGTGGGCGCCTCGGTGAAGTAGTCGATGTCAGACTCCCAATATCCGTCTCTTCGCAGCTGTAGCGTTCGGTTGTGGACGTCCTCGACGAGCATGCTTCTGAACTCGCCTTCGCTGTCCAGGGGCGGCTCCCCGTCTGCGGCGAGCTCAGACTCGAAGCGGGCGCGGATCTGTTCGGCTGCGACGTAGCCGAGGCAGCCGCGGTCTTCGTAGCAGCGGGAGTGCTCCGGGGCTGTGGGAGGGACGCTCTGGTGGACGCCGCGTGTGTGGCTGCAGCCGGGGTGTGCGCAGCGGGCAGGCGTGAGGCCAGGAGAGGGCTTCGCGCAGGCTCCGGATCTGCTTCTGGACGGCTGGCGCAGCGCGGGGAGAGAGCGCGACCCCGATCTCGCCGACGTCAGCTCACCCACTGACAGCACAACGACGAACCAGCAGTGACAAGCCCGTGGTTCATCCGGCTGGTCAGATGTGAAGGCGCAGGTAGACCAGGAGAGCGTCGTCCGGTACGTCTTCCAAATAGCGCTGCACGGCGAGGTACGACCCCGGTGCGATGTCCGGTGCGTGGGGGCACACGGCACGGCCGCCGCAGGCGCTGTGGAGCCCTTCCTCGCCGTCCCCGTACCACCAGCCCTCCAGGGTGAGCACGTTGTCGAAGCCCGGCCACCTCGAGTGATCACGGATGAAATCCTCGCGGGAGAGACCGCCGACGCTCTGGAGGGGATCGTGGCAGTCCAGGAAACTGGTGCCGTAACGGTGGCTGCGGGCTGCGCTCTTGAGCTCGTCGAGGGCCGACAGGTAAGCCCCAACGAGAGGCTGTGCCCTGTAGCGCTCATAGGCCGGCGTCCAAGGGTCCGGCTCCCCCTCCATGCGGAACAGGAGGAAGGGCGGTACGTCCATCTCCGCCTTGCTGCGTTCCACAAATAGCTCGAGCGGCTCGGGAGCGGGATGGCGGCCGGACAGCTCCACCCACAGGTCCCAAGCGCGGCCCGCCAGGGCGACGGACTCGGTGTGGGTCGCGCTGAAGTCCAGTAGGCCGCGCGGGCCGCCCGCGCACATGCCGGGCAGACTGGGCGCGTTTGTGCCGTCGAACCGCGGCCGGTCGTGGAGGAGGCGCGGATCCGACTCGAAGCCGGCCAGGACAGCAAATCCGGACCCCTCGGCACCACCGTAGATCCGGTAGTGGTCCCAGATATCGAACTCCCCGCCGAGCCCCCTCTCCCGTTCGAACGGAGCCATCGCCTCCGCGAGCGCCGCGTCCACCCGCCCTGCCGCCGAACCCGGCAGGCACACCACTATCCTCATTCCGGTCATGACCTGATCATGCCGAAGGGACGGCAAGCGCCTCCAGCCGGTTTCGTACGGGCGTTGGATGGAGGCTGCTTGCCGGTGGCGGTTCCCCTTCCGGCCTGGGGCATGCCGGTGGGGTGGGTTCCGGCGGTCGGGCCGTGCGTGTTGGCTGTGGGGCATGCTCGCTGCTCGACCATGACGCGCTCGCGAGGTGGGCGTCGGGGACTGGGCCCGCGCCGTGGCACTGACGGCGTAAGAAAACCGGCGGGGCTTGTGGGCCCCGCCGGGTGCATCCCCCGCTTCCCCTGAGAGGGAATCAGGAGGGGGCCATCGTATGCCGCGGGGTGGGTGTGTGGATCGCGCGGGGGTGGCGGCCTGGGGGCAACGACGTTGGGCCCTCGCAGTTCTGACATGACGTGGTCATTCAGATTTTACTGCCGATCATCTACCCGCATAGACCCCGGCGGCGCCATCCTGTACCCGCACCTCACACCACGCCCAACACCCAGCACAGGAGCGCTCACGCATGCCCAGAATCACCCGCCGCAGCATCACCGCCACCCTCGCCGCCACCCTCGCCGCAGCCCTCACCCTGCTCGGCACCACACCCGCCCAGGCCGCCCTGCCCACCCCTGTCAGCGCCGCCACCGCCCGCTCCTACCTGGCGTCGATGCCCGCCACCGCCGAGTCGCACGGCTCGACGTACGACCGTGCGTTGTTCCCGCACTGGATCACCATCTCCGGCACCTGCGACACCCGGGAGACCGTCCTCAAGCGCGACGGCTCCGGCGTCGTCACCGACTCGTCCTGCGCCGCGACGTCGGGCAGCTGGTACTCGCCGTACGACGGCGCGACCTGGTACGCCGCGTCCGACCTCGACATCGACCACATGGTCCCGCTCTCCGAGGCGTGGGCGTCCGGCGCGTGGGCGTGGAGCACTTCCCAGCGTCAGGCCTTCGCCAACGACCTGACTCGCCCTCAGCTCATCGCGGTCACGGACAACGTCAATCAGTCCAAGGGTGACCAGGACCCGGGCACCTGGTGGCCGTCCGTCACCAGCTACAAGTGCACCTACGCGCGCGCCTGGGTGCAGGTGAAGTACTACTACGGCCTGACCGTCGACAGCACGGAGAAGAGCGCGCTGTCGTCGGTGCTGAACGGCTGCTGACCGGCCGACTCGCGGTTCACGGGTTCTACTGACAGCAAGTCTCACAAGGTCGCATACTGGCGGCCGGTCCGTCCGTTCCCGGCTCACGCGGTGCACACACGGCCCCGTCGCGCTCTTCCCCTGAAGCGCGGCGGGGCCGCCGCACGCCCGCACTCGCCCCGCTTCTGATGGGTTGTGAGCATTGGGAAAATCGAAGGCGTTCGACCTCGACAACCGATACGTTCACGTCTGTCATCAGGTGTCACTTCCTGTTCGAAGATCCACCGTTGACCGTACAGACCCGACACCACCGGCAGATGTTGGTGAGCATGACCAGGGAGTGCGATGGGTCGAACGTGATGGGGTTCTTGTGCATCAGGTTCGCCTCGATCGGGTCACCACCCGTGAGCCGCTTCATCGTCGATTCAGTGAACCGCTTGCCCTGCTCCGTCTCGGAGCAGAACACCATGCGGGCGCCGCGCAGCCGCATCTGTGCGACATCTCGTGAGTTCCCGTGACTTCTGCTGGGCTCCAGAGTCCCTGGCCTGGGGCTTCTCCCTCGTTGGCGTACTCGGCCGGATTGTGACGTAACTTCAGAATTCCTGAAGCATTCTCGTTTCGTCCGACCATTCCGAGGCCTGATCGAAGTCGAGGCGGTTCGGGCTGACGGCGCTGGCGGCGGCGGTGGTGAAGGACCTCAGCAGATTCTGGAGAACTCACGGGATCCGCGCCGTAGCAGTTCCCGTCGGCTGATCAAACGTCGAAGGCTGGAGTCACCTCGTATGGCTCCGGCCTTTCGCGTGTGCGTGGCTGTCCTCGCCCCGGGTGCCCAACTCGAAGCGATCTTCTTCGGCGAAAAGGTGATCTTTTTTAGCAAAACAGATGTGTCTCCTGTACAACCCTTCCTTCCCATGCGGTGTCAAACACGGCGCCGGACATAGGAACGGCGCCGCCGGCGAAGAGGCACCGATCAACCTCGCTGCCCGACGACCCACGCGGGTCCGGCTGACTCCCGAGGGCTGAGCAATGACGCCGGAAGAGTACGAGCGTTGGCATGTCCGGAACTGCGCACGCTGCGGCCGTCGGGCGGCGAAGTCGGCGGAACGGTCGGACGGCACAATTTTCCGGACCTGCTACGACCGCGCGATGTGCGTCCGCGGCTCCTGCCCCAACTGCCGAACCGACCGGCTACTACCCGGTCTGGACACCGTCGGCAATTCGATCTGCCGCGACTGCGCCGGCATCACCCGCGACTTCTTCTGCGACCGTTGCAGCTTCGAAGGACTCCTACTCGGCGGGCGTCTCTGCGAACGCTGCACCCTCGCCCGCCTCCTCGACGACGGCACCGGACACGTCGCGCTTCCGCTGCAACCACTGATCACCACCCTGCTGAAGATGGACCGGCCCAAGAGCCGACTCATCTGGCTCCGCAACCCCAACGTCGTCCGCCTCCTCCGGGGCCTGGCCACCGGCACCATCCCGCTCACCCACGACGAGCTGCACCAGGAAACACCCTGGCGAACCGTCGCTCACCTGCGCGACTGCTGATGGACAGCTGCGTCCTGCCGCCCGTCGACCGACAGCTCATGCTCTATCAGCGTTGGCTGACCGAACGACTCGCCGGCATCGAGAACCCCGAACACCGTCGGCGTCTTCAGCACTTCGTCACCTGGCATCAGTTGCGACACCTGCGGAGCAAAGCGGAGAAGGGGCCTCTGGGACGCTCCCAGACCAGCCAGGCGAAACAGGAGATCACCCAGGCTGGCGCCTTCCTCGCCTGGCTCGCCGACCGAGGCCGCACCATCGAACACTGCCAGCAGGCCGACCTCGATGCCTGGCACACCGCGAAGCTGGCCACCCGGCGCCCGGCCCAGACGTTCCTGCGCTGGTGCATGAAGACGAGCCGGATGCCCCGCCTCACCCTGCCACCCCAGGTCATCAACCAGGACCAAGCGCCGCTGCACCAGCACCGCCGACTCGCCATCCTCCGGCGGACCCTCAACGACGACTCCCTGTCCCTGCGAGCCCGGGTCGCCGCCGCACTCGTTCTCCTCTACGCGCAACCCGTCACCCGCATCGTCCGCCTCACTGTCAATGACGTCATCGACGACGGGGCCACCGTCACCATCCGGCTGGGAGACCCGCCGTCCCCACTTCCGGAGCCCGTCGCTGACCTCATGCGGGCATACGTCCACTCCTGCCAGCACCTGCCCTACGCCAGCAGCAGAAGCTCACAGTGGCTTTTCCCGGGCCGCCAGCCCGGACAGCCGATGAATCCGGTCAGCCTCCAAGTCCACCTGCGGAAGATCGGCGTCCCACCGCAACGCGGCAGGAGCTCCGCGATCCACCAACTCGTCCTCCAGGCCCCGGCCCCCGTCATCGCGAAGGCGCTCGGCTACCACGACAAGACAGCCACCCGCCTGGTCACCGAAGGCGGAGGAACCTGGAGCCGATACGCCCCCGGCGACCACATACGCTGACGGGGGGCGCCATGGTTGCTCTGGCGGGCCAACCTCCCGGGACCGGCATGATGTCAGTACCAGGTGGCATGCTCTGCCGCCATGAACAAAGAGCAGTTCTGGCAGCTCATCGAGGCAGTCCGCAACCAGGCGTCCAACCCGGACGACGGAGAAGTTGTCGCCCGCCGGGTAGCCTCGCAACTGGCCACGCACCCGGCCGAGGAGATCGTCGCCGCTCAGCAGGTGTTGTGGGACCTGATGGCCGACTCTTACACGAATCCTCTGTGGGCCGCTGCCTACGTGATCAACGGCGGATGCTCCGACGACGGCTTCGACTACTTCCGCGGCTGGCTGATCGCGCAGGGACGCGAGGTCTTCGAGCGCATAGTTGCTGACCCCGATGCCCTCGCAGAAGTGCCCATCGTGCGAGCTGCAGCGGCCGACGGAATTGATCTCGATTGTGAGGAGGCGCTGAGCATCGTCTGGAACGCACACGTCATGGCGACCGGCAAGCAACTCCCGGACGACGCATTCACCATCCGATACCCGGAGCTGGACCCCACCTGGGACTTCGACTTCGACGACCAAGGCGAAATGACTCGCCACCTGCCACGCTTGGCAGCTCTCTACCTGGAGTAAGAAGCCGTATCTCAACCGAACGTGATCGTTTGATTCTTGCTGGTCGGGCATGGCTTCGCTCGGGGTGAGGGAGGGATGCGGCGTCTTGTGTCCGCTTCATGGCCGAGGGGTGCGCGGTGGCGTCGGTGCTGGGAATGCTGGAGGAGCGGGAGGCGGCTGCCCGTGTGCGGGTGGAGGGTCTGCGGGAGGAAGTCACGCGGTTGGCAGAGGTGTTGGAGGCCGCGGAGATCGAGCTGGACCGGCGGGTGATCGCGCGGGAGGAGCTGGTCGAGGCCCTGGCAGTCTCTGAGGCCGAGTCCACGGCCGTGACCGGGACCTGGGCGGAGAAGGAAGTGGCGCCGTCGCTCGCGTCGGTGCCGGGCTCGACGGTGCCGCCCTGGCGGGAAGGGCTGCCGGTGACGGTTCTGGCGCCGGACTATCAGCGGATTCTGGGCGTGCTGGAACAGCAGCGATCAGCGGGTCACGGGCCGCTTCGAGCCAAGGAGCTCGCGGTGGAGCTGGGCCTGGAGACGACGCCGGCGAAGGTCGAGGGGGTGCGGTCGAAGGCCAGGCGGCTGGCGGAGCGCGGGTGGCTCCTCTTGGAGGCGTCGGGGGCATTCAGTGCCGGTCGGCGGCCCGTGACCGGGCCAGGCGCCGGCTCATCCGTGTGACCATCGACCACTGGATCATCGCCTCGCTGGTAGCGGTGAGGGTCTCGTAATCGCGGGCCAGACGGCGGGAGTTCATCAGCCACGCGAACGTGCGCTCCACCACCCACCGCCTCGGCAGCACCACGAACCCCTCCGTGTCGTCGATGCGTTTGACGACCTCCAAAGCCAGGGCGAGTTTGTGTCGGCACCAGTCGACGATGGAGCCGGTGTAGCTGCCGTCGGCCCAGACGAGGGTGATGTCGCGATGCAGGCGACGCAGACGCCCCAGTAGGCCCACCGCCGCTTCTCGGTCGCCGATGTTCGCGGCCGTGACCGCGACGACCAGCAGCAGGCCGAGCGTGTCGGTCACGATGTGCCGTTTGCGGCCCGGCACCTTCTTCCCGCCGTCGTATCCGCGTGAGACGGACGGCACCGTCGCCGCGGCCCGCACCGACTGCGCGTCGATGATCCCCGCGCTCGGTTTTGCCTCGCGCCCCTCGCGTTCACGGACCCGCTCGCGCAGCCGGTCGTGGAACTCCGCGATCAGCCCGTGCTCGCGCCAGCGGCGGAAGAAGGCATAGACCCGGCCCCAGGCGGGGAAGTCCGCGGGCATCGCCCGCCACGAGATCCCGCCCGCGACCAGATAACGGATCGCGTCCAGCATCTGCCGGTGACAGTAGCCCTCGGGCTGCCCGCCCCTGCCCGCAAGCCAGGACGGCACCGGCAGCAGCGGGCGGATGGCCGCCCACTCCGCGTCCGTCATGTCCGACGGATACCGGCGTGCCCGGTCCGGATGATCGGCGGCGTTCCCGTACACATGCGCGAGGCAATCACACGATGGGGCGGCCGAGTTGAAATCAACGGGTGCGGACGCGTACAACAACGACACCAGGGCCTCCCGGCATTGCTCGGTTTGATTCGCATCTCTGAGCTACCGAGAGGCCCTGTCTTCATGCGCGTACCACCGGAAGATCACCCGACCAGGACCCCTGTTCGACCCGCACGTTCCAAGATCGGTTGAGATACGGCTTCTAAGCGGCGAATCGCGATCACGAGACACCCAGCGGAGGCGAGACTTCCCGGCGATGACTGTCTGTCACGCCCTGAGGACAAGAATCGGTCTCCGCTGACGAATACGCGACACCTCAACATGCGAGCCCACCAGTCCTAATGGAAGTACTGGATGCCGGGGAAGAGCTGGGCGGTCTTGGAATCGGCCGGGAAGCCGACCAGGCCGATGAAACGGTGCGGCCTGCCGAGAGCCCAGAAAGTGTCACCGGGGGCATAGTCGGCGGGACGAACGTGCACCGTGTCGGCGGGCCGGTACTGGCGTTACAGGCGCACCCCATGGGCGTTGCAGACCAGGGCCAGGGACTCGAACACCGCGAAGTGGCTCTCGTCGTCCATGCCCGGGGCACTGTCTGTCTCGGCGCTGTCTCCGGTGAAGTGGACGGTGCCCACCGGGGAGCCACCTGGTGACAATCCCCCCGCAAGAACTACGCCGGGACCAGCCCGGTCACCCGCAGCGCCAGGCGTTCTCCGCCCTGCGCGCCTCACCGGGCGCCCGCCGCTACTACGAGAAGCAGCGAGCCCGGGAGACCGGCTACAACGCCGCCCTCCGCCCAGTCGGCAACCGGCTCGTCGGCATCCTCCACGGATGCCTCAAGACCTGCTGCCGCCCTCCGCCCAGTCGGCAACCGGCTCGTCGGCATCCTCCACGGATGCCTCAAGACCTGCACCCTCTACGACGAAGCGACCGCCTGGTCACACCATGCACGCCTCCATGCCGCTTGACCTCAAACGTCGTGGGGTGTCTGACCCGCCACCGGACCACCCCGTAGGGAGCGACAGCCGCATGATGCAGACCGCACCCCCGCCCCAGCTCCGGGTGCTCAACGACACGCGCTCTGAAGTAGCAGCCACACACCACAACGTCATCGGCCCACCACGGGATCGTGGTGGGCCCATTGACGGCCGCGGGTGGTGGGCAGGCCGTGCCCGGTACCGGGTCAGGCGGTGCAGCCGCTGGTCGGCAGGCTGCCCAGGCTGGGCGGCGTACGGCCGTCGTAGATCGCCAGCAGATAGCTCTGCGGGCAGCGCGCCACGCCGTCGCTCGTCCTGATCTCCACGTGCAGGTGCGGCGCGCCGGAGTTACCAGTGTCTCCGGTGGTGCCCACCCGTGTGCCGGCCGCCACTTGGGCGCCATCGGCCACCGAGCGCGCACTGAGGTGGCAGTAGACGAAGCGCGAACCATCCGGCTGGAGCAGCCGGATGCCGATTCCGCAGGATGCGCTGTCGTAGTGGTCGACGACGCTGCCCTTGATCGCGTAGGCCGGGAGGTAGCTCACGATCAGATCGACGGCCGGCGTGGAGTTCCAGTGCGAGGCCGCGTAGTCCGCCCTGCCGACAGCAGTCCGGGCCAGCGGCAGAGAATAGCCGGACGGCGTGCCGCCACCGCCGTTGCCGCCGACGAGACTCTGCCAGGTCTGCGAGCCGACCCGACCGTCGACGGCGAGACCGTGGGAGCTCTGGTACGAGCGCACGGCGCTGTCGGTGACGGGTCCGAACTGCCCGTCCACGGGTAGGCCCGCGCCGTACAGATTGAGCTGGAGCTGCGCCGCCCGCACCGCGTCGCCGCTCGCCCCCTGGCTCACGGAGACGATCAGGTGCGGCCATGTCTCCGAGCCGATCGTCCCGTCGGCGGTCAGGCCGCGGGCGGACTGGAAACTGACCACGGCCGAGCGGGTGGCCGGTCCGAACTGCCCGTCCGCCGCGATGCCGTACCCGTGGTGCCGCAACAGATACTGCGCAGTCTGGGTGTCCGCGCCGCTCACGCCCTGGCTGAGCGACGGCCACGCGGGCAGTGCGCCGGCCGGGGTTGCCGGCAGCAGGGCGAGGAGGAACGCAGCCACCCCTGTCACTACGGCGACTAGGATCGAACGAGATCTCCCTGAGGGCATCATGCCAAGGCCTTCCGTCGGGCGGCGGGGGACTGTGCCGCAGCAGGCTACGGCCGTTCCTCAAGCACGGTCCAGACCTCGCACACGTCCAGGGAGCGGGCCGCTACCCTGCGCTTGCCGAATACCTCATCCATGCTGATCAGGCCGCATGTTGGTACTCGTGGAGGGTGCCGCCAAGCCGCGCTCGGCGTCGTATGTCCAGACGGGCGATCCGGTCCGGGTCCTCGATCGGAGCGGGCAGCGGGTGGAGGGGGCGGGCGTTTGCCAGGCCCTGGTGCGGCCTGTGCTCGTTGTAGAACGTCTCGAACTCGCGCAGGGCGTGCAGGAGATGACGCTGATCCCAGATCAACGTGCGGTCCAGCAGTTCTCGCCTGCAGGTCTGCACCCACCGCTCCATGATCGAGTTCATTCTCGGCATCCGGACGCCGCTGAGCACGACCTCGATGCCCGCGTCCTGGAGCACCTCGTCGAACAACCGCGGGAACTTCCCGTCCCGGTCCCGGATCAGATAGCGCGCCCGGCAGCCGGCGCCCCCGAGGTCCATGACAAGATTCCTCGCCGCCTGGACCACCCAGGACGCGGTGGGATGCGCGGTCGCGCCCAGGATCCGGATCCGGCGGTTCGCGTGCTCGATCGCGGCGAACACGTACAAGCGGGCCCCAGACAGGGTGACGGCCTCGAAGAAGTCGCAGGCCAGCAGCGCGTCGGCCTGGGAGCGCAGGAAGTCCGCCCACGTGCTGCACGCGCGTGCGGGTGCCGGGTCGATCCCGGCCTCCTTCAAGATCTCCCAGACCGTGGATGCCGCCACCTTCACCCCGAGCACGAGCAACTCACCATGCACGCGCCGATAGCCCCAGCCTGGATTTTCCCTGGCCAGGCGCAGCACCAGCGCTCGGATCGAGCGCACGGTGCGCGGCCGGCCTCCGCGCTTCGGCCGGGACCGGGCGGCGTGCCGACGAGCGATGAGATTACGGTGCCAGCGCAGCAGCGTGTCCGGCCGCACCAGCAGTCGCATCCGGCGCAGCACCTGTCGCGGCAAGCCCTGGAGCAACGCGGCCAGGAACGCCCGGTCGCTCGCGTGGAACCGGACCCGCTGCCCGTTAAGCTGCCGCTCCAGGACCGCGATCTGATGGCGCAGGGCCAGGATCTGCACATCCTTCTCGCGGCCGCTCATCGGCAGCAGCCGCAGCACCGCGAACGCGTTCGTCACACCCAGGTACGCCAGTCTCAGCAGCACGACCGATCATCATGCCGCGCCCACCACCGACCGCGCGAGAGCGCCGACTCGGGCAACCACTGGCCGACACCCAAACCCGCTCCCACCTGCATGGATGAGGTATTCGGCAAGGGCAGGGTCGTGACGAACGGGTGCCAGTCGGGACCACACTGCATGATCTTCGCCACTACTACGCGAGTTTGCTGATCAAGCACCGCGAGTCCGTGAAGACCGTCCAGAAGCGCCTGGGGCACTCAAAGCCGAGCATCACGCTCGACACGTACACCCACCTCTGGATGGAAGACGAGGACACGACCCGGGCCGCAGTCGAAGCAGCGCTCGGCGATGTGCCCCCGATGTGCCCTGGTAGGCAGGCCGGATGACTCTTCGCGCAGGTCAGGGCCGTGCCCGGACAGATCAAGGGTATCCGTACGAGCGAACGCCCGACCTGCTCATTCACGCCATGAGCGGGTTGACCAGCGCAAACCAGTCGCGGTGAATCCCGTGAAGCTGTGATCAGCGCTCGCCCGCCGGGCCGCCCGTCAGCACCGCCAGGGCCGCTGCCAGGGCCGGCTGACGTTCCGACCCGGCGCGCACCAGTGCCTCGATGACCCGGCCGCGGCCCGGCAGCGGCAGCACGGCCGTTCCCGGGGGCGGGCTGTCGCACAGCAGGTTCGGCAGGACCGTCACGGCGTGTCCGGTCGCCACGATCGACAGGGCCGAGCGCAGATCGACGCAGCTGTGCTCGATCCGGGGCGTGAAGCCGGCGTTCCGGCAGGCGTGCACCAGGATCTCGCGGCAGGTGCTGGGCTCCGGGGCCGAGATCCATGCCAGGTCGCGCAGCACACCGAGCCCGTCCTCGCGCACCGACGCGACGAGCTTGTCCGGTACGGCCACCACCAGCGGGTCGTCGAAGAGCGGTACCGCGATCGTGCCGCTCGGCGGTGGGGTGCCGAGCAGGTGGTAGCGGTACGACACCGCGAGATCGAGTCCCTGCTGTCTCAGCAGGGGCACCGCGTCCTCCGGCTCGGACTGGACGATCATCGGCCGCAACCGCGGATGGCGCGCGACGAGCTCCGCCACGAGCGGCGCGGCGACCGCGCTGATGGCGCTCGGCGCGCAGCCGATTTTCAGCTCACCGCTGAGGTCGTCGTCCAGGGCCCGCACGGCACCCTCGGCCCGCTCGAGCGCCGCGAGGACGTGCTCGCACTCCGCCGCGAGCGCCGCCCCGGCGGCGGTCAGCCGCAGCGTGCGGCCCTCACGGTGCACCAGAGGGGCACCGGCCTCGGACTCCAGGGTGCGCAGTTGCTGCGAAACGGCGGACGAGGTGACGCCGTGCAGATCGGCGACCGAGCCGACCCTTCCGTGTTGGGCCAGGTCACGGAGCATGACCATGCGCTTCACATCAAGCATTAGTTCAGCTTAACAAGTTCGGTAGTAAAGGTAGCTGGACTTGGCTATTCTTCTGCGGTCATCCTCGGCGCATGAAGGTCGTACTCATCGGAGCAAGTGGCACTCTCGGCCAGGCGGTGCATGTCGCACTGCGTCACCGCGGACACGAGGTGATCACCGCCTCCCGCAGCAACGCGGACATCAGCGTCGACATCACCGATCCGGCGTCCATCGCCGCCCTGTACAAGAAGGTCGGACGGGTCGACGCGGTCGCCTCGGCCGCCGGCACCGTCCCGTGGAAACCCCTCGGCGAGCTCGGACTCGACGACGTCCGGGCCGGCGTGGAGGGCAAGGTCCTGAGCCAGATCGAGCTGGTCCGCCAGGGCCTGGAGTTCGTGGCCGACAGCGGCTCCTACACCCTGATCACCGGCATCCTGGCACGCGAGCCCATCCTCACCGGTGCGGTCGCCTCGCTCGCCAACGGCGCGGTGGAGGCGTTCGTGCGGGCGGCGGCGATCGAACTGCCCGCCCGGCAGCGGATCAACGCCATCAGCCCGACCGTCTTCGAGGAGGCCCTGGACGTCTTCGGCGACTACTTCCCGGGCTTCGACCCGGTCCCGGTGAGCCGGGCGGCAGCGGCCTACGTGCGCTCCGTCGAGGGGCACCAGACCGGCCAGATCTACCGCGTGGAATGAGCCGTACGCCGTCGACCCGCCGTCCGTGCCGGGCGCCGCGGCCCGGCCGGGATTCTGCGGACATCCGAATCTGCGGAGAGCCGAACCATGGCAGGCACTTCATTCGGCGCGCGGCGGGCGGCACAGTCGGTGCGACACCCGAATCGTGAGTCGGCGCCATATTGACAACAGGGGGACGGAACATGAACAAGGACGTGGGCTGGAACGGGAAACCCCGGCGGAGCAACCATGTCTGAGCACACGGTCCTGAAGATAGGTCTGGTGGGTGGTCTGAGTTTTCCGTCGACCATTACCTACTACGACCGCATCAACCGTGCCGTCAACAGGCGACTGGGAAAGGCGCATTCGCCGCGGATCGTTCTGGAAAGCCTTGATTTCCAGCCCATGGTGGAATGGATAGCGGCACGCGACGGCCATGCGGTCGCCGGTGAGATCGCGGCGGCCGCCCGGCGCCTGGAGCAATCGGGGGCCGACTTCTTCGCCATCTGCTGCAACACCGTGCACGAGTACGCGGACCTGGTCGAGGAAAGCGTCGCGCTGCCCCTGATCAACATCTGCCGTGTCACCGCGGAGGAGACCGCGCGCCGCCGTGTCTCCACGGTCGGCCTGCTCGGCTCGGCCTTCTCCATGGAACAGGCCTTCTACCGGGACGAGTTCGCCGCCCAGGGCATCAAGGTGGTGACGCCCGAGCCGGACGACCGCGCCTTCATGCAGGACTCCATCGAGCGCGAACTGTGCACCGGCGACATCTCGCAGGCCACCCGTGACCGCTTCCTGCGCATCGCGCACGACCTGCTCGCCTCGGGGGCCGAGGCACTTGTCCTGGCCTGTACGGAGGTGCCGCTGGTGATCCGCGCCGAGGACATCCCCGCGCCCGTGATCGACACCGTGGACGTCCACACGGCGGCCATCGTCCGGCGCGCGCTCGGCCCTCTGGGAGGAGGAGTGTGATGCGCGTGGTTCACGTCAAGATGACGGTGGCGACGGTCCTGCTCGGCTCCTACCTGGTGGCGAGCAAGCTGATCCTTCGGGAGGTGCCGGTCTTCACGGCCACGTTCTTCCGCCTGGTCAGCGCGGCCGCCGTGCTCGCGGTCGTCGTGTGGATCAAGTCGCCCCCCACCGTGCGGCCCGGACGCCGGGACAGCGCGGTGATCTTCGCGCAGGCGCTGCTCGGGGTCTTCCTGTTCAGCGTCTTCGCCATGTACGGCGTGAAGTTCACCGGCGCCATCGAGGCCGGCGTCATCCTCGGCATGGTCCCCATCTCCATCAGCCTGGTGGCCGTGCTCTTCCTGCGGGAGAGACTCTCCCGGCGCCGCGGCTGCGGGATCGCGCTGGCGGTCGTGGGCGCGGCCGGCATCAACGCGCTCAGCGCCGGCGGCTCGGGCGGTGGGTCGAACGAGGCACTGGGCGCCCTGTTGCTGGTCTGCGCCGTCCTGTGCGAGGCCGTGTTCGTCACCTTCGGCAAGCTGCTCTCCCGCCCCCTGCCGCCGACGTGGCTGTCGCTGATCCTGTCGGTGGTGGGCGCCCTGATGTTCCTCGGTCCCGCGCTGGCCGAGACCGACGTCGCGGCTCTGGCCGACGTCTCCTGGCAGACCTGGGCGCTGATGGTCTACACGGGAGTGGCCATCAACGGTGTGGCCGTCGTGCTCATGTACGACAGCCTGGACAGGGTGGACGCCACCGTGGTGGCGGCATTCACCGCCTTCACCCCCGTCAGCGGCGCTGTCCTTTCCGTGCTGTTGCTCGACGAGAAGCTGCACGTCTACCACCTGGTCGGAATGGCTCTGGCGGCGATCGGCATTTATTTCGTCGCCAACGAGAAGGGGCCGCGGGCCCCCGAGGAGGAGCCGGGGCCGGATGGTTCCGATTCCCGCACATCAGCTTCGGATCCTGCGGCATTTCCCCCGGTGGAAAGCCCTGCGGCGACCGGACGCGGGTCGTCCGGCGGGCCTGGCTGACGACCCTTCCGTTCTCCGCAATGCGGTGACCCGAACCATCGGAACCCCTTCTGGGACCGCCTGGATGACGGCAGAGTTCAGTTGTCCAGCGAGGTACCGAGAAAGGACCGTGGAAATGGTCACCGCATTTTCCGTTGAAACGACTTCGCAGAACTCCGCCGACGTTCTGGAGCAGGAACTGGCTCTCGCCTTCCCGGCCTCCGGCCCGCACGATCGCGACCTCCGTCTGAAACTGCTCAGGCGGCTGCACGCCCACTACGTCGCCTACATGGCGGGCCCGGAGGACTTCGCGTCCATCCCCCGGCTCAACCACGACCGCTCGATCGCGGCCATCGAGGACTCCTGGTTCGCCTGGGAGGACCGCCAGGTCGACCAGGGTGACCTCCCGGCGACCGGCAAGGAGTTCCGCGACTGGTTCCTCGTCACCGCGGACCGGCACACCCAGCCGGAGTTCTGCGAGTACCTCGCGAAAGAGGCCTCGCTCAACGAGATCGCGCTCTTCTTCATGGGCGAAGAGCTCGTCGACAGCAAGTTCGACGACCTGATGGCGCTCGTGCAGATCGGCACCCAGGGCCACACCAAGCTCACCATCGCCGAGAACTACTGGGACGAGATGGGCGAGGGCAACATCGAACACGTGCACACGCGCATGTTCGAGCACTCCGCCCGCTACATGCGCGCCCGCCTCGACGAGGCCGGCGTGGACTACTCGAACCTGCACTTCCCCGAGGCGTACGAGAACGCCGCCCTGCTGCTCGCCTACGGCATCCACCGCCACCTCAACCCCCGCGCCCTCGGTGCCATGGGTGTTCTGGAGCAGAGCGCGTCGCCGCGCTTCCAGGCGATGGTCGACGGCTGCCGCCGCCTCGAAGTCCCCGAGGACGTCATCGACTACCAGCGCATCCATGTGCACGTCGACGCCGACCACGGCGCCGAATGGTTCGAGGGCGTCTTCGTGCCGCTCGTGGACCGCTCTCCGGAGTTGCTGCGGGAGATCTCCCTCGGCGTGCTCACCCGCGTCCGGGTGGCCAACGGCTACTACACCCGGATCTGGGACGCCATGCAGGCACTTCGCTGACAGCGGCACACACATACACAGGGGGACGTCATGTCAACAGCAGAGATACCCAAGGCAGCCGAACAGTCCGAGGACGCCGACCCGGTGCGCACCACCGGCGGGACCCCGCCCGCCGCAGCCCGCCAGAAACCGGTGCTGCTCTTCTCGCGGGCCCGGGTGACCGGACGTGACCAAGCCGTCTTCATCACCAAACTCGTCGTCGCCGCCGTACTGACCGGCGCAGGAGCGTTCCTCGCCCTGCAGGACGGTCTGCTGTTCTCGGCGGCCGGGATCGTGCTGCTCGCCGCCGTCTACACGCACATGGTGGAACTGCAGCACCAGTGCCTGCACCACAGCGCCTTCACCTCGCCCAAGCCGCACCGCGTCGTGGGCGTCCTGCTGGGCCTGCCGCTGCTCGTGTCGTACACCCACTACCGGGTCCGGCACCTGCAGCACCACAAGTACCTCGGTACGCCGCAGGACTCGGAGTTCTTCGGCTTCGACACGCGCGCCCCGCTGACGTGGGGCATGCTCTGCCGCGGCGCCTTCGACTACCGGCGGCTGGGCATCATCGCCCGCGAGGTCTACCGCAGCTGGCGAGGAACGTGGGAGTACGACGCCGGGGACATCTCCGACCGGCGCAGACGCGAGATCATCGCCGAGTACCGCTGGGCGGTGGTGCCGGTGTTCGCGGCGGTGGCACTCGCCGTCGCCGGGTACGGCGGCCCGGTACTGGAGCTGTGGCTGCTGCCCCTCCTCGTGGCCGCCCCCATGCACTTCTTCCTGGAACTGCCCGAGCACATCCTGTGCGACACGGAAGCCACCGACGTACTGCGCAACACCCGCTCCATCAAGGGGAGCTGGTTGAGCACCTGGTACACCAACGGCAACAACCTGCACGTGGAGCACCACGCGGCCATGACGGTGGCGATCAACCGGCTGCGGGAGCGGCACGCGGAGGTGACCAGCATGGCGAAGTACGTCGAGCGGGGATACCCCACGTTCTACCTGGCGGTGCTGCGGGAAGCGGCGCGCAACTCCCGGGTCGCGGGGAGGCAGCGGTGACAGCGCGGACCTTCCGGGTCGAGGTACTCGCCTCGCGGCTCGCCACCTCCGTCTGGGACGCGGACGTCGAAGGGCTCGTCTCCGCCTCCTTCGTCCGCAACCAGATCAAGCTCCGGGTGCCGGAGGCCGACTTCAACGTCCGGCTGCGCGGCGACGGACCGGACCGCCTGACGCTGACCTTCGAGGCGGTCTTCCGGGAGTGCGGCCAGGCCCGCCGGGCGGGCGGCACCTGGTGGGACACCTGGGAGGTGGTGGCCGAGCCGGCCGAGCGGGCGGGCCGGGTCCTGGTCGAGCAGGTCCTGGCGGCCCGGCGTCGGTTCGCGGTCCTCCTCGCCGACGCGCGGCGGGAGGCGGCCTGACTCAGGGGCGGGGCGCGCGGCATCGCACGGGCGGAGGTCCTCCCGTGCGGGGCGCCGCCCGCGGCAGGCGGCCCCTCATGCCTCGCCCGGCGAGTCCAGCCCCGCGTCCAGTCCCAGCAGATAACCGAGCTGGAACCGGTTCTCGGCGCCGTAGCGGGCCTTGATCCGGCCCACGTGGTTCTGCAGGGAGCGCTCGCTGATGCCGAGCCGACGGGCGATCGCCCGGTCCGAGCGGCCGGCGACCAGCAGCTTCTGGATGGACTCGTGGATGGAGGGGATCACCTCAGGAGCGGCGTCCACCGAGCGCGCGGGCACGAACGGGGTCGATTCGGCGCGGTCCCAGGACCGCTCGAAGACATCCACCAGGAAGCGCACCACGGACGCCTCCCGCACCTCCAGCGCCAGGGTCCGGTCACCGCGGCCGGGTATGAACGCCACCTCGCGGTCGACGATGATCAGCCGCTCGAAGAACTCGGGAAGGGTGCGCACCTCGGCCCCGTACGCCGTCACCTGGCGCACGTAGTCCTTGGTGGCCTCGTCGAATCGGGCGCTGTGCTGGTACAGCGTCCGGTTGGCGATCCCGGCGTCGAGCTGGGCGCGGACCGTCTCCAGGGCATCGGCGAGGACTGATCTCGGCCGGGGTCCGTCCGGCTGGGCGGTGAGGATCTCCTTCCGGGCACCGTCGACGGCATCGCGGATGGCCTGGTTGATCTCGGGCAGGCCGTCCAGATAGTCGATGACGGGAGTCGGTCCCCGCAGCGAACCACCGGCCGACCGTGCGACGGCCGCGATGCGGTCGCACTCCTTGATGCGCAGGCTGGCGATGTTGCTGATGTGCGTGGTGCCCTGGGCGAACGCGGCGACAACAGCAAGGGTGGGGACGACGTCCGGCATCGCCTCCATGTCGATGTCGATGCCGTGCAGGTCTCCGCCGGACAGGGTGATGGAGGTGTCGGTGACCTCGGCGGTACATCCCATGCGGACCAGGGCTTCCACGAGGCCGACGTCGCCCTGCTTGGAGTCCTTGCCGATGCCCGGGATGGTGACCGTGCCGCCCAGAACGGCGGCTGCAGCGAGGAAGTAGGACATGCCGGAGGCGTCGGGCTCCACGGTGACGGTGCCCCCGCGCAGCTTCTGGCCGGCGGCCACGGTGAAGCGGGTGTAGCCCTCCCGCTTGACGGTGACGCCCATCTCGGCCAGCGCCGCGATGGTCATCTCGACGTAAGGCTTGGAGACCAGATCGTCGGTGATCACGACCTCGGTGTCCTGTTCGGCGCGAGTGGCGTTGATCAGGAGGCTGGAGGTGAACTGGGAGCTGACCGCGCCGCTGATGCGCGTAGACCCGCCGCGGAAACTGGGACCGGTGACCTTGATGGGCGGGCTGCCGTTGCCGCGCACCGCCTCGGCAGTGACCCCCAGCCCGGGCAGGGCGTCGAGCAGTGAGCCCATGGGCCGCTCCTGCATGCGCTTGGTGCCGGTCAGCACGGTCGTGCCGTCGGCGTGGCCGGCCATGGCGATCAGGAAGCGGATCGGGGTGCCCGCGGCGCCGACATAGACCTCCTCTGCGGGGCCGCGCATCGGTTCGCCGGTCGGGGTGACGGTGATCCGCTCGGCAGCGGCATCGACATCCACGCTGACGTGACCGAACTGCCGCAGGGCGTTGGCGAGGTACTGCGTGTCGTCGCAGACCAGTGCGCCTTCGATCGTTGTCGCCTGCCCCGAGAGGGCAGCGATCGCCAGGTAGCGGTTGGAGTAGCTCTTGGAACCGAGGACCTTCACCTGCTTGCTGAAGGTGTCCAGCAGCCGGATGGTGACATTTTCGGCCTTCATACGCGGATCAGATTCAAGCGAGCTCAATGTCGTCTCCCCATCATCGTGGCGTGGCGGCGCCGGTAGTGACCGGGAAGAGACTGCGAGGCGATCAAGGGTTGAGGAAAGTCCTTCATGAGGCAGCAAGTTGCATGGCAACTTGCTGCCAGAATCGGTCACTTGAGGGCATCGGATGGGACGTCAAATGTCCAACTACCGTGCTATCTTCAAGAAATTCAATTCAGCAGCACACTGGGGGGCAGATGTCGCAGCCGCTGGGATTGGACGAACTGGCCTGTCAGTCTTCCGTCTAGTTACGATATCGATCAAGCTCTGAGCTGCAGTGTTTGAAGTGCAGAGACAATACAAGATCGACATCTGGTATGGGTGTTGACCTGCATTGGTTCCTTCGGTAGACGTCTCGATCTCTAGTTGACTGGCTTGCTGACCTGCGATGTTGGGATTAGGCAGAGAGTGTCGTAACTAGAAGACTGCTGAAAATCTTGTCGAAGGGCTGTCCGGCCGCAGGCCGGGTGGCCCTTTTTCGCTATGCGGTGGCCGCGGCGAGGTGCCAGGTGTTGCCCGTCCGGATGAGTCCGAGGGTGATCAGTCGGCGGAGGTTGAGGGCGGCGGCGCGGTGGTGGAGCCAGATGTTGTTGGCGATGACGCCGCGGTAGGGAACCCGGCGGTTGCCCTTGGCGACGAGCCAGGCGATGGCCCGCTCGACGGGCGGCCGCCATCTGCGGTATTCGGCCTGCCAGACCGGGTCGGTGGCGGCCTGGGCCCGGGCGGCGGCCAGCAGGTCGTACTGGGGGTGGACGTTGAGGGTGCGTCCGGTCTTGGAGGTGGTGCAGCGTTCCCGTAGCGGGCAGTCGGTGCAGACGCGCTTGAACTGGGCGGTGCGGGCGCCGTCCACTTTGACCTGTCCGAGGTTGGCGGTGTGTCCCGCCGGGCAGGTCGCGGTGCCGGCCGCTGGGTCGATGCGGAAGTCGTCGATGGTGAAGCCGCCGGGGACGGCCTGCCGCATCGGCGGCGGTTTGATCACCAGGGTGTGGCCGTCGGCCTCAAGGCGCATCCGCAGGTCGCCGGTGCCGTAGGCAGAGTCGCCGAGCACGGTTAACTCGCCGTCCTCGCCGTCCAGCAGGCCGGCGCCGACGGTGGCCTCGTGGTTGCTGGGACCGTATCCGCCGGTCAGAGCGACAGCGGTGAACAGGCCGGTCTCCGGCTCGAAGGACGCATGCCCTTTGAAGCCGTCCTGGTGACGGGTGCGGTTCTTGTGGATGTGCCGCGCATCGGTATCGACGGTCGACACCAGCCGGTCGGCCACCGTGCGCTTCGCGATGCGCCAGCGCCCGTCGCGTCCGTCGGAGTCCTCGGCGGGTTCCACGTCCTGGCCCGCGACCAGGGCCAGCAAGCCGACCGCGTTCGACGCCTTCTCGCCCATCTCCTGTTCGGGCAGGTGCCCGAGCAGGAGATGGGCGTCAGTGACCAGCCCGTCGACCAGCGCGGCACGGGCCGTCTCGTCGTCCCAGGCAATCCTCGGCTTGCCCGGGTCGGTGTAGTCGTGCGCCCGGCAGTGCTCCGCGGCCACCTCCCCGGCGCCGGGGACCTCGCGGATCACCCGGCGGACGGCGGAGATGATCTGGGTGACGGTGTCCTGGGTGGCCACCGCGTCATCGAGCACGGTGGAGTCCAGCGCCCGCCGCTGCCTGCCCTTGAGCACGCCGGTCGCGGCCACGACCTCCCTGACCTTGGTAAAGATCCGCATCGGATCGGCAGAGTTACGCAGACGGCGCCGGAAGTACGTCAGCAGCGACGGATCAAACGCGCTGTCGTACAGGCCGAGCCCGCAGGCGGCCTTCCACCGCAGGTCACACCGCAACTCCTGGACGGTCTCGAAGTCCGAAAGCCCCTGCAGGCTCTGCAGCACCACCGTCGCGGCCAGCACCTGCGGCGGCAGACTCGGACGGCCGTTGGACGACGGATACATATCCGCGAACATCCCCGGCGGGAACAGCACCTCCCTGTGCTCGGCCAGAAACGCGAACACACTGCCTGCCGGGATCAACTCCCGGCACGTTTCCCACACATCCGGCCCGACCAGCTCCCCGGCCCATTCCCCCTGCATGCCTACAAGACTGGCCCCGACTCCACCGAGCCGGGGCCAGAACACCAGATTTTCAGCAGTCTTCTAGACGAATAATTTCTCTGCTCGAGCGCGTGGGGGCGGAAGATCGTTGATCTTGCTCAGCCCGGACTGTGCCGCCTACGACCGCAAACGCCCGTCAGCAGCCCCCAGGCCGGGTCACCGCCCACGCCAGCGCGGCGACCGGGGAGGTCGGTGTGCGGCTTCCTCCCATCGGAGCCAACGTGGACGGGCTCCAAACGGTCGATCTCCTGTCGCTGTGGGAGACCACCGCGATTGCCGCCTACAAGACATCCGCCGACTGGACCCGGGGCATCGTCACCCTGGCCGCGCCGCCGTTGTGCAGGAGCTGCTGAATTCGGCCAGGGCACTCGGCGTCGTCCCCCACGCCCCGGTGCAGGCCGGCGCCGCAGCTGCCCGCAGCCCGATGACGTGGCTGGCCACGTAGGGGCCTCCTACGCAGCGGTCGAGGGTCGTGCGGTGATCAGCGGTTGCCGTCGGGAGTGGCAGTGCCAAGACCCGCCGGAGACCGGCCCGCAGTCGGCACATTCGCTTGCCCCGGCGTTGTGCGCGCCGCCCATCCGACTCCCGCGCCGTCTGTACGGCACGGCACCGAGTTGGGAGCATGACGGGATATGCCCGGCAGGTGAGGGGTGGTTGCGTGGGGGCGGACGAGATCAGGTCTCAGGGCTTCAACCTGAATGAGCTGTTCCGTGATGTGACCTATGAGATCGACTACTACCAGCGTGACTACACCTGGGGCGAGGAAGAAGTCCGCACCCTGCTACGGGACTTGTGTGATTCGTTCCGGAACTGGTCGGGCGACTCCGCGTACCGGCGCCGCCCGCACACTGCGCCGCAGTACTTCCTCGGCCCCTTCGTCTACCACGAGCCGTCGAGGAACTGCCGCTACCTCGTCGACGGCCAGCAGCGGTTCGTCACCCTGCACGTGCTCTCCCTGCAGCTGAGGCTGTGGGCCCAGGAAGCCGGAGATCCGCAAACGGTCGACCAGCTCAACCGTGTGATCACGACCGACGGGAAGCACTTCTGCGTCGGCATCACCGACCACGACCCCGTCCTGCGGGCCATCAGCGAGGGTCGCAAATACGAGACTGGGGCCGGGGACTCCCTCTCCCGCCGCAACCTGTGGGCACGCAGCCAGCAGATCGAATCCCAGCTCGCGGAAGAACTCGACGCCGAGGAACTCCACCACTTCACCGAGTGGCTCCTGAAACGGGTGGTCCTGGTCGGCATCCGCGCGGCCGGCCCCGACCACGGATACCGCATGTTCGAGACGATGAACGACCGCGGCGCCCGCCTCACCGCCGTCGACCTTCTCAAGAGCCACTTGCTGTCCAACGTCGGCGCGGGGGAGGAACAGCTCAACACCCAGTGGCAGGAGATGCTGCGAGAACTCTCCACCGACCGCGACGACCCCCAGGCAGCGTCGCGCTTCATCAAGGCCTACCTCCTCGCCCGCTGCGCACGCGAGGGCCACGCTGAGGACCGCCGCCAGATCACCACCAACCTCAACGTGTGGGTGCGCCACAACGCCACGCACCTTGGTCTGACCGCGGGACGCCCCGACCACTTCCTCAAGTTCGTGCAGGACCTGCTGAAGTCGGCCCGCCTGTACCGGCCCATCCTTGCTGCCACCCGCACGCTGAAGAAGGACGGCGACCGCCTGGAGACGGTGCTCTTCAACGAACGCAACGGACTCGGCGTCCAATCCGTCGCCGTCCTCGCGGCCATCGACCCCGATGACCAGCCCACCGACGCCAAGGACAAAGGCCGCCTCGTCGCCTCCTACATCGACCGCTGGTACACCCTGCGGATCCTGCAGGACCTGCCCGTCCAGGCCGCCGACGCCGACGCCCTGGTCCACACCGAGCTCGTCCCCCTCCTGCGCGGATGCCGCACCGTCGCCGACGTCGCCTCCATGCTGGGGGACCTCGTCCGCCGCGACGGGAACCCGGTGCGCGAAGCAATCACCCTGGGACTGCGCGGCAACAACGCCCACCAGATCCGCTATCTTCTCGCCCGCGCCACCGCCTACACCGACGAGGCCTGTAAGAGACCCTCCGACATCCTCGCCTACCTCGACCGCGACCAATTCCACATCGAACACCTGTGGGCCAACCACCACCACCGGGTGGCCGGAGACATCCCCGACCCGGTCGTCTTCCGCAGCCGCCGCAACCAGCTCGGCGGCCTCGGCCTGCTGAGGGGCCGCGAGAACTCCAGCATCAACGACCTGCCCTTCCACGACAAAACCCGCCTCTACGCCCGCGGCAACGTCCTGCTGGGCGTCATGGCCCCCGAGTACGACCGCCGCCACCCCGAGCTGCGCGACTTCATCAAGACACACCAGCTCGACAAACACCTGCGGGCCTTCGGGGCGAGGGAGACCATGACCACGGTCATCGCAACCCGGCAGGAGCTGTATCTGCGTCTGTTCGAACACATCTGGAACCCCGAACGCCTGGGCCTGCCCGCCACTGCTGCTGCCGCCGCACCCCCAGCCGACGGCTCCAGCCAGCCGGCCGCCCGCCCCCGCCAGGCCGCTCCGCGACGCAAACCGGCTTCGGGCCGGCGCACGGACGTGGCCAAGATGGTCGACACCCAGGTCTTGCAAGCTGGCACCCGGATCGTGCTCACCTACCGCGCCACCGAGCACTGGGCCACCATCGACGCGAACGGCGGCATCATCCTCACCGCGACCGGAGGCACCCCCTACGGCAGGGTCGACGAGGCCGGAGCCGTCGCCCGCGGTACCAAGACCTGCCAGGGCATGAACGAATGGCACATCGAAGACGAGAACGGAGTACGTGTCAGCCTGCGCGCCGTCCGCGACCGTGCAGCGGCGGCTGGCGCCCTGTAGCCGGTCAGGCGGGTCTGTCGGAGGCCGCCCTACCCTGGCGATAGGACAGCACCGTAAGGGGAGGCGGAATGGCGCACGACGCAGAAGTCATGCAGGAGCTGTGGCCGCAGCTTCTGCAGGCCGTCAAGAACAGGCGGCGCTTCACCTGGATCCTGCTGAGCCAGAACGCGAGGGTGCACGCCTACGACGGCACCACGCTGACACTGAGCTGGAACACCCAGGGTGCCTACGACAACTTCATCGGCTCGGACTCTCGCGGTGTGCTCGACGAGGCGCTGCAAGGGATCTTCCATCCTGTGCCCGCCGTCGAGTTTCTGGTGGACGGCAAGGCCCTGTCTGTCGGCGCCCGACCGGCATCGGGGGGTCCCGCAACACGGGTGCAGGTGTCCGTCGCTGTGACGGCCTCCGACTCCCTGCCGCAGGCGGCTGAGGCGGTGACGTCCGACCTGCAGCGCGTCCTGGCCCAGACGGCGTTCTTGATGCACGAACAGGGCCACGTCCAGGCCGCTGCCCTGCTGGCAGATGTGGAAGGCGTCGAACTGGTCCCCGGCAACCGCTTCGGGGACTGGGACGATGCCGTCCTGATCGTGCCGCCCTATCTCGTGCCCCGGTTCACCGAGGAGATCATCGCGGCGATCCAGCCGGTGTTCGACCACGTGGCCGGGCGGCACGGCCTGGAGATCGGCGGTGTCACGGCCGCGCCGGCGCTTCCCGAAGTCGGTGACGACTGGCGGCAGATCCTGCAGCAGAGGCTGGCCCGGGGAACGCTCTCCAACCAGGCCTCCAGAACCCGCGCCAGGGAAGTGGCCCCCACTTCCCACCGAGACGGCTTCGTCTTCGGCTCGAACGAGGAAGTGCTCGTCTACGAGGCGTTGAAGCGAGTACAAGAGCAGTTGCCGCAGGAGTCTTCCATTGCGGTCTTCCCGCTCCCGATGGGACGCGTCGGCACCGGCAACGCCTGGACATCGGACTTCCTCGTCACCGCCGCTGGCAAGGTCGGGATCATCGAGGTCGACGGACCCCACCATCACAAGCGGTTCGCCGCGGACGCCACGCGCGACCGGCACTGGCGCAACAGCGGCATTGTCCACATCGAGCGGATCCTCGTCGAGGAAACGAGCGCCGACACCGATCTCGATGCCCTCGTGCGGCAGTTCCTCACCCGGCTGCGCGAATACCGCTGACGTGGACGCCGCCACGCCGAACCGGCAGCCGTCCGCCCCCAGCGCCGCGGGGCGGACGGCTGCCGGTACCTCCACTGGCCCGCGGCGGCCAAGGCGACCACACGCGCCCGGGCCTTCAGCCGCACGGACCCGGAAGCCCCCAAGGGATTCGGTGGCAACCGGTGGGCGAAAAGGCCGGCCTGGCCCGTCCGGTGAGAGGCCGCGCGGGGGTCAGGCGCGTCCGCCGAGTCTCCACCCGCCCGGCGCGGGAAACAGCTCGGTGGTGATCAGATCGCCCAGCCGCCAGGGCAGACAGGAGCGGTCCGCGAGCGTCGTGTCCACCTCGAGTGCCGGGTCGGTGTGCGGGGCGTGCAGGGGCAGATGCCGGTAGCGGCCGCGCCTCGGCCGCTCCGCCTCGACCACCGCCTTCTTGGATGCGGCCCGGCCCGCGGGCACCGGACGCAGAGGCGGATGCCGCACCATCCACGCCTCGACCATGGCCAGGCCCTCCACCACGGGGATGCGCCACTGCTCCAGCAGCCCCGCAACCTCCTCCAGCCAGGCCCGGTCCGCGTCCTCGGTGAGGGTGCGGCGCTGCCGCTGCCGCTCCCGCGCGGCCAGCCGGTAGGCGAGGCGCACCGCCTCCGGGGAGAACACCAGTGGCGCGATGCGCAGTTCGTCCCGGCCCGCGCGGCCTAGCGCCCGTCTGCGGGTGCGCCACACCGGAGCGTTGAGCACGGGGATGTTCCACCAGCACGAGGCGATGGCGTAGGCGTCGGCGAACATCGCCTGTCCGCCCGCGCCCAGCCGGCGCTCCAGCAGCACCCGCAGGCGGTGGGCGTCGGCGACCTCAGGCACGGCCGACAGCCGGATAGCCGCGGTTCCGGGCTCGCGCCGGTTATCCAGCCAGCGCCCGTGCGCGGCGCAGACCTGCCACGTCGCATCGGCGGCTAGGTAGGAATTCCACGCCGTGCCCTTGATACGGGCGCACATCTCGCACACCCGCACCAGGAAGCAGCCGGGGGTGTCCCAGGGCCAGTCCCACGCCGGCCCGCCCGCCGCAGTCAACAGCCGGTTCGCGCGCAGGTTCGGCAGCGCGGACTGCAGCTCGCCGACCGAGCGGCCCGTCATCACGGCGAGCCGGTCCAGCGCGGCCGTATTGAGATAGCCGTAGCGCGGATCGCCAGGCACGCCGGCCTTGCGCAGCGGCGTGCCGAACATGGGCCAGAACTCCTGGTCGGGGATGCCGTTGGCGTCCGCCAGGCGCCGGGTGTAGGAGCCGGTCGACTCCCCGCCGATCAACCGCACCGACAGCGCCAGCCGCTGCGCCGGCCGCCAGGGCCTTTTCCGCTGCGGCCGGCCGGCCGCAGCGCTTCCCGCACGAACCACCGTCACGTACCTCTCTCACCAGCTGTCCCCGCAGCGGGGCGACGCCTTTCCCCCCGGCCGGGCATCCGCTCCTTACGCCGGGACGAGCAACCCGTATACGTCCGCTGCCGCCTATGCGCGCGAGCCATGTCCGCTCCCGGCGCAGGCCGCGTCTTTGGCCGAAAATCTTCGACGCCTCCTCCGGCCGGGCAGGCCCGGCCAGTAGATTCCCGCGCGATCCGAAGCAGGGGCGCCGCCAGCCCCGAGAAGGGGGAGGCGCCACCATGCAACTGCGGGAACACCAGGCCGCGGCTCTGGCCGCGATTCAGGCCGCGGTGGCGGCCGGTGAGAAACGCATGACGGTCGTCTCGGCGTGCGGTACGGGCAAGACACTGGTCGCCCAGCAGACCGCACAGCGGCTGGCACCGCGGGGCTCCGTGCTGGTGCTGATGCCGACCAGAGCCCTCGTGACCCAGAGCATCCGGCGCTGGCGTGAGGCCGGCCGGACGGGGCTGGCACTCGGCGTCTGCTCCCTCAGCCAGACCGAGAGCGGCCTGGCTCCCTCGGAAGCGGTGCTGTGCCGCTACCCGCGGGCCCTCGCCCGGGCCGCCCGCACGACCGGCCCGGTCACCGTGTTCTCCACCTACGGCTCCCTCCACCACATCCGCGACGCCCACGACCTGTACGGGCTGCCGCCCTGGGACCTCGTGATCATCGATGAGGCCCACCGCACCTGCTCCGCGTTCGGCGATGCGGGTCCCATGACACGTCTTCTGTGACCGGTTCGAATGTCCATGCTGCGATGGTGTTCACGGTCACGAGGCGGTTGAGTGTTGCGGTCAGGGTGTTCTGGTCGAGTCCGCAGGTACGGGTCAGGTGGTCTGCTTCCATGCTGGTCCGCCCGGGGTTGGGGGAGTGGTGCGCGGCGAGTACCAGTGCGGTCAGACGGTCTGCGGCCGGCAAGGCGCGCAGCCGTGGCTGGGAGACCGCACGCAGGCCCCAGTCGGCAGCCCGGTGACGGTCGTGCCGGGCGGGTTCCTGGGTGAGGACGGTGGCATCGAGCAGTTGCGCGGCGGCAGTTCTCTGCTCTGTCTGTTCTGTGGGATGCGGCAGGCGGCGCAGCCAGCGGGCGTTCTCCAGCTCGTCCCAGGGCGCGAGGTCCTGGGCCAGGCGCATGCCGCGGAGCAGTCCGGCCGGGAGATGTACCTGTCCGGATGTGTTGCTGCGCAGTGCGCACTGCAGGGCGAGGAGTCGACCTTCGGCGCTCGCATCCGGGGGAAGTGCGGCAGCGAGATAGCTGAGCATCTCGCGGACACGAACCGCCGGAGGGGTACCACCGGGCAGCCTGACACGCTTTGCCCCAGCGGAACCGGGGCCGGCATCGAGCTTCGCTGAGGTTGATGCGACGGCGGTGTCGGGGACGATGGCGCTGCCCGGGGTGGCGCCCGCGCAGGCGGCGCAGACGTCGGCCAGACGCCAGAGTCGACCCCCGCGTTCACGCGCGAGGACGAGCAGGACGGGTCCGGAGCAGCCGCGGTGGCGCGGATGCCACCGGCATCCGCGTTCGTGGCACTGGCAGGTGCGCAGGTGTGGGGGCAGTGCATCGTGCCGCGCGTGGTGGGCCAGGTGCGCCAGGACCGCGGGCCGGGCTGCAGAAGCTGCCAGAGCGTGGCCGCGTGGTGCGCACAGGGCGCAATAGAGCACGGTTTTGCCCTGCTGCGGGCGTAGTTCCACGGTCCAGGTGCGCCGTACTTGTGGGCGCAGGGTGCATAGCCTCATGGGGCGCCCGTTCCTCCTGCCTTCGACTGGGAGCCGACCCGCCCCTGGGAGTTGTGGTGAGGGGAGGGGTGTCGGCGGCACACCGTAGTGCAGACCTCTGCCCTTCGCCCGGGGCGGTCACCTGCAGAAATAGGGCAGAGGTCTGCACTGGCAGGGCAGGGGTCTGCACCTTCGGATGGGGGAGTGACCACCTTCCCGCCCGACCCGAACCTCACCGCCCTCCGCCTGGAGCTCGCGCGGCTGAGGAGCGAACGCGGCTGGACCTACGACGAACTCGCCCGCCGCACCGGCCTGGCCAGACGCACCCTCATCGAAATCGAGCAGGGCCGCACCATCGGATCCCTCAAGACCTGGCACGCTCTCGCCCACGCCCTCGACGTGTCCGTCGACCACCTCTTCGCCACCCTCTGCGAAGGACACGAGCCACCCGCCGAGCCCGCCGAATAGCGTCACCGGCCCTGCCGTTGAGGATCACCCGATCCAGTCACCGACGGGAACTCCCGTACGGGAAACCGCACATCAGTCCCGCCCTATTGAGCCATCCGCAGGACAATCCGGCACGCTCACCGTAGCGGCGGCGCGTCGCCTGTCACCTTCACGGTCATGTCCTCCACTGCCTCATCCGGCCGCCGATGGGACGGAACCCCCGCCCGCCCCCACCGCCAGCGGGCCCTGCGCGTCGCCCCCGACAGCCCCACCCGCCTCGTGCGCAGCGCCCAGCCCAGTCGCTGCCGAGACTGCGGCAACCACGTCGACTGGTACACCCGCACCGACAACCGCCCCGTCAGCCTCCACCCGCACGAACTCGACGCCACCACCGTGCCGGTTGCCAGCCGCTGGCACGTCAGCTCCGGCATCGCCCACCCCGCCGACGACGGCACCCCCTGGTGCCGCATCTTGCACCTCGCCCTGTGCCCCGCACGCACCGCCCCCACCCGGCTCACCCCGCAAATCGCCGCACTGCGTGGCCACCTCGCTCTGCACACCCGCCGACTCCTCGACACCGGCACCCTCACCCCACCCACACCGGACACAGCCTCACCGGCAACCGCCCCGGAGCCCTGCCGCCCGGCCCGGCCCATCGTCCTGCTCCTCCACACCCGCTACCTCGCCGCCCAACCCATCGACACCATCCAGTGCGTAGCCCAGACCCGCCGACGCCACCGTTGCACCCAGCCCGTCCTCAGCCCCAGCACCCCGGCCGGCGCGTGGGCACTTGTCCCCGCCACCACCGGGCGCAGACAACTGTCCATCCCCGATGGTCTGATGGCCGTCTACGACCTCACCCCCCTTACCTACGCGGAACAGCTGCGCTGGCGCCATCAACGCTGCCCCGCCCACGCCGCCGTCCCGGGCGCAGCCGACCTCGCCCTCTGCGACTGGGAACCGTTCGACCCGCTGCTGCACCACCAGCACATCCACAACCGCCTGCCCACCACAGTCCGCCACCGCACCCAGGCACGGGCATGAGAAGACCACACGACCACGTGCAGCCGAGAACTCCACCGAGACAGTGTTGCCAGGCCCGTGCCGTGCCCCGTTCAGATCGTGGCCCGGGCACCGGCGGCGCTGTAGCCGAAACGTCCGCAGGCGCGACATCGTCCTGGAGCGACTTCCGGCCCACGCCACGCCGCAGCAATCGCTGGCTGCTGCTGCACTCAAGCTCACCCCGCCCCCGCCCCCGCACACCGATGGAGTACCGGGGTGCTCGACCTGATTCCCACCGACGAACAGATCGCCGCCGCCGACGCCTTCCACGCCGGTGACCACCTCGCCCTCCAAGCGGGCGCCGGCACGGGCAAGACCAGCACCCTCGCCTTTCTTGCCCACCGCACCCGGCGTCGCGGCCGTTACCTCGCCTACAACAAGGCCATCGCCCAGGACGCTGCCGCCCGATTCCCCGCGACCGTGACCTGTAAAACCGCGCACGCCCTGGCCTACGCCGCCCTCGGCCACCGCTACCGCGCCCGCCTGAACGGCCCGCGCCAGCCGGGCTGGAAAACCGGGCAGGATCTCGGCATCACCAAACCCCTACGGCTCGGTGACCGAGACCTCTCACCCCGGCTCCTTTCCTACGCCACCCTGCGCACCGTGACCCGTTTCTGCCATTCCTCCGACGCAGCCCTTACCCACCACCACGTTCCACCACTGCGCAGCCTCGAAGCACCCGACCTTCACGCCCAACTCGCAACAGCCGTACTGCCATTCGCCCGCAAAGCATGGGCCGATCTGCAGAATCCCGATGCCGGCGCTGTCCGCTTCGACCACGACCACTACCTCAAAATGTGGTCACTGACCGAACCGAAGATCAACGCCGACTTCCTGTTCCTCGACGAAGCCCAGGACACCAACCCCGTCGTCGAGCAGATCTTCAACGCCCAACGCGACCACGCCCAGCTCGTCATGGTCGGCGACTCCGCCCAGGCCATCTACCAATGGCGCGGAGCTCGCGACGTCATGACCACGTTCCCCGGCACACGCCTCGCCCTGTCCAAGTCCTTCCGCTTCGGCCCTCATCTCGCAACCGAAGCCAACCGCTGGCTCACCCTCGCCAATGCCCCCTGCGCCTCGAAGGCACCGAGACGATCCCTACTGAGCTCGGCCCGGTTGAGATCCCTGACGCCGTTCTGTGGAGGAATTGTCAAATTCTGTGGATCGGCTGGTCGGATGGGCGGCTGACCGATGTGCCCAAAAGTGATTGGCGCTGGCGGCCGCTCTGGTGAGAATGAGTGGATGATCGCCACTTCGCCCCAGGGACCTGTCGAGCCTCCACGTATCGTTGCCGAGCTCGCTGCGGGGCGGCCGGTACGGGCCGTATGGAAGAACGAGCTCGGCGGGTTGACGTTCCAGGTCGGCTTGGGCGATACACGGCAGTTTATGAAGTGGACGCCGGTCGGCAGCGGTATCGACCTTGCGGCTGAGGTAGCACGCCTGCGGTGGGCGGCGAGGTTCACCGTGGTGCCGCGGGTACTCGGTGAGGGCGCGGACGACATGGGGTCCTGGATCATCACCCATGGCTTGCCCGGACGTACGGCGGTGGACGACCACTGGAAGCGCGACCCCGGCAGCGCGGTACGCGCGATCGGCTCGGGGCTGCGGGCGCTCCATGACGCGCTGCCCGTCGCGGACTGCCCGTTCGACTGGTCAGCCGAAATGCGCCTGGAGGGTGCACGGTCACGAGCGGTGGCGGGACGGATCATTCCAGCGGACTGGCCTCAAGAGCTTCGGCACTTCGGCACTGTCGAGCGCGCGCTCGACGCGCTCGCTGACATCCCGCCCATCGACCGGCTCGTCGTCTGCCATGGTGACGCCTGCGCTCCCAACACCCTGGTCGGTGACGACGGCACGTGGACCGGGCACGTCGATCTCGGCACGCTCGGTGTCGCGGACCGCTGGGCCGACCTCGCGGTTGCCACGTGGAGCACGCAGTGGAACTACGGTCCGGGATGGGAAGAGCCACTGCTCGAAGCTTACGGAGTCGAGCCGGACCTGGAACGGATCATGTACTACCGGCTGCTGTGGGAACTGTCGGACTGAGCATCGCAAGCCGCGGTGACGTGAGTCAGGCCGCCTGAGCCTCGGAGCGTTCGACGAGGTGGCCGCGTTCAAAGCGTGCTCCGGCCCGGACCAAGGCAACGAGGTGGGGTGCGTTCACGGCCCGCCACCGGGCCTGGGCGGACTCGACGAGCTTGAACACCATCGCGAGTGCAGCGGCCGCACTGCCGGCACCCTTGGTGACCTTCGTCCTCAGCCTCACCGTGGCAAAGGTCGACTCGATCGGATTCGTCGTGCGCAGGTGAATCCAGTGCTCGGCGGGGAAGTTGTAGAACGCCAGCAGCTCGTCGACGTCGTCGGTGACCTTCCTGACGGCCTTGGGGAACTTCACGCCGTACGTCTTCTCGAACGCCGCGACGGCCTTCAGCGCGTGCTCGCGGTCCTCGGCGTTGTAGATCTCCTTGAGGGCCTTCCTCGCGCCGGGCTGGGCCGACTTCGGCAAGGCGTTGAGAACATTTGCGGTCTTGTGGAGCCGTAAAGAATCAAGGTGTCGGCGTGTCCTGCTCCGGTCCTGCGGCGGCGAGGAGTTCGGCGGCGGTGCGGTAGCGGACAGGAGTGGGTGGCGGCACGTATCCCTCCTCTTCCAGCAGGGGTCGTGTCTCTCGGATCACGTTGCCGACCGTGGATCGGCATACGTCACCGAGCGCGTCGGTGATCACCTCCATCGTGCACAGCTTTCGCAGGTAGAGGACGGTCAGCAAGACACGCTCGCTGTTGCCGATCCGCTGGGGAAACACGCCGCCTCGGGCACCGGCCTGGCGTTCGCCGCCGCGTCGCTGGTGCGAGATCCGCTCGGCCCGGGCCGCCTGCCGGCTCGCAAGCCGCCGGGTGAGGTCGTGCAGTTCCCCACAACTCATCCCGGTCAGGGCCGGAGCGGAAAGTCGTTCAATGATCGCGGTGCGGGCGGGGCGGACGTCGTGGTCCAGGAAATCTTGCAGGTCGCGGGCGGCCTTGAAGCGGACCGGCGCCGTTCCGGGAGCGTGCCCGTGGTCCTCCAGGACCCTGCGGGTGTCCTTCACCAGGTCGCCGATGCACGCGCCGGTGACCTCCAACAGGTCTCCGAGCACGTTCATCGAGCACACCTGCCGCTGGTACAGGAGCGTGAGCAGGACGCGGGCCGGGTCGTCGAACAGTGGCTTGCTGCCGCGGAGCTTGCCGGTGGCCCGACGGGCCCGGCCGCCGCGCTGCTCGCAGTGGCGTTGCTGGGCCCCGGCGGCCTGCAGCGGAGCCAGCACCGAGCACAGCCTGGCGAGTTCGTCGCTGCTCATGCCGGTTAGCCGCCCGTCGTTGAGTCTGCGCAACATCTCCTGACGGCGGTGAGCGGGTCCGTCGCTCTGCTCGCCGGTGATGCTCTCACTGACAGACGGAGCGGTGTCGTCGGGGTGGAGCGTGTAGTTCCAGCTTCCGTGCACGGCATGCCGTTCCAGCGGCAGCGCGTCAAACCGTTCCTTGCTGATCGCCACTCCGGTGGGATAGTCCCCGGTGTCGAGGGTGGCCTCGACGCGCAGGCCTGTCCTGGTGCGGGTGGAGGCGATGGTCTCCACGACCACGTCATGGCTGGTCAGCGGCCTGCCCCTCCAGTTGAGCGTGATGTGCGAGAACAGCCGGTGTTCAATCTTGTTCCACTTGCTCGTAGCCGGAGGAAAGTGACAGACAGTGATCGTCAGGCCGGTCTCGGCGGCCAGGGAGGCGAGTTCGCTCTTCCACACGCGGTAGCGGTAGCCGTTGGATCCGCCCGCGTCGGCGGTGATCAGCAGCCGTGATGCGGCCGGGTAGTCAAGACTCCCGCGTGCCTTCCACCAGCGGCGGATCGACTCCACCGCGAAGACGGAAGTGTCGTGGTCGACGCCGACGTTGACCCATCCGGTGTCTCGGGCCAGGTCGTAGATCCCGTACGGGATCGCCTGCTCGACGTCGGGGCCGGTGAAGAAGAAGTGGTGGTCCTCGACCTCGACCGGATCACCCTTGGGGCGCCACTCCCGCCCGGCCATGGGCAGTCGTCCCAGGTGCTCACGCTTCTTGGTGTCCACGCTGACCACCGGCTCGCCAGCCGCTTGGTGGTCCTTGACCTGCTCGTTGATGTATCGGAACTGGGCATCACGGTCGGGATGTTGGGCCCCTTCGAGGGTCTTGGCATTTGCCTGCAGACTGAACCCGGCTGCCTTCAGTAGCCGCCCCACCGTCGGCGCGGAGACCGGATGCCCCTGCCGTGTCAACTGGTCCGCCAAGCGACGCAACGACTTGGTCGTCCAGCGCAGCGGTGACATCGGATCCCCGCGCTCGTCCGGCTCGACCAGGGCCAACAGAGCATCCAGCACCGCAGGGTTGGTTGCTTCGACCACACGGCGGCCCCCACCCGGCGCCCGGACACGCCCATCGGCGAGCGGTGCCTCGCCCACCTCCAGCTCTTCGACCCCGCGGCGCACCGTGGTCTCGCTCATCCCGGCGATCCTCGCGGCGGCTCGCACGCCGCCGTGGCCAAGCAATCTCGCCTCGGTCGCGACAGCCAAGCGCCGCTGCCGCTCGTTCAGATGAGGCAGCAACACCGAAAACCGGCAGCCGAGTTGGGAAAGGATCTCCTGCGCGATCGCCATACCAGGCCAACGAGTCAACGAGTGCGAAGCAACACCTTGATTCTTTACGGCTCCTGTGAACCCAGCACCGCTGGTGCCGGGCCTCGGGGAACACCTCGGCGATAGCCTTCCAGAATCCCAAGGCGCCGTCGCCGACGGCCAAGACGGGGGATCGCATGCCCCTGAGCCGGCAGTCGCGCAGGAGGTCAGCCCAGGACTCGGCCGATTCGCGGTAGCCGTCGCTCATGGCGATCAGCTCTTTCGTGCCATCGGCACGGACGCCCATCAGCACCAGCACGCAGGACTTCGCCTGGGCAAGGCGTATGCGCAGGTGGATGCCGTCAGCCCACACGTAGACGTAGTCGGTGGCGGACAGGTCCCGTTTGCCGAAGGCCTGGTGGTCGGCCTGCCACTGCTGGGTGAGCCGGGTGACGGTGGCTGGTGAGAGCCCGGCAGTCGAGCCGAGGAACTGTTCGAGGGCGGGCGCGAAGTCCCCGCTGGAGAGACCATGGAGGTAGAGCAGGGGCAGCACCTCACTGATCTTCGGGGACTTGCGGCACCAGGGCGGCAGGATCGCGGAGGAGAACCGCTGGCGCTCGCCCGTGGCCTCGTCGACGCGCTTGTCGTTCACCCGCGGGGCCTTCACTTCGACTGCCCCGGCCGCGGTGGTGACCTCCCGTGGCTGGTGGTAGCCGTTACGGACCACCAAGCGTCGGCCGTGCTGGTCACGCTGGTCCGCCAACTCGGCGATGTAGGTGTTGACCTCGGCCTCCAACGCGGCGGCCAGCATCCGCCGAGCACCCTCCCGGACAATCTCGTCGATCAGCGACGACCCGCTGTCGGTGGTGCCGTCAGCGTTGACAACGGTGAGCACGGACGTGCCTTCCCGACCGACGGTGCCACGTCGGCCTTGCTCGGTGACCTATCAATCAATCACCCGGGAAGGTACGTCCTCCCCCGCGTGATCCACAGGTCTTGAGCATTGCTCCGTTCTTGTGCCGCACCAACGTCGGCGCCATGCGCGAAGTCATGCAGCTACTGGAAACAGGTCACCGCGTCGCGCTGGTCGGGGGTGGAGAAGCTCTGCGGGCCTTGGCTCGAGCAGCCAACGACCTCAAAGAAGGCCGCCGCACCTTTCACCCCGAACTCGTCCTCTTCCCGACCTGGGGCGAGCTGCAGGACTACGCCGATCACGATCCAGCCGGTGGCGACCTGCAACCACTCATCGACCTCGTTGAAACCCACGGCACCGACGCCATCCTCAGCGCCGTCGATCAACTCGACGACGAACAAACGGCCGACATCACCGTCTCCACCGCACACAAAGCCAAAGGGCGCGAATGGCTCCGCGTGCGAATCGCCGACGACTTCACCTCACCACCGGACACTGACGAGCACGATGACATGGGCGGCCCCCTTCCCGGCCCCATCGACGACGGGGAAGCCCGACTCGCCTATGTTGCCGTCACACGAGCCCGTCACCGCCTCGACATCGGCGGCCTGTCATGGATCAACCACCACCCCGACGGGCTCCACGCATGACTCGGGACAGGCCGCCGACGATCACGCGGACGGCGGTTCGCTGCGTAAGGTCGTTGTCGGGGGACGTATCTGCCAGCCGGTACCACCACGAGCCGCCCGTGGTCCTGGCGTTGCTGGGGCACCACGGTATGCAGAATTCTCGAAGGCTACGTACCGCAGTCCGTTCATGGGTGGGTTCACCGGCTCGGGACCTGCCGCTGCGTCAGGCGACGTCGTTAGCGGGACGAAATCGTCTCCGCCTTCCGGCCGACGTTGTGAGGCGTCGTCCACAGCGCGCCGAGGGCGGCGAGCCCGGAAAGGACGGCGAGCGCGCCGAACAGTCGGGCGTAGCCGCCGATCATCGCGGCCAGAGTGGCACCGGCGAAGGGGGCAAGTGCAGCGGCGATGCCGGTCGGCGCGGCCAGGAGACCGGACAGACGTCCGTAATGCGAGGTGCCCCAACGATCGGTTACGGCAGTGGCCTGGAGCAACGTGAGGTTGCCGCGGACCATGCCGGCCGCCATCGAGAGGACAACCAGCAGGGAGTACGGGCCCGAAACGACCGCGAGCGCCCCGGTGGTGACGCCGCCGAGCGCGATCAGGACGGCCGTCCGAGCGGCTGGCCTCGTGCGGCGGGCGAGGGCGGCGTACACAGTGCGGCCGAGAGTCTGTCCGGCACCCCCGAGGCCGAGTGCCCAGGCAGCCTGGCCGGTGGAGTAACCGCGCTGCAGCAGGAGCGGCACCAGGGCGACGACCATGGCATAGACAGCAGCCGCTGAGAGGGTCAGGACACAGGCGAGCATCCAGAACGGCCTGCTGCGTGCCACGCTGACTGCGCTCCACGCGTCGTGGGCAGGAGTTGGCGGTGCCGCCGGCCAGGGGACGTTCAGTGCGAGGGCGTGGGTGGGAATCGTTACGGCGGCAAGGATCAGGGCGAGGACGGCGTACGTCGCGCGCCAGGACAGGTGGTCGGCGAGCGCGGCAGTGGCGGGCGCGAAGACAGTGGAGGCAAGGCCGCCGGCGAGGGTGACGATGGTGAGCGCACGGACGTGGTCGGGTGACCACCAGCGGGTGAGGGCGGCGAAGGCGGGCTGGTAGAAGGTGGACGCCATCGCCAGCCCGGCCAGCAGCCATCCGGCGAAGAACACCAGCAAGTTCGGGGCGACCGCCAGGATCAGGAGGCTTACCGTGCCGAGGATCGAGCCGGTGGTCATGACGGTGCGCGGCCCGTGCTGGTCGATGACGCGGCCTACGCGGATTCCGACGAATGCGGAGACGAGCAGGGCCAGGGAGAACGCGCCGGTCGTCACACCGCTCGGCCAGCCGGTCGCGGCGGTGATCTTGGGGTTCAGCACGGGGAAGGCGTAGTAGACGATGCCCCAGCTGGTGATCTGTGTGGCACACAGCGCCGGCAGAGCCCGGCGCGGCCGTCGGCAGGTGCCGACGACGGGCCGGGCTTCGACAGAGTGCACCCCTTAGCTGCCGGTGATGAAGCCGACCGGCGCGCTGGTGCCGATCTGAAGGGTCTCGGGTGCACCGCAGCAACTGCTGCCGCCATCCTGCGCTTCGACGGGCTGGTCGAACAGTCCAGAGCCGCCGCAGACGCCGGTCTCGGGAAGGGTCAGTTCGACGCGTTCGGCGGCCTCACGGTCTCCGGCGATGGAGGCCGCGATGGAACGGACCTGCTCGTAGCCGGTCATGGCCAGGAAGGTGGGGGCGCGGCCGTAGGACTTCATACCGACCAGGTACATGTCCTTCTCGGGGTGGGACAGTTCCTTCGCACCGTGGGGGTAGACCGTGCCACAGGAGTGGACGTTGGGGTCGATCAGCGGGGCCAGCTCGGTGGGCGCCTGAAGACGCTCGTCGAGGTCCAGGCGAACCTCACCGAGGTAGGACAGGTCAGGGCGGAAACCGGTCAGCACGATGACCTCATCGACGGGCGCGCTGCGTGAGCCGTCCTCGGAGACCAAGGTGAGAGCGCCATCGCCGTTGGCGGAGATCTCAGCAATGCGGAAGCCGGTGACGGCGTCGGCGTGTCCGGCGTCCACCGCTGCCTTGGCGGCCAGACCCAATGCTCCGCGGGCCGGGAGCTGGTCGGCCTGGCCACCGCCGTAGGTGGACTGGCTGATGCCGCGACGCAGGATCCACAGAGCGTGGGTCCCAGGGGCGGTCTTGGCCAGCTCGGCCAGCGAAGCGAGCGCGGTGAAGGCCGAAGCGCCGCTGCCGACGACAGCGGTGCGCCTGCCGGCATAGCGGTTGCGGTCGCCGTCACTGTTCAGGTCGGGCACACGGTAGGTGACGCGGTCGGAGTGGGCGCTTTCCCCGAGAGCGGCCAGTCCGTTGGCTCCGGCGGGTGCGGGGGTGGACCAGGTGCCGGAGGCGTCGATGACCGCGCGGGCGAGGATGCGGATCTCGGTTCCGTCGGCAGTCGTGGCATGGACGGTGAAGGGCTGCTGCTCGCGGTCGGCGTCGACGATGCGGTCGCGTCCCGCGCGGGCGACGCCGGTGACGGTGGTGTTGAGACGGACGCGGGTACCGAGGGCATCCGCCAAAGGCTGCAGGTACTTGTCGACCCAGTCGGCACCGGTCGGGTAGCCGGCGCCGTCGGGGCGGTTCCAACCGGTCGCTGCCAGAACCTTTTCAGCGGCGGGATCGATGACCTCGTCCCAGGTGGAGAACAACCTGACGTGGGACCAGTCGCGCACGGCGGCTGCCGGTTCGGGGCCGGCCTCCAGGACGAGCGGTTCGAGGCCGCGGCCGACAAGATGGGCTGCGGCCGCGAGGCCGACGGGGCCCGCACCGATGATAACGACGGGGAGTTCAGCGGTCTCAGGAGTGGTCATCGCTCTGCGTCCTTCGTTGTCGCGGGAGTTCGCCGACCGGGTATCTGATTAGATATATATCTAACCTGTGCTCCATAGCTTGCCTCCGATATCGACGAGTGTCAACATAGATGCATGTCTAAATCTCAGATCGAGGACACCTCGCCGACGGCACCACCCTGCTGTCAGCCCATAACCTCCGCCGCCCTGTCGGAGGCCGACGCCGAACACATGGCCTCGATGTTCAAGGCGCTGGCCGATCCGGTCCGACTGCGCCTGTTCTCAAGGGTCGCCTCGCACCCGGCAGGCGAAGCATGCGTCTGCGACATCTCAGACGTCGGCGTTTCGCAACCGACGGTCTCCCACCACCTCAAGAAGCTGCGCGAGGCGGGACTGCTCGCGTCCGAGCGCCGCGGCACCTGGGTCTACTACCGCATCGCTCCGCAGCCGGTGGCGGCCATGTCCGCCCTCCTCGCGCTGCGGAGCTAGCCCACGGGGGCCAGCCAGCCCTCGGGGCTGGACCGTTGCCTGCTGTATCGACACATGCAAAAATAAATACATGTCGAACCTGAGTACGGTTCCATTCGCGCCGGGCACGAATAGCACCGCCGTCCCCTGCTGCTCCCCGATCATCGCCGCCGAGCTGTCGGCCCTGGACGCCGAGCGTCTGGCTGCGCTGTTCAAGGCTCTGTCCGACCCCGTGCGGCTGCGACTGCTGTCGCGTGTCGCCTCCCACCCGGCCGGCGAGGCATGCGTGTGCGACATCGCGGATGTCGGCGTTTCGCAGCCGACGGTCTCTCACCACCTCAAGAAGCTGCGCGAGGCGGGCCTGTTGACCTCACAGCGCCGCCGAACCTGGGTCTACTACCGCCTTGACCAGGACGTGCTCACAGCGCTCGCGGCGCTGCTCGTGCTTCCCTCCCGCGGGTAGAGCTGGACGTCTCGGGTGCACAGCACCTTTGTCTTCGGCGGAGCGCCAGCGAGGAGTTAGAGCACCCTGGGGCTCTCGTAGAACGGTGACGGCCCCGGAGGGAACCCGTCTAGGAGCAGTCGTCAAAGCGGCACGCCCACATCAGGAGTGATGCGAGCGTGACGTCTGCTTGGTAGCAGCCGTCGGCCTTGTCGTCATGGTGCTCTTTGAATTTGGCTCTGACCGCGATTGCGTGATGTCCGAAAGCGCGGACGCAAAGCTGTATGCCAGAGTGAGAGCCATGACCCGTCCCGAGTTTGATGACGAGCTGACCCCATTCCTTCAGGGGTCTACTTCGGCATCATGGTCTGTTAGAGCGGCCTCAGGCCGGCGTCTGGCAGCCGTCGCGGAGGTTCCCGAAGTAGCTGAGGTCCTGCACCGGCTGTTGCTGGATGGTCGCGACACGTTCGTCACTCAAGAGACGGCGGAGGCTCTGCTCGGACGCTGGGACGTGCTTGGTCTGCGCATGGTGCTGGCCGCGCTCGCCAGCGCGGATGACGACACTGGCGATCACCTTGATGCCGCAATTCTCAATGTGTGCCGTCAGTCCGAGGAGGACGGGGAACGGCTCGTGGCACTGTGCTCAGTGTTGACATCGGATGCGGATACCGCCGTAAGCGGGGAAGCCCGCAGGATTCTCGAACCACTGAGGTGACCTGCCCGCTACCTACCCTGAGTGAGGAATCGGGTCTGGAGGAGCGTGAAGGAGGCCCGTCCGTGCATCGCTCTCTTGAGCGTTTTGACCCGGTTGACGTGGCCTTCGACGACGACAGAGCTCCACGTGAGGGTGACGCCCCCAGCGACGGCATCGAGGTCGCGGCGAAGAAAGCCAGCAAAGCCGCTCACGAGCTTGGATGCGTCCTGCTCGGCTTGGCGGATCCAGACGCTCAGTAAGTAGCCACGCCGGTTGCGAAGCGAAGAAACGTGCGAGGCCGCAAGCCCGGGTGATGTCACAGCAGGCCAGGCGGACTTCGAGCAGTCGCGGCTGCTGGCCGTCGGTTAGGGCCTCTCGTGGCCTCACCGCCCTCCTGGGGACCACGGGCCCGAGCGATAGCTTCACGCAACGGCGACCAGAACCGCCACCAAGATCCTCAGCAAATGGGCGGACACCAGGAACCTGCAGGTTCCTGGTGTCCGTCTGGAGTCCTCAGACAGGTTTGATCTCGTGCACCGTCGTGCCCGCCAGATCCACCCCGCGGAAGGGCTGTACACCGAGTGCGGGGTCGGCGGTGAACACGTTCAGCCACAGCGGAGATGCCACGGCCTCATTCTCGTCCCGGGCGGGGGAGTAGGACAGCAGCAGCGCCGGGTCGGACAGTTCCGAGAACCGGACAACACGGTCGGCCTGGTGTGAGCCGCTGCCAGGCTCGGCCCGCTGCGAGGGGACCGCTGTGAACCCGAGCCGGGACTTGAAGCTGAACAGGCCGGACTTCACGACGTGCCCGTAGAGGTTGATGTCACGTCCCAGAGAGACCCAGCGCCGGCGCCGGCGCCGCGCTTCGCGCAGTGCTTCCCAGTACAGCACCCGGGCCAGGCTGTCGCTGCGCTGGTTGGAGCTGACGGCCGAGAAACGCGCCCGGATCTCGTCAGTGGCGGGAAGGTCCTGGTTCAGGCAGACGCCCACCACCTCGTCCTGCGCGCGGACCCTGACGACGCAGTAGGTGTCCGCCTCGGACAGGATCTGTTCGCGCTGTTCGACCGCGACGGCCCAGCCGTTGCGCATTTGGGAGATCTGCTGCTCATACAGCCCGAGGAACTCGGTGAGCGTCGCGACGGTGAGGGGCTCGGTGGTGATGTGCAGTCCGGACGCAGTGGCGTTGCGGTAGGCGACGCGAATGTCGTAGCGGTCCTTGCGGGGCAGACCGGCGAGAAACTCCTCCTCGGTTGCGCGGGTCTGGGCCCGCCACAGCAGGACCTGCGGTTTGGGCAGGAAGCCGGCCTCCCGCAGCTGCGGCCAGGTCTCGACGGGCGGGTCCTGGACGCGCACAACGTCGACTTCCTGCTCATAGACACGCCAGTCCCCGTTCAGAGCCTGGTCGACGTCGACGAGGGCCATGGGCAGACCCATCGGGCTGACTTTCACGAGGCTGCGACCGGGGTGTGCGGGTGCACCGGCTGTGCGGCCAGGGCCGACTGGGTGCCGGCGTCCGCGCGGGCTCGGGGCTTGAAGCGGCGCAGCCGCAGGCTGTTGGTGACCACGAAGATGCTGGACAGAGCCATGGCCGCGCCGGCAATCATCGGGTTGAGGGTTCCCGAAGCCGCCAGCGGGATACCCGCGAGGTTGTAGATGAACGCCCAGAACAGATTGCCCTTGATCGTGCCGAGGGTGCGTCGTGACAAGCGGACCGCGTCGGCGGCGTCGCGCAGGTCTCCCCGGACGAGAGTGATGTCGCTGGCTTCGATGGCGGCGTCGGTGCCGCCGCCGATCGCGATGCCGAGATCGGCCTGGGCGAGGGCTGCGGCGTCGTTGACGCCGTCGCCGACCATGGCCACATTGCGGCCTTCGTCCTGCAGACGGCGTACGACGGCAGCCTTGTCCTGCGGCAGGACCTCGGCCTCGACCTCAGTGATGCCCATCTCGTCAGCGACACGACGGGCAGCGCCTGCGCTGTCGCCGGTGAGCAGAATGGGCGTGAGCCCGAGCTGGCGCATCTCGTCGATGGCCTGACGACTGGTGGGTTTGGCTTCGTCGGCGACGAACAGCAGTCCGCGTATCTGGCCGTCCCAGCCGACCGCCACCAGCGTGTAGCCCCGCTCATCGGCGTCGGCGAGCCGCTTGCCGAGGTCGTCGGGCATGGTCATGCGCTCGCTGACCCAGGTGGGCCGGCCGACCACGATCTCGCGGTCGTCGACGCGCCCGGTCACGCCGTAGCCGGCGCTGGCCTGGAAGTCGGTCACCTTCGGCAGATCGGGACCGAGTTCGCGTGCCGCAGTGGTGACGGCCGCGGCGATGGGATGCTCGGAGGCGTGCTCGAGAGCTCCGGCCATCGTCAGGAGTTCGTGGCGGTCCACCGCGCCCTCGGCACAGGCCACGTCGACGAGCTGCATAGTGCCGGTGGTGACGGTGCCGGTCTTGTCGAGGACGACGGTGTCGATGCGGCGGGTGGATTCCAGAATGTGCGGGCCGCGGATGACAATGCCGAGCTGTGCGCCGCGGCCGGTGCCGACCAGCAACGCCGTGGGGGTGGCCAAGCCCAGGGAACAGGGGCAGGCCACGACGAGGACGGCGACGGCGGCGGTCAGGGCGACGGCGGCGTCCCCTCCGTTGCCGATCCAGAAGCCGCAGACGGCGACAGCGATGGCGATGACCACAGGCACGAAGACGGCGGCGACGCGGTCGGCCAGGCGCTGCACGGGTGCCTTGCCGGCCTGGGCCTCGGAGACGAGACGGCTGATGTGGGCGAGCTGGGTGTCGGCGCCGACACGTTCGGCACGCACGATCAGCCGGCCGCTGGTGTTGACGGTCGCGCCGATGACGCTGTCGCCGACGGCGACTTCCTGGGGGACGCTTTCGCCCGTCAGCATCGAGGCGTCGACGGCGGAGGCGCCTTCGGTGACGATGCCGTCGGTGGCGATCTTCTCGCCGGGGCGTACGACGAAGTGGTCGCCGACGCGGAGCTCACCGATGGCGATGGTGACTTCCTGGCCTGCGCGCAGGGCGGTGACGTCCTTGGCACCCAGTTCGAGCAGAGCCCGCACCGCGCTGCCGGCGCGGCGCTTGGCACGGTGTTCGGCGTAGCGGCCCACCAGGACGAAGAGAGTGAGGGAGGTGGCTACTTCGAGATAGATGTGGTGCAGGCCCTGTCCGGGTACCGGCTGCATCAAGAACGGCATCTGCATGCCGGTCAGTCCGGCGTAGCCGAAGATGAGCGCGTACAGCGACCAGCCGTAGGAGGCCAGTACGCCGATGGATATCAGCGTGTCCATGGTGCCGGTCGCGTGGCGCAAGTTCTTCCAGGCGACGGTGTGGAAGGGCCAGGCACCCCAGACAGCCACCGGCGAGGCGAGGGTCAGGGACAGCCACTGCCAGTTGTCGATTTGCAGCGGCGTGATCATCGCCATGGCGATGACGGGCAGGGTGAGCGCGAGGCAGATGAGGATGCGCTGGCGCATGGACGCCAGTTCGCGGTCGGCGGCCTCCTCCGCTGTCTCGGCGGCCGCGGTCTCCGACGGCGCGGCCTGGGGCGGCGGAGGCTGGGCGGCGGTGTAGCCCATCTGCTCGACGGTGGTGATGAGGTCTTCAACCGTGTGCTCGCTGCTGTAGCTGACGTGGGCACGCTCGAGAGCGAAATTGACCTCGGCAGTCACGCCGTCGAGTCGGTTGAGTTTGCGTTCGATGCGGGCTGAGCAGGCACCGCAGGTCATGCCACCGATGTCGAGCGTGACCACAGCTGGATGTTCAGCCGTCGTGACGATGCCGGCCATGACTGACTCTCCTTCGAAGGGGACGGGGCGGGCTACTGGGGTGGCAGTGCGGCGCCGACGAAGTAGGCGGCGGTGAAGCAGACGGCAAGGATGGCGCCGAAAAGGGCGAGCCGAGTGGCCGCGCTCACGCCGCGGATCCGGAGAACTCGTAGCCAGTGCGCTCAACGACAGCCTGGACCTCGTCAGCGGTGAAGGCCTTCGGCGAGCTGATCGTCACGCGGCCGCTCTTGTGGTCGACGCTGACTTCCGTGCCTTCGCCGAGGTCGGTCTCAATGGCAGTGCGGATGCGCTTGGCGCAGCCGCCGCAGGTCATGCCGCGGACTTCGAAGACGCTCGGGGTGCTCATGGGGTGCTCCGTTCGGTAGCGGTTTTCAGGTAGGTTCCGATGCGGTTCAGGGCCTGGGAAATGTCGTCGGCGCTGACTGCGTAGGACAGACGGACGTGATCGGGGGCGGCGAAGTCGCGGCCGGGCATGACCGCGACGCCGGCGTGCTCCAGCAGGTGCTGGGCGACGGTGCTGGCGTCGTCGCCAGGTCGTGTGTACAGGCCGCTGACGTCGACGAAGGCAAAGAAGCCGCCTTGAGGGTCGACGGCCAGGCGCAGTGGCGCGAGCGCGCTCAGACCGTCGACGAGGGCGGCGCGCCGCGCGTTGAGTTCGGTGGCCCGGCGGGCCAGCTCGATGTCGGTGTCGGGGCTGAGGGCGGCCAGGGCTGCGTATTGGGAGATGGACGAGGGGGCGGAACTGGTGTGGCCCTGGACGGCGCTGAGGGCTTTGGCGACGGCTGCGGGTGCGGCGGCGAAGCCGATGCGCCAGCCGGTCATTGCGTAGGTCTTGGAGAAGCCCGCGACGGTGACGGTCCGCGCGGCGATGTCGGGGGACAGGGAGGCGATGCTGGTAAAGGTGGCGCCGTCGTGGACGAGGTCTCCGTAGATCTCGTCGCTGACGATCGCCAGGCCGTGCTCGAGGGCAACGTTCGCAAGTGCCTGCAGTTCGCTGCGGTGGTAGACCAGGCCGGTCGGGTTGGAGGGGTTGTTGATCAGGACGGCTTTGGTGCGCGGGGTGATATGGGCCCTGAGCGTCTCGGGGGTGAGTTTGAAGCCGCTGTCTGCGGTGGGAACGACGACGGGTGTGGCCCCGGCAAGACGGATCATGTGGGGAAAGCTGACCCAGTGCGGAGCTTGCAGGACGACTTCGTCACCCGGTTCGCACAGCACTGTGAAGATCTGGGCCAGAGCCTGCTTGGCACCGTTGGTGGTGACGATCTGGGCGGGATCGTAGCGGCAGCCCCAGCGGGTGTTCAGACGCTCGGCGATGGCTTCGCGTAGTGGGGTGATACCGGCGACCGGGGTGTAGCGGGTGTGTCCTGCGGCGATCGCTTCTCTGGCCCCGTCGGCTGCCTGGAGGGGGGTGGGGAAGTCGAGTTCGCCGCCGGTGAGGTTGATGATGTCGGCCCCGTCGGCGAGGAGGGCCTTGATGTGGGCGTCCAGGGCCGCGGTGCTGGAGGCGGGCAGGGTCTGCGCGCGGTGGCTGAGCATGCCGCCTACTTCGCCGTCAGGACGAACTGGGTGGAAGAGGTCTTGCCGCTGGAGGGGGTGACGTGAACGGCGACCTTCCAGTCGCCGGGCATCCCCAGAACGAGCTTGGCCTCGTAGCCGTCGCCCTTGGCGGTGGCGGTCTGGTCGCCGCCCTTCATCTTCATCGCCGGCATCTCGGGGTTGATCTGGACCTTCGCACCGTCGACGGCATTGCCGCCGGCGTCCTTGACGGTGATGGTCGCCGTGCCGGTCTTGCCGCCTTGCAGCGGGCAGGGGCTTGCGGTGAGCGTGACCTTCAAGCCTGCATCGGTCTTGGTGTCATGACAGGTGCCGCCGGAACTCCCGGAGTTGGCGCTGGTGTCCGCCTTCTGGCTGCAGCCGGTCAGTACAACGGCTGCGAGCGCGGCGGTGAGGACGACTGCCAGGCGCACGGCCCCTGTGCGGGTGCTGGGCCTTGCCGAGGGTGTTGCGGTCGTGCCGAGTTCGGCAGGCTGGTTGGTAGCCGTGCGCCGGGTCATCTGTCCTCCTAGAGACAGCCAGGTGGTGGTGGGTCAGCCGCAGCAGGACTTCTTCTGAGGCTCTGCCGCGGGCGTCTCAACGGCCTCCGCGGGCGTCTCGGCGGTGGGCTTGGGCCCGCAGCACGAGGAGGCCTTCTTCGGCTCGGCGGACGTCTCGGCGGTGGGCTTGGGGCCACAGCACGAGGAGGCCTTCTTCGGCTCCGCGGGCGTCTCGGCGGTGGGCTTGGGCCCGCAGCACGAGGAGGCCTTCTTCGGCTCCGCGGCGATGGCGGTAGTGCTCTGGGGCTGCTGGGCGGCGGCCCAGAACATGCTGCCGGGGCTGTTGTCAGACACGGGCGTTGTCCTTTCCTGTGGTGTTCTTGCCAGTGCGGCCCTCTTGGGCCTGGCACAGTTCGGTGAGACGGCCGCCTGCGGTGAGCAGTTCGACTGGCCGGCCGGATTCGACGATGCGTCCGTCCTCGATGACGAAGACCTGGTCGAGGTCCTCGACGAGGGGAAGCCAGTGAGCGACGACGACGGCGGTGCGGCCCTGGAGCAGGCGCCGGATGGCAGCGAAGACCAGGCGCTGGCGCTCGGGGTCGACGCTGGAGACGGCCTCGTCCAGAACAATGACGCGCGGGTCGGCGAGCATCGCCCTTGCCAGAGCAATGAGTTGCCGCTCGCCGACGGACAGACGTGAGCCGCGCTCGCCGACACGGGTCTGGTAACCCTCGCGCAGCCCGGTGATCACCTCATCGGCTCCGACCGCCTTGGCGGCCTCGACGACGTCGTCCTCGGTGGCCTCGGGCCGGCCGAAGAGGATGTTCTCGGTGACAGTGCCGTCGAAGAGCTGCGCTTCCTGGGTGACCAGGAGGACCTGCGAGCGCACAGAGGCGCTGCTGATGCCTGCCAGGTCGTGCCCGTCGATGCTGACCGTGCCGCCGGTCGGGGAGTAGAGGCGGACCAGCAGCTGCATCAGGGTGCTCTTGCCCGCGCCGCTGGTGCCCACGATGCCGATGTGTGCGCCCGGCTCGGCGTGCAGGGTGACGTCATGCAGGACGTCAGGCCCATCGCCGTAGGCGAACGTGACGTGGTCCACGTCGAGGGTGCCCTGGACGGGCGGCAGCGTACCGGTGCCGCTCTCCTCCTCTTCGAGGTCGAGGACGTCCAGGATGCGGCGGGCGGAGACCGCGACGTCGGAGGCCTGGCCGAGCTGATGGGCGAGGTCACGCACAGGGTTGAGCATGCGCTTGACGAACAGGGCGAACGCGGCGAGGGTTCCGGCCGCCAGCGCGGTGCCGGAGGCCATGCCCATGGACGCCATCATCGTGTTGGTGCCCAGCAGCATCCACGTCATCGGCATCATGCCGGAGGCCATGTCGAAGAAGAACCCGGAGCCGAGCTGGTGGCCGTTGATGATCTGCAGGCCGCCGAAGAAGATCAGCAGGGCCAGGGCGATGAAGACACTGAAACCCAGATGCGAGGTGAGCCACAGCCTCTTGCGGGAGAGGCGGTTGTGGACCGTGCTGTAGTCCTCGGAGCGGGCCCGCATGTCAGCCAGGACGGCTTCCTCCTGCCCGAAGGCGCGGATGTCGGCCAGGCCGTCGATGCGCTGGTTGAGGTAGCCGACCATGCGGTCCCATCCCTCGCGCTGGGCGCGGGTGTCGGGGCGCAGGCGTTGTGTCCACATGACCGCGATCCACACCATCAGCGGGATGGTGATGAGGGTGGGAAGCGCGACGGTGGGGCTGAGGGCGAGGAGGAACACGGAGAAGGCGATGAACCAGATGACGCTGTTGGCGACTTCCATGAGCGACTTGGTCAGGAAGCCGCGGAAGCGGTTGGCCTCGAACAGCACCCGGGTGACCCATTCGCCGCTGGCCTGGGAGACGTGCTTGGACAGCTGCACGTTGTGCAGGCGGGCCACCAGATCATTGCGGATGGTGACCGACAGCCGCTCGTTGACGCGGATCATCGCCGAGTTGTAAATGATGCGGACGACGTTCTCGATCACTGTCAGGGCGATGAAGTTGATGGCCGTGGAGTGCACGGCCTTGATGTCGCCGATGACGATGTGACCGATACCGGCCATCACCGTGTACATGACGGCGATGGAGGTGATCGAGTTGAGGATCGCCATGAGTGTGGCAATCGTCAGCCACAGCCAGTGCGGCCGCAGATAGGGCAGGAAACGGCGTACGGCCTTCAGGAGAGTCTTGCGGGCCTCGCGGCCCTCCAGGGGCACCTCGGTCGAGGCGGCGGCGGTCATCGGTCCTGTCCTCCTTCGATGCTCGTCGCGCCGGCCAGCGGAGCTGCGGTGTCGGCGGCAGAGGTCTCGCGGCCGGCCAGGTTCACCGTGCGGTCGACGTAGCGGGCGACTGCGGGCTGCTGAGAGGCGATGATCAGGGTGCGGCCGTTGCGGACCTTGACGATGGTCTCCAGCAGGGCGGCTTCGGTCTCGGCATCCAGGTTGGCCGTGGGATTGTCCAGCAGCAGGATGTCGGGGTCGGCCAGCAGGACGCGGGCCAGGCCGATGCGCTGTCGTTCACCGGCAGACAGATCCAGGGTGCTGGCGCCGAAGCGGCGCTCCAGCGGTATGTGGGACAGGCCGGCTGCAGTGACGGCGCCTGCGACCTCTTCGCGGGTGGCGCCGGGCCGGGCGAAGCGGACGTTGTCCTCCAGGGTGCCCTCGAAGATCCACTGGCGTTGCGGGAGACACACGACGTGCTGGCGCAGCGCCTCGGGAGCGTAGGTGAGGGCGTTGGTGCCGTCGTAGGTGACACGTCCGCCTTCGGGGTCGCGCAGGCGGGCCAGGACGTGCAGCAGGGTGGACTTTCCGCTGCCGGTGGATCCGGTCAGGACGATGCTTTCGCCGGCCTTGACGTGGAGATCGACCTTGTCCAGGACGCGGCGCCCGGCGATGTCGACGTCGACGTCGTAGGCGTCGATGGCACCGAGGGTGGGGATGTCGCTGTTGCCGGTGTGCTGGCGGATGACCGAGGGCGCATCGATCACGCGAAGGAGCCGCTGAGCGGTGACGGCGCTGCGGAAGGCTCCGTTGATGTGCATGGAGAGCATGTGCACGCTCATCTGGAACATCATGACCAGGGCGACGACGGCGACGAGGTCGCCGACGCTGCTGGATCCGTCGACGACGGCGCTGCCGCCGACCCACAGCGCGATGGGGGTGGGAAGACCGCCGACGATGTTGAGGATCGCTTCCCAGCGGCTGTAGGTGCGCTTCATCTGGCCGTCGCGGGCGGAGTGCTCCTCGTTGACCTTGTTCAGGCGGCCGGAGGCGTCGGACTCGCGGCCGTAGGACTTGACCACGTTGATGTTGGCCAGGGATTCACCGACACCCGCCAAGAGCTTGGTGAACTGGCCCTTGAGCTCGACGAAGGCGCGCTGCAACCGCAGCTGCACGGTGAGGTTTCCGATGACGACGAACGCCATCGGGATGATGGCGAGCACGGTGGTGCGCACATCGATGATGAGCGCGGTGACGAGCATCGCGAGCGTGACCAGGATCTGGTTGAGCAGCTCGAGCAAGCCGCCGTTGGTCAGGCCGCGCACGGCGACGGCATCGGAGACCAGGCGGGTCAGGGCGCGGCCGCCGGATGCTTCGGCGACGTCGGCGGGCCCCATGCGCATGAGCTGGCGCACGAGGTCTTCACGCAGGTCGTTGACTGCTTTGCTGGCTACGGAGAACCGCATGCGCTTGCCGATGTGCAGCAGGGCTGTGGTGGCGGCGCCGGCGGCAAGGACGCCGAGCGCTGTCAGCAGCAGGGTGCCGGAAGCTCCGCCGAGGACGCCGATGTCGATGGCCGAGCGCATCAGCAGCGGCACAGCGATGTTGCCCAGGAGGCCGAGGAACATGACCGCAGTGGCGACGGTCATCTCGCGGCGGTAGCGCAGCGGGTAGCTGTAGATGAAGCGCAGCGCGTGCAGCGAGTCCTTCAACGTTGAGCCTCCCTCTTGTGTGGTGTGTGGTGGCGTTTCAGCGGGCCGCGCCCATCGGGGTGCGGCCCGCCTCGTGCTTGGTCCGCGAGGGCTACTCGCAACAGGCGCAGGCGCACCCGCACTCGGTGCCGTCCTCCGCGACGTCCTCGTTTCCGCTGGTCTCGCAGCAGCCGGAACCGATCATGTCGTCAGCCATGGTTCCTCCTCTCAAGGCTTGATTCGATGATTTCAAAATTATCGAATCACGTTGTCTGGTGGTCGTCAAGAAGTTGGCCACAAGCGCCAGTTGCTAGCAGCAGGAGGTGTGCGCCCGGTCCACGGATGCGTCGCTGACCGGCTCGTCGACCAAGCGGATCGCGAGCTGGTCCATGACCGTGGCGTAGTCGCGTTCGAGCTGCTCAGGGCTGTCGCCGGCCAGGACGATGCGGCCGAAGGCCCCGCCGCGCGGGTGCCCGATCTCCAGGACCGCGTCGCCCGGCTTGACGTCGAACTCGATGAACGGCGCAACGGCCGATTCCAGGCCCGTCAGGGAGGCGGCGGCCTTCGGGTTGTAGTCGATGCGCCCTGCCGCGTCGAAGACGACGCTGCGATACAGCCCGTAGGCGGCCTGGGGGGTCTGGGGGGTGCTCTCGCGTCCCAGAGCGGCTTCGGTGGCGATCAGGCTGGGCTCGTAGCCGGTGGTGGACAGAATCATTTCCACCGCCTGTCCGCCGGGCACACGCGGATTGATCTCGCCGGCGCGCCATCCGTCGGCGGTGAGCATGAACTGCAAGGCAGCAACCCAGTCGTCGAGTCCGACGGCGGCCAGGGCCCTGTCGGTGAGCTCTTCGAGCTCGGCCAGCTGCTCGGCCGGCAGGCGGCTGGGGAAGTGCCCACCGACCTTGACGAACGTCGGCGGCGGACCGACCTCTCCTTCAACGACCCACACCACATGGGTGCGGCCGCCGACGCGTGCTGCGAACACGCCGATCTCAGGCCCGGTCAGGAACTCCTCGATGAGGGCGCTGTCCCGGCCGGTGGCCAGGATGTCAGCGACGGCCTGGCGGACGTCCTGCTCGTTGTCGCAGTACTTCAGGCCCGCGGCACTGGAGGCGTCCCGGGGCTTGACGACGACCGGCAGTGCCAGGTCCGCCGCGGCTGCGGCGCCTTCGTCGGCGGTGGCGACGACGCGATGGCTGGCGACCGGGACACCAGCCTCGGTGAGCAGGCCGTGCGTGGCTGCCTTGTCGATGCAGTTGCGGGCGGCCTGCTCGGTGATGCCATGGGGCAGTTGAAGGCGCTCACGCAGGATGCCCGCAAGGGGCACCAGCCGCTCGACACCGGTGACGACGGCGTCGATGGGCTGGGCGGCATGGGCCTGGGCGACCTGGTCGGCGACCTTGGCCCAGTCGTCGAAGTCGACTTCGAGCGGGTAGTCGGCCAGCATGACCTGCTCGAAGGTCATGTCTTCTTCGGCGAAGACGACGTCGTAGTCGGTCTGTTCCTTCAACTGCTGCACGGTGCGCTGACCGCTCAGGACGAGCACTCGCTTGGGCACGGGACCATCACCTACAGGATGTCTGGCTCGACACGGGGTCGGAGCGATTCGAGGATGGAGCGGTATCTGTTCTCCAGCACCGCGGGGTCGTCGCCGTAGACGACGATGCGGCCGTAGCTGCCGCCTTGGGGGTCAGTGATCCCCAGGACGCTGTCGCCGCTTTCGACATCCAGCGTCAGATCGGGCGTGGCGAGGCTGTCGGCGTCGAAGCGTGCCAGGCCCGGGCTGTCGAAGGTCACGCAGCGGTAGAGCACGCGTGTGGCGCTTGCCGGGCCGCGGGTGACGTTCCTGCCGAGGGCGATCTCGGCAGCGGCGCGGGTGAGATCGATCCCGGAGACGCGCTCGGTAGCCGCACACAGCTGCCCGCCGGGCGGCCGGGCTGCGACGTTGATGAGGACCGGTCCTTCGTCATCGATGCGTACCTGGGTGTGCGCGACGCTGTGGTCGAAGCCGAGGACGGCCAGGGCACGGGTGACGAAGTCGGCCAACTCGCTTTCCCGGGCGGCGGACAGGCCGCTGGGAAAGTCGTAGCCGGTCTCGGCCTGGCGCGGGCCAGGGCCGACGTGCTGGGCGAGGATGCTGACGACCTCGGTGGTCCCGTGCGAGGTGAGGGTCTGGATCGCGTACTCGGCCCCCAGCACGTAGCGCTCCACGATGAGCGGCACGGGGCCGAGGGCGGCGACCGCGCGGGCGACGTCGCCGGCGGTGTGGCACAGCAGGCTTCCGCGGCCGCCGGAGCCGGTGAGCTTCTTGACGACCACCGGCAGCCCCAGCCGCTGTGCGGCGGGCAGCGCATCTTCGGGGTCGGTGGCCGGAAGGTGGTCGGGGACACGGATTCCTGCGCTGGCCAGGACCATGCGCATGCGGCTCTTGTCGTGGCAGTTCATCGCGGCGCTCAGCGCAAGACCGCGCGTGTCCAGACGGGCGGCGAGGTAACTGGCCAGTGGCAGGTGGGCGTCGTAGACGCTGAAGACACCGTCGAGGGGACGACTGTCGTGCAACCAGCGCAGGGCCGCTTCCGTGCCGGCCCAGTCGTCCAGGTCCACGTCGAGAGGCACATCGACCAGGCAGGCCAGGTCCAGGGGAGCGGGGTCGGCGAGGAAGACGGAACGGACCTGTAGACGGCCCAGGACATCGACCACGCGGCGTCCGGAGATGCAGGCCACGCTCTGGCGGGTGTCGGTGGTTGTCATCAGCAGCACCGCCGGGCCATGTCGAGCTGCTCGTCCGATCCCTGGCAGCGCTCCTCCAGCCGTCGGCAGGCTGCGTGAAGAACTGCGGCATCGCGCCGGTCCGCCGCCTTCAGCGCCAGGTACAACGGGACGGGTCTGGCTCCCAGACGTCGCTTCTGCCCAGCGTTGGCGCGCCCCAGGTCCACGGTGGTCACGGGCGAGTTCACGGCGCTCTCAATGAGGCGGACCGCCATGGTGCGGTAGGGGGTGAATCTGCTGAGCCGCGCCGTGTCCAGGCCTGCCAGCCACGCCGACCACGTCGCTTCGAACTGCCATCCCACGAAGACGGCAACGGTCTGCTGGTGTGCGTCCACGGCTGTGATGGTGCGCTCGAAGGGCGCCAAGCGCGCGTGCAGGGCCTGCAAAAAGCCGTCGGGCAGCACATCGGTGGGCGTATTGCGGTCCTGCAGGAGCGAGTGCACCAGACGCACGAGGGTGTCGGTGTCGGGGCTCTGCTCGAAGAGAGTGAACTCGCGCTCGGTGCCACGGCGTTCCTGCCCGAGCTTGCGGCGGTACCGGCTGGTGCTGAAAGCCCAGTAGTCCTCCACGCTCGGCACATCGGTTGCGCACTGGTACGAGGTGGTGATGTGAGCGGTGGCGTAACCGTCGCGCATCAGCTGTCCGGTCAGCGGGCCTGCCGGGGCATTGGCGACGGCCCAGGCCCAGGCACCGCTGTCATGCGCGCTGGCTTCCAACCCGGCCAGCAAAGAGATGCGGGCACTTTCGTGGCCCGCCACTGCCAGGGGACCCCCTTCAAGGGCCGCGAGACTGTGGGCCATCAGGACGGGGCCGGGCAGACGGAGCTCGGCAAGGTCGGCAAGGTAAGCCAGGCGAGGACAGTCGTTGACAAGATAGGCGGGGCAGATGGCGACGAGGTCGTCTCCGTCGTAGGCCAGCAGGTGATGGGCTTCGAAGTCGCCGGGCGGGAAGTCCTCAAAGGCCGCCAGCCAGTGCCACGTGTGGAAGATACTGCCGCCGGCGCCGGCGACGACACGATTCCAGGCTTCGGGGTCGACAGCGTGAATCGTCGACACGACATCGATCCGGTGATCGCCTGACACTTTGACAGCAGGGTCGGTGATAGTCATCTAGGGCACCTCAGCAGCACGATTTGTATTCGCGGCTGTCCACGCCCACCCAGTCCAGGCCGTGATTGCCGACGACCTGCAGGCTGAGAGTCTCGCGGATACTCCGCTCGGCGCGGTCCAGTTCTTCCGGCGAGTCGCCGAAGACCACGATGCGTCCGTAGACGCCGCCCTCCGGATGGTCCTTGGGCAAGACAGGTTCACCCGGGGCGACTTCGATCTCGACGATCGGGGCCTTCGGGCCCGGCACCGGTGCCCACTCGTTGTAGAGGACAGTGCCGGCGGTGTCGAAGGTGATGCTGCTGTAGCGGGCGAAAGGAAGCGCTGTGCCAGGCTCTGCGGGAGGCAGACCCAGCGCGAGCCGGGTGACGGCCTCGGTCATATCGACACCGCTGATGGCCGTGGTCATCTCCACCAGCCGGCCCCCTGGCCGACGGGCGTTTACCTCAATGATGCGGAACCCACGGGCATCGCGACGGATCTGGGTGTGACTGACCCAGTCCCGCACGCCCAGCGCCGGCAGCGCGCGCTGCATGAGCTGCTCGAGCTCGCCCAGGTCGCTCTCACTCAGGCCGCTGGGGTGGTCGTAACCGAGTTCCACGAAGACGGGCGGCTCGGTCATCCGCTGCCGAAAGACACTCAGGACACGGGTGTCAGCGTCATGCGTGATGGTCTGGACAGCGAATTCCGGACCGTCGATGTACTCCTCGACCAAGGCGCCGGACATCGTGCCGGGCGGCGCCTCGAGCAACGCATTCACAGCGCCGATGACCTCCGCGTCGCTGGTGCAGCGGCGCACGCCGAAGGCCCCGGCGCCGTCACGCGGCTTCACGATGACCGGGAAACCGATGCCATGGGCAGCCGCCACCGCCTCGTCCGCATCCGCGACGAGAGCGAACTGGGGTACGGGCAGGCCTGCTTGGGTCAGAGCGGTGCGGGTGCGCCACTTGTCGCGGCAATTGAGCGCGGCCTCCTCGCTCAGCCCCTTCGGCGTGCTGCACAGGCTCTGGGTGAGATGGGCCATCAGCGGCAGGCGGGGCTCGGTGTGCGTGAGCACTGCCGCGGGAGGCGTGTCGCCGAGGTCGTTGCGGATCGCCTCGGCCACCGCTGCCCAGTCGTTGACGTCGACGTCGATGGGGACGTCGACCCACGGCATGCAGTGCCAGGGCACCTGCTCGTCCAGCAGGACGACGCGGTAGCCCAGGTCGCGCAGGACGGTGAATTCGCGTTCGCTGCGGCCGCCGAGGACGACGACCGTACCCGCGCTGGTGGTGTCAGTCACTGCCACGGTCCTCCGGGGGGTTGAGTGTGAGGAGGGAGGTGGTCAGCAGCACGTGTTGGCCTTCTTGGCGGCTGCCGCAACGGCCTGGACCGCGGGGCGCTGCAGGGCGTCGAGTTTCATCGCCTCGACGATCCCGGCGACCTGGCCTATTTCCTCGTTCTTCAGGCCGAGCTGCTTGGCGGTGGCCAGGAAGGCGCGGACGGTCTCCTCGCGGTCCTGCATGAGAGCGGCGGTCAGGGCGACAGCGGCGCGGGTCTTGGCATCGAGGGCATCGTGGTCGAAGACGGCTCCGAAGAACTCCTGGTAGCTCTTGGAGAAGGCAGCGTGGTTCTCGCCGATGGCGGGGGCGAGCTGTATGAGCTGGGTGGAGACGGACTGCTGGGCGGCCATTGCGGGACTCCTTGAATACGAGGTGGCGGTAAGAGAGGTTCAGGGCTGGGTGAGCCGGTAGATCGTGGCCAGGACCAGTTGGCCGGCCTTGCGCAGCGCGTCGGGATCGATCCGCTCGACGGCGTCGAGGGGGGAGTGGTAGTGCGCGGCGCCGAGACCGATGCCGGCAGCAGCGAACCCGGCTTGGGCGTAGCGGCGGTTGTCGGAGGAGACCGGTGCCGCGTACAGGGGGATGCGCAGTTGGCGCCCGGAGGCGTCGAGGGCGGCGATGAGGGACTTCGGCTGCGGGTCGGCGGGGCCGAGTTCGATGGCAACCTTGCCGTTGAACTTGCCGGCCATATCGACGTTGAGGACGTCAGGGGTGAGGCTTTGGCCGGTGAGCTGCTTGGCGTGGTGGCGGGAGCCGAGGGTGCCCAGTTCTTCCGCGTCGACCAGGGCGAAGATGACGGGCCGGGGCAGGGGTGCTGCCTGGCTGAGCACGCGGGCAGCTTCGCACAGGACGGCGGTGCCGCTGGCGTTGTCGCCGGCGCAGGGGAAGTGGAGTTCGGGGTCGGACCCGACGCCGTCGTAGTGCGCGGTGAGCAGGACAGGCCGTGCATCCGGGTTGCTGCCAGGCAGGGTAGCGATGATGTTCGTTCCCGTGGCGGGCTCGCGCAGCAGTTGCACGTGCGCGGTCAGTTCGCCGCCGACGGCGGCAGACAGCAGATCGGGCCGGACGGCGACGACGGGCAGCTCCACGGGCGCAGCGCCTTGGACGCGTTTGGTCAGGAACCCTGAGCCGTCGGCGTTCTGCGGGGTGAGGATGCCGACTGCGCCCCGGTTGGTGAGCTGGGCGGCGAGGTCGGCGAATGCGTCACCTTGCGGCACCTCCAGCAGTGCCGCCCACTGACCCGCGGTGGCGTCCTCGGCTGCGGCCACGGTTCCGGTGACGGGCGCGGGCATGGGCCCGGAGCGGGGATGCTCGGCGTATTCGGCGCGGTGCACCAGGCTGCGGCTGAGCATGGGGCCGTCGGCGTGGCAGGTCGGCTGTTCGGCCAGACGCATTACCTCGCGGATGGGGAAAGCGTCCAGACGGGGCGTCAGGCCGTAGGAGGCCAGGACGTCCTCGAGGAGACGGGTGGCCCGGTCATGTCCGGCGCTGCCCAGGGAGCGGCCGGACATGACCGGCGTGCACAGGGCGGTGACCGTGGCCAGGGCGCGCGCCTCGTCGAAGACGTCGGCCAAGGCCTGCGCGGCGGCGTGCGCCGGGCTCTGGGCGGTGTCGGTCATCTGGGGTGTTCTCAGCTCTCGTTGGCGGGTTCGCCGCAGCAGCCGCCGTTCTGGCCGCCGGGCACGGATCCGGCGGCGTCGGCGGGTTCGCCGCAGCAGCCGCTCTGCAGCGTTCCTGCGGTGGCGGTCGGGTCGGTGATGAAGCCACCGACGGTCTCTTCTGCGGTCTCGCTGGATTCCGTGGTCATGGCTGACGTCCTCCCGAGGATCTCTCTGATTCGAAATCTCTTTACTTATACGAGTATCGAATCAGAGAGATCGTCGTGTCAATGCTCAGGCGAGAAGCCAGTACGACAGGGCGGCGACGGCGAACCCGAACGGCGGGGTGGCCAGCCACGCGATGGCGAAGTCGCGCAGCGTCTTGCGCTTGATGCGGCCCAAGTCCTTGCCGACCGTGCCGGAGATGGCGCCGACCGAGACGTGGGTGGTCGACATCGGCATGCCGCGGAAGGCCCCGAGACCTACCAGCAGGGCGGTGGTGAGATTGGCGGTGAAGCCGTCCACGTGGGTCAGCTCATCCACGCAGCTGGTGAGCGACTTGGCGACCCTGGCGCCGGCGAGGAGCCCGCCGATGGCCATGACCGCCGTGACAGCGAACAGCAGCCGCTGCGGGGTCCAGCCGCCCAACAGGGCGAAGGAACCGATCGCGACAATCTTCGGGGCGTCATTGAGGCCGCGGGCGAAGCTGGTGAAACCGCTGGTCGCCCAGTGCAGGGCACTGACCGTCTTCACGTTACGTTCGGAGGCCTGCATCTCGGCCACGGCTGCCGTGCCCGGGCCGACACCGGCGGTGGCCCGAAGTTTCTCCTGGCGGCGCCGCTCCGCGCTTGCGGCGATGCCCTTGCCGATCCAGGTCAGGACAGCGGAGACCAGGTAGGCCACGAACACGCTCAGCAGAAGCGGCAGCACTACCTTGTTGACCAGGACGTCCCAGTGGACCTGACTGCGGGCGAAGATGACGCCCGCCCCAAGCAGCGATCCGACGAGGGCATGGGTGGTGGACACCGGCAGCTTGAGCACGGTGGCCAGGGCCACCCAGGCGCAGGTGCCGATCAGGACGGCCACGGCGAACTCTGCGGTAGGGGCCGCGGAGACGATCTCCTTGGAGAACAGCGAGGTGAGCTTCGCGGCGAAGCTCAAGGAGACCAGACAGCCGATGGCCGTGGTCAGGGTGCCCCACCACACGGCGGTGCGGATGTTGGCAACACCTGCACCGGCGAGGGTGGCTACGCCCTTGGGGACGTCGTTTGCGCCGTTGGCCGCGGCCAGGGCGAGAACGAGGATGAATACGAGTACTTCCATGGAAGGGACTCCGATGGGCTGAAGTGAGCTGCTGGCGGACAGTTCGGGTGGTTCAGCTCGTCAGAGGGACTGCTGGCTGCGTCTGGTGACCGCGGCCAGGAACGCCTCTATGAGGGGGTGCACATCGGCAGGGCTGGAGGACAGCTCGGGCTGGAACAGCGTGCCGATGAAGAACGGGTGGTCGGGCAGTTCGATGGCCCGCGGAGCCTTCTCCGAGTCCCAGCCGCTGATGTGCAGGGAGCTGGCGAGGATCGCGTCCACGTAGGCCGGGTTGAGGCCGTACTTGCAGTGATAGGTCTCCACCGTGGACTCGCAGCCCGGGTAGACGGAGGCCAGGCGGCTGCCGGGACTGAAGTGCAGCGGCGCGGTCTCCCCGACCAGGGAGCAGGACAGCGGCACGATCAGCGGAGTCCCGGCGTCGGCGTCGTACTGGACGTCCTCCGCGTCATGGATCCCCAGCACGTTGCGGGTGTACTCGATCAGAGCGTGCTGGAATCCGCCGCAGGTGCCCAGGTAAGGAATGTCGCGGGTGCGGGCGGTGCGGATGGCGTGCAGGACGTTTGACTGGTCCGCGTACGGTGATCCGGGCACGACCCAGATACCGTCGTAGTCAGCGATCACCTCGGTGACAGTGGCGCTGGGCAGCCAGTCGACCTCGACGCCGAAGTGCGGGATGAGCTCGTGGAGCTTGCCGTGGGCCGGTACTCGGTCGCTTCGGTCGCCAACGAGGGCGAGCCGGGGGCGAGCGGTCACGGGTGGACCTCCTTCCGAAGAGAGTTGGGAGTACTACGGGGTGCGCGGGGCGCTCGGACACGTCACCACAGTGGCCGGCCGGTCATGGCCGGGGCGGATGCGAGCCCGAGAAGAGCCAGCACGCTGGGCGCGATGTCGGCGAGCGTGGCCGGTCCGGAAGGCCGGCCCACGTCCTGGTCCTCGGCGGGCACGAGCACCGCGGGCACGGGGTTGGTGGTGTGGCCGCCGTACGGACTCGGCCGGGTGATGCCGTCGGAGTCGGTGAGCATTTTCTCGGCGTTGCCGTGGTCACCGACCAGCAGGACCCACCGCCCGGTGGCGCGGGCGGTGTCGCAGATGGTTTCGACGGCGCGATCAGTGTGCTCCGCTGCCTGGCGGGTGGCGTCGAAGTGGCCGGTGTGGCCCACGACATCGATGTTGGCGAGGTTGGCGACCACCAGGGGGACGTCGTCGCGGCGGGCCGCGGCGCAGACCGCCTCAGTGACCAGGTTCAGGTTCATCGCGGGCCGGGACCGGTAGTCCGTCGGCACCTCGCCCGTGATCTTGATGTGTTCCTCGACGGGCAGGGGCGTCGAATCGCGCCCGTTGAGGTAGTAGGTGACGTGCTCGAACTTTTCGGCCTCGGCTATGCGCACCGACCGCACGCCGTGGGCGGCGAGCTGCGCGGCGAGCCCCCCGCCGGCGTCGGCCCGGTGGACCAGCGCCGGGATGTCGGCCTGTGTGTCGTACTGGGCCAGGCTCAGCAGGGTGACCTGCCGCTCGGCGAGGTGGGTGTGCAGGAAGTCGGCGAGCTGCTGGATACGGTCACTGCGGAAGTTGGTGAACAGGATGGCGTCACCGTCTTGAACCGGTCCACTGGGCCGGCCGTTCTCGTCCGTGACCACACACGCCGGTACCCACTCGTCGCCCCGCTGCGTGAGTTCCAGTGCGTCCTGCGGCTCGTCGATCGGCTCTCCCACACCGTCCATGACTGCGCGGGCAGCCTGTTCGGTCAGTTTCAGGTCCCCGCTCTTGTCCAGCGCGTAGCCGCGGCCGGTGACGGTCACGATGTCGCCGACGCCGACTTCGGCCGCGTACTTGGCGACAATGCCGAGGTAGGCGGCTGCAGTGTGGTCGGAGACATCGCGGCCGTCGGTGATGGCGTGGATGCGGACCTGAGGAACCGAGAACAGTGCCGCGACGCGCAGCAGTTCCTGCAGATGGTGCACGTTGGCGTGGATCATACCGTCCGAGCACAGCCCCACCAGGTGCAACGCCTTGCCGGTGTCGGCGAGGCGGGAGCACACCTCGCTCAGGGCCGCGTGCGAGCGCAACTGCCCGCTGTCGATCTGCTCCTGGACCAGGACGCTGTCGTACGGCACGGGCCGTCCGGCGCCGATCACCATGTGCCCGATCTCGGAGTTGCCGACCGTTTCCGGCAGCAGGCCAACGGCCGCACCGGAGGCGTCGGCGAGGGTGGCCGGGCAAGTGGCGCGTAGCCGGTCGAGGTAGGGAGTCGCGGCAGCGGTCAGGGCGTTGGCATTGCTGGGCTCTGCGTGGCCCCAGCCGTCAAGTACCAGGAGAATGCCTGGCATTGGGGCGGTCATATGGTGCTGGTGGTGCCGTTGTGGAGGGAGTCGAGGGTCTTCCAGAAGGTCGGGAAGGACTTGGCGACACAGCCCGGGTCCTTGATGACGACACCCTCGGTGCGCAGCCCGGCGATGGCGAAGCACATGGCGATGCGGTGGTCGTCATAGGTGTCGATCACGGCGCCCTTCGGGGTGCCGCCGGTGATCGTCATCGCGTCAGGGTGCTCTTCGACGGTGATGCCCATCTTGCGCAGTTCGGTGGTGACGGCCGCGATGCGGTCGCACTCCTTGATGCGCAGGCTGGCGATGTTGCTGATGTGCGTGGTGCCCTGGGCGAACGCGGCGACAACAGCAAGGGTGGGGACGACGTCCGGCATCGCCTCCATGTCGATGTCGATGCCGTGCAGGTCTCCGCCGGACAGGGTGATGGAGGTGTCGGTGACCTCGGCGGTACATCCCATGCGGACCAGGGCTTCCACGAGGCCGACGTCGCCCTGCTTGGAGTCCTTGCCGATGCCCGGGATGGTGACCGTGCCGCCCAGAACGGCGGCTGCAGCGAGGAAGTAGGACATGCCGGAGGCGTCGGGCTCCACGGTGACGGTGCCCCCGCGCAGCTTCTGGCCGGCGGCCACGGTGAAGCGGGTGTAGCCCTCCCGCTTGACGGTGACGCCCATCTCGGCCAGCGCCGCGATGGTCATCTCGACGTAAGGCTTGGAGACCAGATCGTCGGTGATCACGACCTCGGTGTCCTGTTCGGCGCGAGTGGCGTTGATCAGGAGGCTGGAGGTGAACTGGGAGCTGACCGCGCCGCTGATGCGCGTAGACCCGCCGCGGAAACTGGGACCGGTGACCTTGATGGGCGGGCTGCCGTTGCCGCGCACCGCCTCGGCAGTGACCCCCAGCCCGGGCAGGGCGTCGAGCAGTGAGCCCATGGGCCGCTCCTGCATGCGCTTGGTGCCGGTCAGCACGGTCGTGCCGTCGGCGTGGCCGGCCATGGCGATCAGGAAGCGGATCGGGGTGCCCGCGGCGCCGACATAGACCTCCTCTGCGGGGCCGCGCATCGGTTCGCCGGTCGGGGTGACGGTGATCCGCTCGGCAGCGGCATCGACATCCACGCTGACGTGACCGAACTGCCGCAGGGCGTTGGCGAGGTACTGCGTGTCGTCGCAGACCAGTGCGCCTTCGATCGTTGTCGCCTGCCCCGAGAGGGCAGCGATCGCCAGGTAGCGGTTGGAGTAGCTCTTGGAACCGAGGACCTTCACCTGCTTGCTGAAGGTGTCCAGCAGCCGGATGGTGACATTTTCGGCCTTCATACGCGGATCAGTTTCAAGCGAGCTCAATGTCGTCTCCCCATCATCGTGGCGTGGCGGCGCCGGTAGTGACCGGGAAGAGACTGCGAGGCGATCAAGGGTTGAGGAAAGTCCTTCATGAGGCAGCAAGTTGCATGGCAACTTGCTGCCAGAATCGGTCACTTGAGGGCATCGGATGGGACGTCAAATGTCCAACTACCGTGCTATCTTCAAGAAATTCAATTCAGCAGCACACTGGGGGGCAGATGTCGCAGCCGCTGGGATTGGACGAAGTGGCCCACGCGATCTACCGGTTCGCGCTCAACCAGCCGGGCTGCCGTCTCGAGGACCTCCTGCGCCACTACGACGCCCCGGACGAGTCAGTCCGCAAGAGCGTGGACCGGCTCCTGGAGCTCGCTTTGCTCCGCCCGGTCTCAGGCACCCTGGTTCCCACTCGCCCACCGCTGGCCCTGCGCACCCTGCTGCAGCGCCAGCAGTCGGAGCTGCTGCGACAGCAGCAGGAGTTCTCTCAGATCAAGGACGCCGTGGACCGGCTTGCCGAGGAGTACGAGTACGCGCAGGCCCCTGGCGCACGCGCCGGCTGGGAGCGCCTCGAGACTCCCGCAGCGATCCACGCCCGCATGGAGCGTTTGGCCGGCAAGACCCGTATCGAGTGCCTGTCGCTGCTGCCCGCCGACACCAACACGGCCGAAGCCCTGCACGCCCGACGCCCGCTGGACCAGCACATGATCGAACGCGGCGTATCCGTGTGGAGCGTCCACCTCGAGAGCGTCTACAACGACCGCACCACCCTCGCCTATGCCCGATGGCTGGCCCAGATCGGTGGAGGCGTGGGAACCGTTCCAACCCTTCCGCTCTGGCTGCGCATCTACGACCGCACCACCGCGCTACTTTCCATCGACCCCGAGGACCCCGCCGCCGGCGCGGTCGAGGTCACTGGAGCAGGCTTCCTCACCGGTCTTGTCGCACTGTTCGAACGTCTATGGGCGGTCACAACACCCTTGGACGCGGGTGAATGCCCCGACACCGACGAGCCGACCCCCATCGAACGAGAACTACTGCGCCTCATGGGTCAGGGCCTGACCGACGAAGCCGTCTGCAAGAAGCTCGGCGTCGGCCTGCGCACCGTACGCCGCATGATCGCCGAACTGATGGACCGTCTGGGCGCCCGCAGTCGCTTCGAAGCCGGAGCCAACGCGGTCGACCGCGGCTGGCTGCGCCCCTGCCCGTGCAGCGGCGACCGCCCTCTGCGCGAAAAGGACGAGAAGGCCCCGCCGGTGGGGTCGGCCAGAACGACCGCTCTGGACGGTGTACTGGTGTAGGTCACGTCGTTCCAGCCCTGGTCGTTTACGGCCCGAGGGCGATGCCGTCTTGTATGCCATCGCTTCCGTCGCCACGAGACGGTGGCGTCCAGAAGGCCTGGCGGTGACGCTCCATCACGTAGCCGCGCACGTCGTCGGCGTCCCACTTGGCCCGCCCCAGCGGGTGCTGCATGCCGTCCGGAGTGGACTCTCTTACCCACTCGGCGATGGTCCAGCAGTACTTGCGTGGCAGGTCCGAGAGGAGTCACCGGCCCCACTTGCAAGATCGCAAAACTAGACCTTGATCCAGTAACGTCGCACGGCGCCGAGTTCGGTGTCTCGGACGTCTTCGAGGACGCCGCCGTGGTTCGTGATCGTCTTCACTGAGGCAATGTTGTCGACCTCGCAGATGATCAGCACCCGGTCCAGACCGAGTGCCCGCGCCTCGTCGAGCATCCGGCCCAGCACCCAGGTGGCCAGGCCGCGTCGGCGCGAGGATGGCCGGATGCCGTAGCCGATGTGGCCAAACTGCAGCACAAAGTCGTTGAGCCCGTGCTGCAGCGCGATCCCACCGAGCACCCGGTCGCCCTCGACGATCCATCGATACATGCAACTCACCCGGCCGGCCTCCGCTTGCTCCGGCGAATCCGACTCGTCGACCAGCCGCGAACCCGGCCGGCGAGTCGACCTCGTCGGACGGCAGCAGCCCGAAACCGTCCTCGTGGACGCCGGGACCCCACTCGTCACGTGCCTCGAACCAGGCGGAGTGCAGGCGGGCGGCGGGCGCGATCAGTTCGGGCATACGGCGACGAGACAAATCTAGACGATCTGGATCTGCAGCTGAGTATTAGGGGAGAACGCCCGGGGTTTTGTCGCTGTTGAGGCCAGGGCATGCGAGGGCGGCGATCACGGGGGCGCGGGCCCGCGTCGGCCAGCCGGGGCGTCGTGGTGGCGGTTGCGGCGGCTGAGGGTGAGGAGGACCCGAGGCAGGCGCTGCGACAGTCGGTGAAGCGCCCAGCCATTGGGGCCTTCTTCCGCACTCAGTAGTGCAGCGAAGAGCCAGGAGCGGTGCGTTGGCGTGGATCAGCTGCAGGGGGTGGTCGTCAGCACGCCGGGTACGGCGAGCACGTCGGAGAGCATGCTCAAGTTGTTGCGTTGCAGGCTGTAGTAGACCCAGGTGCCGCGGCGGTCGGAGGTGACCAGGCCTGCTTCCCGAAGGATCTTGAGGTGGTAGGAGATTGTCGGCGCCGACAGATCGAAGGGGTCTGTGAGGTCACAGACACAGACTTCGCCGTCGTCGGTTGCGGACGCGATCATCGACAGTAGGCGCAACCGGACAGAGTCACCGAGCGCTTTGAACATCTTGGCCATGTCCGCTGCGCGCTCGGCTTCGAGCGGTGCGGCCGCCACGGGTATGCAGCAGGACACGGCCGGGGCCTCTGAGGCTTCGACCTTTGACATTCTTCTAGTTTTACAGTTGTCGAATCTTTATGCAACTGGCCTGAAGAACTCCGTCTTGGCCGAATTTATCCCCTTCTTTTGGTTGGTGGCCCTGCCTCCGCGCAGTTGGGGTGTTTCTGGCGGAGGCAGGGCAGTCGCCTGGCGGGGCTTCTTGCGGGAAAGCGCCGCCAGGCTGGCTCAGGCGGGTGCCTTGCTGACGCGGCAGGCGAAGCATTTGTAGGCCTGCTGCCCGGAGAGGTTGTCGTAGTAGCGGTCGTCGACCAGGGTGTTGGCCGCTTCGTAGCGCGGGTCGTCGAACTGGTCAGCGACCTTCTGGGCCGGGCCGAAGGTGTTGGGGAGGAAGACCGTGTCCTCGCGAATGCCCGGCCAATACAAGGCGGTGGCGGTGACCTTGCCGCGGGGGCTTTCGACGAGGACCTCGTCGCGGTCGCCGATGCCAAGGCGGCGGGCGGTGTCGGGGTGGATCTGCAGGAGGCGGATGCCGTTGAGCTGTTCGCCGGTGGGGGTCCAGTGGGTGACGGACGCGAAGTGGACGACGCTGGGACGGCCAGTCATGCCCATGAGCGGATAGTCGCGGTGCACCCTTCCGTCACCCTTCACGCCGAGCTGTACCGGGTGCGTCAGTGCCTGCGGGTTGATGGGGCTGGCGATGAAGCCCTTCTCGTAGGCGAGCGTGGGGTGGGAGCCGGTGACTTCGGGGTGGGTGTAGAAGCTGGGCAGCGCGGCGTGTCCGGCGGTCGCGAGCTGCTTGTCGAGCGCGTCGGTGAAGATTTCGATCTTGCCGCTCGGAGTGAGGAAGCGCTGCCCCTTCTTCCCGCCGAGGGACTCGGCGGCCTCGTACCAGGAGGGGTGGTCTTGGTACAGGGCGCTGACGCCGGGATGTTCGGGGGTGGGGCAGGGCCAGCGCAGGGGTTCGGTGCGCTCCTGCATGCGCTTTTGGGTCATGCCGCCCATGCCCGGGGTGTGCTTGACGAACTCGGCCCACAGTGTGGGGTAGTCCTTCCAGGCCGGTGGGAAGGCGTCGGCCCAGTACGAGGCGGGCTTGCGGCGGTCGTTGCGTGCGAAGGCGTGGGCCAGGTCGATCCAGATCTCCCAGTCCGGCTTGGAGTGGCCGGTGCGGGCGACTGCGGCTTCCTGCCAGCGGATGGCACGGTCGTCGCGGCGCATGTAGACGCCTTCGAACTCCAGAGCGGCGCTGACGGGGAGGACGACGTCGGCGTAGTAGGCGGCCTCCTCCATGAACAGGCCTGTGTAGACGTAGAAGTCGAGGTTGCGGAAGGCCTCTTTGACCTTCTCGGTGTTGGCTGAGGAGATGAGCGGGTTGCCCTGGGTGATGACGGCCTTGAGCTGGTAGGGCTTGCCGGTGAGGATCGATTCGGCGAAGTAGTCGGGGCCTACGGGCAGCGCCTGGGTCAGGTCTGGTGTCTTGACCGCCAGTTCGGGCAGGTGCAGGTCGCCCGGCCAGGTGTTGTGCATGAAGTTGCAGCCGGAGCCGAGCTTGCCGATGTTGCCGGTGACGGCGGCAAGGAACGTAAGGACCCGGTAGGTGTCGAAGGCGCCGAGCTGATGGGAGATTCCGGCGTTGCAGAAGATGGCGGCCGACTTGGCGCCGGCGTAGTCGCGTGCCAGGCGGCGGATGGTGGCGGCGGGAACTCCAGTGACGGAGGCGGCCCACTGGGGGGTGTAGCCGGACGCTGCCATGTGGGTTTTGAGTTCGGCGAAGCCGAGCACCCAGCGGTCGATGAAGGCCTTGTCGTACAGCTTTTCGTCGAGGATGTGGTGGAGCATGCCCAGGGCGAGGGCGAGATCGGTGTGGGGTTTGGGGGAGATCCATTCGTCGGCCTGGGCGCCGGTGGGGGTGCGGCGTGGGTCGACGACCACGAGCTTGGCCTTGGTCCGGGCGCGGCCGCGCAGGAGGTAGTCGAAGGTGACGGGGTGGGTCTCGGCCTGGTTGGTTCCGAGGAAGAGGAAATAGTCTGCCGAGCCGAGGTCGTCCTTGCCGGTGGCGCCGTCTGTTCCGTAGCCGTTGGTGAAGTTGCCGAGCCCGAAGGTGGTCTTGAGTGCGTTGCCGCCGGCGTCGTTGCAGACCGGTCCGACGTCGGTGTTGTTGGGACTGCCGAGCAGCGCGAAGAGACGGGCGACCAGGGAGCCGGTGCCGCGGGGCAGGCGTCCGGTGGTGCGGTTGGCGATGGATGCGGCCTGGCCGGTGTCGCGGAGTTTGAGTAGGCGCTGGGCGATGACGTCGAGGGCTTCGTCCCAGGTGGCTTCCCGGAAGGTGGAGTCGGTCGATCCCTTGCGGCCGCCTGTGCGGATGAGGGGCTTGGTCAACCGCAGGGGGCTGTAGACGAGTTCGGCCATCATGGGCGCCTTGACGCATAGGTTGCCCTGCTGGACCGGGTCGCCGGGACCGCCCTGGATGCTGATGATGCGGTCGGCGCGCATCCCGACGGAGATCGCGCAGTTGGAGTTACAGAACTGGCAGGCACTGGTGACGGTCCGGTCGGGCTGCATGGCCGCCGAACCCTCAGTGAAGTTCAACTGGCGTTCGCCTGAAGCCAGATCGCTGTGCGCGGCTGCCGTGCCGGTGCCCTCTTCGGCGGCCGCGGGCGGCGCCTTGACGAGCAGGGTGGCGCTCGTCAACGCGGCACCTTGGATCAGATGACGTCTGGAAAAATTGTTGCTCTTGGGCACGTCCGGCTCCCCCTGTGGTTGATCAGGCGGGCTGAGCGTAGAAGTGACCGCGACCTTCTGTCTAGAGACATATCTAATCAGCAGGCTAGGGTGGATGCCGTCACCCTCGATGCGCCACGAGGGCTGCTTCTCATGCACTTTGACGCTGCATCAGTCACAACTGCGGCACACGCGGGATCAGGTCTGCAGCAACGAAAGAGGGGGGTGGAATGCAGCCTGGTATACGTTCACGGCGCCGTGAACGGCAAGCCGGCCGGGCGTTGTTCCGGCCCTTCGCGCGCCGGGCCTGCGGCGACCGGCTGCTGCGTACCGTCGCGTTCACCACGGTGTGCGTGCTGCTGTCAGCCTGCGGTCACACGGTGGCCACAGGGATGACGCCGCCCGCCGGCGTCGTCGCGCTCGGCGCTGTGGCGGCCTCGGGTCTCATCGCGCCAGTCGCCGGACGACGCAAGTCCGTCGCGTTCAGCGCCGCTCTGCTGTCCCTCCTGCAGATCGGCCTGCATACATTCTTTACCGTCACTATGCCGTCCGCCGCGGCCGCGCACATGCCCATGGACGCCGCCGCGCATGCGGCGATGCCGATGCCGTCGGCGGGCCTGGCGGCCCTGATCCCGACGCTTCCCATGCTGTGCGGGCACATCGTGGCCGCAGCCTGCGCTGCCTGGGTGCTGCGCAGCGGGGACGCCGCGGTGGGGAGGATCTGCGCTCTGGCCGGCCCCTGCCTGAGCAGTGCCGCACTGGCGCTGATCCGGACGCTCTCGTGCCGGGTCCGGCCGCGGCCCTGCTGTCTGGGAGCGGTGGCACGGCTGCTGTGCTGCGCGCCGTGCTGGCGGGACCCGGACCCCACGGGTTGGACATCGGTGGCGCTGGCGCATGCGGTGACGCGGCGCGGACCTCCGGCCGGGGTGGCCGTCACCGTCTGACGCGACATCTGCCCCGTGCGCTGAGCCGGGTCACGCGTCGATGACCGCGCCGCCGTGTGCTGCGCGGAAACCACCCCTTGTCCTTTTGCCCCTCAGGCGCAGCCGGTGACGGCTGTGCGCGCGGGGCCGGTCACACCGGAGTGTCTTGCCATGCGTTCTTCTTCCCGTATCGGCGTCGTCGCCGCTGCCGCGGCCACGGGTGTCGTGCTGCTGTCGGCGCCTGCCTTCGCTCACGTATCCGTGCAGCCGGAAGGCGTGGCCGCCAAGGGCGGCTACGCCACAGTGAACTTCAAGGTCCCCAACGAACGGGACGACGCCTCCACCACCAAGGTCGAGGTCACCTTCCCCACGGAGCACCCCCTGGCGTCGGTCATGCCGCAGGCGGTCGCGGGCTGGGACATCAAGGTCACCAAGTCGAAGCTGGACAAGCCGCTGAAGATGCACGGCGAGAGCATCGACGTCGCGGTCAGCAAGGTCACCTGGACGGCCACCGACAAGGGCATTGAGCCGGGCTACTTCCAGAAGTTCCCCCTCTCGCTGGGGCAGCTGCCTGAGGACACCGACCAGCTCGTGTTCAAGGCGCTGCAGACCTACAGCAACAAGGAAGTCGTGCGGTGGATCGAGCCGCAGGCCGAGGGCCAGGAGGAACCAGAACATCCCGCGCCGGCCCTGCAGCTGTCCGCCGCCTCCGACGACCACCACGATGAGGCGGCCGCCGACCAGGCGTCAGCGTCCAAGGCCGGCACGAAGACGGCTGCCGCGGCAGACGACAGCAGTGACGGCACGGCACGCGGCCTGGGCATCGCGGGCATCGTCGTGGGCGCCGCCGGTGTCCTGTTCGGTGTCCTGTCGGGCCGTCGCCGCAGCCGCGCCTGATCAGGCCTAGGGAGTCTCGATGACGGTCACCGCTCCCCGCCTGCGCAGCTGGGCCTTTGTGGTCCTGGCTGTCGTGGGCCTGCTGCTGGGCAGCACCGCTCCGGCCGACGCCCACGCGGCGCTGACGAACAGCACGCCCGAGCAGGGAGCGGTGACCACCCAGGCCCCCGCCCGGGTCGTCCTGGTCTTCTCCGAGAAGGTCGCCCTCTCCAGCAGCGCCGTCCGCGTCCTTGATCCCGCCGGCCGGCGGGTGGACGACGCCAAGCCCCGCGCGCAGCACGGCACCACCTATGCGGTGGGGCTGCGCGGCAAGCTGGACCGCGGCACCTACACGGTGGTCTACCACGTGGTCTCCGCCGACAGCCATCCCGTTGCCGGTGCGTTCACCTTCTCCGTGGGCGCTCCCTCGAAGACGTCCGTGTCCGCTTCGAGTGCTGTTGCGAGCGCGGACTCCACGCCGGTCGGACGGGCCTATACAGCAGGCAGGTTCGGCGCCTACGCCGGACTCCTCCTGCTCGTCGGGGGCGTCTCGTTCCTGCTGGCGTGCTGGCCGCAGGGGCAGCGCCAGCGCCTGCTGCGCCGCGCCGTCGTGGCCGGGTGGGGTGTGGTGAGCGGCTGCAGCGCGGCGCTGCTGTTGATGCGAGGCGCCTACACCGGCTCTGGCCGCTTCGGTGAGATCGCCGACTGGTCACGACTGGTGCAGGCCGCGCAGACGAAGGCCGGCGTGATGCTGGGGGTGCGTTTGATCCTGCTGGCAGCTTGCGCGTTGGTCTGGTTCCTGTGGCTGTCGCCCCGGCAACGCCGCACCCGGCCGGTGGCGCTGATGGCTGGACGTAAGGACGCGTTGCTGAAGACGGGCGCGGCCGTGGTGGCCGTGGCACTGGCCGCGACCTGGGCCGGGGCGGAGCACGCTTCGACAGGACTGCAGTCAACGGTGGCGGTGCCGGTGGACGTGCTGCATCTGCTGGCCGCAGCAGTCTGGTTGGGCGGACTGTGCGTGCTGACGCTGGCTCTGTGGCGGACCCCCAAGCTTCCCGTGTCGGCGGTGACCCGGTTCTCACGGCTGGCGTTCACCAGCGTCGTGGTCCTCGCGGGAACCGGCCTCTACCAGTCCTGGCGGCAGGTGGGCTCCTTCTCCGCCCTTACTGGCACCCGCTACGGGCAGCTGCTGACGGCGAAGGTGGCTGCCGTGGGTCTGCTGCTGTGTCTTGCCTACTTCTCGCGGCGTTTCACAAGCCGCCTCGCTGTGTCGGAAGCAGTACCCGACACGGTTGCGGCACCGCCGCGGGTGGCGCAGGCCGTCCCCGCCCGGCACGGCCCGCCCACCCGAGCCGCCGAGACAGCGGGCCGGGAAAAGCCCCCTGCGCCCTCCCGGCAGGAAGGAGGCGGCCGGCCCGTACTGCGCCGGTGGGTGGCCGCGGAAGCCCTGGTCGGCGTATGCGTGCTTGCCATCACTACGGCCCTCACCTCCACCGAACCGGCCCGCACCCAGGAATCCTTGGCGTCTTCCCGTTCCGGCGCAGCCACTGCTCCGGCCGTCCAGATGGAGTTCGACACGCACGGCGCGCGCGGGCGCGGCACGGCGACCGTCGTGGTGGATCCCGGCCGCAGCGGCACGAACGCCGTGCATGTGTCGATCACGGAGCCCGGCGGCGCCATGCTCGACGTTCCCGAAGTGCAGGTCTCGCTGACCTCGAAAGCGCAGGGGATCGGTCCGCTGCGCGTGCCTGTGCGGCGGGCCTCCGCGGGCCACTGGACGATGTCGGGTTTCCAGGTGCCGGTGGCTGGCGTATGGGAGCTGGCGGTGACCGTACGGACGTCCGAGGTCGATCAGGTCACGGTGCGCAGACAGGTCAGCATCGGCTGAGGCCGGGGCTGACGTGGCGCAGGTCGATCTCGGCGATCAGGCCTTCCACACGTTCCTTGATGTCGTCGCGGACGCGGCGCACGAAGCTCAGGTCCTGGCCCGCCGGGTCGTCCAGCTGCCAGTCGAGGTAGGTCTTGCCGGGGAAGACCGGGCAGGTGTCACCGCAGCCCATGGTGATGACGTAGTCGGAGGCCTGGACCGCGTCCCGCGTCAGGACCTGGGGTGTGCGGCTGGCCAGGTCGATGCCGACTTCGCGCATCGCTTCCACGGCACGGGGGTTGATCTGGTCGGCCGGCAGGGTGCCGGCGGAGCGGACATCGATGCGTCCCTGGGAAATGTGGGTGAGCCAGGCGGCGGCCATCTGGGATCGGCCGGCGTTGTGGACGCACACGAACAGGACGGAGGTGCGGGGGGAGTCGGCCATGGCTGTTCCTTTGTGGTGCAAGCGGTGCTGGTGGTTCGGCGGGAGAAGATGGGTACGGCGGTCTCTCGGGCATTGACTGCCGAAGACAGGTGTGGGGCGGCCGATAAGTAGCTGCAGTGCCCCGGAGTGTGAGATTATCAGTACATGCTGACATCAGTCGACACTGACATTTTGCGTGTGCTCGCCGACCCTCTGCGTCTGCAGATCGTGACGCTGCTGGCACGCGAGGCGCTGTGCACGACCCACCTGGTCGAGGAGACCGGCGCGCGGCAGACCAATCTGTCCAACCATATGAAGGTGCTGCGCGAGGCCGGAGTCGTCGAGACCGAGCCGTGCGGGCGCTGGACGTACTACCGGCTGAAGCCCGAGGTCATGTCTGCGCTGTCTGCGCAGTTCGCCCAACTGGCCGCCGACGCCCAGGAGACGGCCGAGTCGGGACGCAAACGTTCCTGCTGAACGTGTGTCGCCTCGGCGATGGGAGCAGCCGGTACCGGGTTGGATGAGGGTCGATGCCGGGGCGCCCCGCCAGGCGGCCCCGGCACCGAGTTTCAGGGAGTGGCCGCATTGCGTATCTCGCTCACGGCTGCTCTTCGAGGGCGATCTCGGCGAGGAGGCCCTCGACCAGCGCCTTGATCTCGTCACGGATGGGGCGGACCCCGCCCACGTCCCGCCCGGCGGGGTCGTCGAGCTTCCAGTCGAGGTAGCGCTTGCCGGGGAAGACGGGACAGGTGTCGCCACAGCCCATCGTGATGCAGACGTCGGACTCCTTGACCGCGTCCACCGTGAGGGCCTTGGGGGCTTCGGCGGAGATGTCGATGCCGACCTCGGCCATCGCGGCGACCGCGGCGGGTTCCACTTCGGCGCCGGGGTCGGTGCCCGCGGAACGGACCTCGACGCGGTCTCCTGCCAGGTGGGTGAGCCAGGCGGCGGCCATCTGGGATCGTCCGGCGTTGTGGACGCACACGAACAGGACGGACGGCTTGCCGGAGGGTTTGGTCATGGTGATCGTCTCTTTCGCTCACGGCGGCATCATCCACCCATGACATCACTGTCAGTTGGTGTCAGCTGCCAATGATGTGAGACTATCAGTGCATGCTGACTTCAGTCGATGCTGATGCAATTTGGGTGCTGGACGACCCCACTTACCTGAGGCAGGAGACGGGCACGAAACAGACCCACCTGCCCAACCACATGCAGGTGCACCAGCGGGCCGGACTGGTGGGCACCGAGACCTGCAGCCACTTCACCAACTACCGACGAACCGAACCCCTGGTGTCCCTGTCGCAGCAACTCACCAAGTCCCCGCACGCCACTGCACAGAACAAGAGGGCCTGCCCGTGACGACCGAGCGCACCACGACGACCCCCGCTGCCGACCAGGCCGCGGGCGGGGACGACTCAATCGTCAAGAAGCTCTCCACCCTCGACCGCTATCTCGCGGTGTGGATCCTGCTCGCCATGGCCGTCGGCCTGGGCCTGGGGCGGCTGATCCCCGGGATGAACGACGCACTGGCGAAGATCGAGGTCGGCGGTATCTCCCTGCCGATCGCGCTCGGTCTGCTCGTGATGATGTACCCGGTGCTGGCCAAGGTCCGCTACGACAAGCTCGACACCGTCACCGGCGACAAGAAGCTGATGGTGTCCTCGCTGGTCATCAACTGGATCGTCGGCCCCGCGGTCATGTTCGCCCTGGCGTGGATCTTCCTGCCCGACCTGCCCGAGTACCGCACCGGCCTGATCATCGTCGGCCTCGCGCGCTGCATCGCCATGGTCATCATCTGGAACGACCTCGCCTGCGGCGACCGCGAAGCCGCCGCCGTACTCGTCGCGCTCAACAGCGTGTTCCAGGTGATCGCCTTCGGCGTGCTGGGCTGGTTCTACCTCGACCTGCTGCCCCGGTGGCTGAACCTCGGCGACGGCCAGGGCCTGGACGTCTCCGTGTGGCACATCGCCCTCAACGTCATCGTGTTCCTCGGCATCCCACTCCTGGCCGGGTTCCTCACCCGCCGCATCGGCGAGCAGAAGATGGGCCGCGAGTCCTACGAGACGAAGTTCCTGCCGAAGATCGGCCCGTGGGCGCTGTACGGGCTGCTCTTCACGATCGTCATCCTGTTCGCCCTGCAGGGGAAGACGATCACCTCGCAGCCGCTGGACGTGGTCCGGATCGCGCTGCCGCTGCTCGTCTACTTCGCGATCATGTTCTTCGGCACCTTCCTCCTCGGCAAGGGCCTTGGGCTGGCATACGACCGCACGGCCACGCTGGCGTTCACCGCGGCGGGCAACAATTTCGAACTCGCCATCGCGGTCGCCATCGCCACCTTCGGCGTCACCTCCGGACAGGCACTGTCCGGCGTCGTCGGCCCCCTGATCGAGGTTCCCGTCCTGATCGGACTCGTGTACGTCGCGCTGGCCTGGCGTAAGAAGTTCACGCCCACAGCACTCACCACCCTTGGAAGGGACAGCTGATGCACTGCCTCGACTGCCGCACCCCGGGAACGAATAGCCCCACCATCGGGGTCTGTCAGGGCTGTGGCGCCGGGGTCTGCGCGGCGCATGCCCGCGTCGCGACCCGGAGCGTGCGACGCGGCAGTCTGATCGGAACCCCCGGCGAGGCCGAAGCGCGGACGGTGCTGTGCCCGGTGTGTGCCGCAGTCGAGGCACCGGCCGTAGCGGCTCTGACCCGGTGACCGGGGTGGCGGACGTTGTGGTGATCGGCGGCGGGCAGGCCGGGCTCGCCGCCGGGTACTACCTGCGCCGCAAGAAGCTGGACTTCGTGATCCTCGACGCCCAGAGCACGCCCGGCGGGGCCTGGCAGCACACCTGGAACTCTCTGCACCTGTTCTCCCCGGCCCCGTTCTCCTCATTGCCCGGCCGCATCATGCCCGCTCAACCAGGCCAGGAGTACCCGGACGCCGGGCACGTGGTGGAGTACCTGACCGACTACGAGCAGCGCTACGACCTGCCCGTCCACCGCCCGGTCCGCGTCCGGGCAGTGCGCCGGGACGGTGATCGGCTGCGAGTGGAGACGGACACCGGTGACTGGCTGGCGCGGGCGGTCATCTCAGCGACCGGCACCTGGTGGCGCCCCTTCCTGCCCGCAATACCCGGCCAGGAGGTTTTCACCGGCCGCCAGCTCCACACCACCGGCTACCGGCGGCCGTCCGACTTCGCCGGACAGCGAGTGGTCGTGGTCGGCGGCGGGAACTCCGGCGCACAGATCGCCGCCGACCTCGCCACCCACGACGGCATCGACCTGACCTGGGTCACCCAGCGCCCGCCCCGCTTCCTCGCCGACGACATCGACGGCCGCGCCCTGTTCGACGCGGCCACCGCCCGCCGCCGCGCCCTGGATGAAGGCCGCCCCGACATCGGCGGCGTCGCCTCGCTCGGTGACATCGTCGCCGTCCCACCGGTCCGCGCAGCGCGGGACGCAGGGCTTCTGAAGGCCCAGCCAATGTTCGAGCGGCTCGTTGCCGACGGCATCCAGTGGAGCGACGGCACGACCGCCCGCGCGGACGCGGTGATCTGGTGCACCGGGTTCCGCCCCGCGCTGTCCTACCTCGCCCCTCTGGGCCTGCGCGGCGTGCGCGGGCACATCGCCACCGACGGCACCCGTGCGGTCGGCGAGCCACGGTTGCACCTGCTCGGCTACGGCGACTGGACGGGGCCGGCCTCCGCCACCCTCATCGGCGTGGGACGCCCTGCCCGCGATGCCGCCGAGAACATCGCGAGGCATCTGTCCCAGTGACCGTCCAGACCGGTGGATCACGAAAATTCCGGACGCTTTGGGTGCTGAAAGGCGGGCGCTGTGACTGCATCTCCTGCCCTGTGGCGCTTCATTGACGATGACGACCCCGCCGCTCTCACCCTGATTGTGGACACTCCCGCTGGCCCGCATGTGCGCCGAATACCGTCGGCCATGCCGCTTCTCGCAGACGCGGAACCAGGTCGCCGAGGGTGTCGATGCTGCCCGAGGTCAGCTCACCTCAAACGCCGCCACCACAGAAGTTGAGTCCGAACCACTGCCCGTGGACAAAGCCACGTTGTGTGTTGCTGGCGGGGTTCGGGGCAGTCGGTCCGGTGAGGGCTCCTGTCGCGTATTCCCCCGTCGTGACAGGAGCCCTTGTTTCCCGTGCTGTTGTGCGATGTGGGCTTGGGTGTGCGAAGAAAGGCGCAGGGCGTCCGTTACCAAGATCGTGCCCGTTGTGGGGGTGGTGCGCCGGGTGGTGTGGTGGGTTGTGCGCCGGAGCAGGGAAGGGCTTGCTGTTGATCTTTCAAGGGGTGGGTGTAGCGGTCAGTGAACGCCGCGGCCATGCCCGCCGTGTATGGGTGCCGACTACAGGCGACAGTAATGGAAATATCCGTATTCGGTAACCGGCTTTGGTGGGCCTGCCGTTGGCCTCGCCGGCGGGTCACAGTTTGGGTCCTCGGCCTACGAGAGGCCGGGGTATCCGCACCGCCCTTCGGCCTGTATCGGCTGGTGGGGCACTGTTCTTGAGGGGGCATCACCTATGTCTGCTTCTGTATCCGCCCGCCGTATCGCGGCCACCGTCCTGGCCGCCGGCGCCGTCGTCTCCGCCGTCGCCCTGCCGGCCTCCGCTCACGACAACGACCGCCACCGGCACCCGCGGGTCGAGATCAGCGCCGTGCAGGCCGACAGCCCCGGACGCGACAACCGCACCAACCGGTCGCTGAACGCCGAGTGGGTCGAGCTCACCAACAACACCCGTCGGGCGGTGAACCTGGATGGCTGGACGCTGCGCGACGAGGACGGCCACCGTTACCGCTTCGACGACGTCCGCCTCGCGGGCCGTGCCACCGTCCGGATCCACACCGGTATCGGCCGCGATACCCGCACTGACCTCTACCAGGACCGCCGCAACTACGTCTGGGACAACCGTTCCGACACCGCGACCCTGCGCGACGACCGCGGCCGCACCGTCGACACCGAGACCTGGGGCCGGGGTTGGGGCCACCACCGCCGCTGACCGGGAACCGGGGACGGGGAGGCTGAACGCCTGACGACGGATGACAGCCCCTGCCTTCTCCTAGGGGTGCCGGGCAGCCTGACCTGCCCGGCACCCGCCTCCACACCCCTACCGGAACCGCATGACCGGCGGGGCGAGGCAACACGAGGGACGGCTCCTGGCGCACGGAGTCCGACAGGCCAGGCCATCCACCGTGCCAGTGTCGGCAATGTCCGGAACAAGAGGCTTGAAATCGGTCACCAGAGGCTCGTCATTCCCTGGGCGCTTCTGCTGCCCATCACCACGCTTGAGGGGGACTTCACCTTGCGCACCCATGCCGCCATCGCCGCTGTTCTCACGGCCGGCACGCTCGCTGCTCTTACTGCGGTCCCGGCCCAGGGCGCCGAATACTCCTCTGCGCTGAAGGTCCGCGGCATCCAGTACGACGCACCCGGCCCGGACTCCAACAAGTGCTCCTCCGGCAACACCCGCGAGGAGTACCTGACCGTCAAGAACTACTCGTCCACCACGACCGTCAACCTCAAGGGCTACGTCGTCAAGGACGCCGCCGGGAACCGGTTCACGTTCCCCGCGAACCACTACCTGCAGCCCGGCGACTACGTGAAACTCCGCGGCGGCAACGGCACCGACTCCGACGCCAAGAACGTCGTCTACCGCGACAACTGCAACTTCATGTGGAACAACGACAAGGACACGATCTACCTCTACAAGCCCTCCGGCGCCCGCGCGGACGTCCACTCCTACACGAAGAGCAAGAACGACCGCGACGGCAACGGCTACATCACCTATCACTGAATCCGCAGAGCCTGGCCCCACCGTCTGGCGCGGTGGGGCCAGAGCGCTTCCTCCCACGCAGGAGAGGTGTTGCCGAGTTGTGCGCCCGCATCGGAGTGTCCACGAAACGCGTTACCTGGACTTCACCTCCAAGGACGGCCCCGTGGAGAGCGTGCTGGCAGCGCGCAGCGAAGCGGGACAACGCGTGGCTGGCCGAGACCGTCGCGGCCGCCGGCGTGGACCGCGGCCCCGGCGCCCGCCTCCTGGCGGAGATCGGGGACGACCGCACCGCTTCGCTACCGCCGGGGGACTGAGGGCCTACGCGGGATCTGCCCCGATCACCCGGGCCTCGGGCAAACGCAAGTACGTCGGGCGCCGGTTTGTGAAGAACAACCGGCTCAATCACGCCGGATACCTGTGGGCTTTCGCCACCCTCACCCACTCGCCAGGTGCCAACGCCCACTATCGGCGCCGAGGCCTCGCGGTCAGCGCGATGAAGCTAGCCGGCATCACCAACCTCGCAGCAGGACTACGACGCAACGCCCGCGACCCCCGACGGCCCCTCACACTCCTCGGCCTCGGATGATCACAAAACGGATGTCCCCTGACTACGCCGAAGCCTTGGGCTCTGGCCCGAGCGGATACGTGCACCGCTTCACGGCCCGGACACCTTCGTGGGCTGCGGACAGGACTGCCCCGGCTGGTCCGGGGGAGGCCAGTCGGGGCAGTCTGCGCGTAGTACGGAGGGTGGGTCGCCTCTCGGCGGAGGGCTCCATGGGGCTTCAGCCGAACGATCTTCCCCAGGGGCTATAGGTGAGGCCCGGGGACACTGTCCCCTCCGTACCCAATGCCGTTGTTTGAAGGTTCATTGAGTTGGTAGTGACGGACTGAGCGTCGCGCCGTTATGCGGGTGTGCATCCGTGGAGCGGGGTATCTGAGCGAGTGCGGCTGGGTTTGATCACGCAGTGGGTGACGCCCGAGTTGGTGGACGAGGTCCTGTCGGAGTGTCGCAAACGGGACCGTCGGCCGGGAGCGCTGCCGGCGATGTTCATGGTCTACTTCACACTCGCGCTTGCGCTCTTCCACCAGGACTCCTACGACGATGTGGCAGAACAACTGGTATGTGGCATCCATGAGTTGAGCGGGTGCATCCCGCACAAGGCGTCTTTCACCCGGGCTCGGGAGCGCTTGGGACCGGAGGTTGTTGAGCGGATATTCCACCGCCTGGCCGGCCCGCGGGCCCCTGTGGGGCTGGCCGGGTCCTTCTACCGGGGGATGCGTCTCGCTGCAGTCGACGGGTTCCTGCTGGACGTGCCGGACAATGAGGCAAACCGACGCGCCTTCGGCGGCCCGAAGGACTCCAGCGGGAAACCGGGCGGGTTTCCGCAGGTGAGAGTCGTGACGCTGACCGAGACCGGCACACGTTCTTCCATCGACGCCCGGGTGGGCGGCTACAACAGCGGTGAACGCGACCCAGCCGTGGCAATGGCTGCCTCGGCCTCCGGGATGCTCGTGATCATGGACCGGGGGTTCCCCGGGGTGGAGTTGTGGAAGGCGTACACCGGCGCCGGTGCCCACCTCCTGCTGCGGGCCCGCTCGTGTGTGGCACGCCGCCCAGTACGACACCTGCCCGACGGCACCTACCTGGCACGCATGAACCTCGCGGGGCAGAAAGGCGCCCATCCGGGCGGTGTGCTGGTGCGCGTGATCGAGTACCGCGTCGACGGGGGCGAAGTGATCCGGCTGCTGACCGATCTCTTCGACCACGACGCCTACCCAGCAAGGGAGTTAGCGGTCCTGTATCACGAAAGATGGGGTGCGACACGAAGTCGCACGAGATTGAGTGAATTACCTGATCGGAGGATCGACTTGATGTCGACAGCGTAGTTCCGGGCCAGTGCTCAAGGCCTGTCCCCACTTCGACATGCGTCGCTGGTAACGGTGGGGTGTGAAGCTCGAAGGAGAAGCCCAAGGACCCCTGTGCCATCTGGGGGTTACAGGCAAGGGGAAGACCGGACGGGTGAACGCAAGTGAACCCCTGATGATGCCTCGTGATCGTGAGCCCCGCCGATGGATTGCTTCAGCGGGGTGCAGGACTGGCCGCTGAGAAGCGGCAGGCGCCGGCTGAAGCCCCATCGTCAGCCGGGAGAGCATCGCCGTCCCGGAGTTTAGGGGGCACCCACCCCGGTCGTATCTCACTCGTGTGGAACGTGGAAACCCCGCTGGGGTCCGGGCGCGACAGCGTCCGGTCAGCCGACCGTAAGGAAGGCCCAACTCCCCAGCGGGCACAGGATGACCCAAGAAGCCAACGCCGGTGGCCGAAAGGCAGCGGGAAACCGGGGCAGATGGCCAGCACCTCCGCTGGTCGCCTCGCATAACCGGCCGGATACGGGCACTGCCCGGACCTGCAAGGGTGCTGACGTGGGTCAGGTGGGCCTGTGAGGACTCGATGACCATCAATGCTGGAACCGAAGGGCAAGTTGGACACCGTGGCAACAACATCATCCGTGGCGGATACCGTCCGGGACGACAGCGTCACCACGATGAACGGACCTGAGGACGAGTCCACCGACTGGCAGTCGATCGACTGGCAGAACGCGGAGGACGAAGTACGGCGGCTGAGGCAGCGGATCTTCACGGCGTCACAGGCAGGGGACCTCAAGAGGGTCCGCAATCTCCAGAAGCTGATGCTCCGCTCCCGCTCCAACACGCTTGTGAGCGTGCGGCGGGCGACGGAGATCAACGCTGGCCGCAAGACGGCAGGGATCGACGGACGGGTCGTCCTGCTGCCCCAGGGGAAGGCCGAACTGGCCGACTGGATGCAGCACCGGGCAGCTCCATGGAAGCCCTTGCCCGTCAGGCGGGTCTATATCCCCAAGGCCAACGGTCGTCAGCGCGGCCTCGGGATTCCCGTGATCATCGACCGGTGTCTTCAAGCCGTGACGCTGAACGCGTTGGAGCCCGAGTGGGAGGCACGGTTCGAGCCGCGGTCCTATGGATTTCGTCCCGGCCGTGGCTGTCATGACGCGATCGGAGCGATCTTCCTGGCCGCCAAGGGCAAGAGCCCGAAGCGCCAGTGGGTCCTTGACGCGGACCTGGCAGCGGCGTTCGACCGCATCGACCATGACCGCCTCATGGCCTCCATCGGACAGTTCCCCGCACGGGGTCTGATCGAACAGTGGCTCAAGGCAGGAGTGATCGACCGCGGCGTCTTCGCCCCGACCGAAGAGGGGGTTCCGCAAGGCGGGATCATCTCCCCGGCGCTGATGAACGTGGCCTTGCACGGGATGGAAGAGGCTGCCGGAGTCCGCTACCGGCTCACAGGCCCACGGGCCGGGGAGCTGGAGGTGGGCTCGCCGACTCTGATCAGGTACGCCGACGACCGTGCGCCACGAACACAACGGGAGGTTTCGGTGTAGACGAAAGCTTCCGACGTGATGCTGCACTGGTGATGGAGGCAGGCCCTCCGAGACCGCCCACGCAGGGGGAGGTCTCAAACCGCCGCAGGTTGCTCCGGTGAATGAGCCGGGGTGATGAGCACTGCGGAAAAGGCGCACGAGATGCGTCAGGTGTGAGCCGAGAAGGCGAACGCGAGTGAACCACTGATGAAGTGTCGAAAGCGTATGAACGGTTACCGAAACCGGGGTCCAGTTGTTGCCCCGGGATGAATCTGGCGGGTTCCTGTACTCCTGGCCAGGTGGTGCCCGGCATAAAGGTGGCGCGAGCTCGGTTCAGGCGCTGGTGTGGAACGTGGGAACCCCTCGCCACGATGCTGTCACCGGTCAGGTTGAGGCCGGTAGGCGACAAGGGAGAACCCCAAGCAGCTGAAACTGTGAGGGGCGGAGTACCGATGCGTGGCAGGGGGACGGATCGCCTCGTAGTAGTGATGAAGCCTCTGTAATGGAGGTGGAGCGAAGGGGGCGAGTTGTCCAGATCTTGTTTGGTGGTCAACCGGAGTGCCCGGGAGGAGCCAGGTGAACGGATCAAGGCCGCAGGCCGAGGTCAAGTCGTTTTACATCTCAAAGTTGATGGTGTGGGAGGCATTTCAGCGAGTCAAGGCCAACAAGGGTGCGCCCGGAGCGGACGGTGTGACGATCGAGCAGTACGAGCAGAACCTTTCGAAGAATCTGTTCAAGCTGTGGAATCGGATGTCGTCCGGTTCGTATTTCCCTCCCGCGGTGAAGGCCGTGGAGATCCCCAAGGCAGGTGGGAAAGGTATCCGCGTGCTCGGGGTGCCCACTGTGGACGACCGGATTGCCCAGACGGTGGCCGCGATGTACCTGGAGCGTCGGGTGGAGCCTGTGTTCCATCCGGACTCCTATGGCTACCGGCCCAGGCGGTCGGCGTTGGACGCCGTGGAGCAGTGCCGAAAGCGCTGTTGGCGGAGTGACTGGGTGGTCGATCTCGACATCCGGGCGTTCTTCGACAGCGTGGACCATGAGCTGATGCTCAGGGCGGTCGAGCGGCATATCGACGAGGACGGGAAATGGGTCCTGCTCTACGTCAAGCGGTGGCTGGTCGCGCCGTTGGCGAAGGCGGACGGATCGGTGCAGCAACGGGATCGCGGGACTCCCCAGGGCAATGCCACTTAGTTAGGAAACGGCGAGGATTTTGATGTGGGGTGGGTCGGGGTGGTGGATGATGGTTTCGGTGGGCTGCTTCTTTCTGTAGGCGTGGACGTGGACACGCTTTACGGCTCGTGGGCTGGTGCGGTGTCTCCGACGGGGGTTGGGCCTTTCTATTATTTCCGTGCGGGCGACTTCAAGGGCCTTCGCGAGGCGGTCAGGGGGAAAACCCGCCTGGCCTGTGATCTGGCGGCGGATGATACGAAGTGACCGCATGAACGATAGGCGGTCCGGGTCGATGTCGGCCTGTTCGGCTGCCTCACACATCAGGTGCCGGACCGCGTAGTGGGTCAGGAGCAGTGCCCAGATCTCCTGCTCGACCATGTCCGGTGTTTTCGAGCGCAATACACCGCCGCGGCCGCGTTGGTGGGTCTTGATCTCGTCAAGGCTGGACTCGAACTCCCACCGTTCGGCATAGGCAGCGGCGAGTTCAGCGGCACCAGCCTCGTCCGGGTCCATAACGGTGGTGATCAGGCAGAAGATCTCTCCTCTACCTTCGCGGTTCGTCACTTCGTATTCGACGACACGGACCGGAATCCCGGACGGCTCCTCTATGTTGTCCGACCCGCGGTGACGCTGGACTGCGCGCCGCCGACGGACCTTCGGGTCAAGCAGGAACGACTCATAGGATCCGTCCTTCAGCGGCCGGACTACCGGCAGATGAGGGCCGTCGGGCATGCGCCACAGCAAATCAGCACCGGTTGCCGCGGCCGCTTCCCACAGACGATATGCGTAAAATCCCCGGTCGGCGGTAACCAGCATGCCTGGTTCGAAATCGGCGACGAGTTCCCCGGCGAGAACGCCTTCGTCCACGCGCCAGGGACCCAGCCGGGCCGCCACCACAGCATGAGTCCCGCATTCACCCAGCCCCACGATCTTCACCTGGGGGAAAGGTGCGGGACTTCGTGTGCCCCCGGACCGGCCGAACTCCCCATCATTTGCTGGGGTGTCAGGAATATCCAGGACGAACCCGTCAATGGCCATCAGACGCCACCGACCCATCCACGCTCCCTGCGTGCCCCGCTGCGCGCAGGGCAATGCCACCCGCTCGAACAGCACCCGCAGCGGCTCCGAACCCAGACGCCGGCGCGCCTGGGAAATCGCACCCGTCGTGGGAATCGTCCAGTCCTTCCGCCATGTCCCCAGAAAACGTAGGCCGTTGACGAGAAGACGCATCACTTCCTCGTACGACTCGCCGAAGAACAGACACAGAGCCATCACGTAATAGACGACGACACGCGCCGGCAGCAAACGTGACCGTTTCTCTGTACGGCCCGTCTCCGCGAGTACCTCATCGACCAGGTCCCGATGAACCAAACGTGTCAGAACCCCGACACCCACCCGGTCGGTCAAGCGCACACCAGAAACCGGCACCACGTTATCCCGCACCCCGCCCATGAGCGAGGAACATAACCGGTTCACCGGCAGGAAGGAAGTGCGGCAACCGGATCAGTTGACCATCCACAAACACCCCGGGCGTGTCCCTGTGCATATGTGGACGACCGATTACCAGACCGCTTATCTAAGTGGCATTGCTCCCCAGGGATCGGCGGTTTCCCCTGTACTGGCGAATCTGTATCTCCACTACGCGTTCGATGTGTGGTTGGCTCGGGAGTTCCCGAAAGTCACCTTCGAACGGTACTGCGATGATGCGGTGATTCACTGCGGCAGCGAGGGGCAGGCCCGCCGTGTGCGGGACGCTCTCGAGCAGCGATTGGCGCAGGTCGGTCTGGAGTTGCATCCGGACAAGACTCGCATCGTCTATTGCAAGGACGCTGACCGGCGGGGCTCGTATGAGCACACGGCGTTCACGTTCCTTGGATACACGTTCCGGCCCAGGCTGGCCAAGAACCGGTATGGGAAGCACTTTGTGAGCTTCCTGCCGGCGGTCAGTAAGGAGGTGATCAAGGCGATGGGCAAGGTGATGCGTTCCTGGCACATCGCCCAACGCAGTGACAAGTCGCTGATGGATCTTGCGCGGATGTTCAACAGCATCGTGCAGGGGTGGATCAACTATTACGGGCGATTCTACAAGTCTATGTTGTATCCCCTCCTCCGGCGTATCAACAGAATGTTGGTGGGCTGGGCTTGCCAGAAGTACAAACGACTGCGCCGCCGGGAGAAACGCGCGGGAGAACTATTGGCGGGCGCAGCCCGCCGGTATCCCAATATGTTCGCCCACTGGCGGTTCGGCCTCAAGCCTGATGGCTGGGCAATGGGAGCCGTGTGAGCTGAGAGGCTCCCGCACGGTTCTGCGAGCGGCGGCGGGTGAGATTCCCGCCGCCGACTCTCCTGGTGGTTCTCTGTCACAGCCGTGACGAGGCCCAGCAGGTCAAGGAGCGGCTCGCGCGGTGGCTCAAGCCCCGAGGTCTGGCCTTCAACGAGGACAAGACGCGCATCGCGCACCTCGATGAGGGCTGCGACTTCCTGGGCTTCACCGTCCGCCGCTATCACGGCATGCTGCTGATCAAGCCGAGCAAGGCATCCGTGCGACGGATCCGGGCACGGCTCACCGCCGAAATACTGGCCCTTCGGGGACAGAATGCGGCGGCGGTGATCGCCAAGCTCAACCCGATCATCCGGGGCTGGGCTGCCTACTTTCGGGGAGTGGTCTCCAGCGAGGTGTTCACCTCGCTGGACAACCACGTGTGGAGGCTGGTCTACAAGTGGGCCCGGCATACACACCCGAACAAGCCGAACGGCTGGGTGACCTCCCGGTACTTCGGCCGGTTCAACGAGTCCCGGCAGGACCGGTGGGTGTTCGGCGACCGCGAGAGCGGCCGCTATCTCACCAAGTTCGCCTGGACCAGGATCGTCAGACATCAACTCGTCATCAAAGGGGCGTCCGTGGACGACCCGGCGCTGACCGAGTACTGGGCCTCACGGCGACGCAGGAACAAGCCCCCGCTCAGCCCGCTCCTGCTACGTCTGCTCCAGGGGCAGCACGGCAGGTGCCCGCTCTGCGGAACCCTTCTCCTGCACGCCGACCAGCAGCCGCAGAGCCCCCAGGAATGGGAGCAGTGGCTGCGGGCGATCCGGACGGCGGTACACGCAAACGCGCTCACCACCGACCCGGACGGAAGCCAGTCCGACGATCCCGCCGCCTTCCGACTCACCCATGTTCACTGCCACCGCTGGCGCGGCGGCAGTGAACCACGGCGACCAGCCATTCTGGCTGCCCGTGGGCCTTCAGGGCCTGCTTGAGCCGGATGCGGTTAACGCCGCCCGTCCGGTTCTGAGGGGGGTGCGGCGCAGCAATGCGCCGCACCTACCCGACAGCATGAATCGACCTACTACGCGCTGCGGCACACCCTCCTGCGGGGCCGGGTGCTGCGTTCGGCCGACCCCGCCGGTGTCGAGCAGGAGGTGTGGGCTCAACTCGCGCTCTACCAGGCCCTGCGGACGGTCATGGTGGAGGCCGCCGAGTCGCGACCGGGCACCGATCCGGACCGCTGCGGTTTCACCACTGCCCTGCACACCGCCCGTGACCTGGTCATCCAGGCCGCCGGCGTCACCGGATACGGGACGACCGGTGTCATCGGCCAGCGCATCCTGGCCGGGCTCCTTCCGCCGAGGCGGCCCCGCGTCAGCACCCGCAAGGTCAAGTCGCCCATCTCCCGCTACCACGCCCGCCAGGACGACGGCCGCCCGGATACCAGCCGCACCGTCACCGGCCTCGACATCTCCATCCTCGAACCCGAACCTGAACTGCCCGCCGCCTCACACGACGACCGTCACACCCCGCCGGACGACCGCCGCCGACAGCGTGTCCTGGACGTCCTCGACACCGACCCCGACCGCCACTGGCACCCGCGTGACCTCGCCCGCCACCTCGGCGACGTCTCCCTGGGCACCATGCGCCGACAACTCGACCGATGGGCCAGCAACGGACTCATCCACAAAGCCGGACCCGCCGCCTACACCAGCCAAGGCACCTCATAAACCCCTTGCCACCAGCGCGAATCCGTTAACTACCCGGCCTTGGAGCAAGCCCAGCCACGAACTACGTCGCCGCCGCGTACACGGAGAAGGGCGTCAACCTACAGAAGTAGTCGGTCGTCAGCTCCGTGCGGGTACCAGGCGCAGCCACGCCCACTGTGGCCTGCGCACTGTCTGCGCCTCGAAGTGACTCGCGTTACAGTCGACTTGGCCGTAGTCGTGTGCGTGACAGGGGGTTCGGTGTGGACGGGGTCGGGGCCGATGGAGTCCGGGTAAGTTTGTTCGCTCCGGATGACCCAGAGTCGCGTGCTACTGCGCAGGCGGCATTCGCAGCGGCCGAGAGCGTCGGGAAGGGTGTTGATGCCCGCGGGGCCGTACCTCTGGGCGATGTGCTGCTGATCGGGTCGGTGGCGATGCATGGACTTGCCTACCTGATCAACACGCTGCGCAAAGCGTGGAGCAAAGGCGTAGTGATCGACGCAATAGGACAGCAATTGATTATCCGTCACGACGTGTCGCTTCCGCGTGGCTTGGTAGTCGTGCGCTCCAAATCGGGAGAAGTGACCGTTCGCGATGGAGCCGGACTGGCGGACATTATCGCGGACGCGCTACCTTCGCGCAGCAGCAACACCCCGGGTGAAGGGCCAGGGAATGCGTGACGAGGGGCGCAGCGCCCTCTTCGCCCGGTATCAGAATCCCCTGCTTGCGGCCGAGGCACGCAAGATGAGTATGAGCTGCATCGACATCTCATATCTGCGGTGGCTCACAGGTGAGGAAGATCCGGAACGTGCATGGGAGATGTACTTCGGCGCCACCCAACCTCAGGTCCGGAAAGTCCTTGACGGGCTGCTCGCAACATTCCCTCCGGAGGAACGAGATCGGGCCAATGAGCTGGCTGGTTCCGTGGAGGCGTTCTGTCTTCCATCGAACGAGATGGCGTCGCGTGTCTTCCAAAGCCCCGGCGAGGCCACCGGCTATCTCATCGGTATCTCACCGCTCGTGGTCCAGTTGAGCGCCGACATTGCCTGGGGGATGAACATGCTTTCTCCCTACGCCGCCGAGAATATCGGTCGCACGTGGGACGCGGCGGAGGGGCGGGAGACGCTCGACCTCCAGATCAGCGAGTATGTGCGTGCGCTGGAGGGCATCGGCGAAGTACCCATGCCCACCAGCGCTCTCAGTAACGCTCTGGAGAATCGTTCTGATCAGGAGTGGCCACACGGGCAGGGCCCGCAGGACTACCGTGAAGCGGCGATCGCGTTCGTCCTTGCACACGAACTCGCCCACATTGAGCACGGGGACTTGTCTCCTGCAGAGGAGACAAGACAAAAGAGGCTACTCTCGAGGGACTTGGCCTCGCTTCTTCAGATCTCCGACGAGGTGAACGAAGAACTAATTGCGGACGCGTCGACCTTCGTCCGAAGCTACAACTATTTCCTCGGCACCTGGTTCTTCAAGACCGACAAGCCCGGTGTCAGTAGCCTCTCCCCTAGGCGCATCAAGCACGAGCTGCAGTACCAACGTGTGGCCTTGAATAGCGCCCGGCGGGCAACCGAGGCGTGTGAGGCGTACTACACCACGGTTGCCATTCTCGGGATGATCGCATGGCGCCGCGGCGACGACGGGAAGGCAAACCGCTTGGTGGCCACTGCGATGCGGGCCCCCTATGTTCAGGTCTACATTCAGCGGGATCGCCAGGAGCAGATGGCCCCCAAGATTGGGTCGTTCCTATGGACTGAGCGGGATGTCGCGTACCGAAGAGTGCATTTTGACTGGCGCTTCCACTTCATCTGCGACGTTATGCCTCAGGCGTGGCGCCGCCTGGGCTTGGAGGTCCCCGACACCCTCCCGGACATCTCGGTCACGGGGAGAAACCTTGCCGACTTGCTAGAGGAGGCGGACGTCGTTGCAGCAGCGGCAGCCGTTCTCCAGGAGCGGTTCACCACCCAAGAACCTGCGCTGGGGCACGACCACCCAGACGTCCTGGAGACACGACAAGGAATCGCGTGGTTCCGGCAGAAGATGGGAGACACGGCTGGAGCAGTAGCTGCCTACACTGAATTGCTCACCGATTTCGAACGCGTGCTCGGTCGCAGCAACCGCAGCACCCTCGCTGTCCGGCACAACCTAGCCTGGTTGCGGGGCCGGGCGGGGGACACGGCCGGTGCGACAGCCGCCTTCGCCGAATTACTCGCCGACCAGGAACGCGTAATGGGGCACGACAACATTGAGGTCCTGGAAACACGGCACGAACTCGCTTGGTTGCGGGGGAAGACGGGGGATGGGAGGGGAGCGGCAGCCGCTTTCGCGGAACTGGTTGCGGACTTGGAAAGGGTGGCCGGGCCTGACCACGCCGCCACCCGCGCCGCCCGGGATAGCCTTGCCCACTGGCGGGAGGAGACGGGGGATGCAACGGGGGCTGCCACACGGCTGCTCGCAGAGAAGGAACAGATGCTGGGGCCGGACCACGCCGACACGCTTGCTGCGCGGCAGGCCCTCGCCGACTTGCAGCGTGAGACGGGGGACCTTACGGAAGCAGCAACCGTCGCAGAGGAATTGTTCGCCGACCAGGAACGCGTGCTCGGGCCCGACCACCCCGAAACGCTCAGCACCCTCGCCAGACTGGCCCGCTGGCGAGGGGAGGCGGGGGATGCAGTGGGGGCAGCCGCCGCCTACGCCGACCTGCTCGCCGGCCAGCAACGGGGGCTGGAGCGCGGCAACCCGATCACCCAGGCTACCTGGGGACTCCTTGGCTTCTCGTGGGGGATGGTCAGGGACACGGCCGATTCAGCTGAGGAACTGTTCGCAGTACTGGAGCGGGCGCTGGGGCGCGGCCACCCGGTTTCCTGGGCCACCCGGACGTTTCTCACCGCCTGTCAGGGGACAGTGGCCGACGCAGCAGAGAAGCTGTTCACCGTCCTGAAACGAGGAGACGACCCTCCTGACATCTTCGCCACACGGACGCATCTCGCCTATTGGCGGGGGATGGCGGGGGACGCGGCCGGAGCGGCAGCAACCTTGAAGGAGTTGTTCGCCGATCAAGAGCGCACACTGGGCCCCGACCACCCCAAGACCTTCACTACCTGGAACCACCTCGCCTACTGGCAAGGGAAGGCGAGGGACGCGACCGGACCGGGTACGACTTTGTCGGAGTTGTTCGCCGATCAAGAGCGCACACTGGGCCCCGACCACCCCAACGCCCTGAGGACTAGACGCAATCTGGCCATCTGCCGGGGGGAGGCGGGAGACGAAGCTGGCACAGCAGCCGCCCTAGAGGACTTGCTGGACCACATGTTGCGGGTGCTTGGCCCTGACCACTCCCTCACCACGGGAACGCGGCTCGAGCTCGCCTACTGGCAGCGCCGGGCGAGGGGAACGGCCAGATCAGTCGCCCTAGAGAAGATCCTGGACGCCACACTGCGCGTGCTGGACTCCGATCCCACCAACCCCATGGGAAAGCGGCACAGCCTCACCTACTGGCGGCGCCAGGCGAGAGGCGCGGCTGGCCCGGCAGTCGTCTTTGGCAAGCTGCTGAAGGGGATGCTGCTGCCTGATAGCGATCCTTCCTGACACACGAAGATCAACGCGTGCAAGTGACCGCAGCACAGCGTATCTCTCTCTGATGCCACCTACGAGACCGGAGCTCTCACCCGGGTCGCCAGACGGCCTGCTTGACCGAGAATGAAGACTTCCGTCGAGGTCCTGACCCGCGCCAGGAGCCCGGTCCCGAGCGGCTTTCGACCGGGGGCCGCTGAGGGCCTGGGCCCGTGACAGCACCGCCGACATGCTCGGCATTGCTGAGCTGCGGCGCAATGCCACGGCCGGCCGCCACGGGGCAAGCTGCTGCGAATCCTTCAGCAGGTCGTCGGTCTTCACATAGAGTGCGGTCGCGAGGGAGTCCAGCTCTGTCTTCACACACTGACGTTTGACCCCCCTTCTCGTATGCGCGCAGGCAATCCCTTGGAATCGATCCTCTAGGAGGCGTGTGGTGTCGCTGCGCGACGACGATCCGACCGAGGTTGGCGGATACAAGCTAGAAGGGCGCCTCGGTGCGGGCGGCATGGGCGTCGTGTACCTCGCCCGTTCGCCGCGAGGAACACCTGTGGCTTTGAAGGTGGTGCGGCCCGAGTGGGCCGAAGACAAGGCGTTCCGGGCGAGGTTCGAGCTCGAGGTCGCTGCAGCAAGGATGGTTCACAGCCGGTACACCGCACCCGTCGTCGATGCCAGCCCCCGGGGACCGGAGCCCTGGATGGCCACGCTGTACGTGCCAGGCCAAAACCTTCACACGCAGGTGTCGCAGAACGGCCCCTTGGGCGAGGCAGAGCTGACTCAACTGGCCGCTGCGCTGGCCCAAGCTCTCGCTGACATCCACCGTGCCGGAGTGATCCACCGCGACCTCAAGCCCAGCAACGTCTTACTCACCGAGGACGGGCCCCGGGTCATCGACTTCGGCATCGCCCAAGCCACCGACGGCCTGGGGCTAACCGAAACCAGTCACATCGTGGGCACACCGGCCTTCATGGCACCGGAGCAGCTGCAGGCCTCCCGCACCGTCGGGCCGGAGGCGGACATCTTCGGCCTCGGCTGTGTCCTGACCTTCGCGGCGACCGGGTACGGACCGTTCAAGGCGCACGGCGCCTTCGGTGCCGCCTACCAAATCGTCCATGAGGAGCCAGACCTCACCGATGTGCCAGACGGCCTCCGGCAGCTGGTGGCCGACTGTCTCAGGAAGCAGCCCGCGAGTCGCCCGACGCCTGCCGCGATACGCAGACAGCTCACCGCTCCGCCGGCCCCGCCGCCGGCGCCAGTGCGGCGGGGGATGCCCGCACGGCGTAGGTGGGCCGTCCTCAAGCAGGCAGTGACCCGGCGTGTACCTGCCTGGGTCGCCGCCTCAGCTGCGGTGGCTGCCGTGCCGCTGACGCTGGTCGCAGTGGGGACGGGGAACGAGCACCGGCCCTCCTCTCCGAAACCGGAACCCCCACACATCGTGCTGGAGAACGCACAGCCCTGGGTATCCAACGTGCGCGTCCCGGCGGCTCCTGGAGAGCAGTGCGTTAATGGCGATCCCGCCTCGGAGATCCGGGCATTCCTCTACTGCCTGGCCGGTAGCCGGGTCCTCAGCGTCGAGATCTATCACGGCAAGACCGTGTGGGAGCAGGTCCGTCCTGACGCTGACGACGAGAAACAGGCCACGCTGGTCGGCGTCCGTGGGAAGGAACTCTTTTACACCACGAGCACGGGAGATCAGCAGTGGCTCCGGGCCCTGGACGTGAGGACTGGAAGAATCCTGCGTACACGGAAGTTCGCCCAACCCTCGCAGATCGTTCTGTCCCACGGCAGCTTCCTGCTGATCTCCAGCGACCGGATCGAAGGACTCGACGCAACGGCCCAAAAGACGTTCTGGCAGCGGCCTCTCACCGGTGAGACGTCCGTCGCGACGCTCGGGGACAGGACTTACCTGATCGTGCGCGGGCAGCATCGCACAGAGGTGACCGCACTGAATCCCTCGACGGGTTCGGTTCAAACGCCCGTTGTCCTGGAAGGGAAGCTTCATCTCCTGGCGTCGGCGAACGGCTTCGTCGCTCTCGGTAACCGGAGCGCTGGCGACGCGGATTCCACCTTCCTTCTCGTTCTCGACACCGCGACCAACACGGCATCCCGCATCCCCCTCCGGGGCCAAAAATTCCGACTTACCCTGAGCCGAGACACCGCACTCCTCGCCTACGAGAACGGCCATATCTCGGCAATCAACACCCGCACCGGCAAGGAGCGCTGGAGCGCCTCCGTGCAGGGCGCCGTGATTGCCGACCCGGTATACACCGACCGGAAGTTCCTTGTCATGACGGACGAGGGGAACGTGAGCGCCTTCAGTGCCGACGGCGGAACCCTAGTGGGTCTCTACCCTCTGAGCGACAGTGCCCCAGAGAAGACGCCGTCTGACCGGCCGGAGATCATACGGAACAACGATGAGTTCTATGCCCTCACGCCGGACGGGCTGCTGTACACGGTCCGCTCTTACTGAAGCCTGCCGATCGCGGGCCGGCACCCGAGAGAAATCTAGACCCGGACTCGCTGGACGCTGCCCTTGCCGAAAACCTCATCCGCCCTGGTGGGAGCTTGGTGTGCGGGGTGTGCGGGGTCTCGGGCCCGGGGGCTCGAATTGGTCCTCTCGCGCGACTGGTGACCGCCCCGGCATGATTGCCGATCGTGCTGCTGCGATTGGCTTACCTGACCGTGACGAACGCGTTCGCGATGCTGCGTGTGCTGCCGATGAGCGATCGGGACAAGGACGCGGAGATCCTCGCCTTGCGCCATCAGGTCACGGTGCTGGAGCGCCAACTCGGTGGCGAGAAGGTGCGGTTCACCCCGAGCGATCGCGCGTTCTTGGCGGCGTTGCTGCATCGGATGCCGGTCGAGGTGCTGCGCAGGGTGCGGCTGCTGGTGCGTCCGGACACGGTGCTGCGCTGGCACCGCGATCTGGTCGCACGCCGCCATGCGGCCCGGTCCCGGCCGAAGCGCTCGGGACGGCCGCGGATCCTGCGCTCCATCCGCGCCCTGGTCCTGCGGCTCGCCCAAGAGAATCCCAGCTGGGGGTATCGCCGCATCCACGGTGAACTTCTCGTTCTCGGTATCAAGGTGGCCGCCTCCACCGTCTGGGAAATCCTCAAGGAGGCCGGGATTGATCCGGCGCCCGAACGGGCCTCCAGCACGTGGTCGGACTTCCTGCGCTCGCAGGCCGACGCCCTGTTGGCGTGCGACTTCCTGGAGACGGTCACGCTGTTCGGGGCGCGGCTGTATGTGTTCGCGGTGATCGAGCACGCCAGCCGGCGGATCAGGATCCTGGGCGCCACTGCGCACCCGACCGCCGCGTGGGTGACGCAAGCCGCGAAAAACCTCGTCATGGACCTCGAAGACGCCGAATGTCGGGCAAGGTTCCTGATCCGTGACCGCGACGGGAAGTTCCCCGCCCTGTTTGACACCGTCCTCAAGGATGCGGGGATCGAGGTCGTGCTCAGCGGCGTACGGATGCCGCGCATGAACTCGATCATGGAAAGGTGGGTGCAGACCTGCCGGTGTGAGCTGCTGGACCGCACCTTGATCTGGAACCAGCGGCACCTGCTCCACGCACTACGGGAGTTCGAAGAGTTCTACAACTCCCACCGGCCGCATCAGGGCATCGCCAACGCCCGTCCGCTGCACCCGCTGCCGGTGCCGATCACCGATCCGGAGCAGATCACCCGCCTCGACATACGAAAACGCGAACGACTCGGCGGCATCCTCCACGAGTACCAACATGCCGCCTGAACTGGGCGGATGAGGTTTTCGGCAGCAGCAACGTCGACCTGCCTGATGCGTCCGTGGTCACCACCCGCGCCCTGCTCACCGCCCGGGAGAACATCACCGACACCGTCGCCGCCCGCGCCATGATGTGCATCCACGGCGGCGCCGGCTTCGGTAAGACCCTCGCCGTCAACACCTGCCTGCGCGAGCTCGAACCGCACGAGGACGTCCGCCGCGTCACCTTCCGCGCCCGCCCCACCGCCCGCGCGGTGCGCTACGAGCTGTTCACCGCTCTCGGCCTGCCCGGCGAGGCGCCCCGCCACCCGAGCGAGTTCGACCGTCTGCTGAAAACCGCCCTGGCCGAGCGGCCCCGCACCTTCCTGGTCGACGAAGCACAGTGGCTGAACGGGGAGGCCTTCGAGTACTTCCGCTACCTGTGGGACGAACCCACCACCCAGCTCGCGATCGTCTTCGTCGGCGGCGCCGGCTGCCACTCCGTGCTGCGCCGCGAGCCGATGCTTTCCTCCCGTGTTTTCATCTGGCAGCAGTTCGCCCGCCTCACCCCGCAAGAGGTCCAGGACGTCATCCCCTTGTTCCACCCGGTCTGGGCCGACGCCGCCCCCAAGGACATCACCTTCGCCGACCAGCACGCCGCCCACGGCAACTTCCGTGCCTGGGCCCAGCTCACGGCCCATATCCGCACCGCTCTGGCCCGCACCGGGCGCCCGAAGGTCGACGAGGAGCTGCTGCGCTGGGCCTTCAGCCGTCTCGCATGAGCACCCTCAGCTTCAAGGAGCCGCCGCCGGTCGTGCTCGTCCTGGACCCGTACGACGATGCGGTGCACACACACGCCGCGCTGGCCGCCCACGACCTGCCTGCCGGCCGGGTCACCCTGCACCCCGGGCCGGGTACCACCAGCGACACCGCCCTCGCCCACGACCTCCTCGCCGCCCTGGGCAAGCCGCCCCAGATGACCGGCCGGTTCCGCTCCGGCAGACAACCCGTCTGGGAGGCCGCCACCGCCTGGATCCGTGCGCTGCCCGTCACCCGGCTCACTGTCCTGCGTGCCCACCGGCTGACTGACCGCCGCCTTCAACGCCTCCTGCGCCTACGCGATCACACCGGCGTCCATCTGACCCTCGTCTGCCACCGACCGCGCATCCCCGTCGCCCTGCACCAAGCCCTGCTACCTGTCGCCCACACCCGCACCAGCACATTTGAATCCGCCCGCGGCCATTACTACGGCCCACCCACCACCTGGTGCCCTCCGCTATCCCCGGTCGGCGGCGTAGCCCCCGGGCGCTGGATCACGCTGCCCGCCCTGGACCGCCTCGTCTCCTACGACAGCCCCAGCCCCTGCCACGGCCCGTGCACACCACCGCCGATCGACTGGAGACACCGCCCACCACCGAAGCTCATCACCCCGGCGACCGCAGCCGAAGTCGCCCGCCGGATCCACGCTGCGACCGCCCACCCCCGTCTGGCTGCAGCCCTGGCAAGCGCGATTTTCACAGGCGCTTCCTTCCAGCAACTAGCCACCGCCCGCACCGAAGATTCCGACGGCGCAGCCGTCCTCGCGCTGCACGACCCCACCCGCTACACCGACGGCTGCGCGACCTACCCCGTACCCGAGTGGGCCCGCGTCTTCCTGCGCGCCGCCGTCTACTTCGCCCAGTTGGCCCCCACCGAAGACCAGCGGCTGCTGGCCAGCCTCGACGACCGAGCACTCCTGCTGCGATCCGCCGAGACAGCGAAACTGCGCCCACCGCAGCCTCCCGCCGGCAGGCGCACCAGTCCACGCGGCCATGTCGAATGGACCTGGCGCGAGCGTGAGGAAGCCGAACGCCACAGTGGCCTGCTGACGGGGGCCAGCCTCCGCCGATCCGTCAGCTCGCGCAGCTGAAGCCCGTCCGGTCTGCCGCACTCCTCGAACACACCACATGGATCCAGCTTGCGCGGCTCTCGGGTTCAGCGGGTGATGAAGTCTGCGAACTCGATGTCGCTGAAGGTGATCTGCAGGCCATGAGCACGACGACCCCAGTCCCGGAAGTAGGCGTGCCCCAGAGCCCGGGCAAGGATCACCACCTGCTGTCGCTCACCGGCACCCGCATCCCGGGCCGCGAACAACTCCCGTGCGACCGCTCCGGAAAGCTCCTGGGTGATCAGCCGCTGTCGTGGGTCGTCGGAAGACCCCGCGGCGGAAGCGAACCCGAATCGCGCTCTGGCGTGCAGGACGATGCCGCGGGCTTCGGCCTGCGCTTGGATACGAGCGCGTACCCGCGGCTGCCACCAGACGCGGACCACATCCTCGATCACGCGGACATGCGCAGGGCTGGGACGTCCCTGAACACCTGCCTTCGCAGTCACCCACCGCTGCACGGTGCGCTGAGAAACCCCAAGCAGAGCAGCCAACCGCTTCGTGGACCCTTTCTCCGACTTGAGGAGGAACTTGAGGCGGTCGGCCGTACTGGTGGGGACGGGCCGCGTGCGCACGAGCCGCTCGAGTCCCTCCGCTATCTTTCCCAAAGTCTTCGACCTCCTGGACGTCCGGTGGAGCGGCTCGCGATCAAGATGCCCTTGGTCTGAATCGGTGGATCCGGCTGGCCGCGGGGTGGTCCGCCTCGTGCTCTCCGTACAGCCAGTCGGCTCACAGATGGTCCGGGTACCGTTCCGGAATCCGACGCAGAGACGGGCTGGAGGCTTGCTTCGAGATCCTGTCCGGTTCACATCATGAGGTGGATCAGCCTTGTGTGAGCCGTTGTCTGTGGGTCGTGTCGGGCTGGGGCCCTGCAGCCCCACCCCGGAGGGTTACAGGTAGGTGATGTAGAGGACGACAGCGGGCGGTTTGACGTTCAACTTTCCTGCGTCGTGGGTGAGTTCTTCCTCATAGGCGAGGAGGTTCCCGTTTTTCGGGTCGAACAGCAGGGTCTGTTCTTTGGGGAGTCCTCCGTATCGCGATGCAACGGTGAAGGCGGCACCGACCCGGCCCGCGCGATCCTCGACGTTGCCCCGGTACCTGATGCCCTGCGTGTCCTTGAGGGCCCGCAGGAGGGCTGCCCTCTGGGCGGGCGAGAAGTGCCGGTCCAGGAGGCGCTCGGCGACGGAGTCGAACGTCTCGCCGGGGCCGGATGTTTCGTAGCCCTCGGCGAGCCAGCGCTTCATGGCGCTCGGGCCGGTGGGGGCTTCGTGGTTTCTCGGGTCGGACATGTCGGCCGGCCCGGATGAATCCGAGTGCTCCTGCGGATCGGCGCCCACTGACCCGGCTGCTCCCCACCTCTCGCGCTGCGCGTCGTTCTGGAACTGAGGCTTGACGGTACGGACGGTCCACTTCTGCGACCCGTCGGGCTTCTTCCAGGTCGTGCGCCGCTCCGGAATGATCGCCGAGGTCACCTGCGCGCCGTCGATCCGGGTGGACAGTGACCAGCTCTCCTGGACGAAGCGCTGCGTGCCACCGTGGGGTGCATCGTTGGCAAGCCCCTCGATGCGCTGGGCGATCTCCTCCAGGACTTTGGCGGCCGGACGGTTACCGGCCTGGTAGGCCAGGGGCTTGGGGGTGATGGCGTACGCGGGCTGGGGCGCCGTCCCCCACATGTTGGTGACCACCAGGGCGAAGGCCGCAGCAGCCGTGGCCAGGCCACTGACCAGCAGCCAACGCCGGCCACGCCGATGGGAACGGCGAACACTCACATGCGCGCCCTCGGCCGGCGTGGAAAGAATCGATGTGAGCACCTGTTCGTCAGCTGGCGTGGCTGCCTCTCGAGCCGGGTCCAAAGACCGCAAGACACGATCCGTCTCACGCACCCGCTTCACCCCGCTTCGTCGTTGCCGACTGCACCAAGGCATCCCATTGCGGTGCAGTTCCATCAAGAAGCCGGAGGGCAAGCCCGTTCTTGAGGCGCTTGCGTGCACGATGGAGACGAACCTGATAAGCACCCACGCCACAGCCGAGAATCTTTGCTCCTTGCGAGGAAGCCACCTCGTCCCACAACGCCAACCGAAGCACCTCCTGGTCCGCTTCGCTCAGAGCGTCGAACGCAGTGGCCATCTCCATGCGCAGCGCCACATCCTCGGTGTGGTCCCCACCCTCGTCATGCGGCTGGGCCTTCAACCACTCGGACACACGCAATCGGTGCTTGTCCGACCGATAGGCATTGGCCAGGGTCCGGCGCGCCACCCCGTACAGCCAGGCCAACGCCTTGCCTTCGGGCAGCTCACCGAACCTGCGCCAGGCGACCAGGAATACCTCGGCGACCACGTCGCCACGTGGTCGCCGTGGATCCGCCGGCGCACGTACGCATCGACGGCCGAATAGTGCCGCCTGTAGAGCTCGGTGAACCGCTGCTCGTCGCTCGTAGTCTCCACTTCCCCTCCACCCTGTCTATGTGCGGCGGCCACGGCTCCTTACCGATGTTCGGAAGATTCTTTGGGCGGACCCGCGCCTTCACATCCGCACGCTGTGTCCTGCCCCCGTGCCGAGGCAGGACGGCTCTTGGCACGCTGGCAGCCCGGGACCCGGGGCGTGATGCCCGGGGTATGCGCCCTCTCCCGGTCAGGCGGTTCAATGACGTGGCGTTGATCGGGTCACTGCGCCCATTCGATGCCTAGTTCGGCCAGGGTGGCGCGCTGCTCCACGGTGAGTTTGTCGCGGCGGGTCTTGGTGTTCGTGATCCACACGCCCAGCTTCACCATGACGGGGGCGGTCTCGCTTTCCACGACGATCTCTTCTGCGTGCCCGCGCGGAACCCGGTGGTGTCGTTCGCGGGCGATGTACTGGGCGAGGGCCTGTACGCCCCTCTGGAAGGCTGCTGACGCCTTCCCGGACATCTTCCCGCCGCCCTTGGCTGCCGGGGTCGGGGCGGGGCGCTGGGCTGGCTGAATGCCCAGCCCGGTGAGCCGTTCCTGCTGCTCGGTGGTCAGCTGTGCCCAGGAGTTGGCCTGTCGCTGGAGCCACCGCCCGAGGTCGTCGCCTTCGTAGGTGACGCCGGGTTGGATGTCGGGGAGGTTGCCGCCGGGTTCGGTATTGGCGAGGTCGGCGAGTACCCGGTAGTGGCGTTGCCAGTTGAGTGGCCAGGGGCAGTTCCAGTCTTCATCGATGGCGGCGAGTTGCGCCGCGCGGTGCTCGGCCCGCTCCGGATCCTTGCCGATGCCGCCCTTGCGGCGGAGGTTGGCGATCAACTGTCCGATCGGGATCAGGCTGTCGGTGCCTCCTTCGCCCCATAGGGTGTCTTGGCGGGGTGCGAGGTGTCCGTGGGCCCGGTGAAAACTGCGCAACGCCGCGAGTTTGGTTTCCCATGCTTCGTCTCCGGGTTCCCAGACCATCCCGGCCTCCGGTGCGTCGAGGAGGGTTTTGCGGTGGTCGTCGAGTTCGCCGGCGCGGTATGCGCGGCGTTGTTGGTGGACCCACCTGCCGAGCGGGAACGCTTTCGTGACGCCGACCTCGGTCTCTGTGTCGTAGGGGACCGCGTGGAGCCCGGTGATGTGGTTTTCGGTGCGCCAGTGTCGGAGGGCTTGGTAGCCCTCGAGCCAGACGAGGGTTTCGGGTCGGTACACCCGCGTACGCAGGAACGCGGCGATGGTGGCCGGGTCTCGTGGAGTGGAGAAGTGGAGCAGCGCGGACTCGAGCACGGCCCGCGTCCCGTTCTCCTGGTCGACGACCTCACCCTCGCCTTCGCCCTCGGTTCCGATGATGCGCCCGTCGGCGTCGCGTACGAGGTGGTGGGGTTTGGCCCGTGGCTGCCGCGAGAGTGCTTGCGAGGCGAGTTGTTCGACGAGGTGTTCCGAGTGTGAGCGGAGTCCGTTTAGGACGGTTACGAGGGGGCGGTAGCTGGCGGAGGCGATCATGTCGTCGGGGTCCTCGCCGGGTTCCAGGAACACCGGCACGATGATCCGGGCGACCTTCGTGGTCCCGTCCGGGTTGGGCCGCAGTGCCCGGCCGATGTTCTGGACGATCTCCACTTGGGAGCCGCGGGTGTCGGCGAAGCAGATCGCTTCGACTCCGCGTGTGCCGACGATGTCGACGCCTTCACCGAGCACGCGGACGGACGCGAGGAATGCCCGGTGGACCCGGCGGTTGTTGGCGTTGATGCCGCCTGCGAACTGTCGTAGGACTTCGCGGCGTTCGCTGACGAGGTGGTCGCCGCAGAGCCAGTTTGCCCAGACGCGGTCTGGGGGGACGTGGCGGTAGGGCTCCAGGTTGTAGAGCTTTGCGTGGATTGAGGATGGCGGTAGTGCTGTGGCGTCTTCGAGGAATGTGTCGGATGCTTCGGTGGCGTAGAGCTCGGCCGCGGTTTCGGGGAGCTTCTCTGCGAAGGCGGCTGCCTCTTCCACTCGCTGGTGGAACGTCATGACCGTATGCAGGTTGCGTGCGGCGGCGTGCTCCAGCAACGCGGTCTGCAGCAGCGCGAGGCGCCGGCCCCGCAGCGCTTCTTCCGACAGCCCCAGCACCGGCTCGGGGTCGCGGATTTCGATCACATCGATCTCGAAGCCCGCCAAAATCCCCCGCTCGATGGCCTCCGACAGTCCGAGTTCGTAGATCCATTCGCCGTACGTTCCGGCCGGGTCGGACGTCATGGAGGCGATGTCCAGCTCCTGCCCGTCCTGGCCTCTCTGCGGCCGGGGTGCGGCGAGGATGCGCGGAGTCGCGGTCAGGTAGAGCCGGAAGTCCGCGGGGATTCGCTGGTTGTCGTGGATCGCGGCCCAGGGCCGGCCGAGGTCTCCGGCGGTTCCGTGTGCTTCGTCCACGACCGCGAGGTCGAACGGCTCCATGGTCTGCCCGTACAGCCGCTGGCCGCCCGCGAGAGCGGCTTCCAACGGCCCGCGCACCTTCCGCTGCCCCAACGGGGCGTCGATGTCCTCGCGGTCGACGAGGGAGGCGTAGGTGGCGAACACGATCACCGGCCCGGAACCCGCCCACAGCGCGAGCTGGATCGGGTTGGTGGTCGTCCGCACGCCGAGCTGCTCCAGGACGTCGTCCTTCTCCAGCGAGCACACGGCAACCATCGGGGAGCGGTGGCCGACCCGGCGCCACGCCTGCGCGGTCTGCACGAGGAGGTCCAACGTGGGGACCGTGACGAGGATCCGGCCGCCGGGGAAGTTGTCCAGCGCGGCCGAGGCGGCCGTGATCGTCTTCCCGGAGCCGGTCGCGGAGACGACCGTGCCACGGAGCCCCTCAGCGGGCACAGATGATCTTGCAGGGAATCCCACCCATTTACGGATGCCTGAATTCGCTTCTACCTGGTGTTCTCGAAGCTGGATCAAAACAATTCTCCGGGTTCGGGAAGGACCTGCTCGACCGAGGTGATCCGGTATCCGCCCTGCCGGTAAGGGCCGTCTGGGCGTCCGTAGACGGTCCAGGGCCGGTGGGCGGCTTCGCTGAGGGAGGAGGCCATCAGATGCACGGTGAGGCACGGTTCGCCCAAGCAGCCGGCCCGCTGGGCAACGAGCCGGTAGACCCGATGGCGCAGCATCTCGGCCGGTGCCCCGCCATGTTGCTCCGCCGCGGCTATGTCAGCGGCCACACGCTGCATCCGCTGCTCCTCACGGCGGCCTACACGCGGATCCTGCCCCGGTACATAGACAGGCATCTGCCGCTCCGTCATCACGTGGGCTACACGCTTCCATTCAAGGTGCTCCCACACGGCGATCGCCAGCTCACTCAGGCTGAGGAGCTCTGCCAGTCCTTCGCGTGCGCGTTCCTCGCGTTCCCGGGAGAGCCGCACATGCGTCCGCACCTGGCCGAGGGCGAGCCCGGTGGCCTTTCTCGTCACACCGAGCCGCGCAATTTCTTCCGGAAGATATTCGTAGAATGACATGAGCCCCGTCCGCGCCCAGAGGGTATCCCTTGTTTCTACCAACTCTACATGCTGCATCAAATCAATGATGCGTGGCACCGAAACCAGGACACGAACGAGCGACCCCTCGTAGCCAGTCGCACACCCGGCCCCCTTCCCGGCAGACGGGGGCCGGAAAGGGCACGGGGGTCTGGGGCGAAGCGGAGGGCCTCGGTCCCGTTGGTGTGGGTCACCCCTTAGGGTGCTGCCAGACCAGGGCTTCATCATGACGCCTGGCGGTTCATCACAGGGGCATGCATGAGTAGGCAGACAGAACAACGGCGTCCTTGGATAGAGCGCACGCTCTTTGGCACCCCGTTCCGGGTGGCGGTCTACCTGACCGTTCTGACACTTGCCAGTCTGGTGAAACTCGTGTGGGCAGTACAGGACGACCACAGCTTCAAGGTTGTGGTGACCAGCTTCGTAATCCTGCTCAGCACAGCGGGCGCTGTGCTGTTCTGGCGTATCCACCGCAGAAGCCACCGGGCCCCCTAGCCAGCCAGGCCCGCGCAGCGGGTCCAGGTCCTGAAGGCGAAGCCGGAAGGACTCAGGGTGGAGGAGCGCAGCGGACACACCCTCAGGTGAGATCTCACACCTCGCCTAACCGGCAACCCGTCCGCCCGCCCGCAACGGGCCGGCCCCTACCCCCTGGAGCGCAGCGGAAGGGGCACGCCCGGCAAAGCCGGGCAGGGGTGAGCGAAGCGAACCCCAGACTCCGTGAAACGGAGTCAACTCTGGTGCGAAGCACCAGAGTCCGCACCCCTGCGAAGCAGGGGTGCGCAACCACCGTGCGAAGCACGGTGGTTCGCTTGCACATCGCGCAGCGATGT
>NZ_JAPEMI010000002.1 GCF_026342835.1 Streptomyces sp. NBC_00154
ATCTAGGGCGGTCCAGGACCCCTGTCCCGAAAGGAGGCGCCCCGCGGAGCTGACAGCTCCGCGGGGCGCCTCCTTTCCGGTCGAGTCGAGGGCACGGCAGATTCGGCAGCCGACACGGGGGGTCGGTGTGCGGCAGTGGATCGACGACTGCCCGACCCTCGCCGGCATGTCTCGTCCGTACGCGTTGACGCGACCGGGCGGCGCGTGGTCGGGGTCCGGCTGCGTCATCCGGGAACACGTAATCGGTGGAAATGTGCAGCAGGGCAGCGCGACTGTCCCCCGCAGGTCCGCGCGAGATGCCGGACGCCGGTGCCGCTCAAGATTGTGGCTGCCGCCTCGGCAGGTTCGGCGCCGTCGTCCGGAGCCGTTGTTCATGACAAAGGTGCCCGGACCGCGAGTTGTACCGATGGCCGAGCTGCTCCCTGATCGGAAACGCGGACGGTGCCCCGAGGCCGAAGCCTCGGGGCACCGCCCACTCATTCCCAGGTCAAGCGGAGAGCCTGTACGGCACCACCGCTCACACGGAAGTTACGACGCGTTGTGGCAGATCGCGTAAGCGGTGAGCGCTCCGAGAGTGTCGGAGGCCTGCCAGCCGTCGGGCGGCCCGGCGACGGTGTTGACCGGCTGACTCTGCTCGACGCCGTTGGCGCTTACGAGGGCGGACTGGTACCCGCCGCCGGTGGCAACGTCGCCGGCGTCGCACACGGCAGTCGACTGGGGTCCCTGGGTGCCGGTCCTGACGTAGGTGTCAAGCGTCGCTGCGCCCTGGGCGCCCTGCGCACCCTGGGGGCCGGCGTCACCCTGGAAGCCCTGCGGACCGAGGTCGCCCTGCGTCCCCTGGGGGCCGAGGCCACCCTGCGGGCCCTGTGTGCCGTCGAAGCCCTGGGGGCCCTGCGCTCCGTCGGTGCCGTCTACGCCCGGGGTGCCCTGGAGGCCCGTGCTGCCCTGGGGGCCGAGGGGACCCTGGGGGCCGAGGTCGCCCTGCGGGCCCTGTGCGCCGTCGACGCCGTCGACGCCGGGCGTGCCCTGGAGGCCCGTGCTGCCCTGGGGGCCGAGGGGACCCTGGGGGCCGAGGTCGCCCTGCGGGCCCTGTGCGCCGTCGACGCCGTCGGTGCCGTCGGTGCCGTCTACGCCCGGGGTGCCCTGGAGGCCCGTGCTGCCCTGGGGGCCGAGGGGACCCTGGGGGCCGAGGTCGCCCTGCGGGCCCTGTGCGCCGTCGACGCCGTCGGTGCCGGGCGTGCCCTGGACGCCTGTGGTGCCCTGGGGGCCTTGTGCTCCGTCGGTGCCGTCGGTGCCGTCGGTGCCGTCTACGCCCGGGGTGCCCTGGAGGCCCGTGCTGCCCTGGGGGCCGAGGGGACCCTGGGGGCCGAGGTCGCCCTGCGGGCCCTGTGCGCCGTCGACGCCGTCGGTGCCGGGCGTGCCCTGGACGCCTGTGGTGCCCTGGGGGCCTTGTGCTCCGTCGGTGCCGTCGGTGCCGTCGGTGCCGTCTACGCCCGGGGTGCCCTGGAGGCCCGTGCTGCCCTGGGGGCCGAGGGGACCCTGGGGGCCGAGGTCGCCCTGCGGGCCCTGTGCGCCGTCGACGCCGTCGGTGCCGTCGGTGCCGTCCACGCCCGGGGTGCCCTGGAGGCCCGTGCTGCCCTGGGGGCCGAGGGGACCCTGGGGGCCGAGGTCGCCCTGCGGGCCCTGTGCGCCGTCGACGCCGTCGGTGCCGGGCGTGCCCTGGACGCCTGTGGTGCCCTGGGGGCCTTGTGCTCCGTCGGTGCCGTCGGTGCCGTCTACGCCCGGGGTGCCCTGGAGGCCCGTGCTGCCCTGGGGGCCGAGGGGACCCTGGGGGCCGAGGTCGCCCTGCGGGCCCTGTGCGCCGTCGGTGCCGTCGGTGCCGGGCGTGCCCTGGACGCCTGTGGTGCCCTGGGGGCCTTGTGCTCCGTCGGTGCCGTCGGTGCCGTCTACGCCCGGGGTGCCCTGGAGGCCCGTGCTGCCCTGGGGGCCGAGGGGACCCTGGGGGCCGAGGTCGCCCTGCGGGCCCTGTGCGCCGTCGACGCCGTCGGTGCCGTCGGTGCCGTCCACGCCCGGGGTGCCCTGGAGGCCCGTGCTGCCCTGGGGGCCGAGGGGACCCTGGGGGCCGAGGTCGCCCTGGGGGCCCTGTGCGCCGTCGACGCCGTCGGTGCCGGGCGTGCCCTGGACGCCTGTGGTGCCCTGGGGGCCTTGTGCTCCGTCGGTGCCGTCGGTGCCGTCTACGCCCGGGGTGCCCTGGAGGCCCGTGCTGCCCTGGGGGCCGAGGGGACCCTGGGGGCCGAGGTCGCCCTGCGGGCCCTGCTCTCCGTCGACGCCGTCGGTGCCGGGCGTGCCCTGGACGCCTGTGGTGCCCTGCGGGCCCTGCGCTCCGTCGACGCCGTCGGTGCCGGGCGTGCCCTGGAGGCCCGTGCTGCCCTGGGGGCCGAGGGGACCCTGGGGGCCGAGGTCGCCCTGCGGGCCCTGTGCGCCGTCGACGCCGTCGGTGCCGTCGGTGCCGTCCACGCCCGGGGTGCCCTGGAGGCCCGTGCTGCCCTGGGGGCCGAGGGGACCCTGGGGGCCGAGGTCGCCCTGGGGGCCCTGTGCGCCGTCGACGCCGTCGGTGCCGTCGGTGCCGTCCACGCCCGGGGTGCCCTGGAGGCCCGTGCTGCCCTGGGGGCCGAGGTCGCCCTGCGGGCCCTGCGCTCCGTCGGTGCCGTCTACGCCCGGGGTGCCCTGGAGGCCCGTGCTGCCCTGGGGGCCGAGGGGACCCTGCGTGCCCGTGGTGCCCTGCGGGCCCTGCGCTCCGTCGACGCCGTCGACGCCGTCGGTACCGTCCAAGCCCTGGAAGCCCTGGGAGCCCTGGGTGCCCTGGGAACCGAGGGGACCCTGCGTGCCCTGCGTGCCTGTGCCGCCCTGGGGGCCCTGCGTGCCGCTCAGGCCCGGGACACCCTGGGAGCCCTGAGTGCCCTGGGAGCCGAGGGCACCCTGCGCGCCCTGCGTGCCCGTGCCGCCCTGGGGACCCTGCACGCCGTCCACGCCGTCGACGGCGTCGTCGCCGTCGTCGCCCGGCTCACCCTGGGGGCCCTGAGAGCCCTGGGGGCCACCGAAGGCACCCTGGTGACCCTGGTGGCCCTGGGGGCCCTGAGTGCCCACGCCCGTCACACCCTGCGGGCCCTGTGCGCCGTCGACGCCGTCCACGCCGTCCACGCCCGACTCACCCTGGGGTCCCTGCAGGCCTACTTGGCCCCGCGGTCCCTGCGGGCCCCTTTGTCCCCGCGGGCCCTCCGGGCCGCGGTCGCCGTCGCGGTCGGCACTGGTGGCGCCGTTCGGGCCCGGCAGCCCCATGCTGTTCTCGGTGCCGGACCTGTGGATCGCGTCGGCGATCGCCGCCGTGCTCGGGACGACATTGAGTACAACGGCAAGGGTGCCCGCAGAAACCAGCGTTGCGGTTTTGATGCGGGAGCTTCGGATCGTTTTACGGCTCACCTAGGGAACCTTCCTCACGGAATCTGGAGTGACCACACCGCGTGCGGGCGCACTCGATAAGCGCGGTTAATTTGCATGCGTGTCACGTCGCTAGCGGCCACGGACATCGGCATCCTTCACTCTCAGTGATTGAACGTGTGTGGAAGGTTCCGTGTCGTGGATGAAGATCACCCAAAGGGCGGTGATGTGCCGCAGGCACCATCTTCCTGTCGTATCTATGGAACCGATGAGGCGGAACTGTTGGCCTCCCCTGACCAGCGTGGCGATCTCCGGTCCGACCTCGGTGCAGGTCGCGAGGGTGTGCTGCGCCGGTGGACGAACTCGACTCCCCCTCCACGGCGGACGCCGCGCTGCACGGTTCGCCGGGAGGGGATGTCCTTCACGTCGCCACCGGACGGGACAGTTGGTGGCTGTCGCGGGCCCGAGCGCGAACGGATGCGCGAGTCGGGCGTGTGAGGTTCTGTGACGTCTCGGCGACTTCCGATGCAGTAGCGCTTGGCAACAGTGAAGAGTGCAAAAGAGTCGGGCCTGTCTGCGGGCGACGGCGGAAAAGTGGTTTTTGGATCACATTTCGTACCGCGGTCGCGGTTCGCTTGCCGCGCGGCTTTCCCGCGTATGGGCGCCGCGGCGTCTTCTTTCGGTACCGAGTGTTTGGTCCGACCACATGTCGTGTGTGACATAGTGAGATGAAGAGGCTGAGGCAGGGGGTGAACGATGCCCGTCGAGTGGCAACCCGTACGGCAGTCCCGTACGCATGAACTCGTGCTCCAGAGCATCGAGGAGCGGGTATTCGCCGGCGAGCTCAAGGCCGGGGACCGGCTGCCGCCCGAGCGGGAGCTCGCGCCGGTCCTCGGGGTCAGCAGATCCGCGCTGCGTGAGGCGCTGCGGGTGCTGGAGACGATCGGAGTCCTCGTCGCCCAGCCCGGCCGTGGCCCGGACGCCGGGGCGCGGATCGTACGCAACCCCGACGGCGCCCTCGGCCGGCTGCTGCGACTGCACTTCGCCCTCGGCAGCTACAGCCTGGAGGACGTCCTGGAAGCGCGCGTAGTGCTGGAGCGGTCCAGTTTTGAGGCGGCGGCCACACATGCCTCCGCGGAGGACCTCGACGAAACGGAGCAACTGCTCGTGCGGATGGCGGAACCGGACGTCGGCGTGGCCGAGTTCAACGACCTGGACACCCGGTTCCACGTCCAGATCGCCCGCAGCTCCGGCAATGAACTGACCTCCACGCTCACCTCCGCCGTGCGCGAGTCCGTGCGCCCGCTGATCCTGCGCGCACTGGAGGAGGCCGAGGACTGGCCGGCCACGGCGGCCGGCCTCAACGCCGAGCACACCGAACTCCTGCGGCTGGTGCGCGCGGGCAAGGGAGCGAAGGCGGCCGGTCTGGTCGAGCGGCACATCCGCAGCCTGCACGGCACGCTGGTGGACGAGAAGTCGTAGCCGCAACACGACAGCAACCAGGGGACGGTGCGAACGCGTGCCGTCCCCTCGGCATGTCCTGACCCTCTTCACGTTCCGGACCGAGGCTAGTATGGTCCGACCATACAAAGGCCAGAGAAACGATCGGAGAGGCCCCATGCGTATCGGACTCTTCGCCACCTGTCTGGGAGACACGCTCTTTCCCGAGGCGGTGAAATCCACCGCGGTCCTGCTCGCCCGCCTGGGGCATGAGGTGGTGTTCCCGCCGGAGCAGACCTGCTGCGGCCAGATGCACGTCAACACCGGCTACCAGCGCGAACCCGTCCCGCTCGTGCGGAACTTCGCCGAGCAGTTCGGCGACGCGTCGATCGACGCCGTCGTCATGCCCTCGGGATCCTGCGCCGGGTCGGTCCGCCACCAGCACGAGATCATCGCCGAGCGGTACGGGGACGCGGCGCTGCGCGCGGGCGTCGCCACGGTCAAGTCCAAGACGTACGAGCTGTCGGAGTTCCTCGTCGACGTCCTGGGCGTCACCGGTGTCGGCGCCTACTTCCCGCACCGCGTCACGTACCACCCCACCTGTCACTCCTTGCGCATGGTGCGCGTGGGCGAGAAGCCCCTGAAGCTGCTGCGGGCCGTCGACTCCATCGACCTCGTCGAGCTTCCCGAAGCCGACTCCTGTTGCGGGTTCGGCGGCACCTTCGCCGTGAAGAACGCCGAGACGTCGACCGCGATGCTCCAGGACAAGATGCGCAACATCACCACCACCGGGGCAGCCGTGTGCACCGCGGGCGACTCCTCCTGTCTGATGCACATCGGCGGCGGACTCTCCCGCATCGCATCGGGCACTCGGACCCTGCACCTCGCGCAGATCCTCTCCTCCACCCGCACCTCGCCGTACGTCCTGACGGAGGCCGTCCGATGAGCAGCACCTTCCTCGGCATGCCCGCCACCCCGCCCCGTTCCCCGTACGGGACGGGCAATCTGCGCGGCGACCGGAAGTTCCCCGCGGCCGCCCACGACGAGCTGCGCAACGAACAGCTTCGCCGCAACCTCGGCAAGGCCACCCGTACGATCCGCGCCAAACGCCTCAACGTCACCGGTGAACTGCCCGATTGGGAGCAGCTGCGCGACGCCGGCTCGGCCATCAAGACCGACACCATGAACCGGCTCCCCGAACTCCTTGAGCAGCTGGAGCGGAAGGTCACCGAGCGCGGCGGCACCGTCCACTGGGCGCGCGACGGCGTCGAGGCCAACGAGATCGTCGCCCGGCTCGTCCGCGCGACCGGATCGAAGGAGGTCATCAAGGTCAAGTCGATGGCCACCCAGGAGATCGGCCTCAACGAGCACCTCGAATCGATCGGCATCACCCCGTACGAGACGGACCTCGCCGAGCTCATCGTGCAGCTCGCCCACGACAAGCCGTCGCACATCCTGGTGCCCGCGATCCACCGCAACCGCGACGAGATCCGGCAGATCTTCCTCAAGGAGATCCCCGGTGTGGACCCGCGCCTCGACAACGTCCCCGCCCATCTGGCCGCCGCGGCCCGCGCCTATCTGCGCGAGAAGTTCATGACGACGAAGGTGGCGGTCTCGGGCGCCAACTTCGGGATCGCCGAGACCGGCACCCTGTCCGTCGTCGAGTCCGAGGGCAACGGCCGGATGTGCCTGACCCTGCCCGACACCCTGATCACCGTCATGGGCATCGAGAAGGTACTGCCGCGCTATCAGGACCTCGAAGTCTTCCTGCAGTTGCTGCCGCGCTCGTCGACCGGGGAGCGGATGAACCCGTACACCTCGATGTGGACGGGGGTGACGCCCGGCGACGGTCCGCAGGACTTCCATCTGGTCCTCCTCGACAACGGACGCACCGCCGCGCTCGCCGACCGGATCGGGCGCGAGGCGCTGAACTGCATCCGCTGCTCGGCCTGTCTGAACGTCTGCCCGGTGTACGAACGGGCCGGCGGTCATGCGTACGGATCGACCTACCCCGGCCCGATCGGGGCGGTCCTCACCCCCCAGCTCGCCGGGATGCACGCGGCCAAGGACGACCCCAACAGCTCCCTGCCGTACGCCTCCAGTCTCTGCGGCGCGTGCTTCGACGCCTGCCCGGTCAAGATCGACATCCCGTCGCTGCTGGTCGAGCTGCGCCACCAGCACACCGAACAGTCCGGTACGACGGCGGAGAAGCTGGCCATGAAGGCGGCGGCCGGCGTGATGAGGAGACCGACACTGTTCACGGCCGCGCAGAAGGTTGCGGGGCTGGGCCGGGTCCTCGCCGGGCGGGACGGGAAGTTCTCGCATCTGCCGCCCCCGTTCAACGGGTGGAGCGACAGCCGTGACACCGCGGCGCCGCCGAAGCAGTCCTTCCGCGCGTGGCTGGCGTCGGACGAGGGCGCCGCGACCATGCGGGCCGCCGCCGAGGACGGCAGGAACCAGCAGCAGGAGGAGGAGAAGTGACGACCGCTCGCGAAACGGTGCTCGGCCGGATCCGGGACGCCCTGGCTCTCGCACCCACCCCCGACACCACCGTCCCGCGCGACTACCGGACCGGCCGCACACTCCCCGACGACGAGCGTCTCGCGCTCTTCACCGACCGGCTCGTCGACTACAAGGCACAGGTGCACGCCTGCACCGGCGACCGCACCGCCGAAGTGATCGCGCAGGTCCTGCGGGAGCGTGGTGCCCGGAAAATCGGGGTGCCCGCCGGGCTCGACGAGCGGTGGCTCGACGCGTACGACGGAGAGGTCCAGCAGGACTGTGCCGACATTCCGGCGCCCCGGCTCGATGCGCTGGACGGTGTCGTCACCGGGTCGGCCGTCGGCTGCGCCGAGACCGGCACGATCTTCCTCGACGGCTCGCCCGACCAGGGGCGACGGGCGCTGTCGCTCGTCCCCGACCTGCACGTGTGCGTGGTGGATCTGTCGGCGGTCGAGGTGGGGGTGCCGGAGGCGGTGGGCCGGCTGGTGCCGGAGCGGCCGACGACGCTGATCAGCGGGCCGTCGGCCACCTCGGACATCGAGCTGGAGCGGGTCGAGGGGGTGCACGGACCGCGGTCGCTGGTGGTGGTGATCCGCATCGACGCGTAGGGCGGGGTCGTCCGCCGGACGGCCACGAGGCGGTCCGGCGGACAGATGGTCAGCGGTGCTCGACCTTCAGCGGTTCGAAGGCGATACGGGTCGTCGCCCCGTCCTCCGCCCAGCCGATCTCGACCGTGTCGCCGTCCACGTTCACCCCGCTCACCGCCGCCGCGAGCGCCGTCGCGTCCGGCTCCGCCGTCAGGGACGCGAGGGACACCAGCAGGACCGTCCCCTCCGCGTCCGCGCCCAGCCGCGGTACCACCGCCCAGCGGGTGTACGCCGTGCCCTGCGGAGCCCGTACCTCGTCCGAAGTCTCCCAGCCGTGCAGTCCGTGCAGCGCGGACCGTACGCCGTCGTCCGGGCCGGTCGCCCAGCCCGTCTGCTCCACCCGTGCCCCGGCCGGCGCGCCCAGCACCCGGTGCACCCGCAGCTCGTACCTCCCGCGGCCCACCGTGACGCTCTCGACCCGCAGCCCCGGCACCATCGGCGCACCCGACGTGAAGACGGGGCGGTGCCAGGACGCGGCCCAGCCCCAGCCGTCACCCTGTCCGGCGCCCAGCGGGCGGATGCTGCGGCGGCCGCTGCGCACCCCCGCGACGACGACGGCCAGATGGTTGTCCGCCGCGTTCACGTTCGACGTGGGGCCGGTCACCGTGGAGTACGACTGGCGGCTGTACAGCGGATCGTCCTGCACACCCGACTCGCCCTCGTGCGGCCGGACATGGTCACTGCCGTGGTTGTGCAGCCGTACGACGCCGTCCGCCCGGGTGGACTGGATCAGCAGGCCGGGTGCGGGCAGCGCCAGCACCCGGTCGGGGCCCTCGCTGGGCGCGGGTTCCTCGGTCGCGGTCCACAGCGGATGGCCCTCCGGGGCCAGCAGCGAGACGAACGCCTTGGACGCCCAGTAAGGGGACGCGGGGCCCGAGTAGTGCTGCAGAGTCGCCTCGTGCGGGCCGTGCCAGCCCAGGCTCAGCAGCCCGTCCGTGCCCGTCGCACCGCGGTCCAGGAAGTAGCGCAGCGATCCACTGATCACCCGCCGTGAGGCACCGGGGGAGAGCGGGGTGTGCCCGGTGACGGCGCCCAGTGCGACCGCCGAACCGGCCGCGAAGCGGTAGGTCAGCGAGCGGCCGAAGTGGATCGGCGCCCCGTCGCCGCCGAACAGCAGCGAGAAGCTGTCCAGGTGTTCGCGCAGCCGGGAGCCGTAGTGCGCGGACAGCTCGGGGTCGCCCGACAGATGCGCGTCCAGTACCGGGTACAGGTGCAGCGCCCAGCCGTTGTAGTGGTCGAAGGCGCGGTGGTCCCCGTCGGAGTACCACCCCTGTCCGCAGTACCAGCCCTCCAGCAGACCGAGCGCCCGCTCCTTCGCCCGGGTCGTCTCCGCGTCGCCGCGTCCGACCGACTCCAGGAACGCGGCCACGGAGTAGGGGAACAGATACCAGTTGTTGGGTGCGGGGGTGTGCCGCAGCGCACCGCGCAGCCACTCCTCGGCCCGGTCCTGGACGCCCGGATCGAGCCGGTCCCACAACCAGGGGCGGGTCAGCCGCAGCCCGATGGCGACCGAGGCGGACTCGACCATGGGCTGGCCCTGCACATGGTGGTCGAGGATCAGCGGCCAGGACTCCGGATCGTCCCGGCCGGGCGTCCGGGTACCGGCGGCGAGTCCGTCCGCGTACCGGTCGAGCCAGCCGTGCGGATCCTTCCCGTCCGCGCCCGCGACCCGGAACGCCGCCGCGAGGAACGTACGGGCATACCCCTCCAGACCGTCCGAGCGCACCCCGGATCCGGACGGCCGGCCCGGCAGGTCCAGCAGCGCGCGGCCGGGTGTCGACCACTGCCATGCGGCCCGCAGCAGGCCGTCCGCCGCCGCCTCCCAGTGCGCCCGGGTGTAGCCGGTGTACGGGCTCAGGTCGCGGTCGTCGGAGGGAAGTTCAAGGGGGGAGGTCATGCGAGGAATGCCAGCCTTTCGCGTCGTACGGGGTGGGCGAAACCGTCGCCCGCGGCCCAGCGGCCGATCTCGCGGACCGCCAGGTCGACCAGCCGCTGCCACTCGTTGCCCTGCGAGCCCGCGAGATGCGGAGTGATCAGGGCGTTGTCGCACTCCCACAGGGGGTGTGCGGACGGCAGCGTGTCGGGGTCGGTGACGTCGAGGATTGCGCGGATCCGGTCCTGACGGAGTACGTCGGTGAGCGCGTCCTGGTCGACGACGGCGCCCCGCGAGGTGTTGATGAGCACACCGTCCGGGCGCATCGAGGTGAGGAGTTCACGACTGACGAGCCCGCGGGTGGCGGGCAGCAGCGGGGTGTGGACGCTCACCACGTCGCTCTGCGCGAACAGCTCGGCGAGTTCGACCGGCCGGACACCCAGCTCGGCGGCGTCCGCCGCGGAGACGTAGGGATCGTGCAGCAGCACCCGCAGGTCGTACGGACGCAGCAGTTCGATGACGCGCCGGCCGATCAACGAGGCGGACAGGATGCCCACGGTGCGGCCGTAGTTGCCGACCTCGGGCGAGGTGCGCAGCCAGTCGTCACGGCGGCGCTCGGCCCGGTAGTCGCGGGCCCGCTCCAGGGCCCGCTTCCCGGAGAGCAGGATCATCGCGACGGTGTACTCCGCGACCGGCAGCGCGTTGGCGGCGGCGGCCGAGGAGACTTCGATGCCCCGGTCCCAGCAGGCCTCGGTGATGTGCCCGCGGACGGAGCCCGCCGTGTGCACGACGGCGCGCAGCCGGGGAGCCGCCGCCAGCACGGTCTCGTCGAGCGGGGGGCAGCCCCAGCCGGTGACCAGGAGTTCGGCGTCCGCGAGTGCGGCGCGGGCACGGTCGGTGGTGAAGTCGTCGAGGACGGGCAGCGGGGCGAGAGCGCACACCTCGGCGAGTGCGGCCAGGGATCGGGGGGCGAGGACGGCGGCCGCGGCATCCGGCTTCATGGCGACGGCGGCGCGCGGCCGACGGGCTGTGGTGAGGGTGGTGCTGGGCATCTTGCTCCTGGTACGGGAGTGGTCCGGGTGGCCCGGCTACTTGACGGCGCCCGCGGTGAGCCCCGACTTCCAGAACCGCTGGAGCAGTGCGAAGGCGAGGATCAGCGGGAGGACGGCGAGCAGCGAGCCCATGATCACGACGGGGTAGTACTCGGGGGACACGGTGGCGGCACTGTTCCAGGTGTAGAGCCCCAGACTGACCGGATACAGGTCCTGGTCGGAGAGCATCACCATCGGCAGGAAGAAGTTGTTCCAGATGGCGGTGAGCTGGAAGAGGAAGACAGTGACCAGACCGGGCCCCAGCATCCGCAGCGCGACCCGGAAGTAGGTGGTCAGCTCGCCGGCGCCGTCCACACGCGCCGCTTCGAGCACCTCGTTCGGCACGTACCCCTGACTGAATATCCGGCCGAGATACACACCGAACGGATTGAAGAGCACCGGGATGAAGACCGACCAGAAGGTGTTGACCAGCCCGGTGCCGGACGCCATCAGATACAGCGGGAGGGCCAGCACCGTCTGCGGCACCATGACGGCGGCGAGGACCAGGCCGAACAGCTTCTCCTTGTGCGGGAAGCGGTACTTGTCGAAGGCGTAGCCGCAGGCGATGCTCACGAGGGCGCCGATCGCGGCGCCGAGGACCGCGTACAGCAGGCTGTTCCCGTACCACCGCCCGTACAGTCCGCCGTCCATCGCGAACAGGTCCTTGAGGTTCTGCACGAAGGCGAAGTGGTTCAGCGACAGCACGTTGCTGCCGAACAGGGCGTCCCGGTCCTTCGACGCGGCGAGCACCAGCCACAGCACCGGCAGCAGCGTGTACAGCACCGAGATGCCCACCACCACATTGACGACGGAGCGGCCGAGAAGCCGGGGCCGCAGCGTGGCGGCGGTACGGGTGGGGCTCGTCGCGCTCATCGGGCGTCCTCCTCGGGGGCGTTGGCGCGGTTGGTCCAGCGGGTGACGCCGTAGGAGAGGGCGATCGTGCAGATCAGCAGGACGACCGAGGCGGCTGCGGCCAGCCCGTAGTTGTTACGGGTGAACGCCGCGTCGTAGATGTACATGCTGGGCGAGAACCGCGAGTTGATCATGGGGGTGGACTGGCTGAGCAGCATCGGCTCGGTGAACAGCTGGAGCGCGAAGATCAGGGTGAACATCGCCACCATGACGATGGACGAACGCACCAGCGGCGTCTTGACCTGGAGCGCGGTACGCACCGGTCCGGCCCCGTCGACGACCGAGGCCTCGATGACCTCGTGGGGCATGGCCTGCAGGGCGGCGTAGAAGACCACCATGTTGTAGCCGAGATTGCTCCACAGGGCGATGTTCACGATCGAGGGCAGGACGGTGTGCACGCCGAGGAAGTCGATGGTGATGTCGGCCTTGCCGAGCAGATCGATCACCGGGCTGAGCCCGGGCGTGTACAGATACAGCCAGATGACGGCGGCGATGATGCCGGGCACGGCGTGCGGCAGGAACAGGCCGAGCTGGGCCCAGGAGCGCAGCCGCACCACCCCGGAGTCCAGCAGCAGCGCCAGCGCGAGCGCGGCGATCACCATCACCGGGATGTAGATGACGCAGTACAGGAAGACGGTGGCCAGACCACCGAGGAACGTCGGGTCGGTGAGCACGGCCGTATAGCTGCGCAGTCCGACGAAGACGGTGCGCTCCGGGCCGAAGCCGAGCCCCGGCTGGTCGTCGCTGAAGAAACTGAGCCAGACGGCCGTTCCGACGGGGATCAGGAAGACCGTCACGAGAAGTACGAAGAACGGTGTCATCAGGGCGCCGCAGGCACCGAGTTCACGGCGCCGGGCCGACCTGCGGGCGGAGCGCGCGGGCGCGGCGGCCGACCGGGCGTTCGCCGGGTGCACGGGGGTGATCGAGGGGGTGGAAGCGGGGGCGGTCATGAGTGTCACCTGCCTCTCTGCTGCTGGGAACGTGGGAAGTGGCGAACGGGGTCAGTCGCTGCGCTCGGTGGTGGCCAGGCCCAGTGCCTTGAGGTCCGGCATGGTGCCCTGCTGGGCGGCGCGTACCGCGTCGATCAACGAACCCTGGCCGCCGCCCGCGCGTGCGAAGCCGTCCTGCATCACCTTTCCGGTGGCGGTCATCCGCGGTCCCCAGAGCCAGCCGTGCCGGATCTTGTGTGCCTCCTCCTCGAAGACCGTGTAGATGTCCTGGCCGCTGTAGTAGCTGCGGTCGAAGGCCTTGCGGCCGACGGCGACGAGACCGGGGGCGGCCGGATACTGGCTGCTGCTGCCACTGGAGAGCCGGGCGCGCAGTGCGTCCGGGTGCGACACCTGCCACTCGATGAACTCCAGGGCGGCCTCCGGGTGCCGGCTGTCCTTGGTGACCGCGAAGGTGGAGCCGCCGTGGGTGCCGACGGCCGGATTTGCCGGATCCCACTGGGGGAGCGGGGCCACGGCCCACTGGCCCTTCTGGGCGGGCCGGGCGTTCATCTGCGCCCCGGCGTCCCAGGCGCCGCTGAGCCGGACGAGGATCTGGCCGTTGCTGATCTGGGCGTCGCTCTGCCGGCTGTCCACGGCGTTCATGAAGACCAGGTCCTGGTCGATCAGCCGTTGCCAGTACGACGCGACGCGGCGGGTCGGCTCGTCGGCGAGCGACACGTTCCAGGCGCCGTCCGAGGTGTCGAACCACTGGGCGCCGGCCTGCCAGGCGAGCGCCGCGAACTGCATGGCACCGTCGGTGGCGAAGGTCGCCAGGCGCCGGTCCGGGGCCTGGCGGCGGACGGTCCGGGCCACTTCCTCGAACTCGTCCCAGGTGCGCGGCACTTCGAGACCGAACTGCTGGAACAGGTCGGTGCGGTAGTGCATCAGCATCGGCTCGACGTCCAACGGCACACTGAAGACGCGCTTCTCGAAAGTGGTCAGTCCCAGTGCCTGCGGCAGCAGCTTGGCGCGCAGTCCGTCGCCGATCAGACCGGTGAGCTCGCGTGCCACCCCGTCGATGGCGAAGCCGGGGACCTGGGGGTACTCGATGGTCGCGACATCCGGGGCGTTGCCCGCCCGGGACGCGTTACTGAGCTTGGCGTAACCGCCCTGGCCTCCCGTGGGGATCTGCTGGAAGTCGACCTGGACGCGGTCGTGGGTGCGGTTGAACGCGTCCACGACCTCCTGGCTGCCGCGCAGGGCCGACCAGAAGGTGATGTGCGTGGCGCGCTTCGCGCCCTTGCTGCTGATGGTGCTGGTCTTGCTCGTGCTGCCCGACTTCGATGCGCCGTCACTGCTGCTGCAGGCGCTGAGCGCGCCCGTCAGCGGCAGGGCGGCGATCGAGGCGAGCACGGATCGACGGCTCTGTCGACCAGGCATGGGTGCCTCCCGCGGCTCCTGATTCGAGACACGGGAATCCTGATCGGCTGATCGGTACGGGTCAATAGATCGCTCAGAAGAAAATTAAAGCGGTCAAACGATCAGACTTCGGAAGTGGGAAGCGACTGCGCCGAACCACGGATCTTCAGAGTGGGCAGCAACTCCGTCCTGCGCACCGGACCGGTGGCACCGACGGTCCCGGCCAGCCGGTACAGCAGCAGCTCGGCCGCCGCCCGCCCGATCTCCGCCTTCGGTGGCGCCACCGCGGTCAGCGGCGTACTGCCCAGGGCGGCGACCACATCGTCGTACGCCACCACCGAGCAGTCCCGCGGCACTTGGACGCCGCCCTCCGCCAGTCGCTGCACCAGCATCAGCGCGTCCACATCGCCGTGCAGCACCGCCGCCGTGGCGCCCCGTTCGCGCAGCAGCGCGGCAAGGTCGACCGCTGTGGCGTCGCCCTCGGGATCGGGAGCGGGCGCGGCTTCGTCCGGTGCGCCGGGCGTCTGCGGACCGGGGCCGGGCGCCGCCGCCGGCGAACTGAGCACTATGGACCAGTCCTCCACCTCCGGACGGGCCGCCGCGATCTCGGCGAACGCCGTCCGGATGGTGCGCGCCGTCGGACTGTCGTCGCGGGCGGCCAGGACGATACGGCGGTGGCCCAGCGACACCAGATGGTCCACGGCCAGATGCGTCCCGTACCAGTGGTCGGAACAGACGGAGTCCAGCGCGTGCAGCGCACTGCCCGGCCGGGGCCGCCGCTCCATCAGCACGGTCGGCACTCCCACCTCCGCCAGCCAGCCGTAGTCCAGCTCCTCCGAGAGCGCGTTGCGCCACCGGGGGGCGATCAGCAGCCCGCGGGCCCCGTCCGCCAGAGCCCGCTCCACCAGCGGCCGTTCGGCGCCCGCCGACTGCGGCGCGATGTGCAGGGCGATCCGCATCCCGGACTCCTCCAGCACGGTCCGGGCGCCGTGCAGCGTCTCGTACAGGTACGAATGCCGCTCCGGTACGACGAGGGCCACCGCAGCGCCGTCCCCGGTCGGCTCCCCGGTCCGCAGTGCCGGGACCGTGGCGGGTTCCGGCACGTCGACCACCGGACGGGCCACCCCGTGTCCGCGCCGCAGCCTCCCCACCCGGGTCAGCTCCTCCACGTCCCGCCGGATCGTGACCACCGAGACATCCAGCTCGGCGGCGAGCACGCTGACCTTGACGGCGCCCCGCGACTGCACCACCGACAGGATTCGCTGACGCCTGAGTTCAACCGGCTCCCGCATGCTGTTGGCCCCCTCGCCGTACCGCCGCGCATTGTTCGTTTGAACGCTTCCTGTGAGCGCTTGCGTCGCAGCATAGCGATCAGCTCGGCGCCGTCCATGGCGTCCGAGGCCCTCATGGCCTCCATGAAGGGGCGGGCGGCGGAAACAGGTCCCGTGCCTGCCCTCTCGTGGCGTGGGAGGCGCAGTGGTCCCCGACCCGGCCGACCCCCGGCACACCTCAGGGGCCGCTGAGGAACGGCCCCTGAGGTGGATCCGCCGGCGACTCTACGGCTGTCCCAGCGACAGCCGGTCGAGGTCGGGCGCGGACTCCTCGTCGTTGTAGATCCTGATCGTGTTGGCGCCCGCGGCGAGCGTCACCGGAACGGTGGTCGTCGCCGGCGTGCTGTTCCCGATGCCGCTCACCGCCGCTTCGACCGGCGCTCCGCCGTTGACGCTCACCAGGAACGAACGATCCCCGTTCACCGTGTAGTCGATGAACAGCGTGTATGTGCCGGCCCGGTCCACGGTGACATCGGGGAACCGGACATCGGCAGCCGCACTGCCTCCGATGTTGCGCACCTTCTCGCCGCCGGAGCAGGGCGAGCAGCCGGTCAGACCCGCGGTGCCGAGCGTGTTCCGCGAGTCCTCGGCCTCGCGCATGAACACCCGGTCCGCCGGGCGCGGCCGGACGCCGACGCTCTGCGTCACCTCGTGCGGTGTGCCGAGCGTCAGGAAGGCCGCGGTGACGGGCACCGTCGTCGACGCGACATCCGCGCCGGGCGGCGAGGTCAGCGTCCAGCTCGCCGCCAGGGTCTCGCCCAGCCGCATCGACGACGCCGTCGCCGGATCGCCCTCGACCGACCAGCCCGCGGGAACCTTCGGGGCGAGCCGGACACTGTCGAGTATGTCGTCGGCGTCGAGCCGCAGCTTCGCCGTCACCTTGATCGACTGCTGCCCGGCGCCGACCCATTGCAGCCCGTGCGGATCGACCGTCATCGTCGTCTTGGGCACGTACGACGTCGGCGGCAGCGGTCCGACGGCGATCCGGTCGAGGCCCGGTCCCCGGGCCGCCCTGCTGAACACCTCGACCGTATTGGCGCCCGCGACCAGCGGCACGGAGACAGCTGTGGACCCCGGCACGTCCGGGTTGCCCGCGGGCACCGCCACATCGATGGCCGCGGCGCCATTGACCCGCACCGACAGCGAGGTCGCGGATCCGGCGGTGTGGTCGAACTGGAGCCGGTAGTTCCCGGCTTCGGCGGCCGTCACGTCGCGGAACGTCACTGAGTTACGTGCTCCGCCGCCGAACCCGACGAGCCGGGACGATCCCGAGCAGGCCCCGCACGCGGACGCCCGTACGCCACCGTCCCGGTCGTTGCTCCGGGACTCCGCCTCCAGCGGCACCTGCGCCGAGCCCGACACCGGCGCCCCGTGGGCCACCTTGATCTCGTCGATCCTGAGCCGGCCGAAGAAGTCCGGTGCCTGCGGACCGGCCCAGGTGTTCCGTACGTCGAGCTTCAGATAGCGGGCCGTCCGTTCACCGATGTCGATGAGCTGCACCCCACGGGCGCTCGGCAGCGCCCCGGTACGAACCGTCCTCCAGAGCCTGCCGTCGTTGCTCGTCGAGACCGAGTAGTCCTTGATCCGCGCGGAGTCCTCCGGCCTGCCGAACGTCGACCGCGCGTGCGTCGGTGACCATTCGCGCTGGTTGACCGCGAGCGAGGTCGCCTTGCGACGGCTGCCGAGATCGATCGTCACGGACGCGGGGAGCTTCCCGTCACTGTCCCAGTAGTTCTCGTGACTTCCGTCGACGACATCGGCGGCCGGGTGCCCGGTGGCCGCGGACGAGGCCGTGGCCCGCAGGGAGTTCTGCGGGTAGTAGGACTGCTGCCGGCCGTCCGTCTCGACCTTGAACACCGTGTCGTACGGATCCCAGTCGGCGATCCCGAGGATCGTCAGGTAGCCCCCGGACTGGCTGAACGCCATCACCTTCCCGGTGCGCACATCGGTCACCTTCGTCGCCCGGTACCCGTTGTCCCGCAGACGCACCAGATCCGTTCCGGGTCGGGTCACCACATGCACGTACTGAGTCCGTGCCCCGGGCCCGACGGTGACGACACCGTGCGCGCCGTCGTTCCAGAAGCCGGGCTGCATCCCGCCGTACATGTAGCCGCCGCCCTCGGTGCCCTGCAGCGAGGACCGGATCGGGGCGGTCCAGTCGGCCATGAAGTCGTTGTACTCCTGCTGGCTCGGCGGGAACCTGCCGTTCACCATCGCCGTCTCCGCCATCAGCGACTTCATGGACGAGCCCGCATTGGTGATGTACCGGCCCGTGCTCAGCCGGAAGTCCACCGGGTGGTCCTTGCCGTCGTACCACCAGTCGCCGCTGGTCGGCAGCTTGTAGTCACCCTCGGAGATGCGGGGCATCGGCGTGAACGCGGCCGAAGGATAGTCGTACGCCGGAGTCATGCCGGTCTTCTGCTCATTGCTGACCGTGTCCATGATCGGCGTGTCCTCGTTGTTGTTGGTCAACAACCAGGACGGCCGCTTCGCCCGGATCTGCTCGTAGAGGTGATGGTTCTCCCAGTACTCGTTGTCGTTGTCGATCCAGAACCCGGCCAGATCCGGGTAGTCCTCCATCACTTCGAAGAACTGGTCGTAGCTGAACCGGCCGAACCCGTCGCGCGTCGTCAGGTCGACCTTCTCGCCCTTGTACGCGGAGTACGCGTCCGAGTCGAGCGTCTGCACCCCAGGCACCTCGTTGTGCCACTGCGGATCGTCGGTCATGTACAGCATGACCTTGATGCCCTTGGCCCTGCCCGCGTTCACGAGCTCGCCGAGGAAGTCGCGCTCCGTGGAGCAGCTGCCGGGGATCTTCGAGGGCCACGGCCGCGCATAGCCCAGTCTGCTGTGGAAGGTGGCAAGGACGATGTACGAGGCGCCGAGCTTGCGGGCCTCGTCGACCCAGTAGTCGGCGGTCCAGCCGCCCGCGGTGACGTCGTGCTCCCACGCCTCACAGTCGACATGGCGGGGCGCGGTGAACATGCCCCAGTGGAGGAACAGACCCGCCGTGGACTCGCGCATCCACTGCTGGCGCGGATGCTGAACCTCGGCGGTGGCGGCGGGTGCGCCGAGGAGGGCCGCTGCCATGGCCAGGGCCAGGGACAGACAGAACAGGGTCCATCTGCGCCCCGCCGGTGAGGTGCGTGGTCTGCCCGTTGACCGAAGTGCTGGAGATGTGCGGCTGTGCGGTACGAATGCCATGGCCGTCGCCCTCTCGCCGGGGCCGATGTGGGTGCAGCCACGGTGGCTGCCCACTGAGACATCCGATGCTTACAACGCCCCTATCCGGGGTCAAGACTTCTGACGTGCAACTACCCAGTAGGTGTGGTCAATTGGGCCGGTGATGGAGGGAGCTTTGTGACAACACATCGGATGAGTCGGTGCAAAGTCGGGCGTTGAGCGAGGGACTCGATCGCGGCCCGAAAATGGGTGCGACTACCATCTGTTCCTGGCATGGACACCCTCACACTCTGGCAACTGGCGGCGCTGGCCGCGGCATCCGCACTCGTAGGCTTCTCCAAGACGGCCGTCAGCGGTGCCAATACGATCAGTCTCGCGGTTTTCGCGGCCGTACTCCCGGCCCGCGAGTCCACCGGGGTACTGCTCCCGATCCTCATCGCGGGCGATGTGCTCGCCGTCCTCACCTACCGCAGGCACGCGCACTGGCCGACGCTGCTGCGGCTGTTCCCCGCCGTCGCCGTTGGTGTGGTGGCCGGCACGCTTTTCATGATGTGGGCCGACGACGACGCGGTGAGGACATCGATCGGCGCGATCCTGCTCTTCATGGCAGGCGTCACCGTCTGGCGCCGCCGTTCCGGCGTCGAGGGCAAGGAAGCTCCGGAGGAGTCCGGCCGCCCGTCCCGGACGGGCCGGCTCAAGGCCCGTTCGTACGGAGTGCTCGGCGGCTTCACCACCATGGTCGCCAACGCGGGCGGCCCCGTGATGTCGCTCTATCTGCTCTCGGCCGGTTTCCGGAAGCTCGGCTTCCTTGGTACGTCGGCGTGGTTCTTCCTGATCGTCAACACCTCCAAGGTGCCGTTCAGCGTGGGCCTCGGCCTCATCGATGCCCAGTCGCTGCTGCTGGACGCCGCGATGCTGCTGTTCGTCATTCCCGGCGCCTATATCGGTCGCAAGTGCGTGGACCGGATCAACCAGAAGCTCTTCGAACGACTGGTGATCGGCGCGACCGTGCTCGGCGGCCTCCAGCTGCTCGTGGGCTGACCGCACCCGGCGGCACGGCAGAGCCCTCCCGGACCCGAGGGTCCGGGAGGGCCCGAAGAGGCCGCGACAGCCGCCGCGTCAGACGATGTCCGCCGCGATCTCCGCCTGCTCACGGGCGTTCCCGTACGCGGACGGCGTGCCGTACGAACGGCGCGCGACGAACCACCACACGGTGGCCAGCACCAGGACCGCCACCAGTGCGATCGAGGCATAGTTCATCGAGTCGATGGTCACCGGCGACGACTGCGGAAGCAGGAACAGTACGGTCACGATCGCCACCCACACCACGGCGATCCAGCCGATCGGATTCGACCAGCGGCCCAGGTGCCAGGGGCCGCGCTGGAAGCGGTCGCCCGCGCGCAGCTTCAGGAAGATCGGGATCGCATAGGCGGGCGTGATGCCGATGACATTGATCGCGGTCACCGCACCGTACGCGGTCGCGGAGTAGAGGGACGGAAGCGCGAGCAGTCCGGCGACGACGACCGACAGCCATACCGCGTTCACGGGTGTCTGGGTGCGGGCGCTCACCTTGCGCCACAGCGCCGAACCCGGCAGCGCGTTGTCCCGGCTGAACGCGAACACCATCCGGCTGGCCGCGGCGACCTCGGCGTTGCCGCAGAACAGCTGGGCCGCGATCACGATCAGCAGCATGGCGGTGGCGCCCGAGGCGCCGAGCGCGTCGATCAGGATCTGGGCGGGCGGTACACCGGTGGCGGTGTCCTGGGTGCCCGCGTAGTCCTGGATCGCGAACGTCAGACCGGCGAGCAGCACGAACCCGGCGATCCAGGAGACCCAGATCGAGCGGACGATGCCGCGGGCCGCCGTCACCGAGGCGTTCGACGTCTCCTCCGACAGATGGGCGGAGGCGTCGTAACCGCAGAAGGTGTACTGCGCGAGGAGCAGACCGATCGCCGCCACATAGAGCGGGTTCTGCCATCCCGTGTCATTGACGAACTCGGTGAAGACGAACGACGGCGACTGGTGGTGCGAGGGGACGATCGCCAGCACGGCGACGATCACGGCGACACCGGCCAGATGCCACCACACGCTGATCGAGTTGAGAACGCTGACGAGGCGGACCCCGAAGAGGTTCAGCACAGCGTGCAGCAGCAGGATGCAGACAAAAATGATCATGGTGTGGCCGGGCGTCGGGTCGAAGCCCCACTGCAGGTTCATCAGCGCGCCGGTGAACAGCGCGGCGCCGTAGTCGATGCCCGCGATCGCACCGAGCAGGCCGAGCAGATTCAGCCAGCCGGTGTACCAGCCCCACTTGCGGCCACCGAGCCGGTCCGCCATGTAGTACAGCGCGCCGGACGTCGGGTATGCGCTGGTGACCTCGGCGAGCGCCATGCCGACGCAGAGCACGAACAGGCCGACACCTGCCCAGCCCCAGAGCATCACCGACGGTCCGCCGGTCGACATGCCGAAGCCGTACAGGGTCATGCAGCCGGACAGGATCGAGATGACGGAGAAGCTGATGGCGAAGTTGCCGAAGCCGCCCATGCGGCGGGCCAGCACCGGCTGGTAGCCGAGTTCGCGCAGCCGCTGCTCCTCGTCCTTCTGGGGGTTGGCCTCCGCGCCCGGCTGGGCCGAGGTGGATATGGACATGACAGGTACCTCCGTGAGCGGGATGGGGACGGGATGGTCATCTGCGGGGCGACGGCTCGGTGGGCTCAGCCGTGCGGTCCGCGTCCTGGTTCGCGTGCTGTGGCGAGACAGCGGCTCCGGGCACGCAGGAACACGTCCTCGGCGGCCGAGGGGTCGCGGGGGGTGCGGGTGCGGTGCGACCAGGGCAGCGTGGTGAAGTACGGCCCGAGCGCCCGGAACACGGGGGCCGCGTCGGCGAACCGCAGGGAGCCCCACAGCGCGTGGGCGAGATGATTGACGTCGAGCAGGGACTGTCCGGCGGGATCCGTACGGTGGAACCACAGGCGCAGGGCCCGCTCGGCATCCCGTTCGGCGTCCTCGGTGACCCAGTGAAGATCCAGAGCCTTTTCCTGCCCGTGCTCGCGGCGGTAGCGCTCGACCCGCACATACAGCGGCAGGACATGGAGCGCGGAGCCGTCGGGTGCCGAAGAGGCTGCCCACTGGGCGAAATTGACCGCCTCCGAGAGGGTGCCGCCGGCCTTGCGCGCGTATACGAACTGGAGCATCCGGTGGTAGGCCTCGCGGTTGCCCGGATCGCGCCGGTCGGCTTCCGCCAGCAGGCTCCACGGACCGGGAAAGAGCATCGGCCCCGGCGGATGCAGCCGGTGCTCCTTCAGTCGCTGCTCCTCGTCCAGCTGGGACAGGGCCAGCAGGCACACCCATGGCACCGGGTCGGTCGGGGTGGCGTGGGCGGCGGCGCTGCAGGCCTCCCAGGCTTCCTGCCACAGTTCCTGCGCCCGGTGGTGTCCTTCGCGATGAGCGCGTACCGCCCGCTCCACGACGACCCGTGCGTGCATCACGACGGCTGCGACGCTTCCGGGCTCCTCGGCCCGCCAGGCCTGTACGGCGTCGGATCCCGCGGCGACCGCTCCGAGCACCTGGGTGCGCTGGGTCCACAGCGTCCAGTCCGGAGTGCTCTCCAACAGATTGCGCATGGAGACCCAGCGACCGGTACGCAGGTCCTGTAACGCGGCACGTAACTCGTTGTCATGTCCGGCAGGGTGATAGACCGGCCGGAAATCACTGTTGGCCATGGGCTCGCCCCGCTCCCGTGCGACAGCGCCGAACGGGGCGGATCGGAGGTGTTCTCAGCGCGTCACGCCACCCGGAGGTGGTACAGCCGTGCAGGAGCGGAAGGCCCGGTGACCGTGATGTCGGTGCACGGGAAAGTGTGTCGGTCTCATCAATCCTCAAGCACGTGGGGGGTGAAGCAGCCTTTGGAGAACGAACTGCTCAGGAGTGTCCGGTTGTTGCTCGGCGGTGAGTGTAGAACGCCTGGTGTCGACCACCTGACAGATTCGCGGATCTTACTCAAGTCCTGTGAATCAACGGTCAGTTGACCACCATGCGGTCGCTCCGTCAGGGGTGTGGACGGCGCTTGACGTACGCGGTGGTCTGCACCACTGTGTGCGTCAGCGACCAGTGATCACGATTCCGTTCAAGCCGCAGAGCTTCCGTACAGCTGGAGTGTCGATGACAGGCCCGGTACTCGCCGTGGACCAGGGCACCTCCGGCACCAAGGCGCTGGTGATCTGCCCGGAGCGCGGAGTGATCGGTTCCGGATCGGCTCCGGTGCGGCCTCGGTACGGCGCCGGGGGAGTGGTCGAGGCCGACCCCGCCGAGCTGCTCGCCTCGGTCGTCGACGCCGGACGGCAGGCGGTGCACGAAGCCGGTGAGCCGGTGGCCGCCGTGGGACTCGCGAACCAGGGGGAGACCGTGCTCGCCTGGGACCCCGCGACCGGGCGGCCGCTCACCGACGCCATCGTCTGGCAGGACCGGCGGTCCGCATCGCTGTGCGCCGAACTCGCCGGTCACGACGAGGAGTTGAAACAACTCACCGGACTGCCGCTCGATCCGTACTTCGCCGCCCCGAAGATGGCCTGGATCCGCCGCGAGCTGACCCGCGAGGGCGTGGTCACCACCAGCGACGCCTGGCTCGTCCACCGGCTGACCGGGGCGTTCGTCACGGACGCGGCGACCGCGGGACGAACCCAGCTGCTCGACCTCGACCGGGTCGGCTGGTCACCCGCCGCCCTGGACATCTTCGGCCTCTCCGGTGAACGGCTCCCGTCCGTCGTCGACGCCGCCGGGCCCGTCGGTGCGACGCGCGTCTTCGGCGGTGAACTCCCGCTGACCGGACTGCTCGTCGACCAGCAGGCCGCCCTCCTCGCCCAGGGCGCCCTGGAACCGGGTACCGCCAAATGCACCTACGGCACCGGTGCCTTCCTCCTCGCCCAGACCGGGCCCACGCCGCGCCGCGGCTCCACCGGGCTGGTCAGCTGTGTCGCCTGGCAGCTCGGCGGACGTACCAGCTACTGCCTCGACGGGCAGGTGTACACCGCCGCATCCGCCGTCCGGTGGCTCACCGACCTCGGAGTGATCTCCGGCGCCACCGACCTCGACCCGGTCGGCTCCACCGTCCCCGACGCCGGCACGGTCACGTTCGTACCGGCGCTCGCCGGACTTGCCGCACCCTGGTGGCGCAGTGATCTGCGCGGCTCGGTCACCGGCCTCGGCCTGGACACCACCGCGGGGCACCTGGTGCGGGCCCTGTGCGACGGCATCGCCGCGCAGGTCGTCGAACTGGCCGATGCCGTTGCCACCGACCTCGGCGGACCGCTGACCTCGCTCCGCGTCGACGGCGGCCTGACCCGCTCCGCGCTCCTCATGCAGACCCAGGCCGACCTGCTGCAGCGGCCGGTCGAGGTGTCCGCACTGCCGGACGTCACCGCACTCGGCGTCGGGGCCGTCGCCCGGCTGGGCCTCGACCCGCAGTTGCCGCTCCACCAGGCGGTACCCGCATGGGAACCGGCCGCCGTCTACGAACCCCGGATCGGCGCGGACGAGGCCGCCGAACGCCTCGCCCGGTTCCGCGCGGCGGTGGAGACCCTGCTGGACCGCGCATGACGGGCATCGCCGACCGGCGCGGCCCGGGAGAGACGACATGACACCGACGATCACCGCGACCGGAGCCCTGGCGCACCGCCTGCCTGACGGCGACGGGGATGCGACGACGTACGACGTGACCGTCATCGGTGCAGGAGTCGTCGGCACCGCCGTCGCCCGCGAACTCGCCCGCTACCGGCTCCGCACCGCCCTCATCGACGGATCCGACGACATCGGCAACGGGACGTCGAAGGCCAACACCGCGATCCTGCACACCGGTTTCGACGCCGTACCCGGCTCGCTGGAAGCCCGCCTCGTGCGCGACGGTCAACGCAGACTCGCCGCGTACGCCGCCGTGACCGGCATCCCGGTCGAACGCATCGGCGCCCTCCTCGTCGCCTGGGACGAGGAACAGCTCGCCGCACTCCCCGCCCTGGCGGCAAAGGCGGAACGCAACGACTACCACGCGGCACGCATCATCGACGCCGACGAGTTGCGTGCCCGTGAACCCCATCTGGGCCCGGGTGCGCTCGGCGCGCTGGAGATCCCCGACGAGAGCATCATCTGCCCCTGGACGACGCCCCTCGCGTACGCCACCCAGGCCGTGCGCGCAGGAGTCCATCTCCACCTCAACTGCCGGGTCCGGCACATCGACAGCGGTCAGGACGTCCACACCCTCACCACCACGCGCGGCCCGTTGCGCACCCGCTACCTGATCAACGTCGCCGGTCTGTGCGCCGATGAACTCGACCGGCAACTCGGCCACGACGCCTTCACCGTCACTCCGCGCCGCGGCCAGCTCATCGTCTTCGACAAGCTCGCCCGCGATCTCGTCGACCACATCCTGCTTCCGGTACCCACCGCGGCCGGCAAGGGCGTCCTGGTGGCACCGACCGTCTTCGGCAACGTCCTGCTCGGGCCGACCGCCGAAGAGCTCGACGACAAGACCGCCACCGGATCCAGCGCCGACGGTCTCGCGCTCCTGCGCGAGAAGGGCCGCCGGATCCTGCCCGGGCTGCTCGACGAGGAAGTCACGGCCGTCTACGCCGGACTGCGCGCCGCCACCGGCCACGAGGACTACCGCATCCGGGCCTACCCCGACCAGCGGTACGTCGCTGTCGGCGGTATCCGCTCCACCGGCCTCACCGCCTCCATGGCCATCGCCGCGTACGTCACCGAACTGCTCGCCGGCACCGGTCTCGATCTCGGTACGCCGACCGAACTGCCGCCGCTGACCATGCCCCAGCTCGGCGAGGCCTTCCCCCGCCCGTACCGGCGCGCGGAGCTGATCGCCGCCGACCCGGCCTACGGCACCCTCGTCTGCCACTGCGAACGGGTCTCCGCGGGCGAGATCCGGGACGCGCTGACCAGTACGATCCCGGCGCGGTCGAAGGACGGGCTGCGGCGCCGGACCCGGGCCGGCGGCGGACGCTGCCAGGGGTTCTACTGCGGGGCCGCAGTCCGTGCCCTGATCGAGGAGGCCCGGCCATGACCCGGCGCGAGCGGACCGTCGATGTCCTGGTCGTCGGGGCGGGACCGGCCGGTCTCGGCGCCGGGGCCGAGCTCGCCGCGTCCGGCGCGGGCCACGTCGAGATCCTGGAACGTGAACAGACCGCGGGCGGCATCCCGCGCCACTGCTTCCACGGCGGATTCGGTGCCGGCCGCATCGGGGGAGGGGCCATCGGGCCCGTGTACGCACGACAGTGCGTGGCCGCGGCCGTCCGGGCCGGAGCCACCCTCCGTACCTCCGTCACCGTCACCGGCTGGGCCGGACCCCGCACGCTCGACACCACCGAACCCACCGGACTCGAACGCATCACCGCGCGCGCCGTCGTCCTCGCCACCGGCGCGCGCGAACGCCCGCGCAGCGCCCGGCTCGTCCCCGGCACCCGCCCGCCCGGCGTCTACACCACCGGTGAACTCCAACAGTCGGTCCACCTCTTCCGACAGCGGATCGGTACGCGAGCGGTCGTCATCGGCAACGAACCCGTCAGCCACGCCGCAGCGGACACACTGAGGGTGGCCGGCCTCGACGTGGTCGCCCTGGTCACCGACCAGCCGCCGTCCCCGCTGCCCGCCGCCCCGGTACGCGCACGGCACCGCACACCGCTCCTCACACACGCCACCGTCACCGGACTCAGCGGCCGGGAGCGGCTCACCGGCGTCTCACTGCGCCACCGTGACGGCCGGACCACGACCCTGCCCTGCGACACCGTGGTCTTCACCGGCGACTGGATCCCCGATCACGAGCTGGCCCGGCGCGGCGGGGCGACCCTGGACCCCGGCACCCGTGGTCCCGCATACGACGCCTCGTACCGCACCCGGGCGACCGGTGTCTTCGCCGTCGGTAATCTGCTGCACGCGGTGGAGAGCGCAGGGACCGCGGCCGCCGAGGGCCGGGCCGTGGCCGCTCCCGTACTGCGTCACCTGGCAGCGGAGCCCTGGCCGACCAGCCGTCCGGCGCTCGCCGTCGACGCCCCGCTGGAGTGGATCGCGCCGAACCTCGTCGCCCTGGACGGCAGCCGCCCGCTGCACGACCGCTTCACTCTGCGCACCGGCCGGCGGCTGCTCCGCCCGTTCCTCGTCGTCGGCCAGGACGGACACGTACTCCACCGGGAGCGGCTGCTGCTGCCCGCCGTGCCGAACCGGTCGTTCCGGCTGCGGGGTGACTGGCTCGACCGGGTGGACCCGCACGGCGGAACCGTGCGGATCACGGTGCACTGAGCCCCAGGGCCTCTCGTTTGTCCCTGATCCAGCCTGATCCGAACGAAAGACCCTGGGCGCGGCGTCAGGGGATCAGCAGCCAGTCCGAACCGATCGCCGCCACCAGGCCGACGGCCAGCAGCCAACTGCCCAGCCGGGTCCGGCCGTTGCGGCTGAGCTCGATCACGACCCCGCACAGGATCAGCGCAAGCCCGTACACCCCGACCACCAGAACGGACGACCGGCTCGCGATCCGCAGCCCGAGCACGACCGCCATCGCCACCATGCCGACCGACGAGAGGGCGATCCGCAGCCGTCTCGCCTGACGTGGTGTCAGTCTGCGGCCCTCGGCCTCGCCCTCTGTCTCGGCCTCAACCTCTGTCTCGGCCTCGACCTCGGCCTCAACCTCTGTCTCGGCCTCGACCTCGGCCGCTGTACCGGCGTCGGGGGCGGGTATCGGGGTGTCCACGGACTGGTCCTGGTCAGAAGTGCTCATGACGCGGGATGGTAATAGCTTCGCGGCGTCGTGTTCGCCCGTCCGGGCGAGGGGAGCCCGAAAACGATCGCAGCCGGCCGGCTCGCCGCCTCACCGGTCTACCGGCGCTCCGGCCGCAGACACGGCGCCTCCTCGGCCGCATCCACCGGCTGCGCGTCCGCCGCCTCCACCCGTCCGGCCAGCTCCTGCGCCCAGTCGATCAGTCCATGGACCCCGATCCCGTAGGGAACCGCGTCCCCGAACTCCCCGGGTTCCACGAACCCGCCGGACTGCGCGCACTCCGCGAGCGCCGCCGCACCCCGTCGCAACAGCCGCGCCCCGCCCGTCGTATTGCCGCGGGCCGAATGCGTCAGCCCCACCGCCAGTTGTGCCAGCCCGCGCCACAACTCCCCCTCCTCCTCAGGACCCGACTTCCACGCATCCTCGAACACCTCGTGCGCATGGAACGGCATCCCCGCGTCCAGCAGGCGCTGCGCCTCCCGCAGCGTCTCGTCGGGGGACCGGATCACCCCCTCCGGCTGCCGCTCCACCCCGGGCGTCCCGTACGGCAGCGGGCGCCCCAGCCCGTCCCGGGGGCGCGCGTTGCGCGCCCGGCCCTCGGCGTCGCGGTCCCTGTGCGTCTCGTCCACCCTTCGATTGTGCCCCGCACCTGCGACGAACTGTCCGAACCACTGTCGGTGGCCCCCCGCGCACGACTAGTGTCGAGAGTCATCCGTACCACTATGGGGAGGGTAGGCATGAAGCCGTCCCGGCCGCTGTACGAGCGCGATCCGGAACTCGCTGCCGCCGCACAAGCCGTGGATGCCCTGTGCGGCGCCCAGGCCGTCGGCGGGCTGTTGATCTTCAGTGGCGAGGCAGGCATCGGCAAGACCGCACTGCTCGCCGAGATCGAGGCCCTGGCGGCGGACCGCTGCACCGTCTGGTCCGCGCGCGGCGGCGAGACGGTCACGTCCGTACCGTTCCACGTCGTACGCCAACTCCTGCAGCCCGGCCTCGACCAGTTCCCGCCCGACGAGGTGAAGAGTCTCTTCGGGGCCTGGTACGAGATCGCCGCGCCCGCCCTCGGGCTCGCCGAACCCACCGGCCCGCAGCCCGATCCGCAGGGTGTGCGGGACGGGATCGACTGGGTCGTCGCGCGGCTCGCCTCACGGCTGAGTCACCGTCCGCTGCTGCTGATCATCGACGACGCGCACTGGGCGGACGGCGAATCCCTCGCCTGGCTGGCCTCGTTCACCGCGCGCCTCGGCGAACTGCCCGTTCTGGTCGTCCAGGCGCACCGCCCGGACGAGCTGGCGGCGCGGAAGACGGAGGGCGGCAACGGCAGCGGACACCCGGCACAGGTCCGGGTCGCGCTGCGCGCCCTCACCCCCGACGCCACCGCCGAACTGGTCAGGGCGGCGCTGGGCGACCACGCCGACGATCCGTTCTGCCGCGAGGTGTGGGCCGTCACCGGCGGCAACCCGTACGAGGCGGTCGAACTCGTCGCCAAGGTGCAGGACCGCGAACTGCCGCCACTGGAGGAGTCGGCCGGACTGCTGCGCGAACTCGGCGCATCGGCCCGCGGCAGCGGACTCGTCGCCCGGCTCGAACGGCTCGGCACCAACGCCAACCGGTTCGCCTGGGCCGCCGCCGTCCTCGGCACCGACATCTCCCAGGACCTCGCCGCCACCCTCGCCGGGATGAGTCCCGCCGAGGCCGCCGACTGCACCGCACGGCTGCGCGACGCCCGTATCGTCAGCGGCTTCGACCCGCTCGAATTCGTCCACCCGCTGATCGCCACCGCCGTCTACCGTTCCATCCCGCCGGCCACCCGCACCGCCATGCACGGCAGGGCCGCCTGGGCGATCGCCCGGGCCGGACTGGGTGCCGCCGCGGCCTCCCGCCACCTCCTCGAAGTCCACCCGGACGACGACCAGGAACTGGTCGAGCAACTCCGTGAAGCAGCCGGCCAGCACCTCGCCGTCGGCGCACCCGAGGCCGCGCGCCGCTGCCTGGAGCGAGCCCTGCGGGAACCGCCGCGCCACCAGGTGCGCGCCACGCTGCTGTACGAACTGGGCTGCGCCACGTTGCTCAGCTCCCCGCCCACCACGGTCCAGCATCTGCGCGCCGCCCTCGATCTGCCCGGACTCGACGACGACGTACGGGTCGACGCCACTTTCCGGCTGGCCGCGGCCCTCTCCCACAACAACCAGCTGAAGGAAGCCGCGCTCGCCCTCGCCGCGGAGGTCGGACGCACCGCCCCCGGCCCGGGGCAGATGCGCCTCCAGGCCGCGCACTTCATGTGGGAGGGCATGCAGGCCGCCGAGGACGACGGGCCCGGCCGCTCCCGTCGGCTCGCCCGCAACGCCGACCACCTCACCGGCAAGGACAACGCCGAACGCGCCCTGCTCACCATCCGCGCGTTCGACGCCATGCTGCGCGGCGAGAACTCCCAACTCGTCGTCGACCTCTGCGAACGCGCCCTGGTCGACGGGCGCCCCGCCCGCGGTCTGGGCTGGACCGACACCGAATGGGGCTTCGAGTTCCCCACCCTGGTCGGCATCACCTATGCCTTCACCGACCAGCTCGACCGGGCCGAGGAACTCTTCAGCGAGGCAGTGCGCGCCTTCGAGATCTCCGGCTGGAGCGGCGCCCACCTCGCATTCGCGCACACCCTCCTCGGCCTGGTCCACCGCCGTCGCGGCCGACTGGCCGAGGCCGAGGGCTTCCTGCGCGAAGGGCTGCGGCTCGCCGACCGTGTCGGCAGCGGTCTGCCCGTCCACTGGGACGCGGCCTGCCTCCTCATCGACACACTGCTGGCCCGCGGCCGCGTCTCCGAGGCCCGCACGATAGCTGACAGGTACCACTTCGGGCTGCCCTATCCCAGCGCCATGGTGCTGCCCGACGCGCCGTGCGTCCGAGGCCGTCTCCTGTTCGCCGAAGGCCGTACGAAGGAGGCCGTCACCGAACTGGAAGCGGCCGGCCAGGCGCTCGAGCCGCGCGGCAGGTTCAACGGCATCTGGGCCCCCTGGGCCGGCGATCTCGCCCGCGCCCTGGCCGATGACGACCCGGCCCGCGCCGCGCAACTCGCGACCTCGGCCCGGGTGCACGCGGAGAGGTTCGGCACGGAGACCGCGATCGGTGAGGCGCTGCGCTGCGTCTCGCTGTTCGCCCGTCCCGAGGACGCCCAGCACCTGCTCGCCGACGCGGTCCGGCACCTGGAGGCCTCCCCGTCCGCGTACGAACATGCCCTGGCCCGCTTCGACTACGGCGTCGCGATCCGCTCCCCGAAGGAGCTCGCCCGGGCGCAGAAACTGGCCACCGCGTGCGGCGCCGAATCGCTCGCCACCCGCGCCCACCAGGCACGGGCGTCGATCCGGTCAACGGAGTGAGGTAATGTTTGTCCTGCGCGGCCGCCTGGGAACACCAGGGGGAGTCGTAGCGGGACGTGGCGCAGCTTGGTAGCGCACTTGACTGGGGGTCAAGGGGTCGCAGGTTCAAATCCTGTCGTCCCGACTCGTGAGAGTCGCAGGTCAGGGTCGGTTTCGGAGAGATCCGAAACCGACCCTTGATCATTCTTGGGGACTAGTTGGGGACCAGTGTCCCTGACTGAGGTCAGCGGGTGATCACGATCGGGCTCGGCAGGGAGCGTAGCGCGCTGAGGTGCGCGGAGAGTGCTGTGCCAGCGGCCGTGATCTTGTGTACGTCCGGGTGCAGGTAGCGCTGGGTGGTCATCAGCGATCCGTGGCCGGCGATCCTACGAAGGACGTGAACCTGGACCCCCGCGTCGGCGAACCAGGTCAGTCCCGTGTGCCGGAGATCGTGGCGGCGCAGGTGTTCGTAGCCGAGCTTGGTGACCACGTCGTCCCAGTGGGTCGCGTCGCGCAGGACCGCAGTGGAGATGCGACCGCCGCGCGGGCCCGTGAAAAGGCGAGCGGCGGGATTGGGGCCAGCGGACAGAATGCGCTGAGCGACCAGGGGGCGGATTTCCTCGATGATGGGAACCTTGCGGGCCCGCTTGCCCTTGGTGCCCTTGTCAGTCAAGCCACCGGGTGCAGGAGTGGTCTGGCGCCGCACGGTCCAGATCCTTCGCCCTCCTGACCCACGTTCTGCGCCAGCCCTCGGACTACGACCAGGCCCTTGCCCTGCCCCTCCCCCTCCACTTGGCCGGCCTGGCGCAGGAGTACGTATTGCCGACACCGAAGGGCGACGAGACGGAGGAGGCGGATAGGGCAGCGGCGGAGGCCGTGGGTCGACCGGCTGGTTCGGAGGATCCGGACGACGGGCAGGACGCATCGCCGGTGGAACAGCCGGTGCCGAACCTGGAGTCGGAGGCAGCGGACGCCGACACTGACGGGCAGCTGCAACTGTTCGACGTGTGACGCCTGGACGAGATGCTGGCCCCACGCCCAAGCCGGTGCAGTTCCGGGATTCCGCCGTCCAGGCGGACAGGCTTGCTCCGCGCCTGATCACCCAGAGTAGGCGCAAGGGCGAACCCGCCGTCGCCCGGCCTGGATGCCGGGCCTCGCCGAGTTCGTGGTCCTCGGCTGCCACACCGACGACGGTTACGACCCCGAGGCCCTCGCCATGGTCGCCCATCTGCTGCGCCAGCCCCCGGACTACCCGCAGGCACTCGCCCGCCCTCTGCCGCTGGATTTGGCTGCCTCGCCCAGGAATACGCCCTGCCCACCCGTGTCGAGGAGACGGCGCAGGAGGCGGACGAATCAGGTGCCGCTGGGGACCCAATGGACGACGCGGACCCCGCATTGCAGGCGGCCGCCGGACTCGACGCGGCACCGCGTCCTGAACGACGCCCGGCGCGGCGCTGATGCTGCGGGGCATCGGCGTGCTCGAACTGCTCCTCGCCACCGGACTGCTGCTGCTCCCTAGGGCAGCAACGCCGGGGTGAGCGACCGCCGTGCTCGGGATGGGTTTTCTCGGCTACCTCGGTTACGCCAAGGCGACCATGCCGGATTCCCTCCTGCGGTTGCAGCGCCCGGGACGACGACCGGATCACCTGGCACTCCTTCGCCCGGGCGGCCCTGGGGTGCTCGGTGGCCTCGCCGCGCTCGCCCCGTCCGCACCGCGGTGGCCGGAACTCGGGCGGCAGCCGCTGGCCTCGGCCGGCTTCCTCGCCGGCTGGGCGGCTGTGGGGGCAGTGCTCGGCAGCGAGCTGGAGCGCCGGTTGCTGATGCCGCTGTGCAGGCTCAGGCTGCGGGTCTTCGGCCACCCGCTCGTCGGACGCGGGGACCAGGTACCGGTCGTCGCCTCGGTCGAGCTGCTGGAGGACTCACTGGCCTGGGAGGCGGCATCGCCCATCGTCCGGTCGGCGCTGGTCGACCACTGGGACGAAGGCGGGTGGCGCATCCTGCGGTACACGGGCGTGTACGGCTCGGGCGTGCGGGCGCGGCCGGTGTCGGTGCTCTTCGCCATGGACACGGGCGCCAGCCAGGACACCACCGTCCATCCGGCCGTGGGCGTCACCGTCATCGACGACGACACCGACGAGGTGGTGGCGGTCGATCTGCTCACCGGTCGGCCGGCACGGCCGGCACTGCCGCTGGTGACCTGAGCCGAAGTGGGGCGGGGCGCGCGGGGTGGGGAACCGTGCGTTCCCGCCGCGGTCCGGTGTGCGACTGTTGCCCAGGGTTCGCACGCGCACAGGATCATTCTCGCGGCGACTCACGGTGGCCGGAATCCGGTCGGCGATCATCCAGCGGGGCCTCCACCGTCACGGCCGATCGATGCGGCTCCACGACGATGCCCCGTTCACAGTCTGACCAGCGTGGACGAGGTTTCTGACGCAAAGAGGATCATGCCCGGAATCGTGTTTGCGGGCGGGTCGGGCGCAAGCTGCCGAGGACACTGTCCGACATGGGGCGAACTCGACCGAATAAATTATGCTTCGTCAACTGGGACCTGCTGAACACGCGAAGGGTTCGGCTGTGTTTCGCCCGAGGGTTGTGCGTTGTTCGCCGAACCAAGGCCTGGCCAGTTGTGGCCCGAGGAGTCCCAGAATGCTCCACTGGCGGAGCGTGATAATTCCGCAGGGGCAGTGACATATCGGTCCTGAGGCTCCGTCGGCCGGTGGTGAGCCGTAAGTGATCGAATTGCACCTCGCTCGTTGAAGTCGGTGCGGAGTATTGACGTCGTCGTTACAGGGGCGACACAATCCTCCCCGGTGGACGCGGGTAGCGATGCCCCACCGTCGATAGGCGTTCGATCCTGTGAAGGGGCGATATGCAAATGATCGACAGTGCACCTCTGATGGAGATAAGACCCCGGTTGCGTAATGACGTGGTATTCCTTCGTGTCGACACCGGTATCTATCTCAGGAGTTCAGAGACTTCTTGCGTCCTCAAAGGCGCCGGCGCATATGAGTGGATGTCCGCCCTCGGTCCTCGAATGACCGGCGAATCCACCATGACGGAATTATGTGAAGGTCTGGACGAGAGTCGACGCAAAACCGCCGTCGGCCTGATGCGCACCCTGCTCGCCAGAGGTTTCGCCCGTGCCGTCCCGCGCCCTCACGAGCGGATGTTGCCGGCCGGTGTATCGGATCTGTTCGCGCCGCAGATCAACTTCGTAGAACATTTCATGCACACGGACCAGCGGACGCCACAGGAACTCTTCGCTCGATTCCGCTCTTCCCGGGTCCTGGTCAGCGGCCCACCGGGGGGCGTAGCGGCGGCAGCGGTGCGCGGTCTCCTGCGCAACGGGCTGGCCGAGATATCGCTGGACGATGCCGAGTGGGGACGGGAATTCGACGCGGAGACGGCTCGGCTCGCCGACGCGGACGCGCCGGCGCAGATCGTCGTACTGCCGTCGGCTCCCGAGGACCTGACCCTGTTCGACGTCGTGGTGGCTGTGGTCGACGGCTCCGGCAGCGGTGCGCTGCTCGAATTGACCAGACGACTGCACGGCGTTGCTCAAGGCCCGCGACTGGTCCCGGTGGTGGCCGACCCGAACCGCATGGTGGTGGGTCCCATCTCCGGACCCGCGGAGCAGCCGTGCTGGGTGTGCGCGCAGCTTCGGTTGTCCACCAACTCCGATCCCCGGCTCATGACCGACTTCTGGCGCGGACTGGCCATCGGCCCGACCGGTGCCGAGGCCCCGAGCGGCAGCCAGGTCGCGCAGTCCATGGTCGGCAACGCCGTGGCGTTCGAGATTTTCCGGCTGCGCACCGGCCAGTTGCAGCCGGACGACGAGCGGCACGCCGTGATCCAGGATCTGACCACGCTGGAGTCCCGCCGCGAACGGGTGTTGCCCCACCCCGGATGCCCGATGCGGCACCAGCGGGTGGAACCCGACGAGGCCGTGCGGCCGCCCGCGGACGACAGCGACGCCTACGGGCGCGCGGCTGCGTTGGTCTCTCCGGAATGCGGCGTGCTGTCCGGATGGACCGACGACTCGATCCGGCAGATCCCGCTCAAGACGGGCCGGGTGCGGCTGGGTCCGGCCGGCTCCACGGCCGACGGGCCGCGCGAGATGGTCGGGTTCGACATCGACACGGTCCTGGTCGCTCGCACTCGCGCGGTGGAGGCGGCGGTCGCCTGTTACGTGGGCCGGCTCGGCCCCGTCGGGTTGCCGGACGGGGCACTCCCGGAAGACGCCGAAGTGGTTGCGGCCGAGCAGCTCACCCTGTTCAGCGGCCTGCCCGCATCCGATGAGCGGCCGGCGGGCGGAGGCTTGCTCGCGGTGTCGCTGCACGACGGCAGCCAGTGGCAGGTGCCGGCCGCGGCCGTCCACTCCCTGTCGCCCGCCAACTCCCGGCTGGAGTTCGAGCCGAGCCCCGCGGGCGCGGCGGCCGGCTGGACCGTAGCGGACGTACAGGAACGCGGGCTGTGCTCGGCGCTGGCGCATCGCGGGCTCGTCCGCGCGATACGCGGCGACGAACCGGCCCGCACGCTCACCGAGGAATGGCTGGCCGACGACGACGAGACGGCGTTCGCGCTGGGCAGCCTGCGGCACATCGGCCGCAGCGCCCGGGTCTACGCGCTGCCCGGCGCCGCACCGTCCTTCGCGGTCCTCGCCGTGGTCGAGGGCGCCGACGGCGGGGCGATCGACTGGGCGACAGGCTCAGCCCTGTCGGTGCGCGATGCGGTACGCGAGGCGGTACGGGGCGCCGTCGGCCTCGCGGTCGGCCGGCACTACGAGGGCGTGCCCCTGGACCTCGGCGACCCGCTGGTGGCGGACTTCGACCCCAGGACTCTCGCCGAGGGCGACGCGAAGGCCGAGTGGTCCTTCGACCAGCCCGGGGTGCCGATGTCCGAAGCGCTCGGCCTGCTGGATGCCGACGGCACGCGCGCCCTGTTCGTCGACACGACCACCATCGACCTGCGCGCGATCCGCACGATGGTCGCAGGAACGATCCTGCTCGCTGAGAAATAGCGGGGCAGCGGGCCGGTCCGTGCCCTTGAGGCGCGCCACGGTTCTCGGAACACCCGTTCCGGGGTGCACATCCGACCAAATGGGAGGATCGCCATGTCCGTTGAGCTCAAGGACGAACTGAGCGTTCTGGAGAGTGCGACGTTCGAGATCGAGGAAATGACGGACGAGTCGGTCGAGTTGGCGTGGTCCAGCTCCTCCTGCTCGTGCTCCAGCTGCTGCTCGTGCTCCACCAGCAGCTGCTGCTCCTGCAGCAGCAGCACCAGCTGACGGCTGGTGGCTGATCGGGCCGGTGGGCACCTGCCACCGGCCCGGTTGTCAGGCTGAAAAGTGCGGCTGCCTGGCGCGACGGTCCCCGTGGAACACCGCGGTTCCCGTCGACAAGACAGGCAGCGGCACCCCCCATCTTCGGAGCGACTGGGTGGACGGATGAATGTGGTGTCGAACGCGGTGACCACCGCGACGGTCTTGGACGAACCCCGGGTGATCGACGTCCTCCGCGGCCATCTGGCCGGGCGCGTCGGCCCGGGCGTCACGGTTGACGTCGGGGTGCTCGGACTGCCCGCGCGAACCGCGCCGAGCGGGGCGCCGGCGGCCGACGGACTGGTCTACCCGGTGCGCCTGTACGGCGGGACGGTGCTGATGGGGCCGCTGTACCGGGCCGACGGCACGAGTCAGCCGTGCGGACGCTGCCTGGACCGCCGCTGGCTGGCGCTGCGCCCGGTCGAGGAGCGCCGGCCGATCGAGGAGGGCGCGGACGTGTGGATGGCGGGTGACGAATCCTCGCTCACCCCCTTCGCCCTGGAACAGCTCGCCCAGATCGTGCGCGCGGAGACGGCCGACGGCGACGTCGCCCCCGGCGAACGGCGGGTCGGACGGATCGTGGAACTGCGGACTCGCGACCTGACCGCCAGCCGCCATGACCTGATCGCCGACTCCGAGTGCGAATGGTGCGCCACCCCGGTACCCGACACCGCCGAGGGCGCGACGCTGCCCCTGAGCCCGCGACCGAAGCCGAGTCCGACCACCTACCGGGGCGCGTCGGCGGCGGATCTGACGCTGCCGACCACCGGCCTGGTCAACGACGTGTGCGGAGCGCTGGCGAGTGCGGCCCGCCGCGTCTACCAGTGCAGCGCCACCCTGCCGGTCAGCGGGTACTTCCGGGTACGCAGCAAGTACGACTACCACGAGATGTGGTGGAGCGGGCAGTCGCAGAGCTCGGCGAGCAGCGAGCGGTACGGCATCCTGGAGGGGCTGGAGCGCTACGCGGGACAGTTCCCACGGGCCAAGCGGCCTAAGGCGTACGCCAGTTACAGCGAGCTGGCGCCGGACGCCCTCGACCCCACGAGCATGGGCTCGTACCGTCCGGAGTTCTACATCGGGCACAACGACTACTACCAGCCCTACCATCCGGACACCCCCACCCACTGGGTGTGGGGCTATTCGTTCAGCGAGCAGCGGCCGCTCCTTGTGCCCGAGCAGTTCGTCTTCTACCTGGACCGCCGCCCGGACCGGAAGTTCGTCCAGGAGTGCTCCAACGGTTGCGCCAGCGGCAGCAGCGTCGAAGAGGCACTGCTGCACGGCATGCTCGAACTCATCGAGCGCGACGCGTTCTTGCTGTGCTGGTACGGCAGCGCCAAGCTGCCGGAGATCGATCAGGCGACCGTCGTCGACGAGGAGGTCCAGTTCGTACTGGACCGGGTGGCGAGACTCGGCTACCGGATGCGGCTGTTCGACATGCGGGTGGACATCCCAGTGCCCGCCGTGATGGCGGTGGCCGAGCGGCTGGACGGCGGTCTCGGCAGGCTGTGCTTCGCGGCGGGCGCGAGCCTGGACCCCGTGGAGGCGGTGCGCGCGGCGATCGCGGAGACGGCCTCCTACATCCCGGGCATGGACGAACGAGTGGAGGCGAAACTACCCGACCTGCGCGCGATGGTCACCGAATACAACCGGGTGCACGAACTCACCCACCACGCGCTGCTGTACGGCCTGCCGGAGATGGCGTCGGCGTGCGACTTCCTGCTGGACGCGGCGCCGCCCCGGTCGATGGACGAGCTGTACGGCTCTTGGCTCGCGCAGCGACCCGAGAGCCTGGACCTCGCGGATGACGCGCGGTTCGTGATGGAGCGGCTGCGCGATGCCGGCAGCGACGTCGTCGCGGTGGACCAGACCTGCCCGGAGCAGGACGGCACCGGCATTCGCACCCTGAGCGTGCTGGCGCCGGGACTCGTGCCGATCGACTTCGGCTGGGAGCGGCAGCGCGCGCTGGCCCACCCCCGGCTGCGGGCCTACCTCGACGGCGAACTGGCCGAGATCCACGCCCGCGACGAGGGGTTCGGTCCCACCGGGCTGAACCGACGGCCGCACCCGTTCCCGTAAGCGTCTGCCCCGTCAGCGCAAGACCCGGCCGTCCATCCCGCCCGCGAGGTCGGCCGCTCCCGGCCGAAGGAGGAGATTCCGTGTCCGAGGACCGAACGCAGGTCGTGAGCGACTATGTGGGGTCGGTGTTCCGGCGCGGCCGGGAGCCGATGGAGCCGATCGGCTTCAGCCCCGACTGGGAGGACCAGCCGTCCCGGCACAAAACCTACCTGGGGGTACGGCGCTTCCCGCTGCCACCGGGCATCGGTCTGCCGCTGGCCGGCGCCGCGGACGTACTCTTCGGCGAACCGCCCGCCGACCAGGGCCCTCCCTGGACCATCGATTCGCTCGCCGCGTTGCTGCGCCTGTCCTACGGCGTTCTCGACCGCAGGCTGCGGGTGAGCTGGAACCAGGACAGCCATGTGCGGGTGCTGTATCCGGAGGCGCTGTGGGGGAGAGGCACTGCCTCCGGGGGCGGAATGTATCCGCTGGAGGTGTACTGGGTCGCGGGAGCGGGCGGCCCGCTGACCCCCGGCGTCTACCACTACTCGACGGCGCACCACAGCTTCGAGCGGCTGATGGCCGGCGATCTCACCGACGAGGTGCGCGCGGCCTGCGAGTCCGAGGCCGGAGCTGGGGCTGGGGCCGGGCTCGGTGAGGCGGACGGCTTCCTCGTGGTCACCGTGCGCTACTGGAAGAACTCCTTCAAATACAACAGCTTCTGCTACCACGTGGTGACCCAGGACGCCGGTGCCCTGCTGGGCAGTTGGGAGCTGATGGCACGGGGCATGGGCCGACGCGTCAACCGCGTGCTGTGGTTCGACGACGAGCGGCTCAGTCGACTGCTGGGGCTCGACACCGAGGAGGAGTGCGCGCTGGCCGTGGTTCCGCTGTCCTTCGGGCTGCCGGTCGAGCGTCGGACCGACTCGGCCGATCCGGTGGACCGCGGCGGACTGATCGACCGGCCGAGCTTCGAGAGGTCGGCGCGCACCCGCACCTTCGAGCAGATCGAGCAGGTGCACCGGGCGGTCCTGGCCGACCGCCGTGAGCGCCCGGAACCCGCAGTGGCGCGCGGTCTCGTACCGGTCGCGCCCGCGGGGGGCGAGGATGTCGTACTGCCCGAGCCGCTGACGGACCGGCTGGGCCCGGACGTCGGCGAGACGCTGCGCTCCCGGCGCACCAGCTTCGGCTCGTTCACCCGCTCCCGCCCCCTGCGCCTCGACGAGTTGGCCACCGTACTGGCGGGCACGGTCTCGGGACAGCGGTACTTCTCGGACGTGGTGCCCGAGGAGGTCGGGCTGACGGGGCTGTACGTACTGGCGAACCGGGTCAGCGGGCTGCCGAGCGGGACGTACCGCTACGACGGCAGCGGTCACCGACTGCGGGTGGTGAGCGAGATGCCGCTCGCCGAGAAGCTGCAACGCAGTTACTACCTGAGCAACTACAACCTGGAGCAGGTCGGCGCCGTGCTGGCGATCTCGGGGCGCTGGCGGAGCACGCTCGACGCCTATGGCAGCCGCGGCTATCGGGTGCTCAACTCCGAGGTGGGCGCGGTGGCGCAGACGGCCTACACGGCCGCTGCCGCGCTCGGCGTCGGCTGCGGGGCGGTACTCGGCTTCGACAACATCGCCATCGACGAGTGGGCCGGCCTCGAGGACGGTGACGAGCGAACCTTCCTCTTCGTGCTGCTCGGCCATGAACGCGCGGACAGCGCGGACTTCGACTGTCGGCTGGACTGAGAGGGCTGATCCGTGAAATCCAGCGCGATGCAATCCGCGATGCCGTCGATGACGCCACGTGCGGCGTCGGCCGCGACCCTGCCCGAGCACCACGAGACCGCGGAGCGCGTGAAGTGGCACCTGGTGCCGAGGTTCATGCTGCGCGTCGGTGGTCTGCCCTTCGAAACCGCCGGCGCGCTGGCCACTTCGGCGAGCGCGTCATGGGCGGACGACGTGCTCGACGCGCGGCTGCGGCTGCGTGAGCGAGGGGCCCGGCTCGCCGACTCCCTGCAGGATCGCGTGGCACGCAGCCTCGACGATCCGGCGGCGCGCCGCACGTTGATCAATCTGCGCCGTGACGTCTTCAACGTTCGCGCTCCGCGAGGCCTGGCGGCGGCCGAGCCGCTGCTGTCGGCCGGCGAACTCGCCGAGCTGCGCGCGTGGTTCGCCGACTGGCAGCGTCACGAGGCGCTGCTGCGGACCGGCTCCGGCATCCTGGCCGAGGAGATCGCCGCGGGCCGACGGGAGCTGCGTCGTGCGGCGACGAAGACGGACCTGCGGTACGGCATCCAGCTCTCGTCCCCGTTGCTCGACGAGTATCTCGACGGTTACCTGGAGCGCGCCGACGGCCCGCTCAGCAAGAAGGAACGGCGGATCGAACGGTCGCTGCTGGAGTACCTGCTGCGCACGGCATGCAAGACCAGCCCGTTCAGCACCCTGACGGCGGTCTCCGCGGGCGCCTTCGCCGAGGCTGACGGGAGGCCGCTCGCCGCGACCGTCAGAGGATGGGACAAGCGGGGCAGCACGCGACTGAACATCGCCGTACTCGCCAGGCTCTCGGAACTGCTGACCGCCAGCCCTCAGGTCCGTCATGATCTTCCCCTCCGGGCCACCAGCGGACTCCAGGTGCACCGCGACCGGGTCCGCTACCTGCGCAAGCTGCGCGGCGCCGACGGCAACGCGGACGCGGCGGTCACCCTGGACGCGGTGCACGAAAGCCTGTTCTTCCTGCCCGGTGGGGACGCCCTCGCCGATGTGCTCACGCTGTTCGGCGACGGCACGAGGCTGCGGTTCGCCGACGCCGTACAGCGGCTGTGCGCGATGGACCCGAAGCGACCGGAACCGGAAGTGGAGCGGTATCTCGCCCAGTTGCTCAGGCTGGGCCTGCTCGTCGTTCCGGATCTGCACATCGACATCCACGACCCGGACCCGGTCGGCACCTACCGCAGCGGGCTGCGGAAACTGGGAGCGGACTGGGCCGACGACGTCGCCGTGCTCGTGGAGCGGATAGGCGCGGACGTCACGCGATTCGCCGGAGCCGGACTGCGGCGCAGGCGTGAACTGCTCACGCAGGTCAAGGAGTCCGTGACCGAGACGTACCGCCTGCTGGGCCACGACGACATCCCGGTCCTTCGCACCCTGGTCTACGAGGACACCACACTGCCGGGGCTCTCGGTGACCGGCGACGCCTCGACCTGGACCCGGCAACTAACCCCGGTGCTGCGCCAACTCGCCAGAATCCTCCCGGCTTTCGACGGAAACGCCGTACGCAGGCTCGTCACCAAGGGGTTCTTCCGCGCGCGTTATGGGGAAGGCGGACGCTGCGAGGACTTCCTCTCCTTCGCCCACCAGTTCAACCAGGACTTCTACGACAACTACAACAAGCGGCTGATGCGTCATCAGCGCTTCGACGGCACCGACTTCCGTACGTACGACAACTGGTTCCGGCAGGAGGAGATCGCGGAGATCGACCGCGCCCGGGTCGCCGCGGCCGAAGAAATGAAGCGCCGGTACCTGAGTGCCTCCGCCACCGGAGCCGACGTGGAACTGGACGAGGGCTTCCTGACCACCGTGGAGGATCTGCTGCCGCGGTCGGAGGGCCTGCGGTCGCTGTCGTTCTTCCTCCAACTGGCCGAGAACGGCTCCGAGGACCCCCTGGTGGTCGTCAACCGGGTCTACTCCGGGCTCACCCTGCTCTTCTCCCGGTTCGCGCACTGCCTCGACGACGGTCTCACCGCATCACTGCGCCGCTCGCTGGACGACGTCGTACCGGAGGGAGCCGTGTTCGCCGAGCTCAAGGGCGGCTACGAAGCGACCAACCTGAACCTGCACCCGGTTGTGACCCCTTACGAGGTGGTCTGCCCCGGAGAGACCAGCTTCCGGCCGCCGCACGAGCAGATCCCGGTGGAGGACCTGGTCGTCGAGCACGACGCGGCGACCGACCGGCTGCGCCTGCGCTCACGCCGGCTGGGCGTCGAGGTGATCCCCGTCTACCTCGGCTTCCTGCTGCCTATGGCGCTGCCCGAGGTGCAGCAGGTGCTGCTGAACTTCTCCTGCACCACCATGGTCCAGCTCGACCTGTGGGAAGGCACCGGCATACCGGAGGGCGACAGCGGCGTCCTGCCGCGCGTCCGGCTCGGCAACGTGGTCCTGCAGCGCAAGACGTGGCGGTTCGCCGCCGGTCAGCTGCCGCCGGCGGTGGCCGGACAGGCGGATCAGGACTGGTTCCTGGCATGGCGGCAATGGCAGCGCGCCGCCGGGCTGCCGCGCCATGTGTTCGCCTCCCTGGGCGGTGAACACAAGCCGCAGTACGTGGACTTCGACTCGTACGCCTGCGTCCGGCTGCTGGAGACCGCGGTCCGCAAGAGCGAGTCGGCGGTGGTGCTCACCGAGATGCTGCCGGGGCCCGACCAGCTGTGGCTGCGCGACGGCGGCCACCGGTACGTCACCGAACTCACGGTCCAGCTCGACGGATTCGAGAGACACGACGGGGTCGAGGGACACGACGGACTCGACGAAACGGAGGCGGAGCGGTGATGGACGGCAATGGCGGTGCGAACGACGGCGAGCGCGTCGATACGGATCGGCACGGGGACAGCGGGCGCATCGAGACGCAGTGGGACGGCGACGGCTGGATCAGCCTGCACGTCTTCTACGCCGCGAACGCCAACCCGGTGCTGGTGAACTGTGTGCGGCCGCTGGTGGCCCGCCTGCGCGAACAGGGTCTGCTGCGCTCGTGGTTCTTCATCCGCTACTGGCTGGAGGGTCCCCACGTCCGGCTGCGTCTGCTGCCGGCCGACGCGTCTGCGGCCGCCGAGGTCGCCCGGACCGCGCGGGAAGCGCTCGAGGAGTACCTGCGCGAGCGCCCCGCCCTGTACGAGGAGGACCGCAACTCCAGCGGAGACCTGTACAAGAACATGTTCCTCGCCGAGTACAGCGAGGAGCGCTGGAACGAGCTGTACGGGGCGGACGGCGCGATGCCGTTCCGGGACAACAACAGCGTCGCCCACATCCCCTACGAGCGGGAGCTGGATCGCTACGGCGGCCCGGCCGGCATGGAACTGGCCGAATGGCACTTCCAGGAGTCCAGCGAGCTGGTGCTCACCCTGCTGGAGACCACCAATGTGCATGTACGGACCGTACTGCTCGGCCAGGCTGCGCAGTTGACCGCCTGGCTGTGCTTCGCCCTGCTGCGGGACGAGGAAGCGGTGGCCCAGTTCCTGGTCCGCTATCGCACAATGTGGGAGACCTCGTACCAGGAGCCGAGCGAAAGCCAGCACGAACGCTTCGACCGGAGCTACGAGCGGATGAAGGAACGCCTGGTGCCCCGGCTGCGGCATGTGCGCGACAGCGCCAGGGACGAATCCGCCGCCTCGCCCACCCCACTGGAGCGGTCCTGGTTCGCCCACTGCACCGAACTCCGCGACAGAGCGCTGAAACTGGCCGACGCGGGAGCCCTCTCCTTCCACGAGGGAGCCGTACCCGACCCGCAGGCCGCGTTGGCCATCGTGCTCAGCTCCTACGTCCACATGACCAACAACCGGATCGGTGTCAGCATCCTCGACGAGATCTACCTGTCCTACGTCATCTGCAAGGCGCTGTCCGACATGGCCCCCCAGGAGGCGCTGCGGTGACCGAAACGGCCTACGACCGGCCCCGGCTCCGGCCGGAGGTAGTACTCGGCCCCGCCCTGCGGTCCGGCCCGAAGACCGTGCACCACGTCAAGGACGCACGCACCGGCTGTTACTACCGGGTCGGCCCGCGCGAGCACTTCATCATGGGGCTGATGGACGGCAGCCACACCCTCACGGACATCGGCCGCAAGTACACCGATACCTACGACCGCAGACTCGGGCCCGCGCACTGGCAGCAGATGTTCACCCTGCTCGGCCGCTACCAACTGCTCGACGGATACGCCGACGACGCGGCCCTGGACAAGCTCAGACAGGCCCACGAGGCCAAGCAGGCGGCGCGGCAGGGCTGGCTGCGCCGACGGTGGGTGGTGCTGCGCCCCGACCAGCTGTGCGCCGACCTGGCGGCACGACTCGCGTTCGCCTTTCGGACGGCTTTCCTGATACCCGCGCTCCTCCTGGTCGGCGCTGTCCAGGTGCTCGTCTGGACGCATGTCGCCACCCTGACCCACGAGGCGACGCATCAGAGATCCTGGGCGCTCACCCTGCCACTCTCGGTGGTGCTGCTGTGGGGAATCACCGTGCTGCACGAGTTCGCACACGGTGTGACTTGCCGTCATTTCGGCGGCACAGTGACCGAGATCGGGCTCAGCTGGCGGTTTCCGATGCTGACCCCCTACTGCCGCACGGACGACATCGTGCTGTTCCACCGGCGCAGGGCCCGGGTGGGCACAGCGTTCGCCGGCGTCTTCGTCAGCCTGTTGGCCCTGGTGCCGGTGATGGTCTGGTGGTGGCTGGCCAGTGACGGCGGGCTCGGGCGCTCGCTCGCCGCGGGCCTCCTGCTGTTCGGCAGCGGTGGCGCCGCGATGAGTCTGCTGCCGATTTTGCGATCGGATGGTTATGTGATGCTCACGCATGCACTGAACATTGTTGACCTGCGCCGGGAGTCCTACCGGTTCTGGCGGCTGCGACTGCGCCGGCGCGACCCCGTCGCCCGGGAACGGCTCAGCGCCTACCCACCCCGCGACACCCGCGCCTACGCTCTCTACGGAATCGTCTCGCTGCTCCTTCTCGGGCTGGGCTACTGCGCGTTGATGTGGGTGTGGTTCGGCAGCCTGCAGCGCTGGACGGGCCCGGTGTGGGCGGTGGTGATCCTCGCCGCGGAGTCCGCGGTCCTGCTCGGCGTCCTGTCGCTGGCCGCGCGAGGCCGCTCCGGCGAACGGGAGGCCACCGATGCCTGACAGCGGCGACGACATCGCGATCCGCACCAGCGGACTGACCAAACGGTACGGCCCGGAAACCGGCGTGTTCGACCTCGACCTGCTGATCCGCCGGGGGGAGGTATACGGCTTCCTCGGTCCGAACGGGGCCGGAAAGAGCACCACCATGCGGATGCTGGTGGGGCTGATCCGGCCCAGCTCGGGGACCGCCACGGTGCTGGGTCACCCGGCCGGGACCCGGGCCAGCCTGCGCGGGGTGGGGGCACTGATCGAGTCCCCGGCCCTGTACCCGCATCTGTCCGGCCGGGACAACCTGCGCATCCTCGCTGGATACGCCTCCGTGCCCGCCGCCCGCGTCGAGCAGGCTCTCGAAGAGGTGGGGATGACAGCCAAGGCGGACGTCGCCTTCCGGGCGTGCTCGCTCGGCATGAAACAGCGCATCGCGGTGGGCGCCGCACTGCTGAAGGACCCCGCGCTGCTCATCCTCGACGAGCCGACCAACGGCCTCGACCCGGAAGGCGTGGCGAGCATGCGCGACCTGATCACCGGTCTGCGCCGCTCCAACCGTACCGTGCTGCTGTCCAGCCATCAGCTGACCGAAGTTGAGCACCTGTGCGACCGGGTGGGGGTGATCCGCCGGGGCCGGCTGGTCGCCGACGGCACCGTGGCCGAGCTGCGCCGAGGCATCGGCGAGGGCGGGGTGTCGGTGACCGTGGACTCGCCCGAGCGCGCCGCCGAACTCGTACGGCAGTTGCCGGCCGTCCGCTCGGCGACGGTCGTCGACGGGGAGCTGCGCATGACCGTCGACCCGAGCGAGGCGGCCGCCGTCAACCGGCTGCTCGTGGTGAACGGGCTGGAAGTCAGCGAACTGCGCAGACAGGTCCTCTCCCTGGAGGACGTGTTCTTCGACCTGGTCGAGGACCAACGGCCCACCGGACCGGAACCCGTGGAGGTGGTCAACCGTTGAACGGCGTCCTTCAGGCAGAGCTGCTGTCGACCCGCAAGCGTCCCGGCGTCTGGATCGTCGGCGGGGCGTGGGCCGGCCTGGCGTTGGTCTTCGGCGTGGTGGTGCCGTACATCGTCTGGCTGGCCATCAGGAACAAGCCGGTCGGCTCGTCGGGTGATCCCGAGCAGCTGATCAATGGCGTGCTGCCGGACAGGTTTCTCTCCGGCACGGTGGACCTGTACCCGATGTTCGGCAGCGCGCTGATGCTGATCCTCGGCGCCGTCCTCGTCGGCGGGGAGTACCGGTGGGGGACCTGGGGCACACTGCTGGTCCAAGGGCCCGGACGGATTTCGGCGGTTCTCGGAAAGGCCGGGGCGACAGCGGTGTCGGTGCTGTGCGTCACGGTGCTGGTGCTGACGGCGAGCGCGGGGGCGAGCGCGCTCGTCGCGGCGCTCACCGGTCGGCGCGCGCACTGGCCGGGCGCGGCGACGCTGCTCGGCGGTATCGGTGCCGTCTGGCTGATCAGTATGGCCGCGGCGAGCCTCGGCATCCTCCTGTCGATCTTGCTGAGGGGCACCGGGGCCGCCATCGGGGTGGGCCTGCTCTGGCTGCTGGCGGTGGAGAATCTGGTCTCCGGACTGGCCGGCACGCTGCCCGCGCTGAAGTGGTTGCAGCGGCTCCTGATCGGACCGAGCGCGGGATCGCTCGCCACCGCCCTTGACCCGTCGGGCAAGCCGAACACCTCGGTCCCCGGGGTCGTCTCGGTCTCCGGGCCGTTGACCGCGAGCTTGGTGCTGGTGGCGTACGTGGTGGTGTGCCTCGGCCTGTCCTCGCTGCTCGTCTCACGCCGTGACGTGACGTGACGTGGCGTGAAGCCGGATCTTCTCAGAGAGTCGGCCGGGGTCGATAGTCCAAAACTAGCAGCGCTAATTAATAGTTCGGCGATCCATCGCCCGTGTCCGCGATCCGGTGACCCCGACCCGCGTGACCGGGTGATGGTCCGGTGTCCGTCAGGAGTCCTGTCGTGCGCGCCGTCCACTTCGCTGCTGCTTGCCGCACCCCCATCGGCAAATTGCGCGGAGCCCTGTCCTCCGTGCGGCCCGACGACCTCGCATCCACCGTCATCCGCGGCCTGATCGCCGAACTGCCCGCGCTCGACCCGGCGCGTATCGTCGACGTCTACTGGGGCGCCGCCAACTGGGCGGGCGAGGACACCGCAACGTCGCCCGCATGACCGCCCTCCTCGCCGGGCTGCCCGAGTCCGTGCCCGGCGCCACCGTCAAGCGGCTGTACGCCTCCGGCCTGGAGGCGGTCACGACGGCGGCCTGCGCCATCGCCTCCGGCGAAGCCGGCATCGTGTGCGCGTTCTTCGACAAATAGGCTGTGAACCGCATCAACCAGCGGCTGTTCGAGCGCTTGGTGATCTCGGCGACGGCCCACGTGCCCCGTGCCGGCTCCGGGACTTCCTGGGGTCTGCCTCAGCCCTCGCGTGTGGCGTGCCGGTGGTGTCATCGCAGCTTCGCGCCGGTGTGGGGACCAGTTGGGCGCCACGCGGTGTGCGCGATACCGCACGGCAGGCGCGGCGGCGCACAACTTGCGACCGGATTCAGTCTGATATGTGGAGATAATGCGGGTGGCTCTCACTCCTGGGGGTCAAGGGGTCGCAGGTTCAAATCCTGTCGTCCCGACAGGATGTCGGAATTTTCCGCAGGTGACGCGTGAGGGGGGCCGTGCGGGAGCCCTCTTCGGATGCCGAAGCGGCGGCATCATACCGAGCGTTGTCCACGACGCAGGGTCACGCGCGGTCAGCGCCCGGGCAACGTCTCCTGCAGCCAGTCGAAGACGACCTCGCAGTGCTGCTGCGGGGCCATCGGGGAGCAGTGCAGCTGCGCGCCGGTCGCAGCTGTGAGCTTCACGTAGTCCTTGGGGGACGTCAGTTTGTCGAACATCTGTCGCGGCTGCCCCGGATAGAACTGCTCGTAGTCGTAGTCCAGGACCAGCGTGGGCATCTTGATGCGCCCTACGACATCCGTGATGTCGAGCGACTTGATCAGCTGGGCGGGGGTGTAGAAGTCCGTGAACATCTTCCCGTCGCGGGCGGCGAGCATCGCCGGCACGGAGAAGGGTTCGAACCGTTTCTTCAACGTCGCGGCCTCGGCCGGAGTCAACCCGGGGGCGACCTGCTTGTTCCAGATGTTGTTCGTCTCCGCCTTGTCCGGGGTGAGGATCTTCCGGATCTCCGGGGGGAAACCCAGCCACGGAGCCAGAACGCCGGGCATCGCCACCAGGGCGGCGATCCTGTTCTCGAAGGCGGCGGCCCGCGGTGCCAGGCCGCCCGCCATGCTCAGCCCGGTCAGGGCGATCCTGCCGGCGTCCACGTCGGTGCGGGCGACCAGCCAGTCGACGAGGGGAGTGACGACCGTTTCCCAGCGCGGCGTGAACACCACCCGGTCCACGAAGAGCAACTGCCCCTGACCTGGTCCGTCATACACGAGGGCGTTCCAGCCGCGCTCCAGGGCGGCCTGGACGCCGTAGGTCCACATGTCGACGTTCTGACCGTCGCTGCCGTTGGTGAGGATCACGGTGGGGCGTCGCTCGCCGGAGTCGTCCGGTCTGAAGAACCAGACAGGAAGCGGCGTCCTCCCGTACGGGACGTCCGCCGTCACCGGTGGCGGGGCGGACAGCCTGCAGAACGTGTCCCAGCCGCGGCGCCCGGACTTGTACAGCCCTTCCTCACCGCCGGGGTCGTCGGAGCCGAGGACGAAGAACAGCGCCTGGCCGTAGTACTGCGATGCCCGTAGCGCGCGAAGGCGCGTCGTCTCCGTCCCGGCCTTGCTCGCCACGGGCGCCACCATCAGCTGATCACCGAGGTTCTTGAACGTCCCGGTGTACGTCTGCGCGGAAGGCCCGGCCTTGTTGATCTCGTTCACGGCGGTGAGCACCTCGCCCACTTCGCCGGCACCCTGGCCTGCGGCGCCGAGTGCGAGAAGCCCGTTGAAGTTGAACCCCGGATCCTTGAACAGGGTCATCACCCCGGGCGTGGCACCGTCCGCGGAGCCGGTGGCCGATCCCGTACGACTGGGTGTGGGCCCTTGCGCGGAAGTTGCGCCCGAGGGCGTACAGCCACCTGCCAGCAGGACCCCGGCCCCACCGGCGAGCCCGGTGAGCGCGGTCCGCCGACTGAGGCCGGCTGCGTCCTTCGATACGTGCGTCATGCCAGCCGACCGTAGGAGCCCCGACCCCTGCACCTCGATGCACGACACCGGCCGTTCCCCCGAACAGCCTGCTTGCCGCCGAGGGCTGCAGCCCGGGGTGCGGAGCCCGACGGCACGATGCGTCCGGCCGCTGCTGTGCCGCCCGTGGCCTTTGGTGCCGCCGCACAGGTGCATGGGCGAGGCCCGCTTGTCGCGGCGCCCCGGCGGAAACAGGCTGGTTGACGCGTTCTAAGCGACCGCTTAGTATCCAGAAAGTCCGCACCCGCCCGATCACCGCCCCTGGAGTCCGCCGTGACCTCACTGTTCTCCGTCTCCGGCAAAACCGCCCTGGTCACCGGAGGGTCCCGCGGTATCGGCCTGATGATCGCCCGAGGCCTGGTCGCGGCCGGGGCCCGGGTCTACGTCAGTTCCCGCAACGCAGCGGCCTGCGAGGAGGCCGCGCGTGAGCTCTCCGAGCTCGGCGAGGTGATCGCACTGCCCGCGGACCTGTCGCAGGAGGAGGAGTGCCACCGGCTCGCCGCGGAGATCGCCGAACGCGAGGAGCGGCTGCACATCCTGGTCAACAATGCGGGCGCGACCTGGGGTGCCCCACTGGACGAGTTCCCGGTCAGCGGCTGGGACAAGGTGATGGACCTCAACCTGCGCAGCCCCTTCCTGCTGACCCAGGCACTGCTGCCGCTGCTGCGCAAGGCCGGCTCGCATGACGACCCTGCACGCGTGATCAACGTCGGTTCCATCGACGGCCTGCACGTCAACCCGCTGCCCACTTACTCCTACGCGGCGAGCAAGGCCGGACTGCACCATCTGACCCGGGTACTGGCCAAGGAACTCGGCCCGCAGGGCATCACCGTCAACGCGATCGCCCCCGGCCCGTTCGAGTCCAGGATGATGGCCGCCACGCTGAAGGCACAGGGCGACGCCGTGGTCGAGTCCGCTCCGCTGCGCCGGATCGGACGCCCTGATGACATGGCCGGCGTGGCGGTCTATCTCTCCAGCCGGGCCGGGGCGTACGTCACCGGCGCGGTGATCCCCGTCGACGGCGGCATCGGCACCACCGTCTGAACCGCCGCTCGGACGCGTACCCGTTTCCGCTGCCCTCCCCGATCGGACCCATGCGCATGGACTCCCTGCTGCTCTCCCGCCGCGACCTGGACTTCCTGCTCCACGACTGGCTGGACGTCACCGCCCTGACCCGCCACCCCCGTTACGCCGACCACGACCGGGACACCTTCGACGCGGTGCTGGACCTCAGTGAGGCCATCGCGACCCGGCACTTCGCCCCGCACAACAAGAAGAACGACGCCGAGGAGCCGCGCTTCGACGGCGAGCGGGTGCATGTCATCCCGGAGGTCGGGCAGGCGCTGCGGGTCTTCGCCGAGGCCGGCCTGACCGGCGCCGCGATGGACTACGAGGTCGGTGGGCAGCAACTGCCCACCGTGGTCGCCAACGCCTGCATGTCCTGGTTCCAGGCCGCCAACGTGGGCACCGCCGCGTATCCGTTCCTCACGATCGGCAATGCCAACCTGCTGCTGGCGCACGGCAGCAAGGAGCAGGTCGACACCTATGTGCGGCCCATGGTCGAGGGCCGGTTCTTCGGCACCATGTGCCTCTCGGAGCCGCAGGCCGGCTCCTCGCTGGCCGACATCACCACCCGGGCGGTGCCGCAGGACGACGGTACGTACCGGATCACCGGTACCAAGATGTGGATCTCCGGCGGCGACCACGAGCTCAGCGAGAACATCGTCCACCTGGTGCTGGCCAGGATCCCCGGTGGGCCGGCGGGCGTGAAGGGCATCTCACTGTTCATCGTGCCCAAGCTCCTGGTCGAGCCGGACGGCAGCCCGGGCGAGCGCAACGACGTGGTGCCGGCCGGCCTCAACCACAAGATGGGCTACCGCGGCACCACCAACACCCTGCTCAACTTCGGCGAGGGCCGGTACACCCCGGGCGGCGCCCCGGGTGCCGTGGGCTTCCTCGTGGGTGAGGCCCACCACGGGCTCGCGTACATGTTCCACATGATGAACGAGGCCCGCATCGGCGTCGGGCTCGGAGCCACGGCGCTCGGCTACACCGGCTATCTGCACGCCCTCGACTACGCGCGCACCCGCCCGCAGGGCCGACCGCTGACGGGCAAGGACGCGAACGCCCCGCAGGTCCCCATCATCGAGCACGCCGACGTACGCAGAATGCTGCTGGCACAGAAGAGCTACGTGGAGGGCGCCCTCGCGCTCAGCCTCTACTGCAGCCGCCTGCTCGACGAGGAACGCACCGCCGAGCAGGAGCACGGGCGCGCCCGCGCCCGGCTGCTGCTGGACGTCCTGACGCCCATCGCCAAGAGCTGGCCGTCGCAGTGGTGCCTGGCCGCCAACGACCTCGCCATCCAGGTGCACGGCGGCTACGGCTACACCCGCGAGTACAACGTCGAGCAGTTCTACCGGGACAACCGTCTCAACGCCATCCACGAGGGCACGCACGGGATCCAGGGACTGGACCTGCTCGGCCGCAAGGTCGTCACGAACGGCGGAGCAGGGCTGAGTCTGCTCCTGGAGACCATCTCGGCAACCGCCGCCCGCGCCACCGCGGGCGGCGGCGAGGCGGCCGAGCTGGCCGCCTCGTTGGAGCAGGCCGCGGGCCGAGCCGGGCGCACCACGGCCCGGCTCTGGTCGACCGGAGACCCCGCGACCGCCCTGACCAACGCCTCCGTCTACCTGGAAGCCGTCGGCCACGTGGTGCTGGCCTGGATCTGGTTGGAGCAGTTCCTCGCGCTCAAGGACGGCACGGACGACTTCCACGAGGGCAAGCGACAGGCGGCCCGGTACTTTTTCCGCGTGGAACTACCGCGTACGGGACCTCAGTTCGACCTGCTCGACAGCCTGGACCGCACCGCGGCGGACAGCCGGCCCCAGTGGTTCTGATCCAACGATTTCGCGGTACCTGCCCTCCGCCGACCCGCTGTTGACAGGTCGCACCCGACTCCTGGAGACCCGCACCTGTACGGCTGGGGCGCACGTGTGTGCGGTGCGCCGCCGGCTGACAAAAACGCTTGGACTCCGCGGGCGTCATCGCGGGACACTGTGATGCCGGGCCCGCCCGTACTCGCACGGTGGCGTCGCCGCGATCTGCGCGGGGGGCTTTGTCGTCGTGCCCCGCCTGTCGGAGGACGACCCGAGCGCGGGCACTCACTCGAACCGAAGCTCCGCACGGCCATGGAGACAGCGGCATGCCCCCGAGAGGCGCACGGCGGGCTGCCGCACGACAACACGGGGTTGGGATGGGCTTATCTGAATCGCGCGAGGCCCCTCGGAGCAGGGGCTCGGTACTCCTCGCACTTCGTTACTACGGACGGGAGTTGGCCCGGTGTCCGCGGTTGACGGTGCCCGCGATGCTGCTGCCGGCGCTGGGCAACATCGGTATCAACTACATCGCGCCGCTGGTCGTCGCGAAGCTCGTCGGCCGAATCGCCGGCGACAACGGTATGTCCATCGGTTCGACGCTGCCCTACGTTCTCGGCTTCGCCGGCGTCCTTCTGTTCGCGGAGACGCTGTGGCGTATCGGCTTCCACTGCCTGAACCGCGTAGCCGCCCTCGCCATCGAGCACCTGTACGTGATCGGCATGGACGAGCTGTTCGCCAAGGACGCCGCGTTCTTCCATGACAACTTCGCCGGGTCGCTGACCAAACGGGTCCTCAGCTTCGCCTCTCGCTTCGAGGAGTTCATCGACACGCTTACGTTCTCGGTCGTGGGAAGCTTCGTGCCGCTGCTGTTCGGGTCGGTGGTGCTGTGGCGCTACGACCCGCTGCTCGTAGTCGGGCTCCTGGCGATGATCGCACTGACGGCGCTGTGCGTGGTGCCCCTCATCCGCCGCCGCCAGGCGCTCGTCAAACAGCGCGAGGAGGCGATCGCCCGGGTGTCGGGCCACGTCGCCGACAGCCTGACGAACATCGACACGGTCCAGGCGTTCGCCGCCCAGGAACGTGAGGCCGCCGAGCATCGGTCCCGCGTCGCGCAGTCGCGGCGGCTCACGCTGAGGTCGTGGGACTACGGCAACCTGCGCATCGACACGCTGGTCGCGCCGATGTCCGTGCTGACCAACGCGCTGGGCCTGCTGCTCGCGGTCACGCTCGGCGGGGGCGGGCATGGCGTGGAGGCGGTCGTGGTCGCCTTCACGTACTACAGCAACGCGACGCGGATCATGTTCGAGTTCAACCAGATCTACCGCCGCCTGGAGAGCTCGATGACGGAGGCCGCGCAGTTCACCGAACTGCTGCTGACGCCGCCGACCGTGCTCGACCCGGCGTCGCCGGAGCCGTTGCTGTCCCAAGCCGCCGACGTCCGCTTCGAGCAGGTGACCTTCGCCCACGGGGGCGGGAAGCCGCTCTTCGAGGGCCTCGACCTGGCCGTGCCCGGCGGGGCGAAGATCGGTCTCGTCGGCCGGTCCGGCGGGGGCAAGACCACGCTCACCCGGCTGCTGCTCCGGCTGACGGACATCGACGCCGGCCGGATCCTGATCGGAGGTCAGGACATCAGCAGGCTGCGTCAGACCGACCTGCGCAGCCTGATCGCCTACGTGCCGCAGGACCCGGCGATGTTCCACCGCACGCTGCGGGAGAACCTCGCGTTCGCCCGGCCGGACGCCACCGATGCCGAGATCCGCCGCGCGGCCGAGGCGGCGCACGTCACGGAGTTCGCCGACGCGCTGCCGGACGGCTTCGACACCATGGTGGGCGAGCGCGGTGTCAAGCTGTCCGGCGGGCAGCGCCAGCGGGTCGCCCTCGCCAGGGCGATCCTGCGTGACGCGCCGATCCTGCTGCTCGACGAGGCGACCAGCGCCCTGGACTCCGAGAGCGAGATCCTCGTCCAGGAGGCGCTGTGGCGGCTCATGGACGGGCGGACGGCGCTCGTGGTGGCGCACCGGCTGAGCACGGTCGCCACCATGGACCGGCTCGTCGTCCTGGACCGCGGACGGATCGTCGAACAGGGCACCCACCAGGAGTTGCTCGCGTCGGACGGCTCCTACGCGAAGTTGTGGCAGCACCAGTCGGGCGGCTTCCTCGACGGCAGCTCCGCGCGGGCCGACCTGCACTGAAGGCGAGTGTGTGCATGGATCTGTCGATCATGGTCTCTTCCTTCCTAGAATGACGGCCGTGAAGGGACTGCTGCTGCGGCTGTCGGCGCTGGATGCGGACGCCGCCACCGCCGTCCGTGTGATCGCCCACTTCGAGGCGTTGCTCGGTGGTGGTCTCGATCCGGTGTCCCTGACCCGGTCCACCGCCGCGCTGGCCGGGTGCGCCGCGGGGCTGGAGCTGCCCGACGGCCGCTCGGCGCGGTTCGGTTCGGCCGGTGTCGCCCTGCCGGGCGCACCCGAGCAGGTCTCCGGCCGGGTCGATCTGGAGCCGGCCGGACGCGTCTGGTTGGAGCGGCCCGGTGCACCGGGCCCGTTCGACGAACTGGTCCTGGAGTGGATGGCCATCACCGCGCGGGTGCTGGCGGGCCGGCCGCGGCGGACCCGGGTGCCCTCGGCCGCCGATCCGGCGCTCGTCGAGCTGGTGCTGTCCGGGCGGGAGGATGCCTCCGACCGGGCCCGCGCGCTGCGCCTGCTGGGCCTGGACCCCGAGGCGCCGTTGCGGGTGGCCGCGGTGGCCGGTGGCCCGGGGACGGACGTCGGGGTGGAGACGGTGGCGCTGCTGGGGCGCGGCTCGCTGCACGGCATCGTCCGAGTGGCGCAGGTCGGGTCGGTGGGCGCGGTGCTGGTGCAGCGACCGATCGGTTACCCGGCCGGTTCCGAGCCCGGTGACGGGCCCTCGGGTCGTACCGCCTCACCGGCCGCGGAGCTCCGTACGGCCCTGCGTGAACGCCTCCGCGACCGGGGGCCGTCCCGCAGGTCCGCGCACGCGATACGTGTGGGGGTCGGCGGCGGCGCCGATCCGCTGGACGCGCGGGACTCCTGGGCACAGGCGCGCTCGGCCCTGCGGTTTGCGGGGACGGGCACCCCGGAGGAGGCGGTGGCCGACCATGACGAACTCGGCCCGGTCGCAATGCTGGCGGACATCCCGGTGGAGCGGCTGCGCGCCCAGGCCGACGTACGGAGGCTGGCGAAGCTGGAGTGCGGTGAGCGGGGCGGCCGGTCCGGGCACGGCAACGACCTTCTGGATGCCCTGGCCGCGTTCTGCCGTACGGGCTCGCTGCGCCAGGCCGCCACGGAACTGCACCTGCACCACAGCTCGGTGGCCGCCCGTCTGGCGCACGTCGAGGACGAGTTGGGGTGGCGGTTGCGCGACCCGCAGGACCGGTTCCGCGCCCAACTCGCGCTGTACGCGCTGCGGCTGTCCGAGGACCGCGAAGGTGAAAGCGAAGGCGACGGGCATGGCGGCCGCGGCGGCGACAGCGGATGAGCCGCACCGGCTCATCGCCCCAGCGCCCTGCGGAGCACCGTGATCGCCTCATCGGTCGCGCGCTGTATGACGGCGGCGTGCTCCACGGCCCACGCGCCGTGAAAAGTGCCGGGGATCAGATGCAGCTCTGTGGGTACCGAGGCGGCCAGCAGGGCGCGGGCGTAGTCGATGCCCTCGTCCCGCAGCGGGTCGAACTCCATGACCGAGACGTACGCGGGCGGCAGCCCTGACAGGGTGACGGCCCCGGCGCGGCCGGGGGCGGCGTAAGGGGATACGCCTGGGGTGCCCCGTACCCCGTACCCGAGATAGGCCTCCCAGCTGAGGCGGGCGCTGCGCCGGTTCCACACGGGCGTGTCGGTGAACAGCCGGGCGCTCGGGGTTTCCAGCCGGTCGTCGAGTGCGGGGCTGCACAGATGCTGGAAGCAGACCGCGGGCCCGCCGCGGTCACGGGCGAGCAGGGTCAGTGCGGCGGCCAGACCGGCGCCGGCGCTGTCGCCCCACAGCGCGATCCGGTCGGCCCGGACGGTCGTCCCGCCGGCGTTCGTCGCCAGCCAGCGCAGCCCGGCGTAGCAGTCCTCCAGTGGGGCGGGGAAGGGGTGCTCGGGGGCCAGGCGGTAGTCGACGGAGACCACCAGCGCCACCAACTCCCGGCAGAGCAACAGGTTCCAGTCGTGATCGACGTCGGGCGAACCCAGGACGAAGCCGCCGCCGTGGATGCTGTAGACGGCGGGGAGCAGCCCCTGTACCCCCTGCGGCCGGTAGATGCGCAGCCGTAGGTTCGGTGCGCCGTCCGGGCCGGGTACGGAGACCTCCTCGACATCCACCCCCGTCGTGTCCGCCGCCGCGACCACCGCGGCCAGCTGCTCCGCCTGCGCGGCCCGGGCCATGTCCACATCGGTGATGTCGACCTCGGGCATCATGGCGAGCGCGGCGGCCAGTTCGGGATCGAACCGGTGGCGCGAGAGCATGTCCTGCTCCGATCGTCGGCATACGGAGTACGGGGTACGGGGACGCCGTTCCGTGAGACGGCGTGGCGTCCGGTGAGACCGTGTCACGGACGTTCCCCCAGGTCACCAGACGGGTGTCGGGAGATCCACGGCTCCGACCCGACAACGCCGCGTTTTTTCACCGTGTATGCGGCGGCGACCAGCCCCCACAGGTCTCCTCAAACAGCTGTGACCTGCAAAAACGCACCCCTGGACGGAGTAATGGACCGCTCTTGACGTCGGCGCCGGGCCTTTCTAGGTTCTCCCTGCTCGACCGGAGGATTCCGACGAGGTCCCGGCTCGCGCCGGCGGGCCGGCCTTGCCCCGACGGAGCGTCGGGCCCGGCAACGCCAGGAAAGGAAGCAGCTTGACCACCACCAGCACCACCGAGAGGGCCGTCCGTGAAAGGACGCGCTCCCGACGCGCACGCCGGCTGCGCCGTCTCGCGACACCCCTGTTGCTCTCCGGCGGAATGTGTCTGGGCGCACTGACCGTGGCGGGGCCGGCCCAGGCCCGGCAGGCCAACGCCCAGGTCGTCGAATCCACCCGGCACGGCGGCAGGGCCGTCGCCCTCACCTTCGACGACGGCCCGAACCCCGCCGACACCCCTCGACTGCTGGAGGTGCTGCGCAAGCGCCATGTCAAGGCGGTGTTCTGCCTGTGGGGCGACCACGTCAAGGAACATCCCGAACTCGTGCGCGCGATCGTCGCGGGCGGCCACACGCTGTGCAACCACACCATGCACCACGACGACATGGGCACCTGGTCGGCGGAGGACATCCGCGCGGACCTGGAGCGGACCAATGCCGAGATCCGCCGGGCCGCGCCGGGTGTACGGATCCCCTACTTCCGTGCGCCGTACGGCAGTTGGGGCAAGAGCTCGCAGGTGGCGGCCGACCTGGGGATGCAGCCGCTGGGATGGCGGCTGGCGATCGGCGACTGGGAACCGCCCGGCACCGACGAGCTCGTCCGCCGCGTCGAGGAGGGCATCACGCCCGGGGCCGTGATCCTGATGCATGACGGGGGAGGCGACCGCAGCCAGACCGTCGACGCCGTCGATCGGCTCATTCCCCTGCTCCGAGCCCAGGGCTGGCACTTCGACAAGCCGGCCCGCCGTGGCTGACCTTCACTCACGACGCTCCAGGAGATCCGTATGAGAGCACACCGTTCCTAGCCAGTGCACATAAGACCGACCGGCAGTAGGTGGCGGAGCACGGTTGCGATGAGGGGTGGCAGCAGAACGGGCACAGGCCCGCGTGATCATGGAGTTCTCTACGCTCTGTGACCGCGAAGGACGACTGTGCCCGCGCTGCCATCATGCCTGCTTGAACCCGCCTGGGACCAGTTCAGGGCCCTGCTGCCCGATCGGGCCGAGTTTGACCCCGACCATCCGCTCGGCTGCCATCGACGGCGTATACCGGACCGCGTCGTCTTCGACCACGTCGTCCAAGCGCTGATCCACGGCTCCGGATACGAGCGCATCTCCTCGCCCGGATGCTCCGACCGCACGATCCGACGCCGCGTCAAGCTGTGGGCTCAGATGGGGATCTCGCAAGCGCTGCACCGGATCGCCCTGGAGGCGTACGACCGCATGATCGGCCTCGACCTCGATGAAATCTCGGTCGACGGCTGCATCACCAAGGCGCCGTGCGGCGGAGAGAAAGCGGGGCGCTCGCCCGTCGACCGGGGCAAGCAGGGACTGAAGCGCTCGGTCGCCTCCGACGCGTGCGGGGTTCCACTCGGGATCGTGTCCGCCGGGGCGAACCGGCACGACTCGCCGCTGCTCGGCCCCACCCTGGCAGCGGCCAAAGAGCAGGCCGGTGCGATGCCGGAGGCCGTCAACGTTAACCTCGACCGCGGGTACGACAGCACCAAGTCACGTGTGTTGATCGGCGAGTTGGGATTCTCGGCCGAGATCGCCCGCAAGGGCGTGCCCGCCCCGATCCAGGCCGGCAAGCGCTGGGTGGTGGAGCGCACGCACTCGTGGATGAACGACTACGGCAAGCTGCGGCGCTGCACCGAGAGGAGCGGCGATGTCGTGGACTTCTACCTCTACCTCGCCGCCGCACTCGTCACGCTCCGCATGCTCATTCGACGCTCGACGAGCCGCTACCGCTGGGACGGCCGCCCCACCACCCGACGCCTCAAGTGATCCATTTGCCGGTGGGTCTAAGTGAGTCCTGGACCCACTGCTGCGTGCTGGGCGCATCCCGAACGGTTTTGGATGCACTGGGTTCCCGCTTTCGCTTCCCGCTCGGCGGCGGCTCTCCGGGGGGCCGGTCCGTGGTGGGTGGGCGGGTTCCCTCACGTCCCCGGTTGCCTGGTGCGGCCTGGGCGGTCCGATGCCCCGCACGATCGCTCTGGTCGTGTGGGGGCGGTGCCGTCCGTCGCCGGACCGGGTGTCCGAGGGCGCGTCTCCCGATCGCGATGCCGGCGGCATCGTGACGGGACATTTTTCGGTGTGGGGTGGTCAGTGGTTTCTGCCAGTGCTGGGCACCCCACAGGCTGGTGTAGGCCGGGTCGACCGCGACGACGCTCAGGCCGTGCTCGGCGGCCATCGATAACAGCCGGGCCTTGAGCTTGCCGGTGGGCATGCCGGAGATGAGCTGCCTGAACCGCTTGCGGCCCCCGTGCTTCTCCCGGGTCTTCTCAGCAGTGAAGTCGAGGTCTTCGATGCCGATCGCGCCGACACCGACCCGCTTGGCCCAGTTGATCAACCGAGTCAGGGCGTGGCGGATCTGTGCGTCGCGGTGACCGGCAGTCCCGGACAGGTCATAGCCGAAGCGGTGCGGCTCGCCAACCGGGTTGCCGTGCCGGTCGAGCCGGTAGGCAGCGAAGTGGTCCGCGTTGGTGTCGACGCCGATCATGCCCCGGGCGCGGGCGGTCTCCAGCGGGATGGTCTGGACGAGGGGGCGTTGCCAGGACGCGGTGAGGTACCAGCGGCCGCGCTCCGTGTCGAGGTGGATGCGGTAGGCCACGACCCGGTTCGCGGTGATGCGGTCGGCCCACTCCACACCCCGGTGCGCGAACGCCACGGTGGAGGCGAGGGTGTACCGGCCGTTTCGGGTGTTGGCCAGGTGCGCGAGCGGAACGGGCGGCTTGATGGACACTTCGCCGTCCGGGGTGACGCGGATCGTCTCGTTCCCGAACCGCTTCCCCGACTCACCATCAGCAGCGAGGAACCGGCGTTCCGCTTCCCACCGTTGTCGCCACTCGCCTTCGGTGAGCCGGGCTTCGGTGAGGTGGTGGCGGGTGTTCAGGAGACGCTTGCCGCCTCGTACCACCCGGACCCGTCCGGCCTGCCAGTCGGCTACAGCAGCCGTGTGCCGCGCCTCCAGCATCGCGAGGCGGCGGGACTTGCGGAACCACTCGCTCTTCGACCGGTAGCCACCCGCCGTACGCTTGGTGCCCTTCTCCCCGAGCGGGAGGGACAGCCGGTGCCGCAACGTCTTGATCCCGGCCGCCAGGTTCTGGATATACGCGGCCTGGCAGCGGCGCGCCAGCGCCCACTGATCGTGGGTGGCCTTCGTGATGGCCCCGCGATCCGCGACGATGACACCCCGGTCAGTTCCCGCTTGCGCGCAGCCCAGGTGTCCGCACCGTGCTCCAGACCATCCGCACAACGGGCCTTGAGATCACCGGACGCCAGCGCACCCTGATGCGCACCGACCGCACGCAGCACCCCCTCGTCCTGGGGCGTGAGGTGCTTGAGACGGTCCCGGACCGCCACCCCGCAAGGCCCAGGCGCCACGAAGGACGCGGCCAGTTCTCGCAACCCACCCACCACATCACCCCCGCCCTCAAGGCCGCACCCCTGCCACCCAGCCCAACGAGCAGCAGCCGCCAAGGTCACCCATTCGGCTCCAGAACTCCCGTTCCCACCCCCGCGAACTCACCCGACGGTGCACAACAGGCTCGTGGACGCCACGCCCGCCACGTCCACCACCGACGATGCCCCGCTGGCCGCGGGCAGGACCCTGGCGGACGAGGTCGCCGACGCAGCCGTCACGGTGTGCGCGGTCGACGCCCAGGGCGCAGACCTGCGCATCGCCGTCGGCGGCACCACGCCCCCTTCCTGCTGATCCGCCATGCCCCGGAGCGGGGCGTCGCACGCTGCACGCCACCGTGCGAACCCGGCTTCGGGACGCGTCGGGACGGGACCCCAGCAGTACACAGTCCACCGCGAACTGCAGCCGAGGAGAAAGCGGTAGGGGAGAGGCATAGTAGGCCAAAGGCGAACGCACAGAACGATCGAAATGCTCAATTCTGCTTCTTCTGTTGAGCGGTTGAGCGCTTGCGTGCTAGAAACCGCCTACTCCACAGCGGTATCCCGCACACCTCCCGGCCTCCGGAGCACCCATGACGCCCCCTCCCTCGCCCCCTTGGTCCCGCCGCACCTTCCTTGCGGCCACCGGCGGCACCGCGCTCGCGGTCGGCCTCACCGAGCCCGGCACCGCCGCGGCCACCACTCGCACCCAGGCATCGGCTGCCGTCCAGACGGACGACGAATTCGCCGTGCTGCGCGCCAAGTGGCGCACTCTGATCCTCGGCGAGGGCTTCAGCCCGACCGCGGAGCCCTTCAAGTCCAAGCTCGCCACGCTCGACGCCCAGGCAGCCGGCTTCCAGGCCACCATGGCGCCGACGGCCGGCTCACTGTGGCCCGGTATCAGCTATGCCGACCCGTCGCCGGACACCGACCAGGAGTCGTACGGCTACTCGGCCAGGATGAACGACAGCTTCACGCGGCTGAACACCATGGCCCAGGCGTACGCCCAGCCCGGAACGGGGCTCACCGGAGACGCCGCACTCAAGGACGCCGTCATCGCCGGACTGGACCATCTCTACTCGGACGTCTACAACGAGAACAAAGCCCGGTTCGGCAACTGGTGGAACTTCCAGATCGGCTCGCCGCAGGCGCTGATGGACACCGCCGTGCTGCTCTACGACCACCTGTCGGCCGAGCAGATAGCCGCCTACTGCCGTGCCGTGGACAAGTTCCTGCCTGACTCGGCCGTGGCGCAGTACACCGGCACCAGCACCGGCGCCAACCGTGTCGACCTGTGCCGCGGGATCATTCTGCGCGGCGTCGTCGGCGGCAGCGCGGCCAAGATCCAGCTGGGCGGTGACGCGTTGTCTCCCGTCTTCCCGTACGTCACCACCGGTGACGGTTTCTACGCCGACGGCTCCTTCATCCAGCACACCAACGTCCCCTACATCGGCGGCTACGGCGCGGTGCTCCACGACGGCCTCGGCCGGCTGTTCGCGCTGCTGCGCGACTCGACGTGGCAGGTGAGCGACCCGGGCAGTCAGCTCTTCCTCGACACCGTCGAGAAGGCCATCGCCCCCTTCATCTACAACGGCCTGATGATGGACAACGTCTCCAGCCGCGGCATCAGCCGAGGGCTGACGGTGTCCGACCCCTTCCAGCTTCCCCAGGACGACCACACCCGCGCGCACAGCGTGATGGCATCCGTCCTACTGGTCGGCCAGGGCGCGAGCCCCGAGGAGCAGGCCCGCTGGAAGGCCATGGTCAAGGGCTGGCTGCAGCGTGACTACTACGGTCCCGCCCTGAAGAACCCGAAGCTGAGCCTGGTCAACACGGCCCGACTGCAGACGCTGTTCGACGACGACACGGTCAAGGCGTCGCCCGAGCCGACCGAGCACCGGGTCTTCTCCAACATGGACCGCGCCACCCACCGTCGCCGCGACTGGGGCGCCTCGGTCAGCATGGCCTCCAAGCGCATCGCGCACTACGAGTTCGGGAACGGTGAGCACGCCCGCGGCTATCACACCGGCTCGGGCTGGCTGTCCTGGTGGGGCGACGACCACGGTCTCGAGCAGTACTCGGACACCTTCTGGCCGACGGTCGACCCGTACCGGCTGCCCGGCATCACCGTCTCGAAGAAGCCGCTGCCGGACGGCTTCGGCGGTAACTGGGGCAACCTGAAGCCGGACACGGCCTGGGTGGGCGGCACCACCGACGGCGAGTTCGGCGTCACCGGGCAGCATCTGCGGGGTGTGGACAGCACGATGACCGCCAAGAAGTCGTGGTTCTGGCTCGACGACTCGATCGTCTGTCTCGGCGCCGGTATCACCTCGGCCGACGGCACCGCGGTCGAGACGGTGATCGACAACCGCAACCTGGGCGCCTCGGGCACCGCCCGGCTCAGTCTCAACGGCATTGCGCAGCCGGGTACCCAGGGCCGGCAGACCACCCGGGCGCACACCAAGTGGGCGCACATCGCGGGGCACGCGGGCTATGTCTTCCCCGAGGCGGGCGGCAGCCGGGTCAGCGCACTGCGCGAGGAGCGCACAGGCGCGTGGAAGGACATCAACACAGGTAGCTCCCCCACCTCGTTCACCCGGCGCTATCTGACGCTGTGGCAGGACCACGGCACCGACCCGCAGGACGCCTCGTACGCGTACATCCTCATGCCCGGCGCGAGCGAGCTGCGCACCGCTGCCCGCGCCATCGACCCGCTGTGGCTGCAGATCCTCGCCCACACGGCGCAACAGCACGGCATCCGCGTCCCCTCCCTCGGCTTCACCGGGATCAACTTCTGGGAGGCGGGCACGGTCGGCAAGGTCACGGCGAGCGCACCGGTGAGCGTGCAGATCCGTGAGAAGCGCGACGGCACGGCGACGATCTCGGTGGCCGACCCGTCCCGCACCGTCACGGGCCTGACCCTCACCTGGAAGCGACCCGTCAAGTCGGTTCTCTCCAAAGCAACTTCGGTCACCGATGTGCAGACGGGCTCCTCCCTCACCCTCACGTTCGGCGACCTCAGCGGCAGCTACGGAACGACCCACCAGGTCAAGGTGCGGCCGGCCTGACGCACGGCACCCCTCGGTGGGCCGGGTTCCCGCCCACCTGCGTGAGCAGGAACCCGGCCCGGTCCCTCCGAACCGGGGCGCCTACGACAGCGACGACCCCGCGAACGCGGAGATCGACTACGTCGACGGCCTGAAGGCAGGTACCTCGTACGCCGACGTCGCCCCCTGAAATCCAGGGCCCATTCCTTGATCCCTGCCCCCGAAGGTCCTCAGCCCCCGCCCCTGAATCTGCACCGTCGGTCCCAGCCCTCTCAGCCCTCCTCCCACCTCCTCATCCGGAGATCGCAATGACGCGTTCCTGGCCTCGTCGCACCTTCCTGGCCGCAACCGGCAGTACGGCACTCGCCCTCGGCCTGGCCTCGGCCCCCCTCCTGACCTCTGAGGCCGCGGCAGCAGGGGGTACCCCGCGGACGGAGTCCGGGGAAGAGTTCTCCGCGCTGCGCGCCAAGTGGCGCACCCTGATACTCGGCGAGGGCTTCAGCCCGACCACCGAGCCCTTCAAGAGCCGTCTCACCGACCTCGGCGCCACCGCGACCCAGCTCCGGTCGTCCATGGCTCCGGCCACCGGCTCGCTCTGGCCCGACCTGGTGTTCGCCGACCCCGAGCCCGACACCGACCAGGAGTCGTACGGCTTCTCGGGGAACATGGCGAGCAGTTACGGCCGACTGAACACCATGGCCCAGGCGTACTGCCAGCAGGGCACCGGCCTGACCGGCCACGCCGGCCTCGCGACCGACATCCTGACCGGCCTCGACCACCTCTACTCCCAGGTGTACAACGAGAACCGGACCCGGTACGGCAACTGGTACAGCTGGCAGATAGGCGCCCCGCAGGCCCTCCTCGACGTCTGCGTCCTGATGTACGACCAGCTGTCGGCCACCCAGCTCGCCGACTGCGCCAAGGCCGTCGACCACTTCGTGCCCGACTCCGCGGTGTCGAGCTACACCGGTACCAGTACCGGCGCCAACCGCGTCGACCTGTGCCGGGTACTCGCGCTGCGCGGCGTCGTCGGTGACAACTCGGCCAAGGTCGCGCTCGCGCGGGACGCCCTCTCGCCCGTCTTCCCGTACGCCACCGGTGGCGACGGCCTCTATACGGACGGGTCCTTCATCCAGCACACCACCGTCCCCTACACGGGCTCGTACGGCTCGGTGATGCTCGGCGGCCTCGGCATGCTGTTCGCGCTGCTCGCAGGGTCCAGCTGGGCGGTCACCGACGCCGACCGGCAGATCGTGTTCGACGCGGTGGAGAACGCCTGGGCACCGTTCCTCTACAACGGACTGGTGAAGGACGGTGTCTCGGGCCGCGCCATCAGCCGAGGGATCTCCGCATCGGACGCGCGGAGCATCCAGCAGGACGACCATCTGCGCGGCCATCCGATCCTGGCCTCGATCGTGCTCCTCGGGCAGGGTGCGAGCGCGGCCGAGAACACCCGCTGGCGCGGCCTGGTCAAGGGCTGGATGCAGCGGGACTACTACAGCCCGCCGATGAGCAACCCCTCGCTCGGGCTGACAAGTCTGGCGCGGCTCAAGGGCGTTCAGGACGACACCGCGGTCTCGGCCATCGCTGAACCGACCGGCCACCGGCTCTTCACCCATATGGCACGGGCCACCCACCGCCGGCCCGGCTGGGCCGCCTCGATCAGCATGGCCGACAGGCGCATCACGTACTACGAGACCGGCAACGGCGAGAATCTGCGCGGCTGGCACACCGGTTCCGGAATGCTCTACTGGTGGGGCGACACCTACGGCAACGGCCAGTACAGCGACGCCTTCTGGCCCACCGTCGACCCGTACCGGCTGCCCGGCACCACCGCATCCCGCAAGGTGCTCGCGGACGCCGCCGGCGGCGACTGGGGCGCGTCCATGCCGGACGTCAACTGGGTCGGCGGCGCCACCGACGGGCAGCGGGCGGCCATCGGGCAGTACCTGAAGGGGCTGCAGAGCACGCTGCTGGCGAAGAAGTCCTGGTTCTGTCTCGACGACGCGATCGTCTGTCTGGGAGCAGGCATCAAGTGCAGCGACGGCACAGCCGTGGAGTCCACCGTCGAACACCGCAATCTCGGCCCCACCGGCAGCACCTCCTTCACCGTCGACGGCACCACCAAACCACTGACCTACCCGTGGTCGGAGACCCTCACAGGCGCCATGTGGGCACACATCGGGGGTCACGGCGGCTACGTCTTCCCCGGCGGTGCGACCGTCAAGGCGCAGCGCGAGGCCCGCGACGGCAAGTGGAGCACCATCAACAAGGGCAGTTCCACGACCACCCTGAACCGCAAGTACCTGACCATGTCGGTCGACCACGGCACGAACCCGGTCAACGCCTCGTACGCCTACACGCTCCTGCCGGGCGCCACCGCGGACCGGACCTCCGCCAGAGCGGCGGACACGGGCTGGCTGCAGATCCTCGCCAACACCGACAACCAGCAGGGCGTCAGCGTCCCCGCACTCGGTTTCACCGGAGTCAACTTCTGGTTCGGCGGCACCGTCGGGACACTCACCGCGAGCGCGCCCTGCGCGGTGATGATCAGCGAAAGGAGCGACGGCACCGCGGTGATCTGCGTCAGCGATCCGATGCGGATGCGGACGTCCCTGACACTCACCTGGAACAGGGCCGTGGCCTCGGTGACCGCCAAGCCGGCCACGGTCACGGGGGCCACCACCGGGGCTTCGCTGCAGCTCACGTTCGGCGACCTCAGCGGCACCGCGGGTGCCACGCAGAAGGTCACCGTCAAGCTCGGCTGACCGGTCGGCCGGCCTCCCGACAACCAACCGACGACCACTCGAGACCACGTGTCGGCCGCCTCACCGGCCGACGGAGGGCGATTCACTGTGCGATCACTACCGATGCGACGGCTGACACGCGTCGCAGGCATCCTCTCCGGCGCGCTCGCCACGCGATCGGGAGCTGGAACGTCTCGTCGTCGGCCGGACTGCTCAAGCCCAGCGGTGTCGGCTTCGTCGAGTACTACAAGTCGGTGGCCGACTGCGCCTCGATCCCGTACGGGCAGGCGGTCTGGGGCAAGCCGTTCGTCAGCCCCGAGCCCGGTACCGGCACCAACACGAGCGCGTACATCTACGGCCCCTGCAAGGCGAACGCCGGCTACAGCCTCAGCAACGGCGAAGTCACCATGACCGGCGGAGGCTGAACCATGCGCACGTCCTTGCCCGTAATCGCAGCCACGGCCCTCGCCGCCCGCAGCACTACCCGGCCTGAAGTCCCGCGGTCCACAGGGTCTGTGGCTCCATCGCCCGCAGATCGCGCAGAACCGTCCTTCGCGGCGCAGCTGGGATCTCCGTGAAGGAGGCCACCGCGAGCACCCTGCAACCCGCGGCCTCGGCGGAGGCGACACCCGTCGGGCTGTCCTCCACGGCGAGGCACGCCGCCGGGTCCACGCCGAGCGCCCGCGCCGCCGCGAGATAGGGATCGGATGCGGGCTTGGTACGAGGCGTCTCGCCTTCGGCGACCGTCGTACGGAACCGCTCCGCGCCAAGGAGCTTGAGCACCGCGTCCACCACGGGGCGCGGGGACGCCGAGACGAGCGCCGCGGGAATGTCCAGGTCCCTGAGCAGATCGAGGACTTCCAACGCGCCGGGCAACACCGTGGTTTCGGACTCGACAGCGGTCAGGAAGGCTGCGTCGAGTTCCCCGGCCACGGACTGCATACTGCGGTCGGTGCCGGAGACCCGCTGGAGATGAGCGGCCGTGTCGGCGACCGCGCGGCCCAGTACGAAGGGCAGGTCGGCCTCGCCCAGCTCGTGGCCGAGCCCGGCGGCGGTCTCCCGCGCGGTTCGCAGCCACAGCGCTTCGGTGTCGACGAGTGTGCCGTCCATGTCGAAGAGGACGGCGTGCGGGGCGGCGGCGAAGGGCCGTCCGTCCAGCGTCCAGTGCCGGTCCACGTGCCGGCCGAGGGAGGCGAACACCTGGGCGGCGACGTCGACATGGCGGACGGCGCGGGGGGCGGCTCCTGCCGCGATGCCGGGACCTGCGGCGATCAGCCAGGCGGTGCGCTCCTCCTCGGTGCGGCCGCCGTGCCCGCCCGCATCCGTATGGCCGTGGTCGGTGACCACGAGAAACGTCCAGTCCTCGTTCTCGTACGAGGGCCGGGACCGCACCGCGTCGAGGAGCCGTCCGAGGCGCTCGTCGGCGGCCAGCACGGCGCTCTCGTACTCGCTGCCGCAGCCCAGGAAGTGTGCCGTCTCGTCAGGCGCGCCGAGGTAGACGAACGAGGCCTCCGGGTCGTCTCCGGCCAGGACCCGTACAGCCTCCTCGGTGATCTGCGCGTCGCACGCGTCCCAGCCTTCGGGGGTGTGTGCGGTGGGCGAGACGTACGCGGTCCTCGCCGGGGCCTGGAAGAGCGGGCCCCCGCCGCGGGCGAGCATCAGAGGCTCCCAGCCGGCCGCGACGAAGGTGCGCCGTCCGTCCTGTTCCGCGAGCCGGGTCGCGAAGTCGGGGAAAACGACCAGTCGGTGGCCGGTGAAGTCGTTGCTCCACACGCCGTGCTTGGCAACGGTGACACCGGTCACGACCGTGGCCCAGCACGGCCCCGACATCGTCGGTGTGCCGTCGTCGATCCCGACCGGTGCGAGGAAGCCCTGCCGTGCGAGGGCGTCCAGGTGCGGGGTCGGCAGCCGGCGCAGGGTGTCGAGCCGCACGCCGTCGATGCCGACGACGAGGACGCGGCGGGCACGACCAGACATGACAAAGTCCTTCCCAGGTTCGATCGGAGTGGCCGGCTCGGGGTCCGGCCGGCCCTGTTGTCGACGGGGTGCTGCAGTCGGTGTGCCGGGGCCACAGGACGCGGTGCCGATTCCGTGGTGCGCCGCGTCGAGGTCGACGTACACCCGGGCGGTGTCCGGCGCGGGTGTACAAGGTCATGCGGGATGTGTCTCAGGCCGAGCGGTTCAGCTCGGCGGGGCCGACTCCGTACGCGAAGGGCGCACCCTGCGCGTACCGCTCCACTTCATCGATCGCCCAGTGCGCCATGCGGCCGAGCTCGTTGCCGAGAGAGCCGGCGATGTGCGGGGTCAGCAGTACGTTGGGCAGGTTGTACAGCGGGGAATCCGAAGGCAGGTGGTCGGGGTCCGTTACATCGATGACGCCGTGGATCCGGCCCGACACGAGTTCCTCGGTCAGCGCCCGGGTGTCGACGAGCGAGCCGCGTGCGGTGTTGATGAGCGTGGACCCGTCCGCCATCAGCGCGAGCAGCCGCGCGTCGAACATGTGCCGGGTCTCCGGGAGTTCGGGCGCGTGGATGGACACCACATGACTGCGCCGTACGAGCTGGTCGAGACCGACGCACTCCACACCGAGGGCGGCGGCATCCTCCTTGTCCACATACGGATCGTGCAGCAGGACCTCCAGGTCGAACGGCCGGAGCAGTTCGATCACCCGTCGGCCGATCCGTGAGGCGCCCACGATTCCGATGGTGCGCAGATAGTTGCCCTGCCCGGCGAAGTGCGGGAGGAGGTCGAAGGGGCCCCGTGTCTCGCGGTAGAGCCGCGCGGCGCCGAGGACCCGCTTGTTGGTGAACAGGATGGCGGCCAGGGTGAATTCGGCGACGGGCAGCGCGTTGGCGGCGGCCGCGGACGAGACGGCGATGCCCCGCTGCCACACCGCCTCGGTGACGTGGTGCTTGATGGAGCCTGCCGCATGGACGACCGCCCGTAGTCGCGGCATGAGCCGCAGTGCCTCGTCGGTGAGCTGCGGCGAGCCCCAGTGGGTGAAGAGGACTTCGGTGCCGGCGAGCACGGCGGGATCGGCGGCGGCGTAGTCGGTGACCAGGAGCGACGTGTCCACCGCCGCGATGCGACCGAGCCGGTCGAGGTCGCCGCCGGCCAGCAGGGTGCGGTGGATCTCGCCGCCCATGGCGAGCACGGTGACCGGTCGCGGGCCGGCCGGGGTGCGGTCCGAGCTGTTCAGGACGGTGCCTTCCGGTACGAGCATGATCACTTCACCGCACCCGCGGTCAGGCCGGAGCGCCAGAAGCGCTGCAGGCCGATGAACGCGATGATCAACGGGATGACGGCGATGAGCGAGCCGGTGATCACCAGTGAGTAGAACTCGGGCTGCTGGGACGTGTTGGTGTTCCACATGAACAGGCCGAGGTTGACCGGGTAGAGGGCGTCGTCGTTGAGCATGACCAGGGCGCCGAAGAAGTTGTTCCAGCTTCCGGTGAAGGAGAACAGGAAGATGGTCATGAACCCGGGGACGAGCATCGGCAGCGAGATCCGGCTGAACGTACGGAGCTCTCCGGCGCCGTCGACCCGCGCCGCCTCGAGTACCTCGTTGGGTACGTATCCCTCGGAGAAGACCCGGGCGAGGTATACGCCGAACGGGTTGACCAGGGCTGGCAGCAGGATCGCCCAGTAGGTGTTGACGACGCCGACCTTGGAGGCCAGCAGATACATCGGTAGCTGGATCACCGTGGCGGGCACCAGGACGCCACCGAGCACCAGGCCGAACAGCTTCTCCTTGCCCCGGAAGTCGTACTTGTCGAAGGCGTAACCGGTGGCGGTGCACAGCAGCGCGGAGGCGGCCGAGCCGACCACCGAGTACAGCAGGCTGTTGCCGAACCAGCGCAGGTAGATGCCGTCGTTGAAGGTCAGGACGTCATGGATGTTCGCGAAGAGGTTGAAGTCCCCGAAGGAGAAGCCACCGGTGGCGAACAGGTCACGGTGATTCTTGGTGGCCGCGAAGAGCAGCCAGCTGACCGGCATCAGCATGTAGAACGCGGCGAGGAGCAGTACTCCGTTGACGACGCCCTTGGAGAGCAGCACATGCGTCGGACTGCGCCGCCGGCCGGCCGCGGCGGGTCTGCGCTCGGAGGGAGCGGCGGGCGCCTGGGCGGGGGCGGATTCCTTGGTGACCGTGTGAGTGCTCATGCGGACTTCCACCGGTTTCCGAGCTTGGTGACGACGTACGAGAGCAGCACGCCGAGGGCGGCGAGCATCAGGGAAGCGGCGGCGGCGAGTCCGTAGTCGTGCTGGACGAAGCCGGCCTTCCAGATGAACAGGGTCGGCGACCACTCGGTGTCCACCGACGCGGTGCCCCGCTGGTTGAAGAGCTTGGGCTCCGTGAAGAGCTGGATCGCTCCGACGCAGGTGAACAGCACGGTCATGACGACCGCGGAGGCGATCATCGGCACCTTGATCTGCAGGGCGGTACGGATGGCTCCGGCGCCGTCGACGACGGCGGCCTCGACGAGCTCACGCGGTACGGCCTGCAGCGCCGCGTAGAAGATCACCATGTTGTAGCCGATCCACTGCCACGCGGTGAGGTTCACCATGGACGAGAGCACGTGGTCGTCGCTGAAGAAGCTCCACGAACCGCCGAGGGCGCCGATCCAGTCGAGTACCGGGCTGAGGCCGGGCGTGTAGAGGTAGATCCACAGGATCGAGGCGATCAGACCCGGCACGGCGTGCGGCAGGAAGAGCGCCAGCTGGAAGAACTTCCTGGCCCTGGCGACCGCGGAGTCCACCAGCAGCGCCAGTCCGAGCGCGGCACCGATCATGACCGGGATGTAGAGCGCGCAGTAGACCGCGATGTGCAGGAAGGACTCGCGGAAGCCCTGGTCGGACAGGGCGTTGGTGAAGTTGGCGAAGCCGGCGAACGCCCGCTCGGTGCCGCCGAATCCGAGCCCGGAGGAGGCGCGTTCCTGGAACAGGCTCATCCACACGGCATAGACGATCGGAGCCGCCATCACGGCGGCGAACAGTACGAAGAACGGAACGATGAACAGGGCCGCGGCACCGCGCTGATTGCGCTTCAGCCGGGACGCGCTCGCGCGGGGGGTGCCGGCTCGTGATGGGCGCACGGCCTTGGCGAGTGGTGCTGCCACGGTGGGCTCCTTGGCGGATGGACGCTGCGGGGGAGGGTGGTCGTCGGGGTCCGGCCGCGGTCAGGCGCGGCCGGACCCCGACGGGTCACTTGGCGAGCTTGAGCCCGCGGTCCTCGATGCCCGACTTGGCCTTCTGCTGGCCGGCCTCGACGCCGGCTGCGAAGCCGCCCTTGGCGGATGCGTCCTGCACCGCCGTGTAGACGTCCATCTGGTTCGGACCCCAGGTCCAGCCGGGGACGATGGTGTCGACCTGCTCGGAGGCGAGCTTGTAGATGTCCTGGCCCTTGAAGTACGCGGTGTCGAACTGGGACGCGGCGACCTCACGCATCTCCGGGTTGGCCGGCAGTGCGCTGCTGGGGGACTTCTTGTCGCTCAGGCGGGCCTTGACGGCGTCGCCGTTGGTGGTGACCCACTTGATGAACTCGGCGGCGGCCTCGGTGTGCTTGCTGCCCTTGAGCACGCCGTAGGAGGTGCCGCCGTAGTTGCCGATGGCGGGGGTGCCCCAGTTCGGCATGGGCGCGGCGGCCCACTTGCCCGCGAGGTCGGGCAGCGAGGTCTTCATGCCACCCGCCGACCAGGAGGCGCCGAGGAAGCTGAGCGTCTTGCCCTCCACCCGGGCCTTGGTCTCCTCCGGGCTCCATCCGGTGAAGGTCTGCACCAGGTCGTCCTTGATCAGACCGTCCCAGTAGGTGGCGACCTTCTTGGAGCCGGCGTCGTCGACGGCGGGCTTCCAGGCGTCACCCTCGGTGGAGAACCACTTGCCGCCGGCCTGCCAGGACAGCGCGGCGAACAGCGCCGGGTCCGACTTGGGCATCGAGGCCAGTCGGACGCTCTTGTCCTTCTTCTTGACCTTCGCGGCAGCGGTCTTGAACTCGTCCCAGGTTCTGGGGACTTCGATGCCGTACTTCTTGAACAGGTCCGTGCGGTAGTAGTACAGCTGCGGTGCGGCGTCGAACGGGACCGTCCAGGTCTTGCCGCCGAAGTTCACCAGGTTCTGGATGGGCTCGGGAAACTTCTCCTTGACCGTGTCACCCGCGAGGTCGGTGAGGTCGACCAGATTTCCCTGGCTCGCGAACTCGGGGACCATCTGGTACTCGATGGTGGCGACGTCGGGGGCGTTGCCCGCCTTCACCGCGTTGGCCAGCTTGCTGTAGCCCTCGGTCGAGCTCGGGATCTCGGTGAACTTGACCTGGATGTCCTTGTGGGTCCTGTTGAACTCGTCGGCAGTCGCCTTGGCGCCCAGCGTCCAGGTCCAGTAGTTGATGGTGACCGGCTTGCCGTTCGACTTGGCGTCGGTCGAGCCGCCGTCGCCGCCGCAGGCAGTGGCGAGCAGCCCCAGAGCGGCGACGGAAGAGACGGCGGCTATACGGAACGAACGTGAAGTGCGCGGCATTGCACGGCTCCTACGGGACCTCGTACGGGAAGAGAGGCGAACGAGGGACATCATTTGCGCGATGTCGATCACAGTCAAGAGCGAACGCACACAACAATCAAAACGATCGAATCACGATCAGTTAGTGCTCACTTCGCTGGCCCCGCACGACGCCCGTACCCGTAGCTCAGGCAGCAGCTCGAGGTGCTGGCGCGGCGTCGGAGTCCGGCCCGAGGCGCGCTCCGCCAGCCGCTGCAGCAGCAGTTTCGCGGCCAGCTCGCCCACCGCCCGCTTCGGTGGCGCGACGGCCGTGAGCGGTACATCGGAGAGGCCCGCCACCTCGTCGTCGTACGCGATGAGGGCCAGGTCGGCGGGCACATTGATGCCGCGCTCCTGCAGCCGGGGCACCAGTACGATCGCGTCCTCGTCGCTGTGCACGAGTGCTGCCGTGACACCCCGTTTCTCGACCGCATCGACCAGGTACTGCACTGTCTCGTCGTACTCGCCATGCCCCCTGATCGCCGGTGATCCCGAGACGGGCGTCAGCCCGAGCGACTCCACCGCGGCCAGATATCCCGCGGTGATCTGCGCGGCATGCGGTCCTTCCTGCAGCACCGCCGCGACCGCCCGGTGCCCCAGTTTCGCGAAGTGACCGACCGCCACCGCGGCGCCGTGCGCCCGGTCCGTGCGCACGCGGTCGAGCCCCGCGGCGGGATTGCCGGCCGGTGCCGTGCGCTCGACGAGCACGGCCGGAACCGGGCATTCCAGCAGCCATTTCTCCTGGCCGTCGGCGGGTACCCCGCCGAACCAACTGGGCGCGATCAACAGCCCCTCGGCCCCTCCCGCCAGCAGATGTTCCGCCTGTACGGGGTCCTCCGTGTCGACATAGCCGGACATCCCGAGCACCAGGCGGCCGCCCTGGGCCTCCACGGTCTCGCGCGCCCCGCGCACGATGTCGGCGAAGATGAAGTTGGTGGTCGGCACGATCATTCCGATCACGGCGCCCTCGATGGCCGGCGCCTGTACCGGCACCTCCGAGGCCTGCCCACCAGGCCACACCACGGCCCCGTGCAGCCGCTGCACCCTCCCCTGAGCCGCCAGCGCCTCCACATCGCGCCTCAACGTCACTGCTGAGACGCCGAGTTCGGACGCAAGCTCGGCGACCCGGAGGCTGCCGCGCTCCCTGACGAGCTCGAGCACCCGCTCGTGGCGCTGGTCGACATGCAGTCGCATGGGCTCCCCCTGTGGCAAGGCTGGACGGACAGACGCGGAGAGTGACTCCTCGCAGGTCACTGTACGCCCAATAGCGTATCGAGCGTCTGCGTTCAATACGATCGTCCGGGGGTGAAGGGGCATCCGCCGACTCCTCCTGCAGCCACCCTCTGCGGGGACTGGCGTACGCCGTTGCCGTCGCTGCGGCCGGCGCCCGGAATCCGGTCGCGCCGACTCGCCGGAGCCGCAGATCAGGGGCCCTACCGGATCCGGTAGGGCCCCTGATCTGCGGCAAGCCGGTCAGGCCACGTACAGCGTGCGCAGGAACGCGGCAAGGTTGGTCCGGGTGCGCGCCACCTGCTCCTCCACGGTCAGCGACTCCTTGAAGCGTCCGCCGGAGGCCGGGACCTTTCTGCCGCGGACATAGAGCGAGCAGGCGAGGTCGGTGCAGATGTACACGCCGACCGTATTCCCCTCCCGCCCCGCCGGGCCCGTCTTGCGGGCGGTCATCAGCGACACCCCGCTCCCCGGGTGTGTGGTCAGGCAGAGCGAACACATGCTGCGGTGGAGAAAGCCCCGCTGCTGGGAAGGGAACCGGAGGGTGATGCCGACCAGCTCGCCGTCGTGCTCGGTGACGATATAGCTGCGCCCCGGTTCGGCGAGATCGCGCCAGCCCAGGAAATCCAGGTCGTCCCAGGGCTGCTCGGAAAGATCGCGCGGCATCGGCAGACGCTTGGCTTCCCCCTTCGAGCAATTGACGAACGATGCGCGGATGTCCTGCTCACTCACGGCATTCATGCCGAGGACGCTAACGATGCCTATGAGGCCTAGGCAAACGATTAATTGTCCTAGGTTACGAGTCGGATCCGGCAGGGGCGGCCATGACCTTCAGACAGTGGGCGGGGGGATGCTCGACGGGCAGTTCCGGGCGCCAGGCGGCGAGGATCTGGGCCGAAGGATCGAAGAGCGGCTCCGGCAGGTCGTCGAGGCCGGTCCACTGCCAGGTGCTGATCAGATGGGGTTCGGTGACCTGCGGGTTCTCCGCCCGCACGGTCACGACGGCCGCCATGGTCACGCGGTTGATACCGCCGACCACGTCGTGGAGCATGGCGAAGACCGTCACCCGGTCCTCGGTGACGTCCAGTCCGGTCTCCTCGCGGAGCTCGCGCACGGCAGCCGCGGCGATCGACTCGTTCGTCGGATCGACCTTGCCGCCCGGCAGCTCCCAGGTGCCGCCGTGGTGTCTGCCGAGCAGGATGCGTCCCCGCTCGTCCTGGACGACGACGCCCACGCCGAGCGCCGCTTGGGCGACGGGCGGACGGGTGTTGCGTGTGGGCTTCTCGGTGGGTCGGGAATCCATGGTGCTCCTCGATGGCCGGGATCGTCGCGCCCGGTGCGAGCGGGCGCGACGATCCCCCTGTGTGGTCGTCGGTCGGTGCGGTCGTCGGTTCAGCGGTCCTGCGACAGGGCGTACAGCTCGGCGAAGAGGCCGTCGCCGTACGCCAGTTGGTCGAAAGTCCCTTCTTCCCGGATCTGGCCCCGGTCGAGGACGAGAATCCGGTCGGCCATCCTCACATTCTCTGAGGGTTCCCCGGCTGTGGTGTGACGTCGTACAAGTCCTTGTCGTTGAGGAGGTTGCGACGGTTCTCAGGGGGTGTGGCTCTGCGGTGGATCGTTGCGATCAACTCGTGGAGTAGAGGTAGATCAGTGCGTGCATTCCCTGTACAGCTGCCATCAGGCATCCGGTATTGGACCGTGGTGGACGATGAATTGGGTGTGGTGGAGGAAGCTGACCGCTTCCTCCGGGAGCTGAGGTTGGCCCGGGGGCGGGCAGAGACGACGACGAAGGCGTACGCCGAGGCCGTCGTGCTGTTCCTGACCTGGTGCGCGAACTCCAGGCGGGAATGGCGGACCGCCGCTCGCGACATGGGGTTGTTCATGCTGTGGCTGAAGTGGACCCCGGGAAACGGCGGTCAGCGGCGGGTGGTGGTGCCTGGGCCGGGTGCGAAGCCGGTCCGGGGCGAGAGTCGGATCAACAAGGTGCTGACTGCCGTTCGGATGTTCTTGGTGCATGCCGTGGTGAACAAGGCCGCGCCGACATGGGTGTTGGAGCAGATCTACGAGCTCGGCGACGATCGCGACCTGCCTCAGGAGGCTCGCGGCGAGAGTGGTGCGATGCGGTATCGGATGCGGGCCCGCCACCCGCTCCAGGAGCCCGCGACCACCATCGACAGGGCTGGCGACGAGGAGATTGTCGCCATGTTCCTGAAGTGCCGCTCCGCCCGTGACCGGCTCATCCTTCTCCTACTGGTCAACCTGTTCCGGCCGCCCTACGGGGCGCCAATGACGACCGACGCGATCGGCGAACTGTGTGAGTCATTGTCGCGGCGGGCCGGGCTGGGCCGGAAAATCGGCCCCCGGATGTGTCGACATGCGATGGCCAGCAACGTCGCCGATGCCGGCGGCAAACTGGACGAGGTCCAGGCCTTGCTCGGGCAGAAGAGCGCGGAATCGCCGCGACCCTACCTGCATCCCAAACCATCGCGACTTCGCGAGGCCGTTGAGCGTGTGCCTCTTCCGCGTGTGAGCGCCAAGGAGGGGGATCGATGACGCTCGCTCTGGTCGAGAACCTGCCAGCAGAGCTGGACGACGTCACCGACACTCTCCTGGGGGCAGTGACCGCAGAATTCCTGCAGCTCATGAGCTGGGATGCCGAGGGGCGCCAGCTGGTCTTCCCCCGTGATCATCCTCTGCTCGGCGGCCCGGAGTGCTTGGTGACGGGCTGCGACAAGGTCGTCTTCCACACGAAGGACCATGGGCTCTGTGTGGGCTGCGCGAAGCGCCTTAAGGCGAGCGGGCAGGGCTTCGAGGAGTTCGTGTCCACCGTCAAACGGCACTGGCGCTCGATCGGAGCCGGCCCGACGTCCTGTTCGCGATACTTCGCGTCGGCACCTTCTACGAACTCAGGACAGCGCTGGTCACGTGACCGGCGGCTCTGCCAGCAACACGACCTGGTCGGCTTCGATGTCGAACCCGAGCGCTGGACGGTTCCCGTCACCACCCTCGGAATCCATCAGCACTGGCTTGCCCAGCCGCCGCCCGAGCGCCTCCAGGAACTGGCAGAAGACATCAAGTCGCGCCTGTCCCTGAAGCTCCCTCAGGTCGACGTCGAAGTCGATCTCTTCCGCGGATGTCGGCGTACGAGGATCTCTCCCCAGATGTGTACGGGCGAACGTCCCCAGCTGTTAGGCCACTTGGTTCTTGCGCTCGCTGGAGTGTCATGACGGATGAGGGGATGCTGGAGCGGATCGCCACGCGACGTGCCGAGCTGGACCTGCTGGAAGAGGAGCTGGTCAAGCAGCTGACCGATGTGCGGGTCGAGCGTGATGAGCTGGTGGTGGCCGGGCGGGTCGTGCAGCGGATCAGCGAGCAGGGCTTCGGGGAGTACCTGTCGCTCGCGCCGCCGGCGCCGGAGGTTCAGGTGGGCGGCCGGTCGGTGCTGCTGATCCCGGCCCGCGCCGCCGGTATCGACCCCGACGTGCTGCCGCAGGACTATCAGCGGCTGGTGGCCATCGTGCAGGAGGCGGCCGGGCCGGTCACGGTCCGGGCCGTCGGCGAGGTGCTCGGCCTGCCGGTCGAGGTGCGGGGCAAGCTGGAGCCGCTGCGGGCGAAGCTGAACCGGCTGGCCAACCATTTCCATAAACTATGAATATAAAAATGCTATGCTTCGAGCATGAGTCGTCAAGACACCGCTCCTGGCGCGTCCGCCGCCATCGGGGCAGCCCTCTACGGCCTGGCCACCAGGGCCGCGAGACGCCTGCCCCGGGACATGAGCCTGACGTCCGCCGCCACCCTGGCCACCCTGGACCGGACCGGCCCGCGGCGCATCACCGATCTGGCCGCGGTCGAGGGCGTCACCCAGCCCGCGATGACCGCCCTGGTCCGGGTGATGGAGGAGTCCGGCCTGGTCGAGCGGCGGGGCGACGCGTCCGACAAGCGGGTCACGCTGGTGTGCCTGACCGAGGCCGGCGCCTTCTATGTCCGGACGCGGCGCCAGGCGGGCGTCCACGCGTTCGAGGGGTTGATCGGCGAGCTCACCGGCGACGAGGTCGAGGCGCTGGTGGCGGCCCTTCCGGCGCTGAAGCATCTGGCAGAGCTCGAAAGCCAGGACCGCGAAGGGCCGAAGCAGTGACCGGGCAGCCGGTCGGCGGGGTCGCGGTGAAGGCGTTCCCGGTGGCGCGTTCCGAGGCGCGGCTGCTGGTCCCCGCCCTGACGTTCATCGCTCTGGTCGTGGCGGCGGTCGCCAGCCTCGGGACGCCGCTCATCACCAGCGTGGCGACCTCGTTCCACGTCTCGCTCGGCAGCGCGCAGTGGACGCTGACCGTCGCGCTGCTCAGCGGCGCCGTCGCCACGCCGGTCCTGGGCCGGCTCGGAGCCGGCCCGCACCGGCGGGCCACGATCCTCGCCACGCTGGCGGTCGTCGTCGCCGGCAGCGCGCTCACCGTGCTGCCGCTGCCGTTCGCGTGGCTGCTGGCCGGCAGGGCGGCCCAGGGCGTCGGGCTCGGGCTGACGGCGCTGATGATGGGCGTGGCCCGGGACCACCTCCCCGAGGAGCGCAGCGCGGCCGTGATCGCCTTGATCTCGGTGGTCTCGATCATCGGGGCCGGCGTCGGCTACCCGCTGGCCGCACTGCTCGCCGAGCTCGGCGGGGTACGGGCCGCCTACGGCCTCGGCCTGGTCGTCACCGCCGCCGCCCTCCTGACCGCGTGGCGCTCCATGCCCGAAGCCCCCGAAGGCCGCTCCGCCCACGTGGACGTGGCAGGCGCGGTCGTCCTGGCCGCTGCGCTGCTCCTGGTGCTGTTCCTCGCCGGCGAACGGAATCTATGGAGCCGGCACCTCGCCGTGGCGGCGGGCCTCGCCGTCGTCGCGGTGGTGCTGCTCTGCGTCTGGGCCGTCATCGAGCTGCGCAGCACGACGCCCCTGGTCGATGTGCGGGCGGTGCGGCACCCGGCGGTCGCCGGGGCGAACCTCGCCATGTTCGTCGGCGGGATCGGCATGTACCTCCTGCTCACGCTCATCACCCGGTACGCGCAGACGCCGCACGGCGCCGGCTACGGCTTCGGGCTGACGACCTTCGTCGCCGGGCTGGTCCTCATCCCGTTCTCGGTGCTGGGGTTCGTCGCCGGCAAGCTCACGCCGCGGGTCCGGACGCGGATCGCCGACCCCCTGCTCCTGGCCGGCAGCGCCGTCGTGGTCGGCGGCGGGTTCGCCCTGTTCGCGGCGGCCCGGTCGGACCTGGCCGAACTGTTCGCGGCGATGGGCGTGCTCGGCTTCGGCGTCGGCGGCTTCTCGGCCGCGATGCCCGGCGTCATCCTGGCCGTCACCCCCAAGAGCGAGACGTCGAGCGCCATGAGCTTCAACTACGTCGTCCGCAGCGTCGGGTACTCCCTGGGCAGCGCCATCGGCGGCCTGATCCTCGCCGCGGGCACCAGCCCCGGCCACCTCTTCCCCGACGACAGCGCCTACACCACCGCGGCGCTGGTCGGCATCGGCGCCATGGCGATCACGACGCTGACAAGCCTCGCTCTCGCCCGCCGACGCTCGTCCGAGACCAACCCGTAAGTCAGATGCACTCATCCCAACACTGGAGGTTCCATGCCCAAGGGCTACTGGGTCAGCGCCTACCGCACCATTTCAGACCCTGAGAAGCTGGCTGCTTACAACAAGCTGGCCGGTCCGGCCGTCGAGGCCGGGGGCGGTCGGATCCTCGCCCGTGGCAGTCGGGTCGTGGCGCATGACGCCGGAATCGCCGAGCGCACCGTCCTGATCGAGTTCGACAGCTTCGAGCAGGCCGTCGCGGCGCACGAGTCGTGGCGCATGACGCCGGAATCGCCGAGCGCACCGTCCTGATCGAGTTCGACAGCTTCGAGCAGGCCGTCGCGGCGCACGAGAGTGCGGCCTACCAGGAGGCGCTGGTCGCCCTCTCCGACGGCGTCGAGCGCGACTTCCGCATCGTCGAAGGCATCGACTGACCGAGGTCCAGTCGGATCTTCACTGAAGATCCACCATCTTGGTTTTCGCTGGTGCGGCTGCTGGTGTGGCGGGGTTCGTGGGTGCTCGTGCTGGTCGTGGGCGGCTGTCTTCGGTCTTGATCGTCTGTCACGACGCCATCCTGCCTTCCGGGCTGCCCTGCACCGACCCGGTTTCCTAGACGAACCCGACAGGGGCACCCTGTCGAAGTTCATGCCCTGGCGATAGTTTCCGGAGCAACACCCAGGACGAGCTTCTCCAGCGCGTCCTGGGCCGGACCGAAGGTCGCGACCCACGTCTCGACCAGATAGACCTCGCTGTTCTGATCGATGCCGAGGAAGAACCGGCCTTCGTCGAGTTCGCCAATCGGGAAGAGATCGCGTCCGATCGTCTGGCTCCACTCAGCGAAGCGGCCCTCCTCGCCGACGAGGCACTCGGCGTCGAAGTTAAAGGGCGACTTGGCGCACGTGGTGCCCTGCCCGCCGATCCACACACTCAGGCCGCCGAACTCCGCCAGGAAGCTTTTAGCAGCCTCGTGCATGCGCACTTCGCCGCTTTCCTCCAGTCGCTCGCGCCACAGCTCAACGGATACGTGCCGCCCGGGAAACCACCCGGCCGCACGTAGCGTCTCCTCCGTCTCCGCAGTGAAACCCGTCACCACGCCGGTTCCCCGAAGGGGCGTCGCCGTCGCGTTCACCCATGCCTCGGCCAACGTGGTGTCCTCCGGCAGGTTCTGCCCGTGCTCAGCTGGCCAGCCAGGCCGCCACTTACTCAGCCACTCGTCGAAATCATCCCTCAGGAAATGACGATCCACCGGCTTGAGCCGCACTTGCGGGCGCTCATCGGCCCACCAGAGCTCGAACTCGGCAACCGTCCCTTCCTCCGGCCACCGCTCCGAAGCCATCGGCAGCAGCAGCACGTCGACGAATCCGCCGACAGGAAGGCCGATATCCACGAAGATCCCGGTGGCGGTCAGCGCCGGCCACGCGCGGTGAAGACCGGCCGCGGCGTCCGCCGAGCCGAACAGCGGCCCCATCGCGTCCGCCACCGAGGCGAGCATCACGGCCGTTCCGACGCCGGAGAGCAGTTGGCAGAGCAGCACGGTCACCACCATGTGCCGGTCGACCGACCAGGCCAGCCGGAACGTACGGCCGAGCGCGGCCGGGATACGGCGCGCCATGTCCCACAGGGTCGCGTCCTGCATCGCGTTGGCGTGCACCCGTCCGGTGAAACTCAGTTCCGGGGGTGCGGCGGGCCGTGGTGCACCGGGCTTCGTCCTGCCCACCTGGTGCGGGACGGCGGCGGTGGGACCGGTCGGCAGGGGCTTCTCCAGGCTCATGCCCACCACCCCGAGACCGGGCCGGCCAGGGTCAGGAGTGGAACTGATGCAGCGTCAACCCGATGCCGGGGAAGCGGGGGAGGCACCGGAAGCGGATCGAACATGAGATGAACACGCTGAAGGGCGCGTACGGAATTCATTGTTCCTCCTGAGTCGCTTCGATCGGGACAAGCGACCGGAGAACGCAGCTGATCACGAGGTCGTCACGGAGGGGCGAGAGCGAATCGTCGGCCTGATGTTCGAGTTGGAGGCGTGTTCCGGAGTACGGCTGGGCGAGCGGTCGTAATCGGACGTTCGATTCACCCGTGCGGTGGGAAGTCACTCGATCGAGGCATTGACCGGGATGCGGCCAGGACCCGGCAGCCCTTGTCCGCCCGCCTCGCGATGGCTGCTCATACGGTCAGCCGCAGCGATGTCGCCGAGATGCCGATGCGCACGGTCTGACCCCATGCCAGTTCCAGTGCGTCGCCCTCCATTCCGTCGCCGAAGACCGCCACCCGGTCGGACTCGACGGTGAGACGCAGGCGCTGGTCGTGCCTGAGTTCGCCCGCCACCAGCGAGGTGCCGGTCGTGGGCGACGGCCAGGCCTCGCGTACGAACCAGACCAGCCGGGGGTCGGTCGGTCCGGGCAGCGTCAGAGCGCTCCCGCGCTCCTGCCAGAGCGAGCGCAACCAGCCGGTGGAGCCGGTGCCGGTGCCGACCAGGACGCCGGAGGACGCCTGCGGTTCGGCGGGGGACCCCTCGGCGTCGGGGCCGAGCCGGTACCGGGCCGTCTGGTGACCTGGCGGGCCCAGATAGATCTCATTGAGTGCGAGGAGGTGCTGGGTGTCGTCGGCGACGGCCTCGACCATGGTGAGATCGTCCGTCGTGCCGCCGGGGGACGCGGCCGCCCGGAACAGGGCAGCCGCATCGCCGGGACGGTGGCGCACCAACACGCCCGGGTTGCGGCCGGGGTCGGTGTCGATGCCCACAACGGGCTGGCCCGACAGGTATTTGGCGACGTTGGCGACCAGTCCGTCCTGCCCGACGACGACCACCACATCCTCGGGCCCGAAGAGGAAGCGGTCGAGATCCGCGCGCTCCACCCGGGACTGGCGCCACTGCAGCGGTACGGCTGCCGCCACATCGGCGAGCGCCTGCCGGGCCCGCGCGTGCCGCCGCGCCACCTCCTCGATGGACCGGCCCCGGGAGGACAGGAAGAACTCCGCCTGGCCATGAGTGCCGTGTCGGGCGAGCAGCTCCTCGTACTCGGTCGTCCGGTGCACGAGCACCGCCCGGGGCGCGAGGCTCACGCGCGCGCCTCCGGGTCGGGCCGGCCGAGCCGGGTCAGCAGTCCGGTGAGGACGTCGGGGGAGAGGGTGACGCTGTCGATACGCGGCAGGTTCTCGGCGAGCCGGGTGGCGGCGAGGGCGTGCAGCGTCCCGGTGTCCACTTCCGCGTGCACCCGCAGCCAGGCCGCCTGCGACTCGGCGCGTGCGGCACCGACTTCGCGGGCGGCTTCCGCCTCGGCGCGGGCCAGGCGCACCTTGCGCGCCGCTTCGGCCTCGGCGCGCACCCCGTCGGCCGCCGCGTTCTCCTCGGCCTCGCGGCGGGTGTTGGTGCCCCGCTGCCCCACCAACTGCTCCTCGCGGCGTGCGAGTTCGATCTGACTGGCGAGCTCGTTCTCGGCGATGGTCCGCTCGCGCTCGACCGCCACGGCCCGGCGTTCGTACGTGGCCCGGTCGGCCTCCTGTTGGATCTGCTCCCGGGCGGGGGTGCGCAGGGCGCGCTCCACCTCGGCCTCGGGGCGGATCGCGACGACCCGTACGGCGACCACGTCGATGCCGGTGGCGGGCAGTCGGGGCTCGGCCGCAAGTCCCTCGGCGACCCGGTTCCGTACCGACGCGACTCCGTCGACCAGTGCCCCGGCCAGCGGGGTGCGTGCCAGCACGTCCAGGGTGTGCTGCTGGGCGGTCTCGGTGAGGAGTGTGGCGATCTGCTCCAGCGGCGCACCGCGCCAGACGCCGGTGTCAGGGTCGACGGAGAAGTCGAGCCGGGCGGCGGCCTCGGCCGGGTCGCTGATCCGGTACGTCACGGTGGCCTGCACGGTGACGTCCTGGAAGTCGGACGTACGGGCGTGGAAGGCCATCGCCAGCTCCCGGTCGTTGACCGGAACTTCGGAGAGCGCGGCGCTCAGTGACCGGTACCAGAAGCTCAGTCCCGGCCCGTCGTGCGCCAGTTGGCCGCGCTTGTGGTGGCGGATGTGGGCAGTGGGTGCGGAGCGCAGATGGCGCCAGCCGAACCGCTTGGTGATGTCGGCCATGTCGGATCCCCCTTGATTCTCGTCATTGAGACGATAAGGAGGGTCATTGATATCGTCAAGAGGACGAGAATGGTTCAGGGTGCGAGTCTCGACGTCGACCGCCCTTCGCGGCGAGGAACCTGGCCGGTACCTCGCCACCCCCGTGCACCGCCAGATCGGCGCCGTTGACGTACGGAGCGAGGCCGCCCGCCAGGTAGAGACAGGCGCGTGCGACATCATCGGGCACGGCCATCCGCCCCATCGGAATGACGCCCGCCACCGCCGCACCACCGTCCTCGCCGTACACCGACGCCGCACTCGCGGTGCGGATCAGCCCGGTCGTGATGTGGTTGACGCGCACCTTCGGCGCCCACTCCAGGGCCAGCGCCCGGGTCAGCGCCAGCAGTCCGGCCTTTGCTGCCGTGTAAGCGGCGGTGCCCGGCTGCGGGGTGTGGGCGGAGACGCTGCCGATGTTGACGACGGAGCCGCCGTCCCGCTGGCCCTGCATGATCCGGTTCGCCGCCTGCGCCACATAGAACGGGGCCAGCAGATTGAGCGCGACGACCTTCTCGACGAACCGCGGCGACACGGTCGCCGCGTCGGCGTCGGGGGAGCCGCCCGCATTGTTGATCAGGACGTCCAGCCGTCCGAACCGCTCCACGGCGGCGTCGACGAGACCGGCAGCCGCGGCCGGGTCCCGGACGTCGACAGACCGGAAGTGAGCCGTCCGCCCACCGTGCCCGGGCAGTGCCGACGGCTGGTTGCGCCCACAGACCATGACCTCTGCGCCCGTGGCGAGGAACGCCTCGGCGATCGCGGCGCCGATGCCCTTCGTGCCGCCGGTGACGATGACCGCTCGCCCCTTGAAGTCGATGGGATTGCCGATGCCCATGGTCCACCCCTGCTGTTGCCGAAGTGCGTGCCGATCGTGAAGGCAATCTACCAATCGTTTGTTTGATAGATGGTGGCCGGGACCGGACAGCTGTCGAGGGAGACGGACATGCGAAATGCGGGCGGCCGGTGACTCCCGAAGAAGTCACCGGCCGACCGGACGGTGCGCCGCCCCCGTCCCCACGGTGCGGCGCAGGCGGGCCCTCGTCATCCGCTCGGACGACGGCCCACGTTCATCAGGACCCGGTCGTTGCCGGATCCAGTCCGAGTGACGGAAAAACGGCGCTCTCCACGAAGCGGGTGAGATATGCCTCATCCGCGATCTTCGCCTCCAGCAGCGGCCTGGCGCGCATCACGCCCAGCAGCTGCGCGGAGACGAACTCCGCGCCCGTGTTGTCCGCGGTGATCTCGCCGCGCTCCATGCCGCGCCGGACCATGGCGTCGATCGCCGCCAACTCGGGCAGGATCAGCGCTTCGCGCAGTGCGCAGAGCAGCTCCGGGCTCTGCAGCGCGGCATGGCTCAGCGCATGCATCAGCGGTGTGTCGCGTCCGGCACGCCCGCCGATGACCCGCGCCGCCTCGCGCAGATCACCGGCGAGCGTGCCCGTGTCGATGTGCGACAGCAGCATCTGCCGGGTGCTGTGCAGTGCCGCGACGACCAGCTCCGGCTTGGAGCCCCACTGCCGGTAGAGAGTGGACTTCCCGCACCGGGTGCGGGACGCGACCCCTTCCATGGTGAGGGACTCGTAGCCACTCTCCCGGAGCAGTTCGAGCACGGCCGTATAGAACTCTTGCGCCCGCTCCGGCGTGATCTTCGAGCGGCGCGGCGTGTGAGCCGGTTCCTGCACGGAATCGTGCGACGACATGTGCTGTTCCCTCTCTGCGAGTGTGCGACGAGGTCCATCGATACGCCAGTGTACCGAAACGCCGCTGTTCCGATACGTTCGCGTATCGGTACACTGGCGTATCGATGCGTCATGGACTCGACCATGCCGCCGTAACACCGCTTCGTCAGCAAAGGGGCACCGGGTGATGTACGCCCGCAGTGAGCCCGCAGAACGGGAGCCGGACACTTCTGCCCGACCGCCCCTCGTGCGCGAGCTCCTTCTCGTCGTAGGACTCTTCGCGATCTACAAGCTCGGCCGCCAGGCCGCGAGCGGTCACCTCGAGGAGGCGTACCGCAACGCCGGACACGTCTGGGACTTCGAACGCGCCGTGCACCTGCCGGGCGAGGGCGCCGTACAAGGCGCGCTGCTGCACAGCGAGACGCTGGTCCACCTCGCGAACACCTACTACGCGATCGTGCACTTCCCGGCCACGCTGCTCTTCCTGGCCTGGCTCTACTGGCGCCGGCCCCTGCACTACGTCTGGTCGCGCCGGATCCTCGCGGTGCTCACCGGGGCCGCGCTCGCCCTGCATCTGCTGTTCCCGCTCGCTCCGCCGCGGATGCTGGCCGCCGCCGGCCTCGTCGACACCGGGCAGGTGTACGGGCCGACGGTGTACGGAGACACCCCGGCCACCGACTCGATGGCCAACCAGTTCGCCGCGATGCCTTCACTGCACTTCGGCTGGGCGCTGATGGTCGCGGTCGGGCTGATCGTCGCCACGCGTTCGCGGTGGCGGTGGCTCTGGCTGCTGCACCCGCTGGTCACACTGCTGGTGATCGTCGGCACCGCCAACCACTACTGGCTCGACTCGATCGTGGTCAGCGCGTTGCTCGCCGTCGCGCTCGCGGCGCTGCGGCTGGAGCGGACGGCGCCGGTCCGGGTACTCACTCCGTGGCCGTCCGGCGCCGGTGCGGCCGAGCCCACCGTCGCCCCGACCGCGCTGCCGATGACCCGTATCCCCGATCCGGCCGTCTCCGAGGCGTACGCCTCGTCGTCCGGAGGCCGGCCATGAACGCCACGCTGACAGCCGTCGCGCTGTCCCTGGTCTCCGCCGTCGCCTACGCCGCGGCCGCCGTGGCGCAGGCCCGGCTCGCGGGGCGCAGCGAGCCGGGCGCCGGAGTGTTCCGGATGCTCGGGCGCGCGGCCTGGTGGTCGGCGGTGGCACTGAACGCCGGTGGAGCGCTGCTGCATGTCGCGGCGCTGAAGTACGGCCCGCTCACCCTCGTCCAGCCGCTCGGCGCACTCACACTGGTCGCCGCCGTTCCGCTGGGCGCACGCGCCGCCGGACGTCGGGTCACCGGCACCGAATGGCACGGCACGATCCTCACCCTGCTCGGCCTGGGCGCCCTGCTCCTCACGGCAGGCGGCACAGCCCCGCACGAGACGCTGAGCCTGGGCGAAGCGCTGGCGGTCGGTGTGGCGACCATGGCGGTCGTCGCCGGACTCAGCCGCCCCGGGACCCGTCCCGGGCTCCGGCACGCGGCGGCGTCCGGCATCACGTCCGGTGTGGCCTCGGCGCTCACCCAGACCCTGACGGTGGCGGCCACGGACCACACGGGCCCGCTGTTCAGCTGGCGCCTGGTGACGGTGGCGCTGCTCGTCTCGGCCTTCGCGATGGGCGGTCTGCTCCTCGCCCAGACCGCGTACCAGGGCGGTCTCGGCGCGCCGCTCGCCGTGGTCACCCTCGCCAACCCGGTCGCCGCCGCGGTCATCGGCCTGGCCCTGCTCGGCGAACGCCTCCAGGGCGGGACGATCGCGCTGATCCCGGCACTGCTGGGTTCCGCCGCCGCGGTACGCGGGGTCATTCTGCTCAGCCGCGCCCAGGGCGAGACGATGTCGCTGGCGGACCGGGCCAGGACGGAACCGGAGCCGAGCGCGCAGTCCCGGGTCGTGATCGGCAGCCCCCGGACGAGGGACGACCGGCTGGTCCTCAGCCCGGAACCGGGAGGGACGCGGGTCGGCGGGCCGTGACGCGGGTGGACGAGGCGGGGTGGCGGCCCGGTCGCGCCCGGCCCGCCACCCCGCCCTGATCGGCAGCCTTGGTCGACCGTCCTGATCAGATGTCCTCAGGGCTGCCCTCATGGGCCGGACGGACCCGCCGGTGTGGCCGAACCGGTGTCCTGCGCCAGAGCCCGGGTCAGCCAGCCGATCCAGAAGTTCTCCAGATCGATTCCGCCGCGCAACACCAGATGCCGCAGCCGGTCCCCCTCGGAGTCCCGACCGGGTAGGAAGTCCCGCTTCTCGATCGCCAGATACTCGGCCAGCTGCTTCTCGTGCAACGCCAAGTGGCGGCGCAGCTCCGCGGTGAGGCCCGGTGCGCCGACCACCGCCGCCGCTCGCATCCGCAGCAGCAGCGGATCGCGGATCTGCTTCGGGTCCTCCGCGAGCGCCACCCAGGCGGCCAGCGCCTCGCGGCCCGCGGGCAGCACCTCGTACTCCTTCTTCCGGCCACGAGCCGGCTGGGTCGACGGCAGGGCCCGGATCTGTCCGGCCTCCTCCAGCTTCCCGAGTTCGCGATAGATCTGCTGGTGCGTGGACGACCAGAAGTAGCCGATCGACCGGTCGAACCTGCGAGTCAGCTCCAGCCCCGACGACGGCTTCTCGAGCAGGGCGGTGAGGATCGCGTGCGGGAGTGACATGGGACGCATCCTAAGGACGGCGCCGCGCCCGGAGCCGTGGGCCCCGGGCGCAGCGGCCCGTTGTCACAGTGCGGCGGCGAGCTCCGTGCCCTGGCGGATCGCCCGCTTGGCGTCCAGCTCGGCGGCCACGTCGGCGCCGCCGATCAGGTGCGCCGTACGGCCTGCGGCGAGCAGCGCGTCGTGCAGGTCGCGTCGCGGTTCCTGTCCGGCGCAGAGCACCACCGTGTCGACCGGCAGGAGGTGCTGTTCGCCGTCGACCGTCAGGTGCAGACCGTCGTCGTCGATGCGGTCGTATGCGACGCCCGCGATCATCGTCACACCACGGTGCCGCAGCTCCGTGCGGTGGATCCACCCGGTCGTCTTCCCGAGCCCCGCGCCGACCTTGCTCGCCTTGCGCTGTAGCAGGTGGACGGTGCGCGGCGGCTTGGGGCGCTCGGGGAGGCGCAGACCGCCGCGCTCCCGGTACCCGGTGTCGACCCCCCACTGCCGGAAGAACACCTCCGGGTCGAGGCTCGCCGCGTCGCCGCCGTCCGTCAGGAACTCGGCGACGTCGAATCCGATCCCGCCCGCACCGATGATCGCGACCCGCTCACCGACCGGCACCCCGTCCCGCAGGACATCGAGGTAGCTGACCACGCTGGGGTGGTCGAGACCCTCGATCGCGGGGGAGCGCGGCGTGACCCCGGTGGCGAGGACGATCTCGTCGAAGCCGTCGAGGGTGCCCGGCGTGGCCTTCGTCCCGAGCCTGAGCTCGACCTGCTGCTCCGCGAGCCGGGTACGGAAGTAGCGCAGCGTCTCGTTGAACTCCTCCTTGCCCGGGATCCGGCGCGCCACATTGAGCTGGCCGCCGATCTCGTCGGCCGCGTCGAAGAGCGTCACCGCGTGCCCGCGCTCGGACGCCGAGACGGCGCACGCGAGACCCGCGGGCCCGGCGCCGACGACCGCGACGCGCTTACGGGTCCGGGTCGGCGACAGGGCGAGCTCGGCCTCGGTCTCGTGGCAGGCGCGCGGATTGACCAGACAGGAGGTGATCTTCCCGCTGAACGTGTGGTCCAGGCACGCCTGGTTGCAGCCGATGCAGGTGTTGATGGCGTCGGCGCGGCCCGCGCCCGCCTTGGCCACGAAGTCCGGGTCGGCGAGGAACGGCCGGGCCATCGACACCATGTCCGCACGGCCCGACGCGAGAATCTCCTCGGCGACCTCGGGGGTGTTGATCCGGTTGCTGGTCACCAGCGGTACGGAGACGGACCCGCGCACCTTCTCGGTGACCCAGGTGTAGGCACCGCGCGGCACCGACGTCGCGATGGTGGGGATGCGGGCCTCGTGCCAGCCGATCCCGGTGTTGATGATCGTGGCCCCGGCCGCCTCGATCGCCCGGGCGAGCTGCACGACCTCCTCCAGCGAGGAGCCGCCGGGCACCAGGTCCAGCATCGAGAGCCGGTAGATCAGGATGAAGTCGCTGCCGACCCGCTCGCGGACCCGGCGCACGATCTCGACCGGGAACCGGATGCGGTTCTCGTACGAACCGCCCCAGCGGTCGGTGCGGTGATTGGTTCCGGCCGCGATGAACTCATTGATCAGGTAGCCCTCGGAGCCCATGATCTCGACACCGTCGTAGCCCGCCCGTCGCGCCAGTTCCGCAGTCCGCACGAAGTCCTCGACGGTCTCCTCGACCTCGTCGTCGGTCAGGGCGTGCGGTGTGAACGGGCTGATCGGGGCCTGGATCGCGCTCGGCGCCACCAGGTCCGGATGGTGCGCGTACCGGCCGAAGTGCAGGATCTGCATGGCGATCCGGCCGCCCGCCGCGTGCACCGCGGCGGTGACCTGAGCATGCTGCTCGGCCTCCGCCTCGGTGGTCAGTTTGGCGCCGCCGGGATACGGGCGGGCGCGGTCGTTCGGCGCGATGCCACCGGTGACCATGAGGCCGACACCGCCGCGGGCGCGGGCCGCGTAGAACGCCGCCATCCGCTCGAAGCCGCGCTCCGCCTCCTCCAGGCCGACATGCATCGAGCCCATCAGCACCCGGTTGGGGAGGGTGGTGAACCCGAGGTCGAGCGGGCTCAGCAGGTTCGGGTACGGGGTCATCCGGCGGCTCCTCACACAGTGTCGTTGCGCCAGTTGTAGACCACCGAAACGTCATTGTGCAACAAGTTGCACAATGACCTGCGTCGCATTTGCTCACCACCGGACGGCGGCCCCGGACGGAGTAGCAGCGGGGCACGTCCACCCGTCGCGGCGCGGAGAGTGGATCCGTAACCCCGGAACACACCCGACCCCCCCCACGGAGACCCCCATGGCCTGCCTCGACCGGCGTGACCTCGGCCTGCTCGTCCTGCGCGTCGGCACCGGCGCGGTCCTGGCCGCGCACGGCAGTCAGAAGCTGTTCGGCTGGTTCGGCGGCGGGGGCATCGAGGCAACCACCGCGGGCATGGAGGCCATGGGCTTCCATCCGCCCAGGCACAGCGCGCTCGCCGCCGGACTCGGTGAGGCGGGCAGTGGCGTACTGCTGGCCCTCGGCCTCGCCACCCCCGCGGCCGGAGCGGCCGCGGCGGGGGCCATGTCGGCCGCCGTCGCCGTCCATGCGCCCGCGGGCTTCTTCGCGCAGGGGGGCGGGTACGAATACCCAGCCTTCCTCGGCTTCACCGCCGCCGCGGTCGGCCTGACCGGCCCCGGACGGTACTCCCTCGACCACGCGACCTATCACCTCCTCAACCGGCCGTGGATCGCCGCCCTCGCCTTCGCAGGCAGTGCGGCCGGGGTCGTCGCCGTCGTCGGGAAGCGGTCCAGGGGGCTGAGGAAGAACGCGGCCGAGAACTGAGCCGACGGTGTGTCAGAGCCGCCCTGACCGCCCTGCCGCACCGTCGCCCCCACGGCTGCCTCCTCGGCCGTCGGGTGGCCGCAGGACGTTCCTCCTTTCGAGTGACTCCGCCGCCCGGTGATGACGGAGCCCGTCGGGTGTGTCCGAGGCTTGCAGGCGGCCGGACCCGCTCCGGTCGGGAGCCGCAGAACCTCAGAGCCGCTGGGAGTCCGCCGTGCACATCCTGCTCGTCGCGAGTGCGTTCAACAGCCTTACTCAGCGCGTCCACGCGGAGCTGCGGGACCGGGGCCACACCGTGGCGGTCGGACTCGCACTCTCCGACGGTCATCTGCGGGACGCGGTCCGGGGGTTCGCACCGGACCTGATCGTGGCTCCGATGCTCAGGACCGCCATCCCGCGCGACGTGTGGTCGGCGCACACCTGCCTCATCGTCCATCCCGGACCCGTCGGCGACCGCGGACCGTCCTCGCTCGACTGGGCGATCCATGAGGGCGTCACCCGTTGGGGCGTAACGGTTCTGCAGGCTGACGAGGAGATGGACGCCGGAGACGTCTGGGCGGCGGTGGAATTCTCCGTACCGCCGGTGGGCAAGAGCGACCTGTACCGCAACGAGGTCTCCGACGCGGCGCTGACGGCGGTGCTGAGGGCCGTCGACCGGTTCGCCTCGGGGATGTACGCCCCCCGGCCCCAGGACAGCGCACGTGCCACGGACGGCACCCGGCCGTACTTCCGTCAGGAGCTCCGGCGGATCGACTGGCGGTCCGACTCCACCGAGACCGTGCTGCGAAAGCTGCGGGTGGCCGACTCGCACCCCGGCGTGCTGGACGAACTGCTCGGCGTCGAGTGGTTCCTGCACGGGGGACACCCCGAGGACCGGCTGCGCGGCCGCCCCGGAGAGCTGCTGGCCACGCGGGCCGGCGGGGTCTGCCGGGCCACCGTCGACGGCGCCGTATGGATCCCGGAGCTGCGCGCCAGGCGGCAGCCGGGACAGCCCGCCCAGTTCAAGCTCCCCGCGGTCCTGGCGCTCGGCGACCGGTTGCCGCCGCTGCCCGAGGACCCGGTCCCGTCGGACGCACCCGGGCGTCGCGAAACCTGGACCGACATCCGTTACGAGGAGACCGGCGCCGTCGGACGTCTCACGTTCTCGTTCCCCGGCGGGGCGATGAGCACCACCCAGTGCACGCGTCTCCTGGACGCCTACCGGACCGCCTGCTCACGGCCCACCTCGGTCCTGGTACTGGGCGGTGGCCGGGACTTCTTCTCCAACGGCATCCACCTGAACGTCATCGAGGCGGCGGCCGACCCCGCCGAGGAGTCCTGGGCCAACATCAACGCCATGAACGACCTGGTGGAGGCCGTGCTGACCACCACCGACCGACTCGTGGTCGCCGCCGTGGGCGGCAACGCCGCCGCCGGCGGAGCGATGCTCGCGCTGGCCGCGGACGAGGTGTGGTGCCGCAGGGGCTCGGTGCTCAACCCGCACTACCGGCTGATGGGGCTGTCCGGCTCGGAGTACTGGACCCGCACCCTGCCGAGCAGGGTGGGGCCCGAGACGGCCGAGCGGCTGGCCGGCGAAGCGCTGCCGCTCGGCGCCGAATCGGCCGAGCGGCTCGGCCTGGTGGACCGGACCATCGCCTGTCGGCCCCAGGACTTCGCGAGCGAGACGGTCCGACTGGCTGTCCGGCTGGCCTCGTCGACCGCCGCACAGACACGGATCGCCCGGAAGAAGACGGTGCTCGAGCGCCAGGAGGCGCTCAAGCCGCTGGCCGCCTACCGGCAGGAGGAACTGGCCGCGATGCGGTCCATCTTCTTCGACCCGGACGCGCCGTACCACCGCCTGCGCCGTGCCTTCGTACGCAAGGAACCCCCGACCCGGACACCGCCTCACCTCGGCGTCGGCGTACCCGGAAGGCGCACGACACATCCGTCCGCCACCCGGGACCGCGCCGTCACCGCAACGGCGGCGCTCACCGATGTACCCGGACCGACTGAAGGTTAGCTGGACATGAAGGCCGAAAAGCGGGCTTTCAGCGCAGAGCTCCCCAAGGAGACATCCCCATGGATGCAGCAACAGCGAACACGGTCGGCGACCGGGCAGACGGTGCGGCCGCCGACGAGGAGTCCCCGATCCACATCCTCTGGATCAACGCGGGGCTGAGCTGTGACGGCGACTCGGTGTCGCTGACGGCGGCGATGCAGCCGAGTATCGAGGAAATCGTCCTCGGTGTGCTGCCGGGCCTGCCGAAGATCCAGGTCCACTGGCCCCTGATCGACTTCGAATGCGGTCCGGTGGGCGGTGCGGACACCTTCATCGAGTGGTTCTTCAAGGGCGAACGTGGCGAGATCGATCCCTTCGTGCTGGTCGTCGAGGGGTCCATCCCCAACGAGTCGATCAAGCAGGAGGGGTACTGGTGCGGCTTCGGCGACAACCCGGAGACCGGCCAGCCGATCACGACCAGTGAATGGATCGACCGGCTGGCGCCCAAGGCGCTGGCGGTCGTCGCCATCGGAACCTGCGCCACCTACGGCGGCATCCATGCGATGGCCGGCAACCCGACGGGTGCCATGGGCGTGCCCGACTACCTGGGCTGGGACTGGACCTCGAAGGCCGGCATTCCGATCGTGTGCGTGCCCGGCTGCCCGATCCAGCCGGACAACTTCTCGGAGACCCTCACCTACCTGCTCTACCAGGCGGTGGGCTCCGCTCCGATGATTCCGCTGGACGACAAGCTGCGCCCGACCTGGCTCTTCGGCGCCACCGTGCACGAGGGGTGCGACCGGGCCGGTTACTACGAGCAGGGCCAGTTCGCCACGACGTACGACTCGCCCAAGTGCCTGGTCAAGCTCGGCTGCTGGGGCCCCGTCGTCAAGTGCAACGTCCCCAAGCGCGGCTGGATGAACGGCATCGGCGGCTGCCCGAACGTCGGCGGCATCTGTATCGCCTGCACCATGCCGGGCTTCCCCGACAAGTTCATGCCGTTCATGGACGAACCGCCCGGCGGCAAGGTCTCCGTCGGCGCCAGCGGAGCGTACGGGGCGGTGATCCGCAGACTCCGGTCGGTCACGGCCAGGACCGTGGACAAGGAACCGAAGTGGCGTCACACGGGCAAGAAGCTGACCACCGGGTACCGCCCGCCCTGGTGACCGACCGCCCGGCGCCACCGCCCCGCGATCGACGGAAGGCCCGCCCGCGCCTCGCTCACCCTCCCTCAACTCCCGCTTCCCAGAAGGGTTATGGCACACACAATGGCACCCACGACGAAGGCGGCCGGCGACGGCAGTGGCCTCGTCGAGATGGCCTGGGATCCGATCACCCGGATCGTAGGCAGTCTCGGCATCCACACGAAGATCGACTTCAAACAGAAGCGGGTCGCGGAGTGCTACAGCACTTCGTCGGTCTTCCGTGGCTACAGCGTCTTCATGCGGGGCAAGGACCCCCGGGACGCCCACTTCATCACCAGCCGCATCTGCGGGATCTGCGGCGACAACCACGCCACATGTTCCGTGTACACGCAGAACATGGCCTACGGGGTGAAGCCGCCGCACCTCGCTGAGTGGATCATCAACCTGGGCGAGTCGGCGGAGTACATGTTCGACCACAACATCTTCCAGGAGAACCTGGTAGGGGTCGACTACTGCGAGAAGATGGTCCGCGAGACCAACCCCGGAGTCCTGGAGCTCGCCGAGCGCACCGAGGCGCCGCACGCCGGGGAGCACGGCTACCGCACCATCGCCGACATCATGCGCTCCCTCAACCCCATCGAGGGAGAGTTCTACCGCGAGGCTCTTCAAGTGAGCCGCTACACGCGGGAGATGTTCTGTCTGATGGAGGGGCGCCATGTGCACCCCTCCACGCTCTACCCGGGCGGTGTGGGAACGATCGCGTCCGTCCAGCTCTTCACGGACTACCTCAGCCGCCTCATGCGGTACGTGGAGTTCATGAAGCGGGTCGTTCCCCTGCACGACGACCTGTTCGACTTCTTCTACGAGGCGCTGCCCGGGTACGAGGAGGTCGGCCGCCGACGGGTACTGCTCGGCTGCTGGGGAGCGCTCAACGACCCCGAGTACTGCGACTTCACGTACGCCAACATGACGGACTGGGGACGGAAGATGTTCGTCACCCCCGGCGTGATCGTGGACGGCAAGCTGGTCACCAACGACCTCACCGAGATCAACCTCGGCATCCGGATCCTGCTCGGCAGTTCGTACTACGACGACTGGCAGGGCCAGGAACAGTTCGTCACCCACGACCCGCTGGGCAACCCGGTGGACCCCCGCCACCCTTGGAACCAGCACACCATCCCCGCCCCGCAGAAGCGGAACTTCGACGACAAGTACAGCTGGGTGATGTCGCCCCGCTGGTTCGACGGCAAGGACCACCTGGCACTGGACACCGGCGGCGGTCCCATCGCCCGCCTCTGGTCCACCGCGCTGTCCGGACTCGTCGACGTCGGCTATGTGAAGGCCACCGGCCACAGCGTCGTCATCAACCTGCCGCGCACGATGACCAAGCCCGAGACCACCTTCGAGTGGAAGATCCCGAAGTGGAGCAACGCGCTGGAACGCAATCGCGCCCGCACCTACTTCCAGGCGTACGCCGCCGCGATCGCGTTGCACTGTGCCGAGAAGGGGCTCGAAGAGGTCCGCGCCGGACGCACCCAGACCTGGGAGAAGTTCGACGTGCCGGACGAGAGCATCGGCGTCGGCTTCACGGAGGCCGTACGGGGGGTGCTCTCCCACCACATGGTGATCAGGGACGGCAAGATCGCCAACTACCACCCCTATCCGCCCACCCCGTGGAACGCCAGCACCCGGGACACGTTCGGCACCCCCGGCCCCTATGAGGACGCGGTGCAGAACACGCCGATCTTCGAAGAGAACACTCCGGAGAACTTCAAGGGCATCGACATCATGCGGGCAGTGCGCAGCTTCGACCCCTGTCTGCCCTGCGGCGTGCACATGTACGTGGGCGACGGCAGGACCGTCAAACAGATGCATGTGCCCACCGGGCTGAGCGGACTGGCCGGATGAGCGCCGCCGCCCCGTCGGCCGTCGCACCGTCGCGAGCCGTCGACGCCGTGGAGGCCGGACAGCGGGTCGAAGAGCTGCTCGACCGTCTGACCGCCATCGGAGACCAGGAAGTGGGTGCCGCGGCCGAGGATCTGGTGCGGGTCCTGATGGACTTCTACGGCGCCGGCCTCGCTCGTATCGTCGACCGCCTCAGCACCCCCGCTGACCGCGGAACCGGCAGCGGACCGCTTGCCGCACTGCTCGACGACGAACTCGTGTCGAGCCTGCTGGCCCTGCACGACCTGCACCCGGAGGACATCGGCACACGCATCGCGCGCGCCCTCGACTCCGTCCGTGACCCTGTCGAGGTCGTCGGCTTCGACGAGGAGACCGGCATTCTGCGGCTGCGCTCCTCGTCCGAAGCCGGTGACGGCGGTGGCTGCGGCTGCCCGAGCACGGGCGCGGCGACCCGGCGCAGCGTCGAGGACGCGCTGGCGTGCTTCGTACCGGAAGTGAACCAGGTGGAGATGGAGTCCTCGACCACCGACCGCGAGCCACCGCTGCTCCAGATCGCCACCCGTCCGCCGACCGGAACTTCCGTGGCCGGGCAGGCCGTTGAGGCGAAGGCGCCATGATCGCACCCCATGCGCCCGCCGGGCGCCCGGCGGGCGTTGCCCGCTCCCGAGGCCTGCGCAGGTTCACCACGCCGCCGGAACCCCGGCAGGAGCGCTGCGAGCTCTGCGGCGTGCCCGTGACCGAGGGCGGCCATCGGCATCTCGTGGACACCGAGAAGCGGGCGCTGGCCTGCGCGTGCACCCCGTGCGCCCTGCTCTTCGAGCAGCCGGGCGCAGCCCACGGACGCTTCAGAACGGTCCCGGACCGCTACCTTTCCGATCCGGACCACCGTCTCGACGACGGTGCGTGGGAACTCCTGCAGATTCCGGTCGGCGTCGCGTTCTTCTTCCGCAACGCCGCGCTGGACCGGCTGGTCGCGCTCTACCCGAGCCCGGCGGGAGCCACCGAGAGCGAACTCGACCCGGAGACCTGGCAGACCGTGCTCGGCACCACTCGCCTCGCCGCACTGCTCGAACCCGACGTCGAGGCGCTGCTGATGCGCCGCACGGAGGGCCGGGCCGAGTGCTACCTCGTACCGATCGACATCTGCTACGAACTGGTGGGACGCATGCGCCTCCTCTGGCAGGGCTTCGACGGCGGGGCCGAGGCGAGGGCCGACCTCAAGGCGTTCTTCGCGCACGTCGAGGGACGCGCCGCCCGGACCCAGGAGAAGGGGCAGCCGCGGTGACGGAATTCGCCTTCACCTGCACCGGAGTCCGCGCCGACCCGTACGCGGCGGGCCCCACGCTGGTCTTCCGGCTGCGCATCACCGCGTCGGCGGAAGCCCGGGTGCATGCCCTCGCGCTGCGCTGCCAGATCCGTATCGAACCCGGCCGGCGCGGCTACGCGCAGGCCGAGGCGGACGGACTGCACGACCTCTTCGGTGACCGCTCACGCTGGGGAAACACGCTCCAGCCCGTGCAGTTCGCCCAGGTCTCACTCATGGTCCCGTCGTTCACGACCGAGACCGAGGTGGACCTCGTCGTGCCCTGCACCTACGACCTGGACGTCGCCGCGGCACGGTACTTCGACGCGCTCCAGGACGGCGAGGCGCCGCTCCTCCTGCTCTTCTCCGGCACCGCCTTCACCGGGGACAGCGGATTCCACGTCGAGCCGGTGCCCTGGGACCGCGAGGCTTCCTGCCGGATGCCGGTGGCGGTGTGGAAGGACATGATCGAGCAGCACTTCCCGGGCTGCGGGTGGATCCGGCTGCCGCGCGACACCATGAACGCGCTGCTCGCCTTCCGCTCGCGGCAGGCCCTGCCGTCCTGGGAGGCGACCGTCCAGGCACTGATCGACCTGGCCGGAGCCGCCGGGGCGCCGCCCCCCGAGCGCCCGGTGCGCCGGCCCGTACTGCCCCGCGTCACCGAGAGGACGGCGCCGTGACCGCATCACTGTTCACGCCCGCACTGGAGTCCCGGTTCGCCACCGCCCGGCAGGTCGCCGACACCGTCCTCTTCGAGGGCTATGTGCTGTACCCGTACCGGGCTTCCGCGGCCAAGAACCGGCTGCGCTGGCAGTTCGGGGTGCTCGTGCCGCCCGGCTGGGGCGCCGATCGCGAGGAGCACGACTTCCAGCACACCGAGTGCCTGATGGAGCCGAAGCCAGGGGCGACGCTCGCCGTCGAGGCACGGTTCCTGCACGCCCAGCGACGGACGGTGCAACAGGCCCTCGACGACGGCACGTTCGAGACCGTGACCCGACTCGACCTGGCCGACCGGGTGCTGGTCCCGTGGGACGAGGGCGCCGAGGATCGCGTCGAAGTGGTCGTGGACGTCGCCGAACTGGCCGGGGACGGAGTCACCGTCCCCTTCACCCGGCCCGCCCGCGAGGAGACCGAACCCGTCCTGGACGCGGACGGGCGGACGGTGGGCCGCCTGGTCCGCCGCTGCGAGGAGATCAGCGGTGCTGTGCGGCTGTCCGCCCGCGAACTCGAAGGCCCCTACCGGGTCATGAGGCTCACCGCGGTGGTGGAGAACACCACCGCCTGGACGCCCGACTCCGCCGAGGCCGAACGGGACGCCGCGCTCCCACGGTCGCTGGTCGCCGCGCACCTGCTGCTGGGTCTCGGCGCGGGATCGTTCCTGTCGATGACGGACCCGCCCGAATGGGCCAAGGGTGCGGTCGCGGCCTGCCGCAACCTGCACACCTGGCCGGTGCTCGCCGGGGAACCCGGGCGCGCGGACCTGATGCTGTCGTCCCCGATCATCCTGGAGGACCATCCGGCCATCGCCCCCGAGAGCCCGGGCACGCTCTACGACGCCACCGAGATCGACGAGATCCTCGCCCTGCGCACGGCGGCCCTGACCGACCAGGAGAAGCGCGAGGCACGCGGCACCGATCCCCGGGCGGCAGCCGTCATCGACCTGGCCGAGTCGATGCCTCCCGAGGTCCTGGAGCGGCTGCACGGCGCGGTACGGGCCCTGCGGGAGATCACCGGACCCGACACGCCCCCGCCCGCCGCTCAGGACCCGGTCCCGGACGGTGTGGACCTGATCGACACCCGCGGCGTACTCCGGCCCGACACCCCGTGGTGGGACCCGGCGAGCGACGACACCGCCGACCCGGCCCGGGACCGGATCCTGGTGGACGGACGGTCCGTGGGCGTGGGCAGCCGCGTCCTCCTGCGACCGGGGCTCCGGCGGACCGACGCCCAGGACCTGTTCCTCAAGGGCCGCAGCGCACAGGTCGAAGCAGTGCTCCACGACGTCGACGGCGGAGTGCACCTCGCGGTCACCGTGGAAGGCGACCCGGGCGCCGACATCCGCCGCGAGCAAGGGCGCTTCCTGTACTTCCAGCCGGACGAGGTCGCCCCCCTGGAGGACGCGTGAACGACCTTGCGCAGCAGCACGCGAGAACCCTCATCGCCGGGATCGGGAACATCTTCCTCGGCGACGACGGCTTCGGCGTCGAGACGGTGCGCGCACTGTCCTCGCACCGGCTCCCCGACGACGTCGAGATGGTCGACATCGGCGTACGGGGCGTCCATCTCGCCTACCAGCTCCTCGACGGATACGACACCCTCGTCCTGATCGACGCCACCGCACGCGGTGGCCGCCCGGGGACCCTGTATCTGATCGAGGCCGACGAACCCGGAGCCGTCGAACCGCAGAACGCGCTGCTCGACGGCCACCGGATGTCCCCCGACGCCGTCCTGGCACTGCTCGGCACCCTGTGCGCGGGCACCGGAGCCGTACCGCCGAGGCGCACGCTCGTCGTCGGCTGCGAACCCGAGAGTGTCGACGAAGGGATCGGGCTGAGCGCCCCCGTGGCCGCAGCGGTGCCCCATGCCGTGCGGATGGTCCTGGACCTCGTACAAGCAGCCGACCGTCCGGCCGACGCCCGGCGGACGGCGGCCGGACCTGTCATGAACTGATGCAGAAGGAACCCACCATCATGAAGAAGATTCTTGTCTGCGGCCTGAGCGCCGTCGCTGTCGCCGCCGTAGTCGCGCAGATCCTGCCCGACGTCAGGCGCTATCTGCGGATGCGCAGCATGTGACGGCAGCTGCCGCCCGGGCCCGGCCCATGGCTGCACCGAATGGTGCATGTGCCGCACGGGTACCGGCGAGCCGGTCCGCCGGCCCCTGTGACCCGCCGCTGTAATGACGCAGTGCAGGACGGAGAACCAATGCACGAGATGTCGATCGCCATGGCCGTCGTCGACCAGGTGGCAGAAGCGGCTCAGGCAGGTGGAGCCACCTCGGTCGGGTCCGTCCGGCTCCAGGTCGGGGAACTGGCCGGAGTCGTCCCCGACGCCCTGTCCTTCTGCTTCGGACTCGCCTGCGCCGGGACCGTCCTGGAAGGAGCCGAACTCGTCATCGACTCCGTGGCGGCCCGCGCGCGGTGCGTCCCCTGCGCGGACGAATGGGCGGTCGGCATGCCGCCACAGCTGTGCTGTCCGGTCTGCGGCGAGGCGACCGCCGAACTCCTGTCGGGTCGCGAGCTGCAGATCCTCAGCGTGCACTGGCAGGACGGCCCCGCACCCGAACACACCCGCGAACCGATCTCCCAGGAGCACTGAACGATGTGCCGTGAAGTCAACCTGCAGCAGGCGGTACTCGCCAAGAACGACGCGACGGCGCACAGCCTGCGAGCCGGGCTCACGGCCCGCGGCACCACCGTCGTCAACCTGCTCTCCAGCCCCGGCAGCGGCAAGACCGAACTGCTGGAACGCGAACTCGGCCGGGCCCGCGAAAGAGGAGTGCCGGTCGCCGCACTCACCGCAGACCTCGCCACCGAGAACGACGCCGTACGCCTGGCCCGGTCCGGCGCCCCCGTCAAGCAGGTGCTCACCGACGGACTCTGCCACCTGGAGGCCGGCATGCTCGGCCGCCACCTCGACAACTGGCTGCCCGACGGGACCCGGATCCTCTTCGTGGAGAACGTGGGCAACCTGGTCTGCCCTGCCTCGTACGACCTGGGGGAGACCCTCAGGGTCGTCCTCGCCTCCGTGACGGAAGGCGAGGACAAGCCGCTGAAGTACCCCACCGCATTCGGACTGGCCCAGCTCGTCGTGGTCACCAAGACCGACATCGCAGAGGCCGTCGACTTCGACGAGGCCGCGTTCCGTGCCCATGTCCAGCAGGTCAACCCCGGTGTGGAAGTGGTGCTCACCGCCGCCCGCCGCGGTGAAGGGGTGGGGACGCTGCTCGACCGGGCCCTGGCCGCCGGTGACGGCACCCCGGTCCACACACCGGTGATGGCCCGGCAGCACCCGTACCAGCAGCACACCCACACCCACGGGGACATGAGCACGCACGACGACACCCACACCCATCCTGACCACGGCGCGCACGGCGGCTCGCACACCCACACCCACACCCACGCGCACACCGGGATGCATACGCACACACATCCGGACCTGGGTACCCACGAACACCCCCACACCGGCCCGCACGCACACGCGCACCCCGACGAGCCGCTCGTCATGACGACAGCACCCGACTCCACGGCGCAGTACCGCTCGTGACGACCCCACAGCCCGGCGCCGCCGCCCTCGCGGGAGCCGTGGAGCGCCGACGGGTCGTGATCCGCGGCGTCGTGCAGGGTGTCGGATTCCGGCCCTACCTGTACGCCCGGGCCACCGGACTGGGCCTGGCCGGACACGTCACCAACACCACCGAAGGGGTCGTCGCCGAGGTCGAGGGCGCCCCGGCCGCCGTCGCCCTGTTCTGCGACCGGATCGCGGCGGAGGCACCCCCGCTCGCCCGGGTGGACTCCGTCGACCACACGGAGGTCCCGGCCGCGGGCGGATCCCGCTTCAGCATCGTGGACTCCCACACCGGCGGACCGGCCCGCACACTGGTTTCCCCGGACGCGGCCACCTGCGCCGACTGTCTCATCGAACTGGCCGATCCGGCCGACCGGCGCCACCGCCACCCGTTCATCACCTGTACGCACTGCGGGCCCCGGTTCACGATCGTCACCGCGGTGCCGTACGACCGCGCGCACACGACCATGGCCCGCTTCCCGATGTGCGCCGACTGCGCCCGTGAGTACGCCGACCCCGCGGACCGGCGCTTCCACGCCCAGCCGGTCGCCTGCCCCGCCTGCGGCCCCCGGCTGCGACTGCTCGTCGGGCGGCCGGACCGCACCGCCCCCGCGCAGTGCGCAGCCGGACGCGACCCGGTCGCGGAGGCACGCCGGCTGCTGTCGGACGGTGCGGTCCTCGCGGTCAAGGGGCTCGGCGGCTACCACCTCGCCTGCGATGCCGAGAACTCCGCCGCGGTGTCCCTGCTGCGCCGCCGGAAGGCTCGAGGCGACAAACCGTTCGCCATCATGGCCCGGGACATCGACGACGTCGCGCACCTCGTGCATGTGGGCGGCGAGGAGCGGGCCCTGCTCACCGGCGGTGTCCGGCCCGTCGTCCTGCTGCGGCGGCGCGCCGGCGCCCAGCCGGACCCCCGCACCCCCTGGCCGACCGATGCCGTCGCCCCACGCAGCCCCGACCTCGGCGTCATCCTCCCGTACACCCCGCTGCACCACCTGCTGCTCGGCCTGCCCGGTGACCCGCCGGGACCGCGCCTGCTCGTCATGACCAGCGGCAACGTGGCCGGTGAACCGATCGTCACGGACGACGACGAGGCGCTGGAGCGGCTCGCTCACCTGGCCGACGCCTGGCTCACGCACGACCGCCCGATCCATGTTCCGTGCGACGACTCCGTGGTACGCGTCTGCGACGGGGAGCGGCTGATCGTACGCCGCTCACGCGGTTACGCCCCGCTGCCGCTCACCCTGCCCCACCCGGTGCCTGCGACCCTCGCCACCGGCGGCGACCTGAAGAACACCTTCTGCCTCGCCGAGGAGCGCAGGGCCTGGCTGTCCGCCCATGTCGGCGACATGGACGACCTGGACACGCAGCACGCCTTCGCACGCGCCGAACAGCACCTGGAGACCCTCACCGGCGTGCGGCCCGGCCTCCTGGCCACCGACCGGCATCCCCGCTACCGCACCGGCCAGTGGGCGCTGCGCCGGGCCGACGGCCGACCGGTGGTGCGCGTACAGCACCACCACGCCCATATCGCCGCCGCGATGGCCGAGCACGGCCGGGACGGCAGCCGTCGAGTGATCGGCGTCGCGTTCGACGGCACCGGATTCGGGGACGACGGAGCGGTGTGGGGCGGCGAGATCATGCTGGCCGACTACGACGCCTGTCACCGCTTCGCACACCTCGCGTACGCGCCGCTGCCCGGCGGCGACGCCGCCGTACACCGGCCCTACCGGATGGCGCTGGCACATCTGTACGCGGCGGGCATCGGCTGGACGGACGATCTGCCCTGCACGGCAGCCTGTCCACCGGACGAACGACACGTGCTGCTGCGCCAGTTGGAGCGCAACCTCAACTGCGTTCCCACCTCCAGCATGGGCCGGCTGTTCGACGCAGTCTCCTCGCTGGCGGGCGTCTGCCACCGCGCCGGGTACGAAGCCCAGGCCGCCGTCGAACTGGAGGCCGCCGCGGTCGGCGCCGCCGCGGACCCCGGACCCGATTACGGCTTCGCGCTGCGCCCGGCGGTCCCGGGCGACGGACAGCCGTTGGTCATGGACCCCTCACCGGTACTCGCAGCCGTCGTCGACGACGTGCGCGCCGGTGTACAGCCGACACTGGTCGCCGCACGCTTCCACGCGGCCGTCGCGGACATCGTGCGCCAGGTGTGCGTCGCAGCCCGCGAGCAGCACAGCCTGCACGAAGTGGTTCTGACCGGCGGCGTGTTCGCCAACACCCTGCTCTCCTCCCGGTGCGCCCGGACGCTGAACGAGAACGGCTTCACCGTCCTGCGCCACCGCGAGGTCCCCCCGAACGACGGCGGACTGGCGCTCGGCCAGCTCATGGTGGCCACCCGCAACGCAGCGGCGCGAACCGGCGCAGCCGCCGACTGACGTCCGGCCCGGCAGAGCCGGGCAACGCCCCCCACAGCAAGGAGCAGCCATGTGCCTGGCGGTACCCGGCAGAGTGATGGACATCGAGGAGCGTGACGGTACGCGGATGGCCACCGTCGACTTCGGCGGTGTGGTCAAAGAGGTGTGCCTGGAGTATCTGCCGGATCTCCAGGTCGGTGAATACGCCATCGTCCATGTGGGGTTCGCCCTTCAGCGGCTGGACGAGGAGTCGGCCAGGAAGACGCTGGAACTCTTCGCCGAGCTGGGCCTGCTCCAGGAGGAGTTCGGGGACTCATGGGAACGGGCCGCGGAGGCCGGCCTGACGTCCGGGTCCGGTGGCGCCGACGCACCGCAGGAGGTTCAGCAGTGAAGTACATCGAAGAGTTCCAGAACCCGGACCTGGCGCGCCGACTGCTCGACGACATCCACTCCGTGGTGACCCGGCCCTGGGCGCTGATGGAGGTCTGCGGCGGACAGACGCACACCATCATCCGGCACGGCATCGATCAACTCCTGCCGGACCAGGTCGAACTGATTCATGGTCCGGGCTGCCCCGTCTGTGTCACGCCACTGGAGGTGATCGACAAGGCGCTGGCCATCGCCTCCCGCCCCGAGGTGATCTTCTGCTCGTTCGGGGACATGCTCCGGGTACCGGGAACCGGCCGTGACCTGTTCCGGGTCCGCAGCGAGGGCGGCGACGTGCGGGTCGTGTACTCGCCACTCGATGCCCTGAAGATCGCCCAGCAGAACCCCGATCGCGAGGTGGTCTTCTTCGGGATCGGATTCGAGACCACCGCACCGCCCAACGCCATGACGGTGTATCAGGCACGCAGACTCGGCATCGCGAACTTCAGCCTCCTGGTGTCCCATGTGCGGGTCCCCCCGGCCATCGAGGCGATCATGCAGTCGCCGAGCTGCCGGGTGCAGGGCTTCCTCGCCGCCGGTCACGTGTGCAGCGTGATGGGCACGCGGGAGTACCCGGAGCTGGCCGAACGGTTCCAGGTGCCCATTGTGGTCACCGGTTTCGAACCGCTGGACATCCTCGAAGGCGTACGGCGCACCGTCCTGCAACTGGAGCGCGGCGAGCACACCGTGGAAAACGCGTACCCACGCGCCGTGCACCCGGCAGGGAACCCCGCGGCGCTTGCCATGCTGGACGACGTCTTCGAAGTCACCGACCGTGCCTGGCGCGGCATCGGCACCATCCCCGACAGCGGCTGGCGGCTCTCCACGCGCTACCGGGACTACGACGCCGAGTACCGCTTCTCCGTCACCGGCATCCACACCGAGGAGCCTGCCGCATGCCGAAGCGGTGAGGTCCTGCAAGGACTTCTGAAGCCCCACGAGTGCGAGGCGTTCGGCACCACCTGCACTCCGCGCAACCCGCTCGGGGCCACCATGGTCTCCAGCGAGGGCGCCTGTGCCGCGTACTACCTCTACCGGCGACTGGACATCACCACCGCAGCCAGGGAGACGAGCCCCGTTGCCTGAGACGACCGAAGCACTGAACACCACCGGCACGGCCGCTCCCGGCGAGCCGCCGGTACTCGACCTCACGGCATGGACCTGCCCGGCACCGCTGCGCGACCAGCCGCGGGTGGTGATGGGCCACGGCGGCGGCGGGGCACTCTCGGCAGAACTGGTCCAGCACGTCTTCGCGCCCGGCTACGGGGGCGACGTGCTCGCGCAACTGACCGACTCGGCCGTGGTATCGCTGGGCGGCGCCCGGCTGGCCTTCTCCACCGACTCGTACGTCGTGCGGCCGCTGTTCTTCCCCGGCGGCAGCATCGGCGACCTCGCGGTCAACGGCACGGTCAACGACCTGGCCATGAGCGGCGCCCGGGCCGCCTACCTCTCCTGCGGTTTCATCCTGGAGGAAGGCGTAGAGGTCTCGGTCGTCGCACGCGTGGCCAACGCGCTGGGCGCAGCCGCGCGTGCGGCGGGCGTCGAGGTGGCGACCGGTGACACCAAGGTCGTGGACGCCGGACACGGCGACGGCATCTTCATCAACACCGCCGGGATCGGCCTGGTCCCGGCCGGCGTCGACCTCCGTCCTCAGCGGGTGGTCCCTGGCGACGTCGTGATCGTCAGCGGCGCGATCGGCGTGCACGGCGTGGCGATCATGAGTGTGCGCGAGGGCCTGGAGTTCGGCGTGGAGATCGAGAGCGACTGCGCGGCCCTGGGCGGGCTGGTGGAGACCATGCTCGCGGTCACCCCCGACCTCCATGTCCTGCGCGATCCCACACGAGGGGGGCTGGCCGCGGCGCTCAACGAGATCGCGACGGCCTCCGGCACCGGTGTCGTCCTCCAGGAACGCGACATCCCGGTCCCGCCGGCCGTGGCCAACGCCTGCGCCATCCTGGGCCTGGACCCGATGTACGTGGCCAACGAGGGAAAACTCGTCGCGTTCGTCCCCCGGGAGCACGCCGAAGCCGTTCTGGAGGCGATGCGGGCGCATCCGTTGGGAGCGGGGGCGGCCGTCATCGGCGAGGCGGTGGAGGCGCATCCAGGCATGGTCGTCGCTCGCACCGGGCTCGGCGGGACGCGCGTGGTCGACCTGCCGATCGGGGAGCAGCTGCCCCGGATCTGCTGAGCCGTCGCCCGCGGGCGCGGCTCGCGGAAGCGATGCCGGGACATGTGGCGCCCCTGGAGAGAAGGGGCGCCGCGCATGGCCATGCCCGCCGTCCCCGAAGGCGAGGTGCTCCTCGGCGGTGCGGGACACGTCGAACGCCTGCGTCGGCGCTCCCTCCGCGCGCCGGTTCGCCGCGGCGAACGATGCGAGGATCGCTTCGCCCTCGCGGATCGGCCGTGGGGCAGCGTTATGTCACGGACGGCATTCCGCAGCGGGATGTGTCTGGCGGTCGGTTCCGGGCGCAGCGTCTCTTCCACGACGTCTGCCCAGGTCGCCCAGCCGGCGCGGACGAGTTTGAGAGGGGTCTCGACCACACCGCGTGGGAATCGGCCGGACATCCGGCCGCCCCTGCCTGCTCACGACATGAGCAGGCGAGGCGGCAGCGGCCTATTGACGGTGCAACGGCCTTGTGAGGGTCAGGCCTGCGGCGGCGGCGGCGGCTGCGGCGGCTGCGGCGGCTGGTCCTGGCCGCGGTCCGAACCGAGCTGGCCCTTGAGCCTGTCCTGAGCGGTGTCGACCTGGCCGGTGTACTTGCCCTGGGTCCTGTCGTCGATGGTGTCACCCGCCTTGTCGATGCCCTTGCCCGCCTGGTCCTCGTGGCCCTTCAGCATGTGCTTGATCTTGTCCATCATGGACATGGGTCCTCCTCGGTGCGTTCACCCTGACACTTCCAGCGTCGCCACTTGTGCCGCACTTCGCATCCGCATGGGACGGCGCGCACGCCACGACGGCCGCCTGTACACATTTCGTGCTGTCCCGGATGCGGCGCGAGCGCCTTCCACGGAGCGTGGGGAAGTGGCGCAGCAGAGCAGAGTTCTGTGGATCCCCGTCGGTGCCTCGACGTGCACGGGACGGCCAGGGTCCTCGAGCCCTCGGAGGAGGCGCCTCCTGGGGGTGATCACGCTGGGGGACTGGGCCTTCCCGATCGACAGCTTTTCCATCCCGCCCGGCTCGACCCTGCTCTGCTACACGGGCGGAATCACCGAGTCGAGGGATGCCACCGGACGTTCTACGGCGCCGCCGCGTGTGCCGGGTGGGGCTTCAGGCAGGGATTCTCGTCCCCGATATCCCGCGGACGGCCGGTGCGCCGGTGGCATCGTGGACGTATTCGCGTACTAGGCGGAAGCCGACGTTCCAGGCGAGCAGCCGACTGGCTCTGTTGTGGCGCGAACAGCTCCAGCTGGGGGTGTGGCCGCGTGCCGTGACGTCGGCGCAGAGTGCGGTGACACAACCGAGGGCGAGCTGCCGGCGGCGATGGTCGGGGGCGGTGACGACGGCGAGGTCCTCGTACGCGCTGCCGAGAAAGTACGTGCACGCCACGGCGAGGGCTTCGCCTTGGCGGAAGGCGCCCCAGGCGTGCCCGGAGGCGGCGAGCCCGGCCGGGCCGCCCCAGCTGGCATGTATCCAGGCAGCACCCGGGCCGAGCACGGCGAGTGCGCCTGCATCGGCGGCGGTGATGCGGCGTACGGCCACGCCCTTGGGGGTGCGCGCAACGGAGGTCGGCTCCTCCTGCTGTACGCAGACCATGCGCTCCCACGGCATGATCCGGTCGAAGGAAGCGCCGAGGGCGGGAAGGAATCGGGCAGGTGCCTCGATGTAGCGCGAGCCGAGCGGCGCGAGTTCCGCGGGGACGAGTGCGCCGGGATCGCCACGCAGCAGTACATGGGCGGCGCAGTCGACGGCGATCGCGCGCGGCTGGACGGCGTGGTCGGCCCAGAAGCGGCCGATTCCGGTGGTCAGGACATGCTCGGCCAGGGCCGCCGGACCCGGCGCTCCGGCAGGGAACCAGCGTGCGTGTGAGGGAAGTTGGTGCGGCAGGAGTTCGATCATGGTGGGTGCCTTCCGGAGCCGGGTGTACGGGAAAGGGGCGGCCTGCGCGCCGGGTTCAGGCCGCCCCTTCTGGCGGTTCAGCCGCTGGTGGGCGGCTTTGCTGCCGTGGTCGGCCCTCCGGCTGATGCGATGGAACAGCCCCAGCCGCCTGCGAATTGAGACATAGGGATGCATGTGGCAAGGCGTGCACAGTGGATGGAGGAAAGAAAAATGGAGAAGCGGCCGCTTCATTGATCGGGCGGCCGCCGGCGAGCGGTGCGCAGGAGCACCGTGTGCCGAAGCCCGGGCGAATGCGTCAACGCATTTTGGGGTGAACAGCGCGCATCACCGGTGGCACCGTATTCGGAGGCCGGTCGTCATGTCGCAGACCGCTGTTCACGTCACCTATCCCACTCCGTCGAATGCCCCGCCTCAAGCGGGCGCACAAATCCCTGACGACCCTCTGATACGAGTCTGCCGAGGCGGTGACAGACGCGCAGCGGACGCTGCGCAGGGCGAGCGGGACCGGAGCCAGGGTGATCAGGGTGCTGAAGATGATCGTCGACGTGATGACCGGCTGCGGGCTGTACAGGCCTCGACAGGTCAGCGAGCCGATCCCCGGATGCGCGGAGGCGGGCCTGGCCGGAATGATCGCGCCCCTGGCGGGCCGCCCGCACAGCGCGAGCACCGGGTGAGTCGGCCAGGAGTGACGCTGAGCCTTTCCGGTACCGGGGCCCCGGTACCGGAAAGGCCGTGCGCGGACGCGGTGCGGAGAATACGCCGCCGCGTATCAGCCGCGGGTGCGACCGGGTTGTCGGGCGTGGTCAGGCCCTGAGCGTCCGCGGCCTTTGAGTGGCATAAAAAGAATCTAGGCGAAACAGATGGTGCTACTCGGCCAGTACAGCCCATATTTACGGCCTGCTGACAGCTTCTTGACGGTAGCGCCGCTCTTTCCGCCGGTCGATATTCGCGGATCCGCAAGGGCGCGCAGCCGAAGGCTGCGACATGCGCCGCAGAACGAGTGGCCTCGATGCATTGGCTGCGATCGGCCTGATTTCCCCCGATCGGCGTGACACGTTCCGCTGTTCTTCCCCCTCGGGGCGACGGGGACGCGACCACTTCATGGCGACCGTCCTCACGCGCACGGACGCAGCGAGTCAGTCCGCCAACTCCCGGGTGTTCAGCGGCATGTGCCAGGATATCCGGCGGTGGACGGCGGCAATGTCGTCCTGCAGCGGAGAGGGCGGTACGGCGAGCACGGGGCAGGTCGCGTGCGCGAGGCAGTACCGGGCGACCGAAGGATGCAGGGCCCTCCGCAGCCCCCCGCGCGCCCCGGCCCCGACGACCAGCAGGTCCTCGGGGCCGTTCGTCGCAGCGATCAGAGCGAGGCCCGGTGTGCCCCGTACGACCAGAGTCTCCATCGGCACCCCGGGCCCTGCCGGGCCGAAGGCGGTGCCCACCGCCCGGAGCAACCGGTCGTCCGCCACCCGGCGGCACTCGGTCAGCAGCTCGGGCCACGGCTGATTGCGGTGCCCGAGCTCACCGCCGGGAGGTGACCAGGCCAGTACGGCCCGCAGTACGGCATCGGTGCGCCGGGCCTCGGTCGCGGCCCGGTGCAGCGCTGTCAGACTGCCCAGCGTGCCGCTCACGCCGGCCACCACACGTCGCCCGCCCGCTCGCTCCATTTCGTCACCACTCCTCGCCGCACCTCAGGTCCTGACCTCATGGAAGGCCCAAGGGCCTCGGCGATCATGGCGCGTTGGCGAATCCCTGACGCCGGGGCAGCAGACCCTGACGGACTCATGACGGCGTTACGCGCGAGGGTCGGGCACTGTTTCGCCGTGCGGGTCCGGAACCGGTGTCGCGACATCGCTGCCCGTCCCGAACTGGCGAGCCGCCCGGTCGAAGTACCGCAGCAGTTCCACCGGGAACGGCATGACCAGCGTGGAGTTCTTCTCGGCTGCCACCTCGACCACCGTCTGCAGCAGCCTCAGCTGCATCGCCTCCGGCGTGTCGGCCATGATGCGCGAAGCGTTGGCGAGCTGCTGTGCCGCCTGGAACTCACCGTCCGCGGTGATCACCCGGGCGCGCCGTTCCCGCTCGGCCTCGGCCTGCCGCGACATGGAACGCTTCAGCGACTCCGGCAGCTGTACGTCCTTGATCTCGACCCGGTCGATGTGCACACCCCAGCCGGCCGCCGGGCTGTCGATCATCAAGGCCAGTCCTTCGTGCAGCCGTTCGCGGTCCGAGAGCAGATCGTCCAAGTCGCTCTTGCCGATGATGGAGCGCAGGGAGGACTGGGCGACCTGGCCGACCGCGAAGATGTAGTCCTGCACCTCGATCGTGGCCCGCACCGGATCGACGACCTTGAAGTAGACGACGGCATCGACCTTCACCGACACGTTGTCCCGGGTTATGCCCTCCTGCGTCGGCACGGGCAGCGTCACCACCTGTACGTTCACCTTCCGCATCCGGTCGGCGAACGGGATGAGGAAGGTTATGCCGGGCTGCCGATGGCCGGGCAGCGCCTTGCCGAAGCGGAAGACCACCCCTCGGTCCACCTGATTGACCACACGCATCCCGCTGCGCAGCACCAGCAGCACGCAGACGACGACAACCACAGCTCCAACGACAGCGCCATCCATGGCAGCGGACTCCTTCACGAGGGGCAGGTTCGACACCACTGAGGACAGCACCGGAGCCGCCATGGATGTGGTCCGGGAGGTCAAGGGATCGTCAACATCCCGAGCACGGGGCATCCGGAACATCCCGAGCACGGGGCATCCGGAACATCCCGAGCACGGGGCATCCGGGTCGGGGACCGGTGCGGGGCGCCGGGCGGGGGCCATTCGGTCTGTGTTCTGCGGGACTCACCATGGGGGCGCAGAACCTGGAGAGACCTGACCGGACATGCGACGCGCAGGCGTCGGGACGGAAGGGCGGGGGTGCGTTCTCGCCGAGCTGGAATCGGCGGCATGCTGCCGACAGGGTGAGCGGGCCACAGTATGTCGCCCGGAAAGCCCAACGGTGCGCCAGATATGCCCATTTTCCTGGGCTTTCACGACCCGTCAGATGTTGCCTCGGCCCATGAAACCCGCCGTTCGTACACCCGGTCGGCCCCTTCGAGTCACACCATCGGTATGTCCGATATGACAGCTAAAGGGACTATTAGTACGTTCATCGCAGGTCGGCTTCCCGGCCGACGTCTCTGAGACAGGGAGAAGTGACATGACGACGCGAACCGTCGCTGTGACTGCCGCCGTAGTAGGCGCCGCAGTCCTCGCGACAACCGGCATTACTTATGCCTCGGCTGCTGGATCCGCTCCGGCCGCCCCATCCGTCCAACAGGCAGCCCCCGCCCCGGGCCCCGCTGCCGGCGACGGGAACGGAAACGGAAACGGAAACGGAAACGGAGGCCGTGGCGGCGACAACGGTGGCTTCGGCGGCGGCGGCGGCGGCGGCGGTGGCGGCGGCGGTGGCCGTGGCGGCGACGACGGTGGCTTCGGCGGCGGTGGCGGCGGCGGTGGCCGTGGCGGCGACGACGGTGGCTTCGGCGGCGGTGGCGGCGGCGGTGGCTACGGCGGCGGTGGCGGCGGCGGTGGCCGTGGCGGCGGCGGCGGTGGCTACGGCGGCGGTGGCGGCGGCGGTGGCCGTGGCGGCGACGACGGTGGCTACGACGGCTACGACAAGGGTCGGATCCACATCAACGAGCGGTCGTACTCCGCCCAGCCGGACGGCTGCATCACCGTGGTCAGCGGCCTGGGCTCGCGGAGCTTCAACGTCCGCAACGACAGCCGCAGGACCGTAGAGCTCTTCCGCGGGGCGACCTGCGACAACGGCTCCCCGGTCGCCACTGTCGGCCCTTGGAGCACCAGCAATGGTGTCTTCACCCGCCAGGTCCACGGCGGCGTGTGGGTCCGCAACGGTGTCGTGGGCAGCTTCCGAGTGGTCAGGGACCACTACGGCAACAAGTGGTAACAGCTCCACCTGCATCACATGGAAACCCCGGCCCGTCGGAATCGGGCCGGGGTTTCCGGCATGGGGCGCCTCTCGGCGCATGCCCGGCTCCGGGCGGAGGCACGCGTGTGCGACACAGGCCCGGTGTCCCATACACCTGCTACGCCATACTAGGTCTTGGACGATGTGGTCGGCCGCGGACTTCGAGACCCCGGACAGCGGCGCCGACCGGCGCACCGTCAGGTTCATCCGCCTCTTCGCGCGGCTCATGGCGGTGGCTCGGACCGTGGAATCCCCGCGTGCTCACGTCGCATAAGCCAGGATCTCGGGTACTGCTTCGCGCAGGCTCCCGAAATGGCGGTGCACGCCGTCCACCGCAACAGGAGCGTTGACTCCCCACACCGTCATGCCGGCACGCAACCCCGACTTCACACCGGACGGCGCGTCCTCAATGACCAGGCAGTCCTCCGGCCCGGCCCCGAGTAGCTCAGCAGCCAGCAGATAGGGCACCGGTGACGGCTTGCCCTCCGTGACGACAGCGGCATCCACCAGCACGCCGGGAACCGGCAGACCGGTCCGGGCGAACCGCCCGCGCACCCGGTGCTCGTAGTTGGATGTCACCAGACCCCAGCGCCCTGGGGGCAGAGCCGACAGCAACTCCGTCGCACCTTCGAAGGCGGCGTAGACACCGGACCGTACGTCCTCGTCCTCCAGCTCATGCAATGCCGCCAGGCACTCCCGCGGATCCCGATCAGGAGCGACCGTCGCGAAGGTCTCCATCGGCCGCGTCCGCAGCGCCACCCTGTAGACCTCATCAGGGTCCAGTCCGTATTGCGCCGACCAAGTCCCCCAGACCTGCCGTTGATTCGCTACTGCGTCGATCAACGTGCCATCGACATCGAACAGGACATACTTTTCGGCGGATCGAGTAAGTTCACTGGTCACGCCTTGATCATGCCATCGGCGCACCGAGCGAGAATTTTCCGGGCGGCCTTGGGGCGTTGGGCCCGGGGCTGCGTAGGAACTGTCCTGAAAATGGCTCCGGTCCGCTTACGGTGGCCGACCCGGCGGGTCGTTGACGCGGAATTCCGGAGATCGACTCCCCTCGGCTCGCCGCGGTGCACGGTCAACGCGCAGACATGGAAGGTGAGTCGGTACGTGTGACCGACCGCAGCGGGCCGAGCCGACGGTGTGCCCTCAGCTCGGTCGTCCGCCCCGCACCTTCTGTGAGAGGTCGAGCCGAGCCCGGAGGGGGCCCGGCCTGCTCGCCGCGCCGTTTCGATCGGTCCGCCGGGCTGTCGTGGCGTCCCCGGCCGGCCCGGTGCCGGGCGCGGTGTCACGGTTCGGGCGCCCCGGCTTTCACGGACCGCCGCCTGTCGCGGACCAGGGTGGCTTCCCGTACTGGACGCTGACTTTCACCCAGTTCGTCGACCACCGCGATCCGTCGAAGGGGACCGTCGCCAGTGCCCCTGTTTCACCCGTCTGGGCGGGCTGGCGTGCCGACGGGTTTCCTTGTCCGCACTCTAGAGTCCATCAAAGGCGCAGGGCAGTGGTCCATGTCGGACCGCCGGTACCTGCAAGGCTTGTGTCGCGACCGGAATGTCCGCCGTCCAGCCTGACGGGCGAGCCTGTCCGAGGGCACGGTGTTCGGGGGCGGCCTGCACTTCACAGGAGAGAGGCACGGCATGTCGCACGGCTGCGGCAGGACGCGGTGGAAGCGTTTCGCCCTTGTCCTGGTTCCGAGCACGGCGGCTGCCGCGGCACTGGGTATCGGCATGGCGCAAGGTGCACTGGCTGCGTCGTTCTTCATCTCCGGTGACCGGTTCCAGTTCGCTGCAGACACACTGACCACTCGCGGTACGAGTATCTACGGCATGGTGGACGTGACCAGAGAGGGCCGCCATGTGCCCGTCGTGGTCACAGGTGCCAGGTATGCGACGATCAAGAGACTGTGCGAGTCCGTAGCGGTCGAGATCCCGGTTCTGGGCCTCTACACACTGCGGCTCACCGGCGGCGACCGGGCCGAGGCGCGGGACATCTTCATCGACGCGACATCCCTGACAGCCGGTCGGGCGACCTTGAACGACCTGGACATCGGTGTCGCCGCGGGCTCGGTCACCAAGGGTCCGATCAACCCGGGCGACCGGAACTCGGGGCTCTTCGATCCCAACGGCTTCGCCCAGCAGGCCGTGTCGACCACCCTGACCGACGTGCGCATTGACGCGGTTGCGATCTCGGCTGCCACCCTCAGCGTCCCTGACCTCGAAGTGAGTCTCAAGCAGGGCAGCCACCGCTGCTTCTGACTCCGTGCACACCGCTACGGCCCCGGACGCCGTGCCGACGCGGTCATGGACCGGCCCATCCGTACTCGTTCAGCCGAGCACCAGCCCGCGCCGACTCCACGTACCGCGTCATCACAGGCGATACCCACCCCTTCACCCTGGAAGCCGCACGTGATCAACGAGCCTTTCGGCACCCTCCCAGGACTACGCGACAGGATCGACGGCACACGACGCAGATTCAGAATCTGGCGTGGTGGGCGCCCGTTCTGGGCCGGCCTGTTCCTGCTCCTGGCGGGGGCGCCCATCATCTACTTCCCTTACGTCCACATCACGCTGAAGGGCGTCGCTGTCGCCCTGTCCACCACGGCCGGTGCCGCATCACTGATCATCGGGATCCTGCTCATGACCCTGGGCATCACGCTCTGGTTCCATCAGCAGGTGCGCGTCTTCGCCGGGATCGCGGGCCTGTTGCTCACCCTCGTCTCCTTCCCCCTCGCCAACTTCGGGGGACTGCTTTTCGGACTCTTCTTCGGCCTTGTGGGCGGTTCCCTGGCCTGCGCCTGGGACCCCTGCCCGCCGGAGGCCGAAGCGCAGCAGACGGCAGCCTTGCCACCTGTGACCGTTCCTGGGAGCGATGGCCCACAGGGCAACTGACAACCTGACGGGTCGAGCCGGGTGCGGCCCGGATGCCGGACCTTGTCGCCGGGGCGAGAGCGCGCCCGATGCTCACGGCGCACCGCGAGCGGTCACCGTGCTGCGGGCTGTCATTCGTCCGGACCGCGGCGCCGACTTGGCCGAAGGAGGCGTCCGCACTCTTTACACGTGACCCATGCGTCGCTAGCTTCACTGGCTGGTGACAACGATGTCAACTCCGCATCCGAGGAGGAGTGATCGTCCATGGTGTCACGAAGAGACTTCTTGCTGACCAACGGAACGATCCTGGCGGCAGCCGGACTGGGCTTCGGCCTCCCCGGTCGGGCCGCCGCCGCCGAACGCGACAGCCACACCCCCCTGCTGCCGTCCTTCGGCCACGCCACCACGCTCGACGTCGCCGACGTGAGCAGCCTGCACGGGGACGATCAGCTGCTGCTGACCACCCTGCAGGGGGTCGTCAACCGGCGCCGCCCTCGTCTCTACTTCAACTACGACGCCGCCGGCGTCGACCTGCGCTGGCTGGCCGGCACCGGCGCCGACGTCACCCGCCACGACAACGCCCTCGACCTGATCGGCCGCTACCGCGGCGAGGTCCGCGGCGCCGTCCTGCACGACCCCGAGGTCCCCGACTCGGTCAACGTCGCCACCACCCTCGCCGGTCTGGAGAACGCCGTCGCGGCCACCGCCGAACAGGCGAGCCGGTACGGCCTGAAGGTCGTCGCCGATCTGCGGGGCCGTTTCGCCGACGACCCGCAGGCGGTCTACCGCTGGCAACTGGACAACCTTTTCCCCCGCTGCGCCCACACACTGCTGGCCGGGCTGCCGCCCACCAGGACCGTGAAGGTGGACGGTGTCCAGTGGCGTGAGATCGCCCGCGAGCCGGACCGTATCCGCGACTCCTCCAACCGGGAGGTGCGCACCTTCGACCTCAGCCCCGAACTGCCCGGCACGGACGGGGCCTTCCTCCGCTTCCAGGACTCCCTGGGGGACGACGGCTGGGGCGCTTCGGTGGGGCGGGTCACCGTACGGGCCGACGGCCAGGAGATCGCTTCCTTCGCGCCGGGTACGGACGCCGAGGCCCCGTACCTCTTCGACGGGCTCAACTCTTCCCTCGGCGGCGACGCCAACCGCTTCTGCGACGGGGGCGGTTACTTCGTCTACCGGTTCACCGCACCGGCCGGGACCACCCGGCTCACGGTCGATGTCGACCTGTGGAACCAGTACCTGGTCACTGCCACGACCACCGCGCCCACCCGCGTCGAGCCCTTCCCGTACTTCCGCGACTACGCGGTCGCCTCCCGGGCCATGGTGGTGTGGCTGCCGCCGTCGGGGGCCACCGGCGCGCTGCTCGACGAGGTGTTCAGCCGGGTCGAGCCGACCACCCCGTACTGCGGCTGGTTCTCCAATGACGTGGCCGGGGAGTGGGGCGGCGTCGACCGGGCCTCGCAGCACGGGGTGGAAGTGGTGCCGGCCGACTACTACATGAACGGCACGGTGCACGCCGGCACCCGGGCGAAGGTCTCCGACCGGGTTCGGCCGCGCCCGCCGGCGACGCTTCGCAACCGGGTGTACCTCACGCTCACCGTCGGCGAGGGCGACAACGTCCAGTACTGCCAGCGCCGCATGCGTGACCTGTGGGACAACCCCGCGCGCGGCCAGGTGCCCGTCAACTGGACGGTCAGCCCGCTCCTGGCCGACATCGGACCCGCGCTGCTGGCCCACTACCAGCGCACCGCCACCGCCAACGACCTGCTGATCAGCGGCCCGTCCGGCGCCGGATACACCTACCCCGGCTCCTGGCCGCGAGAGGCGCTGGACGCGTATACCCGGCTCACCGGGAGGTTCCTGCGGCGGACCGGCATGGATCTGGTCTACGCGTACAACCAACGGCTCCCGGAGGGCAACGGCTGGGTCCCCTTCGACGAGCGCATCGTCCGCTCCTACCGGGACAACACCCCGTTGCGCGGCATCATCCAGTCCTGGGAGACCGGTGACCTGCAGATCCGTCCCGCCGGGCTGCCGGTGATCGGTAACTACTGGCCGCAGGGCAACGCGGCGGAGTACCGGGACGGGCTGGTGAAGCACATCGAGGGCTGGGACGGGAACGGCCCGCTGTTCATTGCCGGGGCGGTCAACGCGTGGAACTGGACGCCGAGCGACATTGCCGAGCTCGGTGAGCTGCTCACCGACCCGTTCGAGGTGGTGAGAGGGGACACCTTCTTCGAGCTGCTGGACCGGGCCTCCCGGTAGGAGGAGCGAAGAGAGCCGTCCTGCGACTCGCACGACACGAGACCGTCCGGGTCACAGGGGCGATCCGGGGTCTTCGCGCGATCGACAGGCGGGGAGAAGACGCTCTGCGGACTGCCGGCTGACCGGCGCGGTCGCCGGTCAGCGCGGGTCCTCGAAGAATGGGGAGAGCTGACCGAACATACGAATCGTTGTAGGCTGCGGAGACCGCCCTTGACCTGCAGAAAGCAGGCAGGGAGCAGACATTTCCGGGAGTTTCCCCATGCTTCGTACCATGTTCAAGTCGAAGATCCACCGGGCCACCGTGACCCAGGCCGATCTGCACTACGTCGGCTCCGTCACTGTTGATGCCGAGCTGATGGAAGCGGCCGATCTGCTGCCCGGTGAGCTCGTGCACATCGTCGACATAGACAACGGTGCCCGGCTGGAGACGTACGTCATCGAGGGCGAGCGCGGCTCCGGTGTCATCGGCATCAACGGCGCAGCCGCCCACCTCGTGCACCCCGGCGATCTGGTCATCCTGATCAGCTACGCCCAGGTCGACGACGCCGAGTCCCGCACTCTGACTCCGCGCATCGTCCATGTCGACGCCGACAACCGGATCGTCGAGCTCGGAACCGATGCCTCGGCACCCGTGCCCGGCACCGCCACCGAACGCAGCCCGTATGCCCTTCCCGCAGCCAACTGACCGTTCCGTTCACGAGGGAGACCCCGCCATGGCTGAGAACACCGCGCTCGAATTCTTCGACGACCGGGCGAACGGCAACCTGCTGGCACGGGTGGACGGCCGGACCGCCGGAGTCATTGCGTACTTCGTGATGGACGGCACCCCCGCCGCGCTCGTCGCCGTGCACACCGTCGTCGAACCCGAGCACAGGGGCAAGGGTTTCGCCGGAGCCCTGGTCCAGGAGTTCTACGCCATGGCGGACCGCGAGGGAGTGCCCGTCGTCCCGCTCTGCCCGTACGCCGCGAAGTGGGCCCTGGGCCACCCCGACCAGGCTCCGGTGGCGCCCACCGAGCTGGTGGAGCAGGCAAAGCAGCAGCTCAAGTCCCACCCCGAGCTGTAGCGATCCGATCCCGTCCCGTCCCGTCCGAACAGGATCCGAGCCCGCGCCGATGACACTTGCGCTCCTGCACACCTCCCCGGTCCACGTCCCGGTCTTCGAGGCGCTCCGCGACGCCGACCACCCCGGTCTCGCCCTGCGGCATCTCGTGCACGAGGACCTGCTCGCCCGTGCCCGGGACGCAGGTCCGGACGCGGTGCGGGGCGAGATCGGGGCGCTGCTCGCGGGAGCGGTCGCCGAGGGTGCGACCGCGGTGCTCTGCACCTGTTCGACGATCGGCGCGGTCGCCGAGTCCGCCGCGGAGTCGCTCGGCGTCCCCGTCCTGCGCGTCGACCGTCCGATGGCGGCGGCCGCCGCCACGTGGGACCGGGTGGTGGTCCTCGCGGCGATCGACGACACCCTGCCGCCGACGCTCGCCCTGCTCACCGAGGAGGCCGGCAATCGGTGCGTGGACATTCGCACGGTGCTGGTGGACGGCGCATGGGCGCGGTTCCGGGCCGGTGACCGTGACGGTTACCTCGACCTGGTGGCGGCGGCCGCCGACCGGGTGACGGACGCCGATGTGATCGTGCTGGCCCAGGCATCCATGGCCGATGCCGCCACCCGCACAGCCACCCGGATACCGGTCCTCTCCAGCCCCCGACCCGGGCTCTCCGCCGCGGCCGCCGCGGCGGGTTGAGCCGCCGTACGGGTTCTCGTCCGACGGTACGGAACTCGTACGTATGGACTCGGCAGGCGAGGGCAGCCGCTCCGGGAGACGGTGGACTCGAGATCTGCCCGAACCTTCGGAGGCCCGAGATGACCAACCCGTATCCCGACCCCATTCCACCCGCGCCGACCCCCGGCCCCATGCCGGGACCGCCGTCGCCGCTGCCCGAGCCGGCGCCCGCGCCGCCCGTCCCCGGCCCTGTGCCGCCCGGTCCGTCGCCCCACCCGATTCCGCAGCCGCCGCGGCCCGAGCCGGTGCCGGAGCCGGAGCCGTCGCCCCAGCCGCCCGGATGACGGGGCCGGTCCGTACCGCCGCGACCTGCTACCGGTCGCGCCGCGGTCCGAGCCCGAGGAGCGAATCGGCGTGGCCGGCGCCGCTCTCCTCGGCGATCGAGTCCAGCGACTGCGCATCACGCACCGGCGCGAAGCGCACCGTGTCCCCGTCCGAGCTGTCGTCCCCGCCGTCGCCGACCGTGCTGAAGCCGTACACGGCGGGGCGCGGCAGGCTGTTGTACGCCCACGGTGTGGAGAAGTAGTACGCGCCCGTGTCGTACAGCACCACGAAGTCGCCCTCCCGCAGCTCCGGCAGCTCCCGGGCGTGCGCGACGACATCACCGGCGAAGCAGCACGGCCCCGCGATGTCCTGGACCAGCGGCGGGCCCTCCTTGGGCCGCCCCTCGGCGTCGAACGCCCCCGCCCGCAGGGGCCAGGCGTCAGGCATGAAGACGGTACGGGTGGCGATCTGCGCCCCCGCGTGGGTGAGCGCGATACGGCGGCCCCCCGCATCCTTTGTGTACTCGACGAGCGCCCCGATGAACCCGTTCTTGGCGAGCAGCGACCGGCCGAACTCGGTGACCAGCCCGTAGCGGCCGTCGAAGAGACCCGGCACCGCCGCCCGCAGCGCCGCCGCATAGGCGGCGAAGGTGGGCCGTACGGAGTCGTCGTCGAAGTTGACGGGAAGGCCGCCGCCGATGTCGATGCTGGTGACCTGCGGGGTGCCGAGCGTCTTGTTGATCTCCTCGGCGAGCTCGTACATCTCCGCGACACCGGCCGCGATCAGCTCCAGCGAACAGCCCTGGGAACCGACATGGGCATGCAGCTGGGTCAGCCAGGAGTGCTCGGCGAAGGCCTGTACGACACGCTCGCGCGCGCCGGGGTCGAGCAGCGCCACGCCGAACTTGGAGGTCGACGTGGCGGTGCTCATCGCCCCGATGGAGCCGCCGCCCACCTGCGGGTTGACGCGTATCCCGATGACGGAGGCCGAGCTGCTGGGCCGCAGTGAGGCGATCCGGCGTACCTCGTCGAGGCTGTCGGCGTTGAGCGCCACGCCGAGCGCGAGCGCCTGACGGATCTCGTCACGGGTCTTGGCGGGGGAGTCGAGCACGATGGACGAGGGCGCGAAACCGGCGTCGAGAGCGATTCTCAGCTCACCCGGGCTGGCGACCTCGCACCCCATGCCGCAGTCGGCGAGCAGCCGCAGTACGGGGACCAGCGACGCGGCCTTGGCGGCGAACGTGTGCAGCACGCCGGGAGTCCCGGCGAACGCGTCCTGGAGGGCGGCGACCGAGTCGCGCACCCCGTCGGTGTCGATGAACCCGGCGACGGGCCGGGACTCGCCGAGCAGCCCGGCGCCGACGGCGTGGCGGACCGCGGCGGCGACACGCGCGGAGGACGGAGGGTCGGGAGCGGGCGCGGTGAGAGGCATACGGCGAGAGTCGGTGATGGGAGCCCCGCAGGTCTCTGTCGGACGGGACAGGATCGGTGTCGGTCCTTGGCCGTGAACGGTTGTAGCAATACAGGACAAATCTATCCGCTGAGGCGGACGGCGGAAGTGATGAGCAGCCGGGTGTCGGGGTCGCCTAGATCGACGCCGAACCGCTCCCGGGCGCGGCGCAGCCGGTACCGCAGGGCGTGCGAGGGAGGACGAGCCGCCGGGCCGCCCGTGCGCCATCGCCCGACGCGTCCACAGGGGCGGCGAGCGAGCGGACCAGCTCGCCGCCGGTCGCCCTGCGGCATGCACCGCCCCGCGCACTGCGCTCTACGAGGTCGGCGGGCGCACCGGCGCCGGACCCAGCGTCGTGCTGCCGGGCGCCGCCCGGTGGCCGAGGCCGGTCCGGTACGCGTCCATCGCGGCCTCGGTACGCCCGGCCCGCCGCAGCAGATCCCCGAGAAGCCGGCAGATGTCCGCAAGGTCACCGGCGGCGCCTGCCCGCTCCAGCAGGCCGAGCGCGGTGACGTAATGCTCCTCGGCGCGGTCGAGGTCGCTCCGCTCCTCGGCGATCAGGCCGAGCAGCCGGTGCACGCCGCCCGCATGGACCGACCCCCGGTCCGCCTGCAGTTCGCCCAACAGCCGCAGCAGCAGCGCCTCCGCCTCCTGTCGCTTGCCGAGTCGGCGTAGGACATCTGCGAGTTCCACCTCGACCTGCGCCGTGTAGAGCGCGGCCCGCTTCGACGCCAGCATGTCGCGGGCGGCGCGCAGTTCGGTCTCGGCGCCGGACAGATCGCCGTCCTGCGCATGGACGTAGCCGCGCATCCAGTGGCAGTGCGCCATCTCCGTACGGATCTGCAGCTGTTGGTAGATCTCGGCTGCTTTGGCGAGCGAGGCGTCGGCCTCCTGTGTGCGACCGGCCGCGATGAGCGTACGGGCGACGCCCCGGTGCAGCCCGGCGACCAGCTCCGGGTCGGACACCTGGGGAGCCAGGGCCAGGGCCAGTTCGCCGGCCTGCGCGGCACGGGCGTGGGCGCCCATGTCCATGTAGGGGGCGATCGCGGCCGTGTACAGGAGCAGGAGGGCGCCGGGGTCCTGCAGACCGGAGGCGTTCAGTTCGTCGATCGCGCTCTCCAGCAGATAGCAGGCGTACCGGAGTTCACCCGCCAGGAGGTGCGCGACGGCCCGGCCGCGCACCGCCGGCGCGCGCTGCGGGAGCGGGGCGTCCGCAAGCAGCTTCTCCGCGGCCTCGAAGCGCTCGCGGGCCACCGGCAGCTCGCCCGTCTCCAGCGCGCACTGCCCGAGCCCCAGCAGAGCCGTGGCGCGTTCGCCGTCGAGGCCGAGCTGTTCGGCCTCGGCGAGCAGCCTGGTGTAGTCGGCCACGGCGTCCTCGGCGGCGCCGGTGGCCAGGGTCCGCTGGGCTTCGACAAGTTTCAGCCGCAGGTCGGTGGCGAGATGGGCGGGACGTCCCGTCTCCAGCTCCTCGTACGTCACCCCCAGACGCTCGGCGAGATGACGTATGGCAGCCTCCGAGGGGCGGACCCGGCCCGCCTCCAAGGTGGAGATGTACGCCGGGGTGTAGGCGGGTTCGGCCAGCTGACGCTGGGTGAGGCCGCGCTCCGTACGCAGTCGGTGCACGCGTCGTCCGACGGCGCCCGGGTCGTCGGACGACGCACGCCGGGCCCCCTGTTCGCCCCCGTCGCTCGGCTTCTGCCCGGTGTCCGTCCCTGCGGTGTGCTTCGCGGCCACTGAGTCACCCTCCTGCTTCTCACATCTCACCCTGCGCCCCATGAGGGGCAGTTGACCGGTTACGAACACCAACCACGGTCCGTCCGGGCCTTGTTCCGCGTCCGACGCACCTCTAGGTTAAGCCTCGCGCTAAGCCTTGATCCACCGAGGTGGTTTGAGAGTGGTCTTTTGATCGGCTTCGGGTCGGGTGGCCGGGTGAGGGCAGCTTGTGTCCGCTGGTCTGCCCAGCATTTCCACGGTTCGGTTCCGGTCGGGCCCTTGCGGGCGGGGCGGGCAGGGGCTGTTCGTATCAGCCGGCCGGTCCGTGGGCGGTGGAGAACAGGTGTGTCCAGGCGTGCTGCCAGGGCCAGTTGTGCGGTAGGTGCAGGGTGATGCGGCGGCCGGAGCGGGCGATCCGGGCCGGAACGTGGACCAGGTGGGTGCGGATCGTGGCGGTGGTGGCCCTGGCGTGGAAGGCGGAGGCCTGTGCGCCGGTGGCCCGCAGCAGGTTGTAGGTCATCGCCCACAGGGTGAGCCATGCGGCGTTGGCGTGGAAGTGTGCGGAGGGCAGGTGGGCCAGGGCAGAGGCTTTGCTGTCGGCGATGACCTGCTCGATGACCGCGTGGTGACGGTGTTCGCGTTCGGCCTGGAGGGTCTGTGCGGGCTGGTCGGTGAAGAACGGGTGGTAGCGCCAGACGGGAAACAACTCGCCCTGCTCACCCACAACGGCGGGTTTGGCCAGGTCGCGGACCCGGCGCACGATCAGCCGCGCGGTGACCCGCTCTGCTTTTGTGCGGCTGGCGAACGCGGTGTAGGCGGGGATCTCGGCGACTTCGGCGTCCGAGATGAGTTCACCGGTTGCGGGATCGGGCACCGCGGTCGGGTACGTGATCTGCTGCCAGGCCTGGTCGGGGAGGGTGTGGATGGCCCGTTTGATGGAGGGGTTCATCCCGCAGGTGATCGAGAAGTGGGCTCCGGCCCGGCGGCAGGCGGCGATCACCCCGGCGTTGTAGAACTGCGAGTCCGCTCGCAGGATCCGGGTGCCGGTGCAGCCCGCCTCGACGGCGGTGGCCAGCGCCTCACTGACGAATTTCGGGGCCCCACGGGAATCGGCTGCCTTGCCGCGGCGCATCCGTACTGTTGCGATCACCGGCCGGGAGGTGGGGGTGCAGATCGTGGCAAGCAGGGGGTGCAGGGTGCGGATGCCCTTGAACCGGCCGTACTCGGCGCCCTGCTTGGCCCGGCCGTAGACCCGCTTGTGGGTGGAGTCGACATCAATGAACACCATCTGATCGGCGCCGGGAAGCAGCGGGGTGTGCGCGGCCAGTTGACCGAGGAACCTGCGGTGGACAGCGTGGAGTTGGAGTGCGTGACCGTGGGTGAACGCGCGAAGGAACGTGCCCAGCGTGGACGGCGCACGAACCCCTCGGAACAGGGCGGGCATCGCGCCGTGCCGCAGCACGTGGAGGTCGTCGATGCTGTCCGCGCCCGCCGCCATGCCGGCCACGATGCTGCTGACCTTGGCGCCCGCCGACGCACCCGCGCCGTTCGTCGTCCCGCTCAGCTCCACCTTCTGCGTCACCAGGCCCGACAGCCCACACCGTTCGGCCAGCCGCATCACCGGAACCAGCCCGGCAAGCGCGACCAGATTCGGGTCATCGAACGCAGCGGAGACCGCCGCTGGAGTATGGGAAACTTGCATCTCGGAAGTGCCTTGCCGATCGTGCGTGCTGGAAGCCTCAAGAACTCCCATCATCGCAGGTCACAAGGCACTTCCTTGTTTCCCGAAGAGTCATCCACAGCCATCAGATCGGTGGATCAAGGCTAAGTCGATTTAACCCACAAGTTAATCGACGGTTGCGCCGACTCGCGTCCGCCCGAAGTCCGAGGCTCTCAAGGAGTTCTACATGCGCATACGTCCAGGCACGCGCCGAACGGCAGGATCGGTGGCGGGACTCGCCCTCGCCGGCCTGCTGGCAGCGACTGCCGCCGGCACCGCCCCCGCGGAAGCCGCCCCGACCGGGAACGGCCGAGGGGGAAGCCACCGGGTCGAATACTTCCCGCAGCCCGGCGGCGCCGGGAGGACCGTCGAGGTCCCGGCCGACACACCCGCGCGGACCGGTCGGAGCTCCGGGGCGTCCCTGAGCGCCGCCGAGGCCGCTGTGGACGGTACGGTCGGCGAGCAGGCCGTGACCGGATCGACCGACGACCGGCTCGATGTCGTGATCATCGGGGACGGCTACACGGCCGACCAGCAGGACGACTTCCACGCGGACGCCACCGCCAAGTGGGCCGACATCACCGCCATGGAGCCGTACCGGAGCTACCAGAACCTGTTCAACGTCTGGACCGTCGACGCCGTCTCCAACGAGTCCGGCATCAGCGGCGATCCGGGCGCCGACGTCGTCAAGGACACAGCGCTTTCCAGCTACTTCTGGTGCGCGGACACCGAGCGCCTGGTCTGCACCGACATCGACAAGGTGGCGTCGTACGCGGCCGAGGCGCCCGCCGCCGACCTCGTCGTCGTCATCGCCAACTCCACCAAGTACGGCGGTGCCGGCTACTCCGGTCTGCAGGCCGAGGGGTACCCGTTCAACGGCGTGTCCACCCTCTCCTCCGACCACGCGTCGTCGAGCATGATCGCCGCCCATGAGATCGGCCACTCGGTGGGTCTGCTGGAGGACGAGTACACGTACCGTTCCTGGGCAGTGAGCAGGAGTGAGTCCTGACTCACCGGCGCGCCCCGAACGGTGTTGGGCGCGCTGGTCCTCCGCTTTCGCGTCCCGGTCGGCGACGCATATCCCGTATGCGGTCCGTCCCGGGCGGGCGGCATCCCTACGACCTGGCCATATGGGTGTGGCTAGAGGCGACGGGGAGGCCCCGAACCATCTCGCTGGTGACACGGGGGCCCCGACCGCTGACGCCACACCCGGCGTCCCAGATCGCACCGAGAACATTACGCACACCCCGCCAGCCATGCCCACAGACCGTCGCACCGTTCACTCAATCGTGCCCATGTTTGCCAAAGCAGCTTGTGTGCCCAGCAGTTGTGAACCCCTCGTACGGCGCCTGGACGGGCGGCGAGACGGACGGCCCCAACTCCACCACGTACACACCGGCGCAGCTCATCGAGAAGCGGGCCAAGTGGTACCGCTGGCTGGGGCAGAGCGACCCGACGGGCTCCACGGTCGGCACGTACGAGGGGAGCGCCTACTACCCGTACGGCATCTACCGGCCGACCTCCACGTCGATCATGCGTGAGCTGTCCAGCACCGACTTCAACCTGCCCGGACGCGAGGCGATGATCGCCGGCTTCTACCGTGCGGGCAACGCGCTCAGCACCACCCTCGACACGAACACCGCGGTCAAGCGCGGCAAGCGGATCCCGGTCAGCCTGGCCATGGGTACCACCGGCCTCGCCCGGACGGATCTGCGCTGGTACGTCGACGGTGTCGAGAAGGTCCACGCCCGGGGCCGTACGCCGTCACCCCCGGCTCGCTCGGCGTCCGTGCCGACGGTCGCAGTCACAAGGTGACGGCCGAGGCCGTGGACCGTACGGACGCCATCCGGGATCCCGCCGTCCGCGCCCTGGCCACCGACACGCTCACCTGGAGCGTCCAGGCCACCGGCCACCGGAAGTAGCGGGGCTGTTCCGGGCTCTCCCGGCTCAGGCGACGATCGGGATCACGGCCTCCGGCGTCAGCATCCGGAACGTGAACGACTGGTGGAAGTAGAGCCGGATGTGGGTCGCATCGTGGTCCTGATAGCCGATGGACAAGTCCTGGCCCAGCCGCAGCTCGAAGTCGCCGCCACGGGTGGACAGCAGTACCCCGCCCTTGACGGCGGGCGCCCACAGGATCTGGTCGTCCAGCAGTCGCGCGAGATGCGTGGCCACCGGGTAGCCGTGGTCGGACGTCTCGGTCGCCTCGGTGAACGCGTCGGCGCCGAGCAGCAGCCGGTACGGCCCGTCCACACCGGCCAGCCGCAGCTGGGTCAGCGCCTGGCTCACGGTGGTCGGGTAGTCGCGGGCATCGGCCGGCAGTGGCAGCGCGGGATGCGAGGAGCCGTCCCGAAGACCGGTGATCCCGGCGGCGGCGTACCCGTCGATGATGGCCATGTCCTCGGCGAAAGCACAGGTCCGGGCGGCGTCCTTGACGGGCTGCCAGTCGCTGTCGTCGGAGCCGCGCTCGACGTCGTCCACGGCCGCCCGGGTCACCGTGAACGGCACCCGCCACTCGATGACCGGCTTCGACGTACGGGCCCGGGCGATGACGTCCGGTGTCGGCGGATCGATGTCACGCAGATGCCCGTCACCGACCGCCGCGAGCGCGGGCCCTTCCGGGTCCGTCACATCGACGACGCGGCGGCCCGCCAGATGGCGGCTGAAGGTGCGCCGGGCCTCTTCTTCGATCTGGTCCCAGGCGGCTTCCGTGACGGGGGCGAGTTCGCGGTGGAGGTTGTTCATCACTGGGCGCTTTCTTGCAGGCTGCCGATGTGCAGCGAACCGTCGCCCGCACCCGTCGGAGCCGGGGCCTGGGCCACCGGCGCGGACGCCGGATGCGGCAGGGACTCGGTCCCGGACAGGACGGGAGACGGCGGCGGGGCGTCGAAGAAGTCGGCGCAGGGGGCGTAGAAGAGCGTGCCGGTGACCGCGGTCGAGAAGTCGAGAATGCGGTCGTACGTACCGGGCGGACTGCCGAGGAACATGTTGCGGAGCATCTGCTCGGTCACGTCCGGGTCGGCGGCGTAACCGATGAAGTACGTGCCGAACTCGCCCTGCTCGAAGCTGCCGAACGGCATATTGGCACGCACGATCTCGCGCGCCGACCCGTCCGGCGCGGTGAGGGTGTTCAGCGCGACATGGGAGTTGGCGGGCTTGACGGCATCGGACATTTCGACGTCGTCGGCCTTGGTGCGGCCGATGACCCGCTCCTGCTCCTCCGTGCTCAGCGAGTTCCAGCCGGCCAGGTCGTGGAGATACTTCTGCACGATGACATAGCTGCCGCCGGCGAAGTCCGGGTCGGCGGAGCCCACGAGGGCCGCAGCCCGCGCACCGGCACCCACCGGGTTCTCCGTCCCGTCGACGAAGCCGAGCAGATCCCGGTGGTCGAGATAGCGGAAGCCCTGGGTCTCGTCGACGACCTTCACCGCCCCACCGAGTCTGCCGATCAGCCGGGCGGCCCACTCGTAGCACACGTCCATCCGCTCGCCCCGGATGTGGAACAGCAGATCGCCGGGGGTGGCGGGCGCGTGGTGGCGGGCGCCGCGCAGCTCCTGGAACGGATGGAGTCCGGCCGGCCGCGGCCCCGCGAACAGCCGGTCCCAGGCATCCGAGCCGAACCCGGTCACACACGCCAGATCGGAGCCCGGGAACCGGAAGTCGATGGACCGGGCGAATGCCCCGAGGTCCGGCAGTGCTTCGCGTACGGCGGCCTCACCACCGGGCTCGATCGTGACGACCAGGATCAGGGCGGCGGTGGTCAGCGGCGAGACGACGGGCTGGGCGGCGGCCGGGTCCGGGACGGCGTCGGGCATGCGGCGGCTCCGAGGAGTGGTGGCGACAGCGCGCTCGTGGCGGCGGTGCAGGAGTACGGCGGGACTCGCTGCTACTTACGCATACGTACGGTCCTGCCGCACTCCGGGTGACCCGGCCGGACGAACAGCTGCCCGAGGCCCGTCAGCCGGTGGCGGTCTCCGACCGGTCGCCGCCCCAGAGCGTGTGGAAGGAGCCAGGACGGTCCGTACGCCGGTAGGTGTGCGCCCCGAAGAAGTCCCGCTGCCCCTGAGTGAGCGCCGCCGGGAGCCGGTCGGCGCGCAGACCGTCGTAGTACGAGAGCGCGGCGGCGAATCCGGGGGTCGGCACTCCCTGGCGTACCGCCTCGGCGACCACCGTCCGCCAGTCGTCCTGCGCCGCACCGATCTCCTGGGCGAACTGCTGGTCGGAGAGGAGACTCACCAGCTCCGGCCGTGCGTCGTACGCTGCCCGGATCCGGTCCAGGAATGCCGCCCGGATGATGCAGCCGGCCCGCCAGATCGCCGCCACCGCACCGAGATCGATCTTCCAGTCGTACGTCTCGCTGCCCGCGCGGATCTGATGGAACCCCTGCGTGTAGGAGACGATCTTGGAGGCGTACAGCGCCTGCTCCACCCGGTCGGCGAACGCCGCGGCCTCGGCTCCGGCCAGTGGAGTGGCCGATGGGCCCGGCAGCTCCCGTGCGGCCTCCCGCAGATCCGCGTGGCCCGACAGCGAACGGGCGAAGACGGCCTCCGCGATGCCGGAGACCGGCACGCCCAGATCGAGTGCGATCTGCACGGTCCAGCGGCCGGTGCCCTTCTGCTCGGCCCGGTCCTGCACGATGTCGACGAACGGCTTCCCCGTCTCCGGGTCCGTGTGGGAGAGGACTTCCGCCGTGATCTCGATCAGATACGAGTCGAGCCGGCCGGTGTTCCAGCTGCGGAACGTCTCGGCGATCTTCGCGGGGGAGTAGCCGGCCACCCTCCGCAGCAGGTCGTACGCCTCCGCGATCAGCTGCATGTCCGCGTACTCGATGCCGTTGTGGACCATCTTCACGTAGTGCCCGGCACCGTCGGGGCCGATGTGTGTGGTGCACGGAGTGCCGTCCTTCGCCTTCGCGGCGATCTTCTCCAGCAGCGGCCCCAGTGATTCGTACGACCGGGTGGAACCGCCGGGCATGATGCTCGGCCCGTTCAGCGCGCCCTCCTCGCCGCCCGAGATACCGACACCGACGAAATGGATGCCGCGCTCGCGCAGATCCTTCTCGCGGCGGCGGGTGTCCTCGAAGTGTGCGTTGCCGCCGTCGATGATGACGTCGCCCTCGTCGAGCAGCGGGGCGAACTCCTCGATCACCGCGTCCGTCGGATCGCCGGCCTTCACCATGATGACCAGCCTGCGGGGGCGTTCCAGCGCCGCCACGAACTCCTCGGGCGTGCGCGCGGCGACGAATGTTCCCTCGTCGCCGAACTCCTTGACCAGGGCATCGGTCTTCGCAGTCGTACGGTTGTGCACCGCGACGGTGAAGCCGTTACGTGCGAAGTTCCGGGCGAGATTGCGGCCCATCACCGCAAGTCCAGTGACGCCGATCTGCGCAGTGCCGCTCATCTGTGTGCTCCTGCAATCTGTCGAGGATGCCGGGATGCCCAGTATGGATACGGGGCGCGGGGAAGGCCTGTTCAAGCCGCCGCACGCCGGTCACGTCGCCGCAGCAAAACCTCCGTACGGTCGAGTGGGGAGCCGGCCGGACCGGCCGGTGGAACGGGAGCTCCGGCGAAGGGGCCGGCGGGATGACCGTGCTCGGGCTCGTGGGGGCGCCCGGATCGGGTCGGCCGGTTGCGTCGCCGGAGCCCGGCCGGGGCGGTGTGCGGCTGTCGCGGTGCCACGCTCGCGTGTCGCCTGTCAGAGGGCGGAGGCTGCCTTCACCTGCTCCGACCGGGTGGGCAGCATGGTGGCGCGAGCGATGTTGCGGGCCATCCCTCCGAAGACGACGGCGTGGAAGGGGGCGACACTCCACCAATAGGCGTGACCCAGCAGCCCCCGGGGATGGAACAGCGCGCGCTGCCGGTAGTGCGCGCCTCCGGTCCCGTTCCGTTCGGCGTACAGCTCCAGCCAGGCCAGGCCGGGCAGCCGCATCTCCGCGCGCAGCCGGAGCAGATGGCCCGGCACGATCTCCTCGACCCGCCAGAAGTCCAGCGAGTCGCCCACCCTGAGCCGGGTGGCGTCCCGGCGGCCCCGGGTCAGTCCGACACCGCCGATCGCACGGTCGAGCCAGCCGCGGACGGCCCATGCCAGGGGGAAGGAATACCAGCCGTTGTCGCCCCCGATGCTTTCGATGACCCGCCACAGGGCCTCCGGGGCGGCGTCGATGTCGAGTTCCCGCTCGTCGGTGTAGAGACTGCCGCCTGCCCAGCCGGGGTCCGTGGGCAGCGGGTCGCTCGGTGCACCGTGCACAGACGCCGACGACCACCGGGTCGTCACGTTCGCCTCGCGCACCCGCTGCAGTGCGAGCGCGAGCGCTCTCCGGAAGGTGAACGGCTGTCCCGGCCCGTCGGGGACGTAGCGTGTGATGTCGTGCTCGCGGCACACGACCTCGTACTTCAGCGATTCGGCGAGCGGGCGTGCGATGGAGGCGGGGACGGGTGTGACCAGCCCGATCCAGTGGCTCGACAGCCCGGGCGTCAGCATCGGGACGGGCAGGATCAGCCGATGCGGCAAGCGGGCGACGGCCGCGTAGTCCTGCATCATCTCCCGGTACGTGACGATGTCCGGGCCGCCGATGTCGAAGGTGCGACTCACCTCGGCAGGCATGGTCGCACTGCCCACGAGATACCGCAGTACGTCACGGACGGCGACCGGCTGGATCCTGGTCGACACCCAGCTCGGCGTGACCATGACCGGTAGACGTTCGGTGAGGTATCGCAACATCTCGAAGGAGGCCGAACCGGAGCCGATGATCACGGCCGCGCGCAACGCCGTGGTCGGCACGCCCGACTCCAGCAGGATCCTGCCGACCTCGGCACGCGAGCGCAGATGCGGCGACAGTTCGTGCTCGGGGACCCCGGCGGGTGTGAGTCCGCCCAGGTAGACGATGCGTGACACACCTGCGGCGCGCGCCTGCTCGCCGAATGTCCTGGCCGCCTTCCGGTCCGTGGCCTCGAAGTCCGAGCCGCTGCCGAGCGCGTGCACCAGGTAGTAGGCGACGTCCACTCCCTGCATGGCCGGCCCCAGCGACTCCGGGTCCATGACGTCACCGCGGACGACCTCGGCCCGGCCGGCCCAGGGGTGGTCCCGCAGCTTCTCGGGCGTACGTGCGAGACAGCGCACGCTGTGCCCGGCATCGAGCAGTTCGGGGACCAGCCGTCCCCCGATGTAGCCCGTCGCACCGGTGACCAGGCAGCGCAGTACCGGTGCGCCGTCTTGGTGATTCATGGCGCCTCCACGTGTCTCGATGTCCGACTCTTCCACCGTGCCTGCGCGCCGTCCTTTCCGCTGCCCGACGATCTGTGGATCACTGAGTGGCAGAAAGCCGCCGAGCAGCTGGTACGTCGCTGCCGTCGTCCGTTCAGAGGGGCGGTAAGGCCACCGCAGTCGCCGTCAAGAACTCCGCGGGTTCCCTCGCCGGACGTCCGTCGGCGCGAGCGGTGGTGCGGGCGTGGTGCCGGAGGCGACGGTATGGAAGATCCGCAGCACAGTTCGCCTGGTCGGGGCGGCCAAAACCTGAAGCGCGTTGCCCCTAGAGTGGTTGCGTAGCACAGACAACTGGTCCCGACCTCACAAGGGTTGCGGACGGGGCGTGCGGCAGCCGTCCGAGGCGTGCCGCGACGAAGCGGGGGCGGCGTGACAGAGGCAGAGGTCGGAGCGCGTAATTCGAGCGACGCAGAGGGCGAGCCCCCTGCCGAGCGGCGCTCCCGGAAGAATGAACGACGGTCGTTCTGGGTCGAGTTGCCCCTGCTCATCGGCGTTGCGCTGGTGCTGTCGCTGCTCATCAAGACGTTCCTGGTCCAGGCCTTCTCGATCCCCTCGGACTCCATGCAGAACACGCTGCAGCCCGGGGACCGTGTGCTGGTCGACAAGCTCACGCCCTGGTTCGGTGCACAGCCCGGGCGCGGGGAGGTCGTGGTCTTCCACGACCCGGGCAACTGGCTCCCGTCCGACCCGGCTGCGCCCGCCAACCCGGTGCAGGAAGTGCTGTCCTTCATCGGCCTGATGCCGTCGGCGGACGAGAAGGACCTGATCAAGCGCGTGATCGGGGTGGGAGGAGACACCGTCGAGTGCCAGGGCACCGGCCCGGTCAAGGTGAACGGTAGGGCCCTCGACGAGCCTTATGTATTCCCCGGGAACACCCCCTGCAGCTCGGATGCCGAATTCAAGATCACTGTTCCGCAAGGGCACATCTGGGTGATGGGCGACCACCGCCAGGCATCGGCGGACTCGCGCTACCACCGGGAGCAGCCGGGGGGCGGTGCGGTACCCGTCGACGACGTGGTCGGACGAGCTTTCACCGTCGTCTGGCCGGTCGACCGATGGGACTGGCTGTCCGTCCCGGACACCTTCGAGCAGTAGGCAGCCGGTGAGCGGCGGCGCCTGTGTATGACCGGAGTCCGCTAGGGACCCTAGGTAGTAGCCTAGGGTCCCTTGCTCCGGTGGAGGTGGCGGATGGTTCGCGCTGGTCTGACGACCGATCGCGTGGTGGAGGCGGCGGCCGATCTGGCGGACTCCATCGGTCTCGACAAGGTCACCGTGTCCGCGCTGGCGCGCGGTTTCGGGGTGAAGGACGCCAGCCTGTACTCCCACGTCAGGAGCGTGCAGGACCTGCGCACCCGGGTCGCCCTGCTGGCCGCGGGGGAGTTCGCCGACCGGCTCGGCACGGCGGTCGCCGGACGGGCCGGAAAAGACGCACTCGTCGCGTTCGCCGACGCCTACCGCGCCTTTGCGCTGGAACGGCCGGGCCGGTACGCGGCGACCCAGATCCGGCTCGATCCCGCAGTCGTCGCCGAGTCCACCGCGTACCACCGCACCATCGAGATCATCTACGCGATGCTGCGCGCCTACGACCTGTCCGAACCCGACTTCACGGACGCCGTACGGCTGCTGCGCAGTACCTTCCACGGCTACAGCGCCCTGGAGGCCAACGGCGGTTTCGGTGCCCCCCGCGACGTGCAGGCGTCCTGGCAGCAGTGCGTCGAGGCGCTGCACCTCGTACTCGAGCGTTGGCCGTCCGCACAGCCCAGCGGGGAGGGGGAGAACGATGGATGAGCGGCCTCGAACCGTGCCGGCCGTCCGAAAGTGCCCGGAGTGATCCTCCACCACGAGGTGAGCGAGCCCGGTCTGTGTCGCGCGGCGTCGGCCGGTGGGGCGGCCGCACCCGTTCCGCGCCCGGCCGACGGGCTTGATTCCGTGAAGGGAAGGAAAACATGGCCGAGCGCGCCGGACGGACCGTGCGCGACCTGCGGCGGGGCAACCGGGCGAGAGTACTGCAACGGCTGTATTTCGACGGGCCGTTGAGCCGCCAGGAGCTCGGCCCCGCCACCGGGCTGAGCTCAGGATCCATCAGCAACGTCGTTGCGGAGCTTGCCGCGGAGGGGCTCCTGGAGGAGGCGGGCATCGTCGGCTCCGACGGCGGCCGTCCGCGCACGCTGCTGCGCGTGGCGCCCGGCGGGGGACTTCTCATCGGCATCGACATCGGTGAGACCCGGGTCCGCGTCGAGCTCTTCGACCTGTCGCTGACCGAACTCGCCCGCACGGAACGGCTGCTGGCCCAGGACGGCTACGACGTCGAACGCATCGTCGGCCACGTCGGCAGCGGCGTGGCGGACGTGCTCAGGGAAGCGGGAGCGGATGCGGATGCCAGTGCGCGACGGCTGCTCGGCATCGGTATCGGGGTGCCGGGCATCGTCGAACGGGACAGCCGCGAGAGGGCCGTTGGTGAGGCGCTGCGCGTACCGGGCGAAGTCGGCGCCGTCGTGCACGGTCAGACGATCGGCTGGCACGATGTCCCCTTCGAACGGCTGCTGCGCGATGCGGTCGATGTACCGGTCGACGTCCCGCTGTTCATCGACAACGGTGCGAAGCCGCTGGGCCAGGCCGAGATGTGGTTCGGCGGCGGACGCGGCACGGAGGCCGCTGTGATCGCCCTGATCGGATCGGGGGTCAGTGCCTGCGTCAACCGCGGCGACATTCTCGACGAGGACCGCAGCAGTATGGCGCTGGAATGGGGCCACACGACGGTGCAGCTTCGCGGCCGCCGTTGCCGCTGCGGGTCCATCGGCTGCCTGGAGGCGTACGCGGGTGCGCAGGCCATGCGCGAACGCTGGCACGAGGCGGGTGGCCCGCTGCCCCGCGACGCCGACGACGAGACCGCGCTGGCAGCGCTCCTGGCCGCCGCGTACCCCGATGGCGAGGGCCCGGATCCCGACCCGGTCGCGCTCGCCATCCTCGACGAGACCGCCGAATGCCTCGGCGCGGCCCTGGCCGACCTCGTCAACCTGTTCCTGCCCGAACGCATCCTGCTGGGCGGCTGGGCGGGGTTGCTGATCGGACCGCATCTGATTCCGGACATCCGCCGGTACGCGCAGGAGTACGCGCTCCGGCACCCGGCGGCCCGCACCACGGTCGAGATGGGCCGGCTGGGCCCGGACGCGGTCACCCTCGGCGCGGCGACGCTCCCACTGGCCGAATTCCTGGCACGGGGCGGCCGTCGCCGTACGGTGGACGCGCCACCGAACGTGCCCGCGGCCCGGCTCCTGACGGCAGCCGACGTCGTACGCAACCGCCACCGCACCCCGGCACCATGAAGCCCGTCCTGCGCTCCCCGATCCGTCCAGGACCGGCAGGTCTCGGCCACTGCCTTGTCATCACCCGTTGTCTGCCCATAAGTTGACCGCTTGCGACGTGTCCTACAGCCAGTGGGGGAGCCAAGTCATGGCCGCGAACGGACGACACCGCAGATACCAGCCGAGCCGCATCAACCGCGCCTCGCTCACGGTCACGGCGGGCGGCGCGGGCATCGCGCTTCCCCTCGTCACCGCCGCCTCGGCGGGCGCCGCATCGGCCGATGTCTGGGACAAGGTCGCCGCCTGCGAGTCCACCAGCAACTGGCACATCAACTCGGGCAACGGCTACTTCGGCGGTCTGCAGTTCACCCGGTCGACCTGGGCGGCATACGGGGGCACGGTCCATGCCCCACGTGCAGATCTGGCCACCAGGGAACAGCAGATATCCGTCGCGGAGAAGGTGCTGAAGGCACAGGGCCCGGGTGCCTGGCCGACCTGCTCGGTAAGGGCGGGCCTGACGCGGGGCGGCGGCGCCCCCGACGTCACGCCGGAGTCGGAACGGACCGGCGGTCCCGTCGATGCCTCGTCGGCAACGACCTCCACGCCCAAGAAGGCGAACCCGAAGACGAAGAAGACGGCCGCGCCCGCCACCCCGACCACGGTGCCCGGCAAGCGCGAGTCGTACACCGTCGCGCGCGGCGACTCCCTCTCCGGGATCGCGGCGACCGAGCATGTGCAGGGCGGCTGGCAGCGCCTTTACACGGCGAACCGGAAGGTCGTCGGTGACGACCCCGATCTGATCTTCCCGGGCCAGCGGCTCACCCTGGATGTGGCTGCCACCCCGCAGGCCGGCCCGAAGAGCGGAACCAGGCCCGCCGCGAAGCCGAGCCGGTCGGCCGGAGCGAAGCAGAAGACCCATCCGGATCAGCCCGCGAAGCAGAGTCACCGGTCGACGAGGCCGCACCAGCCGGCGAAGGCGCAGCCGAAGAAGACCGAGCGGGCCGAGAAGGGCTCCGGGCTCGTCGCACCGGTGTCGGCGACCCGTGTCGGCACCGCGTACCACCAGGCAGGTTCCTGGGCGAGCGGCCACCACACGGGCGTCGACTTCCCCGTCCCCACCGGCACCTCGGTCGAGGCGGTGGCCTCCGGCACGGTCGTTTCGGCAGGGTGGGCGGGGGCGTACGGCTACGAGATAGTCATCCGGCACAGCGACGGCAAGTACAGCCAGTACGCCCACCTGTCCGCGCTGCTGGTGCGCGAGGGCCAGCACGTCAGCGGCGGCCGGCGCATCGCCCGATCAGGTTCCACGGGCAATGCGACCGGACCGCACCTGCACTTCGAGATCCGTACAGGGCCCGGCTACGGCTCCGACGTCGATCCGCTGTCCTACCTCCGGGCGGGCGGCGTCAACGTCTGAACGGTCCTGTGCAGCGCCGTGGGATCGCCGGTGCCACCGTCCTCGGCGGACAGCGCACCTCGCCGTCCCGAACCGGTGCGCGGCTGCCGTGCGGAGCCACCGAAGTCGACCTGCCCCACTCGTCGCCGCTCCAGCGGCATCGTGACAGCCAGCTTGAGCGGCGCCGGCAGCGTTTCGGCGGCAGCGGTGGGCGGGGCTGCCCCGACGGCCACGGCCGTGGCCCTTCCGGGCTCAGGAGAAACGACCAGCACGGGCTCGGCTTCCGCAGCGTCCCCGGCGCCCTCCGCGGCAACCTCCGGGACATGCGGACCTGCCGGGAGCACCCGCTGTCCCTCGCGCTGCTCCGCGTCCAGCCGTTCCGTCATCAGCATGACCAGCCCGCCCGCGGCGACCACACCGCAGGCAAGCGCCAGGAGCGCGCCCGCCGTGCCGTGCTGGAACTGCTCACCGAACAGTGTGATGCCGACTGCCGAGGCGATCACCGGGTTCACCACAGTCACTGTCGCCAGCGGTGCGGTCAGGCCGGCGCCCCGGTACGCGGACTGCGACAGCAGCAGCCCGGCCGACGCCAGAGCCGCTATGACCACGAGCGAGGGCAGCCCCGCGCCGACCGAACCGGACGCCCACTGCATCGCGACCGTCTTCGTGAACACCGACGCGATGCCGAAGGCGACACCGGCGGCACCGGCCAGGACCACACTCCGTACCACCGGTGGCCGCATGCCCTTCGCGACCAGCACGAGCAGCGCCACGCCACCGAACGTCACGGTCGCCAGCATCAGCTGCTCCGGGCCGCCCAGGGTGTGCGACTCCTTGTTGCCGGTGAGAGCGAGCAGACCCGCCAGACCGACGGTCGCCATGATCGCGCCACGCCAGGCGGTCGCCCTGGCCCGGCGGCGTGCGAAGAGCGCCGCCATCGGCAGGGCGAAGACGATCGTCAGCGCGCCGAGCGGCTGCACGAGGCTGAGCGGGCCGTACGCCAGCGCCACCACGTGCAGCACCGCACCCACACCGTTCAACGCCACCGCAACCCACCAGACGCGGTTGCGCAGAGGGGCGAACGAACGGCCGTCTCCGGCCGTGGCGACGCGCTCCTGGACGATCGCCCCGGCCGCGTAGGCGACCGCGGAGATCAGTGACAGCAGCACGGACAGTGCAAGGAAGCTCATGTACACCACGATGGCCCTTCAAAGCCGCCCAGTCGTCGTCCCTGAGACGGCGTTCCGACGTACTGCTTTGGTAGTAGGGGAGTGGTTTTTGTGTCCTCCTCCCGACGGTAGTCCTCTCCCCGCCGAGCCTCAGGACGATCATCACCACGGATACGGTGAACGGTGAGACCCGGCCCCAGGGGTGGCCGGGTCGTCACTACGAGTGATCGGGGGAGCCCGTGAAGGAGCAGCGCATGGTGCAGGCCGGGGCGGCGTCGGTGGGCGGATTCTTCGCCCTGCGCGGGACACCGGTGCCCGGCGGCGCGCACCGTCCGCTCGCCCTCCTGTACGCGGGGGAGACGGCACCGCTCACGGCCCGCATCGACACCGTTGCCGCCCGGCTCCGTACCCCCGAGCGCAGGGTCGCCGCGTCCGTCGCGCACCTGGGGCTGGCCGCCCGCCTCTGGTCGACCGCCCTCGGACCGGCCGTCCTCTCCGGTCGCTTCCCGGATCTCTCCCCGGCCGCACTCCGCTGGGATCCGCAGCACCCCGCGCCGGACGACCTGTGGCTCGACTCCGCGGAAACACTGCCGGGCACCGCGGACCGCATCCGCGAGTGCGTCCAGTACGGCCACCTCGTACCGCTCGCGGACGCGATCCAACGGGACGGACGCGTCGCACCCCGGCTGCTGTGGGGCAATGCCGGCTCGGCCCTGGCCGGAGCGCTGCGCGAGCTGATCACCTGGGCCCGCGCCCACCAGCGCCCCGACGCAGCGCACCGGGCCCGCACCCTGGCCGCCGAACTCTTCGACCACCCGGACCTGCGGACCACCGGGACCCCGCACACCCCGGCATTCCGCAGGAACAGCTGTTGCCTCTACTACCGGTGCCCGGGCGCCGGCCTCTGCGGGGACTGCGTCTTCGATTGCCGGCCGGGCGCTTCCGCTCCGTCGCTCTCTCCATGACAGACGTCGGCCGTCGGCGAGATTCCGCTCGGCGGCGTCGGCCGCGACGCTGACAGGAGCGGACCGGACCGCGCGGGCGGCATGGCGCCGGCCCGCGTGCGACGAGGTGGAGGCGGCCAGGAATGCGCAGGCCAAGGGGCGGCGCGGCCGTCTTGCCGGCCGGTCCGTTGCTGGCGTTCCGAGGCTTCTCTCCGGCCCTCTCCTTCGCGCTGTCATGCACCTGGACAGTGGAACGGGAGTCGTGCTGTCATGCCAACTGTCGTTCCTTCCAACGTTGTACATCCTGTTGCAACGAGCCGCCACCCTTCCTCACCAAGGAGGATCCGTGCGCATCAGAAAGAAAGTCGTCCTGCTTCTCGCCGCCGCTCTCGGCGTCGCCGGGCTGTCCGGTGTGCCTGCCGCGTCCGCCGCCTCGGACCCCGGCGGCACCGCCGAAGTGCATGGTCTGAAGGGCGAGTACTACACGCAGTCCGCCCCAGGGGCCTTCGACTTCGGGCAGCTCAAGGCCACCGGATTCGATCCGGACATCGACTTCTCCACCCTCGAATCGCGGCTGAGCTCGGCCACCGGGCAGGCCGACGACGCCAGCATCCGGTGGACCGGGAAGATCGTGCCGGAGAAGACCGGTTCCCATGTCTTCTCGATGATCGGGGACAACGGGTTCCGTCTCTGGATCGACGGAAAGCCGGTCATCGACCACTGGGTCGACGACTGGGAGAAGGAACAGACCTCGCAGCCGGTCGAGCTGACCGCGGGCAAGGCCTACGACTTCAAGGTCGAGTACTTCGAACACTTCGGCGGGTCCAACCTGCACCTCAAGTGGACCGAGCCCGGTGGCACCAAGGAGCCCGTGCCGCAGTCCGCCTTCCGGTTGCCGGACGACTTCGCGTACGACGGGGCCATCGGTGCCACCGTCCTGGCCGACGGCCGCACCCTCAAGCTGGACTTCGCGCAGAAACTCGCGGCCCTGCCCGACGGACTCACCAACCATCTCAACGCCGTCATCGGTGGTGCGACGTGGCCGCTCGGGGCCATCAAGGCCGACCCCGCCGACCCGCGCAGCCTCACCGTCGCGCTCAAGGAACCGGTCGTCGGGAACAAGGCCGGCGACGCCAACGGACTGGCCGACATCCGCTACGACGGCCAGGGCGGGCTGGCCGGCCAGGACGGCAAGGCCGTCGGAGCCTTCTGGTCCAGCGGGCCCAACCACTCCACGTACGAGCTCCGTACGAAGTGGGCCGACAAGGTCGGACCGCGCAACGCGCTGCCCGAGTACCCGAGGCCGCAGCTCACCCGCGACAACTGGCAGAACCTCAACGGTTCCTGGGAGTTCGCCGCGGCGAAGGCGGGGGAGCAGCCCCCGGTCGGCAGGAAGCTCGGTGAGAAGATCCTCGTCCCGTATCCGGTGGAGTCGCAGCTCTCCGGCCTCGAACGGCACGAGGACCGGATGTGGTACCGCCGCACCTTCACCGTTCCCGAGGGGTGGAAGGTCGGTCAGGGCAAGCGGCTGCAGCTGAACTTCGGTGCCGTCGACTGGCAGTCCGAGGTGTATGTCAACGGGCACAAGGTCGCCGAACACAAGGGCGGCTACGACAAGTTCAGCGCCGACATCACCGATGCGCTGAAGCCGGGCCGCACCCAGGAGTTGATCGTCGGCGTCTACGACCCGACCGACGCCCAGGACGGCGAGAACCCGCCGATGGGCAAGCAGCGCCTCGACCCGAGCGGCATCTGGTACACCCCGTCGTCCGGCATCTGGCAGACCGTGTGGATGGAGCCGGTCGCCGCCGATCACGCCGACTCGCTGAAGCTCACCCCCGATGTGCAGGGTGAGAAGGTCGCCGTCGAGGTGCGCGGGGTACGGGACGGGGTGCCGGTGACGGCAACCGTGTACGACGGGAAGCGCAAGGTCGGGACGGCCACCGGCCGCACCGGATCGGCGCTGGACGTGCGCGTGCCGGACCCGCATCTGTGGTCCGCGAACGACCCACACCTCTACCGGTTGAAGGTCTCCGTCGGCTCCGACCGGGTCGGCAGTTACTTCGGGATGCGGTCGATCGCTGTGGAGAAGGTGAACGGCACCCCGCGCACCGTTCTCAACGGCAAGCCGGTGTTCATGATGGCCACCCTCGACCAGGGCTTCTGGCCCGACGGGCTGCACACCGCGCCCACCGACGAGGCACTCGCGTCCGATCTGAAGATGCACAAGGCCATGGGGTTCAACTCCGTGCGCAAGCACATCAAGGTGGAGCCCGACCGCTGGTTCTACTGGGCGGACAAGCTGGGCCTGCTGGTCTGGCAGGACATGCCGGCGATGAACACCGTCAACCCGTCCGCCGCCGCCCGTGCCGAGTACGAGCACGAGATGAAGGAGATGATCGACGAACACTACAATCACCCGTCGGTCGTCATGTGGGTCACGTTCAACGAGGGCTGGGGCCAGTACGACGAGGCCCGCATCGCCGACCAGGCGAAGTCCTGGGACCCGACCCGGCTGGTCAACAGCATGTCGGGCATCAACCTGGGCGTCGACGGAGGCACCGGGGACATCATCGACGAGCACGGCTACCCGAGCCCGGCCCTGCCCAAGCCGGACGGGCAACGCGCCCTGGTCAGCGGCGAGTACGGCGGACTCGGCCTGGCGGTGCCGGGCCACGCCTGGGCCGTGCAGCAGTCGTACATCGCGGTCGACCAGTCGACCTACACCGATGACTACCTCGCCAAGCTCGACGAGGTACGGAAGCTCGCCTGCAAGGGCAGCAACGGCGCCGTCTACACCCAGATCTCGGACGTGGAGGGCGAGTTGAACGGCCTGCTCACCTACGACCGACGGATCGTCAAACCCGACGTGAAGCGGATCAAGGCGGCGCAGGACGCGCTCGTCCGCGACGCGTCCAACCCGGTCGTGGCGGGATGCCCCACCGCCTGACCCTGTGACAGTGCTCCGGTCCGCCCCTGCCCGGGGCGGACCGGAGCGTTCGCGTCCGAACCCTTGACGCGGATTACCGGGGAACCAAGAATGATCGCGCTCTGACAACGTTGTCCAAGGAGGAGTACCCCCATGCACCGGCTCTCACGGATGCACCGGACCCCACGGCCGAGACTCCGCGGCCCGGCGGCCGCACTCGCCGCCGTCGCGCTCCTCGGAGGTGTCCTCACCACCGGGGCCACGGCCCAGGCCGCACCCCGCACCGAAGGGCAACTGACCGATCTGGTCAACCCGTTCATCGGCACCCAGAACGAGGGCAACACCTACCCGGGCGCATCCGTGCCGTTCGGCATGGTGCAGCTCTCCCCGGACACCGGCCACAACACCGGCTACGACTACGCCGAGAACCACATACGCGGCTTCTCCGCCGTACACCTCTCCGGCGTCGGCTGCGGACTCGGCGGCGATCTGCCGACGCTGCCCACCACCGGTGACATCACACAGACCGACTACACCAAGTACGCGGCGGAGTTCAGCCACGACGACGAGAAGGCGAGCCCCGGCTACTACAAGGTCGGGCTGAAGACCGGGATCGACGCCGAACTCACCGCGAGCACTCGCACCGGCGTACAGCGCTACACCTTCCCTGCCACCGACAAGGCCAACGTCCTGCTCAACGCGGGCCAGTCGCTGCACCGGACGCTGTCCTCGAAGGTGGAGATCCTCGACAACCGGACCGTCCGGACCGCGATCACCGGCAGCGGCTTCTGCCAGGACACCAAGGCGTACACCGTCTACACGATCACCCGCTTCGACCGGCCGTTCACCACGTCCGGCACCTGGAACGGCGACACCGTCACCGAGGGTTCGAAGGTGTCCTCGGCGGCCGGCGAGCGCAACGGCGCCTGGCTGCGCTTCGACACCGGCAAGGACCGCACCGTCGAGGCCACCACGGCCCTGAGTTACGTCGACGCCAAGGGCGCCGCACTCAACCTCCGGGCCGAGGGCGGCCGTAGCTTCGACCGCGTCGAGCGCGCCGCACAGCGGTCCTGGGAGGACCGGCTCGACGACGTGAAGGCCCAGGGCGGCAGCGACGAGCTGCGCCGCACCTTCTACTCGTCGCTCTACCGTTCCTTCCTCGCCCCCAACGTCGGCAGCGACGTCGACGGCCGCTACACCGGCTGGGATCAGAAGACCCACCACGTCAAGGGCTTCACCTACTACCAGAACTGGTCCCTCTGGGACACCTACCGCACCCAGGCCCAGCTCCTCTCGCTGCTCGCCCCTCGCGAGTCCCGCGACATGGCGATCTCGGTCCTGCGGATCGACGCCGAAAGCGGCTGGCTGCCGAAGTGGGGCTACGGCACGGTCGAGACGAACATCATGACCGGCGACCCCGTCACCCCGTTCCTCACCAACGCCTACCAGCAGGGGCTGCTGAAGGGGTACGAGGAGGAGGCGTACCGCGCCCTGAAGAAGAACGCCGACGGCGTCCCGCCCACCGACTCCGCGCCCGTCGGCCGCGAAGCCAACGTGCAGTATCTGAAGGACGGGTTCGCCCCGTACATCAAGGACCGTCCGCACGCCAAGCCCGGTGACTCCGACTTCGACCACGGTGCCTCCGCCACCCTGGAGTACGCCCTCTCCGACGCGATGCTGGGTGAGATGGCCCGCGACCTCGGCCACGACGCCGACGCGAAGCGGTACGAGGACCGGGCCCAGAACTACCGCAAGATCTTCGACCCCTCGACCGGCTTCTTCCGTGCCCGCGACGCCTCAGGAGCCTTCACCGGCCCCGCCGACCCGGCGCAGAGCGAGGGCTTCCACGAGGGCACGTCCTGGCAGTACCAGTGGCTCGTGCCGCAGGACCTGCCCGGCATGGTCGGCCTGATCGGCGGGAAGGACGCCGCCAACCAGCGGCTCGACTCCTTCTTCGCCTACGACAAGCTGCTCGCCGATCCCGCGAAGACCGCCCGTGACGTCTGGGTCAACGGCCCGTACGCGTACTACAACGCCGACAAGTACAACCCGCAGAACGAGCCCGACCTCATCGCCCCGTACACCTATCTCTCCACCGGGCAGCCGTGGAAGACCACCGACGTGGTGCACGCGGCGCTGACGCTCTTCACCGACGCCCCGACGGGCATGACGGGCAACGACGACCTCGGCACGATGTCCGCCTGGATGGTGCTCTCCTCGATCGGTGTCTTCCCGGTCCAGCCCGGCACCGACACCTGGGGTCTGTCCACGCCGGCCTTCGAGCGTGTCGACCTCACGCTCGACCGCCGCTACTACCCGCACGGGTCGTTCACGGTGAAGGCTCCCGGGACGTCGGACGCCGACCGCTACATCCAGTCGGCGAGCATCGACGGCGCGGCGCAGTCGCGCACGTACCTCACCACCGAGGACATCCGCTCGGCGCGGTCGCTCGCCTTCACCGTGGGCAGCGCGCCCTCGGCATGGGGCACCTCGCCCGCGGACGCTCCGCCCGCCCTGGGCTGACCGGCGTGGTCGTGGGGTGGGCGGCGTCCCGCCCGCCCCACAGCTCAGCTGCTGAGCTCGAACTCGGCCCGGATCCGCTTGCCCACCGGCACCCGCTCGGCGGTCAGCCGGTCGCACAGGGCGATGACGATCTCCATGCCGTGACCGCCGGGGCGGGTCGGGTCGGGGGAGTAGAACAGCGGAAGCGCCGTGCTGCTGTCGTACACCGTGACGCTGACCCGCTCGGCGGTGCCCTCCAGCTCCAGCAGATACGGGCCCTGGCTGTACCGGTCGGCATTGGTGACCAGCTCGCTGACCGCCAGCATCAGATCGCCCCGGGTGTGCTCACCGAACCGCGTCCCCGACTGGGCCGCGAGCCGCGCCAGAAAGCTGTCGGCAAGGGCCCGGGCCTGCGCGATGCAGCCGGGCTCGCCGTCGAACGCCGCGGCGCTGTGGAGCACCTCCGTGGGCCGATGCCCGTACGGGCGGTCGGTCGGCCGCAGGATGACCTGATCGTTCATGTGCTCCAGCCAGGGCGACGCAGGGACGGTCGGTGACCATGTCTCACCGTGCGCCTACCCGCGGCGAACGGTCTCACTCCAGGCAAAAGTGGACGACGCGGTTCAGCTGACCACGCACATGCCGGTACGCAGTCGCTTCACGATCCGGGACAGCAGCCGGGACACATGCATCTGGGAGACCCCCAGCTCCGCCCCGATCTCCGACTGCGTCATCTCGGCACCGAAGCGCATCTGCACGATCCGCCGTTCGCGGTCGTCGAGCCCGGCGAGGAGCGGCGCCAGCGCATGCAGATTCTCGACGCTCTCCATGGCCGGATCGGGTGCGCCCAGCACGTCGGCGAACGTGCGCCGGTCCTTGCCGTGGTCGCTGTCGACCGCATGGGTGTCCAAGGACCCCGCCGCGTAACCGTTGGCGGCGACCAGGCCCTCGATGATCTCGTCCTCGGGCAGCTCCAGATGCGCGGCGAGCTCCGTGACGGTGGGGTCCCGGTCCAGCTCCAGCGCGAGCCGCTCCTTGGCCTTCGCCAGATCGACACGGAGCTCCTGCAGCCGCCGCGGCACATGGACGGCCCACGTCGTGTCACGGAAGAACCGCTTGATCTCGCCGACGATGTACGGCACCGCGAAGGTGGCGAACTCGACCTCGCGGGACAGGTCGAAACGGTCGATCGCCTTGATCAGACCTATCGTGCCGACCTGGATGATGTCCTCGGCGTCGTCACCGGCCCGGTTGCGGAAGCGGGACGCGGCGAAGTGCACCAGGGAGATGTTCATCTCGATCAGCGTGTTCCGGGCGTACGCGTACGCGTGCGTCCCCTCCTCCAGATCCTGGAGGCGGTCGAAGAACAGCTTCGAGAGCGCGCGGGCATCGGTCGGTGCGACGCTGCCGGCGTCCTCGACCAGTGGCAGCCCACTGGTCTGCTCGATCCGTTGTGCCGGTACGCCCATCACTGCGGTCGTCCGTGCGGACCTGGCTGCCATGACGTCGTCCTCCCCTACGGCGGAATGCTGTCGACGCGCTCCTGCCCGGCCGTGGCGAAGTCATGCCTATCCCCTGCCGCGCGCCGCTTCACGCGAACGGAGCAGCGCCCGTCGCATGGCAAACTTGATCGGGGCGCTCTGCCCGCAACCAGTGACCCCATGACCAGTGACAGAGGAACGGCAATGACGGTGACAGAGGACAGCCAGGAGCTCGCTCCCGGTATCGAGGAGTTCGGTCCCGGTATCGACCCGGAGCGGCTGGCCGTCTGCCTGAGAGTGCTCGACGAACTCGACACCATCGAGGTCGACCACCCGGACGCCATCGCCGTGCGCCGCGCCACCGCCGGTATCTACCGGACCGTGAAGCAGCGCCGCCGCCAGGAGCGCCGGGCCGCCAAGACCGCGCACGACAAGGCCGTCACCGAAGCCACGGCCACCGGCTCGGCCGAACGCATCGACGACGAGACCCAGGGCGTCCTGCCGTCCTCCTCGGCCGGCGCCGAGATCGCCGGGATACTTCAGCGGCCCCGGTCCTGCTACATCTGCAAGACCCGGTACGTCGAGGTCGACGCGTTCTACCACCAGCTCTGCCCGCAGTGCGCCAAGGAGAACCGGTCCCGCCGCGACGCGCGCACCGACCTCACCGGGCGCCGGGCGCTCCTCACCGGCGGCCGCGCCAAGATCGGCATGTACATCGCGCTGCGGCTGCTGCGCGACGGCGCGCACACCACGATCACCACCCGCTTCCCCAACGACGCGATCCGCCGCTTCAAGGCGATGCCGGACAGCGCCGAGTGGATCCACCGGCTGAAGATCGTCGGCATCGATCTGCGTGACCCCGCCCAGGTCGTCGCGCTCGCCGACTCGGTCGCCGCCGAAGGACCGCTGGACATCCTGATCAACAACGCCGCCCAGACGGTGCGCCGCTCCCCGAAGGCGTACAGCGAACTGGTGAGTGCCGAATCCGCCCCGCTGCCTGCGGGCGAGCTCCCCGCCGCCGAGGTCATCGGCACTTTCGGCAGCGGTTCGGTCGACCGCGTCGCGGCCCTGCCCGCCGCCCGCAAGGAGGGCCTGACCGCGCAGGACGTCACCGAGCTCGCCCTGGTCACCGGCTCCGCGTCCCTGGAACGGATCGCCGCCGGCACCGCGATCGACGCGGGCGGTCTCGTACCCGACCTGCATCACACCAACAGCTGGATCCAGACGGTCGAAGAGGTCGAACCGATCGAGCTGCTCGAAGTCCAGCTCTGCAACTCCACCGCGCCGTTCATCCTGATCAGCCGGCTCCGCCCGGCGATGGCCGCGACGGCCGCCAAGCGAGCCTATGTGGTCAACGTCTCGGCGATGGAGGGCGTGTTCAGCCGGGGTTACAAGGGCGCGGGCCACCCGCACACCAACATGGCCAAGGCCGCGCTGAACATGCTCACCCGCACCAGCGCGCAGGAGATGTTCGAGAAGGACGGCATCCTGATGACCGCCGTCGACACCGGTTGGATCACCGACGAGCGTCCGCACCCCGACAAGATCCGCCTCGCCGAGGAGGGCTTCCACGCCCCGCTCGACCTGGTCGACGGAGCCGCCCGGGTCTACGACCCGATCGTGCGGGGCGAAGAGGGCGAAGATCTGTTCGGCTGCTTCCTCAAGGACTACGCGCCCGCAGGCTGGTAGATCACCCGGTTGTCCGAAAGTGACCTACTGCACGCATTCCATCGAGCGCGGACGCGCTCATTTGGTTAGTCTGATGTGCACGGACGCCACCAAGGGATCCACGAAACCTCCTCGGCCGTCCTGGGACAGGTCTGTAACCAGACCGCCGTCCCCGACCCACACCCGGCGCCACCGCGACCGAACTGTTCCTGCCCCTGCCCCTTATGGGCAGTCGATTTCCGGTTACTGAGGCCGGAGGCTCGGCGCCGCCCGGGGTGACGTGACACAAAGGAGTGCGCGGTGACACCAGAACTGACGAAGCACGAGAAGCGACCGGCGGAGCGACACGGAGAGCAGGCCAAGCGGCCCGAGAAGCTCCGGAACATCGAAGTCTGGGCCAGATCCGCACCGATCCGGCTGGCCGGCTACGAGGACGATCTCGCCGAGCCGCACATCCTGCAGGGCATCGACTGATCCTCCGGCCCGACTTGCGCGGCCCGATCACTCGCCCCGGTCCGTCAGCTCGGAAGCCCCGGCCCTCCGCCACCATGGAGAGCCGGGGCTTCGGCATGTGGTCCAGCAGTTCGGTAGGGCCGGCGGACCGCACGTCCTGACCGCAGATGCATCCAGTCATCCGATGGTTGTGGGGAAGAAGTTTCGTTCTGTCTGGAAAATTTCATTGACAGGTCTCCGCCACGCTCCAATCATCGGACGTCATGACCGAACTTCCCAGACGCCATGTACTCGGAATGACGGCAGGGGCGGCCGTCGGCGCCGCCCTGCTCAGCCCCGCCACCGCCGATGCGGCCCCGCGAACCGGAGCCGCACTCCCGGGGCCGGACGCCCACGGCAGCGACTGGGGCACTGTCCCCGCCGCTGTCCCCGTGCCCCTGGACAGCTGGTTCGACAACGACGGCATCGATACCGCCGAGGCCCGTGGCGGCAACTTCGACGGCTCCGGCTACACCTTCCCCGGTGAGGAGCTCCCCGCCGGAGAAACAGAGATCGACGGCACCACGTTCCTCTTCCCGGCCTCCGGCGCCGGAGCCGAGAACAACATCGTCGCCCTCGGCCAGCGCATCGATCTGCCGCCCGGCCGCTACCTCTCCGGGCTCTTCCTCACCGCATGCAGCTACGGAGCCGCCTCCGGCCAGGCCACCGTCCACTACGCGGACGGCACCACATCGACCCCCGCCCTCGGCGGCCCCGACTGGTATTCCGGCAGCGGTGCGCTCACCGCTCCGTACCGCTACCTCCCCGACGGTGACAAGGACGCGCACCAGGTCTCCATCGCCGTCACGGAGATCGCGCTCGACCCGAGCCGGGAAGCCGTCGCGCTGACCCTGCCCACCACCCGGCCCGCCGAGGCCAACAGCTCGTCCCTGCACATCTTCGCGCTCTCGCTCCAGCCGGCCGCCGAGGGGCGGGCACTGTCCCTGCGCGACGCGCACTCCACCACCTCGCTGCTGGACTCCGGCGCGCAGAGCGTCGAGGCCACCGTCGTCAACGCGGGCACCGTCGCCGTCCTCGCCACCGACGGCCTCAGCCTCTCCGTGGACGTCCCCGGAGCCCGTACCGTCGAGCCCGCCCGGATCACCCGGCTCGCCCCCGGCGACCAGGCCCGCGTCCGGATCGGCATCCGCAGCAGGCCGGGCACCGCACCCGGCACCGCCCAGGACGGCAACGTTGTCGCGCGCGGCCGCGGGCAGCAGGCGGCCACCGTCCGCCGCTCGCTCACCCTCGGCGTCCCCGACTACCGGCCCACCGATACGTCCCTCTCCACCCACCAGGCGCCGTACTGGTTCCAGGAGGCGAAGTTCGGCATCTTCATCCACTGGGGGGTCTACTCGGTACCTGCCTGGGCGCCGGTGGGCACGCAGTACGCCGAGTGGTACTGGAACCAGATGCAGGACCCCAACAACCCGACGTACGCCCACCACCGCGACACGTACGGCGAGTCCTTCAACTACGACGACTTCATCCCACAGTTCCGCGCCGAGCGTTTCGACCCCCGGTCCTGGGTGGAGCTGTTCCGGGACGCGGGTGCGCAGTATCACGTCCTCACCTCCAAGCATCATGAGGGTTTCGCGCTCTGGGACACCAAGCTCTCCGACCGCAACGCGGTGAAGATGGGGCCGGGGCGCGACCTGGTCAAGGAGCTCTTCGACGCCTCGCGCCGCTACACCCCGGAACTGCACCGAGGGCTGTACTTCTCGATGCCCGAGTGGTTCAACCCCGACCACCCCTGGATGGGCCACGCCCCGCGCAACCCGTACACCCTGGAGCCCGTCCCGTACACCGGATACACGGCGGGCAAGGACTACGTCACCGAGTTCCAGGGCCCGCAGATGCTGGAGCTGGTCCACGGGTACGACCCCGAGATCCTCTGGTGCGACATCGGCGGCGACAACGACAGTCACCGGGTGCTGTCCGAGTACTTCAACCACGCCAAGAACCGGGCCCGGCCCATCGATGTCACCGTCAACAACCGCTCCGGGATCGGGACGTACGACTTCACGACGCCCGAATACACGACGTACGACCAGATCGTCACGGCGAAATGGGAATCCAGCCGGGGCCTCGACCCGTTCTCGTACGGCTACAACGCCCAGACACCCGACGAGAAGTACATGACCACCGAGGAGGTCGTGCACTCGCTCGTCGACATCGTCTCCAAGAACGGCAATTTCCTGCTCGACATCGGACCGAAGGCCGACGGCACGATCCCCGAGATCATGCAGCGCCGGCTGCGCGAGACGGGGGAGTGGCTCAAGACCAACGGCGAAGCCATCCACGGGACCACGTACTGGTCACGGATGCCGCAGCTCGGCGAGGACCTGCGGTTCACCGTCCGGCCGGACAAGGCCTTCTACATCCACTCGCTGGCGCAGCCCGGCGCCGCCCTCACCGTCGAGGCCCCGGTGCCGATCCGCAGCGGCGACCGGGTCACCCTGCTCGGGTACGACCGGCCGCTCCACTGGCGCACCACGGGCGGCTCGCTGGTGATCGACGTACCGGCGGGCGCCCGGAGGACCGGGAAGCACGCCTGGGTCTTCAAGGTCGCCTGGTCGGGCTGAGGAACGAGGGACCGAGTGAGACGGGCCGGATGAAGTCCCGCACATAGGTGCGGTGCCACCAGCGTCCGGTGGCCCGCAGTTCGCGCCAGGTCGTGTACCGGTAGTGGTACACTCTGGCGCGAATGTGCGTGGGCGGGACGTCGGGGAACGGGTTGTGGCGCAGCAGCCGCAGCGTGTCCCGGTCGTTCTCCAGCAGCCGCTCCACGAACGGGCCGAACCAGGACTGTGCGTACGCGGGGGACAGCGCCGCGAACCACATCAGCCAGTCGAGCCGCAGATGGTACGGGGCGAACTGGCGCGGCAGTCGGCGCGGATCACCCGGTTTGCCGTGGAAGCCGTACTCCTGCCAGGCCGTGCCCGGGTGGAGCAGCTGCTCGTCGGTGCCCTCGACCACGATCTCCAGGCGGACCCGGCTGATGCTGCCGAACGCACCGTACGTATTGACGAGATGCAGCGGGTCGAAGGAGCGGTTCATCACCTGGCGACGGGAGATCAGGTTGCGCGCCGGACGGTAACTGAGCACCACGACCAGCGCGGTGACGGCGATGACCACCACCTCGTACCAGAGCGGCGGGGCGGACTGTGCGGGCGGCGTGGCCACCAGGGACCAGTCGACGGCGGACAGGGCGAGGGTGATGGTCACCCAGTTCAGCCAGGCGAAGTTCCCGGACAGCACCAGCCACAGCTGGGTGGCGATCATCAGTCCGGCGGCCGCGCTCGACACCGGCTGCGGGGCGAACAGCAGCACCGGGACCAGGAGCTGGGTGACATGGTTGGCCGCCACCTCGACCCGGTGGAGCGGCTTCGGCAGCCGGTGGAAGAACCAGCTCAGCGGGCCCGGCATCGGCTGGGTCTCATGGTGGAAGTCCAGACAGGTCAGCCTGCGCCAGCACTCGTCGCCCCGGATCTTGATCAGTCCGGCGCCGAACTCGACCCGGAACAGCACCCAGCGCAGCAGCCACAGCACCAGGACCGGCGGAGCCGTAGCGGCGTTGCCGAGAAAGACGGCGAGGAAGCCGGTCTCCAGGAGCAGCGACTCCCAGCCGAAGCTGTACCAGACCTGACCGACCTGGACGATCGACAGATACAGCGCCCAGGGCAGCAGCCACAGCAGCATCGCCGCCCACAGCGGCACGTACGAGTCCACCCCCGCGATCAGCGCGACCGCGACGGCGCAGCCCGTCCAGCAGACGACGGCGAAGAAGCGGTCGGAGTAGTGGAGGCGGAAGAGACCGGGGGCGTCCCGCCAGTCCGTACGCCGCAGGAACTCCGGCACCGGGAGCATGCCGCGCTCGCCGATCAGCGCCCGGAACTGGAACGCGGCGGCGAGAAAGGCGACCAGATAGATGCCGGCGAGAGCCCGCTGGAAGATCAGCCGGCTGAGCCAGTAGCCATCTGCGGTGAACCACTCCATCACGTCCAGTATCGGCGCTGCGGAGCGACTGAGCCGGTTCAGCTCGCCGAGACGATCCGGCGCAGTGCGGTGCCGAGCCGGCGCGCGTACATTCGCTGGGCCACCGGCACGAGCGGCCCGGCGAGCCGGGTGTACCAACCGACCGGACGGGAGAACGCCAGCACGGTGAACCACACGGTGCCGTCGTCCGCCAGGTCCACCACGAAGCACTCCTCACCGCACTCGGGGTGGTCCGGACGTGTGCCGTAGGCGAAGCCGATGCGCTCCTTCTCGTACGCGGTCCAGACCACCTCGCACGGCGCGGTGAACCGGAAAGGGCCGAGACCGATCGATACCCGCACGGTGGCCCCGGCCTCGGCACGTGCCGCCGAAGCCCGAACCCGGGCGCCGGAAGTGCGATGCATGCGCCAGTCGGTGATGGCGGCGCCCGCAGTCTCGAAGTCGGCGCGGCCGTGGCCCACCGCGACCCGGTGGTGGAGATGGTGGTACCCGTCGGGGAGCGGGCCGAGCCGGGTGGCGCCGACCTCGGGATAGGTGAGGGTGCTCATGACGTCCTGTCCTTGAGGCCGGTGAGGGGCGGGTCGGTGCGGACCGAGGTGTTGAGGGCCGGGTCGGCAGGGGGCCGCCCGGTGCGAGGGCGGTCGGGTGGGGCCTGCTCGGGTGGGGCCCGTTCGGGACGGTCCTGGAGCCGTCGCCAGGCGAGCACCGAGCAGAGCGCGAAGCCCAGTGCGTTGCCGAGACCGTGGGTCGCGGCCATCCAGGTCAACGTGGGGTGGGGCAGCCCGGTCGCCTCGCCGAGCGCCCAGCTCAGCGCGAGCACTATGGTCGCCACGAGCACGGCGGACGAGACGGCGAACAGCATGCGGGTGGTCCGGTCCCGGCTGCTGCCGCGGATCGTGCGCCAGGTCAACAGGGCGACGGTCCACATCCCGGCTGTCAGCACGACTGCCCCGGCCAGCTCGGCCCAGTCGCCGATGAAGTAGCCGATCAGCACGAGCAGGGTGCCCAGCGGCACGCTCGACGCGGCGAACCGGCCGGCCGGGCCGTCCGCGACCCGGCAGACGAGTCCGGCGATCAGTGCGGCGGCGAACCCGGCGAAGTGGAAGTGCGGCACGGTCAGCGCGAGGATTCCGAGCCCGAAGCCGAAGAGGGCATGCCCGGAGCGTTCGGCGACCAGCGCGGTGGCGGCGACCGACGGGGCGACCAGGGCGGTGAACAGTGCGATCTCGGCGGTGCGGTGAGCGGCGGAAGCCCGGACCTTGCGGAGCAGACGGGGCGGCGCATGCAGGGCGAGGAGTACGGCCCCGAGCGCGTAGCAGCCGGCGAGGATCGTGGCGGGTCCGCCGCGCGGCAGCCAGAGGGCGACGGCGCCGGGGACGGCGAAGAGCGGCCACAGCCGGCGGATCCGGTCGAGCTCGGGTGCCCCGGTCAGCCGCAGCCCGGCCGGTACGACGACCAGCATGCCCAGCATCACGATCAGGTCGACCAGTACGGACACGGCACATCCCCGTCTTGAACGCGTTCAAGTAGTTGCCGGTGTCGACTCTAGAGCCTTTCTTGAACGTGTTCAAGGAGTGGCGCCGGGGATGTGTGCCGCTCCGACAGGGGATGGAGGAAGGACGGGTGGCGTGCAACCGTGCGCGGCGGGTCAGATGTCCGCGAGGTCCTGGCCGATGTCCGCTTCATGGGCTGTACCCGCCCGGTTGCCGGACTGTGGACCGTACAGGGCGAGCAGCCGGGTCCGGGTCCCGCGCAGCCGTGCCGCCACGGTCTCGGCGACGTACTTGTACAGCGCGCGGCCCAACTCGGCGTCTTCGTCGCACAGTGCGCAGACGGCCGCGGCATCGAACTCCACGGCGTCCACCGGGTAGATCGCGACGGCGCCGAGATGCCAAATGCGTGGCGGGAACAGCCAGGACCAGCCCAGCAGTTCGTCCCGGCCCAGCGTTTCGATCACCGCGGCACGACCGCCGGGCACATGAAGGTCGAGTTCGACCTGTCCGGATCGGATGATCCAGAAGCGGTCGGCCTTTCGGCCCTCTTCGAAGATCCGGGTGCCGACGGGCAATGACACCTCGCGGGCCGCCTGTTCGAGCAGTCGCGCGCGCCCTTCGGGCGGGAGCGCGTCCAGCAGATTCTTGGCCGTTGACATTCCGTCCTCCGTCCACCACGGATTCCGGGGTGCTGTGCACGCGGACTGCAGCCGCACCGGCGCACCACCTCTAGTGAACGATATGCGCTCTTTCGCGCCACCGCTCGGGCGGGGCACGGGCCGTGCCGCGCCTTGCCCGTGGAGCCTCCCGCGCCGAGTGGTTCGCTCGGCGCCCTCGCCCGTCGTCGGTCCAGGCCCAGGCTGAACATGCAGTACTACAACGGCAGCATGTACGGCTGCTCCGGCGACTCGTACTCCGCCGGAACCGTCCAGGGGTCCACCGCGCAGACCGACTGTCTGAACAACGGCCTGACCGTCCAGGGCACCACGATCAAGGTGCCGTACGACAAACACGTCCCGGGGCTGCCGGCGCAGCCCGGCGCCGTGGGCGGCTACATGGCGCCCAACCTGGTCTCACAGGCCAGGAACACCTACGGCGGCGGGTTGAAGGGCCTGATGGACTGGTCGCTCAACTGGGACGGCTCGAAGCAGTGGACGTTCGGGGACAACGTGAAGGCGCTCCAGGGCCGCTGAAATCGGCGGAACAGCGTTGCGGCGCAGGGTGCCCGGTGTCCGGGGCTCTCTGGCATCGGGCGATCGGGATCATTCGAGGAATCGGACAATTGATGGCAGAGTGACCCGCATGGATGATCGGGTTGCGGGTGCCCTGTCACTCCCGGACGACTGGCCCGCCCACCCGGATCTCAGCCTCGCCCTGAACCGTATGGGCAGCTTCGACTGGGACCTCGACAGCGGCCTCATGCATATGGACCGGCCCGCGCTCGACGTGTTCGACCTGCACGCCGACGAATACGACGGCCGGCCGGAGAGCCTCGGACCTCGGGTACCGACCGACGAGGCCGCACGACTCGATGCCATGGTGTCCGAGGCCCTCAAGCGCGGGCAGGTCAACTACGGGGCGTACTTCCGCATACTCCGGCGCGACGGCACGCTGCGCTGGACCCACACCCAGGGCTTCATCCGTCGCGACGAGGCCGGCCGCCCCCATCGCATCATCGGCATCGTCCGGGACGCCACCGAGGAACTGGCCGACTCCACCGCCCGCCGGGAGCTGGACGAGGAGCGGCACCGCCGCACCAGCCTGGTCGAGACCACGACGGCCGCCCTGGCCCATGCCCGTACCGTCCAGGACGTCATCGAGGTCCTGAAGAACTCGCAGGGCCTGGCCCACCTCGGTGCGACCAGCCTCGTCGTGGGGCTCCTCGAAGCCGGGCGCATCCATCTCGTCGCGGACGGTCCCGCGGGGTCCTTCGTGCCGGGTACCCGTTTCACCCGTACGGACGAGCCGTACCCGATGAGCGAAGTGATCCGTACGCTCAGGCCTCGTTTCATCGTGTCCGCCGAGGACTTCGCCACCTCGTACCCGATCCTGTGGCCGCGCATCAGCGGTCTCGGCATCACCTCCGCCGCCTATCTGCCGCTGATCGCCCAGGCCCGGCCCATCGGTGCACTCGGACTCCTCTACAGCGACAAGGACGGCTTCGAGGGCGACGAACGCAATCTCCTGGTCGCACTCGGCAGCTCCATCGCCCAGAGCCTCCAGCGGGCCATGCTGTACGAGCAGGAGCACGACCTCGCCGAGGGGCTCCAGCAGGCCATGCTGCCCCGCCGGATCCCCGAGGTACCGGGCGCGCAGATCGCCGTCCGGTACCGCTCGGCCCGGCAGGGGCAGGACATCGGCGGCGACTGGTACGACGTCATTCCGCTTCCCGGCGGCCGCGTCGGCGCCGTCATCGGGGACGTACAGGGCCACGACACGCACGCGGCGGCCGTCATGGGACAGCTGCGCATCGTGCTCCGCGCGTACGCGGCGGAGGGGCACAGCCCGGCCACGGTCATGGCGCGGGCCTCCGCGTTCCTCCACGAACTCGACACCGACCGCTTCGCGACCTGCACGTACGCCGAGCTCGACCTGACCACCGGAGTCATACAGCTGGTCCGGGCCGGTCATATCGATCCGCTGGTCCGGGACGCCGACGGGAGTTGTCGCAGGATGCCCGTCGAGGGCGGGCTGCCGCTGGGGCTTTCGGCCGAGTTCGGAGGGCTCGAGTACCCGGTCAGCACCATGGAGCTGGACCCGGGTCAGACGATGGTGCTGTACACCGACGGCCTGGTGGAGGTGCCCGGCGCCGATCTCGACGAGGGGATGCAGCTGCTGGCCGCCATGATCCGCAACGGTCCGCAGGACCTCCAGCAACTGGCCGACCAGCTCTGCGAGGAGGTCGAGGAGTGCGGCGGTGAGGACGATGTGGCGCTGCTGCTGCTGCGCCGCAAGGCCGCGCACGCGCCCCAGCCGGGCGGTCGGCTCCAGCAGAACGTGGCCCAGAACGACCCGGAGGCGCTGAGCTCGTCCCGGCACATGATCCGGGCCGCGGTACGGGCCTGGGGCGCGAAGGAACGGGCGGACGAGGTCGAGCTGGCCGCCGACGAGCTGATCACCAATGCGCTGATGCACACCGACGGCGGGGCGATCGTCACCGCTCGGGTGCTCACCGGGTCCGCGCGGCGGCTGCGGGTCGATGTCGAGGACCGGTCGAGCGCCCTGCCGCGACGCCGGGACGCGGGCGAGACCGGGGTGTCCGGACGGGGCCTGATGCTGGTGGACCGGCTGGCTGACGCCTGGGGTGTGGAGTCCCGCGGCACAGGCAAGTGCGTCTGGTGCGAATTCATCATTCCGGAGCGCGAATGACGGGTCGGGCGGAGGGGCTGGGCCGGTGGAGGGAGCGGGGGACACTACCGGACAGTAACAGAACGTAACATGTCTGTACTTGACCGTAACCGATCGAGGGGGATTGACTGCGACTGCGGCAGTCGTTGACTCCGGCAATCTTTGTCTTCGATGACATGAGGATCCGTTGGGCACTGAGCTACTGGCACCTCTCGATCTGGCCTTCTGGCACCTCGAAACCGATGCGCATCCGATGCACCTCGGCGCGCTCGCCGTCTTCTCGCCGCCCCCTGTCTCCGCGCCAGGTGTCGACGCGGAGGCGGTCCTTCAGCTGCTCGGCACCCGCGCGGCCGCGATCCCCCGGCTGCGGATGCGCGTACGGGACGTCCTGCTGCCGGTCGGCGGCGCCGCCTGGTCCGTCGACAAGGAGTTCGACGTGTACCGGCACGTCAAGCGGGTGCGGCTGCCCCGGAGCGAGGTGGACCCGGCGGGCGGCGGGTTCATGGCAGGGGCCACCCGGCTCGCCGGTGAGCTGATGGAGCAGCCCCTCGAACGCGGGCTGCCGCCCTGGCAGATGTACGTCATCGGCGGCGCCGACGACGGCCCCTTCGCCGTGCTCGTGAAACTGCATCACGCGCTCGCCGACGGAATGCGCGCGGTCGCCATCGGCGCCGGGATCTTCGACGAGATCGCCTCCGTCGGGGCCCGCTCCCGCGGTGGTTCGAGCACTCGACTGGCACGCCCGGTCCCGCCCCGCTCCTGGATGCCCGGGCCACGCCAGGTGGCCGGCTTCGCGCTGGGCCGGATCGAGGATCTCGGCCGGGCGTTCGGTGTCGGCGCTTCCGTCGTGCGGGCCAGCCGCCTCGATCTGCGCGGCGCCCCCGCACTCACCGCGACTTCCAGCGGCACCCGGCGCCTGGCCACCACCGACCTGGACGCCGAGGCCGTCCGCCGGATCCGCCGGATCGTGGGCGGCACCACCAATGACGTCCTGCTCGGGGTCGTCGCCGGGGCGCTCCGCCGCTGGATGCTGGAGCGCGGCGACCAGCTGCCCGACGCCGACCCGCGCGCCCTCGTCCCCGTCTCCCGGCGCAGGCCCGGTGCCACCGCCGCCACCGGGAACCGGCTCTCCGCCTATCTGCTGGGCCTCCCCGTCTCCGAGGCCGACCCGTGGAACCGGCTGCGCGCCGTCCGTAAGGCCATGGACCGCAACAAGGCCGCCGGACCGCTGCGGGGCGCGGGTGCGGTCGCCGTACTCGCCGATCAACTGCCTTCGCTGGCGCATCGCTTCGGTGCCCCGCTGGCGGGCGGCGCGGCCCGGATGCTCTTCGATGTGCTGGTCACCAGTGTGCCGCTGCCGCGCTCGGCGCTCTCGCTCGGCGGTTGCCCGCTGCAGGCCATCTATCCGATGGCGCCGCTGGCCCGCGGCCAGTCCCTGGCCGTCGCCCTGTCCACGTACAGCGGCCGGGTGCACATCGGTCTGGTTGCCGACGGCAAGGCGGTCCCGGACCTGGAGCGGCTGGCCCGCTGCGCCGAGGACGAGCTGCGCGAGCTGCTCGCCCTGATGCCGGCGGACCAGGGCGCCCGACTGTCGGAAGGCGTCCGTCTATAGGTCGGACAAATTTCCTCGCACCAGTGGCAGATGGTGACGTTCGGGGAGTTGACGTGCCCAAGTGATCCGATGAATATTCGTTGTGCAGAAACAGCGATCACCGGGGAGGGCGGCAACGGCATGCGGCGAAACAGGGTGGGAAGCAGTGCGGTCGAGGTGACCGAGCTGTCCTTCGGGGCGGCCGGCATCGGCAATCTCTTCCACGAGGTCGATCCCGCGCAGGCCGCCGCCGCCGTGGACGCCGCCTGGGACGAGGGCGTCCGCTACTTCGACACGGCACCGCACTACGGGCTCGGCCTCTCCGAACGCAGGCTCGGCGAGGCTCTGCGCCAACGGCCCCGCGACGCGTATGTGGTGTCCACCAAGGTCGGACGGGTGCTCGACCCCCTGCCGGCCGGCGCGCCGGCCCCGGACGACGGTCTCTCCGAAGGATTCGCCGTAAGGGCCACCCACCGACGCCGATGGGACTTCAGCGCCGACGGTGTACGTCGCAGCATCGAGGACAGCCTCGAACGGCTCGGCCTCGAGCGGATCGACATCGCCTATCTGCACGACCCGGACGACCACGCCGAGGCAGCCTTCGGCACGGCCTATCCGGCCCTGGAGAAACTGCGCGCGGAAGGTGTTGTCGGCGCCATCGGCGCGGGCATGAACCAGACCGCAATGCTCACCCGCTTCCTGCGCGACACCGACGTCGACGCTGTGCTCTGCGCCGGTCGCTACACCCTCCTCGACCAGTCCGCGCTGGCCGAGCTGCTGCCCGAAGCAGCCGCCCGCGGCCGCTCCGTCGTCATCGGCGGGGTCTTCAACTCCGGGCTGCTCGCCGACCCGCGCCCCGGTGCGACCTACGACTACGCTGCCGCCCCGATCACCCTGCTCGACCGGGCCCTGCGCATCAAAGCCGTCACCGAGGCGCACGGCGTACCGCTGCGCGCCGCCGCGCTGCACTACCCGCTCGCTCACCCGGCCGTCGCCTCGGTGCTCGTCGGCACCCGCTCGCCGGACGAGATGCACGACGCCGCCGACCTGCTCTCCCGCGAGATCCCGGACGCCGTCTGGGACGACCTGCGCGCCGAGGGCCTGCTCACCGAGGCCCCGCTCGACAAGGACGGACGCTGATCATGAGGATCGCCCTGCACACCAAGGTCCGTGCCGACCGCATCGAGGAGTACGAGGCAGCGCACCGCGAAGTCCCCGCGGAACTCACCACCGCGATCCGGGCGGCGGGCGCCACCTCGTGGACGATCTGGCGCAGCGGCACCGACCTCTTCCACGTCATCGAGTGCGCGGACTACGCCCGGCTCCTCGCGGAGCTCGAGCAGCTGCCCGTCAACGTCGCCTGGCAGGCCCGGATGGACGAGCTCCTCGATGTCGCGCACGACTACTCGTCGGACGGCGCCGCAGCCGGTCTTCCCGTCGCCTGGGAACTGTGACATGACCGGCCGGGAACGGATCGTCGACGCCCACCACCACGTATGGGACCTGGCGGTACGCGACCAGGAGTGGATCACCGGGGACGAACTGGCCCCGCTCGCCCGCACGTTCACCCTCGCCGACCTGGAGCCCGAGGCCCGCGCCGCCGGGGTGTACGCCACCGTCCTCGTCCAGACCGTCACCGTCCCCGAGGAGACCCCCGAGTTCCTCGCCCTCGCCGACGGCAACGACCTTGTCGCGGGCGTCGTCGGCTGGACCGACCTCACCGCGCCCGACATCGCCGACACGCTTGCCGCGCTGCGCGAACTCCCCGGCGGCGACCGGCTCGTCGCCATCCGCCACCAGGTCCAGGGCGAACCCGACCCCGAGTGGCTGCTGCGCCCCGACGTCCGCCGCGGGCTGTCCGCCGTGGCCGCCGCCGGACTCGTCTACGACCTGGTGGTCCAGTCCCATCAGCTGCCCGCCACCGTCTCGGCCGCCGCCCTGCTGCCCGAACTCACCTTCGTACTCGACCATGCCGGCAAGCCGCCCATCGCCACCCGGAGCCTGCACCCCTGGGCGGCCGACCTCAAGGCCCTGGCCGACCACCCCAACACCGTCTGCAAACTCTCCGGCCTGGTCACCGAGGCCGACCTGCGCTCCTGGACGGTCGACGACCTCCGCCCGTACGCCGACACCGTTCTCGACGCGTTCGGACCCGACCGGCTGATGTTCGGCTCCGACTGGCCGGTCTGCCGGCTCGCGGCGAGTTACGCGGAAGTCGTCGACGCGGCCCGCACCCTCACCGAAGACCTTGCCGAGGACGAGCGGGCGGCGGTCTTCGCGACCACCGCCGAGCGGGTGTACGGGCTTCGATAGGCACGGGCCCGTCGGGTGCGGCACCCTGGGAACCATGCCCGAACTACCGGAGGTCGAGGCCCTGCGGGTCTTCCTCGACGAAAACCTGGTCGGCAAGGAGATCGTCCGCGTCCTGCCGCTCGCCGTCAGCGTGCTCAAGACCTACGACCCACCGCTCACCGCCCTGGAAGGCCTCACCGTCACCGACGTCGCGCGGCACGGCAAGTTCCTGGACATCGGCGTCGGCCCGCTGCACCTGGTCACCCATCTCGCCCGGGCCGGCTGGCTGCACTGGAAGGACAGCTTCCCCGCCACCCCGCCGCGCCCCGGCAAGGGACCCCTGGCGCTGCGCACCGTACTCGCCGGTGGCGACGGCTTCGACCTCACCGAGGCGGGCACCACCAAACGCCTCGCCGTGTATCTGGTGCGCGACCCGGCCGAGGTGCCCGGCATCGTCCGCCTGGGGCCCGATCCGCTCGACGACGCCTTCGACCGTGACGCGTTCGCCGCGCTGCTTGCCGGGGAACGCCGTCGGATCAAGGGCGCTCTGCGCGACCAATCGCTGATCGCGGGCATCGGCAACGCCTACAGCGACGAGATCCTGCACGCCGCGAAGATGTCACCGTTCAAACTGACCGCGAGCCTCACCGACGACGAGACCACCCGGCTGCACGCCGCGCTGCGCACCACGCTCCACGACGCTGTGGCACGCTCCAGCGGCGTGGCGGCCGGAAAGCTGAAGGCGGAGAAGAAGAGCGGGCTCCGCGTCCACGGCCGCACCGGCGAACCCTGCCCGGTATGCGGGGACACCATCCGAGAGGTCTCGTTCAGCGACTCGTCACTGCAGTACTGCCCGACCTGCCAGACGGGCGGCAAACCGCTCGCCGACCGCCGGCTCTCGAAGCTGCTCAAATAGCGCACCGCCGCGCTCACCGCCGGCCCTCAGCGGGTCAGTTGCAGCAACCGCCGTCCGTCCGCCGCACGGATCTCGAAACGGTCGATGGCGGCCGGGTGCAACGCAGCCCCGCCCTGCATCGACAGCGGCCTCCCGTCCGGGCCGGCCACCGACCAGGTGGTGACGGTCTCCTCGCTGCCGTCCCGCCCCACCGCGACCAGTGCGCACACCCCCGCCAACGGCACGCGCGACACCTCCAGACCGACATCCGTGCCCCACTCCTTCGCCCCGGTCGTCACCACGGCAGCCAGCCCCGTGGACCGGTCGGCCGCCGCCCACCGCTGCACCTGGGCCTGCCCCGGCGGCCCGGCCGATTCACCGACCACCACGAGCGGCCCGCCCACCGCGAGGACCACCGCCGCCGCCACCAGCGCCAGCCGCCGCCTGCGGCTCCTGCGCCGCGCGGCCACCACCGCACCCACCGCACGCCGCATCAACTCCGGGCCCGCCCGCACCACCGGATCCACCCCCGGCGGCGTCCGCCGCGCATGCTCCGCGAGCACCTCGGTCACCGCGCCGAACTCCGCCGCCCGGATCTCGCACAGGGGACACTGGGCCAGATGCTCCTCGAAGCGGAAGGCATCGGCAGCGCCGAGCACGCCCAGTGCATAGGCGCCGACATTGCGATGAGGTTCCGGGGTGCGCATGCCGTCTGGTACGGACCCGGCCCGCGAATCACTCAAGCCAACTCCACCGGACACGCTCTACACTCCGGCCTCATGCTGCGCGTACTGGCCGTCGACGACGAAGCACCCGCCCTGGAGGAGCTGCTCTACCTCCTTCGCGCCGATCCGCGCATCCGCAGCGCCGAGGGCGCCACCGGGGCCACCGAGGCGCTGCGCCGGATCGGCAGCGCCGTCGACGCGGGACCTGACGACCCGTCCGCCATCGATGTCGTCTTCCTCGACATCCACATGGCGGGCCTCACCGGGCTCGATGTCGCCCAGTTGCTGGCCGGGTTCGCCGCGCCCCCGCTCATCGTCTTCGTCACCGCCCACGAAGGCTTTGCCGTTAACGCCTTCGACCTCAAAGCCGTCGACTACGTCCTCAAGCCCGTGCGCCGCGAACGGCTCTCCGAAGCCGTGCGCCGCGTCGCGGAACAGCTCGGCGACCGCTCCGCACCCGTGCACTCCACGCCTGTCCACTCCGCGTCCGTCCACGACACCGCAGCCGACCAGATACCCGTCGAACTCGGCGGAGTCATCCGGTTCATCCCGGTCGACGACATCACGTACGCCGAAGCCCAGGGCGACTACGCGCGGCTGTACACCGCCACCGGCAGCCACCTCGTCCGTATTCCCCTCACCACCCTTGAGGAGCGCTGGCGCTCGCGCGGCTTCGTACGCATCCACCGCCGCCATCTCGTCTCCCTCGCCCGCATCGACGAACTGCGGCTCGAGGCGGGCACCATGAGCGTCCGCATCGGCACCGCGGAGCTTGCCGTGAGCCGACGCCACACCCGCGCGCTGCGCGACCTGCTGATGCGGCGGACCGGCCGCTGACCAGGGCCTACCCGGGTTCGAACCCTTCCCAGAGCGCCCCCGGCTGCGTACACTCCGGGCCCATGTCCGCAGAGTCGACGCCCCGGCGTGAAGTGGTGACGGGGGAGCCCCGGCGGGTGCGCCCGCTGCCGCGCTACCGCACCCAGTCGGAGATCGACGAGCAGACCGCTCTCGGTGGCGCCTACGTCCGTTCGCTGATGCGCAGTCAGCTGCGCGCCGGACTCACCGCCTTCAGCGTCCTCGCCGTGGTCGTCGGAACGCTCCCGCTGGTCTTCGAGGCCCTGCACAGCGCCGCCGTCGTATGGGCGGTCCTCGGCTTCGCCGCCTATCCGCCGCTGACCCTGATCGCCTGGTGGTACGTGCGGCGGGCCGAGCGCAACGAGCGCGACTTCGCGCGGCTCGTGGAAGGCCGCCCCGCGCAGTGAGCCGGACGTACGCGGTGGTGGCCGTGGCCGCCGTCGTTCTCACCACCCTCCTCGTCGGCGGTTTCGGGCTGCGCATCTCCCGCACCACCTCGGACTTCTACGTCGCCTCCCGCACCGTCCGACCCCGGCTCAACGCCGCAGCGATCAGCGGCGAATACCTCTCCGCCGCCTCCTTCCTCGGCATCGCGGGCCTGGTGCTCGTGCACGGCCCCGACATGCTCTGGTACCCGGTCGGCTACACCGCTGGCTATCTGCTGCTGCTGGTGTTCGTCGCCGCGCCGCTGCGCCGCTCCGGGGCGTACACCCTGCCCGACTTCGCCGAGGGAAGGCTCGAATCGCGACAGGTGCGAAGGCTGGTGAGCGTCCTCGTCGTCGGGGCGGGCTGGCTCTATCTCGTACCGCAGCTCCAGGGCGCCGGGCTCACCTTGAAAATCCTGACCGGGGCGCCCGGCTGGCTCGGCGATGTGCTCGTCGCGTCGGTCGTCGTGACAGCCGTCGCCGCGGGCGGCATGCGGTCCATCACCTTCGTGCAGGTCTTCCAGTACTGGCTGAAGCTGACCGCGCTCCTGGTCCCCGCGATCTTCCTGGTGCTGGCCTGGCACGGCAGCGGGCATCCCCGGGGCACCTTCGACGAGCAGGTGTCCGTCTTCCGCGCCGACCATCCGCTGTACGCCACGTACGGGCTGATCATCGCGACGTTCCTGGGCACCATGGGGCTGCCGCACGTCGTCGTCCGCTTCTACACCAGCCCCAACGGCCGCGACGCCCGCCGCACCACCGTCGTCGTACTCGCCCTCATCGGCGTGTTCTATCTGCTGCCGCCCGTCTACGGAGCGCTCGGCAGGGTGTACGCCCCCGAGCTGATCCACGGCGGGGACGCGGACGCGGCTGTGCTGCTGCTGCCCGAGCGGGTCATCGGCGGCCTCGGCGGGGATCTGCTCGGCGCGCTCATCGCGGGCGGCGCGTTCGCCGCGTTCCTGTCGACCGCCTCCGGACTCACCATGGCCGTCGCCGGAGTCATCACCCAGGACGTCCTGCCGTCGCGCGGGGTGCGGCACTTCCGGCTGGCCACCGTGCTCGCCATGTGTGTCCCGCTGGCCGGCTCGCTGATGGTCAGCCGGGTGCCGGTGGCGGACTCGGTGGGGATGGCGTTCGCCGTATCGGCGTCGTCGTTCTGCCCACTGCTGGTCCTCGGCATCTGGTGGCGGCGGCTCACCCCGCCCGGCGCGATCGCCGGACTGCTGCTCGGTGGCGGCTCGGCGTTCCTGTCCGTCGCCATCACCGTCAGTGGTGCGGTGCGTCCGCCAGGATGGCCGCACACGCTGCTCGCCTGGCCCGCCGTCTGGTCGGTGCCGGTCGGCTTCCTCGCGATGGTTCTGGTGTCGCTGGCCACGCCCGGCCGCATACCGCCCGGGACGAACGCCGCGATGACGCGTTTCCACCTCCCGGAAGCGCTGATGCCCGGCAGACACCGATGAACGGGGCCGCGATGACTGAGGGACGCGGTGCGCCGGGGGCCGCGACGACCGGGGGACAGCCATGACCGGGGCCGGATACGCCGTACTCGTCCTGCTCGTACTCCTGCTGTTCGGCGGCGGCTTTCTGCTCGGCCGCCGTACCGCCCGCCCCGTACGCACCAGCGACGTCGGCACCCCCGTCGAGCACGCCACCTTCGAGACCCTGCACACCGCCTCGCTCGCCGCGCCCCCGCTGCGCGCCGGACTCACCGAGGAGAGCGCCCGCAAGTCCGCCCGCAGACTGCGCTCCCTGCTCGGCACCGACGCACTCTGTCTCACCGACCGCGACCGGGTGCTCGTCTGGGACGGCGAGGGCGACCACCACGGCAAGCACGTCATGGACCAGGTGCGGGGCCTCCTCGCCAGCGGCAGGGACACCGCCTTCCACAGCGACTGCGACGACCTCGACTGCACGCTGCGCTGGGCCGTCGCCGTACCGCTGACCGTCGACCACCGGGTCCTCGGCACCCTGATCGCCTACGCCCCGCGCGAGTCCGCGGTGCTGGCGAGGGCGGCCGGAGAGGTCGCCCGCTGGGTCTGCGTACAGCTGGAACTCGCCGAACTCGACCGGTCCCGGACCCAGCTCATCGAGGCCGAGATCAGGGCCCTGCGCGCCCAGATATCCCCGCACTTCATCTTCAACTCGCTCGCTTCCATCGCGTCGTTCGTCCGCACCGACCCCGAGCAGGCCCGCGAGCTGCTGCTGGAGTTCGCCGACTTCACGCGCTACTCGTTCCGCAGCCACGGCGACTTCACCACCCTCGCCGACGAGTTGCACTCCATCGATCAGTATCTGGCGCTCGTGCGGGCCCGCTTCGGCAAGCGGCTCTCGGTCAGACTCCAGGTCGCCCCCGAAGTGCTGCCCGTCGCCCTGCCGTTCCTCTGTCTCCAGCCGCTCGTCGAGAACGCGGTCAAGCACGGCCTCGAAGGCGCCGTCACCCTTCCCCGAGATCTCGACTCCGCGCGAGCAGGGGAGAGCCCGATCCGCATCACCATCAGCGCCCTGGACGCGGGCTCCGAGGCGGTAGTCGTCATCGAGGACGACGGCACCGGCATGGATCCCGAACGACTCCGGCAGATCCTGCGCGGCGAGGGCGGTACCTCCACCGGCATCGGCCTGCTCAACGTCGACGAGCGGCTGCGCCAGGTGTACGGCGACGACTACGGGCTCGTCATCGAGACGGGGATCGGCGCAGGGATGAAGATCACGGTGCGGTTGCCGAAGTACCGTGCCGGGGTGCACGGTTCATGACCGCCGCCACGGGCGGCACCCGCCGGGCGGGCAGCGGTCAGTACAGGTGGATCGCCAGATGCCCCAGCGGCAGCCCCAGCTGCCAGGCCGGCGTCCACACCTGGGCCGTGTCCTGCGGCCACTCCAGATCCTCCTCGAGATCGACCGGCTCCCACGGCGCCGGACCGATCGCATCGAGGTCGGCCGCGAGCAGCTCGGTCTCCTCCAGCCACCGCCACGCGACACGGGCCAGCGCCAGATCGGGGTCCGGTCCGTCCCGCTCACCATCCGGCGCCGGAGCCGCCGCCAGTGCGTCGAGCCGCTCGCAGACCCACATGCGCCAGGCCGTCCCGTACGCGGTCAGCAGCCGCAGCTCGTCCATCCGGGTCGCGGGCAGGGCATCGGCCACGCCTCCGTCGGAGAGAAAGATGGTCAGGGCGAGCGCATCGCGCCCCGCGCGGTACTCCAGCGTCGACGGCTCCATCAGATCGCCGGTCCGCAGCAGTTCATCGGCGATGTACTCGGCGTACATCCAGGCCATCGGGACCAGCAGCCCGCCCCCACTGGTTCCATCCGTACGTTCCGGACGCATCCCGTCTCGCCTCTTTCTCTTCTCGGCACCGGGCTACACGCAGCATTGAACCGGGGGAGCGCGCCCCGCGTGGCCAGAAGGACAGGATCCGTCGGACCGGATCCGTCACAGAACAGACATGAGGTTGCGATGACCGCCGATCCCGGGGAGGGCCCGCATGTGCGGCAGCTGCTCGGCGCCTATGTTCTCGACGCACTCACGCCCGGGGAGACCCGCCGCGTCTGCCACCATCTGCGGGAGTGCGACGGCTGCGCCGCCGACTATGTGGAGGTCGCGGAGGCCGCGACCCTGCTCGGCCTGGTCAGCGAGGAGGACCTGCTCTGGGAGTAGCCGGGCAGATTACGGGAGAGCAGGCGCAGCGCGTAGTAAGAGCGGGACTTGACCGTGCCCGCCGGTATGCCGAGCACCTGCGCCGTCTCGCCCACGCTCAGCCCGCGGAAATATATCTGCACCAGCACCGCACGGTGCTCGGGGCTGAGCGTGCGCACCGCCTCGCGCACATCGAGCGCGGCGACGGTGGACTCCGTGGTGTCCTCCCGGTCCGGGGCGCTCTCCAGCGCGATGTCGCCGACCTCGGTCGGCCGGGCCTGCCGGGACCTGCGCGCGTCGATCGCGAGGCGCCGGGCGACGGTGAAGAGCCAGGGCCGCATCGAGTCGTACGGACCGTCGAACGCCTCCGGGTGCTGCCAGGCCCGTACCAGCGTCTCCTGGAGGAGGTCCTCGGCCCGCTGCCGGTCGCCGAAGGTCAGACCGAGCAGGAAGTGCAGGAGCGCGGGGCCGTGTTCGCGCTGCAACTTCGCGAGGGCCTGCTCATCGGTCGTCGTCGTGGTCATCGTGCACGCCCTTCCCCGCGGAGACCCCTGCCGCCGCGCCGCTGCCTGCGCCGTATACGAACGCATTCGCGCCGAGACGAACAGCAGATGCACCGAGGCGTGCGACGAGCGGTCGCACAGAGCGGCGAATGGTGCGGTGAACGGTCGGGCGGACGCCGAGCGGGCTCAGGGCCTTCTTCGGCAGACCCCCGGCCCGTCCTCGGTCGCCGCGGCCGAGGACGAGCCGGTCAGCGGGGCACCGGAGCCGGCCGTACGGACAGCAACCAGCCGCGTCCCGGCGCCACCGGCACCCGCTCACCCGCCGCGAAGGAGCGTTCCGGCTGGAATCCCTCGATCGCGGGCGCATACGCCGCCACCGGGCCGTCGGCGTCCGTCAGGACACACCCCACCGGTTCCGCCGCCCATGACGCGACCGCGGTCACCGTCCCACCGGGTCCCTCCCAGGTGGAGGCGAGGACATCATCCCGGCCCGTGGCCACGGGGGGTTCGTCCGCCCACCAGCCGGTGAACTCTGCGTCGGGCAGACGTAGTTCGTCGAAGGCCCGCCACATCGGACGCACATCGGTCATCGGGGCGCGCGCCGTCATCCCGAAGACCAGGCCCCGCCACGGGTTGCCGCCGCCCTCCAGCATCTCGCCCATCAGCCCGAACGGGATGCCTGACAACTCCACCAGCCAGTAAGCGGGATCGGTCCCCTCGTAGTCGAACAGCTCGCCCAGCCAGAGCCGGTCGGTGTACGGCATCAGTTCCGCGTACAGATTGGCGCTGGACGCGAAGCCGTCCGGCTCCCGGTACTGGTTGCAGGAGTGCAGATCGATAAGGGGCGCCGTGTCGCCGGAGCGGGCCAGGGTCTTGCGTACGCGCTTCATGGTGGTCCGGTCGTACGCCACATCGTCGAGATAGAGGCCGTCGACCCCGATCCGGCGGCGCAGCCGGTCGATGCCGCACACATAGGAGTTGTGCCACCGCGAGTCGCCCGAGGTCACGACGGCCACATCGGCCACGTCGGGTGCCACCCAGCCGGGGACGTAGTCCGTGCCCAGATGCTCGTGCAGCCAGGCGTGTCCACCGCCGGGCCCCGGCGCCAGCACCTCGCTTCCGAGGGATGCCAGGACGGGCAACTCCGGGTTGTACCGGGTAAGTTCGCGCACCGTGTCGTACACCTTGACGCGGATGCCGAGCCGGTGCGCCTCGGCGGTGTACTCCTGGAGCACATCGGCGCCGAGCAGCGGATCGTTCAGGTACGGGTTGGGCGGGGTGGCGTGGTGGAGGTTGACGACGTTCGCGCCGTACGCGGCGACCTCGGCCGGGGAGGCGTATGCGTGGAAGTAGCGCTCGGTGAGTTGGCGTCGTACCTGGATCGGCTTGAACGGCGTGAGCAGGAGACGCAGTTCGAAGCAGCGGCGCTCCCCGGCGGCGATCCTCAGCGGGCCGCTGTACGCGGTCACGGTCCGCACCCCGTCCGCGGTACGCAGCCGGATGCCGCCGTGACCGTCCCCCGCCCAGGAATGCGGCGCGACGAGAGGCTTCTCGCGGTAGTAGTTGGTGTTCAGCGGCCGCGCATAGTGCTCGTCGCGCAGCGACACCTGGATGCCGGCCGAGGGGGAACCGAGCCAGAGGGAGTCCTGATTGCGCGTGGGGGTGTCCCACTTCCAGTCGTACGTCTCCGGGCAGACCTGCCCCGGCAGTCCGAGCCCCATCGCGTACCGGGCGATCTCGGCAACGACCGGCACATCGAGCCGTACGTCGAGGGTGAGATCGTCGACGGCCTCGACGGTGGTCCGTACGACAAGGAAACCATCGGCCTCCAACTCACCCTCGGTGGCGAGGCGGAGTCCGGGAGCGGTGGCTTCGGTCGACCAGCACACCCGAGCCGGTCCGGTCCGGTCCAGCGTCAGCGGAACCCGGTCGAGCGGGCGGCCGACCGTGAGTGTCACCGGCCCGGCCAGCAGATCGCGCTCCGGCCCGTCCGTGCCGGTCACCGCCGAGGTGAACGAGGTGGTGAGCCGCTGCGGCAGCCCGTCGGGGCCGATCTCGACCGCCCGGCCGAGGATCTCCAGCCGGCTTCCGGCCACCTTCACCGGGGTGAACGGCGGGACGACCTCGTCGTCCTGGCCGATCGTCGAGTCCAGCCAGCGCAGCCGGGACAGCCGTGCCGGATCCCCTGCGCCGTGGTCGGTGACGGTCCGCGGCCCCACGGTGATCCGCAGCGGCAGTACCCGCTCGCCGGTGCCGTCGGCGCGTACGGCGACCTCGCCCTCGTACGTACCGGGCTCCGTGTCCTCCGGGACGTCCAGGCCGAACCAGAGCACCTGTACGCGCCCCGCGCCGATGCCGATCCGATTCTCGAACGGCAGTCCGCGTGCGTCGATGCCGCCGGTGGTCAGCGACCGGACCGGGAAGGGGAGCCCGCGGACCTCGGTACGGACCTCCGCCAGCGCCCGCACCGCGTACACCCCGGTCTGCAGCGCATAGAACTCGCCCCGCGCCGCCGAACCCGAGAACGGCGCGAACGGCACGGCGCCCACCCAGCGGGCGGGCAGCCCGTCGTACCGGCCCAACGGACGGTCGCGTGCCTCGCCGAACAGCAGGAACGGCTCGTCCGGGTGGGCCGCGGTCAGCGCGTCGCACTCGTCGGCGGTGGCCGCGAACCCCATCGGCGCGAAGGAGTCGACGGTGCTCACGGCCTCGTACCGGAACGCCTCCGCGCGAGGCAGCGTCGCCCAGACCCGCTCCGGTCGGTTCAGCCCGCACCGATGCACCCAGCCGGGGTCGGCGGTCGGTGTCGGCTGTCGGTAAGCGGCCTGCGGATAGTACGGCCGGCCGGTATGCGCGTACGGCAGGTAGTGCACGGCGTAGTCGCCCTCGCCCTCCACCGGCTCGAAGGCGATCCGGCCGTGCCCGGCCGTCACCTCGATCGGCACCGTGTTCCGCACCCGCCGGCCGGACGGCGCGAGCACGATGACGTCCACCGCCGCGGGGTCCGGATCCCGGCGACGCCATGGCAGTTGGGCCCCGAACACCGGGCCGCCCGAGGGCGCGCGTACCAGGATCCGGTGGTTGCCGTACATGTCGCTGTCCCATGATCCGAGCCCGCACTCCAGCTCGGGATGGCCCTGCTCACCCATGTCCGCACTCCCTCAAGGGCGCTATTTATTAGGTAAGTTGCTCAATCGCCATGGGCCACCATGGAGAGACTTCGATCACGCTGTCAAGGGAGAGGCCATGGACCGGGGTGGGGACGCCTCGCTGCTGCGCCGACTGAACACGGCCGCCGCGCTACGGGTGATGCGGGAACGCAACGAGGTGACCGTGCCGGAGCTCGCCGGGCTGATCGGGGTGTCCCGGCCGACCGCCCAGGACCTCACGGCACAGCTGCTGCGCGAGGGCATGCTGGTGGAGCTGGAGGCCAGCAGCGGCGCTGTCGGCCGTCCGGCCCGCCGGTTCCGCTTCCGGGCCGAGGCGGGACATGTCGTCGGTGTGGACATCGGAGCGCACAAGGTGCTGGTCCACGCCGTGGACCTGCTCGGCCGCACGGTCGCCGCACAGCGCGTCGTCGTCACCCCCGCCATGACCGCACGGCGACGACTCGAGGCCGTCCGCGGGGCGATCGAGGCCTGCCTGGCCAAGCCGGAGGCCGCCGGGGTCCGCCCCCTCGCCACCGGGATCGGCACCAGCGGCATGGTGGACCTGGCGGGCCGGGTGGTGCGGAGCACCGCGCTGCCCGGCTGGACCGGACTCGACCTGGGCCACGAGCTCGCCGACTGCGCGCCGGGGCCGGTGTTGGTCGGCAACGACATCCAGCTTGCGACGCTCGCCGAATGCGCCGGGGGAGTGGCCGTCGGCGTACGGGACGCCATCTACCTGTACGTCGGCAACCGCCCCGGCATCGGCCTGTGGCTGCACGGCAGACTGCACCGGGGCCACGGCGGTGCAGCCGGCGAACTGCTGCCCCCGGACGGCTGGTCGGCGGCCTACCGACGGCTGCTGGACTGGGCCGCCGGACACCAGGGCGCCGAACTGCCCACCCGGAACAGCGCCGCCCGCACCGTGGTCGAGGCCGCGGCCGCCGGGGACGGTGGCGCACGGTACGCCCTGTGCGCCTTCGCCGAGTCGCTCGCCGAATGCCTGGCGCCCCACGTTGCCGCGCTCGATCCGGAACTGGTGGTGCTGGGCGGCGGCATCTCCCGGGCCGGCGCGCTGCTCAGCGAGCCGTTCGCCGCGGAGCTGGCGGGCCGCTGCCCGAATGCGCCATCCGTGCGGAACTCCGCACTGGGCGAGGAATCAACTGCAATCGGGGCAGCCCGGCTGGCATTGGAACACATCGATCACGCCGTGCAGAAAAGTCCAACTGCCGGGGACTAATTGGCTGTTGACCTACTGGTGCGACGCTTCGATGATGTGGCCACTCTTTTCGGAAAGTTGGTTTCTAAATTCGTCGAGCCGCCAGGCCAGGGAGTACGTGTGACATCCGCTGCAACAGCGCGCAGCCCACGGGCCGCGTCCCCACCCGAGCCCAGAGCCGCGAGCGGTCGGCCCCCGCTGCGGCGCGTACCCCTGCGGGTCCGGCTGCGCAACAACTGGGTGATGCTCGCCCTGATGGCCCCGGGCCTGCTCTTCTTCGCCGTCTTCTTCTACGTGCCGATGCTGGGCAACATCGTCGCCTTCCAGGACTACCAGCCGTTCATCGGCTTCAAGGACAGCCCCCTGGTGGGCCTGGCCAACTTCCAGGAGATGTTCGCGGATCCGGCGTTCTGGGAGTCCGTACGCAACACCCTCGCCTTCGCCGCGCTGCAACTGATCTTCTTCTTTCCGGCCCCGCTGGCCCTTGCCCTGCTCATCAACAGCCTGGTCAGCAGTCGCGTCAAGAGGTTCGTGCAGAGTGTTGTCTACCTTCCGCACTTCATCTCCTGGGTGCTGGTCGTCGCCCTCTTCCAGCAAGTGGTCGGCGGCGCCGGCCTGATCAGCAACTTCCTTCGTGGACATGGCCTTTCGGCCCTCGACGTGATGACCGACCCCAGCACCTTCCCCATGCTGATCACCGCACAGGTGATCTGGAAGGACATCGGCTGGGGCATGATCATTTATCTGGCGGCGCTCGCCAACGTCGACCAGAGCCTGTACGAATCGGCCGCCGTGGACGGTGCCGGACCCTGGCGGCGCATGTGGCATGTCACCCTGCCCGCCGTCCGCGGAGTCACGATCATGCTGCTGGTGCTGCGCCTCGGCGATGTACTGTCCGTCGGCTTCGAACAGTTCCTGCTGCAACGCGACGCGGTCGGCGCCCGGGCCGCCGAGGTCCTCGACACCTACGTCTACTACCACGGCGTTGTCTACGGCGACTGGGGCATCGGCGCCGCCGCAGGCCTGGTCAAGGGCGTGGTCGGCGCGCTGATGATCTGGGGCGCCAACCGGCTGGCCCACGCATTCGGAGAGCAAGGGGTGTACAGCAGATGAGCATCGGACTGCCCTTGTCGAAGCCCCGGACCGCGGACCGCCGAGCCGCCTGGGAGGAGCCGCCCACCCGGCTGGGCTCGGCCGCCAAGGCCGTCGTGATCACTGTCATCGTCGCTGTGATGACAGTGCCGTTCCTCATCGTGCTCTCCACCAGCCTCGCCTCCCGCGAGGAGATCACGGCCGCCGGCGGGTATGTCCTCTTCCCGACCGAGCCGACCCTGCAGGCCTACCGCACGATCCTGTCCGGCGGACTGGTCACCCGCGCCGTCACGGTCAGCGTCCTGATCACCGGCGTCGGCACGGCACTCTCCCTCCTGACGACCATCGCCCTGGCCTACGCGCTGAGCAAGCGAGGCGTCCCCGGCAGCAGACCCGTCCTGCTGCTCGTCCTGTTCACGCTGCTCTTCGCCCCCGGCATGATCCCGATGTACGTCCTGGTCAGGGAGCTCGGTCTGCTCGATTCCTACTGGGCGCTGATCCTGCCGGGCCTGGTCAACGCCTTCAACCTGGTGGTGATGCGGGCGTTCTTCATGAACATCCCCGACGAGCTCTACCAGGCGGCCCGGATCGACGGTGCGGGCGACTGGCGGATCCTCACCCGGATCGTGCTGCCGCTCTCCAAAGGCGTCATCGCCGTCGTCGGGCTCTTCTATGCGGTGACGTACTGGAACGCGTTCTTCAACGCGATGCTCTACCTCAACGACTCCGGGAAGTGGCCGGTCCAGCTTCTGCTGCGGACCTATGTGGTGCAGAACAAGCAGATGGCGGCCGACCAGCTCGGCGTGGCCCATCTGCCGCCTCAGCAGTCGATCTCCATGGCTGTCGTCATGATCGCGCTGATCCCGATTCTGCTGCTCTACCCGTTCCTCCAGAAGTACTTCACCAAGGGCGTGCTCACCGGCGCGATCAAGGGCTGACCCACGCCCGCTCCTTGCCGTCCTTCCCCTCACCCGTCCCCCCTCTCACCCTGTTGCGGAGATTTCCATGACCGGCATGTCCCGACGCACTTTCCTCGGCCTGAGCACCGCCGTCGCGGCGGGCGCCGCCGCCACCGCGCTCACCGGCTGCGGTTCGTCCACCGGCCACCGGACCGAAGCCGCCTCGGCAAAGGTGAAGCTTCCCGCGTACGTCCCCTTCACCAAGATCACGCCCGATCTGCCGGCCAATGCGAAGGGCCTCTCCGCGGGCTACCTCTCGTACCCCAAGGAGCTGATCCAGAGCGTCCCCAAGGCCCCCGGTGACGGCTCGAAGGTCACCCTGCTCACCGAGATCTGGACCCAGCCGCCGCTCCCCAAAGGGTCCAACGAGCACTGGCAGAAGATCAACAAGGAGCTCGGCGTCGACCTCTCCGCGATCCTCGGCACGGATCCCGGGTACGAGGAGAAGTTCTCCGCCACCGTCGCCGGCGGGGACCTGCCCGACCTGATGTGGATACCGCCCAACCAGGGCATCCAGCACATTGCCCAGCTGCTGGAATCGAAGTGCGCCGACATCACCGAGTACGTCTCGGGTGACGCGGTCAAGGACTACCCGAACCTCGCCGCGATGACCCCTGCACACTGGAAGACCGCCGTGGTCAACGGCAAGATCTGGGGCGCGCCGAGCCCCTATCCTGCGTTCGGCCAGGTCTACGCCGGCAACCCCAAGGTCTGGGAGAAGGCGGGTGGCCTGTCCGCGAGCAGCCCGGACGAGTTCCTGGCCAAGTGCAAGGAGGTCACCGGCGGCAAGGTCTGGGCGCTGGAACCGATCTATGTCAATGCCGTCAGCGTGATGAGCCAGTGCTTCGGCAGCCCGAACAAGTGGCGGCAGAACAAGGACGGCTCGCTCACCTTCTGGCAGGAGACCGACGAGTACCTGGCGGCACTCGACTTCGTGCTCAAACTCAAGCAGGCCGGCGTCTTCTACCCGGGCGACCCGAAGATGGCCGACGCCTATCTGAAGATGGCGCAGGGATCCATCGGCGCCACGGTGTTCGCCAATCCGTCCGGCGCCCGTGCCAACCTCCGTACCAACGACCCGTCGCTCGCTGCGGAGATCCTGATCCCGTTCGCGGCGGGCGGCCGCCGGCCGAACCACCACTACCACCTGGGCACGATCGGCTACACCGCGATCAAGAAGGGCAGCGAGAAGCGGGTACGGATGCTGCTCGGCGTGCTGAACTACCTCGCTGCGCCGTTCAGCAGCAAGGAGCGCGAGCTCCTGGAGTTCGGCACCGAGGGAGCCGACTTCACGTACGACGAGCAGGGCTTCCCGCAGCGCACCAAGAAGGGGAAGCAGCAGGTCGAGGGGTTCTACAGCGGATTGGCCACCGCGACGACCGCACCGTTCGCGCTGCTGCCCTCGGCCTTTCCCGGCACCCACGGCCCCGAGGACGTGAAGGCGATGTACGCCGTCGAGCAGAAGCTCATCGAGACCGCCATCGGCAACCCGACGGTGGGCCACTACTCCGACGCGTACACCGAGCACTACGGGCGCATGTCGACCGAGGCCACGGACCTGGTCAACGACATCGTCAGCGGCCGCAAGAAGATCGGCGAGTGGAAGCCGTTCTGGACCGAGTGGCGCTCCAAGGGGCTGGACCAAATGGCCCGGGAGTTCCAGAAGTCCATCGAGAAGAACGCCTGACGGCCCGGAAGGCGGGGGCCGCCCCGACATCGTCGGCCGGTTACGGAACGACGGTGACGGGCCAGCGCCCCGCCTTCACCAGCCGGATCGCCACCGAACCGATGAACCGGTGCCCCGCCGACTCCGACGCGCCCACCACCACGGCGTCCGCCTTGAGTTCGTCGGCCGCGGTGACCAGCCCGTTGTACGGATCACCGCGGAAGGTGTGGAACTCCCAGCGAACATCCCATATGTCCTTAAGCCGCTCGGTCGCCGCACGGATCTCGCTCACCAGACCCTCCGCGACCTCGCCGGTCGTGTCGGCGACCGGTGCGCCGAGCGCGGCACCCGCGGGCATCACGGGCTGCACATAGACGAGGGCGAGCAAGGCGTGCTGCCGACGGGCCAGCCCGGCGGCGTACGCGGCGGCGCGCATCGAGGAATCGGACCCGTCGAGGCCCGCGACGATCACCTTCGGACCGTCTGTGCCACGTTCGAACTGGTGGGGCTGCTGCTCTGTCACGGCAGTGAGGTTAGCCGCTCCCGCCGCCACCCCCGACCCGGGCTGCCCCGCTGCCGGGTCCGGAGCCGCCGGTTACCACGGGTGCGCTCCCTCCATTGGGTGCAAAGCGCTCCCCGCCGTCCGGTTCCAGGTTCACATCGATGAGCGGCGCATCGACCCGGATCGCAGGGACGACCACACGCGAGGCGGGGGCGTACGCCAGTGGCTGCACCGTGACGTCCGCCGGAGGCGCACCGGGGGCGTCCTGATGGCGTTCGGCCGAGGCGGCGGCGACCGGCCGGGGCGGGGCCGGCGAGGGGTCCGGACCGTTCCGCACCAGGGCAAGGCCGGTGAGCAGTACCAGGGCGAGCGCGCCCCAGGGTGAGTACCCGGTCCGCTCGACGCGCCAGTGGTCCCGGCCCATCCCTGATCTTGCGTGGGAATGCCGGCCTTCAGGCCGGGCGGGAAACGCATCATGGGATTCGGAGCCGCGAAGCGGCGTACTACGCTGTGATCCTGCTTCGGCAGCGGTCAGGGCTTGGCCGTCATGAGACCCCGTGGGGTGAGATGAGAAGCCGCCTCGTTTACGAGGGGGAGGAGTCACGGTTCTCCCTTCGTCGCGATGCTGTGAACGCTAAGCGCGTGACGGTCGGGAGGCGATCAGGGAAAGGCGAATGGGTGGCCGACGGAGAGGCCCGCCTCATCGAAGCTGTGACCGGACGGCGATTTTGACCGTCCGTAACATGTGGCCCTGTCAGATCGACGAGTACGGGCGGAATGTGTCGGATCATCGGCCAGATGCATCTGCCGCCCCAGGTCCTGGATCAGGACCCGGGGCGACGGACGTTCCACCGTCGGCTCGCGCCGTTCAGTGGTGACGGCTCTCCTTCCGCCGGCGCATCACGAAGACGGCGCCGGTGGTGGCGACCACTGCGAGTGCGGTAGCGCCGACGACCTCCGCGGAACTCATCCGGCCGATGCCGCCGAGGCCACCCTGCACGCTGTGCCGCGCGATCGTCGTGGAGCCGGTGGGTGTGGGATTGCCGGCGGAGATCGTGAGGCGGATCTTCGCCATGGAGGTAGGGGACGTATTGCAGATGAACGTCACTTCATAGGCAGCGCCAGGTTTGGCATCCCAGTCGACCGTGGCCGCGGCGGTGCCCCCGCTGGGAATGGTGATGCTGTCGAAGACGCCCGAACTGGCCGTCGCTGCTTTTGAGCACCCCCGGGCGGCCAGGGTGACCTGGCCGCCCGGCGCGACCACCGACGGGGCGACGATGGGTCGGGTCGCGCTGGGCGCCTCCTTCGACATCGCGGCATGCGCGGTCGCGGCCGGAGCGGTCAGAGCAAGAGCGGTGGCGCCGAGCAGGGCGACGGGTGCGACACCTATGGGGCGCATGGTGATTCCTCCGAGTCCCCGAGGAGCAGCTGCGGAACGGTTTCCCACAAAGCGTCAGATATGCACCTCGATGGGAGAAACGCTAGAAGTGCCGCATATCATGCGCGATCGGGGTCCGGCGAATGGGGCACGGGTGTCCCTCGGGCGGCGCACCGCCATGCCGTCAGGACGACGGCCCGCCCCCTGCGTTGGGGAACAGATCCAGGAACGGCGCCGCTGTGGCGGAGATGCCGCGGCCGAACGGGGAGTCGAAGTCCCAGATCAGGAAGAGCAGGAAGGCGATGAGCACGCTGAACAGTCCGGCCAGCAGCAGCTCCCGGAACGTTCTGCGGATCTGCAGGGTGAAGATCAGTCCGACGGTCACCAGCGCCCCGGTGATCAGACCGAACCAGACGACGCCCGGCATGGTGGCGCCGGCACTCTGTCCGCGGGCGCTGCGTGCGTCGTCGGCCGCGGCGACCTGGTCGACCAGTGGCTGATAGGCCTGCCCCTCGTGGTCGGTCTTCGGCCGGTATTCGGTGACATCGGCACGTACCCGGCCGAGGAGTTCCGCGCCCCGGTCGGTGAGATCTCCGTGCTTGCTCATCGCCTGCCACTCGTCGTCGACGACATAGCTGACGTACGCGTCGATGTCGGCGCGGATCCGGGCACGCACCTCGGCCGGGTAGACCGAGGAGCGGACGTTCACCTCGTGCAGGGCCTGGGCCTCCTGGCGTACGTACTCCTGGGCGGCGCTGCGGCCCTCCCAGACGCCCGCGATGGCGAGGCCGAGCACGATCGCGTACACCACGCCGATCATCATCGTCATGTACTCGATGACGTCAGGGGTTTCCGACGGATCGTCGTCCTCCGTGATCCGGCGGTTGTTGAGTACGGCGATGGTCAGTACGACGGCGCAGGCCGCGGCCATGGCGAGGGTGAGAACAAGCCATTCCGACATGGGCTTCTCCGTGGGTCATCGGGAGCGGGGACGTAGCACGGCGACGGCGAACACCGCGGGGGCGGTGATCAGCAGGGTGAGAGTGACCAGGGAGGGACCGCGCTGCGGGACCTTGCGCGGCGGCCTGCGGTAGGCGGGTAGCGCCACCGGCCTGGGCGGGGGCGGCGTGGGGCGTGCGGAGGGCGGGGGCGGCGGAGGTGGCGGCGCGGGCTCCGGCTCCGGTGCGGGCGGTGGTGGCGGGGGAGGCGGAGGGGGCGGAGGGGGCGGAGGCGGAGGGGGCGGAGGGGGCGGAGGGGGCGGCGGCGGCGGTGGGGGCTCGGGCCGGGGAGTCGGCTTGGGCGCCGGGCCCGCCTGGCAGTGCCCGTCGCCCGTCGTGGCGACCGCCGCGTTCTCGCTGCCGTCCCCGATCGAGGCGTACGAACAGTTGTCGGCTGCCGCGGGTACCGGGGCGGCCAGGAGCCAGATGAGGGCGAGGGCTGCGGTGAGCCGCCCTACGAGTGATCCGTACACGACGGGGAGCATGTTCCGGCTGGTCGGACCACACGCGGACCGCGGCCAAGGTTCCCCTGATGGAGGGGACCTGGGGCGCTGGACGTTTGCGGCCCCGGAAAATTCTGCGGACGCATTGAACAAAGAAGCACCCGCCGCCCGTACCTAGGGCCATGAACGACGCGGACTTGCGTCGCAACTGGCGGAAGAATTACGGGAGTTGACATGAACACCTGGCGGAACGCCTCGCTCGCGGTGACCGCGGCGGCCCTGTTGGCGCTGACGACGGCGTGCGGTCAGGACAAGGGAACCGAGTCCCCCAACGGGCAGAACGTGGGCAATGCGAGCCCGGCCGGGCAGGCGGGCAGCGGCTACGACACGGACAGCGGGTACGGCTCCGACACCGGCTACGGCTCCGATTCCGAGGCACAGTCCGCCAAGTCGAAGCAGGCCGGACAGCTCGCGGTGTGGGACAGCAAGAAGCTCGGCAAGGTGCTGACGGACAGCGAGGGATTCACGCTCTACCGCTTCGACAAGGACACCGCGAGTCCGCCGAAGTCGAATTGCGAAGGCGACTGCGCGAAGATCTGGCCGGTGGTGCCGGCGGGCAATGTCACGGCCGCCGCCGGTACCGATGATGCTCTGATCGGCAAGGTCACCCGCGCGGACGGCACCCAGCAACTCACCATTGCGGGGTGGCCGATGTACCGGTACGCGAAGGACGCCAAGCCCGGCGACGCCAATGGGCAGGGTGTGGGAGGCACCTGGTTCGCCTCCGCTCCCGACGGCAAGAAGGCTGCGGTGAACGCCGACGGTCCTGTCAGTGGCGAGCAGGCCGATCTCGCGGGACTTTCGGTCCGCAAGGACCCGAAACTCGGGAACATCGTTGTCGACAAGCGCGGCATGACGGTCTACCGGTTCAAGAAGGACAGCGCCTGGCCGATGAAGTCGGCCTGCACCGGGGCCTGCCTCTCGAAGTGGCCGGTTGTCGCCCCGTTGGCCAAGAATGATGTTTCGGGTGTCACCACCAAGGGATTTGTCACCTTCAATCGGCCCGACGGACTCAAGCAGCAGTCCATCGGCTGCTGGCCCATCTATACGTTCTCCGGTGATGCGAAGCCCGGTGACACCAACGGCCAAGGTGTCGGGGGCACATGGTACGCGGTGTCGCCCGACGCAAAGCTCGTGGGCGCCTCGAAGTAACCCCACAACAGCCGTTCCGGACCGGCCCGTCGCTGAATGTCACACTTAGCGACGGGCCGGTTGCACATGCCACTGGTGTGTGACCAATAACGGACCGCTAATTTCCGTTTCCGCTCGCTCTCCTGGCGGTCGATCAGTAGCCTCTGGTCCACACTGACCATGAACATGGCCGGATCGCCGTGGCGACTTGTTGGAGACATCGATGGAGCGTCCCGCCTGGGCACCCCAGGGCATTGACATTTCGGTGCCGAGCGTGTCACGCATGTATGACTTCTATCTGGGCGGATCGCACAATTTCGAGGTGGACCGGGAAGCGGCCCGCAAGGCCATGGAGTTCATGCCGGGACTTCCCAAGATCATGCAGGCCAATCGCGCCTTTATGCGCAGGGCCGTGCGTCACGCCGTGAGTGAGGGCATCACTCAGTTCCTCGACATAGGTTCCGGTATACCGACCTTCGGCAATGTCCACGAAATCGCCCAGGCGGCCGACCCCGAGGCCCGAGTCGCGTACGTCGACCACGACCCCGTTGCGGTCGCGCACAGCCAGGCCGTACTCGAGGGCAACGACCGGGCGGTGATCGTCACCGCCGATCTGCGGCGCCCGCAGGAGATCCTGAAGAGCCGCGAGATCACCGAACTCCTCGATATGGACCGTCCGGTGGCGCTGCTCCTCGTAGCCGTCCTCCACTTCATCGAGGACGCCGACGACCCGCAGGCGGCCGTCGCCGAACTGTGCGAGGGGCTCGCGCCCGGCAGCCTCATCATCATCACCCACGCCTCGTACGAGGGCATTCCGCTCACCCAGGAGGAGGCGGGGGGTGCGGTCGGCGTCTACCGGAACATCCGTAACCCGCTGATCATGCGATCGCGCGACGAGGTCGTCAGGTTCTTCGACGGTTACGAGATGGTCGAGCCCGGTCTCGTGGCGATGCCGGAGTGGCGTCCCGACACCTCCGTGGCGCAGGAGCAGGAAGACCCGTATGCGTTCTCGGGCTTCGCCGGAGTGGGACGCAAGGCGTGAGCATTCCCGCCCAGGCGTCCGACGCACCGGACGCGGAGCCCGACGGTCCCGAGGACCGGCTCCGAAGATTCGCGACGATCTGGAGCCGGGCCACCTTCCCGTCGACGGCCACCTCCATGACCCGTCCGGAGTTCGAGCAACACCTGCTGCCGCTGGCCCGCAGACTGAGTGACATCCTGCACGCCCGGCCCTTCGAAGCGGCGGCCGCGAACAAGGTGGGGGCCGCGCTCGTCGACGCGCACTGCACGGACCCGGAGGTGCTCAGCTCCACGCTCGGCGTCGTCGACTCGTACCTGGTGCTCTACTGCGGCGGCAATGGCCCGGTGGCGCTGTCGACCGAGGACAGCCGGGCCCGCTGCGCCCGGATGCAGCACGCCCTCGCGGGCGGCTTCACCCAGGCGCTGCGCGAACGGACCCTTGCCGAGCAGGAGGCCATCGCCCGCTCGGCGCTGACCGCCCGCTCCAACGCCGAACAGGCCCTGCACGCCACGGAGGCGCGCTTCCGTGCCGTCTTCAAGGACGCCGCCATCGGCATCGGGATCGCGGACCTGGAAGGCAATGTGCTGGAGGTCAACGACACCCTGACCCGGATGTTCGGCGGTCTCGACCACCATGTCCGCAGCCACAAGGTCAACGAGTGGGTCCACCCCGAGGACTCGCCGTACGTGTGGAAGTACTACGACGAGCTGGTACGCGGCGAGCGCGAGCACTACCGGGTGGAGAAGCCGTTCTACCGCAACGACGGCACCGTGCTGTGGACCAACCTCACGGTGTCGCTGCTCCGCGACTCCGAGGGACGGCCGGAGTACCAGCTGGCGCTGATGGAGGACACCACGGAGCGCCGGCTGCTCAATCTGCGACTGCGCTACGAGGCCACCCACGACGCGCTCACCGGGCTGCCCAACCGGACGCTGTTCTTCGAGCGGCTGGAGAAGGCGCTGTCCGCCGCCGACGGCAGCCGCTTCGGGCTCTGCTACCTCGACCTCGACGGTTTCAAGGCGATCAACGACAGCCTGGGCCACGCGGCGGGGGACCGGCTGCTCGTCGAGGTCGCCGACCGGCTGCAGAGCTGTGCGACCGCGCCGGGGGAAATGGTGGCGCGGCTCGGCGGTGACGAGTTCGTGGCACTGACCACCGGGCCCGGCACCGAGGAGGAGGTCGACGAGCTGGCCGGCCGGATCCTCGGCGTACTCGCCGGCCCGATCCGGCTCGACGGTCGGGAACTGACGGTGCGTGGCTCCATCGGCGTCGTCGAGGGACCGGCGGGCGAACGCACCGCTGCCGAAGTGCTGCGCAGCGCCGACATCACGATGTACCGGGCCAAGTCGGCGGGCGGCAACCGTTTCGAGCTCGCCGACGCCGAGGCGGACGCCCGCGCCATCACCCGGCACGGGCTCACCACCGCACTGCCCGCCGCCCTGGAACGCGGGGAGTTCTTCATTGAGTACCAGCCGCTCGTGCATCTCGGTGACGGTACGGTGCACGGTGCGGAGGCCCTGGTGCGCTGGTGCCACCCGCAGCACGGGGTACTCGGCCCGGACCGGTTCATCCCGCTCGCCGAGCACACCGGGCTGATCGTGCCGCTCGGGCGCTGGGTGCTGGAGGAGTCCGTACGGCAGGCCAAGTTCTGGCAGGAGCGGCACAGCGACGGCGGCCCGCTGCGGATCAACGTCAACCTGTCGCCGACCCAGCTGCACCACCCGCAACTGGTTGCCGAGACGGTCGATGTCCTGGAGCGTTCGGGCCTGGAGCCGGGGGCGCTCTGCCTGGAGGTCACCGAGTCCGCGCTCATCGGGGCGGACGACGATCTGCTGAAGCCGCTGCGCCAACTGGCCGAAATGGGCGTCGACATAGCGCTCGACGACTTCGGCACGGGGTACTCGAACCTGGCGAATCTGCGCCGGCTGCCGGTGAGCGTGCTCAAGCTGGATCGTTCCTTCACCCAGGGCATGCAGCAGCATCCGGCGGACCCGGTCGACCTGAAGATCGTCGAGGGGATCGTGTCGCTGGCGCACAGCCTGGACCTGGCAGTGACGGTGGAGGGCGTGGAGACGGGCGCCCAGGCGGAGCAGCTGCGGAAGCTGGGCTGCGACACGGCGCAGGGGTGGTACTACGCGCGGCCCGGTGCGCCGGACCGGATCCACTCCTTGCTGCTGGCCGACGCGGTCTGAACGGGGAGACGGGGCACCGGTTCCGTCCTCAACCGCCGGACGGGCTTGATCACCCCGTCCGGCAACCGCCGGCGAAGGCCGGAACCAAGCCCGTCGGGCGCCCGCAGCCGAACACGGTCCGGGGGCAATCAATCCCGTCCGGTGCGCTGATCCCGGTCCGGCCGGCTGGCCAGCAGCACCTTCTGCAGCTCCCGCGCCGCCCGTGGCGGCGCCACGTCACTGCGGTGCGCCAGCGCGATGGTGCGCCGCAACCCCGGCGGGGCCAACGGCGTCGTCCGCAGATCGTGCCCCGCCCGCGTCGCCACCATGCTCGGCACCACCGCCACCCCGAGCCCCGCCCGTACGAACCCGAGCACCGCGTCCATCTCGCCGCCCTCCACCGTGAACGACGGCTCGAAGCCCTCCGCCCGGCAGGCAGCCACCGTCAGTTCCCGCAGGTCGTAGCCGTGCCGGAACATCACCAACGGCTCGCCCTCCAGATGCGCGATCCGTACGCTGCCGCCCCTCCCGGGCCGCGGAGCCTCCGCCGCCGACACCACCACCAGGTCCTCCTGGAGCAGCTCCACCGTCGTCAGCGCCGGAGACGCGGCAGGCAGCGGCAGCACCACAAGTGCGAGATCGAGCGCGCCGCGGGCCAGCTCCCGTACGAGGTCGTGCGAGCCGCCCTCCTCCAGCAGCAGTTGGATCCCCGGATGCCGGTCGTGGAAGGCACGCAGCACGTCGGGCAGCAGTCCTGTGCAGAGGCTCGGCGTCGCGCCGAGCCTGACCCGGCCCCGGCGCAGCTGGGCCAGCTCCTGCACCTCGTGGCGGGCGGTGTCGGCGTCCGCCAGGATCCGGCGGGCGAGCGGCAGCAGCGCCTCGCCCGCGTCGGTGAGCGTGATGTTGCCGCGGGCCCGGCTGAACAGTTCCGCTCCCAGCTCGTTCTCCAGGGCCCTGATCTGCTGGGAGAGCGACGGCTGGGAGACATGCACCTCCTCCGCGGCACGGGTGAAATGCCGCGCCTCGGCGACGGCCACGAAATACGTGAGCTGCTGGAATTGCATACACGCAGCATAAACCTCGCGATAGGCCATGCCTATGGATATGAGCCATGCCATGTCTTGGACTGATGAGGCCCTTCCGTCCTAGCGTCGTGTGCATGGCATTGGCAACCCGGACGGACCGACGACCGTCCATGACGCGCACGCTCTGGGACTCGTCCGTCGGCAAGAAGGCGATCATGGCCGTGAGCGGCCTGATCATGCTCCTCTACTTGGTCGTTCACATGGCGGGCAACCTGAAGATCTTCTTCGGGTCCGGCGACTTCAACCACTACGCCCACTGGCTGCGGACCTTGGGCGAGCCCTTCCTGCACTACGAGTGGGCCCTGTGGATCGTCCGGGTGGTGCTCGTCGCCGCCGTCGTGCTGCACGCCACCTCCGCGTACCAGCTGAGCCGTCGCGACATCAGGGCGCGCCCCAGCAAGTACGTCCACAAGAGGGCTCGCGCGAGCTATGCCACCCGCACCATGCGCTGGGGCGGGATCATCCTCGCCCTGTTCATCGTCTGGCACATCCTCGACCTGACCACGGGCACCGTGCACTCCGGCGGCTTCCAGTCCGGGCATCCGTACCAGAACGTCATCGACACCTTCTCCACCTGGTACGGCAACGTCATCTACATCGTCGCCATGCTCGCCCTCGGACTCCATGTCCAGCACGGCTTCTGGAGCGCCGCACAGACCCTCGGCGCGGGCAGAGCGACCCGCGACCGTGTTCTCAAGACCATCGCCAACGTCCTCGCACTGGTGCTGACGGTGGGCTTCATCTCCGTACCCGTCGCCGTCATGACCGGAGTCGTGAGCTGACATGATCGACTACTCGCACTACGAGACCGGTGCACCCGTCGTCGACACCAAGGCCCCCAAGGGCCCCGTCGCCGAACGTTGGGACACCCGCCGCTTCGAGGCCAAGCTCGTCAACCCGGCCAACCGGCGCAAGCACACCGTCATCGTCGTCGGCACCGGCCTGGCCGGCGGCTCGGCGGGGGCGACGCTGGCCGAACAGGGTTACCACGTCGTCCAGTTCTGCTTCCAGGACTCGCCCCGCCGCGCCCACTCCGTCGCCGCCCAGGGCGGAATCAACGCCGCGAAGAACTACCGCAACGACGGCGACTCGATCCACCGGCTCTTCTACGACACGGTCAAGGGCGGCGACTTCCGCGCCCGCGAGTCCAACGTCCACCGGCTCGCCCAGATCTCCGTCGAGATCATCGACCAGTGCGTCGCCCAGGGCGTTCCCTTCGCCCGCGAGTACGGCGGTCTGCTCGACAACCGCTCCTTCGGCGGCGTCCAGGTCTCCCGTACGTTCTACGCCCGCGGCCAGACCGGGCAGCAGCTCCTCCTCGGTGCCTACCAGGCGCTGTCGCGTCAGATCGCCGCGGGCAACGTCGAGCTGCACGCACGGACCGAGATGCTCGACCTGATCATCGTCGACGGCAAGGCACGTGGCATCGTCGTCCGCGACCTGGTCACCGGGAAGATCGACACGTACTTCGCCGACGCGGTCGTGCTGGCCAGCGGCGGCTACGGCAACGTCTTCTACCTGTCGACGAATGCCATGAACTCCAACGCCACCGCTATCTGGCGCGCCCACCGGCGCGGCGCGTACTTCGCCAACCCGTGCTTCACCCAGATCCACCCCACCTGCATTCCGCGCACCGGCGACCACCAGTCCAAGCTGACGCTGATGAGCGAGTCACTGCGCAACGACGGCCGGATCTGGGTCCCGAAGGCCAAGGGCGACAACCGGCCGGCCAACGAGATCCCCGAGGACGAGCGCGACTACTACCTGGAGCGCATCTACCCGGCCTTCGGCAACCTCGTACCGCGTGACATCGCCTCGCGCGCCGCGAAGAACGTCTGCGACGAGGGCCGCGGCGTCGGCCCCGGCGGACAGGGCGTCTACCTCGACTTCGCGGAGGCCATCCAGCGGATGGGCAGGGCCAAGGTGGAGGAGAAGTACGGCAACCTCTTCGACATGTACGCGCGGATCACCGCGGAGAATCCCTACGAGACCCCGATGCGGATCTACCCCGCCGTGCACTACACGATGGGCGGACTTTGGGTCGACTACGACCTCCAGACCACGATCCCCGGCCTGTTCGCGATCGGCGAGGCCAACTTCTCCGACCACGGGGCCAACCGGCTCGGCGCCTCGGCGCTGATGCAGGGGCTCGCCGACGGCTACTTCGTCCTGCCGTCGACCATCAACGACTACCTGGCCCGCAACCCGCACCACGACGAGGTCGACGCCTCGCACCCGGCCGTGGAAGAGGCCCTCGCGGAGACCGAGGACCGGCTGAACCTGCTGCTCGCCGTCGACGGCGACCGCACTCCCGACTCCTTCCACCGGGAGATCGGCGAACTCATGTGGGAGTACTGCGGCATGGCCCGCACCGAGACCGGGCTGCGCAAGGCACTCGACCGGATCCCGCAGATCCGCGAGGAGTTCTGGCGTCGCATCAAGGTCCCCGGCACCGGTGACGAATTCAACCAGTCCCTCGAGAAGGCCAACCGCATCGTCGACTACCTGGAGCTCGCCGAGCTCATGTGCCTCGACGCCCTGCACCGCGCCGAGTCCTGCGGAGGCCACTTCCGCGAGGAGTCGCAGACCCCGGACGGCGAAGCCGCCCGCCGGGACGAGGAGTTCTCGTACGCCGCCGCGTGGGAGTTCAGCGCCACCGGCGAAGCCCCCGTCCTGCACAAGGAAGACCTCGTTTTCGAGTACGTCCACCCCACTCAGCGGAGCTACGCATGAAGCTCACCCTGCGCGTCTGGCGCCAGAAGAACGCCGACGCCCCCGGCGCCATGTCCACCTACCAGGTGGACGGCATCTCGCAGGACATGTCGTTCCTGGAAATGCTCGACACCCTCAACGAGGAGCTCATCCTCGCCGGAGACGATCCCGTCGCCTTCGACCACGACTGCCGTGAAGGCATCTGCGGCGCCTGCAGCCTCGTCATCAACGGTGACGCCCACGGCCCGGAACGCACGACCACCTGCCAGCTCCACATGCGGTCGTTCCAGGACGGCGACACGATCGACATCGAACCGTGGCGCGCCTCGGCCTTCCCGGTCGTCAAGGACCTGGTCGTGGACCGCTCGGCCTTCGACCGGATCATCCAGGCGGGCGGCTACATCTCCGCCCCGACCGGCACCGCACCCGACGCCCACGCCACCCCTGTGCCCAAGCCCGACGCCGACTTCGCGTTCGAGCACGCCGAGTGCATCGGCTGCGGCGCCTGCGTGGCGGCCTGCCCCAACGGCTCGGCGATGCTCTTCACCTCGGCGAAGATCAACCACCTCAACGTCCTGCCGCAGGGCGCCCCCGAGCGCGAGACGCGGGTGCTCGACATGGTCGACCAGATGGACAGCGAGGGCTTCGGCGGCTGCACGCTCACCGGGGAGTGTGCCACGGCCTGCCCGAAGGGCATCCCGCTGCCGTCCATCTCGGCCATGAACAAGGAGTGGCTGCGAGCGACCCGCAAGGTACACCGCTAGAGTCTCGCCGTCATTCCGGTCCGGGAGCCGCCCGCTCCCGGACCGGAGGGCGAAGGCTCAGCCCAGTCGTAGCGCCGCCGACAGGTACGGTGCCGTCCGGCTGTCCGCCGCACCCGCCACCTCCGTCGGCGGTCCGGCGGCGACGATCCGGCCGCCCCGGTCCCCGCCGCCCGGACCGAGGTCGATCACCCAGTCGGCGCCCGCGACGACCGCCATGTCGTGCTCCACGACCACCACCGTGCTGCCCCCGTCGACCAGCCCGTGCAACTGCCGCATCAGCACCTCGACATCGGCCGGATGCAGACCCGTGGTCGGCTCGTCGAGCAGATACAGGGTGTGGCCGCGGCGGGTGCGCTGCAACTCGGAGGCCAGCTTGATCCGCTGCGCCTCACCACCGGACAGCTCCGTCGCCGGCTGCCCCAGCCGCAGATAGCCGAGTCCGACATCGAGCAGCGTCCGCAGACTGCGCTCGGCGGCGGGCGTCCCCGCGAAGAAGCCGGCCGCCGACTCCACCGTCAGGTCCAGCACCTGCGCAATGTTCAGCCCGCGCAGAGTCACCTCCAGCGTCTGCGGGTTGTACCGCGCACCATGACAGTCCGGGCAGGGCGCATACGTGCTCGGCAGAAAGAGCAGCTCGACGGAGACGAACCCCTCGCCCTGGCAGGTCTCGCACCGCCCGCTCGCCACATTGAACGAGAACCGCCCCGCCCGGTAGCCGCGCTCGCGCGCCACGTCGGTCGCGGTGAACAGCTTCCGTACGACATCGAAAAGCCCGGTGTAGGTAGCCAGGTTGGAGCGCGGGGTACGGCCGATCGGCCGCTGGTCGACCTGGACGAGACGGTCCACCGCCTCCAGCCCCAGCGCCGATGCGCACCCCGGCACGGGCCGCTCGGCGGGGAGATCGGCGGTCGGGGAAGCCTGTCGGTCAGCGAGGGCCCCGGCGAGCACCTGGCCGACCAGCGTCGATTTGCCCGAGCCGGAGACACCGGTGACCGCCGTGAACACCCCGAGCGGGAACGCGGCGTCGACTCCGCGCACATTGTGCCGGTCCACACCGATCAGCTCCAGCCACCCGGAGGGCGTACGCGGCTCCCGTGCCGGCACCGGACCCCCGTCGAAGAGGAACCGTCGCGTCGCAGACTCCTGCACGTCCGCGAGCCCGGCCGGGGGTCCGCTGTGCAGCACCCTGCCCCCGTGCTCGCCGGCCAGCGGCCCCACGTCGACCAGCCAGTCCGCCTGCCGCACCACATCCATCTGGTGCTCCACGACGAAGACCGAGTTCCCGGCCTCCTTCAGCCGCCCGAGGACCGCGAGCAGCGACTCGGTGTCCGCCGGGTGCAGACCGGCCGACGGCTCGTCCAGCACATAGACGACCCCGAACAGCCCCGACCGCAGCTGCGTGGCGAGCCGCAGTCGCTGCAGCTCGCCGGAGGAGAGCGTCGGAGCCGTACGGTCGAGGCCGAGATAGCCGAGGCCGAGCTCGGTCACCGTCTCGATCCGGGCCAGCAGATCCGCCGTCAGCACCCGCGCGGTGTCGTCGCCGCCCGCGGCCGACAGCACCTCGGCGAGATCCGCGAGGGGAAGTGCGGCCAGCTCGGCGATCGTACGGCCCGCGAAGGTGACGGCCATCGCCTCCGGGCGCAGCCGGCTGCCGCCGCACACCGGGCAGGGGACACCGGTCAGGAAGCGTTCGGCCTTGGCCCGCAGGGTGCGGCTCCTGGAGTCCGCGAAGGTGTGCATCACGTAGCGCCGCGCGCTCATGTACGTGCCCTGGTAGGGGCGCTGGATCCGGCCGGCGTCACGCACCGGATGGACCGTCACCACCGGCTGCTCGTCGGTGAAGAGGATCCATTCCCGGTCCTTCGCGTCCAGCTCCCGCCACGGCCGGCCGATGTCGTACCCCAGCGTGTCCAGCACATCGCGCAGGTTCTTGCCCTGCCAGGCGCCCGGCCAGGCCGCGATCGCACCGTCGCGGATCGACAGCGACGGGTCGGGGACGAGCAGCTCCTCCGTGGTGCGATGGATCAGGCCCAGGCCGTGACACTCGGGGCAGGCCCCGGCGGCGGTGTTCGGCGAGAACGCGTCGGAGTCCAGCCGTTCGGCGCCCGCAGGATACTCCCCGGCGCGCGAGAACAGCATCCGCAGCGAGTTGGACAGCGTGGTGACCGTGCCCACGGAGGACCGGGCGCCGGGCGCGGACCGGCGCTGCTCCAGGGAGACCGCGGGCGGCAGCCCGGTGATCTCGCCGACCTTGGGCGCGCCGACCTGGTGGATCAGCCGGCGGGCGTACGGGGCGACGGACTCGAAGTAGCGGCGCTGAGCCTCGGCGTAGATCGTCCCGAAGGCGAGCGAGGACTTCCCCGAGCCGGAGACGCCCGTGAAGACGGTGAGGGTGTCGCGCGGGATGTCGACCCGGACGTCCTGCAGATTGTTCTCGCGGGCGCCGCGCACCCGGACGTACCGATCGTGAGGGGTGGGCATGCGCGCGGGGCTCCGTACGGATCGGGACGGGGATGACACCTGAGGGCAAACAGCACGATCCTAGGCGTCGATGGTGGCCGGGCCCGGGAAGAGGCCTGCCGCAGGCCGTGCGAAGTGACCTGGGAGTCCGGAGGTGTGGACGCGTTGTTCGGCGCCCAGGACACTGGAGGCGTGATGGACGACGCCCGGCCGCTGGCCGTATTCGACCTGGACGGCACGCTCGCGGACAGCGGCCACCGGCAGCATTTCCTGGAAGGAGCCCGGCGTGACTGGGGCGGCTTCTTCGCCGCCGCCGTCGACGATCCGCCGCTCGACGAGGGCGTACGGCTGGTGCTGAGCAGCGCCGAGGAGTGCGAGATCAGATATCTCACCGGACGGCCCGAGCGCTGCCGCCGCGACACCGTGGCCTGGCTGGAGGAACAGGGCCTGCCCGAGGGGCGGGTGTACATGCGCCGCAACGACGACCGCCGGCCGGCCCGCCACACCAAGCTGGAGATCCTGAAGAGGCTGGGCCGGGAGCGTGACGTGCGGATGCTGGTCGATGACGACGAGCTGGTCTGTGATGCGGCCGAGCAGGCCGGGTTCGCCGTCGTGCGGGCCCGCTGGGCTGTGACCTCGGCTTCGATGCGGGACGCGCAGGAGCGCGAAGGGCGTACGTGACGCCGTCGAGCCGGCCCGGTCGTCACGTCGGGCCGGCCCGGCTGTGCGCGTTGCGCCGGCTCAGCTGGTCTCGTCGAGCCGGAAGCCCACCTTCAGGCCTACCTGGTAGTGCTCGATCCGGCCATCCACGATCTGCCCGCGCACCTGGGTGATCTCGAACCAGTCGAGGTTGTGCAACGTTTCCGAAGCCCTTGCGACGCCCCTGCGGATGGCGTCATCGACCCCTTCGTGGGAGGTTCCTACGATTTCGGTGACCCGATAGGTGTGGCTTGACATCGTGTGTCTCCTTTCGTCCTTACCACGGTGCCCCATCCGACCCTGGTACGCGAGGGGTCGGGGTGGGGAACGTGTCGTGAACTGGTCTTGACCAAATTGATTGGTCCATACCAAAATCCAGCCACGCCCGTGCGAGCACCGCCCGCAGTCCCCCCACATCGGGTCCTGTACCAGTCGTGCTGTTTCGCAGAAGGTGACCCCTGTGAAGAACCGCGTACTCATCGGCGCCGTCGCGCTCGTGTCCACCGTTGTACTGGGTGGCTGCGGCTATCTCCCGGGATCGGGTGGGTCCGGCGACAAGAAGGTCACGATCTGGCTGATGAAGGACAGTGTTTCTGCCGACTTTCTGGACCGCTTCACGAAGTCGTACGAGGACGAACACCCCTCCATCGAACTGGAGTTCAAGATTCAGAGTTGGAGTGGAATCGGCCCCAAGGTCACCGCGGCCCTCAAGGGCGAGGACACCCCGGACGTCATCGAAGTCGGAAACACCCAGGTCGCCCAGTACGCGGAGAGCGGCGGTCTGCGCGACCTCACTCTCGAATCGATGCGTGACCTCGGCAGCGAGGACTGGCTGCCCGGCCTGGCCGACCCGGGCAGCATCGAGGGCATTCAGTACGGCATCCCCTGGTACGCGGCCAACCGTGTGGTGATCTACAACAAGGACCTCTTCGAGCAGGCAGGCATCAAGAACCCGCCGAAGACCCGGCAGGAGTGGATCGAGGACAGCCGGGTGCTCAATCGGAAGGGCAACCAGGGCATGTATCTCGCGGGCCAGAACTGGTACGTACTCGCCGGGTTCATCTGGGACGAGGGCGGCGAGCTGGCCATCGACAACGGTGGCGAATGGGAAGGTGCCCTGGACACTCCCGCCGCACTCAGGGGCATGGCCTTCTACAAGGAACTCCAGTCGTACGGCAAAGGTCCCAAGGACGCCGACGAGGAAAGGCCCCCGCAGACCGACGTGTTCGCCAAGGGCGATGTCGCGCAGATCATCTCCGTGCCGGGCAGCGCAAAGCTCATCGAGCAGAAGAACCCCGAACTCAAGGGGAGACTCGGATACTTCCCGATCCCCGGCAAGACCGTGAAGAACCCCGGCTCCGTATTCACCGGCGGTTCCGATCTGATCGTTCCGGAGAAGGCGGCCGAGCGCAGCGCCGGTATAGACGTGATCACGGCGCTCGCGGGCGAGAAGTGGCAGGAGGACCTCGCCCGGACCATGAGTTACGTGCCCAACAAGCCGACCCTCGCCCATGTCATCGAGGGCCAGGAGGGCACCGCCGCGATGGCCGAGGGCGCCAGGCGTGGGCATGCCACCCCCAGCTCGCCCCAGTGGGCGGCGGTCGAGGCCGCCAACCCCATCAAGCCGTACATGACGGCTGTCCTGCAGGGCGGCGACCCGCTGGAGGAGGCCAAGTCCGCCTCGGAACGGATCACCGCCCAGCTCGCGGGCAGCTGAGGGACAGCTTGATCGGTGTACGGCAGGGCGCCCGGTCCGCCGCCCCGCACCTCGGGATTCAGCCGTCGCACATCCAGGCTCTCCACAGCGGTCATGTCGAATCCAGCCGGTCACGGAAGAAGTAAGGGGCCGGGCCGTCGCAGCAGTGCGGCAGCCCGGCAGCCGCCCTTGCCGATCCGTCCCCGGAGACCGTCATGAACGCGCTGCCCACTCCACCGCTCGTCGCCGGACCACTCACCTCCGTCCCCTCCGTACCGCAGCAGCCCGCCCCGGTGCAGGTCACCCCGGCGCTGTCCGAAGCCCTGGCCCCGTCAGCCCGTCCGGCCGCGCCGCTCTACCGGGTCTCCCTCGCCGTCAGCCAGGAAGACGTGCGCGCCGCACAGCGGCTGCGCCACCAGGTCTTCGCCGGTGAACTCGGCGCCCGCCTCGACGGCCCCGAACCCGGCCTGGACAGCGACGCCTTCGACTCGTACTGCGACCACCTGCTGGTACGGGAGGTGGCGAGCGGCGACGTCATCGCCACGTACCGACTCCTGCCGCCCGAGCGGGCCCGGATCGCCGGCCGTCTCTACGCGGAGAGCGAATTCGATCTCGGCCGCCTCGGCCCGATCCGCGACGACCTGATCGAGGTCGGCCGCTCCTGCGTCCACCCGGCCCACCGGGACGGCGCCGTCATCGCCCTCATCTGGGCGGGCCTGGCCCGCTACATGGAGCGCAGTGGGCACAACTGGCTGGCCGGCTGCTGCTCGATCTCCTTGGCCGACGGCGGCGTGCTGGCCGCCGACTCCTGGGAGACGGTGCGGACGAAGTACCTGGCCCCCGAGGAGTACTGGGTCGCCCCGCACCGTCTCTGGCAGCCCACCGCCGTCACCCGCCCCACCGGAGCCGTGGGCGCCGCCGGGCGGACCACCGCGCGCACCGGGCTCGCCGTCCTCCCGCCGCTCCTCCGCGGCTATCTGCGACTCGGTGCCTGGGTCTGCGGGGCGCCCGCGCACGACCCGGACTTCAACGTCGCCGACCTCTACGTACTCCTGTCGCTGCGCCGCACCGACCCGCGCTATCTGCGCCACTTCCTGTCACTCGCTCCGCTGACATGAGCGTCTGGCTGCCCACGGCACCCTGCACCCCGCACACCTGCGCCGGTCACACGGGCCCCGTGCGCGGCCGGCTCGCGGCGTCGGCCCTGCTGGTGGCGGGATGCATCGTCGTCCTCGTCGGCGTGGTGTGCGTCCCGGCCGTGCTGCTGCTCGGCCAGGCACCTCGCGACCGGTTGATCCGGTGGTGGGCATACGGGGTGGTGCGGGCGTTCGGCGTACGGGTACGGGTGATCGGCCGAGCGCAGCCACCGGCCGGAGAGGCGCACGCCGGCGCGCTCGTCGTCGCGAACCACATCTCGTGGCTGGACATACCGCTCGTCGCCGCCGTGCTCCCCGGCCGGATGCTCGCCAAGAGCGAGATCCGGCGCTGGCCGGTGCTCGGCGCGCTCGCCGCCCTCGGCGGCACGCTGTTCGTCGAGCGCGACCGGCTGCGGGCGCTGCCCGCGACGGTGCGCGACATCGCGGGGGCGCTGCGCGGCGGGTCCCGGGTGGTGGTGTTCCCCGAAGGCAGCACCTGGTGCGGGCGCGGAACCGGCGGCCGGTTCCGGCCCGCCGCGTTCCAGGCCGCGCTCGACGCCCACGTCGATGTCCGCCCGGTACGCATCACCTACCGCACCGCGCGGCCGGGCGAGCCGGCCGCCGGCGCCGCCGCCTTCGTCGGGGACGATCCGCTCACCGCCTCACTGTGGCGTGTGGTCACGGCGGCCGGGCTGACCGCAGAGATCCGCGTCCTGCCGCCGATCCCGGCGGGCACGCTGCCCGGCCGCCGCGTGCTCGCCGGTGCCGCTCAGACCGCCGTTGCCAGCGACAGTGCGAAGCGGTCCGCGGAATCCGTCCACCACTGAGTCAACCTCAGCCCGGCCGTGGCGAGCTCGCCACGGATCCCCTCCTTGCGGAACTTCGCCGACACCTCCGTGCGCATGTCCTCGCCGGCCTCGAACGGAACCACCAGATCCAGCCCGGGGATCTTCACCGTCAGCGCTCTGCGGGCCCGCAGGCGCATCTCGATCCACTCCTGCTGCCGGTCCCACAGCGCCACATGGTCGAAGTCGGCCGGGTCGAAGTCCGCGCCCAGCTCCCGGTCGACGACGGTCAGTACGTTCTTGTTGAACGCCGCCGTCACTCCGGCCGCATCGTCGTACGCCGCGACCAGCACCTCCTCGTCCTTCACCAGATCCGTGCCGAGCAGCAGCGCGTCGCCCGGCGAGAGCAGCGACCGTACGGACTTCAGGAACACCGCCCGCTCGTCCGGCAACAGGTTGCCGATCGTGCCGCCCAGGAACGCGACCAGCCGCGGTCCCGGAGTGTCGGGCAGGGCGAGCTCGCCCGTGAAGTCGGCGATCAGGGCGTGGACCGAGAGATCCGGCCGTTCCACGAGCAGCGCCTCGGCCGCGCCTCGCAGCGCGCTCTCGCTCACGTCCACCGGCACGTAGCTGTGCAGTCCGGGCAGCGCGTCCAGCAGATGCCGGGTCTTCTCCGACGAGCCGGAACCCAGCTCGATCAGGGTCTTCGCCCCGGATGCCGCGGCGATCTCCGGCGCGCGGGCGACCAGGATCTCCCGCTCGGCGCGGGTCGGGTAGTACTCGGGGAGCCGGGTGATCTCCTCGAACAGTTCGCTGCCGTGCGCGTCGTAGAACCATTTGGGCGGCAGCGTCTTCGGGTGCCGGGTCAGGCCGTGCAGCACATCGGCGCGCAGCGCCGCGTCCGTCGCGTCCACCGGCAGGGTGCGGGTCAGCAGAAAGGGACTCACTCGGTGGGCTCCTTGAGCGGGGTGAGCAGAACGTCGGCGCGGGTCGCGGCCAGCAGAGTGCGGTCGGGGACCTCGCGCCAGTGCGGATCGTCGTCGTAGGGTTCCGAGGCCACGACCGTTCGGTGGCCCGGCTCGGCCAGATACCACAGGGTGTCGCCCCAGGCCGTGGCCACGATCGTCGTACCGTCGGTGAGCAGCAGATTCAGCCGCGAACCGGGCGCCGCCTCCGCGACCTCGCGCACCGTGTCGGCGACCGCCTGGGGCACGTCGTCGCCATCCGCGACCCGGTGCTGCACCAGCGCCCAGATCAGGGCCGAGTCGCAGCGGGCGGCAAGGGCGAGGAGTTCGGCCGGGGGCAGCGTGGCGGCAAGCGGCGCCAGCGATCCGGGCCAGCCCTTCACCGCGCCGTTGTGGCTGAACAGCAGCCGCCCCGCGGCGAACGGCGCAGCCGCGGCCTCACCGTCCGCGTCCCTCTCGGTGGCGTCCCGGACGGCGGCGAGCAGCGCCGTGCTGCGTACGACTCTGGCCAGATCGTCGAACGACTGGTCGGCCCAGATGGGTCCCTGGCGCCGGTAGCGTCCTGGGATCGGGTCGCCGTCCGCATACCAGCCCACGCCGAAGCCGTCCGCGTTGACCGTTCCGTACTTCTGCCGGCGTGGCTCCCACGACTGGCGGACCAACGCGTGGGGCGGCCGGGTCAGCAGCTCACCGAGCGCCACGGGCGGCCCCAGATAGGCAATATGGCGGCACATCAGAGATCCCTCGCGGTACGGAATCCGGAGAAGATCTGGCGCCGCACCGGAAGGTCCCAGTTCCGGAACGTGCCCCGGCAGGCCACGGCGTCCACGGCGAACGAGCCGCCGCGCAGCACCTTGTGGGCAGGCCCGAAGAAGACCTCCGAGTACTCGCGGTAGGGGAATGCCGAGAAGCCCGGATAGGCGAGGAAGTCGCTCGACGTCCACTCCCACACGTCGCCGATCAACTGCCGTACTCCGAGCGGTGACCGACCCGCCGCATACGCCCCGGCCGGTGCGGGCCGCAGATGGCGCTGGCCCAGGTTGGCCCGCTCGGGGGACGGGTCCTCGTCGCCCCACGGATAGCGCCGCGAACGCCCTGACCCAGGGTCGTGGCGCGCCGCCTTCTCCCACTCGGCCTCGGTGGGCAGCCTGCGCCCCGACCAGCGGGCGTACGCGTCCGCCTCGTACCAGCTGACATGGAGCACCGGCTCGTCGGCGGGCACCGGCTCGGTCACCCCGAAACGGCGGCGCAGCCACTGGCCTCCGTCCCGGTGCCAGAACAGCGGAGCGGCCAGCCGGTGCTCACGGACCATCGCCCAGCCCTCGGGTGCCCACCAGCGCTGATCGGTGTAGCCGCCGTCCTCGATGAAGCGTTCGTACGCGCCGCAGGTGACCGGAGCCGTGTCGATGAAATACCCCGGCACCTCACGCACATGGGCGGGGCGTTCGTTGTCGAGCGCCCACGGCTCGGTCGACGTACCCATGGTGAACGGGCCGCCGGGAACCATGACTTCGGCGGGCAGCGAGGCCGCGTCGGTGGGTGGCGGCGGCTCCGGTGTGGTGAGCACGGCCGGACCGGATCGCAACTGATGGGTGATCAGCATGGTTTCGTCGTGCTGCTGCTCGTGCTGGGCGATCATTCCGAAGGCGAAGCCGGCCTCCACGAGCGGACGGTCACCGATCAGTGTGGTGCTCTCCAGGACGTCCAGGGCCCTGCCGCGCACCTCCGCGGCATACGAGCGGGCCTCGGCGGGCGGCAGCAGCGGAAGAGAGGGGCGGCTGGCCCGCGGATGCTCGAAGGCGTCGTACAGCCCGTCGATCTCGGGGCGCATCGCCTCCCGCCCGGCCACTCCGCGCAGCAGCCACAACTCCTCCTGATTGCCGATGTGCGCGAGGTCCCAGACCAGGGGCGACATCAACGGCGAGTGCTGGGCCGTCAGTTCACGGTCGTCGACGCTGTCGGTGAGGAGCGTGGTGCGTTCCCGGGCGGTGAGGAGCGCCGCGAGAGCGCGCTGCCGGAGCGCCTCCGTATCGAGATCGGGCGTCGGGGTTGCGGAGGATTCAGTCATGAGCGGGCTTTCCTTCCCTCTTCCGGACGGATCGCCGGGGGCACCGCATGCACCGAGGGCATCGCGAGCAGTTCGGGCAGATCGTCGGCCGGACATCGGCCCCGGGCGACGAAACGGTCGTGGAAGTCCGCCACAGCCTGTTGAACTGCCTCGGACGCACCCAGTCGGGGCAGAGCCTCCAGCGCCACTTCGAAGCAGGTCGCGGCTGTCACCCGCAGTTCCGGGTCGGCCAGGCCGTCACGGGCGGCGCCGACCCAGAGAGGATTGCGCGGAGCGGACCGCGCGCCTGCTATCTCGGCCAGAGGTTTGACGGTGCGGTACACGGTCTCGGCAGCCTCCGGGTCGTCGAACAGGGCAGTGGTGACGGCGAGCGGCACAAGCCATCCGTCGTCACCGAACTGTGCGTCGATCATGCGCAGTTCGAGATGTCCGCGCGGGCGAGCCGGCGGAAACAGCGTGGTCATGTGGTACTCGAGATCGGCGCGCGTCGGCGGCCGCGGCGCACCCGTACGGATCCAGTCCCGGAACGTCAGACCGACCGGCACGGCCCACGGCGCCTCGTCGCTCCGGATGCACATCACCGGGGCGTCGAGCACATGTGTGGCCCAGTCGTCGCGCGGGGCGAAACGGCCCGGCGGTGCCAGGCTCCGAACCGGATCGAGGTCGGCCCACAGCGACTGGCGGGTGGACCGCCATCCCGTCGGCCGGCCCTCCCGGTACGGCGAGTTGGCGAACGCCGCCACCAGCACCGCACCCAGCAGATGCGCCAGCTGCCAGCGCCGCCCGTAGCCGAGCGGCCCCGGCTCCTCCTCGCCGGCGTCCAGACAGACCTGGACGGACGCGGTGGAGCACATCATGGCGCGACCCGCCGGTCCCGACCGGTCCAGCGAGGCCTCCAAGGCGTCGTAGCGGGGCTCGTGCAGCAGACGACGTGGGGGATGCCACGGATCGACGCCGAGACCGACCGGTACGAGGTCCAGCCGGCCGAGCGCGGCACGTACGGCGGCCAGGTCGGTGGCCATGGCATCGACACAGGCCATCAGGGAGTCCGCCGGCTGTGAGCTGAGCTCCAGCTGTCCGCCGGGTTCGAAGGTGAGCGCCGCGCTCAGCGGCAGCGCGCCCACGGCGGCGACGGCCGCGTCGATGCGGTCGTGGGCGACCGGGGTACGGGGTCGGTCACGGTCGTGAATGAGCCATTCGAGCTCGACACCGACCGTCCGGGGCGGGCCGGTCTTGAAGCAGATGCATCGCAGTAAATCCTCAGCCTCGCCCTCACCGAGGGGGCGGTCGTAATCGGTCGGACTGTGGCCGACGGGTGCGTCCGGTGACATGCCGGGGCCTCCTTTTTCGGTACGTCCGTACCACCCAAACCGTTGCGGGGAGATCGCACAAGGGTGCCCTTGCGCGGCACATAATCCCGTTGCGCAGGGAGCGCAGGAGCGTCGATCATGCCCCGTATGCATCACACGGGGGAGTGCCGATGAGCGCACGGCTGCGCGCCATCGCGACAGAGACCGAGTCCATCGTCGAAGCCGGGCTCTACCGCACGCCCGAGGGGCGTGAGATCAGTATTGAGCGCACTCTGGCCGCCGCGCTCTCCGGGACCCGGCTGTACGGGCCCGATCCGGTGCCCGTCGCCGCACTCGACACCGACCGCACCGCGGTCATCGAGGTGACCGGCGAGAGCAGCCTGCAGGCGGCGCACCGGATGACCGGCGAAGGGCCGGGCAGGATCGCCGTCCTGAACTACGCCTCCGCCCGTAACCCCGGGGGCGGCTACCTCAACGGCGCGCAGGCCCAGGAGGAGGCCCTGTGCCGCGGCTCCGCGCTGTATGCCACGCTGCTGCGGGCCCCCGACTATTACGCCCGCCACCGGGCCGAACGCAGCGCCTTCTACACCGATCGGGTGATCCACTCGCCCGGCGTGCCGGTGTTCCGTGACGACCGGGGGCGGTTGCTGGACACCCCGTACACCGTCGGCTTCCTCACCTCGCCGGCGCCCAACGCCGGAGTGATCCGCAGCCGGACGCCCCAGGACGCCCACCGCATCCCTGCGGCGCTCGCGTCCCGTGCCGAGCGGGTGCTGGAGGTCGCCGCCGTGCGCGGGTACCGCAGGCTCGTGCTCGGCGCCTGGGGCTGCGGCGTGTTCATGAACGATCCGGCGCAGGTGGCCGGCGCGTTCCGGGCGCTGCTCGCCGACGGGGGCCGGTTCGCCGGCCACTTCGAGCAGATCGTCTTCGGCATCCTCGACCGCAGCCGGACAGCGGCCACCCGTAACGCGTTCGCCCGGACGTTCGGTCGTGAGCCGCAGACGCAACCGTGACATTGGGCCGGAGGGGTGGAGGCCAATCGTAACGGTCACGTTGAGCCATAGGAGTGTGCACCGACCGTGACGGCTGACGTCGGGCCGGGGGGTATGGCTACCGACTCTGAGGTGACGTCGCGCCGGAGAGGCGGGTGCCAACCGTAACCGTCAGGTTGAGCTGGAGGCATGGGCGCCGACCGTGACGGTGTCGAGCCGGAGGGCTCGACGTCGGCCGCCACGGACGGTGGGCCCGGTCCCGTCGGTCAGCTCCAGCCGTAGCGTTCCCGCAGCCGCCCGACGACCAGATCGAACCGGTCCCGGTCCAGCGCGCACGCCTCGCGGCGCATCCCGTCCTCGTGCACCCGCAGCACCCGGTCCAGATCGACCCAGGACGGCCGGCCCGAGCTGTCCCACGGTCCGGCGCCGAGGGCGACCCACTCGCGGTCCCGGTCGTGCTGCTTGCTGGAGAGCTGCACGGCGAGCAGCGTGCCCGTCGCCTCCCGGGCCACCACGAGCACCGGGCGGTCCTTGCCCCGGCCGTCGTTCTCCTCGAACGGCACCCAGGTCCACACGATCTCGCCGGGGTCGGGATCGCCGTCACGGTCCGGCGCGTACGAGGTGCGGACCTGGCCCACATCGTGCGGGTCGGCCTCTGCGGTGGCGGTCGGACCGGAACGGCCGGGAAAGTCGGCCGAGCCGTCGGTGCTGGTCATGCTGAATGTGCCGACTGAACGGTGAGGGATCGTCATCCGGACACCGTAGAACGTGTACACCCCATTCCGTGGAGTCGGGTCCACCGAACACGCAGCGGAGCGTGAAGGACGACGCGGATGCGCTGGGGAGTGCACCGGGCGCGCCGTGCCGCTCGATGGGACCCGGACGGGACAGCACACAGCTGTGGCCGGTACTCGCCCGTGGTTGACGGACAAGCACCGGCCACCGCTGCCACGAGCGGTCAGGAGGGCGTGCTGCCCTCCTGACCACCCGTCACCGGAATGTGCTCCTTGCGCGGCGTGGGCGGGACAGCGGGCGCGACACCGTTGACCGGGGGCGCAGCCTCCGTCCCGCCGTTGCTCCGGCCCTCGCCCTGGCTCATCGTGGACAGCAGCTGGCGGGCCAGGCCCAGCCCCGTACCACCCATCGTCAGCGCCTTCGCGAACATCTCCGACATGCCGTCGGCCCCGTTCAGCAGCACCATATGATCGACGCTGCTGAAGGCGCCTGCGCCGGCCTCGACGATCTCCGGCCACTTCTCCGCCAACTGCTGGGCGACCACGGCCTCCTGATTCTCGGCCAGCGCTGCGGCCCGTGCCTTGATCGCCTCTGCCTCGGCCAGACCCTTCGCCCGGGTCGACTCGGCCAGCGCGAGCCCCTTGGCCTGCGCCGCTGCTGCCTCCGCCTCACCGGTCGCGCGGGTCGCCGACGCGGCGGCGGCGCCACGTGCCTTGGTCGCCTCGGCCTCGGCGATCGCCGCCGTCTTCACCCGGTTGGCCTCGGCGATCGCGGCGAGCTCCGTCTCCTTCGCATGCGCCTCGGCGGCCGAGATCCGGGCGTCGCGCTCGCCCTCCGCCAGCGTGCGCTTCTCGTACGCCTGGGCATCGGCGGGCTTCCGTACGTCGACCTGCAGCTGTTGCTCGCGCCGCTGGGCCTCCAGCTCGGCGACCCGGGTCTCCTGGACCACGACCTCCTGCCGGGCCGCTGCGTCGGCGAGCGGACCTGCCTGCCGCGACTTGGCCGCGGCCTTGTCGCGTTCGGCCTGGTAGCCGGCCTGCAGGATCTCGCTGTCGCGGGTCGCCTCCGACATCCGGGCGGCGGCCTGCTGTTCCGCCTCGGTCGCCCGCCGGTTGGCCTCGGCCTGCGCTATCCGGGCATCCCGCTGAACGGCGGCGGCATGCGGCATGGCGAGATTCTTGATGTACCCGGTCGGGTCCTCGATCTCATGGATCTGCAGCGAATCGACGATCAGCCCGAGCTTCTCCATCTCGCTGCCGCACGCCGCCCGGGTCTGACCGGTGAGCTTCTCCCGGTCCCGGATCATGTCCTCGACCGTCAACCCGCCCACGATGGACCGGAGATGACCGGCGAACACGTTGTGCACCCGCTCCGCCATCATCTTCTGCTGGTCGAGGAAACGGCGGGCCGCATTGGCGATCGACACGAAGTCGTCGCCCACCTTGAAGATGACAACACCGCGCACCCGAAGGGGAATCCCCTGATGGGTGACGCAATCGACGGACAGCTCCGTCTCGTTGAGGTCGAGAGACATCTTCCGTACCGCTTGCACGCCGGGCAGGACGAGCGTGCCGTGCCCGGTGACGATACGGAACCCCATGCCCTGCCCAAGACCTTCGGTCTTGTGCTTGGAGCCCGAGATGACCAGTGCTTCGTTCGGCTCGGCCACTCGCCACATCAGCTTGAACAGGCCGATCAACACAATGATGGCGGCGAGAACCAGCCCCGCCATGACGCCGATGACCATCGGCATGCGCCCCCTTATCGCAGTGCCCCGTCGGCACTGCTGAACAGACGGAGTCTTCTCCTGCGCGCGGCGACGGAGAAGGGGTGTGCAAAACCTTGCCGCATTCTTGACTGGCGCGGACCCGACGCCTGTGCGTCACACACCTCAACTCAACTGTTCCGTGCGTGCACCTCAACTGTCGTATGCGCGCGTCACATACACCGTGCGCGGGGGAAGATAGTCGATCACCGTCACCACCGTCCCCGGCTCCATGCGGTCCTTCGACGAGGACGGGTACGCGAGGAAGTGCTCGGCGCCGCCACGGATCCGTACGATCACCTCGCCGACCAGCCCCGGCCCCACCGTTCCGGTCACCCGGCCGAGCAGTCCCACCATCGACGAGTCATCCATGCCCCGGAGCGTACCCACGCAGGACCGGTCTGGAAGACTGCCCGACGCCATGAGCCAGTTACCCGAGCAGCCCTCCGAAGGTCCGGTCCCGACGAGCGCCGACGTGGCGCGACTCGCAGGTGTCTCCCGGGCCACCGTGTCGTACGTACTCAACAACAACTCGACCGTGCGGATCAGTGATCCGACCCGCCGTCGGGTGAGGGAAGCAGCCGGCGAACTCGGCTACGTGCCGCACGCGGCGGCCCGTAGTCTGCGCGCCGGACACACCCGGATGGTGCTGCTGCCCACGGGTGGCCATCCGGCCGGATCGCTTCACCACCACTTCTTCCATCAGCTCGAGTCCGGCCTGCGCCGCCTCGACTACACCGTGGTCCGGCACGGCAGTCTGGGCCTGGACGCCGAGGAGGCCGCCCGTGCCTGGGCCGAGCTCCGTCCCGTCGCCGTCGTCGCACCCTGCGGGATCGCCCTCACCCCGCAGGGCATCGCCGTGCTCCGCCGTTCCGGGGCCAAGGCGGTGATCACCCTCGGGCCGCAGCCGGTCGACGGCGCCCACGCCCTGGTCATGGACGAGCGGGAGGTGGGCAGGTGCGCCACCGTGCATCTTCTGGAGCGCGGCCGCCGCCGGATCGGAGTGGTCATGCCCGAGGAACGGGGCGTCGGCGTGTTCGCCGAACCCCGGCTGGCCGGAGCCCGGCGAGCCGCCGCCGGTGGCGGAGCCCGTATCGAACCGCTGCCCCTGCGGTACGAGGAGGAGTCGGCCGCCGCCCTCGCCGCGAGGTGGCACACGCTCGGACTCGACGCCGTGTTCGCGTACAACGACGAGTACGCGATGCTTCTGATGCGGGCGCTCCAGGACGCGGGCATCGAGGTGCCGGCCGAGACCGCTGTGATCGGAGCCGGGGACCTGATGCTGGGCAGGCTGCTGAGGCCCCGGCTGAGCAGTGTGCGGATGGAACTGGCGACGGCGCAGCCGCTGGCCGATCTCGTCGACCGGCTGGTGCAGAACCCAGGGAGCGAGCCCGAGCGTCACGACCTGCTGAGTGCACGGGCGATCCCTCGCGAGTCGAGCTGAGGCGGCGGCGGTCCGCCGGGCTCACCGGCGGCAGCACACGGGCCGGCCTGCCCGGCACTGCAACACGGCAGCGCGGCAACGTGCGCGCCGCGCGTCGCTTGCTTAGCGTCATGACCATGAGCTATCCGCAGAGTTACGAGATCCTGCTCGTCCCCGGGTTCACCGATACCACGACCGAACCGGCCGAAGCCACCGAACGCCCAGAGGCCACCGACGACACCGACACCACCGAGGGTCCCGAGTCCGTCGCCGCCATCCGCTCGGCCGTCGTGGAGGCCACGGGCGAGACGGGGGCCTCGGGCTATCCCAGGTACGCCGGGGAGGGCATGGTGGCGGACATCGATCCGGCGACCCGGACCGTGGAGGCCCTGCTGATCGACGGCGCCGAACTGGACTACGGCCTCTCGGTCAGGGTCTCGGAGCGGAAGACCGAAGGCTGAGCCGGGAAGCGGGCAACGTCCTTCTGATGGTGAAGAGTTGGGAGGGACCGTCGCTGCGTGAGGTCAGCACGGAACGTCGAGCACAAAAGGGAGCAGCAGTTCGATCAATTCCCTTGTCGGTGGGTGCCGCGTGGCTACCATGTTGCACGTTCAACCGAGCGGGGACACGTTCGATCACCGAACGCAGCTCGCACGGTTGCGCCGGATCGCGTCGTCCCGCGAAGCCGCGGCCGCACCCCCCGCGCCCCACCGCATGGGACCACCCCTCGAACCGATCGACTGGAGAGTCTTCATGTCCCTGCTCGACCCCAAAGCCTGGCAGTCCCGCACGCTTGCGGGAGGTGAGTCGGACGTCGTCGAGCCCGCCACCGGCGAGGTGCTCGGACGTGTCACCCTCGCCGCGCCCGAGGACATCGCCGCAGCCGCCCGGTCCGCGGCCGCCGCCCAGGCCGCCTGGTCCCGCACCCCGCACTTCGTCCGCGCCGCGGTCCTGCGCCGGGCCGGCGACCTGTTCACGGCGCACGCCGACGAACTGCGCGAATGGATCGTACGGGAGTCGGGCTCGATCCCCGGCAAGGCCGACTTCGAGCTCCACGTCGCCGCCCAGGAGTGCTACGAGGCCGCCGCGCTCGCATCCCGGCCGGCCGGTGAGGTCCTGCCCAGCGAGGACGAGCGCCTCTCCTACACCCGGCGCGTCCCGGTCGGCGTCGTCGGCGTGATCGCCCCGTTCAACGCGCCGCTGATCCTCTCCATCCGGTCCGTCGCCCCCGCGCTCGCCCTGGGCAACGCGGTCCTCCTCAAGCCCGACCCGCGCACCGCCGTCTGCGGCGGGCTCGCGCTGGCGGCGGTCTTCGCCGAGGCCGGACTCGACGAACACCTGCTGCACGTCCTGCCCGGCGGTGCCGAGGCCGGACAGGCACTGGTCGCCGAACCGCGCGTCCCGGTCATCTCCTTCACCGGCTCCACCGCGGCGGGCCGCGCCGTCGGCGAGGCCGCCGGACGGCTCCTCAAGCGCGCCCACCTGGAGCTCGGCGGCAACTCCGCCCTTGTCGTCCTGGAGGACGCCGACCTGGAGGGCGCGGTGGCCCAGGCCAGTTGGGGCTCGTTCTTCCACCAGGGCCAGATCTGCATGACCACCGGCCGACACCTCGTACACGCCTCGCTGCTCGACGAGTACGTCGAACGGCTCGTCGCCAAGGCGGACGCGCTGGCGGTAGGCGACCCGCACCGTGAGCAGGTCCACCTCGGCCCGATCATCGACCGCGGCCAGCTCGGCAAGATCCACCGGCTGGTCGAGTCGAGCACCGCAGGTGGTGCGAAGCTCGCGGCCGGCGGCACCCACCGTGATCTGTTCTACCGCCCCACCGTCCTCACCGACGTCGACGACCACACGCCTGCCTACACCGAGGAGGTCTTCGGCCCGGTTGCCCCCGTACGGTCCTTCGAGACCCTGGACGAGGCCGCAGCACTGGCCGCCGACAGCCCGTACGGACTCTCCCTCGGCATCGTCACCCGTGACACCGCGCTCGGCCTGGAACTCGCGGACCGGATCCCGACCGGCATCGTCCACATCAACGACCAGACGGTGAACGACGAGGCGGTCGCGCCATTCGGCGGCATCGCCGCGTCCGGCACCGGCGCACGGTTCGGCGGCGGGGCCAATCTGGAGGCCTTCACCGAACTGCGCTGGACGACCGTGCGCCACGAACCGGCCGGCCACCCCTTCTAGGGCCTGGCCGCCTCCGCAACGCCGAGAGGGCCCGGCCGTCGGCCGGGCCCTTCTCCATCCGCAGTTCCGGCGCGCGCAGGCTACTGCTGCTGTTCCTTCTGCTGGTTCTCGATGGACTTGCGCACCTCGTCCATGTCCAGCTTCCGGGCCTGCCCGATGACATCCTCCAGCGCAGCCTCCGGCAGCGCCCCGGGCTGGGCGAACACCGCCACATTGTCCCGGACGATCATCAGAGTCGGAATGGACTGGATCTCGAAGGCCGCCGCCAGCTCCTGCTGCGCCTCGGTATCGACCTTGGCGAAGACCAGGTCGTCGTGGCGCTCGGACGCCGCGTCGTAGACCGGCGCGAACTGCCGACACGGGCCGCACCAGGAAGCCCAGAAGTCGATCAGGATGAACTCGTTCTCGCTGACGACCTGATCGAAGTTTTCTTTGGTGAGCTCTACGGTGCTCATGCGTCTGTACCTCTTCCTGTGCCCGTTCGGACCTGTCCCGGGACAACGGTGGCTTCCTTTGCGCTATTCCGCCTGCCCATGTGGCCGCAGCCCACACCCACCACCAGACTGTCCCCATGACAGATGCTGATGCTGTGAAGAACGCCGAATACGACGTCGTGGTGATCGGCGCGGGGCCGGTGGGGGAGAACGTGGCGGACCGGACCCGCGCGGCCGGGCTGAGTACGGCGGTCGTCGAGGCGGAGCTGGTCGGCGGAGAATGCTCGTACTGGGCCTGTATTCCCAGCAAGGCCCTGCTGCGCCCGGTCGTCGCCCGTGCGGACGCGCGCAGGGTCCCCGGGCTCAGCGGCGCCGTGCAGGGCCCGCTGGACGCGGCTGCGATCTTTTCCCACCGTGACTGGTACGTCGCGGACTGGCACGACGACGGGCAGGTCGCCTGGTTGGAGGGCGTCGGTGCGGATCTCTACCGGGGCCAGGGACGTCTGGCCGGTACGAAGCAGGTCTCCGTCACCACCCCCGACGGCACCGAACACCGGCTCACCGCGCGGCACGCCGTCGCCGTCTGCACCGGCAGCCGGGCCGTGGTTCCCGACCTGCCCGGAGTCGCCGATGCCCGCCCCTGGACCAGCCGGGAGGCGACCAGCGCGAAGGAGGTCCCGGGCCGCCTGGTGATCGTCGGCGGTGGGGTCGTCGGCGTGGAGATGGCCACCGTCTATCAGGCGCTCGGCGCCGAGGTCACGATGCTGATCCGTGGCAAGGGCCTGCTGCCGAAGATGGAGCCGTTCGCGGGTGAGCTGGTCGCCGAGGCGCTGACCGAGGCCGGAGCCGACATCCGTACCGGCGTATCGGCCACCTCCGTCAACCGCACAGCCCCGGACGGCCCCGTCACCGTCGAACTGGACAACGGCGAGATCGTCGAGGCCGACGAGATCCTCTTCGCCACCGGCCGCGCACCGCGCACCGACGACCTGGGGCTGGAGACGGTGGCCCTGAAGCCCGGATCCTGGCTCCCGGTCGACGACAGCTGCCGTGTAGAGGGCAGTAACTGGCTCTACGCCGTCGGCGACGTCAATCACCGGGCGCTCCTCACCCATCAGGGCAAGTATCAGGCCCGGATCGCGGGTGCCGCGATCGCCGCCCGCGCCCAGGGCGCCCCGCAGGCGACCGGTCGCTGGGGCGCCCACACCGCGACCGCCGACCACGCGGCCGTCCCCCAGGTGGTCTTCACGGACCCGGAGGCCGCGTCCGTCGGTCTCACCCTCGCCGGGGCGGAGCGGGCCGGCCATCGCGTACGCGCCGTCGACTACGACCTCGCCGCGGTCTCGGGCTCCGGCCTCTACGCGAGCGGTTACCGGGGCCGCGCGCGCATGGTCGTCGACCTCGACCGGGAGATCCTGCTCGGCGTGACCTTCGTCGGGCCGGGCATCGGCGAGCTGTTGCATTCGGCGACCGTCGCGGTCGCGGGCGAGGTTCCCATCGACCGGCTCTGGCACGCGGTCCCTGCCTTCCCCACGATCAGCGAGGTCTGGCTGCGCCTGCTGGAGGCGTACCGCGGCTGAGCACGGACGGTGAGCCGGCGCGTGGAGGGACGGATCCCGACGTGGTCGCCCCCTGGCAAGAGAGTGGGTCGCTGCGTTGCCGGGATCCGTCGCCCCCACGTACTCGCACGTCTGCACCTGCGTCCCGAAGTGCAGACGAAGTGGCGGCGAGCTCGTCGGGCGAAGCATGCGTGCTTCTCCACGTGGCCGTCGACTGCTGCGCTCACACTGTCGTCCGGGGCCGGGAGTCCGTGGCCCGGACCGCAGTCGATCACGCCTGCCGACCCCTTCTCCGCGATCAGGCGCTGAGCAGGCGGTTGAAGAACGAGCGGTAGCGCTGGAGCGCAATGCGCAGATCCTCGGTGAGGACCTCCTCTCCCCGGCCCCACTGGCTTTCGAGCCCTTCCTTGCGGGATGCGAACGACCGCGCCAGCGTCTGCATGACCTCGGCGACCAAGGCATCGGCCGTACGGACGGCGTCCTGCGGATCGTCGACGAAGGCTGTCTGGACGGCCCGCCATTTGGACTTGAAGGCCTCGGCTTCCTCGGGACCGAGAAGCGGCTCGTTCTCCTGGCCCTGGTCCGGCGCCGAAGCGTGCGGTGTACCCGCTGCGGCCTGCTCTGCGGGCGCGGCGTCCTCGGCGGTGTCTTCAGCGTCAGCGGCGTTCCCAGCGGCATTCCCGGTGGACGGGGGAGCGCCATCCGCCGTGGCCGACGGCGTCCCACGACCTGCGTCTCGGTCATCCCGAGGCCGGGCGAGATCCTCGGTGCTGAGGCCCGCGTCGGCCGCGCTGCTGTGGTCGCCCGATCCACTGTGTTCGCGCTGCATGCTTGTTCACCTCGTCCGAATGGGTTTCGACGGGCTCTCGATCCTTTGGCCCGCCGGTATACGCGGGCGCCGGGTCACGTGTGTTGCTGCCCCGGCCTGTCGCCGTTGGTGAGCAGGTCGTCGAAGAGTGCGCGGTAGTGCACCATCGCTCCCCGCAGTTCCTCGGTGGTCGTCTGCTGACCGCCGGCCCTTGCATTGACTTCGTGGGCGGCACGGTAATGCTCCAGCGTGCGCCCGTGTTCGACCGACAGGTCCTTCACCTGCTGCTCGTAGCCCTCGGTCGGGTAGCCGCGTTCCTTCATGAGCCGGGTCACCAGCTGGTCCGCCTCACCGACCGCCTCTCGCGGACGGTCCACGAAGTGCTCCTGCACGCTGCTCCAGTCCTGCGTGTACTGCTGACGGGCAGTCGAGGCCAGCGGCTTCAGATCGAGGTCGTCGTGCCGTTGCTCGCGGTCGCGCAGATCACGCTCTGCCGCCGTGCGGCTGTCACCGGCTTCAACAGCGCGCTCGTACTCGGGCCCGAAGCGTTCTTGCAGATGCCGCCGCCGAACGGCGAGCCGGACAATCACCGCGAGGGCGACAAGCACCACCACCACGACGACGATGGCAACAATGATTCCAGTGGACATCTGGTCCTCCGATCGAGGTCGGCCACATCCCCGTCATGTGCGGCTGCCTCAGTGGCCCTGTACCAGGCGGCTATCCGATGGGCCTCGGGAGACAGCCGAGGTTCCAGGCCGACGATACGGCCGATGGTCACCGCCTTCGACCAGGCGCGATCCGGTCCGGCGAACCACTACGCGACTCGCCTCTCCGGCGCCTGCTGCTCCTCTTCCTCGTCGGGCAGCTTCACGTCGGTCACCGTGATGTTGACCTCTACGACCTCCAGACCGGTCATCCGCTCGATGGCGGAGATCACCTCGGTCCGGACATCGCCCGCGAGCTCGACGATCGGGAAGCCGTATTCGACGATGATCGACAGGTCGACCGCGGTCTGGACCTCGCCGACCTCGACCTTGACACCGCTGGTGACGGACCGGCTTCCCGCTCCGGGCACTCGCTCCCGCACGGTCCCCATACCGCGGACGAATCCTCCGCCCATGCTCTGGACCCCGGGCACGCCCCGGGCCGCCAGCCCGGCGATCTTCGCCACTACGCCGTCGGCGATCGTGGTACGCCCCCGTGCCCCGGGCTCCGTTCGGCGGTTTTCGCCATGCGGTCCCGCTCCGTGCGTGGACTCGGATGCCGGGTGGGTGGTCTCGGGCCGGCTCAGCTGCGTTTGATCACTCATGGTCGGTCGCCCTTCCGAAGAGGAGGTGGGCTCGATCGCCTTGGCCATTTTACGTACCATTTGTCAGCATTGCTTGAGCGGAAGGGTGCACGGCCGGGCCCGCCCCTGAGGGGAGTGGGTCGCTGTGGGGGAGTCCGGTCTCGGGTGTCGGCCCTCCGGTCCGGGGCAGGGAGGCGAAGTCCGTCGTGACGCATGGCGAAAGCGGCGCACGTGAGTCCGCGATCCATCACGGAGACGACTCGTCCGGCTACCTTCTGTGCAGTGCGGTGGTCTCGTCGGTTCCGGTGCCCAGCGGCCGCCCGCAACGCAGGTTCCACCGCCCGGACCGGCCGCTGAGCTCGGTCAGCGTCAGCGGAGCGACGTCCAACCGCCAGAACGTCTGCGGCGGAAGGCCCAGCGCATGCACGACAGTGGCCCGCACCACCGCGGGTTCGGCCACGGCCAGCACGCTGCCGCCATCGGCGCCCTCCCGATGCAGCGAATCCAGCCAGCCGCCCATCCGCGCATGCAGATCCAGCAGCGACTCACCGCCGTGCGGGGCCGCCGAGGGCTCGGACAGCCAGGCCGACACCGCCCCCGGCTCGTCCCGGCTCACCTCCGCCAGCCGTTGCCCGCTCCAGCGCCCCAAGTCCCAGCCACGAAGGGCAGGTTCGGGATCGGACCGCAGACCCAACGCCTCGGCGGTCCCCGTGCACCGCTCGTCCGGGCCGTGCACCCGGCGATCGGCAGCAGGCACCGCGGCCGCGGCCGCACGCGCCCGCCGGACGCCGGACACGTCGAGCGGGGCGTCGCCGTCGAACCGGGCCTCGCGCAGCGCCGCGTTGAGCGCCGGTGAGATCAACATCACCCGTACCGTCAACACCCGCGTCAACTCCCTGAACTGTGGCCTCTTCAGTAAGCACACCATGGCATCCAGGGCTGTGGGGTGGGCAGATGGTGCCATGGCGGCGGGGTGCTCCCAGACGGTATGGTCGCGACGAACATGACGACGGTGTGATGGAAGTCCGGTGAGAATCCGGCACGGTCGCGCCACTGTGAACCCGTATCCGTACGGGAAGTCAGACCCAGCACTGTCGTCTCAGGCACCACGATCGGGACGCGTGTTCCCCCAGGAGGTTCTGCCATGGCACAGACTGCTGCCCCCGCCGCCGTCGCATCACCCGCCATCACCCCCATCTCGCTGAAGGCCATCGCCCCATGGGCGGTCTTCTTCGGCATTCTCATGCTCGTCCTGCTGTACTTCGTCGGCGCCGAGCAGGGCGCCACTTCGGTCATCTCCGGCGAGGGTGTCCACGAGTGGGTCCACGACGGTCGCCACCTGCTCGGTTTCCCCTGCCACTGACACACCGCGCAAGCCAGGGGAACCCCTCATGAACTCCATATCCGTCAGAGCCCTGCTGGTCCGCGGCATGCTGGCCGGCCTCGTCGCGGGCGCGCTCGCACTTGCCGTCGCCTACTTCCTCGGAGAGTCGCGGGTCGACGCGGCGATCGCCCTCGAAGAGGCGCACAGCCACGACCACGGCGGCGGCGAGGAACTCGTCAGCCGCACGATGCAGTCCACGGCCGGCCTCGCCACCGGTGTCCTCGTCTTCGGCGTGGCCATCGGCGGCATCGCCGCGCTCGTCTTCTGCTACGCCCTCGGCCGCATCGGCAGGTTCGGCCCGCGGGCCACGGCTGCACTCATCGCGTTCGGCGCCCTGCTGACCGTGTATGTCGTGCCGTTCCTCAAATACCCGGCCAACCCGCCGGCCGTGGGCAACCCCGACACGATCGGCCAACGCACCGCCCTGTTCTTCCTCATGGTCGCTCTCAGTGTGCTGCTCGCCGTTGCGGCAGTCATCCTCGGCAAGCGGCTGGCTCCTCGCCTGGGCAACTGGAACGCGACGGTCGCCGCATCCGCCGGCTACGTCCTCGTCATCGGCCTCGCCTACGCCTTCCTGCCCTCGTTCAACGAGGTCGGCAAGGACTTCCCGGCCGGTCTGCTGTGGGAGTTCCGCCTCGCCACCCTCGCCGTTCAGGCCACGCTCTGGACCACTTTCGGTCTGTTCTTCGGCTACCTGACGGAACGGCTGCTGGTGTCGGGACCGGACACGGTCCCGGCGGGTGGCGGCACGGCATCCCGCACGGCCACCGCTGCCGGCTGACCGGCCGAAACTCCGCTACGACCGAACCCGCCAGGAGACGCCTGGCGGGTTCAGTCGTGGTCGGGGCACAGCCGCCCGGGTGTCCGGCGTCATGACGGACGTCGAGCGGAGACCTCGGGAGAAGGTTCGGACCCGGCGGCTCCGTCCGTCGCAGTCGCTCCGTCCCCGGGTTCGGCCGCCGATCCGGCCGTCCAGTCGATCCGGTAATGCCTCAGCAGGTCGTCCTCCCCGACGAAGTGCATGCCCGCCGCTGCCATGACGTGCTGGGACGCGGTGTTGTCGAGGTCGGCGTCGCCCCTGACCGACGCGACACCCGCGGCACGGGCAATCTCCAGCAGCGCACGCAGAGCCTCGGAGGCGTACCCCTTTCCGCGCATCGCCGGTATCAGGCCGTAGCCGATCGTGACCTGCCCCCGGTCGTCCGGGACACCATGGAAACCGACTCCGCCGATGGCGTGCCCGTTCTCGCGGAGGCGGATCTCGTACGGGCCGAACGGCTGGGGATTGCCGGTATCCGCGCAGTGCTCCAGGAAATGCCTCGCGCCCGCCCGGTCGCCGTCGTTGGGGTAGTCAGGTGCCCAGAGGGCGTCCGGCCCGGGACGGCCTTGCACTACGCACTCCGCCTCAGCGGGGGTCAGTGGGTGGAGCACGAGCCGCGTTGTCACAAGAGTTTCCATGACTCGCCGGACTATCACGGTGGCAAGCCTCGACGCATCGGGATTTTGACCGATCGAAGAGTGAGTAGCGGTGTTCGTAACGTTGCTACGCGGAGACGGTAGCGACGCTACGCAAATGGTGTTAGCGTCGTTTCATCGGGAAGCGGGCATCACCGCACCCCTTGAAAACGGGAGCAACGCCTTGACTGAGCACACCACCACCACCGCACGCCGGGTCGCGGTCGTCACGGGAGGATCCAGGGGCATCGGCCGCGAGAGCGCCGAACGCCTGGCTGCCGACGGATTCGCCGTCGTCATCAACTACGCCGGCAACCGGGCGGAGGCCGAGGCCGTCGTCGCGGTGATTGCCGCCGCAGGTGGCGAGGCAATTGCCCACCGTGCGGACGTCGCCGACGAGGCCGCGGTGGCGGCGCTCTTCGATGCGGCGGAGGAGACCTTCGGCGGAGTCGACGTCGTCGTCCACGCCGCGGGCGTCATGACGCTCGCACCACTCGTCGACATGGACCTCGACGCGCTGGACCGGATGTACCGCACCAACATCCGCGGCACCTTCGTCGTCGACCAGCAGGCGGCCCGCCGCCTGCGCGGCGGCGGAGCGATCATCAACTTCTCCAGTTCCGTGCTGTCGCTGGCCCTCCCCGGCTACACCGCCTACGCCGCCACCAAGGGCGCGGTCGAGGCCATGACCCTGATCCTCGCCCGCGAACTGCGCGGCAAGGACATCACGGTCAACGCCGTGGCCCCCGGGCCGACCGCCACCGCTCTCTTCCTGGACGGCAAGGACGAGGCGACCATCGAGAAGCTCGCCGGCCAGGCGCCGCTGGAGCGCCTCGGGACTCCGCAGGACATCGCGGAGGTCGTCGCCTTCCTCGCCGGTCCCGCCCGCTGGGTCAACGGCCAGGTCGTGCGTGCCAACGGCGGCATCGTCTGACCCCGCCCGCTGACGGCAGCAGACCGCCGCTCCCACGACCGTTGTCACCCTCCTTCTGTTCTTCCTCTCCTTCACCTACCGAAAGACCGAGGACTGAGTCATGAGCAAGACCATCGTCATCACCGGCGCGGGATCCGGCTTCGGCGCCCTGGCCGCCCGCGCCCTGGCCCGCGAGGGCCACACCGTCTACGCGGCCATACGCAACACCCGGACACGCAACGCCGCGCGTGTGGCCGAGGCGGCGGCGTACGCCGCCGAGCACCAGGTGGACCTGCGCACCGTCGAACTCGACGTACTGTCCCAGGAGTCGGCGGACGCCGCCGTCGCCACCGTCCTCGCCGACGCCGGACAGCTGGACGTGATCATCCACAACGCCGGACACATGGTCACCGGCCCCACCGAGGCGTTCACGCCCGAGGAGCTCGCGGCGGTCTACGACACCAATGTGCTGGGCACCCAACGCGTCAACCGGGCCGCCCTCCCGCACCTGCGCGCCCAGGAACACGGGCTGGTCGTCTGGGTGGGTTCCACGTCCACCAGGGGAGGCACCCCGCCCTATCTCGCCCCGTACTTCGCGGCCAAGTCCGCCATGGACGCGCTCGCCGTCTCGTACGCCGCCGAGCTGGCCCGCTTCAACATCGAGACCACCATCGTCGTGCCGGGCTCCTTCACCTCCGGCACCAACCACTTCGTCACCGGCGGCCACCCCTCCGACCTGACCGTCGTCCCGGCGTACGAAGAGCGCTACGCGGGGATGATGGACCAGGTCTCCCAACGCCTGGCCGCCCTCGCACCCGCCGATGCCGACGTATCCCAGGTCGCCGACGCCATCGTCCGGGTGGTCGGGACGGAGCACGGCAAGCGCCCCTTCAGGGTCCACATCGACCCCGTCGATGACGGCAGCGAAACGGTCAGCGCCGTCGCCGACCACATACGCTCCGAGTTCCTCACCCGCATCGGCCTCGACGACCTGTTGGCTCCCCATGCAGCGCGCTGACCCCCGCACGCTCCCCTTGATAGCGTCCGTTCGATGAGCACTCGAGCACGCATCCTGGAAGTGGCGGCCGACCTGGTCGCGAAGTCGCCGGACGGGGGCGTCTCCACCCGGGCCGTGTGCGAGGCCGCCCAGGTGGGGGCCCCGGCCCTCTACCGGTACTTCGGCGACAAGGAAGGACTGCTGTCAGCCGTCGTCGATCACGGCTTCGATGCGTACCTGGCGACGAAGCGGGAGCGCGGCGACACCGCGGACCCCGTCCAGGACCTGCGTGACGGCTGGGACAGCCATGTCGAGTTCGCCCTGCGCAATCCGAACCTGTACCGGCTGATGAATTCCCCCGCCATGCGCACCCCGCCGGCCGCCGCGCTGGAATCGCATCGAATCCTCACCAGGGACCTGGAGCGGGCCGCAGCACAGGGAAAGCTACGGATCGCGCCCGAGCCCGCCGCCCAGATGATCATGTCTGCCAATGTCGGCGTCGCGCTGATGCTGGTCGCCCGCCCGGTGACGTTCACCGACAAAAGCATGTCCGTACGGGTGCGCGATGCGGTGCACGCGGCCGTCTTCGTACCCGAAGCGGGCGACAGCAAGCCGGACGACGTGGGGGAGGCGCAGATCCCCTCCGCCGCCAACCGGCTGAGTGCCCTGTTGCACGGCTCTCCCCGCGCCGGACTCAGCAAGGCCGAATCGGCCCTGATGACCGAATGGCTGGACCGCGTATCGAACGCTGCGGGAAGCCGGGCCGCGGACGACGCGGAAACCGACCGCTCCGGCTGAGGGGCCGAACCCTGAGGCCATGACGCCGATGGCCGGAAACCGGCCAGGGGCGCCGGCCCTCGGGACTGCGCCCGTTCGACTTCCTCAGGAATACGCCCGCAGCCCGCTCGAAGGCGCTCCGCCTCAGACGTCCGAGTCGCCCGCGTCGTCCCCCAAGTCGCCGGACATCGCCGCAGCCATCCGCAGATGCGGCGTCGCCTCGGCCTGCCGCCCCTGCCGCTCCAGCGTGCGACCGAGCATCAGCCGCGCGTAGTGCTCCACGGGGTCGCGCTCCAGCACGGCCCGCAGTTCCGTCTCGGCCTTGCCGAGCCGTGCCGAGTGGTAGTAGGCACGGGCCAGCAGCAGCCGCGGGGCGACCTGCTCTGGCGCTTCCTCGACCAGCCCACCCAGGATCCGGGCCGCGGTGAGATACTCCTTCGCCTCGAAAAACATCCGGGCACGGTCCCAGCGGTCGGCTGCGGTACCGAACTCGAAGTAGCTGTCGTTCACTTGTCCTCCTCGGTCGCGGGCTTCGCCGATCCTGCCGGTCGGGCGTCCGGTCGTCCGCCCAGCCGTTCGTTCGCCGTTGACAACACAGCATAATGGTTGAACATTCCACTAAAATCTTGGCGTGGGTATCGACCGCCCGCGCCCGCACGGGAATAGGTTGAGCGCCATGAGTAATCTCGATCGCCAGGCCGCACTCTCCGTCTGCGGAGGGCGGGGTTTCGTCGTCGCCGAGCCGGTACGTGAACTCCTCGCCCCGCGCCACGTCCAGCTCGGCGAGTCCACCGAGGTCCGCCGGCTGCTGCCCAATCTCGGCCGGCGCATGGTCGGCGCCTGGGCCTTCGTGGATCATTACGGCCCCGACGACATCGCCGACGAGCCCGGGATGCAGGTCCCGCCGCACCCCCACATGGGTCTGCAGACGGTGAGCTGGCTCCATGAGGGCGAGGTGCTGCACCGCGACAGCCTGGGCAGTCTGCAGACGGTCCGCCCGCGCGAACTGGGGCTGATGACCTCCGGTCGGGCGATCAGCCACTCCGAGGAGAGCCCGAAGCCGCACGCCCGTTTTCTGCACGGCGCCCAGCTCTGGGTGGCCCTGCCCGACGCGCACCGGCAGGTCGAGCCGCACTTCCAGCACCACACCGACCTGCCCACCGTCACCGCCCCCGGCTTCACCGCCGCGGTGATCCTCGGCGAACTCGACGGTGCCACGTCACCGGGCACGGCCTATACCCCGATCGTCGGCGCAGACATCGCTCTGACGGACGGCGCCGAGGCGCGATTGCCGCTCGACCCCGACTTCGAGTACGCAGTGCTGTCGATGTCCGGCGAGGCGGAGGTCGACGGTGTGCCGCTGCAGCCCGGATCGATGCTCTACCTCGGTTGCGGCCGCACCGAACTCCCCCTCCGTGCCGCCTCCGACGCCGGCCTCATGCTTCTGGGCGGCGAGCCGTTCGAGGAAGAGATCGTCATGTGGTGGAACTTCATCGGCCGTTCCCACGAGGAGATCGAAGAGGCTCGGAGGGGCTGGATGGAAGGGTCCCGCTTCGGCGAGGTGAAGGGTTACGACGGCGGCCGGCTGGCTGCCCCCGAACTGCCGCCGGTGGCGCTGAAGCCGCGAGGACGAGTGCGCTGACCTGCGGGTGTCATCGCATGGCCCGGAGGTGAGAAGGGCGGTTCATCGGCATGAGTGGCCGGAACAACCTGCGGGCCGCCCCGGAGGCTGCCGGCCGCCCCTGAGCGAGTGCCGTCGTGAGAGCGACCAGGTGCCCCTCGCCGCGGATCAGTGGCGAGGGGCACCGTCAGGTGGAGCGGTCAGGGCTGTGCTGTGAGTGTGAAGCTCTGCGCGGAGGAGCCGTCGCAGGGTCGCTGGGTGAGCTGGACACTGTTCGCCGAGGAGCTCGCGGAACTCAGGCACTGGCCGCTGTGGCGGGCGGTGAAGTGGTATCGCCCGCTGCTCTCCTTCACGGGCTGCCACTGCTGGTTCTGCCCGCCCGCGTAACTCCACAGTTGGAGTGGCGCGTTGGCGGCGGTCGAGCGGTCGGTCACATCGATGACCTGTTGCGGGTTCCCGCGGATGGTGATCCGTGTGTATCCGCTGTCCGTCGAGCGGAACTGGAACTGCTGCGCCAGGGTCCCGTTGCAGGAGTACTGCTGGATCGCGGTCCCGTTCGCCGTGGCGGCGGAACGGGCGTCCACACAGGTGCCGTTGGCGGCGTTCGTCAGCGAGTACCAGGCGGTCTCGGAGATCTGGTCCGCCGGTGGCACGGTATCTCCGGCCCCGCCCAGCCACTTCAGCCCGTCGAGCAGGAACCGGTTCTGTGTCTCACTGGCGAACGTCGACGACAGCGCGGTGTTGGATGCGTAGTCCATCGCATTGTGACCGAAGTTCGCGTACAGCATCCTGTACTTCGTGTTGGTCCACAGGATCGGGTAATAGCCGCTGTACCAGGTCTGGTTGGGGTCCGTTCCCAGCGGGAAGCTGCTGGGGTCCACCGAGGCGAGGATCTTGATGTCCGGATTCTGCCGCAGGTCGTTGGACCAGCTGTACCACTCGCTGACCGACGAGGTGAAGGTAGCGGGCAGGCTCTTGGTGGACGGGTGAGTGCGGTCCTCGACCTTCAGGACGGCCGTGGTGGGACCCCAGGTGTTGGACCTGAAGGTGCCGCTGCCGAGGAACTGGTTGTGGTACCAGGGCCAGGACTGTGCGTCCGTCGTGAAGGCGGAGACGTGGAAGCCCATCCAGGCGCCGCCACCGCGCATGTACTGCTCGAAGCCGGACCGCTGTGCGGCAGTCTGCGGTAAGTCGTCGAGGAACAGGACGACTTGATAGGCGTTCACGCCACCGTTGCTGAGCAGGTCCCAGTTGTTGCTAGCCGTGTAGGTGAAGCCGTTCTGCGTGGCCTGCTCGGGGAACCAGTCGTTGGCCTCGTGGACGAAGCTGATGTGCGCGGCGTCCCAGGTGCCGTTGTAGAGGGCGAGCACCTTGAACGGCGTTGCCGCCGTGCTCGCCCGGGCGTCGGGCGGTGCCGCCAGGCCGAGCAGTGTCGCCAGCAGGACGAGGACCCACAGGGTCGCGCGCGCCGGACCGGATCTGCTGGTGTCCATCGACGATCCTTCCTTGAGCATCAGGGGTAGCTGACGAGGTTGGCGACGTTGGTCGTGGAGTTGGACGGGCCACCCCGGTCGTTGATGACGTGCCGGATCGTCCCGGTGCCGCCCAGCGAGACCGTCACCATGTCCTTGAAGCGCACATTCGCGTTGTTGGGCGCCTCGATGGCGTGCTCGGCGGTGACACTCGGATTGACGTTGAAGTAGCAGTAGCTGCCGAAGCCGTACACCTGATGACTCGTTACGGAGTCCGCGACCTTGTAGGCGGCGTAGCCCTGCGTCGAACCGTTCATCCAGGACGCCTGGTTGGGCGGGTCGTACGGCATCTCGTTCTGGTAGAAGTACGTGCGGCCGCCGTTGCCGTTCCAGACGGTCTGGTGCTTCTGGTAGTGCTCGACGAACAGGCCGTACATCGTCACGTCGTTGCCGTTGACGACGAGCCCCGTGGCGCCGGTGTTGCTGGTCCAGCCCACGCCGCTGCCATGGTCGGCGCGCCACAGCCACAGGTGGTCGCCGATGACGCCGTTGCTGTTGATGGTGAGGCTGGTGGTGGCCTTGCCGACGCCCGCGCCGCCGATGCGGATGAACACGTCGTGCAGGGAACTGGGGTCGGCGCTGTGGTCGGCCGACGAGCCGCTCGGCCCCATCTCCAGGAGCTGGGACGAGTTCGTGGTGCCTGCGTCGATCAGCAGCCCGGCCAGCTGGACGCCGTTCACGTCGGCGACCGTCATGGCGGTGATCCCGTTGTCGGGAATGAGCGTGGCCAGGCCGAGGCCCAGGACCACGGTGCCGGCCCTGGTCACCTTGAGCGTCTGGTCGAGGTGGTAGACGCCTGGTGTCACCAGCAGGTTCTTGCCCTGGGCGAGCGCGTCGTTCATCTGTGCGGCCGTCGCGCCCGGCTTGACGATGAAGAAGTCGGAGAGGGGGAGGGACGTGCCGGTGGGCGTTCCGGAACTCCACGAGGTGCCGGACGAGTTGGTGCGTACGCCGGGCACGAACACCTTGTAGGCACCCGACGGGTCGACGTACAGGAAAGGCTTCTCACGCGACACGGGGGTCTGGTCGACCGTGGTGTACGGCGGGCTCGGGAAGCTGTTCGCGGGAGCGTTCCTGGCGCCGACGTAGACCATGTTCCAGTTGGAGCCGGTCCAGCTCGACCAATCGGTGTTGCGCGACAGCCACTGCTGCTGCGAACCCGAGTTGACCTGACCGTCGATCTTCGTGTCGGCCATGTAGCCGCCACTGGACCAACCACCGTCGTCCAGACGGAGGTTGCCGCGCAGATGCATCCGGCGGTACGGGGCGGCCTGCGACACCGCCCAACGGTCCGTGCCGGAGGTCGGGGTCACGGAAAGGTTCTCCGCCGACCGCCAGAAGTTCTGGGTGGCGTTGCCCTGGAACCAGTCCGCCTCGGCGTGTACCGCACCGCGGATGGTGACGTCGTCGGGGGAGAGGCCGAGCCCCGCGACCTGCGTGTAGAAGCCGACATTGGCATCGGCGTCGTAGGTGCCCGGCTTGAAGAGGAAGGCCTTGCGTGCGGTGCCGAACTGGTTGGTCTCCTGCTGGGCGAAGGCCGCGTTCAGGCTGCTCTGGATGGTGGCAGCGGGTGTGGACGGGTCGAAGACGGTGACATTCGGGCCCAGGTCCGGTGTCCCGGGCGGCTGTTGGGGATCCAGGGGGTTGACGTGGAAGGACTGGGCCGCGCTGCCGTTGCAGGCGTACTGCTGGAGCTGCACGCTGTCCGCGGTCGAGGCGCTCGGCACGTCGAGGCACTTGCCGCTGTTGCGGTTCACGAAGTGGTACGCGCCGCTGGACTCCGCCACGGCCTGCCACTGCTGGTTGTTTCCGCCGCCGTACGTCCACAGCTGCACGAGCGCGCTGTCCGCCGTCGAGACGTCGGTGACGTCCCAGACCTTGGTGGCGTCGGCACGATTGCCGACCTGGGCGTATCCGCCGGAGGTGGTCGCGAACTGCCACTGCTGGGCCTGGCTGCCGTTGCAGGCGTACTGCTGGACGGCGGTGCCGTTCGCCGTTCCCGCGGCGCGCGCGTCGACGCACTTGCCGCTGCCCACGTTGACCACGGTGGCCCAACCGGTCGGCACTTCGGCGGTCTGTGCGGTCGCCGTGTCCTGCGAGGCGGCCGCGACACCGGTTCCGGCCGTGGCCACGAGGGCGATCACGATGAGCAGCTTCGGTATCCGGCGACGGCCGGTTTCTCTCCTGGATCCGGGCACGGTGGGATCTCCTGTGCGGGTCGGGGTGGGGGGTGGGAGAGGCGGACGTGTCCGTCAGCCGGTGACGTCGAGGCGTTTGCCCGGGAGTCGGGTGATCGTGCAGGTGGCGGCCGCGGCGGACGACACGCCGAGGGCACCGGCCGGGAGGGCGAGTACCGCTGTCGAGCGGGTGCCGTGCAGCGTTGTGGAGGGCAGAGGGGGATGTCTGGTCATCGAGGGGTCACAGCCTTTCGTGCGTGGCCGACGGTGGGGGGTGGGAGCGTGGCGCGCAGGTGCAGGCATCGGGACGGAAACGGAAGGCGCGTGGCCCGTCCAGACATGTGAACGTCGAGTGCATTCGTGGAACGGTGGTGATCGGTGAACCTAAAGGTCTGAACCAGGCACGTCAAGATGTGAAGCGAGAAGACCCCGTAATTGCTCTGTATGCGCAAGGAGTTGAACGCACGGGCGCTTCGGCGGCTTCGCATCGACGGACGTGTGTGGTGTCGGCGGCATCCGCGTTCACGGTCGGAGCACCGGCCTGGCCACCGCGGGCCCGCGTGACTCCTGGAGGGAAAGCCGCCTGCGCTTCGGCCGGCAGGACCCCGTGCGCACCTTCCGTCCGGAGACTTTCAGGCCGAAGTCGCCTGCCCGGTGCTGGTCGCGTGCACCCATGCCGGGTGAGCACTTACGGGCCACCTGTGCCGCATATTCATGGAAATATTAGGGAAAGTCATTCTCCGTAACGATTCCTGCAGAAGTCTATAGTTTTTTGCATGGTGCACGAGATCGCGACGGCGCTGCTCCCCGTCTTCTTCGCCCTCGCCCTCGGGTTCGGCGCCGGCCTGCGCGGATACGTGGACAACCGCGATGTTTCCTCGATCAACAAGCTGGTCATGGATTTCGCCATCCCGGCCTCGCTGTTCGTATCGATCTCCTCCACGGAACGGTCGGACATCACCGCGCACGCCGGGTACATCGTGGTGACTGTCGTTGCCCTGGCGGTCGTGTATGCCGTGACTCTCGTGCTGCAGCAAAGAACGTTGGGGCTGCAGAAGGCGGAGGCCGCGGTGCAGGCCCTCACCGTCGCCTTCCCGAACTATGCCTCCATCGGCCTGCCGTTGTCCGCCGCCGTGGTCGGCGCCCGTGGGGCGATCGCCGTCGCCATCGGCCTCGCGGTAGGGGCTGTGACCATTGTGCCGTTCAGTCTGGCTCTGCTGGAGGACTCCATGCTGGGCCCGAATGCACCGGGCTCCACTCTGTCCCGTTTCGGCGGGGCATTGGGCAAGTCGGTGCGTCGGCCCATTTTCTGGGCCCCGATGCTCGCCATCGTGCTCGTGCTCTGCGGCCTTCACATGCCCGACCTGGTCGAGAAGACGCTGACCCCCATCGGTCAGGCCGGTGCGGGTGCGGCGCTGTTCCTCACCGGGCTCCTGCTCTCCGCGCAGAAGGTGTCGTTCGGGCCGAACGTGGCGTACGGCATCGTGGCGAAGAACGCGCTCATGCCGCTGTTCGTCTGGGGGCTGTGCCTGCTCCTCGACCTGGACAGGCTCAGCACCACCGAGGCCGTGCTGCTCACCGCCATTCCCTGCGGATTCTTCGGGCTGGTGTTCGGCGCGCCCTTCGGCGTGCAGTCCAGGGTCGCCGGATCGACTCTGATGCTCTCGACGATCGCGGGCATCGCCTCGCTGTCCGTGGTCATCGCCCTGCTGCCCCAGCACGTATGAGGCCCGGAACCGCGCAGCACATCACGCCATGGCCGGCGTACAGGCGGCTCCGCCGCACTTCGACGAACTCTTCGGTGCGCCGGGGACGGCAGCGCGCGCGGACGGGCCCGCCGCAGATCGCGGCGGGCCCGAAACGGGGGAGGGGCCGGTTACTTGCCGGGGCCGGGGTCGGTCGGTGCGTGCAGCGCCTCGCGCAGAGTTGCGGTCGTCTGGGTGACGGCCTGCTTGGCGGCCTGGGTGTCGGCCAGTGCGTTGAGCATCATGAAGTCGTGGGTGACGCCGCTGTGGTGGGACGAGGTGACCGGGACGCCGGCCGCGCGGAGCTTGGTGGCATAGGCGTTGGCGGCGTCCAGCAGAACATCGGAGTCGGTGATCACCAGGGCGGGCGGCAGACCGCGCAGCTGGTCGACGGTGGCGTGCAGCGGGGAGGCCAGCGGATTGCTGCGGTCGGCCACGCGGGGCGCATAGGCGTCCCAGAACCACTTCATGGCCGGCCGTGTGAGCCAGCAGTTTTCGGCGAAGCGGGTGTAGGAGGCGGTGTCGAAGTCGGCGTCGGTGACGGGGTAGAGCATGACCTGCTGCTTGAAGTGGGGGCCTCCGCGCTCCTTGGCCATCATGGTGACGGCCGCGGTCATGTCTCCGCCAACCGAGTCGCCGGCGACTGCCAGCCGGCTGGGGTCGACGCCGATCTCACGGCCGTGGTCGGCCACCCACTTGGCGACGGTGTAGGCCTGCTCGACCGGGACGGGGAACTGGGCCTCGGGGGAGGGGGTGTAGTCGACGAAGACGACCGTGGCGCGGGCACCGTCGGCGATCTGCCGGACGAGGCGTTCATGGGTCTTGAAGTTGCCCAGCACCCAGCCGCCGCCGTGGATGTACACGACGGCGGGCAGATCGCCCTGGACACCGTCGGGGCGGACCACGTGGATGGACACCGGACCGGTCGGACCACCGGGCACGGTCCGCTCACTGATCTGCGCGGGCAGCATGTCCACGGGACCTGCCTGCAGCTTGTTCAGCACTTCCCGGGCGTCCTTGTACGACTGCTCGTACAGCGGGGTGCCGCCGGCTGCCGCGAGCGAGTCGAGGAAGTCCTGGTCGATCTTTTCCAGCTTCACCGGCGGCTTGCCGCAGGGCACGTACTCGGTCTGGGTTTGTTTGGCCCCGGCGGCTACCGCCTGGCTGCTGTCGGCGGCGCGGTCGCTGTGGCCGGCGCAGGCACTGAGCGTTGCGCTGGTCGCCACCAGGAGCGCGACCATGGTGCCGTAGCGGGTCCTGCGGGCTATCGGACGTCGTTGCGAGGGTGCCATGTTCTGTGGATTCCCAACGTGATCGTAGGTCCCCCTGGTCAGCCTGTTGGCATCGCGGGTCACCGACCAGCCGGGTTGGGCTGCTGGAGTGACCTGGCGCGTACGTGCGGCGGCCTGGCAGCGGAGGCCGGCCGGTCCCGTTCGTGCAGGCAGGGATGATGGGCGACGCCTCATCCGCTGATGGCCGCGCTGCGCGAGCGCCGGGTGCCGCTGCCCGCGGGAGCCGCCGGACCCAATGGGCGACGCTGATGGTCCGCCACCGGCCCGCGGTTGGTCGAACAGGGCCTGCTCGAAGCTGCCCGCGCCCCTCCCGCGTGCGCGTCGGTCAGGTCACGAGCACAGGGTGTGCCGGAGCGCGGTGCCGCACTGCCGCACTCCCGCACGGATCCCGCCGGTGCGATCGGCCGGGCCGGGTTCCAGGCCCTTGACGACGGCGACGGTCACCAGCGCGTAGGCCACGTGCGGAACGATGTCGGCGACCCAGTCGGAGCGTGACCACGTGCGCGGGTCGGTCACGCGCAGCACGGTCATCGGGCCGTTGGTCCCGATCAGCGCCCCCGTGGTCGCCGTGGCGGTCAGGACCGCGTTGCCCGGCCGCCAGCCGCAGGAGAGAGCGAGGCCGAGCAGGGCGCCCATCCCCACACCCGCTGCTATACCGGTCAGGGGGCCCAGACCTTTGACGCGGTTCTCCCGTGCGTTCTCGTCGCCCGGGATCGGAACGTGCAGGGTCTCCGACAGCCGCTCCACGGTGACCTCGGGTGTCGTGCTCGCTCCTCGGCCGCGGATCACCATGTCCAGGTACCCGACCGTGTCCAGGACCGTGGTCCCGGCAGCGCCCGCGGCGGCCCCGGCCAGGAGACCACGCAGGTGCCGGGCCGGACCGCTGATTCCTGTCATAGGCCGCTCATCCCTTCATGGAGTCCGGCAGCGCGGGGTCGATTACCTCCGCGGGTGTCCCGGCGACGTTGAGCGGACCGCTTCCACCGTCACGGAGGTGAGGTCCTTGATCAGCGGAGGCAGTCGGCCGGCGGTGTTCTCGTACGGGCAGGATGCGGACCATTGACGAGGGGTCACGTCCGGCTCTGCTGCATTGCCTCGTGAGCGGCCGGCTCCGCACCGTCTCAGTAAATACACCGAACGGCTCACTCCGCCACCGGAGCCCCGGGTATCGGAACCGGACGCCCCTGTGCGGGCTGCGCCGCGCACCGGGCTTCACTCACGCGTCAGGTCTGGTCGATCCCGCCATCCAGATGCGGCAGGTGATGGCCAAGGCGTTCTCGCTTGGTCCGCAGGTAGGCGAGGTTCTCCTCACGCGGTTGTGTCAGCAGCGGAACCTGTTCGGTAACCTTGATGCCGTGCTGCAGCAGCGCCTCGCGCTTGCGTGGGTTGTTCGACAACAGTCGTACGGATCGGACGCCGAGGTCGTGCAGAATCTCCGCCGCCACCTGGTAGTCGCGCGCGTCGACAGGGAGTCCGAGCGCGATATTCGCCTCGACCGTGTCAAGTCCCTCTGCCTGGAGCTGCATCGCCCGGAGCTTGGCCAACAGGCCGATTCCCCGGCCCTCGTGACCCCGCAGGTAGATGAGTACGCCGCGTCCTTCGCCCACGATGGCGCTTAGTGCCGCGGACAGTTGGTCCCCACACTCGCAATGGTTGGATCCAAAGGTATCTCCGGTCAGACACTCCGAATGTACCCGGGTGAGCGCATCGTCTCCCTCGATGTCGCCGTATACCAGAGCTATTTGTTCATCCCTGCGATTGTGATCCAAGTAGCCGACAGCACGGAATACACCGTGCTCGGTTGACAGCTGGACAGTTGTCGCTCGTTCAGCGCCTGTTGAACGCGCGCTGTCGCGGTGTGCGCCATCGCTCTGTATCATGGCCCGATCATATCGGGTAGCCTTGATCGGTGGGCCGGAAGTCGACGACAGGAAGACAAGTGGTCTTCCTGTTCATCGTGTTCGACTGATGAATGCATCGACTTTGCGTAGCCTGCTCTCGTGGAGGCGTACGGAACTCCCCTCCGTGTGCTGCCCTATTCGGACCGGCCGGTGGGCAGGTCGCGTGGCGTGAAGAAGGAATGGGTCGGGAAACATGAGTGAACGGCAAGGGCGCACACCGATATCTGATCTGTTGTCACTGGACACGACGACGGTGGATGCGGGGGCCGGCCGGGCCGGTGTCGCAGTGCTTCCCATCGGCAGCTTCGAGCAACATGGGCCGTACCTGCCCCTGATGACCGATACGCTCATAGCCTGCGCCATCGCCCGGGAGATCGCCGCCACCCATGCGGTGCACCGTCTGCCTCCGGTGACGATCTCCTGCTCGCACGAGCACGCCGCTTGGCCGGGAACGGTCAGCATTTCTGCGACCACCTTGTGTGCCGTTGTCCGGGACATCGCTGAATCGCTCCGTCGATCCGGTATCAATAACCTGGTTCTGGTCAACGGACACGGTGGAAATTATGCACTGCGTAACGTAGTTCAGGAGTCGGCGGGGACCGGGACCCGCATGGCGCTATTCCCCGGATCGGCCGACTGGGACAAGGCGCGGGACAGGGCCGGTCTGCGTACGTCTTCGTACAGTGACATGCATGCCGGAGAATTGGAGACGTCCATCCTGCTGCATGTGGATCCAGGAATGATCCGCCCGGGCCATGAGACCTCCGACTTCCTCGCCGACGATCGGAAGCATCTGCTCACTCTCGGTATGCGGGCCTACACGGAATCCGGCGTGATCGGCCGTCCTTCCTTGGCATCTGCCGAAAAGGGAAAGCAGTTGTTGACCGGTCTCGCTGATTCCTTCACTGAGTACCTTTCACTTCTGACACCGGATGAGCTCCTGGTCCCGGCGGAGCCCGGGTCCCGGTCGTCCGGCGTCGCGGACAGCCGGCCGTCGGCCGTCGCCCGGCGGGGAACGCGGTGACCGGTCGCTCCGCGGAACAACGCGACGGCATGCTTGATGCGGCGGAAGCCTGGGAGCGGCTGCGCGGCATCCGGTCCGAGGCGGATGCCGAGGCCGCCGGACTGATCCGGGGAACCGACGGCCGGCGCCGGTGGGGGTGCGCCTCGCCCGAGGCGGATATCCTCGCCGACCGCTATCTGCCGCTCTGCCTGGGCGGTCCGCGCTTCGCCTTCGCGCAGCTGGGACAGAGCCTGGACGGATTCATCGCGAGCCGTACCGGCGACGCCGACTACGTCACGGGCGCGGAGGACCGCGACCATCTGCACCACCTGCGTGCTCTCTCCGACGCGGTGGTCATCGGTGCCGGCACCGCTGTTGCGGACGATCCCCAGCTGACGGTCCGTACCTGCGCGGGTAGCAACCCGGTTCGTGTTGTCCTCGATCCGCACCGCCGGGTACCGCTCCGCCACCGAGTGTTCAGCGACGGGGCAGCACCCACCCTGTGGGTGGTGGGCGTGGACAAGGAGCGGGGTCAGGCCGTTCCGGCCATGGACGGCATCGACATACTGCCCCTGCCCGACACCGCTGCGTTCGCGCCTCGACGCCTGTTGCGGGAACTCGCGCGCCGTGGGCTGGGCCGCGTGCTTGTCGAGGGCGGCGGAATCACCGTGTCGCGTTTCCTCCACGCGCGGGCGCTGCACCGCCTCTACCTCACAGTGGCACCGGTCCTGCTCGGCGACGGCGTCCCGGGGCTCGGCTTCCCCGGCCCGGAGCTGATGCGCGACGCGCTTCGTCCACCGACCCGGCGTGCCGCTCTCGGCGAGGACACTCTCTTCGAGCTCGATCTGGGGACGACGCATCCCGGTGAACCAGTGGGTGACGAGCACGCCGATACCGGGCAGGCTCGCGACGAAGGTGAGTAGTCCGTACACCACGGCGACGGTCAGTCCCTGCGCGGCACTCATGCCCGCAGCTCCGAAGGCCCATGCGGTGACCCCTTCCCTCGGCCCCCAGCCCCCGACGTTCAGCGGCAGTGCCATGGCGAGAAGCGCCAGCACCATCAGCGGCACCAGTTCGGTCGCCGGCGCCGTCGATCCTGCGGTTCGGGCGGCGAGCAGGAACATACCGAGATGCCCTGCCAGCACCGCAAGGGACGAGATCAACACCCCCGGCCAGCTTCCCCGGGCGAGCAGTCCGAGGCGCACTTCGGCCAGCGCGGCCCGAACCGCGCGGTGCCATCGAGACGTGTACTGCTTCCCGCGGAGCCGCACAGCACCCACGGCCACCAGACCGGACATCACGAGGAGGGCGGAGAGGGCACCCGGCGCAGTGGCGATCCGATCGGCGAGGTGGCCGATCCTGTCCAGCGCCAGGGAGGGCTGCGTGAGCAGGAGCGTCACGCCGACTGCGACGAGGACCACTTGGCCCGCAACGCGTTCGAGGACGACGGTGCGGACCCCTCGGCCGACGTCACCTGCACTCTGCCCGTGCCGCACACCACGGTGTACGTCGCCGAGGACGCCACCGGGCAGCGCCGCGTTCAGAAACAGAGCGCGGTAGTAGTCGGCGACGGCCCGGCCCAGCGGCAGCCGTACGCTCAGCCCTTTCGCCACCAGGCACCAACGCCACGCGCTGCACACGGTGGTGAGCATGCCGAGACCCAGAGCGGCCAAGAGGGTGAGGCCGTCGATCCCACGCATGCCGTCCACGATGACGTCGGTGCCCTGCCACCACAGCAGCCCCGCGACGATGGCCGTTCCGGCGAGCATGCCGAGACGGGCCCGTACGACCCGCCGTGTCACGAGGACCCACCCGTCGGCCCGGGCAGGGCCAGGACATCCTGGTGATGCACCACAACCTGCAACTCGCCTGCCCAGCACTCCGCCAGACGGCGCCGCAGATACGCATCGGCACGCTGTGCGAGGTCCGGCCGCTGGTCACGAGCGGCGCCGACCCAGCCCCGTAGCCACTCCGTCAACAGCGTGGACTCGCCGGGGTCCGGATCCCGAATTCCTGATCCGCACGGATCGGCCCGTTGCGTCCGGCCCGTCCCGTCGCAGGGCAGAGAGCGAGGATCAGAATCGAGCTGCCATGGGCTCGCGTGCTCTCGTACGGTCAGGCCATGGCACGCAAAGGCCTCGGAGGCCGCCGTGACGGCGTCGGGCCCGAGGAGCCGGCGGCCCTGGTCCACGCGGCGCTGGTGGGCGTTGAACGCGTGCGCGATCTCGGCGTCCAGCGGGTCTGCCGGGGTGAGGTCGACCCTTCCCACCACGGAGAGCGCCAGCAGCGCCGGGCAACCGGCCCCGGCGCAGGCCGCGGCCAGCCCGTTCAGCTCGTCGCGGGTGAGCAGGTCCAGCAGAGCGGAGGCTGTCACCAGCGAGGTGCCTGCGAGGACATTCGCGGTCAGTCGCGCGACATCGCCACGTTCTGTTGTGACGGTCACGGGACTGCCGTCGGCGGCCGTACGAGGCGTCCGAGCAGCGGCCAGGTCGAGCAGATCCGGGTCGTGGTCGTGCAAAATCCAGTGCTGGGGGCCGTTCAGCCGGGGAGCGAGCCAGCGGCCCATGGAACCACTGCCGCACCCGAGATCGCGGATCACCAACGTCGAGCGCGCTGACGCCGGTTCTGCACCACCGGGCCGACTGGCTGCGGCCTCCAGGTGCCGCTGCAGCGGGCCGAGGAGTCCGGATGCGCGGGCGGCCGCATCGGCACCCTCCCGCAGCGCCAGCCACTCCGGGGCATAGCGAGTTGCACCGGTCCCGCTCACGCGGCCTCCCGAGATTCCTGGCGGAGTTGTTCCAGCACCGCGGCCAGACTGCGCGAAGTCGTGTCCCAGCCGGCCAGCGCAGTGCGCCGAGCCATGGCGGCCTCCTTCGCACGTCGGCGTTCGACCGGCTCACCGAGCCAGAGGCGCAACGCCGAGGCGAATGCTGCCGGGTCCTGCGGTGGTACCAGGAAGCCCGGCACGCCCCTGTCGGGTGCGTGTCCGACCGCTTCCGGGAGTCCACCGACCGCCGTCGCCAGTACGGGGACGCCGCGGGCAAGAGCCTCTGTCGCCACCATGCCGTACGTCTCGGCGTGCGAGGCGAGCACCAGCAGGTCGGCGGCGGCGTAGCTCGCGTTCAACTCAGTGCCTGTCCGTGGGCCGACGAGGTGTACCCGGTCGCCGAGGCTGTGCCGCCCGATCTGTTCCCGGATCCGGGCGACGTAGCCGGGATCCTGGCCCAGTCCGCCGACGCAGACGCAGTTCCACGGAAGATCTGCGACGGCCGCGAGGGACTCCACCAGCTGGAGCTGCCCCTTGCGCGGAGTCACAGAGGCCACGCACAGCAGGCTCGGTGCGCGGTCGGTACCGGTTGCGGTGCCGACCGCCAGGGGTTCCGTGTCGGCTCCGGGGGCGGCGACGTGGACCCGGCCGGGGTCGAGTCCGTGGTGGGTCACGAGCCGGACGGCCGCCCAGTCACTGGTTGCCACGACTGCCGCCGCGGCCTGCAGCGTCCTGCGCTCTCCAGCGTTCAGGGCTGCTGCCGTGCCAGAGGTGAGGCCAGTCTCGTCGCCCAGCGGCAGGTGGACCAGCACCACCAGGCGCAGCCGTTCGGCCTCGGGAACGATGATCTCGGGGACGGCGCAGGCAACGAGTCCGTCGAGGACGACGACGGCGCCGTCCGCCGACTCCCCGAGTATCCGGGTCAGTTCCGCACGTGCGGTGGCTCGGGGCTGTGGCCAGGTGCCCGCGACGGCGTACTCGTGGACCTGCCAGCCGATCCGGGGCAGGTCCCGGCACACTCTGCGGTCGTAGGTGTTGCCCCCACTCGGCGCGGACGGATCGTCGACGCCACCGGGCATCACCACAATGACCGAGCGCCCGGTCATTGTGGTGGCAGCCGCGGGGTTCACAGGAGCCGCTCGTAGCTCGCCCATGCGATGTGTGATTCGTGCAGGGTCACTGTGATGCCGGTCAGGCCATGTGCGCCCTCGCCCAGTGCTCCGGCGCGCACCTGGTCGGCCAGGCGGTCGGCGATGACCTTGGCCAGGAATTCCGTCGAGGTGTTGATGTCCGCGAACTGGGATTCGTCATCGAGGTTGCGGTAGTTGAACTCGCCCACCACGCGTTTGAGTTCAGTGGTGGCCAGCCCGATGTCGACGACGATGTTGTCGGCGTCCAGCTCGGGACGGCGGAAGGAGGCGTCCACCACGTACGTCGCTCCGTGCAGACGCTGCGCGGGACCGAACACCTTCCCGCGGAAACTGTGGGCGATCATGAAGTGCTCGCGGACGGTGACACTGAACAACGGCTGTGACCTCCTGGTCCGACCCATGTGGCCGCTCGCGGCCCTTGTCGTTCAGTACGGCTGGAACATGCTGTGCGTTCACGGCCCGGCAGGTTCAATGGCGAGTTTCGTTCAACGCTCAGCCGGCACCCGTGGCGCCGGAGTCGTGTCGTACCGCACGCGGTGGCACAACCCGGGAAGGTCACCCTTGCCGATCCTGGTCAGCACCGACGGCAGCTCCTCGAAGGCGCATTCGCCCGTGATCAGTGCGTCGAAGGCGGGGTCGGCGAGCAGATCGAGCGAGAGCGCAAGCCGATCGGCGAAGGTACGGCGGGAGCTCCGGGCCGGAGAGACGGTTCCCACTTGGCTGCCGCGCAGGACCAGACGACCGGAGTGGAAGGCCTCCCCGAGCGGCAGGCTGACTCGCCGGTCGCCGTACCAGCTCAGCTCCAGGACCGTGCCCTCCGGGGCGAGGAGCTCCAGCGAGCGGGTGAGCCCGCCTTCGGTGGCGCTGGCGTGGATGACGAGGTCGCAGTCGCCGAGGGCATGTTCGGGGAGCGCGAAGTCGACGCCCAGCGCCCGGGCAACGGCGGCACGGGTGGGATCGGAATCGACCAGCTGGACGCGGACGGCGGGGTACCGGGCGAGAAGAGCGGCGACGGAGCAGCCGATCATGCCGGCTCCGACGACGGCGATCCGGTCGCCGATCAGCGGTGCGGCGTCCCACAAGGCGTTCACCGCCGTCTCCACCGTTCCGGCCAGCACGGCCCGCCCGGCGGGGACGGTGTCCGGCACCGGGGTCACAGCACTCGCGGGGACGACGTACCGGCTCTGGTGCGGGTAGAGGCAGAAGACCGTACGGCCCACGAGGTGACCCGGCCCTTCCTCGACAAGGCCGACGTTGAGATAGCCGTACTTGACCGGACCGGGGAAATCACCGTCCTGGAACGGCGCCCGCATCACGGTGTACTGACTCCCCGGTACGCCGCCGCGGAAGACGAGGCTCTCGGTGCCACGGCTCACACCGGAGAACAGCGTGCGCACCACGACGTCGTCGCCGGCCGGTTCCGGCAGCGGAACATCCCGTATCTCGCCATGGCCGGGGGAGCGGAGCCAGAAGGCGCGTGCGGTGCGCTCCATCGATGACCTCCTGCTGAACGCTCGGGTGATGGTTTACGTTCTGATGATCGTGAGACCGCGTAAACGTACGCGGCTCTCGGCGAATGTGTCACACGGCAGGAGGACGGCGCGCGGTGACCCGGAGTAGCACATACAGAACTCGTCTGCTGCGGCCGGAGACGGCGTCGGGGGCAGCGGGGCAGACACTCCTGCTGGTTCTTCTCGGCACGACGACCGGACTGGGAACCGCGGGATGGCTGACAGGCCTGGTCTTCACAGCCGGCGTGTGGGCCGTCCTCACACGTGCACTGGACCAGGCGGGCAACAGGCCCTTCGGTCCCGCCAATGGCGTCACCCTGGTCCGAACGACGCTCGTCGGGGGTGTGACCGCGCTGGTCGCAGATTCCTTCGTGAGCCGACCGCCGGTCGGCGTCCTGGTCGCCCTCACCACGGTGGCGCTGATTCTCGATGCAGTCGACGGCCACGTCGCCCGGCGCACTGGGACGGCGTCCTCCCTGGGGGCCCGCTTCGACATGGAAGTCGACGCCTTCCTCATTTTGATGCTCAGCGTCTACGTCGCCATGTCACTGGGCACATGGGTGCTGTCGATCGGCGCCATGCGCTACGTATTCGTCGTGGCGGCCCGGGTCCTGCCGTGGCTGTCGGGACCGCTACGTCCGAGCGTGGCCCGTAAGACGGTGGCCGCCCTGCAGGGGATCATCCTGCTCGCCGTCGGCGCCGGGATCATGCCGCGTCTGCCCGCGTATGCAGCAGTCCTCGTGGCGCTGGCACTGCTCGTCTGGTCCTTCGCGCGTGACATCGGGTGGCTGTGGTGCGTCAGGTCCCGTGAAAACGCAGGGGAGGTCCGGGACAGGATGTTCGAAAACGCATGATCGCTCGCTTGACCGGTCACGTCGTGGAACGGTTGTGAGGGACCTCTTCGCACTGGGGCCACTTCACTGGAGTGCCCCGTGCTCGCTCGCTGCCCGGCGGTAGATCGTGATCGAGTGTCCCACTTCGTCGATGCGCTTGCTGGTGTTGATCAGCGTCGCCAGACGGCGATCGGCTTTGGCGACCGAGGAGTCCGACACGACGAGGAGCCCGTGAACCTCGCTCGGGGGGACCTTGCGCGGGTCGGACGCGTCGATGCCGTAGTAGGAGGGCACGCCGCTGCCTTTGTAGACGAGCCAGATCCTCTCGTCCGGGTACCGCTGCCGCAGACGGGCGGCCAACCGGCCCAGGTCCTGACCCCAATCGACGTTCGAGTCGTGCAGTCGCAGGTGAGTCCTGGTCGGACCGCCGAACGCCTCGTTGGAGTACGGCAGGTAGTACGGGTACGTCCGCAGCGAGCTCGCCGCAACGAAAAGGATCAGCGCCGCGGTCGCGATGTGCGCCGACCGCCGTCGGAAGGCGGTCACGCCGGCCGCGGCAACGGCCAGGAACACCGGCATGAAGAGGGCGTACCGGACGCCGAGATCACGGGACCCGGTCAGGGCCGCGGCCAGCAGCACCACCGGGGGAACCAGTACGTACGGTGCCGCAGGCCGCAACCGGGGCACCCTCACGGTGGCGACGGCACCGGTCGACCACAGCGCGAGCATGCCCAGCGGCGTCTTTATCAGCAGCGCGGCAGGCAGGTAATACCACAGCGAACCGTGGTAATGGCGGCCGAACAGGAAGCCGCTCCACGTCATGTTCTCGAAGCCGAACTGGATGCGCATACCGTCCCGGTACGGCTCCGGGAACGGGAGCCGGTCGACGACGCGTGCGCGCCACCCGTGGGTGACCGGCAGGTTCTCGGGTCCGGCCCATCGCAACTGCGGGTCGACGGCGAGGTAGGTGGCCCACACCACGGCGATCGCGACCAGCGCCACGACCAAGGCGGCTGCCACGCCGAGCACGAGAAGCCGCATCCGCTCGCGGGGGCCGGGGCTGCGCGTCCGGTGGGCGTAGCAGACCGACAGGACGACCAGGAACAACAGCACCGGAACCGCGGGCAACGCGCTCATCTTCGTGGCCACGGCCGCGCCGAGCGCCCCTCCGGCCAGCGGGAGGCAGTGGCGAGGCCTCCGCCGCGCCCGCCACAGCAACCAGACCGACGTCAGCAGGAAGCCGGCCATCGGCACGTCAAGTGTGGCCAGCGACCCGTGCGCGATGATGTCGGGCGAGAACGCGTACAGACCGAGCGCCACCAATCCGCCCACGGGGCCGGCGAGGTCACGGGCGAACGCGAGGACAACCAGCCCGAACAGCAGCGTCAGCACGATCATCGGCAACCGCGCCAACAGCATCAGACGCCACGGATCATTGCCCGATTCGTACAGGAGGTGCCGTCCGAGCTCCGTCTGATCGCCGACGAAGGCGCGGTCGAGGTGCGCGTCGGCGAATGCCGTCCCGGACGCGATGAGCAGCTTGCCCAGCGGCGGATGTTCGGGGTTGTAGCGCAGGCTGCGCTGCTGCAGGTAGATCTCCGCCGTGCCCACGTACACGGGCTCGTCGATCGTCGGGGTCTGCTTCACGGCCGTCGTGACCATCGCGACCGCCATCTCGGCGAGGAGCGCGACCACGACGAGTGCGAACAGCCACCGTCGGTGTCTCCGCAGCCCTTCGCCTGCTCGTCGAGCGGCCTGCCGCATCAGTGCGCGAACCTTCCATTCCTTCTGTCGCGCATCCGACGTGACGTCGACTGTGCTGTGGCGGTTCGACGCGACACCATGGCTCCACCTGGTCACCTGCTGATGCCTCTGGTCACCGGGTCGGCGGGGACGAATCGGGGCCTGACTGCGGACCGAAGGCGGTCAGGAAGCGGTCGCGGAAGGTGTCCATTTTCCACACCGGAGCGGACGGGCCGGGCTTCAGGCCGTCCTGCCAGCCCCAGCCGGAAACACGGTCCATCACGGCCGGATCGCGGGCGACGATCGCGACCGGTACGTCCCGGCCGAACTCGCCGCCGGTGACGGTCGTCACCGGCTGGTGGTCACCGAGGAAGACGAGCACCGTGTTGTCGTCGCCGTACTTCTCCACGTAGGAGATGAGGCTGTGCAACGAGTACTCGATGGCACGCCGGTACTCGGTTCGCACCTGGGCGGGGTCCCGCCACACTTCTTTGGGGTCCTTGCCGGCCTTCTTCATGGCGTAGTACACCGAGCCGTCACCGACCTCGTCCCAGCCGGTCATCCTTGGTATCGGCGCCCAGGGATTGTGACTGGAGGCGAGAATGATCTCTGCCATCAATGGGTCGCGCCCCGGCTTGCCGTGCTCCAGGCGTTCGAACGCGGACAGACTGTACTGGTCGGGTACGGGCGTCCAGCTGAACTTCGGGCCCTTGTACGCGAGCTGCCGGGAGTCGTGGATGTGGTCGAGGCCGAAGAATTTCCCCTCCGGCCAGGCCCGGGTGACGCCCGGCATGATGCCGACCGTCCGCCAGGCGTTGGCGCGCCGGAAGGCGCCGGTGAGCGTCAGGCGGTTGCTCGAGGTGACGCTGCGATAGCGCTGCTGATTGTCGATCCACAGGCCTGACATGAAGGTGGTGTGGGCCAGCCAGCTACCGGCGCCCGTCGTCGGGGAGGTGAGCCAGCCGCTTCGCGAGGAGAACCCCGCCGCGCTCAGCCGACTGGTCCCGTCCGCGAGCACCGCGTCGACCTGTGACGCCATCGCCGGGTCCTCGACTGCGGAGCGGCCGTAGCTTTCGATGAAGGTGAAGATGACATCCTTGCCGCGCAGCCCGGTCAGCAGCTGGTCGGCCGGGGTGTCGCCGAAGGCATCGACGGCAGACTCCTTCCGGAACTCCCGCTCGTCCCTGAGGCCGGCACGCACCGAGTCGGCACGGTCCTCGACGAGGGTGGCCGTGTTCCTGGAAGCGACCGGCACACCGGCGATCTGCGTGCCGAGTGCCGTGAAGGTGATCCAGGCGGTCCCGAGCACCAAGGTGGTACGGGTCGCCACGGCGCTGTGCCGGACCGAGAGGCGGCTCAGCCGGACCACGGCCAGCGTCATGAAGGCGAGCAAGGCGAGAGCGAGGGCCGCGATCCCGATCAGCGCACCGATCGCGTCGGCCCGGCCGACCGAGTCCCTGAGGAACGCCTCTGCATCGTCGAGCAGGATCCAGTCGAGTACCGGATCGAACGGCCGGTCGAGACTCGCGTAGAAACCCATGTCGAGGAACTTCACGATGGTCAGCAGGCCGAGGCCCACCCCGGCGAGCACCGCCATCACCCGCCTCACCTTCGGCGGCAGGACGAGCAGTATGGCGACGCCGAGGATCCCCTCCACCGGAATGCGGGCGAATGCGCCGGGCGTGAGTCGGCTGACCTGGTTCGGCAGAAGAAGGGCGAAGAGCACGAGCGCGGTGGCCAGCGCAGTGGTCACCCACGCCACGCTCCGCACCGCGACCGGATGCCTTTCCCGCCGGCCACGGGCGACGGCCTCGCCGGGGTCGTCACCTGCGGCGCCGTCCGGGCCCGCGGCGTCACAGCCTGGGACGTGCTCCGGGGAACCGTCCCGTGTCGGGCTCTCCTCAGTGCGTGCGCTATCTGTATGGGGCGGGACCGGAGCGTGGTCAGGGTGCGACACCCGAAGATCCTTCCGTGCGAAGCCAAATGGTGGCACGGCGGACCAGGTTGGGGGGCCGGATTCCGCCACCCATCATGTACGGCTTGGAGGCGGCTCCAGTTCAAGCAAGCACTGCGGTTTCGTGGGAAAGCTGAACGCGTCGTCGGTTCGGGGGTGTCTGGGCTTTTCGTGCCGTTCCTAGCCAGTGTGCATGAGTGAGTCTTGGACCCACTGCTGCGTGCTGGGCGCATCCCGAACGGTGTTGGATGCGCTGGGTTCCCGCTTTCGCTTCCCGCTCGGCGACGGCCCTCCGGGGGGCCGGTCCGTGGTGGGTGGGCGGGTTCCCTCACGCTCCCGGTCACCTGGTCCGGCCTGGGCGGTCCGATGCCCCGCACGATCACTCCGGTCGTGTGGGGGCGGTGCCGTCCGACGCCGGACCGGGTGTCCGAGGGCGCGTCGTCCGATCGCGATACCTGCGGCATCGTGACGGGACATGGTGCGGTGGGGGGTGGCCCGGTTGGCTTCCATGCGGTCGGCTCACTCCGCACCCCGGTGCGCGAACTCCCGCTCACCACCGCTCACTTCGGCTCAGTAAATTGACAACAGCTCACAACCCCTGGGCGAGAATGAGCCTGGCCGACCAGTCGGCTCGCCACCGTCGTCAGCGCAACGGTGCGGTTGCGGACCCACGACGCCCAGTCGAACCGGTCGCCTCAGAGGGTCACCCACAGCAGCAGTGCGCTGACCCCGCTCATGATGAGGACGGCACCCAGATAGTCGATCTTCACCTCCCTGCGGACCGTGGGCAGCTTCAGGGACAGCTGGAGCAGCACGATCGCGAGCAGGGCGAACGGCACACCGATGAAGAAGCACCGGCGCCACCCCAGCCAGGAGATGTCCACGAGCACGCCGCCGATGAGCGGTCCCGCGACGGTGCCGACGGCGAAGACGGCGCCGAAGACCCGGACGCCGTCATGAACCACGAAGCCGCTGTGCGATCGAGCCGGTGTCAGTGCTTCGATGGAATGCTGTTCGCATGGACGAGCTCATGCGGCAGCGTCGCGTCTACGGCGCCGACCACGACGACCCCGACCCCGGACCGAAAGCGGGCCACGAGTACCGGGAGCTGGTCGGCGGCCCCCTCGACGGCCTGCTCGTGGACGTCACCGGGTGGACCGATGCAGCGCTGCGCGAAGGCGCGAGGCTGATCACGGAGATCGGGGCCTACGGTCCTGGCGGGCGGGCCGAGTACAAGCCCAGGCTGGTCGAACCTTTGAAGTGGGACTGGCGTGGTGACACCCCCTGACCGGTGATCCAGCTGCACGCCCACGACTGAGGCGACGGGTGCCCGCCGAGATCGGGCTCGACCCGGAGACAGTCGACGCACTCGCTCCCAAGGCCTGACCGCGCGCGTCGGCTGTATCCCGAGCGGATGGCGACGGTGTACGCCGAGCGGGTTGGTCGGTTCTGGTGAGACCGGTGGAGAATCCGGCACCACTTACCCAACAGGGGGTACCCGCCGGGCCTCAGGGAGCGCAGAGCCCGGCCGCCGGGTGGGAAATGGCACCGGCGGCCGGGTGGCAGGGGTGATGCGGGTGCGAGCCAGGGGTGAACAACAGTTCCCACTTTTTTCAGTGGATATCCGTCATCCTCAGTGAATAACCTGATGTCGTGAAGCTTTCCGAGTGGGCGGCGCGCAACGGCGTGCATTACCAGACCGCGTGGACCTGGGCGAAGGAGGGCCGTATGCCGGTCCCGGTTGTCCAGACGCCGTCGGGTACGTGGCTCGTGACCGAGCCCGCCGCGCAGGCTGCGGGACGGGTCGTGGTGTACTGCCGTGTCTCGTCCGGTGACCGGAAAGCGGACCTGGAGCGTCAGGTCGCCCGGACCGTGCAGGGCGCAACGGCTCAGGGCCTCATGGTCGCTGACGTGGTGACGGAGGTCGGCTCCGGCTTGAACGGGCGTCGCCGCAAGCTGTACCGGCTGCTCGCCGACCCGGGTGTCGGCACGATCGTGGTCGAGCACCGCGACCGCCTCGCCCGGTTCGGCGTCGAGCACCTCGAAGGAGCCCTCTCGGCCTCGGGGCGACGCCTGGTCGTCCTTGACCCGGCGGAGACGGCCGACGACCTCGTACGGGACATCACCGAGGTCCTGACCTCGATGTGCGCACGCCTGTACGGCCGCCGCTCCGCGAAGAATCGCGCCGACCGGGCCATCGCCGTCGCCACCGGCCCGGATGTGGCCGGATGAAGAAGTTCAAGCCGCAGCCCGGCTTCAACGTCCTCGCGCACAAGCTCGCGCTGGATCCGAACGCCACGGCCAACCGCCACCTGCACTCGCACGCAGGTGCCGCGCGGTCCGCGTACAACTGGGCGGTCGCGTACGTCACTGCCGTGTGGTGGCAGCGTAAGGCCGAGCAGTCGTACGGCATCTGCGAGGACGAGCTGACTCAGTGGCGGTCGTGGTCGCTGCCCTCGCTGCGGAAGGCGTTCAACGAGGACAAGCGCACCAACCCGCGCTTCGCCGGCTGGTGGGAGGAGAACTCCAAGGAGGCATACAACACCGGTCTGGCAGGCGCGTCGGCTGCGTTCGAAAACTATGCGAAGTCGAAGAGCGGTAAGCGCAAGGGTCCAAGGATGGGCATCCCGCGCTTCAAGTCGAAGCGAACAGCGCGCCTGACCTGCCGGTTCACTACCGGAACGATCCGTATCGAGCCTGACGGCAGGCATATCACCCTGCCCAGGATCGGCACGGTCCGCCTCCACGAGGACGCCTCCCACCTGCGGGCCCTCGCCGACGCCGGGAACATGCGGATCCTGTCCGCGACCGCACGTCTTAACCGGGGGCGCTGGTTCGTGTCGTTGCAGGTCGAGGAGAAGCACGAGCTGGTCAAGGTTGCCCGTCCGGACACGGCGGTCGGTATTGACCTCGGCATCAAGACCCTGGCCGTCCTCGCGGACAGCGACGGTGTCCTTGGCGCAGAACCCAACCCACGCCACCTCGACCGCGCGCAGAAACAGCTGCGTCGCGCCAGCCGTGTCGTCTCGCGTCGGCATGGCCCCGACCGGCGCACCGGGCAGCAGGCCTCCCGCCGCTGGGAGAAGGCCAGTCAGGCGCGGAATAAGATCCATCACCGGGTCGCGAACCTCCGCGAGGACACCCTCCACCAGATGACGACCCGCCTCGCCTGCGAGTACGGCACGATCGTCATCGAAGACCTGTGCGTCGCCGGAATGGGCCGCAACCGGCGCCTGTCCCGCCGCGTCGCGGACGCCGCGTTCGGCGAGATCCGACGCCAGCTCACCTACAAGACCCGCCGGCGTGGCACGCGACTCATCGTCGCCGACCGCTGGTACCCCTCCTCGAAGACCTGCTCCCGCTGCGGTGCGGTGAAAACCAAACTGCCCCTCAGCATGCGCGTCTTCGAGTGCGACAACTGCGGCCTCGTCCTTAACCGGGACGCCAACGCCGGACACAACCTGGTCGCCCTCGCGGCCCGCACCACAGGTACCGGAGTGGCCGGAGACCTGGACAACGCCGTCGAGGCGGAGTCGAAGCCCCGTGGAGCCGACCGGAAGACCCGCGTCACCCGCCCGCGCCGCAAGGCCGGGACGGGGCGGGCAGGTGGCGCGATCCCCAGCCCCCGGGCCGGGAAGGAAACGGGAGACCGTCAACAGGACACCGGCGCGCAACTCGCGCTCTGATGACCCGTTACGGACCATTCCGGTGGAAACCTCGGGATTGCTGAGATCGCTTGATGATCAAAGCAACGGCTAACGGTCCTGGTCCGCGCCCAGGTTCGGCGGGGTCGGGATACGGTTGCCGAAGTAATCGCGGGTGATTCCGTCGGCGACCGGGATTCCCGTGCCGAGTGCCGGGGAGCCCGCGCGCAGGCGGACGTCGCGCGGGGCGGTCGGGGAGGCCGAGGCGAAGAGCGGGTCGGCGGTGAGGGCAGAGGTTTCGAGGGGCTGGGCCGTGCGCCAGTAGAGGTTGTTTTTGTAGACGCTCCGGGTGTCGTTGATCGGGGAACCGCCGGACGCCCCGACGAAGATGTTGTTGCGGAAGGTGACCCCGGTCGGGCCGTTGTCGGAGACGAGGGCCGTGTTCGCCTCGTCGGTGACGACGGTGTTGCCGTAGATCCGGGTGTCGGTGGTGGCGGCGCAGACGACCGAGATCACGCCGTACGGGGACATCGTGTTGCGATCGTTGATGCTGATGTTGTGGCGGACCCGGTTGCCGTCGGTGGTCATCCCCGCGCCGTTGCAGATCAGCAGGAAGCCGCCCTCGTTGTCGTGACTGTAGTTGTACTGGTAGACGTTGCGGTTGTTGCCGCCGTCGATGTCGTACGCCATCGAGTCGAGGGTGCCGTGACCGCCGGTCACCTCGTTGTACTGGTAGAGGACATCGTCCGAATTCCAGGCCCAGATACCGGCGTTGTAGCCGGCCGAGCGCATGTTGAAGCCGTTCACGTAGTTGTGCTCGACCAGTGCGCCCTTCGCGGTCTGTACGACGATGCCGTCGCCGCCCACGTCGTGCACCTTGTTGCGCTGGATCCGCAGGCCGGTGATCGCCTCCCAACTGGTGCCGGGGCCGTTCGGGTGCTCGGCCCTGCGGCCCCAGCTGGAGCTGGTGCCGATGCCGGTGCGGTCGGTGCGGCGGACGGTCGAGTCCTCGATCCGTACGCCGTCGAAACGGGTCGGGACCGCCGAGCCGGTGACGGAGAAGAGGATGCCGCCGCTGGGGTCGGGGTCCTTGAAGTCGGCGCCGTTGACGTCGTGCACGTCCACCCCGTCGACGACGTAGTGGCTGCCCACGCCGTGGTCGGTGAGCCGCACGAGCAGTCCCGCGCGGCGGTCCGTCGTGGTGTGCGCGCCGGTGTTGGAGATGTCGAGGTTGCGCAGCTCCCAGCCCTCGACGTTGAACAGGTACACGGCGGCCCTGGCACCCCCGCCCTCGATGTGCGGCTTCGCCCCCTTCCCGTACGCGTCGATGGAGATCGGCTCCGCGGCCGTTCCGGAACCGGTCGGGGCGAGCACCCCGGTGCAGGTGCGGCCACGCCGCAGCAGCAGCCGGTCGCCCGGCTCGTACGCGCGCGAGGCCTTGGTGAGGGTGCGCCATGCCGTGCCGCTGTTCGTGCCCGATGCCTGGTCAGTGCCGCGCAGACAGTCCACGTAGTACGTGGTGCCTGACGTTCTGCCGGGTCCTTCGTGTGCGGAAGCGGCGGCCGGGAGCAGACCGGTCACGCTCACCGCGGCCGCGAGCGCGGTCACGGCTGCCTTGCTGCGTATCAGGGAGATCGACATGGCCGGAAACTAGCCAGGCGGCCGACATCCGGGCCATGGACGTACATAGCCGGTACTTGGATCTCTGGCTGGTTCGTCCGCAACGGCTGCCGCACCGTCCCAATGCGTCCTCCCGCCCGATCCGCGCCCCGCGCCGCAGCTGCGGGGCAGCTCCGACGACGTCAGGTCGCAGGACAGCACGGGCGCCCCCGCCGAGAAAAATCTTCCGCCACCCGCTGCGGGAGTTTTCCTGCCCGTCGCCGAGTGGAACGACACTCTAGGCTTCCACCCGGCACCGGCCACGACCCCAGGAGCGCACACCGTGTTCGACCCCGCAGCGGAGCCCCCGTACCCCGATGGCCACCGACCGGACGAGGAGCCCGCTCCGCACGCACTGTTGTCGCCCGTGATCGGCTTCCTGGGCACCTGGCGCGGCCGCGGACGCGGCGGGTACCCGACGCTTGCCGGGGACTTCGAATACGCGCAGGAGGTCACCTTCAGTCACGACGGCCGCCCCTTCCTTCGCTATGAGGCCCGGGCCTGGCTGCTCGATGCCGACGACGCACCGCTGCGTCCGGCGGCCCGGGAGAGCGGCTGGTGGCGGCTCCAGCCCGACGGCCGCGTGGAGGCACTGATCACCCAGCCCACCGGCATCGCGGAGATCGCGGTCGGCCGTGCGACCGACAACACGGTCGACCTCTCCACCCACGAGGTGGCCCTCACCCCCACCGCCAAGGAGGTCACTGCCACCCGCCGCCGTTATGCCCTGGCCGACGACGCCACGCTCACGTTCGTCCACGACCTCGCGGCAGTCGGTCAGCCGTTGCAACACCATCTCTCGGCACGGCTGCGACGCGGTAAGTAGACCGCGCCTGCGTCACGTGTACGGGGGTGGAGCCGTTCGTAGAAACCCGTTTCGGTCGTCGCTGAGGTGCCTCTACTGTGGCGCGGTGATGACACAGATGATCGTTCTCAACGGTGGCTCCAGCTCGGGGAAGTCCGGGATCGCCCGGTGTCTGCAGGCGTTGCTGCCGGATCCTTGGCTGTCCTTCGGGGTCGACACACTGATCGAGGCGATGCCCGCGTCCGTGCGGACGTCGGATGCGGGCATCGTGTTCGCTCCGGACGGTGAGGTGATCGTCGGTCCTGAGTTCCGGACGTTGGAAACGGCGTGGATCGAAGGGCTTGCCACCATGACCCGTGCGGGTGCACGCATCATCGTTGATGAGGTCTTCCTCGGCGGAGCGGCGTCCCAGCAGCGGTGGCAGCAGGCTCTTGGCGGACTGCAGGTGCTGTGGGTAGGCGTCAGGTGCGACGCCACGATTGCCGCGGGCCGCGAGATCGCACGTGGTGACCGGGTTGCCGGGATGGCGGTGTCACAGGCGGATGCGGTCCACCGGGGCGTGTTCTACGACCTGGAGGTGGATGCGACGCATACCGAGTCGATGGAGTGTGCGCGGACCATCGTCACCCAGGTCAAGTGATCGACAGCCCGGGTGCCCGCTGTCCTGACCGCGGTGCCGGGACGGTCAGGCAGCTGCGGTGAGGGAGCGTCCGCCCCAGCGGATGCCGCCCCGGTGATCCGGCTCCAGTCCCCGAACCCTTCGCTGACGCGGTCCTCGACCGCGTAGGACTGTCAGTGCCAGGGGCGTGTGTCCTGCGCGGGCAGCGGGCGCAAGGTGGGCCAGCGTTCCAGCAGGCGTACGGCCATTGCCGCGCTGAGTTGACCGAGTGCGTGCAGATCGTCGTGGTCGCGGGTCTGGTCGGCGACTGCGCCGAGCCGGTGGACGAGGCGCTCCCGAGCGGAAATGTAGCCCCACTCGAAGTCCTCTGCCGGTACCCGTGCGAGGTGGTCGACCGACTCGCGGTGGGCGCGTTCGACGAGCGCGTCACCTCGGATCAGCCAGCCGGCGCAGGCGTCGGCGAGGTCCCCGGGGACATCCGTGCCGGTGAGGCTCCGCCAGGTGGCACGGTAGATGTCCTCGACTTCCGCCAGCGGCGTGCCGGTGACCGACATGGCGCACCAGCAGGTCGGGAAACCGATGCGGAAGTAGGCGAGTTCGACCAGACCGTTGCCCAGCGACGCCTGTTCGAAGTCGACGAAACGGACTCCGTTGGCGGTGCGCAGATCGTTGCCGGGGCAGGGGTCTCCGTGGAGCAGCGCATGATGAGGCGTGGGGTCCAGCCGGTCGATGAGGGCGGCGAGTTCGTTCGGCACTGCGGGTGGGACGGGGACGCCGAGCACCTCGGCGAGGGCGATGAAGGACTCGGCGTCGGCGGCCGTCGGCCCGGTCCAAGCGGGGAGCGTGCCTGTATCAGCCGGCCCGGTGAGTGAGTGCAGCCGGGCGAGGGCCTCGGCATAGCCGGGCATCCAGTCGTCAGCCGGTCCAAGATTGTCCAGGTGCTCCAGGACCATCACCCGGGACGCCGGGTCCGTTCCGAGCAGCGCCGGCGCGACGGTCGGTCGGGCGGCCCTTGCGGCGAGCCGCAGCGCGGCGACCTCCCGCGCATAGCGCGCATCCGCGTCGGGCCCGGTGCCCCCTCCGTCAGCGATCTGTTTGACGATCACGCGACCACCACCGCGCAACTCGACCCGCCACACCCGGGAGCGCGGACTGCTGTCCAGCAGTGTGGCGTGCGTGGGGGAGCCCACTACGGAGCGCAGCTCGTCGCTGATCGGCACCTGGGTCGACATGAGGGTCAGCGTAGGGCGTTCTGCCGCACAGGGTACGACCATGTTCAAGTCCAGGATTCAGTGCCTGGACATACGCTCGGGTCACAGCGTTGCTGTGGGGGCCAGGTCAGCAATCAGTCAGCGTCCAACGACCATGGGAGGTTCCGGGGGCCGTCCAGCGGGAACCTCCCACGCCGTGCCGAGGAGTAACCCCGGCTAACGCTGTTCTAGGCGTGCCGGAGTGCTCCGAGGAGTCATGGTGCTCGCAGCCAAGGTGCCCGGGTGAAGACCGAGTTGCTCGGAACCTTCCGATTACGCCCCGGCTCTCGAGCTCGGCTCCTCGGAGTCACTCGTCGGACAGCTGTGTCCGGCTCGTGCCCACAACTGCCCGGCCGCTACGCATGGCCACGTGCCGCCACCAGGCCGGGCCGGTGTGGGCCGTTGGAGTGGCGGCTGCCCGCCCACATGGCTTTCGGCCCGCACGCCCCGGTCGGCCGGGCTGCGATCTTCGACGAGGTCGTCAGGGCCGCCGACGCCGACGTCCTGTCTCTGGAGAGCGGTGTACGGACCCTGAGAACGGGGCCGGTGCTGCTCGTCGCGGCTGCCCTGTGACAGTGGGTCTTGACCGCTGTCATCGACGTGTTGATCAGCGTGAGCGCGGTGTGGGTCGGGAGGGCAGGGGGTCCTCCATTCGGCCCGTTGTGGTTGCTGGAGGGCGGAGTTGGGGGTGGGCTGGCAGTGCGCCCAGTGCTGGTCGCGGGCGCCAGGAGGGGTGTCCCCCGCGGAACGAGCGGGGACCGATCCCCTCGTCGACCTACACGAGACTTGGAGATTCCCCATGCCCTACCGCAAGGGACAGCACGTGGAGTACCGGGACCATCAGGACGAGATCCAGCGGGGCGAGATCCGGCAGGCCGAGGGCAGCGGTGCACAGACTCGCTATGCCGTCCAGAACGAGATGACCATGCGCGAAGAGAAGATCACGGAGAACCAGATCGAGCGGGAGCTGTAGTAACGGCCCTGCCCACGCAGCCGCCGTCGCACCGAACCGAGGTGCGACGGCGGCTGCTCGTCAGGTTGTGCCGTCCTGGCTCTTGGAGCGGCCCGTCGCCCGCCGACAGGCCCGCGCTCATCCCGCCCTGGGGGAGGCCGGTGAGCGCGCGAGCTGCGTGCCGCCACTTCGGGGGCGGGGGGTGGCGGCACGCAGCGGTTCCGAGAGGGTGTCCGCGGTCAGTGGCGGGTGGGGGTCAGGTCAGCGGCGGTGTCCGCGGTCGTTGTTGTGGTGGTCGCGGTCGTGGTTGCGGTGGTCGCGGTCACGGCCCCAGGACTCGGTGTCGACGGTCCGGCCGTAATTGTCGCGCAGGGTGGCCGTGTCGGAGTAGTTGCTCCAGACGTAGTCGGTGCGGCGGTCCTGGTAGACGTCGGTGCGGGTGTCGTAGCCGCGTCCGGTGTGGACGCGGACGGTGGCCCGGCCGGCCAGACGGAGGTCGTCGAAGCGGTAACGGTTGCCGTCCCGGTCCGAGAGTGTCCATCCGTTCAGATTCACCGGCCGGTAACCGGTGTTGGTGACCTCGACCCATTCCCCGTTCAGCGAACGGTTGGAGTAGTCGTCACGGCCCGGGCTGTCGTACTGGATGCTGCCGAGCACCACACGCGAGTACGACTGGTGGTGACGGCCACGGTTGTGGCCGTCGTCGGCGGATGCCGGCATCGCCACGACGGCGACAACGGAACCGGCCGCCAGACCGGTAGCGACGAGACGACGGACAGTACGAGAAGCAGACACGTGATGTCCCCTCAAGTAGAGGCGCCCAGGCCCAGGTCAGAGCCATGCTGCGCGGTGCGGGTCCCGGCTCAACAAGCCGAGGACCCACACTCTGAACCACCCGCCCGCCTGTCGAAGGCGGCTTCGGCCTGCGTTACAAAATGCGGATATTTCCGTAACCGATGACTGTAACGGTCACAGACCCCGTATGAGCGTGGCCCTGACATTCGCTGAGTACGGCAACCACCCCGGCCACCCGCGCCAGCAAGCCCTTTCCGGCCCCTCCGTACACCGCGCCGCACCACCCCACGCCCCACCACCGGTCGCATAAATCGGGTAACAGGCACAATGCTTCACAGTTCGGACATCGATGCGGTGATCACACGTCTGCGCGAGCGCGGGAGGAGTACCTCGCGCTCGCCGAGCGGCGTCCACCGAAAGAGTGTTTCGGTGGACGCCGGGATTGGGGGACCCGAGCTACAGGCCGATGTCCCTGCGGCTCATGTCGTCCAGTGATTCGCGGCGTACGAGTACGCGTGCGGTGCCGTCGGACACCGCGATGACGGGCGGTCGGCCGATCATGTTGTAACCGGAGGCCATGGAGAGGTGATAGGCCCCGGCCGCCGGAACGGCGAGGAGGTCGCCGGGGCGTATGTCGCCCGGGAGTGCCACGTCGTCGGCGAGGACGTCGCCGGCTTCGCAGTGCCGGCCCACGACGGTGACGAGGCGGGGCGGCACCGACGAGCGGCGGCCGATGAGGCGGGGTGCGTACTGCACGCCGTAGAGCGCGGGCCGGGGGTTGTCGCTCATGCCACCGTCGACGGCGACGAACGTGTGCTCGCCGGTGCGCTTGACGGCGAGCACATGGTAAACGACGACTCCGGCCGGTCCGACGATTGCGCGGCCGGGCTCGAGGGTGAGCCGGGGCACGGGGAGCCCGGCGCGGGCGCAGCCGTCCTCCAGCTCGGCGCGGACCCGCCCGGCCAGCACGGCCACGTTCATGCTCTCCTCACCGGGCCGGTACGCGATGGCGTGGCCACCGCCGATGTTCAGCTGAGGAAGGGCGATGCCGTGCTGGTCCCTGATCCGGGCCATCAGGCCGACCATGCGCCGCACGGCGACGACGTACGGCTTGACCGCGGCGATCTGCGAGCCGATGTGGCAGTGCAGGCCGACGAGTTCCAGGTGCCGCTGGTCGAGTATCCGGGTGACCGCGTGCTGCGCGGATCCGTCCGTGATCGACAGGCCGAACTTCTGGTCGTCGGTGCCGGTGCGGACCTTGGCGTGCCCGCCGGCGGCGATGCCGGGGACCACCCGAACCATGACCTTCTGGCGGGTGTCGGCGGGGGTGATCGCGGCGAGGCGGGCGATCTCGGACGTGCTGTCCACGACGATGCGTCCGACACCGAGCCGAATGGCGGTGCGCAGGTCCTCGGGGCTCTTGGCGTTGCCGTGCATCACGATGTTTTCGGGCGGGAAGCCGGTGGTGACGGCGAGCGCAAGTTCCCCTGCGGAGCAGACGTCCAGGCCCAGACCCTCTTCTTGCACCCAGTGCGCGAGCGCACGGCACAGGAACGCCTTGGCGGCGTAGACGATGTCGGCTTCGGGGAACGCCGTGCGGTACGCACGGCAGCGCTCGCGGACCTCCTGTTCGTCCAGTACGTAGACAGGGGTGCCGAAGCGGTCGGCCGCCTCGGCGAGGGAAACCCCGCCGACGGAGACGTCCCCGCCGGCCTCGGGGCGGGTGGAGCGCGGCCAGACGGACAGGCCGTCGGCGGTGCCGAGGATTCGGGACAAGGCCTGGGGATCCGAGGGCAGGGAAGCCGGGCGCGACGCCGGAAGCGTGGACGCAAGGGGCGACGGAACGGAAACTGACATGGCGTCTCCTCAGCCGATCAGCAGGTTCAGACACGCGACGACAGCAGCCGCGCCAGTCACTCGCAGGACACCGACGTGCTGGGGATGCCATTCACTCGAGGAGCGCGCTCGTTCGCTGTCCCTGGAGACCGAATCGGTTGTCGCGGGGGCGGAGAACTGCGGGTCGACAGTGAGGGCGGTCACACCCAGGGGGGCTGCGAGAGCGCGCAGCGCGGGTTCGGAGAGCCTGATGCAGGCCTGGTCCGTGCCGAGAGTGGCGGTGAGCTTCGCCGCCGAGGTGAATCCGACGGCCGTGCGGCCGCCCAGAGGGGTGCGGAAGAATCGGGTCGTACAACCAGAGGGCCCCGACCGGACAGGGACGTAGAGGAGTCCGGCCGGGAACCGTTCAGAAGGCTCGGGGTCCTCGGGAAACTCGAGTGGAGACATGGTGCTGCTCCTCGCAGATGGCGACTGGCGCCGCCCGGTCGGACCGGCCGGGCGCTCCACCGAAGCTATGCCGGCCCACCGGAGATGAGCCCCCACACTGACGGATGCTTGACGCCGAGCCCCCACCCCGTAACGCGACGCTGACGGGCACGGTGTTCCTGGTCACCATGGCGTCAGGGCCTTCGGGGCGAACCCGCAGGGGCGGCTTCGGTCGGCTCGGTGTGCACGAGCAGGGCCGCCGCAAGCCCTGACCTCCCCTTTACCTTCTCCTGGCACACTGGCCCGCACCTGGCGAAGGAGTACTTCATGTCGATGGTCGGCAGTCTGCGCAAAGTCGCCCGTCTGGCGCGGCGGGGGCGGCCTGTGGACCTCAGCCACCCGGCCCGTTCGCCGCTGGGCTCCACCGTGGTCAACTGCGTCATCTACCGCGACGGCGTCCGCCAGGAGGCCGCCCCCAGCGTCGAGGAATCCGTCGCCCGTGTACGCAAGCGTGGCGACGGCTTCGTATGGCTCGGCCTGCACGAGCCCACCGAGGCGGAGTTCGTGCGGGTTGCCGCACTGTTCGGTCTGCACCCGCTCGCCGTCGAGGACGCCGTCCACGCCCACCAGCGGCCCAAGGTCCAGCAGTACGGCGATATCCTGTTCGCCGTCTTCAAGTCGGTTGCCTACATCGAGCACGAGGAACTGACGGCCACCAGCGAGGTGGTGGACACCGGCGAGATCATGGTCTTCGCCGGACCCGACTTCGTGGTGACCGTACGGCACGGACACCACGGCTCCCTGGGCGCCCTGCGCGAAGGCCTCGAAGCGGTCCCGCGTCAACTGGCCAAGGGGCCGGCCGTTGTGCTCCACGCCATCGCCGACCACGTCGTCGACGACTACCTGACCGTCACCGATGCTGTCCAGGACGACATCGACCAGGTCGAGACGGACGTCTTCTCACCGCAGGGCTCCCCGAGCGCCGACGCCGGGCGCATCTACCAGCTCAAGCGCGAGCTTCTGGAACTCAAGCGGGCTGTGGTCCCGCTCGGCCGCCCCCTCCAGGTGCTGGCCACTCAGTCGATGCGCTCCGTCGACCGCGAGATACAGGCGTACTTCCGTGACGTCGCCGACCACCTGGCCCGCGTCATCGAGCAGATCACCGACTTCGACGCGTTGCTCGACTCCATCCTCCAGGCCCACCTCGCCCAGGTCACCGTCGGCCAGAACGAGGACATGCGGAAGATCACCGCCTGGGCCGCGATCATCGCTGTGCCGACGATGGTGTGCGGCGTCTACGGCATGAACTTCGACCACATGCCCGAACTGCACTGGCGTTTCGGCTACCTGTTCGCTCTCGCCGTCATCGCGACCGCTTGCCTCGTCATCCACCGGGGCTTCAAGCGCAACGGCTGGCTGTGACCCTCGATGCTGCACCCGCGCCACGCGTATCCCGTATGTCACCGCCACACCCTCAGGCCGCTGCCCCGGTCATTTCCGGGGTCGCGGTGAAAGCGGGGCGCGGGGCCTGCGATGTGCCGGCTCCGCTGCCGTTGTGCGCCAACAGGGCTTTATTCCAGGGAACTTGAGTCAGCGCCCGAGAGCGGGAGCCGCATGCTCGTTACTTCGGGCGCCACTTGGCCGGAGTCCCGGGCACAGTCGTTCGTGAGATCCGACGCCACTGGACCGTCACGCTTCCTTCGCTGTGCAACGCGTCGACCAAGTCCTTCGACATTGCTGTCAGGGTTGGTCCGCCAGGGCGGCAGCGAAACGTGCCGCGAGCGTCGCGACCGCGGCACGGAGTTCTTGCCCGCCGTCGACGCGGAAGGCGAACGGCACACTCGCCAACCACTCCTGCGCGTACATCGCCGGATTGCTCGTGCTGCCGACGAGCACGCACCCGTCTCCCGATGGTTCGAGCCGTCCCATGGGAGGCCGGATCCATGGCGCCACCTCATCCAGAGGAGCGTCGAACACGACGTGGGTGGGGAACTCCCACCCGGTGCCCAGGTTCTCTTCCACTGCTGCCACAGGGTCGAGGCCGTCGGGCGGATCGAACCCGTGGGCGGTCTGCTGGACCGCGCGGACCCGGTCGACCCGGTAGGTGCGGATCGCGTCAGCGCGATGGGAGTGACACAGGAGGTACCAGCGCCCGTAGCGGACGACGACCGCCCAGGGGTCCACCTCGGCCTCCCACTCGTTGCCGGACTCGCTCCGATACGTGACCAGCACGCGACGTCTGGCCGCGATGGCAGCGACGAGTGCGCTGGTGGTGGGGGGATCCGGACGGGTCGAGTACCGGTCGGGCGCAGCTGACGCGTGCTCTCGCAGCGCCGCTGCTTGTCGGCCGACGCTCTCGGGCAGCGCCCGGATGACCTTGCCCAGGGCGGAACCGACGAGGTCGTCGACATCGGCTGCTGCCGGCTGGCCGTCGAGCACCGCCATGACCAGGCCAAGTGCCTCGTGCTCCGTGAAGACGACCGGAGGCAGCCTCGTCCCGCGCCCGAGCCGGTACCCGCCATGGCGACCCCGGGTCGACTCCACGGGGACGCCCGCCTCTCGGAGGATGCCGACGTACCGACGTGCGGCCCGCTCCGTGACTCCCAAAGACACGGCGAGTTCGTCGGCCGTCACGCCGGGGCGGTTCCGGAGGATCTCGATGGCGCGCAGAGCTCGTGCGGTGGGGCTGGAATCGTTCGGCACGCGAGCAGATTAGATGGTCACGAGATAAGCAGGAAGTGGATCGTCCGGAATTGGTCCTAGGGTGATGCTCATGACCGAGTTCCGCGAGCAGGACCTCACCGGAGCATGCTTCGAGCGCGTGACCCTCCAGGCCGCCACCTTCACCAAGGTGTCCCTGAATGACGTCCGTATGCACGCAGTTGACTTCACCGGGGCGCAGGTCCGCGGCGCGCTGTTCCATGAGAGCCGCATGCGCGGCGTCGAGTTGGTCGACGTCGAGATCAGCGGCGAGCTGAAGAACGTCGTCGTGAACGGCGTCGACATCGCACCGCTCGTCGACGCCGAACTGAACCGACGCATGCCCGAGCGGGCGAGGATGCGCCCTGACGACGCCGACGGGTTCCGTGAGGCGTGGGCAATCCTGGAGCGGCTCTGGGAGGGCACCGTCACGCGTGCGGGGACATTCCCCGAAGCTGTGCTCCACCGCAGCATCGACGACGAGTGGTCCTTCATCCAGACGCTGCGGCACCTCAACTTCGCCGGCGCCGCGTGGGTGGGCCGGATGATTCTCGGCGACCCCTCGCCGTGGCACCAGTTGGACCTCCCGTGGGACGAGGCACCCGGGTGGGACGGTATCCCGTGGGACCGCGAGGCACGACCCACGCTCGACGAGGTGCTCACGGTCCGACGCGAACGCCAGGCGATGGTCCGCCACGTCATGGAGTCACTCACCGACGAGCAACTCGCCTCTGCGGTGACTCGCACCGAGCCCGGCTGGCCCCGGATGGAGAACTTCCCCTTCAAGGAATGTCTCAGCATCGTCCTCAACGAGGAATGGGAACACCGGCTTTATGCCGAACGTGATCTGACCTCACTGGAGAAAGAGAACTGATCGTGGACATCCTGCTCATTGCCGGCCTGTGGCTCGACGGATCCGCATGGGACGATGTCGTGCCCACGCTCGAGGCACTCGGCCACCGCCCCGTGCCGCTCACCCTCCCCGGCCAGGGTGACGGATCTGCGTCAGCCACGCTCGACGACCAGCTGACGGCGGTGCTCGCTGCCGTGGACGCAGCGCCCGAAAAGCCCATGGTGGTGGGGCATTCCGCTGCCTGCACCCTGGCTTGGCTGGCCGCAGACGCGCGGCCGGAGAAGGTGGCCGAAGTCGTCCTCATCGGCGGCTTCCCGGCCGCCGACGGGGAACCCTACGCCGACCTCTTCGAGCCGAAGGACGGTGTCATGCCCTTCCCCGGCTGGGGACCGTTCAAGGGGCCGGACTCTGCTGACCTCGATGAGGAGGCCAGGCGCAGCATCGCGTCTGCCGCGATTCCCGTTCCCGTAGGGGTGACCAAGGGCCTGGTGCGCCTGACGGACGAGCGACGGTTCGATGTCCCGGTCGTACTCGTGTGCCCCGAATTCACCCCCGCCCAGGCTCAGGAGTGGATCGGCGCCGGTGACGTACCCGAGCTCGCCAAGGCCAAGCACCTCGACTTCGTCGACATCGACTCGGGTCACTGGCCGATGTTCAGCAAGCCGACCGAGCTCGCCCGGCTCCTGGTGTCCTGAGCCGGGAGCTCCGTTCAGGTGCATGGGCTGAGGAGCGAGTGCGGCGTCGCTCCACGCCGCAGGCGTCGGCTCTGTGACACCGCATCATCCGGGCGCTACGCGGTGCCGGGCGCGGCGGACACGGACGAGATGATCGTGCTGACGCGCCTCGGAAGATCGGGTACCAGGATTCGGCTCCCCTGAACGGTATGCGGCCGTCAGAATTGGCACGTCCTCCTGGCGCGACGGCCAGGCTCTTCCTGGTGCTGACCGTCGGGCCGACCGGTCTTGTGGCGGTCAGCTACGGCTTCTACCGGGCTGACCTGCCAGTGGCGTGCGGATCTCAGGCACTGCTGGCCGCCGCCTTCATCCTGCTGCTGGCCCTGGGGGGAGGAACGGAGTGCGCCCGCCTGCTTGCCCAGCACTCCTCAAGGAGTTCTCCGGTCCGTGAGCGCGTTCGCCGGAGAGGGCGAACGACGTGGAGGAACGGCAAGTGACAGCCACGCTCGGTCGGCGATGAAGGCTGCAGCGACTCCCGAACGTATCGACATCGCTGTGTGCCGCCCGCTCGGTGCAGGCGAGGCGCACGGCGTCACGGCTCGCCCCGGATGATCGGGGCACCCCCCTGGCCTACGATCCTGCCGGCGCGGCCTGCTGCACGACCTCGAAGGACCACAGCGTCGACCCACTCGCGGCAGGCTTCGGCCGGTCGCCACCCCCCTGATGCGCCTCCTTCATCGGGCCCTCCACCCAGGCCTTGAAGGACTCTTCGTCGCGCCACCGCGTGTAGACCAGGTAGTTGTCAGTCCCTTCAACAGGGCGGAGGAGTTCGAACCATTCGAAGCCGTCCGAGTTCTCGACCGCGTGGGCGCGGGAGGCAAAGCGCTTCTCCAGCGTCTCGCGCTGTTCGGCGGGGACAGTGAGTACGTTGATCTTGACGACGCTCATGGCTACATCCTGCCCCACGCCCGGTCTGTGCCGAAGAACGTCGGTCGGAACGGTCAGGTGTTGCACCGTGCCACCATCGACAGGGCCGGCGGGGGGAAAGGGGGAGCAGGGCAGCCCCCGGCCTTGTCGGCCGGCGAACTCTCACTCCGGCCGCGGCTCCCAGCGGAACCGTCGGACGGCGACGACCGCCCCGGCCGCCTCCCGGATGAGCAGCACGCGCAGGCTCTTCGTACGCGCACTCGGTCTCTGCTCCCGAGCCCGGCATGTCTGCGCAGCGGGTGCCACGTCGGCCTCCGGAGGGGTTCGTCCGGGCGCCGTCCCGAAGAACCTCTCGAACGCATGAGCCACTGCCGCTCACGACCGTGTGGCGGTCCTGCACTTGTTGCCGGACTCCTGCATGAGCGCGTCCACCGACGTGCTCCGGTCGTACGGGTCGATCTCGGGGCCGCGTCCCGAGTCCTTGGCCGCGCGCTCGGCGATGAATTCGGGGGTGAGGTAGCCGGTGAAGGTGTCGCAGCCGCCGTTGGTGGTGTCCACCTTGTACGAGACGAGGGAAAATGTCCCCGGCTCGATGACCACCTTCGCCGGGTTGTCCCAGCTCATCACGACCTCGCGGCGCACGAGGGTACGCGCGACTTCGTCGCTTCCCGCTGCAGCGCGTACGACCGGGTAGACGTACGTGACATCGGTGGTCACCTCGACAGCACCGCGCTTACCTTCCCGATAGGTGATCCGTCCTCGTGTCTTGACCACATTGCCGACAAGCCGCACCTTCGTTGTCGCGAGACGGCTGAACAGCAGCAGAGGATCGTTCTCCCGACTGGGCGCGCTGAACGCGGTTGCCAGGTAGTCCTGGACATCCTGCTGATGCGGGTTGATCAAAGCGATCGCCTTCGTCGGCCGCTCCCCGCGCAGCACACCACGATCCAGACTGGACGCGGCAAGGAAGTCCCGGGTCCGATCGAGCGCCTGCGCGACCTGCTTCTTGCTCATCCAGCCGGTCGCCCGTGCCGCAGGGAGGCTGATGCCTGACGTCCCGTTGTCCCACCGCACCGCGGGAGAGCCCCTGAACGGTTCCTCCAGCGTGGGCAGTTGGATTGCCGCCTGCGTCGCCGGCGGCTGATCCGGACGTTCGGACTCCGCGGCGAGCGGCAGACTCTCGCCACTTCTGCCTCCGAACCATCCAGTCACCCGCCCCGGATCAAGTGCCACGATCAGCAAGCCGACCGTAACCAGCACACCGACCGCGTACCACCCCTTGCCCCGGCGCCGCGGGGCCAGTTGGTGAGTCCGCCACCCCTCCGGCGGACCGGTCTCCTCCTGCAGCCGCCGCGTCACCATCCGGGCCCGCGCCGACGGTTCCTCGGGTGCGCCCTGGGTCCCGGCTTCCGCCTCTCGCAGGAAGCGCTCCCACTCCTCGTCCGGTATGGACGCCCCGCCCTTGCCCACGATGTGTTCCCGTCCCTTCCCACGCGCCCGGTCCCTCCCCAGGGCCGGTCGTTGTCCGTGCATCATCACACAGCTCAACCGCACCCTCACGAACCCCGGCCCCCTGTATGACCAGCCCTGGAACCCCGCCGGCTCAGCCGGAACCGTTCATGATTCCTTGACTGCGGCAGGCTTGGGGAGCGGTGTGATGTGTTGTGTGGCGCGACGCCGTCGCTGACCTCGGGCAGGCGTAGCACGCGCAGGACGAAGCGCAAGCGGTAGGTCAACAGAGCGGCAGGCCACCCGGGTTCGACCGCGAGGCCCATGGACAGCGCAACGGCCTAGAGGCGCGGCGCCCCGGTCACCGACATCACCAGCGAGTACAGGGAGGTGGTGGCCGTGATGAACAGGCGGTTCTTCTTCGGGCCGCCGAAGGCGATGTTGGAGACGGGCTCGGGCACGCGCAGCCGGCCGATGAGGGTGCCGTCGGGGTGGTAGCACTGGACGCTGTCGTCCAGGGCGGCGGCCCATAGGCGGCCCTCGTCGTCGAAGCGGATGTTGTCGAAGCGGACGTTGCCCCGGCCCTCGGCGAAGACCTTCCCGTCGGAGAGCGTGCCGTCCTCGCGGATGTCGAACATCTGGATCCGGGCGGTCCGCGAGTCGGAGACGTACAGTCGCTTCTCGTCAGGGGACAGGATCACGCCGTTGGGTCCCGCGAACCCGTCGGCAGCGAGGTGTACGTCCCCCGTCGCGGGGTCGATCCGGTACACGTTGCACGCGCCGATCTCGGACTCCGCGCGATGGCCCTCGTAGTCGCTGGTGATGCCGAAGTCAGGGTCGGAGAACCAGATCGTTCCGTCGGAGCGTACGACGGAGTCGTTCGGGCTGTTCAGCCGCTTGCCGGCGTACCGGTCGGCGAGGACGGTCACGGTCCCGTCGGGCTCGGTGCGGGTGACGCGGCGGTTGCCCTGCTCGCAGGTGACCAGGCGGCCCTGCCGGTCGAGGGTGTTGCCGTTGCTGTGGCCGGCCGGGGTGCGGAAGACGCCGACCGTGCCGGTGGCCTCGTCCCAGCGCAGGATGCGGTCGTTCGGGATGTCGCTCCAGATCAGCTGGCGCCAGGCGGGGAGGTACAGCGGGCCCTCGGCCCAGCGGCAGTCGTCGTGCAGGACCTCCAGCCGGCTGTCACCGTTCGCACAGCGTTCGGTACGGAAGCGATCGTCCAGGATCTCGTACAGGCCGTCGGCGGGCATGGCGTCCTCTCGGAAGGATTGACCAGAACATGATTCAACGTAACATGCACGTGACAGAACCAAGTATGGTCTTCATATGAAACCAGTGGATGACATTGACCGTCAGCTGATTGCGCTGCTCCAGCGGGACGCCACCCAGTCGTATGCCGCACTGGGCAAGGCGGTCGGCCTGTCGGCGGGTGCCGCGCACGAGCGCGTGCGCAAGCTGCGGGAACAGGGGGTCATCCGGGCCACAACGATCGACGTCGACCCCGCGGCGCTCGACCGCGAAGTCCTCGCCTTCGTGCTGGTCGACTCGACGGCGTGGATGGGCGACCGGGCCGAGGACTTCGCCGCAGTGCCGGAGATCCAGGAGGCGCACGTCATCGCAGGCAGCGCGGCCGTCCTCGTGAAGGTCCGCACCGCGTCCACCGAGCGGCTTCAGGACGTGTTGCGCCGCCTGTACGCGATCGAGGGGGTCAGCGGGACGCAGGCAACGGTGGTTCTGGAGACCTTCTTCGAACGGCCGTTGGACGCCGGTTAGTACAGCGTTTCTCCGTTGTCCTGGTCGGAATGCCTGTACGGAGCCGCCCGCGGCATCCGGACGACTGCGGTCCCTCTCGCCAGGTCTACCGTTGTCCGGTTCGGCGGTGCCCCGTCCTCCTCGTCATCCCGCATCAGCAGTGCCGAATGCCGCTCCTTCAGTTCGTTCTGCTTCCCCGGCGAAAGACTCGCGTGCAGTTGCTCGAACCCGGTTGCCGATATCTGGCCCTGACGTGCCCCGTTCCGCCACGGCAGAACGCCGGCCCGCCCGGCGCGCAACAACAACTGATCGGCGAAAGCCAGCACGGTCAGCAGGATGACCAGTCCGGGCAAGGTCATGAGAACGACGAATTCCATGCCCTCAGTATCCGAGGCCAAGGGTGACTCTTGCACTGCCGTCGAAGCCGGCGGGGCCACCCTGGGGGCGGTTCGGCGCTCCCGGCACCACCCGGCGGCTACGCCTTGCACGTCACCTTCCTGATCAGCCTGGCAAGACGGGAGGATCCACCGTTGAGCTTGGCCTCGTTGAGCGCCTTCTCCAGCTGGGCAAAGTGGTCCTTGCGGGTACGGCTCAGGTATTCGTTCGAGGTCAGCGGCTTGGCTATCTTCCAGGCGCGGCGGTGGTCACCCTCGTAGTGGGCGACATAGGCCTTGGCGAGTTCGATCACGGCCTTGAACGGGATCCCGTGGGTGTAGTCCCGGTCGACGACCTCCTGGACGGCTGACATCAGCTTCAGCTTCTCGTCGGTGGTGAAGGCGTCCTCGGCTATGGCCCGCAGCACGTCCTGCGGGATCGGCTTGATCACCTCGAAGGCGAGTGTGGAGCGGATGGGCGGCCCGGCGATCTCGATGTACGGCAGCAGCAGACCGGTGCTGTAGTGCAGCCAGGGCAGCCGGGGGCTGGCGAAGTCCTGGTGCAGCAGCACGGAGCCTGGCTCCAGGCGGGGCAGGAAGCGCTCGGCCACACAGCGGAAGACCCGCGCCGTCTTGGCGATGTCGACGTGCAGGAACTCGATGGGGCTGTGGTCCTCGGGGTCGGAGGTCTGCCAGATGTCGCCGGGGTGCAGCTCGATGAAGTCGATGAATGGCTTCACCTTGTCCTTGAAGTCGTCGAGGAAGGAGTTGGTGTCCTCGGGCGCGACCCCGGCCGAGAAGAATTTCTCGGAGGCGAAGGTGCCCTTCCCGACCCGGAAGAAGTCGTACGCGTGCAGCTTGTTGGTGGTCCTGTCGAAGTCGGGGTTCTCCTTCAGACCGAGTGCGAACGCGTACGTCGATCCGCCGCCGCCCGACCCGAGCTCGATCACCTTGCCCTCTCCAGTCAGCCGATGACGTCCCAACAGGTAGAGAAAGCGCAATTCCCATGCGCTCACCTGGGAGTAAGGGATCTCGTCCGGAAGTTCGACGTCGTCGAGCTGGAGGTAGAGCTTGCTGAGGGGCGCCACGGGTGCCTCGCGGTTTCAGTCGGATGGGCGGGTCGCGATATTAACTTCGTACGCCGGAGATCTGTCCGCGAAAACCGGCGACGGATTAGAGGATTTTCCCGGCCGCCACACTCCGGATGAACAGTGTTGGGCCGACGTTCCATTTCTGGATCCGAGCGCGGATGATCTCGGCTTCGAGTGACCCCGTGGCGAAGGCCGTACTCGCTCACCACGGCAGGCCGTGCAGAAGCAGCCCACTGCTCCTGACCAGGCACTACCTGTCGTGAACCCGTTCGCCGACCACGAGCAGGGGCGGGCCCTGGTGAACCGGGAGTTGTATCTGCCCAGGTCCTGGGCGGCGCTGTCGCCGTGGAAGCGCCGCCCTTAGAGCTCGTAACAGGATCTTGCTGAAGTGGCCTGGTCGGCCGTGACCGGTGTGACGATTCGACCGTTCGGGAGTGTGTGAGTACTCGCCGGTGGATCGTGGACGACGACTTGTGGTTGCTGATCGAGCCGTTGCTGCCGCCTTGGCCGGAGCGGTCACCGGGGCCGCGGCCGGTGCCGGACCGGCTGTGCCTGCAGGGGATCCTGTACGTGCTCTGCAACGACCTCGCCTGGCAACTGCTCCCGCTGGAGCTGGGGTTCGGCTCCGGACAGACGTGCTGGAGGCGACTGGAGCGGTGGCAGAAGGCCGGCGTCTTCGACCAGCTCCACCGCATCCTGCTCGCCGAGCTCAATGCAGCCGGCCAGCTCGACTGGTCCCGGGCCTGCGTGGATGGCTCCCACATCCGCGCGAAAAAGGGGGCGCCGACACCGGTCCGTCGCCGGTCGACCGGCGGAAGACGGGCAGCAAACACCACCTGATCTGCGACGGACGCGGCACTCCACTCAAGGTCATCACCACTGCAGCGAACGTCAACGACGTCACCCAGACCCTCGCCCTGGTCGACGGCATCCCGCCCGTCGCGGGCAGGCCCGGCCGGCCCCGCCGACGCCCAGAAGCCCTGCTCGGCGACAAGGGCTACGACTCGAACCCGAACCGCGATGAGCTGCGCAAACGCCGGATCCTGCCCGTCATCTCCCGCAAGGGCTGCCCGAACATCAAAGACATGGGCAAGCTCCGCTACGTCGTCGAGCAGACCTTCGCCCTGCTCCACCAGTTCAAACGACTCGCCGTCCGCTGGGAACGCCGCACCGAACTCCACGACGCCTTCGTCTCCCTCGCCTGCAGCCTCATCTGCTGGCGCCGGCTCAAGAAGGCCCACTCATGATCCTGTTACGAGCTCTTAGCCTCGGGCTTTCACGAGGCGGGTTGTCCGAGGCGTGATCGAAGACGAGAGAAGTGCTCCTGACCTGCAATGCCGGTGAGTTAGCGCGTCGGTGCAGGTCAGGTGGGGTGCTTGGTGACTTTGAGTGTGTAGCGGACGTTACTGGGAGTGCGGGTCTGGTCCCGTTTTCTGACCTCGAAGGTGTTCTTGGACGGCTTCTTGATGCGCTGGCACTGCCGGTTGCGCCGGGGCGGCAGGAGGGCGGCCAAGAGCTCTGTGGTGGCTTCGCGGCGGGCGGCGGCCAGTGTGGTGACGTCGGCTGCGGCCTGGGCGGCGACGGCCAGCCGGGCGAGCTGCACCGTGACGGTGAAGGAGATCCGGTCAGGATCGGTCCCGCCGTGTTCTGCCGCGCGCGTCTGCAGTGCGCATAGTGCCTGGTAGACGGTGAGAAGGGCGTAGATCTCCTGGTAGATCAGCTCGGGCGCCTTGGAGCGCAGGATGAATCCGGCGCCGCGCAGGCGGTTCTTCAGTTCCGCGAATCCGTTTTCGATCTCCCACCGCTGGTGATATGCCCTCGCCAGCTGGTGGGCCGGGGCGAGGCGGTGGTCCAGCAGGCTGGTGACCAGCCGGAACGTCTCGGTGCGGGGTGGGCCGGCCTGTGGGTGGATGGTCACGGTGTACTCGATGATCCGTACCAGGTGTCCCCGGGGCGGCTCGGTCAGGGTGCGTCCGGCCGCGCGGGCCTGACCGTGGCGGATGTTCTCCGCGGGCGTGCGCATGATGGACAGGTAGGACCCGTCGGACAGCACCCGCAGCGGCACGAAGACCAGGTTCTTCTTGATCCGCCAGGCCAGGTGGGCGCCGGTGGCGCGGGCCAGGCCCCACAGCTGGTATCCGGCGAAGTTGCGGTCGGCCAGCAGCAGCATGTCCCCTCGCAGGGAGGCCAGCAGCCGGCGGGCGAGCTTGTGCTCGCTGAACCTGGCCACGGCGTCGAAGGCCGCGTCGACCAGGGCGTGGGTGCCGCATTCGGTCAGGGCCATCAGGCGGACCTGTGGGTGTCCGCTCTGGTTGACACCACCCTTGCCGGTGAAACCGAACTCAGCAGCGTTTGCCGGGGTGTCGGGGACATCCAGCGCGGTGCCGTCCCAGGCGACCAGCCGCAGCCCGAAGGCGAACGCGCCCGGAGTGACGGTCGTGGCCAGCGTGCCGCACCGCCGCTCGAACAGCGCCTGCAGCGGCTTGTCGCCCAGCCGCTGCCGGGCCCGTGTCAGGGCCGAGCTGGTGGGCAAGCGCTGCACACACAGGCCTGGCAGATGCCGCAGCTTCTCCGTCAACGTGCGCAGGACCGACCGGTATCCCGGCGGCCCGGCACTGTCGGAGCTGCTGAACAGGCACAACGCCAGGATGAAGTAGACCACCGCCCGGGCGGGCAACAGCCGGCGGCGACGCTCGCCGCAGCCGGTCAACTCCACGACCTCGTCAACCAGTTCAGGGCTGATCTCCTCGGTCAACACGCCGAGACGGACGTGCTCGCCAAAGCGCCGGTCCGTGGGGGTCACCAGCCTGTTCAACGGGGCCTGGCTGCCCTCGGTGATGGCAGACGACATGCGGACGATGGCACACTGAGTACCCAACGGAGTTCCCTCGCGGACAGTCGGATCTTGGTCGATCTTCTGTCCTACCGGGAACTCCGTTGCCGTGTCCCGGCCTCCGCCGACACGTCACCAGAAGTGACGGATCACGCAACGTCACCAGGGGATATTCCCAACCAAACCCCGCACTATCAAGTGCCTGACCTGCACCGACGCGCTAACTCACCGGCATTGTCCTGACCTGCAACGATAGGACTTGTCGAGGGTCCAGATCGTGCGATGGAAAGAAGCACTTCTCAGGTGAAGAAGAGTAGCGGGGCATACCCGCGTGTCCGCGTCGGGGTCGGTGGCCGCGGGGCGGTCTCGCAGGCCGGGGCGGTGCTGCTGGTCGAGACGGTCCGCAAGTCCGGCCTGGACACCGCGATATCGGCAGCTTTGGCACCGTGGCGCAAGCCGCGGGCGGTGCACGACCCGGGGAAGATCCTGCTGGATGTCGCGCTCGCGACGGCCCTGGGCGGGGACTGCCTCGCCGATGTCGCCATGCTGCGGGCCGAGCCCGAGGTGTTCGGTCCGGTGGCGTCCGACCCGACGGTCTCCCGTCTGATCGGCGCCCTTGCCGCCGCCGGGCCCAAGGCACTGGCCGCGGTCCGGACGGCACGGGCCGAAGTACGCACGCAAGTCTGGGAGTTGGCCGGTGCCGACAGTCCGGCCGCCGACGGATCGGTGATCGTGGACATCGACGGCGTGCTGGTTCTAGGGCGCGTATCGAGTCGTGATCAATGGGTGGTCCGGGTGAGGTCTTTGATCCAGATCATCGAGGCGCGCAGGTGGAGGCCGGCGAGGTAGCTGTCCGGTGTCTTGTCGTAGCGGGTGGCGATGCCTCGCCAGGCCTTGAGCTTGTTGATCAGGCGTTCGACGGTGTTCCGCTCTTTGTAGAGGTCCGCGTCGTGACTGACGGGCCGGCCGCCCCTGCTGCCCTTCTTCGTCCGATTGGCGGCCTGGTCCTTCTTCTCCGGGATGACTGCCTTGATGTGGCGTTTCCGCAGGTGGGCCCGGTTACCGCGGGACGAGTAGGCCTTGTCCCCGGCGACCGCGTCCGGCCGGGTGCGGGGGCGGCCGACGGGCCCGCGGACCCGTATCTTCCCCAGCACGGGGATGAACTGCGGGCTGTCGGCGGCCTGTCCCGCGGTCAGGACGAACGCCAGCGGGCGGCACTTGCGGTCGGCGGCAAGGTGGACCTTGCTGGTCTGCCCACCTCTGGAGCGTCCGAGGAGGGCGGCCTTCAGTCGGAGTTTTCGGCGACGCCGGATGCGTCGTCGCTCTTCCCGCTCGGGATCGGATTCTGTGTCCGGCCCGGTTTGTTCTTCGAGGCCGCCCCCTTTGATCTGGCCTTCTCCTCCTCGGCGGCGGCCTTCTCCAGCGCGGCGACGACGTCCTGTTCCAGATGCATCCCGGCGGCGTCGTGGTGAGCCCGCGCGGTGGTGGAGTCGACGCTGACCAGGGACAGGTCTACCTCGCCCCGCTTCGCGGCTTCCGCGATCAGGCCCTCCAGCAGGGCCTCGAAGACCCCCGCGTCACGCCACTGCCGGAAGCGGTTGTGGACGGTCGACCAGGCACCGAACTCCTTCGGCATCTCCCGCCACTGCCCGCCCGTCTTGAACCGCCAGATCACGCCCTCGAACTGCTGCCGAAGCCGCTCGGGATACGGGCCGTACTCGCCGATGGGCAGGTACGGCTCGATGAACTCCCAATCCGTGTCCGCCAGTTGCACTCGCGTCATGCAAGAACATCTACCGGTCCAGGCGCCGCCGCGAGGGCGAATCCCGCAGATTGATCACGACTCGATACGCACCCTAGCGCACTCCGAGAAGCAGGACGCCACCGCGACCTGGAAGAAGACCTTCGGCCATCATCCGCTCGTGGCGTTCGTCGATCACGGCCAGGCCGGCGCCGGGGAGCCGGTGGCCGCTGTGCTGCGGCCCGGCAACGCGGGCTCCAACACCGCGAGTGATCACATCACCGCCACCCGGCTCGCCCTGGCCCAACTGCCCAAACACCTGCGGCGGGGACGTCGGACACTGATCCGCACCGACTCCGCCGGCGGCACCCACGCCTTCCTCGACTGGCTCACCAGACCGGGCCGGTGGCTGTCGTATTCCGTCGGCATGACCATCACCGACGCCATCCACCAGGCCGTCCTGAAGATCCCGAAGAAAGCGTGGACACCGGCCTACGACTCCGGCGGCACCGAGCGGCCCGGCGCCTGGGTCGCGGAGATCACCGATATGCCCGACCTCTCCTCCTGGCCGAAGGGCATGCGGCTGATCGTCCGCAAGGAACGTCCCCACCCCGGGGCCCAGTTGCGCTTCACCGACCTCGACGGACTGCGGCTGACCTGCTTCGCGACCAACACCAAGGGCGGCCAGCTCGCCGACCTGGAACTGCGTCATCGACGTCGGGCCCGCTGCGAGGACCGGATCCGCGCCGCCCGTGACACCGGCCTGCGCAATCTGCCCCTGCACGACACCGCGCAGAACCGGATCTGGCTGGAGATCGTCCAGATCGCACTCGACCTCCTCGCCTGGATGCCGATGCTCGCCCTGACCGCAGAAACACGCCGCTGGGAACCCAAACGGCTTCGCCTGCGGCTGTTCTCCGCCGCTGCACAGATCATCACCACCGGCCGCCGCCGCTGGCTCCGCTTCACCACCCGATGGCCCTGGACGGATGTGATCACCCGCGCGATCCAGCGACTCGCAGCCCTGCCGAACCCCGGCTGACCAGCAACTCCGACCGTCCCGACGAGCCACAGCAGCATATCCCGGAGCCGTGGAACCCCGGCGCCCACCCGACGCGACTGTGAGGATGAGCGGGTGCTGCCTCGGGCGGTGGTCTGACCCGCGACGCGACTGGCCGCAGTGCCTTGCGTCTGATCTGTCGACCACCGTCCGAGGCGGTGCTTGCTGCCGCCGGACCGGTGAGCGTGTCCCGATAGGGGCCTTCGCGACAGGCACCGTCACAGTCCTGACCGCCCTCCGGCCCGGCGACGGCCGCCCACGTTCCCGAGCTCCAGGAGACAGGCAACCGTGCCCAGCATCACCCAACCGCTTCACCCGCGCCACGTCACCACCGACGGCTCCGAGGACGTGCTCCTCGGGGTGGACACTCACAAGGACTTCCACGCGGCTGCCGTGATCACCACGGTTGGGGCCACTCTGGACGGCCGGTCCTTCCCCGCTACCGCGGACGGCTACCGTCAACTGCTGGCCTGGGCTCGTTCCTTCGGAACACTGCGGCGGGCAGGAGTCGAATGCACCGGTTCCTACGGGGCCGCGCTGACCCGCTATCTGCGAGGCGCCGGTATAGAGGTGACTGAGGTCAACCAGCCGGACAAGGCCGCCCGGCGCCGACACGGCAAAACCGACGCGGTCGACGCCGAGGCCGCCGCCCGAGCAGTCCTGTCCGGACGCGCCACCGCGACAGCCAAGGCGGCAGACGGACCGGTGGAGGCACTACGGCTGTTCAGGATGGCCAAAGGGTCGGCCACCAAGTCCCGCACTCAAGCGATCAACCAACTCAAGTCCGTCCTGATCTCGACGGCCCCAGCACTCCGGGAATCGCTGGCCGGCCTGAGCAATGTGAAGCTGATCCGCAGCTGCGCGGAGCTGGACGTCGCAGCAGGCAACGACTCAGCAGCGGCAGCCCGCCACACCCTGCGCCTACTGGCCCGCCGCATCCAGAGCCTGACGGAGGAGATCAACGACCTCAACCAGCGGATGACCGACGCGGTCTTGATCGCTGCCCCAGGTCTCCTGGACCACCGTGGTGTCGGTCCGGACACCGCCGCAGCCCTGCTCATAGCCGCCGGCGACAACCCGGACCGGCTGGGCAGCGAGGCATCCTTCGCCGCACTGTGCGGCACCAGTCCCGTTGAGGCTTCCTCGGGCAAGACCCAGCGCCGCAGGCTGAACCGCGGAGGCGACCGCCAGGCCAACTCCGCGCTCTACACGATCGTTCTCAGCCGATTGCGCTGGGATCCGCGCACACGCGACTACATGAACCGCCGCATCGCCCAGGGCAAGAGTCGCCGCGAAGCCATCCGATGCCTCAAACGCTACGTCGCCCGTGACCTCTACAAGCACATCATCGGCTCCATGCCACAACCGACCAGCGACGTTCTTCCCACAGCCGCTTGACATCCATAGGGGCATCAGCCGGGCCGCCAACCTGCCCCAGCCCCCGAAATTCCGCACCTCGCAAGCACAGAGTCCCCGACAGCGAATCGACGAGGACTCATGAACGATCGAGGTTAGTGGCGTACGTATCTCGGTGTAAACGTGATTTTGCAGCATGCTCGCGCGGGAGCGCCCCGCGGCGCGTGGCTGCGGGGCGCCCAGTGGGCGTTAGTCGACCATCTGCCCGTCGCCCGTACCGCCGACGCATTTCATCCCGACCACCTTTCCGCCGCCGTCCACGCACTCACCCGGGGTGAGGCTTTCGGTGTGGGCGGTGGCGGTGGCGTTGTGGGTGGCGGCCGTGGCGGTGGCGGCACCTGTGAGGCCGAGTCCGGCGAGGGCTGCCGTGGCGATGACGGCGGCGAGAGTTCGTCGAATGCGCATGTGGTTTCCCTTTCACGGATTGCCTCGGTTGGGGCACTACTCAGCTTGATCTTCACCCATGTGGGTGGCGCGTTGGGTTACTCCATTCGAGTGACACCTGCCGGGAGTGGGCCACCGGCGACGCAGGGACGGATGGCCGGTGCCGCAACCCGCCGGAGAGGCCTTGAGGGCCGTGCTCGCATTCACGTACGCAGGTATCACCAGTACGACAATCCTTAGAGCCGGCGCCAGCAGATGAGGCTGCAGGCGAGGGAGACGAAGGCGTCGTGGAGTTCGGTGCGGCGTTCCCAGCGGACGGCGAGTCGTTTGAACTGGTGGAGCAGGGCGAAGGTCTGCTCGACGACGTAGCGGAGCTTGCCCATGTCTTTGATGTTCGGGCAGCCCTTGCGGGAGATGACGGGCAGGATCCGGCGTTTGCGCAGCTCATCGCGGTTCGGGTTCGAGTCGTAGCCCTTGTCGCCGAGCAGGGCTTCTGGGCGTCGGCGGGGCCGGCCGGGCCTGCCCGCGACGGGCGGGATGCCGTCGACCAGGGCGAGGGTCTGGGTGACGTCGTTGACGTTCGCTGCAGTGGTGATGACCTTGAGTGGAGTGCCGCGTCCGTCGCAGATCAGGTGGTGTTTGCTGCCCGTCTTCCGCCGGTCGACCGGCGACGGACCGGTGTCGGCGCCCCCTTTTTCGCGCGGATGTGGGAGCCATCCACGCAGGCCCGGGACCAGTCGAGCTGGCCGGCTGCATTGAGCTCGGCGAGCAGGATGCGGTGGAGCTGGTCGAAGACGCCGGCCTTCTGCCACCGCTCCAGTCGCCTCCAGCACGTCTGTCCGGAGCCGAACCCCAGCTCCAGCGGGAGCAGTTGCCAGGCGAGGTCGTTGCAGAGCACGTACAGGATCCCCTGCAGGCACAGCCGGTCCGGCACCGGCCGCGGCCCCGGTGACCGCTCCGGCCAAGGCGGCAGCAACGGCTCGATCAGCAACCACAAGTCGTCGTCCACGATCCACCGGCGAGTACTCACACACTCCCGAACGGTCGAATCGTCACACCGGTCACGGCCGACCAGGCCACTTCAGCAAGATCCTGTTACGAGCTCTTAGCCTTGATCCACCGAGGTGGTTTGAGAGTGGTCTTTTGATCGGCTTCGGGTCGGGTGGCCGGGTGAGGGCAGCTTGTGTCCGCTGGTCTGCCCAGCATTTCCACGGTTCGGTTCCGGTCGGGCCCTTGCGGGCGGGGCGGGCAGGGGCTGTTCGTATCAGCCGGCCGGTCCGTGGGCGGTGGAGAACAGGTGTGTCCAGGCGTGCTGCCAGGGCCAGTTGTGCGGTAGGTGCAGGGTGATGCGGCGGCCGGAGCGGGCGATCCGGGCCGGAACGTGGACCAGGTGGGTGCGGATCGTGGCGGTGGTGGCCCTGGCGTGGAAGGCGGAGGCCTGTGCGCCGGTGGCCCGCAGCAGGTTGTAGGTCATCGCCCACAGGGTGAGCCATGCGGCGTTGGCGTGGAAGTGTGCGGAGGGCAGGTGGGCCAGGGCAGAGGCTTTGCTGTCGGCGATGACCTGCTCGATGACCGCGTGGTGACGGTGTTCGCGTTCGGCCTGGAGGGTCTGTGCGGGCTGGTCGGTGAAGAACGGGTGGTAGCGCCAGACGGGAAACAACTCGCCCTGCTCACCCACAACGGCGGGTTTGGCCAGGTCGCGGACCCGGCGCACGATCAGCCGCGCGGTGACCCGCTCTGCTTTTGTGCGGCTGGCGAACGCGGTGTAGGCGGGGATCTCGGCGACTTCGGCGTCCGAGATGAGTTCACCGGTTGCGGGATCGGGCACCGCGGTCGGGTACGTGATCTGCTGCCAGGCCTGGTCGGGGAGGGTGTGGATGGCCCGTTTGATGGAGGGGTTCATCCCGCAGGTGATCGAGAAGTGGGCTCCGGCCCGGCGGCAGGCGGCGATCACCCCGGCGTTGTAGAACTGCGAGTCCGCTCGCAGGATCCGGGTGCCGGTGCAGCCCGCCTCGACGGCGGTGGCCAGCGCCTCACTGACGAATTTCGGGGCCCCACGGGAATCGGCTGCCTTGCCGCGGCGCATCCGTACTGTTGCGATCACCGGCCGGGAGGTGGGGGTGCAGATCGTGGCAAGCAGGGGGTGCAGGGTGCGGATGCCCTTGAACCGGCCGTACTCGGCGCCCTGCTTGGCCCGGCCGTAGACCCGCTTGTGGGTGGAGTCGACATCAATGAACACCATCTGATCGGCGCCGGGAAGCAGCGGGGTGTGCGCGGCCAGTTGACCGAGGAACCTGCGGTGGACAGCGTGGAGTTGGAGTGCGTGACCGTGGGTGAACGCGCGAAGGAACGTGCCCAGCGTGGACGGCGCACGAACCCCTCGGAACAGGGCGGGCATCGCGCCGTGCCGCAGCACGTGGAGGTCGTCGATGCTGTCCGCGCCCGCCGCCATGCCGGCCACGATGCTGCTGACCTTGGCGCCCGCCGACGCACCCGCGCCGTTCGTCGTCCCGCTCAGCTCCACCTTCTGCGTCACCAGGCCCGACAGCCCACACCGTTCGGCCAGCCGCATCACCGGAACCAGCCCGGCAAGCGCGACCAGATTCGGGTCATCGAACGCAGCGGAGACCGCCGCTGGAGTATGGGAAACTTGCATCTCGGAAGTGCCTTGCCGATCGTGCGTGCTGGAAGCCTCAAGAACTCCCATCATCGCAGGTCACAAGGCACTTCCTTGTTTCCCGAAGAGTCATCCACAGCCATCAGATCGGTGGATCAAGGCTTAGGGTGCGGGCATGATCTCGCAAAGCTATCTCTCCGAGCTGTTCTCGCTGGACGGCCGGGTCGCCGTGGTGACGGGCGGCAGTTCCGGCATCGGTCGAGCCATCGCCGGGGCTCTCGCGCGAGCGGGGGCGAGCGTGGTGATCGTGGCGCGCAAGGAGTCCGAACTGGCCGCCACGGTCGACGAGCTGGCGGCGGACGGCTGCCGGGCGGCCTGGGTGAGGGCCGACCTGAGCACTCGCGACGGGGTGCGCGCGGCGGCGGAGCAGGCAGCCGAGGTGTTCGGCGAGCCCGACATTCTCGTCAACAGCGCCGGGATCAACCTGCGGCCGCCCATGAGCGAGCTGAGTGAGGAGGTGTGGGACGCCACGATGGCGTTGAACCTGGAGGCGCCTTATTTGCTGGGCCGGCGGTTCGGACCCGGCATGGCGGAGCGGGGCTTCGGACGCATCATCCACATCACCTCCCAGCAGGCGCACCGGGCGTTCGTCCAGAGCGGCGCCTACGGGGTCTCCAAGGGGGCGCTGGAGTCACTGGCCCGCTCCCAGGCCGAGGCGTGGTCGCCACACGGTGTCACCTGCAACACGCTGGTGCCCGGCTTCGTCATGACCCCGCTCAATGCGCGGTTGTCGTCCGACCCGGAGAAGGTGGCTGCGCTGGCCGCGCGCACGATGGTCGGGCGCAACGGCCTGGCCGAGGACTTCGCCGGAGCGGCGGTGTTCCTGGCCGGCCGCGCCTCCAGTTACGTCACCGGGCAGACGATCTTCGTCGACGGCGGGTTCTCCGTTCACTGAGCCCCGCCAGGTCCCGCAAGTACGCGGTGGCCGTCTCGATCTCGTCGTCGTACCCCTCGAACCGGCCCCGACACGTAACAAAGCCCTACTCGGTAAAGTGTGCGCGACAGCGCACCGTGAACGGAACAAGGAGCAGACGTGAGCGAGCCGGCGTCCATCGCCCTGCAGCAGGAGATCGCCCGGGAACTCCAGGTCGCCGAGACTTTCGAGGCCGAGCGAGAGATCGAACGCCGGGTGGCCTTCCTCGCCGAGCGACTGACCTCCACCGGTCTGCGCTCCCTCGTGCTCGGCATCAGCGGCGGCGTCGACTCCACCACCACCGGCCGGCTGTGCCAGCTCGCCGTCGAGCGTGCCCGGGCCGCCGGGCACGAGGCGCGGTTCTACGCGATGCGGCTGCCCTACGGGGTCCAGGCCGACGAGCACGACGCCCAGCTCGCGCTCTCCTTCATCCTGGCCGACCACGTGCTGACCGTGGACATCAAGCCCGCGAGCGACGCCGCGCTCGAGGCCTCGCTGGCCGCCGGTGTGAGCTACCGCGATGCCCACCACCAGGACTTCGTCCACGGGAACATCAAGGCCCGGCAGCGCATGATCGCCCAGTACGCGGTGGCCGGCGCGCACGACGGCCTGGTCGTCGGCACCGACCACGCCGCCGAGGCGGTCTCCGGCTTCTTCACCAAGTTCGGCGACGGCGCCGCCGACCTGGTCCCGCTGACCGGCCTCACCAAGCGCCGGGTGCGCGCCGTCGCGGACGCGCTGGGCGCGCCCGCCGAGCTGGTGTGGAAGACCCCGACGGCCGACCTGGAAACTCTCGACCCGGGCAAGGCCGACGAGGACGCGCTCGGGGTCACCTATGACGACATCGACGACTTCCTGGAAGGCAAGCCGGTGGACGAGCGGGCCTTCGAAACGATCGTCCGCCGCTATCGCCTCACCGACCACAAGCGCCGACTGCCCGTCGCCCCCTAGCAGCCGCGAAGACAGTATGGATAAAACGCCTCCGATTAGGACTTGTCAGATAAAAGACAACTGCGGTTGTCGGCTCCGACGGAACGCTTCGCACGTTTCTGCGACGCTGACCCCATCGGCCTGCACGCCGTCCGAAAGTGCGTGCTGATGCCCGGACGGCAACGCATCGGCCCGGGTCCTGAATAGCAATGTGTGCAGGGAAAAAGCACGCCACGGGCGATCGTTCGGCGTGTACGGCGGGGCGGGAGGACCCGGCCAGGCACAGTGGAGCAAGGGCCGACCCGGCCTCGATCACCGAGGGAACGGAGACGGTCGATGCTCATGGCCACCCGCGGCATCACGGGCAAGGAGCTCGCCGACGACCTGCTGCAGGGCGTGAGCAGTGAACAGATGAGGGCGGCGACACGCCTCCTCGGTGCCCACCACGACGGCTACTGGCTCCGGCGATTCTTCGAGGACCAGGAACTCGCGGACGCGGCCGGCCAACCGATCCTCGAACATGCCGGACCGCACCCTTCCATCGACTGGAACGCGGTGGGACTGCTCCTGCTCGCCGACAGCCCCCCGGCACGCAAGGCATCGAGCAGCGAAGTGGCCGTGCTGGAGTTCGCCGCGTCCCTCGTGGGGCGCGCCCCCATCCAACTGCAGCGCGTCATCCACGCTGTCGACGACACCGAGTTCCGGCTCCTCCTGCGAGCCCTGATGGCGGCCGCATACGGGGAAACCCACTGATCCGCGGGAACCAACTGCGTCTCACCCGGTAGCGGCGCATCATCCGGGCGATGCGGGACTTGGGCCGGTGGGCGAGTTCGACCCGGCAGCCGGGACAGTGCCGCCCGTCGGCCGGTCACTCCGACCCCCGTGTGTACGGCAGAGCCCGGCCTGTGACCAGGGGGGAGTCCCAGCTGGACTGCATGCCGAGCGCGGCATTAGGTTGCGTCCCTGTGAGTCACGACGACGCCATTGCCATATCCCCGCCCGCGCCATCGGCCGAGCGCGAGCCGCTCTTCGTACCGAGGGCGATGACGACCGTGGTCATCGCCGCGCTCGGGGTCTGCGTGCTGGTGAATGCCGCATTGCTCATCGCTCAACTGCGGCTTTATCGCGCGACTGACGGCTCGTACGCCGCCTTCCAGAGGGAGATATGGGTCGGCAACCTCACTGGCATGAGGCTGCTCGCCTTCCTGGTGACCGGATTCGTCTTCCTGCGCTGGCTGTGGCAGATGCGGGTGAACGCCGAGGCGCTGGCGCCCCGCGGACACCGGATGAAACGCGGCTGGACCACAGGCGGGTGGCTGGTGCCGGTCGCCTGCTTCTTCCTGCCCAAGCGGATCATCAATGACATCTGGGCCGCCAGCTCTCCGCCCGACAGGCCGCGGCGCACCGATGTGCTGCTGACGTCGTGGTGGCTGCTCTTCGTGGCGGCGCAGCTTCTCGCCTATCCCTCCCCCTCCCGGGGCCCACTGGCAACAGAGATCGCCGGGGCTGCGCTGTACACCGTCGCAGGAGTGCTGTGTATCGGTGTGGTGCGGCGGCTTGCCGCGATGCAGAGAGCGCGTCTCGACGGCTGAGTCCGGCGTTGTGCCCGATTCGTCACGGGCACAACGCCTCGTTCGGCGACCGGAAGGCCACCGGTGTGACCTGACCCCAGGGTTGTACGGGACTGGTGAGTTTTGATTCCCGGTGAATCCCCAGCCCTCCTTTCCGCTACTCGTCGATCGCCACTCCGAACTGTGCATCGGCCACCTGCGCCCCGAGGCGTGCCCCGTCGTAGGTCCACGTGCCCTTGGCGACCAGCCCCGACGACGACGCGGGGATGACCCATACGAAGCCGTCGCCGGTGTTCTCGCCCGGTGCCGCCGCCAGCAGGCCGAAGCGGCCGTCCTTGTCGGCGTCGATCAGCCGGACCTGGCCACCCCAGCGGTCCGAGGTCTCGGCCACGCCGGGGATGTCGGCGAGGTTCTGGTCGAAGCTCTTCACACCGACGTCGGTGAGGCCGAACGGCGCGCCGCGCATCACCCACACCGCGCCCGCGTCGGCCACGGTGCCGATGTCCTCGCCGGGAGCGCCGATCGCGAGGTCCGGGTGGCCGTCGCCGTCGGTGTCGCCGGCCGACAGCTCGGCGCCCCACTGGTCGCCCGCCTCAGCGACGCCGGGAACGCCGGGAGAGTCCTGGGTCCACGTCTGCACCTCCTTCGGTTCGAGGCCGGACAGGTCGCCCCTACCCAGATAGACGGAGATGCCGCCGCCCAGCGGCGAGCCCACGCCCGTGTCGCCGATGATGAGGTCGTCCTGGCCGGTGCCGTCCCAGTCGCCGGAGACGATGGCCGGCCCGCCCCCGAACGTGCCGCCGTCACCGAGGTCGGCGATGTCCGGCGCGCCGTGCAGCACCTGCACCGAGCCGATGCCCGGCTGGTCACCTTTGGTGACCCCGGAGATCGCCAGGTCGGCCCAGGAGTCCTCGTTGTAGTTGCCGTGGCTGAGGTTGCGGAACTCGAAGTCGGTGTCCAGCGGTGCGAAGTCCCGCGCCCGCATGCCGCGGTCCGACACCTTCAGCTGCTGCGTCGTCGCGCCGGGCGGGGCGGTGAAGAACAGCAGCGCGTCGTTCTCCAGGACGGCAACGCTGTCCCGCAGGTTGGCGTCCGGATGCGCCGGGTCCGGGGCGAAGTACCGGGCCGCTTCGATCGCCCGCCCGAAGTTCGCGCCGGCCCGCAGCTGGTCGGGGTTCTCCAGCCAGGTGCTGTCGGCCCCGTGCAGCCCGGTCGGCGAGCCCCAGAAGACGATGGCGCCGCCGGAGTCGGACAGCCCGGCCAGGTCCTCGCCGGGGATACCGACGATCGCGTCGTCGTAGCCGTCGTTGTCCAGGTCGCCGGAGGCCACGGCCTTCCCGAAGCCGTCGCCGGTCTCGGCACCGCCCGGGACGCCCGAGGTGTTCTGGTGGAGGACGCTCTTCTTGGTGGTGCTGAGACCGCTCGACGAGCTGTACTGCACAGTGACGTAGCCGGCGCCCTTGGCGCCGCTCACCGTGGCGCCCGGGGCGCCGACCAGCACGTCGTCGAAACCGTTGCCGTCGTAGTCGCAATTGCGCTGCTGCCAGCCGATGGACGGAAAGGGCACTGCGGCCTCTGCGGCGGGGGCCGCGAACACGGCGCCGCCACCGAGGGTGAGGAGTGCCGCGGCCGTAAGGGCCGCGCTTTTGATGTGACGCACAAGAACCTCCTTGGTCTCCTGGGTTGCCTACGGCGTCCTGCTCAGCCGCGGTGGATTGTGCGTGGGCGTCGTCGGCGGAGGCGCATGGCCGGTTCCCCGGCGAGACGCCGAAGGGCAGACCGGTGCAGGTGCCCGGGAGTGCCAGGCAACGCCGCCGCGCCCGCCGCAGAACGGCGTGGGATCATGTGCGGCCTCCCCGTGGGGTAGTGCGGTGAGGGCAATGCCCGTATTGCACTCACCTAGAAGACATCCGAGGTTCATCCAGGGTTGTACGCCGCGCCGGACGGTCGTTCGATGCAGGGCGGTCCCAGTTCGTCACGGAGGTGAAAGGCCACCTCATACGGTCGGGCCGTCGAGCGAGGTGGTTTCTCGAGCGCCGGCTCGCAGTCCCTTTCAGTCGCCGGAGAAGCCCCAGAAGTAGATTTCCTCCGGCCTGCCATGGGCGTCGTGCAGGACCGCACATCTGCCGAACCAACGTCGATGGGCAAGCTGTGCCATGGCCTGCACGTGTGCCCGCGTAAGGCGGTCGGTCCCGGCCGTCCGGTAGGCCTCGACGGGGTGAACGGGCTGCACGGTGCCGTAGTCAGGATCCTCACCTGGCCGCAAGATCCTGTGCATGTCCAGGATCGAGTGCGTCCCCTCTTCCTGAACCTGTTCGTCTTCCCACAGCTGGTGAATCGTTGACGGTCGGGCCCTGGCCTCGTCAGCGTCGTCTTCGTCCCAGGGATCCCAGTAGTAGTCCTGCGCCTCGAAGACTTCCTGCCTCAGGGCATCCAACGCCGCTCCGAGATCCTCCTGATAGGGAACGTAGTACTCCCACCCCGACGCACCCACGACAGCCCCGCCTCTGCATCCACTTCCGACAGTGCAGCGGAAGCTAGCAACAGCCACTGACAAGCCGCCTCGCCAGGTGCACCCAGGCGCTTTGTGGCGTGGCCATTCGCGCTCTGTAGGTAAGGGCATCCAAGTTGGAGGACACTGTTCCTATGCCCCTACCCAAAACGCATCTTTGCTCGGCCTGCTCGGACGATGCCGCGACCGACCCAGTTCTTCATGAAGACCTCGTCGTCGGAGCACCGCTGTCCATGGAGGATCTCACCGACGCGCAGCGCCTTGACCGGTTCGCCCGCAAGTATGCCCATGACGGTTGCCAGGTCAGGGAAGTCCGGCGGGTCCCGTACGACAGCTTGAGTGGCTACGCCTGGTCGGTCCGCTTCACCGAGAATTCGTGACGAGCAGAGGGCGCTGGGTGCGAGTGCCCGGGGCGGCGGCGGGACGTGGGTGCCCGGGGCGGCGTACGCCCGGAGCATCTGGCCGGCCAGGCGGCGCCAGGCGTCCCCCGTGGCGGCAATGACACCAGCGTCGCGATGAGAAGGATGACGAGATCCTCCGAGGTGAAGTCGCCCCGCGGGTGATTCTCGGGTTGGTCAGTGCATCGGTGACGGCGCTGACGTAGACGTCTGCAGCCCGGTTCGGGCTGTTGGCCTCAGGTTTCGGCGGGGCTTCGGAGGTCTGAGCATGGGCGCAGCGACTGGGCTGCGACCTGCGGAAGCATCGCTCAGCCTCGCCCCCGGCCCCGACAGCCGCATTCACTTCCTGTTAATCGGGCAACCATCCACGCGCCACGCGTGTCTCACAGTCGAGCCCTCACGCCTAGCGCCACCTTGGCTCTCCGTACCCGATTCATGGAGGAATTGTGGGTATTCGCACCATGGTTGCAGCCGCCGTCTGCGCGGCCACGGCGCTTTCGGGTGGTACGGCCGCCGCGGCGCCCGCGACTACCACGGCGGGCCCGGCCGCTGCCACCGCACGCGAGGACTTCAACGGCGACGGCTACCAGGACCTGGCGGTCTCCGCCCCCGCCGCCACCATCAACGGCCACTCCTGGGCGGGCTACATCGCCATCAGTTACGGCTCCGCGCAGGGCCTCGGCACCGCGCACACCACGATCATCACCCAGGACACCCCGGGCGTGCCAGGCACTTCTGGTGACGACCACGGCTTCGGCTACCGGATGTTCGCCCGCGACCTCGACGGTGACGGCCTCACTGACCTCGCCCTGGTGACCAACGAGGCGCTCGCGGCCACGAACAACTCCGGCTCCGTCATCGTCCTCTGGGGTCGCAGTGGCGGCGTCACGGGCCAGGGCTCGGTGCGTATCCCGGCGCCCGCCGACGCCACTGTCGGCGCGAACCTCACCGCCGGCGATTTCGACGGCGACGGCAAGACGGATCTGATGATGTCGCACAGCGACAACTACGACCTGCGCAGCGTGATGTACGGGCCGTTCACCCGCGCCGGGGCGCCTGCCCGCGAGCAGCAGGTGACCATGTTCAGCACGGACAACTCCATCATCAGCACCGCGGCGGGCGACTTCAACGGCGATGGCATCGACGACCTGTGCACCTTCTACGCTTACGAGGAGCACGCCGAAGGCGGCAAGCTGTGGCTGGGCACCGCGCACGGTCTGTCGGCGAACTCCACCCCGCTGCCCTCCGCCGCCGCCACCGCGGTCGGCGATTTCGACAAGGACGGCAAGGCAGACCTCGCCACCAGGGTGATCCCGAACGGCATCACGGAGGATCTCCCCTACGACGCCGGCAGCGTCAAGATCTACTACGGCTCGGCGTCCGGCCCGAGCACCACCCGGACGAAGACCATCACGCAGAGCACCACCGGCGTGCCCGGAGTCAGTGAGAAGGGCGACCAGTTCGGCGCGCGACTCAACACCGGCGACGTCAACGGCGACGGTTACGCCGACCTCGCCGTGGGTGTTCCCTTCGAGGCCATCGGCACGACCAGGGCCGCAGGCTCGGTGGTGCTGCTGAAGGGCGGCTCGGGCGGCCTGGGCGGCACCGGCGCGCAGGCGTTCCACCAGAACACGTCGGGCGTCCCCGGCGTCGCGGAGGCCGGCGACCACTTCGGCGGCGCGGTCCGGCTGCTGGACATCAACGGCAACGGGAAGGCGGACCTCGCGGCCGGCGCCCCCGGCGAGGACCTCGGCACAGTCGCGGACGGCGGCGCGGTGTGGTCCCTGCGAGGCGCCTCCTCGGGCCTGACCGCCACGGGAGCGTTCGCCTTCAACCCGGTCGACCTGAGCGCCCCGGTGCCCGGCGCCCGCTTCGGCATGGACCTCTCGAACGACAACGGGCCGAATATCTGATGGGCACCTGAACGGAAGATCCCCCAGGCTCAACGATCTGATGAGTGACCGTCTCGAACCCAGACCGACATCGCTGGGAAATGACGGCACCTCCGGTGTGTGACCGACCACGGCCGCCTGCCGCAGCAAGGTCGACCCCGCAGAGCCCGGTCAGCTTCTACGGCGCAACGGCAGCATCTGCCCCACTCCCATGAGGATCAGTCCGCAGAGAGTCAGCGCGGTCGTGCTGAAGAAGCGGATCTCCCAGGGCGGGCTCGGTGCTATTCGGAAGTAGAACAAGCCCTGCACCACGCAGTTCGTGCCCACCAACAGTGCCCCGAGGCCGTAGATCCGCGGTTGGGTGACTCGGCGGCGCGCCCACGGCAACGTCCACCCTGTGCGTATCGACGCAGTTCCCAGGACGATCGCCAGAACGCCCAGGATCATCCCGGATCCAACAACCCATTCCACGGTGCCTCCTCCTGCTGACGAGTAAGCGAACGGTGAACTGTCTCAGATCTGTGCGACGCACCGCTGTCCCCGGCCGGCGCCGGTGACCTTGGCGCTCGGCGGCAGTGTGATCACCTTCCGCCGTTCCTGAGGACTGATGTCTACGAGCGGCCGGAACTCCTGATGCCCGTCGTCCGCGGCCTCATCGATCAGCTCCGGCAGGTGCAGCCGGCGACTTCAGCAGCACACAGGTGCCCCAGCCGGAGAAACCTAGCCGCAGTCCCGCCAGGAGACCCCAACTGTCCTTGAAATGTGGCGATATCAGGGACTTTGGGTCGATGTGCCGTCGTCCCACACCGTGTCCTGCAACCTCCCGGACGCTTCGTGTTCTCGGAGCGTTCCGGCGATCGCTACCGGCGGTCACGACGGACTGACGGAGCACGTGGACAAAAACCCTCTTCGTACACCACCAACTGCTGGGGGCGCAAAGAGGAGCTGCCGCCCGCCATTATGATCAGGGTGAAAACGCTCGCTTCCCCGGTCCGGATGCGCGGAGCCGCCCCGCGTCCGGAGGGGGACCGCGGACGGAGGCTGGGAACAGCAACGACTGCCCCGGTGCACCGCTGTGATGGAGGAGATTCGGATGCCCCGGACGGCCACGGGTCCGGCCTGACCGTGTCTTGGGCGGCAATGGCTACAGCTCCCGGTCCATCCGGACCTGGCTCAGGCGGTGGGGCAGCGGCTGCACCATCCCCGAACGGACCCACCAGGTCCGCAACCGATGGTTCCTGATCAATCCCGGCCGCGTGGGACACCCCGCGCGGCCGACAGAAAACACGAGGCAGTTCTGTGAACATACGCAAGCGGTGGACAAGCGCTCCTGTCGGGGCCGGTCTCGCGGCGGCCCTGCTGAGCAGCTGCAGCCTTCAGACCGAAGGAGGCGCAGCCGAGCCCGGCAACTCGATCGTGGTGGGCATGTCGGACGACGTCCTGGCCGCGGACCCGGCCTCGGGCTACGACCCGGGGTCCTGGCTGCTGTTCAACAACGTCTTCCAGTCCCTGCTCAGCTTTCCCCGAGGGACTACGACCCCCCAGCCGGAAGCGGCTAAGTCCTGCTCGTTCGAGGACGGCAACAGGACTTACCGGTGTACGCTCCGTGGCGGTCTGACCTTCAGCAACGGCCACAGCCTCACCTCCGAGGACGTCAAGTACTCCTTCGAGCGGGCGATCAGGATCGATGACCCCGCCGGCCCCGCGCCGCTGCTCTCCACGATCGCGAAGATCACCACTCCGGACGCGCGAACGGTCGTCTTCCAGCTCAAGGTTCCTGACGCCACCTTCCCCAGCAAGATCGCCTCGGGCGCCGGTTCCATCGTGGACCACAGCGAGTACCCGGCGAACAGCCTGCGCAAGGACGGCAAGGCCGTCGGGTCGGGGCCCTACAAGCTCAAGTCCCTCGACAAGTCGAAGGCCGTCTTCACGGTCAACTCCGACTACCAGGGCACAGCACGGGTGAAGAATTCGGGCGTCACCCTCGACTTCTTCCGGGGCGACCAGAAGAAGCTGGCGTCCGCGTTGCAGAAGGGAGACATCGATGTCGCCTACCGCGGTCTGACCGCGCGGGACATCTCCCAACTGGAGGATTCCGCCGCCGCGGCCGACAAGGGCATCGACGTCGTCGAAGGCACCAGCGCCGAGGTGCAGCACCTGGTCTTCAACATGAAGGATCCGGTGGTCGGACAGCTCCCCGTACGCAAGGCCATCGCGTACCTGGTGAATCGTGACGCTCTCGTCAGCGAGGTCTATCACTCCACGGCCACCCCGCTGTACTCGATCGTCCCCGCCGGCATCACGGCCCACAACACCGCGTACTTCGACATGTACGGCGGCAGCCCGCAGCCGGCCAAGGCCGAAGAGGCACTGCGTACCGCGGGCATCACCGACAAGGTGAAGCTCACGCTGTGGTCCACACCGAGCCGCTACGGCCCCGCCACCGATGACGCGTTCCGGGCGATCGCCAAGCAGCTCAATGCGAGCGGACTGTTCGACGCGGAGGTCAAGTCCCTGCCCATCGACCAGTACGAGAAGCGGATCGCGGCCGGCGAGCTCGGCGTCTACGTAAAGGGCTGGGTCCCGGACTACCCCGACCCGGACAACTTCACCCAGCCGTTCTTCGGCAAGGACAACGTCCTGCAGAACCGCTACGTGAACGATGACATCACTCGCCGGATCATCCCCGACACCGCCGCCCAGGCCGAGCGGGGTTCCACCGAGAAGGACTTCGGCGAGCTCCAGGACGACGTGGCCCGGGACCTGCCGATCCTGCCGCTGTGGCAGGGCAAGCAGTACGCGGTGGCGCACGACAACATCTCCGGCCTGGAGTGGACCCTGGACGCCTCGACCGTCTTCCGCTTCTGGGAGATCAGCAAGTACTAGTAGTGCTTGGTCAGGTCGATATAGGGGTGGGTATGTCGCGGTGGCAGGTGGGGCAGGCGCCGGTCCAGACTGCGAGCAGGGTCTGGAGTTCGCGGACGACTTGGTAGAGGCTCAGGCCGGCGCCGCGTCTTTTGGGGCTTGGGCCAGTCGTTGCAGGGTGCAGAAGGCGTGCGCGACAGAGACAAGGGTGACGTGGTGGTGCCAGCCGCCCCAGGTTCGGCCCTCGAAATGGGCCAGGCCCAGGGCCTGTTTCATCTCCCGGTAGTCGTGCTCGATGCGCCAGCGGAGCTTGGCGAGCCGGACCAGCGTGGTCACAGGCATGCCGGAGGGCAGGTCGGACAGCCAGAACTGCACCGGCTCGGGCTCGCCGGCGGGCCATTCGGCCAGCAGCCAGCACTCCGGCAGCTCCGGGCCGTCGGTGGCCTGCCGGACCTCACGTCCGGCGGGCCGGATGCGCAAGGCCACGAAGCGGGAGTAGATGCGCTTGAAGCCGGAGCGGCCGGTGCCGGGCCGGGAGCCTTCCCGCCACTGCACCCCTCGTGCGGCCTTCCGCCCCGCCGCGATGACCAACTCCTTGACCGACCGCGGCTTGTCGGGATACTTGGCCACCGGCGGGCGTCCGGTCCCGGAGTACGGCTCGGCCACCGGCACCGCGTCGCCGGGCTGGGCCGACAGCGTGCTGGAGATTCCCACCACGTAGTTCAGGTCGCGGGCCTGCACCCCGTGCCGGAACGCGGCGGCGTCGCCGTATCCGGCATCAGCGATGACCAGCGGCACCTCGATGCCCCACGAGCGGGTCTCATCGAGCATGTCCAGAGCCAGCTGCCACTTCTCCACGTGCCCGACATCCTCGGGGATCTGGCAGACGGCACGCCGGGCGGCCTTGTCCGGATCGGCCTTTGGCGAGTGGGGGTCCCATGTCTCGGGCAGGAACAGCCGCCAGTTGACCGCCGCCGAAGCATGATCCGAGGCAAGGTGCAGCGAGACGCCGACCTGGCAATTGGTGACTTTGCCCGCCGTGCCGGTGTACTGCCGCGACACACACGCCGAAGCGGTCCCGTCCTTCAGGAACCCCGTGTCGTCGAAAATAAGCGCGGACGGCCGGATCGCCGCTTCCATTCTCCAGGCCACCCTGGCCCGCACATGCGCCGGATCCCAGGGACTGGTGGTCACGAAATTGGCCAGCGCCTGCCGATTCCCGTCCTCACCCAGCCGGGCCGCCATCGGCTCGACCGACTTGCGCCGCCCGTCGGTCAGCAGCCCCCGCAGGTAGACCTGCCCCCACCGACGCTGATCCTTCCGCGCGAACGGCTCGAACACCTCCGCCGCGAACGCCTCCAACTCACCACGCACCACAGCAATCTCGTCCGGAGTCACACACTCCCAACGCCGCACCGGGCCAGAAGGACACGCACCACCGCAGCCGACCTGACCAAGCACTACTAGGGTCTGCCCGGCGATCGCCGGGCACACTGGCCGACATGCCTGTCTCGCTGCATCACATTGTCATCGACGCCCACGACCTGCCCTCTCTGGCCCGGTTCTGGGCTGAGGTGCTGGGTTGGCGGATCCTGTCCGAGCGGGAGCGGGAGGTCGTGATCGGGCCGGACGAGACCGCGCCGGTGGGCATCTGCTTCATGCCTGTTACGGACCGTAAGCTGGTCAAGAACCGTCTGCACCTCGATCTGACGTCCGCCGCGGAGGACCGGGAGGCCGAGATCGAGCGCATCCTCGCACTCGGCGCCCGCAGAGCGGACGTCGGGCAGAGCGGCAGCGAGTCGTGGACCGTGCTGGCCGATCCGGAGGGGAACGAGTTCTGCGTAGTCCGCCCGAAGGAGACCCTCATCGGCTAGGACGTGACGATCGTCGTCGAAGGCGGGGGGCCGTCCGCCGCGTGAACCATTGCGCAGGCGGACGGCCCGGCTGTCGGTCTTCTCCGGGGTCGTGTGCCGGATGCCCCGATGCCGCAGGCACCGGCGGCACGGCCGGCGGCGGCTCGGAGCTCGTTGCGTTCTCGGCGGGCCCGACCGCACCGGACGCAACGTGGGTGCGATGCCGCTGAACTACTGGGATGCCGGTCCGTAGTGCACGGTGACCCGGTCGAACCCCAGCGAGCCGAGCAGGCCCTTGAGCATGTTCGTGGTGTTCTTCTCGGCGCGGCCGGTCAGGCCGCTGTCCTTGGCGGCCTCGCCGATGTGCCGGGCGGCGAGCTTGTTGACCGCCTGCTCACTGCTGGGGTTGTCCGAGAAGAAGTCACCGATTCGATCGAGGAACCCGCGTTGCTTGGAGACGGCGTAGGAGCGGTCCGGGTCGAGTGCCGGCTTGCCCAGTACTGCATGCGGCAGCCGGATCTCGGCCGTGGTGCGCTCCTTGTTGATCACCACACCGTCACTCGCCACCTTCCCGAGGTCGACGGACGCACCGACGGTGCCGGCACCGACATACAGGGTGCGGGTGCCGCGGATGGCATCCGGCAGGAACTTCGCGTCCTTCTCCAGATCCACCACGACCTGGAAGTTGCCGGAGGCCGCCTCGTACGAGCTCATGTCCTGAATCGACTTCAGCACGGCTGGTCCCGAGCGGTCCTGTGTCTTTTCGCCGAAGAGGTCATCGATGCCGGGAAGCACGCTGAGGCGGGTGCCCACGAGCAGCAGAGCGAGCGCGGCCGCGCCGAGCACGACCACTTTCACCCACCACCGGGGGCGGCTGGGGCGGGGTTCACGCTCTCCCGACTTCCCGGACACATCGAGGCGTTCGGAACTCCCGCGTTGCTTGCCGGCCTTCCTTGCGTCAGTGGACGTCATGGCATCCGTGTGACCCGATCGCCACCTTCCAATCAGGATGACCGGACACAATCAGTCAGATCCTGTATCCCGAGGCAGACGCCGGTGCCGACGGCTCAACTGTCCTGGTTCGGGCCGCTGATCACTCGGGCAGTGCCCACAGGCCTTGAAGGAGAGACAGCATGAGTACGACCAGCCCACAGAGAAGAGCTGCCATGTTCGTCGGACCCGACGACGACCCCCGGCTCGGTGCTCCCTCGACCGGCGAAGAACGCGGCATGCTCGTCGGATTCCTCATGGCTCAGCGTGCGACGCTGGAACTGAAGTGCGCCGGTCTGGACGCGGAACTGTCGCGGCGCTCCGTCGAGCCCTCCACCCTCTCGCTGCTCGGCCTCGTCCGCCATCTGGCCGACGTGGAACGTCGATGGTTCCGTCAGGTCCTCGCCGGCCAGGACGCACCACCGCGTTTCTCCTCGTCGGCCGAGCCCGACGGCGACTTCGACGGCGCGGTGTCCGATCCCGCCATTGCGGCCAAGGCCTGGGAGGCATGGCGCGCCGAGGTGGCGTTCGCCGACGCCTTCGTCACCGACGCGCCCCACCTGGACATTGTGGGCGAGGACGAGTGGCGCGGGGTGGTGTCGCTGCGCTGGGTGCTCATCCACATGGTCGAGGAATACGCCCGGCACAACGGACACGCCGATCTGCTCCGTGAGCGCATCGATGGCGCGATGGGCGTGTGACGGCGAGGCATTCCCGCCGGCCGTCCGGAGTCCGTCGATACCCCGGACTCATGTTGACCGGCTCTGCCGCTGATGTCCGAGTGATCCGGTGTATCAGTAGCGGTGGCCGTGCCAATGCGGGTCCTCCCAGCGATCAAGACCGGTGACCCCCAGCAGCCGCACCCGGTGCAGCAGTTCCTCGGATACGCCCAGGCCAGGGAGCCGGGCCGGTGCATGGTGGACAAGCCAGCCAGTCAGCTCGACGCGTATCTCTTCCTCGTCCTCCGACGCGTGCCAGGGAAGTCGGTCATCGAGCAGGTCGTCCCCCCAATGTCCCACCGCTTCGGCCAGGTGTTGGTCGGCCACGGCGTCAGCCAGTACTTCCCAGGTGCGGAGCCACGGGCTCAGGGTGCTCGATGCTTCAGCGCACAGTACGAGGACCTCGTACGCGGGTACGCCGGGATCCGGATCGGTGAGCGTGTGCACCCACCATGCCTGCAGGAATTCATTGACTGCCGCAGCTTGCTCCGGAGGCCACTGCTGCCAATGGCCGCGAGCGAAGGATCGCCCGGCCTCCTCCATGCGGAAGTGGGACTCGATGAGACCGCTGGCGAGGGCCGTGGCGAACTGGGGCAGGATCCGGCGCAGTACGGATGAGTGATCGCTCCAGTCGATGGCCTGCCATGTGCGCTGCAGGAGGTCGGGGTCCAGCTCCGTGTCCGCCACCTTGAGCTGCGCGAGGTCTTCAGCGCTGCCCCAGTGGCACTCACAGTTGTGCTCGTCGGGGCGGGCGATCATCCCGCGGAAAGTGGAGGCCAGGCCGTCCAGCGCTGCGTCGAGACGAAGTCGTGCGCGGGGCCGGTCGAGGTTCATCATGGCGTTTCGCCTTCGAGGACTCCGGGAGATTGTGCTGCCCGAAGATCCCCAACCTACCGGGGCGGCCCCGGTGACAGCATCCCCATGACAGGCCGGGCAGGGGCCGTCTGCCGCGCGCTGTCGGTCAGCCTGCCTGGTACACGTGTGCGCGGGCGCCCTGCCATTCGATCACGCTGGGATCGTCGAGAACCCGCTCCGGGTCAGCCAGTCCGGCGGCGGACAGAAGCACGACAAGGTCGTGATCGCTGTGTGCGGTCCCCAACCGCCGTTCGCAACCGTTGACGTGCATCGTCACAAGTCTGCCTCCGGAAGGTGTGGGGGGCTGAATGGTCCAGCGGGGTGTCACCATGGCTTCAGGGTGTCTCCAAATACCCGTCGCTGCACCGCACTTACGGGCCGTACACCCGTCTGGCCGATCGGCGTTTTGTTCGGAACCGGGTGATCTGGTTAGCTGCTTCTGCCGCCCGGTCTGAGCAACTGTCAGTGACTGACCGCGATCGGGCGCAATTCCGCCCCCCTTCCGGGGAAGGGGGGCGGAATTGAGCGTCCGGGCTCAGTTCTTCGTCTCCCTGCCGCTCGTCGGGGCGGTCACGGTGAGCCGGGCGCCACGGGTCCGATCCGAGGACGGGCCCGTCTCGATCGCGAACTCTCCCGGCTCCATCGCACGCTCCCACGCGCGGGTGACCGATGCCAGGGTCCGCGCCCCCACCGGGAAGGAGACCTCGGCCTGCTCGCCGGGCAGCAGCTCGATGCGGGCGAAACCGCGCAGTTCCCGCACACGCGGCCACGACGTCCCGCCGAGCAGCCGGCGCACGTAGAGCTGCACCGTCTCGCGCACGGACCGGTCGCCTGTGTTGTGCACCTCCACCGTGCACAGGAGTGGCTCCGCGACTCCGCGCGGCGCGTCCGCATCGAACTCCGCCACCGCGACGCACGCGCGGGACAGCCGGGGTGCGCCGTACTCGACCGACGTGTAGGCCAGGCCGTGGCCGAACGCGTGGCGTGCGGTGGCGGGCTGGTCGACATAGCCGCGGTAGCCGTGGTCCTTCCCGTTGTAGAAGACGGGCAGCTGGGCCGCCGACCGGGGCACCGAGACGGGCAGCCGGCCCACGGGTTCCGCCGCGCCGAACAGCACGTCGGCCACCGCGCGCCCGCCCCGCGGGCCGGGGTACCAGGCGCTCAGCACCGCCCCGGCCCGGTCGGCGAGATCCGGCAGTGCGTGCGGACGTCCCTGGACCAGCACCATGACGACGGGGGTTCCCGTCGCGGCGACCGCGGCGGGCAGAGCCGACTGTCCTACGGGAAGCCCGAGTTCAGCGAGGTCCACACCTTCCCCGCAGGTCATCTCCACGGGATTGCCGGAGGCGACGACCGCGGCTCCGTTGGCGTCGAATCGCGTCCCGGACGCCCGCGCGCTCGAACCGCCGAGCACCACCACCGCGACATCGACGCCGGCGGCGAGAGCGACCGCCCCGGGGACGGCCGACAGATCGCCGCCGACGAGATCGCTGCCCCGGGAGTGCGCGACCTCCGTGCCGTCCGGAGCGGCGGCCATGAGGCCGTCGAGGACGCTGAGCCCGTGCCGGGCCGCTGGGGCGCGGTGTAGTCGCCGATCTGCTGGGGTACGGAGTCGGCGTTCGGGCCGATGACCGCGATCCGGCGGACGCGACTCTCGAGCGGGAGCGTCACGCCGCCGTGTGCGAGGAGCGTGACGGATTCCCGGGGGATGCGCTCGCTCAGCAATTCCGGCCCCGGAGTCGGCGCGCGCTCCCCGGTGTACGGGTGCTCGAAGAGGCCGGGCCGGAACTTCAGCGCGAGGACCCGTCCGACCGCGGTGTCGAGGGTGCTTTCGTCGACCAGGCCACGCCGCACGGCCTGTTCCAGCCGGGGGAAGCAGTCGTCCCAAAGACTCAGGTCGGTCCCCGCCCCCAGCGCCGGCCGCCACCGGGTCCCCGGCCAGCCGGACCAGGCGGTCGAGCGCGAGCCCGTCGGCCATCACGAGGCCGGTGAACCCCCACCGTTCGCGCAGGATCCCGGTCAGCAGCTCCCGGTTGGCCGCACAGGGAATGCCGTCGAATTCGTTGTACGCCGCCATGACACCTGCCGCCCCGGCGTGGATCCCCGCCAGAGCGGCCTCCAGATGGATCTCGTGGAGCTCGCGGGCGCCGAGCTCGGTGGCCGCGCTGTTGCGGCCGCCGACCGTGGCTCCCTGCCCGGCGAAATGTTTGAGTACGACAGCAGCCCGGTCCGGCCCGAAGCGATTCCCCGGGGGCCCCTGGACGCCGCGCACCAGGGCTTCGGTGAACCGCGCCGCCAGGTACGGATCCTCGCCGAAGCACTCCTCCGCGCGGCCCCAGCGCGGATCCCGCACCAGGTCGAGCGCGGACACCAGCGCCACATGGCCGCCGCGTGACCGGAGCTGCGCGGCGGCGAGGGCGGCGGCCTCCTCGTACAGCTCCGGGTTCCAGGTGGCACCGACCGCCTGGTTGACGGGCAGCAGGGTGCCGTCCAGCGCCTGGAGACTGTGCGGCATCTCCTCGACCAGCAGGACGGGGATTCCGAGCCGAGTGTTTTCCACTACATACCGCTGGACGGCGTCGGAGACCCGCGCGCCGTCCGCCGCGCCGATGCCCGTTTCCGCCGTCACACCCGACCAGAGGTCGGCGCGCTGCAACCCGTACAGTGCGCCCATCCCGTCGTGGGCGGGCACCTCCGTCCGGAACGCCTCGGTCAGCTCGTGGCCCGAGGAAGTGCGTTCGTACGCGTCCCACCCGTACATCCGTTGGTTGACCTGGCCCACCTTCTCGGTGAGCGTCATCCGCGCCAGCAGGTCGCGCACCCGGTCGGCGACGGGCGCCGTGGGATCACGGAAGAGCGGCTCGGACATCGGGTGGCTCACTTTCACGGGGCAGGACAGGGAGGGTGTGCGGTACGGCAATTGGCACGGAGGGGTTCCCGTTCGGGGTCCGGGCTCGCGTGCCCGGGCCCGGCCGGAACGAAAAGCGCCCCGGCCGGTCAGCGCAGTTCGAGGACGCGCACCCCGTACGGGGCGATGAGCACGTCCCTCACCGGCTCGCCGCCGGTCAGCTCGCGCAGTTCCCCGTCCGCCGACGGGCGGACGGTCAGCTCCTCGCCCGACTGGCTCACCAGCCACACGTAGCGGGTGCCGTCCTCGCGGACCAGGGTGTCGGCGGCGACGTACGGCGTGTCGACCGTCACCGGCCGTGCTGCCCCGGCGAGTTCGGCGAGCGCCGCGTACAGCCGGTGTGTCTGCTCCGGGTTGGCGCGGGCCGTACGGGCAGCCATGTGCTCCAGCGGGTAGGTGGCCAGGACCGTACGGCCCTCGCCCGTCTCGTGACACAGCAGCGCCGGGCGGCCGTGCGCGTCGGTGGCGACGACCCGTGCACCGGTCGGGACCACCGACAGGTAGGCACGGCTGTCCTCGTTGCCGGCGACCGGGAACGTCAGGGTCTCGCCCGCGGCGATGGAGCCGAAGTCCTCGGTGAACGTCATCTCCAGGACGTCGTCCTCGATCGGCTCCGCGACACCGTAGGAGAGCTGGAGCTCCACGCCGAACAGACCGTCCAGGTCGTGGAACCACGGACCGCGTGTCGTCGGGTGCTCACCCGAGCAGAACGACAGATAGACCGTGGCTCCCTCGCGGGCCCGGCGTTCCAGCGCCCGCCGGGTGCGGGTGGTCAACTGCCGTGTTGAGGGCAGCAGATACAGTGCGGCGTCGTCCGGCAGCCCGTCCGCCTCCCGGGCGAACGCCACGGGCAGGTCCGCGCCGCGCGCGGCCACGTACCCCTGGGCGATGGTGGTCCGGGTCGTCGCACACATGCACAACCTTGCCCTGGGCGCCTGATCAGAACACTCGAAACCGAGCCCGGCTATCACAGCCTTCTGCAACACGCAGGGGCCTTCTCCGGGCAGCTCCAGGGAAGCGGTGTCAGACGGATCGATTTTCCGCGCTGACCATCCAGGCGTGCTTTTCCAGCGAGTCGATGATCGCGTGCAGCAGGTCGGCCGTGGCGGGATCCTCGCTGTCGACCCGGTCGTGCAGGGTGCGCAGCGTATCGACGGTGGCGCGCAGGCGTGCCGTGACGAGGTCGACGACGGTGCTCACATTCTGCTCGCCCTCCGGGAACGCGGGGAGGGTGGTGGTCGCTGCCACGCTGTCGGAACGGCCGTCCGGAAAGGTCGCGAGGGCCCGCATGCGTTCGGCGATGGTGTCGGCGGCCTCCCGCGCGTCGTCGACGATCTCATCCAGTTGCAGGTGGAGGTCCCGGAAGTTGTGGCCGACCACGTTCCAGTGGGCCTGCTTCCCCTGGAGTTGCAGTTCCACCAGGTCCACCACGATCTGCTGCAGGGCTCGGGCAAGCTGCGGCGACGCCGTGAAGCCGGCGGAATCGGTCTCTGAACGCCGGGAGCCCCCAGGGGCGGAGGATACGGTCATGGCGTCTCTCCTTCGAGAGCACAAGGGACTGGGCCCCCCGAACGAGAGGCCCGTTGACTGACACCAACAAGCCTACGAACGTCCCTCCGCGCCGCCACCGCTGTTCGGCCGCCTGGCCGTTCAGTGGCGTCGGCGTTACCTCGACCGGCGACCTGGCGTCACCGTGGCGCTATGCGCTCCAGCACCTCCACAGCCGCGGCGATGTCGCAGCCGTCCAGGCGCGAGAAGACGTGGCGTCGCACGCTCGCGAGGTTGGTGGGCCACGCCTGCTTCAGCTGCTTCTCTCCGGCACTGGTGAGGACGGCGAGCCATGCCCGTCCGTCGTCCGGCGACTTCTCACGTATGACCAGCGACTGCGACTCCAGCCGGTTCACTACTCGAGTCATGCCGCTCAGCGACAGCCCGCACACGTTGGCGAGCTCGCTCATCCGCATCTGACTGTGCGGCGCCTCGGAGAGGTGCACCAGGACCATGTACTCGGTACCGGAAATCGGATGCTCCTCGAGCATGTCCGCGTCAACGATGCGCGGCAGGAGTGTCATTACTCTGCCCAGAGCCCGAAGGAAAGCCTCCTCATCACGGTTGAGAGGATTGATATTCGCCACGTCTGCCATGGTCACAGTGTAAGTGGCTCAGCCCGGCCGCAGGCGACGGCCGTTCATTGATTTACGTTTCGCACTCCGACCATGGAGAAGAGCGGTCGGGATCGGAGTAACCAGTGGGAATGCAGGTGCGAGTTGCGCAGCAGATGCGATAAGCGACCAGCCTTGTAATTGTGTCGCAAACTCAGACGTATTCCCTAAGGGCTGTCCCGTAATCCCTGGTGGATCAGCGCGCGGCGTCGGATGCGGTGCATCGCAAGGCGGAGGGGCGTCCTCGTACGGGGCGTATTCGGGCGTTCCGACAATGCGGCGAGGTGCCGTAGCTGTCGTCGCGTTCCCTCGCTGGGAAGCGGGCGCCCGGGTCGAGATCTTCGTCTCGAGCATCACCTCAGTTGTTCGGCGACGGTCTGTAGGAGTTCGTCGGAGAGGTTCTTGTCGTTGACGGCTCGGGAGATGAGTACGGCGCCGACGAGGGCGCTGAGGGTGAGCATTGCTTCGGCTCGGGTGTTCTCGGTGTCGTCGTTGAGGCCTGCGATGAGTTCCAGGTAGGTGCGTACCTGCTTTTCGTAGGCGTCTTTGAAGTGTTGGTCGCCGCGTCCGGCGGAGGCTCCGAGGGTGACGAGTGCGCAGCCGGTGGCGGGTGTGTCCCGGTGCTGTTTAGCGAGGTAGGCGTCGATGAGGCCGGCGCGTGCGTTCTGGTCGTTCTTGCGTGTGGCGCGTTCCATTTTCGCTGTGCCTTCGGCCAGGGCCACGGCCGAAGCCTGTGCGATCAGGTCGTCGCGTGAGGCGAAGCGTTTGTAGAAGCCGCCGTGTGTCAGTCCCGCCTCGTTCATGAGGTCTGCGACGCCGGGGCGGGTGACGCCTTCGGTGCGGACCTTGCGTGACGCCAGTCGCAGGACCCGTGCGCGGGTTGCCGCTTTCTCTGCCTGTGAGTGGCCCATGTCCGTCCCTGCCTTCCGTGGGGCGGCGTGGTGGGATCGCCGCGCGACTGGATGATGGCCATCATGCACCTGTGCCCCGTATGGGCGTCTTGTAGTGACTTGCGTTTGACCTTCAGGATGACGAGCGTAATCTTGCATGTGGATGATGGTAAACATCCATGAAGGCACTCGACCCGGCCACCGGCGAACTCGTCGAATCCGAGTTCGTCTGACGGCGGACCGCCTCTGCCTAGCCGCAGGAGCAGGACTCTGCCCTGCGAGGCTGCCAGGCGACGTCGCCGCCAGCGCCGGATCCGACCATGAGCTGAACGTCGCGACACGGCACTTCCCGACGGGCTGTTGACGCGGTCCCCCTGCGTGCGACCGCGTCTTCGCCTGTCACGCCCGTGAATCACGCACATGAGGAACCCATGACCTGCGAAGCCACCACCCGCCCGGACGTGAAGCGGGGAACCATCCCCGTCTTCGCCACGGCGACTGCGATCACCGTTTCCAACATCTACTTCACCCAGCCACTCCTCGACGAGATTGCCCGGGGCTTTCACGCGTCGGCCTCAACTGCCGGGCTGGTGGCCACGACAGGGCAGATCGGCTACGCGCTGGGCATCATCGCCATCGTGCCGCTCGCCGACGCCGTACGGCTTCGCCGACTGTCCACCGTTCTGCTGGTGATCACCGCCGCTGCACTCCTCGCGGGGGCCGCCGCACCCTCGGTCGCTCTGCTGAGTGTGGTCACCCTCATACTCTCCGCGACCACAGTGCTCCCGCAGGTCATCATGCCGACCGTCGTCTCCATGGCGACTCCCGGCAACGCCGGTCGTGTCCTCGGAGCGGTGGGGACGGGTTTGACCATGGGAGCCCTACTCTCGCGCACAGCTGCCGGCCTCATCACCGAGGCCGCCGGAACCTGGCGGGCCGGATACGCCGTCGCCGCCGTCGCCACCGGTGCCCTGCTCCTGGTCCTCCCGCGCTTCATGCCGGCCGACCCGCCCACCCCGGCCGGAACGCAAAAGAGTTATCTCCGTCTGCTGGCTTCGCTCCCCAAGCTCATCACGGAGAATGCGCCCCTCCGTCTTTCGGCCGCGCTGGGGGCGACGGTCTTCGCGGCCTTCTCCGCCTTCTGGTCCTCACTCGCCTTCCACCTCACGGCTGCCCCGATCGCGCTGGGGCCGGCGGTGATCGGCCTCTTCGGCTTGTTCAGCGTGCCCGGGGCCCTGGCCGCCCGCTACTCGGGGCGCCTCGCCGACCGTTGGGGCGCGCCGAAGGTCAATGCCCTGTCCCTCGCATCGGTGCTGCTCGCCTTCGCCCTGTTCGGGTTTGCAGGCCAGTCGCTGCTCGGCCTTGCTGTCGGCTGCAACCTCCTCGGCTACGGAACCACTAGCGGTCAGATCGCCAACCAGGCACGTATCTTTGCCGCTCAGTCCGCGATCAGGGCCAGCCTCAACACCGTCTACATCTTTGCGGTGTTCGCCGGAGGCGCCGTCGGATCCGCTGTCGCCGGTGTGATGTTCACCGCGTACGGGTGGGCCGGTGTGGTGGCCACCGGACTGGGCTTCGTGCTGCTCTCGGGAATCGCTCTCGCCTGGCACGCCGTCCGAGTCCGCCACATGGCCGGCGGTACGGCCGTGGCCGCCGACGCCGTTCGGTAGGCACGGGCGGACGGCCGGGTGACCCGGCACAGCTATCGCAGCCGGCCGCTTCGTCGTTCTTGATGTGGGCTGCCGTCATCTGCGCACGCACGTGCAAGGAGGCGGATGCAGCACGGCCGCCTCCGTCAATCCCCCTGGTCGAGGCGGTCCGTTCCCAGTATCGGAAGTCTGGTTTCCCCGGCTCGACTTCGCAGGCGGCCTTGGCAGTTCTGTCTCCCGGTCTGCCGCCATCGGAGGCAGGACCGGTGCCCCACGCCCAGTGCTCACCTGCGGGTTCGTGATCACGGGCCGGAGTGTCGATAGACGGTGCCGTTGTTTGCCGACAGTCCGCAACCTGGTCCCAGCCTCCCCGGGGCGGTAAGGCGTCCGGATCGCGGCAGCGCGAACGTCGTCGTGCGACGCCCCATCCACCAACGAATTGTCCGATGGAGTAGCTGCACGGGTATCGATACCCGGCCTGGGGCGGTTGCGGGCAGGACTGGACGTACATGGTCGTCCCACTTACCATGTATTGCATGGTACCTGATGTGGCAAGTAAGGGCGGCTCAGGGAAGGCGGAAAGTCAGCTCCGAAAAGGGGTGCTGGAGTACTGCGTCCTGGGACTTCTGCGCAGTGGCGCTCGCTACGGCGTAGAGCTGCTGGAGGTGCTTGGCACGGTGAACGTGATGACCACCAGCCAGGGGACGATCTATCCCTTGCTGGCCCGGTTGCGCCGTGACGGCTTGGTGGATACCACCTGGCAGGAGTCCCCGAGTGGGCCGCCGCGCCGCTACTACATGCTGACCCCTCAGGGAGAGGCGGCGCTGACGGAGTTCACTGAGATCTGGCCACACTTCCGCGACGCCGTGGACCGCTTCATCACCGATTAAACGACCGAACTCCCCACTGCCTTTACCTGGAGACTCACTGTGAAGACCGTCGAGCACCCGCTTGCGGTGGCCTACCTGGAGGCTGTGGCACGCGAAGCCGCAGCCCTGGCGCCGGAGCGCCGCAACGAACTTCTTGCCGATCTGACGGAGCATATTGCGGTGGCATTCGCCGAGCAGCCGGCCCGCAATGAGGCAGAGGTGAAAGCCGTCCTGGACCGCCTCGGCGACCCCCGCACCATCGTGGCCACTGCCCGCGAAGGCGAGACCATTGCGCTGCCGACCAGCAAGTGGCACAGCCTTGCCCCGTTGATCTTGCTGCCGGTGGCCGGACTTCTCGGGGGCGTCAACCTCGTCCTGGGCGGCATTGCCATGATCGCGGGCGTCGTGCTGCTGTGGGCAGCACCTCACTGGAGCAGGCGCGACAAGACCATCGGCACTGCAGCCTCGCTCCTGGTCCCTATAGCGCTTGTCGGCATAGCCTTCACTGCAGCAACAGCGGGGGCGCTCCTCGAACCGGTGCTGCTCACTCTCGTCGCCACCAGCGCACTGGTCCCGGCGGCCGCATCGGTATACCTCTTCCGGGCAGGGCGCCGTATGTCGTCATGATGAGGAATCGCCTGTTCTGGCAGCGTCACCGCCCGCATGGCGCGGACCGGGCACCCTGACGGCCGGCGCAAGTTCGAGCCGCTTGTCCATGTCGAGGCGGAAGGTGCCGTACGGGTTGATGTGCGACCAGAACCACGCGGTCAAACCGCGCCGGTCCTCGTCGCACAGCTTCTTGGCCCAGGCCGGTTCGGCGAGGACCTTGTCGCAACAGCAGGGTGTTGACGTGGTGGAGTAGGTGCAGGACGAGACCCCGCCGCCGGGCGACCTACACCCGACCACACGGAGTCCGGCACCTGTTCACCGCCTACGACCTGAGCAAAGACAAGCTCTACGGCCACATCAAGAAGACCAAGAACAGATCCAAGCTCCTGGAATTCTGCCGCTACCTGCGCAGCCTCTACCGGCCCGAGGTCCGCATCGCCATCGTGCTCGACAACTTCTCTCCGCACCTGACGACGAAGAAGGACACCCGGGTTGGCGACTGGGCCGCGGCGAACAACGTCGAGTTCGCCTACACCCCTAATGGGCACCGAAGCGGACGCAGCACCAAGGTCTCAACTACTCCAAGACTCTGAGGCTTTGAGCCTTTGATGGAGAGGGGCCTGGTGCTGTGTACGGCGGTTGCTCCGTGGCTGCCACCGTGGACAGGGCCAAGGTCTATACATCATCAGGGCAGATAGCCCTATCGCCAGACTGACCCGGTCCTGTACCCAGAAGTTGATCAATTCAGCACTGTGTGGCGGTGGCGGCGGTCGGTGCCGGAGAACCGTTGTGCATCCCCCGGGGCGCTACCTCTTGAACGAGAGTCGGTCCCCGGCACCGTCCGCCCGTCACCATGTCCTGATTGTCGGGTCACGTCTGAAAGTCCACCAGGGCCGTTCGAGCCCTCTGCAGAGACGGGCAGGCCCCGGCTTTCACCCGCCGCGTCGCATCCAGTCAGATGATCGGATCGTTGTTGTTCGTGGTCCGAGCCATCCGCAGGGATCACCTCTCATCGCACCCGGAGCCTTCGAGCACTGGCCAAGACCGAGGGCCCTGCGGACAGCTGGGGTCACGAACGGCTAATCGGATGCTGGGCCTTCGAGCCCTTCCATTAGGGAGACGCGTGATCCTGCGCGGCTGCGACCGGCAGCAATGCACCCCGAACCAAAGGGACGCGAGAGCACATCATGCACGTGTACTGCGGGAACGACTGGGCCAGCGACCACCACGACGTCGCCCTGGTCGACCACGACGGAGCTCTATTGGCCAAGGCCCGGATCGGCGACGACACCCCGGGCCTGCGACAACTGATCGACCTGCTCGCCGCCCACGGCGACACCAAAGAGGACCCGATCCCGGTGGCGATCGAGACCTCTCGGGGCCTGCTGGTGGCCTGCCTTCGCGGCACCGGACGCCCCGTCTATGCCATCAACCCGACGGTCGCCGCCCGATACCGCGACCGCCACGCGGTCTCCCGCCGCAAATCCGACCACCTGGACGCCATGGTCCTGGCCAACATCCTGCGCACCGACGCTGCAGCCCGCCGGCAACTGCCCCGCAATTCCGAGCTGGCCCAGGTTATCGCGGTGCTGGCACGAGCCCAGCAGGACGCAGTCTGGGACCGCACCCAGGCTGGCAACAAACTCCGCTCCCACCTGCACGAATACTTCCCTGCCGCGCTGGAAGCGTTCAGTACCCGCGACGGCCTGTGCACCCCCGCGGCGCTGGTCATCCTGGCTTCCGCCCCCACCCCGGGGCAGGCCGCCAAGCTCACCCGCGCCCAGCTGCGGGCGCTGCTGAAGAAAGCCGGCCGCCAGCGCGGCATCGACGCGGAGACCGAACGGCTGCACGAGATCCTCCGGCTGCCGCACATGCGGCAACTGCCGCTGGTGGAAAACGCAATGGGCCGCCAGACCATCACGCTGGTACGGAAACTGGAGATCGCCTGCACCAGCGCGGACGACCTCGCGCAGGCGGCGGTGGAATCTTTTGAACAGCACCCGGACGCGCGGATCATCACCAGGGCCGCGCCATGTCCTTGACTGCGGAGGGGCCGTAGGCGGTCGCCGCGCCGCCGCTTTGAAAAAGCCTTCCGTGAGTCTCCGCCGCAGGACCTGCCACCGTTCCTGGAGACAGTCGGGCGTCGGCGGATTCCTCTTCACCCGCCCCGAAGTCGTCGCTGCTCAGCCATGGCCGGGCCGGTGGCCCCGACTCCCGGCGGGGCCACCGACTCCCGGCGGGGCCACCGACTCCCGGCGCGACCCGGGGCATCCGGATCAGACCCCGTTCCGGGATGAAAGTCCCGCAGAAAAGGCTTCTACGCCGCATCGACGGGTGGGATCGCAGCAGCGGTGCGGGCCTGGCCGACCGCTCGGCCGCGCTTCGACGCGGGGAAGCGGTCGAGCATGGCCCGCAGTTCGTCGGAGCTGACGTCGGCTCCGAAGGGTTCGGTCCCCGGTTCGAGCTGTACGCCTTCGGCGAGCGGGCCGACGATGACGGGGTCGAAGCCGAGAGCATTCACGAGGTGCGCGGTCGTGGCCCGGTCGGCCGGGCCGTTCCCGGCGAGGGCGATTGCCTTGCGGCCGGGCGCGCCGGCGGGCCGTGCCTCGTCCTCAAGGTCGTGGTAGCCCATGTGGTTGAAGGCCTTGACCACGCGGGAGCCCGGGAGGAACGCCTGGAGGATCTCGCTGGTGGAGGTGCGCGGGTCGGTGAGGTCGTCGCGCACGCCCTCGACCTCCCACCAGTAGTTCATCGCGTCGACGACCAGTTTGCCGTGCAGCGCTTCGACCGGGATGCTGCGGTACTTCCCCAGGGGAAGCGCCAGGATCGCGACGTCCGCCTGAGCCGCCGCCTCCGCCGCGGTGACCGCGGTCGCGCCGGGCGTGAGGACCTCGATGGTGAGCGCGATGTCCTCGGGTGCCCCCGAGCCGGCGATCAGCGCGCGAAGACCTGCTGACAGGGCCAGCCGCGCCAGTACGGTGCCTACTTTTCCGGCACCCAGGATGCCTATCGTACGGATGTCATGCACGTCCATTGCCTCTCCATTCACGACGTCAGCCGGCGAGGATGTCACGGACCATGGGGATCACCTTCGTGCCGTAGAGCTCAACTGCGCGAAGGCGGGCGCTGACCGGCTGCGGGCCCGCGGTGTACAGGAGGTCGAACCTGCCGACGCCGAGTCCGCGTACCGCTTGGGCGATCCTGCGTGCGACCGTGTCCGGCGAGCCGATGTACATGGAGCCGTGCTCGATCTCGGCCTCGAATTCCTCCCGGCGCACCGGTGGCCAGCCCCGCAGCGCGCCGATGCGGTCGCGCATGAGCCGGTAGCCCGGCCAGAACAGCTCCCGGGCTTCTTCGTCGGTGTCGGCGATGAATCCGGGTGAGTGCATTCCCACCGGATGTGCCGTGGTGCCGAACTGGTCTGCGGCGCGCCGGTAGAGGTCCGTGTAGGGCAGGAAGCGTTCGAAGGAGCCGCCGATGATGGCGAGCATGAGCGGAAGCCCGTATCGGGCGGTGCGGATGACCGACTGGGGTGAACCTCCGACTCCGACCCAGGTGGTCAGGCGCCCCGACTCGGTGGTCGGGAAGACCTCGGTGCTCTCCAGCGGCGCCCGCACTGTGCCCGACCACGTGACGGGCTTCTCCTCCAGCAGCTTCGCGAACAGTTCCATCTTCTCCTCGAACAACGTGTCGTAGTTGTTGAGGTCGTATCCGAACAGGGGGAACGACTCGGTGAAGGAGCCGCGGCCGAGAATGATCTCGGCCCGGCCGCCGGAGAGGGCGTCGACCGTTGCGAAGCGCTGGAACACTCGGACGGGATCGTCGGAACTGAGCACGGTCACACCGGAGGACAGGTGGATGCGCCGGGTGCGCGTGGCGATGCCGGCGAGCACGGTCTCCGGGGACGAGATCGAGTACTCGGGGCGGTGGTGTTCGCCGAGCGCGATGACGTCGACGCCGATGTCGTCCGCGAGGACGGCTTCGTCGACGACCTGCCGGATGGCCCTGGCGTGGGAGACCGGGACACCTGAGTCGTCTTCGGGCAGGTCCCCGAATGTGTCCAGGCCAAAAACGAGATCATCCATGGGTGGACTCCTTGGCGAGCAATTCCCTGACCCGCGGGGCGACTTCGCGGCCCAGCAGTTCGATCGTGCGGGCGCGGGCCTGGCGAGGCAGGTGCATGATGTCGTACTTGAGGTCGAAGCGGTTCAGGTGCAGGGCGCGCGCGGTCTGGGCGATCTTGTGGGCGACGGCCTCCGGAGAGCCGATGAAGAGTGCCCCCTGCTCGATCTCCGCCTCGTACCGTTCGCGGGTCGGCTTGTAGAACCCCCGCTCCTCGGCGGCTTGGGCAACGACCGGCTGCCAGTACTGCCACCAGGTCTCGACCGCTTCCTCGTCGGTGTCGGCGACGAGCCCCAGGGAGTGCTGGCCGATCGGTTGCGGCTCGTGCCCGGCCTGCTGCAGCGCCTGCAGGTAGAGCTTGACGTGGCCCGCGAACCGCTGCGGGCGTCCGCCGATGATGGCCATCATCAGGGGCAGTCCGTAGCTGGCCGCACGGATCACGGAGTGCGGGCTGCCGCCCACGCCGATCCAGGTGGGGATACCCCCGTGGTGCATCCGGGGGCGCAGCCGCTGTTCGACGAGCGGTGTCCGGAGCGCGCCGGACCACGTCACCGTCTCCTCCCGCTGCAGACGCATGAAGAGTTCGAGTTTCTCCTCGAACAACTCCTCGTAGTCGGCGAGGTCGTAGCCGAACAGGGGGAAGGACTCCGTGGCCGACGCTCGCCCGAGGACGAGCTGGGCCCGGCCGTTCGACACGGCGTCCAGGGTCGAGAATTCGTGGTAGAGCCGCACGGGATCATTGGTGCTCAGGACGGTCACCGATGTTCCGAGGCGGATGCGCTTCGTGGCGGTGGCGATGGCGGAGAGCAGCACGGGGGCGGCACTGTCGACGTGGCCCGGTCGGTAGTGCTCGCCGACGCTGAAGACATCCAGTCCCGAGGATTCGGCGAGTGCGGCCTCCTCGACGAGCAGGCGGACGGTCTCGGCGTCGCTGAGCGTCCGGCCGTCGTCCGTGGCGACCTCCCCGAATGAGTTGAGGCCAATTTCGAAGGTCAGGGGCGTCATGTTCTCCTCCACCGGTGGTCCCGCAGGTAGCTGACCACTCGAAAATCACTTGATTGACGAAACAAGTATCTTCATGCATGCTTGACGTGTCAATCAGGAGGGTGCGGGGCTCGGTGCGCGGACACGCCTCGCCGTCGAGCAGGGGCTGTGCGTCCGTCTGTCCGCAGGGGTGAACGCCGGGGTGCTCCCCGGTCCACTCGCTCGGGATCTGACTGGCGCCGGGTTCGCGGTGCTTCGCACCCGCACGGGATCGTCGCCCGGCTGCGATGTCGGTCGGTTCACCGCCCGTTCCGCGCATTGATCATGAACACGTATTTGATTCATCAACTAAGTGAGGTGACCAGTCGTGGCCCACGCCACGCAGATGCCGCACGCCGCCGTCCTGGCGTCGGGCAGGCCAGAAGGAAGCCCTCCTCGCGTCGTTCGGCAGGCGCGACAAGCGATCGTGCGCAGAACCTTGCGGCACGCGGCGACAGGCGCGGCGGCGATCGCGATGCTCCACGCAGCCCTGCTCGGCGTCTCCTCCGGTGCCGACCCCTATCCCGAATTCGGCTGGACGGACACGACGCAGGAGATGGCCTGCGTCTACGCCTTGACCCCCTGGCCCCTGACGGCACTGATCCTGCTCTGGCTGGCGCACCAGCGGCAGGCGGCCTACACCCGTGCCGCCTTCGCGCTGCTGCTGTCCAGCGCGGCCGGGCTGGCCTACACCTGGTCGGTCCCCCTGGAACACCTCCCGGGGCAAGAGAGTTCGCTCTTCCGTGAGTACCTCGCGATGCCCGGTGCGCTCACGGGCTGGTACCTGCTGATGGCCCTGGCGGTGGTCACCGCCATCTCGTCGGTCCGAGCACGCATCGTCGTCATGACGACGGCGGTGTGCGGCGTGACGACGGCCGTGCTGACGTCCCCTCACCCTGCCTCCGCCGGTGTGCTGGGCGCGGCCGTACCGCTCCTTACCTGGTTCGTCGCGGGGCGTCTTCCGCGGAAGGACTCATGGAGCCGAGGCCCTGCGGATGCCTGGGAGCCGGAAGGACAGGTCGTAGCCTTGCGGCCGCGCGCCGAGGAGCCGGGTGGCGGCCAGGCCGCGCCCCGGGGTCGAACGGCGGGGGCGCCGGCCCGACCGGCCCACGTCCTTTCCTTCGACCCCGTACCGTTGAGGCGCGCGGGCTGACCGCCATGCATCTCAACGGTGTGATCGAAGCGGCCGGATGGTGGTCGTACGCCGCGGTGTTCGTCCTGACGGCCAGTGAGACGAGCGCCTTCACCGGGCTGCTGGTTCCCGGCGAGACGGCCATTCTCCTCGCCTCCGCGATCGCCGGCCGGGGCGAACTGAACGCCTTCCTCCTCGCGACCGTCGTGGTGGCCGGAGCCGTCACCGGCGACAGCCTCGGCTATGCATTGGGCCGCCGCTGCGCGCGGCGCCCCGGCCGGCGGTGGACACTGAGAGCCACCGCCGACCACGGAATCGGACGCGCCCGGACCTTCCTCACCCACCACGGCGGAGCCACGGTCTTCACGAGCAAGTTCATCGGCTTCGCGCGGACCTTCGCGCCCTATTCCGCCGGCTCATCTGGCATGCCGTACCGCCGCTTCCTCCGCTACAGCGCGGCGGCGTCGCTGATCTGGGGCATCGGCACGGTGGCGCTCGGCTACTTCGCCGGTGCGGCCGCGACCGAGTTCCTGCACTCGGCCGGTCTGGTCGGCGCCCTGACGCTCGCCACCGTGACCGTGCCGGCCCTCATCGTCGTGAAGGTCCGCGCGCGCCGCCGACGCCGTCGGCTGCCCACCAGGTCCGCAGTCGTGGCATCGGGCGGGCCCCGGAGGCCCTCGGCGCGACGAGCAGTACACGAGTTCACCCATTCACAGGAGAAATGAGTCATGCGATTCGAGGCTGCGGACTGGGCCGTGGTGCCGCTGGACACCCCGCTGGCCCACAACCCGTCCATCACAGGCGCCAAGGCCGCCCATCTGGCTCGCGCCGCCGTGGCGGGACTGCCCGTCCTGCCAGGGTTCGTCCTGGTGCCCGCCTAGCGGGTACCAGGGGCCTCCTCTCCGGCCTCGCGACGGTCATTCAGAAGATCGCGAGGGCCCCAGCGTCGGGCGAGGAGCGGAACGGCGGCTGGCCGGACGCCAGACAGCCCTGACCGCGCCGCCGGCCGACGGTACGGAGCCTTGGGAGGACCACCCGGCGGTGCCACCCTCCCGGCCGGGGCGCACTGCGTTCGCCGTGGCAGCGAGCGTGGGAGGTCTGCTGCTGATCCCGCTGCTGTGGTCCGCCCTGGCGGATGCGACCCCGACCCGGCCCGAGTCCGCACCCGACGCGGTGGGCACCACGATGGTGTTCACGGTCGAGACCCGCGACGGCGACGTCCGGCTCGCCGCCGACGACCTCTGGGAGACGTGCCGCCGATCCACGGCCGCCCACAACGACGACGCCGACCTCACCCGGGTGCGCGAGAGCGTCTACGTCGGTGCCATCCGCCCTGCGCTACCCCCGCACGACGTGATGCGTCTGCGCAGCTGCATCGAGGACGCCAACACCAATCGGGTCAACGCGGTTGTCCTGCGCTGAGCGGAGCCCCGCTGTGCCGGCCGGTGCCGGTTGGCACAGCGGGGCGGGCACACGCCTCAGCCTGTGGCGGCGAGCAGTACGACCGTGTTGCGCATTTGCTGCCCGTAGGCGAAGCGGTGCAATCGGGTGGCGAGCAGTCGATGGATGTGAGGCAGCATGGCGGAGGTGAAGGGCGCCGGCGTGCGGGCTGATCAGCACGCCCGGCGCGCTCCACCGCGGATGCCCGCCGGCAGTGGTCACATCCAGGGCGCGCGCAGTTGACCCCTGCACTGCTTACCTGGGCAGCGCCTAGTAGGGCTTGGTCAGGTCGGTTGTGGTGGTGCGTGTCCTGCAGGTCCGGTGTGGCGTTGAGAGTGTGTGACTCCGGACGAGATTGCTGTGGTGCGTGGCGAGTTGGAGACGTTCGCGGCGGAGGTGTTCGAGCCGTTTGCGCGAAAGGATCAGCGCCGGTGGGGGCAGGTATATCTGCGGGGGCTGCTGACCGACGGGCAGCGTAAGTCGGTCGAGCCGATGGCCGCCCGGCTCGGGGAGGACGGCAATCGTCAGGCACTGGCCAACTTCATCACCACCAGCCCCTGGGACCCCGCGCACATCCGGGCCCAGCTCGCCTGGCGGATGGAGGAGGCGATCGGGCCGGAGGCCCTGGTCTTCGACGACACCGGGTTTTTGAAGGACGGGACCGCCTCGGCGTGTGTGTCGCGGCAGTACACCGGCACCGCGGGCAAGGTCACCAACTGCCAGGTCGGCGTCTCACTCCACCTCGCGTCCGACCACGCCTCGGCGGCGGTCAACTGGCGGCTGTTCCTGCCCGGGACATGGGATCCCGCCTCACCGAAGGCCGATGCGGGCAAGGTCGCCCGCCGTGCCGCCTGCGGCATCCCGGACGATGTCGGGCATGTGGAGAAGTGGCAGCTGGCCCTGGACATGCTCGACGAGACCCGCTCCTGGGGGATCGAGGTGCCGCTGGCCGTCGCGGACGCCGGATACGGCGATGCCGCCGCGTTCCGGCACGGACTGCAGGCCCGCGGCCTGAACTACGTGGTGGGGATCTCCACCACGCTGTCGGCCCAGCCCGCCGGCGCGGTGCCGGTGGCCGAGCCGTACTCGGGGTCCGGACGGCCGCCGGTGGCGAAGTATCCCGACAAGCCGCGGCCGGTGAAGGAGCTGGTCATCGCGGCGGGCCGGAAGGCGGCCAGGCCGGTGCAGTGGCGGGAGGGCTCCCGGCCCGGCACCGGCCGCTCGGGCCGCAAGCGGATGTACTCCCGCTTCGTGGCCTTGCGCATCCGGCCTGCCGGACGCGAGGTCCGCCAGGCCACCGACGGCCCGGAACTGCCGGAGTGCTGGCTGCTGGCCGAATGGCCCGCCGGTGAGAGCGAGCCGGTGCAGTTCTGGCTGTCCGACCTGCCCTCCGGCATGCCTCTGACCACGCTGGTCCGGCTCGCCAAACTCCGCTGGCGCATCGAACACGACTACCGGGAGATGAAACAGGCCCTGGGACTTGCCCACTTCGAGGGCCGCACCTGGAACGGCTGGCACCACCACGTCACCCTCGTCTCCGTCGCGCACGCCTTCTGCACCCTGCAACGACTGGCCCGGGCCCCAAAAGACGCGGCGCCGGCCTGAGCCTCTACCAGGTCGTCCGCGAGCTGCAGATACTCCTCGCCCTCTGGACCGGTGCCTGCCCCACCTGCCACCGCAACATACCCACACCGATACGAACCTGACCAAGCCCTACTAGCTGTGCCCCGCTGCGCCACGTGCTCCTGGTGCTGCTCCAGTGCCGTATGAGCCGTCCGTCCCCCGTCCTGACTTTCGCGCACACCGTGGCCGACAGCGTGTCCCGTGGGGTGATTTCGCGCGCGGCGTCGGCACACCTCTCATCAAGTGTTGCGTCCAGCTGGTCCTGGAGACGATGGCCGCCTTCGCCGGTGTCCTGGTGGCGCACGCGCTGGGCTGACCAGCGTGGCTCACCGGTGGAACGGGTTCGTCCGCGCGGCCGCGCTGGGGCTGGTATGGGTCCTATCCGTAGGGAGGCGGCGTGGGTCTCTGCCCGACCGACCGTACGAGATGTCGTGTGGTGCGACGGCGCTCAGCGATGTCCGCTTCAACTGCACGGCCGGCCGACCGGGCAAGTGCCCGAGGGTGACCGCCGCCACTGCGCAATGTCGGCCTGCCGGAGCCCAGGTGTCTTCAGACGTCTGGTGGGCGGAGCCGTAGTCACCGGCCGGGGAGACGGGTCGTCACTTCCTGCAGTACCCAACCGTTGCCGTCAGGGTCGCTGAACGCGGTGAAGGAACCGTAGCTGGCTCGCTGCGGGTCCGGGCCGCTGACGCGTCGCTCTTCCGTGCCGCGGTGGAACACCCCGCCCGCGTCGTGGAAGATCTCGCCCATCTCGATGCCGCGGTCGACGAGTTCGGCGTGGGCTGCCTCGATGTCCGAGACGATGAGGTGCAGACCCTGCACCGAACCCGGCGCGGCCGTGGTGACTCCGGCGCCGAAGAGGATCGAGCACTGCGATCCGGGGGGTGTCAGATGCACCACGCGGTAGCTGTCGTCGGCGACGTAGTCGACGTCGAGACGGAAGCCCGCCTTCTCGTAGAAGGCCTTGGCCCGGTCGACGTCAGAGACGGGCAGCACCACAACTTCGAGTTTCAGATCCATCTTCGCTTCTCTGTTCGCAGACGGCGGTTTCGCATGGTGTGCGTCACCGGTTGAACCGGTGAGATCATGGCACCTCCTTGCGTAACTGGTCAAGGAGGTGACGCAATTGGTCACCCGCTTGGCCGTTGAAGGCTGTCGGGGGTCGAGGGCGCTGCGTTGGCCGCGCAGGCGTGGGGCGAGGCGGCATGGGTCCGGGAAAGCGCCGAGCGGTGCACCCGCGCGGCGCGCTGTGGACAGCGTGGAGGCCGCCGCGGAGAGGGCAACCGACTCTCGCTCCGTGAGCGGGAAGTAGTGCAGCCGGCGCTCCGAGAAATGACGAACCGTCAGTTCCTGGGTGAGTTGTCGGGGTCTCCGAGCACGGTCGGGGCGCAGTTGAAATCGGCGATGCGCAAGTAAGGAGTGAGCTCCCGGACGGCGCTGGCCGTGATCGTCAGCCAGGCGGACGGCGCCTGAGATGCCCGGCCGGTGCGGGCTTGACGGGTCGACGGCCACCGCCGGGGCGCATGTCCGCGCGCCGTCGCGGGTGCTCTGAGTGACACGGGTCCTTCCGCCTGCTGACGCGGCAGGCGGACCTGACGCCCGACGTTTACATATCCGCTCAGATCCCACGGGGCCACTCTCGGGCTGCTTCCGAACTGGATGGGCGAGGCGCAGGTGCGAGTGGCGAAGGTGGACGGAACCGTGCTGCAACCTGCGCCGGCTTCCCCCGTCCGGATCTCCTGGAAGCTACGCACAGGTGTCCTCGCCTGGCAGCGGGTGTGATCGTTACGGCTGCTGTGGCGGGCCGGTGCTCCGCAGTCGGCCGGAACCCACGGCGGGAGTTCTTACGGGGTGGTCGCGCACGCCGTGAGCGGCGCCGCGTCGAGCAGGGTGGCCGCGGCGACGCGGGCGGTCGTGGCGGCGGAGGGGTCACGGTCCATGCGCGCGGACTGCCCCGCGCCGTCGTACAGCAGATGGAGCTGCCGGGCCAGCGCCTCGGGGGCGGCGTATCCGGACGCGGTGGCCAGTTCTGTCAACAGGCCACGCACCCAGACACGGTAATTGTCGGCGACCTGGCGGATCGCGCTGTCCTCGGCCGTCTCGGCGGTGGCCCGCACGAAGGCACAGCCGTTGTACTCGGGATCGGTGAACGCCTCGCCCAGCGCGTCGAAGACGCCGAGCAGTTGCTCGCGCGGGGTACGGAAGCGAGTCAGGGTCCGGGTGATCCTGTCCTTCATGCGTACGTAGCGGAGGTCGAGGTAGGCGCAGACAAGGCCTTCCTTGCTCCCGAAGGTGTTGTAGAGGGACGCCTTGGCCACCCCGGCGTGTTCGATGACACGGTCGATGCCGACGGTCTGCACGCCTTCGCTGTAGAAGAGCTCGTTGGCCGCTTCGAGTAGTCGCTCGCGTGCAGACGCCTTGGTCGCGGTCTTGGTCGCCATGGCCACCACCCTCTCAGACAGACCTGTTCATTCTAACGCCGGTGAATTCCGTCATACCTCTGAGACCTGTGCCACGGGCGCTGCCTCGGAGAGGGCGGTCTCCGACCGGACTACCGCCACCCGCTCCACACGGCGGCCGCTGAGGAGCAGCCCGATCGCGGCCGCGAGGGCCAGCACGATGACGGCGACGCCGTACTCCCTGGACGTCTGGATCAAGCCACCGCCGTGCACGACCAGGAGACCGGCGATCACGGCCGGCACACCCAGGCCCACGTAGCACACGACGTACAGCAGAGAGAGGACCCCGGCTCGCTCATGCGGCTTCACCTGCGGTACGACCAGCCTGATGCCGCCCTGGAACCCGCTGCCGAAGCCGAAGCCGGATATGGCGCCGCCCAAGAAGAATCCGATCACGGAGGGCGTACCGCCGGTGCCCGAGGCGATGGACCCCAAGGTGATCACCACGCCGACGACCAGTGTGGTGACGCTGATCAGCATCATGGTCCGCGTCCCGGCGCCTCGCAGGATCACGACGGCCAGACCGGCGGAGCCCGCGAGTACGAACAGGGGCAGCCCTCCCCACACTACGGAGGTGGAGTGCACCAGGGTCTGCGTGATGGCCGGTCCCAGTGCGCCGTACAGGCCGGTCAGCGCCCACACCGCGAACATCACGGGCGCGGCGATCGCCATCGACGCGCGGGCCGACCTGGGCAGCTTGAACTTGGGGACCATGCTGGCCAGCGCGCCCGGCTTGCGGCTCACCGTCTCGTTCAGGGCGAGCACGGCCAGCGCCTGCAGAACGAAGACACCGAGCAGCACGACATAGACGAGGTGGGTGGGGGCCGGCAGGTACTGCACGATCAGTCCAGAGGCGAAGGCGCCGCTCGCGGTCCCCAGCGTGGGTGCGAAGGAGTTCAGGAAGCCGCCCTTGCGTGCGTCGATGTCGAGCATTCCGGCGCCGAGCGCACCGACCGCCGCTCCGGTGCTCAGCCCCTGGAGGACGCGGGCGGTCAGCAATGCGCCCACATCACCGGCGGTGATGAACACGACCATCGCCAGCGCCTGCACGATCAGGGCCGTCAGGAGCACCGGGCGTCGGCCCACTTGGTCGGAGATTCTCCCGAAAATCAGGAGCGAGACCAGCACGGCCAGCGCGTACACGCCGAAAACGACGGTGATGGTGATGGGGGAGAAGCCCCAGTGCTGCTGGTAGATCGCGTAGAGAGGAGTCGGCGCGCTGGACGACGCCAGCAGCGATATGAGGATCGAGGCCAGCAGGCCGATGGAGGCCTTGGGCCCCAGGCCCAAGGCCCGGCGTCGCGGGGCTGCGTGCGCGGGAGACCGCTTGGCCGGGACACCCGGAGAGACGGGTTGACGCATGGTGGATGCGCGACTCATGGATCACTTTCCGAATAGGGCGAAGCAGACACCGTCATATTAGACAGATCTGTCTAATGGGTGGGGGGTCCAGATGGTGAGGTGTGTCGCATTGCCTCGGTGTGCCCGGACTGTCGCGGTGTGTGGCGAGGGGGTGACGCTCCCCCTGTGCGCATGTCGCGAACCGCTAGGCGCCGTCGGCCTCGTATCTATACTTGAGGTGGCAAGTAAGCGTGTGGGGCGATCGGCGCCATGACTGCTCTCGTCATCTCTCCCACGACCAGGGACCGGGCGGGCGCCTGCTGTCCCTGCCCCGGCGTAGCGCGTCCGGCTCCTGCCGTCGGCACGGCGGCTCAGAACACCGTACCGACGTGCTCGTCGCCAGGGCTGCGAACCGGGGGCGTTTCGTCAAGCTGGGGAGCCGCGGCGGCAATGCCCAGGGTGCCCGGTCCGTACAGGTCGTCGGCTCCGCACATCGGCGCGTCGCTCGGCCGCGGGGCCTACCGGGAGCCCGACACTCGGCGGAGCCGGCGCACCCGCGCCTGCCGTGCAGCGGTGTGCCGGATCCGCCCATGGTGGGGTCCTGCGCTCCGACCGGTTCTCTGCGTCTGCGGTCCGGATCGCCGGTCTTGCGGCGGTCGGGCCTGGGCACCGCCGCGGCGAAAGCTGGGCACCGGGGCGGCTCGACGCCGGCCTAGTTCACCTGCCGTCCAGCAACTGCTCGAACGGCACGGGGTCGTGATAGGGATCCGCGAGGGTCAGCGGCTCACTCCGGTGTACTTCGACGGCGAGTTCCCGAGCCGCTCGCGCTACTCGCCGCAGGAGCAGCCCCTGGGAGCCGCCGCCGCTGCCCCAGTCCTCCGTCGCGGCGTACACCGCGGTGGGCACAGCGTCAGAGATCTTGCGCGCGGTCGGTCTGTAGGGTCTTGTTCTGCAGCATCAGCGCCTCGAGAGCCGCCAGGCCGTCGGCGACGCGGTGCTCCCGGCCGAGGCCCACGCTCCCGTCCCGGACGGGCGCGTGGGCAGCGTCGTGGTCGGTTCCCTCGGGACCGTCCGCCGGCGGCAGCCAGGCAGTGCGGGCGATTCTGCGGTGACGGCCGTGCGCCGCGAAGTCGCCTTCGGGTACCCAGCCGTCCTCATCGGCACGCGTGCCCCGGTGTCGCCCGGTGCCCGTGCCCTCGACAGCGCTCCCGGGCAGGGAGAGGCCGGTCCGCACGTCGGTAAGGGTGAGGGTCATGTGTTTCCTTCCTCAGGGTCGGTTGCGCAGCAACTCGCAAAATCGGAAGTCGGCCGCGCGGCGTGCGACGAGTGCGCTCGCCCGAGTGGTCCGGTTCGGTGGAGCACCGCGGGGTGACGGACGCACCCGGGCGCACAGCCAGACTTAATTGCTACGCGAAGCAAATATAATCAGATCCGCAGCGGCCACGCGTATCTGATCCCTGCTGATCCCTATGCCTTGCGTCACACCGCAGGGGAATCGGGTCCACACCGCGCTGAGGGTGACCGTGACGAGCAAGAGCGCGCTCCGGGCCACCGCGGCGCCCCGGAGCGCGCTCCGCGCCTGGCGAGCATGAGGACCGGCGGCTGCCGCACACCAGTCGCCGGTGCCGGCCGGGTCAGGGCCGGCGTGGGCTCGCGCGGACTTGACCCGATGGCGCCGCGGTGTGCCGCGCATCGTCGCCACGGCCGATCCCCTCGTGCCAGGAGGAAGCACGCCGTAGCGGCGTGCGGCGCTCAGGTGGCGACGTTTCGCAGGGCAGCCGCGAGTTCCTTGAGGTCCAGTTCCTTGAGATGGTCGAGGAAGAGCCGGCGTGTCGCGGCGAGGTTGGTGGGCCAGGCCTCTTCGAGGCGGGTGAGGCCGGCGTCGGTCAGGGAGGCGTGCCAGCCGCGGCCGTCCTTTTCGCACTGCACCCGCTCGATGAAACCCTCGCTCTCCAGCCGGTGCACGATACGAGTCGTGCCGCTGAGCGACATCTCAATGGCACGGGCGAGCTCGTGCATGCGCAGCTGCCGACCGGGTGCCTCCGACAGGTGCATCAGGGACAGGTATTCCGTGTTCGACAACCCCTGCATTCGCGTCATCTCGGCGTCGATTGCGCGTGGCAGGGCGTGGATGAGAGCGGGAAGGGCCCGGACGACGGCCTCTTCGTCGGCAGTAAGCGGTTGCAACGCGTCTGCGGGTGGGGTGGGCTTCGGTGTCATGCTGGCATACCTCACATGTGTGCGGTGGAAGATACATCGGCCGACCTGGTGGCCCGGCTTCGGTTTCCGCTGCAGTTCTCTTTCGAGCTCTGCCTATCCCTTGCGTGTGAGACGGATCGGCCGGGCGAACGGCGATGACCTCTTTCGCTCCGCGCCGGACCTGCCCAACGGTCGTGTCGGCCGATAAGGGCCGGGATCGGCCTGCGGGCGGGGTTTGTCACTCCGTGGCCCCGATGCCAACCGACTCACTTACTTGACGGAGCAATCTCTTATGTTAGGTTGCTTGTCGAAGCAACTATATCCCGAACCGGTTGCCAGGGCTGCATCCATGCCCGGACGGTCGCGGGGCCACCTCGATGAAGGCTTTGGCGTGACCAAGATCGGGATCATCCTCGCGGTTGGAGAACCAGGGGCTCATCCAGCGGGTCGGGTCGGAGCAAGACGCTCGTGGCTGGAACGCCGTCCTTACCGACACGGGCCTCGCACGGCTGGGGGAGACCTGGCCGACCAACCTTGCCTCTGTCCGCCACCACTTCCTGGACCATCTGGCGGGTGTGGACCTCGGCAGACTCGCGGCAGCTCTGCGCAACATCGCCACATGACGGCGCGCGTCCTGGATCCCAATGGCTGACACGGGTCCGGGTCCTGGCCCATCGGCGCGCGATCACCGGACAGGCCGGGCTGTGCGAACGGGCGACGCACATTCACGGGACCGCACCCCCACAGCCCCTGTCCCGTGACACCCGCGAGGACAGACCGGTGCGGCGCCAACACCCATCCACGTCCTCCCCAAGGACCGTCGTGTACATCGCTGCTGTCATCCTCAGTGTTCTCCTCGCCCTCGTCTCCCTTGCCGCCGGCGCCCCGAAGGCGCAGTTCAAGGGCGACGTCGCGGAAAGCCTCGTCGCGAAGGGGCTCAGTTCCGCGCTGGTCCGCCTCATCGGCCTCGCCGAGGTGGCCGCCGCGGCGGGGCTCGTGGCGGGTATCTGGTGGCAGCCGCTGGGCATTGCCGCCGCCGTCGGGATGGCCGTCCTGCTCCTCGGGGCGATCGGTTACCACGTGAAGTGGAGCGACTACGGGGACAGCGCCTCTCGCGGCATGGTCGCGGTTCTGTTCGTCCTCGTTGCGGTGGCGGCGGCAGTCACACTGGCCGCGTCGCAGTGACCGATCTCCTCGGCACCGGGTGCGCGCAGCCTCGGCACCAGACACTCGTCGGCTCGGGCGGATGGTGCTTGTGCCAGTGAGGGAAGAACGTATCAACCTCGCCGGTCAAAACGTCGCCTGCACGGCCTCGGAGGGCACCGGCCGCACTGTTGTCCTGGTGCATGGGAACTCCTCGCCCGCGCGGGTATGACGTCCGTTCCCTTCGGGGAACGGTTCCGCTGCCTGGCACTCGACCTGCCCGGTTACGGCGGTTCGGCGTTCGGCAGGAACCCCGACGCCTATCCGCTTCCGGGTTACGCCTCTCTTCCCGCCGGCCTCGTCACGGAGTTGGACGCCGATGACGCGGTGCTGGTCGGGATGGAGTCTGGGAGGACACATCGCGCTCGAAGCAGCGGAGCGGCTGCCCGAGGCCGCGGGGTTCGTTCTCTTCGGCACTCCGCCCGTCGGCAGCCCCGCCGATGTCGGCAGGGCATTCCGAGTTCGGGCCTCAGCGCGCGTGAGGAGAAGGCCATAGCGGCCAAGATGCACCCGCATCTGGAGCGTGAGAGCGTGGTGCTTGGTGGCTGTGGAACCAGTCGTGCCCCTCCAGCGGCCAGGCTACGGTGCGAGCTGGAGTGACGGCGGCGGTCGCCCGATGCCGAGTGACGCGGAGATGGTTGGCGGCGCTCTCCTCATGAACGACCGGGGCCCATCGTCGAAAGGCGGCGGGTGCGCCGACGAGAGGACTCCCGCCATACCGGGAGTTGGCAAGCGGAAGAACCGAGGTGCGATGAACGCCCAGGAAGTGACATACCCGCCCGAAGATACCGCCCTGCTGATCATAGATCCGTACAACGACTTCCTGTCGGAGGGCGGAAAGCTGTGGTCGCAGGTCAAGGAGGTGGCGGAGGAGATAGGACTCCTCGACCACATGCGAGCAGTGCTGTCTGCCGCCCGCGAACAGGGTTTCCACGTCTTCATCGTGCCTCACCACCAGACGGCGCCGGGAGACTACGAGACGTGGGACCACCTGTCTCCGACCCAGCAGCGTGTCCTTGAGCGGCAGACCTTCGCGGCCGGTAGTTGGGGGGCCGAATGGCACCCGGACTTCGTGCCGCAGGAGAACGAGCTGGTCATGCGCCAGCACTGGGCATCGAGTGGCTTCGCGAACACGGACCTGGACATGATGCTGAAGCAGCACCGGGTTCAAAAGATCGTGTTCATCGGTATGAAGGCCAACACGTGCGTCGACACCACTGCCCGCTTCGGGCAGGAGCTGGGGTACCACGTGACGCTCATACGCGATGCCATCGCCTCTTTCTCCTGGGACGAGATGAGGGCGACGTTCGACATCAATGCACCTGCGTATGCCCATGCGATCTTCACTACGGATGAATTCCTGAAGACCCTTCAGAAAGCCGCACCGTAGGCCGACTCCGAACGGGCGGACGTGGCGGCGCCGTGCAGCCGGATCACTGGTTCGGCTGCACGGCCGTTCTGAGGTCGAGCATACCCATATGCTTGACAGATCAAGTATCATCAAGGTGCCGTGGTCAGCCGCCCAGGCCTGGCGGATTACCTGGTCATTGGACACTTCTTGTCGGTCCCTTCCCAAGACCGCAATCGAGCCCCGAAACAAGCCCTTTTTGCAGCAGTTTGTCACCGCCGGTCCGTGGGTGCAGTTCCAGAGTGTGCCGACCGCTGCGCGGCGCCATCGCATCGGTTGTCTCTCCGATCCGCGGCTCCACGGTCTGTGAGGATCTACGGACATGTCTATACGTGCCTGCCGCATCTGACGCCGTGCGCTGATCCATCAGGGATTACTGGACAGTGCCTTCATACCCTGCTTCCTTCGTCGCAGATGTTCCGATCAGGCCGGAATCTGTACTCGCCGACCCTGTCCTGCTTCGGCGCGCCACGAAGGCGAGCGCCGCGCCGAAGACGCCGCGGATCGCCCGAAGGGGCCGCCGCGGTGTCGCACGGGGTGGGCGTCTGCGGGCCCACGCGGCCCGATGCTTCAGCGCTAGTGGAAGGTTGTGATCATTTCAGAACGCAACACACTGTCATCAAAACTGGATGATAACCATCATGCACATCCATCAGCCACTAGGGCGAAATATGACTTTTGCCCCGACGGGATTGAAGCCCCTTGATCCCGCATCAGGATCGACACCATCGTCATCCACGACACGGAGTCGCCCTACGCCTCGGCCATCAGTACTTTCCAGCAGCCCGGGGGCGGCGCCGCGCACTATGTGATGCGGTCCTCGGACGGCGCGGTGACGCAGATGGTGCCGACGAAGGACATTGCGTTCCACGCGGGGAACTACTCCAGCAACCTGCACTCGATCGGCATCGAGCACGACGGCTACGCCGCGCACGGCGCGACCTGGTACGCGGAGGCGCAGTGCGAGGCGACCGCCGAGCTGGTGAAGTACCTTGCAGGCCGCTTCCAGATCCCGCTGGACCGGCAGCACATCATCGGCCACGACAACGTTCCCGGGCCCGACTCGGCCTCGGTCTCCGGTATGCACTGGGACCCGGGGTCGTCCTGGGACTGGGACCAATTCATGGCGCTCCTGGGCGCGCACGGCAAGGAGTGGCACGGAGTGGGCGGCACCGGTTCGGTGGTGACCATCGCACCCGGCTTCGCGCATAACAAGCAGACCGTGTAGATCTGCCCGTCCGACGACCCCACGGTGCCGTCGCCGCGTGCACGAACGTGGAACAGCCGTCGGACTTCGTCTACCTGCGGATGTTGCCCAGTAAGACCGCCCCGTCTTCGGAGACCAGACGATCCACATCGGCGCCGAGGGTACCGACCGCATTTCCGACTGGGGGAGCACGGCGCAGGCCGGCCAGCAGTGCGTGGTGGCCGACAAGCAGGGGCGCCTGGACGGCGATCTGGTTCAGCGGTTCGAAGGTGTGGTTCTACAACCCGCACGGTGCCAACGCCACGCGCGCCCACGGTGTGACCGTCGTCTCGTCCGGTGCGACGTCCGACAGCAACCCGGTCGCCGTGTACGGCTCCAGTTACCCCGACGCCTCCGAGTACGCGGCGGTCGGCCTGAAGCCCAGCACTCAGGCCCCGCTGAGCATCTACACCATCCCCGCCGGTCGGGCGTACGTGGCGAAGGCTGCCACGGACGACTACTTCTCGGGTACGGGCACAGTCCTCATCGGCGGCAGGACCATGTACACGATCCAGTACAACCACCGGACAGCGTTGGTGTACTCGAACGATGTCTCCGCCCAGTCGCTGGGTGAGGGGCACCACTGACGCCATGTCACAGAACCGGGCGGAGCGACCGGGGCTTCGGCCCGTACTCCGCCCGGTTCACCCGCCGTCTGCTGCCCCTGCGGGGCAGCAGACACCCACGTCGTTCGCGCCTCGTTCCTTGGGCGGTGTCGCCGTTCAGTGAGCGGCCGTCTGGGGAGCTCTCTTCTTCCGGGCGCGATACGCGGCGGCCTTGAACTTGTTGCCGCAGGACTCCATGCCGCACCACTGCCGGCGCGTGCCCCGGGAGCGGTCGACGTAGATGCGGGTGCACTCGGGGTTGCCGCACTCCTTCATCAGGGGCATGTCCGGACCGCTGAGCAACTCGACGGCATGCCGTGCGACAGTGGACAGTGCTTGTTCCGCAGTTGCCTCGGTCCGGCGCCCAGTCCTGGTGAGCTGCGGCGTCGCCGGAGACTTGCGCGCGGTGCCGTTCAGGACGCTCAGCGCCTCGTCGTCGTACTCCTCCTTGAGGCGGCGGGCCGTGACGAGCTCGTAGATCGCCTCCCGCACCGCCTTGGCCTGTTCCACGTCGGCTTCGTCGCCGGGCACGATGTTGTCGATGAGCCCGGACTCCACGAACCAGGCGTCCAATCGGTCCGGTGTCGCGAACATCTCGAAACGCACCGTACGCCGCGCGCGCAGAGTCGCGGCGAAGTCGAGGGCCAGGTTGCCGCAGACGAAGGCATGCTCGTGATTCACATCACCATTCTGACAGGTGACTCGCGATGGCGGCAGGGGATTGGTTCAGTCTGTGGCCTGACCAGGGGGAATGCCCTCGTTCCGGTCGTCCCGTCCGCCGTTGACAGTCCGCTGGAGGCCGTGTCAGTATCGTCACCAGTTGAACAGGTGACGTTGCTGAGAGTTGGTTCGGGCCGAGCCTCCGTTTCGCCGATGTCGCCGCGATGCATCGTGTGCGGGCGTTCCACGTCCTTCACGTCGCAACCGCCGACCGCGCCTCGCAGTCCGGGCTTCCGTCGCCTGCGGACGTCCGTAGCCGGCGCAATGCCGTGACGACGGCCGCCACCCTCGGCGGCACGACCGCGACCGCCGCCGACGCGCGACGCCGGAGCAGTTGCCACCCCGAAAGAGGATTGAACATGGCAAAACGGCCGAGGCGGAACGCCGACGGCGCACCGGTGGGGCGGCGTGCCATGCTCGGCATGCTCGCCGCAGGTGCCGCGGGCCTTGCCGCCGCCCCCTATCTGCAGCGCGGTTGGGAAGGGTTCCTGGGAACCGCCTCCCAGGTCGACGCGACCGGGCTGACCGGCCTGCTCCCCAACCCCGGCGGCTTCCGGTACTACAGCGTCGTCGGCTCGGTGCCGCGCAAGCACGAGACGAACTACGAGCTGCGGATCGACGGTCTGGTCGACCGGCCGAAGACCTACACGCTGCCCGAACTACGGGCGATGCGTCAGACGCGAGTCGTCGCCGACGTCCTATGCACGGACGGGTGGCGAGTGGACGACACGCCCTTCGCAGGCGTGAAGCTGGCGGACCTCCTCGACGCCGTCGGCGTGCGGTCCGAGGGCGCGGCCATCCGGTTCTCCTGCTTCGACGGCGCCTACACCGAAAGCCTCACCCTCGAGCAGGCGCGCCGCTCGGACGTCCTGGTGGCACTCAACATGCAGGACAAGCCCATCACCCACGAGCATGGGGGACCGGTGCGCCTCTTCGTTGCTCCCATGTACTTCTACAAATCGGCCAAGTGGCTGTCCGGTATCACGGTCACCGACAAGGTGGTCCCCGGTTTCTGGGAGGAGCGCGGTTATGCGGTCGACGGCTGGCTCGACGACGCCGACCGGGGCGATGAAGCGGCCTGAATTGTCCGGACAGGTCCGCCGGTTCAGCCCCGCCCAACGGATGGTCCACCGGGCGACCGGCTGGCTTATGCTGCTGGTCCTGGTCACTGCGGCCTGCCTGTACTTCGGTCCGCTGGCCCAACTCGTCGGCCGCCGCCACCTGGTGGCCGCCGTCCACGAATGGTCGGGCATCTGCCTGCCGGTTCCCTTCCTGCTGGGGCTTCTCTCCCGAGAGTTCCGCGCGGACCTGCGCAGTCTGAACCGCTTCGCGGTCTACGACCGGCAGTGGCTGAGGGCTGTCCGCAGACGGCGGAAGTCGCCGCAGGCGCGTCCCGCCGGCAAGTTCAACGCGGGACAGAAGATCTACGCCGGGTGGATCGCGGGTGCGGTGCTGGTGATGATGTTCACCGGTCTCCTCATGTGGTTCCTCGGCTTTCTGCCGTCCATCTCCCGCACCAGCGCCATCTTCGTTCACGACTGCCTCGCCTGGGCGGTCACCATCGTCCTGATCGGGCACATGCGCAAGGCGTACCAGGACCCCGAGGCCAGGCTCGGGATGCGTACGGGTTACGTCAGCAGGTCCTGGGCGGCGCGGTACCACTCCCGGTGGCTGCGGGACGACCGTCCGGACAGCGCCGCCGACGAGACGGACGCAGTCTGACCTTCCGGCCCGGTCACGTCCTGCCGACCCATGTGGCTCAGGCGGCGCCGACGGGGCGTCCGGCCCGCCGTCCGGAAGATGTTGCGCTGCCCGGCCCCGTGGTCGGCGCGGCGGCGGTGGCCTCGTAGGAGACCAGGCGCCAGGTTCCGATGAGGGCGGCGCGCAGTTCGTCGGGGGTCATGGATTGGCTGTTTCCTTCCACCGCTTCACAGCAGTTGGTCCATGGTGATGGGCAACGAGCGGATGCGGCGGCCTGTCGCGTGGAAGATCCCGTTGGCGATGGCGGGTGCCAGGCCTACCAGGCCGATCTCTCCGATGCCCTTGGTTCCGATGGGGTTGGCGCGGTCCCACGAGCCGACGAACTCGACCTGCATGTCGGGGATGTCGGCGTCCACGGGGACGATGTAGTCGCCGAGGGTGGCATTGGCGATGCGTCCGGTTCCGGCGTCGCTGACCGTCTCCTCGAACAGGGCCATGCCGATCCCGCCGACCGCCCCGCCGATGATCTGGCTGCGTGCGGTCTTCGCGTTGAGGATGCGTCCACCGTCGATGACGGAGACGGCCCGGGCGACGCGGATGCGGCCCAGGTCCGGGTCCACGCGCACCTCAACGTACTTCGCGCCGAACGCGCCGGCCGGCGCCATGCCCAGCTCCTGCGGCGTCGAAGGAGCACTCTCGCCCTCGGCGGTCAGGTCTGGCAGGCGGTGCCGGGTGAGGATGTCCCGGTACGACTCGAACCGGGCCGGGTCGTCGCGCCGCCGGATGCCACCGTCGCCGACCTCGACATCGTCGACCGTGCACCCGCGCAGCGGGGAGTCGATGTCGTCGGCGACAGTGTCCAGGACCTCACCGACGATTTTTCGGCAGGCTTCGTAGATAGCGCTGCCGACCGCGCTGGTGAGTCCAGATCCGCCCGTCTGAGGAGCCAGGGGCATGGTGGACTCGCCGAGCCCGACGGTGACCTCTCCGGGGTCCAGACCCAGCAGCTCGGCTGACAATTGGACGAAGACGGTGTACGCGCCGTTGCCGATCTCCGATCCGGCGCTGCACACGTAGGCGGTGCCGTCGCGCCGGATCGTGGCACGCGCCAGGCAGCGGGCGCGGAACCACGGGTAGCCGACGGCCGCCAGACCGTAGCCGACGAGCATCCCGTCCTCGCGCATCGAGCGCGGCTCGTGCGTGCGCCGGGACCATCCGAAGAGCTCGGCGCCGCGTTCCAGGCACTCCTTGTGCGCGCGGCTGGACCAGGGCAGCCCCGACGGGGGGTGCAGGGTGGCGTCGTTGCACAGGCGCAGGTCCAGCGGGTCCATGCCGAGCTTGTACGCCAACTCGTCCATCGCGCATTCCAGTGCGTAGTTGCCCGTCGCCGCTCCCGGACCCCGCATCGAGTTCGGGACCGGGATGTTCAGGCGGACCTGCATGTCGTGCGTGGAGACGTTCGGGCAGGCGTAAGAGGTGGCGGACACGGTCGCGGTGGGCTCGAAGTTGTCGTCGTCGATGGCGGTGGCGGTGAGTGCCTCGTGGTCGATGGCCACGAGGTGGCCTTCGCGTGTCGCGCCGAGCCGTACCCGCTGCCGGCCCTTGGGTCGGTGGCCGCAAGCAGTGAACATCTGCGGCCGCGTGAGGACGAGTTTGACCGGGCGTCCGGTCACCCGGGCGGCCAGTGCCGCCAGGACGACGTGCGGCCACACCCGCAGTCCGGCTCCGAATCCGCCCCCGACATAGGGCGCCATGACGTGGACGGACTCCTCGGGGATGCCGAAGATTGCTGCCAGGGATGTGCTTTCCAGGGAGGCCCACTGTGTCGAGTTGTTGACCAGGAGGGTGTCTCCCTCCCAGCGGGCGACCGTGGTGAGGGGTCCCATCGGGTTGTTGGTGTTGTCGACCGTGAGGTACGTCTCGTCCAGCACCACCTCGGCGGAGGCCAGCGCCTCGGCCACGTTGCCCCACTCGGCGTCCCGCCCCCAGGGGTTCGTCCGCAGTTCGGCCCGGGGCTCGTCCAGTTCGAGCAGGGCCGGTTGCGCCGAGTAGCCGACGCGGACCAGGTTCGCCGCCTCCGTGGCCTCTTCGAAGGTGTCCGCCACCACCACCGCGACGTGCTGGCCGTAGTGCAGGATCACGTCGTCCTGCAGGGGGGCGGGCGGGGAGACGCCCAAGGGCGTCATGGGCCCCCGTTCGAGATGTCCGGCGTTGAGGTGTGTGAGGACGCGCACCACTCCGGCGGCACGTTCGGCCCGCGTCGTGTCGATCTCGGTGATCCGCCCGGAGCCCACCGTGCTGCGCACGAGTACCGCGTGGGCCATGCCGCGATAGGCGAAGTCGCTGGGATACGGCGCTTTGCCGGTCACCTTCAGCGGCCCGTCGACACGGTTGACACCGGGCCCGAGCAGCCGGGGGCGCGAAATCGTCGTCATGACCTGACTCCCGTGACGGTCTGCAGCGTGCGCACGAGCGTGCGCTGGGCCAGTTCCACCTTGAAGGCGTTCTGCGGACGCGGCTCGGCCCCGGCCACCGCGGCCCGGGCGGCGCTCGCGAACACCTCGTCGCCGGCCCGGCTGCCGGTCAGCACCGCTTCCGCCTCCAGGGCGCGCCACGGCACCGTCGCCACGCCGCCCAAACCCACCCGGGCCCACCGGATGACGTCGTCGTCTCCCAGCACCACGGCCACCGCGGCGGAGGCCAAGGCGAACTCGTAGCTCGTCCGGTCGCGCACCTTCAGGTAGTCCGACCGGGCGCCTTCCGGCAGCAGTGGTATCTCCACGGCGGTGATGAGCTCTCCTGGGCTCAGATCGTTCTCCACGTCGGGGGTGTCACCGGGGGTCCGGTAGAAGCCGGTCAGCGGAACCTCGCGGCGGCCCTGCGCGCCGGTGATGTGCACGACCGCCCCCATGGCGATCAACGCGACCGCGACATCGGAGGCGTGCGTGGCGATGCAGTGCGGGCTGGTGCCCAGCACCGCGTGGGTGCGGTGCGAGCCGGTGATGGCGGCACATCCCGTGCCGCGCTCGCGCTTGTTGCACGCCCCTACCGTCGGATCGCGGAAGTACCGGCAGCGCGTGCGCTGCAGCAGGTTGCCGCCGATCGTGGCCATATTGCGCAGCTGGACCGAGGCGCTGCGCAGCAACGCCTCCCGTACGAACGGCAGCCGGCGGACGATCACGGGGTCGGTTGCGAGCTCCTCCATCGTGACCAGGGCTCCGACGACCAGTGCGCCCTGCCGCTCCTCGATGCCGTGCAGCGGCAACCGGGTGATGTCGATGAGGCGGCTGGGCTGCAGTACGCCATCCTTCATCAGGTCCAGTTGCGTGGTCCCTCCGGCGAGGTAGTCGGCGCTGTCGTCCGCCTCCGCCTCGGCCAGCGCCGCGGACACCTCGCGGGCCCGTACGTACTCAAAGGGTCGCATCGTGATCACCGGCGGCTTCCCGGATGGCGGCGACGATGTTCTGGTAGGCGCCGCAGCGGCAGATGTTTCCGCTCATGTACTCGCGGATCTCCTCAGGCGTACCGGCCCTGCCCTCGGACAGCAGGCCGAGCGCGGACATGATCTGCCCCGGTGTGCAGTAACCGCACTGGAAACCGTCGTGTTTCAAGAACGCCTCCTGCACCGGGTGCAGGTTCTCCTCGGTGCCGACGCCCTCTATCGTCGTCACCTCCCGCCCGTCGCACTGCGCGGCGAGCATCAGGCACGACAGAACCCGTTTGCCCTCGACATGGACGGTGCAGGCACCGCACGTGCCCTGGTCGCAGCCCTTCTTCGTCCCGGTCAGGCCCAGCCGGTCGCGCAGCGCGTCGAGCAGGGTGACGCGTGCGTCCACGCGCAGGGAATACTCCGTGTTATTGACCCGCAGGGTGAACTCCGCCTGGGGAACCCGTACCTCACCGGGCTTCGCCCGCATTGTCATGGCACCTCGGTCTCCGGCGCCCCCGACCGCCTTTTCCGCGGGTCACAGCACGTCACCGACTTCCGCCCGGACGCACCTCCCCGATCCCCTCCGGGCCTACCACGGCATGGGGTGACCTGCCAGTTTGGTTTCACCCTACGAGTCCCGACGGCACACCGCATCCGCACCCGGAAGGGAGGCGAGCGGGGCGGAAACGCTGCGCGATCAGGACCGGGCGAGGTCCGGTGCCGGACGCCGGTCGCGGTGGGTCGAGGTGTCGGACCGTGCAGGGGAAGGCCCCTTGGTGTCTCCTCCAAGCTTTGTCGCAGATGCGAGCGTGCTGCGGACCACCTCGCACGAATTTCGGCTCGCCCTGTAAGAAACGGGCCGCCGCGCGCATTGCTTGGTGAGAGAGCCAATACGAGGGGACGGCGCGTGACACATGCGCAACATTTCCGGGACGTCTACGAGGAGTGCTATCCGCGCGTCCTCGCCTACGCAACGAGCCTGGTGGGACGGCAGATAGGAGAGGACGTCACCAGCGAGACCTTCACTGTTGCCTGGCGGCGGGTGCGGGACCTTCCGGAGCCCGCGCTGCCATGGCTCCTGGGGGTGGCCCGCAATCTGGTGCGCGAACTGCGGCGCCGGGACAGCCATCAGTACGCCCTCGCCGCCGAGGAGGCCCAGCGCATCAGCAGCGGTGCCCGGGCCGACGTCGGTGACGTCGCGGCGGTCGTGACCGAGCGGCAGGCCGCACTGCAGGCACTGGCGAGCCTCCCCGAAGCCGACCGGGAACTGCTGACCCTGATCGCCTGGCACGGACTGAGCGCCAAACATGCCGCACGGGTCCTGGGCTGCACCACGGCGACGCTGACCGTCCGGTTGTACCGGGCGCGCCGTCGTCTGGAGAAGGCCCTGGAGACGTCCTCCGTTTTGGACAGGGCGCCCCTACCGGTCGCGACGTCCCGACCGGAGCCGACCGTGCAGAAGGCGGCGGTGTCCATACCGATCGTGCAGCCCCCGCACCACACTGATCGCAAAGGAGCACTGACGTGAAGAACAGCCACGAACGGTCCGGGCGGCCCGACGTCATGCAGGTGCTCGCGGGTGCCCGGCCCGACGAACTGGATCCGTCCCGCCTCGCCGACTCTCCACGCCAGCGCGAGGACCTGGCCCGCATCCTGGACGGAGCGCCGGCAAGTCGGGCGACACGCTCTCAGGTACCGGGGCGCCTGCGCGGCGGGATCCGGCCGCTCGGGGCCGCCACGGCTCTCGCGGCCGTCGCGGCGTCTGTGGTGGTCGTGAGCACGTTCGACCACCAGGAGCCGTCCGGACGTCCGGACGCACATCCGCAGTCCTCCACTGCCACGGCAAAGTCGGGTTCGCGGGCGCCGGACTTCCACGTCGACGGCCGCCTCGAACTGCTCAGCGCGGCGAAGAAGGCGGAGACGTCGGCCACCGGGGGAACGTACTGGCAGACCACCACACGCTCGGAGAACGTCGAAGTCTCCGGTGAGGAGGGAGGGCTCTTCGCCGTTCGCACCACGTCGACCGAACAGTGGTCCGTGGGTGTGCGAGCGGGAGCCCAAAGCCTCATGGTCTCCGGTCTGGACTCCGTGACCGAGCCGCGTACCAAGGCGGACGAGGCACGCTGGCGGGCCGCGGGCTCACCCCACACCGTGAAGATCAAGGTCAAGACCATGACCGGAACGAACACGCTGGGTCTCACGATGGGCACCAGGCCGCCGATGGTCATGCGGACGAACGTGGACGACAAGATCTACGCCCTCGGATCACGCAACGTCACCTATCAGGATCTTGGCGAACTGCCTTCCAAGAGCGGAGAGTTGCGTACATACCTGGAGCGTCTGTACGCGGCGGACAGCGGTGCCGAGACCGGCGCCGGGCGCACGGCCTGGGTGCTGCGCCAGGCGGCCAACCTCATCACGATGCCGGTGAAGCCCGCTGTCCGGGCGGCCGCGTATCGGGTGATGGCGGATCTGCCCGGCGTCAAGGTGCTGGGACAGGTGTCCGATCCGTTGGGTCGTGAAGGCGTCGGTGTGGTGTTCCCCGGCACGGCGCCGACATCACTGGGGATCACGGAGCAGCGGCTGGTCGTGGACCCGTCCACCGGCGCGATGCTCAGCGAACAGCAGGTGCTGGTCGAACCGTCGGCCCGGGCCCGGGAAGCAGGCCTCGACGCGGGCACGACGCTGAACTACCAGGCGACGTCCCGGATGAGCTGGGGGGAGCACCAGATCACGGTGCCGAAGAACGCTCACCACTGAGCCGGGAGCCGCACAGAACAGCTGTCCGGCGAAGGATCGAGGGTGATGGTGCGGGCGAACTGCCGGACCACGGCTGAGCCGTCTCGCAGCGGCTCGGGCATACGGGGCCGGTCCGCCACCGGAGGTTGCCCTTTGAACGTGGACACCCCCTCAGGCAGACCCCGCGGTTCACCGCACGTTGTCCTTGCTGCCTAATGGGAGCTACGGAGTCGGGGAATGCTCGGTTCCGTAGCCGCCAGCAGGTGAGCACTATCGCCGCCGGAACCAGCCGAGTTCTGGAGTCAGACCGTGCCCCTGCTGGTCGGCCGGGAGGCCAGACCGCTGATGGGGTGGCGTGCCCGCCCCACGGGGGCGTGAGCACTGGATCCATTAGGCCGCGTGCCGCGCCTTCCGCAGGCTGCACCGCTGTGTCAAGTACGAGACGGGGAGGGTCTGTTGCTGCTGATCGGTGATGACTGGGCCGAGGACCACCACGATGTCGAGGTCCAGGACGAGACCGGCCACAAACTGGCCGCCGCGAACCTGCCCGAAGGGGTGGCAGGCATCGCGAAGCTGCACGAACTGATCGCCCGCCACGGCGGCGCGGACCTGGACCCAGCCGAGGTCGTGGTCGGCATCGAGACCGACCGCGGCTCGTGGGTGCAGGCCCTGATCGCCTCCGGCTACCAGGTGTTCGCGATCAACCCCCGCCAGGTCAACCGCTTCAAGGAACGCTATGCCTCCTCCGGCGCCAAGAGCGACAAGGGCGACGCGCACGCGCTGGCGGACATGGTCCGCATCGACCGGGACCAGCTTCGACCGGTGGCCGGGGACAGCGAGCAGGCCCAGGCCGTCAAGGTCGTCGCCCGTGCTCACCAGAGCCTGATCTGGGAACGCACCCGCACCTTCCAGCGGCTGCGTTGCATTCTGCGCGAGTACTTCCCAGCCGCTTTGGCCGCATACGCGGACCTGACACTGACCAGCACGGACGCGCTGGAACTGCTGATCAAGGCACCTGCCCCGGCAGCCGGGGCAAAGCTGACCCGCACCCAGATCACCGCCGTCCTGACGCGACACCGCCGCCGCAACCGGGACGCGAAAGCGGCCACCATCCAGGCCGCGCTGCGTGAGCCGCAACTTGGTCTGCCCGAACCGGTCACCGCCGCCTACGCGGCCACCGCCACCGCCCACGCCCGCTTGATCATCGCGCTGAACGAGCAGATCGCCGCGATGGAAGAGCAGGTGAAGACCCATTTTCTGGCGCACCCGGACGCTGAGATCTACCTCTCGATGCCTGGCATCGGGGAGATCACCGGCGCCCGGGTGCTTGCCGAGTTCGGAGACGATCCCACCCGATACGCCAACGCGAAAGCCCGCAAGAACTATGCCGGCACCAGCCCCATCACCCGAGCTTCCGGCAAGAGCCACAGCGTCCAGGCCCGCTACGTCCGCAACAACCGCCTCGCCGACGCCCTGCAATCCCAGGCGTTCGCTGCCCTGCGATCACCGGGCGCCCGCCGCTACTACGACAAGCAACGCGCCCGCGAGGTCGGCTACAACCCCGCCCTCCGCCAGCTCGGCAACCGGCTCGTCGGCATCCTCCACGGCTGCCTCAAAACCCGTACCCACTACGACGAAGCCACCGCCTGGTCACACCATGCCTACACCTCTGCCGCTTGACCTCAAACGACATGGGGTGTCTGACTCCCTCTCCCTCGCCCTGGTGAGGCCCGCGCCGTACACGGGGGCGCACCTGTCTCCCCGGCCGGCTGATCGCCACGCTGATCCGCATGCGACACGACCTGCCGCGCAAGGTTCTGGGCATGCTCGTGCGGTTGTCGAGGAGGTTTACGGAATTCTCCTGGTATTCCCGGAGCGTCGGCGACGGGTTGGCAGGTCTTCAGTCGGCGGCGTGGCGGGTTGCCTTCTGTGGGATGCAGAAGAGCGCGAGGGCGGCGGCCGCCAGGTACGCGGCCGCGCCGATGGCCATGCTGGTGCGCAGCCCGGTGGTGAAGTCGGCTGCGCCGGCCAGTAGCGAGCCTCCCAGCGCGACGCCTGCGGCGCTGCCGACCTGGCGGGTGGTGTTGAACAGTGCGGAGGCGGTGCCGGAGTACGTGTCGGGGGCGGCTGACATCGCGGTGGCGGTTGATCCGGTGAGGGCGAAGGACGTGCCGAAGCCCGCCGCCATCATCGGCGCCACGATCAGTAGGTAGTCCGGGTTCGGTCCGGCGGCGGCCCAGCCGGCCAGGCCCGCCGCTCCAAGGAGCATGCCCGTGACCACAAGCGGGCGGTGTCCGGTGGTGCCTGACAGTCGTCCGGACAGGACGGAGGCAAACATGGTCATGGCCACCGCCGGGAAGAGGGCGATCCCGGTGCGCAGCGCGGTCAGGCCGCGCTGGTGCTGGAAGTAGAGACTGGCGGTGAAGATCATGCCGTAGAAGGCGAAGTTGAACAGCAGGCCGATGGCCGCGCCCCCGCTCATCGCGCGGGAGCGCAGCAACCACAGGGGTACCACGGGTGTGCGGGCCAGACGCTCGCGCAGGACGAACGCGGCGGCTGCCAGCAGGCACAGGCCGGCCCCGGTGAGAATCAGTGGGTCTGCCCAGCCACGTCGTCCGGCCTCGTTCAGGACGGCGGTGAGCAGGGCCACCGTCGCGATGATCGCGCACTGGGCCGGCCAGTCCACGGGGCGGTCCGGGCGCCGGGCCGAAGCGGGCACGCGGCGCAGAGTCAGCAACAGGCAGGCGCATCCGACGGGCAGGTTGATGAAGAACACCCAGCGCCAGCCCAAGGTGGTGACCAGGAGGCCGCCCAGGAGAGGGCCGGCGCAGGCGGCGATGCCCGCCACGGAGCCCCAAATGCCGAAGGCCCGGGAGCGCTCGGCGGGTGAGGGGTACGCCTGTTGGAGGAGGGCGAGGGAGCCGGGGACGATCAGTGCCGCGCCGAATCCTTCCAACAGCCGGGCGGCGACCAGGGCCCCGGCACTCTGTGCCAGTCCGCAGCCGGCCGAGGCGACGGTGAACACCACCACCCCGGTGCAGAAGATCCGACGGTTTCCCAGCCGGTCGCCCAGTGCGCCGCCGGTGAGCAACAGGCCGGCGAAGACCAAGGTGTAACCGTCCGTGATCCACTGGATCCCGGTGAGCGAGGCCGACAGTTCCCGTCCCACGACCGGAACGGCGACGTTGATGACCGTCACGTCCAGGATGACCATGAAGTAGCCCGCGCAGACCGCGAGAAGCGGAGCCAGGGACCGGCTCGAAGCAACAGGGCCATCCGGTACATCGGCTTCGGGACTGCCGGCGCGCACCATGGCGACAGGGTATTCCCGGGACGAACGCCTCCCGCGGCTTGAGCAGTCCGGTGGCGCGCCGAGACCTCGCGCTGCGCTGCGTCTCAACGGCGCGCTTCAGGACCCCGGTTACTGAGCCGCGATGTCACCCGTGTGGAGGTAGCCCTCCGCGCGTCCGCAGGGCGGGGGCCGACGGCGGTGCGGTGATCGCGAAGAGCCGGCGGCGATCGTGCTGGTGGCCACGACGGACGGTATGTGGCAGGAACTGCTGCCGGTCTGCGGCCTGTCCGGGCCTACCGCGCACCGGCGGTTCACCCGGTGGAGCCGGGCTTCGGACCGAGCACGTCCAGGTCGGCCGGTGGGGGCCGACCTGGACGTCATGATCAGACGAGGTCGAACCGGTCGAGGTTCATCACCTTGTCCCACGCCGCGACGAAGTCCTTCACGAACTTCTCCTTCGCGTCATCGCTCGCGTAGACCTCCGCGACCGCGCGCAGCTCGGAGTTCGACCCGAAGACGAGGTCGGCGCGGCTGCCGGTCCACTTGACCTGGCCCGTGGCGGCGTCGCGGCCCTCGAACATATTCGCGTCCTCGGACGTCGCCTTCCACGTGGTGCCCAGGTCGAGCAGGTTGACGAAGAAGTCGTTGGTCAAGGACCCGGGGGTCGTGGTGAAGACGCCGAGCGGCGACTGCTGGTGGTTCGCGCCCAGGACGCGGAGGCCACCGACCAGGACCGTCAACTCGGGGGCGCTCAGAGTCAGCAGGTTCGCCTTGTCGAGCAGCAGGTACTCGGCCGGCAGCCGGTTGCTCTTGCCGAGGTAGTTCCGGAATCCGTCGGCGGTCGGCTCGAGCGCGGCGAACGACTCCAGGTCGGTCTGCTCCTGCGACGCGTCGACACGCCCCGGCGTGAAGGGGACCTGGATCTCGAAGCCGGCGTCCTTGGCGGCCTGCTCGACACCTGCACCACCGGCGAGCACGATCAGGTCCGCCAGCGAGACCTGCTTGCCGCCGCTCTGGGCCGAGTTGAAAGACTTCTGAATCCCCTCGAGGGTGCGCAGCACCGTCGCCAGCTGGTCGGGGTCGTTGACCTCCCATGCGCTCTGCGGCTGGAGACGGATGCGTGCGCCGTTGGCGCCGCCGCGCTTGTCGCTGCCGCGGAAGGAGGAGGCAGACGCCCATGCGGTGGACACGAGCTGGGACACCGACAGGTCCGAGGCGAGGATCCGCCCCTTGAGGGCGGCGATGTCCTCGGCGCCGATGAGCTGGTGCGTCACCTCGGGGAGCGGGTCCTGCCACAACAGCACCTCGGCGGGGACCTCCGGGCCGAGGTAGCGCACGATCGGACCCATGTCGCGGTGGGTCAGCTTGAACCACGCCCGGGCGAAGGCGTCCGCGAACTCGTCGGGGTTCTCGAGGAAGCGTCGCGAGATCTGTTCGTAGGCCGGGTCGAAGCGGAGCGAGAGGTCGGTCGTCAGCATCGTCGGGGCGTGGCTCTTCGACGGGTCGTGGGCGTCGGGGACGGTGCCCGCCCCGGCGCCGTTCTTCGGCCTCCACTGGTGGGCGCCGGCGGGGCTCTTGAACAGCTCCCATTCGTGACCGAACAGGATCTCGAAGAAGCTGTTGTCCCAGGTGATCGGGGTGTTCGTCCAGATGCCCTCGAGGCCGCTGGTGATCGTGTCGCCGCCCTTGCCGGTGCCGAAGGAGTTCCTCCAGCCGAGGCCCTGCTCCTCGAGCGGGGCGGCCTCGGGGTCGGCGCCGACGCTGTCCGCCGGGCCGGCGCCGTGGGTCTTGCCGAAGGTGTGGCCGCCCGCGATCAGGGCGACCGTCTCCTCGTCGTTCATCGCCATCCGGCGGAACGTCTCACGGATGTCGCGGGCCGCGGCGAGCGGGTCCGGAGTTCCGTTCGGACCCTCCGGGTTGACGTAGATGAGGCCCATCTGGACCGCACCGAGAGGGTTCTCCAGCTCACGGTCCCCGGTGTAGCGCTCGTCGCCGAGCCAGGTGCTCTCGGGACCCCAGTACACGTCCTCGTCAGGCTCCCAGACGTCCGCACGACCGCCGCCGAAGCCGAAGGTCTTGAAGCCCATCGACTCGAGGGCGACGTTGCCTGCGAGGATCATGAGGTCGGCCCACGAGAGGTCCTGGCCGTACTTCTTCTTGACCGGCCAGAGCAGGCGGCGGGCCTTGTCGAGGTTCCCGTTGTCCGGCCAGCTGTTGAGAGGGGCGAACCGCTGCTGGCCGGCCCCGGCGCCGCCGCGGCCGTCGCTGATCCGGTAGGTGCCCGCGCTGTGCCACGCCATCCGGATCATGAACGGGCCGTAGTGGCCGAAGTCGGCGGGCCACCAGTCCTGCGAGGTCGTCAGCACCTCTGCGATGTCCCGCTTCACTGCCGGAAGGTCGAGAGTCTTGAACGCCTCGGCGTAGTCGAACTCCTCGCCGAGGGGGTTGGCCACGCCGGGGTTCTTGGCAAGAATCTTCAGGTTGAGCCGCTCCGGCCACCACTGGCGGTTTCCACCGCCTTGAGTCGGGTGCGGGGCGCGCCCGTGTGCGACCGGGCAGCCACCTCCGCCCTCCGCCTTCGCGTCTACGACGATTGCATCATGGTTCTCAGACATGGGAATCCTTCCGGACCAGGCGGATCACGGTGCTCAGGAACTGTGGACGGCGGAACAGTTGGGCATGGGCCCCAGCAGTCGGCTTCGGCCTTGTCGATCGAGAAGGCTTGGCCATCGGGCGCGACAGGAGCAGGGTGCCTCGCCGACCGCGCAGTCGACGTCGGCGCGATGCGTCCCTCGAACCGGGCCGGGCTTCCGGCCGGTTCGATACGGCGTACGTGTCGCGCCGAGGTGAGCGCACGGGGGGTCTCACAGACGTGAAGGGAGATACGGCCCAGGCGATCGCGCACCGTGGCGGTGATCGTCTCGACGCCGAGGTGGTCACCGCCCTGGACGGCCTCAAGCAGCGCGACGCGGGCGGCTGTGACCCACAGGCTGGCACTGCGCAGCTCCTCGAGGGTGGTCCGGCACGGCTCTTTCTCCTGCGGTACTGGAGTCTTCCTGTCCCTTGGCTATCAACGAAACCGATCCTACAATGGACAGAATCCAAGTCAAGAAGCGCGCCAAACCCATATCCAGCAGGAACCCGGACGTGCGTCGGCACCTTCGGGTATCCAACCGAACCTGAATAGGTGAACCGATATGAGTGACCTGCTGGAGCGACTGCGAGGGCGTGACTGGCGGATGACCTCCCAGCGGCGTGTCGTTGCGGAGGTCCTCGATGGGGAGCATGTGCATCTCACGGCCGACGAGGTGCACGCCCGTGCGGTACAGCGACTGCCCGAGATCTCCCGGGCGACCGTCTACAACGCCCTGGGCGAGCTGGTCGCTCTCGGTGAGGTCGTGGAGTTCTCCACCGACGGCCGCGCAAAGCGTTACGACCCCAATGCACAACACCCGCACCAGCACCTGGTGTGCTCCAGCTGCGGCATCATCCGCGATGTCCACCCGACCGGCAATCCGCTGACCGACCTCCCGGCGGAGGAGCGGTTCGGCTTCACGGTGTCCAAGGTCGAGGTCACCTACCGCGGGTTGTGCCCGTCGTGCGCCCAGGCCGTGTCTGATCATTGATCTTGTGGTGGGTCGCGGTGAGTTGACGGACGTGGCAGGGAGTCGGACTACGCCGTTGCTGCCGGTGGGCAACAAGCCGGGACGGCCTCCCGTCCCGTCGAGCGAGGACTGACCATGCACTCCGCGTAAGGTCGGCATGGTGATTGAGACCATCGTCTTCGACATCGGCGAAACCCTCACCAGGGACGACCGGTACTGGCGGTCCTGGGCGGAATGGCTCGACGTCCCACGGCACACCGTCAGCGCACTCGTCGGGGCTGTCGTCACCCAAGGCCGCGACAATACGGACGCGTTGAGGATCCTCCGCCCCGACATCGACGTCGGCGCCGAGTACCGTGCGCGCGAAGCCGCCGGCCGGGGCGAGCACCTCGACGAGACGGACCTCTACCCGGATGTTCGGCCGGTCCTCACGGGACTTCGCAAGCTCGGCGTCCGCGTCCTCGTCGCCGGGAACCAGACCGAGAAGGCCGGCATCCTGCTGCGTGCCCTGGACCTGCCCGCAGACCTCGTCGTCACCTCGGCGGAGTGGGGGGTCGCGAAGCCTGATCCGGCATTCTTCCAGCGGGTTCTGCAGGAGTCCGGTGCTGCTGCTCACGAGACGGTGTACGTCGGTGACCACCCTGCGAACGACGTGTTCCCGGCCAAGGCGGCCGGACTGCGGGTTGCCCACATTCGCCGCGGACCGTGGGGAAATTGGTGGGGCGACGACCCGGACGTCATTGCGACCGCGGACTGGTCCATCAACTCACTCACCGACCTGACCGCCATCGTCCACGGGTGACGCAACCGGATGGCCCCACCTGAGAGCATGCGTCCAGGCGGGGCCGTCTGCGTATCCGAGGCGTAGCCGCACAGCAGGAGCGGTACGTACACGCATCCCCACTGCCGCATCGTCGCCCGCTCCGGTATGACCCGCCGACAGCTCGCCGAGGCGGCAGCCTGCCTCGTGCGCCCGGCGCGGCTGAACCTCCGGACGCGGTGGAGCCGCTCCGTGGTTCCGTCGCCGGTCGAGGGCCTTGGACACCGGGGTTTTCACCGGCCATCCGGATTCCGTCCGCCTGACGGTCGGCTGCCGGTGGCCCGGGCAGGGCTACCGTGCGCGCATGCTGGCACCGGACGCGATCGCCGACCCGCGCCGCTGCCGGTGGCTCGGGTTCGCGGGCTCGGTCGCGGTCGCGGTCGGCGGGCTGACTGCAGGGGCGTTGCCGGTGCGGGACGCGGTGGGGCCGTACGGCGGGCGACTGGGGCTGGCCGGTGCGTACTTCGGGCTGGTGCTGCTGGTCGCCGCGTGGTGGTGGCTGGGGCGGGCGGTGCGCGGGCCCGAACCACCGGGGGAGCGGTTCCTGTTGGTGACGCTGGGGATCTGGGCGGTGCCGCTGGTGCTGGGTCCGCCGCTGTTCAGCCGGGACGTGTACAGCTATCTGGTGCAGGGCACGATGGCCGCCGCGCACATGGACGTGTACGCGCACGGTGCCGACCGGCTCGGCGGGCCGCTGGCCGCCGAGGTGCCGCCGATCTGGCAGCACACGCCGACGCCGTACGGCCCGGTCTTCCTGGTCGTGGCCAGGGCGGCGGTACCGCTCGGGATCGTCGGCATGCGGCTGGTGGCGCTGTTCGGCGTCGCCCTGATGATCGCCTTCCTGCTCGTGCTCGCCGAGCGCTGCGGCACCGACCGGTCGGCCGCGCTCTGGCTGGGCGCGCTCAACCCGTTGCTCCTGCTGCACCTCGTCGCGGGCGCGCACAACGACGCGGTGATGCTGGGGCTGCTCGGTGCGGGGCTGGCGGCGGCGTCCGGACGGTGGCCGGTGTGGGCCGCGGTGCTGGTCACGCTGGCCGCGCTGGTGAAGGTGCCTGCCGTGCTGGGGCTGTTCGCGGTCGCGTCGATCTGGTCGAACAGGCTGCACGGGCGTGCCCGGCTGGTCAGGACCGGACTTGCCACCCTCGCCGTCGCGGTGGCGACCACGATGGTCGCCACCGCCGCCTCCGGCACCGGCTACGGCTGGATCGGCGCCCTCGGCACCCCCGTCTCCGCCCACAACTGGTCCCTCACCGGTACTCTGGGCCGCCTCACCGGCGCCGTGCCCGCCTGGCGCTTCCTCGGCGTCGCCGCGATCGCCGTTGTCCTGCTCCTGGTCTGGCGCCGTCGCCACGGCCTCGGCCCGGTGTACGCCCTCGGGATCGGCCTGGCCGCTGTCGCCCTGCTCGGCCCCGCGATCCGCCCCTGGTACGTGCTCTGGGCGCTGTTTCCCATCGCGGCCGCCGCACCGCGCGGGCGGGTGCGCCGCTGGGCAGCCGTCGGCAGCTGTGTGCTCGCCCTCGCCGTTCTCCCGGACGGTTTCGCCCCCGACGTACGGCAGTTGATGCTTGCGGTGGGCGGCGGCGGACTGGCGGCGCTGGCCCTGCTGACCTGGCGGGCAGCGGCCCGGCCGCAGGCCGCCGACGCCCCGGGAACGCTGCCGTGACCCGGCCGCGGCAGCTGCTCCGCACCGTGGTCCCGGTCACCGGCGCCGTGCTTTTCATGGTGACGGTGCCGTACTACCGGGGCTGGTTCGACCTCTACGTCTACTACGGGACCGTCGACGACTGGATCCGGCACGGCGGCCGCATCTACGACTACCTGCTGCCCGGGACCGGATACGGCTTCACCTATCCGCCCTTCGCCGCCGTCTGCATGCTGCCGATGCTCCTGGTCGGGCGCACCGGGGCGGTGGTGGGCTGCGTGCTGCTCAGTGTGGCTGCGTCGGTGCTGCTGTTGCGTGGTCCACTGCGCGAACTGCCCTTGGGTCGAGGCGGGTCGGTGGTGACCGGGTGCCTTTTCGTGATGTTGGAGCCGGTGCGGGACACCTTCAGCCTGGGCCAGGTGAATCTGCTGCTGATGGCGCTGGTGTACGCGGACGGCGGGCGCGGCCGTTTCGCGGGCGTCGGCATCGGGCTGGCGGCGGCGTTCAAGCTCACGCCGGGCATTTTCATCGGGTACCTGCTGCTCACCGGCCGCCGCCGGGCTGCTGCCGTCGCCACAGGTATGGCGGTGGCAGCGACCGTGATCGGTGTGCTGGCGGCGCCGCGCGCGTCATGGGTGTTCTGGACCCGGGCGCTGTGGGACACGCACCGGGTCGGTGCCTTGGACTACGTGTCCAACCAGTCGCTCCAGGGCGCGCTGGCCCGGATGGGCGCGGCCCGCCCGGTGTGGGTGTCGGCCGTGCTCGTGGTGCTCGTCCTCTGGGCGTACCGGGTGCGCCGGGCGACGGCGGTCGGTGACGACGAGGCCGGCATGGCGCTCACCGGCCTTGCGGCATGCCTGGTCAGCCCCGTGACCTGGGTGCACCACCTGGTGTGGGCGGTGCCCGCCATCGCCTTGCTCGCCAGAACCGGCCGTCGCGCCGTTGCCGCAGCCCTGTACGTGGTGCTGTGCAGCAGTGTCGTATGGCTGTGGCGTGATGACCCGTCCGGCGTGGACGGCTTCCTCGGCGGGAGCACGTACGTATGGATCTGCCTGGGGCTGCTGGCGTTGTGGCCGCAAGCGTCCTCCCGGCTTCCGTCGCGTAGCTGTGCTCGGCGCACGGACGAACCGGGTCCGGAGGCAGCGCCCTGAGCCGGCCGGGCGCCGGCTCGCCCTCCGGCCGAACGTACTCTTCGGGGGCTCATCGATCCGCCGGCGGTGACCGTACGGCCGTTCCGCCCGGTGTGAGACACAACCGTCGCACGACCGGTTTTCAGACCACCTTCGAGCGCACCAGGGCGCCGAGTACCAGCGCCCCGGGGATCAGCGGCAGCCATACCGTGATGATGCGGTAGCCCAGGACCACGGAACCGGCGGCGGTGACCGAAGCCCCGGCGGCGACGAGAGCGACGACCAGCGCCGCGTCGACGGAGCCGATGCCACCGGGCGTCGGGACGGCGGCGGCCGCGATGCTGGCGGCGAGATACGCGATCGCGACATGGACCACGGGTACCGGAACGCCGACGGCCAACGCGACCGCGACCAGTCCGGCGGCCTGCAGGACGGGGAAGGCCAATGAGCCGCCCCACAGGGCCAGCGCCCGGGCCGGCCTGGAATGCAGTGCACGCGCGTCGGTCAGAGCGGTGCCCAGAAAGGTACCGATGACCCTGCGGAGCGGGCGTATGGCGACAAGCGCGAGCACTGCCGTGCAGACCAGCCCGACCGCCGCCCACACGAGCGGGAGGGCGACCGCTCTCGGGACGAGGCCGTCCAGCCGGAGCGCGTCGGGATAGGCGGTCAGAAGCGTCAGCAGGAGCACAACCCGGCCCGCTGCCTCCGCCAGCAGATACAACGCGAGTGCGGCAGAGGACCGGGTCAGCGGGATCCCGCAGCCCCTGAGGAAGCGCAGATTGACCGCGCCCGCACCCAATCCGGCCGGCAGGAGGTGGTTGGCGGCACCTGAGGCGAACTGGGTGGCGAACAGCCGTCCGGCGGGGAGCGGTTCGAGCACCGCGCCCTGGCGCGCGAAGGACACCGCGACCCAGCCCAGCCCGGTGACTGCCAGCGCGGCCAGCAGCCAGTAGCGGTTGGCGGTGAGGAGTCCACGACCGCCGGAGGCGATGACCGGCCAGTTCAGCACCACCCAGACGCCGATGACAGTGATCGGGACCAGGCAGGCGATCCGGCCCAGGAACGGCATGCGGGGTAGGGCCATCGGTCTCGGTCGTCCCTGCTCGTCGTGCACCCGTCGAGAGCGGGCTCGCCGACAGCGTCCCCGGCGTGCGCGACGTCCCGGCGTCGTGCGGCCGACGCCCGGTGGGCGAGGTGGTGGCCGGAAGGGGAGCCGGCACCGCGCAGACAGCATCGGCTCCGGTCGTCCCCGGCCTGCCCAGTGCCCGCCGGGCGGCGGGTGGGGCCGCGGACCATGCTGCTGGCCGGATGGTGGACGCCTTCGGGCGGCCATGCGCGCGGTGCCGGTGACTTTGCGCGTCGTCGCGATGGTCGGTGATCTCCGGAGCGTGTATCGAAAGTGGATCAGTGGCTGGGCCGCATGGAGGGAAAGGGCCAGTCCGCGCGTCAGCTCCCGGCAGCCGGCCTTCCATCAGGCAGCATGCGGCCATGGCACAGAAGATGAGCGACGCCGAGTGGCGCGCATTCGTCATGTCCGGCACCCGGACCGGCAAGCTCTCCACCGTCCGCGCGGACGGCAGCCCGCACATCGCCCCCGTCTGGTTCCTGCTCGACGGCGATGAGCTGGTGTTCAACACCGGTCAGGACACGGTCAAGGGTCGCAACCTCGCCCGGGACGGCCGGGTTGCGCTGTGCGTGGACGATGAGCGGCCGCCGTTCGGGTACGCGGTACTGCAAGGTCGCGCGGAGCTCAGCGACGCCCTCCCGCAGCTCCGGGAGTGGGCCACCCGGATCGCGGCCCGTTATGTAGGCGCCGACCGCGCCGAGGAGTACGGCGCCCGCAACGGCGTCCCCGGCCAGTTGCTCGTCCGGGTACGGATCGACAAGGTGCTCGCAGTGTCGGGCATCAGCGAGTGAAGGGCCGCTCTCCGGGAGGGCGTCAATGAAAGCGGCGTGTCGTGGTCAGTGGACCCGCGGTCCGGCGTCCGTGGCGTGCACCGGTACGGCCGGGCCGCCCGGGGGCCTGCCCTTGAAGACGACCTCGCAGGAGTACTTGGTCTTCACGTTCAGAGGCACCAGTACGGCCTTGGGGATGTCATTGCAGCGCGCGTGGTCGATGCTGTCGCGGTAGTTGCCGTACAGCAGGCGTGCGACGCCGTCGCTGGTGAGGATGCCCTTGTCCGGGACCGCGTCGAATTCCACGACGTTGTCCGACCAGCCGGTCTTCTTGCCGATGGTCACATCCCACACCACCTTCAGCCCCTCGTAGGTGGTTGTGCAGCTCGCCCGCGTACCGCTCTTCGATTCCAGGCCCTTGGGGCACTCGGCGGTGGTCCTGCCTGTGGCCTGGGCCATTTTGAGGGTTTTGAGGCGCAGTTCGTACGCCAGATTCTCGTCGAACGGGGCGTCGTCGGCCGGGGAGGGCTGCGGCTCCGTCTCCGGCTCCGTGTTCGGCTTGGTCAGCTTCTGCGGCAGCACGGTAGGGGCCGGCGCCGACTTTGCATCCTTGTCCGAGCCGGAACTTCCATCCGTGCATCCCGTGGCCAGCAAGCCCGCCACACCGACAGCCACAATGATCTTCATCCGCATGGCCGTCACCCTATCGATCACACAGACGTGACGCCGACGCTGTGCTGGTGGTCGGCGAGACCGCCCCTGCCTGTCCGGGCACCGTGCCGGCCAGGCGCCTCTTGACCGGCTCACTCCCTGTGTATTGGCCGGCCTTTCATCGCTACGTCACCTGGCGGCGTTCGGCCCGGTTGCCGCGCGATTCAACCTGGTTGTGATGGGCATGCCAATCACAGTCGCGTGCCCCCGCCACGCGTCGACCAGGAGGACGCAGTGAAATACAGAGCACGGACCCGCAAGGTCTCGCTCGTCGTCGGCAGCGCCATCGCGCTGGTCATCGCTGTACCCGGCAGCGCTCTCGCTGCCCCGCCCACCGCCCTGCCCGCGAACGCGGACGGACTGGAGCAGACGTTCCAACCCGCGTACGACTACGACACGGACGGCTGCTACCCCACTCCCGCCATCGGCCCCGACGGGTCCATAGCCCCCGGCCTCAACACCACCGGGGCCGTCAACGGTCAGTGCCGTGACTCCTGGGACCTCGACAACACCAACGGATACGCCCGCTACAAGTGCAACAACGGCTGGTGCGCCATCATGTACGGGCTCTATTTCGAGAAGGACCAGGCCGTGGCCGGCAGCGGGCTCGGCGGGCACAGGCACGACTGGGAGCACGTCGTGGTGTGGGTGCAGAACAACGAGGTCCGCTACGTATCCACCTCCGCACACGGCAACTTCAACGTCTACGGGCGTGACCAGATCCAGTGGGACGGGACGCATCCCAAGATCGTCTACCACAAGGACGGCGTGAGCACGCACTGCTTCCGCCCCGCGAGTTCAGGTGACGAGCCGCCGGAGAATCACTACCACGCGTGGCAGTTCCCCCGCCTGGTCGGCTGGAACGGCTACCCCGCGGGCCTGCGGGACAAGCTGAGCCAGGCCGACTTCGGTAGCGCCGTCTTCGGCCTCAAGGACGGCAATTTCAACTACCACCTCGAAAAGGCCAAGCCGGCCAACATCTCGTTCGACCCCAACGCCTGACGGGTGGGCGGGGATGGGGGCGGGTGCGGCACGGGCAGCCGCAGAACCCGCCTCCTGACCTGCCGGCCGGACGGATGCCCTGCACCGGGGCCGGCCGCGGAAGTGGCCGGCCCCGAAGCGGACGCTACGCGTGTGTCACCGTTCGCGCGCTGTTGTATCCCTCGGTCAGCAGCGCGGGCCGCCCCGACCGCAGAGCCTCCGCGGGCCAGGAGAGGGTCACCGTGCGCGACTCCCCGGGCAGCAGCCACACGTAGTTGTCGCTGTAGAGCGTCGGCAGCACGCGCCCGCCGTCATCGGCGTCCAGCAATGCCAGCCGCACCATCGACGCGACCGCGGAGCCCCGGTTGCGTATGGTCGCGGGCATCGTGCGGCGCGTCCCCGACCGGGAGACGTGGCCGAGGTCGGCGGTGACCTTGACTGTCCTGGCCTTGTTGAGCGCCTTCATGTCGGCCGTCTCGCGGTAGCGCCAGTACGTGTTCTCCGAAAGGGTTCTGCCACGGCTGTCCTCCAGGGTCAGCCGCAGTAGGTGCAGGCCGGGCAGATCCTTCCCGAAGTCGGCCGTGAACGCCGGTGTCGTGCCCGACGCGGCGACATCCACCTTCGTACGGTGGGTGGACCCGAGCCGGCGCCCGTTCAGGTCGAAGAGCCGGGCCGTGACGGTCACGGCCTTCAGGCCGCGCGCGGTGTGGTTGACCGCGACGACCTCCCACTTCTGCGGGTCCGCCTGCACATGGACGGCCTCGCAGGCCTTGCGCGCCCCGTAGTAGGTGCCGTTGACATCGAAGTCGTAGTCGTAGGTCTGCCATACGGTGCTGTGCCAGGCCGGGTGGGACATCCAGAGCATCAGGCCGCTGGCGTCCTTCCACAGATTGGCGTTCCAGGCCTCGAACATCGCCCGGGTGTTCTCGTAGTTGACGAACTGTGCCTTTCGGGCGAAGTCGTCCAGGCTGTCGGCCGTGTCGAGCCGGGCCTCGATTGCGGCACGGTAGTTCTGCGGAGCCTGGTTCCCCCTGGTGCTCCAGTCGTGGTAGTACCACGCGTCACCGATCGGCCACTCGGGCTCGTCGCCGACGAGGCTGCGCATGCTCGCCGCAGTGGACACCACGGGCATGCCGATCTCGGTGTGGAAGCCGAAGTGGCCGCCGCCGTAGGTGGACCGGGAGAAGTAGCGTTCCGGCTCCACCCAGCCGTAGGGGCCGCCGCCGGAGATGATGCCGCCGGCCGAGTTGTTCTGGTAGAAGACACCGGGTGCCTCCGACCGGACTGCCTCGCGCATACCGGTGTCGATCGCCGCGGGCGGGTTGCCCTCGTTGGCACCGCACCAGACGACGACGCTGGGATGGATGCGGTAGCGCCGTACGGTGTCCCGTGCCAGGCTGTTGAAGGCGTCGTGGTCCGGTGGGTCCATGGCCCACGCGTTCGGGAAGTCGTTCCACACGAGCATGCCGTACGCGTCACAACTCGCGAAGAACTCCTCCCTGTTGCTGCTGCCGAGCCAGTTGCGGATCATGGTGAAGTTCATGTCCCGGTGCATCCGCACCGCCGTGTCCATCCGCTCGGCCGGCATCCGGCGCAGCAGTTCGTCCCAGCCCCAGTTGCCGCCCCGGCAGAAGACCCGCACACCATTGACGCTGATCTTCAGCGGTTCCGGGGTGTTGTCGACGGACTTCACGTCCGTCCAGTTGTCCCCGTCGTCGGAGATCTGGACGACATACGTCTTGGGGTAGGCCGACTCCCACACGACGACGACGCGGTCGAAGGAGACGGACTCGCCGAGGTCCACCTGGATCCACTGGTTGTCCTCGTACGCCGAGGACCAGCGAGTGCCGGGCTTGCCGTCGGTCGCGTTCTGCGCCGTGTTCGAGCCGTCTTCCGTCGAGGCGGCGGCGGTCCTGTGCAGGGCGAGGTCGGTACCGGGCGTCCCGCTGTCGATCACCGACAGGCTCCACAGCGACGTTCCCCAACTCGTCGCCCGCTCACCGCAATCGAGCCGCACATACCGTGCCGTACGGTGGCCGATTTCCACACTCTGCAGGCTTGCGTTGGCGTTCTGGAACGGCAGCGGCACCGCCGAGTTGTCGACGGACTCCGCATCTGTCCAGATGTCGCCGTCGGCGGAGACCTGCACCACGTACGTCTTGGCGTACGCCTGTTCCCAGACGAGCTCCACCCGGTCGAAGGAGACCGACTCGCCGAGGTCCACCTGGATCCACTGGTCGTCCTCGAACGACGACGACCATCGCGTCTTCGCGTCCCCGTCGGTGACGTTGGCGGCTTCGTGGCCCGGCTCGTCCACGGTCGAGGCCGTGGCGGTCCTGTGCAGGGCCAGGTCGGTGCCGGGCGCCGCGCTGTCGATCACCGAGAGGCCCCACAGCGACGAACCCCAGTCCGTGGTGCGTGTCAGGCACCTGATCCGCACGTACCGAGCCTTTCTGGGGCCCAGCTCCACCGACTGCGTGTACGCGTTGGTCCCACCGTCGAAGGGCAGCGGCACCGCGTACTCGTAACCGAACTGGCGGATGCCGAATCGTGTGGTGCGCCGGTCACTCTCCTCGCCGTCGACCGATGCGACGAGCGTGAGGTCGTGCAGGGCGGGCTCGCCGTAGCCGTTGGGCCACCACAGCTCGGGATTGCGTACCCGCAGCTGCGCGTGGTCGGTGGGCGCGAAGACCACGTCGGTGCTCTCACCACCCGGCACGGTGACGGTCCGCGAGACCCGCACGTCGTCGAAGGACGCGGTGACCGTCACGCGCCGCTCGGCGGAATCGGCGTTGCGCACCGGCACCACGATCGTCACTTCGGCAGTGCCGGTGTCGGGCAGGTGGGGGAGCGTGGTGTCGACACGCGGGTCGCCGATGACCGCGTGGCCCGTCGAGCGCAGCCGCACGTGGTTCCAGATGCCGGAGACGCGGTCGCGTACGGCCGGCATCCAGTCCCAGCCGGAGGCGGCCAGGTACGTGGGCGAGTTGCGGTTCATCATGGTGGCGCCGGCGTCGACGAATGCCAGGCCCGCCTCGCTCTTGTCCCCGGGGCTGCCGGGGAAGGGCATCGGGGTGATCCGTACGGCCAGCGCCTGCTCGCCGCCGGACGCCAGCAGGCGCGTCACGTCGTGGGCGGAGCGGGCGAAGGGGTACGTCAGCCCTCCCACCTGCTGCCCGTTGAGCCAGATGTCTGCCTTGTGGTTGACGCCGTCGAACTCCAGCCAGACATGGCGCCCCGAGCCGGTGCGCAGGCCGCGCGGCAGGCGGAAGCCGCGTCGGTACCACCACGCGTGGCGCGACAGGGCCTCCGGGATGTGGAGGTTGTTCATCCCCGAGACCGGGTCGGGCAGGTGGCCCTGGTCCACCAGGGAGCCGAGAACCGTACCCGGCACCGTCGCGGGCAGCCAGCGGCTGGTGTCCACCGAAGGCAGGGACAGTTCGGCGCCCTCGGCGCCGGCCCAGTCGTCCATCGTCAGGGTCCAGCCCGACTCCAGCGGGACCGTACCGTCGTCGGCGACCTTCAGCGCCGGTGCCTCGTGGTTGTGCGTGCCCCAGTCGGTCCACCCCGTGGCGGCGGACCTGTGGCCCTTGGCCGTGCCGTACACCTCGAAGCCGTTGAGACCCAGCGGGTTGGAGTTCGACCGCTTCGTCACGGTCATCCGCACCCAGCGTGCTGTGGAGGGACTGTCCAGCTCGATCTCCATCACCCCGCCGGCGCCGGAGGTGGTGCGGTACACCGTGGTCCACGCATGGCGGTCCCGGGACGTCTCGATGGTGAACTCCACCGCGCAACTGGACAGGATCTCCTGGCCGGTCGTGCTGTCACGCGGATTGCCGCTGGTCGACGGCGTGAAGGCGGGGTCGTCCTTGGTGGCTTCGAACGTCAGCCGCAGCGAGTCGACCTCGCACTCGGACTGGAGGTCGATGGAGATCCACTGCGGGTCGCCGCCGGCGGCGCGCCACCCGCTGCCTTTCACGCCGGTGGAGTTGAGCCTGTCCACCACGAACTCGGCCGGTGTGGGGGCGTAGTCGACCGACGAAACCTCGACCGGGCGGTACGCGGCGAGTTCGCCCCGGGAGCGGGTTGCGCTGCCGGTGGAGGTTGCGGACCCGGCCGCATGGCTCGTCCCGGGGAGCGCGACCCCGAGCCCGAGGCTTGCGAGCAGTGTGGAGCCGGTCGCGACAACTGCTCTGCGGGTAGGGCGAGATGACTGGTCAGGCATGAGTGACGTGATCCGTTTCAGGTGAATCCCTCAAGAGCAGGCGGCCTGTACGAGCCCGCCTGACAACGTTGCCATAGGCTGTAATCCGGTGAAGGTTCTGTCAAGAGTCGGCGCGATGTCCGGTTCGTGGATCCCGGGAGACCTGCCGGTTCGGCTCGGCGGCGCGGGCGATGTGGGGCATGGGATTCGCCAGGACCTCGGCGATCGCTGCGGCCGTCCCCGGCGGCCGACGAAGAGGTGCGGCCGGTCGTCGAACGGCAACCGGGCGGTCGCCCAGGGCGACCGAGGTGAGCCCGAGCCGGGGCCGCGGGTTCTTCATTCGTTCGTGCTGGTCAGCCGCATCTGCGAGACGGCTGTCCGGGACATGTTGACGAGCGTGTCCAGGTCTTGGCGGGGGCGCGCCGAGTACGGGTCGTCAGGTCGGCCCACAGTGCGTGGCCGGTGGGCGGAACTTTCTCCGAGAATCCGTTTTTAAGTTAATTAGCAATTAATATTGACAGGTTTCGGGGGCCCGACCACAGTTTCCGCCGTGGCACCGCCGCCCGCCGCAATCGGCGGGCGGGGTTACCCCGTGGAACCCAACTCTCGGGAGATTTGAGTGACTTCGCATCGTGCAGGGATGGCGCGAGTGCGGCGTACCGCGGTCGTGCTCGGCGCCGTGGTGCTGGTCGGGACGGCAGTTCCCGCGGCGCACGCCGCGGACGACCAAGGCGCGCCGCAGTATTACGACAGTGGCCTCGCCCCCACGCCGTACATGGGATGGAACACGTACTACGGGCTCGGCGCTCCGACGGAGGACCAGGTCAGAAAGGTCGCCGACCATCTGGTCGGCAGCGGGCTGCGCGACAGCGGCTACAACATCGTCTGGCTGGACGGCGGCTGGCAGGCGGACGAGCCGCGCGACGCGGCGACCGGGCGGCTCGTGGCCAACCCCACCCGTTTCCCCTCGGGGATTCCGGCGTTGGTGGCCTACCTTCACCGGAAGGGCCTGAAAGCCGGTATCTACACCGACGCCGGCACCTACGACGGCGGCAAGAGCTGTGGGCTGGGCAGCCGTGGGCACTACGAGCAGGACGCCCGCCAGTTCGCCGGGTGGAAGGTCGACGCGATCAAGGTGGACTTCCTGTGCGGGATCGGCGAAAAGCTCGATCCCGGACCGGCGTTCAAGGAGTTCAGCGACGCCGTCGCCAAGTCCGGGCGGCGGATGCTGCTCAACCTGTGCAACCCGCTCACCGACGACTGGGGTCTGCCGCACACCCCCGAGCAGGACGCGCACAACGCCTTCGTCTACGGGCCGACGACCGCCGATTCCTGGCGCACCGGCACCGACATCGCCTGGGGCACCCCGACGGCGGGGGAGTGGCCCAACATCCTGCGCAACATGGATGCCAACGCCTGGCACCCCGAGGCCCAGGGGCCGGGTCACTACAACGACCCCGACTACCTCATCCCCATGCGCAAGCTAGCCGAGGGCGGATACGAGCTGTCGGAGGAGGAGTCCACCACGCAGTTCGTGATGTGGGCCGAGATGGCCTCGCCGCTGGTGCTGGGCAGCGACCCGCGCACCCTGCCGCAGTCCATGATCGACACCCTGCGCAACCCCGAGATCATCGCCGTGGACCAGGATCCGCTCGGCATTCAGGGCGTGCGCGTGGCGACCGACTCGGTCGGCGACGTGTACAACAAGGTGCTGAAGGGCGCGGGCAAGCGCGCGGTCGTCGTGCTCAACCGCTCCGACCAGGCGCAGGACCGTACCGTGCGGTTCTCCGACGCCGGGCTGAGCGGCCCGGTCGCGGTGCGCGACCTGCGGGCCCGTACGGCGCGGGGCACGCACACCGGCTCGTACACAGTGCGGGTCCCGGCGCACGGCACCGCCTTCCTCAAGCTGACGGGCACGGACGACGCCCCCGGGGCGCAGCTGCCCGGACGGTCCTCGGCGAGCCCGGCGCTGGTGCGCGACGGCGATCGGCTGACGGTGTTCACACGCGGTACGGACGGTGCCCTGCGCGCGCAGACCGCGCCCGGTGGCGACTGGTCGAGGGCCGCGACCACCGATCTGGGCGGGCCGACGCGCGGCCGCATCCTCGGCCAGCCTGCCGCCTATGCCTCGTCCGGCGGCCGGATCGACGTCTTCGTCCGAGGTGCGGACGACACCGCCTACCGGCGGGTGTACGCCGACGGACGCTGGGGGCGCTGGGAGAGCCTGGGCGGGACCCTGACGGACGCGCCGACGGCGGCCTTCGCCGCCCCGGACGACTGGACGCTGTTCGCGCGCGGCGCGGACGGCAGCGTGTGGTCGCGCGGCCCCGCTTCCGGCTGGACGTCGCTTGGGGCGCCGCAGGGCCGGCCGTTCTCCGGGCGGCCGTCGGCCGTCATCGACGACGCCGGGCGGCTCCATGTGGCCGTACGCACCGCTGACGACGCGGTGTGGTGGCGGACCAGGGACACCTCCGGGACCTGGTCGTCGTGGACCGCGCTGGGCGGCACGACCAGCGGCAGTCCGACACTGGTCGCCTCCGGCGGCACGGTGCATCTGTACGCGCGGGCCGGTGACTACACGCTCTGGCAGCGCAGTTGGACCGCGGCGGACGGCTGGGCCGGCTGGACCCCGCACAACGGCTTCGTGAGCGGTGTCTTCGACGGCGCGCTCGGTGCCGTCGCCGGGCCGGACGGCGGCGTACTGGCCGCATTCCGCGGGGTGGACGGCCGCGTCCACCAGAGCGAGCTCTGAGCTCCGCTTTCCCTGCTTCACCTGGTGTGGGTGTGCCTCCGGGCCGTACAAGGCCCAGGGGCACACCCTCTGAAGAATAAATTAGTAATTAATCTTGACGGCGCTCCGACCTCTGCGACAGGCTGTGTCTGCCGCACCAAGAGCCGGGCCGTCAGGGGGCCTCAACTCCGTTCCGTGGGCACATAGGGAGTGCACAGATGACCGCCTTCAACGCCAACCGCCGCAGATTCCTCGTAGGATCAGGCGCCGTCGGCGCCGGCGCGCTGCTCAGCAGCTGCGTCACCCAGAGCCCGTCCGCCACCGGAGGAAAGTCCGGCGGCCCGGTGACCCTGCAGTCCAACCTCTCCTCCCCGCAGGCCAAGACGGCCATGAAGGCGATCGTCGCCGCATTCGACAAGCGCGGGGACGCGAAGGCACAGCTCAACACCGTCGCCTCGGAGACCTTCCGCACGCAGCTGCCGACCTACCTCACCTCGGCCACCCCGCCGGACGTCTACACCTGGTACCCGGGGTCGGTCGCCGAGTCCTACGCGAAGAAGGACCTCCTCCTCGACATCAGCGACATCTGGGAGAAGCCGGAGCTCGCCGGATACTCCGACGCGCTGAAGAAGCTGTGCACCTCCGCCTCCAGCGGCAAGAAGGTTTTCGTGCCCACCAGCTACTACTGGTGGGGCATGTTCTACCGGAAGTCCAACTTCGCCAAGTGGGGCGTGCAGGAGCCCAAGAGCTGGGACGAGTTCCTCGACCTGTGCGACAAGCTCAAGAGCAAGGGCGTCGCCCCGATCGGCCTCGGCGCCGGCGGTGACACCCCGTGGGTGGCCTCCGCATGGTTCGACTACCTCAACATCCGCGTCAACGGCGCGACGTACCACCGCGAACTCCTCGCGGGCAAGCACCGCTTCGACGACCCCGAGGTCCGCAAGGTCTTCGACCGCTGGGACGAGGCGCGCCCCTTCTTCGACCCCAACGGCACGGCGATCCCCTTCCAGGACGCCACCACCGCGCTGCTCCAGGGCCGTACGGGCATGATGCTGATCGGCACCTTCTTCGCCGACGCCGCGCCCAAGGACGCCCTCGGCGACCTGGACTTCTTCCAGTTCCCCATCATCGACCCGAAGATCCCGGTGGCCGAGGAGGCCCCCACCGACGGCTACTTCGCCAGCGCGCGCACCAAGCGCACCGACGGCACCAAGGAATTGATGCGCTACCTGGCCACCGCCGAGGCGCAGGAGCTCTACCTCAAGAGCTCCTCGGGCACCACGCTGCCGACCCACCCCGACGCCAAGGACAGCGGCACACCCCTGGTCCTCAAGGGCCGCAAGCTCATCGAGAGCGCCGCCGACCTCACCCAGTTCTTCAACCGCGACTCCAGCGACGCCCTCCAGCCGACCGCCGACACGGCACTGGTCCACTACCTGGCCAAGCCCAAGCAGGTCGGCTCCATCCTCACCACCTGGCAGCGCAGCGCCCAGAAGATCTGGAGTCAGTGAACATGGCGCTGATCGGCTCCGCACGAAGGTCCAGGGCCACGCGGGTGCCCCCGGTGGTCCTGGCCTTCGTCCTCCTGCCGCTGCTCGCCGAGGCCTTCTGGGTCTTCTGGCCCGCCATGCAGGGCTTCTACCTCTCGCTCACCTCGTGGGACGGCCTTTCGGCGCCGACCTTCGTCGGACTCGGCAACTTCAGCGAGATGGTGCACGATTCGGTCTTCCGCACGGCCGCCTTGAACACGGTGCTGTGGCTGGTGCTCTTCGGCGGGCTGTCCGCCGCCCTCGGACTCGGTGCCGCGCTGCTGCTCCAGCAGGAGCGGCGCGGCGTCGGGTTCTACCGGGCGGCGCTGTTCCTGCCGGTGGTCTTCTCACTGGTCGCCACCGCGCTGGTGTGGCAGGCCATGTACCAGCCGGACGGCCTGATCAACAATGTGCTGTCGGCCATCGGCCTCGGGAGCTGGCGGCACGCCTGGCTCGCCGACCAGGACACCGCCTTCTACGCGGTGATCGTGCCCGCACTGTGGCGCCAGGTCGGTTACGTCATGGTGCTCTACCTTGCCGGGCTCAAGGGCATCGACCCCGCACTGTACGAGGCGGCCAAGGTCGACGGCGCGAACCGCCTCCAGCAGTTCCGGCACATCACGCTGCCGCAGCTCAAGAGCGTCAACGCGGTCGTCCTGTCGGTCATCGTCATCGACTCGCTGCGCTCGTTCGACGTCGTGTGGGCGCTCACCCGTGGCGGCCCGTACCACTCCTCCGAACTGCTGAGCACCTATATGTACTCCACCGCGTTCCAGTCCCTGCGGCTGGGCTACGGCTCCGCGCTCGCCGTCGTCATCTTCCTGCTGGCCTTCGGTGTCATCGCCAGCTACCTCGTGCGCGCCTTCCGGGAGGCCGACTGATGACCGCGACCCACGTTCCCGCACCCGTCAAGGACCACCCGGGGCCGTCCCCCGTGCCGGCTCCGGCGGCCAGCCGGCCCGTCGTCCGTGGCCGCGCCTGGCGTACCACCGGCTTCCACGTCTCCGCGGGCCTGCTGTCCGCTCTGTGGCTGCTGCCGATCGTCCTCGTCCTGGTCACCAGCACCCGCACCTTCGACGACATCGCCGCGCACGGGGTGGGCAGTTGGCCGCACTCCTTCACCTTCGACGGCTTCAGTCAGGCGTGGGTGGACGGAGGCCAGCAGCAGGCCCTCATCAACAGCATGCTGGTCTCCGTCCCCACCGTGCTCCTCTCGCTGGGCCTCGCCTCCACGGCGGCGTTCGCACTCAGCCGCTATGACCTGCCGCTGCGCCGCGTCCTGCTGCTCCTGATGCTCGGCGGCAACCTGCTGCCCCCGCAGATCCTGCTGATCCCCGTCTCCAAACTCAGCGAGGTGCTCGGCATCTACGACCAGCTGTACGCGCTGATCGGGGTGCAGGTCGGCTTCGGCGTCGGCTTCTACGTCTTCGTCCTGCACGGCTTCATGCGATCGATCCCCGGAGAGATCCAGCAGGCCGCGGTCATCGACGGCGCGAGCCCCTGGCAGATCTACTGGCGGATCATCCTGCCGCTGGCCCGCCCGGCGCTCGCCGCGCTGAGCGCCCTGTCGTTCACCTGGATCTTCAACGACCTGCTGTGGGCCATCACCGTGCTCCGCACGGACACCCAGATGCCCATCACCGCGTCCCTCATCGGGCTGCAGGGCCAGTACGTGTCGATGTGGAACGTCATCGCCGCCGGATCGGTGATCGCCGCCGCCCCGACCGTGGCCGTCTTCCTCCGCTTCCAGCGCCACTTCGTGGCCGGACTCAACCTGGGGGCCGTCAAGTGACCGGGCACGAGCAGTGGCTGCTGCGTACCGACACGACCACCTATGCCGTCACCCTCGGCGGGGACGGCCGCTGGGCCGAACTCGCCGCGTGGGGGCCGCACGGTGCGGAACAGGGTCCGTCGCCGATGGACTGGTCGCGGCGGACCCACTTCATCACCCCCGCCGACGCGGCGCCCGCCGAGTACATCCCGTACGGGATGCGTCCGTTCACCGGCGCGGACCTGATCGCCCGGCAAGCGGGCGGCGACCGCGGCAGCTGGTGGCGGTTCACCGGCGCCACTGCGGACGGGGACCGCGCGCTGCGCCTGGAGTTCGCCGACGAGGCCCTCGGTCTGCGTACGACGCTGTGCTACGAGACCGTCCCGGGCACCGACGTCATCCTGCGCTGGACGGAGCTGACCTGCACCGGCGAGCGGGAGCTGCGCCTTGAGCGCTTCGACTCCGCCGCCGTCAACGTGCCCGTCCAAGGCGGTGCCAGGCTGACCTACCTGGCGGGCCAGTGGTCGCAGGAGTTCCAGCTGAAGCACCTGGAACTGGAGCGCGGCCGCTTCGAGATGGAGAGCACCCAGGGCTCGGCGGGTCACGCGTACGCCCCCTGGCTCGCGGTCCAGGACGCGGCCGCCCCGGCCGAGGGCACCACCCCCACCTACGGCATCGCCCTGGAGTGGTCCGGGAACTGGCGGATCAGCGCCGACGCCGAACCCGGCGGCTCGGTACGGGTCCGCGCCGGCCGGGTGCCGCACGAGGGCGCCGTCCGCCTCGCTCCTGGCGCCACCCTCACCACGCCCCGGCTGGCCTGCGCCTTCAGCGCGGACGGCCTCGACGGGCTGGCCCGTGTGTGGCACCGCTACGAGCGGCTGCTGACCGGCGACCGTATGAACCGGCCCCGCCAGGTGCTCTACAACTCCTGGGAGGCGACCGGCTTCGACGTCGACGCCGCAGGGCAGCTGGAACTCGCCAAGGCTGCCGCGGACCTCGGCGCCGAGCTGTTCGTCGTCGATGACGGCTGGTTCACCGGACGCCACGACGACACCGGCGGCCTGGGCGACTGGGAGCCGGACCCGGCCGAGTTCCCCGGCGGATTCGACCGGTTCGTCGACGAGGTCCGCGCACTCGGCATGGACTTCGGGCTGTGGGTCGAACCCGAGGGCATCAGCCCCCGATCCAAGCTGTACGCCGAGCACCCCGAGTGGGTCTACCGTCTCGACGGCCGCCCCGCCACGCTCGTACGCAATCAACTCCTGCTCGACCTCGGCCGCACGGACGTGCAGGACTTCGTCATCGCCACCCTCGACCGGCTCCTAGGCGACCACGCCATCAGCTACCTGAAGTGGGACATGAACCGGCCACCCACCGAGCGTGGCCGCCCCGGCGGCCCCGTGGGCGACGACTCGGAACACCTGGATCTGGACGCCGCCCATGTAGCCGGCTACCTGCGGGTCCTGGACCACCTGCGTACCGCCCACCCCCACGTCACCGTGGAGGGCTGCGCGGGCGGCGGCGCACGCGTCGAGCACGCCACCCTCGCCCGCACCGACGTCGTGTGGCCCAGCGACAACACCGCACCGCTGGACCGGCTGCGTATCCAGTACGGCTACCTCCATGCCCACGCCCCGCACACCATGAGCTCCTGGGTCACCGACGCCGCCGGTGTCTTCGACCCCCGGCCCCGCTCGCTCGCCTTCCGGTTCGTCAACTCCATCGCCGGCGTGCTGGGCATCGGTGCCGACATCCGCGAGTGGACCCCGGAGCAGTGTGCCGAGGCGACCGGATGGATCGACCGCTACAAGAAGGTCCGCGACGTCGTGCACCACGGCGAGGTGCACCTGCTGGGCAGCCCGGCCGACCCCACCTGCGGCATCCAGTACGAGGAACCCGGCGGCGGACGCCTGGTGGTGACGGCCTGGAGCACCGGGCCCCTGGACGGCGCACCCCTGGTGCCCGGCAGGGCCGCCCGGCTGCGGTTGCGCGGCCTGTCGCCGGACGCGGTCTACACGGACCAGGACTCCGGCACCCGCTACAGCGGCGCCCATCTGCTCCACTCGGGACTGCCGTTCGCCTGGACCGCCGGGCACGACGCGGAACTGGTCGTCCTGGCCCGGCAGTGACGACAGCGACAGAATCTGCACTCCCACCACCACCCTCGGACAGGAGACGAACCGCCCCATGAACCCAGCGGCCCGCTTCACCAGCCGTGTTGCCGTAGTCACCGGCGCCGCCTCGGGCATCGGGGCGGCCACCGCGGCGCGCCTCGCCGCCGAGGGTGCGGCCGTCGTCCTCGCCGACATCGACGCCGAACGCGGCGAGGACACGACGGCGCGGCTCCGCAAGGACGGCGCGAAGGCCGTCTTCGTCGCCGCCGATGTCGCCCAGGAGGAGGACTGGCAGCGGGTGATGGACGCCGCCCACACCTTCGGACCCGTCAACGTGCTGGTCAGCAACGCCTTTACGGTGCAGGTGCTGCCCGCCCACGAGATGACGCTCGCCTCCTGGGAACGGCAGCTGTCCGTCAACCTCACCGGGGCGTTCCTCGGCTTCAAGGCGGCGCTGCCCGATCTGCGCGACCACCGGGGGGCCGTGGTGCTCACCTCCTCCGTGCACGCCCACCGCGGCATCCCCGGCCACCCGGCGTACGCGGCGAGCAAAGGCGCACTGCTCTCGTTGTGCGGACAGCTCGCGGTCGAATACGGCCCGCAGGTACGGGTCAACGCCGTGCTGCCGGGGCCCATCCTCACCGCCGCGTGGGACAGGGTGCCGCAGCACGAGCGTGAGTTGAGCGTCGAGGAGACCGCGGCCCGCCGCTTCGGCACCCCCGAGGAGGTCGCCGCAGCCGTGGCCTTCCTCGCCGCCGACGAAGCTTCGTACATCACCGGATCGAGCCTGCTCGTGGACGGCGGCTGGAGCGTCGTCAAAGCGTCCGCCTGACGGGCCCGGCCGGCCCGCCACCCCAGCCCCCGACCGAACAGCAAGAAAGGCAAACACATGACGCCATACGCGCGCCGCGGAGTGCACGGCCAGACCGTGGAGACCCTCGCCCGCCGGGTGCTCAGCGGCGAGATCCCCGAGGGAGCGACGCTCGACATGGCGGCCCTGCAGAGCGAACTGGACGTCAGCCTGACGGCCCTGCGCGAATCGCTGAAGGTCCTCGCGGCCAAGGGCATGGTGGACGCCCGTCAGAAGCGCGGCACCTTCGTGCGGCCGCGCGCCAACTGGAATCTGCTCGACGCCGATGTCCTGCGGTGGCAGTTCTCCGAGAGCAACGGAACCGGCGCCGACCTCGCGCTGCTGCGCAACCTCGGAGAGGTTCGCGGCATCATCGAACCGGCCGCCGTCCGGCTGGCCGCGACCCGCCGTACCGACGCCGACCTCGAAGCGCTGGAGGCGGCGCTGGCCGCCATGGGCGAGGAGGGCAGCGCGAGCCACGCCGTCGAGTCCGACCTCGCCTTCCACCGGGCGCTGCTGGCGGCCACCCACAACGAACTGCTGGAACGCATGGAGATGGTCATCGAGTCGGGCCTGGCCCAGCGCGACCAGATCGTGCACAGCGCCCCGCACAGTGAGGACCCCGTGCCCAGCCACCGGGCCGTTCTCGATGCTGTACGGGACCGGGATCCGGACGCCGCCGAGCACGCCATGCGCGCCCTGCTCGACCAGGCGATGCGCGACCTGGACAAGGTCAGCGGCCCGCACGGGGCCGAGAGTGCGGACGGCTCCGCCGAAGCGAAGGACGGCCAGGCAAAGTGAAGATCGCGCGTGTCGAGACCTTCCTCATCCCGCCCCGCTGGCTGTTCTGCCGGATCGAGACCGACGAGGGTGTGGTCGGCTGGGGCGAACCGGTGGTCGAGGGCCGGGCCGAGGTGGTGCGAGCCGCCGTCGAGGTCCTGGCCGAACACCTCGTCGGCCAGGATCCGCTGCGCATCCAGGACCACTGGCAGGTGCTGAGCAAGGGTGGTTTCTACCGGGGAGGGCCCGTGCTCTCGAGTGCCGTGGCCGGCCTCGACCAGGCCCTGTGGGACATCGCCGGCCGCACCCTGGGCGTGCCGGTGCACACCCTGCTCGGCGGGCCTGTCCGCGACACGGTCCGGGTGTACGCCTGGGTGGGCGGCGACGAACCCGCTCGGCTCAAGGACGAGATCACCGCCCAGGTCGAGGCAGGCTTCACCGCCGTCAAGATGAACGCCGCCGGGCGCACTCCGCCGCTCACCAGCCCCGCCGAGACGGCCGCCGTCGTCGAGCGGGTGGCGGCGGCCCGCGAGGCACTCGGCCCGCACCGGGACGTCGCCGTCGACTTCCACGGCCGGTTCAGCGCCGCCAACGCACGCCGTGTCCTGCACGAGATAGAGCCGCTGCACCCGCTGTTCGTCGAGGAACCCGTGCTGCCCGATCAGGCGCACCTGCTCGCGGGGCTGGTCGCCGCGTCGTCCGTCCCGCTCGCCACCGGTGAACGGCTCTACGGACGCGCCGAATTCCTCCCGGCACTGACCGCGGGCATCGCCGTGGCCCAGCCGGACCTGTCGCACGCCGGCGGGATATCCGAAGTCACCCGGATCGCCTCGCTCGCCGAGACCTTCGGGGCCCACCTGGCACCGCACTGCCCGCTCGGGCCCATCGCGCTGGCCGCCAGCCTCCAGGTCGCCTTCGCCACGCCCAACTTCCTGATCCAGGAGCAGAGCCGCGGCATCCACTACAACAAGGACGCCGACCTGCTGTCGTACGTGGTCGACACCGAGCCCTTCCGCTTCGTCGACGGCCAGGCGCACCGCACCGAACTGCCCGGCCTCGGCATCACCGTCGACGAGGACGCCGTCCGCGCGGCCGACCGCGCGGGCCACAACTGGCGCAACCCCGTGTGGCGACACGCCGACGGCTCCTTCGCCGAATGGTGAGCGGCATCCGGCTCCCGGTGTCCGTCGCCACCGACCCCGGGCACGGCGGACGCTGGACCTCGCTGACGGCCGGCGGCCGCGAATGGCTCTGGCATCGCGACGAGCCGCGCCGCTCCCGCGTCGTGCCCGGAGACGTGTTCGCCGACGCCGGAGGGCTGGAGGAGTGCCTGCCCACGGTGCGCGGGCTCCCCGACCACGGGGACGCCTGGTCGCGGCCGTGGCGGCGGGACGGGCATCACGACGTCGTGGAGTGCCCCGCGTTCCGACTGACCCGCCGTCTCGGTACGGACGCGGGGGCGGCGATCGCCGACTACACGCTCACCGCCGAACCGGGCTACCGCTTCGTCTGGGCCGCGCACGCCCTGCTGGACCTGTCCCAGGCCGCCCGGATCGGCGTCGAGGGCCCCGCCGTGACCCGGCTGTATCCGGACGAGGGCGCGCGCTGGGTCACCGGCACCTGGCCGCGCGTCAACGGCATCCCGCTGGACCGGCTCGGCCCGGACGACGGGACCGCCGTCGGCGCAGTCGTCCTCGCCCCGCACGTATCCGTACACGACGGCCAGGACACACTCCACCTGTCCGTCGAGGCCCCCGGCCAGCCGGTTTCCATCGCCCTGTGGCGCAACCTCGGTGGCTTTCCCCAAGGCGCGCCGTACCGCTCGGTCGGCGTGGAGCCCCTGCTCGGCCGCGTCTTCGACCGCACGGCGGTGCACGACGGCGACACGGCCGTCGTGCCCGCGTCCGGCGAGGTCACCTGGCGGCTCACGATCACCGCGAACCGCCGCTCCTGAACCCCAGCAACAGAAAGGGATGCCCGATGGACCTGCTCACCGCGCTGCGCGCGCACCGGCTGCTAGCCATCGTCCGCGGCAGCGACCCGGATGCCGCACTCAAGACCGTCCTCACTCTCGTGGAGGAGGGCGTCACACTTGTCGAGGTGTCCCTCAGCGGGCGCGACGCCCTCGACGTCATCTCCCGGGCCCGCGCCGCGCTCGGCCCGGACGCCACCCTCGGCGCGGGCACCGTCCTCACCGCCGACGACGCGCGGGCCGCCCACCGGGCCGGAGCCGCGTTCCTGGTCACCCCGGCGGTCAGCGACGGCATCGCCACCGGCAGGGAGCTCGGGCTCCCCGTGCTCGCGGGCGTCATGACACCGACCGACGTCCTCCAGGCGCTGCGCCTCGGGGCCGACGCCCTCAAGCTCTTCCCCGCCGGAAGCGCCGGAGGCCCCGGATATCTGCGGGACCTGCGCGGCCCCTTCCCCGACCTGCCCTTCGTGCCCGTCGGGGGAGTGGACGCCCGGGCCGCCGCCGACTATCTGCGGAGCGGGGCCACGGCCGTCGGCGTCGGCTCGCCCCTGATCGCGGACGCGGCCGGCGGAGGCAGCCTGGCCGGCCTTCGCGAGCGCGCACGGGAGTTCCTGGACGTCGTCCGTCCGGAGCCCCGCCCGTGACCACGCCCACGGTCCACGGGATCGACCGACTCGAACTCGGCGAGGGCATCCGGTGGACGGACGGCCGCGCGGTCCTGACCGACATCCTCTCCGGGCGGTTGCTGTCCGCCCCCGACGACCCCGCCGCACCGTTCGGACTGATCGCGCAACTGCCCTTTCCACTGGGTGCGGTGGCCCCCGTCGAAGGACGCCCCGGCCACTGGATCGCGGCGGCGGGTAGCGGCATCTGCCGTATCGACGACGCCGGACGCGTCGACTGGATCGCACGCCCCGAGGACGATGCCCCGGTGCCGATGCGGATGAACGACGGCGTCGCCGACCCGCACGGCCGCTTCTGGGCCGGCAGCATGGCCTACGAGGCGACCGAGGACGCGGGCTCGCTCTACCGCGTGGACCGCGACGGCCGCGTCACCCGCGTGCTGCGGGACATCACGGTCCCGAACGGCCCGGCCTTCACCGCCGACGGCACCGTCATGTATCTCGCCGACAGCGCCCGCGGCATCATCCGGCGCTACCCCGTCGACCCCGCCACCGGCGACCTGGGCGAGCCCCGCCCCTTCGTCACCCTCGGTTCCGGCAGCCCCGACGGCATGACGGCCGACGTCGACGGCGGGCTGTGGACCGCCGTCTGGGGCACCGGACAGGTCCACCGCTACCACCCCGACGGCACCCTCGACCGGATCGTGGAACTGGCCGCCGCCCAGCCTGCCGGACTCTGCCTCGGCGGCCCCGACGGCCGCACCCTTCTTGTCACCAGTGCCCGTATCGGCCTGCCCGATCCGGGTCCGCTCGACGGCGCCGTCTTCGCTTCGCGCGTGGCCATACCCGGGGCGCCCGCCGCGCCGTACCGCCCGGCAGGCACCGCGGACACCACCGCGGTCTTCGCCGACACCCGCTAGGAGACCCACCATGAGCACCCCCCGGCCGCTGCGCCCCGGCCCCGTGGTCTGCGTCGGCGAGACCATGGCCGCCCTCGCCCCCGAACCTCTCGGCCCGCTCGATGCCGCGGACCTTCTCCGGGTCGACATCGCGGGCGCCGAGTCGAACGTCGCTCTGTACCTCGCCGACCACGGCATCCCCGCCCGATGGATGTCCGCGCTCGGCGACGATCCCTTCGGCCGGCGTGTCCGCGAGCGGGTCGCCGCGGGCGGCGTCGACATCAGTGGCGTCCGCACCGACCCGGACCGGCCCACCGGACTGCTCCTGAAGGACCCCGGCGGGAACGGCACCCGCGTCCACTACCACCGCCGCGGATCCGCCGCCTCGGCCCTCACCCCCGAACTCCTCGACGACCCCGCCGTGGCGGACGCCGCACTCCTCCACCTCAGCGGAATCACCCCCGCGCTGTCCTCCGGCTGCCACGCGCTCGTCGAGCGGGCTCTGCGCCCCGACCGCTCCTACAGCGTCAGCTTCGACGTCAACCACCGCCCCGCCCTCTGGACCGGCCGGTCCGCCGCCGACGTCCTGCGGCCCCTCGCGGACCGGGCCGACATCGTGCTCGTCGGCCTCGACGAGGCCCAGGACCTGTGGGGAGAGGCGCTCACGGACCCCCGCGCGGTCCGTGACCTCCTTCCCGGCCCCCGCATCCTCGTCGTCAAGGACGGGGCCCGCGCGGCCACGGCCTTCGTCGGCCCGGACGCCCACAGTGTGCCCGCCCTGACCGTCCGCGTGGTCGAGCCGGTCGGCGCCGGCGACGCCTTCGCCGCCGGATTCCTCAGCGGCCTGCTGCGGCAGCTGCCCGTGGAGCGCTCCCTGCGCCTGGGCCATCTGACCGCGGCCTCGGCCCTCCGGGTCGCCGCCGATCACGGCCCCCTGCCGGACCCCGCCGTCATCGCCGCGCTGCTCGACGCCGACGAGGAGACGTGGCGCGCCGCCACCATCGACTCTCCGCTGCGCTGAGAAGCAGATCGCGGATCCCGAAGACCGGCTCGTCGACCCTGGCCGGTCTTCATGGCACTCCGCCACCCGGCTGATTCGAGAGCATCTTCGCCGCCCGGCGCCGGTTCGCCGGATTCGTGCGCGGATGCTCGCCGGGCTGCCGCGCAGGAGCGCGCGGCCGAGCGGGTAGCGGCACCGGGAACCCTGCAGGCGCGGTTGGCCGCCTTCCGACGAGCGGTGCGACGGTTTCTGCGAGACCTTGAGGAGGAGCGCGCCCCACAGTGGCGACGCATGTCCAGGGTGACACTCGCACCCAGCGAGGAAGGCGGGCTGTGGTGAGTGATTCGGATACGGGCGCCGCGGGGCGGAGCCAGGGCGAGATGGCCCTACTGTCGGCGATCGAGTTGAACGTCAACGATCAGATGCGACGGCTTGAGGTGGATCCACGGACCTCGCTGCTCGACGCGCTGCGCGAGCATCTGCGCCTGAGCGGGACCAAGAAGGGGTGCGATCACGGGCAGTGCGGCGCCTGCACGGTGCTGATCAACGGCCGGCGCGTCAACTCCTGTTTGACGCTCGCCGTGATGCACGAGGACGACGAGATCGTGACGATCGAAGGCCTGGGCGATCCCGATGGCCTGCACCCCATGCAACGCGCCTTCGTCGAGCGTGACGGCTTCCAGTGTGGCTACTGCACTCCCGGCCAGATCTGTTCGGCCGTCGGCATGCTCGCCGAGGTGGAGGCGGGCTGGCCCAGCCACGCCACCGCTGACGTGGCCTCGCCGCGGATCGCGTTGACCGATGAGGAGATCCGCGAGCGGATGAGCGGCAACATCTGTCGGTGCGCCGCCTATCCCAATATCGTCGCGGCCATCCGCGGCATCGCGGAGGGAGGCCCGGAATGAGGTCCTTCACGTACGAGCGAGCGACGGACGCACAGGCCGCCGTCGCTGCGGTGTCCAGAACCGGCGCGAAGTTCATCAGCGGCGGCACCAATCTGCTCGACCTGATGAAGCTCGACATCGAGAAGCCCAGCCATCTGGTCGACATCAGTCGGCTTCCGTTGCGGGACATCGAGGAGCTCCCGGACGGCGGACTGCGCATCGGGGCCCAGGCCGCGAATTCCGATGTGGCCGCCGACGCCCGAGTGCGTACCCGCTATCCGGTGCTGTCGGAGGCGCTGGTGGCCGGCGCCTCGGGCCAGCTGCGCAACAAGGCGTCCACCGGGGGAAATCTGTTGCAGCGCACTCGCTGCCCCTACTTCTACGACACGGCTGCAGGCTGCAACAAGCGGGATCCCGGCTCCGGATGCTCGGCGATCGGCGGGTTCAACCGGATTCACGCGCTCCTCGGCGTCAGCGACTCCTGCATCGCCACCCACCCCTCGGACATGGCCGTCGCGATGGCCGCGCTGGAGGCGGAGATCGAGCTGCTCGACGCCGACGGGTCGGTACGCCGAGTCGCCATCGCAGACTTCTACCGGCTGCCGGGGGATACGCCGCACATCGAGACCGTGCTGCGTCCTCGCGAGATGATCACGAGCGTGCTCCTGCCCCCGCCCCCGTCGGGTCGGCAGATCTACCGCAAGGTGCGAGACCGGGCGTCGTACGAATTCGCACTGGTCTCCGTGGCAGCCGTGGTCTCGACCGACCAGGGAGCCATCAGCGAGGCGCGGGTGGCTTTCGGCGGTGTGGCGCACAAGCCCTGGCGGTCCATCGAGGCGGAGACCGCGTTGACCGGCCGTCCCGCCACGATGGTCACCTATCGCGCCGCCGCCGAGGCCGCGATGCGCGACGCCGTGGGGCAGGGGCACAACGACTTCAAGATCGAGCTGGCCAAGCGCACGCTGTGCCGCACGCTGGCGCAAGCAGCCCGGGCGAGCTGAGGAGACGAGATGATCGGGCAAGCTCTGAACCGCGTCGACGGCCCGTTGAAGGTCGCCGGCCGGGCCACATACGCCTACGAGAATTGGGGGGCCGGCCAACCTCTCTACGGGTTCATCGTCGGCGCGACGATCGGCAAAGGCCGCATCACCCGGATCGACACCGAGAGCGCCGAATCCGCACCCGGCGTAAAGATGGTGATGACCCATCACAACGCTCCCGAGCAGGGTGTCCGTGATGAGTCCATTCCGTTCGAATACTGGCGCGCCCAGCCGGTGCTGACAGGCCCCGACATCCACTATTACGGCGAGCCGGTGGCACTCGTCGTCGCCATGACCCTCGAGCAGGCCCGAGCGGCAGCCGACCTGGTCGAAGTCGAATACACCGGCGGGCGGGGACGTTTCAACTTCGCCGAGCAGGAAGACGAGGTGTACATCCCGAAGGTGGTCAACGCCGGTCTCCCCACCGACACCGCGGTCGGCGATTTCGATGCCGGGTTCGACAGCGCGGCGGTCAAGGTCGACCAGCAGTACACGACGCCGTACGAGCTCTCGATGCCGATGGAACCGCACGCGTGTCTCGTGGAACCGCGCGACGAGGACCTGGTCGTATACGTCAGCTGTCAGATCGTCGACGCGGCGCGGGCCTCGGTCGCCGGCACGCTTCGGATCGACCCCGAGCGGGTTCACATCGTCACCCCCTTCGTCGGCGGGGGATTCGGCTCCAAGCTGGGCATTCATTCCGAGACGATCCTGGCCGCGCTCGCCGCTCGCGAGTTGCGCCAACCGGTCAAGGTCGCGATGACCAGGCAGCAGATCTTCCAGCTCGTCGGCAACCGTCCCACATCCAGGCAGCGAGTCCGACTGGGCGCGGAGCAGGACGGACAGCTGACCGCGATCGCCCATGACGTCACCATGCACACCAACCCCGACGTGGAGTACGCCGAGCAGACCGCCGCCACGACCCGCAGCCTCTACGCCGCGCCCCACCGGTTGACCAGCCACCGGCTGGCGCCGCTCGATCTGCCGCCCGGGTCGGACGTACGCGCGCCGGGCGAAGCACCGGGCATGCTGGCGGTCGAGTCGGCGATGGACGAGCTGGCCCATGCGCTCGGGATGGACCCGGTCGAGCTGCGGATCCTCAACGAGCCCACCGTCGATCCCGAGCGAGACGTGCCGTACAGCGACCGGCACCTGGTCGACTGTCTGCGCGAAGGGGCGCGCCGGTTCGGCTGGGAGCACCGCCCCGCCACCCCGGCGAGTGTGCGCGACGGGCGGTGGCTGGTCGGCTACGGCATGTCGGCCGCCATCCGCGGGCACTTCCAGGGGCCGACAGCGGTGCGCGTGCGGTTGGAGGCTGACGGCACCGCCGTCGTCCAGACGGACATGACCGACCTCGGCACGGGCACGTACACCGTCCTGACCCAGGTCGCGGCCGAGGGGCTCGGACTGCCGCCGGGTCGGGTGCGGATCGAGCTCGGGCGTTCCGAGTTTCCCACCAGCTGGGGCTCCGGCGGCTCGTGGGGCGCCACCAACTCGAGCAATGCGGTGCATGGTGCGTGTATGACGCTGCGCGAGCAGCTCCTGGCCGCGGCGCGCGGCGACACGCGCTCCCCGCTGCACGGCCTGGACCCGGCGGACGCCGTGTTCTCCGATGGCAACGTGGCTGTCGGCGGCGCGTCCGAGGCGCTGAGCGACATCGTCGCACGCAACCATCCGGAAGGTGTCGAGGCGGAGGGCGGTACCCGCTTCATGGGCGATGACCCGAACTACACGGACTACTCGATCAACACCTACGGGGCCCATTTCGCTGAAGTGGGGGTCGACGCGGACACCGCCGAGATCCGTCTGCGGCGGATGCTCGGCGTGTTCTCGGTGGGCCGCGTGCTCAACGCGAAGACGGCTCGTTCGCAGCTGATCGGCGGCATGATCTGGGGAACCGGAGCGGCCCTCGAAGAAGAGGCCGTGGTCGACCTGCGATCCGGCGCCTTCGTCAACCGGGACTTCGCGCAATACCTGGTGCCGGTCCACGCCGACATCCCCGACGTCGACGCGGTCATCCTTGACGGGTACGACGACAAGGCCAACGTCCTGGGCGCGAAGGGCGTCGGCGAGCTGGGTATCTGCGGGGCCGGTGCGTCGGTCGCGAACGCGGTGTTCAACGCCACCGGCGTGCGCGTGCGTGACTTCCCCATCACCATCGAGAAGGTGCTGCCCGGTCTCCCGCTGATGGATGCCTGAATCCGTGACGGCGGTGCCGGTTCGCCGGCCGGTGGGCGTGAGCCGGCGATACCGGGACCGTCGCCGGCCCGACCGGATCAAGGCCCGTCCACGATTGGGTGTCCCGGCGCGCCGGCCTGTCCGGTAGGGGGCACTCTGAACGAATGAGTGATGCGAATCCTGATCCGCACAACGGCCGCCGTGCCCAGCACGAGCGGACGGTTCCGCCGGAGGAGACTCCACCTGCCGAGAGCAGCACAGGGCCGGAGACGGGACCACGAGGTGACGTGACCCGAGGCTGGACCAAGGGGCCCCTGATCGCCATCGGGATCGTCGTCGTGCTGTGCGCCGCGTTCTTCTTGGTGTACGCGATCATCGTGGCGCAGTGACCGCACTGCAGGAGCGGATGCCGACGGGACGCCAGGCGGATCAGTGCCAACTGGTCTGAGCCCTTGGGTTACTTGGGTGGCGTCCGTCGGCTGTGTCTCGACCCGTACTCGCGGGCGCGGTGAGCCCGGTGTCATATCGGCGCTCGACGTCGCCAGGACCACTGGCTCCGGCATCACTCCGGTGCTCGATGCCCGGCGCGGTTGTGTGGTCGAGCCGGCCACACGTGCCCCGGCCGCGCACCGGCACTCCTGTCAGTGGTTCGTGAGCGCGAGCCCCTCGACGGTGTCCCGCGCGCCGCTGACGGCCCCGGTCGGCACAGCGCCGTCCAGGGCGCTCAGCTCCGCCGTGGTCAGGGTGATGTCGGCCGCTCCGACGTTCTCCTCCAGATAGGCCCGCCGCTTGGTCCCGGGAATGGAGACGGCGCCTTGCGCCGCAACCCAGGCCAGGGCGATCTGCCCCGCAGTCGCCCCGCGCGCCTCGGCAATCGCGGCGACCCGGTCCACGAGTGCGAGATTGGCGGCGATGCTCTCGGGTGAGAAGCGGGGCAGACCCCGGCGCGCGTCGTCGGGGTCGAGGTCGTCGACGCTGCGGATGGCTCCGGACAGGAAGCCGCGGCCGAGGGGAGAGAAGGCGACCAGGCCGATTCCCAGCTCGTCCAGCACCTCCTTGATCCCGTTCTCCAGGAGATCCCGGCTGAAGAGGGACAGCTCCGACTGCACGGCCGTGATCGGGTGGACGGCGTGTGCGCGGCGGATCGTTGCGGCGGCGGCCTCGGAGAGCCCGAGGTGACGTACCTTGCCCGCCGTGACCAGCTCGGCCATGGCGCCGACGGTCTCCTCGATCGGGACGGCGGGATCGACACGGTGGAGGTGGTAGAGGTCGATGGTGTCCGTCTCCAGATGACGAAGCGACCGTTCCACCGCTCGGCGGACGTGCTCGGCCCGCCCGTCCAGCGGTGTGCCGTCGGCGTCGAAGTCCATGGCGAACTTTGTCGCGATGGTGACCTCGGAGCGGCGGTGGCCCAGAGCCCGGGCGATGAGCTTCTCGTTCTCGAACGGCCCGTACGCCTCGGCCGTGTCGATGAGCGTCACTCCGAGATCCACCGCACGGTTGAGAGTGGCCACCGCCTCGGACTCGTCCCGTGCCCCGTAGAACGCACTCATGCCCATGGCGCCGAAGCCCTGCATCGGTACTCGCAGGCCGCTACTGCCCAGATCTATCGTCTTCACGGTTCGTCTCACTTCTCGTGCTTGCCAGGGTTTCCGGTGGCACGCATCGTCACGGGGCCTGGGTTCCCGGTTCTCGCCCGGAGCAGGTGGTGCGGCGCGGCCACGTGCCAACCGTGCCTCCTGGAGCGCGCTCCAGGTCAAGCGGGAGCCGTGCCGCCCGTGATGCTGCGCGGCCGACGGCGCCACCGGTTGCGTCGGCGCTTGACCTGGAGCGCACTCCAGGTTGCATAGTGGTGGGGTGGACGAGGTGATATTGCCCGATGTGTCCGTCGAGGTGCCGCCCGAGGGCTTGCCCATCGGGGAGGCGGCAGCTCTCTGTGGTCTGAGCGTCGACACCTTGCGCTACTACGAGCGCGAGGGCCTGACACTCCACCCCGCGCCGCGCTCGCCGTCCGGGCGCCGCCGTTACGGTGCCGGCGACCTGGCGTGGCTGGCCGGGCTCGTCATGCTGCGGGACACGGGCATGCCGATCGCGGACATCCGGCGGTACGCGGCGCTGGCCCGTCGTCAGGGAACCGACGCCGAACGTCTGCAGATCCTCGAACAGCACCGCCGCGAGGTGATCGCGCGCATGGAGCAGACGCGGAAACACCTGGCCGCGATCGACCGGAAGATCGCTGTGTACCGGAACATCATCGGAACACACGAACCGTGACACCCGGTCGCCTCCCCCTGCGGCCCACGCAGCTCGCCGCTCTCATGCCTGACTGCGCGAGTCAGGTGAGCCGATCACCGAGGGTGCGAGCGAGGTACTCGATTCCTTCCTGGCTTTCGCTGCCGGGTTCAGCTGTGAACACGGTCAGAATCTGCGACCGGTCGGAGCGTCACGACGACCAGGTCCAGTGGGCGACCTCGGGCAGGTCGTCGCCGTGTTCGCGGATCCAGTCGTGGTGGCGACTGCGGGCGTCCACCATGGCCTCCCGGGTGGCGGCGGCCCGGGCGCCCAGGTGGGGAACCCGGTCGATGACGTCCATGACCAGCCGGTAGCGGTCCAGGTCGTTGCGCACCACCATGTCGAACGGCGTCGTGGTGGTGCCGGACTCCTTGTAGCCCCGCACATGCAGGTGCGGGTGGGCGGCCCGGCGGTAGGCGAGCCGGTGGATCAGCCACGGGTAGCCGTGGTAGGCGAAGATCACCGGCTTGGACGTGGTGAAAACCGCGTTGAACTCGACGTCGGGCATACCGTGCGGGTGTTCCGTCGCGGGCATCAGCCGGGTCAGATCCACGACGTTGACCACCCGGAACATCAGGTCCGGCAGGTGACGCCGGAGGAGGTCGGCCGCGGCCAGCACTTCCTGGGTGGGGACATCACCGGCGCAGGCCAGGACGACGTCGGGTTCACGGTCGCCGTTCTCGGTTCCGGCCCATTCCCAGATGCCGACGCCGCGTGCACAGTGGGCACGTGCCTGTTCCATGCTGAGCCAGTCGAAGCACGGTTGCTTGCCGGCGACCACGACGTTGACGTAGTCCCGGCTGTGCAGCACGTGGTCGGCGATGGACAGCAGGGTGTTCGCGTCCGGGGGCAGATAGACGCGCACCACTTCGGGGCTCTTGTTGAGGATGTGGTCGACGAATCCGGGGTCCTGGTGTGAGAAGCCGTTGTGGTCCTGGCGCCACACGTGCGAGGTGAGCAGGTAGTTCAACGAGGCGATCGGCGCGCGCCAGGGAAGCTGACGAGAGGTGTGCAGCCACTTGACGTGCTGGTTGACCATGGAGTCGACGATGTGGACGAACGCCTCGTAGCACGAGAAGAGACCGTGGCGGCCGGTGAGGAGGTAGCCCTCCAGCCAGCCCTGGCAGGTGTGTTCGGAGAGAATCTCCATCACCCGGCCGTCCCGGGCCAGGTGTTCGTCGGTGGGCAGCATCTGCTCCTGCCAGGCTTTGCCGCTGGCTCCGTAGACCGCCTGGAGTCGGTTGGACGCGGTCTCGTCGGGGCCGAACAGACGGAAGTCCCGGCGCTGCGCGGTATCCGACATGATGCGCTCCAGCATCCCGCCCAGGACGCGGGTCGGCTCGTGCTGGGTCGTCCCGGGCTTGTCGACGGGCACCGCATGGTCCTCCAGCGGCGGCACGGGCAGGGTGCGCAGCAGTCGGCCACCATTCGCGTACAGGGTGGCTCCAAGGCGGCGTTCGCCCTCGGGCACGCACGCCAACACCTGCTCGGTGGGACGCCCGGTGGGGTCGAACAGGTCCTCGGGCCGGTAGGAACGCAGCCATTCCTCCAGCTGCGCGAGGTGAGCGGGGTTCTCCCGAACGGCGGGAAGCGGAACCTGGTGGGCCCGCCATGTGCCCTCCACCGGCAGCCCGTCGACCTCGCCGGGGCCGGTCCAGCCCTTCGGCGTGCGCAGCACGATCACCGGCCAGCGTGCCCGACGGCGCTCTCCGCCGTGGCGGGCGGCGTGCTGGATGGCGCGGATCTTGTCCACGGCGGTGTCCATCGCGGCGGCCATGGCACGGTGCACGGCTGCGGGGTCGTCGCCGCTGACGTGGAGCGGTTCGTACCCCAGTCCGCGCATCAGCTGCTCGAGTTCGTCCTGGGGGATACGGGCCAGCACGGTGGGGTTGGCGATCTTGTATCCGTTCAGATGCAGGATGGGCAGCACCGCGCCGTCGTGGACGGGGTCGAGGAATTTGTTGCCGTGCCAGGAGGCCGCCAGCGGGCCGGTTTCCGCCTCGCCGTCGCCGATCACACAGGCGACCAGCAGGGCCGGGTTGTCCAGTGCGGCCCCGTAAGCATGGGAGAGCGAGTAGCCGAGTTCTCCGCCCTCATGGATGGAGCCGGGGGTCTCCGGCGCGACGTGGCTGGGCACGCCGCCGGGGAAGGAGAACTGCCGGAACAGCCGCCCCATCCCCTCCGTGTCCCGGGTGACGTCCGGGTACGTCTCCGTGTAGGTGCCCTCCAGCCAGGAGTTGGCCAGCACCGCGGGGCCGCCGTGCCCGGGGCCCCAGACGCACAGCACATCCTGGGAGCGGTCCTTGATGATCCGGTTGAGGTGCGTGTAGACGAGGTTGAGGCCGGGAGAGGTGCCCCAGTGGCCGAGCAGCCGTGGCTTGATCTGCTCGGTGCGCAGCGGCTCTGCGAGCAACGGATTCGCCATGAGGTAGATCTGCCCGGCCGAGAGGTAGTTGGCGGCGCGCCAGTGGGCGTCGAGAGCGGCTGCCTCCTGGTCGGTGATCGTGCCGACCGAGTCCGGAGCGGTGGTCATTCATGCCTCCGTCTGCGCGGTGAAGGGGTGTTCTCTCGGCGGTACCCGAGTCATCGGCTCATGGGCCTGAGCCTGCGGACCGTGGACGCCGAGTCACTGCCGGACTCCCGGAGCAGCAGGAGGCCGATGGCGGGGTGAGGTGTCCAGCCATCGTCGGCCAACTCCTTCTCGCACGGTACGAGCGCCTTGGGCGGGTGCGCCCCGGAGCGCCGACACCCCGGGAACCCGCGGACCCGCGGCCGTCGGGGGCGAAGGCCGCCGGCCGCCCGGTTGAACGTCCGAAGAGGCGGGAACATCAGCGCCGGTGCCTGCCGAATGGCCCGGTGCGGTCAGCGCTGCCCGGTTCGGCTCAGATGTCGGCTGTGCCGACGAAGCTTCCGGGACGTGTCCAGCGTGCGCAGTCCGTGGCCCGGCGGCACCCCTGACGGGACCGAATGGGCGACGAGGCCCGTCGCGGAGGGAAGGCCCGATCGGTGGCTGCCGACGGAACGGGTCACACGCTCGGGTCGCGGTGGGTGGGGTGCCCGTCGAGGACCGTCAGCAGCACGGGCAGGTCGGGCAGGTCGGTGGCGGCGGTGGTGAGCGGGTCGTCGGCGAAGACCGTGAGGTCCGCGCGGTGGCCGACGGCGATCCGGCCGGCCTTGTGCTCCTCGCCTGCCGTGAGAGCCGCGTTCAGGGTCATGCCCTGGAGGGCCTCCAGGGCGGTGAGCGCCTGTTCGGGGCCGTGCGGGGGCTGGGTGAGATCGCGGCTGGGCCGACGGTGGCGGGCGCCCGCCATGACGGCCAGCGGCGGGTACGGGGCGATGGGCCAGTCGGAGCCGAGGACGACGGTGGCTCCGGAGTCCCACAGATCGCGACAGCGCCAGGCGCGGGAGGCGCGCTTCTCACCGAGGCGGCGCGACCAGTTGTCGGTGTGGTCGGCCCGGGTGAAGTCGCAGCAGTGGGTGGGCTGCATGGACGCCACGACGCCGAGCTCGGCGAAGCGGCGCAGCGTGTCGTCGGGAACGGTCTCTATGTGCTCGATCCGGTGCCGGACTCCGCGGTCCCCGGTGGCCAGGGCCTTCTCGACGGAGTCGAGAGCATGCCGTACGGCCGCGTCACCGATGGCGTGGGTGGCCGTGGGCACCCCGGCCCGGTGGAGCTCGCCGATGATATGGGTGTAGGCGTCCGGGTCGGGCCAGAAGGCGTGCGTGGACTCGCCGTGGCAGTCGGGGCGCTCCAGCCAGGCGGTGCCGTTGTCGATGGTGCCGTCCATGAAGAGCTTGACGCCTTCGGTCCGCCAGAGCGCGCCGCCGGTGCCCTGTTGCTCGATGATCGCGCGCAGCGCGTCGGCGTCGGTGCCGGGCTGGCACCAGGGCGCGACCCGCAGCCGCAGCGGCAGCTCGCCGGCCGCGTCGAGTTCGGTGTAGAGCGCGAGGCTTTCGCCGCCTGCGTCCATGGCGTGACCGCCGGTGAGTCCGGCGGCGGCCATGCTGCGTAGCGCGGCGGCGAGCCCGGCGCGGCGCTCCGCGTGCGTGGGCTGCGGGGCCGCACGTTCGACGAGTTCGCAGGCGGCGTCCTCCAGGAGCAGCCCGGTGGGCCGTCCGGCGTCGTCGCAGACGACCTCGGCGGCCTGGGCGAAGGAGCGTGGCCCGTCGATGCCTGCGAGTTCGAGTGCGCGCGGGCTGGCCAGCATGGAATGGGCATCGAAGAGCTGGAGAAGGGCCGGTACGCCGTCGAGTACGGGGGAGAGGGCGGCGGCCTCGACGGGCCGGCCCCCGAAGACGTTCGGGTCGAGGCCCCATCCGTGCAGCCACGCTCCGGGTGCGAGGGTCCGGACCTCGCGGGCCAGCGTCTCGCGGACATCGTCCAGGTCGGTGCAGCCCGACAGGTCCAGTCCCTGGGTCAGCTCGGCGCCCGAGACGGGATGGAGGTGCCCGTCGGCCAGGCCGGGGGTGACCACGGCCCCCTTCAGGTCGATCACCGTCGTCGAGGAGTCCGCGAGTGCGCGTATCCCGCGGTCGTCGCCGAGGGCGGAGATCTGCCCTCCGGACACGGCCAGGGCGGTCTCCGGCAGGAGCCGGCCCGTGACCGGGTCGAGCAGACGGGCGGAGAGCAGGACGAGACGGGTGTGCACGGCGGCTCCTTGAAGGACTGGTGGGGGAAGGTCAGTTGGGGGTGGCGGTCGACTCGGCGGCCGGATCCGTGCCGGCGGCGGAGGCCGGGTCCTGGTTTGTGTCGGTGGGTGCGTCGAGGGGGCGGGTGAGAACGCCGCTCGGCAGGCCCAGTTCGCGTTCCGCCGTGGTGATGGCCATACGCGTCACTGCCTCGGGGCGATCGCTGGTGTCGGTGTTGGCATGGGCGCCGAGGCCGTCGATCACCACAAGAATCTGAATGGTCGTCACATATGGGTCGTCCGTGTGGAATTCCTCCCGCTCGACGCCCTCCCGGATGAGGCTCTCAAGTCGTCCGCGCCACGCCGCCTCCTGCTCGCCGACCCGGTCCCGGAGGACAGGCCGGTAGCGGCTGAGGTGCCGCGCGTTGATCCAGAGTCGGCTGATGTCGTCGTACGCCTCTCCCGTCGCGTGTGCGAAGAACCGCGCCAGGTGCTGCGTGGGGGTTCCGCCGGTCCCCTCGGCCGGCAGGAGGGTGTCGAGCTCGGTGCTCGCGGCGCTGCCGAACGCCTCGGCCACGAGGTCCTCCGCCGAGGGGAAGTAGTGGCTGATGAGCCCGGGACGGACATCGAGCTGCTCGCCGATGCGTCGCAGGGTGATGCACTCCAGCCCCTCGGTCAGGGCGATGGTGGCGGCTGCGTCGACGATTTCCGCACGTCGGGCGGCGGGTGATTTCCGAATTCGCTTGCGCTGGACGCTTGACGACATACCCCGGATGTTATTGAGTGTGCGACCAATAAGCAAGCAGGTGGGTATGACCAGCACCCGGAGGGCTCCATGGCGTCCACGATTCCCGACCCGCACCCCCACACGCGCGGCGTGCACGACACGCCGCCGCCCGCGGACCGGGCGGGCCGTATCGAGGTCCACGGCATCGATCACATTCCCGAGCGGGAACGCCGCGGCCGTGCACGGGAGTTGTTCGTCGTCTGGGCGGCGGCGAACGTCAACTACCTGAGCCTGGTGGTCGGTGGAGCCCTGATACTCATGGGCCTGAGCCTGTGGCAGGCGCTCGCCGTGATCATCGTGGGCAACCTGTTCTGGGTGCCCGTCGGCCTCCTCGCCGTCTCGGGCCCGGCCTCGGGCACGCCGAGCGAGGTGATCATGCGGGCCATGTTCGGCGTCCGCGGCAACCGTGTGAACATCGCGGTCACCGGCTGGGTGATCTGCATCTGCTACATCGCCCTCAACCTGGCGGCCGCGGCGCTGGCAGCCTTCTCCCTGGTCGAGAAGGCCGGCATCGTGCCGAACGCAGGTGTCAAGATCGCCGTCGTGATGGTCATCGCCGCGCTCACCCTGGCCATCAGCGTCTACGGGCACGCCACGATCATGAAGCTCTACCTCCCGATCACCGTTGCCCTCACCGCCGCGTTCGCCGTCCTGGCCTTCAGCGTGCTCGGGCACACCGACTTCGGTTACGAGCCCGCCCAGCCGCTGACCGGCAGCGCCCTGTGGGCGGCCCTCGCCGGCGGCATCACCCTCATCGCCTCGGGCCCGCTCTCGTACACCAACAGCGCCGACTTCTCCCGCTACCTGCCCCGCACGACCTCCCCGAAGGCAATCGTGGGCTGGACCTCGCTCGGCGGCTTCCTGCCCGGCGTCGTCGTCACCTCACTGGGCGCGTTCGCCGCGACCGCGGTCGACATGACCGACCCTCAGACCGCGCTGGAGACGATCCTGCCCAGCTGGTTCACCCCCGTATTCCTGCTCGCCCTGGTGCTCGGCACGATCTCCATCAACGCCATGACCGCCTACAGCTCCGGCCTCGCACTCCAGGCCGTCGGCGTGCGCATCCGCCGTTCCCTCAGCGTGATCGTCGACGGAGTTCTCGGTGTCGCCCTGACCCTGTACGCGCTGCTCGTGTCCAACTTCCTCGACACCGTCGGCAACGTCCTTCAGCTGACCGTCGTCCTGCTCGGACCCAGCACGGCCGTCTACGCCACGGACATCCTGCTGCGCCGTAATCGCTACGACGGCCTCGCGCTGACGGACGAAACGCCCGGCAGCCCCTACTGGTTCACCGCAGGCGTCAACTGGGCAGGTGCCCTGGCGCTCACCGCGGGCACAGCCGCGGCCGCCCTCTGCGTGAACACCCTGTACACCGGGCCGCTCGCCCGCGCCCTGGGCGGTGTGGACCTCGCCCTGCCTGTCGGCATCGCCGTGGCGTCGGCCGTCTACGCGACCTTGATGTGGCGCTCCCGCGACGGGCTCGGCATGGCGCAGCGGGCATGAGCCGCCGCACGGCCCTCCAGGTCACGGGGGAGCGACCGGGGCAGCGCGGCCACCACCGGGGCCGCCTGATCCGGGACGGGATCGAGGAGGAGGGTCCGGTCGCCGTGTGCCGCACCGCCGCCAGGTAGGGGGCGCGCCCCGGAACGCGAGTACGCCCGCAGCGCAACGGGGGCCCGCAGCACAACCGGCCCCGGGGCAGTTCACGGTTCGGCAGCCCAAGCCGGGCGGGACGTCCCCCATTCGGCCCGTAGTGGTTGCTGGTGCGCGTCGTTAGAGGTGGGCTGTCACTGCGCCTGGCGATAGTCGCCGGCGCCAGGAGCGCCCCGCCGAACGGGCGGGCCAGCTCCCCCACCGACCCATACGAGACTTGGAGATCCCCATGCCTTACCGCAAGGGACAGCACGTGGAGTACCGGGACCAGCAGGACGAGCTCCAGCGGGGCGAGATCCGCAGCGCCGAGGGCAGCGGGGCGCAGGCCCGCTACGCCGTCCAGAACGAGGCGACCATGCGCGAGGACAAGGTCAGCGAGAACCAGATCGAGCGGGAGCTGTAGTCACAGCCTTGCCGACACAGCCGCCGTTGCACGGAACCAAAGTGCAGCGGCGGCTGCTCGTGTTTCATCGCAGCTGGGGCCCGGTCACGGACTTCCAGGCTCGTTCACTCCCGAGCACCCAGGCCGCCGAAGTGTCCCGAGTGGGGCGCCGGGTCTGGAGAAGCCAAGGCTCGGCGGGCCGTCACCACCGCATGCAGCGCAGGGCCATCAAGGCCACATCGTCGTGGATCCGGCCGCCGGTCCATGAGCGCAGGTCGTCCAGCACACGGTCGAGCAGGGCGTCCGGATCGTTCTCGCCGATGCCTCGGAGGCGTTCGGCGACCGGGTAGAAGTGGCCCTGCCGATTGCGGGCTTCGGAGGTGCCGTCGGTGAAGAGCAGCAGCAGGTCACCGGGCTGGAAGGGGACCTTCTGCGAGCGATAACAGTCACCGGCCAGCTCGCACAGCCCCAGTGGTGGCGCAGCCACCTCGGGCGATACCTCGGTGACGGTCCCCTCGCGGTGGCGCAGCAGCGGTGGGGGATGGCCGCAGTTGACGATGACGGCCGCGTGGTTTTCCTCCGGTGCCGTGGCGACCAAAATCGCGGTGGCGAAATCTTCGCTCCGGCCGCGCCGGGCAATCGCGCCGTCGAGTCGTGTGGCCACGCTGTCCAGGCCGGGTTCCGTTCGGGCCACGTCACGGAAGACGCCGAGGACGTCGGCGGCGACCTCCACTGCTTCGAATCCCTTGCCGCGGACGTCGCCCAACAGCACCCGGATGCCGAACTTGGTCTCCAGCAGGTCGTACAGATCCCCGCCGATTCGAGCATCCGGCTCCGCGGCGGCATAGCGCACCGCCACCTGCAGACGGCCGATCCGGGGTGGGAGCGGGCGCAGCAGCGCCCTCTGAACCGCCTCAGCAATGTTGTGCAGCCGGGCCGCCGCCTGCTCTTCTCTGCGCATAAGGGCGATAACACCCGAAGTGACGGCGGCGGCCAGCACCACGCAGCCCGCGGAGCTCACGTGGATCACTGTCGGCACACTTGGGTTCGCCCGGGCGAGTGCGAACACCAGGACGATCGCGAGAACACCCGCAGCCAGCGGAGCCCAAACCCTCCGGGCTCCAACCGCAGCCAGCACCGGCACCGAAATCAGGACCGGGGAAAGGGTGCTGTCCGGCCCGGACAGCAGATCGACAACTACGCACACCAAGATCATCAGGCAGCCGAGGCCAAGGAGAAACTTCACGCCGAGGGGCAGCTGCACCCACCTGTGGCGCTCGTACCAGGCAACCATGGGTGTCCCCTCTGTCCAGGGCTCTCCCCTCCCAATGTTCCGGGCCGCGTCGTCATCCCGCCAGCCGGCGAGTAGTGGCAGTAAAAGGCGCTTTGCGGCCGAACCGGGCCCGCCGCGGCGCCCACGGCTCGTACCTCGACGAGTGCTGCCGCACCCCCGGCCGGCGAGACCCAGCCCGCCCGGTGTCTCAAGTGCCGCAGGATCCGACGCCGCCCCTCGGTGGACTGCGGGCTCTGCCTAGACCTGCGCGGGAAAAAAACCCCGAGGTCGCTGAGGCGGCGTTCCGGGTGCGGCTCGCCGAAGAGGGCGCGACTCTCCGGGGTCCTCGACGACTTTGTCGAGGGCGCTAAAGATCTCCGTCTTGGCCTGGGTGTTCTCGACGACGGCTTCGGCCTGCGCCGCTCGCGAGCGAGTGGCATTCTCTCTTGAACGCGCCGTCCAACGAGGCACACCGGACCGCGCAAGCGCCGAGGGCGCCCTTGCCCGGATGCTCTTCACCGGCAGTCTCGACGACCTGGCCGGCCGTCAGCTCGTCGTCCCGCAACCTTTGAGGTTCCCAGCCTTCCGTCAGGCAGCCCCCACGCATCGTTCCGCGACCTCGGTGCCGTGAGCTCCCCGCACCCCCGACACCAGACCGGCTGCCCCACGGGGCCGCTCCCGGTGCGTCGGCCGGGGCAGCGGTCTGCGCTCCGTCGTCACCGCTCTAGCGCACGACTCCCGAGGCCGCTCGTAACGACGGTGCGCATGGGAACGCCGCGGAAGGTTTGGATGAGGACGACCGCCGCACCGGCGGTCACACACTGGTCGGCGAGGTTGAAGATCCCTGACTCGCCGAACTGGATGAAGTCCAGCACAGCACCACGACCGAATCCGGGTGTGCGGAATATGCGGTCGGCGAGGTTGCCGCCGGCGCCCGCGAAGATCAGTCCGAGACCGACCGCCCAGCCGGTGGACCGGATGGAGGGGGCGACCCGGGCGATGAGGATGAGCACGACGATCGCCAGGAGGGTGAAGACCAGGGTTGCGCGGGGCGCGAAGGAGCCGGCCGCTCCGGAGTTGCGGAAAGCGGTGAAGGTCACCGCACCGCCCAGCGGGTGCCTGGGTTCATGGCCCTCAACGACAACCGCGGCGATGGCCTTCGTGATCTGGTCCACGGCGAATCCTGCCGCCGCAATCGTCCACAGCAGATACATCCGCCGCACCGCCCACCTCCTGATCGCCGGCCGTTCTTCACCGAGCGTACGCGCCGGGGCGGCATGATCCGCCTACGTCATCCGACTTCACAACCTCGCCCGCACTGGATAACTTCCGCCCCATAGGTGACAGTTTTTAGGCGTTCACGGCCCAGGGCAGATGTGCGGGCGTGACGGCGAGCTCGTCCAGGATGCTCGGCAGTGCGATGTTCACGGACGAGTCGTCCAGCACCTGCAGTAGCTGGGCCGGCGCGATCACCAGCGGCGGGACCATCTCACTGCTGGCTTGCGCCAGTTCCTTGATGCCGCGGATTCCGTGTATCGCGGGCGTATCGAAAATCGCATACGCCACCGCAACGGCCCTCCGTCTCCAATGGGGGCATGAACCACAACGCATCCCTGTCAGCACCGCCCCGCCGCGCGCAGGATCGTGCTCCTCGGCCTGGCGATCCTCGGCATGGCGAGCGCCGCGTTCGTCGTGCGGGGGCCGCTCATGATGGCCGCTCCGATGTGCATGGCCGGGCGGTGGCACGGCTGCTTCGACACGTTCAACGGTGTCGTGCTCATCACGTTGGTCGCGCTGCCGTTGGCCGCGCCGGTGGTGTGGGTTCTGGCGCGCCGTCGGCGTGCCGCCGGCGTCACATCGGCGTGGCGGATGTCGCTGGCCGAGGTGGGCATGGTCCACGGGACGGTGCCGTTCCTATGGATGACCATGATGCCGGGCGCCGCTGCCGGCACCGTCCCCGGCCGGGTGAGCCTGGTACCGCTGCGGGACCTGCTCACGATGGGGCCGGTCGGGATCGTCGGCAACCTGCTGATCTTCGCGGCGCTGGGGTACTTCGCCCCGATGCGGTTCGCGGCGCCGGCGTCCGTGCCGCGGATCCTGGCGCTCGGGGCGGGCTGCTCGGTCCTGGTCGAAACCGCACAGTACGTCCTGCGGCTGGACCGGGTGTCCTCCGTGGACGACGTACTGGTCAACGCCGCCGGCGCCGTGCTGGCCGCGCTGGCGTCGCGCCGCTGGTGGTGCACTACCGCGGAAGCGCTGTCGGACCAGCGTCGCCCCGCGCTGGCATCGGCAGGCTGAGTCGAGTGTCCGGTGTGCACACGTCTTTGCATACGTCGGCGATATGTTGTGCTGCTTAGGCTTCGGACATGCGCGTGGAGGACGAGCCCTACCTGGCCGAAGCCGTCCGTGACGGTCTGCGGCTGGAGGCGATCGCCGCCGACATCGCCGGCGACGGCGACTCCGCCCTGGAACTGCTCAGCGTCAACTCCTACGACCTCGCGGTCCTCGACCGCGACATCCCCGGCCCCTCCGGCGACGAGGTGGCCCGGCGCATCGTCGCCTCGGGCAGCGGTATCCCGATCCTCATGCTCACCGCTGCCGACCGGATCGACGACAAGGCTTCCGGGTTCGAGCTCGGCGCCGACGACTACCTCACCAAACCGTTCGAGCTGCGAGAGCTCGTCCTGCGGCTGAGGGCGCTCGACGGCAGGCGCGCGTACCCAGCCTGCGAACACCACCGCGCAACTCGGCGACGTCGGACTGCAGCCCGAGTCCATCGGCGACGTCATCACCCGCGACGGCGAGCGTGCCGGGATCGAGATCCGATTCACCGGCCACAGGCCCCGCCGGGGCCTGGCGACCTCCTCCCGCCTGAAGGGCCACGATCAGATCGTCATCGCCGAACAGGGCGGATGGGCTCTGCACTCCAGGTGCTGGCGGGCTACCTCGAGGTCGTCGACGAGGGGGAGGACAACGCCCGGCTCGGCGTGTTGCAGGAGAGACGTTCTCTGCAAGTTTTCGAGAGAATGCGACGCATCGCGCGCTCCTGAAATGCGTGACGCGTCGCATCGTCAGCACGACGACGAGAATGACGTCGTCACCGCCGCCTTGACTCCCGGTTCCTGGAATGTGAGTGATGTGCGATCGCGCAGTGGCTGGCTGGGGAGCGTCAGCCCAGCGCCAGTCGGGGTATCTCCCGTCCCGGGGAGCGGTCCATCACCATCAGCAGGCCGGCCTCGCGAGTCCTCTCGTAGGCGGCCTCGTCTATGACGCCCAGCTGGAACCAGATCGCTTTGGCGCCGATCGCCACAGCCTGGTCGGCGACGCCTCCGGCGAGGGCGGAGTTGACGAACACGTCCACCACATCCACCGGGAAAGGGATCTCCGCAAGGGAAGCGTAGCCCTGCTCGCCGTGCACCGTCTCGGCCTTGGGGTGCACGGGCACCACTCGCTTGCCGATGCGCTGCAGCTTCTCGGCCACGCGGTAGGCGGCCCGTTCGGGGTTGTCGGACAGGCCCACCACGGCCCAGGTGTCTCCGGCAGCGGTGAGAATCCGCCTGATTGTCGCGTCATCGCCATAGAGCGTCATGCCCGGCACCGCCGTGCGGTGGTGAGTTCCGCACCAGTTGCCGCCGACCGCATGATCATGAGGAGCGTCAGGTCTGTGGACTTCGTCAGTCGCATGGGTAGACGTTAGCCAGTTTGGATACTGTATGCAATAGGTATCTTGGGCGCCCATCGTTTGACAGGAGCAGCTGGGGAGATCAGCGGGGCTGTGGCCGGGGCCGACGCTGTCCAGGTGTCTCAACCGCATCGGACGGTCCTGCGCGAGTGCTTCAGGAAGGCAGCGTGGCCAGCCAGTCGGTGAGGATCTGGTTGACCTCGGCGGGGCGTTCTTGCTGGATCCAGTGGCCGCAGCCGTCGAGGATGTGGGAGGAGACCAGACCTGGAAGCGTGACCGGGTAGGCGTGGATCGCGTCGGCCAGCCAGGTCGTGGAGGCGTCCAGAGCGCCGCCGATGAACACCGAGGGCTGGGTGATGGGGGCGCCGTCGAAGGCGGTGAGATCCTCCCAGTCGCGGTCCATGTTCCGGTACCGGTTGAGCGCGCCGGTCAGACCGGTGCGCTCGAACTCAGCGGCATAGAAGTCGAGATCCCGCTCACCGAGCCAGCCGGGCAGCCGACCGCCGGGAAACCGGTCGCGCAATGTTCCACCCCTGCTGACGAAGTGCGGGTCCGGAGCGCCGGTCGCGGGCATGGTGTCGGCGGACAGTGCCGCGTAGAAGCCGGCGAGCCAGCCGCGTACATCGGGTTCGATCTCGGCTTCGGCCCGGCCGGGCTCCTGCAAGTACGAGACGTAGAACTCCTCGTCCCCGCCCATCTGGGCGAAGATGCTGGTCGGGCGGGGGCCACCACGCGGGGTGTAGGGAACGCTCAGCAATCCCACCGCGCGGAAGACCTCCGGCCTGAGCAGGGCGGAGTGCGCGGCGATGGTGGCGCCCCAGTCGTGGCCGACGACCACTGCCGACTCCTCGCCCAGGGCGCGCACCACCGCGGCGTTGTCCTCCACGAGATCGAGCATCCGGTACGCATGTGTCGCAGCCGGCTTGGAGGAGCGGCCGTAGCCGCGTACGTCGATGGCGACCTCTCGGCGAAGAAATCGTCCGGTGCGTGATCTCCGAACTGTGCTGTGCCATACGCCGCCTCCAGGACCGGTTGCTGTGCGCCAGGACCGGCCCCATCTGCTGTCCCGTCGGTTCTGCACCGATCATGCGCAAGACACTGTCAAAGAAGCGAGTCCGTTTGCCGATTCGGCAAGTCTGACCCGCGGCGGTGGCGTCGACGCGCGGCCCCGAGTACCTGGCCGGGACCGCTGGTGCAGTCTCGTATCAGAGAGTGCACGCCTCGGGCACCCTCCGTGCGGCAACGGTTACCGCGACCGGAAAACGGAGGGCGTGGGGCCGGTGCCTGCTGTTACGATCGATTGACCAGAAGTGGTAGCAGACAGGGAGAGACACATGGTGGGTGACGACGACATCTCCGGGTGATACCGGAAGTGTTCAGCCATGGACAGGAGCGCCGAGGCGCCGCCGTGGCTATTTCGTCGTTTCATAACCACCTTCTCTTGTGGGTGACGCCATGGGCGTTCCCCTGTCACACGAGGTCTTCACATGTCCGACGCCTTTGTCGTCTGCTCGAACCTTTCCTTTTCCTGGCCCGATGACCAGCAGGTCTTCCAGGATCTTTCGTTCACCGTCGGCGGCGGCCGCACCGGCCTGGTCGCACCGAACGGCGCCGGGAAGAGCACCCTGCTCAAGCTGATCGCCGGCGAGTACAAGCCCAGCCGGGGAAGCGTGTCCACCGAAGGGGTGCTCGGCTACCTCCCCCAGAGCCTGCCGCTGGTCGGCGACCTGACCGTGTCAGAGGTCCTGGGCGTCGCTCAGAAGATCAAGGCTCTGGACGCGATTGAGTCCGGGGACACGAGCGAAGAACACTTCAGCACCATCGGTGACGACTGGGACATCGAGGAGCGCACTCATGCTCAGCTGGACCGACTCGGGCTGGGGCAGATCGCGCTCACCCGGCACCTGCATAGCCTCAGCGGTGGCCAGGTCATCTCGCTGGGCCTCGCGGCGCAGTTGCTGAAGCGGCCCGACGTCCTGCTCCTCGACGAACCGACCAACAACCTTGACATCGACGCACGGCACAAGCTGTATGACGCGCTGGAGGAGTGGCGCGGCTGCCTGCTGCTGGTCAGTCACGACCGCGCACTGCTCGACCGCATGGACCGCATCGCGGAACTCGACCGAGGCCAAGTGCGTTTCTACGGGGGGAACTTCACCGCGTACGTGGAAGCCGTGAGCGCCGCCCGGGAGGTCGCCGAGAAGAACATTCGCAGCGCCGAGCAGGACCTCAAGCGGGAGAAGCGGGAACTGCAGCAGGCCCGCGAGCGGGCCGAGCGCCGGGCCGGCAACGCGGCCCGCAACCTCAAGAACGCCGGTCTGCCGAAGATCTTCGCCGGGAACATGAAACGCGGCGCCCAGGAAGCGGCGGGCAAGTCACATCAGACCCATTCGTCGCGGGTCAGCGATGCCAAGGACCGGCTCGACGACGCCGGCCGCGCGCTGCGGGACGAGCAGAAGATCACCCTGGAGCTCCCGGACACCAACCTTCCGGCCGGGCGCACCGTCTTCCTGGGCGAGCAGTTGCAGTTCCACTACGGCGAGAAGGCACTGTTCGCCGACGCGGGCACGGACCTGACGATCCGAGGCCCCGAGCGAATCGCACTGACCGGTCCCAACGGTGTCGGCAAGTCCACCCTGCTGCGCATGATCAACGGCGATCTGGAACCGGACAGCGGCTCGATCAAGCGCGCCGACGGCCGTGTGGCCTACCTGTCGCAGCGCCTGGACCTGCTGGCTCTGGACCGCACGGTGGCCGAGAACCTGGCCTCGTTCGCGCCGGCCATGCCGGAGGCGGACCGGATGAATCTGCTCGCCCGCTTCCTGTTCCGGGGCCCTCGTGTGCACCTCCCGGTCGGGGTGCTGTCCGGCGGCGAGCGGCTGCGGGCCAGCCTGGCCTGCATCCTGTACGCCGAACCGGCCCCGCAGCTCCTGCTGTTGGACGAGCCGACCAACAACCTCGACCTCGTCAGCGTCGGGCAACTGGAGAGCGCGCTCAACGCCTTCCAGGGCGCCTTCGTGGTGGTCAGCCATGACGCGCGGTTCCTCACGGAGATCAAGGTGGGCCGCTGGCTGCGGCTCGCCGACGGGCGGCTGCTGCAGACGGCGGCGCCGGAGATGGCTTCCGGACACCAGGACGGTTCAGGCCGGTAGGGCGGACCCGCCCCTCAACCGGGCGGGCAATCCCCGTCCCTCGCGCCAGGCCGAACCCGTCCCTCACCCGGGTGGACCGACCTCGCCCCTTGCGCTCGGGCGGGCCGCGTCCGCCCGGGCTTCGCCACTCGCGTCCGCGGCTCCGACCCCGGGCGCGACCACCCACCCCGTTTGGTGCTCGTATGCCTCAAGCTGCTCTGCTCGCCCACGATCTCGTCCGCACGCTCGGCACCCGCCGGGTTCTCGACGGCTTCTCCCTCACCGCGGCACCCGGCCACCGGATCGGATTGATCGGCGAGAACGGCGCCGGAAAGTCCACCCTGCTGCGGCTGCTCGCCGGCGAGGACACACCCGACGCCGGCACCGTCGTCAGCCCGGCCGACCTCGGCTTTCTACCGCAGGAGATGCCGTTCGACGCCACCTCGACCATCTCCGATGTGCTCGATCACGCCCTGCGGGAAGTCCGTGAGGAACTCTCCGGACTCGACGGGATCACCGCCGCGCTCGCCGGGACACCGCAGGACTCACCCGGCTACGCCGCCCTGCTGGTCGAGTACGGCGTGCGGCTCGACCGGGCGCAGGAAAGTGGGGTTTGGGACGCCGACCGGCGCGCTGCGATCGTCCTCGCCGGACTCGGCCTGGGCTCCATCCCGTACGACCGGACCCTCGAGGCCCTTTCCGGCGGACAGCGCAGCCGGCTCGCGCTCGCCGCGTTGCTGACGCGGCGGCCCGCCGCGCTCTTGCTCGACGAGCCCACCAACCATCTGGACGACGGCGCAGCGGCCTTCCTGGAGGAGCAGTTGCGCGGCCTGCCGGGGACCGTGCTGCTGGCGAGCCACGACCGGGCGTTCCTCGACGCCGTCTGCACCGACCTGATCGACCTCGACCCGTCCGCCGAGGGACCCACCCGGTACGGCGGCAACTACACCGCCTACCAGGGGCTCAAACGCGCCCAGCGGGAACGCTGGCAGCAGCGCTTTGCTCAGGAAGAGGAGGAACTCGCCGAACTACGCAGCGCCGCCGCCACGACCGCGCAGCGGGTCGCACCGGGACGGACCAGAAGCGACAACGAGAAGATGGGCTACGGCCACACGACCGGCCGGGTGCAGAACCAGATTGCACGACGGGTCCGCAGCGCCGCCCGCAGACTCGACGACCTGGAGCGCAACCACGTCAGCCGGCCACCCGAGCCACTGCGGTTCCACGGCACCTCCCTTGCGGCCGCTTCCGATGACGGCATCCTTGTGTCGCTACGGGACATCCACGTAACCGACCGTCTCTCCATCGACCGCCTCGACGTGCTGTCCGCCGACCGGCTGCTGGTCACCGGGCCGAACGGGGCGGGCAAGTCGACCCTGCTCGGTGTGTTGGCCGGACGACTTGACGCGGGCGGCGAGGTTCAGCAACGCAGCGGGCTCACGGTCGGCCTGCTGACCCAGGACACTGCGTTCGGCCGGCCGGACCGTACCGTCCGAGAGACGTATGAGCTGGCGCTCGGCGCCGAGCGCGCCGAGTCCGTACCGCTTGACTCGCTCAGCCTGTTCAACACGCACACCCTGGAGCAGAGAGTCGGGGAGGTGTCGGTCGGCCAGCGCCGCCGGCTCGCCCTGGCGCTGCTGCTGGCGCACCCGCCCGAGCTCCTGCTGCTCGACGAGCCCACCAACCACCTCTCGCCTCTGCTCTGCGACGAACTGCAGGAGGCCCTTGGCACCAGTCCTGGTGCCGTGGTGGTCGCCAGCCACGACCGGTGGCTGCGCTCCCGCTGGCCGGGCCGTGAGTTCCGGCTCCGTGCGTGGTGAGGCGAACGAAAGCGAGTGAGAATCCGACACATTCAATGCGACAGGACACCGCTGACCTGCAGCGTCTCGGTTCGTGCCCCGTTCGATGCCAAGATCGTGAGATTGTGCCGCGAAGATGAGATCCCACAGCACCTGGAGGGTCTCGCGGCACTTGTCATAGAGCGTGCGCTGCACAGCAAGTTCGGCATTTGTCTGAGGGCACGTTCCTGAGCGTGTGTCTCAGCTCCAAGGGCATTTCCTCGGCGCAGCGTCAGACCCGTGCTGGAAGATGGGCGACGTGCTGCCCCGCGTCTACCGCGTCACCAAGTACGACTCAGCCGTCCGCGACAAGCACGGCCACTACACCGGCACCGAGGACACGGTCAGCGATCACGGGGAGATCGAGGCGCCCAATCTTCAGGCGGTCGAGGCGTTCGCCGCGGGGCCGGCATCGACCGCCGGTCCGTCCGCGAGCCGGAGGTTCCGTTCCTCGTGCTCTTCGGCGTCGAGCGGCCCCTGAACCACTTTGGGCTGGACGGACTCTTCCGGACGACCACCGCACGGTCTACGGGGTTTGCACCGGGCCGGACCGGTCCCAGCCGGGGGTCAGCTCCTCCCGGTGGATGTCCTCGGCGTGGACCTGCTCGCCGCAGGTCTCGCAGACCGTGTGGGTGACGAGTTCGTGGTCCCGGTGACGGATCCGGCTGGGCGGCGTGGTGACGACCCAGCGGTCGCCCCAGCCGATGAGCTCGCGGGTGATGCCTCCGAGATCGCCCCCTGCTTCCGTCAGGTAGTAGCCGCTGTACCGCGCGTCGTCCGGCAGCGGGCGCCGTTCGAGGATGCCGCTCTCCACCAGTGCCTTCAGGCGCGCCGCCAGGCGGTCCGTGGGGGCGCCGGTGTTCCTGGCGATCTGGCGGAACCGGTGGTTGCCGAGCATGACCTCGCGGATCGCCGGCAGAGCCCATCGGTCGCCGATGATCTGCAGGGCGGCGGTGAGCGAGCATGGGCGTCCGGTCATGTCCTGGGGATCGATGCGCATGGTCACGGCCCCAGTATCGCCCCGGCAGGGTTTGGTTTCCAAATCACTCCGTTCTTGGCTTGCGTCATGATTACGCCGCTTCTATTTTCAAAGCACTCTCGAACGGCCGCCGCAGTCGTCCTGGTGGCCGTCTTCATGACCAACTTGGATCTGTCGGTCTGACCCTGGGCGCTCTGGTGGCCGCCGGTGTGTATGCCCTGCCGGGGCACCGTGCGGCGACCGGGTCGGCGCTGGTCAACTTCGTCCGCCAGATCTCGGTCACGGTCGGCGTCGCCGTCCTGGTCGTGGTGGCCGGCTCCCATGTAGGTGCCGCCTCACCTCCCGACTTCCGGATCGTCTGGTGCGTAGCCGCCGTACTGGGCCTGCCGACGTCGGTGATCGGTGTGCACCTCGGCCGTGGCGGACGCTCGGGCCGAACGACGTGCGCCGCGTCGAAGCAGTCCAGGGCGGATGTGCGGGCTCTGATGGACGCGTCCTGACCGACGACTTTCCCTTCGTTCGGCGGCAGTTGGGGCCGTGCCGGCGTTCGGATGCGACGAGCGTCAGGAGGTCGGGTAGTCAGGAGGATGCGTCGGCATGACGCCCGGTCCAGGGTGGTTTGATTTTCCAAGTCTTCGAGTTATAGTGAGTTTGATTTTCCTACTCATTGGTAATCGCGCCGGGCGGCCCGCCCGTCGCCCTGGCGGCCAAGGAGGCCCGCACCATGCGTGACGCAGTCATCGTCGAAGCCGTACGCACGCCGATAGGCAAGGGCAGGCCCAACGGCGCCCTCGCGCACGTCCACCCCGTGGAGCTCCTCGCCCACACCTTGCGCACCCTCGTCGAGCGCTCCGGCGTCGATCCCGCCCTCATCGACGACGTCATCGGCGGCACCGTCGACCAGGTCGGCGAGCAGGCCATGAACACCACTCGGTACGCCGTACTGTCGGCGGGCTTCCCCGAGACGGTCCCGGCGACCACCGTGGACCGCCAGTGCGGCTCCTCCCAGCAGGCGGTGCACTTCGCCGCGCAGGGCGTCATCTCGGGTGCGTACGACCTCGTCGTCGCCTGTGGCGTCGAGTCGATGAGCCGGGTACCGATGTGGTCGAACGTGCCCGCCGGCAAGGACCCCTTCGGCCCCGGAGTCGCCGAGCGCTACCCCGAGGGCCTCGTCCCGCAGGGCATCAGCGCCGAACTCATCGCCGCCAAGTGGTCCATCACGCGCGAGCGGATGGACGCCTTCGCCGTCTCCTCGCACCACAAGGCGGCCGCCGCCTGGGACGCCGGCCTGTTCGACGCCGAGACCGCGCCCCTGGCGGGCGTCACCCGCGACGAGTGCGTACGGCCCGGCAGCACCCCGGAGATCCTGGCCGGCCTCAAGCCCGCCTACTACGAGCCCGGCTTCGGCGAGCGCTTCCCGCAGATCGAGTGGAACGTCACCGCGGGCAACGCCAGCCCCATCAACGACGGCGCCTCGGCTGTCCTGATCACCTCCAGCGAGACCGCGGCCCGCCTCGGCCTGCGCCCCCTCGCCCGCCTGCACAGCTTCGCCGTCACCGGCTCCGACCCGCTGCTGATGCTCACCGGCGTCATCCCGGCGACCGAGAAGGTGCTGCGCAGGGCGAACCTGAGGCTCGACGACATCGACCTGTTCGAGGTCAACGAGGCCTTCTCCAGCGTGGTCCTGGCCTGGCAGCAGGAGACCGGCGCCGACCTCGCCAAGGTCAACGTGCACGGCGGCGCGATCGCCATCGGCCACCCCCTCGGCGCGAGCGGCACCCGCCTGACGACCACCCTGGTCCACGCCATGCGCGAGCGCGGCGCCCGTTACGCCCTGCAGACGATGTGCGAGGCAGGCGGGCTCGCCAACGCGATGGTGGTGGAGGCCGTCTGACGGGACGTCCGAGTGCGGGCTGCCCGTCCGGTGACCGACGAGGTGATCTCGAGTCCGCCAGGTCGGCCGCACCGACATGGCCGTGCCGGGCGGACTCTGTCAGTTCTCCGCTCCTGAGCGTTGGCGAGGGCGGCCAGGTCGTGCCGCGCGACGGCGAGGTGTGTCGACGGGATCGGCCGCACGCGACTGGACCACGAGGATGTCCTCGGGGGACAGTCCCTGCCGTCCTCGGCGGTGAGCGTGATCGGTTGGGGCCGCTTTCCCGTGCGGGCGTCGATGACGCGGTTGATGGGCTCGTCGTCGTCGAACAGGTGCCTCTGGCCTCACTGGCGCATTGCTGCGAGGACGGTGTGAAAGTACCGTCCCTTCTCGGTGAGGACGTACTCGTGCGAGTTCCCGAGTTCCGACTCGTGGATCTCGAAGATGCCTACTGCTACGAGTTCTTGCAGTCGTGCGGTGAGGACGAGCGTCTCGCCGAGCGTCTCGCCGGATTCCTTGCTCTACGTGGTGTAGCAGCGGCTCTGGGAGAGCGGCGGTAGACATGCCACCAGCCGCTGATTGGCTCTCGCGCCGGAACGGCGCACCGGGGGAGACTGCTGCGATGCCGTGTTTGAAGGAGTTGTGATGCAGGTAGCTGTGGTTACCTTCGACGGGTTCAACGAGCTCGACAGTTTCATCGCTTCCGCGCTGATCAACCGGTGCCGTAAGGACGGCTTGGAAGCCTTCATTACGACGCCGACACCAGTGGTCACGTCGATGAACGGCGTCGAGGTGACCGGGCAGCGCCCGATGGAGTTCGTGACCGAAGCCGAGGTTGTGCTGATCGGTAGCGGGGTGAAGGCGCGAGACGTGGTCGCCGACGACCGGCTGATCTCCAGGCTGCTGCTCGACCCTTCGCGACAGTTGATCGGTGCGCAGTGCTCCGGTGCGCTGGTGCTCGCCCGGCTCGGGTTGCTCGATGGCATGCCGGCTTGCACGGACAGGAAGAGCCGGCCCTTTGTCGAAGCCTGCGACGTCACCGTGCTGGACGAGCCGTTCCACGCCGAGGGAAACATCGCCACGGCGGGCGGTTGCCTGGCGTCCCAGTACCTCGCCACGTGGGTCATCGCCCGACTCCTCGGAGATGACGCCGCGCGCGACGTCATCGATTACGTGGCTCCGGTCGGCGAAAATCAGGAGACCGTCGAGCGCGCCATGGGCGCCGTCCACGCGGGCGAGGTTGCACTGCGCTGACGCCTCGCGATCAGCATTTTTCAGGATCGCCTGCAGTCCTTCCCGAGCGCATTGAGGCTGCGTTGGATCGTTCTGGTACGCCTCCGGCGTGATGCCGAGCTCGGATGGTGTGTTGCGCATGTCGGCGGCGGAGATCGGAGCCGAGCTGGGGGAGCGGGTGACGCTGCTTCAGTTCCCCACCGCTGTCTGCCGGCCATGCCGGGCGACGCGGCGAATGCTGGCCGAGGTTGCCGGGGCGGTGCCGGGAGCGACGCATGTGGAGATCGACGCGGAGGCCCGACTGGAGCTGGTGAGACGGCTGGAGATTCTGCGCACGCCGACCGTGTTGGTTCTCGACCCGACCGGCCGCGTTGTCGGCAGGGCGTCCGGGCAGCCCAGGCGTGCGGACGTGATCGCGGCCATCGGTAAGGCAACCGGGAACTCCGTCGCCCCATCGTGATCAAGCATCTCGCCCGAGTCCACTGACCGGCCCGTCGGCTTCGACCTCGCGAACAGCTGGACGTGGGACCGGCTGGAACCGGCTCTGCCGTTGAGTGACGGGCGTTGCGGCGCCGGTGGCGTGATCACGGCAAGTGATCAACGTCGTCTTGCGTCGGGAGAGGACGAGTGTGTCATGGCGTGAGATCGTGCCGCCCTCTGTCGATCGACATCACCGCAGGCCGGCGTCCCGACTGCACCCCATTCATTCAAGCCCGTGATGGCGCAGCGGTCATCGGCATCACGTTACGGGCGGGCCGTGTGCCTCGCTTCTCCGTCCCCGATCGGTTCTGCGTTCCTCATCGGTCGCGTGAAGATCTTGGCGATGCAGGCCGGGACGGCCGCGCCCTGCTCGTGCCGGCGCGCCCGGTACGCGCTCGGGCTCTCGCCCACCAGCTCGGTGAACCGCGAGCTGAACGACCCCAGCGACGTGCACCCGACCGCGAAGCAGACCTCCGTCACCGACAGGTCGCCGCGCCGCAGCAGGGCCTTGGCCCGCTCGATCCTGCGGGTCATCAGGTAGCTGTACGGCGTCTCCCCGAACGCGGCGCGGAAGCTGCGGGAGAAGTGGCCGGGCGACATGTGGGCTGCGCGTGCCAGCGCGGGGACATCGAGCGGCTCCGCGTAGTCGCGGTCCATCATGTCGCGGGTCCGGCGGAGCCGAACCAGGTCCGGTAGCGTCACCGGACCAGCATCGCACGGCCGCCAGGCGGTGCGGCGCCGTCGCGGTGTGACAGGGGCTACGCCACCCGGCGCGGGTGCAAGCCCGTCCGGCGGATCGCCCACGTCGCACGCCGCTGCACCGGACGCCCGGGGCCGATCCTCGAAGATCCGCCGGATCGTCGGCTCCCTCGCTCTGGGTTCTGAACATTCGACGGAGGCTCGTTCGCCCTGCGGCCGCTCGCTCTCGACTCCGGCGACTCGGCGCACATGTGCGGTCGTCTCACATATGGCCTGGTGGCCGCGCTGCCGTGATCACTGCGTGCGTGAGCTGTAGCCACGTTCCGCGATGTCGAACACGTCCGACCTCGGCGCGGTTTCCGCCGTGGGAGCATGATCCGCGGACACCCGCACGGCAGCTCAGACGGAAAGCGGTGGCGATGACCTCGGACAGCCCTACCTCGCACCGAGCAGTGTTCGGGACCTGGCCAACCCCGCTCGAGCCCATGCCACGCCTCGCCCGGGCAATCGGCCTCGGCGCGGACGATCTGTGGATCAAACGTGACGACCTCACCGGCCTGGGCGGCGGCGGCAACAAGGTGCGCAAACTCGAGTGGACCTGCGGTGCAGCGCTCGCCGACGGCGCCACGGCTCTCGTAACCACCGGTGCGCCACAGAGCAACCACGCGCGTCTGACCGCCGCTGCCGGCGCCCGGCTGGGGCTCGACGTCGTCCTCGTGCTCGCCGGCGAACCGGGATCGTCGACGTCCGGCAACCTCGCACTCGACGGTCTATTCGGCGCCACGGTCGTGTGGGCCGGTGATGTCGACGACGCGGCGCTCGACTCCACTGCCGAGCATGTGGCAGAGCAGCTGCGGCAGCGGGGCGTCGTCCCGGCGCTGATCCCCTTCGGTGGTTCCAGCGTCCTGGGTGCTCGCGGTTACGCCGAGTGCGGGCGTGAACTCCTTGCCCAGGCCCCTGACCTGGCGACCGTTGTCGTCGCGGTCGGCTCCGGTGGAACCATGGCCGGCCTCCTCGATCCGCTCGGGTCCGCACGCGTGCTCGGCGTCCATTGCGGTGCCGTAACCGATCCTGCCCGGACCGTGTCCGAACTCGCCTCCGGCCTGACCGGCACACACTGCGCGCCGGAGACGCTGAGCCTGCGGCTCGATCAGGTCGGCGACGGCTACAGCACATTGACCGAAGCGGCCATGGCCGCCCTGACCCTGACCGCCCGCACCGAAGGCATCGTGCTCGACCCGATCTACACGGGACGTGCGATGGCCGGCCTGATCGCGGCGATCGAGGAAGGAGACGTGGTGCCCGGCCAACGCACGATCTTCCTGCACTCGGGCGGTATGCCGGGACTCTTCGGTCACGCCGCGACGCTCGCGAAACTGGAGGAGGCACTGACCTTCTCGAGTCCATAGACGACAGGTCACTCGTCGCCGTCCGGGGTGACCCGGATCGTCTCGTTCCCGAACCGCTTCCCCGACTCGCCCGTCAGCCGCGATGAGCCAGCGCTCCGCTTCGCCGCGTTCCCGCCACCGGGGTTCTCGGCAGGTGCCGGAAGAAGTCGGACCAGTCCGACCCAGGTGTCTTCGTCTCCGGAGATGTGGGCGGCGCGGACCTTCCAGAAGCCGGCCGGTACCGGAACGGGGGCCTGTTCCGGCAGCCCGCCCTCGTTGGGGTACTCGACACCCAGGTCGGCTCCGGCATCGGCGGAGTCCATGAGTACCGCCTGACCGTCCGTCCTCCAGGTGCCGCACTCCTCCCATTCCGTGGCGGGATCGACGAGGACGGCCTCGGCTGCGCCCGACAGGTCGGACTCGGAGTCGGCGGCCAGCCATCGGAGGAAGGCCCGGTGCTCCGGGAGATAGCAACTTCGAGCCGGCTCATCTGCCAGGACCAGTGCCTGCGCGCAGTCCTCGCCCATCACAATCACACCCGCCAGATCCTCGACCGCGCAGGCACGGTCGTAGTCGTCAGGGGTGCCCGCGTCACTGTTGACCATCCCGCCGGCCGTGCAGCCGCCCCACCGGGCCAGTGCAGAAACGGGTACGACCACCAGCGGGCCGCCCACCGACCTGACCCAGGCGAGTGGGCGACTGGCCGGACCTGGCAGGTGAGGTGAGGAGATGGTCATGGTGGCAGTGTGCCTTCAGCCTCTGACCGTGCGAATCGGGGTGCGTGGAGCAGTTTCGGTGCCATCGAGCCACGGACTGGCCCGGCTTCGACGGCATCGGTGCAGAACGCCTGAGACGGGACATCGCCGATATATGAGCCGCGCGTTTTCGCTGATCAGCGGCCAACCGGTGAGGTAGAGGGTAGGTAAGCTCGACACCGACCCGGTTCAGCACATTGGCTTGCCAGTCACCTGGTCGCGCGATTGTGACTCACGTCTCGGGAACCCCGTGCTCGAAATCGACAGCTGACTGATGTGACGACAACTATGCGAGCCCGTATTCGCGCAGGGGATCCGCAGGCCTTCGCGGAACTCTTCGACGAGTACGCGCGAATCCTCTACAACCACGCCTTTCGGCTGACTGCGGACTGGGCAGCGGCCGAGGACGTGGTGTCCGCGACGTTTATGGAGGCGTGGCGGGGCCATCAGCGGGTCGACGCCGACGGCGGCACCCTGCGCCCCTGGCTCCTGGGCATCGCCACCAACCTGGTCCGTGCCCAGTCGCGCAGCAACCGTCGCTTCAAGGCGGCCGCTCTCGCCGCCGCCCGAGCCGAGACCGCTGTGGCCGATCACGCCGACGAGGTCGCCGGCCGGATCGACGACCGCCGGCGCCTCGCCGCCACCGCCACCGCTCTGGCCGGGTTGCGGCGCGCCGAGCGCGAAGTGCTCAGCCTGTGCCTGTGGCAGGGGCTGGACTACGCCACCACTGCCCAGGTCCTGGGTGTCCCTGTGGGAACGGTCCGCTCCCGTCTCTCACGGGCCCGGACCAAGCTGCGCAAACTCGCGGATACGGAAATGCAGGCAGATTTCCGGGAACCCCGGCCTGTGGATCGACAGGTAAGAGGAGACCGCAACATCGCGGCCCGGCCCGTCCAGGAAGGAACCCGGTGAACATGTGCCAGTCCCGTCTTACGCCTGATGAATGGCAGGAGACCGCGCGTCTGGTCTCCCTCGACGAAGCCGACTTTCCCGCGGGCCGCCACGCCTTCCACAGGGAAGAACTGATGAACTTCATCGACCAGGACACCCAGTCGGCCGCCCCGGCCACCGCACCCGCTCCCACGGCGCCCGCGCGACGACGCGGGTTCATGCGGCCCCTGATCGTCATCCCGGCCGCCGCCTGCTCGCTGGCGGTGATCGCTGCCGGTGTCCTCACCCTCACCGGCTCCAGCAGTAGCAACAGTTCCCTCGTCGCGGGGCCGGCGCTCACTGCACAGGTCGGTGCGGGAACCGCCCAGGGTGTCCCACAGCTGCTCAACCAGATCTCGCTGGCCGCGGCGAAGAAGCCGGCGCCCACGGTGCGTGCGGGGCAGTACATCTACATCGAGAGCCAGGTCGGCACCACCTACGAGAAGACGGTCGACGACAAGACCACCGTGGTCAGCGACGGGATCCACCGCCGGCAGATCTGGCGCTCGACCGACGGTGCGAAGGGCTGGCTCATCGACCCGGCCGTCTTCCCGCCCGGCGGCGGGACCGTCGACCACATCAACGAGAAGGGCGAGATCGAACCCGCACGGCTGGGCGGCCCGTCCTACGACTATCTCGCCACCCTGACCACCGACCCCGACACGCTCCTGGCGAAGATCTACAAGGAGACCAAGGGGCAGGGCAACAGTCCCGACCAGCAGGCCTTCACGACTATCGGGGACCTCCTCAACGAATCCATGCCCCCCGCCGACCTCAATGTCGCCCTGTTCAAGACCGCGACCAAGATCCCCGGCGTGGTCCTGGTCAAGGACGCCGTGGACGCAGCCGGCCGCCACGGCGTGGCCGTTGCACGGCTCGACGAAACCTCCGGCGCCCGCACCGAATGGATCTTCGACGCCAAGAGCTACACCTACCTGGGCGAGCGCACCATCCAGGTCCGTCCCCACGGCGGCGAATCCGGCAAGATCAAGCCCGGCACCATCCTCTACACCTCGGCCATCACCGCGCGACAGGCCGTCGACGAGATGAAGCAGGTTCCCTCCTCCGCCGCGTAGCACCGCGCCCGACGAGGGGTGTGTCTGCCTCACAGCTCGAGGCAGGCACACCTGCGGCGCCGACCGATCGCGGGCCGGCCCCGCCCGGGACCGCGCCAGATCTTCTCGGACGGTGACGAGGAGTGGGTCGGTGCATGCTGAGCACCGACGTGCCACCGGGGCGGAACCCCGGCGCACCGGTGGGTTCGGTGATCAATGACCCGCCCGGCGGCAGAAGCAGGTGATATATATACCGCATATGCCCCGTTTCCGTCTTCCGCTTCCTGGTGTGATCGGGAGCGGCCGGCGGCCTTCGGCAGCCCGTGTGGGGCGCGCGCTCTCCCCGCGTGGCGCGCTCGCCCTGCAGAGCGTGGACGGCGCCCTGTCCTTTGCTCTGCGTGCCGCGCTGGCCATGGCGTTGCCGGCGCTGCCGATGGCACTGGCCGGGCGGGCCGACCAGGCTGTCTACGCCATGCTGGGCTCCTTCACCACCACGTTCGGCCGCAACCTGCCCTACGCGCGTCGTGCCCGTGTCCTCGCCCTGGTCGCGGCAGCCATGACGGCGTGTGTGGGCTGCGGTTCGGCTCTCGCCGCGTGGGCCCATCCCAGGGACGGGGGAGTGGGCGCCGCAGTGGTGGTCGCGGCCATGGCCGTGGTGGCCGGCGCGGCGAAGCTCGCCTGTGACGCGGCACGTCTGAGCGGGCTGGGCGCGGTGTTGCTGCTCTTCTCCTTTGCCGTGGCGGCCAACGGTTCGCCGGCCCCCGCCGACATCCTTCCCCAGACCGCCCTGGCCGCATTGGGCGCGACCGTGGCCTGGGTGCTGGCCGTGTCGGGCTGGTTCGTGCACCCGGATCGTCCGCAGCGTCTCGCCGTGGCCGCGGCGCTGCGCGAGCTCGCGGAGCTGTTGGAGGCGACCGGCGCAGGGGACGGAAGCGGGCTCGTCCGGCACCGGGCGACAGCTGCTGTTCTGCAGGCCTATCAGACACTTGGCGTTATGCCTCCGACAGCCGCCGAGTGGGGCGGCCGGGGCGGAACGTGCGTGCGTCTGACCGACCTCTCCTGGTCGCTGTTGATCGGTTCCGCCCGACGGCCACCCGATGACCCGACCGGCCTGGCGCAGCACCTGCGCGGCCAGGTTCGCCTGCTCGTCAGCCGTCGCCACCGTGTTCCGCAATTGCTGCCCGAGCTGTTGCGCCCGTCCGTGGTCGCCCAGGCCGGTGTGGTCCCCGAGCCGGTTCCGGCCGATCCCACCACCCCGCGCGCTGCCGAACTGCGCGCTGCGGTACTGGTGACGGGGCAGCGCCACGGCGCCCCGGGTCACGCCTCGGTCCTGCTCATTCCCGCCCTGCGGATGGTCCTCGGCACCGGGCTGGCGGGAGGGACGGCCCTTCTTCTGGGCCTCGGCCACGGCTACTGGGCGGCGATCTCCGCTGCCGCGGTGCTGCACTCGATCAACGTCCGTACGGCGGCACAGCGTGCCGTCCAGCGCACCTTGGGCACAGTTGCCGGACTGATGCTCGCTCTCGGCGTGCTGGCGGCGCGCCCCGATCCCGTGGTGCTCGTCCTCGTGATCGTTCTTCTGGAGTTCATGCTGGAGTACGTCGTGGCCCGCAACTACGGCCTCGGCGTCGTCTTCCTCACGCCGCTGGCGCTACTGCTGAGCGACCTGGCCTCTCCCTCACCTGCCGGAGCCCTCGTCCAGGACCGGGCGCTGAGCAGCTTCCTCGGGATCGTCATCGGGCTGGGCTGTGCGCTCTTGGTGGTCCATGACCATGCCGCGGTCCGGGCAGAGCGCGCGTTGGCCGCATGCAGGGAGGCGTCCGAGCGTGCGGAGCATACGTTGGACGACCGCTTGGAGCGGTCGTTCCCGATCGTCCAGACGCACCTGGCAGCAGCCGTGGTCGAGTTGCGTGAGGCCGACGACGTCGCGGCGGGCGAGCTCTGGCCGGCAGAGATCGATCCCACCGAATTCGCCGCCGCGGAGCAGCGTGCCTACCTCCTTCTGGAGCGCCTCGTCCGGTGGCGGTGATGCCACGCGGAGCTCCGACCTGCGCGCTCCCCGCTCAGGCGGCGGGGCCGATGGTGACCTTGACGTGCTTCATGATCGGCTGGTCACTCTGGGTGCTGTAGTCGCTGAGCGCGCACAGCACGTTCATCTCGGGCATGTAGCCGGCCGCGCAGCCGCGGGGGATGTTGTAGGGGATGGCGAGGTAGCCGCTGAGGGACCGCTGACTGCCGTCCTTCGCGGTGCTCGTGATGTCGACCCGGCCGAGGTCGGCGATACCGCGCTCGCGCATGTCGCCTCGGTTCATGAAGACGAGCGTGCGCAGGTTCTTGATGCCGCGGTAGCGGTCGTTGTCGGAGTAGATGGTGGTGTTCCACTGGTCGTGGGACCGCATGGTGCCCAGGGCCAGGGTGCCGGGGGCGGGGACGACGTCAGGCAGGACGGCGGTGGAGAACTCGGCGCGTCCGGACGGGGTGAGGAAGACCAGTTCACGGGCGGGCTGCTTGATGCGGAAGCCGAGGGGCAGGCGCACGCGGCGGTTGAAGTCCTCGAAGCCGTCGAGGACTTGAGACATGGTGTCCCGGATACGGTCGTAGTCCTCGATGTACCAGTCCCAGGGCGTGGTGCTGTCGGGCAGGGCGGCACGAGCCATGCCGGCGATGATGGCCGGCTCGGACAGCAGGTGCGAGGAGGCGGGGCGCTTCATCCCGATCGAGAGGTGGACCATGCTCATCGAGTCCTCGACGGACGTGCTCTGGATGCCCTTGCGCTGATGGTCCTTCTCGGTACGGCCGAGGCACGGCAGGATGAGGGCATGGCGGCCGTGGACAACATGGCTGCGGTTCAGCTTGGTGCTCACCTGGACGGTGAGGTCGCAGTTGCGCAGCGCCGCGTATGTGTACGGGGTGTCGGGCGCCGCGAGGGCGAAGTTGCCGCCCATGCCGACGAACACCTTCACATCGCCGCTCTGCATCGCCTTGACCGTGTGGACGGTGTCCAGACCGTGCTCACGGGGCGGCTCGATGTCGCAGACCTCGGCGAGGCGGTCCAGGAACTCGTCGTCGGGGCGGTGGTCGATGCCGCAGGTGCGGTTGCCCTGGACGTTGCTGTGTCCTCGTACGGGGGAGGGGCCCGCGCCTTCCCGTCCCAGATTGCCGCGGAGCAGAAGCAGATTGACGATCTCCCGGACGGTGTCGACGCCGTGCTCGTGCTGGCTGATGCCCAGGCACCAGCTGACGATGCTTCGGTCGGCCTCGCCGTACACGTGCGCCGCCTTGAGGACGTCGGCGCGGCTCAGCCCGGACTGGTTCTCGATCTCCTCCCACGAGGTGGCCTCGCACAGCGCGCGGTATTCCTCGAAGCCGGCGGTGTGGCGGTCGATGAACTCCCGGTCCAGAGCCTTGGGGTCGGATTCGGACTGCTCCAGGATCGCCTTGGCCATGCCGCGCAGCAGGGCCATGTCGCCGCCGATGCGGGGCTGCAGGTTCAGCGTGCTGGTGCGGGTCGTCTTGAAGAGGGCCATGTCCGTGAAGTCGTGCGGGACGATGGTGCTTGTGGCTGCCGCCTCGACGAGCGGATTGATGTGCACGATCTGGGCGCCGCGGTGGTAGGCCTCGGCGAGGGCCGTGAGCATTCGGGGCGCGTTGGATGCGGCGTTGACTCCCAGGATGAACAGCGCGTCGGCGGTCTCCCAGTCCTGGAGGTCGACGGTCCCCTTGCCGGTGCCCAGGGACGCATAGAGGGCGCGACCGCTGGCCTCGTGACACATGTTGGAGCAGTCCGGCAGGTTGTTCGTGCCCAGTTCACGGGCCATCAGCTGGTAGAGGAAGGTGGCCTCGTTGCCGAGTCGGCCGGAGGTGTAGAACGATGCCTGATTCGGGTTGTCCAGCTCGCGCAGAGCACGGCCGACCACCTCGAACGCCTCCTTCCAGGTGATCGGGACGTAGTGGTCCGAATCGAGGTCGTAGACCATCGGTTCGGTCAACCGTCCCTGGTTCTCGAGGTCGTAGTCGCTCCACCCGGACAGCTCGGTCACCGAGTGGGCGGCGAAGAACTCGCGTCCGACCCGCTTGCGGGTCATCTCCCAGGTGACGTGCTTGATTCCGTTCTCGCAGATGTCCAGGTGCAGCCCCTTGGTGTCGTCCGGCCACGCGCATCCGGGGCAGTCGAACCCGGTGTTCTCATGGTTCATCCGCATGATCGCCCGTGGGCCGTCCACCAGCGCGCCCTCGCGTACCAGGAAACGGCTCACGCTCTTGGCTGCGCCCCAGCCGGCAGCGGGGTGGTGGTAGGGGCGAAACTCCGGATTCCCCTCGGGAGCGGGCCCCACCTTGGGCTCCAGGCGTTCCTGCTCATCACTATTGGCACTCAAGGCTCTCGGCCCTTCCACCATTTGGGCATGGGTGACAAAACGGCACTTTCGGGCAGGTTATGTCCGCTGATCAACGCACGCCACTCGACGTGCCTCCGACGGTGGTTACCTGATCGCGGCTCATCAGGGCCGGTGCTGGACGGCTCCCCGATCTGGACGCCGACCCTCAATGGTGGCATCGTCCTGTCCACCCGTGGTGGCGACCTCGAGCTGCCCCTCGGCCAGGACGTGGCAATCGGTTGCACGGGGCACGACGCGAGCGCATCGAGTTGTACTTCCCCGGGACGCTGACGTATACGGACGAGGCCGTGGTCGTACTCGAAGGCTGAAACCCTTCACCGAGCTGCCGAGGTAGTCATTGTTGAGGCCCATGAACCGCTGCTTGGCGCTTTCCGCCGTTCCTCGACTCGCCGGTTCGGCGGTCGTCGGAGCGGTGATCGGCTCGGTCGTCGGTGTACTGACCAACACACCGCTGGGAATTCTCGCCGGTATCGCCGCGGCGGAGACGAGCTTCGTCGTCGCAGGGTGGATCGTCCTGTGGCCCATGGACGCCGTCACCACCCATCGCAACCTCCGGAGCGAGGAGTTCCGGCCCGTCACCGAGGAACTCGTCGTCGTCGCGTCCGCCCTGTGCGGACTGGTCGGCATCGTGATGCTGCTCCTGGTCGGCAAGTCGGAACTGAGCCACGCCGCGGCCGCGATGGCACTCTGTGGCGTGTTCATGGCCTGGGCGGCACTCCACCTGATGTACGCCACCCGATACGCGTACCTTTATTACCTGACTCCCGAAGGCGGGATCGACTTCAATTCCGACGACCCGCCGCACTACAGCGACTTCCTCTATTTCAGTTACAACCTCGGAATGACCTATCAGGTCTCCGACACCGACGTCTCCAGTTCCACGATTCGCGCGGTCGCCCTCCGGCACTGCTTGCTGTCCTACGTCTTCGGCGCCAGCATCCTGGCCACCACCATCAACCTCGTCGCCGGAATCGTCACGGGCTGATGCGAGGACGGTCCCGTACGGTGTGGGCGACTTCGTGATCGGCACGGCGAGGGCCCGCGCCATCAGGACGGTATGCCCGGGGCCGCGCCTCTTCTTCCCGCACGGGCTGCACCGGTCGGCGCTGCGCGTTCCTCTATGACCTGTTGTCCTCGTCGCCGAGGGACAACACGACCGCGGTCGACCGCCCCTCGGGGGTCTCGTAGCTGATGGTGTCGCCGGCGCGACGGCCGAGCAGCGCGCGGCCGAGAGGGCTGTCGGCGGTGACCAAGGTCCGGTCCAGTGCCTCGGCGACCTCGCCGATCTGGACGGTTGTCTCCGTGGCTTCGGCGTCCGCGAACCGTACCGTCACGGTGCTGCCCACGCCGACCTTGTCGGTGCGGGGAGGCCCCGCAACGGCCGCCTCGCGAAGCCGCCCGTTGATCTCGGCGATTCGGGTGTCCAGGCGGTCCAGTTCCGTGCCGCGTTGCAACTCGTCGGCTTCGTCGGCCCTGTCGCCAACCCGTTCACCGCCTCGCAAGGTGGCGGCGACTGTTTCGCGTTCGGCACGCAGGTCGGCGAGCTCTCGCTCGAGCGCCTCGCGGGCGGCATCGCTGATGGGTTCGGGTCCACCGGTCATTCCTGTTCCCGTCGTGCAGGCGGCACGGTTGAGTGTCGCAGGTTCAACTCCGACATTTTTACGCTATCAGGCAAATCGCCACGCCGTGGTGGCGGGCCAGGGCCATTGGGCCGGGCTCTCGCCTGACGCTTCCGGGAGGCCTCTGACCAGCTTCTCCTGGGCGAGGACGAGGGAGGAGCAGTTGGTGCTGCGGGCGCGCAGTGCGCGGCGCGCCCGGCTTCGGCGGTGCGGTGCTTCGGGCCGGACACCCTTGCCCGGGTGTCCGGCATCCTCGGTCGACTGCTGCGGTGTCAGCCGAGCGGGTTGGCCTTCTCGTGCAGAGCGGCGAGGGCGGGGGCGTACATGCGGGCCTTGATGGTGCCGAGGGTGTCGCCGGCCTTGCTCACCTGCGCCTGGGCGATCTCGATGGCGGCGGAGCGGACGGCTTCCTCGTCCACGGCGCGGTCGACGATGCCGGCGGCCGCGGCGTCGTGGCCGCCGAAGCGGCGGGCGGCCACCATGGCCTCATGTGCGGTCTGCGGGGCCAGCCGGGCCTGGATCAGGGCGGACATGCCCGGGGTGAAGGGAATGTTGATCTCGGCCTCGGGCAGGCACCAGTAGCCGCGGTCCGCGCGCATCACGCGGAAGTCGTGAGCCAGGGAGAGCATCGCACCAGCTGCGAAGGTGTGCCCCTGGAGTGCGGCCACGCTGATCAACGGCAGTGACAGCAGGCGCGCGAAAAGCTCGTGGACCGAGATGACGTAGTCCACGTGCTGATCGGAGTTGGCGAACAACCAGTCCAGGTCCAGACCGTTGGAGTAGAACTTGCCCGTCGCGGCGGTCACCAAGGCGCGCGGCCCCTCCGCCTTCTCCACCTCGTCCAGCGCGGCATTGGCGGAGGCGATCCAGTCGGGGTGGAAACGGTTCTCGCCGTCTCCGAGGTCGAGGACGAAGACGTTGTCCTGGCGGTCGAGAGTGGGCATGGTCGCTCCTTCGAGCTGGATGGGGTCGGGGTGGAGGCGGGTCATGGCCGTGGTGCCTGATCCGGATCGGGGCGGCTGTGCAACGCGTGGAGAAGCGGGTCATGGATTTCGACGGTCGCCGGCGAGTGCCACCGCCTCGTCGATCAACTGCGCCCGCCCGCCGGTGAGAACAATCCGCTCACGGCTGTCGCTCTTGCGCGGGCTCACGAGCCCACCACCCCAGCAGCTGTGAAGTGGCCGACCATGTCTGCAGCGGCTGAGCAAACGATCACGCCGTTCGCCTTCCTGTTCAGTGACGAGCACTGACCCGAACCTCGCTACCTGTCGGTAACTTATGTTGCATGACATAGAACATGCAAGGGCCCGCAGGTCTCTCCGTGAAGGAAGGCGTTGATTCCGAGTGGCGCCGCCATCCAAGGGACTTCCGAAGATGGGCATCGACGCGAGTCCGATCGAGGCAACAGGGCTCGACCGGCAGCAGCACGCGGCATCGAGCGACGGCACTGGCCGACACGCTGCGGAAGGGAGGTGCATGCGGGGAGAGATGGACGGCCCGGACCGGCCTATGTGCCACCGGCCATGGAGGCAGTCGGCAAGGACAGGCGCTCGTCTCGGGTGTCCCGGCCCGGCCCGCAAACCCGCACGGTTGTCGGGCGCACCGGCATGACGGCGATCGCGGCCCGATCTGGAACAAATCGCACCTGTACGACCTGGCCCGCCAGAGGGCGGGCGGCGAGGTGGTGCAGCGTCATCACGGGGCACAGGCCGCACTCGAGGGCACCTTCGAACACGCGTCGACAGTGGGCGACGGTGGCGCGGAACGCTCACTCGGTGTCGGCTCGATACGCCCCCACTCAATGCTTGCCCAGGCTCCCCTTCGGTTCACCCCGAGGCCGAGACGCGGCCCATCATCCGTGTCCGATGAGTGGGCGCTGCACCGTCACGGGATGAGATCGAGCTGGCGCAGCATGCCGAGTTCGTCGCTGCTGCCCCACCGCTCCACGAGCTTTCCGTCGGCGAACCTGCTTATCTGCATACCCCGGTAGGACACCTTCTTCCCGGTCGGACTGTGTCCCATCAGTTCACCAAGGTGTGTTCCGCTGATGGTGTAGGCGAATGCCAACTCGTCGTCCGTGGTGACGAGATGCTCGACATCGACGTGCAGGTCAGGGAAGGCCGCCCTGATCTCGGCGAACATTGCCTGAAATCCGGCCGGGCCCGGAACCTGGCCGGGAGCCGGATCGTGGTCGACCGAGTCGGTTGCGACGACCTTGACGAGATCCTCCAGTTTTCCGCTGTTCACGGCCTCGGCGATAGTGTTCTGGGCAGCGAGGTTTTCGTCGCGGGACATGGCTCTCCTTCGACCGTGTACGGGGAGGTCCGGGCACCGTGAAAGCGCGCTCGGGTTGGCGGCGAGTGCACCGGCCCCTTCTTCAACGTAATGAGTCCCCGGTCCTTTCGCCTGTTCAGCGGGTGTACCTCAGCTCCCGGGCAGCCCAGGACGACGTGGGCTTCCCCGCGTAGGATGGGCTCCAGGCGGAGTTACGTACAGCCCACCTGCTCGGACGGGGATCGCAGTACCCCAGGAACCGGCGTCGCTCGTGGACTGGTCGGCCGGTGACCAAGCGGCCTTCATCACCGGTGACGTCCTGGCCATGGACCGAGGCTGCAAGCCCGCTGAGCGGTCGCATCGTCCCCGACAATGAACAGGCCATGGAAGGTCAGGGGCCATGACGCGCCCAGCCGACGTCGCACCCGGTGCCGAGCAGGAGCGAGATGCCCCCTCGCACGGCATCCGCGGTCTGCCGGCTCCTGCGGTAGCGGTGATCGACGGCGACGGTACGGTCCTGGCGTGGGCCGACGGGGCGCGACAGCTTCTCGGCCACCGGGCCGAGGACGTCGTCGGGCGGCCTGCGGCGCGCCTTCTGGCAAGCCGGCAGGAAGGTGCGGAAGAAGGCGAAGGCGGATCCTGTCTGCCGCCCCGGGCGCATGACCCCGCGTGGAGGGAGCGGACGGGCGAACACGAGCACAGGCCCCGCGCGGTGGTGGACGTCCGGAATCGCGATGGCCGCATTCTGCGGGTGCAGCTGGAGATCAGTGCACTGACCGGCGCCGACGGTGAGAGATGCTGGCTCCTGGCGGCGACGGACATGCCGGACGGCGACGCGCGGCGGAAGGCGGGCGAGCCCGTCGTACGGGCGCTGCTCGACCGCACGGCGCTCCTGGTTGCCGTCTGGGACACACGGCTGCGTTGCGTCTGGCTGAACCAGGCGACCAGACGGACGGTGGGCCTGCCCCCGGACGGTCGCCCGGGACACTTGATGCGAGCGCTGCGGGGCTTCGACCTCGCCGCGGTCGAGCCGGTGATGAGGGGGGTCCTGGATTCCGGTGAACCGGTCTCCGGCTACGAGGCGCGCTGGGTCTCCCCGGGCGGGGGCTGGGGAGCCGACCGGGAAGTCGTCTTCTCGACCACCCTCATCCGCCTCGAGCGCGCGGACGGTACACCGCTCGGGCTGTGCACGATCTCGACGGACATCACCCACAGGTGGACGCGCGAGCGCATGGCGCTGTTGAGCAGGGCCACGAGGTGCGTCGGCACGACACTGGATGTGATGACGACCGCCCAGGAGCTCACGGACCTGGCCGTCCCGTCGCTCGCCGACTACGCGACGGTCGACCTGGCCGAGTCGGTGCCCCTCGGCGGCGAGCCGCTGGCGCGGATGCGGCCCGGGGACTCAGGCATCCCCGTGTTCCGCCGCGGGGGACTCGCCTCCATCCACGACGGTGCGCCGGAGTCCGCCTTCGCCCGGGGCGAGCCGGTGTACGTGCCCCCGGAGTCCCCTTTCCTGTACGTGCTCCACCACCGCGAGTCGCATCTGGAGCCCGTGATGAACACCGCGTCCGGCAGCTGGCTCGCCGGGGATCCCAAGCGTGCACGGATCATCCGTGAGACCGGCATGCACTCCGTCATGATGGTCCCCCTCATGGCGCGCGGCACCATCCTCGGCATCGCCGTGTTCGTCCGCACCGAGAACGTCGCTCCGTATTCGCGGGACGATCTGCTCCTGGCCGAGGAACTCGCCGTCCACGCGGCCCTGAGTCTGGACAACGCCCGCCGGTACACCCGCGAGCGCGCCGCCGCCCTCGCGCTCCAGCAGAGCCTGCTGCCCGGCGCGTTGTCCGGCGGCAACGCGGTGGAACTGGGTTGGCGTTACCTGCCGTCGGACCGCCACGAGGGCGTCGGAGGGGACTGGCTCGACGCCATCCACCTGCCGGGCGGGCGGATCGCCCTGGTCGTCGGGGACGTCATCGGGCACGGCATCAATGCGGCCGCCACCATGGGCCGTCTGCGTACGGCGGTGCTCACGCTGGCCGCCTTGGACCAGCCGCCGGCCGAGCTGCTCGCCCACCTCGACGAGGTGGCCACCCATCTGACGGAGGAGGCTGCCCGGGCCGGCGATCCCGCCCCGCCGATCGTAGGGGCCACCTGCATCTACGCCGTGTACGACCCGGCCACCCGCGTGTGCTCCTTTGCCCGTGCCGGACACCCGCCACCGCTGCTGGTTACCCCGGACGGCCAGGTCATCACGCCCGACACCCCGCCAGGCACGCTGATCGGAATCGGCCTCGGCTCGTTCGAGTCGGTGGAGGTGGAGCTGCCGGAGGGCAGCCTGATCGTCCTGTTCACGGACGGGCTCATCGAGACGCGGAACACCGACATCGACGCCGGACTCGACCGGCTGGTCACCGCGTTGGGCCGAGCACCATCGGAGCTGGACGACCTCTGCTCCCAGGTGATCACGGAGATGGCGACGACATCGAAGCCGGAGGACGACATCGCGCTGCTGGTCGCCCGCACCCGCGTTGTCGGCGCCACCACGTTGTCGTCACAGCGCGTCGCTTGACCAGGATGACGCCGGTGACAGTGAGGATGCCAGGACGGAAATTGCCGCTGCGGAGGTCCATTCGGTGGCCTGTGGAGCAGGGGCGCCGGTGCGATGCGGTGCGGATCGTGTCCACAGTTCCGGTTCCCCGACACGGGCCGAGGATCCCCAAATGCCTTAGAGTGGTGACATATCGCATGATGTGCAGTGGTATCGCCCGACCGAGTCGGACCGGCAGAGGCGCCACGCCATGAGGGCCGGGCCGACGGGCGAGTTCCGACGGCTGCACGGCGAACCGCCAGTCCGCGTGATGACCTGAATAACCGCTGATCGTGCCGAGGGTGTCCCTGCCGCCGCAGATCTACGAGAGGTGGTGCCATGGACGGGATCGCCGATATGGGGGGAACCGAGGGCTGGGGTCCCACTCATCCGCCGCGCGCCGAAGAGCCGGTCTTCCCGGAACCCTGGCAGGGCCGAGCGCTTGCGTTGACGGTGCTCTCGATCCAGCTGGCGGGCCTGAACGTGGACGCGTTCCGGCATGCGATGGAGCGCTTGGACCGAACTGCCTACCTGGCCGACGGCTACTTCGGCCGCTGGCTCAACACCGCCGAACTCATGCTCACCGAGAGCGCCGTCCTGGCGCCGAGCGCGATCCATGCGCGCGCCCGCAACCTGCGCGGCGAACAGGTCGAGGAACCGCCGATCCCCGAACCCGCCAAGCCCGGCTACGCGCCGACCGCCGAGGGCTCGCTGCGCACCGTGGACGTGGCGCCGGCGTTCGCAGTGGGCGAGAGGGTGTGTGCCAAGAACATGTCGCCGACCGGACACACCAGGCTGCCGGGCTATGTGCGCGGACACGCCGGAGTCGTGGCGCTCATCCAGCCGGCTTCTGTCCTGCCCGATACGAACGCGCACTTCCAGGGCGAGAACCCGCAGTACGTGTACTCGGTGCGATTCGACTCGCGCGAGCTGTGGGGTACCGACGCCGAACCGTTCGCACTCACCATCGAGATGTTCGAGAGCTATCTGGAGAAGACCGCATGACCACCGGCGAATCCGCTGAACGCATTCCCGCACCACTGCGTACCGAGGCTCTCGAGCAGCTGCTGACCGAGCGGGGCCTGGTCGACCCGAACACGCTGGACGCGATCATCACCAACTATGAGACCAACGTGGGCCCCCTCAACGGAGCCAAAGTGGTTGCCAAGGCATGGACCGACCCCGAGTATCGGCGGTGGCTGCTCGACGACGGCACCGCCGCCATCAAAGAGTTGGGTTTCATCGGGGTGCAGACGGAGCACGTCGTTGTCGTCGAGAACTCCGCGACCAGTCACAACGTGGTGGTCTGCACGCTGTGCTCGTGCTACCCGTGGCAGCTGCTCGGCCTGCCGCCGAGCTGGTACAAGGACCCGGCGTACCGTGCGCGGGTGGTCAAGGAGCCGCGCAAAGTGCTTTCCGAGATGGGGCTCGAACTCGCCGACGACGTGCAGATCACCGTGCACGACTCCAGCAGCGAGGTGCGCTGGCTGGTACTGCCCGAGCGGCCGGCCGGCACCGAGGGCCTGTCCGAGGAACAGCTCGTGCCGCTGATCACCCGTGAGGCGATGGTCGGCGTCGCCAGGATCGAGGCGCCGTGACCGCCCCGCTGGACATCGAGGGACCGGCTGCGCCACCGCGCGCCAACGGCGAGCTGGTGTTCGCCGAGCCGTGGGAGAGCCGTGCCTTCGGCATGGCCGTCACCCTGTATGAGGCAGGCGTGTTCACCTGGCCACAGTTCCAGGCGGCGCTGATCGCCCGGATCGCGCGCTGGGAAGCGGCACCGACCGAGGATGCGCACTGGAACTACTACCAGCACTGGCTGGGCGCACTGGAAGACGTGCTCGCCGGGGGCGGCGCCGTGGCGGCCGACGAGGTGACCACCCGCGCCCGGACACTGGCCCAGCGCCCCACCGGCTACGACCACGACCACCAGCACTGACTCGCAACCACCATGAGGCGGCCCGTGGCTGGTCGCCGGCACCCACCACACCGGCCGCCTCATCAAGGCGCCCCGGCTCTCGAACCTGCTGCGGGTGCCGACCCCGGCCGAACGCGGACCGGGCCGGCGGTGGTGGCCCGGCATCCAGCGCCCGGCGCCGATCGACCCCGACTTCCCAAGCGCGGGCATCAGCCCCGGGTGGGCCCCCAGTTCGAGGTCCGGCGCGACGAAATCCCGCACCAGGAGAAGTCGTGTGCCACGAGAGGCCGTCATCCACCGGAGTTACGCCGAATCGGTACCCGCGTCGGGATCGCAGCCCTCATCACGTCCTGTCGTCGAGATCCAGGACGTGAGGGTGCATTACGCTCTGGCTCTCCTGCGATGGCCGGGGAACCCATTCGGCCGCACCGTGAAGCGCCTGCGGAGGACGGCAACGCCGTATTCCGCCGAAAGCGTCGGCGCCTGTTGGTTCAAGACCAGCGAACCCGAAGGGAAACTCCGATGAAGGCATTCCAAGCCGTCGCGGACGCGATCGCCGCCGAAGGGCTCGACCACTTGTTCGCCGTAATGGGGGACGCGAACCAGGACCTGATCGTGGACATGGGCGAACGGCACGGTGCGACATTCATCCACGCCCACCATGAATCCAGCGCTGTCGGTATGGCCGACGGCTACGCCCGGTTCAGCGGCAAGCCCGGCCTTGCGTCGGTAACCCAAGGCCCGGGCTACACCAATGCCACGACCTCACTGGTGGCCGCACGGCTCCACCGCACACCCCTGATGCTGATCGCCGGACACGCCTCCCTCCGTGACCCGTACAACCCGCAGGGAATGGTGGACCAGCAGGCACTCGCCAGACTCACCACCGAGGCCACCGTCCGACTGGAATCGGTGCACAACGTGGACTACTGCCTCGGGGAGGCATTCCGTCAGATCAAGGTGCGGAAAGGGCCCTTCATTCTGAATCTTCCCCAAGACATCCAGCAGACGGAGATTCCTGATCCCGGCTGGGTCTACCGGCCGATGTACGCGCCCAACACCCTCCAGCCGCCGCGTACACATGATGTCCAGGAAGCGGTCAAGCTGCTCGCGTCAGCCCGGCGCCCGACGATTCTCTGCGGACTCGGGGCGAAGAACTCCGGAGCGGAGTCCGAGGTGCGCAGACTGGCCGAGCGTCTTGGCGCACCGGTCGGAGTATCCATTCTCGCCGCCGGATTCTGCGCGGATTATCCGCTGTATCTGGGAGTCAGCGGCGGGCTGGGTTCCCATCTGACGGTGGAAACACTCGCCGAGAGTGATGTGATGGTGGTCGTCGGCGCCAGCCTGAACGAATGGACAACCGACTTCGGCAGAATCCTGGCGAACGGGAAGAAGATCATCCAGATCGACGACCGACCGGACGCTTTCGGCTGGTTCGCCCGTGTGGCCGTCGGTATGACGGCCGACGCCGGAACAGCCGTGGCGGCCCTGGCGGACCGGCTCGCCGAGACGGTGGACGCACGCCGGCCCGACCCCGGGCTCGTACAGAAGCTCCAGGACGGCCGGAAGCCGATGACCGTTCAGTACAGCGACGGAGACGCGACGGATCCGCGCAGGGCGGTACGGCACCTCGAGGACGCACTGCCGAAGGACGACCGCATCCTGGTGCTCGACGGCGGTCACGCGGCCATGGTCTGCGTGAAGATCCTCACCGTGCCGCGCGCGGAAAACTGGGCGGTCGGCTGGGACTTCGGCGCCATCGGCCAGGGCTTGGCCCTCGCGATCGGAGCCTGCTTCGCACGCCCGGGACAGCGCGTCACGCACACGACCGGGGACGCCTCGTTCATGATGAACGTCGCCGATTTCCATACGGCGGTCCGCCACAGACTGCCGCTCACGGTGATTGTCTTCAACGACAACGCGGTGGGCCAGGAGAAGCACGATCTGGTCCACAAGAAGCTGAATGCGTCCTACGCCGACATGCCGGAGCCGGACTTCGCGAAACTGGCGGCAAGCTTCGGTGCCAAGGGCTTCACCGTACGCAAGCCCGACGACCTCGGCGAGATCGACAGAGCACTGGCCGTCGAGAACGGCCCGGTCCTGGTCGACGTACGGATCAACGGCGAGGTGGAACTGGCGGCAAGCTGGGAGATCGCCAAGCACCTCAGCTGAGGGCCGTCCGGTCGACACCATGATGCAAGCGCCATGGTGAAGCCGGACAGTGGTGAACCGGGGAGCCGTGTGCGCCCCATCCTGTCCGCGACGTGTGAACGGAGCCTGGGCCGGCCGTTCGGCTGCGTCATGCGAGGTAGGCCGATATTGCCAGCGTCTCCGAGAGGAGTCGCCACAGTGCCCAGGCACCCACACGACTCGCCACATTGCACAGTGTCTTCTCGGTGCAGGCGGTCGGTTTCCTCTGCCAGGCACTCACGATCAGGTAGTGGAAGCCGAGGCTGCGGGTGAAGGTGAAGCGGATGTGCAGACCATCACCCAGAGCGTGGCCGGGCAGGGTCGCGATCTGAAGGTAGTTGTACTCGATGGCTTCCACCCGGACCGGGTTTCCGCCCAGCAGGTCGCACTCGTCCTTCGGATGGATCCGGGTGGGACATGCGCCGCGTACCGAGAACAGCCAGAAGTTTCCGGTGAGCTGCTTGCGCACATCGTTAGGGCTGGTGAAGGGGTGGATCCCGAGGGAGTAGATGTACCGGTACAGCCAGTTCGAGTCGTGGCACGAAGCAGGATCCGCGTTGCACGCCTCGGACGTGTGCATGGGACCGCCCGAGCTCGCGTCAGTCCGCTGGACAGGGGGAGCGGCCGGGCGTGCCCCGGCGTGCGCAGCCGACGGCAGCGTGGTGAGCATCAGCGCCGTACCGAGCAGGGCGACCAAGGCGGCACGACCCACTGTGCGAGTGAATGCCCGCACGGCGCGGGAGGAGAGCCTGTCGACTCGACCCGCCCGTGGGGGGAACGGGGCGGGCGTGTGGTGCTGACTGCGACCCGGCCTCCGCCAGTGGGACGGCACAGGCATCAGAAGGGACGCAGCGCGATCGGGACGAGGCTCACGCGGTTGACGGGCGCGTGAGTCTGGTCATTACCTCTGGCGCCGTTGTAACCGTTCACGACGAGAGCAGACATCAGCACCTCCCATGGCGCACTACGAGCCAAATGGACGGTATGCCCTCGTGGGGGGTTCGGCATCTCAGCGCCCGGGCGACCTCAATTTCTCGCGGCCATCCGTCGGCTGTCCGGCGCCGCCTTCTGCGGCGAGGCTCGTTCGGCCGCAGGGGTGAGGCCTCGCGGAGTAGGCCGTCATCCGAAAGCTGACTCAGCACCCGCCCGGCTCCCCCTCCCGATGCGCTCCGGGCCATGGGGAGGAGGAGACCCGTCCTTCTGCGGGGCGCCAGGTCAGTCCGAGCGCTGCGTGCGGGCCAGGCGATCCGCGCGGCTCCGCCGGGACGGGGACAGAACGTTCACTTCCGCGCCGGCGCCTTCACCGGGCGTCGCATCCCAGCCACGGAGCTTGTCAGCGACCTTCCGCACCCGCTCTTCGTTCGGGCCTGCGTCGATGTAGAACAGCGATTCGTTCACTGTGCTGTCGTCGCCGCCCCAGCGCACGACACCCTCGCAGTCGGCGAGGATGTCGCGGAGCACCAGTTCCTGCAAGGGGAAGAGTCCGCCCTTCGCGCCGGCGCCCGGTCTGATCTGCACCGCGGTGCCGGAGGCGAGGTTCGATTCCGGTAGATCCTTGTGGAGCTTGCCGATGGCCCGCCAGCCGGCCAGATCGACCCGCTGGATCTGCTCGACTTCGTAGTGGAAGCGGCGGATCACGTGGACGAGAATCAGCTCCACGTCGCCGATCCGGACGTCGACCTTGAGCCCCGTACCTGCCACGGGGCGTGTCCACACGGTCGAGACGTGGTTCGCTTCCTTCTCGAGGGTCCACCCGTTCGCAGACGTCGGGAGCTTCTGCGAACTGCCCTTCGGTGCAGCCGATGCTGTGCCCGGAACGACGGAGCTCATGGCAGCCACGGCACCGATCACCGCGGCGCTCTTCACGACGGTCCGCCTCGTTATTTCGTTCTGCACGTCTTCAATTCCTCTCTCAGAGAACGATCATGAGCGTGATCGACGGCACAAGAGTCATCAGGGCACTGATCGGCCAGTACAGGCGGGGGTCCAGGGCTGTCCTGTGTCGCAGAGGGCGGTTGGCCAGCCACCAGAGCAGAGCGAACAGTGCCACTACCGGTCCGCCGACCAGCAGCCATGGCAGCATGCCGTCGTTCTCCGTCGGTTCTCGCTGTGTCCAACCGACGGCCGCGAGCGGCCAGTTCACCGCGAAATACGACAGCAGCCACACCGGAACGACGCCGGGAATTCCCAGTAGCAGGTTCACGCCCACGGCTGTCAGCAACCACTTCCGCATGCGCACAGTATTTATGCTCGTGATCAGGGTCACTTGTTGCGCGACAGCTGGTTGTAGTTCTCCAGCACGTTGTACAGGCCGATCAGCTCGCGGCCGTACTGCTGGGCGTCGTCACCGGTCCCGTTGTACCGGGCCAGCAGGGCCTGTGTGTCGGCCAGGCTGCTGGTCAGGCTCGGCCTGGCGATCCCGAGCTGGTACGAGTTGTAGAGCGTCAGATAGGCGACCGACCGGATGTTGTAGGTCGGGTCCTGGAGGTCGTCCCACACCGCCCGCACATCGGAGTCGGTCAGCGGAGTTCCGTTGATGATGCCCTGCTGCATGCAGTAGTTGCGGGCATCGATGGTCACCCACGCGAAGATCTGCCCCCAGCCGGTGCTGGAGTCGTCCTTAAGGCCGTGCTCGACGGCCTCGTCGGCGACGAAGTCCAAGGGATTCAGCTTGCGCAGCTCCCACAGTACCGGCGCCTGAATCAGGGCCTTACGGAGCTTGAGCTGCCGCGCCAGCGAAGTGAACAGCCAGTCCGCGCTCAGCACGAGTTCGAACGCCTTGGTGGTGGAGATGCCGCCCAGCGTCGCCCAGTCACTGTCGGTCCAGCCGTCACCACCGGTCTCCGGAACCCCGATCGACGTCAGATAGTTCTGGACGTCCGTCAGCATCATGTCCTGGTAGGTGGCCTTGTCCAGGTCGACGTCCAGGCCATCGGTGTAGGAGCCGGCATCGAAGTCGCCCTGGCCGGTGTCACGGCCCGAGGCGATGTTGTTGTCGATCTCGATCGCGCCGGAACCCGAGCCGACGGTGACTGTGGCGATCTGGTCGAATGCCCAGTTCGTCGGCATCGGATAGCCGAGGTTCCCCGAGAACCCACTGGACATGTCCGACACGAAACTCGCCGCCGCGTATCCTGCTTCCGCGACGCGCTGGCACACGTTGCGCGGTCCGTAGACGCCCACGCCGTAGCTGGAGTTCTCCCCGATCGTGCGCATGACTCCGCGGAAGTGCGGAACAACGTAGTCCGTGACCTCACCGTCCATCGCGTCGTAGTCGACCGCGAAGTAGATGATCGTGCCGGCCTTGAAGCCGTGGTACTGAGCCCATTCGATCGCCTTGAACGCGTCGTTGGTGCCCTGGTTGTAACTGAAGTAGTCCGCCGACCGGCTCCACGTCTGAAAGATCGGGAAGCAGCGCAGCCCGTACTCCTTGATCGTGGCGAGCTCGCCGGGCTGGATCTGCTTCTCTGGCAGGCTCGTGCTGGACGGGTTGAAGAGATACCGGCCGATGTACTTGTAGCCGGCGTCCTTCAGGGCCTGCGCACGCGGCGGCGTGACCATGGTGACGCCGTCGCACGCCGTGCCCTTGCGGGACTGGTCGCCGTAGGAGACGAGCAGCGAGGCCCAGGTCTGGAAGTCGCCGAGGCCGGTGACCGGGAGCTTGATGAACGACTGGAAGCTCTCCACGCCGGACTTCACCTCGGCGGTGAAGTCCCCGAAGGGAACACCCCGCTTGTTGAGGATCATTGCAGCGGTGAACAACTGCGCCCACGTGCCGGTGGTGCCGACCGAAACCGTGTGGGACTTCAGGCCGGACTGCGTGCCAGGTCCGAACACGCCGTTCGCTGTGCCGTCGGCCATGCCCAGCTCGTACTGGATGGCAAACAGCATCGACTTGGCGACATCGCGGGAGTGGTGGCCGTCGCAGGGGATGACGTAGAAGTCCTTGCGGAGGATGTACCGTCCGTTCAGCCACTGCTGAATGGAGCGGATGGCGTCGGCACCGTTGTTGACGGTGACGTAGGCGTCCATGTTGAACAGGCCCTTGACGACCTTCGGCCACAGGGAACTGCCCGGATACGTGACGCCGAGGCCCATGTTCTGGTTCAGCTTCTCGACGGCGGCCCGGACCCGGGAGTTGTATGTGCCGTCGATCTCGCCGCCGTCGTAACCCTTGCAGTACAGCGCGGACTGAATGATGCGGCAGAAATTCGCCGAGGGGATGGTTGTTTCATCCAACTTGCCGTACTTCGCCCCGATCGTCGACAGCGTGGTCGGGCCGAAGGAGTCAGACAGGGCAGTGATGCCCATTTCGTACTGGAGCGCCCGGGTCAGGGCGTACATCGTGGGCCAGCCGGTGACACCGTTCTCGTCCAGCTTGGATATGCCGAGCGTCGCGCCGTTGTTGTAAGTGGTGTTCACAAATCTTTGGGCGAGACGAACCATCTCGTCGGCCATGAGCTGTCTCCTGACATCTGGATGCGTATGACAAGGGCGATAGGGCGAGCGGGCTCAGCGGCTGTCCCGTATCGGGTGGATGCGCTCGGGCGACACTCCCACCGGCGCGATCGTCGCTTTCGCGGATGAAGAGCGCGCAGGACGTGCGGTAGCCGTGCTCCTGCGAGTTGACCGGGGACAGGCTGAGCCCTGTGGAGACTTGAACGGACGGTGCGTGGGTGGAACGCTCCAGCTCCATCAAGGCCCGTGCGCCTCCGCAGCGTTCTGATCTTCGTCCTCTGTTGATCAAACCTTAGTCCGCTCCTCCTGCTTCGAGTTGATGGTTTCTGGCCACCTTCTGCGCCCTCGCCCTGCGTCTGCCGAGCGAGGAAGCCAGGTCGGCAAGGTGGCTGCAACCAGGGCGAATGCAGGCGAGTGGGCCTGGGAGCCTGTACCTGTGGTCAGGTGGCTCGGCAGCGCGGTCCGGCTGTCTCGACCACACTTGTTGGGACGGCGGTGGTTGAACCAGTCGACGCACGGCGATGGTCAGTTCGACCTCGGGCAGCACTCCTCCAGTACCGCTGAGGCCTGATCAGCTCGGTCCTGCAGAGGCCGATCGTCGACTCCGGCGGAACGTGGTCGTAGCGGCGGATGCAACCGGTCGTCGCAACACCTGAATGGCGAGGCGTCGAGTGCCGCACCGGCATGATCGGGAAGGGGGCATCGCCACGAGGCGGGACTGCAACGGCGGGGGCGGTTCCGGGGTGGGCGGGAGCATGAACCGGTTGCTCAGGGCGTGTCCGTGTTCGGCCGGTGCTGCCTGGTGACGGCGCTCCTGGCGCGAAGCGGTGATCTGGCCACGCTTACTTGACGAAGGCGGTCAGGGCGGCGTCAAAGCTGCCGCGTGCCGCGTCAGTGGTGCATCAATGCACCTGCCGGGGTCCGTGGACCTACTTAGCGTGGGTTGTATGGGACGACATATCGATCGACCTGCACCAGGACGCGACGCCGACCGCGCCGAGCCCCCAGGAACGGCCGCGTCCGATGACTGAACCGCCCCGGGTTCGGTAGAGAGCTCAGATAGCGGTTGTGACCTGGGGTTTCGTGGTCGCGAGGTAGTAGTTGTTCTCGTACTCGACGGGCGGGACGTGGCCTATTTCACCGTGGAGGCGCCGGTGGCAGTACCAGTCGACCCATTCGGCGGTGGCCAGCTCGACCTGGGAGAGCGTCTTCCAGGGCCGTTGCGGCTTGATCAACTCGGTTTTGTAGAGACCGATGGTCGATTCCATCAGGGCGTTGTCCAGTGCGTCCCCGACGGAACCGATGCTCGCCGCGAGACCGGCGGCATCCAGGTGCTCGGCGAGACGGAAACTCGTGTATTGCGACCCGGCATCGGAGTGATGGATCAACTCGCCGTGCGTATACGGGTGTTGGTCGCGGTCGCGTTGCCACAGTGCCATCTCCAGCGCGTCCAGGACGAGCTGGGTCTCCTTCGATGTGGAGGCGGACCAGCCCACGATGCGACGTGAAAAGGTATCCACGACGAAGGCGACGTAGACGACGCCCGCCCAGGTCGCCACGTGGGTGAAGTCCGCGACCCAGGTGCGGTTGGGCGCCTCGGCGACGAAGTCGCGCTCGACGCGGTCCGGTGCCCGCTCGGCCTTCTCGTCCGGGATCGTGGTGATGACCCTCTTGCCGCGCACCGCGCCGGCGATGTTCAGCTCGCGCATCAGCCGCTCGACCGCGCAGCGGGCCACCGGGATGTCCTGGCGGTTCAGCTCGCGCCAGATCTTCCTCGCCCCGTAGACGCGGTAGTTGGACGCGTAGATCTCCTTGATCTTCTCTTTCAGCCCGGCGTCGCGCACGGTCCTCGCGGACGGCTCGGCCAGCCGCTTGTGGTGGGCGTAGTAGGTGGAAGGGGCGATCTTGCAATCGTGCTCGGTGAGCACGCGGCAGATCGGCTCGACACCGCCGAAGCGGGCCCGGTGCTCGTCGATGAACGCTACGAGCGTGTGTGTGGCCGGTCGAGCTCGGCCGCGAAGAAACTTGCCGCGGCTTTCAAGATGTCGTTCGCGCGGCGGAGTTCGGCGTTCTCCTTCTTCAGGGCCTTCATCGCCGCGGACTCCTCCGACGTCGTGCCGGGCCGCCGACCGGAGTCGATCTCGTCCTGCTTGACCCAGTTCCGCAGGGTCTCGGCCGAGCCGATGCCGAGTTTCTGGGCGACCGTCTTCAGCGCGGCCGACTCGTTCGGGTAATCACCGCGGACCTCGGCGACCATGCGGACCGCTCGTTTGCGCAGCTCAAGGGGATAGGAGGAGGGGCGTGCCATGACTCAATCCTTACATGGAATCGAGTCTCTATTCGAACCGGGGCGGTTCATGACGGCTGGACCGCTGGGCTACGGGCCGCCTGCGGCTGCTCCGCGTTGCTTCTGGGACTGTTGCTACTGATCGACATGGGCTCCGGTCGGCTCACCGGGTTGCGCGCCCTCCTGTGGGTTGCGCTCGCTGTCCTGCTGTTCGTGGTGCTGGTGCCGCCGCGGGTGACCGCCGGCGAGGGCTGGCTGGCTTCACGTGGTCTGCTGCGCAGGCGCCAGGTGAGGACGGACTGCCTGGTGGGGGTGCGCTGGTCCGACGGGGTCTCGCTGCGACTGGTACTGCGCGACCTGGACGGCGCACGTGTCGAAGTGGACCCGCGGGTGCTCATCGCCAATCCCCGGTTGTGGCATCTGCTGAACGCGGGCGCCCGCTCATCTCTGGGGCGAGGAACGCTGCTGTGCGGGGCGACCGCGCTCCGCCAGTTGTCCGAACGGATCGACCGGGAGCCGGCGCCTTCGCGTTCGACCCGGGCGGGTATACGTCGCCGACCCGAAGGCGTAGGTCCAGGCCGGAGACCTTGAAGACTGAGCGCGCGGTCTCGCCGTCGATCAGGGGCGGCAGCCGGCGTCGTGACGGCCCCCGTCAAGAATGCGTGAAGACCTCGCCGCCAGGCGCCAAGAACGCGCCAGCGACGGCCGCCGCCGAAAAGAGGAGGGCACATCCTGAGCGGACCTGGAACAAAGGAGCCCACACGCATGTCCCCCTGACCGCCGAAACCAGCGTCGCGCGAGCGACCAGCGCAGAGGAACCGTTGCTTTGATCATCGAGCGATCTCAGCAATCCCGGCGTTTCTGCCGTGATGGCCGCTCTCGTCCTGGGGATCGACGCCTCGGCGGACACGGACACGCAGGCGATCAACGCGTCCATGCCCTCGCCACCGTTCACGGTCAGCGGCTCGCGGCCTTTGACACACGCGTGACCGGCCCCCGGGGGAGAGTGAGGGTCACCCAGGAGGCCGACGGACCGCCACGTCGGCGATGTCGGCGCCGCGGTGCAGTACGTCGCGGAGCATGGCGGGGGTCAGTGTGCGGGTGGACACGTTGCGCTGGCTCGGGTGGTAGCCGCCGAGCAAATGCAGCACTCGTTCACTTCGGGCGTCGGTGAGCTGCGCGTGTGCGCCGTGCCCGAAAGGTGGGCGCGGGCGGGGCACCTGCCAGCCGGTGGTGGGGAGTACCGGGAGCAGCGCCTGCCAGGCGAAGCCGCCGAGCACCACGATCGCGCGCAGGGTCGGGCGCAGGAGTTCCAGCTCCCGGGCGAGCCATGGCCGGCAGGTGTCGCGCTCCGTAGTGGTGGGGCGGTTGCCGGGCGGTGCGCAATGCACCGGCATGGTGATCCGTACGCCGTAGAGTTTCATCCCGTCGCCGCGGTGCGTGGCCACTGGCTGGGAGGCCAGGCCGAGGTCGTAGAGGGCGGCGTAGAGCACGTCGCCGGACGGGTCACCGGTGAAGATGCGTCCGGTGCGATTGCCGCCGTGCGCGGCCGGGGCCAGTCCGATGATCGCCAGCGGGGCGTCTGTCGGGCCGAAGCCGGGGACGGGTCTGGCCCAGTACTCCCAGTCCCGGAAGGCCTTGCGCTTGACGCGTGCGGCCTCCTCCCGCCAGGCCACCAGCCGTGGGCAGGCCCCGCAGGTGGCCACGGACTCGTCCAGTTCGCGCACGGTACCCAGTCGGGGGGCCATCACCGAGGGGAAGTCGTGGGCCTGCGGTGTCGTACGGCTGCCGGGCATGCTCGGCCTCCTCTTCTGTCACCCGTCTGCTCCGGGCGAGCCCCGCCGAAGGCGGTCACCGATAAAATGAGCGAGTCGGAAAGCCCCCCGAGCGGGCGTATCACGGCCGCCCACCATCTCCCAGGCCGGCCCGACCGATCGATCTGGAAGGTGCCGTCATGGCTGAACAGATCACCTACCACAGAGTCTACGAGGAGACCTCGCCCAAGGTCGGCAAGCGGATCCTTGTCGACCGCGTCTGGCCACGAGGCATGCGCAAGCAGGACGCACATCTGGACGAGTGGCTGCGCGATGTGGCCCCGTCGAGCGAACTGCGCCGCTGGTACGGGCACGAGCCCAGCCGCTTCGCCGAGTTTCGCCGCCGCTACCTGTCCGAACTGAAGGATGCCGGACACCGGCAGGCCGCTGAGCATCTGTTCGACCTCGCCGCACACGACAAGCTCACGCTCCTGACCGCAACCAAGGACGTGGACCACAGCCAGGCTGCTGTACTCGCTGAATGGCTTGCCAAGAAAGCCGTGACGAAATCGCAAGTGGCCCCCAGGGCGACCGAGCCGTCGTCGGGCCGCGGACAGGGCGCACCGTCGTCGACGCCGACTTCCCCATGACACCCCGGCGACTGATGGCCGAGGCGGTTGCCGGGAGCTTGAGCCGCGTCATGGCGGGGCACGGTCAGGCTCTTTTGTGGGCCGGTCGTCGGGATCACGATGCCTGGGCTGTGAGCGACCGTGCCGCAATCCCCGACCTTGCCGACAGGGAGGGCGTGCTGTGCCCACCGAGTGTCCAACCCGCCGTGAGACGGGCCTGGGTTGTTGCCGACAGCCTGGTTGCGTCACGCGGCTGGCAGGCCGACCGAACCTTTGCCACTTGAGTCGCTGACCAGGCTTTGAGTTGATGGCCGTGCGAGTGTGCGGCCGTCCGAAGACGTGAAGAGGGATGGCAATGCGAACCAACATCATCCGGGACGAGCGCATGACCGTGAGCTACGACGTGGTGAACGGCTGGACCGTCGTTGAGGTCGACGGTGAGGTGGACCTCCACACCTCTCCGATGATCCGGGAAGCAGTGATCAAGCTTCTCGGTGAGGGGCACCGTCACTTCGTTCTGGACCTGTGCTTCGTGCCCTTCATGGACTCGCTGGGACTGGGCATGGTCGTGGCGATCACGAAACGCATCCGTGAACACGGTGGCTCACTGCGTATCACGTGCAGCCCTGGCCGGATAGTGAGGGTTTTCGAGATCAGCGGCCTGTATGCGACTTACCAGATCTACCACTCACCGGAGGAGGCAACGCAACGTGCTCCATCGCCCGATGGCCTGGCGGACTGGCCACATCCTCCGACTGAGAAAGGGTCTTGAGAGCTCGCGCAGATAGGCGGCGTGGGGGCTCCCTCGCCGCCTACCTGCGCGAACTCCAAGTCGACGTCATTGTCATGTGTCTCCCGCCGCCGATGACAGCGAGTCGGGTATGCGCAGGGCGAGCAACGCAACATCGTCGTCGAATGCTTGGTCGTGCCCTGCGACGAGGTCGGCGCACAGCTGGGGCAGGGGTGCCGTGGCCAGGCGGGCGGCGTGGGCGGCCAGGGCGGTCAGGCCCGTGTCGATGTCCTGGTTGCGGCGCTCCACCAGCCCGTCGGTGAACAACAGCAAGGTGCTGCCGGGCGGGAGCGGGTGCTCGTGGGTGAACCGGGGGATGGAGGGATCGATGCCCACCGGAATGCCGTGCTGGGTGGGAGCGAGGTAGCCGGTGTCACCGTCCGCGCCGATCAGCAGGGGCGGGAGGTGTCCGGCGTTGCTCCAGCGGAAGGTGTACCCGTCACGGCCCTCGTCGATGCGACCGCAGACCAGCGTGGCCGTGGGGGGATCATCGAACATGGTCAGGGCGTGGTCGAGTCTCGAAACGATCAGGCCGGGCGGCCCGCCGTGGTCGTAGGCGAGGGCGCGCAGCATGTTGCGGATCTGGCCCATCAGGGGGGCGGCTTCGACGTCGTGGCCGGTGACATCTCCGATCACGACGCACGTGGCGCCATCCGGCAAGAGCAGGGCGTCGTACCAGTCCCCGCCGAGCCGGGGGAGCTCGGAGGCCGGCTGGTAGGCGCCTTCGACGGCGAGGGGGCTCAGGTCGGGCAGGGTGGGCAGCAGGCGGCGCTGGAAGTTTTCGGCGGTGCGTCGGAGGCGCTCGTACAGGCGGGCGTTTTCGATGCTGACGCTCGCGGCACTGGCCAGCGCGGTCAGCAGGGCCTGGTCTTCCTCGCTGAACGGTGTGCCGTCGTGTTTGTCCGCGAGGTAGAGGGTGCCGTAGAGGGTGTCGCGGACAGTCAGCGGGACACCCAGGAGTGTTGTCATCACCGGGTGGTCGGGTGGGAAGCCGGCCGAGCGGGGGTCGACGGCGATCTCGTCGACCCGCAAGGGCTCGCATTCGGCGATCAGGCCGCGCAGCAGACCGTGCCCCTGAGGGAGACCGGAGGCGGCCCTGAGCTTCTCGTCGTCCACCCCGACGGTGATCAGGTCGACGATGTCTCCGCTGTCCCCGAGCACCCCCAGCGCGCCGTAACGGGCGGCGATGAGATCGGCGGCGGCTTCCACGATGTGCTGGAGTACGGTACGGGGGTCCATGTCGGCGCTGATGGCCACCACCGCGTCCAGCAGGCGCTGATCCACGGTCAACTGCCATACCTGGGTGTTCAGTTCCTCGAAGGACTGCTTGTCAGGCAGTCGGCCGCTCTTCTCCAATGCGGCGGTGACGTGCCCGGCTGCCTCTTCCGGCGGCTCTGGATCAATCGACATGGGGCACCTCCCGGCGGGTCGGGAGCCGATACGGCTGTGGCCGCCTTCCCTGCATGGCCACCGTACTGCGAGCCCCAGACAGGTGCGCGCCGCGCTACGAGGATCTCGCCTCCCACCGCCGGGCTGCCGTTGTCCCGGATCGGATCACGGGACCACGATGACAGGGAAGTGGGCAGGCCCGGGCCATTCGTGCGGGCACCGAGCCGATCAGGCGTTGCAAGCGGTGCTCTGGGTGCCGAGCACCAGCGCGTCGGCTTGACGCTCGTCGGCCAGGCGGGCCCCCTCCCGCATCGAAGTCAATAGCCGCGCTCGCCGAGGACCTGGGCGCCTCAGAGCCGACTGAGTGAGTGCGCGCGCCTCCGTAGCCGGAGGCTACGTCGACGACGGAACCCGCCCCGAGCCCCTGGGCCCTGAGCGGTGCATGCTCCACTGCGCGAGCGGCAGCAGGGCGTCCACCAGTGCCTGGCCGTCCGGGGACAGCTGATAGCGGACTTGTACGGGCGTAGTGGGGATGACGGTGCGCTCGATGAGGCCCGCGGCCCCGAGTTCCTTCAGGCGCTGGGAGAGCAGCCGGTCGGAGATGCCGTCGATCATCGCCCGGTACTCACCGAAGCGCCGGGCTCCACGGTCGGCGGCCTGCAGTACCGAACCCGTCCAGCGGCGTCCGATCAGTTCGAGGGTGCCCTCGAAGCTCGGGCAGGTGTCGTCATGAATGGAGTTCACTTACAAAAGATTAGTACCTTACCCGCTGTTTTGCCGGTGGGGTGGTCCGGCGGACCGTAGACGCATGACCGACTACGGACGTCCACTCTCCTTCGGAGTGAGCCTCGATCCCTCCGCCGGGGCCTGGGCGCAGACCCGGCGCCTCGCGCGGACGGCGGAGGACTCGGGCCTGGACTACCTCGCCGTCCAGGACCACCCCTACCAGCCCGGCCACCTCGACGCCTGGACCCTGATCACGCATCTGTCCGCGGCCACCGACCGCATCACCTTCCTCACCGACGTGGTCGACCTGCAGTTGCGACCGCCGGTGATGCTCGCCAAGGCCGCCGCGTCGCTGAGCGTGCTCACCGACGGACGGATCCAGCTCGGTGTCGGCGGGGGCGGCATCCCCGATGCCATCGCCTCGATGGGCGGACCGGCGCGACACGGACAGGACATGGTGGCATTCGCCGAGGAGTCCCTGGGGCTCCTGCGCGCGGCCCTGTCCGGGGGCGTCGTACGACTGCACAGCCAGTACCACGCCGTCGGCGGATACCGCGCCGGACCGGTGTCCCCGAAGCCCGTCGAGCTCTGGCTCGGAGCCCAGAAGCCGCGGATGCTCGCCGTCGCCGGCCGGTTGGCCGATGGCTGGATCTCTCCGCTGAACACCTACGTCCCACCGCAGGACGTGCCCTCGCGTCAGCGGATCATCGACGAGGCGGTCGCCGACGCAGGCCGCGACCCGAGGACGCTCCGGCGCGTCTACAACGTGATCGGCGTGATCGGCGACCACGGGGACGGACCGGGGCTCGTCGGCGATGTGCGGCGGTGGGCAGACACACTCGCCGAGTGGGCCGTGGAACTCGGCTTCGACACCTTCGTCTTCTGGCCCGCCACTGACCCCGAGCAACAGCTCGCGCTCTTCGCCGCCGAGGTCGTGCCCGCGGTGCGCGAGCGCGTCGGCGCCCTCCGGAGCGGGCGATGAACGGCACCCTCTCCACCGTGCCGGCCGAGCTCGCCGGCAAGCTGGTCATGCCCGACGACCGCCGCTACCGGCTGCTCCGCTCCACCTACACCACCGTGGGCCACCCAGCCGCCGTCGTCCTACCCGAGTCCGCGGGCGATGTCGCGGCGGCGCTGCGGCTCGCGAGGGAGACGGGGCTTGGGGTGGCCGTCCGTAGCGGCGGGCACGGCCTGTCCGGCAGCGGTACCAATAACGGCGGGCTCGTCATCGACCTGAGCGCGCTGCACCGGGTCGACGTCCTCGACCGCGGTTCCCGTCTGGTCCGTGTCGAGGCGGGCGCCCGCTGGGCCCAGGTCGCCCAGGCGCTCGCCCCGCACAGGCTCGCCATCAGTTCGGGCGACCACGGCAACGTCGGGGTCGGAGGCATCGCCACCGGGGGCGGCGTCGGATGGCTCGTACGGCAGTACGGGCTCACCGTCGACCACATCCGCGCCGTCGAGGTCGTCCTGCCCGACGGATCGGCCGTGCGCGCCGATGCCGATGCCGAGCCTGACCTGCTGTGGGTGATGCGCGGGGCCGGCGCGGGTGCCGGGATCGCGGTGGCCTTCGAGATCGAGGCCATGGCGCTCCGTGACGTCGGTTACGCGCAGCTGGTCGCGGCGGTGGACCCGGCCGCGGAGACGCTGCGGCGCTGGGAGGCCGTCATGGCGCGAGCGCCGCGCGAGTTGTCGACGGCGGTGATGCTGTCCTCGCAGGGCGCCGCCACCGCCGCGTTCATCACCGCTGTCGTGGCCTCCGACAGCCCGTCAGTCATCCGCGACGCCATCGAACCGCTGCTCGGGATCGGTGACGTAATGGCCCAGCAGGCCCATGTCGTCTCCTACACAGAGCTGGTCCCACCGCTCCACCTGCACACCAACACCGGGCAGATGCCCTCCAGCACGACCAACGGACTGCTCACCGACATGACCCCGGATGCCGCTCGCGCCCTGGTCGCGGCGTCGGCCGCCCCCGACCCGGTCCTGGTCCAGCTGCGTTCGCTCGGCGGCGCGGCCCACGACCCCGCCCCCTCTGCCATGGCCTTCACACACCGCCATCAGAACACCCTCGTCATCGCCTCGGCGTTCCCGCCGGACGACCGCGCCACGCTGGCTGCCGCCTGGGCGCCCCTCGCCCCACACACCGACGGCGCCTACGTGAACTTCGAGAGCAATCCCGACAAGACGACGTTCATACGCGCCTACCCCGGACCGACCGGCACCCGCGTCACCGACCTGTGGAAGCGCTACGACCCCGACGGAGTCCTGCGCTCCCGGCCGCCGGCCTGACCGCCGGCCCCATCGACCGCACCGGCCACGAGCCCCACGGCACCCGCCGCAGGCTCCCGCCCAGTCATGTCACCCCCTACTGGAGATAATCCATGGCCACGTTGCTGCACATCGACTCCTCCGTGTCCCGGGCGGAGCCTCCGCCTCCCGCGCCGTCACGGGGACCTTCCGCAAGACCTGGGAAGAGCAGCACCCGGAGAGCACGGTGATCTACCGCGATCTCTCCGTCGCCCCCGTCCCGCACATCGCCGCCGCCGCACACACCGCGGGCTTCGCCACCTCCCGCGACCGCGCCCTGCAGGACGCGGCCACCAAGGCCAAGGCCCTCGCCGAACGCCTCGCCGCGTAAACACGAGAGCGCCGTGTGCGTCCCTGCTGCTAGGACATCGCACGGCGTCCTCGATTCGCCCAACAGCGTCCACGGGAGTGAAGGTCGTCTTCGACGCCGGCACCCGGCTCAACTCGGGCGGCGGCAGGCAACCACAACGACTGCAAAGTGGGAGCGGGCCGGCACCGAGCACGCCGTCGGCCGGGCCACGGTCATCGCGGACGGCGGCTGCCGGAGCACCGGTCTGGTCATCCCGCACCGTCGCGAGCGGGCCAGGCCGAACTCCCGGCCAGTTGGGGCTGTTGGCGCAGGCACGCGGGGCGTCCGATCGGCGTCCACATGTCCGGTCGCCGCCTGAACTAGGAACGGTCCTCCGCGACGTCGACGATGATCTTGCCCGCGGCGGATCCGCTCTCCACCGCCTTGTGGGCCTCGGCGGCCGTATGGAGGGTGAAATGCCGGGGATCGACCATGGGCATGAGCGCCCCGGCGTCAACAAGGGCGGCCGCCTCCCGCAGAATCTCCCCGTGGTGCTCCCGGCCCCGTCCGGTCAGCATCGGCAGCAGCGTGAAGACGCCCGAGTATGTGGCCCCGCGGAACGACAGGGGGGCAATGCTGTGGGTGCCCCAACCCAGGGCGCTGACCACATGCCCGGTGTAGGTGCGCACAGCGGTGAAGGAGGCGTCGAGCGTTTCGCCGCCGACGGTGTCGAAGATGATGTCGAAGCCCTCACCGCCGGTGTGCCGGGCGACGTAGTCCTCGACCGGGGTGGTGGTGTAGTCGATCGGCGTCGCTCCAAGGCGGGCGATGGTCTCCAGGCTGCGGGCCGATCCGGTTGCGAAGACCTCGGCTCCCCGCGCCCGGGCGACCTGAATGGCCACATGCCCGATGCCGCCCGCTCCGCCGTGGACGAGGACTCGCTGACCGGTTCTCACCCGCGCCCGGTCCACCAGACCCTCCCAGGCCGTGATGACGGTCAGTGGGAGTGCCGCCGCCTCCCGCGGGCTCAAGGAAACGGGCTTGTGCGCAAGCAGTTGGGCGTCGACGGCCGCGTACTCGGCCAGCGAGCCCTGCAGGTCGCCGACGCCGCCGGTGAGCCCGTACACCTCGTCGCCCGGGGCGAAGCCGGTGACCTCGGGACCGACGGCCTCGACCACGCCGGCCAGGTCCACTCCAAGGATGGCGGGCAGCCGGCTGCGAGCGTGGGCCGCCTTACCGGCCCGGATCTTCGTGTCCAGCGGATTCACGCCGCTGGCCGCTACTCGCACCAGCACCTGGCCCGGCCCGGCAGCAGGAGTCGCGAGTTCGCTCAGGGTCAGCGGGCCGCCGAACTGCTCCAGCACAACCGCGAGCATGGATGCGGCCTCCGCAGGGCGGGACGTGGTCATGGTATTCCTTTCGAACAGACAGGTCTGTTTTATTTGGATCCGAAAATCCCCTCATGCGCCCCCGAGAGAGGGCGCATGAGGGCCTGGAGGGTTAGATGGCAGGTGGCGGGCAGGAGCGCCCGACCGCGAACCGTGCCGCCTCCTTGGCGGCGGCAGGCATGGCCGGGTCCTGCTCGAGCTTGCCCGCCGCCAGCGCACCGTCGACCAGCAGGGTGAGCTGCAGGGCCAGCTGGTCGGGGTCGTCAGCTCCGGCCGCCTCGGCCAGGTCGCGCACCCATGCCCGCACCGCTCGCTTGTGTTCGACGGTCACGGTGTGCGGGAGGCTCCCCGGCTCACTCTCGGCGGCGGCATTGATGAACGGGCAGCCGTGAAATCCGTGCCGTTCATAGGAGGCGGTGACCGCGTCGAACAGACCCACCAGCTGATCGCGGGGACTGTCACCGGCCGCCAGCGCGGCGGCCCGCAGCTTGCCGCGCCAGGAGTCGTCGGTCCGCCGCAGATAGGCGGCGGCCAGTTCGTCCTTGGACGGGAAGTGCACATACAGGGTGGACTTGGCGACGCCCGAATCGGCGATGATGCGGTCGACGCCCACGCCCCGCAGCCCATGAGCAGAGAACAGCTCTTCCGCCGTCGTAAGGATGCGCTCGCGCGCCGGGAGGCGCTTGGCCGTGGCAGGCATGGCAGTTCTCGACCCTCTCCGGACCCCTGGATTCGTCACCTGAAGACTAACAGACAGGTCTGTCCGATCAAACGGTGGGACGGCGTGCCTGGCCGGCGGTCGAGGACCTATCTCGCAGATACCGTCGGAGTGATGAGGCGGATCGCGCGGGCGCGGCCGTTCTTCAGGATGGAACGGTTCGGTGGACACGCCGACCCTGGAGGCCAGCCCCGCGAGGGGTGCGCTCGCTGAGCATGCGGTCGAGAGGGATCTTGATCGCTTGGCTGCCGTTGGCGTCGGGCGTCATCACACCGTCCCTTTCGGATCCTCCCTCTGCGACCAAGCGGCCGAGTAGCGGCCACCAGCCTGCGACCCGTAGGTGCTTCGCTGAAGACGCCCTGGCGCGATGTGCCGTGGATCAAGCGGCGCCCGTTCAGCCAAGGGTGCCCAGGGCCACTTCGACGGCCCCCATCAGCGAGGACCGGTCCGGATCGATGGCACCCATCACCTTCAGCCCCTGCATGGTCACCAGGAGGAATCGAGCCAGGTCGCGGGAGTCGCGGGTGGCAGGCAGCTCCCCACTCGCCTGCGCTTCCGCGATGACCTCGCAGAGCGCGTCCTCCAGCGAGGCGGTCGTCGAGCGCACGTGCGCGGCGGCCTTGGGGTCGTGTGCGATGCGCTCCGTCGTGGCGCCCACTATCAGGCAGGCCTGCCGGCTGCCGTCGCGCACGATCGCGTCCACTGTCCCGACCAGGACCTCGCGCAGCAGCTCGCGAGCCGGTGCCCCACCGCGCAGGAGCTCGACCAGAGGTAGCGCATACCGTTCGCGGTACCTGTCCATGGCCGCCAGGTACAGCCCCTCCTTGCTGCCGAACGCGGCATACAGCGATCCGCGACCCAAGCCGGTGGCGCTCACCAGGTCCTGAACCGACGTTCCCTCGTAGCCCTTGCGGCGGAAGGCGTTCATCGCCGCCTCCACCGCCGCCTCCGTGTCGAATTCCCTGATGCGTGCCATGAGCCGAAGCCTATCAGGAACGTGCGGTACAAATTTTTCTTCCATATGCGCCATGCGAACAGAAGTTTTTTTTGACTCATCGTTCCACATAGGGTTCACTGAAGGACGGCGCCCGATCGCCCTCCCGGCAGCGGTGCTCCTTGGATCAGCGTCCGGCGCTCGCAACGCAGCCCTGGAACTCAAGGGCCGGACAAGACCTGCCGCGCCCGCCCACGAGGCGCGGAGCCGAAAGGAAGACACCATGGACGAACAGGAATCCCGTAAGCCCTCCGCGTGGCGCTCCCGCGTGGCCGCCGCGGCCGCGGCGGCCACGCTGCTGGTCGGCGGCGGCGCAGGAGCGGCGGCCTGGGCCTCCCAGCCCGCGTCCGGCGAGCACGACCCGGCGCACGCCCGTACCGCGTCGAACGCGGCCAATGTGCAGCGGCTGATCGACATCGAGGACATCCAGCAGCTGAAGGCGCGTTACTTCCGGTCCATCGACAGCAAGCAGTGGTCGAAGCTGGCCACGCTCTTCACCGCCCACCCCGCGATCGACGTCGGCGCCAAGTACAGCAGCGGCAAGGAGCTCGCCGAGAAGACGGCTGCGCTGCTCGGCGACGCCCCCAGCGCCCACCAGGGCTTCCTCCCGGAGATTCAGGTGCACGGCAACCGCGCCTCGGCAATCTGGGCGATGGAGGACTACGTGAGCTTCCCGGCCGACTCCAGCTACAAGAGCGGCTTCCACGGCTACGGCGAGTACCACGACACGTACAAGCGGATCAACGGTCACTGGTACATCGACAGCACCGTGCTGTCCCGGTTCCGGGTGGACACCGTCCCCAACTGGACGCCGTCCTCCGCGCCGAAGAAGTAACAACAAGACAGACACACACCCATGAGCCCGTCAGGGCCCCAAATCGCAGGAGTGACAACATGAGCACCATAGGTGTCGGCATCATCGGCGGCAGCCAGGGAGGCTGGGCCTCCATCAGCCACATCCCCGCCCTGAAGGCACTGCCGGACTTCGAACTGCGCGCCGTCAGCACCTCGCGCCAGGAATCCGCGAACGCTGCCGGGAAGGAGTTCGGGGTCGAGGCCGCCTTCGACAACCACGCGGACCTCCTCGCCCATCCCGGGGTCGACGTCGTCGTGGTCGCGGTAAAGGTCCCCCACCACCGGGAGCTCATCTCGGCGGCGATCGACGCCGGCAAGACCGTCTACGCCGAATGGCCGCTCGCCCTGAACCTCGCCGAGGCCACGGAGCTGACCCGGCGCGCCGAGGCTGCGGGTGTTCGCACCGCCATCGGCCTGCAGGGCCGCTACCACCCCGAACTCCGCTTCGCACGCCGCCTGGTCGAGGACGGCCGGATCGGCCGAGTCCTGGGCACCAGCATGGTGGCCTCCGGCATGGTCTGGGGCGGGGAGACCACCCGGGCTCATGCGTACTGGTACGACCGGACACAGGGCGCCACTCCGCTGACCGGCGCCGCCCTCCACGCCATCGACGCGCTCAACGTCACGCTCGGCCAGTTCGGCCACCTGTCGGCCGACCTCGTCCTTGGCCGCACGCAGGTCACCGTGACCGACGCCGGCAACACCGTCGTCCCGGTGACCGCCCCGGACCAGATCTCCCTCATCGGCACCCTCGACAGCGGCGCCGCGGCGTCCGTCTTCTACCGCGGCGGCACCTCCCGCGGCGACAACTTCCGCTGGGAGATCAACGGCACCGACGGGGACCTGGTCCTGACCGCACCGTGGGGCAACCTCCAGGTCACCGACCTCACGCTCCAGGCCGGCTTCGGCACGGACACGACCGTCTCCCCCCTCGAGGTGCCCGCCGCGTACTCCGCCGACATCCCCGCAGGCCTCACCGGCCCGGCCAGGAACGTCGCCGCGCTCTACGCACACCTGGGACGGGACTTGCGCGAAGGGACCCGCACGGTCCCCGACTTCGCCTACGCCCACACGCGCCACCAGCTCCTGGACGCCATCGACCGCTCATCCGTCGAAGGCGCCGCGCAGACCCTGGCCTGACGGGCCAGATCCTGGCCCGACGCCGGTGAGAGCAGCTGTGCACCGGGGCGCCCCCATGCCCCGAATCCGTAACGAACGGTCAAAAATTGCGAGGGATCATGAAGACAGTAGGCGTAACCCGATTCGGGGGGCCGGAAGCCCTGCGGGTCTTCGAGGTGCCCGAGCCCCATGCCGGTCCCGGTCAGGTGCGCGTCCGGGTGCACGCCGCATCGGTGAACCCCGGCGACAGGTATCTGCGCAACGGTTCACTCGGCCTCATCTCCCCTGCACCCCCGTACGTCCCGGGCATGGAAGCCGCCGGAGTGTTGGATGAGATCGGGGCGGGCGCGGTCACCGATCTGCGCATCGGGGACCGGGTGATGGCGATGACCATGCCGACCGAGCCCGGCGGCGGCGCCTATGCGCAGTACCTGACCCTGCCCGCGCAACGGGTGACCCGCGCACCCGAGGGAACCAGCCATGCCGAGGCGGCCACGCTACCCATGAACGGACTGACCGCCCGGCGGGCCCTTGACCTGCTCGGCCTGTCCGCCGGGCAGAGCGTCGCGGTCACCGGTGGTGCGGGAGTGGTCGGCGGACTCGTGATCCAGATGGCCAGGGCCGAGGGGCTCACAGTGGTGGCGGACGCGTCGCCGGCGGACGAGGAGCTCGTGCGTTCGCTGGGGGCCGACCTCGTGGTACTGCGTGGACCCGGCGTGGCCCGGCGCATTCTCGACGCCGTGCCGGAGGGCGTGGACGGACTGGTGGACGCGGCCGTCATCGGCTCCTCGGCGGTGGCCGGGGCCGTCCGCGACGGTGGCGCCATCGTCACGTTCCTCGGCGAGGGCCCCCGCGCTCTTCGCCCCGCGGATCTGCGACGCCGATCCCTGCGCACCTACACGGTGTTCGTTCCGGACTACCTCGACGACCGCGCCCGGCTGGACCGCCTGCGCTCTCAGGCCGAAGCAGGCGAACTCACCTTGCGCATCGCCCGCGTCCTGCCGGCCGAACAGGCCGCCGAAGCTCACCGTCTCCTCGAGGCCGGCGGTGTCCGCGGCCGACTCGTCCTGGAGTTCTGACCCTCCCAGCACCAGCACCACATCAACCAACTGCTGAGGACCTCTTCCTTCATGTCTGCGACATCCGCACATCCGCATCCGCGCCGCTGGGCCGCACTGCTGTTCATATCCATCGCGCAGTTGATGGTGTTCCTGGACAGCGCGGTCATGAACATCGCGCTCGCTGGTGAGCATCGGACATCCTCTCCAGCAGCATTGCGTGAGTTTGTGGCCTGAAGGCCCACTCTGGCGGGCTGGTCAGGAAGTATGACGCCGTCGACGCCTTCTCGTGCGGCCAGTACCAGCCGAAGCCCGCACCGGCGGGTCGTCTCAGTAGGACTGAAACCAGCAGCGGTTGGCGCGGTCGTTGTTCAGCATGACTTGGCGGGCATGCGGCGCAGTGTCCGTCCTGCTCGCTGTACGGGCGTTGCCACACATACCCGCGGGGCACTTGGCCGCCCCGAAGGGCCCGCCCGACGCTCGATGCGAACGGATGGTCCGGCGCGATCCGGGCCGAGGGAGTCGTCGGCTCGTGGGGAAATCCGAATGATCCGAACGGGGTCGGGATGCTCAAACCCAGTTGCGTCGAGCTGCTGCGACACCAGCTCCGAACCGGTTGGTGGTCCCCAGTTCCGCGTAAAGGTCTTGGATCCGCCGCCGCAGCGTCCGTGTCGAAACCCCGAACTGGCGGGCAATGGCGTCGTCCTTGACCCCAGCAGCAAAGAGCGCAAGCAGGTTCCGTTCTTCGTCAGTGGGCTTCCGGGTCTGGTCGCCTCGGGCGGACGGCCCTGGCGACGGCAACGACTCGGAGTCGGGGCCCCCACACAGTGAGGGCGCAGTGGTCCAGTAATGCTCGAAGAGTTCGGTCAATGCTTTCAGCAACGGGGGAGCTTCGGTGTAGAGACACTCGTTGCTGTCGGCTGACAAGCTCAGCGAGACCATCGCGGCCGACCGGTCCGCCATCGCCAATTTGATAGGCAGCGCCGGCACGACCCTGGCTTCTTCCCCACGCGACACGAGGCTGCCCAGCGCCTGCCAGCCGCCTTCAGCATCGAAACTGGCAGCCGCGTAGACGACACGCACCCGCACCCCGCGCCGGACCGCCGCCTCGTCGAGTGGTCCATTCGGAGCCAGCAGGAACGGAGGGCGGTCCATGGCGCAGATCTCGGATCGGGCAGCCTGCTTCAAGCGGTAGTAGCAGTCGCCGACCGCCTCCGGACCGCTGATGGTTCTGGTGGCGGGTTCGGCCGTACTGGACCGTCTGGCGTTGTCAAAGATCGCACCCAACGGCCCCGCAGCGTCCCGCACTGCAGCCAGCTGACGCTCGCGTGACTCCACCAGTGTCCGCAGCGCGTGACGGGGATCCACCGTGAGGAACGCACCCGAGGATCTACGGCTGACCAACCCGGAGTGGTGCAGACCTTCGAGCAACGCCAACGCGTGCTCGAAGCTCACTCCGAATGCCGCCACTATCTCGTCGACAGTCCCGCCGCCACGCACCAGAAGATGGCGATAGACAGCCTCCGCCTCTGTATCGAGTCCAACCAACTCCAAGGGTGCGTCGTTTTCCATCATTGCTCTCCACCTCTGGCCTTTGCCCGTGTGACACCGATCAGGAAAATACAAGCCGTGGTGGCGGCCAGAGGAACGGGCCCCGGTCGTCGGTTGCCTCCAGTTGGGGCCCCTCGATCTGCTGCCGTCGAGCCGCCGCAAAGAACGACATCATCGATCGATTCGACGCATCACTCCGGCTGCCGGGAAGAAGCCCAGGGCCAGGACGCCGGGCCGCGGGCGTGCGGGCTGAACATCCGGAGCATCATTCCTGCTCGCAGCGTCCAGCCGTGCAGTCGACGAAGACAGGACGGCTGGTGTGACGATTCGTCAAAGGGTCAAGGGAACCGCATGTTGAGGCATACCCGGCCGCACTGCGCAGGACAGCGGCAGCCGGCTTGCATGGTTGGGCTTCCTTGGGAATCCGACAACTCCTCGCGCCGTGCAGCATGTCCCGCTTGGAGATCATTGCGCGGACTTGCGCCATGTCCACTTGGTGACGTGGCACAGAAGTGCCAAAGCGCTGACTTTACAGTGATGCGAACGGATGGCTGACTGCCAAGGACCGCTGCCCATCTAGTTCATGAGGTTCTCTTGCGTATGTCTCCGTCCCGCAGACGCGGGTTGACAGCCGCCGTCGCCGCCCTGATGGTGCTGACGGCCACCGGTCCTGCCGCGTCGGCCGACGCCGCTGCGACGCCTCCATCCCCCACCGCAACCGCCGCTGCCGGTCCCGCGATTGTGCGTACCGTCACGCTGATCACCGGGGACAAGGTCACGGTGACCGCGAACGGCGGCAGGCACTCGGTCACGTCGGTAACCGATCCGCAGGGCAGGACCGGTGGCGCTCACGTCATGTCGGTCGGTGACGATATCTACGTGTATCCCGACGTGGCGTTGCCCTTCATCGCGTCCGGGGCACTGGACGAGCACCTGTTCAACGTGACCGAGCTGCTCGCGGACGGCTACGACGACGCGCGCAGCGACCATCTGCCGCTGATCGTCACGTACACCGACGCGGCGGCCCGCTCCCGGGCCCTGAAGACCCCGGAGGGCGCCAGCAGGACCCTGACCCTGAGCAGCATCCAGGGTGCGGCAATATCCGCGAAGCACACACGGGCGGCGGACTTCTGGTCCTCCCTCACCGGTGCCGGCAGGGCGTTTACAGGGGCGCGCTCGGCCGGGTCGGCGCCGGCGGCGCTGGCGGGCGGGGTCGCGAAGGTGTGGCTGGACGGGAAGGTCAAGGCCACGCTGTCCGACACCACCGCGCAGATCGGGGCTCCCGAAGTCTGGGCGGGCGGGGACACCGGGCAGAGTGTGGACGTCGCGGTGCTGGACACCGGGATCGACGCCGCGCACCCGGACTTCGCCGGCCGCATCGTGGCCACGGAGAGTTTCGTGCCGGGGCAGGACGTCACCGACCGGCAGGGCCACGGGACCCATGTCGCCTCGACTGTCGCCGGTACCGGGGCGGCGTCCGGCGGCAAGGAGAAGGGCGTCGCTCCGGGCGCCGGGCTGCACATCGGCAAGGTGCTGGACAACGACGGCAGTGGTCAGGACTCCTGGATACTGGCGGGCATGGAGTGGGCCGCCCGGGACCAGCACGCCAAGGTCGTCAGTATGAGCCTGGGAGGCGGTCCCACTGACGGCACCGACCCGCTCAGCCAGGCGGTGAACCGGCTCAGCGAGGAGACCGGAACGCTGTTCGTCATCGCGGCGGGCAACTCCGGTCCGGAGGCGTACAGCGTGAGCGCCCCGGGAGCGGCGGACGCCGCGCTGACGGTCGGCGCGGTGAACGGCCCGGGGAAGGGCGTGGACCAGCTGGCGAGCTTCTCCAGCCGTGGCCCCCGCGTGGGCGACAACGCCATCAAGCCCGATCTGACCGCCCCGGGTGTGAACGTGCTGGCGGCCCGCTCGCAGTACGCGGCGGAGGGTGAGGGCGCCTATCAGACGATGAGCGGTACGTCGATGGCGACACCGCACGTCGCGGGCGCGGCGGCTCTGCTGGCCGCCAAGCACCCGGACTGGACGGGGCAGCAGCTCAAGGACGCCCTGGTCAGCACCACCGCGAGCACCCAGCGGTTCAGCCCCTTCGAGGCCGGCAGCGGTCGGCTCGACATCGCCGCCGCCGTGAAGGCCACGCTGTTCGCCTCCGGGTCCGCGTTCGCCCAGGCCCACTACCCGTACACGCCCAGCCAGACCGTCCGCAAGGACGTCACCTACACGAACACCGGGTCCGAGCCGGTCACCGTGGACCTGTCCCTGAGCCAGGACCAGCTGCCCGAAGGTGTGTTCACCCTCACCGACTCGCGGCTGACCGTGCCCGCGCGCGGCACCGCCACCGTCGGCGTGATCACCCACCTCGACGCGGCGGAGGACAATGCCGCCTACTCCAGTCGGCTCACTGCCACCCGCGCCGACGGCACGGTCCTCACCCGCACGCCGGTCGGCGTGAACAAGGAGGGGCGACGGGTCACGCTGTCCGTCACGGCGAAGGACCGCCACGGGGACGCCCTGCCCGGCACACTCGTCCTGAAGGACGTCGAGCGCAACACCGCGCCCAAGATGTACGAGGTCGACGCCTCGGGCCGCATGAGCCTGCGCCTGCCCCCGAGCACCTACTCGGCGTGGATGAACACCGCCGTGCCCGGGATCGACGGCACGCACACGCTGGGCTTCGCCATGTTCTCCGCGCCGCAGATCGACCTCGACGCCGACCGCACCGTCCGCTTCGACGCCGCGAACCTGCGCAAGGCGGCCGCCTACACCCCGCAGCCGACCGCCAACCAGTTCATGCGGGTGGACCAGTACCGCACCAACGGCGACCTGTTCCCGTTCATGGACAGCTACATGCCCGAGTCCTGGTTGTACGACAGCCTCTGGGTGACCCCGACGCCGAAGGTGACGAAGGGGTCGTATACCTTCGCGACCCGCTGGCGGCAGGTCCAGCCGGCGCTGACGTTCTCCTCCGGTTCGCAGACCTACGCCGGCGTCGTCATCCAGAGCCTGTCCCCTGCGCTGCCCGAGGGCACGGGCAGCTACCGGGCTGTGTGGGCCGGCAACGGATCGGCTGCGGACTTCCGCAAGCTGAAGGCGCGCGGCCAAGTGGCGGTCGTCCGCCGCAGCGACACCGTGCCCGCCCCCGACCAGGCCGCAGCCGCGGCGAAGGCCGGTGCCAGGCAGCTGCTGATCCTGAACGACGGCTACGGAAAGTATGACCCCTGGGCGGATCTGCCCGACGCCGCTCCGCTGCCAGTGGCCTCGCTCGGTACCGACGACAGCGCACGGCTGCTCAGCCGGATCCGCAAGCCCGGCACGGCGACGCTGAAGGTGGTCTCTCACCCGCATCCGCGCTACCTGTACGACCTGGTCCGCCACCACGACGGAGCGATCCCGCACGACCCGTCCTACCGGCCCGGCCCCGGCGAACTGGCCCGGATCGAAGAGGAGTTCCGCGACACCAAGCAGGGCGAGGCCCGCGAGTACCGCGATGACGTGTCGGCCATCTTCAACGGCCCCATGCTCAGTGACTCCACGCCGGTCGCGACCCAGGGCACGCTGACGTCGTGGGTCACGGCGGGCACCGGCGTCCGCTGGGTCTCCGGCGCGGGCATGAGCGACCTCGGCCAAAGAGGCCTGGCGCGTTCGTACAAGCCGCGCAGCACCACCGGCGAGAGCTGGTTCTCACCCATCCAGCGCCCGCGACTGCTCAACGACGGCATCAGCTGGCGGGCCCCCTTCCGGACCGGCGACGTCATCAGCACTTCCGCCGTACCGGCCTGGGGAGACGCCGGCGGCCATGCCGGCGTCGTCTGGGCTGATAGCGACACCTCGAAGATCTCGCTGTACCAGGGCGACCAACTGCTCGGCGAGGACGTCAACGAGCGGATCGTCACCGTCGAGGGCATGTCACCGGACGCGCTGCCCTACCGAATGGTGGTGGAGGGCAAGCGGAACCTGCCGGACCGGCCGTACTCGATCCGTACCCGCACCGAGTGGGGGTTCACCTCCAGCACCACGGACTACACGGTTCTCACGCCTCTGCCGCTGGTGCAGCTCGACTACGCGGTGGCCACGAACCTGGCCGGCAAGGCGCACCGGCGGACCGGGCTGACAGTCAGCCCATCGCACCTGAAGGGAGCGGCGGGCACGGGCGAGATCCGCACGGTGACGCTGGAAGTGTCGTACGACGACGGTGCCACGTGGCACCGGACGACGCTGCGGCAGTCGGGCGGCGACTGGAAGACGCAGCTCGACGCGCCGTCCCGGGCCCGCTTCGCGAGCCTGCGCACGACGGCGCGGGACACGAAGGGGAACAGTGTGATCCAGACCGTGATCCGCGCCTTCGGCCTGAAGTAGCGACGGCGGGCGGCTGACCAAAAGGCCCCTGTCCGCGGTGGAGACCGCGGACAGGGGCCGCACGAGGGACCCCCTCGCCGACACCCACACACACCTCAAGGCCGACCACCCCGACCTTGCAGCCCGCATCGATACCATCACCCACAACGCCGACCGACTCCGCCGAGCCGGCAGCGACGACCGTAGAACCACCTGAGCACCTCTCCGGCGGTCTTCTGAAGCGGCAACACGAGACGGGGGTACCCCGGGCTGGGCGGGCGACGGGCCATCGCGGGCTTGGCAGTGACAAGTGCCCGTGAGGTGTGCCCGGGCGGCGTCGAGGTGGCCACGGGTCTGGTTCCAGCTGGCTTGAAGAGCCTCACGATCAACGTTCATGGCGCCACTGTTGCCGTTGCCGTCAGCAGGGTCACGCGTCTTTCATCGGACGTCCGCCCCAGCGGATGCGGGCGCGTTCGCGTCGTTGGGCGGCCAGCACGTTGGGATGCCGGGCGTTGGCGCTGCGCCAGCGCGGGTAGGAGTGCAGGGCCCGAGTTTGTGCGGTGTGGTTGGGGTGGTTGGAGTTGGCGATGGTGAACTGCCTCAGTGGTCCGATGATCGACATGGGCGCCGGTCGGCTCACCGGGTTGCGCGCCCTCCTGTGGGTTGCGCTCGCTGTCCTGCTGTTCGTGGTGCTGGTGCCGCCGCGGGTGACCGCCGGCGAGGGCTGGCTGGCTTCACGCGGTCTGCCGCGCAGGCGCCGGGGGCGGCCGGGCCGCCCCAACTGCTGTGGATCCAGGCTGCGTCGGCGTCCAGTGAGGCGAGCGCAGGAGGGTCCTCCGGTGCCCCGAGTTCGAGGTGGGGGCGGCGTGCCCTGTTGGCAGGCCGCCCGCAGTCGGGTTCAGCTGTGGCCGGCCTTCCGGCCGTGGTTCGCCTGCCTCTTGCGGCGGGCCCCTTTCTTACGTGCGCGCTTCGAATGAATGTCCGTGGTCCCTTCAGGTGAGTTGGCCGACGAGGACGTCGGCGAGTTTGTTGAGGCGCTGGACCGTGCGGCCTTCGGTGGCGGCGGGAGCGGGCTCGACGCGCTGGTCGCAGTCGTAGTACGCGCCGTTGACGATTTCCGTGGCCGGATCGCAGAGGCGTACGACATGGGCGGCGCCGTCGGACGCGGTGGCTCCGTGGCGGGCGTAGAGCGGGAGCAGGGCGGTGTCGCAGATGCCGGGGTGGATAGAGACGGCAGTGACGCGCGGGTCCGCAGCGAAGACGGTGAGCGCCAGTTGGGACTGGGCGTAGGCCGCGAGGCGAGAGTAGCGGCGAGCGCGGTTGGGATCGCTCCACTGGATGGAGCCGGTGCGGTGCAGGGAGGAGGAGACGTTGACGACGCGGCCGCCTGGCTCGCTGGTGAGCGCCTCGTCCAGCAGGTTGGTGAGCAGGTAGTGCGCCAGGAAGTTGACCTGGAACGCGATTTCGTTGCCGTCCACGGTGACGGTGTGTCGCTCGGGGGCGGCGATGGCCGCGTTGTTGACGAGGACGTCCAGGTGCGGGTGCTCGACGACGACTCGGTGGGCAAGCCGTTCGACCTCTTCGAGGCGGGAGAAGTCCGCGCCGAAGGGGCACAGTTGCTCGGCGGGTACTCCGGCCGCGGAGGTGAGCTTGTCGGTCGCTGCCTGCGCTTCTTCGGCTGTGCGGCCGTGTACGAGGACGGTGGCGCCGCGCTCGGCGAGCAGCCGTGCCGTCTCGTAGCCGATGCCGGAGGTGGCCCCGGTGACGAGGACGGTGCGGGAGGAAAGATTAGAGTCGGACATGGTCCATCCATGGATCTGGGCACGCTTCGCCGCCCGCCGCGCTTGCGGAGGGGCCGGGCGTGTACGGATACGACGAAGGGGCACCGGACTAGGTCACGGCGCCCCCGGGTTACGGACTACGCGTCAGGTGCTCCCCTACGCCCCAAAGGCGTAGGGGAGGGAAACCGGCGTGTCCGGACAGCGGGGCACACGACGAGGCGACGCCTGATGAGGCGGCCGGTCGAGAAGGAGCCACTCGCTGTTCACGCTCACCATCCAAACGGCTCGCGGATAACGGCTCAAGACTTCCCGGCAGTTCCTGACACCCCTCTGATGCGGGTCAGCCGAGCCCGGGGATCGTGGAGATCAGCAGGTCGATCAGCTTGATGCCGATGAACGGGAGCACCAGCCCGCCCAGGCCGTACACCGCGAGGTTGCGGCGCAGGAGGTCGTGCGCCGACGCCGGGGTGTAGCGCACGCCGCGCAGGGCGAGCGGGATCAGCGCCACGATGATCAGAGCGTTGAAGATGATCGCCGAGGTGATCGCGGAGGTAGGACTGTGCAGGCCCATGAGGTTGAGGGCTTCCAGCCCGGGATAGGCGCCGGTGAACATGGCCGGGATGATCGCGAAGTACTTGGCGACATCGTTGGTGATCGAGAACGTCGTCAACGCGCCCCGTGTTATGAGGAGTTGCTTGCCGATCTGGACGATCTCGATGAGCTTGGTCGGGTTGGAGTCCAGGTCGACCATGTTCCCGGCCTCCTTGGCGGCCGACGTACCGGTGTTCATCGCTACGCCGACGTCCGCCTGAGCCAGCGCGGGCGCATCGTTGGTACCGTCGCCGGTCATCGCGACGAGCTTGCCGCCCTCCTGCTCGCGCTTGATCAGGGCGAGTTTGTCCTCGGGCGTGGCATCGGCGAGGAAATCGTCGACGCCGGCCTCATGGGCGATCGCCTTGGCGGTCAGAGGATTGTCGCCGGTGATCATCACCGTGCGGATACCCATGCGGCGCAGCTCCGCGAAGCGTTCCCGGATGCCGTCCTTGACGACATCCTTGAGGTGGATGATGCCGAGCACTCGCGGTCCGTCCCAGTCGTGGACGGCGACCAGCAACGGCGTGGCACCGCTCGAGGCGATCGAGTCGGACCATAGGACCGCCTGGGACGGAACGGTCCCACCGCGGATTTCCACCCAGTTCATCACCTGCGCCGCGGCGCCCTTGCGGATGTGACAGGTGGCCCCGTTGTCCCAGTGCATATCGATGCCACTCATCCGGGTCTGGGCGCTGAACTCCACGAACTGTGCGTGGGCGAGCTCCCCTTCGGCCGGGGCCCGCAATCCGTACCGCTGCTTCGCCAGGACGACGACGGACCGGCCCTCCGGCGTCTCGTCGGAGAGGGAGGAGAGCTGGGCCGCGTCCGCGAGCATCAGTTCATCGACACCGGGCAGCGGGACGAAGCCGGTTGCCTCGCGGTTGCCGAGGGTGATGGTGCCGGTCTTGTCGAGGAGCAGGGTGTTGACGTCGCCGGCCGCTTCGACCGCTCTGCCGGACATCGCCAGGACGTTGCGTTGCACCAGGCGGTCCATGCCGGCGATGCCGATGGCGGAGAGCAGCGCACCGATCGTCGTGGGGATGAGCGTCACTAGCAGCGCGACCAGCACGGTCGTGGACTGTGCGGCGTGCGCGAAGGCGGCCATCGGTTGGAGCGTGACGACGACCAGGACGAAGACGATGGTCAGCGCGGCGAGCAGGATGTTGAGCGCGATCTCGTTGGGGGTCTTCTGCCTGCGTGCGCCCTCGACCAAGGCGATCATCCGGTCCATGAAGGAGTGTCCGGGACGGGAGGTGACGCGTACGACGAGCCGGTCGGAGAGCACCGTCGTACCGCCTGTGACGCCGGAGCGGTCGCCGCCCGACTCGCGTATGACGGGGGCGGATTCACCGGTGACGGCGGACTCGTCGACCGCCGCGATGCCATCGACCACATCGCCGTCGGCGGGGATCAGCTCGCCCGCCTCGACGAGGACGAAGTCGAAGAGCCGGAGGTCGGTGGCGGCGACGGCCTCGGTCTCGGCACGGGCCAGGTCCGTCCCGTACCTCCAGTGGCGCAGCCGCAGGGCGACGGTGTCCATGCGCGCCCTGCGCAGCGACTCGGCCTGCGCCTTGCCGCGGCCCTCCGCGACCGCCTCCGCGAGGTTCGCGAAGATCACCGTCAGCCACAGCCAGATGCTGATCACCCAGGTGAAGACGGACGGATGGATGAGCGCGGAGAGCGTGGTGAGCACCGATCCGGCGGCGACGACGAACAGCACGGGGTTCTTCACCAGAGCCCGAGGGTGCAACTTGCGCAGTGCTTCGGGGAAGGACTTCACCAGCTGTACGGGATCGAAGAACCCGCCCTGCTGGGAGCGCCGCCGATGCGGCCGGTCCGGAGGGCTCCCGCCGGGCGTATGTGCTGTCGGAGCCTGCTGGGGGGCGGCGGGGAGCATCACAGAGGACCTTCTGATGGAGTCTGCAGGGAGTGGCAGGCGCATGGGCCTGGTCGACGCCAGGGGGCGCCCGGGCGTCGACCAGGCGAACTGCGGACGCGGCGCGGGGAAGCCGCATACTCGTCGCCGAGTGCGTGTCATGCCACTGACGTCCGCTATCTCGAGCGGCAGTAAGGGAATCTAGTCGCCGGCACCCTCCTTATTCGCACTCTGCCGGGGGTATTTACGGCTCTCCTGTCGCTTCCGTGGGTCGCTGACCAGGGCTGATACGCAGAACACGCCGTAGCCCGGCTACGTTTCGACTTGCGACAGTACGAAACGGAAGAACCTGGATACGGCGTGCGATCTGCAAGCATATGGACTCGGCTGCTCGGAGTCGAACACACGGTGGTCGCGTCGGTCGAGGCCGAGGAGGGCAACGGCGCGGAGGCGGGCCCCTGGGATGTGGTGATCGTGGCCCATGCCCGCCCGGCGAAGAGGCGGCGGCAGCGGTGCGGGGTCTGCGGTCGCCGGTGCGCCCGGTTCGACAACGGCGAGGGCCGCCGGCGCTGGCGTGCCCTGGACCTGGGGGTGGTCCGGGCGTTCATCGAGGCCGACGCGCCGCGGGTGTCCTGTCCCGAGCACGGTGTGGTCGTCGCCCACGTGCCCTGGGCCCGCCACGGTGCCGGGCACACCCTGGCCTTCGACGACACGGTGGCCTGGCTGGCCACGCACTGCTCGAAGACCACGGTGGTCCAACTGCTGAGGATCGGCTGGCGCACGGTCGGCGGCATCTGCGCCCGCGTGTGGTCGGACGTCGAACAGCGCGTGGACCTGCTCGCGGGCCTTACCCGGATCGGCATCGACGAGATCTCCTACAAGCGGCACCACAAGTACCTGACCGTGGTGGTCGACCACGACAGCGGCCGGCTCGTGTGGGCGGCGGCCGGCCGGGACAAGGAGACACTGCGGTCCTTCTTCGACCTGCTCGGACCTGAACGCTCCGCGAAGATCACCCACGTGTCCGCGGATGCCGCCGACTGGATCGCGAAGGTAGTCGCCGAGCGCTGCCCGCAGGCGGTGCGGGTGATGGACCCGTTCCACGTCGTGCAGTGGGCCACCGACGCCCTGGACACCGTGCGCCGCGAGGTCTGGAACGCCGAGCGCGGCGGCAAGGGCCGCGCCACCCCGGGCTCGAAGTCACTGAAGAAGGCCCGCTGGGCCCTGTGGAAACGCCCTGAGGACCTCACCGAACACCAGCGCGCGCAACTGGAGTTCATCGCGAAAGCCCACCCCGTCCTGCACCGCGCATACCTGCTCAAGGAGGGCCTTCGCCTGGCGTTGAAATCCGGCCCCGACACCCCCGAGGCCCTCCTCGACTGGGTGTCTTGGGCCCGCCGCTCCCGACTGGAGCCCTTCGTCAAGCTGCAACGGGCCATCGTCAAGCACTGGGACGCCATCACGGCGGCAGCCGAGCACTCCATGAGCAACGGGATCGTGGAGAGCATGAACACCAAGATCCGCCTGATCACCCGCATGGCCTTCGGCTTCAAGGACCCCGCAGCGCTCATCGCACTGACCATGCTCAGCCTCGGCGGCCACCGACCCCACCTACCAGGGCGTCAAGCTGCATGAACCTACCCACGGAAGCGACAGGAGAGCCGTATTTACGGCCTTCTGACAGCCGCCGGCATCTGGCGTCAAGCCCGTGTCAAGAAGCACTGACAGAGCGTCAGGACACAGTCAAGGGAGGTCGATTCGCGTCCGTGCCGGGTCGAGACTCATCGGCACGGGGGCGGACGACCGCCCGTGGTGTGAGCTTGGAGGGCGCGTGACCATCACCGCCGGTGCCGCGCTCAGTCCGGAGGCGGAGGCCCGGGCTGAAGCCGGAACATGCCATGCGACGGCCGTACCACCAGCGGGGCGTCCCGGCTCGCAGGCACGAGGGGGGCAGCGTCCGGGCCGCCCACGCAGCGATGCCCTGAAGGGGCGGCTGCGGCGGCACTGGGCGACACTTCCGGCCAGGCTGCGTCTCATCCGCGCCGCGATCCTGCTGCTCACTGCTGCCCTGGCGCTGCTTCTGCTTCTGGCAGGGCTGGCCGTCTCCGCGACCTGGGACACCGTGACAGGACGCGACGCTCCCCGCACCACCAGCGCCGCCGGTCTCGATCTGGCCCTGAACGACATGGACGCGCAGGCTGCCAACATCTTGCTGTCCAGCGGTGATGCGGGTGCGGACCGGATGGATGTCCCGTACGGCAAGGCCGTCGGCTTCTATGGCGCCGCACGCCGTACCGTCAGCCGCGAACTGCGCACGCTCGCCGTCGCCGCAGAGGGCGACGCGCGGGCCGAGCACACCGTCGAGGCGCTGACCGAGAACTTCGCCCGCTATCAGGAGCTGATCGGCCGCGCCCTGGAGAACGACGGCCGCAAGGGCGGCAAGGCGGCGGCGGTGGACGACTACCGCTCGGCCACCGCTCTGCTGTCCGCCGAAATCCGGCCCGAGTCACAGGCTTTGATCGCCGCCAACGACGACGCGTACGAAGCCGAGTACGACGCCGCACGCTCCCGCCTCAGCGCCGAACTGATCACCGCCGTCGTGCTCGGCCTGCTGCTTCTCGCCCTTCTCGTGGTGCTGCAGTGGTATCTCGCGCGGGGCTTCCACCGCATCCTCAATCCGGGGCTGGTGGCTGCCACGCTCTGCGCCTGCATCGCTCTCGCTGTCGCCGGTCAGGCAATCGCTGCTTCCTCCGAGCATCTGCGCGGCGCCCGGCGCGACGCGTTCGACTCCGTCGTCGCGCTGTCCCGGGCCCGCGCTGTCGCCTACGACGCGAACGCCGACGAAAGCCGCTACCTCCTGGTCAAGCAGGAGCGGACCGGCTATGAGCAGGCCTTCCTCGACAACTCGCAGCAACTGTACGGAATCGAGGGCGCGAGCATCGACACCTACGACGCGGGCCTGGAGGCCACTTGGTCCGCCTACCGCACCGACCCCACCGACCTGCGCTTCACGGGTGAATTTCGGCGCGAACTCGACAACATCACCTTCCCTCGCGAGCGCGCCGCAGCGGAGCGGACCGTCGAGACGTACGCCGTCTACCAGCGCGACGACCGCATCGTCCGCCGTCTGGTCGCCGAGGGCAAGGAGCGGGAGGCCGTCGCGTTCTGCATCAGCTGGGACAAGAACAAGTCCAACGCCCACTTCGGCGCCTGGATGGACGCCCTCGACGAGGTCACCGAGATCAACCGGACCCACTTCGCCACGTCCGTGCGCGAGGGTCGAGGCGCGGTCTCAGGGCTGCTTTCGGCGGCCGGCGGCGCCCTGATGGCGGCCGCAGCGCTGACCGTGCTGAGTCTGCGCCCACGCCTGGCCGAGTTCCGCGCCTGAGCACCTGCGAGCCTCCGCGTCCGAGGCCCTGTGTCCCGACCATGGCAGAGAGTCGTCAAGGTTCGCACCTCGTTGCTCACGCGCGGCGGCTCGAAGTGATCAGGAAGACCGACGCGGTCATCTCGCCAGTGGGCGCCTCACGCCTCGACAGCCCGGGATTCGACTCGGCACCCGCCCCACGGGCGGGTCCTGAAGCCGGGCGACCGGCCGGTCCTGGCGACCAGGCGCCGGGGGCTGAACATCCTCGTGGCAGGAGCGCAGCCGCATCGGGCGGATCGGCCCGAGCGATGACCGGAAAGCGACGGGCCGGTGGACCGCAGACCGCCGTCCGAAGTACTCAGGACCTGCATATTCCGGGTCTGGGGACGGTTGCGTAAGAGGCCCGTCAAGAGAGCACCCACGGTCGTAAGGGCCCCGTCAACGGAGCGCGTGGCCGCTCGCAGAGGGGGTTTCCTCTACAGGTCCGTTCAATCCGAATCTCTTTCAGGAGTTCACGGTGGCCGACATGGCCTTCGTCGTCACCACGATCGCGGTCTTCGCGCTGGTGGCTCTTGTTGCCAAGGGGGTGGCGAAGCTGTGACTGCCGAGAACATCGTCGGTCTGATCGTGGCCGTCGCCCTGCTGGGCTATCTCGTCCTCGCCCTTCTGTACCCGGAGAGGTTCTGAGCCCGATATGAGCCCCGTCCTCGCTGGTGTGCTCCAGCTGCTCGCGCTCGTGGTGGCGCTGGGTCTGGCGTACCGCCCCCTCGGCGACTACATGGCCGCCGTCTACTCCTCGAAGAAGCACCTGCGCGTCGAGAAATGGATCTACAAGTCCATCGGCGCCAATCCCGATACGGAGATGCGCTGGCCCGCCTACCTCCGCGGGGTCCTGGCGTTCTCCGCGGTGAGCGTTCTCTTCCTCTATCTGCTGCAGCGGTTCCAGGGCAGTCTGCCCGGCTCGCTCGGCTTCTCCTCGATCGATCCGGACCAGGCGTTCAACACGGCTGCCTCGTTCGTGTCGAACACCAACTGGCAGTCGTACTACGGCGAGCAGGCCATGGGCCATGTCGTGCAGACCGGCGGCCTCGCGGTGCAGAACTTCGTCTCGGCCGCTGTGGGTATCGCGGTCGCGGTGGCGCTGGTGAGGGGTTTCGCCCGCTCGCGCACCGGTGAGCTCGGCAACTTCTGGTCCGACCTGGTGCGCGGCACCATACGGATCCTGCTGCCGCTCTCCGTGGTCGGGGCGATTGCCCTGGTGGCGTGCGGTGCGATCCAGAACTTCGCCGGTATCCACGGGGTTGGCCAGTTCATGGGCGGGTCGCAGCAGTGGAACGGTGGTGCGGTCGCTTCGCAGGAGGCGATCAAGGAGCTGGGTACGAACGGCGGTGGTTACTTCAACGCCAACTCGGCCCACCCCTTCGAGAACCCCAACGGGCTCTCCAACCTTCTTGAGATCTTCCTGCTCCTGGTCATTCCGTTCGCGCTGACCCGCACCTTCGGCCGGATGGTGGGCTCCCTCAAGCAGGGGTACGCGATCCTCGCGACGATGGGCGTGATCTGGCTCGGTTTCGTTGCGTTGATGATGTGGACGGAGTTCGCCCACCACGGTCCGGCGTTCGACATCGCGGGCGGGGCGATGGAGGGCAAGGAGACCCGCTTCGGGGTCGGTGGCTCGTCGATCTTCGCGGTGTCCACCACGCTGACTTCGACGGGTGCGGTGAACTCGTTCCACTCCTCGTTCACCGGTTTCGGCGGCGGTATCACGATGCTGGGTATGCAGCTCGGTGAGATCGCCCCCGGTGGTACCGGTTCCGGCCTCTACGGCATGCTGATCATGGCGATCATCGCGGTGTTCATCGCGGGTCTGATGGTCGGTCGTACCCCCGAGTACCTCGGCAAGAAGATCGGCACCCGTGAGATCAAGCTTGCGGCCTGCTACATCCTGATCACCCCGGCGCTGGTGCTCATCTTCACCGCCGCGTCGATGGCCCTGCCCACCCCGGTCAACTCGATGACCAACTCCGGTGCGCACGGCTTCTCCGAGATCCTCTACGCGTTCACCTCGGGTGCCAACAACAACGGTTCGGCCTTCGCGGGTCTGAACGCGGACACGCAGTGGTTCAACACCACGATCGGGCTCGCGATGCTGCTGGGCCGGTTCCTGCCGATGGTGTTCGTCCTGGCGCTGGCCGGCTCGCTCGCCGAGCAGAAGCCCGTCCCGGCGACCGTGGGCACGCTCGGCACGCACAAGCCGCTCTTCACCGGGCTGCTGGTCGGCACGATCCTGATCGTCACCGGTCTGACCTTCTTCCCGGCGCTGGCACTGGGACCGCTGGCCGAGGGGCTGGCGTCATGACCACGAATCTGAAGCAAGAGGACTCGATGTCCACTGTCACCAACGACCGGGCACCGCACCAGTACGCGCCTACCGGTCACCGGCCCGAAGGACGCGTCGGTGCCGGGCTGTTCGACCCCAAGCAGCTGCTCAAGTCCTTCCCCGACGCGGTACGCAAGCTCGACCCCCGGGTGATGGTCAAGTCACCGGTGATGTTCGTGGTCCTGGCCGGTTCGGTGCTCACCACCGTCCTGGCCGCCCTGGACCCGACCGACTGGTTCGGCTGGGCGATCGCCGTGTGGCTCTGGCTCACCACGATCTTCGCCAACCTGGCGGAGGCGGTCGCCGAGGGCCGCGGCAAGGCCCAGGCCGACACGCTGCGCAAGGCAAAGACCGACACCGTCGCCCGCCGCCTGTCCAAGGACGGCAGGGCTGAGGAACAGGTGCCGGGCACCGATCTGCGCATCGGCGACCTGGTGGTCTGCGAGGCCGGTGACATCGTCCCCGGTGACGGTGACGTCGTCGAGGGTGTCGCCAGCGTCGACGAGTCCGCCATCACGGGGGAGTCGGCGCCGGTGATCCGCGAGTCGGGCGGCGACCGCAGCGCGGTCACCGGTGGTACGAAGGTGCTCTCCGACCGCATCGTCATCAAGATCACCACCAAGCCCGGCGAGACGTTCATCGACCGGATGATCGCCCTGGTCGAGGGCGCTGCTCGGCAGAAGACCCCCAACGAGATCGCGCTGAACATCCTGCTCGCGTCCCTCACCATCGTCTTCCTGCTCGCGGTCGTCACCCTGCAGCCGTTCGCGATCTACGCGGGACAGCGGCAGTCGATGATCGTCCTGACCGCGCTGCTGGTCTGCCTGATCCCGACCACGATCGGCGCGCTGCTCTCCGCGATCGGCATCGCGGGCATGGACCGCCTCGTGCAGCGCAATGTGCTCGCCATGTCGGGACGCGCCGTCGAGGCCGCCGGTGACGTCTCCACGCTGCTGCTCGACAAGACCGGCACCATCACGCTCGGCAACCGCCAGGCCGCCGAGTTCGTACCCGTCAAGGGCACGACGGAGGCCGAACTGGCCGACGCCGCCCAGCTCTCCTCGCTCGCCGACGAGACGCCCGAAGGCCGCTCCGTCGTCGTCCTGGCGAAGGAGAAGTACGGACTGCGAGAGCGCCACCAGGGCGAGCTGGAGCATGCGGAGTGGGTGTCCTTCACCGCCCAGACCCGCATGAGCGGGGTGGACCTCTCCGAGAAGGGCGAGACCCGCAAGGTCCGTAAAGGCGCCACCGGTTCGGTGCTCGCCTGGGTCACGGAGCGCGGCGGGCAGGTTGCCGTCGATGCCGACCGGACGGCCAACAAGATCTCCGAAGCCGGCGGTACGCCGCTGCTGGTCGCGGTCGAGGACGACAAGGGCGCTCGCGTGCTGGGGGTCATCCATCTCAAGGACGTCGTCAAGGAAGGGATGCGGGAGCGGTTCGACGAGCTGCGCCGGATGGGCATCCGTACGGTGATGATCACCGGAGACAACCCGCTGACCGCGAAGGCCATCGCCGAGGAGGCGGGGGTCGACGACTTCCTCGCCGAGGCCACGCCCGAGGACAAGATGGCCCTCATCAAGCGTGAGCAGGCGGGCGGCAAGCTCGTCGCGATGACCGGTGACGGTACGAACGACGCTCCGGCGCTCGCCCAGGCCGATGTCGGCGTGGCCATGAACACCGGCACCTCGGCCGCCAAGGAGGCCGGGAACATGGTGGACCTGGACTCCAACCCGACCAAGCTCATCGAGATCGTCGAGATCGGCAAGCAGTTGCTGATCACCCGCGGTGCGTTGACCACCTTCTCGATCGCCAACGACGTCGCGAAGTACTTCGCGATCATCCCGGCGATGTTCGCGGTGGTCTACCCGGGCCTGGACAAGCTGAACATCATGCAGCTGTCCTCGCCGCAGTCCGCGATCCTCTCCGCAGTCGTCTTCAACGCGCTGATCATCATCGCGCTGGTGCCGCTCGCCCTGAAGGGCGTGCGCTACCGGCCGACCAGCGCCGACAAGATGCTCCGCCGCAACCTCGGGATCTACGGACTCGGCGGCCTGGTCGCCCCGTTCATCGGCATCAAGATCATCGACCTGATCCTCTCCCTCATCCCCGGAATCGGCTGATCGCCATGAACAGTTCCGTCAACAGCACCGCACGGTTGGTCGGGGCGGCGCTCCGCGCCCTACTCGTCCTGACCGTGGTGACAGGCGTCCTCTATCCGCTCGCTGTCACCGGGGTGGGCCAGGCCCTGTTCAACGACAAGGCCAACGGTTCCGAGATCACGTCGGGCGGCAAGGTCGTCGGCTCCGAACTCATCGGCCAGACGTACAACCTGCCGAAGAAAGACCCGAACGACGCGGAGGAGGCGGCCCGTCCCGACCTGAAGTGGTTCCAGCCGCGTCCCTCCAACGGGCTGGGCAGCAACAGCGTCAACATGCAGTACAAGCTGATCCTGTCCGGCGCGACCAACCGGTCCGGCGACAACAAGGACCTGATCGACTGGGTCACCGCCGCCAAGGGCGCCGTCGTCAAGGACAACTCCGTGCCCGGCCACCCGGTCAGCCCCTCGGCCGTGCCGGCCGACGCCGTCACCTCCTCCGGCTCCGGTCTCGACCCGCACATTTCCCCGGAGTACGCCGAGCTCCAGGTTCACCGTGTCGCAGAGGAGAACAACCTCGACGTCAAGCAGGTCGAGAAGCTCGTCGCGGACAACACCGACGGCCGCACCCTCGGCTTCGTGGGCGAGCCCCGGGTGAACGTGCTCAAGCTCAACATCGCACTCAAGGAACTCACCGAGAAGTGATCGTCTTACGCCGGTGGGCGGGAGCCCGGCGCCCGAGGAGTACCCCCGGGCCGTCGGCTCCCTCCCCAGTCCATGACGCGACGCTCCTCGTGCACAGCAGAAAGGCGGCACAGCTATGACTCGGGTGCTGGTGGTGGAGGACGAACTACAGCTCGTACGGGCTCTCGAGATCAATCTCAAGGCACGCAAGTACGAGGTGGACGCCGCCTCCGACGGAGGGACGGCCCTTCGGCTGGCCGCCGCGCGCCCCCCGGACGTCGTACTGCTGGATCTAGGCCTGCCCGACATGGACGGTATCGACGTGATCAAGGGACTTCGCGGCTGGAGCCGGGCGCCGATCCTCGTGGTCTCCGCCCGACGGACCTCCGACGAGAAGGTCGTAGCGCTCGACGCGGGCGCCGACGACTACATCACCAAGCCCTTCAGCATGGACGAACTGCTGGCCCGGCTTCGGGCCGCATCCCGTCGAGCTGCGGGTGCGCCTGCCACCGATGATTCGGTGATCGTCGCGACCGAGGCATTCACCGTCGACCTGCTGACGAAGACGGTCAAGCGGGAGGGGCGCGACGTCCGCCTCACCCCGACCGAATGGCATCTGCTGGAAGTGCTGATCCACCATCGCGGGCGACTCGTCGGCCAGAAGCAACTGCTGCAGGAAGTCTGGGGCCCCACCTACGGCACGCAGGCCAACTATCTCCGTGTCTATATGGCCCAGCTGCGTCGCAAACTCGAGGCAGACCCTTCGCATCCCCGGCATCTCATCACTGCCCCAGGTATGGGCTACCGCTTCGAGATGTGAGGCGCTCCGCGGTCCGGCCGACTGCGGCGGACGCGGACCTGCAAACAAGCCCCTCAACTGCAAAGATCGGAACCATGGGACGCGGCAAGCTCCGGATCTACCTCGGCGCGGCACCTGGTGTCGGCAAGACATACGCGATGCTCTCCGAGGCGCACCGCCGGATCGAACGTGGCACGGACTGTGTGGTTGCGTTCGTGGAACACCACAACCGGACCCGCACCGAAGTAATGCTGCACGGTCTCGACCAGATTCAGCGCCGCGAGATCGAGTACCGCGACACCGTCTTCACCGAAATGGACGTCGATGCGGTGCTGGAGCGCCGCCCGGCTGTCGCCCTCGTCGACGAGCTCGCCCACACCAATGTGCCAGGTTCCCGCAACGCCAAGCGCTGGCAGGATGTCGAAGAACTGCTCCAGGCGGGCATCGACGTGGTCTCCACGGTCAACATCCAGCACCTGGAGTCGCTCGGTGACGTCGTCGAGTCGATCACGGGAATACGGCAGCGGGAGACCGTCCCCGACGAGGTGGTCCGCCGCGCCGACCAGATCGAGCTGGTCGACATGTCACCCCAGGCGCTGCGCCGCCGGATGGCCCACGGCAACGTCTACAAGCCGGACAAGGTCGACGCCGCTCTCTCCAATTACTTCCGGCCCGGCAATCTCACCGCGCTGCGAGAGTTGGCGCTGCTGTGGACGGCGGACCGGGTCGACGAATACCTGCAGGAGTACCGCACCGAACACCGGGTCTCCAAGATCTGGGGCTCCCGCGAACGCATCGTGGTCGGTCTCACCGGCGGCCCCGAGGGCCGTACACTCATCCGCCGCGCCGCCCGGCTCGCCGAGAAGGGCGCCGGCGGTGAGGTGCTCGCGGTCTACATCGCCCGCAGCGACGGCCTGAGCGCCGCCTCGCCCAAGGAGCTCGCGGCCCAGCGGACCCTGGTCGAGGACCTCGGCGGCACGTTCCACCACGTCATAGGCGATAACGTCCCGTCCGCCCTGCTCGACTTCGCGCGTGGTGTGAACGCAACTCAGATCGTGCTCGGCGTCAGCCGCCGCAGGACGTGGCAGTACGCCTTCGGCCCCGGCGTCAGCGCCACCGTCGCCCGTGAGTCGGGACCCGACCTCGACGTCCACATCGTCACCCATGGAGAAGCAGCCAAGGGCAGGGGCCTGCCCGTGGCCCGTGGCGCGCGCCTGGGCCGAGCCCGGATCATCTGGGGCTGGCTCGTCGGTGTCGCAGGCCCGGTCCTGCTCACTCTCCTGCTCAACGGCGTCGCACCCGAGGTCGGCCTCGCCAACGACATGCTGTTGTTCCTGACGCTGACGGTGACTGCGGCGCTGATCGGCGGGCTCCTCCCGGCACTGGGCTCGGTCGCCATCGGCTCATTGCTGCTCAACTACTACTTCACCCCGCCGCTGCACGAGTTCACCATCGCGGACCCCAAGAACATCGTGGCTATCGTGATCTTCGTCGGCGTGGCCGTCTCGGTCGCCTCTGTCGTGGACCTGGCCGCCCGACGCACCCATCAGGCCGCCCGGCTGCGCGCCGAGTCCGAGATCCTCTCCTTCCTTGCAGGCAACGTGCTGCGTGGCGAGACGAGTCTGGAATCGCTCCTGGAGCAGGTGCGCGAGATCTTCAACATGGAGTCCGTGGCGCTGCTGGAACGCGAAAGCGACGTCGATCCTTGGACCTGCACCGGCCGCGCAGGGACGGCCCGTCCACTCGCACGCCCCGAGGACGCGGACGTGGACATGCCGGTCGGCGACCACATGGCACTGGCCCTCTCCGGCCGTGTCCTGCCCGCAGAGGACCGCCGGGTGCTGGCCGCCTTCGCCGCCCAGGCCGCCGTGGTACTCGACCGCCAGCGCCTGGTCGGGGAGGCGGAGCACGCACGTGAGCTGGCCGAGGGCAACCGCATCCGCACTGCCCTGCTCGCCGCCGTCAGTCATGACCTGCGTACGCCGCTGGCCGGCATCAAGGCCGCTGTCTCCTCCCTCAGGTCCGACGACGTGGAGTGGTCCGAGGCGGACCACGCCGAGCTCCTCGAAGGCATCGAGGCGGGCGCGGACCGGCTCGACCACCTTGTCGGCAACCTCCTCGACATGTCCCGCCTCCAGACCGGAACCGTCACCCCGCTCATCCGGGAGATCTATGTCGACGAGGTCGTCCCGATGGCGCTCGGCGGCGTACCGGAGGACAGCGTCGTTCTCGACATCCCTGAAGATCTTCCGATGGTTGCGGTCGACCCGGGCCTGCTGGAGCGCACCGTCGCCAACATCGTCGAGAACGCGGTCAAGTACGCCCCCGAAGGTGGGCCCGTGGTGGTTTCGGCCAGCGCGATCGCCGACCGTGTGGAAGTCCGGGTGACGGACCGCGGTCCAGGTGTCCCGGACGAGGCGAAGGGCCGGATCTTCGCTCCGTTCCAGCGCTACGGAGATGCCCCGAGCGGCGCCGGGGTCGGTCTCGGTCTCGCGGTCGCCCGCGGGTTCGCAGAGGCGATCGGCGGCAGGCTGACCGCCGAGGACACCCCCGGCGGCGGCATGACCATGGTCCTGACGCTCCCCGCCGCGGTCGGCCATCCCTCGGCCTACCCGGACCTCCCGGCTGCAGTCACATCCTGAAGGGGGAGCCGCGGGACGCCGTTCATGGTGCCGGCCGCGCCCCTGGAGGCCGAGCGGCCTGCTGCTCTGCTCGATCGGCGACTCCGTCGGCGGCAGAGCGCGAGCCGCCGAGCAAGCCTCGGCCATCAGCTGACCGTCTGAGGCTCGACAACAGGCAGTTACTCGGCGGTGAGTTCCATGAGCTGCTCGGCGGCGGTGGTGTTGCCCTTGTCGGCGAGGCGTCGCAGTTCGCCCATGTCGTCGAGCTCGGTGGCGAGTTCGATCAACTGATCGGTCGCGGTGGCGTTGCCGCCGTCGGAAAGACGCCGAAGCTCATCCATGTTGCCGTGCTCGGCGGCGAGTTCGATCAATTGGTCGGCGGCGGTGGTGTTGCCCTTGTCGGCGAGGCGTCGCAGTTCGCCCATGTCGTCAAGTTCGGTGGCCAGTTCGATCAGCTCGTCGACCGCAGTCTCGTCACCGTTCTCGGCCCGTTCCCGCAGGACGGACAGGTCGGAGTCAGTCATGTTTGGCAACCTTCCAATGGTCTTGGCCCGGGTCTGCCACCCGGGGCCTGGCGTGTCCCCTCCGGGCGTCTTTCTGCTATCCGCCCGGCGTGGGCAGCTTTCCCGATGCTCGAAGCTCATCGCGATGTGTATGCCACTCATCCAGCAGCGTGGGCAGTCGCTCGCCGAGGAACTCGGCCAGCGCGACCATTTCCTCGAGTGGAGCACGACGCTCCGGTGGAGCATCGGCGAGCAGCGCCAACCCCTCCCGGAACAGCGCCGCATGCTCCTCATGGATGGCGGAATCGAAGTTCTGCGGCTGCTGGCTCACCGGATTCAGACTCACCCGGTCCACCCGCTCGCCGGTGATGCGTGTTCGCCGCGCCATTCGATAGTTCTCGAGCAGTTTGACCGCACCAGTGATGGCGCTGCGGCTCGCCAACAACGCGTCGCTCAACTCATCGATCGTCTGCTGCGGCGGATCGCAGACGAACAGATACCCCAGCAGACGTCCAGCCATCGGCGGGAAGCCGTACTGGCGTGCATAAAAGCGGCCGACGTGGTCGGCGAAGATCAACTGCGAGTCCTGCGGCACACCGTCAAAGATAGCAGTTCAAACTGAGATAACAGAAATGTGTGTCATCTCAGACGCCGCCTCACCGTCATCGCGACAGGCGTCCTCGCCGCCGCCCTCCGGTCGCCCGACCTCCGAAGGCCCGGTCGACTCTGCCGTTCAGTGCTCGCCCGGCTCAGCCGACGTGGACTCGAGGGCGGCGGGCCCGGTCGGGTTCGGCCTCGCGGAGGACCTCACGGGTGACGGGGGCGACCTCGCCCTGACCGAAGAGGAAGAAACGGAGGAAGTTGGCGAAGGGGTTGCCCTCGGTCCACTCGAAGTAGATGTGCGGGGTGCAGCCGGTGGTGTCGCGGACGTGCAGGAGCAGGGCGGCGAGGGCGTTGGGGATGGAGGAGCTCTCCAGGGTCAGGACACGGTAGCGGCCGTGCAGGACTTCGCCACGTACGTTCAGGCCCGCCTCGAACTCCGAGGGGTCGAGGACGGTGACCTCGACGAAGACGAAGTCCTCTGGGGTCGGGACGTCGTTGTCGTGACGGATCTGCCCGATCTTGTCGCGGTACTCGGCCTTGTCCCGGTTGTCGGGCTCATTGGCGATGAACCGGATTCTGCGGCTGGCGACGTCGCGCACGAAACGTTCCGCCATGTCGTCCATGGTCACGCTGGTGACACGCAGCTCGAAGGCGCGGGCGAGTCGTGAAAGCAGTGAGACGAGGATGATCCCGGCGATGAAGCAGGCACCGATCTTCACGCCGTCGGGGCGCTCGATGACGTTCACGACGGTGGTGTAGAGGAAGATCACCGAGATGACGGCGAAGGCGATGGTCCAGTTGCGCTGGCCGGCCTTGCGCGCGGCGATGGTGACGGCGATGGCGGCGGAGCTGATCAGCACGAGGACGCCGGTGGCGTAGGCGCCGCCCTGGGCGTCGACGTCGGCGTCGAAGATCCATGTGACCAGGAATGCCACCAGGGTGAAGACGATCACCATCGGGCGCACGGCGCGCGCCCAGTGCGGGGCCATGCCGTACCGGGGCAGGTAGCGGGGCATCAGGTTGAGCAGCCCGGCCATGGCGGAGGCGCCGGCGAACCACAGGATGGCGATGGTGGAGACGTCGTAGACCGTGCCGAAGATGTTTCCGAGGTACTCGTGCGCCAGGTACGCGAGTGCGCGGCCGTTGGCCTGGCCGCCCGACTCGAACTCCTTCTCCGGGATGAGCACGGTGGTGATGAAGCTGGTGGCGATCAGGAACACGCTCATGATCACCGCGGCGGTGGTCAGGAGCTTCTTCGTGCCCCGGATACGCCCGGTGGGCTTCTCCTCGGTGTCGTCGGGGTCGCCTTCGACGTGCGGCATGACCGCGACGCCGGTCTCGAAGCCGGACAGGCCAAGGGCCAGCTTCGGGAAGACCAGCAGCGCGACGCCGACCATGGCGATGACGTTGCCGTGCTCGGTGGTGAGGGCGCTGGTCCAGTCGGTGACCACGTGCGCGGCGGTGGCGACGTGCCACAGGCCCACCACCACGACGACGACGTTCAGGCTCAGGTAGATCCCGACCAGCACGACGGCGACGCCGATGGCCTCCAGGAAGCCCTTGAGGAACACTGCCCCGAGCAGCGCGACCAGCAGCAGCGTGATCAGCATCTGCTTGTCGTGCAGCACATCGGTCAGGTGCGGGTTCTCCACCAGGTGGGTGGAGGCATCCGCCGCCGACAACGTGATGGTGATCAGGAAGTCGGTGGCGGCGAAGCCGAGCAGCGTCAGGACGAACAGCTTGCCCTTCCAGAACGACAGCAGCCGTTCCAGCATCGCGATCGATCCCTCGCCGCGCGGGCTCTCCTCGGCCACCCGCCGGTAGACCGGCAGCGCGCCCGCCAGAGTGACGATCACGAGCACGACGGTGGCCACCGGGGACAGGAGCCCGGCCGCAAGGGCGGCGATGCCCGGCTGATAACCCAGCGTGGAGAAGTAGTCGACGCCGGTCAGGCACATCACCCGCCACCATCGCTGCCCCTTGTGTGCGGGCTCCGGCTCGGCATGCGGTCCCTGCTGGTGCCTGGCCATGTCGGACAGGCCCTCCAGCATCCACGCCCGCAATCGACTCGTACGGGCGTGTTCGGTGGTGGCCATCTGCGTACTCTCCTGACGTGCTGCGCGGCGTGCGGATCCGGCCATCACGCGGACGGCTGCGCCAGCGTATGCAAACAGTGATCCACAGGCCCAGCGGGGGCGCACGCTGAGAGGAACGCCCCTGTCCGTCCCGGCTACTCACTGTCGCCGACGACGGCGGCAGGACGATATCAGGAGCGAATACTCAATGACATGTCGTACGACGTCTCGCGGTCGCCCTGCACGAAGGTGACACGGACGAGGGGATCGCGGGCTTCCGACCGGAGAGCACTGGCCGCTCGCTGGGCACGTCGGGCAAAGAGTTCCGCGGGGGCCCCAGCGCCGCTGACAACCCGCTGAACAAGCTGCGCAACTTACCGGCGTCCCTGGGCTGCGGCGTCTGAGGTCATCGCGTCAGGAGTTTTTAGGCGTCCGCGAGGCGCGCCTCCTCCAGGTCCAGTGAGCGTTGCAGCCGGCGGCGGGTCGTGTCGCCTATGCGGTGCTCGTCGTACAGGCGCTGGAGCTCGGCCGCCTCCACGGTGATCAGGTCGCGGCGCAGCTGGCGGTAGGTGAGGTCGGCGGATTCTGTCGGGGTCCCGTCGCCGTTGTCCTGCGCGAGCCGGTCGCGGGCGTGGTCGAGTCGAGCCGTCAGGCCGCGGCGGAGGCGGTCGAGGACGACATCCGGGACGGCTTCGAGGTCCGAGATCTCCTCCAGGCGGCTCAGCCCCGCGGTCGCCAGGCTGCAGCGGGCCTCGGCCTCCTCCCGTTCCGTGTGGTCGGGTTCCAGTGCGATGCCGGAGCGGCGGACGACCGAGGCGAGGGAGAAGCCCTGGACGACGAGGGTGGCGACCACGACCGAAGTGGTGAGGACGAGTACGAGGGGGCGTTCCGAGAGCGTGGCCCCCGCCTGTGTGGTCACCGGGATGGACAGGGCGGCGGCCAGCGGTACGACACCCCGGGTGCCGGCCCAGGTCAGCACCACAGGCACTCGCCAGTTCATGCGCTGGATGCCGCCCTTGCGCTGCACCACCGCCGACAGGGGTGCCAGCCACAGCATGCGCATGGCGATCAACGTGGCGGCAACGGAGAGCGCGTACAGCGGCCACGCCCGGTCACCGTCGGAGAGGGCGCGTACTTGGGCCGGCAAGGCCAGGCCGATGAGGCTGAAGACGACGCTCTCCAGCAGAAAGATCACGGTGCCGTAGACGGCGTGCAGCTGGAGCCGAATGCGGGCGTTGGTGAGCCGGTCGCCCCGGCCGCCCAGGACGACACCGGCCACCACCACGGAGGTGACACCCGACGCGTGTGCCGCCTCAGCCAGAACGTAGGCCGCGTACGGGGTGACGAGGGAAATCACCGTCTCCAGCACCGGGTCCTCCGTACGCCTGCGGATCAGGGCCACCACGCCCGCAACGGCCGCGCCGATGACCATGCCGCCGCCTGCCAGTAGCGCGAACTCCTGTGCCGCCGCGCCCCAGCCGACCGCCGCCGATGCCACGGCGACGCTCACCGCGACCCGGAACAGGACCAGCGATGTCGCATCGTTGAACAGGCTCTCGGCCTGGACCAGTACCTGCACCTTGGGCGGCAGCGCCAGTCGCCTGCCGAGCGCGGTGACCGCCACCGGGTCCGTACTGGCCAGCACCGCGCCCAGCACCAACGCCATCTGCCACGACAGCGGCGTGACGAGGGAAGCCACCGCGCCGACCGCTGCCGCCGAGGCCAGCACCAGGCCGATCGACAGCACCCCGACCGGCTTCCACACCGCGCGCAGTTCGCGCCAGGACAGCTCCTCGGCGCTCGCGTACAGCAGTGGCGGCAGCACGACGAGCCCGATGATCTCGGGGCTGATCTGGATGTCGGGAGTGCCCGGGAGCAGGGCGACGGCGAGGCCGGCGACCACAAGGAGGGAAGGAGCGGGGATCCGCCAACGGCGCGCGAAGGTAGCCACCACGGTGGCGAGTACCACGAGAGCCAGGACCGTCCCTACGCTGCGCATGCCGTTCCCTTGGTCGTGAAAAGGAGACCTTGTGGCTCCCTGCCGACCAGACTTCCCGGCGCACCACCTTCACCCTATCGGTCCAGGGCTCGTCAAAGTGGTGTCAACGTCCACGTGGCCGGCGCCAAGGTTGCGTCAAGGGGCCCGCCGAGCGACTCGCACAAGCGCTTCGGTAGGAGGGAAGGAACCCTTCCCTCCGGGGAGTTGATCGCCAGTGAGCGGAGCACGTCGGCTGCGATGAGTGACGTACGGGCCAACATGAGTGGCGCATGGACCGGCGGGAGTGAAGAACGGACCGGCGGCGGTGGTGTACGTCCCGGACGCCTGAAGGTCTACCTCGGGGCCGCCCCGGGGGTGGGTAAGACCTACCGCATGCTCGACGAGGCGCGACGCAGGGCGGCGCGCGGCGCCGATGTCGTCGTGGGATTCGTCGAGTGCCATGGGCGTCCCAGCACGGAGGCGATGCTCGACGGGCTGGAAGTCGTCGATCGAGCCTCCTGCTCCTACCACGGCGGCGAGTTCACGGAGATGGACCTCGCCGCAGTCCTCGCGCGCCGCCCGCAGGTCGCGATCGTCGACGAGTTCGCCCACAGCAACGTCCCTGGCGGCGGCCGCAACCCCAAGCGCTGGCAGGACGTCGAGGAGCTGCTCGCGGCAGGGATCGATGTCATCAGCGCGCTCAACATCCAGCATCTCGAATCCCTCAACGACGTCGTTGAGAAGATCACCAGGGTGCCGCAGCACGAGACGGTGCCCGATGAGGTCGTCCGCCGAGCCCATCAGATCGAGTTGGTGGACATGCCGCCCGAAGGGTTGCGCCGCCGGATGGCGCACGGCAACATCTATGCGCCCGCGAAGGTCGACGCGGCGCTCGCCAACTACTTCCGACCCGGCAATCTGACTGCGCTGCGTCAGCTTGCCCTGCTGTGGGTGGCCGACCGAGTCGACGAGTCGCTCCAGTCGTACCGCTCCGAGCACGGCATCGGTGGGGTTTGGGAGATCCGGGAGCGGGTCGTGGTCGCGCTCACCGGCGGCCCCGAGGGCGACACCCTCATCCGGCGGGCTGCCCGCATCGCCGACCGGTCGGCCGGCGGTGACCTGCTCGCTGTCCACGTCACGCGCAGCGACGGGCTCGCCGCGGGCACCTCGCACGCTTCCCTGGTCCGGCAGCGGCGGCTGATCGAGGACCTCGGTGGCAGCTACCACTCCGTGGTCGGCGATGACGTCGCCACCGCCCTGGTGGAGTTCGCGCGTGCCGAGAACGCCACCCAGCTCGTGCTCGGCACCAGCCGCCGGGGCCGCCTCGAACGCTTCGTCACCGGACGCGGCACCGGCGAGACGGTTGTCGAACTCTCCGGTGACATCGACATCCACACGGTCACGCACGAACGCGCAGGGCGCGGCACGCTGCTGCCCTCGCGCAGACGTACTCTGTCGACCGCACGCCGGATCGCGGGCCCGGTCGCCGGCCTGCTGCTGCCGGTGGCGCTCACCTTCCTGTTGGATCTGGGCGCAGCCCGGGACAGACTCAACCTCACCAGCGAGGCACTGCTCTTCCTGCTCGCTGTGGTGGGGGTGGCCTGCATAGGTGGGGTCGCGTCGGCGGTGATCGCGTCGGTGACGGCGTCCCTGCTGCTCAACTACTGGTTCATCCCGCCCATCGGGCAATTCACGTTGAACGATCCGAATGCCTTGCTGGCCCTGGCGGCCTTCGCGGTGGTGGCCGCCATAGTGGCTGCTGTCGTCGACCGTTCCCTGCGTCTGTCGCGGCGCTCGGCGCGGGCCACCGCCGAGGCGGAAACCATGTCGTCCCTCGCGGGCACCATCGTGCGCGGTGGCGCGACGATCCCGGCGCTGGTGGAACGCACCCGCGAGACTTTCGGCATGGACTCGGCGGAGCTGGTGGACGAGCCGCCCGGAGGGGACGACGTGACGGCTGTACCCGCGGGACCCGGCGCCTTCCTGGTGCTGCGCGGCCGCCCCCTCCCGTCCTCCGAACGGCGCGTCCTGGCCGCCTTCGCGGCGCACGTGGGCGCCGCCGTCGAACGGGCCCGGCTCGCCGAGGCCGCCGCCGAGGTCGAACCGGTCAAGGCCGCCGACCGGATGCGTACGGCGCTGCTGCGGGCGGTCGGCCACGACCTGCGCACCCCGCTCGCCGCCGGCTGGGCAGCCGTCTCCTCGCTGCGCAGCCGTGACGTGGAGTTCTCCGACGAGGACCGGGGCGAGCTCCTCGCCACTGCCGACGAGTCGATGGCCAAGCTGAACCGACTGGTGGAGAACCTGCTCGACCTCAGCCGACTGCAGGCAGGGGCGCTGACCCTGAACCTGCGCGCCACCACGTTCGAAGAGTTCCTGCCGGCGGCGCTGGCAGATACTCCTGAGGTCGAGGTGGGGGACCTGGAGGAGGTCCCGGCCGTGCTGGCCGACCCGCCCTTGCTGGAGCGGGTGGTCGCCAACCTCGCGGGTAACGCCGCCCGCCACAGTCCGGCCGGGCACAAGGTGCTGCTGACCGCCAGCACCCACGCAGGCCGCGTCGAACTGCGCGTCGTCGACCGCGGACCCGGCCTCCCGCCCACCGACCGCGACCGCCTCTTCGAACCCTTCCAGCGCCTCGGCGACACCGACAACACCAACGGACTCGGCCTGGGCCTGGCCCTCTCCCGGGGACTGACCGAGGCGATGGACGGCACCCTGACCCCTGAGGACACTCCCGGCGGGGGCCTGACCATGGTGCTGTCCCTGCCCTTCGCCGAGCGGGCGGAGCACCGCAGTGGTACGCAGAGCGTAGGAGGGCGGCGGGCCCCGTGAAGGACGGCTGACACCTGGTACGGCATGGGCGGCCGGCCCGCGGTACGCCAGACACACCCCACACCGCTGATGGACGCATACGGAATGTTGACGCCGAGCCCCTCGCTCACCCGGAACCGGACAGGTCCGCCCTGTCGTTCTTGACTGATGTGACGTCAACTCTCCATCTCCAAAGGGAACTTGGCCCCCGCTCTCAGCACATGGTGATCTGCGGCGACGACGGGCTCGCGCGCCGGCTCGCCGTCGAACTGGACGCCGTGTGCGGCGAGGCCGTTACCGTCGTACTGCCGTCACGAAGGGACGAGCACGGCGCCGAGATCGCCGCGATGCACCGCGACCCGCGCTCGCCCATCGAGCTGCTGGTAGCGACGCACTTGGACGAACAGACCCTGAGGGCCGCAGGCGTACAGCGTGCTGCGGCCCTCGCACTGACCTACGCCGACGACCAGGTCAACATGACCGCGGCGCTGCTGGCCCGAGGCCTCAACCCGTCCATACGCCTGGTCATCCGCATGTTCAACCGCGAGCGCGGACGCCATCTGGAACGCCTCCTGGACCGGGCAGCCGCTGAGGCCAGGGCCGGAAACGACGACGATCCCCGGCCGGACATGTCGACCACGGTGCTGTCCGACGCCGACACCGCCGTGCCAGAGCTGGTGGCCGCCGCCGCGGTCGGTTACGGCCACACCCTGCAGGTCGAGGGCAAGGTATTCCGCGGCGTCGTACGAGCCGCGGGCACGCCGCCTCGGTCGACCGATCTGGCCACACTCGCCGTGCTCTCCGGCGCGCACCAGGACGACCCGGCGAGCGACGACAGCCCCGAAACACCGGGCGAGGAAGGCACCCAGCTGCTGCCGGACACCCACACCGCCTACCACCGGCAGTTCACACACGGTCGGCTGATGCTCGAAGAGGTAACCCATCACCACGCGCCCGAGCCGGCCGCCCGGGAGCGGCGTGGCCGCGTCGGCGGCTGGCTGAGGGCGCGGCTCGCGCATCTGCCGTGGAGGGTCTTCCTCTCCCGCGAGGTCATCGCCGTCTTCGGCGCGCTGGCCGCGATCGTCGTCGCGCTCGCGGTCGCCACGGCGTTGTTCGCGCACGAGCACCCTTGGTGGAAGAACGTCTACCTGCCCTTGCTGGACATCTTCACCATGGGCGACCCGGCCACCGACGAGGCAGCGGCCCGCCGGGTGCTGCAACTGATCGCGGGCTTCGTCGGACTCGCCGTGCTCCCGCTCGTCGTGGCCGCGACCATAAACGCCACCGAGGCGTTCCGCACCGCCACCGTCGGACTTCCGCCCGCCGACGACCTCAACGACCACATTGTCGTGGTCGGTCTCGGAAAGATCGGCACCCGTGTACTCGCTCAGCTGCGCACCACAGACCACAAGGTCGTGGCTGTCGAACGGGACCCGCACGCGCGCGGCGTCGCCCTCGCCCGCGAACTCGACGTACCGCTGGTGCTGGAGGACGCCGGAGCGCCAGGTGTCCTCGACCGGGCGCGCATCCGGCACAGCAAGTCGCTGCTGGTCCTCACCCGCGATGACAGCGAGAACCTCGACATCGTGATGGCCGCACGCGAGACCACCCCGAGTGTGCGGGTGGTGATGCGGCTGTACGACGACGACTTCGCGGCCACCGTCCAGCGCACCCTGCGCGCTTCCTACCCTCAGGCCCCCACCCGCAGCCGCAGTGTCTCGGCGCTCGCCGCACCGTCCTTCGCCGCCGCGATGATGGGCCGTCATGTGCTGGGGGTGATGCCGGTCGAGCGCGGCTCGCTGCTGTTCACCGTGGTGGACGTGGCCGGGCATCCCGAGCTCGAAGGACGCTCGATCCACGAGGCGTTCCGGGAGCACGAGTGGCGGGTCCTGGCCGTCGGCTCGGCCGTGGCCCACCCCACGCCGTCCTCGACGGATACCCTCGCCGGCATCCGGTTCCGCCGACCCGGCTTCGACTGGCGCCCGTCGCACGGGCGGGTTCTGCGTGCGGGCGACCGCGTCGTGCTGGCCACGACGCGGCGTGGCCTGGACATCCTCATGACTGGGGTGCAGCCGCATCCGGCGGACAGGCGAGGATGAGGTGTGCCGCTTTTCGCCGGCATCGGTGTTGCGGCCACCCGGCCAGTCTGCAGTGCGGGACTTCGTGCGACGGGTGCGGCGGGCTCAGTCCAGGTCGGACACTTTGAACACGTTCAAGGCCGTCTCGCGGTCGATCCGCTTCGAGATCTGGCGCAGCGCGGTTGCCCCGCAGGTCAGGGAACCGCAGGCGTCGGACTTCTGGGCGTCCTCGTCGAGGCGATGCCACAGATCGGGGTTGTTCACGAGGACCTCGGGGTTGATCTCGACGCGTCCGCCGAAAGCGTCCCGCAGGCGGAGCCGTTGGGAGACGCCGTCCAGGCAGCGCACCGACACCAACACGTCGGTGCGTACCCGCTGTTCCCGCAGGAGACCCCGGGAAGCCATCCAGCCCTCGCCCGCGGTGACCCGGGCGGGGTACAGGACCACGAACAGCAGGACGGCGAGCCCCGCCCACAGTGTGCCCCGCACGATCGTGAGGCTGTCGGCCCCCCAGTCGACCAGCAGCAGAAGGCCGAGGAGCACGGCCGAGCAACGGATCGAGCTGCGGAGATCCCCTGCCCAGCGGCGGTCGTACGTCACTTCCGCGGGGGGCTCCTCGTGACTGTGGACCGCGTTGTGTCGCGCGGCGTTGCGGCGTCCCATAACGCCGACGGTAGAGCCCCTGGGGAGCCAGAACCCCGTACCTTGACGTGACCCTGATGGACCTCCTGCTCCTCTTTGACGCCCCGGTCGTGGCGGGCAACGCGACGCCGCCGGTGTCGAGCCACGGCTGTACGTGCTCGGCTACGGCGACTGGACGGGGCCGGCCTCTGCCACCCTCATCGGGGTGGGGTGCCCGGCCCGCGATGCCGTCTGGCAGATCACCGAGCTGCCGGCCTGAGTGTCTGCGGCATGCTGGAGGCATGCGGATCGAGGTCGTAGTCGTGAAGGAATGCCCGAACGAACAGCTGGCTGTCGGCCGGTTGTGGCGGGCTTTGGAGGCGGCCGGGCTGCACGAGGTCGATGTCGTCACGCGGGTGGTCACCGATCAGGCTGAGGCCGAACGCATCGGTTTCACCGGCTCCCCGACCGTCCTCATCGACGGAGAAGACCCGTTCGCAGAAGCCGGACGGACGCAGGGGATGGCCTGCCGTCTCTACCGCACGCCCGAGGGCTTGGACGGCGCCCCCAGCGTCGGCCAGCTGCACCAGGCGCTCGCGACCGCCTTCCACCACGAATCCTGATCTGGGCTCACCCGGGCCACTGCGGGACGCAATCGCTGTAGGACGTGCCCGATCATTTGCAGCAGTCGCACCCGGGACGGCAGCCGCACGCGTCGGCTCCGGTCGCTGGTATCGGCGCAGTTGCGGCCGGTGTCGCGCAACAGCCCTTGCCCTGCCAGGCGTCGCGGCCTTCCTTGACCGCGATGGCGGCGATGACGAGGGCGGCGATGGGGTCGGCCCAGGGCCAGCCGAGGGTGGTGTTGAGGACCAGGCTGACCAGGAGAACGGCGGAGAGGTAGGTGCACAGCAGGGTCTGCTTGGAGTCGGCGACCGCACTGGCGGAGCCGAGTTCGCGGCCGGCCTTGCGCTGGGCGGCGGAGAGGAACGGCATCACAGCCGGGGACAGCACGGCGATGACGATGCCGGGGATGGAACGTTCAGCCTCCCCGGTGCCGGTCAGCGCCCGGACCGCGTCGACGCTGACGTACGCGGCGAGCGCGAAGAAGGAGATGGCAATGTCGACGCCTCCGGCACTTGGACCACCCCGAGCCCGGCCGGCGCCAGCGGCCTTCGCGCCCTCGGCGAGAAGACGGCGGCCGACCGCATCGCCTACCGTGTACCGGACTTGAAGGACCCGGCCGTCCGCGCCCGCTACGCCGGCAGGCGCACCGCCGTCATCGGCTCCGGCGCCTTCGCGTTCACCGCCCCGGCCACTCTCGCCGACGTCGCGAAGGACGAGCCCGGCACGCACGTGGTGTGGATCCTGCGCCGCGGCATCAGCGGCTCCACCTTCGGCGGTGGCACCGCCGACCAGCTCCCTGCCCGCGGCGCTCTCGGCCTGGCCGCGAAGGCCGCCGTCGACAACGGCCACGCCGACGCGGTCACCGGCTTCCGCACCGAAGCCATCGAGCGTGACGGTGACGGCCGCCTGGTCCTGGTCGGCGAGGACGGACGGCGGCTGGACCCGGTGGACGAGGTGATCGTGCTGACCGGGTTCCGCCCCGACCTGTCCTTCCTCTCCGAGATCCGCCTCGGCCTCGACGAGCGCCTCCAGGCACCCACTGAGCTGGCCCCGCTGATCGACCCCAACCAGCACTCCTGCGGCACCGTCTACCCCCACGGCCACCGCGAACTGTCCCACCCCGAACCCGGCATCTACCTGGTCGGCACGAAGTCCTACGGCCGCGCCCCGACCTTCCCCGCCATGACCGGCTACGAGCAGGTCCGCTCCGTCACCGCCGCCATCGCCGGGGACACCGAAACTGCCGACCGCGTCGAACTCACCCTCCCCGAGAGCGGAGTCTGCGGCGGCGCCGGACTCTTCGACGACCCGGCAGCCGGCCAGGCCGACGGCACGGACTGCTGCGCCGCTCCGGCAGTCGCTCTCGTACAGATCGGCGCCGGCACCTCTTTGCCGATTGCAGCCACTGCCGACGAATCGTCGTCCGGCGGCTGCTGCGGAGCCTGAACCCCGGCGCCCCGGCCAACGGCCGGGGCAAACGGCGGCAGTGGGCTCGTGATTATCGAGCTCCACGGCTGACACTGTCCGGGCGCCTGCCCGGACAGTGTCCAAAGCAGGTCAGGCGGGTTGTCCGTGGCCACTGCTCGTGGGTGTCCGGCGGTTGTCCGCTGGTGTCCGCCGCTTGTCGGACACGTCCGGACACGGGTGCGCTGCTCCAGACTCCCGGTTGTTGTTGGTTCTGGGCCGCAGCGGCAGTGCAGCCGGCCCTTACGTCATCGGCGCGGCCGCCGTCGAGGTGTCGTGTGAGGACGTTCGGCCGTGTATCTCGGCTGGTCCCGGCGTGGCCTGTGACCCTGCGACCGGCTTCATCTCCACGCACCTGTCGACCGACGCGGGCAATAACCTCGTCGTCGGGGGCGATGACGGGTTGTTCGTTCCTGCGGCTGCGGGCGGGGCCTTCACCACCGGCTGCGGTCTGGGCGGCGACGGCCCGGCCGGTGCCCCGCCGGCCGTGGTAACGGGAACATGGCCCTACGCGTGCAGTGCTGGCCATGCTGGTCGGGTACCGGCGGATGGAGGAGCGGTACACCACCGACCACGGTCAGGTCCCGGACGTCCTCGACGTCCAGGGCTGCGTGCTCGCCCTGGCCCGGCCGCGCATTCGGCACGGGGATTCCCCGAAAAGCGGTACTACACGGCGGTCGGCAGGGAACTGGGGCTGGGTGAAGTCCCGCCGCCCGTGCGCGTTACCGACTCCCTCGTCATCGTGCCGGTCGGCGAGGTCAGCAAACTCACCCAGCACGCTCTGACGGCCGCCTGTGCCCTCGGCCACGAGGTCGTCGCGGTCGCCGTGCACGGTGATCCCGCCAAGGCTCGTGCGTTGGAGGAGAGTTGGGATCGCTGGGATCCCGGTGTACGTCTGGATGTCATCGACAGCCCGCATCGCTCACTGGTGCAGCCCATCGTCGACTACGTCCGGCGGGCGGCGGAGGGAGGGCGACAGATCGCCGTCCTCATCCCCGAGGTGGAGCCCCTCCACCGCCGCTACCAGATCCTGCAGAATCAGCGCGGCCTGCTGCTGGCGGCCGCGCTGAGGGCCCGCACCGACGTCGTCGTGTGTGTCGTGCCGTACCGGCTGACTCTGTGAGGGATCGCAGGATCAGCCGGTACTCGGGCCGCTACAGCAGTCCGTCGGCGATGGTGCCGAGGGACAGCGCCGGAAGGAAGTTGAGCAGCGCCAGGATGACGGCCGCCGCAGTGGCAAGGACTACGAAGTTGACGCCCTGCGCGCGCAGCGTGCCGACTGTGACGACGCCCGGTTGCTGCTTGGCGAGGCGTCCGGCCAGGGCCAGGACGCAGGCCATCGGGAGGTAGCGGCCCGCCAGCATCGCGAACACCATCAGCAGGTTGTGGAAGTCGGTTGCGCCGTTGAAGCCCGCCATCGCGCTGCCGTTGCTGTTGGTGTTGCTGGTGTAGGCGTAGATGAGCTCGGTCAGGCCGTGCGCTCCCGGGTTGCCCATCGAGGTCCGGCCGTCGCCGAAGGCGAGCGCGACACCCGTGCAGGCGAGGATGACCGTGGGCGGGATCAGCGCGTACACGACCACCCACCGCATCTCCCCGAAACCGATCTGTTTGCGCAGGTATTCGGGCGTGCGGCCGACCATCAGGCCGCCGATGAAGACGGCCACCAGGACCACCATGATCAGACCGTAGAGCCCGCTGCCGGTGCCGCCAGGCGCGATCTCGCCGAGCATCATCGCGGACAGCAGCACCCCGCCGCCGAGGCTGGAGAAGCTGTCGTACGAGGAGTTGGCCGCGCCGTCGGCCGAGCCCGTGGCCCCCACGCCGAACAGTGTCGAACCGGGGATGCCGAAGCGGGTCTCGGTGCCTTCGTACTGTCCGGTGACCGCTTGGGTGACCGTGCCGGTGTGAGCGCTCTGCGCGAGCGTGCCCGCGGCGAGGAGCAGGCCGAAGAGGATGCCGACGACGGTGAGCAGGGTCCAGCTCTGCTTCAGGCTGCCGATCATCCGGCCGAACATGCGGATGCAGGCCGTCGGGATGAGCAGCATCAGCACGATCTCGAAGGCGTTGGTCCAGGCGCTCGGGTTCTCGAAGGGGTGGGCGCTGTTGGCGTTGAAGACACCGCCGCCGTCGCCGGTGAACAGCTTGATCGGTTCCCAGGAGCCGACAGGCCCCTCGAGGATCGTCTGCTTGCCACCCGCGACCGTGGTGACGGTGTGTCCGGCGCCGAGGCTCTGGACGACACCGCCGGCCATCAGGATCAGGCCGCCGACGATCGCGATCGGCACCAGGACGCGGAAGATCGTGCGCAGCAGGTCGACCCAGAAGTTGCCGAGGTCGTCCGTGGACCGCCGGATCAGGCCCCGGACCAGGGCGAGGGCCACACAGATGCCGACCGCCGCCGACGCGAACGCCTGGACACCCAGGCCCGCCATGACGGCGAAATGCCCGGTGGTCGACTCGCCCGCGTAGTTCTGCCAGCTGGTGTTCGTCGTGAAGGACACGGCGGTGTGCAGCGCGAGCCGCCACGGCATGCCCTCGTGCCCCGTCGACCAAGGAAGCTTTCCCTGAAGGGTGAACAAGGCGAAGAGCGCCGCGATGCTCATGACGGAGAAGGCGACCAGGGCGGTGAGGTAGTGCCGCCAGGTCTGCTCCTTGTCCGGGTCGATTCCGCAGACGCGGTAGAGGGTTCTCTCTCCCCGCCAGTGCTTCCCGCCGTCGAGGACGCGGGCCATGTAGTCGCCGAGCGGGACGTGCAGCCCCACGACCACGGCGAGGACGAGCGATGCCTGGATCCAGGCCGCCATGATCAGGCTCCCTGCTTCGGATACGTACGGTCGAGGGCGATGTTGAGCTCGACGACATTGACGCCGCGCTCGCCGAGCACGCCGAGCGCGCGGCCGGTGGTGTATTTCTCGATCAGCTTGCGTACGCCGGCCACGCTCGCTCCGCGCTCACGAGCGATCCGCGGGGCTTGGAGCTTCGCGTACGCCGGGCTGATGTGCGGGTCGAGGCCGCTGCCGCTCGCGGTGACCGCGTCGGCGGGGACGACAGGGTCCGACGGGGCGTTGCCGCGCACGGGGACGACCACTGCGTGGCTGTAGTCCGCGCCGGGCGTCGCGCATGTGACGCGAACTCCCTTGTAGGAGGTGAGGAACGGCTTCGCCGGGCAGGCCTGGTTGAGGCTGACGGCCTGGGTGGCACGTCCGCTCGTACCGCCGTCGTAGAAGACGCCGAGGACCGCACCCACGCCGTCGTCCGTGCAGTACGGGCGCGAGCCGTCGACGCCTTCGAGGTCGCCGACCGCCTTGCTGCGTCCGCACACCAGAGTGAGCAGGCTCGGCTTGTCCTTGGTGTCGACGACGGACTCGGGGCCCTGGTTGCCGGCGCCGGACGCCGTGGCGTCGTATCCCGTACCGGCGTTGGAGGGCCGGGACTGGAGGTACTTCTTGATGGGGTTGCCCTTGGCGTCGGTGAAGGTCTGGCCGATCAGCGAGGATCCGGCCGGTCTGCCGTTGGCGCCGGTCACCTCCGACGTGCCGCCGAGGCCCGGGACCTGCGCTGCCGCCACCATGGCCAGCGGATAGGCCAGGCCGGTCAGGAGAGTCAGCACGAGGACCACCCGCAACGCTGCGATGTGCTGGGCGAGCCAGTGTGGGATGCGTGTCATGGTCAGATCCCCGGGATGAACTGGACGAGGGCGAAGTCGATGAACTTGATGGCCAGGAACGGGGCGATCACGCCGCCGAGTCCGTAGATCCACAGGTTGCGGGTGAGCAGGGTTGAGGCGGAGGAAGGCCGGTAGCGCACGCCGCGCAGGGCGAGCGGGATCAGCGCCACGATGACCACCGCGTTGAAGATGACCGCAGAGAGGATCGCGGACAGCGGCGAGTGCAGGTCCATGATGTTGAGCCGGTCGAGCCCCGGGTACACCGCCGCAAACATCGCGGGCAGGATCGCGAAGTACTTGGCGATGTCGTTGGCGATCGAAAAGGTCGTCAACGCGCCCCGGGTGATGAGGAGTTGTTTGCCGATCTCGACGATCTCGATGATCTTCGTGGGGTCGGAGTCGAGGTCGACCATGTTGCCGGCCTCCTTGGCGGCCGACGTACCGGTGTTCATCGCCACGCCGACGTCCGCCTGCGCGAGTGCCGGGGCGTCATTCGTACCGTCGCCCGTCATGGCGATGAGATGGCCGCCGGCCTGTTCGCGCTTGATCAGCTCCAGCTTGTCCTCGGGGGTCGCCTCGGCCAGGAAGTCGTCGACACCCGCCTCCTCGGCGATCGCCCGGGCTGTCACGGGGTTGTCTCCGGTGATCATCACCGTACGGATGCCCATGCGGCGCAGCTCGTCGAAGCGTTCGCGCAGGCCCGGTTTGACGACGTCCTTGAGGTGGACGACGCCGAGTACCTCGGCCGTGCCGTCACTCCTCGACTCCGCTACGGCCAGCGGCGTACCACCGGACGCGGAGACATGATCCACGGCAGCGTCCAGCGCGGTAGGTACCTTGCCGCCCTGCTCGCGCACCCATGCCGCGACCGACGCCGCGGCGCCCTTGCGCAGCCGCTGACCGCTGGGGAGGTCGACCCCGGACATGCGGGTGGCGGCGGTGAACGGCACCCACTCGGCGCCGTTCGCGAAACGGGTTTCCTCGACGACCGAGGGGTGCTCGGTGTGGGCGTACTCGACGATCGACCGGCCCTCGGGCGTCTCGTCGGCCAGGCTGGAAAGGAGCGAGGCCTTCGCCAGCCGCTCCATGGAGACTGTCCCGACCGGCAGGAACGCGCTCGCCCGCCGGTTGCCGAAGGTGATCGTGCCGGTCTTGTCGAGCAGCAGGGTGTTGACGTCGCCTGCGGCCTCAACTGCCCGTCCGGACATGGCCAGTACGTTTCTCTGCACCAGCCGGTCCATGCCCGCGATGCCGATCGCCGAGAGCAGTGCACCGATGGTCGTCGGAATCAGACAGACCAGGAGCGAGACGAGCACGATGGCGGTGACGCCCTCCGTGGTCAGCGCCGCGGTGTCGTGCGCGGCGGCCATCGCGTCCTTGGAGAAGATCGCCATCGGCTGCAGGGTCACGACCGCGACCAAGAAGACGAAGGTCAGCATGACGAGCAGCAGGTTGAGCGCCAGCTCGTTGGGGGTCTTCTGCCGGTTGGCGCCCTCGACCAGGGCGATCATCCGGTCCAAGAAGCTCTCTCCGGGCTCTTGGGTGATCCGTACGACCAAGTGGTCGGAGAGCACCCGGGTGCCTCCGGTGACGGCGCTGCGATCGCCTCCGGACTCGCGGATGACCGGCGCGGATTCACCGGTTATGGCGGACTCGTCGACGCTGGCGGCGCCCTTGATGACGTCGCCGTCACCGGGAATCAGATCTCCGGCCGGTACGGACACGATGTCGCCGCGCCTGAGCTCGGAGGCGGCGACGGCCTCTTCGAGGTAGGAGTCCTCCGCCGCCCCGGGCTCCCAGCCCGCGAGCCGCCATGCGGTGGTCTGCTGCCGGGTCTTGCGCAGAGCGTCGGCCTGCGCCTTGCCACGGCTCTCGGCCACGGCCTCGGCGAGGTTGGCGAAGACCACCGTCAGCCACAGCCAGCCGGTGATCAGCCAGCCGAAGAGATTGGGGTGGACGACCGCTATGCCGGTGGTGAGCGCGGCACCGACCTCGGTGACGAACATGACCGGATTGCGGAACAGGGTCACCGGATTCAGCTTGCGGAGCGCCTGGGGGAGCGCGAGCCACAGCTGCTTGGGATCGAGCATTCCGGCACCGACCCGGCGTGGCCGTTCTTCGTGCGGAGGTGGCACGTCGTGGACGGGGGCGGGTTCGACCGTTGCGGGGGCGGACATCAGAACTTCTCCGGCTGGATCAGGGCAAGGATCAGATAGGCGAGCAGTGCGACGGCCACGACCAGGCCGACGGCGTTTTCGACGGTCATCGAGACCTCGTCCTCACACATTGGGGTATGCGAATAGGGCGTACTTGGTGATCTTTCGGGCCGTTCGTGGCATGCGTTGAGCGGCGTCCACCGAGAGGGTGTTTCGGTGGACGCCGGGATTGGGGTCGGTGCTACAGGCCGATGTCCCTGCGGCTCATGTCGTCCAGTGATTCGCGGCGTACGAGTACGCGTGCGGTGCCGTCGGACACCGCGATGACGGGCGGTCGGCCGATCATGTTGTAACCGGAGGCCATGGAGAGGTGATAGGCCCCGGCCGCCGGAACGGCGAGGAGGTCGCCGGGGCGTATGTCGCCCGGGAGTGCTACGTCGTCGGCGAGGACGTCGCCGGCTTCGCAGTGCCGGCCCACGACGGTGACGAGGCGGGGCGGCGCCGACGAGGGGCGGCCGATGAGGCGGCACCGACGTGCTGGGCATGCCAGCGGCTCCAGGAGTTCTCGCGCTCACGGACCTTGGTCGCGGTGCGGTGGGCCGCGGGGGCGGAGAACTGCGGGTCGACGGTGAGGGCGGTGACGCCCAGGGGGGCTGCGAGAGCGCGCAGCGCGGGTTCGGAGAGCCTGATGCAGGCCTGGTCCGTGCCGAGAGTGGCGGTGAGCTTCGCCGCCGAGGTGAATCCGACGGCCGTGCGGCCGCCCAGGGGGGTGCGGAAGAATCGGGTCGTACAACCAGAGGGCCCCGACCGGACAGGGACGTAGAGGAGTCCGGCCGGGAACCGTTCAGAAGGCTCGGGGTCCTCGGGAAACTCGAGTGGAGACATGGTGCTGCTCCTCGCAGAAGGCGACTGGCGGCGCCCGGTCGGTCCGGCCGGGCGCTCCACCGAAGCTATGCCCGCCCACCGGGGATGGGCCGCCACGCTGACGGATGCTTGACGCCGAGCCCCCACCCCGTAACGCGACGCTGACGGGCGCGGTGATCCTGGTCAGCCTGCCCGGCAGGGCCTTCGGGCAGAACTCACAGGGACGGCTTCCACGGCCGGCGTCCGATGTCGGCGACAAAGCCGCCGGCCGCCCTTGCGCAACAGGCTCTCAACACGCCTGCGGGGCAGTACAACTACGTCGCAGCCTGCCTGCAGCCCGTGGGTGCCACGGAGGATCAGCCGCGCGCGGTGCCACATGTCCTGGTGCACCGCACCGCAGGGTGGATCCGCTGTGTGCCGCGGAAGGCCAATGGGTGACCCGCGTCCGCCGAGGACGCGATACACCCAAGGGTGTACTTGAGGGTTACCGATCGGTGTCGTCGAGTGGAGCGGCCCGGAGGGGAGCACCATGGAAGGGCGCGAGGACGACATGGGGGGCGACCTGGCAGGAGTCCGCCGGTGGCACGTGGACGGTTGCGGATCTATCTCGGGGCCGCCCCTGGGGTCGGGAAGACGTACGCCATGCTCGCCGAGGGGCAGCGGCTGCGCTCACGGGGCGCGGATGCAGTCGTCGGCTTCGTCGAGCCCCATGGGCGTCGGCCGACCGCGGCCATGGCCGAGGGGCTGGAGACGATCCCCCGGCGTACGCTGAGCCACCGCGGTGCGCTCTTCACAGAGATGGATCTCGACGCAGTGCTGGCCCGCCGTCCCCAGGTCGCGCTGGTCGACGAACTGGCCCACTCCAACGTTCCGGGGACGCGCAATGCCAAGCGGTGGCAGGACGTGGAGGAACTCCTGGCCGCCGGCATGGATGTCGTCACCACGCTCAACGTCCAGCACCTGGAATCCCTCAACGACGTGGTACGGCAGATCACGGGGGTCAGCCAGCGAGAGACCCTGCCCGACGAGGTGGCCCGCCGGGCCGACCAGATCGAACTCGTCGATCTGCCACCGGAGGTGCTCCGCCGCCGCATGGTCCACGGCGACATCTATCCGCCGGACCGCATTGAGTCCGCCCTCACTCACTACTTCCGGGTCGGTAACCTCACCGCATTGCGCGAAATCGCCCTGCTGTGGCTCGCCGACCGGGTGGAAGAGGGGCTGCAGCGCTACCGGGCGGAACACGGCATCGTCGCTCCCTGGGAAACCCGGGAACGCATCCTGGTGTCCCTGAGCGGCGGGCCTGAGGGCGAGACTCTCATCCGCCGTGCCGCGAGGATCAGCGCTCGTACCCCCGGCACCGAGTTGCTGGCCCTCCACGTGGTGCCGGAGGACGGCCTCCCCGCCATCGACCCGGCGGTACTGGATGCCCAGCGCACCCTTCTGGAGTCGCTGGGCGGCAGCTACCACCAGGCCACTGGCGAGGACGTTGTCGATGCCTTGCTCCAGTTCGCCGAGACGGAGAACGTCACCCAGATCGTGCTGGGCGCGAGCCGGCGCGGCCGTCTCGCCGCCCTTCTGAGAGCAGGTGTGGGAAAGCGGACGATCAAGGGATCTGGCCCCATTGACGTGCACATCGTCACCCACGAGGAGGCAGCGGGGTCTGCTGTGCTGAGGCTTCCGCATCCGAGCCGTGGCACGGGCCCAAGACGGTACTGGGCTGCCCTGGTCGGCGCGGTGGTGCTGCTGCCCGTACTGACGATCCTGCTGACCGCGCTGCGTGGCAACCTCGGCCTCTCCAGCGACCTGTTGCTCTACCTGCTCGCCGTCGTCGTGGTCGCCCTGGTCGGCGGGCTCTACCCTGCGCTGTTCGCCGCTGTGGCTGCGGCACTGCTTGCTGACTACTACTTCGCCGCACCGGTGCACTCGCTGGTCATGGAGCGCCCCGACGAGATCACCGCGCTCGTGGTCTTCATCGCCGCGGCCGCTCTCGTCGGCAGGGCAGCGGGAGCGGCTGCGCAGCGTACGCACCAGGCCGTACGCGCGACATCAGAGGCGAGGGCGTTGAGCCGCCTGGCCGCCGCTGTGATGCGTGGCCAGGATCTGACGGCACTGGTGGAGCAGATCCGGGAGAACTTCGGACTGAGTGCGATCAGCCTGCTCGAAAGGGATCCGGAAGCATCTCCCGTGCCCCGCTGGTACGTGGTCGCCAGTTCCGGGGAGCGGCCGCCGGAAAGGCCCTACGAGGCGGATGTGGAAAGCCCGGTCGACGACAATCTCACGCTGGCCGTTCGCGGCTCAGGACTGAGTGCGGAGGACCAACGCGTTCTCGCTGCATGCGCGGCCGAACTGGGGCTGGCCCATGCCCGAGGGCGGATCGCCGGCTCCGGCGGCGCGGACACCTTCGCCGATGCCGAGCGAACCCGGGCGTCCCTGCTTCTCGCGGCAGGCCGCGATCTGCGTGCTCCGCTGCACACCGCTGAAGAAGCGCTCGTGCGCTTGCAGCGTCGAGGTGCCGGTTTGCCTGGCTCGGAAGAGGCGCAGTTGTTGGGAGCCGCCCGCACGGCGGTGCACCGCGCGGCACAGTTGGTCACCGATCTCGACGATGTGAGCCGTCTGCACGCCGGGGCACTCGATCTCTACCTGCGCCCGGTCGACCTCAACGAGGTGCTTGGCGCTGCCTTGGACGACCTCGGGCCCGGCGGCCACTCGATCGTTCTGCACCTGCCGGAACAGCTGCCCGACGTGATCGCCGACGCCGCACTCCTCACTCGGGCCCTGACCGCCCTGGGGGCCGACGCATTGCGTCACAGCCCGCCGGACAGGCCCCCCGTCTTCACCGCCGAGGTCCGGGCCGGCCACCTGAGGATTCGGGTGGAGGACGGCATGCCCGACCGGGGCCCCGAACTGAGCACTGCGGCCTCCCGGGTTCCGGGTACCCGGGCCGACAGCCTGGCTCTGCGGCTTTCGCGCGACTTGGCCGAGGCGATGGACGGGACCCTGGAGACGACCACTGAGGGGCCCGCTTTCTCGGTGATGCTCTCTCTTCCGAGTTCTGCGCCTGGCGCCAGCGCGACATCCGGCCGCGCCGAGTGAATCCCGGCACTTCACCGTCATCCCATCGGCCCACAGAGCGTCAGGGCATTCTCGAGGTCGACTGATATAGCGTCAGAAAAGAATCAACCTCGCATTCCGCATCAAACCCATATTCCAACCGGGAGGCTGAACAGGCCTGCCCCTGATGACTCTTCGGGGTTCCTCGCGTATGTCGGACGTCGCGTACATCGGCCTCACGATCGTGGTGTTTGCCCTCGTCGGCCTGGCTGCCAAGGGGGTCGGACGCCTGTGAGCGTGGAGAACATCGTCGGCCTGATCGTTGCCGCGTGCCTCGTGGTCTACCTGGTCGTCTGCCTGATCTTCCCTGAGAAGTTCTAGGAGACAGCCCGATGAATGACACCCTCGCGGGATGGCTCCAGGTACTCGCCCTGGTGATCGCGCTATGCCTCTCGTTCCGCCCGCTGGGCGGCTACATCGCCCGCGTCCTGACCACTGATCATCATTGGGCGGCTGAACGCCTGATCTACCGGGCAGGCGGTGTGAACGGCGACGCCGATCAGAAGTGGTCGGTATACCTGCGCAGCATCCTTGCCTTCTCCGCAGTGTCGGTACTGTTCCTGTACGCGTTTCTGCGCCTGCAGAACCATCTCCTGCTGTCTCTGGGAATGAAGCCGGTCACCACGGACCAGTCGTTCAACACCGCGGCATCCTTCGTCACCAATACCAACTGGCAGTCGTATTCCGGCGAGTCGACGATGGGCCATCTGGTCCAGATGGCGGGCCTCGCGGTTCAGAACTTCGTCTCCGCGGCCGTGGGTATCGCCGTCGTCGCGGCGCTGATCCGGGGCTTCAGCAGGAAGGCGACCGATCACGTCGGGAATTTCTGGGTGGACCTGACACGAATCGTGCTGCGCGTTCTGCTGCCCCTTGCGTTCGTCTTTGCGATCGTTCTGGTGGCCGCCGGTGCCGTCCAGAATTTCCATGGACTCCACGACATCACCACCATCGCGGGCGGGCACCAGAGCATGACCGGGGGCCCCGTCGCCTCCCAGGAGTCCATCAAGGAACTGGGCACCAACGGCGGTGGTTTCTACAACGCGAACTCCGCGCACCCCTTCGAGAACCCCAACGCCTTCACCAACCTGATCGAGATCTACCTCATGCTGGTCATCGCGTTCTCACTCCCGCGGACCTTCGGGACGATGATCGGTGACAACCGCCAGGGCTACGCGATCGTCGCCGTGATGGCATTGATCTGGGGCGCATCGGTCGCCATCGTGACCGCCAACGAGCTGCACAGCGTGAGCAGCGCGGCCGGTCATGCGGCCGGCGGAATGATGGAGGGCAAGGAGACGCGGTTCGGGATCTGGGCCTCGGCTCTGTTCGCGGTGTCGACCACCCTGACGTCGTGCGGAGCGGTCAACTCCTTCCATGACTCGTACACGCCGGGCGGCGGCGGAATGACGATCTTCAACATGATGCTGGGGGAGATCGCGCCCGGCGGCGCCGGCTCCGGGCTCTACGGGATCCTGATCCTGGCGATCGTCGCGGTATTCGTAGCCGGACTGATGGTCGGCCGTACGCCCGAGTACCTGGGCAAGAAGCTTCGGGGCCAGGAGATGAAGTTCGCCTCGCTCTACATCCTGACCACGCCCGCGCTCGCGCTGATCGGTGCGGGGCTGGCGATGGCGTTCCCGGGGGAGAGGGCGGCCATGCTCAATTCCGGGCCGCACGGCTTCTCCGAGGTCCTGTACGCCTTCGCGTCGGCTGCGAACAACAACGGCTCGGCGTTCGCGGGGCTGAGCGTCAATACCGTCTGGTACAACACCGCTCTTGGTGTGGTCATGCTCGTCGGCCGGTTCCTGCCGATGGTGTTCGTCCTGGCACTTGCCGGCTCGCTTGCCGGGCAGCAGCCTGTTCCGGTCACCGCGGGCACCCTGCCCACTCACCGGCCGCAGTTCGTCGGGCTGTTGACCGGAGTGATCCTCATCGTTGTCGGTCTGACGTACTTCCCGGCGCTCGCGCTCGGGCCCCTCGCGGAGGGTCTGCACTGATGTCCACGACCGCCACACCCGCTCCCACCCCGCCGAGCGCCGGGCGTCAGCAGCACCGGGTCTCGGGCGGACTGCTCGATCCCAGGCAGCTTCTGACGTCCTTCCCCGACGCCCTGCACAAGCTGGATCCGCGCTCGATGGTCCACAACCCCGTCATGTTCGTGGTGGAGGTCGGGGCGCTGCTGACCACGCTGTCGGCCATCAGGACGCCCAGTGTCTTCGCCTGGGTGATCACGGCGTGGCTCTGGCTGACGTCGGTCTTCGCCAATCTCGCCGAAGCCGTGGCCGAGGGACGCGGCAAGGCCCAGGCGGAGTCTCTGCGACGCGCCAGGACGACGACGATGGCCCGCCGTCTCACCGGCTGGCGGCCGGGCACGACCGACGCCGCAGAGGAGGAGGTTCCGGGTGTCGATCTGCGACTGAGCGATCACGTCGTCGTCGAGGCCGGGCAGATCATCCCCGGTGACGGCGATGTAGTCGAGGGCATCGCGAGCGTCGACGAATCGGCCATCACGGGGGAGTCGGCGCCGGTGATCCGGGAGTCGGGCGGCGACCGGTCGGCGGTCACGGGGGGCACCAAGGTGCTCTCGGACCGGATCGTCGTGAGGATCACCTCGAAGCCGGGGGAGACCTTCATCGACCGGATGATCGCACTCGTGGAGGGGGCCGCGCGGCAGAAGACGCCGAACGAGATCGCGCTCAACATCCTGCTGGCCTCCCTCACGATCGTCTTCCTGATCGCGGTGGCGACCCTGCAGCCGTTCGCCATCTTCGCAGGGGCCGAGCAGACCATCGTCATCCTTGTCGCCCTCGTGGTGGCCTTGATCCCTACGACGATCGGCGCGCTGCTGTCGGCGATCGGCATCGCGGGCATGGACCGGCTCGTGCAGCGCAACGTGCTGGCGATGTCCGGGCGTGCGGTGGAGGCCGCGGGTGACGTCAACACGCTCCTGCTCGACAAGACCGGCACCATCACCCTCGGCAACCGCCAGGCCGCCGAATTCCTGCCGGTGGACGGGGTGAGCGTCGAGGAACTCGCGGACGCCTCCCAGCTGTCGTCGATCGCCGACGAGACGCCCGAGGGCCGTTCGATCGTCGTCCTCGCCAAGCAGGAGTACGCGCTACGTGGCCGTAGCGAGGGAGAGCTGGCCCAGGCACGGTTCGTACCCTTCACCGCCCAGAGCCGGATGAGCGGTGTCGACCTCAACGATCCTCAGGAGAGCCGGTTCTTGCGCAAGGGAGCGGCGACGGCAGTGATGCGCTGGGTCCGTGAGAACGGCGGCCACCCCACGGCGGAGGTCGGCGGCATCGTCGACGGAATCTCTGCGAGCGGAGGCACCCCCCTGGTCGTCGGCGAGGTGATCCGGCGTGGCGATGCGCCCGGTGCACGGGTTCTCGGCGTCATCCACCTCAAGGACGTCGTCAAGGAAGGGATGCGCGAACGCTTCGACGAACTGCGCCGCATGGGCATCAAGACCGTCATGATCACCGGAGACAACCCGCTGACCGCGAAGGCCATCGCCGAGGAGGCGGGGGTGGACGACTTCCTCGCCGAGGCCACGCCCGAGGACAAGATGGCACTGATCCGGCGTGAGCAGGCGGGCGGCAAGCTGGTCGCCATGACGGGCGACGGTACGAACGACGCGCCCGCGCTGGCTCAGGCGGACGTCGGCGTGGCGATGAACACGGGTACCTCGGCCGCCAAGGAGGCCGGGAACATGGTGGACCTGGACTCCAACCCGACCAAGCTCATCGAGATCGTCGAGATCGGCAAGCAATTGCTGATGACTCGCGGTGCGCTGACCACCTTCTCGATCGCCAACGACGTCGCGAAGTACTTCGCGATCATCCCGGCGATGTTCGCGGTGGTCTACCCGGGCCTCGACAAGCTGAACATCATGCGCCTGCACAGCCCGACCTCGGCGATCACCTCCGCGATCGTCTTCAACGCGCTGATCATCATCGCACTGATCCCGCTCGCGCTGCGTGGCGTGCGCTACCGGCCGTCCTCCGCCGCGAAGCTGCTGAGCCGCAACATCTGGATGTACGGGCTCGGCGGACTGGTACTGCCCTTCGTGGGCATCAAGCTGCTCGACCTCTTCATCCAGTTCATCCCCGGCCTGCGCTGACTGACGGCCCGACGAGAGAAGAAGGCGATCCCACGGTGCGCACCAACCTTCCGCGCGTACTCCAGCGTCATCTGACCGCCTTGCGGATGCTGCTGGCGTTCACCGTGATCACCGGCATCGGCTATCCGCTGCTCGTCACCGGCATCGCCCAGGCCGGTCTCTCCCACCAGGCCAACGGCTCCATGCTGACGACGAACGGTACGCCGGTGGCGTCGAGCCTGATCGGCCAGAACTTCGCCCTGCCGAAGAAGAATCCCAACGACGCGAAGGAGCAGCTGCGCCCCGACCCCAAGTGGTTCCAGCCCCGGCCGTCCGCGGGCGGCTACGACCCCATGAACTCCGGCGCCTCCAACCTGGGCCCGAACAGCACCGACCTGATCAAGACCGTCAGGATCCGCCGCGCCGCCGTCGCCGCTTTCGACGGGGTCCCGCCCGAATCCGTCCCCGCAGACGCCGTCACCGCCAGCGGCTCCGGGCTCGACCCGGCGATCTCCCCGGCCTACGCCTACGAACAGGTCGATCGCGTCGCGAAGGCCCGCCACCTCGCCCCCGCCAAGGTCAAGGCGCTGGTTGCCCACCACGTCCAGGGACGTGTTCTCGGTTTTCTGGGTCAGAAGCGCGTCAACGTCATCGAACTCAACCACGCCCTGGCCGGCCTGATGTGACCAAAATGTGACGGTGCCTGTGCGATGGCGGCCGAGGCGAGGACATACATCGGAGTGGGGCGTGACATGGACGTGGGTGCCGTGGCCGTACTGGCAGGGATCGCCGCGTTCGGCGGCATGTTCGCCATCCTTGTGGGCGCCTATGGGTTGCGCCAGGCACGGCGACTGAGCGAAACGGGCGTGCGTGTCCAGGCGCTCGTCAAGCGACACCCGGGAGAGGCCCGTAAGGAGTCGGCCCCGCTGCGCCCGCTGCTCCAGTTCGTGACGGAGGACGACAGAGTGATGGAAGTCGTCTGTCCCGTTCCCTCCACCCGGCGACGGCCGTTCAGTGACGGCGACAACGTACATGTCTCCTACGATCCGGCCGACCCGAGAAACGTCGTGGTCCACGGGCGAGAACGGTTGGGCCCTGACCGCGCATTCATCGCCGGGGGCGCCCTCGTCGTGCTGCTCTCGGTGACTCTGCTCGCTGTCGTGATCGCGGGTCGGTGACAGATCCGGAGCGCTTCTCGTCGTGCTCTTTCCGGGCGGCGTCCAAGCAGGGGTCCGCCGAGCCGGTCGATGCGGGTTACGTCGGCGTCGAGGCCGGCGAGGATCACACAAGGGAGGGCGAACTTCTACAAATCCGCGCGAAAAGAACATTCCGCCCCGAGAGGTGACTCATTCCGTGTCCTGGTGGGGCATGGGGTCCGATCGCTGGGTGCGCTCAGGTGGCACCGTTTGAATGATCAAAGTAGCGGGGGGTTAGCATATGAGCACCGCCTAGCTCGAAAGATAAACCTGTGACTGTCAATGAGGACTCGTTCACCAGCTGGAAGAACCGCGAGAGGATCGCGGAGTCGATGATCCCGATCATCGGGAAGCTGCACCGGGAGCGGGACGTCACGATCCTGCTTCACAGCCGCTCCTTGGTGAACAAGTCAGTGGTCAGCATCCTCAAGACCCACCGATTCGCCCGGCAGATCGCCGGTGAGGAACTCTCGGTCACCGAGACGCTGCCGTTCCTGCAGGCTCTCGCCACGCTCGATCTCGGCCCTTCCCAGATCGACATCGGCATGCTCGCCGCAACGTACAAGACCGACGACCGTGGTCTCTCGGTGGAAGAGTTCACCGCCGGGGCCGTCGCCGGCGCCACGGGTGCCAACAAGATGGAGCGCAGCGAGCCGCGCGATGTCGTCCTCTACGGCTTCGGCCGCATCGGCCGCCTCGTCGCCCGCCTGCTCATCGAGAAGGCCGGCTCCGGCAACGGCCTGCGACTGCGCGCCATCGTCGTCCGTCAGGGCGGCGACCAGGACATCGTCAAGCGCGCCTCCCTGCTGCGCCGCGACTCCATCCACGGCCAGTTCCAGGGCACGATCACCGTCGACGAGGCGAACAGCACGATCATCGCCAACGGCAACGAGGTCAAGGTGATCTACGCCAACGACCCGTCGGAGGTCGATTACACGGCGTATGGCATCAAGGACGCCATCCTCATCGACAACACCGGCAAGTGGCGCGACCGTGAGGGCCTGTCGAAGCACCTGCGCCCCGGCATCGACAAGGTCGTCCTGACCGCTCCGGGCAAGGGTGACGTCCCCAACATCGTGCACGGCGTCAACCACGACATGATCAAGCCGGACGAGCAGATCCTGTCCTGCGCGTCCTGCACCACCAACGCGATCGTCCCGCCTCTGAAGGCGATGGCGGACGAGTACGGCGTCCTGCGCGGCCACGTGGAGACCGTCCACTCGTTCACCAACGACCAGAACCTGCTGGACAACTACCACAGCGCCGACCGCCGCGGGCGCTCGGCGCCGCTCAACATGGTCATCACCGAGACCGGTGCCGCCTCCGCCGTCGCCAAGGCGCTGCCCGACCTCAAGGCGCCGATCACCGGCAGCTCGATCCGGGTCCCGGTGCCGGACGTCTCGATCGCGATCCTCAGCCTGCGGCTCGGCCGCGAGACCACCCGTGAGGAGGTCCTCGACTACCTCCGCAACGTCTCGCTGACCTCGCCGCTCAAGCGCCAGATCGACTTCACCACCGCCCCCGACGCGGTCTCGAGCGACTTCATCGGCTCGCGCCACGCCTCGATCGTCGACGCCGGCGCCACCAAGGTCGACGGTGACAACGCGATCCTCTACCTGTGGTACGACAACGAGTTCGGCTACTCCTGCCAGGTCATCCGCGTCGTCCAGCACGTCTCCGGGGTGGAGTACCCGACCTACCCGGTCCCGGCGGTCTGACCTCGGCGGACTGTCCGATCCGGCGTCCCGGCAGGTTGGGCGGCGGTAGGGCGGCAACCGATCCCGATGGGCATCCGGGTGCTTTCCCACCGCCGCCCGAGCTGGTGTCGGCCTCGCACCGGCCAGGGAGCTCGCCGACGCGGCGGCCGGCCGGCCGCCGCGTCGGCGAGCCCCGCCCTCGACGTTCAGCTCCTGCGGAACACGCGCTGCCCGGACGCCGCCGTAGCCCAACTTGGCGCCGAGGGCCACGACATCAAGGACGATGACGTGGCCCGCCCCTCCTCGCTGGAGAACCAGCACATCGACTTCCGGCCGCTACGACTCCAAGTGCCGCTCCAGCGGGCCAGGCCAGGTCCTGCGCCCAGGACGACACCCGGACGCCGCCGAAGACGTAGTTGACGAGGAGGGAGGGCTTGGGCCTGGGGCATTTCGGTCTCCAGGGGCGTGAGCAGGTCCTCACGCCAGGAATGTCGCAGTGGTCGCCACGAACCGGTCGGCGTCGTCGAGCCAGGGATAGTGGCCCGCCCCTGGCTGCACCACGAGTGTGGCGTCAGGGAACAGCCCCGCGAACTCGGCCGCCAACTGAGGTGGGCTGTTCAAGTCGCACTCTCCGGCGAGCAGCAGGACGGGGGCCTCGCAGCCGGCGAGCGCGGCTCGAGTGGTCTCCGGGCTGAAGGCACCTTCGGCCGCGAAGAGAGCGACAGCTTCCTGGTTGCTCGGCCGGCCGGCTGCATGGTGCTTCTGTGCCACGGCGTCCCAGCGGCCGTAGAAGAAGGGGGCGATGGCCTCCGAGTCGCTGCCCGTGCCCGTGGTGATCGCCTCCAAGGCGGCGAACGCCGCCGGGAACCACGGCTCGTTTCTACGAAGTTGCGCGAGCTCGCGTCGCGTCTCCCCGGTGATCGCTATACCGACGGCTCTCGTGCTGGGGCCGATCAAGGCCAGCTTGCTGACGTTCTTCGGGTACCGAGCCGCGTATTGCGTCGCAATATTCGTGCCGGCGGAGTGGCCGAGCAGGTCCATCCGGGGAATCCCGAGGTGTTCGCGCAGCGCCTCGACGTCGTCGACCAGGCGATCGCAGCGGTAGGAAGAGGTGTCTTCGGGAATCGCGGACCGGCCGGTGCCGCGCAGGTGCAGGACGATCAGCCGGCGTTGCGTGGACAGGCCGCCGAGGTCGCCGAGGTAGCGGGAGTCCGTGGGACCTCCCGGGAGACAGACGAGCGGGTCGCCATCTCCGATCATGCGGTAGGCGAGCCGGGTTCCGTCAGGTGCGGAGAAGGTAGGCATGTCAGGAACCCTGCCAGTCATAACCAGGTTATACAACCCGGTTATGACTGTGGAGCGCTCGGGTATATAAACGAGCTATGGCAGGCGAAGAGGACACGCATCAGCACCCCGAGACGCTGACCGAGGAGCAGGCCGAGCGGATGCTCGCCGGTATGAACGAGGTCATCCGTGCGGGGGAGGAGATGCGGAAACTACGCACTGAAATGATCAAGTTGTTCGCCGGCTTCGGCTGGACCCAGGACAGAATTGCCCAGCTCACCGACATGAGTCAGCCCGCCGTGTCCAAGCAGGTGACGAAGTACAGGACGGGCGACCCACTGCCCCCGACGAACCTCTCCCTCGACCAGCACGACGAGCCCTGGCTCGAAGGGCGCCTGTGGGGCCTCGCCGAGGAAATCTCCGAGACCTTCTACGACACCGCCCGCTGTACGCGCTACGTCAACGCCATCGCCCGGGGAAAGAAGCGCTTCACGCCCCAGAACGTCGACGAGCTGCGGCGCCTCGTCGAAGAGGACCTGATGCTGCATCAGGCGGAGATGCCCGGCAGCTACCGGGACACCTACGACCAGATCAGCCGTGGTCTCGACGTCCCATCGAGGGCCACCACCACCACTACTTCGGCCTCTGTGCGTCGCGCCCTCGCACACCAGATCCAGCGCGACCGTCTCAGGGGCGACGCCTGATTCCCGCGGATCGATGGCCGGCCACCGCTCAACGGCCGGTATTCCGATGGATCGCCGAGGTGACACGTTGTTACAGTCCGCGAATGACTCGACGTGTTCCCGCCGCAGGTGGCGAAAAGGAAAGTTTGCGCATCAGTCTCGACCGGCACCGCGATGTCGTGCTCTGGAAACTCCAGGGTCTCGACGAGGAGCAGGTGCGACGGCAGATGACGCCGTCCGGGACTTCTCTGCTGGGGCTCGTGAAACACTTGGCAGCCACTGAGTACGGCTGGTTCAGCGAGACCTTCGGACGCGAGACGGAACCGCTCCCGTTCGACGACGACGACCCGGAGGCCGATCTGCGCCCGACGTCCTCGGAGACGACCGCGGACATCGTGGCGTTCTACGGCCGCGCCCGTGCCGCGTCCGACAAAGTGATCGACGAGCTGGAGATCGACAGCGTAGGCACCGCGTGGCACGGCGAATCCGTTTCTCTGCGCTGGACGCTGATCCATATGATCGAGGAAACCGCGCGCCACGTCGGGCACATGGACATCGTGCGCGAACTCGTGGACGGGCGAACCGGCGACCACCCGCAGGACTGAGACCGCATCGTCCCCTCCTGGCCGCGCGACGTGGCATCCGGCATGTGATCCCGGAGAAGTCGGACTCCAAGTCCGCCCGCCTGCGGTGTGGTTCGGCCCAGTCCAGTTGGGGCTCGGGCACACCGACAGAGCGGGCGTATTCCGCCACTTCGACGTAGGTTGGCGCATTCCCGCGCAGACAGCCGCACCGGTCGACTCATCGTTCTACCGGAGCTGCTACCTGCCACCAGTGCCTGAGTGAAAGGAAAACCTCTCCGGCATTGATGCTCCTATCGTCGGTCAAGCGGCATCGAGCCAGCTGCGGTAGGCGTCGGCGAAGGTGTCGTCGCGGCGGAGTCCTCGTTCGATGTTGGAGATGACGGCGGGCCAGACTCCGAAGTGGTTCGCTGCGGCGGTGAGCGTGATGTTCTTGGCCTGGCGGGTGGGCCTGAGGTCCGCGATCTCGGGAACCTCGACTGCGGTGGTCAAGAGGCGGAAGATCTCCCGGGCGATGGCGCGTTTGAGCAGCCGGATGATCTCCTTTTTCGTCCGGCCGGCCTTGGTTTGACGCTCCACGTAGTCACGGGTGCGCTGGTCACGGCGCATGCGGACGAGCGCGATGCGGTAAAGGGCCCCGTTCGCCGCGCGGTCACCGCCGCGCGAGAGCCGGTGACGGTTGGTCTTGCCACTGGAGGCCGGAACCGGGGCGACACCGCACAGGGCGGCGAAGGATGCTTCGGTGCGTAGGCGGGCGGGGTTGTCGCCAGCGGTGATCAGCAGTTGCGTAGCGGTGTCGGGTCCGACGCCGTAGGCGGCGCGCAGGCCGGGGTTGAGCTGCGTGACCAGGGCGTCCAACTCCGCTGTCAGAGCGGCGTGTTCAGCGGTCAGGTTCTGGACGCGTCGCGCGAGCGTGCGCAGGGCGGTCAGGATCGGGACATGGACAGGGGCGTTGCCGACCCGGAGCCGGACCAGGGCGTCGATGCGCTTGTCGCCCCGCAGCACTTCGTACTTCGTGCGGATGCTGTCGGGCGCGGTGATCAGAATGTGTCCGATCTGGTTCAGCGCCGCTGTACGGGCCTTGACGGCGGATCGTGCCACGTTGTGCAGAGCCCGGATCCCGGCGACGGCATCGCCTTTGGGGGCGCTGGTGGCCCGGCCGGACACGACCGCACGAGCTGCGGCATAGGCGTCGATCGGATCGGACTTGCCGATCCTGCGGCGCTCGGCCTTGTCCGGCCGGTTGACCTCGACCACGGTCAGACCGGCCTTGCGGGCCGCGCGCGTGAACCCCGACCCGTAGGAGGACGTGCCCTCCACGCCGACGGCGGCGACGGTGCCGTGAGCAGCCAGGAAGGCCAGAGCAGCCGTGTATCCGGCGGCCGTTGTGGGGAACTCGGCATCGGCGACCTGCCCACCGCGGTCGGTCACCACGGCAACGTGGACAGTGTCGGCATGAGAGTCCACGCCGCCGATCACCACGTGTTCGACGGCTGCTGCAGTGTCCGTTTCTGTCATGCTGGAAATGCCTTCCTGACCGGAGGTGGCTCCAGCCGGGTGGGGCAGACAGGACAGTGATGGGGCCTCTGGCCAGGCTCCTGACTTGTTCAATCGAGTCCAGACGCTCGGTCTGCAGCCGTAGCGTCCAGGGTGTCGGTCGGCACGGGCCCGCAGTGCTCCTTGCCGCCCTCGGGCTGGCTCACTGATAGCGTGCCGCCGCTGACCGGCACCCGCGCGGTGTGGCTCGACAGAGGCATGAAGGTGACGCAGTGACTTCAAGTCAGGGTGCCCGCCGCACTCCCGTCCCTATCTCATCGAGTGCGAGGCCAGCATCCTGTGATTCTGATCGGTGTCGATCCCCACAAGTCGTCCCACACCGCTGTTGCCGTCGACGCTGCGGGCCACCAAGTGGCCCAGCGCCGTTTCGTCGTCAACGCTGGGACTTTTCGTCAGTTGATGCGCTGGTGCGAGCAGTGGCCTGAGCGCCGGTTTGCCGTCGAAGGTGCCGGCGGACTGGGGCGTTCGCTTGCCCAGCAGCTGGCTGCCGCGGGCGAGAACGTGGTCGACGTGCCCTCCACGTTGTCGGCTCGGGCTCGGCTCCTGGCCACTGGTGGCGACCGCAAGACCGACGCCGCGGACGCCCTTCATGTCGCTCAGGTCGCCTTGTTCAGGGCAGACTTGCGGCCAGTGGCACAGGAAGACCAGACCACTATCCTGCGGCTGCTGACCGAGCGGCGCGACGACCTGGTGCACGAACGCACCCGGGTCCTCAACCGGCTGCACGCTGTCCTGCGAGATCTGGTGCCCGGCGGTGCACCCACCGGGTTGTCTGCCGACAAAGCCGCCACCGTGATGAAGGGCATCCGGCCGATTACAGCCACCGACTCCTGCCGTCGGGACATAGCCCGTGATCTGCTGGCCGATCTTCGACGCCTGGACCGGCAGGTCAAGGACAACGAGGCTGAGATGCGTGAGGCTGTCGCCGCGACTCACACCACGCTGACCACCCTGCCGGGCCTGGGCACCGTGCTGGCCGCCAAGGTGATCGGCCATGTCGGAGACGCCACACGATTCCCCACCGAGCACCACTTCGCCAGCTACACCGGCAGCGCGCCCCTGGACGCCTCCAGCGGCAACAACGTCCGCCACCGGCTCAACACCGGCGGCAACCGCGCGCTGAACTCGGTGCTGCACACCATCGCCATCTGCCAGATCCGCGACGGCGGACGCGGGCAGGCCTACTACCTGCGCAAAATCACGGAAGGAAAGACGCCCGCAGAGGCTCGCAGAGCCCTCAAACGACGCCTGTCCAACGTGGTCTACCGGATCATGAAACGCGACCAACGGAACCACCTCGCTCAAGCCGCTTGACACACAGAGGCGCTATGAGGTCATGTTCCACCCGGCCGGGGCCTCGGGAACGGGCCCCGGCAGCCGGACAGACCAAGGCGAAGACAGCCCAGCAGGACGTCAGTCAGTGATCGAGCCACGACCACCGGGAACCCGAATACCACTATCACTGTCAGTGATCTCTGTTAGCTTCATGCGGCTCGTGTGATCCACGAGCTCAAGCGCTCACAGGGGAGGGACACTTGACCAGGTTCGGAAGGACGGGCAGACGCAGACGGATGGTGGTGGGGGGCTGCGCGGCGGTGCTGCTGGCCACGGCTGTCGGTCCGGCGTATGCGGCGGACAACCTGCCGCCGAAGCAGCCGCTGGTACAGGACCTCCAGTCGCAGGGCAAGGCCTGCGCGACCGGCGACGACACGCCATACGTCCAGAAGTCGCCCAGGCTCAGTGCCATGCTGTACGACCCCGAGGAGGACAACCAGCCCTCCGAATTCAGCCCGGTCAAGGGTGAGTTCGAAGCCTGGTGGACCGACGCAGCAGGAGTGGAGCAGCGCCGTACCTACACCACCAACACCTTGCCGTCGGGGTCGCGCCACTACTGGACGATGCCGGACGACATCCCGGCGAAGACGGTCGTCTCCTGGCACGTCCGCGGCAACGATGGCGAGGCTACCTCCGCATGGAGCGATGAGGGCGACGGCTCCGTCTGCTCGTTCGTGTACGACGATGTGAACCCTGAGAAGGCTGTGATCAGCTCCCCCGAATACCCCAATCCCGAGGACGTGTTCTGGGTGGACGGGGTGGGCGTCTACGGCCACTTCACCATGGACTCGCCCTCCGACGATGTGGTGTCGTACACGTACTACTTCCTGGACGGCCCTCATGGGACCGTCTCCGCCGAGCGGCCGGGCGCAGCTGTGACCATTCCGTACCTGCCGCTCACTTCAGGGCCCAAGTCGCTGACGGTCTACGCGATCGACCGGTCGGGCCGAAGCAGTGGGGAGGCGCGGTACGACTTCAACGTGAAGTCAGGGCGTGCCCCTGTCGCCCGCTGGAAGCTGGACGACCCGGCAGGTTCCCGCTCGGCCTCTGCCGAGACGGGCACCGCCGCCCGTGCCGGCACCGGCGCGACCTTCGGCGGCCCGGTGCCCGCGGGCATCGGAACCACCGCCACAGTCAGCCTCGACGGCAGCGGCCACGGCTTCCTCACCACGGACGCCCCGGCCACCGACATCCGCAAGACCTTCGCTGTCAGCGCCTGGGTGCGGCCCGCCGAAACCGGCCGGAACATGACCGTCGCCAGCCAGGACGCGGACGGGAAGCCCGGCTTCAGCCTTGGGCTGCGCAGCCAGGACCTCGGCCCTGTCTGGTCGTTCGCGATCGCGGACGCGCGGGTGTCCGGTGGCGTGCCCGAGACCGGCGAGTGGGCCCATCTGCTCGGGCTGTACGACGCGGAGACAGGTCGCGCGCAGCTGTACGTCAACGGCCATGAGGTCGGCACCGCGGCAGAGGCGACTCCCGCCGAGACGGCCGGAGCGTTCCAGATCGGACGCGCCCGTGGGGCTACCGGCTACCGTGACCGGTGGCACGGTGACATCGGTGACGTACAGGTCCACGACCGGGTCGTGGTACCGGGCGAGGTGGCCGAACTGGCGCTGCGCAAACCGAAGCTGCTCGGCCACTGGTCGGTGGAGAACGCGGTGGACGGCGCGAGCCCCGAGCAGTCGGACGGCGCGCCGCTGTGGCTCGGTACGGGAGCTTCGATCTACCGAAGGCTCCGACAATTCCTGCATCCCGGAACTCGACCCGGACTGCCCCTTCGTGCCGCTGCCACTCGTTGGCGACGGGCATCTGCGCTTGGACGGCAAGACCGGGTACGCCGCTGCCGACGAGCCCGTCGTGGACACGGGGGACAGCTTCACCCTCGGCGTCGTCGTACGCCTCGCGGACTCCGAGCCGGCCCACCCGATGACTGTGCTCTCGCAGGCCGGCGAGCACACCGATGCGTTCAAGGTGCGCTACGAGCCGTCCACGTACACCTGGCAACTGGTGATGTCGGAGAGGGACGAGGTCGGAGCCCCCGAGAAGGTGGTGTCCCAGATCGCGGGCGCGGACGGCGGCGAGGGCCAGGGCCATCGTCTCGCCGTGGTTTACGACGACGGGACCGACACGATCAAGCTCTACCTTGACGGCTACACCAACGCCGAGGCGACGGCGAGCCTCCCTGTCGGCTGGCACAGCACCGGTGCCCTCCAGATCGGCCGGGCCAAAGCCGGTGACGGCTGGGGCGAGTACCTCCACGGCGATGTGGACGAGGTGCAGGCCTACTCCGGTGTGCTGCGGGACATGGACGTGCTCGGCCTGGGCTGGGGTACGGACCCCTGCGTGTGCTGATCCGTCCGTGCTGAGTCCAGAGGTCTGACCTCCCGACGGCCTGCCGGAACCGAGGTTCCTACGGGCCGTCGGGCTCCGACCAACAGCTGGTCATCACAACCAGAAGCTGACGAAGCACTACTGGTCGGCGGACGATGGTGATCGCGTCGGCGAGCGCGATGAACGCCTCGATGACACCGGCCCCAGCCCTCGGTGCAGATGGCGCATTTCTTGAAGCAACGGCTGTGCCAGGAGTTGGTGCGCTCGGCAACCCGGCGGGCGCAGGCTCGACTCCATTCCGTTGCGGCGTGCCAAGTACCCTTGCGACGTGACGATGCACAAGACCGTCGATGTGACTGTTGACGCGATGATCGAGGACCTCAGGACACTCGTCGAAATCGAGTCTCCCTCGCGCGATCTCGACGCCTTGGTGGCATCGGCCAAAGCCGTCGCCGCTGTCATCGAGAGCCGCCTCGGTGGGCAGGCCGTCCTCGTTGAGAGCGAAGCCGGGCCGCACCTCCACTGGTCAGCCGGTGACGATCCCAAAGTGCTGATCCTCGGTCACCATGACACGGTGTTTCCGCTCGGCACCCTTGAACGCCGGCCGTTCGTGATCGAGGACGGGCACGCAACCGGCCCCGGGGTCTTCGACATGCTCGGCGGTCTGGTCCAGGCCGTTCATGGCCTGGCGACCCTCGATGACCTGTCAGGCGTCGAGATCCTGGTGACCGCCGACGAGGAGGTCGGCTCCCGCTCCTCTCGGGCTCTCATCGAAGAACGAGCCCTTGCCTGCGGCGCTGTACTCGTGCTCGAGGGGGCTGCTGACGGTGGAGCCCTGAAGACCGGCCGTAAAGGCTGTGGCACGTTCCAAGTCTCCATCGCGGGCCGGGCGTCGCATGCAGGCCTTGAGCCCGCAGCCGGGGTCAACGCCCTGATCGAGGCGGCGCATCAGGTGCTGGACATCGCAGCGCTCGGTCGACCCGATGTCGGCACGACTGTCACCCCGACCGTCGCGTCCGCAGGAACCCTGGACAACGTCGTTCCCGCGGAGGCGACGGTCATCGTCGATGTCCGGGTCGAGTCGGCCGGCGAGAAGGACAGAATCGAGTCTGCGTTCGCGGCACTGGCTCCGCATCTCGATGAGGCGGAGATCGCGGTTCAGGGAGCGATCGGCCGACCTCCGATGCCCGAGTCGGCGTCGGCCGAGCTCTTTGCGGTGGCCAAGCAGTTGCTTCCTGACCTCGAAGGCAAAGCAGTCGGTGGCGGAAGCGACGGCAACTTCACAGCCGCACTGGGGGTGCCGACTCTCGACGGCCTCGGAGCAGTCGGGGGTGGTGCCCACGCCGACCACGAGTACCTGGTGATCGAAGCAATGACCGAGCGGGCGAACCTTGTTGCTGGACTGGTGAACGCGATTCGCGTCAGCCGGAGGTGAGCACTGCGGCGCCGTTCACCCGGTCCGCGGCCAGGTCGGTCAGTGCTTGATCAGCCCGGTTCAGGGGATACCGGCTCACGGTGACCTGGATGCCGATGCGCTCGGCGAGCTCAAGGAACTCGCGGCCGTCCTGGCGGGTGTTGGAGGTGACGCTGCGCAGATTCCGTTCCTGGAAGAGATGTCGCTGGTAGTTGAGCACGGGAATGTCGGAGAGATGGATTCCGGCGATCGCGAGGGTGCCCGACCGGTCCAGCGCCTCCAGAGCCACCGGGACCAGGTCACCCACCGGAGCGAACAGGATCGCCGAGTCCAGCGGCTCGGGTGGACTGTCGTAGGCACCGCCGCCCGATGAGGCGCCCAGGGACATGGCGAGTTCACGCGCCTGCGCGGAACGCGTCATCACATGCACGGTTGCGCCCTCGGCCAGAGCGACCTGGGCAGCCAGATGGGCCGACGCGCCGAAACCGTAGATTCCCAGTCGGCCGCCCGTCGGCAACGCACTCCGTCGCAACGACCGGTAGCCGATGATTCCGGCGCACAGGAGAGGAGCGAGCAAGGCCGCGTCCTGTGCCTCGGGGAGGCGATAGGCGAATGCCTCGGGGACGAGGACCAGGTCGGCGAATCCGCCGTCCTTGTCCCACCCCGTGTACGTGGACGCGGGGCAGAGATTCTCCCGTCCCGCGCTGCAGTAACGGCAGGACCCGCAGGTACCGCGCAACCAGGCGCCGCCGGCCCGGTCACCCACGCGGAACGTGCTGACCGCGTCGCCGACGGATGCCACACGGCCGACGATCTCGTGGCCGGGAATGGTCGACGGACGGTGGGGGGTGAGATCACCCTCGGCGAGATGCAGGTCCGTGCGGCAGACACCGCACGCTTCCACCTCCAGCAGCAGTTCATCCGGGCCGGGCGCGGCCACTGGGCGATGTGCCGGTACCAGGGGACCGGTACGCATGGGCCCAGGTGTCCCGACGGCCCAGCCGCTGAGCATCTGTGTGGCGTGGTCGGATCGCCCCATGCTCCCAGCCTGCGGCTGCTGGGCGGGTCCGGCAAACCGGCCGTCGTCGGGCTTGAGCAACGCAGCTGCCCGTGCGCCGCAGGCGTGGACGGATCGGAGTGCAGCCTGCGGGCACTGGTCCGGTCAGCGGCGAGAGCCGCGTGGATGCGACCGCCGCCCTGAGCACGGACTGGAACAGGCGACGCTGGAGGTAGTGCTGGAACGCCTGCGCTCCTGGAGGCGGCCTTACGCCCCACGGCTCCGGACTGGCTGTGCGAGATCGAGGCCGTGCAGGTGCTGCGGAATGCCTGGGTCCAGCAGTACCACCGCGACGAGAAGGGGGTGCGCCGGCGGAAGGGAAAGGCCCTCCCGGCGGTTCATCACCGCTTGTGCTCGCCCTATGACACCGATGCCCAGGAGGAAGCCCACCGCCTTGCTCCACGCCGTCGAGCGGCGTGCCGAGGCCGACGACTGATCGGTCTCGTGGAGGTCGGTCGCGATGTCGAGAACGAGCTCAACGGGACGGCGTGACCGGGGACCACACGCCCACTTGGGGGGTGCGCTCGCCCCTTGAGGGGAATCGCTCGTGTCCATGCTCATCCCAGCGGAGTGGCGTCCCACGGTTGGGAGCGGATCCGTACGCCGCTGATACCCGGCACACCGAGACGGTGTCGCCGAAGCTGCCGGAACCGGTCGGCCGTCCCGGCCTGAGCCAGCAGCGGAGCGGCTGTCCTGCAGCAGGTTCGCGAGGAGGCCTGGTATCCAGTTCATTACGTTGGTGCACGTACGTGCTCCAGGTCCTGCGCTACCTTTCCTCAGAGGGACCGTACACACGGACGGCCCCACCCTGGGCGCCCTGCACAGTCACTTATGTGGCTCCCGCTACACAGGAAGGCGTGAGCGTGCATCACGAGGCGGGACAGGGGGCTTGCGAGTGAGTCGGGCCATGCAGGCGTTCGTCGCAGCGGGCCTGGTGATAGGCGTGGCCGGGTACACCGCGACGGAAGTCCTTAACGCCAACACGCGGCCCGTTCACGCACCGGAGCCGACGCCGTCCGATGAGCCGCGGGAGGTTCGTCCCACTCTGGCGTGCGACTGGACACCCACTGCTGCTCCCACCGACCCCGTGCCGCGCACGATCGTCGTGATTGCATGTGATCCGTCCCTGAACCAGAAGGGCGGATGAACTGCGATGCCCGGGGCCGGGGCGAGCAGCGGCCATACCTATCCTGTTCGCATCACAGCAGCGTGTGCGTCGGTGTATCTACGGTGTTCCAGGCTCGACACCACTTCCAGGGACAAGGACGGCACGGATGACCGAACATGCTCGGGTTCAGGCGGCATGGGAGCGTATAGAGGAGTGGCTGAGCAGGTACGCGCCGCTTTCTCACAGCTTGCTGCGGGAGCCGGCGACACCTGAGCAGATAGAGCAAACCGAACAGGTCATAGGCGTCGCCTTACCGCTGGCCATGAAGGCGCTCTACCTGATCCACGACGGGGTGCGCGGCGCGGACCTGGACGAGCTCGGCGAGCAGCCGTTCGCACCACGCGGCGAGGACGATCCGTGGCACCGGCAGGCTAACGCGGTGGACTTCATGCCGAACGGCCAGGCGTGGCTCCCCCTCGAGCACGTGATCACTGCTCACGGTGGGCCCCTGTCGGCCCTGTCAGGCTTGTCCGATCAGGAAACCCTGCCCTACGTGCCCGTCACCGCCAGCGCCAAATACACCATGATGGACGGCACATACCTCGACCCCACAACGGGATTGCTGGGCACATGGGCGGATGCGCAGGAGCCGATATCGCTGGCCGTCGGCCTGGCCGAATGGCTGGAAGACGGCGCCACCGCCCTGACCGAGGGGCGCCCCACCCGCATCCTGGGAATGCGCCCTTACATGACGCCGACCGGCGACGGGCTGACCTGGTTCGACCCCGACCCCACATACGAGCAGGACGGATGGCGGCCCGTCACGGCCTGAATGCCACCGCCGCATGCTGAGGGGCTGGCCCCCGAACCCCACGTGCGTTCACGGGCCAGCCCTTCGCGGAAGGAGTCAGGGCGCTACGGACGCTGTGCGCACGTGATCACGTCGGCTGTGGAATCGCAGTCCTGGAAACCGTCGATATCCACCCAGTACGTGTCCTTGTCCAGCATCCGGAACGTGGGTGCGAACGACGACCCGAACCGTGCCATCGACTGGGAGTTGACGTTCACCGACATCGACGATCGCCCACAGGTCTCGTCCCAGGTCGGCGCCGCATAACGCTCATCGTCGTACAGCCGGTAGGTGCCGTCCGCCAGCTGCTTCTCGTACGTTTGGACGCACTCCCGCCCCTGTAGGGCATCCGACACCGGCTTGGGATTCAGGCCACCCTCGCTTGTGGGCATGCCGGCCGACTCGTACGTCGCGTTGAACGAGTACTCGTCGCAGGAGTGAACCGCCCCGGTTCGAATAGAGACTCGATTCCATGTAAGGATTGAGTCATGGCACGCCCCTCCTCCTATCCCCTTGAGCTGCGCAAACGAGCGGTCCGCATGGTCGCCGAGGTCCGCGGTGATTACCCGAACGAGTCGGCCGCGCTGAAGACGGTCGCCCAGAAACTCGGCATCGGCTCGGCCGAGACCCTGCGGAACTGGGTCAAGCAGGACGAGATCGACTCCGGTCGGCGGCCCGGCACGACGTCGGAGGAGTCCGCGGCGATGAAGGCCCTGAAGAAGGAGAACGCCGAACTCCGCCGCGCGAACGACATCTTGAAAGCCGCGGCAAGTTTCTTCGCGGCCGAGCTCGACCGGCCACACACACGCTCGTAGCGTTCATCGACGAGCACCGGGCCCGCTTCGGCGGTGTCGAGCCGATCTGCCGCGTGCTCACCGAGCACGATTGCAAGATCGCCCCTTCCACCTACTACGCCCACCACAAGCGGCTGGCCGAGCCGTCCGCGAGGACCGTGCGCGACGCCGGGCTGAAAGAGAAGATCAAGGAGATCTACGCGTCCAACTACCGCGTCTACGGGGCGAGGAAGATCTGGCGCGAGCTGAACCGCCAGGACATCCCGGTGGCCCGCTGCGCGGTCGAGCGGCTGATGCGCGAGCTGAACATCGCCGGCGCGGTGCGCGGCAAGAGGGTCATCACCACGATCCCGGACGAGAAGGCCGAGCGGGCACCGGACCGCGTCGAGCGCGACTTCGTCGCCGAGGCGCCCAACCGCACCTGGGTCGCGGACTTCACCCACGTGGCGACCTGGGCGGGCGTCGTCTACGTCGCCTTCGTCGTGGATACCTTTTCACGTCGCATCGTGGGCTGGTCCGCCTCCACATCGAAGGAGACCCAGCTCGTCCTGGACGCGCTGGAGATGGCACTGTGGCAACGCGACCGCGACCAACACCCGTATACGCACGGCGAGTTGATCCATCACTCCGATGCCGGGTCGCAATACACGAGTTTCCGTCTCGCCGAGCACCTGGATGCCGCCGGTCTCGCGGCGAGCATCGGTTCCGTCGGGGACGCACTGGACAACGCCCTGATGGAATCGACCATCGGTCTCTACAAAACCGAGTTGATCAAGCCGCAACGGCCCTGGAAGACGCTCTCCCAGGTCGAGCTGGCCACCGCCGAATGGGTCGACTGGTACTGCCACCGGCGCCTCCACGGTGAAATAGGCCACGTCCCGCCCGTCGAGTACGAGAACAACTACTACCTCGCGACCACGAAACCCCAGGTCACAACCGCTATCTGAGCTCTCTACCGAACCCGGGGCGGTTCAGAGCGTGAGTCCTTGTTGGAACTGGACAGCTCTGGATGCAGGGCCGTGTCCTTGCGGTAGACCATCTTGTTTGCTGCCGCGCCGTAGCAGGTCCGGTACCGGTTCGCGGTTTCGCTGCGGCCGGTTCCGGTCGCTCCTGCCGCATTGCGGGACTTGCCCGGCAGGTAATGCAGCGGGGTGACCGGTGTCTGGCCGAAGAATTCCGGGGCTAGCCGGTTCTGGATCAGCCAGGCGTGGGCCGCGGCCGCCGGGAACTTCCTGGAGTTCATCGAGTAGCCGGGGCTGTATGAGGGGACGACGCAACCGCCGCTGCCGTACACCTTGTCGCAGCGGATGTCGAACGGACCGGAGGACGCCTTGTCCTGGGTGACGACCATGCCGGGAGTGTCAGTGGTGAAGGTAGCCCCCACCAGGAGGGTAAGCACCTTGGACAGGTCCTTGTCCTTCAAGCCGGCGGCGTTCGTGACGCTTCCGTCCCATGTGAAGTCGGCCGTGCCCTGGGCCATGTGCTGATCGGCACCGGAGGACCATGAGGGGGTCCGGCCGGTCTCCCAGTCGAATCCCATGCCACTGGTGCAACCACCGTTGGCGCAGCCGGTGATCACGTTGAACGCCATGGCCTTCGGGGAGGACGGCCACTGTTCCTGAACGGTGGGCATCAAGGGGTACATCTGGAGGAACGTTTTGATCGCGTTGGTCTTGGGATCCAGCTTGACCTGCCACATGACGTCCCAGGACTGCCGGTAGATGCCCTTGTCGCTGGTGCCTTCCAGGTTCCAGGTGAACAGCAGACAGGCCTCGGTGCGGCGGATGAACGACTTCTGATCGATCTTCGTGGAGTCGCACCATGACGGGTCCAAGATTGGACCGGTGTAGGCGCTGGCTGCGAAGGTCGACGCGTCTGTCTGATGCTGTTGCTTCTGGTACTGCTTGAGTGCCTTGGCAGCCTTTGGAGAGCGCTGCTTCTGGGGCGTCATGGTGATCGTGACATCCCCGGCCTTGGTGACCTTCTTCTTCGGGGAGAGCAGCGGGGGCGCGTCCACGGTGACGTTCCCCGAGCTGGTAATGGTGTTCCAGCCATTCCACCCGAACGCCGGATAGGGATTGTCCCAGTCGGCAGGGCCCACCGCTGCCGTGTCCGGCTTGTTCAGGGTCATGTCGACCTTGTGGCTCCGAGGCGCCGCAGTGGCTCCCGCGATGAAGCCGTACTCGGCGGTGGTGCCGACGTTGTCCGCGCGGTCGACGGCTTGAGTGTCCACGTGATGCGCACCGTCGGTCGTGGGCGTAGCGGTGAAGGAGCCGGAAGTGCCGGAAGTAGTCGAGGTCGTGTTGACCGTCGTCCACGTGCCACTGCCTGCTGCGCCCGCGTCGGGGTCGGGGTCCTCGCCGTCCACCCGGTACTGGAGCCGGTTGGCGTCATCAGCGGTAGTCGCCGTCCAGGTTCCCGCCTGGCCGGCCCCGCCGCCGTAGTCACCCTCGGGGTACTGGCTGGAGGCCACCGGGGATGGTTCACCAGGTGCGGTGGTGTCGACGACGAACTGGGTCCACGGTGACCAGGAAAGGTTGTAGTGGGTGCCGTCGTAGGCATTGGTACGGAACTTGTAGGTCTTGCCGTCCGTGAGTTGCCCTGCTGGCACCACGACGCTGACTGGCTTGCCCTGGTTGCCGTAGTCGGAGACGAGCAGGCCGTCTCCGAGCGGCGTGGTGATGGGAGTGTTGGTGGCGGCGTCGTAGACCTGGAATGTGCCGTTGACTGTGTCACCGTCGGGGTCCGTAAAGGTGTCCCGCAGGGTCGGCGTGGTGGTGTTCACCGCCCACACTCCGGCATAGGACTTGAACGGCGCCCCGGCCTGCCGGTCAGTGCCGTCCGAGGGCCGGTAGTTGTAGTTCACGGTCAGCTTCGGCTGGTTTGCGGTGGCGTTGCCGGAGTTGACGCGCTTCCAGGCGCGAGTGTCGTCGGTGGCCGCGCGCAGTCCCATGTAGCCGCGGGTGGCCTTGGCCGATGCCCACGTCTGGACGAGTGTGTCGACGTCGGCGTTGATCCACCCGTCGGGCTGGGTGCTTGTGCAGTCCGGGTTGCCTCGGGTCTGCGTCGAGGAGTGGTACTGCTGGTTCCACGTGGGCTGGCTCGCCCACCGTGAAGAGGTGGACGCCGCAGTGGTGTCCCAGACGGTCCACTCCTGCGCGACGCAGTCAGTGTTGCCCGAGTGGAAGTTCCACAGTGCCAGATTCGTGTCGGTGATCAACGCGTCCTGGATCGGCGTGGTGTTCCAGTGGATGAAGGACCGGGCCACACGGGTCGTGCCATCGGCGTTAGTAGTGCCCGGGTTGCCGAAGTCCAGCTCGGTGTCCGTCGACAAGTCCACGGTCTCACCGCGTTGCACGTAGGTGTCGAACGTGGAGGCCAGAGCCGAAGTCGAGGGGTCGACCGTGACCGGGTACTGCGTGGCGGGATCGGCGAGGAAGGCCGGGCTCGGCGTGACTACCAGATCGATGCGGCCTGTGCCCTTGTTCACGACCTTCATGTCGACGCGGGTCCGGCGGGTGTGCTCTCCGGATCGCTTGTCCACAGACGCGTCCCACATGACAGGGGCAGGCATCGTCGCCTGCCGCTGGCCGGTCCTGGCGTCGCTGAAGGTGACGGACCCGTCCTTGTTCGCCTTCGCCTTCAGGCCCTTGGCCTTGACCGGCAGCGTGTACGAGTACGGGTCGGCCGGCCGGTCGTGGATCTGAACAAACTGTTCGAAGCCGGTTCGCGTGGCTTCAACGATCACATCGGCGCCAGGAACTGCCTCGCGGTAGCGGGCGGTGTTGCCACGAAGCTCAGGCGCGGGCAGGCCGCCCTTCCACTGCAGCGTCATGGCCTGTTCCCCGCTGCCAAGGGTGACCAGATCCCGCGAGGCCGCTTTCCCAGCGGCGGACAGAGACTGCGAGGGGGTGCCGCTCTGGCCAGTCAGACGCAGGCCGTTGGGATGCTCCTTCGCCCTCACACTTCCGTCAGCGGCCATCGCTAAAGTGACGTCGACCTTGTGCCACTTGCCTCCGCGCCAGACCCGTTCAGGACCGGGAGTCATCTCGGTGGTAAGCGTTCCGTCAGGATTGGCGACGGTGACGGACGTGGCCGTCGTCTCGTCGTACGCGACCACCTTCCTGCCAGTCTTCTTCCCCTCCAGGATCGCCCACGCCTTGGAACCCTTGGTGTGCTGGGCAGCCCATTCCATGTCGGCCTTGAGAACCTCAGCCCTGGACGGCTGGGGAACCGCAACCGTTCGCTCGGCGGCGGGCGCCGCAGCGGCCTTCCCCGTTACAGCGATGCCGGCTTCGGCGACCAGCAGCAGCGCAGCAGCCACGGCAAGTCGGTTGAGACGTCTGCGTCTTGGTATCGATGGTTGTGTGGATGGATGCACGAGTGCTGTGTCCTTCCCCATGGGGCGACTCAAACTTCTGCGCGGAACCGCGCAAGCAGGACCATAGGCGGGAAGATCAACGTCACTGAAGATGAATTCAGGGCACGTGATCATGTCGAGAAAAGACCGCGCGGAAACTGCGGCCAGCAGCAGATCCTATGAGCGCAAACGTCAGATGGATCACAACGACAGCACGTCAGTAAAAGCCACGACGCTGGACATAAGCGAGTCGACCACCTCGACTTGCCGAGAAAATGGACGGGCCAGGACACTAAGAAGCAACAGCATCAAAATGACATCCTCACAGGCACCAAATAAGCGCGACCTGTCGGGAGAATAAGGGCAACAGGGACACAAGCATCCCCTGGTCATGTGGCTGATATACAGACCCAAGCGCATCGGTGGGCGTAGAACAGTCGCCAACTCCCAGGCATCCGACGTGACCTGCATCACTTATAGGTGCAGCCCTGTGACGATCTCGCATCACGATCCGCTGCATACATGGGAGGCCACGCAGCCAATCTGACAGGGGCGGAGACCAGGAGATATGCAGGCCAACGTGACCGTGAACGCCATGCTGCGCACACCTGTTGGCATATGGCGCGCCGGCAAAGCCACCTAAAAACTCGACACCGTGATCGCCGCTCGCAGTGCTGCCGAGAGCCTGGTCGGCTTGCGGCGCCAGTGGGTCAGATTTCAGATCTTCTGTCGCCCACCCGCCAAATAGCCGGCGATGACCCTATTCCGAATGGCAGGAACTCTTGCGGACGAGCAGTATTTGAACCCGCCCAAGGGATGGATATGGACGGTCAGGGCGATCCGTCAATCCCCTCTTTGAATTCGGCCAGAAGATGAGATAAGCGCTGACGGTCTGTCATTGCCGGCCTAAAGGGAGGAGAAGCCGACCCTGCGGGGAGGGGAGGCTCGGCAGGCATCCGAGCATGCTAGGCAGTGGGCTGCCGATCAAGGCTCGCTCATGAGCAGAAAAGGCAGTGGCTTCGGTGCTTACGCGTGGGGATGCTCGGGTCGTGAGCGACTTCAATGTGCTGCCGCCGCCCAGCCGTGAAGAAGTATCGGCTTGTTGGAAGTCGCTGATCTTTGGCGACCTGAGCCGTGAGGCTGCCCATGGCTGGGCGGCTACGTGGGTGGAAGGCCCCAGTGTTCCCGACTACCCGGATCCCCTGGTCCTGACAGCCCTGCAGTTCCTGCACGGTTTTGACCTGAGTGTCGACCCGCAGCACCCCGGACTCGTGAGACATGGACAGGGCATCGCCTGGTGTCGCTCGATCCAGGACATCAGCGATGAGTTCAGCCGATGGCAGGCGAACTGCGCCGTCTACGATTCCGACCCTCGTCTGGCGACAGTCCATGTTGAGGCGGGCGCGGTCCTTTATCGAGGCCGAGAGGGTCAGAAACCGCCGGGATGGCGGACCTGCATCGGCTGGATGATGCGCCGCATCACCGACGCTCCCGGGTAACTGATCGTTTCAGAATGGATTGAGCTGCGGGTCTTGTGCTCGACGATCTTGGTCGGCAAGATGTCCAGGGTGGGTGCTCATCTTGTTCCTGACGCCCTATGGGAGCGAGTGGCCCCGCTGCTGCCGCCTGCTCCCGAGCGGCGCCGTCGCCACCCCGGGCGGCTGCGCGTTCCCCGACCGAGTGGTATTCGCTGGTGTGATGTATGTGCTGCGGACCGGTGTCGCATGGCGTGATGTCCCTGCGGAGACGGTGGGCTGCTCCGGGGTGACGGCCTGGCGCCGGTTGCGGGACTGGACCCGAGGCTGGCGTGTGGCCGCGCCTGCACGAGGCCCTGCTGGCCGAGCTACGCTGTGCCGGCCTGATGGAGCTGGATGACTGCTCCGTGGACGGGTCGCACGTCCGGGCTCTCAAAGGGGGATCATGTCGGCCCCTCACCCGTCGACCGTGCTCGCCCCGGCTCGAAGCACCACCTGATCGTCGATCGTCACGGAACCCCGCTTGCCGGGACTCTCACCGGCGGCAACCGGCACGACGTCACCCAGCTCCTGCCGCTGCTGGACGCCATCCCCCTGATCCGGGGACTGCGCGGACGCCCCCGCAGCAAAGCCCGGCGCCTGTACGCCGACCGGGGCTACGACTTCGACAAGTACCGCCGTCTGCTGTGGAAGCGCGGCATCAAACCCGTGATCGCCCGGCGGGGCTTCGCACACGGTTCCGGACTGGGCAAGGTGCGCTGGGTCGTCGAGCGCGCCTTCGCCTGGTTGCACCAGTTCAAGCGGTTCCGCACCCGCTACGAACGACGCGCGGATCTCCACCAGGGCCTTCTCGAACTGGCCTGCAGCCTGATGTGCATCCGACGTCTATCCGGCAGCCCTGCGGGATCAACTAGGAGTCCGAGCGCAGCCCCAAGGTGCTGTGCTGAATCAGGCCAGCCGGGGCATCGGCAGAAGGCGACTTCCGACGCGTAAACTCCACCAGCTTCGAGCGGAGGTCAGGCGCTGGTTCACCGAGCACGATGGCGCTGATCACCAACTCAAGCATGACGCAGTCGTAGGCATCGTCCGTGCCTCCATAGCGCTCGGAATCACGTTCGACTACGGCACTAGCGATCCGCCATCCACCGCCACCAACCGGCGTGAAGGTCGCCGCGAAGACTCCGTTACCGGTCCAGCTTCGATGCAGGAAGACCACCTCGCCTTCCGTGAAGACGTCCCACTTCTCGTCCATGTCCCGCGACGCGTAGCCGCGCTGGCGACCGAGCTACGCGTTCGTCAGCAGGCATGGAGTGATCCTACGGACGAAGCCGAGCGTGACTGCATCCCCTCCCTCAGCGACCTCATTGTGAAACGACCTGTGAGCCAAAGGGGAGCCTAGGCAAGCCGCAGGTGGGACGCCTGAGCGGCGGCGAGCACGTCCCACACGCGGCTGGCACTTATCGATGGGGCCATCATGTCTCTCAGCTCCATCTCATGCCGATTGTGGTGAGCTCTTCGACCCGCTCGGGCGCGAGCCGGTCCTTACGTGCCTTCGAGTTGGCGATGAAGACTCCGAGGGCGTGGTCGGTGCCGTCGACGGTTTCGATGTGTGGTCGGGGGCGTTCAGGTGTCCTTCGCGTTGTGCGTACTGGCGGGCGGCGGTGAGGTTGGCGGCCCACATCTCGGCTCGGCTACGCCGTGGCGTAGCCGTTGTCCGGGCAGAAACCGGCACCGTTTCTTCGAGGGGCTCGAGTCCGAGCACCTCGGCGAGCAGCCACTATGGGCGTGTCACTGCGGTGTGGAACTGGCTGTCCGTGGCGCGTCGTGAGGGCAGGACGGGGCCGCGGCCGCAGCCGCGGTTTTATGTGACGCGGGAGATCCGAGAACTTCTCGCGCTGTGGGGTGGGAACGTGGCTGCCGGCCATAGGGAATTGGTCGCTGAAGCGGCCGCCGCTGGAGATGTGAGCGCCGTGCCTTCCCTGTCGAAGCCGCCCGCCGGGCCCAGACACCGACGAGTGGAAGGACCGCTACGCGACCAGAGCCGGCGTCGAAGGCACCATCTCCCAAGCCGTCCGCGTCACCGGGATCCGCCGCACCCGCCACCGCGACCTGCCAGCAACCGGCCTCGGCCACGTCTTCGCCACCACCGCGCTCAACATCATCCGCATCGATCGATGGCTGACCGGCACCCCACTCGGCGGCACCCGCACTTCCCACCTCGAATCCCTCATCCTCGCGGCCTGACAGCCCGAATCACGCCCCCGACTGCGGCTGGTCGGGCAACGCCGACCACAACGCAGCCCGGAACATGTTGCACCTGTACCGGATGGACCTCGCGCTCATCCCGGCTGCCGGGAGGGCAGTCGTCAGGCGCGCGAAGCGCGTCAAGCCCGCTGCCGCAAGGTAAGCAGGAATCTCCTGGCTCCAGCCGGGAGAGCACTTCAAGGTTCGATCGTCAGTACCTGTTCCCAGCGGCGGCGTGGTGTGCGGGGCCCCGCCGGGCCGTATCCCATGCGGATGATCATCTGCGCGTGTCCCGTGCCGAAGACGGGGTCGCGCAGGATCCACCGCAGGTCCGGCCATTCGAGGGGCTGCGTCGCGAATGAGGTGGATACGTCGTGGAGTGTGGCGGTGAGCAGGACACGTTCCAATGCCTGGCCGGCGCGCAACCAGTCCACGGGGCGGTCGCCCGCGGTGCTCAGAAGGGCCAGCTGCGGTTGGCTTTCGAACGGGACGCGCGCTCGGCCCGCCAGGACGGCGGTGCCCGCGAAGTCGCGAGTCGTTGCTCGTCCGGACGCGTCGCAGGGTCCGAAGGCGTAGTCCGGGACCCCGTCGACGGGAGCCTCTGTCTGTGTGTCCCGGGTCCAGTGGTGCTGCTCCGCTTCCCGCGCCGGGTCCCCTCGGTCGTATCCCTCGGCGTCCCGGATCAGCTCCAGCACGGTCTCCAGATGCGTCGGGGTCAGGAACGAGAAGTCCGCTCCTTCGGCGCGGGCCGCGTCGGCGAAGAGCAGGCGGATGTCCTCGGGTATCGCCCGGGCGTCGAATGGGTACCGGCTGGTGTGCCGGTCCCGGATGGCGCGGTGGAGCCCGACGAGCGCGGCATCCCGGGGTTTTTGAGGGGAGTCGCTCAGATGGTTGCTCGCCAGGAGTGCCTGGTCCGAAGGGACGGGCAGCAGTGTCGTCTCCATGGAGAGGCCCTGGTGGGCTGCGGAGACTCGCAGGTTCAGGAGGGCCGCGCCGCATCCCACGTGCAGTGCGCGGGTGGACGGGTCGGCCTCCGGCATGGCACGGTCGAAATCCGCCCGAAGGGCGAGAGTGCGGCTCGAACGCTTGTAGTCGAAGTGCCAGGGCTGGGCATTGTGCATCGACGGTGCTGCGGTGGCATCGGAGACGAGGTCGGCCAACGTCGTGTCGTCGAGCGTCTGCGCGAGCATCGGGGGCCTCCCGGAGAGCAGGTATCGGTTGACGCACCTTCAGGATGAAGTGGGCGTCCTCCCCGGGCGTATGGGCCGTTCGTCCCTGGGCCGGGCCGGACGGCCCCTGGGCGGGGCCGTTCCGGATGGGCCGGCAGGAGGGCCTTCGGACGTGGACGTGTTTCCCGCCGCAGGGTTGTGGCGCACGCGCCTGGGCACATACCCGTTGAGCGCCAGGAGGTGGTGGCAGTGAGCCGCATCAGAATCGTCCGCCGTCCACCGCCTGTCTCGGGGCCGCCGCCCCTCGACCTGCGAACCCCGTCCGGGCGGCCTCTGCCCTACTGAGAACCACGACGCGCCCGCGTCCTGGAACCGTGATGCCATGAATGAAGACCCTGACGAAGGGACCGCCCCATTCATGGCCGCCGTACCGTCTCCGGCACCGTGCCTGCGCTCTGTGCGGGCCGTGGTCTTCGACACCGACGGAGTGATCACCGACTCCGCCCGGAGTCATGCCGCGGCCTGGAAGAAGGCGTTTGACGCCTGTCTGTCGGAACGGGAGGGGCAGCGGCCCTTCGATCCGGTCGCCGACTATCTCCGCCACGTCGACGGCCGTTCACGGCGGGACGGTGCGGCGGCCTTCCTCGCGTCGAGAGGGCTGGACCTTCCCGAGGGCAGCCCGGACGACCCACCGGGCACCGCGACGGTATGGGCGGTCGCCGCACGCAAGGACGAGCTGTTCACGGAAACGCTGCGCACGCACCAGGTCGATGTCTGGCCCGGCACGGTTCGCCTCCTTCAGGCGCTGCGAAGCGAAGGGGTGCCCTGTGCCGCCGTGTCCGCTTCCCGACATGCGACGGAACTGCTGTCGCGGGCCGGACTCATCGGGCAGTTCGGGGCCGTGGTCGACGGGAATGAGGTACGGCGGCTGGGGCTCGCGGGAAAGCCGGATCCCGCGCTCTTCGTGGAAGCGGCGCGGCGCCTCCACGTCCCGGTTCCGGAATCCGCTGTGGTGGAGGACTCCCTGGCCGGTGTCGAGGCCGGCCGCCGCGGCGGATTCGGGCTTGTCGTCGGCGTGGACCGGACAGGCAGTGCCGGCGGCGCCGCGGACCTGCGACGCCGCGGCGCCGACATCGTGGTGTCCGATCCCGGTGAACTGCTGAGCGACGTGGACGACTGATGGCGGGGGCCTGGGAATGGTCGTACGAGGGGTACGAGCCGGAAGAGGAGCGGCTGCGCGAGGCGCTGTGCACACTCGGCAACGGATACTTCGCCACCCGTGGAGCCGCATCCGAGACATCCACCAACAGGTCTCACTACCCGGGCACCTACCTGGCGGGCTGCTACGACCGGCTGATCTCATCGGTCCAGGGCCGGACGGTGGAGAACGCCGACCTGGTCAACCTGCCGAACTGGCTGCCGCTGCGCTACCGCATCCGCCCCGTCGGCGCACACCCCGGACCGTGGCTCTCTCCGGACCACGGACACCTCAAGGAACACCGGCAGACTCTCGATCTGCGCCGCGGCACGCTGACCCGCCGGTCCGTCTACGAGGACGAGGCAGGCCGTCGCCTTGATGTCGAGCAGTGCCGTCTGGTGCATATGGGCACCCCGCATCTCGCTGCGCTGCACACGATTTTCACCGCGGATGGCTGGACGGGCTCGATCGAGGTGGAGGCGGCGATCGACGGCGACATCCGGAACACCGGTGTCTCGCGGTACCAGGATCTGTCCAACCGCCACCTGACCGGCTGGTCGACCGGAGCGGAACAGGACAATGTGGTGTGGCTGAGATGCCGCACCGTGGAGTCGGACATCGGCTTCGCGCTGGCCTCCCGCACTGTCGACACGTCCGGCGGTCCTGGGCGGCACACGGATGAGTCCGGTCGGCATTCCCGTCCCTGGCAGACTCCACGGCAGATTTTCCAGACACTGGTGCTTCCGCTGGATCCGGCACGCGACGCCGTCGTGGACAAGACGGTGGCGCTGTACACGTCGCGTGACCCGGCGATCGGCAGTCCCCTGCGGGCTGCTGTGGCCGCTGTCCGGACGGCCCCGGAGTTCGCGGAGCTGCTGGCCTCGCACCATCGGGCGTGGGCCGGCCTGTGGCGGCGGGCCCGGATCGACGTTCCGGGCGAGGCGGGCAGGATTCTGCGACTGCACCTCTTCCATGTGCTGCAGACGCTGTCTCCGCACACCGCCGAGCTCGACGTCGGTGTACCGGCGAGAGGACTGCACGGTGAGGCGTACCGGGGCCACGTCTTCTGGGACGAGCTGTTCGTACTGAGGTTCCTGAGTCTGCATTTCCCGGAGGTGTCCCGGGGACTTCTGGACTACCGCTACCGGAGGCTGCCCGAGGCCTGCCGCGCGGCACGACAGGCCGGGCGGGCCGGGGCCATGTTCCCTTGGCAGAGTGCCGACGACGGTCGGGAGGAGGCTCAGGAACTCCATCTCAACCCGCGTTCGGGGCGCTGGCTGCCCGATCGTTCACGACTGCAGCACCACGTGGGTTCGGCCGTTGCCTACAACGTGTGGCAGTACTGCCAGGCCACCGCGGACACCGAGTACCTGCATTCCAAGGGCGCGGAGATGCTGCTGCAGATCGCCCGGTTCTGGGCGGCCGGTGCCGAATGGGACGCGTCGCTGGCCCGGTACCGCATCCGCGGTGTGGTCGGCCCCGATGAGTACCACGACGCCTATCCCAGAGGCGGGAGTGCAGGCATCGACGACAACGCGTACACGAACGTGACGGCGGCCTGGGTGCTGGCACGGACCACGGAGCTGTACCGCGACCTGCCCGAGCCACGGCGCAGGACCCTGTTGGAGCGCTTGGGGCTCGACCCCGCGGAGCTGGAACGGTGGGAGGACATCTCCCGGCGGCTGTATGTGCCGTACCACCGTGGTGTCATCAGCCAGTTCGCCGGTTACGGAGAACTCGACGAACTCGACTGGGCCGCTTACCGGGAACGCTATGGCGACATCCGGCGGCTCGACCGCATTCTTGAGGCGGAGGGCGACACGGTCAACCGCTACCAGGCATCCAAGCAGGCCGATGTGCTGATGCTCGGCTACCTCTTCTCACCCGGAGAGCTCGGCGGCCTGTTCCAGCGCCTCGGGCATGTGCTGGACGACGAGACCTGGCGCGCCACCGTCGACTACTACCTCGCGCGCACCAGCCACGGTTCCACCCTCAGCTCTCTGGTTCACGCCTGGGTGCTGGCACGGGTGCACCGCGAGGAGGCGTGGACCTACTGCGAAGAGGCGCTGACCGGTGATGTGGTCGACATCCAGGGCGGCACCACCGCCGAAGGCATCCATCTGGGGGCGATGGCCGGGACCCTCGATTTTGTGCAGCGTGGGATGACCGGGCTGGAGACCCGGGACGACGCGCTGTGGCTCTCCCCGGCCCCGCTTCCCCAGCTTTCCAAATTCGGCGTACGCATCCGATTCCGCGGACACGGGGACGTGGACCTGGGTATACGAGCGCAGCGACTCCGGATCGCGGTACCGCACTCGCACCACCCGGCCGTGCGGCTGATCCTGGGCGGCCACACCCACTTGATCGCCCCCGGCACCGCGCGATGGCTCGATCTGCCGTCGGGTCGGCGGCCTGACCGCCGTCACAGGACGGGCCGTCAGGGCTGAGACCGCACCATCGGCGCCCCCTCGTGGCTTGGATGTGTCCAACCTCGGTGGACGGGACGAGCCCTCGCGGTGGTCAGCGGGGGAGAGACATCTCGAAAACCGTGCGACCGGGTTCGCTGCTGACCTGGATGCTGCCCGCGTGCGCGGTGACCACGGCATGGACGATCGCCAGGCCGAGGCCGGTGCTGCCGGTCGCGCGGGAGCGGCTGCGGTCTGCCCGGACGAAGCGGCCGAAGATCTCGGGCTGCAGACTTTCCGGGATGCCCGGACCGTCGTCGGTCACGGTCAGGCGGACCGCAGCGCTCTCGGACACGAGGCGGACGGTCACTTCCGTGCCGGCGGGGGTGTGGGTGCGCGCGTTGGTCAGGAGGTTGCCGATGGCCTGCTGGAGGCGGTGCGCGTCACCGGTGACGGTCACGGGTTCTTCAGGGAGATCGAGAATCCAGCGGTGCCCGGGGCCGGCTGCGCGGGCGTCGTCGGCCGCGTCCAGGACGAGCAGGGTGAGGTCGACCGGCTCGTGTTCGAGTGGGCGCCCTGCGTCCAGGCGGGCGAGCAGGAGCAGGTCGTCCACCAGGTCACCCATGCGGCCGGACTCCGACTGGATGCGTTCCAGAGCGCGCCGGACGTCGGCGGGGACGCGCCCTCGGTGGCGCAGGGCCAGTTCAGCGTGACCGCGGATGTTGGCAACGGGGGTGCGCAGTTCATGGCTGGCGTCGGCGGCGAAGTGCCGCAGGCGTTCCTCACTCGCCTGCCGCCGGGTGAGCGCGTCCCCGACATGTCCGAGCATCCGGTTCAGCGCGGTGCCGACCTGCCCCACTTCGGTACGAGGGTCGGTGACGGGCAGCGGATCGGGCATGGCAACCTCGCCGCTGGCCAGCGGGAGCCGGGCCACGCCGACCGCCTGCTTCGTGACCCGTTGCAGGGGGCGCAGGGAGATCCGTACCCAGAAGGCCCCGGCGACTGCGGTGGCGAGCAGGGCTGCGCCGAACACGACTCCCTCCACTCCTTCGAGCCGGTGCAGTGTCTCTTCCACGGGGTGCAGCGGCAGCCCGGTGATCAGGACGTCCTGGTCGTCGCCCGGGACGGCGGAAACCCGGAAGGACCCGAGCCCGGAGAGCCGTACGCTGCGGCCTTTGCCATCGGCGGGGACCTCCTGAAGCGTATGCCGGTCGCTGCGGGTCAGCGGCACCTGTCGGACGTTCTGCTCGTCGACCACGGCCGCCTGGGTCACCCGGCCGTTCAGCAGTCTTGCGCCTAAGGTCTGGTCCGCCTGGCCCCGTGAGTCGGGTCGGTTGTCGGTGTCGGGCGTTGCTTCGTGCTCCAGGCTGGCGGCGAACCTGCCCCCGGACGCCGTCAGTTGCTGGTCGAGGCGGCGTACGAGGAAACCTTCGAGGGCGAAGACGGTCGTGAGGCCGACGGCGAGACAGGCGGCGGCGAGCAGCAGGACGAGCCCGGCGGTGAGCTGTCCGCGCAGCGTGTGCGGCGGTGGCCGCCTCATGAGGGATCCGGTTTCAGGACGTACCCCACCCCGCGCACCGTGTGGATCATGGGTGCGCGGCCCGCGTCGATCTTTTTGCGGAGATAGCTGATGTACAGCTCGACGACATGGGCTCGGCCGCCGAAGTCGTAGGCCCAGACCCGGTCGAGGATCTGCTCCTTCGACAGCACCCGGCGTGGATTGCGCATCAGGAACCGCAGCAGCTCGAATTCGGTGCGGGAGAGCTCGACGACCGCGCTGCCGCGTCTGACCTCCCGGGCATCCTCGTCCATGGTGAGCTCGCCGACGACCAGCCGGTCCCGGCCCGGGGCACCTGTCATTCCTGCCCGGCGCAGCAGCCCGCGCAGCCGGGCGAGAACCTCCTCCAGGCTGAACGGCTTCGTCACGTAGTCGTCGCCGCCCGCCGTGATGCCGGCGATCCGGTCCTCGACCGCGTCCCGAGCGGTCAGGAAGAGCACACATATGTCGCGTGACTCACGGTGCAGTTCCCGCAACACGCGCAGCCCGTCCATATCGGGCAGCATCCAGTCCAGGACGACCGCGTCCGGCCGGAAGACACGTGCGGTCGCGAGCGCGGAGGAGCCGTCGGCGGCCGTACGGACGTTCCAGCCCTCGCTCGTCAGGGCTCCGGCCAGCACCTCGGTGAGATCCGGTTCGTCGTCCACCACCAGTGCCCGCACCGGAGTCCCGTCCGGCCGCAGCAGGGGCGGCTGTGTGTTCTGTGTGTTCATGACCCGTCCAGCATCTCCCGATGCCGCACGTCGAGGGGGAGCGGCTTCCTTTGAGTTCTCTCTGAATCTGTCGGCCGCGTCCGAGCCCGGACGTCCGCGTGGGCTGCTCTCCGCCGCCCTGGTCAGTAGCGGGCGCTGCTGGCCTGCAGTAGTGGGGACACCGTCGACGGACGCCCGTCCACGGTGGCTCCGCCGAACTGGATCAACGGCGCCAACGTCCTGTTGTTGTCGGCCGGGAAGTTCAGCGTGGGAGCGGAGACATCATCCAGCACACCGCGCTGAGCCTCGGTGAGGGTCATGTCCAGGGCCTGCAGGTTGGCCTCGAACTGGTCGAAGCGGCGTGCGCCGACCAGGGTGGAGGTGATCCCGGGACGGCCCTGCACCCAGGCCAGGGCCACTGCGGCGGGACTGGCGCCCACTTCGGCGGCGACGGCGTTGAGTGCGTCGATCACGACATAGTCGGCCTCGCTCGGGGCACCGACCAGCTGCGTGCGCGTGGTGTCGACCGGACCGGTGGTGGTGCTGGAGTACTTGCCAGCCAAGAACCCGCTCTTCAGCGGGCCCCATGGCATCACGCCCATGCCCAGGGCCTGAGCCATCGGGATCAATTCCCCCTCCGAGGTGCGTTCGAGCAGGGAGTACTCCAACTGCAGCGCGATGATCGGAGCCCACCCGCGGAAGCGTGCGACGGTGGCCGCCTCGGCAGCGGCCCACGCCGGCACGTCGGAGAATCCGACGTAGCGGACCTTCCCGTCGCTGATCAGGTCATCCAGGGCGCGGAGGGTCTCCTCGACCGGCGTGGACGGGTCGAAATTGTGCAGCCAGTAGATGTCGACGTAGTCGGTCCGCAGACGTCGCAGCGAGTTCTCCAGCTGTTGCACGATCGCCTTCCGGCCGGCTCCGCCGCCGTTGGGGTCGTTCTCGTACAGGTTGCCGAAGAACTTCGTGCCGATCACGACTCGATCACGCAGCGCGGACCGGTCGGCGAAGTAATCGCCGATGATCTTCTCGGAGTGGCCGTTGGTGTAGATGTTGGCGGTGTCGATCGAGTTGCCGCCCCGGTCCAGATAGGCAGCCAGGATGTTCGCGGACTCCTGTGGGCTGCTGCCCCACCCGTGATCCTCACCGAAGGTCATGGTGCCCAGCGTGAAGGGGCTGACACGCAGACCCGAGCGGCCGAGCGTGACGTAGGAATCGAGCGACATGGTGGAACTCCCTGGCCGAAAGATGTTCGGGGACGCCGTGGGGGCCATCCCGGTGCCCCTCCATTCGACCTCGCCGCCTGGCGATCTCCTAGACCGATGCGGGCGGATCGTTGCATAATCCGCTCAACCTTGCCCGGATTGTGTTGGCCCCGCGCCCCATTCCATGGTCCACTGGTGTGGTGCATCACCTGGACGAAATCCGTAACCGGATCGCGCGGCTTGCCGCAGGCAGCCCACGTCCGGTGTGGATCGAGGACATGACGGTGTTCTCGACCGAGCACGTGACCGAACCGCTGGGCACGGTCACCGAACCCGTGATCGCTCTGGTGGCCCAGGGAGCGAAGCGCTCAGTTCTCAATGACCGCGTCTTCGACTACCACTCGGGCCAGTATCTGGTCGCGACCGTCGACCTTCCTCTGACCTCGCGGATCACCGACGCCACGCCCGCCGAGCCGTTTCTCGGTTTCGGGCTTCCGTTGCAACCCGCGATCATCGCGCAGCTGCTGGTGGAAGCCGGCCCCACCGACGTCCGCCCTCATGACGGACCGGGCATCGCGACCAGCAACGCCGACGAGAAGCTGCTCGACGCTGTCGTCCGGCTGCTGCGCCTGCTGGACGAGCCACGTGACATCCCGGTACTGGCGCCCGGCATCCGACGGGAGATCCATTGGCGACTGCTGAACGGGCCCCAGGCGGCCCTGGTCAGACAGATCGGTCTGGCCGACAGTCGGATGACCCTCGTCGCCCGCGCGACCGAGTGGATCAAGACCCATTATGACCAGGTGATTCGCATCGACGACCTCGCTCGCGAAGTCGGTATGAGCGTCTCCTCGCTCAACCGGCACTTCCGTGCGGTGACTGCTATGAGTCCGCTGCAGTATCAAAAGCAGCTCCGACTCCAAAAGGCCCGGATCCAACTCATCGCAGCGTCGCACGACGTGGCCGCGGTCGGACACGCCGTCGGGTACGACAGCCCGTCGCAGTTCAGCCGCGAGTACCGGCGCATGTTCGGAGCCCCGCCGGGTCAGGACGCAGCACGCCTCCAAACCGCGGTGATCGTTCAGGAGCAGATGTTCGGTCACGCGGCCTCCCGCCGTCGGGCCGCGCCGGTCAGGGGCACGGACCAGCAGGGCCGGCAACACCGTCGGCTCCACGAAGACCCTGGCTGACGGCCAGGGCTGCGAAGGGGAAAGTGGATCGGACGCCCTGGCCGGCGCACCGGAGCAGCTCCCCTCGGGCGGGGTGCTACTGGCGTCCGGACCAGTCCGTCATTCCCCCGACTGCGGAGCTGAGGCTGCGGGCTCCTCGCCGCCGACCAGGTGGGTGGGGGTGTGGACCACGGGCCAGGCGCGCGGTTTCAGCTCTCCCGGGGCGGGGGTCGTATCAGAAGAGTTGGATGCAGCAGCCGAACGCAATGGTCACCACGCCCACGGCTACCGACACCCTCTTCAGCGCCATCGACATCTTCATGGGAATCCCTTGTGCTGAATGATCGGATGTTGAACGGTCGGAGCGCGTCTCGCACATCACAGGCACATGCGCACGAGCCACTCGTCGTAGTTGTACGCATCCCTCGCCGGATCCAGGACCGTGGCTGCGTGCCCTTCAGTCGTGTCCTCCAGGCGGATACGCTCCGGCAGCTTGCCGAACCGGGTGTGACGTGCCACTTCGGCGTCGCTCGGAACCTTCTCTGTTCGCGACATCGGTTGCCTCCTGCGGTTTGTTGTGCTGAAGCGTGGGTCGGTGTTGGTTGCCGGAGATGCGGCACCGGTGAGGGCAATGGCCCGTGTGATCACGTGCCGCACACTCACAGATGCATCACTCGTTAGAATGGTGACGATCGTTGCACGCAAGTTCGTCACCCGTCAAGGTGGTGACATGGAACGGAACGCGCCTTTCCCAGTGGCACCGCGGCGCTCGACTTTGTCGGAACACTGCGCGCGCGGCGCAACGCTGTGCCCAGGGACATGCTCGGATCGCCGGAGAGTCTCGACTCCTGGTTCCGCGAATCCGGAACCACTGACGGGGGTACGAACTGCAAGGCGTCGGACGTCGCGGAGGCGGTGGCTCTTCGAGAGGCGATCTATCTGCTCGTCACCGCCAGGTTGGCGAACGAGAGCTACGACGAGGGGGCGCTCTCGCTGGTGAACCGCGCAGCGAGCATGCCCTCTGCAATTCCGCAGCTCACTCCGGCGGGGCGTCGGATCGAAGCCACCCCGCAGCAGGCGCTCTCCTCCGTGGCCCGGGACGCCATCGACATCCTCGGTGGGGTGGACATGCCGCTCCTCAAGGAGTGCGCGAATCCCGAGTACACGCAGATCTACATCGACCGTTCACGGGGAGGGCGCCGAGAGTGGTGCGCCATGGATCCGTGCGGCAACAAGATCAAGGCGGCGGCCTACCGCGCCCGCAAGCGCGCGGGCAAGTCGCCATCAGCCGCCACGCGTCCGTGACAGGGGGCGGGTTGGCGATCTCGATCCCGCCCGTCGAGCCCCAGCTGGTGACCGACATCCACTGGGACATCCGCAGGACAGCCGTAGGCAGACAGTGGGTTGCCCGATCAGAAGCCGTCGACCTCGACGACGGCTTCGGCAAAGACTTCGGGGGCTTCCTGCGGCAGGTTGTGGCCGACGCCCTTCAGCGTTCGGTGAGCGTATGGGCCCGTGAAGCGGCCGCGATAACTGGCGCCGTCTCCGGGAGGAGTGAACGGATCCCGCTCACCGTCCAGAGTGATCGTCGGGAGTGCGATGACGGGGCTCTGGGCGAGTTGCTTTTCGAGATGATCGAATTGCGGGTCGCCCGCGGCCAGGCCAAGTCGCCAGCGGTAGTTGTGAATCACGATGGGGACCCAGTCCGGATTGTCGAAGGCCGCCGCAGTGCGATCGAACGTTGCGTCATCGAAATGCCACGTCGGGGAGACGTTCTTCCAGATGAGCTTCGCGAAAGCGTGCTTGTACTTCTCAAGGCCGAGCCTGCCCCTTTCCGTGGCGAAGTAGAACTGATACCACCACGTCCACTCGGCCTCCGGCGGCAGCGGCGCCTTGTTGCGCTCACGGTTGGTGATCAGATAGCCGGTCACCGATACCAGCGCCTTGCAACGTGCCGGCCAGAGTGCTGCGATGATGTCGGCAGTCCGCGCGCCCCAGTCGAAGCCGGCGAGGACCGCCTTCTCGATCTTCAGCGCATCCATCAGCGCGATGATGTCGAGAGCAACCACCGACTGCTGAGCATTCCGGAACGTCTTGCTCGAGAGGAAACGCGTCGTGCCATGACCGCGCAGATAAGGGACGATCACCCGGTAGCCTTTGGCGGCCAGCAGGGGTGTCACGTCGACATAGCTGTGAATGTCGTAGGGCCAGCCGTGCAGAAGGACGACCACGGGGCCGTCGGCGGGGCCGGCCTCGGCGTATCCGATGTTCAGGACCCCGGCATTCACTTGCTTCAGTGAGCCGAAAGACGTGTTTTCCGTCCGGCCCGTGTGGGACACCGCGCGATTTTCCCGGTCAGGTGCCGAGGCCGATGTCGCCGAGAGCGCCGGTAGCGAGGCTCCGGCAACCCCGACGGTGAGAATTCTGGAAAACGTCCGCCTGTCCATAGGGCTCACCCTTCTGTGAAATCTCTACACGCTCATGCATGCCGGGCGAGCGGCTACATCGGATGTGTCGGCGGGCGGATGAATCATTTTTGGTTCCCATGTGTGACGTCATGGGCCGGCGGCACCAAGTTGGCCATCCGGTTCCATTACCGCCTCATTTGGGGTTCATCGCCGGCGACTGAGGCTCCCGGCATCGCGGATACGGCTCACCGTCCGCCCGTGCCCTCGTCAGTCGCCTCGCCAGATGTTGTCGAAGGCCGCATCTTCGATGGCTCGCCGTTGCCGTACAGCTTCCAGTTCCATCACTGCGTCGTTGACGGCGGCGAGCACCGTCTCGACCGCGTCGTCGGCCACGCTCGGGGAGTCTTCAGCAGGCAATTCGCGGATTCCGACGGCGGCAGCGAGGACCGCGAGGACGGGCTCGCCCGATGTCCAGCGGTCCGCCGCGTGGCTGCGAGCGGGTGAGTCGACCAGTGTCGTCCGGGCGGTCCGGGCAGGACTCCAGCGGCCGCGTTGCCGGGTGACCTGTCCTTCCGCCTCCAGGGCGGCCAGATAGGCCGAGGACAGTCCGCGGCCTCGGCGCCACAGCCAGTCCTCGACCGACTCGTAGGGCATCTGCCGAACCAGCGACGACGCGGCGTCGTCCAACAGGCGATCAGCCAGTGTCCACACGGCGCTCGGCACGATGCGGTCGTCATCCAGTGTCAGGGCTTGGGCGTCGATGAGATCGATCACCTCGGCTCCCGCGAGCGCAAGCGACAGATCGCCCTGCTCCACGGGACGGCTGGGTGCCACGTCCAAGGCGACGATCAACAGATCTTGCGGTGTGGTCATGAAGGGCTCCACGTCAGAAGCATCGGTAGCGATACGTCGCTGAGCAGCCGGCCTGGCACCGGGCGCGAGGCCGAACGTGGCGGCGGGCCTTTGGTCCGGCCGGACACCGGGGACGGTGTCCGGGGTGGGAGCTTCTTGTACTTCGCCGACTGTAGCCCGGTCGCGCCGGGGGTGGTCGGTCGAAGCCGGGGCGGTTACTCCGGTGCGGGCTATCCGGGGAGCGTGCGCCGCACGAGGGCCATGCGGTACGGGGAGCCGATCCGCGGAACGGCACCGGCAACGCGGCGCGAGGATCACGAGGGCGGCCGGGATCAGGATCTGGATCGCATCCCGGACGTGCACCGGTGAGGCCGTCGCTCTCACCGGTGGCGCCGTGCCCGGCCAGGGTGTGTGCCGGTGTCGACGCGCCCGATGCCGTGCTCGGCGAGCGTGCCGACGGTCAGACCGAGTCGGCGGCACTCGGCGAGCAGGCCGGGCAGCGCACCCAGCGCGGCTCGCCAGGCGCCCGGCGCGCTCCACCCGTCCGCGTCGTGCAGCAGCACGGTGCCACCGCCGGTCAGGTCGGCGAGGACCGATGCCCGCACGGAGCGAGCATCGGCGTACGCCGTCCAGTCCCGGCCCCAGGCCGACCAGAGCACCGGTCGCAGCCCGGCGCGGCGGGCAGCGGCCAGGCGGCTGCCGGTGAGGATGCCGTAAGGCGGCCGGTACCACTGCGGAACGGTCCCGCAGATCTCCCGTACCGCGCCGACGGTGCGGGTCACCTCCCGTGCGTCGCGCAGCGGCGTGGGGAACCAGGGGCGCTCGTGCTGCCAGCCGTGCACCGCGACCTCGTGGCCACCCGCCACAAGCGCCCGGCCGAGGGCCGGATGGCGTTCCAGCGAGGTGCCGACGACGAAGAAGGTGGCCCGCACGCGGCACTCGTCCAGGACGCGCAAGAAGTGTGGGGTGCTGGCCGGGTCCGGCCCGTCGTCGAAGGTCAGCGCCACGTGGGCGGGATGGCCGCGGCCGTCCAGCGCCGGGCTGAGGATCCTCCGTACGGGCGGCAGCCAGGTGACGGCGGGTCCGATGTGCCACGCGGCAGCCACACCTGCGGCCACACCCACAGCGCCGGCTGCCATGCCGGCCGACACCGCCGTCCGCCCTGCGCCGGAGCGTCCTACCATCGCTGTTCGTCCTTTCCGGAGACCACTGGTGAACTGCTCAGATGCACGCTGGCGAGCACGATGAGCGCCAGGGCGGCAGCCTCCGGCAGCACCCGCCAGCCCAGGTCGATCTGCTCTTCGAACAGCGAGACGCCCAGAATGACGCTCAGCAACGAGTCGCCGAGCGTGAGCGCGGGCTGCGACGCCGCCAGCGAGCCGGCCCGCAACGTGGCCTGCAGCAGCAGGAAGGAGCTCAGGCCCACGGCCGCGGCCGTGTAGATCTGCCATGTCGCGAACAGCCCCTCGACTCCGCCGGACACCAGGCCGAGTGTGTCCTTGATCAGTGCCGCGGTGAAGGCGAAGCCGATGGCGGTCGCCGACCCCAGTACCGCCGCACGGGCGGAACCCCGCAGTCGCATTCCCACCACGATCAGCACGATCGACACGGTGGCGGCAGGCACGGCGCTGAACAGCCACCTCTTCGGCGGCACGGTCTCCAGGCCGCCAGTCGGACTGGCCAGCAGGAGGAAGACCGCCAGACCCAGCGCCATCCCGAGGAACGCCCCCCAGGTACGAACCCCGGGCGGCCGCCGGAAGACGACCGCAGCCAGCACCAGCGTGAACAGCAGCTCCGTCGTCATCACCGGCTGCACCACAGCCAGTGGCCCGGTCGCCAGGGCGAGGGCCTGTGCCAGCCCGGAGACGACCAGCAGCCCCGCACCCCAGCGCCAGGCCGGCCGGCGGATGAATCCCAGCTTCCCGAACAGATGGCTGCCCCGGAGGCCGGGCAGGTCGACCGCTGCGGCGCGGCGCTGCAGCACGGAGGCTCCCGCGTTCCCCAGCGCGGCGAGCAGCGCCAGTACGACGGAGAGGATGATCACGTGTCACCAACCCTGCGCGCGTATCCGTTGCCGCAGGCCCGCTCAGCCAAAGCGCGAGGCCAGCCTGCGGAAGAGCCGTGGGGCCACGCCCTGCACCCGGCCCGGCACGCCCAGCCAGCGCGGCACGGCGATCTCGTCCCGGCCACCGGCCAGCGCCTCCTCGACCGCTGCGGCAACCCGCCCGGCGGGTACCGGCCGTGGCCAGGACCGTGCGTACGGGGTGCCACGGCGGGTGAAGAACGGCGTGTCGACGGGACCGGGCAGCACCAGGCAGAGCTGGACACCGGTGCCCTGGAGCTCGTAGCGCAGGCTGTCCGCGAAAGCGATCAGGGAGCCCTTCGTCGCCGCGTACGCCGCCTCACCCCGCACGCCGAACCGGCCCGCGACAGAACCGATGAGCACCAGCCGGCCCGATCCGCGGGACACCATCTGCGGCAGCACCAGGCGAACGAGATGGAGAACGGCGCAGACGTTGACACTCACCAGACGGTCCACGGTGGCGGGCGGCATGTCGGTGTAGGAGCCCGCCCAGCCGAGCCCCGCCGCGGCGACGAGCGCGTCGACTCTGCCGCTGTGCGCCAACGCAGCCTCGGCCAGCCTGCGGCAGCCCTCCTCGGAGGCCAGGTCCATCGGCAGCGCGACACCGGAAGTACGCGCGGCGACACTGCCGAGCCGGCCTTCGTCCCGCCCGTTCAGCAGCAGATCCCACCGGCCGCCGACGGCGAGACGTGAGGCGACTTCGGCGCCGATACCGGAGGAGGCCCCGGTGATCAACACGACCGGCCGTGGGCCGCGGGCAGACGGACCGGCCGCAGCCGACAGCGCCACATCGGCCTCGACTGCTGGCATACCGCGGGGTAGGGGGCTCTTGCGCATGGGCCTTCCGTCCTCCGGGGCCGCCGACATCCTGGTGCTCTCGAGGCACCGCCTGTACCGACCCGCACTGAGTAATCCTTCGGTGCAACCGACGCACCGGCAAACGCGCTCGACCGGACTGGGCTAACGGCCTGCCCATCCGGGTCTGGCGCACCGGCCGCCATGCGCAGACGATCCATGCGGAGGAATATCCAAGAATGGGACGTCGGATTCTGATCGTCAGCGCGAGCATGGGCGCCGGACACGATGCCGTCGCCGCTGAACTGGCCGAGCGTCTGCGGTCCGGCGGCCACCTGACGGCATGCGTGGACCTCCTCGACTTGCTGCCCCCCGGCGCCGGGCGCGGGCTGCGCGCGGTCTACCGCACGACGCTGCGCCGCTGCCCATGGGCCTACGGAGCGGTCTATTCGGCATTCTTCCGCGACCGCGGAGACCCGGGCGACCGGAACAATTGGGCGCCGGGCACCGGGCCGCTGGCCGCAGTCCTGGAGCCACGCCTGCGCACCGTCGTGGAACGCTGGCGACCGGACGCGCTCGTCTCCACCTTCCACCAGGCCGCTCAGGTCACGGGACGGCTGCGCTCCCGGGGCGGTGTCTGCCCGCCCAGCACTGTCGTGCTCACCGATTTCGCCGTGCACCGACAGTGGCTGCACCCCGGCAACGACCTGCACCTGTGCCTGACCCGGGCCGCCGCGGCACGCGTCCGCGCCACGACCGGACGCCAGGCAGAGGTGTGCGGCCCGATCGTGCCCCCGGCCTTCGTTGCAGCCGGTCACGAGAACCCGGGCGGCCGGCCGTCGCGCTGGGCGCGGGAGTTCGCGCGGCGCGGCCCCGGCCGCCCACCCGTGCTGATCTCGGCCGGTGCCTGGGGCGTGGGGCACGGGCTGACCGACACGGCGCTGCTGCTCGCCGGCTCAGGCCACATTCCGGTGCTGCTGTGCGGCAGGGACGAACAGCTGCGGGACCGTGCCGCGATGCTCCCCGGCGTTCTGGCGCTGGGCTGGGTCGAGGACCTGCCTGACCTCATGGCGGCTTCGAGCGCCCTGGTGGACAACGCCGCGGGACAGACGGCCCAGCAGGCCCTCGCCGCCGGCGTCCCGGTCGTCGGGTACCGGCCGATCACCGGCCACGGCGCAGAGGGCGTCAGTGAGATGGCTGCCGCAGGTCTCACCGAGCATGCTGCCGACGAGGTCGCGCTGCTCCGCTCGCTGGACCGGCTGGTGCGACCCGGACCCGACCGGGACCGACGGGTCGCCGCCGGGCGAGCTGTCTTCACCGTGGACGCAGCCGGACTGGTCGCCTGCTCCTGACGACCACTGACTATCGGCTGCTGCTCGGGGTGCGGGAGGGCAGCACCCACCCGGGCAAGTGCACGGGCCGGCCCATCGGCACCTCGCGTGAGCAGCGGGGCGCTCGCCCGGCCGCGCACGGCGCCGTACATCAGTACTTGAAGTGCTCTCCCAGCTAAATCAGGGAGATTCCTACCTACCTCGCGGTGGCGGGTTTGACGCGCTTCGCGCGCCTGACGACTGCCCTCCCGGCAGCCGGGATGAGCGCGAGGCCCATCCGGTACAGGTGCAAGATGTTCCGGGCTGCGTTGTGGACGGCGTTGCCCGACCAGCCGCAGTCGGGGCTCTTGCACACGAACACGGCCTGGCTCTCGCGGTTGCCGGGCGTGGTGAAGCCGCACGCTGAGCAGCGTTGGGAGGTGCCGGGGGCGGGGACCTTGTGCAGGGTGCCGCCGTACCGGGCGGTCTTGTACGTCAGCATCGTGACCGTCCGGCCCCATGCCTCCCCGCTGATGGAGCGGTTCAGCCCAGACTTCTGGGCAACGTCTGTTTGAGGATGAAGCGTTCGCTCGTCGACGCCGGCTACACCACCGCTGCCCTGGTCCACCGCGTTCCCATGGTGGAGGCGAGTGATGGCGATGACAGGGTGACGTCCGTACGGGTGCCGGATCCCAACTCGGCTCCGACTCCGATGCCTCGCCATCGTCCTGACGCGTCATCCCTGCGGTCGCCGGTGTGCGCGATCAGATTGAGTCGCCCCGCGATCCGGTCGAGCTCTGCCGTCCACTCGCCGGCGTCGACCTTGCGACGCCTGTCGGTGAGAGCAAGGGCGGGGGAGTCATGTGAGCCCCTTCCGGCCCCTTCGCGGCCGGCACGGCAGTCGCCTTCCTGCTGTGCCACCGAAGAGGTGTGGCACGTAGCCGGTCGACCATGACCGTCCCCGTGGCCGAGAGGAAGATCAGCTGTGTGATGGTGCGCGGGATGAGCTGATCCCACCAGTCCGTCGCGGTGCCGGAGGCGTAGACGTTGGCGGGGAACAGTGCGAGCAACAGGAGGCCGAGTGCGCCGGCGGCCGGTCCGGAGGTCGGTGTCCACAGGAGCGCCAGGGCGCCGACGAGTTCGAAGAGGCCGGACACGGTGACCAGTACCTCAGGTGCCGGCAGGGCGGGCGGCACCATGGCTATGAGCTCGTCGCGCATCCCCACGAAGTGGGCCCCTCCGGTCAGCAGGAACATGGCCGCCAATCCGCCACGCAGGGCGGTGGGCAGCCGCCGGAGCGGCCGGCCTTTCGATACGCCGGTGATCAGGCCGACGCAGGTGACCCCGACGAGAACGATGAGTGGTTCCATGGGAACTTCCTTGTAGAAGCCAGGCGTAGAGGCCGGGTCGGGCAGAGGCAGATGTGCGGGACCACGCCGGTCAGCACACGACCGGACGTTCTCCGCGTGAGGTACGAACAGGCACGTGGACGCCGTGCGGCTTTGCCCCGTGCTGAAGGCAGTTACGCGGGCTTTCCCCTCGTCGCCGCTGCCGAGCTTCGGACGGCGACGTGGTCGATCTCCTGAATCTGGAGGACGACGCCGTCCGGGTCGGTGACGCGGATACTGCGACCGAAGTTCTCGTCGACGAGGTCGTAGTCGTATCCGGATCGAGCGAGTCGCTCCGCGATGTCTTCCAGCCGCTCGTCCGTGGCGAAGCCCAGTTCGGTGGTGCCGGGCGGGCGTCCCTGGGAGACAGTGGCGTCGTGGATCCCGACAGCGCCGGCGTCGGCAGCCAACTGTGCCCACACGTCCACGCTGACGTCGGGTTGGAAGATGAGGCCCAGACCGGCATAGAAGTGCCGGGAGGCTGCCACGTCGGCGACGTACCTGATGGGGAGTACGGTCAGCATGATGTTCTCATTCCTCCTCGTTCCGGGCGGGCGAGGGCGTGTACGGGTGGATCCGACGTCTCTGCCGGTTGCCGGAAGTGTCATCCCCGTCCGTCCACCCCGCGGTGTAAAGCCGACCGGGTTTGAGGGAATCGGGCATTTGGAGAGGCAAGGCTGATGGAATCCGTCACCCTCGACGAGCTGGACCGCCGGCTGATCCACGCCCTCCAACTCGATGGGCGCATGTCGTTCAGCCGCATCGCAGCGGTTATCGGCACCCCCGAACGCACTGTCGTCCGCCGCTACAACCGTCTGCGGTCGCGCTTCGTCCTGCGCGTCGTCGGGCTCGTCGACAGCCGCCGGATCGGGATGCTCGACTGGGTCGTCCGCGTCCACTGCGCACCCGAGACGGCGGACGCGCTTGCCGCCAACCTCGCTCAGCGCGGCGACACTTCATGGATCGCGCCGTTGGTGGGTGGAACGGAACTCACCTGCATGATCCGCACACCGCCACCGGGCGACGAGGGACAGCGCTCGTTCTTCGAGCAACTCGCCCGGACCCACGGGGTACGTGATGTGAAGGCGGCTTGCGTGCTGCGTCCGATCGCCGGCGTCGGTGGGTGGGCGGGGCGGATGGGTGCACTCAACGAGGCGGAGCAGGTTCGGCTTCGGGTACCGGCGCTACCCGAAGCGCCGGACGCGGCGTGCCTCGCCGTCACGTGGAATGACGCGGACACCCGTCTCGTGCGCGCCCTGTCGGAGGATGCACGTGCGGACCTGGGGCGACTGGCCGCTGCGACCGGGTGGTCGGAGTCCACCGTCCGGCGCCGCATCGGCCAACTGCGCGAGGCCGGGGTGCTTGCCTTCGAAGTAGAGGTGGACCCCGCGCTGTTCGGCTTCCGCGTCGAGTCGCTCATGTGGCTCGAAGTGGCACCGGCCGCGTTCGGGACCGTCACCGAAGCGCTGTCCCGGCACTCCTCGGTCGCGTTCGCCGCTCTCACCACCGGGCCGTCCGCGGTCTTCGCGATCGTGGAGTGCCGCAGCGCTGACGCGCTGTGCGAGTACCTGTCCACCGAGTTGGCCGATCTTCCCGGCATCACCCGTGTCGAGACCGCCGTCACCCAGCGCCGCACCAAGCGAGCCGGACCACTGCTGATGCCCGCCATGGGGGCACGGCCGGGCCCGGGGCCGAACGGACCCGTCGCGGAGTAGCCGGCTCCGGCCGGGTGGGACCGGGACACCGAAGCTGGACTTGAAGTTGCCGCTGCGGCAGCTTCTACCGTCTTTACCAGGGCCGGATCGGCCGGCCCGGTGAAGCATTCGTGAGGAGGGCGGCCATGGCCTGGCCGATTGCGGAGGTCGCCCGGATGTCGGGCGTGACGGCGCGGACGCTGCGGCACTACGACGAGATCGGTCTGCTGCCGCCGGCCCGGATCGGCGCCAACGGTCACCGCTACTACGAGGAGCGACAGCTGTTGCAGCTGCAACAGATCCTCGTACTGCGCACGCTGGGCCTGGGACTGCCCGAGATCGGCCGGATCCTGGCCGCGCAGGTCGATGAGCTCGAGGCCCTGCGCGGCCACCGGCGTCAGTTGCTCGCAGAGCGTGACCGGCTCGATGCCCTGGCCGGCACCGTCTCCCGCACGATCGCTGAACTGGAGCAGTCCAGGAAGGACGGCAGAACCATGACCAGCATCAACCGACCGGAGAACCTGTTCGAGGGTGTCCGGCCCGCCCAGTACGGAGAGGGCATGCGCGACTTCCCGGAACTGGCCGAGAAGGTCGAGCAGCGCACTGCGACGATGAGCCAGGACGAAATCGAGGCCGGGCACCGCCGACGCACGGCGCAGATGATCCGACTGGCCGAGCTGCAGGCCGCAGGTCTGCCCGCCGACGCCGACCCGGTGCAGGCCGAGGTCGACGCCCAGTACAGGGCGCTGGCCGAGCTCCGGGCAGCCTCCGCCGAGGAGTTCCGCGCGATGGGGCGCTCCTGCGTGGAGAACGACCAGCGGCGCGCGGCATACGAGGCGATCGCGCCCGGCCTGGCCGCGTATCAGCGGGACGCAATCGAGGCATACGCCACCACCCGGCTGAGCTGAGCCGGTACGTACCGGCCGCCGTCACGGGCACCCTCCTGCGACGGCGGCCCCCGCCGGGGAGGTCCGGCGCCCGTGCCCGGCCCCGGAACCTGCCGCACGGTTCAGCCACGGACTGCTGTCGGGCTCACACCGAGGTCGGCCACGTCGTACTCGCCTGCATGCAGTAGTCCGGCGCGCGCGGCGAGCCTCCTCCCGCAAGGCTAGCGGGCGTACGTGCTCCCGCCGCCTGCTCGGCGAAGAGGAAAGAAGGCCCCTGTGCGTATGTGGCGAATCGTGCTGCCCCTCACGGCTTCCATAGCGGCAGTTCCACTCGTGGCGGCGCCGGCCAGGGTGACGATGGCCGGGGCCGTCGGCGGGACGATGCAGGGTAGCCCGGCCTCGGTGCTGCCGGCCGGTACGGGGCCGGCGCCGACCGTCGATACCGCGCGGCCGGTCGCGCTGAAAGCGATGGCGGTGGCGTTCCCCCACGCAGCAATTCGCCCTGCCATCGTGTCGCGTGCGCGGTGGCGGGCCGACGAGACCAAGCGTGATCCCCGGGCCCACTACGCGAACGGGGTGACGGCGATCTTCATCCACCACACCGACACCCCCAACGACTACAACTGCGCGGACGTCCCGCTCACCCTGCGCAACCTGTACACGGGCCAGACCCGCGATCAGCAATGGGGAGACCTCGGCTACAACTTCCTCGTCGACCGATGCGGCAACATCTACGAAGGCCGCGCCGGCGGTGTCGACCGCCCCGTCGTCGGCTCCCACACCCAGGGGTTCAACCAGGGCACCGCGGGGATCGCGGCGATCGGCACCTTCGGACGAGGTACGAAGGTGCCGGCCCCCATGGAACATGCGATCGCAGTCCTCGCCGCCTGGAAACTCGGCCTGCGCGGTGTCGACCCCCGCAGCAAGGTGCGACTCACGTCCACCAATGACAAGAGCCGTTACCCCAAGGGAACTTCGGCCAGTTTTTATGCCATCTCCGCCCATCGCGACGGCTTTGCCACCGACTGCCCGGGGGATGCGCTGTTCGCCCGGCTCCCCGCGATCCGGGACCTTGCTGCCCGCCTCCAGGGCAGGGTTCTGCGCGAACCCGCTCGTGTCCAGCTTTCCCAGGCCTTGCCGAGCCTCGACGGCGGCCGCTGACCGCCCACCTGTATGCGGTGCGCCTCCAGGGCCCGCGGCCCACACCGGCCTGCCGGTCAGCCGCCTCTGGCCAGCTCCAGCACCTCGTGCAGATCCTGGGCGGCTTCGAACGTGCACAGGACGGCAGCCGTGAGGTAGGCGGCGGTGACCGCCGCTCGCCACTTCCCGCCCGTCGGTACGGGGGACAGGAGTGCAGCCACCCGCCGCGGCACAGGGCCCGCCTTGTCCAGCCCGGTTCGCTCCCCGTCCGTCCGGCGCTCCGCGCCACGGCGGCCGAGAAGTCCCAGGGCGGCGGCAGGCAGCCGTCGCAGACCGCCGGAGCGCTTTGTCGCCAGCGCCGCCTTTCCCACGGTGACCGCCACCCGCCGCCGGTCGCCGGTTGCGCTTGCCGCTGCCTCGTCCGCCCACCGCTCCACCGTGTAGGAGACCTGAGCCGCCAGGGGGCGCACCAACGGGTTCGCGGTTGCGGCCAGTTGGGCCGCTGCGGCGAACAGATAGTGGTGGGCGCGCAGATGGGCCCGCTCGTGCGCGAACAGGATTGCGCGCTCGGTTTCGTCGAGCGTGGCCAGCATGCCTGTCGAGACCACGATGCGGCCGGGCAGTCCGGGCATCGCGAACGCGTCGGCGGCCGACTCCTCCATCACCACGAGCGGATCCTGACCCGGGAAGCACGCGGACTCCAGAACAGCGGCACACACCGCCCGCACCCGGCGGACCAGGAAGCGGGAGGCGACCACGGTCACGGCGAGCAGCAGCACCGCTGCCGGCACGGCTACCGGCACCCACGCCGGATCGTCGCGTCCCAGCACTGCCGGTGACAGATCGGCGAGTCGGGCGATCCTCGGGATACGCACCAGACCGGCGAGGGCGAGGAGGCCGAGTACCGTCGTACTGCCCGCGGCCAACACCACGGACGCCGTCGTCAGCACCCAGGTGGCCAGTCGCGGTTCCAGCCGGTCGGCAAGCGGCCGGGCGGCGGGTCCCGCCAGCAGCGGGAAGAACAGCGGCAGGTAGATGGCGAGATGCATGGCAGCCTCCGTGGCCCTACCGGCCGGAGTCCAGGTCGCCGCCGAGCAGGCGGCGCAGAAGCGCCTCGTCGCCGCTCGACAGGTCGTCGACGAAGCGGGTGAGAACCGTCTCGCGATCCGGCACCTCCTCCATGGCCTGGCGCATCCGCCGGGCGGCGAACCCCGGTTCGTCGGTGGCGGGCGCGTAGGCGAAGGCCCGGCCTCGTGGGACCCGGGTGAGGACGTCCTTCTCGTACAGCCGGGTCAGGATGGTCACGACGGTGCTGTACGACAAGTCGTCGTCCATGACTTCACGTACGGCTCTCGGGGTGAGCGGCTCCGGCGCCGACCGGAGCACGGCGAGCACCTCGGCCTCACGCTTGCCATTGGCCAGGCGGCTGTCCGTCTCGTGTGTCCCGGCACGCTCGACCGCATCCACCGTTGGCTGCCTCCTTGCTCATCCTCTACAGTCACACCCGTCTTCTACGCGCGCGTAGAAGACAATGGCCTTCCCCGAGTGTGCCACGCATGCTCTTGGACCCGTGACGCCCGCCGCCATGACAGGAATCCGATGCCCCGTCACACGCCCGAGCCCAGGGCACTTCCCGGCCCGGGACCGGTGCACCCGCCGACCGGCTGCCGGCGGTTGCGCGGGCCGCGCTTCTCGGAGCTGCGGTCCTGAGGCGAGAGCGCCACCGCACCACCACCGTCATCCCATCGAATGCTTCGCAAGGACGGAACACTTGAGCGCCATCACCATCGGACAGGCCATCGTTCTCGGGATCGTGGAGGGGGTGACCGAGTTCCTGCCGATCTCCTCCACCGGGCACCTGAAGATCGCCGAGGGGCTGATGGACATCCCGGTGGACGACAAGGGCGTCGTTGCCTTCACCGCCGTCATCCAGGTGGGTGCGATTGCCGCCGTCCTCGTCTACTTCTTCAAGGACATCGTCCGATTCGTCACCGCGTGGGTACGGGGCCTGGCCCATCGCGACCAACGGGACAGCCACGACTACAAGTTCACCTGGTGGGTCATCTATGCCACGATCCCGATCGTGATCGTAGGACTCGCCGCGAAGCCGCTCATCGAAGGACCGCTCGCCTCGCTGTGGGTGGTGGCCGGATCGCTGATCGTCGGCAGCGGCGTGATGTGGGCGGCCGATCAGATGGGCCGGCACAGGCGCGGCGAGGAGGACACCACGCTCAAGGACGCGATGCTGGTCGGCTGCTCCCAGATCCTGGCGCTCCTCTTCCCCGGCTTCTCCCGCTCGGGCGCCACCATGTCCACCGGCCTCATCCTGGACCTCAACCGGGTCGCCGCGACCCGCCTTTCGTTCTTCCTCGGCATCCCGTCACTGACCGGCGCCGGGCTGTACGAGCTGAAGGACGCGGTCGGCGGCGGGGTGGGCGCGGTACCGCTCGCCGTGGGCACGGTGGTCTCCTTCGTCGTCGCGTACGCCTCGATCGCCTGGCTGCTGAAGTTCGTTGCCAAGCACTCGTTCAACGCGTTCGTGATCTATCGCATCATCGTGGGCGTGCTGCTCTTCGCCCTGCTGGGCGCGGGTCTTCTCAACGCCTGAGGGGCAGACCCCGCACGAGAGACGGCGAGGCCGATGGGCCTCGCCGTCTCGGCGTCGGTGGACCGTCGAGTCCCGTCACCCGGGGGGCGACGGGACTCGAGGCTCGGGGTTCGTCAGGTCGGGCCGGAAGTGGTCACCTCCGTGGCCGACGCCGGCTCGGCCGTCGCGGATTTGCCGCGGCCGGCTGTGTGGTTGAAGAGCAGGTTGAGGAGGAACGCGGCGAGGGTGGCGCTGGTGATGGCGCTGCCGCCGATGATCTGGACCCAGGTCGGGAAGGCGTGATAGATCGACGGCGCGACGACGGGGAGCATGCCGATCCCGATCGAGACAGCGACGATCAGCAGGTTGTTGGTGCCCTCGAACTCCACTTTGCGCAGGGTCTTGATGCCCACGGCGGTCACGGTGGCGAACATGACCAGACCGGCCGCACCGATCACCGGTTCGGGGAGCGAGGCGACGATCTCGCCGAGCTTGGGGACCAGGCCCAGCAGGACCAGGATGCCTCCGGCGACGGCGGCGACGTAGCGGCTGCGGACCTTGGTCATGCCGACCAGCCCGACGTTCTGGGCGAATACGGTGTCCAGGAAGCCGTTCATGATGCCGCCGAAGATGCCGGAGACGCCGTCAGCGGCAAGCCCCCGGGCCAAGTCTTGCTTGGAGAGCGGGCGGCCGGTCATCTCGCCGACAGCGAGCATGTCGGCGGTGGACTCGGTGAACGTCACCAGCATCACGACGCACATAGAGATGACGGCGGCGATCGGGAACTGCGGGGCACCGAAGTGGAACGGCGAGGAGACGCCCAGCCAGTCGGCCTGCCCGACCGAGGAGAAATCGGTCAGGCCCATCGGAACGGCGACCAGGGTGCCGCCGACCAGGCCCAGGAGCACGCCGATCTGTGCGACGAAGCCGCGGGTGAAGCGGCTGACGACGATGATGAGCAGGATGATGCCGCCGGCCAGCGCCAGGTGGCTGGGGGCGGCGTAATCCTTGGCTGTGGGGTCGAGACCGGCGATCAGGCCGGCGGCGACTCCGATGAGCGAGAGCCCGATGACGGTGATGACCGAACCACTGACCAGCGGCGGGAAGAACCGTACGGCGCGGGCGAAGGGCACGGCGACGATCAGGCCGAAGACGCCTGCCGCGATCATGGACCCGTACACGGCCTGAATGCCGTACTCGCCCGCGATGAGGATCATCGGGGTCACCGCCGTGAAGGTGGCTCCTGCGACGACCGGCAGCCGCACGCCGAGGAGTTTGCCGATACCGAGCGCCTGGATCAGCGTGATCAGACCGGCCACCAACAGGTCGGCGTTGATCAACAGCCCGATGGTGGACGTGTCCAGCTTGGCGGCGGAGCCGAAGACAAGGGGGACGGTGACGCAGCCTGTGTACATGACCAACACGTGCTGCAGACCGAGAATCCCGAGACGGCCGGGCGGTAGCACCTGATCGACGGGGTGGCGGGCGGGCGGGGACGGTGCCTGTGACACGGATGCCTCCGGAATGGGGCGGCGGACGGGCGGGTGTGCGTGAGCAGGGGTGGGTGGGCGTGAGCGCGGACGGACAGCCGTGTTCGAGCGTGGGGGAGCGGTGACTCGGCAGCGGGTCAACTTTCTGTTGAATGTGTTTCCCGTACATTGCCGCATTCCTAAGGTGCGGTTGCGGCTGCGCCCTGCCGCCCCGGGCCACCGGGCGGTTCCACTGCCGGTACTTCACGAGGCCGCGAGCCCCGGATCGGCCGACCGATCCGGGGTCTTCGGTCTCGGCTGCGCCGGCCGGTCCCGGCACATCGGCACCCGTCCGGTCGATTCGTGGGGCTGCAAGCGGTCGTGCAAGGGAAGGGGAGTGAAATGCCAGAACTCTCCGCACCTGTGGTCAAGCTCGTACGGCGAACCACCGAACCTGTCGCGGCGCAGACCCTGCGCTCGACGGCGGCGGCGGTCATCGCCTATGTCGTCGCGGTGTGGACCCTTCCTCAGCCCGCTCCGCTGACAGCTCCGCTCACCGCACTCCTTGTCGTTCAGGTCACCCTGTACGCGACACTCACCACGGGCATCCGGCGCGTCAACTCCGTCGTCGTCGGGGTGCTCATCGCCATCGGGTTCAGCGCCCTGGTAGGCCTGACCTGGTGGAGCCTGGGGCTGACGATCTTCAGTTCGCTGATCATCGGACGCATGGTGCGGGTCGATGAGTTCGTGCCCGAGGTGGCCATCAGCGCGATGCTCGTTCTCGGCGTGTCCCAGATCGCCTACACCGCGTGGGATCGCGTGCTCGAGACCCTGATCGGTGCGGGCGTCGGCCTGTTGTTCAACCTGCTGTTCGCACCGCCCGTATGGGTGCAGACCGCCGGGGCGTCCATCGACACACTGGCACGGGAGATGGGACGGATGTTCCGTGCCATGGGCGAGGAGATCGGCGGACACATCTCCGTTCCGCAGGCGGCGGCCAGACTGCACGACGCCCGCAGGCTGGACCACGACATCGTGGCCGTCGACGCCTCGCTGCGGCAGGCCGAGGAAAGCCTCATGCTCAACCCCCGGGTCCGCCAGGGACTCCTCTACCGGATCGTCCTGCGTACCGGACTCGACACGCTGGAGATCTGCGCAGTCGTGCTCCGCGTGCTGGCACGCACCCTGACGGACCTGGCCAAGGCCCGCACCGAGGAATCGCTGTTCCCCGAGGACGTGGCGCTGGCACTCCGAGAACTCTTCGCCCAGATGGCCGAGGCCATCGAAAGCTTCTCCACGCTGATCACCACCCCGGTGTCCGCCAACGCCGAGGAAGCCGAGTCACGGCTGGCCGCCGCACTGGCGTCCAGCCGCGCCACCCGCGACGTGGTGGCCGACCTCCTGCTGGAGGACGTCCAGGAACACCCCAGAGAGTGGCAACTCCACGGTGCCCTGCTCGCCGAGGTCGATCGCATTCTGGACGAGCTGGACATCGACAAGCGCGCAGAACGACTCGGTCACGAACTCGACCTCCACTCGTCTGAAATGCATGAACGACATCCCCGACTCGCCGCACTCCGGCGGCGGCTGGTCGGCAGCCGGGAGACACAGCCGTCGGCCCCGGTGAGGTGAGGGCCGACCGACACAGGCGCACCGCCCCACCCGGCCTTACGATGCAGAAGGGGAAGCGGAAGGCCTCAACGCGTCGAGCCACGACCCTTGAGGTCCGTGTGCTCACGCCTGATCACGGAGGCACGTCCCATGGCATCTGACCGGATTCCAGGTATCGATCTCACCGCGGCTCCCAGTGGCACAGGGTGTGCGGAGTGTCTGGCGGGTGACGGACCGGGGTGGTGGTTCCACCTGCGTCGCTGCGCCGCCTGTGGACACATCGGATGCTGCGATTCCTCACCGGGGCAGCACGGAACGAAGCATGCCCGCGACGCGGGACATCCGTTCCTGGCCAGCTTCGAGCCGGGGGAGAGTTGGATGTGGAACGTCGAGACCGAGGAGTACTACGACGGGCCGGAGCTGCTCCCGCCCACCTGTCACCCGCCGGCCCAGCCGACGCCGGGTCCGCAGGGCATGGTCCCGGTGGACTGGGAGCAGCAGTTGCACTGAGGTGGCTCGCATCCACTCCACGTGATCGTCACTCGTGATCTTCATTCACGAGCAGCGGGAGCTGTGGAGCGGAAGCGCATGAATGGGTCCGTCATCCCGCCGGGACACGCGAGCCGGTCGATGTCCCAGCCGGCGCGACCGGCACCCGCCCGGTAGGCGCTTTCGTAGAAGTCGAGCACGGACGCACGCGGATCGGGCCGGGTGCGCGCCGCATCGTACAGAAGCACGGCCAGATGGCTGTCACCGCGAGGGACCCATTGTGCAGCTTCGGGCCTGAGTGGCTCCTCGGCCAGCTGTGCCGGCTCGGGGGCGGTGTAGGAGTAGAAGGCGGGCTCGGCGAAGCTGTCGTCGCCGAACCAGAAGCCGAAGCTGACCACCTCCCGGGAGTATGCCTCCCGGGTCACGGGGTCGATCTGCGGAGGCTGGTCGATCTGACGCTCCGAGAAACGGGTGTGGGCGATGTCGAAGGTGTGCCAGAAATGGTGAACCGGACTGACCTTTCCCGAAAAGCGCGCCGCGAATTCCTCCAGCACCAGTGCCACCTGGCTGAGGACCTGCCAGTAGCGGGTGGCGTGTTCGGGGTCGTACGCGGCGTGCTCGGTGTCCTCGGCGAACGGCCGGTCGGCATCCGGCAGGTCGAACGGCCTCGGGGTGTCGATCTCCACCCGGACACCCAGTGCGTCCAGCGCGGCCATGACGCTCTTGTGGAAGGACGCCACGGACATGCCGGACAGCGGGAAGGAGACCGTCATGCCGTCCAGCCTCGCGACGATCAGCTGATGACCGACGAAGTCGAAGTCGATCGTGAAGATCGGATTGCCGTCGATCTGTCCCATCGGACGGGTGGTGATACCGCGTCCGGTGAGGTGATACGGAACGTTCCACCAGTGGTTGCGCCGGACGCTGGCGGCGAGACGGACCTTCCCGACGACTTGCGCGAAGCGGTGCAGCGTCTCCTTGGTGTCGCGCCACTCGGCAAGCGGGATGGGCGGGAACAACTCCATGGCCCTCACTCCTCTCGTGCTGCCGGGCGGTCCCGACGGAGAGCAGGACCATGCTGTCCATGATGACCACGCCCGGCGCGCACGGCACGTCGCGCGAACCCGCGGTCGGTGCTCGCGTCAAACCTGCGGACGGGAGGGCCTGTGACACGCGTACTCGCCCGGGTCCCGGGACGGCGCGATGATGAAAGAGTTCTCGGTGCAGCAGGACACATCGAAATCCGCGCTGCCCGAATGCCGACGATGGGACAGATGCCATGCCTCTCAAGGGTGAGTACGAGCCGAGCCCCGAGCAGTGGGTCCGCGATCAGGTCGCACTGTTCGAGAGTTCCGGAGGGAAGGAGGGGACCATGATGCGGGGCATGCCGGTCATCATCCTGACCACGCGCGGAGCCAAGAGCGGCAAGATCCGCAAGACACCGCTGATGCGGGTCGAGCACGACGGCGCGTACGCCGTGGTCGCCTCGCTGGGCGGAGCTCCCCGGCATCCGGTCTGGTACCGCAACATCGCCGCGGACCCCCGGGTGGAGCTGCAGGACGGCCCGGTCCGCCAGGACATGAACGCCCGTGAGGTCACCGGCGACGAGAAGCGCGTGTGGTGGGAGCGCGCGGTCGAGGCCTTCCCCGACTACGCCGACTACCAGAAGAAGACGGACCGACAGATTCCTGTCCTCGTCCTGGAACCGGCAGCCGAGAGCCACTGACGACGGCCCGGAGGAGGCGTCGGCCCGGTTGCCCGCAGCGTCTCCTCCGGCGCGCCGCTCGGCGTTGTACGGCAGCGGCTGAGCGGGGGCGTACGAGATGCCACCCGCCTCGTGGCTGTGGCAACGTGGGAAGAGCCCGGTGCGGAGCCCCGTCGTGTCGTGGCGGTACGGGAGGTGCCGATGGATCCCGTCGACGCCCTGCGCCGGATCGCCTTCCTGCTGGAACGCGACCGGGCAGCCACGTACCGCGTACAGGCGTTCCGTACCGCCGCCGGTGCGATCGGAGCGATGAAGGGCGACGAGATCGCGGAACGCGTGACGGCGGGGACGCTGGAGTCGGTCAGTGGCATCGGGCCGAAGACGGCGCAGGTCGTACGGGAAGCGCTGGCGGGGGAAGTCCCGGGCTACCTCCGGCGGCTGGAGGAAGAAACCGCCGCTCCGCTCACCGAAGGCGGCAGCACGCTGCGTGCCGTGTTGCGTGGCGACTGCCATCTGCATTCCGACTGGTCGGACGGTGGAAGCCCGATCGAGGAGATGGGCCGTACGGCCATGGAGCTGGGACACGAGTGGGCGGCCCTCACCGACCACTCCCCCCGGCTGACCGTGGCACACGGTCTGTCGCCGGAACGGCTCCGCCGCCAGTTGGCGGCCGTGGCCGAACTCAATGAGCGCTGGGCGCCGTTCCGGCTGCTCACCGGCATCGAGTGCGACATCCTCCCGGACGGCTCCCTCGACCAGGAGGAGCAACTGCTGGAAGAGCTCGACGTGGTGGTCGTGTCCGTGCACTCCAAACTGCGGATGGACGCGCGGCCCATGACCCGTCGGCTGGTCACCGCTGTCCGCCATCCGCAGGCGAATGTTCTGGGGCACTGCACGGGCCGTCTGATCACCGGCCGGGGGCGCCCGGAGTCACAGTTCGACGCGGACGAAGTGTTCGCCGCGTGTGCCGAGTCCGGCACCGCCCTGGAGATCAACAGCCGGCCCGAACGGCTCGATCCGCCCCGGCGTCTGCTGCGTCGCGCCGTCAATGCCGGAGTGCTGTTCGCCATTGACACCGACGCCCACGCGCCGGGTCAGCTCGACTGGCAGATCTTCGGCTGTGCCCGGGCCGAGGAGTGCGGTGTGCCGGCGGAACGGGTCATCACCTCATGGCCGGTGGACGAACTGCTGGCCTGGACAGGACGGTGAGCCCGGTCCCTCCGGGGCGACCTCGCCGTTCGGGTCCGGCGGGCGGGGCGCCGAGCGAGGTACTCGTCTGAGGTCCGGAGATTGCCGTCGGGGACGGTGGTGACGGCACGAGGGATTCCTCGCCGGCACCGCACTCGGCCTCAGACCTGGCTGCCCCTTGGGCGTCGTGCGAGGAAGACGAACTCCCGGCCCGGACGGTCGGGTGCGTCGCGGACGTCCTCCACCACGTAACCGTGCGAGAGCAGATCCGCTTCGACCTCATGCCGCTCACGGAAGCGCAATGTCGAATCCGAGGTCAGCACCTGCCCGTCAGCGGCGAACACATAGGTCCAGCGGAACGTCACCAGCTGCCCTGTCGCCTCGATCAACTGGACCCAGCTCTCGACCGCGCCCACGCCCGGGATCTCCGTCACGCTGTATGAGGTCTCAGGCTTCCACTCCTCCCAGGCGCGCCTGGCCGGATCCCGTGTCTCGAACACCAGATGTCCGCCGGGGCGCAGTGCGTCGTGGGCCCCGCGCAGGGTCTGCTGCCACGCCTCTGGATCGGTGACGGCCTGGGCAACGTTCGCCGTCATCGTGGCGAGGTCGACCCGCAGCGGCGGGAGGGCTGTCGCGTCACCGCAGATCCAGCGCACCCGCTCGCTGCCCGGCTTGCCCCGGGCCACATCGATGGACGCCCCGGCGGGATCGACACCGACGACCTCGATGCCGCGATCAGCCAGCAGGAGAGCCAACACACCTGTCCCACAGCCAATATCCAGCACTCGACGCGCCCCGAACTCCTCCGTCATCCGTACGTACGCATCGAGATCGCTGCGATCAGGGTCGAGCGGGTCGTAGATCTCGGCGAGCCGTGGATGCCTGAAGCACTCGTCAGCCATGCCGTCGAAGGTATGCGGAGCCAACTCCGAACGGCCACTCAGTTCTGTCGCCGGCCTGTGGCATTGAAGTGGCCATCGTCCAAAACCTGTCGCTCGTGCTCGATGTCGGTGAGGCCACCGTGGCACGCGTCGGTTGCCTCCACCCCTCCGGCCATCGCGCACGGCACAGTGGAGACATGAACGCGGACGTACCTTCACTCAGATGGCGTGGGTGGTGGACGACATCGAGACAGTCGTGCGGAGCTGAAACGGCGCGGCGTGGTGTTCGAAGGGTCGACGTACCCGGGTTTCGAACGCGGGACGGGATCGCCGAGATCGAAGGGAACCACCCCAGCAAGGGTGCACGGGGTGAACGCGGCGCCTGGTTCTGTGACAGCGAGGGGAACCTGCTGGGCATCGGTGAGCCGGTCGTCTGAGGAGAGCACCTGATCGACGCCCGGCGGTTACGCGCCGTCGTCGGCTCCGCTCCTGGGTTCTTGCGACAGCTCGATCGGGGGAATACCGCCGCATCCGAATGCGCGGCGAGCGTGCAGGACCGGTCGGCAGATGAAGCGGTCGAGTGCGGTGCGGCTCCTGGTGGGCCGTTGCACCCCGACGGGCTCCCGGCACGCGATGATGGCCCCGTGACATACGCCCCCTCCTCCCCGCCTCCCTTCCAGGAGCAGAGCACACGTGACCCGGGGACCCGGACACCGCTGCGCGCGTTCCTCGCGACCGAGTCCGGCAGCGCGGCGGTGCTGCTGGCCGCCACGGTGGCGGCGCTGGTGTGGGCGAACGTGGCTCCCGAGGGGTACGCATCCTTCTGGGAGACGCATCTGTCGGTGACCCTGGGATCGTCAGGGGTGTCGCTGGACCTGCGCGAGTGGGTGAACAGCGGCCTGATGACGTTCTTCTTCTTCGTCATCGGGCTGGAGGCGCGCCGGGAGTTCGACATGGGCGAGCTACGGGAGCGGCATAGGGTCATGCTGCCCCTGGCCGCAGGGCTCGCCGGAATGATCGTTCCCGTCGGCATCTACCTCGTGTTCAACGCGGGCGGTGCCTCGGCCCACGGATGGGGTGCGGCCATGTCCACGGACACCGCATTCGCCCTGGGCATGCTGGCGATCCTGGGACGACGGTTCCCCGTCGCGCTGCGCACGTTCATCCTCACGGTGACCGTGGTCGACGACCTGCTGGCCCTGGTGGTCATCGCCCTCGTCTACAGCGAGCGCATCACCGTGCCCGCCCTGCTCGCGGCCGTGGCTCTGTTCGGCGTGATCCTGCTGCTCAGGGCGGCGGGCGTGCGCCACGGATTGACGTACCTGCTGATGGGGGCCGCGACCTGGGTCGCCCTGCTCAAGTCCGGTGTCGATCCGGTGGTCGTGGGCCTGGCCATGGGGCTGCTGACGTATGCCTACCCGGCGGCGCGCAGCGATCTGGAACGCGCGAGCGATCTGTTCATCTCATTCCGGGAGCAGCCCACACCTGAGCTGGAGCGTTCGGCACGCCAGGGGCTGGCATCGGCGGTGTCGCTCAACGAGCGGCTGCAACAGATTTACCACCCGTGGACGAGTTATGTGATCGTGCCGCTCTTCGCCCTCGCCAATGCCGGCATCACCATCGACGCAGGACTGCTGTCGCGGGCGGCAACGTCCCCGGTCACTCTGGGCATCCTGTTCGGCTATCTGGTCGGCAAGCCGGTGGGTATCACCGCTGCGTCCTGGCTGCTTGCCCGGTTGAGCCGCAGTCGGCTGAGACCTCCGGTCGGTTGGGGCGCCCTGGCCGGGGGCGGCACGATCGCCGGGGTCGGATTCACCGTGGCCCTGCTGATCTCCACGCTCGCCTTCGAAGGAGACCGGCTCGAAGAGGCGAAGCTGGGCATCCTGGGCGCGGTGATCTGCTCCTTCCTCGCAACCTGCGCCGTGGCGACGGCGATCAGGCTCCTGTCGCCGCAGCGGCGGGCACGGGCACTCCTCGGCACAGCCGAGAGGGTGATCGATCTCGCGGTCCCGGTCGACCCCGCTCGTGACCACGTCCGGGGCCCGATGAACGCCCCGGTGACACTGGTCGAGTACGCCGATTTCGAATGCCCTTTCTGCGGCCAGGCCGAACCCGTGGTCCGCGACCTGCTCGCCGACTTCGGTGATCTGCGATACGTATGGCGGCATCTGCCGCTCACAGACGTCCATCCCAGCGCGCAACTCGCCGCCGAGGCGGCCGAGGCCGCGGCGGAGCAGGGAGCCTTCTGGCAGATGCACGACCGCCTCCTGGAGCACCAAGGCGCGCTCCGGGCGCCCGATCTGAAGCGCTACGCGGACGAACTGGGCCTGGACGCCGAGCGTTTCCGTCGCAGTCTGCGCACCCACGCGGGGGCCGGCCGGGTCGCCGAGGACAGGGAGTCGGCCGATCTGAGCGGGGTGTCAGGAACGCCCACCTTCTTCATCAACGGCCTGCAGCACCGCGGCGCCTACGACATCGACGCATTGTCCGCCGCAGTGCGGACAGCCCGTGCGCGCGCAGGACTGACGCGGTAGATCCGCCGGACGGCACCGGTGACAGCACGGCGTTCTGCAGCAGCCGGCCCGTTGAGGAAGACTTCACGGCTGTCGGCTCCGCGTTCCCGGCGGGTACGGAGGCGTTCGAAGCCCTGAAGCCGGGCGAAGATCCGCTCGAACACCCGTCTGCCGGGACGATCTGTTGCGATCTGCGCGGCGGGCCGGGGCGGTCTACGGTGAGAGGTGATGCCTCTTAATCGGCTGGGTCTGGTCGTCCACCAAGGCAGGCCCGCCGCCGTCGCGGCGGCGCGGACTGCCCGCCTGTGGTGTGCCGCTCGCGGCATCGCCTGCACCGACATCGACGTGTGGCGGGAGGGGGAACCGCGGCACGGAGGCCAGGAAGAGGCCGAGGCGGCGGGCCATCCTGGGTCGATCATCACGTTCGGTGGTGACGGTACGTTTCTGCGTGGCGCACGGATCGCTGCCAAGGACGGGGCGTCGGTACTGGGCGTGAACGTGGGCCGGGTCGGCTTCCTGACCGAGATCACCACCGACCAGGTGGAGGAGGCTCTGGACGTTCTCCACCGGGATCAGGCGGTGATCGAGGAGCGCATGGTGCTCACGCTGCGCGCGTCGCGCCCGCTTCAGACGCCCGTCGGCCTGGACACGGTGCTGTGCTACGGGCGCGGCCCCGCGCTGCCTGCGCCGACGCTGCGCCCCGCTGGGCCGCAGACGGTCGGCTGGGGTGTCGCCCTGGACGTCACCGCCGTGAACGACGTGGTCCTGGAAAAGCTCGCCCGGGACCGGCAGGCGAGCGTGGCCGTGTACCTGGCCGGGCAGCTGCTCGCCTCCTACTCGGCCGACGCGGTGATCATGGCAACCCCCACCGGCTCGACCGCCTACAACTTTGCCGCGGGAGGGCCGGTACTGGACCCTGCCGCCGACGCCATCGTTTTCACCCCGGTCGCTCCGCACATGGCCTTCGGCCGTACGGTGATAGCCGCCGCCGACGAGGCGGTCGCGGTACGTGTGCTGCCGCATTCCGGCCGGGTGGCCGTGAGCATCGACGGGCAGACGCGCGGAGTGCTGGACCCCGGGGACTGGGTCGCGGTCTACCGGGCACCGTACCGGCTGCGCCTGGCCCGTCTGGCACCGCTGGAGTTCTACCACCGGCTGCGCGAGCGCTTCCAGCTGGCCGACGCCCCGGCGGCCGCCATCGACCAGACCCCGCTTTTCCACCGGCCCGACAGCCCACCGCCCGACGATCTGGCCCACCTGCGCCTGCCCACGCCGCCTGTCGCATGAATGCACAGCCGGTGATCACCCGCCGTCGTGGTCACGGCACGGCACCTGGCGATGGTGCAGCTGAGGAGGCAGAGCCAAGTTCAACTGTGTGGCGATTTAGACTCTTATCAGGGTTATTTTCGGTTTCACGGCGGTGGCGCCGCGGTGGCAGGGAGGCCTGGCATGGTGTTCGAGAATGCCGGATACGGGCAGGGAGCGGGCTCCGGACGCTATCTGCCGATCGCTGAACACGGCCTGATTGGCGACCTTCGTACCGTCGCGCTCGTGGGCACCGACGGCACGATCGACTGGTACTGCTGCCCGCAGTTCGACGCGCCCAGCGTGTTCGGCTCCATCCTGGACGCGGACCGGGGCGGATCGTTCCAGCTGGCCGCCGATGTACCTGCGCGGACCCGGCAGTTCTATTTTCCCGACACCAATGTGCTGATCACGCGATTCTTCGCCGCGGACGGGGTGGGCGAGATCCAGGACTTCATGCCCATCGGTGACGAATCGGGCGAGGCTCACCGGCACCGGCTGATCAGACGCCTGCTGTGCGTCCGGGGCTCGCTTCCGTTCACCGCGCGGGTGGCTCCCCGCTTCGGTTACGGGACCGAGCCGCACACTGCGCGCCTGCAGGGCGACAGTGCGCACTTCGAGTCCGAGAACCTGTCCTTGGCTCTGACGGCCACCGTCCCGCTCGAATGCGACGGCACGGATGCCTGGTCGCACTTCAAGTTGCTGGAAGGTGAGTCCGCGGTCTTCGCCCTCGACCGGGTCGGGGCAGAGGTCGCTCCGCGAGGGTGTGCCAGGCGTGAGGCGGAGGACGAGTTCCAGGCCACGGTCCGCTACTGGCGGCGGTGGTTGAGCGCCTCCCGTTACCACGGACGGTGGCGGGAGATGGTGCACCGCTCCGCGCTGACGCTGAAGCTGCTCGTGTACGCGCCGACCGGCGCGATCGTGGCTGCGCCGACGACGAGCCTGCCCGAAGAGATCGGATGCGAGCGCAACTGGGACTACCGGTACACGTGGGTCAGGGACGCCGCCTTTTGCATCTACGCCATGCTCAGGCTGGGCTTCACATCGGAGGCCGAAGCGTTCATGGGCTTCCTGTCCTCCTGCATCATGTGCGAGGACGAAGCCACCGGGCCGCTGCAGATCATGTACGGCATCGACGGACGCCGCGAGCTGCCCGAGCGCGAACTGTCGCATTTCGAGGGGTACATGGGGTCGTCTCCGGTGCGGGTGGGAAATGGCGCTGCGACCCAGCTCCAGCTGGACATCTACGGAGCGCTCATCGACTCCATCTACCTGTACGACAAGTGGGGGCACCCCATCAGCAGCCACCGCTGGGACGAGGTCGGTGCCGTGGTGGACTGGGTCTGCGACCATTGGGACCAGCCGGACGAAGGCGTCTGGGAGACCCGCGGGGGACGACGGGACTTCCTGTACTCGCGTCTGATGTGCTGGGTGGCGATCGAGCGGGCCATGCGTATGGCGACCCGGCGTGGCCTGCCTGCCGACCTTGTCCGGTGGGGGCGGAGCCGTGACGCGATCTACCGGCAGATCATGAGCCGGGGCTGGTCGGCCGAGGTCGGCGCCTTCGTCCAACAACTGGACGGCGACGTCCTGGATGCCTCGGTGCTGATGATGCCCTTGGTCAAGTTCGTCTCACCTGTCGACCCGAAGTGGCTCGCGACGCTGGACGCTCTGGGTGCGAACCTGGTCACCGACTCGCTTGTCCACCGCTACGACGTGGGAGCCAGCCCGGACGGCCTCCTGGGCACGGAGGGCACTTTTTCGATCTGCTCGTTCTGGTACATCGAAGCCCTCACCCGAGCCGGCCGCCTGGAAGATGCCCGCCTGGCCTTCGAAAAAATGCTCACCTACTCCAACCATCTCGGCCTGTACGCAGAGGAGATCGGACCGACGGGAGAACAACTCGGCAACTTCCCGCAGGCCTTCACCCACCTTTCCCTCATCAGTGCTGCATTCAACCTCGACCGTGCGCTCGGCTGAACCCCGATCAGGCGTGCTCGGCGTCAGGCGGTCATTCGGGAGGCGTGGTGGCGTGCGTGCCGGCTTCCGGCAGGAGCGGAGCCGGGATGTCGGATCCGTGCATCGCCTGCGCGGTCCAGATGCACTTGCCGGCAGCGGTGTAGCGAGTGCCCCACCGCTGGGAGAGCGCGGCGACGAGCTGCAGTCCCCGGCCACCCTCGTCCGTCTCGGCCGCGTGGCGCACCCTGGGCATGGTGAGACTGCCGTCGGAGACCTCGCAGACCAGGTCGGCGTCGAGTAGCAGCCGCAGTCGCAGCGGTCCCCTCCCATGTCGTACGACGTTCCCGACCAGCTCGCTGACGAGCAGCTCCGTGGTCGTCGCCATGTCGTCCAGCCCCCACGTGGCCAGCTGCTCCCGGACGTGCCTGCGGGCCAGTCCCGCTGCCTGGGGCTCCTCCGGGAGTGGCCAGGAGGCCATCCGGTCGGAGCTGAGCGCGTGCACACGGGCGACCAGGAGGGCGGCGTCGTCGCTGGTGTGCTGTCCGGCGGGGAGCAGGCCGGCGATAAGGGTTTCGCAGAGCTGGTCCAGGTCTTCGCTCTCCTCGGTGCGCAGGAGCTGCGCCAGCTCGGTCATGCCCTGGTCGATCTCGCGCTCGGACGATTCGATGAGACCGTCGGTGTACAGCACGAGGAGGCTTCCCGGGGGCAGCGTCAGCTCCATCGTCTCGAACGGCGGCTCAGCCACCCCCAGAGGCGGATCCGGGACCGGATGCGGGAAGTGGACGGTGCCGTCGGGGTGGACCACCGCCGGTGGTGGGTGGCCGGCGCGGGTGATGGAGCACGTCCGGGTGGTGGAGTCGTACAGGGCGTACAGGCACGTGGCGTACGAGTCCTCCCCGAGGCCGCTGACGATGTCGTTGAGGTGGCTCATGATCTCGTCGGGAGGCAGTTCGAGGTCGGCCAGGGTGTGAACGGCCGTGCGCAGCCGTCCCATCATGGCGGCCTCGGAGAGGCCGTGGCCCATGACGTCGCCGATGACGAGCGCGACCCGTCCGGCGGAGAGCGGGATGACGTCGTACCAGTCGCCGCCGACGTCCATACCGTGTCCGGCGGGCAGGTAGCGGGCGGCGGTGGTGCACGACGGCAGGTCGGGCAGTGTCCGGGGGAGCAGCGCGCGCTGCAGCTCCCTGGACCGGGTGTGCTCGGCGTCGTAGAGCCGCGCGCGTTCCAGGGCGTGCGCGACCAGGGCGCTGATGGCGGTCAGCAGGGTGCGCTCTTCGTCGGCCAAGCGGCGCGGCTGGTCGAACACGATCACACAGACACCGAAGGTGTGCCCGGAGGCGGTCAGCGGCAGGAACGCCCAGGACTGCTTGCCGACGTCCCGCGGATGGTCGGCCATAGTGGGATAGCGCGCCGCGTACTCCTGGGCCGAGGAGAGGAACAGCGGCCGCTGGGTGGAGATCGCGTCCCAGACGGGGTCTTTCGCGATTCGCGAACGGCCGTCGACGCTTTCGAGGAATGCGCTGGGGTAGCCGACGGCTCCGACGTTGCGGACCCGGTTTCCCTCGACGGCCTGCACGAGCAGCCCGGTGGCGCGGAACGGCGGCAGCACCCGCTGGGCCACCGCGTCCACCACGTCCCGTGAGGTCGTCGCCGTGGCGAGTGCTGCGGTCAGCTCGGTGATCCGGGAGGCGCGCTCGGCGGAGGCCCTTTCGGCGGCGATCCGCTCGGCCTCGTGCCTGCGCATCTCGGTGACGTCGGTGAAGTACAGCGTGACCCCGTCGGGCACCGGGACGAGCCGCAGGTGGTAGCAGCGTCCTGTATCCGGAATCTGGATGTCGAAGCCTGCGGGCGTGGCCGTGGCGGCGGCCCGGCGGCACCGGGCCTCCATGTCGGCGACCTGCTGCACGGCGGGCAGTTCCCACAGCACGCGGCCGAACAGCTCCTCCTCGGAGGAGCCCAGCATGCTTTCCGCCTCCAGGTTGACGAAGGTGATCCGCCAGTCGTCGTCCGCCGACAGGAAGCCGTCGCTCATATGGCGCAAGGCGTGGCTGAGCGCGTCACGGGCGGACCGGGACTCGTTGCTGTCCCACGCCGTCCCGATCATCCGGTAGGGCTCGCCCGCGTCGTCGAGCACCACCCTTGCGCGCGCCTGGGTCCAGCCGTAACTGCCGTCGGGGCGTCGTACTCGGTATTCGGCCTGGAATACGCCGTGGTTGCGAATGGCCTTCTCGACGGCGGCGAGCGCCCACGGCACGTCGTCTGGGTGGACCACCTTCATCCAGCTCTCGACGTGGGGCGTGAAGTCGGCAGGCTCGGTGCCGTAGATGGCCATGGCCGCATCGTCCCAGGACAGTGCGCCGGTGCGGATGTTCCAGTCCCAGGTACCTACCTGGACGGCCTTGAGCGCCTGCCGCAGGAAGTTGCCGCTCGGCTCCTCCGGGGCAGGGCGAACGGGGGGCGGGGCCTGGATCATCCGCTCCTTCGCCCAGGAGGCCACCGCTGTGAGGAAATCCCAATGCTTCCTCGTGGGCTCTCCCGAGGCGCCTGTCACCACGGTGAGCGCGCCGACCGGGCGCTCCGCGCCGAACACCGGTACGGCCGCCAGGCCTGTACCGGGCCAGTCGGTGGCCGACGCGGGCGGGGCGGTGGCCCAGGGGTCGTGGAGCGCCCACACACCGATGCCCTGGCGCACGGCGCGGGCCGGGGCCGCGGTGTCCTCCTGGTCGATGATCTCCCACGGCCGGACGAGGGCCGGGGGCAGTCCAGCCACTGACACCAGACGCAGCGCCGACATGGGACCACGCAGGTGCACCGTCCCGCCCAGGCCGTCCAGCTCGGCGACGGCGTGCTGAAGCGCGAGCCGCAGCACCTCGCCCTCCGTGACGCCCTGTTCCACACTGTCAAGCAGGGCCAACCGAGCATTCATGGATCAACTGTATATTTCGGGCGCGAAGTCGGTACGAAATCGCGCTACGCAGCGGCTGCCCGCCGACCAGGTGATCGGTAACTCAAGGGACGTCCGTCACCGCGCCCGCGCCGTCGACCGCCACGCTCGTGGAGGTCGGACGCGTGGACCTGACGCCGCGGCCTTGTGGCTCCGACTCCGGTCGGAGCCGGAGCCACCTCCACTTCAGCTTTCGTCATCCTCCGCTCGGCGCTCGCCCTCGGCCTGGGAGGGCTGGGTGCGCGTCGTGGCGGGATGCCGTTCCTCGGCCGGATTCAAATCCTCTTCCAACCTCTCGCCCTCGGCCTGCGACGGAGTGGGGTACTCGTCGGTAGGGCGCATGGCTGCCTCCACAGTCGGAATGAATGCATACAAAATGAGCGTAACGCCACGAGCGATCGACTGCTGCTGCATGTATCGCTTGTGCGAAGAGGATCTCGGTGAGTCCGCGCATCATCTGCCGGCGGAGTGGAGAAGCAGTCAGGATGTGTTCAGGTTCGCCGTGCCAGCCTCACCGGTCATGACGAATGAAACAGCTGCGTATCCGGCACACGCCGGGGCGCGGCAGATGTTGAACAAGGTCCCCGAAGTCACGGTGTACTTCTGGGTGATCAAAGTGCTGTGCACGACGGTGGGCGAGACCGCGGCAGATCTCCTCAGCGAAAACCTCGGTCTGGGTCTGACGAACACCTCGCTGTTCATGGCCGTGCTGCTGATCGGAACGCTGTGGTTCCAGTTCCGGGCCAAGAAGTACGTGCCCGGGCTCTACTGGCTTGCCGTAGTGCTGATCAGCGTGGTCGGCACGCTCGTGAGCGACAACCTCACGGACAACTTCGGGGTGGCGCTGGAGACGACGACAGTCGTCTTCGCCGTATTGCTCGTCGCGGTGTTCGCCGCCTGGTACGGGAGCGAGCGGACGCTCTCCATCCACTCCATTCACACGGTCCGCCGCGAGGCGTTCTACTGGGCGGCGATCCTCTTCACGTTCGCTCTCGGCACCTCGGCGGGCGACCTCACGGCCGAGCGGATGGACCTGGGCTACTGGGTGTCCGCGGTGGTGTTCGCGGTGCTCATCGCCGCCGTGGCCGCAGCCCACTACGGGTTCGGCCTCGCCGCCGTTCCGGCGTTCTGGATCGCGTACATCCTCACCCGCCCACTGGGCGCCTCGCTCGGCGACTATCTCTCCCAGGCACGCGGTGACGGCGGCCTCGGCCTCGGTACGGTCGGCACCAGCGCGATCTTCCTCGTCCTGATCCTGGCCCTGGTCAGCTATCTGACGGTGACCCGGCGGGACGCGGCCGACACTTCTGTCAGCCTGCCGGAAGGCTGACCACGAACCGCGCGCCGGTGGCGGCCGGGTCCCACTCGATGTCGCCGCCGGACGCGCGGGCGAGCCGCCGGGCCAGCGCCAGACCGAGACCGGCCCCGTCATGACCGTCGTCCGGATCCGCCCGGCGGCCCGGCTCGAAGACGGCCGGGCCGGTCTCTGCGGGCACACCCGGGCCGTCGTCGCTCACGGCGAGCTCCACACCGGCCGGGGTCGGCGCGAACGTCAGGGTGACGCCCGTGGCGGCATAGCGGCGGGCGTTGTCGAGCAGCGGCGTGAGCATGCGTTCCACGAGCGCGGGGGAGACACCTGCGGTGACGCCTGCGCCGCCCCGTACGGACAGCGGCGGGGCGTCAGGGTGCTGACGCGCGTACTGCTCGGCCAGATGATCGGCCATTGCGGGCAGTCGGCAGCGACCGGGGGGCTGCCCGGTGCGGGCGCGGGCCTCGGAGAGCAGGGTGTCGCAGATGTGCCGCATCGTGCCGGCGGCGGCAGTGATCGCCTGGTGGGAGGCGTGCTGTCCGGCCGCGTCCCGTGGCCGGGCGGTGAGCCAGTCGGTCTCGGCGACGATGCGGGCCAGCGGGGTGCGCAGCTCGTGCGAGAGCTCGGCGGTCTGGAGTTGTTCGTGGCGCAGTACGGCGGCCAGCCGGTCCAGGAGTTCGTCGAGGTTGGTGGCGAGCGAGGCGAGCTCGTCCGGGCGGCGGCCGGTGCCGAAGCGTTCGGCGGCGCCGAGTTCGCTCCAGCGGGCCGCCCGGGTGCTCATCTCGGCGACCGGGCGCAGGGCCCGGCCGACGACGGTACGGGTGAGCAGGTACACCCCGACCAGGAGCAGCAGCCCGAGGACCGCCGAACCGGCGAGGGCGGCGCGGGCGGTGCTGCGGTACGGGTCGAGGGAGACGGCTACGACAACGGTGCCCGTCTGGCGGTTGCCGACGCGCACCGGCAGGGCGTAGAGCCGGGAGGCGTTCCTCCCGCCGGACTCCTGGTATGCGCTGCCCCGGCCGGTGAGCCGGTCGGCCTGCCGCTGGAGGGCGGGGGGCGCGCTCGGCCTTTCGATGGCCGTGCTTCCGCGGTAGATCCACGTGCCGACATCCAGGGCGCGGTCGTCTGGCGGTTCGTGGACGACGATCCCGCCGTCCGGACGTGCCTCGACGGTGGCGGCCACCGCCGCGGCTCGGGTCTGCAGCACGTCGGCGGCCTGGCTGCTCAGCCGTCCGGCGAGGACGATGTCGAACCCGATGGTGAGCGCGGCGACCCAGGCCGTGGCGGAGGCCAGGGCGAGCAGGGCGAGGCGGCCCCGCAGAGTGTGGGGCAGCGCGGTGCGGAGCCGTCCGATGGCGCGGAGCCGCCTCATATCAGGCGGTACCCGACGCCGCGCACCGTACTGATCGCCTGTGGGCTGTCCGCCTCGCGCAGCTTCCGGCGCAGCCGGGTCAGGTACTGGTCGAGCGTGTTGTCGCTGACCTGAGCCCCGTCCGGCCAGGCCGCGCGCAGGAGTTCCCGTCTGCGTACGGTGGTACCGGGCGCCGCCATCAGCGCGGCCAACAGGCGGAACTCGGTGGGGGTGAGTGCCACCGGCTTGCCGTGCACCTCCAGGAGGTGGCGTACGGGGTCGAGCCGGAGCTCTGCCAGCTCGACCACGGGGTCCGGCCCGGCGCGGCGCAGCGCCGCGCGGATCCGGGCGGCGAGTTCGGCAAGGTGGAAGGGTTTCGCGAGGTAGTCGTCGCCGCCCGCGGAGAAGCCCGAGAGCCGGTCGGTGAGCGTGTCGTGCGCGGTGAGGAAGACCACCGGGGCCTGCAGCCCCGTCGAACGCATGGCCTGGCACACGTCCCGGCCGTCCGAGTCGGGCAGTCCGATGTCGAGGACGACGGCATCCACCCGGTCGTCGAGGGCGCGCAGGGCGCCGGCCCCACTGGCGGCGGTCACGACGGCGAAGTTCTCCTCGCGCAGTCCGCGGGCGAGCACGTCGCGCAGCCCGTGGTCGTCCTCGACGACCAGGACGCGGCGTTGCACAAGGTCGGTCACGGCAGTCGAGTCCTTCTGTCGGGGCCCGCGGCCCGGCGGCATGACTTTCGTCTACAGAACTGTAGACGAACCTGTGGCCTGGCGCTCCGTGGCGGGGCGGCGGCGCAGATCGCGTTCCCGACACTCCTGTGGCGCAGCGAGGACGGGGGCGGGGGAGCGCAGGACCCATAGTTGAGACGACGTTCGGCCGTGGCGGCCACGAGACGGAACGGGAGAGCATGTGACCACACCACGGATCGACTACCAGGCGCTGTTCGCCGCCACACCCAGCCCCTACCTGGTGCTCGGTCCCGACCTGGTGATCATCGACGTCAACCGGGCGTATCTGACAGCGACCGGCCGCACCCGGGAGGATCTGGTCGGGCAGTACATCTTCGACGCCTTCCCCGACAACCCTGCAGATCCGGGCGCCGACGGGGTGCAGAACCTGGGCGCCTCCCTGCGCCGGGCCCTGCGCTCCAAGGAGCCGGACACGATGGCGGTGCAGAAGTACGACATCCCGGTTGCGGACAGGCCCGGCGTGTTCGAGGAGCGGTGGTGGTCCCCGATCAACACCCCCGTGCTCGGGCCGGACGGACAGGTGGCGTGGATCATCCATCGGGTGGAGGACGTGACCGCGTTCGTGCTGTCCCATCCCTCCCGCCCGCGAGGAGATGGGGCGCTCAGCAAATGGGAGGTGATGGAATCCGAACTGTACGCACGGGCGCGTGAGCTCCAGGGGCTGAACGAGGAACTGCGCCAAGCACACGCCCGTGAACGCCAGGTCGCCGTCACCTTGCAGGAGGCCATGCTCTACTCGCCCGACCTGGCCCGGCATCGGGATGTCGCGGTGCGTTACCTGCCCGCCGCCGGATCTCTGAACGTGTGCGGCGACTGGTACGACCTGGTCGACCTGCCCGACGACGGCTGCGCCGTAGCCGTCGGTGACGTTGTCGGCCACGGCCTGGAGGCCGCCGCCGTCATGGGAATGCTTCGCAGCGCGCTGTCCGCCGCCGTCCGAGCCCGCCAGGGACCCGCCAAGGCACTGGAGGTTCTGGGCCTGTACTCGCGCTCGGTCGAAGGTGCGCTGGCCACCACCGCGGTCCAAGTCGCCATCGCCCCGCGCAGCCACCGCATCACCTACAGCAGCGCCGGCCACCTCCCGCCGGTCCTGGTCCACCACGACGGCACCTTCGATCTGCTCGACCAGGCCACCGACCCGCCGCTGGGAGCCCGCCCCAAACACGTCCCCCGCCCCCAGGCAGAGCTGTCCTACACGCCCGGCGACACCCTCGTGCTCTACACCGACGGCCTCGTCGAACGCCGCGGCGAGGACATCGACGCCGGTCTGCACCGCCTCACCGACGCACTCGCCCGCTTCGCCCGCCTCAGCCCCCAACGCCTCGCCGACGCCGTGCTCGCCCGCCTCGGCGTCAGCGCTGGCGCCCGCGATGACATCGCCCTGGTCGTTCTCCGCCTGTAGTCCCCGGATCGGTTTTCACTGGAAAGCATCACTGCCGGAGCGGCTGGGTCGCGCTCCGACTCGCTCCCTGAGAGCGTGGGAGCACGATGCGACACGGTGCGGACGCGTTCACCGGCGGAGGACATTGCCGAGCGGACACTTGAGCCGACACCGGGACAGGACGACGACACCGCCATCGAGACACTCTGAGCGGACACGACGTTCCGAACCGCAGTCGAGACCACCGTGCGTCGGGAAAGTGGTGATCACCTTCTGGGTGTGCACATCGGATCGCCCGGTCATTTCGGCGCGGCGGAAGCGAGGCGGCATGCACGATCCCGATCCACCGTTCCGGCCGGTCCGCAGACGGGAGGGTCACCTGCCGCTGGAGGACCTCGGCCTCATCGGGGACGGCGCGACGGCCGCGCTGGTAGGCCTGGACGGCTCCATCTCGTGGATGTGCCTTCCCCGATTCGATGCCGAACCCCTGTTCTGCAGTTTGCTGGATCAAGCACGAGGCGGGCATTTCACCTTGGCACCGGAAGACCTGGTGGAGGCGCGACAGCGCTATGAACCCGATACCGGCGTACTGACAACCGAATTGCGCAGTCCCACCGGCTTGGTTCGCGTCACCGATGCGCTGGCCCTGCGCTCCGGCGCTGATCTCACCGATGACGCACCGGCCGATCGGGCCGAACTTGTGCGTTCGGCGGTGGTGCTGGCCGGCCACGTCCGCCTACGAGCGGACCTCGAGCCCCGCGGCGGTGGGCAGGCGCGGGCATTGTTCAGCGGACTGGAAGTGCGATCGTCCCGGCGACCGGACCTGCGACTCCACCTGCGGTCGAACCGTCCCCTGGGTGGCCTGCACACCACACATGACCTGCAGCAAGGTGATCGCCTGGATCTCGTGCTGTCCTGGGGCCGCTTCCATCGCCACCACCGGTTCGACACCGACGCGATGCTGCAGGGAACCGCTGACGCGTGGCGCCGCTGGATGAAGCAGATGGAGTACGGCGGTCCCGAGGAGTCCTTGGTCAGGCGCGCCGCGATCACGCTGAAAATGTGCGACGACTGGGCCAATGGCTCGCTGGTCGCGGCACCTACATCCTCCTTGCCTGCGCCGATCGGCGGGATCCGCAACTGGGACTACCGCTATGCCTGGATCCGCGATGCCGCCTTCGCCGTGTTCGCCCTGCGCCGCATCGGCTTCCGTGGCGAGGCCGACGCCTTCCTCGGCTGGGTTCTCGATGCCTTCGAGTACAGCCGACGGCCCCGGATCATGTACGGCCTCAACGGCAGTCCGGTGCCGGACGAGGTCGAGGACAGCGAACTGGAAGGCTATCGGTGCTCTGCCCCGGTGCGATGGGGCAACGGCGCGGCCGACCAGCGCCAGCACGACGTCTACGGCGAGATCCTTGACTGTGCCGACCAGTGGCTGCTTTCCGGCGGTGAGATCCAGCCCGCGCTGTGGACAAGCCTGGCCGAGCTGGCCGAAGCGGCGGGGCAGGCCTGGCGCCAGCCGGATCAGGGAATCTGGGAAGTGCGCAGCGAGGGCCGGGTGTTCACGTACTCGGCCGGGATGTGCCAGGTGGCCCTGGACCGGGCGGCGGCTATCGGCGAGCGGCTTCACCTGCCCGGGCGGATCGCCGAGTGGCGAGCCTCGGCCGACCAGCTGCGCCGGATCATCCTGGAGCGGTCCTGGGACGAGGACGCACAGACCCTGAGCACACACCTGGACGGCGGCGGCATCGTGGACGCGAGCCTGCTCGCCCTTCCGCTGCGCCAGGTTGTGTCGGCTGATCACCCGCGGATGGTGGCGACCACCAAGGCTGTCGCCGAGCGCCTGTCGGCCGGCAACGGGCTGCTCTATCGCTACCTGCACAAGGAGTCACCCGATGGTCTGGCCGGCGACGAGGGTGCCTTCGTGCTGTGCAGTTTCTGGCTGGTCGACAACCTGATCGGCCAGGGCCGGATCGAAGAGGCCGACGAACTGTATGCCTCGCTGTGTGCCCGGGCGAGCCCACTGGGACTGCTGTCGGAGCAGATCGACCCGTCCACAGGAGAGTTCATGGGCAACTTTCCTCAGGCATTCAGCCACATCGGGATCATCGCCAGTGGCGTCAACCTCGCCCGAGCGAAGGCAGGCGCTCAGGCCTGATCAACCGGCTCCCCGACTCATGCGCGAACAGGGTGACCATGACGGAGTGATGGACAAGGAAGTGCGCGGCGACCATCCGGCTACGGCCCGACGACGCGGCTGCCGGACCCGATGACGAGCTCCGTGACCTGGCGCGGGCCGCCTTGGACGACTGAGCTGCCGGCGCGACCGGTGACTGCGCCTGCTGGGTGACTTCGCGTGTATGCAGCCGCGGGAGCTGGGATGATGCGTCGGCGACTGGTACCAGCAAGGAATGCCCAGGCGATCGCATCTGCAGCCCGACAATCCGGACCCCGGCTTCCGGCCTGAGAGACGCAGGCACCGGACTCGTGCGGCGTCGCGCCAGGCGCTGCGTGGCGTCGACGGCCGTGCTTCCCGGGGCCCGGGCGCGCAGCATGGGCCGACCGACCCGACGCAGGAGTCGCGTGTGTCGCCTGCGCTGCGGACGGCCGCTGCCCACGCCTGGCGGATCCTCGTCGTGGGAGCTGTCGTCTACGCCGGTTTTTCGGCGCTGGGACGGTTCCACGAGGTCGCGGTAGCAGTCTTCCTCGGCCTGGTCGTCACCGCGGTGCTGCGCCCGCTGACGGACTTCCTGGCTCGTGCGGTGCCGCGGCCGCTCGCGGTGGCAGTGGCGCTCCTCGGCAGTTTCGTCCTGGTCCTGGGTGTGCTGTCCCTCGTCGGTGAGGCGGTCGCCGGAGAAACGGCCGGGCTGGAGCGGCAGTTCAGCGACGGCCTCGCCAGGATCGAGCGCTGGCTGGAGGAGCCACCGTTCCGTCTGAACCCCGGGGCACTGAAGGACTTGCAGGCCCGGATCGGGCAATATCTGTCCAGTCATCGGTCCACCGTGATCAGCTCGGCGCTCAGTGGCGTGGGTCGACTGGTGGAGGTGATGACCGTGTTCGTTCTCGCGCTGTTCTGCTCGGTCTTCTTCATCCACTCGGGCGACCGGCAATGGGACTGGCTGTGCGAGCAGCTCCCGGCGACGGCGCGGGAGCGGGTGGAGATCGCGGGCCGAGCGGCGTGGCGGACGTTCACGGGGTACACCCACGGCATCATCGTGGTGGCTGCCACCAACGCCGTACTCGTCGGACTCGCCCTGTTCGTACTGGGGGTGCCGTTGGCGCTTCCGCTGGCGCTGCTGGAGTTCTTCGCGGCCTTCGTACCCCTGATCGGCTCACCCATCGCCCTTGCAATTGCTGCCGTTGTGGCTCTGGCGTCGAAGGGCCCGATCGTAGCGGCCGCCGTCGTCGCGCTGATCGTCGTCATCGGCCAGATCGAGGGGCACCTCCTGCACCCGATCGTGATGAGCTGGGCCGTCCGCCTGCATCCAGTCGTGATCGCTCTCTCCGTGATCGCCGGCGCGATCGCGGCCGGGGTGCTGGGAGCGATCGTGACAGTGCCGCTCGTATCCGTCGTCTGGTCGGTCCATCAGGCTCTGCAGCCGGCGCGGAGATCCACACAGCTGAAGGCCACCCGCGCACGGTCGGCGACCGGCATCCGAAGGGGACGAGGGCCGGACCGTCCCGGCATGTAGCAGACCAGGGAGACGGCGGCCTCGGGACCGGTGGCGTGATCGGCGGATCGTGACGATCCGAGTGCGGTCCTACGTCTCACGTTTCGCCATCAGCCGTCCCACCGCCTGTTCCAGTTCGACGATGCGGTCGGCGAGGTCCGCCCCGCCCGGACCGTTGGCATCTCGTAGCAGGAGTTCCGCCTGGGCGAGCTGGCCGACGACCTCGGAGAGCCGGTCGGCGTCGTCCGGGTGTGCAGGGCGTTCCGCGGAGTCCGTAGTTTCCTTGCCGTCCGTACCGTACGACGGCTCGGTGGATACGCAAGTCGGGGGAGGGGTGGACGGCGTAACCGTTGGGCGGCCGCCGTCCGCCGTCAGGAGGCGCTTCAACTGTTCGGATTGGTCCACGAGTTGGCGGTTCTTACGGAACAGATCCAGGAAGACATTGACCTTGGTCCGCAGCAGCCAGGGGTCGAAGGGCTTGATCAGAAAATCGGCGGCGCCGACTGTGTAGCCGCGGTAGGCGTAGTTCGGATCGACTGCGGCTCCGGTCAGCAGGATGATCGGGACGTCCTTCGTCTGGTCGAGACCCTTGATGTTGGCGGCGGTCTCGAAGCCGTTCATGCCCGGCATCAGCACGTCGATGAGCACGACCGCGAACTGCTGGCGCAACATCGCCTTGAGGGCTTCCTCACCCGAGTGCGCGCGGACCACGTGGCCCAGTGAGCCGAGTACGGCTTCGAGGGCGACCAGGTTCTCCTCCATGTCGTCGACGATGAGGATGCTGGCGGTCTCCGATGCTGCTGGCTGTGTCGCCGTCATGATGGCCGTCCTGTTGCTCCGTCGTCATCGTCCCTGTTCCTGAGGGTGTCGCCGTCGTCGCGGTCCGTGGCGCGGACGTTGTCGGAGGGATCCGGCCGCGGCTCCGGCAGAGTGCACTGCGGGTCGAGGAGCCGGCAGATCACCGACAGCAGGCGGTCGACGTCCACCGGCTTGGGGACGTAGTCGTCCGCGCCGCTCTCGATGGCCTTCTCGCGGTCACCGGGCATGGCCTTCGCGGTGAGCGCGATGATCGGCAGGTCCGCGAAACGAGGTGTGCGACGGATCGCCGCAATCATCTCGTATCCATCCATTTCGGGCATCATGATGTCCATCAGCACCAGTGATACGTCAGGTGTCTGATCAAGGACCTCCAGGCCCTCGCGGCCGTTCTCCGCGTACTTGACACTGATGCCGACGCGCCCCAGCACATGCGTCAGTGCGAAGACGTTCCGGATGTCGTCGTCGACGATAAGGATGCGACGGTCGGTCAGCACCCCGGCGAGGCGGCCACTCAGCCAGTCCCTGAGTCGAGTCGTCTCCGGCCAGCTGACACCGTCGTCGCTGCCGTCGGGCCGGGGTCCGGTGCGGGGCACGGACTCCTGGGGCCTGAACACACTGACCTGCGACGCGGGTCCGGGCTCGGCCGCGGGTCGGCCGGTGAGTGCGGTGAGTTCCGCGATGGCTCGGGTGGTGCTGCTCACGGGGCGCGCTTCCACCGCGGGGAGGGCGCCGGAGGGCGGACCCGCGTAATGCACGGGGACGTAGAGGGTGAAGGCGGAGCCGACGCCCTGTTCGCTCTCGGCGATGATCCGGCCGCCGAGCAGGCCCGCCATGTCCCGGCTGATGGAGAGGCCGAGCCCGGTGCCACCGTATTTGCGGTTGGTGGTGCCGTCGGACTGCTGGAAGGCCTCGAAGATCTGGTCGAGCTTCTCCGGCGCGATACCGATTCCGGTGTCCTTGACGGTCAGAGCGATGACGGCGTCGGCGTTGCGCAGCGTCTCCTCCTCGAAGTCCGAGACCGTCGAGCGTTCGACGATCAGTTGCACTCCGCCGGACGAGGTGAACTTCATTGCGTTGGAGAGGAGGTTGCGGAGGATCTGCTGGAGCCGCTGCTCGTCCGAGAAGAGTTCGAGCGGTACGTTCTCGCCGACACTGATGTCGAACGACAGGCCGCGGTCCAGAGCGAGCGGCTGGAACGTCGCCCGTACGTAGTCGAGCAGTTTGATCAGCGGCAGCTTCTTGGGATGCACATCCATCCGGCCTGCTTCGATCTTCGACAGGTCGAGGATGTCGTTGATCAGTTGCAGCAGGTCGGAGCCCGCGCGGTGGATGGTGACGGCAAACTCCACCTCCTGCGGGGAGAGGTGGTCGTCGGGGTTGTCGGCGAGGAGCCGCGACAGCACGAGGAGCGAATTGAGCGGGGTGCGCAATTCGTGCGACATGTTCGCCAGGAATTCCGACTTGTACTGGGAGGACGTGGCCAGCAGCGCCGCCTTCTCCTCCAGCTCGGCGTTGGTGAGCTGCAACTCGTCGGAGCGCTTGCGCAGTTCGGCGGTGAGGCGCTGGGATTCCGAGAGGAGGGACTCGGTACGGGAGTTGGCGATGATGGTGTTGATGGAGACACCGATGGTGTTCACGAACTGGTCGACGAAGGCGAGGTGGACCTCGCTGAAGCTGCTGAACGAGGCCAGTTCGATGACTCCGAGCACCCGGTCCTCGAAGAGGATCGGCAGGATGACGACGCTGGCCGGGGGCGCGGCGCCGAGGCCCGAACTGATGGTGATGTATTCGGTGGGGACCGCCTCGATGAGAATTCGCCGTTTCTCCGTGGCGGCCTGGGTGATCAGACCCCAGCCAGGGGTGTCGAGGCTGAGCCGGGTACGCCGGCGGCGGCCTTCGGGCTGGCCGGTGCCGTAGCCGGCCAGGAGCTCGAGGTCCTCGCCGGGCTCCGCGCCCGCTTCTGCCAGGAAGAACGCTCCGTACTGGGCGTTCACCAGAGGGGTCAGCTCGCGCAGGATCAGGTCGGCGACCTCGACCAGGTCGCGGTGGCCCTGCATGAGTCCCGCGATACGGGTCAGGTTGGACTCCAGCCAGTCCTTGGCCCGGGTGGTCTCACGGAGATTCGCCACCATGAGGTTGATGTTGTTCTTCAGGGCGGCGACCTCGCCCTGGGCCTCCACCGAGATGGAGCCGGACATGTCGCCCTGCGTGACGGCGCTGGCGACCTCGGCGATCGCGCGCACCTGGGTGGTCAGGTTCAGTGCCAGCTCATTGACGCTGGTGGTCAGCCGCTTCCACGTGCCGAAGACACCCTCCACCCGGGCCTGGCCGCCCAGCTGCCCCTCGCTGCCCACCTCGCGGGCCACTCGTGTCACCTCGGAGGCGAACGAGGAGAGCGTGTCGACCATGGTGTTGATCGTGGACTTGAGTTCCAGGATCTCGCCGCGCGCGTCCACGTCGATCTTCTTCGACAGGTCGCCCTCCGCGACGGCGGTGGCGACCTGGGCGATGTTGCGGACCTGGGAGGTGAGGTTGTCGGCCATGAAGTTGACGTTGTCGGTGAGGTTCTTCCATACGCCCGAGACACCGTGGACCTGGGCCTGGCCGCCCAGTCGCCCGTCGGTGCCGACCTCGCGGGCCACCCTGGTCACCTCGTCGGCGAAAGCCCTCAGCTGCTGGACCATCGTGTTGACGGTGTCCTTCAGCTCCAGGATCTCGCCGCGCGCGTCGACATCGATCTTCTTCGACAGGTCACCGTTGGCGACGGCGGTGGTCACCTGGGCGATGTTGCGGACCTGGGAGGTGAGGTTGAGCGCCATGCGGTTGACGTTGTCGGTGAGGTCCTTCCAGACCCCGGAAGCGCCCCTGACCTGTGCCTGACCGCCGAGGTTGCCCTCGGTGCCGACCTCGCGGGCGACGCGTGTGACCTCGTCGGCGAAGGCGGAGAGCTGGTCGACCATGGTGTTGATCGTCGACTTGAGCTCCAGGATCTCTCCCTTGGCCTCCACGGTGATGGTCTTACCGAGGTCGCCCTCCGCGACGGCGGTGGCGACCTGGGCGATGTTGCGGACCTGGGAGGTGAGGTTGTCGGCCATGAAGTTGACGTTGTCGGTGAGGTCCTTCCAGACCCCGGACACGCCCCTGACGTGGGCGCGGCCGCCGAGCTGGCCCTCGGTGCCGACCTCGCGGGCGACGCGTGTGACCTCGTCGGCGAAGGCGGAGAGCTGGTCGACCATGGTGTTGATCGTCGACTTCAGCTGCAGGATCTCGCCCCGCGCGTCCACAGTGATCTTCTGACTGAGGTCGCCGTTGGCGACGGCGGTGGTCACCTGGGCGATGTTGCGGACCTGGGACGTCAGGTTCGACGCCATGAAGTTGACGTTGTCGGTGAGGTCCTTCCAGACCCCGGACACGCCCCTGACCTGGGCGCGACCGCCGAGCTGGCCCTCGGTGCCGACCTCGCGGGCGACGCGGGTGACCTCGTCGGCGAACGCCCGCAGCTGGTCGACCATGGTGTTGACCGTGAGCTTCAGCTCCAGCAGCTCGCCGGTGGCTTCGACCGTCACCTGCTGTGTCAGGTCGCCGCGTGCCACCGCCGTCGTCACGACCGCGATGTCCCGCACCTGCGCCGTCAGCCGGGACGCCATCGTATTGACAGCTTCGGTCACATGGAGCCAGTCGCCCGACAGTCCCTGTGCCTTCGCCCGGCCGCCGAGGCGCCCCTCGGTGCCGACCTCGCGGGCGACCCGGGTCACCTCACCGGTGAAGAGCGATAGCTGGTCCACCATGCGGTTCACGCCGATGCCCAGGCGCCGCAGGTCACCGCGGAGCTGGCGGCTTCCGTCGTGCAGATCGACGTGCTGGGTCAGATCGCCGTCCGCGACGGCGTCGAGCACCCGGGTGGCCTTCGCGACGGGTACCACCAGCGCTTCGAGCACCGTATTGGCGGCCTCGATGTTCGTCGTCCAGGTACCCGTGCCGGGACTCGCCGAAATCCGCTCGTCCAGCCGTCCCTGTCGGATGATCTCGTGGCGCACCCGCTGGAGCTCCGAGGCGAGATGTGCGTTCCGCGCGACGATCTGTTGGAACACCCCGGCCATTTCCGCCAGGACCCCGTCCGGCACGACGGCGCCCTGTTTCTCCGGGTCCTCCACCCGCGCTGTGAAATCACCGTCGCACAGGGCCTTCATCGCGCCGAGCAAAGGGCGCAGATCGCTCGTACGAACCCACTGCCCGTCTGGCTCCGTGACGGGTCGGGTCGGGTCCAGTGTCATGAAACACCCTCCGCCCAAGATCCATCGGTGCACACCAGAGGTTCACTGGTCACGCATGTCATAGTATAAAGCGCACGAAAATACTGCTTTCTGGGCGTATTTGATGCACACGGGGGAAGAGGGGTTCCGTTGTCCGTACACGCGACCGAATCCGTGTCCAGGAAGGGGCTGCCGGCGAACCAGCTGGCGGCCGCCCGGGCGCGCGAATTCGTGTATGCGGCGCTCGAGGGGTGGACAGCGCCCGCGAACGGGGACGGCGCGTCGGCCGCCGATGCGGCTCCCGGTGCGGCCGCGGCCCCTGCTCCGATGACGGTCCCCGAGGAGCTCGTCGACGACGCCGTCCTGCTCGTCAGCGAGCTGGTCACCAACGCCGTCATGTACGCCGGCACCGATATCGACGTGGTCTGCCGCCTGGAGCGGAACCCGGCCACCCGGTTGGGTGTCGTCGTGGAGGTCGCGGACCGCCACCCCTCCAGGGGGGTACGCGGCGGCGCGGACACCCGGCGTGACGAGCCCGGCTACGGCCTCCAGCTGGTGAGCGCGCTCTCGGAGTCCTGGGGCGTGACCTATCGGCGGGCGGAGAAGAGGGTCTGGTTCCGGCTGGAGGCCGCGGAGCGAGGGGCTGCTGCGACAGATTCGGCCGCCTCCGGTCCCGGTATCACCGATCCCGGTACCACCGGGCGCCACAGCGACGCACAGCTCCATGATGCAGGGCCATCAGTACATCCGGCGCATGCCCAGGGGTACGCCGCCGAGTGGAGCGATCGTGGCGGCCCGTCGTTCCTCGCCGAGACCAGCGAACTCCTGGCAGGCCAGCTCGACGAGGCCATGGTCACCGCGCTCGCGGCCCAGATGCTCGTACCCCGGCTCGCAGACTGGTGCGGCATCTGGCTGAGCATGCCGGGGAGAGGCCGACAGCTGTCCCGGGTCTGGCATGCCGACGAGCAGCGCATCACTCCGCTGCGCGAGGAACTGGAACGGATTCCGCCGCCGTCCGCGGTCCGCATCGGGGGTACGCCCTGGCCGTGGCCGGAGAGTGCCGGCGTCGCCCATGCGGGCGGGTCGGCGTTCGCCTTCCCGCTCATCGCCCGCGACACCGACCAGGGTGTACTGCTGCTCGGCCGGGCCGGGCAGCCGCAGATGACCGACACCGTGGTGCGGATGGTCCAGGACGTGGCCCGCAGGGTCGCGCAGGCCGTGTACACCGCTCGCCAGTACACCCGGCAGCGCAGGATCAGCGCCGCGCTCCAGCGCAGGCAGCTGCCGGCGACGCTGGCCAGGATCGTCGGCGTCGATACGGCGATCGTCTACGAGCCGCACGGCGAGGGGCAGACCGTCGGCGGCGACTTCTACGACATCTTCCCGAGGGGTGAGAACCACTGGTGCTTCCTGCTCGGGGACGTACAGGGAAAGGACCCGGAGGCGATGTCCGTCACCGGCCTGGCCCGCCACCTGGTGAGGCTGCTGGCGCGCGAGGGCCATGGCGTCGAGTCGGTGCTCGGTCGGCTGAACGCCGCCATGGCGGAAGAGAGCGCCGAGGCATTCGCGCTCGGCGCCGAGCAGACAGGTTCCCGCTTCCTGAGCCTGCTGTACGGGGAGCTGACGGTCGACCCGGGCGTGCCCGGAGCCCACTGCACGGTCGCCACTGCAGGCCATCCTCCGCCGCTGCATCTGCACGCCGACGGCAAGGTGGAACCGGCCTCCGTACCCCAGATGCTGCTCGGCATCGATGAGGGCGCCGAATTCCGGGCCGTCACCTTCGACCTCGCGCCCGGTGAGACGCTGTTGTGCGTGACCGACGGCGTCACCGAACGCCGCTGCGGAAACTGGCAGTTGGACGACAATGACGGTCTGGCCGATGTGCTCAGGCAAGGTATGGGACTGGGCGCGAAGGCACTTGCGGAGCATGTACGGCGGGCGGCGCACGACTTCGGGGCGGGGCCGGTCGAGGACGACCTCTCGGTACTGGTGCTGCAAGCAGTGGCGGGGGAAAAATCCTGTGCGAGGCAGACCTGAACGTCGCCGGGCAAGCCGAGGGGCTGCTCGCTCAGGCCCGATGGCCGTCGTCGAGAGCTTCGGACGCCGCGCGAAGTGACCCGTCGGCGGCGAGCAGTTCGCGCAACCCTTCCGGCCGGCCGGGCTGTCGCCGCCGATGCGACCGCGAGCCGCAGCCAGTCCCTGGCGATCCCGGCCTGCGAGAGCCGCTGGTCGGCGGTGCGGCGCTCTTTCGGGAGCGAGTTTGCGCCGAGTGTCAGGCGATGACACGGCCGCGCAGGATGATGCGACGGGGGTGGGGCAGCACTGAAGCGTTGAGGGTCGGGTCGGTGTCATAGGCGACGAGGTCAGCGGGGCCTCCGTCGACCAGTCCGGGCAGCCCGAGCCAGGAGCGGGCCGTCCACGATGCCGCGCCCAGAGCCGCGTCGGCCGACAGTCCGGCACGGGCCAGCCATTCGACCTCTGACGCGACCGTTCCGCACGGGAGGCTGTCGGTACCTGCAAGCACGGTGACGCCGGCTTCGTGCGCGGCCCTGATGTTGGGCATCATGCCTTCCCATCCGGCCAGCCACCAGTCCCGGCGGGCGCTGGGCTCTGCGGCGCGCCATCGATCGGCCCCGGCGCCGAAAACGCTGAGTGTCGGAACGAACGCGGTGCCTCGGGCGGCCATCAGATCGATCAGGCCGGGATCCAGGTGCATGCCGTGCTCCAGGCTGTCGACGCCGGCTTCAACGGCGTTGCGACTGCCGTCAGCGGTCTGGCAGTGGGCGGCCACCCGGCCGCCGATGGCGTGCACGGCCCGCACGACGGCGGCGAGGATCTCCTGGGGCAACGGCGGCTCGTCGTACTTCCAGTCGGCGATGACTTTGCACCATCCCGAGGACGACTTGGCTTCCTCGACAGCGGCATGAACCAGATCGGCCTCGCTCACGTCGCGCCCGACCCCGGGAAAGAATCGGCCGGGAGTGGCCAGCCAGCGTCCGGCCGAGTGGACACGCGGCAGGTCCGGATCCTCGTCCACCCAGCCCGGGATGGGCGCGGCAGACCCGGGTGTCCGGACCAGCAGAACGCCGGCGTCGCGGTGGTCGGACAGGTGCCGTCGGAGCACGTCGTCACTGAACGGGGCATCGAGGTCCTCGGTGCCCGGATGGGTGTGCACGTCGACCAGGCCGGGCAGCAGCCAACCCCCGTCGACGACGAGATCCGCGCCCGGGACCGGTTCGCTCCGCAAGCGGTCTCCATCGATCCAGAAGGACCGCTCCTCCCGCTCCGGCAACACGACGCCTCGCACCTGCAGCACCACTTGCAACCGCCTCCTCGAACCAACGCGCCCATGACTTGGTCGATTTCGCCGATCCTACGAGGCGTTCGAGTTACCTTCCCCTCGGGTTTCGTATCAGCTGAGCAATCACCTGTGGAATCGGGTCATGGCCCCGGCTCCTCGCAGAACTCATACAGAGTGAGCGTTCGTGCGAGGGCCGGTCCACTCGTTGGCAGACACATACAGGGGAGTCAGCTGAAGGAGCGCCGGTAGGTCTGGGGGCTGACTCCGGTGGTGCGCCGGAAGCGGTCGCGGAAGGCGGTGGGCGATCCGAAGCCGACCTGGGCACCGATGCGTTCGACGGAGTGCCGGGTGGTCTCCAGAAGGTGCTGGGCCTGGCGGATACGGGCGCGGTGGAGCCACTGGAGCGGGGTGACCCCGGTCTGTTCGCGGAAGCGCCGGATCAGTGTCCGGGTGCTGACTCCGGCCTGAGCCGCGATGTCGGCGAGGGTCAGATCGCGACTCAAGTTGTCCTGGAGCCAGGTGAGCAGGGGTTCGAGCGCGGAGCCGCGCGGGGTGGGTATGTGGTCGTGGACGATGAACTGCGCCTGACCACCCTCGCGTTCGAGAGGGACGACGGACAGGCGTGCGGCGTCGGCGGCGACGGCCGAGCCGTAGTCGCTGCGGATCATGTGCAGGCACAGGTCCAGGCCGGCGGCGGCTCCTGCCGAGGTGAGGATCTGCCCGTTGTCGACGTACAGGACATCCGGGTCGACCTCGATGTCAGGGTGGGCGGCGGCCAGGAGGCCGGCCGCGATCCAGTGGGTGGTGGCGCGCAGGCCGTCCAGCAGGCCGGTGGCGGCGAGGGGGAAGGCGCCCGAGCAGATGGAGGCGATACGGGTGCCGTCCTTGGCCGCGGCGCGCAGCGCGTCGAGGACAGCGGGGGTGAGCGGGGCGGCGGGGTCGGCGGTGCCGGGCACGATGATCGTGTCGGCGCTCTTGAGGCCGTCCAGCCCCCAGGGCGCGCGCAGACGGAAGGCGCCTGCGTCGATATCCGGCTGCTCAGCACACACGCGGACCTGGTAGCCGGGGCGCCCGTCCGGGAGGCGGGTGCGGGCGAAGACCTCGATCGGGGTGGACAGGTCGAAGGGGATCACTTGGTCCAAGGCGAGAACAGCGACGGTGTGCATGGCCAGAACATACCTGCCCACCCTGCCGCAGACTCGGCTTCAGGGAACCATGATCGGTCGTTTACCCAGCTCAAGGCCCGTGGTCCGGCCGATGGCAATATCCCGTTGAAACATGTCACTAACGCCACTGGGCGGTCGAATGAAACGTGTTTAGCGTCGAGGTCTACCCGGTGCAGACCGGTCCCTCGTACGTGAAGGAAGTTGCATGCATGCCCAGATCGTCCTGTTCGACGGCTTCGATCCGCTGGATGTCATCGCCCCCTACGAGGTGCTGTACGCCGGTGGAACCGCCTCCGGCGGGGCGGTGAGTGTGGAACTGGTGTCCGCGGAAGGACCCCGCGCGGTGGTCAGCGGAACCGGGAGGTTGGCGCTGCAGGCGACGGCCGCTCTCGACCCCGACCGTGCGGGCCTGGTCCTGGTTCCCGGAGCCTCGGGCCGTGTCGGGGAGCCCGGCGAAACACCTGACCGGGAGGCCGGGACGGGCGAACAGAAGCAGGACGAGCTCATCCCCGTACTGCTGGGCCGCACCTTGAACACCGAACTCCCGGCGCTGCTGAGAGCGGCTGTGCACAATCCGCAGGTGACGGTCGGCGCGGTGTGCGGCGGCTCGCTCGTGCTGGCCATGGCCGGCCTGCTCGAGGGCCGCCACGCCACCACCCACCACATGGGCCTGGACATGCTCGATGCCACCGGCGTCCACGCGGTGCACGCCCGTGTCGTCGACGACGGCGACCTGGTCACCGGCGCCGGCGTCACCTCCGGGCTGGACCTGGGCCTGTACCTGCTGGAGCGCGAAGTCGGCCCCCGGATCGCCCACGCCGTCGAGGAGTTGTTCGCCCACGAGCGTCGCGGCACCGTCTGGCGCGCCCAGGGCCCAGCTCCCACCGGCCTCTGACCATGCCCCTGCTCGGGCACCTGTTCACCGCACGCACCGTAAGGAAGTACAGCAGCATGTCTGTCGAAGGTACCTGGGACCTGTCCATCTCGACCCCCATCGGCACGATCAAGGCAGTGGTCGAACTCCGCCGACAGCACAGTGTCCTGACCGGGGTGGCCCACGGGGCGGGGGAGGAGGTCCCGCTTGCCGAAGTCGCCTTCGACGGCAACCGACTCACCTGGAGGCAGGCCGTCACCCAGCCTGTGCGCCTGAACCTGGCCTTTGCGGTGACGGTCGACGGCGACACCCTGATCGGCACCTCCAAGGCCGGACGCCTGCCCGCCTCCGAGGTCACCGGCCGGCGCCGGGCCACCCGGCCGACCACGGAACACTGACCATGACGAAACTCCTCCTCTCCCTGCACGTTCTGGCCACCGTCCTGGCCATCGGCCCGGTCACCGTCGCCGCGAGCATGTTTCCCAAAGCCCTACGCCACGCGTACAGCGACCCGGGCGACCGCGAGGCGGTCACGAACCTGCGGTTGCTGCACCGCATCTGCCGCGTCTACGCGGCCATCGGCATCGCCGTCCCGGTCTTCGGGTTCGCCACGGCCGGCAGCCTCGGCGTCCTCGGCAGCGGATGGCTGATCACATCGATCCTGCTGACCGCCGCGGCCGCGGCCACTCTGGCCCTGCTGATCCTGCCCGCCCAGGACCGCGCGCTCGCCGCCGCACAGACCCCGGGCTCCAGCCCCGGCCCCCGCTCGGCCGGCCGCCTCGCTATGCACACCGGCGTCTTCAACCTGCTGTGGGCCACCGTCACCGTCCTGATGATCATCCGCCCCGGCTCCACGACGGGAGCATGACCGTGAACCTCCGGCACCTGCGTATCGCGGCCCAGGGCGAACTCATCTCACTGATCATCCTGCTGACCAACCTCGCCACCGCCCACCTCAAACCCATTTCCTCCCTGATGGGCCCCACCCACGGCTGCGCCTACCTGTTCGTCGTGGTGGCCACCTGGCGCCTCAAGCAGGCCACACCCGTCACCAAGGCCACGGCCGTCATCCCTGGCATCGGCGGCCTGCTCGCACTGCGCCGGCTCCGCCCCGACATCGTCGACCAGCGAAGCGAGGACGCCATCCGGCCCTGAACCCCGCTCCACGGTGACGGACAGCCCGGCGGGAACGTGGCCGGTTCAGTCGAGACGGTCGTACCTGTCCGGTTCCCAGTCGGCGAACAGCGTCAGCGCATTCTCCGTCTCGGTGCGTTCCGGTGCGGTGGAAGTGGCCGGCCACCAGTTCTCCACCTGATGCGCGTCCACGAGGACGAAGCCGCGGTACCCGTCGAAGTCACCGGGGTCGCTTGCCACACCGATATGGATGGGCGCGTCATCGGGAAGATCCTTGAGTGCATCGCGCAGCTGGGCGGCGTTCCAGATCTGAGGGGCGTGCTCGAAGGTGTCGGTCATGCGCCCAGGTTGCCGCAACGGGGCGTCGTGCAGGCGGAGACACGGCTGCTTCCCGGGCCGAAGCGCTGATCCGGTGCAAGGGTGAGGCAAGGAGCAGAGCCCGTCGAATCGAGAGTCGAACGTACTGGTCATCTCTCCCCGGCGACAACGATCAGATCGGGCAGAGACCTCGGAAGACGAAGCTAGGAGGGCGTTTCACCTACGGAACGGGCCGTCGGCAGGGCCTGCTCCACCCAAATGGTCTTGCCGGTGGGCGTGTAGCGCGTGCCCCACTGCTGCGCCATCTGGGAGACGATGAACAGGCCGCGGCCGCTCTCGTCGTCAGCGGCGGCATGGCGCAGATGGGGTGAGGTGTGCCCGGTGTCGGCGACCTCGCAGATCAGGGTGTCGTCGCGGATGAGCCGGACGTGGATCGGACCCGCGGCGTAGCGGATGGCGTTGGTGACCAGCTCACTGACGATGAGTTCGGTGGAGAACGACAGCTCGTCCAGCCCCCACGCTCCGAGTTGCCCCGTGGTCACGGCGCGGGCTTTGCCGACCATCGCTGGCTCCGCGGTCAGCTCCCACGTAGCCACATGGTGTTCGTCGAGCATCCGTGTGCGTACGAGGAGCAGCACCGCGTCGTCGTTCGCCGGCCCTGGAACCAGGGTCGCGACTGCGCGGTCACAGAGTTCGTCCAAGGGACGCCGGGACTGGGCGAGGGCTTTGGCGAGCAGACCGAGTCCGACGTCGATGTCGTCGACGGCCGCCTGGACGAGGCCGTCGGTGAAGAGGGCGACGAGGCTGCCCTGCGGCAGCTGGAATCCCATGGTCTCGTAAGGCAGACCACCCAGTCCCAGCGGAGGGCCCGGCGGGAGTTCCGGGTAGGTCGCGACGCCGCTGTCTGGCAGGACGACCGCAGCCATCGATTCGCCCGCACGCGCCATGCTGCACTGTCCCGACACCGGGTCGTACACCGCGTACAGGCAGGTCACCCCCAGGGCGTCGTCCTTCCGGGGCCCCGCGCCGTCTGCACCATGAACGGCCGCCCGCTCCTTGGCGGTCTGCCCGACCACGTCGTCCAGGCGCGAGAGGAGCTCGTCCGGGTCGAGGTCCAGGCGGGCGAGGACGCGTACGCCGGTGCGCAGGCGCCCCATGGTGGCGGCGGCGAGCAGGCCGTGGCCGATCACCTCCCCGACGACCAGGCCGACACGCGTTCCCGACAGTGGGATGACGTCGAACCAGTCACCGCCCACCCCGGACCGGCTGTCGGAGGGCACATACCGGCTCGCCATCTCGACAGCGGTCGGCTGCGGCAGCCGGTGCGGAAGCAGGCTGCGTTGAAGCCTGAGGGCCGCGGCGTGCTCGCGCGTGACGACCAGCATCAGCACGACGCCGAGCAGCAGGGCTCCGAGGCCCACCACGGTTACCCCGCCCGTCTGTCCGATGAACGGCAGGTCGATGGAGGTTGCACCGAAGCTGGGGTCGGCGTAGACGTCGAAGGCGGCGTAACAGAAGAGAAAGAGCATCGTCAGCGCACCCAGGCCCGGCAGCAGGCCCTTGAAGAGGAAGTCCCTGGGGCTGCGGGTGAGCACCCTGCGGAAGTACCAGACACAGGCGAAGCCAGTGAGGCCGTAGTAGAACGCGATGGCGAGCCCGACCGACTCGATGGAGTCGGCCAGGACGTTGTCGCTGATCGCCGTCAGGAGGACGAGGAAGCCGACGGAGGCCAGGCCCAAGGAGACGGTTGACCAGGTCGGGGTGAGGAATCTGCGGTGCAGTCGGGCGAATCGGGAGGGGACGGCCTTGTGCGCGGCCATGGAGAAGACGGTCCGGGCCATCGGGAGGATGGTGGTCTGGGTGGAGGCCACCGCGGAGGTCAGCACCATGAGGATCAGCAGCTTGGAGAAGAAGGGTCCCGCCCCGTGGCTGCCGAAGACGGCGTTGCCCAGACCCGAGAGCACGTCGCCCGCGTTGTCCCTGTTGCCGAGCCCGATCCCGGCGGAGCCGACTCCGGCGAAGGCCTGCGCCGAGGTGGCGACCAGGGCGTAGATGACCAGCAGCAGTACAACGGAGATGAGCGCGGCGCGTCCGGGGATGCGCGTGCTGTCCGCGGTCTCCTCGTTGACCGTGACGGCGGTGTCCCAGCCCCAGTAGATGAAGACGGCGGCGAGGATCCCCGCGGTCAGCGCTTCGGCCGATGGCACGTGGAGGGGGTTGAACCAGGAGGCGGAGACGTGGATCGCCATCTCGGGGCTGCCGGTGTAGACCTTGACCAGGGCGGTGACGGCGAACAGCAACAGTACGGCCACCTCGATGCACAGGAGCCAGCGCTGGACGGCAGCCGAGATCTCGATGCCGATGTAACAGATCGCGGTCATGACGATGATCCAGACGACACCCGCGAGGGTGGTCCACACCCTGTTTTCCGTGAGGGAGTCGTAGCCCAGGAGCCGGAAGCTGTAGATGCCGGCGATCTCGGCGAGGTTCGCCATGACGATGATGTCGGCGACGATGATGCCCCAGCCGCCCATCCAGCCGGTGCGTGGGCCGAAGGCACGGGTCGCCCAGGTGAAGGTGGTCCCGCAGTCGGCGTTGCTCGCGTTGAGTTCCTTGTAGGCGTACGCGATCAGCAGCATTGGGACGAAGGCCAGCATCGTGACGATCGGCGCCTGCAGGCCGACCCCCGCCACGATGAGGCCCAGCGTGGCCGCGAGGCTGTACGCCGGGGCGGTGGACGCCAAGCCGATGGCAACGGAGGAGAACAGTCCCAGAGCACCGGATTTGAGCCCTTTCTTACCCGCGCCTGAGTCGAGTGCGAGCGGCGCCTCGGACGCGGCGGGGCTACGGGAGAGCTTCACACCGGATGCCAACCTCCTCATTTGCCTTCCGACCACCATTTTCGCCGCACGCGAGGAGGCCTGCCACGGGAAACCGGCTGGATGATCCACGCCGCTGAAAAACAGGAACAGTGGTACCGGACCGCCGAGCGTCCAGACCGACGGGGCCGGGGGAGTACGGGGGTGTCCGGCGCCGCAATGCGGTCCTCGATTCCATCCTGGACCTGCGCCTCACTCTCCTCGGGCAAGGCGATCTGCTCGTGTCGGTGGGGAGCTGTTCGCCCCGCCGGCCGCCGGCTGACTCCGTTGCCGCCGCCTCACCCCATCGAGCGGCCGGTTTCGCTGGGCCTGTGACGTCGCCAGACCGGCACCGGTCAGGGCGAGCCTGATCGCCCCGTCGAGCACCGCCCGGTCGGCTCCCGGGCTCTTGCCGTACGCGGTGAATTCGGGGGTGTGCTGCTTGGCGCCCTCTGTGTCGTAGCCGGCCGCATCGGCGTCCAGCCGATCTCGCCCTGGTAGCCGGTGCGAGGGGCGCCCGCGCGGGCCAGGCCCCTCCTTCACCCCCACGACCGCGTCCAAGGCACCGTCGAGCAGGCCTGTTACGAATCCGATACGAGCGGGCCAGAACATTCCGGACAGGCATAGCGTGAGTGGACTCAGGACCACGCACATCCCATGGGGGGATCACATGTCGTACGGCTACCCGCCTCAGCAGCCCGGCCCGCAGCCCGGCCAGCCGCCCCAGCAGCCGCCCCAGTGGGGGCAGCAGCCTCCGCCGCCGTATCAGCAGTGGCCCCAGCAGGGCGCGGGGTGGGGCGCGCCGCCGCCCAGGAAGTCGAATACCGGGCTGATCGTGACACTGTCGGTGCTCGGTGGGCTGGTGCTGCTCGGCGGCTGTGGTGCGCTGGTGGCAGTCACGGTGAGCCATGCACCGAAGCCGCGGACGCTGCCGACGCCCGAGGCGCCGCAGGACAAGGCACCTGGGAAGGACGCACCCTCCGAGGAGCCCGCCGTCGAGGAAGGGAGCCCCGAGGCGGATGTGAAGCTCACCAAGTGCGTGGTGGATTCGCTGACGACGTGGCCGGCCGCTGATGTGGAGATCGTGAACCACGGCGACTCGAAGGCGACCTACGTCGTCAACGTGGAGTTCGTGGACGGTTCCGGTACACGTCTCGGCGAGGGCTTGGCCGCAACCGACAGCCTGGCTGTGGGGCAGAAGGCCAAGGAGAAGGCGCAGGGCCTCGTGAAGGTGCCGGGCAAGGTCAGGTGCAAGGTGTCGAAGGTGACGCGTTACCCGACGAACTGACGGCATGACGATGCCCTGTCGCCCGTGGTGGTGGCGGGGCATTCGTGGGTTCGGTGGTGGCCTCTCCGGTTCTGCTGCAACTCCGGCCACACCTGTGACCAGGTCAGTTGCGGTTCCGGCTTCGGCTAAGGATCATCGACATCAGCAGCCCGTGGGTCTCGGCGTCGGCGGCCACGACGAGCCCGCGGCCCGCCTGCCCGATCGGGCCGCCGTCGATTCCGGTCACAACGCAGCCGGCGGCCCGGCACACAGCGATGCCCGCGGCGAAATGCACGCTCCCGGACAGGTCGCCGCCATCGGTGACATACGCGGCGCGCTTGCCGGCGGCGACCCAGGCCAACGCCAGCGTCGTGGACACCACCCGCGGCCGGAACCGCTCGACGAACCCGGGGTGGGCCAGCAAGTCCACGGCCCGGAACCCCGGCGCCCCCGGGAACGGCGGATCCAGGTTGACGTCCACCAGTTGGGTCGCGGGCGTGGGCGCCAGCTGCGCATCTGCCCCGTTCTGCCGCACCCGGGCGGTCTCGCCGTCGGTGAAGAAGACCTCGCCGCTGAACGGGTCGGCCACCGCCGCCGCCCCGTCGCGCAGCGCCACGTTGACGGCCACCAGCATGTTGCCGACGGCGTAGTTCAGCGTGCCGCACAAAGGATCCACCAACCACTGGCGCACCGCGTCGGCAACACCCTGCTGGCCGCCCTCCTCGCCGAGCACCGCATCATCCGGCCGGGCGGCACGGATGACATCGAGAATCGCCTTTTCGGCCTCCACATCGGCGGCGGTGGCGAAGTCCCCGGCGCCCTTGTCGATGCGGTTGAGCCGCCGGCCGTACATGGTGAGCACCACGTCCGCACCGGCACGTGCCGCAGCTGTCGCAACACCGGCATCGTCAAGGTCCGCATATGAGTTGATCACGTCGCGCAGAATATCGGCGCGAAGCCTGTCCCCGCCGGTCGGACCGGCATCGTCGCGAAGTGTGGCTGGGGCATGGACATGGCACGGCGGGTGCCAGGGCTCACACCCCCTGGCACCCGCCGCGATTCAGCCGAGTAGGTCCGCGCTACCGTTCCGGGCGCGTCATGCGGTGCCGCGCTGCAGGTACGCGTGGTCCACTGTCTGCCGGACGGTGTTGCCGGCCGCGTCCTTCGCGGTCACGCGCAGCGTCACGTACGCGTCGCCGCGCATCCGGGCCGGTCGCTCCACGACGGAGGTGAACCCGCTGCCCTTGCGGGCCGTGGTGGCAGTGGTCCAGGTCCGCCCGTCGTCGTAGGACGTCTCGACCTTCAGCGTCACGCCGCGCGGCGCCGCCATGCCGTCCTGCATCCGGACGTTCAGGCCGAGGGTGTGCCTGCGCTGCGAGTCCACCGCGTTCCGGGCATCGACCGGTACGGTGTAGTCGACCTGGAGCATCGGCAGCAGGGCCGTGTCGGCGGCGGTGTCGGAGCGGAACGTCCACGACGTTCGCGTGCCGGTGCCGAAGCGCCAGTCGTCCGAGGTACGGGCGGTCGTCAGGTCCATCCGGTATTCGGCGTTGCCCGCGGGCACCTCGAAGTTGCCCCACGCGCCCTGGTCGGACTCGGCGATCCGCTTCCCGTTCCGGTACAGCGCCGCCGTGGCCGTGTCGCTCACCGCGGCCGCCGTGACGCCGGTGCCGACGCCGCCACCGAAGGAGTCGGCCTCCGCGAACGACCAGTGGCCGGTGCCGGAGTCGTTGAACTCCGGCACGTACACCGACAGGGTGTCGCCGTTGCGCACCGACGGCAGGTGCCCACCACGCGGGATCGACGGGCGGACCACCGCTCCGTACCAACGCTCCGTGGCGTGCTGACCCGGCCGGTAGGTCCGCGGGTCGTCGTGCATGCCGGCCGCCAGCGGGAAGTCGGGGACGTCGATGACGTTGTGGTGTACGACGTGCTTCCACAGCGTGTCACCGCCGGTCACGTACTCGATGCGTTCCTGTCCCGCCGGAACGTAGCGCGTGTACTGGTTCCACGCGGTGTCCTGGTACGGCCGCCATCCGAAACGCTGCTCGCTCGCCCAGGACGAGGCACCGGTGCGGGTGTACGTGCTGCGGACCACCGCGCTCTCGCGCTCGGAGACGGTGTACACCAGCCGCTTGGGGACGGAGCCCTTGGCCACCTGCATCACGTCGTACAGGTACGGGCTGCGGACCGTGCCGGAGAACTCCACCGTCGTGGTCCGCTCGCCGGCGCGCTTGAGCACCGCGGTGCCTTCCGCCGTGCCGGCGCGCATGGTGGGCAGAGCCATCCGGTCACCGGTCGGGCTCCACCGAGTCCAGGGGTAGAAGCCGTCCTCCACGACCAGCATCAGTGCCTTGGCCCCGGCGTCCGCCGCGGCCTGCGCGAGCGCCCGGTCGTCGGAGAAGTCCCAGCGGACGACGGCCAGCTTGCCGCGTACGTTGGCGGCGCGAAGCTCGGCGCTCGTGCCCTTGCCGGCGTCCACGGCGGTAAGCCGTGCTCCCTTGTCGCTGAAGGCCGGGGAGGCGTTCACGTAATACGGGCTGAAGCTCAGCGAGGTACCGGAGACCTTCGCCCGCAGCTGCGGGGCCACCATCTGCCAGCGCGAGGAGAACTCGAAGTCTCCGTCGGTGACCTTGGCGGTGGGGCTGACGTAGATCCGCTTGGCGATGTCGAAGAACATCACGCCCTGGATCAGGCCGTTGCCGTCGATCTTCCGGTACGTCTGGTAGCTGAGCACACCGCGCTGCTCGGCGGGGCGGGGCGTGCGGATCTGCACCGGGGTGGTGTCGGCGGCGTTGAGCGTCACCGACATGTCCTTGGTGACCTTCACCTCCGGGTTGATCACCTCGCGCAGCTCCTGGCCGTCGGCCGCCCTGTCCAGCGTGCCGAAGCTGAGCTGGTAGGTGCCCTCCTCCACTTCGGCGACGGCCGGCTCCATGCTCGTGTAGTTCACGAAGCCGTCGGCGCCCCAGATCACCGGAGCGGCGCCCGGGATGACCTTGCCGTCGCGGTCACGGGCGACCACGGTGAGCTTGTGGACCGGGGCGTGCACGTTCAGGGCCACAGTGGTGTGGGTGAGCACGGTGCCGTCGGCCGATGTGGCGGTGACGTAGCCGTAGTACTTGCCGCGGACGGCGTTCGCCGCGTCGGTGCGCAGCGGTACTTCGGCCGTGGCACCGGGGGCCAGTCGCACGGTGTCGGAGCCGAGGGTGACCACGCCGCCGGCGAGGGCGCGCCCGGTGTTGGTGGCCAGGGTGGCGGCCAGGGAGAGCGTCACCGGCTTGTCGCCGGTGTTGGTGTAGCGGACGGTGGCTCCCTGCTGCTTCCCGCTGCCGCCGATGTGGAGCGGGGCGAGGGTGACGCTGCCGGTGGCCGTGACAGGGCCCATGGCCGTAGCCAGGTCGATGCGGCCGCCGCCCTGCTCGGTCACCTTGGTGCCGGGCACCGTGTGGGAGGTGCTGATGAGGGCGTCCTTGAGCTGCTGGGCGCCCCAGGCGGGGTGCTGCTGGGCCAGCAGCGCGGCGGCACCGGCGACATGCGGGGTCGCCATCGAAGTGCCCGACGCGGAGGTGTAGTTGGCATCGACCGGGTCGCCCATGGTGGTGCCGGACGCGCGGGCGGCGACGATGCCGACGCCGGGGGCGGTCACGTCGGGCTTGACCGCCGCGTCGCCCAGGCGCGGGCCGCGGCTGGAGAACGAGGCGAGGGAGTCGTCGCGGTCGACGGCTCCGACGGTCAGCGCGGCGTCGGCCGCCCCGGGCGACCCGACTGTCGACGGGCCCGGGCCGGCGTTGCCCGCCGCGACGACGAAGAGCGTGTCGGTGGACGCGGTCAGGGTGTTGACGGCCTGGCTCATCGGGTCGGTGCCGTCGGTTTCGGAATCGGAACCGAGGCTCATGTTGACGACCTTGGCGTGCTGGGAGGCAGCCCATTCCATGCCGTCGATGACGGACGACTCCGAGCCGTACCCGTCGTCGCCCAGTACCTTGCCGATCAGCAGGTCGGCGCGGGGCGCGACACCACGCCGGGTGCCCGAGGACGCGGCGCCCGTGCCGCCGACGGTCGCGGCGACGTGCGTGCCGTGGCCGAAGTGGTCGTCCGTGCTCGGGCTGCCGGAGAAGTCCTTCGCCTCCGCAACGCGGCCGGCCAGGTCGGGGTGGTTCGCGTCGACGCCGGTGTCCAGCACGGCCACCTTCACGCCCTGGCCCTCGTAGCCGGCCTTCCAGGCGGCGGGCGCGTTGATCTGCGCGGTACTGCGGTCCAGCACGGCCTTGACCCTGCCGTCCAGCGAGACCCGCGGAGCGACCGCGGCACGGGCGGCGTCCGACTTTCCGCCGGGGTTCAGCGTCTTCCAGAAGCGGCCGAGGTCGTCGTCGGCGACCCGCAGCGACCGCGCGTCGAGGCTCTCCAGCTTACGGGCGGGCGTTGCGGCCGCCTTGAACGCCACCAGCCGGTCAGCAGTGGCCGCGGCGGCCTTCGCCGCCTGCGAGCTGACCCTGGCCCCGACCCGTGACGGCTCCGAGGAGATGATCAGCGGAAGCGCGGAGGCGTGGGCCTCGTCGTAGCCGGCGGCGATCAGGGCCGTCACATCGAAGAGGCGGCGGTCCAGGGTGCCGGCGGACACCAACGACTCGGCGTCGAACGGGATCACGGTCAGTGCCTTGTCGTCCCCCTCCAGCGTCCGGAAGGGGATACCCTCGCGCCCGGGTCCGGGCTGAACCGACGCGGTGTGCCGTCCACCGGGCAACGACGTCACGGTCACCCGGTCGCCGGTCACCAGTCGCACGGTCGCGGAGCGAGCTCCAGGCTTGGCGGCGGGACGAGTGGCGGTCTCGGTGTCTGCCTTCCCCGTGGTGGCGGCGGCCGGCATCCCTCCGGCGACCACCATCAGTCCTGCCGATATCGCCCCCGTCAGGCGGATCCATTTCATCAGCGAAATACCTTTCGTACAGGTGGGGGTCACAACCTGTCCGAAAGAATCCACCGATGAAGCTGACGTGTCGCCGGCCTCGCGTGTCACAACTGCGACATGTCCCAACAGCGACAAGCGCGGCCTGCGCGGCTGTCCCCGCGTGAGAACCCGGGTTCGGGTCAATGGGGTTGCAGCGTTTCGCGCAGACGCTGCAGCTCGTCCGGCGTGCTGTCATCTACGAATTCCGCGAGCTGTCGGCCATTCTTCCGAACGACCGGCTCCAGCAGTCCGCGCACGTGGTCACGCATCCGCCGCCGCAGTTCGACCCGCGAGAATCTGCCATTCACCCGGAGGAAGAGAGGGGGCGAATTTCACCCGCTGACGGTCTTGAGGGTGCCGGTGTGCGGAGGGCGTTCTCGGTGTTGAGGGCGGGGTGGGCTGCCCCGGGCGAGGGCGGCACGGACTCTCACACTCGCGGCGTGAACCCTCTACGTCCACGTAGCAGGCCCCTCGGATCGCCCCAGTCGCCGTTCCGGCTCCCGGATTCAGCGGTGTTCGGGATTCTCGAAGTCGAAGCGGCAGCCGGCGTCCCACTCCGAGCGCTGGTTCCCGTGCGCCGGAATGCCACCCGCCTCCTTGAGCAGCCGCGCCAGGTGCAGCAGGTTCCACGTCATGAAAGTGGTGTTGCGGTTGGTGAAGTCGTTCTGCGGGCCGCCCGAGTCCTTGTCCAGGTACGACGGTCCCGGGCCTGCTTCTCCCACCCAGCCGGCATCGGCCTGCGGCGGCACCGTGTACCCCAGGTGCTGCAGGCTGTAGAGCACGTTCATCGCGCAGTGCTTCGCACCGTCCTCGTTACCCGTGATCAGACAGCCCCCGACTCGCCCGTAGTATGCGTACTGCCCCGCCTCGTTGAGGATCGACGAACACGCATACAACCGCTCGATCACGCGCTTCATCATCGACGAGTTGTCTCCCAGCCAGATCGGCCCGCACAACACCAGGATGTCGGCGGCCATCACTCTCTCGTACAGCTCGGGCCAGGCGTCGGTCTCCCAGCCGTGCTCTCTCATGTCCGGCCACACGCCGGTGGCGATGTCGTGGTCGATGGCCCGGACCACCTCGGTGGTGGCGCCGCGCCCCTCCATCACCGCGCGGCTCCGGTCGATCAGTCCCTCTGTGTTGCTGACTTCGGGGGAGCGCTTGAGCGTGCAGTTGATGTACATCGCGCGCAGACCGTCGAAGCGGTACGCGTCATCGGCAGGGCCGGGTGACACCATGCGGGACTCCTCTGTGCGTACGGGAGAACATGAGACGTGACCCGGTCTACCGTCACCGCGGGGCATCCCCGGCCATAGGCGCGCGGGTGCCCCCCATACGCAGCAGGTGCACGAGGAGTGGGCGCGGACAGGCATCGCGGTATGCGCGCGGTGAGTACGCGCCCACATGTGCCGCCATCCGCAGAGCGGTTGAGTCGTACACATGCCCAACGACGTATGCGGACCGATTCAACGCCGGTTCCGACACCGCGTGGACCGTCCTCATCTGCGGACTGCCGCTCGCGCCGGCGCTGACCTTGGTGAGCCGGCTCCTCCCGTGGAGACAGAGCCGGGCCGCCCGTCGTCCGGTCCTGGCCGTCCTCGCCCCGCCATGGTGATCTGCACTTGTGCGGTGTTCGTGAGGTTCGTCGACCGGCCCCGAGAGGCGATATGCCGCAGGAGGTGAACGAGCCCGACGGGACGGATCACCGCTTGCTCAGCGCGCGATCGCAGCCTCGGCCGCCGCCTTGATCCGCTGTCCGAACGCGGGGGCGTCCTTGCGCGCGGCACCGGCGGCGAAGCCCACCAGGAGCTTGCCGATGCCGTGGCCCTCCAGGACGTTGAAGATCCGTACCCTGGTCGTTCCGTCGGCTGTGGCGTCGAGGTCGTAGCCGCCCTCGGCGGCGGTGACCAGGTTCTTCGAGAGCTCCTCCCAGCGGATGCGGGTGGGCGTCACCAGCTCCTTGATCCGGAACTCCCGCCGGGTCTTCATGCCGGCGTCCTTGACCGTGCTCCGGAACACCGTTCCCACCGCCGTCGGCCCGGCCGGCGACTTCTCGATCCTCATCACCCGTGGACTGAACTCCGGGTCGTGCTCCCCATCGGCGAGATAAGCGAACACTTCGGCGATGGGCCGGTCGATCTCGACCGTAGCCTCGAACTGAGTGGCCATGACTTCTCCTCGTCACCCGGATCAGGTGCGCTCGGGCCGCGGGCGCGGCACGCGAACGCAGGGCCGCGAAGGCGCGGGACGGCGATCATAAGTCCGCCGGGGGCGGACGGCAGGCCGAACGACATGTGACGGCGCTGCCCGTCACCCTGGGCAGACGGTGGCGGCTCCGAAGGCGCCCGGGTGCGCCACTGCCCCGTCGGCCGTGGCGGCACCGGAGCAGCCCGCACGGCCGCTCGGTCCGATGGCATGCGATCGCCGCAGGGTCCGCTCCGGCCGGCCGCGCCGCCCCCGAACAGTCGATCAAGGCGCGCGGCTCCCACCTCGCCGCGCTCCAATGAACACGTGACTGCGCCACCCGACGACTGCCTCGCGCGCAACGACTGGCTCTGCGGGGCCTATCTGACGAGCCGTCGCGAGATCCTCCAGGACGCCGTCATCCAGCATCTCCAGCTGACAGCGGTCTCCGTGTTCGTCGGACTGCTCCTCGCCGTCCCGCTCGCTCTCGCCGCCCGGCGCCGGCGCTGGGCGGCCGGACCCGTGCTCGGCGTGACGACCATCCTCTACACCGTGCCGTCGCTCGCCATGTTCTCGCTGCTGCTGCCGGTCTACGGACTCTCCGCCTCGCTCGTCGTCGCGGGGCTCGTCCTCTACTCGCTCACCCTGCTCGTACGGAACATCCTCGCCGGACTGCGCGCGGTGCCCGAGGAGATCCGGCAGGCCGCCCGCGGCATGGGGTACGGGCCCATCCGTCTGCTCGTCGCCGTGGAGCTGCCACTCGCTCTCCCCGCCGCCATGGCCGGGCTGCGGATCGCCACCGTCTCCGCGGTCTCCCTGGTCACCGTCGGCGCGATCGTCGGCTACGGCGGGCTGGGCAATCTCATCTACTCCGGGATGAACACCTACTTCAAGGCCCAGGTGCTCACCGCATCCGTCCTCTGCGTCGTCATCGCGGTCTGCGCCGACCTGCTGCTGCTCGGCGTCCAGCGGTTGCTGACCCCGTGGACCCGGAGGCAGTCGTGAAGACCCTCTCCGACACCTTGTCCTGGCTCACCAGCTCCACCCACTGGTCCGGCGACAACGGCATCTGGCACCGCCTCGAACAGCATCTGTTCCTCACCGTCGTCTGTCTGCTGATCAGCTGTGTCATCGCACTGCCGGTGGCCCTGGTCCTCGGTCATCTGGGCAAGGGCGGCGCGCTCGCCGTCAACATCTCCAACGTCGGCCGGGCCGTCCCCACCTTCGCCGTCCTCGTTCTGCTGCTCCTCACCCCGATCGGCAGGTACGGCGAGGGGCCGACCGTCGTCGCCCTGGTGCTCTTCGCTGTCCCACCGCTGCTCACCAACGCGTACGTGGGGATGCGGGAGGTCGACCGTGATGTCGTACGGGCCGCCCGCGGCATGGGGATGACGGGCCGGCAGCTGCTGGTACGCGTCGAGGTGCCGCTCGCTACGCCGCTCATCCTGACCGGCGTACGGATCGCCGCCGTCCAGCTCGTCGCCACCGCCACCCTTGCCGCGCTGGCGGGTGGCGGGGGACTCGGCCGGATCATCACCGCGGGCTTCAACCTCGCCTCCACGCCGCAGGTGGTCGCAGGGGCGATCCTCGTCGCCGTCTTCGCTCTGATCGTCGAAGGGATCTTCGAGATCGGGCAGCGGTTCGCCCCCACCTGGGTGCGCGGCGAGGACACCGGATGAGGGCCTGCCGGACCGTACCCGTACTTCTGACGCTGCTGCTGACGGGGACCGCGTGCACCACCGGGCCCGCCCTGGAGAGCCAGGGAGACATCACCGCCCCGCCGGGCGACAGCAGACACCTCACCATCGGCTCCGCGGGTTTCACCGAGAGCGATCTGCTCGCTCAGATGTACGCGCTGCTGCTCGACCGGGCCGGCTACTCCACGAAGATCATCTCTGTCACCAACCGGGAGATCTACGAACCGGCGCTGGAGAGCGGCCAGATCGACGTCGTACCGGAGTACGCCGCCACCTTCGCCGACTGGCTGAACGCCAAGAAGAACGGCGCCGACGCCACCCCAGTCGGCTCGCCCGACCTCGACACCACCGTGAAGGCCCTGCGCGCCCTGGCCGCACCCCGCGGCCTCACCGTTCTCGCCCCAGGACGCGCCGTCGACCAGAACGCGTTCGCCGTCGCTGCCCCGTACGCGGCGAGGCACCGACTGAAGACGCTCAGCGACCTCGGCAGGTCCGGGCTGCCGGTGCGGCTGGCCGCGGGCGACGAATGCGTACAACGGCCGTACTGCGCACCCGGGCTGAAGAAGACGTACGGCATCGACATCACCGCCGTCGACCCCAAGGGTGTCGGCACCACCCAGGCCAAACAGGCGGTGCAGAGCGGTCGGGACCAGATGGTTCTGACCGCCACCACCGACGCCACCCTCGACAACTTCGGGCTCGTCCTGCTCGCCGACGACAAACACCTGCAGAACGCCGACTACCTCGTCCCCGTCGTCAACCGGTCGCGGGCCGGCAGCGCCGGGGTACGCAACGCACTGGACCGGCTCAACACTGTGCTGACCACCTCCGACCTGGCCCGCATGAACGAACACGTGGACAGCTGGCGACGGCTGCCCGAGGACGTCGCGCGGAACTACCTGGAGTCCAAGAAGCTCCTTGTAGGTGGCTGAAGCCTCAGGGGAGCGGTGGCGGGCCGCCGAATGTCATACCGCCGGCTCGGGCGCCCAGCCGGGGGCATTGCCGTGCAGGACGCTGTAGTACGGATCGCCCGGACCGATCTCACCGGCACGGACGGTGTGACCGGTGAAGGCGGCCTTGTACAGGGTGGCGACCAGTTCGAGGCTCGTCCGGCCGCCGGCGCCACTGCTGCGCGGCCGCTGCTCGGCGCGCAGATCGTCGAGCAGGTCACGCAGCTGCGCTTCGTGCGAACGCGAACACGATGGGCGGGCGCACACTGACCACGACCTCGTCGGGCGGGCGGACGATGCTGACATCTCGATCGAACGCTTGGCGAGGCCGCAGACGCCACTGGTGGCACCGCGCGCGACCCGCAACAATCACCGGCATGGACGCCCCTCACCCGGCAGGCCCCCCACCTGCTATCCAGCCCGATCCATTGCTCTATCCGGAAGTAGCCGCAGCCAACGGCAGCTGGGTGGCATCCCTTCGCCATGCCGCCGCCGACATGCATGTCGATCTCGGCACCGTCAGGGGCCCGGAGTCTGCGACAGACAGCTGGCGACTCATCGTCGCGAGCGTGCACGCGTCGCGCGGCTCCTTCGACGTGACACTCGGCCAACAGGAGCGAGCCTTTGGCATCCGGATGTGGTGGACCGGGGTCGGAGAAGCGGCCTGCGGCCGAACCACCGAGCTGCAGACCGTCGTCAACATCGCACACGCATGGCAGGTAGGAACCTCAGTCGCCGAACTGCGCACCAGGTGGCCGTTCCTCAAGATTGACGAGCTCACCTTGGCTCACGAGCGAGGTGAGGCTGTTGCCTTCAAATGGCAGCTCGTACGAAACGCTCCGGATCGGCTGATCGACCACGACATCGTCGAAGCGGCGTACGCGAACCCGCTACTGCGGAGCCTCTTTCCCTTGATCAGCCACGGGAGTCTGCAGTTCAGCCGCTGCACTCACACCCCATGGTCCTACGACGTCCCCAGCCTCCATCCTCAGCTGGGAGGAGGCTGGAGGGCGCTGCCCGCCCACAAAGGTCGAGACATTCCGGATTGCCACGCTCAAACCCCGGAGGAGGCCGTCGTGTTCGTAGTCGAGGGACTTCCCGACGGCTGCGGTCCGGCAGTGGAAGGCCCCGCGGGTCTGCTTCTCGAATAGAGAAACAGACCACTGTCCAGACCGAAGCTTCCTGCACGGGAATCCCCCTCACTCAACAGTCCGTACAGGCTGATCAGCGGCTTCCGTCGGTGCCCCGACACCTCAACCCACGTTACGCACAGAACTTATGGAAACGCGCTTAGATCCAGCCGACGAGTGAAGTCGGAAACGACAGGCAGAGCGTCCAGACGTTTCTCCACCACGGACGTCACCGCTACTAGGGTGCGTATCGAGTCGTGATCAATCTGCGGGATTCGCCCTCGCGGCGGCGCCTGGACCGGTAGATGTTCTTGCATGACGCGAGTGCAACTGGCGGACACGGATTGGGAGTTCATCGAGCCGTACCTGCCCATCGGCGAGTACGGCCCGTATCCCGAGCGGCTTCGGCAGCAGTTCGAGGGCGTGATCTGGCGGTTCAAGACGGGCGGGCAGTGGCGGGAGATGCCGAAGGAGTTCGGTGCCTGGTCGACCGTCCACAACCGCTTCCGGCAGTGGCGTGACGCGGGGGTCTTCGAGGCCCTGCTGGAGGGCCTGATCGCGGAAGCCGCGAAGCGGGGCGAGGTAGACCTGTCCCTGGTCAGCGTCGACTCCACCACCGCGCGGGCTCACCACGACGCTGCCGGGATGCATCTGGAACAGGACGTCGTCGCCGCGCTGGAGAAGGCCGCCGCCGAGGAGGAGAAGGCCAGATCAAAGGGGGCGGCCTCGAAGAACAAACCGGGCCGGACACAGAATCCGATCCCGAGCGGGAAGAGCGACGACGCATCCGGCGTCGCCGAAAACTCCGACTGAAGGCCGCCCTCCTCGGACGCTCCAGAGGTGGGCAGACCAGCAAGGTCCACCTTGCCGCCGACCGCAAGTGCCGCCCGCTGGCGTTCGTCCTGACCGCGGGACAGGCCGCCGACAGCCCGCAGTTCATCCCCGTGCTGGGGAAGATACGGGTCCGCGGGCCCGTCGGCCGCCCCCGCACCCGGCCGGACGCGGTCGCCGGGGACAAGGCCTACTCGTCCCGCGGTAACCGGGCCCACCTGCGGAAACGCCACATCAAGGCAGTCATCCCGGAGAAGAAGGACCAGGCCGCCAATCGGACGAAGAAGGGCAGCAGGGGCGGCCGGCCCGTCAGTCACGACGCGGACCTCTACAAAGAGCGGAACACCGTCGAACGCCTGATCAACAAGCTCAAGGCCTGGCGAGGCATCGCCACCCGCTACGACAAGACACCGGACAGCTACCTCGCCGGCCTCCACCTGCGCGCCTCGATGATCTGGATCAAAGACCTCACCCGGACCACCCATTGATCACGACTCGATACGCGCCCTAACGCTGACGCTGACACCGTGGCCGCGGGGACCGGGAAGCCTTCGACACACCCCACCCAACGCCACGCCCGGCCCGAGGACACCCCCGACCGGTCACACCATACGAATCAACCCCGCGAAGTCCGGGTCTAGATGCAATACCGGTGACTTTGCTGGTGCTGGCTCGTTGAGTTGGTGTGCCAAGACCCGGACAGTTGAAGGAAGTTCAGGGCGACCGGTTTTCGGATCGCATCGCCCTCGGAGTGCTCACGCGTGCGTTTCCGCCGGAGCTGGTGGATGAGGTGGTGGCGGAGTGCGGACGCACTGAGGAACGTCGACGCCTGCTTCCCGCGCGGGTGGTGATGTATTTCGTGCTGGCGATGTGCCTGTTCTCGGGGCAGGGATACGAGGAAGTCGGACGGCTTCTCACACAGGGCCTGGAACGGGAACGTCGCTGGTCGAAGACGTGGCGGGTGCCCACCAGCGGGGCGATCGGACGGGCTCGGCTCCGGCTGGGGGCACAACCGGTGAAGGCGTTGTTCGCCCGGGTCTGCCGGCCCGTGGCGGTCCCGGCGACGCCGGGAGCGTGGTTTCGGGGTCTGCGGTTGGTGTCGGTGGACGGGACGACCTTCGACCTTCCCGATACGGAGGCGAACGCCGCCTTCTTCGGGCGGCCGGGAACGGGGCGTGGGCAAGGCAGGAGCGCGTATCCGCAGGCCAGGGCCGCGGCCCTGGTCGAGTGCGGTACCCACGCCGTGTTCGCCGCCGACGTCGCGCCGCTGGCAGTGGACGAAACGGTCCTGGCCCGCCGCCTGTTCCCCTCGCTGACCAGGGGAATGCTGCTCCTGGCAGATCGGGGCTTCCTCGGCTTCGACCTGTGGCGGGCCGCCGCGGCGACCGGCTCGGACCTGCTGTGGCGAGTCAGGAGCAACGCGGTCCTGCCCGTGGTGACCGCGCTGCCCGATGGTTCGTACCTGTCGGAGATCGTTGCCGCCCGGGACAAGAACCGGCGGGCCGACCCGGCACCGGTCCGCGTCATCGAATACACCCTGGGCCCTCCCGGAGAGGGCACCGTCTACCGGCTGGTCACCACGCTCCTGGACCCGGCCGCCGCACCGGCCACGGAACTGGCCACCCTTTATGCCGAGCGCTGGGAGATCGAGACCACCCTCGATGAGATCAAGACCCACCTGGGCGGTCCCCGCTTCGTCCTGCGCTCCCAGCATCCGGACGGGGCCGAGCAGGAGATCTTCGCGTTCCTCCTCGTGCACCACGCCCTGCGCGACCTCATGCACCAGGCCGCCCAGCTGGAAAGAGAGGACCCGGACCGGATGTCCTTCATCCGCACCTTGCGCGTCGTCCGCCGGCAGACCACCAGCCAGGCGGGACTTTCCCCCCTCCCGGCTCACCCGGGCGCTGACGCAGACCCTGCATGAAATCACCGAACGTCTCCTGGAACCACGACGGTTACGGTCCAACCCGCGAGTCATCAAACGCAAAATGTCCAACTGGGCGCTCAAACACACCGAACACAACAATCCGCCTCGCCCGGACACCCCCGTCGTCGTCCTTGCCAAGCCCACCAAAACAGCCCCAACCCCACGGACGAAGTCCTAAAACACCGGTATTGCATCTAGGGCGTGGGTGGTGTCACCGACGCCAGGTAGGTCGCCATCTCGCTTCCGTTGTTGCTGTAGCGGTGAGGCCGTGTGGCGTCGAAGGTCAGCGCCTCGCGAGAGCAGCGTCGGCACGATCCTTGCATCGGCGCGGGAGCAGCCGATCGGGCTCGGCGGACGCTTCTCCGCCCACCTGCCGGTCAAACCTGTGCCTGTCGGGACCTCCGAGGCCTCGACTCGGCTGCCGAGCAATCCGCATCGGACGGATCGGATCCTCTGCGTTCGTGACCGGTATGCCACGGCCGTTGGACATCTCCAGCTGATCTCTGACGCCGCGTGCCGATCCACCAGGGATCACGGGACAACCCTTTGGCGCCGCGTCAGACGAGGACGCGGCCGAGGAAGTCGTGGATGTACTGGGTGATGGCCTGGAGATGGCTCTCCAGGGCGAAGTGCCCCCATGAACCAGGGTGAACGGGGCCGTGCAGAGTTGGAAAGCGTGCACCAACCAAGCCGATGATTGGCCGGGGCGCGAGGGCCAAACGGGGGGCCAACGGCAGCAGCCTTCCCCGTACTCCCGTGGACGATTACGTACAGAACCTTGCGCCTCATTGCAGGTCAAATGACAGACGCGCAAGGCCCACCGGGCCGTCGGCGGGTGCTCAACGGTGACCAACGCTGACAACCACCGACAGCTAAGTCGCAGGTCGCAGCGTGGATCGATATCACGGCCGCAGGTCAGATACCAACCCCTTCACTCCTTCGGCTCCTGATCACATGTCAGCACGAGTCGGCTCGACCGCGTGGGGCGCAGTTCCCCCAGGCGTCCCCCAAGGTGGCCACAGGGCGAGGAAAGCGTAGCTGGGGCGGTCGGCTCCGTCCGGGGCGTGTTCACGGATTCGCATAGCAGGGCACAGCAGGTGAGTTGGGGTGTAGCGCAACGACGAACTGGCCCCTCTCCGTTGTCGACATCATCAGCCGAACAGAGGCGGGCACGGTGTTGAGGGGCCAATGGCCAGCTCGGTCTGGGGTGGGCCGCTCGGCTGAGCGGAGGTAACATCCCGGCGCTGCTCGACGGAGATAGTGCTACGGCCGCTCAGGAGTAGCTTCGGTGTTGAGTGCTTGTTCGGCCCAGATGGTCTTGCCTTGGTTGGTGTAGCGCACACCCCAGCGCTGCGCGCAGTCGGCCACGAGGAACAAGCCGCGTCCTCCTTCGTCAGTGGCACTCGCTCGGCGGATGTGCGGAGAGGTGCTGCTGCCGTCGGACACCTCGCAGATCAGGATCCGGTCGTAGATCAGGCGCAGCCGCATCGGCTCACGGCCATAGCGGACGGCGTTGGTGACGAGTTCGCTTGCAATCAGCTCCGTGGTGAAGTCAAGGCTCCCGAGGTCCCACTGATCGAGCTGCTGTAGAACGAGGGAGCGAATGCCGGCGACGGCGGCTGGGTCCCGGGGCAGCTCCCAGCTAACCACTCGGTCGCTGCTGAGCGCGCGTGTCCGAACGGCCAGGAGCGCCAGATCGTCCTCGGCCGCCAGAAGAGGCCTCATGGTGTCGGCGGTGACCCGCCAGGCGTCCTTGATCGACGGGCCGCTTTGACGCATGGCTCTGCCGAGCAGCCCAGCTATGGCACCGTCCGTGTCGCAGGCCCGCACCAGACCGCCGGTGTAGAAGAGGAGGGTGCTGCCTTCGGCGAGCTCAAGGTCCAGCGACTCGAAGACGGGCTCGCCCATGCCCAGGGGCCTGTTGCTGGGGAGCTCGGGGACGTGGACAGATCCGTCCGGATCAGCGACCGCGGGCGGGGGGTGCCCGGCGCTCGCCATGACGCACCGGCGCGCGATGGGGTCATACACCGCGTATAGGTACGTCGTACCAACCAATCGTTCCACAAACGGCAGAGACCACTTGTTGCCCTGGCCTGCGGTAAAGCGCGACACGATGTCGTCCAGCCGAGCAAGTACTTCCTCAGGTGCGAGATCCAGCTCCGCCAGGGCGCGGACGGCGGCGCCGATCAGTCCAATGCACACGGTGGCCTGCATGCCGGAGGCTGGGACATCGGAGACCACAAGAGCGACACGCGCACTGGATAGCGGGATCACATCAGCCCAGGAGCCATTCACACCCGTGCCGCCACGCGCGGGTACGTACGAGCGAGTGATCCAAGCCGCGCTGTGGTCAGGTGCGTCAGCGGGTTCCATGCGGCTTCTCAGGGCACCCGCTGCGATGCGCTCGCGGCGGTGAAGCCAGTCTTGGTCCGCTGTCGGCAGCGAAACGGCAGTCACCAGGATCACCGTCCCCTCGCTGCCAGGTACGACCGATGTCACGGGATAGGCCGCGAGTGTGACGGGCACAGGATGACCCTGCCGATGCGTGAGGACGGCAGTAGGCCCGGGGGTACCGGCCCCAAAGGCTTGCGACAGCTGCTGGGGAGCGTCCCACGGGATTACTGGCCAAAGCTCAGCGACCGGCCGGCCTACGACCTCAGCCGTCTCGTAGCCCAACAGGCGCTCGGCCGTCGGACTCCACGCGGACACCACTCCTCGGGCGTCCACCACAAACGCAGCCAGACCGCCAGAGAAGTCCGAGGTGCGGACGGAGGATGCCCCATGCAGGGTGCCCATCTCACCGCCCTCGGTGTGCGAGAGAACGCGTACAGGATGACGATACGCCGTTGCCGGGTCCGACGCCTTTACACCAGCTTCGGCGCCTTTCCATCGGTTCTGTCCGGCGCCACTCAGACAGCGAATCCGAGCGGGGTCGGCGGAGTCCCAATGGGCGAGGCAAGTCAGCGTGCGCTACACATCGCGCTCTCCCCCAGCTATCGGACGCGGCTCAGCCCAGGTAGAAGTCCTTTCGGGCGGCCACGAACGCCTCGATCGACTGCGGGGGAATGCCTGTCACGCGCTCGACGCCGTCGGTCGTGCGGTCGTAACGGTTGTCCCGGTGCAGCTGGGCCATGGTGGCGACGTGCTGTTCAAGGTGCGGCGGCATCCCCAGCTTCGGGAGCTGGGCTTCCCACCTCTCCGGGGGCATGTCCACGTAGGTCACCGGTCGTCCCAGCGCCCGAGAGAATTCCGCGGCCAGCTCCGTCATGTCGACCGAGCGCGGTCCGGTCAGCTCGTAGACCTGCCCGATGTGCGAAGCCGGGTCGCGGAGCACGGTGGCGAGGACCCGGGCGACGTCGTCCACGGCGATCGGCGAGGTGCGTCCGGTGCCGAACGGCAGCGCGATCGTGCCGTTCTCCTGGATCGACCGCGCCGCCATCGTGGTGAACAGCGGAGTGTCGAGGAACGCCGTCGGCCGGATGTGCACCACGGGCAGGCCGGACCAGTTCAGTACGTGCTCCGCCAGCCAGTGCAGCCGCTGCTGGTGCGACTCCTCGGTGCTGGTGGCGGTCATCTGCGACACCGTCATCTGCGACAGGTCGACCAGGGCCTCCAGCTTCCCGTACTCCCTCGCAACGGAGGCCACCACGGTCGCCGCCAGCAGGTGGTCCGGCGACACGCGCATCGCGAAGTACATCCGCGTCACCCCCTGCAGCGCGGCCGCTACCGTCTCGGGCCGGGTCAGGTCGCCGATGACGACCTCCGCGCCGAGCGCCCGCAGCTCAGCTGCGCGCTCGTCCTCGCGACGGACCATGAAACGGACCGGTACATCCTGAGAACGCAATTGATCGAAGACCGTCCGGCCCACGCCGCCGGCACCGGGGATAAGAACAAGGTTGCTGGTAATCATCAGTCGATCTCCTTCGGAGTAATGGAATATCTGAGTTGAGGTGTGATCAGAGCGTCAGCGGAGCTGTCAGCAAGGCGTTGGGCCCGGCGATGTCACCGCTGATCCGGGTGGCGATTTCGCAGGGGTCGCCAGTGTTGTCGGCGGTTCTGCGAGTGCCGGGCGGAGGAGGTCAGCGGCACCGAAGTCAGCACAGGCCTCACCCGCGCGGGCGCACTCCTTCGAGCAGCGTGTCGACCATCCGCTCGGACAGCCCCCCGCCGGCGAGGAGCCCGGCCGCAGCATCGCGCGTGACAGCGTCGGCCCCACGATCAGATCGCTGAGCAGCTCCAGATCGACGTCGCCGCGGACTTCGAGGACCTGGGTCCGGCGGGCCAGGATGACGGTGTCGCGGTAGAGCTGCACCAGATCGGGCGCGTAGGGACTGCAGCACGACGTTGCGCAGCACGGCGGACTCCCGCTTGGCCAGCCCGCACCGCCGGACGGATTCGCGAGCTGGACCGAGGTCGTCACCGTCGGGCTCAGACGGTCTGGCGCTGGGACTTATCACCGCCGGCGGCCACGGCGGCGTCCTTGCCCGGCAGGAAGACCAGCACGACGACCGCGCCGACCAGGGCGACGGCCGCCGAACCTATTGCGGTGATGTGCATGGCATGGATGAAGGCGTCGTTCGCGGGCCGCACCAGCGCCCTGCCGGCCGGTCCCAGCTTCTTGGCGACGGCCAGGGTCGCCTGGACGGATTCACCTGCGGCGTGCCGGTCGGAGGCGGGCAGTACGCCCAGGTGGCCGTCGATGCCGTTGCGGTAGGTGGTGGACAGCAGCGACCCCAGCACGGCGACCCCCATGGCCCCGCCGACCTGCCGGAAGGTGTTGTTGACCGCGGATCCGGAGCCGGCCTTCTCCCGCGGCAGCGACGACATGATCATGACGGTGGCGGGAGGCATGACATGGGCCATCCCCGTGCCCATCAGGAAGAACAGCACCTCCAGCACCCAGATGGGGGTGTCCTGGCCGAGCAGCAGGAAGCCGGCGAAGGCCACGGCGGTCAGGACGAGGCCGGTGGCGCACACGGCTCGGGCACCGAAGCGGTTGACGACCAGCCGCGCTCGCGGGGCGAAGAACATCTGGGAGGCGGCCAGCGGCAACACGAGCAGACCGGACTGCAGGACGCTGTAGCCCCGAACGCTCTGGTTGTAGAAGACGCTGAAGAACGTGACGCCCATGAGGGCGAAGAAGACCAGGCCGATGGCGGCGACGGACGCGGAGAACCGTCGGTTGCGGAAGTAGGTGACGTCGAGGGCCGGATGGTCGCTGCGGGCCTCGTACACCACGAAGCCGGCGAGGACCGCCAGGCCGCCGAGGATCGTGGCCAAGGACTCGGGCCGGGTGAAGTCGCCCAGCTGGCCGCCCTTGATGATGCCGTAGACCAGCAGCGCCAGACCGACGATCGACAGCAGCACACCGAACGGGTCGAGCTTGCCGGGCCTGGGGTCCTTGGAGTTGGGGACGATCGCGACCATCGCGACCATCGCGGCGACCACGATCGGCACATTGACCAGGAAGACCGAGCCCCACCAGAAGTGCTCCAGCAGAACGCCGCCGGCGATCGGGCCGGCGGCGATGGCGAAACCCACCACACCGGTCCAAATGCCGATGGCCTTGGGCTGCTCCTCGCGCTCGAAGACGTTCATGATGATCGCGAGGGTGGCGGGCAGGATGAAGGCGCCGCCGAAGCCCATCACGGCGCGGAAGGTGATGAGCTGCCCGGAGGAGTCCGACAGTGCGGACAGCGCGGATCCCACGCCGAACACCAGCATGCCGAAGAGCAGCACCTTCTTGCGGCCGAGCCGGTCACCGAGCAGGCCCGCGGTGAAGAGCAGCCCGGCGAAGACCAGCGTGTAGGAGTTGACCGCCCACTCCAGCTGGCTCTGGGTGGAGCCGAGTCCGGTGGGAGCGGGCTGGGCGATGGTCTTCATCGCCACGTTGAGGATCGAGTTGTCCAGCATCACCACCAGGAGGCTGAACGCGAGCACGGTCAGGATCGCCCAGCGTCGGCGGTGGACCGCCTCGGAAACGCCTCGTCGCTGGGCAGGCGGCACGGGTGGTGTGGACGCCGCGGGCGTCGAGGACTCGGTGGGGGCAGGTGGCGATGCCACAGGGGTCTCCAGTGCTGTCGGTATTGCCGGGGGGAGGCCGTCGACCTCAGACGGTTGGAGGCAGCGCAAGGCCCTGCTTCACCTACCGGTGACCTCATCGGCATCAGATAGATGTCACTAGGCATCTAAATGGGGGCTACGATAGATGTCAAGCGACATCCATCTGAGGAGAGTGATTCCATGGGCCGCGTGTCCCAGGCACAAGCACAGGAGAACAGGCAGCGCGTCGTAGCCACCGCTTCCCGGATGTTCCGCGAGAAAGGCACCGCGGTCAGCGTCGCCGACCTGATGAAGGCCGCCGGGCTCACCCGTGGCGGGTTCCACAAGCAGTTCGTCTCGAAGGTGGACCTGATCGACGAGGCCATCGCCCACGCCTTCGACGAGCAGGCGGTGACGCTCGAGGAGCACGCCGGGGAGCACGAGGCCGCCCGCCGGACTCTGATCGAGGACTACCTCTCGGTCTGGCACCGCGATCACGCCGGGGACGGCTGCCCCGTCTCCGGATTCGCCGCCGACCTGGGGCGCGAGCCCGACCAGGCCGCCCGCGCCCGCCACGCCTACATCAAGGGGGTACGTAACCGCGCCGCTCGGCTGGCCACCGGCGCTGACGACGGCATGGCCCAACTCTGCACCATGGTCGGTGCCCTCGCCCTCGCCCGCGCTACCCGGGGCAACCCGATCTCCGAAGAACTGCTGCAGGCCGCGCGCACGGCTCTCACCGAGAGCGGCACCGGGCAGTCCGAACCACGTCAGCGCACGGAGTGACCGGGGGCGGCCGACCGGGCCCGCAGGTCGGGCTGGCACTCTCCGGCAGTTCCGCCCCCCTGACGAACGAGTTGGGGTGCCCTCTGGGGTCGGTGTGGGGCGTCACATCCAGCGACTGAGGAAGTGCCTGGTCCGCGGGCACGCTGGGCGCGGACTGTAAATCTGCCGACTTCGCCTTACCAGGTTCGAATCCTGGCGCCGCCACACGGGCCGTTTGTCGTGCGGTCCGGCGATCGGAGCGTGGCCTCACGCTGGGGCACCCCGTCTCGACCTGTGCGGACGGGCCGTGGACGGAATCCAGCCGCAACCGGAGGGCACAACGAGGGCACAACGGCTTCCGGTGGGCTCAACGACAACCAACGCCAGCAAACGCCATTTGGCCTGGTCAGCGAATTGGCTTGACAGTCTTCGCAGATGATGCCTGGAAGGGCGGCACCCCCGCACACAGTGGGACCTGGGAGTCGCGGAAGAATCCGTGGACCTGCGGGTAGAGATCCACGTTGGTGGGGTAGTTCGCGGAAGAGCTTGAGCTGGATCTCGTCGTTGCCGGGACGGTCCAGCAGTGCCTGATCGTGGACCCAGTTGTCGGGGCTGACCAGGCTTGGGTCGGCGACTCCGTTCACGTACTGCCAGCGGGTCACCTCGGGAGTGGGAGCGCCGCGTACGGGGGCTTCGGTGCCCGGTCCCGGAGCCTGGGCGTAGGCGAACACGCCGTCCCAGAAGGGCTCGACGAAACCTTCGGTGTAGGCGTTGCCGTTCTGGGTGATGATCGCGGTGATGCGGTCCGGAGCCGCGAGCGCGAGCCGCCAGCCGGTAGGGGCGCCGTAGTCCTGCACGTACATCGCGAACCGGTCGACACCCAGATGCTGCAGCAGGCCGGAGGTGACCTGGGTGAGGGCCTCGAACGTGCAGGGGAATTCCTGCAGGGAGGGCATTGCCGACTGGCCGGACCCGATGTGGTCGGGGGCGATGACGTGGTACCGCTCGGCGAGCGCCGGCCTGTGGGGCTGAGGCCGGTGGGCACGAGATCTGGGGCCGGCACGGGCGGGGGCGACTCCTCCTCGATGTCGAAGTGCCCGGCCCGCTTACGCGTCCGCCACCGAGTTGAACTGCACCTCGTCGCGCCCCACCCCCCGCGCGTCCGCGTCCACCGACCGGCGCAGCGCCTCATGCAGCTTCGCCGGAGTCAGTACGCCGAGGAAACGCGCACCGTCCAGCACCGCCACCCACCCGGCGTCCTGCTGGAGCATCTCGCCGAATGCCTGTTTCAGCGGGGCGCCGACCGGTACCCACGCGTCCATCCGGCGGGCCAGGTCCCCGACCGTGCCGTGTGCCCCGGCGGTCCGCAGCGCGTCCGCCGCCACCCAGCCGTGCAGTTCGCCCTCGCCGTTGAGTACGACCGCCCAGCGGGCGTCCACGTCGTTCAGCCGGGCCGCCGCCGTCCGGGCAGGTTCGTCGAGCCGCGCGACCGGCGGTTCCTCCAGGTCCTCCGGCTCGATCGTGGTGACCGACAGCCGCTTCAGTCCCCGGTCCGCGCCCACGAACCGGGCCACGTACGGAGTCGCCGGCGTGCCGAGCACGGCTGCGGGGCTGTCGAACTGCTCGATGCGCCCCTCCCCGTACACCGCGATCCGGTCGCCCATCCGGACCGCCTCCTCGATGTCATGGGTCACCATCAGGACCGTCTTCCTGACCGTCGCCTGCAGGCTCAGGAACTCGTTCTGCAGCCGCTCGCGCACCACGGGGTCGACCGCGCCGAACGGTTCGTCCATCAGCAGAACCGGCGGATCGGCGGCCAGCGCCCGCGCGACGCCCACCCGTTGGCGCTGGCCGCCGGAGAGCTGGGCGGGGTAGCGGGACCCGTACGTCTTCGGGTCCAGTCCCACCAGATCCAGCAGCTCGGCCGCCCGTTCCCGCGCCTTCGCCCGCTTCCAGCCGACCAGCGAGGGGACGGTCGCCGTGTTGTCGAGGATTGTCCGGTGCGGGAAGAGCCCGACCTGCTGGATGACATAGCCGATCCGGCGGCGCAGCTTCACCGGGTCGATCTGCGCGATGTCCTCGCCGTCGACCAGGATCCTGCCCGAGGTCGGCTCGATCAGCCGGTTCACCATCATCATCGTGGTCGTCTTGCCGCAGCCGGACGGTCCGACGAGCGTGACGAGCTCCCCTTCGCCCACCTCGAAGGACAGTCCGTCGACCGCGGTCGTGCCGTCCGGATAGACCTTGCTGACCTGCTCGAACCGGATCATGACTGCACGCTAGGAGCGCCCCGTGCACGGCGCACACGGGCCGGGACTGTCCGAGTCACGGCCGTGTGCTGAACTGTCTGTGAAACATCTGATCCAGGAGCATCTCTTGAGCAGTTACCGGCAGCCCGGCGTCGTTCTCACCGACCGTCATTTCACGGTTCCTCTCGATCACACCGATCCGGGCGGTGAGCAGATCGAGCTCTTCGGCCGGGAAGCCGTCGCCCGCGGCAAGGCCGACGAAGAGCTGCCGTGGCTGGTCTATCTGGAGGGCGGACCCGGCTTCGGGGCCCGCCGTTTCGTCGGTACGGAGGCCTGGCTGGGGCGGGCGGTGGAGGAGTTCCGCGTGCTGCTCCTCGACCAGCGCGGCACCGGCCTTTCCACCCCCGCCAACCGGCAGACGCTGCCGCTGCGCGGCGGCCCGCGCGAGCAGGCCGACTATCTCGCCCACTTCCGGTCCGACAACATCGTGCGCGACTGCGAGCTGATCCGGCCGCAGCTGACCGGCGGCGCCCCGTGGACCGTGCTCGGTCAGTCGTTCGGTGGCTTCTGCGCGGTCCGCTACCTGTCAGCCGCCCCCGAGGGGCTCAAGGCTGTCCTGATCACCGGCGGGCTGCCCTCGCTCGATGCCCACGCGGACGACGTGTACCGCGCCGCGTACCCACGGATCGAGCGCAAGGTCGCCGCCCACTACGCCCGCTACCCGCAGGACGTCGAGCGCGTCCGCGAGATCGCCGCGTACCTTGCGGAGCACCGCCCGGAGAGCGCCGGACACCGCCTCACGCCCGAGGGGTTCCAGTCCCTGGGCATCATGCTGGGCAGCGGCAACGGCAGCCATCAGCTGCACTACCTGCTGGAGAACGCCTTTGTCCGCACACCGCTGGGCATTGAACTCTCCGACACGTTCCAGGAAGCCATGCGCACCGCCAACTCGTTCGCGGGCCACCCCCTGTACGCCCTGATGCACGAGGCGATCTACGGCCAGGGCAAGCAGCCCACCGACTGGGCCGCCGAGCGGGTCCGCGCCGAATATCCGCAGTTCGACGTCGCCACCGCTCTGGCGGGCGACGGGCCGGTGCTCTTCACCGGCGAGACCATCCACCCCTGGCACTTCGAGGTCGACCCGGCGCTGCGCCCGCTGCGCGAGACCGCCGAACTGCTCGCCTCCCGTACCGACTGGCCCGAGCTGTACGACCCCGAGCGCCTCTCAGCCAATCAGGTGCCGGTCGCCGCGGCCGTCTACCACGACGACATGTACGTCGACACGGAGCACGCGCTGCGCACCGCCGCGTCGATCCGCGGACTGCGCACCTGGGTGACGAACGAGTTCGAGCACGACGGTCTGCGCGCCGGGGGACCACAGGTGCTGGACCGGCTGCTGGCCCTGGTCCGGGACGACGTCTGACCTGCCCGCTCACGGCAGGAGCCGGTCACGCGGGTGGCGCGACCGGCTCCTGCCGTACGGGCACTTCCGTACCGCTTCAGCTCTGCAGTGCGTCCAGCGTGGCGTCGAAGTCCGCCGCCGAGCGCGGCGCCCGGTTGTGCGGCAGCTTCGAGAGAACGGCGGCCATCCCGCAGGTGTTGGTCACCGCGGAGAAGACCAGACCGGAGCCGACGCCCGCCGACAGCCAGCGTGCGGCCGGGAAGCGCCGGCCCGCGAGCAGACCGGCCACCACGAGCGAACCGGCGGCGAACCGGACCTGACGCTCCATCGGCCAGGTGGCCCGGGCGCCGGCGGGGCGGTCCAGGCCGTGGCCCTCGCCCTCCCATGCCGACGTGCCGCCGGAGAGCGTGACGGCGTCGATGTCCGCCGCGGAGAGCACGTCGCAGGCCCGGGTGGAACGGACACCGGAGGCGCACACCATGAGCAGGGAGCCGCGGGCCGACGCCGCCTTCAGGGCGGGCAGCGCCTCGTCGAGACGGTCCAGCGGGATGTTCAGCGCGCCCGGCACGTGCCCGGAGGCGTACTCGCCCGGGGCGCGCACGTCGATGACGGTGAATTCGCCGATCCGCGCTGCGGCCTGGGTGGGGGAGAGGGAGGCGGGGCTGGTCACGAGGGATGCTTCCTTTCGTCGCCGGGGCGTACCCCGGACAGGCTAGAATACCCCTTGGGGTATTCGAAGGAGGATGTGTGGAACTTGACATGGCGGCCGACGAACTGAAATCGGTCCTCAATCGCCTTCGCCGCGCTCAGGGCCAGCTTGCCGCGATCATCAGGATGATCGAGGAAGGCCGGGACTGCGAGGACGTCATCACGCAAATGGCAGCCGTTTCGCGCGCGCTCGACCGGGCGGGTTTCGCGATCATCGCGACGGGGCTTCAGCACTGCATGGCCGACGACACCGCCGAACCGGCCGACCGGAACCAGATGCGCGCCCGGCTGGAGAAGCTGTTCCTCTCGCTCGCCTGAGCCCGGATCCCGATTTGCTGTCGACGGCGTGACGTGGCTCAGACCACGGTATCGACCAGCATGAAGAGCGCAACGGCGATCAGTGCTGCGCCGAAGATCCGCTGGAGTGCGGCAGTGGACACCTTTGCGGCGAGACGCTTGCCGTCCCAGGCCCCGAGGACCGCCGCCGCCGTGAACGGGGCGATCACCGCCCAGTCCAGCGAGGTGGGGGTGGTGAGCCGGGTGGCCAGTGCGGCCGTGGAGTTCACCGTGATGACGAGCAGGCTGGTACCGACCGCTGCCGTCATGGGAACGGCGAGGAGGGTGACCAGCGCGGGCACGGCGAGAAATCCGCCGCCGACCCCGAGGAACCCGGTCACGGAGCCGAGGCCGGCCCCGGCGCGCACGGCCCGCCCGGTGTCCGTACGGTCGGCGGGGTCCGGGGCGTACTCCTCGGCCGAAGTCGCCTCGCACCGCGCAGGCGCCCGCGGCCGGATCATCCGCACCGCGGCCACGACCGCGAGCACCGCGAACGCCGCCGTGAGCACCCCCGCCGGAATCCGGACCGACAGTGCCCCGGACACCGCTGCCGGCACGATCCCCGCCATCGCGAAGAGTCCGCCGGTTCGCCAGCGGACGTGACCGTCCCTGGCGTGCGCCACCAGCCCCGTCAGGGAGGTCACGATGACGATGAGCAGAGCGGCGGTGGTGGCCGCGGCCGGGGTGAAGCCGAGCAGATAGATCAGTGCGGGAACGGTGAGGACACTGCCGCCGCCACCCAGCCCGCCCAGTGCCAGACCGACCACCGCACCGGCGACCAGGGCCAGGATCAGGGTGGTCATGCGACGGTGCCCGCCGCTCCGTAAAGGTTCCGCACGGGCAGCCCCTCGGCCGCCCAGGCGGTCATGCCCCCGGTGACGTCGACGGCGTCGGTGCCGCGTCCGGCGAGGATGCGGGCGGCCTGCCGGGAACGGTGACCGGAACGGCAGATGACCACCACCGGGCGGCCCGAGGCCGAAGCGGGCAGAGTCTGCCCGGCGGCCAGCCGGGAGAGCGGCAGATGGACGGCGTCCGGAGCGCGTCCGGCGTTCCATTCGGAGGTTTCGCGTACGTCGAGCAGGACCGCCGCACCATCGGCGGTCCGCCGACGGGCCTCGGCCGGGGTGACGCGGCCCGGGCCGCGCCGGAAGAGGGACATCAGGGAAGGCATGGGGAGGTGCTCCAGGAGTGCAGGACGGGGAGGTCCGACGGTCAGGCAGCGGTCGGCGCGGTGCCGGTCGTCCGGTCGGGTGCGCCGGCTGCCGGAGTCGCGATCGTCAGACCGGCGGCCTCCGCAGCGGCGAACCCGTCGTCGACGGCCACGACCTCACGGTCGGCGGCGTCCAGCAGTGACGCCGCGATCGCCGCCCGCATCCCGCCCGCGCAGTGCACCCAGACCTTGCCGTCCGGTACGTCGTGCAGCCGCTTGGGCAGCTCGTGCACCGGGATGTGCACCGACCCGGCGATGGCTCCGGCCCGGCGTTCGGAGTCCCTGCGGACATCGAGAATCACCGGCTGCTCGCCACGCTCGCGTGCCGCGGCCAGGCCCGCGAAGTCCGACCTGCGGAACGAGCGCAGCTCGTCCGTGGTGCGGACCCAGGTCCGCGGGTCGCCGGTAGCAACGGCCACCGGGCGGCCCATGCCCACCCGGGCCAGCTCGCGCTGGGCGTGCGCGACGTCATCGGCGCTGTTCGCCAGCAGGGTGACCGGCCTGCCCCAGGGGATCAGCCACGCCAGATATGTGGCGAGCAGGCCCTCGCCCTCGAAGTTGAACGAACCGGCGACATGCCCCTCGGCGAACGCCACCCTGCTGCGCAGATCCACCACCCACTCACCCGCGGCCAGCCGCCGCGCGATCTGCTCGGCGTCGGCCCGGGCGGGTGGGGTCAGATCGACCGGATCGGGACCTGCGGCGTTGGCCGGGCCCATGTGCGCGTAGTAGGCAGGGACGTCGTCCAGCCCGGCGAGCAGCTCGGCGACGAATGTGTCCACATCCTTGACGAGCGCGTCGTTGCGGGCTCGTTCGGCACCGATCGTCGTGGTGTCCCCGTCGGCCTGCGCGGAGGAACAGAAGCTGCCGAAGCCGTGGGTCGGCAGCACGGGCACGGCGTCGTCGAGCTCATCGGCGAGGCGGTGCGCGGAGGCGTGCTGGGCGCGGGCCAGCACGGCGGTGAGCCGGGGCTCCACCAGGTCGGGCCGGCCCACGCTGCCGATCAGCAGCGAACCGCCGGTGAAGGCAGCCACCGCGCGGCCGTCCTCCTCCAGCACGTACGAAGTGTGGTGCGGGGTGTGCCCGGGAGTGGCCATCGCGCGCAGCGTCAGGCCCTCGTCGACCGGGGCGGTGTGCCCGTCGGCGACCGGCACCCGGTCGAACGAGACCGGCGCGGCGGCGGGCACCAGGTATGCGGCCCCGGTGACACGCGCCAGCTCCAGGCCGCCGGTCACGTAGTCGTTGTGCAGATGCGTCTCCACGACCAGGGCTATCCGCACGCCGCGTCGTGCCGCTGCGGCGATGACCCGGTCGATGTCGCGGGGCGGGTCCACCACCAGGGCGGAGTGCAGCCCGCCCGCCAGATAGCTGCGGTTGCCGAGGCCGGCGGTCTCCATGGTGTCGACGAAGAACACGGCGTGATTCCTTCCGTACGGGTTACCCCGGGGGGTATCTCTCATCCGAGATTAGCACTTATACCCCGGGGGGTATCTATGGCTTCGGTGTGACGTGCCGAACGACGGGCGGCCGTCGCGGACCCGGCGCCGCCGGGCGCGAGGTCGCCCACGAGCCACTCGCGGCGAGGCGGCTACCGGCGCGCCGGGCCGCGGGTCCGCGTACCGCTGCGCGGGCGTGCTCCGCGGTCGTGGGGCACTTCGCGTCGCGGGCCGGGGGCATTCCGTGCAGTCACTGCCGACGCCTCGCGCGTGCGCGTTCGAGCTCTGCGAGCGCAGCGAACCCGCGAGGCGCTCGTGTGGTCGCGGACCAGCGAACCCGCGAGGCGTTCGTGTGGTCGCGGACCGGCAACGCTGCTCCGCGATGGTTCTCCCGGGTGGTCATGGAAGCGGGAACGCCTGGGGCGGGTAGTCAACAGATCTGTGCCACCCGTCCCTTCCCGTACTCAATCCTTGACGGAGCCAGCGTGAAATTCGGGGTATCGACCTTCATCACCGACCAGGGCATCGGCCCGACCTCGCTCGGGACCGCGCTCGAAGAACGCTCTTTCGACTCGTTGTTCATCGCAGAGCACAGCCACATCCCGGCCGACCGTCAGACGCCCTACCCGGGCGGTGGTGAACTGCCGGAGATGTACTACCGCACGCTGGACCCATTCGTGGCCCTGACCGCGATCGGCGTGGTGACCGAGCGGCTGCTGCTGGGCACCGGCATCGCGCTCATCCCGCAGCGGGACCCGATCATCACGGCGAAGGAAGTCGCTTCGCTCGATCTGATCTCCGGCGGCCGGGCGATCTTCGGTATCGGTGTCGGCTGGAACCGTGAGGAGATGCGGAACCACGGCACGGATCCCTCGACCCGTGGCCGGCTGACCGACGAGCGGCTGCGTGCCATGCGGGAGCTGTGGACCTCGGAGAGAGCCGAATTCCATGGCGAGTTCGTGAACTTCGATCCGGTCTTCGCATGGCCCAAACCCGTACAGAGCCCCCATCCGCCGATCTACGTCGGCGGCGGCGAGGGTGCTTTCCCGCGGGTGGCGCAGCTCGGAGACGCGTGGTTGGCCAACAGTGCGTCACCGCAGGAGCTCGGTCCACGGATCGAGCGGCTGCGCGCACTTGCCGAACGAGAGGTGCCGGTGACGGTGTACGCGGCTCCCGACGACCCCGGTCAGATCGAGGGCTACATCGGTCTGGGCGTCGAACGGCTGCTGCTCTATCTGCCGACGATGCCCGAACGGGAGACGCTGGAATACCTCGACCGGCTGGCCGAAGTGGCTGCCGGGTACCGCTGAGACACCGGAGACGACTGTGCCTCCGGATGTGGGGCCGATCCCGAAGTCCCCGACCGTCCGCAGTGACTGCCGCAACTGTCGTAAGGGGTGCGATGCCCGCTCTGACGAGTGCTGAGGCCCGGGAGAGGTTCGCCGCGGCCCGCATCGCCCACCTCGCGACGACCGACGCGGCTTCCCGCCCGCACCTGGTGCCGGTGGTGTTCGCCCTGGACGGCGACACGGTGATGCTGGCCGTGGACCACAAACCGAAGCGGACCGTGCGGCTGAAACGCCTGGCCAACATCGCCGCCAACCCGTCGGTCTGCCTGCTCACCGACCACTACGAGGAGGACTGGGACCGACTGTGGTGGGTGCGGGCCGATGGCGAGGCGCGAGTGCTCCCGTCTCCGGACGGCTTCCCCGAGGCCGCCCGCTGCGTCGGCCTGCTCACGGCGAAATACCAGCAGTACGCCGACCGTCCCCCCGACGGGCCGGTGGTCGAAGTCTCGGTCCTGCGGTGGAGCGGCTGGCGCGCCTCGTGAGTCGGCCACGCACGTGGTCCGCCGCCCGTCAGGCGTTCGCCGACAACTCCTCTGCGGGAGACCGGAACTTGTCACCCCGTTGCTGATCAGCATGTCCGGGAGGCCCCGTACCGCCGCTGCCGCGTCGAACACCTCCGTGATCTGCTCCGGCTCCCGGATGTCGCCGACCGGGGCCGTCACTGTGCCCGCCGCGAGTGTCGCCGGCTCCTCCCGCGCCTTCGGCGGTTGCTCGGGCCCGCGGTTCGCGACCCGCCTCGGCGTATCGGTAGCCCTTTGGCGAAGACAAAACACCAGGTCCAGGCGTTGATGTTGTCCAGACCATTGACATGTCGGCGCCACGATGTTGAATTCGGTCACGTTGTGTTGCGCGACTCTGGTGACTTGAGTGACCCATGGAGGACATGTGACGCCTCGCCCACCCCGTCTCACCGCGCTCGGCGCGGTCGCGAGTCTGCTCGTCGGTGGCCTGCTGACCGCCGCGCCGGCCGCCCAGGCCGCCGACAGCGGCCGGACGGACGCCCTGAGGAATGCCGCGACCGGCCGACGCACTCCGGCCATCACCCCGACCCCGCAATCGGTCAAGACCCGGTCCGACCGGATCACGATCAGCCCCACCGTCACCCTCGTGACGGGCGACACCTCCGACGAACCCTCCGTGAAGGTGGTCGAAGCCGCACTGCGCCGCGCCGGCGCGCAGCGGATCGTACGGAGCGACAGCCCCGGTAGAAGCGGACTGACCGTCCACATCGGTGTCTCCGCCACCCTCGCGGACCAGCACATCGAAGGCCCCGACGCGCTGCCCGCCGAGGGATACGTCCTCGGTATCGGCGCCGACCGCATCGTCCTCGCGGGCAAGGACACCACCGGCACGTACTACGCCGCCCAGACCCTCCGTCAGATCCTGCCGCGGCAGAACCACCCCGGCGCCAAGGTCGACGGGCTTGCCGTACGCGACTGGCCGGGCACCGCGCTGCGCGGCGTCATCGAGGGCTTCTACGGCACCCCTTGGTCCCATGCGGCCCGCCTCCACCAGCTCGACTACTACGGCGAGCACAAGATGAACATCTATGTGTACTCGCCGAAGGACGACGCGTATCTCCGCGCGAAGTGGCGCGACCAGTACCCCGCCGATCAGCTGGCGCAGATCAAGGAACTCGCCGACCGGGCCGTGCAGCGGCACGTCGAGTTCACCTATGCCCTCTCGCCCGGACTTTCCGTCTGTTACAGCTCCGACGCCGACGCCAAGGCGCTCGTCGACAAGTTCCAGACGATCTGGGACATCGGTGTACGCACCTTTGCCGTCCCGCTCGACGACATCAGCTACACCGACTGGAACTGCGCGGCGGACAAGGAGAAGTGGGGCACCGGCGGCGGTGCGGCAGGTGCCGCGCAGGCGTACCTCCTGAACAAGGTGAACAAGGAGTTCATCGCCACGCATCCGGGCGCCCAGCCGCTCCAGATGGTGCCCACCGAGTACTACAACGTCTCGGCCTCGGCCTACAAGAAGGCGCTTGCCGAGCAGCTCGACCCCGATGTCCTCGTCGAGTGGACGGGTGTCGGCGTCATCGCGCCGACGATGACCGTCGCCCAGGCCAAGGCCGCCCGCACGGTCTTCAACCACCCGATCCTGACCTGGGACAACTACCCGGTCAACGACTACGTCACCGACCGGCTGCTGCTCGGCCCGTTCAACGGCCGTGAGAAGGGGCTGCCGGGGGAGCTGGCCGGGATCACCGCCAACCCGATGATCCAGCCGTACGCCTCGAAGCTCTCGCTCTACACGGTCGCGGACTACTCCTGGAACGACGCCGCGTACGACGAGCGGGCCTCGTGGCTGCAGGGGCTCAAGGAGTATGCGGGCGACGACGCCCGCACCGAGAAGGCGCTGCGGGCCTTCGCCGACATCAATTACAGCTCTGCCCTGAACAAGCAGGAAGCACCCGACCTGACAGCCGAGTTCGACCGCTACTGGCAGTCCGGCGACGCGGCCCGGCTCACCTCCGTGCTCCGTGACCTGGGCAACGCACCGGACCGCCTGCGCAGCAGCCTCCGGGACCGCGGGTTCATCGACGACTCCGGCCCCTGGCTGGATGCCACCGAGGCCTGGGCGACCGCGACGCGCACGGCTCTGCGCATGGTCGAGGCGGCCCGCGCCGGAAAGGGCACGCAGGCCTGGGAGCTCCGCCAGCAGCTGCCCGCACTCGTCGCCGAGGCGAAGTCCTTCACCTACACGGGACTTGACGGCCGCAAGGTGCCGGTCATCGTCGGCAGCGGTGTGCTGGACGGTTTCATCGACAAGGCGAATGCCGAGCACGACCGGATCATCGGTGTGAGCGGCAGGCCCACGGCATCGACGAGCCTCGGTACCTATCAGACCAACGCCGTTGCCCGGATGCTCGACGGCGACGACTCGACGTACTTCTGGAGCGACGCAGCCCCCGCGGCCGGTGATCAGGTGACCGTCGACCTGGGCCGGGCGCGGGAGATCGGCGACATCACCCTCGCCATGGCGAAGCCCGGCAGCACCGGCGACTACCTCCACGACGGCGTGCTGGAGTACTCCGTCGACGGGCAGAGCTGGCAGCAGCTCACCACGTTCTCCGGAGAGCCGGACGTCACTGCGACCGTCCCCGCCGGTACGAAGGCCCGCTATGTGCGGGCGCGGGCGACCGCGGGTCAGACGAACTGGCTTGTCGTGCGTGAGTTCTCCATCGAGCTGAAGGACGGTGCGGTGGCCGGCGGACCGCCCGCCGCCACCGGATCCACCCTCCGCTCGGCGGCCGACGGCGACCCGGGCACCGTCTACCGGGCGGCGCGCGCGCCCGAGGCCGGTGAGGCGCTGGAGCTGGGGCTCGGCTCCGCACGCTCCGTCGGGTCCGTGACCGTCCTGCAGCCGGCCGGGTCGGACGCCCTCGCCGACATCCAGCTGCGGGGCGCCGACGGAACCTGGCACACCGTCGGTGAGCTCGACGGCCCGTACGCCAGGGTGAATACGACCGGTCGCACAGCTGATGCGGTACGTCTCGCCTGGCGCGCCGGGTCGGCGGCGCCGCAGATCGCCGAGCTGGTGGTCGGCTGAACCGGTAAGGGCCGTCGGAGCGGCCCTCGACACCGGCCGGCTCTGCTCCGACCGGCCGCGCGCCCGGCATCCCCGGACCTCCCGGGGCGTGCCGGGCGCGCAGTCATGTCCCGGCCCGGCCGAATCGGTCCGGGCAGGCTGTTCCCAGTGTGGCAAGCGACCGCTTAGTATGCGCCGGAGCAGTGGTAATGCCGACAGTGTTGTGGAGGCCCCTCATGCAGGCATGGCGAGTGCACCGGAACGGCGAGCCGAGCGAGGTGATGCGGCTCGAGGAGACGGACCGGCCCACGCCCGGCGACGGGCAGGTGCTCCTCAAGGTGCTCGCGGCGAACATCAACTTCCCGGACGCGCTGCTCTGCCGCGGCCAGTACCAGGTGCGGCCGCCCCTGCCGTTCACCCCGGGAGTCGAGATCTGCGGCGAGACGCCGGACGGGCGCCGGGTCCTCGCCACCCCCGCCCTGCCGAACGGCGGCTTCGCCGAGTACGTCGTCGCGGACGAGGCGGCTCTGCTGCCGGCCCCGGAGGCCCTGGACGACGCCGAAGCGGCCGCTCTGCACATCGGCTACCAGACGGGCTGGTTCGGACTGCACCGCAGGGCGCACCTCCAGGCGGGCGAGACCCTCCTCGTACACGCCGCGGCGGGCGGTGTCGGCAGCGCGGCCGTCCAGCTCGGCAAGGCCGCCGGGGCCAAGGTCATCGGTGTCGTCGGAGGCCCCGAGAAGGCCAAGATCGCCCATGAGCTCGGCTGCGACCTGGTCATCGACCGCCGCACCGAGGACATTGTCGCGGCGGTCAAGGAAGCCACCGGCGGCCGCGGCGCCGATGTCGTGTACGACCCGGTCGGCGGCGACGCGTACGCCAAGTCCGTGAAGTGCATCGCCTTCGAGGGCCGGGTGATCGTCGTCGGCTTCGCGAGCGGCGTCATCCCCACCCCCGCGCTCAACCACGCTCGTCGGGCTCCACTGGGGTCTGTACAACACCAAGGACCCGGCCGCGGTCCGCGCCTGCCACCAGGAGCTCACCGCGCTCGCGGCGCGCGGCGTCATCAAGCCGCTGATCAGCGAGCGTGTCGCGATGGGCGGGGCGGCAGATGCCGTCCAGCGTGTCGCCGACGGCACGAGCACCGGCCGTATCGTTGTCCTTCCGGCAGGAGCCGCCCGATGACGACGATCGACGCGGCCGAACTCCGCCGCCGCACCCGGGAGCTGCTCGCCGCACACCCCCCGGCCACCACCGGGCGCACGGACTTCCTGAGGGCCCGCTTCGACGCCGGCCTCGCCTGGGTGCACTATCCGGCCGGGCTCGGCGGACTCGACGCACCGCGCTCCCTGCAGCCGGTCGTCGACGCCGAACTCGCCGCAGCGGGCGCCCCCGACAACGACCCGCGCCGCATCGGCATCGGCCTCGGCATGGCCGCCCCCACGATCCTCGGCTTCGGCACCGACGAGCAGAAGCAGCGCTTCCTGCGCCCCCTGTGGGTCGGCGAGGAGGTGTGGTGCCAGCTCTTCAGCGAGCCGGGCGCCGGATCCGACCTGGCCGCACTGGGCACCCGCGCCGTGCGCGAAGAGGCCGACGGGGACTGGATCGTCGACGGTCAGAAGGTCTGGACGTCCAGCGCCCATGTGGCCCGCTGGGCCATCCTCATCGCCCGCACCGACCCGGACCTGCCCAAGCACCGCGGCATCAGCTACTTCATCTGCGACATGACCGACCCGGGTGTCGAGGTACGGCCTCTGCGTCAGATCACCGGCGAGGCCGAGTTCAACGAGGTCTTCCTCACCGGCGTACGCATCCCCGACAGCCGACGGCTCGGCCCGGTCGGCGCCGGCTGGAAGGTCGCCCAGACCACCCTGATGAACGAGCGCGTCTCGATCGGCGGATCCCGGATCCCGCGCGAGGGCGGCATGATCGGCCCGGTTGCCAGGACCTGGCGCGAACGTCCCGAACTGCGCACCCACGATCTCCACCAGCGGCTGCTCACCCTCTGGGTCGAGGCCGAGGTCGCCAGGCTGGCCGGCGAACGGCTGCGCCAGCAGCTCGTCGCCGGGCGGCCGGGCCCCGAAGGCTCCGGCATGAAACTCGCCTTCGCCCGCCTCAACCAGGAGATCAGCGGACTGGAGGTGGAACTCCTCGGCGAAGAGGGGCTGTTGTACAGCGACTGGACGATGCGCCGGCCGGACCTGGTCGACTTCACCGGACGCGATGCGGGCTACCGCTATCTGCGGTCCAAGGGCAACTCGATCGAGGGCGGCACGAGCGAGGTTCTGCTGAACATCGTCGCCGAACGCGTCCTCGGGCTGCCCGCCGAGCCGCGCAACGACAAGGACGTCGCCTGGAAGGACCTGTCCCGATGACAGCACAGACCGAAGAGACCGTGGCGCCCGATCTGCTGTACTCGGAGGCCGAGGACGACCTGCGGTCCGCCGTACGGTCGTTGCTCGCCGACCGGTCCGACGCGCCGACGGTGATTGCCCGCATCGAGTCCGACACGCCGTACGACCCGCAGCTGTGGAAGGCTCTCGGCGCCGACATCGGCGCCGCCGGGCTGCTCGTGCCGGAGAAGCTCGGCGGCCAGGGCGCGAGTCATCGCGAGGCTGCGGTGGTCCTGGAGGAACTGGGCCGCAGTGTGGCGCCCGCCCCCTATCTGACCAGCGCGGTCGTCGCGACCGAGACGCTCCTCGCCCTGGGGAGCGAGGACGGGCCGGTCGCCGAACTGCTCGGCGAGCTGGCCGCAGGACGCAAGGTCGCGGTCCTCGCCGTGCCGTTCCCCACGGCCCCGGAGAGCAGCTCGGCGGCCGAGGCCGTGACCGGCACCCTGGACGGCACCGTCACCGCGGTCGCCGACGCGGCCGCAGCCGATGTACTGCTCGTGCCGACCACCGACGGCCTGTACGCGGTCGAGGCGGATGCGCCCGGCGTCACCGTCGAGCCGCTCGTCCCGCTCGACCAGACCCGCCCGCTCGCCACCGTCACCCTCACCGCCGCCACCGGAACCCTCCTCGCCGACGCGGAAGCGGCACGCCCCGCCGTACGCCGCGGGCTGCTCGCCGGTGCCGGACTGCTCGCCTCCGAGCAGCTGGGCCTCGCCGAGTGGTGCCTGACCGAGACGGTCAGGTACACCCGCGAACGGCATCAGTTCAACCGGCCCATCGGCTCGTTCCAGGCGCTCAAGCACCGGATGGCGCAGCTCTGGCTGGAGGTCGTCTCGGCCCGCGCCGCCGCGCGAAACGCCGCGGACGCCCTCGCGTCCGGCAGCCCCGACACGCCGCTCGCGGTGGCCGTGGCACAGGCGTACTGCTCCAAGGTCGCGGTCCACGCCGCGGAGGAGTGCATCCAGCTGCACGGCGGCATCGGCATGACGTGGGAGCACCCGGCGCACCTGTATCTGAAGCGGGCCAAGGCCGACGCGATCGCGTACGGCACGGCCGGAAGCCACCGCGAGGCGATCGCCGAACTGATGGAACTGCCCGCGACGTAACGGAACTGCGCCCACGGCGCCGGGATGTGGGGCGGGGACACGTTGTCACGTATCTCCGCCCCCTTCGTCGTTCCGGGCGGGGCGGACCGGGCGGTGCAGGGCATGAGTCCGACTGGACCAGACCATGCGGACCGGCCACACCCCACTCCGCCCCCACTCCCGTCCGCCCGGGGGAACGGCAGTCGACGGACGGTCGACGACCGCGTCAACTCTTGGCAGGTACCTGCCCAAAAGTGCCGCCCCGGACCCATACTCGGTCGCGTCCGCCCGTCCGGTCCGCACCTCGTTCCCGGGAGAATCCATGGCGTTCCCGACCCGCCGTCGCGTCGTCACCACCGCGCTTGCCACCCTGGCCGCAGGCGCAGCTGTCCCCCTTCAGCCGGCCGCGGCCGCCACGCCCGTCGCTGCGCGGCACCGCCCGCCACTACGCCCGCTGCGACAGGCCCACGCGCACAACGACTACCTCCATACGCACCCACTCCACGACGCCCTCTCCCACGGGTTCACCAGCGTCGAGGCGGACATCTTCCTCGTGGACGGGGAGTTGCTCGTCGCACACGAAGCCACCGACCTCGACCCCACCCGCACCCTCGCGTCGCTCTACCTCAACCCATTGCTGGCCAGGGTCAGGGCCAACCACGGCACGGTGTACGCCGGCTACCGCGAACCCGTGCAGCTGCTCATCGACATCAAGACGGACGGCGCCGCCGCCTACCTGGAGCTCGACCGGCAACTGCGGCGGTACCGCCGGATGCTGACCTCGTACCACGACGGCCGGGTACACGCTGGCGCAGTCACCCCCGTCATCTCCGGCGACCGGGCCGCTCGCGTCCCCATGGAGGCGCAGCGCACGCGCCTCGCCTTCTACGACGGCAGGCTCGACGACCTCGGCACCGCGGCGACGGCCTCATTCATTCCGCTCATCAGCAGCAACTGGACCGAGAGCTTCGGCTGGCTGGGCACGGGCCCGTTCCCCGCCGCCGAACGGGACAGGCTCCGCTCCCTCGTCGGCGCCGCCCACCGCGGTGGGCAGCGTGTCCGCTTCTGGGCGACGCCCGACGTTGCGGGACCCGAGCGTGACGCCGTCTGGACCGAAGTGCTGGCAGCAGGGGTCGATCATCTCAACACGGATGACCTGGCCGGGCTCGAGCGCTTCCTCCGTGCGAAGAACAGCGTTACCCGGAGCGGTGTCTGACGGACCGTACGGCCTGCGGCGGTGACAGTCAGTCAACACCCGGATGGCGGACACGCCAGTCCGCCGGATGGCCCCTTCGTTACGCCACACTGGCGGCCGAATGCCGCATTCCGGCGCGGCGGAGGAGGTTGGCCATGGCCATTTCGGTCTCACTGGTGCTGTTACTGCTGGTCCTTGCGGTGATCTTCCTCCGCAACGGCGGACTGAAGCTCTCGCATGCGATCGTCTGCGCGCTGCTCGGGTTCTTCCTGGCCGGGACGAGCATGGCGCCGAGCATTCAGGAGGGACTGACGGCCACGGCCGACGTCGTCAGCAGCCTCGCGCCCTGATCGGACTCGTTGTGCCGCCGTGAAGTGGTCATGAAACACATGGCACTTCCGTGGACACCTCATGGTGGTTGCTCCGGCGCCTGGCGGCGGTGCGACCCCGTACGCAACCCGACCTCGTCGGCGACGGCGGCACCTGACACCTCGCCGCGGTCGACTTCCGCACCGGCGAACGCCGCCGACGCAGGCTGACGGGCACGGGTCCCTCGTACAAGAACGACTGGGCGCCGATCGCCATCGGTCCCGATGGCGCGGCCTGGGTCGGCGTGTTTCGACGGCGTCGTGGCGGTGCGCGACACCCGGTGACGTGCAGGGGGGCGCGGTCTGCGCGGATCAGGTGCCGACGAGGCGCGACCGGATCAGGAACCGGACCCCCTCCGGTGCCTCCAGCGAGAACCCGCTGCCGCGCCCCGCCACCACGTCGACGATCAGCCGGGTGTGCGCCCATACCTCGTGCTGGCTCTTCGACATCCAGAAGGGGACGCGCTCCGCGACCCCGTCGACGGTGAGCGAGGCAAGCAGCACGTCGGAGTTGCCGGTACGGAACTCGCCGTCCTGGTAGCACATCGGCGCACTGCCGTCGCAGCAGCCGCCGGACTGGTGGAACATCAGCGGCCCGTGGGCCTCGCGCAGCCGCCGCACCAGATCGGCGGCTGCGGGGGTGAGCTCCACGAGCGGTGCGTCCGAGGGGATCACGTGTCGGCCTTTCGCTGTCCGATACCGAGCGATGGCTCCAGGTAACCCCGTACGACGTTGCGTGGAGGTTGCACGGGAACCGCGAGCCCTGCGGGTCGCGCTCATATGAGCATCGCTTCATTACGGTTGCGTCTCGCTGTGGCGGGAGGGTCTTGCTTCTAGGGCATGTAATCGTTTCCAATCGTTCGTGTAATCGTTTCCACGAGCGTCGGTGCCGACCGCGCCGCCCTCCGGATCCGATGCTCACGGAAACCACAGGAGGTGGTCCGGCAGTGGCGAGCATCAAAGATGTCGCAGCCGAGGCGGGCGTGTCCGTCGCCACGGTGTCGCGCGTCCTCAACAGTCATCCGTCCGTCAGCCCCGACGCGAGGGCCCGCGTCCTCGCTGCTGTCGACGCGCTCGGCTACCGGCCCAACGCCGTCGCCCGGTCGCTGCGCACCGACCAGACGCGCACCCTCGGGCTGATCATCAGCGACGTACTCAACCCGTACTTCACCGCGCTGGCCCGCTCGGTCGAGGAAGCGGCGCGCGCCCTCGGGTACAGCGTCATCATCGGAAACGCCGACGAGCGGCCCGAGCTGCAGGACCACCACGTCCGTACGCTGCTCGACCGCCGGATCGACGGGCTCCTCGTCTCGCCCACCGACGGCGGTTCCCCGCAGATACTCGACGCCGCGCGCGGCGGCACCCCCATGGTCTTCGTGGACCGCTGGATCCCCGGGGTGGACGTGCCGGTGGTGCGCGCCGACGGTTGTCCCGCGGTGCGGGACCTCGTCGCCCATCTGCACCGCCTCGGCCACCGCCGGCTGGCGATCATCGCCGGCCCGGCTGCCACCACCACCGGCAGCGAGCGCGTGGAGGCCTTCCGCGACGCCTTGGGTGAGCACGGGCTTCCGCTGCCCGATGCCTACATCGGTCAGGGCGACTTCCAGGCGGACAGCGGACGCCGCGCCACCGAGCGGTTCCTGGCCCTGCCCGAGCCGCCCGACGCGGTCTTCGCCGCCGACAACCTGATGGCTCTCGGCGCACTGGACGCGATCCGTGCGCGCGGGCTGCGGGTTCCGCAGGACATCGCGCTCGCCGCGTTCGACGACATCCCGTGGTTCGTCCACACCGATCCGCCGATCACGGCGATCGCCCAGCCGACCGGAGACCTCGGCCGAGCCGCCGTACGGGCGCTGGTCGACGTCATCGAGGGCCGGCCCCCGCAGTCCGTCACCCTTTCCGCCCATCTCGTCGTACGCAGGTCGTGCGGCGAGCCCGCTTCGAACCGGAGGAGCAACCTGTGAGCAGCCAGGACGAGTTGCTGCGCATCGAGGGAATACGAAAGACCTTCCCCGGCGTGGTCGCGCTCGACTCCGTCGATTTCGACCTGCGCCGCGGCGAGGTGCATGTCCTGCTCGGTGAGAACGGCGCAGGCAAGAGCACGCTGATCAAGATGCTTTCCGGGGCCTACCGCCCGGACAGCGGACGGATCCTGGTCGACGGGAACGAGGTACGTGTCCACGGCGCCCAGGACGCCGAACGGCTCGGGATCGCCACCATCTACCAGGAATTCAACCTGGTGCCCGAGCTGACCGTCGCCGAGAACATCTTCCTCGGCCGCCAGCCGCGGCGCTTCGGCATGATCGACCGCAAGAAGATGGAGGCGGACGCCGAGGAACTCCTGCGCCGGGTCGGTGTGCGCGTCTCACCGAAGGCCAAGGTGCGCGAACTGGGCATCGCCCGGCTCCAGATGGTGGAGATCGCCAAGGCGCTCAGCCTGGACGCCCGTGTCCTGATCATGGACGAGCCCACCGCCGTGCTGACCAGCGAAGAGGTGGACAAGCTCTTCCGGATCGTCCGGCAGCTGCGCGCGGACGGCGTGGGGATCGTCTTCATCACCCACCACCTGGAGGAGATCGCGGCGCTCGGCGACCGGGTCACCGTTCTGCGTGACGGCCGCAGCATCGACCAGGTGCCCGCCTCGACCCCCGAGAACGAGCTCGTGCGGCTGATGGTCGGGCGCAGCATCGAGCAGCAGTACCCGCGCGAACGCCCGGAGACGGGCGAAGCGTTGCTCTCCGTGCGCGGGCTGACCCGCGGCGGCGTCTTCCACGACATCAGCTTCGATGTGCACGCCGGAGAGGTCGTCGGACTCGCCGGACTTGTCGGCGCCGGCCGCACCGAGGTCGTCCGCGCCGTCTTCGGCGCCGACCCCTACGACGCAGGGAGCGTCGAGGTGCGCGGCGAGCGGCTGGGCAAGGGCGACGTGAACGCAGCCATGGGCGCCGGGATCGGGCTCGTGCCGGAGGACCGCAAGGGGCAGGGCCTCGTGCTCGACGCCTCGGTGCAGGAGAACCTCGGCCTGGTCACGCTGCGTTCGGCCAGCCGCGGCGGTCTCGTGGACCTCAAGGGGCAGCGCACCGCCGCCGCCCGGATCTCCAAGGAGCTCGGCGTACGGATGGCGGGCCTCGGCCAGCACGTCCGCACTCTCTCCGGCGGCAACCAGCAGAAGGTCGTCATCGGGAAGTGGCTGCTCGCCGACACCAGGGTGCTGATCCTCGACGAGCCGACCCGAGGCATCGACGTCGGCGCGAAGGTCGAGATCTATCAGCTCATCAACCAACTGACGGCCTCAGGCCATGCGGTCCTGATGATCTCCAGCGACCTACCCGAAGTCCTCGGTATGAGCGACCGGGTGCTCGTCATGGCCCAGGGCCGGATCGCCGGCGAACTGCCCGCGCACGAAGCGACCCAGGACGCGGTGATGGCGCTCGCCGTGAGCGCCCCGTCCGTAACAACCACCCCAGATGTGAACGATGAAGTGGAGGGCTCCCGTGGCCACTGACACGCTCAAGAGCAATACGGGCGCAAGTGGCGCCTCGGCGCTCCGCCGCATCCTGCTCGACAACGGCGCACTGAGCGCCCTGGTGGTCCTGGTAGTGGCGATGTCGCTGCTCTCCGGCGACTTCCTCACCACTCAGAACCTGCTGAACGTGGGTGTGCAGGCGTCGGTGACGGCGATTCTCGCGTTCGGCGTGACCTTCGTCATCGTCTCGGCAGGTATCGACCTGTCCGTCGGCTCGGTGGCGGCGCTCTCGGCGACCGTACTCGCCTGGATGGCGACGTCGGAGGGCGTCCCCGTGTGGATCGCGGTGCTCCTCGCCGTGGCCACGGGCATCGCCTGCGGTCTCGTCAACGGCGTCCTCGTCTCGTACGGGAAACTCCCGTCGTTCATCGCCACGCTGGCGATGCTCTCGATCGGCCGCGGCCTGTCCCTCGTCATCTCGCAGGGCAGCCCGATCCCCTTCCCCGACTCCGTCTCGGTGCTCGGCGACACGCTCGGGGGGTGGCTGCCCGTCCCCGTCCTCGTGATGGTCGCGATGGGGCTGGTGACGGCGGTCATCCTCGGGCGCACGTACATCGGCCGTTCGATGTACGCCATCGGCGGCAACGAGGAAGCGGCCCGGCTCTCGGGCCTGCGCGTCAAGCGGCAGAAGCTCGTCATCTACGCCCTGTCCGGACTCTTCGCCGCTGTCGCGGGCATCGTCCTCGCCTCCCGCCTGGTCTCCGCGCAGCCGCAGGCCGCGCAGGGTTACGAGCTGGACGCGATCGCCGCGGTCGTCATCGGCGGTGCCAGCCTCGCGGGCGGCGTCGGCAAGGCTTCCGGAACCCTGATCGGCGCCCTGATACTCGCCGTGCTCCGCAACGGCCTCAACCTGCTGTCCGTCTCGGCCTTCTGGCAGCAGGTCGTCATCGGTGTCGTGATCGCGCTCGCGGTCCTGCTGGACACGGTGCGCCGGCGGGCCGGCGGTGGGTCCACGTCGTCGGCGTCCTCGTCCGGTGCTTCCGGGCCCCGGGGCAAGGGAGCCGCGAAAATCGCGATCGCCGCGGTGTGCGTGGCGGCCGTCGTCGCCGCCGTGTCCTTCTTCAACTCCGGCAACTCCGGTACGACCACCAAGGTCGGCATGTCGCTCTCCACGCTCAACAACCCCTTCTTCGTCCAGATGAAGGCGGGCGCGCAGGCCGAAGCGAAGGACGCGGGAGTCGACCTCACTGTGACGGATGCGCAGAACGACGCGTCGCAGCAGGCCAACCAGCTGCAGAACTTCACCGGCGCAGGTATGCAGTCGATCATCGTCAATCCGGTGGACTCGGACGCGGTGGGACCCGCGGTGCGGGCCGCCAACAAGGCCGACATCCCGGTGGTCGCCGCCGACCGCGGCGTCAACAAGGCGGACACGGCGACGCTCGTCGCCTCCGACAACGTCGCGGGCGGCAGGCTCGCCGCGAAGGCGCTGGCCGACAAGCTCGGCGGCGAGGGCGACATCGTCGTCCTCCAGGGCACCGCGGGCACCTCCGCCAGCCGCGAGCGCGGCAAGGGATTCACCGAGGGTCTGAAGGCCTACCCGGGGATCAAGGTCGTCGCCTCCCAGCCCGCGGACTTCGACCGCACGAAGGGCCTGGACGTCATGACCAACCTGCTGCAGTCCCACCCGCGCATCACCGGCGTCTTCGCCGAGAACGACGAGATGGCGCTCGGCGCGGTCAAGGCGCTCGGCAGCAAGGCCGGCAAGTCCGTCGACGTCGTCGGGTTCGACGGCACCCCCGACGGTCTGAAGGCGGTCGCCGCGGGCACCCTGTACGCCTCGGTCGCCCAGCAGCCGAAGGAACTCGGGAAGATCGCCGTGCAGAACGCGGTCGAGGCCGCGCGCGGCAAGCAGGTCGACAGCACGGTCAAGGTGCCGGTGAAGGTCGTGACGGAGAAGAACGTCGCCGACTTCTCCTGACCAGCCCCACCCCCGTACCTCAGTGAAAGGAGGACAGCGATGCGCGACTACGACCTGCTGGTCGTGGGGTCGGCCAACGCCGACCTGGTGATCGGCGTCGAGCGTCGACCCGCGCCGGGCGAGACCGTGCTCGGTTCCGACCTTGCCGTCCACCCCGGCGGCAAGGGAGCCAACCAGGCCGTCGCCGCCGCCCGCCTCGGCGCCAGGACCGCGCTGCTCGCCAGAGTCGGCGACGACGCCCATGGGCGGCTGCTGCTGGAATCACAGCGCGCGGCCGGTGTCGATACCGGTGGCGTCCAGGTCGGCGGTGCGCCCACCGGCGTCGCGCTGATCACGGTGGACCCGTCGGGTGACAACAGCATCGTGGTCTCGCCCGGGGCCAACGCCCGGCTGACCCCCGGCGACATCCGGGCCGCCGACGGCCTGCTCGCCGGCGCCCGGGTCGTCTCGGCGCAGCTCGAGATCCCCCTGGAGACCGTGGCCGAGGTGGCACGCACCCGGCCCGCCGGTTCCCGGTTCGTACTGAATCCGTCGCCGCCCGCGCCGCTGCCCGCGGACGTACTCGCCGCCTGCGATCCGCTGGTCGTCAACGAGCACGAAGCCCGGTTCACGCTCGGCGACGCCGCGGGGCCGGGCCCCGAGGACTGGGCGCGGGAGCTTCTCGCGCTCGGCCCGCGATCGGTGGTGGTCACGCTGGGTGCGCAGGGCGCGCTGGTCGCCGACGGCCGTACGGGCACCGTGGTGCGGGTCCCGAGCCCCCGGGTCGACGCCGTGGACACCACCGGCGCCGGTGACGCCTTCACCGCCGCCCTGGCCTGGCGGCTCAGCCTGGGCGAGGACCTCGCGACGGCTGCCGCCTTCGCCGTGCGGGTGGGCGCCGTCGCCGTCACCAGGGAAGGCGCGCAGGCGTCCTTCCCGACCGCCGAGGAGGTCTCCGCGCTGTGAAGAAGGCAGGAATCCTCAACCGTCATCTGGCCGGGGCACTGGCCGAACTGGGCCATGGCGACAGGGTCCTCGTCTGCGACGCGGGCATGCCCGTCCCGGCCGGTCCGCGCGTCGTCGACCTGGCCTTCCGCGCCGGGATCCCTTCCTTCGCGGACGTGCTCGAAGGGCTGCTGGACGAGCTGGTGATCGAGGGCGCCACGGCCGCACGCGAGGTGCGGGAGGCGAATCCTGCGGCCGCCCGGCTGCTGGCAGGGTGCCTCCCGGATCTGGAGCTGGTCGCACACGACGAGCTCAAGGTGCTGTCGGCAGGGGCGCGGCTGGTGGTACGTACCGGAGAGGCGCGGCCCTACGCGAACGTGCTGCTGCGCTGCGGCGTCTTCTTCTGATACGCGTGCGTACGAGTGAGGCCCGGCACGCGGTGCCGGGCCTCACTGCGTGTCCTGGCGGTCCGACAGCTCAGCGCACCCGCGCCGCCTGTGCTGCCGACACCGAGGCCCAGGGTACGGGCCACCCCGAACCGCCCCCGTGGAACTGCGGCTGCTCCGGGCTCCCCGGGTGGTGCTCTCATCCCATGTGGCCGGGGTGATCGGGGAGACCCTGATCCGGATCGCCCTGGCGGCCGTCCAGAGTGTCGTCGACCCCCTCGACGGCAGACCCCTTCGCGACGATGTCTCCTGACTCGGCGCGGCGACCAGCCCCGACGTGCCACCCCGGCCGGGCGGCGGTAAGGCCGGCCGCCGCTGGCCCCACTGAGGTCACCCAGCCGTGGCGGACGTTCCACGTGCCGCCGTCGGCGCTCGCGCCGCGCAGGCCGTACAGGACGTTTTCTCCGGCGAGCGCGAGCAGGCGGGCATCCTGGAGTGAGGCGAAGGCCACCGTACGGTCAGGGGCCCAGTCGGTGCTCCGGCGCAGGCGACGGGCCAGTCGGGCGAAGCCGAGGGGTGGCTGCGACGACCCAGGCGTCAGGTGTCTCACTGGTCAGCCTCGTCGCGGGGCGTAGCCAGGAGGCCGCCGACTCGGGCCAGTCGACCATGGCCAGGACCGTTCCGCCGCCGGCCCGCCAGGCGGTGCTGAAGGTTTCGGCCGCTGCCCGGGACGCGTCGTCGCGGCTGTGGCCGACGGACACGGTCTCGATGCGGGACCCGGGGTACTTCAGCAGCCCCATGAGTGCGGCGAGTTCGGCCTCGGTGTGCGGGGACGGTAGTGGCGGGTCGCTGTGTTCGGCGAGATCCGAGGCGGGGATCAGAGGTGAGCGGTCCTGCCTCCGGTCCTCGATGGTGTCCATGGCTGAGGCGCTCTGCCGGTTCTGTTTCCAGCGGGTGTAAGACCCACCGGCAAATGGATCACTTGAGGCGTCGGGTGGTGGGGCGGCCGTCCCAGCGGTAGCGGCTCGTCGAGCGTCGAATGAGCATGCGGAGCGTGACGAGGGCGGCGGCGAGGTAGAGGTAGAAGTCCACGACATCGCCGCTCCTCTCGGTGCAGCGCCGCAGCTTGCCGTAGTCGTTCATCCACGAGTGCGTGCGCTCCACCACCCAGCGCTTGCCGGCCTGGATCGGGGCGGGCACGCCCTTGCGGGCGATCTCGGTCGAGAATCCCAACTCGCCGATCAACACACGTGACTTGGTGCTGTCGTACCCGCGGTCGAGGTTAACGTTGACGGCCTCCGGCATCGCACCGGCTTGCTCTTTGGCCGCTGCCAGGGGTGGGGCCGAGCAGCGGCGAGTCGTGCCGGTTCGCCCCGGCGGACACGATCCCGAGTGGAACCCCGCACGCGTCGGAGGCGACCGAGCGCTTCAGTCCCTGCTTGCCCCGGTCGACGGGCGAGCGCCCCGCTTTCTCTCCGCCGCACGGCGCCTTGGTGATGCAGCCGTCGACCGAGATTTCATCGAGGTCGAGGCCGATCATGCGGTCGTACGCCTCCAGGGCGATCCGGTGCAGCGCTTGCGAGATCCCCATCTGAGCCCACAGCTTGACGCGGCGTCGGATCGTGCGGTCGGAGCATCCGGGCGAGGAGATGCGCTCGTATCCGGAGCCGTGGATCAGCGCTTGGACGACGTGGTCGAAGACGACGCGGTCCGGTATACGCCGTCGATGGCAGCCGAGCGGATGGTCGGGGACAAACTCGGCCCGATCGGGCAGCAGGGCCCTGAACTGGTCCCAGGCGGGTTCAAGCAGGCATGATGGCAGCGCGGGCACAGTCGTCCTTCGCGGTCACAGAGCGTAGAGAACTCCATGATCACGCGGGCCTGTGCCCGTTCTGCTGCCACCCCTCATCGCAACCGTGCTCCGCCACCTACTGCCGGTCGGTGTAAGTCGCGGGCAGGCACACCGCGCAAGGCCGGTATCCGGCCGTGATCGCGGTGGTCTCGTCCGGGAAGAAGACCCGGTGCGCGACATAGTGGCCACGGGTGAGGGCCCGCAGGGCGGAGGGGCAGTCGAGCCGGCCGTACAGACGTCCGCGCCGGTGTTCTCCGAGCGTGCCAGGAGTGGTACTCCGGTACGGCAGTCCGTCCGCGCCGAGCAGGGTGTGCGCTTCAGGCGGCATCGTGGAAGACCAGGCCCAGCGCATGGCGGCGGCCGGAGCGGACGGTGCTGACCCCGTGCCGCATCGCGCCGGCGGACCAGCCGCGTCTGGTGGCCACCGGGCGGTCGCGCGTGGTGAAGATCAGTCCGTGGCCCTGATCGAGGACGTTCGTGGTGCCGCGCGACTGGGCGCGCGGACGCTGCTCGACGAGCAGGAACTCCCCGCCGGTGTAGTCGGTGCCGTACGCGTCGAGACCGATCACGACCTGGAGAGGGAAAAGCATGTCGCCGAACACGTCGCGGTGCAGGGCGTTCCAGTCGCCCTCCTCGTAGCGCAGCAGGATCTGGGCCGAGCGGTCCTGTCCCGCTTCGTGACACACGGCCACCCATTCCTCCAGGGTGTCGGGCCAGGGAGCGGGGCGGCCGAGCCGGGCGGCCCAGTCGCGGGCGATGGTCAGCAGATGCGGGTAGAGCGCGGCGCGCAGTTCGGCGACCGGCCGGGGCAGGTCATGGGTGAAATAGCGGTACTGGCCGGAACCGAAACGGTGGCGTGCCATGTCGACCGTCGTCCGGAACAGGTTATCCTGGTCGTAGAGTTCACTGATCTCGGCGCACTGGGCGAGGGTGAGGAGGCGTGGCGTGAGCGCGCATCCGTAGGCGTCCAGTTCCTCGGCGAGGTGCGCCCAGTCGGCCGTGTCCACTTGTCCGCGGGTGCCGGCGATGTCGGTCTCGGTGTTCATCGGTCTGCTCCGGTAGGGGGGTGGGCCGCGGGGCCGCCGTCGGCGGTGGCCGCCCGTCGTCAGATGAGCGTCGGCTGCAGGGCGCCCTCGTGCGTGAGGAGCTGCACCTTCCGCTCCACACCGCCGGCGTAACCCCGCATCGAGCCGTCGGCGCCGATCACGCGGTGGCAGGGGCGCACCAGCAACAGGGGGTTGGCGCCGACCGCCCCGCCCACGGCCTGCACCCGCTCACGCGGAAGGCCGAGCTGTTCGGTCAGCCGGCCGTAGGTGGTGGTGGCGCCATACGGGATGGCATCCAGGGCGCCCCACACCTGCTGCTGGAAGTGGGTCCCCGTGGGCGTGAACTCCAGGCGGAACACGGTCAGTTCACCTGCGAAGTACGCCCGGATCTGTCGTACTGCCTCGGCAAAGGCGGCTTCGTCGTGCCGCCGGTCCTCGCGGACGACGGGAGTTTTCTTCATGCCCTGCACGGACAGTGAGGTGATCGCCGTGCCACCCGGTGCGGTGCCGGACTCCTCGCCCACCAGCAGCAGTTGGCCGAGCGGGCTGTCGATCATCGTGTGGACCCTCATGGCCGCGGTCCCCTTCGTCTGGATGTCTCCGTTCTGCTCTCACAGCCTGAGGTTTTCGGGCGCGGAAAGCTGGCGGTATTCGGACGCCGCGCTGGGAGCTGTCGTGGGCCGGACTGCACGGCGTCGACGAGGCCCGTCACGACGGCCCGACGTCGCTGTGCGATGCCACGCCTAGCTCGTCCACTTGCAATTGTTCATGCTGTTTCAGCAAGATGATGGATGTGGACGAGCTGAGTACCGTACTGGCCGCTGTCGGGCCGCGACTGCGCGCACTGCGCAGGCAACACGGCATCACCCTGGCCGACCTGGCGGAGACGACCGGCATCTCGGAGAGCACGCTCTCGCGACTGGAGAGCGGCGGACGGCGACCGACCCTGGAACTGCTGCTGCCACTGGCCCACGCCTACGGAGTGCCGCTCGACGAACTGGTCGGCGCACCGCGGACCGGGGACCCGCGCGTGCACCTTCGTCCGGTACGCCGATCCGGGATGACATTCGTGCCGCTGAGCCGCCGGGCCGGTGGAATGCAGGCGCACAAACTGGTGATCCCGCCCACCCGACAGGACACCGAACCCGACCTGAAAATCCACGAGGGGCACGAGTGGGTCTACGTCCTGAGCGGCCGGCTGAGGCTGCTCCTCGGAGACCAGGACCTGATTCTCAAACCCGGTGAGGTCGCGGAGTTCGACACCCACCTACCGCACTGGCTGGGATCTGCCGACTCCGATGCGGTCGAACTGCTCGTCCTCTTCGGCCCGCAGGGTGAACGTGCCCACTTGCGCGCCCGCGCGACCTGACCGCATGAGGTAGTCCGCGCCCGCTCACGAGGCGGGAGGTTGTTCGCGGCCGGCGGCAGGAAGCGCACGCCGCCGGCCGGCGCAGGGGAGTCACCGACCGGTGGGGTGACCCGGGTGGAGCAGCATGTCGAGTCCATGGCGGCGATTCCCCAGGGTGCGCTCGCAGCCGGCTGCCTCAGCATCCGGGCTGAAGGCGTCGACGAATCGCCTCTCCTTCCGGCGCGCCACCGCGGCATCGGTGTCGGCGGCCACGAGATCGGCGTTGATCGCCGCTGCGGCCTGTACCCCGGAGGCCGCGGCGGCGGGGACTCCGCCCAACAGCTCGGTGACGTTTCCGGCGACCCACACCCCGGCGACACCGGTGAACCCGCCCGCGTCCGATTCCACGTAACTCCCCACTCCCATAGGGTGCTCCACCGCAGTCAGGCCGAGGCCCGCGAGCACCTCGCCACGGGCGTCGAACCGGGGCGCCACCACCAGAGCCCGCACGGGTACCCGCAGACCGGAGGAGAGCCGTACAGCCGACAGGCGGTCGTCGCTCACTTCGAGAGCGGCGACCTTTCCGTCGACCACGCTGATTCCCCGAGCGGCCAACTGCTCCCACTGCTCCTCGCCCGGGTCGTCCGCGGTGTGCAGGAAGAGAGTCACGTCCGGCGACAACTGGCGGAACAGCAGCGCCTGATGCACTGCGGCAGGCCCGTCGGCCAGCACTCCGATCGGCGCGTCGCGCACCTCCCACCCATGGCAGTACGGGCAGTGCAGCACGTCACGACCCCATCGCTCCCGCAGGCCGGAGACATCGGGGAGTTCGTCCACCAGCCCGGTGGTCACCAGCAGCCGCCGTGCACCGTAGCTCCGGCCCCCGGCGGTGTCCACGACGAACCGTTCGCCCTCACGGCGGACGGCCACCACCCTGTCCGACACGACCCGCCCGCCGTAACCGACGACCTCCTCCTGGCCGACCCGCAGCAGCTCGCGCGGCGCGATTCCGTCGCGCGACAACAGTCCATGGATCCCGGATGCGGGCGCGTTGCGCGGCTCCCCGGAGTCGACCACCAGCACCGACCGCCGGGAACGGGCCAACGTGAGAGCACCGGACAGCCCGGCGACCCCACCTCCGACGACCACGACATCTACAACAGCATCTGCCTCAGTGAGGCTGTTCTTCTCCGTCTCATCCATACGGACACCCTGCGAGCCCCCCGAGCGTGAGTGCAAGATTTCTTGCTGTTATGGCAAGTCTGCTGACAGCCGAGCGACGGCGCATCGGGTTCAAGGAGATCCGAACCGTGCACGTGGTACGGCAGCGGCGCGCGAGGCCGCCAGGTCCGGCGGCGCGTCGGGCACGCGGGAGGCGAAGCGCCGCATCCGCACCACGACCCTGCTGCGCGACGGGCGTGAGCCGACCGGGTTCGCCGACGTGCTCCAGGGCCTGATGGTCGACGGAGCCTGGGACCTCCCGGCCGGCGGCGGAAGCGTCCTGGACCAGCGGCCCGGCATGCCCCCGCTCAGCGTGCAGATCACCGGACAACCTAAATGAGACGCCGTCAGCGCAGGTCGATCACTCCGACTGGGCAAGATCACGATTGTTCGGTGGGGGTTCCCCTGACGTACGCCGACGGACGATCCCGCAGGCGAGTGCCCAGCAGGTGTCATGACCCAGGCAGGTTGATGAAGTACCCGTTGGGGGAGTCCCCGCGCATGGAGCGCGCCAGCTCGGAGACGTGCCTTGCCTGGGCGGCAGAGAGGCGCCGCGCCTCCCACAGCAGAACTGCGGCGTCCACCGCCTCCGGGGCCGGAGGCGGTGGCACCTCACGCAGGTAGACGCCCGTCAGCGCGGCCAGTTCTCCGGCGTTGATCCCCAGCAGGGCTGCGAAGTCTGTCACCGAGCGGGGCGTCAACTCCTTGCCGCCGGAGCCGATCACACCGTAAGTGGACGCCGACAGGTAGGTGGGCGATACCACCGCCAGGAGCTTCCCCATGCCCGTCCAGCCCAGATTGCGGTACTGGAGCATGCGGATGACCCAACCGCCAGGATCAGCAAGGGGTGCGAGCCGCTTCGTGGCGAAGACGGAAGGTCGCTCCTCCTGCGGCAGTGAGCGGATGAGCTGCAGGAGTTCACGACGTTCCGCAACAGGGAGGTGCAGCGCATCCATCACGATGTACGGTGCCCACCGCTCGGCCGCGGCGTCCAACGGCGCCATGTCGTCAGGGACGGCCAGCCCCGCGAGAATGAACAGATCGACGGCGTGGAAACCCACGGCAGGGGCTATCCGTTGGAGCAGATCCTCGCGGGGGGCTTCCCTCGCAAGCACCGCTCGGACTTCGTTTGCCGTCAACCCGGCGCGATCGGCCAGCGCCTGGGCACTCAACTTTCTGTGGTCGAGCAACCACGCCAGCATCACGCCGAAACCGAGATGCTCCGTCATGCCCGCAGCCTAGTGAGTAGCGCAGGCGCAGCGTCGCTTTCGCCTGGATCGGCCGACCCAGGCAGTCGCTTGTTCGCATGGGCGTCAGGGGCGCGCAGTGGCCAGAGCGATCATGCGGTACATGGCGGCTGTAGGAATCGCAGGGTTCTGGGAAGCGTCTTCGGCGCGGTGTTCATCGAGGAGCAAGGGGATCAGGACTTCCGGCGGCAGGGCTGGGTTTCGCCGGGCTGAGCTGCTGACGGCTCAGTCGGCATCGCCGGCCAGCCTGACTGCGGATTCGGGCGACAGTCGCGGGTCGGCGGCGGCGCGTCGCACCTGGGCGTCGGGATCGCGGCTGAACCGTTCGACGAGGGCGGCATCCGACGCGTGATCGTCGAGCGCCAGCAGACGGATACGGGGTTCCGGGTCCTGGGCGAAGCGGAGCAGGTCGTGCCGGGGGAAGTTGGGGTGGTTTCGGGGGCGTCCCGGGAACGAGAAGCTGCCGTGCCACCAGCTCCACACGTCCAGCAGTACGTCCGCTGGGGCATCGTCGCAGGACTCGGTGAGGAAGAGCCGCACAATACGGTCCTCATCGTGGGCGAGGAGGTCCACCACGTCCGACGGAAGGTGCCGGGCGCGGGCCACGCTGCGGCAACCAGAACCTCCGCTGATGCGCCCCGGTTGGCGCTCAAACCACGTAACCACGCGGTAGCTATGCGCTCGCAGGGGGTTGCGTCCAGGAAGTGGTGTACGGGTTTCCACCCAAATCGTGGGTTTGATCCCGTAGTTGGGTGAGAAGCCTGAACGTAAGACGGCCACCGGCTGATCCTTCGAGAACGACGAAGCTCTTGAAGGAGAACAGCACGATGACCGCACCGGACAGTCTGCCGTTTGCCGGCCTGTTGGAGGAGAACCTCGCCTCGGCGAGTCCCGATCTGCTGCGGCAGATGGTGAAGACCTTCGCCGACGCCATGATGTCCGCCGACGTCGACGCCGCTTGCGGCGCGTCCTACGGCATGCCGAGTGAGGAACGCGTCAACTCCCGCAACGGTTACCGGCACCGCCAGTGGGACACCCGGGCCGGCAGCATCGACCTGGCCATCCCCAAGATCCGCTCCGGTTCCTACTTCCCCGACTGGCTGCTCGAGCGCCGCCGCCGCTCCGAACAAGCCCTGATCTCCGTGGTCGCCACCTGCTACCTGCTGGGCGTCAGTACCCGCCGAGTCGAGAAACTCGCCGCCACCCTCGGCGTCACCCAACTGTCCAAGTCCCAGACACCTCAGGGCCCTAACTCGTCAAGCAGCAGCGGCGATTGGGGTGGGGTAGGCGGTCTGCTCGTCGAACAGTTCGCCTGACTGGAGACAGTGGTAGAGCTGCCCGAGCATGCGGTTGAAGAGGTTGCGCTGTGCGGATGCGTGCCAGTCGCCGGCTTCGCGGCGTCGGCGGTAGTGGGCGTCGGCCCCGGCGGAGGCGCGTAGTGCGGAGAATGCCCAGAGGTACCCGGCGTGGTTGAGGCGGTCGTTCTTGACCCAGCGGCGGGTGATGCTGGACTTCTTGCCGGAGGCCCGAGTGACCGGCGAGGAGCCGGCGTATGCCTTCAGTCCGCGGGCGTCAGCGAACCGAGTGTGGTCATCCCCGATCTCGGCGAGCACCCGGGCGCCAAGCTGGACGCCAAGACCCGGGAAGCTCAGGATCACGTCAGCGTCCGGGTGCTGGGGGAAAGACTCCTCCACCGCCTTCGCGAGGTCGTCGGCGGCGATGCAGCTGGCCTCCAGCTGGATGAGGAGAGCGAGCATCTGCTTGCCGAGCGCTTCCTCGACCAGCAGCGGCTGGTGAGCGTAGTCGGCGCGGAAGAACTCGCGGATCCGCTCAGCCTCGGCGTCGATGCCGCGCTTGCGGCCGGCCCGCTTGAGCGACGCGCTGATCTGCGTGCGGGTCAGCTGTGCGGCGCGGGTGGGCGTCGGGGCGGTCTTGAGGAGTTCGCGGGCTTCGGGGCGGCAGAGGCCGTTGGTCCAGGTGGCGAAGGTGTCCAGGGCTGCTGGGTAGTACTCGCGGAGTAGGGAGCGGAGCTGGTTGGAAATCTGCTGCCGGTTCCAAAGAGCATCCTGTTGGGCGCGGGCCAGGACGGCGATGACGCGGCCGAGGTCGCTGTCAGCGGGCAGGGGCCGGTGGGCGTGCATGTCGGTGCGCAGGATGTTCGCCAGGACCAGGGCGTCGCCGGGGTCGGACTTCTTGCGCGAGACGGACGTCCGGTCGCGGTAGCGTGCGGCGGCCATCGGGTTGATCGCGTAGACCCTGCGCTTGCCGGTCCGCAGCACGGCCACGAGCAGGCCGCGGGAGGTCTCGATGGCGACCGGGATCGGGGTCTCCTCGGTGTCGCCATACTCGGCGAGCAGGTCCAGCAGGATGGTGTAGCCAGCGGCGTCATCGGTGATGTGCCGCTTGGCCAGTAACTCGCCGCTGTCGTTGACCAGGGCGACGTCGTGCGTGCGTTCCGCCCAGTCGATTCCGCAGTAGATCAAGATCTTCCTCCCCAAGTGTGCGGGTGTCTGCGCTGGTCACGAGCGCATGCGGAACCACGCGGCGACCTAATCCCAGGACTCGGCCGCATGGGCTGGTCCTCCACCTCAGTAGCCGTTCGTGGCACCAGCTCACTCCACGGGCCTCGGTCTATGCGGGAGCTCAGAGGGCTCGGGCGTATCAAGAGGTCACCATGGCGCGGGCTCGCACCACGAACACCAACGAGTGATCAAGCAGTGAGTGTTGACGCTCGACGGTGGCGGGCGTCGCTCGCTCTGGGACGAGGCGTCTAGGCCCGGTCAGTGAAAGGCATCCGCCCGGCACCGACGGGCGCCAACACACCCTTGCTGAGTAGTGACGGTCACGGAAGGCATCCGTCCGGTGCCCATGCGTCCGCCACCGCTACAAGCACCAGGACTGCGCACCCGGTCTACGTTGAGGCGTCGATTGTCGGCTGCCCCGAGATGTCACGATCCGGCACTCGAACACCCCAAGACCCATCTGCTCCCTCGGGATGCCACTAACAAGGGATTAGGTCAGCGAGATGGCCAAGGTCCTCGACGCCCGGGTCGCCGAGTTCCGCAACCGGCCGTTGGACGCCGGCCCCTACACCTTCGTATGGGTCGACGCCCTGACCCAGAAAGTCCGCGAGGGAGGCCGCGTCGTCAACGTCCACTGCCTGGTCGCCGTCGGCGTCAACAACGAGGGCAAACGCGAGGTCCTCGGCATCGACGTCGCCTCCAGCGAGGACGGCGCCGGCTGGCTGGCGTTCCTGCGCTCCCTGACCACCGGCGGCCTGAGCGGCGCCGAGCTGGTCGTCTCCGACGCCCACGTCGGCCTGGTGGGCGCGATCGGAGCCGCCCTGCCCGGCGCCGCCTGGCAGCGCTGCCGCACTCACTGGAGCCGTAAAGAATCAAGGTGTTGCTTCGCACTCGTTGACTCGTTGGCCTGGTATGGCGATCGCGCAGGAGATCCTTTCCCAACTCGGCTGCCGGTTTTCGGTGTTGCTGCCTCATCTGAACGAGCGGCAGCGGCGCTTGGCTGTCGCGACCGAGGCGAGATTGCTTGGCCACGGCGGCGTGCGAGCCGCCGCGAGGATCGCCGGGATGAGCGAGACCACGGTGCGCCGCGGGGTCGAAGAGCTGGAGGTGGGCGAGGCACCGCTCGCCGATGGGCGTGTCCGGGCGCCGGGTGGGGGCCGCCGTGTGGTCGAAGCAACCAACCCTGCGGTGCTGGATGCTCTGTTGGCCCTGGTCGAGCCGGACGAGCGCGGGGATCCGATGTCACCGCTGCGCTGGACGACCAAGTCGTTGCGTCGCTTGGCGGACCAGTTGACACGGCAGGGGCATCCGGTCTCCGCGCCGACGGTGGGGCGGCTACTGAAGGCAGCCGGGTTCAGTCTGCAGGCAAATGCCAAGACCCTCGAAGGGGCCCAACATCCCGACCGTGATGCCCAGTTCCGATACATCAACGAGCAGGTCAAGGACCACCAAGCGGCTGGCGAGCCGGTGGTCAGCGTGGACACCAAGAAGCGTGAGCACCTGGGACGACTGCCCATGGCCGGGCGGGAGTGGCGCCCCAAGGGTGATCCGGTCGAGGTCGAGGACCACCACTTCTTCTTCACCGGCCCCGACGTCGAGCAGGCGATCCCGTACGGGATCTACGACCTGGCCCGAGACACCGGATGGGTCAACGTCGGCGTCGACCACGACACTTCCGTCTTCGCGGTGGAGTCGATCCGCCGCTGGTGGAAGGCACGCGGGAGTCTTGACTACCCGGCCGCATCACGGCTGCTGATCACCGCCGACGCGGGCGGATCCAACGGCTACCGCTACCGCGTGTGGAAGAGCGAACTCGCCTCCCTGGCCGCCGAGACCGGCCTGACGATCACTGTCTGTCACTTTCCTCCGGCTACGAGCAAGTGGAACAAGATTGAACACCGGCTGTTCTCGCACATCACGCTCAACTGGAGGGGCAGGCCGCTGACCAGCCATGACGTGGTCGTGGAGACCATCGCCTCCACCCGCACCAGGACAGGCCTGCGCGTCGAGGCCACCCTCGACACCGGGGACTATCCCACCGGAGTGGCGATCAGCAAGGAACGGTTTGACGCGCTGCCGCTGGAACGGCATGCCGTGCACGGAAGCTGGAACTACACGCTCCACCCCGACGACACCGCTCCGTCTGTCAGTGAGAGCATCACCGGCGAGCAGAGCGACGGACCCGCTCACCGCCGTCAGGAGATGTTGCGCAGACTCAACGACGGGCGGCTAACCGGCATGAGCAGCGACGAACTCGCCAGGCTGTGCTCGGTGCTGGCTCCGCTGCAGGCCGCCGGGGCCCAGCAACGCCACTGCGAGCAGCGCGGCGGCCGGGCCCGTCGGGCCACCGGCAAGCTCCGCGGCAGCAAGCCACTGTTCGACGACCCGGCCCGCGTCCTGCTCACGCTCCTGTACCAGCGGCAGGTGTGCTCGATGAACGTGCTCGGAGACCTGTTGGAGGTCACCGGCGCGTGCATCGGCGACCTGGTGAAGGACACCCGCAGGGTCCTGGAGGACCACGGGCACGCTCCCGGAACGGCGCCGGTCCGCTTCAAGGCCGCCCGCGACCTGCAAGATTTCCTGGACCACGACGTCCGCCCCGCCCGCACCGCGATCATTGAACGACTTTCCGCTCCGGCCCTGACCGGGATGAGTTGTGGGGAACTGCACGACCTCACCCGGCGGCTTGCGAGCCGGCAGGCGGCCCGGGCCGAGCGGATCTCGCACCAGCGACGCGGCGGCGAACGCCAGGCCGGTGCCCGAGGCGGCGTGTTTCCCCAGCGGATCGGCAACAGCGAGCGTGTCTTGCTGACCGTCCTCTACCTGCGAAAGCTGTGCACGATGGAGGTGATCACCGACGCGCTCGGTGACGTATGCCGATCCACGGTCGGCAACGTGATCCGAGAGACACGACCCCTGCTGGAAGAGGAGGGATACGTGCCGCCACCCACTCCTGTCCGCTACCGCACCGCCGCCGAACTCCTCGCCGCCGCAGGACCGGAGCAGGACACGCCGACACCTTGATTCTTTACGGCTCCACTACGCCCGCAACCTGCTCTCGCAGGTCCCCAAATCCGCCCAACCATGGGTGGCGACGCTGCTGCGGACCGTCTTCGAACAGCCCGACGCAGCCGCCGTCCGCAAGCAGATGGCTGCCGCGATCGCCGGCCTGGACGAGAAGTACCCCAAGGCCGCCGAGCATCTCGAAACCGCCTCCGCGAAGACCTCCTGGCCTTCGCCGCTTTCCCCCGCGACGTGTGGAAACAGATCTGGTCCAACAACCCGCAGGAGCGCTTGAACAAGGAGATCAGGCGCCGGACCGACGTCGTCGGGATCTTCCCCGACCGAGGCGCCATCATCCGCCTGATCGGCGCCGTTCTGGCCGAGCAGAGCGACAGACGATGCCTGGCGGCGCTTCCTGCCCGGGTACACCCCGCCGTCCGTCCCGGAGATCTGCGCCGCTCTGGAACCGGTGGAGACGCACGAGGCTGCCTCGTTCCTTGCCCAGGTCGCGGCCGTCGACCTCGTCTGGCCGAGTCACCGGCACCTGCCCGCCGAGGCCGCCGAGCGCATGGCAAAGCGGGTGGTGGCCCTACTGGGACCGGAGGCCAGCTGGTGGACTAACCACGATGCCGAATGCGGCGCCGTGCACGGGCTCACCCCGCTCTTCGACAGCCTGCTCGCGGGGATGCAGGGCGAGCACTTCGCGCTGGCCCTGCAAATCGCTGACGACTGAGCGTCGTAGTCGGCCAGACGGGCCAACTGCCTACTTGCCCGGTGTTAGCGCTGAAGTCGGCCGCAGTGTCGCGGATGCAACACGTACCGTGATGGCTTCGGCTCGCGAACGGGTGTGGTTGACGGTGCCGACCGCCTTCACGCGAAAATGCAGCAGGGCCTGGTCTATCTCTGAAGGCCAATGGGCCGACGGTGGCCCGGTGTCCCGCCCTCCCGATCGGGGTAGCCGTGCGGGCAGCCGACGCCCGCCGATGCCCTACCGGAAAAGGAGCACGCCCATGCGCCTCTACGCCCAGACCCCGGCACGTCGGAGCCGCCAGGTCCTCGCAGACCTGATCGCGGCGGCCCTGATCTACGCCGCGGTGAAGCTGGCCTTGGCCGTGCACGACGCGATCGGGCGACTGGCCGATCCGGGCCGCAAGGCGGAAAGCGCCGGCAACAGCCTCTCCGACGGACTCGTCGACGCGGGCGACGCCGCCTCGAAGGTGCCGTTCGTCGGAGGCCAGTTGAAGAAGCCGCTCAGGTCCGCCGCCGAGGCCGGCACCGGGCTGGCCGACGCAGGTCGTTCGCTCCAGGACACGGTGGGCCACGTGGCGACGCTGACCACGGTCGCCCTGATCGTCATCCCGGTGGTGTTCGTGCTGCTGCTGTGGCTGCCCCCGCGCCTGCGCTGGATCCGCCGCAGCGCCGTCACCCGGCGCCTCGCCGCCGATGCGGGCGGCGCCGACATCCTCGCGCTGCGCGTCCTCACCGGCTCGCAGCGCGAACTCGCAGCGCTGCCCACGCCACCCGGCGGCCTCGCAGAGGCTTGGCGGCGCGGCGACAAACAGGTCATCGCCGACCTGGCGGCGATCGGCCTGCGGCAAGCGGGTCTACGCGCCTGACGGGTGAGCAGCGGGCGGGACCCGGGCCAAGCCGTCCCCCTTCGAGGGCAAGCTCGCCCGTGGGCAACGGTGACGTTCCCTACGGTGACGGATTGGGCGCTGCATCTAGCCGGACGGGGCAACTACAACGCTCGGTCACAGGTCAGTCGCAGTCGTCTATTCGCCAGGTCCGGATTGGCCAAATACACCCCGACGGAGTTGCCAACGATGAATCGACGCGAGGGCTTGCCCACGACGTCTCAGGCTTGCCCACCGCGCGCCCCTGAGGCTTGCCCAACTCGCTGACCTGGAACAACGTCCGATGGGTACATGTACCGGTATGGGACGCATCCACTGGCCTGACGTGGTCGACCGCGCCCGGACATCGTGACCGGCTACGGCGAGATGGGCTGCACGCTGCGCCAGGTCCACTACCGGCTCGTCGCCGAAGGCCTCATTCCCAACACCCCGCCCACCTGCCGGCGTCCGTCCTCCCGGCTGGCCCAGGCTCGCCGCGACGGCCACTTCCCCGACCTGATCGACACCCTGCGCGAAGTCCGCGTGCCCCCAGCCTGGGCCGACGCCCGCGACTTCCTCGCTGACATCCCCGACTGGTTCGCCCTGGACCGCACCGCCGGCCAGAAGGCGGCGCTGTACGTCGCGGCCGAGAAGGACACCCTGCGCCGCATGTTCACCGACTGGCTCGCGGACCTCGGCATCCCGGTCCTGGTCGTACGCGGATTCAGCTCCCAGACCTACGTCGATATCGTCCGGGCGCGCACTGCCCGCGACCCGCGCCCCGCGGTCCTGCTCTACATCGTTCTCCCGGGCTTCCGAGACTGTGGCATGACGCTGCACTAGCTGCATGACCTGGGGTTTTCTCTAACATCTCTGGGGCTGTCGTGATCGTTGCGACACGTTGCACATGAGATCGGAGTAGACCCTTGAGGGCCTTTCTTGTTCAACTTCCATCCGGCGTCCGCTACTGGACCGTGATGGACGAGGACCTGGCCGTCGTACCGGAGGCGGACGCGTTCTTGCGGCACGTCCGGTTCGGCAAGGACCAGGCGGAGCTGACGACCCGTACGTACGCCGGGCACATCGCGCTGTACCTGCGCTGGTGCATACGGACGGGCCGTGACTGGCGGGTGGCGGCCGCGGAGTTGGGGATGTTCATCGTCTGGCTGAAGTTCGGCTCGAAGCAGGTCACGGGTATCGACCGCCCTTCGGGCAGCGGGCTTGTGTACCCGGGGCCGGGGGCGGAGGCCGTACGTGAGCCGGCCCGGATCCAGAACATCCTCACGGGAGTGCGGCAGTTCCTGCTGCACGGCATCACCGCGAAGACGGTGCCCTCGCACGTGATGGCCCAGATGTACGAGGTGGCGGAGAACTGGGATCTGCCGGAGCAGGCCCGGGGAGAGGATGTGACCGGCTACCGGATGCGGCCCCGGTACCGGGTTCAGGTTCCGCGCAAGAAGGGTGAGCGGGCCAGCGACCGCGAGATCGTGGAGCTGTTCCTGGCCTGCCGTAACGCCCGGGACCAGTTCATCGTGCTGCTGCTGGGCAGAGCCGGCCTGCGCCCGGGAGGCGCCGCCGGACTGCGGCGCGAGGACATGCACTTCATGCCGGACTCATCGGCGCTCGGCTGCCCCAAGAAGGGCTCTCACCTGCACACGCTGCGGCGGGACAACGTCAACGGGGCCTGGGCGAAGCGACAGCTGACGGCGGCGCCGGGACGGTGGAAGCCCGTCGACCACCTTGGTGCTCGCCTACGATCAGTACGTCCTGGAGCGGATGGCGCTGCCGCACGGGCCGGGCAGCGACTTCGTGCTGGTGAACCTGTTCACCGAGCCGCTCGGTGCGACCGATGACTGCGGACAGCATCACCGAGCTGTTCGGGCGGCTGTCCGCGCGCGCCGGGTTGAGCAGGAATGTCACGCCGCGGATGCTGCGGCGCGCGGCGGGCAGCAATCTTGCGGACGCCGGTGGTGGCCAGGACGAGATCGCCGCGATGCTGGACCACGCGCGGCTGTCCAGCGCGGAGCCGTATCTGACGGCGGCGCCGGACCGGCTGCGGAACGCGGTGGACGCGGTGCCCTCGCCGCGCGAGCTCGCCCCGGGGTCGGATGCCTCCGACGCCGAGCTGGCTGCATTCCTCTGGTCACTGATCGACTCCGGATTCTTGGACGGTGCGGGCTGGAACGCCGAGCGCCGTGTCCTGGACCCGCCGATCGGCCACCCCACTCTGGGCAGGCGACGGTGCCCGGTGGCGGGGTGTATCTCTCCGGTGAAGGGACTCAAGCTTTGTAGTACCTGCGCCACCCGGCTCCGAAAATCCTTGCTGTCCTATGAGGAGTTCGTCCAGATCCCGCGCACGGCACCGTACCTGCACCTGCCAGTGGGCGACTGCCGCGTTGGCGGCTGTGAGCGGCCGTGGACCGACTCGGGTGGGCGCCCCGTGTGCCGGACGCACTGGTGGCAGCTACAGAAGTACGGCGGCTCCTTGGAGGAGTTCCTCGCCGACCCGGCCGCCAAGGGCCTGCCCAGCCTGGGGGACTGTGCCGCACTTGCCTGCAACCGTCGGGCAGTCAGCGCGGGTGACACCCGGCTGTGCCATCCCCACGAAAAGCGCCTGTGGGCCCTGCGCGAGGAACCCGACTTCGACGAGGAGGCGTGGTTGCGGACCGCGCCTTCAACCGGCTTCGCCGCCAAGGTCAGCTTCAGGGGCCTGCCCGAACTCGTCGTAGCCCAGCTGCTGTTCGGACTTCAGCATCGCTGCCACCGGGGTGCCTGCACCGAGATCGGAAACTTCCGTGCCCTTATAGACCGGACCATTCGCCCCTCGGGTGCCCAGCGCCTGGAGGACGTCCCTGACCCGGCCGCGAACAGTGACGCCCTCAACTCTGCGCCAACCTGGACGGCTTCGAGGCGATGACCTGCTACGAGATGCGGCCGAGCATCGAGCTGCTGATGGACACAGGCCGCCGACCTGAAGAGATCTGCCGCCTGGAGCTGAACTGCCTCACCCGCGACAGCCAGGACAAACCGGTGCTGCTCTACAACAACTGGAAGGAGCAGAGAATCGGGCGCCAACTGCCCATCCACGAGCCGACCGCGGAGCTGATCATCGCGCAGCAGAAACGCGTACGCGAACGCTTCCCCAACCAGCCCCCGTCGAAGCTGGTCCTGCTGCCCTCGCAGAACCTGAACCTTCGCGGGGACCGTTCCATCGACTCCAACCACCTCAGCGGCACGCACCGTGAATGGGCCGAGAGACTTCCCGATTTCGTCCTCGACGACGGCACCGTCTTCGACAAGGAAAAGATCTTCCCCTATACCTACCGGCACTCCTTCGCCCAGCGGCACGCGGACGCCGGCGTCCCCATCGACGTCCTGGCCGAGCTCATGGACCACGACAACTACCAGACCACCAGAACGTACTACCGCAACCCTCGGGAATTGCATCTGATGAGCGAGAAGCCGCAGGTCGCGAGGTCAGGACAGGGCCTGACGAGGACTCCATCCTCCTGCAACTTGAGGGCCTGAGCTGGGGGTTTGGTGATCAGATCCCATCTGATGCAGGATTTGCCCTCTGAAGGGGAGGGTGGAAGTGGGTCTACAGCGACGCTCTGATCTGGCTGGGGCGGCTCATCTGGAGCTGGTTTCCGGGGTGGTCCAGCTGCGTCCGCAGGACACGATGGTCGAGGCCCGTCGCCCTGGCTCTTCCCCGGCGGCCAGCCCGGACGGCCGATAAGCACCACGCAGCTGACCCAGCGGCTGAACCAGCTCGGGATCCGGCCCAACCAGGCCCGCAGCACCGCGCTCTTCCAGCTCGCCACTGAGATCCCCGCCGGGATCCTCGCCCGCACCCTGGGCATCCACACCGACGTCGCCGTCGCCTGGCAGCGTCTGTCCGCCGGCGACTGGGCCAACTACGCCGCCGAGATCAGTCGACGATGACGCTCGGCACCGCGACGATCAGTGCGTTGGCGATGGCTGCCAGGCCGTCGCCGCGACCGATCCAGCCCAGCCCCTCGGGAGTGGCGGCGCCGAGGAACACCGGGGCGCCGAGCGCGGCCGTGAGGACCTTCTGGGCTTCCGCTCGGCGAGGGCCCAGTTTGGGGCGCTCGCCGATCAGCTGGACCGACACATTGCCGATCTCGAACCCGGCGTCCCTGACCAGTCGGGCAGTCTCGGCCAGCAATACGGTCGGAGCGGCACCCTCCCACTCTGGGGTGGATGTGTCGAAGTGGGCGCCCAAGTCGCCGAGGTCCGCCGCTGTCAGCAGCGCGTTGCACGCGGCATGAACGACGGCGTCCCCATCCGGTTCCCCGGCCAGACCCACCGGTTCGTCCGGCCAGTCCAACCCCGCAAGGCGCAACGGCCGTCCCGCCGCGAACGGATGGATGTCCACCCCGGTCCCGATCCGAGGCAGCTGGAAGCGGGCAAGCGGTGCATCACCATACGGCGTCGTCATCGGAACGAGGATCTCCCTGGGAAGCAGCGAGCGGCAGGACGCCGACACTACCGAATGGGGCACTGGCTGCTGTCCCCATCGTCCGAAGGCAAGGCATTCGGACAGTTCCAATACCCGACGTCACCATTAGTCAAGGAAGTACGTCTGCGCGAGGCGGTCGAGCGCGTCACCCAGATGCAGTTTGACCGCCATGGCACCCGCATCTGGGGCGCGGTCACCACCGTGCTCGATGCCGAACGCACACGCCGGGCCATCGGCGCGGTCGTCGTCCCCTTCGGCACCTGCTCCGAGCCCTCCAACGTCGCCGCCAGCGGCGGAGCCTGTCCACTCCGCTTCCGCTGCGGGGGCTGCGACCAATTCTTCACCGACGTCTCCTACCTCCCCGCCCTCCGCACCTACCTCGACGACCTGCTCCTACAGCGGGAGAAGCTGAGATCGATGGCCGAGGCCGACGACTGGGCCATCGCCGAGGCCTCCCCGTCCGACGCGGAGATCACTCGCATCCGCCGTCTGATCCAGCGGGTCACCGAGGATGTCGAGACGCTCACCGAGGCCGAACGCGCCGAAGCCCAGCGGGCCGCCCAGGTCGTCCGCCAGATGCGGCAGAACTTCCTCGGCATGCCCCGCATCCGTCAGCCCCTGCCCGATCTCCGAGTGGAGCGACCCGCATGACCGCACCTGCCCCCACCGTCCAGGCGATGATCGAGGGTCGCCGGGCCGACACCGGACGGCGCCGTCAGCGCGTGCTCGCCGCCTTGACCGACGCCGCGAAGAACGGCTCCGAGGTCAGCGTCACGGCCATCGCCCGCCGCGCCGGCGTCGACCGCACCTTCCTCTACCGCCACCGCGACCTGCTCGGCCAGGTACACGCCCAGGCCGCCGAGCCGGCCGCCCTCCCCGGCGGCCGCGGCCCAGCCGCCAGCCGGGCCGCCCTCCAGGCCGACCTGGCCGGGGCTGATGCCCGCACTGCCCGCTTTGCCACCCAGGTCAGACGCCGAAGCACGGCTCAGCGAGGCTCTGGGAGACCAGGTCTGGCGCGAGTCCGGCGTCGGTGGCCCCGAGGACACCGAACAGCTCAAGGCGCGGATCACCACCCTCGAACAGCAGGTCGTCGACCTGGAACTCAAGCTCCAGGATCGCAACGACGACCTCGCCGCCGCCCGCGGCGCCAACCGCGAGCTCATGGCCCAGCTCAACCGCGACCCGACACGCCGAGCGGAGTGAAAGCGCAGGTCACGCCCCCACATCGGGCCTCTTGAAGCAAAAGGACGCCTTGGCGCACTCTGGAAGGGAGCAAGGAGGTCCTGGGCATGCCCGACAAGCGTCCTCGGGGACCGCAGCCGAACCGGCGGCCCCAACGCGAGACGCAGCGAGTGCTCGCCGCCGTCGACGCTGTCCTGGACCTTAGCCTTGATCCACCGATCTGATGGCTGTGGATGACTCTTCGGGAAACAAGGAAGTGCCTTGTGACCTGCGATGATGGGAGTTCTTGAGGCTTCCAGCACGCACGATCGGCAAGGCACTTCCGAGATGCAAGTTTCCCATACTCCAGCGGCGGTCTCCGCTGCGTTCGATGACCCGAATCTGGTCGCGCTTGCCGGGCTGGTTCCGGTGATGCGGCTGGCCGAACGGTGTGGGCTGTCGGGCCTGGTGACGCAGAAGGTGGAGCTGAGCGGGACGACGAACGGCGCGGGTGCGTCGGCGGGCGCCAAGGTCAGCAGCATCGTGGCCGGCATGGCGGCGGGCGCGGACAGCATCGACGACCTCCACGTGCTGCGGCACGGCGCGATGCCCGCCCTGTTCCGAGGGGTTCGTGCGCCGTCCACGCTGGGCACGTTCCTTCGCGCGTTCACCCACGGTCACGCACTCCAACTCCACGCTGTCCACCGCAGGTTCCTCGGTCAACTGGCCGCGCACACCCCGCTGCTTCCCGGCGCCGATCAGATGGTGTTCATTGATGTCGACTCCACCCACAAGCGGGTCTACGGCCGGGCCAAGCAGGGCGCCGAGTACGGCCGGTTCAAGGGCATCCGCACCCTGCACCCCCTGCTTGCCACGATCTGCACCCCCACCTCCCGGCCGGTGATCGCAACAGTACGGATGCGCCGCGGCAAGGCAGCCGATTCCCGTGGGGCCCCGAAATTCGTCAGTGAGGCGCTGGCCACCGCCGTCGAGGCGGGCTGCACCGGCACCCGGATCCTGCGAGCGGACTCGCAGTTCTACAACGCCGGGGTGATCGCCACCTGCCGCCGGGCCGGAGCCCACTTCTCGATCACCTGCGGGATGAACCCCTCCATCAAACGGGCCATCCACACCCTCCCCGACCAGGCCTGGCAGCAGATCACGTACCCGACCGCGGTGCCCGATCCCGCAACCGGTGAACTCATCTCGGACGCCGAAGTCGCCGAGATCCCCGCCTACACCGCGTTCGCCAGCCGCACAAAAGCAGAGCGGGTCACCGCGCGGCTGATCGTGCGCCGGGTCCGCGACCTGGCCAAACCCGCCGTTGTGGGTGAGCAGGGCGAGTTGTTTCCCGTCTGGCGCTACCACCCGTTCTTCACCGACCAGCCCGCACAGACCCTCCAGGCCGAACGCGAACACCGTCACCACGCGGTCATCGAGCAGGTCATCGCCGACAGCAAAGCCTCTGCCCTGGCCCACCTGCCCTCCGCACACTTCCACGCCAACGCCGCATGGCTCACCCTGTGGGCGATGACCTACAACCTGCTGCGGGCCACCGGCGCACAGGCCTCCGCCTTCCACGCCAGGGCCACCACCGCCACGATCCGCACCCACCTGGTCCACGTTCCGGCCCGGATCGCCCGCTCCGGCCGCCGCATCACCCTGCACCTACCGCACAACTGGCCCTGGCAGCACGCCTGGACACACCTGTTCTCCACCGCCCACGGACCGGCCGGCTGATACGAACAGCCCCTGCCCGCCCCGCCCGCAAGGGCCCGACCGGAACCGAACCGTGGAAATGCTGGGCAGACCAGCGGACACAAGCTGCCCTCACCCGGCCACCCGACCCGAAGCCGATCAAAAGACCACTCTCAAACCACCTCGGTGGATCAAGGCTTAGGCCGATTACCTGCCTGTCACCCTCTGACAGATCTTCTACGTCCTGCACGGTGAAGGTGTGCTCGCCAAGACGCTGAGGGACTACAAGCGGCTGGGCGAGTACGTCGGCATGGCGCGCCGCTCCGGCCGGATCCCGTGGTCGGCTATCCGGGACGACAAGCAGGTCGCTGCCGAGGCTCCGCCGTCCTTCACCGGGACCGAGCACTTTTGGCGGACCGTGGACGCGATCGCCCGCGACTACCGGGTCGACCGCCAACACGGTCAGCTCGTCTGGCTGGAGCTGTGGTCGGAGACCGAAGGAATGGTCTCTCAACTCGCCCGAGTGGAAGAGGAGTTCGGCATCTCCTGCTACTCCGGAGGAGGCTTCGGCGGCCTCGCCGGAAAGCACGATGCCGCCGAGCGGGTCATCGCAGACGGCAAGAGAACCGGCGTTCTTCACATAGGCGACTACGACGCAAGTGGTGAATGGATCCTCACCGCGCTCGCCGAGGACGTCACCGCGTTCGCCGCGGCGGCCGCCGCCGAAGTCGAGTTCGTACGCGTCGCGGTCACCCCCGAGCAGGTCGAGACCTCCTGTCGACCGCCCCGCCGAGCGTCACCGACCGCCGCGCGTTCTGCGGCTCCACCACCACCCAGGCCGAGGCGCTGACCCCCAACGTCCTGGCCGCGATCGTGCGCGAGGCGATCGAGGCCCGCCGTGACATGGACATTCTCCGGCAGGCGATCGAACGGGAGCCAGCAGAACGGCAGGCCATCATCGACCGTCTGAACGGCCCGAGATGACTCAGCTTCCGTGCACCACCCGGTGGTGGATGAACGCGTCCTGGAGCGGGAAGCCGCAGAGCGGGACCAACTGCTCCGAGAGTTGGGCCGCCCGCAGGGGCCGACACGTCAACAACGACGACTCACGAGCCCCGGCCTGTCGGTAGTGGAGTCGGCAGGGAGTCGCCCGGTTGACCTCGATCGAGCGAGAGGCGACGATGAGCGGCGCCGCCGACCGGTCCATCCGGGCCACCGGTCACGAATGCTGCGCGACAGCGCACGAGTTGAGGTGAAACGGAACCGTGACGCTCGACAGTTTCAGCGACCGCCACCATGGCCGAGCCGTCTTCGCAACGATGACCCCCGATGACCGGGCGGCGATCGGCGCCGTGCGCGACGACCTCCGTGCCGCGGGCTATGACGAGGCCGGGGTCCGGGCGGTGCTGGGGATGCCGGTGCTCGACCTCCAACCCGCGGCCTTCCACCACCTCGACAGGCATGTCCTCGGGGTGGACCCGCTCGCGGCCGCGGTCAGGCTCTTCCTGCTCGACAGGGCCGTGGACGAGCGGGCCGTCAGGACACTCCTGAGCGAACCCTCCCTGGACGTGCTGCTCTTGCTGGGAGTGCTGGGTGAGACCGACGGCCGCTTCCGCTCTCAGGTCCACATCACATGCGCGCACGACCTCCTCCTTGCGACCGACACGGGCCGCTACTCCGACTGGTGGGCCGGCGCCGACGATCTCGGTGACCGTGTCATGTACATCGGTTACGACAGTGCCGGGCTGGCCAACGTCGCGCCTCGGAGCAGGGCAGGGCGGACGCTGGACCTCTGCTCGGGGAGCGGCATTCAGTCACTGGTCGCGAGCCGTTACAGCGACGAGGTCGTGGGCGTTGACATCAACCCCCGGGCGATCCGCTTCGCCCGGTTCAACGCCGCCCTCAACGGCATTGAGAACACGACCTTCGTCCTCGGGGACCTGCTCGAACCCGTCTCGGACCGTGAGTTCGACCGCATCGTCGCCAACCCCCCGTTCGTTCCGGAGGTTCCCGAGGGCGCTCACCTGCTCTACCGGGACGGTGGACCGGACGGGGAACGGCTGCTCGCGCAGATCGTGTCCGGGGCCGGCCAGATCCTGGCACCCGGCGGGCTGATGTCGATCACGACCGACCTGTTCAACCTCGAAGACCTGCCCCGAAGGATCGGGGAGTGGCTCGGCGCCAAGGACGGTTTCGACGTCCTGGTCCTCGTCGAGCGTCAGTTCCCGGTCTGGGCCTACGCGGACACCCATGCGTCACACGCCTTGACGGCCAGGGAGCGGACGGAGTACGCCGTGCGCATGGTGGACGCCCTGGGTGACGTCGGGATCAGCACTGTCCACACGGGGTACATCGTCGTGCGCAGGCAGCCCGGCGGCGGTCCGCGCCAGGGAACCGTCCAGACCGTCAGCCTCGCCAGCCCCGTGACGCGGCCGGCGGGCGCCCACGTAGCGGACCACTTCCGGTTCCTCGACCGTGACCTGGACGGACATACCGATGGCGTCCTGCGGCCGAATCCCGCCGTTCGCCTCGTGACCTCGGCGCCGCCCGGTGGTTCGGAAACTCACCGACTCGTCGCGCCCGAGGACGACTACGTGGCCGACATGGACATCAGCGACCTGGCGAGGAAGCTGTGGCAGGCGACGGTCACCAGCGACGTGCACTGGTCCGTCATCCGGGGCAGTGCGCTCGAGGCCGTCGCCCGGGAGCTCGTACGACAAGGAGCCCTCACCTTGGACGACCTGCCCCCGGCCGCGGCCTGATACGGACCCGACGTACTTCCGTTACTTGCTCAAATCGCTTGACTGAAAGGCGACGTGACCCGTGATCGTGCCCTTGTTCACGCCCTGAGCCGCTGCTATACAAGATCCCCGAGTCGCTCAACAGAGCGACTCGGAAGGCGACAGAAAGGGAAGCACCATGAGTGACGAGCAGAAGTCGCACAGCGGCGAGAAGGGCAAGAACAAGATCATCCGTGCGGCTGCCACGGCTGCCGCGACCGCCGCTGTCGCCGCCGCGGTGGCGGCGACGGGTGGCACGGCCGCGGCCGCGAGCACCGACGCGCAGGACGGCCGGTCCGCCTTCACGGTCCAGCAGCTCGACGAGATGCTGGCCTCCGCGGACCTCGAGAACACGGACAACGTCCGTGTCGTGAAGGCCCTCGAGATCGCGCCTGGCTCCATCGCCGCAGTGCAGTACGACCGCTGATCATGACTGTCCGGATCGAGGACCTCCTACCTCGCACCGTCCGGGAAGTCCTCGACCGGCAGGACCAGGACTGGACGACACGCTTCCCGCACGCCTCCGGCGACGCGTCGGTTCTCTACCTCGCGAGCTGCGGGACGACCGACATCACTCAGCCCTACCACAGCCTCTCCTACCTCGCCGGTGCGCTGGACGAGTCGGGGCACTCCTATGTGGTGCGGGATCTCGCCATCGAGTTCTGGCACTACATGATGTCGCCGCCGGTCGTCGCGCAGCTGCGTGACGTCTGTGTCCGGCGATACGAAGCGGAGCCCGAGGAGGACTCGCTCCTTCCCTTCTTCATCGACACGCTCGATGACGGCCGGCGCTTCCAGCAGGCGTTCGCGACCCTGCGTGACGAGAAGGCCTTCTACGAACTCCCGGCGTATCTCGATGCCGTTCGCGAACTCAGCCTGCTGCCACGGCTGTTGACGCTGCTGTCCCGGACCTCGGTCTACCGGACCTTCAGCAGCGCCTCGCCTCCCGGCATGGAGCGCGACCGCATCAACCTCGTGACCCTGCGCCGAGAGATCGAGGCAGGATTCGGCATCGACGTCGTCGACGCCTTCTACGACCACCACGCCGACCGGATCGCGGCCATGCGCCCCGGCCTGGTGGGTCTGACGATCCCGTTCATCTCCCAGCTCGAACACACCATGGCCCTCGCGTCCCGTCTGAAGCGGCGCGGTGTCCCGGTGGCCATCGGCGGACCGATTGCCGCCAAGTTCTACAAGTACATCGACGACATCACCGAGTTGAAGGCGCTCGATTTCGCCGTCGACTACCTGGTCACCGGTGAGGGCGAGACGCTCATCAAGCGGCTGGCGGACCACTGCCAGCGAGGGGCCGAACTGGGCGAGGTCGACAATCTCGTCCACGTCCGGGACCCCCGCCCGCTGAAGCGGTACTTCTTCGAGAACGTCAACGCCCTGCCGTCCCCGAACTACGGCGTGTGGGACTACGCCCTCTACGCCTCGCCGAAGCCCGGCGCGCTCTACTCGCCGACCCGCGGGTGCTACTGGAACAAGTGCTCGTTCTGCGACTACGGGCTCGCGATGAACGCGCCGACCTCGCCGTGGCGCACCCGTACGCCGGAACGGGTCATCGAGGACCTGCAGCTCGCCTCCAAGTACTCCGAGCACTTCTTCTTCGCCGTTGACGTGCTGTCACCGGCCTACGCCCTGAAGATCTCCGAGGCGCTCATCGAGAGCGACCTGGACATCAAGTGGAGCGCCGACTTCAGGCTGGAGAAGAGCTACCGCATGGAGAACACCGCGGTGTTCGCCCGTGCCGGGTGCCTCGGCGCGGCGTTCGGGATGGAGAGCACCGACCAGGAGGTCCTCGACCTCATCAACAAGGGCACGGAGGTCCAGCGTCTGGAGACGCTGGTCAGCTCGTTTGCGGACGCCGGCATCCCCGTCCAGCTGATGGGCTTCCTCGGACATCCGGGGGAGACCCGCCGCCAGGCCCAGCTGACCCTGGACACCGCGGAGGCGCTGCTCGAATCCGCCGCGACGGTCGCCCTGGGGAAGTTCGGGCTGACACCGGGCGCGGACATCGCCCTCAAGCCCGACCACTACGGGATCGACATCCACTACGACCCCTCCGGTGACCCGGCGATCCCGTGGGAGCTGGACTGGAGCCACCGCGAACCGGTCGACGCCTACGACGAGGACGACTTCGATCACCAGCTCCGCCTGGTCAGGGGCTTCCCGTACCCGTTCCTCGGCGCCACCTGCACTCTGCACAGCCTGCTGTACTTCGAGAAGCGTCCCCGGGCGCCATTCCCCATCCCGCAGTGGGGTTACGCGGAGACCTGGGAGGCGTTCGACATCATCCCGTTCTACCACTCCCACACCGACGACAAGGGAACCACGCTCTTGAGCGGACTCACCGGGCGCGCCGTCGTCCTCGACGGCGAACGGGCGAAGCTCTTCGCGACCCTGTTCGACCGCGGTGGATGGCTGCGGATCGACGCGCGGGACGGCCTCTCCCCGCAGGTACGGATCCTGCTCGACTTCCTCATCAAGAACGCCTTGGCGATGTTCCTGCCGGCGGAGAAGACCACATGACACAGCCCAAGCTTCTGGTCGTCGTTCCGCCGCAGGCGGTGAGCATGCTCAACGGTCCGCCGCTGGCCCCTGTCCTGCTCGACTACGCGCTGTCGCCCCACGGGGTGGACGTCGAGTTCTTCGACGGCAACCTGAGTTTCTTCGACTGGCTGCAGAGCGATGTCGTACGGGCGGCCGTCACCGCCCGGCTCAAGGCGCTCACCGCCGAGGAACTCTCGCAGGACGTGCTGGAGTCGGGGGACCTCACCCGGATCGGCCGGTATCTGTCGTTCCTGGAGAGCGACTACTGCCGTGGCGCGGCGATCAGTGGCGCCCGGGCGGGGATCGACTGGAACGCCGTCCACGAACTCCTCGTCAACCCCCGGGCCGAGGTGCCGGATCCGGACTTCCGTGATCTGTGGCTCACCCGCGCCATGGACGTGCTCTGCCAGGAGATCCTGCGGCGCGAACCGGACCACATCGCGTTCTCGACCCTGTTCCACACGCAGACCGAGGCGGCGACCGAGCTGTGCGAGAGGCTGCACGGAGCCGGATTCGCCGGGCGGATCGTGTTCGGCGGAGCGGCGATCAAGCTGACGGACGACCTGGACCTCGAACGGCTCATGACCGTCTGCGGCGCCGACCTCGCCTACAAGTTCAGCGTCTACGGGGAGTTCCCCAGCCTGGCGGCGTACCTGCGAGGCGAGTGCCGGGCCGACGAGGTGGCGAACGCGACCTACCTCGACGAGAAGGGCGGACTGCGCCATGCGAAGGCGAAGGGCGGCACCATCCGCTCCATGGTCCGCGGCCTCTCGTACGACCTGGTGGAGCGCGCGGAATACCTGGACGAGCGCATCTACCCGGTCCTGGTCTCGGAGGGCTGCTACTGGGGGAAGTGCGACTTCTGCGACTACCCCTTCCTCGCCTCCCAGGACCCGTTCAAGGTCAGTGCCTTCTTCCGGCGGGCCGGCGACGTGGTGCACGACATCGGCGAACTCGTCGAGAAGCACGGGGTGTCACGGATCGACCTGATCTCGGATGCCGTGCCGATGGGGTACTTCCGGCTGCTCGCCGACGCCGGCGCGAGACGCACGCGTGAGCTCGGCGCACGACTCGAATGCTCGATCCGCGCCGAACCGAAGGCGCAGGCCCACCACTTCGAGGCCATGGCCGAAAGCGGCGTCGACCTGGTGACGATCGGCGTCGAGTCGCTGGCGGACGAAGTCCTCGAAGGAATGCAGAAGGGCAATACATATACCGACATCCTGCGGTCGATGAGGTTCGCCCGTGAACAGGGCATCAAGGTGAAGGCCAATCTCATCTTCGACCACCCGAGGATGCAGCTGCGCCACGTGGACGAGACCCTGGAGAAGCTGGACGAGATCCTCCAGTACGTCGAATCGCTCGGCGTCCACTCGTTCGGACTCACCCCGCACGCCCCGCTCGCGTTCACCCCCGAGAGCGCCAACCTCGTCGTGCTCAACGGCCGGCGGACCACCAACGACCACGGTGAGCACCATCTCCGGTTCGTGCGGACCGACATGACGCCCGAGCTGGAGACGCGCCTCTCGGACCTGCAGACGGCCGTCGAGGCGGCCGCCTATCAGCTGGAGTACGCGCGCCTCGGCGGCACGAAGACACCGGACCGGCGGAAGATCGTCCGTCTTCCCTACCGGTGGGACGGCGAGCGCGCGGTCAGGGACGCCGCCGCGGACCTGAGCCTCAGCATCCCGGGCGAGTCCGCTCCCTTCTCGTACTTCGTGAAGGGCGGTGCCGATGGGTGAGGCGCCCGACGACCCGGACGGCACCGGACGGGTGGGGTTCGGGGGCGCGCCGGTCGTGCCCCTCGCCGAGCTGACGAGCGGCCCGCTCGCGGCGGCCTGCTTCTTCGGCGTCGATCCCGACCTCTCAAGGAGGTTCGGCGAGAACTCCGACGGAGCCGCCGCCTTCGTCCGGCGCTCGTCCGCCCGGATGCGGCCCTGGACCCGCCGGTACCGCCCCTCGGCCGTCGACGTGGGCGTCCTCTCCGGGGACGTGGGCGACGTGGTCCGCGGAATCTCCGAGGTCTCGACGGCGGTCTTCGAGGCGGGGCATGTCCCCGTTGTCGTCGGAGGCGACCACACCGTCAGCTATCCGGTGGCCGTCACCGCGGCCGCGCGGCACGAGGATCTGACCTACGTCTACCTGGACGCCCACCTGGACCTGGGTCTCCATCTCGACGGATCCGGCGAGCTGCACAACGGCAACTTCGTGGCGGCGCTCGCCGCCGGCGGCGCCTTCCGCGAGGTGGTCAACGTGGGCGCGAGGGCCTGGACGACCTACGACGAGGCCTACGATCCCGGCGGCCCCGTCACGGTCGTCCGCGACGTCGACCCGGCGGCGCTGTCCGCGCTGAGGGGGAGGAAGGTGCACGTCAGCCTGGACGTCGACGTACTCGATCCGGTGTACGTGCCGAACACGGGGAGCAAGGAGCCGTTCGGCGCCACCCCGGAGCAGGTCAGATGCGTGATGGCCTGGATCGCGGACAATTGCACCGTCGTGAGCGCCGACGTGTCGGAGATCGTGCCCGATCCCGCCCACTGTGCGACGGCCGAGATCGCGATGCGATGTATCCATGAACTGGTCAAGGAGCGAAAGCGCGATGAATGAGAGGCCGGCGGCCCAAGTGGCCGATGTTGCCGTCGAGTTGCGGCCCCACACGTCGGCGAGCCTCGAACCGCTGCTGCGGTGGAAGAACGACGTCGAGATCCAGCGGCTCAGCGACGACGAGATCCGGACGTACACCCGTGAGCAGGTCGCCGAGACACTGGAACGCTGGATGCGCTCCAGCGACGACATCGTCCACCTCGCGATCGGGCTCGCGGACCGCGCGGAACCCATCGGCTTCCTCCATCTGGCGCTCATCGAACGGGCTCACCGGCGCTGCCGGCTGGGGATCGTCATCGGCGAGAAGGACCTGTGGGGGCGCGGCTACGCGTACCAGGCGGTCGTGCAGGTGGTGAACCATGCCTTCGACGTGCTCGATCTGCACCGGATCACGGCGGAGGTCTTCGCCGACAACCCGCGTTCCGTGCGGCTGTTCGAGCGGGTGGGCTTCGTGAGGGAGGGTGTCATGCGGGAGAACCTCCAGCGGGACGAGGAACGTGTCGACGAGCTGATCCTCGGACTGCTGCGGCACGAGTGGAGCGGGGGAGAGAAGTGACCAGGATCGGGATCAGCGTCTCCGACTTCGTGCCCGCGCTTGGCCACCTCGACGAGACCGTGTACCGGCGGGTCTCATACGTCGAGTACGGCGGCCACCACCCGCCGGCCAACGACGCCGGCATGCGGCGCCTTCTCGACGAGGGGATCGTCGGCGACATGACCCGGCACCTCGTGTCGGTCGAACTGCCCGACGCCCTCGACATCGACAACGAGGCCAGGCTGATCGCGGAGAACCACGTGGGATGCGAGCCGCGCTACATGGTCACCGACTTCGGTTACTGGAGGCTGGGCGGGCGTGGCGAGCGCAACCTCTGGTTCCGCCCCACGTCGCTCGACCGCGAGGTCGCCGGACACGTCGCCCGCAACGTCCAGGGTCTTTCGGCGGAGCTGGGCGCCCCGGTCCACGCCGAGAACCCGTTCAGCCTCACCCATGACGGCGAGCTGAGCCCCCGTGAGTTCATGCAGGAACTTGCCGAGCGCGGCGCGACGCTCTGCTTCGACATCGGGCACTTCTACGCCTGGTGCGTCAACGAGGGACTGGATATGGAGCGGGAGCTGGACCGGGTGCCGTTCGAGGCCGTCCGGGTGGCGCACATCGCCGGACTGAGCGAGGTCCGGTACGGCGACCGGCTGCTGCTGCTCGACAACCACAACGTCCCGCCGCTGCGGGGCTGCCTTGAGGTGCTCCGGACCGTGAAGGAGCGTTGTCCGGAGCTCGGTTGGGTGACTTACGAGGCAGAACTGGCCCCGGCGCAGGTCCAGCACCGCGGTCTCGACGCGATTGAGAGGGTAATGGCATGACCACGTCCGAAGACGTCGCTCGCGAGGTGCCGGAGGCCGACTGTTTCCGGAGTCTGGTCCGGCGGCCCCCGCACGACGAGGCGACGACGGAGTACCTGGCCTGGGCCCGCCTCATGGCACAGGTCGTCGACGACCTCAACCGGTGGGCGCCCAACTTCGCGGTGGCCGTGGCGTCCTCGCTCAGGTCCCTCGACGGGCTGCGGCCCTACTGCGAGTCGGGGGAGTACGAGAGGGCGTACACCGAGCCCCTCGCCCACGCCGTGAACTTCGTGCGCCACTTCGTCGCGCAGGAGCACCCCGAGTGGCTGAAGGACCTCGCCCGCTGCGAGCTGTGGTCCAGCCCCCAGGCGCAGCAGCTGGACGACGTGGAGCGGAAGGCCGTGAAGGAGGCCCTCGGCATCCAGGAGCGAGCGGGCAAGGAGTTCGTGATCGTGGGCCATGACGTCCTGGAGACCCTCCAGCACGTCACCGGCTACCGCGACATGACCTTCGTCCGGTCCGCTCCGCTGATGTGGCTCCTTCGGGTGCCGCCGCTCGACGTGACGCCCGCACCGGAGCCGCGTCCGGGGATCGTCGTCTTCCACCGGCTCGACGACGGCGTCTCCCTGTCCTACGTCCCCGCCGGAGGCGCGCGGTGATCGGCGGCGTCAGCATCGGAGTCGCCGTCGAGGCCGCGTGCGATCAGTACGCCCGCGGAGCGGCCTCGCAGGGCTGGGTCACCGACTTCGTCGAGTACGGCGTCCACACGGCCGTCGGGGTTCCGGACTGGGTCGTCGAGACCCGGCGGGCGCTGGGCTCCGGGCTCACCCTCCACCCGCTCGACCTGAACATGGCCCAGCCGGAACAGGGCACCGGACCCTGGGTGGAGTCGCTGACGTCCCTGGTCAAGGAGCACGAGGTCTCGGCGCTCGTCAGCGACGCGGGCTTCTGGTACCTCGGCCGGCGCGAGGGTACGTGGTTCCGTCCCCCGGACATGAACGTGGCGGCGGCACGGTGCCGGGAGAGCGCCGCCACGCTCGCGGCCGCGTGCGGGGTTCCCTTCCGGGTGGAGAACCCGCCACTGGAGTGGCTTCCGAACTCCCCCTCCCTCTGGTCCTTCCTGGACGAGGCGTCGGACCACGAAGGCGTGCAGATCTGCCTCGACCTCTCGCACGTCCTTCAGTTCGAGCGTAACGTCCACGGACGCAGCCCCGTCCTGCCCCGCTCCTTCCCGTGGGAGCGAGTCGCGGAGATCCACCTCGCCGGCTACGTGAGGGCCGAGTACGGGGGCCGGACCGTGTACCTCGACCAGCACCTCGCCGACATCCCGGCGGAGGAGTACCGCCTCCTGTCCCAGGTCGTCGAACTACGCGGTACGCAGACCCCCTTGGGTATCTGCCTCGAAATGGAACCGCGCGAGCCGGGGGCTTTCGTGGCCGCCGTCGACAACATCCACGCGGCGATCGGCGCGGCGGCCTACTGAGGTTGAACTCGTAGTGGCGGGGCGGTCGATCATCCGGCAGCCGTGATCAGTCCGGTCTCGGTGAGACAGCCGTCGATCAGCTCGGCTCGGTACGGGATCTTCTTGAGCTTGCGCTTCATGACGGGGACGAGGTGGTCGAGGTTGGCGGCGGCGAAATCGACCAGCCCGCGCTTGATCATCGACCAGACGCCTTCCTGCGGGTTGAGCTCAGGGGCGTAACTGGGCAACTGGAACACCGTCAGCCACTCCTGGTTCTCCACGAAGAACAGCGCGAACTCCTCGGCGAGATGGATGTTGAGACTGTCCCAGACCCAGACCGCGGGGGCCTTGAGCTGGTGGTGCGCCACGACGATCAAGTCGCGGTAGTCCTGCCAGACGAGGCTCTTCACCTCGTCCTTCCGTCCTCGGTACACGTGCAACCGGTAGAACAGGCGGGAGCGTTCGCCGCTCTTGTAGCAGACCACGCCGGCCACGGAGACGCGTCCCCGGTTCGCGCCGCGCACCCGTACCACCGGTGTCTGTCCGCGCGGTGCCCACGTGTGTCCCTTCGGCGGCCTCAGTCCCTGTCCTGCTTCGTCCTCGAAGCAGATGTAGGCGCCCTGGGCCGCCGCGGTGGTTTTACGGTCTCCCACACCTCGCTCCGCCACCGCTCGACACTCGCGTCGTCCCGCTCCAGCGCCCGCCTTGCCGGGACCTGCGGGGACCAGCCGTGTCGCCGCATCAGCTTCCACACCCCCTGCACCGTGTACTCCACCAGGAACAGCCGGATGATCAGCGCGCGGATCCGTACCAGGGTCTAGCCCCAATGCCGTGACTCTGTTGGCGATCTTGTGTGGGGTGCTGACAGGTCGTCCGTTCGGCGGTTCGCTGGAGTGGAGCGGGGTGGTTTCGGGGAGAGGGGCGGAGATGTCCTTGCGGGCCAGGAGTTTCCAGCGCATACCGACGCGGACAATGGTGACGGCGTGGGCGGCGTGTCCGAAGGGCACGCCGGCGATGCTGATACGGGACCGGCTGGATGTGGTGTTCGAGGACGGCGAGTTCGCTGACCTGTATCCGAAGGACGGTCGTCCGGGACTGTCACCTGGGCAGTTGGCGCTGGTGTCGGTGCTGCAGTTCGCGGAGAACCTCTCGGACCGCGCGGCCGCGAACGCGGTCCGCACCAGGATCGACTGGAAGTACGCCCTGGGCCTGGAGTTGAACGATCCCGGCTTCGACCACTCGGTGCTGTGCGAGTTCCGGGCCAGGCTGGCCCAGGACGACGCGGCCGACCGGCTGCTGCGAGTGATGCTGCATCGGCTGACCGAGGCCGGGCTGCTTAAATCCGGCGGTCGGCAACGCACGGATGCGACCCATGTGCTTGCGGCGGTGCGCACGCTCAGCCGGCTGGAGCTGGTCGGCGAGAGCCTGCGGGCCGCCCTCGAGCAGCTCGCCCAGGCGGACCCGGACTGGCTGCTGCCGCTGGTCGAGCCGGAGTGGGACAAGCGCTACGGGCGCAAGATCGAGATCGGCAAGGTGCCCGGCGGGAAGGCCGGGGTCACCGCGCTGGCCGAGACCTTCGGCCGGGACGGACACAAGGTCCTGGCCGCCGCGTGGGCGGCCGACGCCCCTCCCCAGCTCCGGGCGTTGGCGCAGGTGGAAATCCTGCGCCAGGTCTGGGTGCACCACTACGTCTGGGATACCCGCGGGCGGCTGCGCTGGCGCGACGGACACGCGCTGCCTCCGGCATCGCTGCGGTTCGACTCCCCGTACGACACCGACGCGCACTACTGCGTCAAACGTGACACCGCCTGGTCCGGCTACCGCACTCACTTCACCGAGACGTGCACGTCAGACCTGCCGGAGGTGGTCGTGCATGTGGCCACCACGATCGCCCCGGTCCAGGACGGCGAACTCACCGCCCAGATCCACGACGATCTGGCCCAGGTCGGCCTCATCCCGGCCGAGCACGCCGTCGACGCCGCCTACATCAGCCCCGCGCAGATTGAACGCGCTCACCGGGTACACAGCATCACCCTGCTCGGCCCGGTCGTGCCCGACCACAGCCACCAGGCCAAAAGCGGGGCCGGCTTCGACAAGGCCGCCTTCGCCATCGACTGGGACCGCTGCCAGGCCACCTGCCCCCAGGGCACCGTCAGCCGCGAGTGGCGTCCCCTGCACATCAGCGGCCACAACTACATCCAGGTCAAGTTCGACAAGGCCACCTGCCTGGCCTGCCCCGTCCGACCCCAGTGCACCAAGGCGGTCAGTGGTCCGCGCTCGCTCGCACTGCTGCCCACCCGCGAACTGCACGAGATCCAGCAGCGCAACCGCCTCGACCAGCGCACCGAAGACTGGCAGCGCCGCTACGCGATCCGCGCCGGCATCGAAGCCACCCTCTCCCAGAACGTCCGCACCTGCGGCCTGCGCCGGACACGCTACCGAGGCCTGCCCAAGACGCACGTCCAGCACGTACTGACCGGCCTGGCCTGCAACGTCACCCGCATCACCGACTGGATCGCCGACCCTACGCGCCCCCGGCGAGCACCCAGCCACTTCCACGCCCTCTGCACCGCCGTCACCTGACCCCCACAAGATCACCAACAGAGTCATGCCGTTGCTTTTGCCGTGGGCGTAGGCTGGTTGGCAGTGGGTCCCGGGGGTGGTGTGGGTGGCTGCGAGTGCGTCTGACTTATCGGGTCTTGGTCTGTTGACCTGGGTGTATCCGCCGGGGTTGGTGGACCGGGTGGTGGCTGCGTGCGGACGTTTAGAGCAACGTAGGCGACTGTTTCCTGCGCGGTTGGTCGTGTACTTCGTATTAGGGCGCGTATCGAGTCGTGATCAATGGGTGGTCCGGGTGAGGTCTTTGATCCAGATCATCGAGGCGCGCAGGTGGAGGCCGGCGAGGTAGCTGTCCGGTGTCTTGTCGTAGCGGGTGGCGATGCCTCGCCAGGCCTTGAGCTTGTTGATCAGGCGTTCGACGGTGTTCCGCTCTTTGTAGAGGTCCGCGTCGTGACTGACGGGCCGGCCGCCCCTGCTGCCCTTCTTCGTCCGATTGGCGGCCTGGTCCTTCTTCTCCGGGATGACTGCCTTGATGTGGCGTTTCCGCAGGTGGGCCCGGTTACCGCGGGACGAGTAGGCCTTGTCCCCGGCGACCGCGTCCGGCCGGGTGCGGGGGCGGCCGACGGGCCCGCGGACCCGTATCTTCCCCAGCACGGGGATGAACTGCGGGCTGTCGGCGGCCTGTCCCGCGGTCAGGACGAACGCCAGCGGGCGGCACTTGCGGTCGGCGGCAAGGTGGACCTTGCTGGTCTGCCCACCTCTGGAGCGTCCGAGGAGGGCGGCCTTCAGTCGGAGTTTTCGGCGACGCCGGATGCGTCGTCGCTCTTCCCGCTCGGGATCGGATTCTGTGTCCGGCCCGGTTTGTTCTTCGAGGCCGCCCCCTTTGATCTGGCCTTCTCCTCCTCGGCGGCGGCCTTCTCCAGCGCGGCGACGACGTCCTGTTCCAGATGCATCCCGGCAGCGTCGTGGTGAGCCCGCGCGGTGGTGGAGTCGACGCTGACCAGGGACAGGTCTACCTCGCCCCGCTTCGCGGCTTCCGCGATCAGGCCCTCCAGCAGGGCCTCGAAGACCCCCGCGTCACGCCACTGCCGGAAGCGGTTGTGGACGGTCGACCAGGCACCGAACTCCTTCGGCATCTCCCGCCACTGCCCGCCCGTCTTGAACCGCCAGATCACGCCCTCGAACTGCTGCCGAAGCCGCTCGGGATACGGGCCGTACTCGCCGATGGGCAGGTACGGCTCGATGAACTCCCAATCCGTGTCCGCCAGTTGCACTCGCGTCATGCAAGAACATCTACCGGTCCAGGCGCCGCCGCGAGGGCGAATCCCGCAGATTGATCACGACTCGATACGCACCCTAGGGCTGGCGCTGTTCTCGCCTGCTCCCTATCTCGAGGTCATGCGGCATCTGGTCGCGGGTCTGCGGGGGCTGGGACTGCTGGGTAAATGGCACGTTCCGGCGAAGTCTTCGCTGTTCAGAGCCCGGCAACGGCTCGGCTTCGAACCGCTCCAGGTGCTGTTCGCGGCGACCGCAAAGCCGATGGCCAACGAGTCGACGCCTGGCGCATTCTGGCGGGGCCTGCGGCTGCTGGCCGTCGACGGGACCTGCTGGGACGTCGCCGATACCGAAGCCAACCAGGCCGCCTTCGGCCGTCCCGGCAACGGCCGCGGAACCAGGCGCAGTGCATTCGTCCAGGTGCGGATGGCGGCCCTGGTGGAAGTAGGCAGCCATGCGGTGCTGGACGCGGAACTCGCCGGCTGCCGGACCGGTGAAGTCACCCTCGTCGGCCGCCTGCCCCGGTCCTGCGACGCGGGCCAGCTGGTCCTGGCCGACCGCGGGTTCCTCGGCGTCCCGCTGTGGCGAGCCTTCACCGCCACCGGGGCTGACCTGCTGTGGCGGGTGACTCAGCTTCCGTGCACCACAGGTGTTGCACCCGATATGATCACCTCGACCGCCTCTGAGCTGCGTTGATTCCTCCCGCACGCTCGCGGAGCCCCGGAGAAGCGTCGGAGACTTCGACTGCTCGGGCGACGACATTCAACGTGACTGGGTGGCGCGCACCCACAGCTGGTCGACGGTGGAGCGGGTCCAGGTGCACTCAATGACCATGAGTCGGATGGGGGCATTGACCTTATGCCCATCGCTCATGGACGCTTCCCGCACGCTCGTCTCCTGCAGGTCCTCAGCCAGCGCGCGCATCTCTCCTCGTCCGGGCTCCCAGGTCCACGATCCCGAGTTGATCATGAAATGTCCGTTTGTCCATCGGGTCATCTGTGAACTCTTCACGTAGCACCCGATCTTGATCTGCCTCCCGTCGACGAGGCTTCTTGCGAGCCGTCGCTGGCCCCAGTGGAAGAGCCGAAGGGCCAGGATTCCGCCAAGCGAAACCTCCAAAATGAGCAACTTCAGCGAATCCATGCGCGCATTCAAGCAGACAACCTTGGTTGTCAGGTCGTCCGTACGGCGATTACCGCAGCCGTGACCTGCAGTTACAGGTGTGATGATCTTGTAGAGGCTGGTGTGATCGCGGCATCGGAGCCGTCTTGGACGGCGCTGTTCACCGGCCTGAGTCCACGCCGTCTCATGGATCAGTTCCACATGATCGCTCTGGATATGCCTCCGGAGGCCGACCTTGCGAGGGTTCAACGGCTCCTGGACCATGGCGAGTCCAGGGGTGGTGAGAGTTCGAGGGGGATGCGTAACCCGCGCGTGTAGGGCAACTCGGAAGTCGGCCTGACATCCGCAGCTGACTGTGAGGATGTCGATGGCGCTTTCTCTACGGGTTCACGGCTCACCGCTCCGCTCGTCGCGCGCTCCCCGGCTCACCGCCGGGGCCCTGCGCTCCTGTTTCCGCCCCGCACTGGGCCCCGGCTACGCCGGTCGCGCAACTAGAGCGAGACAACCTGGACGAGGTGGCTACGCTCACGAGTTCCGACAGGAGCGGCGGATGCGGCATTCGGCAGCTGGAGCATCCCGATGGTGCCGCTGTCGCCGAAATCACAACGGTGGGTCTAGCCGTCCACAGCAGGAGTGGCCATGATCGGGAACATGGACGAGGGGGGTTCGATGCTGCACGTCATTTCGCTGGTCGCCCTGGGGGTCGCCGTGGTGCTCTACGCTGCGGCGGGTGTCCTGGCCCTCACAACCGGCCGGGCCGTGCCGTGGCAGCGGGGGTACATCCTGCGGCCCCGGCTGTGGGGCTCCGGAGCCCTGGCGTTCGGCGCGGGGATGGCGCTGACCCAGTACGCCGGCACGGTGCACGACCTCACCACCTCCGACGCCCTCTTCGCCTGCAGCATGCTCATGCTGATCTGCGGTGGGATCCTGCAGTACGTCGGCCAGCGCGTCGGCCGCCTTCGCAAATGACAGCTGCACGGCACTCACCCTCCTGAAGGACACCGGATACCACCTGGTAGCTCGGTGGCGACGCACTCCGGGCCGACGCGCCGAGAGCTGTCGTTACTCGTGAATAAAGACAACGAGGGACACGGAAGGCACAAGACATGCCTCCGGCGGGGGCGCTCAGACTCCGGGATGGACGGGGCGCCGTTCGCGAGTGCCGGCCGGAGAGTGGCGTACGCGGGGAGCTCCCATCCCGTCTGCCATCGACCCAGGCGGAGCCGAGTAGACGCGGCCCCTGGCGTCCAGGTCGTACGTACAGAGGCGCGCTCCACCTGGACGCCAGGGACCACGCCCGCTCCACGGTGTGTGGGTCGACGGCACCCGGGATGGGAGCTGGGGAGAGTGGTGGCTTGAGGTGAGAAACAGAGCCAGGGTTACTGCAAGTCTGCCGCGCTCCGAGCATCAAGGTCTGAGAAGAAGCGGTCCACGATCTCACTGGTGACGGCACTGTCAATCGGCTCGCCGAGCACCCGACCGGCCAACTCTATGGCCAACGACACGACGTCCCCCCGTAGCTCTGTCTCCGCTATGACGCGGTCGGCCTCGAACCGCGCCTGAGCTTCCGTAATCATCACCTCGCGTTCCCGCAGGCCCTCAGTGCGAATCTCGGCGATCAGTCGCGTGCCCTGCTCCAAAGCCTCCTGACGCAGGTGAGCCGACTCGTGTCGGGCCTCAGCCAGCTCCTCGCGATACCCGGCGAGGACTTCACCCGCCTCCATCGTCAACTGTTCAGCACGTTCCACCTGGCCCTCGATAGCGTCCTTCCGCTCATCGAGGACCTTGTTGACGCGCGGCAAGAGAACCTTGGCCATAGAGACGAAGACCACCGCGAAGGTCACCACACACACGACTGTCGGCGCGAGCCCAGGTATCAGAATGCCCATGCCAAGATCGTATGGGAGTCACCTGCACGTTGAGGAGCACTTCAAGTAAGAGCTCTCTCCAATCTGGTGGGCATCAGATAACTGACGGCCTATGTGCCCGTTGCGTGCCCGTTCCGGCGGGACGCAGCGGGGACTCACGGGGAACAGCGGCGCCGATCGATCTCCGGCCCAGGTCAGTGCCTTGCCAGGTCAGCCGTCATCCGCATACGGCGTCTTCCGAACTGGTGAAGCAGGGAAGTTAGCAGTTGAGACGTGTCGCGGATTGCCCGTACTTCATCCCGAAGGAGTACATCACCGAATCACGGGTGTCGCGTCCGGTGAACTTGATGCCATTGAGACGGCGCTCGACTTGGGCCAAGCGGATAGCACAGCTGCCGTATAGAGTCGACAACTCCACGACGTTTCCGGATTCGAGGCTCTCGGCGAGCACGATGACAGTCATCCGCCTCTTAGTTTCCCTCGCGCTCGTTCAGTTGCGGTTGTACAGCAGCGGAGTACAGCAACCACGGCCGTCCGTAGTCAACCGGTATCGGCCCCAGGCGCCCAAGTGACCGGCTCAGCAGACCTCGGCGACCAGCGCGAGCATAGTTCGCATCGAGAGGGTCAGTCCGTGCCACAGGCGTGCCAGGAGCGGGGACTCACGGGGAGCCGCGGTTGCCAGCGGAGGTGAGGTGTTGTTGGCGCAGGAGCTGGCGTTACCCAGGTCAACGCCCAACTCACCCCACCACACTCCTAAAGCGGGGTCGCAGTTCGGATACTCCTCCGGTCGAGATCAACGCCGGACGGCGTCGCTCATCCCTTCCTCGGGCGTATCAAGGGCACAGGCGCCAGTCGCGCCACGGAGGAGACCAGCCCTGGAATGAGGAACCACGCCGGCAGATTCTCCGCCGGCATTCGCCGAAGAGGGCCGCCACGGACAGCATCAGCTGCGCCGCTGCCACGAAGCAGCCGAGCGTCCGGTTCGGAGGCAGCCAGGGCAGCGCCGCCCAAGCGACGGGCAGCAGTTGTGAACTGGCCCTGCATGACAGTCCGGCCGAGCTCAGAAGATCCTCAAGCTTTACAGCCCTGGATACCGCGAGCCCGAAGAGCATGTCATGGTCATCCCACGCTGAATGGATGAGCAGCCACAGAGGGGGATCCTTGATCGAGCTTGGCGTCATGTTCGGACTCATGGGTGTGACGGCGGTTGCCCTGATCGTCAAGCTGCTGCGGCGCAACCGCACAGAGAACGTCGACGGACTCCTCATCGAGCAAACGAGCCGGGCACAGGCGCACAACGACCGAGTTACCTACAGCTCCGCCGCAGTGCATAACTCTTCACCGACTGTGCGCGACCACTACCGCCCCTAGCTCCGAGACCGTCGGGCTCGTCGGTAGGGAAGGGCCGATCCGTGCCTCTTCGCGCCCGATCAGCCCGGCAGTGAATCAGGCAGTACAGCAGCTCCGTGCCCGATCCTGCCCGACAGGGCGGGGAACCACGGTCAACTACGGGTGCTAAGGCGAGCTCCGCGGTTCTCCTTGGCACCCATTCCCGCTGGTCAACTCGCCGATGGGGAACAAGGCCCGGTGATTCCCAAGCTCAGACCCTCCTGCATCACCTCTCGGGACCGATCGTCAAGTCCTGACTTCGGGCAAGGTTGCTCCTTACCATCACGTGATGAGCTAACGACCTCGGGGGAAATTGAGGTCGGGACGTGCTGGCCTGGCGGTTCGGCTGGTGTGATCAGCAGGCGCCTTTGCGGACGAGGATGAGTGCGGTGCTCGTCCGGCGCCGGGTGGGCCGCTGTGCGGAGCGGTCGGAGACCAGGCCAGCGATCGCCAGGTGGGTCTCCTCGTAGATTTCAGGGCGTCCGGTAAAGCGCCGCAGGGGTGCCCACTGCCGCAGCTCGGCGTTGGTGTGCTCGACACAGATCCGGGCTGAGGACTCGTGCCGCCGCGCCTCGTGCCAGGTCCGCTTGTCACCGTCGCACGCGTCGTTCTTCGGCTTCTTGGGCGGGGCGGTGACCTGGCGGGGGAACTCCTTGGCCAGCCCCGCGTACCCGGCGTCGACCTGGGACATCACCGAGGGGTGGATTCGGAGCTGTTCGGCGAAGCCCTCGGTGCGCAGGGCCGTCTGGTCGTGCATCCGGCCGGGCCGGACCACCCCGGACAGCAGCATGCGGCCCTGCCCGTCGCTGAACGTGGTGGTCTTGATCGTGTTCTGCCGGCGCTTGCCCGAGACGAAGGCCCGCCGCCCGGGTCGGCCCGCCCGCGGGCGTCTGACCTGGGTCTCGGCGCCGTCGAGCCGAAGCTCGACGTCCTCGGCCTCGGCGTAGGCGAAGAGGTCCTCCAGTGTCCGTAGCCGCACTCCAGGCCGGTCGGGCACTGCGAAGCCCCGGGCCGCAAGCAACGGCTGCACCTGCCGAATCGCCGTCGAGACGGTCGAGCGGTCGACGCCGTACAGCTCGGCCAGGACCTCGTGCGGCAGTTGATGGCGCAGGTGCACCAGGGCAAGAAGCAGCCGGTCGCAGAAGACCAGCTTCGGCTTGCGCCCGGCGCCGGCCGCCCTGCGGCGTTCCCCACCTCGGGCTTCGCGAAGTCCGGACTGCCGCGCGGCCTCCCACGGGGCGGCGAGTTCGGCGAACAACTCGCCGAAATGTGCGCGGGAGACACCAGACAGGGCAGGATGGGAGCAGGCCGCGCGGGCCCAGGTCAGCTTCACAACTCACCCAACCCGCACGGCCCTTGCTACGGCACGACCAAATCAGCCGGAACGTCGCTGCGAGCGGCAACCGCTTCACATGGGCTCAACCAGAGCCGCCCGCCACTCCGGGCGCGGATCAGCCCCAACACTCGTCCAGTACTCCCGGCCACGCACGATCCGTCCCTGCTGGATGGTCCAGAACGAGGCCACGCGGAACACGCCGAACTCGTCATGCGGCACCTCGACTTCGGAGACCACCTCGCTGCCGTCAGCCACGATCCGCAGCACCCGAATCGACCAGCCCCCCGGGTATTCGCTGTTCACCGCGACGAAGTTCTTGTTGCCAACGATGCGCTCCGCGCTGACCGGCCACTCGACCACGACGTCCTCTGCGACCAAGTCGGCGACACCTGACCAATCGCGCGCCTGGATCCGATCCCACAATGCCTCAATCACTCCCGAAGGTTCCATGGGGGCACCCTTGCATGAACCACTGACACCCCGGCCCTGGGAGCCCAGAGGCGACCCGGCACATCGCCCCTCAAGCAGCCGCTCTGCCGCTAATAGATCCCAATGTCGTAAGAAGCCGTATCTCAACCGATCTTGGCTCGTGCAGATCGAAGAGGCGTCTCGCCCGGGTGATCTTCCGACTGAGCGCGCATGAAGGCAGGGCCTCTCTGTAGCTCGGGGGTGCGATCCCATCCGAGCGGCTCCAGGAGGCCCTGTTGTTCTTGTTGTACGCGCCCGAGCCCACCGAGTTCAACTCGTCCTCGGTGTCGTGCGATTGCCTCGCGCACGTGACGGCAACGCGGCCGATCACCCGGACCGGGTGCGCCGGTATCCATCGGACATGACCGACGCAAAGTGCGCCGGACGGGTCATGGACTTGCGCGTCTACGGGCACGAGCGCTTCCGGCAGTGCTGCATGCTCGTGAGGTTCCCGGACCTGCAGGTCGACGCTCACGGAGTCAGGCCCCCAGATGGCGATCACCTCGGTGCGGTCAAGCTGACTCCGGAGTTGCGACGCGCCAACGAACTCCGCGGACAGGATGTGTTCAAGCACTGCGCGCTCGTCGGCGTTCAACGGGCGCGGGTCGATGGAAAGAGGAGCCATGCGCCCATTTTGAGGTGGCGGGGGCAACCAGCCCAACGCCTACACCGACCTTCGCCGGGGCCGACCGGCAGCGGCATCATGACCGTTCATGGGCGGGGATCTGTCGCAGCGGCTCGTGCCGGATGATCTATGGGCAATGGTCGAGCCGGTACTGCCGTCCTTCCGCTCGCGCCCGCAGAGCGGTGGCACCGCGCGGATTGACCAACGTGCCGTGTTCACGGCCGTCGTGTACGTGCTGACCAGCGGGTGCGCGTGGCGGTATCTGCCACCGACGTTCGGAGTGCCGCCGGCGACGGCTCACCGGAGGTTCTCAGTCTGGACCGCATCCGGAGTGTGGCGTCAGCTGCACCGCGTGGTTCTGGACGAGATCGGTGCCCGTGGTGGACTCGACTGGAGCTCAGTGATCGTCGATGCCGCCTCGGGAGGCGGTCGTCGCCGTACCGGACGAGTTGCCGGACGAGGACGCCGCGCACAGAGTTGAAGAGCCCCCACGCCGCATCAAGCTCGCGGTCCGCTACGAGGCAACCGTTCTTACGCTGCGGCCATGCCGAAGCGGACGCTCCGGAGACGATCTCTAGCCGACCAGACGGCGGCGCCACTGCAGGGGGGTGACGGTGATGGCCCGGCCGGGGTCACGGTCCCAATCGGCAACGAGGCCGGCTGCTTCCAGGGCGGCCACGACCTCGTGGCCGATAGCAGCGGTGGTCTCGGACGAGCCGTCGAAACCGCCGTAGAGGAGCATCAGTCCGTGGCCGGCCGCGGCGGAGTCCGTGCACTGGGAGTGGAAATAGACGAAGCCGCGGGCGTCGGCACCGCCTTCGCTGCCGATCTCGGACTGGCCGCAACTGCGGCAGCAGGTGAAGTTCTCACGGGCGGTGATACCGGCCTCCTGCAGGGCGGTGAACGCGCGGGTGAGCCGCTCAGGGTCGGTCTCGCCTTGCCATTCGGCCTGCTCCGCGACACGCTCCAGCCACATCCGGTCGGCCATCGCCTCCGCCTGCTCGCGCGACACGGGCCGACGGTCCGCGGTGACCAGGTACTCCTCAGCGAGCTCCGCCAGTTCGGCGCGGGTGGCGTAGCCGCCGACCAGCACCTCGCGGACCCGCTTCTCCAATTCCTCGCGCTTGTCTTCGTCCAGGTCGAGCGGCGGAACCTCGCAGGTGAGGCCCATATCCAGCAGCAACCAGCTCAGACCAGTGCCCCAACCGGACCCCTGTCGGGCCCAGCCGGTCATCGCCGCAATCACTGCCTCGGAACCGTCGACCATCACCTGGAAGTGCCGGTTGGCGGCACCGTCGCGGTGCTCCAGCGTGTAGTTCCCGCCGGCCTCGTGCCAGACCTGGGCGAAGACGTTGGGCACGTCGGGTATCCGATGGATCACCAGAAACCGGTCACTATCACCGCCGATTCGCCGGACCAGCCCAGCCAACTCCTCGGCGGACACACGAACGTGCCGCTCCCCGTTCTCCGTCTTCACCACGATCTCGAGCATGCGCAGACTCTGGCACACCCCCCTGACAGCATGCCTCCGGGGACCTGCGACGCAGCCCACTGCGACGGCCCAGGAGCACCCCGATCCCGCGCAGAGGTCCGGATCGGTGGATTCTCTATCCATTGGCTGCAGTTGCCGGTTGGGGCTGGTGTTGAGCGTAGTAGTTGGCCTCGTGTTCGTGGGGCGGGTTGGTCCCGATCGCGGTGTGGAGGCATTGAGATCCCCGAATACCTGCGCCAGCCGACCGCAGACAGGCGACAGCCCCGAACGTTCAATCCCCCCACACGAGGTGGTCCAGGCCCCACCAGAACGGCATGCCAGAGCCCTCATCCCCCGTCCGGCCCACTTCGACCGCGGGATGGGAGCACTACGCGGACACATTGCCGGTCTGTAAGAGACAGCAGCAGAGCTTCAGAACTGAAGAACACCGAGGGACTTGCAGCTCCGTAACACGTCGCGGTTGCTCACCAGGAGCGGTGGGTCAGTCAACCGCCACGACGTTCGGCCTCTGGACCGTTATCAGGCTTCTGCTCCTCCGGGGCAGCAGGGTCACTGGCTGCCCGCCGGGTTAGCGTCTTGGCGTGATCGCAGAGAGCGCCTCCGTGCGGGTCGACATCCGGAAGTACGACGGCAGCCTGAGCGCCCAGTGGACTGCTACCCGGCTCGGTGAGGACGAGCACGGCGTGTGGTTGGGCACGGCTCAGGGTGTCCCCGTCAGTTCGGACACGGGCGGCTGGAAAAGCCGGTTCGCATACGTGATGTTGGTCCCGCGCGGTGAGTGGTGGACGGCCACGTTCTGTGTGGACCCGGGCCCCGAGATGTACTGCGACGTGTGCACGGTGCCCGAGTGGAGCGCGGACGGGACCGTCGTGCGCATGGTGGACCTCGATCTCGATGTCGTGCGGCCTCGTGGCGGTGAGGCCCATGTCGAGGACGAGGACGAGTTCGCCGAACACCGGGTGCGCTATGGCTACCCCGATAGCGTCTTCGACAAGGCCCAGCAGACCTGCGAGTGGTTGATGGAGGCGGGCCGTCGCGGTGGTGTTGGCATCGAACCCTTCGTTTCGGTGCATCGCTACTGGCTCGGCCTCATCGGGTAGCCAACGGGCGACCGACGCTCTGCTCGGCACGCGCGTCACCCTCCTACCGGGGTTTTCCGAGAGGACCCTGAGTCGCTTCAGGCACGCCGGCACAGGCATCTCCGCAGACCTTCGATCTCGACGGGCCGAGGCCGCTCAGAGGCGTGAACAATGAGGACGGGGCATTGGACGCAAGCGTCTTCGTGAGCACAGTCGGTTCCGTCAGCGCGGCCGCAGTCGCCCAGTGCGAGCTTGCGACGTTCGCCCTCTTCCCCACCCCCGTCGTCGCCGGATCCCTCCTGGACCGGGCTCATCAACACCAGCCACTCGGTCATCATGAACGGCCCCAGCTGCCGTCCGAACAAGCGGCCCAGGAACACCACTGACAAAGCACGCTAGTTCCGTCTTTGCGGCTGCTGTCGGTGGTTTCTCAGCGGCGCAAGCCGGCTTGTCAGAGGCATCCGTTAGCTTGCGGAGCATGGGAAACTCAGGCGGATCATTGACGACCCGGTCCACGGGGGAACTGCACCAGCTCATGCGGGCGGCCGGGTTCACGGGCATTGACGGCACGGAGGCGTTGGCGGAGGGCTGGCAGACGACGCACTTCGCCGACGCCGGACGGCGGAGCCTGACGGCCCTCGTCCAGAGAACTGGGACACCAGCCGTGATGGTGTCCTTCCTCGACAGCGACGTGGGGTTCATCGAGGCGGCCACGCCGGAGGGCAGCACCTGGGAGGGTCTGCTCAATCGCGACATGGCGACGAGCTACGAAATACCTCTGGAGCAGTTCCCGATCGAACCCGCCGTGGTCGGCGCGCTCGCCTGGGCGGCGACTTCCGGGCTGACGCCCGATGAGGAAGCTATCCGGCAGACTCTCACCGGGTCGGCCCTGTTCGCGGAAGAGCTCTCCTCAGCCCTCTTGGCCGCTCTGGGTCTACCCGGCGCAACCTAGTCCACTCAAGCCAGCACCTGGGGAACGTGAAATTGCAACTTCAGTCATGGGAGAGATCCTCTTGTCCCGAGGTCGAGGTCTTGGCTGTGGCAGGTGAGGCAGCGCCAGCATGCGCGGTGGTGGTAGGCAGCTGAGCAATTGCGGTGAGGAAGCGGACCGGTTGCCGCGCCACCGCGCCATGTGACGAGCGGCAGCGTCCGGTTCTGCTGACGTCGTGCCTCCGGTGAGACCCGACTGGACTGAGTGTCTCCGTCGAGTAGCCGATAGCCGGCGAGCGTGCCTCCGCAGAGCGCGGTGCCCGGGCCGGGACCTCGCTGGTCTGCCCGGGACTCGTTGGCGTACGGCCGGTGCTGAGCATCGCAGCAGTGGGCGGCAGTGCGCAGACTGGACGGTGGTCGCGGACGGTGCACCGGGGCGAAGCCGAGTGCCGTGGCCTGGGCCGCTGGACGACGCATGGCCAGACGGAGCCGGTCCATTCACTGCCAGCGACCTGTCGTTCGGCGACTGGACGCTGCCGGGCGGCGGAAAGGACCCGGTGCTCGACAACACGGTTGTGGCCCGCACCAATCACCGCAACGAGTCGGGGGGCCGCGGGCCTGCCACCTATGCGTTTGCGACAGCACCCGTCTCCGTGCCTGACGGAAAGCGGATCAAGAGTGTGACGCTGCCCGACAACGCCAACTTGCGCGTCTTCGCTGGGCACTGGATGACGAGCCGTTGCTGCACTGACCGGCGGGGATGCCGTCAGGCGACCCAATGCGGCCGTCGGCTGGCGGACGAGGGCGGGAGGCCGTCGGCGAGCGCGGTGGCCATGCGACGCACGGCCTCGCGCAGGATGTCGGGAGGCGTTGTGTACGGGATGCGGAGCCGCTGTTCGAAGATGCCGGGGTCGGTGGCGAAGTAGGCGCCGCCCTCGATCCGCACCCCGTAGTCCAGGGCGCGCTCGGCCAGCGGTGAGGCGATGGGCTCGCCCAGGTCGACCCACAGGGAGAGACCGCCGGGCGGCAGCTGCCAGGTCCACTGCGGAATGTGCTCGGCCAGGGCAGCAGCCAGGGCAGCGCGCTGCTCGCGCATCTGTTGCAGGCGTGGCGGCAACAGCTCCCCGGCCCGCGCCAGTAGGGCGAGGGCCAGGAGCTGGTCCAGGACCGAGCCGCCCATGTCGGTGGCGATCCGCTGGCCGGCGAGCTCGGTCACCAGCTGCGACGGGGCACGCAGCCAGCCGATGCGCAGACCGCCCCAGTGGGTCTTGCTCATCGAGCCGATGGTGATGACCTGGCCGGTCCCCCCGGGCGTGGCATGGGCGGCGAAGGGCAGCGGGGCCGGGACGTCGAGGGCGAGGTCGGTCAGGGTCTCGTCGATGACCAGCCAGGTGCCGGAGCGCTGAGCGGCGCGCAGGATGCGGACGCGCTCCTCATCGGGCATGAGGCAACCGGTCGGATTGTGGAAGTCAGGGATCAGATAGGCCAGTTGGGGCACCACTTGGTGCAGGGTCGATTCGATGATCTCGATATCCCAGCCGGTGTCGGTCACCGGGACCGACACGGTACGGAGGTGGGCGCGGCGCATGGCCTCCAGGGCGTTCGGGTAGGACGGATTCTCGACCATGATCCGGTCGCCAGGTCGGCACAGCAGTCCCATGACCAGCGTGAGTGCGTGCTGGGCGCCGGAGGTGAGCAGGATCTGTTCGGGCACGGTGGCCAGGCCGCGCCGAGTGAAACGCTCGGCGATGGCGGCGCGCAGTTCCGGAAGGCCGTAGGGGTGATAGCCGGGCGTGTGAGCGTGTTCGGCCAGCCGAGGGGAGACCTGGACGAGGGCGTCGACGAGGCTCTGTTCCGGCAGACCGGGGGCGGCCCTGGCCAGGTCGATCGCGGTGTCCTGCGGTTCGAGGAGTCGGTTGATGCCGCTGGGCGTACGGCCTTCCGGAAGGGCCGTCCAGGTACCGGAGCCCTGACGGCTGTGCGCGTAGCCGCTCTCGCGCAGCAGGTCGTACACGGCGGTGACGGTGGCCCTGCTGGTGTTCAGAGCGGTGGCCAGCTCCCGCTCGGCAGGCAGTCTGACGTGCAACGCGATCCGTCCGTCCAGGATCAGCGCGCTGATCGCCCGGGCCAGGTGACGGTAGGCGGGCCTCATTCCCGTCGGGTCGGGCAGCAGCGCGGCGAGCTGTCGGCTTCCCAGGGTCCGGCCGGTGCGGTTCACCCGGTCCACCAGCCGGAACGGATTCGAGTCAGCCATACCACTCTCTCCACATTGGCTGTGTTGTCTGGGCCAATCACTGTACAGACTCGCCGCCTGTGGCCTTGAGTCACCCGAACTCGCTGGAGGCGACTGGTATGCAGCAGAAGAAAACGGACCGCTGCGAGCGCGGACTCCGGCGCCGTCACGAGGGACGCAGTGCCGCTCCACCGGTGCCCATGACGCGCCCGTCTCCGCCGTCCCTCACCTATGTCCCCCTCGGTGAGCACTTGCGCAGGCGTCTTCCCCAACTGTTCCTCGGCCTCGCCCTGTACGGATTCAGCCTCTCGCTCATGGTCCGTGCCTCGCTGGGCGTCAACCCCTGGAGCGTCCTCAACGAGGGTCTGGAGCACCACACCTCCCTGAGCTTCGGTACGATCACGGGCGCCGTCGGTGTTCTGGTGCTCCTGCTGTGGATCCCGCTAAAGCAGCGGCCGACGTTCGGAACCGTCGCGAACATCGTCGTTCTGGCGTGTTCATCCGACCTTGGTCTCCTGCTCATCCCCGAGCACCTCGCCTTCCCCGCCCGGGTCGGCCTGCTCGTCGGGGGTGTCTTCCTCAACGGGTTGTCCGTCGCCGTCTACGTCGGCGCGCGCTTCGGCCCCGGCCCCCGGGACGGGTTGATGACCGGTGCGTCCGCCGCAACCGGGCTTTCCATCCGGCTCATCCGCACCCTGATCGAGATCACCGTGCTCGGCGCGGGCCGGCTGCTCGGCGGGAGCGTGGGCGTGGGCACGGTGCTGTACGCGCTCGCGGTCGGCCCGACCACGCAGTTCTTCATGCCGTGGTTCGCCTACCGGAGCGCTGCCGAACGCGCTGCGACGGAAGCGCGATCCGCGAGGGCGACCCGGACTGCACCGGTCAAGGCTTGAGAGGGACGCGCGGGAGCGGCTGAATGACGGTGACTCAGTCACTCCTGCTCGGGGCGAGGGCCCTTAGCCTGGAGCCCGTCACGAGAGTGCGTGCCCGAGATTTCCTGGGGCGGCTCATAGACATGATTACTTCATGGAGGCGTTGATGGCCGTTCGCCGTGTCGTGCCCAACATCCAGTCGGAGACCGTACAGGAGAGCCGCGACTTCTACGGTCTGCTGGGCCTCGAAGAGGTCATGAACCACGGCTGGATCATGACGGTTGCCTCTCCGTCCGCTCCGACGGCACAGGTCAGCTTCATGACGCACGACAAGACCGCACCGGTCGTGCCCGACATGAGCGTCGAGGTGGACGATGTGGACGCGGCCTACGCGGTCGTGCGTGACAGCGGTGCGGAGATCCTGCACCCGTTGCAGGACGAGGAGTGGGGAGTGCGCCGGTTCTTCGTCCGTGACCCCAACGGTCGGGTCGTCAACGTGCTGGGCCACCGATAGCGGTCATCGCGACTGCCGTTCCGGGAACCGGTGCTTCCCCGGCGCGCGGTCCGCCGCAGCCACTGCCCTTCCTGACCGGTCGGTCTGCGAACCCGGATGGACCAGCACCGTTCGCGTCGGCCGGCGGCAGGCATTAGGACAGAGATGACGGGTGGCAGGGAGGAGCGGGCCGAGATGCAGATCGTCGTCGACCTCAATCGCTGCCAGGGGTATGCGCAGTGCGTGTTTCTCGCACCGCAGGTGTTCGAGCTGCATGGCGAGGAGGCCCTGATGTTCACGCCGACTGTGCCCGACGATCAGCATGAGCGCGTCCGCCGGGCAGCGGCGGCCTGTCCGGTACAGGCCATCCTCGTCGGCGAGCCGGCGGGCGTCGGCGCTCCGTGAGCGGCGTCGGCCGGATCGTCGTCGTCGGTGCGTCGCTGGCCGGTCTGCGCGCCGCCGAGACGTTGCGTGACGAAGGCTTCGCCGGATCGCTGACCCTCGTCGGTGAGGAGCCACACCCTCCTTACGACAGACCACCGCTGTCCAAGCAGGTGCTGCTCGGGCGGGTACACGCGCATGACGTCGGGCTGCCGAGCCGCCGCGAGGTGGACGCGCGATGGAAGCTCGGTGTCCGTGCCGTCGGGGTCGACCCGATCAAGAAGCGGGTGGTCCTCGCCGACGGCGAAGAGCTTCCCTTCGACCGGCTGCTGATCGCCACCGGGACCCGGGCCCGCCCCTGGGCGAACTCCGACGAAGCCCGCCTGGACGGCGTACTCACCCTGCGTACGAATGACGACGCGGCCCGCCTCGCCGAACTCCTCGACGCGGGACCGCGCCGCGTCCTGGTGATCGGCGCCGGATTCATCGGCTCGGAGATCGCGTCCGCCTGCCGGGAGCGCGGTCTCGACGTGACGGTCGCCGAACGCGGACCCTCGCCTCTCGTTGGGGCGCTCGGCGGGACACTCGGCAGCTATGCGGGGCGGCTGCAGCGTGCACACGGGGTCGACCTGCGCTGCGGCGTGACCGTTACCGCTCTGAAGGGCAGCAACGGTCGGCTCACGGGCGCCGAGTTCTCCGACGGCCGCCGGATCGACGCCGATGTCGCCGTGGTCGCGTTGGGAGCCATCCGCAACACCGAATGGCTCGACGGATCAGGCCTGGCCGCGGGCCCCCGCGGCGTCGCTTGCGACGCGGGGTGCCGCGCCTTCGACATGTACGGGATCGTCACCGACGACGTCTTCGTCGCCGGAGACGTGGCACGCTTCCCGCATCCGCTCTTCGAGTACCAGATGCTGTCCCTCGAACACTGGGGCAACGCGGTTGCACAGGCCGAAGTGGCAGCCCACAACATGATCAGCCCGGGACCGCGCAGGCGCCCGCACCTGTCGGTGCCCGCCTTCTGGTCCAGCCAGTTCGGCCTCAACATCAAGTCCGTGGGCGTACCGACCTTCTCCGATCAAGTGGTCATCGCCCAGGGCTCGTTGCACGAGGGCCGGTTCGTTGCCGTCTACGGCTACCGGGGACGTGTCACCGCGGCGGTCAGTGTGAACCGCGCCAAGTGGCTGGAGCACTACCAGTACCTCATCGAGACGGCGGCACCGTTTCCACCCGCCCCCGGTGCCGCCGACCGGTCCGGTTCGCCCGCGCCCGTCCCCTCCGACGTGCCGTCCCCTCAGCTGCTCTCGCACGGTCCGACCGTGGCTCTCACCGGTCACCTGCCGGACCGGCACCTGATTCTGGTGCGGGCCGAATCACCCCCGACCGCCGCCCACGCTCGATGAGGAGCCTCACGCATGCCCCCGGACACCCTCTTTGAACGCATCACCGACTACACGACCCGCGCCGACCCGTATCCGCTCTACGCAGAACTCCGCGAGAACGGCGTGTCACGACAGAGCGATGGCAGCTACCTGGTGGGCACCTACCATGAGATCGCCGCCCTGCTCCACGACCCGCGGATCAGTTCGGACCTTCGTAACCGAACAGATCCGGACGAACTGCTGGCCAGGTCGGACGACATGCCGCCGGCCTTCATCGGTGTCGACGACCCCGAACACGACCGGCTCCGCCGCATCGCCATGCGCCCTTTCGGTCCGCCGCACTCCCCGGGACGGATCGACGCCCTGCAGGGCGACATCACCCGGATCGCCGAGGAACTGATCCACGAGTTCCGGGGCAGGGACCGGATCGACATCGTCGACGATTTCGCCTACCCGCTGCCCGTCACCGTGATCTGCGGGCTCCTGGGCGTGCCCCAGGAAGATGTGCCCCGCATCCGTGTCTGGACGAACGCGATCATCGCCGGCTTCGACTTCAGGCACGGGGAGCACCCGGAGCAGCGTCGACAGTCGGCCGTGGAGGCGCGGGAGGCGATGGCGCACTATCTGGGGGACCTCGCCGAAGAGCGGCGTGGCCACCCGACCGGCGACATGCTCTCCGCGCTGGCCAACGACGAAGGACCCGAAGGCCGTCTCACCCAGCCGGAACTGATGGCCACAGCTGTACTGCTGCTCATCGCCGGCCACGAGACGACCGTCAACCTGATCACCAACGGCATGCTCACCCTCCTGCGCCACCCCGACATCCTGGCGAAGTTGCGCGCCGAGCCCGAACTCATGCCGAGGGCCGTGGAGGAACTGCTGCGCTACGAGCCCCCCGTCCAGTTCCTGCCGCAGCGCTCACCGCTCACCGACATCGAAGTCGCGGGCGTCACCATCCCCAAGGGCGCCTCTCTGATCCTTGTGCTCGCCTCCGGCAACCGGGACCCCCTGAGGTTCGACGACCCGGACCGTTTCGACCCGATGCGTGAGGACAATCAGCACTTCGGCTTCGGCAGTGGTATCCACAACTGCTTCGGCGCCCCGCTCGCCCGTGTCGAGGCACAGATCGCACTCAATGCGCTCCTCCGCAACCTCGACGACCCCCGCCTGGTCGAGGACCCGCCCCCGTACCGGCGCAGTCCCGTGCTGCGCGGTCCTCGTCATCTCGTGATCCAGCACGCCGCAGGAACGTAGTCGGCAGGTCGTTGTGGCCCCGGCGAAGCAGCGAACGTGATCGTGGGCACGGGATACCGGAAGCGCTCATGCCACCAGGGGGCGATCCCTCGGGGCTACGGGGGCCGGCAGCTCCGTGGAGCCGCTCAGATAGCGGTCCGCTGCGGCCGCGGCGGACCGTCCCTCTGCGATGGCCCACACCACAAGGGACTGGCCACGTCCCGCGTCGCCGGCGATGAAGACCCCTTCCGCCCCGGTCCGGACCGTCCGCTCGGCGCTCCGGGCCCGCTCCGTCGTCTCGGCGGCGAAGTCGGCATGCCGCGCGAAGTTGCCCCGGTCGTCCAGCGTGAGCGCGAGCTGCTTCATCAGACCGGTGCCCCGTTCAGGACCGTAGAAGCCGAGCGCGAGCAGGACCAGATCCGCCGAGATCACGTGCTCGGTGTCCGGCCGCGGCCTTCTGTCCTCGGGTTCCACTTCCGCCAGGCGGATGCCGCGAACGTGACCGTGCCGGTCCCCTTCGAGACGGAGGGTGGCGGAGGAGAAGATTCGCGGATCCGTACCCTCCCGTTCCCGGCCCTCTTCATGGGCATGGGAGATCCGGTAGACCTTCGGATACGTGGGCCAGGGCTCGGTGTCCCGCCGGGCCTCGCCGGGCTCCGGATTGATGTCCAGCTGGACCACGGACGTCGCCCCCTGACGCAGGGCGGTGCCCAGACAGTCCGAACCGGTGTCCCCGCCTCCGATGATCACTACGTGCTTGCCCTCGGCTGTGACGGGGGACGAGACGTAGTCACCCTCCCTGACCCGGTTGGCGAAGGTCAGGTAGTCCATGGCCTGACAAATGCCGTGCAGCTCACGGCCGGGGACAGGCAGCTCCCGTTGTCCCCTGGCTCCGACGGCCACGACCACCGCGTCGTGACGTCTTGTGAGCTCGAAGGCGTCGAGATCGCTGCCAACATCCACACCCGTGCGGAACTTCGTGCCCTCCGACCGCATCTGCTCGATGCGGCGGTTCAAGTGCTGCTTCTCCATCTTGAACGCGGGTATGCCGTAGCGCAGCAGTCCGCCGATACGGTCGGCGCGCTCGTAGACGGCGACGGTGTGACCGATGCGGGTGAGTTGTTGTGCTGCCGCCAATCCGGCAGGTCCGGAGCCGATGACGGCGACGGTTTTCCCGCTGAGCCGCTCGGGCGGTCGCGGTGACGCGTACCCGCGCGCCCAGATCTCGTCGGCGATCGCCTGCTCGACGTTCTTGATCGTCACCGGATCAGCATTGATGGTGAGCACGCAGGCGTCCTCACATGGCGCCGGGCACAGCCGCCCGGTGAACTCCGGGAAGTTGTTCGTCGCGTGCAGTCGCTCGGCGGCGGCCCACCAGTCGTCCTTCGCCGCGTACGCGTTCCACTCGGGGATCAGATTCCCCAGCGGACACCCGCTGTGACAGAACGGTATGCCGCAGTCCATGCAGCGCCCCGCCTGCTCGGACACGAGCGGAAGCCGTGCCTGACCCGCATAGACCTCGTTCCAGTCGCCCAGCCGTTCCTCGACGGGGCGCGCCGGAACGGGCCGACGGGGAACTTTGAGGAAGCCGTGGGGGTCGGTCATGCTCCGCCTCCATCACCCAATTGCGGTGTACCGGCGTTTTGCTCAGGGTACGCCTGGTTTATGCCCCTTTCATCGGGCTGTGGGCGTCATTCGCACGTCGGCAGTCGTTCCGCCGCCGCTTCGATGCGCTGCACGCGTCTCACCTGTTCCAGCGGACACTCGGGCGGAAGGAGCGCCGACCGCGCGGCTCCCGGCCCCGGCGCGCCCGCCCCCGGCACTCGTGCGGATACGGCTACTCGAAGCGTGTGGTGTCGCCTGCTCCCCGCCGTACGATCTCCGCTTCGCCGCCGGAGAAGTCGATGACCGTGGTCGGTTCGGTGCCGCAGTCTCCCGAATCGACCACGGCGTCCACCACATGGTCGAGCCGCTCCTTGATCTCCCAGCCCTGAGTCATCGGCTCGTCCTCGTCGGGAAGGAGCAGCGTGCTGGACAGCAGCGGCTCACCGAGCTCGGCGACCAGGGCCTGAGCCACAGCATGGTCGGGAATACGGACTCCGACCGTCTTCTTCTTGGGGTGCAGCAGCTGGCGCGGCACCTCCTTCGTCGCAGGGAGGATGAAGGTGTAGCTGCCGGGCGTGGCTGCCTTGATCGCGCGGAACACATCGTTGTCGATGTGCACGAACTGGCCCAGCTGCGCGAAGTCCTCGCACACGAGAGTGAAGTGGTGGCGATCGTCGAGGTTCCGGATCGACCGGATCCGGCTGATGCCGTCACGGTTGCCCAGCTGGCATCCCAGGGCATAACAGGAGTCCGTCGGGTACGCGACGAGCGCACCGGAGCGGATGCTGTCAGCCACGCTGCTGATGGCGCGCCGCTGAGGATTTTCGGGGTGCACGTCAAAGTACTTTGCCATCCGCCGAGCCTATGCGATCCGGACAGCCGTGGTCAGTGACTGGATCGCAGTGGTGAGGCGGCAGACCGCTCCGGTGCTTGAGCGCTTTCACGCTCCTGGTGAGAACCGGCTGCTACCGTTAATGGCCTCCATCATCTTCACTTGCCCGTTCTTGCGGTTTGCCGGCTTCTCCGTCTGCCGGGAATTCCTCGATACGTGCTGTACATCGAGGAAGGCTCTTCATGACGCGCTCAGCTCGCACGAACGCCCCGACGGGTGAATTTGCCCTGCCGGATACGGTCACCCCGGCCCTCCCGGCGGCGGCGTCGTTCGCCGACCTGGACCTGCCGCTCGAACTGCTGGAGACGCTCACCGGCCTCGGCGTGAACCACCCGTTCCCGATCCAGGCGGCGACGCTGCCGAACTCCCTCGCGGGCCGGGACGTCCTGGGCCGGGGGCGCACCGGATCGGGCAAGACTCTGGCTTTCGGCCTGGCGCTGCTCACACGGATCGCGAGCCGGCGTGCGGAGCCGAAGCAGCCGCTCGGGCTGATCCTCGTCCCCACCAGGGAGCTGGCCCAGCAGGTCGGCGAGGCGCTCACACCGTACGCCCAGGCTCTGAAGCTGCGGATGGTCACAGTGGTCGGCGGTATATCGATCGGCAGGCAGGCCGGTGCGCTGCGGGCCGGGGCCGAAGTCGTCGTAGCGACCCCCGGACGCCTGCACGACCTCATCGAGCGCAAGGACTGCCGGCTGGACCGGGTGCGTATCACCGTGCTTGACGAGGCCGACCAGATGTGCGACATGGGCTTCCTGCCCCAGGTCACCGAACTGCTCGATCAGGTGCGCCCCGACGGGCAGCGGATGCTGTTTTCGGCGACCTTGGACCGCGATGTCGACCTGCTGGTCCGCCGCTACCTGCACGACCCGGTGGTCCACTCGGTCGATCCGTCGGCGGGGGCGGTCACGACGATGGAACACCATGTGCTGACCGTCCACGGCGCCGACCGGTACGCCGTCACGACCGAGATCGCGGCCCGCGACGGCCGGGTGCTCCTCTTCCTGGACACCAAGCATGCGGTCGATCAATTGACCAAGCACCTGCGGGCCAGCGGTGTCCGGGCGGCCGCGCTGCACAGCGGAAAGTCCCAGCCCCAGCGCACGCGCACCCTGGCCCAGTTCAAGAACGGTCAGGTCACCGCACTGGTGGCCACCAATGTCGCAGCCCGGGGCCTTCACGTGGACGACCTCGACCTGGTGGTCAACGTCGACCCGCCCAGCGACCACAAGGACTATCTGCACCGTGCAGGGCGCACCGCCCGTGCGGGTGAGTCCGGGAGCGTCGTCACCCTGGTCCCTTCGAGCGGGCGCCGCGAAATGAGCAGGCTCATGGCTGACGCCGGCATCACGCCGAAGATCACCGCGGTGCGCTCGGGCGAGGCGGAACTGAGCCGGATCACCGGTGCCCGGGCCCCTTCCGGTGTGCCCCTCGACGGCGGTCCTGCCGCAGCGCGCCCGAAGAACGGCAATGCCCCGTTCCGCGGCATGGGGACCACCCGGGGCGAATCCGGGCGCACCGGTGGCGGGTCCCGTCGGGGCGATGACGCCCGCAAGATGGCCGAGGCCCGCAGGGCCGCACGGGTACGCCGCGGCTCCGAGTAGGCACCGGGCGGTAACAGTGCAGATCAGATGCCCTTATCGGATCTGTAGAGGGCAGGCGGGACCGGCTTCTTCGGGCAGTGCGACAGGAGGAGAGTCTTCGTCCGCGGCGGTACATGTGGCGCAACTCCGCCGAGTGCGGTAGGCAGCCGTTGAACGCGCTGCGTCGAGTGGCTCGGGCCAACCGTCAGTTCCAGAGCCGGTAGGTCACTTCTCTCGGCATCTGCGGCGGCTTGTGGCCGGTGTAGACGAGGTGCATCCGGGTGTAGTGCTGTTGCCCAGCATGCTTCTGCCATGGCTCTGGACGGTCGAGCCTGACGGCCACGGGGTAGGAGTGGAACTTGCCTGCAGCACAGTAGGGCCGGCAGTCGTTCAGTACGTTGAGCCCGCTGCCCGTGGCGAACTTCGGTTTCCAGGCGGACCACCGGAGCGCGGTGAGGATGCTGTTGCCGTCCCCGCAGGCAATCAGGAACGTGCCTGGGCGTGCTTGAGGGTCCGAGAAGCAGTCGATGATCACGGTGTCGGGCGACTTCGGCTTCGTGGAAGCCGATGCCGGTACGACTGCTGTTGCGAGAGATACCACGGCACAGATCAGGACCGCTGTCTTCAGTTTGAGTCTCTGCATGTCCGCTCCCCAGCAGTCGCTCTCCGGGCCCATGAGGCCTCGCGTACGCCCTGCCCGCTCCGCGGTGCGGTCCGCGGATCCGGAGCAGGCGTCCGACGGCGCTTCCGGCCTCTCCTCAACGGATGTTCCGCTATCGACGCTACGGCCGAGCCCGGGGACGCACCACCCACACAGGTAACAACTTCGCAAAGTAGTAAATATGCACCCATCGGCCTCGTTTTCTCTCAGCCCGTGCGCCCAGAGGAATGTGCGCTCCTCCTGGCCGCTCAGCTTCGCAGCCTGCAGGAGCAGGCCGAACGCATCCACCTGCTCAGCAATCGGATTCACGGGTTGGTGCGTCGGCTGGACGAATCGTCGATGCCCGATCCGGATCAATTCATGACGACCTTGGAGATGATCTCGGTGTACGAGACCGGTTTCACGCAGGACCAGCGGGAGCAACTGGCCGAGCGTAGGGCCGAACTCGGCCCTGACGCAGTGGAGGCGGCCAAGAGCCGATGGGCGGAGCTCGTCGAACGGCTCTTCGACCATGTGCGGGACGACACCCCCGTCGACGATCCGCAGGTGCAGGACCTCGTCCGGCGCTGGGATGAACTGGGCGCCACGTTCCACGCCGTCGGCGAGCGGGGCGAACGGATCAAGGCCGCAGCTCGGCGCATGTGGCAGGACAACAGCGCCGAACTCAGCCGGAGTCTGCCCTGGCCCGCTGACCGGATGGCCGCTCTGGTCGGCTATCTGGAACGGGCGCGGCAGGCCCGCTGACCAGTCGGCCCCGGCGGCACAAGCGGCCGATGAAAGCCGCGCCGCCAGAGCGTTTCAGCAAGATCCGGCCGTTTGCCTGCTTGACAGCGTGTCAGCCTTCGACGGCATGGACGAGGACGTGTGGAACGAGCAGGTGGCGCAGGGCTACGACGAGTCGCCCGCGCACATGTACACGCCCGAAGTCCTGGATCTCACGGTCGATGTCACCAGTTGCGGACGAGGCCCAGCAGGTGGTCCCGGACTCGCGTGACATTCGGGTTGTCGGGGGTACCCGGGCGCTGCACGAGGTAGCTGGTGTTGATGGGCGGGTCGTCCGTCTCATGGAGGAGGGCCAGGGAGCCCCCGGCCATGTCGGTCAGGCACAGGTAATGCGGGAGGACCGAAAACCCGGCGCCAGCCTTGACCGCGGCAAGCACGGCCCGCAGGTCGGGGACGGTCACGGCAGCCTCGCGGTTCAGACGGGCACCGAAGACGTGACGCCAGTAGCGGCGGACGATCGGAAGGTCGTCCGCGTACGCGATGAGCGGCACCGTCTGCAGTGCGGCGGGGCCCTCGGCAGCCAGAAGTGGCTTGGTGCGCTCGGCCACGGCGGGTGCGGCGACCAGGAGGAACTCCTCGTCGACGAGGGGCACCGAGGCCAGGGTCCGGCCACGCGGGCGGACAGTGGCGATGACGAGGTCGTGTCGGCCGTGCCGCAACTCGTCCAGGAGCGGGTCGGTCAGTCCTGTCGTGACCCGCAGCCGTACGCCGTCGGCGACGAGCGGGGCGAGGCCCGGCAGGACGCGCTCGGCGAGGAACTCGGCCGGCCCTGCGAGGTGGACGGGGTCGGGGCGCGCGTGCGGTTGCGCGGCGGGATCCTGGCCGGTGGCGGCGAGGGCGTCGAGCGGGCCCGCGACGCGGGTCGCGAGGTCGTGAGCGATCGGAGTGGGGGCGACGCCGCGCGGGAGCCGTTCAAACAGCTCGCGCCCGGTCTGTCGTTCCAGGGAACGGATCTGTGTCGTCACCGTCGGCTGGGACAGGCCCAGCAGATGGGCGGCAGCGGTGAAGGAGCCGACGCGGTAGACGGCGAGGAAGGTACGCAGCAGGTTGAGATCCGCGAGCGGTGCCGGACCGGAGTGCGGCACCACCCGCAGCTCATCTGAATCCCTATGCTCCATAAAGATAAATATAGGCATTCTTATGGGAGCGAACCCGGCCGCGCAGATGCCCGGCCCGCTGCCGGAAGGCGTCGCCCTTGCTCCGGACGTGTTGATGGACTGCTGACCGGGACACCCCTGTGGTGGATGCGATCTCGTCCATCGTGCGCCGTACGCCATACCTGGTGAGGCAGTTGTCATTGGCGGCGAGGACCCCTGCGAGCCGGTCGGCACTCATCGTCAGGCCAGCTTCTTGAGGACCTCGGTGGCGAGCGGGGCGGACGAGGCGGGGTTCTGGCCGGTGACAAGGTTGCGATCGACGACGACGTGCGGGACCCACGGCTCGCCCACCTGGACCTCCACGCCCGCCTCGGTCAGACGGTCCTCGAGCAGCCACTTCGCCTTGTCGGCGAAACCGGCCTGGGTCTCCTCGGCGTTCGTGAACGCCGCCACCTTGTAGCCGGCGAACGCGTTGGAACCGTCGGGCTTCTCGGCGGCCAGGAGCGCGGCCGGGGCGTGGCAGACGACCGCGAGCGGCTTGCCGGAGGCGAGGGAGTCGATCAGGATCCGGCCGGAGACCGGGTTGACGGCGAGGTCCTCCATGGGGCCGTGGCCGCCGGGGTAGAACACGGCCACATAGTCCTCGAGATTGACGTCCGTCAGCGTGATCGGGTGCTGGAGCTCGGTGATCGAGGCAAGCGTGGCAGCGACCTTGTCCGCACCCTCCTGCCCTCCATTGAACTCGGGCGCCAGGCTGCCCTTGTCAACGGTCGGGACGACGCCGCCGGGCGTGGCGACAACGATCTCGTGCCCGGCCGCCTTGAACGCCTCGTACGGGGCGACGGCCTCCTCCGCCCAGAAACCGGTGGGGTGCTTCGTGCCGTCGGCCAGCGTCCAGTGGTCGACGCCGGTCATCACGAAAAGGATCTTCGACATGAGTTGTCTCCGGGAACGGGGCCCGCTCGGGCCCATGGGATGGGGGAGATTCGGATCGCACGCTCCTACGTTCTGCGAACTCTGACCCTCCGGGTCCAGATCGTCGGTGCGGCGATGTCCTCGAAGTTAGGGCCGCTATCCATGCATTTCCAATGGGGATCCCAATGGCAGCCATCGAAATTCCAATGGCTCAGAAGAAATATCGTCCGCCCGGCCGACTTGCGCTGATTCTCAGTCCCTGCGTGCAGGGCGCGCCGGGATCCCAACGAAAGATCGCATGCATCCCATGGCACGGAACGGCGACGACCGGCACGCTGGACGCATGACGAACAACACCGACCAGGCCATCATGCGCGCGATCAGTCAGGACGCCTACGGAACCCCGGACGTACTCAGGGAAGTCCGGCTCCCCAAACCTGTCCCGGGCCCGAGCCAGGTTCTGGTCGCCGTCCGGGCGGCCAGCGTCAATCCCACCGACTGGAAGCACCGGGCGAACCGCCTGTTCCTCGACCGCCTTCCGCTCGTTCTCGGCTGGGACGTCTCCGGGGTCGTCGAGGCCGTCGGCTACGGGGTCACCCTCTTCAAGCCGGGCGACGAGGTCTTCGGCATGCTGCCTTACCCGTACGGCGTCGGCTCCCACGCCGAGTACGTGATCGCCCCCGCCCGCGCCCTTACCCACAAGCCGGTCGGCATCGATCACGTCCAGGCGGGCGCACTTCCGCTCGCTGCCCTCACCGCCTACCAGGCACTCGTCGACACCGCCGAAGTCCGTCCCGGGCAGCGCGTCCTCATCCACGCCGCGGCCGGCGGCGTAGGCCACCTCGCCGTACAGATCGCCAAGTCCCTTGGCGCGTACGTGATCGGCACCGCGAGCGCGCCCAAGCACGACTTCGTACGCGAGCTGGGTGCGGACGAAGTCATCGACTACCGCAGGGTCGACTTCGCCGACGCCGTTCAGGACATCGACATGGTCCTCGATCCCCTCTCCGGCGAGACCCGGGCCCGCTCCCTCGATGTACTCCGTCCCGGTGGCATCCTCGTCTCCCTCCTGAACGGCGGCTCGCCGCAGGAGGCAGCGAAGGCCGCCGGGCTGGGCATCCGCGTCGAGACGCTCCTGGTCGAGTCCGACCACGCCGGCATGAAGGCGATCGCGGATCTCGTGGAGGCCGGCTCTCTCCGCGCCCACATCGAGGCCACCTTCCCCCTCGCGGATGCGGCCAAGGCCCACGCGCTCGGGGAGACCGGCCGAACGACCGGCAAGATCGTCCTGGTCGTGGAGTAACTAATCCCGGGGTCCGGCCCGCGGCTGCCGGGCTTGACCGTGCTCGTCCTGACCTTCAGGACGGTGCGTGCCGGTCCTGGTCGGTGCTCAGCCAGAGCCGGACGAGGTCACGGCGGCGCTCCGGCTCGGGGTGGTCCACGTACTCGGTGCGGCTGTGCAGGGTGACGTGGTTGTTCAGGAACTGCATGTCGCCCGCGCGCAGGTCCATGGCGAGCGTGAAGCGGCGATCGTTGTTGAGGCGGTCGAGCAGCTCCATCGCCTCCAGTTGGGCAGGGGTGAACGCTGGCACGTGGGCGCCGCGCAGCGCCGAACGCATGTAGTCGGGGCCGTAGGACGTGGACAGCCGCCCTGCACTGTCCACGGCGTAGACGGGGCTCTGAAAGAAGCTGTCGGGACCGTCCCCGGAGCGCCGGTCGCGCCACCACGGCCGGTACAGCACCCCAGCCAGGTCGGGGCGGGTGCGCACGACCTCGTTGTGCACCGCGACCGAGCTGACGATGCAGCTGAGCCCGCCGGACTTCGCCGGCCGGATGCACAGCAGCGCGACGACGTCGTTCGGATCGGCGTGGTAGCCGAGCCGCCCGCTGTGCTGATAGCTGTAACTCGTCGAACCCGACGGGGAAACGCCCAGGTCGAGCACGTGTTGCACGTGCTTGCCAGGACCCTGCGGAACGGTGCGGCCCACGTGTCGGCCCACTCCCAGGGCGAGGATCTCGCATTGCTGCTCGGTCAGATCGACGACGGGCGCGCCCTGCAGCAGCACGAAACCGCGGCCGTCCATCAGTTCGTCGACAAGGCTGTGGAGCAGGGGACCGAGCGTCGGCAACGGGAAGTCCTCGCGTGAGAAGTCGGCGAGACCGAGGCCGGCCGACTCCACGACGCCGACCGCTGCGCGCAGTTCGGCCTGATGAACGGCGCTGAGCTCGACCCGCCACTCGTCGCTGTCGGCGACCTCGGCGCCACACCAGCCACCCGCTCCGCGCACTTCCGCGATCACTGTCATGCCGACCCCGATCCCGAACCCGGGTACCCCCGCGGGCACTCTCCTCGATGTGTGCTTCCTTGTCGGCAACGATCGTGAACGGCTCCGAGTGCCCCGATGGTTCAGGCAGGCACTGGCGTCCGCCAGGAGGCCGACGGGCTTTCGGGCGCCCGTACGCGAAGAGGCGGTCACCGGAAGATCCGGTGACCGCCTCCGACACGCGGCGGATGTTATTCGCAGGTGCCCGCGAAGGTGGCTCGGGTCACCACGTCGGTGTCGGCCGCGGTGGTGTCGAGCCAGGCCACCCGCTGGCCGTCACCGAGGGACGGGGCCAGCTGGGCGCCGGACGAGCAGGAGGCGCGGCTGAAGGCGCCGGTCCCTGCGACCACGTCGGCGGTACCGGCGACCTGGACCTTGATCATGTCCGGCCCGCTCCAGCCACCGAGGCCGCTCCAGGCGTCGTACGTCGAGTAGGCGAAGTAGTCGTCGGTGACGGAGAACTGGGCGAAGTAGGTCCCCGTCGGGAGGCGCAGCTTCGCCCACTTGGCCAGGTCGTTCAGCGGCGCGGACATGAAGTTCGTGGAGCCGAACAGGCTGATGTTCTCCCGCCAGAAGATGCGGTCGGAGGTGAACTGGATGTCGCCGACGGAGTTGAAGAGGAAGCCGCCGATCCGCTTGCTCTGGGTGGTGCCGGCGGCGATGTCGTAGAGCCTGACGTAACTGCGGTCGGCGCCGTCCGCCCAAGCGATGCTGCCGTGCTTCATCGCCAGTCGGCCGGCCCTGGTGCCGGGCTCGGGTGTCACGTTGACGGTGGTGCCGTCGGCCCTGCGGAGCATGACGTCCTGCTCGCCGTCGGGGGTGGTGCGGATCCAGGCGAGGCCGCCGTGGTCGGTGACCGGCTCGGTCTCGTCGGCGTCGGGGTCGTCGACCAGCTTTTTGATCGCGCCCTGCCCCTTGTGCCCCGCGGCGTAGATGCCGATGCCGTCGGCGGCGATCCGGGTGAAGACGATGCGGTCGTCGTCGAGGGACGGGTCGAGCAGGTAGGCGTCGTCCTGAGCGAGCTCGTGCTCCGAGTTGCCGTGCTGCTTGCTGAATCGGCCGACGGTGATACCGAAGGCGGCGCCACCCCGGTCCCAGGCGATCGCGTCGCCGTGGCTGATGGCGTAGACGTCGCCGTTGATCTGCGCGGCCTGCTCGTCCACGCCGCCGTACACCTCGTAGGCGGGCAGCACCTGGGCGCCGATGGCGGTGCCGTCGTGGGTGCCGGCCTTCTGCTCCCAGCTGTCCTCGATGCCGTGGGCGTCGAAGGCCTTGCGGATGACGGCGAGGTCGCCTCCGGAGACCTTCAGGGACTTGGCGGCGAGGGTCATCGCGTTACGCATGTCGGTGAAGCCGGACAGCGGCGTGAGGTAGTTCTGCGCGGCCCGGTAGACGATCTGGTCCGCGAGCTCAGGGGCGAGGCTCTTGCGGATGTCCCACATGGCCCCGCCGACGATCGTGGAGTTGGCGTGCACGCCCCCGTTGTCGAAGTCGAGCGTCATGGGGTCGTAGTCGGTCTGCGCGCTGCGGCCGTCGTTGAGATCGCGTAGAGCGCACTCGTCCAACGGCTTGGTGCCGTTGCACAGGTACTCGCCGATGAGGCCGGAGGTGGGGTCGCTCATGGGGATGCCCTTGTCGGCGGTCTCCATGGCGTTACCGAAGTAGTCGGAGATCGCCTCGTTGAGGGCGCCCGACTGGTTCAGGTAGACGAGCCCGGCGGAGTGCTCGGTGACGCCGTGGGTCATCTCGTGGCCGACCACGTCCAGCCCCACGGACAGCGGCACGCCGTTCATGTGGCCGTAGACCATCTTGGACCCGTCCCAGAAGGCGTTGGCGTAGTCCTTGCCGTTGCTCGCGACGTTGACGACGGAGTAGATCGTGCCGCCCTTGCCGTCGATGCCGTCGCGGCCGATCTCGTTCTTGTAGAACTCGTAGACCTTGGCGGCGTTCAGGTGTGCGTCGACCGCGCCGGAGGAGGTGTTGGTGCCGTCGAACCGGTCGCTCGCGGCGGTCGCCAGCGGAATGTCCGCCGTGACCGGGCCACCCGCTACGACCGAGTAGCTCTTGCGCTGGGCGTCGTACGTGCGTATCTGGCCGCCGGTCCGCGCGAACATGTCCCGGGTGGAGTCGACGAGGGTGTACGACCCGCCCGTCTCTTTGTTGATGTTCAGCTCCGCCTCGGAGCCGTCCACGCGCACGCCCGTCCCCTTGGCCGGCGCGGCGTCCGCGGCGTCGATGTTGTTGTACGAGAGGGCGATGCCGCCGATGTTCGCGTCGACGTACACCTCCTGGCGCACCGGGCTGCCGTTGGCTTCGGCGCCCGTGACGGTGAAGTGCCAGGCCAGCTTGCCGCCTCGGGCGTCCGGCAGGACGATGAGGCCGTGGCCCTCGGTCTTGGCACCCTTGACCCGCGACAGCTTCGCGTCGAGGGAGAACATCCGCTTCTGGGCTGCGGCCTCGGTGACGCTCGGTGTGGTGGAGACCGACAGGTCCGTGTAGAGGGTGCCTGTGGCGGAGATGACGTTCTGACCGCCGTCCGCCGCCTCGGTCTGCACGGCGTATTGGGCGCCGAAGACCGGTACCCCGTCGTGCTCCTGCTGGAAGCGGACGGACGACTGCTTGCCGTCCTTGCTTGTGCTCACGGTCTCAAGATCCGTGACCGGAACCTTGTACGTGTCCTGATGGGCCTTCAGGTGCGCCCGTGCGGCCTGGGCCGGAGTGCCCTCGCGGACCGTGTCGTCGAGACGCTGAGTCATGGTGGGCGCGACGGGCACCCGGTCGCCGGCCACGGTCGTGGCAGGCGGCGCTTCCTCCTCGGCCCAGGCCGGTGACGTCAGCAACGTCGAGCCGGTGGCCGCGACGACCACTGCGGCAGCCAGGACACGGCCGAGCCGTCTTTGTCGTGTCGGGAACACGTTAACCCTCCCCTATCGCACAGATGCGTGAACTCGCCCACCTGCGTGAGGTGTGGGGCCCCCATGCGGTCGGTGCCTAGATGGTTCGGCACGCTCGGTGGGGTGTACAAGGGATGCCTCTGGCGTGAACACGCCGAGGCGTAAATACGCCTCAGACGGCGCTGTGTTCACTCCGGTTCGGGAGGTTTTGCGCGTCCGCCCCGTCCAGCCAGCCGCTGCGCGCCGCACGCCAGCCGAGCTGGAAACGGGTGGCCGCCCCCACCTCGACCATGAGGGACTGCAGGCGCCGCTGGACGGTACGGTGCCCCATGCCGAGCTGACGGGCGATGGCGGCGTCGGTGAGTCCCACGTACAGCAGGGAGACGATCTGGCGGTCCACGGCGTCGAGTTCGCCTCCGTCGGTGCGCCCGGTCCCCGGGTCCGTCTCGGAGGGCAGCAGGCGCCAGCCCCTCTCGAAGTGCGCTTCGAAGAGCGAACTGAGCGCGGTGAGCAGTCCGGTACCGTGCACGGCCAGCGCGACCGGGTCGACGTCGTCGCGCTCCGGGGCGAGCGGCAGCAGGGCCATCCGACGGTCGACAATGATCAATTTGGTGACTCCTCCCCGCCCTGAAGGGACGGGGCTTCTCGCTATGCCGTGTGGGCGTTGCGACGGACCAGCCCGGCCCGTAGAATATTGAGTGCTCCCACTGTGTCGGCGTGCGCCGTGTGTCCGCACGACTGGCAGAGGAAGGTCTCCTGTGTGGGCCGGTTCTCCTTGGAGACGTGCCCGCATTCGGGGCAGGTCCGGGAGGTGTTGCGGGGGTCCACGGCGATCACTTCCCGTCCGGCGCTTTCAGCCTTGGCGTACAGGATCGTCAGGAACACCCCCCATCCGGCGTCGGCAATGCTGCGGTTGAGTCCAGCCTTCGCCGCTGCCCCATTGGGCAGGAATGCGCCCGCCTGCTCGGGGTCGGGCTTCGGTGCGGGGGCCCTGCTCATGTTGCGGATCTCGAGGTCTTCGTGCGCGATGACATCGTGCGCCCGGACCAGGTCGAGCGCGGTCTTGTGCGCGTGGTCGAGCCGCTGGCGACGGACCTTGCCGTGCCACCGGGCGACCTGGTCCACTGCGCGCTGGTGGTTCCTGGTGCGGTCCTTGGCCTTGCGGCGCGGGAACCTGGACAGGGCCTGCTGTGCGGCTTCGAGTTTCGCAGCAGCGCGGTGGCCGTGGCGCGGGTTGGAGACGAACTCGCCGCCCGAGTCGGCAAGGAAGTTGGCTATGCCCAGGTCGATACCGACCACGCTGCCGGTCGTCGGGAGCGGTTCGGGCTGCTCCTGTTCGGCGGTCAGCACGACGAACCACTTGCGGCCCTCACGCTTGACCGAGACGGTCTTGACCCTGCCGACCACCGCACGGTGCTGGTTAACCCTGACATGCCCGACCCCTTGCAGCCGCACGCGGGTGACAGGGTCGTGCGGGGTGGAGTCCCACCGGCAGCCGTCCCCGTCCTTCGGGAACTCCACCGTGTCGAACCAGCTCACCGAACGAAAGCGCGGATAGCCGGGCGTCTGACCGGACTTGATCCGGCGGAAGAACGCGGCGAACGCTTTGTCCAGCCGGCGCAGCGTCGCCTGCTGCGAGGAGAACGACCAGCGCCCCTGACGCTCAGGATCGAACGCCCTAATGTCCTTCAACTGCCCGGACTGCATCCCGTACCGGACGGTGGTCCTCGATACATGCCGGTAGGCATCCCGTCGCTCCTGTAACGCCCCGTTGTAGAGCGAGCAGTGATCCCGCAGCATCTCGCCAAGCGCGATCTGCTGGCCCGTGGTGGGCCGCATCAGGAACTTGTACGCACGAATCATCCAGCCCACCCCCCCTTTTGGGTCAGTCCGGTCAACATAGCTGGCGCCACTGACAACGCAGAGAACTCCGGCGCTCCACGCCTCCGGGCCAGGGATCGCATTCCCGCCCGGCCTGAAGGCCGGGATTCCCCGCGAAGATCAGGGATGGGAAGTTCGTCGACCACGGAGATGTGCTGCCCCTGAGCGGCGTAGGCGGCTGCGGTCGCTGCCATTTCGGGACGTTCGAGCCAGTCGCGCTCGATGACGCTCCGAAGGGCGATCCCGCGCCGCATCAGCACGTCTTCGATCGCGTCGGGGTTGTCCTCGACGGTGATCAGTGAGTGGACCTCACGCAGCGGCATCATGGTGCACACCTCGATGGTGGCCTGATCCTGCATCAGCAGGAGCCTGCGCCGGATCGCAGCCGCTCCCGACAGGACCTCGACCGGCGCTCCCGACGCGTGGGCCTGCGCGGAGCGGTGCCGTTCGGCCAGAGTTGTCACGAGCGACTCGACGCGGCGCAGGGACGCCCGGCGGGATTCCAGCAGGGGGCCGAGAGCGAGCACGGGGGAGGCGGCCCGGTAGTGGATCACGTCGTCGCCGTCGGGTCGGGCGCTGGCGAGACTGCGTTCCACCAGGACGTCGAGGGCGCGCGCGATATCTTCGGCGCACCCGGTCGACTCGCCCGCGAGCGTGCCGGGTTCACTGTCGGGCCGGTCGACGAGGAGCCGGTACACGGCGTCCTCCAACGGCTCCAGGCCGAGAAATGTGAGCAGGGATGCCTCTGCCGCATCCGGGACGACGGGGGTGCCGCCGGACGGGCGAGGACCGTCGGCGCTCAGTGCCGTCCCTCGACGCAGTCGCGCACGGGAACACCTGACCCTCGCATCGGACACATGCCTCGACACCGGAGTGTCCTGGTCCCTGCCGCACCGTCGGCCACTGTTCCCCGCCCCCTGTCGTCGTACCGTCGTCGCCCAGATGATCACATGATCCGGCTGGCTCCGTGCGTGATACGACGGCATTCGGGACGGGCGGAAGGCGATCCGGGTGCGCCGGCGCCGCTCGGGGAATGGCCGGTCCCGGGCCTGCCTTCACGAACGCGATCCACGCCGGCCGTGGAGCGCCGCGACCACCGCGCCAAGGCCGTCGTGACCACGGACTGACCAGTTTCCGACCAGGGCCTGTGCACGGGCAGCCGGCCGAGTGGACCCGGGGACTCGTGCCGTACTGCACCCGGCCGAGCGCTGCGGCTCTGCCGTGCGGCGGCACGGAAGCGAGGGGCGAGAGACGGAGCGTCTGCGCGACCGGAGTGCCGAGCCGATCCGGCTGAGGGAGCATGCTGCTGGAGCCCGAGGACGAGCGACGATGTGACCGGCCGGCCGATCGCCCGCATTGTCTTCCGGGTGATGTTCCTCCCGCGGACGGGTGTCGGAAACCACAGCCGCCCGGCCGGTGCACAGGCTGTTCGAACAGGATGAATCGGCTCTCAACGGTGGCCGAGCCGATCCCCGTCAGAAAGGAACTCTCCATGGATGAGCAAGGTGAGCACTTCGACGTCGTCGTACTCGGAGCAGGCCCGGGCGGATATGTCGCCGCCATTCGAGCAGCCCAGCTGGGCAAGCGCGTCGCTGTTGTCGAGGCCAAATACTGGGGCGGGGTCTGTCTGAACGTCGGTTGCATCCCCACCAAGGCCCTGCTGCGCAACGCCGAGCTGGCGCACATCGTCACACGCGAGGCCAAGACCTTCGGCATCAAGGTCGAAGGGCAGGTTTCCTTCGACTACGGTGAGGCGTTCCGGCGCAGCCGCCGTGTCGCGGACGGCCGGGTCAAGGGTGTCCATTACCTGATGAAGAAGAATGGGATCACGGAGATCAGCGGCCGTGGCACGTTCGTGGACGCGCACACGCTCGACGTGGCCCTCTTCGACGGCTCGACCCGGAGGATCGGCTTCGACCACTGCATCGTCGCCACCGGAGCGACTCCGAAGCTGCTGCCCGGAACCCGCCGCACCTCACGCGTAGTGACGTACGAGGAGCAGATCCTTGCGGAGGACCTGCCTCAGTCCATCGTGGTCGCCGGCGCCGGGGCCATCGGTGTCGAGTTCGCGTATGTCTTGCACAACTACGGGGTGAAGGTCACCGTCGTTGAATTCCTGGACCGGATGGCGCCGCTGGAGGACGCGGACGTCTCTGCCGAACTAGCCAGGCAGTATCGGAAGTTGGGCATCGATGTGCTCACGTCCACCCGCGTCGACTCGATCGACGAGTCCGGTCCGCAGGTCCGCGTCACGGTCATCGGCAAGGATGGTGCACCACAGGTCCTGGAGACCGACAAGGTTCTGCAGGCGATCGGCTTCGCACCGAACGTCACCGACTACGGCCTGGAGAGCACCGGCGTACGCATCACCGAGCGCGGGGCGATCGATATCGACGGCCGCTGTCGCACATCCGTACCGCACATCTACGCGATCGGCGACGTCACCGCAAAGCTGATGCTCGCGCACGCCGCCGAGGCGATGGGCGTGGTCGCGGCCGAGACCATCGCGGGAGCCGAGACCATGGAGCTCGACTACCCGATGATCCCGCGCGCCACGTACTGCCAGCCGCAGATTGCCAGCTTCGGCTGGACCGAGGCGCAGGCACGGGAGAAGGGCTTCGACGTCAAGGTTGCCAAGTTCCCCTTCACCGCGAACGGCAAGGCCCACGGACTGGGCGACACGACCGGCTTCGTGAAGCTGATCAGCGACGCGAAGTACGGAGAGATCATCGGCGCTCACCTGATCGGCCCGGACGTCACCGAACTGCTGCCGGAGCTCACCCTGGCCCAGCAGTGGGACCTGACGGTCCACGAGGTGGCTCGCAACGTCCACGCGCACCCGACGCTGGGCGAGGCGGTCAAGGAGGCCGTGCACGGGCTCGCAGGGCACATGATCAACATGTGAGAAGGCGGCGCCACCCGTTGCCCCCGGACTCCGTCGGCTCCGTCGCCAGGGGCCGGGGAAGACCATGAAGCCGCCCCGGACGGCACCTCGCCCGGCGGTGGCTGCGGCATGCCCGCCTTCTGCAACCTCCCGGACGGGCGCGGCAGCATCCGCCAGTCGGAGGCGTGGTGGCCGGAGCCGTGCACCTGCCTTTCGGGGAGCCGGCGACTGTCTGCGCGACCCCGCGCCGCGCCACGCGGGGCGCACACCGCTTCCGGCGCCGCAGTAGCGGCTCCGGGATCAGAGTCCGAGGTCGCTGAGACTGGGGTGGTCGTCGGGGCGGCGACCGAGCGGCCAGTGGTACTTGCGGTCGGTTTCCTTGATCGGCAGGTCATTGATGCAGGCGTGCCGTACGGCCATCAGCCCGTTCTCATCGAATTCCCAGTTCTCGTTGCCGTAGGAGCGGTACCAGTTGCCGGAGTCGTCGTGCGATTCGTACGCGAACCGCACCGCGATCCGGTTGCCGTCGAACGCCCACAGTTCCTTGATCAGCCGGTAGTCGAGCTCGCGGGTCCACTTGCGCGTCAGGAACGCGACGATCTCGTCGCGTCCCGTTACGAACTCCGCCCGATTGCGCCAACGCGAGTCCTCCGTGTAGGCCAGGGAGACCTTCTCGGGGTCACGTGTGTTCCAGCCGTCCTCTGCCTGGCGGACCTTCTCGATTGCGGTCTCCCGTGTGAACGGGGGGACGGGCGGGCGTGCGGTCATGACTGCTCCTTCAGGACTGGGCGCTCTGACGTCGACGCTAGGGCTGCCTGTACCCGCTTGCCAGTCGACCGCACCCACTCCGCATGGCGTTTCGCGGCACCGACGTAGTGCCGGCCGTCCTCGCCGGGCGGCCCGCAAGGGGAGTCTTCGCGGTCTGGGTGAATTCGGTACCGACACGTGCACCGGCTGTCGTGGTGTCGGCCACGCGCCAATCCCGATCGATCCCGGGACACCCGCCGATCCGACTGACGCTTCCATGCCTGACCTGAACGAGTGCTTGCGGCATTGCGTGCTGGTTCACGCGCTGAGGCCGGCTCCGGGCCCGTCACCGCAGCAGACGGATCTCCGACAGAGGCAGCCGCCACTCGCCCAGCAGCACGACAGGATCCGGCGGGCCGAAAACGCGGAGGGGGCCAGGACGCCGCGCGCGGCAGCTTCAGGCGACAACGGCGCCGGCCCGACCTGCTGGGTGGCCGTCAGAGCTGCACGCGCCACCTGGCGATCATTGCAGAGGCTGATCGCCTTCGGGGATCGACGCCAGACCGGTCACGGACAGGATCGCCCCGACTGTTTCCTCAACCGTCTGATCAGCGTTGTCGATCCAGGTTCCCTGCTGCCCGAGTTCGGAGCGCATCGCCATATCCAGGGGCGACCAGTCCGTGGTCAGGACCTTCTCCCGTGTCTGGTTGCGCTGCCACGCGACCGCCGGGCCGGGAGCCAGAACGATGACGTGGAGCGGCACGGCGGCCAGCGTCGTGCGATAGAAGTCGAGGTGGGCACGGCGGACCACAACATCGTCGAGCACCGGGATGAAACTTGCCCGCGCGAAGCTCTCCGCCAGAAGGCACGCGTTGCGAGCCCGCAGGAAGATCTGCCGGTCGGCTTCCGCGTTTTCGGCCGGAGAGGGCCATTGCCCACCGCTGACGATCATCTGCTGGAGTGCGTCCACCTGGATATGGGCCGACATCCGGACCCGGCCGGCCAGCGCTTCGGCCACCGTGGACTTCCCACTCCCGGGGATACCGGTCAGCAGGACAGCCCCGGCAGCCGGCTCGCGGTCGATGGGTACCGGATTCAAGCTCATACGAGGTCTCCGATGAAATCGATAAAGGCCCTGAGCTTACGCGCTGCCCGTGATCCGCCGATTCGACGACTACTCGGTCCAGGCGTGAGACGAAGAGTGGGGCGCAGCGAGGCGCCCGGCGATGCGCGTCGCCCGGTGAAATCAGTTGACGGGCTTGGCTCCTCGGGCATTTCTTTGGCGGATGGTCAAGATGCATGCTGATGAGACGGACATCGACGCAGACCTCGTCAGGCGGCTGGTCAGTGGACGGTTTCCGCAGTGGGCGGATCTGCCGGTCGAGCGGCTGACCTCTGGGGGTACCGTCAATGCGGTCTACCGGCTCGGCGACACACTGACGGTCCGGCTTCCTCTCACGGAGGGCGGCGCCAAGGATGTGGAGCGGGAGGAACGGTGGCTGCCCAAGCTCGCTCCCGGTCTGCCCGTCACTGTTCCGGCCGTGGTCGCAACGGGGCAAGCCGCCGAGGGATATCCGTGGGCCTGGTCGGTGCATCGGTGGATCGAGGGTGAAAGCCCGGTCGAGGGACACCTCGACAAGCCCGAGCTCCTCGCGTGCGATCTGGCCGAGTTCATCAAGGCGATGCGAAACACCCATGTCGAAGGCGGGCCCAGCGCCTACCGAGGGTCTCCGCTGGCGAAGGTCGATGCCCGGACACGCGCCGCGATCGAGGAACTGCGCCACGCCGACGAAGTCTTCGACGCCGACGCGGCGGTGGCTGCCTGGCAGGACGCGCTCGCCGCGCGGCCGTGGAGCGCAGCACCCCGCTGGGCGCATTCCGACCTTATGCCGAGTAACCTGCTCGTCGCCCGAGGCAGGCTCACCGCGGTGCTTGACTTCGCCACCGTCGGCGTCGGTGACCCCGCCTGCGACCTGATCCCCGCGTGGAACCTGCTGCCGTCCTCGACCAGGGACGCGTTCCGGGACGCCGTGGACGTCGACGACGCGACATGGGCGCGCGGCCGTGGCTGGGCCCTGGCCATGGCCGTCATCCAACTCCCGTACTTCCGCAATACAAACCCGATCATTTCCGCCAACGCCCGCCACGTCATCCGCGAGGTTCTCGCCTCCCGGTGCGCTGATCGCCAGGAGACGCTGCGAGGGCACGGACACCGTGAGGGACCAGGTTGAATCATCTTTCGAGGCCCCCACGAGCGGCGGCCGTCGAGCTGTGTGACCGGTTCGATTCCCCGGCCCGTCTCGCTGCCGGAGGCACGACAGGGCCTCTGCCGGCTCACCGGCAACGAGTTCATCGACCGCCTGCGCGAAGCCACTCCCACGAGATGGTCGCTGCGGGGGATCGTGGCGTTCGTGACCTGTCAGGGGAGGATGGAGTCGACGTATCCACCGTCCGCGCGCACGGCCCCGCCAGTCGTCGCGGAGGCGAGGGCCGAGCTGAGATAGACGGCCATGTTTGCAATCTCTTCCGGTTCGATCAGTCTCTGCAGGAGGGACTGAGGCCGGTGCTTGACCATGAACTCCCGTTGCGCTTCGTCCCAGGGAAGACCGGGGTCGACGAGTTCGTACACAAAATCCTCGACGCCGCCCGTGTGAGTCGGCCCGGCGATGATCGAGTTGACGGTTACTCCGGTGCCGGCGGCGTCCTTGGCGAAGCCCCGCGTGACAGCGAGCAGAGCCGTTTTCGACACGCCGTAGTGGATCATCTCCACCGGGACGGCCACGGCCGAATCGCTTGCGATGTTCAGGACTCGCCCCCAGGAGCGGTCCTTCATGGCGGGGAGATAGGCGCGGATCATTCTGACGGCGGACAGAACATTCACGTCGAAGTACTGGCGCCACGCCTCGTCGCTGATCTCCAGGGCAGGGGTCGCCCCGAAGATGCCCAGATTGTTGACAAGGATGGCGACGTCCGGGGCTGCCTCGATGACCTGCCGGGCGCCGTCGTCGGTGGTGATGTCGCCGGGCGCGGCGATGAAGCAGTCACGGTCCGTTTCCTGCCGCAGTTTCTCGATGGCATTGTCCACGGACTGCGGGCGGCGTCCATTGACAGCCACGCGGGCGCCGGAATTGGCCAGTCCCGCGGCAATGGCAAAGCCGATACCTTGCGTGGATCCGGTGACGAGCGCGGTCTTGCCGGTGAGATCGATGAGCACGGTTTCTCCTCAGACACGTGGTTGGTGCGACACGGCCCGTGGCCGCCGGTCGGTGCGAAGGTGTTCAAAGGCCGGCAGCCGGCGAGCGTGCGACGGGCTCCTCGTTCCACAGTTTGGTGGTGACGAACAGTTCCTCGCGGGGGATGCCGGAGGACGCCTGAGCCCGGCCGACGCCCGTCTCATTGCCGTGGACCACTGCCGTGCCGATGCTCCGGTAGCCGCAGTCGAGGGCGGTGGTGACGGCGGTGGCGGCTTCCTCGTCCGGAATCTGGAAGACGCCGAAACCGAGCTGCGGCATCACAACACCGTTGTCGAGCGTGACGGTCGGAGTGGGAATGCTCATGGACCGATCCTTCCGCGTCGTGGGTCGGCAACGACGGCATGGCGCGTGCAGGGGATCGGGAAAGACCCTGAAGGGTGATGGCGGGCCTCCCGCAAGGGCCACCGGCAGGGCCCGTCGACCGGTCCCCGCGGCGGTTCGGCGGACCCGATCGCCTGATGGAGAGGGGTGTCTCGGCCCGGCGACGGGCCGGCACACCCCTCGGGCCCTCAAAGTGGGGTGAGGACATCGCCGGATCGCGGGGAGTTGGACCGAGATGAGTGTCGAGCGGGTGGGAGTCGTCGTCCACCAGGGCCGCCCCGAGGCCGTTGTCGCGGCGCGCGTCGTACGCGATTGGTGTGCCGGTGAAGACATTCCATGCACGGACATCGACGTGTGGCGCGACGACGAACGTCGGCGCGGCGGGCGGGAGGAGGCCGATGTCGCAGGCAACCCGGGTCTCATTGTGACGCTCGGGGGCGATGGGACGTTTCTGCGTGGTGCCAGGATCGCTGCCAAGATCGATGGCGCCGTTCTGGGGATCGACCTGGGCCGTGTCGGCTTCCTGACCGAGGTGCCGGCCGAGGACGTCGTCCGGGCGCTCGACGCCGTCCACCGCGGAAGGGCGGCGGTCGAGGAGCGCATGCTGCTGACGATGAGGGCCTCCCGGGTGCTCGAGGTGCCCAAGGACATCGACGCTCTGATGGGCTACGGACGACGCCCGATGCTGCCGCCGCCTCAGGTCGACCGGGACGCGGAGGCCGGGGCGGAGGGCTGGGGTGTGGCGTTGGATGTCACCGCTCTCAACGACGTCGTCGTGGAGAAGCTGGCGCGTGACCGGCAGGTGAGTCTCGGCGTCTATGTCGGCGGCCGGCTTCTCGCCTCGTACTCGGCCGATGCCGTCATCATGGCGACCCCCACCGGGTCGACCGCCTACAGCTTTGCCGCAGGCGGTCCGGTGGTCTCACCTCGCATGGATGCCGTCATCTTCACACCCGTCGCGCCGCACATGACCTTCGACCGCACGGTGGTCGTAGCGTCGGACGAACCGATCGCGGTCCGGGTCCTGCCCCATTCGGGACAGGGCGCGGTGACGATCGACGGCCATCTGCGTGGCGTGTTGGATGCCGGGGACTGGCTCGGGGTGTACGCGGCCCCGCGTCGTCTGCGGGTCATCAGACTCGGCCCGCACGACTTCTACGGGCGGCTGCGGACACGTCTTCGCCTCACGGATGCTCCGGCCACGGCCGCCTATGGGGAGAGTGCACCGCTCTTCCGTCCTGACGGTCCGGTTCCGCGTGACCTGGCCCATCTCCATTTGTCCCTGGCGGACAGGGACGCGGCCGGCGGTGGTTGAGGCGGGGCGGGGGACACTCATGGGTTGTCGCGCTCCGTGATGACCGCCGCGTTCGCCGGTGCTTTCGGCTTCCGCGGGGACACTCTCCTGTGCTGCTGCGCAACGCTTCCGGGCAGCCGCTGCGCCAAGGCCGGCTGTCGGCCCGTCGGGATCACGCGGGGTGACACATGCGGTCCCGACGGGCCCTGGATCAGCTCACGGCCGACGGATCCCCACCCGGGCGCGCCGAGCGGCCGACGTGGCGTCAGGACGTGGGCGTGACCGCGGGTTCACCCGCTCGCGCCGTCGCACTCGAGGTCCCCGAGGTCGATCGAGTCCGCCATCGCCTGCATGCCCTTGTCGTTGGGATGCAGATGGTCCCCTCCGTCGAACGTCGGCAGCAGCCGCTGCGGGTTGTACGGGCTGCGCAGGACCTTGTCGAAGTCCGCCACCGCGTCCACCGCACCGCTGGTGCGGATCCACTCGTTCACCTCCATGCGTACCGCATCCCCCTGTGGATCCCACTCCGACCAGCCCTGGTAGGGGAGGACGGTGGCGCCGACGACGCACTTCCCCGCCGCGTGGGCCCGGTCGATGATCCGGCGATAGCCCGCCGTCAGCGAGGCCGCCGTGACACCGCTGTGGGACTTGATGTCATTGACGCCCTCGAACAGGACCACCGTGCGCACCCCGGGCAGCGACAGCACGTCGCGGTCGAGACGCGCGAGCGCGCTCTGCCCGGCGCCGTCCACCAGGACCTGGTTCCCGGATATCCCCGCGTTGGCCACACCTTGCACCGTGGAGCCCGGCGTCCCGTGCAGCCGGCGCGCCAGGAAGTCGGGCCAGCGCAGGTTCTTGTCGGTGGTGGACTGCCAGCCGTCCGTGATGGAGTCGCCGAGGGTGACCACGGCGCCGGTGCCGGGGCCGGTGTCCACGCTGACCGCGTCGAGGTAGAACCACGACCCGATCTGTTCCGTGTACGCGCCGTCCCGTTCCTCGGCCGCGTGGTCGCCGGCGGTCGCGTACGACGTCTGGAGAGCCATCCCGTGCCCGGTGGCGGGACCGCCCGCCGTCCGTACGTACAGGCTGACCGCCAGATCGCTGCCGGCCTCGGTCCTCCCGGGCAGCGGATCGCTGTAGCGGATCTCGCCCGGCGCCAGGGTCACGGACGCCGCCCGGTCGAAGCGCAGCTTCCTGTTGGAGCCCGCGACCAGCCGGGCACCACTCTTGCGCAGCCCGGCGTATGCGCTGCCGATGACCAGTGGCCGGTCGCCGAACGCGTTGGACACCCGGATGCGCATCCCGCTGCCGCTCACGCTGGTCCGGACGACCAGACGGTAGCTGCGGTCGGACGGGGACTCGCCCAGTCGGTCCGCGCTGGCCGCCCAGGTGACCACCGATGGGTCGGGCACGGGAGTCGACGCGGCGGCGGAGGAGGTGGCGTGGGCGGGGGCGAGAACTGTGGCGGCGAGGGCCACGACCGCGATCAGGGCGCGGTGCGCTGCGCCGCTCATCGGAAGTTCCGCAGCGTGACGGATTCCCCGGCGCGGAGGTCGACGTCGTGCGAGATGCCGCCCGCCGTCACCGTGGTCCTGCGCCCGCCGACACTGTGGATGGTGGCCTCGCGGACCCTGCCGTCGCGCCAGCTCAGGTCGACGACGAAACCGCTGCGCGCCCCGATGCCGGTGACCGAGCCGGAGCGCGCCCAGGCGGCGGGCAGCGCGGGCAGCAGTTCGATGTGTCCGGGGCGCGAGTAGAGCAGCATCTCGATCATGGCGGCGGGAGTACCGAAGTTGGACTCGATCTGAAAGATCCCGCGGCCCTTCCCGGTCTCGTAGATGTCGAACAGATTCATCGCGCTGCCGTTGCTGCCGTCGACGGACGGCCGCAGATTGGTGATCACCAGCTGATACGCGTTCTCGGCGTGCTTCAGTCGTGCCCAGCACAGGGACCGCCAGGCGTTCGCCCAGCCGAAGTTCTCCATCCCACGCGCGGTGAGGAGTTCGGTCGCGCCCTTCACCAACGCCGCGGGCGACGCGTCGGGTCGGATGCGGTCGCCCGGGAACAGGCCCACCAGCGGGGAGAGATGGCGGTGAGTGGTCTCGCCGAGGTTGTCCGGGGACATCCATTCCTGGAGCCAACCGGTCTTCGGGCTGACCTCGGGCATGTACAGCCGCTCCTGGAGCCCGGCGACGGTCTTGCTGTACGCGGCGTTCCTGCCGAGCAGCGCACTGGCCTCGCGGTAGTGCGCGAAGAGGTCCCGCACCACTTCCTGGGCGTAGGTGATGCCCTTCGCGTCCTGGGGGCCGTGCTCCGGCGACCAGTCCTTGTCGGCGACGAGGACCTCACGTTCCTTGCCGGTGTCCGCGTCGGTGACCGTCATGGTCAGCAGCCGGGTCTCCCAGAACTCGCAGGCACCGTGGAGGAGCGGGTAGATCTTCGCGAGATGCTGCCGGTCCTGGGTGTACTCGTAGTGCTCCCACAGGGTGTTGCACAGCCAGGCACTGCCCGAGGGGTGCCACCACCAGCCCAGGCCGCCGTAGATGTTCGTGGAGAACGCCACGGTCCAGCCGGCGATTTTGCCCGAGGAGTTGCGGAACCGGTTGCGCGGATCGTTGAACAGGCTCTGGGTGAGTTCCGTCCAGACCGGGAGCTGGGAGAGGCAGTAGTCGGTGAACGCGTCGAAGTTGCGGGAGAGCGCGGTGCGGTCGGCCATCCAGTAGTTCATCTGGATGTTGATGTCGGTGTGGTAATCACCCATCCAGTCCGGGTCGTTGCCGTCCAGCCACGGGCCCTGGAGGGCGACCGGAAGGCCGCCCCGGGAGCTGCTGATCATCAGATAGCGGCCGAACTGGAGGTACAGCGCTTCGAACTCCGGGTCGGGCTCGTCCTGCTGGGTACGCGCCTTCAGCCGCTCCCAGGTGTCGAGTGCCCGCTGCTCGGCCGTGGAAGGGCCCAGCGAGATCTGCATACCGTCGAACTGGTCGCGGTAGTCGGCCACATGGGTGTGCAGCAGTTCGGTGGGTGAATGCCGTACGGCGGTCCGCACCTTGGTCCTGGCGAGTGCGGCCGGGTCGAGGCCCGGGTCCCGGTAGCCGGCCTTCGGGTCGGGGGAGTAGTTCGTACCACCGCTGATCACGACCGTCAGGTCCGCACACCGGGTGAAGACGATCTTCGAGCCCTGGGTGGTGACCGATCCACTCGTGCTGTGCGCGGTGACCGCGGCGCCGTAGCGGAGCCCGTTGGTGAACTCGGCGCCGAAGGAAAGACTGTCGTGCGCGCCGTCCGCCGATGTCGTCTCGTCGTGCGTGCCGTCGAGCGAGACGGTGCCGGTGTAGTGACCGCCACCGCGCTGGGAGAACTGCACGACGATCACGTCGTCCGGCTGACTTGCGAAGACGCGGCGTTCGAAGGACACACCCGAGCGGATGTAGCTGGAGGTGACCAGGCCCTGGGCGAGATCGAGGTCGCGGCGGTAGGTGTTGACCGTGCCGAGATCGTGCTCCGGGATGTCTACCGTCACGTGCGCCAGCTGGGTGAGACTGCCGAAATCCGCCCGCCCGTAGGGGAATTGCCCGTCCTGCTCCAGTACGTCATTGATCCCGCCGGTCCACATGGTGGCGTCGGAGACGAAGAGCAGTTCGTGCGAGGGGTCGTTGCCGACGAGAGCACCGAGCCGGCCGTTGCCGACCGGCAGTGCCCGCTCCAGCATCGTCTTCTCGCCGGCCGGTGCGCGGTACCACATCCGCGTCGTCGAACCTTGGCCCTCGGCAAGCATCGGGGACGTGGTGGGGCGCTTCGGCGGGGCGGTGGCGGCGAAGGCGGGAAGGCCGCCGAGAGCGGTGAGCGATCCGACGGTGGCGGCGAGCGAGAGCACGCGACGGCGGCTGGTGCTGGTGCTGGGCTGCGCAGGGGTGTGCGGATGCTGGTCGTTCACGGGACTACTCCATTCCTGCGGACATGGTGGGGGCGCGGTACGGCGTCGGGGGAGACCCGGGCGGGAGCGCGGGCAGGGACAGCACGGGACGGGGGCGCGCCGATCAGGACGCGCCCCCGGATGTGGTCGTGCGACGGGGCTACCGGAGCGGAACGTCGATCTTGTCGATGTCGGGTGAGTAGCCCGTACCGCTGTCGAAGGTGACGGTGTTGCTGCCCGCCTTCAGCGTGACCGGCACACTGATCGTGTCGGCGGCTCCCCAGCCCCCGGTGGCCGGGAAGGCCGTCGCGACTGGCGCCTTACCGTTCGCGGACACGCCGATCGACCGCGGATCCCCCGACGTGTAGGCGACGTTGATGAGGTAGCGGCCGGCCTGCTTGACGACGACGTGCGTGAACTGGAGCGTGCCGCCCAGATAAAGGTTGCCGACCTTCTTCGTGCCCGAGCACTCGGCGCAGTCGGCGACGGACGCGGAACCGGTCAGGACGTTGTCCGGGGACTCCGCCTCGTACGCCGTCGTCTTCAGTGCGGGGCCCTGCGGGGTGACGGTGAACAGACGCGAGCCGTGGGCCGGCAGGGCCTGGGTGATGCCGTCCTTGTACCGGCCGAGGTTCTCGCTGTTCCACACGTCACGCACGGACGCCTGGCCCGTGAAGCCGAGGGCCGACCAGTCGGCGGTCACCGGGGAGGCGGAGTCACCCTGGTTGAACAGGGCGACGGTGTAGCTGCCGTCGGGGTTCTGGGACGCCCAGACCTGCTCGTCACCGACCGAGGTGATGGGCTTGGCGGGCCTCCCCGGCTGCTGGTTGATCTTCAGCACGTCGCGGTTGGTCATCAGCGACAGGCCGTAGTCGTCGAGCTGGGTGAGGTCGTCCCCGCTGAACAGCGGCGACTTGGCGACCGCCCACAGCGTCATGTAGCTCTGCCGCTCGGCCTTGGTCAGGCCGCTCATGGCGGCGTTGCCGACATTGATCGAGTCGAGGTCGTTCCAGCCGCCGGGGCCGGCGTACCGCGTCCACCCGGGAGTGTCACGCCACCGGTCCTCGACGGAGTTCTCCCACGACACCAGCGTGTTGCAGTAGCACTCGACATCCGTGTCGACGCGCCATCCGTTGGACGTGGCCTTCCAGTCCTTGGCGTAGTTGATGTCGAGCGACCAGGAGATCTCCAGATGGATGGGCCGTCCGGTGCTCTTGATGGCCTTCTGCCAGGCCGCGACGTCCGCGCGGTTGTCGTAGTTGTCGCCGCTCTTGAAGGACCCGGGACCCACACCGTCGAGCTTGAGGAAGTCGTATCCCCAGTCGGCGATGAGCTGCGCCTGCGAGTCGACGTACTTCTGGGCACACGGCTTCGAGAAGTCGAGCTTGTACGAGCTGTCCCAGCCGTTGGTCGTCCGCAGATCGCTGTAGACGATGTCACCGGTGGTGCAGTTGTCGGTGTTCCAGATCGGCAGCTTGCCCTCGCCGTATCCCTCCTTCTCCAGACCGACGGGCAGATAGATGCCGGCCTTGAGACCCTTGCCATGGATGCGGTCGGCGACCGCCTTCATCCCGCTCGGGAAGCGTGCCTTGTCGGCCTTCTGGCGCCCGTACGCGTCGAACTCCGGCGTCCAGTCCCAGCCGCGCCACCAGCCGGCGTCGATGTTGATGTACTCGTAGCCGTACTTCTTGAGCTTGGAGGCCAAGGCGTCCGTCTGCTTGTTGACGTTGGCCTCGGTGAGATAGCTGTAGTTCCCGTCGGGATTGACCCCCGGGTACGAGGTGGTCTGGAGACTCCAGCTGCTCCAGCCCATGTACGGCTTCTGGGCTACGCCGTCCTCGCCGGTGCCTGCGGCGTCGGTCGCCGCGGTGGTGGCGACGGGGGAGATGGCGGGGGACTCGGACGGGGCAGCCTGCGCCGTCGGCACGGCGACTGCCAGGCCTGCGGTGACGGCGAGTACCAGCGCGGAGCGCAGGGCTCTCGTGGCGGGGCGGGTGGGTGACCGCATGAGAGGGGACCTCTTTGCTTTCTCGGCGAAGGGATTCGGTAGTGGTGCGGTGTTCCGGTTGCGTGCAGTGCAGGGCTGCGCAGCGCGGGACAGGGTTCGCTACTTGCCCGAACCGAGGGTGAGCCCGCTGATGAACTGGCGCTGGAGCGCGAAGTACACGAGCAGCGTCGGGATCGCGGTCATCAGTGCGCCGGCCGCGATGAGGTTGGGATTGGTGAAGTACTGGCCCTGGAGGTTGGCGAGTGCCGAGGTGATCGGGCGTTTGTCGCCGGTCTCGATCAGGGCGAGCGACCAGAAGAAGTCGTTGTAGATCCAGATCGATTCGAGGGTGGCGAGCGCCGCGAACGCGGGACGGCACAGCGGCAGCACGATCTGGAAGAACTGGCGCCACACCGGGGCGCCGTCCACCAGCGCCGCCTCCGTGATCTCCTTCGGGATCGTCCGCATGTAGTTGCTGAGGACGAAGGTGCAGAAGCCGCACTGGTAGGCGATGTGGATGACGATGATGCCCCACACCGAGTTGTAGAGCAGGAACGAGTCGCTCATCCAGCCGGGCAGCGGGATCAGCAGGTAGAGCCGGTACAGCGGAGTGATCAGCACCTGGGCGGGGAGCAGGTTGCCCGCGGTGAAGAGCATCAGCAGGACGACGTTCCAGCGGAAGTCGAACCGCGAGACGAAGAAGGCCACCGCGGCGGAGAAGAGCAGCGTGCCGAGGACCGCCGGAACGGTGATCAGGACGGAGTTCCAGAAGAAGTGCGGCATCCCCGACTGGTGCCAGGCGGTACCGAAGTTCTCGAAGCCGAGACTGTGCGGCAGGGAGAGGTAGCCGTGCCTGCTGGTGTCCGAGTAGGGCCGCAGCGAGGTGTACACCGCCCACAGCAGCGGAACGAGCCACAGGAAGGCGATCCCGCCGAGCAGCACATGCCGTCCGGTCTGTCGCCTCGGGCGCGAGGGGCCCGCGTCCGGGAGCGGCGCTCGGCGGGTACGCGGGCCGGCCGCCGGCGGTGTGACGGTCGCGGTCACTGGTCCTCCTTGCGGAAGGTCTGGGCAAGGAAGGTGCCGATGGCGAGCAGCGAGACGATGAGCAGGACGACCGCGAGTGCGGAGCCGTAACCGATGTGGCTGGACTCGCCGATGATGTTGTCGGTGATCAGGAGCGACAGGAGCTCCATCCCGGGCTTGCTGCCGACACCGCCGCCGAGCACATAGACGATGTCGAACGCCCGCAGCGATTCCATGACGGTGACGACGAGAATGATGATGTTGACCGGCTTGAGTGCCGGGAAGACCACCCTCAGGAACGTCTGGCGTCCATTGGCGCCGTCGAGCGAGGCCGCTTCCTTCAGCGCGGGGTCGAATCCCTTCAGACCGGCCAGATAGAGGATCATGATGTAGCCGGTGTGCCGCCAGGCCGAGGCGATGAGGACGGCCCACAGATTGAGGTCCGGATCGCCCAGCCAGTCGATGTGGTGGCCGGGTGCCGCCCCGTTCAGGATGCCGTTGAGAAGTCCGTTGTCGGGGTTGTAGATGATCTCCCAGATGAAGCCGACCACGGCGAGCGAGAGCACCATGGGCAGGAAGATCGCAGTCTGGTAGAAGCGGGTGAACCTGATCTTCCGGTCGAGCTGGTACGCGAGGAAGATGCCGAACGGGGTGGGCAGCAGCGCCGTGAACAGCAGCCAGACGACGTTGTGCTGCACCGCGGGCCAGAACGGCGGGTAATTGGTGAAGATCTCCAGGTAGTTGTCCAGGCCGACCCAGCGGATGTCACTCGGTTCGATGCCGTCCCAGCTGGTGAAGGACAGTCCGATGGAGGCCAGCGCCGGCAGCCAGACGAAGACCAGCAGGGCGAGCAGCGGAATACCGACGATGACCGTGAGGAAGAGGCGGTCACCGCGGCCGAGCCGCAGCGGCCGCGGGCGGGCACGCGGGGCGTCGGGGGGCGCCGGGGCGGGCGCCCGGGGAGGGGCGGCGGGAGGCGCCGAGCCTACGGAGGACATGGTGAACCTTCCCGGTCCGGATCAGGCCGTGAAGAAGCGCGAGCGCTGGGACTCGATCTTCTTCAGCAGGGCCGAGCCGTCGTCGGGGTGGCCCAGCCACTGAGCCAGGCCCGGCAGTACGACGGTGGAGACGAAGCCCGGGTCGCTGTCGCGGTCGCCGAACTGCGTGATGTGCTTCGCCGAGGCGATGAGTTCCGCGGACTTCTTCTGCAGGGCGTTGTACGAGCCGGTGTCCGCGGCGGAGTGGACGGCGACATTGCTCGGGTCGGCCCCCATGTACAGGTTCTCCGCCTGGGCGCTGCCGAGGAATTCGAGGAGGCGGGCCGCGCCCTTCTCGTTCTTCGGCTTGCGGCTGAGCATGAACCCGTCGGTGGGTGCCTCGACCGTGTCCTGGCCGTGGGCTGCGTCGATCTCCGGGAAGGCGAAGAAGTCGATGTCCGCGCGCAGCTTCTCGTCGGTGATCTGCTGTCCCAGGAACAGCCCGATGACCGCCATGCCGGACTTCTTGTCGAGCAGTGACTGAGCGGCGTCCTGCCATGAGCGGCCGCCCGCGCCCTGCTGGTAGTAGGGGCTGAGTTCACGCCACAGGTCCAGGGTCCGGCTCGTACGGCGGTCGGTCCAGGAGACCTCACCCCGCATGAGCGACATGTGGAAGTCGTATCCGTTGGCCCGCAGATTCAGGTAGTCGAAGGCGCCGAGGATGGACCAGCTGTCGCCCCCGCCGTATCCGGAGGCGATCGGCGACAGGCCGTCCTTCTTCATCTGCTTGGCCAGTGCGGTGAATTCGCTCCAGGTGCGGGGCGGTTCGTACCCGCGCTCCTTGAACACGCTCTTGCGGTAGAAGACGGCCCACGGGTAGTTGTACAGCGGGACGAAGTAGTACTTGCCGTCCTCGCCCTTGGAGAGCTGCTTCGCGGCGTCGCTGAAGCCGGAACCTATGGTGTCCCAGACGTCGTCGAGCGGTCGAGCGAGCCCCTTCTTGGCGAAGTACTGCATGCGGTAGCCCGCGAACCAGGTGAAGACGTCGTCCGGTGTGCCCTGGAGATAGGTGGAGATGCTCTTCTGGAACGTGTCATGGTCGACGGTGTTCGTCTTGACCTTGAGACCGCTGTCCTTGGTGAAGGCACTGGTCACCGCCGCGTAGGCGGACTTGGGTGTGGCATCGGCTCCGTTCGATCCGAAGGTGACCGTCTTCGGGTCGGCCGAAGGACCGCCGCCGCAGGCCGTCAGCAGCGGCGCGGCCAGTGCGGCGGCGCCGACTCCGAGCGTGCCCCGGACCACCGTGCGGCGGCTGGGATCGGTGACGGGCGACAAGATGCGGCTCTGCATCGTCATTACTGCTCCTCATACGTGTTCTGTACCGATGAAGGACTGGATCGCGGTCGCCGCGGCCCCGCGCGCCCATTCCTCGAAGGGCAGCGGACGTGTCATCACGTCGCACTGGGCGGCGGTACCGAAGGCGGCGGCGGCGAAGGTGTCGCGGATCTGCTCGGCGAACAGGTCGTACGCCGCCAGGCCCTCGCCCGAGATGATCACCCGCTGGGGTCCGAGGACATTGACGACGGCCCCGATGGCCCGTCCGATGGCCTCCCCGGCCCGTGCGTACACCTCCCGGGCCCCGGGATCGCCACGGTGCGCGAGTTCAAGGGCCTGCGCGGAGTCGGTGACCGGCAGTCCGGTCACCTCGCCGACCCGACGGATGATGGCGGCGTCACCGGCGATGGCTTCCACGCACCCGGTGTTGCCGCAGTGGCACGGCGGTCCCTGCGGGTCGATGGACAGATGCCCGATCTCGCCGGCCACGCCGTGCGCACCGGAGACCACCCTGCCGTGCACCACAAGACCGCAGCCGATGCCCGCGCCGACGGTCACCAGCGCGAAGTCCGGCACTCCCACCCCGGCCCCGAACCACTGCTCGGCCACCGTCAGGGCCCGGACATCGTTGTCGACCGTGACGGGCAGACCCGTCACAGCCTGCGCCAGCTCGGCGAGCGGCACGTCGCGCCAGTCCAGGAACGGTGAGTAGCGGACCACTCCGGCGGCGCGGTCCACATCTCCGGACACCGCGAGGCCCATGCCGCTCACCCGCACCCCGAACCCATCGGCCTCCGCGAGGAGTTCCTGCACGAGCGCGGCGGTCGAGGCGAGCACGGCTCCGGGATCACGGGCGGTGATCCGGACGTGCCGGGCGACCCGGATGCGGCAGCACAGGTCGGTCAGGACCGCGATGATCTCGTCCCCGGTGACCTTGACGCCGATGAACAGTGCGCGGCCACCGTCCACCCGTACGAGGTTGGCGGGCCGCCCGAGAGACGGCGGTGCCTCCTCGTCCACGCCCTCGACGAGATAGCCGGCCGCCATCAGGGGCCGTACGGCCTTGGTGACCGCGGCCGGTGAGAGATCGGTGCGCCGGCCGATCTCGGCGCGGGTGAGCGGGCCGTGGGACAGCGTGGTGGTGAAGACCAGAGAAGCGGCCGGTGTCGGAACCGGGACTGCCTCGGGACGGGGCGACGAGTGCATGGCCGAAACGTAGAGGGTGTTCTTTTCTGCTGTCAATAAAAGAAACGGGATCTTTCGAAATCTCAACTCAGCATGGAAGAAGCATGCAAATCCCATACTGACCCGGGGGGTTGACAGCTGATCAAAGGCACAGTTGGCTGCCGACTGCCTTCGTGGTGCAACCTGAACGTGAGGATCAATGTCTGTGATCGCCTTCGCCGCCGACACCGGGGTCTGGCTGCTCTCCACCCCGCGCACCTCGTACGCGCTACGGATCGATGCGACAGGAGCGCCCTGCCACCTTGCGTGGGGACCCGCGCTGGCGCTTGAGGAGGTCCAGGAGTTCGTCACTGAGCCGGCACCCCCGGCCAGCAGCTTCGAGGGACGGCCGTCCGTCGGTGACGAACTGCCCGTCGACGGTGGACCGCGGTACGGACCGCCCTCGCTGCAGGTGCGCTTCGCCGACGGCACCCGCGCCTTTGAATGGCAGGCCACCGGGCACCGGGTCCACGAGCCGGCGCCGGGCTCGGCGGAGCTGGTCCTGGACTTCCGCGACCGCCTCCACCCCCTTCGGGTGGCACTCCACTACCGGGTCCACGACGACAGCGACGTCATCGAACGCTGGACCGTGCTGCGCAACGACGGCGACGCCCCCGTCGCACTCCAGCGTGCGGACTCCGCCGCCTGGACCCTGCCGCTCCGGGACGACTACCGGCTGAGCCACGTCACCGGCCAGTGGTCTGCCGAGACTCAACTCCGCCGGGACCTACTGCCGTTCGGCGAAACAGTCCTCACCAGCAGACGAGGTATCACCAGTCACCACGCGAACCCCTGGGTGATGCTCGACGCGGGCGACGCGACCGAGAACCACGGTCAGGTGTGGAGCGCGGCGCTGGCCTGGAGCGGCAGCTGGCGCATCACCGTGCAGCGCACCCCCGACGGCCGTGCGGGCTTCACCGCCGGCGCCGGCCACGAGGGCCCGTCCCTCCCGCTCGGTCCCGGTGAGGAGTACACCACCCCGGTCCACGCCGGCCTCTACTGCGAGGGCGGCTTCGGTGCGGCGAGCCGGGCCTGGCACGCGTACACCCTCGCCCACGTACTGCCGCACCCCCAGGAGATCCAGCCGGTCCTCTACAACTCCTGGGAGGCGACCGGCTTCGACGTCGACGAAGCGGGCCAGAAGGCGCTGGCCGCCCGGGCGGCGGCGCTCGGCGTGGAGCTCTACGTCATGGACGACGGATGGTTCGGGGGGCGCCGCAGCGAAGAGGCCGGCCTCGGTGACTGGACACCGACCCCGGACCGCTTTCCCCGAGGGCTGACGCCCCTGGTCGAGGAGGTGCACCGGCTCGGTATGCGCTTCGGCCTCTGGGTGGAGCCGGAGATGGTCAGCCCGGACAGCGACCTCTACCGCAAGCACCCGGACTGGGTGCTTCACTTCCCCCACCGCGCCCGTACCGAGCTGCGCAACCAGCTGGTCCTCAACCTCGCCCGTCACGACGTCGCCGAGTGGGCGTACGGATGGCTCACCCGGCTGGTCGGCGACCACGGCATCGACTTCCTGAAGTGGGACATGAACCGCGCGTTCAGCGAAGCCGGCTGGCCGGACCGGGCGGACGGGGCCGACGAGGTGTGGACGACGTACGTCCACCACCTCTACGACGTCATCGACCGGCTCCGCGCCGATCACCCTCACCTCCGGATCGAGGCGTGCTCCGGAGGCGGAGGGCGGGTGGACCTGGGCATACTGTCCCGCACCGATCAGGCATGGCCCTCGGACAACACCGACGCCGCGGACCGCGTCACCATCCAGCACGGGTACAGCCAGCTCTACCCGGCACGGACCATGGCCGCCTGGGTGACCGATGTGCCCAACCAGCTCACCGGCCGTTGCGTCCCCCTGCGCTTCCGCTTCCATGTGGCGATGGCCGGCGCCCTGGGCATCGGCGGAGACCTCTCCCGGTGGTCCGACGCCGAACTGGCCGAGGGCGCCGGCCTGCTCGCCGAGTACAAGCGGGTACGCCACCTCGTACAGCACGGCACACAGCACCGGTTGCGAGCCCCGGTCAACGATGGACCGGCCGCGACGCAGTACGTCGCCGCCGACGGCGGCGAGACACTCCTGCTCGTCTGGCAGCGGGCCTCATCACCACATGGCAGGCCGTCACGCCCGCTCCGGCTGGCCGGCCTCGATCCCGCCGCCCGCTACCGCGACGCCCGCACCGGCGCGGTGCACTCCGCGACCGTGCTCCGGCAGTACGGGATACAGCCCGAGCTGCCGCCCGGCGACTGGGCGAGCGCGGCGGTGCACCTGATCCGGGTTTCCTGACGGCTCAGCGGCGGGGGAGGGGCGGGCCGGTGACCGCCCATGCGACTGCGGCATCAGTCGACCGCACCCGTCGCAGATGCCGCCCCGCAACGAGGCGGGCGGCCTGCCTCATGCCGGGGGCGCCGTCGTCATCAGGATCAGGGGGACGCCGTGGCAGGGGAGCAGCTGCAGTCCGCCGTGCTCGGCGCCGTCGGCCGAGCCGGCCAGTACCGCCGCGAAGTCCGGGCCTTTGGTGAGCGATCCGACCAGGTGGCGGGGGTCGGTGGAGGCGGCGACCCGGCCGCGCGCGTTGACCAGGCGGGCGGGTCCCGGCAGGCGTTGGAGCAGAGGCATGACGACCGCTTCGAAGCGCCGCAGGTAGACGTCGGCGGCGGCCACTCCCATGAAGCGTCCCCCGACCGTCACCGGCGAGGAGAGGGTGAGGCTGTACTCGTCGGAGCAGAGGTAGTCGACGTACGGCCCCGCGACCGCCCGCTGTCCGGTGTCGCGCGGCAGGGTGAACCAGTCCCAGTGGGTGTAGTCGGAGTACGCCGAGTGCTCCGGGTCCAGGTCGAGCAACAGCGGATGCACGGCACCGTCCACGGTGGTCTGCCACCACTCGAGCCACGCCGGTACGTCGTCGAGCAGTCCTGGCGCCGCCACGAAGCCGATCCCCGAGACCAGCTCGTACTGGGCGAGGCAGGCGTGCAGGCCGGGGCGGAGGGCGGCCAGATCGGCCGAGACCGGCCGACGGCTGTCCGCGACGGCCGAGGCGAGCACCGCCTCCGTGTCCGTGGCGGTCCGGCCCACAGCGTCGAAGACTCCTTCGAGCGCGTCTCGGACGCGGGCGGCCGCGTCGGCGACCGCCGGCTCGTCAAGTACTGCCGATCCGGCGCTTGCGAGACGGGGACTGCTGCCCATCGGGGCCCTCCTTCGGACGGGGACCGCGCGCACCATCGGCCGAGCCGAGGCGGAGTTCGATCAGGCGCGCCATGGAGGCCTGCACGCATTGTTCGGCCAGGGCCCTGGCACGGTCATCCGCCCCATCATGCACGGCTGAGATTACGGCGCGGTGACGATCCGCTGTGTCCTCGAGGTGCCCGTCCTCGCAGAGTACGAGGCGCAGAAGTGCCCCCACTTCGGTCTGGAGAGTGACCTCTTCCCTGGTCAGCCGGGCGGACTGGGCCGCCGCGGCCAGCTCGACATGGAAGCGCCCGAAGACGCGGCTGCGCGCCCCCGAGTCCTTGGCTTCCACCAACTCTCCCAGAGATCTCTGCAGTTGCTGCAGATCCTCGGGCTCGGTGCGCTGGGCCGCGAGCCGCGCGGCGGCACCCGAGACGGCTGCCCAGTGGTCGGCGAGATCGCGGAGTTCCTCGGTGCTCCAGTCGGAGAGGCGGGCAAGCAACCGGTCCTCCGCAGGACCGTCGGGCACGGTGACGAAGCTGCCTCCGCCACGGCCCCTGCGGGTGGTGACCAGGCCCCTTTGCCGCAGTGCCATCAGCGCTTCCCGAAGGGTCACGGTGGAGACGCCGAGCTGGGCGGCGAGGTCGGACTCGCCGGGCAGCTGCTCGCCGTCGGCGAGCAGTCCGAGGTCGATGGCATCACCGAGCCGCCGCACGACGGCATCCACGCGGGCCAGGGTGTCGACGGGCGTGAAGACGACTCTGCGGGCGCCGGGTCTGTCTCGATTCACGATCACCACCTTGCCAGTTGACCCAGCTTTTACCTTAGCGGGGCCTTGAAATTAGAACTATGACTTCATATGTTTACGGCCAACTCCCGACAGCACCAGAAAGGTTCCCCCCATGGAGGGAATGGCCATCCGGTTGCAGAACCTGCGTAAGTCCTTCGGCCGGACAGAGGCTGTGGCCGGAGTCGACCTGGAGATCGCGGACGGCGAGTTCTTCTCCATGCTGGGGCCGTCCGGCTCCGGCAAGACCACAGTGCTCCGGATGATCGCCGGCTTCGAGGCTCCCACCAGCGGAACCATCGAGCTCGCAGGCTCCGACGTCACCCGTCTGGCACCCTTCGAGCGCGATGTGCACACCGTCTTCCAGGACTACGCGCTCTTCCCGCACATGACCCTGGAGCGGAACGTCGCCTACGGCCTCAAGGTCCGCAAGGTGCCCAAGGCCGAGCGTCTGAAGCAGGCCAGGGAGGCTCTGGCTAGCGTGCGTCTCGCGGACTTCGGGACGCGTCGCCCGTCCCAGCTCTCCGGAGGCCAACGCCAGCGCGTGGCGCTGGCCCGTGCCCTGGTCGGCCGTCCGAAGGTCCTGCTGCTCGACGAGCCGCTGGGCGCCCTCGACCTCAAGCTGCGCGAGCAGATGCAGGTCGAGCTCAAGGCGATCCAGCGCGAGGTCGGCATCACCTTCGTGTTCGTCACGCACGACCAGGAGGAAGCGCTGACAATGAGCGACCGGATCGCGGTCTTCAATCAGGGCCGCGTCGAACAGATCGGGACCCCGGCCCAGATATACGAACGTCCCGCCACCCCGTTCGTCGCGGGCTTCGTCGGTACGTCGAACCTGCTGACCGACGACGCCGCGGAGCAGGTCGTGGGCGACCGGGGAACGTACAGCATCCGGCCGGAGAAGATCCGCGTGCTCAAGGAATCCGCCATCGCCGACGAGCCGCAGCACTCCAGTGCCACCGGCACCGTGGCGGAGGTCGTCTACCTGGGGGACGCCACCCGCTTCCTGGTGGACCTCGACGCAGGCGGCAGGCTCACCGCCCTCCAGCAGAACCTGGAGACCTCCTCCGAGGACGTCGCCGCCTTCCGTGGCTCCCGGGTCACGCTCCAGTGGCACCGACGGCACAACTTCCAGGTCCCTGAGGCCCGGTGAGCGCACACACCCGCACGACCCGTCCCCGCCCCAACCCTCCTGTGGAGAACCCTGTGCGTCTGAACCGAACGTCCCGAGCAGCGGCCGCGCTCGGCGCCCTGCTCCTCGCCACTGCCTGCGGTTCCTCGAACACCGCTGCCACGTCGCCCGGCGGCAGCGACTTCACCCCGCCCAAGCTCACCGCGCAGAAGACCCTCGGCAAGACGGAGGGCCAGGTGAACCTGATCGCGTGGGCCGGATACGCCGAGGACGGCTCCAACGACCCGAAGGTCGACTGGGTCACCGACTTCGAGAAGCAGACCGGCTGTCAGGTCAACACCAAGACCGCGGGCACCTCCGACGAGATGGTCAGCCTGATGAAGACCGGTCAGTACGACGCGGTCTCCGCCTCCGGTGACGCGGCGCTGCGACTGATCGCCTCCGGCGACGCCGCGCCCGTCAACACCGAGTTGGTGCCCAACTACAAGGACGTCTTCTCCGGGCTGAAGGGCCAGCAGTGGAACTCGGTCAAGGGTGTCTCGTACGGCATCCCGCACGGCCGCGGCGCCAATTTGCTGATGTACAACACGAAGAAGGTCTCCCCGGCGCCCGACTCCTGGTCCGCGGTCTTCGACAAGTCCTCGGCGTACAAGGGGAAGGTCACGGCCTATGACTCGCCGATCTACATCGCGGACGCCGCCCTGTACCTGATGAAGAACGAGCCGTCCCTCGGCATCAAGGACCCGTACGCCCTGGACCAGAAGCAGTTCGACGCCGCCGTCGACCTGCTCAAGGAGCAGAACGCCAACGTCGGTGAGTACTGGAGCGACTATCTGAAGGAGGTCTCCGCCTTCAAGAGCGGCGACTCGGTGGTCGGCACCAGCTGGCAGGTGATCCTGAACACCGCCCAGGCCGAGAAAGTCCCGGTCAAGGCCGTCCTCCCCAAGGAGGGCGCCACCGGCTGGTCGGACACATGGATGATCTCAGCCAAGTCCAAGCACCCCAACTGCGCCTACAGCTGGATGAATTGGATCATCTCGCCGAAGGTGAACGCCCAGGTCGCCGAGTACTTCGGTGAGGCCCCGTCCAACGAGAAGGCCTGCACGCTGACCGCGGACAAGAACCACTGCACCACCTACCACGCTGCCGACGAGTCGTACTGGAAGGACGTTCACTTCTGGACCACGCCCATCGCGCAGTGCGTGGACGGACGTACGGACACCAAGTGCGTGCCGTACGCCAAGTGGGTCCAGGCCTGGACCGAGATCAAGGGCTGAGGGTTACCTGTCCATGACCACCACCGTGCCTGCCGCCGGACCCGTCCGGCGGCTCGCCGGGACCCTGCACCGCCGCCCCCGGCTGCAGCTGTCCCTGCTGCTCTCCGCGCCACTGGCCTGGCTCGCCCTGGCCTACCTCGGCTCGCTCACCGTGCTGTTCCTCTCCGCGTTCTGGACCACGGACTCCTTCACCTCCAACGTGGTGAAGATCTGGAACACGGACAACTTCACCGCACTGTTCACCACCGGCGTCTACCGTCAGGTCGCCCTGCGCAGCATCGGCGTCGCCCTCGCGGTCACCGCGCTGTGTGTACTGATCGCCTTCCCGATCGCCTTCTACACGGCCCGCATCGCCAACCCCAAGCGGCGACCGCTCCTCGTCGTGGCGATCCTCACTCCGCTGTGGGCCAGCTACCTGGTCAAGGCGTATGCCTGGCGGCTCATCCTCGCCCAGGGCGGTCTGCTCGACTGGGCGCTGAAACCACTGGGACTCGAGGGGCCCGGCTACGGGCTGACCGCGACCGTCCTGGTGCTGACCTACCTGTGGCTGCCGTACATGATCCTGCCGATCCACGCCGGACTCGAGCAGCTCCCGGCCAGCCTTCTCGACGCCTCCGCCGACCTCGGTGCTCGCAGCGGCCGGACCTTCCGCTCCGTCGTGCTGCCGATGATCCTGCCGTCCATCGCAGCCGGCTCGGTCTTCACCTTCTCGCTCAGTCTCGGCGACTACATCGCTGTACAGATCGTCGGCGGAAAGACGCAGCTCATCGGCAACCTCATCTACTCCAACATCACCCTGGACCTGCCCCTGGCCGCCGCACTCGGCACCGTGCCCGTCGTGATCATCGTGTTCTATCTGCTCGCGGTGCGCCGTACCGGAGCCCTCAGCAGTCTCTGACCCCTCCTTCACCTCCGTATCACGCACAGCGAAGGCCCCCGATGAATCTCTCCCGCCCCGCGCGCGTCACACTGCGCATCGCCGCCGGGCTCGGTTTCGCGGTGATCTACGTCCCGCTGCTCCTGGTCCTCGTCAACTCCCTCAATCCGGACCGCAGTTCGGGCTGGGCGCCACCCGGCCTCACCTTCGACTGGTGGGTTGCCGCCTGGCACAGTTCGGGCGCCCGCGACGCGCTGTGGACCTCGGTCAGGGCCGGGCTCGGCGCGACCGCGATCGCCCTGGTCCTCGGCACGCTCATCGCCTTCGCCTGCCAGCGCTACAAGTTCTTCGGACGCGAGGCCATCTCCTTCGTAGTCGTCCTGCCGATCGCACTGCCGGGCATCGTCACCGGTGTCGCGCTCAACACCGCCTTCCGTACGGTCCTCGAACCGCTCGGAGTGGGCCTCGGAATGTTCACGGTGGTCGTCGGCCACGCCACCTTCTGCATCGTGGTCGTCTTCAACAACGTGATCGCCCGGCTGCGCCGGATGCCCGGGTCGTACGAAGAAGCCGCCATGGACCTCGGGGCCCACACCTTCCGTACGTTCGTCGACATCACCTTCCCGCTGGTGCGCTCCGCGCTGGTAGCGGGCGGACTCCTCGCCTTCGCCCTGTCCTTCGACGAGATCGTCGTGACGACCTTCACCGCCGGGCCCGGTGTCCAGACCCTCCCCGTCTGGATCTTCTCCAACATGGCCCGCCCCCAACAGGCCCCGGTCGTCAACGTCGTCGCCGCCGTCCTCGTCCTGTTGTCCGTCATACCGATCTACCTCGCGCAACGGCTGTCGTCGGACACCGCCTCCGGCAGCCGCATCTGACAGGAACGAAACCCGTACCACGAGGGACCACTGACGTACGTCGGTCGGCCGGTCGGGAAGCAGGCCGGCTCAGCCCTCGCCCTGACCGCGGTAGAGATCGAGTTCGCCGTCGAGTTCGAGGGCGAGCACGGTGGCGTAAGGATCACAGGTGGCGGGTGTGTCGATGCGGACCACGCCCGGCACACCGCGACTGGCGAAGCCGCCGACGACCCGGTGGTCCAGCCGCTCGCCGGTGCCGAGCACGGAGATGTTCGTGACGGTGTTGCGCAGGCGGCGGAGCTCGACGAACGCACGGGGCGCGTCGAAGCAGACGAGGAAGAGAGTGCGGCGGTCCTTGGAGAGCATCGAAGGACCGTAGTGATGTCCGTAGGGAAGGCCGGCTTCGGTGGGGTACACGGCCTCCCTGTTGCGGTGGATCCACCGGCCGAGACCCTCGAGTCGCCGGGCGTGGTCCGCGCGGATCCTGCTGTCCTCCGCCGGGCCGGTGTTGAGCAGCAGATTGCCGCCGTGGCCGATGGTCTCGGTGAAGACTCTCACCAGCTCGCGCACCGACTTGTGGTTGACGTCCTGGGGCTGGTAACCCCACATGTCGCCGATGGTGTAGCAGAGTTCCCAGTGCCCGTCCGGGCGCTGGATGGGGACGCCCAGCTCCGCGGTGGCGTAGTCGCCGTGGCCGAGCATGCGGCCGTTGAGTACGGTCCGGGGGCTCAGCCGGAGGATCTCCTCGCGGAGTTCCTTCATCCGCCACTGCCGCTCGTCGCGCTCCCAGGCGCCGTCGAACCACAGCAGGTCGGGCCGGTATGCCTCGATCAGCTCGCGGATCTGCCCGCGGTGCACGGTCTCCAGGTAGCGCTCCCAGCGCTCGGGGTCCTCCTGGCCGGGCGCCGGCATCGCGCGGCGGTTGTCGACCCACGGCCTGTGCAGCTGCGCGGGCCGGACGCTGGGGTAGTCGGGATGGCTCCCGTCGTTGTGCGAGTGCGTCCGTCAGGCCGCATCAGGTCGACGGCGGGCTGGCCGCGACCGGCGCGAACGGCACGATCCCGATGACGATCGGTGCGGGCATCGTGGTAGTGGCGGGCGCGGGCATCGTCCTCGTGACCCGGCGTCGCAAGGCCGGCGCGCGCACCTGACGCGCCGCAGCCGGCCCGGCAGGGTGGGCGACCACGTCTGACGAGGCCGTTCACCCGCGGGGCAGGGCGCTCGGAGATCCGCTCCGGGCGCCTCGCCCTCCGCTCGATCCAGGCCTGCCGAGTTCGCCGCCTGAGCGTTAATGACCTGGCCCGCATGCCGGGCGGTTCCGCGTCCCGCGCCGTGCTGTGCCGTACGTAACCGTCCCCTGAAGGTGCTGACCGGCCTTGAGGAGTTGGTGCGCGCGCTCTTCTTCCGGCATGCCGGCCTGGCCGGCACGGCCACGCAGGGAGGGCCACCGCCGACGGGTCGATCAGCGTCTGCGCACATTCGGTGCCGGGACCAGACGGACCACACTGTTGAGTACATGGTCGATCACGTCACGCGAGGGCTTGTCCGTGAGGTTGGTGAGCATCCGGGCCAGGGTGTTGAGCAGAAACGGCGATCCCATGACGTACCGGTTGAGGATCGGTTGGAAGCCCGAACGGCTGAAGATGACGTCGGCTGCCGCGTTGCCGAGCCGGTAGTAGCGCCCCCAGCGGCGGTTCATCTCGACGGGGTAGTCGTGCAGTACTCGCTCCCGCCCGGGGCCCGGGGGAAGGGCGAGGGCGAGCGCGGCGCTCTCGGCTGCGACTTCGCCGGCTTCCATGGCCTGGCCGATGCCTTCCCCGTTCCAGGGGCTGATCATGCCTCCGGAGTCGCCGACCAGGAGGAGCCCCCGGGTGTAGAGGGGATGACGGTTGAAACCCAGGGGCAGCGCCGCGCTCCGGACAGGGCCCTCGGCGTTCTCCTCACGCAGTCCCCAGGCGTGAGGTGCGCGGGCCAGCCACTTGTCCAACGTGGCACGCAGGTCCGCGGTGCCGTGCCGCCGGTGAGGCAGCGCACCGAGCCCGACGTTGACGCGGCCGTCTCCCATGGGAAAGATCCAACCGTAGCCCGGCAAGTAGTGATCGCTCCCCGGGAAGCGGAGATCGGCCCACAACTCCAGGTACTCCTCCTGCGACCGTTCCGGGCTGCGGTAATAGCGGCGAGCGGCTGTCGCGATCTGTTTGCTCTTGTCCCGCTGCAGGCCCATGGCGAGAGCGAGGCGCGCGGAGGCGCCGTCGGCGGCGATGACGATCGGTGCGCGGAAGACCACCGGCTCCTTCGCTCCGACCGTGGCGGTGACGCCGGTGATGCGGCCGGCGCGGTCGGTCACGGGCCCGGTCACCTTCACCCCGTTGCGCAGCCGTGCTCCGGCTCCCACGGCGTGCCGGGCGAGGATGTCGTCGAAGTCATGCCGACTGCGCGAGAGGCCGAAGTCCGGGTAGCGCCCCAGGGCCGGCCAGTCGATGTGCACCTGATGCTCACCGGCCACCCATCGCATACCGCGTGAGCGCGTCCACCCCGGAGCCTTGATGTCGATGCCCATCCGGACGAGCTGGTGCACCGCCCGCGGGGTCAAGCCGTCCCCGCACACCTTTTCCCGTGGAAAGTGGGCCTTCTCCAGGAGCAGGACATCGATGCCCGCCTTGGCGAGGTGGAAGGCTGCGGACGAGCCCGCAGGCCCCGCCCCCACCACGATCACATCGGCTTCTTCGCCCGATCCGTGGACGGAGCGATCGTCCGGCGGGGACTGCTCTGGCGTCGTTTCCCGCATAGGGGACCCCTTTCCTGGGACAGCCGGTGCCGCACCGAGGACGGCAGCCCGGTACGTCATCATCGATCAGGACGAGCCGGTGCGGAACCTGGCCGGATGTCCGGCCGCGCCCCAGCATGCTGCGGTCCACCTCGGCCGATCTCCTCGGCACACTCCCGATCTTCTCCGTCGTCGTGGTGGTCGCGCCGACGACGGCAGCGAACGCGCCGCCCCTCGCACCAAGGCACGGGGATGGCTCGCGGCCGCACTGAAACGCCCCCACGTTCACCTGGGTGGTTGTGGCGCGCGAACGGTCCACCGGGGTCGCGAACGGCTTGGACCGCGTGCTCCCTGGTAGCGAGCTACGTGCGATGCAGGAGTTCCAGGAGTGGAGATGTCATGCGGTCCCGATCGAAGCTGCCCGAACTCGCCACTGCCGTCGTTGCCGCCATCGCCCTCCTGGTCGGTGGCTGTGCCGGTGAGCGGTCACCGGACCGGGAACCGGCGCAGGCGGTGCCCGCTCGCTCCCAGTCGCCGGCGGTTGCGCAGGGCGCCCCGCTGGAGGAGCCGGCGCAGCTGGTCAGCCGCAACGGGGTCCTGCGGGTGGAACTCGTCGTGGAGAGGCGAAAGGTGGAGGTGGGCGGGCGCAAGCTGTGGGCCCTCACCTACAACGGCCGATACATGCCCCCCACGCTGCGTATCCGGCCGGGGGACAAGCTGGACCTGTCGATGAAGAACTCGCTGGACGAGTTCACCAATCTGCATGTTCACGGACTTCATGTGTCGCCGAGCGGCAACTCCGACAACGTCTTCGTCCACATCCGTCCCGGCGAGACGTTCCACTACGCCTACCAGTTCCCGAAGAACCTCGCCCCCGGCACCTACTGGTACCACTCACATGCGCACACGATGTCCGCACCGCAGGTCGCCGGCGGCATGTCGGGCGTCCTCATCGTCGACGGACTGCAGCAGTACCTGCCGACGGGCTTGCGCCACATCACCGAGCACGTCATCGCGCTCAAGGACTTCCAGATCGAGGGCGATGCGGTCAGGACCAAAGGCCTGCACATCGGCGCACCCACCAACCGCACGGTCAACGGCCAGCTGAACCCGACCATCCGCATCCGGCCGGGCGAGACCCAGCTGTGGCGGCTGGCCAACATCAGCGCCAACATCTACTACAAGCTCCGCCTGCAAGGTCAGCGGTTCCGTGTGATCGCCCACGACGCCAACCCCGTTGACCGGATCTGGACGGCCGACTCGCTCCTCCTCGCGGCGGGCGCCCGCTTCGACGTGCTCGTACAAGGCGGTCCGGCCGGCCGTACCGAGTTGCAGACGCTCGCCTACAACACAGGGCCGGCCGGCAACAAGTTCCCGCAGTCCACCCTGGCAACCCTGGTGACCGAAGGACCTTCCGTGCACCCGGTGGCCCTGCCCACGTCGCCCTTCGCACCGACCGACGACCTGAGCCACGCGGCGATCGCCGCACGGCGCACCCTCGCGTTCTCCGAGAACAAGGACGGCACCGAGTTCTACATCAACGGCAAGCAGTTCGACCCGAACCGGGTGGACATCCGGTCGAAGCTGAACACGGTCGAGGAGTGGACCGTGCGCAACGACAGCAACGAGGAACACTCGTTCCATGTGCACGTCGACGATTTCCAATTGATGAGCATCAACGGCCGTCCGCACCATGGCCACGGCTTGCAGGACACGGCGAGCGTGCCCGCCAAGGGCCGGCTTGTCATCCGGATCCACTTCACGAACTACACCGGCAAGACCGTCTATCACTGCCACATCCTCAATCACGAGGACGCGGGAATGATGGCGGTGCTCGAGATCGTCAAGTAGCGTGCCGGTGCCCCGCAGCACCACACCAGGGCGAAGCGTCACCAGCGCGCCGACGACGGAGGGACGAGCTCGACGTGACGAGGGCCCGCCGCAACGTCAGGCGCGTACGGTTTCGGACGGACGCTGCGAGTGGTTCCTTCGCCCGGCGCCGACGCGGTCGTTGAGAGAGGCGGCGGGCGGGGTGAGCTGTCCGGGCCGCCGTTCGGGGTCAGCTCGCGGGGTGCTCCGACTCTTCCTCTTTGTGGATGGTCAGCTCGCCGTCGGCGACGTCGATCCGGAGGCGGCTGTGGGGCTGCAGGCTACCGTCGAGCAGCATGCGGGAGAGCCGGTTGTCCACCTCGCGCTGGATCGTACGGCGCAACGGGCGTGCGCCGTATTCGGGCTGGTAGCCGCGTTGGGCGAGCCATTCGACAGCAGCCAGGGTGACGTCGACGGTGACGTCCTGGGCGCGGAGCCGGCGTCTGGAGTCGTCCAGCAGCATGTTGGTGATCTGCCGTAGCTGCTGGTCGGCGAGTTGGCGGAAGATCACGATCTCGTCGATGCGGTTGAGGAACTCCGGCCGGAAGTGTTCGCGCAGGGGGCGCAGCACCCGCTCGCGGCGGGCCTGCTCGTCGGCGTCCGTGTCGCCGGCACCGAAGCCCATCGCACCGCCGCGACCCGTGATGGCCTGCGAACCGAGGTTGCTGGTCATGACGATGACGGTGTTCTTGAAATCGATCGTGCGGCCCTGGGAGTCGGTGAGCCGTCCGTCGTCGAGTACCTGCAGCAGGATGTTGAAGACGTCGGGGTGCGCCTTCTCGATCTCGTCCAGGAGCAGCAGCGAGTAGGGGTTCCTTCGCACCGCTTCGGTGAACTGTCCCGCCTCCTCGAAGCCGACGTAGCCGGGGGGAGCGCCGACCAGGCGGCTGACGGTGTGCCGTTCCTGGTACTCGCTCATGTCGAGACGGATCATCCGGTCCTCGCTCCCGAAGAGCGCCTCCGCGAGCGCGCGGGCGAGTTCGGTCTTGCCGACGCCGGTGGGGCCGAGGAAGAGGAAGCTCCCGATCGGGCGGCTGGGGTCGGCCAGACCGGCCCGCGATCGCATGACGGCATCGGCGACGGCGGTCACCGCTTCGTCCTGGCCGATGACGCGCTTGTGCAGATGTTCCTCCAGGCCCAGCAGCCGGTCCCGCTCCTCCTGGGTGAGGCTGCTGACGGGAATTCCGGTCTGACGGGACACGATGTCGGCTATGTCTTCGACGGTGACCTCGGCGACATGGCTGCGGGGCTGCTTTACGTCGTTTCCCTCGGCGATCCTCTGCTCGAGGTCGGTGAGTCGGTCGCGCAGCTCGGACGCCCGCTCGTACTGCTCGGCGGCGACGGCCTGGTCCTTGTCCCGGGTGAGTTGCTCCACTTCGCGTTCCAGGGCGCGGACGTTGGTGCCGCGGGTGGAGGAGCGCAGCCGTACCCGTGCGCCGGCCTGGTCCATGAGGTCGATCGCTTTGTCGGGCAGGTAGCGGTCGGTGAGATAGCGGTCGGACAGCTCGACGGCGGCGAACAGTGCCTCGTCGGTATAGCGGACCTGGTGATGGGCTTCGTAGCGGTCCTGGAGACCCCGCAGGATCTCGACGGCGTCCGCCGGGCTGGGTTCGGGGATCAGGACCGGCTGGAACCGCCGGGCGAGCGCGGCGTCCTTCTCGATGTAGCGGCGGTACTCCTCGAGCGTGCTGGCCCCCACGACATGGAGTTCGCCGCGGGCCAGGGCAGGCTTGAGCATGTTGCTCGCGTCCATCGGGCCACCCTCGGAGCCGCCGCCCGCCCCGACGACGGTATGCAGTTCGTCGATGAAGATGATCAGTTCGCCCGAGTGGGCGCGGATTTCGTCGATGAGGCCGGTGAGCCGTTCCTCGAAGTCCCCACGGAATCGGGTACCGGCAACGACTCCTGAGAGGTCGAGCTGGACGACACGCCGACCCAGCAGGATGTCCGGCACGTCGCTGTCCGCGATGCGCTGGGCCAGTCCCTCGACGATGGCGGTCTTGCCCACTCCGGCCTCGCCGATCATGACGGGATTGTTCTTGCTCCGGCGGGCGAGGACCTCAATGGTCTGCTCGATCTCCGCGTCACGGCCGATGACCGGGTCGATACGGCCCTCCCGGGCCAGGTCGGTGAGGTCGCGGCCGAACTTGTCCAGGTTGGGGGTGTTCCGCTCGGCCGGGCCGTGACGCTGGCCGGCGCTGCCGGGCGCGGGTGCGAGGCCGTCCCGGGCACCGGTGGGCGGCGTGAAGTGCGCGGCGTTGAGCATCTGGCCCGCTGCGGAGTCGCGGTTGGCTGCGAGTGCCACCAGTACGTGTTCCGGGCCGATATAGGAGGCGCCGGTGGAGCGCGCGATCTCATGGGCGTCGAGGAGAGCGCGCTTGACCGCCGGCGTGACGGCGATGAAGTGGCGCGGCGGCCCTTCCCCGGCCTGCCGGTCGATCTCGGCGGCGAGCGCATCGGGATCGGCGCCCGCTCGCGAGACCATGCGGCGCGTGGGCTCGGTGGAGAGCGCGGCCCGCAAGAGATGCTCCGTGTCGAGGTCGGTGCTTCCGTGCTGGGCGGCATAGGACGCGGCGACGGTGACGAGCTGCCGTGCGGGGCCGCTCAACAGCTGGCTGAAGTCGATGCGCCGCGGGTCGGGCGGCTCGCCCCCCTGTCCGCTGCCGAGAAAGTGCGAGAGGAAGTCTCCGAGGGGGTCCGGACCGCGGTCCTCGGGACCCTTCTGTCCGTCGGTCATGAGTATCCGTCCCCGTGGCCCGGCCCGACCGGGCCACGCTGTCTCAGTGCACGTGAAGCCGTGTTGGACGCGGTCCCGCAGGTCCGGCGCCATCTCAGATCGACGCAACCCCACTTGCCCCAATTTAGACGATATGCGAGCTGCGTGTCGGTAAACCGGACCAAGGGGCAGCGGGGCCGCAGAGGTGCTCGCCGCGTATCGACCCGCTCTTCCTGGCGCATGGGGTGTTCGGCGTCCGAGGGGGCATCCCTTGGGTGTCCGGCCCGCACCGCAGCGCATCCACCCGGAGGCGCCCCATCTCTCTCAATAGCTCATATGTTCGAATGCGAGGTATGCTGCAGACATGGCATCGCACCAGCTCCAGGGATCCCTGTTCGATCAGAGCGACGACGTGCGCCTACGCCCACTGGATGGGCTCCGCAGAACCGAGCTCGGCGACGGCGCCTGGATCGACCTGCTCCCGGGCTGGCTGAGCGGCGCCGACGCCCTCTTCGAACAGTTGGCCACCGACGTTCCCTGGAAGGCCGAGCGACGGCAGATGTACGAGCGGGTCGTGGACGTCCCGCGCCTGCTCGCCTTCTACCGCGCCGGCGAACCGCTGCCGCACCCCGTCCTCGACGAGGCGCGGCAGGCACTCTCCACGCACTACGCCGCCGAGCTCGGCGAACCCTTCACGACGGCCGGCCTGTGCCACTACCGCGACGGGCGCGACAGCGTGGCCTGGCACGGCGACCGCATCGGCAGGGGGGCCCGCGAGGACACGATGGTCGCCATCCTCTCCGTGGGAGCGCCCCGCGACCTGCTGCTGCGCCCGTGCCGCGGCGGTGATGTCGTCCGGCGGCCGCTCGGACACGGCGACCTGATCGTGATGGGCGGCTCCTGCCAGCGGACCTGGGAGCATGCCATCCCCAAGACCGCGCGGGCCGCGGGAGGGCGCATCAGCATCCAGTTCCGGCCGCACGGGGTGCAGTGAGCTGTCGCCTCGCCGATGCCGGGATTCCGGCATGAGGGAACTGACGATCCGCCGTCGTGCCGATGTCATCCAGCCCGAAGCACCAGGCGTCCTTGGACGGGGGGCCGAGCGCGTAGCGCATCGCCACCACGTCGAACTGAGGCCTGGGTAACGCGGCGACCGTACAGGCGGGCTGACAGGAGGTCTGGTCAGGTCCTGACGATCGACGTGGCAGTACTGCGGGCTGTCGTCGTGGTCCTACGGCGGCGTCGCCGGGCACAGGCCAGCAGCCGGTTCGACGAGAAGTTGACCGTGGTGGTCATCGTGTTGGCCTCGGGCGTTCTGCTTGCTCCGGCAGTGTTCGGCCAGGGTGTCCTGGAGGCCTTGTTCCAGCTTGTACACGGTGCTTCGCGGTCTGCTGAAGGGCTCCGGCGAGGCCGTCGTCGGAGCCCTGTCTGCGTGCTGGCGGTGGGCGGCCCGTGAGGCCGCAATTCCTCTCAGCAGCCGGGCGAACGTCAGTGGGCGCGCCGGCCGCCGCCGGTTTCCGCGGTCGGCGGGTCAGGCGCCGGACTTGGAGCGGGACTGGGTGGCGGGGCGGCGCAGTTCTTCGTTGATGCGCTGGGCTTCGTCGAGCTGGTCTTCGAGGATGATGATGCGGCAGGCCGCCTCGACCGGGGTGCCCTGGTCGACGAGTTCACGGGCGCGGGCGGCGATTTTCAGCTGGTAGCGGGAGTAGCGGCGGTGGCCGCCTTCGGAGCGCAACGGAGTGATGAGGCGGGCTTCGCCGATGGCCCGCAGGAATGCGGGGGTCGTGCCGAGTATTTCGGCAGCCCGGCCCATGGTGTAGGCGGGGTAGTCGTCGTCGTCGAGACGGCCGAGCGGATCTTCTGCGGTCATTTGCACCTCTGATCGGGAACGCGTCAGGGGGCCCTGGTGCCGTACAGCACCAGGGCCCGAGGGATTTGAACACCATCTGCCGGCTTACTGCGGTGCCGGCCTGTCGTTTCCGCACCGGCGCCCGGGGGATGGGGGCGAGTGCGGGGATCGCGGATACGTGACCGTGGGACCACCTTCCGTTCCGGGGCTGCGGTACCCGGGCCGATTACGTCCTTGCCCGGGCGATCCTGATGGCGTCTGCCTCCTTCTCGTCTTTCTGATCCATCTGCTTGCTAGCGGTCTTGCGAACCGCTGACGGCTCCGATGAGCCGCCCGGCCCGGCAATCAGCGAGGGGACCCCTGGATACTTCCGGCCCCGCCACTCCACTGCCGTGCCACAGCCTCCTTCTGTCCTGCATGCGCGGTAGTTCGTCTCTGCCGCGCACTGCTGACTTCTTGGCTACAAGAACGACGCTAACTCCGACGAGCACGCATGTCTACTTCCGCCACGACAGATTTTCTGCGCGGGGAAATGGTGGAGTTCTATCGCCTGCGCCCCTTCGAAACCGCATCGGGAAGCACGATGGCCGGGGGTGATGGCCGAGGGAGCGGACACGCTGCCCGACACGGGAGGCTGTACGCCGATACAGGTCGTGCGTACGCGCTTCGGCCTGATCCGCGGCTGACAGCCTGGGAACATGCGTCGCCTCGGGTGAGGGACACAATGAGGTGTATGGGTGTCCGGCGCGCTTCGGTGGACCGCCTCCTTGAGCAGCCGTCGGGCCGCGGATTGGTGGCGATCCCGCTCGCGTTGATCGTAGTGATCACTGTGGTGGACATCCACTCGCCGGCCGATGTCCATCTGGGGCCGTTGCTGGTCATCGCGCCCGCACTCACCGCCTCCTTCGCCGGCCCGTGGCTGACTGCGGCAATCGGCGTTCTGGCTGTGGCCGCTCAGGTGTTCATCGCTCTTCTCCACGGCGGGCTGGCCACGACCAACCACATTTCGCAGATCGCCGCCCTGACCGTGCTCTCCGCTTTGGTAGTTTTCGTCTGCTACGTGCGGGAGCGGCGCGGTCGTCAGCTGAGCCGGGCACGATCGGTGGCCGAAGCGGCACAGCGAGTGCTGCTGCGGCCTCCACCCCACCGGATCGGACCGTTGCGCGTGTCCTGGCTGTATCTGGCCGCCGAGGACGAGACCCAGATCGGCGGCGACCTGTTTGCGATCGCCCGCGCCGCCCATCCCGGCACCCGGGTGATCATCGGTGACGTCCGCGGCAAGGGCATGGCCGCCATCGGAGAGGCATCGGTGGTACTGAGCGCGTTCCGTGAAGGTGCTCACCGGTGCGCCACGCTGCCCGAGCTCACGGCGGTACTCGAGGAGAGCTTCTGCCTGAACGTGGAGGATGTGGCCGATACCAGGCACGACCCCGGGGAACACTTCATCACCGCCCTCGTACTCGACATTCCCGACCACGACGCACAGGCCCAGATGGTCAACTGTGGTCATTGCCCGCCCCTGCTGGTGCACGATCACCAGGTGACGGTCCTGCACTCGCGCCGCCCCGCACCCCCGCTGGGCATGTGCGCGTTGCCCGCCGCATTGCCCGCCTCAAGCCACCGCGCCGACCCGTTCCCCTTCGAAACCGGCGACATCCTGCTGCTCTACACCGACGGCGTCATCGAAGCCCGCTCGCCGACCGGAGCCTTCTACCCGCTCGCCGAGCGCGTCGCCTCCTTCTCCGCCACCAGCCCCGATGCCCTGCTGCGTGACATCCACGATGACCTGCTCGCCCACGTCGGCGAGCAGCCCACCGACGACGCCGCCCTCCTGGTCATCGAACGCACCGCCTCCCACCACCTCCACCGGCCGCACCCGGAGTGAGCTCGGGACCGTAATTGGTGCGTCGCGGGCTCAGCTCACCGCCACGCCGTAGGGGCTGTCGCCGAGGGTGACAGTCGCGACGACGTCGTGGGAATGCGGGTCGATGACCGTGAGGGTGCCTGCTCCCTGGTTCGTGACGTAGATCGCGTCGTTGGTGACCTCCAGGTTGAACGGGTCGGTGCCGGGCGGGCCCAGGGCAATGGTTGCCGAGACGCGGTGGGTGCCGATGTCGATCACGGATACGTTGCCCGGGCCGAGAACGGCGGAGTAGGCGAAGCGGCCGTCGGGCCCGACGGCCGTGTCGAAGGGGCCCTCTCCTACGGGCACGGCGGTCGCCTTGCCGGAACGGGTTCCGACCACGAGGACGTGCGCTGCCACCTCGTCGGCTACGTAGGCCGACTTGCCGTCCGGGGTGATGGCGACGCCCACTGGGGAGCGCCCTGCGGAAAGGTTCCTGGTGACGCGGCGCGTGCTGGTGTTGATGACCGACAGGTTGCCGGAACCGGAATTCGCCACGTAGGCCGTACCGCCGTCAGGACTGAACGCCACGTTCACCGGAGACTTGCCGACCGGGATGGTCGCGGTTACCCGGTTGGTTCGGGTGTCGATCACCGAGACGTTGTTCGAACTGCCGTTGGTGACATAGAGGGACCTGCCATCGGGGCTTAGCCCGACACCGGTGGGGCTCTTCCCGACCTTCACGGTTTTGACGATCTTGTTGTTCTCGGTGTCGAGGACCGAGACCCGGGCCGAGCCGCTGTTGGCGATGTACACGTGTCTGCCGTCCTTGGTGACCGCGACGCCTTCGGGCGCCACGCCGGCCGGCACGGTTGCGACGACCTTGTAGGTACCGGCGTCGATCACCGAGAGCGTGTTGTCCTGCTGGTTCGTGACATACACGCGGCCACTGGCAGTGCCGTGAGTGGGCGCAGCCAGCCGAGGGGATTCCTTGTGAATCGGGGCGGTGGGCGTACAGGAGATCAACAGGATCCCGATGCCCGCCGCGAGTACCGGCCGGAGCGTCCTGCCGGGTCGGCGACGGCCGCTGCCGACTCGGGTTCGCAGGGCAGAGAACATTTCGCCTCCTGTGCGCGTTGCGATGGTTATGTCCAGGGCCGGGCGGGCGGCTTTCGCCGACGCCGCCCGGTGACAGGGAAGGATCAGGCCAGGAGTGCGCGGGCGTAGTAGTCCTTCTCGTCCCGAACACCGGGAAGCGCGAAGAAGTAACCCCCGCCCCTCGGGCTGATGAACGGCACCAGTGCTTCGCCTTCCAGCCGGGTCTGCATGGCGATGTAGGTGTTCAGCTTTCGCTGGAAGCAGACGAATGCATGCCCCATGTCGAGTTCCGGCGGGTTGGGGCTCCGGTCGTAGTCGTAACTCCGACGCAGGATCGTGCTGGTCGCCGCGGTCTGCGGAGTCTGGGGATTGGCAAGGCGGATGTGAGAGTTCAGCGGGGTGATCAGGCCCTGCGGGTCGTTGGTGTAGATGGGATCGAGGAGATCCGTGGCGTTCTCATCCGCGGCGTACATGGGCGCGCCGCTCGCCTTGCGGCGGCCGAAGATCCGCTCCTGTTGAGCAACGGGCACCTTCTGCCACGCCTCGATGAAGAAGTGCACGATACGCACCACGTGGTACGTGCCGCCTGCGGTCCAGGCCGGCTCGGCGCTCTTCGGCTGGACCCAGACCACCTGATTCATCTGGGCCTCGTCGGAGAGAGTCGGGTTGGAGATTCCGTCCTTGAAGCCGAACCAGTCGCGCCGGACACCGACGGGACGCTCCGGATTGCGCTGGCCGTCAATGCGCCAGCGCAGCTTCATCGCTGATTTGGTGTGGGTCAGGATGTCGAGCAATGCGTGCACCGTCGTGTCGCGGTGATCGGCGCAGATCTGGATCAGCAGGTCACCCTGGCTCAGCGCGGGGTCCAGGTCGTCATGGCGGAAAGGCTTCATCGTAGTGAGCTGGACCGGCTTGCGCTTGCTCAATCCGTAGCGGCTGTCGAAGAGGGATGCACCCACTCCGACTGTCAGGGTGAGACCATCCGCCACGAACGTGGGTCCCATGATGCCGTTGTCCGACGGCGCTGCGGTCCGCGGCACCTTCGGTGGCCTGCCGCCCGCCGTGAGGAAGCGGGCTCGCGACGTCAGCGTGCGGAACAGATCGGTGAGCTTCGCACGGCTGGAGACGGTCACGTCGAACGAGACGAAAATCGCGTCCTGTTGGGGCAGAGAGGCGATGCCTGCCTGGTGATGACCATGAAACGGAATCGTGCGGGATTTCGGTTCCGCCTTGATCTCGACGGTCGGGTCGGCACTCGCCGCACTGCTGCCCAGGACGGTCGCGCCCGCCGCTCCTGCCAGGCCCGCGGCGGCGCCGTGAAGAAACGACCGCCGGGCAAACGCACTCGCCGGGCACCCTTCGCCGCTCCACCCTTCCTCCAGGGTCGCGGATGTCTCGTGAGCCATGGTTCCCCTCAGGCAAGGATCCAGGCGGCAAGTCGTGCGGTGCCGCCGCGATCGGATTCCGTGAGCCGGCCCCGGCCCACAAGGCGCGCGACCGCGTGCGGCGGCCCAACCAGCGTCGGGATTGCCGCCAGTTACATAAATGTTTCGTAAAAGGTAATTTATTGGACGTGCGCGCTCGCGCCACTGGAGAGACGCCGTTTGGTCAACCCCTCCATCGCCGACGCGGATCTGAGGGCGTGGCCCGTCGAGCGCGCGGCGGCGAGAGCAGCCCTGATGGCGCGTTGGGGGCGTCGGAGTACAGCGCGGCCGTCCGTGCCGGTCATGACGACGGTCTGTGTGTCCAGTGCGGTGAAGACTTCCTCGACCAGGCGCTCGGCCACTCGGGTTCCTCGGCCGGATCAAGCAGTCGACGGCGCTCTCGTAAGCGAGGTCGACCGAACGGGTGGCCCGGCGGTAGTGCGGTTCAGCGGCGTCTACAAGTCGCTCGTGGTGGACCGGCACGACGGTCGCCACGGAGCCGCTCACTCACGTCAACTCATGGGGCCCCAGTACGGGCCTGCGGCAAAGCGGCACCATTGACGACGTCAGGACGACGCCCCCTCGGCGTTAACGTCCCCGGTGAGGTCGTGCGGGGAGGTTAGGCCCTCAACGAAGGACCGAAAGTCCCGGGCAAGGGTCAGCTCTGTGTTGTCGTCGGCATCGAACCACGTCACCGACGGTTCACCGTGCCGCCCGCACCGCCGGTAGTCGAGCCCGATCCACCAGTGCCCGTCACCGGACAGAAGCACGACCGGTGAAGGCAGCCCCCATTCGGCGACCAGATACGGGCTGTCGAGGAGGGATGTCATGGGCTCGCGGCGGCCTATGCCCATGAGCGTGTCGAACGGAACGTGATTTTCACTCCACGAGGTAGGCCGGTCGGTGGGGAACGCACTCCTTCCATCCGCTACCAGGCCCCCGTTCTGCGCTCGGAGCAGGGCAACCAGAGGAGCCGGGAGGGTGACATCAAGCAGACGCTCCGCTTCCCGAATGATCTCGTCAGTCACCGGCGGCTGGACGCCGTAGCTGGTGCCGTCCATCCAGAAGGTGTCCCTGACGTCCTCGAAGTGCGCCATGGTCGGCATCCTACGGGGCTGGCCTTCGGCTTCCGATGAGCACCAATGGGCAAGCTGGTCTTGAGCGGGCCCGGAACTGCCCCTCGAGGCCTCTGTCCCGCAGATCCTGAACGCGGTTTCAGTGATTCGATTTCCGTCGGTCGGCGACAGTGCTGTGACAGGGTATTTCCTGTGGTTCCGGCACGGTTGGCGCTGCAAGAGGGATGACCAAATATTCCTCGAAGGTCTCCAGTTGACATGCAGTGGCCCGGTGGGAGGCTTGAAGTGGGTGTCCTGGAGGGCGCATTCGCTGCGCCTGCTGCTGCGGCCGGAGAGGAAACGGGAAGCGCGCCGGGCAATTGGCATCGTGCGGCTCCCCGGTCAGTTCCTCGCGCCAATTTTGAGTGAGCATTTTTCGGAACCTCTTTAGATGTGTCGGTAGTGCGTCGTTGCGCACCGGCGCACGTAGCCATGTGCGTCCTGCGTGCGCGTTTTATGGGGTGCATGCGCGGCGAACTCAGTTGATTCATTCGTGAACCTTGTTCTTTCCGTCAATATTCGGAATATCGGACAGGAGGAGAGAATCCCCATGAAGGCTCTGGTGTATGACGGGCCGCATTCGGTGAACGTGCAGGACGTGCCGGACGCGAGGATCGAGCGGCCGACGGATGTGCTGGTGAAGATCACTTCCACCAACATTTGCGGGTCGGACCTGCATATGTATGAGGGGCGCACGGACATGGAGACGGGGCGTGTCCTCGGCCACGAGAACATGGGGGAGGTCATCGAGGTCGGCGACGGCGTGGACCGTGTGCGGGTGGGGGACCTGGTCTGTTTGCCGTTCAACATCAGCTGCGGGTTCTGCCGCAACTGTGACAACGGGCTGACGGCCTTCTGCCTGACCACGCCGGTGGATCCGACGATGGCCGGTGCCGCATACGGCTTCGCGGGAATGGGCCCCTACAACGGCGGTCAGGCAGAGTTCCTGCGGGTTCCGTACGGCGACTCCAACTGCCTGGTGCTGCCGGAGGAGGCGAGGGAGAAGCAGACCGACTACGTGATGCTGTCCGACATCTTCCCGACCGGCTGGCACTGCACGGAGCTGGCCGGCGTGCAGCCGGGCGAGACCGTTGTCATCTATGGCGCGGGCCCGGTCGGTCTGATGGCGGCGCTGTCGGCAAATCTCAAGAGCGCCGCGAAGGTGATGGTCGTCGACCGCCACCCGGACCGGCTCGCGCTCGCAGAGCAGATCGGTGCGATTCCCATCGATGACTCCAAGGCTTCGCCGATCGACCAGATCAACGAGCTCACCAACGGTCTGGGGGCGGACCGTGGGTGTGAGTGCGTTGGCTACCAGGCGCACGACCCTCAGGGCGTCGAGCACCCGAACCTGACGCTCAACAACCTGGTGCACTCGGTGAAGTTCACCGGGACGATCGGGGTCGTGGGTGTCTTCGTGCCGCAAGACCCGGGGAGCCCGGACAAGCTGTACAAGGAGGACGGCGAGGTCGCCTTCGACTACGGCCTGTACTGGTTCAAGGGGCAGTCGATGGGAACCGGGCAGGCCAATGTCAAGGCGTACAACCGACAGCTGTGCGCCCTGATAGAGCAGGGCAAGGCCAAGCCCTCGTGGATCGTCTCCCACGAGCTGCCGCTGGACCAGGCCCCCGCCGGCTACCAGCACTTCGACGCTCGTGACGACGGCTGGACCAAGGTCGTCCTCCACCCCAACGGCTCGAGCTGACCGACGGGCCACCCCTGGGTAAGGCGCCCACGGTGACGAGGACGATCGCGGCAGTCCGTGAGTTCTGGGGCCCGTACGCCGCGTTACCCGCACTCGGCGTGACCACCGGATTCCCGTGGACGGGAGAAGACCGATGAGCAGAAGGCTGACAGGCAGGAAGGCCCTCGTCACCGGTGGCGCACGAGGGATCGGCGCGGCTGTGGCCCGCAGGCTCGCCGCTGACGGGGCAGACGTGGCAATCAACTACCGGAGCAGCGGCGACGCGGCCGAAGCGCTCGCCGCCGAGATCACCGCCGACGGCTGCCGCGCGGTCGCGATCAAGGCGGACGTCAGCGATCCGGACCAGATCCGGCGCTTGGCCGATGAGGCCGACGAAGCTCTTGGCGGACTCGACATTCTGGTCAGCAACGCCGGAATTGAGTACTTCGGCAAGCTGGACGACGTCACCCCCGCCGACTTCGACCGTGTCTTCGCCATCAACACGCGAGCCCAGTTCTTCGCCGTACAGAACGTCGCACGGCATATGGGTGAAGGAGGGAGGATCGTACTCATGTCATCGCAGAGTGCCCACAAGGCGGTTTTCTACCACGCCCTTTATGCGTCGAGTAAGGCCGCAGTCGAATGCATCGCGCTCAACCTCAGCGCCGAACTCGGCAGGCGCGGTATCACCATCAACGCCATCGCGCCCGGGGGAACCGTCACCGACATGTCCGCTCAAGCGGCTTCCCACTACGTCCATCCCGACGTCGACGCTGAATTCCACACCCTTGTCCGCACCGCCAGTTCGCTCGGTCGGATGGCCCAGCCCTCCGAAATCGCAGCGGTCGTCTCGTTCCTGGTGTCGGACGATGCCTCGTTCATCACCGGCCGGACCATCCAGGCCGACGGTGGCTGGTTCTGACCCAAGAAGGGCAACGGCTGGGTCGGTGCGGGCCGTATGGGCTTCCGACCCGCCGCCCGGCTGCTGGACTCGGACGCTTGCTTCGGCTCGGTCATGACCGCATGCCGTCCAGGGTGAGGTGCAAGGTGGCGCCGGCCGAGCCATTGCCATCCGGCGGTGCCGTCGGGCTCGGTGCCCTGGTCACCGAGTACGGGCGGCGGGGCAGGCCGGTCAGCCGGAACCTGCCGTCGCGGTCGGTGATGGTGCGCGCCACGACCTTCCCCGTCGCGTCGACGGCGCGTATGACGGCCCCGGGCAGTGGGCGGTCCGGGCTTGCCGCGCGGACCGCACCGGCGATCTGCCCGTTCGTCCGAGGGGCGGTTTCCGCGGCGGCGGGTTGGCCGTCGCCACCGGTCGTCATCGAGTACGTGGCCGGGCGGTAGCCATGTGCCGTGACGATCAGCGCGTACGCCGCGAGGGGGGAGTCCCTGGTGAGGTGAGGTCGGTCTTCGCGCCGTCCGGGCCGACTGGCTCGATCCGTCGGTGGGGTGGAGCATGCGACGCCCGAGGCGAGCCCGTGGCTTCCCACGGGGACGGCCGCTCGGTCCGGTGTCAGGGAGCCGTGGTGTGCCGCCTCTGGGCCCCGGAGTGCCGGGCAGGAATAGTCCGTGGTGCCGACGGTGGTCGGCCTTTCGGTGTGCACGTATTTGCCGCCGCGCAGCCAGGAGGCGACAGCGGCGACGAGGCAGGCGGCGATCGCGAACATGAACGCGGCGTCCAGGCTGTTCGCGAACGGCCCGGAGATCAGCGCGGGGAAGAAGCCACGGCCGGTCAGGTAGGCCGCGTGGCTCGCCGGCAGCTGATCCAGCACATTCGGGCCGAGCAGTGTCTGGACCGGGTTGTAGCCCAGCAGCGAGGCGAACAGCACCGAGACCGGTGGCAGTGCCGACAGCCGGTGCGCGTCGCCGGCGGGGACGCCCTGGGCGACGAGGCCGCTGGACAGGGCGTGCGGCAGTGTGCCGGCCAGGCCGAGGACGATCAGGCTGAAGAACACCCCGATCGACAGCACCAGCGCAGAGTTCTGGAAGGTGGTGCTCATGCCGCCGCCGACCCCGCGCTGGTCCGCGGGCAGGCTGTTCATGATCCCGGCCCGGTTCGGGGAAGCGAACAGTCCCATCCCGATCCCGTTGAGCAGGAGGATCGCGGCAAAGGTCCCGTAATGGAAATCGACCGGCAGCAGTGCCAGCAGCACGAAGCTGCCGGCGGCGACGAGCATGCCGCCGGTGGCGAACGGCCGCGCCCCGAAGCGGTCGGACAGCCAGCCTGAGATCGGCCCGGCGATCAGGAATCCGACGGTGAGCGGCAGCATGTAGATGCCCGCCCATAGCGGGGTCTCGGTGAAGCCGTAGCCACGCCGGGGCAGCCAGATGCCCTGCAGCCAGATGATCAGGACGAACATCAGCCCGCCGCGTCCCATCCCGGACAGCAGGCTTGCGAGGTTCCCGGCGGTGAATGCACGGATACGGAACAAGCTCATCCGGAACATCGGCTCCGCGACCCTGGTCTCCACGATGCCGAAGATCACCAGCATGGCCACGCCGCCGATCAGGGCGGACAGCACCCACGGGTTGGTCCAGCCCATGGTGTGCCCGCGGTAGGGCTGGATGCCGTAGGTGATGCCGGCCAGCACCGCGACCAGCCCGACAGCGAAGGTCAGATTGCCCCACCAGTCCAGCCGGGCGGGCCGCCGGATGCCGGTGTCGTGCAGTTTCCGATACGACCAGAACGTGCCGAACACCCCGATCGGCACCGACACCAGGAACACCATGCGCCACTCCACCGGGGCGAGCAGCCCTCCGAGCACCAGCCCCATGAACGAGCCGGCGATGCCCGCTACCTGGTTCAGCCCCAACGCCAGGCCGCGCCTGTCGGGCGGGAACGCGTCAGTGATGATCGCATTGGAATTGGCCATCAGCATCGCGCCGCCGACACCCTGGCCCACGCGCATCAGGATCAGCCACAGTGCGCCCGCCGTGCCATGCATCCAGGTCACCGACAGCAACACCGAGAACACGGTGAAAACCGCGAATCCCGCGTTGTACATGCGAACCCGGCCGTACATGTCGCCCATCCGGCCGAAGGTGACCACGAGCACCGCTGTAACCACCAAATACCCCGTGATCAACCACAGCAGCAGACTTGTGTTCCCCGGCTGCAGAGGATCGATCCCGATTCCACGGAAGATGTCCGGCAGCGCGATAAGCATGATCGACGCGTTGATCGTGGCTATCAGAACACCCAGCGTGGTGTTGGACAGCACGACCCACGAATAGTGCGAGTCGGCGGTATCAGCGGCGTCCCTGGCCTGCCCCCGCGCCGCACACGATCCGGCGGACCTCGAAGTCATGGGCACGTCCTCGGACGAGGAGCAATGGATCAATTCCCCCTTCCCAAGCTAACGACCTTGGGGGCGATGGCAATAGGTGGGGTCGGCACGTGACGTGAGATGGCTTCATCGTCCGGCACCTGATCACGTTGGTGCACCCTCGGCTCGGACTGCCCCACGTTGCCTCGGCAGAGCTGTACGGGGTGGATCGCTCCACCGTCTCCGCAGCGATCCGGGAGGTCCGCCCGCTGCCGGCAGCGCACGGCTTCGCGTGCCCGACCCCTGGGACTGCCCAAAAATTCGGTGTCGGAATCGCGCCAGCCCGGCCCTCGGAGACGGAGCACCATGGTCCTCGAACCCGCTCGGAACAGTGTGAGTACCAGGACATTTTTCTGTGTCGTGCGGGATGGAAATCCGGTTTCAAAAGAAGGAAAATCGTGGATCTGAAGCTTCTGGACCGAGTCGCCATCGTTACCGGCGCGTCCAAGGGAATCGGCCTGGCCGTCACCCGTTCTCTGCTGGAAGAGGGCGCGAAAGTGGTGGCCGTCTCTCGCCGGATGACGCCGGAACTGAAGGACCTCGGGGGAGTAGGGCTCCTCCATGTGTCGGCCGACTTGATGGACCCGGATGCACCGGGCCGGATCGTCGATCGCGCGGTCGGGCACTTCGGTGCGCTTGACATCCTGGTGAACAATGCGGGCGGCCGGCCCCCCGGTATCACCATGCCTCGCACTGGATTCTTCGACGGTGACGACGCCGAGTGGCAGGCCATCTTCGAGTTCAACCTGTTCTCGACCGTCCGTATGACCCGCGCCGCCATTCCCCGGATGATCGAGCGCGGTGGCGGTTCCATCGTCAACGTCTCCACCGGTATGGCCCGCCAGCCCGCGAGCGTCAACATCGAGTACGGAGCCGCCAAGGCCGGGCTGTCCAATCTCACCAAGGCGCTGTCGGAGGAGTTCGGACCTCAGGGGATTCGGGTCAACACGGTTTCCCCGGGCGCTGTGCGGACCGCGTGGTGGACCGAGAAAGGGGGAGCCGCGGACGTCATCGCCGGAATGGCCGGTGCCGACCGTGACACCGTCATGGAGACCATAGCCCCGCAGATGATGGGTCAGGTGACAGGCCGTCTGATCGACCCGCAGGAGGTCGCTGACGCCATCCTGCTCCTGGCTTCACCGCGGTCGGCCAGCACGATCGGTGCCGACTTCGCCGTCGACGCCGGGTTCCACAAGAGCGTCTGACGTACGCGGTCGATCGGCTGCCCGCTGCCGTACGGCAGCGGAGGCTGGAGAATGTGTTCGCCGACGCCGAGCGTGTGGACCTGCGCATGGATGGCAATGAGCTACAGGTCAGACGCCCGCTCGCGGAACGCCCGGGCCGCAAGCCAGCTCAGGTCCGCAGATGGTGCCCTGTCCGTTGACGAGCATCGCTCCATGACTGGCCCACCGGGCCGCTTCGCCGCCATCCCGGCCATAGCGGCCCGTTGTGAATGCCCCGTATCCCTGGGAGCCGATCAAGAAATCGCCTGGACCCGCTGCAGTCACGGACCGGACCTGGCCCGGCATGGTGATGCGTGACAAGAGAGTCATGCGTCCGCATCCTGCCGCATGCCACCACCCCTGTCAGCAAAGTGATCAACGCCCAGGGGAGGCCCGTCTACGGGCCACTCAGAACGCTCAGCCGACCCAAGTAGGACGCTCACGGGCCAACTACAGCGCTCAGCTCCCGTCGTCGGGCGTGAATTGCACCTCACTTGGTGCGGCCCCGCCGGTTAAAGGGTGTTCCGTAACGGCGGGGCGCAAGTGAGATGATCTCTCATGCCGTCAGTGTGCTCGCGACCACTGAGTACGCCCGCGGCGGCCCAGGAACGCCCATCCGGACCTGCCCCGGGCGGGCAGCGACCACCGGCGGGTGCTGGCGGTGCTGAGACCCCCGGAAGGAAACGGCTGACCCCGGGCGCTCGCCGAAGGCCCGGCCGACGCCGGGGAACCGAAAAGGTTGGTGTGCGGGGCCGACGGAACCGGGTAACGTCTTTGTCATGTTCTTCCAGATGCCGATTTACGAGTGAGGGCGTGATGGGCACCTGCTGACGTCCTTCGACGTCGCCGCCCGTCCCCCACCGATGAATCCGTAGATCACTTCACATCATTACCGGGAGAACCCGTGACCGACAGCAAGAACATCAACAACCCCGTGGGCCAGGGCGGCGGCCAGCGCAAGAAGCTGTCCCGCGCCGAACGGCAGAACAACGGTCCGCACCGCAACCTCGACCGCCAGGGTGCAGCCGACCGGAAGGCGGAGCTGGTGCGCAAGATGCGCGAGAAGGCACGCGCAGCTGAAGGCGCCGGGCAGGCGGGCGACGACACCGCAGAGAGCTGACGCACCGCCGCCGCAGGGCGGCACCGCACGGGGCAGGGCCCGGACCGCGACGCGCGGTCCGGGCCCTGCTGACGTATCGGGGCTCTGCTGCCGTACCGGGCGCGGCCGGTCCCGCTCAGTGCGCGGCCGACCACCCGCGTCTCAGCTGACCACCCGGGGCAGCCGCAGATTCGGCAGCCCCGTCACCGCCACCACCCCGAGCTGCACCAGCAGCTCTTCGAATCACAGCTCAGGCGCGCGCCTCATCTTGTGCTGCGAACGCGGTCAGGAGCCGCGCCGCACCTCCGACAGAGTGCTGCGGCGCCCGTCTCCCATGGTTACGTGTGTGGCGTGCCGATCGGTGCGGGTGGCATTCGGCGGCGGGAGATCAGCAGGGTCATCGGGCCTGCGGCCAGGAACAGGGCGAGTGCGGCGTAACCGTAGGTGAGCGTGGCCAGGGTGGCAATTGAGGCGACGAGCAAGGGGCCGCCGGCGTCGCCGAGTTCACGTCCGAGTTCGGCTGATCCCATGGTCTGGCCCAGGCGTTCGGGGGGTGTGCAGGTGGCCAGGGTGGCGAAGCCGAGGGGTGTGATGAGGCCGGTACCGATACCGATCAGTCCTGCGGCGAGCAGCACGCCGGTCAGCCCGGGCAGCATTGCGCAGGCCAGTCCTGCTGATGTGGTGAGCAGGCCGATTCCGATGCCGGTGCGTGCGGTGAGGCGGCCGGCGTCCAGGGCTCGTCCGGTCCTGGGCTGGACGATTGCGGCGCATGCGGCGAGGACCGAGACGGCCGCGCCGGTGGACACAGTGCCGAGCCCGGCTGCCGCGCCGGAGACGGGAAGGAAGCCGACGCCGACGGAGAGCGCGGCGGTGGCGCCTGCGAGGGCGGCGGTCGGCCGTAGGAAGCCGGGGTCGGTGAGGCGCCTGGCCAAGTCCGCGACGGTCTGCCTCGCGCGCGGGAGCGGTGGTACGTGCGGGACGACCAGGGCGGCCCACGCCGCCACGCCTGCGGCGAGCAGAGCGAGGACGGTGAACAGGAGTCGCATCCCGCCCGCCCACACCAGTACGCCGCCGAGCAGTGGGCCCAGGGTGTAGCCGATGGACTTGTAGAACCCGTAACTGCCGAACGCGCGGCCGTGCTTGGCGGCCGGGTTGAGCCGGGCGACGAGCGCGGAGGCTGAGGGGGAGAACGCTGAGGCGGCTGAGCCCTGGCCCAGGCGGGCCGCCCATAGCCAGCCGGGGCTGTCCGCCACCGCATAGACGGCGGAGGCCGCCACGAAGGCGGCCAGTCCACCGAGGAGGACGGGGCGGGCTCCGATGCGGTCGGCGAGGGTGCCGAAGACCGGCTTGAGGAGTACCTCCGCCCCGTCGTAGAGCGCGAGCAGTCCGCCGAGCACCATGAGTGAGGTGACCGCGTCGCCGGAGAGGGCGCCGAGGCTGGCCGCGACGCCGTGTGCGCCGAAGGCGGTGGTGAAGGCTGCCGCGTACAGGGGCCACATCTGCCGCCGCGGTGCGGGCCGGGTGGTCATCGGCTGTCCTAAGGGGTTGTGAGCTGCTGTCGGTTTGCTGAGCTGGAGTGAGTTGTAGTGAGCGGGAGTGAGTCCTGTGGGTGGCTTGGTGGGGTGGGAACGGGAGTTGCAGGGTCGAATGGGTGACCTTGGTGGCTGGTGCTCGTTGGGCTGGGTGACAGGTGTACGGCCTGGGAGGGGGTGATGTGGTGGGCGGCTTGCGGGAACTGGCGGCCTCGTTCGTGGTGCCCGGACCGTGCGGGGTGGCGGTCCGGGACCGTCTCAAGCACCTCACCGCCCAGGACGAGAAAGTGCTGCGTGCGGTCGGTGCGCATCAGGGTGCGCTTGCGTCCGGTGATCTCAAGGCCCGCTGTGCGGATGGTCTGGAGCACGGTGCGGACACCTGGGCGGCGCGTAAGCGGGAGCTGACGAAGGAGTCGTCGTCGCGGATCGCCGGAGCGATCACCAAGGCCACGCACGATCAGTGGGCGCTGGCCCGCCGTTGCCACGCGGCGCATATCCAGAACCTGGCGGCCGGGATCAGGACGTTGCGGCACCGGCTGTCCCTCCCGCTCGGGGAGAAGGGCACCAAGCGCGCTGCGGGTGGCTACCGGTCGAAGAACGAGTGGTTCCGCAAGTCCCGCCGCCTCGCGGCACTGGAAGACCGGCACACGGTGGCTGTCGCCGACTGGCGGGCCGGGCGGGTGCGGGTGGTGCGGGGTGGCAAGCGTCTCCTGAACACCCGTCATCACCTCACCGAGGCCCGTCTCACCGAGGAGCAGTGGCGGAAAGGGTGGGAGGCGGAGCGCTGGTTTCTCGCTGCCGATGGTGAGTCGGGGAAGCGGCTCGGGAACGAGACGATCCGCGTCACCCCGGACGGCGAAGTGTCCATCAAGCTGCCCGTTCCGCTCGCGCACCTGGCCAACGCCCGGCACGGCCGGTACGTCCTCACCGCTCGCATCGGGTTCGCGCATCGGGGTGCGGAGTGGGCCGACCGCATCGAAGCCAACCGGGCCGTGGCCTACCGCATCCATCTCGATACGGGCCGGGGCCGCTGGTACCTCACCGCATCCTGGCAACGCCCCGCCGTGCAGACCATCGCGTTGGAGACCGCCCGTGCCCGGGGCATGGTCGGCGTCGACACCAACGCCGACCACTTCGCCGCCTACCGGCTCGACCGGCACGGCAACCCCATAGGTGACCCGCACCGCTTCGGCTACGACCTGTCCGGTTCGGCCGACCACCGAGACGCACAGATCCGCCACGCCCTGACCCGTCTGATCAACTGGGCGGTGCGTGCCGGTGTCGCCGCGATCGGCATCGAAGACCTCGACTTCACGCCTGAGAAGACCCGCGAGAAGCACGGCCGCCGCAAGCGGTTCAGGCAGCTCATCTCCGGCATGCCGACCGGGAAGCTGCAGGCCAGGCTGGTGTCGATGGCCGCCGAACAGGGCCTGAGCATTGTCGCGGTGGACCCCGCCTACACCAGCCTGTGGGGTGCCCAGCACTGGCAGAAACCACTGACCACTCCACACCGAAAGATGTCCCGTCACGATGCCGCGGGTATCGCGATCGGGAGACGCGCCCTTGGACACCCGATCCGGCGTCGGACGGCACCGCCCCCACACGACCGGAGTGATCGTGCGGGGCATCGGACCGCCCAGGCCGGACCAGGCACCCGAGAGCGTGAGGGAACCCGCCCACCCACCACGGACCGGCCCCCTGGAGGGCCAGCGCCGAGCGGGAAGCGAAAGCGGGAACCCAGCGCATCCAACACCGTTCGGGATGCGCCCAGCACGCAGCAGTGGGTCCAAGACTCACTCACGCACACTGGTTAGGAACGGTCTCGTGCACGACGCGGAAGACGCGTTCCGCGTAGTCTTCGCAGGCCGCCGCGCACTGCCGCAGCCGTTCGCCGGCCTCGGCGGCCTCCGGGGCGCCGAAGACGTCCCGTGTCATGAGGTCGCGGTGCCGGCGCCGTAGCCGCTCCAGGCTCTGTTCCTCTTCCTCCAGCTCGGCCAGGGTGAATTTGGCCTGGCGGATCTCCTTGGCCAGCTCCGCTTCGTATTTGCCGCAATCGACCAGGAACTCGGCCCAGTCCTCCTGCCGTGCCGCCGCGAACATCGCCTCGAATCGGGCCGCGTCAGCGGGTTCGCGCCCCACCGCTTCCAGGGCCACGGCCTCGCCTTCGGCCCGCTCGGTCAGTGCGATGGCGCGCCGGACCCCGTCGGCGAAGGCCGGGACATCGGGTACGGCCCAGATTCCCTGGCCCAGGGAGAGGGCGCCGACTTTGCGGAGCTCCCGCCACACGGCCACCCGGTGGCGGGACGGCTCGGCGGCCAGCCTGATCACGAGCACCAGCCAGCGCACCCTGCGATTGTCAGTAGCCACGCCATGGAATGTAGCAGGCGTTACTTCTTCTTCTGTGACTGGATGGGTGAGAGGTGGACGCGGTAGCCGTGGTGGATGCGCGGGCCGGGCAGCCGGTGGGAGTACGCGAGCGGGGCGGGCACGCCGCGGGCGCGTGGCGCGCTGAAGTACGCGGACGGGATGTGCGGGGTGACCTGGCTGGCGTACACCGACTCGTCCCAGCTGAGGTTCAACCCGGGGACGACGAAGAGCGGTTGAGCCAGGGCGAAGGCGAGTGCGAGCACCCTCAGAGGAAGGGCACTTCCGGCCGCGACGCCTGCCCGGGTGGGGCGGGGGCGCGGCCGGATCGGCACCACCGGGCTCATCGGTGCGGCTACTTGCTCGCGCCGGGTGTGGAAGCGGCGTTGGCGAAGTAGTCGCCGATGAGGTCGCCGACCAGGGTGCCGGCCGTGATGTCGCTGGGCACGTGACCGGCCATATAGATGCGGGAGTACACGACCTGGGCGGCCATCGCGCGGTAGTCCTCGGCGCGGTGCGGGGCCCAGTCGCCGAGGAGGGTGACGGCGGCAGCGGCCTTGGCCGCGTGCCGGGAGGGATAGGAGTAGGGGCCCTTCTGCCCGGCGGTGACGTGCTTGTCGGGGCGCAGCAACGGGTCGAGGGCGTAGGGGGCGGGCTGCTTGTCGCGGGCGGCGACCTTCTCGGTGATCGCCTTGGACAGCTTCAGGGCGCTCTTGAGCTGGATCTTTTCTGCGGCTCCCTGGTCTTGGGGGAGCAGTTCGCGCTGGTCGTGTGCGTAGAGCTTCCAGATGTCGCTCTTGCCGTGGACTTCGAGCCAGGTCGCGGCTTTCTTGCCGGCGGCGGTACGGGTCTTGGCGAGCTGCTGCACCTGGTGCAGTTCGGCGGTGCGGGCGGCCTTGGCGGGCGGCGCGGGTACCTGCTCGACGACCCAGGCGGTGAAGGCCTTGTCGTCCCGCGCGGAGCCGTGTGCTGCCTTCCACTTGGCAAACAGGGTGTCCGCGGTGTGCTTCTGCGCGGTCTGCTGTTCGGCGAGCGTGGCGACATCGGCGTCGGCGAAGAGTGCGGGCGGCGGGTCGCTCTTGATCCGGTCGGTTGCTCCGGGCTTCTTCTTCGACGCGGTGGTCGCTGCCGCGGGAGTGGTGGCGGTGGTGTGCACCAGGCCGAAGACCGCGGCGGCCGCCGCGACGATCGCGATCACGGCGTACTGCCACTTGATGGAACGGAGGCGGTTCATGCGGGGAGGGTCCTTTCGGGACGGGCGGCGGGTGTCTCGGAGCGCGGGCCCGTGCGGAAGCGGGTGCGGGCGAGGCGGCGCATGTTGTTGTCGGGCAGATTCGGCACGAGCAGCGAGAGCCCGATGACGTATTTGCTGATGGGCACCGGGCGGGCACCCAGCGCGAGCAGGCCCCGATCGGCGGGGGCGGGCCGGGCCGCGCCCTTGGTCTCCACCAGGACGTATCCGTCATCCAGCGCGGCCGTTCGGCCGTCGCGGTGGCAGGCGAGGAGGCCGTCCAGGGTGAGACGGGTGCCGGCTTCGAGGTCGGCGAGGGCGGCCCGCCGATAGCAGACCTCGCCGGCTGCCGCGAGATCGGCGGCCCTGACATCGACCCCGGCAGCCTCGAGAACCCTGTCGACGAAGGCGGCGGCCTCGGTGCCGGCCTCCAGGCCGCCGTAGGCATCCGCCTCGATGCGGTGGGCGTGCTTGACGGTGGCGCCACGGCCGTCCTTGGTCTTGACCTCCATCCGGCAGATCCCGTCCTCCGCATACAGCCGGGTGCGCACCTTCCACCGGCGGCGGCGCCCCTGATTGTGCGCGCGCCAGGCGGCCAGGTGAGCGGTGTCGAAATAGGTGCTGCGGTACTCGGTGGTGCGGCGCCCGCGAATGTCCAGGACGTGATGGGTGCCGGCCAGCTGCTCCACCAGCCGGGCCGCCGACGAGACCGGTATCAGATACTTGCGGTCCACCCGGTGCTGGAGTGCGGCCACGGCGTCCACCTTGGCGAGCGGGACCCCGTGCAGCTCGTCCAGCCGCAGCAGCCGCGCCAGCCTCTCACCTGCTCCGGCCTTCGCCTCCTGGCCGGCCGACAGGGCTGAGGTGACGCTCACAGCGGCTTCTCCGCAGCGGGAAGGCCGGCGGCAAGCGGCGAGGAGTCCTGTGGATCCCGCTGGCCGGGGAGGAAGATCTGCTCGCTCTCCTCCACGGCGTAGCGGGCGGAGACGCGGGTCGTCTCCCGTACGTAGTCGATCTCGTCGACCTCGACGGCGAGGGGTGCGGTGCCGAGCCGGGCGGTCAGATCGGTGCGCAGGTCGGCGGCGTCAGGGTAGATCCGGTCGAGGGTCACCTTCATGGTGCGGGTGGGCCGGTACGTGGACGGGTCGTCGACCAGCAGCACCGCGGCGAGCAGCAGCATGTCGATGGCTATGATCATCCATGTCTCGCGCTGCGGCAGGCCGTTGCTCAGCGCGATGACCAGCGCGATGAAGGCGTACGCGACATCCCTGACTGTGAAGGCGGCGCTACGCAGCCGGACCAGGGAAAGGATGCCGAACAGGCCGAATCCGACACCGGCAGGGAACTTGCCCGCGCTGATCGCGGTCATCGCGGCGAACAGTCCCAGATTGAGCGCGGTCAGGGCGAGCGGCATCTCCGCCACACTGCGCCGGCGCCGGTACAGCCAGCCGACCAGCACCAGGATCGCCAGGACGTCCAGGCCGGCGCGGGCCGTCAGATCTCCCACGGTCAGTGCCGAGGCGAGCGACTTGTCGGCGAGCAGGGATATTGGGGGATGCATGGTCATGGTCTCCGTTCCTGGCAGCGGCAGCGGCCGCGGCCTGTGGCGGTCAGGGGTTGGTGCTGCCGCAAGGTGACGCACGCTAGGGAAGTCGCATTAACAGACCATGAAGACTTGCCCGTTCCTCGCAGGAGTACGGGGTGCACGGCGCCGCTCACGCGCAGAGTTACCCTTCCGGGGTGCACATTCTGGTCGTCGAGGACGAGGTCCGGCTCGCCGGCCTGATCATTCAATACCTGGGCGAATCCGGGCATACCGCTGAGGCTCGTCACGACGGGCCGAGCGGGCTCGAGGCCGCCCGCGATCCGCGCGTGGACGCCGTGATCATGGACGTGATGCTGCCGGGCATGAATGGCATGGAGGCGTGCCGCACCCTGCGCCGGGAGGCCAACGACGTTCCCGTTGTGCTTCTGACCGCCCGCAGCGCGGTCGAGGAGCGTGTCGCGGGACTGGACGCCGGCGCTGACGACTACCTGGTCAAGCCCTTCGCCATGGAGGAGCTCAGCGCCCGGCTGCGCGCGGTTGCCCGCCGCCGGCCCGCCCTCAGTACCCGCCTCGAGGTCGGCGACCTGGTCCTCGACCCCGACGAGCAGCGCGCCTGGCGGGCTGGGGCCGAACTGGACCTGTCCCGGCGCGAGTTCGCCGTCCTGAAGATCCTCATGGAGAACCCCGGGTGGGTGGTCAGCCGGACACGCCTGCTTGAGGAGGCGTGGGACGGCGAGGCGGACCTGAACAGCAACTCCGTCGACGTCCACATCTCCAAGCTCCGCGCAAAGATCGACAAGCCCTTCGGCCGCAACAGCATCACCACCCTGCGCGGCACGGGCTACCGCCTGGAGACACAGATATGACACCGACGGCGGAGCGGGCGGCCAAGACCGTCGGCCACCCTCGGGGGCTGGGCCGCTGGCACCGCCTACCCATCGTGCTGCGCCTGGTCCTCGCCGTTGCCGTCACCATGTCCCTGGTCCTGAGTGGAGCGGCCGGCCTGGTGTACTGGCAGGTTCAGCAGGCCCTGGACGAACAGCTCGACGCGGACCTGGCCACCTACTCCCACGACCTGCGGGGCGACCTGCTTGCCGGCCGCCGGCTGAGCGGTCCGGACGGCAGCGCCTACCAGATCCTCACCCCCCAGGGACGGATCACCGAGGCCAGCGACCTCGTACGGACCCAGCACCTACTGAGGAGCGCGGACATCACCTCGGTCGCCGGTGGTGCAACCATCCGCCGCGACATCGGAGGCCTGGCCTCACTCGACCCGCACACGCTGCGGCTCAAGGCCCAGCGGGTCCGACTGCCCGACCGCACCGTGATCGCGGTCGCGGCCGTGCGCCGCGGTCACCGCGACGAGGCCCTGCGTGAACTGCTCGCCCAGCTCGCCATCGCCATGGGACTCACCCTGGTCGCCGCCTCCTACGTCGGCTACCGCACCGCCCGCGCCGCTCTGGATCCGGTGGAGCGCTACCGCCGCCGCGCCGCGAGCCTGGCCGACGGCACCTCCGGAGTACGGCTGCCCGTTCCCGAGGACCGCGACGACGAGCTCACCCGGCTCGGCCACACCCTCAACGAGATGCTCGAGCGCCTCGAAGCCGCTGCAGAACGCGAGCGCCGCTTCCTCGCGGACGCCAGCCACGAACTGCGCACCCCGCTGTCCCTGCTGCGCGCCGAACTCGATGTCGCCCTGCACCGGCCGCGCCCTGCCGCCGAACTCACCGAAACCCTCCGCTCGGTGGACAGCGAGGTCCAGCGCCTCATCGACCTGACCAACGCCCTGCTGGACCTGGAGCAGCTCGGCGGTACCGACCATCTCGCCCGCTCCCCGATCGACCTGCCCGAGCTGGTTGCCTCCGCGGTCGATCCCTACCGCGCAGTCGCTGCGCGGGAGCACCGCAGCATCAGCGTCGACGTGGCTCCCGGCACCGTCGACGTGGATGCCAACTGGATCCACCCGGCCATCGGCAACCTCATCGACAACGCCCTGCGCCACAGCCACGGCGACATCCACGTCACCGCAACTGCCAACGGGCGCTTGCGCCTGACCGTCACCGACGAGGGACCCGGCTTCCCGGCCGACTTCCTGCCCAAGGCCTTCGACCGCTTCGCGTGCGCCGAGGCCAGCCGCACCAGCCCCGGCTCGGGCCTCGGTCTCGCCTTCGTCGCCGCGGTAGCCGCCTCTCACGGCGGCACCGCGCGCGCCGAGAACACCGGACAGGGCGCCACCGTCAGCGTCGATATCCCCTGCTGACCGGGGTCCATGACGCCAGGTGGCATCGGGAGGAGAGGCAGGCCATGAAGGCCTCGTACACAGTGTGGCATCGGCCCTCCGGCAGCCGAGCGTGCCGCTCGCGGTGTCCGTGGCCAGGGTCTGGCTGGGCGACGGCCGGATCATGAGTGACTGGTTAGCGCGTGCGGGGCCCGGTGCCGACGGGCCAGTCCTTCTAGATGCCCGTGTGGCTATGCGGCGCCGGCGGCGTGCAGAAGGAGGTGGAGGTCGTGGGCGGCTTCGGCGCTGGACCATGCGGCGACGGCGAGGACCGCGACGGTGGCGAGGGTGAGTCCGCGGTGCAGGGTGAGCGGCGGGGCGAGGAGGGCCGCGACGCGGCGCGGCACCGGGCCGGCTCCAGCCAGCGGTCCCTTGTTGCGGCCGAGAATGCCGAGGGCCGCGCCGGGGGTGCGGGCGAGGGTGTGCCGGGCGGCCAGCGCGGCCTTGCCGACGGTGCGGGCGACGCGGGTGCGGTCGCCGGTGGCGTCGGCCGCGTTTTCGTCGGCCCAGCGCTCGATGGTGTAGGTGACCGCGGCGGCCAGCGGGCCGAGTAGTGGGTTGGCGGTGGCGCCCAGCTGGGCGAGGGCGACGAATAGGTAGTGGTACGCAGCTAGGTGGGCCCGCTCGTGGGCGAGCAGGATGGAGTGCTCCGCCTGGTCGAGGGTGTCGAGCATGCCGGTGGAGACGATGACGCGGCCGGGCAGGCCCGGCAGCGCGAAGGCGTCGGGGGCCTCGTCCTCGAGCACGACCAGGCCGTCGCGCGCGGGCATGCACGCCGCGTCGATGGCGGCCGCCGCGAGGGAGCGGGCGCGGCGCCAGAGCATCCGGGCCGCGGCGAGCACGGCGCCGCCGAGCAGCAGCCCGGCGATCAGTGCTACGGACAGTTCGGTGGGGTCTTGGCTCTGCGCGCGGTTCGCCGACCAGTCACCGAGGGCGGCAAGCAGTGGGATGCGGATCGCTGCGGTGGCCGCGAGCAGGGCCAGTGAGAGTGTGCTGGCCGCGCCGAGTCCCACCGAGGCGGCGGTCAGCAGCCAGGTGGCCAGGCGGGGTTCGCAGCGCTGGGTGAGCTGCCGAGCGCCGAGCGGGGCGAGCAGGGGTAGCAACAGCGGGAGATAGACGGCGATACGCATGCGCGACCGGGCTCCTACCGACCGGGGCCGGTGTTGGGGTCAAGGAGCTGGCGCAGCAGTTCCTCGTCTGTACTGGAGAGCTCGTCGATGAAACGGCTCAGAACGGCCTCGCGGTCTAGCCGCTCGTCGAGAACACCGCGCATACGGCGGGCGGCGAATCCGTCCTCGTCGGTGACCGGTGCATACGCAAAGGCCCTCCCGCGTGAGGTGCGGGTGAGCAGCTCCTTGGCATACATGCGCGTGAGGATTGTCACCACCGTGCTGTAGGTCAGCTCGCCACCAAGGCGCTCGGCGACTTCACCGGGGATCAGCGGTTCGCCCGCCTGCTGCAGCACGGCAAGGACCTCGGCGCCCCGCTCACCGTTGGCCCGCTTGGGAGGCCGTCCCCGGGCGTCAGCAGTCATGGGTTTTGCGTTCCCTCAATCGTCTTCTACAGTCGTGTAAAACTTCAGCGTCTACAGCCGTGTAGACGTTGTTGTGTTCCGAGTGTGCCATGCGCCCCCACGCGAAGCGCAACGGTCCAGGCCACGAAAGGGGCCCTGCCGAGTGAAGATCGCTTTCCTGATCCACAACGTTTACGGCATCGGCGGCACCATCCGCACCACGCTCAATCTTGCCTCGGCCCTCGCCGACCGCCATGAGGTGACGATCGTCTCGATGCTGCGCCACCGGACCAGCCCCCGGTTCACCATCGATGAGCGGATGACCCTGGTGCCGCTCGTCGACCTGCGCAAGGACGCCGCCGACACGGCCGACCCGCGGCTGCACCAGCCAGCAGAGTCCTTCCCCTCAGCGGAAAAGCGCCACAAGCAATACAGCCGCCTCACCGACCTGCGGGCTGAGGAGTACCTGCGCACCTGCGACGCCGACGTGATCATCGGAACCCGCCCTGGCATCAATGTCTACCTGGCGCGCTTCGCACCCCGCCACGCGCTGCGCATCGCCCAGGAACACCTCACCCACGACACGCACAGCACACGCCTGCGCAGCCAACTCGCCCGGCACTATCGCGGCCTGGACGCCGTGATCACCACCACCGAAGCGGACGCCACCGCCTACCGGACCAGGATGCGCCTGCCCGGCGTGCACATCCAGAACATTGCCAACAGCGTGCCCCAACCCCACGTGCCGCCCACCGGCGGCAGCACCCAGGTCATCGCCGCGGCCGGACGCCTGGTCCGCGCCAAGCGGTTCGACCTGCTCATCGAGGCCTTTGCCAAGGTCGCGGCCGAGCGCCCCGACTGGTCCCTGCGCATCTACGGCACCGGCACCGACAAGGACCGGCTTCAGGACCTCATCGACGACCGCGGCCTGGCCGGGCGGGCAAGCCTGATGGGCGCGACCGCACACATCGAGGCCGAGTTCGCCCAGGCATCCATCGTGGCGAGCGCCTCCGACGCCGAGTCTTTCGGCATGACCCTGGTCGAGGCAATGCGCTGCGGAGTCCCCGTGGTCAGCACCAACTGCCCGCTCGGCCCCGCCGAAATCATCCACGACGGCGTCGATGGCCTCCTGGTCCCGGTCGGCGACGCCCCGGCGCTCGCCGCGGCGCTGCTCGACCTCATCGACGACGAAGGCGCCCGCCGCCGCATGGGAGACGCCGCTCGGAGAGCCTCCAAGCGCTTCGACCCCGCGCCCATCGCCGCGACCTACGACGCACTGTTCACCGAGCTCGGCGCGACCCGCCGCTCCCGCGCCTGGCAGCGCGGACGCGGCAGGTGGCGCGCACGCATCGGCCGGTCCATGCGCCGCCTGCGCCAACCCCGCCACCCCTGAGCAACACCCCCGCCCCATCCGCCGCACCCAGAGACGGAACCCATGAGCGTCATAGGCATCGGCCAGGCCGCCGTACTCGGAGTCGTGGAAGGAATCACCGAATTCCTCCCGGTCTCCTCCACCGGCCACCTCAAGATCACTGAAGGGCTGATGGGCATCCCCGTCGACGACACCTCCGTCGTCGGCTTCACCGCCGTCATCCAGGTCGGCGCCATCGCCGCAGTACTCGTCTACTTCTTCAAAGACATCGTGCGCATCGTGAGCGCATGGGGCCGAGGGCTGACCGACAAGCGTGAGCGGTACCACCACGACTACAAATTCGCGTGGTGGGTCATCTACGCCACCATCCCGATCGTGATCGTCGGACTCGCGGCGAAACCGCTGGTGGAGGGGCCACTCGCGTCCCTGTGGGTCGTGGCGGGATCGCTGATCGTCGGCAGCGGGGTGATGTGGGCGGCCGACCAGATGGGACGCCACAAGCGCGGTGAGGACGACACCACGTTCAAGGACGCCATGCTGGTGGGCAGTTCGCAGATCCTGGCGCTGCTCTTCCCCGGCTTCTCCCGCTCGGGGGCAACCATGTCCACCGCGCTGATCCTCGACCTGGACCGGGTCGCCGCGACGCGACTCTCCTTCTTCCTTGGCATCCCCGCCCTGACGGGCGCGGGCCTGTACGAACTCAAGGACGCAGTCGGCGCCGGAGTGGGCGCCGCACCCCTCGTCGTCGGGACGGCCGTCTCCTTCGCCGTCGCCTACGCCTCCATCTCCTGGCTCCTCAAATTCGTCGCCCGACACTCCTTCAACGCCTTCGTTGTCTACCGCATCATCGTCGGCGTTCTGCTCCTCGCGCTGCTCGGGACCGGAGCGCTCCACGCGTGACCGTCGGCCGAAGCGTGTGGGGCGCGCGCCCGAGCGCCACGCCGGACACCGCCGCCCCACACACGTACCGCCCCCAGTTCCTGAAACTGGACCACGGGGGGCCACGACCCGGAGGACACCGCACATGAACGCGATCACCAACTGGCTCGGCGGCCTGTCCGGCCCACTGGTCTACGCGGTCGTCGGCGCCCTCGTGTTCGCGGAAGACGCGCTGTTCTTCGGCTTCGTCCTGCCCGGTGAGACAGCCGTCGTCCTGGGTGGCGTACTCGCCAACCCGGGACAGATCTCGGTCTATTGGCTCGCGCTGACGGTCGTACTTGCCGCCGTCGCCGGAGACACCGTGGGCTACATGATCGGCCACCACTTCGACCCAAGGATCTTGACGACACGAGCGCTGCGCCACCACGAGCAACGCATCGAGAAGGCACAGGACTTCATTCGTCGCCGGGGCCCAGAAGCAGTCTTCCTGGGCCGCTTCATCGCCTTCTTCCGCGCCATGATGCCCGCGCTCGCCGGCATCTCCCGCATCCACTACCGCCGCTTCCTGCTCTTCAACTCCCTCGGCGGCCTGGTCTGGGGAGTCGGCTTCACCCTGCTCGGCTACTTCGCAGGCTCCGCCTACCAGCGAGTCGAGGCGGTCGCCGGGCGCGTCGTCGCACTTGCTGTCGCGGTTCTTGTGGTGGGCGGACTCATCGCGTGGCACGTGCGGCGTCGCCGCCAGGCAGTTGGGCCGGGCCCGCAGGACCGGAACGACTGACGCCCCGATCCGTTGCGTCACCATGCAGTCGACCTCGAAAACCTCGCCGACGCCCTGCTCGCCGACCTCCTTCCGCCCGGCGGTGCCACCGACGACACCGCCCTGGTCATCGTGGGCCTATGACCCGGCCCGCCACGCCCGCAGCAGCGCGCTCAGTCGGACAACATCGACGCCTCAGCACGAGGCCGGCCGACCGGAGCGCCGACCAGCCGTCGGTCCGACGGCCGAGCCGACCGACCGCGGATGCCGTCCTGCCGGCGATCCGGGTCTACAACTTCGTGCGCTGATGGGGCCGTTCGCCAAGTTCTCGGGCCAGTACCCGTGGGAGTGGCAGCCGACCGAGGCGTCCCGGCCTTTGGTGCACACGTGTCAGGACGTGCCGCCGAGTTCGACATTCTTGGTCTCGACCGTCCCGGCAGTCCGCCCCGGCGCCGCCTGGTAGGTCCAGTACAGGTTCGTGTGCGCGATGACCTGGTCCGGCGGCGGTGCTCCCCATGCCGTCTGGTTCTCCGTCGTGTGGGCGTCGCTGACCAGGGTGACGTCGTACCCCCTGACGAATGCGCCGTGGAGCGTCGAGCGAATGCACGCGTCGGTCTGCGCACCGACGACGACGAGGCGCCCGGCCCCGAGGCGCGACAGGACGGTCTCGAGGGTGGTGTCCTCGAAGGAGTCGCCGTAGTTCTTCTCGACGAGCGGCTCGGCGTCGCCCGGAGTCAGCTCGGGGACGATCCGCCAGTCGTCGCTCCCCCTCACAAGCTGCTCGTCGGAGTGCTGGACCCAGACAACGGGTGTCCCTTCCCGCCGTGCCTTCTCAATGAGGTGGCCGACGTTCGCGACGACCGCGTCGCGCTCGTGAGCCCCCTCGACGACGCCGTTCTGCACGTCGACGACGACGAGTGCGGTGTTCGGCCGATTCTCGAGTGTGGTCATGGTCTCCCCTTACTCACGCTGGGTTCCTCTGTCCACGCACGGTAGACCCACCCACTGACAGTGGGCCGGAACGAACCTCGTACCCAGACCCACCCGTCCTTCGGCCGGCGTCCGACCGTTCTTCCGCTCCGCGGAGCGATCAGTCCCCGCACGTGCACCGGAACCGACTCACGCGGGTCATTCCGACAAGCCGTTGAACGAACCGCCGTGCAGCTCAACCAGCCCACGTGTCGTAATCCGGTTGAAGGTCAAAGGGGCCGTGGGTACTGTGCCCCGGGTGATGAGCCCTGAGTCAGACAGAACGGAGCCGCCGGTCGCTCGGCGGCGAGTTGTTCTCTGACCGGTAACCGATCGGTTCTCGGTCGATCTCGCTTCCAGCGACCGGACATTCGTTCCGTGTGTCTGGTCCAGTTTCGACTCTCGCCCTCAGTTCGCGGTTGACGTAGGTCGATGCCCGGCGCGCGGATGCCTCTGCCCGCGTAGCTCAACGCTGGAGTCGACCTCTTGCCACTGTTCGTCTACGTCCTCAGCCTTGCCGTTTTCGCGCAAGGAACCTCCGAATTCATGTTGGCCGGGCTCGTACCGGGCATCGCCCACGACATGTCCGTGTCGGTGGCGGCCGCCGCGAGCCTGACCTCCGCGTACGCCATCGGGATGATCGTGGGTGCGCCGGCCATGGCAGCACTGAGCGCCCGATGGCCACGGCGTCGAGCGCTGGCGGGCTTCCTGGCTGCGTTCATCGTTGTGCACGTGATCGGCGCGATCACGACGAGCTTCCCAGTGCTGTTCGGAACACGCATCGTCGCCGCCATCGTCAATGCCGGTTTCCTCGCGGTCGCGATGTCCGTCGCGACCACCCTGGCAGCTCCGGCGAAGCAAGCCAGAGCTACCGCAATCCTGCTGTCCGGGGTGACGCTGTCGTGCGTTGCCGGTGTGCCCGCGGGCGCGATGCTCGGCGATCGGTCCGGCTGGCGATCAGCGTTCTGGGCGGTCGCCGCCCTGTGCCTACCCGCACTGGCGCTCGTGTTCCGGTCGGCACCCGGCTCCGCGGCCCGTCACCACGACGTCTCGATCAGGCAGGAAGCGCGGGAACTGACGTCGCGACCCGTGCAGCTGGCACTGACTCTCGCAGCTCTGGTCAACGGGGCAACCTTCGCGACATTCGCCTACCTCGCCGTCATCGCAACAGACGTCGCTCACCTGCCTGACGGCGCGACTCCCGGGCTGCTCGCGGCGTTCGGTACGGGCGCGTTCGTCGGGGTCATCACAGCCGATCGTATCGGCGATGGACAGCTTCGGCGCGGACTGATCCTCGCCCTGTGCGCCCTGCCTGCCGGATGGGCGGTGCTGGCCGCGACCAGCACCCGGTCAGCCCCGTTGTTCATCGTGACGATCATCCAGGGCGGGCTGTCGTTCGGCATCGGATCGACGCTCGTCAACCGCGTCATGTTCGTCGCGTCCCGCGCCCCGTCACTGAGCGGGTCGTTCGCCACGGTCGCACTGAACGCCGGTGCGTTCCTCGGACCACTGCTCGCCGGCATCGCGACCGCAGCAACGCACGACTACCGAGACGTCGCGTGGGTCAGCGCCGTACTGGCCGCGACGGCGGCCGTCGTCATCTTCGCCTCCCGAAGGCGAGCCGTGCACGCAGACGCGAGGGAAGCCCGGTGACCCACCGCAACGCCCCGGTGACGCCCGAAGTCCGGCTCAGGTCGGTGACTCGCTGCCGGCAGCGCCCCACCGTGCATATCGTTGCCGAGGACGGCGTCTCCCGACAGCAGCACCTGATCCACTGCATCATCGAGCTGCGTGTGCGCAGCCGCTGGCCGGTGCGCACGATCGCCCCGGACGCAACGGCTCCAGGGTACCCATGAGGGCCGGGGCGACCGGTGCCGGCGCGGGCGGCGCCTCCGCCGCTCGCCCGGCAGGGACCTGCCGGCCAGGAAGCACGGGCTTCCCTCCCCGGGGCCACGGGGTGCGCGACTCGCTACGTCACACTGGTGGTCCCGTCACCGAAAGTACGAGCGAGGCGACCGATGGCTTTGCAGTTCAGCGCCACCAATCCCGAACACCCCGCGTTGCTTCTCGAGCTGCCCTGGCACCTGCCGCTCGAGGAGTGGCCGGAGAAGCACCTGGTGACGCTGCCGCGCGGCATCTCCCGCCACGTCGTGCGCTATGCACGAGCGGGGTCCGACGTGGTGGCCGTCAAGGAGCTCGCCGAACGGCCGGCGGTACGCGAGTACGAGCTGTTGCGCACCCTGGCCCGGCTCGGGATACCCGCGGTGGACCCACTCGCGGTGGTTACCGGGCGCACCGGCACCGACGGGGGACCGCTGGAGCCGGTGCTCATCACTCGTCATCTCAACGGGTCCCTGCCCTACCGCTCGATGTTCGAGACGACGATGCGCCCGACCACGGTGCACCGGCTCATGGACGCACTCGCCGCACTGCTGGTCCGGCTGCACCTGGCGGGTTTCGCCTGGGGCGACTGCTCCCTGTCCAACACACTCTTCCGCCGGGACGCCGGCGCCTATGCCGCCTACCTTGTAGATGCGGAGACCGGCGAGGTGCACAACCAACTCAGCACAGGACAGCGTGAATACGACATCGATCTGGCCCGGGTGAACATCAGCGGGGAGATGCTGGACCTGGAGGCCTCAGGTGCTCTCCACCCCTCGGTGGATCCGATCGCTTTCGGCGCTGAGATCTGCCAGCGTTACGAGGAGCTGTGGAGTGAGCTGACTCGTACCTCGGTCTATCCGGCCGGCAAGTACCACTACATCGAACGTCGCGTGCGCAGGCTCAACGACCTCGGCTTCGACGTCGCCGAGATGCAGATCGCCAACTCCCCGAACGGCGACACGATCACGTTCGTCCCCAAGGTTGTCGACGCAGGCCATCACCAACGCCAGCTGCTGCGCCTCACCGGGCTCGACGCCGAGGAGAACCAGGCCCGACGACTCCTCAACGACCTTGAGAGCTGGATGGCGACACAGGAGGACTACGCGCCCGGCGACCCGCTCGGCGCCCGGGCGGAGGTGCTTGCCCACCGCTGGGTCCGCGAGGTGTTCAGGCCCACGGTACGTGCCGTTCCGCAGGAACTCCGGAGTACCACGGACCCGGCCGAGCTCTACCACGAGCTCTTGGAACACCGGTGGTACATGTCCGAGCGCGCACAGCAGGACATCGGACTGGAGGCGGCCGTGGCGGACTACATCACCAGCGTTCTTCGTCGTCCCGGGACGGAAGTGCCGTCGGCGAGCGATTCCCCGTGATCCGCGCGACCCGGTAGACCGGGGGAAGGTACACGTTTCGCCCTCGCCGCCGACATCGGCCGCATTCCCTCGATGGTGGGAGAAGCTGTGCGGTGTGAAAGGTGAGCGGTTGCGATTCGACGGCTGGATCGCCGGCGTGGGGACGACCTCCGGAACTCGGCTGGTGGTGGGGCACTGGACCCGTTCACCCTTCGGGTCGTTCAGTGATGTGATGATCCAGCACCCAAACGGCGAGCGGTTGCTGCTGGCACCGTCCGCTGCCGTCGCTGACTTCGTCGCCACCACCTACCGCTTCGAGTGCGTCGAGGTCGTTCCCGTCACGGTCCGGCGGGGCGGATCCGAGTGGAGCATTCAGGCCGGCCCGCTGAGTCTGCACTTGAGTACCGGCTCCCGGACCCCGCTGGGGTGGCTGCTGCGCGCCGTGCCCACCCCGCTGGTCAGGAGCCGGCGCTGGGCGGCACTGTGCAACATCCCCGCGCGGCTGATGCCTGGCGTGCGCACCCTGGGCACTGCCGCCCGGGGGCGTCGGGAGTGGTACGGAGCCCACGACCTGTGGCCCATTCTCGCTGCGGACGCCGTGCTCGGCGGAGCTGGACTCGGGGCGCTGGCACCGCTCGATCCACCCGTGGAATTCGGGTTCGGTTCCGCGCCCCGCCGCCCGGCTCTCGTACGCGTCACGACGACGGTGGAGCTGGCAGCGGCACCGCCGTGATCGGTCTTCGCCCGTGGGGCGGCTCGCGGGTGAGGTTCGGCGACTGCCGGCACATGCCCCGACCGCAGTTGCCGTCGTGACGACGCACTCGTCGTCACGACGGAATGGACAGGGACGCTTCCCGCCGGCGGGGGCCCCGCGTCGCTCAACTACGGATGCGCTCGCCCCGATCACGTGCGCCGGTCGGCACACCTCCGTCGGGCCGGGGCATCGGGTGCGATTGCATGCGCCGAGGGTCGATCAGAAGCCGAAGACCGATCCCTCGGTCAGGCTCGCCTGCATCTCGCAGGCGTTGCTGAAGGTGGCCGACCAGGAGACGCTCCGGCCCTGCCACACACCGTTCGCGTTGATGACGACGGGATCCCACTCACGCGTGCAGCTTCGCTGAGGCGGCGTGGTCAGCTGGGTGAACTCCCCGTCGACCGCGAGCAGATCCGCACACGCCGCAGTGGGCGAGGGGTGAGTGCCGCTGGGGCGAGGGGCGCAGCTGAGGGTGACGGCCCGCTGGACGGTGACAGCGGCGCCGTTGCTCTTGCCGACCGACAGCACGAGGGCTGACGGGGCGTAGAGGCTGGTCGACTGCACGGGCTGGGCCTGCGCGACACCCACGGCGCCCATGCCCGTCATGATCAGTGCAGATGCCGTAGCGATTATGCTCAATTTGCCAATGTTGTAGCGCACTTGTGAATCTCCTTCGCTTGGGGGTGCGATTGCGTTCGGGAGTCTCGTGCATGCAGACAGTGAGTGCACATCGATCAGCTCTTTCCGGCCCGGCTCGCCGGCGGCGCATCAACCGAATGGTCGTTCGGCCAGCTCGGAAGCGGTGCGCGGGATCCGTGCGAGGTGTCCAGCATGTGGACGAAATCCTGTGGTACAACTGCGAACTACCGTCTGACCTGCTGCTTTTCTGAGGTGGTTCTTACGCGAAAGTTCACGCTTCGGCCGGAAAGCAGCGCATGAGACAGCTCCGCGGAGCTCCGCACAGGGGTGCGAGAGGGGGTGTGGCGGCGAGTCGCCGCTGGGACGGGCTGTCAGGTCCGTCGGCCGAGCAGGAACAGTTGAGGCTCGGGCACGCCGCCGGGGTACGACGGGGTGAACAGGGTGTTCTCCTCCCACAGGAGTGAGAATCCCGCTTCGATCACCAACTCGGTGAACGCTGCAGCAGCGAAGCTGGTCACCCGTACGTCCTGGCCCATGAACTCGACGTCGACGCCCTCCACGTCCAGCGGTACGGTCGCAATCATCAGTAGGCCGCCGCGGGTCACCACCTGCCCGAGCCGCCGGACGAGCTCGGACTGGTCGTTGCGTGACATCTGCAAGAGGGAGAAGTAGACACACGCCGCGTCGAAACTGCCGTTCTCCAGAGTGACATGGCGGATGTCGGCACACTCGAACGAGGCGTCGGGCACCTGTCGTCGCGCGAGTTCCACCATGACGGGCGAGACATCGACACCCAGCACCTCGTGGCCGGCCTCGGCCAGGATGTGCGCGGTCGGCCGTCCTGTCCCGCTGCCGACGTCCAATACCCGGCTGTGCGGCGCGAGCAGTTCCAACAGGCGCTGCAGCGAAGCATGGTGGGCTGCCGACTCGGCAAAAGCCCGCTCGTACTCGGCTCCCAGCGCGTCGAAAGCCGCTGAGGCCGGGAGACGCTTACGATCATGCATCGCGACTGAATCCTTCCGTGCCGACCGGCTCTGCGGAATCGTTGCATTGTTCACAGTGGCCTTCAACGTCTTCCTGCGGAAGCCTTCCTGGGCGTTGCGTGCCTCGACGAGACTGGCCGCATCGGGGTCGTGATCATCGACCTCACGAGCCCTCACAGGCCCGCCCCCGGTGATGAACGCGTCCATCGCGGGGCAGTGCCTTCCGGCCCGGTGACACCACCCCTCGGATCATTGCTGACAAAGGGGGAAGCCATGCCGGGCCCGAAGGCCGGAAGCCTCGTTGCGGAGCCGACGAAGACGGGTGCCGGTGAAGCCCTGACGTGCTCTGCGAGGCCCCGGTCACCCCATCGGACGCGTTTCGCACCCGACCGGACGCGCCACGGTGACAAGCTGCACCGGTGCTCGTTGGAGGGAGAGTTCGAGCCAGTGGCGCAAGCCGAATGCGCGCAGGCGGCTTCCGAGGAACGACCGGAGAACGTCATGACCACAGCACATGCCTCCCATCCCGACCACATGCATCAGCACGGCAAGGGCTGCGGCCACGTGGCCATCCCGCACGAGGACCACGTGGACTACGTGCACGACGGTCACCTCCATCGTGTTCACGACGGTCATGTGGACGAGTGTGAACCGGGCGCGCACACCGCTCACGGCGACCACGCGCACCAGCATGGCGACGGGTGCGGGCATGTCGCGGTGCCGCACGGGGACCACGTGGACTACGTGCACGACGGTCACCGGCACGTCGGTCATGACGGGCACTGGGACGACCACTGACACGTTGTGTGCAAGACGGGTGTCCCCCTGACGTCTCGGGGGACACCCGTCGCTTGCGTGCGTACCGTCCGGTGGCGGCGCCCCGACGTCCGTACGGTGGGGCAGGGGCCGGCTGCGGCGCCGACCAGTAGAGGCCTGCACCGGCGCACGGCCCGAGCCGCCGTCATCCGTCGTGTGGGTCAGGGTTCCGCGGGGACCAATCTGACCGGGGCGGTGCCCGGGGTGTTGTGTCTGTCCGCCCAGGTGGTCAGGGCAGTGAGGCACGCATGGTCCAGATGCCGCAGGCCCGACAGGTCGAGCTCGATCGGGCGGTCCTTCGGCAGCGCCTCCAGGGCGTCGAGTATCGCCGGCAGTCGGAGGAACGTCGCATTGCCCGTCAGCCGCGCGCGGATCACGCCGACTCCTCCGTCGGCGACATCGACCTGAAGGTGAGAGGTGTCCCACGCCGACTTCGCCACGGAGAGCGCAACACCGATCAGCACGCCTTCGAACATGTTCGCCACGACGATCATCCCAGCCGTGGCGACCACGATCACTGCCTCACCCCGGTGCGCACGCCACAGCACAATCAGCTCCTTGACAGGGACGAGCTTCGCGCCGGAGTAGACGAGGATGCCCGCGAGGCAGGACAGCGGAATCACACCGAGTGCCGACGGCAGCAGCGCGGCGAACAACAACAGCCATCCCCCGTGCAGCACTCTGGACGCCTTGCTCCGTGCGCCCGCCTGGACATTGGCCGCGCTGCGGACAATGACCGCGGTCAGGGGCAGCGAGCCGAGCGCGCCGCATACCGCGTTGCCGGCGCCCTGGGCAATGAGTTCCTTGTCGTAATCCGTGCGTGGTCCCGCGTGGAGGCGGTCCACCGCCGCCGCGCTGAACAGGCTTTCAGCCGATGCGATCAGGGCGAACGCGAGCACCGTTCCGAGGACGCCGAGCTGAGTCAACAGCCCGAATGCGTCCGCGCTCGGTGGCTGAACGGCGTCCAGCAGCCCCTGTACCTCGACCTTCGCGACAGGCGTGTCGCAGATCGCGGCGATACCGGAGGCGACAGCGACAGCGACCAGCGGAGCGGGCACGAGCCGCATCGATGGAGGGAGGTGCTTCCACCCGACCAGGACAGCGATCGTCCCGAGGCCCAGCCCGAGAGCCACCATCGACTGGGCGGAACCGAACACATCGGCCAGCAGGCCTGGCATACCGACGATCTTGGAAGGTCCGGTATCAGGCGCCTCGCGATCGGCCATGACGTACAACTGGCCGGCGATAAGCAGGAGTCCGATGCCGGCGAGCATGCCTTGGACGACGGCCACAGAGATGGCCCGGAACCAGCGGCCCAGTCTGAGTACGCCCATGAGGAGCTGAAGCAGGCCGGCGGCGAGGACGAGAACACCGAGGCCGGCGAGGCCGTGAGCCGTCACGGCTTCGTAGACCAGCACCGTCAGGCCGGCCGCCGGGCCGCTGACCTGGAGACTGCTCCCCGGCAGCAATCCGGTCACCAGCCCTCCCACGATTCCCGTGACCAGACCCAGCTCGGCCGGAACACCGGAGGCGACAGCCACCCCCACGCACAGCGGGAGCGCGACCAGGAACACCACCAGAGATGCGGCGAAGTCGTCTCTACCCCTTGCCCCGCACACACCCTCTTTGCCGCGCCAGAGGGCCTTCCCCCGCCGGCGTCGGCCGCTGGGGTCGTGGATGGTGCCCTTCACAGGGCGCGGATGGTGCCAGTGGCCCGCCGGTGGGCGAGCTCGGAGCCGACGTGGATCGCCTCGCATCTGTGAGGGATGGGGCTTGGGGCGGCGGCACTCCGGTGGCAGCTGCGGGCACGGTTGTTGAATGACTGCATGTCAGCTTGTCTCTCCTGCACGGTCATGCGAAGTACGGATGACGATCGGGTCCACAGGGTTGCGCTCGGGTTGACCGACCTGGCGTCAGTGGAGCAATGCCAGGAGCCGACGCTGCAGGTCGGACAGCAGGCCGTTCCGAGGCGGAGCGGACGCGGGATTCGGCTGTGGAGTGGTCGGGCTCGGGGCACAGGAACTCTGTTCTCGTTCCGAGGCCGCGAGTGCATGTGAACTGTCCGGCGACAACGGCGCCGCGGAGGGCTGGGCGGGCCGGCGAGCCGCTTCGGCGCGCACCAGTGCGCACACGGCCGCGAAGACATCTGCGGGCATGACGGGTTCTCCTGCGAGGTCACGTGACGTAGGTGTTGACGACGGCAGGCCGCACCTCGCGTGCCTCTCGCGGCAGAGCACGACGTGTACGAGAGATGTGCGGCCGGAGCCGATCAGCAGCGCAGCACGAGACCTGTTGGAGAATCAGCCGAGCCGGCTCTGCCCACAGGCGCCGGTGCGCAGGCACGGCGCCCAGTTGCTGTGGGCTCTGCGCCGAACGTGGGGTCGGTCGCCACCGCAGTAGCTGCAGATGGGGTGTGGCGCGGCTTGCCGAACGAGGTTGTTCCGGACCGCCACCTGTGGTCGTCGCTGTGACGGCTGGGAGCCGGGGGGCAGGACAGCTCTGATGACGCTGAGTCGATGACAGCGGCGCTGACCGTCTGACTTTCGTGAAGCGTACGGCTGCTGTGATCGAGGCCGATCTTGGAGACAGGTGCGGGGGCTGGGGTGAACACTCCGTGCATCAACGTCATCAACGCGATCAGCAGGGCTGTACACACGGCGCGGCGTACCGTCCGCTGTCGTGCACCGCCGCTGATGGGCGTCATGTTGAGTCCTCCCGTGATGCCTGATACCAGGGAACATCGACGAGGAGGCTGCGGCAGTCCGACCCCTCCGCGCGAGTGACAGGTTCACCCGCGTCACTCATTCATGGAACATTCGTTCGGTCGGCGTTCCGTCGTGGGTGTCAGCCCGGTTCGGGCAGCGGGGTTCCCGATACGGAGACTGCTCACCCCGCATACCGGCGACCGCGTCCGTCCGGCGGTTTCGCCAAGGTCGTCACCTGCAGTTGAACGAGGAGGCTCCACATGAGGCCAGGGTGCGTTGACGATCGCGCCCTTGCGCCGGGGGCTGAATTCCTGGTCCGTCGTTCAGCCCGCAGGCGGTGGGGGAGTCGGCGAGTGTGATCCGGAGGGGATGGCTCGCGCTGTCTGGCTCGGGATGGCGGCGGGTGTGCCGCTGTGGAGTGCTTGCCGGGTGATCCGGATGGCGTACGGCAGGGCGGCCCGGGTCAGTGCGTCCGCGCCGGCGGCCTGGGCTGCGGCCCCGATGAGGGGCTCCGCGCAGGCAGCGGCGCGCCGGAGAGCAGCAGGAGTGCACAGCCGGCTCGTGTACCGCAGAGCTGGGCGGAGCAGACTGGTGGCGGGAAGGTGGGGGAGCGCGAGGGTCAGGGTCCGGTCGTCCGCACCGGAGCGCGGCCAGGTCAGTTCGATGCGCATGAAATGGGCCTCCACTGGAGGTAGGCGGTCTGGCACCTGCGGAACACGTTGGGCTGCCACTGCACATGCCGAACAGCTCGGTCGATCAGGCGGAGCGCAGTGTGACGCGGGTCAGTCGACGGGCGCAGGGCGGCTCTGGGCCGGGCGGGCGCTCATGTCCTCAACTCCTCGCGGCCAGGACACGCGCGGGTGTCGGTCGGCGATCCGTGGCGGCGCGGCGGCGGGACCGGGCGGCTGGTCTTCCCGGGCTTGTCGCAGCCGGGAAGGGCCGGGCCCTTGGTGTTGAGGCGTCCACCGCCTGTTACCTCACTTGGCGGTAAGTGGATATGTCCAGGCTTGCCGTATTTGCGTGATCTTGTCAAGGTTGCTGAAAGGTGAGAGACGTCACGGCCGCGGGCCGTCCGTCTCACCTGCCCGACGGAGAGAGAGCGACCATGACTGACAGATCCCATGTGTCTGGCTCAGGGGACACGAAGGTGCAGCATCCCGTCCAGGTGGCACTGGCGCACCCCATGCAGCGGGTGATGACAGCAATGGACAGGGTCCCCGGGGCGGACCGGGTCAAGGGGATCGTCGACGGTGTTCTGGACTCCGTCGGGATCGTCTCGCCGCATGCTCGGCGTGTCGCGGCATATACCGGTGCCGGGCTGCTCGGTGTAGCCGGTGTGGTCGAGTGGCCGGTGGCCGTGACGGGCGCCGCGGTGGTGTGGCTCACGCAGCCGCGTCCGACGGAAACCGCGGAGGCCCAGGCCGCCGGCGAGGCCCGGGCGGAAGGTTCGCAGGTGAAGCAGGCCGCCCGGTCGGCCAAGGCGCAGACCACCACGAGAGCGGCGAAGACCCGCCCGGCCAAAAAGGCATCGGCCACTTCCGGAAAGGCCAAGACCCGCCCGGCCAAAGCATCGACCGCGTCGGGTACGGCGAAGACCCGCCCGGCCAAGGCGTCGACCGCCTCCGGGACGGCGAAGGCCCGCTCGTCCAAGCGCGCCGCCACGAGCGCCTCGGGCACCTCGCGCGCCAAGGCCGGTGGGCGGAAGAAGTCCTGAGGCCGCCTCCCATCCGCTGTTACGACCGTTCCGCGCCCGGCGTCTGTCACGGACCGTTCTGCTCCCGGCCCCGTGCGGCAAGCCCGCGAAGGTGAGACATGCTGCTCCGCTTGCTGACCGGGCTGCCCGCCGTGGCCCTCCAGACCGCCTTGGCTGTGCCGGTCCAGGCCACCCGTCGGATCGCCACGCCGACCGCAGGTGCGGCGCGGATGGCCGCTGAGCTCGTGAATGCCGGTGCGCGCGGCGCGGTGGACGGGGCGACGGCGGTGTCGGCGACCGCGCTGCGGGTCGGCAGGGCCGCCCGCAACGCGATCACTCCTCAGGTCGGATACTGGCGCGCCGGTTCACGGATGCACCTCGCACTGCAGCACCACCCGGACGCGACCGTTCGAACCGTGGAACGACTCGAGGCCACTGCCAGAAAAGTGGCCGTCGAGCTGGCCGAGCACCCTGACGTGCTGATCGCCTACTGGGACGGCGGCCTGGGGCGGCTGGTCGTGCAGACGACCGAGGACGCGGTCAGCGAGCAGGTGGCGGACACGGTGTCCGAACTGGCCGCCGAACAAGGGCTTGTGCACGTCGGCGATCAGATGCTGGAACACGTGCACCCGGGTGCCGCTGGGAGCGTGCGCGCCAACGCGGTCGCTCTGGCGTGCGACGTGGCGGGCATCGGCGTAGCACTCGCGGGACGGGCAGCCTTTCTGAGGCGCGCCCCGGAGGCCATGGTGGCCGCGGTCGTCGTGATGCGTGAGGACTCGCGGGTACGCGCGGTGCTGAGTCGTGCACTGGGCCCGGACGCATCCGATCTGGTGCTGGCCGCGGCCCATGCGGCCGTCTGCGGGATCGGGCAGTCGCCGAGTCCGCTGCTGCTCGACGCGGCACTGCGGAGTGCCCAGTTGGTGGAATCCCTGGCTCAGCTCGCGACGTTCGACGCCGTACACGACACGCTGTGCGCGCCGGATCGGCTGACTGTGGCCAACACCGACGTCGTACGTCCGCCGCTGCGTCCGAGCCCGGGTGAGGAATATGCCGCTGCTGCGGTCAACGGGATGCTGGGCGGCGCCGCCACCAAGCTCCTGTTCACCCGCAGCATCGACGAGGCGGCCGAGACCGTAATGGCCGGTTCCCCCAAGGCCGCACGTTACGGACCGGCGGCCTTCACCGCGGCTCTCGGCAGTGCCCTGGCACGCGAGGACGTGCTGGTCCGCGACCCCGAGCGGCTGCGCCAACTGGAGCTCGTGGACACCGTGGTCCTGCATCCCGCAGCACTGCGCAGCACTCGGCGCACCGTGCTCGAGGTCCACCCCAGCATGGCCGGCTGGGATCACCACCGGTTGTGGCAGGAAGCCACCGCGGCCGTGAGCGGGCCCGAGGACGCGACAACGCCGTCCGAGGTACCGTGCATCGGTCTTCGTCCGGTGCCTGATGAGACGGCGCTGGACGCGGGACTGATGGTCGCGTCGGTGCGCGGCAGGGACGTCGGCACCGTTCTGGTCGGCTGGGAGGTCGACCCCATGGCCGAAGCCGCGCTGGACGCAGCGCGCCGAGCCGGTCTGCACGTCGTGGTGGTGGACGACTGCTCGCTGGGCGAGTTCGGGACCCTGGCCGACCAACTCGCCTCTGCCGAGATCCCGTTGGCCGAGGTGGTGGCTGCCCTGCAGAACGAGGGCCGAACGGTTCTCACGGTGGCGCGCGTCCCGCACGACCGGGCGGCAGCCGAACGGGAGCTGACTGCCGCCGCCCACGACGTACTCGCTGGACTGCTCCGCAGTGACATCGCCGTCGCCGTCACCGACGAGCGCAGCGCTGTCGTCTGGGGCGCCGACCTTCTGCCTCTGCGCGGACTCGAGGGTGTATGGCGGCTGCTGTCAGCCGTACCCGCAGCGCGGGCGGTCAGCCGGCGTGCCAAGTTCTGCGCCGAGGCGGGCGCCACGCTCTCCGAGCTTCTGGTACTCACGCAGGGGGCTCGGTCGCAGCGGGTTCCCTTCCCCCTCGAAGTGCGGCTCAGTCCCGTCAATATCGCCGCTGCCGCGGCCCTGGTGATGGGCTGGTGCGCCGCACTCGGTGTAGCCGCCGGTACGAGCCCCCACCCCACGCCGCGAGTGCCCTGGCACGCGCTGCAGCCCGAGCAGGTCATGGCTCGGCTGGCGAAGGCATCGCGTGCCGCGCCCACCGCCGTGACGGTGGTACGGACCCGGGCCGGTGACCTCGCGGGCGCCGCTGCCACGCACCCGGCCTTCGCGCCTGCACGGGTGAGCGCACGTCTGGCCGGCGCCGTGTGGGCCGAACTGGACGACCCGTTCACCCCGGTCCTGGTGGTCGGTGCCACCGCGCAGGCACTGCTGGGCTCCGCGGTGGACGCGTTCCTGGTCATCGCCGCCGTGGCGGTGAACGCCTTGGTCGGCGGCGTCCAGCGATTGCGCGCGGAGCGTGCACTGTCCGCACTGGTGACCGGGCAGCGGCAAAACGCCCGGCGACTCGCTCACCCGTCAGCAGAGGAAGCATCCGTCGTCGAGGCCGCGCGACTGGCGCCCGGCGACGTGATCGAGCTGCGCACCAACGATGTGGTGCCGGCCGACGCGCGGCTGCTGGAGGTCAGTGGCTTCGAGGTGGACGAGTCCTCGCTGACGGGCGAGTCACTGCCCACCCGCAAACAAGTGGCCGCCGTACCACAGGCGCCCGTCGCCGACCGCAGATGCATGGTGTTCGAAGGTACCACGGTGGTGGCCGGCCATGCCCGGGCGGTGGTGGTGGCCACGGGCGACCAGACCGAAGCCGGCCGCGCGGCGTCCCTCGCCGCCCGGGTCCCCACCTCGGCGGGGGTTCAGGCACGACTGCACCGGCTGACCCGCCGGGTGCTTCCCCTCACCCTCGCAGGCGGCGCCGCGGTGGCCGGCCTGTCCCTGCTGCGCGGCCGCCCGGTGCGCACAGCCCTCCAGGGTGGACTGGCAGTCGCAGTGGCCGCCGTGCCCGAGGGCATGCCTCTGGTCGCGACCGTGGCGCAGATGGCCGCGGCACGGCGGCTGAGCAAGCTCGGCGTCCTGGTACGCACACCACGCAGCCTGGAGGCACTCGGACGCGTGGACACCATGTGCTTCGACAAGACCGGGACCCTCACCGAGAACCGGTTGCGGGTCGTCCGCCTGATCACCGGCACAGGCGCCGAGCAGCCGGCCAACACCCCAGAGACGAAACAGATCCTCCGCATTGCCGCCCGGGCCTGCCCCCGTGTCGCCGAGCAGCCGGGCGCCCACGCGCATGCCACCGACGAGGCGGTCCTGGTGGCGGCCCCGCCCGAGACAGGGTGGACCACCGTACAGGCCCAGCCCTTCGAGGCGAGCCGGGGATACGCCGCCGCCACCGGAAGAGACGCGGACGGCTCGAACTTGCTGGTCGTCAAGGGCGCGCCGGAAGTCGTGCTGCCCTGCTGCCCGGATACGGATCCGGCAGCCGTCGAAGAGGCACTCTCCCTCGCCGGCCAGGGCCTGCGGCTCCTGGCCGTCGCCCAGCGCCGTCTCGCGACGGACGACGAGGCGAGGGAAGCGCTGGACAAGCCCCTCGAACTGCTGGAGCTCATCGGGTTCGTGGCTCTGGCCGACACCGCCCGTCCCAGCTCCGCCCCGCTCGTGGCCGGTCTCGGAGAGGTCGGCGTGCGCCCCGTCATGCTCACCGGCGACCACCCGCAGACCGCCCGCTCCGTGGCCATCGCCCTGGGCTGGCCCGCGGATGTCACGGTCGTCACCGGCAACGAGTTGGCTTCACTGGACCGGGCGGGACGGGCCCGCCTGCTCCGGGACTGCGGCGTTGTGGCCCGCGTCGCACCCGAGCAGAAGCTCCAGGTCGTCGAGGCACTCCGGGAGGCGGGTTGCGTCGTGGGCATGGTGGGGGACGGCGCCAACGACGCCGCCGCAATCCGCGCCGCCGATGTCGGGGTCGGTATCGCCGCACGCGGATCGGCAGCCGCACGCAACGCCGCAGACCTCGTGATCACCAACGACGAACTGTCGGTCCTCATCGACGCCATCGGCGAAGGCCGAGCCCTTTGGCGCAGCGTGGCCGACGCGATCAGCATCCTGCTCGGCGGAAACGCCGGCGAGGTCGGCTTCTCCGTACTGGGCACACTGCTGTCCGGCACGTCGCCGCTGTCGACACGTCAGCTGCTGCTGGTCAACCTGCTCACCGACATGTTCCCGGCGATGGCGGTCGCGGTCACCCCCCACGACCCGGAACCCGCCGGTGAGCCCACCGCAGTGGAGACCGTGCCCGTGGGCATCGCCGTCCTCGGGCAACCGCTGACACGTCAGATCCGCCATCGTGGCCTGATCACCGGTATCGGCGCGGCCACCGCGTGGCTCATCGGCACCCTCACCCCCGGCACGGCACGACGCACCAGCACGATGGCCCTGTGCGGTGTGGTCGGCGCTCAACTCACGCAGACCGTCGTCGGACGCCGCCACAGCCCGCTGGTCCTGGCCACGGTCCTCGGCACCGCCGCCGTGCTCATCGCCCTCGTCCAGACACCCGTCGTCAGCCACTTCTTCGGGTGCACGCCGCTGGGCCCACTGGCCTGGACCGGAGTGGCCGTCGCCGTCGGTACCGCCTCCCTCGGTCCCCGCGTACTGCCACAGGCCGAACAGATGCTGGCCGACCTCACCTCACGACTGCGTCCCGTGGTCCGGTTCGTCCACTGACGCCCTGCGCGCGGAAACACTGCGCTCGCAGACCTCGGCCGCCCCATGCCGTCCGCGTATCAGTGCCGCTCCGCGCACGTTCGTGGAGGAACGTTGGTGTTCCTGAGCATCTCAATTCGGCGGATGACTTGCATCACCTGGCGGCGCTGAGCTCTTGCGGCGGCGGGCAGGTAGGCGTGTCAGACCGTTCCTAGCCAGTGTGCATAAGTGAGTCCTGGACCCACCTATGTGTTCTGGGCGCATCCCGAACGGTGTTGGATGTGCTGGGTTCCCGCTTTCGCGTCCCGTTCGGCTGCACGTCTCCGGGGGCGTGGTCCGTGGTGGGTGGGCGGGTTCCCTCACGCCCTCGTGCATCTGGTCCGGCCTGGGCGGTCCGATGCCCGACACGATCACTCCGGTCGTGTGGGGGCGGTGTCGTCCGACGTCGGATCGGGTGTCCGAGGGCGCGTCGTCCGATCGCGATACCGGCGGCATCGTGACGGGACATTCTGCGGTGCGGGGTGGTCAGCGGTTTCATTCCACACCCCGGTGCGCGAACGCGACGGCGGCGGTGAGGGTGTAGCGGTCGTGCGGGGTGTTGGCCAGGTGCGTGAGGGGGGCGGGCAGCTTGATGGACACCTGGCCGTCCGGAGTGACGCGGATCGTTTCGTTCCCGAACCGCTTCCCCGACGCACCGTCCGCCGCAAGAAACCAGCGTTCCGCCTCCCACCGCTCCCGCCAGTGCTTCTCGGCGAGCCCCGCCTCGGCGAGATGGTGGCGGGTGTTGAGCAGGCGTTTACCGCCCCGCACCACACGGACCCGTCCCGTACGCCAGTCCGCGACCACCGCCGTGTGCCGCGACTGAAGGGCGTTGAGGCGACGCGACTTCTGGAACCACTCCCCCTTGGACCGGTAGCCACCGGCCGCCCGCTTGGTGCCCTTCTGCCCGATGGGGAGGGACAGCCGGTGCCGCAGCGTTCTGTTCCCGGCATCGAGGGTGCGGATGTGCGCGGCCTGACAGCGACGGGCGAGCGCCCGCTGATCGTGCGTGGCCTTCGTGATCGCACCCGCGATCCGCGACGACGACTCCCTCGCCAGCTCCCGCTTACGCGATGCCCACGTATCAGCACTGTGATCCAGACCGTCCGCGCAGCGGGCCTTGAGGTCATGAGAGGCGAGCGCGCCCTGGTGTTCACCGATGGCTCGCAGGACCTTCTCGTCCTGGGGTGTGAGGTGCTTCAGGCGGTCCCGCACCGCCACTCCTGAAGGACCCGGCACCACGAACGACGCCGCCAACTCCCGCACACCACCCACCACAACACCCCCCAAGAACCTGCGCACCTGCCACTCAGCACAACGAGCAACCACCACCAAGGTCACCCATTCGACTCCAGAACTCCCGTTCCGATCTCTGCCGGCCCACCACCGGACTCACTCCCGGGCGCTACAACTCACTTCTGCACACCAAACCGACAGCAGCTCGCAACCCCGCTGGCAGGATCTGCGATCATGACCACCATTGAACGGCCGATGCCGCCCCTGAACGCCGACGAGCGTACGAATGTGGAGAGCTGGCTCGACTTCTACCGGACCACCTTGGCCATGAAGTGCGACGGCCTCACCGAGGACCAGCTACGGACCGCCTCCGTGCCTCCTTCGCCGCTGACCCTGCTGGGGCTCGTCCAGCACATGGCCGAAGTCGAACGAAACTGGTTCCGCCGCGTGCTGACGGGCGAGGACGTACCGGCCATCCACAGTCCGCAGGCCGACACTGACGGCCGCGACGACGGATTCGGCCTCTCCGACAACATCTCTTTCGAGACGGCCCGGGCCACCTGGCAGGACGAGATCGCCCGCGCCCGCGCCAACAGCGCCACTCGGCGACTGGAAGACACCAGCCCGTTCATGGGGGGCGAGGTGAGCCTGCGGTGGATCTACACGCACATGACCGCCGAATACGCTCGGCACAACGGGCACGCCGACTTCATCCGCGAGCGAATCGACGGAAGCACCGGCGTCTGATCTCAAGAGCAAGACGACCGCATTGCGCCCTTCGCAGACTGCACCTTCACAGGCAGACCGGTTGCCGAACGGCGAACGGGCCGTCGCGGCAAGGACGGTGTCCCTGCCGTGACGGCCCGTTCCGATCACCTGTGTCAGGCGGTGTCCACCGCGAAGATGTGGAGCACGCCGCCGTCCGTGGTGGACGGCAGGGTCACGCTCGCCAGCTGCTTACCCGCCTGGAGCGTGATCGGGGCGGTGGCGAAGATCTCGGTACCCACCGGGTCCTTACCGCCGCCCTGCACATCGCGGTACGTGGTGTGGACCGCGACCGTGTTGCCGAACGACGGATTCTGCGTGCCGCCACCCAGCGTCCAGTCGCTGAACCCGATCTCGGCCTGCTGCGTGGTGCCGTCGGTGTACGTCAGCGTCACCTGGCCGCTGGCCGAGCCCTCGGCCGCGCTGCCCAGCAGGCTGAGCTTCGTGTCCCCCGGCGCCGACGGGACGTTCAGCACCTGCGGGCTGTCTCCCGCGACCTCGATGTTGTCGGGGTCGCCCGCGCCCACCTTGGGCCAGCCGAAGTCGAAGCCGCCGGACGAGACCGTCCCGCCGGGTGTCACGCCCGCCGCCGCAAGTGCCTTGGCCGAGTAACTCCAGCCCTCACCGTCGAAGTTGGCCTGCGGATTGTCGTCGTCGGTGGAGACGCCGGTGCTGTTGCGGTTCCACAGCATGCTGTTCTTCTCGGCGACGGTCACCGCGGCCGACGTCTTCGGGAGCTCATTGCCGGCGGAGGACCTCAGCGTCACCGGGACCGTGTAGTGACCCTCGGCCGTGTCTGCCGCGGCGGATACGGTGAGCTTCGCGCTCGCCGAACCGCGTGCCGGGACCGTGAAGTCGCCCTCCGTGGGCGTGACGATGACACCGGCCGGCGGTTTCGCCGTCCAGTGGACGTCGGTGGACTGTGTCTCCAGGGTCTGTACCTTGACGGTCGTCTCCGCGCTGCCCGACCCGGGCTCGACCTTCAGCTGCGCAGGCGTGGCGCCGGTGAAGTACTTCACGCCGCCGCCGGGGAAGGACGGTGGGGCGTCGGCCGCCGCGCTTCCCCAGGAGGTGTCCGCGGTCGCGCCGAGGGCGTAGTCGAGAGTGCCGCCATGGGTGACGAGCGAGGCGGGAACCCACGGCTTGTCGGACGTCCTGCCATCCACCTTCAGGCCGTGGATGTACTTGTTCTCCGCCGACGCGGCAGGTGCGTTGATCGTGATCGTCTTCCCGTGCCCGGTGTGCACCACTGCGTGCGGGAACAGCGGAGCGGAGAGGATCAGATCGGCACGGCTCGGGTTCTGCGGGTACATGCCCAGTGCCGAGAAGACGTACCAGGACGACATGGTTCCCGCGTCGTCGTTACCGGGGATGCCGCCCGGGGTGTCGGTCCACAGCTGGTCCATCTCCGCGCGGACAGTCTCCTGTGTCTTGTATGGCGCTCCCAAGTAGTTATACAGATAAGGGGCGTTGATGTCCGGCTCGTTGGTCGCGTCGTAACGCGTGGCGTCCTGCGCCGAGAAGTCGAACTTCCCGTCCGGTGTACGGAAGAAGGCATCGAGCCGCTTCAGCGCCTGGTCGTTGCCGCCCATCGCACTGGCGAGGCCCGCCACGTCCGAGTACACCATCCAGGTGTACCGCGCGCTGGACCCCTCGACGAAGCCGCTGCCGGTGCCCGGCGTGAAGGTGCCCACCCAGGTGCCGTCGGCCTTGCGGTCGCGGATGTAACCGCCCTGCGGAGTGGCGTTGGCGTCGAAGACGTTCGTCCAGTTACCCGAGCGGTCCAGGAACTTCTTCGCGTCGGCGGTCTTCCCGGTCTGCCGGGACAGCTCGGACAGGCCGTAGTCGGCCGCCGCGTCCTCCAGCGTCTCGGCTGCGCCTCCCCAGCAGTGGCAGTTGTCCGCCGGTACGTACCCGAGCTCCAGATACTTGTCGAGCGCGGGCCGCTGGCCCACGCACTCGACGTTGCAGCCCGAACTGTCCGAGTCGTTCGCCGTCGGCACGGTCGCTGCCTCGACCAGCGACTTCAACGCGCCCTCGACGTCGAAGTCATGACCGCCGAAGGCGTAGATGCCGGCGAGAGCCGCGTCCGAGGGGTCTCCCGACATCACGCTCGTCTTGCCGTTCTCCAGCAGCCAGCGGTCCCACTCGCCGCCGTGCTGACTCGCGTAGTTGTAGAGGGACTGCGCGTAGTCGCTGCCTGCCTTCGGGTTGAGCAGCGTCATCAGCTGCACCTGCGCGCGGTACTGGTCCCATCCGGAGAAGGTGCCGTACTGCGCCTTCTGCCCCTTGGCGAGCCGGTGCGGCTTGCGGTCGGCGCCGAGATAGCGGCCGTCCACGTCGCTGGTCAGGGTGGGTTCCAGCATGGAGTGGTAGAGCGCGGTGTAGAAGGTGGAGCGCTGGGCGTCGGTGCCGCCACCCACCTCGACCGACTCCAGGGTGCTGTTCCAGACCTTGGCGGCCTGCGTCCTGACGGAGTCGAAGCTCTTGTGGGGCCCGTTCTCCGTGCGGAGGTTGGCCTCGGCGTTCTGTGGGCTGACATAGGAGATGGCTACCTTGGCCTGGACCTTGGTGGTTCCGTCGGCGAAGGTGATGTACGCGCCGGAGCCCTTGCCCTCCACGGCCTTCCCGGACGAGCTGTACCCCGTACCGCCGGAGGCCGAGGTGGAGCCGGGCTCGACCGTACCGTCCGTCCAGGTGCCGACCTTCGCGAACGCCTTGTCGAAGTGGGCGGTGAAGTAAAGCGTGTACAGGTCCTTGCGGTTGTTCGCGCTCTGCGGACCGCAGAAGTTGCCTGCGGTGACGGAGCCCGTCACGGTCCGGTCGGCCGTGTTGATCTTCACGGTGGCGCCCGTGCTGCCGGTCTCCGAGTTGGAGGTGCGGAAGAGCATGCTGGCGGGCTTGTCCGCCGGGAAGCCGAACTGCCCTGAGCCGGTCCGGGCGGTCGTGGTGAGCGCCGCGGACGCGCCACTGGCCAGGCCGACTTTGTAGTAGCCGGGTGAGGCGGTCTCGTCGGTGTGCGAGAAGGCGCTGGCATACTTCGCATCGGAGACGTCCGTGGTGGGCGAGGAGTCGACGTCACCCACGTACGGCATGATCGGGATGTCACCGTTCGCACCGGAGCATCCGACGCCGTTGAGATGGGTGAGGCTGAAGCCGCGTACCTTCGTTGCGTCGTACTGGTAGCCGCCGGGAGCGGGTGTCGAGACCTGCTTGCCCTTCGAGTTCTGTGGACTCCAGGCCAGCATGCCGAACGGCTGCACGGCGCCCGGATAGGTGTTGCCCGCGTTGGACGTGCCGATCAGCGGGTTGACGTACGACACCGGATCCTTGACGGTGCCGTGCGGTGAAGCCGCCGAGGCGGGGGCGGCTGTGGCAGCCATACCCAGCGTGGCCATGGCGGTCACCGCGACGGAGCTGATAGCTCGGAGCCCGGTGTGCGTCCGACGTTTGCGCGTGTCTGACACCGTTCCTGCCCTTCATGTGTGACGGACGGTCAACGCGGTGGGAGCGGGGCGCCGTGACCACTCCGGAACGGCGCCGCTCCGACAACGTTGTCAGCGACGTGAGGATGCTCCTCCTGCCGCTCCGGAGTGTCAAGGATTCCCCGACTCCGGCCGTCCGGGCCGGGCATGAGCCGTGGCCGCCGGAGCGGGTCTGTCCCCACACGTCAACGAGCAAGGCTGCGGGTGTCGATGGGACGGGTCTCCCATCGTCTCGGGCCAGGCTGCGCAAGCCTTGGGGCACTCGACGAGGTGTCCGCCTTCGAAGCGGGCTCCGGCGCGGACGAGGCGGCCATGTGGGGTGCGCTCACCGCCCGCCGGCGAGTCTGCGCGCACTCGACCGGCTGGAGCACCATGGCCACGCCCGCCGTTCTGCCGGCCGCACCCTTGGCGTCCGCCTCCCAGGTGCGTCAATCTTCAAGAATCCGCAATGGTCTAGGCCAACTCATTGACGTGCCTGCGTCAACCCTCGATTCTGGCGGCACCTTCTCCCAACAGGAGTCCGCATGAAGCGTCTTCGCGCTCTGCTCTGTGGTGCCGCCTCCGCCGCGCTGGCCACCGCAGGACTCGCTGCCTTCGCCGCGCAGCAGGCTTCGGGTGCGTCGGCCGACGCCACCGCGCTCAGTAACCGGTGGTACGCCGCCGCGCCCTATCTGATGCCGCACGACAACAACCCGCCGGACGCGGGCGCCATCATGGACGCCACCGGCCTCAAGGCGTTCCAGCTCGCGTTCATCCTCGCCCCCAACGGGGGCGGCTGCAGCCCGACTTGGGACGGTACGTCGCCGGTCTCGTCGGACACCGCCGTGGCATCCGTCATCAACGCGATCCGCGCCAAGGGCGGTGACGTGTCGGTCTCCATCGGCGGGTACGGGGGTACCAAGCTCGGCCAGACGTGCTCCGACGCGGCGTCCACCGCGGCCGCCTACCAACAGGTCATCACCAAGTACCAGCTGAAGGCCATCGACTTCGACCTGGAGGAGCCGGAGTACGAGAACACGGCCGCCATCGCCCATGAGATCGGCGCTGCCAAGATCCTCCAGCAGAACAACCCGGGCCTCTACGTCTCGGTCACCACCGCGGGAACCGCCGACGGTACCGGCTGGTTCGGCAAGCAAATGCTCAACGAGGCCAAGTCGCAGGGCTTCACGCCGAACAACTTCTCCATCATGCCCTTCGACGGCGGGTTCAACGGGGCGGCCGCACAGACGAGCGCGCTGACGAACTTCAACTCCATCCTGCAGTCCACCTTCGGCTGGGACGCGGCGACTGCGTACGCGCACGAAGGCTTCTCCGGCATGAACGGCCGCAGCGACACCGGGGAGTACTTCAGGCAGGCCGACTTCCAGACCGTGCTGGACTACGCCACCAGCCACCACATGGACCGCTTCACCTTCTGGTCCCTCAACCGCGACCGCCAGTGCACCCCGCCCGACAACAACGGCCAGACCTCCGGCACATGCAGCAGCGTGGCCCAGTCGGACTGGGACTTCGCGAAGTACTCGGTGAAGTTCGCCGGCGTCACCCCGCCCACGACCACCCCTCCGACCACGCCCCCTCCGGGCGGCAGCTGCACCGCGGCCGCGTGGAGCAGCAGCGCCGTCTACACGGCCGGTAACACCGTCTCGTACGGGGGCCACACGTGGAAGGCCAAGTGGTGGACGCAGAACGAGACGCCCGGCACCACGGGCGAATGGGGAGTCTGGCAGGACCTCGGCGCCTGCTGACCTGACATCCGTCCGGCCCGGGCCGGCGCACGCGCGCCGGCCCGGGACGACTCCTGGGCCGCGAGCAGCGCGGCCGGCCCCGGGACATCACCGACGCCATGTTGCATACCGTCCTGCGCTGCAAGACGCTCGGCGAGTCCGTCGAGCAGATCCGCCTCGACCTGCTCATCCCCACCGGCAAGACCGTGGAGTGTTGCTGTGAACACGAGCGTCAGAAGGCCTGTCACACCGTGGCCCTCCCGGAACGGCGGGATTGTGGACGTGCTGCATGAACGCTGTGCCGGGGCCGGACATCAGCGGAGAGGGACGCCAAGGAGTGTGTCCACCCGTCCGGACGCTCGCCTCGGGCGGTCGGGCACGTGCGCGCCTATTGTCGTCGCATGAGGCCTTCCGGGTGGCCGTCACGCTGCGCCACCTTGCCGTGGTTGGCGGCGGGGGCGATGTCCGATCCTGGAGGTTCCGAGGTGTGCCATTACTGCGGTTGCCGCGAGATTTCCCTCATCGAGGACTACATCGCCGAGCACGAGAGCGCGACCGATCTGGCGGGAGGCGCCGTACGGGCCCTGAAACGGGGTGACATCGCCGCCGCCCAGGGGCAGCTGCGAGACATGGCCACGGTGCTGCGGGCGCACTGGCGGGGCGAGGAAAAGGGACTCTTCGCGGTGATGCGCCAGGACGACGAGTACACGCGGTACATCGAGGACCTGGAGCGCGAACACCGCGAACTGGACCGGTTTCTGGACACGGCAGATCTCGGCGACAGGGACGACCGCCAAAGGTTCCTCGACGCCGTGGACGAACTGCACCGTCACATCGCCAAGGAGGAGGACGGGCTGTTCCCCGCCTCGCTGACCACGCTGGCCGGCGACGACTGGGATCGCGCGATGGCCGCCTGGCGCGAGGCGCACCCGGACGTCCGGACGCCCTGACCGGCCCCCACTGCATCTCGCAGCGTGATGGGCCCATTGACCTGCGGTTCCAGCCGGCCCGGGCCGAGCTGGATTACGCGTATCGGTCGAAGAGGGCCTGGATGTAGTTCTCCGGCCTGTTCGTCAGCACGGTCGGGGTGAGATCAGCACGGTCCAGTTCACGCCAGGGGACGGCAACCTTCTCAGCGTCCGGAGCAAAGGCCAAGGCGTCCAGTAGTCGCCAGTACAGATGTGCGGCCTGATCTTCGACCAAGGCCCCTCCCGCTGCAGCGTATCGGTGGGCCAGGCCCATGCCCGCAGGGACACCGTGCAGCAGAGCCAGCGCGGTCGAGCAGTGGGCCACGTCTCGCGCGCCGGACAGCAGGTTCTGGAAGTCCGTGCGAAATCCCCTTGCACAATGGTCAAGAATCGTTGACCATTGCTCGCATGCCTACCGACGATCTTCCCGAGACGTTTCACGTCACCACTGACGAGCAGCTGCGCGCCGTCTCCAATCTCACGCGTCACCGGATCATGGCCGTGCTCCGCTTCGAGCCGGCGACGATTACGCAGATCGCCGAGCGGGTGGGCCTTGCGAAGGGGAGTTCCAGCTATCACGTACGGCTGCTGGAGCGGGCCGGCCTGGTGAAGGTGGTACGGACACGGAAGGTGCGGGGGGTCACCGAGCGGTACTACGCGATGGCCGCGCGGGCGATCGCGCTGCCGGATCCGGGCGAGGGAGGGCCGGATGTGCTGATGCGCCATGCGGTGGCGGACCTGGAGGCGTCGCCGGCGGACGGCGAGCGGCACGTGCGGATGGCGCATCTGCGGCTCACCGAGGAGCAGTTCGCGGAGCTGGGGACGCGGCTGCAGGCACTGGCGGACGAGTACCGGGGGCTGTCCGATCCGTCGCTGCCGGACGCGTCACTCGTCTTCGCACTGTTCCACCCGGCACCGCGCGAGCAGGCCGAGGGGGGCGCCAAGTGACCTCAGGTGTTCGGAAGTTGCCGACCGGGTTCGGACGGCTGTGGACTGCGCAGACGGTGTCCTCGCTCGGTGACGGGGTGACCCAGGCCGCGCTGCCGCTGATCGCGTTGACGTTGACGCGGGATCCGATGGCGCTCGCCGTCGTCACGGCCGCCGGGACGCTGCCGTGGCTGCTCTTCGGGGTGCTCGGCGGTGCGCTGGTGGATCGCTGGGACCGTCGGCGCACGATGTGGGTCGCGGACGCGGCGCGTGCGGTGCTGCTCGCGATACCGGCGGCAGCGGCGGCGCTCGACGTGCTGAGCATTCCGCTGCTCGCGGCCGCCGCCTTCCTGCTCGGCCTCGGCGGGCTCTTCTTCGATACGGCCGCCACGGCCTACCTGCCGGATCTGCTCCGCCGCGACCCCGCGCTCCTGGAGCGCGCCAACTCCCGCCTGCGCGGCGCCCAGACCGCCATGTCCGGTTTCGCGGGGCCGCCTGCGGGCAGTGCACTGCTCGCGCTCGGGCGGGCGGTCCCGCTGCTCGCCGACGCGGTGTCGTTCCTGTTCTCCGCGCTGCTCGTCCGTACGCTGCCCGCTATGCCCCGGCCCGTGCCGGAGGTCCGCGAGTCGCTGCTTCGGCAAGCGCGGGCCGGGGCCTCCTACGTCTTCCGGGACCGGGTACTGCTCGGGCTGGCGCTCCGCCCGGCGGTCGGGAACGTCGCCTTCCTCGCTGTGGAGACCGTCCTCGCCCTCTTCGCGCACGACCGCCTGGGCATCGACACCTACGGCTTCGGCCTGCTCCTCACAGCGGAGGCCACCGGCGGCCTGCTCGGTGCAGGCATCGCCTCCTACCTTGGCCGACGACTCGGCACCGGCACCGCACTGACCTGCACAGCCGCCGTCGAAGGGCTTGCCATCCTGGGCCTGGCCGCTGCCCCGAACCCGTACGTCGCCGGGCTGGCGCTCGCCGTCTGCGGGGCCGGCATGGGCGCCACGATGGTGCTCGCGCCCTCCCTCCGACAGGCGATCGTCCCCGCCCACTTGATGGGCCGGGTCGCCTCCACCTCCCGCATGCTGGCCATGTGCGCCGCCCCCATCGGGGCCTTCCTCGGCGGCTGGCTGGCCACCACCTACGACATCCGCACCCCGCTCTACGCCGCCGCCGGCCTCCTCCTGGCGATGACGGCCGTCACGGCATCCATGACCAGCAACCGCCGGGTCGAAGCGGCGCTGCGTGCCGCTGGCCCGGCCGACGGTCCGGATCACCCGGCATCCAAGGATCCCGCCCAGGAGAGTGCACCCGACTTGTTGTGACGCCTGCCGCGAAGGCGTCACAACAAGTCGGGTGCCAGGCCCCCGCGGGCGCGACGAGTGGCCGGGTCGGTCGGGTGTGCTGGCCGTCAGTCCTCGTCGTCCTCGGCGGCGTCCGGGTCCCGGAAGGGGCGCAGGCCCTGGCCGGGACCGCTGGCTTTGATGTTGAACAGGTAGCGGCCCAGGAAGTTGATGTGCCGGTCCTTGAGCGGGGAGAGGCGGGCGACGTCTTCGTCCTTGATGTCGTGACCCTCAGCACGGAGCCGGGCAACGGCGGCGTCCAGGTAGCGGGTGTTCCACAGGACCACGGCGTTGAGGACCAGGCCGAGAGTGGCAAGCTGGTCCTCCTGGTCCTCCTGGTCCTCCCGGTACGCCTGGCGGATCTGGCCGCGGCCGCCGTGGCAGATCGCGCGGGCGAGGCGATGGCGGGATTCCTGCACGGTGAGCTGCCGGTTCATCAGGCGCCGGTAGGTGTCATCGACCGGGTCGACCAGGGCGAGCAGGTGCATGGTCTTGTCGATGCGCCCGTACTCGGCGAACGCGGCCCCCAGCGGGGTCGGGTGCCCTTCGCGGCCGAACATCCGCAGCAGGTCGTAGGCCCGGACCTGGTTGGTGATGAGCGCCCCGGCCACCCGGAGCATGTCCGGCCAGTGTGTGGCGATCTTCTTCAGGTTGACCTTGTTGCAGGCCACCGCCTCCAGCGGCCCATACCCGTCGGCCGGCCCCTCGCCGTCGGGCAAGTCGGCTCGCCAGAATCGCTGGTCGGCCAGGTCGCGGAAGCATGGGGCGAAGCGGAAGCCGAGCATCTTGTACAGGCCGAAGGCCAAGTCGGAGTACGAGGCGTTGTCGGTTGCCACCATCTCCGGGCGCACGCCGCCGTCAAGGTTCAGCAGGGTGTCCGTGGTGTAGAGGCTGTCGCGCGGGGTGCCGCGCACGACCATCGCGCCGATCCCGGCGACCTGGTCGTTGACGGCGTTGAGCCAGGTCACGCCGCGTTTGTAGCCGTAGTACTTGGGCGAGGGGCCGGTGTTGAGGCTCTTGACGGGGACGACGAAGCGCAGGCCGTCGACGGAGGCGAGCAGGCCGCCGCCCCACATCTGGGCCAGCTCGATGCGGGGCTGGGCGCCGATCAGCGCGGCGTTCGCCGCGGCGATGGTGTCGGCGCGCACGTAGTTCTGGTCGACGTGCGAGAGGCGCGAGCGGGGCAGCGCCTTGTTGTTCGGGTCGATGACCGGGGTCAGGCCGATGTTGCAGCTCCGGGAGACCAGCTGGGCGACCAGGGAGACGAGCAGACCCTCCATGCGGGTGCGGCGGTCGGAGACGTGGCTGAAGGCGTCGAGGAAGCCGGTCCAGGAGTGGACCTCGAACAGCAGGTCCGGTAGGTCGATCCTGGGGAAGCGTCGTCGGTTTCTCGCTGGCCACTGAATCGGGTGACAACACGCTCCGAAGTAACAACTACCTCTGCGAGGCATGAAGGTGTGGCTTTGTCGGTCAGTGGCGAGAGCGTTTGTTGCCCAAGAGCGAGAACACCCCGTGGGCGCGGAAGACGATGTAGCCGAGTTTCAGCAACGCCCGGTTGCTTGATTGGCCAGGGATGTCATGCATCCGCCGGTGGGGGTGGATGCGGAGCCCGGCGGTGTGCCGTGCACGGTCAGCGTGCGCACGATGAGCAAGGCCCTCGGCACGTGGCCGAAGCCGTGCGGACGGAGTCGCCGGTAAGCGCCTACGACGTAGCCGTCGGGCGGCCCGGTTCAGGAGGCGAAGTGGCAGGATGACGCGGTGTCCGACTCTCTGCATGAACTGTGGCTGCGCGGCATCGCCTTCAATCCGGCGGCGCCCTCCGACGTACTGATACGCCTGGTGGATCGAGCGGCCGGTGAGGTCGGCCTGCTGATGTGCGAGGGTCGTGACCTGCCTGACGCCGTCATCGACACAGCCCTCCGCCATCCGCTCGGGGAGATCCGCCGCGCGCTCGCCGTTAACCAGCACGTCGACCCCTCACGCCTCGCCCCCTTGGCGACGGACCCGTCGGGGATCGTCCGCGCACGGCTCGCCGGCGGCTCCCGTTCTTACCCCCGACGGGTGCGACCGCTGCCGGACGACATCCTCGTGACCCTCCTGACCGCCCAGGACGGGGGCGAGGACGGCAAGGTCACCGAACACGAGATTGTGGCGGAACTCGATTCCTCCCGGCAGATCCCGCTGTCCTTCCTCAGCGTCACGGCCGGGCACGAACACCCCGGGCTCCGCGTACGTGCCACCTGGAGGTGGCAGTCGCTCACCGCCGCACAGCGGGAGGCCCTGCTCGACGACCCCGACGCTGCGGTGCGGGAAGCGGCGCGGGAGAGCAGCTGGGAGCTGGACCCGGAAGCGGTGGAGGCCAGGCTGCGGTCCATCGGCCCGCGCGGCAGGTCCTTCGTGTTCGGCACGTGTGCTCTGTCCCCCGCGCTCGTCGAGCAGTGCTTCGAGGACGGCAGGGTGTACCCCTTGACCTGGAACCGGCACACCCCGGCCGATGCCGTCGCCCGGCTCGCCCGCCACCCTGAGGCGGAGGTTCGTGCGATGGTCGCCGTCCGGCCCGACCTGGGACCGGACCTGGTGGCGGAGCTGAGGGAGGACCCGGACGAGGAGGTGCGGATGTGTGCACGCCTCCACCCCTTCACTCGTACCTGGGCCGAGTACGGAGCGATCCAGGGGGTCATCGGGCACGGTCCGGACTGCACCTGCCCGGCCACCGAGCCGGCCACCGGGCCGGCCACCGGGCCGGCCACCGGGCCGGCCACCGGGCCGGCCACCGGGCCGGCCACCGGGCCGGCCACCGGGCCGGCCACCGGGCCGGCCACCGGGCCGGCCACCGGGCCGACCACCGAGTCGGCCGCCGGGCCGTCGCCCGACTGGTTCGCCGCCTGTGCGGTGTCCGAGGAACCGGTGCTCCGCCGGGTTGCGGCGAGTTGGCCGGGCCTGCCGACGGAACTCGTCGGGACGCTCGCGCAGGACGACGACGAGGAGGTGAGGATCCGGCTGGCCTGCCACCATCCGCTGGCTCCGCCGCACCTCCTCCTGGACGTCTTCGTCAACCGTCCGGTCCACCGTCCGCACCTGCTGAACCTGCCCGCGTTCCCCCGTACCGGCCGGACCCACCTCATCGGCCACCCGGATCCCGAGGTACGGGCCCTGGCCGCAGCCGATCCCGCCCTGCCCGACCCTCCGGTGGAGGACCCCGACGCGTCGGTGCGCCGAGCAGCGGCCGCCAACCCGAATCTGTTACCGGAAGCCCTGGAGGCCCTCCTCGCCGACCCCCGCACCGCCGAGGGCGCTGCGGCCAACCCGGCCCTCCCCGTACCCCGCATGCACGCACTCCTCGACCGCTGCCTGAACGGTGCTGTCACCCCACCGGCGGCCCGACGCTGAGAGACGACGCCCACCTAGCGATCACAGGCATGGCAACCTCCGTCGGCCATCGACTGACGCCGACACACCAGACAAGCGTTCCCAAATCTCGGTTCTGGCACAGATCTTGGGGAGCCGTTGCGGAGCGTTACCCCGACGTTCGATTGCGAGGGACTGGCTCGTGTGAGGCGGCGTACGCCTTGTCCGTTGACGTTCGGAAGTGACGCTCCCTCTGGTCTCTGCTGCGGCCGGTTGTGAGCGGTGATGGTGCTGGTCATGCAGACCGGTGCACCGTTCTGGGACTCGCTGGTGTTCGAGGGGATCGACGATGTGGACGTCGAGGCGGTTACGGCCGCGTTCGGCACGGTCGAGGTGGTGGCGAGAGGCCGCGCGGCCCGGGCGGCGTGTCCGGGCTGCGGGCGCTTCTCGGACCGAGTCCACGACCGTTATCAGCGCAGGCTGAAGGACCTTCCGCGCAGCGGGCCACGCGCCACCAGGCGACGCCCAGGGGCCATACCCGCGGACGCGGGGAGCAGGGCCTCGCCATCATCGAGTACGGGCGCAGCGTACCGATGACCTAGCACGCCCAGTCACGCTGAGCATCGTGCTCCGTTGGGCTTGATGCACTCCAGGAGACCAGCGTTCACGGCATGATGATCTACTGCATAGAGTGACCATGCGCCTGGCTGGTCTGTATGAGGCTTCCGGCGGCGAGCGAATGAGGCTGCAATGAGTGAACTGACGAAGCCTGAGATCGACCTTCCGGAGGGTGACGCTCCCACCGAGCTGACAATCCGTGACCTCGTCGTCGGGGACGGGCTTGAGGCGAAGCCGGGCAGGGTTGTCCAGGTTCACTACGTCGGGGTCACCTTCGAGTCCGGAAAGGAATTCGACACCTCCTGGGACCGGGGCCAGACGTTCAAGTTCGCCATGGGCGGTGGCAAGGTCATCAAGGGCTGGGACCGCGGGGTCAGAGGGATGAAGGTCGGCGGCCGGCGCGAGATCATCGTTCCCCCGCGCCTCGGCTACGGCAACCAGTCGCCCTCGCCGTTGATCCCGGCGGGCTCGACACTCGTCTTCGTGGTGGACCTGCTTTCCGTCGCAGTCTGAGGCCTTCTACTACCCGACCTCTCCGCCCGGAACCAAGGCGGGGCAACACCTGCCGGCCGACCTAGGCCCAGAGCAGCAGCGACATGAAGGCACTCAGGGGGCCGTAGACCGTGTCGAAGGACCCGCTGACCGAGAGATAGAGGCTGAGCAGCCAGGTCAGCGCGGTCCACAGCACCAGGTAGAGGGCTGCCCCGAACGCCAGCCACGTGTAGCCGGGTTGCCTGCGACGCGGGGAGCGACGGAAGATCGCGCTCGCGGAGATGAGCGCGAGCAGCAGGCCGCACGGCCATCGCAGCAGATCCCAGGAGTTCCGGGCTCCGTCGCCGAGGCCGTAGACCGTCACGGCAGCCGCGGCGAGGTCGCTGCCGACCACCATGAGGATGAACCCGATGCCCAGAGGTATGCCGGCAGCCAGCGCCATCACCAGGCCCCGGAAGTACTTCTGATGGAAGGGGCGGTCGCGCTCGACCCCGTATATCCGGTTGACACCGCGTTCGATCTGGCACATCGCCGTCGAGACGTTCACCAGCGAGAAGGCTAGGCCGAACCAGAGAGTGAGCTGAGAACCTTCCCCGGCACGCTGCCGGCTCCGATTCTGAGCTGAGAACCTTCCCCGGCACGCTGCCGGCTCCGATTGAGCGCGTCGTCCACCACCTCGGCGCTCGGTCCCGGGGCGATGCGGTGAATCGTCAGTTCCGCCAGCCTCCCCACGTTCTCCGTGTGAAGTGAGGCGGACAGCCCGACGAAGGCGATGACGAGCGGAATCACGGCGAGAACGGTCTGGAGGGCGAGCGCGCGGGCGTGGCTGAAGCCGTCGGCGTAACGGAAGCGGACGAAGGAGTCCCGCACCAGTGGCCAGCGACCGTAGCGGCGCAGCGATGCCAGTGCCTTGTCGGCGGAGAGTTCGTCGCCTGCCAGGTCACGGGTCTGCGGGACCCGGGTCGCGGTGCCCATTTACTCGCCCTCCGATGGCCGAAGTACGGTCAGGGCCCCGGGCCTGACCTCAGCGATGAGCAGTCGGCCCGGCCGTACCGGATCGCCGTCGGTCTCGCGCGGCCGCACCGAGGCGAAGCGGAGTTCGGCGCGGCGGAAGGTGAAGTACTCCACCGGGGTGCCGGTGCCCGCGCTGTCGGCGGCCGGGAGGCTGTCCGACGCGATGAACGACGCGTTGGCGAGGGGCCCAGTGCGTAGGTGCCCGAAACCCTCGTTGACCTTGTCCTCACTGCTCAGGGGCCGTATCTCACTGGCGGGGCCGGTGATCAGGAGCCCGAATCCCACCATCAGCGCGGCCTGACAGGCGGTCAGCAGACCGATCCGGGCGGCGGCCCGGGCACTGCCACTGGTCAGAGCGGGTGACCGGCCGGGCCGAGAGGCGGCATGGGACTCTGTGGTCCGTTGGACCGGTCTTTCCGGCAGGGCGGTAGGCATGGGGCTCCCAGTATTCGGCGCCGCGTGGCGGCAGTGGTGGTCGGCCGGGGGCTCGGCCCTCCCGGTGCTCCACCGTCTGCCCCGCAATCCGCCGTCAGGCATGCACGCGTGCGTGTACGCTCCGCGCTCTCACCGAGCTGTCCGGTGCGCCGGCGCGGGTCTGGGCTTGCTGAAAAGCCGGCAATGGCGAACGTTTCACCGGATTCGGCTGCTCCGCCTCCGCGGCCGGCATGCGTATGGCCCGGCAGGGGATGCCGGGCCATACGCACAGCGCGGTCCGGGGGAGGCCACGCGGTGTGGTGCGGGTCAGTGCTTGAAGGCGTCCTTTGCCTTCTCCTTGGCTGTGCGGGCGTCGCCCTTGGCCTGGTCGATACGGCCTTCGGCGGTGAGGCGCTCGTTGCCTACGGTGCGGCCGGCGGCTTCCTTGATCTTGCCCTTGGCCTGCTCGGTCTTGGCCTGGGTCTTCTCATTGGCAGCCATGATTACTCACACCTTGCTGTGGTCGACTTCAGGAACAACCACCGCCTTACCCGCAATGCCTCCGACAAACCCGCCGCTCGCCCTCGTTGCTCCTGGGAAGCATGCCGTGGCAGTACCCGGCGTGTGCTCGATGACGAGGATGACCTGGCAGAGCCGCCTGCCCAGTGTTCAATGATCGCCGACTTGGTCGACCGGCGTGCTGACGAGGCGCCTTCCGCACCGCGTGAGGCAGCGGACCCGACTCGCGCCGTGACCACGCGGATCGCCAGGGGATGGCGTTCCATTCACAGGCTGTCCCGACTTTCCGGCGGATCAGGGAGCGGGGCCCGGTGTGTGCGATCGCAAGGCCGCCGGAAGTCCTGGAAGCGGACCACCAGGACTTCCGGCCAACGCCGCGAGGGTGCGGACCGGACGGTGCCGAGCGTGACGGGAGGGGCCAAGGACCTGTCCGGCGGTTCAAGGCATGGCTGGCTGAACACTTCCTCAGGTTCAGTCGCCGCCCAGAGCCGCGCCGATCAGGGCCTCCGCCGCCCCAGGATCGTCGGCGAGCCGCCCGGCGTCGCGGATCTGCTCCTCGTCCAGGGCCCCGGCCTTCGCCAGCTGGATCGCCTCGTGGATGCCGTTTCCGTCGCCGTGGGCGAGCATGACGAAGAACCAGCGCACTGCCTGCACCGGGTCCGGGGTGGTGCCAAAGCCGTCGCGGTACCAGCAGGCGGCGGCGTTCATCGCCCCCGTATGCCCGCGCTCGGCCGCCCAGACGTACCACCCCAGCGCCTCCTCGTCCCGGTCCAGAGCGGACAGCCGGTCGGCGAGGAGGGCACCGGCGGCGACGATCCCCTCACGTGCGGCAGCCTCCAACAGCCGCAGGGACTCGTCAGGGTCGTCGACCAACTGGGCAAGGTTGAACACGCCATAGGCGTCCCCGCCCTCGGAGGCCGCCCGGAATAGCTCGGCGGCACGCGCGCGGTCCTCTGCGACGCCCAGACCCATCACCAACATGTGCCCATAGGTGCGCTGCCCCGCCGGAAGGCCGGCCTCGGCCGCCGCACGGGCATAACGCACAGCCATGGGCAGGGCCGACTCGTCGAAGTACTCCAAGTAGATCCCGGCGAGCAGCGCGGCGGCCTCCGCCGACCCACCATCCGCCAGCGGTACAAGCTCGACGGTCACCCGGACCGCCAGCTCGGCACCCTCCGTATTGCCCTCCATTGCGGCCCGGACGAAGGCGTGCCCCGCAGCTACCCAGTCCCCGGCCTCGGCTGCCCTTCGGCCCTCGTCCAGTTGCATGCGGGAACCTTATGCCATCGTCCGGTGGGTCATGCTCGGAGCCATCAGGCAGGCCGAGCGGGACGCACCGAAGCCCATGAAGGGCTTCGCCGGCTTCCTCCGCCAGGATCTCGACGCCGTCATCGCCGGACTTACCCTGCCATGGAACTCCGGGGTGGTCGAAGGCCACGTGAATCGGGTGAAAACACTCAAGAGAGCAATGTATGGCCGAGCCTCGTTCGAACTCCTGCGGACCCGCATCCTCGAAAACGGTCCATGAGACAGTCGGGCACGGCTCACCGATCGTCACCGAGGAGAAGGATCCATGAGAGCTTTGCCCGCCGTCACCGGCCGTGATGAGTTCGATGCCCTGGTCGTCAGGACGGACTACCAGGACGACCAGGCGTGGCAGGACGTGGCGGCGGCGCTGATGGAGCCGGCGGGGGACAGGCAGTACGAGGCGCACGTCCACTTCATAGACGATCCGGCCTGGGCAGGGGCGACCGTTGACGAGGTGCTGACTGTGGTCAGCGCCGACGACAACCTGGCAGTCGTCTTTCTCGCCGACCGGACAACTATGCAGGCCGAAAGCCACGCGTTGCTGGCGGTCACCACGATGACGCGGGAGGAGTGCGTGGACGATGAGGACTACGAGCGGCTGACCGAGTTCGGCCGTGAGTTCCGCACCCTCCCCGCAGGGATCCACGACGTCCACGCGAACCTGAGCATCGGCAACCTGGGCTTTGAGGAGTACGCGGCATGGGCTCACGACGATCCCGAGAGGATCTACCGGTCCTTCTGAACGGGGCTCACGAAACTGCGGACAGAGCCTTGAAAACGGCCAGGGCCGCTCGCGCTGCTCGGGTGGTTGTCCCAGCAAGCAAGTAGGGGCGATCGTCCGCACTGGTGGCGTTGGGTCTGGGCGGACGCCTACATCTGCTCGAAGTGGAAGGAGCGGATGAAGCAGTCTCGCGGCTGGCCGATCGCGAACAGGACGCAGTCGAGCACGGATTGGGCGGTCAGCGGGTCGCCTGCAGTCCGGGAAGCGTGATCCCAGGTGGAGTGGAGTGGGTCGCCGTCCATGAAGTCCGGCGGGTAGAGCGAGATGACACGGATGCTCTCAGGGCGGAGTCGGTGGGAGAGGATGTCGGCGAAGCCGGCCTGGGCGGCTTTGGCCGCGTAGAACGCGGGGTGTGCCTGGGAGCGGTGGTTCCGGGCTTCCGCGGCCGAGGAGACCAGGTTGACCACGTCCGCACCAACAGAGGCGCGTAGCAGTGGGAGGAAGTGTTTGACCGTCAGCACTGTGCCGGTGGCTCCGGAGGCGATGGTGTCGGTGATCGCGTCGTCGGCGGCGTCCCACAGATCGGGACCTTCCAGGTAGCGGGCGCCATTGTTGATCAGTACATCCACCCGGTCGGCGTGGGCGGTGATTCCATCCAAGGCCCGGATGGAGGCCGGGTCAGCCAGATCGCAGGCGAACGCGTCAGTTTTCGCCCCACTGTCGGTCGCCACCTCATCGGCCACTTTCTGGGCCGCAGCCAGAGAACGCGCGGACACGAACACGCGCGCACCCAACCGACCTGCCTTCAAGGCCAACGCTCGCCCGAATCCACGCCCGGCCCCGGTAACCACCACCGTGCGTCCAGTGAGATCCACTCGCGCACCTCCTTCTACCCTGTGTTGATCACCGTGAGCGTAGCCGTGCTGTCCAACGCGCTGCATCCTTCAGCCGAATTACGAGTGGGGAGATCCACTGAACACGTCTGGGTAGGACATGAGCATCACCTGGCCGGTTTCACAGAGCGCCATCAAGATCTCGGATGCAGTGTGGGCTCGATGCCCGGACACGGGGTTCGGCGACGGCTCAGAGGTATGCCAACAACGCGGTGAGTTCGATAGACAACCCGAGCGTCCCCCAGAGGAGGATGTCACCAACTGGCCGGACCGGACGTCCTGCGTCTTCACGCAGCACGGTCATGTGGACGGCAAAGGAGGCCGGCGCCGTAGCGGCCCAAAGCACACCCGCAAACAGCAACCCGTCCATGGCGAGTTGTCGCCACTCATGGATCCCGCTCTGCGACATTCGGGCCATCGTGGGCAGGCCGACTGCGGGCAGAAGCCCCAGTGCTGTGCTGACCGCCACCCACCACCACCTTCTCCCGTGCCCTGCGAGCCGCCCGAACCAATGCCCCAGGGCCACAGTCGGCAGGATGTATGCGGCGGTCAGGAGCGCGCTCGCACCCAACAGCACTGGCAGCCCGACCACTAGCGTGAGGGGGAGCAGCGCCCCTCCTGTCGGGAGACTGGCGAGCCGTCCGGTCCACGCCAGTGCCAACGCGGTAATGACCACACACAGCACAGCCATCGATACCGACGAAGGCGCTGCCCCCACCCGGTTGGCTTCACGTCTGCCCAACAGTTGCGCCATCTCGACCCCCGACCCGGCCCTATCCGCGGCCATTTCGCCGCCACCCTAGGCCCATTACTGAACACGTTCAATGGCGGATCAGACACGTGTGCCCGGTCTCCGGTGGAGAACCCACCGATCAACTCCGACCCGTCGGACACGCCCTAGCCGTTGACGACCTTGTCGTAGCGCAGGGCGACATAGCCGGAGGCGGCGCGGCCTGCGATGCGGCCGCCGGTACCACCGTTGGGGTGTCCTGACCACGCATCATATCGTCGTTGGTGTTGGCCTCGTGGATGTACAAGAACTTGCCGGCCGCCATGTCGACCCACTTCTCGAAGCGCACCCCATGCCCGTCCTGGGTGTTCAGCGCGTCGCCGGGCTGGAGGTCGGATTTCGAGATGGTGCTGCTGACGCTCGGCAGGCTGTAGGTGGTGTAACTGGTGTCGGCGTGCCAGGTCATGGACACGAAGCCCGAGCAGTCGGTGCGGTACGTGTGGTCGCCGTCCGGGGCGGAGGCGTACGCGCCCTGGTTGTAGGGGATCTCGCGGTTCAGCCAGTTCACGGCGCTGCACGTCAACGACCCCGGCCACCACAGCTTCGTCCTGCTCAACGGCGACATCGAGACCAGCCCGCCCGCCGGCCCGAAGTTTCCCTTGATGTTCCACGCGGTTCCGAAGGGAACGCCGTACGCGTGGGAGAACCGGTACTGGTACACCGGCACGTTCGCCTGGTGAGGCAACACCACTTACAGCCGCGCCGACGTCCCCGGCCCGACCGCCGACACCGGCTGGAGCCTGAAGTTCTTCGAGTAGGGCGGCAGGCGTGGTCGAGGTCCCGAGGAATCGGGGCAGGTCGGAGGAGGTGCGGGGATCCCGTACCCGTGTCCGGTCCTCGAACGGGGGTCGTTAATATCCCAGCATGTCCGAGACTTCCGTGCAGCGTCTCCTGCGAAACGACTCACGCACCGTGCAGGTGGCGGCCCATGAGGCCGTGGGGCTCCCGACCCGTGAAGCGGAGTCTCTGCTCCGTGTCCTCGGGGACGGGGAGTCGGTTCTGGCCCTGTACCGCCGGGACACAGGGCACGCGGCGCTCACCGAGGACGCCCTCATTCTCCTGGACGGGAATGCTGCGACGCGTGTTGCGAGGCCCTTGGCGGTACTGCGCCCCGCGTACGGCTCTCCACGGCGCGTGGACGTGTCCGTGGACGGCCGGAGCGCAAGCCTGTGGGGCTCGCGGATCGACGTGTCCGGCGATCTGCTCCTGCGCACCGGAAGGCTCGTGTCCGGGCCTCTGACCGGCGACTCGCGCATCGGCGCGGTCGTGGCCGGCGAGTCCGTCTCGCTTTCCGACGTCGGCAGGAAGGCACTGCTCGACGAGCTGGAATCCGGGGAGTTCGTCCGGGCCCTGTACCACGACGGCTGGGGATACGCAGCGCTGACCGGGAAGGGTCTCATTCTCCTCCGGAACATCCTGTGGCCCAAGGCGGTCCGAGTGACGGAGCCGCTGAGGATCCTCCGCGGCACGTATGGCCTGTTCGACTCCGTCGAGATCCTTGTCGACGGGAAGCAGCGCAAGCTGCACGGCTCGAAGCTCGACCCGAAGGGGAAGCTCCTCGAAGCCGCGGGGGAACTCCTGCCTCCCGGCTCTCCCTTGCGTCCCGGTCGCAGGACGCGGTTCCTGACGTGGGTGCGCCGGCATCCTGTCCTGATGTCCGTGGCGGTGGCCGTACTGTTCTTCACCGGTGCCGGTGCCGGTGCCGGTGGGGGAGCGGGCACGGGGTCCGGCGAGAAGGAGGCCGCGGCGGAGGTGCGTGCGGACCGCAGCCTGACCGTCCCCGAATTCGAAGGGTTCTCCCTGTCGGCAGCCGTGGCGGAGGCCGGCGACCATTCGTGGCTGCGCGTGTCGGCAGCCGATGCCTCCTCCGCCTTCCGGCCGGTGACGGGCACTGAGGCGAACTGGCGGGTCTGCTTCCAGATGCCGGCCCGCGGCGAGACGGTCCGTCCGCCCGTCAGGACGCTGACTCTGTACGCGGTCCCGGAGCGGGAGGAGTGCCCGACGCAGCTGCTCGGTACGCGCCGGATCGGCATGCCGGACCTCGTCGGCGAACGGTTCGACGATGCCTCGAGTGCCCTGGGCGAGCTCGGCCTCGCTCGCGCGGTCCCTTTCCACGCCCATACCGGCAAGCAACTGGACGGCGAGGCACGTGACCTGGCCGCCTGGCAGGTGTGCCGGCAGCAGCCGGAATCCGGCACCGAAGTCTCGACGTGGACGCGGGTCTCGCTGTGGCTGATCGGCCCCGGTGACCCGTGCAGCGCACCCAGCCCCAGTCCCAAGCCGAAGCCCAAGCCGAAGCCCCAACCAAAGCCCAAGGCCGACCCCAAGCCTTCGTACGGCACTTCGGGCGGCGGCACCACGGGAGGCAGCACCGGCGGAGGCAGTACCGGTGGCAGCTCGTCGACCGGTGGAGGCACCACCGGCGGCGGATCCTCCGGCAGTTCGGGCGGCGGCAGCAGCCAGGGGGGCGCCCGGTTCGGGCAGTCCTGCTCCCCGGTGGGCGCCACCGCGACGACCGTCGACGGGCGGCCCGCGAAGTGCTACATGGGCAAGGACGGCCTGGCCCGCTGGGGTTACTACTCGGGATGACGGGATGAACTCCGGCCGCCCTTCGTACGGCCGTCCCTGCACCGACCGGCCCGATATTCGGCTGCGGCGGTCCGTGGGGCCTCCCATACTGAGCGGGCTCGAACTCCCACGTCCCGAAGGAACACCTCCGCGTGCAGGCTGCCGTCACCGTCACTCCCGCCCAGATTCCCGACCTGCTGCTCGGGCTCGCCACCGTGCGGCCCGTGTTCCTGTGGGGAGCGCCCGGCATCGGCAAGTCGTCGCTCGTACGCGGCTTCGCCGAGTCGCTGGGACTGGAGTGCGTCAGTCTTCTCGGGACGCAGCTCGCACCGGAGGACCTGATCGGCGTGCCGCAGATCCGTGACGGGCGATCCGTGTTCTGCCCGCCGGAGAGCATCGCCCGCGACGAACCGTACTGCCTCTTCCTCGACGAGCTGAACGCCGCCACCCCCGACGTCCAGAAGGCCTTCTACTCGCTGATCCTGGACCGGCGGATCGGCTCGTACGAGCTCCCCGCCGGCTCGATCGTCATCGGGGCCGGCAACCGCGCCACGGACAACGCGCTGGCCAGGCCCATCGCGTCCGCTCTGGTCAACCGGCTCACCCATGTCCATCTGCGGGCATCGGCAGCGGACTGGCTGGTGTGGGCGGGGGAGAACGGCATCCACCCCTGGGTGACGGACTACCTCATCGACCGCCCCGACCACCTGTGGTCGCAGCCGCCCAAGACTGAGGAGCCGTTTTCCACGCCCCGCTCCTGGCACATGCTCTCCGACGCCCTGCACTCCTTCGGACCGGACATCGATGAGGAGACGCTGAAGGTGATCGTGCACGGTACGCTGACGCCCGCACACGCTGTCTCCTTCTGCGGCTACGCGAAGATTGTGCGCCATACCTTCGGCATCGAAGCGATCCTCAAGGGAGACGCCTCCTGGCCCGCCCGGCTCGAGGACCGTGACCTCCTTTACTACCTGGCCGAGGCGTTCCGCGGACGGCTGGTGAAGGAGCTGCCACGGCAGAAGGAGCACGTCTCGGCGTCGATGCGGCAGACCTCCTACCGGGCCAAGTCGCTGCTCGTGCAGCTTGCCGAGATCTCGGTCGAGGTCGCGCAGACTGTCATCGCGGACGACGCCGACGGACAGCCGGTACTGCCCGCCTGGTTCCTCGTCGAGGCGGCACGTGACATGCCCAGGCTGGTCGAGGCCCGGCGATGAAGGCCAGGGCAGGCGGGGCAAACGGCAAGGCCGGCACGTCCGACCCGGCCGCCGAGGCGTTCGCGGCGGGGCTCGCGATGGTCAAGCGGAATCCGGCCTTCGCCGCTGTCGAGGCTTCCGTCTGCAGACAGGCCAAGTGTGCCTGGACCCCGGCCGGGGGACTGGCCGCCGTCACCTCCAACGGCACCGTCCACCTCCACCCCACCAAGCGGGCGGATCCGGCCGAATGGGCCTGGGTCCTTGCCCACTGCCTGCTGCACCTGGGCTTCGGGCACGTGCCGGCCGCCACGGACGACCCGCGCGAGCAGCCCGACCGGTTCGACCTCGCGGCCCGCTGCACGGTCGTCAACCGCTTTCTGCTCACCTTCCCGATAGGCCGTCCCCCTGGACATCTGCCGGAGTCCTATCCCGGCGGTGACGAGGCAGAGATCGCCACCCGCTGGCGCCGCGACGGCATCCCCGCCGCCTATGAGCTCTGCGGCACTGCGGGCGGCCACCCGGACCAGGTCCTCACGACTTGGCGGGCATGGAACACCTCTGTCCCGGACTGGGAGACCGCCTTCGCGCACGCCCTCACTCGGAGCGTCTCCACCGCCATGGACGTGGCGGGCGGACGCCTCGACCGGGTTACCGGGGAGCGCGCGCCGCAGCGCCCCTGGGGCCGGGCCATGAACTGGTTCGTCTCCTCGTACCCGCTGCTCGGCGGACTCGCTGCGGGCCTCACTGTCGTGGCCGACGCCGAACTGGCCCGTGCGCAGGGCATTTCGATCGCCGCGGTCAGCTCTGCCGCAGGTGAGATCTACATCAATCCACTGCGCACGTTCACCGACGAGGAATGGCGCTTCATCCTCGCCCACGAGATGCTGCACGCCGCGCTGCGCCACGGCGAACGCCGCGGTGGCCGCGACCCGTTCCTCTTCAACGTCGCGGCCGACTACGTCGTCAACGACTGGCTCGTCCAGATGCGCGTCGGCGATATGCCCCAGGGGCTGCTGTACGACCCGGACCTGCGGGACCTGTCCGCCGAGGAGGTGTACGACCGTATCGCGGTCAACCTGCGCCGACAGCGGCGGCTCGCGACCCTTCGCGGCAAGGGTGCCGGTGACATCCTCGGCGAGGCGCTGCCGCACGCGGAGGCCCGCCCGTACACCGACCTGGACGACTTCTACCGGCGAGGCCTGGTGCAGGGCTTCGATTTGCATCAGTACGGTGAGCGCGGCCTGCTGCCGGCCGGGCTGATCCAGGAGATCCGGGCGCTGGCCCACCCGCCCGTGCCGTGGGATGCGAGGCTTGCCCGCTGGTTCGACGAGTACGTCCCCCGACCGGAACCCGTACGGTCCTACGCCCGCCCGGCGCGGCGGCAGGCATCGACACCGGACATCCCGCGCGCGGGCCGGTACTTCCCTCCTCAGGAGACGGCCCGCTGCACCTTCGGAGTCGTTCTCGACACCTCTGGCTCGATGAACAGCACCCTGCTCGGCAAGGCACTCGGCGCCATTGCCTCGTACGCGGAGGCACGCGACGTTCCCGCGGCGCGCGTGGTGTTCTGCGACGCGGCACCGTACGACGCCGGCTATCTGCCACCGGCCGAGATCGCGGGCCGGGTTCGGGTGCGCGGCCGTGGCGGTACCGAACTGCAGCCGGGCATCGACCTGTTGCAGAGGGCCGACGAATTCCCGCCGACGGCCCCGATGCTCGTCATCACTGACGGCTGGTGCGACACCCTGCGGATCCGGCGCGAGCACGCCTTCTTGATTCCGCAGGGTGCCTCTCTGCCGTTCACACCGCGCGGCCCGGTGTTCCGGTTGAGCTGAGGGTCCGGCGTCAGAGGTTCTCGTGTGGAGGTCAGAAATTCGCCGACGCACTCCCGCCACGCTTCGCTCAGGCGACGTTGTCGGCCCGGGGTGGCTCTACAACGCCTCGAGCTCGGCGCTGATGAGCGCCAGAAGTCCTGCTGGAGTAGCAGGACCTGCCCGGTGGGCCACTGCCATTGCCCTGGGACGGTGCGGTGTGCACCCTTGGGTCTGTCCGGCGGATCTTGCAGGCCGTGCCGGCGCAAGGCGGTGGTTGCACGCTTGCCTGCGCGGCTTCTAAATCACGCGACACCGCCTCCGAGCTGTGGGAACCTCATCCGCGATGACACAACGAACCGATACACCCCCCACGTGGGACGAACGTACGCAGCTGGCCACCTTCCTGGATTACGCCCGTGACACGGCGCGAGCCAAGTGCGAGGGCGTGTCCGAGGAAGATGCCCGCAAGGCACCGCTCCCGAATTCACCGTTGATGACGATGTGCGGGTTGATCAGCCACCTGCGATGGGTCGAGCATCACTGGGTCCAGGTGATGTTTCTCGGTGAGGAGCCCGAGGGGCCGCTCACGGCGGCGACCGACGACGACCCCGACCCCGAGATGCGGACAGCGGTCGACATCCCGTTGCCCCAGCTTCTCGCCGAGTACGAGGAACAGAGCGCCCGCTATCGCCGCCTGGTGGCCGACCGCGACCTGAACTCCACGGCCGAACGTCCTATCGGCGACGGCCGCCACGTGGACCTGCGCTGGGTGGTCCTCCACCTCATCGAAGAGATTTCCCGCCACAACGGTCACCTCGATGTCGTGCGTGAACTCGTCGACGGACAGACCGGCGTCTAGCTTCTGCCTGGCATTCATGGGCGGAGCCAGAGTCTGATCGAGGCGAGGGTGACGGTGCCGTGGAAGACGTAGGCGCGTTTGTGGAACCTCGTGGCCAAGGCCCGGAAGTTCTTGAGGGCGTTGATCGTTCGCTCAACTTCGTTCCTCCGCTTGTAGATCGTCTTGTCGAAGCCGGCGGGTCGGCCGCCTTTGCTGCCCGGCGTTGGCGGTTGGCCCGCTGGTTCTTCGGTTCGGGGATGGTGTGCTTGATCTGGCGTCGGCGCAGGTAGCGGCGGTTGCGGCGGCAGGAGTCGCCTTGTCGCCGCCGAGCGGGCCGGGCCGGGTGTGCGGGTGTCCGTCGCCGAGGCGGCCGACGCGGATGCGTTCCATGACCGGGATGAGCTGCGGGGCTTCGCCCCACTGACCCGGCGTGATCAGCAAGGCCGGAGGGCGGCGTCCACTTTCGCCGGCGAGATGGATCTTGCAGGTCGGGCCGCCCCGGGAGCGACCGAGTCCCTCGTCGGGGCGGTGCTGCCGGGGCGTGGGTCTTTTCCCGGCAGCACCGGCGCCGTCGGTCTTCCACGAACCGAAACGCGCAGGCAGATCCCGCCACGGCACCCGGTGCGCAGCCGATACAGGATGCCGTTGATGACCCTGCGGTGGCTGACCCAACGGCCACCGCGCTTCCCGGACTTCGGCAGATGCAGCTTCAGCCAGGCCCACTCCACATGCGTTAAATCTCCCCGCCCCATGCCCATGCCAACGACCCGAGATCGAGGCGGTCACAAGCGCCGTCGGACAGACCCTAGTGGGAAGGGGTGCGGGGGGAGGCGTCATGAAATGCTCGGAGGTGCCCTCACTGGTGAGCCATCGGCAGCTGGTGGTGATGCTGGAGGCTGAGGGGGCGACGGAGCCTGTCGATGGCCGGGTGGATGTCCAGGAGTTCTTGCCCTGGGCTCTCCTCCAGGACAGGCAGTACGGCGCCCGGTTCCCGTCCCTGTTCCTCCTGCGGAGACCGCAGGCGATCGGATTGTCTCGAGGCAAGCGCGCCCGTTGCGCGTCGGAGGAGTTCCGGCACTGGCGCGAGGCTGCCCTCGCCTATGCCGCAGCGGTGGACCGCGTCAGTGCGGAGATGGAGACCATTTGGGAGCGGGCGGCGTACGCACGGTGGTGGATGCACGGCGATCGGCGCCGCGCCGACGAGGCATGGCACGAGGTGCAGCGGCGGTACGCCGAGCTGGTCCGGGAGGTGAGCGAGGCGTACGCGCCCGTCCGCGAGGAGACCGCCAGGCGATCGACGCCGAGGAGGAGCGGCTCCGGGAGGTTCTCCGCGAGAACGGCCTCACGCTGGAGCAGTGGCAGCGCCGTCTGTTCCATCCGGGCCCTTCGCAAGGGCGGGGCACCCCCTCTGGCGGCACCGCGACCGGTGGCACGGGCGGTTTCGGCATCGGCGGCTTCGAGCGCCGCCTCGAACTCCACGACGCCCTCGTCTCGTTGGCCTGCGGATTGATCTGCTGGCGATGCCTCACGAAGGCTCACCCATGATCTTGTTGCGAGCTCGTAGTTCCGCATCGGTGGATTTCATCTGCGCGACGGTGGCTTCTTGCCAGGTACCCGCTCCAACACACGTTTGTGTGGCCGCGCGGCCATCGACCGCGTCGCGCGAAGTCCGCGGCTACAGCGCACACCATTGGCCCAGATCGTTGGGCGCCTCTGCCTGGATAAAGTTCCGCACAAGAGCCCACGCGCGGTCGATGTTCAGGACGAAGTCACCCGTGAACTCTGCCAGGTCGTCCACGTTCGGGATGGCAACCACTGCGTCCGAGGGAGTCGCGCCATCTCCGATGAGAAGAGAAACCCTCTCAGCGTCACTGAACCGATGGACGACCGCGTGATCACCTCGGAAGCCGAGGGTGAGCAGAGGATAGTCACTGTCCGCCAACCGGACTTCGAGGTATCCGTGCCCGCGGGCACGCAGCTGGCTGAAGCGGACCGAGAGGCCACTGACGTCCGAACGCCTCTCAACCGCTGAGAACCGCCCCGATTCCGGCGACGTCGTCGCCCAGACCACGTTCACACAACCCCCGGTGATCGGTCCCGCCCCCTAAATGCTGGCCACGATACGGCCATCAGGACCGATTCACATGATCGTGTTACGGGCTCTATGGGGCAGGGGACGCACCGTACCTGTCAGGTCAGGTCAGGTCGGCGTTGGCAGGCAGCTTCTTCTTCCGCTGCCGATAGGCCCGCATGGACGCCCGAGAGCCGCACCTCGTGCCGCAGTAGGCGGCAGAGCTGTTCCGCGTCCGGTCGAAGAAGCAGAAGTGGCACGGCTGGTGCCGGCACGCCCGCAACCTGTTCCACATGTCGGTTTGGGCAAGTTCGGTGATCCTGGCCAGGACGGTGCCGAACAGCCCGGGGACGTCGGTCTGCGTGGTCGCCAAGGACGCCCCCGAGGCGGTGACGACCGTCACCAGCGGATACCGGGCGGCGATACCGCGCAGGCCTTCCTCAGCCTCGGCGAGGATCTCGGGCGTGATGTCCCTATCGCCGGAATGAGCTAGCAGCACGATGATCAAGGCGTCGCGCAACTCGCGTGCACCGGCCGCGTCGGCCTCCGTGACGTGGGTGGTCGGCGTACCCAGGCCGTTCTCCAGCAGCCATGCCTGCATGGTCTGGGCGTTGTAGAAGCGCTCCGTCAGCTGGCGGGGGCCTGAGGTGTGCGTGTTGACGAATTGCAGGACCGCATCGACCGCCGGCGGCTGAGTCAGCGGGCTGTGCTCGGTAGTGCGCGGGGGCATCGTGTCGTCCTCCTTCCTCGAAGGCAGGCTAAATCATTTGGGGTTATGACCGAAACCATTACGGTCACAATTCTCTTCCCGTGAGATGAGCATCTCTCCCCGGGCGCGGAGTGGAGCCCGCAGGGCCGCGGCCGGGTCGCCGCCGCGGTGTGGCCGCATGGGCGATGGTGGCGTTCTGCCCGGCCGGGGCACCGTAGGGCCGCGCCCGGGTGTGCGCAGCCGTGGTGGTGGAAACGAGGGGTCATCCCGCCCGGCGCGAGGATCGGGAGCGGCGCGACGTGCCCACGCTGTCCGATGGGGCGACGGTCTCGGTGACCGCCATCCCGTCGCGTCGCCGGGCGGCCATGACCGACGGCGGTGAATACGGGGCGCCGAGCTGGACGGTGGGAGTGAACGTGGTCACCCCGAACTGGCAGGCAGTTCACCTTCCGGGTTCTGCTCGTGGCCGCGAGCACGCGCCGCCTGGCCGTGGGCGCGGTGCCTGCGGTCGCCGGGGCGCTGGTTCCGTCAGTGCGCTCGCCGGAATGTCGGGGAAGCGGCCGCCCGCGGCTGCCGCCGTACCTGTGACGCGGGCCGGCGGATCGCTCGGGCCGGCCGTTCGCCCAGTGACCCGTGCCTCGATGTCGCGCCTGTGTCCGATGCTTCCCGACGCCGCGTGCGCCCGCGTCGGGCGGTGTGCAGGTGCCGGGATGTGGGCGAAGAGCGGCGTCACCCCTTGCCGTCCGGCCTGGTGACGGCACCCGTTTCCCGTATGGCGGCGAGGCGTCTTGGCCCGGTTCGTCGTCGAACTGCTTGCCGCGAACCTCTCCGCAGAAGGTTGCGCGTTATGAGCTAATGGCTTACGGTCCTAACTATGACGGTGCGAGTCGCTCGGGAAGCACGACTCAAGGGCTTCGACTGGGCGGTTCGCTCGCGGAGTGGACGAGTGAACAAGTACTTCGCAGCCGGCGGCATCCGTGCCGGCGACAGCGAACGCATCCGTCGCCGTGACCCGATGGGATCGGCCAGAAGAGATTGCTCTGCCGCCCTCGGCCCCATGGACCGGTGACTCACAGGTGTGGGATTCACCGACATCAAGAGAGAAGGACCCTTACATGTACATGAAGTTCGAAGTCACCGTGCTGCCTGTTTCCGATGTCGATCGGGCCAAGGCCTTCTACGAGCAGGTGGGATTCCGTCTGGATCTCGACAAGGCCGTCAGTGAGGACTGGCGCGCGGTGCACTTCACGCCGCCCGGCTCCGAGAGCTCGATCATGTTCGGCCGGGGACTGATCTCCGCCGCACCCGGCTCGGCTCAGGGCCTGTACCTCGCCGTCTTCGATATCGAGGAGGCCCGTGCGGAGCTCGTCGGCCGCGGCATCGAGGTGAGTGAGGTGTTCCACGACGCCGGGGGCCTGCTCTTCCACGGTCACGAGGGTGGAGAGGTCACCCACCAGGTCGAGGGACAGGGACGGATTGCCGGCCTGCACCCCGACCGCGCCTCCTACGGCTCCTTCGCCACGTTCAGCGACCCGGATGGCAACGGCTGGGTGCTCCAGGAGATCAAGCGGCGCTTCCCCGGCCGCTGACACCACTCAGTCACCCAAGGGCGACGGGCCGCGCCGGCCCGTATGGCGGCCGACCCGTTCACCTCTTGTGTGCAGCCCAGGGGGTCGGCGGCTGGATCATCGCCACCATATATGCGCATATGCTCCTATGTCTCGAGGTCGGCCCCACCACGCCCTGACGCTCGGACAATATTCGCGAAAGGAAATTTCATGAACATGTCTCCTATGGAGCCGCCGGCCCAGGAGGGCCCCGGATCAAAGCCGACGTCACACCGCGCGCGGCGCGGGTTCTCGCGACGCGCCTTCGTCGGCGGCGCGGCTGCTTCCGCCGCTGCCGCCGCCGGCGTCTCGCTGGTCGGCGGACTGGCCCCGTCCGCTGCTGCCGTTCCCACCATGCGCAGGCCGAAGGGGTTCGGCTCGGTCGCCACGGCGCCGCATCTGCCGGCAGGGTTCACCAAGACGTTCAAGAGCCGGTTCGTGCAGGCCGGCGGGCTGCGGCAGCACGTGGTCATCGGAGGCGACGGTCCGCCGCTGCTCCTGGTGCACGGCTGGCCGCAGAACTGGTACGCGTGGCGCATGCTGATGCCGGAACTGGCCCGCAACTACACAGTCATCGCCGTCGACCAGCGTGGTATCGGGCTGACCGACAAGCCCCGTGACGGGTACGACACCCGTACCCTCGCCAACGACCTGGTCGCTCTTATGGACGCCCTCGGTCACAAGCGGTTCGCCGTGGCCGGCCACGACACCGGCCTGATCATCGGCTACGCGCTGGCGGCGGATCATCCACAGCGTGTCGCCCGCGTGGCCCTCCTGGAGGTTCCCGGGCCCCCGACGGTAAAGGCCTCGCCGCCCCTGTTCATTGATGAGGATCACAACAACAGGCTTTGGCACATCCCGTTCAACCGGGTCGACCACGAGCTGACCGAGAAGCTGGTCAGGGGCCGGGAAGAGATCTTCTTCGGGTACGAGTTCGACATCCAGGGCGGACAGAAGCTGCCCGACTACGCGCGCGAGTACTACTTCCGTCTCTTCTCCGACCCCGAGACCCTGCGTGGCGGCTTCGGTCTCTACCGCGCGTGGGACGCCACCACCGCGCAGAACGCGAAGCGCACCGAGAAGAAGCTGACGATGCCCGTCCTGGCGATCGGCGGATCGGAAAGCTGGGGTGACGCGGTCGGGGGCGCGATGAAGCCCCTCGCGAACGACGTGCAAGGCGTGGTCATCCCCGGTGCCGGCCACTGGGTCGCTGAGCAGGCCCCGAAGGAGCTGCTGTCGGAACTGACGCGCTTCCTGGCCCCGTACCGCCGCACCGCCGGCCCGTCCCGCTAGCGCACGGCCGGACGTCCGGGCCCGCCCCGGGCGTGACGGAACGAGCTCGACCGGGCGGCAGTGTCGCCGCCTTCGAGCAGCCGGAGCTCCTCACCGAAGAGCCCGGTATGTTCGCCGGGCTCCTGCGCTGATCCCACCGCAGAGGCCCTCGAACGAAGTGGTCCTGCCCGCCGGGTGTCCGGCGGGCAGGACCGCAGCCAACGCTCTTGCTTAGTCGTACTCGGGGAGATCAGCCCCCGGGGAGCCGTACATCGTCGTGCGGCCGGCCCGCCTCCGGCAGGCTTCCCTCCGGACGACTGGCGCGCCACGGTTCGCCTCCTGTCCAGGAGCGGCGGAGCCTTCACTATCCCCGACGGGAGGCATGGATGTTTTCCGACATCGGCCCACTCGAAGTTGTGACACTGATCGTGCTGGCCGTCATTCTTGTCGGGCCCGACAAGCTCCCCAAGATGGTGTCCGACACCGCGCGGACCCTGCGCAAGCTCCGCGAGCTCTCGCAGAGCGCTCAGGCGAGCATTCGTGACGAACTCCCCGCAGAGTTCAAGGACCTGACGCTTGAGGACCTCAACCCGAAGACCTTCGTGGCCAAGAACCTGCTGGGTGACCAGAACCTGGGCCTGGGCGACCTGACTGTCGACCTCGGCCTCGGGGACGAACCGCTCGACAGCGCCGGGACCAACACCTCGAAGGGCCTCGGGAAGGCCGCTGCCCCCGGCCCGCTTCCCGCGGCCACCGGCCACGGACCTCTGGAAGCTACCGGCGCGGGGCACTACAGCCGCGACAAGAACGGTTCGTAACCGGGAAGGCTCACGGCCGCCCCGCCGTCGGCCCGGCCCGTCAACGCACCGACCGGCACGCAGGGCCTGGCTGTCGCATCCGCCCGCAGCCGGGCCACCCGCGCAGGAGCGCCGCTCCTGCGCCTTCAGATCCTCGGAAAGGAAACCCCTATGTTCGGAAGGCTCGGAGCACCCGAGATCATCCTCATCCTCGTCGTCGTCGTGCTCCTCTTCGGCGCCAAGCGGCTCCCCGATATGGCCCGTTCCTTTGGGCAGTCGCTGCGAATCCTCAAGAGCGAGACCAAGGCCATGCAGAAGGACGACGGCGCCGAACCCCCGACCGTGCACGCCGCTGCAGCCCACCAGCTCGCGTCCGAGAGCCGGCACACGGCCCCGGAGGCGACCGAGGCAGAAACCTCCCACCGGCGCTGAAACGCCGAAGCCACCGACCAGCACCCGCGCGGCCGGTGCCGCACTTGAAAGGACCGGGACCGCCCATGCCGACCCGACCAGCACATGACGCCGCGCGTATGTCCCTGGGGGAGCACCTGCGCGAGCTGCGCAACCGCCTGCTCAAGGCCGTCGGAGCGATCCTGCTCATCACCGTCGTTGCGGCCCTGTTCTACAAGCAACTGATCGGATTCCTCATCGATCCCCTGCCCGGCTGCGCTCCGGGCCAACCAGCCGGCGCGGAGGACGCGGGCCGGTGCGGCGTGATCTCCCTCAACGGCCTTCTGTCACCCTTCACCCTCGCACTGAAGGTGTCGATCACCGCGGGGGTCGTCGCCGCGAGCCCGGTGTGGCTGTATCAGCTGTGGGCCTTCATGGCACCAGGACTGCACCGCGACGAGAAGAAGTACACACTGATCTTCCTCGGGGCAGGCATCCCCCTGTTCCTGACCGGTGCCGCGGTGGCGTACGGGACCCTGCCCACCACGACACGGGTGCTGATCTCCTTCACTCCGGACAACGCCACCAACCTCCTGCCCGTCGACGACTTCCTCGACCTGGCCACCCGCATGGTCCTCGTCTTCGGCCTCTCCTTCGAACTCCCTGTCCTCCTCGTGCTGCTGAACCTCGGCGGTGTGATCAGCGCGCGCCGGATGGCCGGCTGGTGGCGCGGCATGCTCATGGGCATCGCCGCCTTCGCGGCACTCGCCACCCCCAGCACCGACCCACTCAGCATGCTGCTCCTCGCCACCCCCATCAGCCTGCTGTACCTGGCGGCGTGCGCGATCTCCTGGCGCAACGACCGCCGTCGGCAGCGCACCGGCACCACCGGGTCAGGCGGAATCCCGGACAGCGAGGCATCCCCCATCGACCTCACCCCGGTCCGCCTCGACGCCCCCGACGACATCTCCGTCAGCCGGTCCTGACGCGACCCTTTCAAGGAGCGGCCCGCCGCCGGTGGTCAGGGAAGTTGCTTGCGGCGAGCCCGGGAGGCCCGCAGATTGACGGCGTTGCCGCAGACGCGTACGTCGTGCCCAGAATCCGCTGTTGTTGTGCGAGCGGCTAGAACGCCAGGGCGCAGTTGTTCGGTGCGCCCCCATCTGCTAAAGCGTGTCTCCTTGATGGGTGCGTCAGTTGATCGGATGTGTCTGTCCGGTTAGTGATCACTTATGCAATATGGGACCGGATCGAGCCGCTGACGCCGGCCGATCCGGTCCGTGGACGACGGTGGGCCGACCATCGCCGGACCCTGGAGGCCATCGCGTGGAAGTACCGCACCTGCTCGCCCTGGCGCGACCTCCCTGAAGAGCTCGGCTTTCAGACCGCGCACAAACGCTTGATCAGGTGGGCCGTGGACGGCACATGGGAACGGGTCCTCGCGGCTGTCCTTGCAGTGGCGGATGCCGACGACGACGTGGGCTGGACAGTCTCGGTGGACTCCACCGTCTGCCGGGCTCACCAGCATTCGGCCGGAGCCAGGAAAAGGGGGTGCCCGGCCACTCCGAGCCCGAGGATCACGCACTCGGACGCTCCCGCGGTGGCTTGAGCACGAAGGCCCACCTGGCAAGTGACAGCCGGGCACGGCCCCTGTCCATCCACGTCACCGCGGGCCAGGCCTGTGACGCACCTGCCTTCGAGGCAGTCATGGCCGGAATCCGGATCCCGCGAAGCGGACTCGGCAGGCCAAGAACCCGCCCTGCGACCGTCCTGGCGGGTCGTGCTTACTCTTCCCGCGCGATCCGCAGGCATCTCCGACGCCGCGGCATTCGGGCCGTCATCCCGCAGCCCGCCGACCAAATCGGTCACCGCCTGCGGCGAGGCCGCGCCGGAGGCCGCCCACCAGGCTTCGACGCCGAAACATAGAAGGAGCACAACACCGTCGAGCGGTGCATCGCCCGTCTCAAGCAGTGTGAGGTTCCCCCGAGATGCGGGGATGGGTGACAGAGGGTCAGATGGGTCTCATGAGAGGAGCCCAGACGATGCCTGCCCCGAGGAAGTACCCGCTTGAGTTGCGTGAGCGTGCGGTTCGGATGTACCGGACTGCTGAGCCGAAGCCTGTGATCCGCCGCATGGCGGAGGAACTCGGCGTGCACCACGAGGCCCTGCGCAACTGGATCCGTCAGGCAGAGGCCGATACCGGCGAGCGAGACGACATCCTCACCACCGTCGAGCGTGAGGAGCTGGCCGCCCTGCGGAAAGAGAATGCCCAGCTCAAGCGGGCGAACGAGGTCCTGCGGACGGCCTCGGCTTTTTTCGCGGCCCAGCTCGACCCGACCCGGCCCAGGTGACCGCGCTCGTCGATGCGCACCCGCACCTGGGGGTCGAGCCCGTACTCCGGGAACTCTCCATCCCCTCCTCCACCTATTACCGATGGCGCCAGGCCGAGAAGGAGCCATGCGAGCGACGCCGCCAGGACGCCGAACTCACAGGGAAGATCCGGCAGGTCCACGCCGACTCCGGCGGGATCTACGGCTCACCCCGCGTGCACGCCGTCCTGCGGCGTGAAGGCGTCCACGTCGGCCGCAAACGCGTCGAACGGCTCATGCGCCAGGCCGGCCTGGCCGGGATCAGTCCCCGCCGGGGCAAGGGCTTCACCCGACGCGACCCTGACGCCGATCTCGCTCCTGACCTGGTGCAACGCGACTTCACCGCGGCCGTGCCGAACCGGCTGTGGGTCACCGACCTGACCATGATCGCGACTCTGGAGGGCCCCCTGTGGCTCTCCGCGATCCGCGACGCGTTCTCCCGCCGGGTCGTGGCCTGGGAAACCTCCGCACGTGCGGACGCCGACCTCGTCCTGACCTCGCTGGAGTATGCCCTGGCCAGCCGCGAAGTCACGCCCGGTGAGCTCATTCACCACGCGGACCACGGCACCCAATACACCTCCGTGAAGCTCACAACACGCCTGGTCAGAGCCGGGATCCAGGCATCCATGGGCACGGTCGGCGACTCGTTCGACAACGCCCTCGCGGAGAACCTGTGGATGGTCATCAAGACCGAGTGCATCCGCGGCCGCGTCTTCGCCACCAGAGCCGAAGCGAACCTCACGCTCTTCGAGTACATCGACGGCTTCTACAACCCCCGCCGCATCCAGAAACGACTCGGCTACCTCAGCCCGATCGAGTACGAGGAGAAGCACTACGCCGACCAGGCAGCGACCGAACCAGTGAACCTGAAACCACGTCAACCCGCCCTGACCAGCTAGTCAGCCACCCCCGCACAGCGGGGGAACCTCAGTGGCGCGGCCTGGCCATGCGAACCGACAAGCTCGCCATCGCGTAGCAGGCCGCATTCCACCTCGCCGCCATCCTCATCTGGGCTCGTAAATGACCAAGGATTGAGGAACAGCGGCGTTGGGCCGCTGGGGAGACAAATCCGGTGGCCCCGACTTGAAGGCACTCATAGCATCCGCCCATGACCCAAGACACCGGGATCGCGGACAACGAGCGTGACGCAGAGGCTGCAAGGGAACTTTCCTGGCGTGCCAAGTCTGTCGGTCTCGCGGCAGTAGACATAGACGACGCCGAGCTCTTGCACGGTTGGCGATCCGACCCGGTAACCGCCTATGAAATCGGCATCTGGCCGCGCTCCCTCACCGCGATGCGTGAGCGCATCGAGCGCGACAGTGACGACGACGCTCGCGACGACTTCCTCGTCCTGCTCCCTGACAGCACCCCCATCGGCCATATTGCACTGAGCGGCCACAACATCGTCAACGGCACAGCACAGGTCGAGCTGATGCTGGCTGGTCAGCATCGCGGGCACGGCCACGGCACCGACGCCCTCGACGCTCTGGTGGACCTAGCGTTCGGCGAACTCCCGATACACCGCCTCACGGCAGAGACCCATACCGACAACGCCCCCGCCCTCGCCGTCCTCGCCAAATCCGGCTTTGTACACGAAGGCATCAGCCGCGCCGCCTGTCTCCATCGCGGCCGCCGCCACGACCTCGCCGTGTTTTCACTGCTCCGCCCCGAATGGGAAGAGCTAAGCCGTCCTCGCGCCTGGGATGCCTGACCAACGGAGAGCACTTGCCCAGCTCCCAGCCCAATCCGGGGCGACACCCCTCAGAGCATCAAGGAGACACGCTCTGGCCGACTCACGAAACGAGACGATTTCAAAGCGCAAGTGGGGCGTCGTCACTACCGTGTGGCCCCGCACGGAGATCACGGACTTCAGTCCCCACGGGCGCGCACGGGCGCGCACCTCCTCGGAATATCCCCATCGGTATCGATGCGGCCAGCGGCCGCGCCACTCGATCCAGTGCGGTCCTCGAGGCAATGCTCGGCGTCGTAGAAGCCGGCCCGCCGGACGAGTTCGATCAGGCCCTGGTCGTCGTAGACGAGGTCGGCGATCTCATCATTGATCGTGACTGCCCGACCGCCAGCAAGGGAGAGGCCGTGGACAACTATCGGGGCACTCATCCCTCCGGAGTGGCGAGGGGTGGCAGCGGGCGCACCCGGCCGGCCGAGCTTCCAAGCGACGCCGGACAGGCCACCGGCGGCGACGAAGACGCGTAAGGAGCGGTCGACACTCATCCACGAGCGCCTCGAGTCGGGGCTCGTGGTGAACTGACGGACGAACTGCAATGTCGAGCGGCCTGAGGTTGGCCGAGCTACTGGAGCCAGCGGGCCATCGGTGGTTCGCCGCGTCCTGCGTCGACTTCTTTCTGGTAAGCCCGTTCGTGCCAGGTCCACTTCTTTCCGTTGTTGTCCGGGAGCGGCTGTCCATGTGCGTCGGTGAAGACGCTGACGTGGCAGTGAGGGGGACGTATGGTCTCGGTCCCATGCCAGCTGAACGCCGCGAAGTGGATGACGGCGCGGCAAAGGAGCAGTATTCGGGCGCGGCGGTTGTGTCTCACGAGCGCACCGTAGAGACAGTATTGGATCACCGCCCAGTCGTGTCCGAGGTTGGCGAGGGCTGTGAGTTGCTGGCCAGTCAGGCGGTCGCGTCTTCTTTTAAGGTTGCTGAGGAACACGCCCAACCGAACCGTCGTGCCGTCGGGGAGTTCTTCGATGTGGGCTCTTTCCGACGCCGGTCTTCCCCTCCCGTGAGATGTGCTGCCGAAGCGCCATCACATCACCCGTCGTGAAGCGGTCGGAGCCCTTCCCTGTCGCCTTCGAACCGCCCTGTGCTGACGCCTTCTAGGTTCGTGCAGCCGGTTTCACGCCGAGTTCGTCCAGGCGGTGTTGCTGTTCGGTCCCAGTTGCGGGCCTGCCGGATCAGTCAGCGTCCGATGGTGCGGGTGCCGGCCTCCAGGCTTTGTCCCGGCGGTCAGAAGACCTGGGCGAAGCAGCCCAAAGTGACGGCTATCGAGAGCACTGCCAGCGAGACTGCCATGACGGGTTTGGGTACGTGCATGGGAATCCTCCATTGTTTGGGCTGATGTGGCTCACAGGCAGTACCGAACGAGCCACTCGTCGGCGTTGTATGTGTTCGTTGTCGGGTTCGGCACCGTGGCCGCCCGTTCTTCGATCATCTCCTCGGGGAGGATTCGCTTCGGCAGCTCCCCGAACCGGGCGCGACGCACCGTTTCGGCATGGTCGGGGCTCTCCAGTGCAGGTTGCATTGCATCGTGTCCTCAGCAGTTCGGTGACGGCTCCCGGTCGGTTGAGGGCCGAACACGGCCGACGCGGGCCGGGGTACGCCGCGCAAGCCGTGCTTGTGCGGCGGGTCTGGCCCCGGCCGGAGCGGGTCAGCCCAGGTAGAAGTCCCTGCGGGCGGCTACGAATGCCTCGATCGTCTGTGCAGGTGTGCCGGTCACGTGTCCGACGTCGTCAGATGTGCGGTCGTAGCGGTTTTCTTGGTGCAGTCGCGCCATGGTGGCGATGTGCTGTTCGATGTGCGGCGGCAGGCCTGCCTTCGCGAGCACCTCGGCCCGCCACAGATCGAGCGGCACGTCGACATAGGACACCGGACGCCCCAGCGCCCGTGAGAACTTCTCGGCCATCTCCGTCATGTCGACCGCGCGTGGCCCGGTCAGCTCGTAGACGTGCCCGACATGCGGGGCTGGGTCGCGCAGCACGGTGGCGACCACGCGGGCGACGTCGTACACGGCGACCGGCGATGTGCGCCCGGCACCGAACGGTAGCGCGATCGTGCCGTTGTCCCGGATCGATTGCGCCGCCAGCGAGGTGAACAGCGGATTGTCCAGGAACGACGTCGGCCGGATATGTACCATCGGCAGGCCCGACCAGTTCAGTATCTGCTCCGCCAGCCAGTGAAGCCGCTGCTGGTAGGACTCTGCGGTGCTGGTGGCGGTCATCTGCGACACCGTCATCTGGGACATGCCGACCAGGGCATCGAGCTTCCCGTGCTCGCGCGCCACGGTGGCCACGACCGTCGCGGCCAGCAGATGGTCGGGCGAGACGGGCATCGCGAAGTACATCCGCCCGACACCCTCCAGCGCGGCTGCGACGCTCTCGGGCCGGGTCAGGTCGCCGACGACGACCTGCGCGCCGAGCGCACGCAATTCGGCCGCGCGAGCGTCGTCGCGGCGGACCATTGCGCGCACTGGAACGTCCTGCGCGAGCAGTTGGGCGAGAGCGGTACGGCCCACGCCACCGGCGTTGGCGATGAGAACAAGGTTGCTGGCAGTCATCGGTTGATCTCCTGCTGAGTAGTTGAGTCGTGGTGTGATCACACGTGTGTGATGTGTGAAAGTGGCGAGGCGATGAGGCACCGGGTGGCGGTGCCGGATGTGTAGTGAACCGCCCCGGTTCGAATAGAGACTCGATTCCATGTAAGGATTGAGTCATGGCACGCCCCTCCTCCTATCCCCTTGAGCTGCGCAAACGAGCGGTCCGCATGGTCGCCGAGGTCCGCGGTGATTACCCGAACGAGTCGGCCGCGCTGAAGACGGTCGCCCAGAAACTCGGCATCGGCTCGGCCGAGACCCTGCGGAACTGGGTCAAGCAGGACGAGATCGACTCCGGTCGGCGGCCCGGCACGACGTCGGAGGAGTCCGCGGCGATGAAGGCCCTGAAGAAGGAGAACGCCGAACTCCGCCGCGCGAACGACATCTTGAAAGCCGCGGCAAGTTTCTTCGCGGCCGAGCTCGACCGGCCACACACACGCTCGTAGCGTTCATCGACGAGCACCGGGCCCGCTTCGGCGGTGTCGAGCCGATCTGCCGCGTGCTCACCGAGCACGATTGCAAGATCGCCCCTTCCACCTACTACGCCCACCACAAGCGGCTGGCCGAGCCGTCCGCGAGGACCGTGCGCGACGCCGGGCTGAAAGAGAAGATCAAGGAGATCTACGCGTCCAACTACCGCGTCTACGGGGCGAGGAAGATCTGGCGCGAGCTGAACCGCCAGGACATCCCGGTGGCCCGCTGCGCGGTCGAGCGGCTGATGCGCGAGCTGAACATCGCCGGCGCGGTGCGCGGCAAGAGGGTCATCACCACGATCCCGGACGAGAAGGCCGAGCGGGCACCGGACCGCGTCGAGCGCGACTTCGTCGCCGAGGCGCCCAACCGCACCTGGGTCGCGGACTTCACCCACGTGGCGACCTGGGCGGGCGTCGTCTACGTCGCCTTCGTCGTGGATACCTTTTCACGTCGCATCGTGGGCTGGTCCGCCTCCACATCGAAGGAGACCCAGCTCGTCCTGGACGCGCTGGAGATGGCACTGTGGCAACGCGACCGCGACCAACACCCGTATACGCACGGCGAGTTGATCCATCACTCCGATGCCGGGTCGCAATACACGAGTTTCCGTCTCGCCGAGCACCTGGATGCCGCCGGTCTCGCGGCGAGCATCGGTTCCGTCGGGGACGCACTGGACAACGCCCTGATGGAATCGACCATCGGTCTCTACAAAACCGAGTTGATCAAGCCGCAACGGCCCTGGAAGACGCTCTCCCAGGTCGAGCTGGCCACCGCCGAATGGGTCGACTGGTACTGCCACCGGCGCCTCCACGGTGAAATAGGCCACGTCCCGCCCGTCGAGTACGAGAACAACTACTACCTCGCGACCACGAAACCCCAGGTCACAACCGCTATCTGAGCTCTCTACCGAACCCGGGGCGGTTCAGTAGATCGCAAACAACCGGCCCGGGGTGTGTTGTCCAGCGGTCGCCTGGCGTCGTAGAACTACCGTCGCGCCGCCGCACCACGGCGTAAGCTCCGCGTGCGTGGAATCGCGATGCCGGTAGCGGTCCCGTGCCTTTCACACGTGGCGGTGGCGAACGGACCGGGTCTGGGTCATACGGGTCACGCGGTGGCTGCGGCGCGGCGTCTGATCAGTCGGGGGCGCAGGCCGAGCAGGACCGCAGCGATGGCGGACCACAGGGCGAGCGTGATCACGGGGCCTGCTACGTGCGCGCCGTTGAAGTAGCTCAGGTCGGTGATGGTGCGGACGGCCGCGCCAGGTGGCAGTAGTGCGGAGATGGTTCGGGCCGCGGCGGGCAGCAGATCAGCGCCGATGGCAGCACCGCTTGTGGCGTTGCCGACGGTGAGGAGCACAAGGGTGGCGATCGGGACTCCGACGGGGCCGAGGTAGGTGCCGAGAAGTTTGGTGGTGAAAGCGGCCGCAGCTGCCAGAAGAATGAGAGTGAGGACCAGCGGGACGAGCGGTGCCGGGACCGCACCCATCACGGGGCCGGCGATGATCGCTGCGACGGTGCCGATGGCCACGGAGGCGCCGGCCAGCAGCCAGAACCGGTGACGCAGGTGCAAGACACTGGTCAGGCCGAGAGCGTTCGAGCCGAGGACGAAACCTGCGAGTGTCACGCCGAAGGCCATGTAGAAGCCGGCAAGTCCCCGACTGTCGAAGTGGGTCAGGGGGACGATGTCCTCGGTGGTGACGTGTTTGCCTGCACCGTGGGCGTAGGCGCCGACGAGGTTGTTCACAGCCGAGGTGGTGGACGTGCCGACCGCTCCTGCGATCTCCAGGCGCAGCTGGTCCGGGCCATCGGTGCTGAGTGCGGCGGCGACGTCGTGGCGCTCCAATGCGTGGCGCGCTGCCTTGGCGTCAGCGGCTGGGTGGACCTCGACGTTGTCCCCGAGGGCCTGGTGTATCTCGCCCGGCAGGTCGGGTCCGGTGACGGCGATGGGGAGCTGATAGGGCTGTGGGTCGCGCTGCAGGCCGATGTAGCAGCTGATGAAGGCCACCACGACGACCAGGGCGATCAGAGTCGGCTGGAGCCATGCCCTCACCGGCGGGCGGCGGGCGGCGAGGTGGAGCTTCGGGGAGAGTTCGGCCGCTGCGGAGAGTGTCGGCTCACGCACGGGAGCGGATCCGATGGGGGTTTCCATGACAAGGCTTTCGGGTGGAGGGGTGTGAGGCTCGCGGGAGGGATCAGGAGAGGGCATGCACGCCGCAAACAGTTAAGAGCATATGCTCGTATTTATCTGGGGGCAAGGGTGAGTGGCTCGAGGTGACCCGTCGACCGTTGGCGACGGGGCGACCCTGTCGCATTTGAGAGCACCTGCTCGTATCATGAGTGGGTGAAGCTCTGGAGGAGACAATGACCACTGCGCCGACGAATCCCGGCGACTCTTGCAACAACCTGGCCCTGCGCAAGGCGGCCCGGTACCTCGGTGCGACCTACGACAAGGCCCTGGCCCCGGTCGGCCTTCGTGCGACGCAGCTCAGCATCCTGCAGAAGCTGAGTGTGCACGGAGAAATGACGATCACCGGCCTCGCCGACGTGATCGCCATGGACCGCACGACGATGGCCTCAAACCTCAAGCCGCTTGCCCGCGAGGGTCTGGTGACCGTCGAGCCATCGGCAGCCGACCGCCGCGCACGGATCGCCACCATCACGCCGGACGGCCTCACCCGACTGAAGGCGGCGCTACCACTGTGGAATGCCGTGCAGGCCCAGTTCGAGGAGAACTTCGGCGCCGACGAGGCAGCCCATCTGCGCGCGTACCTGGAAGCCGTCCTTCACACCGGATTCGAGCCCTGGGCCGAGTAGGACACGACGCTTCTGGCGCTACTGACGGCTGTCGCCCTGACGTCACCTGGAGTGCCCGGCGACACGACGGGACTGGATGGCGGTCACCGAGACTGTCGCGCCACCGGACGGTGTGGGCACGTCGTATCGCTCCTGATCCTCGCGACGGTCGGGATGACCCCTTGTTTCCACCACCACGGCCGCGCGCACGCCCGGGGGCGGCCCCGCCGGGGACCGCCCTGCGGCGCGCTGGAGATGCCCTGAGCTGGGAGTTCAGCGGGGCTGCCGTGGCAGGGCGGTGGGGTTGATGCCGCGTTCGGCGTGGAGTGACGCGCGTAGGCGGTCGTTTGTCGTTGCCGAGGTGCTGGATCACAGCGATGGCGAGGTCGAGCTGTTCGGCGAAGTCCCGGTTGGTCCGTCCCGGGCGGGCGTCGTAGGCCTTGGCGATCAGGGCGATCGCAGTCGACCGGAGCCATGTCTTTACCGGCGGCCGACGGGTGCGCTGACTGGGCTTGGGGGGATGACTCGTCCGTCGCGGGCCGGCTTCGGCAATGAACTGGGGGCCATGGTAGGTGTCACCCAAGACCTACCCCCTTGCCAAAAGTAAGAGCATATGCTCTTATTGTCTCTGTCGGTAAGTCCTGAAGTCCTGTTATGGCGATATGGCCCCGACGTAGACGGATCTCGCTGACGCGTGCAACAACCTGGCGCTACGCGAGGTCCGCACCAGCGAGATCATGGCTCGGCATCCAGGACGGTCGCCATCGGATCACCCGTCATCTCCTTGGCAGGTGGCGCGGGTTGGGTGAGTGTCGAAATGTCACCCCGACAGGGATTGTTCGCATGTCGATCGGGGGCAGGCGTCGGCCCGCATCCGGGCCGAGGTTCTCCACCTTCTGCCGCCACCGAATCGACACACCACAGAATGGAGCGGCAAGTTGCCGACTACATTGAAGATCAACAAGCTGCGTTACCTGAGTGCAGCCGCCGGCATCGCTACTGTCGTCGCCGGTGGCGTCGCCATCGCCCCGCTGGCGTCGGCCGACACGTCGACTTCCATCGGTGCGCATGTCGTCGACCAGCGCGCGAAAACATTCGAGCTGGTCGGCAAACAGACCTCACTTGAAGACCTCGATCTGGGCCGGGCGGGAATCAGTCCGGGTGACCAGCGCGTCATCCATGAAGACCTCTACCGCGACGGCGAGAAGGTCGGCGATCACAGCGTCGTCTGCACCTATACCCACGTCAATCCGGCCGCGCTCCAGTGCCTGGGCACCTTCTCTCTGCCTGAGGGGCAGTTCGCCGCGCAGGCGCTGCTCCACCTGCCCGCCCCGTCCTACGTCGACGTCGGCATCACCGGCGGATCCGGCGACTACCGCAACGCCCGGGGCTTTGTTCGCACCGTTCCCGCCGGTGACACCGAGAGGCACTTCACCGTCCACCTGAAGCGCTGACGGTTGGCTGTCGTACGCCCTCGCCGTCACGGTCCGCCCATCTGACACCTGCGCCGGGATCGTCGCGCTCGACCTGGTGGCCGGCGCCGAGCTGCACCTCAAGCGCTGCGGCATTGAGCAGGCGTGCGCCATCTGCCGGGCCCCGGACCATATGGACGGCTGCGGTCTGTCCACGTGGTCCGGGGCGGCCCGACATGACGGATCTGTTCCGCAAGGCCGACATCCTCCCGACGGTACCCGTGTCAGCATTGCCAAGCGCCCCCCGGCGATGGTGGGAAGAGAGCGTCGAATGGTGCGTCGACGACTTCTGCACGGGCGGTCTGCGCTTCGCGATCTCCGCCCGCAAGGAACCTGCCCGCACCACACGGCCGCTCCAGCAGATCGCTCTCGATCGGCCCGCCAACGCGCCAGTCGTTGACCCTTGACAACCCGAGGGTCGACGCTCGGCTGCGCAGGCCCATGAGTATTTAGAGGGCTTCTGCTCGGACTTCGATCACCCGTGCGGGCACACCCACCGCCGCGACCCATCTCGACCAAGCGCCGCGGCAATCACGGGTCCTAGCCACCAAACCAGCCAGCAGATGCCAGAAAGCTAACTAAATCACTGGTATTGGCCCTAGTTCTAGTCCTTCAGCAGCGCCTGGCAGGCGGAGTGGGCGATCCAAGCCTGGGCACGGTCAAACGGCCAGGCGCGTTCGCCGACGAGTGTCATCCAGGCGTGTGGGCCAAGGTGGAACCAGAGCACATCGATGGCTTCCGAGCGAGGGACGTCCGCGCGAAGCCCGTCGAGCGTTATGAGCCGGTCGGCCACGCGAGTGAGGGCTTGGACGTAGTCGTCGGCCCCCCTGTCCAGGACCGCTTTGACGGCGGGTTCCCCCGGCGGGTTTCGGTAGAAGAGCCCGTACACGAGGTCCCAGTGGCGTTCGTGGGTGAGCCGGGTGCCCTCGGCGGTCAGCTCGATCACGGTGCGCGGGTCGTCGCTGGCCTCGATGGCGGCGAGGTTGTCGGCGATGGCCGGGTCGGTGAGGGCCGGCTCCAGCAGGGCCGTCAGGATGCTCGGCTTGTTTCCCACGCTGCTGTACACGGTCGGAACAGCGACCTTCGCTGCCTCCGCGATCTCCCCGATGGTAACCCCTGGATACCCCCGGGCCAGGAAGAGCGCGTGCGCGCTGCTCAGGACGGCCTCACGCGTCGCGGCGGCCGAGTCGGTACGGCGGGGGGAGTGGTACTTCCGGGTGGTCACTCGCGCATTTTACTTCCGCACGGGGAGTGACTATTGACAATATGAGCCTCTAATGAATATGTTCAATATTGTGACTATAGATACTTCTAACGAATCTGTTGCGGTCATTGAGACCCGACTTGCCCATCAGGTCCACCGCGTTGCCACCACCCTGCTGGCCGAGGCGGCCGTTCGCCCCTCGGTGCCGCTCGGCGCGCTGGCGCAGCTGCGCGACTTTCTCGTCGTGAACCTGCGCCATCACCACGAGAGCGAGGACGACGACCTGTGGCCGCGGATCGTTGCGGCGGCGCCCGCCACGGCGCACGGGCTCGGCGCGCTGAGTGAGGAGCACGAGCGGCTGGATGCGGCGCTCGACCTGCTGGCCGCGGTGAACCTGAGCGGCGACGAGGTTGAGGAGGGGGCCGGTGAGGCCGCCGGCACAGGTCTCGGCGGCGGCGCGGCGGACGGCCTCCGGGCCGCATTGCGGGACGCGGCCGTCGCGGTGCGCGACACGGTGCACGATCACCTGGCCCATGAGGAGCCACTCCTGTTCCCCGCGCTCCGCGACCACATCAGCCCCGCGGAATGGCAGGACTTCGCGCAGCGGGTGATCGTGACCACGCCGCCCGTGGCCGGACACCTGATGGTCGGTTTCCTCGACGAGGCGGGCACACCCGCGGAGGTGGAACTGGTGCTCGCGGGACTGCCGGAGCCGGTGCGCCCGCTCCTTGCCGCCATGCGTCTCCAGGCCATGGACGACCTGCGGATCCTGCGCGGGATCGACTCATGACCTCCGCGCCCGTCCGGTGGCCGGACGCGGCGGACGCCGTGATCAGGGGCGACCTCACCGTTGCGGCCGCCTATGTCACCCCGGCCGGTGGTGTCGTGGTCACCAGCGTCTCGCCGGTGGGCCTCGCAGACCGAGAGGCGGGCCTTGTCGGCTTCACTACCTCGCTTGGCTTCCAGAAGAAACTGGAACGTATTCTGCGGGATCCGCACGTCTCACTTGCCTATCACACGCGTGATCACGGCTTCGCCGCAAGTAGCTCGTACGTGCTCGCACAGGGCACCGCGTCGGTTGATCTGCGCCCGTCACCGGGGCGTCTGACGGAGCTGATGCGGGCCTCGGAGCCCTTCCTCGGGGAGGCCAAGCGCGGGCCGATATGGGACTGGTTGCTGCGCGAGTACCACCAGGAGCGCGTCTTCGTCGACGTCGGAGTCGAGCGCGTCACCGTCTGGCCCGATCTGGCGGCCCGCGGAGCGATGACGGTCACGGGCGCCGCCTGGCCTGAGGAACCGGCCGAGCAGAAGCCGCCGATGAACGGTACGGGCCCACGCGTCGACCTCTCCGCAGTCGCGCGGCAGATCGGTGGGCTGCCGCACCGGCTGCTGGCATTCCGGGGCGCCGACGGCTTCCCTGTGATTCTCCCGGTGGCGGTCACCGGACACGACGACGCGGGACTGCACCTCGACGTGCCCCCTGGACTGTTGCCGCCGGGCGGGCGCAGAGCCGGGTTCCTCGCCCACGCCTTCCGGCCTCAGTGCGTCGGGCTGGGCATGCGGACGTTCACCGGATGGCTGACCGTCACCGATGAAGGTGCCCGCTACGCCCCCCACACATCCAAGGGGCTGGCCGCGCCACCGTACAAGACTCTCCTGACGGTCTCGAATGGGCTGCTGGCCAAGTACGGGCTGTGGCGTGCCCGTTGTGACGGCACGGCTGCCCGCCTGCAGGACCTCGCCGCCCGCGGCAAGGTGGGCTGACCCGGAAGGCCATGGGTCGCCCTGCGGCCTCGTCGCGCCCCAAAGCGTCGGGGTGTTGACGGCTGGGTGGGCTGACGCCGGTCGTCTTTTCGAAGCGCGGAGATTCAACTCCCGTAGTGAATCGCCGCGTGACACACGCTTTCCGATCGGAGATATACCGATGAATTCCCTTGCCATACGCGCCGGTTCGATGTTCGACGGATTCAGCCTGTCGGGTCCCGCCACCGTGCACGTATCGGACGGCCGCATCGTGCGCGTGGACCGCACCGGCGCGCTGCCCGCCGACGGCAGCGAGGTCATGGATCTCGGCAGCTCGGCTTGTCTGCTGCCTGGCCTCATCGACACCCACGTCCACCTGGCCTTCGACGCCGGCTCGGACCCCGTGACCTCCTTGGCCGCTGCCTCCGACAGCGAACTCTTGGTGCACATGCGGGCCGCGGCCCGGTCCGCTCTGCTGGCCGGCATCACCACCGTGCGCGACCTCGGCGACCGCGGCTACCTCTCGCTGGCCCTTGTGGAGGAGATGGCCAAGCACCCGGAGCAGGGTCCGGAGATCCTCGCTGCCGGCCCCCCGCTGACCACGCCGGGCGGCCACTGCCACTTCCTCGGTGGCGAGGTCGAAGGCGCCGGAGCTCTGCGTGCCGCTGTCCGCGAGCATCACACCCGCGGCTGTGCCGTCATCAAGATCATGGCGAGCGGCGGCCACATGACACCCGGTTCCGTGCCGCCGCACGCGTCCCAGTACGGCCTGGAGGACCTGCGTGTCGTTGTGGACGAAGCGCACCGCCTCGGACTGCCGGTGGCCGCTCACGCCCATGGCATCCAGGCCATCAGGGACGCCGTCGAAGCGGGCGTCGACAGCCTGGAGCACGTCTCCTTCCTCACCGCTGATGGCATCGTCTCCGAGCCTGACCTCATCGACGTCATCGTGAGAAAGGGAACCTTCGTCAGCCTGACGCTGGGCATGGACCCCGGCGAAGCCGTGCGGCCGCCCCAGGGCATGGCTGCACATGCAATGGCTGCGCATGTCAATGGCATCTTGGACACCTACAGCAACTTGCACAAGTACGGCGCCAACGTCGTCATCGGATCGGACGCCGGTATCGGGCCCTGGAAGCCCCACAACGTCCTCCCCCACGGCGTGGCCGACCTGGCCCGGCTGGGCGTCGCGCCGCTGGACGCGCTGATCTCCATGACCAGCCTGGCAGCCCGCCTGTGCCGTGTGGAGGGCCGCAAGGGCCGGATCACCCCCGGTGCCGACGCCGACATCCTGGTCGTCAACGGCGACGTCGAGCATGACCCTGCAGCAGTCCTGGACGTACAGGCAGTCTTCCGCGCCGGTATCCGTGTGTGCTGATCAGAGCGGGGCAAGTTGGCGCATTGTCAAGTTCGTTCGCCAGTAGGCCGACATGAGCAGGACCCGCTCCTCCAGCGGAAGGGTCCACGGGCGGCCCCTGCGAACCGGATCTGCACCTTCGCGGTGCAGCGCGGTCACCAGCTTCCCTAAGGAACGCGGGCTCAGCGCGGTGGGGCTATCCAGACACCTCAGGGTCCTAACTCGTCAAGTCAAGCCACTGAGGCGCTGGGGCAGGCGCTGTCGTCATCGAACAGAGTCCCTTCGATCTCGATGAGTTCAGCATGGGTCAACGGGGGTGCAGCCCAGTTCTGGCCTTGTGCATGTTGAACGAAGCGCTCGTCCAAGGCGACGTGGTACCGCTCGACGTAGCGCGCGAGGTCCGAGTACCAAAACCACTGTCCGTCGGTGAGTAAATGCAGTCCGTCGATCAGCTCACGGCCCGGACTCAGGATGTCGTGAACCGGAGACGCCTGGCGGCAAGGATTGTTCCCGATCGCAGATATTCCACGAGGCGGAGCTCGTCGGGGTCTGCGCGGTCACGCACGGCAGCGCGGAGCGAAGCCCCGTCAGGCCGGCCGTGTTCGAGCTCCTGGAACTCGCCGAGGAAACGGTCCGCGTTCTCGCTGTTCATGGGCGGGAGCCCAACTGGGGAGACGCCCCGTGTGACTCCCTGGGAGACGTCCTATGCGGCTTTGGGCGATGCCTCAGTTTCCGTCGCGAAGGCCACAGCTTCGTCGTAGTGCTGACCCTGCTGGAGGCAGCGGTAGAGCTGGCCGATCATGCGGTTGAACAGGTTGCGGCGGACCGGTGCGATGGGTGTCCGGGCGACTCGGCGTCGCCGAGTCGATGGCATTCGCGTTAGCCGCCAGCAGTCACATAGCGGAAGCTGGTCTCCTCGCCTGGGAAGTGCCCGGGTGAACGGCTGAGCGACAAGTGTCGGATCAAAGCCGAAGGGATATGGCCCCGGTCGACGACGCCGATGCCATGCTCACGCTCGCCGACTACCAGGGCTGCTGGTCTTATGGAGGAGTTCCACTTTAAACCGGATGCCGGAGGCCAGTCGAAAGCTTGCCCACGCACCGGATGGGGCCGGGCACCTGGTCGGCGCTAGACGGGAACAAAAGCGCGGCGAGAAGCTTTAAGTCGCGATTCCCATTGCGTATCACCGCCGCTCGTAACATTGGCACAGATGAGGCGAGGCTGAGGATGCCCCTGCGGGGCGTCCGGCCATGCGAAGAGGAGGAACCCATGACTGAGTCAGAGGCTGAGAAGCAGCGCGTTAACATCGGAAAGCAGCACCCGGCCAATTACAAGGCTCTTATCGCCCTGTCCTCGACAGTGGAAGACACCACCACCGCGGCAGGTCTTGACCCGCTTCTGGTCGAGCTTTTGAAGATCCGCACGTCCCAGATCAACGGCTGCGCGTTCTGTCTCAAAATGCACACCCGCGACGCGCTCAAGAAGGGCGAGAACCCGGACCGGATCGCAGTGCTGCCCGCGTGGGAAGAAACCGATTACTTCTCCGAGACCGACCGCGCGGCCCTACGTCTTACAGAGGCCATCGCGCGCGTGTCCGAGGGGCACGTGAGCGACGACGACTACAACGCGGCAGCAGCCGTGCTCTCCGCAGATCAGGTCTCGGCGGTCGCCTGGCTGTCAACGCTGATGAACGCCTTCAACCGCGTCGCGATCACAAGCCGATACCCGGTCACCGGCAACTGAACCAGCTTGCTTGCGAACGGGCGGCATGCTGAGCAGTCGATCAGGACGTGGAGGCAAGAAGCGACCGCACATCCACCAGCGTGTCATGAGCGGATGCTCGAACTCGTTCGAGAGCGGGGGCCGGGGGATCTGGGACCTCGCGGCCGAGCTTGGGTGTCCACCGTTCGGAGTTGCGGGTGCTGGAGGGTGAAGCGGTCCTCTCGCTGAAACTCTCCGCCTTCACGTGCTATCAGAGTCGACCACGACGAAGACGTGGTCGGTGATGGACCGGACGTTCCTGACCTGTCCTGGTACCAGACCGCCACGATCAGGGAATTGCGTGACCTGATGTCAAGCCTCAAGCAGTGAGCTCGAGATTCAACCTGTGCGAGCGTCGGCTGGCGTGCCCCCAGACCCGGCGAACGTTCGCGGTCACCGCATTAGCGGAACCTCTTTGGGCCTAGGATCGGGCCATGAGTAGGACGGACCGCGCCAGCCGGGTGATCGCGGCACCACCGGAGACTGTCTACGGCGCTCTCCTGGACCGGGAGTCGCTCGAGGCCTGGCTGCCGCCGGACGGCATGCGCGGGCGGGTCGAGCGGTGGGATCCCCGGCCTGGTGGCGGGTTCCGGATTGTCCTCACCTATCTCGACCCTGCTGACAACCCCGGCAAGACCTCAGATGCGACGGATGTCGTCGACGTCGGGTTCGCCGACCTGGTGCCCCCGGAGCGTGTGGTGCAGCGGGCGGTGTTCGAGGCCGACGACCCGTCGTACGCGGGCATCATGACGATGACCTGGTACCTCGCAGCCGCCGGTGACGGGACCGAGGTGACCGTGACCGCCACGGATGTGCCACCCGGCATCGACCAAGGGGTCCACGAGGCCGGGATCGCCTCCTCGCTGGCCAACCTGGCGTCGTACGTCGAAGCGGTCGGCTGACTCACGTCGGACCCTCTTCGCCATCACCTTGGATGCAGACGCTGTCACACGCTGAGAGCCGAGAATCAATACGAAACTCGGGACACAGTTGGCGGGCCTCGATACCGGTATGAGCGCGCGGGTTGGGGTGGGGTCAAAGACTGGTCCGCAGGCTGCAGTCGGTGCCGCCGCCGCAGACGGCCGGGCTTGTGTCAGGTGCCGAGCCAGGCGAGGGCGGCCACGGTCATGGCGCTGACGCCGGTGGCCAGCGTGGGCTGGATGACGGGGGCGAAGGTCGGGCTGTGGTTGACGGGGATGTCCTGGGCGATGGTGTCGTTCTTGGCGGCCTCGGCATAGCGGCCGGGGTCGAGGCCACCGATTCCCCTGTAGGTGAACTGCGTGCCGAACGCCTTGGGGATCTCGCTCATGTCGTCGCTGACGGTCTGCATGTCGATGGTGTGTGCGTCGTCGCCGAAGTGGGCGGCGAACGCGTCGGCGACGCGCCGGGTCGGCGCCTCGTCGTTGACGGTGGGCGGGAAGGATGTGGTCCGCTCGATCTCGGGCGCCGTGGGCGAGCGGGACGCCTCGCACTCGGCTTTGACGATCCGTTCGATCGCCTCCAGAATCTGGGTGCGTGAGGCGTCGTCGTAGGTGCGCACGTTGAGCTGGATGACAGCGCTGTCAGGGATGACGTTGGGGACGGTACCGGCGTGGATGCTGATCACGGTGACTACGGCGGGGGTGGTGGCGGCCAGTTCCCGGGAGACGATGGTCTGGGGCGCCGCCGCCGACGGCGGTCAGGGTGCCCAGCAGGACGGCCGGAAGCCAACCCAGACCGACCGCCAACGTCTTGTTGGCGCCCGCGACCGCCCAGAACCCGATGACCGCGGCGTCGAGCGCGGTGAACAGCCGGTTCCAGGATTCCTCACTGATCTTGATGAGGAACACCACCACGGAACCAACGACGGCGGCCAGCAGGTAGGCGTAGTCGGTCAGCGCGACCGGTGTGTCGTGCTGCAGCAGCACATCCTTGATCAGGCCTCCACCCAGACCGGAGATGATGCCGACCACCAGGAACCCCGAACAGGTCAAGGCCGGCCGTGCGGGCCACCGCACCGCCCAGCAGGGCGCACGAGAAGACGCCGGGAAGGTCCAGGTAACGCGTCGCGACACCCGAATGGCCGGCTCGCTCTCGGTCGCCACGCATGAACCTCACGGACGGGCCCTCGTCCAGTCACAGGGACGACGCGTGGGACGCCGAACGGAAGGCGAACGCGGCACGGGCCCAGGCCGACGCGACCTCTGCCGTAGATTCGTGCTGGCAGAGCGAGCTCGCCGCTCGGTTGCGTGGTCAGAAGGGGCCATGGAGTGTGCCGAGGCGATCGGTCAGCCGCAGGTTCTCGGAGTAGTCGATGGGGCAGGCGATCACGGACACGGCGTCCTCCTCCAGCGCGCGCCGCAGGACGGGAAGCAACTCGTCGGCCGACTTGATGAGGTGGCCGCGCGCGCCAAAACTCTCGGCGTAGGCGACCAGGTCGGGGTTGGTGAAGCGGGTGTGGCCGTGGCGGCCGAGTTCCAGCTCCATTTTCCAGGTGATCAGTCCGTACTCCCCGTCCACCAGTACGAGGACGGTCAACGGGACGTGTTCGCGGACGGCCGTCTCCAGTTCCTGGGAGTTCATCAAGAACGAGCCGTCGCCCATCATCGCCAGGACCTTTCGTTCGGGTCGGGCGAGTTTGGCGGCGATCGCACCCGGCAGGGCGAATCCCATGGTGGACAGGCCGTTGGAGACCAGGCAGGTGTTCGACTCGTAGGCCGGGTACAAGCGGGCCATCCACATCTTTCCGGCGCCCGTGTCGACGAGCACGATGTCCTCCCGGTCCAACGCGGCGCGCACATCGGCCACCACGCGCTGCGGCACCAGCGGGCACGCCGCGCTGCGCTTCCCGTAATCGAGTTCCTCGGTGAGCAGTGCCCGGATGCGCTGACCGGCTGCCTTGCATGAGAAGGTCTCCGGAACGGCGGCCGCGAGCGCGTCGAGCGACTGGGACAGATCGCCCTCGACGCCGACTGTCACCGGATAGTGGGCGTCGACCTCGGCGGGGAATCGGTGCAGGTGCAGGATGCGCTTCTTGCCGTCCGGGTTGATCTTCGCGGGGTCGAACTCCTGTACCTCGTACCCGACGCAGACCAGGACGTCGGCCGCGTCGAAGCCGAAGTTGCTGTAGTCGTGACGCATGAAACCGACTGCACCGAGCGCGTTCGGATGGTCGTCGGGAAAGACGCCTTTACCGTGGAAGGTGGTCGCGACCGGTAGGTTCAGTTTTTCGGCGAAGCGGACCAGGGCCGCCGAGGCCCCGGCCCTGGCGGCGCCGTGACCGGCCAGCACGACGGGACAACGGGCCGTGGCTAGCGTGTCTGCCGCACGCGCGATCTGTGAGGGGGATGGTGCGTCGGCCCGTACCGTGTCGACCTGCAACGGGGCGAGCGGCCTGGTGGAGCGTGCCGCTTCGATGTCCTCGGGGACCGCCAGGAACACGGCGCCAGGACGCTCGCTCTGCGCGGTCTTGAACGCCTTGCGCATCACCTCCGGCACTGCATCGGGGGTCTGGACACACGCCGCCCACTGGGTGACGGGAGCGAACATCGAGACGAGGTCGATGACCTGGTGGGACTCTTTGTGGAGCCGGGCCAAGGAACCCTGCGCGGCCAAGGCCACGAGCGGGGTGCTGTTGGTCGTCGCGTCCGCGGTGCCCAGGAGCAGATTGATCGCGCCCGGCCCCAGGGTGGCCGAGCAGACGCCGGCCCGGCCGGTCAGCCGACCGTACATCTCGGCCATGAAGGAAGCTCCTTGCTCATGGCGGACGAGAACATACCGGATGCCGGAGTTGTTGAGCGCGTCGACGAAGCGGATGTTCTCCTCGCCGGGGATCCCGAAGACGTACTCCACGCCCTCGGCCTGAAGACAGCGCACCATCAAGTGCGCAACATCCTCCGTCTCGAGTGCGTGGTTCTGCCGGTCGGAGGGGTCCTGTGAGGCCATGGGCACAACGTAGGCACGCCGCGGGGGCTGCGGCGAGCCGGCAACCACGCACGGGTGACCGCGTGGCTCCCGATGCTCCGGAGCGCTCGGTTGCCGGGAGGATCGGCGGCCTTGCGCGTCGCGGGCGTCACGGCCCCAAGCAGCACCACTACTTCAATCCCGGAGCACCAATTCCCGGGCAGCACGGCAGCACCACAGTCAGAGCTTGCAATGGACCCATGTGCCGTCGGCCGACCAGCGAAGCTGCCTGTCGTAGACCCCATCTGGCTCACAGGATCGTGTTGCGAGCTCTATGCCTGACCGGGAGTACCGGCTTCCGGCGCTGCGGCCCGTTCTGCGACAAGCGTGGCTGGGGCTTCGTCGCCACGACACCCATCGGCGGCCGACCGTGGCTGAAGACCTGAGCTCGGACCCTCAGTTTCAGCGGCACATGCCTATCGCCAGTCTGACTCCCTGGAACTCGCGCGTCGTAGAAGGACACGTCAACCGGACCAAGGTGCTCAAGCGCCCAGAGCCGCGACGAGGGCGATGTGGCGGTGCTGCGCCTCCGTCAACGGCCGCTGGGGGCCGCGCATGCCCTCCGTGCGGGCGCACGGCCAAAGAGCGGCGTACGGAGCGGTGCGGGTGCCGACGAACCTTCAGCGCTGCCGGTCGATGGCGTCGGCTGCGGCGAGCTGCGTCCTGCGGCGCCGATCGGCAGGCGACCCACGCGCGGGTCGCTCGCAGCGCAGAGCGACCGCCCGCACCCGGGCCCGCTGCAGCCCTCAGAGCCCGGTACATCTCGTACGCCGCGTCACGCAGATCCTCGGTGTGCGCGGACGGGCCACCGGACAGCTGGCGGCTTCGATCGACTTCCTTCACCTGGCCACGCACTGGGCCGCCACCCTCCTGCCGGACCACTCGGAGCGCGTTCGCCAGGCGCTTGCACGCGTCAACATGAAACGGACCGCCGCCCTGCCCACCGAAGGGGACCTCCTGCGCGTCGAACTGGCCGCACTCGGCCGCCAGGCCTTCCTCGGAGGCGGCAGGGGCGGCTTCGAGCCTGAGGCCAGTAACTACGGGCACGACTCCTCGTACTTGACCGCGGTGAACTTGACTGGCTGCCCGTGCAGTGCGACACCAGGGCTGGGGAACTGGGTGCAGACCTGCCAGTTGCTCTCCAGGAACACGATGCGATCACCAGTCGCATCGGTCACCGTGATCCACGTCCCCGAGTCGAGAGCCCCACGTGCGGCCTTCACAGACTTGCCGGCCAGGTTCGGCATCTTGCCTCCCTCAACCTCCGGCTCCTTCTGATCCTTCGCGGGGCAGGCCTCTTCGAGCTTCACGGTGCCGAAGTCCAGCTCGGTGTCGACCGGAACGGCCTTGCCCGGCGCGTAGTTCTGAGAGCAGACCTTCCAGTTCCGGTCGAACGCCTGCATGCGATCCCGTCCGGCACTGTCATGAGACTTCAGGCTGTAGAAGCCGTCAGCCTGCGCCTTGTCCTGAGCGGACTGCAGTCCCATACCAACGAAGTTCGCGACCGCCTTGCGCTCGACAGGCTTGTCGTCCTTCGCCGACGGCGCCATGGCCGAGCCGGCGATAGAGGGTGTCGGAGCAGCGGGCTGCCCGCTGGAGGTGGCCGGGTCGCAGCCGACCAGGGTCACAGCTGCCAGACAGCTGAGTGCGGCGGTAAGTGTGCGGGTGTACAAGTTGTCCCCCCAAGGATGGTTCATGGAGGGATGACCGTATCGGGCCCGCATGGGCGAAGGGAGCCACATGTTCCGTTGGTGACGCAGTTGTGACCGGAAGGTTGGAAAGTTGCATGTTGGCCTGCCGAGTTGATGGTGGCTTCGTGGACACGCCAGTCGTAGTCGAACGCCCAGTACGTGACGAGGCGTCGCAGTTCGCCGGGTCGGTGCCGGCCTCTCATCCGCCGGCGGGCCAGGGGGCCGGCCAGCGTGTGTGGAGCAGTCGTGAGCGCAGCTCGTTCAGCTGAACTCCTAACAGAATGAGGATGGGACAACCTGGTTGTGCCTGGTGATCTGGTTCAGCACCATGAGCCGTGAACATGTGGGCAGGCGGAGCAGAGGGTGCACGGTGGAACTGATCAGCCTCTCGGATGGCGACAACAGCTTTCAGGTGCGTGTGCTGGGGCGTCAGTCGCCGGGCGTGCTGCATCTTCACGACATTCTCGACGCAGAGGTCGTGGTCACGAGCAGCTTTGTCAGCGGTCGACTGGCCATGTCCCTGTTCCCTGCAGATCTTGAGGACTGGTCTCGGGCTTTGGACTTGCTCGCTGCCGGTCAGGACGTCTGCTGGAGGGACGACGATCACAGCCCCGAGATCAGGATCCAGCCGTACAACGCAGAGCACGAGACTCCAGTCGTCCGTGTTGAGGATCCGAGCAGTTCGTGCGTCTCAGTGTTGCTTCCCATGAGTCTTGAAGAGGGCTGGATCGACGAGCAGCGGGGGCTGCTTGGGCAAGTGCTGAGGAAGTGGCCGAGCGAAGTGCTGAACCCCTCACCAGGTGTGTATGAGTGGCGTCGCTGAACTGCGACCAGGCGGCGCCGGCAGATGAGTGCGCATCCGAGGGTGAGGAAGGGTTCGTGGATGTCATCGCGGATCTCCCAGCGGATCCGTAGCGGGCGGAACCTGCGAAGATGGGTGAAGGCGCGCTCAACGACCCCGGCGGGACGCTGACTCGGCCGGCGGCACGAGCGGGCTCGTCGGCCCCGGCACTCATGCTGATCGGAAAGCCGAGCGCAGCACCCATCCCCCAGAGCAGTGTTCCGGCGAACGCCATGCCGGTGGACGGCCCGAGCGCGAAGACGACGACTCCGGCGGTGGCGAAGGCGGCGACTGTTCGCAGGACGGTGACCCGTCCGGATCGTTCGAGGACCGTCGGCCCAAGCCAGCGGCCGGCCGTGAGTGCGGCCAGGAATGAGGCGTACGCCAGTGTCCCGATCGTGGCGGTGACGTGGTGGCGGTCGATGACCGAGACGAGACGCTGACCCAGTTGCTGCCCCCCTTTCGCGATCGCGAAGGCCAGTGCGACGAGCCCCGGGGCTCTCTCCACGCGCCCAGCCCCGGGCGGGACACCTTCACCGTCGGCGGTGCTGCGCTGCGGCGCGCGGAATGCTCGGGCAGGAAGTGTCGTGCGGCCGCGGGTATCGTCCGCAGGCTCGCCGGCGCCCCCAAGGGAGGCAAGAGGTGCCGGTGACCTGCCGGGCGAGTCACCGTTGGTTGCTGGGAGGGGCAGGCGCTGATGCATCTCCGGCAGGTGTCGGAACGCTCCGCCCGTGCGACCTGAAACCCGGGCGGTGCTTTGCCTCGCAGGGTTATGTGCGTCACCTGTCGGTGATCTCGGAGAGCCAGGCAGTGTCCTCCGGGCCTGGTGCTTCGGAGCCGGGCGCGGGCAGCCGGCGGACCTCGCCCGTGCGCAGGGCGACCGTGGCCCGTGGCCGCATCGGCCCATCGCCCCTGCGTGAGAGCAGGACGAGCTCCCAGACCGTCGCCGTCATGGCGTCGAGCCGGGTGGCGCAGGCGGCGGTGACTCGCCGCGGATCTCGGGTCCGGCCCAGGGACAGATGCGGGGTGAAGTTCTTGGCGGGCCCATAACAGCGCGGGAACCGCTGCTGCAGTACGCGGTACAGGTCCGCCCACGGCGCTTTGCCGGCCGCCGTTGGGTCGAGCCACACGGTGAAGTACGCCCTGTGCCGGAAGGTGCGCACCCCGTCCAGCCGGGCGGTGAAGACCGGCGTCTCGGCCGTCGCCGCGGCGAGCAGCGGGGCCGCCCGCTCGAAGTCGGACTCCGGCACGAAGCCGAAGAGCACATTCACGTGCGGCGGCCAGCGGTGGATCTGCGGATCGTAATCCCGGCGGATGTCCTGGATCGGCGGCCACAGCTCCGCAGGCGGGATCCAGGCCACCGCCGTGCGGGCCGTCGGGGACACGTCGAGGACGCCGTCGGGCTCGCCCCTGCCGGAGCTCGTGTCGGAGCTCAGCTCCGCTTGCCGGTCATGCACCCGGCCGGCGCGCGACGCGTCGATGCGGTCCACACCCGTGGACCGGTCCCAGATCACCTCGCCGTCCGCCTCGATGAACACCACCCGGTGCCACGGGATGTCGCCCCCGGGCACGAAGGAAGGCAGTGGGATGCGTTTGAGGGCATCCCCGCGCTGGCTGATCCCCAGTACGAACCGGGCCGGGTCGAACCGCGGGTCCCAGCGGACCCGGTGATAGATCTCGTCGCTGGTCCGCATCACGCCTCCTCTGCCGCCTTCATACCTTCTCTTCCTCCAGGGTGCCGCCCACCCTGTCGTCGATGGTTGTTCCGCTCGCACCGCGACGCATCAGGCGCGGTGCGCCTGATGGGGGAGGGCAGGGAGAACCGGCGCGCCAGTGTGGTGAGCACCCGCGGCAGAACTGCCGCACCTCTTCTCGGCGCGCTGATGCGCAGTGCACCGGGCGCCTTGAGCGGGAACGCGCAGCTCGGGAAGCGGACGAGCGCCGTCGCGTCGAGGCCGCCGAGGCGGCTCTCGCCGTGGAGATGCCCATGCGCACCACCGTTTATCACTTCACGGCCGCCGAGGAAGTTGCCCTCGATCAGGCGCGCGGGCTGGCTCGCACGATCGCCGACACCCTCGCCGCGATGTACCCGAGCGCCGCCTACCTGGTGCCCCCACCGACCGGGGCGATTCAGGACCCGGCAAGGGAGGAGATGAGCAACCGTCGCGACCAGGCAGGACGGCACCGCCGCGGCCCGCGGCGGGAGCGGATCGGCGGTATCCCGCGCACCGGGGATTCCAGAGCCTGGCTGTCGTGCAGATTCGCACCCGATGAGGCTGTCCTGACGGTGGGAGCGGCTACCCATATTTCGTGGCGGTACCACCGTCCGTCACACGCGGTGTTCCTGCTCCCAGATGGCTCTGGTGACGGCGGCAGGGCGTGGAAGAAGTTGCCCGTCGAGGTAGAGGTCCACGCGTTCATTGTAGAAGGCGACCAGTCCGGCGATGGGCGTTAGCTGCCGGGTTGGGAAGTCGTACGCCCAGGCGAGGTCGGGGTAGGTGGCCGTGTCGGTTGTGACAGACCAGTAACCGCTGGTTCTGCCTTTATAGGGGCAGCTGGTGACGGTGTCGGTGGGCTGCATGCGTGTCCAGTCGATGCGCACGCGGTCGAGGTAATAGCGCGTCGGGAGGCCTGTCTCCAGGACCATCACCGAGGACGGCGCGTCTGCGAGCACGGCTCCGTCGAGCATGACGCGGACACTGCGGCTCGACCGCAGCGCGTCGACGCGGGTGTAGGGGCTGCGGGGGTGGACGAAGACCTGCTCGTCCTCCTCGAACCATGCGTCGATGTCCTCCCAGCGGAAGCTGACGGAGCCGGAGATAGCGGGTGGAGCGTCGTCAGCCCATTCCCAGGCCGCGCCCGAGCGGGTGAGTGCGCCCAGCCGGAGGGTGTGGCGGCGCGCCGTGCCGATCCGTAGTGCCACGTTTCGGCCCTCGTCGAGGAGCACCCCGTCCCGGATGTCCTCCCGAGGGATGCAGTACTGCGGGTAGCCCGGCCACAGCCACACATATCGTGCTCGCACGGTGTCGAGGACGGGAAGGTTTGCCGTGTAGCCGCGGATGCGGCGCGGAACAGGCTCGACATGGCCGACTGGGACGATCATTTCCGGGTAGTCCGGTGTGTACTGCTTCATGATGCGTGTCCTCGTGGCGGTTCATGCCGGCTCTGCGGGGCCAGAGACCTTAAACAGCCCATCGGCACCAGGCAATCACGGGGGCGGCCGTCCAGCATCTTGTGCTTCAGACAGGCTGGAGAAAGCCGTCCACCAGCACGGAGGGTCCGTTGAGACCTACCGTGGCGGATCAGCCACCTTGAGCTCGTCTCCCGTGTTGGAGATGAAGATGACCAGCAGTTTCGCCGATTCCGTCCGGCTGGTGTTTTCTGTGAGTATGTGGTGGGCGCCCGGCGGCTCGACCCAGTTCTCGCCCTGGTGGTAGGTACGCAACGGCCCGCCCTCGAGCTGGCTGCGCACACTGCCTTCAAGCACGTAGGCGTATACGAAAGCGTTTCCGTGCCGATGTGGCACCGCGCGTGCAGCCGGCGGGAAGTCTACGATTGCCGAGGTGAACGTCTTGCCCTGGACATTGGGAAGCGCCTGTTCGAACAGAGTCGATAGCGTCTCGGACGGTTGCTTCGAAACCGTGACAGCAGCTGGAACCTTGTCGGCCGCATGCTCTGCTGTGGGGGCGCATGCGGCGCCTGTAGCCAACACCCCAGCAGCAAGAAGGCTACAGACAGACCGTATTCCTGTCATGACGGTTCTCTCATCCTTCTTGTGACTCTCCGCTTTGAGGCGGCGGTACGTACTCGCCTGTGCCGTCCTGTTGCGGAGCCGTTGTGGGCATGCTGCGTTTCTGCTCGAGTACCGGGCAGTCATCCGCAGGGCTTGCTTCGTCTTCCACTACGTGGATCGGTCCGCTTGGTCACTGCAATCAAGACGAGTTGGACTCGCCGGGCGGAAGGTTGTAGGTCCTGGGGTGCGTACTCTGCCGCAGCGCATCACGCCGTCAGAAGCAACTCTGGAGCCCGTGAGAGTGGCGATCTCTATCGGCGCATTGCCCGGGGCATCGCGTACCGCAGCCATCCCGCGCTCCGTGCGGGGATGCGAGTGATCTGACGCCAGGCCTCACACATGACTCGAGAACCGTGCGACCGTACGTCGCAGCAGCACCTGACGTATACCAAAGGCTCCGTCCAGCAAGTCGAGCCTACTCAGACTTACCGAGGTTGCAGTTAAGGATAGAGCGAAATGGGCACGGGCGCTTGGGTTGCGCACTGCCGCGTACGTTTGTAAGCACCCGTCTGCTCGGCCTAGCACGTCGCCAGCGGCTGTTCCGGCGCTGTGGCGCCTCGTATCCAACACCCTGGTACGCAGGGCGAAGCACTGTCCGCCGCGCCCCAGACATGGTCATCGTCGCTACCCGCGAGGTCTTCGATACGGGTGGGCAGCTCGACCGGGGTGTCAGCGGACTCGACGGAGGACTCGGCGAAGGGGTCGGCGACGAGGCCGTTGGGATGGCGGGTTTCGATCGCAGGCGCTGGGCGTCTACTGTCTTCGGCCTCCGCAAGCGCGTCCTGGTCGCCGTCGGCCACCCGGCACGTACGTGAGACCGCGGTCGACGACGCGCCGGTCGAGGTCGGTGGCTTTGCAGTGGTGCCCTTCGACCAACAACTCACGGCGCTACGACCGGCCGATTGAGCGCTCGATGTCGCGTTCGCCCCTGAGCCGGGCGCCTTGCGCAGGGCTACGGTCGGCGGCCCAATGCCCCGGACGAGGCCGGGGACGCGCTGTGGCGGGCGCGGCAGATTTGCCCACACACCCCATGTGCCATCCGTACCTGCGGCCGGCACTCAGCCTGTGCCTCATGTGTCGCGGCAGGCGGCGGGGGAGGCGTCCGGCTTTCCCCGGTTCGGTGACCGACACGGCGTCCCTCCGTCCGGCATCCCGTCGGCGAAGCGGGGGGCCGGACGTGGGCAGGTCGAGGTCAGGCGGGGACCAGCGGTGTGACGACCAGGTGCTCGGCCAGGAACCAGGTCTGCAGTTCATCGGTGCGGATCACCTCAGAGGCCAGCAGGTCGTTGGTGCCGTCGTCGCCCAGCTCAGCGACCCGGGCGGCGGCGTCCTGCGCCTGGACGAGGATCGTCTCGTGGGCCTCCAGCAGCCGTGACAGCATGGCCGGGATCTCCTCCACGCCGTTCGGCGGCCGCGGGATGGAGGTGATCTCGGCGACGAGCCTCGGATCGCCCACGGCCACACCGCCCAGGCTCTGCACACGCTCCGCCAGGGCGTCGATCTGCTGCAGTTGCTCGCCGGCGTGCTTGACCAGTACGAGGTGCAGCTGGTCGAAGGTCGTCGCCCCGCGTACCGGCCAGTGGTGCTTCTCGTAGAGGGCGTGGAGGATCTGAGTGTCGGCCAGCACCTGGATGAGCCGCTGGCAGGAGTACATGCGTGCGTCGTAGGACAGCTCAATCGGGAACTGCTTGACCGTGCCGAACTCCTGGAGGACCTCACCCTTCTGGTGCGGCCTTGGCTGGCTGCTGCTGGGTGAGGAGCAAGTCCGGCGGCGCGCTGGTCCGGGAACGGTCCGGATCCTGGTCTGACGCGCGCCGTTGCGGTGGGCGCGGCAAGCAGCAGGGGCAGCGTGCCGGTCACAACCATCCGCTGCGCTGAGCCTGCAAGGCCATCTGGAAGCGGTTCGCGGCGCCCAGTTGGGCCATCAGGATCTGCAGGCGGCGGAACAGCGTGCGGCGGCTGATTCCCAGCTCGCGGGCGATGATGTCGTCGCTCGCGCCGCCCGCGAGGAGCCACAGCAGGCGGCGGTCGCCGGGTGGCAGGCCTCCTGGGCGAGTGGTGCGGCCATGGAACGGCAGGGCGTTCTGCCAGGACTGCTCGAACAGTGCGATGAGTGCGGAGAGCAGGCCGCATGGCTGCACGACCAGCATGGTGTTGTGTACGTCCGCCTCTTTGATCGACAACGACACGAGTGCGTACGCCTCGTCGATGATCACGAGTTTGACTGGCACCGACGGCAGCACCCTGGCCTGTTCGCCGGCCTTGATGCACGGTTCGATGACCTCCTTCAGGTGGCCCGGGTGCTCCAACGACTCCCGCGAATACACGACACGCTGCGTCACACTGCGGGCGAGCGTGGCCAGCGCGTCGTCCGTGGCGTCGGCCAAGGGGAAGTACGGCGGTGACTCGAACTGCCGGATCTGATCGCGGGCGCTTGCCCATGCGTGACGAATCCTGGGGCCGATGGTGTCGCCGGTGACGACCTCGACGAGATTGTCGTTGTACGCGGCGAGCCGCTGTCGCCGGAACGACTCGAACGCGCCCCCGACGGTGATGCGTGACTCCTCGACCTCGGCCGCACGGTGCCGGGCGAGGATCTCCAGGCCTGCGGTCGGTGGCACCGGGGCAACCACGTCCTCACCCTCCTCGGCGGCACTGGCGAGACCGGCGTCGACCAGTGCGGCGTATGCCGTGGCCAGTTCCGCACCGTCCAGGTCGGCCGCGGCCGCGATCGCACTCAGCGGAGCGGGGGCCAGCTCGAGCAGTGCCAGATAGACCTGGGCCGCCGCGTGATCGATGCCCAGAAGCTGAAGGGCCTCGCCGAGTTTCGCGTTCGTCATACGTCGCATTATCGACGGCTCCGGCCGGAGGCTGTGGCCGATCTGTGCCAGTGGCACTTTTCAGCACCGAGCACGCGCGGTACGGGATACCGTCCGGGAGCCGCCGACGACCGGCGGCGGCGAGGGAGCACGAGCCGCACCGGGAGCAAGCCTGTCCGTACGGCTCACTCTGCCCAGCGCCGCTTGGGAACCCATCCAGAAGAAGGTGTATGCCGTGGCGAAAGGCCGAAAGAACGGTCTCTACTCAGGGATCTCCGAGGAACTGTCCGCTCTGATGCGGACGGGGTGGGCGGACACCGAGCGGCACGACCTGCGACTCGGCGAGCAGGCCCCGTACGCAGCCCGTCGCCGCTCCTCGCTCTCCGCGCGCTTTCCGGGCGAACGCCTCGTGATTCCCTCGGGGAACCTCAAGGTCCGTTCGAACGACGACAGCTACCCGTTCCGGCCGTACTCGGGCTACGTGCACATGGCCGGAGACCAGGCCCGGGACGGCGCTCTCGTCCTCGAACCCCGAGCGGACGGCGGCCATGACGCCTTCTGCTACCAGCTGCCGCGGGACAGCAGGGACAACGACGAGTTCTGGACCGGCGCCACGGCGGAGCTGTGGATGGGCCGGCGCCGCTCCCTCGCCGAGTCGGAGCTCGTGCTCGGTCTGCCCTGCCGGGACGTCCGCACGGCGGCCGGCGACCTGGCCGCCGCCTCCGGTGCGCCCACCCGGATCGTCCGGGGCCTCGACCCGTCCCTGGAGGTCGCCGTCACCACAGATGAGGAGCGCGACGCCGAACTGGAAGAGGCGCTCGGCGATCTCCGCCTCGTCAAGGACGACTGGGAGATCGCCGAACTCCGCAAGGCCGTGGACTCCACGGTGCGCGGATTCACCGATGTGATCGGTGAGCTCTCCGGGGCGATCGCGTCGTCCGAACGGTGGATCGAGGGCACGTTCTTCCGCCGTGCACGCCTCGAGGGCAATGCCGTCGGCTACGGCTCGATCTGCGCCGCGGGCGAGCACGCCACGATCATGCACTGGACGGACAACGACGGTCCGGTGCGCCCGGGAGACCTGCTCCTGCTCGACGCCGGCGTGGAGACACACACGCTCTACACCGCCGACGTCACGCGCACGCTGCCGATCAGCGGCACCTTCACGCCTCTGCAGCGCAAGGTCTATGACGCGGTGTACGCGGCACAGGAAGCCGGCATGGCAGCCGTCAAGCCGGGCGCCGCCTACCGCGACTTCCACGAGGCGTCCCAGCGATACCTGGCGGCACAGCTGGTCGAGTGGGGCTTCATCGAAGGCCCGGCCGACCGCGCGTACGAACTCGGCCTCCAGCGCCGCTTCACCATGGCGGGCACCGGTCACATGCTCGGTCTGGACGTGCATGACTGCGCGCAGGCCCGGAACGAGGAGTACGTCGACGGCGTGCTGGAGCCGGGCATGGTGCTCACCGTCGAGCCCGGCCTGTACTTCCAGCCGGACGATCTCACCGTGCCCGAGGAGTGGCGCGGCATCGGCGTCCGCATCGAGGACGACCTGGTCGTCACCGACGACGGTCACGAGAACCTGTCAGCGGGCCTGCCCCGGTCGGCGGACGATGTCGAGGCGTGGATGGCCCAGTTCGCGGGTTGAGCGCGTCGAAGAAGGGGCCTGGTGCTGGATCCCCTGGATCGAACTGGTGCCGAGTCTGCGTGCCCCCGTGCGTTGTCAGATGACGCGAACGAGACGACCTGGCCCGGAGTGCTACTCCTGATCCGGGCTCCTCGCGTACCAGCCGGGTCTTGACCGGTCCGTCGGGGTGACGCACGGCGTCGGCGACCAGTTCGCTCACGATGAGCGTCCAGCTGAAGTCGACTTCGGCGAGGCGCCGTTCATCGAGTTGGCTGGTGATCAGCCGGCGGGCTTCGGTGGCGCTGCGCGGGGGTGCGGGCAGCGTCCACGTGGCCGGTTTCTCCGGGCCGAGAACGCGGGTGCGCGCGAGCAGCAGGGCGTCGTCTCGCGGCGCCCGGGTAGCAGCAAGACCGTCGGTCCCAAAAGACGCCTGGCCTGGGTAAAGCCCCAGGTCAGGCACCTTCTGTCGTGCCGTTAGAAGAAGCCGAGCTGGTTCTGGGCGACCCGGGGCTGCACAGGAGTGCGGGGTCGCTTGGAGCGTGCGTGGCACGTCGGCCGGGTCGTGGCGCGCAGCATCGCAGCTTCACACCACGTGTGGCTGACTGCCGGGGGAGACATGCGGGCTCTTCCGTCCAGAGCGGCGCGCAGGTGGTGGGGCCGGTGTGCCGGGCGCGACTGCGCCCGGCACACCGGTGAGGCTCATCACACCATCACTCACGGCGATGCCGACCGGGTGCGGTCCTACGAACTGCTGGCCGAGGTGTGGCAACGCGGATGAGCCGGGTCCGGGCCGGGATGGGTCAGGCGGCGAAGCCGGCTTTGAGGGCGCCCGCGACCTGGACGACGCGCTCGGCCTGGTGACGGGCGGCGTTGCGGGTCTGGTCGCCGATGGGGTTGTTGCCCTGGGCGTCGACGTGCGAGGTGCCGTAGGGGTTGCCGTCGACGAACTTGACCGGGTCGGTGTAACCGGGGGAGACGACGAGGCCACCGAAGTGGTGGATCGAGTTGTACAGCGCGAGCAGGGTGGACTCCTGGCCACCGTGGGCGGTGGCGGTGGTGACGAAGCCGCTGTAGACCTTGTTGGCCAGCTTGCCCTGGGCCCACAGGCCACCGAGGGTGTCGATGAACTGCTTGAGCTGCGAGGAGATGTTGCCGAAGCGGGTCGGGGAGCCGAAGATCACGGCGTCGGCCCACTCGACGTCCGCGGGGGTGGCAACCGGGATGCCCGCGCTGGCGGCGGCGTGTGCGGCCCATGCCTCGTTGGAGCTGATGGCGGCCTCGGGGGCGAGTTCGGCGGCCTTCAGGAGACGGACCTCGGCCCCGGCCTTCTCCGCGGCCTGGGAGATCTCCTTGGCGATCTCGGCGCTGAAACCGGTGGACGAGTAGTAGATGACGGCAAGCTTGACGGCTGTGGTCATGTCTTTGTTCTCCGTTGAAAAGTGCGTAGGGGCAGTGGGCGGACACTGGCCGCCGGCGTCGCCGCGCCGGTGGAGCATGCCCGACATCGTTGAACCATAAATGAATATGATTTAAGAATCAACTAATTTTTTCTGAACCGGTGCTGTGCGCGACCGGTGTCTCGGCGCCCGGCAGGGGGTGGTGCCGAAATCACTGCTGCGGGATCACGCGCACGGGATGCTTGCTCATGATGGAGACGCGGTTGAACGCGTTGATGGTGATCGCTACCCAGATCGCTGCGGAGATCTCATCGTCGGTGAGGGCCTGGCGGGCTGCATCGTAGGCACTCTCCTGCACGGCGGCGTTCGCGGGTTCGGTGGCCGCCTCCGCCAGAGCGAGTGCCGCGCGCTCCCGCGCCGTGAACAGTTCGGTGTCGCGCCAGGCGGCCAGTACCCCCAGGCGCTGGGTGGTCTCGCCTGCGCGCAGGGCGGCCCGGGTGTGCACGTTGAGGCAGTATGCGCAGCCGTTGACCTGTGACACGCGGAGGTTGATCAGTTCCACGAGCGTGCGATCCAGCCCCGCGTCGGCGGCGACCGCACGCACTGCTTCGGCTGTCTCGGTCAGCGCGTGGTACGCCTTCGGGCTCTGCTTGTCGATGAAGACCCGCTTGCTCACGGGGCCTGCTGCCGTGTCACTCAACCTGGACTCCTTCACGGGCCGCCCCCGGCCCTCGCCGGCCCTGTCGTGCGTACGGCAGGGCATCCTCGTATGATCGGAAACAATTGTTGAATATAAAATCATCCTTGGGTGAGAGGGGCGTGCGATGAGTAATGTCGAGAGGGAACCCGCCGAGCTCCGCTGCGGGGCCTCGGAGCACGGTGAGCATGTGCCGCAGGTCGAGGTCCTCTCCGCGAGGGACGTCCCGTTGGGCGGTCCGAGGTCGATGACCGTACGGCGCACGCTGCCGCAGCGGGCCCGGACGCTGATCGGGGCCTGGTGTTTCATCGACCACTACGGCCCCGACGACGTTGCCGGCACGGGCGGCATGGACGTCGCGCCCCATCCGCACACCGGTCTGCAGACGGTGAGCTGGCTGTTCAGCGGGGAGATCGAGCACCGGGACAGTCTGGGCAGCCACGCCTTTGTACGGCCCGGTGAGCTGAACCTCATGACGGGTGGGCACGGCATCAGCCACTCGGAAGTTTCCACCGCCCGCACCACGATCTTGCACGGCGTCCAGTTGTGGGTGGCGCTTCCCGAAGAACACCGGCACGCCGGCCGTGACTTCCAGCATTACGTCCCGAGCTCGGTCCGGGTGGACGGAGCCGAAGTCAGAGTGTTCCTTGGGTCGCTGGCAGGTGACACCGCTCCGGTGCGGACGTTCACGCCCCTGCTCGGTGCCGAACTCATCCTTGAGCCGCACTCGACGACCACGCTCGCCATCGACGCCGGCTTCGAGCACGGCCTTCTCGTCGACCACGGGGAGGTCCGTATCGCTGGAACACTCCTGCACCCGACGGAGTTGGGATACGTCGGCACCGGAAGCGACACACTGACGCTGGCGAACGAGACGGACACCGTTGCGCGGGCAGTCCTGCTCGGCGGCACGCCGTTCGAGGAACAGATCGTCATGTGGTGGAATTTCATCGGTCGGAGCCACGAAGACATCGTCGAAGCCAGGGAAGCGTGGCAGAGCGCATCCGACCGCTTCGGCAAGGTCGACGGTTACGACGGCGACCGTCTTCCCGCGCCGGCCCTTCCCCACGCCACCATTGCACCTCGCAAAAACCCGACGCGTCACTGAAAGGCATGCGATGACCCAGCCCGCCGCCGCTCCGACTGTCCAGCGAGTGGACCCGAAGCACCGTTACGAAATCCTGGTCGACGGTACAACCGCAGGCCACACCGCGTATCGCGACCGCGACGATCAGCGCGTTTTCTACCACACCAAAATCTACGACGCCTTCGCCGGACAGGGCCTGGCCGCGATACTCGTACAGCAGGCGTTGAGCGACGTACGCACGTCAGGGAAGCGCATCGTGCCGGTCTGCCCCTACGTCGCGAAGTTCCTCAAGAAGCATGACGAGTTCGCCGACATCACCGACCCGGTGACCCCCGAGGTCCTGCAATGGCTGGACACCGTGCTGCCTCACTGACCACCGGTGCCGCGTCTTCTCCGACGCCATCGGTACGTCCGGACCGGCGGAGCGGGATCTGCGACGATGCCCCACCGGCGGCCCCACGGTCTTGGCCCACCGGGCACACCATGTAGGACAGCGGAGCACCCCGCCGCCGAAACGGTGTGGGAACAACTCGAAGACGGACGGGACGTCGGGAGCCGGGAGACGGCATCGTCGTCGCCGCGACAGTGGACCTCGACGGCGACGGCCCACTTGTTCAGTGGTCCGCGTGCCTGCCGAGGCGACACCATCGACCGTAGCGACCGCGGCGCGGTCACAGCATCTGCGGTGCGGACAAAGCCGCAAGGACCTTGTACGCCACCATCGGGGCTACACGCACCGAGGCCGAGTTCGGCTCCGCCGCGGTCGTCGGCGACTTCCATCACATCGTCGGAGGCGATGTCTTCGTGGCGGGTGTTGGGTGCGGCGTCGTCGGTATGCGGAACCGGCGCGGCAGCGCCACTGGCCGTACCGGTCGCCACCGGTACGGCCAGTGTTGGTCAACTCCAAGGACCCACTGACGGGTGACCCATTGTCCTGCCCGACGGACCACAGGACATGGGGGTCACCCTGTCGAGGCACACCCACCGGCTGCCAGTCGCTGTACGTGGCACCCCCTCGCGATCCGGCCTACCAGATCCGCGCACCTGAACGACCGGTCCCGGTCGCTGCTCCTCTTGCCGGATCCGACACGCATGGGCGGGTTCCCCTCCGGCGGGCGCGGCGCGGCCGTCGAGCCACAGCGTATGGAGAAGCACATAGGACACGCTTCGGCACCGGAGTATCGGGTGTCGGGCCGGTGGGTAATGCGGTCGCTTCATATGGGAAGGCGGTCCGTGCAGCAAGACGCGGAGGTACTCGGGCCCGGGGGCTCGTTACCGCCCGGGATGACGCCCCCCCCGCATCGGCAGACAGTTGGGTGGGGAGGCTACTCGGGAGCAGTCTGCGGGGCTTCCTGGTTCACCACCCCGAACGGGATATGGACGCTCGGTGTCGTCTGCGACGTGCCTTGGAGATGGCTTTCCTGGTCGTCGAAGAAGATGTGCGGCTTGAGCACTTCCATGATCGAGCTTTTGTCGATTCCGCCGAGGAAGAAGGCGTCGTTGACCGTGACGCCCCATTGGTTCAGGCTCATGATGGCCCGCTCGTGCGCGGGCGCATTGCGGGCCGTGACGATGGAGACGTGGACGCGGATCGCGTAGTCCGGGTCTTTCTTGCGCCGTTCCTCCTCTCGGCGCTGCAGCGTGTTCACCTTCCGGAGGAACTCCCGGAGCGGACCCGCGTCGTGAGGCGTGGCAACGTTCAGGGTCTCATGATTACGGAAGCTTTCTATGCCGTCCTGTTGGAACACGCGCTCCGACTCGTCGCTGGCGAGAACCCCGTCGAAGTCGAAGGCGATCCGCAGATCCCTGTCGTCAGGATCGTCGGCGACGGCGGAGCCAAGGACACGGCCTGCTGGCAGCCCAGCGCTTGTAGCCTCGCGGACGTCGCCGTCGTCGGCGGACAGAAACAGCGACATCTGCAGCGCGCGCATGAACTTGTACGGCGAGCGTCCCTGCATGAAAATGGCGCGAGTTATGGGCAGGCCATGAGACCTGATGGATCGCATGACCCGAAGCCCGGTGTCGGGGTCGTTGCGGGAGAGAATGATGACTTCGACCAGTGGGTCACCATCAGGATTCAGATCATTCAGCGACAGGAGTCTGCGGATGAAGGGGAAGGCGACTCCCGGCTGCAACGTCTCGTCCAATTTGGTCCGCTGATAACAGCGGTAGCTTTCCTCGCCCTTCTCCCGGAAAACGGCATCGGATTCCTTCAGGTCGAAGAGGGCGCTGGATGCGATTCCAATGACCAGCCGGTTTTCGAGGCTGTAGCGCGGCACAGTCTCTCCCTGTCGTGTCCCGGAGGGAATACTTGGTCCCTCGGTCGTGGCGACCATTTTATCTTCGTGGGCTGTGACGCCAGCGGGTCAGGGCGAGCACGGCCTGGCTTCTCTCAGGTCCCTGTGCTGGGCCGTTGGCCGACCCTGACGGCGTGCGTAGTTCCACTCGGCCAGTGTGTACAGACGCAGTCCCGCCTCGCCGGGGACCGCGAAGCCGCGCGCCGCCAGGAGTGGACGGATCTCATGGACGGCGCGTGTGACGGTGGAGCGGTCCACGCCATAGAAGACAGCGAGGGCGGCGTGCGGAAGCTGGAACCGGGATCACCAGGGTCGCGATGGCCCGGTCGGTGGAGACCAGTTGCTGGCTGGGTCTGCCGCCCTCGGCGCGCAGACGGTCATGGCCTCGGCGTTCGCCCGGCCGGGACTCTTCCCGCGCCGCCCACGGGCTGGCCAACTCGGCGATGAGCGCCCCGAGTCGACGCCTCGCCAATGCCCGTGCAGATACGACGCGAGCGACCACGACGTACCGGTAGCCGGCGTCCCGCATGCCCGAGGACACCATCGCGTCGGCGGCCTGGCGCACCTGGACCTCGGTGATCCCGCACCCGAAGCTGTTCCACCGTTCCTTGGGCAGTGAGCAGGAGTGAGTCCTGGCTCACCGGCGCGCCCCGAACGGTGTTGGGCGCACTGGTCCTCCGCTTTCGCGTCCCGGTCGGCGACGCATATCCCGTATGCGGTCCGTCCCGGGCGGGCGGAATCCCTACGATCTGGCCATATGGGTGTGGCCAGAGGCGACGGGGAGCGCACCATCTCGCTGGTGACACGGGGGCCCCGACCGCTGACGCCACACCCGGCGTCCCAGATCGCACCGAGAACATTACGCACACCCCGCCAGCCATGCCTACAGACCGTCGCACCGTTCACTCAATCGTGCCCATGTTCGCCAAAGCGGCTTGTGTGCCCAGCAGTTGTGAACCTCCAGCGGCGGGGTGCGCGCCAGGCTGCCCGGCGCGGCCGTGGCGGTGGAGTGGGAGGAGGCCGTCCCGGACGCGGTGACCGTCAGCACGGCGGTTACGGGGAGGCGGAGCAGTCGTCCGCCTGATCGTCTGGGCACCCTCGGCTCCTTCCGGTAATGGAGAGGCGACCGTAGGTCAACACCGTCCACGAAACCGGCCCCGATCCGGCACCGAAGGGCTGTCCATCCGCTCGGCCCGATCGGCTTGACCTGCGGCGTTTCATCCATAGAGCGCTGCGAATGTTTCGGCGCTACTCGCGAATCATGCGAGAAGTATTGACACCGTTCACCGGTTCCCTATCATCCAGGTTGCTCGATACTTCGACCCTTGTTCGATATCACGAACAAGCTGGAACCGCTCCACTCGCACAGCAGGGCACCTCCGGGTCACGCCCACCGCAACGGCCGAGCCGCAAGGAGCACGCCGCACATGCGTATGTCATGGCCTCGTCATCCATACCCTCGTCGTCGCGCGCCGGCGGCCGCCACCGGCCTCACCGCCGGCGCGGTTCTCCCGCTGGCGGGAGCCCTCCGCGCCGCAGCTGCTCCCGCCCAGGGGCCGGCCCGTGCCGCCGCCGGGGAGTACACGAACCCGTTGATCTGGCAGGACTTCGCGGACATCGACGTCATCCGCGTCGGAAACACCTACTACGCCTCGGCCTCGACCATGCACTACTCGCCGGGCGCGCCCGTCCTGCGCTCGTACGACCTGGTGCACTGGGAGATCGCCGGCCACTCGGTGCCGGTCCTGGACTTCGGCGCCAAGTACGACCTGAACGGGGCCCGTGGTTTTGTCAGAGGGATCTGGGCGTCGTCGCTGGCCTACCGTCCGAGCGACAGGACGTTCTACTGGCTGGGCCAGATCGACTTCGCCCGGACGTACATCTACACCGCAACGGCCGTCGAGGGGCCGTGGAACCGGCTGACGACGATCAGCACGCCCTATTACGACGCGGGGCTGCTGGTCGACAGCGACGACACCCTGTACGTGGCGTACGGCAACACCACGATCAGCGTGGCCCAGCTCTTCCCCGACGGCCGAGCCCAGGTCCGTACGCCGCAGGTGTTCACGACCCCGTCGAGCGTCGGCACCCTTGAGGGCTCCCGCTTCTACAAGATCAACGGGCAGTACTACATCTTCCTGACTCGCCCCGCGAACGGGCAGTACATCCTGAAATCGTCGGGCGGCCCCTTCGGTCCGTACACAATGCGGCAGGTGCTCCTCGACCTGCGCGGGCCGATCCCCGGCGGTGGCGTCCCGCACCAGGGCGGCCTGGTGCAGGCGCAGAACGGCGCCTGGTACTACCTGGCATTCGTCGACGCCCACCCCGGCGGCCGGGTGCCCGCGTCGGCACCGGTCACCTGGACCTGGGACGGCTGGCCTGATCTGGCGGGGCGGCGGCACGGCCGGGCTGGGACAGGAGGTGCCCCATGCGCCGTTCACCAGTTGGACGACGGTTCTTCATGGGCTACCGGTTCGCCCTCTTCAACCACGCCACCCAGGCGCTCGGCGGCTCGGTCCGCGTCACGCGGGACGAGCCGCCCACGCCCTGAACCGAGCCGATCCAGGCCAACCCCCCACCCGCACCCGACCGTACGAAGAGAAGCATGAAGCCGCTCAAACGCTTCGGCCGTCGCCGAGCCTCGGTCCGGGGCCTTGTGGCCGCGACCGTCCTGATCACGCCCGGGAGCACGACGGGCTCACCCGACGCCGTCCGAGCCTCCACCCTGGGCGCCCAAGCGGCCCGGACAGGCGGGCGAACACGGTCGGGGCCTTTGTGAAAAAGCCGTTGACAGCTCCATCCGTCCACCCGACTCGGTGGCGCTCGATGCCCTCTTCAGGTGGGGCACGGAATGTCGTTGAGCCGTTCGATTCCTCAGCTCCGTCTCACTCAAGGAACGCCATGAACAATCCAATCCACCCCGTCCCGCGCGGGCCCCGGTCTCGATCAGAGCTCGAACGGCTCGCGGAGTATGTGGCGGTCACCGTGCGGCGGGCTTGCACCACGACGATCAACGTCCGACACAGACCGGTGCGCTTCGCAGCAGCCCGAAGAAGCCGGGCGCCGCCGGTCTTTCAAAAGGTCTCGCAGGACCGGGAAGCCACAAGGGGTCAGCCCGGTGCCCACGGTCCGCTAAGAACCGCACCACATCGACAGTCCGGACAGCCTCTGGCGGGGCCAACCGGAACCGCTTACTCAAGGATGAGGAAGTCACCATGCGCAGAGGAAGTTTCAGCCGCAGGCATCTTTCTGTGGTGCTCGCCGCCGCGGTTGCGGCCCTGGTCGCGTTAGCGGCGATGCTCGTCGCCAACCCGGCTCAGGCGGCCACCAGCGGTGCCTTGCGCGGTGTTGGTTCCGGCCGGTGTCTCGATGTGCCGAACGCCAGCCAGACCGACGGCGCGTACCTGCAGATCTGGGACTGCTCGGGCAAGACCAACCAGCAGTGGACGTTGACGGACAGCAACCAGCTGACCGTGTACGGCAACAAATGCCTGGATGTTCCGGGCCACGCCACCGCGGCCGGTACCCGGGTGCAGATCTGGACCTGTTCCGGCGGTGCGAACCAGCAGTGGCGGGTGAACGCCGACGGCACGGTCGTCGGCGTGGAGTCCGGGCTGTGCCTGGAGGTTACGGGCGCCGGTACGGCCAACGGCACGGCGGTGGAGATCTGGACGTGCAACGGCGGCAGCAACCAGAAGTGGACCGGCCTGTCCGGGACGTCGACCCCGCCGGCGGGCGGCACGTGTTCTCTTCCGTCGACGTACCGGTGGACGTCGACGGGCGTCTTGGCGCAGCCGGCGAACGGGTGGGTCTCGCTGAAGGACTTCACCAACGTGGTGTACAACGGCAAGCACCTGGTCTACGCGTCGAACGTGTCGGGTTCGTCGTACGGATCGATGATGTTTGGTCCCTTCACGAACTGGTCGGACATGGCGTCGGCCGGCCAGACCGGGATGAGCCAGGCCGCAGTGGCGCCCACGCTGTTCTACTTCGCGCCCAAGAACATCTGGGTGCTGGCGTACCAATGGGGTGCGTCGGCCTTCGTCTACCGCACGTCGAGCGACCCCACCAACGCCAACGGCTGGTCCTCGCCGCAGCCGCTGTTCACCGGTAGCATCTCCGGCTCCAGCACCGGCCCGATCGACCAGACCCTGATCGCTGACGGCCAGAACATGTACCTGTTCTTCGCCGGTGACAACGGCAAAATCTACCGGGCGAGCATGCCGATCGGAAACTTCCCGGGCAGCTTCGGCTCGTCGTACACGACCGTCATGAGCGACTCGACGAACAACCTGTTCGAGGCGCCGCAGGTCTACAAGGTTCAGGGCCAGAACCAGTACCTCATGATCGTTGAAGCGATAGGTTCGAATGGGCGCTACTTCCGCTCGTTCACGGCCTCCAGCCTGAGCGGTTCGTGGACCCCGCAGGCCAGCAGCGAAAGCAACCCCTTCGCGGGCAAGGCCAACAGCGGTGCCAACTGGACCAACGACATCAGCCACGGTGACCTGGTCCGCAACAACCCCGACCAGACCATGACCATCGACCCCTGCAACCTGCAGTTCCTCTACCAGGGCAAGTCCCCCACCGCGGGCGGCAGCTACGACCAACTGCCGTGGCGACCGGGCGTCCTTACCCTGCAGCGCTAACCTGCCTGATCCACGGCGATCGCGATATGGTGCGGTCTGCCGGTGCGTGGACGAGCGGTTTACGACGTGGGCAACTCCACCAGCTGACCTGTACTCACCGCCTCGAGGAACCCCAGCCGTGCGTCGGCTGGGGTTCCTCTCTTTCGTGGACTCTCATCGTGGGTACGGACCGAAGCACCATGACGCCAAGGGGATACGACCCTCGTCGTGCAGCGGCCCCTCGGAGACGACGTAGCGGTGCGGGATGCGGGCCAGCGCGCAGCGATGGCCCTGCGTATCAACTCCACGTCGGCGGAGGCGAGCGAGCCGAGGCGAAGTAGATTAGTGCGCTCCGTCCGCACGTCCTACGAGACTGTCCGGCGGGTCAGCCAGTTCGACGGGCACCTCGTCGGTCTCCCGGACGGGGAGTCCAGCCGGTGCCAACGCCGGCCCGCTGGGCGGGCCTTCGCGTAGTCGGCGATCTCCGGGTAGAGGTATAGGTTCAGGGCGCCCTCGTGGATGAACTCCAGGTCGCGCAGCGGCCGTGAGCTCTGCTCCATCACCCAGGTGTTGAAGGCGTTCCAGACGTCCGCGTCGTTGGTCGTGTGCTTCGCGACGGTCACGGGACGCCGGTGGCGGCCTTGAAGCGGGCGGGTAGGTCCTCGGGCATACAGCCGTCCCAGGTCGAGACGGTGAACCGCTGCCTGCCCACGTCCGCCCTGGCGTCGAGTGAGGCGGGGACTGCGGAGGTGCCTCCTCCGGGCTCGGTGTCGCAGCCGCACACGGCGAGCGTGAGGGCGAGGACGGCCGCTGCCACGGCCATGGGAACGTGACGGAATCTCGGTACGCGTGACACACCACTCCCTTGTGGTGGAGACCAGCGGCCGGATCGGAGTCTCACACTGTTGACGTGTACCGAGTGAGGCGACAGGTCCGGAATAACTCCTGCTCCGCGCAAGGGAGTTCATGCCAACGGCCCGCCCAGATACACAGGAGCGGGCAGCGGCGGCCGTGGGACGACCTGACCGGTCAGGTTTTCTTGCGTGCCGACATCGCGCGTTGGATCAGGATGAACGCGCACAGCAGCACACCGGTGGCGATCTTCGTCCACCATGAGCTGAGCGTGCCCTCGAACTGGATGATGGTCTTGATCAGGCCTAGGACGAGCACACCGAAGACGGTGCCCAGCACATAGCCGGAGCCGCCCGTCAGCAGGGTGCCGCCGATCACGACGGCGGCGATCGCGTCGAGTTCCATGCCGGTGGCATGCAACGGGTCACCGGACTGGATGTACAGGGTGAACAGCAGCCCGGCCAGCGCCGAGCAGAAGCCACTCGTGGTGTACACGGCGATCTTCGTGCCGCCCTGCGGGAGACCCATCAGCATGGCCGACTGCTCGTTGCCTCCGATGGCGTACACCCGGCGCCCGAAGCGTGTGTAGTGCAGGACGTAGAACGCCACGGCGAGGACGACCAGCGCGACGATCGCGCCGATCGACAGGAAGCCCATCCCCAGCGACACCTGCGCTTGGGCCATGCTGGTCACCGAGGAGTCGCCGATGGAGATCGACTCCTTGCTGATGACCAGGCACAGGCCGCGGAAGAGGAAGAGGCCGGCGAGGGTCACGATGAAGGGCTGGATCTCGAAGTTGTGGATCACATAGCCCATCAGGAAACCGCCGAGGGCGCCCACGGCCAGCGCCATGGGGATCACGGCCAGGAGCGGCAGCCCCTGGCGCTCCACCAACCACGCCGTGAACATCGTCGTAAACCCGATCACCGAACCAACGGACAGGTCGATGCCGCCCGACAGGATGACGAAGGTGACACCGACGGCGGCGACCAGCAGATAGCCGTTGTCGATGAACAGGTTCATGAAGACCTGCGGTTCGGCGAACCCGTAGTTCTGGTACCGGCTCAGGCTCGCGATGTACATCATGAGGAAAAGCAGGGCCGTCGCCAGGACGGGCATGCGCCGGTCGCCGAGCAGAAGCACGGCCTTGGACGTGGTACGGCTGTTCGGGGCTGAGGGGCTTTGGGTGGTCGCGCTCATCACGACACCTCCATCTTGGGAGCGGCCTCGGTCGCCGCGGCGGTGTCCGCCGGGGCCGCGCCCGGCTTGGCGTTTCCCTTCGCACCGGACTTGGCGCCGAATTTGGCGCCGAGGACCTTGGCGCGGAATTTCGGGGACTGCAACAGACAGACGACGATGACGACGGCGGCCTTGAAGACCAAGTTGGTCTGGGTCGGCACGCCAATGGTGTAGATCGTGGTGGTCAGGGTCTGGATGACGAGGGCGCCGACGACCGTGCCACCGATGGAGAACCGGCCGCCAAGGAGTGACGTGCCGCCGATCACCACGGCGAGGATAGCGTCGAGTTCGATCCACAGGCCGGCGTTGTTGCCGTCCGCGGCCGAGGTGTTGGAGCTGATCATCAGGCCCGCGATGCCCGCGCACACCGCGCAGAACGCGTACACCATGATCTTGATGCGCCGGGACCTGATCCCCACCAGGCGGCTGGCCTCGGCGTTGCCGCCGACCGACTCGACCAGCAGCCCGAGTGCCGTGCGGCGGGTCAGCGCCACGGTGACGGCCACGACCACCGCCACCACGAAGATGGAGAAGGGCAGTGCCAGCCAGTAGCCGCCGCCGATCAGCTTGTACGGCTCGCTGTTGATGGTGATGATCTGGCCGTTGGTGATCAGCTGGGCCACGCCGCGTCCGGCGACCATGATGATCAGCGTGGCGATGATCGGCTGGATGCCCATCCTGGCGACCAGGAAGCCGTTCCACAGGCCGCAGACGACCGCGGCCAGTAGGCCCAGGCCCATGGCGAGCAGCACCCTGGAAAGGGCGCTTTGGTCGGCCTGGTCGCTGATGTACGAGCAGGCCAGTGCTCCGGTGATGGCGGCCACGGCGCCGACGGAGAGGTCGATGCCGCCGGTGGCGATGACCAGGGTCATGCCGACCGCCACCAGGATGAGGGGTGAGCCGAACAGCACGATCGAGACGAGGCTGCCGTAGAGGTGGCCGTCCGTCATCCGCACGGAGAAGAAGTCGGGGGTGAAGGGAACGTTGACGAGCAGCAGGAAGACAAGGACCGCTACCGGCCAGAGCAGGTGGTGGTGGGTCAGCGCTCGCCATCGGGAAGAGGTGGTCACTGGTTCTCTCCGCTCGCGATGGTCTCCAGGATCCGGCTCGTGGTGATCTCGGGTCCGTTGGCGATCTGCGCCACCAGCCGACGGTCGCGCAGCACTCCGATGGTGTGACTGAGCCGGAGTACTTCCTCCAGCTCGGCCGCGATGTACAGCACGGACATGCCGTCCTCGGAGAGTGAGACGACGAGCTTCTGGATCTCCGCCTTCGCGCCGATGTCGATACCGCGCGTCGGCTCGTCCAGGATCAGCAGCTTCGGCTGGGTGATCAGCCAGCGGGCCAGCAGCACTTTCTGCTGGTTGCCGCCGCTGAGCTGGCCGACCGTGGCCTCGGGGTTGGCGGGGCGGATGTCCAGCGCCTTGATGTACTTGGCGACGAGTTCGTCGCGCTGGGAGACCGGGATGGGCCGGGTCCAGCCACGCGAGGCCTGCAGGGCCAGGATGATGTTCTCCCGCACCGTCAGATCGGGCACCAGGCCCTCGCTCTTGCGGTTCTCGGAGCAGAACGCGACACCGGCGCCGATCGCGTCGTTCGGGGCGCTCATCGAGACCTGCTTGCCGCCGATGGACACCTTGCCGCTGTCTGGCTGATCGGCGCCGAAGAGCAGCCGGGCGAGTTCGGTCCGGCCCGATCCGAGCAGGCCTGCGAGCCCGATCACCTCGCCCTTCTTGATCTCCAGGTCGAAGGGGGCGATGCCGCCGGTCCTGCCGAGGCCGTCCGCCTGGAGCAGCGTCTCGCCGACGTCGGAGTGCAACTGGTGGTCGTGGAGCTCCTCCAGTTGGTCCAGAGCCTTGCCGAGCATGAGCTGGACGAGCCCGACCTGATCGAGGTCGCGCACCATGTGCTCACCGACGAGGTTGCCGTTGCGCAGTACAGTCATCCGGTCGCAGACCTCGTAGATCTGGTCGAGGAAGTGCGAGACGAACAGGATCGCAACGCCCTCATCCTTCAACCGCCTCATCAGGGCGAACAGTTCAAGGACTTCGTCTCGGTCGAGGCTGGAGGTCGGCTCGTCGAGGATCAGAACCTTGGTGCCCGATCCCTCTCCGTCGCTGTCGCCAGTGCCCACCGACCGTACGATCGCGACCAGTTGCTGCACGGCTAGCGGGTACGAGGACAGGGGGGCGGTGACGTCGATGTCGAGGCCGAGCCGGTCCACCAGCTCTGCCGCATCCTGACGCAGCCGCTTCCACTGGATGCGGCCCATGCGGGTCGGTTCGCGCCCGATAAAGATGTTCTCCGCGACCGACAGGTTCGGGCAGAGGTTGACCTCCTGGTAGACCGTGCTGATGCCGGCGTGCTGGGCCTGCAGTGGGCTGCCGAACCGCACGGACCTGCCGTCCAGCGTGATCGTGCCGCCGTCCAGGGAGTAGACCCCCGTCAGCACCTTGATGAGGGTGGACTTGCCCGCGCCGTTCTCGCCTATCAGGGCGTGGATCTCGCCGGGGAAGAGCCGGAAGTCGACGTCCGACAGAGCCCGTACCCCCGGAAATTCTTTGACTATGCCCGTCATATCCAGGACGGGCCGTGGCTCTGCCATGGCAGCGCTCCTTGTGAGATTGGTTCAGGCCCGCAGGGAGCCCCGGGACCGATGGCTCGGTCGGCCGGGAGCTCCCCGTCGGTGGGTGCGGTCGGTCAGTACTTGCGGTTTGGGAGCGCGGCCTTGGCCTGGTCCTGCATGAAGTCGCTCTCCTCGGTCTTGATCCAGCGCTCGACCGTCTCGCTGTCCTTGACCTTCTTCACGACGTCCATCAGCTGGGGACCGAGCAGCGGGTTGCACTCGACAATGGCGTTGATCTTGCCCTCGGACATGGCAACGAAGCCGTCCTTCACGCCGTCGATCGAGACGATCAGGATGTCCTTGCCGGGCTTCTTGCCGGCGGCCTCGATGGACTGGATGGCGCCGATGGCCATGTCGTCGTTGTGCGCGAAGAGCACGTTGATGTCCGGGTTGGACTGCAGGAAGGCCGCCATGACCTGCTTGCCGCCGGCGCGGGTGAAGTCACCGGTCTGGCTGACGACGATCTTCCAGTCGTCCTTGTGCTTTGCCTCCATGACCTCCTTGAAGCCCTTGGCGCGCTCGATCGCCGGGGCGGCGCCCGTGGTGCCCTCCAGTTGCGCGATCTTCACGGCGCCCTTGTGGCCGGCCTTCTCGAGGACCTTCTCCAGGATGTTGGCCGCGCGCCTGCCCTCGTCCGTGAAGTCCGAGCCGACCAGCGTGACGTACAGGGAGTCGTCGGAGGTCTCGACAGAGCGGTCGGTGAGGACGACCGGGATGTTCTTGGCCTTGGCCTCCTTCAGCACAGCGTCCCAGCCGGTGACGACCACCGGCGAGAAGGCTATGACGTCCACCTTCTGGGCGATGAAGCTACGGATCGCGGAGATCTGGTTCTCCTGCTTCTGCTGGGCGTCGGAGAACTTGAGGGTGTAGCCCGCCTCCTTGGCCGCTTCCTTGACCGAGTCGGTGTTGGCGGTGCGCCAGCCGCTCTCCGAGCCGACCTGGGAGAAGCCCAGGCTGATCACCTTGCTGCCGCCCCCGGAGGAGGAGCTGTTGGAGCCGCTGTCCTCCTTGGCGCAGGCCGCCAGGCCGCCCGCGGCCGCCACGCCGACCGCGGCGGTGAGGAAGTTCCGTCTGTTGAGCATGTTCTTCTCCTTTGAAGAGCCGGCCCGGGGATGGACCCGCTGGTACTCGATGGAGCGGTCGCAGTGCGTCCGGTCTGTCGATCATTGTTCGATATATCGACCACGCTGATGCGCGGGATGCAGCCGGTTGGTGACGGGTCAGTCGGGAGCGCCCCCCGATTGTGGGGTGTACGGAGATGTACTGGCGCGGACGACGAATTGGGGTTCGATGGAGATCCGGGGTGCCCCGGCGGGTGCACGGCCCTCAATGAGATCCAGGAGCAGGGCGATGCTGCGCTTGCCGACGGTCGCGAAGTCCTGCCGGACCGTGGTGAGCGGCGGGGCGAAGAACTCCGACTCCGGGATGTCGTCGAAGCCGACCACCGCGACGTCCTGGGGAGTTCGCACGCCCGCCTCCCGCAGGGCACGCAACAACCCCAGTGCCATCTGGTCGTTGGCGACGAAGACCGCCGTCAGTCCCCGGCCCACCCAGCCGGCCAGTTCCTGGCCGGCGCGGTAGCCGGAGAGCGGACTCCAGTCACCGTGCACCACTAACGGTGGCTCGATGCCCGCTGCTTCGAGGGTCGCCCGCCAGCCGGCCGCCCGGTCGGCGGACTCCTGCCAGTCCTCGGGTCCGGCGAGGTGCCAGACCTTGCGGTGGCCGGCCGCCAGCAGATGACCGGTGGCCAGCGTCGCGCCCTTGTGGTTGTCCACGGTGACGCACGGCGTGTCCACTCCGGGTCCGCCCCCGACGGTGACCACCGGGAAGGGGTGGCGCAGTCGGGAGAGGGCGTCCACCGCCGACCGCTGTGGGGCGATGGCGACCACTCCCTCAACGCCGCCCTCGCTGAGGTGGTCCAGGGCCTCGGAGAGTGTCTGGACGGTCAATTTGCGCAAGCTGACCGTGGAGACCAGATATCCCCGCGCGCGGGCCGCCTCCTCGAGCGCGAAGAGGGTACTGGCCGGGCCGTAGAGGGTGGTGTCGGAGGCGACGACACCCAGGGTGCGGGTGCGCCGGGTGGCCAGGGCCCGTGCGGAGGGGTTGCGACGGTAGCCCATCTCCTCGATCACGCGCAGCACTTTGGCCCGGGTCTCGTCCCGCACGTTGGGGTGGTGCCCCAGGACGCGGGACACGGTCTGGTGCGACACGCCTGCCTGGCTGGCGACGTCGGCCATGGTGGGCGGCCGGGGCTGTGCTGATACCACGGCCGCATCTCCTTGGCGGTCGTCTGCCGATAAGACCTGTGTCGTGGGCGGCTGCCTCCGCGTGGCCGGGTTCACGACCACCCCCGCGGTGGCCGGTTCGCCCGGCGGCCCCGTAATCCGGCCGGGTGTTCGGCCGCTCACGGCACCGGCCGAGGAGATGGGGCGGGATCCTGCGGACACGACGGTCACACCTCCTCGGATGTCACTGGCGCCGCCGACTCGGGACTTGCACGGACGTCATTGTGAGCGCTAACAATTCATGGCGGTCAAGAGGGCTGCGGCGGGAAGCCGTCACGTTTGCGTAACGTGGCGCGAGGGCGTGAGGGCGCGAGCCGGGGGACGGGTGCGCGGCGGCGTGCCTCTATCGGCGCAAAGGCCCCGATCAAACGAGGTTGACGGTCCTGCAGGACGGCCCTGTTTTCAGAACCGAAACTTCGAACCATGTACTAAATACCGGACGTTGATGTCCGCAACAACCTCGGCTGGAAGACTCCTGCCGAGGCACTCACCGAGCACCTATGCTCATTGACAAGCAGTGTTGCAACGACCTCTTGAACCCGGGCTCGCTGCCGCGGTCTGAGTGGTAGACACGCCCTTGACATCGCCGCCGCGGGTGGCGACGGCCATGTGAAGGGCGGCGACGACCAGTTCGGCGTCGTGACGTTCGGACGTGGTGCCGGGCCCTCGAGGAACCGGGCGGCATGAGCGGGGCGAGGTGCTGGATGCCGAGCAGCAGGCCGGTGACGTCGACCGCGTGGACGCGGGACATGACCTGGGTGCGCACGTCGCCGACGCGGGCGCGCCAGCACCGGACCAGTGACGACCGCAGAGCCTCCACCTTGGCCGGCACCGCGTCCAGGCCGAACATCACGGCCAACTCCTGCCAGTTCAGCGGCCCTTGGTGGAGCCGGTGCTGGTCCGCGAGGGTTTCGAGGATGCGCTGATACTCCAACGACAGCACCGACCAGGCCAGCCCCTCACGCCACACCGGCACCTGCGACGTCGGTTTCGCCGCCTGCCTGAATGCCCAGCACGCGTCCGCGTCCCGTGGGCCGAAGGCGGCCTCCTCATTGGTGATGTTGCCGCCCTCCGGAGCCAGGACCGTGCGCACGCGCCTGCGAGCGATTGCCCACTCCTGCCATTCCTGCTCGGCCGTGGCCAGCTCGGCCTGGACACGATCGGCTTCCTCACGCAACGCGTCGACCCGACGGCGAGCAGCGTTCTCGTGCTGTTCCAGCAGCCCTACGACCGACGGCATCCGCAACCCCGGAGAGTGACGACGTCGACGACGGTAGCGCCAGCGTGCACAGACCGGGATCCGGCACCTCGCCCAGACCGGTCGGTATCCGTTCCACCGCGCGCAGGAGCAGGCCGTCGGCCTAGTTGGGTGGTGCGTCACATCCAGTCGTCGGGGCCGGGATCGCCGCCCTCTGCCCAGATCACCAGGCGGCGGATGTAGTGGGTCCAGCCCTCCGCGTGGGCGGCGCATGCCTCGGGGGAGGGGAGGCCGCGGTGCGTGAGGCGCAGCAGGGTGCCCTCGTCGATCGGTTCGAGGGTGATCTCCACGGTGCTGGAGCCGGGAGGTACAGGAATGTCGCCCTCGGCCCAGCCCCAGGTGAAGACGATCCGTTTGGGCGGGTCGATTTCGATGAATTGGCCCTGGGCGATGTTTTCGCCGGTGACGTTGGTCCGGTAGGCGCCGCCGGGCTCGAAGGTGAACTCGCCGTCCTTGCCCATCCATGCGAGCCACTTGTCGCGTTCGGTGAAGAAGGAGAACACCGTCTCGGGGCGGGCGGCGATGTGCCGCTCCAGTGTCACTACTTCTGTATTCACTGTGCGATCCCTTCGGACTTCTCGCTGCGCTCGGCCGCTTCCGCGAGGACGGCGAGGGTGTCGAGTTTGGCGGCCCACATGGACTGCAGGTAGTCGGCCAGCGGGCCCATGGCCTCGCGGTCGGCCTGGTAGAACCGCCTCTTGCCGTCCTGGCGCAGCGTAACCAGGCCGGACTCCCTGAGCACCTTGAGGTGCTGCGAGACCGCGCCGAAGGTGACGTCGAAACGCTCGGCGATCTCGCCCGCCGACAGCTCCGAGTCCCAGACCAGCCGCAGAATCTCGCGACGCCTGGGCTCGGCGACCGCCCGTACCGCATCCATGCGGTTCATTTTAGCGTCCACTGCAATTTGCCAAGTCGGCGAGAGTCATTTTAGTGTGAGCTAAATCGAAGGATTCGGCACTCAGTCGGATCCCCGACGAGAAGGACTCCTTATGGCTGACATCGCACTGCAGATCCGTATCGCCGCCGACCCGGAGACCATGTACCGCGCGATCTCCACCCCCGAAGGCGTCGCCGGCTGGTTCACCACCGGTGCTGAGATCAGTGAGGGCGTCGGCGCCTTGCACCGGCTGTCGTTCCCCGGCGCCCCGATGACCTGGGACTTCCGCATCGACGAGGCTGCGGCCGGCAAGCGCCTGGCGCAGACCGTGGTCGCGGGGCCGCCGCAGTGGATCGACACTGAGATCGTCTACGCCCTGGAGGCCCATCCCGAGGGCGGCACGGTGGTCCGGTTCGACCACACCGGGTTCGCCGAGATCGACGACATGTTCCGCGAGGTCACGATGGGCTGGGCCGGCATGTTCGCCCGCCTGAAGGAGTACGTGGAGACCGGCACTCCGGTCCCGTACTTCACCCTCTGAGCCCCGCCCTCATCCCCCCATTCCCCCCCTCCCCAGGAGCAGTAATGCCCGAGATCACCTTCCGGACCGACATCGACGCCGACCGCACCAAGGTCTACGAGGCGCTGAACACCCACGACGGCCTCACCGGCTGGTGGACCACCGGCGTGAACCGCGAGGGCGAGGTCCTCCTCTTCGACTTCCCGCAGATTCCCGAGCCCTTCCGGCTCCGCCGGGACCGCGCGGACAACGAAGAGATCGTATGGACGTCGATCGGCGCCTTCCCTCCCCACTGGTCCGGCACCGTCATCACCTGGCAGCTGACCGATGCCCCCGATGGGACCGGCACGCGGGTGGACTTCCGGCACACTGGTTTCGCCGCCGACGACTCCGACCTTCCGTCCACGGCCGAAACCTGGGGCCAGCTGATGTACCGGCTCAAGCAGTACGCCGAGACGGGCACGCCCCAGCCCTTCTTCACCCTCTGATCAGGCACTCCGATGACGGTCGACGCGACGGCGGAGCGGGTGATCCCGCTCCCGCCCGGCCGGGTAGCGGCGTACGCCATTGCTCGCTGACCAGCACCCGGCCGGTGCCGTGCGAGACGGTCATCCGTCGCACCCTGACCCGACTCGATGCCGATGCACTCAACCGGGCAGTGGGCATCTGGCTTGCCGGCCGTCGTACGCAGCCCGGCCAGAGGGCCTGGCGGGCGGTGACGGTGGAAGGCAAGGGCCTGCACCGTGAACACAGCAGTCAGAGGTCCTGACCGAGCTAGAAGGGTTCGTCATCGGCGTAGTGGTCGAGTTCTCCCGGTGGGGAAACAAAGTTCGGTGACGTCCGCGCTGATCACGTACTCGTCATCGCCGAGCTGTTCGCCCTGCCAGGTGCGGGTGTACAGGTCCAGCACCCAGGCGGCCTTCAGCCGGAAGCCGGGGCTGGTGATGAAGATCCAGGAGCGGTGCTGCCAGGGCTTGAGCGCGTCCTGGGCCGGCCAGCGACGCACGGTCGACGCCGACATGAACGGGGTGATGCCCCGCCGGGCGGCCTCGCGGGCCAGTTCCGGGCACGACCAGCGTGAGAGCGGTACTTCACTCTCGGCAGGCAGCCGGCAGGCCAGCGCCTTGACCTCGGCGGCCTGCAGCGGTGTGAACGAGGCGGAGCGGCCGCAGCGTTGACGGTCTTTGAGCCCGGGCAGGCCCGCCTGGGCGAACCGGCCACGCCAGCGGCGCACGGTGTCCAAATGCAGCCCCGTCTCCCGGGCGATGCATGCGTTGGAGCGTCCACGCGCGGCGTGCAGCACCACCTGTGCACGCACCCGCAGCCGCTGCTCGGTCTTGTGGCCGTAGGCCAGCTTCTTCAACCGCACGCGTTCGGCGGCACTCGGGGCTATCGGACAGGGGGTGCGGACGGGCATGGCGGGCGAACCGATCGGCCGAAGTGGATCACTGGTACCCCGCAGCCTGCCCCGCCCGTCACCGCCCCAGCCCCCGCAATCACCGGTGCAAGAGGCCACTTGGACAGGGAAAACGCAACTTCGACATGGCCCGCAGAGGCAGCTACCTTCACCTGGTCTTCGGCGATCGCCCACCGTCGCACAGGAGTTCCTTCAGGCTGAGCCACCCGCGACGGGATGAGTTGGTCACGCCCCACGAATCCTCGCCCCCATGCGTAAGCCACCGAACCGGGTCCACACCAGGCACCCCCAACCAAGGAGAGACGCATGCCCCATCTTGCGCTGTACACATTCGGCATCCTGAAATCACCTCTCGCCGATCCCGCACCTCTCACGCGCGAGTTCTACGACAGCGGTGAGGCCGTCTACCGGAAGATCAGTCAGCACCCCGGGTACCTCGCTCGTGCTGAAGCGGCAGACGGCGACCGGGGCATGCTCTTCGAGGCGGACTGGGGTGCATGGGGAGAGTTCGCCGTACCGACCTGGTACGGCAAGGGCCATACGGTGGAAACCACCGCCCTGGCCGCGACACTCTCACTCTGGACCGACCTGCGCCCCACCTTCGACGCCGTCTACACCGGACTGCACCGTGAGGCGCTGAACAGGCGTTACGACTGGTTCGAGAGGACAGGGCACCCGAATTACGTGTGCTGGTGGGTCTCCGACGGCGTGATACCCACCTGGCGGGACGGGGTTTGCAGGCTGGAGCACCTCCACGACCACGGCTCCGTGTCGCACGCCTTCACCTTCCACCACTCATTCGCCCCGGACGGAACTCCGACCAGGATCAAAGGCATCGGGCCGAAGAGCGACCAGGTTCGCTGACAAGGAAGCCTGAACGACTGGGTTCGCTGTCAAACGCCTCGATTGAATGACGGCGAACAGATGCGTCTGCGCTACGGCGGATCCGCCAGTACCTGGGGCTTCGCCCTCTACCTCGCGAGCACCGATGAGTACCAAGACGCCATCCTGCCCACCAGCGGCTTCGCCGGCACCCCCGAAGACGCCCTCGACTGCGCCTGCGGCCTCTACCTCACCGACCCCAGCATCTGACCCCGCACCACACACAACACAGGCTCCACAGTCAACCCCCGAAGGATTTACGGAGCCGACCACTTAGAGGTTGTCTCTTTTGGCTATAGCGCGCGCCGTTGACCGGCTCGGATGTGTGTCGGTGCGGTGTGGGAGTCTCGGGGCATGAGCTACGACCTAGCTGTCTGGGAGGGCGATCGGCCGGCGGGTGACAGGGCCGCCCGCCAGATCTTCAGCGACCTGTACGACCGCTACCTCGACGGTGAGACAGGAGAGCCAGCGTCCGAACGCATCGCGAGCTACGTCAGTACCCTTCTTGAGCGGTGGCGCGACATCACCGAAGACGAGGAGGAGACCTCGCCCTGGTCGGTCGGGCCGTTGATCGACAGCGCAAGTGGTCCGCTCATCTACTTCGGGATGAGCTGGAGCATGGCTGAGGAAGCGTCGGCCTACTCGGCAGCTCTCGCGGAATCGCTGGGACTGGTCTGTTTTGACGTCCAACAGGACCGGCTCAGGCCATGAGTGGGGCAGTCAATCGGCGATAGCAGATGAGGGTTGCGGCTATGCCGACGAAGGCTAGGAAGTGCTCGGGTTTTTGTTCGTAGCGGCGGTGGAGGCGTCGGCAGCCGGCCAGCCAGGAGACGGTTCGTTCGACGACCCAGCGGTAGCGGCCAAGCCGTTGCGAGGACTCGACGTCTCTTCGGGCGATGCGGTGGCGTATGCCGCGTCCACGAAGCCATCGCCGCAGGTGGTCGTAGTCGTAGCCCTTGTCCGCGTGCAGCTTCGCCGGTCGCCTGCGGCGCGGGCCGCGGCGGGAACGGATGGGCGGGATCCCACGGACGAGCGGTTCCAGGCCCTGGCTGTCGTGCATGTTGGCGCCGGAGATGCCCAGTGACAGTGGCAGTCCGTTCCGGTCCGTGACCAGATGGATTTTCGATCCCAACTTGCCACGGTCGGTCGGATTCGGTCCCGTCAGAAGCCCCCTTTTGCCGCCCGGACACTGACGGAGTCGATTGCGCACCGGGACCAGTCCAACTCGCCCCGGGCCCCGAGTTCGTCCAGGACAACGCGGTGGAGCCGGGCCCAGACCCGGTCCGCACTCCACTGGACGAACCGCCGGTAGACCGTCTGCCAGGCCGCGCCGAACACCGGCGGGAGCTGCCTCCACGTACAGCCCGAGGTGGCCACGAAGACGACTGCTGCCAGGACTTCACGATCACCGGCCCGTCGCCGGCCCCCGCCCTGCGGACGCTTCACCTCCGTGGGCGGCACCACCCGCCGGAACAGCACCCACAGCTCATCCGGCACCAACCGCTCAACCAGATCCGTCATGCACAGCTCAACGAGCACTCACGCCATAAGAAACGGCGTCTTAAGCGCAGCGGACCGATTCTGTCCGGTGGGTGTGGCAGGACAGCACGCTGAACGGCCGCGGCAATGTCACGTACGGCCTCCAGTTGCATTTTCCGGTGGTACACGACGCGATTGAGGAAGCCCGCGAAATCGTCCGTTGCCTCAAACGCTAGGCGGCCCGGGAGATCTTCCACCTGGTCACGGACAGCTGCAGCCAGGACCCCGCTCATAGGGGCTGTGTTGGAGGCCGCTGCGGGGAGCGGAGTACGAGCAGGGTGATCTCGCTGGGGGCGAAGACGCGGAACGGCGGGCCCCAGAAACCGGTGCCGCGGCTGGTGTAGAGGAGGGTGCGGGTGCCGTGGCGGCTGAGGCCGGCGAGGGCGGGTTGGTCGATGCGGACGAGGTGGTGGAAGGGCCAGATCTGGCCGCCGTGGGTGTGGCCCGAGAGTTGGAGGTCGATGCCGCCTGCTGCGGCCCGGTCGACGAACTTGGGCTGGTGTGCCAAGAGCAGGACGGGCAGGTCGGGGTCGGCGCCGTTCAAAGCTCCGTCGAGGTGGGCGCGGTGGCCGGCCAGGCCGGAGGACTCGGCGGTGACGTCATCCACGCCGGCGACCACAAGGGTGTCGCCTCCGCGTTCGAGCAGCAGATGACGGTTGCGCAGCGGCTCCCAACCCAGCTCGTCCATCAGATCGACCCAGCCCTGGGCCTCGCTGTAGTACTCGTGGTTGCCGGTGACGTAGACCCGGGCCCGGGTGGCTCGCACGGTGCCGAGCGGAGCGGCCTGGGCACGGCGGCGTTGGGCCGTGCCGTCCGCGATGTCGCCGGTGTGGCAGACCAGGTCGGCCTCCAGGGTGTTGACCTTCTCGCAGACCCGCACCGACCAGCGGGCGCGGTCGAGCGGGCCGTAATGGGTGTCAGTGATGAGGACGACGCGGGTGCCGTCCAATCCGGCTCCCAGCCGCGGGATTTGTACGTCGAGCTGGCGCACCCGTGGCACCCGGCGGGCCTCGGCGTACCCCCAGGCGAGCAGCCCGGCGGCTACGCCGAGGACCACCCAACTGACGATCCGGGCCCGGCTCTGCCCGGTGCCTACGCCGGCCACGGTCAGGGCGAGGCGCAGCAGGACGCCGAGCAGGACGGACCAGGTGAACAGTACCCAGCTGGCCCCAAGGAGGGTGTCTCCGACGATCGCCGCCCAGTCCTGCTGCCGCCGGCCGTGGCCGCGCATCATCGCGAGCGGCATGGCGACCAGACCGAGGACGAACAGGGCGGTGCCGCCCAGCGCCACGGGGAGCGGCCAGTGCTGGCCGGCGTGCAGCAGCACCCAGCAGGGCACAGTCCACAGCAGGACGGGGGCGATCAAAGGGATGTAGCGCATCAGGCGGCGCAGTCGACTCTGCTGGGTCGCATGAGTTGCACCGTCCGCGGATCGGGCTTCGCTGGTGTCGGTCACGCTTCCCCTCCTCAAGTAACCAGACTGCCGGCGCGCACTGTACCCGGTCGTCCTAGTGACCTGAGTCGGAGATTCGTTGAATAGGTGGCGACCTTGTCGCCTCGAGCTGAACCCCGGCGCGCCCTGCAGCGCTTTGGTGGCCATCTGCGCGGTGGCGGCGACCTGGGCGTCGATCGGACCGAGTCCGGAGTCGACCAGCGAGCCGATGTGGACGGGCCGGTCCGGCGGCGCGCCCAGACAATCTCGTTCTGGCTTGCCTCGGGTGTCGACCCCGCGGAGTGTGTGCGGCGGGCCGGGCAGGGCATGCAGGTTCTCTTCCGCTGCTACGTCAAGTTCCTGGCCGAGGCGCGGAATCATGTCCACAACTGGATTGAGGAGTCGATGCGGCGATGGGAGGGGCCGGCGCTGGGACGTCGTAGTCATCGACCGGGACAAGGCGCCCGTCGGGCAGTCGGTGACGGCCGACCGCTCTGCTTGACGCCGCCGAAGGGCATGCGCACCGTCCCCTGCTGGAGAAGCTGGCCCAGGCCACCGGGGCGTCCGAGCGTGCCGCGATGCTGGACGCGTCGGAAGCCTGACCTCCGGCCGGGCCGCGCCCATGCCTGTCAGGCGGCGCTTCCCGCCGAGGTTCGGGCGGTATCAGGGACCGGGACGGTGCCCGTGTCCTCGGCGACCGCGGCCATCGCCGATACCCCGATTCCGAGCTTCTCGAGGATCTTCTTCTCGATCTCGTCGGCGAGATCGGGGTTGTCCTTGAGGAAGTTGCGGGCGTTCTCCTTGCCCTGGCCGAGCTGGTCGCCCTCGTAGGTGTACCAGGCGCCCGCCTTGCGGACGAAGCCGTGTTCCACGCCCATGTCGATCAGACCGCCCTCGCGGCTGATGCCCTGGCCGTAGAGGATGTCGAACTCCGCCTGTTTGAACGGCGGCGCGACCTTGTTCTTGACGACCTTGACGCGGGTGCGGTTGCCGACGGCGTCGGTGCCGTCCTTCAGCGTCTCGATACGACGGATGTCGAGGCGCACCGATGCGTAGAACTTCAGCGCCCGGCCACCGGTCGTGGTTTCCGGCGAGCCGAACATCACACCGATCTTCTCGCGGAGCTGGTTGATGAAGATCGCCGTCGTCTTCGTCTGGTTGAGCGCGCTGGTGATCTTGCGGAGTGCCTGGCTCATCAGACGGGCCTGCAGACCCATGTGGGAGTCGCCCATCGCGCCCTCGATCTCGGCGCGTGGCACCAGGGCCGCGACGGAGTCGATCACGATCAAGTCGATCGCGCCGGAGCGGATCAGGATGTCGACGATCTCCAGCGCCTGTTCACCGTTGTCCGGCTGGGACAGGATGAGGTTGTCGGTGTCGACGCCGAGCTTTTTGGCGTACTCCGGGTCCAGCGCGTGCTCGGCGTCGATGAACGCCACCGCGCCGCCGGCCTTCTGTGCGTTCGCTACTGCGTGCAACGTCAGCGTCGTCTTGCCGGAGGATTCCGGCCCGTACACCTCCACGACACGGCCGCGCGGCAGTCCGCCGACGCCGAGGGCGACGTCGAGTGCGGTCGATCCGGTGGGGATCACCTCGATGGGCTCGTTGGGCCGCTCGCCGAGGCGCATGACCGCGCCCTTGCCAAACTTCCGCTCGATCTGTGCGAGCGCGGTGTCCAGCGCCTTCTCGTGATCGGTTCCTGCCATGAGCTTCACCCGGTCCGATTGAGTGGCACGCCGCACGTCGGAGAACGTGAGCGTCTAGTGCCGACAACGGACGTGTCGGATATCCCAAAAACGAACATCCGAGCGATTTTCGTGTCCAGTGAAAGGTACCAAACCGAGGGAAGCGGGACGGGTCGCGCGCCGGACCGCTCCGGACGTAGACCGCGCCGCCCGCTTCCCCTCGCTGAACCACGGCGTCGTCGAATGTCGTCACTGCTTCCGAGAATGCGTTCCGCCGGCTTCGTGACGTACGAGACCTCGCTGCGGCGGGCCCCTCGTTGGCCTGAGGCGTACTCAGGTGGCCGTGCCGATCACGAAGCCGCAGTCACGCTGCCCTGCTGTCTCTCGGTAACAGTGAACGGCAAGCGTCCCAGACCGCATGGCAGTGCCGTCGTGCCGAGGTCTGCGAAGGCCGGTGCGGCTACTGGGGGTAGAAGCTTGACCAGACCTCTGAGCTCAGCGGAGTCGCCGGGACCTCGGGAGCGTGGGGGTAGGCGGCTGACCGGTGCTGGAAGGAGAGGATCTTCGGGTTCTGGACGACGCCGTCGCGGATCTCGATGGCCTTTCTGACCGTGACGTCGTTGTCCCATGCCGCGGGGCCGCTCATGACCTTGCGCAGGTAGGGAAGGAGCGCCTCGCTGATTTCCCAGGTGGCGGAGTTCCACAGATGGGACGGGCTGTGATCCACCGCGTAGTAGTGGCAGCCCGACCCCACCGCGGGCATGGGCTCGCCGAAGGTGGTCGGGCGGGCCCATTCGAAGCCCATGCCCTCGTCGCAGGCGACGTCGATGAAGAAGGTCCCCGGCCGGAACAGGGCGAGTTCCTCGTCGGTGACGAACATGAGCGGCGCGTCGGTGTCCTGCAGGACACAGTTGACGATGATGTCGAACCCGGCCAGGTACTCCGCGAGCGGCACGGAACCGGCCGCAGTGAATGCCCGCAGGCGCGACGGATCGTCCTCCTGCTCCTCGAAGTGGCCCATCACGACCGAGGACATCGGCGAGGCCACCGCTGCGGCGGCGCGCTGGGTGAGCACTGTGACGTCGGAAACCCCCATGGCGCCCAGGCCCGTGACCGCTCCGCGCGCCGTGGCGCCGAAGCTGATGACCACCGCGCGCAGGCGGCGTCCGTAGCTGCCGGTCAGCCCGCCGAGCTGCAGGGCGTGCAGCACCGAGCAGTAGCCGGCGAGCTCGTTGTTCTTGTGGAACACATGGACGCTGAAGGCGCCTGTGGAGGTCCAGTGGTTCATGGCTTCCCAGGCGATTAGGGTCAGCCGTCGGTCGATGCCGATCTGGGTCATCTTCTCGTCCTGCACGCAGTGAGGCCATCCCCACAGCACCTGACCCTCGCGCAGCTCGGCGATGTCGTCGTGCATCGGTTTGGGCAGCAGCACGACGTCACACTCGGCGAGGAGTTGCTCGCGGGAGCGCAGGCCGGCCACGAGTGGTCGCAGCGCGTCGTCGGCAACGCCGAACCGTCGGCCGTAGTCCTGTTCGAGGAAGATCCTCTCGCGTATGTCGGGAGCGATCCGGTCGAGGTGGCGGGGGTGCAGCGGCAGCCGGAACTCGTTCTCCTTGTGGGAAGAGGCGAGTACTCCGAGACTCATCAGGCTCATGTGGGGCGGCTCATTTCCGGCCGGCTGCGATGTGCTCCGGCCTTGCCGTTCCCCGAGGGCGACGCCGAAATGGATGACGGCATGCGAGGTGCGCTCGGTACCGCCACCGTACTCCGCCGTTCCGGCCTCGGAACGCCCATGGCCATCTTCTACTCCTTGCCGAGGCGAGCGAAAGCCTGCGTGACGTCCGGGCTGGTCCACGTAACCGTGCTCCTCGAGTACCAGCAGGTGCTCGGCGGGTCTCGCCGGCGCGTGCCGTCCCGTGGGCTTGGGAGACGAGCGTGGTGGTCAAAGCTGATGCTTGGGCGGCGATGTAGAGGACCGGTGCTGCCTTCGAGCGTTGGCTGGAGCGAAGCCGTGGAAACTCCAACCGCCTTGCGGCCGCAGTTGTGCTGGGGCTGATCGGGTACGCGACGCGGCGTGGCGGTCTATCGGCACGCTGTGGCGGGCCGGTCTGGGTGGCGGAGGCGATCTTTGTGGGCGACGAGAATCCGGTGCGCCGAATGTTTTTGCAGTCCCGCGGCCCGACGCGGCAGCCGACGTTGCTGCGTTCATAGGCTCCATGACCCCGGACGGGGCCTCCTTCGAGCGGGGTCAGGTCGGAGCATGGGGCAGCGGATGCCCCGTTGACTGAACGAAGTACGGAGGTAATGCAGTTCAGGGGCGGATGGGGTCTTCGGTCGCTATGGTCACCGGTCGTGATGAACAACGTTCCCGGACGGAGTGGGGATTGAGGAACACGCTTGTCGGATCGTGCGCTACGGCCCAGGTCGGTCCGTTGTCGCAGTTACGCGGCTGGTTTCACGCGGCGCGGGGCGTCCCGGACCCGCAGTTTGTGACCTGCGCGGTGGACGGTACTTCGGGCTTGCCCTGTGGTGGAGGCGTAGCTTCTCGTAGGCAGAGGTGGTCCAACATGCCGTCTTGAGTGGTAGGCGTACGCCTCGCCGGGGCGGGCTGCACCGAGATGGGGACGCGTTCGTCGGCCCAGGTCGTCTTACCGACTTCCGCCGGTGCCGTTGGTCTCGTGTGGGGGTGGCTGGACTGGTCTTCAGGCTGACCTCGATCTCGGCTTCGAGTTCCTTGCGGGCTTCCTCGGTGGCGGCGTCGTTCTTCAGCCGGTGCATCGGGCCCTCGTCGCGCCGCTCGGATCCGCTGCGGATCGCGCGCAGGGAGACTCGGTTGATCAGCGGGATGAGGGACGCGAAGTGCCCAGCTCTGGACTGTCAGCGGCGTCTACGGCTGGTTGAGGACGGTCGCGTTCGGCCAGTGGGCCGCAGGCGCAGGGCGAACTCTCGGCCCGGGCAGGTGGTGCTTGGTCTAGAATTGAAGAGTTCTGCAATTTATTAGTTACTGAGTCAGTCAAGTGTCGTGCGGGGGAGTGACCGTGGGCGGGTTCGCCGAGGCGGTACGAGAGCGCATCCGCGAGGCGCGGGCCCGGCTGAAGGCCGCCTTGGAGACCGAGGACGCCTTCGAGGTGGCGATGGCCGAGGACGAACTCGAGGACGCCCTCCGCATGGCCCACAAGTACGGCATCAACACGGGAGACGAAGTGAGCGAGCAGTGAACGCGACGACGGTGCCGCTGTATCAGGCGAAGGCCGAGTTTTTCCGGATGCTGGGGCATCCGGTGCGAATCCGGGTGCTGGAACTGCTGCAGGACGGGCCGCTGCCGGTCCGTGACCTGCTTGCGGCGATCGAGATCGAGCCGTCGAACCTCTCGCAGCAGCTGGCCGTGCTGCGCCGGTCCGGAATCGTGAGCGCGACCCGGGAAAGTTCGACCGTGGTGTACGAACTGGCGGGCGGGGATGTGGCGGAGCTGCTGCGGGCCGCCCGGCGGATCCTGACGGTGATGCTGGCTGGGCAGCAGGATCTGCTGGCTCAGCTGAACGACCCCGGTACCGAAGCGGCTGCGCCGTGAGGTGGGGGCATGGCGGGCATGAGCAGGGTGGGGTGCGGACGCTGCCGCATGTGAACCGGCACGCGATCACGATGCCTCTGGTCCCGTCCTCGGTGCGGATCGCCCGCATCAGCACGGCGGAGGCACTCGTCTCCTTCGGTGTCGCCCCGGACTCCTCGCCGCCGCGGTTCTGCTGGTGGTGAGTGAACTGGTCTCCAACGCGGTGCGGCACGCGGCCGAGCAGTCGCCGGACGCAGAGGTGACGGTGACCGTGGCTGCTGGGCAGCTGGTGATCGGGGTCGGTGACCAGGATCCCCGCATGATCGACCTGGCTTCGGGTACGGCGGGCGAGGGCCTGCGCACAGTGGTCGAACTGGCCGCCGCCTACGAGGGTGACGTCAGCGTCGAGCCCGCCGCACGGGGCAAGACGGCCCTGGTCCGCTTGCTTCCAGCTCCCGGGCACCCGGCGATGAGCACGGGCGGGGAGGACACTTCGGTGCGCTTCGAGATCACTTACCTGAACGCGGACGACGACCCGGCAGTGGGCACCGGCGTAGGCCAGGCGACGGGAGGGACGCGGTGAGCGACGACATGAAGGTCCCTGCTCCGGCAGACACCGAGCGGGACATTGAGAGATGGAAGGAGAGGGGGGTTGCCCTGCGCGCCTTCGTCTATATCTTCGGCACGCACCTGTTCGCGGGATTTATCTGGCTGCTGTTCTACGTGGGCGAGCACGCCCACAAGTGAACGCGGCACACGCGGGGGAGGGCGCAGAGAGAAGCACGGGACTGCGCCACCCCGGCCCTCCGCCTGCTTGGCCGCTGCGCCGGCCTTGGTGGTGCCGTACCACTGAGCGTTGTGGCCCAGGCCGCAGCAGGGGCGACGGCGGCATCCGGGCGAGCCATCCGAGAGATGGGGCGGACCGCTGGTGGTGGTGCCCCACCTGGTAACCCGCTACCGTCTGCTCCCACTGTCCGCGTCGTAACCCACCGCATTCGAGGTGGAGAACGGACTCCCCCCGCTGTCCAGAGCGCGGAAGAGTTTTTCCTTCGGGAGACGGCCGCCGATCACCAGGGGCCGCGGTCTAGGACGACCTGCGCCGCCGGGTTGGGGGCGTGGTGTCGGGTTCGGCAGCCTTCAAGTCGGCCAGCAGTTCGGCCTGACCCGTCAGTACACCGGACAAGATGCTTCGCGCGACCCGCAGCAGCTCCGCCACCTGGGGATTGGCCAGCGAGTAGTAGACCGCCGAGCCCTCCCGGCGGGGGACGACGAGGTTGGCTCGGCGCAGGACGGCCAGCTGCTGGGAGAGGTGGGCCGCCTCCACGCCGACCTCGAGCAGCATTTCGGACACCGCGTGCTCACGCTCGCTGAGAAGTTCCAGCACCCTGATCCGTACCGGGTGGCCCAGGGTTTTGAAGAACTCCGCCTTCAGCTGGTACAGCGGCGCGCTCACTGCACCCGCCCCGCGCAGATAGGGGCCGCCGGGGTGCCGGACGGCCGTTGTCGTGCGTGCACCATGCATCGCGTCCACCCAAAACTCTTCGCCATGGGGACATCCTCGCGCCCTCACACATACATGATGATCTCGGGAATTAATAAGATTAGCAATTATGAAAGCCGTGAGAGGCCAGGCGCGCATGCCACGACAGCCTGGCTCCGACAGAGCCCTTCTGACGTACCCGCCCTGCCGTCTCAAATGCCTGTCGGCGAGGACGGCGACTGCCCGCGCTGCGGCCACGGCCACCTGGTGCGTGCGGGCATCCTGAGCGGAAGCACTTGGGGGCCCAGAGGGAAGCCGCATTCTTGGATCCTGCCCGCCGCGTGTCGGGCAGGCCTCAGCCGCAGCGACCTGGACACAGCTCTGGAGGCACTGGGCGCGGCCCGCGGTCAAGAACTCGATCCCCTGGCGTGCGCAGGGTCCCGCCCTCCGCCGAGGACGGGACCACCTAGCCATGTAGTTCGTCCCCAGTGGGCCGAAGTGCGGGTCAGGCTTTCTTGACCACGCTGGACTTGAGCTGCATGGAGCCGAACCCGTCGATCTTGCAGTCGATGTCGTGGCCGTCCGCACCGTCCACGAGACGGATATTGCGCACCTTGGTGCCGGCCTTGATCCCGCTCGGGCTGCCCTTGACCTTCAAAGTCTTGATCACGGTGACTGTGTCGCCGTCGACGAGCACGTTGCCGACCGCATCCCTGATCGTCGCATCCTCGCGGTCGTCCGCAGGTCCGGTGGACGTGGGCGACCACTCGTGGCCGCACTCGGGACAGATCAGGAGCGCGCCCATCTCGTAGGTGTACGCGCTGGAGCATTCGGGGCACGGCGGTAGTGCCTCGGTTGCATCGCTCATGGTGTTTCCTTGCCTTGTTCGTTCCTGTGCATCTCTTACATCAGGTGTTATGCCGCCGCGGTGCGCCCTTTGGGCCACGCGTCGCTGCACCACTGCCGCTGCCACCGACCATCGCCCGGTGAGCAGCAAGAGCTGAGGGCAAGTCGCAGTGCACGGGGATCGGTGGATGGGTGCCCTCTGGGACCAGGGAGCCGTCGGAAGGGATCGCGGCGAGTTCCAGGCGCCGTCCCACCTGGGCGAGTTGGCGGGCTGCCTGGGCCACGGCCATCTGTCCGCCGACGGACCAGCCGCGCAGTTCGGTCAGGTCGAGGATGACCGGTCCGGTGCCCCGGGGCAGGACCCAGCCGATCGCTCCGGTGAACCGGGCGACCGCCGCCTCGGGTCCCAGGTGCCCGGCCAGGGAGAGAACGCCCAGATCGGGGTGGATGGTGTAGTGCCACTCCATGGTCATCGGCTGCTGTCTCGGTCTTTCACAGGGGGAGGGTGATCCAGATGCTTTTGCCCTTGCCGTCCGCGTCGCCCCGGATGACGGCGGTGCCGCCCAGGCCGAGGGTGAGTTCCATGACGGTGCCCAGCCCGCTGGCACCGGTCGCGGTGATCGCCGAGAAGAGCAGGGGTTGGTAGGGGTGGCGGTCGTGGACGGCGAACGCGAACGTGTCCTGACCGGCCGCGTAGATCACGGTGACATTCGGGGAGAGCGCGGCGGCGTGTTGGACGCTGTTGGTCACCAGCTCGGACAGGATCAGCAGTGCTGGGTCCACGGTGGGATGCCGTCGACTGACGCCCCACTCGGCAAGGACCTGCTCGGTGGTCTCACGGGCGATCCGCACCGCCGAGCCCATCGTGGGCAGGGTCAGCACATGCCGCAGGGGCAGGGTTTCGAGCTGGGCGCTCACCGGACGGCCTCGGCGTGGGCCAGGCGGAACCCGGTCACCGTCTGCGGGCGGATCCGCACCAGGGTGTCGTGCGGGCTGTGCGCCCAGCCGGGCAGGGTGCGGCGGTAGTGGCCGGCCTCATCCGGATCGGTGATGATCTCGGCCGGTCCCGTGGCGGTCACGGTCCAGCCGATCCCGCCCGTCGTCTTGATCTCGGCCGCGTGATAGGTGAGCGATGGCCGGCAGGCCAGAGCGGTGGCCTGTGCGGGCGTACGCACGATCAGACGCCCGTACTCAAGGATGTGGACGGCCGGGCGGACCACAGGGATCTCGCGCTGGACGTACACCAGGTGCCCCTGGGCGGCGCCTTCGAGCAGCCACAACGCCTCGGTGCCGGGCACTTCGACCATGCGGCGGGAGACGGGGGTGGTCATCGGGAAGCTCCTTCGGTGACAGGGACACCGGGCAGGAGGCCGGCCTGGTGCAGGTGGGCGCGGGCCCCGGCGATGGCCTCCGGCGTGGTGGCGTACTCCCGGCCCTCCAACCGGAGCAGGTCCAGCGCACCGACCGATTCGAGGGCGCGCCGCTGGCCGGGGCGTACCCCGGAGGTCATCACGGCAATGCCGCGCCGGTTCAGCTTCTGCACGGCGTCCTTGAGGACCAGGGCGCCGGTGGCATCCATCGTCGACACCCTCGCCATCCGCAGGATCACCACACGGACGTCAGCGACCTCGGAGAGCTCCAGGAGGAAGCGGTGGGCACCGGCGAAGAACAACGGCCCGTCGATCCTGTACGCGACGATGTGCTCCGCCAGCAGCGCGTACTCCTCCTCACTGTGCTCACCGGGCAGATCGGCTGTGAAGTCGACTTGGTCCAGCCGCGCCTGGAGGGCAACCGCCCGCAGCGCCAGCGCACCGGCCACCACCAGGCCGATGATGACTGCGTAGACGAGGTCGAGCGCAAGCGTGGCGACGGCGGTCAGCACCAGGACGATCGCGTCCGAGCGAGTCGCGCGGACCATCGCCCGCAGCGCACCGACCTCCACCATCCGGATCGCGGTCGCCAACAGCACCCCGGCCAGCGCAGCCAGAGGGATCTTGGAGACGAGAGGGGCGGCCGCGAAGACAATGACCGCGAGGACGGCGGCGTGGGTGAGAGCGGCGAGGCGGGACCCCGCGCCGGTACGGACGTTGACAGCGGTACGGGCGATCGCCGCGGTGGCGGGGACTCCGCCGAACAAAGGGGCGGCAAGGTTCGCGATGCCCTGCCCGAACAGTTCCTTGTCCGGGTCGTGCTTCTGCCCCACCGTCATCCCGTCCGCGACGGTCGCCGACAGCAGCGACTCCAACGCGGCCAGCGCGGCGACCGCGACGGTCGGGGCGAGCAGCGAACCCAGCGTGGACAGGTCGAGAAAGGCCAGCGACGGCGCGGGCAGCCCGGACGGCAGGTCGCCGATCGGGGCGGCCGCGTCCAGGTGGAAGAGCTGGGCGGCGAGCGTTGCGGCGACGACCCCGATGATCGAGAACGGGATGGTGGGGCGCCACCGGGCGCCGAGCAGCATCACGGCCGCCACGGCGAGGGCCAGGGCGACCGCGGTCCAGTTCGGGGTGCGTACGAACTCCTCGACGGCCCGCCAGGTCACCACCAGGACCTTGTCGCCCTCCGGCTTGGCCACCCCGAGCGCGTTGGGGACCTGCTGGAGACCGATGACGCAGGCGATGCCGAGGGTGAAGCCCTCCACCACCGGGGCCGGGATGTAGCGCATGTACCGGCCGGCCCTCAGCAGGGCGAGCGCCATCAGCAGAACACCGGCCATCAGCCCGACGGTCAGCACCCCGCCCGGCCCGTACTCGGCGACGATCGGTACAAGGACGACCGTCATCGCCCCGGTCGGCCCGGAGACCTGGAGGTTGGAGCCGCCGAACAGCGCGGCGAGCGCGCCGGCGACCACGGCGGTGGCGAGTCCGGCCTCGGCGCCGAGCCCGGAGGAGACGCCGAAGCCGAGCGCGAGCGGCAGCGCGACGATCGCGACGGTGAGGCCGGCGAGCAGATCGCGGCGCGGGTTGCGGCCCATGACGGCGAAATCGGCGCGGACGGGCAGCAGCGACCGCGCCCGGTGCAAGGAGCGAGCAAAGAGTGTACTCACCGTGCCGAGACCTCGGCTCCCCGCAACTCGGCCAGCAGCTCGTTCTGCCCGGCCAGCATCTCCGTCAGGATCCGCCGCGCAGCCCGCATCAACTCCGCGACATCCCCGCCGGCCAGCTCGTACACCACGGTCGAGCCCTCACGGGCCGAGGTCACGATGCCCGAGCGGCGCAGCACGGCCAGTTGCTGGGACAGCGCGGAGGGCTCCACCTCGATCGCCGCGAGCAGGTGGCGCACCGGCATCGGCCCGCCCTGCAGCAGCTCCAGTACGCGTATGCGGACCGGGTGTCCGAGCATCCGGAAGAACTCGGCCTTGGCCTGATACAGCGGAACCGGCACGGTCGCGGACTCCCTTCACCACCCCGATACCCCGGGGTGTCATCTGGTGCCATGCCCGCGGCTACCTGCGGACACGGCCAACACAGCATGTAATGAATTGCAGAATTTCGCAATTCGTAGATTCGTTGAGAGCTCGGCTGTGCGGAGAGGAGGCGGGTCGCCGCCGACCACGGCGGCCAGAGGTGTGGAGACGATTCCCAGCAGCGCGTTGAGGCGCCTGACCTTGCTGTATCCGTACCTGGCACACTGCTTGGCGTAGCCGTGGGTGCGGCGGATCGTATCGTCGATGTCTACGTAGGCGACCTGGTCCGCAGCGGGCAGCAGCGGAGGGCACGAGGCCAGGCGGGGCAACAACCGGCAGGCCACGGCGTGCAGTTGCTTGACATGCCCGTGCGTGAAGGAACGCAGAAACGACCCCAGCGTGGACGGGGCCTGCACACCGTCGGGGGGCACGTCCGCCCGCTCGACGACCTCACCCACCGTGCGGTCCTGGACTGGCTCGACCACCGCCGCAGCCGCTGGCCGAACACGGCCAACCCCCACCTGCTGATCACCCCGCCACCCTGGAACGTCTCACCGCACCGGAGCTCAGGCACAGCGTGGCGACCACCGCTGGCAGCAGGTGGCCGCCGGCCGCCCCGGACCAGGCACCGCTCAAGGAAAGCGGTCGGCACCCGGACCTCCTCGTTGCTGTTCCTTGTCGGCGGGGCATTGGTCAGTGACGGCTTCCTCGGTCTGATTCACATCACGCCGGGCAGTGACATCGTCGGGGTCACTGCGGATCTCGCTCTGTTCGCGGTACTTTTCACCGACGGAATGTACGTCTCCTTCCCGAAGCTGCGCGCGAACTGGAAGAACCCGGCGCGGGCTTTGGGCCTGGGTATGCCGTTGGCTCGTCGGCATGGCCCTGGTCACGCACTACGTGATGGGTCTGGACTGGACGACGTCGTTCCTGGTCGGCGCAGTACTGGCGCCGACCGACCCGGTGTTCACCTCGGCAATCGCCGGACGCAAAGAAGTGTCAGCCGAGCTGCGGCAGTTGCTGAATGTCGAGAGCGGCATCAACGACGGCCTCGCACTGCCCATCGTCCTGGTCCTCATCGCCGCCGCCGGCCACGCCGCCGGCCACGTCGAGGCCTCGCTCGGCAAGATCGCCCTGGAGCTGGGCCTCGGACTGGGACTCGGCATCATCCTGCCGCTGCTCGTCATCAGCCTCGTCCGTTTTCGACTTCTGGGCGCGGAGCCCAAGCTGCAGCCATTGCTGCCGCTCGCCATCGGGATCACTCTGTACGGGCTGTGCTACCTCACCCACGCCAACCCCTACCTCGCCGTTCTCCGTACCGCTTCAACCGCACCCTGCTGGAGGAATGGGCCTACCTGCGGCCCTACACCACCAACACCGAACGCACCGCGGCCCTGGCAGACTTCCGCCACATCTGCAACCACCACCGCTGGCACACCGCACTCGACGGCAAGCCACCGATCAGCCGAGTCAACAACGCTACGGGTCAATACAACTAGCGGAAGAAGTGGACGCCGCCGCTCGTGCCCAGAGCGTCGAGTTCCAACACCCCGCCGTCAGGCGTCACGTACACCGTGCCCGCGGCGAAGTGCTGGTGATCGGCGGCCGGCAGGGCCGCGGCCACGGTGGCGTGCCCGGTCCGCGGGTCGAGCTTCACCAGTCGGGGGGCGGCGGCCGGTCCGGCGACGGCGTAGATCCGGTCGTCCCCGACGGTGGCCGTGGCCAGGGCGGTGGCGTGGTAGCTCCAGAGCTTGGCTCCGGTGGTGGTGTCGAACGCGTCGATCTCGCCACCACCGGCTGTCTGGGCCGGGGTGACCAGGACGGTCCCGACGAGCCGGGCGGAGTGGTCGGCCGCGACCCCGTTCCCGGGCGCGATCTCAGTGTTGCCCACCGCCAGTTTGCGGCTGCGCCCGGACGGTGCGAAGACCCGCACGCTGTCCTGCCCGGCCTTGTGCACCGAGGCGATCAGCGGCGATCCGGAGAAGACGTGGGCCAGATCGGTGTGGGCGTCCTGAGTCTGACTCCAGAGCACCTTCCCGGTCCTGCCGTCGTATGCGGTGAGGGTGAACAGGTGCTTGCTGTCGGCGCAGTAGTCGTCGACCACGATGATCCCGTCGGCGCCCCAGTCGTAGGCGTTGCAGTAGTACCCGCGCGGGCGGAAGCCCCAGACCCGGTGGCCGGTGCGCACGTCCAGGCCCCCCAGGAAGTTCTCGCTGACGATCGTGGCGACATCGCCCTGCAGGTAGGTCCGGGCGGACATCGCCGTGGGGTGTGCCGAGTCGACCAGCGGCATGGTCCACAGGATTGTCCCGGTGGAGGTGTCGATGCCGGCCAGGGCAGTGCAGGAGTTGCTGTCCTTACCGAAAGCGACCGTGCCGTGGCCCTCGGCGGTGAGCGTCGGAGACATCGCGCACGGGCGGGATCCGCTCTTCGCCGCGTTCGGCGGCAGCGCGGCGCTCCACACCACGCTGCCGTCGGTCAGGTCGTAAGCCGTGACACCGGCCCGGGTGCTCGCGCGGATCAGCAGCTTGTCGGTGAGCCAGCTGCCGATCAACTCGTCGTCTGCGGCAGACGGGGGTATCTGCCACACCGGCGCCAGGTGTTTCGACGCCGCGGGGACGGCCTCCTCCCGGTGCAGGGCAACAGCCGCAGCTCCGCCGGCCACGGCGAGCACAGCAAGGGTGAGCAGGATCCGCCCGGCGCGCCGACCGGTCCTGCGGGCCGGCTGTGGCTGGGCCGACGGCAGCGACTGCGCGGCGACAGCCACCGGAAAGGGCAATCGCTCGGGACCGAGAACCGCCGTGGACACCGGGATTGCCGCGGAGGTGGCCGCGCGAGCGGCGGCAGCCGTCGGTGCCACCGGGACCGACGGGCCGGCCGCGGAGGTACGGTTCTGCCGGACGGCCTCGCCGCGCGCCCGGTCCTGCGGGTGTGGCACGCGCGGACCATCAACGGCGCCTGCCGACCGGTGCGGAGCGGACCGATCGTTGCCGCGCACGGCGGGTGGTGCAGCCGGGGGCCGATCGCTCCCCGGCGCGAGGGGCGACACCTCCGGCCAGTCGTACGTGCGCGACTCGGGGCGCGTACCGTCCTCGCGCTCCGGCGACTGCTGCCCGTACGGTGCGGGGCGCGGCGTGCCGCCGATGGGTCGGCGGGGTCTGAAGGCCCAGCCGACGTCCTCCTGGGGAGCCCCCTGCTCCGACGAAGGTTCCGGTGTCATTCCCGCACTTCCACTCTGCTTGCTCGTGATCGGTCCTGCCCGGTGTTCTTCGACGCCGTCCGTGCTGCCTTGCACGTTGCCGGGAGGCTCGGGCCTGACCGGTCGGCTCGGTCCCGCTGCGCCGTCCTCAGCCCTTCCCGAAGGAGTGACCGAAGTGGTAGCGCTTCGATTCCGTCCGGAAGGCCGCCCGGGCGCCCACCGAGGTGTCGATCCGCCAGTCCATCAGCTGCGAGCTGCCCGGCCAGGACTTGCGCTGGTCATACCAGACCAGCCCGATCACGTCGGCCTTTGCCGCGCCTTGGAACAGGTCACGCACCTGTTCCTCCTTCCGGTCGCTCTCTGCCACTCCGGTCTCGGTGATCAGCACCGGTTTGTCGGAGAAGCGTGCGATCTCCCGGAGGGTGGGCGCAAACAGGCTGGAGAACGCGACGCCGTCGACCGGGCCGTAGTAGCCGATCAGACCGATCCAGTCGACGTAGGAGTCCCCGGGGTAGTAGGGCCGGAGCTTCGCGGTGGTGCCGCTGTCGACGACGTGCGGGTTCCACACCCAGATGACGTTGGTGACACCGAGGCTGCGGAAGATGTCGTGGACGTGCTTCCAGGCGGCGACGAAGTCGGCGGCCGTGGCGTTGCCCGGACCCCATGAGTTCCAGGGGCCGTTCATCTCCCCGGCGAACGACAGCGCCAACGGGCCGTGGTAGGCCGCGATCTGTCGCGCCAGGCGGCGGATGTAGGCGTCGTCGTAACCGCCACCGATGTCGGTGAGCGAGGTGTCGGACGGCACCAGTGCAAGCATCGGCAGCTGCCCGTGCTGCCACAGGAAGGTGTTGCCCTCCGGGTCGAAGTCGTCGCCCCAGGAGCTGTAGTACTCGCGGATGTCCGGCGCGCGCCCCGCCTGCCCGGCGAAAGTCTTCACAATGCCGTACTGCCACGGCGTCTTGTCGTCGACGACGCCGAGCATCCGGTCCGATGGGTGGAGCATCGACGAGACGTCGAACGGGGTGGTCGGCGCACTGGTAGTGGCCTCAGGCGAGCGGTGGCCGGACCCCTTGCCCCCGCAGGCGTACACGAGGAACAGCACGGCGACGGTGAGCACGGCGGCAACCGAGCAACCGGGTCGAAGGGTTCTGGCCATGCACGCGGGGTCCGATCGGGCTGGTGACGATGTTCGCGACCAGGATCCTACGAGAACGAGGCCAACTCGGCGTATTTTCATATCATTAAGATCACGTGAGCAGGATAGATCGTGACAAACAGACCGACCTCGCTGCCATTTACCGTTTCACCACACTATTTTCGACTCTCGGAGTCAGCGGCGACGCGATCAAGGAAAGCTCGAGGCCCTCGGTGACCAGCACTCTGACAGAGGTCGAGGCCTCGCCCGTGTTCGTGGACCGGACCGGGCGGCGTGGCCGCCGCCTGCGCGGCCTCGGCTGGGTCTTCGGTGTCGCCTTCGTCGGTGCCGCCGTGGCGATGATTTCCGGCCTGCTCGGAACCCAGTCCCAGGCACCCGCCTTCGAAGTGCCGGACACCGCCGACACCGCGCCACCCGGTCGGTACGTGAACGCTCCACTGCCCTCACCACCGGGGAAGGCGAACCGCAGCACGGGCTCCCCGGCCACCACCGTGACGACGCCGACCGCCCCAGCCACCGCGACCGCCAGTAGGACAGAGACCGCCAGCGTCCCCACCGCTGTTTCGAACCCCGCCCCGTAGCAGCGCAAGGACCAGGAACCCATGTCCCGCCACCAACGCCCACGGCAGTCCGTCCTGCGTCCGCGCAGGCTCGCGGCGCCGCCCCTGCGCTTCTTCCTGCCGCTGACCGTGCTGGTGACCCTGCTGGCACTGATGGTGCTGCGGGGCATGGCCAACAACGAAGTCTTCCACGACGATCGCATCGGGGTGTCGGTGGACAAGGGCACGGTGCCACGCAGCGTGCTGGAGGGCGGTCCCGTCGTTGACACCCGCGGGGCCAGGACAGACGACCCGGTCAGCTACACCATCCCCGACAAGACCGTGGTGCTGAGCTTCGACGACGGCCCGTCGGCCCAGTGGACGCCCAAGGTCCTCAAAGTGCTTGCGGAGCAGCACGTTCGGGCCGACTTCTTCGTCACCGGCTCGATGGCCACGCGCAACCCGGCGCTGATCCGCGAGATCGTCGCCGATGGTCATGAGATCGGTCTGCACACCTTCACCCACCCTGACCTGGCACTGCACAACAGCACCCGGCTCACCTGGGAACTGGGTGAGACACAACTGGCGCTGGCCGGCGTGGCAGGCATCCATACCAGCCTGTTCCGGCCGCCGTACTCCTCCACCGTCGACGCCCTCGACGACTGGTCGTGGCCGGTGACCAAGGAGGTGGGGTCGGACGGATACCTCGCGGCCTTCATCGACAAGGACACCGACGACTGGAAGCGCCCAGGCGTCAACGCCATCGTCCAAGCCGCGATGCCGGACCTCGCCGGCCAGGGCGAGATGATCCTGCTGCACGATGCGGGCGGAAACCGGACGCAGACCCTGGCCGCACTGCCGATGATCATCCAGAAGCTCAAGTCCGAGGGATACACCTTCAAGACCATCGGCGAGGCGCTGGGAACCGGCTCCGCGAACACCCGGGTCAGCGGCTACACGCTCTGGGCCGGCAAGGCGTTCGTGTGGTGCACCGCCTTCTCCGTGGGGCTGATGCCGTGGCTGGTGGTGCTGCTCGCAGTGGTCGGCGTCCTCGTCTTCGCCCGGTTCGCGCTGATGCTGGTCCTGTCGCTGGTGCACGTACGCCGCACCCGAAAACCGGGCTTCTCCTGGGGCGAGCCGATCACCGAGCCGATCACCGTGGTCGTCCCCGCGTACAACGAGCAGGAGTGCATCACCAACACCCTGCTCTCGCTGGCCAGAAGCGACCACCCGGTCGAGGTGATCGTGGTGGACGACGGGTCCACCGACGGCACCGCGGCGTTGGTGCAAGACATGGACCTGCCGATGGTCCGGCTGATCCGCCAGCCGAACAGCGGTAAGCCGACCGCACTCAACACCGGGGTGGCAGCCGCCTCGCACGACCTGATCGTGATGATGGACGGCGACACCGTCTTCGAGCCGGCGACTGTCCGCGAGTTGGTGCAGCCCTTCGCCGATCCGCGGATCGGCGCGGTGGCGGGCAACGCCAAGGTCGGCAACCGGGACACCCTGATCGGTGCCTGGCAGCACATCGAGTACGTGATGGGCTTCAACCTCGACCGGCGCATGTACGACGTGCTGGACTGCATGCCGACGATCCCCGGCGCGGTCGGTGCCTTCCGCCGCCAGGCGCTGCAGCAAGTGGGCGGCATGAGCGACGACACCCTCGCCGAGGACACCGACGTGACCATGGCCCTGCACCGGGCCGGATGGAAGATCGTCTACGCCGAGAACGCCCGCGCGTGGACGGAAGCGCCGGGCAGCATGAGCCAGCTTTGGTCCCAGCGATACCGGTGGAGCTACGGCACCATGCAGGCGATGTGGAAGCACCGGCACGCGGTCCTGGAGCGCGGGCCCGGCGGGCGCTTCGGGCGGGTCGGGCTGCCGTTCGTGGCGCTGTTCATGGTGCTCACCCCGCTGCTCGCACCGGCCATCGACATCGCCATGGTCTACGGCGTGTTCTTCGTCAACCCGTACAAGAGCCTCGGCGCCTGGTTCGCCGTGCTGGCCCTGCAGGCGTTCTGCGCGTGGTGGTCCTTCCGCCTGGACCGGGAGAAAGCCTGGCACCTGGTCACACTGCCGGTCCAACAAGTGGTCTACCGGGTGCTGATGTACATGGTGCTGCTGCAGTCCTGGATCACCGCGCTGACCGGAGGCCGACTGCGCTGGCAGAAGCTGCGGCGCACCGGCGAGGTCGGGTTGGACGTCACCACGGGGGCGATACCGTCATGAGCACCGTCGAACCGGGTGCGGTCGCGGCGGCCGACCCCACTGCGACCGTCCCCCTGCGGGTCGTCCTCCTACCTCCGATACCCGCACAGAGCCTTCCGTCGGACGTCCGCGAGCACGGGACCGAGCACGCTCCCGCAGCGCCCCGCCCACGCGGCAGCCGCGACCGCTACCTCGACCTGCTACGGGCCCTGGCTCTGATCCGGGTGGTGATCTACCACAATTTCGGCTGGACCTGGCTGCCGCTGCTCTTCCCGTCCATGGGCGTGATGTTCGCGCTGGCGGGCTCGCTCATGGCTCGGTCCCTGAGCCGTCCCGCGTTGGGCGTCATCCGCGGGCGGTTGCGCCGCCTGCTGCCACCGATGTGGATGTTCGGCGCGATCGTGCTGACCGCGATGATCATCGACGGGTGGGGCCCGAACTCCGAGGGCCATCCCCGCTGGTGGTGGGGCGAGCTCGCCTTCTGGGTGCTCCCGCTGAGCACCCCGCCCTTCGCCGACACCGTGCACGGCTTCGGCGGCCATCTGCCGTCCAGTTGGGCCGAACAGATCGTCGTCCCGCTGTGGTACCTGCGGGCCTACCTCTGGTACGTCCTTCTCTCGCCGCTCATGCTCAAGGCCATGCGCCGGCTCCCCTGGGTGACGCTGGCGGTACCGCTGGTGCTGTCGGCGGTCCTCAACTCCGGACTGGTCGACCAGTCCGGCCGGCTGATGGAGACGGCCACCGACTTCACCACCTTCGGTTCCTGCTGGCTGCTCGGCATGGCACACCACGAGGGCGTGCTGCGCCGGATCCCGCAGTACGTCGTGCCCTCGATCGCGCCGCTGGTCCTTGCGGCCGGTTTCTGGTGGCTGCAACAGTCGCCGGTCGACGACCCCCGGATCGGCCCGGACCTGGAGGCGGCGCCGCTGGCACAGGCCGTCTGGTCCTTCGGCTGCGTCATGCTGCTGCTCCATCTCAGCCCCTCGTGGGAGCAGTGGCCTCGGCCACTGGAGCGGTTCAGCGGCGTAGTCAGCCTGCTGAACTCCCGCGCGGTCACCGTCTACCTCTGGCACTGCGTCGCGCTGGTGCTCACGGAGCCGCTGATCGACCCGCTGTGGAACAACGACTTCTGCTACACACACCTGCGCTGGCTGCTGTCCAGCCAGTGGTTTCCCCTGCTGGTTGCTGTCCCGCTGATCGTGCTGGCGCTGCTGCTCTTCGGCTGGGTGGAAGACGTGGCGGCCAAGCGCAGCCCGCGGCTGTTTCCCTACCCGCAGCGGGCGAAGGGTCGACGGCGTGCCCAGTAGGGCGTGGTCCGGGAGGTGTAACGGTGGGTAGCTCCTGGTGGCAAGTGGGGCAGCGCCGGCTTCAGGTCGCGCGCCGATCTGTGACTTGCTGACGACTTGGCAGATTGCTCAGACCGGCGTCGTTCGTCCTGCTGCCACTTCAGCGCGTGTCCGGCATCCTCGGGGATTTGGCACCGCGGCGGTCGACGGCATCACGGTCTGGGTGTTCGCTACCACGCTGCCCCGCCTGCAGGTGCTCTCCGACTTCGGGCGCAGGGCCGGGCGCGGGGTGCTGTCGAGCTGCCGGGTTCTGGGCGGGACACACCCGACCCGTGCGTCCGGGTCCAGATCCACTGAGATTTCCAGCGTCACAGCGTCTCGGTTCTTCTGGCCGCTGCAGGTCACAGGCATCACCAGGGACCAGATCATCTGAGACGGGACACCGGGGACGCCCCGGCGGCGACGGTGAGTAATTCCGCCGCGCCGGCCGAAAGCTTCCAGACGAAGTCGGCCTGCTCGTCGGCCATCCTGCGTTCGGCGGCCGGGCGGGCCGGCCATGCCGACATCGGTGTGGCCCGCCGAGCCGTCTGCTGGTCGCAGCCGTGTACTTCAGGTTTGGTTCCCGAGCCGGAGCCTCAGCTGTTGGCCAGTGTGCGGTCGAGGAGGGGGAGCAGGCGGTCCCAGTGGCGCTGCAGTCCGGCGGGGTCGAAGGCGTCGGTGTCGGACATGGTGAACCCGTGGACGGTGTCGGGGTAGATCTCGGAGGTGTAGTTGATCTTCGCGGCGTCCAGCGCCCGGTTGAGCTCTCCCAGGGCCTCGGGCGTCAGGTCGCTTTCGGCGTGGCCGAAGTGGACCTGGGCGGTGATCTCGGCGAGGGTGTCGGGCCCGTCCGCACCCACAGGACCGTGGAATGCGGCGACGGCGGCCACCTGGCAGGGGTGGGCCGCGGCGGTGCGCATCGCCAGGAGGCCGCCTATGCAGTAGCCGGTCACCGCGACCGGCCCGGCGGCGACCTCGGGCTGGGTGGTGAGGAACCTGAGGTAGGCGTCGGCGTCACGCAGTACGCGTTCGGCGGTGTGTGCCTCGATCAACGGCATCAGCTGGGCCATGAGCGCGGGCCGGACCTCTTCTCCGATGCGGTCGGGAAGTTCGATCAGCGGTGCCGGGCCGTGCCGGTAGAAGAGGTTGGGGACGAGTACGTAGTACCCGTGCCCGGCCAGTTCGCGGGCCATCTCCCGCAGCACGGGCCGGATGCCGAAGCCGTCCGCGTACATCAGCACCCCTGGGCGCCGCTCGCCGTGGTCGGGGAAGGCGGCGAAGGCGTCGGCCTGGCCATCCGTGGTGGGAATCTGCAGCGTCTTGGTGGGCATGAGTTCTCCTGTCGTGGTTGATGTGTCGAGGCTGTGATCAACACGACGGAGGTGGAGCCCGCGCAGCAGCGCAAGATCCTCGATCGAACAGCGGGCCCACACCGGCCCGTACGGCGCTCAGAAGAGCACCGGGTCACCAATCCGTGTGTGGCGCAATGCCGTCCCGGTATTCATGACCGCACAGCGTAGCCCACCGGGCAAAAGCCGACGCGAACACCTCAGTCCACAGTGCGGTTCACGAGAATGATGTCGGCCAACCCCCGGATCCTGAACCCGGGCTGTCAAGGGGAGGCTGATCTGTTGGCCTCTGCTCGTGCTGGTGCCGTCCGGGATCGTGCGTATCTGATGCAGTGGCGGATGGAGCCGTATGTGATCAAGCAGTCGTGGTGGTCCATGAGCTCTGTCCAGATCTGCCGTCCGTTGCGCCCTCTGCCAATCATGCTCTCGACCAGGTCGGCTAGTTCGCCGCTGATGGGGTCGGTCGTCTGGTCTGTGATGGTCGGGCGTGGGGTCTCCGCCGAGCCCGGAATCATCTGCGGCGAGGATGTGGATGACTGGCTCGACGACTGGGGTGACGGGGCACTCCTGTTCCTCGACCATGTCCGTACGGTCGGCCACACAGAGGAGGACCGCAGCACCCGGCGCGAGTTGGCGTTGAAGTGGAGCGAGGCGCAGCACCACGAGGCAGCGGTGGGCGGTGCCGCGGCCACCGCCACGACCCGGTCGGCGCGCGACTGATGGCGCGCCGTGGCATGTCAGCCGCGCGGTCATCCCGATGCCGGCCAAGCCCACCTGCCAGGGTCTCCCTCCACAAGGAACCGTAGCGACCGCGCATCCCGCCGCAGCATCGAAGGGGAGGGCCGGACAGTCCGGCCCTCCCCCCCATGTGTACCGGGAGTTACTCGGTGACCTCGTGGTCGTGGCCCTCGTGCAGGCCACCGCCGCTGCCCGCCGAACCCTTGGTGTTCTGCGGCGCCACCGGCTTGCTCAGAAGACTGGTGTCCCAGGCGTACTGGCCCACCGCGTTGGCGATGACGTCGACGTTGACGTCGAACGCCTTCATGTTGATGTTCTTCAGGGTGTCGCAAGCGGCGTGGTAGCAGGCGTCGTACGCGACACCGGCCTTACCGCCGTACACCTTCGCCTGCTCGGCCGTCTTGATGCCCTCGGCGCCGGTGAAGGTGCCGCCCGAGGGGATGCCCACCTCGATGAACGGCCCGTAGTCCGACCGGCCGGTGAAGTCGGTGCCCTCTTGCGGGGTGCCCCGGCTGTCCAGGTAGTCGGTGATCTGCCTCTCCAGCTGCGCCGAGCCCTCCGGGCCGGGGCCGGCACCGACCTGGTCGGAGTCGTCGCCGTCGTAGACGAACTGGGCGTAGTTCGGCGAGGCGATCATGTCGAAGTTCAGGTACAGCTTGACCTTCGCAAGGTCGGCCGCCGAGAGGCTGTTGACGTACGCCTCCGAGCCCAGCAGGCCGAACTCCTCAGCCGACCACCAGGCGAAGCGCACCTTGTTCTTGACGTTCTTGTGGGCAAGGTTCAGGGCCACGTCGAGAATGCCGGCGGAGCCGGAGCCGTTGTCATTGATGCCCGGGCCGGCCGCCACCGAGTCCAGGTGGGCGCCGAACATCACCACGTTGTCGGCGTCGCCGCCCTTGGTCTCGGCGATCACGTTGTAGGTGTGCCGGGTCTCCGCGAAGGTGCGGATCTCCAGGTTGACGGTCACTGCGCCGGCGGCGGCCTTGGCCGCGAGCGCCTCGCCGTCCGCCTGCGTGACGCCGCCGGCCGGGATCTTGGCGACGGACGGGTCTCCCAGCGTGCCGTTGAGCGCGCCCTCGGTGTTGTTGTAGATGATCGCGCCGACCGCGCCCGCACCGGCTGCGGTCTCCTGCTTCTGCGCAAAGGTGCAGCCGCCGCGCTTGATCAGCGCGATCTTGCCGGTGAACGTCCCGGGGGCGTAGTCCTCAGGCTCGCAGCCGGTGGTGGCGTCGACCGGCACCACCGCGACCGGGGCGGTGATGCCGCCGACCGGGCTGCTGGCGGAGTACGTCATGGCGATCAACGGGACGTCCTGCTGCTGCGGTGACACCACCCGCAGGCTCTGCGCCAGCGTCTCGGTGAACGGGTAGTCGAACTCGTTCCGGGTCACCGAGTACCCGGCTTTCCTCAACAGGCCTTCGACGTACTCGGCCGACTTCCGGTGCCCCTCTGACCCGGCCACCCGGGTGTTCCCGCTCTTGTCAGCGATCCGCTGGAACTGCTTCAGATGCTCGTAGGCGTCCTCGGCGTTGCTCTTCTTGACGAGCTTCTTTGCGAGCTTGGCAGCCTCCTTGGCAGGGTCGCTGTGGGCGGAGGCGGTGCCCGATCCGATCAGCAGCAGCGGCGCTATGAGCCCTGCGACGGATACGGCGGCTACCGTGGTGCGGCGGTTCCGAGCGTTCAAAACGCTTCCTTCCGACGGTCCATGAGAAATGGGCGTAATGGTCGAAAACAGCCCGAACGACGTACGGCAGTACTCCGGGGCAGGCAGGGGCGGCCGGATCGCTCCGCCCCCCGCCACTGGCAAGGAGAAAGGTATCTGCTCAGTAAACGGTTGGTAATGGGTTGACCGGAATCTTCGGCGTCGACGCCGTCCGTGCGCGGTACCGAGCACACCGATCGGCGCTGAACCAACCGAAGTTGGCTGGAAGCCACCGGTGCTGACTAGTAGCGTGTCGCCGCTTAGTTATGGTGCACCTGACTGGGAGGTTGGTGTCTGGCAGATTCCTTCCCCTTTGCCAGATAGGACTGTTGTTGTGGGTTCGCAGAAGAAGCGGCCGGTCAGGTTGACCGCGCAGGATCGTGAGGAGCTGGTCCGAGTGACCACGACGGGTGTTCGTGGGGCCTCGATGATCATGCGTGCGCGGGTGCTGCTTGCACTGGACAGCTCGGTGGGTGAGGTGGACACCAAGGAGGCGATCGCGGCCCGGCTCGGTGTCTCCGGTGAGACGTTGCGGCTGGTCGCCAAGCGTTTCGCCGAGACCGGTGGCGATGTTCACGCCACGATCGCGCGGAAGAAGCGCGACCTCCCGCCGGTGCCCTCGCCGGTGACCGGCGAGGTCGAAGCCCGGCTGATCGCGATGGCGTGCTCACAGCCACCCCAGGGCTATGCCCGGTGGTCGCTGCGGCTGTTGGAGAAGCACGTCGCGCTGGTCGAGGACATCCCCGATCTGGACCACTCCACCATCGGGCGGGTCTTAAAAAACGCAACTGCGTCCTCATCTGAGAAAGTGCTGGACCATCCCACCGCGAGCGAACGCGGAGTTCGCGGCCCGGATGGAAGACGTGCTGGCCATCTATGCCCGGCCCTACGATCCGGCACGTCCCGTGGTGTGCATGGACGAGAAGCCCTACCAGCTCCTCGACCATGTCCGCGACCCGCTCCCGGCCCGCCCTGGTCGCGATGCCTGCCAGGACAGCGAGTACATCCGCTGCGGCACGTGCTCGATCTTCGTGTGGGTCGAACCCCTTCGCGGGTGGCGTCGAGTCCAGGCGCTGTCCCAGCGGACCCGGATCGACTGGGCCGGCCAGGTCAAGCAGCTGCTGAGCGTGGATTACCCCGACGTCGAATCCGTGGTGCTGGTGATGGACAACCTCAACACCCACGGCATCGCCTCACTGTACGAGGCATTCGAACCAGAAGAGGCCTTCGCCCTGGCCCAGCGCCTCGAGATCCATCACACGCCCAAACACGGGTCATGGCTCAACATCGCCGAGATCGAACTCTCCGCGCTGACCCGGCAATGCCTCGACCGCCGGATCGGTGACCTCGACAACCTCAACACCGAACTCTCGGCCTGGCAGAACGCCGCCAACACCGACCAACGTCAGGTCGACTGGCAGTTCACCACCCACGACGCACGCATCAAACTGCGCCACCTCTATCCCAAAAATTAGCCGCGACGGTCTACTAGTAGCGTGTCGCCGCTTAGTTATGGTGCACCTGACTGGGAGGTTGGTGTCTGGCAGATTCCTTCCCCTTTGCCAGATAGGACTGTTGTTGTGGGTTCGCAGAAGAAGCGGCCGGTCAGGTTGACCGCGCAGGATCGTGAGGAGCTGGTCCGAGTGACCACGACGGGTGTTCGTGGGGCCTCGATGATCATGCGTGCGCGGGTGCTGCTTGCACTGGACAGCTCGGTGGGTGAGGTGGACACCAAGGAGGCGATCGCGGCCCGGCTCGGTGTCTCCGGTGAGACGTTGCGGCTGGTCGCCAAGCGTTTCGCCGAGACCGGTGGCGATGTTCACGCCACGATCGCGCGGAAGAAGCGCGACCTCCCGCCGGTGCCCTCGCCGGTGACCGGCGAGGTCGAAGCCCGGCTGATCGCGATGGCGTGCTCACAGCCACCCCAGGGCTATGCCCGGTGGTCGCTGCGGCTGTTGGAGAAGCACGTCGCGCTGGTCGAGGACATCCCCGATCTGGACCACTCCACCATCGGGCGGGTCTTAAAAAACGCAACTGCGTCCTCATCTGAGAAAGTGCTGGACCATCCCACCGCGAGCGAACGCGGAGTTCGCGGCCCGGATGGAAGACGTGCTGGCCATCTATGCCCGGCCCTACGATCCGGCACGTCCCGTGGTGTGCATGGACGAGAAGCCCTACCAGCTCCTCGACCATGTCCGCGACCCGCTCCCGGCCCGCCCTGGTCGCGATGCCTGCCAGGACAGCGAGTACATCCGCTGCGGCACGTGCTCGATCTTCGTGTGGGTCGAACCCCTTCGCGGGTGGCGTCGAGTCCAGGCGCTGTCCCAGCGGACCCGGATCGACTGGGCCGGCCAGGTCAAGCAGCTGCTGAGCGTGGATTACCCCGACGTCGAATCCGTGGTGCTGGTGATGGACAACCTCAACACCCACGGCATCGCCTCACTGTACGAGGCATTCGAACCAGAAGAAGCATTCGCCCTGGCCCAGCGCCTCGAGATCCATCACACGCCCAAACACGGGTCATGGCTCAACATCGCCGAGATCGAACTCTCCGCGCTGACCCGGCAATGCCTCGACCGCCGGATCGGTGACCTCGACAACCTCAACACCGAACTCTCGGCCTGGCAGAACGCCACCAACACCGACCAACGTCAGGTCGACTGGCAGTTCACCACCCACGACGCACGCATCAAACTGCGCCACCTCTATCCCAAAAATTAGCCGCGACGGTCTACTAGTAGCGTGTCGCCGCTTAGTTATGGTGCACCTGACTGGGAGGTTGGTGTCTGGCAGATTCCTTCCCCTTTGCCAGATAGGACTGTTGTTGTGGGTTCGCAGAAGAAGCGGCCGGTCAGGTTGACCGCGCAGGATCGTGAGGAGCTGGTCCGAGTGACCACGACGGGTGTTCGTGGGGCCTCGATGATCATGCGTGCGCGGGTGCTGCTTGCACTGGACAGCTCGGTGGGTGAGGTGGACACCAAGGAGGCGATCGCGGCCCGGCTCGGTGTCTCCGGTGAGACGTTGCGGCTGGTCGCCAAGCGTTTCGCCGAGACCGGTGGCGATGTTCACGCCACGATCGCGCGGAAGAAGCGCGACCTCCCGCCGGTGCCCTCGCCGGTGACCGGCGAGGTCGAAGCCCGGCTGATCGCGATGGCGTGCTCACAGCCACCCCAGGGCTATGCCCGGTGGTCGCTGCGGCTGTTGGAGAAGCACGTCGCGCTGGTCGAGGACATCCCCGATCTGGACCACTCCACCATCGGGCGGGTCTTAAAAAACGCAACTGCGTCCTCATCTGAGAAAGTGCTGGACCATCCCACCGCGAGCGAACGCGGAGTTCGCGGCCCGGATGGAAGACGTGCTGGCCATCTATGCCCGGCCCTACGATCCGGCACGTCCCGTGGTGTGCATGGACGAGAAGCCCTACCAGCTCCTCGACCATGTCCGCGACCCGCTCCCGGCCCGCCCTGGTCGCGATGCCTGCCAGGACAGCGAGTACATCCGCTGCGGCACGTGCTCGATCTTCGTGTGGGTCGAACCCCTTCGCGGGTGGCGTCGAGTCCAGGCGCTGTCCCAGCGGACCCGGATCGACTGGGCCGGCCAGGTCAAGCAGCTGCTGAGCGTGGATTACCCCGACGTCGAATCCGTGGTGCTGGTGATGGACAACCTCAACACCCACGGCATCGCCTCACTGTACGAGGCATTCGAACCAGAAGAAGCATTCGCCCTGGCCCAGCGCCTCGAGATCCATCACACGCCCAAACACGGGTCATGGCTCAACATCGCCGAGATCGAACTCTCCGCGCTGACCCGGCAATGCCTCGACCGCCGGATCGGTGACCTCGACAACCTCAACACCGAACTCTCGGCCTGGCAGAACGCCACCAACACCGACCAACGTCAGGTCGACTGGCAGTTCACCACCCACGACGCACGCATCAAACTGCGCCACCTCTATCCCAAAAATTAGCCGCGACGGTCTACTAGTAGCGTGTCGCCGCTTAGTTATGGTGCACCTGACTGGGAGGTTGGTGTCTGGCAGATTCCTTCCCCTTTGCCAGATAGGACTGTTGTTGTGGGTTCGCAGAAGAAGCGGCCGGTCAGGTTGACCGCGCAGGATCGTGAGGAGCTGGTCCGAGTGACCACGACGGGTGTTCGTGGGGCCTCGATGATCATGCGTGCGCGGGTGCTGCTTGCACTGGACAGCTCGGTGGGTGAGGTGGACACCAAGGAGGCGATCGCGGCCCGGCTCGGTGTCTCCGGTGAGACGTTGCGGCTGGTCGCCAAGCGTTTCGCCGAGACCGGTGGCGATGTTCACGCCACGATCGCGCGGAAGAAGCGCGACCTCCCGCCGGTGCCCTCGCCGGTGACCGGCGAGGTCGAAGCCCGGCTGATCGCGATGGCGTGCTCACAGCCACCCCAGGGCTATGCCCGGTGGTCGCTGCGGCTGTTGGAGAAGCACGTCGCGCTGGTCGAGGACATCCCCGATCTGGACCACTCCACCATCGGGCGGGTCTTAAAAAACGCAACTGCGTCCTCATCTGAGAAAGTGCTGGACCATCCCACCGCGAGCGAACGCGGAGTTCGCGGCCCGGATGGAAGACGTGCTGGCCATCTATGCCCGGCCCTACGATCCGGCACGTCCCGTGGTGTGCATGGACGAGAAGCCCTACCAGCTCCTCGACCATGTCCGCGACCCGCTCCCGGCCCGCCCTGGTCGCGATGCCTGCCAGGACAGCGAGTACATCCGCTGCGGCACGTGCTCGATCTTCGTGTGGGTCGAACCCCTTCGCGGGTGGCGTCGAGTCCAGGCGCTGTCCCAGCGGACCCGGATCGACTGGGCCGGCCAGGTCAAGCAGCTGCTGAGCGTGGATTACCCCGACGTCGAATCCGTGGTGCTGGTGATGGACAACCTCAACACCCACGGCATCGCCTCACTGTACGAGGCATTCGAACCAGAAGAAGCATTCGCCCTGGCCCAGCGCCTCGAGATCCATCACACGCCCAAACACGGGTCATGGCTCAACATCGCCGAGATCGAACTCTCCGCGCTGACCCGGCAATGCCTCGACCGCCGGATCGGTGACCTCGACAACCTCAACACCGAACTCTCGGCCTGGCAGAACGCCACCAACACCGACCAACGTCAGGTCGACTGGCAGTTCACCACCCACGACGCACGCATCAAACTGCGCCACCTCTATCCCAAAAATTAGCCGCGACGGTCTACTAGTGCCGTGATCGGCAATGTTTGCCCCATGAGGAGCGTCGTCCAGGGCGTGCGATCGCAAGGTGGCCGGAAGCCCTTGGATGGGGTCTCCCCTCGAACGGAGTTGAGAGCTTAAGGGCTGTCCCGCAACTGCTGGTCACAGGGGAGATGATCTTGCGGCGTCTGGTGTGATCACGGCGTCGGAGCCCTCCTAATTCCTTGGTAACGGGCTGAGGGAGCCGGGGGTTGCCACCAGTCCGTTCGAGCGCCGGGGACCGATGCTCTTCTCTCGTCCCGGCCTTCCACAGTGCAGGTGGTGGCAGCTTCGCGGGCACCGACCGTACGCCTGGAGCCGTCTGGGCACTCGATCCCTTTATCCAGAGCGGCGGCGTTCGGTGTCTTCGAGGTCGCCACTACCGTCAACACTGTCCGCTTGATCACTCGTTGGTGTTGGTGCTGCGAGCCCGCCGCACGGTGACCTCCTGATAGTCCAGAGCCGTCAGAGGTCCCGAGGAGACCGGGGCCCGTGGGGTGCGCTGGTGCCACGAACGGCTAGTGAGGTGGCGGACCGACCGGATGGTCGAGTCCTGGAATTAGGTCGCTGCGTGGCCCGCATGCGCTCGCAACCAGCGCAAACATTGCACCTCTGGGGAGGAAAAGTTGATCTACTGCGGCATCGACTGGGCGGAGAGGACACACGACGTTGCCTTGGTCGACGACACCGGCCAGCTACTTGCGAAGCGACACATCACTGACGACGCGGCCGGCTACAGGAGTCTGATGGACCTGCTGGCCGAGTACGGCGATACGGAGGAGACCCCGATCCCGGTCGCGATCGAGACCTCCCGCGGTCTGCTGGTCGCGGTGCTGCGGGCAGGCAAGCGGAAGGTGTTCGCGATCAACCCGATGGCTGCCGCCCGCTACCGCGATCGGCACGCGGTCTCCCGCAAGAAGTCCGACCCCGGCGACGCCCTGGTCCTGGCGAACATCCTGCGCACGGATATGCATGCTCACCGGCCGCTGCCGAACGACAGCGACCTGGCCCGCGCCATTGCCGTACTGGCCCGCGCTCAGCAGGACGCGGTCTGGAACCGGCAGCAGGTCGCCAACCAGCTCCGCTCGCTGCTGCGTGAGTACTACCCCGCCGCTCTGGATGCCTTCGCCAAGTGGGACAACGGCTTGTGCCGACCGGAGGCCCGCGAGCTGATGAAGCTCGCGCCGACACCGGCCAAGGCCGCGAGCCTGACTCGCACCCAGATTACGGCGGCTCTCAAGCGTGCGGGCCGCAAGCGCGGCATCGAGTCGGACGTCGAGCGGCTGCGCGAGGCATTCCGCACCGACTGGGCCCGTCAGCCCGAGCTTGTCGAGGACGCGCTCGGCAAGCAGACGCTCGCCCTACTCGGACAACTCACGGCCGCCTGCACCGCCGCCACCGACCTCGCCCAGGCCGTCGAGGAGGCGTTCCCGCAGCACCCGGACTCCGAAATTATCCTCAGCTTCCCCGGCCTCGGTATCCAGCTTGCCGCCCGGGTGCTGGCCGAAATCGGAGACGACCGCACCCGCTTCGCGGACGCCCGCGGCCTGAAGGCCTACGCGGGCGCCTCACCGGTCACCCGGGCCTCCGGCAAGAAGTCCAGCATCACCAGACGATGGGTGAAGAACGACCGGCTCAACCACGCCGGCTACCTCTGGGCGTTCTCAGCGATCACTGCCTCGTCCGGTGCCAAAGCCCACTACCGGCGGCGACGTGACGACCACGGAGACTGGCACGCCGCTGGCCAGCGCAATCTGTTCAACCGGATGCTGGGCCAGCTCCACCACTGCCTCAAGAACCGCCGCCTGTTCGATGAACACACCGCGTTCCCGGCGCCGCAGGCCCCAGCACTGGCGGTGGCGTAGGTGATCCCGCTCACGACTCACCGCCCCAGGAGGTCGCTCCGCAGCGTGCTTGAATCACCGGATGATCGACTGGTCCACACTCCACGACGCTTACGGCCCGGCAGACGCGATACCCGGGCTGCTGGATCGAGCCATCGGTCGTGACCAGGAGGCCATCGACGGGCTTTGGGGGCGCTTGTGCCACCAGGGGACGATCACCCCGGCGAGCATCGCCGCACTGCCGCGACTGGCGGACATCGCGAAGACCGAGGGCGCCGGCGACTGGGCGCTCGATCTGGCCGGAGCCATAGCGGGTGGCCTCCTTCAACCTCACGGCGCCGACGAAGAAGTCGCACGCTGTGCGGCGACCTTGGCCGAGCTTCGCGCCATGGCCGCCGCCCGGCTGCGGTCTGGCCTGGCCGGGAAGATCTACCTGAGCCGGTTGCGGGCCATGCTCGCGTTCGACGGCCAGCCCTTGTGGTTCGAGGCCCTGGACGACTTCACCGATTTTGTCGTCACTGTCGCTTGTCCGCACTGCGACGCACCGGTGACGATCGCGGTCGGCGACTACGGCTGCTACTCCTCGATCCGGGACTGGAATCTGGGGGATGTCCACCAGGTCCCGCTCCGGCCAGCCGTCCCGGACGAGCTGACCGGCACCGGGAGGATGTTGCACGAGTCGGCCGTACGGGATGGCCAGCAACGGCTCGCCTGGGGGCTGACGCACCTGTTCGGCCGGGCCGAATGCTCTGGATGCGGGAGCGTCTTCGGCATCGCAGACGAGTACGCGGCCGCCAATGCACCCGCTCCATGGGACTTCGCCCGAGGCCACATTAAGGACGCTCTCTGATGACCACCGATAGGGCCCTTGGAATCGAACAGTGAGCTCGTGCCCGCTGTCCCGACTTGACGGCTTGGCGCCGTGAGGTGTCTGGATAGCCCCGTTCACCGGGCTGAGCCCGCGTTCCTTCGGGAAGCTGGTGACCGTGCTGCGCCGCGAAGGTGCAGATCCGGTCCGCAAGGGCCGCCCGTGGTCCCTTCCGCTGGAGGACCGGGTGCTGCTCGTGTCGGCCTACTGGCGAACTAACTTGACGATGCGCCAACTCGCTCCACTCTTCGGTATCTCGAAGTCCGCGGCCGACCGCGTCATCGACCACCTCGGCCCATCACTCGCGCTCCAGCCACGCAAGCACTTCCGCAAGGACACCGTGCTCATCGTGGACGGCACCCTGGTGCCCACCCGCGACCACACCATCGCCGCACAGTCCAAGAACTACCGGTACTCCACCAACCACCAGGTCGTCATCGACGCCGACACCCGGCTCGTCGTGATGGTCGGCCGACCCCTGCCGGGCAACCGCAACGACTGCAAGGCGTGGCAGGAGTCCGGCGCGAAGGCTGCCGTCGGCAAGACGATGACGATCGCCGACGGCGGCTATCCGGGCACCGTGCTCGTGATGCCCCACCGCCGGCGCAAAGGCGAAGAACTCCCCGACTGGAAACAGGCCCACAACAAGTCCCACAAGCAGGTCCGCGCCCGCGTCGAGCACGTCTTCGCCCGCATGAAGACCTGGAAGATCCTCCGCGACTGCCGCCTCAAAGGCGATGGCGTCCACCACGCCATGCTCGGCATCGCCCACGTGCACAACCTCAACCTCGCCGGATAGGCGACCAGCCGGACTGGCCTTTGGGCGAGTGGCTCCGTGGCATCCGGCCACGGAGCCTCCGCAAAAACCCGTTGGCGGACCACGGCGACCACTGCTACTTTTCCGGAGGCCGTGCAAGAGAACGAGGAGGTGGTACCCGTGAACACAGTATCGACATGGGTGCTCCCCTCCGGGGTCACGGTCGGACGATAGGTCGTCCGGGAGCGCCGTTCACGAGCACTCCCGAAAGGCACGACCATGCAATTCACTTCCGAACAACGCCTCGACGACGGCATCCTCGAACGCGAATTCACCCTCGGCGAGATCCCCGGGATCCTGTGGATGCCTGGATCCGCATCCGCACGGGTGCCGCTGATCCTGCTCGGCCACCCCGGCGGACTGCACAAGATGTACCCCCGACTGGCGGCCCGGGCCCGGCACGCCGCGGCGGATGGCTTCGCCGCGGCCACCATCGAGCTCCCCGGAAGCGGTGACCGGCCCCGTTCAGCCGCCGCCGAGCAGGCCCGCGCCGACCTGCGCCGGGCACTGGAGGCCGGCGAGCCGGTCGACGACGAGATCGTGGACCGGCTCGTCCTCCCGCTGGTCGAAAAGGCGGTCCCGGAATGGCAGACCACCCTGGACGCCCTACTTTCGCTGCCCGAGATCGGCGGCCCGGTCGGGTACTCGGGGGGAGTGATCGCCATCGGGACCCGGCTGGCTGTGGTCGAGCCGCGCATCTCGGCCGCCGTTCTGTTCGCCGGGAGTTTCGTGCCTCGCGCCCTGTTCGAGGAGGCCCGGCAGGTCACCATTCCGCTGCACGTCCTGCTGCAGTGGGACGACGAAGGGAACGACCGGCAGCAGGCCCTGGACCTGTTCGACGCCTTCGGTGCCAAGGAGAAGACGCTGCACGCCAATCTGGGCGGGCACACCGGCGTCCCGCAGTTCGCGGGGGACGCCGCGGCCCAGTTCTTCACCCGGCATCTGAGCTAGCCGCCGACCACCCCCGCCGTCAGGCCAGCAGCAGACGGTAGGCGGTGTCGGTCAGGATGCCGCTCATCGAGGACAGGTCCCGGCCCTCCTCGATGGCGGTAGCCGGTAGATGCACGACCGCCCCGATCGCGGCGGTACCGGCCATCGGTGGTACCGGCCGGTCGGGGCGGCGCGAGGGCGTGGACGCCTAGGTTCGGTGTCAAACGCCTCGATTGGATGACAGGGCGACTGGCTTCATTGTTGTAGGGTCTCGCGGTTGGTGTCGGAGACCGCTCTCGTGACCTGCTTCTTCTTCTTTCGTTGCCTCACGGCGTGTCGGACATCGGAGCCTCAGCTTCGTGTCGCTTCCTCGGCGGTCTGTCTTGATCGGAGCGGACCGCCGGGCTTGTGACCTGGGCTGTCGCGCACCTTCCGAGTCAGCAGCGCGCAGGTCTCCCACCTGTGCGGTTGTCAGGTGGTTTGGGGACGAGCGCGGTGGCGGGTCGGAAGTGCGGGCACGCGTCGACGCCGTCGGCGAGGGCCTGGACGCGGACTGCCGGAGCGGAACTCGCGTGGACAAGCCTCCGGGTGTGTGACCCGCTCGATCGCGCCGTGCGGTCGATGCGCTTTCCCGGCCGGTCGGGCGGGTGGATCAGCGTAGTCCGGCGAAGAGATCGGTCTCGGGTATGACCGCGCCGGTGGCGTCCTGGACACGTACGAAGGTCTCCATGCCCATCAACTCGCCGAACCTCTCGTTGCCCATCTTGAGGAAGAAGATGTTCTCGCCCTGACTGGCGTGCGCGGCCAGCGCGTCGAACTTCTGACCGCTGAACGCGGTGGTGTCCACCCACGTGGTGATCTCATCGTCGGGGAGGCCGATCTCGGCCATCGCGGCGGCCTCGGCAGGATCCGGCTCCGGCATGTCCTCATGAAACTCGCGCATGATCTCGCCGAACCGCTCCATCATCGAGCGGGGCATCGTGGTCCAGTACACCTTCGGTGTCAGCGCGGTCATCTCCAGCGCCGCCATCGTGATGCGGTGGGCCTGGATGTGGTCGGGGTGGCCGTAGAAGCCGTTCTCGTCGTAGGTGACGACCACATCAGGTCGGTAGTGCCGCATGAGTTCCGCGAGCCGGGCCGCGCCTTCCTGCACGGGGGTCTGCCAGAAGGATCCGGGGGCGTCGTTGCTCGGCCAGCCAGCCATCCCGGAGTCGGCATAGTCCAGCATCTCCAGATCGCTGACCTTCAGGACGTCACAGCTCGCCTCAAGTTCTTGACGGCGCATCAAGGCGACCGCCGCCGGATCGTGCCCGGGATCGCCCGGCTTGACACCCCCCGGTCCGTCACCGCAACCGCCGTCGGTACACGTCACGAGAACCGTGCGGACGCCTTCCGCCGCGTACCGCGCGAGGACCCCTCCGGTTCCGGTGGCCTCGTCGTCGGGGTGGGCGTGTACTGCCATGAGCGTCAAGGGCCGGTCAGTCATGAAAAAGTCCTCCTGCAGAAATACGTCTTGGTCCGAGTGCGCGGCGGGCGTACCGCGACCCTGGGGCCCGGATCCTGGTGGGGCGGACGACCTTGTGGTCTCCGTGTTCCCCGCCCGTGCGGCGCCGGTCCCTCGGTCGATGCAACCGTGCCGGCCGGACCGGCTGTTCCCGCCGCGGCCGCTTAGCCTTCCAGGTGTCGGCGTTCAACGCGAACGAGGTACAGGCGCGACCTGCTGTCCCGTCCGATTCGAGTTGGCAGCCGGTGGGGCGCTGACCTGTGAGGTTGCCAGGTGGTTTGAGAATGACGCCGGGCGCTGTTCTCAGACGAGTTGGCTCTCGTGGAAGGGGGCGCGCTGCGGGCCGCCTCTCCGGAACGCCGGATCGGTGAATCCTTGGGCGTCGGTTCGGGAGTAGGTATCGATGTCCGAGCACGGCCCTGGTGCACCCGTGTCGCCCTTCGGGCCCGGCTCGCGCCTGCACTCGTCCTTGTCGTGCTCGTCGCCGTGCGATGACAACTGGCGCTGGCCGTCGCACGACACGGCCGCGCGGTCCGTCACACTCCCTGCCGCCGCCGAGGCGGGGCTGACCGCAGCCGCCATGACCAGCGCGAGCGAGGCAACCATGCCGACCTTCTGGAACGTGCCACGTGCCGTCGGTCTCAGCGGCTTGTGCGTCCTGTCCTCGGGAGTCATGTGGGTGCTCCTTGTGCCAACTGTGCTCGGGCGATGCCCCGAACGGGTGCGAGCTTGACTTGCCAGCACCGGAATTTGCGAGCACCTGCTCATATGTGTGGTACTTTACCCGTCAATTAGTTTCAACTTCCCTTAGGAGAAAGTGCCTTGATTCTCAAGCGCATGAAGCGGATAGCGGCCGGAACTGTGCTGGCCGGCACGGCTGCCGTAATGGTGCTCATGGGCACAGGGACAGCGTCGGCCGCAGAGGTCGAAGAGAACACCTACTGCAACCCCGTCATCTTCACCTACTGTCAGGAATGGTGACCGGCGCAAAAAGGTGTGGCTTGAGGCGTTAGATCAACGCCTCGGATCGGGCGCAGCAGCCGGGTGGCGTCCAGGACGGTCCGCGATCCGGTGCTGGGCCCCGCGGTTCCGGCTCGCCTCGGCGCGTCCATCAGCATCAGCGGCGTCAGGTTGCGGAAGTCCCCGGCGGTGCTCGACCACTTGCTCCAGCCGTACGGGGGGCTCGCGTCGTTCACAGCTGCTGCTTCCTGTGGGATCGTCCTGTCACATCCAGATCGGCGGCCGCTGTGGCCGCGCGCCGGCGCCGTTGCGTCATCGCCCCCGGTGAGCGTGCATCCGGCTCATCAGCTTTGCACTCCCTTGACCTTGATGGCCAGACGCCAAGGGGGCCCTGCCATGCCCCCGCTCCCTGTTCCCCGGCTTCCCATTCCCGGGCACACCACGGTCTGCCACATGCCGGATGCGGCCCTCACTCTGGACCGGTAGCCAAGATCCACAGGAGCGGAACGCCTGGGCCGAGCCCGTACAGCGTGTTGAGCAAGACCCCTCATTCCCCGTGCTGAGAGAGAGTGGGCATGTCCAGCGAAGTCACCGAGCCAGAAGATTCCGGTCCCGTCCCGGATGTGCCGAGTCCGTCCCGCCGCACGTTCATGGCGTCTTCCAGCGCCGTCGGCGGTGCCGTGGTGGCGGGCGGTCTGTTCGTGGGGCCGTCGCGGTTGGGCGCTGAGGAGGCTGTCGCGGCGGAGATGCCGGCCGGCAGCCGTGTGACGTTGACGGTCAACGGCAGACGCCACACGGTCACGGTCGACAACCGGACCTCGTTGCTCGACCTCCTGCGTGAACACCTGGGCCTCACCGGCTCCAAGAAGGGCTGCAACGCCGGTGCCTGCGGGGCGTGTACGGTCCTTGTCGACGGCCGCCGGGTCAACTCCCGCCTGACGCTCACGGTTCGGCTGGAGGGCGCCGAAGTCACCACCATCGAGGGCCTGGCCGACGGCGACGAGATCGGCCCTCAGCGGCCCGCAGGTCAGAACGCGACAGCGATCGTCGTGGCGGCACCGATTCTGCCCACAGGCGGCTGGAACGACACGAACCGCTCACGGTGTGCCGGCCCACGGACCACGTACTTACAAAGCAACGGCAGCCCTGGGTGACGACTCCGAAGTGGGTTCCGCGGGGTGTGAGCAGAGGGCCGTCGGCGGCTGGGTGAGCCCCTGGCCGCGTCCCACGCGAGGCCGTCCGGGCCGACCGATGTGGCGGGTGGTCCGGATGGCCCTGGGTCTCCGTCCCCGATCGCGTGGCGGCCCGGTGGCAGGTCCCGAGGTCCCGCCGAACAGCGCCCCCAAGACGAGTTCTGCAGGCAGCGCCCCCTATGGGCTTGCACTGCCCGGTTCCCCGCCATGCCGACCGCCTTCTCCTCGACGGGCGTGGGAGGCAAGAAAATCCCGCACCCGGCGGCCCTCAGCCAGGACAGCCGGCGGGGTGCAGATCTGGCACGCCTCAATGTCAGGCCCCGCCGCCCGGACCGTTCAGCTGCGCATCGTCACGAACGTGCGGCATGACGGGCAGTGACAGTTACGCCTGGGTGTAACTGTCGCCGCATTCTTCGCGCTGCCGACCGCCGTGACGTGAAGTCACCCGTGGGGGGCGTCGCCACCCGACGGCAGAGGGCGTGCGACGAACGACCCGAGCCCGGGTTCCGTGTAGATGAGTCCATCCTCGCGCAGCGCCCGGTGCACCTTCTGCCCGGTTGCTGCGGCGATCCCGAACTCGGCCTGGAGTTGGAGCACCGACGGCACGCGGGTGCGCGGCGCGTAGGTGCCGTCCACGATCCGTTGCCGAATTACTTCGGCGACCTGGCGCCACCGTGGCTGGTCAGGAACAAATTCGATCACCTGGCCAAGCTAGGCAGGGCATAGCGCATCACGCGAGACATGGCATACCTAGCACGCCGTAGCATGCTCAGGCTATGCTGAACTTACGCGAAGACCTCCGCAGCCGATGACACGGCCCGGCAGTGTGGAGACCAGCAGTGGGGGAGCTGATGACGTGCCTGAGAACACCGGCCCAATGGCGGCCGAGCACAGGGCCGAAGACGCCACCGTCCAGACCGCATACAGCGGGTTCATCCGCCACACCCAGGCGTGCGCCGAGTGCCGCACGGGAGGCATGGACTGCGCGGGCGCCACTGAGCTGCGCCGGGTCTACCGGGCGGCGAAGCGGCGCGCGGGGGAGGTCCGATGATCTGCGACCACTGCAACCGCCCGATGACTCCGGCCGAGACGGGGACCCGCGACATGCCCGGCGCGTCCGGCACAGGCCGCACGCTCTACCTCCACAAGGGCCGCTGCCCCGCGCCGCCCCCGCCGCGGCCGCGGACGTACTCGCCCCGCAACCGCTGAACTCCCGCCCGTACCCGGGGCCGGCGCTGGCCGGGGTGCGGGCGGGGTTCAGTGTCGGGGCCGCCCGTCCGCGATTTGATCAGAGGGGCGGGGCCGTCGCGCTATGGCTATAGCGGCATGGTTGGCGCGGGGAGGGCGAGGATGCGCGCGAGGGCGCCGGAGTTCTGCCGGTCTGGAGCCTGGTCCTCGTGACCGGCGGTGACCTCGCGGAAGGCCGGCTTCAACTCCATGACGTGCTGCCGGTAGAAGAGATCAAGGGGGTTGTCCCGCTTGCGTGCCGGAATGCTCACAGCCTCGACCTGAACCCCAGCGCGCCCTGCAGCGCTTGGGCGGCCATCTGCACGGTGGCGGCGACCTGCGTGTCGATAGGACCGAGTCCGGAGTCGACGCGTACGGGCCGTTTCGGCGGCGCGCCCAGGCAATCTCGTTCTGGCTTGCCTCGGGTGTCGACCCCGCGGAGTGTGCGCGGCGGGCCGGACAGAGCATCCAGGTTCTCTTCCGCTACTACGCCAAGTTCCTTGCCGAGGCACGGAAGCATGCCAACAACTTGATTGAGGAGTCGATGCGGCGATGGGTGGCGGGGCCGGAGGATGGCGTGTTGGACACATGAGGACCTTGGCCCGAAATGCCTCGGAACAACTGGTCAGAGGTGGGATAGCGGTGGGATGTATCGGCAGTAGCCTCGCATTTCATTCCACGACGTAGATGCGCGCCACGAAGGGTGTCTGGCAGGTATGACACCTGGTCAGGCACCCTTCTCTGGTGTCTAGAAGAAGCCGAGCTTTTTCGCGGAGTATGACACGAGAAGGTTCTTCGTCTCCTGGTGGTACAGGAAGTGCGACATGTTTGACCTGCGGAAACGACTGTCGTGGGGCTCGCGGTTGGCATCGTGGTCCGGGAATGGTCCGGATCTCGGGGCGACCGAGCGCTCGGCGTCGGGTGCAACCCGGCCCGGGCTGGGACCCAGTCGTAGTGGTGAGTAGGCGTCAGCGGGGCCGGCCACCCTACGAGGAAGGGTCAGGACTCCGGAGAGGAGTTCCCGGCCCATCCTGGGGAGGCGCGGGTGCTGCTGGTGGCGTTGTTACGGGGCGAGATTCTGGCCGGCGGGTGGCGGGTTGGGTGCCGAGGGTGGTGCGGCTGGAGCGCGTACCGGTTCCGGTGCTGCTGAGGTACTGGATGGCGCCGTCGCCTGCGTCCTCGCCGCTTGCGCCGAAGATGCGGTCGGCGCGGGTGGTGCCGGTGGTGTCCGTGAGTGAGACGGCGGTGCCGAACTGATCGCCGGTCTGGCTAGGAGGTGTCTTCAAATTGTCACGCCCACATCAGGAGCGAGGCGAGGGTGACGGCTGCCTGGTAGGACTCGGCGGTCTTGTCATAGCGGGTAGCGATGCCACGCCACTGCTTCAGGCGGTTGAAACAGCGTTCCACGACGTTGCGCCGCTTGTAGCTCTCGCGGTCGAAGGCCGGCGGTCGCCCGCCCCGGCGGCCACGCCGGGCCCGGTTGCGGACCTGGTCGGCCCGTTCGGGGATGGTGCAGCGGATACCGCGCCGTCGCAGCCAGGCCCGGATCGCCCGGGAGCTGTATCCCTTGTCGCCCAGCACCTGGGCGGGCCGCACCCGGGGCCGTCCTGGACCGAGGTGGGGCACCCGTATCGCTTCCATGACAGTGGTGAACTGGGTGCAGTCGTTGGCGTTCCCGCCGGTGACGGTGAAGGACAGAGGCCGTCCCACGGCGTCGCAGGCCAGATGAATCTTGCTGGTCAGGCCGCCTCGGGAGCGTCCGAGTCCGGGGTTTCGGAGCCCTTTTTTCGGGCCCCGGCGGCATGCTGGTGGGTGCGGACGACGGTGGAATCGACCGACACCAGCCAGTCGATGTCACCGTCCGCGTCCGCCCGGGCCTGCGCGGCTCGGAGCATCCGGTCGAAGGTGCCGTCCAGCGCCCACCGGCGGAAACGAGTGTGGAGTGTGGCCCATGGCCCGTATCGCTCGGGAACGTCCCGCCAGGCCGTCCCGGTCCGGAACTTCCACACGATCCCGTTGAGGACCCTCCGGTCATCCAACCGCTTCCGCCCGCGCAACGAGGCGGGCAACAGCGGCCGAACGAACTCCCACTCTGCATCCGACAGTTCATGGCGGCGTATCACCCGACCATGATCCACCACTCAAGATCACCATTTGTCGGGAGGCTCTGGAATCGCACCGGGGACACAGAGCCGTCAGAGCGGGTTGAGACGGGCCTTGAGCAGGCAGAACTCATTGCCCTCGGGGTCGGCAAGAACGTGCCACTGCTCCTCGCCGGTCTGGCCGATGTCAGCCGGGCGCGCCCCGAGCTTCAGGAGGCGTTCGAGCTCGGCGTCCTGATCGCGGTCGGTGGCGTTGACGTCGATGTGCAGCCGGGACTTCCCCGGCTCCGGCTCGTCCCTGCGGCTGAGGATGATCGTCGGCTGCGGGCCGCCGAACCCTTCGCGCGGCCCGATCTCGAAGCAGTCGTCCCCTTCGCGATCGAGCACTACGAAGTCCAGGACCTCGCACCAGAACCGCGCCAGCACCTCGGGGTCGCGGCAACCGAGTACGAGCTCACTGATACGACATGCCATTGACGAAACCTACTCTCAACGGGGGAACTGCCGGGGCGACCGCGCGGAACTCTTGGGCTCCCCGCAGTGGGAACGTGATCGAGACCGTACCGGGTGAAGCGAGCAGGTGAGAAGGGGTTTTGGGGTCGTCGCCTCCCCGGCCGGGCCGCTGGGGGAGGACCGTAGGCCGCCCAGTGGGGCCGACGGGAATTTGACGACAGGACCTAGTAGGGCTTGGTCAGGTTCGTATGGGGGTGGGTATGTTGTGGTGGCAGGTGGGGCAGCCGCCGGCCCATAGGGCGAGGAGTGTCTGGAGTTCGCGGAGGACCTGGTAGAGGCTCAGACCTGCGCTGTGTCTTTTGGGTGGTGTGCCAGTCGTTGCAGGGTGCAGAAGGCATGGGCGGCGGAGACGAGGGTGACGTGGTGGTGCCAGCCGTTCCAGGTGCGGCCTTCGAAGTGGGCAAGTCCCAGGGCCTGTTTCATCTCGCGGTAGTCGTGCTCGATGCGCCAGCGCAGTTTGGCCAGCCGCACCAGCGTGGCCAGCGGCATCCCGGAAGGCAGGCTCGAGAGCCAGAACTGCACCGGCTCGGGCTCGGTGGCGGGCCATTCGGCCAGCAGCCAGCGCTCGGGCAGTTCTGGAGTGTCGCCGGTTGTGCGGACACCGCGTCCGGCCGGTCGGACGCGCAAAGCGACGAAGCGTGAGTGCATGCGCTTGAAGCCGCTCCGTCCCTGGCCCGGACGGGAGCCTTCCCGCCAGGACACCGGTCTCGCAGCAGCCCGGCCGGCCGCGATGACCAGGTCCTTCATGGTCTGTGCAGGCTCTAGATACTGCATCTTCGGTGGCCGGCCGGTGCCCGCATAGGCGGGCTGGACGGGCCGGGCGCCGGCCCGATGGGCGGTGTGGCGGGAAGAAATGCCCACCGCATAAGGCAGGTTGCGTTCCTCCAGGCCCAGGCGGAAGGCGGCGGCATCACCGTATCCGGCATCCGCGACGACCAGGGGGATGTCGATGCCCCACGAGCGGGCTTCGTCGATCATGTCCAGGGCCAGCTGCCACTTCTCCACATGCCCCGCCTGGGCGGGGATGCCGCAGCGGCCCCGGCGGGCGACCTTGTCCGCATCCGCCTCCGGCGAGGCCGGATCCCAGGAAGCGGGCATGAACAGCCGCCAGTTCACCGCGGCCGAGGCATGATCGCGGGCCAGGTGCAGCGACACCCCGACCTGGCAATTGGTGACCTTGCCCGCGGTGCCGGTGTACTGCCTGGACACACACGCCGAGGCGTCCCCGTCCTTCAAAAAGCCGGTGTCATCGACGATCAGCGCCTCCGCGCCGATCACGTCCTGCATCCTCCAGGCCAGCCGGGCCCGCACATGGGCTGGATCCCACGGGCTGGTAGTCACGAAGTGGGCCAGTGCCTGCCGGTTGCCGTCCTCGCCCAGACGCGCCGCCATCGGCTCCACCGACTTACGCCGACCCTCCAGCAGCAGCCCACGCACATACACCTGCCCCCACCGCCGCTGATCCGCACGGAAGAACCCGTCGAACATCTCCGTCGTGAATGCCTCCAGGTCCTCCCGGACCCCGGCCATCTCTTCAGGTGTCACACCACCTCAACGACACTCACCAACAAGCAGACACGCCACCCACGAGTGAAGCTGACCAAGCCCTACTAGGGCCCCCGCAGGAGCTCGGCGCGCCTTTCGACAGCCGAGATCAGGGCCTCGACCGTGGCGCCGAAGATCTGGTCGTCCGTCACCTCGGCGAGTTCGCCGCTGAGGCGGGTGATGTTCGGGAAGTGCTGCGGGTCGACCAGCCGGTACTCGCGGCTCCATGCGGAGTCGTCGGCTGCGCGGGCGTCCGCGTCGAACAGGAGGAACGCGGCCTGCTGACCCACGTACGCGAGGAGTGTGTCCCCGATCATGCGGTAATGGACGGCAGCCTCGGCGCCCCCGAGGCCGGCCTCCCGGACGGCGCCGAGGATGAGTTCGACGACCCGGAACTCGTTGGTCCGGCGCGTGGTCCGGCTTGCCATGGCGGAGCCCACCACCGGGTACTTGAGGGCGACTGCGAGGGAGGCGTCGGCGAGTGCCCGGATGCGGCCCTTCCAGTCGAGGCCCTCGGGGATGGCGTCGAGCGCCTCGCCGAGCGTGCGGTCCGCGACCGACAGCAGTAGCTCGTCCTTGTCGCGGAAATGCCGGTAGATCGCGGTCGGATCCGCGCCGAGCTCCTCACCCAGGCGCCGGACGGTGAAGGCGTCCTCGCTTCCGCGGGCGGCGATGCGAAGGCTCGCGTCGATGATCGCGTCGGGCGTGAGCTGACTGCCTGCGCGTTTGTTCCGGGCCTTGGTGGCGGGTGGCTTCGGCATGGTGTGGCCAGTGTATCGGTCCGGGATCCAGTGCGCGCAACAGTGTTGACAGCGCTGTTGCGCTGCCGTTCACTCCTCCTCAACGAACACGTCGGGCGGGTCATTCCGCCGTGCTGGAGGTTGAATTGATGGCGCACAGCAGCCAAGCCGACACCGTCTTCGTCGGGGGCCGGGTCTTCACCGGAGCGGGCCCCGTCCCGGTGGACGCCGCCGTCGCCGTTGCGGGCGGCCGGATCGTCGCCGTCGCCGACGCGGGTACGGTGCGCGAGCTGACCGGTGCCGGTACGGAGGTCGTCGACCTGGAGGGCGGCCTGCTCGTCCCCGGATTCCAGGACGCGCACATCCACCCCGTGATGGGTGGAACCCAGATGCTCGGCTGCGACCAGAGCGAGCAGACCACCGCCGAGGGCTGTCTCGCTGTGGTGGCCCAGTACGCCAAGGATCACCCGGACGCGGCCTGGATCCGTGGTGGCGGCTGGGGTATAGACAGCTTCCCCGGCGGAACGCCGACGCGCTCCATGCTCGACGCGGTGGTGCCGGACCGGCCCGTGCTGCTCATCAACTCCGACGGCCACGGCGCCTGGACCAACTCCCGCGCGCTGGAGATCGCGGGCGTCGACCGGCACACCTCCGACCCGGCCGACGGCCGCATCGAGCGGGAGGCGGACGGTACCCCGGCCGGCACCCTGCACGAGGGCGCCGTGGAGCTGGTGGCCCGTCATGTTCCGGTCGCGACCGAGGACGAGATGTATGCCGGGCTGCTCGCCGCGCAGGAGTACCTGTTTTCACTCGGGGTGACCGGGTGGCAGGACGCCATGATCGGCTCCTTCCACGGCTACCCGGACAACCTGCCCGTCTATCTGCGCGCGGCCCGCGAAGGCTCGCTGCTCGCCCGGGTCGTCGGCGCCCTGTGGTGGGACCGGAAGCGCGGTCTGGAGCAGCTTCCGGAGCTGGAGGATCGCCGCCGCATCGGGCAGGCGGGCCGCTTCAGGGCCACCAGCGTCAAGATCATGCAGGACGGCGTCGCGGAGAACTTCACCGCCGGGATGCTGGAGCCGTATCTGGACGGCTGCGGCTGCCCAACCGGCAACTCCGGCTTGAGTTTCGTCGAACCCGGGCTGCTGAGCGAGGCGGTGTGCGCGCTCGACCGGTCCGGCTTCCAGGTCCATTTCCACGCGCTCGGCGACCGTGCCGTGCGCGAGGCACTCGACGCGCTCGGCGCGGCCCGCGCCGCCAACGGCGCCAACGACCACCGGCACCACCTGGCCCACCTCCAGGTCGTCCACCCCGACGACATCGCGCGCTTCGCGGGTCTGGGCGTCGCCGCGAACATCCAGGCGCTGTGGGCCGCGCACGAACCGCAGATGGACGAGCTGACCATCCCGTTTCTGGGGGCCGAACGGGCCGCCCAGCAGTACCCGTTCGGGGATCTGCGCCGTGCCGGGGCCCACCTCGTCGCGGGCAGCGACTGGTCGGTCAGCAGCCCCAACCCGTTGTGGGGCATCCACGTCGCGGTCAACCGTGCCGCCCCCACGGGGGAGCTCCCCGAGGGCGCGATGTACCCGCCGTTCCACCCCGAACAGGCCCTGACCCTGGCCGAGGCGCTCACCGCGTACACCGCGGGCACCGCCTGGGTGAACCACCTCGACGACGTGACCGGCACCGTCGAGGAGGGCAAGTACGCGGACCTCGTCGTCCTCGACCGTGACCCGTTCACGCGGCCCGCCGACGAGATCGGCGACGTCCGGGTGCGCCGGACATACGTCGAGGGCCGCCTTGTCTTCGCCGCGAACACACCTGTGCCCGCGACCGCGACCGACTGACGTACCTCCCCCCCATGCACTTCACCGAGCCCACCCCGGACGGAGACAGGCGATGCCCTCACAGAGCGCAGGATCGAGAAGGCCGACACAGATGCGGGCGGTGCGGCGCGCCGCGGGGACCCTCCTCGCGGCGAGCGCCATGCTCATCACCACTGCGTGCAGCGGCACGGCACACCCGGACAAGGACGCCGGCGGCAGCACGTCGTACAAGCTCACCAAGCAGACGCCCGCCGCCGCGGGCGACATCGACGCCTTCACCTGGTCGATCTACGCCGAGCCGTCCACGCTCGACTACGCCTACGCGTACGACTACCCGCCGAACCAGATCCTCGCCAACGTCTGCGAGAGCCTGCTGCGCTGGAACCCGGACCTGACGACGTCGCCGAACCTGGCGTCCTCGTACACCAATCCGACGCCCACCACCTGGGTCTACAAGATCCGTCCTGGCGTGCACTTCCACGACGGGACGGTGCTCACCGCGAACGACGTCGTCGCTTCGCTGCGCCGTCATATGGACCCCGCCGTGGGCAGCGCGTGGGAGAACACGTTCCGCAACGTGAAATCGATCGACACGACCGGGCCGCTCGAAGTCACCGTCAAACTGAAGAAGCCGGACGCGGTCTTCAACCAGGAGATGGCCACCAGCTCGGGAACCATCGAGTCGGCCGCGACCCTCGACAAGGCGGGCAGGAATTACGGCAGCCCCAAGGGTGGGGTGAACTGCACGGGGCCGTTCTCGTTCGGGTCCTGGGCATCGGGCCAGTCGCTCACCCTGAAGAAGTTCGACGGCTACTGGAACACCAAGCTCAAGCCCAAGGCCGGCCAGGTCAAGTTCGTGTTCCTGAGCGACGCGACGACCCGCGTCAACGCCTTCCAGAGCGGTGAGGTGGACGGTGGCTGGATGGTCCCGGCCGACGCCTACGACCAGCTCGGCTCGTCCACCGCCGGCAAGCTCTACTACGGCGTCAACAGCACCGTCGCCGAAGAGATCGTCAGCAACCTCAAGGGCCCGCTCGGTGACACCGAGGTGCGCAAGGCCCTGCTCATGGCCATCGACCGCAAGGGCATCGTCAAGGCCGGCGCCGGAGGGATCGGCGAGGTCGCAGATTCCCTCGTCACCGACAACATGTGGGACCAGGCGCCCGCGGCGAGCCGCAAGGCCATCATCAAGGACGTGCCGCACTACCCGTACGACCCGGCGAAGGCCAAGGAGATCGCGCAGAGGGCCGGGGTGAAGGGGCAGCGGATCGTCATCGCGACCAGCCCGCTCGACTCGCAGACGACGATCGTCGCGCAGGCCGTCGAGCAGGCCGCCAAGGCCATCGGCCTCGACCCCGAGATCGAGACGCTCTCCCCGGAGAAGTACTCGACGCTCTTCACCGACGCCGCCGCCCGCAAGGGCATCGACCTCTTCCTCACCTTCTGGTACACGTCGATCACCGATCCGCTGGATATGTACGGCTCCCTGGAGACAGGCATGTTCACCAACTACGGCGGCTGGACGAACACGGAATTCGACAAGGCGGTCGAGGACGCTTCCGGCACCTATGACCCGGCCGCGCGCGCCCGGGCCAGCGCGAAGGCGCAGAAGGTCGCCCTGCGGGAACTGCCCTGGTTGCCCCTGTACACGCAGCCCACGAGCGTCTTCCTCGGCAACCGGCTCACCGGCGTCCAGCCGTCTGTCGCCTACCTCTACTACCCGTGGGCGGCCGAGATCGGGGCCAAGAAGTGAGCCGCACGAACACACGGGCGCTCGGGGTCGCGCGCCGCCTGGCCGGGATGGTGGTGACTTTGCTGGTCACCTCGTTCCTGGTGTTCTCCTCGCTGTATCTGGCGCCCGGCGACCCGGCGAGCTTCCTGGTGCGCGGCCGCAGCGCCGGCCCCGAGGAACTCGCCCAAATTCGCCATAGGTACGGCTTCGACGAGCCCTTCTTCGTCCGGTACTGGGACTGGCTGGGCGGCGTACTGCACGGCGACTTCGGCCGCTCCTACGTCTTCCACCAGGACGTCAGCTCGGTCGTCTGGTCGCGGCTGCCGACCACGCTGCTGCTGATCGCCGTCTCGGTCCTGCTGATCGCGGTGGTCGGTGTCGCGGCCGGCATCGTCGGCGCGCTGCGCCGCGGCACGCGCACCGACTCGGTGCTGATGCTGCTGGTGACGGTGGGGGCCGCAGCCCCCGCCTTCGTCGCCGCGCTGCTGCTGCGGTCGCTGTTCGGTGTGAAGCTGGGCTGGTTCCCGACCATCGGCAACGGCGCAGGCGTTCTCGACCGGCTGCACCACGTCGTGCTCCCGGCAATCGCCCTGTCCGTCACGTTCATGGCGATGGTCACGCGGGTTACCCGCTCGTCGATGCTGGAGGAGATGGGCCGTGAGCACGTCGAGGTCGCGGTGAGCCGCGGCACCCCCCAGTGGACCGTGATCCGGCGGCATGTGCTGCGCAACGCCCTCGGCCCGATCGTCACCGTCTCCGCGCTCCTCATCTCCGGGATGCTGGTGAGCACCTCGATCGTGGAGACCGCGTTCGGCATGTCGGGCGTGGGATCGCTGCTGGTGACATCGGTCAACCAGATGGACTTCCAGGTGGTGCAGGCGATAGTGCTGCTCGTGGTGGCCGCGTTCGTCGTGGTCAACTTCCTGGTGGACCTGGTGCATCCGCTGATCGATCCGCGGGTGGCGGCAGCGGGGAGTGCACGATGAGTGCCCCGATGGCGGGAGTGATACGCGCCCCGATCGCCAAGTTGCGCTCCCTGGGCGGCGGTTGGCTGACGAACCTGTGTCTGGGCCTTCTCGTTCTGTTCGTGCTGGTCGCGGTGTTCGCGCCGTGGCTGGCACCGCAGGACCCGACGTACGGAGAGCTGGGCACGGGGCTCGTCGGCCCGAGCGCCGACCACTGGCTGGGCACCGACCAGGGCGGGCACGACACGTTCTCGGCCCTCGTCGAAGGAAGCCGTACGAGTCTGGTCGGGCCGCTGCTCGTGGTGCTGGTCTCGACCGTGGTCGGCATCGCCGTCGGCCTGTTCTCGGCGTGGCGGGGTGGCTGGGTCGATACCCTGCTCGGGAGGCTGCTCGATGTCGTCTTTGCCTTCCCCGCGCTGCTCGTCGCGATCCTCGCGGTGGCAGTCTTCGGCAAGGGGATGACGGCACCGGTGATCGCCATGTCCGTGGCCTACATGCCGTACACCGCACGCCTGGTGCGCGGCCTCGCGATGCAGGAGCAGGCCAGGCCCTACATCGCGGCCTACCGCGTGCAGGGGCACTCCGCGCCGTACGTCGCTGTCCGCCGGCTGCTGCCGAACATCGGCCCGACCGTGCTCGCCCAGTCCACCGTCAACTTCGGCTACGCGTTGCTCGACCTCGCCGCCCTGTCCTTCCTGGGCTTGGGCGTGCAGGCGCCGACACCCGACTGGGGCGCCATGATCAACCAGTCCCAGGCCGCCGTCCTGCGGGGCCAGCCGCTGTCCGCGGCCGTGCCCGCGCTTGCCGTCGTGGTGGTCGTCGTCGCCTTCAACATCGTCGGGGAGACCCTCGGCGACCGGCTCGCCGGGAGGGAGTCCTGATGGCGCTGCTGGAGTACGAGAACCTGAGCATCACCCTGCCCGGCATGGCCCGCCCGGTCCTCGACGGCATCGACCTGACTGTCTCGGCCGGTGAAGTCGTCGCGATGGTCGGCGAATCCGGTTCCGGGAAGTCGGTCACCGCACGGTCGGCCCTCGGGCTGTTCCCCACAGGGGCTGACATCGAAGGTCACGTGCGCGTCGACGGGACGGAGGTGGTGGGCGTCGACCCTGCGGGGCTGCGGGCGATCCGCACCGGTACAGCATCGATGATCTTCCAGGACCCCCGGGCAGGCATCAACCCGGTGCGCCGCATCGGCGACTTCCTCACCGAGTCGCTGCGCGTCAGCAGCGGCTTGGCCAAGGGCCCCGCCAACGCGCGCGCCGCCGAACTGCTCGGCGCGGTCGGCCTTCCGGACCCCGTACGGCACCTGCGCCAGTACCCGCACGAACTCTCCGGCGGCATGTTGCAACGCGTCATGATAGCCGGAGCGCTCACCGGCGGACCCCGGCTGCTGCTCTGCGACGAACCCACCACCGCGCTCGACGTCTCCACCCAGGCCGAGATCATGGCCATCCTCGGGCGGTTGCAGCGCGAACGCGGCCTGGGCATGCTCCTCATCACGCACGACATCGAACTCGCGGCCGCCGCCTGCGACCGGATCTACGTGATGTACGCGGGCCGGATCGTCGAGACGGCACCCACCGCCCAGCTCTTCGCGATGCCCCGCCACCCCTATACCGCGGGGCTGCTCGGCTCGTCGCCGCCGCTTCACGCCCCGGATGGGCCGTCCGCCCGGCTCACCCCGATTCCCGGCTCCCCCATGGGACTGCTCGAGTCCGCGCCCGGCTGCTCCTTCGCGGCGCGCTGCCGCTTTGCCCGGCCCGGAGTCTGCGAGCAGTCACCGCCGCCGCTGGAGCGGTACGGCGGGGCCCTGGTTGCATGCCACCTCGCTGGGGAGTCGCTCACCTCAATGGACAACCCGTCTACAAGGGAGGGCAGTTGACTGTCCAAACTGAGGCCCGCACACTGCTCCAGGTCAGCGGTCTGCGTAAGACCTACAGGACGGGAAAGGCGGAGGTCGTCGCCGTCGACGACCTGTCGTTCTCACTGCGGGCCGGCGGCGCCCTCGGCATCGTGGGGGAGTCGGGCTCCGGCAAGACGACCACGGCCCGGATGCTGATCGGCCTCGAACGCCCCGACGCCGGACAGATCCTCGTCCAAGGCGAACCGCTGGCCCCGACCGTACGCGGCAGGGCGGCCCGCCTCGCCCGCGCCAAGGCGGTGCAGATCGTCTTTCAGGACCCGTACCTCTCGCTGGACGGGCGGATCAGTATCGGCGCCACCATCGACGGGGCGCTGCGCCTGCACGGTCTCGCCGATCCCGTGGCCCGGGCCGCCCGAGTGCGGGAACTCCTCGCCCAGGTCGGCCTCGGTGATCGCGAGGCGGCGGCGCTGCCGCGCAAACTCTCCGGCGGCCAGCGCCAACGCGCCGCCATCGCACGTGCGTTGGCAGTCGGACCCGCCGTCCTCGTACTCGACGAGGCGGTGTCCGCGCTCGATGTCTCCGTCCAGGCCCAGGTTCTCAACCTGCTGTCGGACATCCGCCGCGACACCGGCATCGGCCTGGTCTTCGTCAGCCACGACTTGGCCGTCGTGCGGTACGTGTGCGACGAGGCGCTCGTCCTGTACCGGGGCCGCACCATGGAACACCGCCCCGTCGCGGAGTTGCTCGCCCACCCCGAACACCCGTACACAAAGCTCCTATTGGCGTCCGTTCCCCGGCCGGACTGGGACCCCGACTCCATCAGCCGACGGCGCAGGGAGCTCGATCCTCTGGCGGCGGGAGGCGACGGCTGACGATGTGGAAGATGCCGGGCTATGGACGTCTGGAGTCTGGGCCCGGGCCTGGATCGGCACCAAGGGCACCTCGGTCGTGGCGTTCGGCGGCCTCGACATGGCCCGCACCGTCGTCGCCGTCGACCCCGCCGGCGGAGACACCACCGTGTCCGACGAAACCGGTATCGTCGGCGCAGCCCGCGGCCACGACGGACACCTCTACATCCTCGACGACGGCTCCGGCTCCTTGGGCACGAACGACTGGGGAACTCGCAGCCTGCCACCTCACCCCGACCGCCTGCACCCTTCCCCAGCGTCAGCCTGTCGGCCATGCGGCACGATGCAGCCGGCGGAACGTGCAGCGAAGCTGCTGCCAGGGGAAGCGGCTCTAGACACGAGGACCGTTGCTTCGCCGACTTCGGGGAAGCATCGGCCCTCGAACTGCCACGTCTGCGCACCACGCGTCAGCGACGAGTCCCCAGCGCCGAGCGAGTTCCTCGCGCGACCCGTTCCGCACCTCGATGCTGTCGCGGATGCTGAGGCACCCCAGCCTGGACATCCCGCGAGAAGCCGTCGCGCAACTGTGTCAGGGAACCTCGTGCTCGATCGCCACGTGGGTGACGTGGTGCGCCCCCGGCTTCTCAGCCGGTGAGGGCGTAGGTGCGCAGCGGCGGTCCGCTCGTGCTGATTCCGGTGGTGATCTCGGGGATCAGGTCCCACAGCCCGTTTGCCAGGTCGTTCGCGTACTGCGCGCCGTTGAAGGCGCGGGCGATGTTCACGCCGCAGTCACGGTGCCGGTCGACGCCGCCGTGGAGTGTGGGTCTACGCCGCCCTCCTCAAGCCCACCGGGGTTCCCACGCCGGCAAACGCAGGGCCCAGGTGGTGAGCAGACTGCCTTCGCTGTAGCCGATCACGTCGACCGGCTTGCCGGTGTCGTTGTAGATCTTCCGGATCGCGTTGACGACGTACTCGGCCGACTCCTGGATGTCGCCCAGTTCCACGTTCGGCGGCTCGACCCAGCACACCGGGTACCCGCGGTACTGGCAGTGCTTGTAGTTGGAGTTCCAGTTGGTGTCGCTGCTCACCGCGATGCCGTGCACCAGCAGGATCGGGTGCTTGGCGGCGGTCAGGTAGTTGGCGCTGCAGCTCACGGCGGCGTCCAGGGTGGCGACCGGAGTCCCGAGCGCCGGGCCGGAGTCCGCGTGTGCGGTGGGTTGAAGGCTTCCGAAGGTGAGGGTCAGACCCGCCAGGAGTGCGCTCAGTGAGCGCGTGGCCATGTGAGTGCGACGCCCCACGGCACGAGCGGCCAAGGACTGTGCGGTGTGGTCGGACCGTACGGCCCCGGTGGTGGTCCGGGGGCGCGCCGAACCGTTCTTCTCCACCATGTGTGGTGCGCTGCACGCTGGGTCTGCGCGGTGCCGCGGCGCACGCGACATCGTCCACCTCTATCTCGCGGCTCGCGCTCTGGGGTGGGCGACGGGGCCGGGTGCTGCGCTGGACCGGCGACAAGGCCAACCTGTTCCGGTTCGAGAGCGTCGCGATCCTGGGCAACGACGCCGGCTACCTCACCACCTTCGGCAACCGCCTTGTCGCTTCGGACCGGGGCTCAGGTGCCGGGCAACACCGGTGCGGTCACCGGCGGTCCCTCCAAGATCTGGATGAGCCCGGAGATCCCCGCCCAAGGGTTCCACGCGACCGACGCGAAATCCTGGAAGCCGATTTTCTCCTGGGACGAGTACGACCCGGATCCCGCTGTGAGCAAGGGCATCGTCTGGGGTGCCGTCAAGGGGTGGAATGGCGACTTGTACATCGGCAGCTACAACCCGGCGGCCATCGGCGGCGTCCAGACGATGTGGAAGACCTACGGCCAGCCCGAGGGCGACACGCTCCGTCAGTGCGACATGGTGGAGGCCTCCCGCGCAGCCACCATCTTCAAGATTCATGCTCCGGGTACGGACCAGCAGAAGGTCACACTGCTCTACGGAGAGAAGAGGCTGAGGTTGGCGGCTTTGGTGACCAGGCACTTGCGCGCCTGTTCTGCTCCGCGACTGCCCAGATTCCCGGGTCAGGCTGGCGGGAGCTGGACCACAGCCCTCCGGGGCTGATGCCGCAGGTCTGGAACTGGAGTGATCAGCAGCAGCGAGCACGGATGACTATGGAATACGCGTGGCGGCACGTCGAGACTTCTCGCTGCCCGGCTGCAGGCGGAAGGCCGCATCGCGGCAGAGGACGTCACTTCGCTGCTGACCGACATGTAAGCAGGGCACCGCGCGCTGGAAGCCCACCGCGTGGCCGCCGACGCTCCTCGCCAAAAGGCCCCGGCCTTCGCCGCGGCCGTCGTGCGGCAGGAGCAGGCCCGCCGCGAGCTCGCCGCGCCTTGATCATCCCCGATGCTGAGCCGGACCGGAACAAGACGCCGACGTCGATCGACGCGGTCCGCGCCCACAACCGCCAGGCTGCCGAAGCCGTCCGCGCGGCGGCGATCCGCCGGGCCCAGGCGGAGCGCGTCGCCGGGGAGAACGGCGCCCCCGTGCTGGGGCCGAGGCCGCACGGCCACAGGCTGTGTGAGGACCGCGCCCACACCCTGTCTTGCTGGGGAGCGCGATGTCCACCGGCATACACGACGTGCACGCCCCCCAGGTTTGGCTGTCGCCCACTACGCGCTGCCCCCGCAGTGCACCATGACACCACACGGCCCATTCCGGCAACAGGCAGGGGCGCGCCCGGTGCCGGACACACCCAGGAGCGGGAGCCCCGAGTCAAGGCCGGAGTCCGACGTGCTTGAGTGCGACCATGCTGAGGTCGGTGATGGCTTGCCGGTCCCCCTGACGCCAGGCGTCGGCCCATCCGCCGGGCGGAGCCGGCAGTTTGGCGAGTGCGCCCGGAGGGCCGGTGAGGGCGCGCAAGGCGAGCAGGTCGGCGCCTCCGGGAGCCTCGGCGAGGCGGCGCAGCGTGCTGCTGCGCCGGATCCAGAGCAGGCGCGGCGGGAGCCACAACAGCAGGATGATGAGCACCGGAATGACGATGAGGGCTGTCGTGATCACGTTGGCAACCTGGCTGACGGCTTCCTGGAGTGACACCCCAGCGTCGGCGAAACCGGAGCTGGCGTCGGCCGCGGAGTGGAGCGGCTTCTTCAGTACGCCGCCGATGAGCGGCACGTCCGACGCCGCGTCTCCCGCGTTGCCGAGCTCCTTGGCAAGGCTTTCGCCGGAACTCTCTGCCTTACGCCCCGGTTCGGCCAGCAGCATGATCGTCTCGCGGACGACGAGGGCTGCCCATACCGCGGCGGCGATCAGGGCCACGGCGATCAGGTCCACGAGCACCTGGCGGTTCCGACGTGCGGGTGTCTGGGCGTAGATACGCAACGGAGGCTCCCGTTCGAGTGGCGTTGAGGAGGTCCGGCCGACCCGGCCGCGACTCGGCCGAAACTCTTCCACCGCGCCTCACGGGAAAACGTGCGAGACACGAGGCATGCTGGGAGTCCGGGCGTGGGTGCCCCGCCACCACCGTCGTTCACGAGCCCGCTCCGTGTGCAACCGCGGCTGCGCCCACGGCGGAGCGGCTGCCTTCTGACCGGTGGTCTCCTTCGTCCTTTCGAGCGCCCCACCCCGGTGACGACGATCACCACCGGCTGGGACGGAGTAGTAAGTCAGCGGCGAAACGACCCTCCTGGAGTCCGACTGCCAGACCTGTCAGTGGCAGGGGCGATGCTTTTCCGCGTGACGACCCAGGATGAGTACCCGATACCCGGTCAGGCCGTTGGTGACCGGCTACCTGATCCGCCTTCCGTGATCGAAGGCACCGACTGGGCTGCGCTGGAGCATGACTATGGAGCGGCGCAGGACACGCCACTTCGCCTGTTGCAGCTCTTGGACGAGGACCCCGAGGTGCAGGCGGGAGCGCTGGGGTTGCTGGACGTGTCCGTCCTGCACCAGGAGTCCCTGTACAGCGCGACGGCGCCGGCCGCACTGTACATAGCCGCCGTGCTGAGCGACTCCCGCACTCTGGCGGCCATGAGGACTACTCCATCTGGGACGAACCGCCCTAGGCCGCTGCGGGCCGCGTTGCTGGAATGGCTGGGACAGGTCGCCGATTCAGCCGCATTCAGCGAGACGGCGAATACGACGGCAACGATCAGGGCGTCACCGATGCGGTCCGGGCTGCCCGCGGCACGATCCATGACGCCGTCTCCGTGCACCTGCTGGCCCCGGACCCCACTGTCCGAGAGGCCGCCCTCAGCGCCACCACCGCGCTCCTTCAGTCCCCCGAGCTGGCCGGTCGAATCTCCGGAACCGCCCAGATCCTCCGGCGGTTGCTCGCCCAGAGCACCGACCGGCGTGAACGCGCTGCCACCATCCTGGCCATCGGCGCTTGGGACGAGGACACCACCGGCTGGCTCACCGACCGACCTCGCCATCAGTGCCTGTGCCGCGCTGTCACCAGGATGCGCCGGCAACGCCAGGGCGACGCGGACGATCCTTCGCTCCCTGCTCGCCCCCGCAGTCATCGACTCCTGGTTCCTCGAACCCACCGCCGCCGAACCGTGGGCGGGAGACCCGCTGCCGCAGATCGGAGGGCGCCTGCGGCACGCCCTTCTGGCCACCGCCATCGACCGGACCAACGACTTCGAGAAACCCCTGCCGGTCGAATTGGCCTCCGTGCCGTTCTGCAGCAACCTCACCATCGCCGAAGACTGGGGACCGCTCCTTGCCGCGGCATTCCCTTCCGCTACGACCAGAGTGCCAAGGTCACTCCAGCCCAGCACCGCTACCTGGAAGCCCTCGCCGACCGCGACGAGTGCTGGCGATACACCCATTTCATCGCATCGTGGTTCGACGACATCGGACTTCCCTCGGACCGCAACGCCATCACGGCACTCCTGGCCAGGCCACGGCCGCACTCATAGGACGCCGGCTCGGAACACTCAGCCCACCAGCGCCAGGCAGAAATACCTCACGGCTCGTATGACGCACCCCGCCAGCTGGAGCGGCGGCATGGACAGCCGCTCTTCGTGAGGCGTACGCCAACGACCAAGACGCAGCGACCAGCTTGGTGGCCGTCACCGCCCACGCCGACCGCTCCAAGGCGGACCAGGACCCGTCCGAGTGGATGCGACCCCTGCCGTCTCAGAGGTGGCCGTCCAGGAACTCCCGGACCTCGGCGGTGGTCATAGGCCCCGTGCCGTGCGCCACGGCCTCTCCCTCCTTCAGCAGGACGTAGGACGGGGCTTCGGTGATCCCGTATCGCTCGGTTGCGGCCGGACAGCGCGTAATGTCGGTGCGGACGGCCGTCAGGCGGCTCGCGTATTCGTCGGCGATGCCACCCACGACGAGGTCCATCGCCCGGCAGGGCTCGATTGCCCTGGGCCATGTCCCGGTGAAGTATGCGAGGACCGGGACTCCGCTCATCCCGAGGATGAAATCGAATTCCGCGTCCTCACGGGGTCGGTGAACCCGCCTCGCCATGGAAGCTCCAAACCTTGTGTTCCGTCTTTCCATCCCCATCATCCCTCGCGCGGCCGCGACCCGGGCCGGTGGCTGCTCGGGGTGGCCCTGCCCTCTGAGGCTGCGTCCTCCAGGACTGCGAGAGCGGCGTGATCTGGCGGACCGGCGCGGCCTGCGAGCTGTGCGCCGAGATCGTCCAGGACAAGACCGCCGCACGTGAGCGTGCCCGGCGTGCCGCCCAGGGCCTGTGCCTTGAGCACGGCACCTGTCGCTGCCCGTCTGGCCGGTGGACCAACCACGACGCCGGATGCGGCGCAGTGAATGGACACACCGTACTGTTCGACAGTCTGCTCGCAGGGACGGACGGTGAGCACTTCACGCTGGCCCTGCAGATCGCCTGCGACTGAGCGCCCCGCCCCGCAGGAATGATCATCAGTATCTCTGCGTGCGGGCGCATGGCGTCTCCGCAAACGATGCCCGCATTCCTGCTCATCGACGCTGCGGCGCACTCCAGCCCCGCTCGTCGCGCTCTGCTTGCCGCCACCATCACCGCTGCCGACTCGTGACAGCCGTGCGGCCCGCCCTGTGCCAACCCGACCTTCAGGCCCTGCTCAGCGCCTACTTGGCCAGACGGGCCAACCACGACGCTCAGTCATAGGTCGGTGTGACTGAGCGCGATAGTTGGCCCCCCTCCAGCAGCTGCAGCAGGAGGTCCAGCATCTTGTAGTTGGTGAGCAGGATGTCCGGCGGGTCGGCACGGATCGCGTCCCGGTCGGTGATCAGGTGCTTGACTGTGGGATCGCTGGCGAGCGACGTCGCACCGGTGTAGCGACTGGCACGCCGGTCACCCCAGGGCTATGTCGTCTGCTCGATGTACCCGACCAGGCATGCTCAGCAGGTTGTGTCTACCGAGGTCCGCGCAGGCCGTGGCAGTCGGCTGGACTCACGCACGACCAGGCGGGTGGGGACCGTGACGGTGCGGGCCCGGGAACGGTCGCCGTCGAGCCGGGCCAGGGCCGTCCTGGCCGCTGCTTCGCCGATGGCTGCCGGATCCTGCGCCACGACGGTCAGTGCCGGTTCCAGCACGTCGGCCAGCGGAAAGTCGTCGAAGGTGACGAGAGCGACGTCCTTGCGTGCGGCACGCGTCAGTTGTGCGACCACCCCTATCGCCACGATGTTGTTGGCCGCGAACAGCGCGGTGGGCGGATCGGGCAGGGCCAGCAGTTCGGTGGTCTCGGCGGCGGCGGTCTCCTGGCCATGGGCGCCGGTCACAAGAGCGCGGTCGTAGGGCAGACCCGCCTCGTCGAGTGCCGAGCGGTAGCCGGCGAGCCGCTCGCGCCGGGTGTAGAGCTTCACGGGCAGGTCGCCGATGAAGCCGATACGCCGATGGCCCTGGGCGATGAGATGAGCGACGCCTTCCTGGACGCCGCTCCGATTGGAGCTCACGACGCAGTCGGCCGACAGGCCCACTCCCGGGCGGTCGAGAAACACCACCGGAAGACCTGCCGCGCGGGATGTCTTGAGGTAGCCGTGGTCGGCGCCGGCGGCGGGTACCACCATCAGGATGCTGACCTGACGGGCGAGGAAGGTCTGGGTCAGCACCCGCTCCCGTTGGGGGTCTTCGGCGGAGGAGCCCATGAGCAGGGTCAGTCCGCGGTCCCGCACCACGTCCTCTATACCGCCGGCGACCGTTCCGAAGAACGGGTTGCCCAGGTCGGGCACCACGAGCCCCACGGTGGTGTCGGGGCCTCCGACCCGGATGTTGCGGGCCATCAGGTTGGGCTGGAATCCGAGTTTCGCTACCGCCGCAAGAACACGCTGCCGTGTCTCAGGAGAAGTCGGACCGTCCTCGTTGAGTACCCGGGAGACCGTTTTGGCGCTGACACCCACTTCTCGGGCGACATCGGCCAGCGTGGGGCGGCGGGTCGCGGCCATGTACCACCGTTCCTGTTCGTCGGGCCCGGCCCAGGAGGCCGGGCCCGCTCTGTTCTCCGAGTGTGACCTCAGTGGGCCCTCACGCCTGCCGCCTTGGCGGCGTCGGCGTCCGTCACGACCGTACCGCCCTCGCTGTTCACCGTGAGCGCCCCGGTCATGATGGCGACGACTTCGGCCATGGAGTGGTCGGAGGGCTTGATCAGCGCCTCCCGCCGCCCGAGCCGGTGCACGTGGATACGGTCGGCGATCTCAAATACGTGCGGCATGTTGTGACTGATCAGGACGACGGGCATGCCCTTGTCGCGGACCCGGCGGATGAGGTCGAGAACCTGGCCCGACTCCTTGACTCCGAGCGCCGCGGTGGGCTCGTCCATCACGACGACGCTTCTGGCCCAGGCGACGGCACGGGCGACGGCCACGGCCTGGCGCTGGCCGCCGGACAGGGTCTCCACTGCCTGGGTGAGCGAGCGCAGCCCGATCTTCAGATCCGCCATGTGGGCGGCGGCTTCGTCCCGCATCCGCTTCTTGTCGAGCATGCGCAGCGCGCTGCCGAGGAGGCCGGGGCGGCGAAGCTCGCGTCCAAGGAACATGTTCGAGGCGATGTCCATAGAGGCTGCGACGGCGAGATCCTGGTACACGGTCTCGATGCCGTGCTCGCGCGCACTCTGCGGGCCGCTGAACCGGATCGGTTCTCCCTGCAGCCGGATCTCGCCCTCGTCGGGGGTGACGGCGCCGGTCAGCGCCTTGATCAGGCTGGTCTTGCCGGCGCCGTTGTCGCCGATGACGGCGAGGACCTCGCCGGGCAGGAGGTCGAAGTCCGCCCCGTCGATGGCGGTCACATGGCCGTACCTCTTGACCAGGCCACGAGCCTGGAGGACGGGAGTTGTCGAGGTGTCGGTGCTCATCGCGTCTTCTTCCGGGAGATCTGGTCGACGGTCACGGCGAGGATCACCAGGGCACCGGTGATCAGCGTCTGGTAGATCGACGCGACGCCCATCAGCTGGAGCCCGTTGCGGAAGACTCCGACAATCAGTACCCCGATGAAGGTGCCAAGGACGGCTCCTCGGCCGCCGAAGAGGCTCGTCCCGCCGAGGACCACCGCGGTGATGCTGTCGAGGTTGTCGGTCTGTCCTGCCTGCGGATCGCCCACGCCGGTACGGGAGATGAGCAGCAGCGCCGCGATGCCGTACACGAGCCCGGCGAGGGTGTAGATGCCGATGGTCAGCCGGGAGGTGCGGATGCCGTTGAGCCGCGCGCTTTCCGGGCTGTTGCCCAGCGCGTAGACGTGGCGGCCCCATGAGGTGCTGCTGAGCGCGTAGGCGAAGGCCAGGAACAGGGCGATGGTGATGAGGGAGCCGTAGGTGATGTCGGTCCCGCCCAGCGGGAAGGTCTCGCCGAGGGCGGTGAGCGGTGCGGGCAGGTTGGTGATCGTCTGCTCGGCCGAGTAGATGTGGGTCAGGGCGAACGCCACGTTCAGCATGCCCAGCGTCACGATGAAGGGCGGGAGCGGGATCATCTGCACGAGCAGGCCGTTGAGCAGGCCGAAGCCGCCGCAGACGACGATCCCGAGGGCGATCGCGGCAAGAGGAGAGATGGTTCCCTGGGCGGCCATCTTGGCGATGACGATGCTGCCGAACGCCATGACGGCGCCGCAGGAGAGGTCGATGCCCGCGGTGAGGATGATGAGGGTCTGGCCGATGGCGAGAGTGCCCACGACCATGACCTGCTGGACGATCAAGGAGAAGTTGCCGCCGGACAGGAACTGCTCAGTCGTCAGGGAGAAGAAGACGCAGGCGAGTACAAGCGCGGCCAGGGGGCCCGCGGTCGGGGTGGCGAGCAGCCGGCGGACCACGGTCGGTCCTTTCAGCTGGTCGTAGGGCGTGGTCGTGGCAGTCATGGTGGTCCTTGCCGGAGATGGTTGCTGGGGTGGACACCGGTGGTCGATGCCGCGGGCGTGTGCTCGCCGGCGGGAATGCGTGGCGGCCGTGAGGGCGGCCCGCACCCGAAGCACGGCGCAGGCAACGGCGGCCCCTTCCCGGGCAATCGGCCGCCCACGCGTCCGACCGGTCGGACGGGGAGGGCGGGCCGACGCCGAACCGGGCGGACGGGGAGCGGCAAGATGGCGACTGGGGGTCAGCCCCAGCAGTTCTCCAGGCCGTACGCGGTGTCCTTGGCGTCGACACCGGGCTGCGCCGTGTCGGTGATCAGCGTGACGCCGGTGTCGGTGTAGCCCGAGGGCTTCTTGCCGTTCTCGGCGAAGTCGGCGACGGCCTTGACGCCGAGCGACGCCATCTTGAGCGGGTACTGCTGCGACGTGGCCGCGATCTTGCCTTCCTTGACTGCCGTGGTGCCGGTGCAGCCGCCGTCGACGGAGACGACCAGCACCTTCTTCTCCAGCCCCTTGGCCTTCAGCGCCGTGTGGGCGCCCAGCGCGGCCGGTTCGTTGATCGTGTAGACGACATTGACGTCGGGGGCCTTCTGCAGGCAGTTCTCCATGGCGGTCTGGCCCTTGGCCTGATCACCGCCGGTGTCCTGGCTGCACACGATGGACGGGTCGCCCTCTGGAACACCGAAGCCCTTGAGGAAGCCCTGGTGCCGCTGCAAGCCCACGGCGACCCCGGGCGCCAGGTCGAGCGTGGCGATCTTCGCCTTCTTGCCGGCCATGGCGGCCTTGGCATAGGCGCCGATGAGTTCGCCGGCCTTGACGTTGTCGGTGGCGAACAGGGCGTCGGTGGCGTCCTGCGGGTCGGTCGGGCTGTCCAGGGCGATGACGAGTATGCCCTTGGCGCGGGCCTTCTCCAGGGCGGGCACGATCGCCTTCGAGTCGTTGGGCGTGATGAGGATGCCCTTCACGCCGGAGTTGACCATGTTCTCGATCGCGGTGACCTGACCTGCGTTGTCTCCGTCGAACTTGCCAGCCGCGCTGACGAGTTCCACGCCGCTGTCCTTCGCGGCCTGCTCCGCCCCCTCCTTCATCTTCACGAAAAAGGGGTTGGTGTCCGTCTTGGTGATCAGGCCGACCTTGACCGACCCGTCTTTGTCGCCCTGCGCGCCGGAGCCGCAGGCGGTGAGTGCCAGCGTCACGGCGGCGGTGCAGGCTGCGCCTCTGACCAGTTTGGTGACGGCACGGTTGTTACGGGGCATGACTGACTCCTGCTGGATTCGGGCGGAGCGGCTGCGCAGTTCAAGGGCGCTGCGGCACGAGGAATGCTGCTGTCCGAGGTGTCATCGTTGACCTATGTCATCGTTGACACTACTTGCGGAGGATGATGGACTCCATCTCCCGGCAACGTCAATGCTTTGACCCCGTCACAAATTGGCAACGTCGCGCCGGCGGCCTCGTCCCGACGGCGCCGTCCTTGAGAATCGCCCCTGCGGCGCGCCGCTCCCGCGCCGCCCTATCCGGAGAGAAGCAGCCATGCGCCTGCCCCAGGTCACCGTCCTGGGTGAATGCGTCGCCGACGCCTTCACCGTCCCCTCACCCGCCCCGGATGAGCTCGTCCTGCGGGTCCTGCCGGGCGGCGGCCCGGCCAACACGGCTGTGGCACTCGCCCGCCTGGGCACGCCCGCCCGAATGCTGGCCCGGCTGTCGGACGACGTATTCGGCCGGCTCTTCCGTGCCCGTCTGGAGGCATCGGGCGTCGATCTTTCCCAGGCGGTCCGCGCCGCGGAGCCGAGCACCCTGGCCGTCGCCGAGCTCGACGCAGCTGGCCAGGCGGCATACTCCTTCCACGCCCAGGGCACCGCGGACTGGCAGTGGACGGCGGACGAACTGTCCGCCACAGACCTTGCGTCCACCGCCTGCTTGCACTCGGGCTCGCTGGCCCTCGTACGAGAGCCAGGTGGCCGGGTGGTCGAGGAATTCCTGCTGCGCGCCGCGGCAACCGCCACGATTTGCGTCGATCCCAACGTCCGGCCGCTGCTCGTGGCGCCCGCGGCCTACCGCGCACGCCTGCCGCGCTGGTGCGAGCTGGCCGACGTCCTGCGCGTGAGCGAGGACGACCTGGAGCTGCTGCTGCCCGGTCACTCGGTCGAGCAGGCCTGCGACCTCTGGCACTCCGCGGGCGCCCGGCTCGTAGTCGTCACCCTCGGGGAGCGCGGCGCTATCGCCTCGCTGGACGGCGAGCGGGTGGTGGTGCCGGCACCACCGACGGCTGTCATCGACACCGTCGGAGCGGGCGACTCCTTCACCGCAGGACTTCTCCACCACCTCGGAACCAAGGGTCTGCTCGGCGGCCGGCTGACGGATCTGCGCATCGACGACGTCACGCAGGCGTGCGTATTCGCGGCCAGGGTGGCGGCGCTCACCTGCTCGGTCAGCGGTCCGAATCCGCCGTGGGAGCACGAACTGCAGCAGTCGGCGGCCCCGGTCGGGCCATAGAGCCCAGTCCGTTCCCGTCCAGGCGGCCTTGCCGCAACCATTGACGGACCACCTCGAGCGCGCTCATCATCACTGCCCAGCGGAAGTCATCGCTGACACATGTCAGCGATGACATAACTGGTTCCAGGCTTGCCCCCACCGCCCGGCACTCCGTGATCCCCCTCGGCGTCGTGCCACCGCAGCGGACGCGGACATGACGCCGCCGCCACAGTGCAGGAGAGACCATGAGCCCACTCCCCGTATACCGACGTGCCCGGCTGCGCCTTGTCGCCGCAGCAGCCGCGACATGCGCGCTCGCCGTCACCACCGTAGCCCCCCAGGCGGCGGCAACCGGCACAGTCCCCCACACCGAGACCTACCGGCCCCAGTTCCACTACTCCCCGGAGAAGAACTGGATGAACGACCCCAATGGACTGGTGTACTTCAAGGGCGAGTACCACCTCTTCTACCAGTACAACCCGAGCGGCAACACGTGGGGCAACATGTCCTGGGGCCATGCGGTCAGCAAGGACCTCGTGCACTGGGAGGAGCTGCCGCTCGCCATCCCGCACGACGACGAGGAGATGGTCTTCTCCGGCAGCGCGGTGGTCGACCACAACAACACCAGCGGTTTCGGGACGAAGAACAACCCCGCGATGGTGGCCGTCTACACCAGCGCCTACAAGAAGGACGGCAGACAGGCCCAGTCGCTGGCGTACAGCACCGACCGCGGCCGCACCTGGACCAAGTACGAGGGCAACCCGGTCCTCGACATCGGTTCGAAGGAGTTCCGGGACCCGAAGGTGCAGTGGTATGCGCCGACGAAGAGCTGGCTGATGACGGTGTCCCTGTCCACCGATCACAAGGTCCGCTTCTACTCCTCGAAGGACCTCAAGAACTGGTCGCACCTGAGCGACTTCGGCCCGGTCGGCGCCGTCGGAGGCGTGTGGGAGTGCCCCGACCTGTTCCCGCTGCCCGTCGACGGCGACAGCGGGCGCACCAAGTGGGTGCTAGTGGTGAACATCAACCCCGGCGGCATCGCGGGCGGTTCGGCCGCCCAGTATTTCGTCGGGGACTTCGACGGCACCCGCTTCACCGCGGACGACGACGGCTCGTACACGCCTCCGCCCGGCCTGGTCGTAAAGGACTTCGAGGCCGACACCTACGGAAGCTGGACGACGACCGGCACGGCCTTCGGCAGCGGACCGGTCCCCGCACCCGCACCCGGCTCAGGCACGAGCGGCGTCGAGGGCGAGGGGTTCGTCGACAGCTTCCACGGCGACGACGCCCAGACCGGTACGCTCACCTCGCAGCCCTTCACCGTGAACAGCGCGTATCTCAACTTCAAGGTGGCCGGCGGCCGCCACCCGCACGTCCCCGGATCGGTCCTGGGTAACCCTCCGGTACCGGAAGGCACCGTCCTCGCCGACTTCGAACAAGACGGCTACGGATCCTGGACCGCCACGGGCACCGCCTTCGGCGCCGGCCCCGCCGCAGGAACGCTCCCCGGCCAGCAACAGGTGTCCGGACACACCGGCGACCGGCTGGTCAACAGCTTCCTGGACGGCGATTCGGCCACCGGCACCCTCACCTCGCCCGAGTTCACCATCACGGCCAAACACATCAACTTCCTCATCGGCGGCGGCAGACACCCCTCCGGAGCCGAAGCGCCCACCGCCGTCCGCCTCGTCGTCGACGGCAAAACCGTGCGCAGCGCCACCGGCGCCGACTCCGAAGCACTCAACTGGGCCTCCTGGGACGTCGGCGACCTCGCCGGCCGCAAGGCGCACATCGAGGTCGTCGACCAGAACACCGGCGGCTGGGGTCACATCCTGCTCGACCAGATCATGCTCTCCGACACCCCGGCACGGCCGCGTTCGACCGAAACGGCAATCAATCTCCTCGTCGACGGCAAGGTCGTCCAAAGCGTGTCCGGTGCGGACAGCGGAAGCCTGGACTGGGCGTCCTTCGACCTCCGCGCCCACCAGGGCAAGCAGGCCACCATCCAACTCGTCGACATGAACAAGGGCGGCTGGGGCCACATCATGGCCGACCACTTCGTCGCCGCAAACGAGCGCGCGACCTCCAGCGTCCAGCGGGCCCAGTGGGTCGACTACGGCAAGGACTACTACGCGGCCGTCTCCTGGGAGGACGCACCCGGCGGCAAGCGCCGCATGATCGGCTGGATGAACAACTGGCAGTACGCCAACAACATCCCCACCACACCCTGGCGCAGCGCGCAGAGCATTCCCAGGGACATGGCGCTGCGCACCGTGGACGGGCAGATCCGGCTCACCCAGCAGCCGGTGACGTCCGTGCAGTCACTCCGTACCGGCCCGGCAGCCGGTGTCCGAGGCGTCACGGTCAACGATGGCTCCATTCCCCTGGCCGGGGGACGGGCCGACGGCAAGGCGCTCGACCTCCAGGCCACCTTCTCCCTCGGCGACGCCGAGCGGTTCGGGCTCAAGGCCCGCACCGGCAAGGGACAGGAAACCGTCATCGGGTACGACGCGAAAACCCAGGAGCTGTACGTCGACCGGACGAAGTCGGGTGCGGTGGACTTCCATCACGACTTCCCCGGCGTCCAGCGGGCACCGCTGGCGGCCGAGAACGGCAAGGTCAAACTCCGGATCCTGGTCGACTGGTCGTCGGTGGAGGTGTTCGGCGGTGACGGCCAGGCGGTGATCACCGACCAGATCTTCCCCGATCCGAGCAGCGAGGGCATCCAGATCTTCGCTGAAGGCGGCTCCGTCGACGTGGACAAGATCAAGGTCTGGCAGCTGCGGTCCTACCGGGACTGACCAACCCACCGGCGAAGCGGGCGGGGACGGCATACCGGCCCCGCCCGTGCCTCGCTCGTGTCGGCCTCGACTCCACAGGTCACCAGCGTTCACGCAGACGGGACGCTGGGGCGAGCGCGGCAAGCCGCACGCCGCAACCGCAGACGCGGCGTGCGGCATCGTCCACCTGGAGGGCGGTGAAATAGCCCAGACCCACTCCTCCTGGACCGTCCGCGTCAACCGCGACGACACCTTTCGCGAACAGCTGCCCGGGGTGCTGGAGCGATACCAGCGGCGCACAACCCGCCTGACCAGGCAGGTTAAGGCCGTGGTCGAGGAGTTAGCGGGCCGTGCCGGATCGCGCCTGCTGGCGGTACCCGCGATGGGCCTGTCGCGTCACACGGCTCTGTGCACACTGCTGCGGATCCCTCTGCCCACCGGGCGGGCACCCCGCGTGATCGGCGTCGACGACTTCGCCCTGCGCCGGCGGCACCGCTACGCCACCGTCGTGATCGACGCAAAACGCATGAGCGGAGTGACGTGCTGCCTGACCGCACCGCCGACACGTTGGAAGCGTGGCTTCGCCAGCATCCGGGCATCGAGATCGTGTGCCGCGACGGCTCCTCGACCTACGCCGAGGCCATCCGCCGTGCTCTGCCCGACGCGGTGCAGGTCGCCGACCGGTGGCACCTGTGGCACAACCTCTGCGAAACCATCCTGAGTGAAGTCAAAGCGCACAGCACCTGCTGGGCCGCCGTGCTGGACACCCTCATCTATGAAGGACCCCGAGCCCAGACCACCCTCGAACGCCGGCACCAGGCCCACGGCCTCCTCCAGCAACGTGTAAGCCTGCTCGATGCGCCCGCCGATTGCAACACTCCCTGAACACCGTCAAACGCTATGCCCGCGCCGACCGTCCCGCACGCATGCTCCGCGTCCCTAAATGCCGTGCCAGCCTCGTCGATCCCTACCGGGAGTACCTGCGCAAACGCCGGGCCGAAGACCGGCCGTCGCCGTCAAGCACCTCTTCGAAGAGATCAAGGCCCTCGGATTCACAGGCTGCCTGAACCTGTTGTACAAGTACATCAACCAGGGCCGCGCGGACGCCGATCGAAGCCACATCCCCCGCGCAGGCTTGCTCGGATGCTCCTGACCAGGCCGGACAGTCTCAAGCCCGGACCTCACGACCTCCTGGCCCGGCTTACCGCCGCCTGCTCCGAGATGACCGACCTCGCCACCAGATCCCGGACTTCGCCAAACTCCTGACACCCGAGAAGCAAGCGGCGACGAGCTGTCGCACTCGATCACCCAGGTCCGCATCGCCGATCTGCCCCACCTACACGCCTTCACCCGGGCCTGGACCGCGACCGCGCCGCCGTGGTGGCCGGACTCATGCGTCCGTACAGCAACGGCCCGACCGAAGGCGTCAACACCAAAACCAAGCGGATCGCCCGCCAGATGCACGGACGAGCGGGCTTCACGCTCCTCCGCCACCGCATCAACCACCCTCCGTCACCACCGAATGCGCCACCTGCACGTTATTCCCGTTCCGGGGCCGCCAGTACCGCTATACGTTTGCGGCCAAGCCGCTTCTTCAGGATGAGATTCTCGGCGTAGAGATTCGCTGTCACCGTAGCAAGGGCGTCGAGTTTGCCTTGGGTCTCCGCTGCCAGTTCCCTCGCTTCCCGCAGCTTCTTGCGCAGTGCCGACGACGGTGAGGTGCACGAGGTGCACTCGCTCAAGCGTCGGGCGGCAAGCGCGACGCGACCTATTCCCATCCCGCCGCAATTCGTACGCATGCTGCGTGCCCATGTGAAACGGTTCGATGTGGCACCCGACGGTCGACTCTTCCGGAACCAGGCTGGCAACTACGTGGACGCTGCCGCCTACGGCATCACGTGGGCGCGGGCCTGGGAGCACGCCCTGACTCGTACCGAGCGGACTCCTCGCCTGGCCAAGCGACCTTACGATCTCCGGCACGCCGGGATCTCGTTCTGGCTCTACTCCGGAGTGGACCCGGCCGAATGCGCCCGCCGCGCCGGTCAGAGCATCGAGGTTCTCTTCCGCCACTACGTCAAGTTCCTCGACGGCCTTCGAGAGCAGGCGAACCGCCTCATCGAGCAGTCCATGAACGAGTGGCAGCGCGTCAGCCAAGGTGACGCACCCGAGGGCTGAACCGGGGGGTTTGATCCGTGATTGGTCCGGAAGCACTGGTCGGGAGGGGTACAGCAGTGGAAGGAAATGGGAGTTAGCGCGCAAGCCGGGCTCGGTCGAGAACGGGCTGAGTAAAAGGCGCCCGACGGGTGAAAGCCCAGGTCAGGCACCTTTTCGCGTGCGTCTAGAAGAAGCCCAGCTTCTTCGGCGAGTACGACACCAGAAGATTCTTCGTCTGCTGGTGGTACAGCGCAAGCAGCTCGCTGACCCGCGAATATGGCAGCCGTGGGGACCTTGCCGGGACCGCTGGCCCGGGAATGGTCCGGATCTTGACTGATGCAGACCTTGGGGCTGCGGCTCTGTTGGATTGGCCGTAGCCGCCCGCTCCGAGCTGACGGTCCCACCTGGCACAGGCAGTCAGAACCGTCTTCCGGCGTCCGCGTGGTCCAGGTCGGTAGCGTTTGGCCTGGTCAGGTCCTTGTGGTGCGGCTGCGTCGCCCCTGTTGGTGACACGTATGTGACCGCTGTGACTGATGTGGACCCCTGCCGGCTCGTTCCGGCGGGGGTCTCTGCGTTCGGGGATGGGCCCGGTTAAGCGATGGTCGATGTGGTTTGCTCTGCTCCGGTTCGCTGTTCCGGACTGCGAGGCGCGCGTGGCTGTAGCGACGCAGCACGGAGCGGGGCACAGGGCCAACGTTCAGCGGTGACGCAAGAGCCTAGTAAGCAGGGCGCGGACCCTGAACGCGTGCCATGCGGGTTAGCGCCCCCGCATCAGGAGGTGAAGGAGTGTCACCACGGCAACAGCGACGACGAGGGCGGTGACAAACGACGGGTGCTCGAAGGCGACGTACGCGGTGCCCCAACCAACGAGCATGAGCAGTATGGTCCGTTGATCTAACTGCCCGTTCATTCGCGAGGCCCTCTTTGCATCTACGCCGTCATGGCTGTCACGCAGCCCCCATGAGCGGGGTCCTGGCGTGACCGCGCAGATCAACCGGTCGGTGAAGGTGACTGTGGGCCTTACCGGCGTTGCCACCCTCACGATCGAGGGCCATGAGCAGGGCGACCCCGAATACCCCAAAGTCGCTCTCGGTGATCCCGTGCTGCACGGCCTCTGACGGGCGGGCCGCTCCGCCGTCGGGGTTCTTGTGGGGTGCATGTGATGCCCCATAAGGTGAACTGCTTTGTGTGACACGTGAGTTCGAGGTCGTCGACCAGGGGAGAGTCGTGGAGATCAAAAAGGTAGTGATCCGCGAAGAGGAGCGCACGAACCGCAAGCCCGCCGTCATGGAGAAGCGCCCGCCGACCCGCTGACCGGGCGGGAACGTGAGCGTGAGCGGGATGTCGAGGGGACGGTGACGGGGGAGAGTGGTGTGCGCGTACAGCTGGTGACCATGCCGTGGCACCCGATCGATCTGCCCTCTCTCCAAGTGGGCTTGCTGCACCAGCTGTTGCGGCAGGTCCGCCCGGACGACGATGTGCGTGAGTTCCACGGCTCGCTGCGCTGGGCGGAGTTCCTCCTCGAGCGGTCCGGCGGGCGGCTGCGCCCCGGTGACTACGAGGCGATCGGCAGCGATTCGATCTTCGACGGCCTCGGTGACTGGGTCTTCTCGGGTGTGCTGTACGAGGACGAGAGCTGGGGCGTCGCCCGGCTGAAGGAGTACGCCGCACGTCGCGGCCTCTGCATCGACACCGCCTCCGACATGCGGGTCCACGCGGCCGAGTTCATCGCCGAGTGCGCGACGGAAGTGCTCGCCCAGGAACCGGACGTCGTCGGGTTCACCAGCACGTTCATGCAGAACGTGCCCTCGCTCGCGCTGGCCAGGAAGCTCAAGCGCCGCCGTCCAGGGCTCACCGTCGTCTTCGGCGGCAGCAACTGCGACGGCCCGATGGGGCACGCCCTGCACCGCAACCATCCCTTCGTCGACCACGTGGTGCGCGGCGAGGGCGAGTACGCCTTCCCGGCGCTCCTGCGCCACCTGGACGCCGACACACCACCCGCCGACGTACCGGGCCTGTGCTGGTGGGAAGGGCAGACGGACGGCCGGGTCTCGCGGGCGAATACCGAGTCCCGGCGCACCGTGGCGCCCTCCGACATCCCCGCGCCCGACTACGACCAGTGGCAGGCAGCCCTCGACGCATCCCCCGTCCTCGAATACGTCTACCCGAAGCTGGTGGTCGAGGGGGCACGCGGCTGCTGGTGGGGCGAGAAGCACCACTGCACCTTCTGCGGGCTCAACGGCTCCTCCATGGCGTTCCGCGCCAAGTCGGGCGAGCAGCTGTGGAGCGAGATCGACCACCTCGTACGACGGCACCGCATCCTCGACGTCGTCACCGTCGACAACATCATCGACATGGCGTACTTCAAGGACTTCCTGCCCCTCGCCGCCGAGAGCGGCTGGGACCTGCGGATGCACTACGAGGTCAAGTCCAACCTCAACCGTGAACAGATCGCCCTCCTCGGGCGGGCCGGAGCCGTGCTCATCCAGCCCGGCATCGAAAGCCTGAGCAACCGGGTCCTCGACCTCATGGACAAGGGCGTCAGCGGCGCCCGCAACGTCCGCACACTCCGTGAGTGCGAGAACCACGCGCTGACCGTCACCTGGAACTACCTGTACGGCTTCCCGGGCGAGACCGTCGAGGACTACGCCCCGGTCGTCGACCAGCTGCCTGCGCTCGTCCACCTGCAGCCCCCGGGCGGCGCCCACCGCATCCAACTGGAGCGGTTCAGCCCGAACTTCACGGACCCGGGGTTCGGCTTCGGCAAGCGGCGCCCAGCCGAGATGTACCACCATGTCTACGAGCTGCCCGAGTCCGAACTCACCGACCTCGTCTACCTGTTCGCGACGGACGACGCGGGCATCGGCGGAGAGACCGAGAGCCGGCTCAAGCGGGCCGTCGCGGCATGGCGCGACGGACATCACGGATCGAGCCTGGTGATGGAGGCAGCGGAGCCGGAGGACGGCGTGGACGTACTGCTCGTACACGACCGGCGCCACGGCTGGCCCCGCCGCACCCACCGGCTGACCGGCTGGCAGGCGCAAGCGCTGCGCCGCCTCGAGGACGGGCGGACGGAGCCCGCGCTGCACCGGCTGCTGACCGGCGACGGACACGACATCCCGGCCGAGGAGCTGTGCGGGTGGATCCAGCAGGCTCAGGCGACGGGGCTGGTGTTCCGCGACGGGCGGACGTACGTGTCCCTGCCCACGTGGGACGTACCGGACCGCATCGACCCCGACCCGGCTCCGCAATCCACGGACCGTCAGGAGGTGGCCGGATGACCGGGCTTCCCGCGACCGTCCCCCACCGCGTGACCGGCCGACAGGTCCACGTGGACGTGCCGCTGTGCCTGGGCGGGGCGGGGCGCGAGACGGCGGTGGCGGTCCAGTTCCTGCGCGAGTGCCAGAGCCAACGGTTCCGTACGCACTGGGAGATCGCCTACGAAGACCGGGCGCGAGGCGACGACCCGCTTGACACGCATGACGCCCCGTACGTACGGATGCTGCACCACCTCCCACCACCCGTCGAACGGGTCGACGAACCAGGTGAGTTGAGGGCCTGGCGCACCTCGTACGCCGCCTTCCCCGCCGGCATGCTCTACCACCGCCGCGGCCCGGACTTCATCACCGTCATGGACCGCAGAGAGCGGCCCGCCTCGGCGAGGTTCACCCTCGACCACCCGGATCTGCTCGCCACCTTCGCCACGGTCCAGGAGCCCACGGCGCTCGGTGAACTCGACGCCGTGCAGCGGGAGGCCGTCGACCTGCTCGCGGCCGAGCGGCTCGCTCTCGTCGCCGACGGTTGGGCGGTGGCCCTGCCGCCGCGGCTGCACCGCTGGCCCGTTCCCTGCACGGGGATCTGAGGGTTGGGCGCGTCACGGGTCGACGGGACGGTCCCCCTGCGTCGCCACCGTCCCTTCGTGCTGCTGTGCGGCGAGCAGGTCGCCAGCTCCGTCGGGCGGCAGATCACCGCTCTCGCACTGACCCTGCTGGCCGTGACCGACCTCGGCGCGGGGCCGTTCGGGGCGGCCGCGCTGCTGGCGCTGACCTATCTGCCCGGCGTCGTGCTGAGCCCGCTGGCCGGAGCGATCGTCGACCGGATCAGGCTGCGCCGCCTCCTCGTGTGGGTGACCACCCTGCAGACCCTGGTCGTCGGCTCGATCCCGTTGGCCGGCGCGGTGGGGCATGTCACCCTGGCGCACCTGTACGTGGTCGCAGGCGTCTCGGGCACCCTGACCTTCACGCTCTCCGTCGCGCTCCAGGCAGCGCTGCCGCGCGTCGTCGGACCGGAGCGGCTCCTCGCCGCCAACTCGGCCCTGACCGCGGCCCGTACGAGCGGACAGGTCGGCGGGCCCGCGCTCGGCGGTGTCATGGTCGGGCTCCTCGGAGCCGACGCGGCGCTCCTCGCGGGCAGCGCGGCCTACGCGATCGAGGCGCTCTTTCTGTTCGCGCTGCCCGCCGCGCTGAACGCGCTGACAGGCTCGCGGGAGCCCGCCCGCGCGAAGTCCCTGGCCGGCTCGCTGCGTACGGGACTCGCGGTGGTGCGCGCCGAGCGCCGGCTGCGCCGCATGGTCCTGGCGGGCGCTGGACTCAACCTCGGCAGCGGTGCGGCGGCCGCCCTCTACGTCTTCTACGCGACCCGCAATCTTGCCCTGCCGGCCTGGCAGTTGGGCACGACGTACGCGGCCTACAGCGCGGCCACCCTGGCGGGCGCCCTGCTCGCCGGACGCTTCGCCAGGACCTCGGGGCTGTGGCGGGCCACGCAGATCTTCGGACTCGCGGCAGGCGCTGCCGTGTTCCTGATCCCGGCCGCGTCGCTGGGCCTCGCCTTCCCCGTGCTGTTCGCGTACCAGGTCTGCTACGGCCTCTCCGGCACCGTGTGGATGATCTCCATGACGACCACGCAGCAACTGGTCACCCCTGACGGCATGCAGGGCCGCGTCGCGGGACTCGTGCAGGCGGTGCTGCTCACGACGGTGCCGGTCGGAGCCCTTGCGGGGGGCGCGCTGGCCGCCTGGCTCGGCAACGTACCCATGCTCATGGGCGCGGCGGCCGTGACCCTGCTCTCCGCGGCGACCCTTTGGGCACCCACGGGGGCGGGCGTCACGGTGCCGGAGCGGGCCCTGGACGCGGAGGCGGAGAGCCGCCGCTAGTCACTCACGACGGCCTCCCGCCTAACTGCCAGTTGTGGACCTCGATATGGGCATACACGTCCGAGATGAGGACGCCGCGAGCCGTCTCCGGGTCCGGCGCCCGGAGCAGGGCCGCCGTCCCGAGCCAGGTGCCGCCGTCGTCGGACAACAGCGGCCCGAACGCGATCAGTTCGTCCCGGTCGCGCGGCACGCCCAGGTCGGCGCCCGGCCCCGTACCGAGGCCCATCACCAGGTACTGGTTGCCACCCTGCCGGCCGCCGGGAAACTCCCACATAGTGCGCCCCAGCATGTTGCGCCATCGGCGTAGCATCACGTCCCGGTACACGCCGGCCTGGTACCCGGGCTCGTCGAAGGCGAACGCGCGGGCGGCGGCGAGATCCGGCAAGTCGACGATGTGCACGCTGCCGGTGGGTGTCTCACGGTCATCGGTGAGTGTGGGGCCGCGAGCGATCATCTCCTTCTGGAACGTGTCCATGTAGGACCAGTGCGCTTCACAGCTCGTCGCGCAACGCCAAGGAGCCGGTCCGGTCACGGTGGTAGCAGAGGAATTCCATCCCTGATCTTCGCGGGGAATCCCAGCCTTCAGGCCGGGCGGGAATGCGATCCCTGGCCCGGAGGCGTGGAGCGCCGGAGTTCTCTGCGTTGTCAGTGGCGCCAGCTATGTTGACCGGACTGACCCAAAAGGGGGGGTGGGCTGGATGATTCGTGCGTACAAGTTCCTGATGCGGCCCACCACGGGCCAGCAGATCGTGCTTGGCGAGATGCTGCGGGATCACTGCTCGCTCTACAACGGGGCGTTACAGGAGCGACGGGATGCCTACCGGCATGTATCGAGGACCACCGTCCGGTACGGGATGCAGTCCGGGCAGTTGAAGGACATTAGGGCGTTCGATCCTGAGCGTCAGGGGCGCTGGTCGTTCTCCTCGCAGCAGGCGACGCTGCGCCGGCTGGACAAAGCGTTCGCCGCGTTCTTCCGCCGGATCAAGTCCGGTCAGACGCCCGGCTATCCGCGCTTTCGTTCGGTGAGCTGGTTCGGCACGGTGGAGTTCCCGAAGGACGGGGACGGCTGCCGGTGGGACTCCACCCCGCACGACCCTGTCACCCGCGTGCGGCTGCAAGGGGTCGGGCATGTCAGGGTTAACCAGCACCGTGCGGTGGTCGGCAGGGTCAAGACCGTCTCGGTCAAGCGTGAGGGCCGCAAGTGGTTCGTCGTGCTGACCGCCGAACAGGAGCAGGCCGAACCGCTCCCGACGACCGGCAGCGTGGTCGGTATCGACCTGGGCATAGCCAACTTCCTTGCCGACTCGGGCGGCGAGTTCGTCTCCAACCCGCGCCACGGCCACCGCGCTGCTGCGAAACTCGAAGCCGCACAGCAGGCCCTGTCCAGGTTCCCGCGCCGCAAGGCCAAGGACCGCACCAGGAACCACCAGCGCGCAGTGGACCAGGTCGCCCGGTGGCACGGCAAGGTCCGTCGCCAGCGGCTCGACCACGCGCACAAGACCGCGCTCGACCTGGTCCGGGCGCACGATGTCATCGCGCACGAAGACCTCGAGATCCGCAACATGAGCAGGGCCCCCGCACCGAAGCCCGACCCCGAGCAGGCGGGCGCATTCCTGCCCAATGGGGCAGCGGCGAAGGCTGGACTCAACCGCAGCATTGCCGACGCCGGATGGGGGGTGTTCCTGACGATCCTGTACGCCAAGGCTGAAAGCGCCGGACGGGAAGTGATCGCCGTGGACCCCCGCAACACCTCCCGGACCTGCCCCGAATGCGGGCACGTCTCCAAGGAGAACCGGCCCACACAGGAGACCTTCCTCTGCCAGTCGTGCGGACACACGGCGCACGCCGACACAGTGGGAGCACTCAATGTTCTACGGGCCGGGCTGGTCCGTCGCAACGCCCACACGGCATAGCGAGAAGCACCGTCCCTTCAGGGCGGGGAGGAGTCACGGCCACACTCTGTCCTACCGGGCGCCGGACCGGTTCGAATTTTTCGATCACCCTGTAGGCGAAGTCCTCGCCGCGAACGGACACGGAGCGGGCCGGCGCGTTCTTGTACGACGACGTCGAAGCGGATGGGGAATTCCGCGGTGTGTTCATGTCCAGGTCCTTCTATGGCGGGTTTCAGGGCACTTCTCGTTGCCGCCGGCGGTGTCGATCCAGCGCTCGTGGAGGACCTTGATGGCCCGGCAGGACTGTTCCCTCACGCCATCTTGACGACGACCTTGCCGGCCTTCGCACGCCCTGCTTCGACGTACTCCAGCGCTTCTCGGGCCGACTCGAACGGGAACACGGTGTCGACGACGGGTCGGATCTTGCCGGCCTCGATGAGGGGGGTGAGCTCGCGCAGCTGGTCCCCGCTGGCCTTCATGAACAGGAACGAGTACGTCACGTTGCGGCGCCGGGCGCCTCGTCGGATCCGGAAACTCAGCGCGGACATCACCAGCCGGATGATCGGATTCGCCCCCAGCTCCCTGGCGACAGCGGCGTCGGGAGGGCCCGCGACACTGATGACCTTCCCGCCGGGCTTGAGCACGTCCAGGGACTTCTTGAGCGTCTCGCCGCCGAGCGAGTCCAGGACGACGTCGTAGTCGTGCAGCACCGTCTCGAACGCCTGCTTCTTGTAGTCGACGACGACGTCCGCGCCCAGACGCTTCACCAGGTCGACGTTGGCCGTGCTCGTGGTGGTCGCCACGTACGCACCCAGCTGCTTCGCCAGCTGGATGGCGATGGTGCCCAGGCCGCCGGAACCCGCGTGGATGAGGACCTTCTGACCCGGCTGGATGTGCGCCCGCTCGACCAGCACCTGCCACGAGGTCAGGGCGACCAGGGGAAGGGACGCTGCCTCCTCCATGGTCAGCGTGGCCGGCTTGATCGCCACGTCGTCCTGGTGCACCGCGATGAGTTCGGCGAACGTGCCGATCCGGTCCTTGTCGGGCCGCGCGAAGACCTCGTCGCCCACCGCGAACCGCGTAACGGCCGCACCCACTTCGACCACCACTCCGGCCAGGTCGTTGCCCAGGACGAATGGGACCCGGTACGGCAGGATCGCCTTCATCTTCCCGTTCCGGATCATCCCGTCGAGCGGGTTGATGCCCGCGGCCTGGATCCGGACCAGCACGTCGTCCGCGCCCACCTCCGGGTCCGGCACGTCGCCGACACGCACGCCGGCCTTGTCGCCGTAGCGCTCTACCGTGAAGGCTCTCATCGTCGGCTCCATATCTCGTCCGCAGCGGACGGGGGTGCTGTTCATCCCGGGCTTCCCCGGGGAGTGGTCAGTGTTTCGTGACGGTATGCGGGTTTTTGTGTAATGGGTTTTATGGGGGGCGGGGCTCTTGGCCCTGGCTGTCGGCGGAGGAGTGAGTGCCCTCGGTGGTGAGCGCGTGTGAGGCGTGCCGGGTGTAGTGCCCCGACGTTTACCTCGGTCGGTAGAACCTTCCGGGGTTGCCCTGTCTCGTGTCGTGGATGCCGACCTCGCCCGCCTGGCGGGCGAGGTCCAAGGCTCATTGAATTACGGGCGTAATTCTAAGTGGTAGGTCGACGGATCGCAAGTAGGGCCCGGTCCTCTCGGGGGCGCTGTACCCGTGGCGGGCGCGGGACTGGTCAGCGAGGCCCAGTCGTCGGCCGAGCTGCCACCCTCGAAGCCTCGCGCATTCTGCTTCTGCGGCGAGGAGTTGACGCGGTGTGGGGCCAAGTGGTGTGCCGCCCAGGTGTAAGCGGGCGGCCCGTGGTGCGGACAAGTGTGTTCTGCGGGTACGTCACTTCGAGGTCCTGGCGTGCTCATGCTCGACGCCCAGTAGTGCGAGGGCGTTGCGGATGCCCTGCTCGAGGAGTTCATCGGCGAGTTGCCCGTCGGCGAGGGCTCGGGAGAGCTGCAGCGTCCCGGCCATCATGGCGTAGGCGCTGAGCGTCTTGGTGCGGACCGAGAGCGGATCGTCGGGTGCCAGACGGGCGGCGATGCCGTCGATGACAACCAGCACGCCGTCGGTGTACGCCTGCTTGGTCGGGTCTGCGCAGCGCCCGATTTCGTCGAGCAGGGCGGCAGAGGGGCAGCCGTCGTCGGAGCTGTTGCGGTGCTGGGCGGACAGGTACCACCGCACGATCTGCTCAAGCCCGGCACGGCCGGGTGCCGCCTGCGCGACGATGTTCGCGTTCTGTGCGTGCAGTTGGTCGGCGACTGCGGAGGCCACGAGGTCGTCCTTTGATGTGAAGTGGGCGTAGAAGGCGCCGTGGGTCAGCCCCGCGTCCTTCATGAGTGTCGAGATGCCCGAGCTGTCGATGCCGTCCCGCTTGAACCGGCGCCCGGCCGCCTCGATGATCCGCTGCCTGGTCGCCTGCTTGTGCTCTTTCCCGTATCGCACCGCACGCTCCTTCGTTCGCCGGAGGAGCCGCTGGTCCTCGACCGGCTCCCTTGTTGTATTGTATTGCGACCATAATTTAATGATTTCAGGGCGCCGGCGACCGCTCGGTCGACGGCGAGGTCCCGTGCCGGGCAGCCCCTCGTGGTGGGCCGTCTCGTTGCCGGCTTGGGCTCACTCCGTAGTGCGCCGCGGGCTGCCGCCGGCCGCAAGGGCCAACCACTTGCGCCCCGCCGTCTCCGTGCATAACATTACGAGCATAATTCAATTGCTCACGCCGGAAGGTGCGGCTCTCGCGCTGGCGAGGCGGATCCCGAGGTGATCGGAACGAGTCGGAAGACATGGCGTCGCCCGCTGTGGCGGCTGATCTTCATCGAGCTCGATGCAACCGGTGGCGCGCAGGTCGGCAACGTGGTCGAGCAGGTGATCGAGTAGCTCAGGTGCACGACCTGGCCGACACCGCCGGCTCAGCACATCGGGCGCCGGCGAAGAGAACTCCGTTCCGCAGTCCCAGCACGTCTTCGGTGTGCTGCGCGAGCAGACCCGTGAGATGTCACGCACACCCACCAACAAGAGAAGGACATCATGAGCACGTATCTGGCAGACAAGGCCGAGGGCCTCACCGTCGAAGGTCCCTCCGCGACGTTCACCTACCGGCGGATGGGTCCGCAGGGCGGCGTCCCGCTGGTCCTGCTGAACCGCTTCCGCGGGACCATCGACTGGTGGGACCCGGAGTTCCTGGACTACCTGGCCGCCGACCACGACGTGATCGTGTTCGACAACGTCGGCGTCGGCTACACCGACGGCGAGCCGCGCGACTCCCTCGAAGGATTCGCCGAGGGAGCCATCGAGTTCATCGATACACTCGGCCTCACGCAGGCCGACCTGCTCGGCTGGTCCCTGGGCGGCATCGTGGCCCAGCGTGTGGCCCTGCGACGCCCCGAGCTGGTGCGCAAGCTCATCGTGGCGGGCAGCGGCCCGGCCGGCTGGGTGCCCGGTGCTCCGGACTTCAGCGAGAAGGTCCTGGGCATCATGAACAAGCCCGATGCCGACCGGGATGACATCCTGTACCTGTTCTACCCCGAGACGGAGGCGGCCCGCGCCGCTGGGCTCGAGCACTTTGACCACATCTCGACCCGGCTCGCCGAGGGCGGCCCCGCGATCTCCGAGGTGGCGGCGCAGGGCATGCTCACCGCAGTGGGCGCTCTCCTGGCGGTCCCCTTCGACCAGGTGCGGGCGGAACTGGAGGCCATCAAAGCTCCCGTCCTCTACGCGAACGGCCTGAACGACGTGATGATCCCCGCCCACGCCTCCTACGTCGCGGTCCAGCACCTCGACAACGCCACCCTCGTGCTCTACACCGGCGCCGGCCACGCCTTCCTCTTCCAGTACGCCAAGGCCTTCACCAAGCAGGTGGCCGACTTCCTCGCTGCCTGACCACGCCGACCCCACCGCTGACCCCGAACGATGCAGGGGCGGCGGCCGCAGGCCCATCGTGCAGGCGCCGCCTCACAGCTGTGTGAGGCGGCGCCTGCACGATTGCCGAACGTCACCACCAAGACCCGGCTGGCAGTCGGTGCGTCCCGGGGATGTGACCTCGCGGAGATGGTCCATGCTCAACTGGCTGTTCTGCTGGGCCCGCGTACGCCATGAGCGCCGAGCCGTCGGCGCCGGCTCCCTGAACCGGCGGCCGGCCGCGTTGGTGATCCGCTGCATCGTCGTCGGCGGCATCGCACGGGGAGATCATCAAGGGTCCCGTCCCCATCGCCCATGGCGCGCACGACGGGTTGGCCCCGCCACGGCCTCATTCTTCGCCGTCCGGTACGTCGGAGTGCGGCCCCCCAGGCGGCTCACCCACGTACCCTTCGCCCGCGTCGACTCCCATGTCCGCGGGTCTCGCAGCGACCAAGTGCGCTTCAGCAAGTCCGGTGGGGGCCGCCGTAGTCCATCCCACGTCGGGCCGTTGCCTCATCGATGGCGGCCTTGCCTTGAACTCGTCTGCCGTGGCATGGGCACGCACCGGCATGTCCTGGTACTTCGCCGACCTCCACAACCGCTCGATCCGATTCGGCCCAGGGCCGTGGGCAGGCAGGAGCAGCTCCCCCCGAGTGTGGCCGGCCCCGAGGGTCGTTGAACGGGGGGTGACGTGCACTGAGGCGCTGTCCAGCACGATCATGCATGGCCGCACGCGCTGTCACTGGCGGTGGGCAAGCCGCGGTCGTGGCCCTGCTGGGCAAGCGGGCAAGGAGCGTGCATGAGCTCCAGCATTGTCCCCGCTCCGATGGTCCCCGGTCGTGATGTCCACACCGGTTCGGTCCGGATCCGTTCTGGCGCAGTGCGCCCAAGACGTTGATGCGCCGGCCTTCCCTGTTCTGATGGCGCGCTATGGGGCGCTCCCCGATTTGGACCCAGGTGTAGCCGGTGAGCAGGGTCGGGGCGATTCCGAACTCAGCACCGAGATCCAGGAGGAAGACAGGGCTACGCCCCCAGTGCGCTGGACGCCGTCGGCGATCGCCGACGGCGTCCAGGTCCGGCCCACCACCGCCGAGGCATGAACACCTGCTCTGCAACGTGAAGAGTCGAGACCGCCGGTAGGGCCGATTCGCGATTCCGACGATGACGTCATCTCGTTCGGCTCGCCGACTTGCGGGCACATAGAATTACGGACATACTTTAATCATTGATGCGATGCTGCGGGGCTCGACCGCTCAGGGTTCCGACGCCCACGGCCTTTGACCGTCGACTCCGCAGACTGCAGCCGCAGGTGACTGCTCTGCGCCGTCCCTTCCATGAAGGAGGGTCGGCGCGCGCTCGCAGAAACCCCACGCCGAAGGGCACGACCGTGAGTGACTCACAAGAAGTACGAGGCAACGTGGTGACGTCGTACAAGAACGCGCCGACCCGAACCATCACCGCCGGGGGAGTGGCCTTCGCCTATCGCGAGCTCGGGCCCCGGTCCGGCGTCCCGGTGGTCTTTCTCACCCACCTCGCCGCGGTCCTCGACAACTGGGACCCCTGGGTCGTCGACGGCATCGCCGCCAAGCGCCGGGTCATCACGTTCGACAACAGGGGTGTCGGCGCTTCCACCGGTTCGACGCCGCGCACCGTCCAGGCGATGGCGAAGGATGCCGTCACCTTCATCCGGGCGCTCGGGCTCGAGTACGTCGATCTCCATGGCTTCTCGATGGGCGGCATGGTCGCCCAGGTGATCGCGCAGACCGAACCGCAACTCGTCCGCAAGCTGATCCTCACGGGTACCGGTCCCGCGGGCGGCGAGGGCATCAAGAACGTGACTCGGCTGTCTCATCTCGACACCGTCCGAGGGCTGCTCACCCTTCAGGACCCGAAGCAGTTCCTCTTCTTCACCCGCACCGCCAACGGGCGTCGGGCCGGGAAGGAGTTCCTGGCCCGCCTGAAGGAGCGCACCCACGACCGGGACAATGCGATCTCCCTCACGTCGTACGGCGCCCAGCTCAAGGCCATTCGCCGCTGGGGGCTGGAGCAGCCCCAGGATCTCTCCGTCATACACCAGCCCGTGCTCGTTGCAAACGGCGAGAGCGACAGGATGGTGCCGTCGAGGAACTCGGCCGACCTGGCTCGGCGTCTGCCGAACGGCGAGTTGGTGATCTACCCTGACGCGGGCCACGGCGGCATCTTCCAGTTCCACCGGCAGTTCGTGGAGACGGCTCTCGAGTTCCTCGAACGGCAGTAGGCGCGGAGTGCGGTCGTCGCTTGAGTCGAGGACGCTGCCTCAGAGCCGTGACGCCCTTTGGGTGAGCGGCTCGAGCCACCTGTTCGGAGTTGCTGACCTGCTTGCTTGTTGGTCACCCGGCGATAGCGAGGAGGTCGTCGTGCAGGATGGCGATGCCGAGCTTGGTGTGGTGGACGCCCCGTCATTGAGGCGGCGGGAGCCTCGGAGGATCTTCCAGCCCGTCAGCCGGGCGAAGACGTGCTCGACGCGGGAGCGGGCCTTTGGGTGTGGGCGGTTGTGTTCCTCCCGCCAAGTCGGCAGGTCGGCCTGGCTGCGCTCGCGACGGTGCGCGATGGGCAGGCCGATGTCCGGGTAGCCGCCGTCCGCGACGATTGTGGTTCTGCTGGCGGCGTCCTTCGCATCGGACAACTCCCAGGCCTTGCGGTCGTTGCCCTCAGCCACACCTGCCTCCCGGTTGGTCGGCAAGAGGCGAGGGGGGAAGCCTCCCGGCGACTGCGTGGACGGCCGTGAGTCGTCCCGTTCGGGGCCCACGGGACCGTCGTCGCGTTCGGGCTCGACGTCCTCACGCATGGCGCGCCGGAGGCAGGCTGCGACCCTGCCGCGGATTTGACCGTCCCCCTCAGCGCATGAAGGTGAGGGCGTTCGCAATTCCCTGCTCGAGGATCTCGTCGGCGAACTTCCGGTCGGAGAGGGCGCGGGACAGTTGCAACGTCCCCACCATCATGGTGTAGAGCCCGATGGCCCTACCGCGAGCGGACTGCGGATCCTCGGGTGTCAGGCGGGCGGCGATCTCTTCCACGATCTCCCGCGCGCCGTCGGTGTAGGCCTGCTTGGTCCCGTCCCCGCAGCGGCCGATCTCGTCGAGCAGGGCGGCGGAGGGGCATCCGACGGCGGGGTGGTCCCGGTGCTCGGGCGACAGATAGTCGCGAACGAGGTCCTCGAGTCCCGGGCGGCCGGGCCGCAGAGTGCCGTACTGTGCGACCTGCGTGCGCAGTTCGTCGGCCACGACATGGGCGACGAGGTCGTCCTTGGACTCGAAGTGGGCATAGAAGGCTCCGTTGGTGAGCCCGGCATCCGACATCAGCGTGGAGATGCCCGAGCCGTCGATGCCGTCCTGCTTGAACCGGTGGCCGGCCTTCTCGATGATCCGTTGCCGCGTCACCTGCTTGTGCTCCTTGGCGTAGCGCGCCACGGGCTTCCTCCATTCGCTCCACGGGGCCATTGCCCCGCACCCCATCCTAATCTATGGTCTGACGCACGTAATATTATGAGTGACAGATAATTCGCAACTGATCTGCCACTGTCAGAGATGAGGCATGCCGTGAGTGACGTTCCCTTCCAGTCCGCCGTGGATCAGTCACGCGCGCTGGCCGCGGGTGAGATCTCGAGTCGGGAGCTCGTCGAGCTCTACCTCGAGCGAATCGCCACCCACAACCCCGTGCTGAACGCGGTGGTGACACTCGATCCCGAACGTGCCCGCCGCGAGGCCGCGGAAGCGGACGCCGCGCGGGCGGCGGGGCAGGACCTCGGTCCGCTGCACGGTGTGCCGATCACGGTCAAGGACAGCTTCGAGACAGCCGGGATGCGCACCGTCGGCGGGCGCGTGGACCTGAAGGACCACGTGCCTGACCAGGACGCCGAGGCGGTCAGGCGATTGCGTTCGGCCGGTGCCGTGATCATGGGGAAGAGCAACATGCCGCCGGGCAACCAGGACGTCCAGGCCGACAACGCGGTGTTCGGTCCCTCATCGAATCCCTGGGACACGACCCGCACCTCCGGCGGGTCCGCCGGAGGCGGCGCCGTCGCCACCGCCGCGGGCCTCGCGGCGTTCGACTTCGGCTCGGAGATCGGCGGGTCGACCAGGATCCCCGCCCACTTCAACGGCCTGTACGGGCACAAGTCGACCTGGCGGTCGATCCCCCTCAGCGGGCATGTCCCCTACGGCCCGGGTGTGGGCTGGTGGACGGACGCCGACATGGCCTGCGGCGGCGCGCAGGTCCGCGACGCACGCGACCTCGTTCCGATCCTCCGGGCAACGGCTGGGACGGCCGACCACGACGCCGGCTTCAGCTACACGCTCGCACCGCCGCGTTCGACCAAGCTATCGGACTTCCGGGTCGCCGTCTGGGGCGAGGATCCCTCGTGTCCGGTCGACAGCGACGTCGCCGCAGCCGTGGACGACGCGGTCACTGCGCTGCGGGCGGCCGGCGCGAAAGTCACGATCCGGCCCGCGAGCCTCCCCGTCGACATCGCGACGAATCACCGGAAGACCTTCCTGCCCCTGCTCTTCGGCGCGCTGTCCTACGACCGCTCGGGCCTCACCCCTGCCCCCAACGCCGCGCTGCTGGCTCGGCTCCTCCAGCACCCGCGCGGCGACGCCGGTCCCGCCCTGCTCGGAACATTCCAGTCCCACTACCACTGGCTGAAGGCCCACACGGTGCGCAACGAGATCCGGCAGCGATGGTTCGAGTTCTTCAAAGACTTCGACATCGTGCTCATGCCAGTCACCCCGACGGCCGCCCCCGCCCACCACAACAAACTGATCGACCGGTTCGGGCGGCCCTACGAAGTCGACGGTGTGCGACGTCCTTACTGGGACCAGATCAAGTGGAACGCCGTTGCCAACGTCTCCGGCGGTCCGGCGACGACCATCCCGGTGCGCAAGGGCAGGAGCGGACTGCCCATCGGGCTGCAGGCCATGGGCCCGAGCGGAGGTGATCTCACCACCATCGAGTTCGCCGCTCTGCTGGGTCGCGAAGTGGAGGGCTTCGTGCCGCCTCCGGCGTTCGCCTAGACCGGCCGCACACACCCCGAGAACCAGGAGAGCAATGATGCTCAGCCCGAGCCGCAACGTGTCACGACTGCTGACGGATTCCGCGTCCCGATACCCGGAGCGCACCGCGATCATCTTCGGTGACGACCGGATCAGGTACGACGCCCTCGACTCCGCTGCCAACCGTGTCGCGAACCTGCTCGTCTCGCGCGGGATCCAGCCGGGTGACAAGGTCGCCGTGTCCTGCCCCAACCTGCCCCACTTCTCCAGCATCTACTTCGGCATCCTCAAGGCGGGTGCCGCGGTCGTGCCGCTGAACGTGCTGTTGAAGGCCCGCGAGGTCGCCCACCACCTCACCGACTCCGATGCGAAGGCGTACTTCGCCTTCGAGGGCACGCCGGAGCTGCCGGTCGGGGAGGCCGCGTGGGAGGGGTTCCAGGCGAGCGCGGGCTGCACCGAGTTCTTCCTGATCGAGGGCGGCGCCCCATGGTCCGGGGGCGAGACGCCGGAGTCGTACGCCTCGGTCGTAGCCGAGCAGCCCGTGACGTTCCGGACGGTCGAACGCGACGACGACGACACCGCGGTGGTCCTCTACACGTCCGGCACGACCGGTCACCCCAAGGGCGCGGAGCTGCGGCACCGCAACGTGTACGAGAACGCGCTCATCGGCATCGATCTGTTCGCGGCCGATCCAGAGCGCCCCGACACCTACCTGTGTGTGCTGCCGCTGTTCCATGCCTTCGGCCAGACCGTCATCCAGAACGGCGCCTTCGCCTTCGGCGGCACGATCGTGATGCAGCCGAGGTTCGAGGCGCAGGCCGCCCTGCGTCTCATGCTCACCCACGACGTGACGTTCTTCGCCGGGGTCCCGACGATGTACTGGGGTCTTCTCGCGGCACTCGACGAGACGGTCGACGTCGCCCGCCTGGCAGCCAACCTTCGCGTGGCAGGGGCCGGTGGCTCAGCCCTGCCCGCCGAGATCCACAAGCAGTTCGAGGAACGCTTCGGAGTCACGATCCTCGACGGATACGGACTGTCCGAGACCTCCCCGATCGCGTCCTTCTCCCGGTTCGGCGAAAAACCCCGCGTCGGGTCGATCGGGGTGCCGATCCGGGGCGTGGAGATGAAGCTCATCCGCGACGACTGGTCCGAGGTCACGGGCGGCCCCGACGAGATCGGGGAGATCGCGATCAAGGGACACAACGTCATGAAGGGCTACTACAAAAGGCCCGAGGCGACGGCCGAGGCGATCAGGGAGGGCTGGTTCCGCTCCGGCGACCTCGCCCGCAAGGACGAGGACGGCTTCTACTACATCGTCGACCGGTCCAAGGACATGATCATCCGCGGCGGCTTCAACGTCTACCCGCGCGAGCTCGAGGAGGTGCTCATGGAGCACCCCGCCGTCTCGCTGGTCGCCGTCATCGGCGTACCGCACCAATCCCACGGCGAGGAGATCAAGGCCGTCGTGGTGAAGAAGGCCGGGAGCGGCACGACCGAGGACGAGCTCGCCGCCTGGGCGAAGGAGCGGCTCGCCGCGTACAAGTACCCGCGCATCGTCCAGTTCGTCGACGAACTGCCCTTGACCTCCACCGGCAAGATCCTCAAGCGCCAACTTGCCTGACCGGCCCCGCTGAACAGAGCCGGCGCTCATCGGCGGTCGGGCAACTCGGTCGAGGCCGCGGATCGAGCCGGCCGATGCCCGACCGCTCAAGGGCACCTGCACACCCCTGCCCACGCACTCCCCCCGACCGAAGGAGATCCGCACATGCCCACCCTGCACGACCCCCTGACCCTGCCCAACGGCCAGGTGCTGCCGAACCGGATCATGAAGTCCGTGTTGAGCGAGGCGCTCGCCGACAAGCGCAACGCCCCGGACCACCGCCTCGAACAGCTCTATCGGACCTGGAGCAGGGGCGGGTACGGACTGATCATCACCGGCAACGTCATGGTCGACCGCACCCAACTCGGCGAGCCGGGCAACGTCGTCATCGAGGACGACCGCGACCTTGCCGCGCTCACGCGATGGGCCGCGACGACCAAGGACGCCGGCATCCCGACCTGGGTGCAGCTCAACCATCCGGGCCGCCAGTCCAACGTGCTCGCACTCGGGCACACGCCGGTTGCGCCCAGCCCGATCCCGCTCAACCTGCCCGGCGCCGCCAAGCCCCGCGAGCTGACGTCCGCGCAGATCGAGGACATCATCGAGCGGTTCGCGACCGCGGCCGCGGTGTGCGAGACGGCCGGCTTCGCCGGGGTGCAGGTGCACGGAGCTCACGGATACCTGGTCAACCAGTTCCTCTCCCCGCTGTCGAACCGGCGCGACGACGAGTGGGGCGGCGACCCCGAGCGGCGGATGCGCTTCGTCCTCGAGGTCGTGCGCCGCATACGGTCACGGGTGTCACCGGGCTTTGCCGTCGCCGTCAAGCTCAACTCGGCCGACTTCCAGCGCGGTGGCTTCACCGAGGAGGAGTCCCGCTCAGTCGTCGCGGCCCTGGCGCGGGAAGGACTCGACATGATCGAGGTCAGCGGCGGCAACTACGAGTCGCCGGCGATGGCGGGTTCCGCAGCGGCGTCGACGCGCGCCCGTGAGGCCTATTTCCTGGAGTACGCCCGCACGGTGCGCGGCCTGGTGGGCGACATCCCGATCGCGGTCACGGGTGGCTTCCGCTCCCGCGACGGAATGGCGGAGGCTGTCGCCGCCGGAGAGTGCGACGTCGTCGGCATCGGGCGGCCCACCGCCACGACGCCCGATGCCGCGGATGTGATCCTCACGGGGCGCGCCGAGGCAGTCGTCGCACACCAGATGCGCTACGGGATGCGCCGCGTGCTCGGCAAGGTCGCCGACATCAAGGCACTCGACGGCGTGCTCGACCTCAGCTGGCATGCCGACCAGCTGCACCGACTGGGCGCCGGACTTGATCCCGACCTGCGCCGCGGGCGTCTGGCCACCACTGTCTCGATGGTGCGGCGCAACGGCAGGACGTCCTTCCGTCGCAAGCGCGGGGCCTGAGGCCCGCTCAGGCCCGCTGGTGCTGCCCGCGACGACCTTACGATCGCCGCGGGCAGCACCAGCTTGCTCTCCGATGCCTGATCAGGCCGACCGGTCAGTGGTGAGCCGTCGGGCCGCCTCGGCGAAGGCCGTGAAGAGGTGATTGACGGCCTCGGCGTCGCCGTCCACCGCAAGGCGGCCGGACTCGGTGGCGGCGGACGGCTTCTCATTCCCGAGCGACAGCGCGATGAACGTTCCTGCGTCGCAGGCCACAGTGGTGGGCGACGCTGCGGGTGACGGTGCGGACCGGACCTGGAGCGCACCGTCGCCGACGGTCATGGAGAACCGTTCGCCGGCATCGACGTCGCACTCAAGAGCAAGGCCGGCCAGCCGGCCGGGGGCGATCGCCACGGTCATGCACAGCGCCACCATGTCCGTCCGAGCAGTCGACGGATCGACACCGTTGCTCATCAGGCCCAGGCCCCACAGTCCGAGTCCGATGATCGGGGTTCTCAGCCCTTCGCCGAACTCGGTCAGGGTGTACTCCGGCGTCGGCTCGGCCTTGGAGACGACGCCGATCGCGTGCAGAGTGCGAAGCCGGTCGGTGAGGCGATTCGGTCCGATCGACGGCATGCGGCCGAGGATCTCGGTGAACCGTTTCGGGCCCAGCAACAGCTCGCGGAGTATGAGTACGGTCCAGCGCTCGCCCAGCACGTCCATCGCCGTGGCGAGTGGGCAGGCCTGCCCGTATCTGCGTACCGCTCCCATGTGTTCCACTCTACTGACACGTTCTGACGGGCCAACGCGAGGGCCAGGGCGTTCCATTCGGCCTGGCCCTCGTACGACCGCTGCTACCGGACTCAACGTCCTTCGAGCTTGCCGAGCAGCGCGCGTACTTTGAGATCACGTGCCAGACGCGCGTCGATTGCCGGGTTGATCACCCCTCGCAAGACGGACAGCGGTGTCCAGCGAGCCGGCCGGAACATGCGGGGTGAACGGTGCTCGATGGCATGCACGATGGCATGGGCAGCCTGGTCCGGTTCAAGGCGCTTGCGCAGCGGTCGCGGCGTTGTCCTGGACAGGAGGTTGCCGATCGTCGGGTCCTCGTCGACGCCGTTTCTGATCATGTCCGTCTGGATCAGCGAGAAGTAGGCGGTGGTGGCAGAAGCGCCGTGCTGGGCGAGTTCCACTCGGAGTCCGCGTCCGAGCTGCTCAACCGCGGCCTTGCTCGGGCGTAGGGAATCGCCCCCATGCCATTGAGGAAGGCGAATACCGAACTGATCAGTACGACCTGCCCCTGGTTGGCGACGATCTGCTTCATCGCCGCGTTCACGGTGTTGATAGCACCGTTGACGTTCACGGCCAGCACTTTGTCGATCGCGGGTGCGGGCATGGTGCGAAGTGTGGAGCCATGTCCCATGATGCCGGCGTTCGCGATCACGACGTCGATCCGCCCGAACCGCTCACATAGCTGGGCTACGGCATCGTTGAGCGTGTCGCGGTCACAGACGTCTGCAGTGAAGCCGACGACGCCGGACGGTGAGATGCGTGCTGCGATCTCCGGCGTGTTCGGATGCAGATCCACGATGCCGACCCGTGCGCCGCGGGCGAGGAGAGCCCGAGCCGTCGCGCTGCCGAGCCCGCCGGTGCCGCCGGTGATGAGTACGACCTTGTCGGCGAGTTCGTATTCAGTCATGCGGATGCCTCGTCTTCAGTCATGGGGTTTTTGTCCGCGTCCACGTTCAGTGCGGCGAGTCCGAATTCGGGTCCGAGGGGCGGGACTTCGCGATCATCGTCGGCGCGCCGCTCCCGTTGTGAGCACACGTTGACCGCCCAGCGACGCCTTCGTAATGAAGCGGACGCTAGCAAGGACTATATGAAATGTATAGTCATCGTGCGGGATCGGTTCATGTCCGAACCGGCCATCGGCACACGTGAGTTGCTGCGCCGTGAACTCCTGGCCGTGCGCGGGGCCCCACCGTGGAGTGCATTCGGTGCATTCATCGATGCGGTGGCGGAGGTGGACATCGGGCTTGAGCGGTTCATGCGGATCGACGATTGCGACACGTCATCGTCGGGGGCGAGCACCTGTCGTTCCTGGCGACCGAAGAGCTGATGTTCCACCGCCGTCTGGCCCGCGGCTACGAGGCCGATGGCTCACGACCGAAGACGAGCACCAGGTCCCAGCCGGGCGGTGACTTCCCCAGGGGTGAGGGCGGAGTGCTCCGCGGAGCACTCGACGACGACGCGGACCGGGGCGTCGCACTCGGTGTGGCGGACATCCAGCACGGGGCCCTCGGGGCCGAGGGTGTACGTCTCGCCCCACTGGCTCAGCGCCATGAGGACGGGCCATAGGTCCCAGCCCTTGCGGGTCAGGCGGTATTCGTTGCGGGAGCGGCTGCCGGGCTCCTGGTAGGGGACGGTCTTCAGGATGCCGGCCGAGGTCAGCTTGCGGAGGCGGTCGCTGAGGACGGTCTCCGACAGGCCGATGTGGCGGTGGAAGTCGTCGAAGCGGCGGACTCCGTTGACGGCGTCACGCAGGATCGGCAGCGTCCATTTGTTGCACCACGTCGAGCGTGCGCTGGACGGGGCAGTTCTCCGTGCTCGTCTCAAGCCACTCCATCCAGTCATCGTAAGGCCCTGACTTCGTTATTGAACAGCCAGGTGAGCCAGAAGCTAGCTTCACTCGTAAAAGTCAGATGGAGGCACCCGGTCGTGGGACGAACACGTACGTATCAATGGGAAGATCCCGCGATCCTGGCGGAAGCCGCCGGACGCATGGCCGGTATCGACTTCCTGCGCGAGGTGCAGGCGGGGCAACTGCCGGGGCCGCCCATCAACTACGCCATCGACTTCGCCGTGGACGAGGTGGAGCCCGGCAAGGCGGACTTCTCGCTGACGCCGGGTGAGGAGCACTACAACCCGATCGGCAGCGTGCACGGCGGCATCTTCGCCACCCTGCTCGACTCGGCGGCGGGCTGCGCCGTCCAGTCCACCCTCCCGCAAGGCATGGCGTACACCTCGCGCCTGCGTGCGGAGGTGCACGCAGCCGGGAACCTTTCACCGATCGCGCCGGCAGGCTGCTCGGTCGCGCCGCCAATCGTCTGCTCAGCCCGCTCCGGTGCGAACCGACACCCCGGCCGACGGCAGCGTGACTTCCAGGGGGTGGCCGCGTTCTCCGCGGTATGCGCCCGGGGGTGTCGCACTGAAGTTCATCGGTGGGGCCGCCCGCATGCGGTGGAGGTTTGCCCTATCCACCTGTTCAGTCAGCGGGGGTTCCAAGCGGGCGCGGTCGCCCCGTGGTCTCACCGGCGATCAGGCGGGCGCCGAAGCTGTCAGCGCCTCATCTGCGTGCAAGCGGCGCGTGACGGAAGCCTCATAACCCTCGCACCGGAGAACCCCATGGCAGCGGTCACGTTCCACAGGCCGTGCACCCGAGAGGACGGGGAACCTGTGCCGTCAGCGAGGCAGTACGACGCCGACCTGCCCCCGGATTTCCTGCAGGATCTCATCGACGCTCGAGGCGATGTTCACGCTCGCCGCCATGCTGAGGAACATGACGGCGGACACGATGTGCGCCAACGTCGCGGCAGCACCCTCCCCGACCCGCTCGTCTCGGCGCAGCACGGCAGCGATGGCCTCCTCGGTCTGCGCTGTGATGGTCAGAGCTTCGTGGTGGCGGGGCTCCTCGGGGTCTCCGAAGACCATCTCTCGCAGGTAGGTACGCCCGTTGTCGATCTGCGTGCGGTTGCATTCCACGATCGGCCGGACGATCGCCAGCACCGCATCCAGCACCTCGGGACTGCTCTCGGCATCCGCCCGGCCCCGCTCGAGCGCTTCGACATAGAGGGAGTTCTGTACGAGCAGAAGGAGCTCACCCTTGGTCTTGGCATAGAGGAACAACGTCCCGGTGCCGATGTCGGCCTTGTCGGCGATCTGCTGGGTCGTGACCTCGTCGACACCGCGTTCGGCGAACAGCTCTCGGGCGGCGGCGGTGATTCGGTCGAGCTTCTGCTGCTTGTTCCGCTCGCGCCGGCCGGCCGACTGGGAAGCGAGTGGCATGCGGATCGCCCTTCGGGAATGATTCCTGACTGCGCTCAGTTATGAGTGAAGTCGCTACTGATGTGGTTCAGATATGTACTCCCGTCATCTTCCCACGACGATGCCCGGCCATCCTGATCCGCACCAGCGACACCGAAAACCGATCGACACAACGACGCAAAGGACCACGCACCTCATGACCACGTCTTCTTCCCTCTGGCAGCCGTTCAAGCTCGGCCGCGTCGAGCTTCCGCACCGGCTGGCGCTGGCGCCGCTGACCCGCAGCCGGGCGAACGCGGACGGCACGCCGGGTCCGCTGGCGGCGACCTACTACGGTCAGCGCGCCTCCCTCGGGCTGCTTATCACCGAGGGCACGCAGCCCTCAGGCGATGGTCAGGGCTATCCGAACACGCCGGGCATCTACACCCCCGAGCAGATCGAGGGCTGGCGCAAGGTCGCCGACGCGGTGCACGCGGGCGGTGGGGCGCTGTACATCCAACTGATGCACGTCGGGCGCATATCCCACCCCGACAACACCCCGCATCACCGTCAGTCGGTCGCACCGTCGGCGATCTCCGCCGACGACGACATATTCACCGCGACAGGGCTGCAGGAGACGCCGGCGCCGCGCGAGATGACCGTCCACGACATCCAGGCCACGATTGCCGACTTCCGGCACGCCGCGGCCTCGGCGATCGCCGCCGGCGCGGACGGGGTGGAGATCCACGGCGCGAACGGCTACCTGCTGCACCAGTTCCTCTCCCCGAACGCGAACCACCGCACCGACGAGTACGGCGGCTCCTTGGAGAATCGGTCCCGGTTCGTTATCGAGGTCGCCCGGGCGGTGGCCGAGGAAATCGGAGCGGACCGGGTCGGAATCCGCCTGTCCCCCGCTGTGCCGCTGGGCGGGATCGACGAGGGCGACACCGACAGCGTCCGCGCCCAGTATCGGCACCTGGTCGGCGAGCTGGCGCCCCTGAACCTTGCCTACCTGCACGTCCACCATGTCGGCGACGACGAGCTGCTGCGCTCCTTCCGCGAGGTGTGGCCGACCGCCCTGGTGGTGGTGCGCTTGGGGCGCACCCGCGAGCAGATCGCCGACGACATCGACGCGGGCCTGGCCGACATCGCCCCGCTGGGCCGGTTCGCGCTGGCCAACCCCGACATCGTCGAGCGCCTGCGCACCGACGCACCGCTGAACGAGGTGGACCCGGCCACCCTGTACGGCGGCGGCGAGGCCGGATACACCGACTACCCGCCCCTGGCACACGCCTGATCGTGTGCCCGTGAGCCGCCCGACCCGATCTCGCCCCGCACGGGCGGGCGGCTCGCACCCCAACCAGACCCACTGCGCCGAATGGCGCCCAACACACAACAGGAAGAAGCAGGACATGCCCTCACTCAACGGAGCCGTCGTCCTCGTCACCGGAGCGAACGGTGGCATCGGCACCCACTTCGTCCACGCGGCTCTCGCCCGCGGAGCCGCGAAGGTCTACGCCACCGCCCGAAACCCCCTCGCCTGGGACGACGAGCGCATCGTGCCCCTCCCCCTGGATGTCACCGATCCCGCTTCCATCCAGGCCGCCGTCGAGGCCGCACCGGATGTGACCGTGCTGATCAACAACGCCGGCGCATCCGTCTCCAGCGCGGGCATCCTCACCCACACCGACGAGGAGATCCGCCGGAACGTCGAGACCAACTTCCTCGGCCCGCTCTTCCTCGCCCGCGCCTTCGCACCGATCCTGTCTGCCAAGGCCAAGTCGGTCATCATCGACATCCACTCCGCACTGAGCTGGTGGGCCGTCGCCGGCATCTACAGCGCCACCAAGGCAGCGCTCTGGTCGTCGACGAACTCGCTGCGCCTGGAACTCGCCCCTGAAGGCGTACACGTCGTCGGCGTGCACGTCGGCTACGTCGACACACCGATGGCCGCGCACGCCACCGACTCGAAGACCCAGCCGGCGGACCTTGTCCGCATCGTGTTCGAGGCCGTCGAGGCCGGCGAATACGAGGTCCTCGCCGATGAGACGTCCGTGCAGCTCAAGGCCGCACTCAGTGCTCCTCTCGACGCGGTCTACCCGCAGCTGAAGACTGCGCACGCCTGACCTGGCCACACGGCGGCGCGGACATGACCAACGGGCATGATCCCGGCACCGCCGGCCCGCACGGAGACCGCATCCGAGGATCTGCTGGATGGTGGGGTCGCCCGCAGCACGACACGCGCACCCGTGCGTCGCTCCCAAGGACGCCTGTGACGGCGGACTCCGTCGGCACGTGCTGCGGCAGCAAACTGCGTTGGAGGGTGAGTGCGGTGGAACGCTCCTGGGTATAGACGGGCGTTGTCGCTGTTCACCGCTGCTCTGGACGCGATCTCCTGGGCCAGAAGCAGTTCGTCGTCGAAGGGGTCTGCCGTTTGACGGCGGACGAACTGTGCAAGTCCCAGCGGGCTTCCGCGGGCCCACAGCGGGACCAGGAGCATGGAGCGGAGGCACAAGGCGCGCAGGGCGAGCTTGTGTTCCTCCGACATCGCCAGCCATGTGGGGACGTCGTCGGCGGTGATGCGGAGCCGGATGGGCTGTCCGGTGGCCAGTACGCGAGCCGGCTCGTCGAAACCGCCCTGCATCTCCTGGAACCCGCCACGTGGACGATGCGCACCTTGTCGAATTTCGGGATACGGACACGTCCTGCCTCAGGTCCTGAGATTCAGAGGCTCTACGAAGCGCGCGCAGCCAGGGACGAATACGAGCGCACCGCAGAAGAGGAAACGCGCTGGGCACGAGAGGAATGACGGGTGAATGCCGAACGTGACGGATCCTGCGCGGAGGCATGAGCTACTTCATGAGATCGCTCCGTTCGCCGCGGCCATCGAGAGCCGCGCGGTCCCGGACCGTCACCCACCAGGCTCCATTTGATGCCTTGCGCTCCTGACTGCGGGCAGCTTGCGCTGCGGTCTTGGCCAGGGCGATGAAGACCCCGTCCAACACCATGTCCTCGGGCTCGACGCCTGCGCGGACGGTGTGGTGCCGGGGACCAAGGCCGACCTCGTGCTGCAGCGTTTCGACCGGGACTACGCGTGCCTTGCGGTGCGCGACGGGCGCAGTGCCCGCCTTCCCCCGGAGTTCCTCGTGGATGTGCTGTCGCAGTAACAGAACTGGTTCCCGGACGAAACACGGTGCCGCCAGGATGACTTCATCGCGCATGGCCCCTATCGACGGGGCGTATGCCAGCCCACGGCGCCGGGCCCACGGACGGGTCTGAGGCCGACCGTGCCCGCGGATCTCTGTGTGTCCGCGGTGGGGGGGGGCAGGGGCGGTGACTGCACCCCGTAGGACTCGGAGAACACCACTCCGACGTACTCAGGAGTATTTGCCGCGATGGCTGACATCACGACGCGTGCCGTGCCGCACACGACGCCCCAATCGACGTACGGACTCGCCGAACTCGACAAGGAAACCCGCATGGGCGGGGCCGGAACCGAGACCACGGCGCGAGAGATCCGCCGCATCGACCTCTCCGACTTCGAGGCCCGCGAGGCCGAGATCACCGAGGAGCTGTGGGCGGCGGCCACCGACATCGGGTTTTTCCAGCTGGTCAACCACGGCATCGAACAGGCCCTGGTGGACGAGGCGTTCACGAACGCCAAGGAATTCTTCGCGCTGCCCGAGTAGCGTGTCGCCGCTTAGTTATGGTGCACCTGACTGGGAGGTTGGTGTCTGGCAGATTCCTTCCCCTTTGCCAGATAGGACTGTTGTTGTGGGTTCGCAGAAGAAGCGGCCGGTCAGGTTGACCGCGCAGGATCGTGAGGAGCTGGTCCGAGTGACCACGACGGGTGTTCGTGGGGCCTCGATGATCATGCGTGCGCGGGTGCTGCTTGCACTGGACAGCTCGGTGGGTGAGGTGGACACCAAGGAGGCGATCGCGGCCCGGCTCGGTGTCTCCGGTGAGACGTTGCGGCTGGTCGCCAAGCGTTTCGCCGAGACCGGTGGCGATGTTCACGCCACGATCGCGCGGAAGAAGCGCGACCTCCCGCCGGTGCCCTCGCCGGTGACCGGCGAGGTCGAAGCCCGGCTGATCGCGATGGCGTGCTCACAGCCACCCCAGGGCTATGCCCGGTGGTCGCTGCGGCTGTTGGAGAAGCACGTCGCGCTGGTCGAGGACATCCCCGATCTGGACCACTCCACCATCGGGCGGGTCTTAAAAAACGCAACTGCGTCCTCATCTGAGAAAGTGCTGGACCATCCCACCGCGAGCGAACGCGGAGTTCGCGGCCCGGATGGAAGACGTGCTGGCCATCTATGCCCGGCCCTACGATCCGGCACGTCCCGTGGTGTGCATGGACGAGAAGCCCTACCAGCTCCTCGACCATGTCCGCGACCCGCTCCCGGCCCGCCCTGGTCGCGATGCCTGCCAGGACAGCGAGTACATCCGCTGCGGCACGTGCTCGATCTTCGTGTGGGTCGAACCCCTTCGCGGGTGGCGTCGAGTCCAGGCGCTGTCCCAGCGGACCCGGATCGACTGGGCCGGCCAGGTCAAGCAGCTGCTGAGCGTGGATTACCCCGACGTCGAATCCGTGGTGCTGGTGATGGACAACCTCAACACCCACGGCATCGCCTCACTGTACGAGGCATTCGAACCAGAAGAAGCATTCGCCCTGGCCCAGCGCCTCGAGATCCATCACACGCCCAAACACGGGTCATGGCTCAACATCGCCGAGATCGAACTCTCCGCGCTGACCCGGCAATGCCTCGACCGCCGGATCGGTGACCTCGACAACCTCAACACCGAACTCTCGGCCTGGCAGAACGCCACCAACACCGACCAACGTCAGGTCGACTGGCAGTTCACCACCCACGACGCACGCATCAAACTGCGCCACCTCTATCCCAAAAATTAGCCGCGACGGTCTACGAGGCCCACAAGGCCCGGCACGGGCTGAAGAAGGGCCTCAACTCCGGGTGGGAGTCCATGACCCAGGTCAGGCCGTCCGTCGGGACACCGGACCAGAAGGAGTCGTAACAGGTCACCCGCCCTCACATGGAGGGGCTCTGGCCCGACGACGTCCTGCCCGAATTCGGGCTGCGCGCCCTCGACTTCGAGACGCGCTGCCGCGACGTGGCGATGCGGGTCCTGTCCTGCTTCGCCGACAAGCTGGGCTTCGACAGCGACTTCTTTACCCGCGCCCACGACCCTCAGAGCATGCACTACCAGTCCACCCTGCGGATGCTGCACTACTTCGCGCTCCCCGAGGACGCCGAGCCCGACCCGAACGTGTGGCGCGCCGGTGCGCACACCGACTTCGACTGCCTGACGCTGCTCTTCCAGCGGGACGGCCAGGGCGGGCTGCAGGTGTGCCCGGGAAAGGAGGCCGAGGCCCAGGAGTGGACTCCCGTGGTGCCCTCGGCCGACGCCATCACCTGCAACATGCTGATGCGGTGGAGCGACGACCGGCTTCCGTCCAACTTCCACCGGGTCAAGTCCCCGGGCCCCGGCGAGGACCGGGGCGCCCGCTACAGCATCGCCTTCTTCGCCCAGGCCGACCGTGACGTGGTGATCGAGGGGCCGGATGGCCGGTATCCGCCGCTCACGGCGGAGCAGTACATCCAGCAGCGCATCGCCGCCAACTTCGCAGGATAGAAGGGGACTGTTGTGATGATGTCCGTGAAGCGGCGGGCGCCGTTCGGGCGGCTCGCGGTGCTGGGTCTCCAGCATGTTCTGGTGATGTACACGGGCTGTGTCACGGTGCCGCTCGTCTTCGGTGCGGCCGCCGGGCTCGATGCCTCGACCATCGCTCTGCTCATCAATGCGGACCTGCTGGTCGCGGGCGTCGTGACGATGATCCAGGGCGCGGGCGTCGGGCGGGTGCTCGGCGTCCGCATGCCCGTGATGGCCGGCGCGGCCTTCACCGCCGTGACGCCGATGATCCTGATCGCCGGTGAGTACGGGCTCCAGGCCGTATACGGTTCGATGCTCGCCGCCGGGATCTTCGGCCTGCTCGTCGCCTGGCCGTTCGCCAAGGCAGCGCGCTTCTTCCCGCCGCTGGTGAGCGGTGTGGTGATCACCGTGGTCGGCCTGGCGCTGATCGGTGTCGGCGTCAACCTTGTCGTCGGCAGCGACCCCAAGGCGGCGGCCTACGCGGCGCCGTCCCGCCTCGCCCTCGCCGCCCTCGTCGTCATCGTGATCCTGCTGGTGGCGAGGTTCGGCCGGGGCTTTCTGGCCCAGACCGGTGTCCTGCTCGGGCTGCTGGCCGGTACCGCGGTCGCGGTACCGCTGGGTCTGGTGGACCTGTCCGCCGCCCGTGGCGCCGACTGGATCGGGGTGAGCGCTCCGTTCCACTTCGGGGCGCCCGAGTTCCCGCCCGTCGCGGTCATCTCCATGTGTGTCGTGATGCTGGTCCTGTTCGCCGAGTCGACCGCGGACCTGATCGCGGTCGCCGAACTCACCGGCAAGGAGCTGACGACCGCCGACATGGCGCGCGGGCTGGCCGCCGACGGCCTGTCCGGGGTGCTCGGCGGAGTGATGAACGCCTTCATCGACACCGTCTTCGCCCAGAACGTGGGCCTGGTGTCGATGACCCGGGTGCGCAGCCGCCATGTGGCCACCGTCGCGGGCGCCATCCTGGTTGTCCTGGGCCTGGTTCCCAAGCTAGGGGCGGTGGTGGCCGGGCTGCCCGGACCCGTCGTGGGCGCGGCGGGACTGGTCATGTTCGCCACGGTCGCTGCCGTCGGCATCAGCACACTGCGGAAGGTCGAGTTCGAGGGAACGCACAACCTGCTGATCGTCGCCGTGTCGATCGGCGTGGGCATGGCGCCCGACATGGCACCGGACCTCTACTCCCGTTTCCCCGACGGTGTGCGGATCGTGCTGGGCTCACCGGTGACGAGCGCGACCCTGATCGCGTTCGGGCTGAACCTGGCCTTCAACCGGACCCGCCCGGCACGCACGGCGGACGACGAGACAGAGGCAGAGAAGCAGACTCGGCCGACGTCCACCACCCCGGCGGAATACGTCCCATAGCGCGGGTCCCAGGGCGATCGCACACTTGATCAGCGCGGGCTTGGGTCGGCGGGGTGCTGGTCGTCGGTGCCGGGTGCGTTCTGGACCGCGAGGATACGGACGCGGTCGCGGTCGCCGAGGCCAAGCCAGCGGTGCGGGACGCCACCCGCGGGTAGATGAGACTGCCGCCCGGGCCCAGGTGTTCGAGACGCGGGCCGGACGGAGTCTGCAGTTCGACTTCCATCTTGCCGTCCACCACGTAGACGAACTCGTCACCGTGGTGCTCGAAACAGTCCCGGAAGTCAGCGTCGAATCCTCGGTATTCCACCGGGTGGAGGCGGAGGTGGAGGTGGAGGTGGAGCGGGGCGGTGCCCGGCATGCGGGCGATTCCTCCGTCGCTGGGGGCGCGGGGGTCGGCGTCCTGACCACCGAGGCCGACGAGGCGGGACCGGCCGGATGGCAAGCATGGCCCGAGCCCGCGCTCGGCGCACCGTGCCTGTGGGCGGCCTCCTTCGCCGCCAGCGTCCCGCAAGACCTCGTGGCCGCCTTCGCCGCCTCCCTCAGCTCGACAGCACCGGTCCTGCGCCGAGTGCTGCCCGAGGCCACCCAGGAGCGGCTCCTTCGCGCGCCGGTCATCTAGCGCCTTGCGGTCGCCCTCTTGCCCGACGCATACAGCCCGGCCGAGGGCCGGGCTTCTTGCCGCTCAGGCGTATTTCCCTTGCCGAACACCGACCCCCAGGCGGTGCTCGTGGCGCCGATGATGGCAGCGGGCTTCGGCACGTCCTTCGCCCTCACCGGATCAACCGCCACCGCGATGTCAGCCGCCCCCGACAAGTACTCCGGCACCGCCTCCGCCTTGTTCAACACCACCCGCCAGGTCGGCAGCCGCAGGCGTCGCGCTGGGAGGCTCGCTACTGGCCGGCGCAGGCGACTTCACCACCGGGCTGCGGACCAGCATGGCCATCGGCGCGGCCGCGTACCTGGTGGCCGCCGCCCTTGCGCTCTTCTGCATCCCACAGAAGGCACCCCGCCACGTCGCCGACTGAAGGCCTGCCAACCCGTCGCCGACGCTCCGGGAATCCACGGGAGCCGGAGCGACCTGTAGCTTGCCGTGAACGCCGAACAACAAAACCGCAGCCGTTAGGGCTGCGACAGCACCACGTCGAGTGCGGCCGCAAGACAACGGCTCGGAGAATGTCAGTCGGCGCTGGACGAGGAGCAGCTCACGGCCCTGGTGTCCCTGATCGCGTCATCAACGCCTTCAACCGACTGAATGTCATCACCTGACAACCCGGGGGCGACTACCAGCCCGGCCAATTCGGGTAAAGGGCGCAATCTCGATCCGGGTGGCGTCGGGCGAACCCCGCAAGGCTCGGGCTCGCCCGACCGCCGCCCACCGGCCCGGTCGCCAAGCCGCTGTGCCTGGGGCCATCCGCGGGCACTATGGCTACAGCGCGTCCACCGCACTCACCTTCCAGCCCGCGGACGTACGCGTCAGCGTCATTCGCACCCGGTTCAGGTCTACGCGCGGCCCCGTCACTTGCGTGCTCGTGGTTACCTGATTGACGAAGAGCAGGACGACGGCCTTGTCCGGCGAGGCCGACACCACGGAGGCGGCCGGTGCGCCGCCGCCCGGCGGCTTCACCACCGTCGCCTTGACCACCCCGTGGTACTTGGCGGCGGTCGGCGCCACCACCCTCGTGGTGGTCCTGCCGTATTCGTCACGGAACTTCCCGGTCAGGTGGCCGCGCGCCGCCGCGAAGTCCTTGTCGAGCCGCCGGTAGTCGTACGACAGCACCACGGGCGCCGCCTTCTGCGCCGCGGCGAGCGCCTCCAGCCGCGCCCCGTCCGCCTGTCGCCCCTCCTCGTACTCCCACCCCAGCACGGCGGCCGCGGCCGCCATCGCTGCCACCAGCACGGCCAGTACGGCCAGCACGGCGCGGAACCGGCCACGTCTCCGACTCTGCGCAGAGGCGACCACCGGATCGTCGGCATGCAGCACCGGCCCGGCCTGTTGATCTTCCGCCTTCCGGCCCTGGCTCGCGTCGTCGGGTGCTTCCAGAGGCGCCTCGTCCCGAGCCGGCGGATGCGTCCTGTCCACTGTCTTCGGACGCGTCTCGTCCGGGCTGCGGGTTGCGACCCGTTCCGTTCGCCGGGCTGCCGCTCGAGCGGCGGCGGCCATCGAGCGGCGGCCGGGGGTTGCGGCGCCGGGGCCTCGTCCAGTCGGGTTCGCCACGGTGTTGCTCCTCACTGCCTTGCTCCTCACTGCAGGTGATACGGGTGTGTCCTCGGGCACCCGGTCAGCCGACGAACTCGACATCGGACGTCAGCCAGCGGCCGTGCTCGAGTACGAGATCGAGCTGGAGCCGATAGGTGCGGCCCTGGCCCCCGGGGGCGGCGGAATTGGTCACCTTGCTGTCGGCGACGACCAGGACGCGTGCGGTGCGCTCGTCGGCACGGGCGATGCCCGCTTCGAGCACCTGCCCCTGCGACACCGACTTGTTGGCCGCGACCAGCTTCGTCAGCTCGGCGGTCTGCGCGGAGAACTGCTCCTTGAAGGCACCGGTGGCGCCCTTCAGCACGTTCTCGCTGTCCTGCTCGTAGTGCCGGTAGTCGAGCGAGGTGAAGTTGAGTGCGGACTGGCGGGCGGCGGCCAAAATGTCCTGGTGCCGCTGCTCCTCCGCGCGCTGCTCGTACACCTGGACGCAGAGCCAGCCGCTCAGCGCCGTGGTCACGACCGTCGCCACGGCGAGCGTCGCCGCCACGGCCCTGCCACGCCGGGCCGAGGCCGCTGTCGTGGTGCCGAGCAGGCGGAGCAAGCGGGTCAGGCGCGCGAGGATGCCCGCGTTCACGCCATAGGTCCGACGAGCAGCCATTGCCACGAGTCCTTTCCGAGCACACTCTGTTCGCCGCCCGTCGAGCCGATCTCGACGGGCGTTCCGTCCGGACCGGCGGCGATGCCGGTATCCGGGTCGTACGGGGTCACATACGCGGCCCGACCGGCCCCCGTCGAAGCCGAGGCACCGGGCACGTTCTGCGCGCCACGGACCGAGGTGGCGCTGCCGCGCGGGGCCGTGCAGTGCGCGCCGGTGTCGGCGGGGCGCTCGCTGGTGTCCGCGGGGTCGCGCCGCTGGGTGCCGTATCCCTGACGGCACGGCGCTGGATCGTCGGCCCCGGCGACCAGGCCGAAGTGGGTGGTGCCGTCGCCCGGGACGACCGTGGGACTGCCCGCGACGACGACCGGAAAGGTCACCAGGGCCTGTTCCACGCCGGGCAGCCGCGCCACGGTGATCTGGCCGCCGCTGATCAGATTTCCCAGCAGCACGGGCAGAGCGGTCTCGTTCGCCTTGAGCAGCGAGTTCAGCTCCTGCGCGGCCGGTGCGGTCGAGCCGATCAGCCTGCGCAGGTCCCCGTCACTGGACTTCAGCTCGGCGGTCAGGGCCGCCAGGTCGTGCGAGAACGACCTGATCGCCGACCCCTTGTCGACCTGTGTCTTGAGGACCGTGCGCGAGTCCTCGATCAGCGAGACGGTCTGCGGCAGTGACGCGGACGCCGACTCCACCAAGTTGTTGCCCGAGTCCACAAGACGGCTCAGATGCGGGCCGGTTCCGGCGAAGGCATTGCCGAGCTCGTCGACCGTGATCCGCAGATCTTTCTTGCCCACGGAGTTGACCAGCCGGTCCAGACTCAGCACGACATCCGTGGTGGGCAGCGGCACCCGGGTGTCACCGCGGGCGATCACGCTCCCGTCCCTCAGATACGGGCCGTCGCTGACCCGCGGCTGCAGATCGACGTACTGCTCGCCGACCGCCGAACGGTTCGCCACCACCGCCAGCGTGTTGGCCGGTATGCGCGCCCCGTCCTCGATCTCCAGCGCCACCGACACCCCACGGGAGCCGGACAGCCGCAGCTCACCGACGCGGCCCACTGGCACCCCGCGATAGGTGACCTCCGCGCCCCGGAAGACTCCTCCGGTCGCGGTGAACTCGGCGCGCACGGTGTAACCGCGGTCGAGGAGGGCATCCGCCAGGCCGGTGTACCTGGCGCCCACGTACGACACCCCGACGGCGGTGACCGTGGCGAAGGCGAGCAACTGGGCCTTGACCGTACGAGTGATCACAGTTGCATCCCCTTCAGCATGAGCTCGGCAAGGGCGAGCGATACCCCGGGCGGAAGGCGGTCCGCGTTCCTGCCTCCGTAGGTGGCGTAACTGCCGGTGCACACCGGCGGACACAGCGGATCGGAATCGACCGGCGGCCCGGACGGTGTGCCGGGCTTCTTGGGCACGCCCGGAGCCTTCGGCAGCGCGGTGGGCAGCGGTACGCCGGGTCCCCCCGGCAACTCCGGCAGCTCCGGCAGCTCCGGTAGTTCGGGCTTGTCCGGTGCGCCCGGTTTCTTGGGCTCTTCGGCGAGATTGCCGTAGACGCTCGCCAGATCCAGATCAGCAGTGATCTTGAGATTGACGTAGTCGCCCTTGATGGCGCCCGTCACGTTGCGCGGGAACGGATACGTCGTCAGAAGCTCCAGGGAGTTGGGCAGATCGCTGCCTGCCTTGTTCAACTGCTTCAGGATCGGCCGCAGACTGCGCAGATTGGCGGTCAGGTCGGCCCGTGAGGCATTGACCACCTTGGTGCCGGCCGTGCCGAGCTTCGACAGAGACGTGAGCATCGCGGTCAGCTTGCGGCGCTGGGCTGCCAGCACCTTCAGTGCGCCCGGCATGGTGTCGACCGCCGTGGCGATGGTCTTCTTCTCCCGCGCCAGCCGTGTGGCCAGCCGGTCGATTCCTTCGAGCGCGCGGACGATCTCCTTGCGCTGCCCGTCAAGACCGCCCAGGAAGGTGTCCAGCTCGGTCAGCAGGGACCTCACCCGGTTCTCCCGGCCCTCCAGGGCCTTGTTCAACTCCGTGGTGACCGTCTTCAGCTGAGCCACCCCGCCGCCATTGAGTAGCGCCGACAGCGCGGAGAGCACCTCCTCGATCTCCGGGTTTTGCCCGCTGCGGGACAGCGGGATCCGGTCACCGTCGCGGAGCCTGCCCACGGGTGCCCTCTCCGCCGGGGCGGACAGAGCCACGTACTTCTCGCCGAGCATGCTGGTCTGGCGCAGCTCGGCGATCGCGTTGCCCGGCAGCTTCACCGTGCCGTCGACCCGGAGCCGCACACGGGCATGCCAGTCGACCAGCTCCACCTTCTCGACCGAGCCCACCGTGACGTTGTTGACCTTCACGGCCGACTGCGGCACCAGGTCGAGGACGTCCCGGAACTCGACGGTGACCCGGTAGGCGTTGCCGTTGTCGGCCGCGCCGCCGGGCAGCCCCACGTCGTACAGGCCGTTGAACTCGCAGCCGGTGAGCACCACCGAGCCCACCGCCGTCCACAGGGCCGCCGCCCTGCCACCGCGCCGCACTCTGCTGATCGTCATGCCCTGGCCTCCAGGATTCCGCCAAGCGTCCGGTCGACCGGTCCGGTGCCCGACACCGGTGCGGCGCTGGCCAGTTGGGGCAGCGTGTCGAAGAGCTCCTGGAGCTCCTTGCAGTCCGGGTTCTTGCCGCCGGCGTCCCCCGTGGTCCTCAGCAGCGAGCAGAGCAGTGCGGCCGGATCCTGGGGCTGGTCCAGGTTGTTACGGGTGTCGAGGGTGCCGGACGAGGGGTTGTAGGCGTTCTGCAGGTTGGAGAGCCCGGCCGGCGCGACCTCCAGCAGCTCTGCCAGGGCGGCACGCTGGGTGACCAGCACCTTGGTGACCTTGCTGAGTCCCTTCACATCCGCCGTCAGTGCCTTCTTGTTGCTGCGTACGAACGCGGCCACATCGCCCAGCGCCACCCCCAGATGCCGCAGCGCCGCCGCCAGGTCCTTGCGTTCCCCGGCGAGCTGGTCGGCCACGTCGGAGAGGCTGTCGTTGAACGACCGCACGTTCTTGTCGTCGGCGGCCAGCGCCGCGGTGAACACCTGCAGATTCCGTACGGTGCCGAACAGGTCCTGTCGGCCGTCGGAGAGGGTGGTGACCGCCAGTGACAGGCCCTCGACCGTCTGGTTGAGCTGTGCGCCCTGGCCGTCGAGAGTGTCCGCGCTCACCCCGAGCAACCGGGACAGCGAACCGTCCGCGTTGGCGCCTTTCGGGCCGAACGCCGTGGCTGTCGTGTGCAGGCTGTCGAAGATTCGGTCCAGCTCGACCGGCACGGCCGTGCGACTCTCCGGAATGAACGCGCCGTCCTCCATCGCGGGACCGCCGCGGTAGACGGGCAGCAGCTGTACGTAACGGTCGCTGACGACCGAGGAGTTGATGATCGCGGCCTGCGCGTTCGCGGGGATCTTGCGCCCGGACTCGTACTCAAGCTCCACCCGCACGCGACCGCCTTCCGGCGTGATCTTCCCGACCTCACCGACGCGGACGCCGAGGACCCGTACGTCCGAGCCGGGGTGGATGCCGACGGTGCGCGGGAAGTACGCGGTGATATGGACAGGGGTTGAGCGCGGCCACAGGACGACTGCCGTCGTGCCCGCAACGAGCGCGAACGCGACGACCAGGGCCAGACGCCGAGCAAGACGTCCCCTCAGTGTGAGAGGCGGTATGAAACTGGACTTCATCGCGAGCCTCCCGTCCGCGGAACCGCCGGAGCGGCGACCACGTTCTGGATATAGCTGTCGAACCACCGCCCGTTGCCGAGGGTGTTGGTGAACACCCGCACGTAGGGCGCGAGCAACTTGATGCTTCGGTCGAGGCTCGCCTGGTTACGTTCGAGCATGCTGACCACCGAGTTGAGGCCTTTGAGCGCCGGGCCGATCTGCTTACGGTTGTCCTCGACCAGGCCGGAGAGCTGGATGCCGACCGCGGCCGAGCTCTTGAGCAGCGAGTGGATCGCCGCCCGCCGCCTGGCGATCTCCTTGAAGAGCTTGTCGCCGTCCCTGACCAGCACGACGAACTCCTCGGAGCGGTTCTTCAGCACACCGGTGACCCCATGGGCATGATCGAGGAGTTGCCGCAGCGACTGATCGCGGGAGGCGACCGTCCGGGAGATCTTCGACAGGCCCTTGATGGACGCCCGTACCTCGGTCGGCGAATCCTCGAAGGTGGCGGAGATGGTGTCGAGAGCCTTCGCCAGCCGGGCTGTGTCAACCTTCTCCGTGGTGGTCGTCAGATCACTGAACGCTGCCACGACGTCGTACGCGGGAACCGTCCGGTTCAGCGGAATCTCGCTGCCGGGCCGCAACTGCCCGGTGCCCTTCGGCTGCAGTGCGAGGTACTTCGCGCCCAGGATCGTCTTGACCCTGATGGCAGCCCCGGTCCGGGTGCCGAACTCGGGCTCTCCCTTGACCCGGAAGGTGACTTTGACATGGTCACCGTCCAGGTCGACCTCGTCGACCTTGCCCACCTTGACCCCGGCGATCCGCACCTCGTCGCCGGGCTTGAGGCCGCCCGCCTCGGAGAAGGCCGCGCTGTACGTCTCGCCGTCGCCGATCAACGGCAGGCTGTCGGCGTTGAACGCGGCCAAGGCCAGCAGCGCGAGCGTGGTGATGCCCACGGCTCCGATCACCACAGGATTTTTCTCGCGGAACGGAATCATGAGCACCTCGCCCGGGCGACATGGAGCTCGGGGGTGAGTTTCTCCCTGGTCTTCGGCAGCACGATCCGGCCGTCGAAGTCACAGAGGTAGAAGTTGAACCAGGAGCCGTACGAGGCGGTCCCTGTCAGCTTGTTCAGCTTGTTCGGCAGCCGCTTCAGCACGCCCTCCACGGTCTTCTCGTTCGCGTTCAGCGTTCCGGTGAGGTCTCGCAGCCCGGCGATGTCGTCGCGCAGCGGAGGCCGGGCGTCCTGGAGGAGGCCCGAGGTGGCTTCGGTCAGCCCGTCGATGCCCGCCAGTGACGCGCCGATCGGCTTACGGTCGGCGGAGAGGCCGGAGATCAGCCGTTGCAGCTGCTTGAGGAGGCCGGAGAAGCGGGCATCGCGCTTGTCCAGAGTCCCAAGCACCGTGTTGAGGTTGTCGATCACGGAGCCGATCAGCTCGTCGCGATCGGCGATCGTCGTGGTGAGCGACGCGGTGTGCGCGAGCAGGCTGTTGACGGTCCCTCCTTCGCCCTGCAGGGTCTTGATGATTTCGGTGGCGAGCTGGTTGACGTCTTCGGGGCTCAGCGCCGCGAACAACGGCTTGAACCCGCCGAGCAGGGCGTTGAGATCGAGCGCGGGCATCGTCCTGGCGAGCGGGATCACGCCGCCCGGCTCGAGACGCGTACCGTCGCCCGCGCCCTCGGTCAGGGCGACATAGCGCGACCCCACCAGACTCCGGTAGCGGATGACCGCGCCGGTGCTGCTCAGCAGCGGCCGGTCACGGGAGACGGTGAACGTCACCTCGGCCAGCGTGCGGTCCTTGATCGCGATGTCCTGGACCTCGCCGACGCGCACTCCGGCCACCCTGATGTCGTCGCCCTCCTCCAGGCTGGTGACATCGCTGAACACCGCCCGGTAGGTGTCCTCGGGAGTGAAGGAGATATTGACGATGGTCGCCGCGAGCAGCGCGGTCGCCAGCACCGTCACCACCGCGAACACACTGAATTTGACCAGCGGCGCCATGGCATCGGTGGCACGTGCTCTCCTCATGCGACGCTCACCGCCGTTCCGCGGGCCATCGGGCCGAACAGCAGCGTCGCGACCGCGGGCACCCGGTCGGCCGGCACCCCGAGGACGGGGGCCACGAGCGAGCCGACGGCCCCCTGCTCGGCCGCGGTGGCGGACACACCGGCTCCGCCGGGCAGTCCGCCCGCGCCTGTCCGCGACGTACCGTCGTCGAGATGGACATCGGGTGCGGGGACATGAGGGTTGGGCAGGCCCCTGCAGTCGGGGCCTGAGCGCTCTGCATAGCGCGGTTCCTCACCGGGTCGGTACGCGGGCCGCGGGTGGACGAATTCGAGCGTGATGTGCATCTCTCCGCCCCTGAACGCCTCTTCGGACGCCGCCTCCTGCTTCACCAGGCCGTCGAGGAGGCAGGGGTATTCGGGTGCGTAACGGGCGAACAGCGCCAGCGTGGGCCGGGAGACACGGCCGAGCGTGATGAGCCGGTCGCCGTTGCCGTCGAAGAACTTCTCCGCGGTGCCGGCGACCGTGGTGGTCGTCTTCAGAGCCTCGGCCAGCCGGTCCTGCTGCTCGACGACTGTGCGGCTGGTGGTGACGGAGTTGCGCAGGATCCGCATCAGATCGGGTGCGGCGTCGCCGTACACCTCCGCCACATCGGCGAAGCGTGCGATGTCCTCCTTGATGGACGGCATATGGGGGTTGAGGTCGTGCAAGTAGCCTTCGACGCGGGCCAGATTGGCGCCGATGCGGTCCCCGCGCCCTTCCAGAGCGGTGGCGAACGCGGACAGGGTGGCGTTGAGCTCCGCGGGCCGTACGGTGCGCAACAGCGGCAGCAGGTCGTTCATCAGCTGCTGCAGCTCGATGCCGACCGTCGTGCGGTCCTGGGTGATGACATCGCCGGCACGGATGTGCCGGGCGCCTGACCCGCGTGGCGGCACCAGATCGACGAACTTCTCGCCGAACAGCGTCTTGGGCAGCAGTCGGGCGTGCACGTCGGCCGGGATACGCGAGACATGCTCCGGCTCGAGCGCGATGTCGAGAGTCGCCTTCTCACCGTCGGCCCGCACCGCGCGCACCTCGCCGACCAGCAGCCCGCGCAGTTTGACGTCGGCCCGCGGGTCCAGCTGGTTGCCCAGCGTGTCGGCCTCCAGCGTGATGCATACGACCGAGGTGAACACCTGCTGGTAGACGGCCACGGACAGCGACAGCAACAGCCCCATCACCACGAGGAAGGCGACGCCGTACAGCCTCAGCCGGGTGCCTCGTGCCAGGGTCGGTCCTGGAATGCGCATCGCTCGTTACCCCGCAATCCGTACGGTCGTATTGGCGCCCCAGATCGCCAGACTGAGGAAGAAGTCGAGGACGTTGACGGCGACGATGGAGGTGCGCACCGCGCGGCCGACCGCGACGCCGACGCCGGCCGGGCCACCGCTCGCGTAGTAGCCGTAGTAGCAGTGCACAAGGATGATCACGACGGCGAATACGATCACCTTGCCGAAGGACCAGAACACGTCGACCGGCGGCAGATACTGCTGGAAGTAGTGGTCGTAGGTGCCGGTGGACTGTCCGTAGTAGCCGGTGGTGATGGTGCGTGCGGCGAAATACGAGGACAGCAGCCCGATCACATAGAGCGGGATCACGGCGACAAAGCCGGCGATCATCCGGGTGGTCACCAGGAACGGCAGCGAGGGAACACCCATCACCTCGAGCGCGTCCGTCTCCTCGCTGATCCGCATCGCGCCGAGTTGGGCGGTGAACCCGGCGCCGACCGTCGCAGACAGGGCGAGACCCGCCACCAGCGGTGCGATCTCACGGGTGTTGAAGTACGCCGAGAGGAACGCCACGAAGTTCGACGTGCCCAGCTGGTTCAGCGCCGCGTACCCCTGCAGGCCGACCTCGGTGCCGGTGAAGAAGGACAGGAAGGCGATGACACCGACGGTTCCGCCGACGACGGCCAGCGCGCCGCGACCGAAGCTCACCTCCGCGAGCAGCCGCAGGATCTCCTTCTTGTAGCGGCGCAGGGTCCGTCCGGTCCAGGTCAGTGAGCGCCCGTAGAAGGCCAGTTGGGTGCCCAGCTCCTCGAGCCATTGCGTGAGTCCCATACTCATCCCTTCTGCGGCACGATCTGGAAGTAGGCGGCGGTCATCACAAAGTTGGTGACGAACAGCAGCATGAAAGTGATCACCACGGACTGATTCACGGCGTCGCCCACGCCCTTCGGACCGCCCTTGGCGGTGAGTCCCTTGTACGAGGCGACGATCGCGGCGATGGCGCCGAAAACCAGGGCCTTGAGCTCGGCCGCCCACAGGTCCGACAGCTGGGCGAGGGTGGTGAACGACGCGAGATAGGCGCCGGGCGTGCCGTTCTGCAGGATCACGTTGAAGAAGTAGCCGCCGGCCACGCCGACGACCGAGACCAGGCCGTTGAGCAGGACCGCCACCACCATCGAGGCCAGTACGCGCGGTACGACCAGGCGGTGGACAGGGTCGATGCCCAGTACCTCCATGGCGTCGATCTCCTCGCGGATCTTCCGCGCCCCGAGGTCCGCGCAGATCGCGGTGCCTCCCGCCCCGGCGATCAGCAGCGCCGTCACGATCGGCGAGGCCTCGCGCAGCACCGCCAGGACGGACGCGGCTCCGGCGAAGGACTGCGCGCCCAGCTGCCGGGTCAGACTGCCGATCTGCAGGGCGATCACGGCGCCGAAGGGAATGGACACCAGCGCGGTCGGCAGGATCGTCACACTCGCGATGAACCACGCCTGCTGGATGAACTCCCTTGCCTGGAAGGGGCGTCTGGGCATAGTCCGCAGGACGTCGAGACCCAGCGCGAAGAGGTTGCCCGAGTGCCTCAGCGCTCCGGTGGGCGACAGGCTCATATGTCCGCCCCCCTTCCGCGCACTGCGGCCCTCACCTGTCGCAGCGCCTCCCGCTCGGCGATCGCCTCCCAGCGCGGCGGGCGGGTGATCCCCGCGGTGGGCAGAAGACGCGGAGTCAGCTCGGGCAGCCCCCGCGGCACGGGATCAGCGTCATCGCCGAGCTGTGCCAGCTCCTGTTCGACCTGGGCCGCGTCCTTCTCCTCGGCCATGCCGATCGGACCCTGCATCCGGCCGTTGAGGAACTGCCGTACCACCGGCTCCTCGCTGGTCAGCAGCTTTTCCCGGGGGCCGAACATCACCAGCTCGCGCCGGAACAGCAGCCCGATGTTGTCCGGGACCTGCCGCGCCGACGCGATGTCGTGGGTGACGATCAGAAAAGTCGCGTCGATCTGCGCGTTGAGGTCGACGATCAGCTGGTTGAGATAGGCCACCCGGACCGGGTCGAGCCCCGAGTCCGGCTCGTCGAAGAGGATGATCTCCGGATCGAGAACCAGGGCCCTGGCCAGTCCGGCCCGTTTGCGCATACCGCCGGATATCTCGCCGGGCAGCTTCTCCTCGGCACCGATCAGGCCGACCATGTCCATCTTCTCGAGCACGATCCCTCTGATCGCGCTCTCCGGCTTGCGGGTGTGCTCCCGCAGCGGGAAGGCGATGTTGTCGTAGAGGTTCATGGACCCGAACAGCGCGCCGTCCTGGAACAGCACGCCGAACAGCTTCCGCACCTCGTACAGGTCGTGTTCGCGCAGGGCGGTGATGTCCGTACCCGCGATCCGGATCGACCCGCGTTCGGGCTTGAGCAGCCCGACGAGCGTCTTGAGGAACACCGACTTGCCCGTGCCCGAAGGACCGAGCATCACCGAGACCTCGCCGGCGGGCAGCGTCAGCGAAACGTCCTGCCAGATGACCTGGTGACCGAAGGACTTGGTCAGCCCTTCCACGCAGATCTCGACACCCATCCGGTTCACCCTTCAGCCGTGGAGCAGCTCCGACATCTGCTCTACGGGGAAGGGCGGCCCGTCCGTCGCTGCGGACAGAAGATTTTTTCCGGACAGTTCCCGAAGGTTTTTACGGGTGGGGAATCGGCGACGCCGCGTCCGTCCCGTCGGCCGGTAGGGCCACCGTGGGCAGTGACGTCGACGGCAGCGATGCGGACGGCAACGGTGCCGACGGCAGGTCGGACAGACCGGGTGCGGGAACCTCCGGCACGGCCGGCATCTCCGGGACGGCCGGAGTGCTCAGCGGCAGTGGCGGCAGCGAAACCCGGGGCAGTGGCCTGAGCAAGGGACCGCCGGAACGCCGCCCGGCGTCCGTAGCGGCCCGCGCCGGCCCGGTAGGAGTGGATGCGGTCGGCGGCGCCGTACGGGCGAGGGCCGACTCCCGCGCATCCGCGGCCTGTGAGACCCCGGGGGACGCGGGACGCGACGAACCGGGCCCGTCCCTGTCATGGACGTACGGCAGGAGGATCAGGCCCGCGAACGCCAGCGTCGCCGCTGTTGAGGCCACCGCCACTGCGTGGGCGTTCCCGCCCCGTGGGCGGCCGTGCCCGACCAGCCACAGGGCGAGGCCCAGCGTGGCGGCCAGCGAATGGCGCAGCGTCCGGCGGGCCCGAGCCAGCAGGGACTCGACGGTGCGGTAACTCAGCCCCATCTTCACGGCGACCTGGCCGACGTCCAGATCCTCGGACTTCAGCCACAGGGCCTCGGCCTGGCGGGCGGGCAGTTCATCGCTGCGGCGGGCGAGCCACCTCGCCTCGGCGCGGTCGCAGACAGCCTCCTCGACCGGCACCGGGGCCGGCGAGAGAAGCCTCGGGCTGCTGCGCACCTCGCTCTCCCGGTTGACCTGCCGGTAGCGGTCCACGCACAGCCGCATCGTCACCGTCGTCAGCCATGCGCCCAGCCGCTCGTCGTCCAGTTCCGGGTGCTCAACTGCGCGCAGCATCGCCTCGTGTACGGCGTCCTCGGCGTCCTCCGGACTCATGGATCTGCGCCGGGCCACCTTGAGCAGCTGCTCGCGGTGGCTCCACGCGCGCTGCCACCGGTCGTCGGCCGCGTTTGTGTCCGTCGCCATGAGGGCCCCTTCGCGCTCACCCGGCCGGGCATGGTTCGGCCCGACGCTGGGGAGATTACCGCCCGGTATCCGGGCTTGTGGAGGGGGAGGCTTGCATCGTTCTGGTTCCGTTGCTGGTCAGCCCACCGACCCCCGGCAGCTCGGCGATGGGGCTCGGGAGCGCGGGCAGCGGCACTGCGGGCTCCGCGCCGCCGCCAACGCTCTTCGAAGGCGAGGGTGAAGAGGAAGGCGGGGGCGAGGAGTTGGGCGCTACGGACGCACCCGCCGGGTGGCCGGGAGCCACGGAGGACGCAGTCGGCCGCGGTTTCTTCGTCGCCTTCGGCTTGGGACGGACGGCCGGTCCAGAACCCTGGTCCGGGACGACCCGGTGGCCGTCGAGGTAGTACGCGAACCATGCCTTGACCGTGCGCAGATACGCACCGGAGCGGTTGTAGCCGAGGATCGCGCGGTCCAGGTCCGCCGCCCGGGAGAGATCGCGCCCGCCCGTGCACAGATAGCGCCCCGCCGCGAGCGCCGCGTCGTAGATGTTGCCCGGATCGCTGCGCCCGTCGCCGTTGCCGTCAGCGCCCCAGATGTCCCAGGTCGACGGAATGAACTGCATCGGGCCCACGGCACGGTCGTACGCGAAGTCCCCGTCGTACGCCCCGCCGTCGCTGTCCCTGATGACCGCGAACCCATTGCCGTCAAGGCGCGGGCCGAGGATCGGTGCGAGTGTCGTGCCGTCCGCTCGCACCCGGCCGCCGCGTGCCTGCCCGGACTCGACCTGCCCGATCGCGGCGAGCAGTTGCCAGCGCAGCCGGCAGCCCGGTCTGCTGTCCGCGAGCTCGTCCTCGGCCTGCCGGTAGGCGGCCAGGAGGGTGGCCGGCAGCGCACCTCCGACTTGCAGGCCTGAGCCGCCCTTGCCCCCGGTGGCGCCCGCTGCTCCGCGCGACCGCAGGGGCGGGAGCTCGGTGCGGTACGGGGTGTCGCCTGAGACACTCGGCCTCGGCGGGGTCGAGTGCACCGTTACCGGGGCAAGGGCGTGAGCCGCCGTCCCCGGCGCCTGCGAGGCGGTCAGTGCTGCCATGGCCGCCGTGACGACCGCTGTCGCCCGGACACGTCTGCGCTTGCGCCCTGTCATGATGCAGCCCCCTCCCGGGGCCGCTGTTGTGCAGCCCGTTCACCTGGTCTACGCGGTAGCGGCGTGGGTCCGTCGGTGGGTGTCGTGCCTTTTCCGGAGCCTCTCCAGGCCGAGAGGGCCGACGACGGCGCCGGAGGGCGCGGCTCCGTAGCGGCATGGTGCGACTGGGAGTGGGTCACGACCTAGCCGTGCGGGACTGGTGTGGCCAGGGAACGCGCGGGCGTCAACCCTGACCATCGTCCAAGTTCGGCCTTGCCATTCGGCTCAGTCTTCCGACTGCTGCCGCTCCTACGTTCGTGGCCCAAGAACCACACGGACTGTACGCCTCTCCCTGGTGGGTGGCCAGACATTCATATGACGCCCGCTCAGGGGGTCCAGGCGCACCTTGACCTGCAAGGGGGCAAGCCGCATGGCGTCATGATGCCCATCCACTGGGGCACGGGGACTGCGCGGACGCCAGCGAGCTGCGCCGGGTCTACCGGGCGGCGAAGCGGCGCGCGGGGGAGGCCCGATGATCTGCGACCACTGCGACCGCCCGATGACTCCGGCCGAGACGGAGACCCGCGACATGCCTGGCGAGTCCGGCGCAGGCTGCACGCTCTACCTCCACAAGGGCCGCTGCCCCGCGCCGCCCCCGCCGCGCCCGCGGACGTACTCGCCCCGCAACCGCTGAACTCCCGCCCGTACCCGGGGCCGGCGCTGGCCGGGGTGCGGGCGGGGTTCAGTGTCGGGGCCGCCCGTCCGCGATTTGATCAGAGGGGCGGGGCCGTCGCGCTATGGCTATAGCGGCATGGTTGGCGCGGGGAGGGCGAGGATGCGCGCGAGGGCGCCGGAGTTCTGCCGGTCTGGAGCCTGGTCCTCGTGACCGGCGGTGACCTCGCGGAAGGCCGGCTTCAACTCCATGACGTGCTGCCGGTAGAAGAGATCAAGGGGGTTGTCCCGCTTGCGTGCCGGAATGCTCACAGCCTCGACCTGAACCCCAGCGCGCCCTGCAGCGCTTGGGCGGCCATCTGCACGGTGGCGGCGACCTGCGTGTCGATAGGACCGAGTCCGGAGTCGACCAGCGAGCCGACGGGGACGGGCCGTTTCGGCGGCGCACCCAGGCAATCTCGGTCTGGCTTGCCTCGGGTGTCGACCCCGCGGAGTGTGCGCGGCGGGCCGGACAGAGCATCCAGGTTCTCTTCCGCTACTACGCCAAGTTCCTTGCCGAGGCACGGAAGCATGCCAACAACTTGATTGAGGAGTCGATGCGGCGATGGGTGGCGGGGCCGGAGGATGGCGTGTTGGACACATGAGGACCTTGGCCCGAAATGCCTCGGAACAACTGGTCAGAGGTGGGATAGCGGTGGGATGTATCGGCAGTAGCCTCGCATTTCATTCCACGACGTAGATGCGCGCCACGAAGGGTGCCTGGCAGGTAAAAAAACCTGGTCAGGCACCCTTCTTTGGTGTCTAGAAGAAGCCGAGCTTCTTCGCGGAGTACGACACCAGAAGGTTCTTCGTCTGCTGGTGGTACACGATCCGCACCGCAGTTGACCAGCGAAAACGGCTTCCTTGGTGGTCATAGGGCGAGACTTGGCCCGGGAATGGCCCGGATCTTGGGGCGACTGAGGGTTCGGGGTCGGATGCAACCCAGCCCGGTTAGGGACCGCCCGCCTGCTCGCCGAAGCCGTAGTCATGATCCGCCCGCTCGCCGCCAGGGCGTTCGGCGACGAGTGCGGAGTGCCATAAGCGCACAACGAAGCGTGCTCCTCGCCGGGGCAAATAGTTCAGCTGTAGATCGCGATCTTGCTGGTGGAGATGACTGAACGCTGAGTCGCCGGCTTGCGACCACGGGCGGTCTCGCCTCGTCAGATGATCCTTCGGATGATCGTGACGTCGATGACGCGAGCGTCGGCGCCTGGGGGAGTTCACTGCGACATGCACCTTGAACTCGCCACGGTCGCCCACCCGGTATACGGGTCAGTTGCTCAACGTCGCCGACGGCGATGCGGCCGTCCGGCAGTCGTAACGAGCCGTCGAAGACCGTGGTAAATGCGGGGTCGGCTCCTTCGGGATCCTCAGACTGCGGCTGCACGAAAAAACGTACCTTGACGAGTCCGTCTGAGGCCGGACTCGAACCGCCACGTGGGTATCGCAGCCGGCTGCGGGTGCCTCCGCCAGGGCGAGGGAGAGGGGAAGCCAATCGGTCGCCCCGAGGTGCAGCACAGAATGGTTCCTTGATCAGGAGTTACACCGGAGCGATTTACAGTCCCGATGGGAGGGCCTGTTCGGCCCAGATGGTCTTGCCTCGGGCGGTGTAGCGGGTGCCCCAGCGGCGGGTGAGTTGGGCGATGAGGAAGAGGCCGCGGCCGCCCTCGTCGGTTTCGTACGCGTGGCGCAGGTGCGGGGCGGTGCTGCTGTCGTCGGTGACTTCGCAGAGGAGGGTGAGGTCGTGGATCAGGCGTAGCTGGATGGGGCCGGTGGCGTAGCGGATGGCATTGGTGACCAGTTCACTGACGATCAGTTCGGTGGTGAACTCGAGTTCCTGGAGGTCCCAGTGGGCCAGCTGGCGTACGGCCAGGGTGCGGGCGGTGGTGACGAGTGCGGGGTCGTTGGGCAGAGTCCAGGTCGAGACCTGGTCGGCGCGCAGGCTCTGGGTGCGTGCCAGTAGCAGCACTATGCTCTCCTCGCCGCGGTCTTGGTGTTCTTGGACTATGGCGTCGCAGGTGTCCTTGAGAGACCGGTGGGGGTTGCCGAGGATCCGCCACAGACGGGCCGCCCCCTCGGGTGGGTGGTCGGATGGGGCGAGGCTGCTGGTGGACAGGGCGATAGTGCTGCCCACCGGTAGTTCCACCTCGGTGGTCTCGTACGGCGGATGGTCGCTTCCCAGGGGTGGACCGACAGGGACGTCGGGGACCTCGACAGAGCCGTTGGGGTGAACGATCACAGGTGCGGGGTGGCCGGCCCGGGCGAAGGTGCAGCGGCGGGAGATGGGGTCGTAGACCGCATACACGCAGGTGACTCCGGCCAGGTGTGCGTCGGCACGGTCGTCATCAGCCAGGTGGGCGTGTTCGCCGGTGGGGCCGGACGCCAGGTCGTGGAGTTGGGCGAGCAGTTCGTCGGGGGTCGGGTCCTGCGCGGCCAGGGTATTGATGGCGGTGCGCAGCCGGCCCATGTCTGCTGCTGTTTGCATGCCGTGCCCGACCAGGTGTCCCACTACCAGGGCCACCCGTGCCCCGGACAGCGGGATGACGTCGAACCAGTCCCCGCTGCCGCGGGTGGACTCGTGGCGCCAGGCCACCTCGACGGCGTTCTGTACGGGGACGGTCTGTGGGAGCAGGCTGCGTTGCAGGGTGAGGGCGGCGTTACGCTCGCGGGTGTACTGGCGGGCGTTGTCCAGGCACACGGCCGCCCGGGCACCGATTTCGACGGCGAGGGCGAGGTCGTCCTCTTCGAACGGGTCAGGTGTCTGCGTTCGGTAGAAGCTGGCCAGGCCGAGTACCACCCCGCGGGCGGTGAGCGGTACCACCATCGTCGAGTGCGCGCCGGCCCGGCGCAGCAGCTCTGCGCGGCGGGGGTCGTGGACGATCCACTCGTGGTCGACCTGTAGTTCCCGAATCAGACGGGGTTGCAGGTCGGCCAGGCACGCGGTGAAGGACGGCGGGTAGCCGGGGATCACCTCGCCGGGACTGTAGGCGGGCGTCGCGTCAAGCCCTGCGGCGGCACGGAAGCCGGCCCGCCGCAGCAGCGCCTCGGAGCTCACAGGGCCGGGCGGCGGTGCCTCGCCCTCGAGTACGTCGTCGAGGACCTCCACCGCCGCGATGTCGGCAAGGGCCGGTGCCGCGACCTCGGCCAGTTCCTCGGCCGTTGTCATCACGTCCAGCGTCGTGCCTATCCGTGTGCCCGCCTCCACCAGCAGATTCAAACGGGCCTGTGCCTGTTGCCGCTCGGTCACGTCCTGTGAGGCGACGACCACCCCGTGGATGGTGCCGGTCGGGTCCTTCAGGGGCAGGAAGCTCACGTCGTAGGCGTGATCGTGGTCGGGGTCGGCCGGAGGGCGGCCGACGTGGCCGAAGGTCATCGGCCGGCCCGTTTCCACCACCGACCGGAGTCTGCGCTCCGTTTCGTCGTCGACCATGCCCGGAGCCACTTCGCGAGCGCGGCGCCCGATGGCCTCGTGGCTCACCGCCCCCCGCAGTCCCGGCCCGGCAAGGTTCAGCCGGACGAACCGCAGTTCGGGGTCCAGGACCTGCACCCCGAGGGGGGACTCGGTCAGCAGCGCTGTGAGCAGCGCCGCGTCGACCATCTCGGCATCGGTTCCCTCTGCTGGGTCGAGCAGTACGCACCAGCGCACGGCCGCGCCCGGCAGGGCGGACACACTGGCGCGGATATCGAGCCGGTGTCCGTCCCGGTGCCGTGCGGTCACAGTCGCTCTCGCTGTTGCGGCTGGGGAGGCCGGCTGCTCTCGGGCCAGCAGCCTCGCCACCGGGCGGCCCAGAACCTCCTCCGCCGGATACCCGAGCAGCTCCCGTGCCGCCTGATTCCACTCAGCGATCAGGCCCTGCTCATCCAGCACCAACCGAGCGCCGCGGTCAGCGTCCGGCACACCTCGGCGCGCTGTGGTGTCCTTCCGTGCGTTCATGGTCGACTCCATCCAGGCGTGTCCCGCTCGCTGCCTTGGAGTGATCGGGCCCCACAGAACCAGTGTCACGGCAGACGGGCCCGTTTGGGCCGGCACCTCCCCAGCAGCAGATCGAACGGGCCGGCGGGTGTGGTGGGGATGGCGAGCACCTGCAGCTGCTCTGCCAGTTTCCGGAGCTGCTGCTGGTCCATACATGTCGAGCCTGCCCGTGGGACCACCGCCCGACGGCGGTCGACGCTGGGGGAAATACTGTTCTCTTCGCCCGAGCAGCAACAACGTGCTTCAGTCCAGGGTCGCTGCACACCGTCTGGTGCTGTGCCTGGACAGTGCGGCTGGTTTCAGTACCCGCGGGTTCATGGGAACCGCCCTCAGCGCGGGTGCAATCAGGTCTGTACGTAGTTGTTGGTGCCGTCGTGCCCGTCCGCGCCTTCCTCGTCGAACCAGTAGTCGCCGTGTCCGAGGTAGCGGAAGCCGAAGCGTGTGGCCCTGGGTAGTGAGACAGTCACGGCCCGAGTGCCGTCGGGTCGGTGAGTCAAGGGGTGAGCCCCCGGGCGCCAATCGTTGAAGTCGCCGACCACACTCACTTCCTGGGACGGGTGGTCAGGCGAAAGGACAAAGGTGATCTCGGTCCGGTTCTTGTGTCGGGTGCGCTCCAGCATGATCATCCTCGTCTCTAGTCCGAATGTTGTACCGATCCTGGCGCGTTAGGCGGCCACGTGCCCGGTCAGCTGAGCCGTTCAGGCATGCGTCGGAGCTGGCTTGCCGGCTTGCGGCTGAGTCGCCGTAGACCTAGCGAGCCCTGCGACAGCGCCCCGTCCTCGCCCTGCTCGCGCCAGGCCAGGCGCCACCGCTCCACCGACCGCTCGCTCACCCGCAGCGCGGCAGCGATCTGCCCGTTCTTCTGCCCGCCCTCGAAGCGCTCCACGGCCTGCATCCGTAACCGCTCCCGCGTGCCCCTCTCGACGTGAGTCAGCTTCGGAGCTACCGGCACCAGCCTGCAGCTGCCAGGCGAACGGCTCCGACATCACCCGATCGAGTTCGGTAGCGCTCCCTTTACGACCTGGGGAGCGATTGACATTGGGACATGCTGGTCTGGCGGCTCGGCTGATGGGTATCAGCTGGTGGTTCGGGCCAGCAGCCGATAGCCCGCGGTTGGCTCACTCCGGGCAGCCGGACTACTCGGATGAGCCTGGTGGTGCCGCCCAGGTGGATCAGCGGGCCTGCGGGTCCGAGTTGTTTGGTGGCGGTGATCGTGGCGAGGCTGCCGTGGGAGTCGCCCATGTCCACAGCGATACCGGTGGTGCCTTGTCCGGCCAGATGGGCGGCGAGGCAGGCGGTGCTGTTGGCGTTGGCGATGTCCTCGGCGACACCGATCGACGGGGGCAGCGGCGCGGCCCGTGGGCTCCGGCACGGAGTAGACGTGCAGCCGAGGAAACCGAGCCGGTCACAGACGGCGCGGAGGCCGTCGAAGTCCGGGGGTGAGCGCGGCAAGCGCGAACCGGGTGGTGAGGGGTACCAGCAAGCGCGGGGGGAAGGGAAGTTTCGGTCGGTGACTTACCAAGGGCCGCACGGGTTGGGCAAGTTGTGAGTCAAGCCTAGGCCCAATACCGGGACTCTGTTGGCGATCTTGTGTGGGGTGCTGACAGGTCGTCCGTTCGGCGGTTCGCTGGAGTGGAGTGGAGCGGGGTGGTTTCGGGGAGAGGGGCGGAGATGTCCTTGCGGGCCAGGAGTTTCCAGCGCATACCGACGCGGACAATGGTGACGGCGTGGGCGGCGTGTCCGAAGGGCACGCCGGCGATGCTGATACGGGACCGGCTGGATGTGGTGTTCGAGGACGGCGAGTTCGCTGACCTGTATCCGAAGGACGGTCGTCCGGGACTGTCACCTGGGCAGTTGGCGCTGGTGTCGGTGCTGCAGTTCGCGGAGAACCTCTCGGACCGCGCGGCCGCGAACGCGGTCCGCACCAGGATCGACTGGAAGTACGCCCTGGGCCTGGAGTTGAACGATCCCGGCTTCGACCACTCGGTGCTGTGCGAGTTCCGGGCCAGGCTGGCCCAGGACGACGCGGCCGACCGGCTGCTGCGAGTGATGCTGCATCGGCTGACCGAGGCCGGGCTGCTTAAATCCGGCGGTCGGCAACGCACGGATGCGACCCATGTGCTTGCGGCGGTGCGCACGCTCAGCCGGCTGGAGCTGGTCGGCGAGAGCCTGCGGGCCGCCCTCGAGCAGCTCGCCCAGGCGGACCCGGACTGGCTGCTGCCGCTGGTCGAGCCGGAGTGGGACAAGCGCTACGGGCGCAAGATCGAGATCGGCAAGGTGCCCGGCGGGAAGGCCGGGGTCACCGCGCTGGCCGAGACCTTCGGCCGGGACGGACACAAGGTCCTGGCCGCCGCGTGGGCGGCCGACGCCCCTCCCCAGCTCCGGGCGTTGGCGCAGGTGGAAATCCTGCGCCAGGTCTGGGTGCACCACTACGTCTGGGATACCCGCGGGCGGCTGCGCTGGCGCGACGGACACGCGCTGCCTCCGGCATCGCTGCGGTTCGACTCCCCGTACGACACCGACGCGCACTACTGCGTCAAACGTGACACCGCCTGGTCCGGCTACCGCACTCACTTCACCGAGACGTGCACGTCAGACCTGCCGGAGGTGGTCGTGCATGTGGCCACCACGATCGCCCCGGTCCAGGACGGCGAACTCACCGCCCAGATCCACGACGATCTGGCCCAGGTCGGCCTCATCCCGGCCGAGCACGCCGTCGACGCCGCCTACATCAGCCCCGCGCAGATTGAACGCGCTCACCGGGTACACAGCATCACCCTGCTCGGCCCGGTCGTGCCCGACCACAGCCACCAGGCCAAAAGCGGGGCCGGCTTCGACAAGGCCGCCTTCGCCATCGACTGGGACCGCTGCCAGGCCACCTGCCCCCAGGGCACCGTCAGCCGCGAGTGGCGTCCCCTGCACATCAGCGGCCACAACTACATCCAGGTCAAGTTCGACAAGGCCACCTGCCTGGCCTGCCCCGTCCGACCCCAGTGCACCAAGGCGGTCAGTGGTCCGCGCTCGCTCGCACTGCTGCCCACCCGCGAACTGCACGAGATCCAGCAGCGCAACCGCCTCGACCAGCGCACCGAAGACTGGCAGCGCCGCTACGCGATCCGCGCCGGCATCGAAGCCACCCTCTCCCAGAACGTCCGCACCTGCGGCCTGCGCCGGACACGCTACCGAGGCCTGCCCAAGACGCACGTCCAGCACGTACTGACCGGCCTGGCCTGCAACGTCACCCGCATCACCGACTGGATCGCCGACCCTACGCGCCCCCGGCGAGCACCCAGCCACTTCCACGCCCTCTGCACCGCCGTCACCTGACCCCCACAAGATCACCAACAGAGTCCCGGTATTGAGGCTAGTAGCGTGTCGCCGCTTAGTTATGGTGCACCTGACTGGGAGGTTGGTGTCTGGCAGATTCCTTCCCCTTTGCCAGATAGGACTGTTGTTGTGGGTTCGCAGAAGAAGCGGCCGGTCAGGTTGACCGCGCAGGATCGTGAGGAGCTGGTCCGAGTGACCACGACGGGTGTTCGTGGGGCCTCGATGATCATGCGTGCGCGGGTGCTGCTTGCACTGGACAGCTCGGTGGGTGAGGTGGACACCAAGGAGGCGATCGCGGCCCGGCTCGGTGTCTCCGGTGAGACGTTGCGGCTGGTCGCCAAGCGTTTCGCCGAGACCGGTGGCGATGTTCACGCCACGATCGCGCGGAAGAAGCGCGACCTCCCGCCGGTGCCCTCGCCGGTGACCGGCGAGGTCGAAGCCCGGCTGATCGCGATGGCGTGCTCACAGCCACCCCAGGGCTATGCCCGGTGGTCGCTGCGGCTGTTGGAGAAGCACGTCGCGCTGGTCGAGGACATCCCCGATCTGGACCACTCCACCATCGGGCGGGTCTTAAAAAACGCAACTGCGTCCTCATCTGAGAAAGTGCTGGACCATCCCACCGCGAGCGAACGCGGAGTTCGCGGCCCGGATGGAAGACGTGCTGGCCATCTATGCCCGGCCCTACGATCCGGCACGTCCCGTGGTGTGCATGGACGAGAAGCCCTACCAGCTCCTCGACCATGTCCGCGACCCGCTCCCGGCCCGCCCTGGTCGCGATGCCTGCCAGGACAGCGAGTACATCCGCTGCGGCACGTGCTCGATCTTCGTGTGGGTCGAACCCCTTCGCGGGTGGCGTCGAGTCCAGGCGCTGTCCCAGCGGACCCGGATCGACTGGGCCGGCCAGGTCAAGCAGCTGCTGAGCGTGGATTACCCCGACGTCGAATCCGTGGTGCTGGTGATGGACAACCTCAACACCCACGGCATCGCCTCACTGTACGAGGCATTCGAACCAGAAGAAGCATTCGCCCTGGCCCAGCGCCTCGAGATCCATCACACGCCCAAACACGGGTCATGGCTCAACATCGCCGAGATCGAACTCTCCGCGCTGACCCGGCAATGCCTCGACCGCCGGATCGGTGACCTCGACAACCTCAACACCGAACTCTCGGCCTGGCAGAACGCCACCAACACCGACCAACGTCAGGTCGACTGGCAGTTCACCACCCACGACGCACGCATCAAACTGCGCCACCTCTATCCCAAAAATTAGCCGCGACGGTCTACTAGGCGCGTGCCGCCTCTTCCCATGCCGCCCTGTCCGGTGTCTCCCGTGCACGTCTTGGCGAGCTGATCGAAGAGGTCACCCCGAAGTGGCAGGCCGCGCACGAGTCGGCGCTGGAGGAACGGCGCGGCGGTGAGCGTCGGCGTGCCGCCGGAGCCCGGCCCGACCACCGATTCGTCTTCGTCGACCAGGTATTGGTCACTCTGGTCGTGATGCGGCTGGCGCTTCCCCACGGAGCGCCGGCGCAGATGTAGGGCGTGGACCGCTCCACCATCTCCGGCGCGGTCCGCGAGATCCGTCCGCTCCTGGCAGCGCGCGGGTTCGCCGTCCCCGACCGTATGCGCACCCTGGATGACCTCGCCTACGCCGACGCCGAGGGCGTGGACCTGCGGATCGGTGGCACCGAGGTTCAGGTTCACCGCCCTCGGGCGTGACACCCTGGCCGCAAGGCGTTCGTGTCTGGCAAACGCAAGCAGAACACGATCAAGACCACGACCTTCTGCGACGCCCAGGGCCGCACTCTGTTCTCTGGAGTGGCCCGACCCGGGCGCATGCACGACCTGACCGCCGTACGCAGTGAGGGCATCGCCGAACAGTTCCGCCTGCGCCCCATGGTGAGGGCCGAGGTTGACGAGGGGTACCGAGGCTTGGCCAACGAGTGCCCCAACCGGGTCAGTGCCCCACCGAAGAAGGTGTGGCCGGACGTCCCGCTCGGTGATCAGTACGCCTGGCGCCACTTCCGCCCGAAGGGGGAGCGGCGGAACGGCGCTCCCTGCTCACCTACGACGAGCAACTTTGCTCCTCGTCAGCAGAGAGCTACTTCGTGGCCCGTCCCTGGGGTGCCGGTTGTGGGCGTCAGTAGCCGGTGCCGCGCTTGACCTGCGCACGCTCGGCGTCGGTGGTCGCACCCTTGCGATCCAAGGTGCCACACGCGTCCGCGATGTCCTGGGTCAGGCGATCGACCTGGTCACGGCTCAGGGTCTCCTTGACCAGGGCACGCAGGATCTTCACCCGCTCCGCGTTGGGCGGGAGCGTGTACGCCGGCACCATCCAGCCGCGCTCGGCCGAGAGCTGCCAGGCGACGTCGGACTCGTCGTAGGCGTGCTTGCCGGCGAGGCGGAAAGCGACCAGCGGCAGCTGCTCGAGGTCGCTGCCGATCACTTCGAAGCGGCCGCTGCTATGCAGGTTGTCTGCCAACGCGCGGGCGTTCTCCTGCATCATCTTCATGACGTAGGTGTAGCCCGGGCGACCCAGCCTCACGAAGTTGTAGTACTGCGCGAGGACCATCGACGCGCCGGTCGAGAAGTTCAGCGTGAACGTTGGGTCGGTCTTGCCCATGTAGTTCTCGTAGAACACGAGGTCCTTGGCCAGGTCGGACTCCTCGCGGAAGACCAGCCAGCCGATGCCGGGGTAGACCAGGCCGTACTTGTGTCCCGAGACATTGATCGAGCGGACCTGCTCGAGTCGGAAGTCCCATTTCGAATCCGGGTAGAGGAAGGGCCACACGAAGCCGCCGCTGGCGCCGTCAACGTGGATCGGGATGTCGAGGTCCCGCTCCTTGCGGACCTCCCGCAAGAGCTTGTCGATCCCGACGACGTCGTCCTTGTGACCGGTGAACGTGGTGCCGACGACAGCAACGACGCCGATCGTGTTCTCGTCGAGGTGGGGTTCCACGTCCTCCGGGCCGATCGTGTACTTGTCCTCGGCAAGCGGCACGATCCGCGGCTCAACGTCGAAGTAGCGGCAGAACTTCTCCCACACGACGTGGACATCGCCGCCGAAGACCAGGTTCGGCCGGTCGACCGACAAGTTGGCCGCCTGGCGGCGCTCCCGCCACTTCCACTTCAGCGACAGCGCTCCGAGCATGACCGCCTCGGACGAGCCCTGGGTCCGACATCCGGTGGTATCGCCCGGTGCGTGGAAGAGGTCAGCAAGCATGCGCACGCAGCGCTGCTCGATCTCGGCGGAGATGGGGTACTCCGCGTGGTCGATGAAGTTGCGGTGGAGGTTCTCGGCGATGATCCGTTGCGCCTCCGGCTCCATCCAGGTGGTGACGAATGTGGCGAGGTTGCGCTGTGGGTCGCCCTCCATGGCAAGGTCGGCATCCAGCAGCCTCATCGCGTCCGTCGCGGTCATGCCCTCCTCGGGGAAAGTCCTCGAGGGAGCGGGCGCGGTCAGAAATCGGTTGCCGAACAGGGCCGCGACGTCTCTCTTGGTCATGCCGACGATTCAAACAGTTCCGGAGCCTTCCTCGCCGCAGAACACGCCGAGGAAGAACAGTGAGCCGTGGTCTTCGTCGTTTCCATCGTTATTGTCGCAGCGGTCGTCTACGCAGTTGCCTTTATGCTGGGTCGCTCGCGGCCCAAACCGCTGCGAGCTGAACATGGCATTTGTGGGGAGACCGAGGCTTGGTACAAGGCTACGTCCGAGATGAAGGCCGGGCGAAGCTTCCGATATCCGGCGTTATGTGCGACCAAAGAAGAATATCGGTTTGGGGTCGACGGCTATTCGGTCACCCACTGGATGAGGTGCCGCTCTCGAGGATGCTGACAATGGAATAGAGTGAGAAGCAGATCGCTCCCAACCCAACGAGCACTCGTGCGGCTACCACCGCTACTTGGAACACGAACGCCGCCAGGAAGAGACAGGCGAGTGCCGTGAGAATCGGGATCAAAGGCACCCGACTGGCAAGGCTGAACGTGCGGCGCCACACGAGGGCGAGCAAACCCACCTTGCTGAGAATGCTGAAGCAGACAAGTCCCAACCCGATCATTACGAAGCCAGGCGTCAAGCAGGACCTGTTGTCGAAGACGAGGACGACGATCCCCCAGATCAGGCTGAACGATCCCATGGCGATCACGAGCCAGGGCCACATGATCCGATCCCGTTGGCCGTATGTGTTTTGCACCTGGCGGAGGATGGTCAGGACCAAAGCGATCAGGCTCGTGCAGATTGCGGCCAGACCGGCGGTGATATGGCCTACCGTGAACCGTCCTGGCGTGGTCGACATGGCCAAGTTTTCGATCGAGTAGCACCAAGCGATGATCGCCAGCACGACGGGTATGGCGCTCAGCACCGGCACGGCAGCCTGAGGGAAGGCTGCAGGGGGAACCTGGTGTTGTCCTGCGGCTGACTGCGAGTTCTCCGGAATGAGCGAGAACTTGGTGGAGACCATCGCGACCGTCGCCACGCAACCGCTGATTGATCAATCCCAGTCCGAAGACAACTTGACCGGCCACGTATCGCTCGCTCAGGCCGGTGCTCGGAGCTCCGACGAAAAGGTACGCGCCGTATGCGGCCGTCCCCGCCGCCGCCACGTAGCCAATCGTCGGATAGACGACCCTATCAAGAGTGTTGTAGCGGCCAATCAATTGTCGAATGATGGTCGCGGCGGTGCAGAAGAGGCACAGGCAGATCACGCCGAGAAACGTAACCACCCGGCCGGAGACAAAGTTCCCAGACGCCCCTGCTGCAGTCCAAACGTACAGACCAAACCCGACGCAGACGGCCGTCATGGCAAGGGGGATCGCCCGGAATGTGACGCTCACTACATAGTTCACAGCTCGGCACCCTTCAGCGATTCCATGAATTCACGGTCACGACCATGGGTAAATTTCAGCACATCGCCGAGTGTCGATTTCCGGCTCAACTGTGAAGGCAGCGAAGCGCCGACCCTTTAATTGCTCGTGCCAGTAGATCCATGCCGCGTTCCACTCACGGAGAGGCCGAATAGCATGAGCTTGGTCAGCCAGAAGGTCGTCTGAAGTCCAGTCCACTCACCCACCATTATCCCGCGGCGGTCAGGTTTCGCACTCCGGACGTCGATTCTCTGACGGGTGGTCAGCCACGCCGCGCGCTGTCTGCTGGCCGACTGCGGAGCATCCGGTCTCACGAGGGTGCGTCGGTGGATGTGTCGAGCCGCCTCTCGCCGGTCCGGACTGCTCCGAAGAAGAGTCGAAAGCCGAGACCTAGTAGTGCTTGGTCAGGTCGATATAGCGGTGGGTATGTCGCGGTGGCAGGTGGGGCAGGCGCCGGTCCAGACTGCGAGCAGGGTCTGGAGTTCGCGGACGACTTGGTAGAGGCTCAGGCCGGCGCCGCGTCTTTTGGGGCTTGGGCCAGTCGTTGCAGGGTGCAGAAGGCGTGCGCGACAGAGACAAGGGTGACGTGGTGGTGCCAGCCGCCCCAGGTTCGGCCCTCGAAATGGGCCAGGCCCAGGGCCTGTTTCATCTCCCGGTAGTCGTGCTCGATGCGCCAGCGGAGCTTGGCGAGCCGGACCAGCGTGGTCACAGGCATGCCGGAGGGCAGGTCGGACAGCCAGAACTGCACCGGCTCGGGCTCGCCGGCGGGCCATTCGGCCAGCAGCCAGCACTCCGGCAGCTCCGGGCCGTCGGTGGCCTGCCGGACCTCACGTCCGGCGGGCCGGATGCGCAAGGCCACGAAGCGGGAGTAGATGCGCTTGAAGCCGGAGCGGCCGGTGCCGGGCCGGGAGCCTTCCCGCCACTGCACCCCTCGTGCGGCCTTCCGCCCCGCCGCGATGACCAACTCCTTGACCGACCGCGGCTTGTCGGGATACTTGGCCACCGGCGGGCGTCCGGTCCCGGAGTACGGCTCGGCCACCGGCACCGCGTCGCCGGGCTGGGCCGACAGCGTGCTGGAGATTCCCACCACGTAGTTCAGGTCGCGGGCCTGCACCCCGTGCCGGAACGCGGCGGCGTCGCCGTATCCGGCATCAGCGATGACCAGCGGCACCTCGATGCCCCACGAGCGGGTCTCATCGAGCATGTCCAGAGCCAGCTGCCACTTCTCCACGTGCCCGACATCCTCGGGGATCTGGCAGACGGCACGCCGGGCGGCCTTGTCCGGATCGGCCTTTGGCGAGTGGGGGTCCCATGTCTCGGGCAGGAACAGCCGCCAGTTGACCGCCGCCGAAGCATGATCCGAGGCAAGGTGCAGCGAGACGCCGACCTGGCAATTGGTGACTTTGCCCGCCGTGCCGGTGTACTGCCGCGACACACACGCCGAAGCGGTCCCGTCCTTCAGGAACCCCGTGTCGTCGAAAATAAGCGCGGACGGCCGGATCGCCGCTTCCATTCTCCAGGCCACCCTGGCCCGCACATGCGCCGGATCCCAGGGACTGGTGGTCACGAAATTGGCCAGCGCCTGCCGATTCCCGTCCTCACCCAGCCGGGCCGCCATCGGCTCGACCGACTTGCGCCGCCCGTCGGTCAGCAGCCCCCGCAGGTAGACCTGCCCCCACCGACGCTGATCCTTCCGCGCGAACGGCTCGAACACCTCCGCCGCGAACGCCTCCAACTCACCACGCACCACAGCAATCTCGTCCGGAGTCACACACTCCCAACGCCGCACCGGGCCAGAAGGACACGCACCACCGCAGCCGACCTGACCAAGCACTACTAGTACTGCAACGGTGTTTGCCGTGACTGGTGGCCAGCTTCGTCGTTGGTCTGGTTATGGGTGGGGACCTTGCTGATGTCAGGTTGTGGGCCGGGGAACTGAGTGCCGTGCACGAGCGGTTGGTGCACCGGTTCAACCGGCAGGAACCGCGGGATTCGGCGCTCGCGTATATGCGAGGACTGATTGCTCCGCTGGAGCGGAAGAACGGCTGGACGCTCGCGGAAGAAGCCGGGCACACAGGCCCTGACCGCATTCACCGGTTACTGAACCGGATCGAGTGGGAGGCGGACGAGGTTCTGGACGACGTGCGCGACTACGTCGTGGAACATCTCGGAGATCAGGACGCTGTCCTGATCGTGGATGACACCGGCTTCCTCAAGAAGGGGACCCGCTCGGCCGGCGTGCAACGGCAGTACTCCGGCACCGCCGGACGCACCGAGAACAGCCAGATCGGCGTCTTCCTCGCCTACGCCACCGCCCGCGGACGCACGCTGATCGACCGCCGCTTGTATCTGCCCACGTCCTGGACCGACGACCGTGAACGGTGCCGGCAAGCCGGCATCGACGACAGTGTCGCCTTCGAGACGAAGGTGGCCATGGCCAAGGCGATGGTCCGCCGGGCGATCAGCGACAAGATCCCGTTCGGATGGGTGACGGCGGACGCCGGGTACGGCTACAGCAAGGGCTGGCGCTCTGAGCTGGAACAGGCCGATGTCTTCCACGTCATGGCCACCACCCGGCACGACACCGTCGTCACCCGCTGGGCCATGGACCATCCCGTTCATGACCTGTTCCCCGGCCTGCCACGGCAGAAGTGGAAACGCCGTTCGTGCGGCGCGGGCGCACACGGCCCGCGGGTCTATGACTGGGCTCGCGTCGAGGTTCGGCCCTGGCATCGCGAAGACCGCCGGCACTGGGTCATCGCCCGCCGCAGTGTCAGCCGACCCGAGGAGATCTCCTACTACATCGCCTATTGTCCCGCCGGGACCACGCTGGACCAACTGATCTCAATTGCAGGCAGCCGGTGGGCTGTTGAGGAATGCTTCCAGACCGCGAAGCAGGAGTGCGGCCTGGACGACTACCAAGTCCGCCGCTATCCCGGCTGGCATCGCCACGTGACGCTATCCATGGCCGTCCATGCCTGCCTGACTGTCCTGCGGGCCCGCGAACTCGATACGGAGAAAGCAGAAACGGATCCTCCCAGCTCATCCACCTCAGCCTCGCCGAGATCAGACGCCTGATCACTCGCCTCACCCACCGGCAGCCCCCGCCTGTCGACCACATCCTGCACTGGTCGACATGGCGACGCAGACGACAACACCAAGCCCGCGCCAGCCACCACAAACGACGCGGACACAGCCCATAACACCTGCCCACCAGTCAGAACAAACACCGTTGCAGTACTAGGACGAGGAGATCGAGCAGCATCTGGGCAGTGACGATCAGGTGGCCGGCTTCGCTGGTCGCGGTGATATCGCCGAAACCGACCGTGGTGAACGTCGACACCGCGAAGTAGAGCGTGTCGGTGCGAGTGAGCCCGGATCCACCGGCTTGATTTCGGAGTGATCGTTTCGGGTGGTTCGGGGGTGGTCCGAGGTTGAGCTGCGGATTCGGGTATGGGGTGCCCGCTGGTCTGCCCAGCTCTTCCACATGCTCGGAGATCTCAGGCCCTTGCGGGCGGGTGGTCAGGGCTTCTCGACGGCGGGTGGTGGCGCGTGCGCGAGGTCGAAGAACTGGGTGAAGTCGTCCCGCCAGAGCCAGCGTTCGGGCAGATGGAGAGTGAGGCGGCGGGCCGAACGTGCCAGCCGAGCAGGCACGTTGATCAGGTGGTCGCGGATCGTGCCGGTGGTCGCCTTGGCGTGAAAGGCGGACGCCAGGGTGCCGGCGGCGCGGGTCAGGTTGTGCGCGAGGGCGGCCAGGGCGAGCCAGGCCGCGTTCGCCTGGAAGTGCCCCGAGGGGGCGTGCGCGAACGGGCCGTTCTTCACATCCGCGATCACCTGTTCCACGACAGCGTGACGCCTGTGATCACGCTCGGCATCGGCCAGGGAGAGCGGGGAGTTGGTGAACGCGCCGTGATAGCGCCAGGTGTCGAAAAGCGTGTCCTGCCCCTCGGGGATCGCCCCGGGGTTGAGGCGCTTGACGCGGCGCACGATCAGGCGTGCGGTGACCTGCTGTTTCTTCGGCTTGGAGGTGAAGGCGGTGTAGGTGGTCTCGGCTATCTCCGCGTCCGAGATCCAGCACTGCCCCTCTTCGTCCCACACCGCCTTGGGATACTTGATCGCTTTCCATGCAGCTTCGTTGATGCCCGCGATCGCGGCCTTGATCGAGGCGTTCATCCGCACCGTGACGGAGAATCGGGCATCCAGGGCCCGGCAGGCGTTGATGACGTCGGCGCCGTAGAACGCGGAGTCGGCCCGCACGATGAGCAGTCCGGTAGCGCCGCTGGCGCGGGCCGTGCGGATGGTCTCGGCGACGAACGCGGCGGCCCCGCGTGCGGAGTTGGTCGGGCCCTTGCGCAGGCGGGTGGCGGCGATCACGGGGGCGGACAGGGGTGTGGAGACGATCCCGAGCAGCGCGTTGAGGCCCTTGACCTTGCTGTATCCGTAACCCGCCCCCTGCTTGGCGTAGCCGTAGGTGCGGCGGATCGTGTCATCGATGTCCACATAGGCGACCGATTCGGCGCCGGACAGCAGCCCGGTGTGCGCGGCCAGTTCGGGCAGGAACCTCCGTGCCACCGCGTGCAGTTGCTTCACGTGCCCGTGAGTGAAGGAACGCAGGAACGAGCCCAGCGTGGACGGCGCCCGCACCCCGGCGAACAGGCGCGGCAGAGCGCCGTGCCGCAACCGGTCCATGTCATCGATGCTGTCCGCGCCCGCGACCATGCCGCCCACCAGCGACATCAGCTTCGCCGCGGGGAAGGCACCCGTGCCGTCCTTCGAGACCGGCAATCGGACGTGTTCGCTGGCCAGAGCGGGCAGTCCGCACCGCTCGGCCAGGCGCACCAACGGTTCCAGCCCGCCGTACCCGACCAGATTCGGATCATCGAACCGTGCAGAGACCTTCGCGGCGGCATGGGAAGATTCCATCTCGGAAGTGCCTTGTCGATCGTGCCTGATGTGGTCCTAGAGAAACCCCATCATCGCAGGTCACAACAATGCCGGTGAGTTAGCGCGTCGGTGCAGGTCAGACACTTGATAGTGCGGGGTTTGGTTGGGAATATCCCCTGGTGACGTTGCGTGATCCGTCACTTCTGGTGACGTGTCGGCGGAGGCCGGGACACGGCAACGGAGTTCCCGGTAGGACAGAAGATCGACCAAGATCCGACTGTCCGCGAGGGAACTCCGTTGGGTACTCAGTGTGCCATCGTCCGCATGTCGTCTGCCATCACCGAGGGCAGCCAGGCCCCGTTGAACAGGCTGGTGACCCCCACGGACCGGCGCTTTGGCGAGCACGTCCGTCTCGGCGTGTTGACCGAGGAGATCAGCCCTGAACTGGTTGACGAGGTCGTGGAGTTGACCGGCTGCGGCGAGCGTCGCCGCCGGCTGTTGCCCGCCCGGGCGGTGGTCTACTTCATCCTGGCGTTGTGCCTGTTCAGCAGCTCCGACAGTGCCGGGCCGCCGGGATACCGGTCGGTCCTGCGCACGTTGACGGAGAAGCTGCGGCATCTGCCAGGCCTGTGTGTGCAGCGCTTGCCCACCAGCTCGGCCCTGACACGGGCCCGGCAGCGGCTGGGCGACAAGCCGCTGCAGGCGCTGTTCGAGCGGCGGTGCGGCACGCTGGCCACGACCGTCACTCCGGGCGCGTTCGCCTTCGGGCTGCGGCTGGTCGCCTGGGACGGCACCGCGCTGGATGTCCCCGACACCCCGGCAAACGCTGCTGAGTTCGGTTTCACCGGCAAGGGTGGTGTCAACCAGAGCGGACACCCACAGGTCCGCCTGATGGCCCTGACCGAATGCGGCACCCACGCCCTGGTCGACGCGGCCTTCGACGCCGTGGCCAGGTTCAGCGAGCACAAGCTCGCCCGCCGGCTGCTGGCCTCCCTGCGAGGGGACATGCTGCTGCTGGCCGACCGCAACTTCGCCGGATACCAGCTGTGGGGCCTGGCCCGCGCCACCGGCGCCCACCTGGCCTGGCGGATCAAGAAGAACCTGGTCTTCGTGCCGCTGCGGGTGCTGTCCGACGGGTCCTACCTGTCCATCATGCGCACGCCCGCGGAGAACATCCGCCACGGTCAGGCCCGCGCGGCCGGACGCACCCTGACCGAGCCGCCCCGGGGACACCTGGTACGGATCATCGAGTACACCGTGACCATCCACCCACAGGCCGGCCCACCCCGCACCGAGACGTTCCGGCTGGTCACCAGCCTGCTGGACCACCGCCTCGCCCCGGCCCACCAGCTGGCGAGGGCATATCACCAGCGGTGGGAGATCGAAAACGGATTCGCGGAACTCAAGAACCGCCTGCGCGGCGCCGGATTCATCCTGCGCTCCAAGGCGCCCGAGCTGATCTACCAGGAGATCTACGCCCTTCTCACCGTCTACCAGGCACTATGCGCACTGCAGACGCGCGCGGCAGAACACGGCGGGACCGATCCTGACCGGATCTCCTTCACCGTCACGGTGCAGCTCGCCCGGCTGGCCGTCGCCGCCCAGGCCGCAGCCGACGTCACCACACTGGCCGCCGCCCGCCGCGAAGCCACCACAGAGCTCTTGGCCGCCCTCCTGCCGCCCCGGCGCAACCGGCAGTGCCAGCGCATCAAGAAGCCGTCCAAGAACACCTTCGAGGTCAGAAAACGGGACCAGACCCGCACTCCCAGTAACGTCCGCTACACACTCAAAGTCACCAAGCACCCCACCTGACCTGCACCGACGCGCTAACTCACCGGCATTGCAGGTCACAAGGCACTTTCTCGTTTCCGCGAGAGTCATCCACAGACATCCAGCCGGTGGATCCGGGGTGAGGGGGTGAGAACTGAAGTGCGCCGGATTATTTTGGGCGAGGATGAAGTAGGCCGCGGCAAACAGCAGCAGGAACAGCGGTGTGGTGACCGAGAGTGCCTCGACCGCCCGGACAGCGGGGTAGTCGGCACGGGTGATCGAACGGACCTGCCAGGCCACGACTCCGGCAAGGACCAGCAGCGCGACGGACAACGACGCTGGGACCGGCACCGACAACTCCTCGAGTAGCTGCAGCGGGGCGAGGTAGTACAACGCGACCAGGCCGAGCGAGGTGGCCAGGATGCGTACGAGCGCCAACAAGGTCAGCCGTCGCCGCTGTGCCGGGGCCAGGGAGCGGAGTGGTTTCGGGATGCGCATATAGCGGCCTCCGGTTCACACGGTCGTGTCCTCGGAGCGGTGCGAAAGCTCGACGAGGTAGGTGCCGATGAGCGGATATTACGCGGCGTCCGTGAGCGTGTCGTTGATCTCGGCGGCGATTCGCCTGATCGACGTCGGGGGTTCGGGCAGGGATCGGCGGACGTCTTGGAGGCAGCGGAGGCCGGCAGGAGAGGGGTCATGGCGAAGTCGCGCCGGCCGCGAGGCCCGGTCGAGGACGGCCCCAGACCAGGCTGGCGCAGGTGGGCTCGCTGGGGATGCGGTCGATGACATTGGCCCGGCGGCGGGTCTAGCCGAAGGTCCGCTCGATGAAGTTGCTGCGCGCAGCTGAGCCCGGTGGATGTCTGCCCCGGCGTCCATCCATGGCCTGCCGGACTCCGTGGAGGCGGGCATGCCAGATTCGTGCCAGACAGAACGAGCTGTCTGCCACGGTCGATCGGGGCGCGTCGGGGCTCAGACACGCGCCGACGAGCTCAGCGCCGTTGTGCACCGCTTGACCAGCTCAAACGAGTGCGTGACCGATGCCAGGCTTACAAAGCAGATGTCGCCGGTTCGAAACCGTCCGCACCCACCAGTACAAATGCCCCCAACCGATCACGATTGGAGGCCTTTGATATCTACTCTTGACGTCAACCGGAGCGGTCACTCATAACCGGGACGCCGCTTCAGCATGCGGTCCAGGTGTGGAGGGGGTCAACAAGATCACGGCCCGGGGCATCGTCGCCCTGGTGTTCCGTCGCCATGCCGAGGGCGGCCAGCAGCAGCCTTCCGAAGAGTCCGCCGCAGTCGAGTGGCTGTCAGAGAAGGGGTACACCGTGGCTGCGGTCGGCTCCGCGGCTTTACGCAGGAACGTTGGCGCGAGCCTCGAAGATCATGGCCCCAACGTCGTGCCTTACCGGGCAGGTCCACAGACTGCCCAACGCACCGGAGGCTTACGGGCCGTGATCACTCGCGCCAAAGCAGCTCCAGCCCAAAGCCGCTACGCTGACCTTCTCCCTGTTGCACGTCTGTGATCGGACCCTACCCCCACGCGTGGGTAAGTCTGTCAGGAAGTCAGGATGGAGATGCCGTCTCCGAGCAGTTTCAACCCGATCACGAAGAACAGAAGCGCCATCACGGCGACATTGTGGTGGGCTGCCCAGTCTTTCCAATTGCCGAGCGTGCTTTTGGCGTGCTCGCCTCCGAGCAGGAAGACTCCCAGCGGGGCCAGCAGGCCGAGGGTGGCGATCAGGACGAAGATCGCCAGCGATGCGATCTGCTGCCCGACCGGCAGCCCGGCTGAGCCGATCGCAGCGCCCGCGGCGATGGTCAGCGGGGCGTTCTTGGCGTTGAGCGCGGACAAGGCCAGTCCGAGCCCCAAGACCTTTACCGGCGTGAGGCGGTCGATCGCGCCCATCCACTTCGGTAGCTGGGCTTGCGAGGGATCCTTCGGACGCCGGTGCCATTGCCGGGCGCCGAAGAGGACGAGGAACACGCCCAGAGCGAGCTTGAGAGCTCCCACCCAGGTGGCCGGATGATTGTGGGCGGAGGCACCTGCGGGAGAAGCGATCACCAGCATCACCGCGCCGAGTGCCGAGAGTCCCAGGATCCAGCCGACGGTGAACAGAAGTCCGTTGAGACGTCCCCGAGGCGTGGCAAGCATGAGGATGATTGCGATGATGGAGATCGGGCTGATCGCGACGCCAGCCGCAAAACCCAGCACGTCACCGAGAACGTTGCCCATGGTTACCTCCGGGTGCGTGGGTCAGGGCGGCGATCGAGTTGAGTGGGGCCAGCGACACTGGTGACCCAACCGCCTGGGCGGGCAGCCTTGGGAGTGTCGTGGACATGCACGGTACCTGCCGGGGAGCCGTGGGCCGGGGCGCAACCTTCCCCGAAGTGGTCCTTGTGCACGGTGAACTCCTCGGCGGTCAGCACCCGACCGGTACCCTTCCCAGATGTTTCAGACTGCCGAGCGCTTCGTTGCTCAAACCCGCTTACGGTGCGACGGGTTGTTACGCGGTCAACTGCTGCGTTCACGGCCACGCGGAAACCGCTGCCCGAGAAACCTGACGACCACGTAGCCTTCAATTCCATCTTCCTGCACCTTTCCGGATCTGTCCTCGGGGGCCTCTCATGACGCTAGGACTCTGGCCTCGGCCCGCTCGCACGCCGGCGTTGTGTCTTCCCGGAATTGGACAGCAAGCCAGCACCCGAGGATGCCTACTCGGGAAGGACCTGTTCAACTCCGGCTCGACCCATGACCGCACGCCACCGCGTCGGCGGGGAGAGCGCAGGATTGATCTGTGCCATGTCGTTGACGACTGGAACACCCCCGGGTTGCGCTTGGCGTCCTCGTTGGCCTTCGGAACACCCTCGCGTCGACTGGGAGGACGCTTACACGGGGTGCAAAGTCCCGGCCCAGCTGGCGGCGGACCTGGCGCTGCTGACCGGCCACCGCTGCGACCTGATCGCCGACCGCGTCCGCCTGCTCAACCGGCTCCGCGACATGCTCACCGGGAGCTTCCCTGAAGCTTCCCCTTGATGTTGGACACCTGGGGACTGGGACGGGCGGTTTCCATCAGTGGTTGCGAATCACCTGGTAAATGGGCCTGTGAGCCGTCCTAGCATGTCCTAGCATAGCTTCGACGGGAGTCTTGTCGCCCAGACGAGGCGGGACCGGTGGTTGAGTTGGTGTGCGACCCTTTGCAGGTCCTGCTCGGTGTGAACGGACAGGTCTGTGCCCTTGGGAAAGCACTGACGGAGCAGTCCGTTTGTGTTTTCGTTCGTGTCGCGCTGCCATGGCGAGTGCGGGTCGCAGAAGTAGATCCGAAAGCCTGCGAGGGCCTCGATGTCCTCATGCAGTGTCAGTTTGCGTCCCTGATCACAGGTGAGGGTCTTTCGCAGCTGGGCAGGGATGCGGGCGGTCTGCGTGGCGATCGCGTTGCGGACCTGAGGCGCTTGCCACCCGTCCGGCAAGTGGATGAGCTGGACGTAGCGGGTGGACCGCTCGACGAGAGCGCCGATCGCCGAGCCTTGGCCGCGCCCAATAATGAGGTCGCCCTCCCTGACCAGGGGTTTTGCGGTCGTTGACCTTGACGGGCCGCTGATGGATCAGCTTCATGTTCTTGATTTTGTTCAGGGTAGGGACGCCGCGGCGTTGGCGTTGGCGTTGGCGTCGCGTCCGTCCGGTGCGGAGCTTGCCCGTCCGGCGGCCGAGGTAGCCGGCGAACAAGGCCCGGCAGACCGTCTCCGGACAGACTCGCATCGTCGGCTCGGCGGTGTATTCGCGGGCCAGGTGTCGGGGTATCTGGTGGGTGGCCACTTCTCGGTGAGCTTTTCACGCACGAGGGTGCGCAAGGGCTCGCTGTTGCGGATTCCTCGTCCTTGGGGCGCTGCCTGCGCAGGGCAGCTGAAGGCGAGTCCGCCATCGGTGGGTCAGCACGGTCAGGTCAGTTGGCCGCGTCGAGCAGTTGCTGGAACGCCTTGTTGACGCGTAGTGCCTTTTGGATGTCTGTGATGGTTGCGTCGGGGGCGGCGCGGAGGTAATTGCACGCTGTGGCCTGGTGGGCGATGACGAAATCCTTGAGGCTGGGATCCTTGATGCCCGGGTAGTCCTCGGTGTGTTGCAGGATGGCGTCGAAAACGTCGGGGATCAGCGCGCCGAAGTCGTCGATGTAGGCGTCCCAGTCGCCGTCGAAGTTGCTGGCGAACAGGAGGCGGGTGTCGTCGTCGAAGAGCACCCACCGTAGGTCGTGGAGGGTGCCGATTCGGTCGGCCAGGACCCTCATCTTCTGGTGGTCTATCCCTTGGAAGTAGTCGCGGATTTGCTGTGCGTGGCCGGGCTTGACGTTGAAGAAGAGGGTGAACTCGCTGGTTTTGCCTTCCTTCAGGCCGGGGCGGCTGGGGGTCTGCGCGTTCGCGGTCATGTCGGGAATCCCTTCTCGGACTCAGGAGTGTTGGGCGCTGCCACGGATGGAATCGGCGGTTCGGCCCGCAGGCGTGGCTCAGGTACCACATTCGGCAATCCAGTTCAGGCCTCGGATGCCGGGCATGAAGAGGTACTCGCCTCCTTTGGTCACGGCGAAGCGGGGCAGCTGCTGGAGCCGGCGGCGGACCGGTCGCTTGGGAATCGTGAAGGTGCCCGTACCGTCATTGCTCCCCATGATCGGGTCCTTCTCGTTGCCGAGGCCGACGAAATCTCCGTCATTGGCCCACCGTGATTTGAGGAACTCGAACTGCCGGACGAGGTCGGTTCCCATGAAGATGAACACGATGCCGCGCTCGACGCCGTCATCCTCAAGCTCTCCCTCGGGAAGCATGGGGCCGTACGTGGTGCCCCGGCGCAGCGCTCGGTGCAGTTTCACGTCCACCAGGGAGTCGGCCAGGGCGTCGCGCGGGTTCATCCGCCGGATGTGGGAGCCGAGCGGACAGCGCAGGCCGGCCGGATCCTGCTCGTGGTAGGTGAAGTCGTTGACGCGGTGCGGATCGGTGGCGATGGCCGGGTCGTCGTGGTCGGGAGCGAGTACCAGGGGTGCCCCGCTGCGCCAGCGGCCGACCATCTTGGCCGCGAGCAGTTCTTCTTCTTCGGGCGATGAGGCGTTGTCCTTCAGGTAGCGGCGGTACTCGGCGACCCGCAGGTGCAGTTTGCGGAAGGCCACGTAGGTGCCGTTGCGGCTCAGTACGTCGGGCTGGGGCATGGGCGTGAGCCGTCCCAACTCGTTGGCATAGCCCAGGAGGAACTCGCCGGCCTTGACGGTGGGGCCGAAGCCCGGCAGATAGCCGTAGTCACCGCCACCCATCCGCTGGGCGAGGCTGGCCGCGCCGGAGCCCTCAATGTCGGGCTCGCCGATGCCGTCCACGAAGCCCAGGTGTGTGCGCTTGGTCGGCAGCGCCGAGGCGTCCAGTCGGTAGATCACCGACACCCCGGGCAGGTCCCTGAGTGTCTCGCGGGCCGTTTCCAGCAGGGACTCCATCGCGGCGGCGTCCGGGGCAAACACGGAGACCGCGACATGGACGTCCGCGCTGCCCAGCGGGACGTCCCAGTGCTCGGGACTGCTGTCGCCGGAATCTCCGAGCTGTTCGGCGCGAGCTGCCATACCCTCGCGGAAGGCGTCCGGGAAACTGTCCAGCGATTCCTGCGGCACGCCGAGCGCCCGCAGCCCGGAGTAGCTCAGCGCGACGCTCAGCCACGCGCGATGGGGAGGGTCCCACCATTGGGTCGCCGAGGCGACGTGAGGTACCAGGCGGGCGAGCATCTGACGGCCGTCGGCGGGATCATCGATGCGCAGCAAGAAGTACGCGCCCGTGAAGGGCGTAGGACGCAGCCTGAGCAGAGTGCCCTGGATGTCGTCCAGCTCCAGCACCTGCTCCTCAGCCTGGCCTGCGCTTTCTGCCATGGTGTTCTGTCTCCGTGTCGTGGTGGACCGAACCGTGCCCGACGGCTACGGGGGAGAGTTCAGTGGGGAGGAACTGCCGTCTTCAGTGGCAGCACCTCGTCCGCGCTGCGCGGCTCGCGCCGTTCTTGCTGGTTGAGCCGGTGGCGCAGGAGCGAGGAGTGGCGGTAGACCTCCTTGCGGGCCCGCATGATGCTTCCCAGCGGCCGGTGCGCGTCCGTCACCCGCCAGGGCGTGAAGGACAGGGCGTCCATGCGCCGGAGGTTGTCCTCCCCTGAGATGTCCTGCTGGGGGAAGCGGAGCTTGGCCACCGTGACGTACGGGGACAGCTGCTCGGGCCACTCGACCGTGAGGTCCTCCACCGGCATCCGCTTCAGGTCGGCACACAGCTGTACCTGGATATCGAACGTGTAGGGCCTCGCGCGTAGCTCGGCCACCAGGGCCGGCCGGAAGACCTCTTCCGCCGAGGTGACGTCCATATGGCGCTCGACCACCGCGGCCGCGCAGCCGGGGTCGGGGGCGATGCGTACCTTGGCGATGTAGTCGCCGTGCCTGACAGCCCCCATCGTCGTGTAGGCCGACAGCAGCACGTTCACCAGGGGCCGCTGCGAGACGATCAGGAAGGTCAGGAATTCCTCCCACGCCCAGTCGTCCTCGCTGAGGGTTCCCTTTCCGGTCACATAGTCGCGGTAGAAGCGGTGCCTGCCGCGCATGCCGTCGGCGAAGTACTCGCCGGCCCTGAGGAACAGGTCCTGGATGAACAGGTAGTGCTGCACGGTGTTGCAGAAGAACACCGGCGCGTTGATGGTGTTGTAGTCGAACGTCCGGCTGTCGGGCTCGTCCTCCAGCAGTGTCGGACCCTCGATGTCGAACATCTTCAACGCCAGCCCTGTCGCACGTCCCAAACGCGCGTCGGCCCCTGCGTGGGGAGACCCGTTGGAGAACCGCACGAGCGCATCGTGCCTGCCCGGGGTGGCGTAGATGCCCTGGGCGTACTCCTCGGGCAGCCCGTCGAGAATCTCCACCTCCCCCCTCACCAGCCCGTACCCCTTGGCGTGCGCGTCGCGGACCGCCTGCCCGGTACCTCCGGTCGTCACCGACCCGGTGACGTACTCCTCCGTCTTGGCGATCACTTTCTGCACGTTCTCATCGAAGCCGGGCTCGTCGATCTCCACGTCCGGCGTGTAAGGGATGAACCGCACAGACATGACTCGACCGTCTCCATTCTTTTCGCCAGAGCACCTCGGGGCGCGCAGCGCTCTTGTGCAGTGCATGTGCTCGGGCTGGGGCGCCCGGCAGTCTGCTGCCGAAATGCCTCTCAGCACCGTTGGCACACGTCTAAGACTTCAGTCATGCGCCGAGTTCTGGGCGCCACGCCACGACCATCTGGCCGACCAACGTCCTTACGCGACGGAAGTCAACGCCCCCGTCCGCCAGGCAGCCGGACGTGATTCATCGTAGGCACGTCGGGAATGCAGGCGCGCGTTGAACACGGCCGTCGGCGGTCAAGAACCAAAATCACCCAGAACGCACAGCCTCAGCTGGGCATCACGAACATTCCCGCAGCTCCTCACGGCGCCGGTCATTCACTCGTTCGTCTCCAGCAACGCGCTTCGGGGGCGACGCCACCTGACGATGTACGTGAGGGCCAGGCCGGGTGCGCGGGCCGGTCACCTGGGCTCGCGATCAGACGTCCCTGACGGCGGCCCCGGGCCCCCGTCAGACCGAACTCTACGACCACGCGCGGAGGCCGCCTTGGGACACGCCGTCGGTGATGTGCTGGGCCTGGCAGCGGCTGTCGCGGTCAGCCCGCTTCCCATCGTGGCCATGATCCTCATCCTGGCCACGCCGAGCGGACGCCTCAACGGATCATTGTTCGCCCTCGGCTGGGTCCTGGGACTCGCGGCACTGGGCGCGATCATGCTGGCGATCGGCGGCCCGGCGGCGCCTCCGCACACAAGCAGCCGGCGACCTGGGTGGGCGGCCTCAAGCTCGCCCTGGGTGTGCTGCTGGTCCTCTTCGATCGCGGTGGACTGCTACGACAGGGCAGTATGCAGCCGTGGTCACTCCTTTCGTCAACATCCACGGGACGGCCGAGGGTGGCCCATACCGCTGTCCTTGCTGCGGCTTCATCACGCTCGGCGAGCGCCGCAACTACGAGGTCTGCTCCGCGTGCTTCTGGGAGGACGACGGGCAGGACGACCACGACGCGGATCGCGGGCCAAACGGCCGCCTGAGTCTCACCGAAGCTCGGCGGAACTTTCATGCCATGGGAGCCTGCGACGAGCGGTGCACCCAGTTCGTGCGCGCCCCTCGGCCGGACGAACACCCGCTGGCCTGACATCACAGATGAGCAGCCGGACGACCGCGCTCAGGCTGTCGGCAGATATTCGGCAGATATTCGGCAGATATTCGGCAGATATGGCGGGTCGAAGTGGGCCGGTGCGCTCTCGCCCGCGTCGCTGATCAGCTCCGCCCGAGCGGCCATGCCCTCGCAAAACGCCCGCGGAAAGCTGTCCAGCGACTCCTGGGACACCCCCCGGGCCCTCAGTCCCAGGTAGGTGAACGCTACAGCCGCCCAGGCATCCTGGCTCCGGTCCGCGCTGGGCAGACCACCCGCCGTCACCGAGAGCAGCCGCCGCCGCAACTGAGCACGCCCGGCATGGCGGTCATCGACGCGTCGACGAGCAGACCGTCGTCGTCCCCGGCACCGGCACCCTAGTAGACCGTCGCGGCTAATTTTTGGGATAGAGGTGGCGCAGTTTGATGCGTGCGTCGTGGGTGGTGAACTGCCAGTCGACCTGAACCGCCCCGGGTTCGGTAGGGACTCGATCATTTGAGAGGATCGAGTCATGGCACGTCCTTCCACCTACCCCCTTGAGCTGCGCAAACGGGCGGTCCGTATGGTCGCCGAGGTGCGTCCGGACTACGACACCGAATGGTCGGCAATGAAAGCGGTCGCCGCCAAGCTGGGGATCGGGACGACCGAGACGCTGCGCAAGTGGGTCCGGCAGGACCAGATCGACTCCGGTGACCGGCCGGGCGTGACGAGCGAGGAGTCGGCGGAACTGAAGCGGCTGAAGAAGGAGAACGCTGAACTCCGCCGCGCGAACGACATCCTGAAGGCGGCGGCGTCTTTCTTCGCGGCCGAGCTCGACCGGCCACACACGCACTCGTAACGTTCGTCGACGAGTTCAAGGACCGCTTCGGCGGCGTCGAGCCGATCTGCAGGACGCTCACCGAGTACGACTGCAAGATCGCCCCCTCCACGTATTACGCGGCGAAGAAGCGCCAGGCAGCACCCTCGGCCCGGCGGGTCCGCGACGCCGTCCTCAAGGAGCTGATCACCGAGGTCTACGAGACCAACTTCCGTGTCTACGGAGCCAGGAAGGTCTGGCGCGAGCTGCACCGCCAGGGTCACGAGGTGGCCCGGTGCACCGTCGAGCGCCTGATGCGTGAGCTCGGCATCACCGGCGCCGTCCGGGGCAAGAAAGTGATCACCACAATCCCGGACGGCTCCGTCGAGCGGGCGCCGGACCTGCTGGACCGCAAGTTCGTCGCGTCGGCGCCGAACCGCTGCTGGGTCGCCGACTTCACCTACGTCCAGACCTGGTCCGGGACCGTCTACGTCGCCTTCGTCGTCGACACGTTCTCACGGCGGATCACAGGCTGGTGTCGGCGTACGACCTAAGCTCCCCAGTCGCGTACGGACGAACGTCCCCAGCTATGTCGCGGGCAGGCGCACGTCTGGGGATCCTGGTTGAGATCGTTGGACCAGCCGGAGACACTCGCAGGATGAGTCACAGCGCATCGCCTGGGTCGGTTGAACGAGGTTGGGACGGGCCGTGGTTTCGGGTTCGCGCGGACGCCTTCGAGGCATCGTTCCTGCCCAGCTCAGGCGAGGACTTGGACCTGGTGTGCAACGTCGATCTCTTCGTGGACCTCAAGGACGGCTCCCGGTGGAGCGCGACCGTCTTCACGGTCGCAGAGGTCGAACGCTTGATGCAGACCTGGGCAGGAACCGACGAGGCTCTCGGCGGCCGCTACTTCTGGGTCTCGGACGGCCTGATCGTCCGGGATCCCGGCATCGACAACATGACCAAGGTGATCGCCGGACTGATCGAGAACGACGAGTTCTCCGAGATCTTCCAGCGACTCGACGGCGACTGACCAGGTCCCGGCCGAGTGTCACGACGTGGCCGGTCAGGCCACGTCTGTGTCGCGCTCGATGGCCTTGAGCCGGTTCTTGAGCCGGTAGCTTGGTCCGTTGATGGAGAGCACGTCGCAGTGATGCAGGAGCCGGTCGAGAATGGCGGTGGCGAGGACCTCGTCGCCGAACACCTGTCCCCATTCGCTGAAGGTCTTGTTCGAGGTCAGGATGATCGAGCCTTTCTCATACCGTTTTGAGATGACCTGGAAGACGAGATTTGCCTCTCCGCGTTCGAGGATCTCGTAGCCCACCTCGTCGACCACGAGGACGCCCGGCCGCAGGTAGGTGCCGAGCTTGTTGGCCAGACGGCCGGCTGCTTCGGCGGCTTTGAGGTTGCGGACCATGTCGTCGAGGCTGGTGAAGTAGACCGAGTAACCGGCCCGGCAGGCCGCGACCGCCAGAGCGACCGCGATGTGCGTCTTGCCCACCCCCGGCGGGCCCAGGAGAGCGGCGTTCGCCTTGGCCTCGACGAACGAGAGGGTGGCCAGGTCCTTGACCTTGCGCGGGTCGAGGTCGGGCTGGAACGAGAAGTCGTACTCATCAAGCGTCTTGTGGTGCGGCAGCCTGGAAAGCCGCAGGCCCTGGCGGAAGCGACGGTCGTCGCGGACGGCCAGTTCCTCGGAGAGGACGAGGTCGAGGAAGTCGAGGTAGCCCATCTTCGCCTCGTCCGCCCGGCGGGTGAACTCGTTGATGGTTTCCGCGAGGTGGGGCAGGCCGAGCTTGCCGGCCGTGGTGCGGATGCGGTTGCCGGTCAGCTCACTCAAGACGATTCCTTCGTCGCTCGATGGGTGGTGAAGGGACGGGTGCCGGTCAGCTCGTCATAGACCGACAACGGTCGGCGCCCGACCTCGATCCGGGTGGCCGCGGCCCGGTTCAGCAGGGCCTGCAACGGGCCGGTCTCCTCGCCCCGCGGCCGCTCTTGACGAGGCTTGACTGGAATGTCGCCGGTGGTGGTCCGGCGGCCCTTGCCGGTGGGCAGGCCGTCCCAGTGAGACTCGTCGACGACACGTGCACCGCGTCCGATGGCCCGCGGATGTGCCGCCAGCAGCGTGCTGCCATGGGCGTCGGCGAGGGTGGCATGCAGCATGACCTGGGATTTCGTGGCCCGGATCTCGACCAGCTGGCGAGCGCGGACTCGGTGAGCTGGCACGGAGTAGAGGTTGCCGTCGAAGGCGACCAAGCAGTCCTTGCCGACGTGCCGCAGCTGCCGCTCGGCCACCAGATACGGGGTCTGCGGCAGCGGTTTGAGAGCCGCGTGGTCTCTCGCCGCCCGCTCCGCGATGACCTCGCGGTGGGTCTTGTGGATCTGGGCCCGCCGCTGGGGCACCCAGGCGGTGAACGCGGCGTCCATCTCCTCGACGGAGGAGAACGACCGACCGGACAGAACATGGTCGCGGACGATCAGCACTTGTCGCTCGACCCGGCCTTTGCCCTGCGGCCGGTAGGCGGCCAGGACGTCGATGTCGAAGTCGTAGTGGCCGGCGAAGCCGACCGCTTCCGGATGCAGCGGGACCGCCTCGCCAGGAGCGACGTGGCGTCGGACGACCGTCTTGGTCCGGTCGTAGACGATCGTCATCGGTGCCCCGCCGAAGTGCGCGAAGGCCCGGCGGTGGCAGTCGAAGAAGGTCTGCAGGTCCTGGCTGGTGGTGAAGCAGCAGAACGGATCGCGGGAGTACGACAGCGTCATGTGGAAGGAGTAGACCTTCGGGATCCCCATATGGGCGAGGATCTTTCCCTCGTCGCCCCAGTCCACTTGGGCCTGGGCGCCCGGGATCACCTCGAACCGGCGGTGCATCCCCGCCAGTTCTTTGGGCGTGATCCCGAGTTCTTCGGCGATCCTCGGCCGGGCCGTCTGAACGTAGAGCTTGACCCGCTGATAGTTGCCGGTGAAGCCGTACTCCTGGGCCAGCCGCTCGTGGATGACTGCGGCCTTCATCAGGACCTCGGCCCGGAGCATCGAGTCGATCAGCGGCCCGAACTCGTCGATGACCCTTGCCCGCGACCGCCCGCTCGGCGACCGTCGTGGAGGCGTCGCCGGCCCCGGTGCCGAGAGGTACTTGCGGACCGTCTTGCGGTCCAGCCCGGTCTCCCTGGAGATCTCCGACAGGCTCATCGCCCCGGACTCCAACAAGCCCCGAAATCGCCGAAGCTCCAGCCAACGCTGCGGATCCAAGACCACTGCCAGCCTCCTCCGCCGTCCATATCGACCAAGCAGCAGAGTGCCGAGCGGCAGGTCTCACCGCATCAGCAACTGTCCCTTTTCATCCGTACGAGGCTGGGGACGTTCACGTGTACGCCGACAGCTGGTCAGCCTCGCGCTCCAAGGAGACCCAACTTGTCCTGGACGCACTGGAGATGGCGTTGTGGCAACGCGACCGCGAAGGCCGCCCACATCGGCCGGGCGAGCTGATCCACCACTCGGACGCCGGGTCCCAACTTGGACTCAACCGGTCGTCGCAACACCAGCTTCCTGGAGGGATAGTAGGTGCTCGTTGAGGGCCTCGGCCGGGGTCTTCCAGTCGAGGGTCTTGCGGGGTCTGTTGTTGAGGGTGGCGGCGACGGCCTGGAGCTCATCGGTGTCCCAGCGGGACAGGTCCGTGCCCTTGGGAAAGTACTGCCGCAGCAGGCCGTTCGTGTTCTCGTTAGTGCCGCGCTGCCAGGGACTGTGGGGGTCGGCGAAGTAGACCTGGAGGCCGGAGTCGATGCGGAGTTGGGCGTGCTGGGCCAGCTCCGTGCCGCGGTCCCAGGTGAGTGACCTGCGCAGGTGCTCGGGCAGGGTGGTGATGGTGGCGGTGATCGCGTCCCTGACGGCCTCGGCCCCGCGGCCGGCCAACGCCGGGCCGTTCTTGGTGCGTGGTTCGAGGCCGAAGCCCTCCATCCTGGGCAGGTGCAGCAGCATGGTGAACCGAGTGGTGCGCTCGACCAGGGTGCCGATCGCGGACCGGCCGGTGCCGATGATCAGATCGCCCTCCCAGTGGCCCGGGACAGCGCGGTCCGCTGCCTCCGCGGGCCGTTCGCTGATCAGCACGTCGGCGGTGACGTGCCCCCGGATGCTCTGCCTGGTGCGTTCCCGCGGGACGCGCAGTGACCGTCCGGTGCGCAAGCAGGCGACCAGCTCACGCTTGAGCGCTCCGCGTCCTTGCACGTAAAGGGCCTGGTAGATCGCCTCCGGGGAGATTCGCATGGACTCATCCTCGGGGAAGTCCACCCTGAGCCGCTGCGATATCTGCTCCGGGCTCCACGCCGTGACCCAGAGCCGGTCCTGGCGTCTGGGTTTGTTACGGCCTTTCCATGCAGGCACCTGCGGTCCCTTGACCGCCCCGCCGTCCACGGCGTCGACAACGCTCCCGGCAAGCCGGCCCTGAACGTACTTATGGAGGCGCTCGTTGGCCACCAGCTTTGCTGTCTTCGGCCGGCGGGCGCGCCGCTCCGCGTGCCACTGCGCCGACGAGGCCCGGTACTCCAGGTGGTAAGTGCGTGTGGACGCATTGCGCCGCAGTTCCCTCGAGATCGTCGAGGGAGAACGCCCCAGATGCCGTGCGATCTCACGGACACCGAGGTCCCGGGCACGCAGCAGAGCGATCTCCTCCCGTTCAGCGAAGGACAGATAGCGGCCCGAGGTGGCCGCCGTGAGGCAGGGATTCACTCCGCCAGCATGGCGAAACCACCGCGACCCCACAGCCGGGGACACCCCGATCACGCCGGCGGCGTCCACCGAGCTCAGACCTCGCGCGATCGCATGCCAGAACCGGACCCGGTCCTCACGCCAAGCAACGCCCGGCCGACCCGGCGAGGGCATCTGCCCGCGATACTCACGCGCCGCCCGCTGCCGATTACCCACACCCATCCGCAAACCTCCAGCTCACAGAGGTGTTGCGACGACCGATTGAATCCGCCCAATACACCAGTTTCCGGCTCGCTGAACACCTTGAAAGGGCCGAGGTCGCGGCCTCGATCGGATCGGTCGGCGACGCCTACGACTGTCATTCTCTTCGTACCGGATCCCGCAAGGATCGGGTAGTCCCGGCCGCGACGGTCTGACTCTTGCTTATGACTGACCCTACGGGTGTCCTGGCGTTGATCTGTCGACCGTCCGGCCGGGCGCGCAGCAAGCGCTGCCGCCGGGCGGACGTGACCTGATAGCGCCTCTGTGTGTCAAGCGGCTTGAGCGAGGTGGTTCCGTTGGTCGCGTTTCATGATCCGGTAGACCACGTTGGACAGGCGTCGTTTGAGGGCTCTGCGAGCCTCTGCGGGCGTCTTTCCTTCCGTGATTTTGCGCAGGTAGTAGGCCTGCCCGCGTCCGCCGTCGCGGATCTGGCAGATGGCGATGGTGTGCAGCACCGAGTTCAGCGCGCGGTTGCCGCCGGTGTTGAGCCGGTGGCGGACGTTGTTGCCGCTGGAGGCGTCCAGGGGCGCGCTGCCGGTGTAGCTGGCGAAGTGGTGCTCGGTGGGGAATCGTGTGGCGTCTCCGACATGGCCGATCACCTTGGCGGCCAGCACGGTGCCCAGGCCCGGCAGGGTGGTCAGCGTGGTGTGAGTCGCGGCGACAGCCTCACGCATCTCAGCCTCGTTGTCCTTGACCTGCCGGTCCAGGCGTCGAAGATCGGCCAGCAGATCACGGGCTATGTCCCGACGGCAGGAGTCGGTGGCTGTAATCGGCCGGATGCCCTTCATCACGGTGGCGGCTTTGTCGGCAGACAACCCGGTGGGTGCACCGCCGGGCACCAGATCTCGCAGGACAGCGTGCAGCCGGTTGAGGACCCGGGTGCGTTCGTGCACCAGGTCGTCGCGCCGCTCGGTCAGCAGCCGCAGGATAGTGGTCTGGTCTTCCTGTGCCACTGGCCGCAAGTCTGCCCTGAACAAGGCGACCTGAGCGACATGAAGGGCGTCCGCGGCGTCGGTCTTGCGGTCGCCACCAGTGGCCAGGAGCCGAGCCCGAGCCGACAACGTGGAGGGCACGTCGACCACGTTCTCGCCCGCGGCAGCCAGCTGCTGGGCAAGCGAACGCCCCAGTCCGCCGGCACCTTCGACGGCAAACCGGCGCTCAGGCCACTGCTCGCACCAGCGCATCAACTGACGAAAAGTCCCAGCGTTGACGACGAAACGGCGCTGGGCCACTTGGTGGCCCGCAGCGTCGACGGCAACAGCGGTGTGGGACGACTTGTGGGGATCGACACCGATCAGAATCACAGGATGCTGGCCTCGCACTCGATGAGATAGGGACGGGAGTGCGGCGGGCACCCTGACTTGAAGTCACTGCGTCACCTTCATGCCTCTGTCGAGCCACACCGCGCGGGTGCCGGTCAGCGGCGGCACGCTATCAGTGAGCCAGCCCGAGGGCGGCAAGGAGCACTGCGGGCCCGTGCCGACCGACACCCTGGACGCTACGGCTGCAGACCGAGCGTCTGGACTCGATTGAACAAGTCAGGAGCCTGGAGCCAACTCGTCAAAGCGTCCCCGTGACAGTCCTGTCCGTCCGACCGGCGACAGCGTGAACCCCACGTTAGCGGCGGGAGGGACCACAGTGAACGACAGTGAGCAGTCCAGGTCCGGGCATGTCGTGATCGGCGTCGACACGCACAAGCACGTGCACGTCGCGGCGGTGATGGACACGATCGGCGGGATCCTGGCCACCTTGACGATTCCCACCGACGCCGGTGGCTTCCAGCAACTGGCGGACTGGGCCGCCTCGTTCGGCACTGTGCTGGCATTCGGGATCGAGGGCACCGGCTCCTACGGCGCCACGCTGACCTCGTTTCTGCGAAGGGCGGGCCACAAGGTCGTCGAGGCTGGCCGCCCGGACCGGCGACTGCGACGCATGAATGGCAAGTCCGACACCCTGGATGCCGAGAATGCCGCCCGCGCGGTGCTGGCCGGGTTCGCAACCGCCACGCCGAAGACCGCCGACGGCGAGGCCGAGATGATCCGCCTGCTCAAGATTGCCCATGACCAGGCCGTTGAGCAGCGTGCAGCGGCAATGGTCACGATCAAGGCGATGCTCGTCCACGCCCCGGATGCCCTGCGCCGGGAGACTGCCGGCAAGACCCAGATCAGCCTGGCGCGGCAGCTGGCAGCCCTGCGTCCTCGCCATCTGGAAGGCCCCGAGGACGCGCTTCGTCACACCCTGCGGACGCTCGCCAAGCGGTGGCAGTACCTGGACGCCGAGGCCAAAGAGCTGACGAAGATGATCGGCGACCTGGTCCAGCGAGTCGCCCCGCAGTTGCTCGAGCCCTTCGGAATCGGCGTGGACACGGCCGCGGAGATCCTCGTCGTGACCGGAGACAACCCTGAGCGGATCAAGTCCGAGGCCGCTCTCGCCAAGCTCGCGGGCATCGCTCCCGTGCCCACCGGCTCCGGCATGACCAGCGGCCGGCATCGCATCAACCACGGCGGCCACCGCCAGCTGAACGCCGCGATCTACCGAACCGTCATCGTCCGAATGCGGTTCCACCAGCCGACGATCGACTACGTCGCCCGCCGCACCGCCGAGGGCAAGACGAAACGCGAGATCATCCGATGCCTCAAGCGCTACGTCATTCGCGAGGTCTACCACCTGCTCCGGCCCGCCCCACGGACGGCCTCCGCAGCGAGTTGACAACTATAGGAGCGTCAACGCGCTCATGGAGTCCACGATCGGGCTGTTCAAGACCGAACTGATCAAGCCCGGGCGCCCCTGGAAAACGCTCTCCCAGGTCGAACTGGCCACCGCCGAGTGGATCGACTGGTACTGCCACCGCCGGCTCCACGGTGAAATAGGGCACATCCCACCCGTTGAGTACGAGACCAACTACTACCTCACAACCACGAAACCCCAGGTCACAACCACAATCTGAGATCTCTACCGAACCCGGGGCGGTTCATGGGCCGTTATGACCTGGGCACCACGGTTACACCCGTCCAGTTCCACGCCCTGCCGATCACACCCCACGCCTTCCACGGCGACTGGAACTACACCCTGGCACCGCTTCCGCCGCGGCCTCCCGAGTTACCCCAAAACAAGCGACGGATCGATCCAGCCTTGACCGCGATGCTCACCGATCCGGCCCTGACCGGCATGTCACGGCCCACCTTCGACCACCTGGTCGCCATCTCGGAACCCTACTGGGATGCCCTGGCCGAGGCAGCCTTCCAGCGACGCTTCCACCGTCCACGCAGCTACCTACACCCACAAACCAGCAGCCTGGACCACTACCACCGTCTCCTGGCCGCCCTGTTGCGCCGCCGCAGAGCAGTCACCAGCACACTTCTGGCCCAACTGCTGAATGTCGGCCGCACCAACCTGTCCAACCAGTTCCAGGACGGCCACCGACTTCTGGACCTGCACCGCATCGTCGTCACTCCGCTGCCCGGAACACCGGCCCGCACACTCACGCAGCTCCGAGCCCGCCTACCCCTGCACGACGACCGCCCGACAGATCAACTCTGACAGTTATTCAGTCACAGGCCCCCAGCGCTCCGCAGTACTGGCGCGCGACCGCCACCGACATCCGGCCGTCCTTGGGGAACGACACATCATCGACCGCCCAGGCATCCGGGCCGATCTGCGGCACCATCCGCTCCGCAATCCGCCGCCGCACCGGCACCGGATCCCAGGTCGACTGGTTCACGAACTGCTGCAGGTTCTGCTCGTTGCCATCCGACAGCCGCTCCGCCATCGGCTGGATCGACTTACGCCGCCCGTCCAGCATCAGCCCCCGCAGATAGCAGTCACCCTTCGCCCGCTGATCCTTGCGCGGCACCGACGCGAACACGTCAGCCACGAATAACGCCAACTTCGCTCGAGCACGGTTCACTTCATGTGTGTCCACACCCCCAACATGCCCCCAAACAGGACCGCGAGACATACCTAACGGAGTCCTACTAGTGTCTCGTGATCCTGTTCATGTCAGTTCGAGTTGTTATTTACGAGTTTCTTCACGTTGGTCGCGACGAGTCGGACCTTCGCGAGGACCTCGCCGGCGGTCGCGGTCCAAGTGAACGGTTTCGCTGTCGTGTTCCAGGAGTTGATGTAGTCGCGGATCTGTTTGATCAGGACGTTGACGCTGGAGAACGTGCCGCGGCGGATGGACTGCCGGGTCAGGATTCCGAACCAGATCTCGATCTGGTTCAGCCACGAGGAGCCGACGGGAGTGAAATGGAAGTGGACGTGCGGGTTCTTGACCAGCCACTCCTTGACCTCCGGGGTGGTGTGCGTCGAGAGGTTGTCCAGGACGACATGGATGTCCTTCCCGGCGTGCGGTTTCACCGCCTTCTTCAAGAAGGCCAGGAAATCCTTGCCGTTCCGGGTCGGCCTGCACTCGCCGAGCACTTCACCAGTGGTGACGTTCAGGGCGGCGAACAGGTTCGTGGTGCCGTGCCGGACGTAGTCGGCGGTGCGCTTCTCGCTCGCCGCGAAGGCGACCGGCAGCACCGGCTGGGTCCGGTCCAGCGCCTGGATCTGCGTCTTCTCGTCGATCGAGAGGACTACCGCGCCGCCCGGCGGGGCCAGATACAGGCCGATCACGTCGGCCACCTTCTCCGCGAACGCGGGATCTTTGGAAATCTTGAAGGTGCCGGACCGGTGCGGCTTCAGGCCTTCCTCGCGCCAGACGCGCGCGATGTAGTGCCAGGACACGGTGATGTTCTCGGTTCGCTCCAGGTACTTCGCCAACTCCCGTGTGGACCAGTGCGAAAGCCCCGTGCCGTCCGGCGGCGTCATGCGCGTCAGCGCGATCACCCGGGACCGCACCCGCGCCGGTACCTGTTCCCGTGCGCCACCGGGACGCTCCCCTTCCAGCCCGGCCAGTCCGTGCTCGGCATAGCGGGTCTTCCAGCGGTCCACGGTCGGCAGTGACACCCCGAGCAGCTCGGCAATGTCCTTGCGCCGGCGCCCCTCGCTCGACCACAGCACGATCCGGCCCCGCGTAGCGATGTCCGCAGGAACGTCCCGGCTGTTCAACAACTCCCGCAACTCGGCGGCCCGTTCCACGGAGATCTCCACACCAAGAGACCCTGCCACACAAGATCAAGTAACGCTGGCGGAATCACGAAACACTAGGGCGAGTGGTGAGTTAAGGGATGCTCAACGAGGTGCAACCGGATCCGACGGCCTGGTCCCGTGTGCGGGCGTCATTCGTCGATTTCGCTGGTGACTGCGTGCAGGAGGAGTTCGAGGAAGTCCTGCTCGAGCTCCCCCGGTGGCAGCCGCTGCGGGTCGATGAAACTCTGCGCCAGCGCACCTTCGCGCATGGCGATGGCCATCCGGGCCAGCTGTTCGAGGTCTACCTTCGGGGTACGCCCCGCCTGATTGAGCAGGCGCGCCATCAGATCCGCAACGGTGGTTCGAACTCGTGCGTCGTGCTCCGCGAGAGCCCGCGCAGCTTCCGCATTGCGCATCGCGTAGAGAGTGAACTCGGTGGTCACCAAGTACCAATCGCGTTCGCCGGCGTCCACGTAGGCGAGTATGCGCGCGATCCGCTCGACGGACAGGTTGCCCCTCTCGATGTCGCCTGCCGCAGCGGCCACACGGTCGACGACACGCTGCGCATGAGCGTCGAAGAGCGCGAAAAAGAGCTCGTCGCGGTTCTTGAAGTTGGAGTAGAACGCGCCCCGGGAGTAACCCGCACGCCGACAGATGTCCTCAATGCTCGCACTGTGGAAGCCGAGCTCGGCAAACGCCTCCAAGGCCGCATCGCGCAATCGCGCGAGGGTCACCGGGCGGCGTTTCGTCGTCCCCTTGGGCATCCGGGTCTCCTCAGAGCTCTTGACAGCGATGCTGACGCACAGAAGCATACATCGATGTATCCGATGCAGTGATGTATCCGATTCGTTTCTGGCGCTCCTGGAGCGACCGCGACTTGGATTCCCCCGTCCATCTGGAGGACGCATGACCAGTACGCCACTCGAAACCCTGACTGCCGCGATGGGGCCGGTCCCGGCCGGAGTCGAAATGCCCTTGCCGCCGGCGTTCGACTCAGTGGAGGAAGAGCGCCGGTACCGCAAGGCTCAACTGGCCGCAGGGTTCAGGCTGTTCGGTGCCTTCGGCTTCTCGGAGGGTGTCGCCGGCCACATCACCGTGCGCGACCCGGAGAACCCTCAGTGGTTCTGGGTCAACCCCTTCGGGATGAGCTTCAACCAGATCAAGGCCTCCGACCTCATTCTGGTCGACCACGAGGGCAACGTCATCGAGGGCAAACGGCCGGTCAACCGAGCCGCGTTCGTCATCCACTCGCAGGTCCACAAAGCCCGCCCCGACGCCCTGGCCGCAGCCCACTCCCACTCGCTGCACGGCAAGGCCTTCGCGAGCCTGGGCATCCCGCTGGACCCGATCACTCAGGACGCCTGCGCCTTCTTCGAGGACCATGGCCTTTACAGCGATTTCCGCGGTGTGGTGAGCGAGGTCGAGGAGGGCAGGCGGATCGGCGAGGCTCTCGGCCCGAACAAGGCCGTCATCCTGCAGAACCACGGCTTGCTGACCGTCGGCGAGTCGGTGGCGGAGGCGGTGTGGTGGTTCATCACCATGGAGCGCTCCTGCCAGGCCCAGCTCCTCGCCATGGCCGCTGGAACGCCGAAGCTGATCGACCGAGCAACGGCACTCCAGACACGCGAACAGGTCGGCACCCACCTCGCCGGCTGGTTCCAGGCCCAACCCCTGTGGGACCAGATCACCGCAGCGCACCCCGACCTCTTCGACTAATGCCGGATCAGGCAATGTTTGCCCTGTTGTGATGTGACGCGCCGTCCGGGTGCTGTGCCGGGCGGCGTGTGACGGTCACCCTGTCCGGGTGGCGATACGAGTGCAGGTCCGTGAGATCGATGATGACGAGGGGCAGCGGCTTCTGCGGATCGTCCGCAGGGGCACCGGGTCGGTGGTGACCTGGCGGCGGGCCCAGATGGTGCTGCTGTCCGCGCAGGGCATGCCCGTGGCCAGGATCGCCGAGGTGTCGTTCACCAGCGACGACCGGGTCCGGGACGTGATCCATAACTTCAACACGGACGGCTTCGAGTCGCTGTACCCGAAGTACAAGGGCGGCCGGCCGAAGACGTTCACACTGCCTGAACGCCGCGAGATCAAGAAGATCGCCAAGTCCAGGCCCACCGAGCACGATCTGCCGTTCTCGACCTGGAGTCTGACCAAGCTGGCGGACTTCCTGGTCGCCGAGGGGGTGGTCGACGACATCAGCCACGAGGGCCTGCGCATCCTGCTCCGCGAGGAAGGCGTCTCCTTTCAACGCCTGAAGACCTGGAAGACCTCCCGCGATCCGGACTACGCGGCCAAGAAAGCGCGGGTCGAGCACCTGTACGCGATCGCCGACGGCGAGGTCATACCCGAGGACGGCGAACCCGAAGTCATCTTCTGCATGGACGAGTTCGGGCCGCTCAACCTGATGCCCCACCCGGGCCGGCAGTGGGCCGAGCGCGGCGGCAAGCACAAGAACCCAGATCGCGAACCGCGCCGACGGCGGCGAGCGACCTACAACCGCTACGGCGGGGTGCGACACCTGTTCGCCGCCCTGGATCTGGCCAAGGACAAGCTCTACGGCCACATCAAACCGGTCAAGCGGCGCACCCAGTTCCTGGAGTTTTGCCGCTACCTGCGGACGCTCTACCCGCGAGAGGTCCGGATCGCGATCATCAGTGACAACTTCTCCCCGCACCTGACCACGAAGAAGTGCCAGCGCGTCGGCACCTGGGCTGCGGCAAACAACGTCGAGATGGCCTACACCCCGACCAACAGCTCCTGGCTCAACCGCATCGAGGCCCAGTTCACGGCCCTGCGCTACTTCACCCTCGACGGCACGGACCACGCCGACCACAAGGAACAGGGCAGCATGATCCGCCGCTACATCATTTGGCGAAACCGCCACGCCGACGACCGACGCCTACGCGCCGTCGTCGACAGGGCAAACATTGCCTGATCCGGCACTAAGAAGCCGTATCTCAGCCGATCATGGAACGTGCGGGTCGAACAGGTTTCCCGCCGGGGTGATCTTCCCGTTGTGCGCGCATGAAGACAGGGCCTCTCGGTAGCTCGGGGATGCGAATCTAACCAAGCAATGCCGGGAGGCCCTGGTGTCGTTGTTGTACGCGTCCGAGCCCGTTCAGTTCAACTCGGCTGCTCCATCGTGTGATTGCCTCGCGCATGTGTACGGCAACACGGCCAACCGTCCCGACCGGGAACGCCGGTATCCGTCGGACATGACGGACGCGGAGTGGGCGGCCATCCGGCCGCTGCTGCCGGTGCCGGCCTGGCTCCAGGGCAGAGGCGGGCAGCCCGAGGGCTACTGCCACCGCCAGCTGCTGGACGCGATCCGCTACCTGGTCGCGGGCGGGATCTCCTGGCGGGCGATGCCCGCGGACTTCCCCGACTGGGGCCGCGTCTACGCCTTCTTCCGCCGCTGGCGCGAGCACGGGCTGATCGCCGAGTTCCACGACCGGCTACGCGGGAAGGTCCGTGAGCGCGAGGGCCGTGAGGCCGAGCCCACGGCGGGGATCATCGACGCGCAGTCGGTGCGCGCCGCCGCGACGGTGCCGGCCGCCTCACGCGGCTACGACGGCGGGAAGAAGGTGCCCGGGCGTAAGCGGCACATCGTGACCGACACGCTCGGTCTGCTCCTGGTCGTCGCGGTCACCGCCGCCAACATCGGCGACCGGGACGCCGCCGTGGGCCTGCTGAGGCGGCTGCGCCGCCTGCACCGCGACATCACCCTCGTGTGGGCCGACGGCGGTTACACCGGCTCCCTCGTCGGCTGGTGCCGTCAGAAACTCGCGCTGACCTTCGAGATCGTCAAGCGCACCGACGACATGGAGGGGTTCGTGGTGCTGCCCAGGCGCTGGGTGGCAGAGCGCACGTTCGCGTGGCTGATGCATTCGCGCCGGCTGGCCCGGGACTACGAGACGTTGCCGGCCAGCAGCGAGGCGATGATCCGGTGGTCGATGGTCACGCGGATGAGCCGGCGTCTGGCACGGCCACGGGCCGCCGACCGACGCTGAACGCCCCCGACGCCTCCAGCACCAGCCACCCGCGCTCCGCCAGACGCCGGGCCTTCGAGCGCACCCCCTCGACCTTCGCCGGCGTTGTCTCCAGGCCCAGCTCAACCGTGATCTCCCTGGCCTTCAGTGGCCCCTGGCCCGCGGGCTGCCGCTCGTCGAGCACGCCCAGAATCCGCTGGTAGTCCGGCGCCAGCACCGTCACCGGCAGTCCTTCGCGCCAAGGCGGCACGATCGAGCCCGGCACCGGCGCGGGCGAGGACACGGTTTCCGCCTTCGCCTCGGTCACGGCGGTGGTCTCGGCAGCCGAGGCCGCCAGGGCCTCTACCAGCTCCTCCCGCGCGATCACCCGCCGGTCCAGCTCGACCTCCGCGGCCTCCAACACCCCAGCCAGCCGCGCGACTTCCTCCCGCAGTCCTTCCACCCGCATTCGGGCTGCTGTCTCCCGCTCCTCCAGCATTCCCAGCACCGACGCCATCGTGCACCCCTCGATCACGGAGCCGAAACAAGACGCCGCATGCCTCCCTCATTCCGAGCTAGACCATGCCTGACCAGCGGAAATCAAGCAATCATGTTCGGTTGAGATACGGCTTCTGAGGCCAACTACCGGAGATCGCAAGCCGGAATCCGGAGAACACCAGGCCATTCGTCACACGCCTCGATTGCCATCGCCTCTGGGCGGGGTTTGCCAGGTGCATAAGCGGGCGGCGCGGAGGGGGAATCTCCAGGATTTCGCGGCGTTCTTTGGTTCGTGTGGATCACGAGTTCGCCGCAAAGTGAGGGGGCCCAGGGGAAGCGGGCTGGAACCATCCATGACGTACGACATCGCGGCCCCCGAACCCGCGGGCATGGTGGCTTCGCTCAGCTCCCTGGGGTACTCACTGCCAGCTGCTGTCGCGGACCTCGTGGACAACAGCATTCTTCGGTTGATGGGAGGATCTCGGCCAGGTGGACGGTGCGTACAGGGGAGTCCTGCCGGGACAGGCCACCGCCGATGTGCATCAGGCAGGAGTTGTCCCCGGCATACAGCGCTTCGGCACGGGTTCGCGCGACACACGCCGTTTTGTCCGCGAGCATCGCCGAGGACGTGTCCGCGTTCTTCAGCGCGAACGTCCCGCCGAAGCCGCAGCACGAGTCGGCCTCCGGCAGTTCGACCAGGTCGATGCCGCGCACGGCCCGCAGCAGTGTCAACGGACGGTCGCCGACTAGCAGCAACCGCAGCGAATGGCATGTCGGGTGATAGGTAACCTGGTGCGGGTAGTACGCGCCGACATCGGTGACGCCGAGTACATCCACGAGTAGCTCGGACAGCTCGTACACCTTGGGCGCGACCTGCTCGACCGCGGCGGCCAGAGCGGCGTCGCCGTTCGCGGCGGCCAGGGTCTGGTGGTGGTGCCGGACCATCGCGGCGCAGGATCCCGAGGGGCCACGGCGTCGTAGCCGGCGAAGACGTCGGCCAACCGCCGCACCATCGGCAGCGCCTCGCGGCGGTAGCCGGTGTTGAAGTGCATCTGCCCGCAGCACGTCTGGTCCCTCGGGAACTCGACGGTATGTCCGAGCCGCTCCAGGAGCGTGACCACGGCCCTGCCGGTCTGCGGGTACAGCGTGTCGTTGAGGCACGTCATGAACAAGGCGATGCACATGGTCATCCGCCTTCCAGGCGCTTGTGGGACTTGGTCATGCGCCGACCGTGTGGCCGGCCAGCGAGTCTGCGCCGGCGTAGCGAGCGGACGTGCCCAGCTCGTCGTTAATGCGCAGCAGTCGGTTCCATTTGGCGGTGCGTTCCGAGCGGGTCATCGAGCCGACCTTGAGTTGCCCGGTGCCCCAGCCGACGGCCAGATCGGCCAGCCAGCTGTCCTCGGTCTCGCCGGAGCGTGCCGACAGCACGGTGGCATAGCCGCTGGACTTGGCGAGGGTGACGACATTGCGGGCCGCGCTAAGGGTGCCGATCTGGTTCGGCTTGACCAGCACGCTGTTGCCGACGCCAGTGTCGATGCCGCGTCGTAGGCGGCTCGGGTTGGTGACGAAGAGGTCGTCGCCGACGAGCTGGATCTGCCCCAGGGCCTTGGTGGCCTCAGCCCAGCCGGCCCAGTCGTCTTCGGCGAGAAGGTCCTCGATCGACACGATCGGGAAGTCCCGGCACCAGGTCACGGCCTCGGCCACCAGTTCGCTGGATGTCAGCGAGCGGCCCTCGTTTTCGAGGCGGTAGGTCCCTGCCTCGGTCAGCAGTTCGCTGGCGGCGACGTCCATGGCGATCGCCATCTGTTCACCGGGGCGCAGCCCGACGCGCTCGATACCGGCGACAAGCAGTTCCAGGCCGACGGTCGTTGATGGCAGTGGCGGCCCGAAGCCGCCTTCGTCGGCGACCAGGGCATGCGGGATACGGCGTTCAGCCAGGACGCCGCCGACCTGATGGCGCACGTCCCACACCCAGGTCAGGGCCTGCTCGATGTCGACTGCGCCGACGGGAACGACCAGGAGGTCCTGCACGTCCAGTGCGCCGGCGGCGTGCGCCCCGCCGGAGAAGATGTTGACCATCGGCAGCGGCAGCAATGGTTCCCGGTCTCCGGTGCACCAGCGGTACAGCGGCAGTCCGGCCTGCGCCGCGCCGGCCGTCGCCGCCGCGATCGAGACCGCGAGCACGGCGTTGGCGCCCAGCCGGGCGAGACCTTCGCTGCCGTCACAGGCGCGCAGCGCGTCGTCGATCGCCTGCTGGTCGTGGGCGTCCAGACCCCGGACGGATTCCGCCAGCTCCTCGCGGACCGAACGGATCGCCGCTGACACCCCCCGGCCGCCGAACGCCGCTCCGCCGTCCCGGAGTTCGATCGCCTCGTGGGTTCCGGTCGATGCCCCGGACGGCACGATCGCCGCGCCGACGGCGCCGCCGCGCAGGCGGACCGAGCAGGAAACGGTTGGCGTGCCGCGCGAGTCGAAGGCGAGACCTGCGGTGACGTGATCGATCGTGAAGCGGTTCATGCCGCTACCACCTTCCTCAAGGCGGCCGAGCGTTCGGCCAGCAGTCGTTCGCCCAGCCACAGGACCTGATCCCGCCCGTCCTGGTCGAGGTACTCCGCCGGCGACTTGCCGACGACCCGCGCCAGCAGCAGGCACCCGAGCTGCCCGGCCAGGTGGTCTGCTGAGAAGGGCGCGGCGTGGTTGCCGTACGCGGCATGGAACTCTGACGCCGCTGAGCGCAGCGCGTCCGCGTGCGCGGGCAGGTGTATCGACTTCATCAGCAGATGGGTGAGCATGAACGCGACGTCGAAACTGGGATCGCCCAGATGGGCGACCTCGAAGTCCACCACCCAGAGCCCGGACGGTCCGACCAGAACGTTCTTCGGCGAGTAGTCGCCGTGGACCAGACAGAGCTTGTTCGCGGCCATCCCGGCAACGACGTCGTTCACGGCATCGGCCAGCGCGGGTAGTTGTTCGGCCACCGCCCGGTAGTACGGGCCCACTCGTAGCTGGTCGAACGCCTCCGGATCGTCCAGGGCGGTCAGCCGTTCGTCGGGAACCGTCAGCTCGACCTGCCACTTCGCGAGCAGCTCGCCCAGCGTCGCCGCCACCCGCGGATCGACCGACCCGGCGAGCAGGGCGGCCTTCCAATCGGTCCAGCCGTCGGGCGCGCGGTCGATGACGATGCAGAACTCGGATTCGTCGATGTCGACGACCGACGGCACGAACTCCCGCGTGATCGTTCGGACGAGTCGGAGCCCGCGGCCCTCGTTGAGGGTGCGCTGTTGCTTGGCCTTCCACTCCTCCGCGACCCGCAGTTGCGGCAGGGACTGCTTGACCACCCAGCGCCGGCCTGCGCAGTCCACGGCCAGAACGATGTTGGAGACGCCACCCGCCAACGTCCATGCCCGGACCGGGCCGTCGACGAGCCGGCGCGCGCGCAGGTAGTCCCCGACGGTCTCGACGCTCAGCATGCCTGCGCCGCAGGCAGGCCGAGGGCGTTGAACACACCCTGGAGGTATCCGATCGCGTGGGCGCGGCCCCGGGAGCAATAGGCCTCCGAGGACGTGTCACCCCACGTGTTCGGATCACCGATCATCGCCGGCACGTGGTCGTCGATCAGAAAGCCGTCGAAGCCGCGCTCGTGCAGTCGCCGGATCACCCGAGCCGGATCGAGGTTGCCCTCGCCGAGGAAGCACTCGGTGAATCGCGGCACCGTCCCGCGGACGTCGCGAAAGTGCACATAAGCGATGGCGTCGAGCGGAGCTAGCGCGTCGATAACCTCGTTGACGCTGTCCTCGCCGGCCATCTCCGACACCGTGCCGATGCAGAAGTTCAGCCCCCAGGCCGCGCTGCCCCCGGCGCGCCGGTGCGCCTCGATCAGCGCGGCGGGAGAGGTGAAGATGCGGGCCGAGCCACCCAGCGGCTCCTCGGTCGGCGGATCGTCCGGATGCAGGGCCAGCCGCATGCCGAGCGACTCCGCGGTCGGGAGTACGGCGTCCAGGAAGTACTGGTAGTTGTCCCACATCTGCGCGGCGGTGAGCTGCTCGAGCGGTTCGTCCGGTGTGAGTCGATAGGTGGCCAGCGCGTTGCCCGCCTCGATGCGGTCGAGGTCGAACGCGGTGACCGCGGCGTTGCCGCGGCCCTTCGCGGCCATGTCCGTGCGCCAGACGAAGGTGGTGAGGAAGTTGAAGCCGAGTAGGCGGATACCGACCCGGGCCATGTTGGTCATGGTCTTGAGATAGTTCTCGATCTGCTCGTCCCGGCCGGGCACTCCGCGCTGGATCTTGGTGAAGTGCGCTGCCGGGACGTTCTCCAGGCCCTCGATGATCAAGCCGTCCGCGTCGCAGCGCTCACGCAGGGCCTGCAGTTCGGCCAGGCTCCAGTACCCGTCGGTGCCCGCGAGGTTGGTCGGACAGTGCAGTTGGATCGTCGGCAGTCCGAGCTGATGGGCGAACGTCGCCACCTTCTCGTCGTACTCGTCGACGTGGCCAAGGCTGATGCGCATCGCCATGTCGCTCACGCCTCCTGTTCGGCGGACTGCAGGCGCTGACGTTGCGTGCTCAGACCTTCGATCTGCAGTTCCATGACGTCGCCGGGCCGAAGGTAGGGGAAGCGCCCGGACACTGCGACGCCCTCCGGCGTGCCGGTGTTGACCACGTCGCCGGGCTCGAGCACCGTGACCTGGCTCAGCTGCCAGATCAGGTGGGCCACGCTGAAGACCATGTCCGCGGTGGACGAGTCCTGACGGGCTTCGCCGTTGACGCTGCTGCGCAGCCCAAGTGCCTGCGGGTCCGGGATCTCATCGGCCGTCACCAGCCAGGGCCCGAGCGGGTTGAACGTCTCGCAGCTCTTGCCCTTGGACCACTGCCCGCCGCTGGTCTCCAGCTGGAAGGCGCGCTCGGACACGTCGTTGGAGATGCAGTACCCGCCGATGTACGACAACGCGTCGGCCGGAGATTCCAGGTAGCGGGCCCGGCGGCCGATGACGACGGCGAGTTCGACCTCCCAGTCGGCCTTGGCCGAACCCCGCGGCAGCAGGACGTCGTCGTTCGGTCCCACCACCGTGTTCGGTGCCTTGTAGAACATCACCGGGTGCTCCGGCGGCTCGGCGCCGGTCTCAGCCGCGTGCGTCGCGTAGTTCATGCCGATACAGAGCACGACTCCCGGTCGGGCGATCGGCGGGCCGATCCGCAGGCCGGTCACATCCACTTCCGGCAAGGTGCCCGCGGCAAGAGCGGCCTGGACGCGTTCGACACCGTCCGTGCGCCAGAACTCCTCGCCGATGTCGGAGACGACACCGGATATATCCAGGTACCGGGTTCCGTCCAGGACGACCGGGCGTTCCGCGCCGGGCGGCCCGACTCTGAGCAACTTCACTGACATGCCTTTCTGTTCGGGTCCAGGGGGACATGGGCGGCTCGACGCGGACTCAGCCGGCGACCAGTCCACCGTCGATGACCAATTCGGTGCCGGTGATGAAAGCCGCGGCATCGGAGGCGAGATAGAGCGCGGCCTGGGCGATCTCCTCCGATGTGCCCAAACGCCCCATCGGCTGACGGGCCACCAGGTGGGCGCGGGCCGCGACCGGATCCTCCGCCTGATCCAGCAACCGGCCGACCCACGGCGAGTCGACCGTTCCGGGACATATGCAGTTGCACCGCACCCCGGTTCCCGCGTACTGCATGGCGACCTGCTTCGTGAAGGCGACAACCGCACCCTTGCTCGCGCAGTACGAGGTCCGGTCCTTCAGCCCGACCAGGCCCGCGACCGACGCGGTGTTCACGATCGCGCCGTGACCCTGAGCGAGCATGTGCGGAAGGACGTACTTGGCGCAGAGAAAGACACCGCGGGCGTTGACGGCGAACACCCGGTCCCACTCCTCAGCGGTGCACGACACCGGGTCGGTCGTCGAACCGGTGCCGGCATTGCTGCACAGGATGTCGATCCGGCCGGACTCCTCGATCACCTGCCGGACGCCGGCGGCGATGGACTGCTCGTCGGTGACGTCCATGCTCAGCGCGACTGCGCCGGGCGGACAGCCGTCAGGGACCAGGTCCCCGGCGTAGACGCGGCCTCCCTCAGCGAGAAGCTGGCGCGCCATCTCGAAGCCGATTCCCGAGCCTGCGCCGGTGACCAGCGCGGTGCGTCCGTCGAATCTGTTCATCCGGGTTCCTCTTCGAGCGTGGGTGGGCGGTTGGGTCCGACTGCGTCATTCGGTGAAGTAGTCGGGGTGCTGCGCGAGCAGCTTCGGCGCCTGTTCCAGGACCCGGCGCGCGTGGGCGCGGACGGCGGCGCATCCGTCCGGGGTCCGGCCGTCGGCGAGCGCGTCGACGATCAGACGGTGCTCGTCGATCAGGTCCCGGGTCGTCGACGGATCGGGCAGGCTGAGCCGGCGGACCCGGTCGAGCTGCAGCTTCACCCGCTGCACGGCCTGCCAGGCGCCCGGGTGGCCGCCGATCCGGAAGATCTCGATGTGCAGCGCCTCGTCCAGGCGGAACCATTCGGCCAGGTCCCCGTCGGCGTGCGCTGCTTCCTGCTTCCCGAGAATCTCGCGCAGGACGGAGACGTCGCGGACGGGCAGAGCGCAGGCCTCCTCGAAGACGGCGACCTCCAACGTTTCCCGGACGAAGCGCGCCTCCTGGGCGTCCGACATCGCGATGCGGGCCACCCGGGTGCCGACCTGCGGAACGACCTGCACCAGGCCGGCGTCGACCAGCCGGGCGACGGCCTCGCGCACGGGAGTACGACTCACCTGCAACTGCTCGGCCAGATCGGTCTCCGACAGCGCCTCGCCGGGCAGCAGGCGCAAGTCGCGGATGGCCTCGGAAAGCTCGGTGAAGACGCGGTCCGATGTCCGTCCGGTACCGCGGAGCCGGTCCACCGGGGACAAACGAGGGGCGGGCATCGGTTCCTCCTGATCGCTGGAACCGATCACGGCTCCGGTTCGAAGCGCCGTTCAGGCCGTGGTACGAGGCGTCGGCGTGAAGCATCGTTGCATGCTTGTGGACTTGTATGCAAGCATGCAACGCATTGGAGCGAAGCAGAGGGGTTGGACACCATATGGCCGAGTTGGACGGCAAGGTGGCACTGGTCACCGGTGGGGCGAGCGGCATCGGCAAGGCCGCGGCGCGGCTGTTGGCCGAGCGCGGCGCCCGCGTCACGATCTGCGGTCTGGACCGGGCCGACACCGAGGAGGCCGCAGCGGACATCGGTCAGGGTGTGCGTGGGCAGGTTGCCGACGTGAGCGACGAAACGCAGGTCGAGGCGTTGCTCGCCGAGATCGTCGAGGGTGACGGGGGCCTCGACATCCTCGTGACCGCGGCCGGAATCCAGCGTTACGGCAGCGCAGTCGACACCACCGGCGCCGACTGGGACGAGGTGCTGCGGGTGAACCTGAAGGGGACCTTCCTGCCGGTCAAGTACGCGCTGCCGCACCTGCGGACGTGCCGCGGCTCGGTGGTGATCGTGTCCTCGGTGCAGGCGTTCGTCACCCAGACGTCGGTGGCCGCCTACACGGCGAGCAAAGGCGCGCTCAACGCCTTCGCCCGCTCCGTCGCCATCGACGAGGCCCAGTACGGTGTCCGGGCCAACACCGTCTGCCCAGGATCGGTCGACACCCCCATGTTGCGCATGGCGGCCCGCAGGTTCTCCGACGGAAGCGGTGCCGGCGAGCAGGGCCTGGTCGACGCCTGGGGCCGCACGCATCCGCTCGGGCGGGTAGCCCGCGCCGAGGAGGTCGCCGAGGCGATCGCCTTCCTGGCCGGCGACCGCGCCGGCTTCATCACCGGCGTCAGTCTCCCCGTGGACGGCGGGCTGCTCGCCGCGGTCGCCGTGGCGCTGCCCGAATGAGCGCCCTGAGCGGCGGGCGACCCGCCCGCATCCGGGTGACAGAATGCTGCCGAACCGGTGGCGATCTACTCGTCGGCGCTTCCATGGATTGGGGGTCGTCATGACGGTGGCCCCGCAGATCTCGGTCGCCGTAGCAGCGACCGCCCGGGTCGGAGAAGGACCGGTGTGGGACGCCGCAGCGAACCGCCTGCACTGGGTCGACATCCTGCGCGGTGCGATTCACACCAGCGACCTGACGACCGGGGCTACGACGTCACTTGCGACGCCGACGCTGCTGGGTGCGGCTGTGCCCCGGCTTGGCGGCGGCCTCGTCGCCGCTACCGCCGAAGGGTTCGCGGAGGTCGGCTCGGACGGGACGTTCGACACGCGGTGCCCGATCCTGTCACCAGGCCTGCGCATGAACGACGGGAAGTGCGATCCCCAGGGGCGGTTCTGGGCCGGGAGCACCGACATGGACTTCCGCCCCGGTGCGGGCGCCCTGCACGTCCTCGGTCCTGACTGGTCGACGCGCACCGCGCTGGACGGGCTGACCCTGCCCAACGGTCTGGGCTGGAGTCCGGACGGCACGACCTTCTATCTCATCGACACCATTCCCGCCCAGGTCTGGGCGTTCGCCTTCGACGGCGCCACCGGAGCGCTGAGCGAGCGGCGGCTTCTACGCCAGTTCGAGGCCGGTGTCGGCCTGCCGGACGGCATGTGTGTGGACGCGGATGGACGGCTGTGGATCGCCATGTGGGGTGGCGCGCGCGTGGTGTGTCTGTCACCTGACGGAAAGGCAGTTCGCAGCGTCGAGATGCCGGTCGCGCAACCGTCCTCCTGTGCCTTCGCCGGACCTCGGCTCGACCGGCTGGCGGTGACCTCCGCCCGGGAAGGTCTCGACCTGACAGCGCAAGCCCCCGACGGTTCGGTCTTCGTCGTGGACGGTCTGAGTGTCTGCGGCCTGCCAACCCGTCTGTTCGGAAGCTGAGAGATGACGATTCACGGCAAACCGGGTGCGGACACCGCGATCACGCTGCGCAGCGCAGAAATCGACGTCGTCCTGCTCCCGGCCAAGGGCGCCGACATCTACTCGTTCATCGACCGGGCAAGCGGTATCGATGTGCTCTTCAAGGCCCCATGGGGCTGGCGCGATCCGCGCTCACTGCCGGCCCTGGCCGACAGTCAGGCCGACTGGCTTGCACGGTATGCGGGCGGCTGGCAGACCCTGTTCCCCAACGCTGGGCCTGAGCGCACCGTCGACGGAGTCCGCCGCGGATTCCACGGCGAGGCGGCGGTCGTGCCGTGGACGGTGCTGGAGCAGGACGCCGCCCGCGTCCGGCTGGCGGTGAACCTGACGACCGTTCCGGTCCGACTGGAGCGTACGGTGACCGTAACCGGCCCCGATCTGAACGTCGTGGACAGCGCGCAGAACCTGTCGGCCGACCCGGTCGAGTACATGTGGGTGCAGCACCCGGCGTTCGGCGCGCCGTTCATCGACGGGCGCTGCCGGATCGACACGTCGGCGCGCACCCTGATCACCGATGCCGAGGCACCGGGAACCGTCCTGCCCGCCGACGCCGTCCTCGGCTTCCCCGACGCCGGAGGCGGGACCGACCTTCGGGCGGTACCGGCACCGACTGCTCCCCGCGAAATCTTCGCCGCACTCACCGATTTCACCGACGGCTGGTTCTCGATCACGAGTCCGTCCGCCGGCTTCGGTGTTCGGCTGGAATGGGACGTCGCCGTGTACCCGCATGCGTGGTTCTGGCAAGAATGCCATGCCAGCAAGGGATTTCCGTGGTTTCGCCGGGCATACGCGTTGGCCGTCGAGCCGGCCAACGCGCTGCCCGGAGCCGGGCCGGTCGGACGGTGGCGCCGCGGATCCGAGGCGACGCTGGCCGGTGGCGCGAGCGTCACCACTGGGCTGCGGCTGAGCCGCGTCCCGTTGGTGGCCTTCTGATAAGCCCGGGCGGCTACCGAAGCGCGGTCTTCATGCGGTCCAGCCCGCAGACGAGATGCTCGCGCATCGCGGTCGAGGCCGCCTCCGGGTCGCCTGCGGCGATCGCGGCCATGATCGCCCGATGCTCCAGCCAGGCCTGCTCGCCCGCGCCGTGCAGGCCGTACACGGTGTAGCGGCGCATGTGCAGCAGGGTCTGGGCCAGGTTGTTGACGACGACGCCGTTGCCGGCCTGCCGCGCGATGCTGCAGTGGAAGTCGACGTCGCGCTGGGCAAGGTCATCATCGTCGGGGGCCGTGGTGATGAGTCGCGTGATCTCGTTGCCGTCGCAGAGTGATTCCAACTCGGCGACGGCAGCGGCGTGCTGGTGCCGAGCCGCGCGCGCGGCGGTAGGCGGCTCGATGAGCAGCCGGTAGTCGTAGAGCTCTGCGATCGTACGGGAGTCGAGCAGCTGGGAGGCGGTGAAGCCCCGGTAGGGCTCCTTGGCCACCAGGCCGTCGGCCTCCAGACGGGCCAGGGCCTGCCGGACCGGGGTGTTCGAAACGTGCAGCTCCCGGGCGAGTTTGTCGAGGTTGAGACGGGACCCCGGAGCGATGCGCTGCGACATGAGCCCCTCCCGGAGGATCTCGTAGACCTCGTCGGCCAGCACACTGCGCTGGGGGCGTGGCAGCGACGGCCGGCTCACGGGTTCCGGAACATCCGATCCCGACAAATCTGGCATATCGGCTCCTCGGTAAGCATGATGGCCACCATTCCGGGCCGGATCATGTGCAGCGGATGGTGACCCTTGACTCTGGCGACGACGGATCGGACCGTAGCGGAATCATGCACGAAGTTTCCAGCAGCTTTCGAACAGGTGAACATCACCGCCCGCCTTGGAGGAGACCTTGAGAATCCGACGTGCATCCGCCCGCCCCTGGAGAGCCGCAATACCCGCCCTCCTCGCCTGTGTCGCCCTGACCGCCACCGCGTGTGGCTCGTCGTCGGGCAAGGAGGCCGCGGTGAAGGACGATCCGAACGCCACCGTGCTGGTGTGGACCGACTCGACGCGCCAGCCCGCGTTCCAGGCATTCCAGAAGGCCAACCCGAAGACGAAGGTGAAGATCAAGGTCGTTGACCCCGCGTCACTGCTGAGTAAGATCCAGCTCGCGAACCGGGTGGGCTCCGGTTGGCCGGACGTCATCTTCGACTCACTGCCCAGCGACGTCGCATCGCTGTCGAGCCCGCTGTTCAAGTACGCGCAGCCCCTGAACAGTCTGGTTCCGCGGGACGTGCAGAACAACTTCGCCACCCACAACGCCGCGTGCACCATCGACGGGAAGTTGTACTGCCTGCAGAACGACCTGGCGCAGGACGTGCTCTGGTACAACAAGCCGCTGATGGCCAAGTTCGGGTACCAGGTCCCAAAGACCTGGGATGAGTACCAGGCCCTCGGCGTGCGGGTCGCCAAGGAGCACCCCGGCTACATCATCGGTGCGGCCGGCGCGAGCACGGTGTACTACGACTACCTCTGGAGCAGCGGTTGCCCGCTCCAGTCGGTCGTCAGCAGCACCCAGGTGACGATCAACACGAAGGATCCGAAGTGCACACGGGTGGCGTCCCTGCTGGACCCGCTGCTGGCCAACGGATCTGTCTCCCGGCTCAGCCCGGTCGACCCGGCGACCTACAAGCTGGCGCAGTCCGGCAAGCTGCTGATGCAGCCCGCGGCGTCCTGGTTCGGCCAGTACGTCTTCAAGGCCAAGGCCAGCTACGGATTCCCGAACGGTGAGCTCGCCGCGGCGCCGATGCCGACCTGGGCCGGCGAGACCACGAACTTCTCCGGTGCCCAGGGCGGCGGGATCTACGTGGTGTCTTCCCACGCGAAAAACAAGACCGGCGCTGTCGCAGTCGCCCAGTGGGTGGCGACCAACAACACGTACCAGTCGACCGCGCCGACCTACCCGGCCTACATCCCCGCGGCTCAGGCTTGGCTGGCACAGTTGAAGGCCGATCCGTTCTACGCCAAGGACCCGTCCGCGGTGCTGCAGGCGGCCGCGGGCAAGATCAACCCGGCCGAAGGCCCGACGCGGTACCCGATCGAGGGGCCGGTCAACTCGACGGTGGTGGCCGCGATCACGGGTGGCCAGTCGATCGCCTCCGCGTTCCCCGCACTCCAGACCCAGCTGTCCGGTCTGGCGCAGACCGCGGGCTACCAGGTCGCGCCCTAGGCCCTAGACCCACGATTCGCCGGGACGGGTGACAACCCCGACGACAGTTGACAACGCGCGGCGGTGGGAGCGGCACGGCCCGTCTCCCACCGTTCGCCCAAGCGGATTCAGACGGAGGGCAGTCAGATGGTGCAAGTCAGGCGAGGCGCGGTACGGCGCACCGTGACCGGATGGTTCTTCGCCGCCCCGTACGCGGTTCTGCTCGCGGCCTTCGGACTCATTCCGACCGGATATGCGATCTACGAGTCGCTGCACACCGCGGCCCAGCCGTCGCAGCTGAGCTTCGGCAACTACTCGACGGTCTTCGAGGACTTCCGGTTCTGGCCGGCCGTCATCGACGTCGCGGTATTCATGGCCGTGTGGATTCCTGTGATGGTCGTCGGGACCCTGCTGCTGGCGCTGCTCCTGCACGAGAAGACCGGTCGCCTGAGCAGCGGCCTACGACTCGTCTACTTCCTGCCCGGCGCGGTCACCGGATCGGCGGCGGTCATGCTGTGGTACTTCATGCTCAGCCCGGAGGTGAGCCCGTTCGCGCCCGCGCTGCACGCCTTGGGCTGGCATACCAACAACGAGATGTTCACCCAGGGCCATCTGGCACTGATCTTCGCGCTCGTCGCGTTCGTCACCGGCGTCGGACAGTGGATCGTGATCATGTTCGGGGCCCTTCAGACGATCCCGCAGGAGATCCTGGAGGCCGCCCGCATGGACGGCGCGGGCGCGATTCGCTCCGCCGTGCAGATCAAGCTGCCGCTGGTAGGCAAGTACGTCGTCTACATGGTCATCCTGTCGTTCGCCTTCGCCCTGCAGATCTTCGTAGAGCCGCAGCTGATCTACTCGATCACGCATGCGGGGTCGTCGTGGTGGTCGCTGAACCAGCTCGGCTACACCTTCGCCTTCGAACAGGGTGACTTCGGTCAGGCGGCCACCGTGTCGGTCGTGCTGCTGGTCCTGTCCTCCCTGGCCGCGTTGCTGCTCGTGTTCCGTACCAGCTTCTTCCAGACCGAGGTCGACGCATGACGATGACATCTTTCAAGGGGACAGCCCCCGTCCGGGATGCCCGTGGACCAGCACCCGCCCGACGCCGACGGCAGACGGTCTCACCGTTGGCGGCACTGCGGCTCCTGATCCTGTTCGGCTTCGCGGCATTCTGTCTGATCCCGCTCGTATGGCTGGTTCTGGCGCCGACCAAGACCGACGATCAGCTGCTCAAGTCACCGATGTCGATCGGCTCCTTCAGTCGGATGGTGCTGGCCTGGAAGCACCTGGCTCGATACAACAACGGTGTCATGTACCACTGGATGCTCAATTCCGTGTACTACACGGTCATCCCGCTCGTCATCACCGTCACCGTGGCTCTGCTCGCCGCCTACGCACTGGCGACCATGCGCTTCCCCGGGCGGAAGCTGATCCTCACCATCACGCTGCTGGCGATGGTGCTTCCCGCCACAGCGGTCGTGCTGCCGCTGTTTCTGGAGATCAACGCCCTGCATCTGACCAACACCGCCGCGTCGGTGATCCTGCCATCGTCGTTCTTCCCGTTCGGCGTGTACCTCGCCTTCATCTTCTTCGCGACGTCGCTGCCGAAGGAACTGCTCGAGGCCGCGCGGATCGACGGCTGCTCCGAGCTGCGCATGTTCTTCCACGTGGCGCTGCCGCTCGCCAGACCGCTGATCGCGCTCCTGTCCTTCTTCAGCTTCGTTGCGAACTGGAGCAACTTCTTCCTGCCCTACGTGATGCTGTCCGACGACACCAAGTACAACCTGCCGGTCGGCCTCGGCTCGCTCATCGCCAGCACGCCCGCGCTGCAGCCCGGCGCCGGCGGCGCTGTCACCTTCCTGCCGATCACCTACCCCGAGGCGGCCATGGCAGGGCTCATCGTGGTGTTGCCGATCGCTGTGCTCTTCCTCTTCTTCCAGCGATTCCTGGTCCGCGGCATCCTCAGCGGCTCGACCAAGGGCTGACCCGGCCGACCCCTTCGACGCAGCACACAACCAGCATTCGCCCACGCCTTGGAGCAGCCTTCATGAAGATCACTTCCGTCGACGTGCGGCTTGTCGACGAACCCGCGGTGACGCCGAGCTTCCGCTGGCGTCGCGGGCTACCGGGCTCGGACGGGCCCCGGACCGGGGCCTGGCTGGTCATCGGTACCGACGAAGGGCTGCGAGGTTACGCCTACTGCCGGCGCGGGCTGATCCTCGCCGACCTGGTCGAGCGCCGCATCCGCGCCGAACTGGTGGGCACCGACCCGCTGCGGCGGGAGTGGCTCTGGCAGCGTATGTGGGAACTCGACCGCATCGAGGAGTTCCCGGTCTACATCCAGGGGCCCGTCGACGACGCACTGTGGGACCTGGCAGGCAAGGCCGCCGGACTTCCGGTGCACGAACTGATCGGCTCCTACCGCGACTCGATCCCGGCCTACGCCTCCACGGTCACCTTCGACAGCGTCGAAGAGTACCTCGACGTCGCCGACCAGTGCCTCGAGCTCGGATTCCCGGCCATCAAGCTACACGCCTGGGGTGACGCCCGCCGTGACGCCGAGCTGGCCGTCGCGCTGCGCGAGCACGTCGGCGAGGCGGTCCCGCTCATGTACGACGGTTCAGCGGGCTTCGACCTGACGGACGCGGTCTATCTCGGCCGGGCGCTCGGGGACGCGGGCTACCTCTGGTACGAGGAGCCGATGCGCGAGTTCAGCGTCACCGCCTACCGCGCGCTCGGCGAGCGGGTCGATGTGCCGCTGCTGGTGGCCGAGACCAGCGACGGAGCGCACATGAACACGGGAGACTTCATCGCCTCCGGATGCGCCTCCGCCGTGCGCACCGGCAGCGGACTGAAGGGTGGCATCACCGGGTCGCTGCGGATAGCCCACCTCGCCGAGTCCTACCTGCTGCGCGCCGAAGTACACGGCGGCGGCCTGCCCAACACCCACCTGTGCATGGCGATTCCCAACACGACCTACTACGAGTGCCTCGTCGATTCGAACCCCGTTCGCCGTGCCGCCGAGGTGGACTCCTCCGGACTCGTGCACGCGCCGGAGGGTCCCGGCATGGGCTATGAGCAGGTCTGGAACGGCGACGAGCCCTCCGCTGCTTCCGCGGAGCTGCCCCGTGACCGCTGAGCCGACGAAGCCGAAGGTGGGGACGACATGTCAGTAATCACCCACGCCCAGGCGTATCTCGTGGACCTTCCGGTCGAGACGCACAGGACCGATGCTTCGCAGTCGTTCCTCAAGCAGGAGACGATCTTCGTCGAGATCACCACCGCCGACGGCGGAACCGGGCGGGGATACTCCTACACGATCGGCACCGGCGGAACCGCCGTGCTCGCCATGCTCACCGACTACCTGCTTCCCCGCCTCATCGGACAGGATGCGGGCCGACCCGAGTCGATCTGGCGGAACCTGTACTTCGCGACGCGGGCCACCGCGATCGGCGCCGTTACCTCGCTCGCGCTCGCGGCGGTCGACGCGGCGGTGTGGGATGTCCGCTGCCGGAACGCGGGACTTCCGCTGTGGCAGCTGGCCGGCGGCGCCAAGGACCGCATCCCGCTGTACGACACCGAGGTCGGCTGGCTCCACCTGAGTGCCGATGAACTGGTCGAAGGCGCGAAAGCCGCGGTGCAGGCCGGACTGAGCGGCGTCAAGGTCAAGGTCGGCAAGCCGTCCCACGTGGAGGACGCCGAGCGACTGACCGCGATCCGCACCGCCCTCGGACCCGATGTGGACATCATGGTCGACGCGAACCAGTCCCTGACCGCCGCTGATGCGGTCCGGCTGGCCCGGGCTCTGGAACACCTCGACCTGCGTTGGCTCGAAGAACCGCTGCCGGCCGACGACGTCGCCGGGCACGAGGCGCTGTCCCGATCGACCTCGATCCCGATCGCGGTGGGGGAGTCCCTGTACTCGGCCGGCCAGTTCGCCGAGTACCTCAAGCGCGACGCCGCCTCGATCGTGCAGGTCGACGTGGCCCGCATCGGCGGCATCACACCCTGGCTGAAGGTCGCGCACCTGGCCGAGGCCCACAACGTGGCGGTGTGCCCGCACTTCCTGATGGAGCTGCACGTCAGCCTGTGCGCGGCTGTCCCCAACAGCCGCTACCTGGAGCACATTCCGCAGCTCCGCGCGATCACCAAGGCCGGCATCGAGATCGTGGACGGTCAGGCGCTCGCCCCGTCGAGCGTCGGCCTGGGGATCGACTGGGACCTCGACGCGATCGACGACCTGCGGACCGCCTGAGATGACGGCGGCGACCACCACACCCAGCACTACGGCGAGTTCACGGCTCGCGAGGAGGAGTTGAGCGGCATGCAGAGGTTCGCGGCGGTGATCCGCCTGCGTCCGGAGAAAGAGGCGGAGTACCGAGCCCTGCACGCGGAGGCGTGGCCGGGCGTGCTCGACGCCTTGCGCCGTGCCCACGTGGGCAACTACTCGATCTTTCTTCGCGACGGCCTGTTGTTCAGCTACCTCGAGTACCACGGCAACGACTACGAGTCCGACATGGCGGCCATCGTCGAGGACGAGACCAGCCGCCGCTGGTGGAAGCTCACCGACCCCTGCCAGCAGCCGGTCGACTCGGCGGCCGAGGGCGAGTGGTGGGCACCGGCCGAAGAAGTCTTCCATCTCGACTAAAGGGACGAGTACCGTGCGCATCGACGCCCATCATCACGTGTGGGATCTGGTCGTCCGCGACCAGCCCTGGACCGCGGGACTGCCGGTCCTGCGGAAGTCCTTCGACATGGAGGAGCTCCACCCGTTGCTCGACGCTCACGGCATCGACGCGACCTGCCTGGTGCAGACGGTGTGCGTTGCCGAGGAGACGCCCGAACTGCTTCTGCTCGCTGCGGCAGACCCCGCGATCTCTGGGGTCGTCGGCTGGACGGACCTCACCGCGGTCGATGCCGCCGACCGGCTCGCTGCTCTGCAAGCCGGTCCTGGTAGGGGCGCCCTGGTCGGCATCCGGCACCAGGTGCAGCAGGAGCCCGACCCGCGCTGGCTGTGCCGACCGGACGTGCGCCGGGGCCTGGAGGCTGTCGGCGCCGCAGGCCTGGCGTTCGACCTGCTGGTGACACCGCCCCAGCTCGCCGCGGCGGTCGAGACGGTCCGGGACCTGCCGGGCGTCAGATTCGTCCTCGATCACGGCGGCAAACCCGAAATCGCCGACGGCAGGGTCGAGCCCTGGCGCACCGCGATCGCGGAACTCGGCGCAGCGCCCAACGTCGCCGTCAAGCTCTCCGGCCTGACCACGGAGGCCGACCACGGATCGTGGACCGTCGACCAGTTGCGTCCGTACACTGAGACGCTGCTTGACTCCTTCGGCCCGGACCGGGTGATGTTCGGCTCGGACTGGCCGGTGTGCCTGCTGGCCGGGTCCTACGACACGACGATCGCCGCGGCCGAGGCCCTGACCGGCAAGCTCGACGAGGCCGAGCGCGCCCAGGTCTTCGGCGGCACCGCCGCCCACTGGTATGGGCTCGCGACATGAGGACCGCCCACCTGGGACGCACCCAGGTCACCGTCACCGCCCTCGGATTCGGTGCCGCGCCGATCGGCAATCTCTACCGCGCCACCGACGAGGCCACCGCCCGCGCGGCGGTCGACGCTGCCTGGGACCATGGTGTGCGGTACTTCGACACCGCCCCGCACTACGGTCTGGGCCTGTCCGAACTGCGGCTGGGGCGCGCCTTGGCCGAGCGCCCGCGCGACCAGTTCACCGTGTCGACGAAGATCGGCCGGGTCCTGGTGCCGAACCCGGCGCCCACCGGCTCGGACCTGGCCGCCGGCGGCTTCGCGGTGCCGGACGAGCTGACGCGGGTACACGACTACTCCCGGGACGGTGTGCGACGCAGCCTGGACGCCAGCCTGGAAAGGCTCGGGCTGGACCGTATCGACATAGTCTATGTTCACGATCCCGACGACCACATGGACGCCGCGATCCATCAGGCGATCCCCGCACTCGTTGAGCTTCGCGAGCAGGGCGTCATCGGCGCGATCGGCGCCGGGATGAACACCGTCGATCCGCTGCGCCGGTTCGTGGCGGAGTCCGACGTCGACGTCGTGATGGTGGCCGGCCGGTGGACGCTCCTCGACCGCTCCGCGGTACCGCTGCTCACCGAATGCAACCAGTGGGGAGTCAGCGTGGTCGCGGCCGCGCCGTTCAACTCAGGGCTGCTGGCACGCCCCTACCCACCCGACGACGCCTACTTCGACTACGGACCTGCTCCCGCCCCGGTCCTCGATCAGGCCAGAACACTAGCCCGCGTGTGCACCGAGCACGGCACCACGCTGCCGCACGCGGCGATGCGGTTTCCGCTGATCAGCCGTACTGTCGCGGCTGTCGTCGCGGGACCGCGCAGCGCTGAGCAGGCCGCGCAGAACGCCGCCTGGGTCGCCAAGGCGGTGCCGGCCACCCTCTGGCCGGCGTTGGAGGCCGCGCGGAGCGGGTGAACTGCCGTGCCCGACACGCGCCTCGACGATCAGTCAGGCGGAGGCGGGCAGGCAGGCCTCACGACCGGCACGTTTCACCACGATGGGAACACCATGAACTCGACCCCTTCGAGCGGCGTCAAAGAAGTCCTCATGCTGCACCACAGCCACCTCGATGTCGGCTACAGCCACCCGCAGCCGATCGTGTGGGAGATCCAGGGCGAGCACATCGACCAGGCGATCGACTGGCTGGAGCGGACGGCTGATCTCCCGGAAGGCGTGCGGCCGAAGTGGACGTGTGAGGCCACCGAGCCGGTGCGGCGCTGGCTGGCGAGGGCATCCGCCTCGAAGCGCAACCGCTTCGTGAAGCTCTGCAAGGAAGGCCGCATCGGCCTGGCCGCGTTGCGCTGGCACACCGCCGCGCTCATCGACCGGCCGGCGCTGCAGCGGCTGGTCGACGGGAAGAACGAGCTGGAGCAACTGATCGGCGCCCCGATCCGGGTGGCGTGCCAACACGACGTCAACGGCGTGCCGTGGCCGATGGCGGACGTGCTTCTCGACGCGGGTGTGGACCTGTTCGTCATGGCCATCAACATCCACTTCGGCCGACCTGTCGCGCTGAGGCCGGGCATGTTCCTGTGGGAGGCGCCGTCCGGCCGCTCGCTCCGAGTCTTCAACGGGCACCACTACACGATGTTCGACCAGAACATGCAGACCTGGCACGACTCCGTCGATCGGATGGCCGAGGGCTGGAGCGCGCTCTCCCGACGCCTGGACGCCATCGACTACAAACTGGACTTCGTCTATCTGACCAGTACCTGCGCGCCGGTCCTGTGGGACAACACTCCGCCCAACCCGTTCACCCCGGAGCTCCTGCAGCGCTGGAACGCCGCCGAGGCCGGCCCGCCCGTCCGGTACGTGACGTTCGACGACCTGCGCGAGCGGGCCCTGGCCCTCCCCGAGGCCGACCTGCCGACGCTGCGGGGCGACTGGACCGACTACTGGAGCTTCGGCTACGGCAGCACCCCGATCGCCACGGCACTCAACCAGCAGTCCAAGCCGCTGATTTCAGCCGCCGAGGCACTCGCCGTGGGCCGCGAGCACAGCACGCTGCAGCGCGCCCGGGACAACGTCGACATGTTCGACGAGCACACCTGGGGCTACTACATCACTCAGCCGGACCACCCCCAGGCGCGCACGACCGAGCTGCTGAAGCAGGCACACGCGCACGAGGGTCACGAACTGGCCGCGTTCGCGGTGATGGACGGACTGGAACGGCTTGCCCAGAACCCGGTCGCGGACACGGGCATCAAGGGCGTTCTGATCTGCAACCCGTCCCCCTATCCGGTGACGGTCCAGCCGCGACTGCCCGCCTCCTGGTTCAGCCAGACCGGCGTGCCGGTGGAACGCACCTACCGCACCGGCAGGCTGTTCTACGACTACCAGTCCTGGGGCCGCGACTACCCAGGAGCAGATCCGGTCGCCTTCGGCCCGCTCGAACTGGAACCCTTCGCGTGGCGCAGCATCCCACTGGCCGAGCTGCCCGCCCCGTCACCGACCCCGCTCGTCTCGCACACCATCGAGACGAGCCACGTCGAGCGTCGCGAACTGAACGTCCTGTCCGCCATGAGCCACCTGCGCGAGATCGGGCGCCTGGAGTCGCCGTTCCACATCCTTCGCTACGAGGTGGCGAACGGGCGCATCATCTCCCTCGTCGACCGCCGCCAGGATCGTGAACTGCTGGCGCCCGGAAAGGGCCTGGACTTCTTCGCCTTCGTCCGGGAGCGCCCCGACGCGTTGGTCGACGGCAGCCGCTACGCCCTCTACACGGCCGACCTGGAAGAGGAGAAGTTCGACAACGCCGGCTGGCAGGACTGGGAACCGATTCGCGAGCGGGCGACCCGCGTGACCGACTGTTCCGTCCGGGTCTCCGCCGGGCGGGTGACCTTGGAGCGCTCGGTGCAGGCTCCGGGAATGACCCACCTGGTCCAGCGGATCACGCTGCTCGAACACGACCCGGTCATCCATCTGGAGGCGGAGTTCGAGGTGGCGCAGGAGACGTCGCCGCAGGGGTTCTACCTCGCCTTCCCGCTCGCGATGAGCGCCGGCTGGGAGGCGATGTTCGACACCGCCGGCCAGCACGTGCACCTGGACGAGGACCAGCTGCCCGGCGCCTGCCGGAACTGGGTGACTGCGGAGTCCGTGGGCGCGATCTGGAACCAGGAAGGAGCCGTCGCCCTGCTCACGCCGGACGCGCCGATGATCCAGTTCGGCGACTTCCACTTCGGCCCGCCGCTCGACGCCGTTCCGCGAGACGACAACCCGCTGCTGCTCGCGTGGCCGGTCAACAACTACTGGGGCACCAACTTCCCGCAGGTCCAGCCCGGACGCACCACGCTGCGGTACGGATTCCTCTCGATGCCCGAGATGGACGAGGACGTGATCCGGCGCCACTCGGCGGGCATGCGCCTGTCCCCCTTGCTCTGGCCGATCACCCATGGTGGTCGCGACGCCGGCGAAGGAGTTCTTGCGAGCTGATCGGGCAGGACCGAGATCCGGTCGGGCTTGGGGGGCGAGCCGCGAGCCCGTGGTCTCGGGTTTTCGAACGTGAGTGCCGAGGAGAGTGCGCGGGTCTGCCCCATGCGCCGCGTGCTCTCCTCACCGGCCAAGGGCACAGCGACCCACCGGGCCAAAGTGAACTGCCCCACGGCGAGCGCGGCCGGGAGCTGGTCGGCACACGCGGTCCTGCTCCTGCGCCAGCCGCTGTGCTCGCGCAGGTCGATCCCGCAGCAGGTCTGCCGTGGCAGGTCTGCTTCTCCGACGCCTCGAGGTCCAGGGCCCACTCGTTCGGGTCGATGGGCACGACCCCCACGAGTTGCCGGCCTGGCTGACCACCACGTCCTTGAAGCGGTGCAAGCGCATCCGCTTCGCTGCCATCGACATGGCCACCGGCTACCACGCCGCACTCCCCAGTGCCGCGAACCACCGCAGTCGTCGACTACGCACAGCTCGCGACGACGATGCCCACCATCGCCCGACGCCACGCCACTGCCACGCTGCGCGGCCCACGCGGACGGGTCACCGACCCTGTGTGAAAGGCCAGACGCGGGCCCACGCGCAACCGCGATGACCTGACCGACCGGCAGTTCGTGAACAGATGGAACGGGCTGATGGACGCCGGGCGGGATCACCTCCCTGACCGCCTGGGTCGCGCGAGCGCCGGCCCGGACCGGCATCGCGGGGGCGTGTGAGGATTTCGGACAGTCCCCATCGCGACGGCCACCTGCGCTACATGCTCACGGAGAGCTGAGTTCGAGGTCCGCGCCACCGCGACGGCGGTGGCGCGGACCTCTACTGAACACGGCGGGCTTGGGGATATCCCTGGGATCAAGACGGTCCAGCAGTATGCGAGTCCGCTATCGAGGGAAGACCTGCACTTCGGCCAGGGACAGGTAGTTCGTACCGTTGAGTTGGATCATCAGGTACCGGCCTGACGCGTTGCCGAGGCTCAGCGTCGTGGGGGTACCGACCTGGCTGGTCTGGTGTGTGCTCCACACGCCGGGAACTGCCGCTTGCTGCGCCGGTGTGAGACTGGTGTCGAAGGGCGTGGGTGACACGAAGATCCAGTAGTCGCTGAGCCGGTCGGCGCAGCAGTCGGTTCGGCTGTAGATGTTGACAGCCGACAGTGTGTAGGACGCGCCAAGGTCAACCTGCCACCAGGCGTTGGGGTCGCTGTTGGTGTGGGTCACCGACCCGCCACCGTAGAAGTCACCGTTGGTGTTTCCGTCCACCGCGTGCGACGCCACGCCACCGTAGGCCGTTGAAGACTGGCTGGCGGGTTGCCCCTGCGCGATGTTGTGGTCGTAGTACACCTCGACCTCCTGAACGGACGGGCCGGGCGCACTGTCGGCGATGCTGAGCCGGATTTCGGTCGTGGTCACGGCTGAGAAGCGCTCCTGCGCGACGAGTCCGCCGTAGGAGTCGGCGACGGCGGTAACCCATGCCGAGCCGTTCCAGTAGTCGATCGTGAAGGTGTTGATGTGGGCAGTGCCCCACTGGGCCTCACGCAGGACGACTCGGTTCAGCGTCGTCGCTTGCGGAAACGTGATCGTGAGCCAGGCAGACGTGGTACCGGCGGGTGTGGCCCATCGCGTCGCGCCCGATCCGTCGACCGCTTTGCCTGCGGCGTAGCCACTGCTGTAGATGCTGCTCGCGGCCGCCGTCGCGCCGAGGGCGAGATTCGTGGTCGACGAGGTGCCGTGGAGGTAGGCGTACGCGGGTTCGAGTCCGGCCGCATTGATCACCGTCTGCGCGGCGGCCGGCCAAGCGCTGCCGACGACGGTGTCGTTGTTGGAGGCGTCGTAGGTGTTGATGCTCGAGCAGCAGGACTTGTTCGTCGTGTTGGCCCAGTTCCCGGTGATGACGTTGTTCTCGGCGGGCGGGTTGGTGAGGCTGCCGTGACCGCCGCCCTCGTTGACGAGCAGCCAACTGGCAACGCGGTCGACGACGTTGTTGCTCACGGTGTAGTGCTGAGTCCCGTTGTCGAGGTAGATCCCGCGCTGGCTTCCGTCGTCGGGTGAGTTGGCGTAGTAGTTGGACTGCTCGATCGAGTTCGGCTGGTCGCCGAGGGTGTAGACCGCTCCGCCGTCCTGTCCCGCGATCATGTAGTGGTGAACGTAGTTGCCCACGATCTGGTTGTTGGCGGCGATGGTGGGAGTGGTCTCCGGGTTGGTCTGGTAGTCACCGAGGCCCCCGTTGTCCAGATATCCCCAGCCCCAGCCAAGTGAGATGCCGTCGTAGGGCACGTTCGCGATCTCGTTGTGCAGGAGCTTCAGGGTGTCGGTGAAGCCGCCGAAGATACCGACACCGCTGATGAACTCGGTGGCGATGTCGTGTACGTAGTTGTCCTGAACGGTGATGTCGTGGATGCGGTCCGCGAAGTTCGTCGGCCTCTGGTCCTGGTGGGTGATGTCGCCGATCTGGATGCCGTTTGCCGACACGTCGTAAATCTGATTTCCTATCAGGGAGACATTGTTCGAACTCTTCTCGACGTTGATTCCCGCGCTTCCGAGTCTGGTGAAGGTGTCTTGTTGAAACACCACATTCGTGGCGTATGCGACGTCCACGGCCGCAGGAGTCTTCGTGAGGCCCGAATAGTTGTACGGTGACGCACCGGCACCGGTCTCGGTGAAGTCGGCCTGCTGCTCGACGAACCCGTCCGCCGTGTTCGGGAAGAGCCACGTCGCGTCGGCGAATGTGAGCCCGGAGAACTGCAGGTTCTGCACCGGTGCGCTTGTACCGGTGCCGGCCACCGTCAGAACCTGCTGGATCGCCGGCACCGTGACCTGCACCGCACCAGGGCCGGTGAGTGACTCTCCGCTGCGGGGCGTGTAGTACAGCGCCGGAGTCCCATCACCGGCGACGGCACCCGTCTTGTCGAGATACCACTCGCCGGGCTGGTTGAGAAGCTCGAAGGCGTTCTCGATGTAGTTGATCGTGTTGTTCGCGATCCCGGGGTTGTTGTGGGCGTTGTTCCAGCAGGGCTGCGCCATCGTGATCGTGTTTCCGCTGACGGACGCGACCGGACACCTGGTCTCGATGTATGACTGGTGATACACGAACTCGATGCTGCTCGGGTTCTTCCAGGTGCCGAGAGATGCCGCATCCGTGGTGGTGTAGCCGGTGCTCGTCATGGTGAATCCGGCAGGAAAATAGGCTCCACGGGCCCGGGTCGCGCGCCTGTTGTTGACGTAGATCTGGCGGGTGTCGGTGATACCCGCAGGCAATGCGGTTTTCCAGACGCCACTGGTGCCGACCTGAGCCCAGCCGGTCATGGGCTGGGCTCCGCTGAAGACCGGGCTGGCCCCGGGCGCCGCGCGCCAGATCACGTTGTGGCCGTTCAGTCCGGAGTCGGCCGGCCCGAAGCTCAGCGGCGCGGTCAACGGGTAGGCCCCGTCCTCCAGATCAACAGCGATGTCGCCGGTTGCTGTCGAGGTCAGGCTCCTGACCTGGGCTTGGGCCGTCGCCACGGAGCACGGCGCGGTGGATGAGCAGGAGCTTCCGCTGCCGGTCGGTGAGGCGTACAGGTCGGTTACGACGGCCGCGCGGGCCGGGCCGGCAAAGGCGAGGCAGATCGCGACAAGCACACCTGTCGTGATCGATCTCATGGCGAGGGTTGGCGAATGCAAGGGAACCTCCGAGGTTCGGACGTGTTAAGTCGGAACTCTTGACGCCGCTGGCCTCGGGGGCAACGAAGGCAAATGAAAGAACACGATTTCGGAGAAATCGGCTTTGATCGGGCGGTCCAGAACGGCCCGGACCGGGCTGATGCAGGAGGTCTCGCCGGGGAACCGTCCGATGCCCCTCACATTGCGTCGGGTCTCGCCGACGGTCCGCTCGATGACATGCCAGATCCTCTTATGGTGCTCGGCGGGGAATCGCAGGTAGGCGGTCAAGCCGACCCGGTCGGCCGCCGGCATAGCGGCGGCGCAGGTACCGGCCCAGGTGTCGATGAACGCGTCGATGCACCGGCGGACGGCTTGTGACCGGGTCGATATTCTTCAGGTCCTCGTCACCAGTGTCGAAGCAACGGCGAGGATCCTATGCTAATTGATGGAGCGTCGGACATCGAGGTCCGCAGTGCCGCCACGAGACCGGAAGGGGGCCCGGAGGGGGTCGGCTTCGGTTGTGGCTGCGGCCGCAGTTTACGGTAGCGGATCACTGCGGGCGGCTCAGCTCGGAGGCAGGGTCTGTTCCGCCCAGATGGTCTTACCGCGGGCGGTGAAGCCTCGATCCACCGAGTGACTCGCGTGCTGTGGATGAGCAATCAAGAAGAGGTGCCTGCTGACCTGCGATGATGGGAGTTCTGACGCTTCCAGCACGCACAATCAGCAAAGCACCTCGTAGATGCAAGTTTCCCATACTCCGGCAGCGGTCTCCGCTGCGTTCGATGACCCGAACCTGATCGCGTATGCCGGGCTGCTGCCGGTGCTGCGGCTGGCCGAGCGGTGCGGGCTGTCGCGGCTGGTGGCCGAGAAGGTGAAGCTGACCGGCGCGAGGAACGTGGCGGGGGCTGCGGCGGACGCCAAGGTCACCAGCATTGTGGGCGGCATGGCCGCGGGTGTGGACAGCATCGACGACCTTCACGTCCTGCGGCACGGGGCGATGCCGGCCGTGTTCGCAGGTGCCCGTGCCCCGTCCACACTGGGCACCTTCCTCCGCGCGTTCACCCACGGTCGTGCCCTTCAACTCCACGCTGTCCACCGCCGGTTCCTGGCCGCACTGGCCGCGCACACCCCCTTGCTGCCGGGCTCGGACGAGCTGGCGTTCATCGATGTCGACTCCACCCACAAGCGGGTCTACGGCCGGGCGAAACAGGGCGCCGAGTACGGCCGGTTCAAGGGCATCCGCACCCTGCACCCGCTACTCGCCACGATCTGCACCCCACAATCGAGGCCGGTGATCGCCGGCGTACGGATGCGACGCGGCAAGGCAGCAGACTCCCGAGGCGCCCCGAAATTCGTGAGCGAGGCCCTGGCCGCCGCCCGCGAGGCCGGCTGCACCGGGACCCGTATCCTGCGGGCCGACTCGCAGTTCTACAACGCCGGGGTGATCGCCGCATGCCGCCGGGCCGGCGCCCACTTTTCGATCACCACCGGGATGAACCCCTCCATCAAGCGGGCCGTTCTCGGCATCCCCAACGATGCCTGGCAGCACATCAGTTACCCGACCGCGGTGCCCGACCCCGAGACCGGTGAGCTCATCTCGGACGCCGAACTCGCCGAGATACCCCAATACACCGCGTTCGCGAGCCGCAAAAAGAGTGACCAGGTCACCGCCCGACTGATCGTGCGCCGGGTCCGTGACCTGGCCAAACCCGCCGTTGTGGGTGAGCAGGGCGAGCTATTTCCCGTCTGGCGCTACCACCCCTTCTTCACCGACCAGCCTGCCGCAACGCTGCAGGCCGAGCGGGAACACCGCCACCACGCCTTGGTCGAGCAGGTCATCGCGGACAGCAAAGCCGGAGCTCTGGCGCACCTGCCCTCCGGGAACTTCCACGCCAACGCGGCCTGGCTCACCCTGTGGGCGATGACCTACAACCTGCTGCGGGCCACCGGCTCCCTGACCTCCGCCTTCCACGCCAAAGCCACCACCGCCACTCTCCGCACCCACCTGGTCCAGGTTCCGGCCCGGATCGCCCGCTCCGCACGACGCATCACCCTGCACCTGCCACACAACTGGCCCTGGCAGCACGCCTGGACACACCTCTTCGACACCGTCCACGGCCCACCCGGCTGACACGAACAGCCCCTACCCGACCCGCCCGCCGCCAGGGCCCAATCGGAACCGAACCCGTGGAAAAGCTGGGCAGACCAGCGGCTACAACCTGCCCGTGCCCAACCGCCGACCTGAAACCGGCTCGCAACCGGTCACAAGATCACTCCCCAAACCACGTCGGTGGATCAAGGCTAAGCGCAATAACGTTCAGTTAAGCGCTTCTGAGTTATTGTTGGGGGATGCCGCGTTCTGGTTGGGTGAAGCCGTCTTCTGATGTCCGGTTGTCGGATTTGGTGTCTGTGGGGTTGCTGACGCGGGTGTTTCCCGCAGATGTGGTTGACGCGGTGATCGAGGAGGCGGGGCGTACTGAGCGGCGTCACCGGTCCTTGCCCGCGCGGGTGATGGCGTACTTCTCGATGGGGATGGCGCTGTATTCGGATGGCTCCTACGAGGATGTGTTCGCGCAGCTCACGGATGGGCTGTCGTGGGCGTCGGGGTGGTCGGAGTCGTTCACGCCGCCCTCGAAGTCGGCGATCTTCCAGGCCAGGGCTCGCCTGGGGTTCGAGCCGGTGCGGGATCTCTTCGTGCGGGTCGCGCGTCCGCTGGCGGGGCCGGACACGCCGGGGTCGTGGCTGGCCGGGCGTCGTCTGGTGGCGATTGACGGGACGTGCCTGGACGTGGCAGACACGGCAGCCAACGCAGAATTCTTCGGGCGGCCTGCTTCCAGTCGGGGGGAGCAGTCCGCGTTTCCGCAGGCCCGCCTGGTGGCATTGGCGGAATGCGGCACCCATGCCGTCTTCGACGCTGTCACCGGCCCGTGCAGCGTGTCGGAGATCGAGTTGTCCCGGCAGCTCGTCGGTCGGCTGGAGCTGGGCCAACTGGTCCTGGCTGACCGGGGCTTCTACGGGTTCCGTCTCTGGCAGCAGGCCGCCGCCACGGGCGCGGATCTGCTCTGGCGAGTGAAAGCGAACCTGCGGCCCCGGCATCTGGAAACACTGGCCGATGGGTCCTGGCTGGCCCGGATCGTCCCGACGTCGGGCACGAACCGGGCCACGACGGAGCCGCTCACAGTCAGAGTGATCGACTACACGGTCGATGACGGCCGGGACAACCCCGAGGAATACCGGCTGCTGACCACGATCCTCGACCCGGCCGAGGTTGGCGCCGAGGACCTCGCAGCCGTCTATGCCCAACGATGGGAGATCGAGACAACCTTCGACGAACTGAAGACCCATCAACGCGGGCCCCGCGCGGTACTGCGCTCGAAAGCCCCCGACCTTGTGCAGCAAGAAATCTGGGGACACCTGTGCTGCCACTACGCCATCCGCACCCTGATGGCCGACACCGCCGCGCACACCGGCCAGGACCCCGACAGAGTCTCCTTCGTCAAGGCCCTCCGCATCGCCCGCCGTTCAGTCGCGCAGGGCGCATTTTCCCCCTCCGGGCGCTGACACGGCCGACGCGACATGGTGTCACGCCATCCGATGGCTCACCCAACAGCTCAACCCGCCCCGCCGAAAACGCTCACACCCGCGAGTCGTCAAACGCAAGGTCCTGAAATGGGCTGCGAAACGCTCCCACCACGCACACTGGCCCCAGCCCAAACACGGCCCCCACATCACCATCCGAGTCCACTAACTGAACGGTATGACTCTGTTGGTGATCTTGTGGGGGTCAGGTGACGGCGGTGCAGAGGGCGTGGAAGTGGCTGGGTGCTCGCCGGGGGCGCGTAGGGTCGGCGATCCAGTCGGTGATGCGGGTGACGTTGCAGGCCAGGCCGGTCAGTACGTGCTGGACGTGCGTCTTGGGCAGGCCTCGGTAGCGTGTCCGGCGCAGGCCGCAGGTGCGGACGTTCTGGGAGAGGGTGGCTTCGATGCCGGCGCGGATCGCGTAGCGGCGCTGCCAGTCTTCGGTGCGCTGGTCGAGGCGGTTGCGCTGCTGGATCTCGTGCAGTTCGCGGGTGGGCAGCAGTGCGAGCGAGCGCGGACCACTGACCGCCTTGGTGCACTGGGGTCGGACGGGGCAGGCCAGGCAGGTGGCCTTGTCGAACTTGACCTGGATGTAGTTGTGGCCGCTGATGTGCAGGGGACGCCACTCGCGGCTGACGGTGCCCTGGGGGCAGGTGGCCTGGCAGCGGTCCCAGTCGATGGCGAAGGCGGCCTTGTCGAAGCCGGCCCCGCTTTTGGCCTGGTGGCTGTGGTCGGGCACGACCGGGCCGAGCAGGGTGATGCTGTGTACCCGGTGAGCGCGTTCAATCTGCGCGGGGCTGATGTAGGCGGCGTCGACGGCGTGCTCGGCCGGGATGAGGCCGACCTGGGCCAGATCGTCGTGGATCTGGGCGGTGAGTTCGCCGTCCTGGACCGGGGCGATCGTGGTGGCCACATGCACGACCACCTCCGGCAGGTCTGACGTGCACGTCTCGGTGAAGTGAGTGCGGTAGCCGGACCAGGCGGTGTCACGTTTGACGCAGTAGTGCGCGTCGGTGTCGTACGGGGAGTCGAACCGCAGCGATGCCGGAGGCAGCGCGTGTCCGTCGCGCCAGCGCAGCCGCCCGCGGGTATCCCAGACGTAGTGGTGCACCCAGACCTGGCGCAGGATTTCCACCTGCGCCAACGCCCGGAGCTGGGGAGGGGCGTCGGCCGCCCACGCGGCGGCCAGGACCTTGTGTCCGTCCCGGCCGAAGGTCTCGGCCAGCGCGGTGACCCCGGCCTTCCCGCCGGGCACCTTGCCGATCTCGATCTTGCGCCCGTAGCGCTTGTCCCACTCCGGCTCGACCAGCGGCAGCAGCCAGTCCGGGTCCGCCTGGGCGAGCTGCTCGAGGGCGGCCCGCAGGCTCTCGCCGACCAGCTCCAGCCGGCTGAGCGTGCGCACCGCCGCAAGCACATGGGTCGCATCCGTGCGTTGCCGACCGCCGGATTTAAGCAGCCCGGCCTCGGTCAGCCGATGCAGCATCACTCGCAGCAGCCGGTCGGCCGCGTCGTCCTGGGTCAGCCTGGCCCGGAACTCGCACAGCACCGAGTGGTCGAAGCCGGGATCGTTCAACTCCAGGCCCAGGGCGTACTTCCAGTCGATCCTGGTGCGGACCGCGTTCGCGGCCGCGCGGTCCGAGAGGTTCTCCGCGAACTGCAGCACCGACACCAGCGCCAACTGCCCAGGTGACAGTCCCGGACGACCGTCCTTCGGATACAGGTCAGCGAACTCGCCGTCCTCGAACACCACATCCAGCCGGTCCCGTATCAGCATCGCCGGCGTGCCCTTCGGACACGCCGCCCACGCCGTCACCATTGTCCGCGTCGGTATGCGCTGGAAACTCCTGGCCCGCAAGGACATCTCCGCCCCTCTCCCCGAAACCACCCCGCTCCACTCCAGCGAACCGCCGAACGGACGACCTGTCAGCACCCCACACAAGATCGCCAACAGAGTCACGGTATTGAGCTAAGCCTTGATCCACCGATCTGATGGCTGTGGATGACTCTTCGGGAAACAAGGAAGTGCCTTGTGACCTGCGATGATGGGAGTTCTTGAGGCTTCCAGCACGCACGATCGGCAAGGCACTTCCGAGATGCAAGTTTCCCATACTCCAGCGGCGGTCTCCGCTGCGTTCGATGACCCGAATCTGGTCGCGCTTGCCGGGCTGGTTCCGGTGATGCGGCTGGCCGAACGGTGTGGGCTGTCGGGCCTGGTGACGCAGAAGGTGGAGCTGAGCGGGACGACGAACGGCGCGGGTGCGTCGGCGGGCGCCAAGGTCAGCAGCATCGTGGCCGGCATGGCGGCGGGCGCGGACAGCATCGACGACCTCCACGTGCTGCGGCACGGCGCGATGCCCGCCCTGTTCCGAGGGGTTCGTGCGCCGTCCACGCTGGGCACGTTCCTTCGCGCGTTCACCCACGGTCACGCACTCCAACTCCACGCTGTCCACCGCAGGTTCCTCGGTCAACTGGCCGCGCACACCCCGCTGCTTCCCGGCGCCGATCAGATGGTGTTCATTGATGTCGACTCCACCCACAAGCGGGTCTACGGCCGGGCCAAGCAGGGCGCCGAGTACGGCCGGTTCAAGGGCATCCGCACCCTGCACCCCCTGCTTGCCACGATCTGCACCCCCACCTCCCGGCCGGTGATCGCAACAGTACGGATGCGCCGCGGCAAGGCAGCCGATTCCCGTGGGGCCCCGAAATTCGTCAGTGAGGCGCTGGCCACCGCCGTCGAGGCGGGCTGCACCGGCACCCGGATCCTGCGAGCGGACTCGCAGTTCTACAACGCCGGGGTGATCGCCGCCTGCCGCCGGGCCGGAGCCCACTTCTCGATCACCTGCGGGATGAACCCCTCCATCAAACGGGCCATCCACACCCTCCCCGACCAGGCCTGGCAGCAGATCACGTACCCGACCGCGGTGCCCGATCCCGCAACCGGTGAACTCATCTCGGACGCCGAAGTCGCCGAGATCCCCGCCTACACCGCGTTCGCCAGCCGCACAAAAGCAGAGCGGGTCACCGCGCGGCTGATCGTGCGCCGGGTCCGCGACCTGGCCAAACCCGCCGTTGTGGGTGAGCAGGGCGAGTTGTTTCCCGTCTGGCGCTACCACCCGTTCTTCACCGACCAGCCCGCACAGACCCTCCAGGCCGAACGCGAACACCGTCACCACGCGGTCATCGAGCAGGTCATCGCCGACAGCAAAGCCTCTGCCCTGGCCCACCTGCCCTCCGCACACTTCCACGCCAACGCCGCATGGCTCACCCTGTGGGCGATGACCTACAACCTGCTGCGGGCCACCGGCGCACAGGCCTCCGCCTTCCACGCCAGGGCCACCACCGCCACGATCCGCACCCACCTGGTCCACGTTCCGGCCCGGATCGCCCGCTCCGGCCGCCGCATCACCCTGCACCTACCGCACAACTGGCCCTGGCAGCACGCCTGGACACACCTGTTCTCCACCGCCCACGGACCGGCCGGCTGATACGAACAGCCCCTGCCCGCCCCGCCCGCAAGGGCCCGACCGGAACCGAACCGTGGAAATGCTGGGCAGACCAGCGGACACAAGCTGCCCTCACCCGGCCACCCGACCCGAAGCCGATCAAAAGACCACTCTCAAACCACCTCGGTGGATCAAGGCTAAGCGGTTGTGGTGATGTCGGGTGCGGTTCGGGTGTGAGGTGCAGCAGGGAGGCGCTGCCATGCCGAAGATCCTGCGTGTGGAACTGACGCCTGATCAGGATTGTGAAGTGTGTGAGCGTCTGCGGGCACGTGATCTCGGGCCGCACACCAGGCTGCGTCCGGACTGCATTCGGTTGATCGCGCGGGGTATGACCCTGCCCCAGGTCGCTGGCCTGCTCGAAATGCAACGACGTCTGTGCGTGGTGCGGCCCACCGCTTCGAAGACGGCGGTTTCGACGCCTTGGTCGATGCCTCACACCCGGGCCGCCCGCCCTCTATCACTCGCGAGGACCGCTAGTAGGGCTTGGTCAGGTTCGTATCGGTGTGGGTATGTTGCGGTGGCAGGTGGGGCAGGCACCGGTCCAGAGGGCGAGGAGTATCTGCAGCTCGCGGACGACCTGGTAGAGGCTCAGGCCGGCGCCGCGTCTTTTGGGGCCCGGGCCAGTCGTTGCAGGGTGCAGAAGGCGTGCGCGACGGAGACGAGGGTGACGTGGTGGTGCCAGCCGTTCCAGGTGCGGCCCTCGAAGTGGGCAAGTCCCAGGGCCTGTTTCATCTCCCGGTAGTCGTGTTCGATGCGCCAGCGGAGTTTGGCGAGCCGGACCAGCGTGGTCAGAGGCATGCCGGAGGGCAGGTCGGACAGCCAGAACTGCACCGGCTCGCTCTCACCGGCGGGCCATTCGGCCAGCAGCCAGCACTCCGGCAGTTCCGGGCCGTCGGTGGCCTGGCGGACCTCGCGTCCGGCAGGCCGGATGCGCAAGGCCACGAAGCGGGAGTACATCCGCTTGCGGCCCGAGCGGCCGGTGCCGGGCCGGGAGCCCTCCCGCCACTGCACCGGCCTGGCCGCCTTCCGGCCCGCCGCGATGACCAGCTCCTTCACCGGCCGCGGCTTGTCGGGATACTTCGCCACCGGCGGCCGTCCGGACCCCGAGTACGGCTCGGCCACCGGCACCGCGCCGGCGGGCTGGGCCGACAGCGTGGGGGAGATCCCCACCACGTAGTTCAGGCCGCGGGCCTGCAGTCCGTGCCGGAACGCGGCGGCATCGCCGTATCCGGCGTCCGCGACGGCCAGCGGCACCTCGATCCCCCAGGAGCGGGTCTCGTCGAGCATGTCCAGGGCCAGCTGCCACTTCTCCACATGCCCGACATCGTCCGGGATGCCGCAGGCGGCACGGCGGGCGACCTTGCCCGCATCGGCCTTCGGTGAGGCGGGATCCCATGTCCCGGGCAGGAACAGCCGCCAGTTGACCGCCGCCGAGGCGTGGTCGGACGCGAGGTGGAGTGAGACGCCGACCTGGCAGTTGGTGACCTTGCCCGCGGTGCCGGTGTACTGCCGCGACACACACGCCGAGGCGGTCCCGTCCTTCAAAAACCCGGTGTCGTCGAAGACCAGGGCCTCCGGCCCGATCGCCTCCTCCATCCGCCAGGCGAGCTGGGCCCGGATGTGCGCGGGGTCCCAGGGGCTGGTGGTGATGAAGTTGGCCAGTGCCTGACGATTGCCGTCCTCCCCGAGCCGGGCGGCCATCGGCTCGACCGACTTACGCTGCCCGTCGGTCAGCAGCCCCCGCAGATATACCTGCCCCCACCGGCGCTGATCCTTTCGCGCAAACGGCTCGAACACCTCCGCCGCGAACGTCTCCAACTCGCCACGCACCACAGCAATCTCGTCCGGAGTCACACACTCTCAACGCCACACCGGACCTGCAGGACACGCACCACCACAACCGACCTGACCAAGCCCTACTAGGCCCTGGCCGTGTTGCTGCACGAGTCCGCGCGCCAGGGCCGTACCTGGATCGCCGCGGCGCTGTGCGACTGGCTGGAGGCCGAGCGTGGGGTGAAGGGCGGTGCGGCGTGGCTGACCGAGGGTGTCAGTTCTCACCGACATCGGTCCCTGTGATCGACAAGTGCTGCCCAAGCTCGGCGACAAACGGTGTCGACTGTCAGTTACGAAGCCAACGGATGCCCGCGGCCGGACGATACGCCGGCCTTCGGCTGTGCCGTCAGGGCCGGGGTGTCCGTGGTCACAATGCTGGCCGCACCTTTTGGATCCGTGTACATGGTCGTCCTGCGTCCGCACTGAAACGGTGGTGCCCGCACCGGTGGCCGGAACGGAATCGCCGCCGACGCGCAGTAGAGAGAGGCGAGCGAGATGACCCGGTCATTCGGCGACTACCAGAACGAGATCTACGGTGACGGACTGCGCGGAGTGGTGCCGACACTGCCGATGACCTTCGCCGGCCTCGAGTCGAAGGCGCAAGCCGCGCTCTCCCCGTCCCTGTGGTCGTACGTGGCCGGCGGTGCCGGTGATGAGTACACCCAGCGTGCCAATGTCAGCGCCTTCGAGCAGTGGGGGCTGATCCCTCGGATGATGGTCGGAGCCGCGCGGCGCGACCTGTCGGTCGATCTGTTCGGGATGACACTGGCGAGCCCGCTGTTCATGGTGCCGGTGGGCGTCATCGGCCTGTGCTCACAGGACGCGCACGGCGACCTCGCCACCGCCCGGGCTGCCGCCCGCACCGGAGTGCCCATGGTCGCCTCCACCCTGACCGTCGACCCGATGGAGGCCGTGGCGAAGGAACTCGGCGACACCCCCGGCTTCTTCCAGCTGTACACGCCCACCGACCGGGACCTGGCGGAAAGCCTGGTCCACCGCGCCGAGGCCGCCGGGTTCAAGGGCATCGTGGTGACCCTCGACACCTGGGTCACCGGCTGGCGCCCCCGCGACCTCAGCACCAGCAACTTCCCCCAGCTGCGCGGCCACTGCCTGGCCAACTACACCTCCGACCCGGTCTTCCGCGCGCGCCTGGAGCGCTCTCCGGAGGAGGACATGGGCGCAGCGGTCGCCCACCTCATGGGGATCTACGGCAACCCGCTGACCTGGGACGACCTTCCCTGGCTGCGCTCCCTGACCGACCTGCCGCTGATCCTCAAGGGGATCTGCCACCCCGACGACGTGCGCCGGGCCAAGGACGGCGGCGTGAACGGCATCTACTGCTCCAACCACGGGGGCCGACAGGCCAACGGAGGCCTCGCCGCCCTCGACGCGCTGCCCGAGGTGGTGGACGCCGCCGACGGCCTGCCCGTGCTCTTCGACTCCGGTGTCCGCACCGGCGCCGACATCGTCAAGGCCCTCGCCCTCGGCGCCACCGCCGTGGGCGTCGGACGGCCCTACGCCTACGGCCTGGCCGCCGGCGGCACGGACGGCATCGTCCACGTACTGCGCGCGCTCCTCGCCGAGGCCGACCTGATCATGGCGGTCGACGGCTACCCCACCCTGGCCGACCTCACTCGCGAGGCCCTACGCCGACGGCCCTGAGCACGTCGCGCCTGTGGGTCGACGGCCGGCACGTCAAGGGCGAACGAACCGACGCGCACGGGCGGTTCTGGCGGTTCGACATCTCCTCCCTCCGGCCCGACACCCGCGACCGCATGCGCATCACGGACGCGCACGACAAGCCGCTGTGCGGATCGTGGCCGCTCAAGACGTTCCCGGCGCCGGACGCCACGCCAACGCAACCTACGGAACGCTGCGCTTCGGCTCCCTGCTCGAGGCCGTGCTCTACGACTGCCGGCGCTACCTGGACTCCAAGGGCACCCACGCCCGGGTCCTTCCGCAGTGGGTCGAGGACTGGATCGTCGCGCGGACACGAGCCGAGGACACCGCGCACTTCATGCACGTCCCCTCGCTGCCCTCGGCTACTCGGCGGGCAAGCTGGGCGACTGGTACCCGGACCTGCTGGACAACGCGACCGGCAAGCTGGTGCTCGGACGCGACAAGCCCGGCTGGCAGCCCGGGTGGTTCACCCAGCACCAGCGGCTGATCGAGGCCCTCGGTTCCCAGACCAGGCGTGCCCCGGTAGCCATCCAGGGAGACTTTCACGCAACGGCCGTGGGCAAGATCCTCCGCTCCGACGGCCTGACCCTGACCAACCCGTTGCACCTGGTGTCGACCGGCGCCCTGGGCACCGGTGACCTTGCCTTCCCGTCGGCCTTCCGGCACATCGAGTCCACACCGTCGGGGCTCGTGTAGACGGAGGAGTCGCTCAAGCCGGTCGAGAAGAATGGCTTCACCGTCATCGACGTGACGCCCGACGAGCTGACGTTCTCAGTGTTCACCTGGCGCCCGCCGCAGCCCGTCGAGGCCATCGACACGCACGATGGAGCCAGCGCTCGTGTACCGGGTACCCCGCCCGGCGTGACCCGCCGGGCGTCTCCACGCCCCTGGTCGGGCCGGTCCGCTTCACGGCGGGCGCTCTTGCCGCCGCCTGCTGTTCGTCCGCACCGCTTCGGTCGCGGAGGACCTGCACTATGTTGCGGAGAACCCGGCAGCACGCGCCCGTGAGGGCGAGTGGTCACGGCCGGCCAGTGCGCTGGTCAATGCCTTCGGCGTGGTCAAGGCGGTGGCGCGGAAGCGGGATACTGAGATCCGCGGCCTGCTGGACCGCGGGTTCGCCCGGATCAGCGAGGATGACCGGGCTACGGGCGCATGGGCGAACGACCGGAGACGCCGTTGGCACGGCGTACGCGATGGGGCCGTCGAGATCCGTCGAACGGCCTGGGCGCGTCCAGGCCGTTCGACGGAAGATTGGGTAGGGGTGATCGTCTCAGCTGCCGACCGGAGGAGCCATGGCCGCTGCGCGGCCAGGACGGGCGCGGTGCGATTTCATTCCCCGCACTTTGCCGCGCCCATCAGTTGCCGGGCTGGCCCCCGTCCGGTCCGGTCTGGTCTCGCGACCGCAGGGAGACGCAAAAGAAAGGGGCGTGCGGGCCGTTGTGGACGCACGCACCCTCTGCTTATGGCAGCGGCTATCAAGTGGACTGGTGCTCCTTCTCCAGCGTCTCCTTGAGGCGCTGGAGGGTGACCTTCATGGTCTGGCGGTTGTGGGTGGCCCGGTCGCGGATGCCGCTGACCCTGGGGCTGATGAAGTGCATGAACCAGCCGCGCTGGTCGATCCAGGTCTCGGTGACCTTGGTCGCCTGGCCGAAGTCGAGCGGCTCGAACCGGTAGGTCCAGATCGCGACGCGCAGCCCTACGCCACGGGCGAGGAAAGCGAACCGCTCGCCTGGCTCCGCTGCCATCACGGTGCACTGGGTCGACCAGGGGCGCTTGGCGGAGCGGTTGTGTCCGGTGAACTTCATCCCGGGCCAGACCTCCTGCAGGCCGTCGCCCTTGACGTCGGCGCCGGTGCATTCGGGGCTCCAGCGGCCCATGTCGGCCACGTTCGTCACCGCCGCGTACACGACGCTCGGTGGTACAGCGATCTCTATGGATTCGGAGACGCGCGTTTCCATCGGCAGCCCTTCTCGAAGACAATTTCGAGCCAACGACAAGGTTCCTCGCGCATCGCGCTCAGGGCAGTCATCGGCGGATTCAGTTACACCCCAGGGCCAGTGCGCCGACTGCCGTCAGAACGGCGGGAGCTTCGGCCACGGCGCATGCCGCACAGAGGACCGCGGAGGCGGTCAGGGGGAACGGCAGCATCGGTCATTGGTCGGCAGGTGCCGGCGCCGGGCGCGGGGCTGTTGTCGTACGCCATCCGGGCCGGCGCTGACGCCCTGGCATGGTGGCCGCACCTGACCGCGTGCGGTACAGTCGGCGGCCTGCATCTCGATCAGCGCGTGGAACCGCTCGGCAAAGGGAGTGAAGGTGCGCTTCGGCAGGGCCACGCACACCGTTGGTCTCCGCTGGCGTTTCGGTTCCGCTCGGTGCAACGTCTCAGCGGGAAGTGTCGGCCGCCGGGGCGGACTTGACGGCCGACGGCCTCGAGCTGCCGCGGGTGATCAACCAGCCGACAGCGGCGGTGCAAGGGAACATCGCCAATCCGTAGACCGCTGCGGGAACAGCGAGCGGGACGCTGTTCAGGACGCCGACGGCGATGGTGATGGCGAGGGCCGCGTTGTGCGCTCCGATCTCGAAGGCGGCCGCGACGGCTTGGCGGTGCTCCACCCCCATCGCTCGGGGCACGACGAAGCCGACTGTCAGACTGGCCAGGCAGAAGATCAGCGCCACCACGCCGACCGAGGTGAGGTAGCCGAGGACGTGGGCTCGCTCGTTGTACGTGGTGCCGAGGACGGCCAGGGCCAGCACCAGGGCCGAGGCGATCCGCACCGGACGGTCCATACGGTCGGCGAAGGCGGGGCGGGACCGACGCAGGATCATGCCGATCCCGACGGGAACCAGCACGATCACGAACACTTGGAGCATCTTGCCGAACTGCAGCGTGATCTGCCCCGCGCCGAGGTCGGGTGCGAAGTACGCCAGGGCGAAGTTGGTCACCAGCGGGACGGTCACCACGGCGATCACCGAGTTGATGGCGGTGAGCGTGATGTTGAGGGCGACGTCGCCGTGGAACAGGTGGCTGAACAGGTTGGCGACGGTGCCTCCCGGAGAAGCCGCGAGCAGCATCATTCCGACCGCCAGCACTGGGGGGAGGTCAAACGCCACGACCAGCCCGAAGCACAGTGCGGGCAGGACGAGCAGCTGCAGCGTGAGCGCCACCGCCACCGCGCGCGGCTGGCGGGCGGTGCGGGCGAAGTCGTCGACGGTCAAAGACAGTCCGAGGCCGAGCATGACGACCGCAAGGGCTGCCGGCAGGAAGACAGAGGCGATCACTGAGTCCATGGGTCACGGTTCCAGGTGGCGAGTCGGGAGGTGGTACACGAGGAAGACCCGGCCGGCCAGTCCGGGTCTTGTCGTACCCGCAACGGTGCCAGCGTCGACGTCACGTGCGCTCGTGCCTCAGTCCGAAACAGACACTGTCCATTGGCCGCTGGAACAACTCGCGGTGCGGATCAGATCGCGTCGGAAGGAGCACCGAAGAGCGAGACCCATCGCAGTGCGAGTTCGACTTGAGTCGAGCGCTGCGACAGCGGGTGCCCGAGCAACTCCTCGGCCCGGGCGATGCGGTAGCGCACCGTGTTCTTGTGCACGAACAGCTGCTCGGCCGTCGCCTCAATGCTCAAGGTTGTCAGGTATGCCAGGACGGTCTCGCGGAGCAGTGCGAGGTTCTTGTCGGCACCGCAGAGTGGACCGACCTCCCGGGCCACCATCCGTCGCATCAACGTTTCCTGTGCTGAAACGAGGATGAGCAACTCCTCCTCGTCAAAGCGCACCAGGGCTCGACCGTGTGCAGCCTTGAGGGCCAGGCTCTCGGCGGCACGGGCTTCCGCGTGGCTCGTTCGGAAACCCTGGATCCCCGGATCAGGCCGGCCGATCGCCGCCTGCATGCCGGCGTGCTGGAGTGCCGACGCGAGGCCGGCGAGCTGAGCGAGGTCGGGCTCGTGGGGCGTGGCTACCCAGCACCACAGGTCGCGGCTGCCGGCGACCATCGTCAGTGATCGTGAGGCGCCAAGCGCCTGGGCGACGGCATTCGCGATGTCCAGCATGGCCTCGGTCGTCGACGAGCCGGCCTCGGGCGCCCAGACGACGTAGGCCGTCTGCCAATGCGACAGGGGGTGGTCCAGTAGGCGCGTTGCGTCGTCCGCACTGGGCGGCGCGTCACCGAGCAGCGCTTCGATGGTCTCGGCGCGGCGTACGGCGGCGTCGTCGCGCAGTCGCCGACGTTCCTCGTAGTACGTCTCGATCAGGCTTTCCACGGCGTCGGCCATCCACTGCCCGCCGAGACCCCAAAGGAAGACGAGGATCTCGTCACGCGCGGGAGCGTCTTCGCTCGCCCCGTCGATGATCTCGGTGAGGAACTGGAAGACGCTCTGCTGGGAGACCCGGTACACCTTCAACAGGATCCCGAGGTCCAAGCCGCGCCGGGCCAGGGAACGGGCCAGGTCGGCGCCCTGGCCGGGCCGCACGAGGCGGTGGTCCTCTCTGAGGCTCTCGACGAACTCGCGCCACTCCGCGCGGGTGCTGCGGTGCAAGTCCTGGACGAGGATGGGATCGTTGGCGATCTCGGGGATCTGCTTGGTGATGACGGCGTCGACCCGCTCTGTGAAGGAGTCCACCAGGGCGTCCTGTGAGGCCATCTTGCCGAAGTCCTGCGCCCAGGCAGTCAACGCTTCCGACCGGTTCTCCGACAATTCGACGCCCCTGACTCTCGCTGTGACGGTGGGTGGCCACGCTTCTTGGGCGTCCGAACAATGCTGCACTCCACCGCTGCGATCTCGGCCGGCCTGCGCCTTGAAATGATCGATGAGCGCGTTGAACTCGCCGGTCGGCAAGAATTCCGCGTACTCAGCGTCCTCGAGCGCATGCGGCGTGTGTCCCGGTGCCCAATAGAAGGCCGGTCCCGCCTCGTAGACCTCGTCGACGGCCCTGGTACTCGACGCGACCCGCCCCTTTTGAATGTACCCCCGGTGAGGACACTGACAAAGATCGCCGGGCTGTCCGACCAGCGCTGAACCAAGGTCCGCCCCGGCCGGCAGTCGAACAAATGCCGACGTCATGGCGCCGCCGATCTCCTGTCATGCGGAATTCGATGCCGTCACTCTCGATCTCGATGGAAACAACTGCGCGGCGCGAATCAGCGTCTCGGCCTGAGGGCGGGCGGTCATCTGGCAGGACGCCGTCAGGTCTTCTCGATCATGTAAGCGTCAAAGATCACGCTCATTCATGACACTCCCTTGTCGAGCGGGAAGGTCTGCAGGGCGGACGATGCAGCGGAAGCCCAAGTGGCAGGTGGAGGTGTCGATCGGCTGGGGGAGTCGTGCGGAGGGTCGGTAGCGGCGGCAGTAGTTCGGCGCGCACAGGTGCGAGCCGCCCTTCATCACCTTGCGGGGAATGCGCAGCTGGTGCTGACCTGGTTCAATGCTGTTAGCCTCCTCGCCGCCGGCCGGGTTGACGCGCGGCCGTGGCGCGCCGCAGCAGGTCGGCGTGTTGGTCGCGAGGTGCCGGTGGTCGGCGTACCAGTCGGACGTCCACTCCCACACGTTGCCGATCATGTCGCGCAGTCCGTAGCCGTTGGCCGGGAACGCCCCGACCGGCGAGGTGCCGGTGTAGCCGTCCAGTTCCAGGTTCTCGTGCGGGAACTCGCCCTGCCAGGTGTTGGCCATGTACCGGCCACCCGGGTTGAGCTCGTCGCCCCAGGCGAACTCGCTGTCGGGCAGGCCGCCGCGCGCGGCGTACTCCCATTCGGCTTCGGTGGGGATCTGCTTGCCGGCCCACTGCGCGTAGGCGAGCGCATCCGGCCACGCCACATGGGTCACCGGATGATCAAGGCGGTCGCGCAGCGACGTCCCCGGACCCCCTGGGTGCCGCCAGTTCGCGCCGGGCACGTACGACCACCACTGGTACGGGTATCTCAGGTCCACCGGATGTGAAGGCGGCGTGAACGCCGCCGAAGCCGGTGCCAGCATGGCCGGGTCGGCGTTCGGATACATCGACAGGTCCGCGGGGCGTTCGGCGATCGTTTGGTATCCGGTGGCTTCGACGAAGGCTTGGAACCGGGCGTTGGTGACCGGATGCGGATCGATCCAGAAACCGTCGACGCTCACGGGGTGGGTCGGGGCCTCCTCGGGGTAGTGGTGGTCCGATCCCATGGTGAACCGGCCACCGGGAATCCACACCATGTCGTCGGTCTGCTGCTGCGGGGTGCGGCCTGGGGGAGTCGTGGTCGCGGTGGGCACTTCACTCATCGGTGTTACCTAGCTGTGCGGGGCCTGCGGAGTACGAGGATCGGGCCGCGCCTGACTTTTCTGCCAACGGCGGGCGGCGGTGTCGAGCTGCCGGGCTCAGCTGGCGATGGCGACGTGACCGTTCCTGCGGTCACATGCGGACCCTCTAGATGCATTACTTCGAGTTCCGTTAAAGTCCCATCCACGCCAGGAGTCGTCAAGACCCCGCAGGTCGCGGCAGCTATGATCCGCCACGGCTGCGTTGCACTCACCACCGAACTGGCAGCCGCCTTGCGGCCGTGACCTCCCCGCCGCCCGGCTCCCCATCGGACGGCGCACACCACACCACCCGTACCCGGGACATGAGCCCCTCGCTCGGCCCGCCTCGTCTGGCGGCACGCCGGGAGCCGCCGTGTCCCTGCTCACCCACCACCACGGTGCCGGAGCCCGGGACCACACGCCCGGACAGCCGGCGCCGTCGCCTCATCCACCCCCGGACAGGAGGGGCCCCGTGCCCTCGCAAGACGATCTCCCCCGTACCGCCCTGCCGATACCCGACCGGCCCCGGCCCGGGCTGACCACGTACGACGCCCGGGACCCGGAGACGTCGTTCGCGCCGATCACGCCGCTGCGGCCGCCGGCGGGCGCGCCGAACGTCCTGGTGATCCTGCTCGACGACGTGGGCTTCGGCGCCTCCAGCGTGTTCGGCGGCCCGATCGACACCCCCGCGGCGCAACGGCTGGCCGACGGTGGGCTGCGCTACAACCGGTTCCACACCACCGCGCTGTGCTCACCGACCCGTCAGGCGCTGCTGACCGGCCGCAATCACCACTCGGTCGGCATGGGCGCCATCACCGAGCTGGCCACCTCCGCGCCGGGATACAACACGATGCGGCCAAACTCCAAGGCGCCGCTGGCCGAGACGCTGCGGCTTAACGGCTACGCCACCGCGCAGTTCGGCAAGTGTCACGAGGTGCCGGTGTGGGAGACCAGCCCGGCCGGCCCGTTCGACCGCTGGCCGACCGGCAGCGGCTTCGAGTACTTCTACGGCTTCCTCGGCGGGGAGACCAACCAGTACTACCCGGCGCTGTACGAGGGCACCACCCCGGTGGAGCCGGAGCGCACCCCGGAAGAGGGCTACCACCTGACCGAGGATCTGGCCGACCGCAGCGTGGACTGGATCCGCCGCCAGCACGCGCTGCAGCCCGACCGGCCGCTCTTCCTGTACTTCGCGCCCGGCGCGACCCACGCCCCGCACCATGCCCCCAAGGAGTGGTGCGACCGGTACGCGGGCCGCTTCGACGCGGGCTGGGACGCGCTGCGTGAGGAGATCTTCGAGCGGCAGAAGCAGCTCGGTGTGGTTCCGGCCGATGCCGAGCTGACCGCGTTCAATGCGGAGATCCCGCACTGGGACGAGATGCCCGAGGACCTCAAGCCGGTGCTGACCCGTCAGATGGAGGTGTACGCCGGGTTCCTGGCCCACACCGACGCCCAGATCGGGCGCATGGTGCAGACCCTGGACGACCTGGAACTGCTCGATGACACGCTGATCTACTACATCATCGGCGACAACGGCGCCTCGGCCGAGGGCACCCACCACGGCAGCTTCAACGAGACGATCAACTTCAACGGCCTCAGTGCCCTGGAGTCGACGGAGTTCCTACGCGCCAAGGTGGACGAGTTCGGTACGCCCAGCGCCTACAACCACTACGCGGTGGGCTGGGCACATGCGATGTGCACGCCGTACCAGTGGACCAAGCAGGCGGCGTCGCACTGGGGCGGCACCCGCAACGGCACCATCGTGCACTGGCCCGCCGGCATCACCGCCCGCGGCGAGGTCCGCGACCAGTTCTCCCACGTCATCGACGTGGCGCCGACCGTTCTGGAGGCCGCCGGGCTGCCCGAGCCCACCACGGTGCACGGGGTCACCCAGGCCCCCATCGAAGGCGTGAGCATGGGCTACTCCTTCGGCGACGCAACTGCGCCCGAGCGGCGCCAGACGCAGTACTTCGAGATCACTGGAAACCGAGGCATCTACCACCGCGGCTGGACCGCGGTCACCAAGCACCGTACGCCGTGGGAGATGGTGGGAGCGAAGCTGGTGGCCTTCGACGACGACGTGTGGGAGCTGTATGGCCCCGACGACTGGACCCAGTCCCGCGACCTGGCAGCCGAGCAGCCCGAGATGCTCCACAAGCTGCAGCGGCTGTGGCTGATCGAGGCGACCAAGCACGGGGTGCTGCCGCTGGACGACCGGGCCGTCGAGCGTTTGGACCCCGACCTGGCGGGCCGGCCGCAGCTCGTCCGCGGCAACACCCAGGTGCTCTTCCCGGGCATGGGGCACCTCAACGAGAGCTCGGTCATCAACATCAAGAACAAGAGCCACGCCGTCACCGCGCAGATCGTGGTCCCGGAGGACCGCGCCGAGGGCGTCATCCTCTCTCAGGGCGGCATGGCCGGCGGCTGGAGCCTGTACGTCCTCGACGGCCGACTGCGCTACTGCTACAACCTGGTGGGTCTGAAGTACTTCTACGTCGGCTCGGACCACAAGCTCCCGGCCGGCGAGCACCAGGTGCGGATGGAGTTCGACTACGACGGCCCGGGCCTGGCCAAGGGCGGCACCGTCACGCTCCACGTCGACGGCGCCGAGGTGGGCCGCGGGCAGCTGCCGGTGACCCAGGCGATGGTGTTCTCCCTCGACGAGACGACTAACGTGGGCCGCGAGTCGGGCTCGCCGGTCACGCCGGAGTACCCGGCGCGCGGCAACGACTTCACCGGCGAGATCCGGTGGGTGCAGATCGATGTGGACGCCGCCGCGGACAACCCCGAGCACCTGATCCCGATCGAGGAGCGCTGGCGGATCGCCATGTCCCGGCAGTGACGGGCCGGCCGTGCGGTGCCGGTGGGCAGGCCAACCACGGCCGGCTCACAGGCACCGCACGGCCGCAGTCACGCCTCGCCTCGGGTTGCTCGGCGACCCCTGACGTCGGCAGGCGGCACGTAACGTCACGGCTTTGCTACTGCTGCGATGGTGTCCAGGATGACGGAAGTGATGAGTGCCGGGTCGTCACTCATGGGCATGTGCCCGCGGCCGGGCAGTGTCACGTGTTCGGCCTGGCGAATCCGCTCGCGGGCCAGGTCAGCCATGTCCAGGGGCAGGATGCGGTCGCGCTCGCTCCAGCCGATGGTGACCGGAACCGTGGGATTGGCGCGGCACTGGCAGTCGCGCCCGAACCTGGCGACCGCCCTGAAACCGGAGCCGTTGCGCAGGGCCAGGACGTCGGCCCATGTCCGCTCCGGGGACAGCTGTTCCGGCTTGTGCACGAGCATGCCCCGGCACCGCGTTGATCCAACGGCCAACGGTCCGGGCGGAATTTGGACTGACGTACGAGCGCAGGTCACGTCGGCGCTGGCACCGTTGCCGGCATGACGAAATCGGGAGCGCGTGAGCGCGAAGAGACCCCGATCGAGATTGAGAGTGAGAAGGAGCAGGCGATGGAGTCGAGCAGCATCACCCAGCCCACCACACCCGCGGAGGCGGCACGCTCCTTGTTCGAGCGGATCGGCCGCCACGAACTCGATAACGCCGAGCAGATGTGGAGCCCCGACGCCGTAGACACCTTCGTCGCGGTCGGAGAGTTTCGCGGCCTGGACGCGATCGTAGGCTTCTTCACCGAGCTCCTGGCCGCGTTCCCCGACATGGAGGTCGAGACCGAACGCATCCTGTCCGACGGCTCGTGGACCACGGTCCAGTGGCATGCCAGCGGGACCTTCACCGGGGCGCCTTTCCTCGGCATCGAAGCGACGGGCCGACGGTTTGAGGGGCTGCGGGCTGTCTCGGTCGCCGAGTGGGACGACCAGCTGCGCATCCGCCAGAACACGATCTACTGGGACGGCGCAGACTTCGCCCGGCAGCTCGGCATTCTCCCGCCTACGGAGTAGATAACCGCCTACGATCATGCCCAGACGCTGATCCGCACCGCACGGTAGTTCCAACGGCCAACGGGCCGGGCGGATTTTGGACTGACGAACGAGCGCGGGTTGCTTCGGCACTGGCACCGTTGGCCCGGCCCTGGGCGCTGAGCGCACTCGTGCTGCTCGTCCAGGCCGGGCTCACCGGCTGGCTGATACGCCGCGGAGTCAGCAGCCGCTGGGCGCGTGGCCGGGTCGGCGGCAGCCTGCTGCTGCTCGGTGCGGCCGCCTGCCTGGCCCTGCCCCTGGTGGACGGTGCCGGGGCGAAGACCGCGCTGCTGGTGGTCGGCTTCGGCCTGGGCGGATCGGTCGCGACCGTCGCGGTCACCACCGTCGCCGAGTTGGCCCCGCCGGCACGGCGCGGCGGCGCCCTGGGCACGATGAACGCCACGGTCACCACCGCGGGCCTGATCGCCCCGGCCGTCGTCGGACAGTTGGTCGACAGCCAGGGCGTGGCCGGCTACCAGACCGCCGTCCTGCTCTCCGGTGTCCTGCTGCTGGTGGGAGCGCTCGCGGCCTTCACCCTGATCGACCCGGCTCGCGACGCCGCTCGTCTGAACGCCTGATCCGCCGGTACTCGCCCGACCACCCCTGCTGCCCTAGTAGGGCTTGGTCAGGTTCGTATGGGGGTGGGTATGTTGTGGTGGCAGGTGGGGCAGGCGCCGGTCCATAGGGCGAGGCGTGTCTGGAGTTTGCGGAGGACCTGGTAGAGGCTCAGACCTGCGCTGTGTCTTTTGGGTGGTGTGCCAGTCGTTGCAGGATCGGCTCCACCGACTTGCGCCGCCCCTCCAGCAGCAGCCCACGCACATACACCTGCCCCCACCGCCGCTGATCCGCACGGAAGAACCCGTCGAACATCTCCGTCGTGAATGCCTCCAGGTCCTCCCGGACCCCGGCCATCTCCTCAGGTGTCACACCACCTCAACGACACTCACCAACAAGCAGACACGCCACCCACGAGTGAAGCTGACCAAACCCTACTAGGAGCGCACCTGTGACCGCCCCTGCCATAGACACCGAACTGCTGGACCAGGCCCTCGCCGAGCTGCGCGAAGGCGCCGCGTCGTGGACCACCACCCCGATCGCCGAACGGATCGCGCTGCTGGAGCGGTTGATGCCGCGGATCGTCGACAGCGCTGCAGACATGGCCGCAGCCGGCGCCCGCGCCAAGGGATACGGACCCGACTCCCCGTGGGCGGCCGAGGACTGGGCCGGCGCCCCGTGGGCGCTCGTCCAGAACGTCAGTGCCTGCCTGCATGTGCTGCGCCGGATCGCGGCGGGCAAGGATCCGGTCGAGGCCGGGGCAGTGCACGTGCGAGACGGCCGCACCCGGGTCGACGTCTTCCCCGCCACCGGCTGGGACACCCTGCTGCTCAACGGGTTCACCGCCCAGGTGTGGATGCGCTCAGGCATCACCGCGCAGCGGGTACGGGACCGGGCCGCCGGCGAGTACCGCGGCCGGCCCGGACGCCCGGCCGTCGCCCTGGTCCTGGGTGCGGGCAACGTCGCGGCCATCACCGCGCTCGACATCCTCCACAAGCTCTACGCCGAGGGCCAGGTCGTCGTCGCGAAGATGAACCCGGTCAACGCCTATCTCCGCCCGCACTTCGAGCACGTCTTCGCCGAGTTCGTCGCGCGCGGCTGGGTGCGCTTCATCGACGGCGGTGCGGCCGAGGGCGGCTACCTCGCCGCACACGAGGGCGTCGACGCCATCCACGTCACCGGCAGCGACCGCACCCACGACGCCATCGTGTGGGGGACCGACGAGCAGGCGGGCGAGCGCCGCCGCGACGACAAGCCGCTGATCGGCAAGCCGTTCAGCAGCGAGCTGGGCGGGGTCAGCCCCTGCATCGTTACCCCCGGCCCCTGGAGCGCGGCGGACTTCCGCTTCCAGGCCGAACACATCGTCACCAGCAAGATGAACAACTCCGGCCACAACTGCATCGCCAGCCAGATCCTGGTGGTGCCCCGGGCCTGGGACGGCACCGAGCGGCTGCTCGAGGAGATCCGGAAGGTGCTGCGCGAACTGCCGCCCCGCACCGACTACTACCCCGGCGCCGGCCGGCGTCTCGCCTCGGTGCTCGAGGCTCACCCGCAGGCCGAGACCCACGGCGACGGTGACTGCCGCATCCTGGTCCCCGACATCACCGACCACGACGACATGCTGATCACCGGCGAGGTCTTCGGCAGCGCCCTCGGAGTAGTACGACTCCCGGGCGACACCCCGGCCGAATTCCTGCGCCACGCCGTCGACTTCGCCAACGACGAACTCCCCGGCACCCTCGGCGCGACCCTCATCGTCCACCCCAGGACCGAGAAGACCCACCGCACCGCGGTCGAGGCAGCCGTCGCCGGGCTGCGCTACGGAACCCTCGGCGTCAACTGCTGGTCCGCGATCGGCTTCCTGCTCGGCTACACCCCCTGGGGCGCCCACCCAGGCCACACCCGCCAGGACATCGGCAGCGGCATCGGTTTCGTCCACAACGCCTTCATGCTCGAGGACATCGAGAAGACCGTGCTGCGCGCGCCCTTCGCCCCCACCCCGCGCGGTCTGTTCACCGGCTCCCCGTCGCTCTCCCCGCGCCCGCCGTACTTCGTCACCAACCGCACCGCCCGGACCACCATCGAACGCGTCACCCGCTTCACCGCCGCACCGGCGATCGCCAAACTCCCCGCCATCTTCGCCTCCGCACTGCGCGGCTGACCCCGCCCGCACCCCACCACCCCCAAACCGCCACCATCAGACGAGAGGCCGAAAGTGAACCTCGCCGACCTCCTCAGCCGCACCGCCACAGCGCACGGCCACCGCATCGCCGTCGAACTCGGCGACCACTCGCTCACCTACACCGAACTCGACACGCTCGCCGGCCGGGTGGCCGCACTGCTCGCCGAGCGCGGCGTCACCCCAGGCGACCGGGTCGGTCTGATGCTGCCCAACCTGCTGGAGTTCCCCGCCCTCTACTACGGCACGCTGCGAGCCGGCGCCGTCGTCGTCCCGATGAACCCGCTCCTCAAGGCACGCGAAGTCGCCCACTACCTGAACGACTCGGGCGCGGTGCTGCTGTTCGCCTTCGCTCCGGTCATGGAGGAGGCCAATGCCGGGGCCCAGGGAACTGCCGCCGACGTAGTGCCTGTCGGACCCGGCTCGCTCACCCAGCTGCTCGCCGCCCACCCGGTGCCCGCTCCCGAGCGGACCCGCGAGGAGCAGGACACCGCGGTCATCCTGTACACCTCCGGTACTACCGGAGTGCCGAAGGGCGCCGAGCTCACCCACGCCAACCTGGTCCGCAACGCCGAGATCATCACGCAGTCGCTGTTGCGGCTCAGCCCGGAGGACATCCTGCTGGGCTGCCTGCCGCTCTTCCACGCCTTCGGCCAGACCTGCGCCATGAACGCCGCCGTGACCGCCGGCGCCCGCCTCATCCTGATGCCCCGCTTCGACCCCGCCCTGGCCCTGCAGACCATCCAGCAGCGACAGGTCACCATCTTCCAGGGCGTGCCGACGATGTACGCGGCCATGCTCGCCGCAGACGCACAGCAGCCCGGCGCCTACGACGCCTCCTCTCTGCGGCTGTGCGCGTCCGGCGGCGCCTCGCTGCCCGTCGAGGTCCTGCACGCGTTCGAGGCCGCCTTCGGCTGTCCCGTACTGGAGGGTTTCGGCATGTCCGAGACCTCACCGGTCGCCTCCTTCAACCACCCTGACCGCCCGCGCAAGGCAGGCTCCATCGGCACCCCGATCGAGGGCGTCGAGCTGTGCCTGATCGACGAGAAGGACGGCGTCGGCGAACTCTGCGTCCGCGGCCACAACGTCATGAAGGGTTACTGGGGCCGCCCCGAGGCCACCGCGGACACCATCCTCGACGGCTGGCTGCGCACCGGCGACCTCGCCACCGTCGACGAGGACGGCTACTACTTCATCGTCGACCGCAAGAAGGACCTGGTCATCCGCGGCGGCTACAACGTCTACCCCCGCGAGATCGAGGAAGTCCTCTACGAGCATCCTGCAGTCGCCGAAGCCGCCGTGATCGGCATCCCCCACCCCACCCTCGGCGAGGAGATCGCCGCCGCCATCGCCCTGCGTCCCGGAGCCGAGGCCTCCACCGAAGACCTGCGGGAGTTCGTCAAGGAGCGGGTGGCCGCCTATAAGTACCCCCGTGAAGTCTGGATCCTCGATGCCCTCCCCAAGGGCGCCACCGGCAAGATCCTCAAACGCGAGATTCCCCGTGCAGTCCCTGAAGACGCCGGCCCCTGACGACGTCCGAAGCACGCACCGTGACGTGATACCGGCGCTTGGCGGGGTCCGTGCCGACGTTCGGGGTGGTGAAAGGGTTGCCACTGCCCGGGCTCGGGGCGATCCGTTGGTCGGCGAGCGAGTCGACGGGGGCCTGTTGGGGTGTAGGTCGTCGGCGAGGTGAACCGAGCGAAGGGGTAGGCACCTCGGATCGTGCTACGTCCTCCGGGGGACCGCCGGGAACGATCGGCATGCTGCACGACTACGTGCTGCCTGGCCAGCGCATCGTCGCCTGCCCCAACCAGGACGTCGTCCACGGATTCGGCCTACTCTCGGCAGCTGACGGCCCGTCGGTCATCCAGGTGCCCGACTTCGGCGACCGGTTGGGTCATCCAGCTCGTGAACCAGCGCACCGATTCGTTCGGACAGCTCGGCGCCATGAATAACACCGAACCCGGCCACTACCTGATCGCCCCCACGTCCTGGGACGGCGCCGTACCGGACGGGATCCGAGCGGTCCTGCGCTACGACACTGGCGTGGTCTGACAAGGGGGCGCCCGCCGTGCTGGTTCACGGCGGGCGCCCTACGTTTATCGAGCAGGCACTTCGTGAACGACCGCCCAGCTCCAGCGTGACCGGCGACTCGACGGCCAGGCCGTGTTGTGGAAATCGCGGGCGGTCAGCCACTTGGTGAGGTCGCTCCGGCGTCGGAGCACTGCCGGCCCATCGGCCCGGGTCAGCGGGGCTCGGGGGCGGCGATCTGGCGCTTGAGGATCTTGCCGGTGGGGCCCTTGGGAAGGGCGTCGACGAGCCGGACCTCGCGCGGGTACTTGTAGGGTGCAACCCGCTCACGGACGAACTCGCGCAGCTCGTCCGCGCCCGCCTCGGTGCCGGGGCGCAGGGCGACCACGGCGGCGACCTCCTCGCCGAGGGTGGCGTGCGGGACGCCGATCACCGCGGCCTCGGCGACGGCGGGGTGCTCGTACAGGACCTCCTCGATTTCCCGCGGGTAGACGTTGAAGCCGCCGCGGATGACGAGGTCCTTCTTGCGGTCGACGATGTAGTAGTAGCCGTTGGGCCGCACCTTGGGGGAAGGGTCGTCCGCGAGCCGGGCCCGCTGCGCGGGCTCGGCCCTGGTGCTCATCGCGAGCCGAACTCAGCGAGAACGTGCTGGCGGGCCTGCTGACCGGCGAAGGCCGCGACGCGGCGCTGCTGGACACCCTCCACGCGTGGTTCGCCGCCGATGGCTCGACCGCGGAGGCGGCACGACAACTCCACTGCCACCGCAACACAGTGCTGTACCGCATTGCCCGCATCGCCGAACTGACCGGCCGTGTTCCGACCCGGCCGGTGGATGCCGCGGAACTCCACGTGGCTTTGCGGGCGTTGCGGCTCGCCGGGAACGGCGGGTAGGCGTCGACGCTCGCCGGCCTTCTTCACGGCTTGGGCCGACTGCCGACCGCTGGTGAGGGGTCGCCCACGCTCTACGCCCGAGCCCTCAGCCGAGTCGTCACGGCTGCATCGCCGACCTCTTGTGCACGGGCACAATGACGGGCCGTTTTTTTGGCCGGCCGCCTATGGTTCCGGAGGCGTCGAGCCAGTGAGTATCTCGGGCAGCGAGCGCAACCGCCGGTTCGGACCGGTCCTGTTCGGTTCCGTCCCGTACGGTCCGGTCCGCCATGTGTTCCGCTCCGCGCGCACCGGAGCGTGCGAGTTCGTCGTTGAGAGGGAGGGTGATGGGAGTGCAGAGCAGCCCACAGAACCAGGAGTCCGACGCCGACTCTGGCAGGCTCAGCAGGCGGCGGTTCCTGGGATTCGTCGTGGCGGCCTCCACGCTGACCGTGGCCGCGCACCTCGGCGAGGCGGCCGCGGCCCCCGCGGAGGCGGCTGCGGCCACCACCGGGTTGGTCCCGTCTGCCCCAGGGCAGGCCGAGATCTACGACCTCAACGACATGCTGACCCATGCCGCTCTGCCCACCGCGAATCTGATCAGCATCACGATCGACTCCAACGGCACGGCGTCCCTGGCGCTGCCCCGGGCCGAGGTCGGCCAGGGCATCACCACATCCAGCGCGATACTGATCGCCGAGGAGCTCGACCTGCCGCTCGACAAGGTGAAGGTCACCCTCGCCGACGCGCGGCCCGAGCTCCTGTTCAACCAGCTCACCGGTGGCTCCAACACCACCATCTCGACCTTCACCCCGATCCGGGTGGCGGCCGCCGTCGCCCGTGGCCGGCTGCTGGAGGCCGCGGCCCTCGAACTGGGAGAGGCGATCGGCACCCTCACCGCGAAGGCGGGGGTCATCACCTCGGCGACCGGACGGAGTCTCACCTACGGTGAACTCGCCGAGAAGGCCGCCGCCGTGGCCACCAGCCAGGTCTCCGTCACGCTCAAGGACACCTCCGAGTTCACGGTCATCGGTACCGGCCGGCCCAGGATTGACGCGCTGGACGCGGTGACGGGCCGCAAGGCGTTCGCGATGGACGTGGAGGTGGCGGACGCGCTACCGACCATGGTGTGCCGCCCGCCGACGATCAACGGCACGGTCCGCTCCGTACGGAACATGGACACCGCTCGGGCCATGCCCGGAATCACCGATGTCGTACAGATCTCCACCGGCGTCGCCGTCCGGGGCCGCACCTTCGGGCAGTGCATCAACGCGGTCCGCGCCCTGGATGTCGACTGGGGTCCGGGCACCGCCGAAGGCGCTTCCGACGCCACGGTCATCGACGAGCTGCGACGTGCCGAACTGCCGTTGATCGTACCTCCGTTGCCGTTGCTCACCAAGGCCGTCGACGCGCGCTTCACCTTCCACTTCGCCAGCAACGGAGCCCTGGAGACCAACTGCGCCGTCGCCGACGTCCGCCCGGACTCGGCCGAGATCTGGGCCAGCCTGAAGTCGCCGATCGTCGCCCAGGAACAGATCGCCCTCAAGCTCGGCCTCCCGGCCGGCGCCGTGAAGGTCCATGTCACCGAGGGCGGCGGCTCGTTCGGGCGGAAGCTCTTCCACGACGCCGCCGACGAGGCCGCCGAGATCTCCCGGGCCGTGGGCAAGCCGGTGAAGCTGATGTGGCACCGGACCGACGACTTCCGTCAGGGCCGCATCCATCCGATGTCCACGTCGCGGGTCCGGGCCACGTACTCGCTCGGCGAGGTGCTTACGTACGAGCAGCGCCACACCTCCGTCGCCACCGACTTCGGCCATGGCGTCGGCGAGATCATCACCGCGGAGGCGGCCCAGCTGCCCGTCGGCGACCTGACGTTCTCCGAGACGGTCTTCCAGCTCACCCAGCAGACCCCGTACCACTTCGGTGCGACCACCCAGCTGCTCAGCGAGATCGACAAGGGCTTCAACACCGGCCCCATGCGGGGCATCTACTCCCCCAACGTCCGCTGCGCGCAGGAGCTGATCGTCGACGAACTGGCGAAGCGGATGGGCAAGGACGCCTACGCGTTCCGCCGTGAGTACCTGAAGGAGGAGAGGGCCAGGGCGGTGCTCGACAAGGTCGCCGAGGTCGGCAGTTGGGGGCGCACGATGCCCGCCGGTACGGCGCAGGGCATCGCGATCCACCCCGAGTACCACGCTTTCGTCGCCGTCCTCGCCGAGATCGACTGCCGGCCGCAGACGACCGGGCGGAAGATCGGCAACGCGTACACCGGACCACGAGTCACCAAGGTCGTGTGCGCCGTCGACGCCGGTCTCGCCGTCAATCCGCGCGGCCTTCAGGCGCAGATGATGGGCGGCATCATGGACGGCATCGCCCTCACCCTGAGCTCGGGCCTCCACCTGCGGGACGGGCACTTCCTCGAGAGCAGCTGGGACAACTACTTCTACACCCGGCAGTGGAACACTCCGCCCGAGCTGGAGATCGTCGTGATGCCGCCGACCACCGGAACGCCGGGCGGTGCGGGCGAGCTGCCGGTCGCCGGCGCGATGGCCGCCGTGGCCTGTGCGTACGGGCGCGCCACCGGCATCATGCCGACGACCTTCCCCCTGAACCACGGCGAACCGCTGAGCTTCACGCCGCTACCCACCACCCCGCCGATCCCGGCTTCGCCCACCGACGGCCTCGCCCACGCCTACTAGGAGCCACCTGTGCCGCACCACACCTTCATCCTCAACGGCAAGCCGGTGACCGTGGACATCGAGGACGACGTCCGGCTGCTGTGGGTGCTCCGGGACGTCCTGGGCGTCACCGGCCCGAAGCACGGCTGCGCTGTCGGCGTCTGCCAGGCCTGCACGAGCCACATCAACGGCGAGGCGTTCACTCCGTGCGCCGTCTCGGTCAAGGACCTCGAGCCGGCCGACGAGGTCACGACCATCGAGGGACTGCCCGCCACGGTCGGCAAGGAACTGCACCCGATGCAGGAGGCCTGGCTGGAGTACGACGTCGCCCAGTGCGGCTACTGCCAGCCCGGCCAGATCATGGCAGCCGTCGCCAAGGTCCGCCAGGCGCGCGCGGAAGGCCGGGAGATCGGCGCGGCCGACCTCGACGAGATCCGCAACATCTGCCGCTGCGGCACCTACAACCGTATCCGGGAGGCCGTCGTCGCAGGGGCGAAGAAGTTCTAGCCCGCTGCAGGACGAGAAACAGGTCGCGGCTCGCTGCCGGGTGAGGAGAAGGTCTGGGCCCTCTGCTGGGCGAGGAGTGGAGCGAACATGCTGGACAGTGCCGAGGAGTTTGGCGCGCTGGTGCCGGCTGGGACGGGCGTTCGCCGTGGCGACCGTGGTCACGGCGCACGGCAGCGCGCCCCGGCAGCCGGGTGCGGCCATGGCCGTCGACGCCGACGGAACCGTCGTCGGGAGTGTCTCGGGCGGATGCGTGGAGGCCGCCGTGTACGACCTGTGCCAGGAGGCCCTCGCCTCCGGCGGCAGCGTGCTCCAGCGGTTCGGGTACTCGGACGACGACGCCTTCGCGACCGGTCTGTCCTGCGGCGGAGTGATCGAGATCTTCGTGCAGCCGGCTCTCCCGGCGCGACGAACCAAGGCTGCACGAACGCCTGGACCGTTTGGGAGGAGATCGTGCCGCTCGGCTATCAGGGCAGTTAGCAGCGGGTTCGCGCCTACTTCCGGGAGAAGCGCCTCTCACCGGGCCCCGTCACAGCTCGACCACCGTCACCCCGCGTCGTCGCCGGGGGATCCTCCGCTGGCCCGAGACCCTCACCGAGACCGAGCACCTTCGACTCAAAGCCGTGCTGGTCCACTGCCCCGAACTCGATGCTCTCACCGGCCACGTCCGCTCCTTTGAGCAGATGCTCACCGAGCGCCAGGGCGAACGGCTGCCGCAGTGGCTCGACGCCGTCCGGCGAGACGACCTCCCCAGCCTCCACACCCTGGCCGCAGGCATCGACCGTGACCGCGACGCGGTCATTGTCGGCCTCACACTGCCCTGGAGATCCGGCGTCGTCGAAGGACACGTCAACCGGATCAAGATGCTCAAACGCCAGATGTTCGACCGGGCCGGCTTCGCTCTACTGCGGAAGAGGGTGCTTCTGGCCAGCTGACTACAGCCACCCATAGGGTGATGGGGACGAGAGAAGATGCACCATGGATCCCCGCATACCTCGCCTGCGTCGCAAGCTGGCCGCGATCCCGTTCCAGCCACTGCGCAGCCACTCCTTCGGGGAAGAACAACACAAGTTCTTCCGCGGTCCGAAGCTGGCGGAAGCACGCGTCGCCGCGTTTGAGGCCGAGCACGACATCGTTCTTCCCCACGCCTATCGGCAGTTCCTCACGCACATCGGCGGCTCAGGAGCGGCACCGTTCTACGGCCTCATGCCCCTGGAGCGGTGCTCCCTGCTGGTTATGGACTCGCCCGGAGAACCAGGGACACCCCGAGGCTTCGGCTGCGTGGGCCCCGGGCCACATGAACGCGACCTCTTCCTCCACATCATCGAAATGGGCTGCAGCGATGTATGCGTCATCGGGGTGACCGGTCCACTCACCGGCCGCGTCCTTGTTGGTAACAGCGACGGGTACTGGGGCCCCAATGTCTCCTCCGCCACCGACTTCCTCGACTGGTACGAACGCTGGCTCAACCACATGAGCGCCGGGCGCGACAACCGGGCCCTTGAACTCACCTCGCCTCGACTTCGAGCCCATCCGAACCGCCATCGCATGGCTCCGAAGATCTGACTCTCCGTCTCCGCTCCACGGAATGGATGCTGTTGGTGATCTTCGCTCGGTGGGGTGAAGCCTTCCCTCGAGGGGTTGTTCGCGTTGGCGGTGGTGTGCTGCCGTTGTTGAGCGGGGCAGTCTCTGCCGGTCGGAGGGGGCCGGAATGTCGATGGGGGTGTGGTTCTGGTCGAGTGGTTCCGCCACTGAACGTGAAGATGGCCCGGGCGAGTAATCCGCGTGGCACGGCAGCGAGGATGCGTGACCGGCTCGACGAGCTGTTCGTGGACGAGGTTTTCGCCGACTGGTATCCGGCGGACGGGCGCCCGGGTCTGTCGCCGGCCCGGCTCGCGCTGGTGTCGGTGTTGCAATACACGGAGAATCTGACCGACCGGCAGGCGGCGGAGGCCGTCCGGTGCCGTCTGGACTGGAAGTACTGCCTGGGCCTGGAGCTGGATGACGCTGGCTTCGACTTCTCGGTGCTGAGCGAGTTCCGTGACCGGCTGGCCGAAGGGGACCGTGCAGACCGGCTGCTGGCTGTGATGGTCGAACGTCTTGCGGCTGCGGGCCTGGTCAAACGCCGTGGCCGGGTCCGCACCGACTCGACCCACGTGCTGGCGGCAGTACGCCGGCTCAATCGGGGTGAACTCGTCGCCGAGACCCTGCGGGCGGCTCTGGAAGAGCTCGTTGCGCACGGCGAGGAATGGCTGGCCGGACTCGTCACCGCGGACTGGGGTGACCGCTATGGCCGCCCGGTCCGCTATGACCGGCTTCCCCGGGGAGGTGACGCCCTGATCGCCTACGTGCTACGGGTTGGCGAGGACGGCATGCACATTCTGCGAGCCGTTCACGACTCCGATGCCCCACCCGGACTGCGGGTACTACCCGCCGTTGAGATCCTGCGGTAGGTCTGGGTCCAGCAGTACTGGCTCGACTGGGACGGCCAACTGCGCTGGCGGGGACCGAAATCCAGTCGGGACCGGGCAAGCCGCAGGACGACCGAACGCCGCAACACGGGCAAGGCATCAGCGGACGGCCGACCCGATCCCGCTTCGGCGCGAGTGCCGTGGTCGGGCATGGAGATCGTCACCCCGCACGATCCCGAGGCCCGATACAGCCAGAAAGTCACCGCCGCCGGACAGCAGGACTGGATCGGCTACCGCGACCACCAGACCGAGACCTGCGACGAGACCGGCCCGAACGTGATCGTCCAGGTCACCACCCGGCCGGCGCCCGAGCAGGACATCGACGCCCTCGACCGGATCCACCTGGGACTGACCGCGCAGGGGTTCCAGCCCACCGAACACGTCGTTGACAGCGGCTACATCTCGCCGGACAGCATCCACCACGCCGCCCAACATTGGGACATCACACTCTTCGGACCAGTCCGTGACGACCCACAGGCCGGTAAACGGCCCGGCTTCGCCAAGCAGGACTTCCACATCGACTGGCAAGCCCGCACCCTGACCTGCCCCAACGGCGTGACGAGTCCACCATGGAAGCCCACACTCGGCGACGGCCACCCCCGGCTCTCCGTGCTCTTCCCACGCAAGGCCTGCCGCGAATGCGTCGACCGACTCAAATGCACCGGCAACGTCGAAGGCAAGGGCCGTCACGTCTTCCTGATGCCACAACCGCTCCAAGAGATCCAGACGCAGAACAGGGCCGAACAGACGACGACCGAGTGGCGCTGGAGATACGCGATCCGCGCAGGCTGCGAGGCCACCGTCTCCGAGACCGTTCATGCCCACGGCCTGCGGAACTGCCGCTACCGAGGCCTGGCCAGAACCCACGTCCAACACGTGCTGACGGCAGCCGGAACGAACATCATCCGACTCAGCGGCTACCTCTCACCGGGCATCGCACCGCCCCGCAAAGCGCGGCCCAGGAGCCGCTTCCAGCAGCTCTGCCGCGACCTGCCCACCTAAGAGGGCGGTTTGTGAGTCATTGATGCGTTCTGCCGTCACCTGATGGTGTGGGTGGGGGCGGAATCTGCTGGTCCGTGGCCGTTGGTCTGCTGGGGTGGCGGGGTGAGTGAACGCAAGCCGTACCCGAGCGACTTGTCGGACGGGCAGTGGTCGTTGATCGAGCCGGTGATCACGGCGTGGAAGGACCGGCACCGTTCGGTCAGCGGTCACCAGGGAGCGACCAGCCCTGGTCCGGGTGCGCCGAGACCACGGTCGCGGCCTCGCGGTCCGTGGCCTCGGCGGAGGGGCAGGCGGGCTTGTGCTGGCACATGGCGAATCCTTGGGGGAAGCGGTGCTGCGGGGAGGGATCGGCTACGCGGACGAGGTGCCGTACGACCGCGACATGGACGGAGTGCTGTGGATCCGGCAGGCCATCGCTCCGGGGTCCGGGAGGGCGTTGGATGGCACGAGCGGGTTGAGGAGGGAAGGGACCGGCTGCCGCAGGGGAAGCCCTCGCCGCGGCAGACAACGGACGGGCAGGGGTGCTGTCCAGCCGAATTACGTGTGCCTGGCGTTGCGTGAACCTGTGAATAGCGTTGCCCCTTGGGGGCGTTGTCGGTAGCGAAAACGGACCCCCACTTCTCCCCACTTCGACATCGGCGAGCACAGTCGGGATTTCGCCTACCCGTCACTGGCTCCGCAGGCAAAAGGGGTGAAGTCGGTCATTAATCAGTGTGTCGAGGCTTGTGTGAGGGCCCACCACTGGAGGTCGGCCGCGCCGACCCCACTTCACCCCACTTCACTGGAAATGCTTGACTGAAATGCATGAACGGTGATAGGTGCCCTCGCGGGTGGAATAGTTGGGCTGAAGGGTGCCCTCATTTGACGTTCTGCCAGCTAAAAGCCGCTCTCGGCACTCCTGTCGGCCTCAGCGCGCGGTCAGAATCGCGGTGCACAGGGCGCCTTGTTCGCGGTCGCAGTGTTGGGGGAGCTGCGTAAATCCCGACCCTTGGTGCGGATCCTTTCCTCTGTGACTGTTGTCCCGCCTCGGTAAGTTCGCGAGCCCGGTGACGAAGTGGGGAGAAGTGGGGTTCGTTTTCGCTGTCGCCAGCGCTGCGTGATGGGCCACGGTATTCACCAGGACTTGCCAGTCCGTTCCCCCGGGCATCCCGAACGCAGCGAGGAGTGATCCCCGTGCTTGGTTCCACCAGTACGGCCTTGGCACGCGGCGAAGGCCGCGCCGCCGGCGGCCCTGTGAAGCATGCTGCGCTCGACCTCCGCGGCATCGACGCGCCGCAGAGCGCCGCCCGCCGCATAGTCCGCAGCGCGCTCACGGAGACCCTCGACGAGGAGTACAAGGACGACGTGGTGCTGGTGGCCGACGAGCTGGTGGGCAACGCCCTCGAGCACGCCGGAGAGGCCCTCGGTATCTCCCTCGATCTGTACTCGTGGGGGACGGTGGTCCAGGTCCGCGACGGCGGCCGGGACACGGCAGCGGTGCCACGGAACCCGGTTCGGGCCGATGATGACGATGTGAACGGGAGAGGCTTGTTTTTGGTGAACGCGCTGGCGAGTGCCTGGCGGGTTCAGTGCGACGACGCGGGGAAACGAGTCGTCGCGGTCTTCCTGCATCGAGCGGGTGGCACATACTGATGCTGCCGAACGATCTCGCCCACCGACTCGTGGCCCGGGACCTGCTCCTGGGTCCTCTGGGTATCGGCACAGGCACCTCCCGGTGGGCCCCGACCGTTGTTCAGCCAGACGACGCGCAACTGCTCGACGGGCTGCGCCGCGCCGTGGAGTCCGGTGTGGAACTCATCGACACGGCAGACAGCCATCGGTACGGCCACGCCGAGCGGCTGATCGGCAAGATCCTCAAGGAGAACCCGGGCCACAATGTGCAGGTGTCCAGCACGATTGGCCGGGTCCGGGGCTCTGCTCCCCACCCGTACGCCGGTCCTCGCGTGCGACACCAGCTCGAACAGACTCTGGAGAACCTCTACCTCGACGAACTCGCTGTCTACACCCTTGAGTCGTACGACTTCGGCAACGGCGACCGCTACCTCGGCCCCGTCATCGAGCAGATGCGCGTGCTACGGGACCTCGGCCAGATACGAGCGATCGGTCTGCGCGGCCCGGATGGCCGCTCATCGGACCGCTTTATCCGCCGCTTCCTGGACCTCTTCGACCAGATCCGCCCCGATATGGTCTGGACGCAGGCGAGCGTCCTGCTCCCGCTGGCCGACCTCGGAGACGGCGAGGACCTGGGCGCCTTCACCGCCCGCCGCGGCGTCGGTCTGCTGATCGCCTCTCCGCTAGCCAATGGCGTCCTCGCTGACTGCCGCCCGCGGACCGAGGGCCTGGCACCCGACCGAACGAAGGTGCAGACATCGGCTATCACGCACGGCCTCGCCGTACTGTCCAACCAGTTTGGCTCGTCCGCTGATGCCCTGTTGCGGATGGCTTTACGGTTCATCCTTCACCGGGTGCAGAACGCAGTGGTGGTCGTCGGCGTGGGCGATCGGCAACAGGTCGGCCGGTACTTCGACTCTCTCGGTCAGCCCCTGTGCACCAAGGACCTGACGCTGATCGAGGAGGTCTTCCACCGCATCCGAAGTGCGATGAGCCCTACCGAGGACCGCAGCCTTTCCGTGGAGGTGACCAGCCGAGACGGGCGCGCAGCCGTCCCCGTTCAGCAGGGCACCCCGTTGCGGAGGTAGCGCGGAATTCCGTCGTCCAGCACCTGCAGGGCTTGTTGCGCTCGGACCCGCTGCCGGTCCGGCAACAGACGCAGCGCCTCCGTGACGTCGAAGAAGCCGTGTTCGGAGATTTCCTCGTCGCAGGGCTTCAGATTGGCGACCTGTTCGGACGACAGCACGCCGGCGTCGAAGACAAAGCCGAGGTAGTCGTCCCACGGGCCATGCGGTTCGACCCAGTCGATACACAGGAACCGCAGGCTGGTGATGTCGAGGCCGAGCTCCTCGTGGAGCTCTCGGCGAAGAGCGGCGTCGGGGGGCTCGTTGGCCTCGGCCATGCCCCCGGGAAGGTCCCACCCGTCCTTGTACGTCGGGTTCACCAGAAGCAGCCGGCCGTCCCCGTCTCGAATAAGGGCATCGGCAGCCGCCCGCTTCCGGGCCTGTTTGGCGTTGCCTTCGGCCAGGTAGGCGTTGCGGCCGGGGTCTCCCGGCCTGGGGGCATCATTCACTGCGGACCTTCCGGTAGCGCGAGACTGCCGAGCAGCAATCTACGGTGCTGAGCAGTCGCGGACATACGCGAGAGCAGGTCGCGGACCTCGGGCACCTGGCGGTACCGGTCGAATTCGGCTTGCAACGAGTCGAGTTGACTGCTCAGTCGCAGTGAGGTCACCGATTGGCCGGCGGTCAGCAGCTCCACGCCGACCTGACAGGCCGCGTCGACCTGTTCTTGCGCCAGCAAGACCCGCGCCAGCGTGACCTGTCCGAACGCCCTGCTCCGAACCCGGCTTGCGTCGCGCAGCGTCAGGGCGCGTTCCGCTTCCTGGACCGCAGCGTCGAGCGCGCCGAGATCCAGTAGCGCGGAGGCAGCCTCGCTGGCCAGCGCCGCTTCGTCGAACGGCGCCACCCAGTGCGAAGGTGGAACGGAACGCGCAAGTGCCAAGGCATCGCGTGCCGAGTCGAGGGCCCGCTGGGCGTCGCGTCCCTCGTTGAGCTGGGCGAGCGCGCGGGCCTCCATGGCGTGGAGGCGGGCCGAGAGGGCTGGGACCCGGGGGCCGGCCGCGAGTCGTGCCAGCCCGCTGCGGGTGAGTTCAGCGGCGGCGTTCACCTGCTCTGTCTGCAAGGCCAGGTGGCTCATGCCCGCCAGCACGTTCGCGCCCGCGGTCACGTCTACAAGGCTCTGCGCCAGACGCAGCGCGCGATCGAAGTGCCCGGAGGCCAGGTCGTCCCGTCCGACGTCGTGAGCCATCCACGCCGCCATTTCCGTGAGTACGACCGCAGTCCCGAACGCGGCCTCGCCATTTTCACCTTGGTCCGTCGCGCTGAAGAGGCCCGGGGCGACGACGGTGTTGAGGTAGTGCGCCACAGACCGGTAGACGTGGCCTCCACCGAGCTGACGGTCCGCGAGCCGGAACGACTCCATAGCGGCGACGTGCGGTGACAACCCGAGATTTCCCAGCGAGCGTTCGCCGCTTGCCGCTGCCCCGGTCTCGGCCCGCTGATGGGCGTCCGGCTCGGCCGGCCCGAACAGCCGCTCAGCGGTCTCGTCGAGAAGGTGTTCCAAGACCCGGCATGTTGGGCGCCGCGGCAGCCCCTTGATGTCCCCGACCATCCACCGGTCCCAGGTGGACCGGGAGACGTACGCGGAGGCGAGAGTGGGGTCACCGTCCAGCCGGGCTACCTCCTTGGCAGCCCGCTCGAACTGCACCGTGAACGTCTCGTAGACGCGCATGCGCCGAGCCTCGACCACCTTCGGGAAGAGGATCGCCCTGCGCATCGCGGTCTCCCTCCTCAGCTGCCCGTGCCGAAGCCAAGGAGAGGGACGTCGTACAGGTTCGGATCGCGGCGCCGCGTCAGCGCCGGGCCCGCCGCATCGCCGACGACTTCGACGATGGGGATCTCGCAGATGAACTGCACCTTCGCGCCGAGCAGGTGAGATACCCGCCCGTCGGCCGACGCGCCCTTGATGCCAGCCGCGACGTGAATATGAGGTGCCAGGCAGTCATTCTCCAGGTCCCACGCGAGCGTCCCGCCACCGAGCGCCTCGAGCGTCTCGACGGTGATCTCCTCCCACAGGGGGACCTCGGGGTCAGCGAGGGACTCGCAGGAGCCCACCAGGCGCGCAGAGCGGAACCCGCCGACGAACGTCGGGATGTATCCGGCCCGAATGCCCTGGTCTTCACAGAACCGCGTGAGTCCTTCGAGGAGGTCCTCCCCGTGGTCGAGGGCGAGAACGAACTGCCGGCCGGAACGGACCTGGGCGAAGCGCATGGGCGGGGGCGTCCTTCGTGCTGGTTGGGGCGGGATCAGGAGTAGTCGAGGAAGACCTTTGCGATCTCCGAGCGCGGTGTGCCCGCGGCCAGGTGGGCGATCAGGAGCAGGCGGGCCTTGTACGGGTCGAGCGTGCCTGCGGAGACCAGGCCCCGGGCCAATAGGTCGCTCTCGGAGCCTGGGAAGGCGTAGGTCGAGGTAAGGACGGGCCCGGTGCCGATGCGCGACGCGAGGACGACGGGCATTGCAGTCGCCAGCGCTTCCAGCCGGGGAACCCACGTCTGGGGGACGTGGCCAGCACCGAAGGCGGCCACGACCAGCCCGGCGACCTTGCCTTCCAACCCTTCCAGCAGGATTCCGCTGCTGCCCAGGGACGCGGTGACGACCTCCACCTCGGACGGGGCGCCCGGGGTGCCGAGCGGCAGCGGGACGACTCCGGTCCTCTTCAAGGCGCGCTGGAGCCGTGCTGTTCCCTCCACCAGACGGCCGAGAGGGCCGGTCGCCGGGGAACCGAAGGCGGCCGGACTGGTCGTGTGCATCTTCCGGACGTGCCGGGCGGCATGGATCTCGTCACCCAAGACGACGAGAACCCCCTGTTCCCGTGCCCTTGCGCACGTGGCGACCTGCACGGCGGCCAAGAGGTTCGCCGGACCGTCGGCACCCGCTGACGCGGCGCTGCGCATGGCCCCGGTGAAGACCACCGGCACGCTGCCCCGGTAGTAGAGGTCGGTCAGGAACGCGGTCTCCTCCAGGGTGTCGGTGCCCTGGGTGACCACGATCCCGTCGACGCCTTCACGATCGGCCTGTTCCATCCGGCCCACCAGGTCGACGATGTCGCTGGTCGTCAGGGACGCACCGGGTAGTTTCCGGAAGTCCTCCGCGGTGACCGCGGTGTCCTGAAGGCCAGGCACGGCGGCAACGAGATCGGAGCCGGTCAGAGTGGGCGCGACCCCGGACGCCGAGGCGGTGGGCGTCATGGCGATGGTGCCGCCGAGGGCCAGGACGAGAGCGGAGCGGTGCGGATCATGGTCAGCGGAGGACACGAAGGGCCTTTCATGCCTGGGGACGGCGCGGACAGGTCTCATTGGTCGGACGTGAGCTTGCCGAGGAAGAGCAGAGTCTCATCCAGCGCGTTCACCGTCAGCAGGCGGCTACGCGGTCGAACGAGTCCGGCGACACCGTACTCACCCAGGGAGCGGCACCGGGAGGTTAACCAGTCCCAGTCCAGGCCCAAGTAGCCGGAGAGGGCCCGCAGCCGGCTTGCCGAGTCCGCGGCGCCCGACAGGACATCGTTGCCCTGCGCGTCGGCGAACGCCGCCGCGTACGTGCGCAGATCGCCCCGGGCCGACGTGCTGCCGGCGGCCCAGAGCGCCCCGCCGGGAACCCGCACCCAGTTGGCGACAACGGCTTGTTGACCGGGGACCAGGGCTACGCCGTCCACCTCCGAGTATTCCGGCTTCGGTATCACCCGCACCCGGATACCGACGCGCTCCATGAGGGCGATCGCCAACAGCAGCAGGACTCTCTCGTACCGCTCGGATTGCGCGACTTCGGCTTCAGGCAGGCAGAAGACCCGGACGGTCTGCGTCGAGGCGCTGTGGAAGCGGGTGAGCGCCTGGAGGTAGTCGAGCTTGTGCTTGAAGAACAGCCACGGGGCCGCTTCCTCCCCGCTCTGTTCGCGTGTCCAGAAGGTAGGCACCTCGGTGGCGTTGGCCAGCTCCTGCTGGATGTGCTGGGCGCAGAACGCCGACCCCATCCAGCTGCTGCCTGCGGCGGTGAGGTCGACGAGCAACTGGCTGGGGGCTGATCTCGGCAAGGAGAGGTAGGTGCTGATGAGGTGCCGCTCGCTGTCGAGGACTTGGTCGTCGGCCAGGAGGCCGTCGTCGAGTTGAGTGAGCGCCCAGACGATGCCGTACGTGAGGTCGTCCAGGAGGTAGGCCGAGGGAATCGACAGGGTTCCGGCGGACTGCGGTCCCGGTCGGCCCGATCTGCGGGCGGACGCGGCTTCGTGCAAGTACAGGTCCAGGTCGCCGCGTCGCTCCTCGACACCGACGATGAATCCGCGGCGCGCCGGCCGTAAGAACCCCTCCAGGTCGCGCTGGCCGTCTTGGCTCAGGTCGTTGGGGTTCACTTCCTCGCCCCGCCTGGTGACCGGGAGAAGGTGCACTGCGGCGCTCGTCCCGTCCAGGCGGTGGCGCCCGGTGATCTCCCAGGTCCCAGCGCGGCCGCCTGCGGGGATCAGCATGCTGGAACTGGGCCAGCGGGATCCGATCTGCATTGCTACCGACCCCACGGCCACCGGGGACTCGCTCGCATCGGGTGCCGGACTGAACAGAATGTCAACGGGGTGCCCGAACATGCGCTCCAAGATCTGCGCCGCTTCACCGCGGGGCCGACCGTACCAACTGCCGGAGGACCATCGGTCGAACGTGGTACGCCCCAGGCCGACCGTGGCGAGACGGCGGTTGCCGGTCTCACGGGCGAGTTCCCGGCCGGTGGCCGTGTAGGGCACGCAGAACACTTCCCAGGTGGCGAGGTTCTGCTTCTTCAACAGGAGGCTGAACAGCGTCCGACGCATCGCGGCGGCCTCTCCCTGGGCGTGTGCGGACAGCGGAGCAGCGGAGCGACCTCTACGCGTGGCGACGGGCGCTGCACACTTCGTGACCCTGGCTAGGATGCTCCCAAAGGTAAGCCGTTAGCAATATGGTCGAGCAAATTGCGCGACCATATTGCTTGTAGGCAGCGCGGCGAGCCGTCAAACTGGCCACCATGCCAGAAGCGAAGACGCCGTGGTCGCTGACCCTCAGTGAAGTCGGCCTGCGCCTGGAGGACTTGCGAGAACGCAGGGACCTCACGCAGGGCGACGTCGCAGGCCACGAAGTGCTCCGCCGGCGCGGAGTCAAGATTGATAAGAGCGGGCTGAGCCGACTCGAACGAGGTCAGCGCCGACGTGTGGCCCGGGATCTCGTCGAAGCGCTGCTCGAGGTCTACCAGGCCAGCGACTCCGAGAGTTCGGAAGTCCTGGCGCTACTCGGGGCGGACACCACTCCGGCCGGTCGACCACGTCCTGCCCTGTGGCGACGCAACGCTCACTTGCTGGGGCCCATGCAGTTCGAGGGCTTCCTGAAGATGGAGCGCCGGGCCGCTGCGCTGTCCAACTATGAACGGGATATCTGGCCGGGGCTCTGCCAGATCGAGGACTACGCCTACACGGTTATCGCCCAGATGCGGCCTGATCTGCGTCCCTCCGAGGTCAAGGCACTCGTCGACGTCCGCATGGACCGGCAGCAGCAGGTGCGACAGGGTGCACTCGCTGAGTTCCGCGCCTTGGTTGACGAGCATGCGCTTCATATCGCCGGCGACGACCTCAGCGTGGCGAGGCGGCAACTGGAACGAGTCCTGGAGGAGTCCGAAGACCCTCGCAACACCATCCGTATCCTGCCAGGCGCCGTCGGATTGCACCCGGGATCTGCGGGCCCGTTCGTCCTGATGGCCTTCCCGGAGGCCGCCCGCCAAGTTGTGTGGGTCGAGACGATGGTCAGCTCGTTGTACTTCGACGGGGAGGATGATGTGCAGCGCTACACCGCGACTTTCACCAACCTGTGGGAGCGGGCGCTGGACCCCGACGAGACGCGCATGCGCCTCAAGAAGAGGATCAAGGAGCTAGAACAGTGACAGCGAAGCCGGACCCATCCTCGTTCGACCTGACGTCGGTCGAATGGGCCGTGTCCAAGTACAGCGGCGGCGGCGGGAACTGCGTGCGAATCGCTGTCAAGGACGGGTATGTCCTGATCGGCGACTCGCAGAACCCCGATCGCCTGCCCCAGGTCTTCACCCCGGCTGAGGCCAAGGCGTGGCTGCTTGGCGCGAAGGACACGGACTTCGACTTCCTGCTCGATCTGTGACCCCGTCCTAAAGCACCGCACGCACGACAACGGGCCGGCCCCACGGCAGATGGGGGCGGCCCGAACGTTTCTGCCCGCTGTCGGGGCCAGCCATACGGGAGTCTTGTCCGCAGTCGGCGGCCACCCGTCTCTGTCGCATTGCCGCCATATGCCGTTTAACGGCGCACCGTTCGGCTGGCGGGTGCTCTTTTCGCCGCGAAGGCTGCGGCCCGTCGATGCTGGCGGTCGCTGACTTCGCCATTTGGCTGGAAAGCGGTCGAATCATTTCCGTCGGTTTCTTAGGACGGTCCTGATGTTGCGGCTACTGAACTTGAATGCGTGATGTCGGCCTGATCGTGGTCAGCTCTCCATGGTCAGGCCGGTGCCTATGAGGCAGCCGTCGATGAGGTGCGGTCGGTATTGGGTCTTCTTGAGGCTGTGTTTCACGGCGGTGGCGAGTTGGTCGAGGTTCGCGGCGGCGAGGTTGCCGATGGTCCGTTTCACCAGTGACCAGATGCCTTCCTGCGGGTTGAGGTCGGGTGCGTAGGAAGGGAAGTGGAAGACGGTCAGCCAGTCCTCGTTCGCGGCGATGAAGTCCTTCATCTGCGGCATGAGGTGGGTGCGCAGGTTGTCCCAGACCAGGACGATGGGGCCTTTGAGCTGGTTGTGGGCCCGCACGATGAGGTCGCGGTAGTCCTGCCAGGTGAAGCCCTTGGGTTCGCCTTTGCGGCCCCGGTGGACGCGGAAGCTGTAGATCAGCCGCGACCGCTCTCCGGGACGGAAGCAGGTCATTCCCGCCATCGAGACCCGCCCGGAGCCCCGGCCCCGGACGCGGACGACGGGTGTCCGGCCGATACGGCCCCAGGACCTTGCGCGTGGCGGCTTCAGCGACTGACTGGCCTCGTCCTCGAAGACAATCCAGGCTCCGCGGGCCGCCGCCGTGCTTTTACCTGTGGCCACACCTCCTTCTTCCACAACTCCACTGCCCCGTCGTCACGTTCGATCGCCCGCCGGGCCGGCTGCTGCCAGGACCAGCCATGGCGTTTGAGCAGCCGCCACGTCCCCTCCACCGTGTAGCTGATGTGGAACAACCGTCCGATCAGAGTCTTGACCCGGGCCAACGTCCACCTCTGGTCCGCCCAGCCATGAGCGAGCGGGCCACGCTCCAATTCCCGCTCCAGCCTGGCCATCTGCACACTCGATAGTCTCGGACGCCCAGGTGAGCCCTTCGACCGGACACCCTCCTGGCCACGCTCCCGCCACTGCCGACGCCAGCGCTCCACAGACCGCTCACTCACCCGAAGCGCGGCCGCGATCTCTCTGTTCTTCGCACTGCCCTCGAAGAGGCCGACCGCCTCCAGCCGAACCCGCTCCCTCGCAGCCCTCTTGGCATCGGTCAAGCCGCCGCCCTGCGCGTATCTCACGAACCACAACTACCGACCCGACTCAGGTACTGGCAGGCGAACGGCCCGACATCACCCAATCAAGTTCAGTAGCCTTCCCCGCGGCGAGTCCGTACCGGATCGACCCATCATGGGGCGGTGAGTAGGGGATTCGCCCACGGCAGACAAGAAAGAGCACAGAAAGACTGGAAATCTACGACAGGGCCATGTCAACGTACAACGTCTCGCAAAATACCGCGTCAGACGGCGCTACTCCTCGGCTGCGATCAGGTTTTCGAAACTGCTCGGAATGACGCGTCAGGTGAGTTGTCCCACTGGCATCGCTCCTACTTGGGAGGCCCGTCTGTCTGAATCCGCTGTCCGATCTGCCCGCTTCACTTCACCCGCGCTCTTTGCCCTTGGCGGACTGAGCGCTTGGGTCGGCCAAACGGCGGGCGACTACCTTGCGGTATCCACGGGGCTCTGCGTCTGCGCGGCTGGCCTGTTCGGCAAGGATCTCTTGCAACACGGTTATCGCAGCGACCGTACCGTCCTCGAGTACATTGCGGCGCATCCCGGCGCATCCCGGCGCATCCCGGCGCCACAACGCGACAAGTCGCACAGGCAATCAGGGCTTCCGAGGGCCTCGCTGCGCGAAATCTCAACCGGATCACGGATGATGGCCTACTAGCGGTCGCCTCTGTTGGCGCATCCCGGGCCCTGCGGTCCTACCAGCTTGCCCTCGCCGGCCGCGATCCCAAGCAGACGTCGGGTTCGTGATGCGGCGCGCAACATAGCCGACGATCGCCGGTTAGCCAAACCGGCGATCGTCGCGACCATTGAGGTGTTCGCAGGGGCTGTGCTTGGCGGTGGAGCCCTTCGGACACTACAGCCCTTCATGTCGGTGCCCTGCACCCGCAAGTGGCAGCGCCTGCCCATCAGTCGTTACGGAGTGGGTGCAAGTTGCGTGCGCTGCCGCTTGGGCGGCCGACAAACCCGGAATTCCCGAGGAAACATCAATGGCTCGTCCACCTGCGCTCAAGCTCGCCGAGGTTCTAGCGGAAATCCGGATGAGTCAATCGGCCTTCTACCGCCTACGCGCTCGCGGCCAGGCACCCCGAATGATCAAGCTACCCAATGGTGAACTGCGCTGTCGCCGCGCTGACTTGGATGCGTGGTGGGAGGCATGCGAAAGGGATACGCCTGAATGGCGATGAGTTACAAGGTCCGGTTCTGGGACATTCGCGAGCGGCCCGACCGCCGGAAGGGATTTGAGGTCCGTTGGACGGTCAACGGGCGTGAAAAGTCCGAGTCCTTCCTCACCAAGGGGCTGGCGGAGAGCCGTCGCGCCAAGCTCATGACCGCCGCTCGCGACGGCGAACCCTTCGATGCCCGGACGGGTCTGCCAGCCTCCGAACTTCGGGCCCTGAAGCAGCGGACCACTTGGTACGTCCTGGCCCGGGAGTACATCGAGCAACGGTGGGACCGAACACCAGGGAACACGCGACGCACGCTGGCAGATGCCTTGGCGACCATCACGCCAGCCTTCGTTGAACCAGGAGCCAGCTACCGGGCGCCCCGCGTGCTGCGGCGAGCGCTCTACTCCTGGGCCTTCAACAAGAACGCCTGGAAGGTCGATGCGTCAGAAGAGTGGCAGGCGGCATTGGACTGGCTGCAGCGCCACTCTCTGCCTGTAGGTGAGTTGGATGATCCCCAAGTGCTGCGGCGTGGCCTCGACGCACTCTGTCGGAAGGTCGATGGAACGGCCGCTGCCGCGAAGACCGTGAAGCGAAAGAAGGCTGCGGTCAACGAGGTGTTTGGTGTAGCCGTTGAACGCGGATACTTCGCGCAGAACCCGCTGATCGGTCTTCGCTGGACGGCGCCGGAAGTCGCCGATGAAGTCGATCCCGACTGCGTGCCGAACCCGGCTCAGGTTGCCCGACTGCTAGCCGCAGTCAGAGCCCTACCCGGCCGTGGCCCTCATCTGTACGCCTTCTTCGGCTGCATGTACTACGCCGCCATGCGCCCAGCCGAGGTGATCCATCTACAGAAATCCCAGTGCCGTCTGCCGGCGAGTGGCTGGGGCCTTCTGAACCTGAAGGGCGGCGTCGTGACTGCCGGTAAGGAGTGGACGGATGACGGCGCCGTCCACGAGATCCACTCCCTGAAGCGGCGGGCAGTCAAGGCGACACGCCCGGTGCCGATTCCTCCAGTGCTCGTCCGCATGTTGCGCGAACACATAGGAAGCTTCGGCGTTGCACCCGACGGACGCCTGTTCCACAACGCAGAGGGGAACTACATCGACGCCTCGGCGTACGGCATCACCTGGGGGCGAGCGCGTGAGGCTGTTCTTACGCTTGACGAGCACGCCCTTGACCTGGCGAAGCGTCCCTACGACCTGCGCCACGCCGGCATCTCCTTCTGGTTGGCCTCCGGCGTCGACCCCGCAGAGTGTGCGCGTCGGGCTGGGCAGAGCATCCAGGTCCTCTTCCGCTACTACGCCAAGTTCCTGGCTGATGCGCGGAACCACGCCAACACCCTGATCGAAGACTCCATGCGGCGATGGGAGGAGGCGACGGACGATGACGATGCGGAGAGCGCCTTAGCGGGACCTTGGCCCGGAAATGCCCCGGAACTGCTGGTCAGAGCTGGGATACGGGTGGGAGATATCGGGAGTAAGGGCGTGTTTCGACTCGCTGCTTAGATGTGCGCCGAGAAGGGCGCCTGCCGGGCATCTGCCCTGGTCAGGCGCCCTTTTTCTGTGCCTAGAAGAAGCCCAGCTTCTTCGGCGAGTACGACACCAGGAGGTTCTTCGTCTGCTGGTAGTGCTCCAGCATCATCTTGTGGTTCTCCCTGCCGATCCCGGACTGCTTGTAGCCGCCGAAGGCCGCATGCGCGGGGTAGGCGTGGTAGCAGTTCGTCCAGACCCGGCCTGCCTGGATCGCGCGGCCCGCCCGGTACGCGGTGTTGATGTCCCGGGTCCAGACGCCTGCCCCGAGGCCGTACAGCGTGTCGTTCGCCGTGCTGATCGCGTCGTCGAAGTCCGAGAAGGACGTCACCGCGACGACCGGGCCGAAGATCTCCTCCTGGAAGACCCGCATCCGGTTGTCGCCCTCGAAAATGGTCGGCTGGACGTAGTAGCCGCCCGCCAGCTCGCCGTCGTACTCGACCTTCTGACCGCCCGACAGCACCTTTGCACCCTCCTGCTGGCCGATGTCCAGATAGGAAAGGATCTTCTGCAGCTGGTCGTTGGAGGCCTGCGCGCCGATCATGGTGTCCGTGTCCAGCGGGTGGCCCGGCACGATCTTCTCGGTGCGGGCGATGCCTGCTTCCAGGAACTCGCTGTAGTGCCCGCGCTGGATCAGCGCACGCGACGGACAGGTGCACACCTCGCCCTGGTTGAGGGCGAACATCGTGAACCCTTCGAGGGCCTTGTCGCGGAAGTCGTCGTTCTCCGACCAGACGTCGTCGAAGAAGATGTTCGGCGACTTGCCACCCAGCTCCAACGTCACCGGCTTGATGTTCTCGGAGGCGTACTGCATGATCAGCCGCCCGGTCGTGGTCTCGCCGGTGAAGGCGATCTTCGCGACCCGCGGGCTGGAGGCGAGCGGCTTGCCTGCCTCCGCGCCGAACCCGTTGACGATGTTGACGACACCCGGCGGCAGCAGATCGGCGACCAGGCTCAGCCACATATGAATGGAGGCCGGGGTCTGCTCGGCCGGCTTGAGGACCACCGCGTTGCCCGCGGCGAGCGCCGGGGCCAGCTTCCAGGTCGCCATCAGGATCGGGAAGTTCCACGGAATGATCTGAGCGACCACACCGAGCGGTTCGTGGAAGTGGTACGCCACGGTGTCGTCGTCGATCTCGCTGAGCGAGCCCTCCTGGGCCCGCAGCGCACCAGCGAAGTACCGGAAGTGGTCGATGGCGAGCGGGATGTCGGCGGCCAGCGTCTCCCGCACCGGCTTGCCGTTGTCCCAGCTCTCGGCGACCGCCAGCTCCTCCAGATGCGCCTCCATCCGGTCGGCGATCCGGTTGAGAACCGACGCACGCTCGCCGGCAGCCGTGGCTCCCCAGGCGGGGGCAGCGGCGTGTGCCGCGTCCAGCGCGAGTTCGATGTCCTCGGCGGTGCCGCGGGCGATCTCGGTGAACGAGCGGCCGTTGACGGGGCTCGGGTTCTCGAAGTACTGGCCGCGGGTCGGCGGGACGTAAGCACCGCCGATCCAGTGGTCGTAGCGGGACTCGTACGAGACGATGGCGCCCTCGGTGCCCGGCGCAGCGTAACGGGTCATCTCTGTGGCCTCCCGGATCCGGTGCCGCCCGCCGTTGGACGGCCCTCGGCGTGAGGCTAGGCAGCGCAACGTTGCAAGCCCGTTGCGCGCGGCGCGGTCGTGCTGGGCGTCGCCGTCCCGGCCCCGGTTCGCCGGGCAGCTCTAGCGCTGTTCGGTGTCGAGCTCACGCGCCCGGGCCAGCAGCGCCGGCCGCTGCCCGGGCGGGGCCGCCGCGGCCAGCGCCTGCCACACCGGGAGGTCTTCCTCGCCCCACGGGCTGTACGCCCAGTCCGCCAGCAGCCCCGGGTCACCGCGCGCGATCAGTGAGGCCCGCAGCTGATCGTCGAGCCGGCGCCTCAGCCGGGCGACGGAGGGGGCCTGTGAACCGGGCAGCAGCGGCCCTGCGTACGCGCTGAGCGCCGCCGCCACCGCACCGGAGGCGAGCCTGCGCGCCACGGTGTCGAAGTCGGCGTCGACCGGGGCGGCGAACCGGTACGGGCGGGAGAGCAGGAGTTCGGGGCCGAGGAGCCTTCGCAGCCGGGAGAGTTCGGCCCGCAGCGTCACCGGGGTCACCGACTCGTCCTCGTACAGCTCGATGAGAAGTTCGTCGCCGCCCAGGCCCTCCGGGTGGCGGGCCAGCGTCACCAGTATCTCGCTGTGCCGCCTGCTGAGCCGGATCTTGCGGCCGCCTGCGACGAGCAGTGCCTCGTCCCGGCCGAGCGCGCTGAGCTGTACGGACTCGGGGGCGGGCGAGGGTGCGAGCAGAGCGAGCTGGGACTCGGCCGCGCGCGCCACCGCCTGGACGAACGCCAGACTGTGCGGGTGCGCGAGCCGGTTTCCGCCCGTGATGTCGACGGCGCCCAGCACCCGCCCTGTGCGCGGATCGTGGAGTGGCGCCGCGGCGCAGGTCCACTGCTGCACCGGACGCAGGAAGTGCTCGGCGGCGAACACCTGCACCGGCCGGTCCACGGCGATCGCTGTCCCCGGTGCGTTCGTCCCCGCCACGGACTCGGACCAGCGGGCGCCTTCCACGAAGTTCATCCGCCCTGCGCGTCGCCGTGTCGTCTCGTGTCCTTCGACCCAGAGCAGCCTGCCGTGCGCGTCGCACACCGCGAGGAGATGCTCTCCGTCCGTGGCGTACGCACTCATCAGTTCACGGATCACCGGCATGGCGCGGGCCAGCGGATGTCCCTCCCGGTACGGTCCGAGCTCGTCCGCGCCCAGCTCGACCTGGGCCGCACCGTCCGGACTGACCCGGGCCCGGGCGGAGCGCCGCCACGACTCGCCGACCACGGATCGTACCGGCAGCTCCAGCCGACCCGCGGTGGTGAACACCTCATGTGCGTGACGCAGTTCGCCGAGCCGTTCGACGAGGTCCGTATCGGCGGTCAGGGCCACCCAGGGGTCCGTCAAATCACCCTCCCGTCCAAGAGGTGTCCTGCACCCCCATCGTCGTCGCAGCCGGGCTCTGCGACAACCTCGGTGCGGAGAGTAGTCACACGGGACTACGGTTCAGCCGGCGCTGAAGAGGTTGACGAGGCGGATGTAGCGCACCCAGTCCCAGTTGGGTCCGGGATCGGTGTGATCGGTGCCCGGTACCTCGGCGTGTCCGAGGATGTGCGCACGGTCCTTGGGGATGCCGTAGCGGTCGCAGACCGACGCGGTCAGCAGCGCCGACTGCTCATACAGGGCGTTGGTGAAGTACGCCGGCTGGTCCACCCAGCCCTCGTGCTCGATGCCGACACTGCAGGTGTTGTAGTCCCAATTGCCCGCGTGCCAGGCGATGTCCTGTTCCCGGACGCACTGTGCGATGTACCCGTCGGCCGAACGCACCACATAGTGGGCGGATACCTGCTTCGCCGGATTCTGGAAGATCCCGATCGCGTCCGAGAAAATCTCCTGCGTGACATGGATGATCACGTACTGCACCGGATACGCCGAAGGTCGCGTCGAGGCCGTGTAGTTGGCGATGGAGGCAGGCGTCCAGTGTGCGAGCGGATAGTCGGTGGAACCTGCGGTGGACGAGGCCATGGCGCGGGTGGACGCCGGGAGCAGAGCGGCGGCGGCCGTCGCCGCGGCGCCCTGAAGGATCCTTCTGCGGTGCATGAACGCTCCTGTGGGGGGAGGGGGGTTCCGGGATCAGACGGTGGGCAGTAGTGCGGCGGTCTCCCGCAGATGACGGTGCAGCCCACCATGAGCATCGCCCGCAGGCAGCCATTTCTTGCGGATCTTCGCCACACAGGTGTAGTTGGTGTCGCAGACATTCGCCAACGGAGCCTCACCGGCCTGGCTGATCAGCTGATAGGCGTCAAGCTCGGAGAGCCCGTAGTCGCGTGCCAGCCACTGCACCAGGTCCAACTGTGAAATACGGAAGGCGTCTTCGAGAGGGCGTGCGGAGCCGGTGGAGATCAGATGGGTGTCCGACTCGATCCGCGGCCACGGCGTCGCGACCCCCTTCAGCAGCTCGACCAGCACCACCGTGTTCATCGCGCACTCCACCGCGACCCCACAGGTCTCGCCCTCGCCCTGCCGGGCATGGCCATCGCCCAGACTCAACAGCGCACCTTCGACATTGACCCCCAGATAGCAGGTGACGCCGGCCCGCATCTCGGGCGTGTCCATGTTTCCGCCGTGTGCGTCCGGTACCAGCGCGGACCGCACCTCCAGATTGGCCGGAGCCACCCCGACCGTGCCGTGCATCGGATCCATCGGCAGCTCCACCTGGATGTCGCTGTCGCGGGCGCTGAAGAGACAGGTGCGGCGGGCCCGGTCGAGCTGCCACATCCACACCACCTCGGGCAGCGGGGCCTGCAGCGAAGCCGTCGTATGGGTGGAGGTGAGGGCGCCGAACAGCGGCACGGTCGTGGACGCCGCCCAGTCCCTGGCCGGTTCGATCGACACGAAGTGCACCGCGACGGTATCGCCCGGCTCCGCCCCCACGACATGGAACGGACCGGTCTGCGGGTTGAGGAACGGGAACTCGCAGACGGCGGAGACCAGGTCCTTCTCGGAGCGCACCCGGCCCGCGAAGCAGTCCTCCGTGTACACATCGAGGAAGGTACCGGGCTCGATCCGGGCCACCGGCGCCGCACCGCCGAAGGTCCATGCGTACTCGCCCTCCTTGGGGCGAACCGTCAGGATGCGTGGGTCGCTCATCGCTGTTCTGCTCCTGCTTCGATGTCGACGACGGCCTCCGGGGCCTCGTCCAGATGGATCCGTCCGGTCTGTGCCACCCGCTCCGGATGTCTGCGCACCAGCACCAGCAGCACAACGATGCCGATGAGCATCCAGATACCGACGATCGGTCCGGCGTACGAGACGGGGGCGCTGAGCTCCGAGACGAAGTCGAAGGCCGGGATGCCGGCGGCCGTCAGCAGTGCCGGTACGAACGCCGCGATGCCCAGTACCGGGAAGAGAAGATGGAGTACGGGGTTGAACGCCTCGCGGCGCCGGCGCAGGAAGTACCCGGCGCACGCCAGGTTGACGACGATGTACACACCGATGATCACGGTCACGATGACGGTGGCCAGCAGCACGAACGCGGTCACCGGGTCATAGCCGAAGCCGAGCCCGAGCGTCGCTCCGACCGCGATCACGAACTGCGCGGCCACTCCGGTGACGGGGGAGCGACGGCGGGGATGGAGCCGGGCGAACGCCTGCGGGAACACTCCGATGCGCCCCAGTGCGAAGGCCGTACGCGTCGACACGTTCGCGCACGCGTTGGCGTTGGCCACGGTCGAGTTGACGACGGCGAGGAAGAGCAGCACCCAGAACAATCCGAACGAGGCGCGGGCGATGCCTTCCCATGACGCGGCCCCCGAAGCGCCGAATCCGGAGAATTTGTCCGGCCCGAAGTAGACGGACATGGCGTATGTGGTGAGGACGTACACGAGGCCGATCGACAGGGCGGCGCCGAGCACCGCCCGGCGCATCGTGCGCCGCGGGTTCTTCGTCTCCTCGGCGAGCGGCGCCGCGGCCTCGAAGCCCGCGAACGCCAGCACGGTGTAGACGGAGCCCGCGAAGATCCCGCTGATGCCGTTGAAGCCGTCCGCGGTGTGCGACGTCCCGAACACCGACAGGGTGTTGTCCGAGCCGGCCTGCCCGATCAGCAGCACCGCGAAGGCGACGAATACCAGCACCTCGAAGATGCCGAGTACGGTCCCGAAGCGGGCGGATGCCCGAACCCCGAAGTAGCCGGCGAGCGCGATGACGACCGCACCCAGCAGCGACCACGGCCACCACAGGTCCGCCGGGTACGACGACCACTCCTGGTGCAGGGTGCCAGCCGTCGTGAACCCGAGCTGGAGCAGCAGCAGTGCGGGCACCAGCGCCTCGACGAAGACATAGCCCCAGCCCACCAGGAAGCCGACGGTCGGATGCAGGCCCTGTGCGGAGTATGTGGCGACCGAACCGGCCGCCGGCAGGTGGCGGGCCAGCTCCGCGACGCACGAAGCGGTGAACAGACAGGCCACCAGCGCCACCAGCACGGAGAGCGGCAGACTGCCGCCGGCGAACGCGGCCCCGGACGGGATGGACGCGGCGATTGCGGCGGCGGGCGCCATCGCCGTGATGCTCTGGAAGAGAACTTCGCGCAGCCCGACGGCATCGCGCAGCAGTGTGGTTTCCGATTCCCCCGACACTCTGTGACTCCCTCTTGTCCGTTGACCGGAATGCGTTGTCCGATGTACGGCCGAGCGTCTCGCGCGCCCCACCGTACGACCGCGGCGCGGATGGCGGAAGATGGCAGGCGGCCGAAAATCGGTGGGGCGCAAGGGAGTTGGGGGAGTCGGGTGCGGTGCCCGGTGGGGCGGGGCCCACCGACGGGGGGGCTAGGTGTACTGACCCGTGAGGTTGGGGACGCGGCTGGCGGGTGGTTGGCCCTTGAGCGCGGTGTGTCCGCGGTGGTGATTGTAGGTGTGCAGCCAGGCGGGGTAGGCCTCGCGTCGTTCGCTCTCGGTGCGGTAGAGCTTTGCGTAGGCCCATTCGTCGAGGAGAGTGCGGTTGAACCGCTCCACCTTCCCGTTGGTCTGGGGCCTGTAGGGCCGAGTGCGCTTGTGTGAAATGCCTTGTTCGGCAAGGGAGTTGCGCCAAAGGTGTGACCTGTAGCAGGACCCGTTGTCAGTGAGAACCCGCTGGACGGTGATGCCGGCAGCGGTGAAGAAGGTCTGGGCTCGCTGCCAGAATCCGACGGCGGTTTCCTTCTTCTCGTCGGTGAGGATCTCGCTGTAGGCGAGTCGGGAGTGGTCGTCGACGGCGTTGTGCAGGAAGCTCATGCCGGCGTTCGCCCGGTTCTTTCGGCCCTCGGCCCGGCCGAGGACCTTGTGGCCGCCGCCGTCGGGGATGTTGCCGAGTTTCTTGATGTCGACGTGCACGAGGTCGCCGGGAGCGACGTGTTCGTAGCGGCGGATCACCCGGCCGGTGGCGCGGTCCAGGTGGGCCAGGCGGGCGAGGCCGTACCGGGTGAGAACACGGTGCACGGTCGCGGGATTCAGCCGTAGCAGGTAGGCGATACGGGCCGGTCCCCAGCGGCGCAGAAGCCGGACTTTGATGATCCGCCGCTCGGTGCGGGTCGGGGTCCGACGCGGGCTGTGGTGCGGCCGTGAGGAGAGGTCGGCCATACCGGCCTCGCCGAGCTCGCGGTAACGGGCGGCCCACCGCTGGGCCGTCGTGGGCGAGACCTGGAAGCGTTCGGCGGCCCGCCGCAGCGGCCAGCCGTCCTCGACGACGCAGCGGGCCAGACGCAGACGTCCGGTCTCGGTCAAGGGTGCATTACGGTGGGGCATGAGGGCCTTCTGATCGTTCGGTGGAGATGTCGCAATCCACACCGAACCCGGAAGGCCCTCACTCGTTCAAGATCCCCAAGCCGTGGGATCCGTCACCAACCTCCGTGGTCAGAACAGCTAGCCCATGCCAAGCGCTTCCGACAGTGCCGCCGCCGGGTCGTCGTCCGACGGCCCCGCCGGAATCCATCGCCCGCGCTCCTTGCGGTACGGCCACCAGCGCCCGTCCCGCCCGTACCGCAGTTGTACGTCGCCGCCCGCCACGGTCCACCGGTTGCGCACCGCCCGCAGTTGCGGACGCTCGCCGTCGTCCCACGCCGCGGCGAGCCGGGCAAGGGCCCGGGCGTGGGCCTCCGGATCCGGTGCCCACTCCTCGTCGAACACGGTGAGTGCGGCGGTCCCGCCGTAACCCCAGGCCCGCACCGCCGCGTCGAGCTCGGCCCGCTGCCGCCCCGACCCGGCGGCCAGCCGTGTCATGACCCAGGGCTCGGGACGGGCGTCGGCGACCAGCCGAACGGCATCCTGCTCCGGCGTCAACCCCGTATGCACGGGCTGCTGTCCATGGTCGGGCGACAGGGCTTCCGCCAGCATCCGGTAGGCCCGGACGGCGCTGTCGGCCGCCAGCACTTCCAGGGCGGCCGGGTCGAGGCCGGGCTCCGGTTCGGTCTCCGTGTCCAGCGAGGGCGGGGGACCGGGCTCGGCGGGCAGCGGCGGCGGAGCGGGCAGCGGGGGCAGGATGTCCTGAGCGGCGAATGCCTCGTCCGCGCGTACGCCGCGCGCCCGCCGGTCCTCCGCGCGGGAGGGCTCGGCCGGTTGCCGTTCCGCGGCCCGGGCCGTGATCCGCGCCTGGAGATCGTCGAGTACTTGCCGCTCGCCGCGGCCCCGCATCAGCAGCAGGACGAAGGGGTCCTGGTCCAGCAGCCGCGCCACCTGGTAGCAGAGGGCGGCGGAGTGCGGACAGTGGTCCCAGGCCTCGCAGGTGCACTCCGGATCCAGATCGCCGATGCCGGGCAGCAGATCCACCCCGGCCGCCGCCGCGTCCTCCACCAGATGCGGCGGCATCTCCCGGTCGAGGAGTGCGGCGATGTGCCCGGCCCGGTCGACCGCCATGTCCAGGAAGCGGTCCCACTCCTCCTCGCTCAGCTGCTGGAGCAGGACATCACTGCGGTACGGGGTCGAGTCCGGGGCCTGGACGACTGCGGTGATCCGCCCTGGGCGTACGGAGACCGCGCCGACCCTTCCCTCGCGGGCGAACCGGCGGCCCTTCTTGACCTGTTCGCCGTCGAGCGCGGTGTCTTCGAGGGCCTTCAGCCAGGCCCGGCCCCACCAGGTTTCGGCGAAGCCGCGGCCCAGCGCGGGCGGCAGTGCGGCGAAGGTACGTTCCTGCCCCGGCGCCGCCACCTCGGCTCCGCCGCCGAAGGGGTCGCATCCCTCCCTCTCGTATCCGTCGCCGTCGTACTCCTCGCGCTCGTATCCAGGGTTCGTGTATCCGTCGGTCCCGTACGTGTCGCTCATCGCGCGCCCCCTCGTAGCTGCACCAGATCGGCAAGTTCCGCATCGGTCAGCTCGGTCAGTGCCGTCTCACCGGAACCCAGCACCGCATCCGCGAGGCCCTGCTTGCGGGCCAGCATGTCGGCGATCCGGTCCTCGATCGTCCCCTCGGCGATCAGCCGGTGCACCTGCACCGGCTGGGTCTGCCCGATGCGGTACGCACGGTCGGTGGCCTGGGCCTCCACTGCTGGGTTCCACCAGCGGTCGAAGTGCACCACGTGGCCCGCCCGGGTGAGGTTGAGCCCCGTACCGGCCGCCTTCAGCGACAGCAGGAAGACCGGGGTCTCGCCCGCCTGGAACCGGTCGACCATGGCCTCGCGCTCGGCGATCGGTGTGCCGCCGTGCAGAAACTGGGTGCGTACCCCGCGCGCCGCCAGATGCTGTTCGAGCAGCCGCGCCATCTGTACGTACTGGGTGAACACGAGCACGCTCGCGTCCTCCGCGAGAATGGTGTCGAGCAATTCGTCGAGGAGCTCCAGCTTCCCCGAACGGTCCGCGATCCGCGGCCGTTCCTCCTTGAGGTACTGCGCAGGGTGGTTGCAGATCTGCTTCAGCGCCGTCAGCAGCTTCATCACGAGGCCGCGCCGGGCGAACCCGTCGGCGCCGGAGATCTCGGCCAGGGTCTCCCGTACCACCGCCTCGTAAAGACCGGTCTGCTCCGCCGTCAGCGAGACCGCGCGGTCGGTCTCCGTCTTCGGCGGCAGCTCCGGGGCGATGCCGGGATCGGACTTGCGCCGCCGCAGCAGGAACGGCCGTACCAGGGCTGCGAGCCGTTCGGCCGCCGCCGGGTCGTTGCCGCCCTCCACCGCCCGCGCGTACCGGGTACGGAACGTGCCGAGGCGGCCGAGCAGCCCGGGCGTTGTCCAGTCGAGGATCGCCCACAGCTCGGACAGGTTGTTCTCCACGGGGGTGCCGGTGAGCGCCACCCGTGCCCGCGCACCGATCGTCCGCAGCTGCTGCGCGGTCGCCGAGTACGGGTTCTTCACGTGCTGCGCCTCGTCGGCGACCACCATGGACCAACCGGCCGCGGCGAGCTTCGCCGCGTCGAGCCGCATCGTGCCGTACGTGGTGAGGACGAACTCGCCGTCCGCCAGTCCCTCCAGGTTCCGGGACGTGCCGTGGAAGCGACGTACCGGTGTGCCGGGGGCGAACCTCTCGATCTCCCGCTGCCAGTTGCCCATCAGTGAGGTCGGGCAGACCACCAGGGTCGGTCCGGCGGCCTCCTCGACGCTCTGACGGTGCAGATGCAGCGCGATGAGGGTGATGGTCTTACCGAGGCCCATGTCGTCGGCGAGACAGCCGCCGAGGCCGAGCGAGGTCATGGTGTGGAGCCAGTTCAGTCCGCGCAGCTGATAGTCGCGGAGCGTCGCGACGAGGGCGGAGGGCTGACCGACCGTCTGCTGCGTACCGGACTCAGGATCGGCGACCCGCGACCGCAGTTGTTCCAGCCAGCCGGTCGCCTGCACGTCGACCGGGCGGCCGTCGATCTCGGTGGAACCGGTCAGAACGGCCCCGAGCGCATCGATCGGCGTGACCTTGCGGTCCTGCGTCTCACGGGCGCGGCGCGCCGCCTCCGGGTCGATGAGCACCCACTGGTCGCGCAGCCGGACAATCGGCCTGCCGGCCTCGGCCAGCCGGTCCAGTTCGGCGCGGCTGAGCTTCTGGTCGGCGAGCGCGAACCACCAGTTGAACGCCAGCAGAGCGTCGGCCGACAGGAACGACGGGACGTCGGACGTGGACTGTCTGTTCGAGGACTTGTCGTCGCGGCCGCCTTTGCTGTCGCCGGCGTGCCCGGCCTCTCCCTCGTCCGGCGGGCCGATCACCGCGCGTGCGGTGAGCGTGCGGGCGAGCTCCTTGGGCCAGTGCACCTGGACCCCGGTCGCGGCGAGCGACCGTGCGGCGGAGCCGAGCAGTTCGGCGATCTCCTCGTCGGCCGGCTCGACGGAGTCCGGTACGGCGGCCGACAGCAGCGGAGCCAGCGGCGGCCAGGCCCGGGCGGCGCGGCGCAGGGCGAGGAGGGCGTCCATCCGCGCGCGCGGACCGAACCCCGCAGCGGTGGGCGCCGTGCCTGCCCAGACGTCGGCGGCGTCGGCGACCACTGCCGGATCGCTGACGCTGTGGATCTGCAGGACGGCACGGAAGGATGGCCCGGCACCTCGCTCGGCGTCCTCGTGAGCAGGAGTCAGACCGGTGACCTCGACACGCAGCGAGAGCCGCACACCCGCGTCGTGCCCGGCCGCGACATCGGCGGCCCAGGCCCGACGCTCGGGCAGGCGCTGCGGAGCGTCGACGGCGAAGGCCGGACTTCCGGTGGCGAACACCGCGGCGGGCGTGCGCGGCAGGCCGTCGGCCACCGCGTCCAGGAACGCGCGCAGCAGCCGCTCCGGCTCCGGCAGCAGCACGGGCTCCACAGCGTCGTCGAGCGGTACGGCATGGGCGGTGGGCGGCATGGAAGCCGCGAGGTCACGGATCCTGTCGAGGTCGGCGGCGGTCAGCGGACCGGCCCGCCACGCGTCGTGGTCGGAGGCACTCAGCCCCGGCAGCAGCAGTCCACGGGCAGCGAGTTGCAGGGCGAGGAGGGCGGCCGCGCCCCAGAACGCGGCCGAGGGCGAGGCCTGCGCCGCGGCCCGCGCGCGGGTCAGTACGGGCAGCGCGTCCCGCACCGGCAGCAGCAGCGCCGGCACACCGTACGGACGGGTGTCGGCTCCGACGACGGTCAGATCCCCGACGGTCCCCGGTGCATCGGGCGGGCTGCTGCCGTCCGGATGCCAGAAGGCGACCCGGCCGGTACGGGAGGGATCTGAGGGAAGGAAGACGACGGAGCAGCGGGAGAGTGCGGAGATCTCGGCGAGGGTTGCCGCAGGGAGCCTGTGCACAGCGATGTCGGATTCCTCAAATTTGACTAGTGGGGGCCCAAGGTCGCCGAGAGTACTCCACCGGCGACGCGGTCCGGGAGCGGAATCGCCGTGATCCAGCTCACTTCGATGACGCCTGCGGGCTGCCCGGTGTAGCCAGCACCCCCCTCCTGGGAGGGGGCTACCCCCCGAAACCCCGGGTGGTGGCGCCATGGTTGCCGCAGGACGCCTGCCCGTACGTTTCAACAGGTCGGAGCAGCTTCACCTGCCGCCCAGAGACCGGAGACACCATGCCCCAGGCCGCAGTCACCGTCGCGGACCGCCCCCGCGACCGTGCCGGAAGTACGGACAGCGCCGACGGAAGCACGGGCGTCGGGGGACGCGCGGCAGGTGTCGGCGGGAGTGACTTCGCGCCGCTCCTGCGGGCCGTGAAGGCGCAAGGACTGCTGGAGCGGCGCACCGGATGGTACGCGGCCGTGATCGCCGGCAACCTCCTCGCCCTGGGCGGCGTGCTCACCGGCCTGGTACTCCTCGGCAACACCTGGTGGGCCCTGCTGCTCGCCCTGCCGTTGGCGATCCTCTGGTCCCGGACCGCCTTCGTCGGCCACGACGCCGGACACGCCCAGATAACCGGCGACCGCCGAGCGAGCCGGATCATCGGTCTCGTCCACGCCAACCTGCTCCTCGGCATGAACGAGGCCTGGTGGAACGACAAACACGTACGCCACCACGCCAACCCCAACCACATCGACAAGGACCCGGACGTCGGCGTCGGCGCCCTCGTCTGGACGCAGAAGCAGGCAGCCCAGCGCGAAGGCTTCGCCCGCCGGCTCACCCGTAACCAGGCCCGGCTGTTCTTCCCGATGCTGCTCCTCGAAGGCATCGCCCTCAAGATCTCCGGCTTCCAGTACCTGCGGCAGCAGCCCGCCCGTGAGCGTGTCCTGTCGGCGCTGCTCCTCGTCACCCACCTCGGGCTCTACGCGACGCTGCTGCTCACCGTGATGTCCCCGGGCAAGGCCGTCGTCTTCGCGCTCGTGCATCACGCGCTGTTCGGACTCCACCTGGGCATGGCCTTCGCACCCAACCACAAAGGCATGGAGATGCCCGACCCCGACGGCGACCGCTGGGGGCATCTCCAGCGACAGGTCCTCACCTCGCGCAACGTACGCGGCGCCGTCCTCACCGACTGGTTCCTCGGCGGGCTCAACTACCAGATCGAACACCATCTGTTCCCGAGCATGCCCCGCCCCCACCTTCGCCGGGCGCAGCCCTTGGTGCGAGCGCACTGCGCGTCGCTGGGCATGCCGTACGCGGAGACCGGCCTGGTCGAGTCCTACCGTCAGGCGCTGCAGCACATGCACGAAGTCGGCGAACCGCTGAGGCAGCCCGCTGAGACGCCTCGTTGAGACAGCTCAGCAAGTAGCCCACTCGGGGCAGCCGACCCGGGCAACCTGCTCGGGCAACGCATCGGGACGACCGCAGGTGCAAGCTGGAACCGACAGGCACGCACAGGCGTTGTCACAGCAGAAGCGGCTTGCGCCGCGAAGGAGGAGTGGACGATGTCGAACAGCGCAAAGATCGCCATCGGGGGAGTGGTCGCGGCAGTCGTCCTGATGCCGTTCATCGGATTCTGGCTTTCGCTGTTGGTGCTGATCGGAGTGCCTGCGGTGGCCTATCTGATGCTGGATCCCTCGCAGCGGCGCAGGCTCCGCAGGATCACCCGCAAGGAAATAGGTCGCTGAGAGGACAGATGGGTCGAGATGGGGGGTCTCCGTACATGAGCGGGACAGTCACCGTGGTGAGCAGCAACGGCACCTACACCTTCACCAAGCCGAACAGGGACAGCGTGACCCTGCTGGCCGGACTCGGTGTCGAGGGGGATGTACATGCGGGGGTCACGGTCAAGCACCGTTCCCGCGTTGCGCAGGACCCCACCCAGCCGAATCTGCGCCAGGTCCATCTGATCCACGAGGAGCTGTTCGAGGAGCTGCGTCAAGCAGGCTACGAGGTAGCTCCCGGGGATCTGGGGGAGAACGTCACCACGCGTGGCATCGATCTCCTCGGCCTCCCCGTCGGCACGCTGTTGCACCTCGGTGACGAAGCCGTCGTCGAGGTCACCGGCCTGCGCAACCCGTGCCTGCAGATCGACAATTTCCAGGACGGCCTGCTGAAGCAGGTCGTCGGTCGGGATGCGGCGGGCAACATCGTGCGCAAGGCCGGGATCATGGGCATCGTCACGTCCGGTGGAACGGTCCGGCCGGGCGATCCGGTCAAGGTGGAGCTGCCCGCCGAGCCGCACCGGCCGCTGGACCGCGTGTAGCGGGGGAGCCGCACCGGTCGTCCCGTGCGGGCCCTCGTCACACCGGCCGGCCTGAGCCTCTCGGCTCAGGCCGGCCGCACCGCGAGCGCGTCGAGCGCCTTCAACAGGCCGGGCAGTGCCGCCCCGCGTCCCACCGGCAGGACCTCGCCGGGTTCCTCGTCCAGCAGGACGAACGCAATGTCGTCGGTCCTCGCGACCAGGGACCAGCCGGGTCCGTCGGCGCGCAGGGTCCGGGCGTCGCCCGGGGCGAAGGAGGACCGGATGCGTCCGGGCGGTGGCGGGTTGTCCACGTACGCATGGGCATCCGCGAGAGCGCGTCGCACACCGGGATGAGTTCCGGAGAGCGCGGCGGGGCGGGCCGAGCTCTCCTCCGCCGCGTCGGCGGCCGGGTCCGCTGCATCGCCGGCATCCGACTCCTGGGCACTGTCCGGATCATCCGTGCCGCCCGGCTCGCCGGCGCCGGCCCCGGCGTCCCCGCCATCCGTATCGTCCGCGACATCCGTGCCGTTCGACCCGCTGAACGTCGTCTCGTCGTCGATCTGGTCGCGCCACGCCGCCCACTGCAACGCAATCTCGTCCGCGCCCAGCCGCCGCTGCGCAGGCCCCCACGTCTCTGTGTCGGGCGGGGTCAGCGGCGGCGGATCGGTGCCCTCGGCCTCGGGGTCCGGCGGCGGGTCGTGCGGGGCGGGCACCCCTGGTGCGGCGACCGCGAGTGCGAGGGGCCAGCCGGGGAGCGCACAGACCACTGAGCGGTCGTCGGGGGAGAGGTCGTACTCCATGCCGCAGTCCCATGAGGCGATGGCGACGGCGACCAGTGACACGTCGTCGACGACGACGGTCCACCGGGCGCCGTCGCCGTCCTGGCCGAGGACGAGTCCATAGCCCTCGGCGTACGGCTCGAGGCCGAGTGCCCCGCAGGCCGCCGGGTAGTCGTCACCGAGCACGCTCGGGAACTGCGCGGGTGTGAGCAGCACCGCGGTCAGCACATACAGTGCGTCGTCCTCGGCGACCGCGTCGTCCGTCCCGGCCACAGCACTCTCCTCGTCCCTCATGGTTTCCGTCGGCGCACCTTAACCAGTGGGTAACGCGGTCGTCGAGGCCCTGACAAGGGAAGACCCATCGTGCGTGGTCAACCGGACGGTGCTGTTCAGTCGGCAGGCAGCCCGAGCAGGTCACGGGCCACGGACTGCGGGGACTTGCCGCGCTCGCGCGCCAGCGCGACGACGGCTCTGCAGGCCAGCTCATTGACCCCGAAGGAGAGCGCTCCGGGCGATACCCATCCGCTCACCTCGTCCATCCGGTCCTGGTCGTCCTCCGCGCACGCCGAGACATAGGTGGCGGCCGCCTCGAACAGATTGTGCTGCTTGCGCCGGTGTTCCTCGTGCGGTGGCGCGGGCAGCCCGCCTTTGCGGCCGGGAGAGACCACCTTCCGGAGACTGCTGAACATGTCGATCATGGAGACCGCCTTCCCGGGGAGTCGTGCACGGGGGCCGTGCACGCAAGCTGTCTTCGTACGTACTTACGGTCTTCCCCCTCGACGTAGAGTTGGACCACCGACCGAGGAACGGGGACCGCGCGGTGAAGCGATACGACCGGCTGAAGGAGATCCAGCGTCTCGATCCGGAACGGGACTTCCTGGAGATCTACCGGCTCACAGCCACCTACGAGTTCCCTTGGGACATCACCCGGGCGCTCGAACTGGCCCTTTATCGTACATATGCCGTCCCCAGCATCGGCCGACTCCTCGCCGAGACGTCAGAGCTGACAGACCGTTCCCAGAAGCGGTACGACGACACCGCGCTCCTCCTCGACGCCGTGGTGGAACACGGTTTCGACAGTGATCCGGGGCGCACGGCGATCCGACGGATCAACCAGATGCACCGCAGCTACGACATCAGCAACGACGACATGCGCTACGTGCTGTGTACGTTCGTCGTCGTCCCGAAGCGCTGGATCGACAGGTACGGCTGGCGCCGGCTCTCCGACCACGAGCTGCAGGCGTTCGCCGTCTACTACCGCACCCTGGGCGCCCACATGGGTATCAAGGGCGTACCTCAGACGTTCGAGGAGTTCGAGCGCACCCTCGACACGTACGAGGACGAACACTTCGGTTGGGACGAGGGCGCGCGCAAGGTCTCCGACGCCACGCTGGCGCTGATGGGCTCGTGGTATCCGGGGCCGCTCGCACCCGTCCTGCGCAAGGCGAGCCTGGCGCTCCTCGACGATGCGCTGCTGCGGGCGTTCCGCTACGAACGTCCCGGCCCCGTCGCCCGTGGTCTCACTCGCGGCGCGCTGCGGCTGCGGGCGCGGGCCGTACGACTGCTGCCGCCCCGCTCCACCGCGCACTACGCGCGCCAGAACCCGGAGATCAAGGGCTACCCGGACGGCTACGAGATCGCCGGGCTCGGGACGTTGCCGACCCCCGGCACCGGTGGCTGCCCGGTCCCGCACAACCGGCGGCCGGGCGCTCCGGTCGAGTAGACCCGGAGGGCCTCGCCCGCTCGGCCCGCTCGCCGGTCAGTCCGCCCGCACGGCGAGTGCGAGGAATCGGGCATCCTCGTCGGTGTACGCGTCCAGTCGCCAGCCCGAACGTGCGAGCACTGGCCGGAGGTTGGGCTCGGCCCGCAGATCGTCGTCCGTGATCCGGCGGCCGTGGCGCGCCGCGAGTGCGGCCCGGCCGATCGGGTGGAACAGTGCCAGCCGGCCGCCGGGCCGGACGACGCGCGCCAGCTCGGCCAGGTCCGGTCCGGGCTGTGACAGGTGCGAGATGAGCCCGGCGCCGAACACCGCGTCGAGCGAGGCGTTCCGTAGCGGCAGCCGGGCCACATCGGTCAGCAGCAGCCGACCGCTCCGGTCGCGACCGGCCCGTACCGCCGCCTGGAGCATTGCCGGGGTGAGGTCCGCACCCAGAACCGTGCCCTGCGGCCCGACAGCGTTGCGCAGTGGGGGCAGAGCCCGTCCCGTACCGCATCCCGCGTCGAGCACGGCGTCGCCGGGGCGCAGCCCGAGTGCTTCGACGGCGGCCGCATAGGCAGGGGCGTCGTCGGGGAAGCGGGTGTCCCAGTCCGCGGCGCGGGCGGTGAAGAAGTCCTGGACATGTGTGTGGTGATCGGCCATACGGACATGATCGCGCAGCGGCCGCCGGAGCGAAATGGAACGAAACCACGGGAATCGGCGTGCATGTTCGAGCACTGTGCGATCGTTCAGGGACATCTCTCTGTCATATTCCGGCAGCTTTCGAAATGCGCCCCAGGCGTGCGCCCCCATCGCGACTAGCGTTCCCGATTCATGGGACACCTGGACCACGCCACCTTCGGCTGGCTGACACCTGCGCTGTCGTACGCGATGGCAGTGATCGGCTCGGCGCTCGGCCTGAGCTGCACCGTGCGCGCACTCGACACGAGCGGCCGTTCGCGCCGCAACTGGCTGATCGCAGCCGCATCCGCCCTCGGCACCGGCATCTGGACAATGCACTTCGTCGCGATGCTCGGCTTCGGCGTGACCGGAACCGATATCCGCTACAACGTGCCGCTGACCCTGCTCAGCCTGCTCTGCGCCATGGTGGTGGTCGGCTGCGGTGTTTTCGCTGTCGGCTACAGCCGTGACCGCACCAGGGCACTGCTCGTCGGAGGATTCGGCACCGGACTCGGCGTCGCCAGCATGCACTACCTGGGCATGGCAGCATTGCGGCTGCACGGCACGATCCACTACGACCCGTTGCGGGTCGCACTCTCCGTCGTCATCGCCGTCGTCGCCGCGACGGCGGCCCTGTGGGCGGCGCTGAACATCAAGTCGCCGCGTGCCGTCGCCCTCGCCTCGCTCGTCATGGGCGCGGCGGTCAGCAGCATGCACTACACGGGCATGATGGCCGTCGGCGTCCGCGTCACCTCCTCCGACGTGGAACTCCCCGGGGCTACGACGATGCAGTTCATCTTCCCCCTGGCCGTCGGACTCGGCTCGTACCTCTTCCTGACGTCGGCGTTCGTCGCCCTCTCGCCGACGGCCCGCGAACGTGCCGCGTACGTCTCCGCCGGGCGCAGTGCGGAACCCGCCGAAGCGGATGCCATGGCCCCGGCACGATCCGCGCAACGCGGACGTGATCCCCACACACGGCGTGACCCACGCGGCCAGGACCCCTCGCCCGCCGCCACGCCCTGACGCCGCGGCCGGTTCGCGCCCCTTTCACTCCTGCCCAGCTCCACACCCGGAACGAGGAGGCCATGCGCCCACCCCGCACGACCCCGGACCCCGGCGCGACGGCCGCCGCACGGCCCAGCGCCCAGCCCTCGCCCGACGCCTCGCCCCCGCCCGCGGCGCGCGGACGACGCGCGCACGCGGGACCGCCGGCCGACGAGACCGCCGAACACGACGTGCGGCTGCTGCTGACGCAGGACACATCCGGGCCACGCGGACGCTGGACACTGCGCCCGAGGACCGTACGCGCGAAGATCATCTCGCTTCTGATGGTGCCCGTCGTCTCGCTGCTCGCCCTGTGGGGTTTCGCCACGGTCAACACCGCCCAGGACGTGGCACAACTACGGCAGTTGCAGCAGGTCGACAAAGAGGTCCGGGCCCCGATATCGACCGCTGTCGCCGCACTCCAGGCCGAACGCAGAGCTGCCCTGCTCCAGACCGCCGCCCCCAGCAGCGCCCGCGCCGCCGCCCTGGAACAGCAGGCCGGACGCACCGACACCGCGCTCGCCGCCCTGCGACTCGACAAACAGCACACCATCGCCGACACGGGCAGCCTTCCGACGGGCGTCGCCGACCGGCTCGACCGGTTCCTCGACCGCACCCACGAACTGCGCACGGCGGGCGACCGGGACCGGGACGGCAAGCAGGAGCGCGACGAGAACGCAGTGTTCGAGCGGTACACCCGGGCCGTCACCGCGGGATTCGCCGTCTCCGGTGCCGTGACCGGAATTCAGGACGACGCGCTCGGATCCGATGCACGGGTCCTGCTCGAACTGGCCCGCGCCGACGAGATGCTGGCCCGCGAGGACGCCCTGCTCGCCACAGCGGGCCTCACCAAGAGCCTCGACGGCCACCAACTGGTGCAGTTCACCGGAGCGATGGAGACCCGCAGGAACCTCATCGAGACCGCGGGCGCCGATCTGCCGACCGCCGAGCGCATCACCTGGCAGAAGTTCACGGACCGGCCCGCATACCGTCGGATCGAGGCGGCCGAGGATCAGGTGCTGGCGGCATCGCCCGGACAGGAAGCCGCGCGGGCGGTGAACACCGCCGACTGGGAAACGGCCGCCGTGAGCGTACGAAGCGAGCTGCGCACCATCGACACCCGCGCCGCGGAACGGGCCGCGGACCGCACCGACCCGCTGGCCCGCGGCCTGTTCAGTCCATCCGGAGCGGCAGTCCTCTTCGGCTGCGTCGCCGTGGCTGCCTCGCTGGTCATCTCCGTACGCATCGGCCGCGCGCTCGTCGTGGAACTCGTCAGTCTCCGTAACAGCGCACTGGAGATCGCCCGCCGCAAACTGCCCCGCGCCATGCAGCGACTCCGGGCCGGCGAGACCCTCGACATCCAGGCTGAAGCCCCACACGGCATGGCCACCCACGACGAGATCGGACAGGTCGGCGAGGCCCTCGGCACCGTGCACCGGGCCGCTCTCAGCGCCGCCGTCGAACGAGCCGAACTGGCCGACGGCATCTCGGGCGTCTTCGTCAACCTCGCCCGCCGCAGCCAGGTGCTGGTCCACCGCCAGCTCACCCTCCTCGACAGCATGGAGCGCCGCGCCGACGACCCCGACGAACTGAGCAACCTGTTCCGCCTCGACCACCTCACCACCCGGATGCGGCGGCATGCGGAGAGCCTGATCATCCTGTCCGGCGCGGCCCCCGGCCGCGCATGGCGGATGCCCGTACCACTGACCAATGTCGTACGCGCGGCCGTATCCGAGATCGAGGACTATGCGCGGGTGGAGGTACGGCAACTGCCCGACGCCGCGGTCAAGGGCACCGCGGTCGCCGACCTCACGCACCTCCTCGCCGAACTCGTGGAGAACGCTGCGCAGTTCTCACCGCCGCACACCAAGGTGCGGATCAGCGGCGAGCCTGTCGGCAACGGCTATGCCCTGGAGATCGAGGACCGCGGGCTCGGCATGGGCAGCGAACTCCTCGGCGAGGCCAACCGGCGCATCGAGCAGGCGGAGGCTCTCGACCTCTTCGACAGCGACCGGCTCGGCCTCTTCGTCGTCAGCAGGCTCTCGGTCCGGCACCACATCAAGGTCAAGCTGCGCACCTCCCCGTACGGCGGAACGACCGCGGTGGTCCTGCTGCCGACCGCACTGCTGCAGGGCGCGCTTCCGGCGGGCGAGGAAGCGGCCGCTCCGGAGAAGACAACGGTCGAGCGTCAACGCGACGGCGACAGCGACAGCGATGGTGACCGTGTGCCGTTCGGACCCGGACCGGGCCCGCGTGCGGTGCGCACCCAGGCCACGGCGTTCCCCGCCCCGGCCCCGGTGCACGCCCTCGAATCCCGGACGAGTCCCCCGGCCGGAGTCACCTCGCTGCGCCCGCGTGCCCGCAGAACGGACGAGGACGGGGCAGCGGGCAGGAGCGAGGTCAGGCCGACACCCCGGAGCGGGAGCAGCAGTGCGGATGACGACGGCACACTGCCTCGCCGCGTCCGGCAGGCCAGCCTCGTTCCGCAACTGCGTGAGGAGCCCCGTCCCGAACCGGCCCGAGGCACCGACGGGAGCGGCGCGGACAGCCCGGTGGAGCGCACCCCGGAGCAGGCCAGGGACCGGATGACCGCCTACCGCAACGGCTGGGTACGCGGCGGCGGCGCCGCCCCCGGCAAGCCCGAACCCCGCCCCCGCCGGAACATCACCGAACCCCGCCCCCGTCCAGGCAGCGAAGGAGACCACGCATGATCGCGAACGAGAGGATCGAGGTGCACCGGCGCTCGGGCGAACTCGACTGGCTGCTGGACGATCTGGTGGCCCGGGTCGGCGAAGTCCGGCACGCCGTGGTGCTCTCCAACGACGGTCTGGCGGTGGGCGCCTCCAACGCGCTCAGCCGCGAGGACGCCGAGCACCTGGCGGCGGTGGCCTCCGGTTTCCACAGCCTTGCGAAGGGCGCCGGACGGCACTTCCAGGCCGGAGACGTCCGTCAGACCATGGTCGAGATGGATGAGGGCTTCCTCTTCGTCGTGGCTGCGGGGGACGGCTCCTGCCTCGCCGTACTGAGCACGGCCTTCGCCGATATCGGCCTGGTCGCCTATGAGATGGCCCGCCTCGTCAAACGGGTCGGCGAGCACCTGCGAACCCCGCCGCGGATCACCGCACCCCCGTCCCCGGCCGGCTGAAAGGGACGAGACAGCAGTGGACATGACCAGCAAGGGTCCGGGAGGCTCCCAGCGCTTCCCGGACCCGCCCGAACTGCCGGGCAGCCAGTGGTACGACGCCGAAGCGGGGCCCCTGGTCCGCCCGTACGCCATGACGGGCGGACGGACCGAACCGGGCCCCAACGGCGCGCACTTCGACCTGATCGCACTCGTAGCCGTCGCCGACAGCGCACCGGACAGCTCCGAGGAGCGCCTACTGGGACCCGAACACCGCGCCCTGCTCACGCTGTGCCGCTCCGAGACCCAGTCCGTCGCGGAACTCTCCGCCGACGCCGACCTTCCCGTCGGTGTCGTCCGCGTACTCCTCGGAGATCTGCTCGAAGCCGGCTATGTGCGGGTCAGCCGACCCGTGCCGCCCGCACAACTGCCCGACGAGCGGATCCTTCGCGAGGTGATCAACGGACTGCGGGCGCTCTGAGCCACCGCTCCGGCAGGCGGCCCGAGGGAGCTGACATCGACGCCGTAGCCGGACGGGACACCGGCAGGGCTTCGCGCGAGACCCTGGCCCACCGCGCGGAACGTCCACTCCGCGCCATGCCGGCACACTTCCCCGAGAGTCCTCGCCCTCACCCGTCGTCCACACGTCCCAGTCCCGACCGACCGTGACGACGATCATCCCGGGCACGGCATCGCGCCGTCCGGCTCACCTTGGTTCGTTCTTGTTGACGGCCTTCGCCTCACGCTTTGCGGGATCCGCATCGACTCGCCCCGCGTGCGGGCCGAGTCCGGCAGTTTCTCCGATCCGGACAGCGCGATGGGTACAGCCGCGACAATCGAGAGGTGCCAGGGTTCAGGGCCGTTGCGCAGCACCGCTGTTCCGCCCTTCCTTCCGATGTTTCGGCGTCGGCGGATCCGGGTGGCTGTGGGCAGGACCATTGATCCACTTGCACGGCAACGCTTGCTAGATTGCGCAACTGTGCAACTTCGGGGCGGGGGCGTACGTCTTCCTCCGTGGCAGGCGGAGCGCCGGACGGGCGAGGTGACCAATGACGGGAAGTCACAAGGTGACGGCGGGCTTACAACGGGGCAGTCAGGCGCGGCGCACCGCAACCATGGGGCTGTCGTTCCTCGTCCTGCTCGTCGCGGGCGTCGGCTGGGGCTATCTCAAGCTGACCGGCCAGATCGACACCTTCCGCGCGGACGGGATCTCCGGCGACCGGCCGCCCTCCTCGTCGAACGGGCAGAATGTCCTCGTCATCGGATCGGATTCACGCTCCGGCGCCAACAGGAAGCTGGGCGGCGGCAAGGACACCGTGGGCCGTTCCGACACCGCCTTCCTGCTCCATGTGTACGGCGATCGCCGGCACGCGGTCGCCGTGTCCATTCCCCGTGACTCCCTCGTCGACATCCCGGCGTGCAAGAAGCCCGACGGCGACTGGACCACACCGCAGCACCACGTCATGTTCAACGGGGCGTTCTCGGTGGGGGACACCGCTGAGGGAAACCCGGCCTGCACCCAGAACACCATTGAGCAGCTCACGGGCCTGCGCGTCGACCACACCATCGTGGTGGACTTCTCCGGCTTCGCCGCTCTGACGTCGGCCGTCGGCGGAGTCCCGGTCTGTCTGCCGCAGGACATCTACGAGCGCGACCTCAGTCCGAACCTGCCCACGCGAGGCGCCCTGGTCTTCGCCAAGGGCCCACAGACCGTCTCCGGGCAGCGCGCGCTCGACTACGTCCGCATCCGGCACGGCATCGGCGACGGCTCCGACATCGGACGAATCAAACGCCAGCAGGCATTCATCGGCTCCCTCATCAAGAAGGTCAAGTCCCGGGGCATGAACCCCACCACCCTGTTGCCGCTCGCCAACGCGGCCACCGACGCGATGACCGTCGACCCCGGCCTCGGATCAGCCGACCGGCTGCTGTCGTTCGCCATGTCGATGAAGAACATCGATCTGCGCAACACCAAGTTCGTGACCGTCCCTTGGCGTTACGAGGGCGCGCGCGTCGCGATCGTCGAGACGGACGCCGACGCGCTGTGGGCGACGCTCAAGGCCGACCGCGCGATCGACGACCAGGATGCCGGCGGCAAGGGCAAGAGAGGCCGTAGCGGCACGGGTTCGGCTGATGCCTCGCCGTCTCCCGCCGCCCCGGCCGTGGTCTCCGGAACAGGTATCAGCCTGGCCGTCTACAACGGCACCATCGTCAATGGACTCGCCGCCCGCGCTGCCGAACTGCTGCGCGCCCACGGCTTCACCGTCACCGTCACGGCGACCGCGAGCACCCAGGACCACACGTCGACCGTCATCGAATACGGGCCGGGCCTCCGGAGCGAGGCGGAGACCACCGCGCGACTCTTCACCGGGGCGCGGACCAGGGCCTCGGACATGCCGGGCATCCGAGCGGTCCTCGGCAGCTCGTACGCACAGAATCCGTTGCCCGCCGCGTCCACGACGCCCGGCACGGCTGCGTCCACCGCCGGCGACGGAGTCCGGTCGGCCGACGAAGACCTGTGCACCGACCTCTCCTACGGCTGACCGGCCGGGTTCCACCGACCGTTGCGGAACTGCGGGCGGTCACGCCCCCGTACGGAGCTGCAGCGCAGGGTGCCGAGGCGCCGCGAAGCCGAACGACTCGTACAGAGCGGCGCCGTCCCCGGTGGCATTGAGATTGACGACCGTGACCGGAGTCTCCTCACGGAACCAGGTGAGCAACGCGTCGAGGCACGCCCGGGCGTACCCGCGGCGTCGACGGCGGGGATCGGTGCTGACATTGGAGATGTGCCCGTGCAGTCCGCTGGGATTGGCCGGGCTGGGCGCGTGCACGTCGCACGCGCCGACCGCACTCGCGACGACGCCGAGCTCGGGATCGGCGACCAGGAACGCGGCGAACGCGTCCGGCAGCCGCAGGCGCTCGGAGAACCACAGCGCCGATGCTGCCCGCCATGGCGCGTCGGCGTCACCGGTCTGCATTCCCATGTCGGACAGCATCAGCGCTCGCATCCGCACCAGCGCGGGCACATCGTCGAGGGTCGCGCGACGCACACACACATCGATGTGTTGCAGGCTCATCTGATTCCTCCGTGGATACTCCGCCCTTCAGGGCGGAGAGGAAACGGACTCACTCCTGCGGAGCAGGGCAAGGGCTGGCTGCGATTCGCCGCCAGGGCGGATCGCAGTGCTCTGACCCGCAGGTTGGATCTTTACATGCGGTCGCATTAGGTTGTGAGTGTGGCCACGAAGCATGTGAAGCGGGCGTTCAAGTACCGCTTCTATCCGACGGGTGCGCAGGCAGCTGAGCTGTCGCGCACGTTCGGATGCGTGCGGAAGGTCTACAACCTGGCGCTTGCGGCCCGCACGGAGGCGTGGACGCGGCAGGAGCGGGTCAACTACAACCAGACCTCGGCCCTGCTGACGGCGTGGAAGAAAACCGAGGAATTGGCCTTCCTCAACGACGTGTCGTCGGTGCCGTTGCAGCAGACGCTGCGGCACTTGCAGATCGCGTTCACCAACTTCTTCAGCAAGCGGGCCAAGTACCCGCGCTTCAAGTCCCGCAAGAAGTCCCGCAAGTCCGCCGAGTACACCACCAGCGGTTTCCGCTTCCGGGACGGCAGGCTGACTCTCGCGAAGATGGCCGAGCCGCTGGACATCGTGTGGTCGCGCCCGCTCCCTGAGGGGGCGAAGCCGTCCACTGTGACGGTCTCCGAGGACAGCGCCGGTCGGTGGTTCGTCTCCATGCTGTGCGACGACCTCACCGTCAGGCCGCTGTCCGCCACGGATGCGGCGGTCGGTGTCGATGTCGGTCTGAACCACCTCCTGACGCTCTCCACCGGTGAGAAGATCGCTAACCCGCGGCATGAGCGCACGGACCGTGCCCGGCTCGCGAGGGCCCAACGCACCCTTGCGCGCAAGGCCAAGGGGGACGGCGCCAACCGCAGGAAGGCCCGGCTGAAGGTCGCGAAGATCCACGCCCGGATCGCCGACCGGCGCCGTGACGGCTTGCACAAGCTGACCACTCGGCTCGTTCGTGAAAACCAAACGATCGTGATCGAGGACCTGACCGTGCGAAACATGGTCAAGAACCGGAGCCTGGCCCGCGCCATCAGCGACGCGGCATGGGCCGAGTTCCGCAGCCTGCTGGAGTACAAAGCCCAGTGGTACGGGCGGGAAGTGATCGCGGTCGACCGCTTCTTCCCCTCCTCCAAGCTGTGCTCCGTCTGCGGCACCTTGCAGGGCAAGATGCCGCTGCACGTCCGCACCTGGACGTGCGCCTGCGGCACGAGACACGACCGGGACGTGAACGCCGCACGCAACCTGCTGGCCGCCGGACGGGCGGTGTCGGCCTGTGGAGCTGGTGTAAGATCTCAACGGAGAACTCCGGGCGGGCAGTCGGCGATGAAACAGGAAGTCTCACGGCGCGAGCCGTAAGAATCTCCCTCCCTCAGGAGGGAGAGCGTCAAGAGCATCTCCTTTTCTGTGGACAGCGGTTACGGGCTGGCTGTGCTCTGTCCATACGCGTACAACGCGCGCACCATGGCAGGCAACACGAATTCGAGCGGCGGCAGCAGGACACCGAACGTTGCGTCCACGAGACCGCGGACGAAGCGCCTGCGCCGGAGAGTCGGAGTCACCGCGGCCGGTGCGGCGGGATCCTGCGGCTGCGCTGCTTTCAGACGCCGAGGTCACGGAGGCGTACGTGCTGCGGGGGCGCGTGTCCGGCCCGTGCGGCGAGCTGGCGGACCATCAGCCGTACGACCGTCACCACATCGGGATCGTCCACCAGGTACACCTGACGGCGGCCCTCGCGCCGCGATCGCACGAGACCGGCCAATTTCAGCTTCGTCAGATGCTGGCTGACCGACGGCAGCGTGCCGCCCACCAGCTCCGCAAGACCGGTCACATCACTCTCACCCTGTGACAGCGCCCAGACGATGTGCAGCCGCGCCGGCGTCGCCAGCAGTCCGAACGCCGCGGCCGCCTCCGCCAGCACCTCCGCGGGCGGATCGTCGAAGCCGCCGCCGGCACGTGTCGACACTCTTGCTCTCCTGTCCGCCCGGACTGTCTTCCCACGCCCCGAAGCGACCAGTGTAGGTGCCGGACGTGAAGGCCCCGTGGCCCGACCGCACAACCGCGCCGGGTTCGGGTCTGGCGGGAACCAGGCTCCAATTCGGCTCAAACAGTGATCTCATACGAACACCGAGTGGTCTCTGTCCGGCCACTCCGGTCAAAATCCGATCACGTTGCTCGGGGTGGGGTCGCTGCTTGCCATGCTGTCACCCGTACCGCAGCCCACAGATACCGAACCGAGCCCGGCAAGACGGCTCTGATCTGGGCTTTTCCATCTTGAGGCTCACGGGTGAGAGAAGTGATCGATGCCTTCCGAGGACGCTGACAGAACGGGCGGGGAGACGGTCGAGGGAGCGGCTGATCAAGCCGCGGAGACCGACGCTCTCGCGCTGAAGATATTGGTCGCCGGAGGCTTCGGAGTCGGCAAGACGACTCTCGTCGGTGCGGTCAGTGAGATCCGGCCGCTGCGTACGGAGGAACTCCTCAGCGAGGCCGGACAGTCGGTCGACGACACCGACGGGGTGGATCAGAAGACCACCACGACCGTGGCCATGGATTTCGGGCGCATCACCATCCGGTCCGGCCTCTCGCTGTATCTCTTCGGCACACCGGGGCAGGACCGGTTCTGGTTCCTTTGGGACGAACTCTCCCAAGGGGCCCTCGGCGCGGTTGTGCTCGCCGACACCCGACGGCTCGAAGACTGTTTCCCGGCCGTCGACTACTTCGAGCATCGCAGGATCCCGTTCGTCGTGGCCGTCAACTGTTTCGCGGGAGCTCGCGCCTACGGCGAGCGCGAAGTGTCCCGCGCCCTCGATCTCGACCTGGGGACACCGGTCGTGCTGTGCGACGCGCGCGACCGCGACTCGGGCAAGGAAGTCCTCATCCGCATGGTCGAGTACGCCGGCCGGATGCACACGGCGAGGCTCCTCGACTCGGTGGGCTGACGCTTCCTGCGCGACGTTGCGGATGCAGTGGGCGCTTGCCCGTACGTGAGCTGTGCGCAAGGCTTACGCGCAACGTGGGAACGGGGACACGTACGGGGAACGCATGAGCGGGGAGGAGCGGGGAAATGGCGCTGGACAGGGGACTTGACTGGCTCCTTGACGATCTCACCGGCCGCGTCGAGCACATTCGGCACGCCTTGGTGCTCTCGAACGACGGCCTGGTGACGGGAGCGAGCACGGGGCTGGCACGGGAGGACGCGGAGCATCTCGCCGCGGTCTCGTCGGGGCTGCACAGTCTCGCCCGTGGCTCGGGACGGCACTTCCGGGCAGGAAAGGCCAGGCAGACGATGGTGGAGTTCGACGAGGCGCTCCTCTTCGTGACTGCCGCCGGGGACGGCAGCTGTCTGTGCGTGCTGACCGCGGCCGAGGCCGACGTCGGTCAGGTCGCGTACGAGATGACGCTGCTCGTGAACAAGGTCGGAGAACATCTCGGCGTCACCGCACGCCAGGGCGGCCATGGAGGAGTCAACCGGATCTGACCCTACGGAGCCCATCCGACCTGTACTTTTCGCCCGGCCGTGAGAGTTGTCCACAGGCCGGGCGAAAGTCGTCCCCTCGAGATACCGTGATCACAGAGAGTTACGGAACTCGCGGATCCTCATGGGGGAGGACAGTCATGGCTGTTACGGAAGCAGTGCGTACAGAAGTGCTGTGCGCCGAGGCGGCCGCTGCCACCGACACCACTGGCGGGACGGTGGCAGCGCGACGAGCGGCGCAGGAACTGGGTCTGAAGCGCGGTGAGTTCGAACTTGCGGTGCACCTGGGCATCGTGCGTACCACGGCGGAGCAGGCCGGCGGCAGGCCCAGGGTGGGGCGTGAGGAAATCCACCGGCTCCGGTCCGAGGACGGCTTCCCGGACGCGGTGCGCGAACGGGTTCGTAGGGTGGGCACGGTGGAAGGGGCGCGGCTGCTCGGTATCAGTCCGGTCCGCTTCACCAGACTGGCCCGGGCGGGATGCATCACGCCGGTGACGTTCTGTTTGAATCGGTATCGAGCGGTTGTGTGGCTCTATCTCGCCCAGGAAGTCCTCGGGTTCGCGACCCGGGCTCCTCAACTGCTGGCCGGGAACAGTCCGGTCTGGATGAGGGCCCGGCTGGATGCAGGCACCGACTGGCGGGCGCGCAACTGGCGCGCACAACGGATCGAGCGGGTGCTGAGCCGGACGGAGGATCCCTGGCGGCGCGTGGCAGTGCTCGCCGGCGCGCTGGATGCGGTTCAGCTCGCGGAGGTGGTCGACGATCCGTACGAGCGCGCCTACCTCGCCAAGGTCCGGCCCGAGCCGGTCTTCGGGCCGCCGGGATCCGTCGTCGCCCGGGAGACCATGGCACAGCTGATGCAGGCGGACGATCCGGACGAGATCCTCTGGCGGAGGATCAATCTGATTATGGAGCTGGACGGCGCACGGGCGTCGCGACATGCTCCGCGTCCGGGAGACGACCATCGACCCGTTTCCGTTCCCGTTACCGACTACGATCCCGTGCCCGTCTCCGATCCCGCACCCGGGCTGCTTGCTCGACTCGGTCTGCGAAGGCGCGATACGGGGCGGAGGACGGGTGGGAACGGGCTGCCGGCGAAGACCGTTGAATGATTCGGACACGACGGACACGGTGGATACGCAAGGAGAGAGGTGAGTCGTGGGGGAGAACAAGAGGCGGATGCTGGCCGGCGACTGGTACATCGCGGACGATCTCGAACTGCGCGCGGATACCGAGCGGCGCATCGAACTCTGCGAGGCCTACAACACCGCGGCGCGGGCAACGCCCGCCGAACGGCGGAAGATCCTGGAGGACCTGCTCGGCCCGGTGGGCGCGGATGTCAACATTCGCGCGCCGTTCTACTGCGACTACGGGGCTCGCATCACCATCGGCCCGCGTACGTTCATCAACTTCGGAGCGGTCTTCCTCGATGCGGCGCCCATCACGATCGGTGCCGATGTACAAATCGGCCCGAACGTTCAGCTTCTCACCCCCAGCCATGAGTTGGACACCGAGCGCCGCCGTGCGGGCTGGGAGAAGGCGGACCCCGTGACGATCGGGGACAACGTATGGCTCGGTGGCGGGGTGATCGTCTGTCCCGGCGTAGCCATCGGGGCGGACACCGTCGTCGGCGCAGGATCCGTCGTGACCAAGGACCTGCCGTCGGGAGTGCTGGCGGTCGGCAGCCCCGCCCGAGTCATTCGTACTCTCGACACGGGAGAAGGGGAGCAAGCACCTGCCCGGCGTGACGAATAACGGTTCGCGAACGGCGCCCCGCACCGGCATTGTGTCCTCATGCTGATCAGGGAAGCCACCACCGAGGACTGGCCCGCCATCTGGCCGTTCTTCCACGAAATCGTTGCTGCCGGGGAGACGTTCACCTACCCGCTCGAGCTGGGCGAGGACGACGCCCGCGACTGGTGGCTGCTGAAGGAGCCGAACCGTACGGTCGTGGCGGTCGACGACGACGGGACCGTCCTCGGTACGGCGAAGATGAACAACAACCACATGGGCAACGGCAGGCATATCGCCAGCGCCAGCTACATGGTCGACCCCGAGCACTCCGGTCAGGGAGTGGGCCGGGCGCTGTGCGTGTACACGGTGGAGTGGGCTCGCGCGGCAGGGTTCCGGGCGATGCAGTTCAACGCCGTCGTGGAGACCAACCACTATGCGGTGCGGCTCTACCGCTCACTCGGGTTCGAGATCCTGGGGACCCTGCCCGAAGGGTTCAACCACCCGAAGCACGGGTTCGTCGGACTGCACATCATGCATCGCGCGCTCTGACTCATTGGGGCCCGCTCGTCGGGCCGCCGGCAGGACTTGCTCCTCGGACTGCTCTCGGGTCGGCGGAACAGGTGGTCCGGCGCCATACGCTCACTTCACGCCACCGCTCGACGGGTCGCGGCGCCAGGGGAGTGTCCGGCATGTACCAACCCGAGCTGATGTGGTGACAGTTGTAACCTCGCGTGGCGCATGGGTCGGTTGCGCGGACGGTTATGGAGGGCAGTACTGTGCGCTCCACCGCCATTCGGGCGATGAAATATGTGGAGGAAGAATCCATGACCATACCCAGGAGATCGTGGCGTGCCGCGGGGACATACGCGGCCGTTGCGGTTGCCGGCCTGACCGGCGCGGTCCTCTGCGCCGGACCGGCCGCAGCTCACACCCCCACCTGGGCCGTGACCTGTACTGATGTGAACCTTGACCTGACCGCCTACAACGGTGGCGTCACCAACCAGGTGACCGTCACCGTCGACGGAAAGGACCTCCTGTCCACCGAGACGTTCGGCAAGGAGTTCCACAAGAAGCTCGAGCTGCCTCAGCACGACAAGGAACTGACGGTCCACCTGGTCGTCAAGGCCGGTGACGGCGACCAGTTCTCGAAGGACGAGACCAAGACGGCGCCGGTGTGTGAGGACAACACCCCGAAGCCCACGCCGACGGAGTCCGAGTCGAAGCCGGCCGAGAAGCCGACCACGGAGGCGCCCACCCCGAGCGCCACCCCGAGCGAGAGCTCCCCGGAGACCGCGCCCGCCGCGGCCTCGCCGAGCCCCAGCTCGCCCGACCTGGCCGAGACCGGTTCGTCGTCGGCCACCCCCGTCATCGGTGGTGCGGCTGTCGCCGTGCTGCTGGCCGGTGGCGGCATCATGTGGTCCGTGCGCAAGCGTCGCACCGCACAGCACTGACGTAGCTCAGTGGTCCGCTGGTCCGTAGCGTGGGACCGCGCCACGGACCATGGGGGCGAGGGGCGTGCCGGATCACGCCGCGCGTGGCGGCGCGCCCCTCAACTCCCCTCAACTCGGGCTTTCAGAAGGATCCGCGGACTCCGCAGGGTCGGGCGGCTTCACTGGCGCCCCAGGTTCCGCAGAGCGGGTCGCCTTCCGGACCCGGGCAGCGGAGGCGGATGGTGCCGATGGTCCGATCTCGCACCAGACGGCCTTTCCTTCGCCGCGCGACTCGACACCCCAGCGGATGGCGATGGCATCGAGGAGCAACAGGCCGCGCCCCGATGTCGCCGTTTCGCCGGGAGTTCGCCGCCTCGGCCAGGCACTGGAACGGTCCTGCACCGACAGCCGCACCCGCCGGACGGGTTTCGGAAGGACCTCCAGCGTGAGCACCGCTCCGCCGTCCGTGTGCAGCAGCACATTCACCAGTAGCTCACCGGTGATGAGTTCGGCGTCGTCCGCGAATCCGGCCAGGTTCCAGCCCTCCAGAGCCTGGCGCACCATCGCCCGGGCTTCGGAGAGCCCCTCGGGATCCGCCTGGTGGATGTACTGGTGCAACCGCGGCGCTCGCGGCGACCCCGGATCCGGACTGCGCCGCAGCACCAGTAGTGCGACGTCGTCCCCCGCGCCCCAGCGCTCCCAGAGCCGGTCCGACAGATGGTCGGCCAGCGCCTGCGCGCGCGTGGGACCGGCGCGCACCTCGTGGACCAGTGCACGGACACCCGCGTCGATATCGGCTCCCGGCTCCTCCACGAGGCCATCGGTGTACAGGACGAGCGTTTCGCCGGGCACCAGGTCGAGACGGGTCTCCGGGAACTCCTCGTCCTCGAAGGCGGTGGAGATCCCCAGCGGCAGCCCGCCCCGTACCTGCGGAAGGCCGATCCGGCCGTCCGTATGCCGGATCAGCGGACCGAAGTGCCCGGCGCGGACCATGCGCACGGTCCCCGAGGCGAGATCGACCTGCGCGTACGTACACGTGGCGAAGCGATCCGTGTCCAGTTCGTCGAGGAACCGCGAGGCCCGGGCCAGTACGGTGGCCGGCGGGTGCCCCTCGGCGGCGTACGCGCGCAGGGCGATCCGCAGCTGGCCCATGATGGCGGCCGCGTGGGTGTCGTGGCCCTCGACATCGCCCACCACGATGCCGAACCGGTTCTTCGGCAGGGGGATCACGTCGTACCAGTCGCCACCGACCTGCCGCCCGCTCCACGCAGCGTGGTAGCGCACAGCGATTTCGCCACCCTTGATCTCCTGGATCTGCCGAGGGAGCATCGCCGACTGCAGCCCCGTGGCGAATTCGCGCTCCTCGTCGAAGAGGGTCGCGCGTTGCAGCGACTGGGACACGATTGCCGCAAGCCCCAGACACAGATTGCGCTCGTCGGCGTTGAAGGCCGTGCGCTCGTGGTAGAAGAGCGCAAGCCCGCCCAACGTGCGCGCCTGTGCGACCAGTGGTAGATACGCTGCGGCGCGGAATTTCAACTGGTCCGCGTACGGCTCCAGCGCCGGGTAGCGCCGGGTGAGTGCGCCGACCGAGGTCGCGAACCGTGGCCGGCCACGGAGGATGGTGTCGGCCAGGGGGAATCGAGGGTCGAGATTCCTGGCCGCGACCTCGGATATCGCCTCCGGAGCTTCGCCGCTCAGTGCGATGACGTTGAGCACGTTGTTCTCGACCAGCGCGAGGGCGAGCCCGTCGGCGCCGAGCCTGGCGAGCCCGCCCGGGCCGGTGAGCGCGGCGGTCACATCGTCCACGGTCACCGCGCGCGCCATGGCACTTGTTGTGCGTTCAACGATGCTGGTCTGACGCTGGCGGCGTTTCTCCAGGTCAAGCACGAAGGCCGAATGGGTGATCTCCGCCGTCGCATCCCGTACGACTCCGATGACCCGGTGCGCCCGTCCGTCGTCGCTGCGCAGGACCCGCGCCTGGATATGGGTCCACTGGTGCGTGCCGTCGTCGAGCGGGACCTGAAAGTGGATGCTGTACGAGCTGCGGCTGCCGTTGATGGCCTCGTCGGCCGCGAGTTCCAGCCGGGTCCGCTCCACCGGTTCGAGCCGCTCGAGCAGGGCCCCCGGGCGGGGGGTGAAGGTGTCCGGGTCCACCCCGAAGACCAGCAGGCCGGCCACGTCGATGTCCAGCGTCCGCGCGTCCAGGTCCCACTCGAAGCTGCCCGTGCGATTCAGCGCAAGCCGCTCCGCCGTCCCGGTCTCGCCGTTGTGGCGCCGGTCGAGCTGCACGCGGGGGGAATCGTCGGCGTCTGGCGTCCGGTCATTGTCGGTCATTCCTGCTCCGGAGATCGTCCGGCGGGACTGGCGGGCAGTGCGGCCTGTGTGCGGTGCTCGTATACGCCTCAATTGTCGAACCGGTTCCAGATGACTGCCACAGCTGACGACACCCCCCGGCGCCTCGGACGCCCCTTACCGCCCCTGCCCCGGCCCTCGGCACCCCCTGCTGCCCCACCCCACCACCCACCACGCACAATGAACAGCGGAAGATCGTCCGTGACCGGCGGACGGTACGGCACAGGGGCTGACCGGAGCGCACTCATGAACAACGAAGACCCCGTCCTGCTGCACACCGAGGGCCGCATCCGGCACATCACGCTCAACCGGCCCCGGGCGATCAACGCGCTGACCCACACCATGGTGCTCCGCCTCGACGAAGCCCTCGCCGCGGCGGAACGCGACGACTCGGTCACCGCGGTGCTGCTCAGTGGGGCAGGGGAGCGCGGTCTGTGCGCCGGGGGCGATATCCGCGCCATCTACGAGGACGCCCGAGCGGGCGGCAGCACATCGGTGGACTTCTGGCGCGACGAGTACCGGCTCAACGCCCGTATCGCCCGCTTCCCCAAGCCGTACGTCGCACTCATGGACGGCATCGTGATGGGCGGCGGCGTCGGGGTATCGGCCCACGGCAGCGTCCGTATCGTCACGGAACGCTCCCGCGTCGCCATGCCGGAGACCGGCATCGGCTTCGTACCCGACGTCGGTGGAACCCACCTCCTCGCCTCCGCACCCGGTGAGCTCGGAACCCACCTGGCGCTCACCGGGGACGCGGTCGGCGCCGGCGATGCGCTGCTGTGCGGCCTCGCCGACCACTTCGTCCCGTCCGAGCACCTGGTGGACCTCACCCGGGATCTCGCCGGGAGCACGAGGCCCGCCGAGGTCTTGGCGACTGTGCGGCGGTACGCCACGGCTCCGCCCGTCGGTGAACTGTCCGTGCATCGCGACTGGATCGACGCCTGCTACGCGGCTGTCTCGGTCGAGGAGATCGTCGAGCGGCTCCAGAACAGCGGCGTACCTGCCGCGAAGGAGACCGCCGAAACGATTCTTACCAAGTCGCCCACCGCACTCAAGGTGACCCTCGCCTCGGTACGCGGCGCACGGCGCCTCGGCGGCCTGGAGGCGGTGCTCGACCAGGAATTCCGCGTCTCCTGCGCCGCCTTCACCAGGCCCGATCTGGTGGAGGGCGTGCGCGCCCAGATCATCGACAAGGACCGCAACCCGCAGTGGAGCCCGGCCCGGCTCGCCCAGGTCAGCTCGGCGGAAGTGGCGGGCTTCTTCGAGCCGCTGGGAGCCCGCGAACTCGGCCTCGCCCCGCATGCGAGCTCTCCGTGAATCAGGCTCCACAGGGTCCCCGGCTGCGCTATACGGTGACTCCGCGTTCGACGACCTGCCGGTGGAGGTGACCACCGCTGCTCACCGCGTGGTGATGGAGGCGCTGACCACGCACGGAAGCACGCCCACGGCTGCACCGAGGCGTGAGTGCGCGCGGTCCGGTCCGGCAACAGCGTCACCGTACAGGTCAGTGACGACGGACGGCCGCGCCACACCTCCGGCGGCGGCTTCGGGCTGAGGGGACTGGCTGAACGGGTGAGCCTGATCGGCGGCCGCATCAAGGCGGGCCCGGTTACGGGCGGCGGCTGGGGCGTCGAAGCCACCTTCCCAGCGGCCCCGGCCCATGCCGCGGTCGGAGGGACCCGATGACCTTCCCGGTGCTGATGGCCGACGACCAGGGTTCCGGCGTGATATGTGGCGTTCGACCTCTTGGAGCATCCCGATGCCGGGGACGTCCGGCCGCGTCCACGGGCGGAGCGCAAGCGGCCATCTGTCCTCGTGATTCGAGATAGGTGACAGTTGATCTCGATGGTTGACACCACTGTGGGAAGCGCCGAACCCGTACCGGATTTCCGCCGTGCCCGTTCCTGCGGCCCGCACGGCGCTAGCGTTGGGTCTCATGATCGTATGGCTCAATGGAACCCACGGCGCAGGCAAGACGACGACCAGTGGACTCGTGCAGCAGCTGATCCCGGATTCACGGGTGTTCGACGCCGAGAAGGTCGGCGAGACACTCATGGACATCACGCCGGGGCTGCCCTGGACGGGCAACTTCCAGCACTGGCCGCCGTGGCGGCCGCTCGTCGTCGAGACCGCCCGCCGCGTACTCGACTACACCGGCGGCACTCTGGTGATGCCCATGACTGTCCTGGTCGAGCAGTACTGGCGCGAGATCAGCACGGGCCTCGCCCAACATGCCATTCCCGTACGGCACTTTGTCCTCCACGCTGACCAAGACACCCTCCGCGGGCGCATCGAGGGGGACACTGTTCTTGGCCCCTCCCCATTCCGTCTCGAATACCTTGAGCACTACGCCGAGGCAGCCCGCACGTGGCTACACGGCGAGGCCGAGGTCGTCGACACCACGCACCTCACGCCCACCCAGGCCGCCCTACGGATCGCAGAGGCCGTCAAGAGCTGAGGTCCACCCGCCACGCGAAAGCAGCCGCAGGTGGCAACAAGGAACGATCTTCTGCCAAGTAGAACGCGCGACTCTTAAGGATCATCGAGCTGCGCAGCCTGCCCGGGCTGCGACCAACCTCCTGGACGGAGCTGCCACGCTGCTCGCCCTGGAACGACCGGCGCTCCGGGAGGCTCTGCGCACCATACTGCCCTCCGCACCAGCGAAGTCCCAAGCAGTCGGGACGCACCTGGCTCCACCTCAAGAAGCACGCCTCCACGCCGCTCCGCGATGACGTCGTGGCAGCAGCGGCCAACTATCTCTGATGGCCAACTGTCTTTGAGCGCAGGCCGTTCACCAGAGGTCTTGCCACCGCCTCCGGCCAACTATCGCTGACGGTCACATCCGCACTGCTGCAGAGGGTTGCCGCGCGCTGTCATCTGCACGGAAAGTCGCAGAGGTCCTGTCAGCGGTCGTGGCCAGTCTCATAGAGTCTCCGTCCGACCTGGTGGTACAACTCGGGATCCATGTCGACCGCGACCTCCTCCCGTTGCGCCTGTTCCCGCTCCATGTCTTCTTCCGCCTCTGCGAGAGCCCAGCAGAAGCGAAGGACGTCCCTGGCGGACGAAGGCCGGGCCACTGGGCGATTCAGGGCGCGCGGGCGTTTTGCGGAGGCCGACTCGCAACGGGCGGTGGGCAGGCGGTGTACTCACCCGTATGGCATCTACCCCAGCCCCTCTCGTTCCGGACTGGCCGTACTGCGGTGACGGCGTCACCAGCGGGGACCGCGCCGGCTGCATCGGACGCTCTGTCGACCCGCACCCGTCCTGCCTCGCACACCTCTCCGGCCTCGACCGCGACACCCACCTCGCGAGCCTGAACGCCGGCGACGACATCGACTACCGGGGCACGAGTTTCACCGACCAACTGCTCGACCAACTACTCAACGCCCTCAGCGACCCCACCACAAGCCACCCACGCCTAGGCGACGCCCGCTTCGAGTCGGCCACCTTCACCGGTGATGCCGATTTCGAGTCGGCTACTTTCACGGGCGACGCCCGGTTCCACTTGGCCATATTCACCGGCAACGCCTGGTTCGAGTCGGCCACCTTCACCCGCGAAGCGCAGTTCGACTCGGTCACCTTCACTGGCACTGCCGGGTTCGAGTCGGTCACCTTCAACGGCGCCGCCCGGTTCTACTCGGCCACGTTCACCGGCGAAGCCTGGTTCCTTTTGGCTACCTTCACCGACGCCGCCGTGTTCATCTCGGCCACGTTCACCGACGCCGGGTTCCGGGCGGCCACCTTCACCGATACCGCCGACTTCGGGTCAGCCGCCTTCATCCGCGACGCCCGGTTCGCGTCGGCCACCTTCACAGGCACCGCTCAGTTTCGGTCGGCCACCTTCGCCGGCACCGCCGATTTCGGGTCGGCATCCTTCAACGGCGCAGCCCGGTTCCACTCGGCTTCCTTCACCGGCGCCGCCGATTTCGAGTCGGCCACTTTCGGCGGCACCGCCGATTTCGGGTCGGCGATCTTCACTGGCATCGCCGATTTTGAGTCGGCCAACTTCACCGAAGACGTCGATTTCGGTGCGGCGGTGTTCGAGCGAGCGGCGGAGTTGGGGCCGCTGGTCTGCGGGAATACGGTCTTCCTATCGGGGGCGAGGTTCAGCGGGCCGGTGACGCTGTCGATCGCGGCCCGGCGCCTGGAGTGTCACCGGACGCGCTGGGAATCAACCGCCGCGCTGCGACTGCGCCATGCCGACGTCGACTTCGCGCACGCCGTCTTCGAATACCCCCTGAGCATTGCCGCCGAGCAAGCCTACTTTCGCCACTCCCGTGGAACTCGTGGCTCCGTCGTCCCGGAGGATCTCCTCGCCGGCACAACCGGCTCCGGGGTGAGTATCGTTTCCCTGCGCGGGGTAGACGCCGCCCACCTGGTACTCGCCGACATCGACCTGACGCAGTGCCAGTTCACCGGGACCGTCTACCTCGACCAGATCCGCCTGGAAGGCAACTGCACCTTCGCCATCGTCCCGGCCCGCACGCAATGGCGGCGGCTCCGCCCTCAGCAGTTCACCCAGCGTCGAACTCTCGCCGAGGAACACTACTGGCGCTCCCGTCAGCCCACCGCTGTTCCAGGCTGGCAGCAGGCTGTCCCCAACACCGGGCATACCGAACATGTGGGGCCCGCGCAGCTCGCCCCGGTCTACCGGGCGCTGCGCAAGGCATTCGAGGACAGCAAGAACGAGCCGGACGCGGCAGACTTCTACTACGGCGAGATGGAGATGCGTCGCCACGATCACGACCGGCCGCGCGCCGAACGGGCTCTCCTTGCCGGGTACTGGGCGCTTTCGGGATACGGACTGCGCGCCACCCGCGCCGTGGTGTGGCTGCTCCTCGCGATGACCGGCACGCTGCTTGTGATGATGCTCTGGGGTCTGCCCGCCGACAGCTGGAAGCCGGAGACCGTCGGCATCCTGTCCGGTCGGCAAGTTCGGCTGCCCACCGGGAAGCCCGACCCGGTCAACCCCACGAACGCCCTCCACGAGCGCCTCTCCACCAAGCGCTTCGAGGGAAGCCTGCGAGTGGTGGTCAACTCGGTGATCTTCCGGTCTTCCGACCAAGACCTCACCACCGCCGGCACCTACACCGAAATGGCCTCCCGCCTGACCGAACCCGTCCTGCTCGGCCTCGCTCTCCTCGCCATCCGCGGATATCAAGCGATAAGGGCACTGACCAGCGGGAATGGCCCAGACCCAAGTCCGCCGTCTCATCAACCGGCCACAGGAGGACAGGGTCGGGCGTGGCGGGTGGCATCCGGGGCGGCCGGGCTCGTTGCCCGCGGCCACCCCGGTCGGGTGAGAACGAAGCGGCCCACCGTGAGACGGGCCGCTTCGCAACCGGGCGGTCGGCGCACCAACAGGGGTTGCCTGGCAGGATCGCTGTCCATGAGCTCTGGTCAGTGGAGTACTCACGGGGTCGAGCTGGGGTCCCGTAGCGTGATCAAGCGGTTTCGGGGCGAGCATCGCGAGCAAGCTGAGCGTGAGTGGCGGGCACTGAAGCTGCTTGCCAGGTATGCGCCCGGTTTGGCTCCCGAGCCCTGGGGGGCGGACCTTGAGGCACCGGAGCCCACGGTGGTGATGTCCCGGCTGTCCGGTGAGCCCTTGCGTGGCCGCTCGCTCGACGCCGGGCAAATCAAGGCGCTGGCCGCGACGTTGTCGAGGCTCTATGTCGCGGTGCCGCCTGATGCGCTGGCCGCAGTTCCTCGCCGGCCAGGGCATCATCAGGCCCTCATCGCTCAAATCTGCTCTTGGACGCCGCAGACTCAGGCCCAGGCCGGCGACGAGGTGAGCCGTGCCATGAACCACGGCCTGGCCTGGTTGGCCGACGCGGGCATGGAGACGGCCGTTCAGTCCGACGTCCCACGAGTCTTCGGGCCCGGGGACGGCAATCTCGCCAACTACCTGTGGGACGGCTCCGAGGTGCGCGTCGTCGACTTCGAGGACTCGGGAGTCAGCGATCGAGCCTTTGAGCTGGCTGAGATCACCGAACACGTGGCCACCTGGGTGGACCAGCCCCTCGACATTGAGGCCTTTCTCGAGCAATTCGAGCTGACGGCAGCTGAATCCGTTCGGTTGAAGGACTGCCGTCGGCTCCTCGCCCTCATCTGGCTGTTCCTGCTTTCCTTCGACAAGGGTGACAAGCCGAGGAACCCGCCGGGCACTGCGGAAAGACAGGCCAGCCGCTTGTTGAACCTGCTGGACTGACGAGCGTGCTTGCGGTAGCCGAGGGCGGTCGGCGGCGAGGCACATGTCCGTGACGTGACGCGGTGCCGTCGGGAGGGCATGCCCGCCCACAAGAACGTGGAGTTGCTGGAGCGGACGCACTTGCAAGACATGAGGTTCAAGCGGCAGCTCAGATTATCGAGAAGATCCACGACCGTGCGATCCCGAATGGCGTGCGGCGCCATGGCCGGAGGGGCAGGCGACGACGCGGGCCGTCGCCCAGCTGGCAGCGGAGCAGGAGTCGGCCGACAACCTCGGCAATCGTGCACCGCAGCTGGACACATCCACGATGCATCCGTGGCTTGGGGGAGCGTCCAGAGCCTGTGGGGGAGCGGGCAATACCGGGCCGCGTTCGCCCGGGGCATCTACGCAGCGATTCGCAACCCGGTCGCACTCCCACGCCAGCCTCTCCGACAACAGGTTGGCCGGCAAACTACTCCGCCCTGCACAGTGAGCTCGCGCTGCTTCCCAACTGCGGCGCAGCCCTCGGCTCGCCCCACCCGTGCTGACCTCGCACGTCCAATACCAATGAGTGGGTTCGACCGGCACTCTCGCAGAAGACCGCGGCCCTCAGCGCGAGGCAGAGGGGTCGTCGAGCCAGATCACGATCCCGGTCAGGTCGTTGAGCACGGACGCGACGCCTGCCCTGATGGCGGCCGCGCAGCGCTCGGTGGAGAACGAGTCGGGGTCGTACGTCGAGGACATGCCGAGCCCTTCGCCACGGAACGACGCACCGGACCAGTCGACCGCCGTGACGTTGTGGGTGGGCTCGGCCAGCTCCGCGCCTACGACGAGGAACTGCTGGGACAGGTGGTTCGGGGTGACCACCGCGAGGGGGTCGACGAGGTCGTTGCCTGCGCTGACGATAAGGTCCGGGCTCATCTCGAGGGCCCTGGCAATGCTGGGAACGAGGTCGGATGTGCCGTCGGCGGTCATCGTTCTGAGGTCGACGTGCTCGTCCCCGGCCCAGTCCTGGACCGCCGTCACGAGAGTCCTGGTCGGGCGCTCGTCACCCGAGGTGAGCAGGACGACACGGTAGTCCTTCGGCGGGTGGACCCCGGCCCAGGAACCGGGCCGCGGTGTGGCGGTCCCCTCCGGGGCGGGTGGGGAAGAGGGGTCGACGAACCCCGGACCGAGCGTGCCCACGGGAGTGGGCCGTGGGTGCGGCTGTGACCAGTCGTCGCCGGAACTGCATCCGGTGACCAGCGCGGCGGCCGCGGCCAGCGCGGCAGCGGCCCGAAGCAGGGAGCGCAAGGCGATTGTCCTCCGAGTGGTGGCGGATGGTGCGTCTACATCCTGCTATCGCGGTTGGTGCCGCCTACCTCCGCAGGTGTCGTTATCGCGATTGTTGTTCCACAGTTCGCCGGCCGCCCGGGTCGTGTTCACCCGTGACGCGCACCGTGCACTGGCAACTGAAGGAGCAACATGTCACAACGAGTCCGCCGGACCGTCGTCGGGATCACCGCGGCCGTGATCGCTTTCCTGAGCGCCGGACAGCCGGCGTCCGCCCACGGGTTCACGTCGACCGCGTATGTCGACGTCGCCGAGGGCAACGAGGGTCATATACGGACGAAACTAGGGCTCGAATACGACCTCTTCGTCGTATCCGCCGCCGACTACGAGGACGACGACCCCCTCTTCGAGACGGGAAACGCCGCGTTCGAAACAGGTGACAGCAAGGAACAGGCCGCGGCCCTCAACGCCCATGCGGAGTCGGCCGTCAGATACGTGACCGAGCGCTTCTCGGTCACCTCGGACGGCAGTACGTGCACGCCGACACGGGTCGGCGACTTCACGATCGGCCGGCATGAGGGCGTGCCGTACGCCGATCTGCTGCTCGACTGGGCGTGCTCCGAGCGGGGCGACGACCTCGAGGTGCGCAGCGGGCTGTTCCCCGACGCCGAGACGTACGTCAAGGGCACCAAGACGATCGTCACCTACGAGCTCGACGGCCGCTCCGGCAGTGCCGCACTCGACGCCGGTCACCCGTCCTTCTCGATCGGTCAGGCCTGGTACGAACGGTTCTGGGAGTTCTTTCGCCTGGGCGCCGAGCACCTGCTGACCGGGGTCGACCACATCCTGTTCCTGCTGGCACTCATCGCCGGGTCACGGCGCCTGCGCGAGATCGTGCTCGTGGCAACGAGTTTCACCCTGGCGCACTCGGTGACCTTCATGCTCGCCGCGCTCGGTCTGGTCGACGCGCCCGCCGGCATCGTGGAGCCCGTCATCGCGCTGTCGATCGCCGTGGTCGCCGGCTGGCACCTGTGGCGGCTCTGGCGGCGCCGCGGCCACGCGTCCGACCTTGAGACAGCAGGGCGCGGCCACTTCAGCCTGGACCGTGCGGGCTGGACCCGCCTCGGGGTCGTGTTCTACTTCGGCCTCGTGCACGGCCTGGGCTTCGCGGGCGCGCTGGGGATCGACGCGGCGTGGTCATGGACCCTGCTGTGGTCCCTGCTGGTGTTCAACGTCGGCATCGAGACCGTGCAGTTGGCCATCATCGCCGCCCTCTTCCCGCTGCTGATCGTGCTGCGCCACCGGGCTCCGACGGCCGGCCTCTGGGCGACCGGCGTGATCTCCGCCGGCGTGTCAGCCATGGGGCTGGTGTGGTTCGTGCAACGGACGTTCGGGATCTGAGGCCGATTCAGGTCCCGCGAGATGTTCAGACAAGTCGGAGACGGCATTGGTCGCGGGTTAACCATGTGAAGGAATCGTAAGGGTCTCCATTCCGTGCACGCATGTGCGTTAAAGGAACAAAAAACCAATGAAATCGAGCACTAAGAGACAGGCTCCCGGGTCTGTACGGCGCCGCGCGGCCACTGGGGCCACAGCGGCATTCCTGGGCTTGGCCGTAGCCCTCGGCGGCGGCACGGCGTCCCCCGCCGCTGCCGCCGAATCCGCCACGCTCACCGGCGTCATACTCGGCGTGGGCGCCAACGAGACCCAGCGCACCGTGACCTGGTACTCCTCGGCCGACACCGCGCAGAGGCTCCAGGTCGCCCCGACCACCGCGCTCGTCAACGGCGAGTTCCCGGCGGACGCTGCAAACTTCGACGCCACCGGCGCGGCAAACATCGCGACCAGCGGCGGCTTCAACCGCCACGCGACGATCACGGGCCTGAAGGAGCACACGGCGTACTCCTACCGCGTCGGCACCGAGGGTAACTGGTCCTCGACCTACTCCTTCAAGACGCAGGACTTCGAGGGCGACTACGACTTCCTGTTCTTCGGCGACCCGCAGATCGGCTCGTCCGGCAACCTGGGGCAGGACCAGGCCGGTTGGCAGGACACCGTGGACGTCTCGCTCGCGGCAAACCCCAACGCCGAACTGCTGCTGTCGGGCGGTGACCAGGTCGAGTCCGCGAACACCGAGTCCCAGTGGAACTCCTTCCTGGCCCCCGACAAGCTCCGCCAGTACCCGTGGGCACCCACCATCGGTAACCACGACGTCGGCGGCAAGGCGTACGAGCAGCACTTCACCACCCCGAACACGGACCGCTCGGGCCCGCTGTACTCCAACGGCAACCCGGCGTCCAACACGTCCGGCGGTGACTACTGGTACATCTACAAGGATGTGCTGTTCATCAACCTCAACAGCAACAGCTACGCCACCTCGCAGGGCGGCGGCGGTGACGCGGCGCACATCAAGTACGTGACCGACGTCATCAACCAGCACGGCGCCGAGGCCAAGTGGAAGGTGCTCACCTACCACCACGCGATCTACTCGCCGGCCTCCCACGCCAAGGACAACGACAACAAGGTCCGCCGCGTCGACTTCTCGGGCGCGTTCTCCAAGCTCGGTGTCGACCTGGTCCTCCAGGGCCACGACCACAGTTACTCGCGCAGCTACGAGATCAAGAACGGCCAGAAGGCGAACCCGGACGAGAAGCCCGGCGCCGCTGATCTGTACCCCGGTCCCGGTGGCGTCATCTACGTGACCGCGAACTCCGCTTCGGGCTCGAAGTACTACGACATCACAAAGCCGGACAGCAGCGGCACCAGCGGTGCCGGCAACGGTGCCGACCCGCAGAACCCGAGCAACTACTGGTACAACTCGGTCCAGAACCAGGAGCACGTCCGCACCTACGTCAAGGTCGAGGTGCGCAGCGACAAGCTCGTCGTCGAGGACATTCGCAGCGGCACCTGCGCGGCCCCGAACTCCGAGGTCGAGCAGGGCATGTCGTGCACCAACACCGACGCCGGCCAGCCTGTCGGCTCGACCGTCGACAAGTTCCAGGTGCACCCGAACCACGGCACCGGCCAGGACCTCCAGGTCAACGTGCCGAACCCGGCCCCGGGCGAGTTCGGTTGGACGATCGACGGCTACAACGGCCTGGTGGACCTCGGCACCGCGCAGGAGCGCAACGGTGACCACTTCGAGGCCTCCGGCAAGATCAACCCGATCACCGTGTCGGACAACCGCCGTTCGCTCGCCCCGTGGTCGATCTCGGCCAACGTGGGCGACTTCAAGGACGGCGACAAGACGTTCTCCGGCTCGTACCTCGGCTGGAGCCCGTACGTCCTCGACCAGGGCGCCGGCGCCACCAGCGGCGAATCGGTGGCCTCCGGCTACGAGGACAACGGCACGGGCCTGTCCGTCTCCCGCGGTCTCGCCCACGCCGACCAGGGCCACGCCCGTGGTGGGGCCAAGCTCGGCGCCGACCTGGGTCTGAAGATCCCGGACAGCGTTACCAAGGGTGGCTACCGCGCCACTCTGACGATCACCGCACTGAGCAGCTGATCGACCCGTCCGAACCTGGCGGGACGGGGCACCTACCGGTGCCCCGTCCCGCCTGAAGTTCCAGGAGAACCCCGACATGCACCCGCCCGTCCCGCGCCGGAAGACCACCGCCAGCGCGCTCGTTCGTACCGCCACCCTGGCCCTGCTCATGGCCCTCGCGATCGTCGGCCTGCGGGTCGATCCCGCCCTGGCAGACAACGGCGACGTCACCTGGACGGTCAGAACGGCCGCGAACGGGTACGGCGACGACCGCTCCAGCTTCAGCTACGGCGTCAACCCCGGCGGCAACGCCGAGGACGCCATGGTCGTCGCCAACCACAGCAAGTCCCCGCTCGAACTCGCTGTCTACGCCGCCGACGGCTTTACCACCGGCACGGGCCAACTCGATCTGCTCACCAAGGACAAGAAGTCCGTCGGCATCGGAGCCTGGGTCCACGCCGACCGCGACAGCGTCGTGATCAAGCCCGGCAAGTCCGCCAAGATTCCCTTCACGGTCGCCGTTCCGGACAACGCCACGCCCGGCGACTACGTGGGTGGCATCCTCACCTCTCTGCGGCAGCCCGACGAAGCCGAGGGCATCAACGTGGACCGGCGCCTCGGCATCCGGGTCAAACTGCGGGTCAGCGGCGAGCTCAAGCCGAAGCTCGCGATCGAGGACCTCCACGTGGGCTACGCCGGGTCGTTCAACCCGTTCGCCAAGGGCGACGCCACCGTCACGTACACGATCCACAACACGGGCAACGCCATCCTGTCGGCCAAGCAGGCGGTATCGGTCTCCGGCCCGTTCGGGTGGCTGCGGTCCGCAGCGGGCGACATCACCCCGCCGCCGGAGCTGCTCCCCGGTGAGAGCTGGAAGGTGAAGGCGCCCGTTCACGGCGTGGCGCCCGGGGTCAGCCTGGCCGCGACCGCAACCCTGACACCTCTGCTCACCGACGCGTCGGGCTCCACCAGTTCGCTCAAGCCGGTCCAGGCCACCGCGCACGGCTGGGCCGTCCCGTGGACGCTGTTGCTGTCGGTCGTCGTGCTGATCGCAGCAGTCGCCGGGGCACTCGTTCTTCGGCGCCGAAACCGCGTACGGCGCAAGGCGCGTGAGGACGCCCGCGTACGGGACGCGGTCGAGCAGGCGCTCCGCGACCAGTAGCCGCAGGCGCGCCGACCGCCCGCCTGCGTCGTCGGTCCGACCGCGACGCACTGACAGCCGAGACGGCCGCTGGCAACTACAGACGGCCAGGACCGGTTCGACGTCGTATCCACTGGGTCCACGAGTTCCTGATCGCTGGCGGCAGCACGCCGGGCAAGGTCGACGACGCCAAACCCACATCGTCGTCGATGCCGCAGATCCGGCTGACGTGACTGCGCTCTCTGCAACAGAGGCGCGTGACCTTCTTGCCCGCCTGCACGCCACGTACAGCGCGGGGTGGACCGTGCTGTGTCTGGGCTCCCACAGGCCCGCATCCGCGATTCGCAGATGCGGGCCTGTCTCATGAGTGGTCGGTAGCGGTCTGGCTTCCGCGATCTCTTGGAACAGCGTTTGTCGATGGGTTCCGGCTCTGGCCCACTTCGTGTGGTCGCGTGACTCTCGGATACGCCAACAGGAGTCGTTTGCGCAGGAGCTCGAATCCTGCGCGGCCGAACATCTGGCGCTAGAGCATCTTGATCCGGTTGACATGACCCTCCACGACGCCGGAGTTCCAGGGCAGTGTGAGGCCCGCGGTGAGGGTGTCGAGGTCGCGTTCGAGGTGTTTGGCGAAGCTCCGGAGGCTGCAGTTCGGTGGTGGAGGTAGCCGCTTCGATCCAGGTCGGCAACTGGTCGCCCTGGAGGTGAGCGACCATGTGCCCGAAGGAGCGCAAGCGTCGACCGCAGCCGCTCGGCCCGTCGCCCGAACCTGCGGGTGAGACCGGGTACTTGCTCGGCGAAGGTCATGCGCTCGCAGGATTCCTCCTCGCGGACGAACCTCCGCACCCGCAACGACACCACGACGAACTTGCTCGCCGTCGGCAGATCACGAGGAAATCGCAGGTAGGAGCCGTGTATTCGCCCCGACCAGCACCCGCACCCCGGACAGGCCGCCCGCCCTGCGGTCGTACGGGCCTCGACCCGGACGACCGTGTCGATCACCTCGACCGATTCCACCAAAACGCCCTCGACCGAGGAAAACAGCAGCTCGTTCAACTGCGGCAGCACTTCGTTCACAGCGAAGGACTGTCGACCACACCACCATCCAGCCAGGCGATTTCCGGGCGAACTTTAGTGGTCGTAGGCGGTCAGTGCGCGCATGACCGGCTGGCCGCGCATGAAGCTAGCTCCACTCATCAGGCCCCCTTGGAATCGATCATCTAGGGACAATACTGGTGACTTTGGGCGTTGTGGGTCGTTGAGTGAGGTGTGCCAAGGCCTGGTCAGGTGAAGTCGTCGGCGGTCGAGCGGTTGTCGGATCGGATCGCGCTGGGTGTGCTGACGCGTGCGTTTCCGCCGGAGTTGGTGGATGAGGTGGTTGCGGAGTGTGGGCGGGTCGAGCAGCGGCGTCGGCTGTTGCCTGCTCGGGTGGTGGTCTACTTCGTGCTCGCGATGTGCCTGTTCTCGGGGCAAGGTTATGAGGAGGTCGCCCGGCTGCTCACCTGTGGGCTCGAAAACCAGCGGTGGGAGGAGACGTGGCGGGTTCCATCGACGGCGGCGATCGGCCGGGCACGGCTGCGGCTGGGCCCCGAACCGCTCAAGGCGTTGTTCGCCCGGGTGTGCCGGCCGGTGGCCACCGAGACGACGACCGGGGCCTGGTACCGCGGGTGGCGGCTCGTCGCGGTGGACGGCACCACCTTCGACCTGCCCGACACTGACGCCAATGACGCCTTCTTCGGCCGTCCGGGATCCTCGCGCGGCCAGCGGCGGGGCGCGTATCCGCAGGCGAGGATGACGGCGGTGGTCGAGTGCGGCACCCATGCCGTCTTCGCCGCCGAGGTCGGCCCGCTGTCCGTGCACGAAACAGTGCTGGCCCGGCGCCTGTTCGGCCGCCTGGCTGCGGGAATGCTCCTTCTGGCCGGCCGGGGCTTCGTCGGGTTCGACCTGTGGCGGGCTGCCGCCGCCAGCGGCGCCGACCTGCTGTGGCGGGTGAAGAACAGCGCGGTCCTGCCCGTGGTCGAGCCCCTGGACGACGGCTCGTACCTGTCGGAGATCGTTGCCGCGCGGGACAAGAACCGCCGGGCCGACCCGATCACGGTCCGCGTCATCGAGTACACCCTCGACGACGGCGCCGCCGGCACGGTTTACCGGCTGATCACCACGATTCTCGACCCGCAGGCCGCTCCGGCGGCCGAACTGGCCACCTTGTACGCCCAGCGGTGGGAGATCGAGACCACACTGGATGAGATCAAGACCCACCAGGGCGGCCCCCGCCTCGTCCTGCGCTCCCAGCATCCGGCCGGCGTCGAGCAGGAGATCTTCGCATTCCTGCTGGTCCACCACGCCCTGCGCGACCTGATGTACCAGGCCGCACAACAGGCAGGACGGGATCCGGACCGGATCTCCTTCACCCGCACCTTGCACGTCGTCCGCCGCCACGTCACCGGGCAGGCGGCGCTTTCCCCCCTGCCGGCTCGGCCGGGCCCTGGCACACGCCCTGCGTGAGATCCGTGAACGACTCCTGCCGCCCAGGCGGCAACGGTCCAACCCCCGCGTGATCAAACGCAAGATGGCCAACTGGAAACTCAAACGAGCCGAACACTGCCACCCACCCCGCCCCGAGAAGCCAACTGTCACGATCACCAAGCCGACCAAAACCAGCCCGACCCGCCGGGAAAAACACTAAATCACTGGTATTGCATCTAGGGAACCGGGAGGCGCTCTACCGGCGGACCGCCGAGATCAGTCCGCCGGGCCGCTCCTCGCGCTGCGGCGGGGTGCTGATTGGGCGGCCGTAGGCGGCAGCGCGCTCGCGCAGGGTGTGGCTGTCGGCCTCCCAGCCGTGCCCGACCAGCCAGCCCACCGGGTCGTCGGGCATCTCCGAGACCCACATGGACGCCGCCGATCCCGGCGCGGCGTCCGCGCCGAAGCGCTCGATCACGCCGCGCGAGCCCAATGTCAGCCCCATCCGACTGCCTGCCGCCGACTGCGTGCTGATCCGGGCCAGCAGTAGCTCCACCGCGTCCTCGGGTAGATAGATCAGTAGTCCTTCGGCGATCCACGCGGTCGGCACGGCCGGGTCGTGCCCTGCGGCGGCCAGCGCGCCTGGCCAGTCCTCACGCAGATCCACCGCGACGGTGATGCGCTCGCAGCGCGCGACGGCCCGTTCCTGGCGCAGCACCGAAGCCTTGAAGTCCAGTGGCGCGGCGGTATCGACCTCGAACAGCCGGGTGCCCTCGGGCCAGTCCATCCGGAAGGCCCGGCTGTCCATGCCGGCGCCGAGCAGCACGACCTGCCGGACCCCGGACGCGGAGGCCTGCTGCAACAGGTCGTCGAGGAACTTCGTCCTGATGACGATGGAGAACGACACGGCCAGCCGGCGGCGTCGCGCGGCCTCGTCATCGGGCAGCGGCGGCGAGGAGGGCCACAGGCCGCCGGCGGTGGCGAAGGCCTGTGCCAGTGGGTCGCGGAACAGCGCGTTCTCCCGCTCGGTCTCCAGCGCCCGCACCCTGGCCACCCCCACCGCCGTGGCCCACACTCCCGACGGCTGCACCCGCTTCTGCTCATCAGTCACCGCGCCAGCCTAGCTAGTGTCCTGCGCCAGGAATTCGATCAAGATATGCGGCGAGTGTCGGGGTACGGGTGAATGTGCCCAGCGGTGTACAGATGAACGCGCTCACGTGCGGGGAGTCTCTCCGGCGCCACGTCCCTGGGACGAGCGGTGATCACCCGAGGACGGCGGTGATACCGGTGCCAGCCGCGGCCTTTCACCGCACATGGCAGGGGCGGCGGCCCGGCGGTGGGATGCGCGGATGAGGACTGCGACCAGGGCTGTGAGGTCTGCGGCGCCGGCCGGGTCGTCCGCGTAGCGAGTGGTCTGCAAGGGAGCCACTTGGTCCAGCCGTACTCCGTCGAGGTCCAGGACATAGGCCAGCGTCAGCAGCGCCAAGCGCGCGCTTCCGTCCGGGAAGGGATGGAAGAAGGCCACGTCGAGATACGCCCTGGCTGCGCGGGCTGCCAGGGGAAGTGCCGGGTCGGTGCTCTGCTGCAGGCAGCGGGCGAAGTCAGGCCACGTGGATGGTGTGAGCCCGTAGCGCTCACGGCCGCCTTTGGCGAAGGCATCGCCGTCCCGGAAGGTGATCTCGGATCTGCCGAGGATAATCCGCTGCCAGTCGGCGAGCAGGGCCGGGGTGAGGGCGCGTCGGTGAGCGGCGTCGATGCGGGCCAGGGCGTTCGCGTCCAGCAGCCGGTCGGCGCGTTGCGGGCACCGGTGCCGGACCTCACCGTCGAACCAGCCTGTGAGCCCGTCGACGGCCGGTGCCACGGGAACCTGGGTCCCGGCACCGGCCAACGCCCAGTCGACCCTATCCCTGACCGTGCACCAGACGGCGAGGGAGTCAAGGGAGTCAGTAGTCACGGAACGGTCGATGCCCGGTCACGCCGAACCCGAGATCCTCACCGACGGCGTCGACCAGGACGGAACTCGGCTCGGCCCAGCTCTTGAAGCGCCCGCCGATAGCGCCCTTCACCACCTCGGCCGCTTCCTCCCCTTCCAGGCCCACCGAGGAGAGATACCACGTCAGCACGCGTTCACAGAGCATGTGCCAGCCGCTCTCGGTACAGGTCCGGTCCACGACCAGGGTCACCAGCCGGGTTGCTGCTCGCTGGACGTGCCAGCTGCGGTCCTCCGCGTCCGCATCGGCTGCCGGAGCGAGCTCGGCGAAGCGCTCGGCCAGTTCTTCCAGCCAGTCGCGCCACTCCAGGAGTGAGGCCACGACGTTGGCGGTCGCGGCCTCGGGGCTGTCCCGCAGCGAACAGGAGGAACAGCACCAGCTCTGGACGACGCCGCCGCCACCGCCCTCGCCGACCGCCCAGTGCCATCCGCAGGCCCACCGGTCGTAGCGGTCGACCAGGAGGTTTGTCACCTGGTTGACGAAGCCGTCCCGGTTCGCCATGGCGCGAATCAGCGCCGTGACCTGTGCCTCCTCATCACTGTTCCAGGTGAAGGCGTGAAGGTCAGGGTCAACGGCGGACCATGGCAGCAGGCGCGGGATCAGGTCCCAGTTGATGGACGTGGTGGTCCTCCGATAATCCGTCCGGCTGGTGCAACCGGCCGATGCTGCCAGGACCACGCGGCTCCTGTCATCTGAATATCCAGCGAGTCCCATACCCGTTGATCACGGTGACGAGTCAGCCCACGTCGGCCGTTCACCAGCAGGGCGAGTCGGCGAAGGAAGCAGAGCACATTCGCATGTACGTAGTTGGGCACCTTTCCCTGTACGCCGACAGCGAGGCGTTCGAGGATCTCGTCGGCACTCTTTGTCCAGGCGAAGGGGCGGGGGTTCTCGTTCCAGGTCGTGATCCAGTTTCGGATGTCCTTCTCCAGCGCGTGGAGGGACTTGTGGGTGCCGCGCCGTATCTGCTTGTCCGTCAGTAGTCCGAACCACCGCTCGACCTGGTCGAGCCAGGAGGAGTAGGTGGGGGTGAAGTGCATGTGGAACCGGGGGTGGACCTCCAGCCACTTCCTGACCGCCGGCGACTTGTGGGTGCTGTAGAAGCCCCTATGTTTCGTCAAGCCACAGAAGGGAGTTGACTCGCGGCCAGGGGTTGGATGTGCCGGTAGAGCTCGCGGGCGACGTACCGCTTCAGACACCGGATGATCTCGCGCTTGGACATGCCCTCGGCGGTGCGTCGCTCCAGATACTTCTGGGTGCGTTCGTCCCAGCGTATGCGGGTCATCACGACGCGGTAGAGGGCGGCGTTGGCTTGGCGGTTGCCGCCACGGTTCAGGCGTCGGCGTTGCGTTTTGCCGGAGGACTGCTCAACCGGGCTGACGCCGCACAGGGCGGCGAACGATGCCTCGTCAGTGATCCGGTCAGGGTTGTCACCTGCGGCGATGAGGAGGACGGCGGCACTGTCGGGCCCGACACCGACCAGGTCCAGCATCTGAGGCCGGCAGGCACGGACGGCCCGGGTGGTGCGCCGGGTGAGCTCTTTGACCTCGTCGGACAGGTGCTGGACTCTGCGGGCGAGCAGGCGCATCGTGAAAACGGCCTCGCCCCGGTCATCGACGTCGAGGGCCGCGCAGGTGGCGACCAGCGCGGGATTGCTCAGGCCCGTGAGTAGTTCGCGCAGATCCGGGTCGATGGACATGAGGACGGCCTTGAGCTGGTTCAGTGCCTGGGTGCGGGCCTTGACGGCCGATTCCTTGGCAAGCCGCAGGACCCGCATGTCCTCCACGGGCCCATCCGCGCTCTTCGGCACGGTGGTGGCCCGTCCGGACAGCACCGCGCGGGCAGCCGCGTCCGCGTCGATGGCGTCTGTCTTACCGCGTTTGCGCCGGGTGGCACGGTCGGGCTGGTTGATCTCCACGACGTCGATGTGCTCCCGGCGCAGGACCCGGGTCAGCGCGGTCCCGAAGGATCCCGTGCACTCGACACCCGCCCGGTACAGGACGCCGAACGACCGCCCCCAGGCCAACAGTTGGCGATAGCCGACGGCGGTGGCCGGGAACTCCTGGTGGGCGAGCGAGGTGCCCAGGGTGGTGATGACAGCGGCAACGTGGATGTCCTTGTGGGTGTCCACCCCGAGGATCACCTCCTCGGCCGGGCCCGGGACTCGCTGCGCGGGCAGCGTCGGCTGGGGCATGCTGGTGACGGTCACGAGGCTCCTTGGACTGGGTCTGGTGGCTGACGCCGGTCCGGTGGGCGGTCAGAACTGTGACGGTGCTTTGTGTGGCAAAGCCCCTATCGGGACACGTTCACCGGGCCGGCGGCAGTACGCACCGCAGGGGGCCGGAGCCGACAGTTCTACTCCAAGGCAGCTGTGGCCAGTTGTCGCACGGGTCAGGCTCCGGCCCCCTGCGGCACACCGTGATCCTCACAGTTGTCGCAGATCAGGTGGGTGTCCAGGCCGGCGGGGACCTCTTTGTCGAGCTTGGTGAGGAACTTCTTGAACTCGATGGTCCGGTGGCGGCGGTGGATGGAGCCGATGATCTCGCCGGTGGCCACGTCCAGGGCGGCGAACAGGGTGGTGACGCCGTGACGGATGTAGTCGTGGGCGCGGCGTTCTGGCATGCCGGGCATCATCGGCAGCACCGGGGCGGACCGGTCCAGTGCCTGGATCTGGGACTTCTCATCCACGCACAGGACCAGAGCGCGCTCCGGCGGGTCGAGGTAGAGGCCGACCACGTCGCGGACCTTGTCGATGAACTGCGGGTCGTTGGACAGCTTGAACGTGTCGACCTGGTGCGGCTTGAGGCCGAATGCCTTCCAGATCCGGCCGACCGTGGACTTCGACAGTCCGCTCTCGGCCGCCATCGAAGCCCTCGACCAGTGGGTGGCGTCCTTCGGGGACCGCTCCAGCGTGGCAACGACTACCTCTTCGACCCGCTCATCGGTGATCTTCCTCGGACCGCCGGGCCGCGGCTCGTCCACCAGCCCCTCCATCCGCAGCTCCAGGAAGCGCCGCCGCCACTTGCCCACGGTCTGCGGCCAGATCCCCAACTCGTCGGCAACCTGCCGGTTCGTCTTCCCGTCCGCGCACCCCAGCACGATCCGACACCGCTGAGCCAGCGCCTGCGAAGACTTGGACTCGTTCGCCGACCATGACGTCCCCAGCACCTTGACGAGGCCGCGGCCGCGGTACCGGGGGAGCGGACCCGGTACTACGGAAGGTTCATGGTCACCCCGGAGGTCTCCGGCGATGCGTACCACCCGGCCCCTGCCACGGTCGCATACCTGAAAACAGCCGGCTCCGCGCAGCGGCGCCCCGCCGACCGCTTTATTCGCAGGCTCACCGACTCTGCTCCCGGTCTGGTCAGCGCCGCCTCCCGGCTGCCCACCGTCAGTCCACGTCCGCAATACCGCACCGTACTCATTCGGGCCGGTCAGCGGCCCTGCCGCGCCGGCTCTCGGTGGCCGGCGCCGTATCATGGCGGGCGGAGCCCGTCCGGGCGCCCTTCGCACATCGACCGGACGGGCCGCACCATCACCGCCCAGCCGACAGCCAGACGCCCTGCACCAAGATTTTCAGTGATCTTCTGCTAGAGGTTGTAGCCGCCCGATACCTCGATGTTCTGAGCGGTGACCCAGCGGCTCTCGTCGGAGACCAGTGTGGCGATCATCGCGCCGATGTCGTCGGGTTCGCCGACCCGGCCGAGCGCGGTCTTCGCAGCGAGGGCCGGGACGACCTCGGGGAACCGGGTGAAGGCGTCGTCGGCGATCCGAGTGCGGGTCGACCCCGGCGAGACGGCGTTGACGCGGATGCCACGCGTGCTGAATTCCTTGGCCATGTACCGGGTCAGCACGTCCAGTCCGCCCTTCATCGAGGCGTAGGCAGAGTAGCCAGGCTCCAGGCCGGTCGCCGCCGTCGCCGAGTTGCTGCTCGTATTGACGATGGCCCCGCCGTCCGCCATCAGGGGCAGCAACTTCTGCGTAAGGAAGTACGGGCCCTTGAGCAGTACCCGCATGAGCCTGTCGAACGTCTCCTCGGTCGTGTCCTCGATCAACGACGTCTGCGCGAAACCTGCGTTGTTGACCAGGTGGTCGAAGGTGTCGCGCTGCCAGGTGTCGCGCAGCACGTCAGCCACCCTGTCGCGGAAGGCCACAAAGGTGCCCGCTTCGCTGACGTCCAGCGGGAGTGCGACGGCCGTGCCGCCCTCCTTCTCGATGGTGGCGGCCGTCTCCAGCCCTCCTTGTGGGTTGGTGCCGTAGGTGAGGATAACTCCGTTTCCGCTTTTCGCGATCTCGATCGCGGCGCTTCGTCCGATGCCGGAGCTGGCGCCCGTGACGATGGCGACCTTCATGGTGTTCCTCCTGGTGTGCGGTGCGTGTGTTGTGTGAGTGCGCCGGTGGCGCTATGCGGCGGAGTCCGGCAGCAGGAGCCGGGCGAGCCAGGTGGTGCGGGTCTGGCGGGCTGCGGCCGAGATGCGTGCCTGCGGGTACAGGGCGTCGAAGCCGTGGAAGCCGCCCGCCCAGACGTGGAGTTCGGCCTGGCCGCCGTCCGCCCAGATGCGGGTGGCGTAGTCGGTGTCCTCGTCGCGGAAGACTTCGGCGGAGCCGGTGTCGATGTAGGTGGTCGGCAGGCCGGAGAGGTCGTCGGCCAGCGCGGGTGAGACGTACTCGGGGACCTCGTGGTCGGCGAGGTCGCCGAGGACGGCACGCCATCCGAACTCGTTCATCTCGCGGGTCCACACGCCGGGCCCGCCGGAGTACTGGCGGCTGGAGGTGCTGGTGTTGCGGTGGTCGAGCATGGGGCAGATCAGCATCTGCGCGGCGATCGCAGGCGTGCCGAGGTCGCGGGCCAGCAGGGTGACACCGGCCGCGAGGCCGCCGCCCGCGCTGGCGCCCGCGACGACGATCCGGGCGGGATCGATGCCCAGTTCGGCGGAGTGTTCGGCGACCCAGAGCAGTCCCTGGTAGCAGTCGTCGACCAGGGTGGTACCGGTGGCCTCGGGTGCGAGCCGGTAGTCGACGGAGACCACGACCGCGCCGAACTCGTCGAGCCACTCCAGGGGGATGTCGATCTGCGAGAAGCGGTCACCCATGACCATCCCGCCGCCGTGCATCCAGTAGACGCAGGGTGCGGCGACGGTGCGATCGGTGTTCGCAGGGCTGAAGACCGACAGGGGGATCGGGGCACCGTCCTTGGCGGGCATGGTGACTTCGCGCCGGTCGACCTGCCGGTGGGCGAGGAGGGGCTCGACGGGCGTCGAGGGGAGCTGGCGCAGTTGCGTGAGTACTTCCGGGCTGAGCTGGGACATGAGGGGCATGTCGGCGAGCAGCTCACGCAGTTCGGGGTCCAAGGTGGGTCGTGCCGTGGTCATGGTCGCGGCCTTTCGTGGGGTGGTGGCGGACGGTCGGGCGAGGAGAGGGCCGACTCGGCAGGCGCCGAGGCGGCAGGGGCCGAGGTATGGGGCGATCGGCGGGTCAGAAGGCGGCCTTGCCGCGGACCGGGACGTAGTCGGTGTACTCGGACTCCTTGACCAGCAGTCCGTCGATCTGCGCGACGATGGCCTGGGCGGCCTCGCCGGCGAAGATCCGGTGGTGGTCCACCTGGCTGGTCCAGCCCTCGGTGACGTGGACGATGTCGGGGTCGGACGCGGAACGGGAGACGAGGTAGACGACGCAGTGTTCGCTGGCGCCGGGGCTGCCCTCGTTCAGGCCGGTCAGTAGCAGGTCGACCAGCTGGTCGCCCATTCCGGGCTTGGCGGTCAGGGTGGCGTTGAAGCCGTAGTTGGCGATCATGGCTACCTTTTTTCTCGGTGATGGAGTGAGGTGATTCCATTCAACCGAGTTGACCTGCGGAAACGTTAGACCGATGCTCGCTCGTACTTGCACAATCCTCGCGTACGCAAGAGTCATAGCGCGGAGTAGTGCTGCAATGGACACATGTACCTCGAAGAGCTCCGCACACTGCTGGCCCGGCATGCCCGGCCCGACTGGACCACCGCCATAGACGGCGTCCTCATCTCGAAGGTCGACCGGCCGGATCCACCGGCGCCCTCCATGTCCGGCACGGTGCTCGCGGTCATCGCCCAGGGGGCCAAGCGCCTCGCGCTGGGCGACCGGGTCTACGAGTACGGCCCCGGGCAGTACCTGGTCGCATCCGTCGACCTGCCTGTCACGGGGCAGTTCGCCCGGGCCGACCCCGAGCAGCCGGCCCTCGGTTTCGGTCTCACACTGGAACCGTCCGCCGTTGCCGAACTGCTGTTGCAGGCCGGTCCCGGAGACATCCCCCGCGCCGGCGGAGGCGCTCCGTCGGGGATCGCCGTCAGCGACGCTCCGGCCGCACTGCTCGACGCGGTGGTGCGGCTGCTGCGCCTGCTCGACGAGCCCCGCGGCCGGGCCGTTTTGGCCCCGCTGGTCAAGCGCGAGATCCTGTGGCGTGTGATCACCGGCGAGCAAGGTGCGACGGTTCGTCAGCTCGGCCTGGCCGACAGCAGCCTCAGCCACGTCTCCCGGGCCGTGCGCTGGATCCGCGAGCACTACGCCGAGCCCTTCCGGGTCGACGAGGTGGCACGCATGTCCGGCATGAGCGTCTCCGCCTTCTACCGCAACTTCCAGGCGGTGACCGCGATGAGCCCCATCCAGTTCCAGAAGCAGATCCGGCTGCAGGAGGCCCGGCTGCTGCTCGCCACGCACCCGGGCGACGTCACCGGGGTCGGACACCGCGTCGGCTATGACAACCCGTCACAGTTCAGCCGGGAGTATCGCCGCCAGTTCGGCGCGCCGCCCAGCCGGGACGCCGCCCGCCTGCGGCAGGCCGTGCGCACCCCGGCAGGTGTCCTTCCTTGAGCAGGCCGCGCCACGCAGGAGGATCGTGCAAGGGCGAGCGAGAATCAGTGCCAGTTTGCGTTGGATCGCCTCGGTGGCCGGCCCGGTGCCCGGACCGAGTTCCACCACCACGGGCTCGCCCCGCTCCGGCACGGCGGCGATGAGCCGCTCGACCAGGCGGGCCTTACGGTTCGCCAGGAGGCCGCCAGGACACACTGCGGCCGGGGGGTCGGTGTCGGCGGCCTGGTGCGCCCTCAGTGCTGCGGGTGGCCGGGTAGCCGGCTCAGGAGTGCGACAGCGCACAGCACGGGGATGAGTGCGGCCAGTGTCCAGGTCAGGCCGGCGAGCTCGGCGGCCCAGCCGATCGCGGCAGGGCCGAAGAGGGTTCCCGCGTAGGTGAAGGTGGTGAACCGGGAGATCGGCGTCGCGGCTTCCGGGCTGCCCGTCTTCGTCTGCCCGACCGCGCTGTAGGCCAACGGCAGCAGGACCGACGCGCCTGCGCCCGTGACGGCGAACCCGCCGATGGCTGCGACCGGGTTCGGCGAAAGCAGCGCCATCGCCAGGCCGCACGCCGCGACGAGACCACCGGCGCGGAACAGAGTCGGGGCGCCGTGGCGCAGGGTCAGGCGGTCGCCGATCACCCGGCCGGCCGCCTGAGCTCCGGTGTACGCGGTCACCGCCGTGGCCGCGAGAGCGAGCGACGCGCCCCGGGAGTCGTGCAGGAAGATCGCGCTCCAGCCGAGGGCGGCACCCTCGCAGACCATCAGCGCCGTGCCGGTGAGGCCGAGTGCCACGAGTTGGCGGCTCCAGCCGCCGCGCAGGCCCAGATGGCGCGGCGCGGGCGAGGACGCGCGGGCGCTCTCTCTCGTGCCGGTCTCGACCAGGAGTGGCCACAACAGCAGGGCGCCGGCCACGAGAACGGCTGCGGCTGCCACGAGGTGCGTGGCGAACGAGATACCCGCACGTGCCAGGACGGCCGTGGCGAGTGAGGCCACGACAGCGCTGACGCTCCAGGCGGCGTGGCACCCGTTGAGGACGGGGCGTCCGAGGCGCCGCTCGATCGCGACGGCATGGGTGTTCATGACTGCGTCGGTGGTGCCGTGCACGGCACCGAGTGCTGTGACGACCACTACGAGTTCGACGGCTCCTTTGACCAGGCCGACCAGCGCCAGCAGCACGGGCATGACAAGGAGTGAGATGCGCAGCACCGGCCGCGTGCCGACCCGGGCCGTCAGCGGTCCCACTCCCTGCATGCAAGCGAGGGCCGCCACGGCGAACGCCATGCCGATGAGCCCGAGTTGGCCGTCGCTCAGATGATGCTTGCCCTTCAACGATCCGAGCCGGACGATGTACGTCGACAGCGTGAGTCCGTTGAGAAAGAAGACGGCTGTCGCCGGCCACCGTCCGGCGCTTCCCGCCCTGCTGGGCCGCGCCGACCCGGTCGAGCCGCCCCCGGCCTGGTCGGCAGCCGTTGTTGTCGTGTGCGCCGCGGTCTGGTCCTCGGCAGTCATCGTGCGCGCTCCGTCGCGTTCCACCCGTGATCCGAGGGTGCCCGGACGACAGACGGAATCGAGTGGACACTAGCAGTGCCGCAGACTGCTGACATCCCCGCCCGTGGGCGGGACAGGCCCTGACGTACGCGTCTGGACCGCGAACAACCCGCCACGAAGTAGCACAGCAGAGCGTCGCCCTGAAGATGTGACCAGCACTGGCATCCTTGCCCTCTTGAGGGCCCGCGCCGAAGGGCGGTAACGGCACCCAGGGCGGGCGGACTGGTCCTCGGCCCAGCCTGTGACTCCGGCCCTTCAAGATCAGGTGATGCGTCGACGGCCTGGACTCCGGACGGGCGAGATGTGTCGTGTCGGCATTGTCCGGTGCTGTCCGTTCCATGGCCCATGGGCGCAAGGCCATGCGCCAAGCAACCATCAGGATCGCGTGAAACGTCCATACCCACGTCGCTCCCAGCGGACGACCAACTCGGGGCGGCCCGCCGCCCTGCCCAAGGTCTCGGCTACCTCGTGGTGCGCATGGCGCCGCTGGCGCTGATTGCCCTAGCCGTGATCTTCGATCAGGTCACCCCGGCGAATTGGCCGTTCAATCGGTTCCTGGAGGGGGCTCCGGCCCTGGCGGCCGCGAGTTGGAGCCCTGTCGGCACCGGCGTGATCGGGGCGTTCGCCTTTGCCGTAAACATCGCGCTGGCTGCCGACAAGGGGAACTTGGGCATGTCGAGGGCATGGCTGACGCTGGGGATGATCGTGTTGGTGACGGTGGCAGCCGTATACGCCAGCCATGTGCGCCAGGAGTGGGAGCACATCATGGCCGACCTGCGCTCGGTCGCCGAGGCCGCGCAGCGCGCACTGGTGCGCCCACTGCCGTCCCGCCTGGGATCCACACGCATGGCAACCATGTAACTGGCTGCGGCCGCGGAGGCCCGCATCGGCGGCGACTTCTACGAGGCCCAGCGCACCCCGTACGGAGTCCGGATCATGATCGGCGACGTACGCGGCAAGGGCCTGCCCGCGGTGGAGGCGGCGGCCGTCATGATGGGCGCCTTTCGCGAAGCGGCCCATGACGCGCCCGGTCTCCCCGCCCTGGCCGCCCGCCTTGAGACGAGTATCCGGCGGTACGCTGCCCAGGCCAGCGATGTCGAGGAGTGCTTCGCCACCGGATTGCTCGCGGAGATGCCCGAGAACGGCACGGTCCTTCGCCTCCTCAGCTGCGGTCATCCGCCACCACTGCTGCTGAGCGGCGGCACAGTCCGGGAACTGGAAGCCACCGCGCCCTCTCCGCCGTTCAACCTCGCCGCGCTGCTCCACGATGAGTATCACGTCGACATGGCCCCGTTCGGTGCGGGGGATAGCCTGGTGCTCTACACCGACGGCGTGAGCGAAGCCCGCAATCGCGACGACGTCTTCTACTCCGTTGCCGAACACATCGGGACCTTCGCAACCGCAGCTCCGGACGAGCCGGTCGACCGCCTCGGCGCCGACCTGCTGGCCTACGCCTGCGATGAGCTCAACGACGACGCCGCTGCCCTGGTGCTCCGCCGCACATCGAGCGAGCGAGACACGCGCGTGAGACCACCTGATGGCCAGACAGAACTTCGGCCTGACCACTAGACGCCTCGACCTGGACCTGCCCGCCCGCGCCGCCACCGTGCCCGCGCCGAGCACCCCCGAGGGTGAATCGGCTGCGGCCCCGGCGTGACGGGTTGGCTCAGCCGGTGCCGGGGACGACGGTGCCGTTCTGCACGATCGTCATCTTGTGGGGGACCGGGCTCCCCGGCGACGGAAACTCGGATGCGCGTGCCGCACGGCCACCCCTAGGCTGCGCTCGCGGGGATGGCCAGTGCGAGGCGCCGTATCGACCGTCAGTGGATCGGAGATGCACGGGGTATGACCAGTCAACTGTTCGCGATCTGCTTCAATGCGACCCGGCCGTCGGGCCTAGCGCGGTTCTGGGCCGGGGTCTTGGGCTGGGAGTCGGCCGACGGTCCGGACGACGACGTCGCGATCCTGCCCCCTGATACCGCCGGGTTCCGCATCCGTTTCCTGCCGAGCCAGGAGCCGAAGATTGGCCAGAACCGGGCGCACTTCGACCTGACGAGCACCTCGCCGGAGGATCAGCAGCAGACGGTGGCCAGGGCGCTGGAATTCGGTGGAAACCACATCGACGTGGGCCAACTCCCGGAAGAGGGGCATGTGGTGCTCGCCGATCCAGACGGCAACGAGTTCTGCGTAATCGAGGCGGGCAACAAGTTCCTCGCCGACACCGGCTTCATCGGAGCGCTGGCCTGCGACGGTACGCAGGAGGTCGGTTACTTCTGGAGCGAGGCGCTACGGTGGCCGCTGGTCTGGGACCAGGACCAGGAGACCGCGATCCAATCGCCGAACGGCGGTACGAAGATCACGTGGGGTGGTCCTCCGGTGGCACCGAAGACGGGCACGAACAGGCTGTACTTCGAGCTGGCGCTCCCCGCCGACGCCGACTGGGAGGCGGAGGTCGACCGCCTGATCTCGCTCGGCGCGACGCACTCCGACATCGGTGAGCGAGACGGCGGCCGAGTGCTAATGCTCGACCCCGACGGTAACGAGTTCTCTGTACAGAGGCCATGACGACGGCGAGGGGCGCCTCGACGGGTGAAGGGCTCCACGGCGATCGCTGTCGTCCTTCTCGTGGTGTTCGTCATTGTGCCTGGCTGGCGGCAACATGGCGGGGCACACGCCGCGAAGGCTTCCGTCTGCCGGCCCCCTTTTGAGGAGCTGCGGCAGGCGGTGCTTTCCTCGCGCCGGCGGCATGCTGATGGGCCCGCACCGCGGTGGAGTCCCCCGACACGTCCCAGTCGATCCGCCCCTCAGAGTCCTCGGCAGCCTGGATACGGGACAGCAGCATCGCCCATGTCTCGTCCGCTGACCAGTGACGATGAGGTTTGTAGACCGTCTCCCACGGCCGAACCGTTCCGGCAGATCCTGCGACTGCACACCCGTCCGCACCCGATACAGCACCCCGTTAATCACCCTCCGGTGATCACTCCACGGACCCCCACGCGCACCGCCACGAGGCAGAAACGACTCCAGTCGATCCCACTCGTCAGATCCCCACGGCCCATAGAGCCAGCCTGACCTCAACACCCCACCTACGTCAGGAGATCCGAGAATCAGCGCCTGGCGGTCAAGTAACCTCTCGCGCCCGCCGCCCGGTTGGGGAGGTTGGTCGACGTGCGCCATGGATCATGGAAGCATGCCGGCATGACCATTAACCGATAGGCTCATGCCGCGTAAGCGGCCGGGCGCGCTGCGCGCGTCCCAGTGGAGAGCGACAGAGAGCGTGTCGTGGCGTATCAGGCACATGTCACCGCGGACGAGTTCGCGCAGCTGACGGGCGATGAGGGCGACGCCCAGCGTCCCGGCGGCGGCGTCGCGCGCGCCGCACCCTGACGACAGGAGGCGCCCGTGGTTGGCAGCCTCCCCTGGTGTCCGAGGTAGAAGTCAGCGCCGAAGCGGGCGCTTCACTGTGCGTATCGGCACTGCGCGGGCATGACCGGCGTGCAGGATGAGTATCAGTGTCACGGCGCGGGGAATCACGAGTGGATGCCAGCCTCGGTCAAGGCCCCGTTCTCGTATAGCTACCGCCAGGTGGCGTCTGTGCCCATCCGCCCCGATCAGGAGGAAGAACGCCCGAGCCGCCGCAGCCCCCGGACTAGCCCCTGGCTCCCAGCCGGCTGCCGGCAGAACCTCTGGAATGCCGCTCAGGCAGCTCTCAGATCAAGGTCCCGGGAGACGTACGATATGAGGGTGGAAGTGCGTCGAGCCGATGGCGGGGTGATCGCGGTCGAGGTGGTGGGGGAGCCGCACGCGCCTGCGGTGCTGTTCTGCCACGGGTTGGCCGACTCGCGGCTGGCCGCGTACGACTTCGCGGGCGCGGCCCACGCGCTCGGACTGCGCCTCATCGCCCCGGATCGCCCCGGCATCGGCGGCACCGAGGCCCGTTGCCTGCCGCGGGTCGTGGACTGGGCTGCGGAAGCCACCGTGGTCCTGGACGCGTTGGGCGTCGGCTCGGTGGCGCTGCTCGGCGTCTCGGGCGGCGGAGCGTTCGCGGCCGCATGCGCGTCGGAGCTGCCTGACCGCGTCCGCAGCCTGCTGCTCATCGCGCCCCTTGGCCCGCCTGCCTGGCCCACCCGCGGGATGGCAGCCGGGCAGCGCGCGTCCTTGCAGGTCGCCCGGCACGCTCCGGCGTTCGGTGGCTGGTTTCTGGGCCGCCTGGCCACGCTGGCGCGCCGGGCACCAGGGCTGTTCATTCGCCTGGCGACCAGCGAGATGCCCGCCATCGACCGGCGTGCCCTCGCCCAGTCGGACGCGCGCGCGGCCTTCCTGACCAACTACCTGCGAGCGTTCCAGCGCGGCAGCTGGGGAGTCGGGCAGGATCTGCGCTGCTGACCCGACCCTGGGGTTTCGACCTCGAGTCGATCACGGTGCCCACGTCGATCCACCAGGGGGACGCCGACACCACCGTCCCGCTCCCGCACGCCCGCCGCTTCGCCGCGGCGATACCGGGCGCACGCGTTCACATCCATCCCGGCCAAGGCAATGCCGGTGAGTTAGCGCGTCGGTGCAGGTCAGGCACTTGATAGTGCGGGGTTTGGTTGGGAATATCCCCTGGTGACGTTGCGTGATCCGTCACTTCTGGTGACGTGTCGGCGGAGGCCGGGACACGGCAACGGAGTTCCCGGTAGGACAGAAGATCGACCAAGATCCGACTGTCCGCGAGGGAACTCCGTTGGGTACTCAGTGTGCCATCGTCCGCATGTCGTCTGCCATCACCGAGGGCAGCCAGGCCCCGTTGAACAGGCTGGTGACCCCCACGGACCGGCGCTTTGGCGAGCACGTCCGTCTCGGCGTGTTGACCGAGGAGATCAGCCCTGAACTGGTTGACGAGGTCGTGGAGTTGACCGGCTGCGGCGAGCGTCGCCGCCGGCTGTTGCCCGCCCGGGCGGTGGTCTACTTCATCCTGGCGTTGTGCCTGTTCAGCAGCTCCGACAGTGCCGGGCCGCCGGGATACCGGTCGGTCCTGCGCACGTTGACGGAGAAGCTGCGGCATCTGCCAGGCCTGTGTGTGCAGCGCTTGCCCACCAGCTCGGCCCTGACACGGGCCCGGCAGCGGCTGGGCGACAAGCCGCTGCAGGCGCTGTTCGAGCGGCGGTGCGGCACGCTGGCCACGACCGTCACTCCGGGCGCGTTCGCCTTCGGGCTGCGGCTGGTCGCCTGGGACGGCACCGCGCTGGATGTCCCCGACACCCCGGCAAACGCTGCTGAGTTCGGTTTCACCGGCAAGGGTGGTGTCAACCAGAGCGGACACCCACAGGTCCGCCTGATGGCCCTGACCGAATGCGGCACCCACGCCCTGGTCGACGCGGCCTTCGACGCCGTGGCCAGGTTCAGCGAGCACAAGCTCGCCCGCCGGCTGCTGGCCTCCCTGCGAGGGGACATGCTGCTGCTGGCCGACCGCAACTTCGCCGGATACCAGCTGTGGGGCCTGGCCCGCGCCACCGGCGCCCACCTGGCCTGGCGGATCAAGAAGAACCTGGTCTTCGTGCCGCTGCGGGTGCTGTCCGACGGGTCCTACCTGTCCATCATGCGCACGCCCGCGGAGAACATCCGCCACGGTCAGGCCCGCGCGGCCGGACGCACCCTGACCGAGCCGCCCCGGGGACACCTGGTACGGATCATCGAGTACACCGTGACCATCCACCCACAGGCCGGCCCACCCCGCACCGAGACGTTCCGGCTGGTCACCAGCCTGCTGGACCACCGCCTCGCCCCGGCCCACCAGCTGGCGAGGGCATATCACCAGCGGTGGGAGATCGAAAACGGATTCGCGGAACTGAAGAACCGCCTGCGCGGCGCCGGATTCATCCTGCGCTCCAAGGCGCCCGAGCTGATCTACCAGGAGATCTACGCCCTTCTCACCGTCTACCAGGCACTATGCGCACTGCAGACGCGCGCGGCAGAACACGGCGGGACCGATCCTGACCGGATCTCCTTCACCGTCACGGTGCAGCTCGCCCGGCTGGCCGTCGCCGCCCAGGCCGCAGCCGACGTCACCACACTGGCCGCCGCCCGCCGCGAAGCCACCACAGAGCTCTTGGCCGCCCTCCTGCCGCCCCGGCGCAACCGGCAGTGCCAGCGCATCAAGAAGCCGTCCAAGAACACCTTCGAGGTCAGAAAACGGGACCAGACCCGCACTCCCAGTAACGTCCGCTACACACTCAAAGTCACCAAGCACCCCACCTGACCTGCACCGACGCGCTAACTCACCGGCATTGCCGGCCAAGGGCACTTCTCGATCCTCACCGCACCCGAGCAGACGCTGGCGACACTCGCCGCATAGCCGGTCGAGGTTGCCGCCGGAGATCACGGCGACGGCGCGTCCGGTACCCGGAGGCCGTAGAAACGGCGCATGCTATGACATCCATAGGGGCATCAAGCGCCCCTTCGTCCTCCACGGGACAGCCCTCAGCCGCGATCCGCCTCTGGCTCAGGAACTGACCGGGGCCCTGCTCAGACGCGGTCGATCGTTGCCTGGATCGCAGCACCGGAGAAGTCGATGACCTCCGCAGCCATTCGAAGATCCTCCGGCAGGTTGTCCAACCGTCCGCCATCAAGGATCAAGGCGACACCCTCCTGAAGCACGACCGTGGCCCCGAGCCGGCGCGTCAACCGGCCATCACGTCGAGCACTGGCCCCGGCTGATGGGTGACCATGACGCTCATCGGCCCCTAGCCGACGGACGGTCAGCCTGCGTACAGGCCGACGCCCTCGCCGGCCGCCGCGCGCACCAGGATGTCGGCCAGCTCCACCGGGGTGGAGAGCATCGGGTAGTGGCCGGTGGCCAGTTCGAAGAAGGTGACTCCGGGCTCGGCGAGCTTGGCGAACCGCGGCAGGCCGGTGCCGTGCAGCGTGCGGGCGAACTCCAGGCTGAGGCCGTTCGCGAGGCAGAACACCCCGGTGGTCGGGAGCTTGAGCCAGGCACCGGTCAGCTGGATCGGCTCGGTGACGGTCCGGACCGGGTGCGGGGTGGCCAGGCGGTGGTAGCGCTCCAGCTCCGCCGGCGGGACGGCGTGCACCGCCGGGATCTCCTCGGGCACCGGGATGACGCCGCCGAGGACGCGGTCCAGCAGGCCGAGCTGCGGCATCTGCGCCACCACCGACTCACCCGGCTCCGGGAAGCCGGTGTCCACGAACACCACCCGGGCGACCTGTCCGGGGCGCCGGTCGGCCGCCGCGAGGGCGGGGAAGATGCCGTAGCTGTGCGCCACCAGCACAATCCCCGGGCCCTCCGTGTCGAGCAGCGCCGCCACGGCGTCGGTGTGCTCGCCCAGCCCGACGCCGGCGAGGTCCGCCCCCGCCCGCTCGGCCATACCGGGCAAGGTGACCGGCAGCGTCCGGTGCCCTTGCGCGGTCAGCTCGGCGGCCACCGCCTCCCAGGCCCAGCCACCCATGAAAAGCCCCGGGACCAGCAGAAACGTCGTCATGACAGACCTCTTTCGAAGCATCGCCTGTGCGGTCGGTCAGGACGGTAGGACCTCCCCCTGGGGGAGATTCCAGCCGTTTCTGGCGCGCGGGCCCGGCAAGATCCGCCGGACAGACCCTGGACCGACAGTGCTGCTCGAACTCAGGTTCTGGCTCAAGTTCTGTGGTCCGTGACTGTCGGTCACCGGTTAGATCTCGAAGAGGGTTTCCTCTTGTGGCGGGATCGGAGGGTTAAGGACATCGCGGAGGCGGGTGATGTCCTGGCGCCATTTCGGGCCGTCTGAGGCTTCGCCCCACAGCTCGGCGAGTTCAGACAGCTCGGCGACCACGTGGTCCAGTGTGTCGACGGCGAGCGTTCGGAGGTCTGCGGGGAACTCCGGTAGCGGCTCGGATGGACCGTAGATCGAACACGTCGGCTCGCCGTAGGGGTGCTGTGCCACGACCAGGGCTGCCGCGGCCACGGCTCGCTCGGCGTCGGGGGCGTCCAAGTAGTCCGCAGGGTCGGCGGCGCGTTTGAGTACGCTGCGGATCATGGACTCGCGTTCTTCCACGGCTGCCTCGTCCAGGTCGCCGGCGAAGTCGGCGGCGGTGTCGTTGTCGAAGGGGCCGATGTCCCAGGTGCCCATATGATCTCCTCGCGTGGCCGTCCGGGAATCCTCGCACTGGCCACCGACGGTGAGGTCACGAGGCAAGCAGTACCCGCTTGCGCAGGAGCTTGAAGCCAGCGCGTCCATACATCTGCCGCTTGATCATTTTGATGCGGTTGACGTGGCCTTCCACGACGCCTGAGCTCCAGGGAAGGGTCAGGCCGGCCGTGACGGCTGCGAGGTCGCGTGCGAGGCCGTTGGTAAAGGTGTGCAGACTGGGCAGGTCGTCGGCTCGGACCGCCTCTATCCACTCGGGGAGCCGTTCTCCCTGGAGCTGGGTGATCATCTGCCCGAAGAAGCGGACGTGCCCGGCGAGGGCGTCCAGTTCGGGGCAGTGGGTCAGAACGGACTTGAGCTTGATTCGCTCGTTCTCCGGAAGCGCGTCGGGATGGGTCAGGATCCACCCGGCAACAGTCCTGGGAGATGGCGGTCGACCCCCAGGCACTGCGTCCCGGAAGGGACGAAGGTATGCACGGACGGCCCCGTATCCATCTGAGTATTCGTGGGTCTGGATCTCCTTCCAGAGGGTCCAGGCGTTCGTGCAGCCCTCGGCCCACCGCTCGTGCAAGTACGGCTTGAAGTTGTCGAGCTTCGTCCTGCGGTTTTGCCACTGCCCTTGGAAGAGATCTGCAGCGGATCCACCGCTCTGCCGGTTTCGACGTCGACCAGCACAATCCCGTAGACACGGCCCTTGCGCATCGCGTACTCGTCGATGCCCACCGCTCGCGGGGCCGACGGTTGAGGGTCAGGCATCGCATGACCAGCCGAAGTACCGTGCTGCGGCTGACGGAGATACCGAAGACCGCAAGGCGGGCGCCGGCGCGGCCAGCCAAAGGCGAGACCCACCTTGGCCAAGGCCGAACGCAGTGGCTCAGTCCGCTGACCGTGACGGCGGGTCAGTCCGGGGATCTGCTCAACGAAGGTCTGCCGTCCGCAGGAGGTGTCCGCGCAGACGAACCGGCGGACCTGCAGGCGCAGCACCACACGCCTTTCCGCGCTTGGAAGGTCGGCAGGAAAACGCAGGTAGTACCCGTGAATCCGGGCATCCTGCCAACGCCCCATCGGTTCCCGCCTTCCCTTTTCTTCGCCGCACCCCACGCGCAGCGGTGTCACTTCTGCTCGACAATCACGAGCCGAGTGATCACCAACTGACGCCGGAACCCATCGACACACCGTTCCCAGAGATCGACGACGCCAGCGGGCGGTACGCAGGGACAGGTGCCGGACTGTCTATAAGCACTTCACGAAAGAACCGCCGCGACAGGCCAGCCGTCCCAGGGCAGGGTGGCCGGTACCGGGGCACCGCGACCGCGACCTGGACTGTGAAGTGGCCGCGCCGGCTCTCGGTGACGGCGGAGAGTTCACCGAGACCCGGCAGGCAGCGTGCAGCGCGCGGGTGGTTGATGTCCAGGTCCTGTGAGAAGCCGGGCCGCCTGAGCCGGATTGGGGACCGCCGCCGGGTCCACCTCCTCGTTGACTGCCGGGGTGTTTCACCTGATCCCGTTGAGAGGGTTCTCCGCGAAGTACCCTTTTTCAACTGCCGTGTTGAGCACTTCGCTGAGTGCAGCCCGCTTCCGCCGTGCCGTTATTGCCGCAGCGGCCTTGCCGTCCAACTTGCGACCCAGCGCATCAAGCCGCTCGTCGCAACACGTCGGCTTCCGCAAGCGCACTCACGGGCAGGGAGTTCCAGTGATCCAGTCCAAATCCTTCTGCCACTCTTCGACTGGTTCTTGGTCCCACGCGTTCTTGTTGAACGCCCACGAATACAGGGCACGTCTCAGTACCCGCGGCTCGAGGTATGACGCGCTGGGTTGGACCAGCGCAGGCGCGATCGCGCCAAAGGCGTCGGCCAGAGTACGGCGCGTGTTTTCCTGACGTTCGTTCCCAACTTGGAACCGGCTCAGCCGACCAGGGCGCTGGCGCGTGTCGCGGAATCGGAGGTTGTAACTCATCGTCAAATTTCAGAAGCGCTCTTGCACGCAGCCCACCAGGCATCCAAATCCGTTCGGCGGCAGCGGAGTTCGCCATTGGGCAGTTTGATCATTCGGGGTGCCTGGCCGCGGGCGCGCAGACGGTAGAAGGCCACGTCAGTGTGCGGTCGGTGCAAAGAAACCGGAAGGCGGCACCGGGCCCTTGCCGACGACCCGGACGTCATTCCCTTACCCGCGCAGCGCGTCCATCGCCACGACGTCCTCAGCGGGCTGATCCCTGAGTACCGCAGCACTGCCTGACGAAGATCACGACGGTCCGGAGCACGCCCCGCTGGACCGGTACGGGGCTCCTCCTCTCCCTTTGCCCCGGTTTGCTACGGATCGGCTGGTGGTCGGCCGTCCGGAAAGTTGCGACACATCTGCGAATGTTTTCGTGACCGTAAGGTCCGACTGACGAGACGTCAAGGGATTGCGCAGCGCGGACGAAAGCGGACGGGCGCGATCGGTGGAGGGCGTCGAAATGTTTCGGTAGTCAACCCTGACGATCATTCATAAGTTTCGGTGAACTTTCGGAAATGATTCATTGACTGCCGCTCTGCACCGAGCGCATACTCTCCACCGATCGGCACCTCCCCGTAATGGACACGACTCCATACGGTCACACCCGTCCACCTGGCACGTCCACACGCGCATGCCCGGAGCCGGAAAGCAGGGTTGCAGTGATCGTCACTACTTCGCGTACGTGCCCGACCCTCACTGTTGCCACGGCCGTCCTGCCACTTCGCACCAATTGTGTCAATTACGATAGATCAGGGACTTCCACGATGACGAGGAAAACACGCAGCGCGACGGCTGTCGCGATCGGCTTGGGCATCGCACTCGTTGCCACCGGCTGCGCCGGCGGCAGCGACGGCAACGGCAGCAGCGGTTCGTCCGATGGCAAGGTCACGTTGACCGTCTGGGAGAACGCGCAGCCCGGGCCCGGTGCGGAGTACTGGAAGACGGCGGCGAAGGCATACCACTCGCTGCACCCGAACGTCACGGTCAAGATCCAGGCGGTCCAGAACGAGGACCTCGACGGCAAGCTGCAGACCGCGCTCAACTCGAACTCCGCCCCGGACATCTTCCTGCAGCGCGGTGGCGGCAAGATGCAGGCCATGGTCAACGCCGGCCAGCTCCAGGCGCTGAACCTCACCGACACCGACAAGGCAAATGCAGGCGCGGCAGGTGTCGCGGGCTATTCGATCGACGGCAAGGTCTACGCGATGCCGCTCGACACCCAGCCCGAGGGCATCTACTACAGCAAGGACCTGTTCCAGCGGGCTGGCATCACCTCGACGCCGACGACGATGGACGAGCTCGAGGCCGATGTCGCGAAGCTGAAGGCGATCAAGGTCGCGCCGATCGCGGTCGGTGCCAAGGACGCCTGGCCGGCTGCGCACTGGTACTACAACTTCGCCCTGCGCGCGTGCAGCCAGGACACCATGAAGAAGACTGCCAAGTCGCTCGAGTTCACCGATCCGTGCTGGACCAAGGCCGGCGACGACCTGGCTTCGTTCCTGAAGGTCGACCCCTTCCAGAAGGGTTTCCTGACGACCTCGTCGCAGCAGGGCGCCGGGTCGTCGGCGGGCATGCTCGCGAACCACAAGGCGGCCATGGAGCTCATGGGCAACTGGAACCCCGGTGTGATCGCCGGCTTGACCAAGAACCAGAAGCCGCTTCCCGACCTGGGCTGGTTCCCCTTCCCTGCCGTGGCCGGTGGCCAGGGCGACCCGACCGCCATCATGGGTGGTCTCGACGGATACTCGCTGTCAAAGAACGCACCGAAGGAGGCCCTTGACTTCCTCGAGTGGCTTGTGACCGAGGACCAGCAGGAGGCCTACTCCAAGGCCTTCTTCACGATCCCGGTGAACAAGGACGCCCAGGAGGTCGTCACCGACCCCTTCAACGTCTCGGCACTGCAAGCCTTCAACAAGGCGGCCTACTCCATGATGTTCCTTGACACCGAGTACGGCCAGAACGTCGGCAACGCCATGAACACCGCCGTCGTGAACCTGCTGGCCGGCAAGGGCACCGCTGCCGACATCGCCAAGGACACCAACGCTGCCGCCGCGAAGGGCTGAGTAAGCAGACGATGAGCAACACCCTGGGTACTGACACGGCCACCGGCCGCCAGTCGCAGGGCACGCCTGGAGTCGGGGGCGCGGCCGAGTCCGCGTCCCCGGCTTCGCTGCGAGCGGCTGCGCGCCGCCGCAGCCGTGCCAAGATGCGACTCGAGATCGCGGTCCTGTCCGGACCCGCGATCATTATGTTCTTGGCCTTCGTGATCTTCCCGGTGGCGCTCGCTGCGTTCTACGGCTTCTACCGGTGGCACGGCTACGGAGCGCCCACCGACTGGGTCGGCCTTAACAACTACAAGCTGATCCTCACCGACCCCGCGTTCCAGCAAGTTCTGTGGCACAACGGCCTGATCCTGGTGCTCTCACTGGTCATCCAGGGCCCGCTGGCGATCATCCTCGCGCTCCTGCTCAACCAGAAGATCCGCGGTCGCTCGATCATCCGCGTCCTGATCTTCGTCCCGTACGTCATCTCCGAGGTCATCGTCGGCACCGGCTGGAGCCTGATGCTCCAGAGCAGCGGCGCCGTCAACGACCTGCTGCAGCACATGGGCCTGGGCTTCCTGCAGGCTGAGTGGCTCTCCAACCCGAAGCTGGCCATCTGGACGCTGATGGGCATCATCTCGTGGAAGTACATCGGCTTCGCGGTGATTCTGATGCTCGCCGGCCTGCAGTCGATCCCCGAGGAGCTCTTCGAGGCCGCTCAGATCGACGGCGCCTCCTACTGGCAGATCCAGCGCCGCATCACGCTGCCCCTGCTGGGGCCGACGATCCGCATCTGGGCGTTCCTGTCGATCATCGGCTCGCTGCAGTTGTTCGACCTCGTCTACATCATCTGGGGTCCATACGTCGCGGGCACCGCGGGCACCTCGACCATGGCGATCTACATGGTCGCCCAGGGCCGCAACGCGGGCAACTACGGCTACGGCAGCGCCATCGCGGTCGTCATGTTCCTGATCTCGCTCGTCGTCGCGCTGATCTACCAGCGCTTCGTCCTGCGCCGCGACCTCCAGGGTGCCGTCACCGAAGGAGCCATCTGATGAGCGCGACAACGGGCAACTCCTGGTTTTCCTCCGCCGCGGCGCCGAATGCGCCCATCGGCCGTCGCGGCAATCGTGACAAGCCGCAGAAGTGGGGGAATCCCTTCACCTACTTCATCGCGCTGCTCTTCATCGGGGTCTGCATCGCGCCGGTGCTCTACATCGTGCTCGGCGGATTCCGCACCAACTCGCAGATCAGCACGAGCCCGGCCGCCCTACCGCACCCCTGGGTCGTCAGCAACTACATCAGCGTCCTGAAGTCGGTGACGTTCTGGGGTGAATTCGCGAACTCCATCATCGTCGCGCTCGTGAGCACCGTCGGCACCGTCGTCCTCGGCCTGATGGTGAGCTTCGTGCTCGCGCGCTACGACTTCAAGCTCAAGGGCGCGATGTATTCCCTGTTCGCCGCCGGCCTGATGTTTCCGATGGTCATCGCGATCACCCCGCTGTACATCGTCATCAAGGAACTCGGCCTCGTCGATAACCTGTTCGGCGTGATCGTCCCGCAGATCGCCTTCGGCCTGCCGACGACCGTCATCATCCTGGTGCCGTTCCTCAGAGCCATTCCGAACGAGATCGAGGAGGCCGCCGCGATCGACGGTGCAAGCCGACTCGGATTCTTCTTCCGCATGGTGATCCCGCTGTCACTGCCCGGTGTGGTGACGGTCGGCATCCTCGGGTTCATCGGCAGCTGGAACAACTACGTCCTGCCCCTGTACGTCCTCAACTCGCAGGCGAACTTCACCCTGCCGCTCGGCGTCCAGGCCTTCTCCTCGCAATACTCCGTGGACACCGCGAGAGTCCTCGCGTTCACCTCACTCGCAATGCTCCCCGCACTGATCTTCTTCGCGATCTTCGAGAAGAAGATCGTCGGCGGTCTCACCGGCGCCGTGAAGGGCTGAAACCGGCACCAGTATCTGCACCGGACCGTCTCAGGCCTGCCCCTGCCGTACGTCCGGCAGGGGCAGGCCGCTGATCGGCGGCATCGCTCAGCCCGCGGCGCGCCCCGCGCCATCCCACAGAAAGGACCATTGAATTGCCTCGCGCCCACATCGAGCTCGACAAGCAGGCCGTCATCGCTCCTGTCCGACGCCGCACCTTCGGCTCGTTCGTCGAGCACCTCGGCCGCTGCGTGTACACCGGGCTCTACGAGCCGGAACACCCGAGCGCGAACGATGAAGGGTTCCGCATGGACGTCGTCGAACTCGTCAGGGAGCTCGGCAGCACGACCATCCGCTACCCGGGCGGCAACTTCGTCTCCGGCTTCCGCTGGGAGGACTCGGTCGGCCCGCGCGCGAAGCGCCCGGTGCGCCGCGACCTCGCCTGGCACTCGCTCGAATCGAACCAGGTCGGCCTCGACGAGTTCGCCAAGTGGCTCAAGCTCACCGAGTCCGAGCTGATGCTGGCGGTCAACGTCGCCACGCGAGGCATCCTGCCTGCCCTGGACCTACTCGAGTACGCCAACCACCCGTCTGGCACGGCGCTGTCGGACTTGCGCATCGCCAACGGCACGCCGGACCCGCACAACGTGCGCATGTGGTGCCTCGGCAACGAGATGGACGGACCGTGGCAGACGGGCTTCATGACGGCGGACGACTACGGCAAGATCGCCGCCCGCACCGCCGCCGCGATGAAGATGGCCGACAAGGACCTCGAACTCGTCGTCTGCGGCTCCTCCGGGTCCGGCATGCCGACATTCGGCGACTGGGAGCGCACGGTGCTCGAGCACAGCTACGACTATGTCGATTACGTCTCGTGCCACGCCTACTACCAGGAGCACGACGGCGACCTCGGCTCCTTCCTCGCCTCGGCGATCGACATGGACTACTTCATCGACACCGTCGTCGCGACCGCCGACCACGTGGGGTACAAGAAACGCTCAAACAAGAAGATCAACGTCTCCTTCGACGAGTGGAACGTCTGGTACCTCAAGGAGCACCAGGAGTCCGAGGAGGTCAACGACAAGTGGCGCTACGCCCCTCGGCAGCTCGAGGACATGTACACGGTGGCGGATGCCGTCGTCGTCGGCAACCTGCTGATGACGCTCCTCAAGCGCAGCGACCGCGTCACCTCGGCATCCCTCGCGCAGCTCGTCAACGTGATCGCCCCGATCATGACCGAGCCCGGCGGCCCGGCCTGGCGGCAGACGACCTTCTACCCGTTCTCGATCACGAGCCGGCTCGCTTCCGGCGAGGTGATCCGGCCCGTGATCGAGACGCCGACGTACAAAACGGCGCGCCACGGCGAGGCATCCGTCATCGACGCCGTCGCGACCGTCGACGAGGACCGGGCCGCAGTCTTCCTCGTCAACCGCGACCTGAGGGAGGCCGCGCAGGTCACGATCGACGTGCGCAGCCTCGGCTCGTCGCGCATCGTCGAGGCGGTCACGCTCGCCGACGCCGACGTATACGCGAAGAACACGCTCGCCGAGCAGCACCGGGTGACCCCGTCCGCAAACACGAGTGTGACACTCGTCGACGGCGTGCTCACCATCGAGCTGCCACCGATTTCGTGGACGGCGATCGCCCTCCACTGAGCGACGACACGAAGTAGATCTGACGCCGTGACGGATTTCTGTCGCGGCGCCAGATCATGTCACCGCATACTCACTCGGAACGTTCGCAACTCAACGAGCCCGCTCGCGACTGTTGGGAGTTCACGGCCCGAACGCCGGGATCCGAGTGGGTTGAGTAGGTAGGAGCCGGGGCCGGATTCGATGATGGTGCCGTGGAAGGTGAGGTGGTCGACGATCGCGGGGCGCACAGGCGCAGGTCGGTGAAGGTCTTCGTCGTCCTGGATCAACCAGGTCGAGCGCTGGCCTGCTGACGGACAAGCTGATCCGGCGAGGCGTCCACACCTCCGTGAAGGCCCTCGAGGACGACATCAAGGCCTGGGTCGACACCTGGAACCAGGAGCCCAGACCGTTTACCTGGACCAAGACCGCCGACGAGATCCTCAAATCCCTCGCCGACTACCTCGCCAAGATCAACCCATGCAGCCAGCCCAGGGGCATTGCGTGATTGGGATTGGTCCGGTTCGCCGGTCTCGTGAGTGACGTGGCGTCATGTCCGTTGTGGGGCAAGGGGCCCGGGAGAGCAGAGCAGGCACGGTGCTGGTGATCATGTGGTTGTCGAGACCCATGAGAACCGAGCGAGACCGTGCCTGCCCGAACATCATCGCCCATCCCTTCCGCACTGGAGAAACTGGGTTCCCCGACTGATCCCCTCACCTCAAGCGATGTCGCTGACCTGCGGCGTTTCCTGATCCTGGTCGCCGATCCCCGCGATGCGCGAGGACTGCGGTATCCGGCCCTCGCGTTGCTGTGCGCAGCCGTCTCGGCGGTGCTGACCGGGGCTCGCTCGCTCATCGCGATCAGCGAGTGGATCACGGATGCCCCGCAGCATGTGCTGGGCGTCCTCGGCTTCGCTGCCGATCCACTTACCGGTCTGCGGCCGGTGCCGCACGCCGCAACCGTGCGCCGCCTGCTGCAGCGTGTGGACGGTGACGCGCTGGACGCGGCGATCAGCGCGTATCTGCAGGCCAGAACGCCGCCCCCGGTCGAGCCGGAGGCGGAGAAAGGGCCGGTGCGACGGGTGATCGCGGTCGACGGCAAGGTGGTCCGCGGATCGCGAACCGCAACGGCCGCGGCGATCCAGCTGCTGGCGGCGATGGACCACCACGGCGTGGTCCTGGCCCAGCGGCAGGTCGCTTCCAAGAGCAACGAGATCCCCTCCTTCGCGCCGTTGCTGGACGGTCTCGAGCTGGAGAACACGGTGGTGACCGCCGACGCACTGCACACCCAGCACGACCACGGGGCCTATCTGACCAGTCGCGGCGCGCACTACGTGGCCGTCGTGAAGAAGAACCATCCGGGCCTGTACGCCCAGGTCAGGAAGCTGCCCTGGCGAGACATCCCGCTCGGGCACCGCACTCGCGACCACGCCCACCACCGCGACGAGATCCGCCGGCTCAAGGTCGCCGCGTTCAGCCACCTCGACTACCCCGGCGCCCGCCAGGCGATCCAAGTCGTACGGTGGCGACGCGACTTGAGCACCGGGAAGCTGACCATCGAGCGCGTCTACCTGATCACCAGCCTGAGCGCCTTCGACGCCACCTGCACCGAGCTCGCCACCTGGATCAGAGGCCACTGGGGAATCGAGAACCTCCTGCACCACGTGCGGGACCGCACGTTCCGCGAGGACGACTCCAAGGTCCGCACCGGCACCCTGCCTCGCGCCATGGCCTCCCTGCGCAACCTCGCCATCAGCGTCTTCCGCCAGGACGGCCAGACCAACATCGCCGCCGCCCTCCGCCACACCGGCCGCGACTACCACCGGCCCCTACGAACCCTCGGTCTCACGTGACGAACCCAGACAGATCTCGATCATGCAATGACCCTGGCAGCCAGCCGTCAAAGGAATAGTTACCCTCGCGATTTCCCGCGCAACACTGGGCTCAATGAGGGAGCCGTCGGGGGCTCGGCCTTGATTGCCATGATGCGTGACCAGCAAAGGAGCACCCCCGTGACAGACGCGACGTCCTTCCTGCTCGAACGCCTGCACGCGGCCGGCCTGACCGACGTCGTCGCGGTCGAGCCAGCCGCTGGAGGCCTCGCCGCGACCGCGGGACTCGCGCGCCGCGGTGACGGCACGTCGATGTTCGTCAAGGCGTTCGGCGAGCCGCCGTCGGACGACGCCTTCGCCGCGGAGGCCGAAGGGCTCACGGTGCTGCGCACGGCGGGCGGCGTCGCCACGCCCGAGATCATCCTCGCGGACCGCGACCTGCTCGTGCTGTCCGTGCTGCAGCCCCGGCCGGGCATCGAGGCCTTCTGGGAGCAGCTCGCGCATGCGCTCGCCCACCTGCACACCACCACGCGGTACCCCCGATTCGGGTGGCACCGGGACAACTGGCTGGGCCGTCGTCGGCAGGTCAACACCTGGGATGACAACGGGTTCGAGTTCTTCGCCCAGCACCGTCTGTTGCGCTGGCTCGGCGAGCGTCGCGTCCAGGACGCGCTCGACGCCGCGGACCGGGCGGCACTGGAGCGGCTGTGCGACCGGCTGCCCGAGCTGCTGCCGGTCAGGCCCGCGTGCCTGACGCACGGCGACCTGTGGGCGCTGAACGTCATGGCCACCCCCGACGGGCAACCCGTGCTGATAGACCCGGCCGTGTCGTACATGTGGGCCGAGGTCGACCTGGCCCACCTGTGGACGACGGCGCCGCCGTCCGAGGCGCATGTGTTCTTCGAGCTGTACGCCGAGCTGACCGGGCTCGACCGCGACTGGCGCGAACGGATGCCGATCCTCCAGCTACGCCAGCACCTGGCTGTGATCGCCCAGTTCGACCCCGACTGGGGCGCCGCCGCCCTCGTGCACGCCACGCTCGCCCCGTTCCGGCGGCGGTCCTGAGCTCAGCTACCCGCGTCGACGGGGGATCCGCTGCACAGTTCCGGACAACGTCGACCAGGCCGCCAACCGCAAGAAACGCGGCTGGCGCGGCGGCCGGCCGCCCGAGTTCAACAATGCCGACCAGAAGGGAAGGCACACCGTTGAGTGCGGCATCAATCGCCTCAGGAGTGCCGTTTTCAGGCAGCGCTTTCCGGCCGGGCCACAGCCACCACGAAGACCGCCAACGGGCCGGTAATGACGATCCGGATCTTCAAATGGCCAAGAGCTCTGCGGGCAAGTCGCGGTCACAGGCGATAAAGCAGCTCAAGGCCGTCCTGGTCTCAGCAGACCGGCTCTGCGCGAGCCGTTGAGCGGCCTCAGCAATCCCAAACTCATCCGCCGGTGTTCCGAGTTGGGTAGGTTCCGGACCGCCCCGGCGGCTGGTACACCGTCCCGGATCTCGCCTTCCCGGAGCCCTGGGCTGCACCTCGACGTTCCAGCCCGTCGAGGTGTATTCCTTTCCCGCCTGAGCCGTCTCGTCGACGTATGACGTCGTCCCCCGGTGAGGTTCCGGTCGCTCAGCCGATGGTCCACCGCTGAGTGCGCGCATTGCGGTCACACATCGTCGTCCGGTAGAGGCCGCCAGTGGTCTGGTAGAGGCAGAGGCGGGTCGCCGTGTTCCGGAGCATGACTGCACTTCCCGCCGCGGGTTGGACGACTTGCCACAGCTGGTTGTTCCCACCGTTGCACCCGTTGGCGTAGACGTCCCCGGCCGAGTTGCTGTCGAGGCAGTGGCCCCATGTGTAGTTCTGGAGTGTCGAGGACGTGTTGGTGGTGCCGGTCCACCGCCAGTACTGACCCGGATAGCCGATCTCGCAGTCCCGGGACCATAAATCGTAAAAGGAGTTCTCCTCGATGCACTCCTTGTACTCGTAGTTGGCGAACCGGTCGAGGCTGGTCGCTGCGGTCTCAGCGGCGGTGGCCGTCCCCGGCATCGCCAGGGGCAGCGGCATGGCGAGCACCACTGCCGACCCGATGACCGACACGGCGCGCCTGATTCTTCTCCCGAAAGCGGGCATGATCGATTCCTCTCAATCGTCGCCTGGCTCCCCTGAGTCGGCACCGGCACATGGTCGCAGGTGATTGCCATGATCGGGACCCGTATTTGACCGAGGCACGGACGGCACGTGATCCATAAGATAATTCACGCAATTGCGGTCAGAGCCCTGAAAGTGTCCGCCCAACACGGAAGGGGCTGTCAGAGGCGCGCGGCACTATCAGCAGATGGCCGCCACACAAGCCCGCCGCCGTACCTGGATCGCCTCCGGCCGGCCCTGGACCTGATCGAAGTGGATTTCCTGAAGGTCCTCGCGGATTCGCAGATCCGGAACGTCGATCCGAACCGCCGGTCCAGCGGCATCGTGTACTTCGGTGAGGTGGGGCTGGGTACCCAGCGGCCTCGAACTCGAGGCGCGAAGGATGGAACTGCTGGGGCGCGTACGGGAATGGGAACCGTTGTTCCGGCTGCTGTTCCCGCACCCTAGACCGGAGGTCACCAAGCGGCTTGATGGGAGCCTGGCCTTGTTGCAGCGCTGGCTTGTACGCCACCGGGGGTTCGCCCAAATGCTCCATCCGTGCAGCGCCTCGGCTGCGAGGTCCAGCCCTTTCTGTTCCATCGGCTTGGTATCGACCGGGCCCGGCCCGGCTCTTACATGCGGGGGTCCAGGAGCTTTTCCGGTGTGATCGGCAGGTCCCGCACGCGCCGATTCGTTGCGTCGAACACCGCGTTGGCCACGGCCGCCGCGATGCCGGTGGCGGACAGCTCGCCGATTCCCTTGGCGCCGAGCGGCCCGGCGTGCAGGTCGAACTCGTCGACGAAGGACATGTCGATGTGTGGCGGGATGTCGGCGTTCACCGGCAGTGTCACCCCGGCGAGGTCCTGGGACAGCCAGCGGCCGAGATTCGGCTCGAAGCGGCTGGCCTCCATGGCGGCCATGCCCCAGCCCCACACGAGTCCGCCGATCATCTGGGAGCGGGCGGTGCGCTCGTTGACGACCGCGCCCACGCTGTAGACGCCGGTCGCGCGGCGCAGCCGCAGCAGCCCGAGGTCCGGGTCGACGCCGACTTCGATGAACATGGCGCCGAAGGTGCGGGAGACGACACCGGGCGCTCCCGCGTCGGCGGACGCGCCGCCGGGCAGCACCATCTCGCCGTTGCCGACCACCTCGTCGGTTTGCGCCGCATGCAGGATGTCGGCGTACGACCGGCGCTGCTCGCGCCAGATGAGGGCGCCGGAGTCGGCGCGCACCTCCTCGGCCGGCCAGGACATCAGGTCGGCGAGCCGGCGCAGCACGTCGTTCGCGGCCAGGTGGACGGCGGTGCCCATGGCGAACGTGGTGCCCGAACCGTAAGTGGGACCGGCGTACGGCAGCTCCGTGTCGCCGGAGATCCCCTGGACGGAGCGGATGTCGATGCCGAGGGTCTCCGCGGCGATCTGCGGGAAGATCGTGGTGGAACCTGCGCCGATGTCGGTGTAGCCGGCTTCGACCTTCGCGGTGCCATCGGCTCGCAGCCGCACCCGAGCCTGCGAGGTGAACCGGAACTGGCCCTGTGTGCAGTCGGCCATGCCGCAGCCGATGAGCCAGTGCCCGTCCCGGGTGCCGCCCTTGGGCCGGTCCCACCAGCCAAAGCGCCGGGCACCCTCCTTGTACGCCTCCCTGAGCTTCTTCGAGGACCAGGGCGTGCCGTCGGCGGGGTAGCTCTCCGCGTAGTTGGTTAGGCGCAGGGTGAGCGGGTCCATGGATAGGGTGTGCGCCAGCTCGTCCATCGCGGAGCCGAGCGCCCAGGTGCCAGGGCCGTCGATGGGCGAGCGCATGAACGACGACAGGTTGACGTGGCCGCGCCGCACCCGCTGGCTGGTGGAGATGTTCGGGGAGGCGTAGAGCGCCTTGGCGGGCACGGAGCCGAACTCGACGTAGTCGTCAGTGATGGCGGTGATGTTGTCGACCTCGTGGACGACCGCTTGGAGTTCGCCGCTGTCGTTGGCACCCAGGAAGACGCGGTGCTCCATCAGCGGCTGGTAGCCGACGATGCTGTACATGTCCTGGCGGGTAAGCACCAGCTTCACCGGCCGGCCGGCCGCCTTGGCGGCCTGGGCGGCGAGGATCTCGTGCGGCCAGATGAACGCCTTGGTGCCGAAGCCGCCGCCGGTGTGCGGATTGATCACGCGCACCTTGTCGGAGGCGATGCCGAAGACCGCGGCCAGGGCGTCCCGCACCGCGTACACGTGCTGGACGGAGTCGTGGACGGTCAGCCGGCCGTTGTGCCACTCGGCGAGGATCGCGCTCGGCTCCATTGGGTTGCCGTGCCGGGACGGCTGCGTGTAGGTGCCGGCCGTGCGCACGGGCGCCTCGGCGAGTACGCCGGCCGCGTTGCCCTTGCGGAACTCCTGCGTGTCGAGCATGCCGTAGCCGCTGTCCGGCGACGGTGGCACGGACACCGCCGTGTCCGGGTTGATGAACGGCTCCCGCTCGTACGACACCTGCACGCGCGGCACAGCGCCCTCGGCCGCCTCCAGGGACTCGGCCAGGACCATCGCCACGGGCTGCCCCCAGTAATTGACAACGTCTCCCTGCATGGGAAGGAAGCGGGTGGCCAGCGGAGGGCTGGGCACCGCGGCGAATGCCTCGTCGACGGCCGGCAGTCCGGTCAGCACATGGACGACGTCCGGCTCCCGCCGTGCCTCCTCGACGTCGAATCCCGTGACTCGGCCAGCAGTGATCGTCGCGCCGACCAGGACCGCGTACAGCTGGCCTTCCGCGTTGTAGTCGGCCGCGTACGTCGCCGCTCCAGTCACCTTGGCGGGGCCGTCCTGCCTGGTCACTCCACGAATGCCGGTCATCATGCCTCCAGGGCCAGGGCCAGGTCGAGGGCACGCAGCGCGGTGTTGCGAGCGAGGGGGATCTTGTACGCGTTCGAGGACAGCGGACGGCTCGCGGAGAAGCCGGAGGTAACCGCCTCCCTCACCGCAGGGCTGCCCGGGCGCAGGCCGACCAGCGCCTGTTCCGCGTCGTACAGCCGCCAAGGACGCATCGCCACCGAGCCGAGGGCCAGGCGGGCTCGGGAGATCAGGCCGTCTCGGATCTCGACGGCGGCGGCCGCCGAGACGAGCGCGAACTCATAGCTCTGGCGCTCACGCACCTTCACGTACGCGGACTTGGGCACGGGCGCGCCGATCTCGATGCCGGTGATCAGCTCGCCGGGGCGCAGCACATTGTGCGCCGATGGGTCCTCACCCGGCAGGGTGTGGAACTCCGGCGCCGGAATCCGGCGTCCGCCGTCCACGTGCTCGGTGGTGATCTCCGCGTCCAGACAAGCGAGGGCAACAGCGGGGTCCGAGGGCTGTACGGCCACGCAGTCCTCGGTCCAGCCGAAGATGGCCAGGCGCTCGTTGGCGCCGTGCAGGGCCGCGCAACCGGATTTAGGGACACGCTTGTTGCAGGCGACCGGTCCGGGAGAGCGGAAGTAGGGGCACCGGGTGCGCTGCACAGGGTTGCCGCCGATGGTGGCCAGGTTGCGCAACTGAGCAGAGGCTGACTTGAGGATGGCCTGGGAGAGCACCGGGTACGACGCCTCGACACGCGGGTCCTGGGCCACGTCGTTGAGCAGGGCGAGCGCGCCGATGCGCAGGCCATCGCTGTAGGACGTGATCTCGTGCAGATCGGGCAACCGCCCGATGTCGACCAGTCGGCGGGGTGATTCGATGCCGATCCGCGCCCAGTTGAGCAGTTCCGTGCCGCCGGCGAGGAACCTGGTGTCCGCCGTGCGCGCGTTGTCCAGGGCGTCGCGCAGGGATTCGGCGCGTACGTAGGTGAACGGCCGCATGTCACAGCTCCTTTCCGGCCGCCGCCTCGACGGCCGCGGCGATCTGGGGGTATGCGGAGCAGCGGCAAATGTTGCCGCTCATCCATTCGCGGATCTCGTTGTTCGAGCCGGTGTGACCCTCCTGGATGCAGCAGACGGCCGACATAATCTGGCCAGGCGTGCAGAATCCGCACTGGAAGGCGTCCGCCTCAATAAAGGCTTGCTGGACGGGGTGGAGTTCGCCGTCCCGGGCGAGTCCTTCGATGGTCGTCACCTCGGAGCCGTCGGCGCTCGCGGCCAGCACCGTGCAGGCGTTGACGCGGCGCCCATCGAGGTGGACCGTGCAAGCACCGCACTCGCCGCGGTCGCATCCCTTTTTCGTTCCGGTCAACCGAAGACGCTCGCGGAGGAGGCCGAGAAGGGTTGTCCGCACGTCACACGGGACTTGTGTGTTTGTCCCGTTTACCCGTAGGGTCACGGTGACTTCGGGGGTGAAGGGCTCGTCGGGCATGCATTGCTCCGGGGGCGGCAGATCTCAGGAAGATGGACATTTTTCGCGAGGATTGAAACATTTCCCATGTGTGACGATACGTAACCTAATTCACTATTGACGGTGTAAAGTACCAATAGTCGTTGCCTGCTGGCGGCCGTCACTCCGTTCTCGGGGCGTCCTCTGCGCCTGGCCGCGTCGCGCAGGCGGCTCGTGCGAGCGCCGGCGCCCCACGAGGAGGGCTGAACACTTCAAGGCCTGCGTGACCCCTGCGACCAGGCATCGGTCACTTGCCTGACAGTGCCGGCTGCGCCCTTGGCCTGCACCGGCCACGCACCCGCCCGGACGTGCACCTCCGCGATCTGAATCGTGCGCCAGGCCGCTCAGCCGGCTCGGCACGTCGATGTGCCGAATGAACTTCCCGGGCCGGTCGCCGTGTCCCCGTCGCGCCGCTGGCGCCTGAGGGCGGGAGCGGAAAATGCGACAAGGCGCCGGGAACCAGCGGATCCACGAAGGTAACGCTGGACTTCGAGAGAAGCCTCGGATCGGGGGGATGCAGGGCTGGCTGCGCCGGGCCGACCTACGGCCCGTCCTCCGCGCCAGATGGTGAACCACATGGTGTGCCCACTTGTGAACTCCCCATCGACAAGTAGGGGTGATCGCCCGCTGACACCAAAGGCCTTAACGAGGCGGCGGCACATCGCAGCGGTAGGTCATCAATGGCATCGTCTACGTGACCCGTACATTGTTCCGGGCGTGAGCAGCCGGAACACTGTGAAAGATGTTGTGCATTTCCGTCGCTACGCAGCGGTCACACTCGCATCCGTCCTGCCCTGGCCCGTCGCTTGAAGACGGTTCCTAGTACGCCGTCGGCCGTTGTCCCTCGGCGTGAAATTCGGCGAGGGACTCTGCTGCCGCCTGGGCGAAGTCGCGGATGAGGGGGGAGTGGCGGGTCGCCGCCCACGCCAGGGCCACCTCGCTGGGGCCGATGTCATCCACGCGCAGAGCAATGACGTCCGGCCGGGTGTAAAAGTTGGCGGTTGACAGCGGGATTACGCAGATGCCGGCTCCGGCGGCCACCAGTTCGAGCTTCTCCTCGACTTGGTGGATCGCCGGAACCTCGGGGCGGTGCTTGTCCCGCAGCTCCAGTGCCACATCACGCCACTCGGGAACGACGTTCGGGTCCTGCAGGAGGTGCTCGGAGGCAAGGTCCGTGATGGCTACCGACTTCCTGTCCGCCAAAGGGTGCCCCACTGGCAGCAAGACGGTCCGTGGTTCCTGGAAGAGCGGCCGCACTTGCAGGCCGTGCTGGTCGATGGGCAGTCGTACGATGCAGACGTCCGCCCGGCTGTCGAGCAGCACCTCCACCTGATCGTCCCAAGTGGTGCGCAGCAGGCGCACATTCACGTTTGGGTGGTGCGCGGTGAAGGCGACCATGGCCGGGGTGACCGTGATGCCGGGCATAAAGCCGATGGTCAGCGTCTGAGTTCCTTGCGCCGCCGATTTCACCCGCCTGATCAGTGCCTGGGCCGAGGCGAGCAGGGGAACGGCGTCCTCCAGCAGCTGCTTGCCGGCTGGAGTGAGCAGAGTGCCCCGACGGTCACGGTTGAACACTTCCGCTCCGAGTTCGTCCTCCAGGCTGCGAATCTGCCGGGAGAGGACGGGCTGGGCGATGTGCAGTCGCTCGGCCGCCCGTCCGAAGTGGAGTTCCTCTGCCACTGCTACGAAGTATCGGAGCTTCCGCAGATCAAGGTCCACCCAGAATCACCGCTCGCTTTCTCACTGAAATGGCCACCTTGTTAATCAGTCGCCATGAAAAGGAATGCCGCGGCCCTCCCGCGGGCACGACCGCGGCAATCGATCACGAATCTACCGCTCGTGCATGGAAAGTCGTCACCGCGCCGCATGCGCAGAGACTGATGAACTCAGCCACCAGCGAGGAGGGTCAGCGGGTCGGTGTGGGCGGGGGTCCAGCCCAGCTCGGCCTCGGCGCGGGCCGGAGTGAACTGCTGGTCCAGGGCGAAGGCGTCCGCGATCGGGCCCATCTGCTTGCGAGCCTGCTCCAGCGTGATCGAGGCGACCTTTCCGTCGAGGCCGACGGAGTGGGCGATGGCCACTGCACAGTCCTTGGCAGTGGGGTTAGCGCCGCCCACGCCGACATACACAGACCCGGGCTTCGCCTTGAGCGCGGCGACGTAGAGCTCCGCGATGTCGTCGATGTGCACCAGCGCCCAGCGGTTCGCACCGTCGCCGATGTAGGGGATGATGCCCGCTTCCTTGCCCGGGGTGGTGTAGAAGATGTTGATCAGGCGGTTCTCGCCGCCGTACAACAAGCCGGGCTGCACTATAACGGGCCGCCCGCCCTGCTGCGCGCGCTCCAGGACGGCGTCCTCCACCGGCTTACGCCAGGCGACCAGGGCTGGCGGGTTCCAGGGGGCGGTCTCGTCGGCGACGCCGTTGGTGTCGCCGTAGACCCAGGAGCCGCCAGTGTGCACGTAAGTGCCAGTGCCGATGCCGTCCTGCATGGCGGTGGCGGCCGCGAGGTCCTCGGCGCCGCTCTCGGCCTGCGCCAGGTGCACGACCGCTTCCGCACGGGCGGTCGAGGCGTTCAGCACACTGAGGTCACCCAGTGCGCCGACCACCGGCGTTGCTCCGAGGGCGCTGACGGTTTGGACCGCACGATCGCTACGGGCCAGCGCTTCTACGGTGTGGCCGTGCCGGACCAGCGCGCTGATCGTTGCCCTGCCGATATATCCGGTTCCACCGGTGAGGAAAACCCTCATGATCTTGGTTCCTATCGCCGTCGGTCGGTAACTTACTCAAAGCCTGCGCTCGAAGACCGGGCTGCGTCCAAGACCTCTTGTGACACCTGTGATACCCGTTGGGCATCAGCGCTTCAGGGCAATTTCCGCACCGGCGACACCTCATATCCATCGGGCATCAGCAGAGTGGAAGGAGGTCCTAGTGTCTCGTGATCCTGTTCATGTCAGTTCGAGTTGTTATTTACGAGTTTCTTCACGTTGGTCGCGACGAGTCGGACCTTCGCGAGGACCTCGCCGGCGGTCGCGGTCCAAGTGAACGGTTTCGCTGTCGTGTTCCAGGAGTTGATGTAGTCGCGGATCTGTTTGATCAGGACGTTGACGCTGGAGAACGTGCCGCGGCGGATGGACTGCCGGGTCAGGATTCCGAACCAGATCTCGATCTGGTTCAGCCACGAGGAGCCGACGGGAGTGAAATGGAAGTGGACGTGCGGGTTCTTGACCAGCCACTCCTTGACCTCCGGGGTGGTGTGCGTCGAGAGGTTGTCCAGGACGACATGGATGTCCTTCCCGGCGTGCGGTTTCACCGCCTTCTTCAAGAAGGCCAGGAAATCCTTGCCGTTCCGGGTCGGCCTGCACTCGCCGAGCACTTCACCAGTAGTGACGTTCAGGGCGGCGAACAGGTTCGTGGTGCCGTGCCGGACGTAGTCGGCGGTGCGCTTCTCGCTCGCCGCGAAGGCGACCGGCAGCACCGGCTGGGTCCGGTCCAGCGCCTGGATCTGCGTCTTCTCGTCGATCGAGAGGACTACCGCGCCGCCCGGCGGGGCCAGATACAGGCCGATCACGTCGGCCACCTTCTCCGCGAACGCGGGATCTTTGGAAATCTTGAAGGTGCCGGACCGGTGCGGCTTCAGGCTTTCCTCGCGCCAGACGCGCGCGATGTAGTGCCAGGACACGGTGATGTTCTCGGTTCGCTCCAGGTACTTCGCCAACTCCCGTGTGGACCAGTGCGAAAGCCCCGTGCCGTCCGGCGGCGTCATGCGCGTCAGCGCGATCACCCGGGACCGCACCCGCGCCGGTACCTGTTCCCGTGCGCCACCGGGACGCTCCCCTTCCAGCCCGGCCAGTCCGTGCTCGGCATAGCGGGTCTTCCAGCGGTCCACGGTCGGCAGTGACACCCCGAGCAGCTCGGCAATGTCCTTGCGCCGACGCCCCTCGCTCGACCACAGCACGATCCGGCCCCGCGTAGCGATGTCCGCAGGAACGTCCCGGCTGTTCAACAACTCCCGCAATTCGGCGGCCTGTTCCAGGGAGATCTCCACACCAAGAGACCCTGCCACACAAGATCAAGTAACGCTGACGGAATCACGAAACACTAGGACCTGGGAATCAGGTCCAAAGACCGATCGCGGACATGATCATTGGCGGACACCTGGCGGCGGATACTCCAGCCGATGGCGATCGCCGCAACGGAGAAGTCGCGAAAAGCGGCAGACGTGGGCCCTCAACACCACTTGAATGGTCCCGCTCTGATCGGTGGGTGGTCCTGCGACCCAGGCCCTATGCGGTTGACTCCCACACGCTCGGCGCGAAAGACGTCGGCAATGGCTCTGCACGCCCCACGGGCCAGGGTTGCCGCTCGTCGCGGACGGGATCGAACACACCGAACATCGCGCCGCAGGGCGGCCTCACGCGCGTCGGGTCAGGGGCGAGGGAGGCTCAACAACGCGGTGCGGCCGATCTGCATGAGGGCCGAGGCGTCCATGTCGGTCTTGGCGAGGAACTCGATTCCCTGTAGGACCGCGAGCAGCAGGTTGCCCATTTCCTGCGGATCGGCACCTTTGGCCAGGTCGCCTTCCCGTTGTGCATCCTTCACACAGGCGGCCAAAAGGTCTTGTACCTCCTGATAGGTCGCCCGGGCGCGAGAGACCACTTCGGACTCCTGGCCGTGCAGTTCGGAGGTGCTGTTGGCCAAGAAGCACCCGCGGCGGCAGGCATCATTCGCGTAACCGCCAGCGGCGCCGTCGAGGAGGCTCCCTAGGCGCTCCAGCCCCGAACCAGGTCCGGTGAGTATCTGCCGGACGCTGTCGAGCTGCTCCCTGCGATAGTCGTCCAGTGTGCGCAGGAAGAGCTGGCGTTTGTCGCCGAACGCCCCGTACAGGCTTCCTTTGCCCAGTCCGGTGGCTGACATGAGGTCTTCCAGCGATGTAGCCGTATAGCCCCGGTTCCAGAACTGCTCGCGCGCGGACTGTAGAACCTGGTTCTCGTCAAAGCTTCGGGGGCGCGCCATGCGCCGACCGTAACAGTTCTTGACTTTTCAGTCCATTTGCATGAGGGGTCGATACCGAGGGTTCCGGTCGGGTGCCCGGCACGAGTTTCCACGGTGGTTCGCCGGCGGCAAGGGTTGGTGCTGGCCAGTGGGACGTTTCCGAGTGCGGCGGGCCCGGGGTGTGCCATGGGTACGGTGCTCGGTGCTTCGTGATTTTGGGCGGGCTACTTGTCTGTCATGCACGCGGCTGTCACACGCCCTGCTTCCACAACGCGGATGACTGTCTGACCGGGTCGCGACGGGAGGCGCTTCGTGCGTCGCGGGTCACCCCTGACTGAGTGTCCCGCTCGACCGGCTGCGGGCTCCCACAGCAGCAGGCGTGTCGGGATCGGTGGGTAACGGGTGCTTTAGATCCTGATCAACAGGGAGAGGAGTCATGCCGGGCACATGGCCGGAAGCTCCGTCGCCGCCCAGGGTTGCCGACCGGATGCGGTCCGTAGCCGTGCGTGGCCGATCGCCATCTCGGAGGTCTGGTGCCGCCAGAGACTCAGCGATCCTGGTGTCGCGGGTGGCCTGTAGCAGCCGTTCTCAGGCGTCCGGTTGGCGCCCAAGGCCGGGTATCGGGCGGCGCCACACTGCTGCCCCGCCTCAGCCTGCGGTCGCGGCCCGCTCTTGCTCACCGGCCGCCGCGCGCCCGCAGGGACGCACACCCTGGACGTGTGCACAGAAACGGGCTCGCCCGCCTGTCCTGCAGCCGCGCGACAGAGGTCTTCGTCCACCCGACTGCTGGCCAACCCGCTCGCCCGGCCGAAGGATGTCGTCGATCTGGAGGGTTCACGCTCCACCGGCTCCGCCACAGTCCGCTCACATGACGCTGAGCGCGGCCGTCGCCCCAATACTGCTGGCCCGCTCCCGCCACTCCTCTGTCCGCGCCCTGGGGCTGTACACGGGGCCCGGTTTGACGCGGTCGCGGCCCACATCGCAGGAGGCGGCCCGGCGGGCGCCTCTCGCTGACCCTCGCGGCGGCCCGCTTCCGTGTGCCACGGCCCTCAGCATTGCCCGGCTGTGGCGGAGCCATCAGCGCGCGGAGGACCGCGGCTGGGCGAGAGGTTCGGTGTTCTCCGGGATCGCCAGCTGGTGACCACAGGAGAAGCGCACGGTCCGGTCCAGCGGCTTGAGCACGGCCTGCTGGGCTGTACCGCAGGACGGGCATAGGGCTGTGTTCCCTTGAAGGTAGGCCGCATGGAAGGCGGTCCACTCAATATGGGTCAGTTCTCGCGGCATCGTCATCCCCTGTCGCTTTCCGGCGTCGATGTCGTACCAGTCCTAGGCGACCAGTCCGGCGTGCGAGGGCTGTATCCCTACCTGGGCGGTGCCTCAGCGGCCATGAACCGCAGGCGGGCGGCGAGAGCCGGTTCGAGGATGTCTGGTGTGATGCAGACCGATTCGGCCTCCAGGTATACGTACTTGCCGGGCTGGACCCAGCTGCGGCGGGCCATGCGCCGACTGTCCTTCAGCGGCTCCATTGCCGCGGAGAAGTCCATGTCCGTGATCGTAGCCTCCCGGTCACCCCGTGTAGCCGTTTCGCGGAGATGCGACCACTTCCCGCACACGACCTCCACCGCAGCATTGCCGCACCTCGTCGACGACGAGCGCGCACATCTCGTCCAGTAGCACTTCGAAGCTCGCCAGTTGCTCCTCCGCACTGTCCGAGAGCTCCAGTGTGGTCCTTACCCGGGGCCCGGTTGGCCTGCCAGTCCAGCGCGCGAGCCCAGGGGTCCGCCCCGTGGCGAACGCATCCCGGCCCTTGAGCACGGTGTGCAACGACTCCAGCACACAGAACGTCCACGCGTGCTTCTCGACGTACCAGGTTCACCACCAGCTGCGGATCGCCCAGCACCAGTCGCAGTCACAGGCAGCGACTTTGTCGCGCTTGGTGCACCCTCCTGAATAGGTCGTGCCCCCACGGCGCTGATTGCCGGCGATCCACGTGATGAAGGATCTGCCTACGACTCGGCGGTTCTGCCCTTATCAGCGGTCTACCGGTGCCTTCGGCGCGCGGTCACCTCCCAGATCGTGATCAAGAGGAGGAAGAGAAGTCATGTAGGGCCCGGCTGCTGGGAGCCCGCTGTGGAGAGGTGGAAAAGATGCCGGGGGGACAACTTGGCGATCAGTGGTTGGCCTGGGCGTTTCCGAGTGCGATGAGTACCTCTCGCGCATGGGCCGTCTCAGCAATGTCGCTTAGCGAGAGAAGTCCCACGAGATGGCCGTCGTCCACGACAGGTAGACGGTGCAGTGCATGGTCGCACATCAATGCGGCGGCCTCGCAGAGAGTGGTATCGGAGGTGACGGTTACCAGGGCTCCGGACGCGGCTTGGTGGGCCGTTGCGCTTCCCGCGATCACACCTTCGGCAGTGACGCGGACCGTGATGTCGCGGTCCGCGATCAAGCCGTGAAGGGTGTCGTCAGTGACGACGAGGACGCAGCCGACGTTGGCGTCACGCATACAGGCGGCAACCGAAGTCAGAGCGGTGTAGGGCGGTACGGTAACGACGTCGCTGGTCATCGCGTCTCGAACCAGGTTCACAGGCTCCTCCGGTCGTAAGCGGTTTCAACCACGATGTGGCACACAGGGATGTCGTGAAGTGTGCGGGTATCCGGCGGCCTTCGACGGAACTTTCCGGCGATGATCCACAGGGGGGCACCGAAGTCTCGGTTATCTGGGCGAGAGAATTCCGAGGCAGAGTTTGCGATGCGACGGTCCGGCCATGGTCGGTGGCTTCGCGATCTGCACGACGTGTAAACCGCGAACATGATCCCCGGATCGCTGTGCAGGGCCGGTCATACTTGCCCCTTTGCGTCGGCTGCACCGACATAAGCATTCTTGAGCGGGCAGGAAGCCCATGACTCTTGCGGTCAACCGAACTTCCCCTGATGTTTGCCATGTTGGCCGAACAATGTACTTGTATTCCGAAGGAAAGCTTTCCCAATTTTCCCACTGTTGCTGAGGTCTCGCCATGTGTGCCCCACTTGGCATCAATAGCGCTGCGTCCACGATCAACAGTCTTTGGAGTTGTTCGGTGGCGGATGCCTGCAGGTCGGAGCGGAGTCGCTGGGGAGTAGATGCTGCAGTCCGTGCGGGGCGGCGCACTTGGCGAGCCACTACCGTTCTTGCTCCCCGCTGGGCGGAGTAGGACGCCCAAACCACCGACCACACACCGGAATCGGCGGTCAGACCCCAGTCAGCGCATCGTCAACCTGCCCGGACAACACACCTAGACGGCCTTAGCTCGGCAGGTGAGCCTCACCGAGGTGACAACCGCTTCAGGTCTTCGTATTGGGCACAAGTGGTCTTGGATGGTGCCCGTGAAGCTTGCGGCGCCCTGATCTCTGCACGGAGCCGCCATCGCCATGGTGCTGTACGTCATGACATCTCAGGTGTGACGGTCAGGGCGGCAGAGGCGCTGTCGGAGGGTGTGCTGCGGGGGGTCATACGCAAGGCGGTCAGTGCGCCGACGAAAGCCACGGCGGCAATGGTCCACCGCGCGAGCGTGAAGGCCGCGTGTGTGGCGGTATAGGTGTGGGGGACACTGACAAGCGCGATCAAGATGCTTACTCCCAGGACTGCTCCCAGTTGGCGGCTCATGTTGACGATTGCGCTGCCGGTCGCAGCACGGTTGTTGGGGAGGTCGGCCGTGGCCGCGGCCAGGATGGTGGGCAGGGCCAGACCCACGCCCATGCCACTCAGCAGCCAGCCCGGCAGCGCCTGCGTGAGGTAGGCAGGCTGAGCGCCCAGGCTCAGTTGCAGCACGATGATGCCGGTGCCGAATAGGGCCGATCCCACCGCGGTGATCCAGCCGGCTGGCACTTTGTGAGCGACAGCTTGGGCGAGGGAGGCGAACAGCGGCACCATCAGGGGCCCCGGGGTGATCGCCATGCCGGTCCTGAGCGCCGAGTAGCCCCATACCTCTTGCAGCCACATGACGGTGGCGAGCAGGCCGGCGGCGAACGCTGCTGTGAAGGCCAAGGCGGTGGCGTTGGACCAGGCGAATGAGGGCACGCGCAGGAGCGCCGGTTCCACCACGGGGGAGGCATGGCGTAGGGAGCGGCGCCAGAAGACAGCCATGCCCGTGAGAGTCAGTCCCAGACATACAGCGCTCCTGGGGCTGCCCCAGCCCCAGGAAGGAGCTTGGACCAGCCCGAGAGCTAGGACGCTGATGCAGGCCAGAAGAACAGCGGCGCCTGGGAGGTCCGGCAGCCGGGCATCCACGCCGTGTCGGCTGGCGGGCAGCGAAGGAAGCGCCAACAGGAAGGCAGCAGCACCGATCGGCACGTTGACCAGGAAGATCCAGCGCCACGAGGCCTCGGCAAGGAGACCTCCAACGACAGGCCCTGCGGCGGCCGCGAGACCGCCTGTGGCCGCCCAGACGCGCACTGCTCGCTCTTTCCGGTCGGCGGGCGTGGCAGTGAGGAGCAAGCCGAGGCTCGTGGGAGTGAGCAGTGCGGCGCCCATTGCCTGTATTCCCCGAAAGGCGACCAGGGGCCACAGGCTGTCACTCAAGGCGCAGGCGGCGCTTGCGGCGGTGAATACAGCCAGGCCACTCAGGAAGCCCGCCTTTTGCCCGAAGCGGTCAGCCAGGCGTCCCAGGGGAACCAGAAGGGCCGCGTACAGGATCGCGTAGGCGTTGAGGATCCAGCTCAGGTCGGCCAGCGAACTGTCTGGGAACTCTTGCCCGATGTCCGAGAAGGCAACATTGACGATGAACAGGTCCAAGCTGGCCATGAACGCGGCAACGCAAAGCACCGGCAGTACCCAGGTGGTCTTGCCCGTCTGGCTTTGATTTTCCATAGCCAGACGCTACCCATCCGGCTAGGACCGACGCAAGCCAGATGCCTCGCGAACTCGTTGTCGGCTCATAGGTCGACGGCTCAAGGCTCGGCTGTCCAGCCCTGGCCCTCTCCCCGCGCGCTGAGTGCCTCGGCGCGCGGGACGCCGGTGGGTGCTGGCGTTCCCGGCCGGTGTGACGGTGGTGGCGTGGTGTTCGCCCTTGCCGGCGTCCAGGTCGAGGAAGACGCCGATGTCGCCGTGTCGATCACGTGCAGGCCACCTCCACTCACGCTTTCGTCCGGCCTGTCACGGCACCGAGCTGTCACATCGCTGTTACGGAGAGCTCTTCGGCCGGGTGAAGCCAGTGCTCAAGCCCCTTATCAGCGGTCTGTCGATGCCCTCGGACCCGGTGACTGACACCCCCGCATCATTGCCAACAAGGAGGAAGTAATGCCGGCCCCGAAGGCCGGGAGGCACCATTGCGGAGCCACGAAAGGTAACTGTGAGAGTAGAGCTGCGGCCCGGGCTGGGCTGCTGTCAGGGTCGGCGTCGACGTTCCGGCATGACTCACAAGGTAACTGACGGCTCGTCAGGGCTTGTCGTGCCCCGAGATGTCTGCCGGACGTCGACGTCGGCCTGGCCCACCCCGTTGGCTTGATCAGCAGCTTGTCCGCCATTTCGACGTGACTCATCACAGTTCTGCCACGCGGTGACTCCTCCCAGGCCGACCCCGACACGGTCGTCCCACTCATAAGGAGAACAACCGCGTGACCATGCTCGCAGAACAGGTCGACGGCGTCATGGGCGTCGACACCCACCGCGACACCCTCGCTGCCGCAGCCGTCAGCCCCATTGGCGCGGTCGTGTCCAGCACTGACGCCCCCGCCAACGCCCGCGGCTACCGGCGCTTGCTGGACTTCGCCCGCCAGCACGTTCCCGGCCGCCGCTGCTGGGCCCTGGAGGGCATCGGCAGCTACGGCGCTGGCCTGGCCGCCTTCCTCAACCAGGCCGGCGAGCGAGTCGTGGAAGTCTGCCGGCCAAAGCGCCCAGCCGTCCGTGGCGGGCGCAAGACCGACATGATCGATGCGATCCGCGCGGCCAAGGAAGCTCTGGTCAGCGAGCATCTGATCCAGCCTCGGCTCCGCGGCGAGCGCGAAGCCCTGCGTGTCCTGCTCGCCACCCGTCACGGAGCTGTACTCGCTTCCACCGCCGCGATCAACCAGCTCAAATCGCTGATCGTGTCCGCACCGGACGATCTCCGCGTGGAGCTGCGGAAACTCAAGCGGCCGGTCCTGATCGCACGCTGTGCTCAGCTACGAGACCGCCCGGCACAGGACATCGAGCACCGCATGACCGTGCGGGCCCTACGATCCACCGCCCAGCGCATCCAGGCCCTGCAGGCCGAAGCGAAAGAGCTCGAGGGCGAGATGCTCCTCCTGGTCCGCGAGGTGGCGCCCGAACTTCTGGACCTGCTCGGCGTCGGGCCGATCACTGCTACTCAGATCCTGGTCAGCTGGCCCCACCCGGGCAGGTTCCGATCAGAGGCCGCCTTCGCCTCCTTCGCTGGCGTCTCGCCGATACCTGCCTCGTCAGGGTTGACCGACCGGCATCGACTCAACCGCAGCGGCGACCGGCAGCTCAACCGGGCTCTGCACACCATCTCGCTGATCCGAATGCGACTCGACCCGACCACGAAGGCGTACGTCGCCCGCAGAGTCGCCGAGGGCAAGACCTCCCGCGATGCGCAACGCTGCCTCCAGCGAACAATCTGCCGTCAACTTTTCAAGATCCTCGAACACTCCGACCGAGAGACCGGCACGAACTCCGAGAACCTCGTCCAAGCGGCTTGACGCGATATAGCAGCCTCGGGGGCCGTACCCGACTCGCGTGTCGGATGTTGCCGCGGCGATCGCCCGGTCTTCTGGAGGCGGTCACGTTTGCCGCCCATCGCGCAGGCTGCTGCCCACGGGGAGCGGGGAGAACCCTTGTAAGGACCCCCGCCTCCCGCTTCCTGCCCGAAACGGCCACCGCGCGGCGGCGCGAGACCAGCAGCGGAACCGGGGTTTGGATCGGCCGGGGAGTCCCGGCCGAACTCGCGTCCGATGTTGCCCAAGGCAACGTTGACGAATGCGGTCGTGTGTAACACCGGCAGATCCCAACTATTTTTGGCTTCTGCTATCCATGGCCAGAGCGCCAATGGCCTGAGTAGGGAAATCTCAAGCCAGCGTTAGTCTTGGCGCATGTCGACAGAAGCTGCACACCTAGACGGACCGGTGGCCGACCGGGACGGCTGGATCACTGACCGTTGCTCCCTTGACCGCGCTGTGCGCGCGGTCGGCAGTCGCTCCGCAATGCTGCTGATACGCGAGGCCTTCTACGGCACTCGGCGCTTTGACGACTTCGCGCATAGGGCGGGCATTTCCGAAGCTGTTGCTGCCTCGCGCCTGCGCGAACTCGTGGCTGTCGGTGTCCTTGAGCGTCGCCCCTACCAGGAGCCTGGCACGCGCACCCGACATGAGTACGCACTCACGAAAAGAGGCCGCGACCTGCTCCCTGTGGCCTTGGCTCTCATTCAGTGGGGCGACCGTTACCTCGCCGACCCGGCCGGACCACCACTCCTTTTCACCCACCACAACTGCAGCGCGCCGCTGAGGGCAGGCGTCACCTGTGAGGCGGGGCATGAGGTTCCACTCGGCGAGGTTGGCGTCGCCTTTGCGCCGAACAAGTTGAACGGATCAGACCTCAGCTCTGCTCCCACGCTCTCGGAGGGCGACCAGACGGCAAACTACTAGGGCTTGTCCCGTGGGGCCGCCGCGGTGGACGACCACCCGGCTTCGACCGCGAGGTCTACCGCCGACGCAATAGCCGAGCGCTGCTGACGCCGCCCCGCACCCGCCTCAGTAGTTCATGAAGGGTGGTTGCCGGGTCCATCAAGGTCTCGATTGCCGCCCGGGGTCTGTTGACCGGCCGACGGGTGGGTTGGGACAAAAACCCGATGCAGGGTGTCGGCCGGTGTCCGGCCCTTGCCTGCCTGAGTCGGCGTCTTTGGGCGGCAGGGCCGACCAGTCGCATTGTGGCGTCCACTGCCTCCCTGGTCAGAAGAGGTTGAAGCCGTGAGCATGTGCCCAGTTGGTGGCCCGGCTGGTGAAGGCGCGGGCGGCGGCGCTTTGGTACGTGCTTTCACGATGCAGGAGTGTGACGGTGCGGGAGGGGAGTGCGGGGGAGAGGGGGATGGGGGCCAAGTGGGGATGGCCGCGGGTGATCGCGTCGGGTAGGACGGTCGCGAGCGGGGTGCGGGTCACGATTTCGGTGAGTGCGTTGATGGAGTTGGCCTCCAACGCGATCCGTGGCTGCACGTGGTGTTCGGCGAGGTGCTGGTCGATGTGCTGGCGGGTGGCGAAGTCACCGCTGAGCAGGGCGAGATGGCGTTCGCGAAGGTCGGTGATGGGCAGGGGGCCGCGCCTTTGGATGTCGGGGTGATAGGGGCCGACGACGAGGCTGAGGGTCTCGGTGAACAGTGCGGTGGCCTCGATGCCCGGGTGATGGGCGCCCATGAAGGCGATGCCGAGATCAATCCGATCGCCGAGCAGGTCGGCTTCGATGCGGGTCTGGGGCATCTCTCGCACGTCCAAGGTGATGCCCGGATAGCGGGCATAGAAGTCGGCGACGAGGGGGCCCGTGAGGTAGGCCGTAAAGGTAGGGGTGACAGCGAGGCGTAGGTGCCCACGGGAGAGGTTCTGCACGTCCAGCACCGCCTGCTCGCCGGCCGCAAGGTCCTGTAGCGCGCGCTGGGCGTAATGGGCGTAGGCGGTCCCGGCGTCGGTGAGGCGTACCGTGCGGCCAGTACGGTCCAACAACTGGACACCGAGGGCTTTTTCCAGCTGCCGGACCTGCTGAGACAGGGTGGGTTGCGAGATGCGCAGGCCCTCGGCGGCGCGGGTGAAGTTCCCGTGCTCGGCCACTGCGAGCAGGTATCGCAGATGGCGCAGTTCAGGCTTCACACCCATCATTATAGATGCGGTCGATGGAACTCAGTGGTAATGAGTCTTGGACGCTATAAGGGCAGCTCGTGCACAGTGAATGAGGTAGACCTCATCGGCAAACCACCGGAAGGAGTACGGCATGCGTCATCTCGCCGAGGGCATCACCCGCTTTCAGCGGGAGGTCTTCCCCGCCAAGGCAGGGCTCCTCGCTCAGCTGGCCACCACCCACCAGCCCAGCACGCTGTTCATCGGCTGCTCTGACGCCCGTGTCATCCCCGAGCTGATCACCCAGGCCGATCCCGGCGAGCTGTTCGTCATCCGCACTGCCGGCAACCTCGTCCCCCTCTACACCTCCGGCGCCGACGGCATCGTCGCCAGCATCGAGTACGCCATTGCCGTCCTGGGAGTGAAGGACATTATTGTCTGCGGACACTCAGCATGCGGTGCAATGACCGCTCTCGCCCAAGGCCATGACCTGACCGACACCCCGGCCATCGCCGACTGGCTGCGCCAAGCGGCTGCCGCCCAGGACCTCAACGCACCCGCCGGAAGCAGGCAGACAGTCGCCGCATTGGTACGGGAAAACGTCGCCGTCCAGCTGGCGAATCTGGCCACACACCCCTCGGTGGCCCATGCGCTGGCCAAGGACAGTGTGCGGTTGCACGGCTGGGTCTTCGACATCCCAACTGGAACCGTCGAGGAACTCGACGCCGGGCCGCACCGCTCCCTCGTGGCCTGACCCCCCGGCCCAGTCTGGCCGATCCACGGGACCATGTCTTCCGCTCTCCGCACTTTCATGGGGGGACCGACTGAAAGGAAGCAACGCCATGATGCACGCCCAACTCGACAACACCGCCCGCCAGCAGCTCGCGGTCACCGCGGTCGAAGCCAAGACCCGCAAGGACCTCACCTGGCAGCAGATCGCAGACGCTGCCGGCCTGTCCGTGGCGTTCGTCACGGCCGCCATCCTCGGCCAGCACGCGCTGCCGGAGAAGTCGGCCGAGGCCGTCGCCGAACTCCTTGGCCTCGACGACGATGCGGTGACACTGCTGCGCAGCATTCCCACTCGCGGCTCCATCGAGGGCGGCATTCCCACCGACCCGACGATCTACCGTTTCTACGAGATGATCCAGGTTTACGGCACCACGCTCAAGGCCCTGATCCACGAGCAGTTCGGTGACGGCATCATCTCCGCGATCAACTTCAAGCTCGACGTAAAGAAGATCGCCGATCCCGAGGGAGGCGAGCGCGCCGTGATCACCCTGGACGGCAAGTACTTGCCCACTAAGCCCTTCTAGTGTCGCCTGCGCCGAAAATCACGGACTTAGTCTCTTGCTGGTTTTCAGTGGCTCGTGGAGTCACCTTGCTGAGGTAGTCGGCGAGGGATTTGAGGATCTCGTCGGCTGCCTTGGTCCAGGTGAAGGGCCTGGGGTTCTCGTTCCAAGAGTCGATCCAGGCTCTGATGTCGTCCTCCAGCGCCTTCACCCAGGTGTGGACGCTGCGGCGGATGAGTTCGTCGGTCAGCAGGCCGAACCAGGGAGCCGGTGCCCAGCCAGAAGCCGCCTGTCCTACAGGACAGCAGCGTGGTGGAGTCGGTCATGCGCAACAGGCCGTTCGGGGGCTGGCGGGGTGGCCGATGTCCACGCGCCGGTGCGTCGTTCCGACCAGGTGTCGGAGAGCGACGGCGCAGGTCTGTATTCCTTTATTTAGGAATGTCGAGCCACACTGTCTTTCCTCGGCCGTGGGGAGAATTTCCCCACGCGGAGGAAAGGATTTCCACAATGCTTAGCCCCCTTCCGTGCTCCGCCGCGGCGTTCGCCTCGTCGGAGTCGGTGATGGATGTCGGCACTGGAGGCTTGGCGTCGGTGTCACGGACCTCGAAATGAATGCGGTCGGGGTATTCGCGGAGCCATACCTCGACATCGCTGTCGGCGTGAATGAGGGCATTAGTGACGATTTCGGAAGCCATCACTTCCATGTCGTCGGCAAGTCTCTGCAGGTCCCGTCTGAGCAGGTAACTCCTCACGAACCTTCGCACGGACCTCACGCCCTGGATGTCGTGCCTCCGTATAGCCATCCGGTCGACCCTGCGGACCGAGCCGAGAGGATTTCCCTCGTATAGAGCGAACAGGAGTGCCATGTCGTCCCGCTGGCGCTCGGGGCGCTTCGACGCGCCCATGAGGAGCAAGTCCGCAATCTTGTGCAGGGAACGGGCTTCGACTCTGTCGGCTGAAGCGAGAAGGCTGCGTGCGTCGACCACCGGGTCGCCGGTGGGGGAGTTGACGATTCCGTCCGTGTAAAGCATCAGTAGTGTCTCCGGGCGGATGGTGAATTCCGTGCTGCTATACACATAGCCAGGCTCAACGCCGAGCGGGAGGTTCGGCGGAGCGTCCGGCGCTATGATCCCGGCCTCGGGGCAGCGAAGGAGCGGAACCGGGTGACCGGCCAGAGCGATCTCGACGACCCCGCCTTCCGGATCGAGTCGGACGAAACAGCAAGTGGCAAAGAGATCGGTGTCGAGTTCGGCGAGCAGTTCGCTGGATCGGGCGAGCACATCGGCGGGCTCGTGTCCTTCCGCAGCATACGCGCGCAGTCCGCTTCGGAGCTGTCCCATGATCACCGCGCTGTCGATGTTGTGGCCCTCCACGTCGCCGACCACGAGACCGGTTTGCCGACCCGGCAGGGGAATGACGTCGTACCAGTCACCGCCCATCCCCGAGGGGGCGGACGCGGACAGGTACCGAGCAGTGATCACCACCTCGGGGAGTTCGGGCAGTGAGCGGGGGAGTAGCTTCTTCTGCAGCGCCTCCGTGAGAGCGTGCTCGCTCTCGGTGAGTTGGGCACGCTCCATGGCCACGGCGAGCTGGGCGGCCATCATCAGCAGGACGGCCTGTTCTTCGGCGCCGATCCATCGCGCGGTCTCAAAGCCGAGCAGGCAGCTGCCCCGGAAGTTTCCGCTGCCCACCAGAGGTAGCACCGCACATGCCTGGATGTCAGCACTCTCCAGAGTGGGGTAGGTCGCTAGCAGTGCCGCGCGATCGGGGAGAAAGAGGGGTTGTCCGGTGCAGAGCACATCTGCACTGGGGGTGCTTCTGTCCAGGGGCGCCCCGTGGACCATCCGCACCAGCTCCGCAGACCCGCTGTGCCCGGCCACCCGAAGTCTGCCCTCTTGAGCCACCGCAGCCACGAATGCGCTGGCGCCGAAAGGCAGCATGATCCGTTCACGCGCAGCTCGCATGACGTCGACCAGCCCCGGCGCCTCGTTGAGCGCGGCGGAGAGTTTGTGTACTTGGTACATCTGCGAGAGAGCGGCTGATCCGGGAAGGTCGGGCAATCCCCAACGTTGCTTCACCTCCGCGATGGGGATCCCTTCATCGTCCGGGCTTCGGAACATGGGGATGATCAGGGGAGATGCGGTCGGCTTCATGGTGTGATCAACCTGAGACTGGTCGACCAAACCGGACGTCAGCAGTTCCCCCAGCGTAGCCATCCGTTCCTGCAGTCCCTCGCAGGTCTGGCTTGGCGGTACCCAAATCCCGGTCAGCACTCCAAGCTTCTCGTCCCCGGCGATGAGGGGTACGGCCACGACCGAGTATGGGTAGGGCATCATCCGCAGTGCGCGCTCTTCACGGGAGATCGCATGGGCAGCGTCGGAGGCCACGGTGCGGCCGGTGCGGTAGGCGGCAGCCGTTACGAGGGGACCGTCGCACGCAATGACCTCGGGGATGGTGAAGACCGCTGGCGGGGCCCCGCCGACTGCGGCTGACAGCAGGTGCGTGCCATTGGCATCATGCGCAGCCAGGTAGACGACGCCGACATAGGCGCCGAACTCGAATCTCATCTGACGGAAGACCTCGGCAAGCAGCTTGCTCCGGTCAGTGGGGGCTGGAGGGGGGTTGCCGGTGGCGTCAGTTCCGTCGTTGGCTGTCCGGGAATCTTTCACGCTTTCCCCACACGGTGCGGCGCGCTATGCGGCTATAGGGCGCGGATTGCGTCATCCGGCGACTACGTCCCCGGTCCTATGTGATGGCACTCATTCAAGTCATCTCACCCCGGTGACTCTGGTGCAACCGCGGCGCGGCGATGCTCTCGCGGCTTGTCTTCAGCATTGGGAAGTGTGTCCGCCTCTCGTAAACCTGCGGGGCCGGTCACGCCGGTGAGACCAACGGTTTCGCGATGAAGGGCGGCGCACCGCGCACCGCCCAGTAGGTGGGCGGAGGGTGCTCGTTGTGGTCCGCTTGTGGACGGCAAGGTCCTGCCGTGCGGGGGTCCCGTTGATGGTGAGCACGTGGTCGAGGGCCTCGCGTCGGATACTGCCGGTGATCCTTCTGCCTAGGGGAGGTGGGCGCGTGATGTTCCTCGGCCGGCTCGCGGCGTGTCGTGCCGGTGGACGGGCGTCCACGCCCGGCCCGCAGTGGGGCATGGTCCGGGCGTGGACGCCCCCTTGTGACGCGGTGGTTAGCCCGACGTCGCCGGGGCGGCCTTCAGGAGAGGTTCGCACGGACTGCCTTGTCCGCATGCACCTTGGTCTTCTTGCCCTGCGGTGGCGTGGCCGGGGCGCTCGCACGCAGGGTGTGCTTGCCCGGGTTCGCAACGAACAGGGTGAAGAGACCGTTGCCGGCCCGAGGGTCGTCCGGCGTCGCGACGGTGACCGCCGTGCTGACCGGATGCTGCAAGTCGGTGATAGTGGCGCCGACCAGGCCCGCCCTGGAGCTGCTGTCACGGACGGTGTCGACGGTCAAGCCGCCAGAGACCGGCACGAGGGTGCGCGTCCCGACGTACACGTCCCCTGGCGTCGCCGCTCGAGGAGGAGTGACCCAGGTCGTCTCCCAGGTCGTGCCGCCGTCGGTGGCGACGTCCACGCTCATCTGCAGTTTGTGCGGTTTGTTCAGGTATGCCGTCTAGAAGTCGAGCTCCGCCGACTGTCCGCCGGAGAAGTCGTAGACCGGGCTGATCAGTTGGCTGACCGGGTGCGGGCCGATTGGTCAGTTGTCGCTCTCGATGACGGCGAACGAGCCGCTGCCGCCGGTCGCGTCGCCGCGCTGGATCGGGTTGTCGAATTCCCATCCATTGTCGGTGCGCCGGGAGCGTTGATCACGGTCCAGCCCTGCGGAGTCGAGCTGGTGGAGTCGACGTTCCCGTCGCGCCGTCGCGTCTGAGTATGTAGCCGACAGCCGTGGCGGTGTCGAGGTCCGTGGTCAGTTCCTGGACGACCGCATGGCTGTAGCGGGGCGGCTCCTCAGTCTGGCAGTCCCTGGTAGCCACGCAGCTTGCGATACAGCGTTGCCCGGCCGATGCCCAGCGATGCCGCCGCGCGCGCCTTGTTACCCCCGTGGCGGTGCAGCGCGCCGAGGATCGCCTCGCGCTCGGCAAGCGCAATTGGGCTCAGCTTTCGAGCGGCGTGTGTCTCCCGTACAGCGTCGGGAAGTTCGCCACGGCGCACCGGCCCGGAACTGCGCCGCTGCTTCGCCACCGCCCTTACAAGGTGAGCGAGTTCGGTGATATTGCCGGGCCAGGAGTGCTGTTCGAGCGCTCGCAGCGTGTCGAGTGTCCAGGTCAGCGGCGGCTGCCCGGGCTCCGGCCGGGGTGCGAGGAGGGGGAGCAATTCCCTTATGTCATCGGCTCGTTCACGCAAGGGCGGCAGTACGACGGAACGTGCCGCCAGTGTGTCCAGCAGCCGCTGCAGACATGGGCCGGGCGCGGTCCCTGGTGTGTACGTCGCCACGAGCGGCAGCTCCGGTTGCTCGCCGAGCAGGGCGATCAGTGCGGCCACATCACGCTGTGCCAGCTGCTCGGTGTGGCGCAGCAGCATGGGATTGGTCAGGGCGCCCTTACCACTCAGCGACTCGCATTGAGCGGCTAGTTCGCCGTCTGGTGCCTGGGCGGCATCGACGATCAGCGGCCCGATGTCGTTGCGCCGGGCGAGTAGGGCCAGAGCCAGCGCGGTCTTCCCGGTGCCGCGCTCGCCGGTCAGTAGCAACGGCTGCCCGGACTGCGCCAGGTCGAGCGCGAGGCCCGCTGCATGCCGCCACGGCACGGAACTCCCGGCCAGCCTGACCAGCTTGTCCCGCCCAAGCCGTGGTTCACTGAAATGTTCCTTACGAAGGCGGTCTGGCTCACCACGTCGACTTGTCTTTTCGGACAAGTGTGAGGGCGGGGAGAGCACGGCGCTCAGCTCGCTCGGTTCCTCGACAACGGCGAGCACACCACCCGTCCGCAGCGGGGTGACCCGAGCGACACGCCCCTCACCGTCCGGCAGTTCGATGTTGTATGCCTCCGCAGGCTCTTCCCATACCCCTGCCGCCTCCCGTTCGAGCACCGCCAGTGCCTGCGGGGACAGCAGCCGCGCCGCGCCGCCACTCACCAGCTGGTTCCGGCCGTCGAGCGCGAGCACCGCCCGCCCCTCGGCGCTCTCCCGCAGATAGGCGTCGAGCAGCAGACGCTCCGGCGGCCGTGCCGCGGCGGCCAGCTCCGCCTCGACAGCCGCTGCCGTCGCCTCGGCGAGTACGGCGCCCGTGTGCGGAACGCAGTCCGCGCGTAGTCCGCCCACGACCGTTACTGTGCCGGCCGCGCGCCCAGAACCAGGTCCACGGAGCGGAACACTGACACAGGAGAGTTCCTGCCACAGGTCGAGAAAGTGCTCGGGTCCGTGCACCTCGGCGCGAACTCCCGTGCGCAGGGCGAGCGCCACGCTGTTGTTGCCGACGACCCTCTCCGACAGATCACGGCGCAGGGTGTTCGAGGACCAGCGGCCACACCACCACAGGACCTTGCAGCGTTCGTCCGTGAGGAGCAGCGCGCAGTCCCCGCCGTCCAGCGCGGCTGCGAGCCGGTCGAGCACTGGGCGGGCCGCGGCGAGCAGCGCCGAGTCCTCGGTGTCATCGGTACCGGGCGCCGTCGCCAGATCGCGCCGTACTCCGTAGAAACGCGCACGCCGCCAGGCCGCTACAACGTTGTTCGGCACGTCGTCGGGCAAGGGCCGACCCTGCAGGAAGCGCTCGCGCGCCTGGCGTATCCGCTCGAGGGAGAACGCTGTGCCGGAGTCGGCTGTGGGGGAGTGCTCGGTACTGGTCACGACGGCTCTACGGTATCCGGCTGCCGGTGTCTCGAATTGAGACACCCATTCTCACGCGGACAGGTTCAAGATCACTAATGAACAAGTTGTGAGTCCATCTCAGGAGCTACGCAGTGCACACCGTCGAGACCGATGTATTGATCGTGGGCAGCGGCCCCGCGGGATCTTCGGCAGCCCTGGCACTGAGCACCTACGGCGTGCCCAATATCGTCGTGACCCGCTATGCCTCCCTGGCGGACACCCCGCGCGCCCACATCACCAACCAGCGAACCATGGAGGTGCTGCGTGACCTCGGTGTCGAGGACGAGGTCGTGGCCAAGGCCACCCCACAGCAGCTGATGGGCAACACCGTCTTTTGTACCAGCCTCGCGGGCGAGGAGCTGGGGCGGCTGCGCTCCTGGGGCAATGAACCGCTGGTGCAGGCTGAACATGAACTCGCCAGCCCGAGCCGCATGTGCGACATGCCGCAGCACCTCATGGAGCCAATTCTCGCCGACGCGGCGGTTGCGCGCGGTACTTCGCTGCGCTTCGAGACGGAGTACCTGTCGCACGTACAGGACGCGGACGGGGTGACAACCACCGTCAAGGACCGGCTGCGCGGGGACATTTACGAGATACGCGCGAAGTACCTGATCGGCGCGGACGGCGCCCGCAGCCGGGTCGCGGAGAACGCGCGGCTGCCGACCGTCGGCCAGATGGGTGTCGCGGGCAGCATCAACATCCTCTTCGAGGCGGACCTCAGTAAGTACACCGCGTACCGGCCGTCCACCCTCTACTGGGTGCTCGCCCCGGGCGCCACAGTTGGCGGCATCGGCGCGGGCCTCGTTCGCTGCGTACGCCCGTGGAACGAGTGGATGATCGTGTGGGGTTACGACCTCGCGGCCGGCGCCCCCGACCTCACCGAGGAGTACGCGGTGTCGGTCGTACGCCGTCTCATCGGTGACGACGACATCCCGGTGACCATCACCTCGTCCTCCGCCTGGACGGTCAACCATCTGTACGCCGAGAACTATCAGGACGGCCGTGTGCTGTGTGCTGGCGACGCTGTACACCGCCATCCGCCGTCGAACGGCCTCGGTTCCAACACTTCCATTCAGGACGCGTACAACCTGGCGTGGAAGCTGAAGCTCGTCCTGGACGGCACCGCCGGCCCGTCCCTCCTCAACACCTACACCGCCGAACGCGCTCCCATCGGCAAGCAGGTCGTCGAGCGCGCCAACAAGAGCATCGGCGAAACCGCACCCGTCTTCGAGGCGCTCGACGGGCTCTCCCCACAGACGCCCGAGCAACTGTGGGCCAATATCGCCGGGCGTAAGGACACCACCGAGGCCGCCGAGAAGCAGCGGGAACAGCTGCGTGAGGCGATCGCCTCCAAAGCGTACGAATTCAACGCCCACGGCGTCGAGATGAACCAGCGCTACGCGTCGGACGCGATCGTCTCTGACGGCACCGAAGACCCTGGCTTCGACCGCGATCCCGAGCTCCATCACCAGCCCTCCACCAGGCCGGGCGCCAAGCTCCCACACGCCTGGATCACCCGCGGCCGCGAGCAGCTGTCCACCTTGGACGCGGCGGGTCGGGGACGGTTCGCCCTGTTCACCGGCATCGGCGGAGACGACTGGACGTGCGCGGCCACGACCGCCACCGAAACGCTCGGTGTCGAGCTCGCCACGGTCGTCATCGGCCCCGGGCAGGAGTACGAGGACCCGTACGGCGACTGGGCGCGGCTGCGTGATATCGCCGACTCGGGGGTTCTGCTCGTACGACCCGACCATCACATTGCTTTCCGGCACGCTCACGCCACGGCGTCCGGTGACGCGGAGGTGCTGCTCACCGCGGCGCTGCGTCAGATCCTCGGACACGGCTGAACCCCTCTCAATGCTTACCCTGCATTTCCACGAAAGGTGAACACCATGGCCTTCGCACTGCTCAGGCGCAGGCGAACCCAGGGCTTCGGCGGCGGCACGGGCCTCGCTCTGCCCCTTCCGCCCGGCGCAGGCGGCCTCGTCCGCGAGGTGCTGGACCCGTTGGGTCACCCCCTCGGCGGCGTTGACGTCACGGTCACCGCGACTGATACCCAGCGGGTCGCGGCACGAGGCACCACCGATCCGTACGGGCTGTTCTGCGCCGCATTGCCCGCGGGCCGTTACAGTCTGCTGATCACCGCGGAGAGCCTGCAGCCGCACCGCGAGGCGGTGGACATCGTCGCGGGGGAGCGCGTGCCGCAGGCCAGGACACAGCTGGACATGGCGCGCCAGCCGGAGCTTCCGTCCCCCGGCGTCTGGCTCTTCGACCCGCCGCACACTGCGATCCGCTTCATCGCTAAGCATGTCGGCATGGCAAATGTGCACGGCCGATTCGAGCGCTTCGAGGGCGGCATCCGGGTCCACGAGAACATGGAGGAGTCGCAGGTCGAGGTCAGGATCCACGCCGACAGCATCACCACGGGCAACAACACCCGGGACAACCACCTGCGCTCGGCGGACTTTCTCGACGTCGAGAACTACCCGTACATCGACTTCGCCAGCAGTCGGTTCGTTCACCGCGGTGGCTCCAAGTGGTCGCTGCAGGGCACGCTGACCATGCACGGCGTCAGTCGCTCGATGGCCCTGGATACCAACTACCTGGGCACGGTCAACGGCGGCTACGGCGAGGAACTGCGCTGCGCCGCCCTGGCCAAGGCTGAACTCCACCGTGAGGACTACACCCTCAACTGGCGCAACATGCTGGCGCGCGGTATCGCCGTGGTCGGCCCGACGGTCAAGCTGGAGCTGGACATACAGGCGATGTACCGGAGTCACGACACCCCGACACCGCCCCGGTAGTTCCCGCGCCGTTGAGCCTGCGCGAAGTCACCTTTATGACACCGAGGATAAAGGTGACATGCCTCAAGGCAGGCAACACAACCTCCCGCGCCCCGTCGTCTCGTTGCCTGACCGATCCGCGGGAAGACTTGCCTCGGTCCACGGGGCTCGGACCTGTAAGTTCGCCCCTTTTTTTAGCGCGTACGTGGGCGGAGTCGAGGACGACGCGGGAGACGTCAGTCAGACCTGCGTTTCGAGTTGATGAAGGACCGCTTCATGGAGGCGGCCCCAGAGACCTGCTCTGGACCAGATCATGAGACGGCGATGGGCCGTCGACTTCGATGTCCCGAAGCACGGCGGCAGAGCCCGCCAGGAACCCCCGTTCCAGCCAGGCAGTCTGAGCGTGGTTGCGCCCGCTGCTGCGGCGGATGTCCGTGGAGGGCTGCACGAGGCGCCTGTCGAAAGTGGCTTGCCTGCGATCCTCAGCTGCGGGGCAGTCCGGAAGGTGAGGAGCTGCGGGCATAAGCGTAACAATTCAGGTTACGGTACACGATCGGTCTGACCGGGGTCGGACGCGACCAGCATCGGACGGAGCCGATCGCGCGACACCGCTGCTTGGCCAGCCTGGCGGCCATTCCCTGAGATGTAGGGAACCCGCTCAACTGCATCACGCAGCCGGGATGCCTGAGGGTGCAGACAGGGACGAGGGGAGTTTGCATCCCACCGTCCCAGAAGGGCCTGGATCTCATCCAACTGCCCCCGGTGTTAGCAACGTTGCCGGCCATCACACGCCGACACAGGTGCGGCGTCACCCAGCGGTCGAGACCAGCCCGGCGGGACGCCAGGAAGTCGCTTCCGACCGGCCCGAGTGCCGCGTGATGCTCCGGAACCCCTCGTCAATCCGTTCCGCTCGCCGCTCGGGGTGCCGATCACGCCTGAGCGATCGGCGCGATCGGTGAGGTGCGTTAGTCGTGCTGATCGAAGGTCTGAACTCGACGGGCATCGCCCACTTCCTCGGCGGCCTCGACCAGGAGTTGTTCTCGGTCTGCCGCCGCACAACGTGAAGGTGCGCACCCTAGTGTCTCGTGATCCTGTTCATGTCAGTTCGAGTTGTTATTTACGAGTTTCTTCACGTTGGTCGCGACGAGTCGGACCTTCGCGAGGACCTCGCCGGCGGTCGCGGTCCAAGTGAACGGTTTCGCTGTCGTGTTCCAGGAGTTGATGTAGTCGCGGATCTGTTTGATCAGGACGTTGACGCTGGAGAACGTGCCGCGGCGGATGGACTGCCGGGTCAGGATTCCGAACCAGATCTCGATCTGGTTCAGCCACGAGGAGCCGACGGGAGTGAAATGGAAGTGGACGTGCGGGTTCTTGACCAGCCACTCCTTGACCTCCGGGGTGGTGTGCGTCGAGAGGTTGTCCAGGACGACATGGATGTCCTTCCCGGCGTGCGGTTTCACCGCCTTCTTCAAGAAGGCCAGGAAATCCTTGCCGTTCCGGGTCGGCCTGCACTCGCCGAGCACTTCACCAGTGGTGACGTTCAGGGCGGCGAACAGGTTCGTGGTGCCGTGCCGGACGTAGTCGGCGGTGCGCTTCTCGCTCGCCGCGAAGGCGACCGGCAGCACCGGCTGGGTCCGGTCCAGCGCCTGGATCTGCGTCTTCTCGTCGATCGAGAGGACTACCGCGCCGCCCGGCGGGGCCAGATACAGGCCGATCACGTCGGCCACCTTCTCCGCGAACGCGGGATCTTTGGAAATCTTGAAGGTGCCGGACCGGTGCGGCTTCAGGCTTTCCTCGCGCCAGACGCGCGCGATGTAGTGCCAGGACACGGTGATGTTCTCGGTTCGCTCCAGGTACTTCGCCAACTCCCGTGTGGACCAGTGCGAAAGCCCCGTGCCGTCCGGCGGCGTCATGCGCGTCAGCGCGATCACCCGGGACCGCACCCGCGCCGGTACCTGTTCCCGTGCGCCACCGGGACGCTCCCCTTCCAGCCCGGCCAGTCCGTGCTCGGCATAGCGGGTCTTCCAGCGGTCCACGGTCGGCAGTGACACCCCGAGCAGCTCGGCAATGTCCTTGCGCCGACGCCCCTCGCTCGACCACAGCACGATCCGGCCCCGCGTAGCGATGTCCGCAGGAACGTCCCGGCTGTTCAACAACTCCAGCAACTCGGCGGCCCGTTCCACGGAGATCTCCACACCAAGAGACCCTGCCACACAAGATCAAGTAACGCTGGCGGAATCACGAAACACTAGATGTCACGGCCGAGCCCAAATCCCAAAGCGGCAGCTTTTAGAGCAGCGGAATTGGACCGACGTCTCGACTCCCTTTCGTTACTTTCCGCTCATCAAGAGATCAGTCTATGGCCGTGATTCGCCTTGCCCTTTCAATCGTGGACAGACGCTTGATAGTCGTTTGTCATCTCACGTCTGCCCAGCTCAGACCGCTTCTGCATAGCATCGTTGCAGTTTGAACTATCAATGCGAGAAGGGCCCCTTCATGTGCATTCACGGTGACACTCCGTCACAAGAGCCGACCGGGCGGAATCGGCGAGGCTTTCTGCGCAACGCGGCGCTGGCCGGTGCGGGAGCGGCAGCCGTAGGAGTCGGCGCCCCCGCGCTCGGCGGAACGTCCGCGTTCGCCGCGGACGCCACCAGGAGTGGCAAGACCGGTCCGTGGAGACCGGATCCGACCGCCCTCCAGTTCACCCTCGCGGTCATGCCGGACACCCAGTTCCTGTACTGGGGCAGCCAGGACAGCGTCAACCGGACACCGCAGGAGGAGTCGTTCCGCTACATCATCAACAACAGCGGGGACGCCACCAACAACATCGTGTTCATGGCACACCTCGGTGACCTGACGCAGGATGCCGACGCGTCGTCGTTCCACCAGGTCGACAAGGCGTTCGCCCTGCTGGACTCGCATGGTGCCGCGTACAGCGTGGTGGCCGGCAACCACGACGTGTCCGGCGACGACAGCCGCGGCGATACGCCGTACCTGAAGACCCTGGGCCCGCAGCGGTTCAAGCGCTCCAAGACGTTCGCCGGGTCGGACCCGACCGGCTACAACACCGCGCACATCTTCCAGGCCGCCGGCCGCTCGTGGCTGGTGCTGGCCCTGGACTGGCGGACCACCGACCAGGGCTTCGCATGGGCCAACGATGTCATCAAGGCCCACCCGGAGATGCCGGTGATCCTCACGGCGCACGACATCGTCTACTCGGACTACGATGACAACGTTTTCCCCTACGAGTCCGGTGACCCGGAGGACAACGCGGCGCTCTCCGATTACGGCCAGTCAATCTGGGACAAACTGGTCAAGGATAATGACCAGATCTTCCTGACCCTCAACGGGCACTACTGGCCGTCCGGGCGTATGACCAAGAAGAACGCCGTCGGCAACGACGTGCACATGCACATCACGAATTACCAGAACCGCTACTTCGGCGGTGGCGGCATGATCCGCCTCTACCACTTCGACCTGGCCCGCAACACGATCGACGTCGAGACGATCAACCCGTGGATCCTGGCTCAGGAGCCGGAGTCCCGCACCGAACTGGCAGCCGAGCACGCCCGGATCACCGGCCCGGTCGACAACTTCTCGATCCCGGTCGACTTCGAGCGGCGGTTCTCGAGCTTCATCCCGGTTCCGGTCCGGCCCGCCCGGCCCGCCGGCAGAGAGCTGGTGAAGGGCACGCTGGCGTATTGGCGCTTCGACGGGCAGGGCGCGCCCGGCACCTCGCTCTCCGTGGGCCAGACGATCCACGACCTGTCCGGCAAGGGCAACGACCTGACGGTGGTGACCGTGCCAGGCACAGCCGCCGACGCGCTGACCTGGTCCGCCGACCACCACCCCGACCAGCCCGGGCACGCCAGCCTGAAGTTCGTCGGCGGCAGGAACCCGGTCCACGGCTCATACCTGACCACCGGGGGCAAGGCTCCGCTGAACTCCGAGACGTTCAAGACCGGGTACACGATCGAGACGTTCGTGAGGATGCCGCTGGACTGGGACGCCGGCAAGAATGGCAACGCGTCGATACTCAGCCGCCGGGGTTCGGCCGGGTCCGCCGGAAAGCACGGCAAGAACACCGACCCGAACGAGCCCGTGGCTCAGTTCGCTATCACGAACAACGGCCGCGAGCCGCAGTTCAACCACTACCCGCTGAACAACACCTACCCGACGACCAACTGGGGTCACGGTTTGGTGGAGCTCAAGTGGTGGCACCTGGCGGTGGTGAACGACGGCCGTCTCACGAAGTTGTACGTCGAGGGCGCTCCGGTCGTCGACAACCCGAACCGCCTGTCGGTCGGCCTCGCCTCGCTCGGGTTGCCCTGGCTGGTGGGCGGCCACGAGTACGCGGGCGCCGTCGACGTCGTCTTCCACGGCAACGTCGGTGACATCCGCATAGTGAACCGCCCCCTGTCCGCGGAAGAGTTTCTGACCGCCAAGTAGGGCTGTCCCTCCCGTCTCCGGCCCACCCGCCGGAGGTGGGAGGCACTCATTCCAGGAGGCGGCGTAGGTCGGCGGCCTCGCATTAGGCACTGTTTCTCGGATCATGCCCGGAGCCAGATCACGAGGGCTGCGAGGGTGATGGTGCCGAGGTAGATGTAGGCGCGTTTCTCGTAGCGGGTGGCGACGGCGCGGAAGCCTTTGAGTCGGTTGATGGCGCGCTCGACGGTGTTGCGCTTCTTGTAGCGCTCGCTGTCGAACCCGGTGGGCCGGCCGCCTCGAGAACCTCCGTTCTGCCGGTGCCTATGCTGGTCGAGACGTTCGGGGATGGTATGCCGGATTCCGCGTCGCCGCAGGTAACGGCGATTCTTCCGGGACGTTAGGCCTTGTCCGCCAAGACATGGTCGGGTCGCGTGCGGGGCCGTCCGACTCCGGTGCGGCACACGGAGACCTGCTCCAACACGCGGTCGAGCTGCGGGCCGTCACCGTAGTGTCCGGGTGCCAGGACGAAAGCGAGGGGGCGGCATCGTCCCTCGGCGACGAGGTGGATCTTGGTGGTGAAGCCGCCACGGGAACGTCCCAGACACTCGCCGATCGGACCACCTCCTCCAGCCGGACGGCCAGTTTCCGCAGCACCGGATCGACCTGGTTCGTCCCCCGGTCGGCCCCCTTTTCAGGGACCGCGGCCGCTGGCGCTTTCCTCGCGCCGGCGGCGTGCTGGTGGGCCCGCACCGCCGTCGAATCCACCGACACGTCCCAGTCGATCCCGCCCGCGGCGTCCTCGGCAGCCTGGATGCGAGACAGCAGCATCTTCCAGGTTCCATCAGCTGACCAGCGGCGATGCCGTTTATAGACCGTTTCCCATGGCCCGAACCGCTCCGGCAGATCCCGCCACTGCACACCCGTCCGCACCCTGTAGAGAACCCCGTTGATCACCCGCCGATGATCGCTCCACCGACCCCCACGCGCACCACCAGGAGGTAAGAACGACTCCAGCCGATCCCACTCCGCATTCGTCAGATCCCCACGACCCATGCAGCCAGCCTGACCCCAACACCCCACTCACGTCCGGAGATCCGAGAAACAGTGCCTAGCAGGTCGCCAACCTGGAGGTCGGTGCAGGGCGCCGGCCACGTCGGCTTCGCCGACCATGTCGACCAAGCGGTGGCCGTCGATGGCTGGCAGGCGGCGGACCTTGTGGCGCGGCATCACGAGCGGCCCGATGGCGACTTCCACCATCGCGCCGGCGCGCGAGTCTTCCAGAGGGTGGGTGGCTCACGGAAGTTCTGGCTCTCTTTTCATGGCGCAGCCGCCTCGGGCGATCGTCGCCGGCACAAACTGTTGGGGAGCCAGATCGAAACCCCCTGCTTCTACTCTCTCGTCGCCTGGAGGCAGGGAGGGCAGCCACCGCGCCCCGGCCTCGGCTGACGGGGCCGCCGGATGAGCGGGCTCACGCTCACCCGGCCCCCATCCTGACGCTGCCCCACAGGCCGCTAGCTAGTACCTCGCTTACACCCTCGGCACAGAGCCCGGTCCTCGGCAGAATCCGGCAGTCGCGATCACCACGTCTTCCACACCCATGCAGTCCCGAGAACAGCGGCGAAACCCGCGCCGCCGACTGGGGCTCCTCGCAGACGACACGGAGGTTTGCGTGCAAGACGTCGACCGCCCGCAGCCCACGTCAGCGTTCGGCCCAGCGGCCCTGAAAGAGCGGGCACGCGGGCGGCATCGCCGACGCTTGGTAGTCGAGTATTCGACGCTTTGCACCGTGGCTTCATTGGGGCGAGGTGAAGGAACAGCACGTAGGCGGATACGGGAGCTTCCGTGCCATCCAAAGCGGTCGACACCGCAACTCGGCAAACCCGCGTGTCGATTTGTGGAGTGGCTTGCAGACACAGCGTGCTATCGGACCGTCGAGTGGGCAGCCTTCTCGATCAGGCTCGCGACAGCGGCCGGGTGGGAAACGGGGACGGCGTGGGACGCCTGGATCTCAATCGTGTGCGAGTGCGCCCGCTTGGCCATGAACTTCTGTGCCGCCGCCGGGATGTTCTTGTCCTGAAGGGTGACCAGGTCCCAGGAGGGAATGGTCTTCCATGCCGCCGCGGTCGCCTTGTCGGTGAGCGCACTGGCGGCCACCGGGCGCTGGGTGGCGGCCATCAAGTCGGTGGTCGACTTGGGGACGTCGGCTGCGAACTGGTCGTGGAACTTGTCGGCCTTTATGTACAGGTCGCTGCCAGTGCCGCCGTCGGGAAGCGGGAAGGACACGGAGTTGAGAGTCGGGCCGAGTGTGCTCCCGGGGAACTTGCCGGAGAGGTCTGCCGCGTTCTCACCCTTGTCGGGAGAGAAGCCGGCGATGTAGACGAGCGCCTTGACGTTGGGGGCTTCGGCGGCTGCCTGGCTGATGACCGAGCCGCCGTAGGAGTGACCGACGAGCACGACGGGCCCGTGCACGCTCTTGAGGAAACTGCTGAGATAGCCGGCGTCCTGAGTTAGCCCCCTCAGCGGGTTGGCGGGAGCGGCGACCGGGTAGCCCGCGCGCTGCAGGCTGGCGATGACCCCGTTCCAGCTGGAGGAGTCCGCGAAGGCACCGTGAACCAGTACAACGGTGGGCTTTGTAGCCGGGGAACGACCCGCAGCGGAGGCCATCCCGGGCGCGGTGGTCGTCAACGCAATCGCTGCCGCACTGGCGCCCAGCACGGTGGCGTAGGTCCAAGGCGAGCGGTGCAGATGCTTGCGGGTCATGGTGGTTCTCCTTTGGGTTGCTGCCTCAGGCCGAAGGCTCCGGGCGGCCCGTCTGCCGGGCCAAACATAACCATAGCCAACAATTCAGTTGTGCGCAAAGTAATCATGCACGAGACCATTGTCTGCCCTGGAATGTGTGAGAGTGGTTGCGCCAGCTGACAGCAGAGGAGAAAAGCTCGTGAGCAGCACCGACGCCCTCACACCTGCTGAGTCCCCGGAGCCCTCGCTGCCCTGCACCTCGAGTACGGGACCCTGACGCCACTGATCAAGCGCTTGGAGAGCAACGGCCTGCTCAAGCGGCAACGGCGGGCCCATGACGAGCGAGTGGTCGAAGTGACGCTTACCGCCCAGGGCGTTGCACTACGTGACTGTGTCCTCGCCATTCCCCAGCCCTGGGTGACGCCATGGGGCTGAAACCAGACGAGATCACTGTCGTGCAGAACCTTCTGTGTCGGATGACGACTAACCTCGCCCTGGTCGGCACCGACTACAGTTTGCAGCATGGTCTCGGCTGATACCGATTGTCGTCCGTGACATGGGGCAGCTGCCAGCGGGCTCAGAGCGGTGCGGGGCGCTGCCGACGGATATCACGGCAACCCACAGGTGACGTCCACGGACCGGAGGGAAGCCGGTATGACCGAGCGGCGCGGCTAGACTCGACGTGGCCACGGTCGAGTTCGAAGGCCGCCCTTTCCAGCACGTAGTGATGTGTGAGGGCTACTTCGGGCGCGCCAAACCGGCGCGGTGCGCCGCGCGTGCGGCACCCCAAATTGGCGTGATGCGACCGAGGCGGCATGAAGGCGCTAAGAACTCCTAACGAAATGATCTTTGAGGTGGTTGGATCGCTCCGGGACTGTCGATCCGGGGGTGTGGGGTGGCTCCGCCGAAGCCGTGGGATGTTGATGACGAACTGTGGGCGGTGATCAAGCCGTTGCTGCCGAAGGTGGAGCGTCGGGCGCGGCATCCCGGGCGGAAGCGGCATCCGGACCGACTGGTGTTCCAGGGCATCCTGTTCGTGCTGCATACCGGCATAGCTTGGGAACACCTGCCGCAGGAGCTCGGCTTCGGCTCTGGCATGACGTGCTGGCGCCGTCTGGCGGAGTGGACCGAGGCCGGTGTGTGGCTCAGGCTCCACGAGGCTCTCCTCGCTAGGCTTCGCAGCGCGAACATCTTGGACTTCTCCCGGGCAGCCGTCGACGGCTCTCACATCCGAGCGTTAAAGGGGGCTCCAAGACGGGACGAAGCCCTGTTGACCGGGGCAGGACGGGCAGCAAGCACCACTTGATCGTCGATGCCACCGGCATCCCTCTCGCGATCACGCTGACCGGCGGCAATCGCAACGACGTCACCCAGCTCATTCCATTGCTTGAGGCGGTGCCACCGGTGCGGGGTAAGCGCGGCCGGCCCCGGCGCCGCCCGGACGTCGTGCTCGGTGACCGCGGCTACGACCACGACATGTACCGCCGCCTCGTGCGGGACCTCGGAGTGAAGCCGCTGATCGCCCGACGCGGCACCGAACACGGCTCCCGCCTCGGTACTCAACGATGGGTCGTGGAGCGCGCGTTCGCCCACCTGCACTGGTTCCGCCGTCTGCGGATCCGCTGGGAGGTACGCGATGACATCCACGAAGCCTTCCTCACCCTGGGATGCGCGCTCATCTGCTGGCGACGGCTGAACGTGACCCGTCGTGTTCCAGCAGAGGGCGCTGTTGCAGGATCTTGAGTTCGCGATCCGGTTCCGGGAGGCATTCCATCACCATCATCACGCACGAGGACCCCATCGGCCGGGGCCCCGCCAACTACATGATCCGCGCTGACCTCTCGGACCGGCAGGACGGCTGGCGCGAGCAGTTGTGGACCCGCCAGCTCACCGAGGACAGGTTCGAGGTGACCTGCTTGCCCTTCTTCACCTACGGAATCTGCTACCTCGACGTGGTGACAATCGACAGCAACCATCTGGTGACCTCGGTGGTGCAGAAGTCCGGCCACCGGACCTTGCGTGTAGCCCTCGTAGGGGAACACCAGGACCGGGATCAGCTGCACGAACTCCTGCACGGCAAGGTCGTCGAAGCCGCTCTGCCACACGAGTGGCTTCAGGGCACCTACCTCTCAGTGGACCTGCCACCCGGCACTGACCCGGCAGCCCTCGCGGAGACCCTGAGAGCACCCAGCCAAGCCGGCGCCCTTCACTGGGAGATCGACGCCTGACCGGCTCGAACATTCATTCCGTTAGGAGTTCTAAGACGATGTCCTCGTCCGGCAGCTGTCCACCTGGGCCTATTCAAGGGCGAGTTGGCAGATCAACCTCGGGTGCAACTACGCCTGCAAGCATTGCTATCTCGGGCTCAAGGCGAACTCAGGGATGCCGCTGGACGACAAGCTGCGGTGCCTGGAGACCATGGGCCGAGGCCGGGGTGTTGTGGCTCCAGATCACCGGCGGCGAGCCCCTCGTCGACAAGGATTTCATGCGGGATGATGCTCACGATCTCCGCCAACGGTTCGCTGCTGTGGCGCGAGAACCTGCTCAACCTCTTCCGCGAGTGCCCGCCCTACCGCCTGGTCCGACACCAAGGCCGAACACGTCCTGACCGACGCTCTCGAGCACGACCAGCGCCACACCCTGATTCATGCCCTCGCCGAGCGCGGCGCAGGCACAGTCAGGGTTCACGTGTACGGGGCCGCGTCCGACAGCCATTCCGCCGACGCCGACCTGGCCCGGAAGCTGGTTCCTGCTCACGGAGGGCAAAGGCCCGCGCCGTCTGGCTCCTCGGCAGCGCCGGCTCCGGACTGGGTACCCAATGGTGGGTCGTAGAGCCTGCGTTCACCACCTGCACTGGTTTGCCGCCTGCGGATCCGCTGGGAGACACGCCACGACATCCCCGAAGCCTTCCTGTCCCTCGGACGCACACTCTTCTACAGCGCCTCGTTTGGCATTCCTCCCGAGCTCGCAGCCGAGCAGCTGGCGGACCTCGGAGGCGAGCGATAAGTCTTGAGAGGGGCGCCAGTTGAGGTCCACTGGGTCTTCCCTTTGAATCATATGGACTACACAATCAATCCACTGATCATGTGGCGGCACGCGTCTGGTGGTGCCCGTGGCTGACGTTCCGAAAAAGGATTCTTTGTGTCACTTCCCCACTTCCGCAGACCCAGGCTGATAGCCCTGGGTGCTGCCCTCGCGGTACTGGCGGCCATTCCGACGTCGGCGGACGCTGCTCCGGCGGCCGCGCCTGCGATCCCGCGCGGACTCGCGGGCGCACACTCGGGCACCCCCCGCACTGTCACCCTCATCACCGGTGACAAGGTCACGGTGACCAGACCAGGTGACGGCCACGTCCTCGCGACCGTGCGGGGCCCCAACGGCGGTCCGGTGGGCGCTCACACCATGAGCGTCGGGAAGGACACCTATGTCTATCCCGACGCCGCGATGCCGTACATCGCCTCCGGCCAGCTGGACGAGCACCTCTTCAATGTCACCGAACTGCTGGCCGACGGGTACGACGACGCACACAGCGAGCATCTGCCGCTGATCGTCTCCTATACCAACGCGGCAACCCGTTCGCGCAAGCAAGCCGTGCCCACCGGGGCGACTCGTACTCGCACCCTGGACAGCATTCAGGGCGCCGCGCTCTCCGCCGACCACCGCCGTGCGCCGGACTTCTGGTCCACCCTGACCGGCACGGCACCCGGGTCCGTGCACGCCCAAGGCAAGAGCGCCGCACCGGCGTTGACAGGCGGGATCGCGAAGATCTGGCTGGACGGCAAGGTCAAGGCCACGCTCGCCGACACCACCGCGCAGATCGGGGCGCCCCAGGTCTGGCAGGGTGGCGACACGGGCCAGGGCGTGGATGTCGCGGTCCTGGACACGGGCATCGACGCAGCGCACCCGGATTTCGGAGGCAGGATCGCCGCATCCGCCAGCTTTGTCCCTGGCCTGGATGTGACGGACCGTCATGGTCACGGCACACACGTAGCGTCGACCATCGCTGGCACCGGTGCTGCCTCCGATGGCAAGGAGAAGGGCGTCGCTCCCGGCGCCAAACTCCACATCGGCAAGGTCCTCGACAACGATGGCAGTGGTCAGGACTCCTGGATTTTGGCGGGAATGGAGTGGGCTGCTCAGGATCAGCACGCCAAGGTCATCAGCATGAGCCTGGGATCGGGCCCCAGCGACGGCACCGACCCGATGAGCCAGGCCGTCAACCAACTCAGCGCCCAGACCGGTGCACTGTTCGTCATCGCCGCCGGCAACGCTGGGCCGGATTTTTCCACCGTGGCGTCGCCCGGCGCCGCGGACGCCGCCCTCACGGTGGGGGCGGTGGACGCCTCCGACCGGCTGGCCGTCTTCTCCAGCCGCGGCCCGCGCAAAGGTGACCATGCGCTCAAGCCTGAGCTCACCGGCCCCGGCGTCGATGTACTTGCGGCCCGCTCCCAATATGCCTCCGAGGGCGAGGGAAGCTACCAGACCATGAGCGGCACCTCTATGGCGACGCCCCATGTCGCCGGTGCTGCTGCCCTGTTGGCGCAGGCCCATCCCGACTGGACGGGGCAGCAGCTCAAGGATGCCCTGGTCAGCACAACCAAGTCGACTCCGCAGTTCAGCCCGTACATGGGCGGCAGCGGCCGGGTGGACATCGCGGCCGCCGTCAAGGACTCGGTGGTCGCGTCAGCTTCCGCCTTCGCATCGGCTAAGTGGCCCTACACGCAGGGCCAGGTGGCTTCCAAGGACGTCACCTACACCAACACCGCTGCCGACCCTGTCACCCTGGACCTGGCGCTCAGCACTCCAGGTTCACCGACGGGCCTCTTCTCTCTCTCGGCCTCCCAGGTGACCGTTCCCGCACACGGCACCGCCACGGTAACCGTGACGACCCATCTGGACCTCGCGTCCGACGACGTCGGCTACAGCGGGATACTCAATGCTTCCGGCCCTGACGGTGTGCTGCGTACTCACACTCTGATCGGTAGCAACAAGCAGAGCCGACGGGTCAACGTCGCGGTGAAGGGGACGGGTTGGCACGGCACTGCACTGCCGGGGACGCTGATTGTCAAAGACATCGCCCGGGACACGGTGCCCCAGGTCTTCGAAGTTGACGACAGCGGGAGCCTGAACCTCAACCTCGCACCCAGCACGTACTCGGTCTGGATGTACGCGGATGTACCTGGCGTCAACGGCCCGCACTCACTGGGCCGCGCTGTCCTCAGCGCACCGCAGGTCGTCGTCGACAACGACCGGACACTCACGTTCAATGCCTCCGCTCTCCGCAGAGTCAGGGCCGTCACCCCGAAGCTCACCGCGACCAGTTCGGTGCGAGTGGATCAGTACCGGTCGTACAGCACCCTGCACCCGTTCACCGACAGCTACGAGATCGAGGCCGTCTACGACAGCCTGTGGGCAACTCCCACGTCGAAGGTCACCCAGGGTTCGTACACCTTCGCCACGCGCTGGCGTCAGGTGCAACCGCCGCTGACCGTGGCCTCCTCGTCGCAGTCGTTCGAGGACCTGCAGGTCCAGAGCATGTCCCCCAGCATGGCCAAGGGCACGGGCAACTACGCGACGGTCTACGCCGGAAAGGGCGCGGCATCTGACTTCGCGAAGGTACAGGTACGGGGAAAGATCGCGATCGTTCGCAGGAACGACACGGTGACCGCTCCTGACCAGGCCATCGCCGCAGCTAAGGCCGGGGCCAAGCTGCTGCTCATCGTGCATGACGGTTACGGTCGGCTCGACGCCTGGTGGGACCTGCCGGAAGCCGCCGCGCTGCCCGTCGCATCCCTCTCCGCGGACGAGGGCGACGAGCTCATCCAGCGGATCCGGCTCGGTGGGACGCGCCTGTCGGTCTCGTCCCATCCCTACGCCGACTACCTGTACGACTTGGTACAGCACCACAAGGGAGCCATTCCCACCGATCTCACTTACCGGCCAGGCGCTGGCAGCCTCGCCCGGATCAACACGTCGTACCGTGACTACAAGCAGGGTCAAGCGGTGGATGTCCGCTACGACCTATCGCCGGGGTTTGACTTCGCGGTCGGCGGCGCCGCGACGCTGCAGCAGGCCCAGGGGACTCACACGGTCTGGGTCACCGCTTCGCCCGGCGTCAAGTGGACCCAGCTGGCGGCCACACCGGACCTCACTGAAATCAGTGCCGCACGGTCCTACGCGCCGCGCAGCACCACCAAGGAGACCTGGTTCGCGCCTGTGCAGCACCCGCGCATGCTGAACGACAACAAGGTGAACCACGCGCCGTCACGGTTCGGCGACATCATTGCCACCTTCGGAATGCCCGCCTGGGGCGATTCCGGTGGTCACCTGGGAATCGTGTGGGAGGGCGACGTCTCTTGGGCGACAAAGCTCTACCAGGGGAAGACACTGATCGGCGAGGGCGTGGACTACGTCCAGGCGGAGGTTGCGCCGGACAGGCTCCCGTACCGGCTCGTCCTGGACAGCACACGCGGAGCTGACATGAGTCCGTACGCGACCAGCTCGCACACGGAGTGGAAGTTCACCTCCTCCACTGCGGCGGTCGAGGGCGCGTACCTGCCGCTCGTTCAACTGAACTACGGAGTCAGTACGGATCTGTCGGGCAAGGCCAGACGGCACAGCGACCTGAAGGTCACGCCGTCGCATCTGACGGGCGGTCCCAGCTCGCATACGATCCGCAGCGTCGCGCTCCAGATCTCGTACGACGACGGCGCCACCTGGCACAAGCTGGCGCTGCGCCGCCTTGGTGGCGACTGGAAGGCGCACTTGGCGGCGCCGTCCAAGGCCCGCTTCGCGACGCTGCGTGTGACCGCCGGGGACACCCAGGGCAACAGCGTCAGTCAGACCGTGGTCCGGGCCTTTGGTCTGAAGTAGTCGCCGGTTTCCCCGGGTGAGGTAGCCCACGCACCTTACGACAACACATCCCCATGGAGACGGGGGCGCGACTTCTGCGGCCCCGTCTCCGTAGGTGCCCTTGCCCTTACCGCTCAGCACCGGTGTAGGGCAGACCCGCGGCCCAGATGCGAGAGGCTTCTTGACGGCACAGGAGCATGCCCGGACAGGGCCGAGGGCGAGGCACGGAGCTATACCGAGGAAAGGGGCCTTCGCTACTGGAGCTGGCCCGCGAGTGCGGTTCCCGAGCGGGATGTCCCGCCAGGGAAGCGCCCTGACCTGGGCGTACAGGCCCGGATGGTTCATCTTCACGACGGCCACGTAGTGCGCGCCGGGTGTACAGGGCGTCGGCGGTCACCACCGTGTACCTCCTGCCGGGACGGGCAGCCTCAGCCGGCATGGTGATGTCTTGGCCCCGCTGATGCCCTCGCAAGTTCTTGACCGTATGGTCCATAAAGCGTACTTTTGGATGGGCAGTCTGGTCAGCGTTCGCGAAGTGCAAGGGATCGCGAGGGCTGACACTTGGCCCGGCGAGACGACCGGCCGCGTTCCGCATCACCCGCGCACTCCGTGTGTCGACAGCACGAGGGGGCTCCCTGCCCCTCACATGCGCTCCTTAAAGAGCCTCTAGCGCCCTCTAGCGCTAGGAACTGATGGGCTGGCGCGCCGCGGGAACACCCGCGGTGGGGGCTTCGACTCTTTTGTCCAGCATCGAGTTCCGTCTTCCGAGCTGCTAAGGACCGGCGCATATTCCTTCGAATTCTCGCGTTGCACCTTCGCGGGTGGTGGACACGTAGGGATGGAAGCAGCGAGAGGAAGCCATGACCATCGACACCGAGGACGAGTTCACCGATGTCTACCGCGCTCACTATGAGGACGTATTGCGCTTCGTCCGTCGGCGTGCTCACCCGATGAACGTGGATGACATCGTCGGTGAAACGTTCCTCGCCGCGTGGCGCCGTCGGAGCGAGTTGCCCGAAGACCCACGTCCGTGGCTCTTCGGCACCGCACGTAAAGCGATGCTTAACGCCCACCGCGGGCAGCGTCGCCAGACGGCTGTCGCGGTGCGTGTCATGGAGAACGGTGGCGACGACAGCTACGACGGGATGATCGAGGCCGAGGACCGGATAGACCTCGTAGCCGCCTGGCGGCGGATGTCGGCTGCCGACCAGGAAGTACTGGCGCTCCATGTGTGGGAGGGCCTCACGGACCGGGCCGCGGCCACTGTGCTCGGCTGCTCACGCGCGGCCTACACGATGCGGCTCTCCCGCTCCAAACGTCGCCTGGCCAAGCTGTTCGGGCCGACCAGCCAGACCACATCCGCCGCTCCGGCTTTGACGCGCTGAAGGAAGAGACGTGAACGATCGCGAGAAGAATCTCCCTCGGTTGCTGGCCACCCTGGACGCTGCTCCCGTCTGTGAACTGACCGAAACCGAAAACAACCGTAAGGAACATCTGTTGCGTACCGTGATGCATGGCGCCGCTTCCACGACGCAGTCGGCTTCCCCGGCTCGTCGTCGCCCGTTGATCTGGGTGGCGGCTGGCGCTGTCGCTGCCACCGCGGCCGTAGTCGTAGTGAGTCAGGCATCGCAGAGCGTGCCAGGCTCGAGTGGCCCGCTGTCCTCAGCGGAACTCGCGAGCTGGACCGGCACGCCGAGCCAGCTGGCGGCTACCTCGCCCGAGGCCACCGTCGCGGAGAAGTGGTGCGTCAAGGCCCTGGGGAGCGACTACTCCGGCAAGCCGGTCTCGTACAGCAACCTGGACGTGCGCGGCTCGATCACCTCTGTGGTCGTTACCGGCGGGACGACCATCTCCTACTGCCTCACCGACAAGACTGGACAGGGTATGACCGCGGTGATCGATCCGGTCAAGAAGGTCCCCAGTAATGCGATCGAGGTGGACTCGGCCGGTGGCCACGGCGAAGGGAGCACCGGCTTCAACTACCTCGTGGGCTCGGTAGGATCCGATGTCAAGGCCGTGACCCTGCACGACGGCGGCCGCACTATTGAGGCCAACATCCAGAACGACCGGTTCACCGCCTGGTGGCCGTCCGCTGAGCCGACGGGCAGCGCCAGCGGCAAGGTCGTCCTCACCCTCAAGAGCGGCTCCACCCGGACCGTCTCCGGTGACTCCATCTTCCCGAAGGGGTAAGGAGCCAGTGTGGTAGGCGGCCGCTCCAACCTCATGGAGCGGCCGACCGGCTCTTCAGGAGGCAGGCTGCCGTTCCGTGATTCTCCCCCTCCTGAAGAGCCATAGCCGTCCTAAAGAGTTGAGGGAAAACAGCAGCGTCCGCAGCGTCCGCCGGGCATCGCTGCCCCCTCTGACCTGCACCGTTCCTGCGGACGCCAAACCAGGTGCCGGCGATTCGCCCCACACCTGGCCACCGTGACGGTCACCGATCACCTAACCTCGCGCTTTCATGAAGCGGGCTGTCCGACGGGTGGTCAGGTAAGCGAAAAGTGCCTCTGACCAGCAATGCCGGTGAGTTAGCGCGTCGGTGCAGGTCAGGTGGGGTGCTTGGTGACTTTGAGTGTGTAGCGGACGTTACTGGGAGTGCGGGTCTGGTCCCGTTTTCTGACCTCGAAGGTGTTCTTGGACGGCTTCTTGATGCGCTGGCACTGCCGGTTGCGCCGGGGCGGCAGGAGGGCGGCCAAGAGCTCTGTGGTGGCTTCGCGGCGGGCGGCGGCCAGTGTGGTGACGTCGGCTGCGGCCTGGGCGGCGACGGCCAGCCGGGCGAGCTGCACCGTGACGGTGAAGGAGATCCGGTCAGGATCGGTCCCGCCGTGTTCTGCCGCGCGCGTCTGCAGTGCGCATAGTGCCTGGTAGACGGTGAGAAGGGCGTAGATCTCCTGGTAGATCAGCTCGGGCGCCTTGGAGCGCAGGATGAATCCGGCGCCGCGCAGGCGGTTCTTGAGTTCCGCGAATCCGTTTTCGATCTCCCACCGCTGGTGATATGCCCTCGCCAGCTGGTGGGCCGGGGCGAGGCGGTGGTCCAGCAGGCTGGTGACCAGCCGGAACGTCTCGGTGCGGGGTGGGCCGGCCTGTGGGTGGATGGTCACGGTGTACTCGATGATCCGTACCAGGTGTCCCCGGGGCGGCTCGGTCAGGGTGCGTCCGGCCGCGCGGGCCTGACCGTGGCGGATGTTCTCCGCGGGCGTGCGCATGATGGACAGGTAGGACCCGTCGGACAGCACCCGCAGCGGCACGAAGACCAGGTTCTTCTTGATCCGCCAGGCCAGGTGGGCGCCGGTGGCGCGGGCCAGGCCCCACAGCTGGTATCCGGCGAAGTTGCGGTCGGCCAGCAGCAGCATGTCCCCTCGCAGGGAGGCCAGCAGCCGGCGGGCGAGCTTGTGCTCGCTGAACCTGGCCACGGCGTCGAAGGCCGCGTCGACCAGGGCGTGGGTGCCGCATTCGGTCAGGGCCATCAGGCGGACCTGTGGGTGTCCGCTCTGGTTGACACCACCCTTGCCGGTGAAACCGAACTCAGCAGCGTTTGCCGGGGTGTCGGGGACATCCAGCGCGGTGCCGTCCCAGGCGACCAGCCGCAGCCCGAAGGCGAACGCGCCCGGAGTGACGGTCGTGGCCAGCGTGCCGCACCGCCGCTCGAACAGCGCCTGCAGCGGCTTGTCGCCCAGCCGCTGCCGGGCCCGTGTCAGGGCCGAGCTGGTGGGCAAGCGCTGCACACACAGGCCTGGCAGATGCCGCAGCTTCTCCGTCAACGTGCGCAGGACCGACCGGTATCCCGGCGGCCCGGCACTGTCGGAGCTGCTGAACAGGCACAACGCCAGGATGAAGTAGACCACCGCCCGGGCGGGCAACAGCCGGCGGCGACGCTCGCCGCAGCCGGTCAACTCCACGACCTCGTCAACCAGTTCAGGGCTGATCTCCTCGGTCAACACGCCGAGACGGACGTGCTCGCCAAAGCGCCGGTCCGTGGGGGTCACCAGCCTGTTCAACGGGGCCTGGCTGCCCTCGGTGATGGCAGACGACATGCGGACGATGGCACACTGAGTACCCAACGGAGTTCCCTCGCGGACAGTCGGATCTTGGTCGATCTTCTGTCCTACCGGGAACTCCGTTGCCGTGTCCCGGCCTCCGCCGACACGTCACCAGAAGTGACGGATCACGCAACGTCACCAGGGGATATTCCCAACCAAACCCCGCACTATCAAGTGCCTGACCTGCACCGACGCGCTAACTCACCGGCATTGCTCTGACCAGCAAGAATGAGGATTGTCGAGGTCCTTGTTCCTGCCACCGTCGGAGGCACTTCCCAGGTGAAGAAGCGTATCGGGTCCTATCCCCGCGTCCGTGTCGAGGGTGGTGGCCAGGCGGTGGTGTCTCAGGCGAGGGCCGTGCTGCTGGTCGAGACGGTCCGCAAGGTCGGGCTGGACCGGGCGATATCGACGGTGCTGACACCGTGGCGACGTCCGCGGGCGGTGCACGATCCGGGCAAGATCCTGCTGGATGTGGCCCTGGCTGTCGCGCTGGGCGGGGACTGTTTGGCTGACGTCGGGATGCTTCGGGCCGAGCCGGCCGTGTTCGGGCCGGTGGCCTCCGACCCGACGGTCTCCCGCCTCATCGACACCCTCGCCACGGCCGGACCGAAGGCCCTCCACGCAATACGGGCAGCGCGGGCCGAAGCCCGCGAGCGTGTCTGGAACATGGCCAAGAACGCGGCCCCGGACGTCGCGGGACAGGTGATCGTGGACCTGGACGGAGTACTCGTGCTGGCCCACTCCGAGAAGCAGGACGCCACCGCGACCTGGAAGAAGACCTTCGGACACCATCCTCTGATGGCCTTCGTCGACCACGGAAGCGGCGGGAGCGGGGAGCCGGTGGCCGGCCTGCTCAGACCGGGCAACGCGGGCAGCAACACTGCCGCCGACCACATCACCACGGCCCAACTCTCCCTGGCCCAACTGCCGAAGAAGTACCGGCGCGGACGCCAGACCCTGATTCGCACCGACTCCGCAGGCGGAACCCACGAGTTCGTCGCCTGGCTCTCGAAGCGGGGCCGGTGGCTGTCGTACTCGGTCGGCATGACCATCACCGACGCCATCCACCAGGCCGTCCTCAAGGTCCCGCCCGCCTCGTGGACGGTGGCCGTCGAGCCGGATGGTGAGATCCGCGGCGGCGCCTGGGTCGCCGAACTTGCCGGCGATGTCCTCCAGGGCCGGCCGGAAGGGATGCGGCTGATCGTCCGCAAGGAACGGCCGCACCCCGGTGCGCAGTTGCGGTTCACCGACGCCGACGGCCTGCGGCTCACCGCATTCGCCACCAACACGACCGGCATCCCGATCGCCGCACTCGAACTGCGGCACCGCCAGCGGGCACGTGCCGAGGACCGCATCAGGGCCGCCCGCGCGACTGGTCTGCGCAACCTGCCCCTGCACAAGACGGCACAGAACCAGATCTGGCTTGAGATCGTCCAGATCGCCCTCGACCTGTTGGCCTGGATGCCCATGCTCGCTCTGACCGGCGAAACCCGCAGGTGGGAGCCCCGTCGCCTCCGGCTCCGCCTCTTCTCCGCCGCCGCCCAGATCGTCACGACCTCCCGCCGCCGGCACCTGAGATTCGCAGGCCACTGGCCCTGGACCGACGTGATCACCGACGCCCTGGCACGGCTCGAAGCTCTCCCCAACCCAGGCTGACCAGCACGTTTCCGTCCCTGCGAGCAGCACCCTCCCCCGACCGGAGCCGTGGAACCCGGCGCCCACCCGACGCGACTGTGAGGATGAGCGGGTGCTGCCTCGGGCGGTGGTCTGACCCGCGACGCGACTGGCCGCAGTGCCTTGCGTCTGATCTGTCGACCACCGTCCGAGGCGGTGCTTGCTGCCGCCGGACCGGTGAGCGTGTCCCGATAGGGGCCTTCGCGACAGGCACCGTCACAGTCCTGACCGCCCTCCGGCCCGGCGACGGCCGCCCACGTTCCCGAGCTCCAGGAGACAGGCAACCGTGCCCAGCATCACCCAACCGCTTCACCCGCGCCACGTCACCACCGACGGCTCCGAGGACGTGCTCCTCGGGGTGGACACTCACAAGGACTTCCACGCGGCTGCCGTGATCACCACGGTTGGGGCCACTCTGGACGGCCGGTCCTTCCCCGCTACCGCGGACGGCTACCGTCAACTGCTGGCCTGGGCTCGTTCCTTCGGAACACTGCGGCGGGCAGGAGTCGAATGCACCGGTTCCTACGGGGCCGCGCTGACCCGCTATCTGCGAGGCGCCGGTATAGAGGTGACTGAGGTCAACCAGCCGGACAAGGCCGCCCGGCGCCGACACGGCAAAACCGACGCGGTCGACGCCGAGGCCGCCGCCCGAGCAGTCCTGTCCGGACGCGCCACCGCGACAGCCAAGGCGGCAGACGGACCGGTGGAGGCACTACGGCTGTTCAGGATGGCCAAAGGGTCGGCCACCAAGTCCCGCACTCAAGCGATCAACCAACTCAAGTCCGTCCTGATCTCGACGGCCCCAGCACTCCGGGAATCGCTGGCCGGCCTGAGCAATGTGAAGCTGATCCGCAGCTGCGCGGAGCTGGACGTCGCAGCAGGCAACGACTCAGCAGCGGCAGCCCGCCACACCCTGCGCCTACTGGCCCGCCGCATCCAGAGCCTGACGGAGGAGATCAACGACCTCAACCAGCGGATGACCGACGCGGTCTTGATCGCTGCCCCAGGTCTCCTGGACCACCGTGGTGTCGGTCCGGACACCGCCGCAGCCCTGCTCATAGCCGCCGGCGACAACCCGGACCGGCTGGGCAGCGAGGCATCCTTCGCCGCACTGTGCGGCACCAGTCCCGTTGAGGCTTCCTCGGGCAAGACCCAGCGCCGCAGGCTGAACCGCGGAGGCGACCGCCAGGCCAACTCCGCGCTCTACACGATCGTTCTCAGCCGATTGCGCTGGGATCCGCGCACACGCGACTACATGAACCGCCGCATCGCCCAGGGCAAGAGTCGCCGCGAAGCCATCCGATGCCTCAAACGCTACGTCGCCCGTGACCTCTACAAGCACATCATCGGCTCCATGCCACAACCGACCAGCGACGTTCTTCCCACAGCCGCTTGACATCCATAGGGGCATCAGCCGGGCCCTCGGCCTGTCGGCCATCAGGCACAGGACGCGAAACGGTCCACCGACTTTGTCGGCGGACCGTCACGAAAGATCGAGGTTAGGACCAGGCCGAAGGCGTACGCTTTCTCATATGGGGCGTTGACACAATCGAGCTTGACACCCGAACGAGCCGTAAGTGTTGCCCCCAAATGGCGCCCCGCGGAAGGAAATCTTCTGTGCACCACAGCGTCCGCCGCGTTGAACGCCCGCATACGCCTAGCACGGGACGCTCCTCCGCCTTGCGGCGCACCGTATCCGGCGCCGCGCGCTGATCGCCAGGGATTACGGGACAGACCTTAGGAGCCATGCACGCAATGGCCAACGTATTCCCACCACAGACGGGCCTCACAGGAGCCCACGCGTCCCGATTCTCCGCAATCCATATAGGAAGGCGCGACTATGGCAGCAAGTGTGGATCCTGATCGCTCCGAGTGGGACGTCATCGTGTTGGGCGGCGCCGCGGCGGGCGAGAACGCGGCTCAATACGCCACGCAGTTCTCAGGTCTGGACGCGGTGCTGGTGGAAGCGGAACTGCTGGGTGGCGAGTGCTCGTACTGGGCCTGTATGCCCAGCAAGGTTCTGCTGCGCCCCGCTGACGTACTGGGAAACGCAGAGCATGTGCCCGGTGTGTCCTCGCTGTTGACCGGACACCAGTTGGACGTGCCGGCGGTACTGGCTCGCCGGGACACTGTCGTAAACGGCCTCGACGACTCCTCGCAGATCGGCTGGGCACTCGGCGTCGGCATCGACGTTGTACGCGGGTACGGGCGGCTCGATGGGGAGCGCTCGGTGGCGGTGGACATGACAGCGGGCGGTACCCGTGTGCTCACCGCCAGGCACGCGGTGGTGATCGACACAGGCTCTTGCACCGCTGTGCCCTCGATCCCAGGCATGAGGGAGGCCCGCCCGTGGACCTCCCGCGATGTCACCAACCTGCATGAGGTGCCGCGCCGTGTCGTCGTCTTGGGCGGTGGAGTGGTCGCGTGCGAGGCGGCGACCTGGTTGCGGGCGCTGGGCGTGGCCGAATTGAGCGTCGTGTACCGGCGGTCTGAGCTACTCCCGCGAGAGGAACCGTTTGCCGGACGTATGGTCGGTGACCGGCTTAGGGATGCAGGGGTGCGGCTGCTTCCCGGAAGGTCGATCACCAAGGTGGGACGCGACGACCCGCGCGACACGGGAGTCGGGCTGCCACATGGCGGAGAGGTAACCGCCTGGCTGGACGACGGCAGCACGCTCGTTGGTGACGAGTTGGTGCTTGCCACCGGCCGTACGCCGAACACTCAGGACATCGGCCTGTCGTCGGTCGGATGCTCCGACGACGGCTTCCTGGAGGTGGACGACGAGCAGGCTGTGCAGGCGGTGAGCGGGCATTGGTTGTACGCGGTGGGTGATGTCTGCGGACGTGCGCTGTTGACTCACATGGGCAAGTACCAAGCGCGGGTCGCTGGTGAGGTGATTGCCGCCCGTGCCACGGGGCGGCCGACGGCCGGTGCACAGAGCGGTGCGCGGGGCGCTGCCGACGGACATCGCGGCAACCCGCAGGTGACGTTCACCGACCCGGAAGTCGGATCAGCAGGTATGACCGAGCGGCAGGCCCGCACGGCAGGACTCGACGTGGCAACGGTCGAGTACGACATGGCTGCCCTCGCCGGTACCTACGTGATGCGTGAGGACTACCTCGGGCGCGCCAAACTCGTCATCGATCGGGTGAGCGACACGGTGGTGGGCGCGACGTTCGTCGGATCGGGCGTCGCGGATCTCGTCCACTCCGCCACGACGGCCATTGTTGCCCGGGTGCCGCTTTCCGTGCTGTGGCACGTCGTGCCCAGCTACCCCACCGCCAGCGAAGTTTGGCTCCGCCTGTTGGAGACGTACCGAACTCAGCGCTATGCCTGATCGCGAAGGGGCAACGCCGGAGAGGCGATTTCACCGGCACGGGTGCTGTGCGTCGCCCCGCACAGCACAGAAACTCGGGAGAAGGAGCAGCATAAACGCGCTAAGAGCCGTCCGAAGCAGCCGGGGCCACCGGGGGGTTGAACCGTGAGTACTGCGGTGCCGACCAGCTCAAGGCGTCTTCAGAGTGGTCGATCTGGATGACCTTGGTCACCCTGAATTCCACCGTTCTTTCCGCGCCGGGAAATTTGGCAGCGGCGTGCGCACTCCAGTTGACTGTCGCCGTACCGGTCAGCTGCACGGTCGCACCGCGCTGCCAATCGATGAACACCAGACCTGCTGCCGGATTGACGGTGAGGTTTCCCAAGGTCATCAGCATCGTGTTCCCCTCGTAGTCCGGCCACTGGATCCGGTCCGCGGAAAGACTGCGGACGAAGCCGGGGTTACCGCCCCGATGGGAAGCGTCGGCGTCTCCTGCTGTGGAGGTTGAGGCGACGAAGAAGGTGTCTGCGGTATCGATCACCCGGCGTTGTTCCGCAGTCAATTCGCTGCCTTCCGACACCATTCGCGTCGAACGAGCCGGACCAGTTTTCTGAGGTGATCTGCGCTGGATGTACTTAGGGCAATTCCCGTACGCCTGGTCCACGGACAGTCGGAGCCCGTCTTGTGAGGGCGTCACCCTGCCGTTGATCCGGAGCCGTCGACGGTTCGGAAGGTCGATGGCAAGAGTGCCCACAAGCGTGGGCTGCTGCAGGACCGCCGCCAGTGGGTCCACCTTTGTAGGCCGGGCACCGATGTACACATCACGGGAACCGAGCACGTGCAGAAAACCCGGTTCTCCGTAAAGAACGGATGCCCATACCTGCCCATCCGGAGAGGCAGCACCGACTACGAGAAATCTGAGCTCGGCCAAGAAACCTGCCGCGCCCTGCGGAAGGGACTCGCCGATGATCGGGCGCAAGCGGTCGGCACTCTCACGAAAACCTGCAAGATCCTGGGCGGCCAACTCGCCTTCGTGATAAGAGGCCAGGTGAGATCGGCTCCCTCTCATATTCATCTTCCCCTGCCGTCGTTTCAACGGTTTGTTAGCGATGACGGGTTTGCTAGAGATGACGCACCGACGACTGGAAATATTCCCATGTGCCCTGTCTTCCCTCGCTCGCGTCAACCGCCCTGTTCGAGTGCGGCCGAAACCCTGCACACCACCTTAGACCCGCAAGCTTTTCGATGAGGCGACCCGGACGCCCGGATGTGCCAACGACGCCGGATCGCAGATGAAGAAACATTAGAGAATACATCTGTGCAGTTCGGTGATCACACTCTGCTATCCGGTCGTTGCGGCGTTGCTCGTACTGGGAGTCGGGTCTAGCGTTGAGTTGGTGGCGTCGTGCAGCGGCCTGCCGAAAAATGGCAGGCCGGTGAGGGGAAAGAGTCCCCGGTCTCCGGTGACGGCCGCCCCATCCACCCGTATCGAATGGGCCACCTGCGGACGGATTTTTTGACGCAGATTCCGCGCTTTGGCGCTCCCGGAGGTCGACGTGCTCCCTACGCACCACAACACAGCGACTATTGACGGCCAAGAGGTCTTCTACCGCGAGGCCGGCCCCAACGACGCACCAGTCATCCTGCTCCTGCACGGATTTCCCACCAGTTCACACATGTTCCGCCACCTCATCCCTGCACTGGCCGACCGCTACCACGTGATCGCCACTGATCACATTGGCTACGGCCAGTCATCCATGCCCAGGGCCGACGAATTCGACTACACCTTCGACAATCTCGCCCGTATCACCGCCGCACTCCTCGACCACCTGGACATCAAGCGCTTCGCGGTCTACGTCCACGACTACGGTGCGCCCATCGGGTGGCGGCTGGCTCTCAATCCCTCCTACGAGGTCACCGCGATCGTCTCGCAGAGCGGCAACGCCTACATGGAGGGCTTCGCCAAGCCCTTCTGGGACGACCTTTTCGCTTATGCCTCCGCTCCCGGGCCCGACACCGAGCCGGGCGCACGGGCCAAGTTCTCCGCAGAAACCACCCGTTGGCAGTACCAGAACGGCACCACCGACAGGAGCCTGGTCAGTCCGGACAACTGGCTTCACGACCAGGCCTTGCTGGATCGACCCGGCAACGACGAGGTGCAGTTGGCGCTGTTCCGTAACTACCCGACCAACATCGACGGCTATCCGCAGCTGCAGGATTACTTCCGCACCAGCCAGGTGCCGACGCTCGCGGTTTGGGGCGAGAGGGACGAGATTTTCGGGCCAGACGGCGCGCGGGCGTTCGTGCGCGACCTGCCGGACGCGGAAGTCCATCTGCTGCCGGCCGGGCATTTTGCCCTGGAGACACACCTGGATGCCATTAGCGGGTACATCCACGGATTTCTCGGCCGTGTCCTCGCTTGAGGTGCGGACGGCACCTGCGGATGCCGGAAGGGGGTCTTCCGGCTAGTCGGTGAAGGTGACGCCGACCGTGTCGCCCCCTGACTTCTGGGACCGTGTCGCGGACGTGTGCGACCTGTACCGCGACCCGCCTGAAGGGGCGGTGGTGCTGTCCATCGACGAGAAGACCGCGATCGCCGCCCGCGCCAGGCGCCACCCCGGTCGTCCCGCCGGGCCGGGCGAGCCCGCTCGCGAGGAGTTCGAGTACCGCCGCCACGGCACCGCCTCGCTGGTCGCCGCCCTGGATGTGCGCACCGGCGAGGTCCTCACCGAGATCATTGCCCGCAACGACGCAGCGACGTTCACTGCCTTCCTCGACCAGCTCGACACGGCCATCGTCCCAGGCCAGGACATCCATGTCGTGCTGGACAACGGCTCCTCCCACACCGCCAAACACACCAAGGCGTGGCTCGCCGACCACCCGCGCTGGCACGTGCACTGGACCCCGCCGCACGCCTCCTGGCTCAACCAGATCGAGCTGTTCTTCTCCGTCCTGACCCGCCGCGTGCTGCGACACGGTGACTTCTCCAGCCGCGATGACCTCATCGACAAGCTGGAGAGTTACGTCATCGGCCGCAACGAGACCGCGAAGCCGTACAGGTGGACCTATGACGGCAGCCCACTCAAGACCGCCTGATCAGACCCAACACCCCTCCACGAACTTGCGCGGAGCAGCACTAGACCACTGGGCCGGGGGCGGCGAGATGCTGTAGGCGGGCGGCCGTGCCGTCGCGACGGGCACGCCATAGCCCGTACTTGGCTAGCAGGCCATTCGAGACCGTCAGGAGAGTCTTGTACGGTGGCGCGGCCAGGCCCTTGGAGGTATGGGGGGAGTAGAGGGCGCCTTCATCGGTGACGGTCAGCCAGCCGGTGAGCGTTCGCATGCCCAGCCCGACACACTGAGGCTGGAAGGCATGGGCGAGGAACCCGGCCCGCCGCCCGCCCGGCGGCAACAGTCCGGAGGGCACATCAAGGTGCAGCCCCGCATCGTCGTGCCCGGTGACCCTCACGGGGAGAATCACAGGGAAGCCGTCCGCGCCTCGGTAGGCGAGCACCCGGTGCGGCAGTCCGCTGATCTGGCGCGCGACCGCGGGGACCTCGACACGCGGGCCCGTGCCGTTCTTCGGCGGCTTCTGCTCGATTGGCGCCTCTGGCCAGGTGGCGCCAGTGACGGTCATCGCATCCCGGGCCGCCAGATCGGGCCAGACGGTGACACGCTCGATTTCGACGTCGACGAAAACACGCTCCTGGTGATACTCGCGCAGCAGCCAATCCCATACCGGCCCGCGCTTGGTCTCCCCGAGGAACGGCTCGGAAGCCCGCATCAACTCCGCCAGGCGCTCAGGTGACGGGCGCAGGTCGACCGATGCTGCGCCCTGTGCGAGTACGTAGGCGTTACTTGAGGCAAAGCCGTGCTCGCGCGTGTGGTAGGCGAGCGACACGTGCGGATCCCGCAGGATGCGCTCGAGTTTCTTCGGGAAACCGAGCGAGGTGGTGAAGCCGACACGGCCCACCCTCCGATCTCCGAGGCCTACTGGCGAAACACTGGTGACCACGGCACCGCCGGCCGGGGTGACATAGGCGACCGCAACGGTGAGGTCACCCCTGATCACCGCGTCTGCCGCATCCGGCCACCTGACCGTGGCAGAGGTCATGAGCCAGTCCCGCGGAGGATCTTCAGATCGTCTGTTGCCTGGGTACGCATGGCGGGGAGCAACGGGCGCACCGGCTCCGGCAGGCCCGCGAGCACCAGTTCAACCTCCGCGGGCGTGCCGACCTCATCGAGGAATCCGACCATCAGGTGTCCGGCCACGGGCGGCGTGGTCGAGATCACCCGCTGCGCGAAGTCCTTCCATTCCGCAGGGCTGACGTGGTCGCGGAGTGCGGGGAAGAGGATCGGCTCTTCATGGGTCAGGTGGTCATGCACCGTGTCACGTACTGCGACGGCCGCGTCGTGCAGCGCGGCCCGGATTCCCTCACTCGTGGCGCCCTCACCATGGCCGAGGTCCGTGGCGGCCAGCCGGTCGAGAGCGGCGTCCAGTCGTTCGTGCTCCTCGGTCAGTGCGTCGAGCTCGTGTGCCGTGGCCGGCGCTGCCGCGACGATCCGCGGCCACAGGTCGTCGTCCTCGGTCTCGTGGTGATGGCGCAGGTTCACGACGAGGAAGTTGCGCAACTGTGCCAGTGCGCTGAGCGGTACCGAGGGGCGAACGGCCGCCTCGGCCAGCAGGGTGGTAGCCACGCGGTGGACCCCGTGGGCAAGCCGGGTCTCGATGACCGCCGTGGACTCGTTGAGGGAATCTATCGTCATGTAGGAGACAATATTCATTAGATAGATGCACTGTCAATATGGTCACCTACTGTAGAGGAGGTAGAATGCGACGGTGACCACCACCCGGAAGTACAACTCACCCCGCCGCGCCAACTCGGCAGCCGCCACGCGTGAAGCCATCCTGAGCAGCGCACACGCACTCTTTCTGGCCCGCGGGTACGCCGGGGTCACCATCGGGGAGATCGCGGAGGCAGGAAAGGTCGCCGTGCCAACCGTGTACAGCAGCGTGGGCAACAAGCCGGGCATCCTGACGGCCCTGCTAGAACCGGCTCTCACGGACCCGGCTATTGCCAGCACCCTTGCCGCAGTTGAGGCCAGCGACAACCCACGTGCTGTGATCGAGTTGACCGCCGAGGGCACCCGGCTTACGCACGAACGCCACTGGGAGCTCGTGCATGGGCTCTTCTATCGAAACCCGCCCGGGGAACCGGCCGTTAAGGCGGTTCTTGACAGGGGGGCGGACGACTACGTCCAAGCCCTGACGCGCGTGGCCGATCGGCTCGTTGGGCTCGACGCACTCCGTGCCGAGGTCAGTCGCGCGAAGGCCATCGACCTACTCTTGTTCTACCTCGGTCCGCATGCGTGGATCACGCTCGTTGGCGAACGTGCCTGGCCGTTTGATCGCGCCCAGACCTGGATTGCTCATTCGGCCTGCCAGGCACTCCTGAAGGACTTCTGAGCCCGAAGGTGTGACCGTCATGGAGTGCGAGGATAAGTTTGGTTCTGCACGTCGTGGCAGCGTTGGACCCGGTGTAGACCTTGTGTACTGCGGTGATCAGGTCCTGCGGATCGTTGAAGGCCTAGTCTGCGGTGAGCGCAAGCGTCAGATCGGCGCCCGCAGCCTGCCCCGAGATGACCGAGATAGCCCGCTTCGTTCGGGAGTTCGCTGTTCTCCTCACACCTATGCCTCTGGTCTTTCCCACCTGCTTCGCGAACGGTCTCGAACTCGACCGCGCCACAACGGCGGTTCCCCACCACCAGATGCACCGAGGGAGTCCATACGCGGACCAAGAGGATCACGAGAGAGGTGCACGGCAGAGGCCCTGCTCCGCCCCTGCGTCCTCCGCCAACGTAACCACCGAGTACGGGACAGAGCCGTTGGCTGGACACAGCCGGACAGCGTCTCCGCTGAGGGCAACGGCCGCCCACGCAAAACGCTCGGCTGGAAACCCGAGCCGAGCGCCTGCATAAGCTGATTGCGGCCTGGCACGACCACGTGGTGCGCCGATCCGAGAATTAGCCGAACCGACGGGCGTCACGGAAGTTGGGAGTTTGGCCGGAGTAGGGCTTCTATCTCTGCTGAGCGAGGACATCCCGCAGCATGTCAGCGATCGTGGCGCGAGCCAGCTCTTGCTGCATCTGCTCCTCCAGTCCGCTGTACACCTGCTGCAGAGCCGGCCGGATTCCGAAACCGATCGGGCAGTCGGGGTTTGGCGGAGTGTGGTGCATCCCATTTGCCACCAACACGCAGGTCGAGCGCGAGCGGCGATCCCCAGCCAGATCCGGTCATGTTGCGCTGGGGTGTCCAGCTCGTACCCGAGGTTGCAATGCGCCGCCCAGTTGCCCGGTTGGATGTGCCATGTCCGCGCGGCGCTCTTTTTCGCGAGGGCGCGCGTCCGTGCGTTGTGCACGTGTTGTGCTGGTGCGGCGGTCGGCTCGGTGACCCGTCATGGTTCCTCGATCCGGGCGGCGGCGAGGGTTCATTCGTCGTGTGCGCCGAGGAACTGGGGCCGTACGCGCGGCGGATGGCGCGCCGGGCGTCCTGGTGGTTGTCGAAGTCAGTGTGTACGGCGACCAGTCGAGTTCTGGGCACCGCGCATGTAACAACCCCGCATGCCCCCCTTGGAGACCTTGCTGTCCGGCCTGAGTGCCCTTCACCGGGCGGGGGAGCGGCGCGTCGCTGCACTCGCGCGGATGCTGCGGTGCGACGGCGAGCGCGTCCCGGCGGAATTCGGGTTAAACGCTTGGGCCCCGCCCGGATCCAGGCTCGACACCCGGGCGGGCCGCGGTGTGCAGTCCCGCCCGGGTGACGGGCTTGAGAGTGGCTACTTCAGCCCGAAGGCCCGGGTGATGCTCTGGGTCACACTGTTGCCCTGGCGGTCGTGTGCGGAGGTGCGCAGGGTGGCGTACGCGGTTTTGGCAGGGGCGTGGAGTGTGGTCTCCCATCCGTCACCGCGGTGGGTGAGGGATGCCTTCTGCCAGGTGGCGCCGTCGTCGTAGGAGATGTCGAGTGTGAGGGCGCAGATGGCCTTGGAGCTCGGCCCTCCAGGGAGATGGGAGGGAGTGACCACGAGTTCGACGTTCCGGCGTGCCTTGCCCGAGGTGTCGGTGTCGACCTTGTAGTCGAGCTGGATCAACGGCAGGACCGCGGTCGTGCCGGGCTCACCGGCCGCCGAAGTGAAACCCCACTCGGTTCGCGTGCTGGTGGAGTACGGGTTCGCCCAAAAGCCCCGGGAGTTCTCCGAGACGAGCCGGTAGGGAAGACGCTTCGGGTCGAGTCCCGCGACCGCGATCCAGTCGGAGTAGTACTGGCCCAGGGTTGTGTCTCCCTGGTACAGCGTCACCAGATTGTTGACTCCCGGGTTGCCCAAGGTGGTGCCCACGTGACCGCCGCCGGAGTCGCCCCAGCCCGGGACATTGGCGTAGATCTCGTCGTCGGTTCGCCGCTGTACCCCTGTCTGGTTGTCGAGGCGCGGGCGCTGGATCGGGCCGAACCAGTGGAGGCTGCTGGTGCTGCCGGCCTTGTAGCGGAGCGTCGCGGAGGACTCCTGGACCTCACCGGGGATCTGGGCCCGCTCCAGCCACTGGATGTCCGAGTCGGCGGAGACCCAGTCGGTGCGATCACCCTGGGCGGGAGCCTCGTGAAGGAAGGATGCGCTTTGTGCGATTCCCTGCCAGATGTCCGAGCGGTAGTCGGACGCCCGGTCTGGCCGGTGATTGCGGAAGGAGACGTCAACGCGGGCCAGGTCGTCCTTCTCCGGCCGGTAGGTCGGGTCGGCGGGTACCGCGCCTTCGTAGTGACGGACAAGGTCGTAGAGGTAGTCCGTGATGCGGCTGGAGTCCAGGGTCAGCGGGGTCCTACCGTGCCGGATCCGGGCGATCAGCTCCTCGCCCTCGTCCTGGGTGAGGGTGGCCACCGTGACAGGCGGCGGAGAGGCGAAGGACTGCACCGCGCTGGGCCAGGGTTGCAGTCGGCCCACTCCGTCGTTGACGACCAGCAGCAGCCGGGCACCTGCCTGGGCGGCCGCGGCCGCCTGTTCCCCCAACGTGACCGTGTCGTTGCGGCGAACCACGACGATCTTGCCCTGAGCCTGGAGCCCGGCGTAGTCAGCCGCGGCGCCCTGCCCGGCGAGGATCGTGCCGAGGGTCATCCGTCTATCGGGAAGCGGTGCCGCGCCCCGCTGGACCCTGAGGTCGTCGAAGCTCCGGTTGTCGGAGGCCACCGTCAGTGCGGGCTCCTCCTTGCGCCAGCGTACGCCGAAGGCGAAGTCCCCCTTGGTGACCTTCTTGCCGGTGGGCAGCACCCACATGCTGTCGTACCCGGGCGTGGAGGGGTCCAGAGTGCCCGATGTGAAGTGGTCGGAATCGAAGGCTCGGTAGATGTCCATGCGAACCTCGGAGTCGGTTGTCTCCTTCGGGACGATGGCCTTGACCTGACGGGCCGCCGAGGCGTCCAGCATCACCTGGCGATCCCGGTCCAAGATGATCTCAGGAGCGCTCAGCATGGCTTTGCCCAGGGAGTGTGGACCGTGCGTGCCCTGCACGTCGGCCTTGAGCCACACGGCGTACGTGCCGACTGGCATCCGCACGGCAACCGTGCCTGACTCATCGAGCTCGTACTGGTGGAAGATATTGCTTCCCGCCACGGTGAGTTGCCCGGAGAGCGGCTTGCCGGCGCGGTCCTTGGCGGTGACCGAGAGGTTGTAGCGCTCGGCCTCCTTGCCGACCCCGATGAGGGTGTGGGCGACGACCTTTCCGTCGGCGCCGAAGGCATTGATCACGCCGCTGAAGTGGCTGTCCAGGGGGGCGTGGTCCAGGTCGGCCGTGAGCGTGACCTCGCTGGTGCCGTGCGCGGGCACGGTGACCTGCGTGGCGGACAGGGTGAATAGATTCTGGGGTGTATCAGGGGCGTTGATGACCAGATTGAGTGTGACCGGGGCGTCGGCGATGTTGGTGTAGGTCACCGTCTTGTCGCCCTTCTCGCCGGGTTGGTGCGGCCAGAGGTGGTAGCCGGAGTAGGCGCTGCCGGTCGCGAACACCGTGTCCCGCACAGCGGCCGCGACGTCCAGGCGGCCGGCGCCGGCCTCATAAGGGGTGTACTGCGGGGTGGCCTTGGCGGAGCTGATCAGGGCGTCCTTGAGTTGCTGGCCGGTCCAGTCCGGGTGCGCTGCGGCGAGCAGTGCGGCGGCTCCCGCGACGTGCGGGGCGGCCATCGAGGTGCCGCTCATTGTCCGGTAGTGGCCATCACCCTCGGAGAGGTGCGAACGTGCCGCGAGGACGTCGACTCCCGGCGCGGTGAGTTCCGGCTTGAGCCCGTAGTCGCCTGCGCGCGGACCCTGGCTGGAGAAGTCGGCGAGCTGGTCCGAGGTGTCCACGGCGCCGACGGTGAGCGCGGCGTCCGCGGCGCCGGGCGAGCCGACGGTGTATGGGGCACCGCTGTTGCCTGCCGCGATCACGAAGAGCGCGCCGGTCTCCGCGCTGAGCCTGTTGACGGCTTGGCTCATCGGGTCGTCGCCGCTGGAGGGGGCGCCACCGAGACTCATATTGATGATCTTGGCGTGCTGGTCGCGGGCGGCCCACTCCATGCCCGCCAGGATCCACGACTCCCTGCCGTGGGCGCCGCAGCCGAGAACATCGCACGTTGTGCCGAGCACCTTGCCGATGTGGAGCGTGGCGCCGGGGGCGACGCCCTTCTCCTTGCCGTCGGAGGCGGCGCCGGTGCCGGCGATGGTGGAGGCGACGTGCGTGCCATGGCCTGAGTAGTCGTCGAAAACGCCCTCGTCGGGCACGAAACTGGCCGCGTCGGCGATGCGGTCCGCCAGGTCCGGGTGACCGGAGTCCACGCCGGTGTCCAGCACCGCGACGTCGATGCCCTTACCCGTGTTGCCTGCTTCCCATATCTCCGGGGCGCCGATCTGCGCGGTGGTGTCGGCCAGCGCGGCCTCGACCTTCCCGTCCAGCCAGACCTTGGCGATGCCATGGGTGAAGGAAGGCCGGGGGCCGCCGATGGCGCGTTCGGTGCCTCGCGCACCGGTCCTGCCGGTGAGCCCGGACCAGAAGTTGCCCGCTTGGTCGCGCTTTTCGGTCAGCGCGGCGCCCCGGATGCTGCTGAGGGTGCGGACTTTTTTGACTCCGGCGGGGAGTGCCTGGGCGCGGGCGGCGCTGCTGTTGCTGTCGGTATAGCTGACGAGCAGAGGGAGATGGTTGGTGTGCGCGTCGTCGTAGCCGTCGGCGAGAAGCCGCGTGACATTGAACAGACTCTTGTCGAGGAGCCCGGCGGAGACGTACGGCAGGGTGGAGTCGGGATAGACGTAGGTGTCTTCTCCGACCTTGTTGATCTCGAAGTCGATGCCTTCACCTTCTGGTCCCTTGACCTGTCTGGTCTCGGTGCCGTCGGCGGTGACGGTGACGGTGTCCCCGGTGATCAGAGTGACGGTGCGTAGCGATCGGGACGGGCTCCAGCGGCATCCGACATGTGCGTCGTCGTCCCGGGATCGGTGGCCGACGCGGTGGCCCCCGACGGCGGGACGACCGTCAGGATCGCCAGGGCAGACCCGAGAGCCATCAGCTTCGATCTTCGGGGGATTGGGGTTGGCAAAGGGAACTCCTTTTAATAAGTGGGGAACAGAACACCCAAGATCGTCAATTCGCGCTAAACAAGGCGCTGTTGTGTGTTGTCGACCGAGGTGGCACGATCGGCTGCCCCCATGATCACCGTGTTGTCGACGGTGCTACCGCTCACGGTGGTACGGATAGTGCAAAGTTAAAATGTCCGAGAGTTGGCCGGCACGCGACCTTCCGGACAAACGGGTCGCAGAGCCTGACCTGGAAGAAGACCTACGCGCAACACTCGTTGATGGGAGCCGTCAATTACGGCCCGAGTGGGACCGGGGAGCCGGTCGCAGCTCAGCGTGGGGAACGCCGGCCCGAACACCGCGCCGACCAATCGAGGCTGCCCATCTCGCCCTGGCTCAGAGATCCCTCCGCGCTATCGGTGGGGGCGGCAGACGCTGATCCGAGCGGGCTCCCGGGCGGCACCCGTGACTTCGTCGCCTGGCTGGCCCGGCGAGGACGGTGGCTGTCCTACTCCGCCAGCATGACCGTCACTGACACGATCCATCAGAACGTCCTGAAGATCACCGCATCGGCCTGGACGCTGGTCGTCGAGACTGGTGGTGAGGTCTGTGACGGTGCCCCTGGGGCGCCGAACTGGTTGGTAACGTCCCTGTCGGCTGGCCACAGGTGGCTGCCATCCATCAGGCAGCCTCATCCCGGGCCCAGTTGAGGATCACGGACGCGGACGGCATGCGGGTCACCTGCTCCGCCGTCAACGCCCCGCCCGGCCGATCGCTGCTTACCAGTCCACTTGCCCAGTTCACGACACCTGGCCAGGTCGCAGGCTAATTGCGCCACGACCTCGCCGCCTATTGGGTCGAAGTCACCAATGCTGGAGGAGCGGCGGTTTCCCCTTTACCCCCGTCGACGAGAGCTGGGTATGTTGCGGTGGCAGCTGGGGTAGGCGCCGGCCCAGATCGCGAGGAGTGTCTGGAGTTCGCGGAGGACCTGGCAGAGGCGAAGAAGGAACCCTCCTCAGGGCGCAAGGAGCCGGAGTCCGTGAGATAGGGCGCTGGCTGGGCAGTGCTCCGTCGACGATTTCCCGCGAGCTTCGTCGTAACGCGGCGACCCGCGGGGGCAAACTGGACTACCGTGCCTCGGCCGGCAGTACGAATGGAACCCCGGTGCAGGGGCCGGAGACGGGGTGGCGTACACCGCTCTTTCTGATCACGCTGCGTATGTGCGGCGGAGCTCAAGACGGTGGTTCTCGGCGATCAGGCAAATTGCTGATGCCGGCCAAGGTTAGCCTTGACCCATGTCGATAGAAGCCGCTCACTTGGAGGGACCCGCAGCTGACCGGGACAGCTGGGTCGCCGACCGTTGCTCACTCGAACGTGCCGTCAGCGCGATCGGTAGTCGTTCCACGATGCTGCTGGTGCGGGAGGCGTTGTACGGGACTCGGCGTTTCGACGACTTTGCACAGCGGACAGGTCTTTCGGAGGCCGTTGCTGCCTCGAGGCTGCGTGAACTTGTGACTCTCGGCGTCCTGGAGCGTCACCCCTATCAGGAGCCTGGTAGACGTACCAGGAACGAGTACGTGCTCACAGGAATGGGCCGTGACCTGCTTCCCGTTGCTTTGGCCTTCCTTCAGTGGGGCGACCGCTACCTCCTCGATCCGGCCGGGCCGCCACTTCTCTTCACCCATCAAAGCTGCAGTGCAGCGTTGAGTGCAAACGTTGTGTGCGACGCTGGCCACGAGGTGCCGCTCGAGGAGGTCGAGATCGCATTTGCTCCAAACGCGTTGGAGTACAGCGCAGCGGAGGTGGAGCGGGGTAGGGCAAAGGCGTGAGCGGTGCTGACCACTGCTTCCGGACCGGCGCCCTATGACTTGCGCAACTGAAGAGGCACTCGCAGGGCACTCTGGCAGCTTAGGGGGTGTGTGCCGCATGCACGTGATCATCTCTGTCTCATGTTGCACATTTCGTACCTCCGGCAGGTGATTCGACCTTGCATGTTGGCCACACGGAGTGAGGGCGTGATGGCTGCTCTGCAGGGGCATACCCCAGGGGCCATATGTGGCGCTGGACTGGTGCTGGAGCCCCTGGGGCGCCAGCACAGTCGGCGGTCCTGTTGCTCAGTCCGGGCTACACAGCGGGTGCGGCCCGACCATGCAGCCGGGAACTGTGAAAGCCGACTTGGATCTGGCTCTGGAGGGATACCGACCGCAAGGTCGGTGGGTGAGCGGAGGGAAGCGGATGCTCTTGGTTACCGGCCCGCAGTGATAGCCCGGGTGTGCAGAGACTTCAGGGCGTAGTGCTGCCGCGACTTCACTGTGCCCGGCGGGTGTCGGCGACGGGTGAATCGTGACCCTCTGACGGCGGATCAAAACTGACCCATCTCGTGGTCTTCCGACCAACCTGATCTTGATCGAAGGTCAGGAGAAGAGGGTGATTTCCGTGGAGGACTGGGCAGAGATCCGCAGGCTGCACCGGGCCGAGCAGATGCCGATCAGGGCGATCGCCCGGCATCTGGGTATCTCGAAGAACACTGTGAAGCGGGCGCTGGCCACCGACCGGCCGCCGGTGTACTCGCGGCCGGTCAGGGGCTCAGCGGTCGACGCGGTCGAGCCGCAGATCCGGGAATTGCTGAAGCAGACTCCGACCATGCCCACGACCGTGATCGCCGAGCGGATCGGCTGGGAGAAGGGCATGACGGTTCTCAAGGATCGGGTCCGCGAGTTGCGTCCGGCCTATCTGCCCGTCGATCCGGTCTCCCGCACGACGTATCAGCCCGGCGAGCTGGCCCAGTGTGATCTGTGGTTCCCGCCGGTCGACATCCCGCTGGGCTATGGGCAGAGCGGACGCCCGCCGGTCCTCGTGATGGTCTCGGGCTACTCGCGGATCATTGCAGCACGGATGCTGCCCACCCGAACCACCGGCGACCTGATCGACGGACACTGGAAACTGCTGACCTGCTGGAACGCGGTCCCACGGATGCTGGTCTGGGACAACGAGGCCGGCATCGGCCGCGGCAAGGTGACCACCGACTTCGCCGCGTTCGCGGGCCTGATCGCCACCAGAATCTATCTCTGCCGGCCTCGTGATCCAGAGGCGAAAGGGCTGGTGGAGAGGGCCAACGGCTACCTGGAAACGTCATTCCTGCCCGGCCGGACCTTCACCGGACCGGACGACTTCAACACCCAGCTGACCGCCTGGCTGAACATCGCCAACCGGCGTCAGCACCGCACCCTGGGCGCCCGCCCGATCGACCGGTGGGAGGCCGACCGGGCCCAGATGCTCGCCCTGCCGCCCGTCGATCCGCCTCGCTGGTGGCGCTTCGCCACCCGCATCAGCCGCGACCACTACATCCGCGTCGACACCTGCGACTACTCCGTGCACCCCCTGGCCATCGGTAAGAAAGTCCAGGTCTGCACGGACACCGACGAGGTCATCGTCACCCTCACCCCCGGCGGAGCGGAAGTCGCCCGCCACCCGCGCTGCTGGGCCAAACAGCAGACGATCACCGACCCCGTCCATGCCCGCGCTGCGGCCCTCCTGCGCGGCGACTACCGCCATCACCAAGCCTCCCGAGCCCTGGCCGCCCGACAGACAGGCGCCGCCACCGCCGCTGACCTCGTCGAGGTCGAACAACGTCAACTCGACTCCTATGACCGCATGTTCACTCTCATCGAGGGCGGCGGCGGACACGACGAGCCGGAGGTCTCCTGATGTCACCCACCACCACCAAGGCCAGCCCCGGCAAACCCCAAACCGGCCGTCAGACCGCCGCCGACCTGTCCTTCCTGACCCGGGCGATGAAGGCCCCGGCGCTACTGGACGCCGCCGAGCGACTGGCCGAGCGCGCCTTGAAGGAGACCTGGACGCATACCGAGTTTCTGGTCGCCTGCCTTCAGCGAGAGGTTTCCGCACGCGAGTCCCACGGCGGCGAGGCCCGCATCCGGGCCGCCCGCTTTCCCGCGATGAAAACGATCGAGGAACTCGACGTCACCCATCTGCGCGGCATAACTCGCCAACAGCTCGCGCATCTGGGCACGTTGGACTTCATCGCCGCGAAGGAGAACACCGTTTTCCTCGGACCGCCGGGAACCGGGAAGACACACGTGGCGATTGGGCTGGCGGTCCGTGCCTGCCAGGCCGGCCACCGCGTCGCGTTCGCCACCGCCGCCGAATGGGTCGACCGCCTGGCCGCCGCCCATCACGCCGGACACCTCCAGGCCGAGCTCACCAAGCTCAGCCGCTATCCGCTGATCGTGATCGACGAGGTCGGCTACATCCCCTTCGAAGCCGAGGCTGCGAACCTGTTCTTCCAGTTGATATCGAACAGATACGAGCGAGCGAGCGTGATCGTCACGAGCAACAAACCCTTCGGACGCTGGGGAGAGGTCTTCGGTGACGAAACCGTGGCCGCAGCCATGATCGACCGCCTCGTCCACCACGCCGAGGTCCACTCCCTCAAAGGCGATTCCTATCGCATGCGCGGCCGCCAGCTCGGACGCGTCCCCACCGCCACACACGACACTGACTGAACACCAGAAACCAGACCCGGTGGGTCACGATTCGACCGCCCAAACTGGGTCAGGATTCAGCCGCCGCCGACAGCGGGACTCCGAGGATCTCTGCCGTCTCCTGTACGGTCCTACCCCATAGGTACGTGTGCACCAGTACTTCTCGGTGTTCTTGGGACAACTGACGCAGCAGACCCCTCACTTGGATGGAAGTCAGTACGGCGTCGGAGTGGTCGACCTGTGCCGCGTCATGGTGTTCAGCACCGACCGTCTCGTGGCGAAGGCGGGCGCCTCGGACCTCATCGATGACCAGGTTGCGAGTAACAGTGAGCAGCCAACCGCGAACTGACCCCTGGTTGCCGTACAGCCTGTCGGTATGTTCCCAAGCCCGGATCAAGGTCTCCTGAACGATGTCCTCCGCCGTGTAACGGTCACGCAGTAGGCGCTCGGCATACGCGAGCAAGGTCTGAGCGTGATCGGCGACCAACCGGTGGAGCAGGAACCCGGAGCGCGCTTCCGGCAGGGATCCAACGGCGGTGATGACAGTCACGGCTTTCTTTGCCTTCGGTGACCGTGACGTGCCATGCATCTGCAGCCTCCAAGAACGTGAACCCCGAGCAGGTCATTTCAGGCAGCGGTTCAGCTCGGCCACGAACGCCCCCTGCTCGGCGGCTTTCGACAGGCCCTCCCCATGACCTGAAGCGTGACTAGATGCTTGGGTGAGCGCCCTGATAATGGGCCGGATCCGGCTGGCCCGATGATCAATAGCTGGGCATGGCGTCGTCTGCGCTGCCACCACGCAGAATTGTGAGATCTCCTGCCTGGGGTGCAGCCCGTAAACGGCATCACCTGAAGGCGAAGCCGCGGCTGGCTCGCAGAACGGGCAATGCCGCCGCCCACCTGACTGTGACAAGCCGCAGTCAGCAGAATACTGGCCTGACTCTGACAGAGGCAAGTCAGGGTGGATATGGGCGGCGTCAGGTAGCCATAGTCCTCACATGGCTACCTACTGTGGTTGAACTCGTGATGTCATCTGCGGTGATTAGGGGTTGATCGTCAGTCCCGGTTCGGTGAGGCAGCCGTCTATGTGGTGGCTGCGGTACTGGATGCGCCGCAGGCCCGCTTCGGATTCGTTGCATGAGGTGTTCCAGCGTGGTGAAGGCAACGTTGGAGAGCCAGCCGCGCCGCAGTAGGGACCGGATGTCTTCGACGGGTTTGAGATCAGGTGCGTAGGGCGGCAGGTAGTAGATGGTCAGTCAGGCCCGGATAGCGACGAACTCCTCGAGATCTACGGCCTTGTGGACATTGAGGTTGCTCCAGACGAGGACGATCGGCCCGCCGAGCTGGGCGTGGGCGGCGATGAGAGGCAGTCCCAAGATCTCGTCATTGCCAATGAAAGAGCGCACGAGAGGTCGAGCCGGCGCCCTGATGGTCGGGAGCGCGAGCGTCACGGCCGACTATTCAGACTGCGACCTTCTCATCTGTGGCCTTCTCGCCTGTCGGCCCTACGGCGAACCATGTTCCGCCGATGCCCTGGCCGTTGAGATCGCCGGGCCTGGTGTCACCGGCATAGTGATAGACAGGCCAACCGCCGACCGTAACCTGTATCCGGCCGTCCTGGCGTCGGATAGCCCCGATCTGCTTGGGGTTCACTCCGGCCAGATAGACGTTGCCGCCCTCTGCGACCGTCACGGGGGCCACTGTCCGGCGCAATCGTCATTGCAGGCGCTCTGCGATGGGCTCGCGGTGTCGTTGTCGAAGCGATACAGCGCCGCCTGGTTGATGTTGATCAGGTGAGGTGAGTTCAGCGGAGGCGAGGTCACCGCGGACAGCTGGACCCACTTGGGCGGAACCTCCTGCGGAACGGCACCGACCACCGTGCCCCCCAGTGCCGGTCCTACCGTCCTTGGCAGCCGTTGTGTCGACCACCTGCAGTGCGGTGTTACCCGCGGCTGGACGGGACGGCGCCTCCGATGCGGGCGCCGATGCAACCGGGCTTGAGTTGTCACTGATCGCGATGCTCTTGCCGCAGGAAGCCAACCCTGACGCGGCGCAGATAACAAGCACGGAAGCGACAGCGGCACGGCGTAGCGGTCCGCGAGCCCTGGTGGGGGAGATGAGGCGGGGGAGATTCACACACCGCACATGAAATTGAGGGGCGGTAGGTTCACCACCTCGCGCGAGATGTTGCACTCTTCAGCCGGGCCGGTTGAACGAAGCGTGGGCATGCAGCGTGTGTAGAACGCGATCAACACCAGAGCAGGAGATCCAGATGACTCAGGCCCTCAATATTTCCGAAAGTGAACAGAAGGCTGTGGACAAGATGGCTTTGCACACGAAGTCACTGGCAGAGGGCGCGACGCCCGCGCAGGGTTCGCACCCGCCCCGTGTCGCGGCCAGGCCCGGCATCGAGGCAATACGTGAGAGGACGGCTGGGTACCAAGTGAAGAGACAAGCACAAGGCGCCAGGACGGCGCCGAGCGGCGGTGTACTGGCGGCCCTCGACAAGATTGCTCAGAACACTGACGAGCACCGGGACGACCGGCAAGGTGGCCGATGAGCACAGCACAGTGCTTCCTGTTCGATATTCCTGAGACCTGGGACGAAGCCGACCTCAGTGGCGAAGAGCTGGCCAAGGCAGGCCAAGGCGCTGGCCACCACCGACGCTCCCCGGGAGAACGCCCTCATCACCGACATGTTCCGTCAGGGCCGCGAGCTCAACAGGGCGGCACGCTGATGGTCTGCGGGGGAGTGTCAGTTGGGCATCGTCATCTGAGTGTCAGTGGTACAGGTTCAGTGACCTGGTGGTTGGTGCTGACGGGTGGTGCTCACCTGTTGCTGACATGAGTGACGCAGGGCCATGTCATTCTCACGCAGACCGCTATAGCGGATGCAGAGTTTGCGCTGGTCAGAGCGTGAGTTCCATGCTGTGGAGGTGGGCCCCGTCCGGTCGGTGGCGCGGAACGTATCCAGCACGGTTAGCCCTGGCAGCCAGCGACTGGTACGTGGACGGCGGCAGCGACAGTGCATGATGGCTCTTGCGCGTCCAGGCTGGCTGGTGCCGGGGCTGCAGCGGCCGGGTTGTTGGGGCGGCCCGGCGAGGTCAGTTCGGGGGAGGGCGGTGGCGTGAGCCGAGACCGCATGTCGGTGAGACCCCGTAGGGGGACAGTCCACGTGATTGATGTGTCCGTGAAGCCCTCCAGGGCATTCGCCCAGTGGTATTCCTCTTCGACCGCGAGCAGGCACGGAAGGACACGAGGTACTCAGCCGGCCGCGACCGCAGGTGCCGATCCAGCACCTCACGGAACTCCGCGATCGTGCCAGCGCAGTCCGCCAGCAGATCATCGCAGCCGTGCCGCCCGGCCGCGCGTTCCATGATCTTCCCGGCCAGGGCACGCGCCTTTGCGGTTGCCTGGCGCGAGGCGCGGCATGGCGGCGAAACTGGCCGGGGAAACAAGGTCATGCTCCAGGACGAGCTGGCAACCCAGCTCCTTCCACGCTTCAGTGTCGTCCTGGCGCTCCACCCGCTCCAAGAGCTCGGGAACGCGATCAACCTCGAATCAGCAGTCGTGCATCTATGCCCAGTTCATTACCTGGGCATTGAACCTTCCCAAGGCGGCCAGGAGCGACCCGGCCTCCCACCTCTGTTGCGGCGGCACCTTCGCGACCCGTCGGACACGCCCTGACTAGTGCTCGATGTGGAAGCGGCTTTGTGCGATGACGGATTGGCGGACCCGGTTGGTGAATTCAGGGCTGCGGGCGATTCGGTCGACGCCGCCGGCCTTGTTGCTGCGCAGGGCGGACTTGAAGTTCTGGTCGAGGAGCCCGGTCATGCGTTCCATGAGGTCGGTGTCGAGATGGTCGAGGTCGATGTTGAGGAGGTCGCGTGTGGTGGGCTGCCGTAGCCGGGTGAGGGCGTAGGCCGACACGCCGGCGAGTGCGTAGAGCCAGTTCTCGACGGTTTCTCCCAGCAAAGGCCGGTCCTCGGCGTACTGGATCAGGAAGCGGCGCAGGCGGGTATGCACGTCCAGCGTGAGGCGGTAGAGGTCGAGGTCGTGCTTGGGGGAGAAGATCTGGATGTAGTGCTTGTCGTCCAGCAGCAGGGCTTTGGAGTGCCGCAATGCCGTGTGCAGTTCGCGAAGCGTGAAGGCGGTGAACTCGCGTGCCAATCGGGCCATGCTGACGACCTGGTCGAGAGGAAAGCCGAGGTTGCGGTAGTAGCCGGCCCGGCGTTCATAGTGGTAGCCGCCACCATGGGCAAGGCTCTCCTCGATATCCTTCTGGATGGACTCCGTAGCCCGCAGCGCCCCTGCGGGTAGCTGTGTCTGACTGTTCGTGGCGCGGATGATCCTGTCCCGTGTGGTGCCTGCCTCCGGCGCGACGACGATCTTGACCAGCAGAGACCTGTCGAGGCAATCATTCAGTAGGTAATCGGAGCGTGACGGTGGCTGCCGTGATGTGACGGTCCGTGAGTGCATGGTGCGTGAGGCGCCGGTCGTCCGGTGTGGTTGGATCTTGCTGTGTCCGAGCTGGAGTCGATGACTCGTGACGAGCTGGTCGTGCTCGCACGTGGTCAGGCAGCCCGGTTCGATGAGCAGGCAGTGGTGATCGCCCGTCGGGATGCGCAGATCGCCGTCATGGCCACGCAACTCGCGGACCTGATGGACAAGTTCGAGCAGCAGGCCCAGGAACTGGCGAGGCTCCAGCATCTGCACTCGCGCAACAGCTCCAACTCCTCGATGCTGCCCTCGAAGGACGACGGCCCCGGGAATACCCCGCCACGCAAGGAGCGCCGGGCCAAGCCGGGTGGCCGCAGCAGGGGCAAGCAGAAGGGCGCGCCCGGCACCGCGCTGCGCTGGCACGAGGACGACGCGGTCGACGATCGGCTCGACCGCTTCCCCCAGGGGGCATGCGCCTGCGGGGCGGACCTGTCCGATGCGGTCGACCTGGGCGTGGTCGACCGCTACCAGCAGCACGAGATCCCGCTGGTGACGGTGACTGTCACCCAGTACGACCAGCACGCGGTGGCCTGCTCCTGCGGCCGCACCCACACCGCCGAGCGCCCCGGGGGCGCCGGATCCGGCCGCTGCGGGTACGGGCCCAGCCTGCGCGCGTTCGCGGTCTACCTGCTGGTCGTGCACTTCGTGCCGGTGCACCGGGTTCGCGAGATCCTCACCGCGCTGACCGGCGCCGAACCCTCCATAGGCTTCATCCACGCCCTGCTGGCGCGGGCCGCGTCCCTGCTGGCGACCTGCGACTTCGTCGTCCGGACCCTGATCACCCTCGCCTTCCCGCTGTGCTGCGACGAGACCCCGCTGAAGGTCGGCCCGGCCACCCCGGCCGAGGGCAAGGTCGAAGCCAAGGGCTACCTGCACGTCGCCTGCACCGAGCTCTACACCCACTTCCAGCTCGGCGACCGCTTTATGAAGACCTTCCGGCAGTTCGTCTACCGCGACCTGGAACCCGACGCGGTCATCGTCCATGACCGCTACCAGAACTACGACAGCACTCAACTCGGCGCTCTCAACAACCAGTTGTGCCTGGCCCACGTGCTCCGGGACCTGGCTGGCGCCGTCGAGCTCTACCCCGAACACGCCTGGCCCACCCAGATCGCCGACGAGCTGCGCGAGCTGATCCACCGGGCTAACCAGGCCCGGGGACGCGGTGAGCAGGCTCTGCCCGCGCGGATCAAGCAGGTCGCACTGAGGGGCCTGCGGCACGCCGTGCGCATCGGCCAGGCCCACACCGCCACGCTGGAGGACATCCGGCCCGGCGCCCGCAAGGCCCGCCTGCTGCTTCAGGCCCTCCGCGAGCGCGAGGACGACTTCCTGCGCTTCACCACCGACCTGCGCATCCCGCCGACCTCGAACCAGGCCGAACGCGACCTGCGCCCGTCCAAGATCCAGGAGAAGGTCTCCGGACGGCTGCCTCACCTCGACCGCGCCAAGGACCGCTACCTGATCCGCGGCGTGCTCTCCACCGCGATCAAGCACGCCGTCAACCCAGTGACCGTACTCCGCGACGCCTTCACCGGCATGTTCTGGCTACCCCCGGCAGCCACCGCCCCCGCGTGACCACCCCGCCCCCGCGCTCATTTACCTACATCTTGAGGATCCTCTCTGCGTTCGTGGCACACGGTGTAGCTCTCCTTGAGGGAGTGATGTCGGGTCGGTGGAGGTTGGGGGACGGAACCTGCCAGAGCATGGACGACTTGGTCATCGACACGCACCCTATAAATATCTACCTGGCGCACAGGAAAGTCGTCTGGTCGCGTAGGGGCTGACCTACGGGCCTCCCCAGAGGCCGGTTTCCCACTGGATCTGTCGCCGGATTGGTTGCCCGAGTACCGTCGGTGTCCTGTGGTCGGAGTGACGAGGGCGGAATGGCTGGGATCAGCTGGCTGCGGCCAGGTCGGAACAGGACAGCAGGCGCGCGGATACTGGAGCACAGCCGCACGGTGGTCGCTGCGGCGAACGCCCTGGAGGCCACGGTACGGGCATACACCGACCAGGGCTTGCGCGCATTTGCCGACGAGCTGCGCCAACGCCACTGCGACGGGGCCACGTTGGACGCGCTGCTGCCCGAAGCGGCTGCGGTGGTCCGTGAGACCGCGCACTGCGTTCTCGGCCTCCGCCTGGAGGACGTGCAGCTCATGGGCGGCAGCGCGCTGCACCTCGGCTCCATGGTGGAGATGAGAACCGGCGAGGGCAAGACGCTGACGATCACGATTCCGACGTTTCTGCACGCCCTGTCAGGGCGGGGCGTCCACGTCATGACCGCGAACGACTACCTGGCCGAGCGGGACGCGGCCCTGACCGAGCCGGTCTACCAGGCGCTCGGGCTGACCTGCGGACTCGCCGTCCGACCGGCCCATGGCAATCCCGTACCGGCGGAGCGTCGCGCCGCCTACGCCGCCGACGTCACCTACGGGACGCCGTACGAACTGGCCTACGACTACCTGCGTGACACCCGCGTCTGGTCCAGTGACGAGACCGTGCAGCGCGGCCGGCACCTGGCCGTCGTCGACGAGGCCGACCTTCTCCTCTTCGACGAGGCAGGCGCCTCGCCGGTGCTCTCGCGCAACGTGGCTGGCACCGATCCGGCCTACGCCAAGATGACGCCCGTCGTCCAACGGCTCCGTCCCGGCCTGCACTACACCGTCGACCCGGCCCGGAAGTTGGTCACCCTGACCGAAGCGGGAACCGAGCGGATCGAGGACCTGCTCGGTGTGGCTGACCTCCACCGGACAGCGGGCGCCCGTCTCCTGCGCACACTCGACAACGTGCTCCGGGCCAAGGAGGTCTTCCAGCGCGACCGGGACTACCTGGTCGAGAACGGTGCCGTCGAAACCCTCAATACGCGCACCGGCCGGATCACGGCCAACGGTGCCTTCGGCGGCGGGTTGATGCAGGCGATCGCCGCCAAGGAGGGACTCCCGATCCCACAGGAGGAGGAGAAGCTCGCCACCGTCACCCTGCATGGGTTCCTGCGCGGCTACGAGCAACTCACCGCGATCACCGGTGTCGCCACTGAGGCCGAGGCCTACCGGCGCGTCTACGGGCTGGAGACCGTCCGGATACCGACCCACAGGCCGGTCAGGCGCGTCGACCAGCCGGCCCGGTACTACCCGGACGACCGGGCTCGGCTCGATGCCGCGATCGGGCTGACGGCTGCGCGCCGCGCCGCCGGACAGCCGGTACTACTCGGCACCGCGTCGATCAACCAGTCCGAGCAGGTGTCCGCCGCGCTCACCACCGCAGGCATCCCGCACACGGCTGTGAGCGCGAAGAACCACATCGAGGAAGCGGAGCTCATCGCGCGGGCGGGGCGCGTCGGAGCGGTCACCGTGGTGACCCGGATGGTCGGGCGTGGTGTGGACATCCGGCTCGGCGGCGACGACCCCGCCGAGCACGACGCGATCGTCCGAAGCGGCGGCCTGTTCGTCCTGGCCCTGGACCTCTACGAGACCCGGCGGCTCGAACTGCATATGCGCGGCCGGGCCGGCCGCCGGGGCGACCCCGGCGAGTCGGCGGTGTATCTCGCAGTGACCGATGAGTCACTGGTGAAACTGGTCGGCCCCAAGCACATAGGGATGCTGGCGAGCATCGCTCGCGACCCGAACAACCACTCGCGGCTGACCAACTATGCGTTGGAAAGGGCACTCGACAACCGGACCGCGATGCAGGTGGAGCAGTTGAGTGCCTCAGTGCGCTACGACGACGTCGCCCAAGGACAGTTCGACCGGATCTGTCGGCAGCGGCGCAACCTCCTGGAGGGCGGCAACGTACGCGAGTGGGTACGAACTGCCATCGACGACGTAGTGGGACGGCTCACCGCAGCGTCGCAACCGGGGGCGGAGGGTGCCGAGCAACTGCGCCGGGCCCTCGCCGACCTCTACCCCATCAGCATCAGCACGGTGACCCTGGCCGCGCTGCGGGGCGACGATCTCACCGCGAGGGTGCGCGCCGACGTGCGGAGCGCCTACGAACGGCGGGAGGGCGAGCTCACCGCTCCAGTGCTGGAGGAGCTGGAACGCCGCGTCCAGGCGTCAGTCACCGACAGGTGCTGGCCGGAACACCTCCAGGCGCTCGCCGACATGAGTGCCGACACCGCCCTGTACTCCCTGACCGGCAGCGACCCCCTGGCCCGCTACCAGCTTGAGGCTGCACGGCAGTTCACCGAGCTGACCCGGCAGATCGAGCAGGAGACCGTCGGCTACCTGTTCAACCTGGAGGTGACAGCTGAACCCGCAGAATAGACTCAGCAGGCGCATGCCCCCTGGGGGAAGCGGTCGAGCCGATCGTCGACCGCGTCGTCCTCGTGCCAGCGCAGCGCGGTGCCGGGCGCGCCCTTCTGCTTGCCCCTGCTGCGGCCACCCGGCTTGGCCCGGCGCTCCTTGCGTGGCGGGGTATTCCCGGGGCCGTCGTCCTTCGAGGGCAGCATCGAGGAGTTGGAGCTGTTGCGCGAGTGCAGATGCTGGAGCCTCGCCAGTTCCTGGGCCTGCTGCTCGAACTTGTCCATCAGGTCCGCGAGTTGCGTGGCCATGACGGCGATCTGCGCATCCCGACGGGCGATCACCACTGCCTGCTCATCGAGCCGGGCTGCCTGACCACGTGCGAGCACGACCAGCTCGTCACGAGTCATCGACTCCAGCTCGGACACAGCAAGATCCAACCACACCGGACGACCGGCTGTGGGGCTCGCAAAGTCATCGCTGCTGGTGGGAGCCCCCGTGCAAGGCCCTCGGTGGTGGCTGGGATGCTGCACCCCGTGATCATCTCGATCCTGTACCGGGCCACCCGGGCGTTGCTGTCCGTGCCTGCGGTGCTGCTGCGCCGGGACACGGTCAAGGACGCCGAACTGCTGGTGCTGCGGCACGAGAACGCGGTGCTGCGACGACAGCTCAGCGGTCCGGTCCGCTACGAGCCCGCAGACCGGTTCTGGCTGGCCGCGTTGTCGTCGCTGATACCGCGCCGCCGCTGGAGCGGTGTCTTCCCGGTCACGCCGGGGACGCTGCTGGCCTGGCACCGCGGGCTGATCGTCGGCAAGTGGGACTACTCCGACAGACGCCGACGCACCGGGCGCCCTCCCACGGCCGCCGCGCTCAAGAAGCTGGTTCTGCGTCTGGCGCAGGAGAACCCGCGATGGGGCCACCGGCGGATCCAGGGTGAACTGGCCTGGCTGGGGCATCCAATCGCGCCGTCCACGGTGTGGGAGATCCTGCACGCGGCCGGCATCGGCCCGGCCCCGCGCCGTACCGGCCCGAGCTGGCGCGAGTTCCTCTCCACCCAAGCCGAGGGGATCATCGCGGCGGACTTCTTCCACGTGGACACCGTGACCGGCAGGCGGCTGTACGCGCTGGCGTTCCTTGAGCACGGCACCCGCAGGCTCCACCTCACCGGCGTCACCGCCCACCCCACCGGGCAGTGGGCGACCCAGCAGGCCCGCAATCTCGCCGCCGACCTCGGCACCCGCGTCGAGTCGCTGCGCTTCGTTCTTCGCGACCGCGACAGCAAGTACACCGACGCCTTCGACGCCGTCTTCGAAGCCGAGGGCACCGAGGTGCTGCTCAGCGCACCTCGGGCGCCGCGCATGAATGCCCACTGCGAGCGAGTAATCGGCACGATCCGGCGCGAGGCCCTCGACCATATCCTGATCATGAACGAGGCCCACGCTCGACAGGTCCTCGCCGAGTATCAGGAGCACTACAACTGCCACCGGCCACACCGATCACGAGACCAACGACCACCCGAAGCCCCGGAACAGCCAGCGGTGTTGCACGATCGCGTGCCCCGCAGGCTCCTGCGCACCCGTCCTCGGCGGGGTCATCAACGAGTACCGATACGCGGCTTGAGCTGCAGCGATCACTTTTCGAGCCCCACAGGGGCAGGCTTGCGCGGCAGAACGGGCTGAGGGCCGACATTTGGCGGCCGCCGGGGCCTACGTCCGGGGCTATTCGATGCGCCGCACGTGGCGCTGATGGTCTGACGGTATCCGATGCGGGGTTTGTGGATCTGGGGTGGCGGATGCCGCAGGAGACCCGCACGGATGAAGACGTGGAAGATCCTCCGCGACTGTCGCCTGACAGGCGAGCGCTTCCACCACGCCATGCTCGGCATCGCCCGTATGCACAACCTCGCCCTCGCCGATAGGCGAGCGAGCGGCAACACGAAGACCGAGCATGCTCGAGGCGACTCGGAGATCATTTACGGGACAGCCCTCAGGCTGCAGGGATGGATGCCGCATCGCAGCATCCACGGAGGCATCATCGGAGGAAGCCTTCGTAGCTCTGCTGCTCGATCTGGCTGTTGATCTGCTTGACCGTCTCCATCCCGACGCTCACGATGATCAGGATGCTCGTACCGGTGAGCTGGTTGGCGCCGCCGAAGCTCGCGAACGCCACTGTCGGCACCAGCGCGATCAACCCCAAATACAGCGATCCCGGCCAGGTAAGTCTGTTGAGGACGTAGCCCAGGTACTCGGCCGTGGGCCGGCCGGCCCGAATCCCCGGGATGAACCCGCCGGCCTGCTTGATGTTCCCCGCCACTTCCTCCGGATTGAACGTGATCGAAACATAGAAGAACGCGAAGAACACGATCAGCAGGAAGTACGTGGCCACGTAGAAGGGGTGGTCGCCTCGGACAAAGTTGCGTGTGATCCACGTTGCCCATCCCGCGTTCGAGTGGGAGAACTGTGCGATCAGCGCAGGAAGGTAGAGGAGCGATGAAGCAAAGATGACTGGGACCACACCGGCCTGGTTGACCTTCAGCGGGATGTAGGTCGCCGTTCCGCCGTACGACTTACGGCCGATCATCCGCTTCGCGTACTGCACCGGGATACGGCGCTGTGCCTGTTCCACGAAGACGACCAGGGCCACCATGGCGAACCCGACGAGAATGACACAGCCGAAGCTGAACCACCCATCGGCGATCTTGCCCTCCTGCTTCACGGCCCACAAGGCTCCCGGGAATGTGGAGGCAATGGAGATGAAGATAAGCATTGACATTCCGTTGCCGATGCCGCGTTCGGTGATCAGCTCGCCGAGCCACATCACGCAGGCTGTCCCCGCGGTGATCGTGAGCACCATCACCACCGTCGTGAAGATGGAATCATCCGGCACGATGCCCGCGGCGGCTTGGCAGTTGGGGAACAACGCGCCACTGCGGGCGGTCGCCACCAGGCCTGTGCCCTGCAGGACAGCAAGGGCCACCGTCAGATAGCGGGTGTACTGGGTGATCTTCCCCTGTCCGGCCGCGCCCTCCTTCTTCAGCGCCTCCAGCCTCGGGATGACCACCGTCAGCAGCTGAAGAATGATGCTCGCCGTGATGTACGGCAGGATGCCCAGCGCGAACACCGTGATCTGCAGCAGAGCCCCACCACTGAAAAGATTCACCAGACCCAGCAGGCCGCCACTGTCAGATGCCGCATCCAAACATGTCTGGACATTCTCATAGCTCACCCCCGGGATCGGAACATGCGACCCCAGGCGGTAGAGCACGATGATGCCGAGCGTAAAGAACAACTTCTTACGCAGGTCAGGGGTTCTGAACACCTGGACGAACGCGCTGAGCAAGGAATCCTCCTTCGCCCCTGCGCCAGTGCGCCAGAGCTGTCATTCAGGGCTCAAGAATGCAGAGCAGAAGTTCTTCGCAGCATTGGAAGACCTCTGCCACCGAAAGACCTGTGTCCCGCCCAAGGGCACCGGAAAGCTCCCCATGGCTACGGCGTGACATCGATAGCCGCACACGTACGCCACAAAGAAGAGGTGCTCACAGGACGGCCCGCGACAGGCACCATCATCGAGTGGACCACCGAGATCGGCAACCCGACAAACCAGATGCCTGGATGCCTCGTTCCGAGCCAGTAGGCGGCGGAGCGTCAGCTGACCTTTTGCTATCTGAGGGTACGCCGGCTATCACAGCGCAAATATGCCAAAATTCCATACGCAGACAACGGTCGCAACCGGGACTCTGTAACCGCAGCAGCCTCTTCATTCTCCTCACGTCCGCGTTCACATCCAATCGGACGGAATGCCGGTCAGTGTCGATCGCACCGTAGGCCCGACTCGTGGAACCGTCATCAGGCGGTCCCAGGGACGGGCGGTGGCGGTGTCGTAGAGGCGTGTGTCGGTGACGGTTTCGGTGTCCGGGGTGCCCCAGGTGTAGGGCTGCAGGTCCCGCAGCCTGGGCGGTGACGGTGGCGGCTTCATCCCCCGACGTCAGACGCAGTGCGTCCAGCGGTGCGGGCCACGAGCTGCGGCCGGGCCCGAGCGCGCAGACGATCGAGTACGGCCAGCCGGGGACAGGGACGTGCTCATGCTTCCCTCGCCCGTAGGTGTGGCACAGGATCCGCTGGAGTGAGGTGTGGGCGTGTGCCCGCAGCCAGCCGGTGACGTCGATGGCCCGGACCAGCCGGCCATCAGCGGCCCGCGGCAGCGGCACTTCGGCCAGCGTTCGACGCAGCCGGATCGTATCCACATGTGCAGACCGGTGTTGTGCGTGAGGTCTCCTCAGGTCGGTGCGACCACCGCATTGGCCACAAGCCTGGGCGGCACCTCGCGCTTCAGCAGCGGCCGCCGGGCGCAGAACTCGCCGAGCTTCTCTTCCGCGCCTGTACATCCCGGGCGAAGAGATCCCAGCCGTCCAGTTGCTCGGTCGGTGGATTGTCCGGGTGCCACCCGGGGGACACTGCCTCGTCGAGCAGGGCTCTGACGGTGCCCGGCTCGTGCAGGTTCAACCAGTTGCCTGCTGAGGTGCCGACAGCCCCGGACGGCAGAAAGCCGTCGGGGACCAGCTGGCCGGGGCCCGCCCGGAAGACGACCAGGAGCCGCCCGCGCGCACCCGAGCGGCGGATGGTGAGTACTTCGCGGCAGTCCTGGTACCGACTCCGGTCGGTGTGGCGGTGATGACCGACCGACCAGAGAAACGTCTCGTCACCCACGACGAGACCCCGTGGCTTCCTGCTGCTGCGGACCATCGTCAGAACTCCGTCCAGCGCGCATACGGTGCGGGCGTTGACATCGAATGACGAACCGTTTTCCGCGGCACTGTCCCCGCCTGCCTGCCTGCCAGCCTGGCCGCCGGTCGTGGTGGTCAGTGCCCGCTGCCGGACATGCTCGGCTGAAGGGACCGTACGAGATCGAAGAATCTCGCCTCGTTGCCGCGGAGCCCCGCACGCCGCAACGCACTGTCGGCCTCGGCCATCGGGGAGGCAAGCAGCGACAGATACAGCGGCGCCTGGTCCTGGTCCGCGAGAGCCGCCCGAGTCGCTTCCAGTAACCGGACGTACGCCTGGGCCGCAGCGAGCTCGTCGTCGTGCATTTCAGCATCTCCTGGTCAGAGGTGTCGGACCATCAAGCATCCCTCATGGGTCTGACAACGTGGTTCAGGACTGCGCTGCGGGGACGTCCAGGGCCGTTCCGTAAAGACGGGAGACCCGAAGGCGGATCACCACGCGCCGGTCTGCCACGACCTGTTCCAGGAATGCGGCCTCTTCCGCCACGTCCTCGAACCCCGGTGTCATGGCGAGCAGTTCACGGCCGGTCGCGTCACCCGGAGCGGTGGTCACCTCCGAGATCTCGGCATCGCCCTCGGCGACGGCGAACGAGAAGACGTCCGGCCCGTGTACATGCAGGGCGGCCCGCGGTGCATTTCGCAGTCGGCGCACCTTCAGACGGTCGGCCGTGGCAGAGATGCGTATCACGCGCTCCTCGGGATGCCAGTCGTACAGCACCGTGGACAGATGCGGGTGGCCGCTGCGCCTGACGAAGGAGAGCACTCCGAACTGCTGATCGCGCAGAAGCCGTGACAGCTCGTCATCGGTGAGTACGCGGGGTGCGGGTCCGGCGCCCGGCTGCTGCTCGTCGTTCGCCGGCTCCTCCGTGTTCGCGTTCATGAGGCGACCTCTCGTCGGCAGTGGTCGTGAAGGAAAGGAATTGGAGGGGGAGGGGGAGTGGGAGGTCAGACAGTCGCGGCGCTTCCCTCCGGGGCGGCGACGGGCTTCGGCCGCTGCGGGCGCAGTACCGCGAACGCGACGACGAAAGCGGCGACGAGGAAGCCGGCGCCGATCACGAACGCCAGGTGGTAGCCGCCCGTCAGCGCCGCAGCCCGGCTCTGTCCGTCCGCGAGCAGCTCGTCGGTCCGGGAGGCTGCCAGCGTGGACAGCAGTGCGATGCCCACGGCCATGCCGATCTGCTGGGTGGTGTTGAACAGCCCGGACGCGAGCCCGGCGTCATCGTCCTTCGCGTCCGACATGCCGAGCGAGGTCAGCGCTGGGAGCGCGAGACCGAAGCCGGCCGCGAGCAGCATCACCGGAAGCAGATCGGTCAGGTAGTGGGCATGGACGGGTACGCGCGCCAGCAGCCCCAGCACCCCGACCAGCAGCACGAGTCCGGCCAGCAGTACACGCCGCTCGCCGAAGCGCGCATTGAGACGGGCCGAGACGCCCAGGGACACCACGCCGATGATGGCCGCTGCCGGAAGCATGGCGAGTCCGGTCCGCGCGGAGCCGTAACCGAGGACCTTCTGCAGATAGAGGGCGACCAGAATCTGGAACGAGAACAGTGCGGCGACCATGAGGAGTTGGACCAGGTTGGCACCAGCGACTGTGCGCGACCGCAGGATCCGCAGCGGGAGCAGCGGGGTTCCGGCGCCGGCCTGGCGGGCGATGAACGCGCCGAGCAGGACGGCGGCCGCCACCCCCAGACCGAGCGTGTGAGCCGAGGTCCAGCCGTACTCCTCGACCTTCACGACGGTGTAGATCGCCAGCATCAGCCCGGCGGTGACGAGGAGCGCCCCGATGACGTCGGCCCCGGCGCGGAGGCCGAGACCGCGGTCGGCGGGAAGCACGGGCACGGCGACGATGAGGGCCGCGAGCCCGATCGGCAGGTTGATGAAGAAGATCCAGTGCCAGCTGAGGGCGTCGGTGAGGACCCCGCCGAGGACTTGACCGATCGACGCACCGGCCGCACCGGTGAAGCTGAACACGGCTATCGCGCGGGCGCGTTCCCTGGGCTCGGTGAAGAGGGTCACGAGGATGCCCAGGCCGACGGCGGACGCCATCGCGCCGCCGATGCCCTGCAGGAATCGGGCGGCGATGAGCAGCGCGGGCGTGGTGGCGAGGCCCGCCAGCAGTGATGCAAGGGTGAACACCGCGGTGCCGGCCAGGAACATGCGCTTGCGGCCGAGCAGGTCGCCGAGCCGTCCTGCGAGCAGCAGCAGGCTGCCGAACGCGATCAGATAGGCGTTGACGACCCAGCTCAGTCCGGCCGGGGTGAACCCCAGGTCGTTCTGGATGGCCGGCATGGCCACGGTGACGATGGAGCCATCGAGGATGATCATGAGCATCCCCGTGGCGATCACCCCGAGGGCCAACCGGCGGGAGCGGGTTGTGGTGGCAGGTGTCGTGGACGAGGCGGCGGGTGCGGGGCGAGCAGAAGGCGCGGACATGCGGTCTCTCCTGTCGAATGAGGTGACAAGAGAGAAGTTAGCAGATGGTTTTGTTGCAGACTATTTGTTTCGGGCCGATCTGCCGGCCGCTACCCGCGCTGGCGAGCGCGACGCACCGTCTGCGGACTCTCGGCGGGAGTGGCCAGATGGCCGTCCACCAGGCGCTTCATCGCTTGCAGCAGCACCTCACGCTCGTCCTGGGGGAGGGAGCCGAGCGCCCGCTCGTGCACCCCGTCGACAATCTTCTGGCTCTCTTCGGCGACCTGCGCACCCTTCTCGGTCACCGCGATGATCCGTGCGCGGCGGTCCTTGCTGGACGGGCGGCGCTCGGCGAGGCCGGCTTTCTCCAGGGCGTCGACCGTCACGACCATCGTGGTCTTGTCCATGTCGCCGATCTCGGCGAGCTGGATCTGGGTCCGCTCCTCCTCCAGGGCGTGCACCAGGACGCAGTGCATGCGCGCCGTGAGCCCGATCTCGGCGAGCGCTGCCGCCATCTGGGTCCGCAGAACGTGACTGGTGTGATCCAGCAGGAAGGAGAGGTCCGGTTCGGTCCGGGCGGGTGCCATGGCAGTCATGCCGCCCAGGGTAATCGCGATTCGGTCCGTGATGGATTATCCGGCACCTGGCCTATCCGATGGCCGGCCCGGCCGATCGCATGGGCACGCTAGGGCAGGCTGCGACGCACCAGCGCTCGGGCGAACGGTTCCCCGGTGGTGCGCGCGTACGCCATCCGCTCGCGCACCTCGCTCATGGTGCGCGGACGGTAGCCGGGACCGCCGCAGCAGCTCTTGTGGAAGCGGATGCCCGCATGCAACAGGACCGAGAGCGTGCGCCAGGCATCCGTGTCCCGGCGCCGCGGTGTGGCGAAGGCCGAGCCGACGTGGATCAACGGCTGCGTGCAGCGCGGGCAGATTCGGTCGTGGTCTCCCGTGCAGCGCTGCTTGTACGAGGCCCGGCAGGGCAGACAGACGTACGAGGTCTTCGCGTGTGACATGCGGGGAGCGTAGGCCCTGACGGGCCTGGCAGCGACGGGAATTCGGCGGGGCGGCCAGGGCGGCCACCAGTTGCGGCCACGTTGCGGGGGGTCGCGGAACCGCCCGCCGGCCCGGTGGTTCACACCGGCGCCCGGCGGACGGTCCGCGTCGCCTTGGAAGCGCAGCGGGCGACCAGCCGGCAGCCCCCTGCGCTTCCCGTCACGTCATCCCGTGTACTGGGCGAACACCCGCGTGTAGTCCCACGCCTGCTGGCTCACGCCGGAACAGGTGTCGGCTCCGCCGCCTGTGCAGGGCCGGTCACGGTTCACCGACCAGAAGGTGAGCCGCGCCAGGTGGTGCTGCTGGGCGTAGGCGAGGATGGTGCGGAAGTCGTCGACCGTCACCGTCTCGTTGTCATCGGTGATGCCGTTCATCGACGAGATGCCGATCGACCGGTAGGTCTGGTCGTCGCTGTATCCGTACGCGCTCTTGACCGCGTTCTTCAGGCCCTCGGCGGCACGTGTGGTGAGCGTGCCCATGTTCTGTCCGGCGCCGCCGAAGTCGAACGGCATGATCGTCCAGCTGTCGACGGTCAGCCCCGCGGAGGCGGCCCTGTTGATCAGACTGGTGTCGGGGCCGCTCTGGCCGGTGCCGAAGGTGACGTACACCTTGATGCCCGGGTTGTTGGCCTTGATGGTCTTCAGTGCGTCGACCGTGCGTTGCTGGACCGTGGCGTTGCTGTAGGCGTCCGCCTCGATGTCGATGTCGATCGCCTTGAGACCGTACGCGTTGATGACCTTCTGATACGCGGCGGCGAGCTCACCCGCGCTGGAGCAGGAGCTCTCCAGCTTGTTCCCGCTCCAGCCGCCGAAGGACGGGATGACGTCCCCGCCGGCGCCGCGCACGGTGTTGATGGTCTGCTGGTCGACGCCGCCCGTCAGGGGTCGCCCGCCGTCCCACTGCGGGTTGCAGTAGCCGTTGCTGAGCACGAACGCCAGGGTGAACCACTTCACGCCGGTTGCGTTCATGACGGTCGTCGGGCTGGGCGGGCTGCCCCAGCCGTTGTACAGATAGGGCGCCACGGCCATCGTTCCACCGGGCGTGGGGGTGCCGCCGTCGGAGGGTGCGGTCCACTTCTGGTTGGCGGTTCCGGCGCAGGTCCAGATCTGGAGCCGGGTGCCGTTGGCGGAGGAGTTGCCGGTGGCGTCCATGCACTTGTCGGCCTGGGTGTTCACGATGTCGTGGGCCGCGGAGACGGACCATTTCTGGTTGGCTCCGCCGCTGCAGTCCCACAGTTGCAGCTGTGTGCCGTTGGCGGTGCCGTTGTCCTTGGCGTCGAGGCACTTGCCGAGCGCGCGGATCGTACCGTCGGTGCCGACGGTCCACTGCTGGGCTGTGGTTCCGTTGCAGTCGTAGAGCTGGACTGCTGTTCCGTTGGCGGCGGAGGCGCCTGCCACGTCGACGCACTTGCCGCCCAGCCCTGTGATCGCGCCGGTGGCGGTGGCCGCGGCACTGGCCGTGGCGGGCAGGGTGACGAGCGAGGCCCCGGCGGCCAGGAGGAGTGCTGCCGGGAGGGCGAGCGGGCCGAGGCGGCGGCGCGAGCCGGGGGAGGGGCTCATGCGGCGTTCACCGTCCACTTCTGGTTGGCGGTTCCGGCGCAGGTCCAGATCTGGAGCCGGGTGCCGTTGGCGGAGGAGTTCCCGGTGGCATCCATGCACTTGTTGGCCTGGACATTGACGATGTCCCGGGCGCCGGACACCCCCCACCGCTGATTGGCTCCGCCGGTGCAGTCCCAGAGCTGGAGCTGGGCGCCGTCGGCCGTGCTGTTGTCCTTGACGTCGAGGCACTTGCCGAGCGCGCGGATCGTACCGTCGGTGCCGACGGTCCACTTCTGGGCGGCGGTTCCGTTGCAGTCGTAGAGCTGGACTGCTGTTCCGTTGGTGGCGGAGGCGCCTGCCACGTCGACGCACTTGCCGCCCAGCCCCGTGATGGTGCCGCCCGTGCCGCCGGAGCCGCTGTCACTGGTGGTGACGTGCACGTAGTCGACGACGAGCTGTTGCGGGAAGGCGGTGCTGCCGTCGGGGTCGCCGGGCCAGTAGCCGCCGACCGCGAGGTTCATGATGATGAAGAACGGCTTGTTGAACACCCAGCTCTTGCCGCCGAGGTCGGCGGGCGTACGTCGCTGGTAGACATTGCCGTCCACGGACCAGGTGATGGAGTCGGGGGCCCAGTCCACCGCGAAGGTGTGGAACGCGTCGGCGAACGCCTGGCTGCCGGGAAGGGAGTAGCCGGCCCCGATGCCGCCGGAGCCGGAGTACCCGGGACCGTGGATGGTGCCGTGGACCGTGCCTGGCTCGAAGCCGACGTTCTCCATGATGTCGATCTCGCCGCTGTTGGGCCAGCCGACGCTGCCGAGGTCGTCGCCGAGCATCCAGAACGCCGGCCACATGCCCTGACCGCGCGGGATCTTCATCCTGGTCTCGACGTGCCCGTACGTCGAGGTGAACTTGCCGGCCGTGTTCAGCCGGGCCGAGGTGTACTCGCACCGGCCGTACCAGCACTGGTAGTTGCCGGGGTTGTCCTTGCGGGCGGTGATGACGAGATTGCCCTGGCCGTCGAGGGCGGCGTTGCTGTTGCCCGCGGTGTAGTACTGCCGCTCGTGGTTGTTGACGTTGTCGCCGGTCTCGATCTGCCACTTGCTGCCGTCGACCGCCGATCCGGCCGGACCGTTGAAGTCGTCGGAGAACGTTGTCGCGGCGGCAGCGGCGGCGACACGCGGTTCGGGCACCGGGGCGGCGCCCGCGGGAGCGGCGGTCACCGCGCCGGAACAGCACAGCAGGGCAACGAGGTACAGCGCCGTCCGACGCCGTCTGGGGGTTCGCACAGTCATCACATCACTTCATGGTGGGGGCATGCTCATGACAGATCGCACGCTGAACCGGCGCCCGGGTGACGTTCGGCCCCGACGCTTAATTCATTTCTTGATTTAAGTGTTGGCACGAGAGGGCGTCAAGGAGCTGGTACGGACCTTCTGTTGACGGACCGCACCACCGACGCGTTCAGGACTTGAACGCCACCTCATCGCTCGACCTCCAGGAACCTGCGGCGCCGCGGCCCCCGGTACAGCAGCGCCGTCCAGCCCAGCCGTCCCAGCGCGGCCGCACACCGGGTCAGCTCGGCCTCTTCCTCGTGCGCGGCGCCGCTGCCCGGCGGACCGAGCCACTCCACCCGTACGCTGCCGGGCGCCTCGCCCTCCTGCACGCGATACCCGGAGGCGACCCGCTGCCCGGACGCGTCGACGGCCGACGGAAGGCGGCCGTCCGCCTCCAGCGCCAGGGACACCGCCCGTACCGCTTGACGGAGCTCCCACTCCGCCGGCACGCCCTCCGGGTCCTGTCGGCCGGTGTTGGTCAGCCGCCGGATCTGCAGCAGCCCCTCGAACGCCGTCCGTACCGACGCGGCACGCTTCTCCGCAGGACCCGGGGGCAACGGGCCGTCCCCGGTGGCCGGTTCGAACCCGGTGTCATGGCCGTTCCCGCCGCTCATCCGCGTCCCCTTCACCCGTACGTACTCCTGCCAGTTTGCGTCGCCCCACTGACAGCGGACCGCGCCCAACCGGCCCACCGGCCGCTACACCGCTGAGGCGGGCCCCGAGCCGAGCACCTTTCCGGGATTCAGGATTCCGTGCGGGTCCAGGGCCGCCTTCACCGCGTGATGCATCCCGAGCACCGCGGGCCCCAGCTCCTTGTCCATACCGCGCATCTTCAGCAGTCCCACCCCGTGCTCGCCCGTGACCGTTCCACCGAGGGCGATCGCATCGTCGAGGATGTCCTCGAAGGCCAACTGGGCGCGCGCACGCGCAGCCTCGTCACCGGGCGGCGTGATGATCAGCGGGTGCAGATTGCCGTCACCGGCATGCGCGATATTGGCCACCAGAATGTCGTGCCGGGCCGAGGTCCTCTCGATCCGGGCCAACATTTCCGGCACCGCGGTCCGTGGCACGCAGACATCCTCGGTGAGCACCGGACCGAGCCGCTCCAGCGCCGGATAGGCCAGCCGTCGCGCCTGGAACAGCGCGTCCGCTTCTTGCTGATCCGTGGAGACCACAGCCCATGTGGCGCCCGCCCGCTCGAAGCAGTCCCGGACCAGGTCGGCCTCGGCGTCGCCCTCGGCGCCTGGGGTGTCGACCCGGCCGAGCAGCACCACATCCGCGTCGGCGGACAGCCCCATCTTCATCCAGGCGTCGACGGCGGCGAGGCAGTGACGGTCGACCAGTTCGAGCGCCGACGGGATCACGCCCGACGCGGTCACAGCGGTCACCGCCTCACCCGCGGCGACCACCGAAGCGAAGTATCCGGCCACGGTCCGCTCTTGCGGCCGCGCCGGACGCAGCCGCACCGTGATCTCCGTGATCACACCGAGCGTGCCCTCGGAGCCGACCATCAGCCCCGCGAGGTCGTACCCGGCGACGCCCTTCGCGGTACGGCGGCCCAGCGACACCACCTCGCCGAGTCCGTTGACCACTTCGAGGCCGAGCACATAGTCACGCGTCACGCCGTACTTGACGCAGCACATCCCCCCGGCGTTCGTCGCGACATTCCCGCCGATCGTCGACCAGGGCGAGCTTGCGGGATCCGGCGGATACCAGAGCCCGAGCTCCGCGCAGGCCGCCCGCAGGTCGTCATTGACCACACCGGGCTGGACGACGGCCAGCCGCTCCGCGGCGTCGATGTGCACGATCCGGTTCATGTCCTCGAAGGACAGCACGATCGCCCCAGCGACAGCGTTCGCGCCGCCGGACAGACCGGTGCCCGCACCGCGCGGCACCACCGGGATGCGATGCGTCAGACAGTGCCGTACCACATCCCGTACCTCTTCGGTGCTCTGCGGACGCACGACCGCGATGGGTGTTCCGTACGGGGCCCACTCGGCCTCGTCGTGCTGATACCGGGCGAGTCCGGCCGGATCGGTGAGCACCCGCCGGGCCGGGATGCTGTCGACTGGTGTGTTCGCCACGTCGGTGGCCACCTCCTACAACGATGCAAGCCTCCATCATCGCGCGCACCGCTGCCGGCCTGCGCCGGGAGGGGGCCCGGGCACCCGTGAAGTGAGGCTGTCCATCCGCGTGCGCCTCGGTCTGGGGACCTCGGTAGGCTCGACCGTCCAGGCACTCCGTACACCAGAGGATCCAACGCACCGTGTCCGACAACGCCCGAGGCTCCGGCGCCGACCGCACCACCGACCGCACCGAGCTGCGCGGCGACGACCGTGCCGCCCTGCGGGCCGACTGCGCGAACTGCTTCGGGCTGTGCTGCGTCGCGCTGACCCTGACCCGGTCGGCGGACTTCGCGGTCAACAAGGACGCCGGGCAGCCCTGCCACAATCTGCAGGACGACTTCCGCTGCGGTATTCACACCGAACTGCGGAGCCAGGGCTTCCCCGGCTGCACGGTGTACGACTGCTTCGGCGCCGGCCAGAAGGTCTCCCAGGAGACGTTCGACGGACAGGACTGGCGGCGGGCCCCGCAGACCGCCCAGCAGATGTTCCAGGTGTTCCCGGTCATGCGACAGCTCCACGAACTGCTCTGGTACCTCACCGAAGCCCTGACACTGCACGCGGCCCGCCCCCTCCACGGCGAGATACGACGCGCCCTCGACACGACCGAACGTCTCACGCACGTCGCCCCCGATGCGTTCGCCGACCTCGATGTCGCCGGACACAGGGACGACGTCGCCGCGCTGCTGCTGCGGACCAGCGAACTCGTACGGGCCGGCGCCCCCCGCAAGAAGAAGCGGAACCACCGCGGCGCCGACCTCATGGGCGCCCAGCTCAAGGGCGCCGACCTGCAGGGGGCCGACCTGCGCGGCGCTTATCTCATCGCCGCCGACCTCACCGGCGCCGACCTGCGTCTGGCCGACCTCATCGGCGCAGATTTCCGGGATGCCGAACTGTCGGGAGCCGACCTGACCGGGAGTCTGTTTCTCACACAGGCACAGATAAACGCGGCGCGGGGCGACGCTGCCACGAAGCTCCCGCCGTCGCTCAGTCACCCCACGCACTGGGACAAGTGACCGACGGCACCTGCCCCCCCCGGACGGCGTCGCGAACGGTTGACGTCCGTGGCTCGTTGCACAGTGTGGCGTACCGCAAGAACCTTCGACGCCCGGACCGAGGAGCCCCGCACATGCCCAGCCGCACCGACACCGGCCGCAGCGACCCCGGCGACCCCAGCCGCACCGACGCGAGCCGTACCCGCCTGATCGAGCAGCTCATGGAATGGTTCCCGCACGTGCCGCGGGAAGCCGTCGTCAAGGAGGACCTGCTGCGCGGCGGCGTGGCGTTCGACGAGTCCGCGCTCAGTGACAACGAGGACGGTGACGTCAAGCCGAAGTCATACTTCATCTTCTCCTTCGACCACGGCACCCTGCCCGAGTTGGGCGCGGCCGCCCTGCGTCGTCCACCGGAGGAGATCGTGCTCACCGGAGGCCCGTACGAGCTGCGCCGCACGGTCGTGTCGGTACGAGTGAACCCGGCGTCGCCGTACCGTGTCGCGGCCGACAAGGACGGCGCCCTGGGGCTGTACCTGGACGGAAGCCGGATCTCGGACGTTGGCCTGCCGCCGATGCCGGACTACTACCGGCACACGCTCGCCAACGGCAAGTCGGTGATGGAGGTCGCGCCCACCATCCAGTGGGGCTACCTCGTCTATCTGACGGTCTTCCGAGTCTGCCAGTACTTCGGCGCGAAGGAGGAGTGCCAGTACTGCGACATCAACCACAACTGGCGCCAGCACAAGGCGGCGGGACGCCCGTACACCGGTGTGAAGCCCGTCGAGGAAGTGCTGGAAGCGCTCGCCATCATCGACCGGTACGACACTGCGAAGACGTCCACCGCCTACACCCTCACCGGTGGCGCCATCACATCCCACATCGGCGGCCGCGACGAAGCCGACTTCTACGGGCAGTACGCCAAGGCCATCGAGGACGCCTTCCCCGGCCGCTGGATCGGCAAGGTTGTCGCGCAGGCCCTGCCGAAGGAGGACGTCCAGCGCTTCCACGACTACGGCGTCCAGATCTACCACCCCAACTACGAGGTGTGGGACCGCCGACTGTTCGAACTGTACTGCCCCGGCAAGGAACGCTACGTCGGCCGTGACGAATGGCACCGCCGCATTCTGGACTCCGCCGAGGTCTTCGGTGCCCGGAACGTCATTCCCAACTTCGTGGCGGGCGTGGAGATGGCCGAGCCGTTCGGCTTCACGACGGTCGACGAGGCCATCGCCTCGACCACCGAGGGTCTGCGGTTCTTCATGTCGCACGGCATCACCCCGCGGTTCACCACCTGGTGCCCGGAACCCACCACGCCGCTCGGGAAGACCAACCCGGACGGGGCACCACTGGAGTACCACATCAGATTGTTGGACGCCTACCGCTCGACGATGGAGGAGTACGGGCTCACCTCGCCGCCCGGGTACGGTCCGCCCGGACCCGGGCGCGCCGTGTTCTCCGTCAGTTCGTTCATGGACAGCCTGCCGGCCGCCCCGGACGACGGGCGGTAGACGCGAGGGGGCCAGGGACCGGGCAATGCCCGGACGGTGGGCGCCGGGTCGGTCAGCCGTCGGACAACGCCCCTGCGCCGGGGGCACGTTCGCGTGCGACTTCGGCGAAGTCATCGCACCGAAAGCGTTGCACGTGCTGTCGGCCCGCGCCGGATTCGGGCGGCGCGCTACGAGCGGAATCGGAGGCAGAGGCGGTGGGCGCCGGCGAATACGGCCTTGGTGCCCGCCCCGCCCTGCCGACCGGGGGCACGCGTGTGGACGGGGGCTCGCCCCGTCAGGCGCGCCACTCGGCCGTACGTTCTGGGGAGGCCTCGGCGAGCGCCTTCGCGATGGTCTCGGCAGTGCCCCGGTTGCCGTAGACGGGAGTGCCCGGCTGCTGGCGCCAGGACTCGTCCAGACTGCCCGCATCCACTGTGTCGAAGCCCAGCTCGTCTATGAGGTCGCGCACGGTCTGCTTGGCGGCCGCGTCGTCACCGGCGACCGGCAGGGCCTGACGGGCGGGGCTGTCCTTCGGGAGAGCCTTGGAGAGGATGTCATCCGCGTAGGTCCCGTTGAACGCCTTGATCACCGGGTGCCCGATCTGTTCCTCGGTCCACCTGCTCTCCGGCAGCCCGTCCTCGATGGCGGCGACACGGCCGTCGCGCTGCTGCGGGTAGTAGTTGCCGGTGTCGATGACCACGACGTCTTCCGCGGCCCCGTTCAGGAATCCGGCGGGCAGGTTCGGGACTGCCTTCACCGGAATGGTGATGACCACGACACGGGCGTCCTGTGCCGCCTCCGCCGCGGTGACCGGCGTGGCTCCGGTCTCCTCGGCAAGTGCGGTGAGCGTGTGCGGGCCGCGGGAGTTGGCGATGGACACCTCGTGGCCCAGCGCGGTGAAGCGCCTGGTGAGGTTGCCGCCGATGTTGCCCGCTCCGATGACTCCGATCTTCATGGATCCGACCTTCCGATGGTGCGTGCGGTGTGCAATGCGGTCTTGCCGCTTCACCAACTCCATGGCGCCGGTACCTATTCCGGGTGGCCGGAAGACATTTCGCCCGGTGGGCCGGACGGGTGAGAACCGGCGGCTGCGGGCACGTACAGAACGAGAAACGGAACCAAAGAGCTCACTTGAAGGCGGAACCCATGCTGCATGGCGTCGATGTCAGCTCGTATCAGTCGTCCTTCGACACGGATGGACTGGACTTCGTTTTCATCAAGGCCACCGAGGGCCGTTCGTACGTCAATCCGCATCTGGCCTCGCAGGTCAAGCGGGCGAGGGACGCCTCATGCGTGGTCGGCTTCTATCACTTCCTGTGGCCGGGCAATCTCACGGCGCAGGCGGAGTACTTCGTGATCAAGGCCCCGGAGAAGGTTGGCGACCTGCTGGCCGTCGACTGGGAGGTGACCGGCGACGGAACGCACGCGACCAACGCCGAGAAGGACCGCTTCATCCGCGAGGTCAAGCGCCTCCGGCCGGACCACAGGGTTCTGCTGTACTGCAACCGGCACTTCTGGCTGAATTACGACACCACGTCGTACGCCGGTGACGGCCTGTGGATCGCCGACTATGTGACCGCGGGCAAACCACGCATCAAGGCGACCTGGCGCATCCACCAGTACACCGACAACCCGCTCGACAAGGACGTGGCCGCGTTCGCTTCGCGCACCGCGATGCGCAACTGGGCCCGGCCCTAAGGGCGCCCGGCCGATCGGCCCGGCGATCGGGAGCCGCGCCGCCGCAGGCGCGTCCGCGTCCGCCGGACAAGTGAATACCGGCCATCGTGGCCGTCGGATCACGCCCACGGGCGGCCCGGTACATCGGCTCCCGCTCCGGCCGGTCGCACGCACCCGCGAGCGACGTGGCGCCAAGTCGCTGACCCGATCCGCAGGCCCGGTGCGGCAGACTTCTTCGGTGACCACAACAGCGGCTCAACCACCACGAGACCGCGCGCTCGGGCGCGGCATCACGACCCTCATTCCGCAGGCCGAGACCGTCACTCCGGCGGAGCAGGCGGCCGCCGTGCTGGCCGGGATGCAGAGCGTTCCGGTACGCATCGGCGTGCTCCAGGCAGCCGTGGTGCTCCTGGAGGAACGGGTGCGTACGACAGAGGACGACACGGAGCGCAGAGCGGCGGCGACAACCGTGGCCATGCTCCGTGGCGCGATCTGCCAGGCCGGCTGAACCGCCGCCATGTCAAGGCCCGGTGCGGATCGGCTTCTGCGGCTCGGTCCGCTTGCGAGGCCTGCTCGGCTTACTCGGATCACTCCGGCCAGGGAGAATCGAGGATCGTACGGACGAAGTCCCCGCGCTCGAAGCCCGGCACGTAATGCTCCAGCACGTCGGCCTTCATATTGCCGAAGGTCGTCTCCGGCTTCGGCCGGCAACCGCTCGTCGCGTGGCAGTTCCCGCCTAGAGGACGCCTAGAGTTTGTCCCGTATGGGGTGGTACTTATCCCCTGGGAGGCATGTTGTGGAGCAGTTGGCTACCTGAGGCCAGAGCTCAGGACCAGGGCCCCCAGTTCTGGCTCTTACAACCTTGGGAGCGATTGAGTTCGGGGCGTGCTGGCCTGGCGGGTTGGCTGGTGGGTGATCAGCAGGCGGCCTGCCGGCTGAGCACCAGTTCGGTGCTCGCCTTGCGGCGGGTCGCCCGCCGGGCGGAGCGGTCAGAGACCAGGGTGGCGATCGCGAGGTGGGTCTCGGCGTAGGTCTCGCGGCGGCCGGTGAACCGCTGCAGGGGCCGCCACTGCTTGTACTCGGCATTGGTGTGCTCCACGCAGATCCGCGCGGAGGACTGGCGGCGTCTCTGCTCGCGCCAGGCGTGGTGCTCGCCCAGCGGCGCGTCGTCCTTCGGTTTCTTCGGCGGGGCGCTGACCTGGCCGGGGAACTCGTTGGCCAGGCCCCGGTAGCCCTCGTCGACCTCGGCCTTGACCTTGGGGTGCCGGTGGAACTGCTCGGCGATGCCCTCGGTGCGCACGGCAGTCTGGTCGTGCATGCGGCCCGGCCGGACCACACCGCTGAACAGGGTGCGACCCTGCGGGTCACTGAAGGTGGTGGTCTTGATGGTGTTCTGCTTCTTCTTGCCGGAGACGAACGCCTTGCGGCCGGGGCGGTGGGCGCGGGGGCGTCGGACCTGCACTTCGGTGCCGTCGATGCGCAGGTCAACGCCCTCCGCGCCGGCGTAGGCGAACAGGTCCTCCAGCGTGCGCAGCCGGACCCCCGGCCGGTCCGGGACGGCGAAGCCGCGGGCCGCCAGCAGCGGGCGGACCTCGCGGATCGCTCCGGAGACGGTGGAGCGGTCCACTGCGTACAACTCGGCCAGAGCGGCGTGCGGGATCCCAAGCCGCAGGTGGACCAGCGTGACCAGGAGCCGGTCGACGAAGACCAGGCGCTGCTTGGGCCCGGCGCCAGCCGCCCGCCTCCGGTCTCCGCCACGCCGCTCGTGTAGCGCCGACTCCCGCGCGGCCTGCCACCGGGGCGCGAGTTCTTTGAGTAACTCGCCGAAGTGTGCGCGCGGGACCCCGGACAGGGCAGGATGGGAACAGGCCGCACGGGCCCAGGTAAACCTCACAACTCACTCAACCCATACGGCCGTTCTCATGTCACGGGCCAGTGCCACAGCACTCTTGATCGTTTACTAAGTGGAGCCTAAGCTCCTGTGCCCATGGAGATGGGGGAACCGGACCGCGGGCGGCGGGCATGGCGCGACGGGCTGGTCAGGCGTCGTACAGCCGTGGCTCTGCTGGCCGGGGCGGCGGGGCTGGTCGTTCTAGGCACAGTGTTCGTCCTACTGCCGGGTGTGGTGGTCGACCACGATCTCGCCGGGGCGAGCGTCGCCGCACAGGATCGACTGAAGGCGGTGAACGATGTCCGTACGACGCTTCTGCAGGTGGTCGGCGGCCTGGTCGTGCTCTTCGGCGCGTATGCCACCTGGCGGCAACTGCGGGTGAGTCAGGACGGTTTGCGCGCCACCCAGGAGGGCTACGTCACCGACCGATTCAGCCGGGCCGTCGACCAGCTCGGCAGCGACAAGCTGGATGTGCGCATCGGCGGGTTGCACGCGCTGTGGCGGATCGCGGAGCAGTCCGCCCGCGACCGGGAGGCCATCATCTCCATCCAGGCCGCGTATCTGCGTACGCACCTGCCCTGGCCACCCGCCGGGCCGGAATCACCGGCGGCAGACGTGCCCATCAACGACATCGCACCCCTGGAGGCTCGCGCCGCCGACGCCCAGGTGGCGCTGACCGCGCTCGGCGTGCTGTGCCAGCACCGGGAGCAGTCCTGGGTCAATCTCAGCATCACCGACTTGCGCCGGGCCGACTGCGACGGACTCTGGTTCCCCGAGGTCAACTTCGACCGCGCTTGCCTGGAGGCCGCCGGCCTGTACCACGCCAATCTGACCCAGGCGTCCCTGGTCTCGGTCAACCTGCGGCACGCCGACCTCACGACTGCGATTCTCCGCCGGGCTCGCTGCATTCTGGCCGACCTACGGGGCGCGAAGCTGGTCGAAACCGACTTGCGTGACGCCGACTTCACTGAGACCGACCTGCGCGAGGCGAACCTGCGCAAGGCCGTCGCCCACGGCGCGGTCTTCCAACGCGCCGATCTCCGCATGGCCGACTTGCGCGGCACCGACTTGAGCACCGCCAACCTTGTCGAAGCACGCCTGACCGGCGCCGTGGCCAGCGAGCACACCCGCTGGCCCGCCGACTTCGACCACACGGCCGCCGGAGTCGTCGACACCGATGACCCCGGCCCCGAGCCCTCGCCCCTACTCCAGCCCCCGGGGATGACGTGGCAGGCGCCGCCGCTGCGGTCCACTCCCTGACCAAGACGCGCCGGTCAAGACAGCGGCGACCGCGATCCGCCTGACGGCACCACTCCTCCTCAGCGGCGTCCTGATCGCGCAGGGGCCCAGACCGCCAGGCAGATCCGGAGCTGGTATCGCTCCCAAGGTCGTTAGCGTTCTGCGTGCCCAGTCTCTGTGCGAGACCCTGCTCCGCTGCCCCACGCTCCAGTGCCCCGCGTTCCCCCGAGCCGCCTCCGCGCCTCAGTGCGACCAAGCACACCCCGACCGCGGGGGCCTGTCCGGCGGATCGGTTCCCTTCATCGACCCGATCGGGCTGCGCCGACACAGTCGCTCTCACCCGCTGGTCAGCACACGCCGGCGCAGTGACCTACCCGATCAACTCCGCCAACCACTCATGAAACGCCGCGAGTTCATCCGCCCTCATACTGGCGGCGGACCACCAGAGCCCACCGCCCGTCCAGACACCTGACAAAGCCCTGCCGGAGCAGCTTCAGGCAGCCATGCGGGGGGATGAACTGCTGGGGTGTCTGAGGGCAAGGAGGTCCCGTGCGGTCATTGTGTCCGCGATCCTCATGTGCGGAGCGGCCTCGGAGCAGCGGTGCTGGCGTTCCAGGACGCGGGCGAGAGCGAGGTGGGCCGAGGCGTGGGTGGGTTCGGCGCGCAGGACTTTGCGCAGCTCCGCCTCGGCCAGGGAGAGCTGTGCCGTGTAGTAGTAGGAGCGGGCGAGGAGCATGCGGAGGTCCAGGTTGCGGGGTGCCGCGGCAACCAGGTCGGTGAGGACCCGGGTGGCCGCGCGGTAACGCTGGGATTCGAAGAGGCGGCTCGCGTATTGCCGCCGCTCGTTCCAGTTCACTCCCTGTGCACCGGCCATCACACTCTCCGCTCCTTCTACGAGCATCCGCTCAGTCGTCAGGCGCCCGAGGTCTTCCGGGGCAAGGAGCCGATGAACCCCTTGCCCCCTGTTCAGGCTTCGTTCGAATTCGAGTCATGCAATCCGGATTGGTCTAGGTTTGTTGCGTTCTGGCTGAATGAGTGGAGTGCGTCGCCCCGGTTTGCCATGATACAAACCTATTACACACTTACCTCTTGTGCAAGTAAAGCTTGGGGTTTGAGAGTGTGACAAAGGAATCATTCGGTCAGTGGTGCAGCGACGGCATTTTCGGTCTGATCGATGCCCCACGATGCTGACGAACGCAGTCCGCTACGCAGACCCCGCTCAGCACCGGATCGCGGACGTCCTGGACGCGGCCCGGCTGCTGCGCCCGATCAACCGCCGCCGACTGGACTGCGGCGAGCGGTGGCTGAACGGCCGGGTGTCTGGCCTGGCGAGAAGCGGGGAAGAAAGGTGAGGGCCGTGGCTTTCGGCTCCTCTGACCTGGACCATGGCCGCTCAAGGGAGGCGTCGTGAACTTCAGGGCTCTGTTTCTCTACGGGTTGCTGCCCGCCTTCGGATTACTGCTTGTCTGGCACGTAGCCCGCTCCGATCGTTGCCGAGCCGCGGCAGGCGACGAAGCAGCCCACCTCGCGCCGCCATTCTGGCGGGAGTACCTGAGGGCGTGGGGTATCGTGCTGATGGCAGTGCTACTGCTCATCCTCCACATTGCCTTCAGCGGCGACATTCCCTGAACAACCCGACCCCACGTGACGTTCTCCCCTCGGGCCGGGAGGGACAGCCGCACTCGTCCACTCGTCCGACACAGCGAGACGACAAGACGTTGAGGTGTTCCCGACTTCCGCGTGGACTCACTGCGCATAGCGCCCCGCGGACTCGGCCGTCTCGGTCATGGTGGGCTCTCCTTGGAGCAGCGCGAAGCGAGGAAGCCGGGCGCGGAGCGGCCGGTGACCGGCTGCCCCAACCCGCAGCTCGTGAGAGCGCGGGATGCCCGCACCGCCGCGCGGCAGACGGCGCAGCGCCCTGAAGCAAAAGCACGAACGCGGCGCCCCGCAGTGCCGCACCCTCCCCGCCACGCCGCGTTCCGGTTACCGCCCAGGGGGTTGGGCGAGCTGCCGCGGTGCCCACCCCTTGAATGATCAACAGCAAGCCCTTTCATGCTCCGGCGTACAACCCTCCACACCACCCAGCGCACTACCCCCGCAACGGGCACGATCTTGGTAACGGACACCCTGCACGTTTCTTCGCACATCCAGGCCCACATCGCACAACAGCTCGGGCAACAAGGGCTCCTGTCGCGACGGGGGAATGCACGACAGGAGCCCTCACCGGACCGACTGCCCCGAACCCCGCCGTCCCCTGGCGAAACGTTCCCGCACACAGTCCATTGACCTGGGGATTCACGGAACTCCGCCCCGCCGGTGACCTGTGGTCTCCGGCGGGGCGGACAGTCAGTACGGCGCGGGAATCCGCCCGTTCGGGCGTGATCAGATGCGCACCGCGGCCTGGAAGCTGCCGATGGTGTTCATCGACTCGTAGCGGACGTAGGCGCCCGGGTATGGGGCGTGCAGCACGGTGTTGTTGCCCGCGTAGAGGCCCACGTGCGTGGTGTTGTTGAAGAAGACCAGGTCGCCCGGCTTCAGCTGGCTGCGCGCGATCCGGGTGCCCTCGTTGATCTGGGTGTACGTGGTGCGGGTGATCTGGGCACCGGCCTGGGCGTAGGCCCACTGGGTCAGGCCCGAGCAGTCGAAGGAGCCGGGACCCGTGGCGGAGCGGACATACGGCTTACCCACCCGGGTGTCGGCGGCCTGGAGGGCGGCGGCGCCGAGGGCGGAGGCGGGGACCTCGTTGCCGAGGTCGACCCGGTCACCGGCGGCCCGGCTGGCACGCAGGTCGTCCTGGCGTATCTTGTTGCGCTCGGCAACGGTGAGAGTATTGAGCACCTCGCGGGCCTCGGCGAGCTTCGCCCGCTGCTGCTGCTTCTTCTCGCCAAGCGTCTTGCGGACGTCCGCGAGGTCGCTCAGCTTGTCCTGGGCCTCCTTGCGCTCCTGCGCGAGGGACCGCTGCTTCTCCTGGATCTTCTCCAGCGACTCGGCCTGCTTGGCCGTCAACTGGTCGAGCGCGGAGGCCTGTTCAAGGAAACTGTCCGGGTCTGAGGCGAGGAAGAGCTGCACGGACGGGTCGATGCCACCGGAGCGGTACTGCGCGGCGGCGAGGGAACCGAGGCCGCTGCGGAGGTTGTTGAGTTCCTGCTGACCGCGGGCCACCTTGTCCTGGAGCGCGCCGATCTGCTTCTGGAGCTTCTCCTGCTTCTCCTTGGCCAGGCTGTGCTGCTCGGTGGCCTCCTCCGCCTCGTGGTAGAGCTTGTCGACCTTCGCCTTGACCTCGCTCTTGGTCGGCTTGGGGTCGGCATGGGCGGCCTGGGAGGTCAGGGCAACGGCCGCAGCGGCGGTCGCGGTGAGCACGGTCACGCGGGTACGGCTCGGCTGTTTGGGACGACGGTGGGACGCCACGAAGGCGGGCTCCTTCTTCCTTGAGCCGCCTACCGGGCTATGAGGGGATGCGAATCCCCGGCTCCGTGCACGTCACGGATCGGCGGTTCCTTCACTGCCACCCCGAATGGGTGATCAATCGCGCGAAGGTTCGAGGCCCGACCCTAGTGACCATCTTGTGATCATTCAAATCTTCACGGGAAGAATCTCGTCACAGGATGTACTTCTTTTACTCACATCACACAGGGTGTAGCGGTGACTTGACGGCCCGTTCCGTGATTCCGGCAAGTCGCAACAAACGGACGGTCAGCTCCTCTTCTTCCCGCGCCGCACAGCCTGCAGTTTCATCCCGACCATCAACACGCGGAGGCTGTCCGGCTCGTCCGACTTCACCGACGTGGGCTGGTACCTCCACGCACTGGTGCCGTCCCTACTGACCATTGGGCTGGAGGGCTACGAAGCACGGGACATCGGCTTCTGAGGCTAGGTCAGCCGGCGGCGGGTGAGGGAAACGCCGTGCCTTCATCAAAGTCGCATCGGTGCAGCAGGCAGTGGTGGAGCTGTCCGAGCATACGGTTGAACAGATGGCGCAGGGCCTGTGCGTGCCAGTCCCCGGTCTTGCGTCGGCGCCGATAGTGGGCGTTGGCGCCTGGCGAGTGGGTGAGGGTGGCGAAGGCCCACAGGTATCCGGCGTGATTGAGCCGGTTCCTGGTGGGCGCGGGCGAGACGGCGATGGCCCGGGCCATGTCGCTGTCGGCAGGCAGCGGCCGGTGCATGGGCATGTCCGTGCGGATGATTTTCGCCAGGTCCAGGGCGTCGCCGGGGTCGGACTTCTTGCGGGAGAGACGCCGCGCCGGTCGCGGTAGCGGGACTCGGTTATACACATTCCTGCCGCAAGTGTGGGGATGCGGGTACGCCGCCGAGGCGTGCGCGGCGGCACTCGACTGGTTCGCCGACGTACTCCCCGGCGAGCCGGTGGTGCTCTGCACCCAGACCGCCAACGACCGCTCGATGCGCCTCGCAGCCAAGCTGGGGTTGGGGCAGCGGACCTGACCTGCTGCTTGAAGTGGAGGCCTCCGCGCTGCTTGGCCATCATGGTGACGGCCGCAGTCATGTCTCCGCCCACCGGTCGCCGGCGACTGCTAGCCGGCTGAGGTCGCCCACTTGGCGACGGTGTGGGCCTGCTCGACCGGGACCTCATCGGCGTTGGCGGAGAGGTTCAGGGTGTCGACGATGGGTAAAGGGTGCTCGCATTCTCCTGGGGTTTCGGCCGGTTCCTGCCGCACGGGCCCTCCGCGAACGCGCGGATCAGGTTCTCCGTGGTGCGGGTGACGAACAGTCCGGTGCGTGCGTCCATGCCATGGTTGCGGCCGTTGTCCTGAGTGCCGGCCATGAGGGCCTCGACCCATCGCATCGTCCCGGATGCGAAGACGCCCGCTCCGCTCGGGACGGTGTAGTACGCGGAGTCGGCATGGCTTGGCGCGCCCTTGCAGAAGACAGGGGAGTGCGCAACGACCTCAAGCGGCGCGGGGGTGGGCGTCCCCGGGGTGACCCGGTCGTACTCCACCCCGACCAGATGGTCGAAGGAGTCTCCGCGTCTGACCCCGGTCCCTTCGTAGAGCCAGTGATTGTCGGCGTGGACCACATACGGAGCGTCGACCGGATAGCCCTCGTAGAGGACGCCGGTCAGGGAGGATTCGGGGTCGGCTCCGGGCTGCCGTCGGAAGTCATTGGTCGGCATGGTCGGATGGTCGGTCAGGTACGGGTCCGCCCGGTAGTCGGTTTTGTAACAGACCACTGTGCGTGCGTCGCCGGTAGGTCCCCGCTCCAGCCTGATCCGGCGGAAGCAGGCATTGGCACCGAGGAAGGCCACATTGGTACCGGAGTCACGAGCCCGGGTCACGTGGTCCCGTTGCTGTTGACTCCAGTACTCGTCGTGCCCGAGGGAGAGCACCGCGTGCGCGCCGTGAAGCACGCCGGGTTCGCGGTGGACGTCCACCCCCGTGGTGTAGGCGAGCGGAATTCCCAGCCGTTCCGCGAGAACCACTACCGCCCTCTCGTAGACCATGAACTTCTCGGCGCCGCTGCGATCGTATGGCCGGTCGAAGCTGACCGCGAGCGACCGTGTCCCGTACCCACCGTCCTCGCCGTGATAGAGGCTGTACCCGCCCCACGCGTTGTATGCCTGCCAGGTCGACACCGCGTGCATCAGGACGGTCCTGCCCGCGCCGGACGCCGAACGGACGATCAACGGCACGTAGCGCTGGTGCCCGTTCTCCGCTTCCAGTCGAAGCAGGTACGCCCCCTCCGGCCAGCCGTCGGTGCGTACGCCGAGCGTGCGGTTCCAGTCGGCCCGTACGGTACGAGTGACCTCCAGCAGGCGGCGCCGGGCCTGAACCGATCCGGCGATACGGGGCGAACGCCACACCAGGCGCGCCTGCTGACCCCCGTACCAGCCGACCCGGAAGGCCGAGACCCGGAAGCTGGAAGCGGTCGTGGACACGTACAAACCGAACTCCTCGCCCGGCAGCACGCTGGATCTGTCGGTGTACCCCTGGACAGCCTCGGGCGCGCCTTCCCAACGGATACGCCAGTCGGGGTTTCCCACGCGCGTTCGCTCACCGTCCCCGGTGAACCGGGTAGAACCGGGCGAGGCGGTCTCGGTGCGGGACCCCTTGGCGCCGGAGGAGCGACAGCCGGCCGCCATCGCACCAGTTACAGCAACGGCGAGAAAGTGCCTGCGCTCCATACGACCGAGCGCCTCGGCATCCTGCCTTCCGGCCCGCTCCATGCCATCCACCACGTGTTCCCGCCGCGACACCGTCACAGCCCATCGTCACCCGCCGCGCACCCGCGGACGAGCCGAATCGGGCACACGGGTGCGACTTTGAGGCTTTCGTCCCGCCGCATCATAGGAGGCGTTGCGACTCGCCTGTACGAGTCGTCCAGGTCGGTCCAGGTCTGGAATGACAGTCTGGTCGGCGACGCACAGGGCGGCCGCGGAGGTGGCCTGTCCTGATGTCGGCGGACGTGCGGTGCGCACGAGTTCCCGCGCCTGACCCTGTGGGGCTCGAAAAGTCGTCGTTTCAGGTCACGCAACGTATCGATACTCGTTGATGATGCCGCCGACAGCCCTGGTGCGGAGCGGGCTTCGGTCGTCGAGGTCGTGCACGATTGCGGGCTGCTCGGGGCGGTAGCTGTTGCCGGGTTCGGTGCGACCGGGTGTCCGTTGTAGTGGTCCTGGTAGCCAGGTGTGTCCTGAACATGAATGGGAGTTGATAGTAGGGCAGCTTCTGGAAATGGTGCTGTGCGAGAGATGAAGGATTTCGGCCCTTCGGAGTCGCCCTGTGGGGGGAGGCTTCAAACCACCTCATGCCGCATTAGCTGAAGACTGTTGTGGTGAGCGATGAGGAAAAGGCATCCAAGAGATGTCAGGTAGGGACTGGGAAGACGAGCGCAAGCGAATCGCTGCTGACGTGTCGAAAACAGAACAGACGACATCGAAACCGAGGCGCTCTGGCTTGTCTCGGGATAAGCCTGACGGGAGCCCACCTACTGGTCAGGCGGTGTCCGGCATGAAGGCGACGTGAGCCCAGTCTGCCGCTCTCGCGTGGAACAGGAGAAGGCGCGCTCCGACACTGCCCACCCAGCACGGGTGGCGAGAGGGAGTGCCCCAAGCGGCCGAAACCGCAAGGGGTTGAGTACCGATGCGGGGTGCGCCGGCGGACCGGCTCGTAGTAGTGCTGAAGCCTCTGTAATGGGGGTGGAGCGAAGGGGCCGGGTCGTCCGTGACCGAGTGTGTCGTATCAACCAGAGGTATCTGGGAGGAATTCGATGGGCCGGTTGATGTCACAGACCAAGCCGTTCGATATCTCGAAGTGGGAAGTGAAGGAGGCGTGGGAGGAAGTCAGGGCGAACAAGGGCGCCCCGGGCGTGGATGGCGAGTCCATCGATGAGTTCGAGAAGGACCTGAGGAACAACCTCTACAAGGTCTGGAACCGAATGTCGTCGGGCTCGTACTTTCCGTCTCCGGTGCGCGCGGTGGAGATTCCCAAGCCCCACGGCGGTGGCATGCGGATGCTCGGTATTCCGTGCGTCGCTGACCGGGTGGCGCAGACCGTGGTGGCACGGCATCTGATGCGACGAGTGGATCCCATTTTCCACCCGGACAGCTACGGATACCGGCCCGGACGGTCCGCGCTGGACGCGGTCGGGGCCTGCCGGGAACGCTGCTGGAAGCGCGACTGGGTCGTCGAGTTCGACATCCGGAAGTTCTTCGACAGCGTCCGGTGGGACCTGCTGGTCAAGGCGGTGGAAGCGCACACCGACGCCGTCTGGGTGAACTTGTATGTACGGCGATGGCTCGCCGCGCCTCTGCAACTGCCCGACGGCAACCTGCTGGAACGGGAACGCGGAACGCCTCAGGGCGCCCCGGTGTCTCCCGTGCTGGCGAACCTGTTCCTGCACTACGCGTTCGACATGTGGATGAGCCGGGAGTTCCCGTCTGTCACCTTCGAACGCTATGCGGACGACGCGGTGCTGCACTGCGTCACCGAGCGCCAGGCCCGCCAGGTGCTGGCCGCGCTCCGGAGCAGGATGGAAGAGGTCGGGCTGGAACTGCACCCGGCCAAGACCCGGATCGTGTACTGCCGGGACGCGAAGCGCCAGAGCTCCCACGAGCATATGGAGTTCACGTTCCTCGGCTACACATTCCGCGCCAGAGCAAGCCGGACCCGGAGTGGGCAGACGTTCCTGTCATTCTCCCCGGCAATCAGCAAGGAAGCCCTGAAGAAGATCAGTGCGGAGGTCCGCTCCTGGCGGCTGCAACACCGCACCGGTTCGACTTTCACGGACCTCGCACGGCGGATCAATCCCGTCGTTGCGGGCTGGCTCAACTACTACGGCCGGTACGGCCGTTGGGTGTTGATCCCGTTCCTTCAGCGAATCAACGCCTACTTGGTTCGCTGGATCCGCAGAAAGTACCGTCGGCTGGCGCCGTTGCGGAAGGCCATTGCGAAGCTCCAGGAGATCGCCCAGCGGTACCCGCGGATGTTCGCGCACTGGCCGGACACGACACTCGCCGCATTGGCCTGGTGATCAGGATGACAAGAGCGGAGTGACGAGAGATTGTCACGCTCCGTTCTGTGGGAGCCCGGGGGTGAGATTCCCCCGGGCGACCCGACTCAGGACCTTCCTGGCGTGGTTCTCGCCCAGGATCAGGACGTGACCGAGGGCCTCGCGGCGGATGGTGCCGATCACGCGTTCGCAATGCGCGTTCATGCGCGGTGCCCGGGGCGCAATGAGCAGCACCTCCGTGTCCTCGGTGGTGAAGACGGCATCGAAGGCGTCGGTGTACCTGCTGTTGCGGTCGCGTAGCAGGAATCGCGGGCCCGGCGTCTTGCGCGCCGAGGTCGGCGGCGATGTTGCGGGCCTGTTGTACCGCCCACTGCGCGGTGGGGTGCGCGGTCACCGCGGTGGTGTCCGGGGTGATCGTGCCCGTCTTGGCGGCCTCGACGGCGAGGTCACGATCGTCTGCGCGTAGTCGGTCGCACCCTTGGTCATGGCCCGATGGCCTGGGATCGCGGTGGGGTGGCGGCGCCTCCGTTGCAGGCGAGTTCGCGTCGGAGGTCGAGGTCCTCGCCGTGGGCCTGTTCGGCGCTACGCGCGCTCCGCTCGCAGCCGCTCGAACGTCCATCACGCCAGGGTGTCCACTTTTCAACCGGCCTTGACAGCTGTTCCCCCCGGCTTCGGCCTGTCGCTCGATGCGAGTTCCGAAATCCACCGATGAGTTCCGCAGGCTGTGCCGGTCTACCCCGTCGTACACCATCGAACCTCGGACTGGAGACCCACCATGACCACTCCCACGCACGCCGGTCGCATGCTGTTCGTGAACATCCCCGTGGCGGACATCGAGCGCAGCAAGGCCTTCTTCGCGCGGCTCGGGTTCAGCTACAACCCGATGTTCACCGACGAGACCGCCGCTTGTATGCTGGTCGGCGAGCAAGCCTCCGTCATGCTGCTCAGCCACGAGACGTTCGCGCAGTTCGCGAAGCTGCCGATGGCCAATCCCACCACGCACACGCTGGCGCTCTACTGCTTCAGCGTGTCAGCCCGCGATGAGGTTGACACGGTCGCTGAGGCTGCGCTCGCCGCGGGCGGCTCAGAGGCGGATGGCCCCGAGGACCACGGCTTCATGTACTCACGCAGCTTCTTCGACCTCGACGGCCACGGCTGGCAGGTCATGTGGATGGATCCGTCGAGCACCTCGGACAGCTCGACTTCCTGCACACCCGCGAGAACGTGATCCTGCTCGGACCGGTGGGCACCGGCAATAGCCACCTCACCGAGGGCCTGGCCCAGGCCGCGATCGAAAACGATCTGCGAGTGGCCTGGTTCACCCTGGAGACCCTCAGCGCTGCGATTGGCAAGTCCAAGGTCGACGGGTCCACCGCCCGCACCGTCCCCCGGGTCTGCCGCGCGAACCTGATCGTCATCGACGACGTCGGCCTGCTGCCCGTCGGCGCGGATGCCGCCTAAGCGTTCTACCGCATCATCGACGCCGCCTACGAACGCCGCTCCATCGCGGTGACCAGCAACATCCACCTCTCAGGCTTCGACACGATCACGGCGAAGACCCTCGCCGGCGCCAGCCTGGCAGACCCACAGCCGCACTGCCGTCTCGGTCAGATCGAAGTCCCGACCGAGCGGTCACCGCGTCGGCACAGATCGACGATCCCGGCCTTGAACTCCGGCGTGAACGAATGGCGAGGGCGAGGCTTCTTCTTCCTCATGCTCTCCATGATGGACATCCTCCCGGTGCTGAACCCTTGATCTTGGATGTCCGTCAGAGCGGATCAAGCCCACTACCGTCCTGACTCGGGCGGTGTGCCCGCAGGGCCTGAACGGCCTGTCCCCGATGGTGAGCATGCCGGACAACTACGGGGACACCCAGCAGTTCCCAATGTGCATCATTCCCTAGCGTCGAGCAAGGCCCAGCCCCCACCGCGGTCTTCCCATAGGCCCTTACATCAGGCCCGGATGGGACTCGGAGCGTCGGAACTTCTTGTCGAGAGCGCGCCGTGTGGCGGCCACCACCTCGGCTCCTTCGTGGACCGGGCGACCTGGCGCTTACATGCGTCGACTGAAACTTCGCCAGCCGGCTACTCGGGCCAGGAACTGTTCAGGATGACCTCGACGAAGTCGATGCGCTGGAAGCCGGGCACGAAGTGGGCTAGCACATCGGCGTTCACGGTGCCGAAGGTTGTGTCGGGCCGGTCCTTGAAGCCGTCAGTGAAGGCCTCCAGAATCCGCCGCTTGAAGTCGGGTCGCGCGTGCACATCGGTGACGACTTCGAGTGACGCGGGATCCAGGTCGTCACGGCCGATCCCGAGCACATCAGTCTCCACACCCGCGGTGACCAACGCGATCTCGGGCTCCATGAACTCCGGAACACCAGGCGTTGTGTGTAGGGCGATCGCCGTCCAAACCCGGCGGACATCGTCAGCGCCGACCCCATGCTCGGTAAGGAACCGACGCGCCTCGTTCGCACCGTCGATCTCGAAGCGCTGATGAGTGGTCCGGTATGTCTGAGTCAGACCCAGGTCGTGGAACATCGCTCCGACGTAGAGCAGTTCCGGGTCGGGCTTCAGGCCGCGCTGTAGCCCTTGCAGCATCCCGAACAGGTAGACCCTGCGAGAGTGGTCGAATAGCAGCGGCGGCTCAGCTTCGCGGACCAGCGCCGTGGCCTCGGCCGCCAGCCGCGTATCGGGGATTTCGATGCCTGCGATCTTCTCGCCCATAACTGATTCCCTCCTCCGCTCGGCCCCAGGGACGCGCATGCACGCCCTGCCTACGGAGCCAAACTCGAAGGTGCCAATTCCGGTGGGGCGGCAAGCCTAGCGGTCACCCCGTCTCCCAAGTTAAGTATTTCACCCTTGTGGGCAAATGTCCTTGGCAGACCCCGCAGCGGCCTCGTCCCACGCGGAGCACTGTGAGCCCTGACCAGGACAGCCAGTCTCGTCCTGGTAGGCGATCGGGAGTGGTCTTCCACCCCACATCGCTCAGGTCCTCGCGGGACATTCCGATATCAACACCACAATGACACGGCAGCTGTAGTTCGTGATCTGTAGCGGGTCGTCGCTGGTCAGCAGGCAGGGGGTGGCTGCCAGGGCTTCGGCAATGTCGCGGGATATCTGGTTTGGGATCATGTGAGCCCGAGGAAGGCGAGCGGTCATTGGGGGGCGCGAGCGTTGCGTCGCAGGGCGGCGATGCCGTGGACGCCTGCGAGGCGGAGTACGCCGATGCTGAGGTTGCGCCAAGTCCCTCCAGCCCGGCGACCTCGTCTTGACCGAGGGCTCCGCGTCCCGGCCGGAACACGTGGCGACGGCGATCGGGGAAAGACTTCTCGTACACGCGCCCAGGCGTGGCCGCGTCGTCGAGGTCGCGAAGGTCGCCACGCACGTCACCATCCTCGTCGTACGGCGGATCGCCTAGCGACTTGTCGGCGCTGCTGTCGTCGCCTGCTCCGGGTGCGCTGTCGGTGGATGCTCATAGGCTGTGCTCCACAGCTGACCTTCGGGGGAGAGGCGTGAGTACTGCGGCCCAAAGCTCATAGATGCACCCGCTGTTGCGGATGCACCACCAGTGCGTCGAGAAGCGTGTGACTGAGGGAGAAGCCGCGGCGGCCGAGCTGGGGCTCGAGCTGGAGGCCGACACCATCCGCGCCGCGCTGGCGTATGAGCGGGGCGAGTTTCATCGGATGGCGCTCAAGGTCGCGTCATCATTAACGTCGTCCTGCTCATAGCGATTGCCGTTAACCACGGGGCGTGTACGCCTGGCGGAACGTTTGAACCCGACTCCCACCACGGACTGCGGGTGGGCGCAGACGGGCTGGCTCGACCCGCTGTGGCAGATCAACATCCTGATGTTGCTTCTCCTCAGCACCTTGTGGGTCCAAGGAGCGGCACAGGGCGAGACCATGCCGCGCTGCTCCAAACCGATATACCCCCTGCTCAACGTCCTGACGTTCACGCAACCGTCGCACGTCCCGGTACCCGGTACACGGAGGCCATCAAGCTCAGCCAGCAGGTCTCCCACCTCGGACTGCCGTTACGGACGTTCGCCGCCCTGTGGGACGCCCCGACAAGGCCACCCGCGCTGCCATCTGCCAGCGTCGCGCGGATGCGATCGACAGAAGCTCTCTGGTCAGACCTACTACGAGGGCGACCTGTCGCTGTACCGCGTCAACAGCGACAGCTCCGCGTCGGCTCGGATCCACAAGGGCGGCAAGACGTCCAGCTCCTCCCGGCCTGTCCAGGACTACTGGCGGCGCTGGGCGCAGAGTGGAGACAAAGTCTGCACGGGTGGCATGATGACCGGCGAGACATGCGGCTGGCAGGTGACCGACACCCAGGCGACCATCCACTACTCCGGCGTTACGACGGCCAAGAGCGTCGTCGTCGCCAGGAAGACGTCCGGATCCTGCACCGACATCGGGCTGGCCGGCGGTGCCGTCCCCGGCACGATAGCGAGGTATTGGCATGCGCCGCGTCCTTCTCACACTGTTGCTGGCGGCGGCCCTGACCGGATGCTCGCTCCTCGGCCAGGACAGGCCGTGCACCGCGGCTGACGCGGACTCGCAGGTCTCCGCCGTGTGGCGGCCTGCCGACTTCGGCGGCGGGGACGCGGCGAGGATCCGGCTGTGCGTGGACGGCACCTGTGAGGAGCGGACATCGGGCAGTCCCGACGACCCGTTCGCCTTGCTGTCGGTCCAACTCCCCGACGACATCGGTGCGTCCACCGTGTCGGTGCGGCTCACCGTGACGTCCGCGAAGAGCGGTGACACGGTCGTCGAGGACAGCACCCGGGCCAGGCTGACGGAGCAGCACCCCAACGGTACGTCCTGCCTGCCCACCACTTGGACGGCGACGTTCCGTGCTCACCCCGACAAGGGCCTCACCTCACCCGAGGGCATGAAGCTCCAGGGGTGAGCCCCCTGGACAAGCGCCCGTACCCCCGGCATCACCGGAGGTACGGGCGCTACGCGCCGTTCCCCAGCCGAATCGTGGCTGGTCCGCCTGCACCTCCAAGGAGACCCAACCCGTCCTGAATGCAATGGAGATGGCCCTGTGGCAGCGCGGGCGTAGCGCAGGACGGCGACGGTGATCTCGGGCAGTGCTCGGCGGCTGCATCGAGGCGCTGTGAAACCTCGTGTGGCGAGCAGCTCTTGGACGGCGAGGGTTGTCTGGTCGTCACAGGCCGCGACCTCCACCTCGCCCAGACCCGGTTCCGTCACGTGCACTACATGGGGTCGGGGTGAGTGCAGCTCGAACCGTGGGCGCTTGGCCAGCCAGGCTCTGATCGCTGGAGTCTTGTAGGTGCCGTAATTGTCCACGATCAGGTGAACTTGCAGGTGAGCGGGCACCTCCTTGTCGATCCGGATCAGCAACTTCTCGAACTCCACGGCCCGGTGCCGGCGGTGCAGGGCAGTAGCGTTGGCGTGACGGGCCGGACGATCATCAGGCGGTCGCGCAGAGTGATCCGTCAGGCGGGGCGACTCTGCGATCCTGGCCAGGTCGAGACGTACAAAAGCCTCGATTGCCGAGATAAGCCTTCCTGTTGCGGCCACCAGAAAGTACTCTGCGAAATAATGACCGTTCGACCTCTGGGGGTGAGGCAGGGTCATTGCATGATCGAGATCTGTCTGGGTTCGTCACGTGAGACCGAGGGTTCGTAGGGGCCGGTGGTAGTCGCGGCCGGTGTGGCGGAGGGCGGCGGCGATGTTGGTCTGGCCGTCCTGGCGGAAGACGCTGATGGCGAGGTTGCGCAGGGAGGCCATGGCGCGAGGCAGGGTGCCGGTGCGGACCTTGGAGTCGTCCTCGCGGAACGTGCGGTCCCGCACGTGGTGCAGGAGGTTCTCGATTCCCCAGTGGCCTCTGATCCAGGTGGCGAGCTCGGTGCAGGTGGCGTCGAAGACGCTCAGGCTGGTGATCAGGTAGACGCGCTCGATGGTCAGCTTCCCGGTGCTCAAGTCGCGTCGCCACCGTACGACTTGGATCGCCTGGCGGGCGCCGGGGTAGTCGAGGTGGCTGAACGCGGCGACCTTGAGCCGGCGGATCTCGTCGCGGTGGTGGGCGTGGTCGCGAGTGCGGTGCCCGAGCGGGATGTCTCGCCAGGGCAGCTTCCTGACCTGGGCGTACAGGCCCGGATGGTTCTTCTTCACGACGGCCACGTAGTGCGCGCCGCGACTGGTCAGATAGGCCCCGTGGTCGTGCTGGGTGTGCAGTGCGTCGGCGGTCACCACCGTGTTCTCCAGCTCGAGACCGTCCAGCAACGGCGCGAAGGAGGGGATCTCGTTGCTCTTGGAAGCGACCTGCCGCTGGGCCAGGACCACGCCGTGGTGGTCCATCGCCGCCAGCAGCTGGATCGCCGCGGCCGTTGCGGTTCGCGATCCGCGGACCACCTTGCCGTCGACCGCGATCACCCGTCGCACCGGCCCTTTCTCCGCCTCCGGCTCGACCGGGGGCGGCGTTCTGGCCTGCAGATACGCGCTGATCGCCGCGTCCAGCGCGTCACCGTCCACACGCTGCAGCAGGCGGCGCACGGTTGCGGCGTGCGGCACCGGCCGCAGACCGGTAAGTGGATCGGCAGCGAAGCCGAGGACGCCCAGCACATGCTGCGGGGCATCCGTGATCCACTCGCTGATCGCGATGAGCGAGCGAGCCCCGGTCAGCACCGCCGAGACGGCTGCGCACAGCAACGCGAGGGCCGGATACCGCAGTCCTCGCGCATCGCGGGGATCGGCGACCAGGATCAGGAAACGCCGCAGGTCAGCGACATCGCTTGAGGTGAGGGGATCAGTCGGGGAACCCAGTTTCTCCAGTGCGGAAGGGATGGGCGATGATGTTCGGGCAGGCACGGTCTCGCTCGGTTCTCATGGGTCTCGACAACCACATGATCACCAGCACCGTGCCTGCTCTGCTCTCCCGGGCCCCTTGCCCCACAACGGACATGACGCCACGTCACTCACGAGACCGGCGAACCGGACCAATCCCAATCACGCAATGCCCCTGGGGGGTGAGGAGAGTGCCCGCACCGTGCACTGGATGGATACACGAACTCCGAGGACAAACGCTCATGTTCACTGGCAAGACCCTGGTGGACGGGGAGTGGGTTTTTCGTAGGGACTGCAAGTCTCGTTCCAAGACATTAGGCGCTGTCTGCCAGGATAGTTTTTCCAGAAAGGTAACCCTCGTCGTTCATGGAGAGTTGGCAGGCAACGTCAAGGATGTGGACCGCGGGCTGAGTAGAAAGCTCCTGGCAGTGATGCAGTCGCGCAGAGCGGGGCGGCATATTCACGTGGTCGACGCTGCCGGCTACTCGGATCTGCTGTTCGGGGCTCCGGCTCGTTGCCGGGATCTCAAGATGCAGGGTGATCAAGTGTCGGTAATGCCTGAGGTCGGAGACGGATTCCTCGGCGGGCCGTTTGACAGACTTCGTCTACGGAGTCGCGGGATCAGTCGGCTTGAGGCTCATGTGCTGGGACGTGGGACGCCTCGACACGAGAAGCTGCTGTCGATCCTGATTGATCAGGTCGCTGTACGGGCATCACTCGAAGTTCGAGCCCCGGCACGCCGCGGTCCACAATTCGACCTCGGTTGGATCGACGGGCAGATCGCATATGGGACGTGGGTAGCAAGCCCGCAGCCACCAGGAACTGGAGGACTGAGTCGGCTGGAGGAAGCCGTCTTGCATGTCGGCAGGTTGGTCCACGGTGTTTCCTCACAAGCTCAGCTTCAGCCAGTAGTGGTGCTGGAGGATTCTGAAGACCTGGCTTCTGGGCTGAAGGAGACAGCAAAAGCGGTCGGCGTTCACGTCAGCAAGATCGCGGGCTTTCCTGGCCGAAAGTGAATAACCGCTCGTACGCCGCCCTCGGGACGGCGGCCGCGGACCTCGGCCTGGTACGGCTGCTGTCCGACGATCTCAAGGGGCACGGCCGAGGCGTCGCGTCGGTCCCCACCCACTGACGCGGGTTCCCGGGCGCACCGCAGCCGACATGCACTTGGACAGGGACGTTGGACTGCAGCCGCAGCACCTTCCGGCACCCCCTCGAGCTCGTACGAGCTGTCCTTGACCGCGTCATCTGCAAGCCGGGCCTGTTCCAACCGGCGGCGACGAACAACCGAGGCTTGTTGAGCCCGGGGCGGATCAGTCGCCGAGTGTGAATTCGAGCCCGCCAGCGCGCAGTTCGGCCTCGGTTTGCGTGAGGACGACGCGATGGGACGCCTCGACGGTGTAGAGCTTTGAGCCCGGGGTGATGTCGTCGACCGTGAACGCGAACGTGCAGCCCGCCTCGGTCTTTTCGTCGAAGTCGAGGGAGCCGGTGGCGACCAGGGTCCCGGCCGCGTCGGTGAGGTTGACCTGGGTGCCGAAGTCGGTGTCGGAGTAGCCACCCGAACCGGAACACGGTCTCTCGGTCTCAAGTCCCGTGCCGACCTCGATGAGGGTGAGCGTGCCGTCCGTCCCGAACGGTTCCGGCGCCCGCGTCTCTTCAGCCGTGGCGGAGCTGTAAGGGCCGGCGTTCGCCTTGACCTCGTCACTGCCGAGGAGGGACAAGGACAACCAGCAGGCTCCCACGCTGCGGCTCCCATGCCGACGCCAAGCACCATGACCGTGCTCCGCGACAGCCGCGCCCAGCGGGGACCGCTCGGGCAGGGCCACGGTCGGGTCGCCCGGCGGCGCGAACGTAGGCATGGCCGGGGAACCTGGGCCGTGATCGGGAACGGGGCAGGTACGGCGGCTTCGGGATCCGGCGCCGAGGCGGGGAGATGAGTGGGCTGCTCGGGCTCGGACCTCGCGGTGATTCCTCTCAGGAGGACTGGAGTGGACCTGAGTTGCGGACGCTGGCCATGCGCAACGGATCAGCGCCGCGCGTGGACAGGCCGACGCGCGGCCGTACGGGAGATGAGCGCCCCAAGACGCAGATCCGAGGGAAGGCGGGCCGCTGTGAGTGCTGCAGCCCGCCCTGCCGGGTACGGGGAAGCCAGAACCGTCGGGCCGTCACCCGACCTTCTCCCACTTCAGGCAGCCCTTCGTCTCGAAGTACACACCCTTGCGGGCCGTCACGCGCGCCTGGCCGGTGATGTTGTCGTTCGCGATGATCGCCCCGAGCTCGCCGGAGGCGTTCTTGAGCCGGGCCCACAACCAGCTCGGGCGTGAAGGTCCGCGTCAGCAGCCCCATCCGGATCCGCTCCGGGTAGCTCTCACCAGCTATGTGATCACGTGGCACAAGGCCGAGACTCCACTCGATCACGGGCTACTCAACCGACGTTGGTCCCCAGCCCCCGGTCAGAGCGACATAACGGCAGCTCAATCCGTGGTGAGCGCGGCCCGCTGTTGGCAAACCCTGCACATTGTGCACACGCAAGGCGGGCAGCAAGCTGACGGGATCCGGCTTCACCGGCGTCCGACAACCTTACGTGCGGGTATGTCTGATTGGCGTCAATCGGAGGGCCCACTCATGTCCATTCTCCGTTAAAACGCTTGTGAAGATGTCGTCACCGTCCGGTGGGTAATTGCGCGCAATTGCGTTTGCGATAGCGGAGCGTTGAGCGAATCGCCGACAAGTCGGCTGGACGGGCGGCCTGCTGAGGTGGTTGCATCGTGCGCCAGACGGAAGTTATCCCGATTATTCGGGCATCAGGCGACCGTTGAGCCGGCCGACTCGATTTACAGCTGAAGCTGGCCGGCACCATTCAGATATCAGAAGCCATGAAGGGAAGCGCAATTCATGCGTAGTTTCACGCCTCAGGTCGAGACCAGCGAGATTTCCGACGCCGACCTGGATAACGTTTCCGGCGGTCTCACCATTTCCGGCGGTGCCGCCTCCCCCCTCGGCGGCGTTTCCGGCGGTGTCTCTGTCGACGGCCCCGGTGAGATTCTTGGGGCCCTCCCGCTCGGTCTGTCCTTTCCGCAGGTCGCCGGTGGCGCCACCCTCTGACGGCGGCATTTGCTGCGAGGCGTCACAGCCAGGAGCATCACTCAACCTACGGGAGTACCAGAAATCCCGATGCGGTTGGCCGGGGATCCCGGAACTCTTCGTTCCGGGATCCCCGGATGCTCTTGGTCGCGGACTTTCATCTGGGCAGTTGACCACTTGTTTGCGCTGTACCGCACTGGGATTGACGAACTCCTCGCTCCGCACGTCGAAGCGAAGGTCGATGAGCCGGCCGTCGGCCTTGATTCGGGCCAGTACGCCCGGGCTGCTGAGGTCTACTCGGCAACGTGGTAGTTGCGGTGCGTGACGGTGTGCGGGTGCCCGCTCGCGGTTTAGCTCTGCGGTGCCAGGGTGCGTAGGACGCAGAACTCGTTGCCCTCGGGGTCTGCCATGACTACCCAGTTTCGGTCTGAGCCCTGGCCCACATCCGTCTCGGTGGCGCCGAGGCCGAGCAATCGGGTCACCTCGTCCTCGGTGCTGCCGTCGATCGGGCTGACGTCGAGGTGAAGCCGGTTCTTCACGGTCTTGCCCTCGGGTACCTGGATGAACAGCAGGGTGGGCGGCATCTGGCGGGCCCGAACATCCTCGACGGTCGGCACCCAGGAGCCGATCTCGACCTTGGCCTCGCTCCGGTCGATCACCTTGAAGTCCAGGACCTCGCACCAGAAGGCCGCGAGCCTCTCCGGATCGTGGCAGTCAACGGCCAACTCGGTGAACCTACTTGTCATGACTCTCCCAGATAGTACGGATGGGGCTCAGAGTATGCCGCCCGTCCGGCCGATCCGAGATCTTCCTGACTAGGGACATCAGACGGGCTTGACCCGGTATCAGATACGCGAGAAGCCCCTGGTGGGAACAGGTCTGCGAAGAACAGGTTCCGGGTACCGAGAGGCTTCACGCGTTGACCAGAATCACCTACATCGGCGTGCTCGATGTCAGCCGGGCCACTGCTGAGGCCTTTACGAAGCTGCTGCTCGAACACCGCGAGCGTCTCGCGACCCGCAAGGGCACCCGCGCCCTGGGGCCGTTCAAATAGGGCGTGTTGATCCTGCGCTGGTTCCTGGACGGTACCCGGCTGGCTCAACTTGCCTGCGACAACCGGATCTCCGTCCTGACGGCCTACCGCTACCTCCACGAAGGGCTGACCGTGCTCGCCGACCAGCCCCGGACCTGTCCACCGCACTGGAGCGCGGCCGAAGCCGGCTTTACACACCTCAACCTCGACGGCACCGTCATCCGTACCGATCGCGTCGCCGCCCCCGTCCCGAACAAGGCCGACCTGTGGTGGTCGGGCAAGCACAAGCACCACGGCGGAACGTCCAGGTCACTTCCGCACCCGACGGCTGGCCGCTCTGGGTCTCGCCGGTCCCGGCCCGGCCGCGAGCACGACACCACCCGCGCCCGTACCCACGGCCTGATCGCCGCCCTGAACCGGCTCGCCGGCACCCTCGACATCCCCCTGACCGACCTCGGCTACCAGAACGCCGGGGCCGGCCTCCGCCACCCGGTCAAAAAACCCAAGGGCGGCGAACTCACCGACGATGCCAAGGCGTTCAACTCCGTCATCCGAGGCGTCCACGGCGTGGCCGAACGCGCCAACGTCCTCCTCAAGGTGACCCTCAAGGCTCTGCGCAGGGTCAGCCTCGACCCCAAGGCAATCACCCGGATCACCCGCGCCGCCCTCGTCCTGCTCCAGATGGAACGCGGTCGCACCAGCTGATCGGAGAGCACGAACCGTCACGAGACGTTACCGAGTAGGGCTCACTGAACTTGATTGGGTGATGTCGGCTTCGGTTGACGTGCCACCTCCCGCCCGTCCCGATCTTTCAGCAACGGGTCGGTTGCAGGCGCTCGATGCGGTCGAGGTCGCCGGTGAGCAGGTCGCGGTGACTGATGGTGAAGTCTCCGTTGGGCCGAGTCTGCCCGCGGCCGTAGTGTCGGCCGACGACGGCGGTGGGGAGGAAGGCGCTCAGGCGGTGGCGCATGTCCCCGGGGTACACGACGGGTGCGCCCCAGTCGGAGGGGGCTTCGTCGGTGGAGAACAGGACCCAGTGGTCCACGGGCACGGTGGCGTCGAGGTCCGGCGCCTTACCGGTGTGGCTGTCCAGGGCCGGCACGGTCAGCCGGTCGGGGTCGAGGGGCGGATACCACAGCAGCAAGGGCTTGGCGCGTTGCGCGTCGGCGTTGTCGAAGCAGCACACGGCGATGGTGTGGTCGGGGAAGTGGTCGGCGTAGAAGTGCAGGAGATCCGGGTCGAGATCGGGGCGCCGGTGCGGCGGCACCTGCCACAGCGCGGCGGGGACCGCGGTGGGGTCGTCTGCCAAGAGCACCGTGTAGACGTCGTGGTCGAAGACCTGGACGGGCTTCGGTTCCGCGCTCATCCACGCGATGCCGTCGGCTGTGGCGGCGACGTCTTCCACGGCGGCGACCATGCGGTGGAGGATGTCGCCGGCGCGCCGGGCGGAGAGGAAGTGCCGGGGTGTGAGCTGCCTGGCGGGCAGGTGCAGCAGCATGGCGTTCGGGCCGTCCGCCAGGTTGACGGCCGTGTTTTGGTAGCCCAGGACGTGGATGAGGCCGTGCACGCGGTGGTGCTGGCGCCCGCAGTACACGATCGTGCCGGAGAACGCGGCCTCACCTGTCGAGATACACATGGCGGCAAGGTACCGCCCCTGTCCGGCGGGCGCCGAGGGGGCCTGGCCTGCTGAGGACCGCTACCGCCGATGGACGGCCCCAACGCGGAGTCTGAAGGCTGTCAGCACGGTGCCGGTCAGCTCGAGGGTGTCCAGCAGGGGCTGGAGGGAGGGGATCTCGTTGCTCTCAGAGGCGATCTGCTGCTGGGCCAGGACCACGCAGTGGTGCTCCATGGCGGCCAGCAGCTGGGTCGCCGCAGCCGTACCGGTACGCGAGGCGCGTACCACGTTTCCCTCGACCGCAACCCCGCGTCGCGCCGTCCGCTTCTCCTTCGACAGGGCCGGGGGTGCTGGGCAGGCACCTGGCATCAGCGCAGGGACTCCACCAAGGTCCCTGCTGCACCACTCGGCGGGACAGCACCGGAGGAAGAAAAGAACTGGCGGCATGACAACCGTTTTCGTGGTCCCTTGCGAGTAGCAGGCACGGCAGCGGATTCGTGAACGTAGGGTGATGAATCTGAATCGATGTCTCGGAACCAATGTGAATTTCCCGGATCCAATACGCGATCCAGAAGGGTCAACGGCCTGGTGACGGGCGAATCCACTGCAATGGAGGCCGAATTCTCGTGGCTTGTATTTACGTCGCATGTCAGGTACGTAGGTGGCGTGAACAATCATCCCCATGAACCCATAGGCACACAGCCAGCACGTGATCCCTACGGAAGCAACCTCAGCCACAGAAATTACCCTGGCTATCAAGGTAGCCATCCGGGCGGACAGGGGGACTACGATTACTCGAACCCGACCCCGCGCCGTCAGCGCCGGGAAGGCGAAAGCCGGGACCGCACGGCGCTCGTCATCCAGACGATCGGCGACATCGCCGTCGGCTTCCTCGTCCTGTGGATCTTGCTCTACCTGCTGGACGCCAACCAGTCCAACGGCTTCGTAGAGTTTGTCCGCGGCATGGCCGAATGGCTGGCTGGCTGGTCGCAGGACATCTTCACCATGAACACCGAGGGTCTTCGCGTCCTCCTCAACTACGGCCTACCCGCGTTGGTTTACCTGGGCGTGGGACATGGCATCGCGGCTTGGGTGCGCCGCCTCTGAGCCGGGGTGCGGCTGCACGAACCGCGCGCAAAGCCGCCCGCGCAGACCGGATCTTCGGCATGCCGATGGTGCGGGTGGCGAAGGTGTGCCGGTGGACGTACTCGACCTTCAGGATGCTGGTGAACGCCTCACTGACCGCGTTGGCATTCACCGTCGAATGCGCTCGTTCCCCGCGTTGGCGATGGATGCGTGCGGTTGATCCATCCGTTTCATCCTCGGTGCGGTGAGGCTTTCGAGTTCCTCGAGCGGCTCAACTCGTGGCGCGGAGATGTGGTGTTGGTCCTCGATGGTCAGGGCCGCAGGTGCTCGTTCCCGCTGGAGTGGACCGATATGGCGCTGGTGGATGCGTTCCTCGCGGCGGCCCGCGGTGGTTGTCCGTATCGGACCGGGGATCTGGTCGAGTTGGCGGATCTGGTGGCCGGGCTGCTGTCTGACGGCCGGAACGGTGTCGGGGAGATGACGCCGTGATCGTCGTGGGATTGAGGCCGCTGTTGGGGGCGCTCGCGGGTGCCGCTGGGGGCGTGCGGAGGCTCGGGATGGTCCGTGACCTGCTTCTTCCGCTTCTCTGCTCGGCCTTCGCGCTCTTGGCCCCGGTGGTGGGCGGTCTGATTCTGGGGACATCGGGATCGACTGGGAGGCGCGATGAGCCAGCCGGCAGGCAAGAAGGCTGCACTGAAGGAGTTCCGGGCGCTCAATCCGCGGCCCGAAGCCGTGACCGACGAGGACTTCGCCGCTTGTCCGTTCCTGGACCCGGACGATGTGGTGCAGGTCAAGTACGAGATGGTGCGCCGGGTGAGGGTGGACAGGATCCCCGTGGCCCAAGCCGCTGCGGCCTTCGGGTTCTGCCGGCAGACCTTCTATGTGATCGCCGCCGCGCTGGACGCAGGCGGGCCGGCCGCGCTGGTGCCGGGCAAACCCGGCCCGAAGGGACCGCGCAAGCTCACCGAGGAGGTCATGGAGTTCATCGGACAACTCCGGGCGGGCGATGCCTCGGTGCGGTCGGCCCAACTGGCGGAAGCGGTCTTGGAACGGTTCGGGATCACCGTTCATCCGCGGTCGGTGGAGAAAGCCTTGGCCAGGCGGCGCGAGCCACGCACTGCGGAGGAAGCCCATTGCTGACGAGGCGGCAGTCGAGGTGGGTGGGGCCGAGGTGGCTGGAAGGTATGAGGACCTGCGGGCCGCGGTCCTCGGCGGTGTCGACCGGGGATCCCGGCACGGCTGGGCGGTGCTGGCCCGTTCCGGCATGGCCGCCTGGATCAAGGCAGTCGTTCGAATTCCCGTTGCATCACGGGTCGTTCAGCACGAGCCGTCGGCGCCGGTCGCGGCGCCGGTCGCGGTGGCGGGCGAGTTGGTGGAGGTGCTGGCGCGCATGGCATGGACGGCGGCCGGGGGCTGCCGCAGCGGATAACCAGAGCGACGCGGCGAGGAGGGTGTGGTGAGTATCGAGCAGAGTGGGAAAGTCACGGCGGAGCATCTGCGGCGGGACGCGTATCTGTATGTGCGCCAGTCCTCGCTCAAGCAGGTCGTCAACAACAGCGAGTCCACCCAGCGGCAGTACGCTCTTCGCGGCCGGGCCGTCGCGCTGGGCTGGGAGGACTCCCAGGTCATCGTGATCGACTCCGATCAGGGCCGCTCCGGGGCCTCGACGGCGGGCCGCGACGGCTTCCAGCACCTGGTCGCCGAGGTCTCCATGGGACATGCCGGGATCGTCCTGGGACTCGAGGTGTCCCGCCTGGCCAGGAACAACACCGACTGGCACCGGCTTTTGGAGATCTGTGCGCTGTCCGGGACGCTGATCCTGGACGAGGACGGACTATACGATCCGCGCACTTTCAACGACCGGCTCGTGCTGGGCATGAAAGGCACCATGTCGGAGGCCGAACTCCACCTGTTGGCAGCCCGGTTGCGGGGCGGGCAGCTGGCCAAGGCCCGCCGCGGCGAGCTCAAGCAGGGCCTGCCGGTCGGCTATGTCCACGACTATGCCGACCGGATCGTCAAGGACCCAGACGCCTCGGTGCGGGCCGTCGTCGAGCACGTTGTGGACCTCTTCGCGGCCACCGGCTCGGCCCGCCAGGTCGTCAAGGCCTTCGCCGCCGGCCGTCTCACTTTCCCCTCCCGTATCCGCACCGGCCCGCGCAAGGGCGAGCTGGTCTGGGGCCCGCTCAAGCACTGGCAGGTCCTCAACGTCCTGCACAACCCGCTCTATGCAGGGGCGTTCTGTTACGGACGACGCAAAGTCGAGCGCAGTCCGGACGGCAGGACCCACATCCGGCTGCTGCCGCGCGAGCAGTGGGACACCCTCATCCAAGATCACCACGAGGGCTATATGGCCTTCGCCCGGTGGGAGTCGAACCAGACCGCACTCGCCGCGCAGGCCGCCTCCCGCGGCTTGGAGCGGACCGCGACCGCACCGCGTGAGGGTCCCGCGCTGCTGCAGGGCCTGGTGATCTGCGGCCGCTGCGGCCGGCGCATGACCATCGCCTATCACCTGCGGCAAGGCCGCGAAGTCTCCGACTACCGGTGCATGACCCACGCCATCCAAAACGGAGGCAAGGTCTGCCAGCGCATCCCCGGCCCCGGCATCGAACAGGCCGTCGCCACCCTGCTGTTGGACGAGCTGACCCCGTTCGCGGTCGAAGCCGCCCTGAAGGTCACCGACCGCCTCGCCGCCCAGGCAGCCGAGGCCGACCGGCTCCGATCCGCCCATCTCCAACGCGCCCAGCACCGCGCCGACCTGGCCAAACGCCGCTATCTTGCGGTCGACCCGGACAACCGTCTCGTCGCCGACAGTCTGGAAGCGGACTGGAACGCGGCCCTGCGCGAGGTCGCCGCCGCCCGCAAGGACATCGAACGCGCCCGCATCGAAGCCGAACCCGTCAACGAGGCGCTGCGGGAGAAACTGGCCCACCTCGCCGGCGACGTGCACCGACTCTGGCACGATCAGGGCACTCCGATGCGGGAACGCAAACGCATCGCCCGCCTGCTGATCACGGACGTCACCCTCACCAAGGCCGAACAGATCACCGCCCAGGTCCGGCTGTCCGGCGGCCGCCACCACACCCTGGACCTGCCCCTCCCCCTCGGCGGCGGGAAACTGTGGCAGACCCCGACACCCGTCGTCGCAGCCATCGACACCCTCCTCGAGGACCACACCGACGCGGAGATCGCCGACATCCTCAACCAGCGCGGCCTGACCAGCGGCAAGGGCCTGCCCTTCCACCGCCTCCTGGTCCGGGACATCCGCGAGGACTACCAGCTCACCAGCCGCTTCGACCGGCTGCGGGACCGCGGTCTGCTGACCGCCTACGAACTCGCCGACCTCCTCGGCGTCAGCGTTCCGACCGTCTGGAAGTGGCACCGGGCCGGACTGCTCGAGGGCGAGAAGTACAACGACAAGAACGCCCGCCTCTACCCCCACCCGGGGCCCAACTCGCCCCGCGTCCAGCAAGGCGTACGCCTCGACCACCGCCGACCAGCAACAACGACCTCAAAGTAAACCCGATAGGAGAAGAGGAGCAGTGTGATGACAAGTGCTTGTCGAAGCACGACCCAACCCGGCCCATCAACTGTGTGACGCCGAGCCTGCGGCGGGCCCGCCTGAACCGGCGTGAGCCGTATTCGCTACGCGGTCGGGGTACGTCTCCCCCGCGCGCTGCAAGTGGTGTGTAGCCGCGATGACCGAGTTGCGATGCCATCAAGAGCCCCACTCCGCAGGGGCGTTGATCTGGCGTCGACTCCCGGTCTCAGGTGACACTTCCGCCCCTCGGCGCGCTGTAGGAAGTGGGCCCGATCATGAGGGTCTAGGGGCCCGCCCTCTAGGGGGAGGCACGCGGGCCCCAGCGTGCAGGGGCAGACTGGTCACCCCCGTGCTGCCTGCTCCTGCACGTGCATGAAGCGGTCCGGGCGCCCCACCGAGGCTTGGCGCCCGAGCCTTCATGGTGGGTGGGGTGGCAGGGACCCACGCCAGGGCTGCGGGCACCGACGGCGGTGAGGATCCGCACCCGAGCAGGTGGCGCACAGCACAGCCGGCGCGGGCTCTCCCACACGGTGTAACAGGCGGACTGTCCGCCACGCAGTACCCCGTGGGCGCGCGGTCCCCCCGTGCTGTGCATCCGCGGCAGACGTGAGCAGAGGCGCCTCAGCCTCTGCCCGCGTCATCTTGAGTACAGCGACGGAGAGCTGAGACGGAGGACCGCGTTGAGCGCGGGCACGCTCATAGCGGACCAATACCAGCTGGAGGTGCGGCTCGGCCGCAGTGGCATGGATGAGGTCTGGCGCACCATCGACCAGCTGCGGCAGACGAGGCCTCCGCCTCGCTCACGACCACGGGCCAAGTGTGCGGGATGACAAGCTACTTCGCGTCCACGTAGCGCACCTGGGCGCCCGGAGTAGGACCAGCGGCATGAGGAAGCTCAGCAGGAGCCTTGCTTGGTTAGTCGTGTCGGTGGACACCCTTGGCTACAGCCCGCAGGAGCCGCGGTCGAGGTGGAAGTAACGGGCGTTGGCCCAGCGGCACAGCCGGATACCGACGACGACGCCGGCGATCGTGACCAGGGCGGGCAGGTAACCGCTAGCGACCTGGATGATCGGGATTGCCGGGCACCCACCTGAGATCGCCCAGCCCGTACCGAACAACACCGCGCCGGGGATCACGCCGGCGTGGATGCGCCCCGGGGTGCGGCGGACCCGCAGCAGAGCGAACACGCACACGATGATTGCGACGGCGCCGGCGAAGGAGAGGAACATGCGCAGGTCCTGGAAGGTGAACATGCGGTTCAGCTCAGCGTAATCGCCGAAGCCGATGTTGGTGACGGTATAACCGAGGGCCAGTCCGGTGATGGTGTTGGCCAGCAGAATCGCGCCCCGGGTGCGCATCAGATCACCTTCCACAAGAGGAACGACACCCCGACGGCGGTGCCGAAGAACACGGCGGTCGCGACGATGCTGACCGGGCGTAGACGGCCGCAGCCGTTAAGTCCGTGACCGGAGCTGCACCCGCCGGCCAGCCGGGTGCCAAAGCCGACCAGCACGCCTCCCACGAACAACAGAGCGATCATGGCGGTCGGATTGGCGGTGACTAGGTTCCGAAAACCCGGTCCCATGTCGAAGCGGAGCTGGAACCGCCCGGAGGTGACCGCGGCGATGCATCCGCCGAGGAAAGTCGACACCAGCAAGGCAGCCTGGGTGACGACCGGGACCTGACGCAGGCTCGTCACCGGGGGGCTCTCACCCCCCGTCGCCTCGACGTCCGGGCGCGGCTGTGTCTCCCCATAGGGAACCTGCTGCGGGGTGGGCGCGCCCGGGCCGGTTCCGAAGTGCTCAGCCGTGGCTGCGGCGAGCGCGTCGACGAGAGCCTGCTCGTCGGTGAACTCCTCCTCCAGCCGCTCGAGGTGGCGTTCGCTGCGCCAGTGCAACACGCGATCCCACGCCGACGACACCCCGAAAGATCGATCGGTGGCGAGGGTGTAGGCGATGGTGATGAGAGCGAGCCCGATAGCGCCCGCCCACCAGGGCCAGTAGGTACTCATGCGGGGCCTCTCATCCAATCGACGAGCCGCGCCCACCAGCCGCGCTTCGAGCTGGGCGCCTGCCGTCTGTATCGAACGGGGTGATCTGCTGGCTGGGCAAACTGTCCATGTGGTGACGTCTGGTGACGCCGGGTCGGTGGCGGCGGGGGTGCTGTTTCAAACGGTGCCGTTTCCCAGTGGGCTGTGCTCTCCGGCGCTGCGGTTCCAGGTCCATACGGCTCTGGCGGTCGAGTCGGGGCCGGTTGGGACCCAGAAGCGGTCTCCGGTGACCAGGAATCGGGTTGCGACGGCGGGGCCTGCCGGGGTGTCTGCCTTGAGTTGGCCGCGCCGGACCGGCTCGCGTCGGCCTCGGCTCTGAGGTGGAGCGCGTGGTGTCCGTTGGGCAGCAGAGTGATGGGCACGCGCTCGCCGGTGAGTGACAGCTGGTAACGCGCACAGTCGCGCCACTGATCCTCGCTGTCGCAGTAGTAGTCGCGCCAGCCCTGTAAGCTCGCCCTGAGTAGGGGGAAAAGGGGACATCCTGCGGCGTGCGAGCAAGCCATGTTGCTCCCTCCTGACCGGCGCACACCGCCCGTTTGGGGAGCGCGGTTGCCGTTCTCGGTTCTTGTCCTTGCCGCGCCCGGTCGACGATCTCAAAGCGTCGAGGAATGCAGGCACAGCACCGCACTGTGACTGCCCGTCACCGCGTTCAGGGGTGATGCAACCATTGTTTCGGTGTCCCGAGCAACCTAAGCGAGTTTTCAACCAGATCACTTGACATCAGTTAGTGAGATATGTGCCACGTGCTCGCCAATCTCTCATGTCCGGATATTCGCGGCCGACAGCGAGATCGCTACGATCGTAATTCGAGCTCATGGTCGTGGCCTCAGCCGGCACGAGGCAGTCGTTTGTGGAGAGGATGCGAATATTGGAGTTGGTCGTGGCGAGGGCGTGAATATTGCAGATCTAAATGAAGACGCTAATGGAGGGGAATCATGTGCCAACGCGCTGTCTGTCCGACGTGCCTGAAGGCGACCTATGAGGGGTGCGGGAGGCATGTCGAGCAAGTACTCACCGGTGTGCCAACGCCTCAGCGGTGCACGTGTGAGTCGGCGAAGAGCAGGCGCGCGCGCAGTTGGCCACCAGAGGCCACGGCTCGATCGGAACCGGTGTCGGTCGGGTCGGGCGAGCCCTCACGAGCCACGCGCATTCCCCGGCGCCCAGGGAGTTCGTCAGACCGACCGAGGGATGGTTGGTGGACCCGGCTGGCCGATTGGATGAATGGCCCGGCATGAGGTAGTGGTCCGAGGAGCTGGGCCGCGCTCTTCCTGCGCACGCTGATCGCGGACCCAGCATTCCGTTACCGCGGAAGTGGCTGTCCCGTCCCAATCACCGGCAACAGTCAGCGGCTTTCCGGAAGCGCGTGGTCGCGGCGACGCCGCGCTCGGCTGCGGGACGTGGGGCCGAGGGCGTTCAGGGGCGCGGCCGGGTACGTCCTTCGGGACGATCGATGTCGCTGTTGAAGCGCTCCAGGAAGGTGGCGAACGCGGCCACCCCCCTCCGCGGCGGCCTGACTCTGGCGCTCGGCCCGGCCTCCTGGCTGCTGATTGCGACGGTCTCGTACGACGCGAGGTCCTGCTCACCACCTGACGCCCTGTCCGACCGTGCCGGGATCCGGCATCGAGGCGATGCGAACCGCATCGGACTCGTCGGTGTCAAGTCCGTTATCAAGCCGCGTTGTTCGCCCCGGTCGAACCCCGACCACACACGGCACGGTCGTCGACCAATCCGTCGGAAAAAAGATCACCGGCATCGGGTCCAGTCAGAAAACTTTTTGACATGAACACTTCCCACGGCTCCGATCGCTTGCTACCAAGTGGTAGCAAGCTTTCCTGTCAGGGAGGTTCCGTGAGACCGACCAAGTCGTTATCAGCCCTCGCCACGCTGATCCTTGCGATGGTGTTCAGCCTGTTGCTGACCGGTCCGGCGCATGCTGCCGGCCCGGCGTACGTAGCGCTGGGGGACTCCTACTCGTCCGGCAACGGCGCGGGTAACTACGACAGCGCGAGCGGCGGCTGTCACCGCAGCTTCAGCGCGTACCCGTACCTGTGGAAGAACGCCCACGCCCCGTCCTCGTTCGCCGACACCTCCTGCTCGGGTGCGGTGACCACGGACGTGACCAACAACCAGCTCGGCCCTCTGAACTCGACCACCGGGCTGGTCTCCCTCACCATCGGCGGCAATGACGCGGGATTCTCCGACGTCATGACCACCTGTGTGGCCGGCTCGGACTCCGACTGCGTCAACCGGGTCAACCAGGCCGAGGCCTACGCCCAGAACACGCTCCCCGCCCGCCTGGACGCCGTCTACAACGCGATCCGCGCCAAGGCGCCCAACGCCAAGGTCGTCGTGCTCGGTTACCCGCGCATGTACACGCTCAACGTCTTCTGCGTCGGCCTGTCCGACACCAAGCACCGCAAGGTCGACGAGGCCGCGGACGTCATCGACAACGTCATATCCAGCCGGGCCGCCGCCCACGGCTTCGTCTTCGGTGACGTGCGCAGCACCTTCAACGGACACGAACTGTGCTCCGGCGACGACTGGCTGCACGCCCTGGTGGCCTCGCCGAGCTGGGAGTCGTACCACCCCACGGCCACCGGCCACTCGAGCGGCTACTACCCTGTCCTCAACGCCAAGAGCTGACCACTCCCACGAACCGGCGCACCGCAGAGCCCCTGTCCGCCGCACTCCGCGAACAGGGGCTCCTTCGGTGACCCCCGCGCCCAGGCCGCCCGCGCGCCCACCCAAATCCGGGAACGCCAGGGCCCACCGGTTGAACTGAATATCCGTCAACAAGTGTCGGCCGACGTGCGCATCGCCATCGTCTGCGACAACTGTGAGCACGGGCTGCTCCTGCCGACAGGGTTCTCGTAAGTCCTCCGGCCACACCTTGGTCGCAGCAGGGCCGCTGTCAGTGGGCCGGCCTACGCTCTGCGGTCATGGCGACAGTGTCCTTCGTCGACGAGACGACATCGGGCACCCGACAGGACGCGTGGGAGCTGGCGATGGCCGATTCACGCCTTTGGCGGGGCGCAGCTACCGAACCGCCCCGCCCCCGAAACAGCGCCCGGGAGCCGGGCGAACGCCCGTCAGCCCTCGATCGACGGCTCCGGATGCAGGACCGCCCTCTTCGCGGCCATCTCCAATGCGTACCTGCCCTGTTCGGTCGCCTCGGCCTCGGCGATCACGGCAGCCTGGAACGCTTCCGCCGCCCTACGCCACGGTGCCCAGCGCTCTTCGGTGTACGGCTCACTCAGAGCCTTCTCCTGCGCAGCCAGCGAAGCACGCGCCAGCTCGATCAGTTCGTCACTGGGTTTCGCCACGGCCGGATCGTAAACGGCGGCACTGGCAATCGACCGGAACCACGCAGCTCACGCCGCCTCGACGACGTCCGCCCGGACCGAGGCTCCGACGACAGCACGGCACCCGACCGCTCCCAGAGTGCACGAATGCCCTCGTTCACCGCGGCAGGAGAGCGCACAGGCCTGGCAGGAGAAGTGGTTGGGGGCATGCGAAAAGAGTGCGACGGGCAACTGACAATGCACCCCGCCCGACCGTCACTTGAAGCGGTCGTTGCTCGGGTCGTTGGGCATGTACGTAGGTCGGCCGAGCTGTTGATGCTGGTCCGTACAGCGCGGAGGATCGCACGATGGCGAGGCGGTTTAACGTCCCTGCTCCCGACGGACCTCCGTCTCACACCTCGGCGTTAACGGTCGTGCCCAGCAGCTTTGCCAACTCGTCCGGACGCACTCTTGTGACGCGCGTAGAACTCGGGCACTATCTCCCTGCTCCACCATGCGGCAACTCCACGCCAAAGTTGTCATGAGCAGGAGGAAACCCCCTATGTTGCACCGCCCGAAACTGCGCTCGGCCCTGACCGCGCTCGCCCTCGTCCTCGGCGCCGCGTTCGCCCCCGGTATCGGCGTTCTCGGCAGCGGCGCCACCGAGGCCCACGCCGTCACCAAGCTCACGCACGCACAGGCGACGTCCATGTTCCGCTCGTCCGGCATCACCTGGTCGTCCTCCGGCGGCTGCTCCGACCGGAACAACCCCACCTGCACATCCTTCGAGCAGCTCAACCTCGCCACCGCCCAGGGGGCCCAGACCCTCAAGAGCGCCACCGGCTGCGCGCTCAACATCACCGGCGGCACCGAGACCGGCCACGCCAGCGGTACGTACTCGCACTGGAACGGCTACAAGCTCGACTACGGCAAGTCCACCTGTCTCACCAACTACATCCACAACGCCTTCAGCTACGTAGGGCTCCGTGGAGACGGAGCTCCCCAGTACAAGTCCGGCTCCGGCAACATCTACGCGGACGAGGGCAACCACTGGGACGTCCTCTACTACAACTGCGGCGGCTGCTGAGCCGGCAGACAGAAGTGCCCCCGTCCGGCGGACGGGGGCACGCCGGGGCTCAGAACCCCACGCCTGCGGGTCCGCCGGTTCACCTGCGCGGACACCTCCTGCGGGCGGCAAACCTTCTTCCTTCCGTCGAGGAGTTGATGGCCGTTCAGCGCCTCAGAACGGACCCTCGCCGTAGGGGCGATCGTCACCGCCACGGTCGCCCTGGAGCACTCCCCAGTCAAGGTCCACATCCCGCCGCAACAGTGGTGCTCGTCTGACGGTCCGCCAGCTTCTACGTCACCTTTGCCAGCGCACCCACCCGCCCGTCTACCTCCGCAGTCACAACGCATACGGCGCCGCCGGATTCCACACGGTCAACCCCGTTCTCCGAGGGCTCGGCCGCGAACGCCGGGCGGCAGCCGCACCCTCCGTCTCGGTCAGCCGCGCCCAGGGAGCCCGCTGTAACCACCTGCGGCTGCGGCTTCCCGCCGCACCATCCCTCCGCAACGAAGGAGTTGCAGTGATGACCACAATCGGCACGACCCTCCGACCCCGCGCACGCGCCGCCATCACGCTCGCCGCGGCGGCCGCGCTCGTCGGCCTCCTCCCCACCTCCTCCCAGGCGAACGTCAACAGGTACACCGTCCAGCCGAACTCCCCAAAGCCGGCGGCGTGCAACAACTCCGGCACCATCCCGGCCGGCACCTGGATGCAGAACAAGGTCTGCGGCTACTGGGTCGGCACCGCCATGGCCGGCTCGTCCTTCGACGTCCACCAGACCGCCGTCAGCAACTACCACTACGGGCGTAGCTGGGGCGGCAACAACATCTGTGGCTGGATCCCGCCCGGCGCCCTCGGTTCCAGCCCGACCGCGTCCGTCGCGGAGTCGTGCAGCGACGCGACCAAGGACAACATCTCGCACCGCCGGACGATCGGATACAACTTCAACGCAGCCGCGCACGCGGCCACGGACGGCACCGCAATCACGGTCAACCCGGCCTGCACGGCGTACTACAACTACTACACGACCAGCGCATACAGCGACGGTTCACTGCGCGACGTGGCGGGCAATCCGGGTTCCACCGTGATGTATCGCTTCACGACGAACGGGTCCAACCCCGCGATCGTCGTCCGCGACAGCGCGATCGGCTGGATCTTCCTGAGCCGCTCGTGCGTCACAGACTGGCGCGGCATCACCTTCTACAACGACAACGACTGATACTCCACACTCAACTGCTCTCACAGCTGTTCGCCCTGGTCGAAGATCACTTCGCGATGTCGAGGCGCCGCAGTTCGGTAATGGGTTGGAGTTCGTATGGCTGCGCACGGCACAGTGGCGTGGTGAGCGAACTGTGGGCACGCACCCTGACCTGGGCAGAAGTAGATCCATTGCAGCATCCGTTCGAGTTGGACGAGGATGCGGCGAAGGCCTTGGCCGGTCTTGTCACCCCCTTGCTGCCCAGCCCTGAGGCCATCGAAGAGTACTGGTGGCGCTCGTTGGACCCCCTCACTGAGTTCCTGGTGGACCGGTTCGGCCGGTGGGCCTGCGGCTGGAACTGGTCGGTTGGCGAAGGTGACATTGATGGCGGGGTCGTCGATGCATGGTGCTGTGCCGCCGATACCGTGACGACTGCGGACGCGACCGCCCCGTTGGCCGTCGCGGCCCTGCTGGAGTGGCGTGACTGGATCGAGGATCTGGCGGATCGCTTCTCCTCCTTGGCACCGCCGCAGCCGGCCGGGCCCTCATCCTCTGTGGATCCTTGGCATTGGGAACGGGCGTGCACGCGTCTGGTGACCGTGGTGGCGGACCGGACGCGGGCCGAGAGCGGCTGGTACGCGCACTGCAAGCAGGTCCTCGGGTGGTTCTTGGCTTACAACGGAATCGACGAAGAACGAGCCCGGGAGATCGTGGAGAGCGCGGTCGGTGGCCGGTTCGGCAGCTGGATCGCACCGGAAACGGTCGTTGTCGACACCGTGAGTTCACGGTTCGCCCGGACCGTGGACGGAGCCCGATGACGTCCGGGCCCAGCTACCGGCAGGACTCCCTCACCGACTGGCTGCGTATCCGCACACAGATCTCCTGGCCGTACCGGAACAGCACGTACCCCTATGCGCAATCACCGGCGTACGACGGTTTCCGGGACTTCTTCGCCATACGCGGCAGCCGCGACGCCGAGGAGACCGAGCGCATCCTGACCGCTCTCGACCCGACACTCGCCGACGCGAAACAGGGCAAGTGGCTGACCTTCGCCCTCATGGCGAGCTGGCAGCGGACAGTCCTGAACCGAGCTTCCGCTGACTTCCGCACGGCGCCGGACTTCGCGAAGGGTGGACGGGAGCGCTACGTCCTGGCACCCGATACCCGGGTGCGGTTCGAGCGCTGCCTGTCCGAGAGCGTTCAGCCCGACCTGTCTCTCCCTTCTCGCGCCGCCCGGACCTACCTCGACGTTCTGTTCTTCCATCCGTTCGAGGACGGCAACGCCCGTGCAGCCATGCTGGTGTTGGCCTTCGTCCTTGCCCGCGAAGCCACCCCACTGGATCAGGTTCACCCGCTGCAAGTCCCCCGATGGGCCGACGACGCCGAGGGCGCTGCCGATCTGGCGGTGCTGCTTGGGATCCTGATCACTGCGGCGGAGCGCCGCCTGCCCGACAGGAGGCAGCCATGACGGAGCGGGACGTCACTCTCAACAAACTCGCCCAGGGGTTGCGGCCGATGTCACGGGGCATCGAGTGGTTCGACGCACTCGATCCGAAAGAGCAAAGCGAAGTGCTCATGTTCCTGCGCCATCACTGCGTCCAGGCCCGCGCCGTCGCCGAAGGCGGACCGGTAAGCATCCGCCGAGCCGGGCTGCGCCCGACGCATCGCCCGCCGTTCTGATCACCCGCGGCCCGATCGACCAGCAACTGGGGAAGATTGCCGCCCTCAACCCTGTCGACGAACGCCGTCAGGCGTTCCGGCTGCTGATCGCGGTACTCGCGGTTGCGGACGAACGGCGCCGCGAGCGCTTCTGCTCGGCGGATGCGGTCACTGGTGGCACAGACTGCTCGTCGCTGACGGGTGATACGAGTCCGAGGTCCGCTGGTGGTTCGCCGCAATCTGACCCGGTATTCACTAATCTCTGCTCTTGATCGTGGGCATGCCGAGACCGACGATTGTTCGTTGATGAAGGTGCTGGTCGAGCTGGGCGAGCCTATTCTGCGCGCCCGCGAGGCTGACTTGAAGTCCTTCGATCTTGCCGAGCCAGCCTTCATTCTCTGCTTCGGTGATGCGGTCGACGAGGTTGTCCCGGATTTCCATGAGGCGGTCGCGCAGGGCGGGGTCGGGGCGAAGGAGGGAACAGCGGACGCAGGCGTGTTCGTGAATGCAGGCGGTGCCGTAGGAACGGGCGCAGGTGGCGTTCGAAGTGGCCGAGGAAGTCTTCCCGTTCGGCTCGGTCTGCTGCCCGAAGTGCGCACTGCCTCCATGAAGATCTCGCCGAGCGGCCACCGGCTGCCCGTGATCCGGAGGGCGCCCGTGCACCTTGTATCAACTGCTTGACACAAGGGGCGGCGGGCGCCATCTTGTACTAGCCACTTGATACAAGCAGCGGCAAGGCACGTTGTATGCACGCCAATTCCGGGGGAGTTCGTCATGCTCGCATTCGACGCAGAGTCGACCGCATCGGCAGCCGACCGATACCTGCGCTGGGCCGGTCTGCTCATCGGGGCCGTCGCCGCCCGGGCGGTCGGGCACGGCTTGGACGCCGGCGAGGACGTCGGAATCCTCTACGCCATCCCGGTCTTCGGGCTGTGCGCGGTTGCCGGAGTGCTGGCGGGGGACGCGCTCACAGCCCGCCCTCGAGGTGATGTCCGCACGGCGGGACTGACCCCGCGCCGGGTGCGCGACTACGTGCCTCCGCGCATGACGTTGCTGCTTCTCGGCCAGGCCGGCGTGCTCGTCGTCCTCTTGGCCGTGGCAGCCGTGTTGGCCTCGCCTGACGACATGGGCCGCGCGGGCCGTATTCTGACCGTCACCTGCCCGGACGGAAGGACCGCCAGCACCGGCCCCTGGCCCGGCCTCTTCTACGGTCTGCCCGTCCTCGCCTCCTTCGCCGTCTCCACGGTCGGCTGTCTGTGGTCCCTGACCAAGATCGCCCGCCGCCCCGGCGACGAGAAAACCCGTCGCGACCGCGCGCTGGCCGTCGTTGCCGCGTGGGGCCTGCTGGTCTCGGCACCTCTTCTTGGTGCCGCCTCCACGGCCTCCGGCGCCCTGATGGATATGACCTGTGACGGCGCGGTCGGCCGGCTCGTCACCTGGGTGCTGTGGCCCACGGCCCTGGCTGCCCTCGTTACCGTGGCGTGGTGCCTGTTCACTGTGATCTCGCCCAAGGCCCGGGTACGCCGGTGAACAGCCCCGCCATCCGCGTCGACACCTCCAGCCCCGTCCCGCCGTACGAACAGATTCGGGCCCAACTCGCCGCCCTGATCACCACGGGTCGCCTCCTGGAGCGCGAACGTCTGCCGACGGTGCGCCAACTGGCGGCCGACCTGGGCCTGGCGGCCGGAACGGTTGCACGGGCCTACCGCGAACTGGAGGCGGCGTCCCTCATCCATACACGCCGGGGCGCGGGGACCCGTGTGGCTCCGCTTCCTTCGCGCGCCCCGGATCCCGACCCCACGAGGCTGACGGAACTCGCTCGACGGTTCGTCACACATGCACGAACGCTAGGCGCGGAGGGGGACGCCGTGATGACCGCGGTACGGGAAGCGCTGGAGGAACTGCCATAGCCCCTCCATCAGCGCCCTGTGTGGGGACCTGCCAGTGGTGGTGGGCCTCTCGGGTGGCGTTGGGGTGCTGGTGGGCGACGCTGTGCTGTGTTGGGTGAGGCAAGCAGATGGGGTGCCGCAGGCGCTCACTTCGCGGTCCGCCCGCCCCAGCGGGGTGTCCGGCGTTTCACGCCCTTGCCGACCTGGCCTCACTGCTGTTCGTGCCTGTTGGTGTCAGCCGCCGCACGTGGTCTTGACAAAGGCTGTCCCGCGCCCGTTGCCGCGCCCGTTGGCCGCGAGGATTGCCGTCAGCGCCTGGTGGACGACAGGGAACGGCTCGATGGCGACGACGCGGCCGGCGGGCCCGACGAGCCGGGAGGCCAGTACCGTGAAGTAGACGGTGTGAGCGCCCGTGTCCACCACCAGGTCGCCGGGGCGAGGCGGGAGCCCATCCGCGCGGTCAGGTGGGGCTCCTGGGGATACTCCGCTCGGACGTCGAGCGCTGGGAGAAGGCAGAGCGGTCCTTGTACGCGGCGCCCAGCGTGAAAACCTGGCGCTCGACCCTGCATCTGATCCTCGAGCACGCCATCGACGGGGGTCTGAACGCGTCCAACCCGACAGCCCGCCGCAGACGGCGCGGAATACGAGCCGGTCGATCCCGTGACCGGGGACCGGGGACCGGGGACCCGAGAAGGTCATCACCGATCCTCTTGGCGCGCCCTTCTGATCGTCGAGCCGTGCCGCACTCCTGGCCGGGCGCGACGAGGAGTTCGGCGCCGTGGTGCTCGTGCCATGGGAAGACCTACGTGTTCCGGGGCCAAGGAGCCGCAACGCACCGGTCACGGCGCGCGAAGCTCGCCGACGTCGCTCGTCGCGCCGACGTAGCCACCGGCACGGTGTCCAGCGTCCTCAACCACCCCAAGCGTCTCCGCGCTGTATGCCCATGTGACCCCGGGTGTGCAGACGCCTTCTGGTTGGCCTCACGGACCGCTGGGAGGCAGCCCTCGTTGCCTGCCGGCGCATGGGCGGCACTCGTCTGTGCGGCGGGACGGTCTGCTGTGAGGCGGGGGCCAGGGCCTGTCCGGCGGGTCCCGCCGAACAGGCCCTGGCCCCGACCGGGCTCAGCGCTTGAGCAGGAAGGTGAAGTCGCCGGAGCGTTTGCCGCTCAGCCGTACGGCCGAGACGAGTGCGCCCTCCGTGATCAGCCTCACGACCTCGGTCCGTGACAGACCAAACCCTTCGGCGATCAGCCGCACCGGCCGGACAGGAATCCGCGCCGCGAAGCGGACCGAGACATCGATCACCTCGTGGTCCAATTGATCCGGTCTGCCCGTGTCGAGACGCCAGGCTCCGTCCCAGTCGAGGGCGATGCGGTTACGGCGCCGCACGACCGGATCCTGCAGCAACTCTGCTGCCAGACCCGGGTCGTTGTCGTGCATCCGCTCCAGCAGATCAGGCCGTACGGAGCGGACGTTCATGCGCTCCAGGACCGTGATCTTCGTGGTGTCCCCACAGTCGGAACAGAGCGCGAGGAGCCAGGCGTCGATGAGCTTGTGGTTGGCGTTGACACGGAACTTGCCGCTTGTCCGGAAGCGTCCGGAAGCGCACGTGTGGCAACGGCGGAGAACGATGGGCAGGCAGGTGGGTGTGACCACCCAGTTGGTGAGCAAAGAAGTACACCGGCTTCAGTGAGAAAGTCCGCAGCAAGAAGGAGCACGGCGCGCAGTGCGCGACGCGCGACGAATCAGCGCTTGGGAGGTCTCACAGGGTGTACAAGGGCTCTTCCTTGCCTCGACGACTTGGTCCGACAGCACGGTAATGACGCGCAACGGGGCCGTGCCACCGGTTTTCGGGCGTCTCGCCCAACGACTGCTGCTGCCGCCACCGCGTCAACTCGGGCCGTCCATATATTCGTTTGCCGTAGGCGAGCCAAGTCGGATAGGAAGCCCGCATGCTAAAGGGCAGCAAGATCGGGCTGAGGGCCCGGCACGAGGACGACATACCCAATCTGCGGTCCGAGCTCTACGACGACGTGGTCAACTCCGCGCGGGCCGAGGCCGGGCCGTGGCGGCCGATCTCACCCGGTTCGAAGGACCCCCGGCTCGTGGTGGACGACACGGCGCAAGGCAGCGTCGCGTTCTCCGTGGTGGAGCTGGAAGGAGGCGCCCTGGCTGGCACCGCGACGCTGTGGGGCATCGACGACCACAACCGGTCCGCCCACATCGGACTCGGGCTGCTGCCGGCGGCACGCGGCAAGGGCTACGGCACGGACGTGGTCGCGACGCTCTGCTACTACGGTTTCGTGGTCCGCGGCCTGCAGCGGCTGCAGATCGAGACACTGGCGGACAACCACGCCATGCTGCGCTCCGCCGAACGCAACGGCTTCATCCGCGAGGGCGTACTGCGCTCCTCGGCGTGGGTGCTGGGCGAGTTCCTGGACGAGGTACTCCTCGGGCTCCTCGTCCAGGACTGGAAACCGAACTCGCAGGGCTGAAGCCCAAGATCGTCATGAGTCTTCCAGCCGGTGTCGGCGGCCCCGCCGTGTCAGGTGGCGATGAGTCCGTCCTGCACGGAGTCGACGGTCTTCCGCGGCGGGTAGAACAGGCCAAGCAGCATGAACGTTCTTCTCCTGTCGGGGTGGCGGTATTCGAACCCATGACCGCTTCGCCCCGAATGAGGTTCGGCGGCTGATCCGGCCAGCGCGGAGAGCGTTTTCCCTGGTCAGTGCGCTGACTCACGGCGCTCTCAAGCGGTCCCGAAGGGGCTATGGGAGCGGGTTCCCTCCCAGATGGCTCCCAGTCCAGATGCGTGATGCTCAGTCGGAGACGGCGAGTTTGTCCCGCTCGTCCCGCACCTGCCGTCAGAGCGTGGTTACACGCTGGCTCGCAGCCTCCCACTCCCGGTGTTCGGCGCGGACGCGGTGCCACAGCCAGGCCCGCGCGGAGGCGTCGACATCGGCCAGGTTCAGATGGAACACATCGGCCAGTGCGTCGTACCACTCGGCGGCCGTGTCGATGATCCGCTCGTGCGTGCCCTCGGCGTCGATCCTGCGCAGCACGCAGCCGCGCAGCATGTCCACGTCCTTGGCGTCGCGGAGCTGGACCTGGAGAACCCTGACGAATCCGGACTCGGGGGAAGAAGACAGCCGGTGGTGCTCCGCGGCGAAGGAGGACTGCTCCACGGGCTCGGGCGCGAAGACCATCGCCGTGAAGGCGCCCCGGGGATCGTGGGTGAACCGCCAGCCGCCGGGAACCACCGCCGACGGGGCCATGGCATAGGTGAACGGCCCCTGGGCGTAAGTGCCTTCGCGCAGCGGCAGCGGCTCGTGCATGCCGCCGGCGAGGCCAGTGTCGACCAGCCACCGCTCGCCGTCGAGCCCCACGGTGAGTGCGAGATGGTCACCGCCTGGGCCCGCGGGGTCCTCGACCTCGTCCTGCACCCCGGCCCGGTGCAGGGGCACGTCGTAGCCGAGGGCCGTCAGCAGCGCGGCGAAGGCCCCGTTGAGGTGGAAGCAGTAGCCGCCGCGCCCGCGCAGGAGATCCGGGCCACGGATTCCTCGGCGCTGATGCCCGTCGGGCGTTCGAGCTGGTTGTCGAGGGTCTCGTACGCGACCCGTTCCACCTGCGCACGGTGCAGCGCCCACAACGCCTCGGCGGTCGGAGCTGTCGGTCGGGCCACCCCCAGCACGGCCAGATACCCGTCGACGTCGATCATGCTCCCCCTCACCCTTCGAACGAATGATCACTATAGGCGGCCAGGGACTCGCACAAACGGTCCTTTGTCCGAGCAAGATCATTCAAAGGCGGGGAGAATCCTCCGGAACCCGGATCAGTTCTCAGAACCCGTTCTCACGTAAAAGCGCAACGGACCCCCTTCTGAGACTTGCATTGTGCGAAAATCCGGGCCCATGACAGGCCCTCAACGCCCTTCCCCAGTCGACCGGTCGGATGCCGACGACGTCGAACAGCACGCGTGTGCGAAGTATGACGCGCAGCCCGGCTCGCCGTGCCGCTCGCGGGGCGGGGCGGTCGCCTCCGTTTACCACACCCGCCGCTTCACGATGGTGCCCCGGCTGAAGAGGGCGCTGCGGGTGCCGACCCCGGCCGACCACGGCCCGGGCCGGCCGTGGCGACGATCAGAATCCAGGTCCAGCGGTCCGCGGCCTCAGGGGTGCGGAGTTTCGGGGTGGTCCAGCCGAGGGTCTGTTTTGCGAACCTGAATGTGTGCTCAAGGTCGAATCTGCGCAGGTAGACCTGCCAGCATCGGTCGACGTCGTCCGGGGTGGCGCCGGTTTTTGAGGACCACAGCCACACCGGTGGCGCGTCCCGGTCCTTCGACAGATGCTCGACCTTCAGCCGGACCAGCGTTCCCTCGACCAAGGGCAGTTCGCCTTCGTGGTCGAGCCAGGCCGCGCGGTGGGTGAGCCGGGGGTGGACCCGGTCCCATGCCCGGGTCTCGGCCTTGCCGTAATTGCTGGTGTCGGTGGCGGTGGTGATCGCGGGTTCGGGCCAGGTCTCCGGCTTGGTGAAGTGGAACTCCGGGCCGTGCTTGGGAAGCCGGCCGTTGACGCCGTGCGTCCGCGGTGGTTTCGGCAGGCGCATCACGCGGTCGGAGCGGACGCGGCCGACCAGATCGACCGGCAGGTCACGCAGGACCCAGGCCAGGCGGGTGACGTCGTAGCCGGCATCGTTGACGATCACGATGGCCGGATCGCCGGGTTTCCACTGGCCCGCGGTGATGAGCCGTTCAACGACTCCCCGGAGCTGGGCGGCAGTGGTCGCGGTCGCGTCGTCGACCGGGCCGAGCCGGACCGCGTCCAGGATCGCTGTCCATGACGTGGCGCCCGGCTCCAGCACGGCGACGAAGGAGTAGGGTCAGCCCGGAATGAACTGCGAGGCGCTCTTCGCGCGGCCGTAGACGTGGCAGAACAGTCGCTCCGCCGAGCACGGCGCGTCCGACCGAAGCCACGGCGACACATCGACGGCAAGGACCAGGCGTCCGCCGTCGAAACGCGGCAGTGGCAGCCCGGCCAGCGCGGTCCGCAACCGTTCGGTGTCGATCCGGCCGTGGTTCAGGCCGCCGTACATCGCTCCGTGCCCACGACGATGCTCGGGCAGCAGCGTCAGGTCCACCGGTGACTTCACCGCACCGTCCGCACACAGCACCGCGTCCACCAGCTCGAGCAACTCATCGCGCCGGGCGGTCAGACACTCGTGGAACTCGCCCCGGAAGCGTGACGCCTCCGCGAACGCTTCCCTCCGCACAGCATCAGGCAGCAGACTCACCCTCACGGCCTTCGTCTTGATCACGTGCACCTTGGTCGGAGCACATGATCAGACGAAGGCCGCCCTCACGTCCGGAGAATCCCCAGGTGAGCGACCCCGTTCGAGACGCCATTCGAGGCCAGATGTCCCACGCCACTCATTCTTGACTGTTTGTCTGCGAAGGTCGTTCGGCTCAGCGGGCCGTGGATCACGAGTAGTACATGGCGTACGCGGCAGACTGCTCAGCCGGCGAGAAGCCGTCGAAGTCCCCCGCTTCGTCGCAGTACAGCAGACGTGCCAATGCCGCTTGGCCCTCCTGCGTCGATTGCGCCGCAAGGTACGCCTTGGTCCATTCCAGCCCGCCACCGCACAGGAGCTGGATGTCGATTGAACGGTCGGCGTCCCAGCTGGCCGTTTTGGCGTTCCAGACCAGGAGGACGTCGTTGGGAACAGCGGCGTGGAACAACTGGACGCAGCAGAGCTTCATCAGAAGTGTGTCGCCGTGCCCCTGACCTTCGCGTTCGAGCCGGGTCTGCTCACCCAGAAGCACCCGTACCTCGTCAAGGCTGCAGCCATCCGGATGCAGGCCATGACGCAGCAGCCACTGGTCTTCGTCCACCGCTCTGTCCCCTGCACCTGTATCGCTCAATCTTCGATGGAACGAACCTACGGGTGATCAAACTTCGATGGCAATCGCTGAAGGTTCGTTGGCACGGGACACCGGTAGATAAAGAACAAGCTAAGAACCTGTTCGCCGTCGGCCAGGACATATCGGTTGACGCGGTGCGGGCGAACCTCGAACCGATTCCGGCTGACAAGTACCGGCTCCTGAAGATCGACAAGGAGGTCGAGATTCGCCCCTTCGTCAACTCGCATCCGGGCGTGACGTACGAACGTGGTTCGTGTTACTACCAGCTGGGCGCCCGGGCTCAGGTTCAGCAGAACAAGGAAGTCATCGTGGTCGAGAAGGACACCGACCGCGCCTATACGGGCGACGCGGCTCGCAGCCTATTGTTCGGTACGGATGTCCAGGGGACCGTCTCCGTGAAGGCGGGGAACAACCCCAAGTTGGAGGTGTACGTGCAGAGTCGTTCGGTGAATAGGAAGCTCAAGCCGGAGACGCGTCTGCTCATCATGCTGTCAACTTGACCCGGTCCTAAGGACCGGGCTTGGAGGTAGAGCCCGACTGGCTGCTGGGTTGTCTCCTCCGTCCAGACCGCCTACGGGGTGGCTGGGACGCGTGACTCACGCCCCGCAGTCCACACGGTCTCGCCCTTGCGGTCGATGTTGTGGGACGCGTCGGGCCGTTCGCCGACGTGTCGGACCGCCGAGGAGTGACCCCGGAGGTAGTGGCCGCTGGTTGATCACCGAGCACCCATCCGTAAAGGTGTGCCACACCATTCGAGCGTGAGCACCTTTCGGGCTGTCGTGCCCATCGACCTGCAGCAACTGCCCGGCCTGAACGACATCCAGCCCGTCCATCAGCCCGCTATCCACCGTGGGCAGTCCATCGAGGCGCGGTTCGAGGCGTTCCACGCTCTCAACTCGTGGGCGCTGCGGCACCTGCAGGCACTGACCACGGACTGCGCCGCCAAGGGCTTCACCCGCGTCGGCATCGGGACGCTGTTCGAGCTCCTGCGCTGGCGCTACGGACACGCCGCCCAAGGCGACGCCTTCCGGCTCAACAACAACTTCCGCAGCCGGTACGCGCGGCTCCTGATCGAACGGCACCCCGACGGGCGCCGCTGTTTGAGCCCTGGGCCCTGCGCGCCGCATGAGACCAATCACCTCTTGGAGCAGTCCCGATGGCCATCAAGCTCAAAATCCGCAATCCCACCGGCGTCGTCCCGTGGCCCCTGATCCTCCTCGAAGGAGAGGAAGGCGCCGGAAAGACGTACTCCGCCGTTTCGGAGCAGGGCTCAGACCCGGGTGAGACTGTCGGCCCCTTGACCGCCGGCTCCTTGACGGCCGGTGCTTCAGCTGTCGGCTCTTCGGTCGGGTGACTCGAGACGGAGTCGCCGACGCGCAGTGGATCGGACCGCCGTCATCGCAACTCGTCGAGGGCCTGGCGGCAGGCGTCCGGGTTCCCCCGCCAGTAGCGCCAGGTGCCCCCGTCCGTCAGAACAGCGGCGAGTGCATCCTCCGGGGAGATGCGCTCACGTCCCACGATCTCGCGAACGATCACGGTCGCAGCCGTCAGTCCGTCCCTGCCGCCCTCGCAGAGATGCCCGAGGGCGGACTCAGGGTGGTCGGCGGCCGTTGCGCGGGTGGACTCCACCAGTGGCTGCAGCCACCGGGCCCACCGGCCGTAGCCGTCCTCTCCCGGTCGCTCCGCCGTCTCCAGGAGCGGTCCGAGGGCGCGCGCGAGGCGCCCCCGACAGCTTGCCGCATCCTCGGTGACCCAGGGGTGTTCGGCTGTGAAGTGACGCCAACCGGTCTCCACGTCCAGTTCGTCGAGCCACCAGGCACCGGCCGGCCGCACCCCCTCCGCGCCGCTGAGCACGAAGGCGTCCCGTACCAGTTCGAAGGACGGCGGAGTGTGTTCCGCCAGCAGGACCGCGTCGTACAGGTCCTTGCCCTGCGGATAGGCGTCGGTGACCAACCACAGCAGCTTCCAGGCCAGCGACAGAGCGGGGGAGACGGCCGGCACCCGGCAGCCGGGACCGTCACCCAGCGGCCGGAGCCCGGTGAGTTCGGCCGGGGCCGGCAGGATCTCGTTGAACACCACATCCAGCTGTACGGTGCCACCGGGAATCCCCGACGCAGTCCACGGCAGCAGCATGCGGCGGCCCGGAACCCGGTCGTACGTCCAGATGTTCTCGGTCACCATTGCGGCCGCGTCGATCCGGACGGCGCCGCGCGCGGCTGCCGCGGCATCCCGGGCGATCGTGTCGAACAGACCCGAGGTCCGGGGTCCGTCCATGGCCCAGTCCCGAGGTACGACGAGGAAGTCCAGGTCGCCCGGATCGCGGGCCGCGTCCCCGAACCAGGTCGCCATCAACACGCTGCCGCGCAGCACCAGATGGCGGGCCCAGGGACCCTCCGCGACGGCCGCTAGCACCGTATCGAGCACGGTCCGCCGCGCTCGGTGCCAGGCCCGGCCCGTCGCGGCATCCTCGAAGTCCGGCTCCCCGGCCCGGTAAGCGTTGGCGAACTGTTTCAAGGCAGGTTCGAAGATCGCCGGGTGATGCATGCCGACGGGGGCGGGCAGCAGCGTTGCGGGGAGATCCGCGTGCCGCCGTGTCTCGTCGTCGAGGGGCGCGTGCGGGATGTGCGGGGAGCCGGCCCACAGCCTCGTCCAGGAGGAGGCGTCGTCGGCGGAGGGCGTCATGGTGATGGCTCCCGAGCAGAGGTGCGGCATGGTCCGCCGCCTTGTCAGAGGCGGCAGTTGAAGTTCCGGGCGGCCGTGATCGCCTGACGACAGCATAGGCTCTCAGGCAGTACGAGGAGTTCCCCCGGCCCGGCGCCGGCACTCGTGCCGGAGCGATGTGAGCCGGCCTCGGAACGGCCGAAACCCGCTCCGGTGACCTGCTTGTCCCAGTCGCGCGTGCGCGAACCATTGACACTCTCCCCGACCCCTCACTACGGTCACGCCAGAATTTCGAACGGGTGACGAAATATCGAACACCCTAGGAGCTATAGGAGTTACGCGAGCCCCAGGAGCAACCACCTTGCCGCTCAGGGGAATCGGCTGATCGTCCGGCAGTCACGAATGGGCACGCTCAGCGATTCGAACCTTGTCCGATATATCGAACGCTCGATGGGGTCACCTCCTTGTCGGGCCAACTTCCGCCGTTTCCCTCGTACTCCGGAGGACCGATCATGCGCACGACCCGTACGCGTACTGCAGCAGCCGCCCTGACAGCCGTTGCGCTGTCCCTCTCACTTGCCGCCTGCGGGCAGAGCGGCGCCGGCGGCAGCAAGGAGGAGAAGGCGGGTGGTAAGGGCTCCACCATCGGTATCGCCATGCCGACCAAGTCGTCTGAGCGCTGGATAGCCGACGGCCGCAACATGGTCGCCGAGTTCAAGAAGCTCGGCTACAAGACCGATCTGCAGTACGGCGAGGACGACGTCGACCAGCAGGTCTCCCAGATCGAGAACATGATCACCAAGGGTGTGGACGTCCTGGTGATTGCGGCGATCGACGGCCGGGCGCTGAGCGATGTCCTTCGGCAGGCGGGGGAGCAGAACATCAAGGTCATCTCCTACGACCGGCTCATCCTCGGCAGCCCGGACGTCGACTACTACGCCTCCTTCGACAACGAAAAGGTCGGCGAACTCCAGGCCGGTTACCTCGTCGACAAGCTCGGCCTGAAGTCCGGATCCGAGAAGGGGCCCTTCAACATCGAGCTGTTCGCGGGGTCGCCGGACGACAACAACACGCGCTACTTCTTCCAGGGCGCCTGGAAGACCCTCAAGCCGTACATCGACAAGAAGCAGCTCGTGGTCCGCAGCAAGCAGACGAAGCTGGACCAGATCACCACCCTGCGCTGGGACGGCGGCACGGCACAGAAGCGCATGGACGACCTGCTGACCAGCGCCTACTCGTCGGCCGAAGTGGACGCCGTGCTCTCCCCGTACGACGGCATCTCCATCGGCATCATCTCGGCGCTCAAGTCGGACGGCTACGGCACCAAGTCGAAGCCCTACCCGGTCGTCACCGGCCAGGACGCCGAGGTCGCGTCCGTGAAGTCGATCATTGCGGGACAGCAGACCCAGACCGTGTACAAGGACACCCGGGCCCTGGCCAAGCAGGCGGTCCAGATGGCCGACGCCGTACTCCACGACAAGAAGCCCGAGGTCAACGACACCACGACGTACAACAACGAGAAGCGCGTCGTGCCGTCCTTCCTCCTGGACCCGGTCAGCGTCGACAAGACCAACTACCAGGCCGAGCTGGTCGATTCGGGTTACATCAAGGAGAGCGACCTCCGATGACCGTGCCGGTCCTCGAAATGCGGTCCATCGTCAAGACCTTCCCCGGCGTCAAGGCGCTCTCGGACGTCTCCCTGACCGTCGCGGAGGGCGAAGTACACGCCCTCTGCGGGGAGAACGGCGCCGGTAAGTCGACCCTGATGAAGGTTCTCAGCGGAGTGCATCCGCACGGGAGCTACGAGGGCGAGATCCGATTCCGCGGCGAGCGCTGTGCGTTCAAGGACATCCGCGCCAGTGAGGCACGCGGGATCGTGATCATCCACCAGGAACTCGCCCTGGTGCCGTACCTCTCCATCGCGGAGAACATCTTCCTCGGCAATGAACACGCCAACCACGGCTTCATCAGCTGGAACGAGACACTGCGGCACGCCGCCGCCCTCCTGGAACGAGTCGGGCTGCGTGAGCACCCGCAGACCAGGGTCGCGGACATCGGAGTCGGCAAACAGCAGCTCGTCGAGATCGCCAAGGCCCTCGCCAAGAAGGTCGAACTGCTGATCCTCGACGAACCGACCGCCGCACTCAACGACGAGGACAGCGCCCAGCTCATCAGCCTCATCAAGGAGCTGAAAGGGCAAGGGATCTCCTCGATCATCATCTCGCACAAGCTGGGCGAGATCGCGGCGGTCGCCGACTCGGTCACCGTCATCCGCGACGGCCGCACCGTCGAGACCCTCGACGTGCACGCCGAGGCGACCACCGAGGACCGCATCATCCGCCTCATGGTCGGACGCGACCTCGACCACCGCTTCCCCGAACGGACCAGGTACGAGGGCGATCCGGGCACCCACCCTGCCCTGGAGATCCGCGACTGGACCGTGCACCACCCCATCGACCAGCACCGCAAGGTCGTCGACCAGGCCCACGTCGAGGCCCGGCGGGGCGAGATCGTGGGCATCGCCGGTCTGATGGGCGCGGGACGCACCGAACTGGCGATGAGCGTCTTCGGACGCAGCTACGGCCACAACATCAGCGGCAAGGTCTTCAAGGACGGCAAGGAGATCCGTACCCGCACCGTCCCGGAGGCTGTCCGGCACGGCATCGCCTACGTCACCGAGGACCGCAAGCAGTACGGCCTCAACACCATCGACACCATCGGCCGCAACATCACCCTCAGCGCCCTGGACAAGGTGGCGCGGCGCGGCGTCGTCGACGAGCACGAGGAGACCCGGGTCGCGGAGTCGTACCGGAAATCCATGAACATCAAGGCCCCGACCGTCTTCGAGCAGGTCGGCCGGCTCTCCGGCGGCAACCAGCAGAAGGTCGTCCTCAGCAAGTGGATCTTCGCCGGACCCGATGTGCTGATCCTCGACGAACCCACCCGCGGCATCGATGTAGGCGCCAAGTACGAGATCTACACCGTCATCGACCGGCTCGCCGCCGACGGCAGAGCAGTCGTGCTGATCTCCTCCGAACTGCCCGAACTCCTCGGCATGTGCGACCGCATCTACACCATGTCGGCCGGCCGGATCACCGGCGAAGTCCCGCGCGCCGAGGCCACCCAGGAGGTCCTGATGCGCCATATGACCAGCGACAAGAGGTAGCAGGAAATGTCCCAGGCCCCCACCGAGACCCCGCAGCGCCCGATGCCGGCCACAGCGGCAGTGCCCGCGACCACCGGCACCCTCCTCCTGGACGCGGCCCGCCGCAACATGCGCCAGTACGGGATGCTCATCGCCCTCGGACTGATCGTCGTGCTCTTCGAGATATGGACCGACGGCGTCCTGCTCAAGCCGAACAACGTCACCAATCTGGTGCTCCAGAACAGTTACATCCTCGTCCTCGCCATCGGCATGATGATCGTCATCATCGCCGGCCACATCGATCTGTCGGTCGGCTCACTGGCCGCCTTCGTCTCCGCCGCCTGCGCCGTGATGATGGTCGAGCAGGATGTGCCATGGGTCCTCGCCCTGGTCCTCGCCCTCGTCGTCGGAGCGGTCGCCGGAGCGTGGCAGGGCTTCTGGATCGCGTACGTCGGCATCCCGTCATTCATCGTCACGCTGGCCGGGATGCTGCTCTTCCGCGGCGGCACCCAGATCCTCCTCGGCAGCCGCTCGCTCGGCCCGTTCCCCGAAGGCTTCCAGAAGATATCCACCGGCTACCTCCCGGAGGTCGGTCCGCAGACCAACTATCACAATCTCACCCTCCTCATGGGCCTCGGGCTCCTGGCCTTCGCCCTGATCCAGGAAGTCCGCGACCGGCGGCGGCAACAGCGGTACGGACTCGACGTCCTGCCCAGGAACCTCTTCCTCGCCAAGTGCGTGGCCATGGGCGCGGCAGTCCTCGCCTTCACGATGACCCTGGCCAGCTACCGCGGCGTCCCGGTCGTCCTGCTCCTGCTCGCCGTACTGCTCTTGGGCTTCGGATACGTCATGCGCAACGCGATCGTCGGACGCCATGTGTACGCGCTCGGCGGCAACCGGGCAGCAGCGAAGCTGTCGGGGGTGAAGGACCAGCGCGTCACCTTCCTGGTCTTCGTGAACATGGGGGTGCTTGCCGCCCTCGCCGGCATCGTCTACGCAGCCCGCCTCAATGCAGGCGTCCCTCAGGCCGGGACCAACTTCGAACTGGAGGCCATCGCCGCCGCGTTCATCGGCGGCGCCTCGATGAGCGGAGGCGTCGGCACCGTGTTCGGCGCGATCATCGGCGGCCTGGTGCTCGGTGTACTCAACAACGGGATGTCGCTGGTGGGCATCGGAACCGACTACCAGCAGGTCATCAAGGGATTTGTCCTGCTTGCCGCGGTCGGGTTCGACGTCTACAACAAGCGCAAGGCTGGCTCCTGACCGTCCCTGCCGCTCGGCAGAAGTCACGCCCACGCAGGACCAGCAACCAGCAGGCTCTCGTCGCCGGCGCAACTGCCCGGCGGCGAGAGCCTGAACAACCGGGCGCACACCTTCGCAGTAATTCCCAATTGACGTGCCCTGAACTCAAGGACCTGGTCATGAACACGGCGAATCCCTGCCCGAAAGGTGACCTGCGCGTGTCCCGTCTGCGCAGGCGTCCCGCCGCAAGCCACTTCGTGCGCGGGCTCTGTTGCGGTGCCGGTTCTCCGGCTGCCAGCGCCGCGCGATCTGGCTCCAGAAGCGCTTCTGACGTCGATTCGACCGAGCCGGGGTCGGCGTCGTAGAGTTCACCGTACCGACGCGGGGTGGAGCAGCTCGGTAGCTCGCTGGGCTCATAACCCAGAGGTCGCAGGTTCAAATCCTGTCCCCGCTACTCAAACGTGAAGGCCCGGTGGGTACCGGGCCTTCACTGCATCTGGCCCCGCTCGACCTGGTCCTGAGGCAACAGGACTCCGGGACGAAGAAGGCGTCAACAACATTGCGTCTTCGAGGCCAAGCTCGCCACGACCCCGTCCGCCAACGGTCCCTGGAGATTGGCCCCTCCCCTCACCGTCGGCAAGCCGGTCTCCTCCTGCTCACCAGGCGCCGCCTCCGAGGTCACCCTCCTCCTCCCGGACGGCCGCCTGCGCCGAGAGCAAGCAGTCGAGCCGGGCGGTGACGCACACGGAGGGCGGCTAACGCTGGCGTGGCACGCAACAGGGCTCTCTTGCGCACCCGCACGCACTCTTGCCGCGAGTGGTTGCATACACAACCATTGTTGTGGTCCGGCATCCATGGTTCGCGTCCATCCCAGGAGGACAGATGTGCCCCAGCAGGAGAACGGTCCTGACCGCAACGGCAGCGGGTGCGGGGGTCGCGGCGGTGGGACGCCCGGCCGAGGCGTCGGAGGCGTCGGGGTGCGGAGCGCGCCCGCCCGCGACGGCCCAGTCGCCCTCCCGCGAACTGCGTTCCCTGATCAAGGAGATCGACCACGACCGGATCGAGGCCACCGTCCGCAAGCTGGTCTCGTTCGGTACGCGGCACACGCTCTCGGCGCAGGACGACCCGGTGCGAGGAATCGGCGCGGCGCGCGACTGGATCGCGGCCGAACTCCGCACGTACGCTGTTGAGTCGGGCGGCCGGATGTCGGTGGAGCTCCAGTCGTACGTCCAGGAACCGGCGACCCGCATCCCGACCACGACCCGCATCACCAACGTCATCGCAACGCTGCGGGGCTCGGTCACGCCGGAGCGCGTGTACGTCGTCTCGGGCCACTACGACTCGCGGGTCACGGACGTCATGGACGCCACCTCGGACGCGCCGGGCGCGGACGACGACGCGTCGGGGGTCGCCGTGGCGATGGAGCTCGCGCGGGTGATGGCACGCCGGCGCCCGGCGTCGACGATCGTGTTCGCGGCGGTGGCAGGGGAGGAGCAGGGGCTGTACGGAGCCACGCACATGGCGGAGCAGTTCAAGTCGGCCGGCGCGGACATCCAGGGGATGTTCACGAACGACATCGTGGGCAGCAGCACGGCCGACGACGGCAGCCGGGACCCGTACACCATCCGTCTGTTCGCGGAGGGCGTGCCCAGTTCGGAGACCCCCGAACAGGCGGCGACGCGCCGCTCGGTGGGCGGCGAGAACGACTCCCCGTCCCGCCAGCTGGCCCGTTTCGTCCGCGACGTCGCCGAGCACGACGCGACCGGCATGCACGTCCGCGTCGTCTACCGCCGCGATCGCTACCGCCGGGGCGGCGACCATGTCCCGTTCCTCGAACGCGCCTACCCGGCCGCGCGTTTCACCGAACCGGCCGAGGACTTCGCCCACCAGCACCAGGATGTGCGCGTCGACGCGGACGGCAAGCAGTTCGGCGACCTGCCGGAGTTCTGCGACTTCCCCTTCGTGGCACGGGTCGCGAAGGTCAACGCGGCGGCCCTGTGGACGCTGGCCCAGGCACCGGGGACGCCACGCGACGCGAAGGTCGTCACGTCCACGCTGACCAATTCCACACAGCTCCTGTGGACCCGCGGTGCCGAGCCGGACCTCGCGGGCTACGAGATCGTGTGGCGTGAGACGACCGCTCCCGAGTGGACGCATGTCATCCCCGTGGCTGACGTGACGACGTACGAGATCGATCTCTCCAAGGACAACGTCTTCTTCGGCGTACGAGCGGTGAACAGGGCGGGGGAGCGGAGCCCGGTGGCGTTCCCCGCACCGCAGAATTAGGGGGTCCTGTGGCGTTCCGGGCACCGCGGGGTGAGGTGCCGGGGCGCCGCCCTACCAAGGCTCCGGTGACCTCTACCTGGGGTCGGGCGAGCCCACTGAGCACATAGCTCGCCGGTACGGCCCGGCCGGCCTCCGGTGTCGACCCCGCGGAGTACGCACGCTGAAAGCTGTAGGGCGCCGAGCGGCCGTGAGGATGCTCGCCGCCGAGGTCCGCCACGAGTGTGCGACATCCCGTGAGTTCCCCTGAGCCCTGCTGAGTCCCTGTGCCCGTGGCCAGCGGGTTCTTCCTCCATCGCGTGGCCTGTCGCCAGGTGACGTAACTTCGGGACTCCTGAAGCGCTCTCATCCCGTCCGACCGATCCGAAGTCGGGATGAAGGCGAGGAGGCTCGGGTCTACGGCGCCGGCAGTCGTACGGGGCCTAGCTGTACTGACCCGTGAGGTTGGGGACGCGGCTGGCGGGTGGTTGGCCCTTGAGCGCGGTGTGTCCGCGGTGGTGATTGTAGGTGTGCAGCCAGGCGGGGTAGGCCTCGCGTCGTTCGCTCTCGGTGCGGTAGAGCTTTGCGTAGGCCCATTCGTCGAGGAGAGTGCGGTTGAACCGCTCCACCTTCCCGTTGGTCTGGGGCCTGTAGGGCCGAGTGCGCTTGTGTGAAATGCCTTGTTCGGCAAGGGAGTTGCGCCAAAGGTGTGACCGGTAGCAGGACCCGTTGTCAGTGAGAACCCGCTGGACGGTGATGCCGGCAGCGGTGAAGAAGGTCTGGGCTCGCTGCCAGAATCCGACGGCGGTTTCCTTCTTCTCGTCGGTGAGGATCTCGCTGTAGGCGAGTCGGGAGTGGTCGTCGACGGCGTTGTGCAGGAAGCTCATGCCGGCGTTCGCCCGGTTCTTTCGGCCCTCGGCCCGGCCGAGGACCTTGTGGCCGCCGCCGTCGGGGATGTTGCCGAGTTTCTTGATGTCGACGTGCACGAGGTCGCCGGGAGCGACGTGTTCGTAGCGGCGGATCACCCGGCCGGTGGCGCGGTCCAGGTGGGCCAGGCGGGCGAGGCCGTACCGGGTGAGAACACGGTGCACGGTCGCGGGATTCAGCCGTAGCAGGTAGGCGATACGGGCCGGTCCCCAGCGGCGCAGAAGCCGGACTTTGATGATCCGCCGCTCGGTGCGGGTCGGGGTCCGACGCGGGCTGTGGTGCGGCCGTGAGGAGAGGTCGGCCATACCGGCCTCGCCGAGCTCGCGGTAACGGGCGGCCCACCGCTGGGCCGTCGTGGGCGAGACCTGGAAGCGTTCGGCGGCCCGCCGCAGCGGCCAGCCGTCCTCGACGACGCAGCGGGCCAGACGCAGACGTCCGGTCTCGGTCAAGGGTGCATTACGGTGGGGCATGAGGGCCTTCTGATCGTTCGGTGGAGATGTCGCAATCCACACCGAACCCGGAAGGCCCTCACTCGTTCAAGATCCCCAAGCCGTGGGATCCGTCACCAACCTCCGTGGTCAGAACACCTAGCGCGAGCACTGGGCGTCCGTATCGGCGGAAGAGCTGGAGCAGTTCGAGACCGATGCGTGGTCCGGGTTCGTCCTCGCCCGCACTTCCGCAGGTCTGGCGGACAGCACGATCCGCGGAGACGTCGGACACCTGGACCAGATCAGGACCTGGTTCAGCCGGCCGCTGTGGGACATGGAGCCGGCCGACGCCGACGCGTACCTCGGGAAGGTGCTACGTGATGCGCCGAGCGGCGGCCGGTTGGCCTTCCCAGGCGCTGACCAGCAAGGCCTAGCCGATGCCGCTCAGACCCGTCAGGCTCCAGAGACACTACGTCGCGTGGGGTCGATGAAGGGGACGTTCGGGGCTGTTCTCATCACCGCAGCGGCCAACTGCTTGAGCTCCGTGGGAGGCCCGTCCCCACTTGACGACGGTCCCGGCAACAGACATGCCAACCAGCTTGTCCATCCGGTCGAGAAAGCGAAGCGTACGAGAGACCCCGCTCCGGGCCGCCCCCCAGTGGCGGGCGTACTGCGACGCCTGCATTGCGGCCGGCTTCCCGTCGGACGCCCTCGGGGCCTCGACGCCGCTGGCGGAACCGCCTGAGCGGCCTGAGCCTCTGACACCGCGCCTACCCGTCGGCGGCCAACGCCCGCACCGCGCGCTCCACTGCGGCTTGGCGCCCCTCGGGAGTTCGGGCTTGGAGCAAGGGCAGAAGTACCAAGTACTTCGCGGTCTTGTCGAGTGCCCCGAAAGCTTTTGTCGCCCGGGTATCCGCCGCCAGCGCCGCCGCCAGTTCGTCGGGCACTGCGGCCGTCGACTGCGGCGCGTATGCGGCGGCCCAACGTCCGTCCGCCTGCGCCTTGCGTACTTCCGCCAAGCCCGGCTCGCGCATCCGGCCCGCGGCCGCCAGCGCGGCGACCTTGTCGACGTTGACTTGCGACCACAGGCTGTTGGGGCGCCGCGGCACATACTTCTGCAGGTAGTACGAAGCGTCGAGCGACCGGCGCTGACCCGAGATCCAGCCCCAGCACAGCCCTGCGTCGACCAGTTCGTCGGCTGTCACGGACGCGATCCCGGAGCCCTTCTTGGCGACCTTGACCCACACGCCGTCGTGCCGTGCGTGGTGAGCCGCCAACCAGCCGTCGAACGCCTCGCCGTCCGCGAAGGCCACGACCTCGACACCGCCGATCTCGTCCATGGCCCCATGCTATGCGGCCACCGACCCGGCACCGGGCCACGCGTTCCAGTCCGCGGACTCCGCACGGGCCCTGCTGGAGCAGGCCACCGAGACATCCCCGTGAGTCGACCGCGAACCCACGGGGTCACCCACCAGAATCAGGGCAATCCACCCTCGGGTTCAGGCTGAAGAACCTTCAGTTTCCGCGAACTCGCGGGCCTCTCGGGGGTTGATACTGGTGGGCTCGCGTATTCAACTGTCGCCAGTTGATCAATCTGGCTCCGGAATCACTACTGACCGTGACGCTCCTGGCAGGGATCTGGGGGTGGAGCCCCCAACGTCGACGGGACGTAGCACCGCGTCGTAATGGCGATGACCGGGCCGTGTTGGCCTCCTTATCCTCAGTGGGTGAGTCTGATCGAGGTGGTTCCTGGGCGGGTCGAGCTCGTCGTTCGGGGGGCGGGGTCGCAAGCGCCCTCTATCCGGTTGTTCGACTGGTCGCGGACAGATGAGTTCGAGGTCGTATTCGCCGTGGAGGCTGTCGATGACGGCCTGCGCGCACGGATCGGGGCCGTGACCGTGACTGCCTGGGACGGTGCGGGATACCTGACCGAGTTTCTCGACGGTCTTGCGTGCGACTTCCGCGGTTGGGAGGGCGAGCGGTCTTGGGTCAACAACGAGCTGGTCGTGGCAGCGACGTTCGGTTCGGGCGGTCACGTGTGTCTGAGCTGGACCCTGCGAGCCGACGTCTTCTCCAGTGGCTGGGAGTGCACTGTGACGACCGTGATTGACGCTGGCGAAGAGCTGACGACTGTCGCTGCCGACGTGCAGGAATTCTTCCGCCAGGGGTAGCCGTCCCAGTGGCCCCGAAGCAAGCACTCATGCGCTCTCAGGCTCTCGGAACTGGGGGGCGAGCAATCTCAACACCTGTGGATCGGCCTCGGGATGGGCGCCGTCCCACTGTCTTGCTGTCCCGCCGTCCGCTCAGTCGTCAAAGTGGAGGTCAGGTCGCGTCCAGAGGGTGAGGTCGCTGCTGGTGGCGACCGCCAGGGTCAGGCCGGAGGGAGAGAAACCGGCTGCGCGGAGTTCTGAGTACGCGGAGTGGAAGATGTGCCACCACGTCCCTCCCGCCGGGCCTTTGTGGGACCCGCCGTCGGCGGAGAGGATGACGCGGTCGTGGGGCCACTCGGGGCTGACAACGTCCAGGCCAACGCCGGACACAACCTGGTCGCCCTCGCGGCCCGCACCACAGGTACCGGAGTGGCCGGAGACCTGGACAACGCCGTCGAGGCGGAGTCGAAGCCCCGTGGAGCCGACCGGAAGACCCGCGTCACCCGCCCGCGCCGCAAGGCCGGGACGGGGCGGGCAGGTGGCGCGATCCCCAGCCCCCGGGCCGGGAAGGAAACGGGAGACCGTCAACAGGACACCGGCGCGCAACTCGCGCTCTGATGACCCGTTACGGACCATTCCGGTGGAAACCTCGGGATTGCTGAGATCGCTTGATGATCAAAGCAACGGTCAAGACCACAAACGATCTCAAGGTGACAAGAACGATGCACCTTCGGTGACAGCAATCCTGCTCAGAACATCGGCACGACGTCGACGCTACGGCCTCGCCGAGAGAACGCCAATGGCTCGATCCAGGGAACACGGCTACGACATGAAGATCATCGCGGCAGCGCCGAGCAGGTCGACGACGAAGCACCACTCCGCCCATGCCCGGGGCACAACGTTCTTGGTCCGGTGGTGGGCGAAGCCCCAGGCAGCGTGACCGAGCCAGCCTGCGGCCAGGACGTACCAGCCGAGGCTGTGATCCACCGCCAGCGCCACCAAGGCCAGGACACCGAAGCCGAGCAGCCCCGACGTCTGAAGCATGAGCACGCCTGGCTCGTGGAGCTCCCCGCGCAACACCCCGAAGATCAGGTAACACACCGGCATGACGACGAAGAGCCACGCCAGGAACTCCAGGGCCGGGAGGCCGTCCGCGAATGTGGCGACCACCAACGCGAGAGCGAGGTACGTGGGCCAGCGGTGCTTGAGCACCACCACGACGCCGGAGGTTACAGTCTCCGAACCGTCCCGGCCGGCCGTGGCCGGTGCCTTGTCGTCCTGAGCGGAGCCGAACATCAGGTGGCCTCCCAAAGCGATGGTGTCGGTCATGGCTCCACTGTCGATCCGGCCGGTTCCACGAGAAGGCGGCGCCCTACGAGACGTCTGGAACCTTGGGGTGTGGGTCTCTTCGGCATAGGGTCGCCGCGTGGACGAACGCCTGATCGTGATCGTCGGCTACGACACGGCCGAGTTGCTGGACATCGCCTGCGTGACCACGAGCCTGGCCACGGCGAATCAGATCGGTAACCTCGCCCACCCCTACCGCGTGAGTGTGGCCAGTCCGGGTGGCAACCCAATATCTTGTGGTTCGGGCCTGACATTGCAGAGTCAGCAATCCCTTGAGCGACTCACCGGTCCGCTCGACACGTTGATCGTCTCGGGCGGCCTGGGACACGAGTGGGCGGCCGCAGACCCGCGCCTCGTTGGCCACGTCCGCCGCCTGGCCAAGGAAAGCCGACGCGTGGCCTCGGTGTGTACCGGGGCCGGCATCCTGGCCGCCACCGGACTACTGGACGGGCGCCGCGCCACCACGCACTGGCGGTACGCATCCCAACTCGCCGCACAACACCCCAAGATCACCGTGGATTCCAGCCCCATCTACATCCGCGACGGGGACGTCTATACGGCGGCCGGCATCACCAGCGCCCTGGATCTCACCCTCGCCTTCATCGAGGATGATCACGGCGCCGAGCTGGCCCGCCAAGTGGCGCGGGACCTGGTCACCTACCTGCAGCGACCGGGAAACCAGGCACAGATGAGCCTGTTCACCACCGCCCCGGCACCCAAGAACGACATGGTCCGACAACTCATCGAGTACATTACGAGCCATCTGGACCACGACTTGAACGCGGCCGCATTGGCGGCCCGCGCGGGCGTGACCCCACGCCACCTCACCCGGCTGTTCCTGGAACACCTCGGGCAGCCTCCGGCCCGGTTCATACGCCAGGCCCGCACCGAAGCGGCCGCTCACCTACTGGCGTCAACCGCGCTTCCGCTGGCAGGCGTGGCCAAGCGGTGCGGGTTCAGTTCGGCCGAGACGCTGCGCCAGGCTTTCACTAGGAGCGTGGGTCAGTAAACAACTCCTGGAATGCCGCGCCTCGTGGTGAAGTGCGGCTGCCGAGCGCTGCTCTTGAAAAGGCGTGGTTGCCGGGCAGTCGTGATGTGACAATCAGTCCACAACTTGATCCACATCCGCGTCCCGGAGGTCCGCATGGACATCGCCTCGCTGCTGCCGTTGACCACGTCCCGGTTGTCGCTGCGTCTGTTCACTCCCGGCGACGCCGACGACCTGTACGCCTACCAGAGTCTGCCGAGCGTGGCGCGCTACTTATACCGGCCGGCGCACACGCGTGAGCGCAGCGAGCAGGTTGCCGCCGAGCGCGCGGCGCAGACGGCCTGGCGCGCCGACGGGGACAAGCTGGTGCTCGCTGTCTGCCGACGCGATGAGCCCGGCGTCCTTGGCGAGGTGAGCCTCGGCCTGGCCGATGCCCGCGCCGCCCAGGCCGAGATCGGCTGGACTCTCGACCCAGGTCACGAGGGGCACGGCTACGCGACCGAGGCGGCCGCGGCGCTGGCCGGGTTTGCCTTCGACACGCTGGGCGTGCACCGGCTCTACGCACGGCTGGATGTGGAGAACACCGGGTCTGTGCGGGTCTGTGAGCGCCTTGGGATGCGCCGGGAGGCGCACTTGGTCGAGAACGACCTCGACGGGGATCGCTGGGGCAGCGAGTACATCTACGCGGCGCTGTCCGCGGATCTTGGCAGTCGATCAGGCGATTGAGCCCGACGCCGCCTCCTGTTCGTGATCTTCCATATGGGGGAATCCTGGTATGTCTGGTGGGGATGGCCTGTTCGAGGTGGATCCGGCGTCAGTGGTGAAGCCGGAGATCGCGCCGACGGTGGCGGTGAAGAAGACCTTCCGGGCGTTCGTCCCCGATCAGATGCTGCCGCCGTCGCTGGATGAGTGGCTGCCCGAGGGGCATCTGGCCCGATTCGTGGCCGAACTGGTCGACGAGGTGCTCGACCTGGGCCCGACCCTGGCGTCCTACACCGAGAAGCGCGGGTTCCCGCCGTATGACCCGCGGTTGATGGTCCGGCTGCTGATCTACGGGTACACCACCGGGGTGCGCTCGTCGCGGGCGATCGAGCGCAAGTGCACCGATGATGTGGCCTTCCGCTATCTGGCCGCGGGGGCGGGGCCGGACTACCGGTCGATATCCCGGTTCAGGGCCCGGCACCTGGACGCCCTGGCCGGGATCTTCACCCAGCCGCTGCGCCTGGCGCAGCGACTGGGCATGGTCAAGATGGGCCGGGTCGCACTCGACGGCACGAAACTGCAGGCCAACGCCTCCAAGCACAAGGCGATGAGCTACAACCGGCTGGTGGAGAAGGAAGAAGGCCTCGAAGCCGAGATCGCCGGCCTCGAGGCGGCGGCCGCCGGCCTGCTGGCCGATGCCGAGGCTCTCGATGCCGCCGAGGACGAGCGGTTCGGGCCCGACGGCAAGGACACAGACCTGCCCGCCGAACTCGACCGCAGGGAAAAGCGCCTGGCCAGGTTGCAGACCGCCCGCGCGCAGATCGAGGCCGAGGCCGCCGAGAAGGCCCGCAAGCACGCCGAGGACAAGGAGCGGCGACGCCAAAAGCGTGCCGGGACCGACGAACCCGAGGCGGTGGCCGAAGCCGGCGACCTGGCGGCCGAAACCGCGCGGCCGAAGGACAAGGCGCAGGCCAACTTCACCGACCCCGAACCGCGCATCATGAAGAACGGGGCCGGCGCGTTCATCCAGGCCTACAACGCCCAGGCCGTGGTGGACGACGCGCACCAGATCATCACCGCCGCCGACGTCATGACCAACCCCGCCGACGCACTCAACTACACCGGCATGCTCGACCAATCCGCCGCGAACACCGGAATCCACGCACGTCAGGCGCTCCTCGACGCGGGCTACTGCTCCGAGGCTAACCTTCAGGCCGCAGCCGAACGCAAGGAAGAACACGGCACCGACACCTTCATGGCCACCGGCCGCCTGTCCCACGACGAACGCGTCAGCCCCGCCCCGCGCGGACGCATCCCGGCCGACGCCACGGCGCGCGAGCGCATGGCCCGCAAACTGCACACCAAACCCGGACGCGCCGCCTACGCCCAACGCAAAGCCATCGTCGAACCCGTCTTCGGGCAGATCATGACCTGCCAAGACGGCCGCAGACTCCTGCTACGCGGCGAAGCAGGCGCCCGCGCCGAATGGCGGCTACTCGCCGCACGCCACAACCTGCGAAAGATCTTCGGGCAGGTCGGAACCCCCGGACTGACCGCCGCCCGAGCCTGAGCGCCCAGGCGGCAGCATCACCCTCCACAGCATCCACACCCCGCACCCGCCCCGACACCGCCGACAAACCAAAGACCGCCAGAGATCCGACCACCAACCCTCGACGGCTTGCTCGTTACCGACCCACGCTCCTAGCCGATACGGGATCTCACCGTCGCGATACCGGGCGACACAGACCGCGCACTCCGCCACGTAGGGCCGCTGCGGCCGTCTCCGGAGGCGGCCCAGTGGGTGAGGCGGCAGTGACAACGGCGGGCACGGCGTCCAGACCAATTACCTCGCAGAGAGGCGGGTGCCGATCGACGACCAGTCGTCCCGAAGCTATTCAAGCCGCATTACGGAGATCATTTCGCTGAGAAAACTTCAGTAGCGGGACACAGGTGTCAGGACGGCGTTCACGAAGCCACTGGTCCCGTAGTGCCGCATTCTGCGCGTAGCTTGATAGCGGGCCACCAGGACAGCGCCCGCGGCGCCGATGGCGGCACCGACAAGCGCGGACCCGGCCGTGATGAGACCGACGAGTACCTCGCTGTCCACTTGCGTCCCCCTGCCCGGTCGTCGACCGCTTGGGCTCTACTTGCAGTTCTGGACGGCGCCTTCGCCCGGATCGAGTCGATGTGGAAGGGCTATGCAAAAGCGGCCCGTGAGCTGGGTGCCCGCAGGCTCCCGAGTGGCCTCTATCAGTTCCAGCTTACGAGGCCTCGCCCGCATAGCCGCCGACGCCGATGCCGTGTCAGGCGCGCCAGGACCTCAGCCGATCGGCGATGTCGTACGAGTCCACGTGCAGGGCGCGGATGTCGTTGATCAGGTCGCGCCACGGCTCGTACGTCGTATCGACGGATTCGCCAGAAGCCTGCAGGTACGCGATGGCGACGCCGTACCCGTAAGCCTCATTGCGGGCGGGGAGGGGGCGCAGTAGTACGCACTCCTCCAGGAACACGGCGGCCCGCCAGAAGGCATCCGGATCCGTCTGATCCAGGCGCGGGGTGTTCACCCGGTGCCGGGCCGCCATGCCGACGAGTACGGACAGGTCGTTGACGGTGAGGTCGGTGCGGAGGATGTCTTCCTGGCGGGCCAGAAGCCATCGGTAGTCGACGAGCAATTTCACAGGTTCAGGCCGCCCGCTGAATCTCGTGCGTGGCCGCCGGCGGGAGCCCGCCGAAGTCGGCGTCGAACCGGTCCAGGATGCCGGGCTCGCCGATGACGCGGCGGAACGCGGCCGTCGCGGAGTCGAGGAGCTTCTCGTGCTCCTTCTCCGCGGCCACCTTGGCGAGGTAGTCCTTCATGGACATGCCCGCCCCGTCGGCCAGGGCCTTGAGCCTGTCCCTGGTGATGTCGTCGATCTTGACGCTGGTGTCTGCCATGGTTCCGAGTATGCCGCTGGGCATACCGTTCTGGCTACCCGCTTTGAAAAATGGCTTTGACCTGCAATGCCGGTGAGTTAGCGCGTCGGTGCAGGTCAGGTGGGGTGCTTGGTGACTTTGAGTGTGTAGCGGACGTTACTGGGAGTGCGGGTCTGGTCCCGTTTTCTGACCTCGAAGGTGTTCTTGGACGGCTTCTTGATGCGCTGGCACTGCCGGTTGCGCCGGGGCGGCAGGAGGGCGGCCAAGAGCTCTGTGGTGGCTTCGCGGCGGGCGGCGGCCAGTGTGGTGACGTCGGCTGCGGCCTGGGCGGCGACGGCCAGCCGGGCGAGCTGCACCGTGACGGTGAAGGAGATCCGGTCAGGATCGGTCCCGCCGTGTTCTGCCGCGCGCGTCTGCAGTGCGCATAGTGCCTGGTAGACGGTGAGAAGGGCGTAGATCTCCTGGTAGATCAGCTCGGGCGCCTTGGAGCGCAGGATGAATCCGGCGCCGCGCAGGCGGTTCTTCAGTTCCGCGAATCCGTTTTCGATCTCCCACCGCTGGTGATATGCCCTCGCCAGCTGGTGGGCCGGGGCGAGGCGGTGGTCCAGCAGGCTGGTGACCAGCCGGAACGTCTCGGTGCGGGGTGGGCCGGCCTGTGGGTGGATGGTCACGGTGTACTCGATGATCCGTACCAGGTGTCCCCGGGGCGGCTCGGTCAGGGTGCGTCCGGCCGCGCGGGCCTGACCGTGGCGGATGTTCTCCGCGGGCGTGCGCATGATGGACAGGTAGGACCCGTCGGACAGCACCCGCAGCGGCACGAAGACCAGGTTCTTCTTGATCCGCCAGGCCAGGTGGGCGCCGGTGGCGCGGGCCAGGCCCCACAGCTGGTATCCGGCGAAGTTGCGGTCGGCCAGCAGCAGCATGTCCCCTCGCAGGGAGGCCAGCAGCCGGCGGGCGAGCTTGTGCTCGCTGAACCTGGCCACGGCGTCGAAGGCCGCGTCGACCAGGGCGTGGGTGCCGCATTCGGTCAGGGCCATCAGGCGGACCTGTGGGTGTCCGCTCTGGTTGACACCACCCTTGCCGGTGAAACCGAACTCAGCAGCGTTTGCCGGGGTGTCGGGGACATCCAGCGCGGTGCCGTCCCAGGCGACCAGCCGCAGCCCGAAGGCGAACGCGCCCGGAGTGACGGTCGTGGCCAGCGTGCCGCACCGCCGCTCGAACAGCGCCTGCAGCGGCTTGTCGCCCAGCCGCTGCCGGGCCCGTGTCAGGGCCGAGCTGGTGGGCAAGCGCTGCACACACAGGCCTGGCAGATGCCGCAGCTTCTCCGTCAACGTGCGCAGGACCGACCGGTATCCCGGCGGCCCGGCACTGTCGGAGCTGCTGAACAGGCACAACGCCAGGATGAAGTAGACCACCGCCCGGGCGGGCAACAGCCGGCGGCGACGCTCGCCGCAGCCGGTCAACTCCACGACCTCGTCAACCAGTTCAGGGCTGATCTCCTCGGTCAACACGCCGAGACGGACGTGCTCGCCAAAGCGCCGGTCCGTGGGGGTCACCAGCCTGTTCAACGGGGCCTGGCTGCCCTCGGTGATGGCAGACGGCATGCGGACGATGGCACACTGAGTACCCAACGGAGTTCCCTCGCGGACAGTCGGATCTTGGTCGATCTTCTGTCCTACCGGGAACTCCGTTGCCGTGTCCCGGCCTCCGCCGACACGTCACCAGAAGTGACGGATCACGCAACGTCACCAGGGGATATTCCCAACCAAACCCCGCACTATCAAGTGCCTGACCTGCACCGACGCGCTAACTCACCGGCATTGCTTTGACCTGCGTCTTTATACGAGGTGGCAGCCGACCTCTTGGCCAGAACTGTCGGGCAGAGCGCCCCGAACAACGGACCCCGCTGACAGGGGCTCGGGATCCCGACGGCGGGTGAGGAAGGCGCCGACCCAGAGTGCAAGGAGCATCTGCAGTTCGGAGATCACTTGGTAGAGGCTCAGGCCTGCGCCGCGTGAATCAAATGGGAAGGGGAGTCAGCCCTGTGTGAGCCGCGGGAAATCCCGCCGAGAACGGTGACTGATAGTGCACGGCGACAACTTTGTGTGATCGCCCGAGGTCATCGTCTGGATCCCTTTTGATCATCATTGAAGCGGGCGGGGGAGCGCTCTCCACGTCCCGCTGGGGGATAGGGTCAAGGCTTTCCACGAGCGCCTCGGAGGTGCCTGCCCGGTGGCTGACAGCTTTGTTCACCTGCACAATCACACCGAATACTCGATGCTCGACGGTGCTCAGCGGCTCAAGCCGATGTTCGCCGAGGTAGAGCGTCAGGGCATGCCGGCCATCGCCATGAGCGACCACGGCAACATGTTCGGAGCGTACGAGTTCCAGCAAGTGGCCAAAGGCTTCGACGGCGTCAAGCCGATCATCGGGATCGAGGCGTACGTCGCCCCGTCCTCGCGTCGAAACCGCAAGCAGGAGTTCTGGGGCCCCGGCGGAGTCAGGGCCATGTCGGACGACGGCGAGGGCTCAAAGGATGTCAGTGGCGGTGGCCGCTTCACCCACATGACGATGTGGGCGCGGAACATCAAGGGGCTGCAGAACCTGTTCTACCTGTCGACGGAGGCGTCGTACACAGGACAGTTCCCGGCCGGCAAGCCGCGCATGGACATGGAACTGATCTCCGAACACTCCGAGGGGATCATCGGGACAACCGGTTGCCCCTCGGGCGCGATCCAGACCCGGCTGCGTCTGAACCAGTACGACGAGGCCCGGGAGATCGCTTCCCAGTACCAGGACATCCTCGGGAAGGAGAACTACTTCCTGGAGCTGATGGACCACGGCCTGGATCTGGAGCGCAACGTCCGTGGAGATCTGCTGCGCCTGGCGAAGGATCTCGGCATCCCGCTGCTGGCCACCAATGACGCGCACTACGTACTCGAAGAGCACGCCGACGCGCACGACAACCTGCTGTGCATCGGCGTAGGAAAGAACAAGGACGACCCGGGCCGGTTCAAGTTCAACGGCACCGGCTACTACCTCAAGACCGCAGCCCAGATGCGGGAGCTGTTCTCCGAGATTCCCGAGGCCTGCGACAACACTCTCCTGATCGCAGAGCGCATCGAGTCGTACGCATCGGTGTTCGAGAACGTCGACGAGATGCCGAACTTCCCCGGCGTTCCCGAGGGCGAGACGCAGGAGTCCTGGCTTCGCAAGGAGTGCCTCAAGGGCCTCGCCATGCGCTACGGCGACCCGATCCCGGCCGAGGTCCTCGAACGGTTCGAGACCGAGATGAAAGTCATCGGCCCGATGAACTTCTCCAGCTACTTCCTCGTCGTCGCTGACATCTGCCAGTACGCCCGCGACCAGAAGATCCCCGTCGGCCCGGGCCGCGGATCGGCAACCGGCTCAATCGTCGCGTACGCCACCCGCATCACCGAGCTCTGCCCCCTGGAACACGGCTTGCTCTTCGAGCGCTTCCTGAACCCGGAGCGCATCAACCCACCGGATGTCGACCTCGACTTCGACGACCGCCACCGCGATCGCATGGTGCGCTACGTCGTCGACAAGTACGGCGACGAATACACCGCCATGGTCAACACCTTCGGCAAGCTCAAGGCCAAGAACGCGATCAAGGACACATCGCGGCTCCTGGGCTACCCGTTCAGCCACGGCGAGCGAATCACGAAGGCCCTGCCACCGGACGTGATGGGCAAGTCCATCCCGATCAACGGGATCTTCGACGAGAGCCACCCCCGCTACGGGGAGGCCGGCGAGATCCGGGCCCTGTACGAGAACGAACCGGACGTCAAAAAGGTCGTCGACGGCGCCAAGGGCGTCGAGGGCCTCATCCGTAACACCGGCGTCCACGCGGCTGCGGTCATCCTGTCGAAGACCCGGCTCACCGACCGCATTCCGCTCCACATGCGTGCCAAGGACGGCGTCAAGATCACCGGCTTTGACTACCCCAGTTGTGAGGACATGGGGCTGGTCAAGATGGACTTCCTGGGCCTTCGGAACCTGGGCGTGATCGACCACGCACTCCAGAACGTCCGCGAGAACCGTGGCATCAACATCACCACCGACACCATGCCGACGGACGGCGCGCAGCAGATCCCGCTCGATGACGCCACGACCTTCCAGCTCCTGGCGCGCGGCGACACCTTCGGCGTGTTCCAGCTCGACGGCGGCGGCATGCGGACACTGCTGAAGTTGATGGAACCCTCCCGGTTCGAAGACATCGCGGCAGCCCTGGCCCTCTACCGGCCCGGCCCCATGGCGGCGAACGCGCACACGAACTACGCGCACCGCAAGACCGGCCGCCAAGAGATCGAGCCGATCCACCCGGAACTGAAGGAGGCCCTGGAGCCGATCCTGGGCAACACCTTCCACCTGCTCATCTACCAGGAGCAGATCATGGCCATCGCCCGGCAGCTCGCCGGGTACACCCTGGGCGGCGCCGACCTGCTGCGCCGAGCGATGGGCAAGAAGAAGCCCGAGGTGCTGGCCGCCGAGTGGGAGAAGTTCCACGGCGGGATGAAGGACAACGGCTACTCCGAGGAATCCATCAAGGATCTGTGGGACGTCATGCTCCCGTTCTCGGGCTACGCGTTCAACAAGTCCCACACCGCCGGATACGGGCTCGTCTCCTACTGGACCGCCTACCTGAAGGCGAACTACCCGGCCGAGTACATGGCCGCGCTCCTCACCTCCGTGGGGGACGACAAGGACAAGGCGGCGATCTACCTGGCCGACGCCCGGAAACTGGGCGTTTCGGTGCTCCAGCCGGACATCAACGAGTCCGTCGCCAACTTCACCGCCATCGGCAACGACGTACGGTTCGGGCTCCGCTCGGTGCGTAACGTCGGTGAAGGCGTCATCGACTCTCTGGTGGGCTCCCGCAAGTCCAAGGGCAAGTACACGTCCTTCCCCGACTTCCTCGACAAGGCCGACATCGGTGCCCTCAACAAGCGGGCCGTCGAATCACTGATCAAAGCCGGCGCCTTCGACTCGCTGCAGCACAGCCGCAAAGGGCTGTCAGCCATGCACGAAGACGCCATCGACGCCATCATCCCGGTGAAGAAGCAGGCCGCGATCGGACAGGACGACCTGTTCGGCGACCTCGGTGGCGACAGCGACGAGCCCGCCTTCGGCCTCGACATCCCCATCGACGACAGCGAGTGGCCCCGCAAGCAATTGCTGGCCGCAGAGCGCGAGATGCTCGGCCTGTACGTCTCCGCGCACCCGCTGGACGGCACCGAGCACATCCTGTCCCGCAACCGGGACACCACGATCAGCGAACTCCTCGGCTCAGGCCGCACGGAAGGCACCGTCCAGCTGTCCGGCCTCATCACCAGCGTGGACCGACGGATGACCAAGCAAGGCAACCCCTGGGCGATCATCAACCTCGCAGACCGAGACGGCGAGATGGAGATCCTCTTCTTCCCGGCCACCTACACCCTCGTCCAGCACGCTCTGATCGCCGACACCGTCGTCTCCGTACAGGGCCGCCTCAACGACCGCGACGGGGCGGTCAGTATCTTCGGGCAGGAGATCCAGGTGCTTGACGTGTCCTCGGCTGAGAGTGGCGGCCGGCCACCGGTCACCCTGTCGTTCTCCGCCTACAAGATCAACGAGCGTACGGTCTCCGAACTGAAGCGCATCCTTACTGCGCACAAGGGCGAGAGTCCGGTACGGATGCGAGTCCAGACGCCCGCGAAGACCGTCCTGTACGAGCTGGGATTCCTGGTAGACCCGACCTCGGTCGCCTCCGACATCAAGGGCACCTTCGGCCCCGACGCCTGGCAAGGCGCCGCGTGAGCGAAGAGGACGACGAAATCGTCCTGCAACTCGCCGATCCACCAAACTGCCCACGGTGCGGGGGACCTGGGCCTGTTTCAGCCCGGTTCCCGCACTCCTGGAAAAATGCCAGCGGCGAAGAGGTCCCAGGCATGCGGGAGGCCACGCTGTGCCCGGTCTGCGATCGTGACGAGCCGGCCGCGGACGGACTCCTGGCATTCTTCGCAGTGCACAAGACGCTGGAGCCCTCCGAACTGGAGACCTTCCACAATCTCTCTGCCGCCTGGGTAGCGGTAGCGCGTGCCCGCCACGTCGACCAGCAGCAACTCGCCGACGAATACGAGCGCTCGCGCAACGGAGAACTGTAGACAGCAGTGCGCCGACGGGGAGGTTCCCGTCGGCGCACCGTCAAGCAGGGCTGTGGAAATTCGCATTATTCGGCTCTGACGAAGATCTTATGATCTGGTTGTGATCGTCGGTCTTGGCATGCCTACGACCAGGAGCGGGGATCGGTGAGCACCAGCGCAGATCAGCAAGGACCAGAGCAAGATCTCAGCACATGGGCGATTGAACCTCTTCAGTCGTTCGCCATGGACGCTCGCGGTCGGCAGCTTGAGGCCGTGCGTATCGTCGCGCAGGGACATGCCTACCACTCCGACCAGCCCCAGGAAGTCCGCCGGCAGTGGGCCAAGCTGTTGCTGCTGGCGAACCGGCGCATGCACAGTGACAGCACGGGAGATCAATCGCGCGCGGTCCAGCAGGACTTCATGCTCCGGATGTGGGTTATCGACCAACTCGGTTCCGACGACAAGGATCCCGACTGGAGCCCCGAGACATTGGCGTCCGAGACCGTCGCCGCACTGGATCTCACGCCCCCACAAGCCAGTGCTCTCGCCGGCCGCTGGCGTGACCTGGCCATCGAGCAGATCCGCGACCTGCGGCGGCACAAGAACCTGACGGCCCACCTGGACCGGCTCGTCAACCACATCGAGCCCAGCCCAACACGGGATCAACTTCTCATCTGGACGGAGCTTCGCCGCTTCCTGCCCTGAGCCAGAACCCGTTCTCGTGAACATCGACTTCGGCAGCGGCGGGTCGCCTCCCGAAGTGCCGTACATCTGCTGTCGGGATTCGTGAATAGACCAAGCCGTCGATCTTGACGTTCCGCGACGGAGCCTGCGACCTGGAGACGGGCTGACTCCGGCCCCAGGTCAGGCATTGTGGCATGGACCTGACGATGACACTGCATTACAGTCTGTCGCGGCACACTCTGAGAGCGCTCTCAGGTGAGAGGTCTCGGACGCCTGCTGTTCCTCCCCCACCGATGTCGGAACAACAGAAGGGTCCATTCCCTTGAGACGAACAACAGTGTTACGCACCGGTCTGTCCGCCATACTTCTGCTCGGAGCCTGGGCAACGGCCGGCATCGCCCCCGCCTCCGCCGCAGACGCCCCTTCCACCGTGTCCGCATCCACGACCTCCACCTCCAGTTTCACCCCCGCATCCACCGCCAAGGCGTCGGCCTCGGCCGGCCTGCTCTCCGCGATGCAGAAGGACCTGGGTCTGACAGCGAGCCAGGCCCGGGCGCGTCTGACCGCGGAGAAGACGGCAACGGCCGTACAGGGAAAGGCTCGACGGGCGGCAGGGCCGTCGTATGCCGGATCTTGGTTCGATCCGGCAACCGGCAAGCTCACGGTCGCCCTCACCAGTGACAAGAAGGCTGATGCCGTTCGCGCGACCGGTGCGGCAGTCCGGCTGGTGGCCCACAGCGCGCGTCAGCTCGATGCGGCCAAAGCACAGCTCGACGCGCTTTCCGCGCCCGACGGTGTCGCCAGCTGGCACGTCGACCCGAAGGCCAACCGGGTCGTGGTGAACGTCGTTGCATCGTCGGAGGATGACAACGATGTCCGCGCGTTCGTCGAGCAGGCCCGCAGGGCCGGACCGGTGCTCGTGCAGCGGATGTCCGAGGCACCGAAGACGTTCTCCGCCGGGACGGTCGGCGGCGACCCGTACTACACAGGCAACGTGCGGTGTTCCATCGGCTTCTCCGTGTACGGCGGTTTCGTCACGGCCGGTCACTGCGGTCAGCCGGGCGCCGGGGTCAGCGGATGGGACGGCTCGTACATCGGCAACTTCCAAGGGTCCTCTTTCCCGGGCGACGACTATGCCTGGGTCAGTGTGGGCAACGGCTGGTGGACCGTGCCGGTGGTCCTCGGCTGGGGCACCGTCTCCGACCAGTTGGTCCGCGGCTCCGCGGTGGCTCCCATCGGCGCCTCCATCTGCCGCTCCGGCTCCACATCCCACTGGCACTGCGGAAATGTGCTGGCGACGAACGAGACCGTCAACTACAGCCAGGGCGCCGTCTATCAGATGACCAAGACGAGTGTGTGCGCCGAGCCGGGCGATTCGGGAGGCTCGTTCATCAGCGGTGACCAGGCACAGGGCGTCACTTCGGGCGGCTGGGGCAACTGCAGCAGTGGTGGTGAGACCTGGCACCAGCCGATCAACGAGATCCTCAACCGGTACGGGCTGACGCTGCACACGGCCTGACGGCTGCGGCGGTACGGCAGCGACACGTCGGCGGAGTCGTACGCCATGGTCCCCGTCGACTCCGTCGACTCCGTGCCCCGTCTCCGAGGCCTGCCGCGACAGACTCTCCACCGAGTCCTGTCGCGGCAGGCCTTTCGTGCGAGGAGCCGGTCGGATCCCAGCACCAACCTCACAAAGGCCCCCTGCACAGTCACGGGCTGAACAGCCCTGCCGATCAGCTGGATCCGATGTCGCCGTCGTGTCGGCCGCAGGGAACATTTTTATGAGGCTATAAACAGTGTTGTTCTGTACTAGGGTTGGTTTCATCGGCTGATCGACCGACTGAGTCAGCCGGATGCGCGGGCGAGTGGGGAGGGGCTTGATGCTGGCTGTGGATGTGAGGTCCTCGCTCCGTGCCGGCCGGACCGTTGAGGACGGTGCCGCCCGTTGGTGGCGCTTCTCGGCCCAGACCGTCGCCCGGCACGGAGATTTCCTCCTGGCCTTCGTCGACGGCGGGGTCTGTGTCGGTGCGTACCGGATCCTCGATTCTGCGCCCGATGCCGGCGAGGGCGGCAAGTACACCTTCGACCTGACTCCGGCCGCCCGCTTCCAGTGGGCTCTGGGGCAGCGGCTCCCGTTGCCCCCCGGACGCAATCCCGCCCGTATTCTCACAGGCCAGCACCTGCGCGAGTTCCTGGACGCGGCCCCCTACCGCCCTTCCGGCAGCGACCGGGACTGACACCGAAGGAGCAAGCGCCGTATGGCCAGCAAGCCCGACCCCGTCGACGCCCTGCTCAAGTCCGGGCCGCGCCGCACTCAACTGCCCGAGCCCGCCGAGCGGGCGCGCCTTCGTACCGGCTACGGGCTCACTCAAGCGGAGATCGCCGAAGCGCTCGACGTCACCCGGACGACGGTCGCCGGGTGGGAAGCCGGCCGCAGTGAGCCCCAGGGCGCAACCCGGGCCGCGTACGTGAAGCTGCTGGACGGCATCGCGGCCCAACTCGCCGCCGTTGCCGAAGCACCGGCCGCCCCTCAACTGCCGACCAGCTCGCCGAACGCGGCGACGGACAGTGCCGTGACGGGCACGCCCACGGAGGAGCAGGCTTCCGGGAGCAGGAACACCACGGACAGGGCCGTGGGGGCCACGACGGGCAACGCCGTGCCGTATCGGCCCGCCCCGGAGAGGGCCACCGACACCGAGAGGGCCACCGCCTCCAACAGGACAACGGCCCCCAGGAAAGCCGCATCCCCCGGGAGACAACCGGGCCCTGCCTCATCCGCCCTGTCGGCCTCTCCCGATCCCCGGTTCGTGAACGGACCGCTGGCTGTCCTGGACGGCGACGGAGCGGCCTACGCTCTTGGCGGTCTCGTCCTGGACTGCCCCGCCAGGGACATCTCCACCCTCGTCGACTGGACGCTCGCCGAGGCGAAACTCGGCGCTGCTCGTCTGCATCGGAACGGCAGGGACGCCGACCCCTTGATCGTGCTCACCGCCTCCGCAGCAGCCCGGTTCGGCCTGCCTGCCGAGCTGGCGGACCGCCGCACGCTGCGTCTGCCCGAGGACCACAAGGTGGTCAAGCAGATCGCAAAAGCGGGGTGGCGGTTGACGCGGCGTGGGTTCGGACCGTGGGTGCGGATCTACCGTCCGGTTCAGGGTGGTCGACGTCAGTGTGTGCAGCTGGCGATCGTGCCGTGGGGGGCGCTGGATTCCAGAGCCTGGGGCAGTGCCGATCAGCTTCAGCCGGCCGCGCTGGCCCAGGTGCTGGGCACGTACGCGGCCCGCGTGATCACCCCGTGCGGCTCGGCGGCGGTGGCGGGGCTGGAGCTGATGACCGCGCTGCGCCCGCCGACTCGTGCGGTCCCGGACGAGGCGTCGGGCGGGTGGACGTCGGGACCCGTGCCCGGTTCGCTCACCCACCCGGTCGATCCGGCGCCGCCCGAGGCACCGGATGAGCATCCCGTGGTTGCCGCGTTGTACCCCCGTGGCCATGTGCGTACCAACGAAGAGGTCCTGGACGAGGAGGCGTTCGACTGGTTCCGTGATCCGCAACTGCTCACGGACGGGGAGTGCGTCAAGAGTTTCGCGGTCGGCATCGACGTGAACACCGCCTTCCTCGCCGCCGCGAACCGCCTGATCGTCGGTCTCGGGGAACCGGTCCACGTCACCACACCGGACTTCGACAAGAAGGTGCCGGGCTGCTGGCTGGTCGATCTCTCCGAGATCGCCCTGGACCCGCGCCTGCCGTCACCGTTCACCCCGCACGGCGCCCCACCCACGGGCCCCGCCTGGTACGCGACACCCACCGTCGCGTACGCCGCCGAACTCATCAGTACGCAAGGCCTCGACGCACGGATCCAGCCGACCGAGGCATACATCCGCCCGGAGGCCGGCCCGTATCTGGATCCCTGGTACAAGGTCCTGGCCGAGGCGTACAAGGAGACCATGGCCGACCTCGGTGTCGGTTCCGGGATGACGGAGGACGACTTCCTGACCGCGATGGAGCACCACAAGCAGTCCGACCCGGGACTGGTGGCGGTGCTGTCGGCGATCAAGGCGACGGTCAAGGGAGGGATCGGGAAGCTGAGGGAGCGCCCGCAGGGGGCGAAGTACCGCTCGGGCGAGCCGTGGTCCGCCCTGGCACGCCCGACCTGGCGGCCCGACATCCGCGCCGCGGTCATCTCGACGGCCCGGGTGAACATGCACCGCAAGATGGTCAAGCTGGCCACGACGGCCGATCTGTTCCCGATCGCGGTCCTGTCGGACTGCGCTGTGTATCTGTCCGACGGACCCTCCCCGCTGGACTTCCTGCCGCACACCCCCGACGGCAGGCCGCTGCCCGGTGGTTTCCGCCTCGGGGTGAGCCCCGGCATGGTCAAACACGAAGGCACCCAGGACCTGATGTGGGCCGTCAAGATGCTCGACCAGGGCCACAACCCTGCCCGCCACATCAAGGGCACCGACGCCGCGGCAGACGGAGAGTAGGACACCCGGATGGGGAAGATCGGCGACAGCCTGGAGAGGGCCGAGGCGGCCTCGTTCACCCGTCCGCTCCCGAAGACCGCTCCGGCACAGATGCGCTTCCTGGTCAAGAGTGAGAGAGGTTCGACCCGGGCGGCAGCCGACCGCCTGGGAGTCTCCCAGCGCACGGTCGAGCGGTATCTGACGGGGCAGTTCAAGCACCCGCGCAGAGACCTCGCCGCCCGGCTCGCCGCCGAAGTCCGCCGGGCCTGGCAGCCCCGTGTGCGCGAACGGGCCCAGAAGCAGGCGGCCGCCACGGGCGGCATCGTCGTCGAGACCCGCGCCCGGTTCGGCTTCACTGCTGCCCCGGGCAGCACGGACGACGGCCGTATCCGCCGGATCACCCAGCATCTCCCGGCTGCGTATGCGGCACGGCTGTTCGACGCCCGGCAGACCGGCGCGTCCGAACAGCAGCTGCGCACCATCGTTGCCGAAGGTCTCCAGGAGATCTACTTCAAGGACGGGGGACGCCGGGCCGACGACCTACTGGTGGAGTTCACCGACATCGACTACGTCGAGCTCGAGTACTGACGCCGCGCTGTATCCCTCATCATCCTCAGGGCCTGTGACTTACCACTTCATCTGCCGAGTGAGCAGTTGACCTGGCGGGGCCGAGCGCTCTGGTCGGTGAGCTGAGGAATGCGGCCGGTGAGCGAGTCGATCTCTGTTGGGCGACGGTACCTGCGGATGTCGTTGCAAAGTGCATAGGATCACCGGCATGGCACTGCGACCTGTTCAGGTGAACATAAAGGCCCTTGATGACTCGGCGGTCGGCCGGTTCTGGGCGGAGGCGCTCGGCTGGGGTGTTTCCAGCGAGGGTCCCGGCGTGACCAACGTTGAACCCGGCGGCGGCTTCGTCTGGCCGGACCCGGTCGCCGTCTGCGTCGACGTGGTTACCGTCCCGGAACCCAAGACCCCAACAAAGAACCGTGTGCACCTCGATCTTGCGACCACCTCTGTGGCCGATCAGGCGGAGTTGGTCGCGCGCCTCCAGGCTCTCGGTGCGACGCCCGCCCACGTGGGCCAGGGCGACGTGCCGTGGACGGTCCTCGCCGACCCGGAGGGCAACGAGTTCTGCGTGCTGGAGCCTTGGGAGATCTACCGGGACACGGGGCCGATTGCCGCGGTGGTGGTCGACTGTGCGGATCCGCGGGCCATGGCCCGGTTCTGGGGCGAGGCGATGGACTGGACCCTGCACGAGGTGACTGACGATCATGCGGTCCTACCTTGTTGGTGGGTTGGAAGGGCCGTCGTAAGGTCCGGAGACCCAGAGACTCCGGGTATGGCTTTCATGCGGTTGCCCTCGATGGTTCGAGACACCTGGCCGCCCGGAGTCTCACGGCGACTCGGCCACTGATTAGGAGCTGCGAGCACCTGCGGGTGCGTCGCTGAGTAGGACCACGTCGGCGAGGTCGTCCGGGAGCACAGAACATCGAACGACCGGAGGAACTGGTGGCCCAGATATGGGCGGGTACGGACATCGGCAAGACTCACCACCACTGTGTGGTCCTGGGGGCCGGGGGCGAGCGGCTGTTGTCGCGGCGGGTACTGAACGACGAACCGGAACTGCTGGCCCTGCTGGCTGACGTGCTGGCCATCGACGAGGACGTGGTCTGGGCGGTCGACGTCTCCGACGGCATGGCCGCCCTGTGGATCAACCTGCTGCTCAACCACGGTCAGCACCTCGTTTACATACCGGGCCTGGCGGTCAACCGGGCCTCCGCCGGCTACCGCGGCATGGGCAAGACCGACGCCAAGGACGCCACCGTCATCGCGGACCAGGCCAGGATGCGCCGGGACCTCACAGTGCTGCGGCCGGACAGTGAGCATGCCGTCGAGCTGCAGGTCCTCACCGGCCGCCGGGCCGACCTGAACGCCGACCGGACCCGCCGGATCAATCGCCTGCGCGGTCAACTCACAGGCATTTTCCCCGCGTTGGAGCGTGGGCTGGATCTGGGCAACACCGGCCCGCTGGTGCTGCTGACCGGCTACCAGACCCCAGCCGCCCTGCGCCGCACCGGTGTCAAGCGGCTGGAAACCTGGCTGCGCAACCGCAAGGTCCGCGGCGCCGGGGACCTGGCCGCCGCCGCTCTGGAAGCCGCCGAGCGTCAGCACACCGCTGTCACCGGGGAGAAGGTCATCGCGCAAGTGATCCACACCCTGGCCAAGGAGGTGATGAGCCTCAACGAGCAGATCGCGGAGACCGATAAACTCATTGCGGCCCGGTTTCGCGAGCACGACCTCGCCGAAGTGATCTCCAGCATGCCCGGCATCGGCCCGCTGCTGGGTGCCGAATTCCTCGCCGCCACGGCCGGCGACATGAGCCGCTTCGGTACGGCCGACCGCCTGGCCAGCCTCGCCGGCGTCGCTCCGGTCCCCCGGGACTCTGGCAACATGAGCGGCAATCTGCACCGCCCCCGGCGCTACCACCGCGGCCTGCAACGCGTCTTCTATACCTCCGCACTCATCAGCATCCGCAACTGCGACCAATCGCGGCGCTTCTACGAACGCAAGCGAGCCGAGGGCAAGCGGCACACCCAGGCCGTGCTCGCGCTGGCCCGGCGCCGGGTGAACGTTCTGTGGGCACTCATTCGTGACGGAAGGTGCTTCCAAAGTGAACTCCCCGTCACGATCGCGGCTTGACAAAGTCATTAGGAGGTGTTGCGCTCTGCCAAGGGTGTCGGCCCGTATCTCGAGTTCCTTCGCACGCCCGGCGGGAAGGCCGTGCCGGACCGCGTTCATATTGACCTGCTGCCGTACCCCGGTGACGATCTAGAGGCGGAGGTGGCCCGGCTGCGGGACCTCGGCGCCACTGACCTCGACCTCGGCCAGGGTGACGTCCCGTGGAGATGCCTGGCCGACCCGGAGGGCCACGAGTTCTGCGTCCTCGCCCCGTCGTCCTGACGCGGAGCCTTGACGACACCCCGACACGTGAGCTCTGTGTGCTCATGCGCCCTGACCCCGGGCGGGCTGGGCTGCGGTGTCTGGGTCGGTTCGGGCGCCCCTCGGCCACACGATCCGTGACGAGGGACCGCTCGTCGTACCCGTGCACCGTGGGAACCAGTACCGCGAGCCACCGAAGCCCGGCCGCCTCCGCGCGCACCGCCGACGGGTCGTGGGCTGCCTTCACCATCACGATGCGGCCGTCGTCGAGGGTGACCGCACGAGGTGCAAGGACAGGCGGCGCTCAGCGTGACCCGGCGGGTTAAGCGGGTCCCGGCGGCTGCGAAGCGGGACATGACGCTCAGAGTGAGGCGGCCGACCGACCGTTGACGTCGCGCGTCGCACCCTGATCTGCTGGCTTGATCAACGTAGAGATCAACGCAGCGAACACAGATGCCGAGCAGGGGAGTTGAGGCGATGACGACCTCGCACGCACCGGGCCCGCCGACCGCCGTGGTCGTACAGAACACCAGGAGCGGCGGTCCCGGCCGGGTCGGGGCCTGGCTGCGCGAGGCGGGAATCGGCCTCGAAGTGCTGCGTCCCTACGAGGGTGAGGCCCTGCCCCAAGCGCTCGACGGCAGACCGCTCCTCGTGCTCGGCGGCGGCTTCCTGCCGGACGACGACGAGCGCGCGCCCTGGCTCCCGGCCACCCGCCGCCTCGTCGCGCAGGCGCTGGACGATGGCACGCCCGTCCTCGGCATCTGCCTCGGTGGCCAGTTGCTCGCACAGGTCGCGGGCGGCAGCGTACGTGCGCGTCACGGGCAGCCCGAGTTCGGCAGCACACAGATCCGGCTGCGCCCCGAAGCCGCCGACGATCCGCTGCTGTACGGGCTCGGCGCGACGGTTCCCGCGATTGAGCGGCATGTCGACGCGATCACCGAACTCCCGCCGGGTGCCTCCTGGTTGGCATCCAGCGTGGCCTGCCCCCACCAGGCGTTCCGGGTCGGGGCGCGGGCCTGGGGCGTGCAGTTTCACCCGGAGGCGGAGGCCGACCGGATCGCCGGTTGGGACCGGGAGCGGCTGGCCGGGCAGGGCTTCGACAGGGACCGGCTGCACACCGAGGCCTTGGCCGACGAGGGCGCGGCGGTCTCGGCGTGGTCGGTGTTCACACGGAGGTTCGCTCAGGTATGCGCGAGGCTGCCGTGACCGGCCGCGGGGCGGGCGCGGATGCGGCGGCTCTGCGCCGCCGTCCCACCGACGCGATGACGCTGGTGAGCACGCCTGCGTGCAGCCCCCAGAACGCGGACCCGATGCCGAGCAGCGTCATACCGGAGGCCGTGGCGAGGAAGGTGACGACGGCCGCCTCCCTTGACGAGGGGTCCGACAGGGCACTGGCCAGGGACGCCTCGATCGTGGCGAGCAGGCCGACCCCGGCGACGGCCAGGACGAGTGCGTGAGGCATCGCGCGCGCGTCCTCGAGGAGGCGAGGGGGGCCTGGTGAACGACTTCGGACGGTCGGGATGGGCAGGATCGTGATCGAGACGGCGGTGTCGTAGACCCCCGGTCATTCGGAGGAGCGAGGGGCGGGCGCCGACGTGGCCGACGGCCCGCCCCCGGGGCCCGTCAGGGTCGGTCCACGCGGAAGTGGTAGCAGCCGTATTCGACGGCTCGCACGTGGACCTGGGCGGTATCCGGGTCCGCGAAGGCTTCGGTGAAGGCGCGGTCGAAGGATGCGTCGGCATCCTCCGGCAGCTCCACCATGCGGCCGCCAATGATGCGCCCTCGGTTGTCGTAGCGGCGGAACGCACGGAGGGCGCCGGGTCGGGCCCAGGGGTAGCCGGTGCTGTCCGGGGCCGGTCCGCCGCAGTCCTGGGCGTGTATGAATACCGGCCCCTGCTCGTCATACGCTCCGGGCTCGGCACTCGTCCGGGCCGCCCAGCGACGCAGCGGGGCGTACGAGACGAGGGCGATCCGGTCATCCAGGACGCTGAGCCGCAGGCAGCACCGGAGCGGGGCGCCGCCTTCCTCGTCCATGTACGGGTGCATCGGACGCCCGGCGTCGTCGCGGACGCGGAGCTCCTTCAGGGCGGTGGGGGTGATGGGCCGGGGTTGATAGGTGCTGGTCATGCCATTCATCGTGGCGCGGTCGGGCATGAGGTGCTGGCGGAAATCCGACGGAGGGTTCTGGGCCGTCTGTCGTGCTCGGACTGGCCAACTGAGGCGCTCAGTCGGAATTGTGTGGCTCGTCGCCGCAACCGCCTGAGCATCGCGTGCGGCCGACGCCTACGGCGAGGAGCCCGACACACGGGGGAGCCGATCGGCACATGCCCTGGTGCAGGCCAGGGGAACTGCTTCGAGTTCGCTTGGATTCGGCCTGACGCAGGCCCGATGCCATGGGGGACACGGGTGACGGCGGGCCTGATCAGTGGCCTGGCGCCATCCGGGCCTCGGAAGCCCGCTTGAGGGTATCCAGGGGGAACCGGCGTTCAGTTGCGCGTGTGGTGATGCAGCCGGGCGGCTTTCGCGGTCAGGTAGCGCTGTTCAGGAATGCTGGTGGTGCGGGCCGCCGCGGCACGGTAGTGGACGAGTGCGGACGGGATGTCGCCGGCCATTTCGAGCACGTGTGCCCGCACAGCGTGCACACGGTGGTGGCCATGGAGCGGTCCGTTCTCGGTGTCGAGTTTGTCGAGAAGCGCGAGTGCGGCACCCGGGCCGTCGACCATCGCAACCGCGACTGCCCTGTTGAGGGTGACCACCGGGCTCCCTGCCACGTGTTCGAGCAGTCCGTACAGGCCGAGGATCTGTGGCCAGTCGGTGTCCTTGGCGTGTGCCGCGTCGTCGTGGACGGCTGCGATGGCGGCCTGCAGCCGGTATTCGCCAGGCGGTCCGCCGCCGATCGTAGTGGCGAGCAGCGCGGCGCCTTCGCCGATGAGGCGGCGGTCCCAGCGAGTGCGGTCCTGCTCGGTCAGAGAGACCAGGTCGCCGTCCGTGCTGGTGCGGGCGGGGCGGCGGGCCTCGGTCAGCAACATGAGGGCCAGCAGCCCGGTTGCTTCGGCCTCGCCAGGAAGGATCCGGTGTACCTGTCTGGCCAACCTGATGGCCTCGCCGGACAGGTCGGCCCGGTGCAGTGCGGGGCCACATGTGGTGGCGTAGCCCTCGTTGAACATCAGGTACAGCACATGCAGGACGGAACGGAGCCGCGCTGCCCAGCCCTTCGCCCCGGGCTCGGGCACCTCGAACCCGGGGCCCGATGCCTTGACGCGCTGCTTGGCCCGGCTGATGCGCTGCGCCATGGTTGCCTCCGGCACCAGGTAGGCGCCCGCGATCTCGGAGGTGGCCAGGCCACCGACCGCCCGCAGCGTCAGTGCGATCGCCGAGGCGGGCGTGAGCGCGGGATGGCAGCACATGAACAGAAGCATGAGCGTGTCATCGTCGGCGGGGACGTCGCCTGCAGCGGGCTCCTGGGCCATGCGCTCCTCGCGCCGTTGCCGCGCCTGCTCGCTGCGAACCTGATCGACGTATCGCCGCGTCGCGGTCTGCAGCAGCCAGCCGCGCGGATTGCCGGGTACGCCGTCTTCGGGCCAGTGCCGGGCGGCGGCGATGAGGGCTTCCTGCACGGCGTCCTCGCATGCGTCGAAGTCCCCCATCCGCCGCACGAGCACACCGAGGACCTGCGGCGCGAGCGAGCGCAACAGGTCCTCGACGGAGTGGGGACCGCTCACAGGTCGCCCTGGCTGTCGCTCATCACCTGTCGCACCTCGACCGGCTGTTGTGTCGGCACGCCGCCCGGGCCGGGCACGGCGGAGATTCGCGCGGCGATCTCAAGGGCGCGGGCCTCGGACTCGACGTCGAAGACGTTGAACCCGGCCAGTACTTCCTTCGACTCCGGGAACGGCCCGTCGGTCACCAGCGGCGCCGCACTGCCGTCCGACCGCACGATCTTGGTCAGCCGGGGGTCGGCGAGCGCCATGAACTGGACCATTTCCCCACTCTCGGTCAGCTCCTTGGTCAGCACCTCGTAGTAGTTGAAGTGCGCTGCGATGTCGCCGGGCTCCCATTGGTCCATGGGCTCCTCGAAGACGCCGCCGTCGTGGTTGACCATGAGCAAGAACTTCGGCATGTCGACTCCCTGGTTTGCTGCGCCCAGTGTGGCGCACTCACCCCATGGACGGAGCGGCAAAGTAGATCTCTACATCTACGGCGGAAGATTTTTTTCGGGAGGGGTGTGGCTCTTCCAGGTGTGGCGTGCCGATCAGGCGCTGCGGCGTATCCGTCCTGGTGGGGGGCTTGGTGCCTCCCGTGTGCGCGGGCGGGTCACTGCCGGACAGCGGTCGAACCGCCGTCACTGTGCTGGAGCCCTGAGAGTTGAGGGGAGCCCTGTCATCTCGGCCGGTCCGGGGGAATGTCGAGACGGTGACCGCGGTTGCCCGTCGACGCTCGGTAGATTGCTCGTGTGGCGGAGAACTGGAGCTCGACAGACAGCGGGATCATTCGGTTTCCCTCTGGCGCGCTGGTGCGCGGCCGGGGCCTACGTCATCCACTGCCGCCGGGACCGACTCCGTCCTTTGCGGTGTATCTGCTCGGCAAGCAGCCACCAGCCACCGCCTGGGATGCTCGGTGGTTGCGCTGGCCCGACTTTTGGCTACCGGACCGTCAGGAGGCGCGGAGCCTCGTCGAAGAGGCTCTGACGCGCGCGGCGAACGAACGCGTCGAGATTGCGTGTGGCGGTGGATACGGGCGGACGGGGACAGCCCTGGCATGCATGGCTGTCCTCGACGGAGTCCCGGCCGGCCAAGCGGTGGCGTTCGTCCGCCGGCACTACCACCGCCGCGCGGTGGAAACTCCCTGGCAACGACGATTCGTACTGCGCTTCCAGGACGTATAGGAGATGCAGTGGCGCGGATGCGGACTGCCGCCCACGGCGGGGCTGTTGTGGTCGCTGATTCCCTGCCGTTGCCTGGGTTCGGTGCAGTTGCGTCGGCGGTGATGAGAGCCACCGCCGTTGCGGTGAATGAGTGGCATGTCAGTGAGGGGACGGGATCATGGCCGCGGAAGTGGTCAGGCAAGTTGGGTGGTGCCCGTGTGCCGATGGTTCTGTGCCTGGGGCTGTGCTGTGAGGAGTGATCAGCCCGGGATCTCTGTGCGTTCCCACCACTCGTAGACAGGCAGCTCGCCCTCGGTGGTTTCCTGCTGGCGCGCTGTGGCCTTGAAGTGTTCGTATCCGCCACGGAACGGAATCTTGAGGTCGGTGCCGGGTGTGGTGAGGGAGACGATCCGTTCGGGGAGATCGTCGGGTCCGCCCTCGAGGACTGCCTTTGCTGCGTTGGTCATGACGAGAGTTTCCCCGGAGAGGCGGCTCGGCTTCTTCATGACGCGCCGAGGACGCTCGCTGAGGGAGTCTCTCGCACAGCCGTTTGCCGCCGGGTCATGCTGTAGCGGCCGCTGATGGTGTGTCGGCCGCATGTCCGGTGAGCCCGGTTGGGCTTGGCTACGTCAGAGCCGTGGGCCGGCAGAAAGCGTCCGGGCACCGCACCGTACCGGGCCTGTCGTGCGGGCGGGAGCATGTCTCTTCGATGGGCAGCGTCGGAGCGCCTGACTTGATAGGCAATCTGCCACTTGCCTATGGCTCGCCCTGCGCTTCTATGCGAACGTGTTGGGCTTCGTGAAGAAGGCCGAGGTCCCACTGGGCAAGGACCGGTGGCTGACCGTGGTCTCACCGGATGACCTCGACGGGACCGAACCGCTGCTCGAGCCCGACGGCCATTCCGCGGTGAAGCCGTACAAGGCGGCGCTGGTCAAGGACGGCATCCCGGCCACATCCTTCGCCGTGCACGACGTACATGCGGAGTTCAACCGGCTGCGCGAGCTCGGGGTGCACCTCACCCAGGAGCCGCGGGAGATGGGCCCGGTCACCACTGCAGTTTTGGGCGATACCTGCGGCAACCTGATCCAGATCGTGCACAGCGAGCAGGGCTCCAGCCGCGAGTCTGCGCCGCCCGCCAGTGGTTCGGCCGCGGTCTCGGCGCCGCCGAGGTCGACTCGGCGATCGAAGAGGGTGCGCCGCGGACGACCGAGCGCGCGCGCCTCCTTCGACGTCAGAGAGCAGTGCTGGTCGCCTGCCCCGCGGACTGCACCGCAGGCCCAGTGCTCGGCAGCGGCCGACCCTGTCCGGCGTGCGGACCTCGGTGCCGGAGGAGCAGGACCACGGCACTGACCAGAGTGATCAGCTGCGTAACCACCAGGAGGGACAGGCCTGCGGTGAAGCCGTGTCCGCTGTCCATGGCGATTGCCGTTCCCATGAGCGTCGGCATGAATGCCGACACCAGGTTGCCGACCCCGTTGACCACCCCGTAGGCACTGCCCACGCTGCCCGCGGGGGCGTGGCGCTGCACGAGTGTCGGGATGGCGGGCCCCTGCAGCCCCCAGAATCCTCCGGCGAGGATCAATGCCGTCGCCGAAACGGTGTTCGAGGTTGCGGACACGGCGAGCGTTGCGCACGCACCCGCCCCGACGCTCCCGACCACCAGCACCAGCGGGAGGTGCCGCTGCGGGACCCGGTCGATGAACAGGCCACCGAGCAGCCCCGAGCCGAGGCTGACCGTGAACGGCAATGCAGCGAGCCACCCGGTCTGCGCTGCGGAGAAATGGCGTGCCTGCAGCAGATACGAGGGGAGCCAGGAAGCGGTGCCCCACAGGAAGGCCAGGGTGGCGATCTCGATCAGCAGGATCCACCCGAGGCGCGGCGTTCGCAAGGCCCGGATCAGGGTGGACAGCAGGATGCCGAAACCGCGCGGGTGGCGATCGGAGGGAATCGGTCCGTCTTCCGGCTTCCGGTCCGCGTCCCGGTCCTGTGCATGGTCGCGGTCTGATCCGCGATTGCCTGCGCTCAGGGGGCGGATGAACAGCAGCACCAGGGGGATGCCGAGAAGCGCGTTGAGCGCACCGAGGGCATGGAAAGACGTGGCCCAGTCGGAGTGCACGATCAACAGGGTGATCAGCGGCATCCCCACGGCGGTGCCGAGGGAGACGCCCATTGAGCTGACCGCGTTCGGGCGGCCCAATTCGGCGTCAGCGAACCGGTCCTTGACGTACATCGTCTTGAGAGAGAACAGCGGACCTTCCGCGGCCCCGAGCAGGCACCGCACAGCCAGCAGCAGAAACAGGCTGCCGATCCATGGCGAGACGAACGTGAGCACCGCCCAGGTGGCCACACTCACCAGGAGCCCCCGCCGCGCCCCGAGCAGCGTCTCGTACACCGGCGTGAGCACGAAGGCGGCGAGACCGTATCCGAGCAGGAAGATCGTCATCAGAGCCCCCTGCGCCACCCGGTCGCCGGCCAGCCCGAACCTGTCCAGGAAGGCGTTGTCGGTGATGAGCACCGAGATGTTGACCCGGTCGACATAGGAGATGGCCACGACGATGGTGAAGGTGAGGACCCCGTACCAGCGCCCCGCCTTGGATCTGAGGTCCGTAGGCCCTTCGTCGAGACGTCCGAGCCGTCCGAAAGCCGTGGGCCGCATCGGCACCGTCCCTTCATCGTGGCGTGCGTGACGCCCGCTCATTTACCTTAGGGCTTAAATAAATATGTCGCGGCTTTTTTAGCAGTGCGAGCTGGGTGTGGCAAGCGTCGGCCGATGGCCTGCGGCGTCGGCCGAGTCGCCTCGTTACGGACTGCAAATCGTGATGATTCGTCAACAATCCCTGTAGACAACGGAGTTGGGCGTGTCCGAAGGTGCTCGTCAGCTGCGCTCAGGGCGGGTGAAATGCGGGATCGCGCGTTGGGCGATGGCCGGTGCGGCCGACATCGCTCTTCGGCCCAACCAGTGCGTCGGCCTGCGTAGCCCTGTCGGCGCCACCGGCGCGCTCCGCGGTGCCCCGGCGCTGCCGCTGCGCTTCGGTGGGTACACCGGACGGGGTCGGCGGGCCGGCGTCGCCGTCGGAGCAGGTGCCGGACGCGCCCTGTACCGGCTCGGCCGACGGGGTGACGGCAAAGGAAGTGCGGGCTCGGTGGCCGGGCAGACAGGCGGCCGCGGCTCGAAGGATATGGGCGAGCAGGTGCGCGCGCCCGGCGACGACGGGGCCGAGGACGGCGAGGACGAGGACGTAGCCGGCGATGAACGGCGCGAGGCGGCCGTCGAGGCCGGCGCTGGTGGCCATGGCGGCCAGGATCAGCGCGAACTCGCCGCGTGCCAGGAGGGTGGTGGCGATACGCGCGGCGGGCTGCGGGCCGTACTGGTAGAGGCGGGCGACGAGCAGTCCCGCGGCCACGTTGATGACGATGGTCAGGGCTGCGGCTGCGGCGACCGGCGTGGCGACGGAAGCGATGTCTCCTGGGTCGATGGCCAGTCCGAAGGCGAAGAAGAAGATGGCTGCGAAGGCGTCGCGCAGCGGGTGCACCAGTGCGCGGATCCGCGGTCCGGAGGGGGTTCCCGCGAGGATCAGACCGACCATGAAGGCGCCGATGGCGTCGGCGACCCCGAGGACCTCGGAGACCCCGGCGATGAGGACTGCGGCTCCGAGGAAGCTGATGACCAGCAGTTCGTTGTCGCGGACTGTGTGGCCCGCTGCCGCCCGGGGAGTGGGGATCGTGCGCCACCAGCGCGGTGTCGGCCCGCGGGCTCAGACGAGGGCGGCGACCAGCAGGGTGAAGGCGGCGATGATGACGGCGACGCGGACGTAGTGGAAGCGGTCCCAGCGGTTCTGCTGCTCCTTCCAGTCCTCGGGCCGGTTCTCGGGGGTCCATGTCTTGCCCCGGTTGTTGATCGGGACGAGCAGCAGAAGCGACATGATCACGCTGAGGATCAGCAGCGCGCCGGCGATCACGACGAGGCCGGCGCCGTGGTGGTGCCATCCGGCGATGGCCCAGAGGGCGGTGAGGACGAGCGAGGTGATGTACCAGACCGGCATCAGGGCGCCGAGCATCCGGCCCCCGTGGGCGCGGCCGAGCACGCCGCTGTCCTCGGGGAGTCCGTTGAGGATCGGGTTGATGACGAAAGCGACGGAGAACTCCACCCCCACCATCAGGCCGACGACCACGGTGGTGAACACCTCGAGTGCGTTGAGCATGATGACCCCTCCAGGAATCTAGCGCTGCTAGCTGATGAGGCAACGCTAGTACTGCTGCCGCTCGATTGTCTAGCAGTGCTAGGATTGAAATCATGTCGGTACAGGAACGCAAGGAGCGCGAACGGGCGGGCCGCGAGCGCCTCATCGTGGCTACGGCCCGAGAACTCGCCGAGCAGCAGGGCTGGGACGCGGTCACCACCCGCCGGCTCGCCGAGCGCATCGAATACAGCCAGCCCGTCCTCTACAGCCATTTCCGCGGCAAGCGCGAGATCATCGGCGCCGTCGCCCTCGAGGGTGCCGCCGAGATGGCCGCGGCGCTGCGGGCCGCGACCTCCGCCGCAGACGGCCCCCGCACCCGGGTCACCGCCCTGGCCCGCGCCTACCTCGACTTCGCCGAACGCAACCCGGCGGTCTACGACGCCATGTTCCAGCTCGACGGCGGCCTGGCGTTCGCACACGAGGACACCCCCGAGGCGCTGAAGGACGCCTTCGCCGCCCTGCTGGAGAACCTCGGCGAGGTCGCCGGGGACGGCGTCCACCCGGCACTGTTCACCGAGACGTTCTGGGCGGCCCTGCACGGACTGACCACCCTGACCCGGGCGCGACGGCTCCCGCCGGAGGACACCGACCGCAGGGTGGAGCTGCTGGTGGACCGGCTCGCCATGGTCTGACACACCGCCCCAGCAGGCACGCAGCCGGAGTCCCCGTACCCCGCTGCCTGCCTCCGTCATTGCTTCCGGTCACTCGCGCCCACACGGCACGGCCGCTGACCGCCGGGCCCGTACCCCCGACGGGGCACCCGCCCCGGAAGCTGGGGTGCTCATTGATCACGACCCGATACGCGCCCTAGTCGGGCGACAAGGTCCGCATGGCCAAGAAGATGGCGCCCACTCGCCCGCACCCTTCCGCCCCGGACACCCGGTCCGGCAACAAGCTGCTCGGCCCCGGCACCGGTCTGGTCGACCGGGCCCGGGATTTGCTGACCGGACGCGGCAAGAGCGAATGAGCATGCTCACGACTGTCACGGCACAGCACTCCCCGCGCGTGGCGCGTCCCTCGCGACGTTCCCGGTGACGGCCTTCCGCGCGTTCCCGTGGAGGACCGTCGGTGACTGACCGTACCCGTGCAGGGCTCCGAGTTGTGAAAGTCTGTTCATACATGAGCGGGTTTCCCACCCGCGACTTGCGCGTGCGACGTACCGCCGAGTAACAACATGTTCCATGAACCTTTTCAGCCGCGGCACCACGATCCGACGCCCGGCGGCGCCTGCCGCTCCAACTGCCCCCGCTGTTGCCGTGATGCCGGATCCCGCCCTGGCGGCTCTCAGCGGAGAGTGGATGATCGACCCCGCCCACAGCAGGATCGGTTTCTCCGTGCGACACGCCATGGTGACGACGGTGCGCGGATCCTTCGGTTCGTACGAGAGTCGCCTCTACTTCGACGGCCGGAACCCGGTACGCTCCCGCGCGGACATCGTGCTGCACACCGCGAGCGTCGACACCGGGGTGGAGCAGCGTGACGCCCACCTGATCGGGCGTGACTTCCTGGACGCCGCGACGTATCCGCAGATGAGGTTCACGAGTACCGCCGTTCAGCTGGTGGGCAAGGACGTCTACCGAATGGCCGGCGACCTCACCATCAGAGGTACTACCAACCCCGTGGAGCTGGACATCACCTACATCGGCCATGTCACCGACCCGTTCGGCTACGAACGGGTCGGCTTCGACGGCACCACCACCATCAACCGCTCGGACTGGGGCCTGACCTACAACGCCCGGCTGGCGGAGGGCGGGGCGATGGTCAGCGAGCGGCTCCGCCTCCAGTTCGACATCGCCGCGATCCGTTCCACCTCGGAGCGCTGACCCCGCCTGAACGGGAGGTGTCTCCGGCACATCGGCCACCACTGGATCGGCATGGCCACCCTGTCCCCCGTCGAGGGTCACAGCCGCAAGTGCCCGGTTTCCCCACCAGTTCACCCACACAGCAAGCAACAACTCGGAGGCCGGGCAGGCGTCCGACCTGGCGGTGACTCCCATCAGGTGGCCGACGCCGTCCGTCGATCGCCACCCGCGCGAGCGCCAGCGGACCCGGTACCAGGGACGCCAGGGGCAGCAGCATTCACGTGCACAGGAAGCAGGTCGTCGCCGCCAGCAGCACCAGGCCGGTGCCCGGCAGGTCGCGGGCGGCGTCGTGGGCCGCAGCGCGTATGGCGGTGCGCCAGTCGGTCGTCGACTCCGGGCGGCCGCAGGCGCGCAGGCCCACCGTCAGCGCGGCCGCCGCGACCGGGGCGGCAGCACCCGCGAACACCGGGGCCCCGGGGAGGCCCGCGCCTGCCAGCACAATGTCGGCGGCCATCAGGGCGAGGGCAACAGGGCGTGCAGGGGTTCGCCGGGCCGGGGCGGAGGGACGCGGTCGGCAGCCGCTCCAGTCGGGGCGAGCGGCTGGGCGTCGATGACGGTCTTTCAGGGGATGAGACGTGCGTTTTCGCCCTGCAGGGATCCGACGACACGCTGTCGACAGGGTGAGTGGGCGGCATGTGTCGCCCGGAAAGCCTAACGATGCACTAGAGACACCCGCTATTACATTTTTTGATGCCATGTCAGATACAGGATCCATGTCCGATGAGTGCTACGTGTACACCCGGTCGGCCCTCTGGTGTCACACGTTAGGTATGCCCGATATGACAGTTATAGGAGCTGTCAGTACGTTCGTCGCAGGTCGGCTGTCCGGCCGGCATCTCTGAGACAGGGAGAAGTGACATGAGCACGCGTACCGTCGCAGTGACCGCCGCCGCAGTGGGCGTCGCGGTCCTTGCCATCACCGGCATCACCTACGCCTCGAACGACGAATCCACCCCGTCCGCCTCGTCCCAGCAGGCCCGTCCGCCCGTCCAGAAGGCCGCCCCACCCGCGCAGAAGGCTGCGCCCCCCGTCCGACAGGCGCCCCCGGCCGCGGCTCCCCTGGGTGAAGACGCCAGCAAGAGCAACGGCGGCGAGGGTCGTGGTGGTGACGGCGGTGGCGATGACGGCGGGTATGGCGGTGGTGACGACGGTGGTGGTGACGGCGGGTATGGCGGTGGTGACGACGGAGGTTACGGCGGTGGTGGTGACGGCGGTTACGGCGGTGGTGGCGACCGTGGATACGGCGGTGGTGGTGGGGGCGGTTACGGGGGCGGCTACGGCGGCAAGGACGAGGGATGGATCCAATTCAACGACCGGACGTACTCCGCAGCCGCGGACGGGTGCATCACCGCGGCCAGCGGACTGGGCTCCTCGAGCTTCAGCATCAGCAATGACAGCCGGAAGGTTGTCGAGGTCTATCGTGGGGCCACCTGCGACAACGGCTCTCCTGTCGCCACTGTCGGTCCCTACGGCAGCACCCATGGCGTCGTGACGCCCACCGTCCAAGGGGGCCTGTTCCTCAATGACGGCGTCGTGGGCAGCTTCCGGGTGATCGGCGACCACGGCGGGTGGTAGTCGCGCCACTCCATCACATGGAAACCCCGGCCCGTCGGAATCGGGCCGGGGTTTCTGGCGTGGGAATGCCCTCCGGTGCATGTCCGCCTGGAATCCTGCGTCAACGCCGAAGGGCTCAACGGTCGCCGGCCGGACATCGTCCGCTTCGGCGAAACCGAGGTCCAATGGCAGAGCTACCCGCCGTCGAGACAGGAGATCGGCCAGTCGGTGAAGCCCGCGAGTACCTTGCCGTCGCACGTCAGTTGATGGCCCTGAAGTGCAAAGGGGTGCTTCACCGCGGTCCGAACCCGCCACATGCCTACCGTGTCCGTACGCCGCGGAGGTAAATGTCCCGTCTCGCTCAATCGAGTTGCATTCTCGCTGGGGGTCCGGCCCGTCTGCTCGCTGTTTTCCTGCCCGCCGGCATGGTGCAGGGTGGATGTCATGTTTGCCGATCATCAGGAGTACGACGTAGTTGTCACGGCCGTGGCTCCGGTGGGGGCCGCCGTCCACGTGGACGGGCACGATGGCTTCATCGACCGGACCAAACACCCCTCATGGTGGTCGGACACGCCCCACGCCGCGGTCGGCGACCGGATGCGCGCGGTGGTACTGGACGCCTCCAGGACCCCGTCACGGTTCAGCGCCCTGCCGAGCGATATGCAGACCGCTCGGAGTCTGCGTCATACCGAACCGCTGGTGCGCCTCTGTCCGCCGACTGACGGCGGCCGAACCGTGAAGTGGTCCGCTGTGGAGGAGGCGTTGGGCGTCGCCTTGCCGGCTGACTACAAGCGGCTCGTTCAAATGTACGGTGGAGGGCTCTTCGCGGGGGTGCTCTGGCTGCTGGAACCGGGCTGCCCGGATGAGATGTACGACCTGGTCGCCCAGGCCGCGGAACGCGAGGAGATCCTCGCCGAACTCTGGGAAGCAGGGGAGGGCAAGCCGTCGGAACTCCATGAGAGCAACGCGAGGCTGGTGCCCTGGGGGTACGCGGAAGGTGCCGGACACTTCCTCTACTGGCTGGTCCGGCCAGGTGTCGAGCCGGAGGAATGGACCGTCATCCTCAATGAGGGACGCGGCCCTCTCTGGGAGGCCTATCCGGTGTCGTGCAGTCAGTTCCTCCTCGATGTGGTGGCCGGCACGACGACGTCGTTCTACTTCACCGACCTCGACGACGTCGTTGACCCGGAGGACGGGACTCGTTTCGCACCCAACTCGCAGATCCTCAGCCAGTAAGAGCAGATGGTGAGGCCAGGACCGACCATTCGGGCTTGCTGTTCCGCGGCGACTGCGTTCCTCGGTTCGAGTTCTGGCATCTCAGAAAATAGTAGCCATGGACATGGTAGCCATGTACTCTATCTGGCATGAGCAAGGGTTCACCGGGCCCCACGCCCGGCTTCCTGGTATGGCGGCTCGCCAACAAGTGGCGCGTCGCGGTCGATCGAGCGGTGGCTCCGCTGGGCCTCACCCACGCGCAGTACTCACTGGTCGCGTCGCTGTACGGCATGCAGCGCGCCGGCGAGCGGCCCAGTCAGCGTCGGCTCGCCGACCACACCGGCCTGGAGGCGCTGTACGTGTCGAAGCTGGCGCGCGCCCTGGAGTCGGCCGACCTGATCGAGCGCACCCGCGATCCCCGCGACCCGCGCGCCGTACAGCTTGCCCTCACCGAGCAGGGCCAGGTCGTCACCCGGCAGGCCATCGCGGTGGTCCAGGAACTGCTTCAGCAGTTGCTGGAGCCACTCGGCGGCCTCGACGCCCCGCGGGCGCGCGCGTTCACCGACGAGCTGACGACCCTGCTCGACGCACCTCTCGCTCCATCCGTACCGAACGACGAGAGCACTCAGGGGACAACACCATGACCACCAGCGTATCCACCACCACCGCACCCGTTGCCGACGCCCGCGCCCTGGGCCTGGCCCACTACGCCGCCCGCGGCGTCCTGGAGCACGTCCTGGCCGGGCACGACACCACGTTTCAGCAGCAGGTCGCCCTGCGCGCCGCCGTCACCGCCGACGCTCCGCAGACGCCGGACGATCTCGTCACCCAGGTGCGGGGCTCCCTCAAGGCCGATCCGGCCGACATCCGTGCCACTCTCGACGAGCTGCTGGCCAAGCAGATGCTCGTCGCGGACGGCGCGCACCTTCGCCCCACGGATGCAGGGCGCGAACTGATCGCCGCCGTCGGCGCGGAGACCGCCCCCATCAGTGCCCGCATCTGGGGCGGGATACCCGCCGAGGACCTGGCCGCCGCCGGCCGTGTCCTCTCCCTGGTCACCGAGCGCGCCAACGCGGAGCTTGCTGCGCTGACCGCCTGACCGAGCGTCGGTCGCGGTTTACGGCGCCGAAGGAGGTCACCGGTGATACGACCTGCAGCGCCCCCAGCAACGCCTACTACACGCACGGGACACCGGCGGAGCGCTGGAAGCGGGCGCAGCTGTTCTTCGACGCCAGGGACTACGCGCCGCGGGCACGAGCGCTCGGCGGGCTGGTCAGGAGGTACCCGAGCAGACGGGGCCGCAGCTGCTGCCGGCGCGCCTACTGCTACTCGGACCAACTGCTCTGCGCGGAGGCCGAGTTACGGATCATCGTGGAGCGCGACCCGGTCGAGCAATACGCCCGGCTGATGCTGGGCCGCACCCAAGAGCGCCAGGGGGCGCACCGAGGAGGCCCAGTCCCATATGCACTACGGCAAATGGTGGCCGTGCCGGGAAGGATCTGACACCCGCGTCTCGGATGTGGCGGCCCGCCCGGTCGACGTGCGAAGGGCTCCCGGACGGGCTCCACCTCCACGCTGCCCTGGCTGCCCGCGCCAGAGCCGCTGACAGGGCCGGTACTTGAGCTGAACGGGTAAGCCGCGGCCAGCTGCTGGGCGCACGTCCCTGCGAGTCATGGTCCGTGGCCAGTGACCGCAGGCGCTCATGGGGATCGGCCACCGGATGAACAATCAGGCCTCGTCGCAGACGGCGTGCAACTCCCACCCGCTCCATGGTGGGAACCACGCCGGGACGAACGTGTTGAGGAACGAAACCAGTCACCCGTTGCCCCGTCGGTCCGCTCCCGAAGGAAGTCGGCGTGGCCGTTGCGGTGGGCGTACTCCTGGATCAGCATCACGCAGACCCAGCGCAAGGTGAGGGGAAGGCTACGAGGGGACATGAACGTCTCCTGGAGGTCGCGCCCGGCCGCCGCTGCGTCGCAGGCTTTGGCCTCAGCCTGAACAATCCGAAGTCCCTCTCGGTATCGATCACGGACGTCCCCACCTTGCTCTGAACGCCCGAGCCGTCGATACAGCCCGGTGTGCTTGCTCCCGGCAAGAGGCTTGATCGCGGACCACGACTACGCAAACGCCACCGAAGGTCGGGCAGTGTTCAAGCCCACCCGTGCTGTGTGTACCCCTCCCGCAGCGGCCCGCCGAGCAGGTTGAGCACCTGCTCGGCAGCAACCGTCAACGGCGCTGGGTTGCTGTGTTCGGCCACGGTCCGATGGCCATCCAGCAGGGCCTTGCCCAGTGCCGGATCTGCGCTGAGCAGTCTGCGGGGCAGCCACTTGCCAATGCCGGTCCAGGCCTGGTGGTACGCGGTGAGGAGGTGCGCCGCCTCACGGAGAGTGAAATCGGCAAGAGAGAGCTGCTCGTACCGGTCGGCCGGCCGGATGTCGATCAGATCGTCCATGAAGCAGGTGAGGAGATAGCGGCCTCGCTCCCACTCGGTGGGGGTGAGGGCCGGAGGGCCGGCCGCGAGTACCGCTCGGGCCTGTGCCTGGGTACGGGACACGTGGTCGTGCGGGTCCATCAGGGACACGCCCTGGTCATAGATGAAGAGGACTGTGCCTCGGCGGCGGGCCCTGTCCCGCTCGAAGGCCGTCGGGACGTCCGCAAGGGTGTGCAGGAACAGCTCGGCCAAGCGGCCGTCTTGGCGTATCACCTCGCGGCGGCTGGTATCCGAGTCCGGAAGGAGGACAGCCACATCCAGATCGCTGTTCGGAGTTGCGCGGCCTTGGGCGGCTGAGCCTCCGAGGATGGCCCCCAGGGCGTGCGGGTAGCGGTTCGTGATCAGGCGGAGAGCTTGGGCTACCGGGGCGGTTTGATCATTCATGAGTCGTCATCGTGCCAGCGAAGGGGACTCTTCCACCACAGCCGACGCACTCTCAGGTTCACCGTCTCAGTAGCACCCCAGCAGCAAGTCGACGGGGAGCACCTCCGGTTCGGCTCAACGTGGCGCCCCGACCTGTCCCGTTCTATGGTCGAAGCTGACGGCTGGAGCGGGGCGTGAGCAGCTACTGTGACGGTAGTTGCGATCGGCGCCGCTCCAGGTACGAGAAGGCCTTCAACGCCGAGCTGCTGGAGTTCCTCAAGAGCTGACCGCCACCCACCCCAGGCCTGGCGACGCATTCGTGCTTCATGGACGACTGTCCGCCACCGGCCGGAACGACATACCAGGGGAGTCTTGGCATGAACGATCCCGGCTACACCAGCGAGAGCACCGCACTGCTTGTGGTTGACCCGTACAACGACTTCTTGTCCGAGGGCGGGAAGCTGTGGCCGCGAACAAAGGCGGTTGCCGAGCATGTCGGTCTCCTCGACCACATGCGCCAAGTCTTGGCAGCCGCCCGTGCCTCCCGACTGCGCATCATGTTCGTGCCGCACCGACGGACTTCTCCGGGCGACTACGACACGTGGGCGTACCTGTCCCCCTCGCAGGAGGCAACGCGTAAGGGGCAGGTCTTCGCCGCGGGTACATGGGGCGGGGAGTTCCACCCGGACTTCCAGCCGCGCGAGGGAGAACTTCGCGTGCACGAACACTGGTCCGCCAGCGGCTTCGCCAACACTGACCTGGATTTTCTGCTGAAACAGCATCATGTCTCAAGGATCGTGCTGATCGGCATGCGGGCGAACACCTGCATCGAAACCACCGCGCGTTTCGCCCAGGAGCTCGGCTATCACGTCACGCTGATCAAGGACGCCAGCGCCGCTTTCCGCCCTGAGGAGATGCAAGCAACGTTCGAACTCAACGCTCCCACCTATGCCCACGCCATCCTCACCGCGGAGGAATTCATTTCAGGGCTGTCTCATGCTGCAACCAGTCTCTGAGAGCACGACCGGGACTTTCGTCACCATGGATACCTGGCTGCTCTCATGTCTGGACTTGTCGAGCGCGGACCAATGTGGGATTAACTCAGTGCACGGCATTGAGGTCTTCTCGGCAACCTGACGGTTGCAGTGCGTGACGACCCGCTGGACGGCGGCATGGTGACCCGGCGTCAGGCATGGAGGCTTCACGCGTTGACCTGTGTCACCTACACCGCGGTGCTCAATGTCCGTCGGGAGACCGCCGAGAACGTCGCGAGTAGGGACGCCTGGCCCGCAACCCCGCCGGGGAGCTCGTCGGCCCGAGCGTCCCGGGCCGCCACTACGGAGACTGGTGAGCTCGCATGTTCATCCCGACCTGGGAAACTCGCGACAGTTGTATACACGAAACGCAGCAGCATCAACCCCCAGCCCCCACTTATACTCCCTCGATGAACGACATGCGGTGCACTCAATGCGGTCAGGTCGGGCTTGAGCAGGGCTTTGTTAGTGACAGTGGCCAGGGCTCCCGCGGGTACGCGCGATGGTTCGGAAGCCTCCTAGAGCGGGGCATAATGGGCATAGCTAAGACGCGAGGCCTGCCGCAATGGCAGATCGATGCCTTCCGCTGCCCGAACTGCGCGCACCTGGAACTTTTCGCCGTCCAGCGATTGGACCTTCGTGGGTAACGTCTCGCGACGGTTCGTGATCTTCGTTCAGGTGGTGCGGCCGTGCTCCATCTGGAGCAGGGCGAGGGCGGCTCGGGCGATTCGGGTGATGCTGCCGGGGTCGAGGCTGACTCTGCGCAGGGCCTTGAAGGTCACCTTGAACAGGGCATTGGCGCGTTCGGCGACGCCGTGGATGCCGCGGATCACCTTGTTGAACGTCTTCTGCTTGAGGTCGAGTTCGCGTCCCTGAGGCTTCTTGGCGGGGTGACGGAAGCCAGGGTCAGCGTTCTCGTAGCCGAGGTCGGTCAGGGTCGGGATGCCCAAGGTGGCGGCGAGGCGGTTCAGCGCGTCGACGAGGCCGTGGGTGCGGGCGCAGGTGGTGTCGTGTTCGCGGCCGGGGCGGACCGGGGAGACCCAGATCGGCCAGCCGTCCGGGGCGGAGATGACCTGGACGTTGCCACCGTGGTGCCGGTGTTTTCCCGACCACCAGAGGTCTGCTTTGTTGGGGCCGGGGGTGGCGACGCGGTCGGTACGGATGACGGTGCCGTCCAGGTTGAGGTGGGTGTATCCGGCGGCCGTCGCGCGCTCCAGGGCGGTGGACAGGTCCGGGGCGTGGTCGGCAAGCACGGTCAGGCCCTCGTGCAGGTAGCGGTAGGCGGTCGGTGTCGAGATGCCGTTGTCCCGGGCCAGTTGGACGAGCCGGGCCCCGTCGATGGACCACCGCAGCACGAGGACTGCCTGCTTGAAGGCGCCCAGCGCGCGGGTGCCTCTGCGAGTCCCGAGCCGTTCCCGGTGCTCGTGTAGCGGTTTCGCAACGTGCTCGGCGGTCTCCCGACGAACATTGAGCACCGCGGTGTAGGTGACACAGGTCAACGCGTGAAGCCTCTGGTGCTGGGGAACGTGATATTTGCAGACCTGTTCCTACCAGGGGCTTCACTCATGCCTGACGCCGGGTCACCATGCCACCGTCCAGCGGGTCGTCACGCACTGCAACCGTCAGGTTGCCGAGAAGACCTCATTGAGTCTCGTGTCCTGCCTCACCATCGAAAGTCGCCGTATTAGCGTGGCATCGGTGGGGGCGGTCCGCTCAACCAGGGAGATGCACCGATGGCCACGCTCGTCGCGGTGAATGTCGGGATGCCCCGGGATGTTCCCTGGAAGGGCCGAGTGACGCATACGGGTGTGTGGAAGCAGCCGGTCACGGGCCCGCGGATGGTCAGGAAACTGAACATCGACGGAGACGGCCAGGGCGACCTTGCCGGTCACGGCGGGCCGTACCGGGCAGTGCTGGTGTACCAGGTGGACTCCTATCGGCACTGGCAGAAGTACCTGCACCGCAACGATTTCACTCATGGCCAGTTCGGTGAGAACTTCACCGTGGACGGCCTGCCCGACGACGAAGTGTGCATCGGCGACCAGTACCGCATCGGCGATGCGCTGTTCGAAGTAACGCAGCCCCGGGTGACTTGCTACCGCGTAGGCCTTCGCATGGACGAACCACAGATGCCCGCCCTGCTGGTCGCCCATGGACGCCCCGGCTTCTACTTCAAGGTGCTGGCCGAGGGTTCCGTCCAGGCCGGAGACGAGATCGTCAAAGTCTCCACGGGGCCGGAAGCCATGACCGTCGCGGAGATCGACGCGGTCCTCTACAAACCCGGGCGCGCGCGTTCCCAGGTGGAGCGGGCGCTCCGCATTCCCGGGCTCAGCCCCGGCTGGAAGTCATCCATGCAGTCGCTCCTGGACGACTATGATTCGAAGGGCTGGTCAACAGGCAGTACGGGAGGCAATACGGGCCTGACGTCCGCCGCGACCAGCCCGCCGCCGGCCTGGCCGGGCTTCCGTCCCCTCGTGATCACGCGCATCGCCCCGGAGAGCAGGAGCATCTTCTCCCTCTCCCTCGCTGCCACCGATGGCAGTCCACTTCCCGCAGCGCTGCCCGGCCAGTTCGTCACAGTCCGGATGCGCCCCGATCCACAGGGCGCGCCGGTTATTCGCAGCTATTCCCTGTCCGGTCGCCCCGGAGACGCGCAATACCGGATCAGCGTCAAACAGGAACCCCATGGTGTGGGCAGCAGTTACTTGCATCAACACGTCGCGGTCGACGACGTCCTGGATGTGGCTGCCCCGCGAGGCACATTCACCCTTGCCAGAGACGAGGCAGCCATCGTGCTGGTCTCCGCCGGCGTCGGGGCCACTCCGGTGCTCGCGATGCTCCATGCGCTGGCCGACAACCTTGATGCCCGCCCGGTGTGGTGGGTCCACGGAGCTCGGGACGGCGCGGAGCATCCTTTCGCCCACGAAGCACGCACCCTGCTGTCCCGCCTCCCGTCCGGCCGACGGCATGTCTCCTACAGCCGCCCGCGCGACGACGACCGTCTCGGCGACGACTACACCTCCACCGGCCGGCTCACCGCTCAGTTGCTCGAGGGCCTTGAATTCCCGCCGGATGCAAACTCCTACATCTGCGGTCCGGTGGGGTTCATGGACGACATGACAAAAGCACTCGTGGACTGCGGCCTGGACCCTGCACGGATCCACACAGAGACCTTCGGATCCGTTACCGCGATTACGCCCGGAGTGGTCCCGACCGATGCGCCGGCCCCCCATCCGCCCGCTCATCCACCCGGAGCGGGCACCGGCCCCTCCGTCTCTTTCGCCCGCAGCGGTCTGACCGTTCCCTGGGACCCCGGCTACGGCACACTCCTGGAACTCGCCGAGGCATGCGACGTTCCAGTGCAGTGGTCGTGCCGCACCGGTGTCTGTCACACCTGCGAGACCGCGGTGGTGTCCGGACGTGTCGACTACTCTCCCGACCCCATCGACCTACCGGCCGAGGGCAACGCGCTCATCTGCTGCTCACAGCCACCCACGGATCTCATCCTCGATCTGTGACTCTCTCTGCTGCCGCCGGGCTTGCGTCAAATGCAGGGCATCCAGAACGCGTCCCGGATGCCCTGAGACACCGTGGCCCCTGGGCGATCGACTCCGCGCCTCGGGCCGTGGTCAGCCGTCAGGGGAGCCGGCGTCGCAGTCGTCGGCCGAGGAGGATGGCACCTGTGCCGACGACCAGGGACGCCCCGGCGATGCCGGCCTCGGCGCGGGCGTCATGCGCGGACCCGGTGGTCGCCAGGGACGATCGGGCGGGGGAGGAAGCCGCGGCTGCCTGCAGGATCAGGTCCGCGACCGCCTCGGGGTGGGCGATCAAGGACACATGGGAGGAGTTGATCTCCACCGTGTGCGCGTCGGCGCGCTTCGCCTGGAAGCGTTCCTGATCCGGGTTGATGGTCTTGTCCTGCCGGCCGACGAGTGCCCAGGACGGGATGTGTTTCCAGGCCGCGACCTTGGCCTTCTCGGAGAACGCGGTCGTAGCGACGGGCCGCTGGGTGACCCCCAGCAGATTGGCCTCGCTCTCCGGCAGGTCGGCGGCGAAGACCTGGTGGACCTTGTCGCGCTTGAGGTACAGGTCGGTCCCGCTGCGGCCGCTTTCCCGATACGGGACAGACCTGGTGGCGGTGCTCAGCTCGCTGGGGAACCGTGCGGCCAGGGACATGCCGCTCTCGCCCACGTCGGGCATCAGAGCCGACACGTACACCAGCGACTTCACCCGGGGGTTGTCGGCCGCGGCCGAGCTGATCACAGCGCCGCCGTAGGAGTGGCCCACCAGTACGACCGGGCCCTTGATGCTGTCCAGTACGGACGCGATGTAGGTGGAGTCGTTGTACAGGCCGCGCAGCGGGTTGGCGGGCGCGATGACGGTGTATCCGCTGCGCTCGAGCCGTGAGATGACCCCGTCCCAGCTGGATCCATCCGCGAACGCCCCGTGCACCAGGACCACGGTGGGTTTCGCACCGGAAGTGGCGCCGTCCGCGGTGGTTGGGGCTGCTGCGTACACGCACAGGGCCAGGGCACATCCAGCCACGGTGACGTGTGCACGCAGTATTCGATGCCGTCCGCCGGAGATCGCCGATGCGGTCATGCCGTTCTCGCTTCCCTTGAGGCCTGGACCACCTCAGCGTTCACGCATTGGCGCTGTTGAGCCCGGCCGCGCCGTCCAGCCGGGTGAAAATGGCGGGGCAGCAGAGTGGAGTGGGTGGGTCGGAGCCGGCTCCCGTGACCGCACATGGCTGTGGGAGCCGGCCAGGCCCAGGCGCAAGCCCCGGGCTGCGGAGAGCCCGGGAGTGAGCAGCGGCAAGGGGCGGGTGCTGCGGAAGGTGAGGTGCGGGGCAAGCGCTCAGCTCGGGATGAGTGCGTCCCACTGATCTCGGGTCGGTCCGTCGTGCTTTGGCGAGAAGTCTGGGTGGGCAGCCAGCCAGGCGGTGACGTGTCGGTCCACTTCGTCGGTGCCGTAGGCGTCGTCGGCTGGTCGCAGGAGATGGCGTACCTGGGCTCGGGCTCTCATGACGACGGGATCGTCAAAGGCGCAAGCGGTCAGGGCGGCAGCCCGCCGATCTGCGGGTGGTGAGCCCTCGGCGAGGCGTTGCTCGTCGGCGCGGTCGGCCGTCACCTGCGCGTCGAACCAGGGGCGGAGGGCCTTTGCTGTCCAGGTGTGGTAGCCGATGGGGTCCGCGGCGATCTGGTCGACATGAGTGGCGAGGTGCTGGGCGGTACGCAGGCCGAGGGCCGCGCCATGACCAAAGGTGGGATTGGTGTGGATGAGGCTGTCCCCGGCGTTGACCAGGCCGGTGACGACAGGTCCGTCATCGTCGGCGAGGGCGGTCCAGCAGTTGTCCAGGCCAGCCATTGCCAGGACGGCTGACTGCGGTTCGGGGGCCAGGTCGAGCCAGGCGGCGGTTGCGGGGAAGCGGCGAGCGACGGCCTCGAACACGGCAGGGTCGGTGAGCGCGCCGCGGGTCGGATCACCCGTGGAGAGCACCAGGCTCACCGCGAAGGTGTCGTTGTCGGAAGGGAAGACGCCGGCGAGCGCGAACGGTGCGGCCGAGCCGGTCTTCACTCGCCCGGGGGCACGCGGGCCGTCGGCACGCAGGCGGTACCAGCGGCACAGATAAGCGATCCCGGTGCGGTGGCTGTCGACCACGGGCGGGCGGCAGCCGGCCGCGATCAGCCAGGCTGGAACCGGCGAGCGGCGACCGGACGCATCGACGACGAGGTCCGCCTGGTGTATCTCCGCGCCCACCTGCACGCCGGTGACCCGGGCAGGACGGCCCTCCCCGATGGTGAGGGCGCGCACCCGGCAGCCTCGCCGCACCTCAACGGAGTGTTCCCCCGGACCGCCACCCCGCAAGGCCCGGGCGCCACGAAGGACACGGCCAGCTCCCGCACACCACCCACCACATCACCCCCTCAAGGCCGTACACCTGCCACCCAGCCCAACGAGCCACCACCACCAAGGTCACCCATTCGGCCCCAGAACCCCCGTTCCACCACACACAAACCCACCCACAGGACTCACTCCCGCTCACCATCACTCACTTCAACGCAGTAAACCGACAGCAGCTCGAACCCCCTCATGCGCCATGGATCTGTCGGGCGCTCATCGGAGGCCGGCCGGGGCTGCACCGCCGGGCCGGGTTGGTGAGTGCCTCGTCGTCAGGGTGGGCCGAGGTGGTGCCGACGGCTCCGTCTTGGTGTGCGAGGAGAGTGCGATCGGGCCGCTGCGGCGGCCGGCGCGGCGGGGGGTGAGCGTCGGTGACGCTCGTTCAGGGACATGAGGCACGGCTTTGGGCGCTGGGATCCGGCGGCATGCTGCCGAGAGGGTGAGCGGGTGCCACGAAGTCACCCAGAAGGCCTAGCCGGATGTCATATAGGCCTACTTATAAGTCTTTTGACGGTGTGTCAGATCTATCCAATACGCCCGATCGGCCCCCTGGGGTCACGCTTTACGTATATCCGACATGACAGGTAAAGGTCCCATAAGTACGTTCATTTCAGGCCGGTTGCCCGGCCGACCCTCAGAGACAAGGGAGAATGACATGACGACGCGTACCGTCGCCGTGACCGCCGCCGCAGTGGGCGCCGCGGTCCTCGCCACTACCGGTATCACCTATGCCTCGGCCGCTGGTTCCCCGCAGGCCGCTCCGTCCGTCCAGCAGGCCGCGCCGGCCGTCCAGCAGGGTGCCCCTGCGGCGGCTCCGCTCGGTGGCGAAGGCGGGAACGAAGGCGGGAACGGGGGTGGGAAGGGCAATGAAGGAGGCGGCTACGGGGGTGGCGGTGGCTACGGTGGTGGCCACGGCTACAAGTACGAAGGCCGGATCTTCATCAACGAGCGGTCGTACTCCGCCCGGTCGGAGGAGGGCTGCATCACTGTGGTCAGTGGGCTGGGCTCGCGGAGCTTCAACGTCCGCAACGACAGCCACAGGAGTGTAGAGCTCTTCCGCGGGGCGACCTGCGACAACGGTTCTCCGGTCGCCACTGTAGGCCCCTGGAGCACCAGCAACGGCGTCTTCACCCGCAAGGTCCGCGGTGGCGTCAAGGTTCGCAATGGTGTCGTGGGCAGCTTCCGCGTGGTCAGGGACCACTACTACGGCAACAAGTGGTAACAGCTCCATCCGCATCACATGGAAACCCCGGCCCGTCGGAATCGGGCCGGGGTTTCCGGCGCGGGATGTACCCCTCACCGGATGTACGGATGCACAGATGCACAGATGCCAGGCGGTCGCACGCGTGTCCGGCCTGCGCCCGGTGACCCCATACACCCTCTACGCGATAATAAGCGTTCACCGGCTTCCCCGCGTGTCGCGGCAGCCGGCCCCGGTCGGCTGCCGCCCTGCGAACCCCATTCCTGGGGCCTGTGCCCGTGGGGTGCTCAACTGTCGGCACCGCTCATTCGGACGCGGTGTTCGAGCTGGCCGGCTGCGGCGGGCACTGGTCGGGGTGCCACTTCGGAGTCGTAGAGTTTGCGTCTCATGGCCGCAGGAGCGGGAAGTCGGCTTGGTGCCACAGCTCGCGGATTGCAGCGGCCTGCGGCTGGGAGGGGCTGTCTGACATGCCCCAGGTCCGGACGCTGCTGGTGGAGTCGTTGATCGGCTGCCAGCCGGGGTCACCAGTAGTAGCGAAGCCGACCCATGCGTTCAGCATGCGCCGGGACAGCTGGTGGTCTTCAGCTCTTGGCGGACCGCTGATGAGGAATTCGACGCTCTTGGCAGTGAGGTTGCCGAAGGCGAAGGGGATGTCCGCGCAGTGCCAGGCGTACACCGCTCCTTCTGGACCGTTGCGCTGACGGGCGAAGCGGGACATGAAGGTTCGGCCGCCGGATTGGGCGTGCCGCTCAGCGAGCCGAGCGCTGTACTCGCTGAACTGCATGTCACCAAAGATCGCGAGATAGATGTCGAGGGTGGGGGCGAGGGGCATCAGCGCGCGGTAGCCCGGCACCAGGGTGTCGGGGAGGTGGAAGTCCTTCGCGAAAAGCGCGAGTTGGTCGTCGGTGGTGACCTTCGCGCTGCTGCCGACGGCATCGAGCAGCCAGTACTCCTGCGTCGTGTGGCAGACCAGCAGGTCCACCGCGCCGGCGGATCCGGCGGCTGTCGCGGACAGCGGATCGTTGGGCAGGATGCCGTCTCCGGCGACAGGACCGTATATCACGGGGTCGTAGTGGCGGTGCCCGGACAAAGAGTCCTGCCGGTATTCATCGACGACCCGATCGGAGGCGGCGACCAGCGTGTGCGGAGCGGCGGACACCAAGGCATCGGCCGTGAAGGGAATGCCGGCGGCCTCAACAACCTTCCGGGTGGTCTCAGCAGCGAGTTCGATCGAATAGCAAGGGCCGGCAACGCTATGGGCTATGACGCGCCGGAACAGACCGCGGGCCTGGTCCATCACCATCAGACAGGCGGCTGAGGCGGCCCCGGAAGACTGCCCGGCAAGCGTGACGTTTGCCGGATCGCCGCCGAAAGCGGTGATGTTGTCACGCACCCACCGCAGCGCGGCGATCTGGTCGAGCAGGCCCCGATTTTCCGGGTAAGGCGGCTCGGTGCCGGGCGGAAGGTAACCGAAGCCTTCAAAACCGAGTCGGTAGTTGAAGGTCACCACGATCACACCGGCACGGGCCAGTGCGGTGCCGTCGAAATCAGGCTGCGCGGAGGACCCGAAGGTGTACGCACCGCCGTGGATCCATACCAGGACTGGCAAGGAACCACCGTCGGATGACGGAGCCCAGATGTTGAGCGTGAGGATGTCCTCGTCGCCGGGCGACCAGACAGGTGACGCGGGCAGTCTTGCCGACTGCGGGGCAATGGGGCCGAAATCCTTGCATTCGCGGACTCCCTCCCATGCGTGTCGGCGACGGGTGAATCGTGACCCTCTGACGGCGGATCAAAACTGACCCATCTCGTGGTCTTCCGACCAACCTGATCTTGATCGAAGGTCAGGAGAAGAGGGTGATTTCCGTGGAGGACTGGGCAGAGATCCGCAGGCTGCACCGGGCCGAGCAGATGCCGATCAGGGCGATCGCCCGGCATCTGGGTATCTCGAAGAACACTGTGAAGCGGGCGCTGGCCACCGACCGGCCGCCGGTGTACTCGCGGCCGGTCAGGGGCTCAGCGGTCGACGCGGTCGAGCCGCAGATCCGGGAATTGCTGAAGCAGACTCCGACCATGCCCACGACCGTGATCGCCGAGCGGATCGGCTGGGAGAAGGGCATGACGGTTCTCAAGGATCGGGTCCGCGAGTTGCGTCCGGCCTATCTGCCCGTCGATCCGGTCTCCCGCACGACGTATCAGCCCGGCGAGCTGGCCCAGTGTGATCTGTGGTTCCCGCCGGTCGACATCCCGCTGGGCTATGGGCAGAGCGGACGCCCGCCGGTCCTCGTGATGGTCTCGGGCTACTCGCGGATCATTGCAGCACGGATGCTGCCCACCCGAACCACCGGCGACCTGATCGACGGACACTGGAAACTGCTGACCTGCTGGAACGCGGTCCCACGGATGCTGGTCTGGGACAACGAGGCCGGCATCGGCCGCGGCAAGGTGACCACCGACTTCGCCGCGTTCGCGGGCCTGATCGCCACCAGAATCTATCTCTGCCGGCCTCGTGATCCAGAGGCGAAAGGGCTGGTGGAGAGGGCCAACGGCTACCTGGAAACGTCATTCCTGCCCGGCCGGACCTTCACCGGACCGGACGACTTCAACACCCAGCTGACCGCCTGGCTGAACATCGCCAACCGGCGTCAGCACCGCACCCTGGGCGCCCGCCCGATCGACCGGTGGGAGGCCGACCGGGCCCAGATGCTCGCCCTGCCGCCCGTCGATCCGCCTCGCTGGTGGCGCTTCGCCACCCGCATCAGCCGCGACCACTACATCCGCGTCGACACCTGCGACTACTCCGTGCACCCCCTGGCCATCGGTAAGAAAGTCCAGGTCTGCACGGACACCGACGAGGTCATCGTCACCCTCACCCCCGGCGGAGCGGAAGTCGCCCGCCACCCGCGCTGCTGGGCCAAACAGCAGACGATCACCGACCCCGTCCATGCCCGCGCTGCGGCCCTCCTGCGCGGCGACTACCGCCATCACCAAGCCTCCCGAGCCCTGGCCGCCCGACAGACAGGCGCCGCCACCGCCGCTGACCTCGTCGAGGTCGAACAACGTCAACTCGACTCCTATGACCGCATGTTCACTCTCATCGAGGGCGGCGGCGGACACGACGAGCCGGAGGTCTCCTGATGTCACCCACCACCACCAAGGCCAGCCCCGGCAAACCCCAAACCGGCCGTCAGACCGCCGCCGACCTGTCCTTCCTGACCCGGGCGATGAAGGCCCCGGCGCTACTGGACGCCGCCGAGCGACTGGCCGAGCGCGCCTTGAAGGAGACCTGGACGCATACCGAGTTTCTGGTCGCCTGCCTTCAGCGAGAGGTTTCCGCACGCGAGTCCCACGGCGGCGAGGCCCGCATCCGGGCCGCCCGCTTTCCCGCGATGAAAACGATCGAGGAACTCGACGTCACCCATCTGCGCGGCATAACTCGCCAACAGCTCGCGCATCTGGGCACGTTGGACTTCATCGCCGCGAAGGAGAACACCGTTTTCCTCGGACCGCCGGGAACCGGGAAGACACACGTGGCGATTGGGCTGGCGGTCCGTGCCTGCCAGGCCGGCCACCGCGTCGCGTTCGCCACCGCCGCCGAATGGGTCGACCGCCTGGCCGCCGCCCATCACGCCGGACACCTCCAGGCCGAGCTCACCAAGCTCAGCCGCTATCCGCTGATCGTGATCGACGAGGTCGGCTACATCCCCTTCGAAGCCGAGGCTGCGAACCTGTTCTTCCAGTTGATATCGAACAGATACGAGCGAGCGAGCGTGATCGTCACGAGCAACAAACCCTTCGGACGCTGGGGAGAGGTCTTCGGTGACGAAACCGTGGCCGCAGCCATGATCGACCGCCTCGTCCACCACGCCGAGGTCCACTCCCTCAAAGGCGATTCCTATCGCATGCGCGGCCGCCAGCTCGGACGCGTCCCCACCGCCACACACGACACTGACTGAACACCAGAAACCAGACCCGGTGGGTCACGATTCGACCGCCCAAACTGGGTCAGGATTCAGCCGCCGCCGACAATGCGTGGACCGGACGCGGTTCCCTGAACCGGTTGTCCCCGAACGGCGCAGCAGCGTAAGGAATACCGAGAAAGGCGACGACATCCGGAACTGGCCGATGGCCTTGTACCGAACCGTCTTTTGTCTTGCGCCTATCCACAGGGCTCCTTCACGCAGCATGGTGCCGACCGATCCAGCGACGGCCGCTCGGGTGGGAGATCGGCCACTGCCCTCAGCTTGTCAGCGGGGCCGGCCTCGGCACCAACACCAGGATCGGTTCGATTGACGCACTTGCGATGTCAATCACCTTGTTCGGTAGCCTCTGCGGCTGACCATCTGCTGCGTCCGGCTCGCCCGACATCCCGCCGTGTCACAGCATCAGCGACCGGTCCTGTTCAAGGAACTCCTTCCCGCCTGACGGTGAGTCCGGCCGAGGTTCGGCATCGGACCGCGACCGATCAGATCCACGGACTCGACGGCAGGTACGCATGCGGTCCGTGCTCCTGGCGTTCGGCTGAGGGCGGTCTGCCCTGCCGGACCCACCGGGCGCCCTGTCGGCCGCACCGCCACGGACTGAGCGGAAACTGTAGGGAGCCGCAAGTGGTACGTAGCGATGCCCCCACCCGCTGGTCCGCTCGACATGTGCGTGTCGCGCCTCTGCCACACGCTGTAAACATGACCAACGATGCTGAAGAGGCGTTCCACCCCACCCCCGTCGTCGTCCTCGGCGTCGTGCCGGACGACCCGCCGTACCGCATGGTGGAGATCAACGGGGAAATGGCCGGGGCTGCCTACGACATGCTGGATGTGATCAGGCTGGCGCACCGGGCAGGGGTGACCGATGTCGACCTCGATGATCCCGCGGTGGTGAGATGGGTCGGCGGAGCCAAGTACAAGTGGGTCCCCTGAAGGGGGCGGGTTCCTGACGTATCCGGCACACCGCTCTTCGCCCCTGGCGTCAGCACCTGGTCCAGGGTGTGCAGCCGAGCTCGTGCAAGGCGACGATGGAAGAGGGCCGGCCCGGGATGAACTGTGATGCGCTCTTTGGTTGGCCGTAGCGATGGTGAGGGCTCCACGGCCCCCAACGGCGCGCCGCCTGATGCGGGCGCGCCCGGCCGAACCTAGACTGACGAGCGCCCGAAAAGTCCTGAATCTGGAAGGTGTGGACCATGGCCAAGCGAGGGAACAAGCGACGCGCCCGCAAGAAGAAGAAGGCCAATCACGGCAAGCGTCCCAACGCCTGAGCCCGCCCAACAATAGGCTTGTGAACCGCCTTCAGGACCCTTTGGAAGCTCTCGGCGCCGGGGCGGTCGCGTAGTCAGGCGGCGAAGGGCTCCGGCGTGCGGTCTGGCAGGACGTCAACTTCCTGGCCGGCTTCGAATCCGACGAAGAGGTATCTGTACGTGCGGCCCCTGCGGGAGGCGAACTCGTCGACGCCGAGCACCCGCGGGGCCCGCGCCTGCGTCGGCGGTGACCTCACCGGTCCAGCAGTCGTCTGCGGCCTGCCATGAGGGGGATCTCCGGGCACAGCCGTTCACGCCGGGACGGCCGCCGAGCCCCATCGCGACTGTGTGGAGCCACCTCCTCAAACCGAGGCTCGAGCGTCCCCTGGTCGATCTGGACCCTGCCGACAGGCTCTGACCTCTACAGCGGCGGGGTTTCGGCTGGTTCGCCAACGTACTTGCCGCCACGGCGGCAACGTCCCCTGCCGCAGTCGGGCCGGCCCCGACGGGAGGCGCAGGGCTGCGTGGCCGGTTCGAAACGATCTACGCCGCTTCCGCAGTGAAGTCCGCGGACATGACCTGATCCGCATGCCTTCGCGCGATGGCAAGCCCACCGAGCTGCTGGTCATGAGGAGATCACTCCCGTGATCGGTCGACCTCAGTCGGTCACGTCGACCGGACCACCCCGTGGACGGCCGATCACTTCTCAAAGGGCCCGGCCGAGGAACACCGGCGTCTCAAGGTCTGGCTGAGCGCCTGGTCCTGGGGGAGGTGTCTGTCTGCGCGCCGTCGCGTGTCCAGCCGGATTCAAGGCGGTCGAGCAGGGTGTGGAAGGCAGCCGCCGCCCGGTCCCAGTCGCCGTCGGCGAGCGACCCGTAGAGCAGTCCGAGGATGGCGTCGACCACCAGGGTGGCCTCGTTCCGGGCGCGTTCGTCGGACATGTCGATGCGGACGAAAAGGGGGGTGAACAGATCCGTCCACTCGGTGATCAGGTCGCGCATGAGGGGCCCGTACCGGTCGGGGTGGAGCACACTGGCCGTCATCAATTCGAACTGGAGTGGCATAACGGCCCGGCGGTCCGGACTGTGGAACCCCTCCCACAGCTCTTCCAGGAGGCGCCGTAGGCCCGCCGCGTCCTCGGGGGCGTCGGCGGAGTTGCGTACATCGCGAAAGCGCAGGAGTGGGCGTCGGTCATCCAGGGACAGCGCCTCCGCGACCATGCGTTCCTTGGTGCCGAAGTAATAGAGGAGCATGCGGTCGCTGGTGCCCAGCTCCCGGGCCAGCGGGCGCAGGGACAGGCTCGCCAGTCCGTTGCGGAGCACGTACGAGCGGACGCGGCGCAGCAGGTCCGCTCGTTTGGCTGGGTCGGCCGGCCGCGGCATGAAGCCTCCTCGCCCCTGTCCGATTCATCCCGAGCTTTACCGTAACACCCGCTACGTGTATATTTAAATGTAACGATCGCTACGCAAACCGCCGGGCTTGCAGGGAAGGGACTGATCAGCATGGCTGCCCAGGACGCCGCTCTCGGTAAGGCGGGTGTCTCCGAGGGCGCCCCGCCTTCGTGGTTCGCCCGCCAGCTGGCCCTGTGGTCGCATATCACGGAGCCCCTGCGGCCCCTGGGCGCTCCCCGCGCCCGGGCCACTGCCCGGGACGCGTCCTGGCCTCTGGCGCCGGAGCTGATCTCCGTCAGCCGCGCCCGCCGACTGGTGGTCGCACAAGTCGGCGAGTGGGGACTGAACGAGCTGGCCGACACTGTTGAGCTGCTGGTCAGCGAATTGGTCACCAACGCCCTGTGTCACGCACGCGGCCCCGTGCGGCTCAATCTCCAGGTCCGCGGCTCGCATCTGCGGTGCGAGGTCGAGGACACCAACTCCGACGGGCCGGTACGCCGCACCGTCTGCGCCGACGCGGAGGGCGGGCGCGGCATGGAACTCCTCGACCTGCTCGCCGAATCCTGGGGCAGTTCCAGTACCGCCACCGGCAAGACCTTGTGGTTCGAACTGCCGCTTTCCGTACCCGCGCAGACCTGCCGGCCCGGCGGCCTCTGAGGCCCCGGAGGCGTCCTTGAGGGCTGGCCAGGAGGACGGCGATGGCGACCAGCATGCCAGCAAGGGCACGCGGCTTGCCGACCGGGCGAGGCGCTCTGCCGGGAGCAGCCCCTGAAGGAGGGTGCGCCATTCGCCCTGGAGGAGACGGTCCCGCTGGAGGGCGTGGTGCCCGAGCAGGGGCGGGCGGCGGTGGTAGTCAGAGGGCGCGGTCCAGGAGCGCCAACAGTGCGGTCCAGTGGCGCTTGTCCGCAGTGCTGTCGTAGGCGGCGGTGTCGGCCTGGGTGAAGCCGTGGTGCGCCCCCGGATAGATCTCGCTGTGGTGGCGTACGCCGGCTGCGGTGAGGGCCTCGTCGAGGCGGTTGACCTGCTCGGGAGGCAGCGAGGGGTCCTGATCGGCGTGGCCGAAGTACACCTCTGCGGTGATCCGGTCGGCGAGCAGGTGCGGGCTCTCGGGTGAGTCGGTGGCCAGACGGCCGCCGTGGAAGCAGGCCATGGCGGCGACCCGCTCCGGGTAGGTGCCGGCGGTGCGCAGGGCCAGGCGGGCGCCCATGCAGTAGCCCGTGATGCCGACCGGCCCGTCGGTGGTCAGGGGGCAGGCGGTCAGCCAGCGCAGATAGGCGTCTGCGTCGCGCATCGCCAGATCAGGTGTCAGTGAGTTCATGATCGGGCCGAGGCGCTCGAAGATCTCCGGGCGGCGGACCGGGTCGATGACGTCGGGCAGTTCGACCACCGGGGCCCGCCCATGGCGGTAGAAGACGTTGGGGGCCAGGACGGTGTAGCCGGCCCGGGCGAGACGGTCGGCCATTTTCTTCAGGTGAGGGCGGAGTCCGAAGGCGTCCATGTAGAGCAGGACCGCGGGGTGGGGACTGCTGTCGTCGGGGTGGGTCAGGTAGGCATCGGCGACGCCGTCCTGGGTGGGGATGTTCACCGATGTTCCGCGCACGGCAGTCATGGGCGGTCTCCTCTCTCTTGCTGTTTCCCTCCGCGCTCGGGACAACGAGGGGGGTTTCGCGTGGCGGGCCAGTGGGGCGGGTGTCACCAGTGGGGCGGGTGTCAGGATGAAGGGGTATCGGCGATGCGTCGGAAGGGTGCGGGCGAGCTCTGTTGTCGACGGACCGACCCCGTTCGTCAACCGACCCCTTGGCCGGACAGATCCCTCGGATGTACTCGGGCGCTCAGTGCTTCTCGCCGGTTGAGCTATTAGCCCTGCTCTGCACGGTCCGCTCGACGTCCTTGCGGCCCAGGCACTCGTCCCTCCCGTATGGCGTGATCGCATCCTGAATATCGCGTGCGAGATCGCGCCACGCGCACCAAGCCGTCTTCCGTGGTGTGTGCCACGACAACAAATGCTAGGTCGCCGTGGCAGGCCGTTCAGGTGTGCCTTCCCACGGATGACGCGAATGCTGCGGTGCGTGTACGCCAGTAGAGCTCCTGGTCTCCATGTCCCCCTGGCGCGACACGGTGCCGCTGAAGGCGGTGTCCTCGGAGGGACGTACAACCCAGCAGGCCGGCATCTGCGATCACCCTCGACGTGATCGCACCGACCAGGCCCACCCGCACTCCGGACACACGGGCAGTGGCGGTGCAAGGGGAGACCCACTCCGAGCGATGCACCCTTACGCCCGTGGCCGGCGCGGGCGTAAGGGCATTTACCGCACCGGGATGGGGGAACTCCGGTCGAGGGACCGATCCGGTGGGTCGCAGGTAGCCGGGCCAGCGCTGTAGCGGCATCGTCCAGCAGTTGGAGGTGGCTTCCTTGCCCGAGAGGCGGTCGGTCAGCCAGGACACCGCGTCGCCCTGGTCGGTGATGAGAGGCACGAGATGGTTGGTGAGGAGCTTGTCGCCGAGGTTGGGCGGCCTCGTAGGTGATGTTGCCGCCCTTGCGGCACCGGTCCACGGCCAGTTGGCGGGCCTGCTTGTGGGGAACGATGTCGTCCTGAATGCCGATTGCCAGGCGTACCGGGCCGGCGGGTTTGAGTGTGCCGATGCGCTGCTTGTCGAGAGCGGCCTGCGCCCGGGAGTCGGCTGCGATGATGTCGCCGATGGACTTGCCGCTGGTGGTCCATTTGGTGCTCTTGGTGAATCCGTAGCCGAAGATTGCATCGCCGACACACATGGTCGATGCGTCCTTCAGCGCGGCCCTGCCAGTGGTGTTGATGTTGGCCTCGACGATGTTCCGCAGGTCAGGGTCGGCCTGGGCGAAGCCGTTGATCGACCAGGCCAGCGCGCCGGCCAGGGCGCTGCCGTCGATGCCCTTCATGGCCGAGGTCAGGTCGGCGGGTGGCGCGTCGGCGTAGGTACCGGCCAGTTTGACCTCAGGCGCGTACGAGGGCTGCAGCTCGGCGGCCGCGGTGCTGGCCCCTCCGCCCTGGCTGTAGCCGTACAGGCCGACGCGTGAATCGGGGGTGATCGACGCTCCTGGCACGGCGCGCGCAGCGCGCGCTGCGTCCAGCAGGGCCTGCCCCTGGTCGAGGCGGTTGACGTAGGTATGGAGCCGGTCGGTGACGCCGAGGCCGACGTAGTCGGTGACGACTACCGCGGCACCGGTGGAGAGGAGGCGGTAGATCGCCAAGTCCTCGTAGCCGACCGACACCGTCTCGCCGCTCAGGGTGAGCGGGTACTGCAGCGCCAGCGAGGGTGCGCACTGGTCGCCCTGGCCCATGGTGCCCGAGGCCACCACCACCAGCGGCCTGGGCCGGTAAGTTAGGCTACGGTAACTATTGCTTCAGGCAACCACGTCCGCCTGTGCGCCTTGCGCCGACGCGGCCCTGGCCGGTGTCGTGGAGGCCGCGCACCTTCCGCCCGTGCCGACCGGTGCGGACCGCGCCTGGTACCTCCGCGCGATCGCGGCCGTGGACCCGCGCATCGTCGAGGACGAGGACAAGGCGATCGATGCCGGCCGAAATCAGTGCTCGGCGCTTTCAGCCGGGGGCGCCAAGATGGATTGGTCAGCCGCGCAGCGATTCGGGAACGACGCGAGGCCGCTCACGAACGCGCGGGGCAAGCAGTTGAACGCCGCTCTGCGAGGCTCGCTCTGCCCGGAGTGACGTTGTCCGCCGCTACCGAACTGCGATCTTGCCGAAGCGGTCCCGGCGTGCCCGAAAGCGGCCGTCACGAACGCCTCGTCACCCACCCACTGGATGGCGGGGCGTTTCTGATCCCCGGACACCGGCCACGGCGCTGGGGCGGCCTGCGGTGAGTGGGCGGTGCGGTGCTGCTGACGCGGCCCACTCGGTCGACCGCTGCAGGACGGGTGCAGGCAACAAGGGTGGCGTTGGCGCCGACCTGACCTGCAGCGATGATTTCCTGAACGGCACAGGGCGATCCGGGACGAACACCGGCCTCACTGCACAGTGCCTAATGTGCTCGGTGCGACACGCTTGCTTCTCGGCTGTGCAACGCGAAGTCCGCGCGGACGACCGCACCGGATTGCAACAGCTTCTGATGGACCAGCGGGTTCCGGCCGACGGACGAGACCACAATGCGGAGGTACCCCTCAGGGAGTCCGGTCGCGGCGTACGCCCCGTGTTCGTTGGTCGTGGTACGCACCAGTTGCCGCCCCTTGGTATCCATGACGGTCACCGCGGCGCCGCGGACGGGCTGCTGCTCGGAGTCGTGGACGGTGCCGACCAACGTCGGTATCGGCTCGCCGAAGTGGTGACGGTGGACGGGGAGCGCGGTGGGTGTCGGCATCTCCAACGCCGGGTCCTCCACCGGGAGTTCCTCGATCTCCTCCTCGCCTTCGGTGTACCGTCCCGCGGCCCTGCGGTGCCGCAGCCAGGCGTCGAGGCCCAGCAGGGCGACGCCCGCGGTGATCCACGCGCACAGAACCAGGACGGGCTTGAGCACCCCCGGCCCCGTCGAAGTACAGGACTCCACGCAGGGCATCGACCGCGTTGGCCATGCACGTGCTGGAAGAACGTCGGCAGCATCGAAGCGGGCGCCACGCCGCCGCTGGTGGGGATGCTCAGCACGATGAACAGGCCCATACCCACCGCGGGGAAGAACCGCCTGGCGAAGGGGGCCAGGCCTGAGGAGGAGACGGCCACGGCCATGGTGAGAAGGAAGGAGATCGCCATGGCGGAGGGGGCAGCGGGTATGTAGCCCAGCCCCGCACCGATCAGGTTGCCGACGACGCTGAACAGGGCGGCGGCACCTGCGATCGTCAGCAGTTTCCTGCGTCGGCTGAAGGTCACCGCACGCAGCAGCGTCGTCGCGAGAATGTAGCCGGGGACGCTCCAGGCAATCCCGAAATAGACCAGGGTCGAGCCCAGCAGGTCCTTGTTCGCGGTGGGTGCCACGTCATCGACCTTGAGCCGCTGGTGGCTCCGGACGGCGACTTCGGTGAACACATTGCGCAGCACCAGCTCGAGCGACATCCCGTTGGCCTTGGCCACGTACAGCACCGGATGCGGGCTGTCGGCGGCGAAGCCCGCCGCCGCATCCCGGTCCAGCACCGCCTGCCGGCCCGCCCGGCTGTCGGTCACCGCCGTTACGTCGAAACCGCCGGGGTACTGCCGCTGCAGCCGGCTGTCGATCCTCCGCTCGATGGTTGGATCCGCGACCACCACCTTCACGTGGTGCCGCGGCGCTTCGGCATCGGTGACCACCTCGATGACCTGTCCGGCATCCCGGCGACGCGTAGGGCTCCGACTGATCTCCCACGAGATCGCTGACCGTGACCCGGGCCTGCTCCAGGGCATCGGCCCGCCGCAGCCGTCGAAGCGGAGCGACACCCGGGGGAGTGGGGGTGGAACTGTGCGGAGCCCCGCGCCGGTGCCGCCGACATGGTCAGCACGTGAATTCGGGGCGCAGCCGTCAGGGGAGCTGGTCGAGCAGTTCCTGACGGTGTGCGGTGGCCCACGAGGCGAGATGGATGGGTTCGCGGCCGAGCAGGTCCTGGACCGTGCTGGTGGTGACCGCGGAGTAGTCCATGCGGCCCTCGTAGGTCTGTCGCGCCCAGATCAGTGTGCTGGCCGCGTAGGCGGCGTCCATGTTGGCCGGCGCGGTGTCCAGCCCGGCCTCGATCATGCGCATCAGATCGTCCGGGGTCATGACCAGCGCGGGGATCTCCTGCCCGAGGGCGGCGGAGAGGACCTCGGCCACCTCGGCGCCGTTGAGGAGATCGGCGGACAGGTAGTAATCCTTGCCCGCATGCGTGTCGGGGCCTTCGGCCAGGACCTTGGCCACGACCGCGGCGATGTCGTCGTTGGCGACCCAGCCGACCTGCTTGTCGCCCATCGGCCACACCATCTGGCCGTCGCGCAGCCGGTTGATGCCCAGGAGGTTCTCCATGAACACGTGCGGATGCACATTCGCCCAGGCCAGGTTGGAGCCGGCGATGTAACGCTCCACCAGCTCGTGCCACGCGAAGTGCGGGTCCGTGGAGCGCTTGTCGCTGAACACGCCCAGGTGCACCACGAAGCTGACGCCGGCGTTCTCGGCGGCGTCCACCAGAGTCTTGGTTTGGTGGTTCATCGCCGAGGTGTAGCCGGCCATCAGGAATACCCGGTCGATGGCCTCCAGCGCGCCGGGGAAGGTGTCGGGGTCATCGAGATCGATGCGGACCGCTTCCTTCCCTTCCTTGATCCACTGCTCGACGGTCGCCTCGCTGCGTGAAGCGCGCACCGGGACCGCCTGGCCGGGTGTCGCCTCCAGCGTCTTCACGACCGCCGCTCCGGTGCGGCCGGTGGCCCCGAGGATCAGTACCCGCGGGGTGTCTGTGTTCCCCATCCGTATCTCCCTAGCTTCATACGAAAGCAATCACTTTCGTATGACGCGATAGTGGTCGCTGTCGTATGCTCTGTCAAGTTGGTGAGAGACCGGAGGAGAAACGTGCGTACCTGGGCCGAGAACGACCCCAAAGCGCGCCTGATGGCGCGCAAGCGCGAGGCGATCATCAACGCTGCCCTCGCGGCCTTCCTCGAAGAGGGGTACGGCGGAAGCTCGGTCAACCGCATCGCCGCGAGCGCAGGTGTGTCCATCACCACCCTGTACCGGCACTTCGACAGCAAGGACGACCTCTTCGTCGCCGTCATCCAGGAGGCCTGCGACACCTCCGCGCAGACCTCGGACCCGCAATGGCTGAACCTGCCGCCCCTGGAAGGCCTGGCGGAAGCGGGCTGCGAGCTTCTACAACACATCATGTCCGAACAACAGTTGGCGCTGTTCAGAGTGGTGACCCGGGACGCGCAGCGCTTCCCCGAACTCGGCCGCCGCTACCAACAGGAGATTCTCGGCGACCGCATTACCCTGTTCACGCGACACCTGTCCCACTGGCCGGCGGAACTCCGCTCCAAGGTCAGCGACCCCGCGCGGGCCGCGCACGTCTTCTCCGCCCTGCTGCAGGCGGAGATCATGGACACGGCTCTGCTCGGGGGACCGGTCCCCGACACCGCCGCCATCCGCATCCGCTCCCAAGAGGCTGCGAACGACCTGCTGATCCTCGTCGAGGCCGGACGGCTGTGAGCCGACGAGGGGCTCGGCCTTGGTGACTTAGCGTTACCTGGGGCGGTGGTCGACGTTCGGGACGGGCGCGGAAGCGGCCTCGGCATGCGGGAGAGCGAAGCCGACCGGGGCCGCGTTCCTGCGGGAGGCAGCCTGTCCTCCCCGGGATTCCTTCCTTCGTCCAGGACGTGCGTACTCACTGGACGGTGATCTCCAAGGCGTGCCCCTGCCGACTCGGCGAGGAATGCACCCTGTGTCCGTCTGCTCGGCGAGGGCGGCCTGTAGCCGAATCGCTCGGACCGGTGCATGGCCCGCCCGGTAGGCCCTGCTATTCGGTTGTTGATTGCTGCTGGCCCCGGCACGATGGCCGATCATGCGCCGAGAGGAATATGCGGGACCGGTGGCGTTGCGCGCCATGCAGAGCCTGGCCAGCCGTGTCTTCCCACAGGCCGGCTGGCGGCACTCAGGCGACCTGGCGTGGGCGGCTGCAAGCGCCGTGTCTGCTGCTGATGCCACCCCCACCGCCGTCTGGTCGACCGGCGATACGACTGTGGCCTGGGGGTGGCTGGAGTCACCGGAGGAGTTGACCATCCAGGTCGACCCCGCCTATTCGGACTTGGCCGGCGAGGTGCTGGCCTGGGCGCAACGCGCCACTGATGCCGCCCGGCTGAGCGTGACGATCGGTGCACACGAGACGCACCTGACCTCCGCGCTCGTTATCTCGGGTGCCAGCGAGGCAGTAGGCATGTAGGGCAAGTGGCCGTTTTCGTACATGCCTTACGGGTATCCGAGGGATCGTCAGGCACGTACGGCATGTGCGTAAGCGTTGTGGGTGCGCCGCCCTGCGCCGGATCAACGAATTCCTGAGCGATCCCCCCTGCCGAGTGATTGTCGGCGGAGGGTGCCCCTCCCGGCCCGTCGTGCTCACCGTGCCTGGGTCCAGTCGCCCACCTCCGTGCCCCGGATTCTCCGGTTCAGTCGCGGCACCGGACCGGGTGCGGTCTCGGTGGGGCGCACGAACGTCCAGGCGACCGCCCCGGCCCATGGTCGGGGCGGTCGCGCGTCCCCGCCATGCTAAATATGGCGAACTGTCATAATGTGTCCCATTCTGTCAGCTCGGTCGGGAGGATTGCTGTGACTATCTGTCAAACCGTGAGGGGCGTGGGCGCGCAGGAGGCCCTCCCGTCGTCGGCGCCGCCTGGTCTTCGAGTGCGTCGCTCGTGGTGGGGTGGGTTGCTGCGGGCGCTGGTGGCAGGTCTCGTGCTAGTGGCCGGCCTGGCCCTGCCCATGGTGGCCCCGCAGCCCGCCCAGGCCGTGCCGCCCGGCACCTACGCCTACGTCGCCAACTTCCTCGATGGCACGGTGTCGGTGATCAACACAGCGACGAACACGGTGGTGGTCACGGTTCCCGTCGGCGATGCGCCGTGGGGAGTGGCGGTGTCGCCGGACGGCACCCGTGCCTACGTCACTAACCGCGCCGATGGCACGGTGTCCGTGATCAACACCGCGACCGACACGGTCGTCGCCACCGTCCCCGTCGGCCTTGAGCCCCTGGGGGTGGCGGTGTCGCCGGACGGCACCCGCGCCTACGTCACCAACTTCAGCGCCAACACGGTGTCCGTGATCAAGACGAACACCAACACGGTCGTCGCCACCGTCCCCGTCGGCGATGCTCCCATCGGGGTGGCGGTGTCGCCGAACGGCACCCGCGCCTACGTCACCAATTCCGACGACGACACGGTGTCCGTGATCAAGACGAACACGAACACGGTCGTCGCCACTATCCCCGTCGGCGACTTCCCGTTCGGGGTGGCGGTGTCGCGGGACGGCACCCGCGCCTACGTCACCAATTCCGACGACGACACGGTGTCCGTGATCAAGACGAACACGAACACGGTCGTCGCCACCGTCCCCGTCGGCGATGTGCCCCAGGGGGTGGCGGTGTCGCGGGACGGCACCCGCGCCTACGTCATCAACGCCGACGACGACACGGTGTCCGTGATCAAGACGAACACGAACACGGTCGTCGCCACCATCCCCGTCGGCGATGCGCCTCGAGAGGTGGCGGTGTCGCCGGACGGCACCCGTGCCTACGTCACCAACGCCAACGACGACACGGTGTCCGTGATCAAAACCGCCACCAACACCGTCGTGGCCACCGTCCCCGTCGACGACCTCCCGTTCGGGGTGGCGATCGGGGTCGTGCCCTGCCCAGGCCACGGCAAGCCGGGTCACGGAAAGCCAGGCCACGACCGGCCAACCACGGCCACCGCCCCGGCCCCCGGTAACCGCACACCGGCATGACGAACGCCCCGGCGCCGGCCGCCCACCCTCGGACCATCGACGCCGGGGCATCCCGTGACCACGCAACCCCACACCACGGCCCGCCGCCCAAAGCCTCCGCCGACCCTTCGCACCCGACCGGACCACCGATCAGACCGCGCTACGTGACTCACTTGCCTGAACGGCCGAACTTGCGCTGACCTGCACGTTCTCTTGACAACCCCAGATAACGATCGCAGCCCACGGCTTCGTGCAGGGCAATGGCAAACCGTTTTTCGCCTGCTTGAGCCGTCCGCTGACCGATCTGCCGCCGCTGTACACCCTGCCCGAGGGCTACCGGATCCGACCGCAACGCGACGCGGCCGACGTCATCGAACGCGGGGCCGTGCACCGAGCGGTCTGGAATTCGCTGCACATCACCGCGGAGCGGCACGCGGCCATGCGCGAGGTGTGGCCTTACCGGTCCGAATTCGACCTGGTCGCATTCTCGCCCGAGGGGAAAGCTGTCGCCTACTGTCAGGGCTGGTATGACGAGGTCAGTGGGGTCGGCCTGCTTGAGCCCGTCGGTACTGCTGCCGAGCACCGCCGGCGTGGCCTGTCGCGTGCCGTGGGCGCAGCAGTACTGCACGCTTTCGCAGCCGCCGGTGGCGGGCTGGCCACGGTCTCTCCGCGCGGCGACGCTGGATACCCGATCCCTGAGCTCGTCTACGAATCACTCGGCTTCCAGGTATTGAGTCGAACGCGCACATACACAAAGGCGTTCCGTCATTCTGGCACTCCAGCCGGAACTGATCATCTGAAGCAGCCTCAGATGCCTGAGCCCAGGAACTGTCCGGGGGCGGGCACGAAGTCGCGCTCGACAGGCCGTGCAGCTGGAGCAGTGCCGGTACCTCGCTGATTTTCCCGGACTCACGGCACCAGGGCGGCGGGATCGCCGAGGAGAACCGCCTGCGTTCATTGCCGGGAGGGAGATGTTGGCGAGGCGGCGGGGCGGTGGAGCAGTCCAGTGACCAGTAGGTCGAGGTGTCGGCCGAGCATGGTGGCGAAGTCGATGCGGGATCCGGCCAGGCGCGGGTCCTCGATCGCCGCCAGGACAGTGGGGGAGGGGTTGGCGAAGGGCCATAGGCCCGCGACAGCGACGGTGCACAAGGCCGCCAGTTCCCGGGCGGCGTCTTCTCCCAGCTCGGGAATCCGGTCACTGACCAGGCCGGCGAAGCGTACCTGCGCTTCCAGATTGGACAGCTTGAAGGCACGGACGGATTCGAGGGAGACGTTGCGTTCCAGGACCGTGGCCAGTGCGCTCCACAGCTCGCACAGCAGCGGCCGCTGCGCCAGGGAAGCTGCGAGCGCGCTGCAGACGACACGATGCGGCGCCGACTGGGCCGGCGGCAGGTCGCGCTCGACGGTGTCCAGCCATTCCTGCTGGGAGCGGCGCAGGAGTTCGAGGAAGACCGCCTCGCGGGTCTCGAAGTAGCGCACGACGTTCGTCTTCGACAGCCCGACCCGGCGACTGAGTTCGCGCAGGCTGATCTCCGCGATCGGCATCTCACCAAGCAGGGCCTCGGCCGCGTCGAGAATCGTCTGCTTGCGGATCTCGATCTGCTCCGGTCGCCGGGCCCGCTGGAATGCGGCGCTCTCGGTCTGGCTCACGGCCTTCCTCCTCGGTATGGCTCGCGTTCAAAGTAGCAGACCCATTGGCCTCTTGTTAAAGGTCCAGTGGGTTGTTATCTTGAATGACGTAGAGGGCCATTGGTCTCTTATCCGGTGGCCCTGCCGTCTCACGAAAGCGACACACCCCCCATGACCTCTTACGACAAGCTCTTCATCGGCGGACGCTGGACCGCACCCGCGGGCTCCGAGACGATCGAGGTGCGCTCCCCGCACGATCAGTCGCTGGTGGGCCGGGTCCCAGACGCATCCGAGGCGGACGTCGACCGGGCGGTCGAGGCCGCGCGGCAGGCCTTCGACCACGGGCCCTGGCCGCGGACGACGCCGAGCGAGCGGCGCGCTGTCCTCGCTCGGTTCAACGAGCTGCACACGGCCCGCGGGCAGGAACTCGCGGCCCTGGTCACCTCCGAGAACGGCACCCCGCTGTGGTTCACCGGATTGCTGCACAACGGTGGGATCGCCGAGCAGACCGCCTCCTACCTGCGGGCCTCGGAATCCTTCGGCTGGGAGGAGCGCCTGGAATCCGGCACGACGATCCGCCGTGAGCCGGTCGGGGTGATCGCCGCGGTCATCCCATGGAATGCACCCCATCAGTCGGCTCTGGCGAAGATCGTCCCCGCCCTCCTCGCGGGCTGCACCGTCATCCTCAAGGCCGCGCCGGAGACCGCGCTCGATGCCCTGGTGCTCGGCGACATCTTTGCCGAGGCCGGTCTGCCGGAGGGCGTCCTCAGCATCCTGCCCGCCGGCCGGGAGGTCAGCGAGTACCTGGTCTCGCACCCGAGCGTGGACAAGATCGCCTTCACCGGTTCAACGACGGCAGGCCGCCGTATCGCTGCGATAGCGGGCGAGCAGCTCAAGCGGGTGAGCTTGGAGCTGGGCGGCAAGTCCGCCGCGATCATCCTCGAGGACGCCGACCTCGCTGCCGTGACCGAGGGGCTGAAGACGGCGTCTCTGGCGAACAACGGCGAGAGCTGCGTCGCCCACACCCGCATCCTCGCGCCCCGCAGCCGCTACGAGGAGATCGTTGCTGCGCTGGCAACGATGATCGAGGGCCTCACGGTGGGGGACCCCTCCGACCCCGCCACTTTCATCGGTCCCATGGTCCGCGCCGACCAGCAGCAGCGAGTGCGGAACTACATCGACCTCGGGATCAAGGAGGGTGCGCGTCTCGTCGTAGGCGGATCCGACGTGCCCCAGGGGCTGGAGGGCGGCTTCTACGTGCGCCCCACGCTGTTCGCCGATGCCGACAACAGCATGCGCATCGCCCAGGAGGAGATCTTCGGCCCCGTTCTCGTCGTCATCCCGTTCGAGGACGAGGAGGACGCCGTGCGGATCGCCAACGACTCCCCGTACGGCCTTGGCGGCGGCGTGTGGAGCGCCGACACCGAGAACGGAATGGAGATCGCCCGCCGTATCCGCACCGGAACGTTCTCCGTCAACGGCGCCCACGCCGCGTTCGACGGGCCGTTCGGCGGCTACAAGGCCAGCGGCATCGGCCGTGAATTCGGGCTCGTCGGACTGGGCCAGTACGTCGAGTTCAAGACGATCAGCAGCTGACACGGCCGAGCGGAACAGCCGGGCAACGGGCCGGATGCGACCCGCATGTGCCGAAGAGGAACCGGCCCTGGCCACTTCGTCGCACGGGCCGGCCCCGAACCACCTCGTTTCGGGTCCACCGGCTCCACCTGTGAACAACATCGCTTGCGAGGCGCCGTCCCTCTGTGCGGCGCCACGCGAATCGGAAAGAAGAGAGCGAACCAAGATGATCGTGTACGACAAGCTCTACATCGGCGGCGCCTGGACCGCCCCCAGCTCCCCTGACCTGCTGGAGATCCGTTCTCCGCACGACCAGTCCGTTCTGGGTCGTGTCGCACAGGCCGCTCCGCAGGACATCGACCGGGCCGTGGCCGCCGCCCGTGCGGCGTTCGACAACGGACCGTGGCCGCGGACGGATCCCAAGGAGCGGCAGGAGATCATCCGTCGTCTCAACGCGCTGCGTGAGGCGCGAGCTGACGAGATCGCCGCGATGATCTCCGCGGAGAACGGCTCGGCCGGCTGGTTCACCAAGATGGGCCAGCCGTTCCTGACCCGGCAGATCAACTCTTATCTCAAGGCCGCCGAGGAGTTCGGCTGGGAGGAGATCGTTGATCCTTCCGACCCCGCGGCTCCCTACGACACCATCGTGCGCCGCGAGGCGATCGGCGTGGTCGCCGCGGTCATCCCGTGGAACTCGCCCTTCTCGGCGGCGATGGCGAAACTGCCCCCGGCGCTGCTGGCCGGCAACACCGTCGTACTGAAGACCTCGCCGGAGAACTCGCTGAGCATGATGATGCTTGCCGAGCTGTTTGCCGAGGCCGGCCTTCCCGAAGGCGTGCTCAGCATCCTGCCCGCCGACCGCGAGACCAGTGAGTACCTGGTGTCGCACCGTGATGTGGACAAGATCGCGTTCACCGGTTCCACCCGGGCCGGCCGCCGGATCGCCTCGATCGCCGGCGAGCAGCTGAAGCGGGTCAGTCTCGAACTCGGCGGCAAGTCCGCCGCGATCATCCTGGAGGACGCCGACCTCGGCAAGGTCGTCCAGGGGCTGAAGTTCGGCTCGCTGGCCAACAACGGCGAGGCGTGCATCCTCCAGACGCGCATCCTCGCGCCGCGCAGCCGCTACGAGGAGGTCGTCGCCGCGCTCAAGGAACTGGTGGAGTCGCTGAAGGTCGGCGACCCGGCCGACCCCGACACCTTCGTCGGCCCCATGATCCGCCCGGATCAGCAGGAGCGGGTGATCTCCTACATCCAGGTGGGCATCGAGGAGGGCGCCCGACTGGTCACCGGCGGCACGCAGATCCCCGCAGGGCTTGAAAGCGGCAACTACGTCACCCCGACCCTGTTCGCCGACGTCGACAACAGGATGCGCATAGCCCAGGAGGAGATCTTCGGCCCGGTGCTCGCCGTCATCGCCTACGACGACGAGGACGACGCGGTCCGGATCGCCAACGACTCCGAGTACGGCCTGTCCGGCGGCGTGTGGTCCGCCGACCCCGACCGAGCGCTGGAGATCGCTCGGCGAGTGCGTACCGGCACCCTCACCATCAACGGTTCCCCGATGAGCTTCGACGGACCGTTCGGCGGCTACAAGGCCAGCGGCATCGGCCGCGAGTACGGCAAGGTCGGCCTGACCGGATATGTCGAGCACAAGACCATCACCCGCGTCCGCTGAGGACGCGGAGGCGCTGAGCCGGGCAAAGAGCCGGTCCGTTCCGACCTTCCCCGGCTCGGCGTTCGCGCCCCGCACGAAACAGGGCCTCCATGGTCTCCGCGCTCGCTCGTCCGATCTTCGCCGTGGTCGCGGTCGCTGCAGGCGTGTCCGCCCGGCAGCCCTCTGGAGCGTCGGCTGTCCGATAGCCGGCCGGGCATGGCCGATCAGCTGACCAGGGGCCGAGGCCACTCGGTGTGACAAGCGCCGATACGTCCACTCGGCACCGCAACCGCCCCGTGCCTCATCCGGTGTCGATCGTGATCGAAGAGACCGCCCCTAGCGGGCCTGGCCTGCCGGTACCGTCTGCTTGACGCCGGCAGCATCCAGCAACGCCGCTGCCGTGATCACGCCGATGCCGGCGAGCGCCTGGGACTGTACGACCACCCGGGCGCTCGCGCCGTCGAAGACGATCGTCAACTGCATGGCCAGGCTCTCCGGATCCTCAGCCTCGGCGGCGACGAGCTCGGCCCGGAAGAAGTCGGTCAGGTGCTGCTTGAAATGGCGCGCGACCACACTGCCCGGATGCCCGGGGTCCTTCAGCTCCACCGCTGCACTCACGAACGGGCAGCCAAGGAAGTTGCCTTCGGCAGTCATCTGGTCCTGCCGTTCGAACACGGTCAGAATGCGCTCGCGCGGCGGCCGCCCGTCGTCCGGGCCCGGGAGCAGGGCGGCCTCGTACGTCGGGCCGCGGCTGGCGAGGCTTTCCGCGATCACCTCGTCCTTGGACCGGAACAACTGGTACATCGACTTCTTCGAGACGCCGGCGGCCTTGCACAGCGCATCCACGCCGATGCTCATGCCGTCGCGGTAGAAGAGTTCGCCCGCCGCTTCGAGCAGTCGCTCGCGGGGTGTCGCCGAGGTCGTCATGTCATTGAGGGTACCGGCTGGGCTTGCAGTCGGAAACAGATCGGTTTACCTTAGTGGAAACAGATCGGTTTCTATCTTTGTCTGGAGTCAAAGTGACCACTCTCGAAGGCGCCGTCGTACTCGTCACCGGCGGCAACCGCGGTATCGGCAAGGCGATCGTGGACGAGCTGCTTGCCCGCGGTGCGAAGAAGGTCTACGCCACCGCGCGGAACCCGCAGCCGAGCACCGACACCCGCGTCGTTCCGCTGGCTCTGGAGGTCACAGACCCGGCCTCGATCGAGGCGCTGGTGGCGGCCGCGCCCGATGTCACCGTGCTGATCAACAACGCCGGTGGCAGCTCACCGGACACCTACCTGGACGCACCGATCGAGGACATCAGGAACGTCTTCGAGACCAACTTCTTCGGCCCGCTGAATGTGACCCGTGCCTTCGTCCCGGTGATCGAGCGCAACGGCGGCGGCCACATCCTGAACGCGCACTCGGCACTCTCCTGGGTCGCTTTGCATGGCGCGTACTCCGCCACCAAGGCCGCGTTCTGGCTGCAGACCAACGCCATCCGGCTTGAACTGCTGGACCGCGGCATCGGCGTGACGGGCCTGCACATGGGATACGTCGACACCGACATGACCGCGGCGGTGACCCAGCCCAAGTCGAAGCCGGCGGACATCGCCAAGGAGGCGCTGGACGGGATCGAGAAGGGCGCGTTCGAGGTGCTCGCCGACGAGACCTCCCGCCAGGCCAAGGCCGCCCTGTCCGGCGACATCACCGACCTCTACCCGCAACTCAAGGCCTGACCGGCGGCCGTCCAGCGCGCCGTCGCAGCACGTAGGAGCCGGCGAGCAGGCCATGGCCACGCTGAAGGGCTGGTGGCTCCTGCGGAAGCTCCGCCGTAGCAGTTGCATCACCGCATTCGTCAGTCGTCAGTTCCACCTCGATCCGTGGAACTGACGACTGACGGTTCAGTTACGTGCGAAGTCGAGCAGGTCGCTGTTGACTGTTCGGCGAATACGGGGACCATCGCGAGGCCCGTGAGGGGCGCCGGGGCAGCCGTACGTCCGGGGCCAACGTGCAGCGCCCGCCGATCGGAGGGGCCCGTCAGCCCGAGGACGTCGTGTGGCGCGGCGGCTGTGGGCCGCCGCGCCACAGGTGCGGTGTCCTCGGATGTTTGTGGGTCAGCTTGCGGCGCAGGTGACTGTTGGCCAGGTCCAGGTGCCGTTGGTCTGGATCGTCGCACCCCAGTTGTTGCCGCTGCCGTTGGGCTTGGCGACGAGTGTTTGGCTGTCGGGGTAGTTGGCGCTGATGTTCCAGGTCGAGAGGACCTTCTCCGGGGAGGGGACCTTCATGGTCACGGTCCAGTTGCTGGAACCGGAGACCGCCACGTTCAGGTTGTAGCGGTCGTCGTACTTGTCGCCTGCGGAGAGCGTCGCGGTGCAGCCCCCGCCGGACCCGCCGCCGGATCCACCTCCGGAGGAACCACCGTCACCCACCGTGATGTTGGAGTTGCCGCTGCTCTGGTAGCCCTCGGTGGCCAGGATCATGTAGTTGAAACTGCCCAGGCTCATGCCCTTGCCGGCCCACGCGTCGAAGTGATTGCCGGTGGTGATGGTTCCACCGGTCTTCTTCGACTGCCGGACACTCCAGTACTGCTTGAATGTTTTGGTGCCCTCGATCGAGGGGGCGTTGGTGCGCGTCGTCTCGTAGATGTCGTACGTGCCGCCGTCGCTGGTGACGGTTCCCTTGTACGTGCCCTCGGGTCTGTAGGTGCCCCAGTTGTCGACGACGTAGTACTCCACGAGCGGGTTCGTCGTCCACCCGTAGAGTGCCAAGTAGGCGTTGCCGGACGGGTTGAAGCTGCCCGAGTAGTTCACTGCCCTGCGTCCGCCGGTGCTCCAGCCCTTGCCGGCGACGAAGTTCCCGCTGTTGCTCCACGAGGTGCTGTAGTTGCCGCCGGAACCCAGGTTCATGTTGACCGACCCGCCGCCGTCGGTCCAGAACGAGTAGTAGTACCCGTTGTTGGTGCCGGTCTCGTTCGAGGAGATGGCGCTGGCGGTGCTGGGCATGGCCAGCGCAGCCACGAACAGCAGGAAGGTGCTGAGGCCGCCGACGAGCAGCCTGATGCGGCCGCGCGTGCGGCTCTTCGGATGGGCGGGAGCGTTCATGGCCGTGATTCCTCCTGGTGAGGGTGGGCGGGAACGCCGGGCAGCGTGATGCGACCCGGTGCGGTGAAGGTGGCTGCCGTGAGCCAGCCACAGTGGGGGAGCCGACGTGATAGCGGCCGCATGTTCGTCGTCGTGCCACGCGGCAGTGGATGGGTCGGTGACCCGGACCGGAGCTGCTTCAGACCTGTCGATGCGACAGCACGCCGGCCACGCCGACGCCGAGGGAGGTGCGGATGTGCGCGGTTTTCACCATCACTGCAACCTCTGCTTTCCGGTCCTCGGGCATGCCCGGCGGGACCGTAAGGACGTTGTCTGCGTTACGGGAAAGTTTCCGATCGCTGGAGAGTATGGGCGGGTGTCGGTGGACAGTCAATGACTCTTGTTTCCGAAAGTTCACCGAAACATACGAACCATGAACTGGACTGTATAGCGAAACGTTTCGAATCTTGCCTATGGAGTGCCCAATGGCGGCTCCCTGAGTCCGGAGAGGCGCCTAGAAGTGGCCGGTGCAGCCCTACGGTTTCGTAAGATCGCTCGGACGATTGTCGAAACTTTCGGAACATGGTCCGCGGTCAGTGGCAGGGGGCAGCCCGCGCAGCTCCGGCCTCCACTGGTGCAAGCCAGGATGGTCATGCGGAATGTGTACTCGAGGTCGAGACTGCCGGTTCAGCCTGCTTGGTCGGGCGAGAGGATGAGCCCGTCGCGGCTCGGCGGACTGGGGCCTGACCGTCTGTCGCAGGCCTCAAATCGCCTTTCGCGTGGGGCCGCCGGGGGCTAGTGTTCAGGCGCCGAGTGACCCCCACGAGGAGCCGAGACATGCCCGGTCGTCCGAGCGCGCGTTGACGTCGTAGGCCGTGATCGGCCAGTCATCGCGTGCTGCCCTTGATACGCGGCACGGCGAGCCTCCCCCGCCTGAACAGTCGGTGCACCTGTCGTGCGCCGGGTGGCGGGGTCCCGTCTTCGGCAACCCAAGGGGTCTCTGTGCCGTCCGCTTCCTCCGCTGTATCCGATTTCGGTCGTACCGATTTGCCAAGCCTGTGGCGGGACGGTGACTTCCGCAGGCTCTGGGTGGGCCAGACGGCCTCCCAACTGGGCGAGCACGGGAGCCTGGTGGTCCTGCCGCTGATCGCCGTGCTGACGCTCGACGCCGACGCCGACCAACTGGGCTTCCTCCGCGCGGCGGGGCAGGCGCCGATTCTGTTGCTCTCGCTCTTCGTCGGCGCGTGGGTGGACAGGTGGCAGACCCGCACGGTCATGGTGCTGGCGGACCTCGGCCGGGCCCTGGCGCTGGGCGGAGCTGTTGTGGCCGGCCTCCTCGGTAGGCTCGGCCTGCCGGCACTGCTTCTGGCGGCCTTCGCCGTCGGGTCCCTGTCCGTCTTCTTCGATGTGGCCTACCAGGCGTCTCTCGTACGGCTGGTGAGACGCGATCAGCTGGTGCAGGGCAACAGCGCGCTCGAAGGCAGTCGGTCAGCGGCCCAGATCGGCGGCCCCGCCATCGGCGGCGCGTTGGTGTCCCTGCTGTCGGGGCCGATCGCCGCCGCCTCCAGCGCGCTGTTCTTCGCGCTGTCGTTCCTGTCGATCCGGCGGATCCGTCGCCGCGAATCGATCCCGGAGCGCTCGAAACGTCCCCTTCGGGTCTGGCGACGGATCCATGAGGGCCTCCGTTTTGTCGTCGGCCACACCTTGCTGCGGACCGTGGGCCTCGCCTCGGCCGCCTTCCAGTTCTCCTTCGCTGCCATGATGACCGTCTATCTGCTTTTTCTGCCGCGGGAACTGCACCTGACGGGCACCGCTGTCGGGTTGGCGCTCGCGGCGACGGGGCCGGGCGCACTCCTGGGCTCGCTGCTCGCTGCCCGTCTCCCCAGCCGGTTCGGTTACGGCGTGGTGCTCGTGTCCGCGGCGGCACTCGGCGACGGCGTGCTGCTCTGCGTACCCGCGCTTCACGGCCCTTCTGCGGTGATGATCCCCGCGCTCGTGGCGGTCAACTTCGTGTTCGGGACCTTCGGTCAGTTGGTGAACGTCACGGTCATGGCCGTCCGGCAGGCTGTCACCCCGGACCGGATGCAAGGCCGCGTGGCCGCGACGATCACGTTTGTCGGCATGGGCCTGACCCCGCTCGGCTCGCTGCTCGGAGGCTTTCTCGCGGGGGAGTGGGGGTTGCGTACCAGCCTCCTGGTGACGGCCGGCGGCATGATGCTGTCCCCCGTGCTGATGGCTTTGTCCCCGCTCGCACGCCTGGGGCGGACGCTTCCGGATATCGGCCAGGCGCGGTCTGCTGGTCTCAACTGCCCTTTCAGCGAAGGCTAAGCACTTTTCAGAGGTCCAGCGCCGCCGCCAGCCGTCGCCACTCCTCCCGGGGCATACCGGCCCGGTCCTCACCCGTGGCCAGCAGTTGTACGGCGACGTGGTCGGCGCCTGCGTCGAGGAAGGCGTCGATCCGCTCGCGCACCCGTTGTTCGTCGCCCCAGCCGAACAGCGCGTCGACCAGTCGGTCGCTGCCACCGTCGGCCAGGTCGTCCTCGGCGAAGCCGAGCCGGAGCCAGCTGTTGGTGTAGTTGGGTAGCTCCAGGTAGAAGGCCAGCAACTCACGGGCGGCAGCCCGCGCGCGGTCCGGGTCGGCTTCCAGGATCACGGTGAACTCGGGGGCCAGCAAGGGCCCCTCACCGAGCGTCTCTCGGGCCTGCGCCGTGTGCTCGGGGGTGACCAGGTACGGGTGGGCGCCCGCGGCGCGATCGCGGGAGAGCTCCAGCATTCTCGGGCCCAGCGCGGCGAGCACCCGGCGGTCGGCCGGGACCCCGGCGGCGTCCAGTGCGTCGAGGTAGCCGGTCATAGCCGCGTACGGGCGCTTGTACTGTTCGGCCAGCTTTGCGTGGCTGACGCCCAGCCCCAGCAGGAAGCGGCCTGGGTGGGCGTCCTCGAGGGCGGCCCATCGTTCGGCGGTGTCCTGCGGTTCGTGCTGCCAGATGCTGAGGATGCCGGTTGCAACGGTGATCGACCGGGTGGCTGCGATCAGCGGGGCCGCGTGCTCCACACCGCTGCTTCCGCCGAGCCAGAGGGCGCCGTAGCCGAGCTCCTCCAATTCCGCCGCAGTTTCGGCGCGTTCGGCCGCGCCGGAGGGATCAGGGTCGCGCAACCCGGTGTTCCACAGGCCGTACCGGCCGATTGCCTGCGCCTGCGTGCTGTTGCCGCTGAACCCCATGGGCCCATCTCCCGCCATAAGGCCGACTGAAGCGTGACGCCCGTCGACTGAACTTAAGTTTGATGTCCGTCGTACCAAACCACGCGAAGTGATCTCCGTATTCCGCCGGGCGGCGGCGTGTCCCGCCCATGGGGATATGGATCCGGCCATGTGAGTACCGTCGCATGCGCGTCGGCTGGGAAGCGGCCTGTCGGAGTCCCGAAAGCTGCTGTGATGTCGCCGCCGACGATGCACTGATTCCTTTTCATCCTCAGCGCGAGGTTCTGGAGGGAGGACGGCTATGACCAGGGCGCTGACGAGGGTCGTGCTGACTCCGGGATCATCTAGGAACAGAACTGTCCTAGTTGATCCCTAGTGTCGTCACGTCACGAAGAACCACAGGAGGGGACGACACCGATGAGTCAGACTGCACCCGAGGGCTACACCAGCGTTGCACCGTGGGTGGTCACGGACGACACCGGCGCACTGCTCGACTTCATCACTGTCGCGTTCGACGGCGAAGAGATTGCGCGGGTGCCGGTCGAGGATGGCACCATCGGCCATGGCGAGATCCGAGTCGGCAACACGGTCGTGCTGGCGTTCGACCGACGGCCCGACTGGCCGGTGATGCCCTCGCTGTTGCGGGTCTATGTCCCGGACGCGGACGCCGCCATGGCTGCTGCTGTTGCGCACGGGGCTCAGGTGATCACCGAGGCTGCCGACAGTGCGTGGGGGGATCGCGGCGGCAGAGTGCGGGACCGGTTCGGCAACATTTGGTGGGTGATGAGCCGGGTCGAGCACATCGCACCGGACCTTGCCTGGCAGCGAATGTCCGAGCCGAAGTACGCCGAGGCGATGCGTACGGCCCAGGAGACCCTGGACACCGCGCTCAGCGGCCGGCAGGCAGGGGTGGCCAGCACCCCGCAGCGCCCAACCCACTGAGATCAAACTCCGACCTGACTGAAGACGACGGGAGTTGAGGGCCGACAGCAGCGCATAGACGCAACGAAGCTCCTGGTAGACGGTATCTCGACCAAGATCACCCGTGCCGTCAGGAGCTTCGCGTGCTTGCCTACCCATCATCAATAGATCTGTCCACTCGCACCCTGAGGTACCTGACTGGTCAACTCATCGACCGGCGGCTGGAGATCGGCACAGGCTGGCGGCGCCTGACCGCCGGCGGCCAGGCGCTCCTTGCGCTGGCTCACCTGCGGTGCGGCGACCCCTATGCCCAGCTCGCCGCTGGATTCGGCATCGGGATCGCATCCGTCTACCGATACGTCCGCGAGGCCGTCGACGTGCTGGCCGCCCTCGCGCCGACCTTGGCCGAGGCGATGAAGACGGCCTCGACGAAGGCGTTCGTGATCCTGGACGGCACCCTGCTGCCGATCGACCGGATCGCCGCCGACACCCCGTACTACTCCGGGAAACACAAGCGGTACGGCATGAACGTGCAGGTTCTCGCCGATCCCTTCGGACGTCTGATCTGGGCGTCTGCGGCGCTGCCCGGTTCGACCCACGATCTGACCGCCGCCCACAACCACGGGATCATCGAGGCACGTGCCGCCGCAGGACTGAAAAGCTGGGTGGACAAGGCGTACCAGGGCGCCGACAGGCCCGTCCGAGTCCCGTGCCGGGGCCGCCGCCTCAAACCATGGAAGCTGCGCCACAACACCACCCACGCCAAGATCCGCTGCCTCGGCGAGCGCGTCATGGCCACTCTCAAGAGCTGGCGCCTGCTGCGGAAGATCCGCTGTAGCACCAACCTGATCACCAACATCGTGAAGGCTGTCCTTGTCCTCCACCACACCTCAACATGATGTTGGAAAAGGGTCACTCTCGGATCTCCAAACACCGGTGCTCAACCGCAGCGGTGAGCGGTGACGTGTCTCTCCGGCCCGGACCGCGAAGGAAATCGGCCGCGGGCTGTGGGTGGTAGGCGCTGGCACTGCAGAGTCGGAACCGCCTTGGCGTAGGGCGGAGCCTTCGCCATCTTCGAACGTGCTGGTCGGAGGGGCTGGTGTGACGCTCCATGGGCGTGCTCGTGCAGGTTGCTGGCGGGAGTCTGCGGTCTTGATCGTCTGACTGGGCGGGCCGGGGCGGTTTTGCCGGTTCCTCCGTGGCGATGGCCCGTTGCCGCCTACGATCCGGTCCCATGGTGGAGTCCGGGATCGCAGAACGGATCGCGGTGCGACGCGCGGAACTGGACGAGCTGGAAGACCAGTTGGTCGGGCAGCTGGAGGAGGTGCGGGCCGAGCGCGACGAACTCACCGTCGCCGAACGGGCCTGGCACCGGATGGCCGAACAACTCGCCACGGAGATGGCAGTTGTGCCGCCGACGACGCAGGTGGCGGGTCGTGCGGTGCTGCTGGTCCCGCACAGTGGGGCCGGCGTGGACCAGGACGCGCTGACGGTTCGCCAGGCCTTGCAGCATCAGCCGTACCACCTCCACCTTCCGTGGCGGCAACTGGTTCCCGGTCCCGCCGCGCCGTTCGCCCCGCGCGGACCGTGCACACCGCTCGACGATCTCCCGCGCCCGTGCCGCTGCGTACGGCCTCGGAAGGCTCGACCACGGCTCGGCCGCGTTGGAGCGCCAGCTGCGGTGTCGACTCGTCATCGCCCAAGTACCGGCGTACCTCCCGTCACCGAGGTCGGGGCTCGCCGGCTCCAACTCCGCGGCAGCGGCGACGTACGCGTACCGTGCGTAGCATCATCTGCCGCACCTGGAGTACTCAGCGCTGAGGCAACCGCTCAAGCCGACGCCGGGCTCGCACCCGCCCCGGCACCGTCCGGCGGTCCCTACCGCGACCCGATCCGAGATGGCGGGGGGGCGGGCCGCGGTGGGGGAGTGCCCGTCAGGTGGGCCGCAACTCGAACCAGTCGAAGGCCGCACTGCCGTGTGTGGCGTACATGCCGATGACGCGGCCGGTGAAGCCCCCGGCGACCTCGGTGGTGAGGTAGCGGCCGTCGAGTTCGGCGAGGATCTCGAAGTCGCCGCCGGCCGTCTCGTACCCCAGACGGAGAGTATCGGGGCCGCCGACGCGGAGGCCTGGTGGGACGGCGGCCTCCGGTCCCGTGCCGCGGAACATGACGGTGGGTGGCAGCACATCCGTCGTGGTGACGTCGATCCGCAGGGTCAAGGGGCCGGACGGCAAGGTCTGTTCGGCGATGGTGTGGCGCAGCGGGCCGATTCTGGCGACCGCGCGGACCGTGCCGTTGCCCGTCTCCACCTGGTAGTGGTGTGCCTCGTCCAGCCGTACCGCGAGCCCACCCCGGCCGCCTTCGCCAACTTCGACCACCGTGCGCGCGCTGCAGTCGGGGTCGCGCTGGCGCCGCCCCACGAACAGCGCGCCGGGCTTGTCGAGGCTGTCCGCGCGGGCGTGCAGCACCAGGTGGCCCGGCCGCTCGTCGAGGCGGACGGCGGTCGGTTCGTGCCGTCTGAGTGACACCCAGCAGGGTGCGAGCGTAGTGGAGTCGAAGTCGTCCCGGTGAGGTTCCTGCGGCCAGGGGTGCGGCGGCAGCGCCGGAGCCGGCGCGCGCAGCTCCAGCGGTCCGGGCAGCGGCCATTCGTCCTCCCACCGCACCGGTACCAGGAACGTCTCCCTGCCCAGACCGTGGTACATCGGTGTGTCACCGCGGGGCCTGGTGCCCAGCAGCACCATCCACCATGTGCCGTCGTGTGCCTGCACCAGATCGCCGTGGCCGGTGTTCTGCACCGGGTGGTTGGTACTGCGGTGGGACAGCACGGGATTGGCCGGGTGCGGTTCGAACGGCCCCGGCAGTGTGCGGGCCCGGGCCACCGACAGGGCGTGCCCGCGTTCCGTGCCGCCTTCCGACAGCAGCAGGTACCACCAGTCGCCGACGCGGTACAGGTGTGGGCCCTCGGGATACTGCAGCCCGCTTCCCGACCACATCGCCACTGGCTCGCCCAGCAGTTCGCCCGTCTTCGGCTCGATGCGCACCCCGCGGATGCCGTCCGACGAGAACACGCACCAGCAGTTTCCCTCGTCGTCCCAGGCGAGGTCGGGGTCGATGCCCGGTACGTCGACCGGCACCGGATCCGTCCACGGCCCAGTGGGGTCTTCCGCGGTCACCAGGACGTTGCCTGCCCCGGCGACCACGGTCGTGATCAGCCAGAACCGGCCGTCGTGGTGCCGCAGCGTGGGCGCGTACACCCCGGTCGAGGACGGGGCCGTGTCGGGCAGCTCCAGCTGCGAGGGCCGGTCCAGCGCGTGCCCGATCAGCCGCCAGTGCACCAGGTCACGGCTGTGCCACAGCGGTACCCCGGGTACGTACTCGAAGCTGGACGTTGCCACGTAGTAGTCATCACCGGCCCGGCACACGCTCGGGTCCGGACTGAAGCCGGGTATCACGGGATTGTCGAAGAACGCCATGTCCGTCCTGAGGTGTGTGGTCGGGCCGCGGGGAACTTCCCGCGCGGGGTTCTGCAGTGCGGCGGACGGCCGTCAGGCCGTGAAGCTGAAGGCGGCGAGTCGGAGTTCGCCGGTGAGCACCAGGTGCAGCTGGTGGACGCCAGGCGGGTGGGTCGCCAGGTCGGCAGGCGCCGAGGCGGAACTCACAGCGGGAAACCCCCTAGGCGTGCGGCGGTCGGCGACGGCTGGTGGCGACCAGGCGTGGCAGAGCCGAAGTGAGCCGCACGACCAGGATCGTTGAAGCGCTTCGAAATTGACATATGGGCCAGCGGGATGTCAACAGCCCATCAGAGTCGCATGAATTAGACCTACTTAGGAGCCGTAATTTATCTACTGCCGGATTCGAGGCAACGTCGCTGTTTTATGTGGTAGTTGGGTTGTTGTGACGATTCCGGGTGAAGTTCTGGCGGGGCTGGATATGAAGTTCGCGGTGATTCTGCCGCATCTGGATGAGCGTCAGCGTCGTCTGTACCTGGCCTCCGAGGCCGAGGCGTTGGGGCATGGCGGGATCGCGGCTGTGGCCAGGATCGCGGAGGTCTCCGAGTCGACGGTCGCAAGGGGGCGTGAGGAACTTGCCGCAGGGGCAGCACCGTTGGGGCGGGTGCGCAGGACTGGCGGCGGACGCAAGTCAGCTGCTGAACGTGACCCCTGCCTGGTGGCGGCTCTCGAGTCGCTGATCGAGCCGCGTGAGCTGGGAGACCCGGTCTCCCCGCTGCGCTGGACCACTGCCTCGCTGCGGGACTTGTCCCGGGAGCTGGCCGAAGCCGGTCATCCGGCCAGTGCCCCGGTTGTCGGCGGTCTGCTGCGTGCGATGGGCTTCAGTCTGCAGGGGATGGCCAAGACCCGGTCCGGAAGCCAGGTTCCCGACCGTGATGCCCAGTTCCGGCACATCAACTCCGCTGCCGAACGCTTTCTGGCGGGGGGCCTGCCGGTGGTGAGTGTGGATACGAAGCAGAAGGAGCCGATCGGCGAGTTGGCCCGCCCCGGCCGCACCTACCGTCCCAAAGGCCGGCCCATCACTGCCCCGGACCACGACTTCATCGGCCCCGACACCCCGGTCGCCATTCCGTATGGCATCTATGACCTGGGACGTGACAGCGGCTGGGTGAATGTGGGCACCGACCGCAACACCGCCGCGTTCGCGGTGGAGTCTCTGCGCCGCTGGTGGAAGCTCCAAGGGCACCTCGACTACCCCGGAGTGGACCGCTTGCTGGTCACCGCCGACGCAGGAGGGGCAAACTCGGCCGACTCCCGCCTGTTCAAGATGGGCCTGGCCGGCTTTGCCGACGAGTGCGGGCTGAGCATCACCGTCGCCCACTTCCCTCCCGGTACTTCAAAATGGAACAAAGTGGAACACCGGCTGTTCTCCCGGATCACCCACAGTCTGCGCGGACAGCCGCTGACCAGCTACGAAGTTCTGCTGCAGACCATCTCGGCCACCCGCACCAGCACCGGACTGACGGTCCAGGCCATGCTCGACGAGAATGCGTATCCCACCGGCCGCGTGCTCACCCGGGCCGAACGCAAGGGCGTCGATCGGCGGGTCGAGCGCGATGCATTCCACGGCGAATGGAACTACACCATCGCGCCGCAGAACCCCGACCAGCAGCTTCCGGAAGATCCACACGACGAGCCAGGGCCGCCGGTCCCGCCCGAGGCCACCTTCCTCCTCACCCACCCCGCACTCACCGGCATGACCCGAGAACAGTTCGAGCAGCTCGTGCTCCAGCTCGAACCGTGCCGACAAGTCCTGGCCGAAGCCGAACGACAGAGTGAGGGCAGGGACCACCGCGGTCGCAACCCCGGCTTCGGCATCCTCGATCACCGCCACCGTGTCCTGGCCGCCGTGCTCCGCAGCCGCAACACCGTCACCTTGACCCTCGCGGCCGAGCTCATGGGCCGCACACGCAACGTGCTGAGCTACCACGCCGGGAGGGCCAAGCCTCTCCTGGCCTTCGCCGGGCCTGAGCTCGCGAGAATCCTCGTCTTCCACAGGACACACCCGCCCCGCACACTCGAAGCTTTGAACCGCGTGACCGAGCAGTACGACAAAGAGATCAAGTCCGGCAGTAGATAATTTACGGCTCCTTAAGATCTGGATTCTTCGCCCGATCCCTTGTCAATGCGGTAGCCCGTCGCTAGCCTCGCACGGCACCATCGAAGCGCTTCGATGAGGAGCTCGTCCACCGTGACCAGGTAGCTGAAAGCTTCGTGATCTTTGAGGCGTTCGCACTTCATCCGACCGATGAGTGGGCGGGATGAAGGTGAGGAGCTCGGATCGGCGTTGGCTGTCGTACCCGCCCTGCACGTGTTCCGTGATCCGGTCTCGGCGCAGGCGCCGCAGCAGTTCGAGACCGATGTGCTGGCCGGGTTCGTCCTCGCGCGGGCCTCTGCGGGTCTGGCGGACGGCGCAATCCGAAGGGGCGGTGGCCATCTTGATCGGTCAGGTGGGGGCCTGATTCGGTCGACCACTCTGGGACGTGGAGCCGGCCGACGCCGACGCCTACTTCGGGGAGCTGCGCCGAGGCTCGCCGCGCGGCATCCGGTCGACCCGCGCGCAGGCGCTGCCCGGATCGACCTCGACCCTGCCCCCGGCCATGGGAAACGAGGGAACTGCCGTTGGCGGTAAAGGATTGGCCTGGACAGCGGTGGACCCCGGCAGAGGTGCCGGGGTTGCGAGCTGCTGTCGGTTTACTGCATTGAAGTGAGTGATGGTGAGCGGGAGTGAGTCCTGCGGGTCGGTTGGTTGGGGTGGGAACGGGGGTTCTAGGGCCGAATGGGTGACCTTGGTGGCTGTTGCTCGTTGGGCTGGGTGGCAGGGGTGCGGCCTTGAGGGGGTGATGTGGTGGGTGGTGTGCGGGAGCTGGCGGCCTCGTTCGTGGTGCCTGGGCCGTGCGGGGTGGCAATCCGGAACCGCTTCAAGCACCTGACCGCCCAGGACGAGAGGGTGTTGCGTGCGGTCGGTGCGCATCAGGGTGCGCTGGCGTCCGGTGATCTCAAGGCCCGCTGTGCGGATGGTCTCGAGCACGGTGCGGACACCTGGGCGGCGCGTAAGCGGGAGCTGACGGCGCTGTCGTCGTCGCGGATCGCGGGTGCGATCACGAAGGCCACCCATGATCAGTGGGCGCTGGCGCGACGTTGCCAGGCGGCGTATATCCGGAACCTGGATGCCGGGATCAGGACGTTGCGGCACCGGCTGTCCCTCCCGATCGGGGAGAAGGGCACCAGGCGTACGGCGGGTGGTTACCGGTCGAAGAGCGAGTGGTTTCGCAAGTCCCGGCGTCTCGCAACACTTACGGCGCGGCACACGGCGGCCGTCGCCGACTGGCAGGCCGGACGGGTCCGGGTGGTACGAGGCGGCAAGCGTCTCCTCAACACCCGCCACCGCCTCGCCCAGGCCGAGCTCACCGAGGCCCAGTGGCGGGAACGGTGGGAGGCGTCATATCCCGACCGGGAAACTCAAGGCCCGGCTGGTCTCGATGGCCGCCGAACAGGGTCTTGCGATTGTCGCGGTCGACCCGGCCTATACCAGCGTGTGGGGTGCCCAGCACTGGCAGAAACCGCTGGCCACCCCACACCGCATCATGTCCCGTCACGATGCCGCGGGCATCGCGATCGGGAGACGCGCCCTCGGGCACCCGGTCCGGCGTCGGACGGCACCGCCCCCACACGACCGGAGTGATCGTGCGGGGCATCGGACCGCCCAGGCCGGACCAGGTGACCGGGGACGTGAGGGAACCCGCCCACACACAACGGACCGGCCCTCCAGAGGGCCGTCGCCGAGCGGGAAGCGAAAGCGGGAACCCAGTGCATCCAAAACCGTTCGGGATGCGCCCAGCACGCAGCAGTGGGTCCAGGACTCACTTATGTGCACTGGCTAGGAACGGTGCGTCGTCCCTGACCTCCCCTATGCGGAGGTCCCGAGAATCTCTCGGATGACGTGCCGGGCGTTGGCTGAAATGATCGGATTGGTCGCCCGGTAGTACGGGAGTTGGATGACCGCCATGGACAGCGCCCAGCCCCGGCTGCGGGCCCAGGTCGCGTCGTCCACATCCACCGCCTCGCGGTACACCCGTCGCGCCGAGGCAGGCAGCAGGTTCCAGGCCGGGATGAGGTCGGTGGCAGGTTCACCCATTCCCACGGTGCCGAAGTCGATGATCGCCGAGACGTGGTCGCCGGCAAACAGCAGATTGCTCGGCATGAGGTCGGAGTGCGTCCAGCAGGCAGAGCCCGTCCACAGCGGTGCCGCGAGCGCCTCCTCCCAGGCCGCGGTGATCTCTTCGGCGTCGAAGGGCTCGTCGGTGCGGCGCAGCGCCTCGATCGCCGCCCGCATCGCCTGATCTTCGGCGATCAGCGGCTCGCCCCGGTGCGCGGCCGGACCGCCGGGGAGATCGATCTTGCGGATGGCGACCGCGAACTCCGCTAGGTCACGGGCCGCGCGCTCGGGCTCTGCGAGTTCCCCCTCGACCGGGTTGCGGCCTTCGATCCACCGGTGCACCGCCCAGACCAGGGGGTACCCCTCACCCGGGGCACCGGTCGCCACCACGTCCGGGATCGGCAGCGGCAGCAGCGGCGCCAGCCGGGGGAGGAGCCGTGCCTCCATCGCGATGGCCTCGGCGCCGCCGGGGCGCAGTGGCAGCCGGACTGTCAGGTCCTCGCCGAGCCGGTAGATCGCGTTGACCGTGCCTCCGGAGGCGAGCCGGGTGATCGGCAGGTCCGCCCACTGGGGGAACTGAGCGCGCAGCAGCCGCCGGACCAGGTCGGCGTCGGTGTCCGCTTCGTCCACGTGCATCTTGCCCATGTACCCCCCAGATCTCTCGGTTCCTGCCGTGATCGTCGCATAGTCGGACCGTGCCCCAGAGTCCATATCCGGGGCCCGCGTTGCCGGAGCAGTGCCAGTGGTGGAAGCCGGTCCACGTCGTCGAGGGAGAAGAACCGCTCCAGCTCTTGGACTTGGGCAGCACCCATGCCCCTCGTCGTGCAGAGCGCAACCATGGTTCTGAAGCAAGCACCCAGGCGCTCTTGCAACCCATCGACATCACTCTCCTGTGGAAGAGGGCGTTCTCGGCGCTGAGCAACAGGCGCTCTCGTTACTCACAAACAAAGCCACCGGTAGACGGGTTCCGGATAGAGCGACACCCTCGGGCCCGTCGTGCATGGTCGGTGTGAGGACGCGTTCGGCTGCAGTGCAGCGATCCGGGCAGCACGGCTCGCCCCTGGCCTTCCGCCTGTGGTCACGTCCATGAGAACGGGCTCCGGCTCAACTTCTGTGGTCGGTCACCGATTGTCACGCGACGCACCGTCGGAGCGGCGATCTCCCCCAGCCCGTCCGGAACGATCCAGCCCCACCCGACGCTCCCCATGCACTTCTCAATGACCAACCACCATGCGGGACACGGTCCTACTGTTCGGTCTGGTAGCGCCGCTCGAGTTCGGTGTGCTCGCCAAGACCGATCAGCGCGGTGAACTCCTCGAACTGGATCAGATTCCCGAGTGCGCCCCGCGTGTCGCCTGCCGTCGCGAGCACCTCGAGGTAGTCCCGCATTCCCTTGGCAGCCGCGAATGCCGTCCCCACTGGGAAAATCGCGAGGGCGTATCCCATGTCCTGGAGGACGCCGACACCGGGAGTCGGCGTCCGGCCGCCTTCGACCTGGTTGCTGAGAAGGGGGACGGTGCCGCGGAACGCCTCGCAGATCCGCCGCATCTCCTCCTCGCTCTCGGGGGATTCGATGAACAGCATGTCGGCGCCGGCCTCGTGGTAGGCGGCGCCCCGGTCGATCGCCTCGTCGAGCCCGTGTGCCGTCCGCGCGTCGGTGCGGGCAATGATGACGAAGTCGGGGTCCTGCCGCGCGTCGACCGCTGCCTTGATCTTCTGAACCATCTCGTGGACGGGGACGACCTCGCGACCCAACATGTGCCCGCACCGCTTCGGGAAGGTCTGGTCCTCGATGTGCATCGCCGCGGCGCCGGCCCGTTCGTAGGCGATGACCGCGCGGCGGACGTTGAGCGGGTTACCGAAGCCGGTGTCGGCGTCGGCGATCAGCGGCAGGTCGACCACATCGGCCATGGCCGTGACTCGTTCCACCATCTGTGTGTGCGACAGATATCCCACGTCGGGCTGCCCCAGGATGCTGGCAGCCGTCTCGAATCCGCTGAGGTAGAACGCCTGGAAGCCGAGCCGCTCCACCAGCCGGGCCCCGGTTCCGTCATAGGCTCCCGGAGCCACCAGGATTCTCCGGTCGTTGAGCAGTTGCCGCAGGCGCGTCGTGTGTCTGGGCATGGCCGTCCTCCTGCGCTGAAGGGGGGTGCCGACCGCGGTCGCCGCGGCCTCGGCACGGTCTGCGCCCGTATGCCGCTCGTGCCCCTCGGCGCGACCACGGACGTCCGGCTGTCGGCGGACGGTATCCGTTGGTGCTCCGGACTCTGGGATCCGCCACCACCGACCTTACCCGGATGATAGGGCACGAATATGGCCAAAGTGCCCCAGCGGATGCGCCGAGGCATCCGCCGGTCCGGCGCACTCACCCCTTACTCAAGGCCTGGACCACCCGGCCGCGCACGAGTGAGCGGTCACGCCCAGGATCCGGATCCGGCGGTTGGCATGCGAGGGCGTGTTTTGAAAGTCGTTGGTGTGCTGGGTGGGATGGCGGAGTGTCATAGCTGGCCCGTAGGCGCACAGAGCTCTGGCATCGTCCGGTGTCAGTGGCCCCACGTACGGTCTGCCCATCGATGATCAGCAGTCGTCTACTGAGGTTTTTTTCAGGGTGGGTTCGGTTGGGTGAGGGGCAGGCTGGTGGCGGTGAGGCATCCGTTAGTCCTTCCAGGAGAAGCTCTTGCGTGCACCCTTCAGCAGCAGGTGATCGTGGGGCAGATAGATCAGCCGGCTTGCCTCGCCGGGTTTGTAACAGCACAGGGCTGCCACCGAAGTTCGTCGGCGGGATCTGCCGCGGACCCGGATGACGGGGGTGTGTCCGCGCCGGCCCCAGGTGTGGGCGCGGGGCGGCGTCATGGAGAATCCGGCCTCGTCCTCGAAGACGATCCAGCCCCCCCGTTACCGTTTTTGTGGCTCCGCAATGGGGCCTCCGGCCTTCGGGTCCGGCATGACTTCCCCCCATTACCGTTTTGGTGGCCCCGCAATGGGGCGCCCGGCCTCCGGAGTTGGCATGACTTTCTCCCCCTGTCGATCGCATGTCTTGGGGGGTGGTGTCACCGGCTCCGGAGGCATCGACAGACCGCTGATTAGGGGCATGACCACTGGCCTTTTCGCAGGTCGGGAGGCTCTTCGTAATGTGGATGTGGCGATCGGTGCCGTGGGACGGCCGGGTGAGGACGACCGGAGGAAGCGCGTGATCGACGTCAGCGACATCGGTGCCTTCCTCGGTCTGGACGTGGGCAAAGGCGAACACCACGCCACCGCCGTCACGCCGGCCGGGAAGAAAGCCTTCGACAAGCGGCTGCCCAACAGCGAGCCGAAGCTCCGCGAGGTGTTCGGCAAGCTGAAGGCCAAGCACGGGACCGTGCTGGTAGTGGTCGATCAGCCGGCCTCGATCGGTGCTTTGCCGCTGGCGGTGGCCCGAGACATGGACTGCCCGGTCGCCTATCTGCCTGGCCTGACGATGCGGCGGATCGCGGACCTCTATCCGGGCGAGGCAAAGACCGACGCCCGCGACGCGTTCGTCATCGCGGACGCGGCCCGCGTCATGCCTCACACACTTCGCTCGGTCGATCTCGAGGACGAGACCATCGCCGAGCTGGAGATGGTCGTGGGGTTCGACGACGACCTGGCCGGCGAGGCGACGAGAGTCTCCAATCGTCTGCGGGGGCTGATGACGCAGATCCACCCGCATCTGGAGCGGGTTCTCGGTCCGCGGATCCAGCACCCGGCCGTCCTGATGCTGCTGGAACGGTTCGGATCCCCGGCCCAGATCCGCAAGGCCGGCAGACGACGGCTCGTGACCTTGATACGTCCGAAGGCCCCGAGAATGGCCGAGCGACTGGTCGAGGAGATCTTCGCCGCCCTGGACGAGCAGTCCGTCGTCGTCCCGGGCACGGACGCGGCCACGTTGATTGTCCCGAGCCTCGCCGGCTCGCTGACCGCAGTGCTTGACCAGCGAAAGCTCCTGGCCGCCCGGATCGAGGAACTGCTGGAGTCCCACCCTCTTTCCAAGGTCCTGACGTCCATGCCCGGGATCGGCGTCAGGACCGGAGCCAGGATCCTCATCGACGTCGGCGACGGCAGTTCGTTCCCGTCCGCCGCCCACCTCGCCGCTTACGCCGGCCTCGCCCCGACGACCCGTAGTTCGGGGTCGTCGATCCGCGGCGAACAACCTTCCCGAAGAGGAAACAAGCAGCTCAAACGAGCCTTCTTCCTCTCCGCGTTCGCCGCCCTCGCCGACCCACGATCGAGGGCCTACTACGACAAGAAGATCAGCCAGGGCAAGCACCACACCCAAGCACTCCTCTGCCTCGCCCGCCGACGAGCAGACGTCCTCTTCGCGATGCTCCGCGACGGCACCTTCTACGAACCCCAACCCGCCCCATCACCTTGACCAAACCCATAGGGGCACCCCCCCTTGTTGCGGTTGATGATCCGGGGGGTGGTGTCACCGGGCCCGGAGGCATCGACGGACCGCTGATGAGGGGCTTGAGCACCGGCTCCACCCGAGCCGGAAGAGCTCTCCGTAACGTGGGTGTGGCAGCTCGGTGCCGAGGCAAGGTCGGACGAAAGCGTGAGCGGAGGGGCTCGCACGTGATCGACACGAGTGACATCGACGTCTTCCTCGGCCTGGACGTGGGCAAGGGCGAACACCACGCCACCGCCGTCACCCCGGCCGGGAAGAAGGCCTTCGACAAGCGACTGCCCAATACCGAGCCCAAGCTCCGCGAGCTCTTCGCGAAACTCCAGGCCAAGCACGGAACGGTGCTGGTCGTGGTCGACCAGCCGGCCTCGATCGGTGCCCTCCCGCTGGCGGTTGCGAGGGACATGGGCTGCCCCGTGGCCTACCTTCCGGGGCTGACGATGCGGCGGATCGCCGACCTCTACCCGGGCGAGGCCAAGACGGATGCGAAGGACGCGTTCATCATCGCGGACGCCTCCCGCGCGATGCCTCACACGCTGCGGGCGATCGACGGCGAGGACGAGACGATCGCCGAGCTGGAGATGATCGTCGGGTTCGACGACGACCTGGCCGGCGAGGCCACCAGGGTCGCGAACCGGCTGCACGGCCTGCTTACCCAGATCCATCCCTCGCTGGAGCGAGTACTGGGGCCGCGATTGCAACACCCGGCTGTCCTGGCCCTGCTGGAGCGGTTCGGTTCACCAGCCCAGATCCGCAAGGCCGGCCGACGCCGCCTTGTCACGCTCTTACGCCCGAAGGCACCGCGGATGGCCGAGCGGCTGGTCGAGGAGATCTTCGCCGCCCTGGACGAGCAGACCGTCACCGTTCCGGGCACCGAGGCGGCCGCGCTGATCGTCCCGAGCCTGGCCGGATCCCTGACCGCCGTGCTTGACCAGCGGAAACTGCTGGCCGGGCGGATCGAGGAACTCCTGGAGGCTCACCCTCTTTCGAAGGTCCTGACGTCCATGCCGGGAATCGGCGTCAGGACCGGAGCCCGCATCCTGATCGAGGTCGGTGACGGCAGCACGTTCCCGACCGCGGGCCACCTCGCCGCCTACGCCGGTCTCGCTCCGGCAACCCGCAGTTCCGGGTCTTCAATCCGCGGCGAACAGCCCTCCAGGAGAGGAAACAAGCAGCTCAAGAGGGCCTTCTTCCTCTCCGCGTTCGCAGCCCTGGGCGACCCCGCATCGCGGGCCTACTACGACAAGAAGATCGCCCAGGGCAAGCACCACACCCAGGCCCTGCTCTGCCTCGCCAGACGACGGGCAGACGTCCTCTTCGCGATGCTCCGCGACGGAACCTTCTACGAACCTCAACCCGCCAAGTCAGGCTGAATCGCCGAGAGCCCGCCGTGCTTCAGCCCACAGCCGCTCGAACTCCTCTGCGGAGATCTCGGCCGCCTGCGGCTGGTCCTGCCAGCCGTCCATGGGACCTTCGGCGAGAACGCCGTACTGCCGTTCATAGCGGAACATCGCCGCGAGATCGGCATGATCACGCAAGTGCAGCACCTCTTCCAACGAGGCCGCCGTCACCGGACGCGAGTCCTGCCCCCGGACCTCAACCTGCCGCGCGGCCCAGCCCTCGTCATCGGCCTCGAAATACAGCCACAGATCTTCGTCCTCGTAGTAGGTGCGGAACCAGGTCGTCATGCCGCAATCCTGACCCACGACCTTGACCAAAGAGATAGGGGCACCCCCCCACGCCGCCGCGATCCTTTTACCCGCGGCCACACCTCCTTCTTCCACAGCTCGATGGCGTGATCGTCGCGCTCGAGTGCTCTGCGGGCGGGTGCCTGCCAGGACCAGCCGTGCCGTTTCAGCAGCCGCCATACCGTCGCCACCGACAGACTCAGCCGGAGCTGGCGGCGGATCACCGTCTGGACCCTGGCCAGGGTCCACCGCTCGTCCCCGAAGCCGTGCGGGGCCGGACCCTTGCCCAATTCCTCTTCCAGCACGGCGAACTGGGCATCGGTGACAGCCGGGGAGTTCGCCGGTCGGGCCGAGCGCAGGGCCTCCATCCCGACCTCGCGCCAGGCGCGGCGCCAGCGTTCCACCGACCGCACACTCACCCGCAGATCCTTCGCGATCACCGCGGTCTTCTCACCCGCCGCGAACCGCCGACCGGCCTGGACCCGGATCCCCTCACGAAACGCCCGACGCTTCCGGCGAGGCGGAGGTCGACGGCGTGCCGCTGGAGCGCGGATCGATGTTCTACCTCGGCTGCGGCCGCACCGAACTCCCCCTGCGCGCCGCTTTCGACGCCGGGTTGATGCTCCTGGGCGGCGAGCCGTTCGAGGAGGAGATCGTCATGTGGTTGAACTTCATTGGGCGTTCCCATGAGGAAATCGAAGAGGCCCGGAGGAGCTGGATCGAAGGGTCCCGCTTCGGTGAGGTGAAGGGCTACGACGGCGGCCGGCTGGCCGCCCCCGACCTTCCGCCGGTGGCGCTGAAACCGCGAGGGCGGGTGCGCTGAGCCGTGGCGATTCGACTGGGCCCACTCCTCCACCGGATGTGGTGGCCCGGTCCTGTGCTCGCGAGGGGCGGCCTTCTGCGACGAGCAGGCCGATGCTGTGGTGCCGCGACCCTTGCTGACGGCGGCGCCTGACGCGTGCGGTTGTGCGGCGGCTCGGCCCGGCACCTGACAACGGGACCTGCGGGGCCGCTCGCTCCGCTCCGGTTCGCGCCGCCGCCCGCGACAGGCGGAACCGCTGGGGAGCGCGGCGCAGCGCGCGCCGCCGGAAGCAACCGGCACAAGGGTCCCGCCCGGCCCATGGGGAAGACCGGGCAGGGCCCCGTACCATCAGCCCGCGGGCGTCAGCCGCACGGTGAGGATCTGGAACGGCCGTAGTGTCACGGCCACCTCCCCCTCACCGGCCGCTGATACCTCTGCCGGCTGCCCCGCGAGCCGGCGCTCCAGCAGGTCCGTGACCTGCACTTTGCCCAGCGGGAAGCCCGGGCGCAGAACCGCTTGCGCCCGGCCGCCCAGCGACTCGTAGAGCCGCACCACCACATCGCCCGATCCGTCGTCGGCCAGCTTGACCGCCTCGACGGTGACGGCCGGGTTGTCGCTGGTGACCACCGGGGTGGCCGAGGCCGCGGCGCCGACCCGCAGCGGCAGGTTCAGTGCGTACCCCTCGGCGACGGCGTCCTCGACCGTCGCGCCCGGCAACAGCGCGTAGGTGAAGCGGTGCTTGCCCTGGTCCGCCCCCGGGTCCGGGACGCGCGGGGCTCGCACCAGGCTGAGACGGACCGTCGTCGTCGTACCGCCGTCCGTCTCCCGCGTGGTGCGGGAGACATCGTGTCCGTACGTCGAGTCGTTGATGACCGCGACGCCGTACCCCGGCTCCCCGATGTGCACCCAACGGTGGCCGTAGACCTCGAACCGGGCGGCCTCCCAGCTGGTGTTGGTGTGCGTGGGGCGCTGCACATGGCCGAACTGGATCTCGGCGCGGGAGTGGTCGGCCCGGACGTCGACCGGGAAGGCGGCCTTGAGCATCTTCTCCGCCTCGTGCCAGTCGATCTCCGTCTCGATATCGATCCGGCGGCTGCCCGCACGTACCACGATCCTCTGGATGATCCGTGAGCCCTTGCCGAAGGAGCGCTCCACCCGCAGCGCGCCGAGCAGCGGACCCTCCTCCGACACAGTGACCGACTCGGCCTCGGTGAGGTCCGTGTAGCGGTTCCGGTAGTGCTTGTCGATGTCCCAGGCGTCCCAGTAGTTGGGCAGGTCGCTGTGCAGGCGCAGCAGATTGCCGGCAGCGTCCGGCGCCAGCACCTCACGGCCGGCCACCAGGTCGCGGACGGAGGCGATGGTGCCGTTCGCGGCGACTTCCACCCGCACCAGGCCGTTGTCCAGCACCCGGCCGTCGACGGTCACCGGCTGCGGGGCGGCCCCCGACGCGCCGAGCGGTGCGATGCCGCTCGCCGGGACCTCGGTGTACACGGCCACCGAGCCGTCGGCCAGCTGCTGGCCGTCGGCCGCTGTGCCCGCAGGCACCGTGACGACCTCGGCGCGGTCGCGCGGAGCAGTGTTGAACACCGAAAGGCCTTCACCACCGGAAAGCGCCGCCAGTGCCTCGGTCGTCAGCTCCTGCACCTCGGCCGCGACCCGCGCGTACTCCGCCTCCGCCTCGCGATGGACCCAGGCGATCGAGGAGCCCGGCAGAATGTCGTGGAACTGGTGCAGCAGCACCGTCTTCCACAGCCGGTCCAGCTTCTCGTGCGGATAGCGGTAGTCCGGCGCGTGCAGCGCGGCCGTCGTCGCCCACAGCTCCGCCTCGCGCATCAGGTGCTCGCTGCGCCGGTTGCCCTGCTTGGTGCGCGCCTGCGAGGTGTACGTGGCGCGGTGCAGCTCCAGATACAGCTCACCGGACCACACCTGGTCCTTGGGAACCTCCTTCGCCGCCTCCGCGAAGAAGGTGTCCGGGTGCTCGACCGTCACCTTCGCCGAGCCCTCGAGGTCGGCGAGCCGGCGGGCGCGCTCCAGCATCTCCCGGGTGGGGCCGCCACCGCCGTCACCGTGCCCGAACGGGGCCAGCGAGCGGGTGCCGACGCCCTTGTCCTGGTAGTTGCGCACCGCGTGCGCCATCTCCTTGCCGGAGAACTCGGCGTTGTAGGTGTCCACCGGCGGGAAGTGGGTGAAGATCCGGGTGCCGTCCACGCCCTCCCACCAGAACGAGTGGTGGGGCAGCTTGTTGGTCTGGTTCCACGACAGCTTCTGGGTGAGGAACCACTCGTTGCCGGCGAGCTTTGCCAGCTGCGGGTAGGCGGCGTTGTAGCCGAAGGAGTCCGGCAGCCACACGCCCTTGGTCTCGATGCCGAAGTGCTCGATGAAGAACCGCTTGCCGTGGATCAGCTGGCGGGCGATGGCCTCACCGCCCGGCAGGTTGCCGTCCGACTCCACCCACATGCCGCCGACCGGCGCCCACTGCCCGTTCTTCACGGCCTGCTGGATACGGGCCCACACGTGCGGGTAGTTGTCGCGCACCCACTCGTACTGCTGGGCCTGCGAGCAGGCGAAGACGAACTCGTCGTACTCCTCGGCCAGCGCCGTGACGTTGGAGAAGGTGCGGGAGGTCTTGCGCTTGGTCTCACGGATCGGCCACAGCCACGCCGAGTCGATGTGCGCATGCCCGACGGCCGACATCCGGTGCGCACTGGCGTGTGCGGGCTTGGCCAGGGCCTCCTTCAGCACGGCGCGGGCGTCGGCCGCGGTGCCGGAGATGTCGTCCAGGTCCAGCGCGTCCAGGGCGCGGTCCAGACACGTCATGATCTCGTGCCGGCGCGGGTCGTGCGCCTCGAGCTCCAGCATCAGCTCGCGCAGCACCTGCAGGTCCAGTGACAGATGCCAGACGCCCTCGTCCAGTACGGCGAGATCGGCGCGCTTGAAGGTGTACAGCGGCTTGTCACCGGCGGTGAGCCGGTCGCCCAGCGGAGTGGGGCCGATGAAGTCGTTGGCGAGGATGTCCGGGTTGGAGGCGGCCTCCACCAGGTAGTCGATCTCCTCGCCGCCGACGGCGGGGTTGGCGATCGGCACGTACTGGTTCTGCGGGTTGACGGCCTTCAGCGGGCGGCCGTCCGGCACGTGCACCAGCGCCTCGGCCTGGTTGCCCGGCCAGTCGCCGACGAAGCCCAGGTCCATCACCGTCTCGACACGCTTGCCGGCCCACTCGGCCGGCACCCGGCCGCGCATCCGGAACCAGGTGGTGCCCCACGGCGGGCCCCACGGCGTGCCCATCGCGAAGGGTTCGTACGCGGCATCCGCGGCCTCGGCGAAGGGCACCGGCTCGCCGGGCGCCTGCCAGGCCTCGACCGTGAGCGGGACGGAGGCGGAGTAGACGGCCGGCTTGATGCGCTGGTCGAGGATGCGTTCGACGCGCTCCTCGATCCGGCGGCGTTCGTCGTGCATGGGATCTCTTTTCAGAAGTTCTTGGGCAGCTCTCAGGGAGCTTTGCGGCAATGGAGAGGCGCGGCGCTACGTCAGGTACGCGAGGCCCGGATGCACCTCGCGGTACTCGTCGACCAGCCGCCGCGCCACCTCCACGGAGTCGATGAGCGGGTGCAGCGCGAAGGCCTTGATGGCGGCGGGCCGGGAGCCGGAGGCGGCCGCGGCCAGCACCTCGCGCTCCACGGCCTTGATCGCGCAGACCAGCCCGGCGGCATGACCCGGCAGCGGGGAGACGGTCACCGGGTGGGCGCCGTTGCCGTCGACCAGGCAGGGGACCTCGATGACGGCGTCCTCGTCGAGGATGGGGAGGGCCGTCCGGTTGCGCACGTTGAGGATCAAAGTGGCACGCTCGTCGCGGGCGATGGCCCGCATCAGGGCGAGGGCGACCTTCTCGTAGCCGCCGGACTCACTGAGCGACGCCTCGTCCCGCTCGCCGGCGCCGGCCGCCTCGCGGTTCTCCGACATATAGGTCGCCTCGCGCTCGGCCCGGGTGTCGTCCCAGGTACGCAGCGCGGGCGCGGCCGGGTCACGCATGCAGTCGTAGAAGCGGGCCTGCTGGTCGCGCAGGAAGGCGCCGCGGGTCTGCTGCGCCTCCCGGTACGCCTTCACCGCTTCCCGGTTGAAGTAGTAGTAGTGCAGATACTCGTTCGGTACGGCGCCCAGCGACTGGATCCACTCCGGGCCGAAGAGCTTGCCCTCCTCGAAGCTGCCCAACAGCTCCCGGTCCGCGAGCAGCCGCGGCAACTGGTCGCGGCCGTCGATGTGCAGGCCGCGCAGCCAGCCCAGATGGTTCAGCCCGACGTAGTCGATCCAGGCGTCCTGCGGGCGTGTGGCGCCCAGCGCGCGGGCCACCCGGCGGCCCAGGCCCACCGGGGAGTCGCAGATGCCGATCACCCGGTCGCCCAGATGCCGGGACATGGCCTCGGTGACCAGGCCCGCCGGGTTGGTGAAGTTGATGAACCAGGCGTCCGGGGCCAGCGCAGCCACCCGCCGGGCGATGTGGTCCACGACCGGCAGCGTGCGCAGCCCGTACGCGATGCCGCCGGCGCCGACCGTCTCCTGGCCGAGCACGCCCTTGGCGAGCGCCACCTGCTCGTCCGCCGCCCGGCCCTCCAGACCGCCGACGCGGATCGCGGAGAAGACGAAGTCGGCGCCCCTCAGCGCCTCGTCCAGATCCGTGGTGACGGTCACCGCCGGGGCGTCCGGGTGACCGGCGGCCTGCTCGGCCAGCACCCGGGCGATCGCGGAGAGCCGGCCGGCGTCGAGGTCGTAGAGGGTCACGCCGGTGACCCGGCCCTCCGCGCGGTCGCCGAGCAGCGCACCGTACACGAGCGGCACCCGGAATCCCCCGCCGCCCAGAATGGTCAGTTTCATACTTTGATCACCTCTACGCCGGCCTCCGCGAGCGCGGCGAGGGTCGCCGGGTCCGCGGACGCGTTGGTCACTACTACGTCGAGGTCCGCCGGACCGCACACCTTGGCCATCCCCTGGCCGGGGAACTTCCCGGCGTCGGCGAGCAGCACCACCTTCTCGGCGGCGGCCATCATGGCCCGCTTCACCGGCACCTCGACCACGGTGGTGTCCATGACCTGTCCGCCGGGTCGGACGCCGCTCGTTCCCAGGAACAGCCAGTCGGCGTGCAGTTGGCGCAGGCTGTCCTCGGTGAGGAAGCCCACCAGCGAGCGGTACTCGCGGCGGACCACACCGCCGGGGAGCACCAGCTCGATGCCGGTGTCCTCGGCCAGCTCCTCGTACACCACCAGATTGCTTGTGATCACGGTGAGTCGGCGGCCGTGCAGCTGCCGGGCCAGGCGGTAGGCGGTGGTGCCGATGTCCAGCAGCACCGTCTGGCCGTCCTTGATCATTGCCGCGGCGCGCTCCGCCAGGACGTCCTTGTCGGAGACCCGGACCTCGGCGACCTCCGCGAAGGGCTGATCACCCTCCTCCACCACCGCGCCCCCGTGGACGCGGGTGAGAAGGCCGTCCTCCTCCAGCCTGATCAGGTCGCGGCGGACCGTGGCGGCGCTCACGTCCAGCTCGGAGGAGAGATCGGCCACAGAGGCGGGCCCCCCGGAGCGCAGTGCCCGCAGGATGAGTTGATGTCGTCGCTCTGCCAGCATGCAGTGCACACTACCCTTCAATTTCATTCAATTCCATGCTTGATATTGAAGAAGTCTTGAAAAGTTTGCGCACTTGTCCCACGATCGGCTGGTCGAACTTGCACACTCTTGACGAGAGGACGCGCTCGTGAGCGAGCCGCTCCCAGCCTCCGACGTGACACCGGGCGATGAAGCGCCCGACCTCCTGCTCACCGGTCTGCTCTTCTACGACCTGGTCTTCACCGGCCTCGGACAGCCACCCGTGCCGGGCGAGGAGATCTGGACCCGGGGGATGGGCAGCGGTCCCGGCGGCATTGCGAACCTCGCGGTCGCCGCCGCCCGCTTCGGCCTGCGCACCTCGCTGGCCACCGTGTTCGGTGACGACTTCTACGGCCGCTACTGCCGCGAGGTGCTTGCCGGGCAGGAGGGTATCGACCTCTCCCTGTCCCGTACGGCCCCGGCCGGCTGGCACACGCCCGTCACCGTCTCCCTCGCGTTGGGGGATGACCGGGCGCTGGTCACCAACGGCCACGAGCCGCCGTACAGCCAGGACGAGCTCATCCGTGACCCACCGGCCGCCCGCTCCGCGCTGGTGCACATCGGCGCCGAGCCGCAGCAGTGGCTCGCCAAGGCCGCCGCTTCGGGCACCAAGATCTTCGCCGACGTCGGCTGGGACCCCTCCCAGCAGTGGTCGTCCGACGTGCTCGACCGGCTCTCCCTGTGCCACGCGTTCCTGCCCAACGAGGGCGAGGCCATGGCGTACACCCGCACCGACACCCCGACGGCGGCGCTGCACGCGCTGTCCGACCTGGTGCCGGTCGCGGTGGTCACCCGGGGGCGGGACGGCGCGATCGCCGTCGACCAGAGCACGGGTGAGTTCGCCGAGGCCGGCGCGCTTGACGTTGATGTCCTGGATGCGACCGGCGCCGGGGATGTCTTCGGGGCGAGCTTTGTCGCCGCCTCCCTGGCCGGCTGGCCGCTCGCTGAACGGCTGCGTTTCGCGGCGCTCGCGGCGGGGCTGTCCGTACGCCTGCACGGCGGGGCGCTGGCGGCGCCCGGCTGGGGCGGCGTCGCCGAGTGGTGGCGCGGTGTCGCAGCCGATCCCGGCGCCGAGGCGCTGCGCCGCGAATTCGGCTTCCTCACCGACCGGATCCCCACCGACCCCGGTCCGCCCCCACCAAGGGCACCGGTCACTCCCCTGTAGGACCTTCCTCCGTAAGACCCCTCCGTAACACCTCCTGAACCCTCAACGACGAGAAACCGAAAGGCGGTGGGAGCAGTGCATCTCTCGCGCAGAGGACTGCTTCGCGCGGGCCTGGCAACCACCTCGGCCGCCCTGTTGGGCGGCACGGTCGCCGGCTGCTCGGTCCCGGCCGGATCCACCGGGAGCGACATGACGCTCTGGTACTGGGGCGGTGGACTGAGCGACAAGCTGGTGGAGGACGCCGTCAAGCGCTTCACCCAGGTCGACCTCAAGGCCACTCAGATCGGCGGCTACTTCCGCTCGAAGCTGCTGACGACCCTCACCGCCCGCGCTCATGCGCCCGACATCACCGGACTGAAGGGCGAGGACATAGCCTCCCTGCTGCCCAACGCCGACCAGTTCATCGACCTCAATACCCTCGGCGCGGACAAGCTGAAGAGCCAGTACCTGGACTGGAAGTGGAGCCAGGGCACCGCCGACGACGGCCGCCAGATCGGTTTCCCGATCGACACCGGCCCCTGCGTCCACTACTACCGCCCCGACATCTTCGAGAAGGCGGGCCTGCCCACCGAGCCCGAGGACGTGGCCGCGCAGATGGGCACCTGGGACGACTACTTCGCCGCCGGTGAACAGCTGGTGAAGAAGGCCAAGGGCTCCTACATGGTGAGCGACCCGCTGGCGATCTTCGGCATGGCCGTGGGTCAGTCGACGAAACGCTATGTCGACAAGGACCGGCACTTCATCGGTGACCAGGAACACATCACCCGCGCCTGGGACCTCGCGCTGGAATGCCTGGACCGGGGCATCGACTCCCCCTTCAAGTCCGGCACCGTGGACATCAACCCGGCGCTGGAGGACGGCAAACTGCCGAGCCAGATCGGCGCCTCCTGGGTGGCCGGCGACTTCAAGTCGCAGCTGACGAAGTCCAAGGGGAAGTGGCGGGTCGCCGCGATGCCGGAGCGCCCGGCCAACGACGGCGGCTCCTTCCTCGGCATCACCAGGTACTGCCGTGATCCCGAGCTCGCCTTCCAGATCATTACTTGGCTGCTCGGCCCCGAGAACCAGTCCCGCGGCTTCCTCGAAGCCTCCCTCTTCCCCTCCACCCCGGCCTCCTTCGAGTCGCCGGACCTGCGCACGCCGGACGAGTTCTTCGGCGGCCAGATCACCATGGACGTCTTCGGTCCGGCCGCCCAGCGGGTCCCGGTCTCCTACAACAGCCCGTACGACGTAGCCCTCAGCCAGCCCATCAGGGACGAGCTGACCTCCGTCTACATCTCCGGCAAGAACCGCAAGAAGGCCTGGCGGGACGCCATGGCCCAGTGCCGACGTATCGCAGACCACCTGGGGGTGAGCTGAGTCATGGCCGATCTGAAGACCGCACCGGCCGCAGCGGCCATGGACGCGCCCCCACCGGCCGTCGCTGTCAAGGCCCGTCCGGAGGGTGGCATCCGTCGCCACTGGCGGCTGTACGCCGCGATCTCGCCGTTCTATCTCCTCTTTCTCTGCTTCGGCCTGATCCCGGCCGGCTTCTCGCTCTTCCTCGCCTTCCAACGCTGGGACGGCCTGGGCAACATGGAGTACGCGGGGCTGTCGCAGTTCCGCTATCTGCTCACCGACACCCAGTTCTGGGACGCGCTGGGCAACACACTCGTGATCTGGGCCATGGGCACCTTCCCGATGCTCGTCATCGCCCTGATCAGTGCCGTGATGCTGAACTCCGCGGTGCGGCTGAAGCGCGTCTACCGGTTCGCCTACTTCGTGCCGTCGGTCACCTCGGTGGTCGCCGTCGCGATCATCTTCGGCTCCATCTTCTCCACCAGCTTCGGCATGGTGAACGCCGTGCTCAAGGCCATCGGGGTCAGCGAGGTCGCCTGGCTGAACGAGCCGTGGGGCATCAAGGTCGCCGTCGCCGCGCTGATGACCTGGCAGTGGACCGGCTACAACGCGATCATCTATCTCGCCGGTCTGCAGACCATCCCCAGCGAGCTGTACGAGGCCGCGAAGGTCGACGGAGCCGGTCCGGTCAAGACCTTCTTCAAGATCACCGTGCCGATGATGCGCCCGGTCATCCTGTTCACCGTGGTGGTGTCCACGATCACCGGTCTGCAGTCCTTCTCCGAGTCGCAGGTGCTGCTCGGCGCCAACAACGGCGGCTCGACGTTCTCCGGCGGCCCCGAGCACGCCGGCCAGACGGTGGTCCTCTACTTCTTCCAACAGACCTTCGACAACAACGACTTCGGCTACGGGGCGGCCATCGCCTGGGCGATCTTCCTGATCGTGGTCGTCTTCTCCATCATCAACTGGCGGCTGGTCCAGCGCCGGGAAAGGGACTAGGAGGCCGCCATGACCAAGACCTTCACACCGAGGATCAAGGGTGCCCTGGCCCGCGGTGTCTCCTTGCACACCGCGCTCATCGCGGGCGTACTGCTGTCGGTCTTCCCGTTCTATCTGGCCGTCGTCATGGCCACCCGGACGACCAGCGAGATCTTCTCGTACCCGCCGAAGCTGCTGCCCGGCTCGCACTTCGGCGAGAACGTCAAGAACCTCTTCGACAACGTCGACTTCTTCGGGTCGATGCTGAACTCGTTGATCGTCGCGGTCAGCGTCACGGTGCTGGTGTTGTTCTTCGACTCGCTCGCGGCGTTCGTCTTCGCCAAGTTCGAGTTCCCGGGGCGCAAGCTGCTGTTCGGGCTGATGATGGCCATCTTCATGCTGCCCGCCCAGCTGGCCGCCATCCCGCAGTTCGTGATCATGGCGAAGCTGGGCTGGATCGGCTCGCTCACCGCGCTGATCGTCCCTGCGGCGGCCAACGCGTTCGGCATCTTCTGGATGCGCCAGTACATGACGGGCGCCATCCACGACGAGCTGATGGACGCCTCCCGCCTCGACGGCTGCAGCTTCCTCCGCCAGTACTGGCATGTGGCGCTGCCCGTGGTCCGCCCTGGCCTGGCGTTCCTCGGCATCTTCACCTTCATGAGCCAGTGGAACGACTACGCCTGGCCCCTGATCGCCCTCACCAACCCGGACAACGTCACTCTCCAGGTCGCGCTGTCCCAGCTCAACGGCGTGCACAGCATGACGGACTACGGCATGGTCATGGCCGGCGCCCTGCTGGCCCTGATCCCGCTGCTCATCGTGTTCGCCTTCGCGGCCCGCCACTTCATCGCCGACCTGGCCAAGGGAGCCATCCGCTGATGACCCGCCCGTCCCTGCCCACCCGCCCCTGGGAGAGCCCGGAGCTCACCTCCTGGCAGCGGCTGCCGATGCACGCCGTACGCCGGGAGGGGGACCGGATCGAGCTCGACGGCAGCTGGCGCTTCCAGCTGCTGCCCGCGCCCGATGTCCCGCTCGCGGATTTCTGGACCGAGCTGGAGGTGCCCGGCCTCTGGACCATGCAGGAGTTCGACGATCTGCACGGGGTGACGGACCTGCCGCACTACACCAACGTCCAGATGCCGTTCCCGCACTTCCCGCCGCAGGTGCCCGCCGCGAACCCGACCGGTGTGCACGAGCGGGAGGTCGACATCCCGGCGGAGTGGGCGGGGCGGCGGATCGTGCTGCACGTGGGGGCGGCGGAGAGCGTGCTGGTCGCCGCGGTCGACGGGCGACCGGTGGGGATGGGCAAGGACTCTCATCTGGCGGGCGAGTTCGACATCACCGACGCCGTACGGCCCGGCGAGCGCGCCACCGTACGGCTGACCGTGGTCAAGTGGTCCGACGCCACGCACATCGAGGACCAGGACCAGTGGTGGCACGGCGGTATCACCCGCTCCGTGTACGTCTATGCCACCGATCCGCTGTATCTCGCCGATGTGAAGATCACCGCCCCGGCGGACGGCGGTCTTCTGGCCGAGGTGCAGGTCCGCTCGGCGGCGAGGGCGCTGCCCGCCGGCTGGTATGTCAGCGGCGAGCTGGAGGGTGCCGGGGAGCTGGCGCAGGACGCGGAGTTCGACGCGTACTGCAAGGAGGAGTGGCGGGTCTCCGACTTCCTCGGCGAGGCGCGGCTCAAGGCCGTCGTGCCGGACGTGCGGCCGTGGACCGCGGAGACCCCCGAGCTGTACGGACTCACGGTGCGGCTGCACCGGGCGGACGGCAGCGTGGCGGACACCTCGCGGCACCGGGTGGGCTTCCGCACCGTGCAGATCCAGGGCCGGGACCTGCTGGTCAACGGCGAGCGGATCTTCCTGCGGGGTGTCAACCGGCACGACTTCCACCCGCTCACCGGGCGGGTCGTGTCGCAGGCGGACATGCGCGCCGACCTCGTCCTGCTCAAGCGCTTCGGCTTCAACGCGGTGCGCACCTCGCACTACCCCAACGACCCCGCCTTCTACGATCTGGCCGACGAACTCGGCGTCTATCTGGTCGACGAGGCGGACATCGAGTCGCACGACCACGCCCATGAGATAGCCGACGACCCGCGCTATCTGGCGGCGTTCACCGACCGGGTGTCGCGGATGGCGCTGCGCGACAAGAACCACCCCAGCGTGCTGATCTGGTCGCTCGGCAACGAGTCCGACTACGGCGCCAACCACGACGCCGCCGCGGGCTGGCTGCGCCGCTACGACCCGACCCGGCCGCTGCAGTACGAGGGCGCCGCGAAGATCGACTGGGCCGACACCTCGCTGGCCTCCGACATCGCCTGCCCGATGTACGCCAACCTCCCCGAGGTCGTCGAGCACGCCCTGTCCGGGCGCCAGACCAAACCGCTGATCTGGTGCGAGTTCTCGCACGCCATGGGCAACAGCAACGGCACCCTCGCGGACCACTGGGCGGCCATCGAAAGCACGCCGGGCCTCCAGGGCGGGTTCATCTGGGAGTTCCGCGACCACGGCATCCTGCAGCGTGTGGACGACAAGCGACCGGCCGGCACCGCGGGCGCCGGCGCCTTCGCCGACGGTGTCGCCGGTCCGGGCCTGCGCTGGGCCTACGGCGGCGACTTCGGTGACACCCCGCACGACGGGGCGTTCGTCACCGACGGCATGGTCTTCCCCGACCGCACCCCCAAGCCGGCGATGTACGAGCACCGCGAACTGGCGGCGCCGGTCCGGCTGACCGCGTCGGTCGACGGGTCGGTGACGGTGCGCAACCACCAGCACTTCCGCGATCTGTCCTGGCTGGCGGGCGAGTGGGTGCTGGCGGCGGAGCGCACCGGCACGCACACCGTCCCGGCGGTCCTGCCCGACCTGGGTCCGGGGGAGTCGGCGACCGTCGCCGTACCCGCGGAGCTGCTGGCGCAGGCGGACGGGGACGGCGGCGAGGCGTGGCTGACGCTGCGCGCCACCACGGCCGGCGCGGAGAGCTGGGCGCCGGCGGGGCTGGAGGTGTGCACGCCGCAGGTACGGCTGCGCGGCGCCGCCCCGGCGGCCGCCGACACCGCGCAGGGCGAGGTCACCCTCGACGAGGACGGCCTGCTCGTGCACCCGCTGCTGGCCGCGCCGCCCACGCTGAGCCTGTGGCGCGCGCCCACCGACAACGACGAGCTCGGCGGGATCGCGGAGCGTTGGCGCAAGTGGGGCCTTCAGGCTCCGACCCGCACCCTGCTGGACGTGTCCGTACGCGACGGGCGCACCGTCGTACGGGCGGAGTACGCCACCGGCGAGGGCGCCGTACGCCATGAGCAGACCTTCACCCCGATCGCCGGCGGAGTCCTCGTCGAGGAGACGGCCGAGCTCCCCGAGGGCCTGACGGACGTCGCCCGGGTGGGCACCGTCTTCGAGACGGCCGCCGGCTACGAGGAGCTGGACTGGTTCGGCCAGGGGCCGTGGGAGTCCTACCCCGACCGCTGCGCCGGCCCGCCCGTCGGCCACCACCGGGTCGCCGTGGACGACCTGTTCACCCCCTATCTGCGCCCGCAGGAGAGCGGCGGCCGGCACGGCGTACGCAGCCTCGCCCTGCACTCTGCCGCGGGGGAGCGGCTCGCGGTGCGCTTGGACGAGCCGCGCCAGGTGTCGGTCACCCGGCACCGCGCCGCCGATCTGACGGCCGCCACGCACCACGACGAGCTCACACCGCAAGAGCGCTGCGTGGTCCATCTGGACGCCGAGCACCGCGGTGTCGGTACGGCGTCCTGCGGGCCCGACACGCTGCCGCAGTACCTCGTGGGCCCGGGCGTCCACCGCTGGTCCTGGAGGCTGACCGCCGAGTAGGCGGCCCCCGGGGCACCGTCCACCACCAGCCAGCCAAGTCCGCATCCACCGGGCCGACAAGCCCACCGCGCTCCGTCCCCCAGCCGGAGCGCGGTCCGGGCTGCCCGAAACCTCTCCTGGAGACGATGTGTGCACCTCGCACGGCACCGACCGGCGCACCTTCCTCAGCCGCGCCGGGCTGATCACCGCAGGCACCGCGCTCGCCACGGCCACCGCCGCCACGCAGGCCGCAGCGCAGGCGGACGAGCCCGCCGACTGGCGGCCGGACCCGGACAGCAACCGGTTCACGCTGGTCGTGATGCCCGACACCCAGTACCTCTTCGACGGTCCGAGCATCCAGCGCGCACCCGTCGAGGCCTCCCTGCGCTACGTCCTGGACCACGGCCGCGACGACAACATCGTCTTCCTGGCCCATCTGGGCGACCTCACCGAGCACGGCACGGACACCGAGTTCGCCGCCGTGGGCGAGGCGTTCGAACTGCTGGACCGCAACGGCGTCGGCTACAGCGTGCTCACCGGCAACCACGACATCCCCTCGCGCACCGACGACCAGCGCGGCGCCACCCCGTATCTGCGCACCTTCGGCCCGGACCGGATGGCCGATCTGCCCACCTTCGGCGGGGCCACGCCGGACGGCTACAACACGTACCACCTGATCCCCGCCGCCGGCCGCGAGTGGCTGGTCCTGGCGCTGGACTGGCGGATGTCCGAGGCGGGCTTCGCCTGGGCCCGCCAGGTCATCGCCGACCACCCGGAGTCCCCCGTCATCCTCACCACGCACGACCTCGTGGGCGTCGACGAGGACAAGGGCGGGGCGGTCCTGTCCGACTACGGGCAGCGCCTGTGGTCCGAGCTGATCCACGACCACGACCAGATCTTCCTCACCCTGAACGGCCACTTCTGGCCCGCGGCCCGCACCGTCCGCGAGAACGCCGCCGGCAACGACGTGCACCTGCACCTCACCAACTACCAGAACCGCTACTACGGCGGCGCCGCCATGATCCGCCTCTACCACTTCGACCTGGACCGCGACACCATCGACGTCGAGACCGTCTCGCCGTGGATCCTGGGCCGGGCCGCCGACGGCCTGAACGAGCTGGAGCGCGGGGAGATCGAACTGACCGGCCCCGAGGACCGGTTCTCCGTCGCGGTGGACTTCGCCGAGCGTTTCGCGGGCTTCGCCCCCGTGGCCGCGCGCGGGCCCCGGCCCGCGGCGCAGCTGCTGGTCCCCGGCACCGTGGCGTACTGGCGTTTCGACGAGCGCGAGGACGGCGCCAGGGCCGAGGGACCGATCCGCGACCTGACCGGCCGAGGCAACGACCTCACCGTCGCCGCCGTCCCCGGCTCCTCCTCCCGCAGCCTCACCTTCTCCGCCGCCCACCACCCCGACCAGCCCGGTCACGGCAGCCTGCGCTTCACCGGCGGCAAGCCGCCGCTGCAGGGCGCATATCTGCGTACGGTCCAGGGCGCACCGCTGAACGCCGCGACCTTCCCCGACGGTTACACCATCGAGGCCTTCTACCAGCCCGCCGAGGACTGGGACTCCGCCCGCAACGCCTGGGGCGGACTCGTCGGCCGCACCGGCACCGGCGGCGCCGCGGGCAAGACGCAGGACGACCCGGACGAGCCGCTGGCCACCCTGTCGTTGTCCGACGGCCCCGGCCCGCAGTGGGCCGTCCGGCCGCTCAACCAGGAGGGCATCGCCACCAACTGGGGCGACGAGACCGCGCCCGGCCGCTGGTGGCACGTCGCCGTCGTCAACGACGGCAGCCACACCACGATGCACGTCCAGGGCTGCCCGGTCGCCCGCAACCCGCACGCGGCAGCCGTCGGCCTCACCTCGGTCGGGCTGCCGTGGCTGCTGGGGGGTTACGAGTACGGCGGCAGGATCGACCAGATCCTCAACGGCCGCCTCGGCGACGTCCGCATCTGCGACCGGGCGCTGGCCGTCGGCGACTTCATGCTCAGCTGACGGACTTCATCCGGGCCGACCGGTCCCGCCCGAGGGCTCGCCCCCTCTCGCCTCCGGGGGCGAGCCCTCCATCCCGCCGATTCCCGCCATCCACCGCAAGGGAGTAGCACCCGCATGCCGTCCTCCAAGCTGCCGATCTGGGCCGACCCCGACGTGCCCGCCGCCGCGCTCAGCGCCCAGGCCCTGTCCCGCCGCGGCCTGCTGCGCCGCGCCGGCCTGTTCGGCGCCGCCTTCGCCGCCGGATCCCTGCTCAGCCCGTCCACCGCTTCCGCCGCGTCCGCGCCCCAGCTCGGCGGCACGGACCCGGAGTTGGCGTACCTGGTCGGCGACCACCACATCCACAGCGTCTACAGCCACGACGCCAAGTACACGTTCAGCCAGCTGTCCGACGCGGGTGCCCGCTACGGCCTGGACTGGATGGTCTTCAACGAGCACTCCAACTTCGGCCACGCGAGCTATGGCGCCCGGCTGGAGCACGAGGAGATCCTCAAGGCCCGCGCCGCCCACCCCCGGCAGCTGATCTTCCAGGGCCTGGAGTGGTACATCCCCGCCGCCGAGCACTGCACGGTCTTCGCCGCCCCGGGACCGCACGAGGTCGACCTGCTCACGCGGTTCGAGCTCGCCTACGACGGCAAGCTCCTGGGCTACACCGCCGGCGGCCCCGACCACCCCGACACCCCGCGCAACGAGGCGCACGCCGTGGCCGCCATCCGCTGGCTCGCCGAACAGCGCCGCACCGGCTACATCGACGACGTCCTGGTCATCGCCAACCACCCGATGCGCCTGGGCATCGACTCCCCGCACGAGATGCGCAACTGGCGCGACGCCGCACCCGACATCATGATCGGCATGGAGGGCGCCCCCGGCGCCCAGGGCGGCGGCATCCCCGGCTGGCGCGGTCCCGACTCGCAGCGCGGCGAGTACGAGAACGCCCCCTCGGCCAACTCCTGGCCCGGCTATCCCACCGACGCCTACGTCACGTACGGCGGCTTCGACTGGGTGACCGCCACCGTCGGCGGCCTGTGGGACGCGATGCTCTCCGAGGGCAGGCTGTTCACCATCACCACCAACTCCGACGTGCACCGGGTGGTCTTCGACACCTGGAAGAACGGCGACTGGCCGCCGGGGCAGAACTTCGACAACACCGGTCGGCTGCCCGACCCGGTGAACACCACCGAGCCGCAGCCCGGCGGCGACTTCTGGCCCGGCCAGTTCAGCCGGACCCATGTGGGCGTCACCAAGTACGGCTACCGGCCGGTCATGGCGGGTCTGCGGGCCGGCAGGGTCTGGCTCGACCACGGCCAGCTCCTGGACGGGCTCGACGTGCGCCTCAGACGCGCCCACGACACCGGCCGCGGAGTCACCCTCGGCGGCCGGCTGCGGGTACGCCCCGGCGACCGGCTCACCCTGTCCGTCACCGTCACCACGGCCTCCCGGCCCAACGCGCACGACATCCTGCCGGAGCTCGCCCACGTCGATGTGATCCGCGGTGCGGTGCGCGGCCCGGCCGCGGACCGCGACTCGTGGCGGGCGCCCGACACCCGGGTCGTGCACACGACGGACGTCACCGGCCGCACCGGGACCTATACCCTGCACATCCCGCTGACGGCCGGCGACGAGCCCTTCTACGTCCGGCTGCGCGGCAGCGACGGCAACCGCAACGGCACCGGCTACCTCGGCGCGTCGATCGACCCGCACGGGCCGATCGCACACGAGCCGGGCGACGGCGACCCGTGGCTCGACACGTGGTTCTACACCAACCCGGTGTTCGTCGATGTCGCGGGGAGCTGACGTGACGGCTCAGCTCCCGGCCTCGGTGCTGCGGATGCTGGCCGAGGAGCCGCCGGCCGGCGGGCTGGAAGACGTCCGGCACGTGGTGGTCCTCATGCAGGAGAACCGGTCCTTCGACCACTACTTCGGCATGCTCCCCGGCGTCCGCGGCTTCGGCGACCGCAACGCGATCCGCCTCCCCGGCGGCGCCCTGGTCTTCGACCAACCCGACGGGGAGCGGACCGTCCGCCCCTTCGCCGCCCGCGCCGCGGCCGGTACGCCGCAGCTGGCGACCTTCCACGACCTCGACCACGGCTGGGAGACCGCCCAGCAGGCCTGGCACGGCGGCTGGATGGACGGCTGGGTCCCGGCGAAGACCCCGGCCACCATGGCCTACCTGGACCGGGACGACATCCCGCTGCACTACGCACTGGCCGACGCCTTCACGATCTGCGACGCCTACCACGCGTCCATCCACTCCTCGACCAGCCCCAACCGCAACTACCTGTGGTCCAGCCTGTCCGGCCATGAGCCGGACGGCCGCCGCGCCGTCGACAACGACGCCAACGACGAGGACGTCCACCCCGGCTACGACTGGCCGACGTACGCCGAGCTGCTGGAGCGGGCGGGCCGCAGCTGGCAGACGTACAGCGAGTGGGAGAACTACACCGACAACCAGCCGGAGTTCTTCGCCACCTTCAAGGCCGTCGCCCACAAGGCGCTGCGCAAGACCGACGGCCACACCTACCTGGAGTCCTTCTACGAGACCGTCCGCGAGGCAGCCGACTACGCCGAACGGGACCGGCTGCTGGGCCTGCTGGAGGAGGGCGTCGACGCCCTCGCCCCGGCGGAGCGCAGCCTGTTCGAGCGGGCCCTGCGCCGGGTGCCCACCGGCACCCTCACCGACGCCTTCGCCCGCGATGTGGCGGCGGGCCGGCTGGCGGAGGTCTCCTACGTCGTCGCCCCGGCGGTGTCGTCGGAGCACCCCAACGTCTCCTCCCCGCAGGCCGGAGCGGAGGTGATCCACGGGCTGCTGGACGCGCTGGCCTCGCACCCCGAGGTGTGGCGGCACACGGTCCTCCTCCTGACCTACGACGAGAACGACGGCTTCTTCGACCACGTCCCGCCGCCGGTGCCGGGCCCGGACGACCCGGACGAGTGGTGGGAGGGACACCCCACGGGCCTGGGGATCCGGGTGCCGATGCTGGTCATCTCACCCTGGTCGACGGGCGGTCACGTCTGCTCGGAGCTCTTCGACCACACCTCCGTGAACCGGTTCCTCGAGCGGTGGACGGGGGTCGAGGACCCGAACGTCTCGCCGTGGCGCCGGACGGTGACGGGCGATCTGACGGCGGCGTTCGCGTTCGACCCGGAGCCCGCTCCGGGTCCCGTGCCGCCGGGAACGCGTCCCGCCCGCGCGCTGCCGTACCAGCCGGACGCGCACGCCGTCGTGCGCGGCGAGCAGGTCGCGGTGACGCTGGTCAACACCGGCGCGTCCAGCGCGCACTTCGCGCTCTACCCCTACGCGGGTGAGTTCGCCGCGCCCCAGCACCGGGATGTAAGGGGCGAGGCGCAGTGGACGGTGCCCCTTACCGCCGACCACTACCGCTTCACGGTCACCGGCCCGAACGGCTTCCGCCGCGAGTTCACGGGCACGCCGTCCGACGGCGTGGAGGTCGCCTCGGCGGTCGAAGCCCCGGCCCGTGAGCTGCGGCTGACGCTCACCAACACCTCGGCGCGGCCTCAGACGGCAACGGTCCGCCCGCAGGCCCGTGAACGGGATCCGCACCCGGCCTGCCTGCGGTTGGCACCCGGCGAGACCCGCACCCTCACCCACCCCACCAGCGCTGCACACGGCTGGTACGACCTGGTGGTCACCGTGGCGGGCGACCCGGCCTTCTCCCGGCGGCTGGCGGGACACATCGAGGACGGGAGGCCGAGCGTCACGGGGTGACCGGTCCGCCAGCCGCGACAGCCCGGAGCGGTCAGGCCGAGCCGGGTTCGTTCCACCGACAGTCCGACCCGCCTGCCAACGCGCGCTCCCACACCGTGCCCGAGGACGCACTCACACGCTCCTGCACACACAGCGAGTAGCAGCTCTCAACCGTTCCTAAACAGTGTCCAGGAGTGAGCCTTGTGCCCACGTCCCAGTACTGCGCGCATCCCGAACGGTTTTGGATGCGCTGATCCCCCGCGTTCTCGTTGTCCCTGTCCGGCGACGCGCATCGTGTGCACGCTCCGCGACGGGGCGGCGGGTTTCCTCACGCCCTCGGTCACCAGGATCGGCCTGGAGGGTCCGATGCCCAGCATCATCTCTCTGGTGATGCTGGGGCGGTGCCGTCCGTCGCCGGATCGGGTGCCCGAGGGCGCGCCTGCCAATGGCCACCGAGGCGGCGTCATGGCGAGTCATGCTGCGAGTCTTGCTGATCAGGGGCTTGCGCCAGTGCTGGTCGCCCCACATCGAGGTGTATGCCGGGTCGACGGCGACGATGGCGATGCCGTGTTCGGCGGCCATGGAGACGATGCGGGCCTTGAGCTTGCCGGTGGGCATACCGGAGATGAGTTGCCGGAACCGCTTGTTGCGGCCGTGCTTCTCGCGCGTCTTCTCGGCGGCGAAGTCCAGGTTTTCGATGCCGATCGCTTGCGCGCCGGTCTGCTTGGTCCAGTGCAGGAGGCGAGTGAGGGCGTGCCGGATCTGGGCGTCGCGGTGGTCGGCGGTGCCGGACAGGTCGTAGGGGAAGCGGCGCGGGTCGCCGACCGGGTTGCCGTGCCGGTCGAGCCGGTATGCGGCGAAGTGGTCGGCATTCGTGTCGACGCCGACCATGCCCCGGGCCCGGGCGGTCTCCAACGGGATGGTCTGCACGGCGGGCCTGGTCCACGAAGCGGTGAGGTACCAGCGGCCCCGCTCCACGTCGAGGTGGATGCGGTAGGCGACGGCACGGTTGGCCTCGGTGCGGTCGTGCCACTCGTCCCCACGGTGCGCGAACGCGACCTTGGAGGTAAGGACGTACCGGCCATGCTTACTGCTGGCCAGGTGGGCGAGCGGGGCGGGCAGCTTGATCGACACTTCGCCGTCAGGGGTGACGCGGATCGTCTCGTTCCCGAAGCGTTTTCCGGACTCGCCATCTGCGGCGAGGAACCAGCGCTCAGCCTCCCAACGCTGACGCCACTCGCGCTCGGTGAGCTGCGCGGCATGAAGGTTGTGCCGGTTCTTGAGCAGCCGCCGGCCGCCGCGAACGACACGGACATGTCCGGTCGTCAAGTCGTCGCGGGCCACGTCGAGGCGGTGTTCCAGGGTGGCCAGGCGGCGGGACTTGTGGAACCACTCGCCCGTGGACCGGTACCCGCCCGGCACCCGCTTGTTGCCCTTCTCCCCGATGGGGAGGGACAGTCGGTGTCGCAGCGTGCGGATACCGGCCTCAAGGTTCTGGACATGGGCGAGCAGGCAGCGTCGGGCCAGGCCGTACTGGTCGTGCGTGGCCTTCGTGATCGCACCCGCGATACGCGACGACGACTGCTCGGTCAGGTCACGCTTCCGCGATGCCCACGCGTCGTTGTCGTGCTTGTGCCCGGCTTCGCAACGGGCCTTGAGGTCGCCAGAGGCCAGGCGGCCCTGGTGCTCGCCGACCAGACGCAGCACCTTCTCGTCTTTTGGTGTGAGGTGCTTGAGGCGGTCGCGTAACGCCACACCGGACGGGCCGACAGCGCCAAACGGCGGGTCGATGGTGCGGAGCTGCTTCTTCTTGTCAGCCATCGGCAGCCGCCGCTTCCAGTGCCTTCTCGGCACGGTTCTTCGCACTGCGGCGACCGTACAGGCGGGCACAGAACGAGGTCAGAACCTCCACCGTGTCGCGCACCAGGTCGTCTTCGACCTCGCCCTCATCCAGCACAACGAGTCGACGACCGGTTGCAGCCAGAGCGGCCTCAACGAGTTCGACGTTCATGCGGCCCAACCGGTCTTTGTGCTCCACCACTACGGTGGTCACCGCCGGGTCGGCCAGCAGGCGACGGGCCTTGGCGCGGGCGCCGTTCATGCCCGAAGCGATCTCGGATTCGACGCGCACGACCTTGTGCCCGGCCTTCGCGGCCCATGCCGACAAGCGTGCGGTCTGCCGCTCCAGGTCGGCCTTCTGGTCGTGGGAGGAGACGCGCGCGTACAGTCCCACGCCACTGGTCACGGACGGTGAGGTGTTCGCGTCGATGTTCACCAGGATCGTGCGCGGCCCCACTCGCTCCGCAGGGACCGGCAGCGTGCCCTCACGGAACCAGCGGTACGCAGTACGCGGGGCGACCCCCTGTGCGCGTGCCCATTCCGTCAGGTTCATACACTAGATCATACGACACTCGTGACATCTAAAGGACACTTATGGACACTTAGTTGAGAACAGTTCCTGACCCCCGGATGCGGCGACGGCTAGGGCCGCGCCGCCTCGCGGATCGTACGCGGCGCCGCTCCCAGTTCGCGGCGGCAGGTCTTGTTGAAGGCCTGGAGGTCCGGGATGCCGACCGCCGCCGCCACCGCCGGGATCGGCATCGTCGAGGCCTGGAGCAGATGCCGGGCGCGCTCCATACGGCGGCGGCGGATGTAGGACACCACCGTGTCGCCCGTGCCCGTGCGGAACAGGCGGGTGAGGTGGTTGTGCGAGACCCCCGCCGCCCGGGCGATCCCCGGCACCGGCAGCGGTCCCGCCAGCCCCTGTTCGATGTACGCGAACGCCGCCGCCAGCGCCGGATGCGGCTGCCCCGCCGCCTCCTGGCCGCCGCCGAGCTGCGCCGTGTGCCACAGCACCGTCCACACCTCCGCAGCCGCCCGCGCCGGCGACACCGGCATCGCGGCCACCGCGTGCCGCAGCAGAGCGGTGAGCACCGGGGCCTCCGCGCCCGCGTCCTGCATCACCGGCACGGTCCGCCGCTCACCGCGGCCGGGCAGCGCGAAGTGCGCGTACAGATGCTCGTTCCGGCGCGACTCGTAGTGGAAGTGCACCTCTACATCCGGCGGCACCAGGCTCACGTGCCCGGGCCGGATGGGATACCGGCCGCCGCCGAAGGCCAGCTCGCCGGAGTAGGTGTACAGGTGCAGCTGCCACAGGCCGGGAAGCCGGAAGACGTCGTGCGAGCCGAGGGTGCCGTGCATGCCGACGCCCGCGTTCACCGCCTGCGGCGGTTCGTCCAGCGGCAGTACCACATGACCGGTCATGGGTGAGAAATTACCAGTAGTCGATGAATAGAGCCCACGACAGGGGAGCAGGCCCTTTCTAGGCTTGCCGTATGTCAACCAGCAAGCAGCTACTGAACTCGGCCCAGGTGGCGAGCTTCGTCGCGCACGGCTCGCTCCGCCTGGACGCCGTCGTACCGCCGGAGATGAACGAGCAGGCCATCGGCGTCTTCGACGCCGGGATCCCCGAGGTGCCGTTCGGCACCCCCGTGGACAAGGCCTTCCCCGAGGGGTCCTTCGCCCGCCGGCTGATCGAGCTCCCGGCCGTCGCCGGCGCCCTGGAGAGCCTCGTCGGCCCGGGCCCCACCGTCGACCACCACTTCGTCCACGTCCGCGAACCGCACGGCGGCGAGGCCCAGCCCCTGCACGCCGACGCCGTCATCGACATCCGGCCCGACGCGTTCGACGTCCAGCTCATGTACTACCCGCAGGACGTCACTACCGAGATGGGCGGCACCCTCAGCGTCCCCGGCAGCCATCTGCGCCGCACCAACGAGTCCGACACCGGCCGCTACCAGAACCTCCGCGGCCAGACCCGCCTCACCTGCCCGGCCGGCACGGTCGTCCTGCTGCACCATGGCATCTGGCACGGCGGCCGGCGCAACGACAGCGACATCCTGCGCTACATGTTCAAGATCCGCTTCAACCCGACCGTCCCCCAGGTCCGCCTCTGGGACACCTCCGACCTGGACGACCCCGCCGTCGCCAGGGAACTCAGCCGCACCTTCCCCTGGTACGAGCCCGCCACCGGCCGCCTGGAGGTCTACAACCGGGTGAAACTCTGGCGCGCCCTGACCGGCGACGACACCTTCGACATCGACTACTGGGCGACCCGCGTCGCCAACCGCCCCACCCTCCGGAGCCACGCATGAAGCAGCAGGTCCTGGTCCTCTATCTGGCCAACTCGGCGCTCGACTCCGAGGTGGTGGGCTGGTCGCAGTACGACGGCACGGGCCGCACCAGCCCGACCACCGGCGACAGCGACGAACCGCCGTACGAGACGGGCGTCGCGGCGCTCCAGGACGGCTGGCGGCTGTTCCAGGCCGCGCAGCTGATCCCGCCGTACCCGGGCGCGGAGTACGACACGTCGTTCCTGAAGCACGAGTTCTTCTTCGAGAAGCTCCAGGGCTGAACGCGTAAGGGGCGCCGTCCGCGGAGGGCGCCCCTTACGCACGCCGACGTCAGGCGTAGAACGCCGGCTTGTCCACCATCTCCACCTGCTCCACCCCGCCGGAGCGCTGCGCCCGCACCGCCGCCACCGACACCGCCGTGGCGGCGTAGCCGTCCCACGCCGACGGCCCCGTGGCGCGGCCCGCCGCGGCCGAGTCCACCCACGCCTGCAGTTCCGCGTCGAAGGCCGCCGAGAAGCGGTCGTCCCACTCCTGGTCGATCGCGGTGCCGATCCGCGCCGCCGCCCGCAGCTGCGCCCGGGCCGGGTCGGGCAGCCGGATCAGGCCCTCCTCGCCGATCGCCTCGCACTGGATGTCGTAGCCGTACTGGCAGTTGACGAAGACCTCCAGATCGATCCGCACCCCGTCGGCGGTCTCGAAGAGGATGAACTGCGGGTCCGCCAGGTGCTCGAAGCGCTGGCTGGTCGACCGCGGCACGATCACCTGCACCGAGACGATCTCGTCGTCCAGCAGCCAGCGCGCCGCGTCGATCTCGTGCACGCCGGAGTCCTGCACCGCCATGTCGGTGGTGTACGCGTCCGGCACGGCCCGGTTGCGGTGCGCGCAGTGCATCATCAGCGCCCGGCCGATGCCGCCGCCGGAGATGATCCGCTTCAGCTCGCGGTAGCCCGTGTCGTACCGGCGCATGAAGCCGACCTGCACCAGCCGCCGCCCGTAGGCCTCTTCGGCCGCCATCACGGCCAGGCAGTCCTCGGCGGTCGTGGCCAGCGGCTTCTCGCAGAGCACCGGCTTGCCCGCCGCGACGGCGCCGAGCACGTGCTCGGCGTGGGTCGGGCCCCAGGACGTGACCAGCACCGCGTCCACGTCCGCGGAGGCGATGAGTTCGGCGCCGTCGGCGCACACCCGGGCGCCGCCCGCCTCGCTCGCAGCCTTCTCGGCCAGGGCCCGGTCGATGTCGGTGACGGCGGAGATGACGGCGCCGCTGGTACGGCGGGTGACGCGTTCGATGTGCTCGCGCCCGATCGAGCCGGTGCCGATCACTCCGATACGTATGGTCATGCTGGTCGTTCTCCTTGCGGGTCGGGCGGGACAGGGGCGGGCTTGCGGGCTAGCGGTTGGGGCGCCGGGTCCCCGACAGCCCGGCGCCGTTCAGATACTCGCGGGTGCGCACCGCGATCGGCAGCGGCACCTCCGGGGCGCAGGGGTACAGGTCCTGCTCGACGATGACGAACAGCTCCGCGTCGAGCTCCGACAGCGCGGCGACGATGTCCGCCGGGTTCGGCACCCCGGCCGGCGGCTCCACGCACACGCCGCGCCTGACGGCCTCGCTGAAGGACAGGTCCTCCGCCTCGACCTGGGCGAGGATCTCCGCGTCCATCTGCTTGATGTGGACGTAGCCGATGCGCTCGGCATACCGGCGGATCAGATCGAGGTTGTCGCCGCGGCCGTAGGCGACGTGCCCGGTGTCCAGGCAGAGGTTGGCGTAGCGGGAGTCGGAGGCGTTCAGGAAGCGCTCGATCTCCGGCTGGGTCTGGATGTGGCTGTCGGCGTGCGGGTGGACGACGAGGCGTACGTCGAATTCCTCCAGCAGGATCTTCCCCAGCCGGTCCGCCGCGCCGCCGACCAGGTCCCACTGTGCGGCGGTCAGCTCGGGGGACTCGGTGAAGGAGCCGGTCTTCTCGTCCCGGTACAGCGGCGGGATGAACACCAGGTGGTGCGCGCCCGCGGCGGCGGTCAGCTCGGCCACCCGGCGGGCGCCCGCCAGCATCTCGTCCCACTGCTCGGGCCGGTGCAGCGCGCCGAAGACGGTGCCGCCGGAGACCTGCAGTCCGCGGGCGGTCAGCTCGTCGGCCAGGCGCCGCGGGTCGACGGGGAGGTAGCCGTACGGGCCGAGCTCCAGCCAGCGATAGCCGGCCTGGACGAGTTCGTCGAGGAAGCGGGTGTAGGGGACCTGGTGCTCGTCCTCGGCGAACCACACGCCCCAGGAGTCGGGCGCGGAGCCGAGGCAGAGGTTGCCCGCGGTGGCGCGGGGGGTCGATGCGGTGCTCACGGTATGGCCTTTCAGGGGTCTGGGAGATACGGGCGGGTTCAGCGGTCGCAGCCGTCTCGGCGGTCTCAGGTGGACGTCGGGAACGCGAAGGTGGCGCGCGGGCCGCCCCCGTCCGGCCAGCGGGTGGTGACGACCTTCGGCCGGGTGTAGAAGCGCACGCCCTCCGGGCCGTGGATCGGGCTGTCGCCGATGAGGGAGTCCTTGCAGCCGCCGAAGGAGTAGCCGGCCATCGGCACCGGCACCGGCACATTGACGCCGATCATCCCGACCTGCACCCCGCGCTGGAACCGCCGCGCCGCGCCGTCGTCGCCGGTGAACAGGGCGGTGCCGTTGCCGTACGGGTTGGCGTTGACCAGCTCGATGGCGGCGTCGACGGTGGCGACGCGTACGACGGCGAGGACGGGGCCGAAGATCTCCTCGCGGTAGGCGTCCATGCCGGGCGTGACACGGTCGAGCAGCGACGGGCCGGTGAAGAACCCGTCCTCGTGCCCCCCGGCACCGTCAGCCCCCGCCCGTCCACCACGACGACCGCGCCCTGCCGCGCCGCCGAGGCGACGGCGCCCTCCACCCGCTCCCGTGCGGCCTGGCTGACCAGCGGCCCCGCACGCGAACTCCACGACCTCCCGCCCGCGCACCACCTTGCCGCGCGCGTCGTCCAGCACCTTGCCGTGCTCGGCGGAGATGATCCGGGCCAGCTCGTCCTCATGCCGTACGAGCAGCTCACGGAAGCGAACATGACCCGCATCCGGGTGCTGAGGGAGCTCTCGCTCCAGCTGTCGAAGGCCTTGGACGCGGCGGTGACCGCCGCGTCCACGTCGGCCGGCTCCGCCAGCAGCACGCTCGCCCGCTGCCGTCCGGTCGCCGGGTCGAAGACGGGGGCGGTGCGGCTGCCGCAGCCTGCGGCGGGGGAGCCGGCTATCCAGCGCTCGATGGTGTGCAAGGGGTTCTCGTTTCGCTGTTCAGTCGGTACGGATCACAGATACGGCCGCTGCGCCCGCTTGGCGGTCTCGTACGAGGCGTGTGCCTGCCGGGTGGAGTCCAGCTCCGCGACCTCCGCCACCGGCACGTCCCACCAGGCGGAGCTCGGCGGACCGGGGCTGAGATGGTCCGTGGTGACATGCACGACCGTCGTGCGGTCGTCGGCCCTGGCCTCCAACAGCGCCGCACGGAACTCGGGAACGCTGCCCGCGCTCAGCACCCGCGCGCCCAGGCTCGCCGCGTTCGCCGCCAGATCCACCGGCAGCACGCCGCCGTCCAGCCGCCCGGTCTTCTCGTCGCGGAAGCGGTAGCGGGTGCCGAAGCGCTGCGAGCCGAGGGACTCCGACAGCGCGCCGATCGAGGCGAAACCGCCGTTGTCGACCAGCACCACCGTCAGCTTCAGCCCCTCCGAGACGGCGGTGACCAGCTCCTGGCACATCATCAGATACGAGCCGTCGCCGACCAGCACCACCACCTCGCGGTCGGGGGCGGCCAGCTTGGCGCCGACCCCGGCGGCGATCTCGTAACCCATGCAGGAGTACGCGTACTCCACGTGGTACGCCTTCGGATCGCGCGCCCGCCACAGCGCCTGCAGATCGCCCGGCATCGAGCCGGCCGCGTTGATCACCACGTCCCGGTCGTCGAGGAGTTCGTTCAGCGCGCCCAGGATCTCGGTCTGCGCGGGCAGCGGGCCGTGGCCCAGGTGGTAGGCGTGGTCGGTGGCCCGCCGCCAGTCGGCGGCCAGCTCCCGCACGCGGGCCCGGTACGCCTCGTCCGTGCGCCAGTCCGCCAGCTTGCGGGTCAGCGCCTCCAGGCCCGCCCGGGCGTCGGCCACCAGGGGTTCGGCGGCGTGCTTGACGGCGTCGAGCCGGGCCACGTTGAGGTTGACGAACCGCACCTGCGGGTAGGCGAAGACCGTCCGGCTGGCGGTGGTGAAGTCGCTGTAGCGGGTGCCGATGCCGAGGACCACGTCCGCCTCGGCGGCCAGCGCGTTGGCGGCGCTGGTGCCGGTCGAGCCGAGGCCGCCCACCGCGCACGGGTGGTCCCACGGGATCGCGCCCTTGCCGGCGTGCGTGTCCGCCACCGGGATGCCCGTCGCCTCGGCGAACTCCCGCAACTGCGGCCACGCCTGCGCGTACACCACACCGCCGCCCGCGACGATCAGCGGCCGCTCGGCCTGCCGGAGCAGCGCCACCGCGCGCGTCAGCGCGTCGGGTTCGGGCTGCGGCCGGCCCACGTGCCAGACCCGGCGGCGGAAGAAGTCCTCCGGCCAGTCGAAGGCCTCCGTCTGCACGTCCTGCGGCAGGCACAGCGTAACCGCGCCGGTCTCCACCGGGTCGGTGAGCACCCGCATCGCGGCCAGGGCGGCCGGGATCAGCTGCTCGGGGCGCTCGATCCGGTCGAAGTACTTCGACACCGGCCGCAGCGCGTCGTTCACCGAGACATCGCCCTGGCGCGGATCCTCCAGCTGCTGCAGCACGGGGTCGGCGACGCGGGTGGCGAAGGTGTCGCCGGGCAGCAGCAACACCGGCAGCCGGTTGACGGTGGCCAGCGCGGCGCCGGTGACCATGTTGGTGGCGCCGGGACCGATGGAGGAGGTGCAGGCGTAGGTCGCCAGCCGGTCGTTCATCTTGGCGTAGGCGGCGGCGGTGTGCACCATCGCCTGCTCGTTGCGGGCGAGGAAGTACGGCAGCTCGTCGGGGTACTGCAGCAGCGCCTGCCCGATCCCCGCCACGTTGCCGTGGCCGAAGATCCCCCACACGCCGTCGATCAGCCGCCGCTCACGACCGTCGCGCTCGCTGAACTGGTTCGCCAGGAAGCGCACCAGTGCCTGGCCGGTGGTCAGTCTCATCTCGTCGTCCCTCCGAACGGCAGCCGCGGATCGGTGGGCTGGTCCTCCCAGGTGGTACGGATCCAGCCGTGCGCCGGGTCGTCGCAGATCAGCCAGGCGCGTTCGGGGCCGGGCCCCGCCATCACGTTGAGGTAGAACAGGTCGTAGCCGGGCACAGCCATGGACGGCCCGTGCCAGCCGTGCGGAATCAGCACCGTGTCGCCGCTGCGCACCTCCTGGAGCACGTCGACGGGCCGCTCGGGGGAGCCGTACACCCGCTGATAGGCCAGGCCCCCGTCCGCCACCTCGAAGTAGTAGATCTCCTCGAGCTCGCTCTCCTCGCCCGGCCGCGCCTCGTCGTGCTTGTGCGGCGGGTACGACGACCAGTTGCCGCCCGGCGTCAGCACCTCGCACACCAGCAGCCGGTCGGCGTCGAAGGTCTGCGGCAGGCAGTAGTTGTGGACCTGCCTGCTGCAGCTGCCGGCCCCGCGCAGTTCCACGGGCACCTCCTCCGCCGGGCCGTAACGCACCGGGAGGCGCCGCTCGCAGCGGGCGGAGGGTAGCGCGAAGCGGCCGCCGTTGCGGCTGGTCACGCGGGCCTCGCCGTCCCGGGGCAGGTATAGGAAGTCGGTGGGAGCGCCGAACACGCCGTCGCGCCCCTTCAGTTCGTACGACGCGCCGTCGACGGTCACCGTGCAGCCGCCGGACAGGGGCAGCACCAGATGCTCCGCGTCACCGGTGCCGAAGACGTGCTCCTGGCCCGGCGCCAGTTGAAGGATCCGCAGGCCCGAGTAGCCCCACCCCGCCGACTTCGGCGTGATCACCGTCCGGTACGGCCCGGAGGCCGCGGTATCCGCTTGCAGATATTTCGTGCTCACAGCAGCCCCACCGCCCTGTCCACCGCTCCCGCCACATCGCCGTCCGCCGGATAGAGCAGCGAACGGCCCACCACCAACCCCTGCACCCCGGGCAGCCGCAGCGCCCGCCACCACTTGGCGCGCGCCACCCGCTCCCCATCTGCGTCGCCCGGATCGCCGCCGAGCAGCAGCACCGGCAGGGTGGTCGCAGCCAGTACCCGCTCCATGTCGTCGACCACCGGCAGCTTCAGCCATGTGTAGGCGCTGCGCCGGCCGAGACCGGAAGCAATGGCCACCGAGCGGACGACCGCGTCGGGCGACAGGTCGTTGCGCACCCGGCCGTCCTCCCAGTGGGACAGGAACGGCTCCACCATGGCCAGCAGCCGCCGCTCGGCCAGCTCGTCGACTGCCCGGGCCGAGTTCTGCAGCACGCCGGCGGTGGCCGGATCGTCGAGGGCGACGCGAGTGAGCATCTTGCCGCCGTCGAAGCGGAGTTCGGCGATGGTGTGCGCGTCGTAGCCGGTGAACCGGTCGTCGATCTCGAAGACCGAGCCGGCCAGTCCGCCCCGGTTCATCGACCCGAACACGCACTTGTCGTCCAGTACCCCGAGCAGCAGCAGGTCCTCCAGGATGTCGGCGGTGCCCAGCACCCCCGTCACCCCGGGCCGCTCCAGTGCGACGCACAGCCGCCGCAGCAGCTCGGCACGGTCCGCCATGGCCAGCGCGTCGCCGCCCACCGCCGTCGCCCCGCGGGCCGGATGGTCGGCGGCGATGACCATTGCCCGCCCGGTGTCTCCCAGCGGGGACTTGGCCCGCCTCCGGGCCGCGGCCGCCGTGGCCACCGCCTCCGGATCCCGCACCCGCAGCGAGGTCAGCTCCCGGATCCGCCCCCTCACCATGTGCCGGCCGCCTTCAGCCGCTCCGCGACCTCGGTCTCGGTGGGCATGGCGTCCGAGCAGGCGAGCTGTCCGGCCACATGGGCGCCGGCCGCGTTGGCGAACGCGATGATGTGGTCCAGTTCCCAGCCGGCCAGTAGGCCGTGCACCAGCGCACCGCCGAACGCGTCGCCGGCACCGAGGCCGTTGACCACATCCACCGGCACCGGCGGCTGCTCCACCGCGGTGCCGTCCCGATGCACGGCCAGCACACCGCGCGGTCCCTGCTTGACGACGGCCAGCTCCACGCCCGTGGCCAGCAGCGCTCGGGCCGCGGCATACGGGTCCCGCTCGCCGGTGGCGACCTCGCACTCGTCGATGTTGCCGACGGCGACGGTCGCGTGCGCCAGGGCCTCCTCGTACCAGGCCCGGGGCGGGGTGGTCCAGAACATCGGGCGCCAGTCCAGGTCGAAGACCGTGTGCGCCCTCCGCCCGCGCGCCCGCAGTGCGGCCAGAGTGGCGGCTCGGCTCGGCTCCTCGCACAGCCCGGTGCCGGTCATCCAGAACACCCTTGCCGAGCGGATCGCGTCCAGGTCCAGCTCCTCGGGCGTGATGTCCAGATCCGGAGCCTTGGGGAAGCGGTAGAAGTACAGCGGGAAGTGGTCCGGAGGGAAGATCTCGCAGAACGTCACCGGCGTCGGCAGCCCCGGGGAGACGCCCACATGGGCGGTGTCCACGCCGTAGCCCGTGAGGGCCGCGCGGACGAACTCGCCGAAGGGGTCCGCCCCCGTCTTCGTGACGACGGCGGCGGCGCGCCCGTAGCGGGCCGCCGCCACGGCGACGTTCGTCGGGCTGCCGCCGAGGTAGTTGGCGAACGAGGTGACCTCCGCCAGGCCGACGCCGCTCTGCAGCGGGTAGATGTCCACGCCGCCCCGCCCCATCGTCAGCACATCCAGTGCCATGAAACCCTCCTGTCGCGCTCTACTAGAGCGCGCTAGATGCGAGTACCATGATCCCGTAGCGCCGGGATGTCAAGAGTGCGGGCGGCGGCCGGACGAGGAAGTGCGTTCCCGCGCGGGAGCAGACGCGAAGGACCGCACCGTCAGGACGACGGCCAGAGCGCGACAGGACAGGAGCGAAGCGTTGGCAGGAACCGACCAGAAGCGCCCCACCATGGTGGATGTGGCCGCCCGGGCGGGTGTCTCGCGCGCCCTGGTCTCCCTGGTCTTCCGCAACCGGCCGGGCGCCAGCGAGCAGACCCGGCAGCGCGTCCTGCGGGCAGCCGACGAGCTGGGCTACCAGCCGGACAGCGCCGCCCGGCTGCTGGCCCGCGGCCGCAGCCGCACCATCGGCGTGCTGCTGACCCTGCACCATCCCTTCCATGCCGACCTGGTCGAGGCGATCTACCCGGAGGCGGAGCGCCTGGAGTACGACGTGCTGCTGTCGGCCCGCGCCCCGGGGCGCGACGAGCGCACGGCCGCCGAGGCGCTGCTCAGCCACCGCTGCGAGGCGTTGATCCTGCTCGGTCCCGAATCGGACGCCGCCTTCCTCGGCGAACTGGCGCGGCGCAGCTCCGCCCTGGTCGTGGTGGGCGCGGACGTGCCGGGCAGCGGCGCGGACAGCGTCCGTACGGCGGAGGGCAAGGGCGTACGCCAGGTCATCGACCACTTCGTCACCCTCGGCCACCGCCGTATCGCCCATATCGACGGCGGCCGGGGCGCCGGCTCCGCGGAGCGCCGCCGCGCCTATCGTGCCGCGATGCGTCGTCACGGCCTGGCCGACGAGATCCGGGTCATTCCCGGCGGACATACCGAGGAGGCGGGCATCGCCGCCGGGCGACTGCTGGCCATGGAGGACGCCCGACCCACCGCGGTTCTCGCGGCCAACGACCGCTGCGCCGTCGGCCTGCTGCACAGCCTCGCAGGCGCGGGGCTGGAGGTGCCGGGGGACATCTCGGTCGCGGGTTTCGACGACAGCTACCTCTCCCATCTGTCGCACATCGACCTGACCACGGTCCGCCAGGACGCCGCGGCTCAGGCCGCGCAGGCGGTCAGCTTCGCGGTGGAGCGGCTGGAGGACGCGGCGTCGGAGCCGCCGCGCGAACTGGTGCTGGAACCGCGGCTGATGGTGCGCGGGACGACGGGGCCGCCGCCGGGGGCGTGAGGAATGGTCTCCCGTCGCACAGCCACACCCCGCCGGCGTGCGGAGACGCGGCAGGCGGTGGCGTGGGGGGTGGACGGCACTAGCTAGACGGGCTGGGCGCCGCCGACCCGAGGTTCGCAAGCTTCTCAGGATGGTGGAGAGCTCCAGGGTATCGAAGTCGTCGCCGGTGAGGTCGTCCTCGATCGCATCGGCGGAGGGGCTATGTCGGCAGGGGCGTGCGCAGGGCGAGGATGGCCATGTCGTCGTGGCCGTCGCTGGGGTGGTGGTCGACAAGGGCCTGGCAGAGGTCGTTGTGGGACAGGCCGCCGTGGGTGGCCGCGGCTCGGGCGAGGGCGTCGAGGCCGGCGTCGATGGGGCGCTGGGGGTGCTCGACCAGTCCGTCGGTGAAGAAGACCACGGTGGAGCCGGCGGAGAGTGGGTGGGTGTGGTCAGAGCGGGGTTGGTCGGCGTCCACTCCGAGAGGGAGCCCGGGATCGACATGCAAGTATTTCGGCCGCTGACCGGGGGTGATGAGCAGGGGCGGGAGATGGCCTGCGCTGCTCCAGCGCAGGGTCCAGGCGGAGCCTTCGGGTTCGATGCGGGCCAGGCAGGCGGTGGTGAGGGGGTTGTTGGTGATGGCGTGCAGAGTGCGGTCAAGCTGCGTGAGGACTGCGCTGGGCGGGGTGCGGCGGTCGTAGACAAGGGCGCGCAGCATGTTCCGGGTCTGGGCCATGGCTGCCGCAGCATTCAGGTCATGGCCGCAGACATCGCCGATGACGGCTGCGCATGCCCGGTCCGGGAGCAGAAAGGCGTCGTACCAGTCACCGCCGACCCGTGCCGGGGTGGTCGCCGGCCGATAGACGGCGGCGCCCTCATACGGTCGCAGGTCGGGCAGCGTCGGCAGCAGCAGACGCTGGAACAGCTCACTGCCTGCTCGGGCATGCTCGAACAGGCGCGCGTTTTCGATGGCCACTCCGGCGGCCCCGGCAAGTGCAACGACGATGTCCTCGTCGTACGCATCGAAGGGCTCCCCGTCACGCCGGTCGGCCAAGTAAAGGTCCCCGTAGACCTCGCCCCGGACGCTGATCGCTACCCCGAGGAAGCTGCACATCGGCGGGTGACCGGGCGGGAACCCCGCGGAATGCGGATGGGAGGAAATCTCCTGGACCCGGAGCGGTTCGGGACGGCGGATCAGGGTCCCGAGCAGACCTCGCCCGCGCGGAAAATCGATACCGCCGAGGGCAGCCCGTTCCTGCTCGCTCAGCCCCACGGGGATGAAGTGCGCCAGGCCCGTGCCCTGCTCATCGAGGACGCCCAGCGCACCATAGCGGGCCTGGACCAGGTCCATGGCAGCCGTGACGATCCGCTCCAGCACCACTGGCAGCTCCAACTCCCGACTGACTGCCATGACCGCGTCCAGCAGCGCCTGCAACCGGTCCTTGGTCCGGGCCAGCCCCTGGAGCTGCGCTGAGATCTGGTCGAGCTGGTGGTCCAGGAAGTCATGTAGGCCAGCGATGTTCGAAGGTTGCGGTTGGTTACGTTCCATGGGTTCTCCCGATGCCGCCGCACAAGCCGTCCTACCTGGCGGGCGTGCATAACTCACCCTCACTCACCGGTATGGGGGTCCCACACAGGTCACACCGCTCGGGCTGAGCCTGTCCCGGGCCGCCAATAGTCGGCTCGCTGTCGGTCGTCCCTCCTGTCTATCGCCCCGAGTCGGCCACCGCCCCCCGACGCTCCGGGTTCAGAAAGAGCTTCTGACGGAGGAGCCCGCAGTGTCCGTGTACCCGCCTGCCGAGCCGAAGCAGCCCCACGAGGCGCCGGGAGATGTCGGTGAGAACCGAGAGCATCGTGTCGGCGTGTTGGTGATCAGCGGCATAGTGCGAGCCGTGGGTCTGAGAGTGGAGTTGGTGCTGTGACGGAAGTGGCGAAGGATCTGCAGGATGTCGGGTCGGAGACCGATGGTCCGAGCCTGTGGCGGCAGCGGGATTTCATGCTGCTGTGGAGCGGTCAGACGGTAAGCGAGATGGGCTCGGCGGTCACCCAGATCGCACTGCCGCTCGTTGCGGTCGTCGCGCTCAAGGCGAGCACGTTTGAGGTAGGGCTGCTGACCGCCGCCACCACAGCGGCGTTCGCGGTGATCGCGCTGCCCGCAGGCGCGCTCGTGGACCGGGGCTCCAAACGCTCCATCATGATCATCTGCAACATTCTCCGGCTGCTGATCATCGGCTCGGTCCCGGTGGTGGCTGCCCTCGGCAACCTGACGATGACGCAGCTCTACACCGTCGCCGTGACAGCCGGCGTGTGCACGGTGTTCTTCGACGTCTCGTACCAGAGTTATGTGCCGTCGCTGGTCCCCGCCGATCTCCGGATGGACGCCAACGGCAAGCTGGGGACCACCCAGGCGTTCGCGCAACTCGGGGGACCCAGCCTGGGTGGGGGACTGGTCGCGACGTTCGGCGCCGCGGGGGCGATGACGGCCGACGCGATCTCCTACGCGATCTCGGTCTTCTCGATATCCGGAATCAGGACGCGCGAGGAGCCGCCGCCCGCGCGGCGCGAGGGCGAGACGTTGCGGAGCCGGATCGCCGAGGGATTGAGATTCGTCGTCGGGCACAAGATATTGCGGAGGGTCGTGGCGTGCACGGGCACCGCGAACCTGTTCAGCGGCATGAGTTCGGCGCTGGCGATGATTTTCCTCGTCCGGGTACTGCATGTGCGTCCCGGGCTGATCGGGTTGGTAGTGGCGGGCTCGGCTGTCGGCGGGATCGCCGGGGGACTGTTCGCAGGCCGGCTCGCCAAGAGGATCGGCTCGGCGCGGATCATCTGGGTGTCGATGCTGGTGTTCAGCGCGCCGCAGGTCATTGCGGCGGCCGCCTGGCGAGGCTGGGGGGTGCTGCTGTTCCCGCTGGGCTGGGGCATCGCGTACTTCTCCGGGATGGTGTACAACGTCGCGCAGCTCAGCTATCGGCAGTCGGTGACACCACCGGAGCTGATGGGCCGGATGAACGCGGCCGTGCGCTGGGTCGTGTGGGGCACACTGCCGCTCGGCGGCATCCTTGGCGGGGCACTCGGCACACTGATCGGGGTGCGGCCCACACTCTGGCTGGCGTTCATCGGTTCCTGGGCGGCCGGCTGGTTCGTGTTCTTCTCCCCGCTCCGCCACATGCGCGATGTTCCTGGACCCGCGCCTGCCCCCGGTGTTAAGCGTTGATGGTGAGCGCAGGGTCGTCGCTGAGGCCTACGCATACGGCATGGGCGAGGAGAGCCGGCCGGACGATCCCGGCGAGCTGCGCAAGTCGAATCCAGCCGCGTCGCGCTGGGCGCCGGCTCTTGCGGGGATCCGGCCGAGCAGACTGCAGGGGCTTTGGTACCCGTCTCAGCGGCTGCGGTCGCCGGGCGCGAGCAAGCTGGTCACCTCGGCGAGCCTGTGGCGCGCGGTCGCTCGCCCCGCGGTGCGGGCACCGGAGACTTCGCCCAGGCGTAGCCGCTCGTGCCGGCTCTGGTCTCGTATGGCTACGGCCAGGTGGCGTATTGCGCGCTGCAACTGCTCCCGTCGTCGTTTCCACCCCCGGGGCATCTCGTTGAGCTGCAGGAAGGTTCTTACGATCAAGGAGATCAGCAAGTGCGAGGAAGTCTTGTTGCCGCCGGCGTCGTGGCAATCGGCGGCGCTCTTCTGACAGCAGCCGCGGGTCCGGTCGGTGCCGCTGATGTTCAAGCAGTGTCCGCCGCCGCGACCGGGACGGTTTCCACGGACGGAACTGTCACCCTCTCTGGCACCTATCGCTGTTCGCCGTTGTCGGGTCCCGGGCCGGTCTTCGTGTCTTCCACGGTGCGGGCCGGCGAAGTGCGGCACGGCATCGGCGGTACGGCAGCAACGTGCGACGGCGTCGAACACACGTGGGTGAACCAGGACAAGCCCGTGCACGGAGCCCCAGTGGCACCGGGGCCGGCCGAGGTAGAAGCGACCCTCGTGCACCTGGACACGAGAAGTGGCCTGCCCATGCCACGCATCATCGTGACCGACCGACACGAGATCGAGCTGCGTCCCGCGAAGGGCTGACGGGCCCGGCCGATCGTGCGCTACCGGAAGCGGGCCGCGGGGGACGCACAGATCGCAGCCGGCGCAGAGGCCGAGGCGCCACCCGCACTCAGCCATCGCGTGACCCGGGGCGGCGCGGCCGGAACCTTGGGGGCAGGGGCGGTCGGAGCCTTGGGGCGGGTTGCTTCACGCTGGGAGCCTTCGCCGCGAAAATCGCTGTCCGGCTGTCGGAGCACGGTGATAGACAGTCAGCGTGGCAAGGACTCTGGAGTTCCCCGTTCTGCTGCGGCTGATCGACGAACGGTCGGTCGCGTTCCGGGCCGCGGTCGCCTCCGCGCCCAGCCTCGAGGTGCAGGTGTCGACCTGCCCCGAGTGGACGCTGCTGGATCTGGTGCAGCACCTGGGCAAGGGGCACCGCCGCTGGGCCGCCACCGTCGCCGCAGGGCCTGCCGAGGCTCGCCCTGCCGAGACCGCTTCGGAGGGTGCTCCGGCTGCGCCCCGGGAGCGCGAGGCCCTTCTTGCCTGGTCGGCCGAGTCCACGGAGCAGCTGCTGAGCGCATTGCGGGAGTCCGGCCCGGATCGCGGCTGCTGGACGTGGTGGGGTGGGTCGCAGTCGCCGCAGACCTGCGGTGCCGTCGCCCGGCACCAGCTCCAGGAGGTCGCGGTGCACACCTACGACGCCCAGATCACCCTGGGCGCCCCACAGCCGCTGCCGGACGAGGCGGCACTCGACGGTGTCGACGAGTTCCTGTCCACCTGCTGCGCAACGACGGACGCCTGGCCGCATGAGCCCGCTGTCGTCGACTACCACGCCACCGAGGGCGGTTCCTGGCGCCTCTCGCTCTCCGCCGACGGTGCATGGACCACTCGTCTCCCCACGCCCGACACGATGCCCGCCACAACTGCCGACGAGGACCCGGACACGGCCGACGCCTCCCTCCGGGGCACGGCCAGTGAGCTGGTCCTGGCCCTGTACGGCCGTATTCCGGTGGACTCCCTGAAGCTCGACGGCGACCGACGTCTCTTCGACCTGCTCCTGGCCTGGGACCCGGATGAGTAGGACGTGACGATGCGCCACATCGTGCGCCCCGAGGGCATGCCTCCCACCAACGACTACACCCACGCCGTCGTCGCGTCCGGGCCCCTGATCGCGATCTCCGGCCAGGTTCCCTTCGATGCCTCGGGCCAGGACGGCTCGCTGAGCCAGGTCAGCGTGCTGGTGCACCCGGGTTCCGTGCGGGGGCCAGGTGGCACAACCGGTCAGTTGTCCAGGCGCCGCTTGCCGAGCTGGCCGGCAACGGCGGGGTCGCGGTGGTCGAAGAACAGCGAGCCGCCGGTCTCCAAGGTGGCGATGGACGCCATCTGGTCGTCGGTGAGTGCGAAGTCGAAGACGTCGATGTTCTCCGCCATGCGCTCAGTGCGCGCCGACTTGGGGATCGCGACGACGCCGCGCTGGACCAGCCAGCGCAGCGCGACCTGAGCCACGGACTTTCCGTGCTTCTCGGCGATCCCGCTCAGGACCGGGTGAGTGAACAGATTGTTGCGGCCTTCGGCGAACCCGCCCCACGACTGGATCTGGACCCCGTGCTCGCCCATGAGCTCCTGGTCGGCCGTGCGCTGGAAAAAGGGGTGGGTCTCGATCTGGTTGATCGCGGGCGTGACGTCGTTGTTGACGATGAGGTCGACGAGCCGGTCGGGGTAGAAGTTGGCGACGCCGATCGCCTTGATACGGCCCTCGCGGTAGAGGTCCTGCATGGCGCGCCACTGGCCGTACACGTCGCCGTACGGCTGGTGCATCAGGTACAGGTCGAGGTAATCGAGGCCGAGCTTGTTCAGCGATGTCTCGAAGGCGCGCTTGGTGTTCCCCTGCGCCGGCGCGTCCTGGATCCACAACTTGGTGGTGACGAACAGCTCTTCGCGCGGGACGCCGCTGTTCTTGATCGCGCGGCCGACGGCCTCTTCGTTCTGGTACGCGGCGGCGGTGTCGAGCAGCCGGTAGCCGGCCGCGAGGGCGTCGGTGACGGCCTGCTCGGTCTCCTCCGGCGGGATCTGGAACACGCCGAAGCCGAGGATCGGCATTTCGACGCCGTTGTTCAAGGTGACGGTCTGCATCGGTTTTCCTTTTCGAATGAGGTGCGGGCGGGGCCGGCCGGTCAGTGGTCGCCCAGGGACCGGCACCACGCGGGTGGCAGTACTGGTCAGAGGGTGATGAGGGCCTTGAGGACGCGGCGGTCGGCCATGGACTGGTAGGCGACAGGAACCTGGTCGAGGGAGAAGTTCCTGTCGAAGACGCGGCCGGGGTCGATGCTGCCGTCCAGGACGTCCGGCAGCAGCTCGTCGATGTAGGCGCGGGCCGGGCTGGCACCGCCTGTGAGGGTGATGTTCCGCATGATCATGGAGGGGCCGACGGGCCCTTCTTCGTACTGCGGGACGCCCAGTCGGCTGATGGTGCCGCCGTCGATGACCGCGCCGAGAGCGGTCTCCAGCGTCTGGCGGGTGCCGACGGCCTCGATCACCTTCTCGACGCCGTCGCTGCCGGTCAGGTCCCGTACACGGGCGACGCCTTCTTCGCCGCGCTCGGCAACGACGTCAGAAGCGCCGAACTCGCGGCCCAGGTCGGTGCGGTCGGTGTGCCGTCCCATGAGGATGATCTGCTCGGCGCCGAGCCGCCTGGCGGCGATGACCGCGCAGAGGCCGACCGCGCCGTCTCCGATGACCAGCACGGAGTCGCCGTGGCTGACGCCGGCCGTGACGGCGCCGTGGTGACCGGTGCCCATCACGTCCGACAGGGTCAGCAGCGAGGGCAGCATTGCAGAGTCGGTGCCGACGGGCAGTTTGACCAGGGTGCCGTCGGCCTGCGGGACGCGCACCGCCTCGCCCTGGCCGCCGTCCACGTCGGCAAAGCCGTACCGGCCTCCCTGACGGCACGAGGTGTGCAGGCCCCTGGCACAGAAGCCGCAGGTGTTGTCGCAGTACTTGAACGGGGTGACGACCAGGTCTCCCGGCTTGACGGAGGTGACCTGTGCACCGGTCTCCTCCACCACGCCGAGGAACTCGTGTCCCATGGGGCGGCCGGTGTCGGCGGCGGGCATCGACTTGTAGGGCCACAGATCGCTGCCGCACACGCACGACAGGACGGTGCGCACGATGGCGTCGGTGGGCTGCTGGATCTTCGGGTCGGGACGGTCCTCGATCCGGACGTCTCCGGCTCCGTACATCACTGCTGCGCGCATGGAAGGTGCTCCTGCTCTGGAGGATTCCGCCGTTCGCGGCGGAGAGGGGGTTTCTGGGAGTTCGGCCTGGTACTGCACGATCGGGGCACGTCCTGGCATCGGGCCGGTGCCATCAGGTCGAAGGACGAAGGCGTGCGGGGTGGGGGCCGGGTCAGCGTTCGAGCAACTGCCGCCCGGCTTGCGTGTGGGTCGCGCCGACAACCGGGGGCAGGCTGCCGAGCTTGCCGATCTGCCCGGTGGCCGGCTCGATGCCGCCGGCGGCGTGGCCTGTTGGTTCACGAGCGGGTGGTGGGCCGAGCAGAAAGCTCGCCGCGGTGGTGAGCAGGAGTGCTGCGGCGGCGATGAGCAGGCTGGTTTCAAGCCCCGTTGCGAGGTGGTCATGGTCGGCGATAAGCGCGCCGAAGACCGCAACAGCGAGCGCTCCGCCGATCTGGCGGGAGGTGTTCAACACGCCGCTGGCCGTGCCGGCCCGCCCGGCTGCCACCTGGTCGAGCAGCAGGGAAGTCAAGGCGGGGACAGCCAGCGAACCACCTGCACCGACCGGGACCATCGCGGCGATGAGCAGCCACGTCGGCGCGGAGGCGGGCACGAGCGCCAACAGGATCAGGCCGGCCATCATGGCCACCTGCCCGGTGATCACCGGCATGCGGGGGCTGAACCGTGCGGCGAACCAGGCCGCGGTGGGGCTGATGAACGCGGTCAGCAGGGTCATGGGTACGAACGCCAGCCCGGTGGCCGGCGCGGACATTCCCTTGGCCTGCTGCAGATAAAGACTGAGCAGGAAGATCATGCCGTAGAAGCCGACATTGAGCGCAAAGCCGATGGCGGCCGAGACCACCATGGTGCGCTCGCGCAGAAGCGTCAATCCGATCATGGAATGCGGGCCGCGGGCCTGCGCCACAACGAACACCACGGCCGCGACCACGGCCAGTGCGAACGAGACGATCGCCTGCACCGCGGTGAAGCCGTCGGCACCGGCCTTGATTGCCCCGAACGTCAACGCGCCCATCGCTACGATCGCCGAGAGCTGTCCCGTCCAGTCGAACGGCGCCTGCTCCGAGCGCGGCGAGCGGTGGGTGCGTGCCAGGAGGAACAGTGCGATCAAGCCGACGGGCAGGTTGACGAAGAAGATCAGCCGCCAATCGACCTGACTGAGGAAACCACCCGCGACCGGACCCGCCGCCGAGCCGACGGAGCCACCCAGCGCCCACACGGAGATCGCCTTCGCCCGCTTGCCCCCGTCCGGGAACGCCTCCCGAATCAGCGCCAGAGAGGACGGCACGATCACCGCGGCGCCGGCGCCCTGCACCAGCCGCGCGGCGACAAGCACCCCCAGATTCGGCGCCAGTCCGCAGACGGCGGAGGCAGCCACGAACACGGCCAGGCCGACAGCGAAGGTGCGGCGGGCCCCGAGCCGGTCGGTCAGCGAGCCTGCCGACAGCAGCAGAGCGGCGAACATCAGCGTGTAGCCATCGATCACCCACTGCAGCCCTGTGATGCCGCCGCCCAGACTGTTCCGGATCGACGGCAGTGCCACGTTGACGACCAAGGCGTCCAGCGTGATGACAAAGAACCCCAGCAGCGCGGCCCCCAGTGCCACGGCAGAGCCTGGACGACGCGTCGCTGTGGCCTGTTCCGCCCCTGGGAGGGGCGTTGGGCAGGTGGTGTACACGAGGGGGGCGCTCCAACTAGAGAGGGGTGAAGTGGCGACGTCATCCACCGTGCCGCCCCGCGCGCCGGACAGGCAGGCCGGGTTATGCAGGGGAATGGCGTTCAGGGGTAATGACAGGGCCCCCCAGCACGCCTGCCATACAGGTCAGAGGGTGTGAGACTGAAGTACATGGCATCCCTGGACATCAGCAGCGACGGCGGCTCCGAGCTGGGCCGGTTTCTGCGTGCCCGCCGCACCCAGACCACGCCCGACCAGGTCGGCCTCACCGTCGGCGCGGGCCTGCGCCGCACCCCGGGTCTGCGCCGCGAGGAGCTGGCCACGCTGGCCGGCATCAGCATCGACTACTACGTCCGCCTCGAGCGTGGCAAGGAGACCCGCCCCAGCCCCTCCGTGCTCGACGCCCTCGCCCGCGCCCTGCAGCTGGACGACCAGCAGCACCACCATCTGCGGGAGCTGGCCGCCCGCGCCGCCCGCTACGCGCCCGAGCCGCCGCCCGCACCGAGCCGCACCGTGCGCCCTTACCTGAAGCTGCTGCTGGAGACGCTGCGCCCGAGTCCGGCGTACGTCATCAGCCGCAGCATGGACCTGCTCGCCTGGAACCCCGGAGGGCTGGCCCTGTATGCGGGGCTGGACGACTGGCCCGCCAAGCAGCGGAACCTCGCCCGCTACTTCTTCCTGCACCCCACGGCCCGCAGCCTGTTCCCCGACTGGGACAAGCAGGTCCGCGCCTGCGTCGCCCGCCTGCGCGCCCTGGCCGGAACCGCGCCCGACGCCCCCGACCTGACCGCCCTCGTCGGCGAACTGCTGCTCAAGAGCCCTGACTTCGCCAAGCTGTGGGAGCGATACGACGTCACCGGCCGCAAGTCGGCACACAAGACGTTCCACCACCCGCACGTCGGCACGATCACGCTCGCCGCCCAGTCCATGCAGCTGGAGGGCACCCCGGGCCAGCGCCTCGGTGTCTACCTCGCCGAACCCGGCACTCCCGACCACGACGCCATGCTGCTGCTGGACATGACCGCGCCCCAACCCGCGGCGCGCCCGGCCGCGAACGACGAGGCGAACCCGCACACACCGTCCTGACACCGCGCGCCGAAGCACGGTGGGCCTTCTGCGGCCGCGACCGCTGCGGCCACTGTCAGATTCGGCTTGCTCCGACCGTCCCGCACGAAGTGAGCAGTCGCCTGCCGTTTCCGCGGCTCTGCCGCCAGGTACTTTTTTCTGCCAAGCAGTCGTCGCATTCGGTCGGTGCCGTCCTGGTCCAGAAGCCTCGCCCGGCCGCTCAAGCTCGGCACACCGGGTTGGATCCTGCCGCAGTGGCTGGACGCTGTGACGACGCCCCGTGCGTCATAGCGGGTCCGTCCGACCTTCCAGGCGGGATCCGTCCAGATGGGCGGCTTGCCATACCGGGGTCAGGGCCGGGATGCCGTCCCTGCGATAGGTCGTCAGGCTGACCGTACGGGTTCGGCTCCGCCGGTCGAGCACGTTCTCTTCCAGCGTGCCGCTTGGGCCCCGTGACACGGGAGGCCGCCTTCTTCATGTCGGTCACGACTGGAGGCTGTCGTTCTCGGGCAGGGTCAGCCCCAGCCGGATCTGGCCGTCGGCGGTCGCCACGATCGTCTCGCTGACATTCCGGAGCTCCCAGCCCAGTATCGAACGGGCTTTCTTATTCCTGATGACGGGGATCCGGCCCTGCAGACCTGCTGCCTCCCGCAGGGCCGGCTCGGTCTTCGCGGCCTCGTGACCCTGCTCGATGGTCAGTTCAGCGGAGGCCAGCAGGTCGCCCGCGGCGGGGAAGTGCTTGCGCAGTATCTGCGCCATGTCGAACAAGCTGATCGACGGCCCACTGACGGCGACGAACCGCTCGCCCGCCGCCTTCGGGCGAAGTTGCGGGCCAGGTTACGGCCCATCACGCCGAGTCCGCTGGAGCCGATGTGTGCGGTTTCCTGCATGGAGGACGGTGGGACGGCGATGGACGAGTGTGCCCGGCAACTGGGCCGCGGCATGCGCAGATTGATCCGAGATGGCGTGTGTACGGCCTGTGCGAGCCGACCGATGGTGGTCCTGGGCTGCGAGGCGGCGAAGCCATGGTCCAGTGAATCAGTTGACGCCGGTAGTCCGTCTCCCGCCGTAGGTCGGGGCGGCGTGGAGACGGACTGTGCGTGGCTGCCGGGGCAGGTGCCGGTCAGCCGAACTGGCCGGGCTGGTAGTCCCCGGCAGGCTGCTGGTTGATGACGTTGATGCGGTTGTAGGCGTTGATGACGGCGATGAGGGAAATCAGGGCGACCAGCTCCTCCTCGTCGAAGTGCTTGGCAGCATTTGCCCAGACCGCATCCGTGACTCCACCGGCTGCGTCGGCGATGCGGGTGCCCTGCTCGGTCAGTTCCAGTGCAGCACGCTCGGCTTCGGTGAAGACCGTGGCCTCACGCCAGGCCGCGACCAGGTTGAGGCGCTGCGGGGTTTCTCCCGCCAGGGCGGCGTCCTTGGTGTGCATGTCGGTGCAGAAGCCGCAGCCGTTGATCTGGCTTGCGCGAATCTTCACCAATTCCTGTATCACGGCCGGAAGCGCTGAGTCCGAAACTGCCTTGCCGGCCGAGTTGATGTGCTTCAGCACCTTCGCGGCGAGGGGGTTGCCGAAGTAGTTGAGACGCGATTCCACGATGATCTCCTAGTGTCCTGCGCCAGAGATCCGTCGGCAGAAGCGGGCGAGGGAGTCGAGGATCTCTTCGGCGGTCTTGGTCCAGATGAACGGCTTGGGGTCTTCGTTCCAGTCCTTGACCCATGCCCGGATATCGGCTTCCAGGGCCTGGATGTTCTTGTGTGCGCCACGACGGATCATCTGGTGGGCCAGGTAGCCGAACCACCGCTCGACCTGGTTGATCCACGAGGAGCCGGTCGGGGTGAAGTGCAGCTCGAACCGCGGGTGTTTGGCCAGCCAGGCTCTGATCGCTGGAGTCTTATGGGTGCCGTAATTGTCCACGATCAGGTGGACCTGCAAGTGAGCGGGCACCTCCTTGTCGATCCGGATCAGGAACTTCTTGAACTCCACGGCCCGGTGCCGGCGGTGCAGGGCAGTGATGACTTCACCCGTGGCGACATCGAACGCGGCAAACAGTGTGGTCAGGCCGTTGCGCACATAGTCGTGGGTACGCCGCTCGGGCATACCCGGCATCATCGGCAGCACCGGCTGAGACCGGTCCAGAGCCTGGATCTGCGACTTCTCGTCCACCGACAGCACCACCGCACCTTCGGGCGGGTTGAAGTACAGGCCCACGACGTCGTAGACCTTCTCCACGAACAACGGGTCCGTCGACAGCTTGAAGGTGTCCGCCAGATGCGGCTTGAGCTGGAACTGCCGCCAGATCCGGCCCACGGTCGACTTCGACAGACCACTGTGCTGAGCCATCGACGTCCGCGACCAGTGGGTGGCGTTCTTCGGCAGCTGTTCCAGCGTGGTGACCACCACCGCCTCCACCTGATCGACGCTGATGGTGGGCGGCCGGCCCGGCCGGGGCTCGTCGACCAGCCCGTCCAGCCGCTCGGCGAGGAAGCGTCGCCGCCACTTGCGGACCGTGTCCGCAGCCACCCGCAGATCCCGGGCGACCGCGATGATCGCCGGCACCTCCGGTCCCGCACACGCCAGCACAATCCGAGCCCGCAAGACCAGCGCCTGGGCCGACGTCGCCCGACGCGTCCACCGCTCCAACACCGCCCGCTCGTCATCAGACAGCAGCAACGGTTGAAGCTTTGGGCCCCGACGAGGAACTGACGCACCAACAGCAGAAGTCACGCAACTACTAACGATCAACTACTGGCGCAGGACACTAGCTGTGTTGCGGTTACACACTAATGACCGGGATGGCCCGGCGAGGTGTGACAGGAAGTCGGGCGTGATGCACGTCCCATCCGTCCTGTCGTCGACGGTTTATTGGAAGGGGGGTCCGGCATGGTCGAGGACAAAGAACCAGGTAGAGGCCTGTTTCCACGTGGTGTTGGCCCGCTGCGGGAGATCGTTGGTACACACATCCCACCGCCGCGGACATCGCCGTTCACCGCGCGTCGGCCGGGCCGCCTCGCCGGACTGAGAAGTGGGGCCCGGTCGATGAGGCGCCGAAACAACCACATTGACGCCTAAAGGGCCCGACGTTCGTAAGGTGAGCAAGCGACAATCTGGCGCCTTGCTTGCCCCCTCGTCAGTACTCTCCCGGAGCGAGATCACCTTGCCACGTCTGCTCGGCGCACTCAGACGCCCGACGCGGATCGGTAGCGTCCGAGTGGTCTCCGGCGGCGCTCAACGCGGGTGGGGATGACTGCGCGCCCCTGTCGCCAAGTCCACCCTGGGCCACCACCTCGAAGTGCTGCGCGAGGCGGGTGTCACGCAGACTCGCCAGGAAGGGCACTCTGCGCCCATCCGGTAGCTCTCGATCTTGGTGAGCTTCACGGCGTCGTTCGCGAATCCGCCGAGCGTCTTGCATCTCCGTATCTCCCTGCTCAACGTGACCACCTTCGTTGCACTCGTTATCGTATTACTCACGACAGTATCATTCAATACCATCTTGTGCTTGACTATCGCCGAGTGCAGAGATGCCGACCAGCTGAGGCGTGATGCCTGGCTGGCAGTGCCATGGATCGGGCGGCCGCCCGGTCTTGCTTGCGAAACCAATCCGATTCGATGCCGTGGTGAGAAAGGTGGATCATGAGGATTACTTGTCGCCGGAGGTCAGCTTCATTGGTGCGCCGTGGCTTCAGCGGGGGCGACTCGGCGAGTGGTCGTGGCCATGAGAGGCGTCGAACCATGAGGGGCGACAAGGGGGCGCGTCCGCTGCTGTCGAGCCACCCGCCCGGGGGCCTGGCGTCAGCGGGCTTGCGCGCCCTTCCCCGTCCCGTGGCCGCGGTGGTGGGCGCCGGTGGCGTGCTCGGAGCGGCGCATGTTGGTGTCGGGTACGCGCTGGAGGAGTGCGGATTCGTCCCGGACCTGATCATCGGAACCTCGGTGGGTGCCCTCACCGGGGCAATCGCGGCCGCCCACCCCGACAGGGCGGCGCCGTGGCTGGACCACGTGTGGACGCAGTTGCGCCGCCGTGAGGTGTATCCGCTCGGCTCCCTGTCCTCACGGGCCAGCGTCTTCACCGATCGCGGTCTGCGTCGATTGATTGCTCGGGCTGGGCTGCCGTCGCGAATCGAGCAGTTGGCGGTCCCGTTCACCGCGGTGGCCATGGACCTGGTCACGGGCGCTCCGGCGCTGCTCGACCACGGAGACCTCGAGTCCGCGCTGTTGGCCAGCACGGCCATTCCCGGAATGCTGCCCCCGGTGGATCGTGAGGGCCGGACGCTCGTCGACGGCGGGGTGATCGCCTATGTGCCGGTACTGGCGGCCCTGCAGGCCGGAGCGGCCAGCGTGGTGGTGCTGTCGACCGGGCCGGAGAGCTCGCCGTTGAGCTCAACCCTCCCGCGCCGACGTGCCAGTGCGATCGCCGCCAGGGCCGGGCTGTTGCTGATGCACCATCAGATCGAGCGTGACCTGCACGAGGTGTCCAAGCACATCCCGACCGTCGTGCTGCCGACCGGCGTCGAGGCCTGGCCCGCCCCGTGGGACTTCGGTCATTCACAGCGGCTGATCAGCACCGCGTGCCTCACGGCGGGGCGCTTTCTCGACGGGTTGCGCATCAGTGGGCCGGGCCTGTATCGGGCCGACGATCCTCTGGCGCCATTGGCCAGTCCGGGCGAGGCATCCATTTCCTCCGTATTGGGGGTCGGCCTGTGAGTACCTTCGCCTTCCTCAACATCCCCATGCACGGGCGCGTCAACCCGACGCTGCCGGTCGTGGCCGAGCTTGTTCGACGCGGCCACTCGGTTACGTACCACACCTCGCCCGCGTTCCGTGAGGAGATCGAGGCCACCGGCGCGACTGTGTGCCTCTACCCCGGGGGCGATCAGCCGCTTCCCGATCCGCCGACGCCCGTCACTTTGATGGAGGGGCTTGCGGGCAGCGCCATCCGCTTGCTGCCCGCCGTGCTCGCCGACCTGCGCCGCGTCCGGCCCGACGTGATCGTCCACGACAACGCCTGTCTGTGGGGCGCAGCCGCCGCCCGCGAACTCGGCGTGCCGGCGGCGTCGTCGTTCACCACGTTTGCGTTCAATCGGCATGTGCCCAGCCCCACCCGCGGCTCGTGGGACCTGCTGGCCGCGGCGACGGCTCGGCCCAGAAACCTCCAGGGCTATCTGCGGTCGCGCTGGGCGCTGCGCCGCCGCTTCGACACACGTGGGTTGCCACTGCTCGACTTGGGGAACATCCGCCAGCCGCTCAATCTGGTCTACACCTCGCGGGCGTTCCAGCCTGCCGTCGAGGGCTTCGACCGGTCCTACCGGTTCGTCGGCCCAAGCATCGGCGCCCGGCCGGTCGACCCGTCGTTCCCGGGCCATCGGCTGAAGGACCCGGTGCTGTATGCCTCGCTGGGCACCGTGTTCAACGCCGATCCACAGCTGCTGCGCAGTTTCGCAACCGCGCTTGCCCCGCTGGGCGGCACCGTGATCGTCTCCACCGGGCAGACCGATCCCGCCGCATTGGGTCCGTTGCCGGCCAACGTGTTCGCCCGCCGCTTCGTGCCGCAACCGGAGGTGCTGGCCCGCGCGGCGCTGTTCGTCACCCATGGCGGGATGAACAGCGTCAACGAGGCCATGTACGCCGGGGTTCCGATGCTGGTGGTCCCGCAGGGCGCTGACCAGCCGATGGTGGCCCGTCGCGTCGTCGAGCTCGGCGCCGGCCTGTCGGTCCGTACCCAGGACGTCGCCGGGGGCTCCGTGCGGGTCCTCGCCCGGCGTCTGCTGGACGACCAAAGGTTCCGGGCGGCCGTGACCACCTTGCAGGTCGCCCAGCACGAGGCGGGTGGATTTCGGCGTGCCGCCGACGAACTCGAGCGGTACCTGCATACGGCCGGCTCGGTCAGTCAGTCGGCTCCGGTCGATCCGTCACAGTGAGGCTGAGTGATGTCACCTGTCGTTGTTGCCCTGCTGTTGTTCGCCGGGCTGTCGGAGGCCGCCGGGCGCATCCTGCCTCTGGTGGCGCGCCGACCCGGCATGTCGCGGACCTTCGTGGCCGGGTTGCTGCTGCCCGGTGGCCTCGTCGAGGGTGCTGTGTTCGCGCTGTGGCCGCTGACCGCGTGGACCCTGGCCGAGCTGTTGCTGTCCTCTCCACCGTCAGACGCGGGCTTGGTGTGGACACCGAGCCTGGTCGCCCCGCTGGTGCTTTCTGCCGTCCTTGCATTTCCCTTGCTCGGGCCGCTGCTCCACCTGCTGCTCTTCGTGGGGGTCGGGGCCGGTCTGGCCGGCCCGCTCGCCACGGCGACCGGGCTGGGCTGGTGGGGCGCCGCCGGTTGCGTGGCCCTCGCCGGGGCCGGGCTTGGCGCCGGCGTAGAGGCGGTGCGGCGTCTGGTCGTGAGGATCAGCGCGACCGGGGCACCGGAGGCGATCGCATGAACGACTTCCTCTGGGTCTGCGCACTTGGGCCCGCTCTGCTCGCCGAAGCTCTGCTGGCCCGCTACGAGGTGCTGGCCTACAGCGCCGGCTGGCGGGCCCCTGCCACCGAGCTCCCGGAGGGCGTGCCCTATGCCCGGGGCGCGGCCCCTGACAGCCCCCCGGATGCCTACCTGGTCTACCTGGACGGGATCGGGAAACGCCGCGTCCGCGACACCAGGGACGGCGGCCAGCTGGTCAAGGCGCTGATCGCCGGAGCGCCGGAGCTGCGGGTGCTGGGTCAGGTGCAGCCCTACTCGCCGCTGGCCGAGCCGCTCGCTGACAGGCCGGTGTGGGCGTGGCTGCGCCGCCGCATCGGGCTGCTGCTGTTCCTGCACAATGTCATGCAGATCTTCGTCGCCGCCGACCACCGGTACCGCCCGCTGTACAACCAAGCCGTCGGCTGCCAGATCGCCACTCAGCTCCGGCTCGCCGGCTACCGGCCGGACAGCGGTATCCCCGTGGTGCTGCTCAGTTACAGCGGTGGCGCCCAGGTCGCCACCGGCGCGGTTGACGAACTGCACACCCAGCTACGCTCCCCGCTCCTGCTGATCACGCTCGGTGGCTTCCACAACGGCGCCAACGACCTCACCCATGCCGAGCACGTGCATCAGCTCACCAGCGCGAGCGACTGGATCGAGCGGGTCGGCACCTGGATCTTCCCTCAGCGTTGGCGGCTGTTCCGCCGCAGCGGATGGAACCGTGCCCGCCGCGCTGGGAAGATCACCGTGCATCGGCTCGACCCGGCCACCCACCTCGGGCCGCGTAGCTACATCAGCCCGCGGGCCCAGCTGCCCGACGGACGCAGCTACCTGGACCGCAGCACCCACACCGTGATCGCGCTCATCCGCGCCGGCCGCAGCGCGACCACGGCGACAGGGGACCCGTTGCCATGAGGGCCTCGACCAGAGCGCGCAGCGCAGGGTCCGGCACGCATGGTGCGAAGTCGACCTCGTCGGGTGCCTCCGCCGGGACCAGTCGGCCGAATTGCTCATGGAGAGGGCAATGAGCAAAGGAGCCGAAAGCCCCGTCCCGAACAACCCCGCCGCCGGCCCCGTTGCCACGGCCCGCGGGAAGCGGCCCTCACGGGGCAGCGGCCGTCGTCCGGGACAGAGCAGCACCAGAATCCAGATCCTCACGGCCGCACTCGAACTCTTCGCCACCAAGGGCTATTCGGGCACCACGATGCGCGGGATTGCCCAGCGGGCGCAAGTGGACCCGGCGCTGATCCACCATTTCTTCAACAACAAGGACGGCCTCTTCCAGGACGCCGTTTCCTCCCGGATCGACATGTCCACCCTCTTCGACTCCCTCATGGACGAGGAGGCGGAAGCCGGGCTGAAGAACCGCGGGGAGCGGATCGCCCGGACGTTCCTCTCCTTCTGGGAGGACGAGTCGACCCGCCCCGCGCTGGTCGCCGTCTACCGAACCAGCCTGTTGGACGAGGCGGCCGCCAAGGCGTTCCACGACCAGATCGAGGCGGCCTTCGTGTCGTGCCTGGGCCGGACCGCCCCTGAGGAGACCGAGCGGACACCGGCGTTCACGTCGCTGGTCGCGCAACTGGCCGGCCTTGTCATGCTGCGTTACGTCCTCGCGGTGGAGCCGATGGCCTCACTCGACTTCGAGGATCTGATGGAGTGGCTCGTCCCCGCCATCGAGGTCCACTTCGACCGGCCGCCCCAGGAGTAGGCGGCCGGGGCGTCCTCGGGAGGGGCCACCGCCGCGGCCCCGGTTCGAGTCCCCGCCTGCGCTGCTCCTCCCGGCGCTTCGTGGGCACGACTTCGGTCCTGGAGGCGGTCGCGCCGATCAGCAAGGTCCTGGCGGCAGCGGCAGCGAGCGTCCCGGAGGTCGCCGCCCTGGCCGCACGATGTCGATCCGGGTCATGTCGTCCAACAAGGTGCGGCGAACGCGTTGGTCGGCAAGCCGGGCGTACGGCCGGAGGTGTCGGTGGAGGAGGCCGCCGACCTGCTGTACGGCCTGCTCAGCCCCGAGTTGTACCTACTGTTCGTGAACGAGCGCGGCCGGCCGGGTGAGCGCTGGGAGCGGCGGCGGATGCGCCCTGGTCGCCCTGAGCGACGTGTCGTGGGATTTACTCGCGTGGAGAACCGAACTGAGTCGTACATCGACGCAGACCAGTTGCGTCCTTGCTTCGGAGCAAAAGATATCTGGCAGGCGGTGGGAAGATCGACTTCTCCCCGTCCTCCGGCGCTGGGCCGTGCGCTGCTCATGTCCCGTCGTGCTGATTCCAGTTGCCCGGTCCGAGCGCCTGTGCGTTGAGCGCGCCGAGCATGCGACGGAGGTGGGTGCGCACCTGTTCCTGCTCCTCGGGCAGGAACGGTTCCAGGGTCTCCTCCTCGCACGGTTCGAGCGCAGTCTCGCCCTGTAGTGCCAGGGCGTTGCCCGCGGCCGTGACGCACATTTCGATGATCTTTCCGTGCGTGGGGTGGGGACGCCGCTCGACCAGTCCACGCTCGACCAGACCCCGCAGCGCTGTGCCCATGGACTGTGCGGTGACGCCGCATCGGCGGGCGAGTTCGGCACTGGACAGAGGCCCGTCCAGGCTCAATCGGACGAGCGTGCTGAATTGCGCCTGGGTCAGTCCGAGGGGGCGCAATGCCCGTTCGAAGCGTTGCGTGTACGCCTGCGAGATCTGCCAAATCAGGTAGCCGATGCGCTCGCTGGGATCCTTCACCGCCACCGATGCCTCTCCATGCGTAAGGTAACTTATATAAGTCACCTTACACGATGAAGGCCGAGGAACCCATGCTCAGCACTGCGTCCACAAGCGAAGGTCCATTCCCTGATATCGACCCGGGGCCGGGGCGACACCGCCACCAGCCAGGTCCGCAGAGTGACGCCCCACCCGAGCGGCCGGGGCTGACCGGTCCACGGGCGGTGCTCAAGCCCGTGATCTCTGTGCTGACCATCGGCCTGGTCTTCGTCAGCGTCTTCCTCGCCGCCTTCCATACGCCCCAGGCGCACCGGCTGCCGGTCGCCGTCGCCGCATCTGACAAGACCGCGGCACATTTCGACGTTCGGCTGCAGCGTGTCTCGCCAGACGGCTTCCAGGTCGACCGGTACCCGGACAATGCCTCGGCCCGTCGGGCGGTTGAGCACCGCCAGGCGTATGCCGCGTTGTTGGCCGACGGCGGCAAGCCCAAGATCGTGTACGCGGGTGCGAACGGTCCTGCGGTGTCCGCGCTGGTGGCGCCGCTCGCCAGTCTGTGCACCCAGGGCTGTCGGCCGGCAGAGGGGAAGTGGCCCGTGATCGACATCCTTCCGCTGTCGAGTGGAGACAGCCGGGGTCTATCGGTCTTCTACGCGTCATTCGGGCTGGTGCTGGCAGGGTTTCTCTTCGGTCAGATGACCTACCAAGTGGCACCGCGCCTCTCTTTCGGGCAGCGCGTGAGCAGTCTGGCGCTGTTCGCGGTCGTTGGCGGGCTGGCGACAGCACTCATTGCGAGTACGGCCTTCGGAGCCATACCTGGTCCCTTTCTGGGCATCGTGGGGCTTGTGGCGCTGATGGCGGGGGCTGTAGCGGCGGCCACCATACTTTTGATCCGGATCTTCGGCCCGATCGGAGTTCTGCTGGCGTCGATCTTCATGATCGTGATGGGTAACGCCAGCAGCGGTGGGGTGCTGCCGCCCGAATTTCTTCCTGGTTGGCTGAAACCACTCGCCTCGGTTATGCCTCCGGGCGTCGGCGTCCGCGCACTGGACGGGATCGCCTACTTCCACCACGACGGGCTGGTCAGCGGTGTTGTGGTTCTTTCGGCCTGGATCGCCCTGTGTATCGCGGCGCTGTTCTTCCTCGACCGGATCGCCGCATCTGCCGCGATCCTGCACGCCGCGAGGCCATGAGGGCGCCGGTGGGTACCGAAGCCGGCCCGGCGCCCCGCAACCCGGCCAGGTGCGGCGCCTGGCGGCCGCCGCTGTCACCTCCTGCGGCCGGTGCGGAAGATGGACGGTTCCGGCAGTGTGCCGCCCTCCGGGCTGTCGGGCGCGACGCGTGCGCGGTGGGCCCGAGGAAGAAGGACGTGTGGCTGACGGCCGTCAACCCGCGCCTCGCGGTCTCGCTCGTCAATCGGTCGACGGATCCACATGCCCGGTGCATTCCGCGCCCGCCGGAGCCGTATGCCGTGTCGTCCTTACTGGATTCGTGGGCACAGGGCTTTTCGGGGGTCTCCCTACTCCGGAATTGGAGGGCGGTCCAGCCTGCGGCGCGCGCTGCGTCGGTGTTGGCCGCGTTGGCATATGACGTCTCCCGCGGTCACCGTGCTCACGCCTCCTGCTTGGCGTCGATCTCGGAGATCAGGGCCTCGATGCGGGTCTTGATCTCGTCGCGGATCGGACGGACGGACTCGACACCCTTGCCCGCCGGGTCCTCCAGCGCCCAGTCGAGATAATTCTTGCCGGGGAAGATCGGGCAGGCGTCGCCGCAGCCCATCGTGATCACGTAGTCCGACGCCTGCACGGCCTCGGTGGTGAGGATCTTCGGCTTCTGGTCGGAGATGTCGATGCCGAGTTCCTTCATCGCCTCGACCGCGGCCGGGTTGACCTGGTCACCCGGGATGGAGCCGGCGGAGCGGACCTCGATCCGGTCGCCGGCGAGATGGTTGAGGAATCCGGCGGCCATCTGCGAGCGACCGGCATTGTGGACGCAGACGAAGAGCACGGAGGCGAGCGGGCTGGAGGACATCGGTTCTTCCTTCAGTGTGTGGATCAGGTGGTTCAACCGGCGGTGCGGGACGGCGGATCAGGTGGTCGAGCAGATCGGTGATGCGGGTGTCGATCTCGTCGCGGATGCGGCGTACGACGGCGATCGGGGCGCCCTCAGGGTCGGCGACGGGCCAGTCGAGGTGGCGACGGCCAGCGGGCCGCTTTGGCCGCGAGACGTTTCGGGTGGAACGGGGGGTTCACAACTGCTGGGCACACAAGCTGCTTTGGCGAACATGGGCACGATTGAGTGAACGGTGCGACGGTCTGTGGGCATGGCTGGCGGGGTGTGCGTAATGTTCTCGGTGCGATCTGGGACGCCGGGTGTGGCGTCAGCGGTCGGGGCCCCCGTGTCACCAGCGAGATGGTTCGGGGCCTCCCCGTCGCCTCTGGCCACACCCATATGGCCAGGTCGTAGGGATGCCGCCCGCCCGGGACGGACCGCATACGGGATATGCGTCGCCGACCGGGATGCGAAAGCGGAGGACCAGCGCGCCCAACACCGTTCGGGGCGCGCCAGTGAGTCAGGACTCACTCCTGCTCACTGCCCAGGAACGGTGAAGCCATGACAATCCCCCTCACTGGGGTGCGGGTCCAAGGGGTCAGACCGGGCTGGTATCAGCTCGGAGTGATGTGAAAGTATCAGCCCATGATGACGTCAGTCGACACTGACCTGATCCGGGTTCTGGCCGACCCGCTCAGGCTCCGGATCGTGACCCTGCTCGCCCGGGAGACGCTCTGCACCACGCACCTGGTCGAGGAGACGGGTGCCAAGCAGACCAATCTCTCCAACCACCTGAAGGTGCTGCGGGAGGCGGGCGTGGTCGAGACGGAGCCGTGTGGCCGGTTCACCTACTACCGGCTCAAGCCTGATGCCATCGCCTCCCTCGCCGGCCAGTTCGCCGACCTCGCGGAAGCCGCGCGCTCCACCGCCGAGGGCAATGTCAAGCGGTCCTGCCCCTGATCCCCGTCGCCCGAGGCGACAGCACCGAGGAGTCTTTGTTGACCGCCACCCACGAGTCCGCCACGGGGTCCCCCATAGCGGCCGAACCGCAGTCGGCGCCGGGCGCCACCCCGCCCCGTACCCCGCTGGTCGCCAAGGCGGCCGCCGAACTGTTCGGTACGGCGGCCTTGGTGGCGGTCGTGGTCGGCTCCGGTATCCAGGCCACTGAGCTGACCCACGATGTCGGCCTCCAACTGCTGGTCAACTCCCTGGCCACCGTCTTCGGGCTCGGCGTCCTGATCACGCTGCTCGGTCCGGTCTCCGGCGCGCACTTCAACCCCGCCGTCACACTGGCCGAGTGGTGGACCGCCCGGCGCGGCGGCGCCGGAGTCACCCTTCGGGAGGCGGCTGTGTACGTCCCCGCGCAGATCGTCGGTGCGATCGCAGGCGCCGTTCTGGCCGATGCGATGTTCGGCGAGCCGCTGGTGAAGTGGTCCACCCACGACCGCTCTGCCGGGCACCTGTTGCTGGGCGAAGTCGTCGCCACCGCCGGACTGATCCTGCTGATCTTCGGCCTGGCCCGGACCGACCGCCTGCGCTTTGCCCCCGTGGCCGTTGCCTCGTACATCGGCGCCGCCTACTGGTTCACGTCCTCGACGTCCTTCGCCAACCCGGCGGTGACGATCGGCCGCGCCTTCACCGACACCTTCGCGGGCATCGCACCGGGCTCTGTCGCGGGCTTCATCGGCGTGCAGCTCGTCGGCGCGGTGGTGGGGCTGGCGCTGGTGGCGCTCATCTTCATGCCGGGTCGGGACGCCGCCGAGCAGCCCGCCGTATGACGCGGGGACCCAGGTCGTAGCGATCGGCGGCGACCAGTCCGGGCTCGCCGTCGGGTACCACGTGCGCCGGCTCGGCCTGGACTTCGTCATCTCGATGCCGGGTTAACGCCGGGCGGTGCCGGGCAGCAGACCTGGGCTCGCTGCACCTGTTCTCCCCGGCCGCGTTCTCCTCGCCGCCGGGATGGCTCATGCCGGCGCAGGCGGGCGAGGAGGATCCGGACACGGCGTACGTGCTGTCGTACCTGCGCGACCACGAGAATCGCTACGATCTGCCCGTCCAGCGGTCGGTGCGTGTCGCGGGCGTACTTCCGGACGGCGAACCTCACCCGTACGGGTGGCGATCGGGGTCCGGCCGCGCATTCGGCATCCGGCTGACCGCCTCGCCCCGTCGCAAGGCCAGCTGGTATTGGCGGCCACTGATCGTTCAGCTCGTCAAAGTTCCCTGGTGGAAGTACATGCGCCAGCCCGCTTCCGTCAGACGCCACACGGAGCTGCGCCATGCTCGTCGCCCACAGTGGTCGGCGAAGTACGTCAGATGAACGATGCCGGGAGCGAGTACGGCCCCCGACATCTCGCTGACCTTGACCGGAGCTTCGGGGACCACCGAACCGTCACTCGTCACCGTGAGAATCGACGTCGCGTCCCAGAGCTGCCCCGACGCTCCGATCTCGAGGAACTCCGGGTCCAGGAGCTCCGAGACCAGGGACCGCGAAGCACGCACGTCAGGGTCGAGAAGCCGCATCTCCGCCTCAACGGCCGCTTGAACGGCACGCTCACTCTCGTCTGCCATGCACGGACCCTACGGACGTTCCTCATCACGTCACAGCGAATTAGGTTCGCCCGAAGGGCGGGGCCGGCAATTCCGCCGGAGCGCTGCGGACAGCGGAGGACGCCGGGGCGCGTCGACCCTTGTGGTGGGTGGACGTGCCCCGGCTCTTCGCAGTCCTGCGGGCGGTGGGGTGTCAGGTGAGGTCGGAGATCCAGGCGTCGATGGTGGTGACGTCGGCCTGGCGGGGAAGACCTTCTCGGTCAGCACCCGGTGGACCTCAGGGTCGGCGTCGCCGCAGCCGTCGGCAGGCCGGTGACGGTAGTCGAGGTCGGCGGCCTGGCGGAGGGTGGACAGGACGACGCCGCAGGTGACGAGGCCGGTCAGGACGAGGGGGTCGATGCCGCCGCCGCGCAGGACGAGGTCGAGGTCGCTGCCGGCGAAGGCGCTGACGCGCTTCTTGGTGACGATGCTCTCGCCCGGTCGGGGCGCGACATCGGGGTGGATGGCGGCTACGGGGTCACCGTCGGTGAAGGTGCCGTCGGGCAGGGTGTTGAAGAAGGGGCTGGACTTGGTCTCGGGGTGGCCGGGGCGGAAGCCGAGGACGACGTACACCACGGGGACGCCCGCGGTCCGTGCGGCGGTGACGGCTCGTGCGACGCGCGGTGTGTAGTCGGGGCCGGGGACGCGCTCGGTGATGGCCTGCTGGACGTCCATCACGAGCAGGGCGGGGTTGGTCACTGGCCTTCGCTCAAGGCGGGGGACGGAGCGCGGCAGCTGGCGCCGTAGCACGAGGATTGTCACACCGAGCCCGCCTGTGCCCTGGCGCCCCCAGTGACTGCGACCGGAAGGCGCCAGGGCGGCCGGGGTGTGTCAGATGCTGAAGACGCGTTCGGCCTGGTCGCGGTGGGTGGTGTGCAGCTCCCAGTAGACGGGGGAGATGGCCTCGGGCGGGGCCACGGGGAGCGCGCTTTCGATGACGGCGGTGCCGATGGATACGTCGATGCCGACGTGTGCGGCCTGGATGCCGGTGCCGGCCAGTTCCTTGTGCAGATTGATCGCCCAGTTGCGCAGCGCTGCCGCGGCGGCGTTCACGTTGCCGACCTCCGGTACGGGGTCGATGGACCCGGCGCCGGTGGTGTAGAGCAGGGTGCCTGCGCTTGTCTCGCGCATGGCGGGCAGCACCGCCTGGGTGGCGGCAATGGCCCCGTAGAGCTGGAACTCCATCTCGTGCTGCACGTGGGACGGGTCCGTCCCGGTGGGGGTCGTCAGGGCGGTGGAGCCGAACGATCCCACCGGGGAGTACTCCAGGACGTCGATGCCGCCGAACCGCGCGGCTGCATCCTTGAGGGCCTGGGTGAGGGCGTCGCGGTCGAGTACGTCCGCGGGAAACGCCGCAGCGGTGATGCCCTCAGCGGTGAGCTGGCTGACGAGTTCGTCGAGCTTGGCGCGATTGCGCGAGATCAGGGCGACGTCGAAGTCGTGGGCGCCGAAGGTGCGGGCGATGGCCAGGCCCAACTGGGGGCCGGCTCCGATGATGGCGATGCTGGTCACGACGATCCTTCCGTAAAGCTTCGTTTGAGGGTGTCGGGCGGCGGCGCCGGACAGCGCCCAACCCGTATCCGGATAAGGCTTTCCGTTTTTGAAACGGATAGCCCTTTCCCTTTCTGCTCCGCCAGCGTAACACTAGAAACGGATAGGGCATTCCGATTGCTAGAGTGGCCGTCATGACCCCTGGCACCCAGCACTCCGATGGCCAGCCCCTGCGCAGCGACGCCGAGCGCAACCGAGGGCGGATCATCGCCGCTGCGCGCACGGTGTTCGGGCGCGATGGTCTGGGCGCCTCGATGGCCTCCGTGGCCCGCGAGGCAGGAGTGGGGATCGCTACGATCTTCCGGCACTTCCGTGGCAAGGAGGAACTGGTCGCCGCTGTCTTCGCCGACCGTATGGACGCCTACGTCACCGCCGTCAACGATGCTCTCGACGTGCCCGACCCCTGGGAGGGATTCACCGGGTTCGTCGAGGCGATCTGCGCCATGCAGGCGGCTGATCGTGGCTTCGCCGACGTGCTGACCATGACGTTTCCTGGGGCCAAAACTCTGGAGGAGCGCCGTGCCGAGAGTTTCAAGGGATTTCTGGCCCTCATCGCCCGCGCCAAGGACAGCGGGCGACTGCGTGAGGATTTCACGAACCAGGACCTTGTCATCGTGCTCATCGCCAACGCGGGCGTCGTCAACTTCGCCGGCGACGCCGCGCCGGATGCCTGGCGCCGTCTCGTTGCGCTGCTGATCCAGTCCTTCCAGGCGCCGGCCCGTGGCCCGCTGCCCGACCCGCCTGAGGATGCCGCCTTGTACGAGGCGATGCTCCGCGCCAGTCCGGCGGGCCTCACTCCGCCGGCCCAGGACACCTGATCCGCAGGTGGCCCGCACCGGAGCAGCGGATCGCCGCGATGTAGTCCGGGCTTCGCCTTAGGCACGGCTTGCGGCTGAACTCGGGTCCGCCGGGGGCACAGCCCGCCGCGGTGGGCGTTGGGCGCGGAACGCCTTCGGCCGCTTGTCCGTGGTGGGGCGAGGGCGCCGTCAGTCGAGCGGGACGCCTGTGTGGTTCTCCAGGGCCCGGACGAGGCGGCTCTGGAATCGTTCGTCTTGAGCCGCTGGGTGCGGTTCCTGTGTCTGGTGGTGGTGCCAGTAGCCGCCGGTGTGCGGGGTCACGTCGTGGTGGGTGGTGAGCCACACCTGTGTCTGATGCCCGGCGGTCAGGTCGTCCGGTGCGCCGGGGCCGCCCATCCGTGTGGGCACCCAGCCGGGGTCGACCGCGTGGCTGGAGGTTCCCTTCCACCGGGACGCGAGTGCGAGCGCGAGGGTAGTGACCCACAGTTTGCTGTCGTCGTAGGAAGCGGTGCCGGCGGCCAGTCGGCTTAGATCGGTGGAGCCGGTTCGGTGCATGGAGGTGCTGAGGTAGATGAGCCTGCCTGGTTTGTCCATCAGGGCTGTCAGTACGTACGGCGCAATAGTGTTGACGGTGACTGCTTCGGGGGAGCGCATGACGCCGGCGTTGTGGATGACAGTGTCGAAGCGGCCGTACGCGGCAGCCTGCCGGGCAACGCCGTGGATCTCGTCGAGGTCGGTGAGGTCCCCCAGGAGGACGCCCTTCCACCGGGCGGCATCACCTGCGTCGGTGAGACGAGCCGGGTTGCGGACATGGACGACCATCTTGTGCCCGTCGTCGGCCAAAGCCTTCGCCGTGTCATGTCCGAGCCCGCTGGATGCCCCAGTCACCAGAATCAGTGCCATGTCCGTCGTCTTTCGTCTGCGGTGTCGGTCGGGTGCCCGCCTTCGCCGAGGGCGGGCGTGAAGGGCCAGTGAGCCAAGCTCCGCCGTCCGACCACCATGCCTATCCTCTACGAGTTCCAACACGCTGCCGGCGGCCCGGCCCGCCCCGCGGCGGCGATGCGGGGCGGGGCTACAGTGTGGGGCGGGTCAGAGGGTGAGGATCACCTTGGTGGCGCGCCGCTCGTCCATCGCCTTGTAGCCTTCCGCGGCCTGGTCGAGGGGCAGGGTGAGATCGAAGACCTTGCCGGGGTCGATCTTGCGGTCCCAGATGAGCTGGATCAGGTCGGGCAGGAACCGGCGGACGGGGGCGGGGCCGCCCTCGACGTGGATGCCGGCGAAGAACAGGTCGATGCCCTGGATCGTGACGTCGTAGTTGACGCCGACGAAGCCCAGGTGCCCGCCCAGGCGGGTGGCGCCGATCGCGTGCATCGTGGACTCCTGGGTCCCGACGGCCTCGACCACCGAGTGCGCCCCCAGGCCGCCCGTGAGTTCCTTGATCTTCGCCACGCCGGCGTCGCCGCGCTCTTCGACGATGTCGGTCGCGCCGTAGAACCGGGCCAGCTCCTGCCGCTCGGGGTGGCGGGACATCGCGATGATCCGTTCTGCGCCCAGCTGCTTGGCAGCGAGGATCGCCATGAGGCCGACCGCGCCGTCGCCGACGACGGCGACCGTCTTGCCGGGGCCAGCTTCGGCTGCGACGGCCCCGTACCAGCCGGTGCCGAGCACGTCGGACGCGGCCAGCAGCGACGGGATCAGCTCAGGGTCCGGCTGCCCGGGCGTGGCCACCAGGGTGCCGTCCGCGCGGGGGATGCGGGCCTTCTCGGCCTGGGTGCCGATCGTTCCTGCCACGAATTCGCGGTGCACGCAGCCGGACTGGTAACCGGAGCGGCAGATCTCGCAGGTGTTGTCGGAGATGACGAACGATCCGACCACGAAGTCGCCGACCTTGATGCTCTGCACCTCGGGGCCAACTTCCTCGACCACGCCCACGTACTCGTGCCCCATCGCCGTGTGATCGGCGGGTTCGATCCCGCGGTAGGGCCACAGGTCGGAGCCGCAGATGCAGGTCGCGGTCAGCCGGACGATCGCGTCGGTGGGTTCGATGATCTTCGGGTTCTCGCGCTCCTCGACCCGGACGTCACCGGCCGTGTACATCACTACTCCACGCATATGTGGGTCTCCTTGTTTCGTGTCTGGGCGCTCTTGGGCGCCGGTATGTGTTCAGGAAGGCACAGCTTCCTCAGGGAAATTGCACAAATGTTCCTGTGTGGTGCTTTTGGTCACACAGGAACCCCAGGCGCCGTTGGGACGGTGCCCTGGACGAGCAAGGGCGCCATGCGGCGGCGCTGGACGAGCGCGATGGTGATCGCGGGGACCAGGGTCAGCGCGGCGACGGCGGTACCGACCGTGGCGGGACCGGCGGCCCCGAAGGTGGAGTCGAGGGCGAGCCCGGCGATCCACGAGCCCGCCGCGGTACCGAGGTTGAACGCCGAGACGGTCAGGGCGGAGCCCAACGTAGGGGCCCGGCCCGCGAAGCGAACGCCCAGGGAAATCAGCACCGGAGTAGCCACGAACCCGAAGAGCCCCAGCAGCGCGACCAGCACAACCGTGGGCGCGGCGAATCCCGACAGCAGGCCGAGCGCCAGCAGGACGACTGTGGTCGACGCCGCAGCCAGGATGGTCGTCGTGTACGGGCGGATGTCTCCCAGACGTCCCCCGGCGAGGAAGCCCACCAGGGCGCCGCCGCCGAACCCGACGAGCACCAGCGGCACGAGGCCGGCAGCGATGCCTGCCTGGTCGGTCAGGAGCGGCGTGATGTAGGTGTACGTCCCCAGCACGCCTGCGTTCAGGGTGACGCAGGCCGTCAGCACCAGCCAGAGCCGGCCGGAGCGCAGCGCGGACAGCTCGGACCGGACCGACACCGCCTCGCGGCCGGGGGACTCGTGTGGGACCCAGCGGGCCATCAGCGCCATGGCGGCCGCTCCAAGGACTGCCAGCACCCAAAGCGGCCCTCGCCAACCCATCAACTGCCCGGCAAAAGCGCCGAGCGGCACACCGACGACGTTGGCAAGCATCGCGCCGGACCCGACCACGCCCACGGCGCGGGAGCTCGCGCCCGGGCCGGCGGCACGTGCGGCCACCACATTGGCCACCGCCCAGAACGCCCCTGTCGCCAACGCGGTGAGGAACCGTGCCGCGAGCAGCAGCCCGAAGCTGGAGCCGAGCGCGGCGACGACGTGCCCAACAGCGAAGATGCCCAGAGCCAGTACCAGCGTCCAGCGAGTGGGCAGCCGCAGAGTCAGCATTGACATCAGCGGCGCGCCGACGATCATCCCGGCCGCGAACACTGTGATCACCAGCCCGGCTCGGGCCACGCTCACCTGCAGGTCACCCGCAATCTGCGGCAGCAGGCCCGCCACCACGAACTCGGTAGTGCCCATCAGGAACGTGCCCAGTGCCAGCACGTAGATGACGAACGGAAGCCTGCGGGAGGAAGAGGGCTGATCTTCGAAGCGCACTTCGCTGGGAGCGTGGAGGACTGCTCCTCGCATGGTGGTGCTCCATCCCTGGAAGTCGTGACTGCTGGTGTGCATCCAAGGCAACCCGACCCCTCGGGGGCGAGGAAGGTCGCGTTTATGGGGGGGTACAAGCTCCACCTCCCTTCCTGGCAGGACGCGCCTACCGTGGAAGGCATGGATCCCAGAGCCGACAACCGCTCCGACATCCGGGACTTCCTCGCAAGCCGGCGAGCCAAGATCACACCGGAGCAGGCCGGGTTGCCCACCAGCGGCCGGCGTCGAGTCCCGGGGCTGCGCCGCGAGGAAGTCGCGGTCCTCGCCGGCGTGAGCACCGAGTGGTACACGCGGCTGGAGAAAGGCCACATCAACGGCGTGTCCGAGGACGTCCTCGACGCGGTCGCCCGCGCGTTGCACCTCGACGACGACGAACGCACCTACCTGTTCGACCTGGCCACAGCCGCGCAGCCTCCCAGCCGCACACCTCGCCGCCGAAAGGCCGTCGATGTCCCGCCCCGCGTCCAGTGGCTGCTCGACTCCATGACGCTGTCCGCTGCCTTCGTCACCAACGGCCGCCTGGACATCGTGGCCACCAATGCACTCGCCCGCGCTCTTTTCGCACCGATGTTCAACAGCGAAACCACGGACGAACGCGGCCGTCCCAACTTCGCCCGGTTCTACTTCCTCGACCGCTGCTCCCACCACTTCGTCACAGACTGGGAAGGCGCCGTCAGCACCACTACCGCCCTGTTGCGCGCCGAAGCCGGGCGCTACCCGAACGACAAGGCACTGCGCGAGCTCATCGGAGAACTTTCCACCGTGAGCACCGAGTTCCGCGCCCGATGGGCCGCCCACAACGTGCGCATCCACAACGCGGAGTCAAAAGCTTCCACCACCCCGACGCCGGGCTCCTGGAGCTCACCTACCAGCCGCTGGACCTGCCCATTTCCACCCGCGAGGCGCACTCCCTGACCATCTACACCGCCAAACCGGGAACCCCCGACGAGGACAGACTCAAACTGCTCGCCAGCTGGGCAGTCACCCCTGCCGAACCTCAGGGCCCATCCGCCGACCAGGCTGCTCGCCCGGACACGAACGCGGACATGCGCGGCCCGTCCCAGTAATACTGGACAAAGTCAGATACGGATCGCCTGGTCAGCGCGCCACAAGCGCTCCGACCTAGCAAAACAGGCTTCTGAGTGATCGTATCCAGCACCGAATCAGTAGCGTCGGAGTTCATCCAGCACATCAGGCGGCCCTACCTTCTTGAGCACGTCCTGATCGCTCGCGACGATGGGGACGTGCGGGTGGGACGGGGATGGTTTTCAGGCTGGCTGCCGTTGATGGCTCGCCTCGCGGTGCCCCCTGTCTCACCGCTTCTTACGGACCGCTGATTAGGCATTGCGAATGATCGCAAGGTAGGGCCAGGACGGGCGGAGGGAGCCGCACGGTGGACGACCGCACAGCGAGAGGGGCGCCATGCCGGTATGGGCAGGACTGGACATCGCGAAGGACTTCCATTGGCTTGCCGTGCTCGATGAGCGCGGCAAACCGTTGCTCAACAGGCGGGTCGACAACGACCCCGAGAGCACCGCGAGCACCGTCGAGGCGCTCGGTGAGGGCGTGGAGGGCTTCGCGGTCGGCGACGCGGTCTTCTGTGTGGTGATGAAGCCGTTCCTGGGCACCGGGTCGCTGGCCGAGTACGTGACCGTGTCCGCCGCCTACGGCGTCGCCCACGTCCCCGCGGGCCTGGACGTGAAGGACGCCGGTGCGCTGGGCCTGGCCGGGACCGCTGCCTACGACAGCCTGACCGCCCTGGACGTGGCCGAGGGCGAGACGGTGATTCGCCGTTCTAGGCTCTGATCGGTGAGAAGGCGAAGAGCGTCAAGGACAGCGTGTTCGGCAAGGCCAAGGGGGCGTTGGGCGGTGGGGAGGACGGGGGAGGCGGAGGTGGCAAGGGCCGTGGGTCCGGCACCAACAAGGTTATGAACATCATCGAAGTACTGGACGTCGGCATCCAGATACGCGACGCCTACGACCACTGGACCCAGTACGAGAGGTTCAGCAGCTTCACCAAGGGCGTCCGCAGCGCCTCCCAGGGCAAGGACGCCGATAGCGACTGGAAGGTCAAGGTCGGGCCTTCCACCCGCGGATGGAACGCCATGGTCCAGGAACAGATCCCGGACGAACGCATTGCGTGGACCTCGGAGGGAGCCAAGGGAACCACGCGCGGCTGCGTCAGCTTTCACGAACTGACCACCACCCTGACGCGCATCGTCCTGGTCGTCGAGCATCTGGCGCGCTCAGGGGCGGCGCCTGCGGCTGGACTTTAAGCACTTCCAGCGCTACGTCACCCTGACCGACGAGGAGCCGGAGGGCTGGCGCGGCGAAATTCGCGACGGTGAAGTGGTCCGCACCCACGAGGAAGCCATCGAGGAAGACGAGCAGTCCGCCGACGAAGAGGAAGACGCCGAGGAGGAGGACACAGAAGACGAATACGCCGAAGACGAGGATGAGGAATACGAGGGAGACGAATATGAAGAGAACAGAGAGGAGGAAGACGAAGAGGCGAGCCGGTGATCGCCGGTCCGTTTCTCCACGGATCGGGCAGCGCGTCGTATAAGTGCCGCGGGACGGCGGGTGCGGGTGGTCAGGGGCGGGGATTGTGCCGGGCGATGCTGGCGTTGAGGGCCGTGGCGAAACAGCACCATGCGGCGTAGGGCAGGAGCGCGGCAGTCGCGTTCCGGTCGATGCGGGACGTGGTGCGCATGAGGTGGAGGGTGCTGGCGTCCAGCAGTAGGGTGCCGGCCAATCCGGCGCGGGGGCTGCGGGCGGCGAAGAAGAGCCAGCTCCAGACCGCGTTCAGCGACAGGTTCACCGTCAGCACGGTCACCAGTTCGGTACGTTCCGGCTCACCGGCCTGATTCCAGGCACGGCCCGCGGACCACGCGATGGTCGCGTACAGGGGTGTCCACACGGCGCCGAACGCCCAGGACGGCGGCTGCCACCGGGGTGTGGCCAGCCCTCGGTACCAGGCGTTGTCCGCGTCGATCGCCGTACCGCCCACTGTGGCAACGGCGGCTACCGCCATCGCGGCACCTGCGTAGGACCGCCACCGCGCGGAACCAGGTTTCCGCCGCGGACGGCCACCGCGACCGTGTCGTTTCACTCGTCGTTGCCCGCCGCGTTCGCTGATCAGCCTCACACCCACCATCCTGACCTGGTCGACCCGTGGCGGCACAGGAAGTGGGCACGTGCCGAGCCGATGTCCCAGGCGCCGCCTGAGGGAACGGTGCCCAGCTGCTTATGACCGTCGTGAAGTCACCCCATCGTTGCAACTGGTCGGCATTTCCGCGCCACTGCGTCGTCTGCTGCGGTGAGTGGCGGCCCCAGGTTGCTGGGGGATAGACAGCCAGGGGCCGCCCCCTTCCGTGCCCGGAAGCAGAGAACGGGCACGCGGAGCAGTCACCGGCATTGGAGGACTCCGCACCCGGGTGCCCCCTGATCAAGCCCAGCGCCTTCGCTCCTGCCTGTGGAACGCTCCCGGAGTAGCCCGTTGGTACCGTACGCACACGCCCCAACACGGGTCCGAGACCGCCGTCGGCCGTCCTGCGTCACCCTCACCCAGGACCTGACGTGTGATCGCCTCCTGGAGGCTGAGCGGCGCCCACGGTGACCAGTCCGCGGGCGCAGAGCTCCTCGACGACGCGCCACAGAAGGTCGCGGTCTTCGAAGGCCAGGTCCCGTGAGGTGTCGGTCGCGGGGGGTCTGGCAGCCGGGCTGGAGGAGCTGCGCGCCCGAGGCAGGCGATGAGTCTTTGGTGCTGGGGGTTGTGGGTGCATCACTGCGATACCGGCGTCGAAGGGCCTGCCCTGAATGCGGCAATCGAGTGGGCTGGAGCGTGACGAGCATTGGTCCGTTCGCACCGACCGAGCGGGCAAGGGGCACCCGGTCGGAGTGATGGTAGAAGGCATCTGCAGGTCTGCCGATGCCCTGCGCCGTCTCTCGAGGAGCTGGCTGATGTCCGAACGCAATACCGTGCTGCGCAGCTTGCACGATGTGGGACTGGCCGCGTGGTTCGGCGGTTCCCTGATGGGGGCGGTCGGGTTGAACGGTGCGGCTTGGGCGGAGGGCGGGACGGAGGAGTCCGCCACCCGGATCGCGGCGTGCGGCTGGTCGAAGTGGGAGCCGGTGAATGCGGCGGCGATCGGCGCTCACTTGGTCGGCAGCAGCGGCTTGCTCGCGGTGAATGCCGCCCGGGTTGTGGCCCAGCAGGGCGTGGCAGCCGCGACGCTGGCCAAGACGGTCCTGACCGGAGCGGCGCTGGCTGCCACGGCCTACAGCCGCGTATTGGGCAAAGGGCTCGAGCTTGCCTCCTCCGACCGTCCCGAAGACGCGGAAAAGGCCGCCGAACACCCCGTCGACACCGACACAGCGCAGCGCCACCTGGCGTTCCTGCAGTGGGCAGTCCCCGCGTTGACCGGCGGCCTGCTGATCCTCAACGCCGTCCACAACGAACAGCAGCGCCCCGCAGAGCAGATCCACGGCATGTGGCAGCGGGCCCGATCACTTGCTCCCCACATGCCCGCGGTCCCGGACTGGCACCTGATGTCGGCGGACACCTGACCGTGCTCAGCCCCGTCTCCTTGATGGGTACCTCATCGCGCCGCAGGTGTGAAACAACTGACGGCCCTCCAGCACCCCTTTTCCCTCGGCATCGGGGTGGGACGGCTTTTTGTGCGGTGTGCGGCGCAGCATTTGCACGCCCCTCCCACGCGACCGTGAGGCAGCCGTCCAGCAGGAAGCTGAGTGAAGGTCTGATGAACTGTCCCGACTGGCGGGAGGGATCGGTACGCGCTTTTCTTGCCGCGCTGGGTCTGGCGTCCGGCGCCACGGTGAGCGAGCGGCAGGCCAAGCTGCTGTACGACGAGGGCCGGCACCCAACGCCGACGCCATCGAGGCGCAGCGCCTGGCGGCGGGGGAGCCCCGGCAGCTGCGCGGCGGGCGACGGTGCTGGGCCGGCCGGTCGGCGATGTCGCCTCGCCGTTACTCGCGCTGGATCTGGTGTTCCGGCCGCCGTCGACGGTCCATGTGCTGTGGGCGCTGGCGGATGAGGGGACCCGGCTACTCATCGAGGACTGTCAGGACAGTGCTCGGGACGGGGCGCTCGGCTGGATGACGGACATCCTCACCGCGGCCTCCAGTGCGCCACACTGGAGGAAGGCGGCCGACGCCGTCGCTCACCTCTCCTTGACCGCCGCCCAGTTGCGGGAGATCACTGGTGCACGCGCTCAGGCCGCGGCCGTTGGATTCGCCGACTCGGCGGCACGGTGGTATTCGGCGTTGATGCGCTGGGCTTCTTCGAGCTGGTCTTCGAGGATGACGATGCGGCAGGCGGCCTCGATGGGGGTGCCCTGGTCGACGAGTTCCCGGGCGCGTGCGGCGATGCGCAGCTGGTAGCGGGAGTAGCGGCGGTGGCCGCCCGCGGATCGGAGCGGGGTGATGAGGCGGGCTTCGCCGATGGCGCGGAGGAAGCTCTGGGGGGTGCCGAGCATTTCGGCGGCCCGGCCCATGGTGTAGGCGGGGTAGTCGTCGTCGTCGAGACGGCCGTACGAGTCGTCTGCTGTCATTGCACCTCTCTATGGAACGTGTGGAGGGGCCCTGGTGCCGTACGGCACCAGGGCCCCGAAGGAACTGCTACACCATCTGCCGGCCCTGGTACTGCGCCGGCCTTCTGTTTCCGCAGACCCGACCGGGACGCTGTCGGGGACGCGGGGATCGCGGTTGCTTGACCGGAGACCACCTCACTATCGATGTCCTGCGGTACCCGGGCTCAGCGATTTTGCCCGGGCGATCCTGATGGCGCGGGGCTCCTCCGTTCTTCCCTCTTGATCAACATTTACCAACGGGGGACTGCGTACTGCTGGTACTGCGGACTGCTTCGTACTGCTGGTGATGCGAACTGCTGGTGACCTGTGTAAGCGTCACTCTTCGGCAGCCAGCCCCGTTGCCCGTCCTGCGCCTGCTCTGGCTTAGAACCCCACTGCCGAATTTCCCGGCACGCGCGCCCGCAGCCGACGCCTTCACCGAGGTACTGCTCACTTCACTGCTGATTCTGCGAACTGCACTTACGGGTACTGCCACGGCGGCCCCTGAATCACTGCGGGCCACCCGGTCCGGTCGTCAGTCCCGTCGCCGTCCTGCAACAACCCTGGCTTCGAAACTCCACCACCGCACCGTCCTACGCACTGCAACTGCGTGTACTGCTGACCGGCAGTTCGTCTCTGTCAGGCCCTGCGATCTCTCTGGGCTACGACAGAAACCATAACCACACCATCTCTCAATGTCTACTCTGGCCGTCATAGATTTCCGTGTGTTCGACGGTGAGGTAATCGACCCCGAACGGCGACGGGGCAGGGAGCGAGGCCGCAGCGAGCAGTGGACACCCGCCACGGCTCGGCGCCGTAGCCGCCGGGGCTCCGCGCGTGATCAGCCGGACAGCCCGGCACCCTTCGCGGCGGATCGCCCCGCCCGGACGATCACGGTGGGGTGGGTTGCAGGGGGATGTCGGCTCTCTCGACTGGTGTGGGGAGCCGGGCTCCTGGTGGCCGGTCGGCATATCGGTGCTCCTGGAGTGCCAGGAGGTGTTCGGCGAGGCCGGCCAGCTCCGCTGCCGCGGTGTAAATCTGGGAGACAAGCGCTGTGACCACCGCCGCTGCCTGGTCGGCGGTGTAGAGACCCGTTCCCGGCCCCGTTCCGTGCTCATTGAGCGGCTCGACAGCGTGGCGTGCGGGCTGGGGGGGAGGGGTCGCCGTTCCACTCGCCGTCTCTTCTCGTGTGCACGGTTTCAGCGTGAGGGTCAACGATCAGGCGGCTAGACTCGGCATCGGCCATCCGGTGTATTTGCGCCCCGTGCGTGGCGGGTTGGCGTGACCGTGCTGCTGTTCTGGGGCGCAGCCGAGGAGGAGGGGGAGGGTCACGAGGTCCGCGAAACGAGTTCCTCGTACTCCAGGTCGGACAGGTCCGTGGCCTGCACGTAGGCCTGGAAACCGTCGAGCAGATTGCGGAGTGTGTTGCGACTGGTCGAGTGCTCGATCCTCTGCTCGATCTCCGTGGCCTCGGGACACCAGGAGATCAGCACGATCTTTTCTTTCCGGGTCCCGTCCGTCGTCGCAAAGACCAGGTCGTAGACGACGAACCGAGTCTCGGCGGCCGGCAGGGCCTGCAGTAGTTCGTCGTGCGTCAGGTTCCCCTTGAAGTCGGGGATGACGGTCTCCAGGTTGTTGCTGAGCCGGTAGATCACTGTGTTGACGTGCCGCTTGCTCTTCAGCTCATGAAATGCCTCGATACAGCTGTCTTCCACTGGTTGCGTGGATCTTGATCGGTCTGCTGGCAGGTGCGATCGCTAAGGCGTTGATGCCGGGTAGGGACCCGGGAGGCTGCCTGATCACGATGCTGATCGGCATCGTCGGCGGTCTTCTCGGCGGCTGGCTGGGAAAGGTCATCTTCGGCGTGCACTCGATCAGGGGCTTCTTCCATCTCTCCACGTGGATCGCCGCCGTCGTCGGATCCGTCATCGTTCTGGCCATCTACCGGCTCATCGCAGGACGGCGCATCCACTGAGGCGCCGGGCCAACGGCGTCGCCGCAGACTCTGAGCCTCTTCCAACCTGAGTGTGGGGAAGAGCGGTTGGCGTGACGCAACGATGAAACTCCTGGTAGATGGGTTGTCGACCAAGATCAACCTTCTCTGCCAGGAGCTTCGCGTGCTTGTCTACCCATCAGGGTTGGATCTGTCCGCTTCCGCATTGCGGTTGCTGCGCCGGGAGTTGGCCGCTCGGCGGCGACGGATCGGGACTCGCTGGCGGCGGCTGACCTGCAGCCGTCAGGCGCTGATGGCTCTGGCCCACCTGCGCTGCGGTCACACGTTCGCCCAGCTCGCGGCCGGGTTCGGCGTCGGCCTGGCCACGGCCCACCGCTACGTCACCGAGGCCGTGGACGTCCTGACCGCTCTCGCGCCCACGCTCCAGCAGGCCATGGCCGTCGCCGCGCGCAAGGCGTTCGTGATCCTTGACGGCACCCTGCTGCCCGTCGACCGCATTGCGGCAGACCGCCCGTTCTACTCGGGCAAGCACAAGAAGCACGGCACGTCCAGGTCCTCACCGACCCGTTCGGCAGGCTCCTGTGGGCCTCGCCAGTACTGCCGGGCGCCGTCCACGACATCAAGGCCGTCCGCACCCACGGCGTCATCGAGGCCCTCGCCGGGGCCGGGGTGCGATGCTGGGCGGACAAGGCATATCAGGGGGCCGGCGGCACGGTCCGCGTCCCCTACCCGCGGCCGCTGGGAGAAGCTCTCCGCAGGCCAGAAAGCCGTCAACCGCGCCCACGCGAAGATCCGCGCTGTCGGTGAGCAAGCCATGGCCACCCTCAAATCCTGGCGACGGCTGCGCAAGCTCCGCTGCAGCACCACCCGCATAACCGACCTGGTTAGGGCCATCCTCGCTCTGCAGGTCAACGCCTCAGAATGAAGAGGCAGCACCCTCCGGGACGGGTAAGCAGGTGTTCGAGAAGCCGGAAATCTGGTGCACTGACGGCATGAAGATCTTGTCCCCCCGTGTCCTGCGAGCCCTTGAACAACTCAATGCCGCCTACCCCTGGGACCACAACGCGCACTACCACCGCTGGATCTTGCGGCAACTGCCCAAACGCTTCGACCGCGCCTTGGACATCGGCTCAGGAACTGGGGATCTCGCAAGGCTTCTGGGCCGCCGTGCCAACAAGGTGCTCGGAGTCGACTCCGATCCAAGAATCGTTGCCCAGGCCCAACACCTGACGTCCCCAGACGCCCCCGTGGCCTTCACCGTCGCCGACGCCATGGCGGACACCCCCTCAGGCCCCTTCGAAGTCATCACCTGCGTGGCGACAATCCACCACCTGCCGTTCGCCCAGGCACTGACCAGCTTCCGAAGCCTCCTGGCCCCCGGAGGAAGCTTGGTAGTTGTGGGACTGTCCCGTGCGGAGACCCGAGTGGACTACCTCCTTGGCCTGACGTCGGTCCCACTCAACCCGGCTATGGGCTGGCTGAAGAACAAGGGCAGGCGCTCTCCACGACCGCTATCGATGACGGCACCGACACGCGCGGCCGACATGACCTTCAAAGATCTTGCCCGTGAAGCCCAGGATCTCCTCCCTGGCGTGCAACTGCGCCGCCGGCTCTTCTGGCGCTACACGCTCGTATGGCACAACCGGTGAAAGCCCGCCGCCAGGACCAGGATCGAACGGCTCTGCGTGTCGCCTCGGCGCCCAACAAAGCTCACCCTGAGCCCTTCAACTCCGGACGGTCACACTTCGCCACCCATGCCCATGACCAGATTGGAAAAGGCTCTCTGGCCCGCAATGCCGGTGAGTTAGCGCGTCGGTGCAGGTCAGGCACTTGATAGTGCGGGGTTTGGTTGGGAATATCCCCTGGTGACGTTGCGTGATCCGTCACTTCTGGTGACGTGTCGGCGGAGGCCGGGACACGGCAACGGAGTTCCCGGTAGGACAGAAGATCGACCAAGATCCGACTGTCCGCGAGGGAACTCCGTTGGGTACTCAGTGTGCCATCGTCCGCATGTCGTCTGCCATCACCGAGGGCAGCCAGGCCCCGTTGAACAGGCTGGTGACCCCCACGGACCGGCGCTTTGGCGAGCACGTCCGTCTCGGCGTGTTGACCGAGGAGATCAGCCCTGAACTGGTTGACGAGGTCGTGGAGTTGACCGGCTGCGGCGAGCGTCGCCGCCGGCTGTTGCCCGCCCGGGCGGTGGTCTACTTCATCCTGGCGTTGTGCCTGTTCAGCAGCTCCGACAGTGCCGGGCCGCCGGGATACCGGTCGGTCCTGCGCACGTTGACGGAGAAGCTGCGGCATCTGCCAGGCCTGTGTGTGCAGCGCTTGCCCACCAGCTCGGCCCTGACACGGGCCCGGCAGCGGCTGGGCGACAAGCCGCTGCAGGCGCTGTTCGAGCGGCGGTGCGGCACGCTGGCCACGACCGTCACTCCGGGCGCGTTCGCCTTCGGGCTGCGGCTGGTCGCCTGGGACGGCACCGCGCTGGATGTCCCCGACACCCCGGCAAACGCTGCTGAGTTCGGTTTCACCGGCAAGGGTGGTGTCAACCAGAGCGGACACCCACAGGTCCGCCTGATGGCCCTGACCGAATGCGGCACCCACGCCCTGGTCGACGCGGCCTCGACGCCGTGGCCAGGTTCAGCGAGCACAAGCTCGCCCGCCGGCTGCTGGCCTCCCTGCGAGGGGACATGCTGCTGCTGGCCGACCGCAACTTCGCCGGATACCAGCTGTGGGGCCTGGCCCGCGCCACCGGCGCCCACCTGGCCTGGCGGATCAAGAAGAACCTGGTCTTCGTGCCGCTGCGGGTGCTGTCCGACGGGTCCTACCTGTCCATCATGCGCACGCCCGCGGAGAACATCCGCCACGGTCAGGCCCGCGCGGCCGGACGCACCCTGACCGAGCCGCCCCGGGGACACCTGGTACGGATCATCGAGTACACCGTGACCATCCACCCACAGGCCGGCCCACCCCGCACCGAGACGTTCCGGCTGGTCACCAGCCTGCTGGACCACCGCCTCGCCCCGGCCCACCAGCTGGCGAGGGCATATCACCAGCGGTGGGAGATCGAAAACGGATTCGCGGAACTCAAGAACCGCCTGCGCGGCGCCGGATTCATCCTGCGCTCCAAGGCGCCCGAGCTGATCTACCAGGAGATCTACGCCCTTCTCACCGTCTACCAGGCACTATGCGCACTGCAGACGCGCGCGGCAGAACACGGCGGGACCGATCCTGACCGGATCTCCTTCACCGTCACGGTGCAGCTCGCCCGGCTGGCCGTCGCCGCCCAGGCCGCAGCCGACGTCACCACACTGGCCGCCGCCCGCCGCGAAGCCACCACAGAGCTCTTGGCCGCCCTCCTGCCGCCCCGGCGCAACCGGCAGTGCCAGCGCATCAAGAAGCCGTCCAAGAACACCTTCGAGGTCAGAAAACGGGACCAGACCCGCACTCCCAGTAACGTCCGCTACACACTCAAAGTCACCAAGCACCCCACCTGACCTGCACCGACGCGCTAACTCACCGGCATTGCTCTGGCCCGGCATCGAGAGCCTCGTGGCGAGCGCACCGGTGGCTGGGCAGTCGCCAGCGTCTGCGGCGCTGTACGTCGTTGTACCTGCGGGGTCGCGCACCGGAAGCGTGATTGAGATTGTCGAAATGGGCTTTGCCGGGTGCTCCGTCCGGGGCACCACGCCCCCATCCTCAATCTAAAGAGTTCTACCCGTCGGCCTGTTGCCTGTTTTGTTCGAGATGCGTGAGGCGCAGGGACGGTACTGCATGCCCACACTGAGGCATAAGAAACACATAAATGTCGGACGCATGACGGCGTGATACAAGGGCACACGCTGCTCTGCAGGTTGATAACTATGGTTCCCCTACTTCTCGTTCTTCTGCTTGCCCTGCTTCTTTTCGGTGCCGGCTTCGCGCTGAAGGCCCTGTGGATCGTCGCCGTTGTTTTGCTGGCTGTCTGGCTGCTCGGATTTGCCATGCGTTCTGTTGGAGCCGGTGGTCGTCGTGGCCGTTGGTACCGCTGGTAGAGATGCAGTCTCAGCCCCGCATTTTTCTGCCTGGAAGGTGCGCTGTGCGCGCAGGGAACCGTGGACCGCCGAACACAGTAGACCTCTCAGGCATTCCGAGATTCGGTTGCGATAGGCCGCGTGGTGGCCCCGCCATCCACCCACGCTTTCGCACCGTGATGGCGGCCGGGCACTGCTTCACGACAAGCAGTTGTGCGGGAGAACCGGCAAGTGGTGGCGTCAGACCCTGCCTGGGTCCATCCGTCTCCCGCCCGACACTTCGTCTCGCCGAATGCAACGGCGGGGAGCAGCCGCGCGTCTGACGGGCGAGTGTCCGGTAGCGACCAATCGTGCCTCTCTCCTGTCCCCCGTGAACAGAACTGCGTACGGAGTGATCGTGATGCTTGCCGCTGCCTGCTCGCCGGTGTTGCGGTGCTGCCCGGACTTCTACGACTGGTATTGGTTCGTACCGCCAGCCCGGCCCCTCGGGCAGCGTCGGGACCGCCTGGGCCAGCGCCACCTTGATCGGGAACTCCACACTGCCGATCCTGCAAGCCCCGCCATTCCACGGCGCGCCGGGCGGTCCGTACGGTCTTATGCGCCTGTCACCCTGCCTCGGATGGCAGCCCTGGCACGCCTCGATGTCCGGCTCGGCCAGCGCGATGAACCGGTTCCGAGGCGCTCCGTATCCCTGTGGAAGTCCGCGGCATACAAACGGGTGATCCCAGGACCGCCGTCGGCCCGGGCGGCGCACAGGGTCTGAAGGGTGTGGGTGGCGCGCCCCCGCCGCCCTGCACCCGGCTCAACGAGCGCCTCTCTGGACGACAGAACGGCGTCGCCGTCTGAACGGGTGGAGATCCAGCGAGCGGCTTGTGGTGGGTGTCCGGCGGCGGGTTGCTGAGGGCGGCGGAAATAATGGTCGGTATGGGGAAAAACTGGGTGTATCAGTTCCGGGGCGGCCCGGAGTGCGAGGTTCTCGAGATCCTGGCTGAACAGGACGGGAGGCCCCGGCAGATCCTGGTAAGGCAGTGTCCCGACGGCGACGGCCTGGTGGACGGATACGTCCTGCAGCACGCCCACGCGCCGACGCGGGCTGCCGTCTACACCTGGGTGCGGCGCGGCAACTCAATCCGGTTTCCGCTTATCTGCTGGAGCTCCTGGCCGAGGTCTGCCCGAAGGAGAGTGCCTGGTAGATCTATGACGAACGGATGGATGGCACCGCTCGGGGACTCGGATGCGGCACGTGAGGAACGTGATCGTGGAGACAGCAGAGCTGAAGAGCAAGATTCACGGCCGGCCCTGGCCGTCCGGGAGGCCAACCGTGCCGGTGCGCAGGCCACAGGCCGTCGTCCACAGCGGCACCGGCACCTGGTCCGTGATGGTCGTCGCACCGCGGCCCTGGTGGTCGGCATCTTCCTGGGCATGCCATCGCCAAGAGATGACCCGGCCCCGCGGCGGGGTTCGCCGACGGCCGCATCCGGCGCCGACGGGCCCCGACGGCCGGAACCGGGACTGCCCCCGTTTGCCTATTTTTATGTCAGTTTTAGGCTAGATGTTGGGTAAACAGCTCTCTTTCGGAGGCCATCATGGCGTCAACCCATCGCGCACCCATCGAGGAGCACCCCGACCTGATGGAACTGCGTGCCCGGCACGAGCGCGCAGCCGCCACCCCACGAGCCCAGATGATCGAGGCCCTGGCTCTCATAACCGGCCTCTACCTTGCGGCATCACCCTGGATAGCCGGCTTCAACGGCTTCACCACCCTTGCCGTCAACAACCTCATCGCGGGCATCGCCTACATGCTGCTCCTCGGCGGCCTGGGCACCTCCTACGAGCGCACCCACTCCATGGCCTGGGCCGCCGCCGTCATCGGCATCTGGACCTGCGTAGCTCCCTGGGTAGTCGCAGGCGACGTCGCCCACACCCGCTCCATCACCAGCAACCTCATCACCGGCGTCATCGCCACCCTCCTCGCCCTCGCCGCCGCCTCCGCGGCCCGCGACCGCACCGACAATCGCGGCACCCGCCCCGGCGCACGAGAGCACCGCACCATGCCCGGCGACCGCTGACACCGCCACCGCCGGCCCCCTCATTCCCGCTTGGCTTTTCCGCCCCCTCCCCGGAAGGGGCGGATTGCCGTCCGTCACGGCCCCGCTGACCGGGCAAGACTGGACGAGCCTCGGACGCCGAAAGCGCCTCCGACTACGGTCGGGGGCTTTGTCGCGCCTCTGCGGTGAGGAGTCGCAGGATAGACGAGGCGCGCGCGCCCGGGTACCGCTGAGCTTGCGCCCCCGCCCTATGGCGGGGGCTTCGCCGCTCCCCCAGATGCGGCGGGTGACCTCCTGCGCGACGGTGAAAAGAGCACTGACCTCACTCCCCTCCAGCCATGATCGTCAAGATGCTGCATGAAAAGGGCCTGAGGTCCGAGCACGCCTACTGCGCCGGCTTCCTCTCGATCGGCTTGTCCGTCGCCTCGTGGTTCGGGTCGATGAAAATCGAGCCCCTTGGGGCGGCTCGTGCGGACCGCTGCGGCATTTTCGTCGGCGAGTGGGCGCCGACGTTCTTCGCTATGGGCCTGGCCCTCGCGAACTACGAGCACAACCACGAGCACCAGACGGAGTCGCCGGACTTTGACTGAATGACGCATGAGGTACCGGCCGGGGTGAAAGGCTATGCGTCACGCCGAGAATCTCCCCGTCTGCAGGCACCCGGCGTCAGATGGGTGGCCAGGCCTTGGACGCATGAAAGCGCGAGCATCACATCCTGGACGCATGAGCGGGTGGGAGATTGGTGCAGCCGCCGAGGTCGAAGGAGCGGTCTGCCGGAGTGGTGTCCAGCCACTCTGCCCGCATGGCGGCGAGCCTCAGAGGGCCGCGGCTGGCCGGGCCGACTCGGTCTTCTACCCCCAGGTGTGAGCCCCGCCGGGGAGCGCTGGAGCACGTGCGTGGGTGCCGCCGTGGGGGGTTCGGAACACACGCACGTGCCGTCGGGCTCAACGCACCCCCTGCCCGCCACGTCACGCCGCCGAACGGTGGATTCGGGCCCCTCTCCGCCTGTGCGTTCTCGCGATGAGGGCGGGTGAACCGGGGTAGCGTCAAGACCAGCTGTCATGGTTCCGAAGTACCCGTCGCCCGTGAGCGCGAGTTCACGGGCGGCCCTGCTGTTCACAGTCTCTGAGGGCCAGGGCGATCACCTCCGGCCCCGCACGGTGCGGGACCGGCTTCGAGTCCCCTTGGAGGACAAAGATGGCCAGCGGAACCGTCAAGTGGTTCAACGCGGAAAAGGGCTTCGGCTTCATCGAGCAGGACGGCGGCGGCCCGGACGTCTTCGCCCACTACTCGAACATCGCCGCCCAGGGTTTCCGTGAGCTCCAGGAAGGCCAAAGGGTGAACTTCGACATCACCCAGGGCCAGAAGGGCCCCCAGGCCGAGAACATCACCCCCGCCTGAGCTGTATCCGTAACGACGCCCGCCCCGCGACAGGCTCGCCGGGGAGGGCGTCGTGCGTCAGGGCTCAGATCTGCTGCCACCCGGTCTGCTCGGGGGGGTGCAAAGTTACGCCGGACGCCCCAGCGTGCCGCGCTGCTGCGCGTGTTGAAGAGCTTCGGGGGTACGCGTGTGGAACGGTGAGCTGGCTTCGGCTCATGCCCTACAAGTGGAAGGATTTTTATGGGACACGGCGGGAATGTGATCGCGGAACTCACCACCGACCACCGTGAGGTCGACGGCCTGTTCGAGAGGATCGAGGCGCAGCCGGTCGGTGACAAGCAGCGCCGGAAGCTGGTCGATGAAGTGACCATGGAGCTGGTGCGCCACTCCGTCGCTGAGGAGATGTACCTGTACCCGGCGGTGCGTGAGCACGTCGAGGGCGGGGACGGGATCGCGGACAAGGAACTCGCCGATCACGCAGCGGTGGAACGGCATCTCAAGGAGCTGGAGGGTCTCGATGCGGATGACCCGCAGTTCGACCACCTGGTGGCGAAGCTGAAGCTCGAGGTGAGCGAGCACGTTCGCGATGAAGAGGAGAGGCTGTTCCCCCTCCTCGCCGCGGCGTGCACGCCCGAAGCGTTGGACGAATTGGGTGACAAGGTCCGCATGGCCAAGAAGATGGCGCCCACGCGCCCGCACCCCTCCGCTCCGGACACCCCGCCCGGCAACAAGCTGCTCGGCCCCGGCGTCGGGCTGGTCGACCGGGCCCGGGATTTGCTGACCGGACGCGGCAAGAGCTGAACACCTCACAGGCCCTACCGCACGGGAAATTATGACCGAGGGCGCGGAATGTATCGGCGCGGAGGAGCAGGTCCTCCTCGCGGCCCGGAAGATACCCGAGATGGGCGTCGGCGCGCTGCCGATCTGCGGCACCGACGACAAGCTCAAGGGCGTCCTCATCGATCGTGACATCGTGATCAAGGTCCTGGGAGCGGGCAAGGATCCCGCGTCGACCAACGCGGGTGAGCTCAGGGTGAAGCCGTAACGATCGGCGCCGACGACGACGCCGCCGAGATCATGTGCACCATGGCCCGGTTTCGACGTTCACCGAAACCAATGTGCGAACTTATGCACGCCTGCCGGACGGCAAGGACGGCTTGTGGTTCCTCCATCGACGTCAGTAATCCGGTCATGCTGGCAGCCCGCGCGATCGGTGGCCCGTACCACGTGGGGAACCTGAGATCAGAACGGACGGCCCCGTCATCCATTAGGCGAACGACGCGGCGGCGGCCCCCGCTACCGGCTCACAGTACGTACCGGTTCTCCGGTCGAGGGGACCGAACTGGACGTCTGGCTGACGTCACGATGGCGGTCCACCATTATCGATCTGCAGGAGAACCTCGCCACGAGCGCGGGCCTTTCCGCTCCTGTCGGGGAACCCATCGTTCATTTCTCATCCGGGGTCGGGCCCGTACGGAGCGGAGCGACCCGGCTGGTAACCCTGGCTTCATTCAGGCCCGAGTCGGCGGCTCGGTCTCGTGCTCGTAGTTCGCGAAGGCCACGCCGGTAGCGAAGAACGTCGACGACCACCCGCCGACGAAAATGCCCGAGCGGTCCGCACGAGCACGAGCCACCCCAAGGGGCTCGACCTTCATCGACCCGAACCCGAACCAAGAGGCGACGCACAAGCCGATCGAGAGAAAGCCGGCGCAGTGGGCGTGCTCGGACTTCAGGCCCCTTTAATGCACCACCTTGACGATCATGGCTGTCCAGGGGGAGGGAGGTCAGCGTCGCGCAGGAGGTCACCCGCCGCATCTGGGGGACACGGCGAAGCCCTCGCCATATGTCTGGGGTGCAAGCTCGCAGTACTCGGCGCGCGCTGCGACAAAGCCCCCGACAGCGGTCGGACGCGCTTCTGTGCTCGTGTGTGGTCCGGCGGCCGGCCCCAGATCCCGGGCTGCGGTCGCAGCGAGACGCGGACCGCATGACGAACACCACGGTCAGGGAGTGCTTTGCGTCATACGATCCCCACCCAGCCGGGCAGTAGCGTGCGCACGCGATCCACGCTCGATCGGAGTCCTCGATGCCCGCAGATCTCTCCCCGCTCATCGCCGCCACTACGCAGTGGCTGACGCGCGCTTTCCCGGCCGCCGACGGCGCGTTCGCGGCTGTTCTGTCCGAGGCACAGGCGCGCCAGGCCGTCACTGTCGCCGCGTGGCTGCGTTACCCGACAGCCATGGACGCAGCCTTGGTGATGATGGCCGGCCCCGGTGGATCCGCACGGCTCGACTGGATTGCCGGAGCGCACGTGCCCGACGAAGCCGACACCGAGGACTGGGCCTGGCGGAGCTGGGTGGATGAGGTCGTCGCCAGCTGGGCAGCCTGCCTGCTCGCTGCCCCCAATGCGGCCAAGGAGGCGGTGGAAGCCGTTGCCCACAGCGAGCACACTGCCGTCGGGCCTGTCGAATTCCGGCGTCTGACGGCGCCGGATGCCCACGATATGTCGGCTGCACCCCTACTGCGCCACCCGGAGCTGCTGCAGCCGATAGCCGCTCTGTATCACGCCGGCCTCATCGACCGGCTCCGCCTCGGCCCAGCCCTGGCCTGCTGAGGACACTGCCGCTCGTCCACGCCCTCGCGGACCACGCCCTTTCCACGGGACAAGGAGCGCGGCGAGACGACCGTGGCGGAGACTCGGCGGCGGGTGCGTCGCCCACCGCGCCCGGAGCAGCGGTCTGCGCCATCGGCTGTCGCGTTGGCCTGCTTGGTTCCCTCCCTTTGAGCGCTGGCCATCTCGTCCCTGTGGGTAGGCGGGCGGCTGGGTTCGGAGACGGGTACTGGCGCCGTCAGTCAGGCGCCGTCGTCGTCAGCGGGCTGTTCGGCCCATGCGGAGGCAATCGTCTCCGGGGCGGTGGAGGGGGGCAGGCCCGCGAGTGCCTGCAGCTGGCTGGGTCGGTAGGGGGTTGGGCCGTACCACTCCACGAGCATCACGGTGGCGTCATCATTGAGGCGGCCGTGGTGGTAATCCAGGTGGTGGCCGATCAGCCGGCGCAGGGTTTCCGGGACGGGGAGGTCGTCGGCGTGGTGACGAATGAGGAAGTCGGTCAGGCCGTTGAGGCCGAATTCCTGACCTTCTCGGTTGCGCGCTTCGGTGATGCCGTCGGTGTAGAGCACCAGGCGGTCCCTGGGTTCCAGCTGGACGCGGCGTAGGGTGCCGGGCCGGTCCAGCCCGGTTCCCATGGGGGGAGCGGGCGGGCAGGACAGGTGCACGAGGGTACGGTTGCCGCGGATGACGACCGGGACGTGGTGGCCGTAGTTCGTCCAGGTCAGTACGCCGGTGGCCAGGTGAAGGTCGGCCAAGATGCCCGTGACGTAACGGCTGCCCGCAAATTGCTCGGTCAGGACCTCACCGACGCCTTCCGCTGTCTGCAGAAGGTCAGAACCCTGGCGGCGGTGATTGCGAGCGACCGCCACCGCGAGGCTCGCGGTCAATCCGGCGGCGGTGTCGTGTCCCATGGCGTCGAAGACAGACAGATGCACGGTCTCCCCGGTCAGGGCGTAGTCGAAAGCATCTCCGCTCACTTGGTAGGCCGGTTCCATAATCGCACTGATCAAGACACGGTCGGTGGCGAAAGTTCGCGGCGGCACCAGCTGCCATTCCATCTCGGCGGCTACTTCCAACCTCCGACGGCGGACCAACCGGGAGTACGAGTCGCTCGTGTCACGCTTGCTCACCAGAAGAAGGGCGACCAATCCGGCGAGCCTGTTCAGATCCTCATCCGCCTCGACCTGTGCGCCCGGCACGCCGACCCGGAGCACCCCCAGACGCTCGGTGCCGTTCAGCAGCGGGACCCACCACTGGCCCTTCGCAGAAGCCGAGGCCGGAAAGGCCTTTCCCAGTTGGAAGGCCCGCCCCGCCACGGTCCCTTCAACGGACAACTCAGCCGGTACGTCGGCGCCACCGGGGCCGAGGTCAACGTTGCCGGCCAGCAGGTACAGCCGATCCTGTTGCAGATCTGCCAGATAGATCAGCACCTGAGGCCAGCCCACCCCGGCAGCGTGCGACGCCACCGTGCCGGGCAGCTGCTCCAAAGTCATCAGATGACTCGCAGCGATCAGCTCTGTCAGCACCCGTGCACGCGCCGCTTCCGCGCTGTTCATCGACGAATACCCTTCTCAACGGCAGAGAGAGCCGCGCTACTGACGGCACCACCAGCTCCTTTCCGGCTCCGGCGCCCTGCTGTTCGACCGCGCAGACTCATCCGAGCCGCATGACTAGCCCACGCCGCGACGGCAACGCGACGCTCGTCAAGGCCCTCGACCATCGTCACCTTCACTGGCTGTACGCACTGGAGCCCCTCTCCGATCGCCGGAGCCCGGCGTTCGCCTCTGTGCTGCGATGGCGCGAGGGCCGCCAGGTCGCGATAAGGGCCGCTGCCAACAGGAGTTCAGCGATATCACCGCCGTAGTACATGATCTCCGCGCCGCCCTGCACCTGGCTGATGGGTGCGTGCACGTCGATGAGGAATCCTCCGTACATGAGCTGGGAGATCGTCGCGTGCGTGGCGATGGCGACCCCGAGGGTCACCAGGCGGGCCGGCACGCTGGGTTGGAAGGGGGCCGGATCGGGGGTGGCGATGACGTAAACGAACAGGCAGCCCGACAGGAGGAAATGGGCGTGCATGAGCCAGTGCAGGCCCGGCCGATCCATCGTTGCGTTGTAGAGCGGCGTGAAATACAGCACCACGAGAGTTCCGGTACTCAGCACCAGCGCGGAGACCGGATGGCCCACTATGTGCACGGGCGGGCTGCGCAGCAGGCCAGACAGATGCCGGGCGTGCGCAGCGGGCAGAGTCCGCAACAACAGGGTCCCCGGCGCGCCGAGAACCAAGCAGAGGGGCGCGTACATGCCGATGAGCAGGTGCTGCGCCATGTGCCCGCGGAAGTCTCCGTGGGCGAACGTGGACATGGGCGGGAGTAGAGCTACGCCGAGCAGGACGCATCCGGTCAGGAAGCTCCCCGCCCGCCACCGCCTCCACCCCTGCGTGGGATTTCGCCCACGCGCCCAGTGGGTGAGGAGGAGGTAGGTGCCAGCGAGCAGAAGCACGGCCGCGAGGGGCAGCAGGACCTCCCACGCCCCGCCACCCCCACCGCGGCCGCCGTGACCATGCACGTGGTGCATGTCACCGCCGCCCATCAGACACGCCGCCCGGCACCCTCAGGGGTGTCGGTGGCGTCGGGGTCGAAGGGCTGACCGCTGCGCTGCAGGAGGTAGCCGCCGACGAGGAGGATGACGCCCAGGAGGAGGAAGCCCATGTCCCACCAGATCTGGTGGGGGCCGCCATGGACGTGGTGGATGCCGAGGATCTGGTGGTCCAGGAGACCCTCGACGATGTTGAACAGCCCCCAGCCCGCGAGGATCCACCCCCACAGCACACGGGAGGCCCACACCCTTCGCCGGCCGCGGGTCACGCGTTTGTACAGGATGGCCAGGCCCAGCAGGACCGCCACCCAGCAGACCGCGTGGAAGATGCCGTCCCATACGGTGTTCATTTCCAGCCCCGACACCGTGTTCGGTGAGTAGTACTTCACCCCGATCCGGTCGTCGTTGGTGCTGGTCAGCATGTGGTGCCACTGAAGAAGCTGGTGCAACAGGATGCCGTCGACGAACCCGCCTAGCCCCATCCCCAGCACAATCCCCGGTAACTGAATGCTCCTGGGCGCGGTGCCCGCCTGCACCTCACGTGTGCTGGTGGCCATCGTCCGTCTCCTCTCCGTGGACGCGCGAAAACTGAGCCGCAATCATCACGTGTTCCCGGCTCCGCGCCACCCATCACGAAATTCATTCCTCGCAGGCCGCCGAACGGCGTTCACCTGCCTTGGCAGTCATCAGGCCCAGTACACCGTGGAAGACTTCCACCGAGGCCAAAGACGACAAGGAAAAGGCGTGTCGCGCCGCTCACGGTCAAGACCGCGGCGGCCATGAGCCCGGCCGATTCGTCGAGAGTGGGAACTCCGGCCAGACCTCTGGGCGTCCAGTGGACGCGGCAGGCCAGTCCCGGAGTGCTGCCAGGTTCGGCAAACGGGTCGAGCCCATCGAGCAGGATGGTCGGAGTCTCCGTGAAACCGCTCCGTGTACTGCCGTGTGATCACGCGGGTAGCGACGGCCGTGCCAGCGATTTCCATCGCGACAGCCGTGAGGAAGGACCCACCTTCCGGCGACGGATGCGCGGTGGGACCGGATGCCGCGGGCAGGAGTGGCAGTCGGACGTGGATCGGCTGAAGCTGGTGAGAGAGCTTTCTGTCGAAGGCGGTGGCACGAGCATGCGAGGCACTTCAGCAGGGAGGACCGCTGAGGTTCAGCCATGGCCCGGCAGAATTCTGTGTTTGCCCGGCGTATACCGCCCGCAGGCCGACAGTTCCTTGCTGGCTGCCGCAATGCAGCGTGAGGGCATCGGGCCGGGCATGGATGTGCTGGACCTCTGCACGGGCAGCGGCGTACTGGCGCTGTCCCTCCCCTCGTAGCGTGAAGACTGTGACTGCTGGGGAAGTTGGGTCATGGCAGAGCAGCGTCGGAAGTTCGAGCCGGAGTTTCGTGAGGGTGCGGTCCGGATCGTGATGGAGACGGGGAAACCGATCGCGCAGGTCGCGAGGGATCTGGGCGTCGGCGAGGGGACTTTGGGGACGTGGGTGAGCAGAGCCAGGAAGGCGTCCGAGAGCGCGAAATCGGGCGGGCTGAGCGAGTCAGAGCGTGAGGAACTGCGGCGTTTGCACAGGCAGGACGCCGAGAAGCTGAAGCGGATCAAGGAGCTTGAGATGGAGCGCGATGTCCTCAAGCGATGCATGGTCCTCTGGGCGAAGTAGCCGAGAAGACGCCGGCCGAGCTGGCCGCGTTCATCGGTGACCAGAGGACCGAGTACGACATCCCACACCGCACCGCCTGCCGGGCCTTGCGGGTCAGTGAGTCGTGGTTCTACAAGTGGCGCGAGAGGCCGCCCACCCGCCGTGAGCTGCGCAGACAACAGCTTGAAGAGGAGGTCAGAAATATCTTCAAGGACTCCGGCGGCACCTACGGATTGCCGAAGATCTTCATCCTGCTGGTTCGCAAGGGCTGGCGGATCTCGGTGAACACCGTCGCGAAGCTGACGGCCGAACTCGGCCTCGTTGCCCGTGTGGTGAAGCGCCGCAAGGGCCTGACCAGGCAGGGCAAGCGGCCGGCCGCCCCGGACTTCGTGCGGCGGGACTTCACGGCCGACGAGCCGGATCTCGTCTGGGCCGGCGACATGACCGAGATCGTCACCGGCGAGGGCAAGCTCTACCTCGCCACCGTCATCGACCTCTTCTCACGCCGCCTGCTTGGCTACGCGATGGCCGCACAGCATGATGCCTGCCTGGTCGTCGCCGCCCTGAACATGGCAGGGGCCACCCGCGGCGGGGACGTACGAGGCGTTCCACACCGACCGCGGCTCGGAAGGCGGATTCAACCGGTCGTCGCAACACCGGTTGAATCCGCCGAATATACGTCTCGGAAGTTCGGCCGGGCCTGTCGCAAGCTGGGCGTTTTCCAGTCCATGGGCAGAGTCGGATCTTGCTTCGACAACGCCGTGAGCGAGGCGTTCAACAGCGTGCTCAAGGTCGAGTACGTCCACTGGCACACCTTCGCGACCCGGGCCGAAGCCCGCATGAAGGTTTCCACCTGGATCGCCGACTTCTACAACACCCGTCGGCTCCACAGCATTTGCGGCTTCAAGAGCCCGATCGACTACGAACGCGAGCACCGGACCGGCCTCACCACGGGGCTGGCCGCATAGAGGAAGTCTCCACACTCGCTGGGGATTGACAAAACTCGGGTCCGGCACAACTTCTGTGGAACCGTCAGGCTGCGTGACCGGCTGCCATGGCGTTGGTGAGCTGGATGACAGGATCGCCGGCCGTCCGGTGTTGGGACTGATCCGTCGGCCAGGTCGAGAACCCGTCATCAGCCCACCGGGGAACCACGTGGAAGTGCAAATGAGGGACCGACTGCTCGGAGCCGGGGCCGCTGGCGCTGAGGATGTTCACGCCTCCAGCCTTCAATGCAGTCCGCATGGCTCCGGAGAGGCGCTGGACCAGCGCCATGGTCTCGGCCAGTACCTCCGGCGGCGTATCGAAGATGTCCACGTAGTGGGATGTCGGAATCACCAGGGCGTGCCCCGGCGCGAGTGGATCAAGTGGAGCGAAGGCAGCTACCGTGGGGCCGCGGAATATCCAACGAGCCGAGTTTTCGCTGATCAAGCAGCAGAACACACAGGTCATACGGCCTGACGTTGCCAGAACCGGGCGGTGCTCACCAGCCAATTCCTTCGCCCGGATGACACAGGACTTCGGAGTGACCGGGCAGTCGCGCAATGCCACAGGCTCAGTGCTTGGAGACGGTGTTGACGTAATGGGTGCCGCTGTCGTAAAGGCCGTTCACAGACTTCTGTACATCCGCCAGGGACTGGGCCTTGTCGGCGTTGTAGTAGAACCAGTTGACCTGCATGTCCCAGGCGCGCGGACCCGTGAAGGGGAGGTCCACGAACCAGGTGTTGAAGTTGATGGACATGTTCTGGCGTGGGAAGTATTTGCCGCCGCTACTGAACAGCTTGTGGCCGTCCACCGAGTAGGTGGCCACGCCGTGCATGGCCGTTATCACCATGGTGTGCCAGCCCTGAAGGCTGGAGACCAGTTTGTGTGTGACCCGGTCCCCGGTGTCGGCGCTGTACCAGCTCGTGGTGTCGAGTTTGGGACCCGGCGCACCCCAGCCCCCGTTCGGCATGTACTCGTTGTCGAGTTCGCTGTAGCGCGAGTTGTTGGGCGAGATCGTGTAGAAGGACTCGTTGACGTGGTCGCCGTTGCGACCACTCGTGGGCTTGTCGTTGAAGTAGATCCGGGCGGCGTAGGTCCCCGTCAGGAAGTCGGTGCCGCTGCTCTGCACCTCAGCCTGCTTGGTGCTCGCCCTTGTCCCGTCGGTGGTGGCCCGCAGTTGCATGACCTGGCCGCCCACAGCGGATTTCTCGGCCGGGAAACTGACGCCGGCGGCCGACCATGTGTCGTGGATCCCCGGACCGCCCGGGCTGGTACGGACCAGCCAGCCGTGGGCGTGGAGTGCGGGATCGTCGGGGCCGCTGTAGTGGAAGTCGTCGAACACGATCCCGCGCGGGTGGGCAGGCCTCGGGCGGGGAACGGACGAGCCCGGTGCGGACGCAGCAGCGTGGCGGGTGGAGCCGGTAGATTCGGATCCGGTAGGGCCGGTGGAGCCGGTACGGCCGGTGGGCTCGTCCCCCCAGACATGCGCACCGCGCAGGTATGCGGTCACCGTCCTCGACGCCTGAAAGGTGGTGTCAGCGGCATTGAATGAACGGTCGTTCAGCTGGTTCAGCTTCCTGCCGTCGGGGCGATACAGCTGCAGTCCGATGGCTCCGCTTTTGGCGCCGGGTGCCAGGCTGCCGGCACCCGTCGTGAAGCTGATCTGGAGGTAGCGGTCGGCGGTGGTGCCGGGATCGGCCGGCGAAGCAGTCTCCCCGGCGATATTCGAGCAGCCGACAGCGGCCTGGACGCAGTTGAACGCGTACGAGGAAGCCCCGTCTCCGGTGAAGTAGTAACGAATCGTCACGTCTGACAGGAACACCCTCTTTTTGGAGGTGTTGACAACTTCCAGCCATGGCTGGGCCACCGCGGCTGTGGCAGGGCTCCCGGCCTTGTACCGGATGGTGAGCTGCGGGGGCGCTTGATGCGCGGCACGCCACTCGGGATAGAGCGCGAGGCCACCGGCGGCAACGGCGATCACCAGGAGCAGCGTCTTGAACACGGTCCACGCACGACGTCGAGGCCTGCGGTCATCAGGACGGACAGGGCGGACGGTAGGGCGGGCAGTGCCCACAAAAGCTCCCAGTGCAGGTGGAGGGACGGTACCGGGACCGGCGCGGGTGACGGTGGCGGAGGCCGACGCCGCCCTTCGTGAGCGCGCCGGACTGAACGCTCAGGAAGGGAAGCGGCGGCACTCTCCGTCGCACCGCTGTGGCGGGTCGCCGGCTGCGCGGGTTCCCGCATGTGCCGGCCTTCGGACGGCCTCGACGCCGAACCGAGCGGTGCCTACTGGACGACCTGCGTCTGGGGGGCGGGAAAATCGAAGGCCGGCCGTGCGACCCCGTCGTCCGGGCCGTAGGCGGGTCCGCTCCGTGAGTTCGCGGTGCCCTCCCAAGCCTGGTGGGGGATTGCGAGGGACGGGACCGGAGCACCGCCGCGGTCCTCGGGAGCTTCGGTGTCCACGCCGACCTCGATCTTGGCGCGGGTGCCCCATTTGGTGTGGCGCAGGGTCGCCAGGGACCACAGGCGCAGCGGCAGCAGCAGCGTGATGTTGAGCAGCGCGTACAGCGGAGCGGCCAGGAACGTCAGCACGCGGTCGACGAGCCCGACCATGGCGGCGCCGCGCAGGTAGTGGATGGAGCGCACCCACGACATGACACACATGTAGCCGATGTAGCTGGCGAGCAGGGCCCAACCGGTCGGGTGCAGCGCGATGGCCACGAGGGCGGTGATCATGGCCGCGGTGAAGGCGACCCAGGTGACGAGCTCGATCAGATTGAGCCACCAGTACATACGGCTCAGCCGGAACTTGGCGAAGAGCAGGAACCCTTCGCGGATGAAGGACTTGCCCCAGCGGATCTGCTGGCGGATGTAGTGCCCGAGTCGTTCGGGGACGTCGGTGTAGCCGACAGCGCACGGCTGGATGAGGGACTTGCCCTCGGTGAGGCAGTAGTACGTGAGGCGCCGGTCGTCACCGAAGGTCGCGGGGCGACCGAGGAACCGCTGGTCGAGGAAGTCGTCGAGATTCTTGCGTATGACCCATCCCCGGTACATCGCGAGGGAGCCACAGGCGCACAGGACGGAACCGAGACGGGAGTAGGCGACCCGTTCGCCGAGGAAGGCGTTGACGTACCGCATGTCGATCAGGCGCGTGAGGAGGTTGGTGTCGCGGTTGTGGGCGAGGACCAACCCGGTGACGCAATGGACGCGGCGCTCCCCGAAGGGTTCGGCGAGTTCGGCGACGGCGTGCTTGTCGAGCACCGTGTCGGAGTCGATGCACAGATACGCGTCGGCGAGCGGGTCCTCACGGAAGCCCGCGGCGAGTCCGTGGCGCTTGCCGCGGTTGTCGGGGAACCGGATGAAGCCGAGACGGATTCCTGCCCGGTCGAACTGTGGGCGCATCTCCCCGATGAGGGCAGCGGCGGACTGGTCGGCGGAGCAGTCGTCGATGACCGTCAAAGACTGAGGCGGCAGTGTCTGCGCGAGGATTGATTCCAGACAGCGCCTCAGCATCGCGGGGGATTCGTTGTACACCGTGACGACCCCGTGAATGTTGAGCCGATGGCTCGTTTTCCTGAATGTGAGCCCGGGGCTGCGGCGTCGGCGGATGGACAGGAGCAACTTGATACCGAGGAGAGAGCCGACGGCCACCCCGTACCAGTGCAATTGGTGCCAGGACGCGTAGATCTGGTCCCAAGCGTGTATGAGGGTCTGCATGACGAGTGAGGACTCCCTGACATCGTCGATTTGCTCGTACCCGGATAAGTATTGAACTCATGTGTCCAAAATGGGGACATTTTGTCTGAGACATGTGACACATGATGCCTCCGCTGTGCCCGCGAGCAGACTTGAGCACGCCGTAGCCCCGGGCACGGGGCGATTATTCGAGCCCCCCTGGGAGCAGGATTTTTTTGTTGTGAATGTATAAGGCTTGTCGCCTTGAGCTCCGCTAGCTTGCGTCCCCGTATCTGAGGGCGAAGTTCCGCGTTCACCGATGTGTGATCGTCTGTTTTGAGCGTCGACATCGATCGCGACAGGCATGGGAAATCGCGTCCACCTGGCCTGCGCCTGGCGAGGCGCAGCGGCGCCGTTGTAGGTGGTGTCCACCTGCAAGGAGACTGGCCGCCCTGGATGGCTGCCGGGGCGCGGGACGGTGCGCTGGTCGCGTCCCAGATGTCGGACAGGGGGAAGCTGGCCAGGCCGCGCGTGTCGTGCTGGGGCAGATCGACGAGGCGGCCGCCGGCCGTGGACCGGGTTTCCCGGGTGTGCAGCAGGGAGTCGTAGACGGTGCAGCCGGTGGTGTAAGCCCGAGGTTGTCGTAGATGGTCCCGGTGATCTTCGTGACGGGGTCGGTGACTTTAATGGCCAATCAGAAGCCCCGGCAGGACGCAACTTGCGGGGCTACATTTTTTTCTGACGCTATCGACACTCCTTATGGGAGATATCCCACGTCAACACTTAATGTGACCTGGCGGTTACTCATGCCGAAGGGAACCCCGGAAGGGTCTACCTGTGGAATGGTGAGTGAACACGTTGGGCTACGAGCTAGCTCCCCACAGTGTCGTCCTTTCCCATGAACAAACATGAGCCGATTCATCGGTAACCGCTGCCCGAACTCAACGACAAACGCTGTCACTGCCCGTGAGTAGGGCCAGGTGGATTCGTTCTTCGCCAGGAACAGCGTTTATCGATGGGGTGCGGAGGCAGTTTGTGGTCAACCGCTCGTGAATGTCGAGGAGACACGGCGGCACGTGTCCGGTCTCAGTGAGGGCTGATCGATGTCATCGAACCTGGTGATCGGTAGGTTGTCCCGCCGAACATTGACTTGCCTGTCCAAAGGGGTGGGGGCCGGGATGGAAGACCTGGACATCGTGATCATTAGCCGCGAGGGCTGCTGATCCGTTCGGGTTGGATCACATAGATCACCCGGACCTGGTCGCGGCCGCCGAACCATGGGTAGGGCCCGCCGAGATACTTCTGCGCGAGCGCCTCGATGTGGTCGACCGCCCCCTCGGTGGTCACACGCACCACACGGCCGCGGATCTGGACGTAGGAGGCCGGTTCCGAGGGGTCGGCGATTGCGACGGCAACCCGCGGGTCGCGCGCGATGTTTCGGGTCTTTTGATGCGACTGAACGCTGTTGATCAGGACGTGATCGCCGTCGGTGTCGACCCATGTCTGGGTGAGCTGGGGCGAGCCGTCGGGCATCGTGGTAGCGATGTAGCAGGTGCTGGGGCGGCGCAGGAGCGCCACCACATCCTCGCCGAGGGGCACGGGCACGGGGGTTCTCCAGGGGTCGGTTCGGTGGGGTGCTGGGGCAACGGTAGCCACGGCAGGGAACCCGGCCCCCGCCCCCTGAACTTTCGGTCACCGGCTGTACGGATCCAGAGCGGTCGCCCGGGCCGGCAGCTGTTTGCGTGTCTTCGACCAGACCGAATCCAATGACTTCCGCACCGTCCGCCACGTGCTTGCGCTCAAGCGCCCGCATCGAATTGCCGCCGCGATGGTCACGCAAGATCGCCGCGTACAGCTCGACCTGTTGCGGACGGACCGTGGATGCGGTGTTCCACTGCACCACCTGCCAGCGCGCCTACCGGTGCGACGGCGACGAAGTGGCCGAGCACGTGCTGCTGGAGCGAGAGGTACACCTGTCAGGTCACTGTTCTGTGCCAAGCGGAGGTTGCTGCACGGCCCCCGTGGGCGGCACCGTTAGCGTCGCACCCCATGAGTCCAACGCACCTTCCTTCTGCCGAGTACTACGCCTCCCTGCCCAAGCACATCGCTGGTGCGGGAGCAGTCATCCACGACGCAGCGGGCCGCATTCTTCTGGTCCAGCCGTCCTACCGCACCGACACATGGGAGATCCCCGGCGGCGGACTGGACACGGGAGAGCACCCGCTGCAAGCGGTCCGGCGCGAGGTCAAGGAAGAGCTCGGCATCGGCCTGACGCCGGGCCGGCTGCTGGCCGTCGACTGGGTGGCGGAACAGGCCGACGGCCGCCCGCCGCTGGTCAACTACCTCTTCGACGGCGGCCTGATCACCCAAGCCGAGGCTCGGACACGAATTCACCTCGACCCCGAAGAACTCACCGCATGGCAGTTGGCCACCCCCGAACAGTGGGACACCCTGCTCGCCCCGCACATGGCCCGCCGTGTGCACGCCTGCTCCCGCGCCATGACCCAGGGCCGCACTGTCTACTTGCAGCACGGATTCGACCTCACCAGCCGCCAGACCTGACGCCCCTGACGGGAGGGAACGAATTGTCGTCCCCGTCCACACCGCGCCCCGCGCCGGAACGGGCGCAGCACCGTCATCTGTATGGCCTCGGCGACGGAGCGGGCGCGGACCAGACTGGCCTCGGCCCGGATCCGCTGTCGGGACAGCGCGACACTGGCGATGCCGATCCACCGGACGTGTGCGCGAGCGGGCTGCGTAGGATCTCCGGATGGCAATCACCAGTCACCTCCTGCAAGGGCCGCGAGTGGTCATACGCCACGTCCGCCGTCAGGACTACGACGAGCTCACAGCGCTGGCCCAGGAGAGCGCCGAGATGCTTCGCCGTTGGCTGGGCGCCCGCCCGAACACGCTGGAAGCGTTCGAGAACTACCTTGAGCGGACCGGGCAGCCCACCCATGAGGGCTTCGTGATTTGTCTGCGCGGCAGCGGCACGATCGTGGGCGGCGTCAACATCAACAATGTGGTCAGGGGCACTCTCCGGAGCGGAACCCTGGGCTATACCTCTTACGCGTCTACGACCGGCCGTGGCTATATGACCGAGGGGCTGAGGCTCGTGATCCAGCACGCCTTCGGCCCCCTGGAACTGCACCGGCTGGAGGCGAACATCCAGCCGGACAATGTCTCCTCGCTGAACCTCGTCAAACGTCTGGGCTTCCGGCGCGAGGGGTACTCGACTGCCTTCCAGTACGTCAATGGCGAATGGATGGACCACGAGCGATGGGCCATCACTGCTGAGATGGCACACGCAGCAGCACAGTTCACGAACTTCCGTTGCAGCCCCGCAGGTGAGAAAGAGGGCAGCCCTCCTGCGGGCCAACTCTGACACTCAGCCCCAGAAGTGAGAGTGAGAAGTCTCGGACAACAGGGCTGAATTCAGGGGCGGTTGTTCCCCCACCTCTGTGGATCGGACTGCCGCCTGGCCACCGTGCTCAGCACGGTACGGCTCAGGCGCAGGGCCCGGATCTGTGGATCCAGGGCCCGCACATGTGCGGCAGCGGCGGCCGCGACGGTCGTTTCCCGCTCCAGAACCCCCCGTACGGCCTCCAGTCCTAACCCCGACTCGCGCAGGGTGCGCACGAGGTGGAGACGGGTGACGCGCTGGGCGTCATGGAGTCGATAGCCGGATTCCGCAGGGTCGCCGTCCGCCTCGACCGTGGGGTCACCCTGCCGGGGATGGTGAGGGGAGAAACGGGGGCAGCGTGGCTGGTGGACCTCAGGCCCCTGCTGTCATCGGTTGCGCGTAGAGAAGTGGAACCGGAAGGTCTTCGATCGAGACGCTGGTCAGGAGGCAGTCGAGCACCCATTTTGGGCCGAGTGGGCGATGAGCGGGACACCTCTGTCCGCTCCAGCCGGCGGTCAGCCGCGGGGTTCTGCCTGGGGCTGGTGGAGGACGGCAGTCAATAGCCCGGGAAAACGGTTGTCGAGGTCTTCGCGGCGCAGGCTGATGAAGCGCTGCCGGCCGCGCGGGATGTTGCGGACGACCCCTGCCTCGCGCAGCGTCTTCAGATGGTGGGACAGGGTGGACTTGGGGATCTCCCCGCCGACGGGCCGGCAGGCCGCGACCTCCAGAGGCCCCTCGGTCAGGCGACGCACTATGTCCAGCCGTGAGGGGTCGCTCAGGGCGAACAGCACATCGGTCAGTACCAGGTCGGCGACGTCGGGGTGTGGCATGTCACGGGAGGTTCCACTCATGGTTCGATAATACTTGAACTATCGACCGAGGTGTGCGTAGGCTCTTACTGTTCGAAATTATTGGAACTATCCGGAGAGTCGACATGCACACTGAGCGTCTGGCGAGGCGAGTACCGCGCCCGGTCGGCTTCTGGCTGCTGGCCGTCACTCTGTTCGCGATCCTGGCCGCGGCCAGCGCGCCTTCCCCGCTCTACGTGGTGTATCAGCATCGCTGGGGCTTCTCGCCGATCGCGCTCACCACGATCTTCGCCGTCTACGCCCTGGCCCTGCTGGTCGCGCTGCTGATCGTCGGAGGACTGTCCGACTACATCGGCAGGCGGCCCGTGCTTGCTGCCGCGCTCATCGTCGAGGCCGCGTCCATGGTGGTGTTCCTCACTGCCGACGGTGTCGGGCCGCTGCTGGTGGCGCGGACCGTGCAGGGGCTGGCGACCGGTGCGGCGGCCGGCGCCATCAGTGCCGGGCTGCTCGATCTCCAGCCGTCACCCACATCGCACCTCGGCCCGCTGCTGAGCAGCGTCGCGCCGGCTGCCGGGCTGGCCGTCGGGGCGCTCGGCGCGGGACTGCTGGTGCAGTACGCCCCTGCCCCCACGATGCTGGTCTTCGTCCTGCTCATCGCCGTATTCCTGTTGCTGGCCGCGGCGGTGTTCTTCCTGCCCGAGCCGGTCACACCCCGGCCGGGTGCCTGGGCCTCGCTGCGGCCGCGGGTGGCCGTGCCGCCCCAGGCCCGCAAGGCCTTCCTGGCGGCCACGCCCTCTCTCGTCGCCACCTGGGCGATGGGCGGGCTCTACCTCGCGTTGGGCCCCTCGGTGGCCGCAGGAGTCCTGCACATAGGTGGCCATCTGGTCGGTGGCCTGGTGGTGACCACTCTCTTCGGCACTGGAGCCGTCGCCTCGCTGCTGGTGGGCGACCTCGCACCGAAGCGGGTGATGGCCGGCGGGTCCGTGGCCCTCGCCGCCGGGACCGGTCTCACACTGCTCGCCCTCGTCGGACCCTCGACGCCGCTGTTCTTCGTCGGCACAGCCCTCGCCGGCGCCGGCTTCGGCAGTTCCTTCCTGGGCACCTTTCGCTCGCTCGCGTCACTGGCCGGCCCTACGGAGCGGGCGGACCTGTTCGCCTCCGTCTACATCGTCAGCTACCTGGCCTTCAGCGTTCCTGCCGTGCTGGCCGGGCTCGCCGTGCCGTCCCTCGGCCTGCGCACCGCGACGATGGTCTACGGCACCGTGGTGATCGTGCTGGCACTGCTGGCCGCCGTCCCCGGAACCGCTGTTCGCCGGCCCACCCCCATACCCCTGGCGGCAGTGGCCTCCTCCGAGGGCCTGGCCGCCGTCGCCCCGTCCCGCCCGATGGCGGCGGATGTCGCGGGGGGACGGGAGCCTTGTCGTCAATGACCCTTCCATCTCTGGAGCGCGGGTCGCACGCTCCGACCTGGTCGGCATGGTGTGGCGCCTGCCGCCCGCATGGAGGCGCCGGCGGCCTGCAAGGTGCGGCGGTAGGCCAGGCGTGAGACGCCCAGTTCGCCGCTCATGTCCTGGCGCAGCGAAGCGGCGGTGGCGAAGCCGATCTCGGCAGTGATCTGGTCCTGCCTGCCGCCGTGTGCCGCCATATAGCCGAGTCATAGTTGGATGGGCAGGTGGCGGGGTCCGCGGAGCATCGCGTTCTGCCGGTAGGGCGGCGGGTCCTGGACCAGGCTTGCCGTGCTCAGGTGGGGGATCAGCGCGCCGAGCGCGGCCTCGGCTTCGAGGCGGGCGAGGGGTGCGCCGTAGCACAGGTGGATGCCGCTGCCGAAGCCGAAGTGCTGGTTGTCCGGCCGGGTGGGATCGAACCGATCGGGCTCGTGGAACCGCCTGGGGTCGCGGTTGCCTGAGGCCAGCGCCAGTACGACGGACGTTCCTTGGGAAATCGTCGTGCCGGCGATGTCGATGTCGGCGTGGGGGATCCTCTCGCGCATGTGGACCGGGGGTTCGTAGCGCAGTAGTTCCTCCACCGCCCGCGGCAGCAGGCCGGGTTCGCGACGAAGGTGGTCCAGTTGCTCGGGTTGGCGCAGCAGCGTGAGGACTCCGTTGGTGATCAGATTGACCGTGGTCTCGTGCCCTGCGATGAACAACAGCACGGTGGTCTCCGCGAGTTCCTCCTGGCTGAGCCGCAGGGCCGGATCCGGCTCGTTGACGAAGGCGGAGAGCATGTCGTCGGTGGGCCGGTCGCGGCGCTGTTCAGCGAGGTTGACCAGGTACAGGCCCATCTCCTGCCGGGCCCGGCGGCCCACCTGGTCCCGTTCCGTGGTGTCTTCCTCGGGCCCGATGTCGGCGGTCGCGACGATGGAGTCGGTCCATGCCTGGAACAGTGACTCGTCCTCGCGCGGGACGCCGAGCAGTCGGCAGATGACTGTGATGGGCAAGGGGTAGGCGAAGTCGTCGACGATGTCGATCTGCTTGCGGTCCCGGAGTTCCTCGATCAGTTCGCCGGTGATGCGGGTGATCTCGCCGCGCATCGCGTCGACCCGGCCAGGGCTGTGCGGCGGGCCGAACGGGCGCATGGCCAGGGTGCGCAGCCTGTGGTGCTCGGGGTCGTCGAGCCGCAGGAACGGCGGCTTCACCGTCTCACCGGACGGGTACGGGGACGGGGCGGTGCGGATGCGCGGATCGGCACTCATCCGAGGGTCGTGAAGCAGAGCGGCGATCTCGTGGTAGGTGCCGATCAGATAGCTGCCGTCTGCCTGTCGCACCACGGGACCGGCCTCGCGGAGTTCCGCGTACAGCGGGTAGGGGTCGGGGCGGTTCTCGTAGTCGGTGATCCGTGCCAGCAAAGTCTCGGAGTCCATGGTGGCTCCTCGTGGTTGGGCGGGACGTGGGTCAGCCGGTGGGCTGTACCACCGTCAGTCGGCGATCGGGCAGGTGACCGGTGAGCGCCACAGTGGGGCCGTGGGACAGCCCGCTCGGGTCCGGCACGTCGGACGGAATCGTGATGTCGGCAGCGATCGCACGGTCCGCCGAGCCCAGCGGGGGCGGGAACGGAGCAGCCGTCTCGATCAGATGCTTGTAGTAGTCGAGCGACTTGGCCATGTCGACGGTGACGGCAGCGGTGACTCGTCCTTGGAAGCCGTAGACCACGGCCAGGCGGCGCGCCTCCAGAGAACCTTGGGCGATGACCACGTGGTCGGAATAGGTGGGCACGCCCACCGACTTGATGTTGAGCCCGAACTGGGTCGACCAGAACGTCGGGACGGCGAGGTGCGGGCGCCGCAGGGGCCCTGGACAGACCATGTTGTGGGCCGCCACCTCGGCCTGAGCGACCGCGTTGCCCCAATGTTCCAGTGAGAGCATCTGGTACCCGAACAGAGGGTGCGGGAACCGGGAGACATCGCCGGCCACGAAGACGTCGTCGGTGACGATCCCGTACATGTTGAAGGCCCGGCACCCGGCGTCGCAGGCGACTCCGCGAGGACCCGCTGCCAGCCCGGACTCCGCCAGCCACTCGACGTTGCGGACCGCCCCCAACGCCACGACGCACACGTCCGCGTCGACACGGCTGCCGTCGGACAGGTCCGCACCGGTGAACCGGCCGTTCCCGTCCCCGCGCAGGGTGGTGACTGTCACCCCGCAGCGCAGGTCCACGCCGTGGTTGCGGTGCATGACGGCCGCAAGTTTCGACAGGGTGCCGCCGAGCGCGCCCACCAGCGGTGCGGGGCCGCGTTCTGCGACCGTGACCTCGATACCCCGCTCCCGGCAGGCCGAGGCGATCTCCGAACCGGTGAAGCCGGCGCCGATCACCAGCACCCGCCTCGGTCCGGCGGCCAGCCGCTCGGCCAGCCCCCCGGCCTCGTCACTGGTGCGCAGGGTGAACACCCCGTCCAGGGAGGCCTCATCCGGATTGGGCCAGGGGCGCGCCCGGGTCCCGGTGGCGATCAGCAGCCGGTCGAACGGCAGCGAATCGCCATCGGCCAGCATCACCCGCTTCTCCAAAGGGTCCAGGCCGGTGGCGGCTACTCCCAGCCGCCAGTCCGCGTCCGTGTCCCGGCGCATCGGCAGCGCCGTGGTGTCCGCCGACGCCTTGCCGAGCAGTACCTGCTTGGAGAGTGGTGGGCGGTCGTAGGGCGGATGGGGTTCATCCCCCACCACGGTGAGTGAGCCGGTGAAGCCCTCCTCGCGCAGCGTCTCCGCGGCCCTCAATCCGGCCAGCGACGCGCCGACGATGACGATGCGGCCGTCCTGCAGATCACCGGGCACCGGCGCTCACCCCTTCGCCGGCGAGGATGGCCTGAACCGGGCACGCCGCCGCAGCCTGGCGCACGCGCTCGACCTGGTCGTCCGGGACGGCTGTGGCGTACAACAACCCCTCTTCACCGTGCAGCTCGAATACGTCCGGCGCGAGGAACACGCACTGCGCGTAGCCCTGGCAGCGCGTGAGGTCCACAACGATCTGCATGGCTGGTCACTCCCTGAGTCGTCCCGGCGTCCCCTTCCCTTTCTACGCCGGTAACGCACCGGGCGCTCTTCACGCCCGTGTCGCACCGGGTGCCCACCTCGCGACTCATGCGCGGTTCCCGCAAGGGGTGGCAGAGGCGGTCCGCAAGGCGTGGGCTCAGCGCCGGCGGAAACCCACCGGCCCTCAGCAGGTCGGGAAAATGCTTGACCCGTTGGACCAGTGGCGTGGGTGCCCCTTGGCGAACGTCTGGGGCACGAAGTTCATGTAACCGCCCCTCTCTGTGTCAAGCGGCGGTGTAGTTGCCCGGTGCCCGCCAGTCAGCCACCGTCCGCATCCGCACGGCGATGGCCCACCCGGGCGGGCTTCGAGGATCTCCCCGCCGCGGGACTGGACCAGGGCGATGCCCTCGACGATGTAGAGGGTCTGGCCCAGGCCGTGGCTGTGCCAGGCGGTCCGGGCGCCGGGCGCGAAGCGCACCGCGTTCGCGCGGGCCCGGGAGGGCCCCTCGCCGCGGTAGATCACATCGGCCCACGCGTCGCCGGTGAACCACTGGGCGGGCAGCTTCATCGTCGGCTGCTTCTTCAACAATTCCATGGTGGGTGGTGCTCCTTGTGGCAGGCCGTGGGTCAGGAAGCGGCCTGCTCGTCGGCGATCTTCTTCAGCTGGTTCATCGCGGTCATGGCGTTGGGCCACCCGGCGTAGAAGGCGAGGTGCGTGATCGCCTCGGAGAGATCCTCGATACTCAGCCCGTTCTCCAGCGCCTTGCCCAGGTGGTAGCCGAGCTGCTCGGTGCGGTACAGCGCCGCCAGCACACTGACCGTGATCAGGCTTCGGTCCCGGGGTGAGAGCTGAGGCCGCTCCCACCCTTCACCGAACAGGACTCTGTCGGTGACCTCCACGAGCTTCGGCGCGATCTCCGCCAGCTCCTTGGGCGCGGACTGCTTCGCCATGGGGCGACTCCTCACTTCGTAAAAGTTTTGGAAGCGGGCATGACGCCTCTGTGGGGGAGAGGCCCGCCCCGGCAGCACGCAGGGCCTGCTTCGGGGCGTCCGCCGGGGGCCGCAACAGCGACACAATCGATGAAACTGCAGGTCACACGTGCGCGGGAGGTACCGCTGTTACAGGTACTGACAGAACCCCCCACCCCCGCGCCTGGCGTCCTAGCCTGGCTGGGTGGACACCAAGAGCGACATCCGTGAATTCCTCGCCTCGCGACGCGCGAAGATCACCCCGAAGCAGGCCGGACTGCCCGCCTACGGCAGCAACCGGCGCGTGCCCGGGCTGCGCCGCGAGGAAGTCGCCCTGCTCGCAGGCGTCAGCATCGACTACTACGCCCGCCTCGAACGCGGCCACCTCGCCGGAGCATCCGACGAAGTACTCGAGGCCCTCGCCGGTGCCCTCCAGCTCGACGAAGCCGAACGCGCCCACCTGCGCGACCTGGCCCGCGCCGCCGGCTCGCGACCCCCTCGGCGGACCAAACGAACCCGCGGCCCCATCCCCGCCAGCGTCCTCCGCGTCCTGGACTCCATGAGCGACAGCCCGGCCTTCATCCGCAACGGCCGCCTCGACATCCTCGCCACCAACCGCCTCGGCCGCGCCCCGTACGCACCCCTGTTCGCGGATGACGTCCCGCGCCCGGTCAACATTGCCCGCTACCAGTTCCTGCACCCCGGCGGCCGCGACTTCTTCCCCGACTGGGACATCTCCCTGAACACCACGGTGTCCCTGCTGCGCACCGAAGCCGGCCGCACACCCCACGACAGTGACCTGACCGGACTCATCGGCGAACTCGTCACCCGCAGCGAGGAGTTCCGTACAGCCTGGGCGAGACACAATGTGCGTCTGCACCACACCGGCCGCAAAGTCTTCCGCCACCCCGAGATCGGTGAGGTCGCCCTCGACTTCGACGCCATGGAACTACCCGCGCAGCCCGGCCTCACCCTGACCGCCTACAGCGCCGAGCCTCACACCCCGGCCCACGATGCGCTCCGGCTGCTGGCCGGGCCGCAACCGAGGACACCCTTACGGCCACCACGACGCGGACCGAAGAACAGCAACTCTGACCGCATCCAGCCAACTGCGAATGGCGGCGGATCAATCCGGCACGGGCTCGGTCGCTACCGGCGAGGCCGAGTGGTGGAGCTGGGATCATGCCCATCGCTCACGACCGGTCGTCCTTTGATACTGCGGAATGGGCCTGATGCGTCAGAGGTGTTCATGCGGCGAGGAGACCGGTGCGGAGCTTGTTCCGTTATGTGTTCCGGGGCGGTCAGATGCAGGGGATTGAGCCCGCTCCGAAAGCAGCCCCATTCTCCCGGCTCAGCGCCTGGTCGGAGACAAATGCAGGGGCTTCCCGCCTCTCACGCCCGCTGTGCGCTCGCCCCCGGAAGGCGAGACGTGCACTCTTACAAAGGGGTCGTGTCCACCTCCAAAGGGGTCGTGTCCACCTCGCAGGGCAATCCATGGTTTCCATGCCCAGCCCGCCGCGGTCGGAAAGCCGCTGGCAGAGGTAACGGGACTGGCTGGCTACGGCGAGGTACTCGAGTGGGCTTGCGCTCGGCCCGGCTGCTGCGAGGTTCGGTACGAGCGCGGAGGCGTGGCGCTCCAGGACGCCGGCAGCGTGGCCGCCCAGATCGTACGGCGTTGAGCGGCGAGCGGACGAGTCCCCGCTGGAACGTCTACTTCCCCGTAACCGAATGCCGGCAGCGGAGGCGGCCCCCCGGTACGGCGGCGGAACCATTGACCGGGCGGCGGAGGGCGATCACCCCGACAGCGCCGCGTGGCTGCGCAGAGCGGGGATCCCTTGGCAGCAGATGGCTCCTGGTGGACCGTCCTAGTCCGAAAGGATCTGGAAATGTCTGACAACGACGTGAGCATCCGGAAGGTGCTGGCGATCGTCACGAACTATGGTGTCGAGCAGGACGAACTCCTGGTGCCTCTCGAACACCTGCGGGGGTGGGGCGCCGATGTGGATGTTGCTGCCGTGTCGGCGGGCGACGTTCAGACGCTCGTCGGCGACAAGGCTCCCGGAGCAACCGTTAGGCCCGAACTCACTCTGAGCGAAGTCGACCCGGCCGATTACGACCTACTGCTCGTGCCGGGTGGCACCTTGAACGCCGATAGGTTGCGTCGGCAGGACTCGGCGATGGAGGTCGTCCGCTCCTTCACCTCGACCGGTCGCCCCGTGGCAGCCATCTGCCACGGTCCCTGGGCCCTGGTCGAAGCGGGTGTGCTCGAAGGCAAAAAACTGACCTCCTACCCGTCACTGAGGACGGACATCCGCAATGCTGGTGGTGAATGGGCCGACGAGCCAGTCATCAAGGATGACTCCCGCGGATGGCCCCTCATCACCTCGCGCAACCCAGGTGATTTGGAGCCGTTCCTCCGCGAGATCGATGCAGCGCTCGCCGTAAACGCTGACTGACCAAATACTGATCGTGCCGCTGCGCGGCTTGCTCTGCTCTCTCGTCCATGCCAGGCAGGTTGTGCCGCCCCTAGCGGGAGTTCGGCGCAGCCGCGGTGAAGTCGGTCTTAAGCAGCTCCGGAACCGGCGCCGCCGAGGGCTCAAGGATCGTGGTGCGGAACTGTTCGGTTTACCAATAGTGCCTTCGACCGGCGACCGCGTGCCCCATCGCTCCAAGGATCCAAAGGACAACCCCGATCACGGCGAGGATGATCCCGATTGTCCACAGGATGGAGATGCCGAACAGGAATCCGATGACAAGCAAGATGACTCCGAGAACAATCACAGCGTGCTCCGATCTCGCATATGTGTTCTGTTCCTACTCTGATCCCCGCAGGCGGCACGGGCAACTGCTCGGGAAAGAGAGCACTGGCCTCACATGACCTGTTGCCCGACGGGGCCCCTCGGAGACGGTCACCCGGGTTCGTCTGCCGCCCCACACCGCCCCCCTTCGTTTACTGCCGGCAGGTACCAGAGTCTCCGGCGGAGACGACGTGACGTGAACCGCGGTGGACGTGGTGCCCATCGCGAGGCTCCGCGCAGGTGACTATGAGGCGCTCCTTGGCACAAGGGAGCCGAGCAGCACGGCTTGTCGACCGACATCGGCCAGACCGAGCAGCAGGAAAACAAGCGTCGCGCGGTGGAAGGCTCTGAAGATGCTGATGCCCACCTCGTGGTGCTGGACCTCACCACTGCGTGCCCGCTGGAGTGGTTACGCACGCAACACTGCACAGCGCGACCGCCAGACGTTGCGCGCAGTGATGGCGGCCCGAGGCGTGCGAGACAGCCCGAGATGCGGTTAGCTGAGGCTGTATATCATGAAATAGCGCCTCGTGAATGTGTGGCGCGGTAGCGAGTCGTCGTCTCCGATTCCGGAGAGGGAACATGGCCGCAGGCGAAGAGGACGAGACAGAGCGCGTCCGGCGCTCGTCCAGCAAGACGCCCGCCAAGAAAAGCGCCCGGAAGACCAGCACCGGACGGGCGAGCAGCCGAACGAGCGAAGAGGAAACCAAGCGCACGGCCCGGCGGCTTTCGGCTCCGCGGGCTATGCGGTACGCGGCTGAGCAGCTCCAGGAGCTTCTGGGCCGAGCACCCGAGTCCGTCTCCGCCTTGAAGCCGACGGAAGAAGGCTGGCAGGCGAACGTGGAAGTCCTGGAGCTGGAACGTGTTCCCGGGACCACCAGCGTGATGGCGAGCTATCGAGTGACGCTGGACAAGGAGGGCGAACTGGTCGCATACGAGCGCACCCGCCGCTACACCCGAGGGCAGATCGACCCACGCGGCTGAGGCCCCGGATGCCACGCAACACCGCACGAACGGAAACGGCCACGCCAGGAGTGAGCCGTGAAAGGAGGCACCATGACTGTGGTGCCGCAAGGTGGAGGAACCATTTCCAGGGGCGGCGGCGGAGGCGGGAACCTCTACGACATCCTCGAATTGATTCTGGACCGCGGACTGGTCATCGACGTCTTCGTGCGTGTGTCGCTGGTGGGCATCGAGATCCTCAAGATCGACGCCCGCATCGTCGTAGCGAGCGTCGACACCTACCTGCGCTTCGCGGAGGCCTGTAACCGCCTCGACCTGGAGTCGGGTCGCAAGGCGCCCGCCCAGCTGACCGACCTGGTAGGTGAAGTGACCGAAGGCGGGGCGCACGGCAAGGCCAAGGGGGCCCTGAGCGGGGCCGCAGAAGCGGTGACCGACGCGCTCAAGGGGGGAGATGACGACGAGGAGTCGGAAGAGAGGCGCAAGGAGCCCCAGGAGAGGCGGGAGCGGCCGAGGCGTCGGCCAGCCGCCCGACGCCGTGAGGAGTGAGTCATGGCCGTATACGTCTACTCCATCGTCGCGGCCACCCATCCGCAGCGCCTGGCCGACCTCGACGGGGTAGGGAATCCACCCACGAGCCTTCGCACCGTGAAGACCGACAAGCTGGCGGCGGTCGTCAGCGACGCCCCCGAGGATCTACGGCCCAAACGCAGGGACCTCGGCGCACATCAGGCCGTGCAGGAGCGACTGATGGCCGACGGCACGGTTCTACCGTTGCAGTTCGGCTTCACCACTCCGGACGACGACGCCGTACGAGCGGTGCTGGAGGAGCGCAAGGACGAGTTCGCCGAGCGGTTGCGGGCGCTGGAGGGCTGCGTGGAATACCACCTGAAGGCTGCCCAGGATGAGGATGCCCTGCTGCGGCAGATCCTTTTGGAGTCCGACGAGGCGCGCGGGCTCAACGAGGAGATCAGAGGCGGCAACAGCAGCCCGGACCTGTCGTTCGCCCTCGGCGAGCTGGTCTCCCGTGAAGTGGAGGAGCGGCAGGACCGGCTCGCTGCTGGAGTCCTCGATGCCCTGCGGGGGTTCGCGCGGGAGGAACGCTCGTCGCAGGCGACGGGGAACGACTTCCTGAACGTGTCCTTTCTGGTGGAGCGGGACAAGGAGCAGAGTTTCCTCGGCGAGGAGCAGGGTCTCGCCAAGGAGCTGGGGGAGGACTTCGACCTCAGGCTCCTCGGCCCGTTGCCCGCATACAGTTTCGTCTAGGGAGTTCTCATGGGGCTGTTCACTCAACTCGCCACCCTCCCACTGGCGCCGGTGCGCGGCGTGGCCTGGGTCATGGAGCGCGTCGTCGAGGCCGCGGAGAACGAGTACTACGACCCAGCCCCCGTCGAGCGGGAACTCGCCGAGCTCGAGCGGGCGTTGCTGGCGGGAGACATCGACGAGGAAACCTTCGACCGGCGCGAGGACGAGCTGCTGGACCGGCTGGACGAGATCAGGGCCCATGTCCAGGGCACCGATACCTGATCGCGGCAGCTGCCGCGGAGCCGGAGCGCTGCTACGCGCTCCCGTCGCAACGCAGGGACACCCGGGATAGAGGTGCAGCGCCGTGAACGAACCCGTTGCCAGGAGGATGGGCGACTTCCCGTCCAGGGCCACCCCCTACGGTCAGGGGTCCTCGGCCAATCTCGCCGACATCCTGGAGCGGGTCCTGGACAAGGGCATCGTCATCGCGGGCGATATCCAGATCAACCTGCTGGATATCGAACTTCTCACCATCAAGCTGCGCCTGCTGATCGCGTCGGTGGACAAGGCGAAGGAGATGGGCATCGACTGGTGGGAGCATGATCCTTCGCTGTCCTCACGCGCCAACGACGGGTACCGCTCGCTCGCCGAGGAGAACAAGAGACTGCGTGCCGAGATTGAGGCGATGCACGAGGGCGGTGAGCTGCCACCGGCCGAGGGAGAGGAGAGTGGCTCTGCAGCTCCGCGCCGCACTTCACGTACCAAACGTGCAGCGCCCAGAGCCCGCAGCGATAGGCGGGACGCGCCATGACCGAATCCATCACCTATGCGTACGCCGTCGCGCGGGATGCTGACGGATCATTGGAGGAGGTTCTGTCGGGGCTTCCCGGGGTGGCGGACGCGCCCGTGCATCTGGTGCGCGTAGAACAAGGTGACGATGTGGTAGTTGCCGTGAGTGCGGTGCCTGAGCAGGACTTCCAGGAGTCCGCGCTGCGCGCGCATCTCGAAGACCTGGACTGGCTGGAGTCCGTCGCCCGCGCCCATAACCGTGTGATTGAGGCATTGGCCGCTCGCACCACCGTCCTGCCACTTCGTCTGGCGACGGTTTACCTCGACGACGAGCGGATGCGACGCATGCTCCAGTCCCGCCGCGAGGCATTTGCCGGCCGACTGACCGCCCTGGCCGCGCAGGTGGAGTGGGGCGTCAAGATCTATGTCGAAGCGCCCGAGGCAGCCGCGAGTCCGGCAGACCCACCCACGGAAGCGGGCCTGAGCCCGGGGCGGGCCTACCTCAGCCACCGCAGAGCACAACGACACGCCCGCGAAGACGTCTATCGCAGCGCCTCACAGGCGGCTGAGCGGATCGAATCCGCAGCCCGTGTCCATGCAGTCGACCGGGTTCAGCATCGGCCGCAGCAAGGCGAACTCGCCCGTGGGCCGGGAGAGAACGTCATCAACGACGCGTACCTCGTACCGCTGCAGCATGCCGAATCCTTCCGCGCCGACGTCCTGCACGCTGCGGAAGGATTTCCAGGTGTGCGCGTCGAAGTCACCGGGCCCTGGGCGCCCTACTCCTTCGCTACGCCGACCGATGTCGAGCCGATGAAGAGGGTCGTCCCGTGAAGGCGCCGGGCAGGCCGCAGGCCATATCGGAGGAACCGCTGGCGGATCGGCAGATCGCGCTGATCGATCTGCTGGACCGACTACTCAGCGGAGGCGTGGTCCTCACTGGTGACATCGTGCTCTCCATCGCCGATATCGACCTCGTACGGATATCGCTGCGCGCGCTGATCGTCTCCATCAGCGAGCAGAATCCATCCCCGTGGCAGGCCATTTCAGCACCCACAGGAGACAACGATGACAGGTGAGGACCACCCGCCCGGCAACCGCTTCGACGAAGTCGCCGACGCCGCCGCCCGCGCCTTCCGCCTGCTGCCCGCGCCGCCGCAGGATGTCATGACCTGTGGTGGCGCAGACCGCAGGCCGGCTCAGCGGATCACCACCGACCCCGACACGGTGGAACGAGATCTGATGAAGCTCGTCCTCACCATCGTCGAGCTGCTGCGACAGCTCATGGAACGCCAGGCCCTGCAGCGGGTGGACGCCGGAGGTCTCACCGAGGTGCAGGAGGAGCGCCTGGGAGAAACGCTGATGATTCTGCACGATCGCATGATTGAGCTCTGCGCTCGATACGACCTTTCCATGCAAGACCTCAATCTGAATCTCGGGCCTCTCGGAACTCTGCTACCACCCACCGAATGACCCTGAAGGAGCACGACATGGATATCGGCAAGAAGACCAGAAACATCGGCAAAATAATCGAGGGCAAGACCAAGGAAGTGGCCGGGAAGGCCATGGGAAACAAGAGTATGGAGAAAAAGGGAAAGGTCGAAAAGATCAAGGGCAAAATGCAGCACGCAGTGGAGAAGGGTAGGGACACCTTCAAGCACTGAAGGAGACCCTCAACCCTGACAGCCGTGGTCCCGCCGCACTCCGAGCAACGGTGGGCCGGTAGGTGACGTCCAGCGCAATCAGATGCTCAGCCGGCCCACTCGGGGAAACGCGTTACCGCGTTTACGGCTCGCCGCCCACGGGCCAGCTGCTCCGAAGAGCGGGAGGTGCGAAGGGCACAGGTTGGCGCTGAGCCAAGGGTGGGCACTGCTGAGGCGGTGGATGACAAGGCGTGTCCACCAGGCGGTCCGATGCTGCGTTGCGCTCCGAGTAGCGCAGCGCATCCATTTGGACCGCAGGGGTATGTGCTGTGCGTGGAAGGACGATCGCACTGCGCCGCAGCCGACCGCCGATCAACACCGTCCGCCCAGGTCAAGGAGGACGTCGTGCCTGCCGGTTCGAGCGAGAAACGTGAGCGCCAGTCGAGCAGGGGCATTGCGTGATTGGGATTGGTCCGGTTCGCCGGTCTCGTGAGTGACGTGGCGTCATGTCCGTTGTGGGGCAAGGGGCCCGGGAGAGCAGAGCAGGCACGGTGCTGGTGATCATGTGGTTGTCGAGACCCATGAGAACCGAGCGAGACCGTGCCTGCCCGAACATCATCGCCCATCCCTTCCGCACTGGAGAAACTGGGTTCCCCGACTGATCCCCTCACCTCAAGCGATGTCGCTGACCTGCGGCGTTTCCTGATCCTGGTCGCCGATCCCCGCGATGCGCGAGGACTGCGGTATCCGGCCCTCGCGTTGCTGTGCGCAGCCGTCTCGGCGGTGCTGACCGGGGCTCGCTCGCTCATCGCGATCAGCGAGTGGATCACGGATGCCCCGCAGCATGTGCTGGGCGTCCTCGGCTTCGCTGCCGATCCACTTACCGGTCTGCGGCCGGTGCCGCACGCCGCAACCGTGCGCCGCCTGCTGCAGCGTGTGGACGGTGACGCGCTGGACGCGGCGATCAGCGCGTATCTGCAGGCCAGAACGCCGCCCCCGGTCGAGCCGGAGGCGGAGAAAGGGCCGGTGCGACGGGTGATCGCGGTCGACGGCAAGGTGGTCCGCGGATCGCGAACCGCAACGGCCGCGGCGATCCAGCTGCTGGCGGCGATGGACCACCACGGCGTGGTCCTGGCCCAGCGGCAGGTCGCTTCCAAGAGCAACGAGATCCCCTCCTTCGCGCCGTTGCTGGACGGTCTCGAGCTGGAGAACACGGTGGTGACCGCCGACGCACTGCACACCCAGCACGACCACGGGGCCTATCTGACCAGTCGCGGCGCGCACTACGTGGCCGTCGTGAAGAAGAACCATCCGGGCCTGTACGCCCAGGTCAGGAAGCTGCCCTGGCGAGACATCCCGCTCGGGCACCGCACTCGCGACCACGCCCACCACCGCGACGAGATCCGCCGGCTCAAGGTCGCCGCGTTCAGCCACCTCGACTACCCCGGCGCCCGCCAGGCGATCCAAGTCGTACGGTGGCGACGCGACTTGAGCACCGGGAAGCTGACCATCGAGCGCGTCTACCTGATCACCAGCCTGAGCGCCTTCGACGCCACCTGCACCGAGCTCGCCACCTGGATCAGAGGCCACTGGGGAATCGAGAACCTCCTGCACCACGTGCGGGACCGCACGTTCCGCGAGGACGACTCCAAGGTCCGCACCGGCACCCTGCCTCGCGCCATGGCCTCCCTGCGCAACCTCGCCATCAGCGTCTTCCGCCAGGACGGCCAGACCAACATCGCCGCCGCCCTCCGCCACACCGGCCGCGACTACCACCGGCCCCTACGAACCCTCGGTCTCACGTGACGAACCCAGACAGATCTCGATCATGCAATGACCCTGGCCAGTCGAGCACATCAAGGAGAGCGCCGAGGCAAGGGGAGAGCCCACGAAGCGTGCGAAGGAAATTGCCGCGCGCACCGTGAACAAGGAGCGGGCGCGCACCGGCGAGTCGAAGACTTCCAGCAAGGTCTCCACTCAAGACAGGAAGTCCGCCTCGCAACGCGGTGGCGAACGGTCCCACAGCGGACCACAGGGGCCGACGAAGGATCAGCTGTACGAGGAGGCGAAGAAGCGGAATATCGACGGCCGTTCCTCGATGAACAAGCAGCAGCTTCGGAACGCTCTGGGCCGTTGATACTCCATTGCCTGTTCAGCCGGCGCCCGGCAGCTGTACGTGGACGGTGCCATCGCCGTCCACGCGCACTTGGAAGGACGGCTGCGGAGCGGTAGCCGGCCCCCTTACGTTCACGCCGTCCGACAGCCGGAAGACACTGCCGTGCCAAGGGCACTCCACACAGCCGTCAGCGACCTCACCGTCCGACAGTGGCCCTGATAGGTGGCTGCACCGCTCGGCGAGGACGTGAATGTGTCCGCCCGGCTGACGGAAGACCAGCAACGGCACCTCGCCCAACACCTGCCGCACGGCCTCACCGACCGGGAAGTCCTCTACTCTGCCTACCGGGTGCCAACCCTCTTCAAGCAGGTGCGGCACCGGCGTCGTCTTGTTGGCTCCTGCGGCCAGACGGTAGGCGAGGTGCCCACCGAGCATCCCGCCAGTGCCTGCCGCACATAGCCCAGCAAAGCCGAGCGCTTTGCCCAGTGTCGTACGACCACGGCCGCGTTGCACCCAGGATCCGGCGTAGAGCCCGAGGGCCGTGGCGATCGACGCTGCGTGTACCAAGCCGGTACGCATCTGGTCCTCATGCTGCTCGGCCCAGTCCACCCAGCCGGCCAACGCGGCCGGCGCGGCCCCAAGGATGCCCATGCCCACCAGGAGGCGGGCACTGCGTTGGGTGCCGGGCATGACGTCCAGCACCGCGGCGGACAACCACGCGCCCATCGGAATCTGCACCAGCGCGGGGTGCAAGGGGTGGCCGATCGGCAGACCGTGCAGGACATCGCGGTAGCGCCCCAGAGGCACGCCGCGCACGATCCGCTGCACGGGGCTGATCACCACATCAAGCCTCTCCAGGTGTCCCAGCGCGTCGAGGGACTTCAGGAAGAGGCGCTCGGTGCGGTCGGCGGCTCCTGTCACCGTGCCGCTGCCCGGAGTGAGAACCGCGAATTTCGTATACGCCGCTGTAAGCCGCATGATGTGCGGTTGCCATGCGCGGCCGATTCTCAAACTGGCGGCGACTCCGCCCCACTCCGGTGGCCGCAAGTCTCGGGCAGGATGTCGCCACGCCTGTGTGGCTTGCCGGGGGCTCACTCCTCCTCCTCTTCGTCGTCCTCCTCTTCGTCGTCCTCCTCTTCGTCGTCCTCTTCCCAGTCCTCCTCTTCGCCCTCGTCCTCCTCCTCGTCCTCCTCCTGCTCCTCGTCTTCGCCCTCGTCCTCCTCCTCGTCCTCCTCCTGCTCTTCGTCTTCGTCTTCGCCCTCGTCCTCTTCCTCGTTCTCCTCCTCGCCCTCGCCCTCGCCCTCGTCCTCTTCGCTGTCGTAGCCCTCGGCTTCTTCGTCCTCAAGAGCGTCTTCGTGAGTCCGTACGACCTCGCCGTCGCGGATTTCGCCGCGCCAGCCCTCTGGCTCTTCGTCGGTGAGGGTGACGTGGCGCTGGAAGTGTTTGAGGTCCAGCCGCAGTCGCCGTCCCTGAGCGCGCCACAGATTTCCGGTCTTTTCGAAGAGCCCGGAGGCGTAGTACTCGACGACCAGAACAATGCGGGTCAGTCCGGGTGCCAGTTCATGGAAACTGACCGCACCACGGGTCGATCCCTTGGCGCCTTCCGAAGTCCAGACGATGCGTTCGTCGGGCAGCTGCTCCTGGACGGTCGCTTTCCAACCCCGAGTCGACGGACCAACTTTGACCTTCCAGTCACTGGTCGTCTCGTCGGTCCGCGAGACATCCCGTACGCCCTTGGTGAAGCTGCTGAACTTCTCGTACTGCGTCCAGTGGTCGTAGGCCGTACGCAATGGCACCCCGACATCGATGACCTCGATGATGTTTGTGACCTTCTTGTCGCCTGATTTGCGTCCGTGCCCGCCGCCGAGAGCTTCCTTGGCCTTCCCCAGGACGCTGTCCTTGACGTGCTTCGCCGTCCCGGAGAGCGCAGCCTTGAGGGGGGAGTCACCTCCTAGGAGGGAGGCTCCGACCTTGGAGAGCGATCCGCCGTTCTCGGCGACGTCGGTGAGTTGGTCCGTCACATCGATCAGCTTGTCGCCGGCCCGTTCGGCCAGATCCCCCACCCACGCCGTCAGATAGTCCGTGAGTTCGTCACGCAGCCGGTCGAGTCCCGAGTCCGCGTTGTCCTGTTCTGTTTTTGCCATGACCGGCTACCTCCGGCGCTCGACGCGCGATGATGTCTTCTTGGCGCTCTTCCTGGCGGTCTTCTTCGCAGCGGGAGCGGCCTTCTTCCGTGCTGCAGTCTTCTTCGCAGGCGCCTTCTTGGCGGCAGTCTTCTTCGCAGGTTTGGCGGCGGTCTTCTTCCCTGGCTTCTTCGCGGCGGCCTTCTTCGCAGGTGCCTTCCTGGCGGAGGTCTTTTTAGCGGGAGTTGACTTCTCCGCGGTGGACTTCTTAGCGGGGGCCGCCTTCTTGGCGGTGGTCTTCTTAGCAGGGGCTGGTTTCTTGGCGGCTGCCTTCTTGGTGGGTGCGGCCTTCTTGGCGGCGGTCTTCTTGGCAGGCGCTGCCTTCTTGGTGGGTGCGGCCTTCTTCGCGGCGGTCTTCTTGGCAGGCACTGCCTTCTTGGTGGGTGCGGCCTTCTTGGCGGCGGTCTTCTTGGCAGGCGCTGCCTTCTTGGTGGGTGCGGCCTTCTTCGCGGTGGCCTTCTTGGCAGGCGCTGCCTTCTTCGCGGTGGCCTTCTTGGCAGGCGGCTTCTCCGCACCCCTCTTCGCGAGGGCCCCCCGCTTTGTCTTGTCACGCCGGCCAGCGGCTGACTTGCTGGGCATACGCGGCTTCGTGGCAGCGCGGGGAGTGCGTCGGCGTGGCCGCTCTTCGGGCTCTTCTTCCGGCTCCTCCTCTTCTTCCTCCTCGGGCTCCTCCCCTTCTTCCTCCTCGGGCTCCTCCTCTTCCTCCGGCTCTTCTTCCTCGCCTTCTTCCTCTTCGGGTTCCTCTTCCTCCTCGTACTCGCCCTCCTCGTATTCCTCTTCGGGCTCTTCCTCCTCGTACTCGCCCTCCTCGTATTCCTCTTCCGGCTCCTCGCCCTCGCCGCGGGCGTACTCTTCCTCTTCTTCTTCCTCCACTTCCGGTTCTTCCCCGCCGCTTTCGAGCTGGAGGGTACGTTCCCGGAGCGAATCGGCGAGCGTCGTCAGCCGACGGTTGGCAGCAGCGGTGACCGCCTCCCGGCCCGCGTTCATGACCTCCCCGCGCAGCTGCTCACCCAGGTCCGCAACCTGCGGGATCTCTCCCAACTTACGGATCCCTTGAACCACGAGCTGTCGCGGTTCAAGACCGAATTGACGCCCGGCAATATAGGACGCCGCCGTAAGAGCGAACCGGCCCTTCTTCGTACGGCCGAGCACATAGCCGCCGGCCAGGGCTGCGGCGAGCAAGATCTTGTTTGCGTCATTCATGGGTGCGTCACCTTTTCATGGGCAGGCAGCCGATCGGCGTCTGCGCAGGGGGCCGCCACTCAGCGGCATTGCTCCGCCATATCCAGAGTTGATGGGTGCCATGGCCCGCGCATCCCGAGCGGGTCATGAGACTCCTTTAGCCCCGCTGCAAAACAGGCTGATCCCGCTGTGCGACGGGACGTCTGGGCGGGCCGCGAGCCGTGCCGTAGCCGTGGGTGGCGCCACGAGGGATTGGTGTCTGTCCGGCCCGCCATATGGGTCACGGCCGCGGAGCCTCTGGCCGCTGAGGCAAGGCGGTGCGTGCTACTGCTGGCGCCTGCCGTGCTGTGCAGCGCTACGCCCCGCCCGGGAACGCCTGAACCCCGGCGTTTCTGCGAGGAGTGAGAAAGAGCTGGTGATCATCCGTGCCGACCGAATCGGTGAACAGACCCGCGCCACGGTGACGAAGGCCGACGCGGTGCCTGTGGAAGGCCCCCATAAAGGCGGTTTTCGATGATGGAATCCCATCCCTGCATCCACTGACCGTCGCCCGTGTGTTCTGAGTGTCGGCGGGTACCCGAATCACATGACAGTTGCAAAGGCAAGTGTCCTCGTTCTGGACTGCGCGGAGCCGGAAGCTCTGGCGGAGTTCTGCGCCTCACTCCTCGATGCGGAAATTCAGGTCGTGAGCGATCCTGATTTTGTGGAACTCGTCGGCCACAACGGCGTACACGTGGCGATCCGTCTGGACGGGGCGGAACGCGAAGCGGTGAGCCTCGGCGTTGTGCCGATAGACACCAAGGACTGCCGTGGGCCATGCGGCGTGCGCTTCCACCCCGACCTCGCCGGGCACTCCTTCTCTTTCGCGGTGTCCCTACGGAACGAACCGCCGGGTCGAGGAAGGGAGCACCATGAAGCTGCCTGAAGCACGAGGTGAGGTGTCTGCCGCCTTGATCGAGGCGCTCGGCGGGGAACCGGGTCGGCACGTGCTGCCGGAGTCGTCCCTGGTGGGGGGCGCCGATCCGTACGGCGACGATCTTCAGCTGGCCCTGTATCTCTGTTACGAGTTGCACTACCGCGGCTTCGACGGGGTGGCCGGCATGTGGGAGTGGAATCCGGACCTGCTCAGGGTGCGTGCCGCGCTGGAGCGGGGCTTTCTGGCGGCTCTGCGCGCTGACGTGCCGGTTGCCGAGGATGTCGGCAGCGCACTGGACGAAGTCCTTCTGGAGCCGGTGGACGCCGAAGGCGTGTCGTACTTCCTGCGGGACGAGGGCGAGCTGTGGCATCTGCGCGAGTATGCCGTCCAACGCTCGCTGTACCACCTGAAGGAGGCTGATCCGCACGTGTGGGTGATTCCGCGCCTGACGGGTCGGGCCAAGGCGGGAATGGTAGGTGTGGAGTACGACGAATTCGGAGCGGGACGGGCGGAACGGATCCACTCGAAGTTGTTCGCCGATCTGATGGCAGACCTCCACCTGGACACCTCGTACGGGCGCTACCTCGACGCCGGATCGCGGCAGATGCTCGCGACCGTCAACCTCATGTCGCTCTTCGGGCTCCACCGCTCACACCGTGGTGCGCTGGTCGGTCACTTCGCCTCAGTGGAGATCACCTCCTCCCCGGGGTCGAAGCGCCTCGCGGAAGCATTGAAGCGAGCCGGCGCCGGGCCTGCGGCGGTCCACTTCTATACGGAGCATGTCGAGGCCGACGCCGTGCACGAGCAACTCGTGCGGCATGAGGTCGTCGCCGGTCTGCTCCAGGTGGAGCCGGATCTGGCACCAGATGTCGCGTTCGGCATCGCGGCCACCGGATGGTTGGAAGACCGGTTCGGAGAGCAGTTGCTCGGCGCCTGGCAGGACGGCGTGTCCTCACTCCGCGTGCCGCTCCTCGACACTGGCGGAGAGTAAACCGTCCGGGATTACGTGTCCCAAAGATCGGGCGGTAGCGGCGAAACGTTCACGACGACCGCCGCTGAGCTTCCCCGCCGGCAACGCGTCGCGCAGCTGGTCTCGACCCCTACTCACTTTGAGGCGACCGCTCTGGCCACGGGGCCGCGCCACGTGCTGCGGGCAAATCCGAGCGCGACCCGTCAGCGACACCCGCGGGCGTTGAGCCGGGCTGCCTGGCGCGTCAGGTGGTCGCGCTCGGCGAGGTTGGGTGCCTTGTGGGCCGCTTCGGCGTACAGCCGTGCCGCCGTCGCCAGGTCGCCGTCGCGCTCGTGGAGGTACGCCGCCACCGCGGCGTGACGGGGCAGTGAGGCGTCCAGCGCCGCGAGCGCCGCCAGGCCGGTGCGCGGTCCGTCGGCTTCCCCGACGGCGACCGCGCGGTTGAGCCGGACGACCGGGCTGTCGGTCAGGCGCGTGAGCTCGTCGTACCACTCGACGATCTGCACCCAGTCGGTCTCCTCGGTGGTGGGCGCGTCGGCGTGGAGTGCCGCGATGGCGGCCTGGGCCTGGAACTCGCCCAGCCGGTCGCGGGCGAGAGCGGCCTGGAGGATCCCGACACCCTCGGCGATCAACGCAGTGTCCCACTGGCCGCGGTCCTGCTCGGCGAGCGGCACCAGGCTGCCGTCGGACGCGGTCCGGGCGGCACGCCGGGCGTGGTGGAGCAGCATGAGGGCGAGCAGCCCCGCCACCTCGGGGTGGTCGATGCGGGCCGCGAGCTGCCGGGTGAGCCGGATGGCCTCGGCGGCGAGGTCGACGTCGCCGGAGTAGCCCTCGTTGAAGACGAGGTAGAGGACGCGCAGCACGGTGGCGACGTCGCCGGGCCGGTCGAACCGCACGCCGGAGACGGTGCGCTTGGCGCGGCTGATGCGCTGCGCCATGGTCGCTTCGGGCACCAGGTAGGCCTCGGCGATCTGGCGGGTGGTCAGACCGCCGACGGCGCGCAGCGTGAGAGCGACCGCCGATGCCGGGGTCAGCGACGGGTGGGCGCACAGGAAGTAGAGCTGGAGCGTGTCGTCCACCGCGGGCGTCGGTCCGGGCGCCGGCTCCTCATCGACGCGGTCCTCACGCCGGCGGCGGGCGGTGTCAGCGCGCGTCGCGTCGAGGAACTTGCGCCAGGCCACGGTGACCAGCCAGCCCTTGGCATCCCGCGGCGGATCGGCCGCCCAGACCCGGAGCGCCTCGACCAGAGCGTCCTGCACGGCGTCCTCGGCCGCCGCGAAGTCGGCTCCGCGGCGGACGAGGACGGTGAGCACGCTCGGTGTGAGGCTCCTGAGCAGGACCTCGTCCATCGGTGATGTCACTCCGTGATGGTGGGCGGCGCGGCCAGGAACGGGCGCACCTCCAGCCACTCGTGGATCGGCTTGCCGCCCGCCCCAGGGGCTGCCGAAAGCTCCCCGGCCAGCTCGACGGCGCGCTCGTAGCTGTCGACGTCGATGACCATCCAGCCGGCGATGAGGTCCTTGGTCTCCGCGAACGGTCCGTCGGTGACCGGCGGGCGCCCCTCACCGTCGTAGCGGACCCAGGCTCCCTCGGGGGCGAGCGCCTGACCGTCGACGAACTCGCCTGTCTTCTCCAGCCGGGCCGCGAAGTCGTTCATGTACTGCATGTGCGCCGAGATCTCCTCCGGCGTCCACTGGTCCATGGGCACGTCGTTGACCGAAGCCGGGGCGCCGCGGTAGTGCTTCAGCAGCAGGTACTTGGCCATCGTGGTTCTCCTCGGTGCTCGTGCGACCCATTGTGGTCGCGTTCACCCCGGGGACGGAGCCGGACGCGGGTTCTCGACATCGCCGTCCGTTTTTTTGGGCTCTCGTGGATGAGCCTGGGTGAGCCGTCTCGCGGTGTCCGGGTCCACGGCGGGCAAGATCCGTTCGAAGACGGACCCTGGTGCTGGCGCCTACTGTCCGGTCCGTGGCTGGAACGGAACTGCAAGGCATGCATGGGGTTCCCCAGGGTGGCTCACCTTGTCTCCCACCCGCAGGCCGGTGACCTGCGGACGAAAGCCGCGAAGAAGTAGTGGTCGCGGCAGGGCGGCTATCCGACGAGTGCCTGGGTGCCGAGGACGGCGAGGAGATCCAGGCGTTCGGCGTCCTCGGTGCCGGGCTCAGCCGTGTAAATCATGATGCGCAGATCGCTGCCCGCCACGCTGAGCACATCGCAGTCCAGCGTCAGGGAGCCCACCTGCGGGTGATCGATGGTCTTTCGCGCAGCCTCGTGCTGACCCACGGCGCCCGCATCCCACAGTCCGGCGAACCGTTCGCTGTTCGTGCGCAACTCTGCTACCAGGCGCCGCAGTTGCTGGTCATCCGGGTACCGTCCGACAGTCGTGCGCAGGTCGGCGACCACGGTGGTCTCCATCGCGCGCCGGGACTGCGCTGTGTAGCGGACGCGATCACCCGACCCGAGGAAGGCGCGCCACACGCCGTTGCGCTCCCGGCCGTGCCGCTCGCCCATCAGCGCCGTGTACAGCGGGTTGGCCAGCAGTTGCGTCCACGCCGCGTCGAAGACCGCGACGGGCGTCCCGGTCAGCCGGTCCAGCATCCGGTGCACGCTCGGTGTGATGTAGGCGGGCACCGCCCCCTGCCCCGGGGGTACGAGCCCGGCGACGTGGAACAGGTGCTCGCGCTCGGCCGTGGAGAGTCGCAGGGCACGCCCCAGGGCCTCGACGACCTGCTCCGAGGGGTTGGTCGCCCGTCCCTGTTCCAGGCGGGTCACGTAGTCGACCGAGATCCCGGCCAGCAGGGCCAGCTCCTCCCGGCGCAGCCCGGCCGCGCGCCGATGGCCGCCCGTGGGCAGCCCGGCTGCCTCCGGGGAGACCCGGTCGCGCCAGCGCCGCACTGTGCGCCCGAAATCCGTGCTCGCCATGTCACCACTGTGCACCGCCACGCGCGGAACTTCCTGGTACTGGCGGTCCCAGGAAGATGGGACTCCTGGCTGCTTCCGACACTCAGCTGCAGCCTGGAGGCATGACAACGACACTGATCACCGGAGCGAACAAGGGTCTCGGCTTCGAGACCGCCCGCCGACTGACTGCCGCGGGCCACACCGTCTACATCGGAAGCCGGGACGCCGAACGCGGGCGCCGGGCCGCCGAGCAACTGGGTGCACGGCTGGTCCAGCTCGATACCACCGACGACGCGTCCGTCGAGGTGGCGGCGAGGACCATCGAGGCCGATGGAGGACTGGACGTACTGATCAACAACGCAGGCATCGAGGAAAGGGGTGCCGGCAACGTTGTGATCGGTGCCGCGGACGTGACCGCCCACATCATGCGGAACACGTTCGAGACGAACGTCTTCGGCACCGTGCGTGTCCTGCACGCCTTCCTGCCGCTGCTCGAGCGTTCCGAGGCCCCGGTCGTGGTCAACGTCAGCAGTGGCTTGGGCTCGCTGACCCGGCTCACCAGTGCGGGTACCCCGTCGTACGCCTACCCGGGCGTTGCCTACCCGGCGTCGAAGACAGCGGTCAACACGATCACCGTGCAGTACGCGAAGGCGTTCCCGAACATGCGCATCAACGCGGTGGAGCCCGGCTTCACCAAGACCGACCTGAACGGGAACACCGGCGTCCAGAGCGTCGAACAGGGCGCCGAGATCATCGTGCGTATGGCGCAGGTGGGCCACGACGGCCCCACAGGAGGCTACTTCGATGCCGAGGGCACCCTTCCCTGGTAAGGCCGCACCAGCCGCCATCACCTCGACGGTGCCGCGCCCACCCCGACGTGCCGGGCGGGGTGGGCGCGGCCTCCTATCAACGGGCGTCCCTTCGCGTGGGTGAACGATGAACAGCGATCTGGACGAGGCGTACGTGACCGGCCACCACCGTGGGCGTGGGCTTCTGCACCACGTCAACCCGCGGATCGGTCTGCGCGAGGACGACTTCCGCACGCTCGCCGACTTCGCCCGGTCTCTGGACACTTCACGAGCCACCGGCTGAGCCCAACGCCAGCTATCAGGCAGCTCTGTGCTCGGTCACGCCATTATTTCGGGACAACCTTTCGCCGGCCCCTTCGGAGCTCACGGACAGCCACACGGACCGACAGCCGCGATGCGGCTGTCGCGCACCCCGGCTGGCAGCCGCTTCTACGCGGCGGGCTCGGCGGTCCAGGCGATGTGCGGGGGCACGACCCGTGCGCATAGGGGACTGCCGCACGCGTCGGTCAGCCCGAGGCGTCCGACCAGCAGGCCGTCGTGTGCGGCGGAGGCGAGTACGTCGGCGGGGACGACGTCGAGCATGAGCTTGGCGCGGCGGAACATCGTGAAGGTTCCCGCCTCGTCGACCGTGCCCCACGACAGGTAGATGAACCGGCGGCCCAGACGGTCCTGCACGTAGGGGCCCTTCACCTCGGTGCCGGTCGGCGAGGCGATCGCGGTGCACTCCAGAGTCCACGTCGCGGACGCGGCGTCGCCGGGCTGCGGGTCGAGGAGTTCAGCCGGACGGTCGCGACGTTGCACGGCGACGTGAATGTTGTCGTACGCGGGGACTTTGGCGTCAGCGGGGGCCGGGCAGGTGAGGCCGGGCAGGTCGACGGCGTCGATGCGGATGTGCATGAAGGCCATCATCCTCCATCGCATGTGCCCGACGCCTTGCGGCTTCCACGGCCAGGCTTCCTGAGGCTCATGCCGGCTGTGCGGGTCGGAGAAGGGCCGCAGCCCCCAACCTCCGCCGCCTGACCGAACTCGGCCTCACCCCCACACCTGGACCCGAGCCACCATCCCCGCACAACCGCGAAGGGGCACCCCCAACCGGGACACCCCTCCACCAACTAGATCTTCAGGAGACTCCTACTAGACGGTGCCGTTCTCCCACCACCAGGCCCTGCCGAGGTCCGCCCGGCTGTCGACGTGCTGGTGGTCCGCGGTGTAGGTCTCCAGACCGGAGAATCCGGAGGTCTCCGCCTTCTGGTAGACGGTCTTGTTGGGCACTCCGGGGACGGCAAGGTCGGCCGCCGTGCCGTACAGGTGCATGCTGTCGCTGGCGCCGCCGACGTCGGCATTGTGTGCAATGCTGCGGAAACCGGAATTGACCGTGATGGGGACGTTGCCGAGCTTCTTGCGCAGCGCCTCAAGCTTGTACATCGCGCGGCGGACATTCTCCTTGACGTCGGTCGCGCTCAGCTTGCCGCCGGAGAAGGTGCCGCTGATCCGGTCGGTGAACTCGCTGAAGTCGAAGTGCACGGTCGAACCGTCCGACTGCTCCAGGGCGTTGAGCTGCGACTGGGTCGCGGGCCCGGCGCTGCCGTCGGCGGTGAGTCCGTAGGCCGCCTGGAACCGGCGGACCGCCGCCGCGGTGCCGGCACCGAAGTTGCCGTCGATGGCCACGCGGGTCTGGCTGGCGCTGTCCGCGGCCCAGCCGGCGACTCTGATCTGCAGTTCGGTCACGTCGGCGCCGGTGGCCCCCTGGTTCAGGGTGCGCGACCAGGAGTACGCCTGCGCGGCCCCCGACAGCAGAACGGGCCCGAGTACGGCACCGATACCGGCGGCCAACGTCCCGCGCAGCGCCGTACGGCGGTCGAACGAGTGCGGAAAGCGGGAAGAGAAGCGGGAAGGAGCCATCTTCGTCCTTTCACGGACCTGTCGCAGTGCAGTGGATGACGCGAACTGGGCCAGTGTCATGGACATGCGAGTGCAGCGGAAGAGCGCCGTTACCGATATCGCGCCTGCCGGCGTCCGGTGGTTCCGGTTCCTCCGGAGCCGGGACGGAAAGCCGTCAGGACAGGTGATCTGCAGGGCGGTATTCCGGATAGGGGACGGGGCTGCGGTGGATTGCGATGATGGCGGCGTCGTCGCCCAGGCGTCCGCCGACGTAGGCGAGGAGGTCGCGTCTCAGGTGGTACAGGAGTGTCTCCGGGGGGCTCTCCGTCCACTGGGCGGCGCGTTCCGCGAGCGGGTAGAAGTCGCCGCCTCGGTCGCGCGCTTCGATGACGCCGTCGGTGAAAAGGAGGAGGGTGTCTCCTGCTTCGAAGGCAAACACGTCGACGGTGTAGGCCGCCGGCCCCATGTCGCCGATCCCCAGCGGGGGCGCTGGGTGCCGACTGGGGACGGTTTCTGCATGTCCTGGGCTGAGCAGCAGGGGCGCAGGGTGGCCGCAGCTGGTCATTCGGCTGATGGGGCCCTCCTCGGGGATCTCCAGCAGGAGCGCTGTGACGAAGCGTTCCCCGGCGTCATCCTCATCCTCCGGTTCGAAGTCGGCGTGGTAGCGGGTGACGCTCTGATCGAGGGCTGCGGCCAGTGCGGGCAGGTCGGTGTGCTGGTGGGCGGCCTCGCGGAAGGCGCCGAGGAGGAGGGCGGCTTCTTCGATGGCGGCCAGGCCCTTGCCTCTCACGTCACCGATCATCATGCGGGTTCTGCCGTCGATACGGGTGGCCGCGTACAGGTCGCCCCCGATCTGAGCTTCGTCCTCGGCGGCCAGGTACAGGGAAGCGATCCGCAGTGGGCCGATCCGGTCCGGGAGCGGCCGCAGCAGTACCCTCTGTGTGGTTTCGGCCACCGAGCGCACCCGGGCGAGCTGTCGACTGTGCCGCTCGCGTATCAGGCAGAAGAACACGGTCAGGACGGAGAGGATCGCGAGGGCGGCGATCTGCACCAATGCGTTCCTGGAGGTCAGTACGCCGGAGTGCAGGGCGATGTATGCCTGGGCTACCAGGGCCAGGAGCCCGATCACTCCGGTCAGTGCAGGGCCCTCGAATGAGGAAGTGATCGCGGGCGCGATGACCAGCAGCGGTCCCAGATAGATGTCTTCCGGCAGCAGGATGTCCACGGTTGCGATCACGACGATGAGCGCGACGGGAATCGCCAGGAGCGCATGGCCCGGCCGCCATGACTCCCGCAGACCCGCGACGCCTTCCCTTATGCCCACGTCTTCCACAGTGCACCGCCCCGGGGCCGCTGACGAGTCGGCGAGAGCAAGCCGCCGCGCAGGTTCAACCACTTCGCGGCCGCGCGATCCGGGCGGGCGACGCGGTTACGGCCGACGTAGACCGGGCATCGTCCTCCGAGCGCCCCGGCACCCGCCCCGGGAAGGGGGGCGCCGGGCGGCTCACCCGGCTCGGCAGACATCTTTCCGGGCGGCGGTGACCAGCAGGTCTTCCTCAACACGTTCAGCATCGGGGTGTGGGACCCTGCACAGCTCCCGGGGGCTGACGACTGCCAAGGTGCGGAGGCCGGAGCTGGAGGTGCTGCGAGGCGCACCGCTCTTCGCTCACAACGGCGCGGTGATCGTTGCCACGTACCGGCGTCCGGTGCTCGACAGGCTTCCCGAAGTGGTCACGCTGTACCGCCCCGCCGACCAGGATCGGTGGCTGCGCTGACATCGGGGATCACACCGGAGCGGCGACGGAGGGCGGCTGCGGCGACAGGCATTCCTGTAGCCGCAGCCACCCCGCGTACCGCATGGATCCATCGCCGCCTGTCAGACCTTGCGCCAGCGGGCATTGGCCCAGGAGAAGACCCCGAACGCCGCGAGGCCGACTGCAATCAGTACCAGCAGCCAGGGCCCTGCAGGGGTCTCGGTGAAGGAGCGCAGGGTGTCGTCCATGCCCTTGGCCTTACCGGGCTTGTGCTGGACGGCCGCCGCTACGGCGAAGACACCCGCGACAGCGAAGACGATGCCCCGGGCGGCGCCGCCGAACATTCCGAGGAAATCGATCGTTTTGCGGATCTTCTCTGACATCTCGAACATTTTCAGGTGCTTATGGAACTTATGCCTGATCGCCCTCACCGCGATCCACACACCGGCTGCGGCCACCGCGATACCGGCGACAGCGACGATCCACTGCCCACCGGGCCAGTCCAGCGCTTTCGCTGTGACGTCCTGGGAGCTCTTGTCGGAGCTGCCGCTGCCGCTGCCCTCGTCTCCGGCAGCGTAGGACAGCACGGAGTAGGAGACGAATCCGTAGAAGACGAAACGGCCGGCGGCCATCGCCCTCTTACTCGCCTTCTTGCCGTCCGGGCCCGCCTGCCCGAAAGCGGCTTCGGACAGCCGCCACAGGGCCATGCCCGCCAGGGCTACGCCGAGCAGCCAGAGCAGAACGGTACCGAAGGGCTTCTCGGCGATCTCGGTGATCGCACCGCCGCGGTCCGCCTGCTTGCCACCGCCGTCGGAGAGCGCGATCCGAAGCGAGATGACGCCTATCAGTACGTAGATGACCCCGCGGGCGACGAAGCCCGCACGGGCTGCGGCCGAGACTGCTGTGCTGTTCGCCGCGCGTTGGGCGTGCACGCGTCCGCGTGCCTTCGCCGATCCAGTTGCCATGCCCACCGTGTGCCCCCGAAGGGGCATGCGATTCCTGGAGCCGGCCCCTGCTTCACTCCCGCTCAGTTCTTAGGAACGGTGGCGAAGTAGTGGCCCTTGTCGAGGTCGTCGATGAGGCCGGACTGCGTCGGATGCCACCCGAGCAGTTCGCGGGTGCGGGCGCTGGAGGCGGTGCTGTCCATGCCGAGGAAGCCGGCCAGCCAGCTGAAGTGCCTGGGCGCGTCGTCCGGGGAGACCGAGGCCACAGGCAGGCCGAGGTGCCGCCCGATCACTTCGGCGACGGTACGGATCGGCACACCCTCGTCCGCGACCGCGTGCAGCGTGGAGCCGGCCGGAGCACTCTCCAGTGCCAGGCGGAAGAGGTGCGCGGCGTCGGACCGGTGCACGGCGGGCCAGCGGTTGGCGCCGTCCCGGATGTAGCCGGAGACGCCCTTCTCGCGGGCGATGGCGACCACGGTGGCGAGGAAACCGTGGTCCCCGTCGCCGTGCACGGTCGGAGGAAGGCGCACGACCGACGAGCGGATGCCGTGGTCCGCGAGGGCGACCGTCATGTGCGCGTTGGCCAGCCGCTTGGCCGGGCCGCCGGCCAGGTGGGCACCGACCGGGCCGGACCCCTGGCCGTCCTGCTCGGTCGCCACCCGCCCCGGCGCCAGCCCGAGCGTGCCGGAGGCGATGAGGAACGGGCGGTCGGAGCCGGCGAGCACCTCGCCGAACGTATCGATGGCACGCCGGTCCGCATCGGCGGCGTCCTCGAAGCCGCCGCTGAACGCGATGTCGTGCTTGAAGGCGAGGTGGATCACGCCGTCGGCGTCGGCAGCCGCGCTGCGCAGGGTGTCGAGATCGTCGAGCGTGCCGCGGCGCACCTCGGCGCCGGCCTCGGCGAGGGTGGCGGCCGAGGCGCCCGAGCGGGCGAGCCCGACGACTTGGTGGCCGGCGCCGATGAGTTCCGGAACAACGGCTGAACCGATCCAGCCGGACGCGCCGGTGACGAACACGCGCATGAGGAGAACCTCCGGGTAGGTCGACCGTCCTCGCCGCGCGGTACCGGGGGTACCGGGACACGGGAAGTGCGGCGAACGAGCCTATGTCAGTGACTGTCATCAAGCGTAGCACCTGATGTCAGTCACTGTCGTCACGTAGGATCGGCGTATGGGTAGATGGGAGCCGAACGCGCGCGGGCGGCTTGAGCAGGCAGCGCTGGACCTCTACAGCGAGCGCGGGTTCGAGCAGACCACCGCCGCGCAGATCGCCAAACGCGCCGGGCTCACCGAGCGGACGTTCTTCCGGCACTACGCCGACAAGCGCGAGGTGCTGTTCGGGGGTTCGCACGCGCTGGAGGAGATCTTCGTGGACACCCTCGCCGGCACTCCGGACTCCGCCACGCCGATCGACGCGATGGCCTCGACGCTGGAGACCGTCGCCGCCTTCTTCCTGGAGCGTCACGAGTTCGCCCGGCAGCGCCAGGCCGTCATCATGGCGAACGCGGAGTTGCATGAGCGCGAGCTGATCAAGCTCGCGTCGCTGTCCGCGGCGCTCGCCGCCACGTTGCGTCGGCGCGGCGTCAAGGACCCGGCCGCGAGCCTTACCGCGGAGGCGGGTATCGCCGTCTTCAAGGTCGGGTTCGAGCGCTGGGTCGGCGACAGCGGGGAACGCACCCTGGCGGACTTCTTTCGGGAATCGCTCGACGAACTCAAAGCGGTGGCCGCGGGCGAGTGACCGCAGGCCCGGTCCGGGCAGCAGGCCACTGCTGGTCCGTCCGCGAGCGGTTGGCCACCGTCCGTCCGCGCAGGCGCCGTTGACTGCGCCCGCCCGCCGCCCGTTCGGTAAGGCGCGCGCCGCGGGCCGGGGCTCACCCGGCCGTGGCGCAGACGTACCGCGCACTGCACGCCGACACGTCGAGCGAGTAGGGCGCCGTCGCCACCGATCAGAGCGCGCCCTGACCGGTCAGCAGGGCCAACGGCAGGACTGAGTGCGTGCGGGCTGGAAGGTCCGGGGTCACGGTGTCCGACGCTGCGTAGAGGAAGTCCAGAAGCTTCGAGTGTGCGTCGCCTTCGGCTCTGCCCGCCTTCTCGGTGTGCTGCGGTGTTTCCGTTCCGTTGTCGATCGCGTGTAGCCAGTCCAGCACTGCGCCGAAGTGGGGGACCGGGGCACCGGACGGCGCCTGCGACGCGTCCTGCATCTGGCTGGGGCCTTCCGCATGGACAACGCTCAATTGCAGTTTGCGGTGGGCTGCGCCGGTGGTGTCAAGCAGGTATCTGCCGGGCTGCCGCTACAGGACGTTCCAGGCGGAGATGACCGGCCGCCCATGCTCGGTGCCCAGGGCGCTGAGCGTGCCCGGACCCGGGTGGCGGAACAGCCGGCCGGCGGACGCGTCGAGGCCGAGCCAGCGCGCGGTGAGTACGCGCTGGAGGTGACCGTGCGCGACAAGGGCGACGTTGCCGCCCTTCAGCAGCGGCTGGATCCGGTCGAGCACCGCGTCCGTGCGCGCAGCCACCTGCTGAAGCTGCTCGCCAGGAGAGCCGGCGTCACCGGGAACAACGCCGTCCCGCCACAACTCCCAGCCCGGCCGCGTCTCCCGGATCTGCGCCGCGGTCATGCCCTCGTAGCCGCCGTAGTCCCACTCCATCAGGTCAGGATCGGGCTTGACGTCGGTCAGGCCCACCAGTTCGGCTGTCTGCATGGCGCGGCTCAGCGGGCTGCTGAACGCAGCGACCAGGTGGCGGCGGGCCAGCACCGGAGTCAGCGCCCTGGCCGCGGCCACACCTGCGTCAGTCAGCGGGATGTCGGTGCGGCCGGCGTGCTGACCCGACCGGCTCCATTCGGTCTCGCCGTGCCTGATCAAAATCAGCTCACCCATAACCCCGCACGCTACCTGATGATCTGACGTGTGATCAGGCTGTCGCGGCTTCCGGACACTCGACCAGGACGCCTCGAAGCGGGCACCGGCCCGCACCGGCGCGACCACGCGCGGCTCATTTTCGGCTCGCCGGCGCTCCTGCGCGGACTCGATGAGCTTTGAAGACCATCGCCAGACCCGCTACGCGCAAGCCGGCCCCCGGGTGGCTTTGGTCTGCACCCTGACTGCCGGGACTGACGGTCGCGCCTGTCTGGCGCAGGGGGCGCGGATGTTGGCTCGATCTCCGAGATCTGTGGCATGACCATGGCTTCGGCGAGGTCTTCGAGGATCTGACGTGGGGAGGCGGGCGCGTGGTGAAGCAGCCAGGGGCGGCGGTTCACTTCGGGTTTCTTTGGCCGACCGGCCCCGTGGAGTACGCCGTGCGTACACCCGGCGTACGGGCGACTTCGGCAGCGTGCGGGCATGAACGGAGAGCGGCTGTCGTCCGTGGACGAGCTCATGGCACTGCTGGTCGACTGCGAGGATGCCTGGGACACCCCGGACCGCTCGGGCGACCCGGTGGCCATCCTCGACCATGGCCTGCAGGTTGCGGTGGTTCTCGCCGAGCGCCACCCCGACGATGAGGAGCTGCAGGTTGCCGGGCTCGTCCACGACATCGGCCACCACCTCCTGCCCGGCGACGAGGCCGGTCACGGGGAGCACGCTGCGGCGGCCGTCGTCGGTCTCCTCGGGGCCCGGGTCGCCCGCCTGGTCGCCCTCCACATCCCGGCCAAGCGCTACTTGGCCGCCACCGACGCGCACCTCGTGCTTTCGCTGGAGAGTGCCCGCACCCTCGGCTGCCAGGGCGGAGTCATGACGTCGGAGGAAGCCGCCGTCTTCGAGGCAGACCCCGACGCCACGGCGGCCATCGCGCTGCGCCGCGCCGACGATGCCGGCAAAGTCGTGGGCCTGCGCGTGCCGGGTCTGGACTGCTGGCGGCCAGTGGTCGAGCGCGTGGCCGCGGCAGCGGCGCGGGACAGGGCCGCGTAGGACTTGTTCCCGAGGTCACTCGCAATCGGCTCCGGCTGTCATTGTCTCTCCTGGCTGACCTGCAAGTATTGATAGAACTTGGCTGGTTCAAATAGGTGACTGGGGAAACGGTGGGAAAACGTAGCTAAGGGTTGTCCCGTAACCACTGGTCACGAGTGAGACGATCTTGGTGTGACCAGGGCGGATGCCGTCCTGATCGTGGACGGAACCCTGGTGCCCACTCCTGACCCCTGGGCAAGTGTCCGGGATCCTGGAAGGAGCACGAGGAATGGGTGTTGACGTAGTGCTGATGCAGGTGACGCATCGGGGGACGAGCCCCAAGAAGCGTCGGCTGACCACGGTGGAATTCGTACAGGACGGGGCGGACCTGTTCTCCGGTCTGTGCGTGAACAGCAGTCTGCCGATGCTCAACCGGGTGGACCCGTATCGCACCCAGATCCTTACGTCGGTGGACATGCCTCAGTTCATCTCCGAGGTCGACGCCACCTGTGATCTGGTGAAGAGGCAGCGGGAGCGGGACATTCTGCAGAAGATCCGCGAGCTTGCAGAGCGTTGCGCGGAGGCCGCGAGCCTGGAACTCCACCTCCAGGGCGACTAAGGTTTGCCCCATAATGATCTTGGAGTCGGGGGAAGCGAGACCGGCTGTTATGTCTCCTATCCGGCGAGGGTGCGGTTGTGCAGGCGGGCGATGCCGAGCATGGCGTGGTGAACCCGGTCGCCTTTCAGTCGGCAGTCACGCAGGATCTTCCAGCCCTTCATGCGGGCGAAGGTGTGCTCGACGCGAGCGCGGACCTGTTTGTCCGACCAGTTGTGGTCTCCCTTCCAGGCCGGGAGTTCTTCGCCCTTGCGGCGGCGGCGCGGGATGACCAGTTCGGTGCCTTGGTAGCCGCCGTCGGCGATGGTCAAGGTGTTGCCGACGGCGGCCTTGGCACCGGACTCTTCTCATCCGCGGGGGTCGTGTCGGTTGCCGGGCAAGGGCCGGCCGACCACGACGACCAGGCGGGTGTCGGCGTCGATGACGACCTGATGGGCCGTGGAATAGCGGTGGTTCTTCGACTGCTCGGCCAACGTGTGATCGTGGGTGGGCACCAGGGTGCCGTCCACGATCAGCACAGTGTCCTTGCGGAACCGCTGGCGCGGTCGCATCGCGAGGAGTGGGCCAAGGTGGCAACGATGCGGTCCGCTGCCGATTTCGAAGGGGGCAAGTTGGCGCAGCGTCAGGTTCGTTCGCCAGTACGCGGTGAGTAGTAGCACCCGGTCGGCCAGGGGAAGGGCCCAGGGCCGGCCCGTGCGGGCATCGTCGACGCCTTCACGCCGGAGCGCGTTCACCAGTCTGCTGAAGGAGCGCGGACTCAGCCCACTGAAGGGGCCCATCCAGGATGGTTCCGCTGCAGTGATCACGTGAGGCACGCGGCGAGGGTCTCACCACGAGCGCCTGATGCATGTCTGTCCGGCGAGTCGCTCTCCACGAGCACGGCCCGCAATCGCCTCACTTCGGCGATCAGGCGGGCTATATCCTGACGTGCCCATGCGATGAAGTCGAGGTCCGCGTCCAGTTGCCGGTCCGGGCTGAGGACTTGCCGAGCGCCGACGATCCGGTGGACGTGGATCTCATCATCTTGCTCGGCATGGCCAGGACCCACCTGGATGAAGCTCTCCCCGCCTGTCGCTCCGCGCGTCTCCAGCCAGGGAACCCAAGGTCCCGGCGATGCGGCCGTAGTCCGCTTGCCCATCGCATCAAGGTCAGCTTCGGAGAGTGGCCCGTCCATGGGCATCTCCAGATCATTCATCCGAGGCAACCTGCAGTCCATAGCCCAGAACTGACACCTCGACAGTCACGCGTGTTACGGGACAGCCCTTAGTCGAGGTGATCGTCGGTCGTGAGGTCAACGCACAACTCGCCTTTCAGCTTCCCGACAGCCTCGTCGAAGAGATGCAGGAGTCCCGCGCCAACGGTGAGCCGTTGACTGCGATGTGAGGCGATCTCGGAGTGGACCTTGCCCCAGACAGCCATCCCACACTGGGCTCATGAGGGCCGCATTTCGCGCAAGCGACGGACCGCGCTTGCTGGACCGCCGGAGGTGAGAGGCGGCTTCTCGTGACCGGTCCGCGCAGGTCGAGTTGCCCCTACGCCCGGCCTTGTACCTCCGGCACCTCCCGAGCGCTTAGAACGCGCAGTGTCGATTCTCCCTTACTAGGCATCTGAGCTGCGTAGTCGTGGCGCATACCGAGTCCTGGTCGAAGAGTCTCGACACGCATTCGACGCGGCGCCCAAACCGTGTCGTTGTCCTGCGGTATCCGAACGACCCTGACCGTCCTGTCAGTGCCGCATGTAATACTGTCTCCCCGTTTCATCACCTACGGCTCCGGCGTTATGGCCGGCGCGGGAAGGTCGAGAACGCGGGCGAGAGCGGCTGTGACGGAAGTGCATTGGCCAGGCAGGTGCCTGGAGGACCAGTCGGTTGCCAACGTGAGGAAGTCGGACAGGTCGCGCTCGGCGCCGGTGAGTAGGTGGCGGAGCTCGGTTACGCACAGCTCGATCACCGGACTGTCGCTCCGCTCGGCGTTGACAGTGAGCCGGACGGTGTCGCCGAAGCGCTCCGCAACCGGTGACACGGGGTCGTGGCCGAATCCGAGCAGGCTGCCGTCGTCGACGAACTGGTGCCAGTCGCGCCAGTCCTCCAGCCCATCGCAGCAACCGGGCAGGAAGGCGACGCCTGTGGACTTGTCGGTGACCCGCAGGCCGCCGGCCGCGAAGAGGTTGTCGAAGGTCAGCAGACCGTGAAGGAACGAGTCAAGTGCGGCGGCCGGCCGAGGTGGACGATCGCCGTCGGGGTCGATGTCATTGCAGCTGGCGATGCGCATCACCGCCGTCCCGACCTCAGCGGGTGAGAGCTGACCGCTGAGAGGCAGGAAGCCGAACGACTTGATCTCGGCGACAGGCCAGAGGTCGAAGCCGTCAGGTGCGTATATCTCCAGGACGGGCTGCATCACGATCACCCGGCGAAGTGTTCCGCATCCCGCGCCCGTATCGCCTCCCGATTACGCCGACCACCTCGTCTCGGCCATGGGAGCTGAGCACCTTCGCTTGTACCCCCCTGCGCAGATGCGGGTCTACGCCGACAGTTGGTAGTCGGCACGGTTGCTGAACTTCTCTGCTGTACTGCTGGCCTTGGGGTGGACCGATACGGGGCGGTGGAACAGTGAGCGTAGGCAGTCGCGGAGTGCTGGCAGTCGTGGGCACGGCAGCTGATGGAATCGAGACGCTGCGCACCGGACTGGTGGAGCCAGCCATCGCCCTCGGCTGGCAGGTAGCCGTGACCCTGACGCCGAATGCCGGCCGATGGCTGAGGGCGAACGGCGATGTAAATCGTTTGGAGACACTGACCGGCCTTCCGGTGCGAGATAAGCCCCGCCTGCCGACTGAGCCTCGCCCGCACCCTGTCGCCGACTGCTACGTCGTCGCCCCAGCAAGTGCGAACTACGTCGCCAAGCTCGCAACGGGCATCGCCGACAACCAAGCCCTGACACAAGTGGGCGAAGCGCTGGGCACTATCGACGTCCCGGTAGTGGTGTTCCCTCGGATCAACGCGGCACATGCGCGGCATCCGGCATGGGATGGACACATCGAAACTCTACGAAAGGCAGGCGTGGAGCTGGTCTACGGGGCTGACGTCTGGCCACTGGACGAACCGCGTCGGGGCCTGGCAGATCGAGAGCTTCCGTGGGCCGAGATCTTGGAGTCTGTACACCGGGTACGAGGGAATTGAGCAGGCCATCATTGGCTGCTGTACACGTTTCGCTCCAGCCAACCGGAGCGACATCTGCCTTGTAAGTTCGATCACGGACCCGATCCCAGCCTGCAAGTGGGCTCCTATCCCGGCCCGGCGGGGACGAGGGGTACCGCTCACGTCCAGCGGCGTCCTCACTTGTTGATGTCAAGCATGGATGTCAGATGCCGCTACCTGGGCTCATCGTGCCGGACTGACCTCCGGCGGCTCCGAAGCATTGTTCGTCCGATGTTGTAGAGAGGCACGAAGGTCAGATGGATCTTCGCGTCTCACGAACGTTCGTTCCCGGACACTCGGGACGGGTGGTGGGGTGACGTCGGGCACCCGGGCGGTGGTGTCGCCGCGCTGGGGGGCGGTGTGGCGTTGATGCTGGCTGTCATCACGCGAAGGAGGCTGTCATCGGCATGGACCCTGGTTTCGATGCGGCGGTGCTGCACGCGCTGTTCACTCAGCCGCCGATCGGCCTGCAGGTTCTGGATCCGGAGCTGCGGATCGTGCGCTTCAACTCTGCCGCCCTCGGCGTCCAGGGCCTCGACATGAGTGACGCGGTCGGCCGGACCTGGCGCGAGCTGGGATTCGCCGCGGACGATGTGGAGAGCATGCTGCGCACGGTGCTGGAGACGGGCGAGGCGGTGACCGATTTCCGGTACCGGGGCCGTCTGGCCGTCCTCGGCGGCGTGGAGAAGGTGCTGTCGATCTCGGCGTTCCGTCTCCAGGACGCCGAAGGCCGCACGCTGGGGGTGGCCGGCACGGTGGTGGACATCACCGAGCGGGATCGCGCCGAGCAGCGCCTGCAGCTGCTGTACCGGGCCGGTGAGCGGATCGGGAGCAGCCTGGATGTGTTCCGCACGGCGCAGGAACTCGCCGACGTCACTGTGGGCGAGCTGGCCGACGCGGTGTCGGTCGATGTTCTCGATTCCGTGCTGCAGGGTGAGGCGCCGCGCCCGGGACCGTTGGTCGACCCGGTCACCGTGCGCCGGGCGGGGTTCCAGGTGGCATACGAATCGGCGGTGCGAAGCGCGTACGAGATCGGGGGTGTGTGGGTGATTGCCCGGGGCACCCCGTACGCGCAGGCCCTGAGCGATCTGAGGCCCCGGCTCGTCCGGCAGCTGAAGGCCGACGACCCGTGGCTGGTCCGACATCCGGAGCTCGCCAAGAAGGTGCGTGAGGCAGGTGTGCACTCGCTGATGGCCGTTCCGATGGCCGCGCGCGGCGTGGTGCTCGGCATGGCGGGCTTCTACCGGGGCCCCGGATCACTGCCCTTCGACGACGCCGACCTCGGCGTCGCCACCGATGTGGTGGCCCGGGCCGCGGTGTGCGTCGACAACGCCCGCCGCTACACCCGTGAGCGCACGATCGCCCGCCTCACCCAGCGGGCCCTGGTGCCCGACCGGCTGCCCTCGCAGACCGCCGCGGAGACCACGTTCACCTTCCTGCCTGTGACCTCCAGCGGCGTTTGGTACGACGTCATCCCACTCTCCGGTGCACGTATCGCGCTCGTCGCGGGCGATGTATCCGGCCACGGCCTGCATACCGTGACCACGATGGGCCGGCTGCGCACGGCAATCAGCGCCCTGGCCGCGATGGACCTGCAGGCCGACGAACTCCTCGAAAACCTCCACGCCCTGACCGAGCAGCTCGCCCGCGAACACCCGCCCGTCGAGAACTCCGACCAGTCGGAGCTGACGGCGACCTGCCTCTTTGTGATCTACGACCCGGTCACCCGCACCTGCACCCTGTCCCGGGCGGGACATCCTGCGCCCGTCCTGGCCCTCCCCGACGGCAGCATCCACGTCATCGACGTCCCGGCGGGGCCGAACCTGGGTCGCGGCGTGGCCTCCTACCGGTCCACCAGCGTGGACCTGCCCGAGGGCAGCATCCTCACTCTCCACAACGCGGAACTCCTGCAGGACACCGATCAGGACCAGCTTCCTGCCTTCCAGAACGCCTTCAGCACACCCACGGGCCTGACCGGCCGCCTGCAGGACATGTGCGACGCGCTGATGAACTCATTGCTCCCCGACAACCCCGCCGACGACGCCCTGCTCCTGCTGGCCCGCACCCGCTCACTCGGCCCAGATCAGGTGGCCTCCTGGACGCTGCCCCACGAACCCGAGAGCGCCGCAGCAGCCCGCCGTCTGGTCGCCGGCCAGCTCATCGACTGGAACCTCGACGACCTCACTTTCAGCACCGAACTGATCGCCAGCGAACTGGTCACCAACGCCGTCCGCTACTCCACGGGGCCGGCAGAGCTCCGGCTGATCAACGACCGCGCGCTGATCTGCGAGGTCTCCGACAACAGCAACACCGCCCCCCAGCTGCGACACGCGGAGGACGACGACGAAGGCGGTCGCGGCCTGTACCTGGTCGCGCAACTGACCCAGCACTGGGGCACCCGCCACACCGGACGCGGCAAGACCATCTGGACCGAGCAGGCGCTTTCTTGACGCTCCATGGCTTCGATCACTTCTTGCGGCAGCGTTTGTTGACGAGTTATGACGTCAGCATCAGGCCCAGGGCTCCCCGGATCGTCACGAGTTTTGAAGGCACCCGCTGATGCAGCCGAGTCACGTCGACGGCTCCGCGACAAAGCTGTCACAGGGTTCCAAGATCGCTTGACCTTGCCCCAGGGGGAACGGCGACAGTGTCTCCATAGATCACATGAGCGGGCGGTGTGCGCTCGCCAGCCAGGATGAAGAGGGGGAGATTGTGTGACCGCGACCTGCGTCATTCTCGATATCGGCGGCGTGTTGGAGATCACGCCGGAAACTGGGTGGGTGCAACGGTGGGAAGAGCGGCTGGAGCTGCCGCCTGGCACTGTGCATGAGCGGATGCACGATGTGTGGCAAGCCGGGAGCGTCGGGAGCATCAGCGAACGAGAGGTTCACAAGCAGGTGGCAGCACGCTTGGGGCTCAACGCACCCCAAGTCGAAGCCTTCATGGCTGATATCTGGACGGAATACCTGGGGACACCGAACGAGGAACTCATCGCTTATGTGCGGGGGCTCCAGGGGAAGTGCAGGCTGGGCATCCTGAGTAACAGCTTCGTCGGTGCCCGGGAGAGAGAGACGGCGCTGTACCACTTCGACGAATTGGTCGAGCAGATCGTCTACTCGCACGAGATCGGCATCGAGAAGCCAGACCCACGTGCCTTCGAGGCCGTATGCGCCAGTCTGGGGGTGCAGCCGGAGAGCTGTCTCTTCATCGACGACTTCGCAGTCAACGTTGAGGCCGCCCAGGCGGCGGGCATGCAGGCGCATCTGTTCGAGGACAATGCCCGCACGATCACGCGCATCGCGGCTCATCTGGACTCGCGTCCCCGGGTTGCAGAGGGTGCCCTGCTCGGATGACCTCGGCTTGGCCGGCCTTCAACAGTTGTCCGCCAGGCGGTAGAGCGGGTTGGTCAGACCGCTTCTGCGCGTTCGGCTCGGGCTCGGGTGCTGGCCAGGCGGTAGGAGTCGGTACCGGTCTCGATGATGGTGCCGTTGAAGGTGAGCCGGTCGACGATGGCCGCGCAGAGACGGGGATCGGTGAAGGTCTTTGTCCATCCGCCGAACGACTCGTTGGAGGCGATGGCGACGCTGTTCTTCTCCTCCCGTTCGGTCAGCACCTGGAAGAGCAGTTCGGCGCCGTGGCGGTCCAGCTCCATGTAGCCGAGCTCATCAATGCAGAGCAGGTCAACGCGACCGTAGCGGGCGATGGTCTTGTTGAGCTGCTTCTCGTCGGCGGCCTCGACAAGCTCGTTCACCAGCTTCGTGGCGAGCGTGTAGCGAACTCGGTAGCCCTTCATCGCCGCCTCGGTGCCCAGGGCGATCAGCATGTGGGACTTGCCGGTGCCGGAGTCGCCGATCAGACAGAGCGGCTGACTCTTCTTGATCTATTCGCAGCTGGCAAGGGTGTGGACGGTGGCGGCGTCGATGTTCGGGTTGGCGTCGAAGTCGAAGGCCCGCAGCGATTTCTCCTGTGGGAAGCCGGCGGCCTTGATCCGCCGTTCCGACCGTCGACGAGCCCGGTCGTCGCACTCGGTCATCAGCAGTTCGGCGAGGAAGCCGCGGTAGGTCATCTGGTCCTTGACCGCCCTGTCGGCGATGTCGGTGAACTCGTTGCGGATCGACGGCAGCCGCAGCAGGCGGCAGGCGGTGTCGATGGCGGCGTCGGCGGCCTGCTCGGTCAAGCCTCGCTGGCGGGGCAGGGTCACTGTGCTTCTCCCTCATGGTGGTCGCTGCCGCTGTTGCGACGGCGTCTGAGCAGTTGGTCATAGGGGGTCACCGACGGCAGTGGTCTGGTGTCCGGCGCGAGGTGCGCGAGGCGCCACTCGTGCAGCGACGTGACCGTCGCTGGCGTCCCGGGAAGCGTCGGGACGGCTGCACCGACGGTTGGCTCGTCCTCCGCCTGGGCGGCTTTGCGGGCCTCCAGCGCAACGGCGTCGGCGGTCAGAGCGCCGGCCCGCAGTGCGGTGGCCAGGCCCGCTACCACGTGCTCGTGGGCGAGGTGCCGGTTCAGCAGCAGGACCTCGATCAGCGCCCGGGTGCCGTCCCGTTCGCCGTGGATCTTGCGGGCCTGAGCCCACCAAGCGTTGTGGACCGGGGTGAACCTGCCCGCTGACCGGGCCTGTTCCAGAGCCGTGGCACCGGGGAAGGCGCCGGGCTTGCGGATGAGGACTTCAAGGTAATGGTCTAGGTCCAGACGGCAGCTGCCCTTCGCGATCAGCCTCTCGTGGCGGGCCACCTCGACGTTCCTGTCATAAACCACCAGGTGAGAGGCGTGCAGGACGACACGCACCCGCTTGCCGATGAGGCGAGTCGGGACCGAGTAGCGGTTGGTCCGGACGGCGATCTGGCTGTAGCGGTCGACGCGCGGCGTGAACAGTCGGCCGGTCTCGAACGGCTCTTCCGGCAGCGGCATCAGCAGCGGCTGTTCGACGGCGAAGTATTCGTCGACGGTCCGCGGCCGTGAACCGATCCTCCGATGCCCGTCGTGCAGATCCCACTGGTCGACCATCTCGTTCAGCTCGGCGAGGGAGTCGACTTCCGGGACCGGCGTGAAGTGGTTGCGGCGGAAGTAGCCGATCATCCCTTCGACGCCGCCCTTTTCGTGGGCTCCTTCGATGCCCGGGCGGCAGTAGAAGCTCTCGATGTTGAAGTGCGAGCGGAAGGCGATCCACCGGTCGGTCTCCACCCGGGCCCGGTTCAACCCCAGCACCTGGGCGACGGCCGACTTCAGGTTGTCGTAGCGGATCTTGCTTCGCGGGACACCACCCAGCGTACGAAGCGCGTGCACGTGCCCTTCGAAGAAGGCTTCCTGGCCGCAGGAGGCGAAGACCCGGTGGACGGCCTTGCCCGAGTAGGACAGGCGGAGCGAGAACAAATAGCAGGTCACCAGCTCGCCGGCCAGGCGCACGGTCACGTCGCCGAAGTCGACCTCCGCCTCGTGGTCCGGAAGGTGGGTCTGCGGCACGAACGCTTCCACCAGGGCTTTGCCCGAGGCCGCGAGGATTTCCGGCTTCCGGTCGGAGACATAGCGCCGGACCATCTGGTAGGACACATCGGCGCCATGCTCCTCGACGAGCCGGTGGAAGATCCGCGTGATCGTATGGTGCTGCTTGCGCGGTGCGTCGAGATCCGTCCGCAGTATGTCGTCGATCACCGGCTTGTACGGATCCAGCGCAGTTGGCCGAGGCGGCAGCTTCTTCCGAGGTTCCGGCCAGACGGAGTCCACAGCCTTCTTGACCGTCCGCCACGACACGTTGTACTTGCGCTCAAGCTCGCGCATCTTCATGCCGGCACGGTGATCACGCCGGATCGCCGCGTACAGCTCGACCTTGGACATCTGCGGCATGACCAGGACCTTTCACCAGAAGCACCCCGATGCTGTCCTGGCAAGTACCCGAGTGCTGTCAAAACTCGTGAACATCACCCGACCGTGGATCTGGGTGCCTCCCAAACCCGTGAACAACTGACGGCACTACTCGTGAATAGAGCCACGCTCCACGACCGTGCTGCTGGGGGGCGATAGCGAGCTGCTGTAACGCTGTGCTCAGAACAGGAAACGGCGGAGCTGTTCCCTGGTCCGGGGCCTTTTGCCTGGTGCCCCCGGCAGGATTCGAACCTGCGACACCCGCTTTAGGAGCGTGGTGGGGCGAGTGGGGGTCTGACCTGTGGGATGCCGACTTCGGCGGTTACTGGCTTCGGCCACCGCCGGCAGCCGCAGTTCCCCGTGAGTCCCCGCCCGATCTGGCGCGGTTGTGGCACGGCCAGATCCGCAGCTCTACGCAGAGTGGTCAGAGACAGCCATACCGGCCCCAGCCTTGCCTCATGACGCCTGGATGAGCAGGCTCCAGCCCATCGCCCGGATCTCGTCGTAGGTTGCAGGCCGAGTGAGCATGTCTGTCGTGAGGAAGTGCAGCTCCTCGTCTGGCTGCCACCGGCCGGTCATGCACTCCTCGCACTCCAGCAGGACACGATCCGCTTCGACGTCGGCACTGAAGACGATCAGGCCATTCGAGCACACCTGGCACTCCAGGCTGCTGATGAGCGATTCAACCACTACGTCCCCTCTGCCTGGCTCCAAGGTCCCCTGCCTAACACCCTAGTTTGGAAGACCTGGGATGCGGACGCTGGCTGACCTGGGACGCGTCTGACGTTGGCCGTAACTGAACTCTGGCCGAGCTTCCCCGTGAGTCCCCGCCGCTTCCCGTTGGACCGGGCATGCAACGGGCACGGCCCGGATCGCTAGGACTGTCCGGCCGATCACGAGGGTTGCGGGGAAGCGCGTGGATGCGCAGCGCGGCGGGTGCCATGATCACGCCGGTGTCCGGCGCGGTTCCGGCGCGCAGGGAGGGACCATGAAGCTCTACGTTGCCATACCTGTTGTTCTGCTGGCGTTGCTCATCGCCGCCTCGGGCTTAGCGGGGATTACGCGTGGCTGGGTGCTCCCCGCGAACCGGCGGACGTTCCACCGCCCTCGCCTCTACGGGTGGGGCCAGTTGGTGGCTGCCTTCGCCCTGGGCTGGCAACAGGTCTGCTTCTGGGTGCTCAGCGACCCTGACACCCGCCAGCGGGGGTCGCTGAGCGGCGGCGTGCTGCTGCTGACCGGCCTCATCGTGATTATGGTGAGCCATCGCACGGGCGGTAATCAGCAGGACAGCGGCACCCCCTGAGCGGGTGTCCCATCAGAGCTTGCCCTGCATCTCCTTCCGAACGGGTGGAGTACCCGGACGGGTGGCCCCCCGGATGCGATCCGAGGGCCACCTGGGTCAACCTGCTGTCCGGCTACTGTCCGGCTCAGCGGCCGGACCGGGGAGGCCGGATCAGATCCAGCCGCACTCGCACGGCACGCCCTCCCATCGGCGCCGAGTACGCGTGTGTGCGCTGATGTTGAACCGGGTTCGTTGGATTTTCACGAGTGAGTGACCTGCGGCGGCGGGGCTGGGCGGGGAAATCCCAAGAAATTGCCCAGAGTTGACGGTGGTACCTTCATGGACATGCCGATGGGATACGTGGCGACGACCGCGCTCTTCGCCTGGTGCACCTTCTTCGCCGTTGTCGCGCCACGCCGGCCCCGGCCACTGGCGACCATGAGCTTCTGGTTCGGCCTGGGCCTCAACGAGGTGCCGTTCGTGGGCATCTATGTCTTGGTGGCCTCCACGGCACTGGCCGCCGCCGAGGGTGATCTGGAGTCACCGGGCGCCAAGGTGACGGCCGCAGTGGCCGCCGTCGTCACCGTCGGCCTTGCTGTCTCCGCCTGGCGGGGCCTGCGCACGGATCGGGTGGTCGGGCGGGCTCTTGAGCAGGGCCTCGGGACCGGCTGGCGGGATCGTGTGCACGTACCGCTGCGCCGCCACCGGCCCTGGGCCCGCATCCTGCTGCTGCCCGGCCTGATGCGGCGGCGTGACGTGCAGCGGATCCCCAACATCAGCTACGGGGACGCCGGCCGCCGGAATCTCCTCGACATCTACCGCCGCCGCGACACACCGCAGAACGCGCCGGTCCTGATCTACTTCCACGGCGGCCACTACACCAGCGGAGCGAAGAACCGCGAGGCACGGCCCCTGCTTTACCGGCTCGCCAGCCAGGGGTGGGTGTGCATCAGCGCCAACTACCGGCTGCGGCCCCAGACCACCTTCCCTGGCCACCAGATCGACGCCAAGAAGGTCATCGCCTGGGTCCGCGAGCACGCCCCCGAGTACGGCGCCGATCCGTCGAGGCTGTTCGTGGCGGGCAGCTCCGCCGGCTCCAACCTGGCGGCCCTGTGCGCGCTCACGCCGAACGACCCGGTGTTCCAGCCCGGATTCGAGTCGGTCGACACCTCGGTCACCGCGGCGATCTGCCTCTACGGCTACTACGGCCACTACTTCGGCGATGCGCCGGACGAGCCGCCGCCCCCGCTCCAGCCACAGGGATACATCCACCCCGGTGCGCCGCCGTTCCTCATCGCCCACGGCACCAAGGACGCGCTGGCGACGATCGAGGGCGCCCGGAACTTCGTCGACCAACTGCGCCGCACCTCGGACAGCACCGTCGTCTACGCCGAACTGCCCAGTGGGCAGCACGCGTTCGACATTTTCCACTCCCCGCGCTTCGAGGCAGTCGTAGACGGAGTCGAAGCCTTTGCCGCCTGGGTCCTGGCCGCCTCGCAGCGCACTCCCGACTCAACCCGCTAGGTCGATGGGGTGAGCGCGGCCTGCGCAGATTCCTCCACCTCAACCCACCCCCGCTTCCATCCCGTCCGCCTTCGGCCCATACACCGTGGAGCGGGCGTGGTTCAGGGCGTCAAGGTGGAGCGCGCCACTGTACGAACGACCTTGACGCCCTGGGCCGCGGCTGCTCGGCTCTGCCTGGGTCGAAGGTGGTCGGGATGGGAGCCCACGACGCTCGCCACGATCCGGCCGGCACTCCAGAGCGACGCTTCCGCGCGAGGTGTTCTTGTAGACCCCCGTGAGCTCGTCGACCTGGGAGCGCCACCGTGTATCCACCGCAGCCACCCGCAGAACGCCGGTGACAGCCGGACAGTGCCGGACCTTCCCCACTGTGACCTGGGGTCGGTCCGGCGCTTATGCGTTCGCAACGCGGCCCTCGCTACGGTGCGGTGACCTGCCGAAAAGGCCCTCCCGAGGGAGGGCCTGGCTTGGTGCGGACTGTGTGCCCCCGGCAGGACTCGAACCTGCGGCCAAGCGCTTAGAAGGCGCCTGGGGTGATCGTCTGCGCATCCCTCCTGACCTGGTGCTCCACGGACGCCGAGCGCGATAGATCGGCGCCTTCGGCACGTATTCGACAGGGGGCGCCAACGTCCACTGGCTACGGCCGCTCCTGCCGGGTGTCTGGCTGAGCATGCTTGCTCTGATCTATACCTCGCACAGCACAGCAACCACGGCGTGGGCCTTCGTGGGAGCCATTCTCATCGTGTTGGCGGTGGGTTGGTACATCCGGATGAATCTCACCTGAGGCGCGATCCAGATTTTTCGGAGTTCGGCGGTCTGGGGATGTCGAGAACGTGCCACCGGCTCCGTCCCAGGGGCATCAGCGGCCACCACCGGCCGCACGAGGAAGAAGGAGAAGCCAGCATGGCGATTCAGCGGATGGACAACGTCGGCATTGTCGTCGAGGACATGGATGCCGCCATCGCGTTCTTCGTGGAACTCGGTATGGAGCTGGAGGGCAGAGGGGAGGTCGAGGGCCTCTTCGCCGACCAGTGCACCGGACTCGACGGCGTCCGCTGTGACATCGCGATGGTCCGGACCATCGCAGCCGGCTCGAGCTGGCGAAGTACCGCAGCCCCGCGGTGATCAGCGCCGGGCCGCGCAACCGGCCGCACAACATTCTGGGCACGCACCGCGTCATGTTCGCCGTCGACGACATCGAGGACACCGTTGCCCGCCTGCGCCCTCACGGCGCCGAACTCGTCGGCGAGATCGCCCGGTTCGAGGACAGCTATCTGCTTTGCTACCTCCGCGGCCCGGAGGGCATCATCGTCGGACTGGCCGAGCAACTGCGCTGAGAAGGAGGAAGCGAACCATGCAGCCGAACGGAAGCCATGAGATGGACCTCGGAGAGAGGTGGCTCGCCACCTCTGAAGTCGTTTCTTAGCGTGGCGGTAACTTCGCAATTCTGGCCATATTGTGGCGTATTGCTCGCGAGAGTATGGGCCCAAAATCGCCATTGTGTGCGTGCGCCTCGTGGTCCTACGGGTGCTAACGGTTCTCCTCTTCTAGGTCGAATCACGGTGGCGGCTCGGCGTGAGGTTGCCCGCGGTGGTGGGCCATGACCCAAGGGGCAGAAGGGCGGCCAGCATCCCGCGGTGATCGGGCAGGCGCGAGCGGAGCGAGCCCTTGAATCCGTAGAGAATATTTCTACTCACGTAGCGCACCGGCTACTGTCTTGTCTCGGTTGATGCTTGACGTTGTGGCTTCACCTGATGCTTGACACCGCTTGCTTCGGCTTGGCTGTGCGCGTCTGACGGACGTGTGCAGGGTGGGCCGGGGCCGTGCTGGTGGAGTTGAGTGTGGTCGAGCAGCGGTATCACGCGGTGATGGAGGTTGCCGCAGGGGTTCCGGTCACTCAAGTCGCGGCCCGGTATGGGGTGTCGAGGCAGTCGGTGCACTCCTGGGTGCGCAAGTACGAGCAGTCGGGTCTGCCGGGATTGGCGGATCGGTCGCACCGGCCGGACTCGTGTCCGCACCGGATCGCCGGGGAGGTGGAGATCACGCACCGCCTCACGAAGCCACAGTCCCCGACCACCACCGGGAAGATCGAACGCTTCCATCAGACCCTGCGGCGCGAACTCCTCGACGACCACGACCCGTTCGCCGACCTGACCACGGCGCAGGCGGCGGTCGATGCCTGGCTGGAGAACTACAACCGGATGCGGCCGCATCAGGCCCTGGACATGGCTGTTCCGGCCAGCCGGTTCGTGCCCAGGCCGCGGTCCGAGCAGGATGCGCTGCCGGTGGTGCTGCCCGCCCGCCTGGACGCGGTCCCGGCTTCGGAAGCCCCAGTGCCTCCGGCCGAGCCGGGGGCCGTGGCTTGGCCGATGGCCGAGGGTGAGGTCGGCGCGATCGAGGTGGAGCGGGTGGTTCCCGCGTCGGGGAACCTGAGCCTGCGCGGGCAGCAGATCTGGTTCGGCCCGGCTCTGGCCGGCACCACGGTGACCTTGCGCGCCCAAGCCGTCGACGAACGCCTGCACGGCGTAGACGATCCCGCATAGCGCCTGGCTGAGGGTGTGCGGCTCGGCGCGTGCATGGCCGAGTCATACCCGGAGATCATGTAGATCCTGCGCCACAGCGAACTCGGTCGGATATGCGCCGGCGACGGACTGGCTCCGCGCGCGAGGCGCGGTGTGGAGCGGGGCGTGGCCGCAGGTCCGAAGGCCGCGTTGATGCGGAAAAGATGGATGAACGCCTGTGGTAGCTGGGCAAGTTGTTCGCCGATGTGTCTGATCTCCTCTGCGCAGAGCCCGAGATGGTCGGGGCGGGTGAGCATCTTCTTGAAGGCCGGGCGGATTTCGTCCAGGCGGCCGACGCGGTCTGGACGAGGACGCCGACGTGTCCATGCCGCTGTCGACAGTTCGGGCCATTTCGCCGCCTCGACAGTTCCATACGTCGTATGGTAAATCTGGAAGGGTGCTTCCGTACGTCGTATGGAAGGGCTGGCTCGCACGAATCGGGAAGGAAAGGTCATGAAGAATCTCACGAGGTGTGTTGCTGCCGTCACCGCTTCCTCTGTGGCGTTCGTGAGTGCCGCTGTTCTTGGCGCCGGGATCACCCCGTCGGCCGAGGCTTCTGCATCCGCGCACGTCCAGCGCCCGACCGTCAGCGCCGGCGACTACCGCCGGGAGCACGGTGTCGGCTACCTGCTCGAGCAGCGCTACTCCCGGGACGAGATCCGTGGCTGGCACCACGACGGCCGGGATGAGATCAGCCGCGCAGCCGAGGTAGAGACACCTTGGAGTGAAGGGCGATGGAGTCTTTGAAGACCGTGATGCAGGGGGTGGCCGTACAGCTTGTCATCTCGTGCACCTACTCGCTGTCCGTGTGCATGAGCCTGCGTTACGAGCCCACCGATCCCTACGTCGTCCGTGCAGCCTTTTTCACCGACACTGAGGAGCCGGCCGAATGGGTCCTGGGGCGTGATCTTCTGGCCGATGGCCTGAGAGGTTCCGCAGGCAGTGGGGACATTCGGATCTGGCCGGCCGTTGGTCGTGGTGACGAAGCGATGTATATCGCCCTGGGGTCTCCCGCGGACGCTGCCTTGCTCGAGGTTCCCGTGCAGGACATCAGGACTTTCCTGGAGCACACGGAGGCGCTGGTGCCACGGGGTGCTGAGTCCGGACACATCGACTGGAACCTCGAACTGGCGAACTTGTTCGCGAAAGGCTGAGAGAAGCCTCCCAACTGGCTTACGGATGAGGGACTTTGTTCCGCGCCGCAGAAGAGAAGGATTGAGTGTTCATGTCCCAGTACCAGCTTCGTGTCTACACACTGCGCAGCCCTGAGGCGCTCGTCGCCTACGAGAACATCTGGGCCGAGCACATTCCCGGTATGGCCAAGCACAAGATCGCCACGCACGGCGTCTGGACGGTGCCCACGGGTCCCGGTAGTGAGACGTTCCAGCTGTACGCCCTTGTTTCCTACCGGGACGCCGACGACGTTCAGGAGCGACTGGGGGCGTACCTGTCCAGCCCCGAATTCCGCGCGGACATGGAGGGCTTCGACATCAGCCTGATCATCGGCGTCGCCGAGTCCGTGCTGACGCCCACCGCCGCCTCACCCTTGCGGTGACGGGTACCGAGCCGCTCGAAGTCTGCGGCGACCGAACGCTGCGCAACTCCGTCAAGGCGCTCGCCGGACGGCAACGGGCATGGACGAGATCGGCGAGGTCGGGGGGACGGCTGCAGTTGCCGAAGACCCGGTTGAGTGCCCGTCATTACGGGCCGCCGACGCCCGGTGACATGGAGGCCCGGCCGACCCGGGGGTGAACACGTACCGGCGGCACCGTGCGCCAGGCCGCTGCCGCGTCTGCTGGTCGGCCCACCGCGTCATGCGCTGGGTCGTCGTCCGCAGTGCGAGCGAGCCGCACGGTAACGTTCAGGCCCTGGCCACCGCCGGACGCTGCGGGTCCTCGGACCGCACGAGACCACGGACCACGCACACCATCCAGGCGCGATCCAGCAGCAAGATTGTGCGCGAGGTGGCGCGGGGCAGGGTGGGCCCGTGGAGCGCCCACGCGGATCCGCCGACGGTGTAGCCATCAGATCGCCGCCCATGGTGCGGTCGCCCGGCCTAGCCGCAGCACACCGCGCATCTGCAGCGGCCGCGTGAAGAAGGCCATCTCGGTATCTGATGGGCGCCTCCTCAGGCGCGGCAGCCTGAGGCGGCCCGACCACGGGCCGGCCCCAGGCTGCAACGCTTCAGGACTGCAAATCAATGACCGGCGCCCTGGCGCCGTCACCAGCGGCAGCGAGTCGGCTCTCCAGACCCGTGATGATCGTGTCCAGCGCCAGGCGGAAGATGCGGTTCTCGTCATGGTCCGGGTGGGTGAGCCCGTCGTCGCCGACAAGGGGGGGTTTGAGGCTCGACCATTGGTGGAGCGCGCCGTTGAGCTCGGCGGTGAGGACACCGGTGATGACGGCGCATACGAGAGCGGCGATCTGCGGGAGCTCGGAGTGCGGCACCCCAGCGGCGTCCAGGATCGCGGCGAGCGAAACCCAGAACGGGTCTTCGGGCTGGATGAAGTCCGCCTGGTGGCTGAACGAGTAGGCCATGAGCTTCGGGTGGCGGTGCGCCAGCGTCCGGAAATCCGTGGCGAGTAGGCGCATGCGCTCCTGCCAGGGAGCGTCCTCCAGTGTCACGGTGCGGAACTGGGTGCCGACCATTCTCGCCACGCCGCGCAGTACGGCGTCCTTGTTGGGCACGTGGTGGTAGAGCGACATCGGGTTCGCATCAAGCACGGTCGCGAGTTTGCGCATGGTGAGCGCATCGACCCCGTCCGCGTCGATGAGCTGCACGGCGGCAGCATAGATCCCGGCCTCGGTCAGAGGCACCTCTCTCTTCCTGGTTCCCCGCGGGGGACGCTTCACCTTTTCCATACGCCCTACGGTATCAGTTTCGTACAGCGTATGGAAGTGACTCGGCCACGTGGTGGCGTGGCGGTCGCCCTCGCAGGGCTGGCTGCAGTCGACTTTCCATACGTCGTATGGTACTACTTTCGTACAACGTATGTTTCGGTGATGCATCGCGGCATCGATTGGCGCCCTTGCCCATCCCCTCCCTGCCCTAAGGAGCAAGCCATGACCACACAGTCCAAGAACGACCTGCGACCCATCCGGTCTCCGCGCAAGGTCCCCTTCCTCGGCCACACGCCGCAGATTCCCAGCACCAACCCGGTGGAGTACTTCGGCGAGCTGTCCAAGCAGTTCCCCGAGGGGCTCTACGGCCTGGAGATCGCCGGCATCGAGCAGGTCTTCGTCTGGGACCCGGACCTGGTGGCCGAGGTCTGCGACGAGACGCGGTTCTTCAAGCAGATCGACAAGACGCCGCTGGCCCATGTCCGGGACTACACGGGAGCCGGTCTGTTCACGGCCCACCAGCACGAGGAGGAATGGGGCATGGCGCACCGAGTCCTCCTCCCGGCCTTCAGCCAGCGGGCCATGAAGGGCTACTACGGGCAGATGCTGGAGATCGCCCAGAACCTGGTGGGCAAGTGGGAGCGTAAGGAGGGCCAGCCGGTCAACATCACCGACGACTACACCCGGCTGACCCTGGACACCATCGCCCTGTCGGGGTTCGGTTACCGGTTCGCCTCCTTCGCCAAGGAGGATCTGCACCCCTTCCTCAAAGCGCTGCTGGAGGCGCTGGTCGAGTCGCTTCGGCGCTCGCAGGAGCTGCCGATGATGACCAAGATGCGCAAGGCCGATGACAAGAAGTACCGCGCGAACATCCAGCTTATGCGGGACCTGGTCGAGAGTGTGATCAAGGAGCGCCGTGAGGGGAAGGGCACCGCTGAGGATGACCTGCTGGGTCTGATGCTGGAGGCCACCGACCCGGAGACCGGCAAGGGGCTGGACGACGACAACGTCCGTGACCAGGTGGTGACGTTCCTGATCGCCGGTCACGAGACCACCAGTGGTCTGCTGTCGTTCGCCACGTACTCGCTGATGCGTAATCCGCAGGTGCTGGCCCAGGCCTACGCCGAGGTGGACCGGCTGCTGCCGGGAGACACAGTCCCGGACTACGACACGATCATGCAGATGGACGTGATCCCGCGCGTCCTGGAGGAGACCCTGCGCCTGTGGGCTCCCATCCCCTTGATCGGCAAGTCGCCGATCGAGGACACCGTCATCGGCGGCTGCTACGAGCTGAAGAAGGGAACGCAGGTCAACCTCCTCGAGGGCCCGCTGCACACCCACCCCAAGGCGTGGGACCGGCCGGAGGAGTTCGACATCGAGCGGTGGCTGCCGGAGAACCGGGTCAACCACCACCCGCACGCCTACAAGCCGTTCGGTAACGGCGTGCGTGCGTGCATCGGCCGGCAGTTCGCGCTCACCGAGGCCCGTCTGGCGCTCGCACTGGTGCTGCAGAAGTTCAAGTTCGCCGACACTGACGACTACAAGATGGACGTCAAGGAGGCGCTGACGCGCAAGCCTGGCGGCTTCGAACTGAAAGTGCGGTCCCGTCGGGAGCACGAACGGACCGTCTTCGGCGCAGTGGACCTGCAGACCGACGACACGCAGGCGCAGGCCGCAGTCAGTGGTGTCGGGGTGAACCTGACCGTCGCCTACGGCTCCAGCCTGGGCTCGTGCGAGGACCTGGCGCGCACCATCGCCGACCGCAGCGAGCGCTCCGGGTTCGGCACCACCTTGGTCGGCCTGGACGAGCTGGGTGACAACCTGCCCACCGAGGGCCTGCTCGTCGTCGTGGCCTCCAGCTACAACGGCAAGGCCCCGGACAACTCGCAGCGTTTCGACGACATGCTCGCCGCCGGACTCCCGGAGGGCTCGCTGTCCAACGTGCAGTTCGCGCTGCTGGGTGCCGGAAACACCCAGTGGGTGGCCACCTACCAGGGCTTCCCCAAGCGGATCGAGGCAGGCCTGCTGGCGGCCGGCGCCACCCCCATCATCGAGCGCGGCATCGCGGATGCCGCCGGTGACTTCGACGGCATGGCCACCCGCTGGATGGACACCCTGTGGACCACCCTGGCCGAGGAGTACGCGGCCGACACCTCCCAGGCCAGCGGCCCGCGCTACCAGGTGCAACTGCTGACCGAGGCCGACGTGCGCCCCGCGATCGTCTCCGAGCAGGCCTACTCGCTGACCGTCGTCGCCAACGAGGAACTCGTCAGCGACGCGACCGGGCTGTGGGACTTCAGCATCGAGCCGCCGCGCCCGGCCGCGAAGTCCATCACCATCGAGCTCCCCGAGGGCGTCACCTACGACACCGGCAACCACCTGGCCGTCTTCGCCAAGAACGAGCCGGCCCTGGTCAACCGCGCCCTCGCCCGCCTCGGCGTCGACCGCGACCAGGTCCTGCGCCTGGAACTGCAGGCCGGCGGCCGCACCCACCTCCCGGTGGGCACCCCCGTGACCGCAGGCCTGCTGCTCACCGAGTTCCTGGAGCTGCAGGACGTGGCCACCCGCTCCCAGGTACAGACGCTGGCCGAGCACACCGAGTGCCCGTGGACCCGGCCGCAGCTGCAGGCCTACACGGCCGACACCACCGAATCCGAGGAGCGCTACCAGACTGAGATCCTGGGCAAGCGGGTCTCCGTGCTGGGCCTGCTGGAGCGCTTCCCGGCGGTCGAGCTGCCGCTGGCAGTCTTCCTGGACATGATGGGCCCGATCCGCCAGCGGTTCTACTCCATCTCCTCCGCCCCGCTGGCCAACCCGCGCCACGTGCGCCTGACCGTCGGACTGCTGGAAGGCCCGGCCCTGTCCGGCGACGGCCAGTACCGCGGCACCTGCTCGTCCTACATCGCAGGCCTCGAGCCCGGAGACGTCTTCTACGGCTACGTGCGCGTGCCCTCCCCGACCTTCGCCCCGCCGGCCGACCCGGCCACGCCGCTGGTCCTCATCGGTCCGGGCACCGGCATCGCGCCGCTGCGCGGATTCCTGGAGGAGCGCGCCTCGCAGCAGGAGAACGGCACCGAGGTGGGCCTGTCCCAGGTCTTCGTCGGCTGCCGCCACCCGGAGCACGACTACTTCTACCGGCAGGAGATGCAGGACTGGGAGCAGGTCGGGATCGCCCAGGTCCACACCGCCTACTCCGCGGTGACCGGCCACCCGGCCCGGTTCGTCCAGAACGCCATCGCCAACGCCGCCGACACCGTGTGGCAGGCCATCCAGGACGGCGCGTACGTCTATGTCTGCGGTGACGGCCGCCGCATGGCTCCCGCCGTGCGCGAGGCCCTCGCGGCGATCTACCGCCAGCGGACCGGCGCCGACGACGAGGCCGCCCAGCAGTGGCTCGCCCAGCTCGAGGCGGACGAGCGCTACCAGCAGGACGTCTTCGCCTGATCCTCCAGACGCCGGGAGAGTGCGGCGGTCTTGACACCCCGCACTCTCCCGGACACCACTCACCCGCGACGGCACCCATCGGCCCGAACCGTTGGGCGCGCCGCTCACAGAAAGCAGAGAACCATGGACACCATGCTCGCAGGACGCTTCCACCTGGACAGCAAGAAGTTCGCCGTGGAGGAGGTTCCCGTCCCCGTGCCCGGCCCGGGCGAGGTCCTCATCGAGGTCAAGGCCGCAGGCGTCTGCCTCTCGGACGTCCACCTCATCGATGGCTCCCTCGTCCCGCTGTTCGCCACCTCCGACACGGTCACCGTCGGCCACGAGGTGTCCGGTGTGATCCACACTCTCGGCCCCGACCTCAAGCGCGGCCTGACCGTCGGCACCCGCGTCACCCTGGAGGCCGGCAAGACCTGCGGCCAGTGCGCCGGCTGCGTGCGCAGCCGCCCCTGTACCCAGATGCGCACCGCCGGGATCGACTACGACGGCGGCTGGGCGCAGTACACCCTCGCCCGCGAGGACACCCTCATCCCCATCCCCGACAACCTCCCCTTCGACCAGGCCGCGATCATCCCCGACGCGGTCTCCACCCCGTACGCTGCCGTCGTCACCACCGCGGGCGTACGCCCCGCGCAGTCCGTCGGCGTCTGGGGCGTGGGCGGAGTCGGCGCGCACAACGTACGCCTCGCCCGCCTGGTCGGCGCCGCGCCGATTATCGCCGTCGACCCGCTGCCCAGCGCCCGCGAACGCGCCCTGGCCTTCGGCGCGGACTTCGCCCTGGACCCGGCCGCCGACGACTTCGCCGACCAGGTCCGCGCGGCCACCGCCGGACGAGGGCTCGACTTCGCCTTCGACTGCGCCGGCGTGCCCGCCGTCCGTGAGCAGGCCGCCGCCGCACTTGGCCTGGGCGGAGTCCTCATCCTGGTCGGCATCAGCCCCAGGCCCCTCACCATCACCGAGGGCCTGACCTTCAACTACCTGGGCAAGCAGGTGCGCGGCCACTACGGCGGCAGCCCCGAGTCCGTTACCGAGCTGGTAAGGCTGGCCGAGGTCGGCCGTCTCGACCTGGCCCCCTCCATCACCGACCACATCCCGCTCGCCGAGGCCGCCGACGCGGTCAACCGGCTGGAGAACAAGATCGGCGACCCGATCCGCCTCATCCTCGTCCCCTGATAACTGAACAGAAAGTTCATCAAGACCGCCTCGGGCAGGGGTGAGTGGGCGCCGGTGCTGAGGGAGCACCGGCGCCCACGGTCTTGTGTGGACGGTCAGTTCAGAAGGGACTTGGTGGGCGCGGAGCCGACAAAGGTGTTGGCCGCGCGGATGAGGGTGCGGCGGGCAGCGTGCCCGAAGCGGTGGGCGGGCATGAAGAAGTGCCGCATGCGCATGGCCTCACTCTGGTGGCGGGTGACGAACGGGCGCAGCCGTTGCTCCCGCTCGCCGAGGGCGGCGGGCAGGTGGTCGTGTTCGGTGAGCAGCCGGGCCAGCAGTTCGACGCCCGCGATGCTCATGCTGGAGCACTGCCCGGAGTGCAGGGTCATGCACCAGGCGAGGTCGCCGTGCAGGACGACCCGTTCGCGACAGCGCTCTCCAAAGCCACCGGCCCACTGGACGACATCGCCGACACACTTCTCGCCCGAGCCCGGTCAACAGGAGAGCGTGCCGACGACACCGCCCTCCTGCTGGTGATGGTCCCTTGAGGCGGGCGCCGACGGCTTCCGCGACGGCTGGACATCACCGGAGCGTGGCAGCCGGGCGCTCGCCGGCGCGGGGGATCAGGCGTGGTTGAGCCCGTACCGGGGGCCGACAACGGCGACTGCCTTCTTGAGTTCCTCGCCGACGTCGTCGAGACGATCCGCTTCCGAGGGGTCGACGGCTGCGCTGATCGCCGCTATAGGACTGCCGTCGGATGCCAGCAGGGGGGTGGCCACGGCAAAGGCGTCCTTGAACGTGACTCCGCGGTTGAAGGCGAGTCGGCGGGAGCGGATCTCGGGGAGCTCGACGAGGAACTGCCGGACCTCTCCTGCCTGTTCCGCACCGGCCAGCTCCAGGAGCCGGTACATCTCCTCGTCGGGGACGCTCGCGAGGAGAGTCTTGCCGGCAGCGGTCGTGAAGAGGGGGCGACGGGCGTGGGTGCGCGCGACGAAAGTCAGGTTGGGTGACTCCTGACCGGCATGGTCGGCGAAGACGAGGGCGTCGCCGACGCGCACCCCGACGAGGACGGTGCAGCGGGCGCGCCGAGCGCGGCGTAGGCGTCCAGCATGAGCCGGCTTCAGCAGGCTTTCGCCACAGCCCCCTTCGTTCCCCCAGTCGCCCCAGTCGCCCCAGTCGACCGGGGCCTGGGCCCCGGGGGCGACCTCGAACCTGTGGTGTAGGCCAGCCAGTTCACCGGGACTGATGCCCAATTCCTCAGCGATGAGGGGCTGGACCTCGTGCGATCAGCGGCGCGACCTCATCCACCATCCGCCGAGGGCCAGGTCCGCGCGCGGCCCCACGGGCGGGGCGACCGGGGCGGACTGCCCACCGATAACCCTCAGCACATCAAGAACGGGGCATGTTCATCCCTACGTGACTGGGCGCGTTCACGTCACGCCGACAGGTGCTGCATCGTCACCCAGTCGAAGCCCCGAGAAGCCTGGCGATCTTCTCGGCGGGCCGGGGGAGATGGTGCTCATACGACGCCCGGAATACCCTCCACGTCCAGTGCTGCCGCGTCCGAGAAGGGTTCCGGCGTGCCCGGGGCGCATTCCGCCCATACCGTCTTGCCACGGCGGGCATGGCGCGTTCCCCAGTGCTCGGCGAGTTGGGCAACGAGGAACAGGCCTCGCCCGCCCTCGTCGAAGACACGGGCCCGGCGCAGGTGCGGAGTCGTGTTGCCGGCATCCGCGACCTCGCACATGAGGGTGCGGTCGTGGATGAGACGCAGCTGGATGGGAGGCCGGCCGTAGCGGATCGCGTTGGTGACCAGCTCGCTGACGACCAGTTCGGTGGTGAAGTCGAGTTCCTCTAGTCCCCAGGTGGTCAGCTGCTCGGCGACGCTCGCTCTGACCCGGGCGACCTCGGCCGGGTCCGCATCCACGTCCCACGTGGCGACCTGACTGTCCCCGAGGGTGTGGGTGCGGGCCAGGAGGAGTGCCACGTCGTCGTGCGGTCGGTCTGCGGGCAGCAGCGCTTTGAGGACGGTGTCGCAGGTCGCTTCCAGGGAGGTGGAGGACTGCGCGAGGGCTTGACGCAGTCGGGTGAGGCCCGCCTCGATGTCGTGGTCGAGGGTCTCGATCAGGCCATCGGTGTAGAGGGCGATGAGGCTGCCCTCGGGCAGGTCGATCTCCGCCGACTCGAATGGAAGGCCGCCCAGGCCGAGTGGCGGGCCGGCGGGCAGCTCGAGGATGTCGGCGGTTCCGTCCCGGGTCATCACGGTGGGCAGCACGTGGCCCGCGCGGGCGAGGGTGCAGCAGCTGGCGACGGGATCGTACACGGCGTACAGGCAGGTGGCCCCGATGTCCCCCGCGGATTCGGTGTCCGTTTGGGCAGAGACTTCGGAAGAGACTTCGGCGGATAGGCGGATGACGACGTCGTCCAGGTGGGTGAGGAGTTCGTCGGGCGGCAGGTCGATGTCGGCGAGGGTGCGCACGGCGGTCCGCAGCCGGCCCATGGTGGCGGCGGCGTGAATGCCGTGGCCGACCACGTCGCCCACCACGAGTGCGACCCGGGCACCGGACAGCTGGATGACGTCGTACCAGTCGCCGCCCACGCCGAGTTCGGCGGCGGCAGGCAGGTAGCGGCAGGCGACCTCCACGGCGGACTGCTCGGGTGTACTGCGCGGGAGCAGACTGCGCTGGAGGGTGAGGGCGGTGGCGCGCGCGTGCGTGTATCGGCGGGCGTTGTCGATGGCCACCGCCGCCCTGGCTGCGATCTCCTGGGCGAGGAGCAGGTCCTCGTCCCCGTACGCGTCCGGCTTGTGGTGACGGAAGAACTGAGCGACACCCAGCGTGGTGCCACGGGCGCACAGCGGTACCAGCAGCATTGATGCGGACGGGCCGAGGTGGTGCCGTGAAGGCTGGCCGGTGACCAGGGCGCGAGCCGATGGGGATCCGTCCGGATACCTGTGGAGCTGCTGCGGCGGAACCGACGATTCCCCGTAGATCGCTTCCAGGTAGGTCGTCTCGGGGAAGCCGTCCATCATCGACCGCTGGACGACCCGGCGGACCACGAGTGTGTCCTTCGCAGGAGGCTCCTCTCCGGAAGACGTGTCGAGGAGGTCGACCGTGACGGCGTCGGCGAGGTGCTCGGTGGCCAGGTCCGCCAACTCCTGGGCGGTGCGGGCGATGTCCAGGGTCGTTCCGACGCGTACGCTCGCTTCGTTCACCACCGACAGCCGCCGCTGCACCTGGCGATCCCGCTCCTCCTGGAAGGCCAGGACGCCCGTCTCCGAGGTGTGGTCCGTGTACTCGGTCGACAGTGCGATCAGCTTGCGTGTCGCCGCGTTGATGGGCTCTGCATCGCTGGTGAGTCGGGGCAGCTCTTCGAGTAGCCGGTCGAGGATATGGCCCTGCGCGAGCCGGAAGGCGCGCAGCATCGCTGTGACCGGCTTCCCGCGCTGAGCCAGCCGACGCGCGCGTTCTGCGTCGGCTGCCGGCGGATTTATGGGCCTTGGATCGATGCCGTGCTCGATGCCGAAAAGCACGGTGATGACGTGCTCAGCGACGTTCTCCCCCGTCATCTGTCCGATGTCCGGTTCGTCCCACAGCTCGGGGACCTCGCGCCGCAGGCATTGTTCTATGTCGTGGATCAGCTCGTCCGCTTGCGGGCTGAGTTCATGCGCGGCACGGGACAGGAGACTGTCCGCGGTGAAATCCACACTGACGACGTTACGCCGTCCTGGTGGACCGCGAAGTCTCAGCCGGCCGCATCTGGCTGCGCGGTGTCCGGGAGGAGCCCGGTCTCACGGGGGCTGGTCGGGGTCGAGGACGACGGCCCGCGCGGCCACCGGCGGACGGGGTGGCGCCCACGGCTTTCCGGTGTCCACGAGGCCCGGCGCAGCCGGTGTTCCGGGTCAACTGAGGTTGGGCAGCGGCCGCCGGGTCACCTGGTGGGCGTCGTCCGGCGGGACGCCGAGCATGCGCAGGACCATCTCGGCCAGGTCCGACGCGGCCTCGTCGCCATCGAGGTCGGGGCGGGCCAGCCGCAGCGCGACGAGGGACAGCAGGGTCCCGCCGAGGGCGGACAGGGCGGTGGTCGGGTTGGTGCAGGTGAAGCGGCCTGAGGCGATGCCGGTCTCCAGGTCGCGCAGGGCTCGAGGGGCGAGGCCCCGGTCGGTGTGGATCTGGGCCAGACCGCGGTCACGCAGGATCCGCATGAGTTCAGGGTGGGAGTCGGCCATCTGGGCGGTGAGCCGGAAGCCCGCCGCGACGAGCTCGGCCGGGTCGTCGATTCCTTGTACGCGCTCGTCGATGACCTGCCCGAACTCGTCCAGGGCGTCTGTCACCGCGGCGTCGAACAGCTCCGTCTTGGACTCGAAGTGGTTGTAGAAGGAGCCGAAACCGACGTCCGCGCGCTCGGCGATGGCCTGGATGCTGGCGCTGGTGTCCCCGGTCTCCGCGAGGATCTTCCGGGCCGCACGGACGAGCGCCTGACGGGTCTCGGCACGGCGCCGCTCGAAGCGGTTCTTGGGCGGGGCTGACGTCGGCATACGGCGATTGTAACAACCGTCGCGATGAGTCTGCCATTAGTGATGAGATCATCAATTATTTGAGTCCACCCTATTGACGACGGGTAACGGCAAAGTTGATGATTTCCTCATTACAGCAGTGTTGCTTGGAGGACACCATGTCCCACACCCCCGTTAACAGGGCCGCTCCCCAGACGCCCCACCAAGACCTCCACAGTGAGCAGGGCGCCTTGCGCGGTGAGCATCCGGGACGGTCCCGGAATCCCGTGATCAAGGTGGCCGACCTGGCCTGGCTGGAGTTCGAGAAGCCCGACCTGGACCAGGCCGAGGTCTTCGCCCGTGACTTCGGCTTCGCGATCGCCGCCCGCACCGAGGGCGAGCTGTGGTTGCGCGGCACCTTCGCGGGCTCGCCGTGCATGGTGATCCGCAAGGGGCGTACGTCCCGCTTCATCGGGCCGACGTTCCGCGTGGCCGAGCGGGCCGACCTGGACCGGCTGGCCCGCGCCACCGGCAGTACCGTCCGGGACATCGGCGTACCGGGCGGTGGGCAGTCGGTCGCCCTGCTCGATCCCTCGGGCCTGCCGGTCCGGGTCGTGTACTGCGCCGAGCAGCTGCCAGCGCTGCCCGAGCAGCAGCCGCTGATCCTCAACTTCGGCGGCGAACCCCGTCGTACGAACGCCACCCAGCGTGCGCCCCGTGAGCCGTCCCGTATCCAGCGGCTGGGCCATGTGGTGCTGGAGACACGGGTGTTCGCCCGCACCCTGGACTGGTACCTGGACACGCTCGGGATGATCGTCAGTGACTTCCTGTTCCTGGACGGGCAGCGCGGGCGCGGGCCGACGATGGCGTTCATCCGGTGCGACCAGGGCGCCCTGGCCGTGGATCACCACACGCTGGCCCTGCACCTGGGGCCCGGCACCGGCTACGTCCACTCCGCCTACCAGGTCACCGACCTTGACGCGATCGGCGCCGGTGGGGAGTACCTGGCCGAGCGCGGCTACAAGCGCAGCTGGGGCATCGGCCGGCACATCCAGGGCAGCCAGCTGTTCGACTACTGGCGCGACCCCGACCACTTCATGCTGGAGCACTTCGCCGATGGCGACCTGTTCTCCTGCGACCTGGAGCCGGGCTGGGCGCCGATGTCGGCGAGTGGCCTGTCCCAGTGGGGCCCGCCGGTCACCCGCGACTTCCTGGGCACCAGCCCGTCCCCCGCCAAGCTGCGCGAGGTCATGACGGCCCTGCGCGGCGACAACGAACTCGACCCCGCACGCCTGCTGGGCCTGATGAAAGCGATGAGCTCATGAGCACCAACGTTCTGCGCACCGCCGACGGCTGGTGGGTCGTCCAAGACGGGCGCGCCGTCCGCATCGAGACCAAGGCGGTCACCACCGCCGAACTGCTCGCCGACCGGGACGCGGTCCGCGAGGCCGCCGCCTCCGTCGAGAGCGGCACACCCGTCGCCGACCTGGTGGCGCTACCTCCGGTCACCACCCCCTGCCGGGTGGTCGCCCAGATGGTCAACTACCGCAGCCACGCGAAGGATTCGGGCTTCACCGGAGACATTCCGGCCACTTTCTTCCGCAAGGCGTCCGGCTCGGTCAGCGGACCGCACGAGACGATCGTCCGCCCCGCGCACGTGAAATTCCTCGACTACGAGGTGGAACTCGGCCTCGTCATGGGCGCGACCCTGCCCGTGGGCACCGTCGTCGAGGAGCAGGACCTGCCGCGCTACGTCGCCGGCCTTGTCCTGACCAACGACGTCAGCGCCCGCGACGTCCAGCTGACCAAGACCCAGTTCTACGAGGCCAAGTCCTATCCGACCTTCACGCCGACGGGGCCGTACCTGGCTCTGCTGGAGCCCGAGGACTTCGCCCATCTGCTGAACCTGCGGCTGCGGCTGTCGGTCAACGGCGTGTCGCGCCAGGACCGCACGCTGGCCGACATGATCGTACGCCCCGCAGAGGCGCTCACCGTGCTCGCCCGCTTCCAGACCCTCGCCCCGGGCGACCTGCTGCTGACCGGCACTCCCGGCGGCACGGCCCTGAAGGCCCCGCCCAAGCTGATCGCGAAGATCAGTGCGTTGCTGTCGCCCGCGGTGAGGTGGAAGGCTTTCTTCAAGGGCCAGGCCAAGAACCCCCTTTACCTGCGCGACGGTGACCTCATCACCGCCACGATCGCCACCCCCGACGGGCAGATCGATCTCGGCGAGCAGCGGACCCCCGTTACGGACGCACCATGAAGGCCGAATCCCGGATACCGGTGGTGATCATCGGTGCCGGACCCGTCGGGGTCACGGCCGCCCTCCTGCTCGCCCGGCACGGAGTGCGCAGCGTCGTCCTGGAACGCCACCGGGACATCTACCCCCAGCCGCGCGCCGTCGTCGTGGACGACGAGATCCGCCGGATCCTGCAGAGCCTCGGTGTCCACGAGGAATTCGCCGCCCTCGCCCGCCCGGCGCCCGGGCTGCGGCTCCTGGACGCCCGTCGCCGCGTGATCACCGAATTCCCGCGGTCCATGGACGGCCTCCACGGCTTCCCGCAGCTGAGCATGTTCAACCAGCCCGAGCTGGAACGCCTGCTGCGTGACGCCTTGGCGCGCCGCCCCGAGTGCGAGCTGTGGGGCGGGATGGAGGTCATGTCCGTCACCCAGGACACCGACGGATCGAACGATCCCACGGGTCCGGTCCGGATCACCTTCCGCCGCGACGGCAGTGACGAGGAGGAGCACCTGTGGGCCGATGCCGTCCTCGGCTGCGACGGTGCGGGCAGTCTCACCCGTGACGCCATCGGCACCGACTGGGAGGACTTGCACTTCGAGGAGACCTGGCGGGTCATCGACGTGCGCACCAGCCTCCCGGTGCGTACCTGGGAAGGTGCCGAGCAGATCTGCTGCCCCACCCGGCCAGCCACCTTCATGCGCATCAGCGAGGACCGCTACCGCTGGGAGTTCCGGCTGGCCGACGACCAGAACCTGGACGGCCCGGACGGATGGGAGCGCCTGCGCGAGCTGGTCGCCCCCTGGGTGGACTTGCCAGCCTCGCAGGGCGACGACTTCGAGGTGATCCGGCAGGCGCAGTACACCTTCCATGCCCGTCTCGCCGACCGGTGGCGCAGGGGGCGTGTCTTCCTGCTGGGCGACGCCGCCCACCTCACCCCGCCCTTCGTCGGGCAGGGCATGTGCTCCGGCTTGCGTGACGCTCACAACCTCACCTGGAAACTCGCCCGCGTCCTCCAACAGGGCACACACGAGGGGCTGCTGGATTCCTACGAGCATGAGCGCAAGCCGCACGCCCGCCATGTGATCCGCGTCGCGGTCGCCGTCGGCTGGGCCATGACCGGCGGACAGGACCGCGGTGCGGCATTGCGCCGAGCCGTCGTGGGCGCGGTCTGTCGCATCCCCGGCGTGACCGCGGCGGTGAGCCGTGACCTCAGCCCCGCCCTGACCGCCGGTCCACTCGTACGGCGCCGCCCCAGGCTGACCGGCCGCGTGCTGGCCGGCACCTTCTGCCCGCAGCCCTGGGTACATCACGACGGCAGGCGAGTGCGCCTCGATGACGTCCTGGGAGACTCCTTCGCTGTCCTGACCGCTGTGCCGCCCACGGCGCAGATGACGGCCGTGGCCACGGCACTGGGCGCACCGACGATCCACGTCGACGACCTGGGCGACGACGGCAACCTGGCCGCCTGGCTGGCACGCGGGCGGTCGGACGCCGTCCTGCTGCGCCCGGACCGCGTCGTGATAGACACCGTCCCCGCCGGCGCCGCCGACTTCACGGACACCGCCGCCTGGGCCCCCCTGCTGCACACGGCCCGCCGGTCCGCCGACGCCCCGCCCGTCCCCTGACGAGGAGCACCACACCATGACGAGCCCGCACCTCGCGCCGCACCCGGAACCCTTCTTCACTCCCGCCCCGCACGTGGCCGCCCGCAGTCGCATTGCGGACTTCGCCGGATGGGCCGCCCGGCACAAGAACGCCGACGGCGTTCCCGACCCCACCGACTACCAGGCCCTGCACCGCTGGTCCGTCACCGACCTGGAGGGGTTCTGGGAGGCGGTGTGGGAATACTTCGACATCGACGCGACGACTCCGTACGAGCGAGTGCTGGACGAGGAGACCATGCCCGGCGCCCGCTGGTTCCCCGGCGCCACCCTCAACTACGCCCACCACGCGCTGCGCAACCTGCAGCCGGACGCTCCCGCCATCACCGCGCTGGACGAGACCGGAGCCGGCTATGAGATCACGGGCCAGGAGCTGCGCGCCCGGGTCGCCTCCTTCGCCGCCACCCTGCGCGACCTGGGCGTCGGACAGGGCGACCGGGTGGTGGGCTATCTGCCCAACACCCCCCACGCCATCATCGCCTTCCTCGCCACCGCCAGCCTGGGCGCAGTCTGGTCGGTGTGCGGCCAGGACTACGCGCCCAAGGCCGCCGCCGACCGCTTTGCCCAGCTCGAACCCACGGTGCTCATCACCGCGGACGGCTACCTGTTCAACGGCACCACACACGACCGCCGGACCGCCTCGCTCGAACTGGTCCGCGCCCTGCCCACGCTGAAGGCCACGGTGCTCGTGGACCATGTGGGCCTTGCCTGGCCCGAGGGCGGGGACGGGGGGCTGACGGTTGCCTGGGAGGACTCGGCCACCCGCGTCGAGTACCTCACCATCGCCCCGGTGTCGTTCGATCACCCTCTGTGGGTCGTCTTCTCATCCGGCACCACCGGCGTGCCCAAGGGCATCGTCCACGGGCACGGCGGGGTTCTGCTCGAACATCTCAAGATGCTCGGCCTGCACTGCGATCTGGGCACCGGGGACCGCCTGCTGTGGTACACCACCACCCACTGGATGATGTGGAACCTGGTCGTCTCCACCTTGCTGACCGGTGCCACCACCTGCACCTACGACGGCAGCCCGGCACCGCAGGCGCGCCCGGACATCCTGTGGGAACTGGCGGCCCGGCACAAGGTCACCCTCTTCGGCGCCAGCCCCCAGTACCTGCTGGCCATGGCCAAGCTGGGCATCGAACCCTCCGCGCACGACCTGTCGGCCATCCGCGTCATCGGCTGCACCGGCTCCGCTCTGCCCGCCTCCGCCTACCCCTGGGTCCGCGACCACGTGGGCGCAGGCGTCCAACTGGCCTCCACCAGCGGCGGCACGGACGTGGTCTCCAGCTTCGCCGGCAGCGCCACCACGACCCCCGTCTGGGCGGGGGAGCTGTCCGCCCCCAGCCTGGGCGTGGCGCTGGCCGCCTACGGCGAGACCGGCACCCCTGTCCTCGATCAGGTCGGCGAACTAGTCGTCACCCGCCCCATGCCGTCCATGCCGCTGTATTTCTGGAATGACCCCGACGGCAGCCGCTACAGCGACGCCTACTTCGGCGCATACCCCGGTGTGTGGCGGCACGGCGACTGGATCACGCTCACCTCGCACGGCTCGGTGATCGTCCACGGTCGCTCCGACGCCACCCTCAACCGCAACGGCGTGCGCCTGGGCAGTGCCGACATCCATGACATCGTCGAACGACTCCCCGAGATCACCGAGGCCCTCGTCATCGGCGCGGAGGAACCCGACGGCGGTTACTGGATGCCGCTCTTCGTCGTCCTCGCCGAGGGGGTCGGCCTGGACGATTCCCTGCGCGAGAAGATCCGCGACGCGATCCGAGCCGGCGCCTCCCCCCGCCACGTCCCCGACGAGATCCTCGCCGTACCGGCGCTCCCGCACACGAAGACCGGCAAGAAGCTCGAGGTTCCCGTCAAGCGCCTGCTCCAGGGCGCCCCCGCCGAGCAGGTCCTGAACCCCGCGGCGGTCGACAACCCCGAACTGATCGCCTACTTCGCCCGTTTGGGCACGGAGCGGAACAAGCGGTCCACACAACACACATGACGTCGGACAGGGGACACAGGCCCATGTGAGGTCCCTGTGCCCTGCCCGGCTCCGCAAACCCCCGTCCCCACGGGGTGGTGCCGGGGCGGTCAACCCGCCCCGGCACCACACACAACCGAAGTAAGAGAGCAATGATGAGCATGACCTACCGCGAACCGCAGGCCCTCGATGTCCTCGACGACGCCGGACGAAAGGTGCTGTTCACCGAGGCCCGCACCGCGAACACCTTCGCCGCAACGGCCGTTGCCGACGACGAGCTCGCCATGATCTGGGAACTCGCCCGCTGGTCGCCGAGCGCCGCCAACGGTCAGCCTCTGCGTGTACTCTTCGTGCGCACCCGCGAGGGCAAGGAGCGACTGGGCCGGCATCTCGACGAGGGCAACAGGGCCAAGACGCTCAGTGCGCCGGCCGTGGCGGTCTTGGCGTACGACGTCGACTTCCACGAGCAGATGCCGACCGTGTTCCCGGCTCGCGGCGAGATGCTGCGAGCGGCGTTCGCCAACCAGACGGAGAAGCGCGAAAGCCTCGCGGCCTACAACTCGGCACTGCAGACCGGGGTCTTCCTGCTCGCGGTGCGCGCGGCGGGGCTGGCGGCCGGTCCCATGGCGGGCTTCGACCGGGCCGGCGTGGACGAGGAGTTCTTCGCCGGTACCAGCTGGCGTTCGCATCTGGTGGTCAACATCGGTCACCCCGGCGCCGACCCGTGGTTCCCGCGGCTGCCCCGCGTGCCTGTCGAGGACGCCGTCGCCTATGTATGACGGCACTGCCGCCGCATGGTCGCGCGGGATCCGAAGTCCGATCACCCGAGAGCGGTCGACGTGTAGGTGAGAGGTGCCATGCCGTGGGCGCCGGTGCTCCTCTGAGTACCGGCGCCCACTTTTTTCACCCCTGCCGAGGTGGCGGAACCGACGAAATGCGGCTCGCGAAGGGATGGAATGCGGGACCGTTGGTACCGATACTGCCACCACTGCCCGGATAGGGTCCCGTCGAGGATCCAGCGCAGTACCAAGACACCTTGCTTGAAGGGGCCGAGAGCACGGGTGGTCTTGCGGGTGTCAAGCCGTTCACGGAGTTCGGCCAGCAGCTTCGCGAGGATCTCGGCGGTGGTCGTGCCGGCATCGAGCCGCGTCGGTATAGGTGATACCGGTCAACGCGTGAAGTAGCTCGATGCCTGGAACGGCATGGGCCAATACTCTGAGTCCCATCCGCACTGTCTTGGAGAGTCATGACAAGTAGGTTCACCGAGTTGGCCGTTGACTGCCAAGATCCTGAGAGACTCGCGGCCTTCTGGTGCGAGGTTCTGGACTTCAAGGTGATCGACCGGAGCGAGGGCAAGGTCGAGATCGGCTCCTGGGTGCCTACCGTTGAGGATGTTCGGGCCCGCCAGATGTCGCCCACCCTGCTGTTCGTCCAGGTGCCCGGGGGTAGGACTATGAAGAACCGGCTTCACCTCGACGTCAGCCCGATCGACGGCAGCACCGAGGACGAGGTGACCAGATTGCTCTGCCTCGGCGCGACCAAGGCGGATGTGGGCCAAGGCTCAGACCGAAACTGGGTGGTCATGGTAGACCTCGAGGGCAATGAGTTCTGCGTCCTACGCACCCTGGCACCGCAGAACTAGGCCGTGAGCGGGTACCCACATCCGGCCACGCACCGCAACCGTCATCCGGAGCCTGTGACGGACTTCTGCGCTCTCCAGCTGAGCTCACGCATCACCCGCTGTCAGTCGGACTGCTGCTTGGCAGGGCGCACCGGCTTCGCCTTCCTGCCCATGATCGTGGCATCCTCGTCCGCGTCCGCCGTGGCCGCCAACGTCCTGGTGCCGCGCATAGGCCCCAAGCCGGTGCTACCGCTGGGCATGGCCATTGCGGCCGCCGGCCTTGCCGAGCGGTGGGACGACGAGCAAGCAGGTGCCGTCCTTGCTGCGGTCGTCCGGCGGCTCACGGGACGACGAAGGTATGCGCCGCCTCCGGGATTCGCTGCTGAACCAGATCGCCGATGCCCTGCGTCCCGCTGTTGCCGCGGCCGTGGAGCGCGGCCAGCTCCGGTCCGACGTCACCCCCGAGACCTATGTCATGGCTACCGCGGGCCCCCTGTTCTTTGAGCGCTTTCTCGCCGGGATCCGCCTGGGGCGTGACACCGTGGACGCCGTCGTCGTGGATGCCGCTATGCGGGGCTGGTCCTAGCGGTCCCCGGCGTGGCTGGATGTCCGCCGTTCGGCCGGGGCTGATCAAGGTGGCAGTCCTTCGCACTCATACAGAGTTGCGAGGGGCCCTGTCACCTGCGGGTTCCCCGACCGCCTCAGCAGTAGTCGGCCGAACCTGTCGGCACGAACCGATCGGCCTGTAGTCCGGTGCGGGTGCCACCGATTCGATCGCTGCACACCTTTGAAAGTAACGGCGTGACGCAGGCCTATCTGAGACAAGTTGCCTCGTAGTCCCGGCATGAATGGATCACGACACGCCACCGTATCCAGCGGTAGTAGCAATCCGACAGGCCTGTCGGCGGCCACGGTGCGCACCCGCGTGACGGTCCCGCTCCACTTCGGCGACGGCTATACGGTGACCGCCGACCTCGCCACCTTCCACCACCTCGCCGACGGGCAGGAACACGTGGGCGCTTTCCTTGGCGCACCCGCCGCAGGCAGGTCCCCGCTGGTGAGCCTGCGCTCCGAGTGCCTGACCGGCGACGTCTTCGGCTCGGCCCGCTGCGACTGCGGCCCCAGCTGCGCGAGGCGGTCGAGCGCATCGCCGGCCGCGGAGGCGTCCTGCTCTACCTCCGCCAGGAGGGACGCGGCATCGGCCTCTACGACAAGCTCGACGCCTACGCCCTCCAGCACCAGGGCCTCGACACTACGAGGCCAATGCGGCCCTCGGCCTCCCCGAGGACGCCCGCGACTACACCGCCGCCGCGCAGCTGCTCGCCGCCCTCGGCATCTTTGAGCTGGACCTGCTGTACAACGACCTGGACAAGGCGGCCCGGCTGCGCACCCTGGGCCTTACGGTGACCCAGCACGTTCCCACAGGCGTCTTCACCACGGCCCACAACGTCCGCTACCTCCGTACCAGCGTGGTCCGCACCCAGCACACGCTGCCGCAGACGGAATGGACGGCGGGCTGACGGCCGATGCCCATCGGGCCATGGCCCAGCCATGTCGTCATCACGATCCGGCGCGTGACCAGGCAGATGGACGGCGTCGCCGAGCAGGAAGACGGGTCCCCGGCGCCAGCGGGTCGATGCGAGCCTCGAAGCTGTACTCGGTAAGTGGTGGGCCGCTGTCTCTCAGTTGGGGCTCCCAGCGGGAGCGAAAGCTTCAGCCGCAGGTCGAGCAGATGGGTGAAGACCGCTCGGGAGCAAATTTCGCAATGGATAAGTTCTCGACCTGCCGTTGACCACGGGGTGGGCCGGGGTGTTTCGTAACGACCGCCCTCGGGCGACGCGCGGATCTCGTTCCGGCGCCCCCCTTCGCCCTGCGGAGTGGCGGCCAGCACGTGGCCGGGTCTCCGGCGCCGCTTCGCCGTCATCACGAGTGACAGGTGAGGCTCTCCCCCTGCTGACAGCACCCTTCGACTTTCCATACGGCGTATGGTATCAATGAAGAGAGGTTCCGTACGAGGTATGGAACCTCGGGGTATCGGCGCAACGGCACCTCTCTCGCGTCCTCCCGGTGGCGCGGTACAGAGCCGACCGACGCGCAGGGAGCAGGGCGGCCCACGCTGCTGCATTCGAATTCCGCCCCGCAAATTGCATCAGTGACCTGTGCGCCTGTTGCACTGACGGAGCGCTCTGAACCGAAGGAAAACCGCCGTCGCCTCCCTGGCGGTAACCGGCGGAGCCGTTCTTGGCGCTGGGAGTACTGCGTCGGCCGCGACGGCGACGCCCGAACATGCCCAGCGCCCGGCCGTCAGCGTCGAGACCGACGACCACCGCTGGGGTGGCGACCGCGACCACGGCTGGTACCGCCTCAACGAGCACCGCTGGGACTACGGCATCAACTACCTGCGGGAGGGGCGCCGGTACAGCGAGGACTGCTGCGGCGCCGGTCGGACGCGAAGGTTGCCTTCGTCCGGCAACTGATGCTGGTGGCATCCCGCACTGGGCGTTGTAGTACCGCTTCTCCGTTCATGCCTCGCTTGTTCCAGCGACGGGACTTCCGATGGCCCTTGCCCCTCCCATATTTCTCGGCACCGCGAGTGAGAGCAATGAAGTCGTTGAAAACCTTGATTCGGGGGCTACCTGTACAGCTCGTCGTCTCACATGAGATGTCCTTGTCCGTGAGTATGAGGCTGCAGTACGAACCCAGCGATCCCCATGTTGTCCGCGCCGCATTCGACGTTGTCGGCAGCGACGAGACGGTGGAATGGGTCATTGGGCGAGATCTTCTGGCCGATGGTCTGGAGGGCCCCGCCGGCGAGGGGGATATACGTGTATGGGCCGTCGAGGAGGAGCATGACGGCAGCGACTTGTACATCCTTCTCAATCCGCCAGATGGCACGGCCTTGCTCAAAGCCCCGCCGCGACAAATCAAGGCGTTCCTGCATGAAACGGAGGCGGTGGTGCCCAGGGGGGCCGAGTCCGGGCACATCATCTTGGACGCTTATCTGGCGCACCTCATAGCCCAAGGATGAAGGAACGCAGCTGCCCCGTACCGAGAGGCTGGTCCGCTCAAGGGCCCCGCGTCACCGAGTTCTGTTAGCGTGCGCACCCTGGGGCTGGCACACTGGAATTGTGCTTTCCCTGATGGCCACTGCAGTTCAGGATGCCTTCCCATCGATTCCTGGTGCTGGCTTTGTGTCGGTTTGCGCGTTGCTCTTTACCGTCGCATCCTTCTGGTGGATCAACGCCAGGCAAGGGCACCTGCAGTCCTGGGAGCCTCATTCCTTTGCCGCGATTGTTCACTGCTCCATGGCTCGCCTGCGGCTTCCGCTCGTCCTTCACAACACCGGTGCCAAGCCGATAGTCGTGCAGGATCTCAGGTTGAGTTTCCCCGATGAGCCCGCCTCCCACCTGCCACTCCTGTGGATGTCTTCACCGTCCCGTCTCCAACCCGGGCCGGAGGACGAGTCGAAGTTGCCAGCCGGATTTGCCGTGGCCGGCAGAGAAGCGCAGCAACTCCTCATCGAGTTCGAGGCACCTTTTTCCGGATTCGTTCCGGAGCCCCGTGATTACAAGGTCCAGCTACAGGCGAGGGTCGGCCACCGCAAGGGGTGGCGCACCCTTCTGACGTTCACCTTGAGGGCCGCCAACATCAGCGATCCCGACAGGTACACCGTCTATAGCAACGCACCTCTTGAACTGACGAAAGAAGACAAGCAGAGGGCAGACGCCGCGCTCCTGGAGCTGCTGGACGAGCAAGAGGACCTCTCCGCTCCGGGCGAGAGGAAGCAACGGGACTCTTCGGATGACGATGGCGGCACCGGCACGAATCTCTAGCCTCGCGCTTTCGCGAGTGTCCGAGGGTTGATCGAACGGGAGGGCGACGACATCGGCCAAGGGCTGCGGCACCTGATGGACACTCTCGCCGCGTCCTGCCTTCCGGAGCTCCTCTGGACGAAACCGGCGCGGCTCTCCTCGCCAACCTGGCTGACCAGGCGCCGCGTGACGACGCGGCCCTGCTGCTGGCCCGCACCCGCGCCGTCCCGACGAAGGACACCGCCCAGTGGCAGATCCCGGCCGATCCGGCCGCCGTCTCCGAGGCTCGAGCATGGACAGCCCGCCAACTCACCAGGTGGGGGCTCGACGGCCTCGTCTTCACCACCGAACTCATCGTCAGCGAACTGGTGACCAATGCCATCCGCTATGGTCGTCCGCCTGCGGAACTGCGTCTGTTTCGCCACGACGTTCTGGTCTGCGAGGTCACCGACTCCAGCCCCACCCAGCCTCGCCTGCGGCGTGCCGCAACCACCGACGAGGGAGGGCGCGGCCTGTTCCTCGTCGCCCAGCTCGCCATGCGCTGGGGCTGCCGCTACAACCTAGGCGGCAAGACGATCTGGGCCGAGCAGCTCATCGAGTATTCACACTGAGAAGCCGTTGTCGTACCGATCATGGAACGTGCAGGTCGAACAAGGTTCCTGGTCGGGTGATCGTGTGGTGGTGCGGGCATGAAGGCGGGGCCTCTTGGTAGCTCGGGGGTGCGAACCTAACCGAGCGGCCCAAGGAGGCCCCGTTGTCACATGTGTACGCGCCTGCGCCCGTGGACTTCAACTCGCCCGGCGTGTCGTGCGATTGCCTCGCGCACGTGTACGGCAATGCGGCCGATCACCCGGACCGGGTGCGCCGGTATCCCTCGGACATGAGCGACGAGGAATGGACGGCGGTACGGCCGTTGTTGCCCACCCCTGCCTGGCTGGAGGGCCGCGGCGGGCAGCCCGAAGGGTACTGCCACCGTCAGATGCTGGATGCGATCCGCTACCTGGTCGCGGGCGGGATCTCCTGGCGGTCGATGCCCGCGGACTTCCCCGACTGGGACCGCGTCTACGCCTTCTTCCGCCGCTGGCGGCAGCCGGACTGATCACCGAGTTCCACGACCGGCTACGCGGGCGGATTCGCGAGCGCGAGGGCCGCGCGGTGGAACCGACGGCCGGGATCATCGACGCGCAGTCGGTGAAGGCCGCCGCGACGGTGCCCGCCGACTCACGCGGCTACGACGGCGGCAAGCAGATCAACGGCCGCAAGCGGCACATCATCACAGACTGCCTCGGCCTGCTCCTGGTCGTCGCGGTCACCGCCGCGAACGTGGGCGACCGCGAAGCGGCCGTGCCCCTGCTGCAGCGGCTACGCCGGCTGCACCGGGACATGTGCCTGGTCTGGGCCGATGGCGGCTACACCGGCGGTCTCGTCGACTGGTGCCGGCAGAAACTCGCCTTCGCCCTTGAAGTCGTCAAGCGCACCGACGACATGGAGGGGTTCGTGGTACTGCCGAGACGGTGGGTGGTGGAGCGCACTCTGAGCTGGCTGATGCAGTCGCGGCGTCTGTGCCGGGACTACGAGACACTGACCGCGACCAGCGAGGCGATGATCCTGTTCTCGATGATCACGCGGATGAGCCGCCGACTGGCCCGGCCACGAGCCGACGGCCGGCACTGAACGCCCCCGACGCCTCCTGGAGCAACCACCCGCGCTCGGCCAGGCGCTTGGCCTTCGACCGCACCCCTTCGACCTTCGCCGCGACCGTGTTGTCGATACCCAGTGCCGCCGCGATGTCCTTGGCCCGCACCGGCTCGTGACCCGGCCGGTCCTGAAGCACGTTCAGGATCCGCTGGTTGTCCAGCGAAAGCACCGACACCGACAACCCCTCCCGCCAGGGCGGCACGACCGCTCTCGGCACTGACGCGGACCCCGGCACAGGAGCGGACACTTCCTCGCCCTCGACCTCCGTCACGACGGTGGTCTCTTCGGCAGATGCGGCCAGAGCGTCGACGAGCTCCTCGCGCGCGATCACCCGCCGGTCCAACTCGATCTCGGCGGCCTCCAGCGCCGCGGCCGCACGGGCCGCCTCCTCCCGCAGGTCCTCCACCCGCTCGCGGGCAGCCGTTTCCCGCGCCTCCAACAACCCCAGCATCGACGCCACCGCGCACCCCTCGACGATCAAGCGGAAACAGAACGTCGAGACCATCCCTCACCCCGACCAAAACCATGCCTGACCAGCAGGAACTCAACGCTCACATCCGGTTCAACAACGGCTTCTGAACCGCGGCCCCCTCGTGTGCTCCAGTCGGCGACGCGCTGAGCGCGGCTCCTGCGCAGTGAGAGTGGCTGCGCGCCCTTTAACGCAGATGGTTTGCACATAGTCACTGGTCCATTGAAGTAATCGAAGACCACGCATGACAGCCGCGCCCACGGCCACGGGCAGCGCCCGTTCTGCCACGGGCCGAGCCTGGCTGAGGTCGTAGGCGGGAGTAATTGTCAAGAGTTGTGGATCGCGTGCGCCTGATCAGGTAGCTGGAGGCGTCAGCCGCGATGCCCCGGTGAAGACGGCCAGGGCTACGGTTGCTCCTGCTGCCGTCGTCAATGCATCCGCTGCGATTCGGTCCCAATGCAGCCGTGCCAGGTCCGTCAGGACGAACACGACGGCCGAGCCCGCGAAGGCTGCCGCAGCGCCCGCGGCCCAGTGCCGGTGCCGGTCCCAGAACCAGCGCGCCAGGAGCATCACGACGGGCGCGGCAACGGGTAGCGTCGGTTGATCGAGGAGGTTGAGAATGGCGTAGGCCACTGCGCAGACCACCCAGCACAGTGCCGTGACCCGTGCTGCTTCACGCCAGGGAACACCTCGCACGTCACCCATCGAGCCTCCTCCGACGTTCTGCGTTCCCAGGTGAGTGGAGCACATGGGGTCGGTTTGTTATCATTTCTGGTTGATCAATCATGCTGCAAGAGTCTCCGGGCGTTCGACGAGGTGGCCGCGTTCGAAGCGGGCTCCGGCGCGGACGAGTGCGACGAGGTGGGGTGCGTTGACTGCTCGCCAGCGGGCCTGGGCGGACTCGACGAGTTTGAAGACCATCGCGAGGGCGGCGGCCGGGCTTCCCGCTCCCTTGGTTACCTTGGTCCGCAGCCGCACGGTCGCGAAGGTCGATTCGATGGGATTCGTCGTGCGCAGATGGATCCAGTGTTCGGCGGGGAAGTCGTAGAACGCCAGCAGCTCGTCGACGTCGTCGGTGATCTTCCGGGTGGCCTTGGGCCACTTCGCGCCGTAGGTCTTCTCGACGCGGCGACGGCCTTCTCGGCGTGCTCGCGGTCTTCGGCGTTGTAGATCTGCTGGAGGGCCTTGCGGGCGCCGGGCTGGGCCGACGTGGGCAGGGCGTTGACGACGTTGGCCGTTTTGTGGACCCAGCACCGCTGATGGCGGGTTTCGGGAAACACCTCCGCCAGGGCCTTCCAGAAGCCGAGCGCGCCGTCGCCGACGGCCAGGGCGGGGGCGCGCATGCCGCGCCGGGCGGCGTCACGCAGCAGGTCGGCCCAGGACTCGGCGGACTCACGGTAGCCGTCGGCCATGGCGATCAGTTCTTTGGTGCCGTCCGCGCGCACGCCCATGACGACCAGGACGCAGGACTTGGCCTGCGACAGGCGGATGCGCAGGTGGATGCCGTCGGCCCAGACGTAGACGTAGTCGGATCCGGTCAGGTCCCGCTCGCCGAAGGCGCTGTGGTCGGCTTGCCACTGCTGGGTGAGCCGCGTGACGGTGGCCGGTGAGAGGCCGGCCGAGCTGCCCAGGAACTGCTCGAGTGCGGGCACGAAGTCCCCGGAGGACAGGCCGTGGAGGTAGAGCAGCGGCAGCACCTCGCTGATCTTGGGGGACTTGCGGCACCAGGGCGGCAGAATCGCCGAGGCAAACCGCTTGCGCTCCCCGGTGGCCTCGTCGACGCGCTTGTCGTTGACCCGCGGGGCCTTCACCTCGACGGCTCCCGCGGCGGTGGTGACCGACCTTGGCTGGTGGTAGCCATTGCGGACGACCAAGCGCCGCCCGCTCTCGTCCCGCTGGTCAGCCAACTCGGCTATGTAGGCGTTGACTTCGGCCTCCAGAGCGGCGGCGAGCATCCGGCGTGCGCCTTCGCGGACGATCTCGTCGATCAGGGAGCCGTTCGGGGTGCTGCCGTCGGCATTGACTACGCTGAGCACGGGCGTGCCTTCCCGACCCGCGCTGCGAACGCGGGCCTACTCGGTGACCTTCAATCGATCACTCGGGAAGGTACGCCCTTCGCGCGATCCCCGAGCCCCGATCCACAGGTCATGAGCATTGCTCCGTAGGGGCGGTCCCGGTCGGCGGGGCGCTCAGAGTCGAGGAGCACGCCGACGAACTGTGGGGCGCACGGGTTCCCCCTGCCTGTGGCGGTCGCCGAGCATGGCGACTCGCAAGTCCCTTCCGGTCAGGTGCGTTCGCGGTCGAATCAGGCCGCCGGACTGGGGCACAAACTCGAATCCAGCGCCACCTCGAGACGAGCGAGTGCTCCCGTGTCGACAGGACTGTCCCTCGGAGCAGGCGGCTGGTGGTCTCGCAAAGCCCCGGCCGGTCCGGCCCAGGAGTACAAGCAGCTCCCCGAGGACGCCCGCGCAGACTCCGCGGCCTTCGCGGAACAGATGGCCGCAGACGGGTTAGCGTTCCTGTACGAGCGGATGCAGGCGGGAACGGTTAGCCGGTACGCACACCGTGCTGCATGACGGTCAAGTAGCCGGCGCCATTGGCCCGATGAAGACCACATGACCGAACCCAGCGGTGCCGCGCGGCTGCTGCCTCATACTTCGGGGTGCTGCCGCGGCATCGAGGGCCGACTATGGTCGGCTGACCGCCCTCGACAGGCGCGCACGGCATGTCGGCGATGCGAACGGCTTGGGCCCGCGGGCACAAGTGGCGTCTGTCTCAGTGGTCGCTGTGGTTGCGGTCGTGGTGGTACCAGTCCCGGCCGTCGTGCTCAAAGCGGTTCCAGTGGTACCGGTACGACCTGTCGAACTTCCAGCCGCACTCAGTGTCATCCCAGCGGTAGGAGTGACCATCGTGGCCGTACCGGGTCGCATCGGTGACGCGGTCGTCCTGGTGCCAGCCGCGGACTCCGTCCCAGCAGTAGCCCTGCTCGATCAGGTAGCTGACACCGTGGTCCCAGCGGTAGTCGGTGGCCTTGACGCTGACGGCCGGACGCTGAACGTGTGCGAAGTCAGGAGTCGCGGCCGAAGCGGTGCCCCCGGCACCGAGAACGGCAACACCCGCGACCACCACGGAGGTAGCAGTGACAGAGATGCGCTTCTTGAGCTTCATGGTCATTCCTTCCGGATTGGTGCGATCTGCATCATCAGTTGCTTGTGCAGGCGATGTGATGCGCCTGGCGTGTCTGAGCAAAGTCTTTCCATACGTCGTATGGAACTGCCTTTCATTAGTACCATACGACGTATGGAAATGTCGAGGGCGCCACACGGGAGAGGGGCTGGGGGCAACGCGCCGACGGCTGCGGTGCCCTCGTGGCGGCCGTCGGTGGTAGGTCGCTCGGCTTCGTCGACCAGAAGGACGTATGAGACGGACACGTAGTCCATAGGCGGACCGGGTGTCCGTCTCATGAGCGAAAACTGTCCTCGGCAACCAGTCACCTGGGCGTCGTGGCAGTTGCATCTGCTCCTCGACCGCGGAGCACGACCGTGGGCAGCCATCCACGCGTATGGTTTTGGCCAGCTTGGCGGCTGGTGCATGCTCACGGAGCCCGAGAATGGATGCCGCAGGTCAGGAGAACCTATTCGCGGTTCCCGTGGTTTTCCCACGGGAAAACGGCGGAGAACTGAAGCGGGCCTGAACGGGTTGATGCGGGCCAAAGCGCTAAGTATTTAGCCTGGTCAGAGGGAAATCGCAGGTCAGCGCGCCGCAAGGGGCCCACTCGCAATCGGCTCCGGCTGTCTTCGTCGGTCCCGGCTCCGACCTGCAAGCACCTTTAGAACTTGGCTGGTCCGCTATACGTCGCCAGCACCCTGGGCTCGGTGAAGACGTGTGGCAGGCGTTCCTCGGCGATGGAGCGCCGGGGAGGCCGCCTTCACGTTCATTGAACCGCGATAACGCTGATCAAGTTCGAAGTACGTTCGTCGCCGGAACTTGACTCGGATTCGCCCGAAACCCAGGCAGGCCGCTACCCAATTATTGTTGCTCCACATGACAGCCACCGAGATGGTCATCACCGAGGACTTGATCCGGGATCTGCTGCGCGAGCAGCACCCCGACCTGGCGGATCGCCCCTTGAAGCTCGGAGCGCGTGGCTGGGACAACCAAGTGTGGCGGCTCGGTGACGACCTCGCCGTCCGGTTGCCGTGGGCGACGCAGTCTGCGGACGCGCTGCTGCGCAAGGAACACGCCTGGCTGCCCATTCTCGCCCCGCAGCTTCCTCTGCAGATCCCCGTCCCGCAGCGCCTTGGTGAGCCCTCGGAACGGTTTCCGCGGCCCTGGCTCGTCACCACCTGGGTGCCGGGCGAGCCTGCCGACCGCGCCCCCGCGACGCGCGCTGCGGAGGCGGCCGTCACCTTGGCTGCCTTCCTGACAGCTCTTCACCGCCCCGCTCCCGACGAGGCGCCCGCAGGCCGAGACCGCGGGGGCCCGTTGGCCGACACCGCCGAAGGCTTCACCCAGGCGCTTGCCTCGGCCGCCGAACTGGGGCTGATTCGCGACCCGGACGCCGTCCGCGCGGTCTGGGAAGACGCCGCCGCCGCGCCCGACTGGGCAGGCCCAAGACTCTGGCTCCATGGCGACCTGCATCCAGCCAACATCCTGACCACGAACGGCACCTTCTGCGGCGTGATCGACTTCGGCGACCTGTTCGCCGGCGACCCCGCCTGCGACCTCGCCGCGGCTTGGATCCTGCTGCCGGACGGCGCCGCCGACCGCTTCCACGACGCTTACCAGCCGAGCCCGGACGCTGCGACCCTACGCCGCGCCCGCGGCTGGGCGGTGCTGCGCGCCCTCAGCGGCATCCACATCGGAGACGCCGGCGTCCACGGCCGCCCCGGAGGCAAGCCCTCCTGGGGCCCACCCGCCCATGCCGCACTGCAACGCCTCACTGCATCGGTCCACCAGTGATCAAGCATCCCGGCGGGAGGTTGCAAAACAAGCTAACCTCGCTGTTTCGGTTGGTGTGTTGAGGCGTCGGTGATCGTGAACTGTCTGCTGGCCGAGGTGTTTTCTTAGTTCGGGCATGGTGAGGTCCCGGCGCGATGGTCGGGTTCTCCGGGTCCTTTGGGTCGTGGGCGGGCAGGGGTTCGCCGGTCAGCTGGCGGGACGGGGCAGTGCGGCAAGGCGGTGGAAGGCCATGACCAGTTCGTGTCTCCAGGGCCAGGTCGCCGAGATCCGCAAGCGCAGGCGTCGGCCGCCGCGGGTGAGGCGGGCTGTGACGTGCAGCAGCCGGTAGCGGAGCTTCTTCGGCTCGGCCGTGGCCAGCTCCCCGTCCAGGAGGAGGACACGGGTCCAGGCGAGCAGGTCGATCGCGGCGAGGCTGAGTTCGAGCCAGACGGCGTTGACGCCGAAGTCGCGGGAGGGGAAGCGGCCGAAGCCGGTGGTCTTGCCGCACCGGATGTGGTCTTCGACGGTGGCATGTCCGCGGTGGCGGGCCTCCAGGAACTGGGCGGAACCGCCACCGGAGTACGGGGTGTCGGTGAGGAACACCTGGTGTCGTAGGCCCTCGTCGTGGTCGAACAGGGACAGCTGGGCTCCGGGGTGCGGCCGCTCTCGGCGCACGATGATGCGGGTGCCGGCCGGGTAGCCGTCCAGATCGACCATGCCTGTCAGTTCGGCGGTCTCGGCGCCGTCACGCAGAGTCCTGTCCTGGTCCAGGGCGGGATGCCAGAGGCGGTCGGGCATGGCGCGGACAGCGCGGCGGACCGGCTCGGTGATGGCGTATCCGACCGAGAAGAAGGTACGGATTCCTCGTTTCCGCACGTCGCGGACGTGGGTGAGGAAGGCTTTCGCGGATCCGGCACTGTCGGTGCGGATGAGGATGTCAGTGCCGTGCAGTTGAGCGTCGGGGATCTGTGCGAGCGCCTGGTCGAGCACCGTGATGTGGTCGCTCGCGGTGTTGGCACCGGCGTTTCCGGGACGCAGTCGGCCTGACAGTGCCTCTCCGGTGTTGGCCAGGAGGCACAGCAGCGGGTGGAAGCCGAAGCCGCCTTTATAGGTGGGTGCGGCCTGCTCCTTCTCGGAGTGGCAGGTGATCAGCGTGGCGTCGAGGTCCAGGACCAGCCCGGGCAGAGCCGCGCGGCCGAAGGGACCTGAGCGCGGTGGAGTACGCGGCAGTCAGTCCGGTGGCGTCAGCAAGATCGGTCAGCAACCGTGCCCCGGCATGACCGACCACCCCCGAACCGTCGGCACTGACATGGACCCTGGGACGCAACCCGATACTCTGCACGTAGAAAGTGCCCTCCGCCTGGACCGACAGAACCCCTCAGCAAGGTTCATCGTTCCAGGTCAGGAAGGCACTTTCGCGTTTTCGCCCCAACAGCCGCCGTACCCAAGGGGAGTGTCATGAATCAGGTGTGTGCTTCCCCGAAGGAGTCACCTGATGAGTACGACGACGGATCACCTGATCGAGGCCGCTGACGGTGTGTCGCTTGCCGTGGCTGGTGAGAGCATCGAGGGTGCCGACGTGAAGTCGATGCCGGTATCCGAGAACGGTCTGTCCAGCGAGCTGCTGGAGGAGCTGGCCGCGCTGGCGGCCGAGAAGGTGCGCCTAGGAGGGCTGCGGTTGATGGGCGAGGGCGGGCTGCTGCCCGAGCTGGCCCAGCATCTGATGCAGGCCGCCCTGGAGGCCGAGATGGATGTGCATCTCGCGGCGGAGGCCGGGCGGGCCGGCGGCCGCGGTTCACGCTCGGGCGGCAACATGCGTAACGGCTACCGGGCCAAGAAAGTCATGACGGAGGTCGGCACGGTGACCGTGCAGGTCCCCCGGGACCGCCTGGGCACCTTCACCCCACGGTTGTTGCCCAAGTACGCCCGCCGGACGGGTGCGCTGGACGAGATGGTCCTGTCGCTGACCGCGAAGGGCCTGACCTCCGGCGAGATCGTCGCCCATCTCTCCGAGGTGTACGGGATGACGACCACAAAAGAGACCGTCTCCACCATCACCGACAAAGCTCTGGAGTCGATGGCGGAATGGCGCACCCGCCCGCTCGACGCGGTCTATCCGGTGGTCTTCATCGACGCGATCCACGTCCGTATCCGCGACGGGCACGTCGCGAACCGACCCGTCTATGTGGCCATCGCGGTCACCGCCGACGGCTACCGGGAGATCCTGGGACTGTGGGCCGGCGACGGCGGCGAGGGCGCCAAGTACTGGCAGACCGTCCTGACCGAGATCAAGAACAGGGGCGTCCGCGATGTGTTGATGCTGGTCTGCGACGGCCTCTCCGCCCTGCCCGACGCGGTGAACACCGTCTGGCCGCAGACCGTGGTGCAAACCTGCATCGTCCACCTCATCCGCGGCAGCCTGCGCTACGCGTCCCGCCGCGACTGGGCCGACGTCGCCCGCGACCTCAAGCCCGTCTACACGGCCGTCAACGAGGAGCAGGCCCGGCAGCGACTGGCCGACTTCGACGGCACATGGGGCAAGAAGTACCCGTCGATCACCGGGATCTGGGAACGGTCCTGGAGCGAATTCGTTCCCTTCCTCGGCCTCCCGGACGCCATCCGCCAGGTCGTCTACACCACCAACGCCATCGAGTCGCTGAACGCCCGATACCGACGCGCGGCCCAAGCTTGCGGACACTTCCCCAACGAGACCGCCGCCCTCAAGCGCCTCTACCTGGCCACCCTCGCCCTCGACCCCACCGGACGCGGCCGCCAGCGCTGGAACAACCGCTGGAAGAGCGCGCTGAACGAGTTCGACCTCCTCTTCGACGGCCGCCTCACCGCCGGACGGGTGTAGACCAATCAGCCCACCGAAGAACCTGTAGGCCAATCAGACGAATCACACCTCATTCCTGATAGACCCTACCCAAGCGAAACGGCGAGGTTAGCCTCAATACCGGGACTCTGTTGGTGATCTTGTGGGGGTCAGGTGACGGCGGTGCAGAGGGCGTGGAAGTGGCTGGGTGCTCGCCGGGGGCGCGTAGGGTCGGCGATCCAGTCGGTGATGCGGGTGACGTTGCAGGCCAGGCCGGTCAGTACGTGCTGGACGTGCGTCTTGGGCAGGCCTCGGTAGCGTGTCCGGCGCAGGCCGCAGGTGCGGACGTTCTGGGAGAGGGTGGCTTCGATGCCGGCGCGGATCGCGTAGCGGCGCTGCCAGTCTTCGGTGCGCTGGTCGAGGCGGTTGCGCTGCTGGATCTCGTGCAGTTCGCGGGTGGGCAGCAGTGCGAGCGAGCGCGGACCACTGACCGCCTTGGTGCACTGGGGTCGGACGGGGCAGGCCAGGCAGGTGGCCTTGTCGAACTTGACCTGGATGTAGTTGTGGCCGCTGATGTGCAGGGGACGCCACTCGCGGCTGACGGTGCCCTGGGGGCAGGTGGCCTGGCAGCGGTCCCAGTCGATGGCGAAGGCGGCCTTGTCGAAGCCGGCCCCGCTTTTGGCCTGGTGGCTGTGGTCGGGCACGACCGGGCCGAGCAGGGTGATGCTGTGTACCCGGTGAGCGCGTTCAATCTGCGCGGGGCTGATGTAGGCGGCGTCGACGGCGTGCTCGGCCGGGATGAGGCCGACCTGGGCCAGATCGTCGTGGATCTGGGCGGTGAGTTCGCCGTCCTGGACCGGGGCGATCGTGGTGGCCACATGCACGACCACCTCCGGCAGGTCTGACGTGCACGTCTCGGTGAAGTGAGTGCGGTAGCCGGACCAGGCGGTGTCACGTTTGACGCAGTAGTGCGCGTCGGTGTCGTACGGGGAGTCGAACCGCAGCGATGCCGGAGGCAGCGCGTGTCCGTCGCGCCAGCGCAGCCGCCCGCGGGTATCCCAGACGTAGTGGTGCACCCAGACCTGGCGCAGGATTTCCACCTGCGCCAACGCCCGGAGCTGGGGAGGGGCGTCGGCCGCCCACGCGGCGGCCAGGACCTTGTGTCCGTCCCGGCCGAAGGTCTCGGCCAGCGCGGTGACCCCGGCCTTCCCGCCGGGCACCTTGCCGATCTCGATCTTGCGCCCGTAGCGCTTGTCCCACTCCGGCTCGACCAGCGGCAGCAGCCAGTCCGGGTCCGCCTGGGCGAGCTGCTCGAGGGCGGCCCGCAGGCTCTCGCCGACCAGCTCCAGCCGGCTGAGCGTGCGCACCGCCGCAAGCACATGGGTCGCATCCGTGCGTTGCCGACCGCCGGATTTAAGCAGCCCGGCCTCGGTCAGCCGATGCAGCATCACTCGCAGCAGCCGGTCGGCCGCGTCGTCCTGGGCCAGCCTGGCCCGGAACTCGCACAGCACCGAGTGGTCGAAGCCGGGATCGTTCAACTCCAGGCCCAGGGCGTACTTCCAGTCGATCCTGGTGCGGACCGCGTTCGCGGCCGCGCGGTCCGAGAGGTTCTCCGCGAACTGCAGCACCGACACCAGCGCCAACTGCCCAGGTGACAGTCCCGGACGACCGTCCTTCGGATACAGGTCAGCGAACTCGCCGTCCTCGAACACCACATCCAGCCGGTCCCGTATCAGCATCGCCGGCGTGCCCTTCGGACACGCCGCCCACGCCGTCACCATTGTCCGCGTCGGTATGCGCTGGAAACTCCTGGCCCGCAAGGACATCTCCGCCCCTCTCCCCGAAACCACCCCGCTCCACTCCAGCGAACCGCCGAACGGACGACCTGTCAGCACCCCACACAAGATCGCCAACAGAGTCCCGGTATTGAGGCTAAGGGCTGTCCCGTAATTGGTCTAAAGGGCGGTTGCGATCAGAGGACGCCCCCCGCACAAGGTGGCCAAGCCCTGATGACAGGATGGCCGCCCCGACGATCCTGAGGGGCCATGGTCCGTGCATACGCCTGCCGACTACCTCGAACTGGCGCGTGTCGAGAAGGACAGCTCCGTCCTGCATCGACTCGCGCGATGTCCGTACTCCTTCGTCTGGCAGGCGCTGGCCGCGAATCCCCATACGGCGCCCCACACCCTGCTGGAACTGAGCGCGGCCCAAGATAGTGTTTGGAACGACAACAGGCTCCTTCGCCTGCTGGCGGAACATCCTCGCGCGGACTGCACAGTGTTGCGAGCCGTCCGTGATGCCGCGGCGGCGAAGCTCGCCGAGGGCGAACGGCCCTATGCCGCGGTGCTCGCGCTGGCAGGAAGAATGGAACTTGCGGCGGAAGAGGTGCGACAACTCGGGGCTCTCCGTGGAGCTTCTGCTCGGCTGCGTAGGCAGCTTGACCGGCGCCTGGAGCTCCGCGCTTGATTCATTGCCCAACTCGGCCGGTTCCGGATGGAACGATCTTGGTGTGACTGGAGTGATCAGGGCGGCGGAGCCGTCCTGTATATAGCCGCTCCCGCCCCTCACCGAGCAGCCCTGACGTTCAGGGCTGGCAACTCCCCTCACTGGGGGAGCGGGGCCAGCCGTGTACGCCCGGGACGGCTCCGAGGTCGTCACGAATCCCAGCGCGGCGGAACTGCGCGGTACGTGGCGGTGGGACTTCGAGGACTCTATGCGCAAGATCCTTCGCACCGGTCGTTGAGCGACGTATTGGCCTGCAGGCGCAGACAGTTGCTCGGGCTTGGGGGAGGGATGAGGACTCCGTCCGCGAGGCGTTCGCTGAGGCTCACGCGGGCGCGCTCCGGATTTGCTCCCTCAACTCCGAGGCCGGGACAGCCCGTGAGTCCCCGCTCCGCCCTGGTCTTGATGTGGCACGCGGGTTGATCGCAAGCGGGCGTCAGACGAAGGGCATTGACTCGACCCATTTGGCGCGCCAGGCGGGCGGAGTGAACGGATCCGCGAAGTACTGGGTCTCGTGGACGACCTTGCCGTCGCGGAATTCCATAATGCTGATGGTGGATGCGGGTTTCCCATCGTAGTCGATCACATATTCGGTGATCCAAAGATCCCCGCTGCCGAGAATTCGACGGATGGTGAAGGTGAGCTTGGCAGGATGGTTTGAGCGCAGCGCCTGGAGATTGCGGCGGCCGTGGATGCGCTCACCCGACTGGGGATAGTCGGTGATGACATCGTCGTGATAGATCTCGTGCTCGACGTCTTGGTCGCCGGCAGCAGATGCTGCCCAATGCCGGTCCAGCGCCGCTCGGGTCTCCTGGTCTCCCATTGCGTTCCCTCCGATCGCAGAGGTATCGGACGAGAATCCATCCGGTCTGCCAGCCTTGGGAATCAGAGTAACCCCGGCAGCGGTGGCCGACACGTGCACTGTTGCGCCGTCTACGGGGTCTATCGAATGCGCGGTCACAGTCAGAGATCTACTTTCGATACACGCCCTACTCGCCCAAGACAACGAAAGGGGCTCCGAATGTCCGAGGCCCTTTTCCTTAGGCCTTGCCTGGCTCGGGCGTTATCCCCGTGACCGAAGGCGTAGCGGATCGATTCACCTGACCTGTGGTCAGACGCGGTCGTGGTCCCCGCGGCTGCCTTGTTCTTGATGTGGGTGCGCTGCCTGGAGCGCGGTGGCGACACCCCTGCCAAGCCGTCCCCCCGACGAGGTCGACGGGGAGGACGGCGAGACCTTCGTCGGGTCCCCCCGGAAATCCCACGAGGACCTGCCTCTGGCGCTACACCACCTCTACCGAGGGGCTGCGGAGTGCTCCGCGTGGCCCTCGCCGAGTACCTCCCCCTCCCCTCCATCAAGGCCGTGAAGGGGGTGCTGGACGGGGCCGGTATGCCCTTCCGCCTCGGGGTGCGAACACCGGCCGGGGAATGGGCCCGGCGCCCACCACCACGAGGAGGGGCCCCAGGGGGAGGGTTGGTGCAGGCCAAAGCCAACGCCAACAACGCCGCCAGGCCCCCGGAGAGGAGTTGAGTGCATACCGCACCGAGTGGACGCGGGAGGGGCTGGAGAGGGGCACCGGATTGTCCCGGACACCGACCGGGGTTAGCTGCCTGGAAGATCGAATTCCGCCGCACCGACTGAACTCGAACAGCACTCTCGGTTTGTGATCCGGTGCGTTCCGTGGCTAATGGAACGGAAGGTCCGTCATGATGGGAAGTGTTCTGGAATGAAGGAGGGAACGATGTACGCCTGCCGGCGCACCCAGTGCCGCACGACCTCGCCGACGGTCGTCACGCGCCACGGCCTCAACGAGGAGTGGACCAAGCGCCGGCGCTTCTTCCACGGCGGCCACGTCGCCGACGGCGAGCAGGTGATGGAGCCGGACAAGTTCAACGTCTTCGACGTCCCCCGGGAGCGGTGGGTCGTCGGCACGCTGATGATCGTCGTCATCCTGACCGGCATCCTGTCCCGCTTGCTCTAGCGGCCCCCGTACGCTCCCCGCCGTAGACTTATGAAGGGAGCTTGAGCCTTGCCAGACGTCCCGTTCAGGCCCCCGCGAGATTGATCCCGCCAGGTGTGGGATTGGAGTTTCCCACGGCTCCGGCCATCGTGGGCTCTCTCTCCAATGAGCGGAAGCCCCTGCCTCGCTTTGTGAGCGGTGGAATCCTCTCAGGAAGGACGTGGGCCAGATGAGCCACCTTGTGAGCCAGGTGCCCATCAGTGACATCACAGTGGCCGCTTCGGCTGTGCGCTGGATTTTCCCCGTCTGCATAGCGGTGGTCGTAGTCGCTGTTCTGCTTGGCCTCGTCTGGTGGGACGCGCGCCGTCGGTCTCAGGCACGACAGCAGGCCGAGCGTTCCTCCGGAAGCCGGCGGTCTTTTCACGGCGAAAACGTGAGGGATGTAGATGATTTCGGAGAAGGTCTCAGCCCATATGAGATCAACCGGCCCTCTTCGACAAGGGACGTACCCAAGGATGACAACGGTGGGGCTTTTGGCAGTGGAGGACCTGGCGGCTGACGGGTCGGCGACATCGGCGGCACTTGCCGAGATCGTCACGCGGTCAAGATCTACTTTCGATACACGCCGTAGGAGGTCACGGCAGCGGCTGTCAGGGAGCTGACGAGCGATGGACCGATGTCTCTGCTCTGCCCGACCTGGTAGTGGGCACGTTCCATGACAGCGAGGTTCCGTGGCAGTGGCCGCAAGACGGGCTGATCGTCTCACCGCCCTGAGGTGCTCGTCAGCTGTTGGTACAGCTCCCAGGTGGCGCGTTCCACCCAGTTGTGCTGCAGCTTGCCGTCCTCGCGCACCGCCCAGACGGCCGTACCACTGAAGGAGATCGGCCGCCCGTCGGGCTCGGTGCCCAGAAGCCCATTGTTCCTCCCGCGCACGATCCACCGTGACGCCACCCGGCTCCCGTCCTCGTTCTGAAAGGACTCGACGACCTCGAGCCTCAGATCGTGGACCTGGTCCAGGAAGGCGGCGACCCACGACTTGAATTTCTCGCGGCCTTCGATGGATCCGCCGGGGTTGGTGATGACGAAGTCCTCGACGACAAAGTCGTCGATCTTGTCGGGGTTGTGGCCGTTCCAAACCTCCTCCCAGAACGCTTCGACGATCTCCACGGAGTTCCTTCGTGCCACGGGGACTCTCCAGACCTCTGAGCATGCGCTACTTCCAAAACACGCCTTGGTCCCAGTCTGGCGCGGGCGGGACAGCCCTGACTCCTTCCGGATGTCGGGACAGCCCTGACTCCTTCCGGATGTACAGGGCCTACGTCACACCGCTTCGTACCGGTGGGCCGGGCCGCCGCGCCATTCGATCCACTGCGGGTCGTCGAGGCAATGCTCGGCGTCGTAGATGCCGGCACGCCGGAGGAGTTCGATCAGGGCGTGGTCGTCGTGGACGAGGCCGGCCATCTCATCGTTGATGGTGACCACCCGGCCACCGGCCGGTGCAGAGCGGTGCACGACTATCGGGGTACTCATCCGTCCAGAGTGCACCAGGCTCCTGATCGCAGCATCCCGAGCTCAGGGCTGCCGTCGCCCGTCTGACTGACGGATATTTTTGTCCCTACTTGCACGGACTGGTTATAGGTACTCCTGCCGCCCGGTCTACGCAAGTCTCAGCGGCTGACCGCGACCGGGCGGCGATCCCGCCCCCTTCGGGGAACGGGGCGGTCTGAACCGCCCCGGTTCGAATAGAGACTCGATTCCATGTAAGGATTGAGTCATGGCACGCCCCTCCTCCTATCCCCTTGAGCTGCGCAAACGAGCGGTCCGCATGGTCGCCGAGGTCCGCGGTGATTACCCGAACGAGTCGGCCGCGCTGAAGACGGTCGCCCAGAAACTCGGCATCGGCTCGGCCGAGACCCTGCGGAACTGGGTCAAGCAGGACGAGATCGACTCCGGTCGGCGGCCCGGCACGACGTCGGAGGAGTCCGCGGCGATGAAGGCCCTGAAGAAGGAGAACGCCGAACTCCGCCGCGCGAACGACATCTTGAAAGCCGCGGCAAGTTTCTTCGCGGCCGAGCTCGACCGGCCACACACACGCTCGTAGCGTTCATCGACGAGCACCGGGCCCGCTTCGGCGGTGTCGAGCCGATCTGCCGCGTGCTCACCGAGCACGATTGCAAGATCGCCCCTTCCACCTACTACGCCCACCACAAGCGGCTGGCCGAGCCGTCCGCGAGGACCGTGCGCGACGCCGGGCTGAAAGAGAAGATCAAGGAGATCTACGCGTCCAACTACCGCGTCTACGGGGCGAGGAAGATCTGGCGCGAGCTGAACCGCCAGGACATCCCGGTGGCCCGCTGCGCGGTCGAGCGGCTGATGCGCGAGCTGAACATCGCCGGCGCGGTGCGCGGCAAGAGGGTCATCACCACGATCCCGGACGAGAAGGCCGAGCGGGCACCGGACCGCGTCGAGCGCGACTTCGTCGCCGAGGCGCCCAACCGCACCTGGGTCGCGGACTTCACCCACGTGGCGACCTGGGCGGGCGTCGTCTACGTCGCCTTCGTCGTGGATACCTTTTCACGTCGCATCGTGGGCTGGTCCGCCTCCACATCGAAGGAGACCCAGCTCGTCCTGGACGCGCTGGAGATGGCACTGTGGCAACGCGACCGCGACCAACACCCGTATACGCACGGCGAGTTGATCCATCACTCCGATGCCGGGTCGCAATACACGAGTTTCCGTCTCGCCGAGCACCTGGATGCCGCCGGTCTCGCGGCGAGCATCGGTTCCGTCGGGGACGCACTGGACAACGCCCTGATGGAATCGACCATCGGTCTCTACAAAACCGAGTTGATCAAGCCGCAACGGCCCTGGAAGACGCTCTCCCAGGTCGAGCTGGCCACCGCCGAATGGGTCGACTGGTACTGCCACCGGCGCCTCCACGGTGAAATAGGCCACGTCCCGCCCGTCGAGTACGAGAACAACTACTACCTCGCGACCACGAAACCCCAGGTCACAACCGCTATCTGAGCTCTCTACCGAACCCGGGGCGGTTCAGTCTGGCCTGTGGGGCGGGCGGGGGTTTCGTCAGGCCGCGTCGACGGACAGCTTGAAGGGGCGCCCCACTCTGCATCTCGCGCACGTCTTCGGCATGGACGAAAAGGCCGCCATCCGTTACGCGGAGTCGGCACGCGTGCTTGTGGCTGAGGCTGCCGAGCAGCGATCGCAGTGAAACTCGCTCGACCGGTTACCTCCTTGAAGAGACCCTGTGGGCATGGAGTTTTTCTGTTACCACCGCGACCGGCCCGGCTCCGTGGAGTTGCGCGACGAGCTGCTGGAAGAGCATTGGTCCTATATGGACCGGTACGCGAAAGAGATGATCGTCCGGGGCCCGACCCTCGCCGGAGACACACCCACCGGCAGCGTGCACATCGTCGATCTGCCCGATCCCGCCGCCGCCCGGGCGTTTGCCTTCGACGAGCCCGGCTACCAGGCCGGCGTGTACCGGGACGTGCTGGTGCGACGGTGGCGCAACGTGCTGGGGCGCACCATGTGGGACTTCCCCGGCGGCCGGACCGGTGGCAACCGGTACCTGGTGCTCGGCCTCGGCACGGGGCCTGCTGCCGACCTCGCGGTGCCGCCCGACCGGGACGAGCTGATCGGCTACGGACCGCTGCTGTCCGATGACGGCGCCACCTGGCTGGGTACTGCGGCGTTGGTCCGGGCGCCGGACCCGGACACTGCGCGCGCCATCCTGACCGCGGACCGGTACGCCGACATCGAGGTGCACAACTGGCAGTTCGGCGGGCGGCCGTCATGACCCGAGGACGTCCAGGCCGATGTCACGCCGAAGCCCTTCGGATCGTTCGGCATCCTCGTGTTTCACCCGAACCCACGGGCACGTCTGCCTGACGCACACCGGTGGGCCGTGGGTTAGTGCTGAAGGACCTTCGGTTTCCCTGAACCCACGGGGATCATGGGCCCGGAGTCCCATCTCAGACACCAGCCGAAAAGTGGCAGTCGGGACTTCGTGACCTCGGTCCGGGCTGCCCCTCCTGTGCCTTCGGCGTACACCACGTTCCTGGTTGGCGCGGCGAGCGCCGGCCAGCCGGAGCGGCCTTGGTGGTGGCCATCCAGTACGTCCAGTACGCCCAGCGGACGTACCGGATGGCATCACAGCCGAGAGTGCACGTCCGGCCATTGGGTCGATGTGGTCTCACCGCGCGCTCCGGGCCTGCACAATTTGGCTTGTGATGGATGACGACCCGTACCTGTGGCTGGAAGACGTTGAGGGTGAGGCCGCGCTCGAGTGGGTGGCCGAGCGGAACGCCGAGACGGAGGCCGCGCTGGCTGTCGGCGCCGGGTTCGCTTCCCTGAAGGAACGCCTGCGGGAGGTGTTGGACGCACCGGAACGTATCCCTTACACCACCCGTCGCGGAGTGTTCCTTTACAACTTCTGGCGGGACGCCGAGCACGTGCGTGGTGTGTGGCGGCGTACGACGCTGGAGCAGTACCGCAAGGATGCTCCGGAGTGGGAGGTCCTTCTCGACGTCGACGCGCTTGCTGCCGCGGAGGGCGAGAAGTGGGTGTGGGCCGGTGCGCGGGTCCGCCATCCCGATTACGACCGGGCACTGGTGTCTCTGTCGCGCGACGGGGGTGATGCCGTTGTGGTCCGCGAGTTCGACCTCGCCACTGGGGCTTTTGTCGAGGGCGGGTTCCAGGTGAGGGAGGCGAAGACGTGGATCGGCTGGATCGACGCCGACACCGTCTTCATCGGCACGGACTTGGGGCCGGGCTCGCTGACCGACGCCGGCTATCCGCGCACGGTTCGCAGGTGGCGACGCGGCACGCCGTTGGAGGAAGCCGCCCTGGTCTTCGAGGCCGAGACGGGAGATGTGTCGACCCGGGGCTGGCGCGACACCACACCGGGTTTCGAGCGGGACTTCGTCGGCCGGTCGCTGGACTTCTTCCGCAGCGAGGTGTACCTCCTGACCCCCGACGCCACGCTCGTCAGGATCGACGTTCCCGACGACGCCACTACCTCTGTCCATCGGCAGCATCTGATCGTCACCTTGAAGTCCGACTGGCTCGGACAGAGGGCGGGCTCTCTGCTGGCGTTCGACTTCGACGCTTTCCTGGCGGGCGACCGCTCCGCGGAGGTGCTGTTCACCCCGGATGAGCGAACGGCTCTGGCCGGGCACTCATGGACCCGCCACCATCTGATCCTGGAGACGATGCGCGACGTCAGCACCCGCATCGAGGTCCTCACCCCCACCCCCGTCGGTGGGTGGGCACGCAAGCCGCTCGCGGACGTCCCGGCGCTGTCCGCCGTCACTGTCGTGGACACGGACCCGGACATCTCCGACGAGTACTTCCTGGACGTGTCAGGGTTCTTGCAGCCCTCCACCCTCTACCACGGGCAGATCGGCGCCGACACGGAGATCCTCAAGCAGGCTCCGGCCCGCTTCGACACGGCCGGTCTGGCGGCGGAGCAGTTCTTCGCGACCTCTCAGGACGGCACGCGGGTGCCGTACTTCGTGATCGGCGCCGACCGTTCCCCCACCGGCCCCGGCCCCGCCCTGCTCTACGGCTACGGCGGCTTCGAGGTCTCCCTCACCCCCTTCTACGACGCGGTGACGGGACGGGCGTGGCTGGAGCGCGGCGGCACCTACGTGATCGCGAACATCCGAGGTGGCGGCGAGTTCGGACCGGACTGGCACCAGGCCGCGCTCGGCGCGGACCGGCCGCGCGCCTTCGAGGACTTTGCGGCCGTCGCCGCAGACCTCGTCGCGCGGGGCATCACCACCCCGGCCATGCTGGGTGCCGCAGGGGGCAGCAACGGCGGCCTGCTCATGGGCGCGATGGTCACCCGCTACCCGCAGCTGTTCGGCGCGATCGTCGCTCAGGTACCGCTGCTGGACATGCTTCGCTTCCATAAGCTCCTCGCCGGCGCGTCCTGGATCGCCGAGTACGGCAACCCGGACAACGAGGCCGATCGCCCCCACCTCCGTACGCTCTCCGCCTACCACCAGCTCAGCGCAGACCAGGCCTACCCGCCGGTGCTTCTGACGACCTCCACCCGTGACGACCGCGTCCACCCCGGCCATGCCCGCAAAGCGGCCGCACGGCTGCGCGAACTCGGCCACCCGGTCCTGCTCCACGAGAACACCGGCGGTGGCCACGCGGGCGCCAGCGACAACGAACAGTCCGCCCACAACAACGCCCTGATGCATACCTTCTTCTGGCGGCACCTCGCACAACCGGTGCCGCCCGCCGTCGGCTGACGGGGCCGGATCACCTGGACGGTGAGGGGCTGCCACTGAGGGGATCGCCGCTGAGCCGGCCGCAAGGACGAGTGCCGGGCTTGGAGTCGGGCCGGTGGCGTCGGGCGGTTGGTCAATCAACTCGGTGGACAAGGAACTCTGGATCACTCCGCGGCCTTGCCCTCGTGTGCGCTCCAACTCGTAGCGTGTTCAGGCATGGAGAACAGAACGCTGGGAGACAGCGAGATCGAGGTCAGTGCGCTGGGATTCGGGTGCTGGGCCATCGGCGGTAAGTGGCAGGACGCCGACGGGAACCCCCTCGGGTGGGGCACCGTCGACGACCAGGAATCCGTCGCGGCGATCCGTCGGGCGATGGAGCTCGGGGTCACCTTCTTCGACACCGCGGACGTGTACGGCACCGGCCGCAGCGAACGGGTACTGGGGCGGGCGCTCGCGGGTCGGCGGGACCAGGTGGTCATCGCCACCAAGTGGGGCAACGTCTTCAACGAGGAGACCCGCACGCTGACCGGTGAGGACACAACTGCCGCGTACGCGCGCCGCGCACTGACCGCGTCGCTGCGGCGGCTGGGCACCGATTGGATCGACGTCTACCAGCTGCATCTGGGCGACGTACCGCTGGACGAGGCAACCGAACTGCGCGAAACTTGCGAGGATTTCGTACGGGAAGGGCTCATCCGCGCTTACGCCTGGAGCACCGACGATCCCGGGCGAGCGGCGCTCTTCGCCCACGGGCAGCACTGCGTGGGCGTCCAGCACGCGTGCAATGTGCTGGTGGACGCGCCTGAAATGCTGGCGTTGTGTGAGCAGCACGGACTCGCGTCCATCGTACGCAGCCCGCTCGCTATGGGCCTGCTCACCGGCAAGCAGGGCCCCTCGGGGCGCGGTGCAGCGGGTGACATCCGTTCGGCGCCGCCGGCGTGGCTGCGCTGGTTCGACGAGGGTGGTGTACCCGCACCGCGATGGAGGGCGCGCATCAACGCCGTTCGGGACGTGCTCACCGCCGACGATCGCACGCTTGCACAGGGCGCCCTCGCGTGGCTGTGGGCGCGCAGCCCGCGGACGGTGCCGATCCCCGGCTTCCGCAGCGTCGCCCAGGCCGAGGAGAACGCCAGGGCCCTCCAGCGCGGCCCCCTGTCCAAGGCCCAGCTCTCCGAGGTCGCTGAGCTGCTGCAGTGAGAGGTCCGGCAAAGCGCCGTTCCGCGCGACGAAACCTCAACTGCTGTCCGAGGGGCCATGCGAAAGCGTAAGAGCGGGAAGTCAAGGGTTCGCTGCCGGCTGGCGAGGCTTCAGCAGAGACCACGGCTGTGATGGACACCTTCACCTTGGACTTGCTTCGGTGCCCACCTCCCGACGTCCCGTGTTGCCAGTGCCGACCTGGCTGGAGGGGTTGGGCGGCGAGGCACATGGCCACTGCGACCGGCAGATGATCGACACGGTCTGCTACGTCGTCGACCACGGCATCAAGTGGCGGTCCATTCCCGCAGACTTCCCGGTTTCCTGTGGGCGATGACTCTGCTCATGGGCCGCCGCCTCGCCTGCCGAACCAGCACCCGCGCCATCCCGGCTGTCCTCTGACATCGCATCTTGACCGATTGCCACTGATTCCTCATGCCGCCTGTCGCTCTCGCGGCTTGACAGACGGCATGAGGGATCAGAGACAGAGGACACAGCCAGCTGCGGCCCTGGGGGCCTGAGTCACGGCGCCAGGTTGCTGAACGCGCCCAGTAGCTGTTGAGCGGCCAACACGCTCCGCCAGGCGTTTCGTCCTGCACCCCCTCGATCTTCGCCGGCACCGACTTAAGACCCAGCGCCCCCGTCAGTTCCCTGGCCCGCGTCCCGCCCCGGCCCGTGCAGTGCGCTACCACCGCGCCCAGGTATGACCTGGCCGTGTCCTGCAACGGGAAGAGCGACGCCCTGCCCAGGTCGCCATCGGACGGAGGCACCTCACGGACACCGGCCCGGCACCGAGGGTCTCTCAGAGTTCAGGCCAGGCCGGTTCCTCATCGTCGATCAACTGGCTCAGCTCACACATGCCCGCATCGTCGCACCCGCACCTTGCGCCCCAACCGGCAGGGCGCTTCGACGAACCGAACGCCTGTCGGGATGACGTCTGAAGCCGTGGAACCGACCGCCCGGCCGCAGAGGGGTGAGCTCCTCGATGCGCGATTCGCTTGTAGGTAGTCGTCATGCGCGCAGGTCGAGCAGCATGACGTCATAGAGGTCCGGGCCCTCCCACGGGCGCGCCTCGCCGATCTTGCGGTAGCCCCACGCCCGGTAGGCGGCCGACGCTGCCTTGCTGTCCGGGTGGACGTTCAGCAGCACCCGCTCGGCCTTGATGCCGTCAAGCAAGGCCTCGTGCAGACGTCGCGCGACACCCTGCCCGCGCCACGGTCCGCGCACGGCAAGTTCCATGAGGCCGAAGGTGCGGTGCCCATCCTCGCGCCGCATGTCGGCGGGCACGGGAGCGGTCAGTTCGTCCCACCACCCTGTGTCAGGCTCGAGTGGATAGCCGTAGGCCATGCCGACTGGCTCGCCGTCCTCGGTATGGGCCAGGGCGGCGCGAAAAGTGCGCTTGCGGGTCTGGAAGCGAAAGTGCCGGAACGTGGCCGCGACATCGTCCGCGGCCTCGTTGTACGGCGGTTCCGCAAAGACGTCGGCATAGACCCGCCTGAACGAGACCTCAGCCTGTGCTGCGGCCGAGCTGTCTATCCGCTCTACCGTGATGGTTCCCTGTGGCGTCATGTGGTGCCCCCTCGGACGTTCTCGCGGATGCACTCACCACGCTCTCGGGCAGTGGCACCCGCACGCCAGTCTCAACCCTACTCAGTACCTCACGGAGCCATGGAACAGCTGTACGGCAGCCCGGTACCGCAACCGCAGCAGCCGGCCCGTCCGCCGCTACTGTGGTCGCCGGAGCTTCGTAGCGACCGGTATGGCCGTCACCAACCGTTCTGGCTGGAGCCTCGGAGTGCGCCGCCGATGGCGCCGGCGATCTGGGCGGGCAGGTAGGCGGCGACCTCGCGGGCAGTTGGCCCGTCGCACGTCAAGCGACCGGTCCGCCATGCGGCGAGCGTGACGACCGGGTTGAAGTGGACGCCGGAGACCGGACTGAGCGGCGCGATGAACACGGCAAGGCCGAACACGGCTGCCGGCGAGTCGGCGAACAGCTGCGCGCCCACGTCGCGGGACAGCTCGGTTGACTGAATGCCAGGGCCCACCACGACCGTCACCAGGACGGCCGCACCGATGAACTCGGCTGCGACACGGCGGCCGAGAGAGGCTATGGAAGTCGTCAGCAGGCCCCGACCTCGGTCGGCTCGGCGGAGGTCTGCAGGAGCGAGGACAGTCGGGCCAGCGCGGCGGGCAGCACCCAGTAGTAGACCCAGGTCCCTCGCCGCTCAGAGCCCACCAGGCCCGCTTCCCGCAGCACCTTCAGAGGATGCGAGATCGTTGGCTGTGACACGTCGAACGGCCCGGTCAGGTCACACACGCAGGCCTCGCCACCCTCGTGGGAGGCGATCAGCGACAGCAGCCTCAGCCGCACCGGGTCCGAGAGCGCCTTGAACATGCGCGCCAGGTCGCCGGCGTCCGCCTCGCCCAGCGGTTCGCGGACCATCGGCGAGCAGCACACCGCCTGTTCGTCCTGCCTGAGAACCCGATGTTGACGCTTATCGATTCTGGTGGCAACCTCGGACTTGTCGAGCTGCATCGATGAATGTCGATACAGAAGCAGATGAGGGAGACCGTCATGTCCCGTGTTCAGCTCGCCCTGCGCGTCGGTCACCCTGGCATCCACAACGGACATCAACGGCGGCCCACAACTGCAGTGTTGGGCGGGATTGAACGGGCTTGGCACCCCGGGTGGGAGCTGCCACAGCGGGTGCCACGCCGAACATCGCACCACGGAGCGCCCTCCCAGAGCCATCACGGACCCGCGGAAGGGCGCTCAACCATGGCCAACGCTGAAAACTGCCGACCAGCTCAGCAGCAGTTCACAGCGTTGATCGATTACGTGACCGCAGGTTGGGAATGCGGCCTGATCGCACCCAGAGGCGGTTGACGCGCCCAATGAGACTCCACCGATCGCGTGGCCATGCAAATACCCAGGGATCCTCAGGATCCCGCTTGGCCCGCCGGGCGGACCTCAGCGGGCGCCATCGCAGTCAGTGCGGCGCGCTCCAACCTGCGAATGAGCTGCAAGACGACGATGATCGATAGCGCAGCGGCACAAATGTCCAGACCATCGCTGAACATGATCTGACGCAGGGCCTGGCGAGCCTGGCTCGTGGTGGCCGCCTTCTTGAGATGCTCGGGGGCATCGCTGTATGCATTCGCGGCGACGAGGACGGACAGCCACCATGCCGTGAGCAGGGGATGTCCGCGACGACGCTGCGGTTCCGGCCGACTGGCAGCCCACAGGTCGTTGATGAACATCTTGGGTATGAAGAGCTGCCCCAGCGGTATCACCCAGCCGAAGACCAGCCACGCCCTGTGCCGACGCTGTCCCTGGCGCCAGATCACATCCGCGAGGTCGCGCATGTTGGCGAGCCAGATGCTGAACTGGAGCAGGGCCAGGAGTAGCAGCCCCGTGCGCCAGCCCATCAGGTTTCTGAAATACGTGTCGACCTCGACCAATGGGTTGTCGACGTACGGCCCTGGTGTCGGCGGTCCCGCCAGCAGTTCGTACTTGTGCCAGGCTGCCAGCCCAGCGGCGACAGTCACCAGCGCGAACGTGGCAAGCGCGCCGCAGGCAAACCGGGCCTGCCCGCGTGGCACCCTGACTGCACCAGCCACTTCACACCCCCTGGAAGCCGCCCGTTCGGACTTCCCGTAGGGCGGCAGCGGATCTTACCTCCCAGGGAAGCTGATGCCACAGCTCCCGCTCGTGAGCCCGGCGGCACTGGGATCCGTAGCACGTCAGGCGGCGGTGAGTGGCCTCCGAAGCCGGCGAGGCGCATCCGGCGCAGGGGAGGTCAGGTCACCCGGGTGAGGGCGGCCTGATCCGCCTCGGCTGCGTGGACGGCACCGAAGACGACTGTCGAACCCCCGGGACGGTTGCACTGCAGAGAGATCTTTTTTGACACCACTTGCTGTAGCAGCTGGGGTTGAGCGGGAAGCAAGCGCAGGAGGCCCGTCCTGTGGCAGGGGCGTCGCTGACCTGATCAGGACAGAGGTACCGATCAACGCGCGCACAGCGAGCTGAGTGCCCAACTGTGCTGCATCGGTCCCCGTATCACGGCGCGCAGCTACGCATGCTCGAGGGCACCGATAGCCTCGGCCGTGTGATCGATGAAGCAACCCAGTGGCGTCGGTTTGCTGCGCTGCTGCCACCCTCTGACGCTGCGAAATTTATGGACTGCTGGGACATCGGGGAGCAGGAAGTCGGACTCGACCAGCTCGTCGCCGGCCTTCTGAGGCATCAGGTGCCGATCAGCGAGACCGTGCGGGCCGAGATCGCCGTAGCGGCTGAGCTATGGGGCATGCGGACAGCACTCGCTCCCGGCCTCGGCCGATGCCTCGACGACCACCAGGAGGCCAGCAGGCTCAGGGTGATCGAGCATGCCGACACCGTCCCGTTGCCCGGATCCTCCGTAGCCACCGATACGGCACTGGCTGGTCTCCTGGTTGTCCCGTGGATTGCCTGTACGCGTTGTGGCCGAGTGCTTGCGCGTGCGCACAACCAGGAGCCGTGGGGTGACCTGTCCTACCTTGCAAGGCACTATGTGTTGTTCGTTCCTGGGCGGAGCACGTTGACGGCGCTGTTCGCTCCCGACTCAGCCTGGGGCGCCTTGAGGGAGTTGCGCATGTCCTGCGTCCGGGGCTAGACACCCGTTTCGGCAGCCATACGGCCATCAGAAACGTCGAGCCCCGCAGGATCATGGCGCGGGCGAGGTCGTTCTTGGTGGTGAAGTCATGCTCGTTGGGGATCCTGGCCGCTCGGCAGCGCTCCCGGTCTTCGGTCCAGGACTTGGGTAGATAGAGCTCGCGGTCGACCAGGGCGTGCCCGCGGGTGGTGGCGTAGGCGGCGAAGACACCGATCTGGCAGTTCTCGGTCCGGCCCGCGGTCCCGGAATATTGCCGTTGCACCCCGGCCGAGGTGGTGCCCTTCTTGACGAAGCCGGTGTCGTCGATGATCAACACACCCTCTGATGTGCTGAGTTGCTCTGCTGCATAGGACTGCAGGTCATCGCGGAGACGGTCGGTGTCCCAGCGGCTGTGGGACGGCAAGTGCTGGAGTCCGTCCGGGGTGGCATGGCCGGCGTACTCAGCAAGCTGCCAGCCGTTCTTGCGGCCTACCGGGCCCAGCAGCCCGCGCACGTAATCCCGCATCCGGCGTCGTGGTTCTATCCGGGCGAAGCAGGCTCCGGCCCGCAGGAATAGATTCTCGAGTTCATGGTCCCAGGCACTCGTGGGCACATCATTGATCACGCCTATGGACTGCTCGGACCGCTGTCACTACATGCGGCGCGGCCACCCGTTCGCGGGACGGTCTGCCAAGACCGCCCCGCAGCCAAACCCACCCCGCTACAATCTCCACACTCAAGCCGTTGACCAGCGGTAATGGAGAAGTTCGGCTGGAGTACTAGGCCGCGCCGGCTCAGGACCTCGACGCGGCCGAGGCGCTTCTAGCCGCGGGTGCGTGGGTCGACGGGGCTGATCGCCAGGGCAACAGCCCAGCTCAACGCCGGTGTCAGACCTTGGATCTGGGGCAGACCCACACCACCCACCAGAGGCAGGCGCCGCCGATACGTGTACCGTCCGTCGTCCCGCATGGGCCGATCGGCCCTTGGCCCGGGCTCCAGCCGTGGAAGACTGGGAGGTAGGCCAGCTCGGCGCGAGTGAGGAGCCCACCGTGACTGAACGCGAGAAGACCTCGGCAGGGGCCGAAGCTCGCCGCGCGGTGCCGGCGAAGGCATGGAGGCCCACCGACGAACCCCTACGGCAGGACATGTTGCTGCGCTACCTCGGCGCGGTGGCCACGGTGTCCGCCAAGCAGGCGGCGGCACGGCGCCCGACCGTTCCCGAGACGGCTCCGGCCGGTCGGGTGAAGAAGTCCACCGAGCCGTCCGGTGCCGAACCCGCGCCTCTGCTGGTGCGTGACGTCATGGACATACCGGCCGCATCGGTGCGCGGCGACATGCCGTTCCTGGACATCGCGCGGAGCTTGACGCGTGAACACCTCGGATCCCTGCCGGTGGTCGATGCCGACGACCGGGTGATGGGTGTGGTGTCGGAGTCCGACCTGCTGGCGAAGGCCGCGGTGGAGGCATCCGGATACGAACCCGGTCCGATCGGCCGGCTGAGGGAACGGCGGCTGCACGACAAGGCCCGTGCCGAGACCGCCGAGACGTTGATGACCACTCCGGCCGTCACTGTGTTCCCAGGTTCGACCGTCGCCGAAGCCACCTGGCTCGTGTCCCTGTCGCGTCTCAAGCGCCTGCCGGTGACGGACCATGAGGGCCGCCTGGTCGGTGTCGTGCACAGGAACGCACTGCTTAACGCGCTGATACGCGATGATGCCGGGATTCGCGAGGAGATCGAGTTGAGAATCCTCGCCGAACACTTTCCGGCTGCACGGAACACCGTCGAGGTCGACGTGCGCAATGGCGTGGTGGACGTCAGGGGCCAGATGGCGGAAGACGAGGTTCCGCGGCTCCTCGCCGAGATCAAGGACATCGACGACGTGACCGAAGTGATCGATCACCTGAAACTTGTCACAGGGTGACGCCGGAGTCCCGACTTGCATCAGCAGGCAATCGGTCCACGCTCTCGCTCGACCGGGTACCCGATCTGGCGCCCAGCGTGATGGTGATCCCGGGAGGGACTTCGATTGTGTTCTGGACGATGCAGTGTGAGATCACCGCCCGGAACGACCCGGCGCGGTACGGATCCATTCCGGGTCGTCCACGGAGATGCTCAGCGAACCGACCCGCGCGCGTCAAGGAGGCCCGGGCCTCGCTTCGGCCGTGGGGCTCGCACGTAGTGTCCAGCACCGCGCGGGCCATCTCGGCGGGCTGTCGGCCGCGGCTGGTTCCGCTCGACGAGAGCCCATAGATTCCGGGCACTGCCCCAAGCGCTGCCCGACTGTACGGCTGAGTCGGTTGGAGTCACCAGGTGCCGCGTGGCGGTCGGTCCTACCGTGGAGGTGTGACCCGCCCGGGATGTGAGGGTCACGATGGAGGCACTGTGGGCGATTACGGAACTGACCGCTGCGGCGAGGCGCGCCGTCGGCTGAGCACGTTGCCGGACGACCTCCACGGGCGTCTCGATGCCGTGACTCGTAGCCCTGCCGGGGCGGCCCTGCTCCTGGACGCCGTGATGTCGGTGGGAAGGGGACTTGATCTGCCCCAGGTGCTGCGCCGGATCGTCGAAGCCGCAGTCGTTGTGGTCGATGCCGAGTACGGAGCCCTGGGAGTGGTCGGCGAGGGAACCCGGCTCACGCAGTTCCTGCCGGTGGGCGTAACGGCGGAGCAGCGAGGAGCCATCGGCCCGCTGCCTGAGGGGCACGGCCTCTTGGGCGAGCTGATCCGTCATCCCGAGCCCCTGCGGCTCGGGGAGCTCGCCGAGCATCCGGCGTCGTACGGGTTCCCGCCGAATCACCCCCCGATGCATTCGTTTCTTGGGGTACCCATCCGGGTTCGCGACGAGGTGTTCGGCAATCTGTATCTCACTGAGAAACGGGGCGGCCGCGCATTCGACGCCGAGGACGAAACCGTGCTGTCGACGCTGGCCGTGGCGGCGGGAGTGGCGATCGAGAACGCTCGCCTGTACGCGGAGACGTGCGATCGCCAACGCTGGCAGGAGGCCAACAGCGAGATCGTCGCGGGTCTGCTGAGCGGGGCGAACGAGGCACACGTCCTGCAGATGATCATCGATCGTGCCTCGCGTATTCTCTCCGCGGATCTTGGCGTCCTGGCGCTCCCTGAAGAGGGCAGGACCCTCCGAGTGGCACTGGCTTCAGGTGTGGACGCCGAGATTCACCATGGTCTGGTCCTGCCACGTGAGGGATCGTTCGTCGGTGCGGCTCTCGACGCGGGCGAGCCGATCACCAGCCTCGATGTCGAACACGATCCGCGGATCACCGAGGGCCCTCCGAGGTGGGAGGGGCTCGGCCCGGCTGTCGCGGTCCCGATGGTGACGGGAGAGCGGACCCGTGGGGTGCTGTTGCTGGCCCGTGTACGGGAGGGTCCCGCCTTCACCACGTCGGAAACCTTGCCCCTGCTGACCTTCGCCGGTCAGGCCGCGCTGGCGATGGAACTCACCGAGCGGCGCAAAGCCGCCGAGCAGATCGCTCTGCTGGAGGACCGGGACCGCATCGCCCGGGACCTGCACGACCTGGCCATTCAGCGGCTGTTCGCCACCGGTATGACGCTGCAGAGCGTGGTCCGGTTCGTTGATCATCCACAGGCGAGCGAACGGTTGCTGCGAGCGGTGGACGATCTGGACGAGACCATCAAGATCATCCGGTCCACGATCTTTGGCCTACGTGCACGCGGACCGGGCCGTGCCGGCCAGGGGCTGCGGGCCCGGACGGCGACCGCGGTGGAAGAGGCCGCACGCACCCTGGGCTTCCAGCCGTCGCTGCGGATGGGAGGGCTCATTGATACAGATGTGCCAGCCGAGATCGCCGAGCAGGTGATCGCGGTCCTCGGCGAGGCGCTGAGCAATGTCGCTCGCCATGCACGGGCCACGTCGGTGGACATCTCGCTCGTCGTGGGTGAGGGGGCGCTGAACCTCATCGTGTCCGACAACGGCGTGGGCATGCCCGAGGATGGTGGTTCCCGAAGCGGGCTCGACAACCTTGCACGGCGCGCCGAGAAACTCGGTGGCGAGATGAGTGTGGGGGCGTCGGGAAAGGGTGGCACTCGGCTGAGCTGGCGGGTGCCACTGCGGCTGTCCTGATATTTCGGGGCCGCACGGTCACGTCTGATGCTGTCCGGCTCCGGGCGGCGGGGAGGGTTCCGTGGCGTGCGCAGCGATCACGGCCGCCTGGATGCGGCGCTCGACACCGAGCTTGGCCAGCAGACGGGAGATATGATTCTTGACGGTTTTCTCCGACAGGTAGAGGCGCTTGCCGATCTGGCTGTTCGTCAGCCCTTCACCGATCAGTACGAGCACGTCGCTCTCCCGCGGGGACAGCCCCGACAGCGCGTCGTCCTCCTCGGGTTCAGCGCAGGCTTCCTCCTCGCGCAGGCTGCTCATCAGCCGTGCCGTGGTCGCCGGGTCGAGGGTCGAACGCCCGGATGCCAGTGTGCGGACGGCGGCGACGAGGTCAGATCCCTTGATTTCCTTGAGTACGTAGCCTGCCGCGCCAGCCATGATCGCGTCGAGCAGCGCTTCGTCGTCGTCGAACGAGGTGAGCATCAGGCAGGCCAGTTCCGGCATCCGCGAGCGCAGTTCACGGCACACGGCGATCCCGTCGCCGTCCGGCAGCCGTACATCGAGAATCGCGACGTCAGGTCGGAGCGCCGGGCCGCGGGCCAGAGCCTGATCGGCTGTGCCGGCGTCGCCGACGACCTTGATGTCGAGTTCCGCGTCAAGCAGATCCTGTACCCCGCGCCTGACCACCTCATGGTCGTCGAGCAGGAACACGCGGATCGGTCTCTGGGCCGAGAACCCCGTCTCGTCGCTCATGGTGTCCTCCTGGCCGTCGAGGGGTTGCGCAGTCCCGCCCCTCCGCCATCGTGCGTCCGCACAGGAGCTACGCACCAGGGCCGAACGGACCACGCTCCGGACCGTTCAGATCTCAGGAACCTCGGTTACGGGACTACGGCTACAGCAGCCGGGTCCGTATTCCGTCCAGCGGCCGTTCGACGCCGTCGAGGACTATTTGCGCCACGTCGACGGCCGGTACCGGAGGGGCGGTACAGCGGCGTCGGATCCCGCCGGCGTTCTCACCCCATCGGCTCTTCACCCGGTCGCGTCACGCATGCGGTATTGCACCACGCGCACTGTCTGGTCCTCCTCATTCCCCACCCTTGATCAGAGGTGCCTTGAGTATCGACGTCATGCTCAGCGGGTGTGGGGCACGATGGCAACCGGGCAGGGGGAATAGTGCAGCACGGCGTGGTTCACCGGGCCGAGGTGGAGTCCGTGCCGTCCGCTGCCGTGCCGTGCGCCGACGACGAGGAGTTCCGCGCCCGTGGCTGCTTCGATCAGTGCCTGGTGAGCCGGTCCCTGGACCACCGATCGGTCGATGACGGCATCGGAATCGGTGCGGTCCAGCACCGCCAGGACGTTTTCGAGGTGTTCCTCAGCCTGTTGACGGTGTGCGGATGCCGGGGAACCCGAGAGGAGCGGATGGTCCATGGCCTCGTGGGCGGGGCAGCGCCAGGCCCGTACGGCGATCAGTTCACCGTGACGGGATGCCGCCTGTTCGAGTGCGAAGTGGGCGGCTGCTGACGGGCCTGCGGCGTCTCCGATCCCGACGACGATGCGGCCGGGCTTCGGCTGCGTGCCGGGTGGGGTCGCCGGGATCACGACGACTGGACAGTGGGACCGGCCGGCAAGGGCGAGGCTGACAGATCCGAGGAGCATCCCGGCGATTCGGCCCCGGCCGCGGGAGCCGAGGACGACAAGGGTTGCCTCGTGGCTCTCCTGGACGAGTGCGGTCACCGGGTCTTCGGGCTGCACGTCGGCGACCACGCTCACCTCCGAATGGAGGCGTTGTGCCCGCTCCTGCGCGGAGGCGACGAGATGCTCGGCGAGGATCTGCTCGGCGGGACGCTCGGTGTCGAATGTGGGGCGCAGCCCTTCGTAGTGTTCCCACAATGACGCGTGGATGACGCGGAGAGGGAGTCGCTGTCGGGCCGCTTCCGTCGCTGCCCAGTCCAGTGCGCGCAGACTGCCCTCTGATCCGTCCACTCCGACGACTACGGGAAGCTGCATCGCTCCCACCGCCTTCCCTGCTCGGATGGCCGCCTGCCTCGGTGGCATACGACCCGGGTTTCTACGGCTCGATGGTCAGTACTTGGTCTACAGGACGTCGCGGTGTGCGTGGCCCGCTCGGCCCGTATCCCAGGCGGATGATCATCTGTGCGTTTCCCGTGCCGAAGACCGGGTCGCGCAGGAGCCATCGCAGGTCCGGCCATTCGAGGGGTTGCGTCGCGAATGAGCTGGACACGTGGTGAAGTGTGGCGGTGAGCAGTACGCGTTCCAGGGCCTGGCCGGCGCGCAGCCAGTCCTCGGGACGGTCGCCCGTGGTGCTCAGAAGGGCCAGCTGCGGCCGGTTCTCGAACAGGACGCGCACTCGGCCTGCGAGGACGGCGGTGCCCGCGAAATCGCGGACGGTCGCCCTTTCGGACGCGTCACGGGGCCCGAACGCGTAATCCGGAATTCCGTCGACTGGGACCTCTGTCTTTGTGTCCCGGGTCCAGCTGCGCTGTTCCGCCTCTCGCGCAACATCCCTGCGATCGTATCCCTCGGCATCCCGGATCAGTTCGAGCACGGTCTCCAGATGCGTCGGAGTCAGGAAGGCGAAGTCCGCGCCCTCGATACGGGCCGCGTCGGCGAAGCGCGTACGAACGTCCTCGGGGATCGCCTGCTCGTCGAACGGATAGCGGCTGGTATGCCGGTCCCGAATCGCGGGGTGGAGAGACGCGAGTGCTTTGTCCGCCGGCTTCCGGGGGGAGTCGGGGTGGATACCCAGGCGTACGACGGCCAGGAGGGGCGGGTCCGACGGTTCGGGCAGCAGCGTGGTGACCGAGTCCAGACCGAGGTGGGCGGCGGATACCCGCAGGTTGAACAGGGCCGCGCCGCAGCCGACATGGAGTCCGCGGGTGGAGGGGTCGGCCTCCGGCATCGCACGGTCGAGGTCCGCCCGGAGCGTGAGAGTGCGGTTGGAGCGTTCGTAGCGGAACTGCCAGGGCTGAGCGTTGTGCATGGAAGGTGCTGTGGTGGCATCGGCGACGAGGTCGGTCAACGTGGTGTCGTCGAGCGTTTTGGTGAGCATCGCGGGTCTCCCGGATAGTCGGGAACGGTCGATGGCCCCTCCAGCATGGAGCGGCCCGCTGTCCCGTACAAATGGGCCGTTCGTCCCTCGACAGGGCCGGATGGACTCCCCGCCGGGGTCAGTCAGTGCTGGATTCACGGGAGGACGTATGAGGATGCGTTGCCGGGCACAAGGCGGAACAGCGACCGTCCAGCCCCTTGTTCGTGCTTGTCGCGGGACGCTGCCTTGCCGGGTCGACGGGAAGGCACCGGGGTCCCTTTGGCCCGGTACCTGCGGGTGCGAGCTGATACCTGGCTCAGGCGGATCCCAGGCCTTCGAGCCGGCAGTCCACGCTGACCACGCCTTCCACGGACTGAGCGAGGCGGGCGGCGGCGGGAATCAGGGTGGTGTCGCGGACGCGACCGTTGAGTGTGGCCACACCCCAGGTGACACTGACCTTCACGTCTTGGTGCGCGACGGGGAACAGCTGGTTGACGACCTCACGACGAATCTCGGCGGCGAGCTCGTCGTCGGAGCGCAGGAAAACCTTCAGGAGATCGGCGCGGCTGACGATGCCCTTGAGGCTGCCACCGGCGTCAACGACCGGTAGGCGCTTGACATGCCGGTCGGCCATGAGCCGGGCGGCCTGCGGGAGGGGCGCGTCGGGCTTGACCGTGACGGCGGGGCTTGTCATCAGATCCTTGGCCCGGACCGAGCCGGCCTTGGCGATGTCGCCCAGGCGGCGCATGTGCTCGATCATGCCGGGCGAGTGGTCGTGGAACTCCTCCTTCGTGAGCAGGTCGGCCTCGGAGACGACGCCGACGACTCGGCCCTCGCCTTCGACGACGGGTAGGGCGGTGACTTTCCACTGCTCCATGGCGGCGGCGATCTCTTTGAATTCCGCGTCGGGGGTGATGGTGACGACGGTCTTCGTCATGACGTCGTTGACGGTGTACCGGCCAGAGGTCATGGCAAATTCCTCGGTGAGTGTGGGCGAGAGGCCGACTGCTGCCGGGGGGCGGGCAGGTGCGAAACTGCGCGGGTGCCGGCCGAGGAGACAGGCGGCCCGCTGGGCTGTGACCGCGGTGATCGGCGACTCGGGAGAATTCCCCGCAGAGGCCCGCTACGGCCGTGGCGTCGAGTCACATCGGATGACATGTCGACGAGCGAACACTCCATAGCCTCCATAGTTCGCCTCCAACCCCTCACTCACAGCCTCGCACTGGGAGCAGCGGAGTGCGGGAGGGTCTCGCGGCGTCAGACTGCGCAAGCCGTTCGGTGCCGGTCAGCGGACCAGGACAGCCTCCCCGGGCTTGGGTACGACCGCTGTCCAGCCCAGCTCATGGTCGATCCGGTCCCGCAGGGCATCGGACGACGACTCCTCGCCGTGGACCAGATAGGTCGTGCGTGGTGCAGGGGAGCCGCGGAGCCAGTCCATGATCTGGTCGGCATCGGCGTGTGCCGAAAAGTGCGGTAGATCGGCCACCTCCGCGCGTACGGGGACGTAATCGCCGAACATCTTGAGTGTGTGGGCACCGTCGACCAGGTCGCGGGCCCTGGTGCCGACGGCTGCGAAACCGACGATGACGACCGCGTTGCGTGGATTGGGCAGGAGCCGGTGGAGGTGGTGCAGGACCCGGCCGCCGGTGGCCATGCCGGCTGAGGAGACAATGACGGCGGGACCGGGCGTGCTGTTGATGTCGATGGACTCCTGGACGGTTCGCGCGGGCAGAAACGGGTCAGGGCTGATCGCTGTCTCGCCGTGGTCGAGGATCTCGAGCCTGATCTCGGCGGAGCGGGCACGCAGTGCTTCGCGGTAGACGTCGAGCGCGGCCAGAGCCATGGGGCTGTCCACATAGACGGGAACGGACCGGGCCAGGATCCCCTCCTGGCGCAGGGCGGCGAGCTCGTGGAGGACAACCTCGGTGCGGTCGATCGCGAAGGCGGGGATGACGACGGTACCGCCGCGCGCAAGGGTACGCGTGAGTACGGCTGCGAATGCGGCGTGGGCTTTTTCGGGTTCGTGGTGACGATCGCCGTACGTCGACTCCATCAGTAGTACGTCGGCGCCGCTGAACGGCTCCGGCGGCAGCAGCAGCGGGTGGCCGGGGCGCCCGAGATCTCCGCTGGTGGCCAGAGTGTGGCCGTCCTCGAGGGTCACGTGGGCCCAGGCCGAGCCGAGGATGTGTCCACCGTGGTGCAGTGTGAGCCGGGTGCCTTCCATGATCTCGATTTCGCTGCCGACCGGGACGGGGTCGAAGAACTTCACGGTGGTGTCGACGTCGGTCTCGTCATAGAGCGGTTTGGCGGGCCGGTGCTTGGACCAGCCGTGTGCGTTGGCGTGCTGGGCCGCCTCCATCTGGAGGTGCGCGCTGTCACGGAGCACGATCTCGGCGAGCCGGGCGGTGTGGGCGGTGGTCAGGATCGGTCCCCGGAATCCGTGCCGGACCAGTCGGGGGAGATAGCCGCAGTGGTCCAGGTGGGCGTGGGTGATCACTACGGCGTGGATGTCGGAGGCGTCGCATGGCAGCTTCGCCCAGTTGCGGCGGCGCAGGTCCGCGAAGCCCTGGAAGAGACCGCATTCGAGGAGGACCCGGGCATGGTCGCTTTCGATGAGGAATTTGCTGCCGGTGACGGTTCGGGCGCCGCCGAGGAAGCGCAGCAGCGCGGGTCTCGACGAGGGTCTGGCCGGGCCCGAGTCTGTGTCGAACATGACCAGCCCCTCCTTCGGTGGGTCGTAGCCGTCTTTACCATCACACTCCCGGCGCCAGGGCGGGATGGGCCCGACAGGTCCGAGGGGGGACCGACCGGCCCATGCGCGACAGGCCTGCGCCGGGTCAACCTGGGGGCGAAGCTCACCGGAGAATGCGCAGGAAGAGGGGCGGCGTCGTGGAGTCACTCGTTCTTCAAGGCCCGGGGCAGACTGCATGGACGCGGCCTATGACGTGTTCGCCGTCGAAGCCGCTGGCGCCGGGGCGGAAGCAGGACATCGCCGACCTGTGGGCCCGCTCGTCGCCCTCGGCCGGGTCCCGGCTTCAAACGCTGAACCGCACTGGTGTGCCCAAGACCTGGCTGCCGGGTCGTGCATTTGTGACCGGAGAATGGTCATGAGTACGACATGGACCTGGGACTTCCACGGCTACGACCCCAAGGAGGAGCGGACAATCGAAGCCCTGTGCACACTCGGTAACGGCAGGTTCGCCACCCGGGGGTCCGTGCCCGAGTCGCCCGCCGGTGCGGTTCACTATCCCGGGACCTACGCAGCCGGGTGCTGCAACTGGCTTTTCTCGAAGGTCGCAGGCCAGCAGGTCGGCAACGAGGACATGGTCAACCTGCCCGACTGGTCACGCCTGCGCTACCGCTGCCTGCCGGACGACGGACCGGTAGGGGAGTGGCTCACACCCGATGACCCGAGCCTGCGGCACTACAAAGTCTCACTCGACCTGCGAGGCGGCGTTCTCACCCGCCGCTTGCTTTTCCACGACGGCCATGGCCGGCGACTCGGCGTCACCCACACCAGATTCGTCCACATGGGCGACCCATACCTCGCCGCCCAGAGAACCACCTTCCGTGGGTACGGCTGGAGCGGTGCGATCGAGGTGGAGTCCGTCATCGACGGAGACGTCACCAATACCGGTGTCGAGCGCTACCGCGGCCTGAGTGGGCGCCATCTCACAGGCCACCGTGCCGGAGTGGAAGCGGACGGCGTCGCCTGGCTGTCCTGCCGGACCAGCTCGTCCCGGATCCGGATCGGAATCGCCGTCAGAACGTCGTCAGGGCCCCTCGTCGCAGTGGGGGCGAGCTGTACGGAGACCAAAACGGTCCAGAGAATGAGGCTGCCGGTCTCCCGCGGATGTTCCGCGGCCGTCGTCAAGTCCGCTGCGTTGTACACATCCCTGGACCGCCCTCTGGGCGACCCCCTCTCACTTGCCGTTGAGCGTGCATCACACGCGGCGGCGTTCGCGGCACTGCTCGCCTCTCATCGTGCTGCCTGGGAACGTCTGTGGAGCCAGGGGGAACTGCAGGTGCCGGGCGAATCGGGCCGCGTCCTTCGGCTCCATCTCTTCCACGTCCTTCAGACGCTTTCCCCGCACACGGCAGAGTTGGACGTCGGAGTGCCCGCCAGGGGCCTGCATGGCGAGGCGTATCGAGGGCATGTGTTCTGGGACGAGTTGTTCGTGCTGCCGTACCTCACTCTGCACTTCCCTGAGGTGGCGCGCGGTCTTCTCATGTACCGGCACCGACGCCTTCCCGCGGCCCGTGCAGCGGCCCAGCGGGCGGGCTACAGCGGGGCGATGTTCCCCTGGCAGAGCGGTAGTTCAGGTGCTGAGGAGACGCAGACACTGCACCTGAATCCCCGATCGGGCCGCTGGCTGTCCGACCACTCGCACTTGCAGCACCACGTCGGATCGGCTATCGCCTGGAACGTCTGGCGGTACGGGCAAAGCACCGGCGACACCGGCTTCATCCAAGGCCCAGGGGCAGAGCTGTTGCTCGGGATCGCCCGCTACTGGGGCTCCGTCGCCACGTACGACGCCGATCGCGACCGCTACCGCATCCGCGGTGTGCTGGGCCCGGACGAGTACCACGACGCCTACCCCGAGGCCGCTGCTCCCGGGATCGATGACAACGCGTACACCAACGTGACCGCCGCCTGGGTGCTCGCACGCGCACTCGAGGTGTTCGATGACCTGCCTGCCGCCCGTCGAAGAGAGCTCGCCGAGCAACTCGGCCTCGACGACGAGACGCTGAATCGCTGGGACGACATCTCCCGCCGGGTGTACGTACCGTTCCATGGCGATGTCATCAGCCAGTTCGAAGGCTATGGCGAGCTGGCCGAGCTGGACTGGGATGCCTACCGCTCCCGCTACTCCGACATCCGCCGCCTCGACCGGATCCTGGAGTCCGAGGGGGATACGGTCAACTGTTACCAAGCGTCCAAGCAGGCCGACACACTTATGCTCGGCTATCTCTTCCGCCCCGCCGAGCTGCAGGAACTTTTCGACCGCCTCGGGTACCGGTTCGACGACGAGGTGTGGCGCACGACCGTCAATTACTATCTGACTCGTACCAGTCACGGATCGACCCTCAGCAGCCTGGTGCATGGCTGGGTCCTCGCCCGCCGGAAAGGTCCGGACGCCTGGCGGTACTGGGAGGAAGCCCTGCTCAGCGACGTGGCAGATATTCAGGGCGGCACCACCGGCGAAGGCATCCACCTGGGTGCCATGGCCGGCACCCTCGATCTCGTCGAACGGGTCGTCGCAGGACTGGAGGCAGGCCCGGACGGACTGCGCATCGCCCCCGTCCCGCTCCGGGAGGTGCCGCGCTGCTCGTTCACGTTCTGTTACCGCGGGCACCGGGATATCCGCGTCCAGTTTCTGCCTGGCCGGTTGGGGATTCGCGTGCCCCACTCGCGACTCAATCCCCCTCTGCGCGTGCGTCTGCCCGGCGAGCGGCTGGTGACCGTGGCTGCGGGGGAACAACGTTGGTTCCGTCTGCCCGCGCGTTCGGTCCGTCGTGACGACGATGGTCGGTACAGCGCGCGCTCGACGGCCGCGAGCCCGAGAATGGAGTAGCTCTCAGCTGGTTCCGGAGGTGCATGGTGTGAATGCCGTACACGGACAGCAGCAGACCTCGATCGTGGACCCTGAACGCTCAGCCAGGCCCGATCGCCTCTTCGACAAGGAAGACGAATGGGCAGCCTTGATGGCCTTCTCGAGCGATCCGCATCCGGGAACGGGCCTCGGCGTCGTCATGGGCCGGCCCCGCCAGGGCAAGACTCTCCTGCTGGAATCGGTGGCACGCGCCACGGGCGGGTTCTATTTCTGTGGACAGGAAGCCACCCAAGCCGAGTCCTTGCGCAGGTTGGGCGAGGAGTACGCGCGATACCGGCAGGTCTCACAGCCCAGCCACTGGCGTGATTGGAAGGAAGGCATCGATGCCTTGCTGGCGCTGGGTGACACCCGGCCGCTGCCCGTCATCATCGACTCGTTCCCCGACCTTGTCGCGGCGAGCCCGGCTTTGCCCTCTGTCATCCACGGAGCCCTCCGGCACCTCGACAGACCGCCACTGGAGAGCCGTGCGCGATTGCTGCTTGGTGGTGAGACCGCACCGGTCATGATCCGGCTGTTCGCGCACTCCTCGCCGCTGCACGCACTCGCCGCTCTGAAGCTCGACATCCAGCCCCTGGACTTCCGCAAGACGGCGCAATTGTGGGGCATCGACGACCCGAGGCTCGCCTTTCTCGTCTACACGGTCGTCGGCGGGACGCCCGCCTATCGGCACGACTACGTCGACGACGATGTTCCTGTCGATCGTAACGACTTCGATGCCTGGGTCTGCCGCACCGTCCTGAATCCGCGCACGCCGCTGTTCCACGAGGCTCGCCATCTCCTCGACGAGGAGACCGGGCCTTGGAGCCACGGGGTTTGTCACTCCGTACTCGCCGCCCTGGCCAGAGGCTGCACGACCCACGGGGAAATCGCCACCTTCCTGGGACAGCAGCTCACAGATGCCTCCCGGACTCTCGCCCTCCTCCGCGACCACGGTCTGCTTCAATCGCAGACGGACGGGCTGCAGCCGGGGGTCAAGCGTCATCGCATCGCGGACCCGCTCCTCGCGTTCGAGCACGCCTTGGCGCGCCCACGCAGGGCCGCTCTTGAGCAAAGCGACGCCGAGACGGTGTGGGCAGGCGCGCGAGCTGATTTCAACTCTCTTGTCGCCGGACCGCAGTTTGCTCAAGTCTGCCGGGAGTGGGCGGTCCGCTTCGCCAACTCGGCTGTCTTCGGTGCCGACCATGTCACGGCGTCGTACGGCTCCCTCAGCGACCCGTCGGCGACGGCCGGGCTGGATGCCGAGGTCGTGGTCCGCCGGCAGGACGGGCCAATGACCGGTTCCCTTCTGTCGGTCGGGCTCGCACGATGGCATACCGGCATGGACATCCACCATCTGCAACGTCTGCGGTGCATCTTGGATGGACTCAATTCCCTTGAGGATGTAAGTCGCGTCCGACTGGCCCTCTACGGTGCTTCGGGGTTCAGCCCCGAGCTCCATGCGGCGCATGCTCGGGGCGAGGTCATGCTCGTCGACCTTGACCGTCTGTACCGGGAGGCGTAGCAGACGCCGTTGTGAGATGTGTGCGCCCTTCGGTGGTCACCGGCTCCGGGCCGCTCTTTCCGATGGGCCGTTCGGTCCCCTCCGTACGGTCCACTCGGCCCCGTGCTTCTGGTCCCCTCGGCACTGCGGCGATGGCGCCTCCGGAGCGATCGTGGAAGTCGAACGCCGTCTCGGGCTCCGCCTCCCGGAGAGGTGACAACGATGCAGCGCACTCGGATGCAGATGCGGCCGAGGCAGCCGCGCAAGCGCCCGCAGCTGGATCTGCGTACCCCCTCCGGTCGGTCGATGCCCTACTGAACCCGCGGCCACCGCACATACGGCGGAGGACATCATGGCAACCGCTCGACGGGTCGTACCGTTCGCAGAGCTCGGTCGGCAGGATGTCGGCTGTGTCGGTGGCAAGAATGCCTCCCTGGGAGAGATGACCGCACATCTGGCATCTGCAGGCGTGCGGGTGCCTCCTGGTTTCGCGACGACGGCGGACGCGTACAGAGATTTGCTCGATGGCCACGGACTGCGTGCGCGGATGGCAGCGCAGATCGGACGTCTGCACGAAGGGGCCGTGCTGGATGAGGTGGGGGTGGCGATCCGGTCGATGATCATGGCTGAGGAGCTACCGACCGGACTGGGGAGCGAGATCGTCACCGCGTACGAGAGGCTCGCGCGCGACCAGGGCCGCGACGATCCCGAGGTCGCCGTGCGCAGTAGTGCTACCGCCGAGGACCTGCCTGAGGCGAGTTTCGCCGGCCAGCAGGAGACTTACCTGAACGTCCGCGGGCCTGCCCAGCTGTTGCAGTCCTGCCACCGCTGCTATGCCTCTCTGTTCACCGACCGCGCGATCGACTACCGGGAGCGGATGGGCTTCGACCACCTTTCGGTCGCTCTCTCCGTCGGCGTTCAGATCATGGTCCGCTCGGACCTCGCGGGCGCCGGAGTGATCTTTACCCTCGACCCCGAAAGCGGCTTCCCCGAGGTCATCGTGGTCAGCGCGGCATGGGGCCTGGGCGAGACCGTCGTCAGTGGCCAGGTCGACCCCGACGAGCACACGGTCTTCAAGCCGAGCCTGAAGGACCCGGCACTGGATGCCGTGATCGACGTACGGGTCGGAGCGAAGCGGAAGAAGGCGGTCTATGGCGAGCACGGCCTGACCCGGACCGTCGACACGACCGGCGAGGAGCGCTCGCGACCTGTCCTGACAGCTGCGGAAGTCCGGCAACTGGCCGAATGGGCGATGACCGTCGAGGAGCACTACGGATGCCCCATGGACCTGGAATGGGCCAAGGACGGCCTGACCGGCGAGCTGGCGATCGTCCAGGCCCGCCCCGAAACCGTACAGTCCCGGCGCCGTACGACGACGCTGCGTCGCTGTCGCCTGACCGTCAGTCCAGGGGAGAGCCTCATCGAGGGCATAGCGGTCGGCGAAGCCATCGGGTCCGGCCCTGTCGTCGTCCTCGACTCGCCTGTGGATCTCGACCGCTTCCCGACCGGCGGGGTGCTCGTCACCGGCATCACCGACCCGGATTGGGAACCGGTCATGAAGCGTGCCTCCGCGATCGTCACCGACCATGGCGGCCGGACCTCGCATGCCGCCATCGTCAGCCGCGAACTCGGTGTCCCAGCCGTCGTCGGCACCGGCCGGGCCACCGAGTTGCTGTGCACAGGCCATGAGGCGACCGTCTCCTGTGCCGAGGGTGCTCGCGGTCAGGTCTACGCGGGGCTATTGGCCTACGAGGAGCGCGAAACCGATCTCGCGGAGCTCCCTGCCACCCGGACCCGCGTGATGCTCAATCTCGCTGATCCGTCCGCCGCCTTCCGCTGGTGGCGCCTGCCCGCCGACGGAGTCGGGCTCGCGCGCCTGGAGTTCATCGTCGCCCACCAGGTCAAGGCCCACCCCATGGCTCTGCTGCACCCCGACCGAGTGGACCAGCATGACCGCTGCGCCATCGAACAGCTCACCGAGGGTTGCCTTGACCGCGGCCAGTACTTCGTCGACCGACTGGCGTACGGTGTGGCCCGCATCGCCGCATCTCGATGGCCCGACCCGGTCGTCGTACGGACCAGCGACTTCAAGACCAACGAGTATGCGCGGCTGCTCGGCGGCCGGGCCTTCGAACCGGTCGAAGCGAATCCGATGATCGGCTGGCGCGGCGCGAGCCGCTACTACAGTGACGGTTATCGCGAAGGATTCGCCCTGGAATGCCGGGCACTGCGACGGGTTCGCGACGACTTCGGCCTGACGAACGTCATCATCATGATTCCCTTCTGCCGCACCCTCGAAGAGGCCGACCGGGTTCTGGCCGTCATGGCGGAGCAGGGGCTGCGCAGGGGCGAGAACAGCCTCAAGGTGTACGTCATGGCGGAGATCCCGTCCAACATCATCCTGGCCGAGGACTTCGCCGAGCGCTTTGACGGCTTCTCCATCGGGAGCAACGACCTGACCCAGCTCACCCTGGGCGTCGACCGCGACTCCGAAGCCCTCGCCCATGTCTTCGACGAGACCAACCCCGCGGTCACGCGCAGCATCCAAACGCTGGTTCCGTGCGCCCAGTCCGTCGGATGCACGGTCGGCCTCTGCGGCCAACGCCCCAGTGACGACCCCGCCTTCACGGAGTTCCTGGTGAAGACCGGCATCGACTCGATCTCAGTGGCACCGGACAGCTTCGCCGCGGTGAAGCAGCACGTGGCTGCTGCCGAACTGAGCTTGCACGGGGAGGACCGAACGGCCCATTCGGGACCCGACCGCCCCAAGCGGGCCTGACGTCTGGCGACTGAAACTGAACCCGACACCGCGGAAAGCGCCGCCAAGGCGCTGGAGACGGAGGACACCATGTCCGGAACCCAGATGGAGCGCAGGCGTCACCTCTTCCCCGACCTCATGGACTGGTTCGGAACCGACTTTCCCCGCATCCCGATGTGGCGGCCGATGTCCGGAGTCCACCTGATCCCGATCGAGGTGACCAGCCAGGAGGGACAGTACGTGCTGCGCGCCGAGCTCCCCGGGATGGACCCCACGAAGGACATCCACATCACGGTCGAGGGCGACACCCTCACCGTCAGCGCCGAACACACTGAGAGCAAGGAGGAGAAGGATCACTCGGAGTTCCGTTACGGCTCCTTCCACCGCACCGTTCGCCTGCCGGCTCAGATTCCGTCCGAGGGGGTCGAGGCAGAGTACGAGGACGGCATCCTCACGGTGCGCGTAGCGATGGAGCCTGACGTACCAGACACGGCACGCAGCATCCCCGTCAAGAGGGCCACAACCAACGGTGACGGCGAGTCGTGACGGATCGGCAGGTGCGGCGGTTGTTCGACTGTCGTGCGAACGAGCTGCGACGCGCTGCTGATCCACCGCACGGCGACTGGCACGTCGGACCCCCGCTGGGCCGACCGGCCGCGGCGGGGGCCGGGAGCGGAAGATGACCGAGGCCGACGCCACCCCACACACCACCGGCCAGGGTCCGCTACTGAGCCCCGACCCACTGGAGCCCCTGCCGTTGTTGCGGCGCGAACTTGGCACAGGGGCGAGCGGCCTTTCCGCACGGGAGGCGGCCCGCCGCCTCGCCGTCTACGGTCCCAACGAGGTCCGCCGCAAGGCGAGGTCATCCTTGGGGCGTGAACTCGTCCGGCAGCTGGTCCACCCGCTCGCCCTGCTGCTCTGGGCGGCCGCGGCGCTGGCGTTCGTCGCCGACATCCCGGTGCTCGGTTGGGCCATTGTCGCCGTCGTCATCGTCAACGCGGGGTTTGCGCTCCTTCAGGAGCGGCAGGCCGAACGGGCGGTGGAGACTCTGGCGAAATACTTGCCCGAGCAGGCCTTGGTGATCCGGGACGGCCGCCCGTCGGCCGTAGCGGCGAGGAACCTGGTGCCGGGCGACCTGGTCGTTCTCGAGGAGGGCGTCAAGGTCCCCGCCGACGCACGTCTGGCCAAGGGTGGGATCGAAGTCGACCTGTCGATGTTGACCGGCGAGTCCGCGCCTGCCGAACGCATCGCCGGTCCCGGACTCGTCGGGGCACCACTGCTGCAGGAGCCCAACCTCGTCTTCAGTGGCACCACGTGCACGGGGGGCCAGGCGCGGGCGATCGTGTTCGCCACCGGCGACCACACGGAGCTCGGACGCATCGCCGCGCTCAGCCAGCGCACCCGTCGTGACGCCAGCCCCCTGGAGAAGCAGGTCAAGAAGGTCGCCTGGCTCATTGCCGCCGTAGCGGTCGCGATGGGCGTCGTGTTCCTGATATCCGGTGTCGCCGTGGGGTTGCCGCTGACCGACTCCCTCATGTTCGCGATCGGCCTGCTCGTCGCCAACGTGCCCGAGGGTCTGCTGCCGACCATCACTCTTGCACTCGCCGTCGGCGTACGCGTACTCGCCCGCCAAGGGGCTGTGATCAAACGCCTGAGCGCCGTGGAGACGCTCGGATCGACAAACGTCATCTGTACCGACAAGACCGGCACCCTCACCCAGAACCGTATGAGGCTCCAAGCAGTGTGGACGCCGGAGCACGGTAGGGACAACGGCCCCTGGGCGGGAGCGCTGGCGCGAACCAGCGCACTGTGTACCACCGTCACCCGCGACGCCGAGGGCGAACTGCACGGAGATCCTACGGAGATCGCTCTGATCGAGGGTGCCGCGGCCCACGGTGCTCCTGTCGACCTCGACCAGCGGGACACCAGGCGTCACGCCCTCTTCCACTTCGACCCACGGCTGCGCCTGATGTCGGTCGTCCAGGGTGACGAGGGGCAGGATCTGCACGTCATTGTCAAGGGCGCACCGGAATCGGTGTCCCGCTTCCTGTCCGACGGTCGCGGTGCGGCGGCGTTGGCTGCAGCGGATGAACTCGCGCACGACGGCATGCGCGTGCTGGCGGTTGCCGGCCGTGAGGTGTTCTCAGGTTCTGAACTGCCGGTTCGGCGCCAGGACGCGGAGACAGACTTGCGGCTCCTGGGCCTTGTCGGCCTGTACGACCCGCCACGGCCCGAAGTCGCGGACGCTGTCCGCCGCTGTCACGAGGCTGGACTCCGCGTTCACATCGTCACCGGCGACAATGGGGCCACCGCCGCAGCAGTAGCCCGAGAAGTGGGCATCGGGGAACCGAGCCTGCACGTGGTGGCGCAGTCCGAGTCGATCGGCGACCACGAACTCGACCAGGTCCTGGCACACGGGAACGCTGAGGTCGTCTTCGCGCGCTCCTCACCGGAGACCAAGCTGAAAGTGGCCGACACCCTGCGCGCCCACGGTCAGATCGTCGCCATGACGGGCGACGGTGTCAACGATGCCCCCGCCCTCCATCGCGCGCACATCGGTGTCGCCATGGGCCGCTCCGGCACTGATGTCGCCCGTGAGGCGGCCACCATGGTGCTGACCGACGACAACTTCGCCACCATCGTCGATGCCATCGAGTCGGGGCGTCGGGTCTACGACAACGTGCGCAAGTTCATCGTCTACATTTTTGCCCACCTCACCCCCGAAGTCGTCCCCTTCCTGGTCTTTGCACTCTCTGCCGGTGCCGTACCACTGCCGCTGACCGTGCTGCAGATCCTGGCCATCGACCTTGGCACCGAGACTCTCCCGGCGCTCGCACTCGGCCGCGAACGAGCCGAGCCGGGTGTCATGAGCCGCCCACCACGTCCGAGTTCGCAGGGAGTGATTTCCCGCGACATGCTTCTCCGCAGCTGGGGCCGACTCGGCGCGGTCTCCGCCGCTCTGATCATGACTGCCTTCTTCTATGTGCTGTGGCGGGCGGGTTGGCACCCCGGCAGTGCGACCGGCCCCGGCACTGCGCTGCATCACGCGTACATCACCGCGACCACCGCCACGTTTGCCGGCATCGTCACCTGCCAGGTCGGCACTGCGATGGCCGCCCGCACCGACCACGCCGCGCTGCGAGACATCGGCCTGTTCACCAACCCTCTGCTCCTGGCCGGTATCGCCTTCGAGTTGGCCTTCACCGCAGTACTCGTCTATGTGCCGCTGTTTCAGGGGATGTTCGGTACGGCCGCCCTGCCCCTCGACGTCGTCGCTCTGATTGCCACCTTCCCCGTCCTTGTCTGGGGCACGGACGAACTGCGGCGCTGGGCCCGACGCGCACACCGAAAAGCACAGTCCTGACGCATCGTCCGGAGCTTCGCGTGCTCGCACGGCGTGTCCGTTGACGCTGCCAAGAACGTGAGGGGCTACTCATGCGGTCATGCGTGCCCGTTTCGCCCGCCGTGCAGCCCACCACAGTTTGCCGAGCTGCGGCGCTCCGGGACCCTACTCGTGAGCGATGACGGCGACGGGTGCGGTGGCGTGATGGAGGATCGCGTGAGTGATCGGTCCGATGTGTGCGCCGATCGAGGAGCGGCGGATGCGACGGCCGACGACTATGAGGCCTGCTTCAGAACCTGTCTCCAAGAGTTGCTCGGAGGCACGTCCGACTGCCACCTGTGCATCGATGTCGACCGTCGGATACTTTTCTCGCCAGGGCTTCAGCATGTCGTCCAGGCCGGTGTTCAGGCTTTGAGTGATCTGCGCATTGACTTCCGGGTTGTACGCGGATCCGGACCCCGCCAGTGGGGGAAGCATCCAGCTGTGCAGAGCACGGAGTGTGCAGGCCCGCCGTGACGCCTCGTCGAATGCGAATGCGAGGAGAGCGTCGCACGGTCGACTGATGTCGATGCCCACGACGATGTCGCGGTCCATGTGCCGCCCATGGATGTGCGGCGTCGCGTCCTCTGCCGCGCGCACCAGGACAATGGGCCGCTCCGTGGCCTGGATGACCGCCATGCCGACGGAACCGAGGACGAATCCCGTGAGGGTGCCCAGTCCTCGGGAGCCGAGGACGACCATGCCCGCGCTCGCTGCCACACCGACCAGCGAGTCAGCCGGCCGACCATCGAACGACTCAGTGATGATGTCCAGTTGGGGGTGTTCCTCTCGAAGCTCGTCATAAGCCTCGCGCAGGAGGGCCTCCGTCCACCGGCGACGCACATCGGAACTGGCGGCCGGGATGGCGGGGGGCGCCGACCATTCTTCGGCATGGACAAGGTGCAGCTGCGCGCCGCGCAGGAGCGCCTCCCGAGCGGCCCAATGGGACGCCGCGACGCTTTCCGTGGTTCCGTCGAGGCCGACGACAATGCGTTGGTTCATGATGGCCTTCCGCGGATAGGGACTGGCTTGCGGTTGCGGGATTCGCCGCCCCCGTACATCTGGATGAGGTGTTCCATTGAGGTGACGACCGCGGTGCTCATGAACTCGGGTACGTGTCGATGTGCCACGGGTCTCCTCCTACCCCTGGGTGTCCGTCCGTGCATCGACCGGTATGTCGTCCCGCTCGTAGTTGAGCCGATTGATCACGTCCACGACTCCGTCGACGCTCCGGCACAGACGCAGGATGACGGGGACGAGGCTTCGCCGTCTCACGGTGCCGCTGAGGGTCACGAGACCGTCGGCGACCTCGACGGTCAGCGACGAGGGGCTGAGCCGGAGTGTGTGCGTCAGGACGTCTTCGAGGATCTCTTCCTGGATTGCGTGATCCCGGCGCAGGAAGAGTTGTAGGAGGTCGCTGCGGCTCAGGACGCCGATCAGTCGGCCTTCGCCGTCGACGACGGGCAGTCTCTTGACCTTGTGCTTCTCCATGACACGGGCCGCGCGGACGACGTTCCACTCGGGCGTCGCAGTGATCGCCGGGCGATTCATGAGATCGACGGCGGTGTTCGCGCCGCCCCTGGAGCTGCGACTGTGGAGCAGGTCGGCTTCGGAGACGACGCCTACGGGACGTTCGTCCTCGTCCACGACAGGCACGGCAGTTATGTCGAACTCGTCGAGGAGCCGGGCGATTTCCTTGAACGTGGTGCCGCGCTGGACGCTTACGACCGTCGGCGTCATCAGGTCGAAGACTCTGCGATGCCTCATCGTCCCTCTCCTTCAGGCGGGGACTTCGACGTCGAGCCGGGCCGTGACGTCCACGACTCCCGGCACCGTGCGCGCGACACGTACCAGCACGTCGTTGAGCAATGGGTCGGGGATGCAGCCGTCCAGGCGGACGGCACCGTCGGACACCTGGACGTGCACGGTCGCCGAGCCGGCCGGGATGAGCTCAGCCATGATCAATTCACGCAGTTCCTCGGCGATGTCCTCGTCCGGGCGGAGGTAGATCTTCAGAAGGTCACCCCGGCTGACCAGGCCGATCAGGCGGCTGTCGTCGTCGACGACGGGCAGCCGCTTGAGGTGGCAGCGGGCCATCAGCCGAGCGGCACCCGCGATGCTTGCATTCCGGGTAACCGTCACGGCGGGTACGGTCATGAGTTGACCGGCGGAGACGGCGCGGGACTCGTCCCCACCTTGTGCTTTGAGCAGAAGGTCTGCTTCGGAGACCACGCCAACGACTTGTCCCTCGTCCGTCAGGACGGGCAGAGCGCTCATCCGCCATTGCCGCATGGTCTTCACGATGTCCTTGAACGGCGCTGTGCGGTTGACCGAGATAACGGCATGCGTCATCACGTCATCGACGGTACGCATTTGTTTCATGATTCCTCCGAGAACGAACGGCCCTGTATGTCCCAGCGTCGGCAGCGTTGTCTGCCGGCGGTAGGACCACCCGGGGTCCACAGGGGACTGTTCGGCCCTGTTGTCCTGACGCAAACGGTGATTTCATGAAATTGACGGAAAGAGTCATTGCGAGGATGCGGAGAAGCGGCTGGCGGCCGTGCACCGCACAATCGGGAACCGCGAGAAGCGGTCGGCTCTTTCCGTCCCATGGTGTGAGTGCTCAGCGGTCGTCTGTGTCACGCGCTGAATCCGGGGGCAGGTCCTCCACGGCGTATTCGAGGTACTGGTCGACGCTGACGACACCATCGACGGAAAGGGACAGGTGTTCAATAATCGGAATGGTTGAGTGTTCCTCGACCCTGCCGCTCAGGGTGACGACCCCTTCCTGCACGGTTACTGTCACGCCCCCTGGCGTCATCCGGAGAGTTCGGCCCAGCACCTCGTCGACGATCTCATCGTGTATGGCGTCGTCGCGGCGGAGCATGGGCCGCAGCAAGTCGGACCGGCTGACGATGCCGATGAGTGTTCCTGTGTCGTCGATCACCGGAAGCCGTTTGACCCCGCGCGCGTTCAGGAAGCGGGCTGTTTCGACGATGCCCCAGTCAGGCCGGGCCGTCAGCACGGGCATGGACATCAGATCGCCGGCTGTGCGGGCGTCCATGATGCGGCGGTCCACAGCGGCCGTCTCGCGCATTTGGTCACGGCCCTCTGTGTCCGGCAGCCCGGCTTGCCTGCGGAGCAGATCGGCTTCGGAGATGATGCCGATGGGGTGATGACGGGTGTCCACGACGGGCAGAGCCGACACATCGTTGTAGTCAAGGCTCCAGGCGACCGACTTGAGTGTCGCCTCGGGGCTGGCCGTGGCCACGTCCCGGGTCATGACTTCGGAGACAGTGCGGTGCAACATGGTCCGATTTCCCTTTCGTTCGGGGCTGTCAGCCGTGGGCTACGACAGCCACGGGGGCTGCGGCATGATGCAGGACGGCATGCGTCACCGGCCCGAGATGCGCACCCAGAGGGGACCGGCGAAGGTGCCGGCCGACGACGACGAGGTCCGCGCCCGCCGATGCCTGGATGAGGTGAGGACCCGCCGGTCCCATGAGCGCGACCTGGTCGACGTTCACCGACGGGAACTTGCGGCGCCAGGGCTCCAGTAGTTCGTCGAGCATCTGCGCGACACTCCGACCTGCTTCCCGTTCGTTGTCGGGGTCGACGTTGGGGAAGGACCTATAGGCGCGAGGAAGCTTCCAGCTGTGAATCGCCCGCAAGGCGCAACTGCGGCGGGCGGCCTCTTCGAAGGCAAAGGCCAGAACTTTGTCGGGTGCTTCGTGGATGTCGACCCCCACGATCATCTCGCCGTACCGGGTCGGCTCGGCGTCCTCCGGTCCGTCCGCCACCCGTACGAGGGTCACCGGCGTTTCGGTGGCTACAAGGGTCGCCGTGCCCACCGTGCCGACGAGGAAGCCCAGCAGGCTGCCCAAGGAGCGAGAGCCAAGGACGAGCAGGTCGGCACCGGCTGCTTCGACGGCCAGGGCGGCGGCCGGCCTGCCGGAGAGGTACCGGGTGGTTATCTCCAGATGCGGGTGCCGACGCCGTACATCCTCCAGAGCCGCGGCGAGCGCCTCGTCGGCCCATCGACCGGCCGTGTCGCAGTCCAACCGCGGAACGGCTGGACTGATGGGCCAGTCGATGACGTGGACGAGCCTCAGCGGGACCTCCCGCAAGGACGCCTCCTGGGCACCCCAAACGGCGGCCGCCCGGCTCTCGGGGGAGCCATCGACGCCGACGGTCACGAGGTGCTTCATGCCGCAAACCTCCCGCTCGCAGCTCTGCTGTCATCCACTCTCAGTGTGGCCCGCGGGCCAGGAGCGGAGGAGGGGCCATGTGGCCCGTTGCGGGGCCGATCAGCCCCTCTGTGTCCTGGGCATGCGTCTCACCGCTCTCCGGTCAGCCCATGCGCGACATACTGTGGGGGAGCGGGTACGGGGTCATCGGCATGTGCAGTCACATTGCCCATGACCGCGACCACCCCGTCGAGTTGTTCGGCAAGGCGTGTCAGGATCGCAATCTGGCTCCGGTTCTCCAACCGGCCTTCCAGAGTGACAACGCCATCTATCACATGGACGGCGACCGCGTCGGTTTCGAGCCCCATCGTGCCCACAACTACGTCCTCGATGATGCGTCGTCGTATCTCCGCGTCGGGTCGCAGAAACAGGCGGAGCAGATCCCGTCTCGTGACGATGCCGACGAGCCGGTCCTCGTCGTCTACGACCGGGAGTCTCTCCACGCCGCGGCGTGCCATCAGCCGGGCGGCGTCCGGAGCGGTCTCCTCCGCGCGGACAGTTACCGCCGGCGTTGACATGACCTCAGCAGCGGTGACTTCTGGGCCCAAGGAAGGGACCGTGGTCCAAGGGGCGGCGTCAGGAGCGCCGCTTCTCATCGGATGTCCCGCCGCCTGCCGGCTCAGCAGGTCGCTCTCGGAGACCACGCCGACAACCCGGTCCTCGTCGTCGAGCACGGGCAGTCCGCTGATGTTGTGCTGTGCAAGCAGCTTCGCGACCTCCTTGAAGGAGGTGACCGAGAGGACCGAGACGACCTCGTCGGTCATCAGGTCGCCCACTTTGATGTGCTTCATGGAGGCACCTCCTGCCGTCTCGCCGACCCGCACGGACGTAATGCCGGAGGTCGTTCAGAGACCACGATCCGCCGAGCCGTACCGAAGTGAGGAGGGCCGAATGGGTCTCAGCCGGGACCGGTCGGACCCGGCTCGGGTGTTCGGGCAGGGCAAGATTCCCTCTACAGGGACCATTGGGCCCCGGGCGGTCCTGAGCGGCCCTCTACATGCGGGGCCCCGCGGTGCCAGCGTGAGAGTTGACCCTTTTTGCTGGCTCTCGGTGAGGAGGAACCATGGAAGGCACCACTGGCAGCCTGGATCTGGGTGCCGTCATCGTCGGCGTCGATGGTTCCAAGCCGGCCCGGCGGGCAGCGTTGTGGGCGGCGGCCGAGGCTGCACGCCGTGACAGTCCGCTGCACATCGTCCACGCGGCCGACACGGACAGCCGGTTTCTCTACCTTTCAGTGGAGAGCATCGAGCGTGTACGCAACGCGGGCCATGAGCTGCTGCAGGACACTGCCGCCGCGATCAGGGACCAGTATCCCGGCGTGCACATCACCACAGAGCTCAGCCGCAGTTCCGCCGCCCCCAGCCTGCACCGAACCGCCGGCCTTCGCGGAACTGTCGTGGTGGGGAACCGGGGTCTCGGCGGGTTCGAATCCCTGATGCTCGGATCCGTCGGTCTGAAGGTTGCTGCAGGTGCCACGACGCCCGTGATCGTGGTCAGAGGTGTTGAGAAGGGGGGCGAGGCCGGGGTAGTGCTCGCCGCGGTCCGTGACGAGCACGACGGCGAATGCGCCCGGTACGCGGCACGCGAAGCCGAGCTCCGCCAGGCATCGCTGCGGCTTTTGCACGTGTGGAACGTACTCGAGTCCGCCGGACTGGCCGTGACCATGCTCGACGACGTCGAAGGAATCGCCGGCGAACAGGTTCACCAACTGACGGCTGTGGCGGACGGGATCCGCGATGAATTCCCGGCCCTGACCGTGCAGGCGGATGCTGAGGGAAGTCTCACCGTGGCCGGAGTTCTGGTCGACGCATCCCATCACGCGGATCTGCTGGTGATGGGCGGGCGGCGGTCGCCCGGTTACATCGGACGCACCCTTGGACGGACGACGCACAGTCTCCTGCACCACGCGCACTGTCCGGTGCAACTCATTCCACGGCACGGTCCCGGTCACGGGAGTGAGTCGTGATGGGCGCAGCTGAACGCCGCGAGCTCGTCGTCGGCATCGATCCGGCCAAGGATTGGCACCTGCCATTGGCCTGGGCGGCGGACGAGGCCCATCGACGCGGGCTGGAGCTTCGGCTCGTAGTGGCCGTACCTCCACAACACGACACGCAGCATTGCGATGACGGCCCGCGCAGAATGTCCATGCTCCAAGCCGGGTCGAACGCTCTCGATGCAGGTGCCGACTGGGCCCGGGCGCGCCATTCGCAACTGCAGCCGGTCACCCATCTGCTCGATGGCTTGCCGGCTTCCGTGATTGCCCGACTGTCCGAGCAGGCCCGGATGATCGTCCTCGGATCCCGACACCTGAACCGTACGGCGGAGTACTTCAGCGCCGGCTCCCTCGTCGTCCCTGTCACCGCCCAGGCACGTTGTCCCGTGGTGGTCGTGGGCGATGCGGAGCACGTCACCCAACAGCCGACTTACCTGGTCGTGGGAATTGACGGCAGCGAGTCCTCGAAGGCGGCGCTGGGGCTGGCGTTCGAGGAGGCCGACTTCCGCGGGGCTGCACTCCGCGCCGTCTCGGTGTGGCAGCCGCCCGTGATCACGCTGCACGACGCGAAGGCCGCCGTGCAGGCTCAGCGACGGATGCTCTCCGAGACCACAGCAGGCTGGTCGCTGAAGCACCCGGACGTGCACCTGGCCCACGAGGTGCCGACCGGACATCCGGTGGAGGAGCTCGCCAGGGCTTCCGAGCACGCCTTGGCTGTCGTCGTGGGCCGCCGCGGCCGGGGCGGCTACACGGGCATGCGGCTCGGCTCAGTTGTCCACGGACTGCTGCACCGCGCGCACTGCCCGGTGATCACAGTTCCCCTCGTGTGAAGCCTCATCGTGACGACCACCACGGACGCGGACGAGTGCCAGTAGAGGAGCCCGGCGGGCTGAGCGGGGCGGAGGCCGAGCGCCGTCTGGCCGAGCACGGCCGCAACGAGGTGGCAGAGGTGCGCAGCGCACCTCTGTACAGCCGAGTCATTGCGCAGCTCGGTGATCCGCTGATCATGGTGTTGCTCGGTGCGGCACTGCTGACGATTGTGATCGGCGACCACGCGGATGCGGTGGTCATCGGTCTGGTGATCGTCTTCAACACGACGGTGGGGGTCGCGCAGGAGATCCGCGCCGACCACGCCGTGGCAGCCCTGTCGGCGATGTCGGCACCGAGCGCTCGTGTTCTGCGGGACGGCTCAGCACGCGAGATTGCCGCAGCGGTTGTGGTGCCCGGCGACGTACTGCTGCTCGGCGAGGGCGACATCGTCGCTGCCGACGCAGAGCTCATCGAGGCATCCGCCCTCCTCATCGACGAATCCATGCTTACCGGGGAGTCCGTCCCTGTCGACAAGGATGCCGGTGCGCCACTGGGTGCCGGGACTGTCGTGGTCCGCGGACGGGGCGTCGCGACGGTCACAGCCATCGGCGCCGGAAGTGCGCTCGGCCGTATCGCCGCACTCCTCGACGGCGCACGCGAGCCGACACCACTACAGCGCCGTCTCGCCTCCCTGGGGCGCATCCTGGCTGCCGTCACGCTGGGACTCTGCCTGGTGGTCTTCGTCCTCGGGCTTGCACGCGGCCTGCCGGCCGGCACCATGGCCGTGACGGCGATCAGCCTGGCCGTCGCGGCGGTCCCCGAGTCCCTGCCGGCCGTCGTGACCCTCGCGCTGGCACTGGGTGCCCGGCGTATGGCGGCCCGGCACGCCGTCGTACGCAGGCTCCCGGCCGTGGAAACGCTCGGCTCCGTGATGGTGCTGGCCACCGACAAGACCGGAACCCTCACCGAAGGCCGCATGGTGGTCCAGCACGTATGGACGCCGCGGCTCGGGGCAGATTTTTTCGGAGTGGGTTACGAACCGTACGGAGACATCCAGGTCGATGGCAGGCAGCCGACGCCTGCTGAACTAGGCCCCGTACGGGACCTGCTGACGGCGGCGTCGTTGTGCAATGACGCCGCCCTGCGGCCACCGCAGGATCACACCGCCCAGGAGGACCGGTGGACTTCGGTCGGTGACCCCATGGAAGCCGCTCTCTTGGCGGCAGCAGCCAAAGCGGGTTGTGCGGATCAGGCGGAAATCAGGCGGCTGTACCCGAGGACGTGGGAAGCGCCGTTCGACAGCCTCCGCAAGCGCATGACCACGGTGCACCGAATGTCTTCAGGTGCTCTGCTGGTGTGCTTGAAAGGCGCGCCGGAAGTGGTCCTCGATGTGTCTGTGCTCGCCGACCGAAAAGACGTATTGATGGGCGCGCGACAACAGGCGTCGATCCTTGCTTCCCGCGGGTTCCGGGTGCTCGCCGTGGCGTCCACCGAGCGGTGGAACGAACCGAGCAGCGCGGCCACAGCTGAGACGGGCCTGCGGCTGCTGGGCCTCGTCGCCATCAGCGATCCCCCGAAACCAGCGGCGGCCGCCACTCTCGCCGCCTGCCGTGCAGCGGGGATTACACCAGTCCTCATTACGGGCGATCACCCCGCCACAGCACGCGCGGTGGCCGCTCGCGTGGGACTCATTGACGGAGACAGCGGTGACGAATCGGTGCTCAGTGGCGCTGATCTGGCATCGGGGCGCGTGGTCGACCTCACCACAGCACGGGTGTTCGCCCGGACGAACCCGCAGCAGAAGCTGGATATCGTCGACGCCTGGCGTACTCGAGGCGCGGTCACGGCCATGACCGGCGACGGCGTCAACGACGGCCCTGCCCTGCGCCGGGCCGACATCGGCGTGGCGATGGGGAAGCGGGGAACGGAGGTCGCACGACAGGCGGCCGACCTCGTCCTCACCGATGATGACCTGTCGACCGTGGTCGCGGCCGTCGAGGAAGGCCGGCGCGTCTACGACAACATCCGGCGCTTCCTCGTCTATGGCCTGGCCGGCGGTGCTGCGGAGATCCTCGTCATGCTGGTCGGTCCCCTTGTCGGACTCCCGCTGCCGCTCCGGGCCGGCCAGATCCTGTGGATCAATCTGCTGACCCATGGTCTGACGGGTGTGGCCATGGGCGCAGAGCCGGCCTCCCCGGACGCCATGCACAGGCCACCGCGGCCACCCGGCCAGCACATCCTCGGCGCCGGAGCTTGGCAGCGCCTCCTCACGCTGGCCACGGTCGTCACCGCGGTCTGTCTGGCGGTAGGCGTTGTCGCACGTGCCTGGGACCTTCCGTGGCAGAGCGTCCTGTTCCTGTCGCTGCTCGGCGCGCAACTCGGCGTCGTCTTGGGCTTGCGGTCGCGTCTGCTGACCCGGCAGAACCTCTTCCTCCCCCTGGCTGTACTCGCGTCCGCCCTGCTGGCGCTGGCGGCCCTGTACGCTCAGCCGCTGCGGTCGGTCCTGGAGACCGAGCCGCTCGGTTGGTCCGGGGTCGCGCTTGCGACGGCCGCCTTCGTGAGTGGCTATCTGGCCGCTCGGATCACACGAAACGCATTCCGGGAGAAGAAGGCCGCGGCGGCGAAGTCAGAGACTGGTGCGAGCCTGTCAAGAACCCGTCCGTCACCGCCATAGAGCGATGTCTGGGTAAAGCGAGGCGTTCCGCGTTCAGGCAGGGCCGACACGGTACGGCCGCATCATCTCGTTGTCCTCGTGTTCCAGCATGTGGCAGTGCCACACATACTGTCCGGCCCGGTCGAAGGTGGCCTTGACCCGGGTGATGGCGTGCGGATAGGCGATCACCGTGTCCTTGAAACCGCTCTCCCCGGGCTCTGGCGGTCTTGCGCTGTGCCCGGTGCTCTGCCGGTCGACGACCTGAAACTGAACCTCGTGGATGTGGATCGGGTGGGCATCGCCGGTGGAGTTATGTATTTCCCAGATCTCAGTCGCCCCGAGTGCCGGGTTCTCCGTGATGGGATCACTCCATCCCATGGGGGTCCGCTTTCCGTGCCGGTCCACGGTGCCGAGCATCACCACGCGGGGACCCACACCCGACAGGACCGCGGAGTTCTGCTCCTGCAACGAGACCTGCCGCGTGTGGCTCGCTGGACCCAGCGGTTCGAACGGCGGGAGGGCGAGGCGGGCGGGGGGTACGGTCCTGTCCGGCGTAGCGAGCGGTCGCGCCACCGTGAATTTCATGACCTGTCCAGTGGTCCCGGGTGCCGCCGGCCGGAAGTCTGTGCCCGCTCGCCCACCCTTGAACGGCTCGTCGGGGCCCTCGTTGATGAGGTACAGATCAGTGCCGACCGGGATCGAGGTGAAGTCGACGATGACGTCGGCGCGTTCGGCCGGGGCGGTGAGCAGTTGGTCGCGCTGCACAGGTGCGGGCAGGAAGCCTCCCTCCGAACCGATCTGCCAGAAGGGGAGCACCGGGGCTGCGGGACGAGCGGCCATCGGGTCGGTGACGATCTTCAAGATCAGGAAGCGTGCGTTGCAGCCGTTGAGAAACCGCAGGCGGTAGCGGCGCGGCTCGACGGAGAGAGCGGGCCAGGTACGGCCGTTGGTCACCATCGTGTTGCCGAAGAACTCCGGGTTCCAGATGGGGGAGATGTCACTGCCGGGGATGTAGGGACCGGTGAAGTGGTCGAAGGATGCGCGACTCGCCGGGTAGAACAGGCTGCCGTCGGTGGAGAACGACCGGTCCTGGATGACGACCGGGATCTCGTAGTAGTGCCTCCCCGGGGGGGCACCGAGCTTTGGTGCCGGCCCCGGAAGCACACCGCTCGGAAGGTCGGCAGGCCCGCCACGCAGGAGGTAGAAGCCCGCCAGCCCCGCGTAGACGTTCAGCCGAGTGACCCCCAGGGCATGGTCATGGAACCAGGAGGTGGCGGCTCGCTCCTGGTTGGCGTACTGGAATACGGCGGTTCCTGGCTCCCAGGCTGCATTGAACTGGTCCTCGAATATCATCTTGAACTGTTCATAGAAGGAGCCCACCCGTGCATATCCGTCGGGGATGTCGGATGCACGGGGTAGATACCACGCCTCGGGGTAGCCGTCGCTCTCCTGCGTGTTGTGCCCCCCGTGCAGGTGGGTCACGATCGGCACGGGCCCGGTATAGGGGCCGGGTGTCGAGGTGAAGGTCGGTCGGGCATCACGCCATGAAATGCCGCCTTCAGGGTTGGCCCAGTGCAGTGTGGGGTCTACCGGCAGCAGGTGCGGCAGATGGTTGCCGTGGCGGTCGAGCAGCTGGTTCACCCACGTGACCTGTATGGCCCGGCCGAAGGTCGCCTCGACGGTGCATGACGGGTAGGCGAAGCTTCCCGGATGCCGGGTCGACCCGTACCCCCACACCGTCGTGGCAGGCATACCGGCCGGCAGAATTTGCTGCCGAAACTGCCGAACACCGATCGTGTAGTGATCGACGTGTCCTGCCTCGTCCCTCTCGGCCCAGGGCATGACTGACGGGACGGCGAGCTCGGTGACGTACTTGTCGATTGTCGTCGGGTCCAGGACGCGACTGGGGAACCCCAGCCAGGCCGGCGTGGAGGCCGGCCCGGCTGGGAGGAAGAGGCAGGTTCCGCCGCCTAGGCCGGCCTTGATGAATTGACGCCTTGTGGCCATCTGAGTCCTCCTGGACACGGCCCCCCATCGGCTGTAGTCCCAGAAACCGTTCCAGTGTTTCGGACACAACGAAGAAGAGCCACTCGGAACGTCGCGGGCCGAGGTCTTCGTGCAAGTGCAGCGTTTCAGGTCGCCCGGATCTCCACTCCGTGGCGTTCACGGCGCATCGCCTACGACTGTGGCGACAGTCGGCTTGATAAAGGAGACTGGTACGGCCCGGCCACGTTTCAGCAGCAGCTCAGTCACGACACCGTCCCCGCAGCGTGGAGGTCGAGTGTGCACTGCGCCGGAGGAACTTCACTCAGTCGATACCCCTGCTGAGTCGCGACCACCCGCACGGCGGAGCCGGACCGGCTGCTGCAGGACGCAGAGCCTGGAGGGAGCTTCAGACAAGCTCCATGCGCACGTCCACGACGCCTTCGACCGCGCGAATGGCCCGAGCGAGAAGCGGCACCAGAGAACGGTTCTGGAGAGGCCCTCGCAGGGTGACGACACCATCCAGCACCGAGAAGTCCAGCTCGACCGGGGGAACGAGCTCCGCGACAACAGCGGAGCGGATCTCCTCGTCGATCTCCTCGTCCGGGCGCAGGAACACCTTCAGTAGGTCGCTGCGGCTCACGACACCCTCCAGCATGCCGAGGCTGTTCACGACGGGCAGACGCTTCACCCGCTTGCGCGCCATGATGCGGGCGGCCTCGGCGAGCGTGGCATCGGGGTGGACGGTGACGGCGGGACTCGACATCAGCTCGTCGGCCAGCACCGCGTCGGCTTTGGATGCCTCCTCGAGCTGGTCGGGCAGCTTCGGCTCATCCTGCCGGAATTCCTCCTTCGGCAGCAGGTCCGCCTCGGAGACAACCCCGACGACACGGCCCTCGCCTTCAAGTACCGGCACTGCGCTGACCTTCCACTGGTGCATCAGCTCGACGATCTCCTTGTACGAGGCCTCGCGGCCGATGGCCACGGCCGTGTGGGTCATGACGTCGCTGACGATGTACCGAGATGCAGTCATGGGGTGCTCCTCGGGCGGGGCTGTTGCGGCGGCGTTCATCACGGACAACTGCTGCTGCCGTGAGGGGCGTAAAGGACAGAGTGAATCCGACAGACCTGCAATCGGTCGGCGAGAGCAATGGCTTGCGCGTGGTGGCGAGATCGAATCAAATGACTTCGCCCGCGTCCCTTATCAGATTCTTCTTGATATATCCGCGGACATGTGCCGCGAGTGAGCTGAGGAGCCCTGAGAGTTCCGCCTTCGGCGCGACGGGCGCCCATATGGTGCGAGCCCCGGGCGGCAGCGCCGCGAGGTCAGCGGCGAACCTTCGCCGGGCTGTGTCCAGCTGTGTGCGTTCCGAAACACGTCGGCCCTCCCGCATGACCGACTCCAGCAGCGGGACGCCGTCCGGAGGCGGCGGTTCGTCGATGAGAGCTATGAGATCCGCGTATCCCGGCCTTCGGAACACCTGCTTGCGCCCTGGCGCCGTCACCTTGGCCGAAGAAAGCTTCATTACCGGCCGACCGTCGTACTCGACCAGCTTGTACGCGGAATCCAGGTAAGGGGCATCCGCGGAGACGCCAATCCGGGTCCCGACGGCGTACGTATCAATCGGCGCTCCGGAGCCGACCAGACTGTCCACGGCGAACTCGTCGAGACCACCGCTCGCCACGATGCGGGTCTCCTGTAGATCGGCGGCATCAAGGATCGTTCGAGCCTGTACGGCCAGGGCTCCGAGGTCACCGCTGTCCAGCCGTATGGCACACCCCGGACCGAGCCCCAGATCGCGCAGCACGCGCGCCGCCGTCGCCACGCCAGTCACGGTGTCGTAGGTGTCCACCAGGAGTGTCACAGGGCCTGGATGGGACCGGGCGAAGGCCCGGAACGCGTCCTCCTCAAGACCGAATGCCTCGATGTACGAGTGGGCCATCGTGCCGACTGCGGACAGGCCCTCGGCGTGAGCCGCCGCCACATTGCTGGTTCCGGCGAAGCCGACCATGGCACCCAGTCGAGCGGCCCGGTGTCCGGCTTCAATGCCATGAGTGCGCCGCAGGGAGAAGTCCACCACCTGGTGTCCGTCGGCGGCCAGGACGCACCGGGCGCATTTGGAGGCGATGGCGGTCTGGTGGTTGAGCTGGTTGAGTACGTAGGTTTCAACCAGTTGGGCCTGCGGAAGTGGGGCAGTGATTTCCAGCAGGGGTTCGCCGGCCAGCACGATGCGCCCTTCGGGCACTGCCCGGACCTCACCACTGAATTCCAGGCCGAGCAGTGGTGCCAGATCCTCGGGCCGTCGTCCCATCACAGAGGCGAAGACGTCCACGTCATGCGCGTCCACACGATAGGCGGAAAGGAAGTCGAGGACTGATTCCAGCCCGGCACAGACAAGAAATCCGCGGTCCGGAGGCAGGTTGCGCACGAACAGACTGAACGTCGCCGCACCGGTCATGCCCTCGCTCAGATACGACTGGGCCATCGTGACCTCGTAGAGGTCGGTGCTCGTGGCATTCGACATCGACGGCACCTTCCCGCCTTGTACGGTTCACGCGCCTGGCTGCCTGCTTCCTCCCCCTCCACTATCGGCCTCCGGCGCCCCGAGGGCCACCCAGGCGCCAGCCGGCGCCCAGCGAGCCGCGTGCCACCGTTGCTGCAGCAGAGGGGCACGTCATGGGTGCGGCCCAGGCGGATCGTGAAGTGGCCTTCTTGACAGCTGTAAAAGTACTCGCCCAGGGCTCGGCTGCCGCGGACCTGATCGTCGTCGGAGCGCCTCGCCGCCGCGGCCACCTCGGTCTCCAGCTCGACAGAGTCGTAGATGCCCTGCTCCACCACCGTCCTGATCGTGTGGGGCGCCTTCCCGCCTCACTTTTTTAGTTCTGAGGCGTGGTCGGGGACGTACGTCTGAAGGTCCCTCGGCGGCCGTTGGTATCCGGTGGCCGGTGGCCGCCGAGGGATTTCGATCACCGGTGGAGCGACTGTTTCGTACGGCACGGATGACAGAAGATGGGCGATCATGTTCAGCCGAGCCCGGCGCTTGTCGTCGCTCTCGACTACGTACCAGGGAGCCTCCGAGATGTCCGTATGGACGAACATCTCGTCCTTTGCACGGGAGTAGGCCTCCCAGCGGGTGATCGATTCCAGGTCCATCTGCGAGAGCTTCCATCGACGGGTGGGATCCTGCAGCCGGCGTCGAAACCGTTCCTCCTGCACGGCGTCACTCACCGAGAACCAGTACTTGCGCAACAGAATGCCGTCCTCCACCAGCATCCGCTCGAAGATCGGGCACTGGCGAAGGAACCGCTGGTGTTCCTCCATGGTGCAGAAACCCATGACGCGCTCGACGCCCGCGCGGTTGTACCAGCTCCGGTCGAGGAGGACCACTTCCCCTGCAGCCGGAAGATGCTCGGTGTACCGCTGGAAGTACCACTGGCTGCGCTCGCGCTCGGTGGGCTGCGGCAGCGCGACGATGCGTGCTACCCGGGGATTGAGGTGTTCAGTGACGCGTTTGATCGTGCTGCCCTTGCCGGCCGCGTCACGTCCCTCGAACACCACGACAAGCCGTGCGCCTTCGGCCCGTACCCACTCCTGGAGCTTCACGAGCTCGGTCTGGAGTCGGTACAGCTCCGGCTCGTACAGCGAGCGCCGCAGCTTTCCCGGCTTCCCTGTGCCTTTCTCGTCTGCCATGGGATGACGTTACGGAGGGGACCACGCTCGAAGTCAAGCGTCAGCGCCGAACGTGCCGGCAGAACCCACGTGCAGCGCGATTTCTTCCGCGATCCATTCGGTGAGCGGCTCCACGATGGCTGCGACGGGTGCTGACAGGCCAGTGCCCAGGCTGCTGTCGGCTCCCTCGATGGCGTAGACGACCAGTTGTCCAGGCAGGCGGTCCAGTTCACGGGCGAGTTCGACGGCGTCGCCGAGCCCGAGCCCGTGGGAACTCGTCGCACTGCCTGTCTGCGACAGCTGCCCATCATCCAGTTTCAGGCGATGTAGCCGACCGGGATGCCCGGGGTGTGCGTGTGCGGCGTCCACCACGATGGCGAGGTCGGCGTCTTCCCACAAGGTGATCAGGCGGGCGGGGTCGCCGTCGCACACCAGAAGGGCGGTCGCACTCGGCAGTGGCCGTTCCGCGGCTCGTTCTGTCAGCCGGGCCACGACGGCCCAGCCCACACCGTCGTCGTGGCGGAACTCGTTCCCGACGCCGATGACGGCGATCCGCGTAGTGAGGTTCACGCGCTTACCCCTTCCCTCCGGACAGGCTCGCCCGTTGTACCGAGTCCGCGCGGGGGGCGTACGGGGTGACGGACACAGCCACCTGGACCACACAGGGGCCAGTCGGCCCATGCCGGGCAGCAGGTCCGTGCGCATACTGGCCGGGAAGGCATCATCGACGGCGTCGGAAGGTTGGCGATGGCGGACGACGGCGGCACGGCCGCGGTGATCGGCAAGGACGGTCTGGACGCGCTGATCACGGTCCTGGCCGGGCGTGGCCGTACGGTCGTGGGACCGACCGTCCGCGACGGGGCGATCGTCCTGTCCGAGATCTCCAGCGGTGCGGAACTCCCCTACGGCTGGGGAGTCGAGTTGGAGGCAGGCGTCTACCGGCTGCGTGCCCGCGAGGACGGCGCCGTGTTCGCGCACAGCGCGGGCCCTCAGTCCTGGAAGACGTTTCTGCACCCGCCGCGGGAGCGGCAGTGGACAGCCGATCGCGGTGCCGACGGTGAGCTGATGGTGACCGAGGAGCGGACATCACCGTCGTCGTACGCGTTCCTCGGCGTGCGCCCCTGCGACCTGCGGGCCATCGCAATTCAGGACCGGGTGCTGACCGGCGGGAAGTACAACGACCCGGCGTATCGTGGGCGTCGTGAGCGGGCCTTCTTGGTGGCGGCGGAGTGTACCGAGCCGGGTGCCACCTGCTTCTGCGTGTCCATGGGGACCGGGCCGGCCGTGGGGCCCGGCTACGACCTGGCGCTGACCGAGGTGCTCGATTCCGACGGCCACCGCTTCTTGGTGCGGATCGGGAGCGAGGAGGGAGAGTCGGTCCTGGCCGAGCTGCCCCACGGTCCCGCCGATGCCGCGACTCGGACCGCGGCGAGCGAGCGTGTCGCCGACGCGGCGGATCGCATGGGCCGCAGCATGCCGTTGGTGGACCTGCAGGTGCTGATGCGCGAGACGCTCACAGCCGAGCGTTGGGACGACGTCGCGGCCCGCTGTCTGACCTGCGGAAACTGCACTATGGTCTGCCCGACCTGCTTCTGCACCACCACCGAGGACGTCACGGACCTCACCGGTGAACACGCCGAGCGGTGGCGGCGCTGGGAGTCCTGCTTCGACTTGGATTTCTCCCACCTGCAGGCGGGTCCGGTCCGCAACTCCTCGCGTAGCCGCTACCGGCAGTGGGTCACCCATAAACTCGGCACATGGTACGACCAGTTCGACAGCTCCGGGTGCGTCGGCTGTGGGCGCTGCATCGTGTGGTGCCCGGTCGGTATCGACATCACGGAGGAGGCCCATGCGCTGAACCTGGAACGGGAGGCCGCCCGGCACGAGCCGGGGGAGGGCCCGCAATGACCGTTGCTCGCCACGGGTTTCTCGGGGCCCTGTCGCCCGGCCACCGCGAGCGGCTGGTCTCGTTCGCCCACGATGTTTCCTTCCCCGGTGGCACCCGCATCTTCGACGAGGGCGGTGTCGCCGACCGGTTCTGGATCATCCGTTCCGGGCTCGTTGCGCTCGACGTTCATGTTCCGGCCCGGCGCGAGGCAGTCGTGGAGACCCTCGGCGAAGGCGATCTGCTGGGCTGGTCCTGGCTGTTCGAGCCGTACCGCTGGCACCTCGGCGCGCAGGCCCGCAGCGCCGTGTCGGCGTCAGAGTTCGACGCGGAGCGGGTCCGAGCCGCGTGCGAGAAGGATCCGTCGTTCGGCCTGGCGTTGACCAACTGCGTTGCGCAGGTGATCGCACGGCGGCTGAAGTCCACCCGAATCCGCCTGCTCGACCTGTACGGGCCCGCCGACGCCGGTGAGTCGTGATGACGGCTTCCGCAACATTGACTGCTCAGCCGGGAACCGTCCCTATTCCGTACCGGGTGGTGGAACGCGAGGCCGAGACGCCCGACACCGCCACGATCTTCCTGGAACCGGTCCGCTCGGCCCTGCAGCCCTTCACTCCTGGGCAGTTCGCGATGGTGTACGCCTTCGGCGTCGGCGACATCCCGCTGTCGGTCTCCGGGATCGACGGGCACCGGTTGACGCACACCGTCCGCACGGTCGGAGCGGTCTCCGGCGCGCTGCACAGGCTGCGGCGTGGTGACACGGTCGGAGTGCGCGGACCGTTCGGCACCGGCTGGGAACTACCCGCCGCAGTTGGGAACGACCTGCTCGTCGTAGCTGGAGGTATCGGTCTGGCGCCGCTGCGCCCACTCGTACGCGATGCGCTCGCCGCCCCCGAGCGTTACGGACGGCTGAACGTTCTCATCGGAGCGCGCACGCCCCACGAGCTGCTCTACGCCGAGGACGTTCGCGGCTGGCAGTCGGCTGCCCGGGTCTTGACCACCGTGGACCGCGCGGACCCGCTGTGGCAGGGCGAGGTCGGCGTCGTCACGACCCTGCTCGACCGGGTCGCCTTCGGTCCCGCAGCGTCGGCGGCGTTCATCTGCGGCCCCGAGCCGATGATTCGCGCCACCGCCGGCGAACTGGTGCACCGCGGCGTCGATCCGGAGGTGATTCGGGTCTCGCTGGAACGTAATGTGCACTGTGCCACTGGCCACTGCGGGCACTGCCAGCTCGGCCCCCTCCTGCTCTGCCGCGACGGCCCCGTCGTCAGCTGGAGCAAGGCCCAGCGCCTCCTCATGGTCAGGGAGTTGTGACATGACCGCGAGCGATCGTCCGAAACTCGCCGTCTGGAAGTTCGCCTCCTGCGACGGATGCCAACTCACTTTGCTGGACTGCGAGGACGAACTCCTCGGCATCGCCGAGAGGGTGGAGATCTCACACTTCCTGGAGGCTTCCAGCGCCGACACGCCGGGCCCGTACGACCTGTCGCTGATCGAGGGATCGGTGACCACCCAGCAGGACGTCGACCGGGCCCAGCACATCCGGGCCGTCTCCAAGCGGTTGGTGACCATCGGGGCGTGCGCGACCGCAGGTGGCGTCCAGGCGCTGCGCAACTACGCGGACGTCGCTGACTTCCAGGCTGCCGTCTATGCCAGACCGGACTACATCGAGACCCTCGCCACCTCCACACCCATCAGCACCCATGTCCCGGTGGACTTCGAACTGCGCGGCTGCCCCATCGACCGAGGCCAACTGGTGGAGGTCATCACCGCCTACCTGGCCGAACGCAAACCCGACGTACCCGCACACAGCGTCTGCTTCGAGTGCAAGCAGCGCGGCACGGTCTGCGTGACGGTGGCCCACGGTACACCCTGCCTGGGTCCGGTCACCCACGCCGGATGCGGTGCGATCTGCCCCGCGTACGGGCGCGGCTGTTACGGCTGCTTCGGCCCGTCCAACTCGACCAACTTCCCCTCGTTCATTCCCCTCCTGCGCCGCGATGGCATGGACACTCTCGACGTGGTGCGGGTGCTGCGAACCTTCAATACCGCCGCTCCTGAGTTCGACACGGCCTCCCGGAAGGAACTGGAAGAGTGACCCACCGCGGCTCAAGGGTGTTGAAAGTCGGATCGCTCGCCCGCGTCGAGGGTGAGGGCGCACTGTATCTGCGCATGGACGGCGGCGAGGTTGCAGAGGCCCGGCTGGCGATCTACGAACCGCCACGCTTCTTCGAGGCGTTCCTGCGCGGACGCTCCTACGCCGAGCCGCCCGACATCACCTCCCGGGTGTGCGGGATCTGCCCGGTCGCGTACCAGATGAGCGCCTGCCGAGCGATCGAGGACGCCTGCGGCGTGGTCGTGGACGGGCAGCTGGCGGCGCTGCGCCGGCTGCTCTACTGCGGTGAATGGATCGAGAGCCAGACGCTGCACATCTACCTTCTCCACGCGCCCGACTTCTTCGGCTGCGACAGCGCCATCGACCTCGCACGCACCCGGCGCGCCGACATTGAACGCGGCCTTCGGCTCAAGCAGGCCGGCAACGCGATCCTCGAACAACTGGGCGGCCGGGCGATCCACCCGGTCAATGTCCGCCTCGGTGGCTTCCACCGCATCCCGACCACGACCGAGCTGCGCCCGCTGGCCGATCAGTTGCGCCGGGCCCGGGACGACGCGGCCCAAACTGTCCGGTGGGTGGCCGGCTTCGAGTTCCCTGACGCCGGTTGTGACAACGACCTGTTCGCTCTGTCCGAGCCCGGCACCTACGCCATCGAGTCCGGCACTCCGACCGTCATGCCCGCGCCGCACTCCGCCTGCCTTCCCCCCGAATCCGACCGCGCGCTGCCCACCCGTACCTTTGGGGTCCACGATTTCGGCGCCCACGTCGCCGAGAGCCAGGTACCGTACTCCACCGCCCTCCACTCCCTGCTGGACAACCGCCGCCATCTCACCGGCTCACTCGCCCGGTACGCCATCAGCGGCCGCTGGCTGTCCCCGATCGCCCTCCAGGCCGCCCACGACGCCGGACTCGGCGACCCCCGGCAGGGCACCGTCTGTCGAAACCCCTTCCGCAGCATCATCGTCCGAGCGGTTGAGGTGCTCTACGCGGTCGACGAGGCACTGCGGATCATCGACGCCTACGCACCCCCGCCGCACCCCTACGTCGACGTGCCCTCACGAGCCGGTACCGGGCATGGGGCGACTGAGGCGCCGCGCGGTCTCTTGTACCACCGCTACACCCTCGACTCCGAAGGGACCGTCACCGACGCCAGCCTTGTCCCGCCGACCGTGCAGAACCTGGGTGCGGTCGAGGAGGACCTCCGCCGAATCGTGCAGGAACGCCTGGGAGACGGCGATCCCACCGACGCGGAGCTGACCGCCCTGTGCGAACGGGCGGTCCGCAATCACGACCCGTGCATCTCATGCTCGGCCCACTTCCTCAACCTCACCGTCGAGCGGACCTGAAAGCCGAACGTAGGGAGGTGCGTGAATCGACGTGCCAGCTTACTTGCCCAGCGTAGGTCGCCGCGTCGACGTAGCTCGTTGGGCCGTACTGCAACAGTCGCCCCTGCAGCTCGATGGAGGTAAGCCGCGCCCGCGAACTGGGCAGACAGCAGGGGAATGCCGCACGGCACGCATCGGGGCCGCGTACAGGCGCATCCCGAGCGCGTCGGACATCGGGCGGAAGCGCCACGGCCGACGCTGTGCAGTGGCGGATCTCTTCTGTCCACCAGTCGGGGCGGCTGCCCTCGACGCCCGTTCAACCGGGCGCGGCAAGGTCACCCGACGCGGAGTCGGTTTTTCCGGCGCGGAGCAGCTGGTTGCCGAGGTCGATCAGGGCCCGGCCGACGGCGAACTCGTCGCCGATCTCGGGAATGGGTGCGTCGTTAGGGTTGCGCTGGGCGGAGGTGCGACTCTGAAGGGTGGTGTCACCGGTGTCGAGGACGGCGTGAACCTTGGTGAGGTCACCTTCCTCGAAGAGGTCCAGGCGCACGCTCCACTGCTTGCTGCGTGGCTTCTCGGTGCTGGTTTGCAGGGTCATGGCCAAGATTTCCTTCCGTTGAATGGTCCAGCCAGCCTGCCGGGGGCGCGGCCGCCGTCGACCGCCGTCGGCACGCGGGGTTCCCACGACGGCGAAGCACGAACGACTCCCGGATTCGGCGCGGCAACGATCCTTCTCGAATTGCTCCGGCCTCCATACTGCGCCGTGTGGGCTGTCCCGGGCTTGGGCCTACTGGCCCACAGGGCGTGCCGGACAGGTCCGTCCGGCACGCCCTGCGGGCCGTCCTGCGAGCACGCGGCTGACTGTCCAGCAACCGGGGACCATCCGGCCCTACACCGGCGGTCAGGTCCGAGGGACCGTGGTAGTGACAGTGATAGAGAACGTGGCAGGACAGCGGGCTCCGCGCCCGCGGCCCCCGGCAACAACCGGGAAGTGAAACGCGATGTTTTGGTACGGCCACGGTGGTGGCTGGGGCTGGTTCGCGATGTCAGTGAGCATGGTCCTGTTCTGGGTGGTGATCGTCGCTATCGGCGTGCTCATCTTCCGGGCCCTGGGCCGCACCCCTGAGCACCCCCACACCCACGTCCAGGCCGGGCCCTCGCCCGAGCAACTGCTCGCCGAGCGGTTCGCCCGCGGCGAGATCGACGAGGAGGAGTACCAGCGGCGCCTGACGACCCTGCGCGCCAATGCCACTTAGTTAGGAAACGGCGAGGATTTTGATGTGGGGTGGGTCGGGGTGGTGGATGATGGTTTCGGTGGGCTGCTTCTTTCTGTAGGCGTGGACGTGGACACGCTTTACGGCTCGTGGGCTGGTGCGGTGTCTCCGACGGGGGTTGGGCCTTTCTATTATTTCCGTGCGGGCGACTTCAAGGGCCTTCGCGAGGCGGTCAGGGGGAAAAACCCGCCTGGCCTGTGATCTGGCGGCGGATGATACGAAGTGACCGCATGAACGATAGGCGGTCCGGGTCGATGTCGGCCTGTTCGGCTGCCTCACACATCAGGTGCCGGACCGCGTAGTGGGTCAGGAGCAGTGCCCAGATCTCCTGCTCGACCATGTCCGGTGTTTTCGAGCGCAATACACCGCCGCGGCCGCGTTGGTGGGTCTTGATCTCGTCAAGGCTGGACTCGAACTCCCACCGTTCGGCATAGGCAGCGGCGAGTTCAGCGGCACCAGCCTCGTCCGGGTCCATAACGGTGGTGATCAGGCAGAAGATCTCTCCTCTACCTTCGCGGTTCGTCACTTCGTATTCGACGACACGGACCGGAATCCCGGACGGCTCCTCTATGTTGTCCGACCCGCGGTGACGCTGGACTGCGCGCCGCCGACGGACCTTCGGGTCAAGCAGGAACGACTCATAGGATCCGTCCTTCAGCGGCCGGACTACCGGCAGATGAGGGCCGTCGGGCATGCGCCACAGCAAATCAGCACCGGTTGCCGCGGCCGCTTCCCACAGACGATATGCGTAAAATCCCCGGTCGGCGGTAACCAGCATGCCTGGTTCGAAATCGGCGACGAGTTCCCCGGCGAGAACGCCTTCGTCCACGCGCCAGGGACCCAGCCGGGCCGCCACCACAGCATGAGTCCCGCATTCACCCAGCCCCACGATCTTCACCTGGGGGAAAGGTGCGGGACTTCGTGTGCCCCCGGACCGGCCGAACTCCCCATCATTTGCTGGGGTGTCAGGAATATCCAGGACGAACCCGTCAATGGCCATCAGACGCCACCGACCCATCCACGCTCCCTGCGTGCCCCGCTGCGCGCAGGGCAATGCCACCCGCTCGAACAGCACCCGCAGCGGCTCCGAACCCAGACGCCGGCGCGCCTGGGAAATCGCACCCGTCGTGGGAATCGTCCAGTCCTTCCGCCATGTCCCCAGAAAACGTAGGCCGTTGACGAGAAGACGCATCACTTCCTCGTACGACTCGCCGAAGAACAGACACAGAGCCATCACGTAATAGACGACGACACGCGCCGGCAGCAAACGTGACCGTTTCTCTGTACGGCCCGTCTCCGCGAGTACCTCATCGACCAGGTCCCGATGAACCAAACGTGTCAGAACCCCGACACCCACCCGGTCGGTCAAGCGCACACCAGAAACCGGCACCACGTTATCCCGCACCCCGCCCATGAGCGAGGAACATAACCGGTTCACCGGCAGGAAGGAAGTGCGGCAACCGGATCAGTTGACCATCCACAAACACCCCGGGCGTGTCCCTGTGCATATGTGGACGACCGATTACCAGACCGCTTATCTAAGTGGCATTGCCCTGCGCGCTTCCCCGCCTTCCACGAAACACGAATGACCCCTGCGGATGCCCTTGCCGACCAATGGCATCTAGGACCGCCGTGACCGCCACAGACGGGGAGGAGCCGCATTCCTGGACTTACTTTTCCGTGACGGTCAGATCTTTACGGTCGTGGAATGCGCGCGGGGCGAGCCGCAGTCCGAGGCCCTCATTGATCGGCAGGACTGATGCGACGGCCCGTGAGGCGCGTGGGCCGGATCGACACCCACATCTCGCGTTCGCCCCCTGCCCAAGGCTTGGAATGGGCGCGAACGGCTAGCCGTCGCACCGCGTCGGGCTCCGTAACAACCCGTGCAGGGCCGACTACGAGAACGCTCCAGCCCTGGCTCATGGCCTCATCCACATGGTCGACCTCGAATGCGACATCCGTTCCCACAGCTGCTGCGGGCACCGAGTCAGGCGCGGTCCGGAAAACGATCGCGTCATCGATGACCTCGTAGTTCACCGGGACGACGGCTGGGCCATCGGGTGTCGACACCGCGACTCGCCCCACGCCATGCGTGGCAAGCCGGGCGCGGCATTCGTCGGGGCCGAGGTCCCGCAGCCGGGGATGCACGAGCGCGCGACCTTGGCCTGGCGGGCGGTCGATACCGCCTCCGCGCAGGACTGCGACGCTGGTGCCCAGCGCGCCGGCCAGTCTGATGAGACTCGCCACACTCGGGTCGGCCGGCCGTTCTTCGAGATACGCCAGGTAGGCCGGCGCCATTCCGGCGAGGCGGGCTGTTTCTGCCCGGGTGAGCCCCTGGCGCTTGCGTTCGAAGGCCATGCGCCGACCGATGTCGCCAGGGTTGGGTGCCCTGCCAAGCGGGGTCCTGGTGGACTCGGCACCCGCCTCATCCATGCCCGGTTGGTAAAGCTCGTGGTCTCTCTCGGGCCCGTGTTCGACGTGATGGACATGCGCGTCGGGCCCGGGGAAAACGAGAGTCACCGCGTCCGTATCCGACCAGCGCACGTCGTAGGGAGGGGTTCCGTCCTCGTGGTGGAGTCCGACAATCTCGCCGTCGCGCCTGGTGGCGCCGGTTGCTGGGCTTTCGACCACAAGTTGATCGCCGAGGTGAGCTCGCATGATCGCCGCCGTTTCCTCACTATGTTGCTGTATCCAACGTGCCACGGACGGCGTGCCGCCGCACGGGGTGAAACCCTGATTTCGCTCGGGCCAACGGGCTGGTCTCGGGCCTCCCGGCCCCCGAACGAACCTGGTCAGCTCACCTGTGGGCGATTGGTTCCCGACACGCTGCACACGTGCGCGTCACCCCCGAAGGGAGAAGCATCATGCACCACCGAACGGTCGCAGAGCTCATGACCCGAGACGTCGTCCGGGCACGGCGTGACATGCCCTTCAAAGAGATCGTCAAGCTGTTGGCGGAGCACGATGTCACCGCCGTACCCGTGGTGGATGAACGGGACCGCCCTATGGGAGTGGTGTCCGAGGCCGACCTCCTGCGCAAGTCCGCGGACCAGGCCGATCCCTCCGGCCGGACCTCGCTCCCACATCTGGAGGCGTGGGAGCGGGCCAAGGCCGAGGGGGCCAGGGCAGAGGAGTTGATGTCGGCTCCCGCGGTGTGCGCGCGTCCGGAGTGGACCGTGGTCGAGGCCGCCCGCCTCATGGCAGTCCAGAACGTCAAGCGGCTGCCCGTCGTTGACGAGACGGACAGGCTCCAGGGCATCGTCAGCCGCAGTGACCTGCTGCGGATCTTCCTGCGCCGTGACGACGCCATTCGCGAGGAGATCAACCGGGATGTGCTGCAGGGGACGTTGGGCCTCGTTCCCTCAGAGGTGACGGTCGAGGTACGCGAGGGGCAGGTCACCCTCAGTGGATCCGTCGAGTTCAAGAGCCTGATCCCCATCATCGAGCGGCTGTGCCGGAGCGTTGACGGCGTGGTCTCGGTCTCTGAACACATCGCGTACGGTACCGACGACGCCCGGAGTTCCCCCACCGGTACGTGAGACATTCAGGACCGGGACCGCCGACGGGACCGCCGGCCCTTCGCGCAAGCGTTAAACGCCGGCCGTGTTGTCTGCACAGACCTTGGCGGCTGGGTTCGCGCCACCTCAGCCGGTGATCTTGATGAGGTGTGGCCTGGCCCCTTTGCGGCTTTCGGGAGGCGCACGCACGGTGAGGACTCCGTCGGCCAGTTCGCGCTGATGTGCTCGGGGACCGGTGACTGCTCGTCAGATTGGCAATGGCGGGTCCCCTGGGCCGCGTTTTTGACGAGCGTTCGGTGGACGGTGTTCCTCCCGAGTCTCCCCGGGACTTGGCGGGGTGCGTAGGGCGAGGATGGCCATGTCGTCGTGGCCGTCGCTGGGGTGGTCGTCGGCCAGTGCTTGCACGAAGTCGTGCAGGGGCATGGCGGCGTGGGCGGCAGCGATGGCTGCGAGGCGTTCCAGCCTCTCTTCAATCGGGTGCTCACGGTGTTCGACGAGCCCATCGGTGAAGAACACCACCACCGCTCCAGGGGGCAGAGGGTAGGTGTGGTCGTGGCGTGGCTGGGCGATGTCGACGCCGAGGGGCAAGTCAGGGTCGGCATGAAGGTAGCGAGCCCGGTGGTCTGGAGTGATCAGCAGTGGTGGGGGGTGGCCTGCGGTGCTCCAGCGCAGTGTCCAACCAACCGGTTGTCTGGGTTCGATTCGTGCAAGGCATGCGGTGGTGACGGGGCTGTCGGTGATGGCTTGGAGGGTGCGGTCGAGTCGGCTGAGGACGGCGCTGGGCGGAGTGTGCCGGTCGTAGAGGAGGGCGCGCAGCATGTTGCGGGTCTGGGCCATGGCGGCGGCGGCCTGGAGATCGTGGCCGACGACGTCGCCGATGACTGCGGCGCAGGCTTGGTCAGGGACCAACAGAGTGTCGTACCAGTCTCCGCCGACTTGGCCGGGGGTGCTGGCAGGAATATAGACAGCGGCAGCCTCGAACGGCTCCAGGTGCTCGGGAAGCCGCGGTAGCAGGAGCCGCTGGAACCGCTCGGCGTCGAGGCTGGCCTGCTCATACAGGCGGGCGTCGTCGATGGCCAAGGCCGCAGCGCCGGCCAGCGCGACGATCAGGACTTCGTCGTGGGCATCAAAGGGCCGGTCGTCGAGCCGCTCGGAGACATACAGATCCCCATAGATCTTCCCGCGGATGCTGATCGGCGCTCCCAACAGGGTGCGCAAGGCCGGATGGCCGGGCGGGAAGCCTGCTGAGTCAGGGTGGCCGGCGATGTCATCGACGCGCAACGATTGAGGGTGGGCGATCAGATGCCCGAGCAGACCGCGTCCGCGGGGAAGCTCCACGCCGACCAGGTCTGCCCTTTCCTGCTCCGACAGACCCACGGGGACGAACAGTTCAAGATTTTCACCTTCCTCATCAAGTACGCCCAGTGCGCCGTAGCGAGCGCCGACCAGCTCCATCGCTGTGGACACGATCAGACCCAGCACGACGGGCAGCTCTACGTCGCGGCTCAGGACGGCTTCGTACAGGTCATGCAACTGGTCCTGGGCCCGGGCCAACGATCTGAGCTGCTCGGCGATCCGCTCCAACTCAGTCCCCAGACGCAGGCGCAGGCCGGGGTCAGGGTGCTGCTGGGGGGCTTCGGCATTCCCTGTCATCACGGCCGCCTGGTGATTCGATTTCGGTTCGGTGGCTCTCAGCCCATCAGGAGTCGGTACCAGTGCGGATCAGACTGCCGTGAAGGTGAGCCGGGAGGGGCTCGCCGCACGAAGCCTCGGGTTGGTCGAAGGTCTCGTATCACCACTCAATGAGGCGTTGACTTCTTGTCCAGGTTCAGGTATCCCAGCTCTGGCGACGCCGGCGTCTGTACCGTTCCGGCACCCCTGGGACAACGCCGGACTGAGACCGTGGGATCCGCGTGGCAGGCACGACGGATCGGCCCATCACCCACTCACGCGAGCGGTGCATCTCGGGCTCCTGACACGACCGTGATCAAACAAGATCACAGCGTGGCACGATCAAATAGCCCAACCCGCTCATTACTCCGAAAGCGGCACGCCACACGTGGCGCAGCCCAGGCAGACCGGGTCGCGGTCGCGGGAACGTCGCTGCGCATTCCGGTTGGTGCCAGATGGCTGGGCAGAGTCTGCAACGGCCGCGGTGAGCCGGCCGACGGCAGGCCTCCGGTCATCGGCCGCAGCAACGCACCGGTCGATGGCACGCCGATCAACCCTGCGCGCAGGGATATCCGCCCTCCGAGCCGGTGCTGACCGGGGGCGCCGCCATCGACGCGCTCCCCATGCCCGCACGCGGGGAGAACGCAACCGCGTCGATCGACAACCGGGCTGGGCGGCCGCAGTACCGCGCTCCGGTGAGCATGTGCTCGTCCGCTGAGCCGCCACGCCTTGGAGCGCATCGACGGCGAGTCCCGGCGCATGACCCGCCTCGTCGACGACCCGCTGCTCCTCGCCCGCCTGGACGCCGGGCGCCCCCTCGAACACAAGCCGGTCGACCTGACCCTGCTGATCTCGAACGCGACGGACGACGCACGCGCCGCAGGCCCCGGCCACCATTGGCTCCTCGACCTCCCCGAAGAACCCGTCACCGTGACCGGCGACGCCCATCGCCTCCAGCAGGCCATCGGCAACCTCCTCGCCAACGCCCGCACCCACACCCCGCCCGGCACCGACGTCACCATCGCCCTCACCATCGAGCCAACCGGCGTCTCCGTGGACGTGATCGACAACGGTCCCGGAATCCCCGAAGAGATCCAGCTCAAGTCTTCGGCCGTTTCGTCCGCGCCGACCACGCCCGCTCCCGAACCACCGGAAGCACGGGTCCGGGCCTCGCCATCGTCCACGCCGTCATCACTGCCCACGGCGGAATGGCCACCGTCACCAGCACCTCTGGACGCACTGCCTTCCGCCTCACACTCCCCAACTGACATCGTCAGGCCCTGCCAGCGCACCGATGGATCAGGCCCGTTCGCTCGCTACGGCGCGCATGACGACGCCGATCTTCGTGGGTTCATGGCTGGTCTCCCTCGATCTGTGGGGACCGGGTCAGCGCAGCCGACGCAGATACGGGTCGTGGGCATGGCGCGGGACGAGCCGGATGCGGGCGTCGAGCGTCGTGATCCCGTGCGGCCCGGCGAGCACTGGGTTGAGGTCGGCGTCGGCCAGCTGGGGCAGATCCGAGGCCATTCGCGACAGCCGATGCAGCAGCTGCTCCAGAGCACCGAGGTCGGCGGCGGGACGGCCGGCGTAGCCGAACAGCAGCGGGGAGCAGCGCGGCGAGGTCAGCAGGTCGTTCACGTCGAGCTCGGTCAGCGGGGCCAGCCGGGCTGCATGGTCGGCAAGCAGTTCGGTCGCCGTACCGCCCAGTCCGAACACCACGAGCGGTCCGAAGACCTCATCCTGGACGACCCCGGCGAACAGTTCGGTGCCGCGTTCGGCGAGAGGCTGGATGAGCACCCCGGTCATCCTGTCACCGAACCGGGTGACCAGATCACGGTGAGCGGCTCTGATCTGGGAGGCGTTGTGCAGGTCCAGGTGGAGGGCGTGCTGCTCGCTCTTGTGTAGCAACCCTGGCCAGTAGGCCTTCATCACGACCCGCCCCTCAGGCCCTGCGAGCGGCTCGGCCGCGGCGACGGCCTCGTCCTCGTCCCGCGCCCACGCCCAGGGGATCTGCGGGATGCCGAAGCAGGAGAGAAGCGCCGCGGTCGCCTGCGGATCCAGCCAGCCACCCTCTGGATTGCCGTCCAGATATGCGGCAACGAGATCTCGCGCGCGACCGGTCTCCACGTTCGGCAAATCCGGTACTGAACTCGGTAGCCGGGAGAGCCAGTCGGCGCGGGCAGCGGTTTGGGCGAGGGCACGGGCGGCGTCCTCAGCGTCCGAGTACGCGGGGACGGTGGTCTCGTCGGCGGCCGGCAGAAGCTCGACACGGGCCGCCTGGGCGGGCAGGACCGCGAGGACCGGACGGGGGAACTGCTCTGGGCCCGATGTCAGGGCGCGCACCAGATCCTCGCCGGTGGCCGTGGCGACAGCAGTAGGGACCAGTGTGACGAGCACGGCGTCCACGGCACCCTGCCGGGCCAGAAAGCCTACGCACGAACGCAGTTGCTCTTCGCCGACCGCCGCAGTGACGTCCACAGGATTGGTGGCGGTGGCACCATCCGGCAGCAGGCCAAGAAGCTCGTCCACAAGGTCGGTGCCGAGCGCCGGGACGACGAGTCCGGCATCCGTGCACGCGTCCGCGGCCAGGACTCCCGCCCCGCCCGCGTTGCTCACGACAACGACCTTGGTACCTGCGGGCAGGGGCTGTGCATGCAGCAGGGCAGCGGTGTCCAGGAGTTCGCCGATGGTGCGGGTGGCAGTGATACCGGCCTGAGTGAACAGGGCCTGCCGTGTCATGGTCGGGGTGGCCGCCGCCGCGGTATGGGAGGCCGCGGCGCGCCTTCCGGCTTCGGATCGGCCGGCGTCCACGGTGAGTACCGGCATTACCCGGGCCACCCGGCGGGCGGTGCGCGAGAAGGCGCGCGGGTTGCCGAAGGACTCCAGGTGCAGCAGCGCCAGGTCCGTGTGCCCGTCGCTCTCCCACCACTGGAGCATGTCGTTACCGCTGACGTCGTACTTGTCGCCGAGCGAGACGAAGCTGGACACGCCGATGCCGAGCCGGGCGAGGCCGTCCAGCAGCGCGATGCCGACACCGCCTGATTGCACGGCGACTCCAGCGGTTCCCGGTCCGGGATGGCGGGCAGCGAAGGTCGCGTCGAGACGTACGCGGTCCTCCGTGTTGGCGAGCCCTAGGCAGTTGGGACCGACCAGCCGCATACCGTGTCGCCGGCACGAGCCCATCAGGCCCGCGGCCTGGTGCGTGTTCAGTCCGGCAGAGACCACGAGCAAGGCTCGCACACCAGCCGTCCCGCACTCCTCTGCCACCCCGTCGACGGATGCGGCCGGTATGGCGATGACGGCCAGGTCAGGTACCTGCGGCAGATCGGCGACGGAGCGGTAGGCGTGTACTCCGGCGATCGCTCCCGCTTCGGGGTGTACGGCGTAGGCCAGCCCGGTGTAGGAGCTGGTGCGGATGTTCCGCAGGATCGCCCGCCCTACGGAGCCGGGCTTGCGTCCCGCACCGATCACCACGACGGCCCTCGGCCGCAGCAGCGGCTGCAGGCTGACGACGTCGGCGACCCGCCCCCGGATCTCGACGGCATTCAAATAGGTTTTGTCCTCGGTGAGTTCGACCGTGCAGTGCACCTCAGGACCGTCGAAGTGACTGGTGACGCGCAGCCCCAGGTCGTGGAAGACCTTCAGCACGTCGTGATTCTCGGCCAGGGCATCCGCGCTGAACGCCGTCACCCCTGCCGTACGGCCCGCGTCCGCCAGGTGTTCCAGCAACAGCGTGGCCACACCCCGGCGGTGCCACCCATCGGCGACAGCCACCGAGATCTCGGCGGTGCTTCCTGGTGGCAGGACCTCGTATTCCGCCAGGCCCACCAGATGTCCCGCGTATTCAGCGGCCAGCGCGCGGTAGCCAGGCCGCTCGCCCGCAGCCACGCGGTCGGCGGCCTTCCCTGCGGAGGCGGGGTTGGCGGAGAAGAACCGCAGCCGCAGATTCTCCGGCGACATCTCCTGGTACAGCCGTAGCACTTCTTCGCGGTCCGCCGACCCCGCCTGGCGTATCCGCACGGTGGTGCCGTCGCCTAGCAGTGCGTGCACCGGGGCTTCCTGGATGCCGGTCATCGCAAGATCTCCTTCCGAACGCTTCCTCTTCAGTGTCCGGCGCGTGCTCCATGGGCCACAGGGGCTGAGCGGGTAAGCGGCCGGGCCGATTGGCCCCAGTACCCCGCCCGTGCGGTCCGCCTCGAGGTGCATTGGCCGGGCTGAGGGCTTGGTGGAATTGGCGGCGGGCCTGACCCGGGGTGATCGTTAGGAGCACGGTTCGAGCCGAGGCTAGGCGATCGCTGGCGCCCGGCCGCATGCGGTACGGGTGAAGCAGTTCATGGCGCACTGCGGGCCGTCCGGACGTGTCGTTCTGCCTGGTCCGGCCGGCGTCCGTCACAACCCGCACTGCGGTGCGCGGGTTGATCAACGAACTGATCCGGCTTTAATGGCCCTGGTTTCTGGGTGGTCGGTCGGATTAAGAAGCCGGAAATCTCCGCGATGGGTGGCAGCGCGGCCACCTATTGCGCTGTCCGCGGCTGAGCAACCCAGCTGTACCTCAAGATCAGACAAGCCCACAACTCAGTTTGATTGCCTGATCGCGGCCACCCACAACTCTTTCGTCTCACCCGTTTAGTGCTGGAGCCTCGATAGTTTCTCGCGGCACAACATCGAGAGCCGGTGATTGAGTACCCCGCTGATCGGATGGAATCAGGATCCTCACCGTTGGCTACACACCACAGGAGCGGTCTCCCGTCTGCGATGTTGCTGTACCAAAGTGTCAACTGGTGGAGGAGGGAGTCTCTTTCGGGTCTAACCTGGCTTCGTGACGCAGCAATTGAGCACGGTGGTGCTGATGTGTGGTCCTCCGGGAGCGGGCAAGACCACCTACGCGATGGAGCTGGTGCGACGCGGTTACGTTCGGCTTTCGATTGACGAGGTGGTCTGGCAACGACTCGGGCAGCGCGATGCCGGCCTGGTGCTGGAGGCGGAGGCGTTCGACCAGCTCAAGGAAGAGGTCCGCCGCGAGCAGCGGCAGGAACTGGTCGAGCTGATGTTGGCGGGGCGCGATGTGGTGGTGGACTACAGCTTCTGGAGTCGTGCCGCCCGCGATGATTACAAGGCGCTCATCGAGAACCACGGCTGCCGTTGGGAACTGGTCCACCTCAAGGCCGATCGGACGACGCTGGAGCGGCGCCTCGAAGTACGGAATGGCGAGGAAGACGCTAACTCCGTCACCGTGGATGAGACGCTGTTCAACCGCTACCTTGCCAACTTCGAGGAACCGAACGGTGAGGGTGAGCAGGTCGTCATGCAGTCCTCGACGTGAGCACCTGAAACCGTTCGGCGGAGAGGGGACGCCCGTCCCAGTGGATGCCTTTCTCGCTGCGGATCCGCGCACGCTTACGGCGTTGGGCTGCCAGCACGTCGTGACGGCGCGCGTTGGCGTTGCGCCGGCGCAGGTAGGCGTGCCGGGCGTGGGTCTGCACGGTGTGGTTGCGGTGGTTGGAGTTGGCCACGGTGAACTGCCGCAGCGGTCCGAAGTGGGCCTCGATCGGGTTGGCTCAGGACGCGTAGGTCGGGGTGAAGCACAGCTCGACCCGGTTCTTCTTGGCCCAGCGCAGGATGGGCCGGCGGTGTGGGATGACGAGGCCGGCGCCCCGGTAGCCGCAGTCGGCGATGGTCGTCGTCTTTCCGATGGCGGCCTTGGCACCGGATTCCTCCCAGCCGCGGGAGCCGTGGCGATTGCCCGGCAGGGGTCGGCCTACCACGACGACCAGTCGGGTGTCGGCGTCGATGACCAACTGATGAGCCGTGGACTAGCGATAGTGCTTCGACTGCTCGGCCACTGAATGGTCCCGGGCGGGCACGAGAGTGCCGTCGACGATGAGCACAGCGTCCTTGCGGAACCGCTGCCTCGGCTGGAACGCGAGCAGCGGGCCGAGATGATCGATGATCCGGTTCGCTGCCGACTTCGAGACCCCGAACAGCGGGGCCAGCTGGCGCATCGTCAAGTTCGCGCGCCAGTACGCCGCGACCAGCAGAATGCGATCCTCGAGTCTGCACAGCAACGATGGCGAGCGGTGAACGCACCCCACCTCGTCGCCCTGGTTCGGGCCGGAGCCTGCTTCGAACGCGGCCACCTCGTCGAACGGTCCGAGCAGGCAGTGGCATAGCCTCAGAGCCGACCAGGCTGGAGTCTTCACCATGAACCACGTTCCACTGCGCCTGGAGCGCACCACCGATCGCGATGTGCACGACGACCTGCTGCTACGGCTGGGCGATCGGCACACCTGCGATTCGTTCTACTTCGCCAACGACGACTCCGTGCAGGCGGGCCAGGGCGTCATGGACGGCCTCCGGCGACTCCTCGACCAGTGGGGAGAGCACCTTCAACGGCTACGCCCCTCCGGGGGCAACGTCTTTCTCCCCTTCGACTTCTCCGACGAGGGCACCGCTTGGTTGCGCATCTCGTCACCGGACGGGAACCAAGCCACTATTCAGGCGGGCTGCAGTGGTATCCAGGGGTGGAGCTTCTACCCTTCGGACTTCGCCGAGACCGCAGCGAGGGCCGACGACTTCGACCCCTTCACCGATGCCTCCGTTGAATGCGAACTTGACGACCTCATTACAGCAGTGGCGCAGAACCGGGACTCGCTCACCCATCGACACAAGTAGCCGATCCACAGGTCTCGACGATTCCTCCTCCTGACCAGGGGCTACGGGAGACCTCTTTGGTCGTCGTGCCCCTTCCTCCATGGGTAGCCGTAGTGGTCCAAACGCTTCCGTTCGCCTATGACGCGAAGGCCCGAAAACGCGCCCATAGCCAAGCTGCAAAGGGTGACCTGCGGGTCCACCCTCCCAAGAGCCAAGGCGGAGAGGCCGCCGAAAAAGAGGGTGCCGACGAACCCGCAGAGCACCGGATGGCGCAGGAACCGCCCGCGTGGCCGCGGGGGTGTCTGATCGCCAGCCAACCAGCGGTCGACCGCCCAAAACGCCCGTTTGAGTGCGCCTATCACCACGCCCCCATATCGCCGACCTTCCCTGCTGCGGCTTGAGTGGTCGTAGAGGTCCGGGAGCAGTGCAGTCACGAGACCGGCGGCGATTGAGCCCGGATCCACCGGTTGATGTCTGGAGTGTGAGGTCATGAAACGAAGAGATACCTTGTGACCTGCAATGATGGGACTTCTCTACGGTTCCATCCGGAAAGTGCAGCAAGGCATCTCTCAGGTGCAATCTTCCCATGCTCCCGTAACCGGGAATCCGGCCGGTGGATCCGGGTTCAATGTCGTGGTGACGCGTGAGGACGCAGCCAGGGGTAAGCCCGCGCCGGATCTGTTCGGCCGGTGCAGCCGCCCATCGACCTCGCCTCCCGCCGGCGACACTGATGCGGCCGCCTGGCCGCCCGCCCGGCCGGGTGACACGAGATGTGCAGCGCTGGCCCGCTGCATGTGCAGCGGGTGCAGCGGGTGCAGCAGGAGCCGGCGGTGGGTCAGGGGGTGTAACCCACCCAGGAGTGAGCCAGATTGGAGGAGCCGCAGGTCCACTGGGTGGAGTTGGCTCCGTTGTCCAAGCTGCCGCCGTAGATCGTCAGGCACAGACCGCTGTTGCCGTTGACCAGCATCGAACCGCCGCCGGCGGCTCCGGTCACCCGGGTCCACTGCTGAGCAGCGCTGCCGTTGCACACCCATTGCGTGGCGTTGGCTCCGTTGGAGGTGCTGGCGCCGTAGATCGTCAGACAGCGGTCGCTCTGGAAGTTGCGGATCTCGGAGCCGTTCCAGTACCAGTTCTCGCCCGAGTGGCCGTTGCAGTCCCACTGCACGACGTACGCCCCGTTGTTGAGGCTGGAGCCGTACGGGGTCAGGCACTTGTCGCTGTTGACGTTCCGGAAGCGCACCGTGGTGATGGCGCGTGCGGTGGGGGAGAAGTCGAAGACCAGCCGCTGCGGGTACGGCTGCGTGCTCTGAGCCACCTCGTTCACGCCGCGGATGCGGTCGGTGGAGGCGTCCCAGTCCAGGTTCTGCGTCATGTCGGGCACCGCGGTGAGGACGGACGGAGCGGCGCCAGGGGTGCCCTTGTGGACGCAGGCGGGCTCGCGGTAGCTCACGTCGAAGCTGGACGGGCACGCGCCACTGATGAAGAACGAGCCCTGGGCGTAGAGGACGCCCTGCATGCCCCACACCGGCGATGTCCGAGCGGCCATGGCCGTGCTGTCGCCGGTGGTCGCCCCGCTGTCGGCCCTGGGCAGCCCGGTGCTGAGGTTGAACGGCCATCTGATGATCCGGGCCCCGGCGGCGCCCCTGAGGTACTCGTTCGAGGTCAGCGCATTGTTCGAGCGGTCGAAGCTGAGCCCGTTCAGGCAGGGCGACCCGCCAGTGGAGACCGAGCAGCTGGTGCTGGCGTCCGCAGGCGTCCTGTAGGTGTGGCGGATCGGCAGGACGTACGAGTTGTCCGGGGCGATCTTCAGGTCGGAGAGAGAGGCGACGCGCAGGTACCGTCCCCCAGCAAGCAGCAGGTTGTTGCCGTACCAGACCACGCCGTCGGCGTGGCTGGTCAGCTTCCCGAGGGAGTAACCGGAGCCGTCGGCTGACACCTCGATCAGCGAGACGTCGAAGTAGGTCGGGGTGGCGGAGCCGCGATCCGTGAACCGCAGCCGGGCTACCTCGCTAGCGTCGTGCCAGGAGGTCACCTCCCAGCGGCGCGAGTTCCAGGTGCCGTCGCCAGAAGCGTTGTGCGGGACCGAGAAGCCCTGCGGAGCCCAGCCGTTGGTACCGTTGTCGTCCGCGTCGTCGTTCCAGCAGTAGCCGTCGGCGTCGACGCCCGGGTTGAAGGGCGTCGGGTAGCACAGACCCGCCTTGCCCGTTTCCCTGTTGGCCACCTCCGGCAGAGTGACCGGCCTGTAGTCCGGATCGGAAGACAGGGCGGTGATGCCCTTGTCGCTGCTATCAGACACGTAGCGCAGCTTCAACTGCGCGACGGCGGTCGAGTCGACGGGAGATATGGGGGTGGCGGCGTACGCCATCCCTGCGCCGCCCATGCACAGACCGGCGAGCAGTACCGCGCCGAACGCGGCCGAGCTGAGCGAGCGCAACGCGCGGCGCCAGGTCAGATGATTGTGTTTTTTCACCCGGCAAAGCTTAGGCGTTGCTGATGGGGAGTCAGTGTGCAGGTGGAGGCGGTCCGGTGGCTCGGCGTACCGCCCCAGCGATGTCTTGTGGTTGAGGCTGCGGCTACTCCAAGGTGAAGGGCTTGAACGCGCTGCTGGCCGTACTGTCCACGCCGCTTGCCGCGCCGGTGATCGCCGCGACCCGCCTGCGCAAGGGCGCCACCGGTTCGGTGCGCGGGGCCGCGTCCTTCGTCGCCGAGACGTTGCGCACGGCGCGTGCCTGCGGCGCGGGCGGGCTGCTGGTGATGCGGGCGGACTCCGCGTTCTACGCGAGCGAGGTGATCGCCGCCTGCCGGGCGCTGGGTGCACGCTTCTCGGTCACCGCCCGGATGAACGCCTCGATCAAGCGGGCGATCGCCACCATCGACGAGGACGCCTGGACGGCGATCAAGTACCCGAAGGCCGTGTGGGACGAGGAGGGCCAGTGCTGGGTCTCGGACGCGGAGATCGCCGAGGTCGAGTACACCGCGTTCACGTCCAGGCCGAAGAAGCAGCAGGTCACCGCCCGACTGATCGTGCGCCGCGTGAAGCGGCTCAACCCCGACGCCCAACTCCAGGGACGCGGCGAGCTGTTCAGCGTCTACCGCTACCACTGCGCGTTCACCGACTCCCCGCTAACGCTGGTCGACGCCGAGAAGGACCACCGCCGCCACGCCGTGGTGGAACAAGTGATCGCGGATGTGATGAGCGGGCCGCTGGCCCACATGCCGTCGGGTGACTTCCAGGCCAACGCCGCCTGGCTCGCCCTGGCCGCGATCACCCACAACCTGATGCGCGCCACCGGGACGCTGGCCTCCGCCTTCCACGCCAAGGCGACCACAAGCACCCTGCGTGCCCAGCTCATCTGCGTTCCGGCCCGGATCGCTCGCGGAGCCCGGCGCCTCACGCTCCGCATGCCCAGGAACTGGCCCTGGCAGGAGGCCTGGCTGCACATGTTCGCCGTCCTGCAGGCCCCACCACACCGCTGACGCCCCATCCACCCGCCCCGCAAAGGGCCCGAGACCTGTGCACATGTGGAAAAGCTGGGCAGACCAGCGACTGCCGGATGCCTTCCGACAGCCCACCGACCCGAAACCCGCTAAACGATCAACCGGGAATCAGGCCGGTGGATCCGGGTTGAGCGGAACCTCCCATGTGCGCTGCTCCTCTGCCTCCCACCCAGCCCAACGCGGATCCGGGACGAAGGGTTGTCCCGTGGCTCCTGACCAGAGGTTAGGGGACAACCCCTAGTCCGGGTTGCGGTTCCGGTTGCCGCGCTGGTGCGGTCCTCGGTTTCGACAGTGCATTGGTCCTTACATAGCCGTAGACCACTGAGGCCGTCGCCAGCATGAGAATTGGTCCGTACACCCACGGATGCTTCGCCATCTCCAACGGTAGATAGCGATAAGACACCAACTGCGCAGCGAAGACGGTTGCGCCGGAAGCGACCAGCTGGATCCCTGATCGATCCCAGCCGCGGTCGAGCGTGCGCAGAGCTGCCTCGATCGTGAGCGTAAACACCACGCCGGCAATGAGATCCGCGCCGTAGTGGTAGCCAAATCCCAGTGTTGCGCAGAGCGTAGCTATCAGCCAGAACGTGCCTGCGAATCGCAGAAGCCGTGGGCCTGTCCGGGAATGAATGAAGATCGCGGTAGCCCACGCTGTGTGCAGGCTGGGCATGCAGTTCCGTGGGGTGATCTCGTCGAATGGCATGTGGTGCGGGGTATTGATCGGCGGCGGCATTCCCGGCCACAGGTTGGCCACCGCCCATTGCTCGCTGGGCGGCGTATCCGACCACAGACTGACCGTCGCCCAGTGCCCGGCGCCGGTGCCGTAGGCGAAGATCGGTCCGACCACGGGGAAGATCATGTAGATGATGGGCCCCAGGAGGCCGATCACCAGAAAGGTGCGCACCAGATGATGGCCCGGGAAGCGGCGCTCGACCGCCACGTTACGCAGTTGATACAGCGCGACGATGACCGCGGCCACCGCGAGCTGACCGTAGACGATGTCGAGAAAATTGAAGCCGATCCGGCCGGTGGCCGTGACGATCCGGCCCACCAGCCACGACGGGTTGCCCAGCGCGTGATCGGCGGTTGCCACGTACTGGTCGAGCACCACTGGGCGGGTCTTTGAGGTGATGAGTAGCCAGGTGTCGCCGGTCTTGCGGCCGGCCACCAGCAGCAGGCCCAGCCCGACGCCTTTCAGCAGCAGGACACGTTCCCGGCCGGTACGGCGAGTGACAGCGATGACCGCATGGCCCAGAAGCACCCACAACGCACCGTTGCCGAAGGGGTGGCCGCCGGTCATCTTGGCGTCGACCGCCCACCGGACCACCAAGAAGGCGACATCGATACCGATCGCGGCAGCAACCGCGATGAACCGTTGCCGCCAGGTGAGCACCACCATCATCAACGCCATACCGGCGTACAACAGGAAGCCTGATTTGGGGGCGTATATCACCTCTCGCACCTGGTTGGTGATCGGCCCCGGCAGGCCGTAGCGACGTGCGGCGATCTCCAGCGCGATGAGGAATCCGAGGGCCGCGACACCCACCACGACCCAGAGTCTCGCCCGTGGTTGACGCCAGACGGAGAACACGGTTCTGCTGTTTATTCGCGAAAAAGCCTGCGATGGTATATATCTCAAGTTTCGGCCGATTTTCTATATTTTGGTTAAAAGTCAGGGTGGGTTCGCTCGCCACCTTCTGGTCGGGACTGCTTTCTCCCTAACCAAAAGCAGCCCGCCCGACGGTGGAAGACGGAAAGATTACAGTCCGGGTTCCGCCTCGTTCACGGTGCGGCATGGGACGCGTCGCTCGATCGTTCGCTCCGGTTCGGCGAGGGGAACACGGATCCTGAGTTGTCTACGTCGACGTCCCGCCGCTCGAGGCCGGCGGCCCGGGCTTTCTGTTGCCAAGCTCGAAGGCGCTCACTGCCGCCATCAAGCCACCCCCAAGCTCCCTTCAGGCACTCGGACCGAGGAAGGACAGTGCGCCACTTGTCGAAAGGACGGTCGCCCAAGCCGATTCCAGTCCAGTAGATGCCGATAGACGCGCGGGGTATTCCCTTCGGAGTCGTAACGAAAAAGTGAGAGACGTATTGTTGCCCGCCATCAGTTTGGCCCTCCACAGCTAGGACCCATCCACCATCAATTCCTGGCTTCCTAGGTACTCGGGCAGAGTTCACTACCCTCGGCGCTGAGCCAGGGGAGAGGCATTGGGCCCGTGCCTCGTCCAGCGCATCCTCACAAGTTTCAACCTGAACAGTGGACTTCTCGCAAAAGTGCTCGGCGCTGTTTTCTGCAATGTCGGAAGTCACGTTCTTGAGGACTTCTCGCGCCTGAGCTTCCGTGACGCTCGACGGTCCGGGTCGGTCTTCGTTCGCACAGGCCGTCATGAAGGGCATGAGACAGACGCCCACGAGGGCGACGAGCCACCGCCGTCGGCGGCTCGCGCGGACGTCGAGTTCCCTCAACAGATGCATCGGTCTGTCCGCACCAGCCACAACAACCCCGCAGGTCAAGCCCCTGATCCCCGTGACCCGGCGGCCCGACGGATCTTGCACCACCAGACCGTCCCCAAGCAAGGAGTTCACAGGCTCACCCCCCGTCGCTTCACACAAGAAGATGACGTCCATGAACAGCACGACTACGGGTGTCCCAGCTGTCCGACTGTCCGGATAGAGCTGTGACCAGCAAGACCGGGCCGGACGGTCCATACGGGCCCGCACCCCGCAGTAGAGGCGAAGAGGCGATCTGGCTCGGTGGAGCCAGAGACGTCCGCTTCTCGTCGCCCCAGTCCGCTCGGGCGCGAGCGTGTGCCGTCGTCGGCACCGCTCAGTGGCGGTGAGCTGATTGGAACGACGGCGTTGCCGCTTCACCGGCGACGGCGTCCACTGCACCGTCTCAGTACCGGGCGGGCGGCGCCCCTGCGCGTGCGGGCCCATGGCAATCAGCCTCGCGCGTCTCGTGCGGAGCGCCGCCGCGGGGACCGCGCCTGGAGGCGCCCGGCCGCGGCGTGACATAGCGTTTGCCCTGACGGGCCGGAGCCGACAGCGGCAATGCGGAACGGCGGATCAGCGGTGGAGCAGCACGAGGGCAAAGCTTCCTGTCAGGCGGATGACGGATGGTGGTCCGGCCGTCTGCATGAGCTCTGGAGTCTCGCCGACAGGGCGCAGGACGTGACAGAGCTGGCCGATTCCCTCTACGACATGCTGCTCCGTATGCCCGGTGTGCTGGCCGTCGTGGGCACCCGCTGGAGCGGTGGGCAGCTGCACTATCTGCGCAGTGTCACCTTGACGGAGCCGACGCCATCGTTCGTGGAATTCGAACAGGATTTTGGCGAATCTGCCGCCGCCGGGGCTCCGGGCGGCGATCCGACTGTCACGGTTCACGAGATGTCGGAGCTCGACGGCGCCATGCCGCATGTCCAGGTTCTGGCGACAGCGGGCGTGCGGAGCGTGGCATTGTGTGCTGTGCCGCTGGGGCAGGGCGGTTGGGCGTCGTTCATGGTCGGCACCGCAGACAGGGACGCCGTCGATGCGACGCTACGGGCCCGGTTGAAGCAGGTGGCTGAGGTCACCATGGTCTCCAACAGGCGCATCGCGGCGCGGCGCGAGGACGAGCTGCGTCATGTGAGTGACGCCTTCCTGGCGGAGGCGTCGTTGCAGATGGGTTCGAGCCTTGATGTGGAGAGGACCGTGCGACGGGTGGCTCGAACGGCTGTTCCCGCTGTCGCCGAGGGGTGCGTCCTGCATCTCCGTCTTTCCGGCGGACTGACTCCCGTGGCCTTCTCACACATGGACGCGAGCGAGCAGCAGTGGCTCGGTGCGGTCGCGGCCGAGGACCTCTGGCTCACGGATGTGTTGCAGCAGGTCGTCAACCGCGGGCAGGGGATGGTGTTGCAAGGTGACGATCTGGCAGGAGGTCCCTTCGGGACCACCTCGTCCGGGGCGGGGCATGCTGTCCGTGCGCTCAGTGTGAATCCGCTCAAAGCTCGGGGGCGGGCTCTGGGCACTCTGACGTTCCTCTACCACCGGGTGGACCGCGCTGAGGTGGCCTCGCTGTTCCTTGCCGATCTTGCAGACCGGGCCGCGTTGGCCATCGATACCAGCACCCTCTACGAACAGCGGCGCCAGCACGTGGTCTCCCTCCAGCGACATCTGCTACCGAGAGAGCTACCGCAGATTTCGGGTCTCACTCTGAGTTCGGCATACGAAGTGGGCGATGAATCGCTCGATGTGGGCGGTGACTTCTATGACGCTGTCCCGGGGGCGCAGGGCGGTGTGACGCTCCTTATCGGTGACGTCTGCGGTCGCGGGGCGGAGGCTGCGGCACTCACTGGTCTGGCCCGCCATACCCTGCGTACCCTGCTCGAGAACGGCAGTACGCCCGAGCACGCGCTGGGACGGCTGAACCGGGCTCTGGTCAGGGAGGGCACGTCCCGCTTCGTGACAGCGCTCGTAGCGGTGCTGGTGTCGGACGGAAAGGGATTTCGCCTGCGTTATTGGAGCGCCGGGCATCCGGCGCCTCTGGTGCGGCGTGAGGATGGCGCCGTGGAAGAGCTCGCGGCCCACGGGGATCTGCTGGGTGTGCTGGAAGAACTCGAGTACGGATCCGGGTCGGCGCATGTGGCGCCGGGGGACGCGCTGGTGCTGTTCACCGACGGGGTGACCGAGGCGAGAGCGGCTGACGGGACGTTCTTCGAATCCTGCCTGCAGGACGCGGTGGCGCAGCAGGGGGCCGGTGAGGCTCAAGGTTTCGCCGAACGGCTGGCAGCGGCCGTTGTGGAATTCCGGGCGGCGGGTGCGGACGACATCGCCGTGCTCGTCGCGCAGGCGGAGATGGTCGCGTGAGCGGGTCAGCCGAGGATCCGAGGATCGATCACGATTTCGTCTGGGTGGTCGAGGATTCGGCAGAGGACGCCGAGGCGATTCAGCGGGCGCTCGGGCGCACTCATCCGGGTCTGACGCTGGAATTCACCGACAGGGGGACGGGAGTCGCCGAGCGGTTGCTGGAAGCCACCCGACGACCGGGGCTCGTTCTCCTGGATCTGCACATGCCCGGTCTCAGTGGAGCCGCGGTGCTCCGATCGATCCGCTCCATGCCTGAACTGAACAACGTGACCGTGGTTGTCTTCACGGCGTACACCGCGCCGGAGGAGGTCGACGCAACCTACGCGGCAGGGGCTGACAGTTACATCTACAAGCCGGTCAACTTCGACCTCTTCCAAACCGTCCTGAAGGGGGCCGTGGACTACTGGCAGAGAAGAGCGAAGGGCGGGGACGAGGGCCCTGCCGCTCAGTCGCCGCCTTCGTGACCCAGAGTGAAGTAGAAGCTGGTCCCGCGGCCTGGTTCGCTCTCGAGCCACAGCTCACCGCCGTGCCGTTCGACGATCCGTTTGACGATCGCGAGACCCACACCGGTGCCTCCGCCGCGCTCGTCCTGCCCGTGCAGTCTGCGGAACAGTTCGAAAACCTCGCCCTGATGTTCGGCCGGGATGCCGATGCCATTGTCGCGGACCACGACGGTCTGCTGGGGGGTCCCGCCAGCCGGCGTGCGGAGGGTGTCGACCAGGACCTCGACCGTGCGGTCTCCTTGATCGGCGGCGTACTTGGCAGCGTTCACCAAGAGGTTGACCAGGACCTCGTAGAGCCGGTGCTCATCGGCGTACACCTCGGGCAGATCCCTTCTGACGACCCGCACGTGGGCCTCGGCCAAACGTTCCCCGGCCACCTCAAGTGCGGAGTCCAGCACCCGGTCCAGTGGGACACGGATGCGGTGCAGCCCACCTCGGCCCAGCCGCGCGAAGTGCAGCAGCGAGTCGAGCAGGTCATCCATCCGGCCGGCCAGTCGCCGCATGGTGAGCATCCGTCGCACAGTCGTCGCGTCGAGGTCCGCTGCGGCATCCTCGATGACGAAGGTCGCGGCGTTGAAGATGCCGCGCAGTGGTTCCTTGAGGTCGTGGGCTGCCGCATGGGCGAACGAGTCGAGGTCGGAGTTGGTGACGCGTAGCTGTTCGGTAAGCGCTGTCAGTTCGGCCTCGTGCCGGAACACGAGACCGGTCAGCGTGCGCCACAGCTCCTGCGCGGTGGCGCGGTCGGTCGGCGTCCAGGGCAGGCTCCGTCCACGAACCACCGCGCGGAAGACGGCACCCGACCCGCGAGGAGTGAGCCGCTCGCCTCGCGGGCCGACCAGGACGGGCTTGGAAGGGTCGGTGGCCCATTGGCGGGCGCTGGGACGGTCCCTGCGGAACCAGGCGAGGAAGTCGCCCGAGCGGCTCAGCGTTACCATCAGGATCCCCGCCGGACCGCTTTCCGTCATGTCGCCGCCGGGTTGGTCCGGTTCCTCGGACAGGCGGTCCGTACTCCAGACCGTGCCTGGTGACAGCCCTACCGCGCGTGCCTGGAGGGTCTCCAGCAGAGCGGGTGCGACACGCATCCCGCTGGAGGTGCTGCGCCCGCCCCGGCAGAGCACCGCACCATCGGCGTCCAGCAGTGTTCTGAGGGCGTCGTCGCCCGCCAGAAGTGAGCCCTCCAGATCGGACGTGACCCGGGAGATGATCTGATCAAGCCGCTCACGGGAGGCGGTGAGCGCCTCAGCCTGCTCTCGTTCTTCGATGACCGCGAGTTGCAGGGAGAAAGCGACACCGAAGAACTCACATACCGCCCGCAGTTCCGGGGGAATGGTGGCGGGGGCGTCGCCGTGACAGGCGATCAGCCCCCACAGCTCGCCCTCCCGGAGGACACTCACCGACATCGACGATTTCACACCGATGTTCCGCAGGTACTCCAGATGAAAGCCGGACACGGTGCGCAGTACGGAATTCGACAGGTCCAATGGCAGGCCTGAGCCTGCCCGTCGCGGGGGGTGCAAGCCCACACTGACGTCGTCCACGTCAGCGATCACCCGAATCCAGTTGTCGCGGTATAGCCGCCTCGCCTGGGGCGGGATGTCACTGGCGGGGAACCAGAGCCCCAGCCAGGGTTCGTGGCCGTCGGTGAGTTCCTCCGCGACCACCTCTCCTGGCCCGTCCTCGCCCTCGAAGCGGTAGGCGACCACACGGTCTAAGCCGGTCAGCGCCCGGATCTCATGGGTGGCCGCCTGGCAGCACTCGGCTGCCGTCGTCGCCGACCGAAGCCGTGTCAGGGCTCGCCGAACCCCCTGGTAGTAGCGCGAGAAATGCGGCAACGCGACGGCTCGCGGCTCGCACTCCAGGATCAGAAAGGGCCCCTGCCGGTGTGCGGTCACGTCGAACATCCGGGGCGCGCCTGCCACGTCGATGGAGACAGGGAGAACCAGGCTTGCCGCCTCGTGCTGAGCGCTGACCTCAAGAGCCTCGGCCCAGTCCTCGGGGGACAGCACCCGCGTGATGGGTCCCCCGACCAACTCCTGGGCCGCGATCCCCAGCAAGCAACCGGTGTTCAGAGCTGCGGTGTCCACGGTGCCGGTATCGGCCTCCACCGCGAGCAGGGTGCCGTGGGACTGGATCCTGCCCAGTAGATGAATGGGCTCCTCAACGCATTCGCTGAGGTCGAAGCCCAGGGCCGCCGCGGCCTCGGCCTCCCGCCCCGGGTCCGGAAGGGACATCTCTTCTCCCTCGTACCGTTTTCTCGATCCGGTCTGGTCGGCCGTCCGGCCCGCCGAGATCCTTCCACGACACCTTGGGGCCGAAAGGCTGCTGCGGGCGCGTGTCGTCGCTCCGGCGGCGGCCACCTGCCGGGCTGCCGGCGGGATAGGTCGCTCGCCCTGTTCGGGCGGATCTCCACGAAGGTCTATGCCCAGGACCTGTTCGATGTCTGGGCTGTTCGTCGGGACGGACTCCTGGTCGGGCATGCCGAGATCAAGCCGACCGACGCTGCCGGAGGCCACGAGAATCTACGCTCCGGCTCCGGCGGCCTGGGGGTTTGGCCTGGAAACCGAGCTGGCGGAAGCGATCACCGCCTATGGCTTCGGCGCCCTCGGACTGACCAGGGTTCACGCCACCGTAGCTGCATCGAACAAGGCCTCACCGACCCTGCTGGACAGAATCCGTTTCGAGCATGTCCGGGACGTCGAAGAGGACGACAGCAGCACCACCTGCGTGTTGGTCCGCTGTCTGAATGCGAGCGACAAGTCGCCCCTCGCACGATAGGACGTGCCTGCGTTCGTCCCATGGGCGTCGAAGGCGTGACCGGGTCGCGGAACACGGCGGCGGTGGAGGACGTCGCGTACCTGTGGGTGCGTTGTCCCGGGCCGAGGGCGGGCAGCGTGTCTTCCCTGCGACGCACTCGGCCGCCTCTGCACCGCCGCCGGTACGGCCCGGTGGAGTCGGGGGCCGTACCGGTTCGGCTTCGGGATGGGCTCAGTTGGTGAAGGTGAAGTACTTCCAAGCACCGTGCGTTGTGGAGTTGACGGTGTCGCCGGAGGAGCTGTTGATGTATGACGAGCGCATTCGGGCGCGGATACCGGACTCGCCCGCTGCCTCCAGGCGCACGGCCGACTTGCCGTTCGTGGCCAGGGCAAAGTACTGGGAGCCCGAGTCGTACCAGGAGCCCTGGTAGTACACCTGGAGCTGGAAGCGCTGCTTGCGGCCGGCGTAGTAGTTCATCGTTGTGGTGAACACCGGGTCGGTGTTCTTGCGGAAGTAGTAGTAGGTCGTGGAGCCGATCTTGCCTGTCTTGTAGTGCTTGGAGACGGTGGTGGAGATCTTCGCGTGGGCGTACGCCGTTGACTTCACGGTTTTGGAGGCGGAGCGGGCGTCGCCGGCGAAGACCGCGGTGACGGTGGTGTCACGGGTCATGTCGACGATCGCCGATCCAGTCGCCGCCCTCAACGTGCTTGCGCACCGCCGGGTACAGGTGCATCTCCTTGGCGACGGAATGGCGTACCAGTTCAATGGTCAGGTCATCGGCCAGCTTCCTGCGCCGCTTGTCGCCGACCGGCTGCGCCTCGATCTTCTCGAACAGTTCGTCGACCTCGCGGTGATCGGTGGTGAGTTCCGCGATCACATTTCCGCCGTAAGGGGGAATCCCTCCGCTTGTGTGGCGTGAGCTGAAGACAGCTCACCGTTCCACACGCGTACCCCCGGAGCTCCTCAACACGCACAGCAGCGCAGCACGCTGGGAGACTGACGTCCGGGCCGGGTCCGCGCGCAGGTGAGCTGCCGCACGCCTGGGCGCGCCCCCCGCGGCGCAACACCAGGGCCACCCCCTACCAACCTTCGCCGACGACGCTGCGGGCCCCCAACTCAGTCGGGCCCCTGGCCCCCCAACCCGTGCCGCTGGATCATCCGTGAGATGTCCTTCGCGGTGACGATCCCCACCAGACGGCCCCCGTCCACGACGAGAATGCGCATGCCACCACCCGGGCGGAGCTTCTCGAGAGTGTCACTCAGAAGATCAGTCGGGGCGGCAACCGCGCACTGTGAGAGCGGCATCGCCACCTCGCGCACGCGCACGGCCTCCCGGCGCGCTCCCGGTATCCGGGCAAGCCTGCGTACTTCAACGATCCCACTGGGACGGCCCTCGAAATCGAGCAGTGGCACGGCGGAATGGCGGGAGTTCACCGCCACGTCGTCGATGAAATGCCGGATGGTCAGCCAGTCGGCGCCGGTGGTCACCGGGCTGGACATGGCATCGGCGACCTTGACGCCCCGCAGTGCCGTGTGGATCACGGCGCGCTGCCGTTCGGCGCCGGCGACGACCGTGATGAAGAGACCGACGAAGACGAGCCACAGCCCGCCCGGCACCCCGCGGAGGAAGGAGATCCAACCGAAGGCCATCAGGAGGCCGCCCATGACCTGACCGCTCAGGGAGGCAGCCCGATCCGCACGGTCCCGGTCTCCGGTTCGCCACCACAACAGTGCCTGCACCACCCTTCCGCCGTCGAGCGGCGCAGCGGGCAGTAGGTTGAATGCCCCCAGGAACAGGTTCGCCCAGCCGAGCCACACCAGCACAGCGGCGGGCACCGCCCAGCCGGACATCGCATGCAGCCCGATTCCCGCTCCGAGCGCGACACCCCCGACGGCCAGGCTGGTGAGTGGCCCGCTGACCGCCACCGCGAAAGCCACCGCCGCCGTCTGCGGTCGCCCCATCCGGGTCATCCCACCCAGCGCCCACAGCGTCACATCCTGTACCGCGATCTTCTTCCTGCGGGCAGTCGCAGCGTGCGCCGTCTCGTGGAGCAGGAGGCTGAGCATGAGCAGCACGGCCCCCACGGCACTGGCGAACGTGTACACCGCATTCGAGCGCCCTGGAGTCCATGCCGGGAGAGTCTGGCGGCCAAGACCGTACGCGAACAGGATCACCAGCAGCGGCATGCTCCAGTGCATCCGCAATGGCACCCCGACAACTTGTCCGACACGGACCGATCCGTTCATCGTCGTCTCCTGTCGGCCCGGAACCCGGTCCGTCGGGCAGGATCTCGCGACCTGACTCCGAACCGACCAGCACCGGACCCACCCACAATTGTCGCTCTCGGAAGCTCCCGCCCACGACAGCCCCGGTCTGCCCACAGGCGCCGGAGCCGAGGTAGCTGAGGCTCAGGCAACCTCGAGACGCCACAACGACGTGACCTCGCCCGCACGGGCTCTGTGCAAAAGGTTCGACGGATCCGTGGCACGCGGGTGGCACCACTTCGTGACCGTGCGGGACAGCACGCGCAGGCCCGCCGCTGCGATCGCGTCCGGCAGTTCTGTACGTCTGCGAAGCCCGAGGCGTTCCGCGAGGTCGGAGAGGTCGTACACCGCCCGGTCCAGCGGCGTGCGGGGGCGGTCCGGGAGCCAGGGTGGGTTGCAGATGATCAGGTGGGCGCGGCCTGCCGGGAAGAGATGGGCATGCCGTACGTCGATCCTGTCGGCCAGGCCGAGGCGGGCGGCGTTGTCACGGGCGCAATCCACGGCGCGCGCCTCCTGGTCGTGGCGACGATGCGGCGCACTCCACGACGGGCGAGGACGGCGGACAGCACTCCCGTACCCGTGCCGATGCCGAAGGCCGTGTCCCCCGCAGGCAGTTCGGTCTCGGCCGCCAGGTCGACGTACTCGCTGCGGACCGGGGAGAAGACCCCGTATTGCGGGTGGATGCGGCTGCCGCCGAGCGCCGGGATCTCCACGTCTTTCCTGCGCCATTCGTACGCGCCGATCACGCCGAGCAATTCACGCAGCGAGCCGACTCCGGGCCCTGCGCACAGGCCGTGCGCGTGGGTGCAGGCATCCTGCGCCCGGGGCCCGCGGCGCAGCGGGACCGTCCAGTCGCCCTCATACGGAATGAGCAGCATGCCCAGCAGCCGCGCCCGGCGCACCTGTTCGCGACGGTGCAGCCGAAATGCCTCGGGACGCTGTCCGCCGACGGTTTACGTCCTGGCGCCGGCCGGTCGTCGTACCAGGCAGTAGCCGGGTGTCGTCGCGGTTGGCACGCTGCGTGCCCACGGCGTCGACCTCGTGCTGATCCGGCGCGATGGCCACGGGGTTGCTAGAGCCAGTCGCGGCGTTTGAAGGCTACGTACAGGCCGACGCAGACCACGGCCATCAGGGCGATGGCGAAGGGGTAACCGAGGACCCAGTGCAGCTCGGGCATGTGGTCGAAGTTCATGCCGTAGACGGTGCCGATGAGGGTGGGCGCGAAGAGGATGGCCGCCCAGGCGGAGACCTTCTTGATCTCGTCGTTCTGGGCGTGGCCGGCCTCGGCCAGCTGCTTCATCTCCTCGTTCTGGGCCTGATTGACCAGAGTGGCGTTGACGGTGAGGATGTCGCCGAGCATCTCGCGGAAGCTGTCCACGCGCTCGACCACGGTGGTGTCGTGGTCGGCGACGTCACGCAGGTAACGCTGAAGCTCCTCGTCCGTGCCGTACTTTTCGAAACCGGCCTCGAGCCCGCGCATGATGGTCAGGAGCGGCCGGGTGGCGCGCTGGAACTCGACGACTTCGCGGGAGAGTTCGTAGATACGGCGGGAGACCTTCGGGTCGCCGCCGAACACCTCGGTCTCGATCTCGTCGATGTCGTGCTGGAGGCCCGCCACCACGGGCGCGTAACCGTCGACCACCGCGTCCAGGATCGCGTACAGCACCGCCTCGGGGCCGAGCGCCAGCAGCTCGGGGTCGCCCTCCAGTCGCTTGCGGACGATGGCCAGGTCGGGTGCCTGGCTGTGCCGTACGGTCAGCACGAATCCGGGGCCGACGAACAGATGGAGTTCCCCGAAGTCCACCTCCTCGGCTTCGTCCATGTACCGGGCGGAGCGCAGCACGACGAAAAGCGTGTCCCCGTAGCGCTCCAGTTTCGGTCGCTGGTGGGCCACGATGGCGTCCTCGACGGCCAGCTCGTGCAGCCCGAACTGCTCCGCCGCCTCCCACAGCTGCGCGGGGGAAGGGCGGTACAGCCCGATCCACGCCATGGTGCCCGGTTCCCCCGGAAGCCGCTCGTAGATCTCCTCCAGCGTCGAGGGCGTTGCGATCCGACGTCCGGCACGGTAGATCGCCGCGTCCACCACGCTGCGGGCCAGCGACGCGGGGGGCTCTTCCTGCTCCGCCCGTGGATCCATCGAATGCTCGGGGGCCGGGTCCGGCCCGTGTCCGCCCGGGCTCAGCGGCCACTTACCCGCTCGGGCCGCACGCGATCGCCAATCGGACATGACAGAAACCTCCAGAAGGAAATCCACCTGAGTTCGGTCCATGTGGCGGCTCCGAATCAGGTGGTACCTGGCCGGGCGAGGTCTCTTGCAAACCGGCCCTCGGCACAAAACAGCCTATGGGCGGCCGCCACACCTGTCGTGTCGCGGCCGGTAGGGCGCTGAGCCCCAGTGGCTCGACCTGCCCGGCGCTACTGTGGGACGTGCCGGTAGTACGTGACGGGCGAGGAGATGGCAGGCATGTCAACCTCAAGCCACGCGATGTTCGGCGCTCCGTGTTGGGTCAGCCTCATGACCCATGATCTCGAAGCGGCGCAGCAGTTCTACGGTTCTGTCCTCGACTGGACGTTCCGTCGAGCTCGGGTCGGGGACGCCTGCTCCGTCGGTCTTCACGAGGGGATTCCGGTCGCCGGTATCGGCGCGCTCGCACGGGATCTCGCTGTGGCCGTGGTGTGGACGCCGTACTTCGCCGTTGACGACGCCGACGTGACCACAGCACGGATCCGCGAGCGCTGCGCCACGCTGGCCGTCGGCCCCCTCTCCTTCGGCACCGGCCGGGCGGCACTGGCCGCGGACCGTGACGGCGCAGTCTTCGGGATCTGGGAGGGAGAGGTCATCCCGGACTGGGGGGTGGGTCGCAAAGGGGCCCCCGCTTGGCTCGAACTGCGTACCAGAGATGCTTTCGATGCCGCCATCTTCTATGGCGAAGTCCTCGACTGGGGCGGCGAGCGACCGGGCAGCTGCCAAGTCGCCTACGAAAACGATCACGTCGTGCTCCGTCACGGCGAAGACACGGTGGCGCGGCTCAGCGGCGGAGCCGTGGAGGCTGCTCCCGACCCGCAGGTCCGACCGCGCTGGCACGTCCATTTCCGGGTGCCTGACATCGAGGCTGCCGTTCACACGGCCACTGGCCTCGGAGGCAGCAGCGTCTCTCCCGTGGAGCAATCCGAGACCGATCGCTGGATCACGCTGCGTGACCCGGAGGGTGGACTGTTCACCGTCACCTCGCCCCGGCTCGGGGACTGAGCCCTCCGGAGGCGGATCGCCGGGCATCCGCCGAGAGAGCCTGCCGAGGCCCCGCCCGACGGCCCGAGAGCGGACGACACGCGGGCACATCGACCGGTTCGGAGCCGTCCCTGACGGACGGCTGTTACGCATCGTTGTTGCGGTCAGTCGCCAGTGCGTCACGGGGGTCGGCGTCGGGTGGCATGTCCTCGACGACCTTGGCGAGTCGCCCGAGCATGGTGCGGTGTCGGATCTGCAGGAGGGCGTCGAGGGCGGCGTTGTGGAACTTCCCTCCCGGCCCGCGCAAAGGGTGTTCGTCGACAATCACGAGGGTGTTGTCGCCCCAGGGCCGGATGTCGAAGGAGATTCGTGCGGTGCCGAGCGGACCGTTATCGGCCTCGAGTTCGAGTGCACCGGGCCGGTCGATGCGACGGACGGTGGTGTGGCCCTGGAACTCCTTGGGGCCCAGACGCACCGTGTAGTCGATCGAAGATCCGACCTCGGGCCATCGGCCTTCCCTCGGGCCGGTTTCGTGCGTGCCGACGACCCAGTCGCCGTAGCGGGTTTCGTCCTCGAGGAGGGACCACACCACACCTGGCTTACGGAGGATGAGCTGGTGCCGTACGGCCATGATCGCCTCCTACGCATTCGGCTCCGCTGTCGAGGTCGTTCGATTGCTCGGCCGCCGGCAGCCAGCGCACTGCGCCGATTGCCGGCGGGCCCAGGACGAACGCAGAACTCTGAGGGAACGGAGCTGGTGCGTACTGCCGCCGCATCTCCTCAGGTGGCTGGAGGCCTGTCTGTCGGATCAGCCCTCCCGCGAGCCCGGCGTGATCCGATGGAGTGGGCCTAACCTACCCCTGCCTGGATTTTTTGTCGGGAGGATCCTGAGGGTCAACCCCGGTGGTTGCCGAGGCGTCCTTGGTGCCGCTGGGGCGCTGTGAACGGCCTCTACGGCCCGTGTCGTGCATGCCTTCCTCGGAACCCTTGGCGCGCTCTTCGCCTCTGCGACCGGTGCTTTTCGCGGTGTCGCCGGCGACGTCCTTGTTTTCCTCTTTGGAGATCTTCCTGCCGGGTCCCGGGCCGGGTGCGTGCTCCTCGGGGTGGAAGGAGCGATGCGCGCTTGGATTGTCCTGTTGGCGAGTCTCGTCCACGTCCGACGCCCAGCCGTGCTGCTGGGTTCCTTTGTGTCGGCTCGGACCTTCGCCGTGCGGCGGCTGGGATGGCTTTGGATGTTTGGGCATGAGTAGGCCTGCCTGCCTGTGGGGGGTGGGGTCCGGTCTGCGAACGCGAAAACTCTTCGCAGTTCCCTTGCAAAAATTCTGCCATTCATTACGAAGGTGGGCATATCGGGTCTATACCGCATAGCACCGAGTGTGCGCACGGGAGTCGCCTCCAGTATTCGAATGACCGTGCGAGGAAGATGTGCCTTCCAACAGGTCTTTCATCGGAAGTGCGCACGCTCGGCGGAGCGCCTCCCGGCCCTCGTAACGCTGGGGTCTTGCGGCCGAGGCGCGCGGCGAGGGGGGAGATGACGGCCGTCGGGACCGGCGAGGGCTGACTGATGGATGGTCGCTCGGACCAGGCCCTCGGGGGAGCGTGAAGTCGACGCCTCGCATGCGCAGGCCGGAGACGCGGCTTCCGGGCTGGGGGAGTCGACCGCTGACGTCTCCTGGGAGGGCCAGTGAGACCTCGACCTGCTGAGGCAGGAGCGCCAGTGGATGGGCACCTTCGAACGACAACCGCCACGGCCACGCCACGTGTACCGACGGCTCCGGCGCGTTGCCTTCCCGCTCGTCGTCACTTCGCGGTACGAAAGGGCCCTGCTCCCACCCCGCACCGGCGTCGCGGTCGCGCAGTCGGAAGTGTGGCCGCCGCAGCTCGGGGTAGTCGGCCGGTCAGGCCAACGGCCCGTCCAGAGTTGTCGAGCGGAAGGATCGTCCATGTTGATGGCTCACCCGGCCGTACTGCGGAGCTTGATCGAGCAGCACGAGACTCTGATGGTGCTGGAGGCCGAGAGCGGCGCCCGTGACGCGCGGCAGCGGATAGGCGATGTGGCATACACGCTGTGTGTGGCCACGGGCACGGGGGACATCGACAGTGCGCTGGTGGCCGCCCGTTATCAGTTGCCGGGGGCCCGTCCTCAGGATGACTCCCTGCTGGCGGCCGGACCCGTGAACCTGCCGTCGGGCGCAATCACAGGCATCCTGAGATGACTGGAGTGGTCCGTCAGGACGGCGTAACACAGGGAGCCCGGAAGGAAGGCTGAAGGCAACCGGCGACCAACGCGCAGCACATCTCCGGCCGGTCAGAGGCGCCGCGCTGCCTTCCCGACCGCCGGGGCATGGCGCGTGAAAGTCTCACAGGGAGATTCCTTCATGGCTTCCGAGTCTGCAGAAACAGCAGAATCCCCCTACCCTTTTGTGATCACGCTGCCCGGCGTCTACGCGCCGCAGCACGACACGCGGCTGCTGATGGTCGCCCTGGACCGGGAACACGTCGCAGCGGGTTCGGATGTGCTGGATCTCGGAACGGGGAGCGGCGCTTTGGCCGTGCGCGCCGCTCAGCTCGGTGGACGGGTGACGGCCGTGGACATCGCGCGCTGTGCCGTGGCGACCACGCGGCTCAACGCGCTGTTGCACCGCCAGCGCATCACTGTTCGCCACAGTGATCTGGCCTCCGCCCTGCAGGACCGTCGCTACGACCTCATTCTTTGCAACCCGCCGTATGTCCCGGCTCCGCACGCCCGGGTGCCCACGCATGGTTCGTCGCGAGCCTGGGACGCGGGGTTCGACGGCCGGGCGGTCGTGGACCGTGTCTGCGATGGCGCCCCTGCCGCGCTGCGCACCGCAGGCGTGCTCCTGATGGTGCACTCCGGGTTGTGCGATCCCGCTGCCACTCTGCGCCGCCTGTCCCGCGGCGGCCTCAAAGCGACAGTTAGCGCACACGCGCGCGTCCCGCTCGGGCCTGTTCTCCTGTCCAGGCAGAGCTGGCTCCAGGAACGGCATCTGATGAAGGCCAACGATTCATATGAGGAACTGGTGGTCATCCGTGCCGAACGCCCCTGAATCCAGGCGTCGTATCACTCTGAACGACAACGGGCCCTGGCTGGTGGAAGGGTCGGTGGAGGTGACCGGTACCGATGGCACCACCGTGGCCTCGTACCGCTTCACCGTCGCCATATGTACATGTCGCCGCAGCCACATCTATCCCTGGTGCGACACCAGCCACCGGCGACGCACCGGGCGGGGCGCCACAGATCCGTCTTCCGACGGTCGAAGGCTCGACGAGCCGCATGCGGAGGCTCGACGACAGGCAGATCCTGTGGCGAGCCACGAGTTGAGCGAGCGCGACGACGAGCTCTGTGGAGGGATCGGTCAGTCAGCCGAGGAGAGAGGGCACGGCTGTGCGGAGCGTGGGTGTTGAGGAGGAACTTCTCCTGGTTGACGCGGAGAGCGGTGAACCACAGGCACTGTCGACAGCGGTTTTGGCCATGGTGGACCGACATGCCGAAGGAGAGTGTGCCTTCGAGCCCGAGCTGCACCGCCAGCAACTCGAATTTGCCACCCGGCCTCAAACCGACATGGACGAGTTGGCGGAAGAGATAATCCGCCGACGGGTGGAGGCCGCCGGTCACGCGGCCGATGTGGGGGCCGCCGTGGTTGCACTGGCCACGTCCCCGCTCCCTGTCAGCCCGACGATCGGAACCGGTGAGCGGTATCACTGGCTGGAGCAGCATTTCGGACTGACCGCGCAGGAACAGCTGACATGCGGATGCCATGTCCACGCGTCGGTGGAGTCGGACGAGGAGGGCGTCGCCGTGCTGGACCGCGTGCGGCCCTGGTTGTCGGTGCTGTTGGCCCTGAGTGGGAACTCGCCCTTCTGGCAGGGCCAGGACAGCGGCTACAACAGCTATCGGAGCAGGGTCTGGGGCCGCTGGCCGTCGTCAGGCCCGGTAGATGTATTCGGCTCGGCGGAGCGCTATCACGAGCAGATACGGGCGCTGCTCGACACCGAAGTGCTGCGCGACAGGGGAATGATCTACTTTGATGCGCGCCTCTCCCACCGCTACCCCACCATCGAAGTCAGAGTTGCGGACGTGTGCCTCGATCCGGTGGGCACGGTGCTGCTGGCCACCCTGATTCGTGGTCTGGTCGAGACAGCGGCGCGTGAATGGCGAGCCGGTAAGCCGCCGGCCCGATTCCAGACAGCTCTCCTGCGCATGGCTGCCTGGCGAGCAAGCCGTTCCGGGCTGGATGACCGGCTGCTCCACCCTCTCACCATGCATCCCGAACCCGCCGAAACCGTGGCTCGTGCGCTGCTGGCGCATGTGCGCGGGGCCTTGGAGGAGAGCGGCGACCTGAAGGCGGCCGAGGACGCGCTGGACTTTTTGATCACTTCGGGAAACGGGGCGTGTGTCCAGAGAGATCTGATGCGGCGGACCGGTAGCCTCCGGGCCACTGTTACGGAGTGCGTACGGCGCACCCGAGGATGACGAAGAAACCTCGCGTTCATCGCAGCACGGGCTGCAGGACGCGACCCCCTTCTCACCTACACAGTTGTTCCGCGCCGCACCGCGGACTGTCTGCGCTTCCATCCCGCCTGGGCTGAGCCACTTCCCCTTCATTCCCCTGCTGCTCACGGGGAGCCCCGCAGGCATCTACGTACGCCCACAACGGTCTAGTGTGCGCGGGTGCCGGCGTGGGTGGTGAAGCGATACTCGACGGTGAAGGGGAGGGTGTCGAGGTCGAGCGCCTGACGGAGCCGGGGCAGCCCGTGGGTGTTGAGGTGATGGTTGATGGTGGTGAGATCACCGCCCTGCTCGGTGCTGATCACCATTGCGAGGGTGGGGTTTTGGCGGGTTCCGGCGAGCGTGGCGCGGGCGTGGTGGACGCCGGGGTAGGTGGTGACTTCACTGAGGAAGGGAGCGGTGGCAGTGTTCGCAGCCAGTTCGGTGCTGCCCCGCTCGGGGTTCTGCTCGAGGTGCCAGGTGCGGGTTTTGGGGCGTCGGGTGACTTGGGCGACGATCCAGCGCAGGATGAGCAGCCCCAGAACGATGGCGGTGGCGGCAGCAATCCAGAGTGCCCAGGTGGGCGGCTCGGCGGTGGCGGGAGTGAGTGTGGCGTCCGAATCCAGGAAGGTGAGTTGGCCGAAGTGAGCCGCCAGGGCGAAGGAGCTTGAGGCGAGCAGGAGGACGCCGATGACGGCGAGGAGGGTGCGGTTGAGGCGGGCTGGGCGGTTGAGGCTGGTCATGATGTGTTCCTGGTGGCACGGAGCTGGATCTTCATGGCCGGACGAGTGAGCGGGGTGACCTCGTCGAGGCGCTGATCCAGGGCGGCGCGCACGGCATCGGTGAGCCCCGCGGTGTTGGTTCGGTGGGTGCGGATGCGGGCGACGATCGTGCGGCGGCCCAGTTTCAGCTTCGCTCTACTGACCCCGTCGACATTCGCGGCTGTGTTCTGCAAGGCGTCGCGCAGGCTACGCCTGGTGATGCCGGCGTCCATGTCACCGGCCAGCGGCAGAACGGTCGGTTTCCCCGGCAGGAGTGCCGCGAGCAGCAGGAGTAGCCCGAGCAGGGCGAATGTGCCGCCGGCGATGAGGGTGCTGGCGTCGCTCCAGTGGGTGCTGTGCAGGGTGTCGGTGACGGAGCGGAAGCTGATGAGCGGGCTCTGACCGGTGATCAGCTGAATGGCGACGACGGCGATCAGCACACAGGCTGCGAGCAGGACCAGCGCGCTGAGAGTGGCCGGGATGGTGCGGCGGGGCCGGCATTTCATTGGACTCTCCTGGTCGGTGAGTCGGGAGCGTGTAGTGCAGTGACGGTGATGTCGACACGGCTGACGGTCAGACCGGTGAGGTCCGCAACGCGGCGTACCAAGCGTGCGCGGGCGTCTTCGGTGGTGTGAGCGACGGATTTTGGATAGGCGACGGACAGGCGAACATCGAGCGCCGCAACTGAGTCGCCACTGACCTTCGCGGCAACCCGGGCCGAGTCTTCGGCGTGTTCCCCTGGGACCGCTATACCGAGCACCCGGCCGGGCGTTCCGCCGATGTTCTCGACTTCGGTCAACACCCGGGCGGCGATGCGTTCCACAGCGCGGTCGGAGATCGTTGTGCAGCCTCGCTGCGCCGCGCCGGACTCTCCTTCAGCTGACGTGGTGATCGCGGTGTCCATGGAAGTCGTCCCTGTCACGGCCGGTGAGTTGGGCGAGGTCGAGCTTGCCGTCGAGGTATCGCCCTACCAGCAGCCCCACCGTCCCGAGAACGAGGACGATGAGGAAGGCTTCGAAACCGCCGAACGCGGCGGTGAGGCCGAGGACGAGCCCTGTCAGGAGGCCCATCTGAGTGGACGTCATGTCAATTCTCCTTGGTGCCGTACGTTGCCCTGACGGTGGCCATGCGGCATTGAGCCGGGGTGTGCGAGTACGCACAGATGGGCCGTTGTACTGCATGGAGCCTGTGGTAAGGCCCCCGTGCTCACTGGTGACGTCGTACGGCGTGCGCGGTGCCGGGGGCCTGGCAGCGGCTACTGGACGCGGTCGCCGGTGTCCTGGTCGTCGCCGTCACTGTCGTCAGCGGCGATGTGCACGTCATTGACATTAATGTTGACCTCGACGACTTCCAGGCCGGTCATCTGCTCGACGGAGTCGATGACGTTGTTGCGGACGTCCTTGGCCAACTCGGGTATCGACACTCCGTACTCGACCAGGATCTGCAGGTCCACGGCCGCCTGCTTCTGACCGACCTCGACGGAGACGCCCTGTCCGGCGCTGGCGGAGGCTCCGGGGATACGCCCCTTGACTGCGCCGAACGCCCGTGCAGCTCCGCCACCCAGCTCATACACACCGGGCACCTCGCGGGCCGCGAGACCGGCGATCTTTTGGACGACGACATCGGCGATGGTGGTGGAGCCCTGCCCGGAGGCTTGCGCAGGGGAAGATTCCGGTGCACTGGTGGCACTCTTGTCCGCGTCGCCTGCGGCAAAAGTGGCGGGCAAGGCAGTATTGGTGGTGGCCGGGTTCGTCATGGTGCTCTCCTCGGATTCCTGGCTCTGGACGAGGCGGCTTCGCGCTCGCCACACCTGAACGACCCGTGCCAGGGGAGAACGTCATGGCACTTCAGGCATCCGCGTCACTCGCGTGATCGAGAGGGGTGAGGGCGGCGGCATCGATGTCGGAGACGACAAGGCGCAGCCGAGCGTTCTTCCACCGGGTCTCCTTCAGCGCTGCGTGCAGGGCGGCCTCTGCCTCGCGCAGGATCGGAGGAAGGGGGAGGGCAAGGGCGACGACGCGGATCTCGATCAGTTCGTCGTCGATGCCGACGGCCATGGTGTCGAGGTTCCACGGCACGCGTGAGCCGACGTGGGTGGTGGCGGGGGTCGCCGGACGCAGACCGGGGATCCCGCCCAGGACGGCCAGAATTGAGCGTGCCAGCTCTGATCTCGAAGTCACCACGCACCGGTCCCATACAAGTCTATGTCCATGATCGACACCGCGACGGCCGGCGGAGCGAGACCCGTGGCATCGGCGACGGCACGCGTGACCTCGCGCTGAACCGCCCGCCCCACGGCCCCAGCCTGGTCATACCCGGAGGCGACCATGTCGATGGACGCGCGCAGGCTCGATGGCACGGCTGAGTGGTCGACCGTGATTCTCACACCCTCGGTCGGGGCCGGGGCAAGGCCGTTGATCTTCTGGCGTACCGAACGCGTCACCCGGGAAGCCAGCCCGGTCAGGCCGGGTTCGAGCCGCACAACACCAGGGACACCGACAGCGGCTCGGGCGGCAATTGCGGCGATCACGGGCTCGGTGATCACCCACTGGGCACGGGGAGCCTCTGCCTCGTCGTCCGGCACGGTCGTTGCCATAGGGAACACCGTGTCCATGTGCTTCAGCCTCTCTCAACAGTCTGCTGCCGGATCCCGGGGTTTCATTCGTCGTACAGGTCTTCCACGGTCAGGTCCAGACGCACCAGGGCTATCCCGACCCGTGCTGCAGCGGCTGCCCGGACCCGCTCGCGCACCTCGTCGACGGCGTCGGCGGAAAACCTGCGGTAGGCCACCGCGAGGCTCATCTCCACCTCCACCGCGCCCTCTCTGTCCGTGACGGAGATCCGGCAGCGCCGTGCGCGCACACCGTCGACGGAATCGGCGGCGAATCGCAGCACCGCAGCGACCGCTTGTTCGCTGATCTGGACTCCGCCCGGCTCCGCGCCGGGCAGCGCGAGCATGTGGTGACGGCGGACCTCTGCGCGCACCGCAGACATGATCCGTCCGGTCAAGCCCAGCGGAGGTCCGATCTCTTCCGAGGCGAGTTTGCCGGTCACCTCTTGCAGGATCACCAGACTCTGCCGAGCCGCAGTGCAGTGCTCGCAGGTGAGATCATGGCTGTTACCCAGGCCGGTGCCGGCCGGATCGAGCCGCTCCCACACCGCCTCCATATCGCGGCCGCAAGGCAGCACATATCCCTGAGTGTCGCTCATTTCCATGGAGCCATCGCCTCCGCCAACTGCACTCGAGCGCGCGCTATGCGTCCACGCACCGCCGTACGGGTCGTGCCCATAACCCCGGCGATCTCCTCATAGGAGCGACCGTGAACCTCCCGCAACAGCCAGCATGCCCGCTGCTCGGGCGTCAGCCGCTTCAAAGCGGCGGCGAGCGCGATCAGCTGCTCGCTCACCTGTGCTGCCCGCTCCGGTGATCCAGCCGCCTCGGCGGATTCGCGACTGTCCAGGTCAGCCTCCGCAACAGGTCTACGTGCCCGGATGATGTTCAGGCACCGGTTGCTCGTCGTCCGGTAGAGCCAGCCCACGAACGCTGCGTCGTCCCGCAACTGCCCCAGCCGCCGCCAAGCGGTCAGGAATACCTCTTGCACCACGTCCTCGGCGTCGCCACGGCTGGCGAGCATATGCAGTGCCAAGCGGTACATCGGCCCCTGATAACGGCGCACCAGCACCTCGAAGGCGCGCATGTCGCCGTCACGGGCGCGAACCACCAACGTGGCATCATCCAGTCCCACCTCCGGGGCGGGGGAGGCGGGCTGTGAACCGACCCCGGCAGACGACGTCACCTGCACAACCTTCCTGCGCCAGGCAGGCTCTCGGGCCCTTCTCACGGACCTGCTGGAATACCGGCAGAACCCGCCTCGCAGTACAAGGACACGACGGCCGCGCCCGCGTCACGGCACATCAAGTATCTGCCACACACTGGGTCCATTGCAGTGGTCGGCGCTGACGCCAGTGACCCGCAACCGCGGATGCCACAGCGGCCCGCCCCCGCAGCAGGAGGCAGAGCTTTCCAAGATGCGACTGACACGAAACGGGCGAGACTTGTGAGTACAGGACCGGCATTGAGTGATGGCTCTCGTGCCGAGGCGACCGGCCGACGTTGCCGGATTCGCCGGGCTGTAGAGGGCGCGCCGGCCCCGCCCGAAGTGAGCAGGACTAGGTTCCCCCTTCGTTGCGCTCCCCAGATCGGCAGAGGCCGCCGTTAGGGCAGAGACCACTGACAGCCACAGAACTGCAGTTTGCGCGGCACAGGCGGGTCCCGCGGGAACTTTGAAGGTGACGTGCGCATGGACGATCAGACCAAGGCGACTCTCGCCGCGGCCCTTGTCGGCGGATACGTGCTGGGACGCACGAAGAAAGGCAAGCTCGCGCTGAGCCTGGCGACTTATCTGGCGGGCAAACGGCTCGGTCTTGATCCGCGCCAGCTCGCTACGGAGGGAATGCGCAGGCTGGGGGAGATCCCGCAGGTGGCTGAACTGCAGGACCAGCTGAAGGGGGAGTTCCTCGAGGCCGGCCGCAAGGCAGTGACAGCTGCTGCGACTCGCGGAATGGGGACGCTCTCGGACACGCTCCGTGACCGCACGGCCAGCCTCGGCAAGAAGGAAGAAGCTGAGCCGGAGGAGGAGTACGAAGAGGAGCAGGAGGAACCGGAGGAGGAACCAGAAGAGGAAGAGGAAGAGGAAGAGGAACCGGAGGAGGAAGAGGAGGAGGAAGAGGAGGAGCCTGAACCCAAACGCCCGCAGCGCCGGAGAAGCTCCCGGAAGCCGGCTCGGCCCGAGAGGGGCACCGCGTCAAGGCGAGAGAGGGCCCCCTCTGACCGGAGCTCTTCGGAGGCGGCGGCGAAGGAGCCATCCCGGAAGAAGAAGTCCTCTGCGACGAAGCCGGCCGCGAAGAAGGCAGCCCCAGCGAAGAAGTCTGCCCCCAAGAAGCAGGCTCCTGCAAAGAGGGCGGCGTCCTCAGGGCGGCCGACGAAGAGGACATCCAAGCGCGCCGATCGACGGAGGTAGCCCGCCATGGCTGGGAAGGAGACGAAGGAGCGAGAGACGCAGGGGTCGGGGGCGGGCGGACTGGGTGAGGCGCTATCGGGTTTCGTGGAAGCACAGGTAGGACGGCTCGCGGAGAAAGCCAGCGACAAGCTCACGGACGTCACGGGGCAGCTCACCGATGCCGCCGACAGCGGGTCACTGCTCAAAATCGGCTCGCGCGTCCTCGAGGGCGAATCCCCCGTGAAGGCGTTCTTGTCCGAGAAGGCCAAAGGCGTCAAGGACAGCGTCGTGGGCAAGGTCAAGGAGGCGTTCGGCGGCGGTAAGGGCAAGTCCGGCAGTAGCAAGAGCATGAACATCATTGAGGTCCTCGATGTCGGCGTGCCCCTTCGCACGGCCTACGACTACTGGACCCAGTACGACGAGTTCAGCAGCTTTACGAAGGGCGTTCGCAGCGTCTCGATGAGCGACGAGATGGGCAGCGACTGGAAGGTCAAGGTCGGCCCCTCTTCCCGCAGCTTCAAAGCGACTGTTCAGGAGCAGATTCCGGACGACCGGATCGTCTGGACCTCCGAAGGCGCCAAGGGGACGACCAAGGGTGCCGTAAGTTTCCATGAACTGGCGCCGACGCTGACGCGGATCGTCCTGGTCATGGAGTACTACCCTTCCGGGTTCTTCGAAAAGACCGGAAATATTTGGCGGGCCCAGGGCCGCCGGGTTCGGCTGGACTTCAAGCACTTCCAGCGGTACGTCAGTCTCACCGAAGAGGAGCCGGAAGGCTGGCGCGGAGAGATCCGAGACGGTGAAGTCGTCACGTCACACGAAGAAGCCCTGGAAGAGGAAGAAGCAGCACAAGCCGAGGACTCGGAGAATGATGGCGAGTACGAAACCGCGGAAGACGGCGATGCTGAGGACGAAGGAGAGGACGTGGAGGAAGACGAGTGGGAGGACGAGACCGACGATGAAGACCGGGAGAAATGATCCCGATATGCGACATGGGATCAGGTGGCCTGAACCACAATGTGACGGTCCGTCTCCTGCATGGTTGCTCGGGAGAGCGTGGACTCATAGGGAGCCGCCGATCCGGCGGAGGTGTGGCGGCGAACCGTGAACGGCAGCAGCACCGACCATTGTCTCCACGGAATCCAGCAGCGATCGGAGCCCGCCACCTGAAGCGGGGTGCTCTCGCCAATCGGCCAGTCCCCGCTGGTTGGAGGCACGTGCGCGGCGGCCGGGTCGGTGCAGACCGCCCACGATGACGTGGCTCTGTGCCGGCTGGGCGATGTTCCCACTTGCACGTCGGTCGCCTCGGCGGCCCGGGTGAAGATCTGATCATGGCGCTCCTCGTCGACACCGGGCGTGTTGCCACGCGACTCAGTCGCGGTTGGCAAGCGCGCCGATCAGTAGCGGGAGCCCCAGAAGAGCATCGCGGTGGAACTCGTGGCCGAAGACCGGGAACCCGCCGGTAAATCCGTGCCCGCTGGCCATTCCTGAGGACGTTCAATCTCATCCAGACTTCACATAATCCCGTTTCGGTCCGACCGGTCGGTAGATCGCGCTTACAGAGCCATTTACGGTTGAGGTGGAAGTTGTACATCGAGTGAGAAGCGGGATGTGAGTGTCGTGGCCAAGGATGAGAAGGCCAAGGCCAAGGTGGAACAGGCCAAGGGCAAGGTGGAGGAGACCGCCGGCCGCGCGGTAGGCAACGAGGGTTTGACGACCAAGGGTCGCGCCGAAAAGGCTAAGGGTGACATTCGTCAGGCGAAGGAGAAGGCGAAGGACGCCTTCAAGCGCTGAAATGGGTCCGGCAGGTCCGGTGCGAAAGGGTAGTTGCGGGGTCCGCCCGCTATGGCCTGGCCGGGAATGCGTTGCCGTTCGGACGGGCCGATGCTCCCTCGGGAGCCGACGCCACTGCGCCGGTGGGCAAGGGGTCACGTCGTGTCTTCGTGGCCCCCCTGGGCCGCACATGACGGCAATCCCGCCGGTATTCGGCCCATGCCGGCCCGCCGTCCACCGCCGTTTCACCCAGTGGAGCCGGGCACGCCTATGGGCCCGGCTCCACTGCGTCTTCCTCGACGCGCCCGGCGCCGGAGGAGAGCCGGAACGGTCCGGTGTGCTCGAGGCGGTCGGTGTCCGGGCCACAAGGGGGGCGCTGTCCGGACCGAATCCGCCGACTGCGGCAAGCCGGGATCGACAATCCACCTACGATCACCAACGGGAACGGGTTCCTGTGTCCTTCGAAAGGGTGCTTGGCCTGCTGGACGGCCGGGGTGTGATCGACCTGTCCCCGAGCGGCGCATGCGCGACTTGGCTCTCCTGGAGTTGCAGTACCTCGTGCACGGAAACGAACGCGGGCGAGCGCGGGGCCGCCCTGACGCGTGTTGGCTCCGCCGACAGAACCGCCGCCCACCGGCTTGAGCGAGAGCGGGAGGCAGCTGTGGCCACCTCACCTCTCGGATGCCGCGCTCAAGCGGCCAGGGCCGGCTCACCCCGTGGACCAAGCAGCCCGGAAGGAAACGTGCGGCATCAGGCATCGGCAGCGGTCCCTGCGTAGGCCCGGGTGCGTCGCCCGAGCTCATGACACCCGCCACCGCCAGTGAATCCGGAGCATCCTGCCTTTGCTTTCAGCCCGCCCGGCTTCGGCGCGCGACTGGTTGCCGATGCGCTGTGCGTGACCGAGGCAGCCGAGCGCTTCTGTCGCGTCACGCATTTGTCAGTCCGCACCGACGGCTGGCCGCTCCTATCGCCGACGTCGCTGGAAGGTCGACGACGACCTCGACCACAAGGGTCTTCGCACTGGAGTGGCGGTGAGGCTTCGCTTTGCGCCAAGTCCCGGGGGCGGCTGTCCCCCGCATGCGACCCTTCAGCGGCCGTCGGACTGGGGGATTAGGCCGTTGGCGACCAGGCCGGCAAGTACCGCCTCGCCCAGGGCGTTCACTGCGGACTGTGGCCGGACCATCACGGTGAACTCCTTGATCCGGCCCGTCTCGTCGAACTGGAGCAGGTCGATGCCGTGGATCTGCTTGCCGTGCACGGTGGCCCGGAACAGGAGGATCGCCGATGGAGCCTCTTCGCCGTCGGTGCTGGTTTCGGCCGCGCCCTCGAAGTGTCCGATGTAGCGGAAGTCCTCGAAGATGCGCAGGAGCACGCCGAAGAGCCCCAGCACCATGGGCTTGCCCTCGAAGGGGGTGAACTTCACCGGGCTGTAGAGGCGGATGTCCTCGGTGAACAGGTCCTCCAGCGCTGCGAGATCGCGCTTCTCCACGATGGTGCGGAAGCGTTCAGCAGTCTCCATGACCCCTCCTGATACTCAAGAATCTGACTAGTCACTTTCTTGAGTATGATGCAGTGGCGGACGAGGAAAGGGAAGGGGTAGCTTCGATGGCCTTGCGACATGCCGTACTGGCGGCGCTGCTGGACGGCGAATGCAGCGGATACCAACTGGCCAAGGCGTTCGACGTCGGCGTCGCGAACTTCTGGTACGCCCTGCCTCAGCAGCTGTACGCCGAGCTGACCAAGCTGGAGAAGGATGGGCTGGTCGCAGGTCGGCAGGTGGTCCAGGAAACCCGGCCCAACAAACGTCTGTTCCGGGTCACCGACGCCGGTCTCGCCGAGCTTGAAAAATTTGCCGCATCCGTATCGAAGCCCTCGTTCATCCGCGACGACCTGCTCGTCAAGGTCCAGGCCGCCGACCGCATCGGTACCGCGCCGGTGATCGAGCAGCTCGAAGAGCGAGCGTCCGCAGCCGAGGCCAGAATCGAGCTCTTCGGCAAGCTGCTGCGGCAGATGCGCGGCGATGCGGACGAGGAAGAGTTCCTACGTCGAGGCGAGCGGATCGGGCCGTACCTGACCTGCCTGCGCGGCCTGGCCTTTGAACAGGGCAACCGGGACTGGTGCCTGCGGATCTCAACCGTACTGCGGGAAAGGCTGACGACCCATGAACAACGGTGAATACCTGCGCTACGTCGCTCTGGGCGACAGCCAGACCGAAGGACTCGGCGACGGCGACGACACCGTCGGCCTACGGGGCTGGGCCGATCGACTCGCCGAGCACCTCGCGGCCGTCAACCCCTCTCTCAAGTACGCCAATCTGGCCGTACGAGGACGTGTCGCCGGCCAGGTCCGGGCCGAACAGCTGGGGCCTGCCCTGGCTCTGCGCCCCGACCTGGCCACCGTCGTTGCCGGAGTCAACGACCTGCTCCGGCCCCGGTTCAACGCCGCGGAGGTGGCCGGGCATCTGGAAGAAGTGTTCACCGCGCTCACAGACACCGGGACCCATGTAGTGACTCTCACCTTCCCCGATGTCGGGAAGATCGCGCCACTTGCCCGGCCAGTCAGGTCCCGCGTGTTCGACCTCAACGCCCGCATCCGCGCTGCGGCCGCCCGGCACGGGGTCACGGTCGCCGAAACCGCCGGGCACGCCGTCACCACCGACCCACGGCTGTGGAGCGCTGACCGACTCCACGCGAGCCCCCTGGGCCACGAGCGGATCGCCGCAGCCGTCGCCCACGCCATTCACCTGCCCGGAAGCGGCGACGCATGGACGCTCCCGCTGCCTCCACAGGCGGTCCCTGCCGGCTGGCAAGCCGCAGCAGCCGAACTGCGCTGGGCGGCCGCATTCCTCGGCCCCTGGCTCGCACGCCGTCTGCGCGGCCAGTCCTCCGGCGACGGCCGCACCGCAAAACGCCCCCAGCTCCTGCCCCTGAGCACCACGCCCGACTCCCCGGCGCACCCCCGTTCACGGGAATTGCCGTAGGGCGGGCCCATGCACCGGTCGGGCTTCTTCCGAAAAGGTTCTGCGCTGTGCGGTACACCGGAGTGGGCACATCCATCCGCCCCGGCTGTGCCCTCTTGCGAGTACGCCGGCACCTGGCCGGGTGGAAATGGCTGAGGCCGGAGCCCAGCAGCTCCGGCCTCAGTTCGTGGCGAGCCAGCTTTTGAACCGCAGGGTTGCGAGGTGGGCATGTCCTACTGGTCGAGATATCGATAATCGTCGCTGGCGCGGGCGATGTGAATGCCGCCTTCACGGATCTGCCACTCGTTCATGCCTGCGGTTTCGTGGCTGGCCAAGAAGAGACCGGTGACCAGGTCGTTGTCCTCGTCGGAGGGCGGGATCCTCGCTATGACCTGTAGTTGTTCCAGCAGCGCGTCCACGCCGCTCTCGCGGATGTCTGCGCCGTAGAAGACGTAGTGGGTCCAGTTGTAATGCTGTTCCGGGAAACTCCAGGCTCCGCTGTATGTGCGGTCGGTGTCGGAACGGACGATCTCTCTGACCTGGGCCAACTGCGGTGCGTCGCACTGAAGCCAGCCTCTGACCCCGACGTAGATGCCCATGGCTCCCGTCCCTTCAATAACCGTTCGGTTCGGCGTCGCTGTGACCCGGACCGAACGGTGGGCCTGAACCTGACGCATCGCCAGGCCCGGCGGTAGGCGACCTCGCGGTCCGCGTCGCGGGCGACGGTCTCGCGATGGTGCTCAAGCTCGTTGAGTCCGCCCAGGACCGCCGGGCTGAGCACGCCCCACCCGGCTACAGCCTGCGTTGGTCGTGCGGCGTGGGGTCGTTGTGGCCGAGGGATTCCTCTGCCGCGGTCAGGCGGAGCACGTCGTAGCCGATGAACTCGAACAGGCGGGTGCCGCGGCGTAGGGGCTGAGGCGTGCCGACGAACCGGTGCATACCGACCCCGAAGCCGGCGTCCGGTGCCGACAGCCACCCCGGTTCGAAGTCGTGCGCTTCGAACCATTCGCAGATCAGCGGGACCCGGTCGGGCGCGGCGCGGTGTCGGGTCCAGATGACGGCGCCGCCGGTCTTGCACAGCTGGCTACAGGCCGCGATGGTGTGCTCGATATCGGCGTCGGTGATGTTGCCGAAAACGCCGCAGACGAGGACGAGATCCGCAGGGGCCGTGTCCTCGTAATGATCGATGAGGGAGGCGTCGCCGGTCACCACCTCAACCTGCCGCAAGCCTGCCCGGTCAGCCCTTTCCATAGCGGCCGCAGTGTTTCGCGGGTCCAGTTCGACGAGCCTTGCCCGCACGTCGTTGCGGCGAGGGTGCCCGACCAGAACATCCAGAAGGTCGCGGCCTTCCCCAGCACAGAGGCTGATCACCTTCAACCCGCCAGCCGGGGCATCAGACAGGGCAGCGCGAACCTGCGCTTGAACCGTCTGCAACCGTCGTGCCATCCACGAGTCGGCCACCTCGTACTGGTTGTGCCAGGCGCTCCAATCCATAGGCGGACGCTACGGCGACTCACCGCCCATGGGCGACCCAATTCTGATCACCGGACCCGGGGAGCGGCCATCCACAGGCTTTGACAATTGCTCGCAGCCCTCGGGCACAGCGCGGTGTACAGGGCTGCCCGGGACGGCTCCGAGGCCGTGATCACACCGGACACACCAAGATCATCATGCCTGTGACCAGCAGTTATGGGACAGGTCTTGGCGGCTCTGATCGGATGGGCGATCCGGTGACCAATCCGCCGTCGGTGATCCAAACTTCCACGAATCCCCGGTGCTGGGATGCTTCAGAGATCGGTAGCTCGCTCGTGGCGGGGCTCGTACATGCCCACCTCGCCGCCGCCCGGCAGGCGGAACCTGGTCAGCCGCCCCCAGCGCGCATCGGTGACTGCCTGGGTGAACTCCACTCCCTTCGCGGCCAGGTTCTTCACCGTTGCGCTGATGTCGTCGCACATCAGGTAGAGCTCCTGCGTCTCCGGACCGTCCGTGGGATGCACGGCGATCTCGGTCGGCGGAAGCTTGAAGATCAGCCAGCCGCCTCCCACATCGACATGCGGATACTCCAACACATCCCGGAAGAAGGCCCGGTCCGCTTCCGCGTCACGGCTGTAAATGATGACGTGTCCACCGATGATCATGCGGTCAGCGTAAGCCCCGACGCGGACACCCCGCCGCTACGACGTCAAACCGTGTGCTTACCGTTCATGACCGGGTCGCCAGCTTCAACATCACGGTCACGTCTCCACTGCATGATCCGCTGTATCGGCCTACCGTCGGGACATGAGCGAGATCTTCGTGATGTATGAACTCGATCAGCCAAGTGCAGCGCGATCCTTCACCGGTGCATCACTGGTTGAGGGGCGGCCCGTCCGCTGCGTGCACGCGGCGCCCGCAGCCCCTGGGTCCACCACGACCCCAGGGCCGCGCACCCTCTGCGGTAAGGACACCTTCGCCATGGAGTCATCTCCCAGTAGGCCCACGGATCCCGGTTCCTCGTGGTACACAGCGGAGTACGCCCGGCTGGTCTGTGCTCAATGTGATGCTGTGCTGGAGGGGTGATCAGTCCTCCAATCGGCTGTGTTCCCGTCGGCTCCAGCGCTGGTTGAACCACCTCAGTCAGGAATGATCAGCAGAGCCATATGGAGCAGGCCAGGCCCCAGTACCCACGTGACGAGCAGGAGGGATGAGATACCCCGCCGCGGTTACCCCTGCCGCTTGGCATAGGGGAGGCCTCGGAGGTAGTTGCGCCCCAAGGTCTTGACCGGACTCGTTCCGTGCCACGGATGGGGCTAACTGTGATGACGCACCCGGGCGCGCACGTAGCCCGGTGTGTCTTCCGGCCTTGAGCAGTTGCACTTGCGCCGCGCCCAGAGCGCCATTCCTGAGGCCAACGCGACACCGCGCCGACACTCCGGCCCGACGTCGCGGCCGAGCCGGCTGGCGTTGCGAAGCCGAATGACGCATGCCGGCCACTCGGCACTCACGCGGCCTGCTGGCTGGCCGTAGCATGGAGGCGACGCTCTTCTTTCTATGTTGTGCGGACCGGGTGTGCCTGGCGTCAGCTGCCGAAGGACTTTGCGCCCTGGCCGACCGTGTACTGGTACTTCACGTGGTGGCACGATGTCGGGACCGTGGAGCGGCTGCACGACGCGCTGCGCGACCAGGTCCGAGTGGCCGACGGCCGCAGCGTCGAACCTAGCGCGGGCTGATCGACTCGCAGTCCGTGCGCACGGCCGACACCGTCCCCGTTTCCACCAGAGGGTTTGACGCAGGCAAGAAGGTCAAAGGCCGCAAGCGGTTCATCGTCACCGACACGCTCGGCCTCCTGCTGGCGGTACACGTTGTTGCCGCGAGCATCCAGGACCGGGACGGCGCGAAACGCGCGCTGCTTTGGACCCGCCCCGATCCTCCGAGCATCCAGAAGGTCTGGGCGGACCAGGGCTTCTCCGGAAGGCTGGTCGATTGGAGCGCTTCGATCCTCGGCCGCGACCTGGAGATCATCCGAAAAGTGCCTGACCAGCGAGGCTTTCAGGTCCAGCCCAAGCGCTGGGCCGTTGAGCTGACGTTCGCCTGGATGACCGCGCACCGGCGGCTTGCCCGTGACTACGAGACCGATCCCGCCCGCTCCGAGACCATGATCCGGTGGGCGATGATCGGCATCATGGTCCGCCGGCTCACCCGAGGTTGCCCAGCCAAACGGCCAGGACCACGGCGTCTTCGGTGGACAGGCCCGGAGTAAACGACAGGCACCTGCAACGCGTCAGGAATTCTGGACGGCGCCTACGAACCGCTCGACCTTGCTCCGCAGGTCTGGCGAGAGGTCGGAGAGGCCGCCGACGATGAAGGTCAGTTGCCTTGCAAGCTCCGGATGAGCACTCCAGACAGTTGAATTCCTGGTCAGGACCGCGCGCAGCAGGTCGCCCTCGTACATGTGGCCTTCGGCCAGAGGGTTGTCACGAAGCACCTCCATCGCGAGCGGAAGAAGCACCGGCAGCCCAATGTCCTGCCCGATCAGCAGGCGCAGGTCCTCAACGGTCAGAGTCCCGACCGGCCGGCTCCGCAGAGCATGCGCCGTCGCAATGAGATAGGTGGCGTCGGGTGGGGGCACCTGCCAGCGATCACGTTCAAGCTCCTCGAGGGACCGACTACGGTCGATAGATACAGTCACCAGGCGATTCTCTCGTAAATGCGTGTGACTGAGCGCTTCAGTTGGCCCGCTTGCCAATTGAAGCGCTCAGTAGTCGATCCGGTGAGATCCGGTCGGCATCATCACTGCGTGGACGCCCAATCTGACGAGGCTCGGGCCACTTCGACGTCGTACTGATCGGCGTCGAAGTGAAATGTCCGGGGCCGCGCTTTGCTGCCGGGCACCTGCCAGTCGGACCACTCCACTATGCACCCCTGCCGCTGCACGAACACAGCGAGGAAGCCGCAACATCCGCCCGTGCACGCGGGCTCCCCCAACACGACGCGTCGCCGCACTCCGGTCGCCCACAGCCGGCTGCGACCGTTGGCGGGCAGAGTCTCTTCCGCAAACGGGCCACGGCCTCCCTCGCCGACCGCCTCTGCCACCACATCCTCGCCGTCGATCCACAACTGCAACTGGGCAGCCCACCGGGACCCCGGTGGCAACACCCTGACCTCAAGTCGGTTGAACATCCGTTGACCCTTTGGGAGGGCCAGCCGCCGCAGGCCAACTCGGACGCTCGGTCGGGCCAACCCGATCGCTCACGGGCCAACTGAAGCGCTCAGTCACAATGCGAGATCTCAAACGCGGTTTCAGTCAGACGGCGGGCCAACACTCGGGTGGTGCTGCCGTCATCCTCTTTTATGTCCTGGACTTGCTCGAAACCGATTCCGTCCAGCAGGGTCAGTGAGGCCACGTTCGCTGGGTCCACAGTGGCGTACACCCTGGTCAGTCCGAGGGCGTCGAAGCCATAGGCGAAGATCGCCTCGGCCAACTCGGTCCCCAGGCCGGCCCCCCATGCCGTCGGCGCCAGAGCGTAAATGATCTCGTGGCCTCCGACGACGTCGTTCGGCTTGATCTCGGCATGCCCGACCAGGAGCCCGTTGCGACGAACTGCCCAGACATCGAACAGGTCCTGGGCATAGACCTTCGTGAAGATGCGCCCGAACAGGGCCCGGTCTGCTGCTTCGCAAGCAGTGCCGTCACCCATCCACTTCGACACTCTGGTGTCCTGGAACAGAGCGACGAAGCCCTCTTCGTCCTCGGAGATGTATGGCTCCAGGAGTAGTCGCTCGGTGCGCAGAGTCGGGGGCATAGATGGCGACGCTACCCACGCGACATCCAAGTCGGCAAACCCCTTTCGCCTGTGCGGCGTCGCCTTTGTCGTCTCTATGTCGCACATCGCTTGGTGCTGCGGTCCTCGGCGCGTGCGCGCTGGCGGTGCCGCAGTTCGAGTGCGGCGATGGGGACGTCGGTCGTGTTGGTGGCGAACGCGGTGAGCTGCAGGCCGTCAGTACCGTCCCAATCCACGATCACCTGCCCTGCGGTGTCCGGCGACGAGACTGCGGCCAACTTCCAGACGTGCTCATGCACTTCGGCCCGTGCTGACCGGATCGCGTTCAGAGCCTTCGGGCCAGCCGGGGCCAAAATATCGATGAGGCGGGAGACGGCCGGTGGGGCCGTTCGCCTGGGTGCCGGCTGATTTGAAGCTCCGTTTGGCAGCTCGGCCAGCACTCGCGTGGCGCGACGACCTGGGAGATGGCGATGCGCTCGACGGCGTTCGGGCCTTGCCGACACGGGACAGAACTTTTGGTTCCGCGGCTGCATCCGTAGGCCGATGGGACATCCGCCTGGGCCAACGACGCGTACTGCCGTACGCGGCGCGCCGCCACTTCGTGAGGGGCTTGTCAGTTCCAGCGGACGGCAAAAGGCAAAGGCAGAGAGATCTCTCTCCCTGCCACTCTTAACCTATAGCGCACTGGGGGGCTTGCGGCAAGACCCGGGTGGTGGCGCAAAATCGTCGGCCGAGGCCACAACCTGCGGAAAGGGGGGGGCACGACGTGCGTGTGTTGTCGACGTATGGGGGACGCGGTGACGTCGAATCAGTGGTGGGACCGGCAGTGCGGTCGCGAGCGCTCGGGGCGGTGGTGCGGGTGTACGCGCCGCGCGACTGGGATGAGCGGTCGGCCGACTCTTCTGAGGGAGGGCAGCCAGAAACGACGACGTGCCTGACAAGAGGTTCGACAGAGCTGGAGGCGCCGGTGAATCGATCGGCCAGTGCAGTGCAACGGGACACGACTGCCTCGGAGGTATCGCGATGATCGAGCAGTACGTGTGGGATCTTCAAGAGGTTGACGAGACGCAGGTCGCGGTCGTCGGCGGCAAGGGCGCTCACCTGGGCGCGCTGTCGCGGATCGAAGGCATTGGCGTGCCGGCCGGCTTCTGCGTGACGACGGACGCCTTCCGGCGGATCATGGCGGAAGCGCCGTCGATCGACGACCGGCTCGATCAGCTGTCGCGCCTGAACCCGGACGACCGGGAGACGATCCGCACGCTCAGCGCGCAGATTCGCCGGACCATCGAAGGGATTGTCATCCCGGGCGATGTCGCGGCGGCGATCACCCGCGCGCTCGCCCAGCTCGGCGAGCAAGCCGCCTACGCCGTCCGCTCCAGCGCGACGGCAGAGGACCTGCCGACGGCCTCCTTCGCCGGCCAGCAGGACACATATTTGAACGTCGTGGGGCCGGCGGCGATCCTCCAGCACGTCAGCCGGTGCTGGGCCTCGTTGTTCACCCAGCGGGCCGTGACCTACCGCCAGCGGAACGGCATCGACCACCGTACGGTCCACATGGCCGTGGTCGTGCAGCAGATGGTCTTCCCGCATGCGGCCGGCATCCTGTTCACGGCCGACCCGGTCACGGGCAACCGGAGGATCGCCACCGTGGACGCCGGCTTCGGCCTCGGCGAGGCCCTTGTCTCCGGCCTGGTGAACCCGGACGTCTTCAAGGTGCGACACGGTGAAGTCGTCGCCAAGGCGATCGCCGCCAAACAACGTGCCGTTCACGCCCTGCCGACTGGCGGTACGCAGGAAGTGGCGATCGACTCGCAGCGGCAGGAGCAGCCGGCGCTGACGGATGCGCAGGTCGTGCGGCTGGTGCAGCTCGGGCGGCGGATCGAAGCGCACTTCGGCCGCCCGCAGGACATCGAATGGTGCCTGGCCGATGGCTTCCAGATCGTTCAGAGCCGGTCGATCACGACGCTGTTCCCCATTCCCGAGACCGGCGACCAGGAGAATCACGTCTACGTCTCCGTTGGTCATGGGCAGATGATGACCGACCCCATGAAGCCCCTGGGGCTCTCCGTGTGGCAGCTGACGGCCATGGTGCCGATGCACGAGGCCGGCGGGAGGCTGTTCGTCGATGTCACCCGGCGCCTGGCCTCGCCCGCGAGCCGCGCCGGCCTCCTGGACGTCATGGGGAAAGGCGATCCTCTGATCAGGGACGCTCTGGAGACCGTCCTCGACCGCGACGATTTCGTCCCGTCGCTCCCGGACGCGGGTCCCGGCGGGCCGCCCGCCGGCGGTGCGTCCGCCCCGATCGAGACCGATCCGGCCATCGTCACCGAGCTGATCGAGCGCAGCCAGGTGTCCATAGCCGCCCTGGAGCGCGACATCCGGACAAAGACCGGACCGGCGCTGTTCGACTTCCTGCTGGAGGCCTTCGAGGAGCACAAGCGGGTTCTCAGTGATCCGCTGAGCATGCAGGCGATCATGGCGGGCATGGAGGCCACGTGGTGGCTCAACGACAAGTTGCAGGAGTGGCTGGGCGAGAAGAACGCGGCCGACACGCTCACGCTGTCCGCCCCTGACAACGTCACGTCGGAGATGGGACTGGCGCTGCTCGACGTCGCGGACGTGATCCGCCCGCAGCCGGAGGTGGTTGCGTTCCTGCAGGGCGTCGAGGACGAGGGCTTCCTGGACGAGCTGGCGAAGCTCGCGGGCGGGACCGAAGCGCGCGACGCCATCGAGGCGTACCTCGACCGGTACGGCATGCGCTGCGTCGGCGAGATCGACATCACGAGGCCACGTTGGCGCGAGTGCCCCTCCACGCTCGTGCCCGTGATCCTCGACAACGTAAGGATCTTCGAGCCGGGCGCCGCCGAGCGGCGCTTCGAGCAAGGGTGGCAGAAGGCGCAGAAGAAGGAACAGGACGTGCTGTCACGCTTGCGGGCCCTGCCGGACGGGGACCAGAAAGCCGACGAGGCCAAGCGGATGATCGACCGGGTCAGAACCTTCATCGGGTACCGGGAGTACCCGAAGTACGGCATCATCAGCCGCTACTTCGTCTACAAGCAGGCCCTGCTGGAGGAGGCCGAGCGCCTCATGCAGGCTGACGTACTTCCTGAGAAGGAGGACATCTTCTACCTCACGTTCCAGGAACTCCACGACGTCGTGCGCTCGAACCAGGTGGATGACGAGCTCATCCAGCAGCGCAAGGACGCGTTCCGGTCGTACCACGCGCTCACACCGCCCCGGGTGCTCACATCGGATGGTGAGGCCGTCACCGGGGCGTACCGGCGCGACGACGTGCCGGCCGGCGCCCTGATCGGCCTACCGGTTTCCGCCGGGACCATCGAGGGAAGGGCCCGCGTCATCCTTGACATGGCGGAGGCCGATCTCGAAGCGGGCGACATCCTGGTCACGACCTTCACGGACCCCAGCTGGTCGCCGCTGTTCGTCGGAATCGCGGGCCTGGTGACGGAGGTGGGCGGCCTGATGACCCATGGCGCAGTGATCGCCCGGGAGTACGGCTTGCCGGCCGTCGTGGGCGTGGAGCAGGCCACCCGGCTGATCCGGGACGGGCAGCGGATCCGCGTGCACGGAACCGACGGGTACGTCGAGATCCTGCCTTGACCGACCACACCGAGAAGCCCCATCCGTAGCTTCCGACTGAACAACGCCAAGCAGTTGATGACCACCCCACGACCGCCGCCCGCAACGCGCACACGCGGACACGACCCGTAACTGTTCTTCACCTGGGAAGTGCCTCTTCCGCTACCACGTACAGGACCCTCAGCACGTCCTATTCGTTGCAGCTCAGAGGCACTTCCTTGTCCGCCTGATGATCACGGGTTAAGGTCCCGGGGCAGTCGGGTGGGGGATACGGCCGACGATATTGACGCGCCCACGAAGGGCGCGGGCGCGTGGGGGCAGGCCGTTGCGGCCGTGGCGCTGGTAGCGGTGCTCGGTGTCGGTCTGTGGACGCTGGGGGAGACTTCGTCCTCGAACGCTGACCTGCCGCCCGCCAGGTGCTCGGGTGGGGAGCCCGAGAAGGCGTCGGGGGAGCTCGGGAAGGTGCCTCGGCGCGTCTCCGGGGCGCAACTGTGCGAGGCGCTGAACCGTCCCGACCTCGCTGAACTGTTGGGCACGCCGGGGGAGACCGCGAAGACCGCCGGCGGCAGTGGTGGCTCCGTCAAGCTTGCCGGCGGCAAGGAGATCGCCACTTCCTCGGCCCGGGTCGAGTTCGGGACCTACACCGTGACGCTGTCGGCCACGTACGACCGCTTTTCCGTGACCGGGTCCGCCGCCCTACTGGGGGGCGGCGCGCGGCAGCGGACAGTTCTGGGCCGCCCGGCGGTCTTCTACTCGGACCGCACTATCAGCATCAGCTTCCGCCTCGACGGGAGCGACACCGACAGCGGTCCCGGCGTCCCGGCCCGCGCCCTCACCGTGGCCCGGGATGCAGAGGACAGCGGCGGCTCCTTCGAGGTGGTCCTGTGGCGCGCGGACGGCGGGGTGCCGGACGACACGGTGCTGCTTCGCGTAGCCGAGAAGGTGCTGCCGACGGTCCCGGGGTGGGCTGCCGAGGGGTGACGGCCTCTGGCAGCGCTCGGCAGCCGGCGCTCCGGCCGGGGGCAGGCCAGGCTGGAACATGGCCCGCACGGCCCGCACTCTGATCTGCCTCCGTGATATGGCGGGGACGGGGTCGGAGAACCAGAGTTCCTACAGGTCGGGAACGTGGCTGTCAAAGGCCACAAGGACGACGACGGGGAGGTCTGCGCGGCCACTCGCTGCCGCTCGGGAAACACGGCCGTGTCCTATAGGTTCGATCACATCCCGTTGGAGGACGGGCTCAGACCTACGCGTGAGGGAGCTCGCATGGCCACCATCCATCGCACCACAATGACGCCTACCAAGCTGGAGCTGCTCACCGGCTGGCTGCCGAAGCAGAGCTGGTACGTGGGCGACGCAGAAGCGCCGGAACTGGTCAAGGCCGGTGGGTTCCGTCTGGACGATCCGGAGGGCGCGGTCGGGATCGAGTTCATGGTCGTGGTGGACGCCACCGCGCAGGAGCCGGTGGCGTATCTGCTGCCGATGGGCTACCGCGGTGCGGCGCTGGAGGGCGTCCCCGGCGAGGCGTTGATCGGCACGTCTGAGCACGGGGTGCTCGGTACCCGGTGGATCTACGATGGCGTCCATGACCCGGTGGTGATGGCGCAGTTGCGCGCGCTCCTGCGCGGCGAGGCGATGCCGCAGCACCAGAGCAAGAACGACACCCCTGATCCGACCGTCACCGTGCACGGAACTGGGCCTGACGACGGGTTTGACGTTCAGGTCAACCGTGTCCTGGGGTTGGCGGAGACCGCTCAGAGGCCGTCCGTTCGCCTTGTCGCCGGGTGGACCTGGCCGGACGGGACGGCTGCGCGGGGGGTACTCGCGGCCGTCGCGCCGCGGTAAGAGGTCGCGCGGACACAGTAGACGTGTGGTCATGCTCGGTGGTTCGGGCGTTCGTCTCAGCGGTGAGTTGTCCAGGACCGCCGGATCAGGCTGCGCACGGTGATGATTGTGTCGGAGAGGTCGAAGAAGGCATCGATGACGGTGAGCGACGCTCGTAAGGGCCGCTCGGGCAAAAGCGCCGACGAAATTGGTCCCAGAGTGGTTCAGTCAGCCATGATGGCAGCGCGGGCACAGGTCCCCCAGTGATCACAGAGCGTCGCAACTCCATGATTGCTATGCCTTTCGCCCCTTCCGAAACCGAGGTCCTCCACCGTGCCTATCCGTGCGACCTCCTGCCGGATGAGGTTCATTGCCGGGTGTCAGGCTGGCGGCGCGCGAGAAGGATTCCCCCGAGCGTGCTCTCGGCTGAGCTGAGAGTTCTGTGTGCCTCGACGGTGAAGCCGGCATCGTTGAGCCATGCGGTCATTTGGCAGGGCCGGCGACGATGGACGTACACCTTCATCGGGTGGCCGCCGTAGCCCTGCGTCTTCAGCCGCGACTCATCACCGACGTGGAAGCTGAGTAGCAGCGGACCACCGGGCCGCAACACTCGGTGGAAATGCGCCAAGACCGAGCCGATCTCGTCGTCGGGGACGTGGATGAGGGAGTACCAGGCCACCAGACCAGCCATCGAAGCATCGGCAAGGTCGAGGTCCGTCATGGAACCGACCTCGAACCGTAGGCCGGGGTGATCACGCCCAGCTACCTCGATCATCGCGGGCGACAGGTCGATCCCGAACGCGTCCACGCACAGTTCACGCAGGTGAGCCGTGATCCTCCCCGGCCCGCATCCCACGTCCGCAACGGGCCCCCCGCCGCTGGTGCGCACCAGGTCGGCGAACAGCGCCAAGACCGCGCGCTCCTCGGGCGTTTCATCCAGGAGGTTGCGTACCTGTTCCGCATAGCTGGTGGCGACGGTGTCGTAGGACGTCCGTGTGTCTGTTAGTCAGGTGTGTCCTGAACATGAATGGGAGTTGATAGTAGGGCAGCTTCTGGAAATGGTGCTGTGCGAGAGATGAAGGATTTCGGCCCTTCGGAGTCGCCCTGTGGGGGGAGGCTTCAAACCACCTCATGCCGCATTAGCTGAAGACTGTTGTGGTGAGCGATGAGGAAAAGGCATCCAAGAGATGTCAGGTAGGGACTGGGAAGACGAGCGCAAGCGAATCGCTGCTGACGTGTCGAAAACAGAACAGACGACATCGAAACCGAGGCGCTCTGGCTTGTCTCGGGATAAGCCTGACGGGAGCCCACCTACTGGTCAGGCGGTGTCCGGCATGAAGGCGACGTGAGCCCAGTCTGCCGCTCTCGCGTGGAACAGGAGAAGGCGCGCTCCGACACTGCCCACCCAGCACGGGTGGCGAGAGGGAGTGCCCCAAGCGGCCGAAACCGCAAGGGGTTGAGTACCGATGCGGGGTGCGCCGGCGGACCGGCTCGTAGTAGTGCTGAAGCCTCTGTAATGGGGGTGGAGCGAAGGGGCCGGGTCGTCCGTGACCGAGTGTGTCGTATCAACCAGAGGTATCTGGGAGGAATTCGATGGGCCGGTTGATGTCACAGACCAAGCCGTTCGATATCTCGAAGTGGGAAGTGAAGGAGGCGTGGGAGGAAGTCAGGGCGAACAAGGGCGCCCCGGGCGTGGATGGCGAGTCCATCGATGAGTTCGAGAAGGACCTGAGGAACAACCTCTACAAGGTCTGGAACCGAATGTCGTCGGGCTCGTACTTTCCGTCTCCGGTGCGCGCGGTGGAGATTCCCAAGCCCCACGGCGGTGGCATGCGGATGCTCGGTATTCCGTGCGTCGCTGACCGGGTGGCGCAGACCGTGGTGGCACGGCATCTGATGCGACGAGTGGATCCCATTTTCCACCCGGACAGCTACGGATACCGGCCCGGACGGTCCGCGCTGGACGCGGTCGGGGCCTGCCGGGAACGCTGCTGGAAGCGCGACTGGGTCGTCGAGTTCGACATCCGGAAGTTCTTCGACAGCGTCCGGTGGGACCTGCTGGTCAAGGCGGTGGAAGCGCACACCGACGCCGTCTGGGTGAACTTGTATGTACGGCGATGGCTCGCCGCGCCTCTGCAACTGCCCGACGGCAACCTGCTGGAACGGGAACGCGGAACGCCTCAGGGCGCCCCGGTGTCTCCCGTGCTGGCGAACCTGTTCCTGCACTACGCGTTCGACATGTGGATGAGCCGGGAGTTCCCGTCTGTCACCTTCGAACGCTATGCGGACGACGCGGTGCTGCACTGCGTCACCGAGCGCCAGGCCCGCCAGGTGCTGGCCGCGCTCCGGAGCAGGATGGAAGAGGTCGGGCTGGAACTGCACCCGGCCAAGACCCGGATCGTGTACTGCCGGGACGCGAAGCGCCAGAGCTCCCACGAGCATATGGAGTTCACGTTCCTCGGCTACACATTCCGCGCCAGAGCAAGCCGGACCCGGAGTGGGCAGACGTTCCTGTCATTCTCCCCGGCAATCAGCAAGGAAGCCCTGAAGAAGATCAGTGCGGAGGTCCGCTCCTGGCGGCTGCAACACCGCACCGGTTCGACTTTCACGGACCTCGCACGGCGGATCAATCCCGTCGTTGCGGGCTGGCTCAACTACTACGGCCGGTACGGCCGTTGGGTGTTGATCCCGTTCCTTCAGCGAATCAACGCCTACTTGGTTCGCTGGATCCGCAGAAAGTACCGTCGGCTGGCGCCGTTGCGGAAGGCCATTGCGAAGCTCCAGGAGATCGCCCAGCGGTACCCGCGGATGTTCGCGCACTGGCCGGACACGACACTCGCCGCATTGGCCTGGTGATCAGGATGACAAGAGCGGAGTGACGAGAGATTGTCACGCTCCGTTCTGTGGGAGCCCGGGGGTGAGATTCCCCCGGGCGACCCGACCCTTCGGTGTTCATTCCGATTCCCACGACCGCAGGCTACCCAACAGCGCATATGAGATGACCTCCTCATACTGCAACAGCATCTGGGTTGTGTGGCCTCGGAGTTGGGAGTGGCGCTGTGGGCTCGGGCCTGGCTGGTACGTCGGTGACGTGACCAGTGCAGGCGGTGCTTGCTGCTGGGGCACTGAGGGTGACGATGCCGTGCCCGATCAACCGGCGGATCTCCGGAACACTGAGAGGAATGGGGGCGTGTTCCCGGCATCCGCTTCCCCTCCTTCGGCTTCTCGGGCACGGGCGGTGGTCAGATAGGACAGGGCCGCCATACCAGGCCCGGTAGAGCCTGACCTGGCAGTGGCCCAGGCCGCACTCGGCCTCGGCGATCCGGAAGCAGACCTCCACCGCGACCCCGCGGTCTTCAGCAGGTCCTTCCGACGTGAGCCGCAGGAGACGTAGCCGCATTTAGTTTCAAACGAGACCGTATCGAACGAATGGATGGTTGTAATGTGGCCTCATGACCACCGACGTTCCTCACGGAACCACTGCCTCGCGTGTGACCGACCGCCCCGGGGATACCTCGCCATTCGCTCTCGGCCTGCTGCTGCGCCGGGCACACTGGCACGCGGCCGCGGTGATGGAGGAGGCACTTCGGCCGCTCGGTATCGAGTTGCGGCATTTTGCTGTGCTGATCGTGCTGGTCGACCGCGGGCCAACGGTGCAGCGGGACTTGGTGGCGGCGACGGGGTCGGACAAGGCGGGAATCATGCGGGTCGTGGACGACCTGGAGCGCAAGGGGCTGGCCGTACGCAAGACCGTTCCGGGGGACCGGCGGGTGCGGGCAGTGGAGATCACACCTCAGGGCCTCGAGCTTTTCGACGCAGCTCATGTGGCGGCGGCGCCGCTGGCTGAGCGTCTGGTCGCCGAACTGGGGCCCGGCGAGCCCGAGCAGCTGATGGATCTACTGACCCGGTTTGCCTATCCTGCAGGTGCTGAGGCGTAAGCGCGTCCGTGCACCGGTTGCCCTGCCGCGTGGGCGCGGTTTGTCGCATCCGGGTTTCGTAGCGAACCCGCCCTTGAGAGCTGCGGCCGACGTTGCTACGCGCCGGCCCTGGCTGCGGGCGGCGGTCTGGGCTTCGTCGCCGACCGGCACCGAGCTGTCCGCGCGGCATGCCTGGTCGGCGGTGTGCTCTTCGCTCTCGCACGCATCGCCGTTGTTTCGGTGTCCGGCCCGCCGGCAGGCCGAATGCCCGCCGCCCCGAGTGCCGGGCCACCGGTCCAGACAGAGCGCCGATGTCACCGGCGGAGGGGGTGCAGGCGACGAGGGCGCCGTGTGACGCTCTGGGGCGAGGCGTCACGCGGCGTCCATGGCCCGGGGATCACGCGGCGAGGCGCTCCGCGATTTCCTTGGCCTTGGTGGTCGCGTCCTTGAAGGCGCGCTCGCGGGAGACCTCGTAGAGGGGTATCAGCTCGGACATGGCCGGGTTGCGGGGGGCCATGGTGAGTTCGGGGACGATGAAGTCGAGGTCCAGGCCGAGGGTGCCCTTGAGCACGGCCTCCAGGTAGTTCTGTACGAACTCATAGCCCTCGCGCGGGGTGCCCGGCGCGTAGGAGCCGCCGCGGCTCGCGACGACGGTGACCGGGGTGCCCTGGGCGGAGAGGGTCTCGCCCGCGGTGCGGCCGAGCAGGATCACGTTGTCCAGCCACGCCTTGAGAGTCGACGGGATCGAATAGTTGTACATGGGGGCGCCGATCAGGACGGCGTCCGCCTGCTCCAGCTCTTCGATGAGCTTCACACGCGCGGCGAACGCGGCGGACTGCTTCGGGGTGTGCTCGGACGGGGCGGCGAAGCCGGCAGTGTGGGCGTCGGCAGTGATGTGCGGGACAGGGTCGGCGGCGACGTCGCGGTAGATCACCGTGCCGTCCGGGTGCTGCTCCTCCCAGGCCTTGCGGAAGGCGTCCGCGACCGAACGGGACGAGGACGCCTCGCCAGGGAACACGGACGAGTCGATGTGCAGCAGCGTGGCCATGGACTTTCTCCAAAAAGCAGTGCCCGAGGCGGGGAGCCGGGGGCTGAGGATTCGTACTCGACGACAGTCAAACACAAGATAGTATTGAATGATACAGTCACAAGTAATACGGTAGTGAGTATGACGAAGTTAGTGACCTTGAGCAGGGGATACGCAGCCATGGACGTCTATGAGGCGGTCACGAGTCGGCGGGCGGTGCGCGGATTCACCGACCGGCCTGTCCCGAAGGAGGCGCTGGAGCGTGTGCTGTCCGCCGCGGCTTGGGCGCCGTCCGCATCGAACCTCCAGCCGTGGCGCGCCTACGTCCTGACCGGCGCGCCGCTGGCCGAACTCAAGAAGCGCGCCGGCGAGCGCATAGCCGCGGGCGACCCCTGGGACGAGCCGGAGTACGAGCAGTACCCGCCCGCACTGAAGTCCCCGTACTGCGAACGCCGATTCGCCTTCGGTGAGCAGCGCTACGGCGCACTCGGCATTCCGCGCGAGGATGTGGAGGCGCGCCAGAGGGCCGCTTCCGCGAACTGGGACTGTTTCGGCGCGCCCGCCGCCCTGTTCTGCTATATCGACCGCGACCTGGGCCCGGCCCAATGGTCCGATGTCGGCATGTATCTGCAGACTGTCATGCTGCTGCTTCGCGCCGAAGGGCTGCACAGTTGCGCGCAGATGGCATGGGCGAAGTATCGCAAGACCGTCGCGGAGGTACTGTCACCCCCGGACGAGCTCATCCTCTTCTGTGGCATGTCCATCGGGTTCGAGGATGTCACGGTGGGTTACGCCCGTACGGGACGGGCGCCGCTCGACGAGACGGTCACGTTCGTCGATGGTTACTGAAGCCGCCCGCCCTCGGCCGATCAAGGCACCGCTTCTTGCCACGCCCCCATAGGGGTTCATATCAAATATTTCGGACACACTCCCGACGAAAGGCATCTCATGAAGTTCGCAGTCATCGGCGGTACCGGGCTGGTCGGATCGCAGGTCGTCAAGAATCTGATTGCCGCCGGGCACGAGGCGGCATCGCACTCGCAGTCCACCGGAGTCGACGTCTCAGCGGGCAGGGACTGGACGAGGCGGTGGCGGGTGCCGATGTCGTCGTCAATCTGACGAATTCGCCGACCTTCGACGAAGCCTCCCCGGCGTTCTTCCAGGCCTCAATGGACAACCTTCTGGCCGCGGCCAGGCAGGGCAGCGTCGGCCACTTCGTCATCCTCTCGATCGTCGGCGCGGACCGGCCCGCGCCCAGTGGGCGCGGGCCGGGCCGCATCCCACGGCGGCGTATCTGCCGCGGGCCGTTCAGGCTCTGGACTTCTTCCAACGCCCCTCGCTACCTGCCGCATCTGGCGACAACCCACCGTTCCTGGGCGGTGAGCAGGAGTGAGTCCTGACTCACCGGCACGCCCCGAACGGTGTTGGGCGCACTGGTCCTCCGCTTTCGCGTCCCGGTCGGCGACGCATATCCCGTATGCGGTCCGTCCCGGGCGGGCGGAATCCCTACGATCTGGCCATATGGGTGTGGCCAGAGGCGACGGGGAGGCCCCGCACCATCTCGCTGGTGACACGGGGGCCCCGACCGCTGACGCCACACCCGGCGTCCCAGATCGCACCGAGCACGCTACGCACATCCCGCCAGCCATGCCCACGGACCGTCGCACCGTTCACTCAATCGTGCCCATGTTCGCCAAAGCAGCTTGTGTGCCCAGCAGTTGCGAACCCCCGGGCAACCCCAACGTGCGGGCCGTCAGTCTTCGACGGTATGGCAGGACCTCGGTGCATCAACAGGGTTGCACCTGGCGGGCCCGCCGTCCGGGAGCTGTGCGACGTAGTCGCTGCCGTAGCGGGCGGCGAGCCCGGGCACCGGGAAGTCGGTGCTGACGATCTGCGCACCGCTGGCCAGCGCGGCCTCGAGCTGCCTGGTGTCACCAGTCCTGGCCGCACCGAACGGAACGTCGCTGCGCGTCCGGACGAGGTACCCCTTGCGCACCCAGTCCTGGATCTTCACGGTGTTCGCGCCGGTTGGGTCGTTCTCCTCAAGGAATGCGGCGTCAGCGCGGCCAGGAGCGGAGTCGGTGAACAGCACACGGCCTTCGAGATTCGGCCGGCCGCTGAGGTACGGCGCCTGCAGCTTGGCGTCCTTGTTGTCCATCAGGAACACGAACTTTCCGCGCGCCTGTGCCAGGCTCGGCCAGCCGTGGCGCAGTACGGACTCCTCGAGCGTCAAGCCCCGGTGGCGAATCGTGTCCGGCGTGATGAGCTCGTCCGCGTCGAACACCGAGCGGATCTCGGTGTCGAGCCGGTCGAACTGCTTCACATCCCAAGGCGGGCTTTTCGGGCCCCCGAGTTGCTCCATTTTCGGGTCCGTCGCCTTGAGCTCGAGCAGGATCGGGATCGGCACATGGTTCGGATTCGCGTCCGACCACGTCTTCACCTGCCGCAGGCACTTCACCAGCGTCGAACACGTCGTGTTGTAGTCGTGGTCGGCCCAGTGCATGACCTTGAGGCCGGGTCCCGCGAGGTCGGGGTCGTCGAGCGGAGGGAGCCCTGCCTTCTGCCGGATCAGCGGGTTGGTGTACAGCCCACCCCGGTCACTGTCGGGCATCACGTCGAGTTCGAGCTGGCGCACCGGCTGCTGGTCGAGTTGCACCGGCAGCGAAGCGTGCGAGTACCACAGATTGTCGGGGTCGGATTCGCCCTGAATCTTCTTCTCAGCGAAGGACACTTCGCGGTGGTAGCTGTTGTGCGTACCCAGCATTTGGATCTGGTTCATCCGGACCGGGGCGTGGTCGTTGGCGTCCGCGGCAGAAGTAAGCGTGCCAAGGCCGAGGGCAACTGCCGCACTGATGAGTGCAAATTGACGTATACGCATGACCCCCACCCTCGCCGGTGCTCATGGTCATCAAACGAAGACCGACCAACCTCACAGGGAATGCCTCCCCAACAACTCCGCGGTCCCGACGAGGTGTTGTGCCCGGCGGCCGTCGTGCACGTGCGGTCGCCATCAGTGGAAATGAGGGTCATTCTCGGGGGCGGCCCGTGCAACCGTGGCCTCTCCGTGTGGACTTGCCCGCACGAGCGACATTCCCGGCACTGCAGAGTCGGTCCATCACGCGGAGGCAGCCCGCTGTCATCGGCCAGTGGCCGAACCCGGTAGCGCCACGGTCGGGCGGGCGCGCACAACCGGACGGCGCCGGCGTCCCGTCAGGCCCCGGCTGCGCGTCTGGTGCCCAACATTGGGACGGGACCAACTCTTGACCCTCCGGCCACGAATCCGCCAAGGGGCCGGATCATGATCGTGATCGTCTTGATACCTGTCGCAGGAGGACCACACCATGCTGCGCCGTACCTTGTCCGCACTCGCCGTCGTCTCCGTGCTCGCCACCACGGGGATCGCCCAGGCCTCGGCCGCCGAAGGCACCGGTGCCCGCGTGCTGGACGTGATGACGTTCAACATCCACCACGCCCAGGGCACCGATGATGTACTCGACCTCCAGCGGATCGCCGACGTCGTCAAGGAAAGCGGCGCCGACGTGGTCGGGCTGCAGGAGGTCGACAACCACTACTCCGGGCGCAGCAATTGGGCCGACCAGCCCGCCGAGCTGGCCGCCATGCTGGGATACCACGTGGTGTTCGGCGCCAACATCGACAACAACCCACCGACACCCGGCGGGCACCGGATCCAGTACGGCACCGCGATCCTCTCCCGGTACCCCATCACCGAATGGGACAACACCTGGCTGTACAAGTCGCCCGGTCAGGAGCAACGCGGGCTGCTGCACGCCACGCTCGACGTCCGCGGGAAGGCCGTGCACTTCTACTGCACCCACCTTGCCGCCAGCTCGCAGACCGACCGTCTCCACCAGGCCCCGCAGCTCGTCGACCTGATAGGTGACACCGATCCGTCGATCCTCGTGGGCGACTTCAATGCGGTCCCGTCCGCGCCCGAGTCCCAGCCATTGCAGACCAGCTACACCGACGCATGGACAAAGGCCGGTCACGGGGACGGGATGACCTTTCCCGCCGAGGGCCCGACCGAGCGGATCGACGACATCTACACCACGGACGAGGTCAAGCCGGTGGTCACCCGCGTCCTGCACGCCGACCCCACGGCTTCGGACCACCTCCCGGTCATCGGCCGGGTGGTCGTCGCCCCCTGACGAGGCTTCCAGTCGGGTTCGAGGCGACCCGGGGCTTCAGAGGAGTGAGGGGTCGCTTCGAGGGTGCGTGGCACGTCGCCCGGGCTGGGGCGGGCCGTGGCGCGCAGGGATCGCAGTATCACGCTGTTTGTGGACTACATGGAGGGCGCCGCCGAGCGAAACCTGATGGTCAGGCCGGGCGAGGCTCTGGAATGCTGATGGCCGTGATCGACAAGCCCCCCATCGACGAACGGTCATGGGCCGAAGAAGTGGCCCAGGCGTGGGGCCTGGACGGTGTTGAACTCGTGTTCCTGCCGATCGGTTTGGACGGGCAGGCGTGGGCGTACCGGATCAACACCACTGGTGGTGATGGCTACTTCCTGAAAGTGCGGCGCGGGGAGTTCGCGTCGGCGGCCGTGTCGTTGCCGCAATATCTGCGCGAGCAGGGCCTGACCCACGTGGTGGCACCGATCAGCACGCGGTCCGGCGAAGCGGGTCATGCCATGGGTGACTATCGCATGCTCCTGTATCCGTTTCACGCCGGCGGGAACCTGTGGAGCCGCGGCCTGACCGACCGACAGTGGATCGAGTACGGGGAGTTCCTGGGCAAGCTGCACAGCACTGTGCCCAGCCCACGGATCGAGTCGGTCCTGCCCGCGGAGAGCTATGCGACGACCGCACCGGCTAGGGTGTACGCACGTACCGCCGAGGCAGCGGTGAGTAACGTGCTCGGCGCCTTCTGGCGGCGGTATGGTGCCGCGGTCACAAGGCTGTGCGAGACGGTCTGCGAGCTCACCGCCAAGGTCGGGGCCGGTCCGCATGTCATCTGCCATGCCGACGTCCATCCGGGCAACCTGATCGCCGACGGTAATGGCCCTCTACATGTCGTCGACTGGGATGCACCGATCATGGCGCCGCGCGAGCGCGACCTGATGTTCGTCCTTGGACAGGGCTTCGGTGACCATCCGGTCAAGCCCCGCCGGGAGGCGCTTTTTCGTCAGGGTTACGGGCCGCTCCAGGTCAACGAGGAGCTTCTGTCGTTCTATGGTCAGGAGCGCAATCTGGATGACATCGCCGACTTTCTCAGTCGCATCCTCGATCCCCGGACGAGCCCCGAAGCCCGGGCGAACGATCTGCATTGGCTGACCCGTAATGCCGAGATGCTCACGTAGACACCTGCTTCGGCCAGGTCGTGCGCGGTACCCACCGGAAGCGGGTTCTGATGCGTGGAGCCTGCTGCCTTCGGACTTCCCGTCGGCGTCGGCCGTGAAGTACTACTTCGATGAACAGGACGCCAGCGGTGATCCGGCCGATCCTGAAGCCCAAGACTCGGATGAGGGGCTCGCGGAACACGATGCGCGAGGCAACTGCGATCAGAACGAAGCTGGGTGACTGTGCGCAGCGTGTTCATCTTCTTCTTCAACGCCAACGCGGTGGGCTATCGCGGACGACTGACGCAGGGCTGACTGCGGGAGGTGGGCTGCCGCAGGGAATCCGCCGGTGCCGGAGCGGTGAGGTCGGGTGCGGTCTTCAGCCGTGCGTTGTCACGGCAAGTTCAGGGTGCGCTGTGCGACAGGGCGTCCTGGATCATGCCCGCAGAGGGCCGGGAGGGGCGATGATGTCAGCCATGGCATTGTCGACGGCGTTCACGAAGTTGTTCGGTGTGCAGCATCCGATTACGTTGGCGCCCATGGGCGGGGCGGCCGGTGGCGAGCTGGCGGCGGTCTCCCGCGGCGGTGGGTTGGGGTTGTGAGCTGCTGTCGGTTTGCTGAGCTGAAGTGAGTAGTGGTGAGCGGGAGTGAGTTCTGCCGGTGGGTTCGCGGGGGTGGGAACGGGGGTTCTGGAGCCGAATGGGTGACCTTGGCGGCTGATGTTCGTTGACCGGGTGGCGGGTGACCGGCCTTGAGGGGGGTGATGTGGTGGGTGGTTTACGGGAGCTGACGGCCTCGTTCGTGGTGTCCGGGCCTTGCGGGGTGGCGGTCCGGGACCGCCTCAAACACCTCACGTTCCAGGACGAGAGGGTGTTGCGTGCGGTCGGTGCGCAGCAGGGTGCGCTTGCTTCCCGTGATCTCAAGGCCCGCTGTGCGGATGGTCTGGAGCACGGTGCGGACACCTGGGCGTCGCGTAAGCGGGAGCTGACCGGGGTGTCGTCGTCGCGGATCGCGGGTGCGATCACGAAGGCCACTCACGATCAGTGGGCGCTGGCTCGCCGTTGCCAGGCGGCGTATATCCGGAATCTGGATGCCGGGATCAGGACGTTGCGGCACCGGCTGTCCCTCCCGCTCGGGGAGAAGGGCACCAGGCGCGTTGCGGGTGGTTACCGGTCGAAGAGCGAGTGGTTCCGCAAGTCCCGCCGCCTCGCGATGCTGGAGGCGCGGCACGCCGCTGCTGTTGCCGAGTGGCAGGCCGGGCGGGTGCGGGTGGTGCGGGGTGGCAAGCGTCTCCTGAACACCCGCCACCACCTCACCGAGGCCCGTCTCACCGAGGAGCAGTGGCGGGAACGGTGGGAGGCGGAACGCTGGTTCCTCGCTGCCGATGGTGAGTCGGGGAAGCGGTTCGGGAACGAGACGATCCGCGTCACCCCGGACGGCGAAGTGTCCATCAAGCTGCCCGTCCCGCTTGCGCACCTGGCCAACACCCGGCACGGCCGGTACATCCTCACCGCCCGTATCGGGTTCGCGCACCGGGGCGTGGAGTGGGGCGACCGCGTCACCGCGAACCGGGCCGTCGCCTACCGCATCCACCTCGACGTGGACCGTGGCCACTGGTACCTCACCGCATCCTGGCAACGCCCTGTCGTCAAGACGGTCCCGCTCGCCACCGCTCGAGCCCGGGGCATGGTCGGCGTCGACACCAACGCCGACCACTTCGCCGCCTACCACCTCGACCGGCACGGCAACCCCATCGGCGGGCCGCACCGCTTCCCCTACGACTTGTCCGGTTCGGCCAGCCGCCGAGACGCACAGATCCGACATGCGCTGACCCGGTTGATCAACTGGACGGTGCGGGTCGGTGTCACCGCGATTGGCATCGAAGACCTCGACTTCACCACCGAGAAGACCCGCGAGAAGCACGGCCGCCGCAAGCGGTTCCGGCAGCTCATCTCCGGCATCCCCACCGGGAAACTCAAGGCCCGGCTGGTCTCGATGGCCGCCGAACAGGGTCTTGCGATTGTCGCGGTCGACCCTGCCTACACCAGCCTGTGGGGAGCCCAGCACTGGCAGAAACCACTGACCTCCCCACGCCGAAAGATGTCCCGTCACGATGCCGCGGGCATCGCGATCGGGAGACGCGCCCTCGGCCACCCGGTCCGGCGTCGGACGGCACCGCCCCCACACGACCGGAGTGATCGTGCGGGGCATCGGACCGCCCAGGCCGGACCAGGTGACCGGGGGCGTGAGGGAACCCGCCCACCCACCACGGACCGGCTCCCCGGAGGGCCGTCGCCGAGCGGGAAGCGAAAGCGGGGGACCAGTGCATCCAACACCGTTCGGGATGCGCCCAGTACGCAGCAGTGGGTCCAGGACTCACTCATGCACACTGGCTAGGAACGGTTGCTGGGCGGCGGGTACGGGGAAGACCGGGATTGGCTGGCCCGTGAGCTGCCGATCGTTGCCGGAGGCGGGCGGCCGTGGGGAGTTGGTTTCCTTAGCCTCGATCCACCGGGTGATGGTTCGTCCAGGGCCTGGACATGAAAGTGGAGATGCACTCTGACCTGGGAAAATAGGAGTTCTCTAGGCTTCTACTCAACCAGTTCGGAGGTGCATCTCCGGGATGCATTCTTCCACGCCGCCACGTGCGGTGTCCGCTGTGTTCGATGACCCGAACCTGGTTGCGCATGCCGGGCTGGTTCCGGTGATGCGGCTGGCCGAACGGTGTTGGCTGTCGGACCTGGTGACGCAGAAGGTGAAGCTCACCGGGACGACGAACGGCGCGGGGGCTGCGGCGGACTCCAAGATCAGCAGCATCGTGGCCGGCATGGCGGCGGGCGCGGACAGTATCGACGACCTCCGCGTGCTGCGGCACGGGGCGATGCCGACGCTGTTCGGCGGTATTCGCGCCCCGTCCACGCTGGGCACCTTCCTTCGCGCGTTCACCCACGGTCACGCCCTCCAACTCCATGCTGCGCACCGCAGATTCCTGGCCGCGCTGGCCGCGCACACTCCACTGCTGCCCGGCTCTGGAGAGAAGGCGTTCATCGATGTCGATTCCACCCACAAACGCGTCTACGGCCGGACCAAGCAGGGCGCCGAGTACGGCCGGTTCAAGGGCATCCGCACCCTGCACCCCCTCCTCGCCACGGTCTGCACCCCGCACGCACGGCCGGTGATCGCCGGGGTGCGGATGCGACGCGGCAAAGCAGCAGACGCCCGAGGCGCCTCGAAATTCGTGAGCGAGGCCCTGGCCACCGCCGTCGAGGCCGGCTGCACTGGCCTGCGCATCCTGCGGGCCGACTCGCAGTTCTACAACGCCGGGGTAATCGCCGCCTGCCACCGGGCCGGAGCCCACTTCTCGATCACCACCGGGATGAACCCCTCCATCAAGCGGGCCGTCCTCGGCATCCCCAACGACGCCTGGCAGCAGATCAGTTACCCGACCGCGGTGCCCGACCCCGAGACCGGTGAACTCATCTCGGACGCCGAAGTGGCCGAGATACCCGAATACACCGCGTTCGCGAGCCGAAAGAAAGCGGAGCGGGTCACCGCGCGGCTGATCGTGCGTCGGGTCCGTGACCTGGCCAAACCCGCAGTCGTGGGCGAGCAGGGCGAGTTGTTTCCCGTCCGGCGCTACCACCCCTTCTTCACCGATCAGCCTGCCGCAACGCTGCGGGCCGAGCGGGAACACCGCCACCATGCGGTGGTCGAGCAGGTCATCGCGGACAGCAAGGCCGGTGCCCTGGCCCATCTGCCGTCCGGGCACTTCCACGCCAACGCGGCCTGGCTGACCCTGTGGGCGATGACCTACAACCTGCTGCGGGCCGCAGGTTCCCTGGCCTCCGCGTTCCATACCAAGGCCACCACCGCCACCCTCCGCAGCCACCTGGTCCAGGTCCCGGCCCGGATCGCGCGATCCGCGCGACGCATCACCCTGCACCTGCCACACAACTGGCTCTGGGAGCAAGCCTGGACACACCTCTTCGACACCGTCCACGACCCACCCGCACCGGCCTGATCCCTCTGACCACCCCGCCCGCCAGGGCCCGACCGGAACCGAACCCGTGGAAAAGCTGGGCAGACCAGCAGAAACAACCTGCCCATCCACGACCACCGACCGAAACCAGCTCACAAAACGATCAAGAGATCATCTTCAGAGCACGTCGGTGGATCGAGGCTTAGCTGGGCGGCCGGTGTCAGCGCGGTCGAGCACGCGCTGGAGTACGGCCCGGGGGCTGTGATGCTGTCCTTCGGAGATCCGAGCCCTTTCGTTGAACGGATCCGCGCAGCTGGTGCGGCGGTGATCGTTCAGGTCACCGATCTGGAGGAGGCCCAGAGGGCGGTGGATCTGGGGGCCGATGTCATCGTGGCGCAGGGGAGCGAGGGCGGCGGGCACGGGGCCCGGCGCGGGAGGGCCACGTTGCCGTTCGTGCCCGTCGTGGTGGACTTGGCGGCACCGGTGCCGGTGCTGGCGGCCGGTGGGATCGCTGACGGTCGTGGCGTGGCCGCCGCCTTGGCGCTGGGGGCCGCAGGGGCGCTTATCGGCACCCGATTCCAGGCCACGGCCGAAGCGCTGGTCGATCCCTCGATCGCCGAGGCGATCGTCCACGGGCGCGGGGAGGATACGGAACGCAGCGGCGTCCTTGACATCGCCAGGGGGCCCGATGGCAGACGGCGAAGTACACGGCTCGGACCCTCGGCCATCCTTACCTCGACCGCTGGCGGGGCCGGGAGGCGGAACTTGCCGAGGATTCCCAGGCTCGCCATGCCTACCAGGTCGATGTGGCACGAGGCGATGTGCCACCGCTGCCGGTGTGGGCCGGCGAGGGTGTCGACCTCATCGACGACCTGCCACCCGCAGCCGATCTCGTCGCCGCACTTGCCGCCCAGGCCGACAACGCCCTGGCCCGAGCAGGAAGGTACTGACAGGAGGACCCTGAAGCACTCTCTCCGGGTCGCTTCCGTAATTGGCCGCCCGTGGGGAACTCTTAGCGGCGGCTCAGTGGTCAGGGGGTTGTGAGCTGCTGTTGGTTGGCTCCGCACCGCCCGCAAGGTTCGCGGCGCCGGGACCACGGCGAGCGGGGGCTTCCACGTCCGGCCCGGGCCGCGGTCGGCGGGCACCGGCACCTCGAGTTCCTCGCGCAGCGTGGGCACGAGGACGAAGCGCGGGGGTGGTACTTCATAGCGGTCGTCTCGCCCCTGGTGCGGCAGGAGCTGCCGCCGGGGGCGTCACGGCACGCCTGCATGATCTGCCCGCGCTCGCGGTGGCAGATGTCGCGGGCGAGCCTGTGGCGGGACTCCTGCACGGGAATCCTGAAGATCCTTTCCCAGCGGCTCAACTCGATATGGCAGCCTCAGGGCGCTCCCCGGGACGGGGTCAGCGCCAGTGCGGAGCGCCCGCTCCGCCTGGCGTCGTCGCCTCGATCTTTGTGCGGATTTCGCGCATGACCCTGATGATCTGGGACTCGTGGGCGGGGGTGAGCCGGGCCACGGGGACCGAGCAGCTGATGGCGTCCTGGGCGGGGGCGTCGTAACGGAGGGCGAAGCCGAAGCCGATGATGCCGAGGACGCCTTCCTCGCGGTCGATGGAGTAGCCGCGGGCGCGGGTTGCCTCGAGGTCGGCTGCCAGGGTGTCGCGGTCTGTGTGGGTGTTGGGTGTGGCCGGCGTGTACGGGCCCTCGGGGAGCGTGGAGTCCGGGCGTTCGGCCAGGAGTGCCTTGCCCAGCGCGCCCGCGTGGGCCGGGAGGCGGCGGCCGACCCGGCTGATCGTGCGTAGGTACTCGTGTGATTCGCGTGTTGCCAGGTACGCCACGTCTCCGCCGTCGAGGCGGCCCATGTGGATCGTCTCGCCGAGTGCCTCCGACGCCTCGTCGAGATACGGGCGTACGGCCCGGACGCGGGGGTCGGAGTCCAGGTAGCTCGTGCCCGTGAGCAGGGCGTGGATCCCGATGCCGTAGAGGGAGCCTGTCATGTCCGTGCGGACCCAGCCCCGGCTTATCAGGGTCTGGAGCAGGGCGTACATCGAGCTGCGGGGGACCTGGAGTTCGGCCGCGAGTTCCTGGAGTCGGGCGGGGCGATCGCCGCGCTCCGCCAGTACCTCCAGCAGCTCGACGGTGCGCGCGGCGGACTTCACCTCGCGCACTCCACGCTCCTCGTCCGTGTTCATGGGGTCCGGCATGTGCTGATCGTAAGCGAGGGCCACCGAACCATTGACGGTCCGTGTTTGCGTATCTAACCTTCATCTTCATACGTAGATGATGTCTACATACGGAGATGGGGTTCGGCAGGAATGAGCACGGACACGGAAACGGAGGCCGTCGTCGGGCGGCTGCGGAGCGGGATGGCGAACGGCGTGCTGTCGTTCCCGCTCACCAGCTTCCACGACGACGGCTCCCTCGACCTGGATGGATTCCGTGCGTACGTGGCTGCACAGATCGACGCCGGCCCCGGCGCCGTCTTTCCCGCCTGCGGCACGGGGGAGTTCTTCTCCCTGGACGAGGACGAGTACCGGGACGTCGTCACCGCCGCGGTGGAAGCGGCGGCGGGGAGGGTGCCCGTCGTGGCCGGCGTCGGGTACGGATGGGCCCAGGCCGCCAGGTTCGCGCGGATCGCCGAGGAGGCCGGGGCCGATGCTCTGCTCGTGCTGCCGCACTACCTCGTCGCCGCGCCGCAGGACGGACTCGTCGCGCAGCTGGAGCACCTGGCGGCGCGGACCCCACTGCCGCTCATCGCGTACCAGCGCGATCAAGTCACCTTCAACGTAGAGTCGTTGATGCGGATTGCCCGGATTCCCGGGGTCATCGGGCTCAAGGACGGGCACAGTGACCTCGACCGGCTGCAGCGCCTCACACTCGCCGCGCCCGACGGTTTCCTGTTCTTCAACGGGGCTGCCACCGCGGAGATCCAGGCCCGCGCGTACACCACGGTCGGAGTGCCTGCGTATTCGTCGGCCGTCCACGCCTTCGCACCCGAGATCGCCGATGCCTTCTTCGAGGCCCGTAGGCGGGGCGACGACGGTGTGATGGATCGGCTGCTGCGGGAGTTCTACATCCCGCTCGTCGAACTCCGGGACCGGCAGCCCGGATACGCCGTCTCCCTCGTGAAGGCCGCTGCCCGGCTGCGCGGGCGTCCCGTCGGGCCCGTACGCGCCCCGCTCATCGATCCCTCGGCCACCGACCTCGCCGACCTGGAACGCCTGCTTGCCGTCGGCCTCGACCTCGTGTCCGCCCTCACCCCCGTAGGAGCCGCCCGGTGACTCGCGATCTGACCATCACCGAGGTTCGGCTGACCCCGATCCTGGTCGCCGACCCGCCGCTGCTCAACACCCAGGGCGTGCACCAGCCGTACACGCCGCGACTGATCGTGGAGGTCGTCACGGCGGGTGGCGTGACGGGGGTGGGGGAGACATACGGCGACAGCAAGTATCTGGAGCTCGCCCGGCCCTTCGCCGACAAGCTCGTCGGGCGTCAAGTCTCCGATCTCAATGCGCTGTTCGTCGTGGCGGACGAGGTTTCCGTCGATCGGGGACGGGTCGAGAACCAGGTCGACGTGGGTGGGCTGCGGGGGGTGCAGACCGCCGACAAGTTGCGGTTGTCTGTGGTGTCCGGCTTCGAGGTCGCCTGTCTTGATGCGCTCGGTAAGGCGCTCGGGCTGCCCGTGCACGCGCTGCTCGGTGGCAAGCTGCGGGACGCGGTGGAGTACAGCGCCTATCTCTTCTACAAGTGGGCCGACCACCCGGCGGGGGTCGCCTCCGAGAAGGACGACTGGGGGGCCGCCGTCGATCCGGCCGGCGTCGTTGAGCAGGCACGGAAGTTCACCGAGCGGTACGGGTTCACCTCGTTCAAGCTCAAGGGTGGTGTCTTCGCACCGGAAGAGGAGATCGCCGCCGTACGGGCGCTCGCCGAGGCCTTTCCCGGGCATCCTTTGCGGCTCGACCCCAACGGGGCCTGGTCCGTGGAGACGTCGCTGAAGGTCGCTCAGGAACTGGGCGACGTACTCGAATATCTGGAGGACCCGGCGCTCGGTACGCCGGCCATGGCTGAGGTCGCCGCGAAGACGGACGTGCCGCTCGCCACCAACATGTGCGTGACCACCTTCGCCGAGATCCAGGAGGCTTTCACCCAGGGGGCCGTACAGGTCGTACTGTCCGACCACCACTACTGGGGCGGGCTGCGCAACACCCGTGAACTTGCCGCCATGTGCCGCACGTTCGGCGTCGGGGTTTCGATGCACTCCAACACCCATCTGGGAATCAGCCTTGCCGCGATGACTCATGTCGCGTCGACCGTGCCGAACCTCCACCACGCCTGTGACTCCCACTACCCCTGGCAGTCCGAGGACGTGCTCACCGAACGCCTCACCTTCGAAGACGGGTCGGTCAAGGTGTCCGACGCGCCCGGTCTCGGCGTCGAACTCGACCGCGACAAGCTGGCGTTCCTGCACCAGCGGTGGCTCGACGACGACGGCCGCCTGCGGGACCGCGACGACGCGGCCGCGATGCGGATCGCCGACCCGGAGTGGGTCACGCCGACCGTACCTCGCTGGTAACTCCCACCGCGGGACCGGAAGTGCGTGCGACCCGGTCCCGCTCACCCCTCTCTCCCCTCCCTGCCCACGATCGGAGCCGCTCGTGTCCGCAGTACCACCAGCACAAGTCCCCGCTGTTGAGCACCCGCCCGCCGTTCAGTCCGCCATCCGTAAGATCTTCCGGCGCGTCGTCCCCCTCTTCTTCGTGATGTTCGTCGCGAACTACATGGACCGCGTGAATCTCGGCTTCGCCCAGGACCAACTCCGCGCGGACGTCGGGCTGTCCGCCGCAGCGTTCGGGCTCGGCGCCGGGATCTTCTTCATCGCGTACGCCATTTTCGAAGTGCCCTCCAACATGATGATGGAGCGCTTCGGAGCGAAGATCTGGCTCACTCGGATCATGATCACCTGGGGCCTCGTGGCCACCGCGATGGCCTTCGTGTCGAGTGCGGAGATGTTCTACGCGCTGCGATTCCTGCTCGGAGTCGCGGAGGCCGGGTTCTTCCCGGCCGTCATCTACTACTTCTCACGTTGGCTGCCGGACTCCCACCGAGGGCGGGCCACGTCCATATTCTTGATGGGCTCGGGCACGGCGACCGTCATCGTCGGGCCGATCTCCGGTGCGCTGCTCGAAATGCACGGCCTGTGGGGGCACTCCGGCTGGCAGTGGATGTTCTTCATCGAGGGCGTCTTCTCGGTGGTGCTGGGATTTGTCGTCTACCGGTTCCTCGACTCCGGTATCGAGCAGGCCACGTGGCTGACGGACGAGGAGAAGCGCGGGCTCGTCGCCGTCATCGACGCCGAGCAGGCGGAGCGCGCCGGGGAGCGCGCGACCACGCAGGTGTCGCGGTGGAAGCTGCTCGCCGACCCGCAGATGCTGCTGTTCCTGTGGATCTACTTCGCTATCAACGTCGCCCTGTACGCGGTGACGTTCTGGCTGCCGTCGATCGTGGACGACATCGGCGGGCTGAGCGAGTTCCAGGTCGGGTTGCTGACGGCGGTGCCGTGGCTGTGCGCGATCGTCGCCGTGTACGTGAGCGGGCGGATCTCGGACCGCATCGGCAAGAGGCGTCCGATCCTGGTGACTCTGCTGGTCATCGGCGGCTGCGGCACCCTGCTCGCCGTGTTCGTGTCGCCGTGGGTCGGGCTTGGCGCTCTGTGTATCGCCGCCGTCGGTTTCAAGCCCGCCTCGCCGATCTTCTGGACGATCCCCCAGAGCTACCTCGACGCACGGGCTGCGGCGCCGGGCATCGCGCTCATCAACTCCATCGGCAACCTCGGTGGCTTCGTCGCGCCGACGGCCTTCGGACTGATCGAGGACGCGACGGGTTCGACCAAGGGTGGACTGGCGGGCCTGACGGTCGTCGGTTTCCTGGCCGCGCTGAGCGTTCTGCTGGTGCGGGGCGGCGGCCGTAATGACCGGATTCGCACGAAGCCCGGGACAGCCCCTGTGGCCACGGCGCCGGAGGCCACCCCGGGCACGGCGCAGACCGTGGACTCCGGACCAGCGGGAACGGTTCCGGCAGGGGCCTGACGTGACGGGCGGCGCGGGCGGGCGGGAACGCCCGCCGCCCGTCACGGGGCGTGGTGCACACGGACTTGAATCCGCCCACGCCAGGGAGCGAATGGTGATCGCGTCCACCGGAGAGGGACCGTACTGCCCAACCCAGACCGACCCACTCGAAGGACTGGGCACTCCACAGGACCCGCCCTGGGACGTCTAGCTCACGGGCACCGTCTCGACATCATCATCAGCGGGCTCGACTCCGCCCCGGTGCGCGGGACCGAGTCCTGGGCACGCGGGATGGGGTCGAGCACCCGTTGTGTGGCGAACATGACGACGGCGTCGACCCGTCTCGGGCTCAGGACCTTCCCCCGCGACGGCCCGACCACTACGCCGTCCTGGATGGTCCCTGCCGGGGCGGGGGAGGGGAGACGCAGGTCACATTCGTCCATGTCACAACTTGCTGGAGCCGTTCCGTCCAAGAGGTGCCGCCACCAACAACGACAACGGGAGTGCACCATGGAAGCTCGGTTGAACCTCTTCGCCAGCCCGGTCGCAGCCAAGTTCGGGAAGCACATCGTTGCTGCGGGCAAGGCGCTCGCGGACTCGACCCTGCCGGTCGCGACACAGGAACTGGTGAAGCTCCGCGCCAGCCAGATCAATGGCTGCGGCTTCTGCACCGACATGCACACCAAGGACGCCGCGCACGCCGGGGAGACCTCGACGCGTCTCAACCTGGTCGCGGCCTGGCGCGAGGCCACGGTGTTCACGGACGCCGAGCGCGCCGCCCTGGAGTTGACGGAGCAGGGCACCCGCATCGCCGACGCAGCCGGCGGCGTCACGGACGAAGCCTGGGCGACCGCCGCCAAGCACTACGACGAGGAACAACTCGCCACCCTGGTGTGCACCATCGCCCTCATCAACGCCTTCAACCGCGGGAACGTCATCGTCCAGCAGCCTGCCGGCGGCTACCAGCCCGGCCAGTTCGCATAACCAAGTCCCTGGCCGGGACCGCCGGTGCCCCGCACCTGCAGCAGCACACGCCCCCCGGGCGCCCTCGTCGGGGCCCGGGGGCGTTGACCTGGTCCCGCCCGGCAGTCCGACCGACCCAGCGAGTCGGCCTGGCCAAGACGTTCGTTTCCGTTGGATGGGGCTCCCGCAGATGCACCAGTGCTCACTGCCGGTCTCCCAACCTCGCCTGTTATGCGAACGCGCTGGTCACAGCCAGCAAGCGCGGCTGACCCCACCGTGATGATTGGCGGTGCGACCTTGCGGACCAGGCGGCCGAGCTGGGAAGCCAAGGAGTGCCTGCGCCACGGCCAGGCGCAGCAGTTCCGCGGCCGACAGCTTCGGCGGTCGGACGGATCCGGCGACAAGGCGGCACATGGTCGTCGATGAACACGTACAGGGCAGCCAGAATAGCGTCCAAGCCGGACGCCATGCTTCAGCCCCGGGCGATGGACTGTTCGATGAGGGCCACGGTGGCGCGGGGATCGTCGACCTCGATGACGAGGCGGTCGTAGCTTTCGGCGTCGGCGAGTTCAATGACGACCGCCTTGTCCGGGTTCTTGACGTCCCAGAAGAGGCGCTCACCGTTGTGGAGGAAGCGGCCGGCCGTGATCACACCGGGGAGGTTGGTGCCACCGACGCGGATGCCTTTCCGTTCGCGGGTGATGCCGGGGTCGTGGGTGGCGCCACGCACGTGGGCGAGGGGGATTTCCAGGCGGCTCTTGAGGCTCCAGAGCTTGTCGAGACCCTGGATTTCGGCGGTCAGCAGGCCGCGTTCACGGTCGATGGAGATCAGGGCCATGTCAGTACTCCTTGGGGGCGGTGGGTTGGGCGCGCAGGCGCAGGCGGGCACCGAGGACGGTGGAGGCGAGTTGAGGGGCGGCCTCACCGTGAGAGGGGCGCAGGGCGTCCTCCAGCGCAGCGAAGCCTTCCGCGACCAGCGCGGCAACCTCCGGATCGTGGGGGGCGCGTTCGGCGGCGGCGAGGAGGAGGAGTCCGGCCGCTGGGCCGTTGTCGTACGAGGCGATGGCTGTTGTCAGTGCCTGCGCGGGGTCGGTGAGGGTGGCGACGGCGGCGGCGGCGGGGTGGATCTCGTGGTCGAGGTGGTTGCGGAGGGCGGTCAGATGCAGGTTCCGTTTGGAGCCGAAGACTTTGTAGAGACTGCCTCGGTGGATGCCGGTGGCTGTGACCAGGTCGTCCACCGAGGTGCCCTCGTAGCCGTGGGCGGCGAAGAGAGTGGCCGCGGTACTGACGGCCTGATCGGTGTCAAAGGTGCGTGGTCGTCCCATGGGTATGACCGTATGTGATTTAAGAACGTCCAGTCAAGAACGAGTGTTCTTTTATGGGAGGTGCTGGAGGCCTGGGGCGGCGGACGCTTCTCAGGGGGCATCCCATCGACTACTGGCCCCAACCGGGCCTCCCTTGTCTCAACGTGCAGTTGCGGCAGCATCCTTCGGGAGCGGGCATGTCCACGAATAGCTGTGCGAGTTGGTGCGACGGCGCTCGGCCAGGCTGGCTTTGTCGGTGAGAGTCGAGGCCAGCTGTTGGTGGGTTCTGACTCCAGTGCTGTCGGTGGAGCGTTGATGTCGGTGAGTTTTGACTCCACCGGGGGGCTTGTGGTGGGAGTATCGGGGTGCATCGGCTAGCGCTGGGTGGCTCAAGTGGCCGTTTCGAAGGTCGAGTTGTACGCGGCGATACGCCATGACGCTCGGGTCGAAGGGCTGTCCAGCAGGGCTTTGTCGGCCAAGTACGGGGTGGGCCGCCGGACGGTTGCGATGGCCCTGGAGTCGGCGTGGCCGGCGCCGCGCAAGCAGCTTCCGCCCCGAGCCTCGCGCCTGGATGCGTTCAAGGCGACGATCGACCAGATCCTGCGGGACGACCTGGACGCGCCGCGCAAGCAGCGGCACACCGTCAAACGGGTCTTCGACCGCCTGATCGATGAGCACGACGCCCGGGGCGTGACCTACTCGATGGTCCGCGCCTACATCTTCCAGCGGCGCCCGGAGATCCGCATCGAGGAGGGCAGGGGCCACCGCAGGCGTTCGTGCCGCAGACCCACCGACCCGGCGATGAGGCGGAGGTCGACTTCGGGGACGTCTGGATCCACCTGAACGGCGTTTCAACCAAGGTGTTCCTGTTCTCGCTGCGCCTTTCGTTCAGCGGGAAAGCCGTGCACAAGATCTTCGCTTCGTGCGGGCAGGAAGCGTTCCTCGAAGGCCATGTCCACGCACTGGAGGTGCTGGGCGGCGTGCCACGCGGCAAGGTCCGCTACGACAATCTGCGCGCCGCAGTCAGCCAGGTGCTGGGCCGCACCCGGGGCCGGGTGGAAAGCGACCGCTGGACGGCGTTCCGCTCGCACTTCTCCATCGAGAGTTTCTACTGCAATCCCGGCATCGAGGGCGCCCACGAGAAGGGCGGCGTCGAGGGGCAGATCGGCTGGTTCCGCAGGAACCATTTTGTCCCCGTCCCGAAGGTCGCCTCGCTGGCCGAGTTGAACGCGATGGTCGAGCGCTGGGACGAGGAGGACGACGCCCGCCGGATCATGCAGCGGGCGCTGACCATCGGTGAGATGTTCGCCGTCGAGCGCCCGCTGCTGGTCCCGCTGCCCGAGGAGGACTTCGAGACCGGACTGGTGTCCTCACTGCGGGTGGACCGCTACGGCCAGGTCAGCGTGCGCACCAACCACTACTCGGTGCCGGTGCGGCTGATCGGCCGGAGGGTGCGGGTCGTGCTGCACGCCTCGGAGCTTGTGGTCTACGACGCGCACAGGGAAGTCGCCCGGCACGAGCGGCTGATCGCCAAGGGCGGCTCCCGCCTGGAGCTGGACCACTACCTGGAGGCCCTGGTCCGCAAACCCGGCGCGCTGCCCGGCGCGACCGCGCTGGACCAGGCCAGATCTGCGGGCAAGTTCACCCCGGTCCACGACGCCTGGTGGCAGGCGGCCTGCAAGGCCCACGGCGACGCGGAAGGCACCCGGGCGCTGATCGCGGTCCTGCTGCTGCACCGGCACATGGTCCATGAGCATGTGGTGGCCGGGATCGCGACCGCGCTGCGAGCCGGCGCACTGACCGCCGACGCGGTTGCCCTGGAGGCCCGCAAGTGGGGCGAGGCCGACCAGGGCCAACAGCCGGCCGACCAGGACATCCCGCGGCGCCGAAGGGACGGCGGGGCGACAGTGACTTCGCTGACCGAGCGGCGCCTGGCCGCGCTGCCGCCCGATCCCAGGCCACTGCCGTCGGTGGCCGCCTACGACCAGCTGCTGCGATTCCGCCGGCGTCCCGCCGACGGCCAGGCATACCAGGAAGAGGCACCGTGACCGCCAAGCGCAACCGCGGACTGACCGAACAGGCCGCCGACACCGCAGTGGACCAGGCGTGCCGGATGCTCCGGCTGCCCACCATTCGCTCCCAGTACCCCGAGCTGGCCGAAGCCGCGCTCCGCGACCAGATGACGTATCGCGGGTTCCTGGCCGAACTGCTGCTGTCCGAATGCGACGACCGGGCCCGCCGCCGCTCCGAGCGCCGTATCAAGGCGGCTGGCTTTCCGCGCGAGAAATCGATCCGGCAGTTCGACTTCGACGCCAACCCCGTCATCGACCCGGCCGTCATCCACGCCCTGGCCTCATGTGACTGGGTCAAGAAGGGCCTGCCGCTGTGCCTGATCGGCGACAGCGGAACCGGCAAGTCCCACCTGCTCATCGTGTTGGGCACCGAGGCGGCGATGCACGAGTACCGGGTGAAGTACGTGCTGGCCACCAAGCTCGTCAACGAGCTCGTGGAGGCGGCCGACGAGAAGCTGCTGGCCAAGACCATCGCCCGTTACGGCCGCGTCGACCTTCTCTGTATTGACGAGCTCGGCTATATGGAGCTTGATCGTCGCGGGGCGGAGCTGTTGTTCCAGGTATTGACGGAGCGTGAGGAAAAGAATTCTGTGGCGATCGCCTCCAACGAATCCTTCGGAGGATGGACGAAGACGTTCACCGATCCCAGGCTCTGCGCCGCGATCGTGGACCGGTTGACGTTCGGCGGCAACATCATCGAGACCGGCACCGAATCCTACCGGCTGGCCGCCACCCGCGCCCGCGCCGAGCAGCAAGCCGCAGCTGGCCGAGCCATTGGCCCCACCTGAGCCACCAAACGAAACCGCAAGTTCGACCTCAGTAGTTGTCTCGCCGGTCGCTGCTAGACCGAGTTGGGGTCGAGACGATTAGTCGGCACCCCGTTGTTATAAGTAGCTACACCGTTACCCATCGACCAGTCCGCTTGGGCGACTGTGAACAGGTTGAAGAAGACGTCCTCCCGCCGTAGGTGCAGCTTCTCGTGCAGTTCGTCTACGACAGCCTTGTAGAACTCGGCCTTTTGCTCAGGGCTCGCGACGTCAAGGAAATCAAGCTGGATAAAAACGCAGTTCTCGGACCGGTAGATGCCGAGGTAGTCGGGGTCGTAGAGGAAGTTCTCGATTTTGTGTTCGGTGATGACCTGGAAGCGATCTTCGGGCACACCCAGATGCTCGATCATCTTGTCGTACACGACGTTCGCAATGGTCTGGCGGTATTCTACCGACTTCCCCTCTACGAGGTCGATCCGTGCGAGTGGCATGACAAACGTCCTTCCTTTGCGCAGAGGGGCGCGGCACCGTCTCTACGATGCGATCATAATCACGGTCCCACGTTTTTCTAGCACCACAGCCGGGTGTGTCCAGCTATCGGTGCAACTCGGGCGGTGTGAGTTATCGAGGTTGAACTCGTGATGTTGTAGCGGGCCGACGGTTCGCGGCCCGTGGGGTGTTGGGGAAGCATGCGGCACGCACAGCATGGCGAGTTGATCACTGAACGGCAGCGTGTGCGTGATGAGTTATGGCCCCTGGCGGCCGAGGGGTTCGGCGGGAGCTGAGGCGAGGTGGTGACCGCCAGGGATCTGCGGTGGGTGTGTGGTCGGTCCAGAGGCCTTGAGTATTGCTCTGGAGTCACTTCTCGCCTACAGATCTTGGCTGTGAGATGCCCGGGCGGAGTCAGAACTGACCTACACATGGAGTCGGGTGTCACCGACAAAGCCAGCCAGGCCGAGCGCGAGGACGAGACAGCCCGCCCCCGCGCCGATTACCAGGGCGAAGCCCAGCTCGACCCGGGTGAGGCCGGCGAGATGGACTGCGGTCAGGCTGGAGCCGACCACCGTCTGCGACGAGGGCAGGTCTGTGACGCGGGCGCTCGGGCCCAGAACTCGCTTCGCCTTCGCGGCGGCCTGGCGCTGGCCGGTGCCCCGGTGTCAACCAGCAGCGTTCCGGGGGCATCGCTGCCCGTCGTACGCGCGATGTACGAGGCGTTCGCGACCAGGAAGCGGTCCTTCGGAGCGGTCGGGAACTCCTTGACGACGCCCTCGAAGCGGAACGGAACCGTACGCAACTGCCCCGTCAGGACATCGGTCAACCGTAGCCGCACCTTGTCTCCCGGCTGCAGCACGAAGTCGTGCGCGGTCTCGGCGCTGACCAACAGCCCGTCCGGGCGCGCACTGAGGCGGTCCACCAGCGACCGGACCGTACCACCGGAGAAGTAGCCGTTCTGGAGCCGGCCCGCCCCCACGATGCTCGTGGGCCGCACCCCGTAGAGGTCCTGCAGATCCGCGCCCACATAGGCAAACCGGTGCTGAAGCGGCTCCACATGCCGCACCCCCGGCACGGCCGCCAGCTTCGCCGTGTCCGACGCCCGTGAGCACCGGCCGGGTCACGGTGACATCGGCCCCGTTGGTCAGCACGACATCAACCTTGGCCTGTTGCTGGTGGATGGAGTTGAAGACCCCGGTCGACACAGCGAACGCACAGGCCAACGCCAGCAGCACCACGGAGCGGACCACGGTGCCGCGCTGCCGCGACAGGGCCGCGGTGACCGTGCCGGACAGGGCGCCTGCCACCGGTCGGAATAGCCATGCGAGCACCGGCCGACCCGGCGCAGAGCTAGAGCGTGTTGCAGGAGGAAGATCGATCCAGCAGCCTTCGACGGCTGCGCGGGATTCATCTGGCCGGAGCTTCTCGACCGATGGCTCTACTGAGACAGACCACTGCATCGACCTCTGCGGGCGTCACTCATCGTGATATCGGGCAGCGACAACGAAGCAGTACGCGATACGGAGACATGCGAGCTCGCCAGTCCCAAGACCCGTCATCCGAGCCGAATGGTGTCACCGGTGACGGTGATCCGTTCGGCAGCCAGCGGCTGCGGCGCGGGGCCGGCCACGACCGCAGCGTCTGTGATGCGGTACCGACTGCCGTGGCAGGGGCAGTTGATGGTGCCATCGCTGACCGAGACGACGATGCACCCCTTATGGGTGCAGACGGCGGAGAAACCCTTGAACTCGCCCTCCTTGGGCTGGGTCACCACGACCTCCTGCTCCTCGAAGACCTTGCCCCCTCCGACCGGAATGTCTGAAGCCTTGCCGAGAACCTCGCCTCCCGGCACGGAACCATCGGCGCTCGCTGCACCTGCCCCGGTGCTCGGCTTCGCGGCCCGGGAGGTCTCCGGTGCCGCGGCCGTACTCCTGTCTCCGTCCCCGTCCTCGTCCCCGGACGAGCCGCAAGCGGTCACCAGCCCCGCGGCGCCCGCCGCGCCTGCCGTGAGGACCGTCCTTCGCCGTGCATGCATGACTTGCTCCCTGCCTGGTGGCCACAACACCGGGAACCGTCCGCTCCCGGCACAGGCATCGTCACCCCGCGGACCCCGAGGTCCTATCAACCTGGCGGCAAGCTCGCCCGAGTGGTTGAGTTTCCGAGGGACGGGGACGGCTGCCGTTGGGATTCCACTCCGCATGATCCGGTTACCCGCGTCCGGCTCCAGGGCGTCGGGCACGTCAAGGTCAACCAGCACCGAGCCGTGATCGGCAAGGTCAAGACGATCTCAGTGAAGCGTGAAGGCCGGAAGTGGTTCGTCGTGCTCACCGCCGAGCAGGACCGGCCCGAGCCGCTTCCCGCGACCGGCAGCGTCGTCGGTATCGACTTGGGCATAGCCAACTTCCTCGCCGACTCGGGCGGCGGCTTCGTCCAGAATCCCCGCCACGGCCGGTGTGCTGCTGACAAGCTCGAAGCCGCCCAGCGGGCGCTGTGCCGGTTCCCTCGTGTCCGCCGGGACAAGCGCACGCGCAACCATCAGCGCGCGGTGGAGAAGGTCGCCAGCCTGCACGGCAAGGTGCGTCGCCAACGGCTCGACCACGCGCACAAGACCGCGCTCGGCCTGGTCCGTGAGCACGACTTCATCGCGCACGAAGACCTCAAGATCCGCAACATGAGCAAGACTCCCGCGCCGAAGCCGGACCCCGACCAGGCCGGCGTGTTCCTGTCCAACGGGGCCGCAGCCAAGGCCGGGCTGAACCGCTCGATAGCTGACGCCGGTTGGGGGGTGTTCCTGACGATCCTGACGAGCAAGGCTGAGAGTGCCGGCCGGGAGGTGATCGCTGTGGACCCCCGCAACACCTCCAGGCGGTGCCCCGCATGCGGGCTCACCGCGAAGGAGAACCGGCCCACCCAGGAGAAGTTCCACTGCGTAGGCTGCGGCCACCTCGCGCACGCTGACACGGTGGGAGCCATCAACGTTCTACGGGCCGGGCTGGCCCGTCGCGAGGCCAAACCGGCTTAGCGAGAAGCCCCGTCATTTATGGCGAGGAGGAGTCACGAGCGACAAGGTCAGGCTCACCCCGATGTTGACCTGTCGAGAACCAAGCTGTCGACCGCGGACCTGCGGGGCCTGGGCGCTCAGGTGGGCGAAGCTCTGTGCGTGATCGACCGGGAGCAAGGAGGCTCCGATGCTTTCGCAGCCCAGAACATCGAGCTTCTGTCGCTACTGACGGCTGAGGATCTACGGGCCGCTCGGGCGGCCGATCGGTAGGCCATGTCCGCTTGCCACCCTGGCGCGGCGGCCGAAGCACCCCCGGGCGGGAGATCTTGACGACGCGCTCGCCCACGACCTCGCTGCCTCCCTCGGTAGACGTCCCCGCCGGCCCGCGGCGCGCCGACGGTGTTCTCGCTACTGCCCGTGCGCGGGGAACGGACCGGCCCTCAGGACGACGCCGGGCAGGGCAGGCTCTGAGGACGCGCCGTCCGTACTACCCGGTTCGCGGCCGTCTTCTGTAACAGCCCGTACGCCAGCACGGGCAGTAGCAGATACGGTTTGTCCGGCAGGGCCGTGGTGATCAGCACCGCACTGGCGCTGCTGTTGTTCATGCCGCACGCGAGCGTGAGGGACGTGGCGGCGGGCGCGTCCAGACGCAGGACGCGTGCCGCCATCCGGCCCACCGCGAAAGAGAGCGCGCAGACGAGTGCCGCCACAACCAATGCCGCGGCGAATAGCAGTAGCCGAGGGTGGGTCACGAAGGAGCCGAGGGCGCCGCTGGCATTCGTATACGTCAGAACCAGTGAGGCCGCCATGGCCACCGGCACAACGACGTGCAGCGCATGCTCAAGTCCGCGTTCGGGCAGCAGTAGCCGGGCCACGATGCCCGCTACGCACGGCATCACCACGCCAGTGAGCGCGAAACCTCCGTTCATGGTGGGCCCGGCGGCACCCAGCACGTTCGCGTAGCCGGTGCTGAGCAGCGGCGCAAGCACACTCACGACGGCCGGGACAGTGAGCGGGCTGACCAGGGTGGAAGCGATCACGAGGCCCACCATGGTCGGTTGGTCGCCGTGGCCCTCGCTGGTCCACACCGTCGCCCCGGCCGCCACAGGCATCGCTACGATCAGGATCATCGCCGTGATCAGTCCACTGCCGCCGTCCGTGTCGGGCGAGCACCGCAGCAGGAACGCCACCAGCGGGATGATCACTATCGGCGCCGCAACGTGCAGAGCCAGCCCCGCCAACAGGGCCCAGGGGCGCCGCAGCAACTGTCCCAGCGCGTGCACAGGGACCTGGAGCCCTGCCGAGAAGAGCAACAGGGAAAGCAGCAGTGAGGCGGCATGCAGGGTCAGGTCGATGCGGGGCAGCGTGTGCGGGTGACGTAACCACAAGCCCGGGCCGGGCAGCAGCAGGGCGGCGAGGTACGAGACCGCGACGGCCCTACCGAGTCGTCGCCGCAGCCAGTCCATCGCGCCGTCGGTGTGCATGGCAGCATGATCCTCGTGTGGGGCCGGCAGGGCAGGTGATGCCACGCGGCAGTCAGGATGCGTTCAGGTTCCCGGTGGCACGGTCGGGCCTTGTGACCTATGAGAGGTCTGAGAAGCGAGACTCCAGAACTCCGCCTAAACCCGACCCTGGCCCTCGACTGCACTGGAACAAGGTGCCCGGCATTCGTGGTGGCCGCGTGTCGTCTTGCTCGTCGGTGTCTTTGGGTGGGGTGAAGCCGCCGGCGATTCTCACGTAACAGTCGTCAACCCAGCGGCCGACGCACCGACGGTGGGCGTCCGCCCGGGATAAATGTCGCCCCGGTGCTGTGGACCTGCTGGGGCGAGGACTGGCGGGCCAGGGCCACACCCGACAGTGTCCACCGCACCGTCACGGCCGGCCTGGACGGCGGTGGCACGATCCTGCTTCACGACTCCGACTGCACCTCGACCTCCGGTTCCTGGCGCACCACCCTTGGCGCACTGCCCCGCCTGCTGGACACCTGCGAGCAACGCGGCCTGCGCGTCGGACCATTGCGGGACCACGGGATGTGAGCGCGGAGCACGTGCCGGCGCTGCGGGAACTGTTCGGGGAGATCCCGCCACGACGGCCACGGTGCCGCTCCGCGATGCCTCGGAGCCGGCGGTCCGGCCTTCGCCGTCCGCTTACCCCGTACCGGGGCCGGCGAGCCCGAGGTCATAAGCGAGGATCACGGCCTGGATGCGATCGCGGGCACCGATCTTGGCCAGGACGCGGCCCACGTGTGTCTTGACGGTGGACTCGGACACCACGAAGCGGGTGGCAATCTCACCGTTGGTCCACCCCTTGCCGATGGCGACGAGGATCTCGCGCTCGCGTTCGGTGAGTGCATCCAGTCTCGGGTCCTCCTCGGAATCGCTCCGGCGAGCGGGCACGTGCTGGGCGTACTCGTCCAGGAGTCGGCGGGTGAGAGCCGGCGCGATGACGGCGTCGCCGACGGCGACGGCGCGGATGCCGGCGAGGAGTTCCTCGGGGCGCGCATCCTTGAGGAGGAAGCCGCTGGCTCCGGCCCGGAGGGCGGCGTGGACGTATTCGTCGAGGTCGAAAGTGGTCAGCACGAGAACGCGGGAGCGGCCGCCGGCGGCGGTGATCCGGCGGGTGGCCTCGATGCCGTCCATACCTGGCATGCGTACGTCCATGAGGACGACGTCGGGACGCAGCTCGGCGGTCTTACGGACGGCCTCGGCGCCGTGCGCGGCCTCACCGACCACCTCCGTCTCGGAGATGGAGTCGAGCAGCACCCGAAAACCGTAGCGCTGGAGCGGCTGGTCGTCCACGATGAGCACTGTGGTCACCTGGCACCGGCCCGGGGCGTCATGTCGAGGGTGGCCTCCACCGCCCATCCCCCACCGGTCGCGGGTCCGGCGCTGACGTTCCCTCCGTAGAGCGCCACTCGTTCTCGCATGCCCACCAGTCCGTGTCCTTCCTCGTTCCGTGATCCGGGGCGTTCCGCCGGGCCGTCGTCCCGGACCCGGATGACCAGCCGGACATCCTTGACGACCACCGACAGTTTCACCCGCGTGCCGGCCCCGGCGTGCTTCAGGCTGTTCGTGAGGGCTTCCTGAACGATGCGGTAGACCGTCAACTGCATCCCGCCGTCCAAGGCACCCAGGTCGCCGGCGGTCCGGTAGACGATGTCCAGGCCGGCGGTGCGCACACCGTCGCACAGCGCCTCGATGTCCATGAGATCGGGCTGCGGACTCAGTTCAGGCGTGACGGGAGGGCCGTCCGACGCCTCCCGCAGCACGCCGAGCACGCGCCGCAGTTCACCGAGAGCAGTCCGGCCTGTGTCGCCGATGAGCTGCAGGGCCTCTTTGCCACGTTCGGGAGCCGCATCCGTGGCATACACACCGGCGTCAGCGAGGGTGATCATGATGGCCAGGTTGTGGCCGACGATGTCGTGCATCTCGCGGGCGACCCGCGTCCGCTCGGTGGCGGTCGCGAGCCTGCTGCGCTGGTCACGTTCGATCTCCAGGCGGGCCGCGCGTTCCCGCAGCCCCGCCAGCTGGGCCCGGCGGGTCCGTACCATCAGACCGAGTGCCAGGGCCGCGGTCGCGGTGCTCAGCAGGAAGAACAGCGCGTCCCAGACGGACACCGCCGCCGACGCGCGTACCGCGACCAGCACCATCCCCGCCGCCATGGTCCCGCAGGCCCACGGCAACTGCCGCGGCCGCCCGTGCAGGGCGAGGCTGTACAGAGCGATGAACAGGGCAACGTCCGCGCGCAGCGCGGCGCCCAGCGACCACTGGAGGGCGAACACCGCCGCGATGGTGCCGAAGGCCGCCATGGGCCTGCGCCGACGCCACAGCAGCGGCAGCACCAGACCGGCCTGCAGGGCCAGCGTGACCGCCGGGGGAAGCAAGGTGAAGGCGAGTCGGAACCGGCGTGGACCATCGCCGTCCCCGGCACCGCCGTGCAACAGGTCCGGCAGGCAGAACATGAGGAAGACCAGCATCACCACCGTGGTGTCCAGTACCCATGAATGTGCCCGGTCCGCCTGCCGCAGCCGCTGGCCGCCCCGGGAGAGACGGGCGACCAGCGGCCCCATCCCGCTGGCTTCGTCGGCGGACATGGGTGTCGTCAAGGAGGTCACCTGCCCATGGTGCATGCGATCAGACGTCGCTGCGCACGAGCCGGTATGCCGCCCCCGCCAGGGCGAGTGCCGTCCAGGCGAGGAAGACCAGCAGCCCGGCCGTGGGCGACAGCGTGGTGGTGTCGTGCGTCAGGGCGAACATCGACTCGCCCGCGTTGCTCGGCAGGTAGGGACTGATGTCGTCCTGCCAGGAGCTGGGGAGCAGCGACACGAGCCCCGGGATCAGCATCAAGGCGGCGACCAGCACCGAGATGCCGCCGGCCACCGACCGCAGCAGCGCGCCCAGGGCGGTGCCGATCACGCCGACCAGGCCGAGGTAGAGCGCGGCGCCCAGCAGGCTTCGCAGGACTCCCGCGTCCGTCAGGCCCATCGCGGCGGGGGTGCCGGAGACGATGCCGCTGCCGAACAGGAAGGCGACGAACGCGCCGAGCGTGCCGACCGCCAGCGTGACCAGCCCGAACACGGCCGCCTTGGACCACAGCACCGGCAGCCGGCGCGGTACGGCCGCCAGCGTCGAGCGGATCATGCCGGTGGAATACTCCCCCGCCGTGACCAGCACGCCGAGCACGCCCAGGGCGAGCTGGGCGAAGTTGGTGCCGAAGAGAGACAGGCTCACGGCCGTGGCGTCAGCGAAGTCCCGGTCCAGGTGACCGGAGCCGATGCCGGACTTGTAGCGGCTCGCGGCGATCAGCCCGAAGGCGACGAGGAAGAGCAGTCCGAGGCTCAGAGTGATCCACGTCGAGCGCAGCGACCACAGCTTGGCCCACTCGGAGGACAGCACGCGCCGTCCGGTCACCCGGTAGGCGGGGCGGGCGGGGCCGGGCGAGGGTGCCTCGACGGTCGCGGTGAGGGTGCTCATGCCGCCCTCCCGTCGGCCGCGAGGAGGTCGATGCCGGTCGTGGAGCCGTGGTACTCCACGGCATCCTTGGTCAGGTTCATGAACGCCTCCTCCAACGACACCGTCCGCGCACTCAGTTCGAACAGCGCGATTCCGTGCTCGGCCGCCTTCAGGCCGATCTCGCGGGCGGTCAGCCCGGTCACCTGAAGTTCCTCGGAGCCGGCGCGGCCCGTGGCGTCGACACCGGGACCGGCCAGTACGTCCCGCAGCCTCGCCGGGTCCTGCGTGGCCACCTTCACCATGTCGCCGCCCGCCTCGCGGACGAGGTCCCGCACGGTCGTGTCGGCCAGCAGCCGGCCACGACCCACGATGATGAGATGGTCTGCCACCAGGGCCATCTCGCTCATCAGATGGGACGACACGAACACGGTCCGGCCCTCCTCAGCGAGCGCCTTCAGCAGGTTGCGGATCCAGAGCACGCCTTCCGGGTCCAGCCCGTTGACCGGCTCGTCCAGCATCACGGTCTGCGGATCGCCGAGGAGTGCCGCCGCGATGCCGAGCCGCTGGCCCATCCCGAGGGAGAAGGCGCCTGCCCGCTTCTTCGCCACACTCCCCAGCCCCGCGAGGTCGATGACCTCGTCGACCCGGCAACGGGGAATCCCATGCGTCAGTGCGAGCGCCATCAGGTGATTGTGGGCCGAGCGGCCCGGGTGAATCGATTTCGCCTCCAGAAGGGCCCCGACCTCCTGAAGCGGTGCCTCGTGCCGGGCGTAGTGGCGGCCGTTGACCTTGACGGAGCCGCTCGACGGAGCATCGAGCCCGATGATCATCCGCATGGTCGTCGACTTCCCGGCTCCGTTGGGCCCCAGGAAACCGGTCACCATGCCCGGCCTGACGGCGAAGTCCAGCCCGTCGACGGCAGTCTTCTCGCCGTACCTCTTGGTCAGCTGCTGTGCGTCGATCATTCGTGTTTCTTCCTGTCGGAGACCGGCGCCAGTCCTTCGCCCCTGACGCCTCACCAACCACGCTAGGGACCAAAACGCCCCGATTCGGTGGTACCGGGGGCTGATCCGCGCCCATCGCGTCGTACCCCGGTACTACGTGCCGCCGCTCCGGCGCGCTGTTCAGGTTGTGTTCAGGCACGGCGTGCCAACGTGCGGATCATGACCACAGAGCACGTCCTCGACGACCAGCCCCTCGTCCCCGTACGCCGGATGGCGAACAAGGTGCCAGAGGTGACCGTCTACTTCTGGATCGTCAAGGTGCTGACCACCGGCATGGGCGAGACGGCGTCGGACCTCCTGGCCCGCCTGCTCGGTCCGGTTCCGGCAGTCACTCTCGGCGGCCTCGCCCTGATGGCCGCCCTCGCCGTGCAGTTCGCTCTCCGTCAGTACGTCGCCTGGGCCTACTGGACCGCCGTCGTCATGGTCAGCGTGTTCGGCACCATGGCAGCCGACGTCCTGCACGTCGGCCTCGGCGTACCGTACGCCGTGTCGGCGCCGGCCTTCCTTGCCGTACTGGCCGCGGTCTTCGTCCTCTGGTACGCGAGCGAACGGACCCTGTCCATCCACAGCATCCGCACCCGCCGCCGCGAGACGTTCTACTGGGCGGCCGTCCTCGCCACATTCGCCCTCGGCACCGCCGCGGGCGACCTCACCGCCACCGTCGGGTTCGGCTACCTGGGCTCGGTCGCCCTTTTCGCGGCCGCCATCTGCGAGCCCGCACTGACCCACCGCTTCGGCGCCCTGAACGCGGTGCCCGCCTTCTGGACCGCGTACGTCATCACCCGTCCCCTCGGCGCCTCCCTCGCCGACTGGATGGCACTCGGGCACGCCCGCGGTGGACTCGGCCTCGGATTGGCACCGGTCACCCTCGCGTGGACGGCCGCGATCATCGGATTCGTCGGCTACCTGGCCGTGTCACAGCGCAACACACGCGCCCATCACGCAGCCTGAGGGTCAGAACGCGCCACGGTGCGGGCTGGCCACCACCCGCGGATCAGCCGAGACCGAGCATCGGCGGCAATTTCAGAGCCGAACGGCCGTTGACGTGGACGCGGCGCGCAGCCTCACGCCCGGATGCGAATCAACGAAGGGCCGAATCCCGACCTCCTTGGTGACTTTCAGGAACGGCCGGAATCGGTTCGAGGCCATAGGAGACTGCCGCGATACCTCTTCTCCACAGGAGGAGGGGCAGGTTTCCTTATCCTTCGTCTGATCCCATTTCGGGACCGGCCATCGGTCACGTTCCTGGCTGCCCCGTGGGCAAGCCTGTCGCCGGTCCTGTGGGCACGCTTTCGCCAGCTGGGGGCAAGCCTGTAAGTACCGGCTTGCCCGGCGTCTGTAAAGAGAGTGTGGCGGTGTCGGTTCCGGCCTCTGACGTCGCTGCCGACGGCGGTAGCGTCCGAGCATGGCGATTGCCCTGGATCCGGTCCTGCCTGAGAAGTCTCTGCCACGTCCCGAGATCACCTATATAGGGTGCGCGCAGTGCGGGACGGAGATCGCGGGTCTCGATGGCCGGTACGAGTGCGCGGGTTGCGGCTGAGTCAATGACTGGTCCGCGGGCTACAGTACGCTCCCCGAGATCGGGCGCCCGGCGTGAACCGTCCTTCCGCAGCGGAGCTCTGCCGGTCTGGAGCCGGGGTGGGAAACGTGGCTGCCAACTGCCCGTGACACGGGAAGCTAGGCCGACGAATCCGTGCTTTCGTCCCGCCCCACGTGAGCCCTCAGTTTAGGCAGTTGACCAGTGCTTTTTCGGTGCTGTGCTGGGTTGCATGATGACGTTCAAGCAGGTCAGGAAGGGCTCCGCGTACAAGTATTACGGGCGATCGGTGATGGCCGTCGGCCGCGGGGGAGGGGCCTGGAGCAGGCGCAGGAGGAGACGTGTGTCCCGCCGGGAGTGTGGATGGGCCGGGGGCTGCCCGCGGTCGGTCTGGTGGCCGGGGCGCGGGTCACCGAGTGGCAGATACGGAACCTGTTCGGCGAAGCCACCCGGACGCGGACCGCATCGTTGCCGACCGTCTTGCCGCCGGCGACAGTCCCGCAGCGTCCACGCGCGCGTCCCGGCTCGACTACTGGCTGCGTTCGACAGGATAAGCCCAGGTCGGAGAGGTGCGGACTGGACGCCGCAGCTAGATTGGAAACATGGTGTTGCCGGGGCGTCCCGCGGTTTTCCTGGGTCGGCGTGCTGAATGTGCGCTGTTCGACCGCTGGCAGGATGCCGTCAAGGCCGGTCGAGGTGGCGCTCTTGTGGTCCTCGGTGAGCCTGGTATTGGCAAGTCCGCGCTGCTAGACCACATGGCTTCGACTGCGGTCGGCTTCCGCGTGGTGCGGGCCGCCGGTGTGGAAGCGGAGGCGGAGCTGCCCTTCGGGGTGTTGCACCAGGTCTGTGCGCCGTTCCTAGCCACACTGGAGCACCTGCCCGGACCGCAGCAGGACACCCTGGCTGCGGCATTCGGGCTGCGGACAGGAGCGGCGCCCGACCGCTTCATGCTGGGCCTGGCCGTACTGGGCTTGTTGTCCGAGGCGGCGGCCCGCCAACCGCTGATCTGTGTGATCGACGATGCCCAGTGGCTCGATCTGGGTTCGGCCCAGGCGTTGACGTTTGTGGCGCACCGCGTCGGTGCGGAGCCCCTCGGCCTCGTGTTCGCCACTGCCGGTGGTGGTCTGGGCGGGTTGCAGGAGGTAGTGCTGACCGGGCTCGGCCCTGGCGACGCCCGTGCCTTGCTGCACTCGGCTCTGCACGTGCCGTTGGACGAGGAAGTCGTGGACCGGATCGCGGCGGAGGCCCGCGGCAATCCGCTGGCCCTGCTCGAGCTGCCCCGGACCATGACGGCTGCCGGGTTCGTGGGCGGTTTCGGTCCGACGGACACCGCAGCCGTGCCGGGGCGCATCGAGGACAGTTTCCGTAGCAGGGTCCTCAGGCTTCCGCCGGCCACCCGGATGCTGCTCCTGGTGGCCGCGGCGGAGCCGACCGGCGACTCCGCGCTGCTGTGGCGCGCGGCCGCCCGTCTGGGAATCGGGGTCTCGGCCGCGACGGCGGCCGAGGCCGACGGGCTGCTGTCCATCGGCACGCAGGTGGTCTTCCGCCATCCCCTGGTGCGGTCGGCTGTCTATCAGGCGATGCCGCCCTCGCAGCGGCGGGCCGCGCACCGGGCTCTGGCCGATGTCACCGGTCCCTCGGAACCGGACCGGCGAGCCTGGCACCGCGCGCAGGCTGCCGTCGGCTTCGACGAGGAAGCCGCAGCGGAGCTCGAGGGGTCGGCTCACCGGGCGCTGGCACGCGGCGGTATCGCTGCCGCCGCGGCATTCCTGGAGCGGTCGGTCGTGCTCACTGCCGACCCCACCGCCAGGGCAGAGCGGGCGCTGCGTGCGGCACGCGCCAAACAGCAGGCCGGCGCGTACGACAGCGCTCTGGACCTCCTTGCCCTGGCTGACCGGGGGCCCGAGAACGAGCTGCGGGCCGCCAACAGTGAGTTGCTGCGAGGGCAGATCGCATTTGCCCGCAGTTTCGGTGGCGGAGCCGCCCCCGTGCTGCTGCGCGCGGCCCGCCGTTTCGAGTCCATCGACGTCTCCCGTGCCAGGGATGTCTACTTGCAGGCCCTGACCGCAGCGATGCTCGCCGGCCGGCTGGGCGACGAGTGCCGGATTGCGGAGGTTGCCCATAGTGCTCGCAGGGTGACTGCGGTGTCCGTGCCACGCGCCTCCGACCTCTTGCTGGACGGGCTGACGCTCCTGATCGTCGAAGGCCGCGACGCCGCAGTTCCGGTGTTGCGCAGGGCGGTGTCGGCGTTCACCACAGAGGAATTGGCCCCTGAGGAGGAACTGTACTGGCTGTGGCTGGCCAGCCACGGCGCCGGGCTGTTGTGGGACGACGAGGCATGGCGACTCCTGGCCACGCGGCTGCTGCGATCCTGCGAGGAACGAGGAGCACTCAGCATTCTCCCGGTTGCCGCAGCCACACGTGCGGCACTGCACCTGCTGGGCGGGGAACTCCTGCAGGCCGCGTCGTTGGCCGAGGCGGCCGCCGACGTCACTTTCATGACCGGAGCCGGCCCGGTCCCCTACGCGGAGGTGGGGCTCGCCGTCTTCCGAGGCCGGGATGATGAGGCCGCTGCCGCGATCCGCACCGCGACCCGGAACGCGATGGCGCGGGGCGAAGGCATGGCGCTGACCTACCTGCAATGGGCCACCGCCGTGCTCCACAACGGTGCATGCCGGTACGATCAGGCGCTGGAATCCGCCCGCCAGGCCGGAGCCGACTCCAGCGTCCAGCGGATCCGCAACTGGGCGCTGGCTGAGCTCATCGAGGCGGCTGTACGTACGGGACACCAGGACCTGGCCGACGAGGCGTTGAGGGAGCTGTGCCAGACGACCAGACCCTGCTCCAGCCACTGGGCCGCAGGCGTCGAGGCACACTGCCGGGCTCTGCTTGCCGTTGGCGCGGACGCTGAGGACCTGTACCGCACGGCTTTGGGACGGCTTGAGTGCACCGGCCTGCGCGCCGCGGTGGCCCGTGTCCATCTTCTGTACGGGGAGTGGCTGCGGCGCGAGCGCCGCCACCTTGAGGCACGAGACCAACTGCGGCAGGCATACGAGATGTTCGTACGGTTTGGCATGGACGGTTTCGCCGAACGGGCCCGCAGCGAACTGTCTGCGGCCGGCGAGCCCACCCACAAGCGTCGGTCTCGGTTCGGTGAGCAGCTCACTCCCCAGGAAAGACGTGTTGCGATGCTGGCGGCCGAGGGAGCTACCAACCCCGAGATCGCGTCGCGATTGTTCATCAGCGCCAGTACGGTCGACTACCACCTGCGCAAAGTCTTCCGCAAGCTCAAGGTCACCACGCGTACTCAGCTTGCCCGGCTGCTGCAAGATGGCCAGCCGATCCCCGGAGAAACAGATCGGCCCTGATGCCGCAACCCGGGCACAACTACGCATTCACGTGATGCCCTCGGGTGGGGGCGTGTGCCTACCGTTATCAGTGAAGCGGCACCGGCGCGGACTGGCGGCACACCGTCGGCCGTGCCTCGCGCGAGACACCGCGGAAAGCGAGCGGACCGCCATGATCACGCCTCTAGGACCACACCTGATTCTCCCGTGTCCTGCTACGAGGCATTCCACCAGTGGGCATGCCTCCTGCTTGCCCGCGACCCGCCCAGGCAGCACCATCGTCCTGAAGCGCCTCCAGGGGTGCACCCGGCCTCCACGATCGCCACACTGCTCGACCGCATGCGGCGGCGAGGTGGCGATCCGTAAGCTCCCGTGGCACGGCGGCGACTTGGGCTCGGGCGCCTTCAACCGCCTCGACAGCGCGATGCTCGTCCTCGACGACCTCCCTGGACTGGCTGCTCACGAGCGGCACCAGGGACATCGCCATCCACCCCGAGCTGCACATGGCCTGCCACCGACCGCCCAGTTCCTCGCACCAGAGCAGGACCGACACGGGCACGCAGACCCCGCCGGGCGGAGGGCGGGCGACGGCCCGGCCTCGGCCGAGCGCCGACCGGACCCGCACTGACCGGCCCGGCGACGGCACCACACCCCACGCAGCAACTGCCACCACCGTTGGGCAAACCCAACGATCAAGAAAGGCGGTGGGTACATGCCCACCCCACCTGTCGGCGCGACCCAGCGCATGGTCGAGACCCTCTCGCAGTACGGCGTGCCGTACGTCTTCGGTGTCCCCGGAGCCACGAGCGACGCCGTTCACGATGCCCTGGCAGTCGGAGGCCCCGAACTTGTGATGTGCCGCCACGAACAGAACGCTGCCGTGATGGCCGCCGCTGTCGGGCTGCTGACCGGCACCCCCGGAGCGGTCCTGGTCACCTCAGGAGTCGGCACCACCAATCTGATGACCGCTCTGCTCACGGCGACGACTGATCAGCACCCCATGATTGCTGTCTGCGGGGCCGGGACCCGCCGGGACCGGTTCAAGCGAACCCAGCGGTCGATGGACGCCATCGCCGCACTGAGACTGGTCACCACTTACACCTGCGAAGTCCACGACCCCGACAACGTCCCCGAAGCCATCGCCAACGCCCTGCGTGCGGCGGTCACCCCGCCCCGCGGTGCGGCCGCGGTGGTGATTCCGGCCGACGTCGCAGGCGCGCTCACCGCCGCAACCATCGTCCAGCCGCACAGGCACCCCTCTCCCGGCCCCGCTCCCGCCGAATACATCCACCGTGCCGCACAGATCATCCGCGCCGCACAGCAGCCCGTCCTGCTGGTCGGGCTGCGTGGTGCAGATCCCGAGGCCTGCGCCGCGCTGCGCGAACTGATCCGTGTCACAGGCCTGCCCGTGGTGGAGACCTCCCAGGCGGCGGGCATCGTCCCGCGCACACTGGAGGAGCAGTACGCCGGCCGGATCGGCCTTTTCCGCAACCAGCCTGGGGACGGCGTGGTGACACACGCCGACGTCCTGATTACCGTCGGCTACGACCCCGTGGAGTACGACCCGGGCCTGTGGAACAGCGACCCGGCCCGCACGATCGTCCACATCGATGCACTGCCCGCCGAGATCGGCAGCCACTACCAGCCCACTCTGGAACTGCGGGGCGATGTGGCCGCGACGGTCGGTGAGCTGTCAGGGGAGTTGTCCGGGCTGCCGATCAACGACCGGACCCGAGCTGCCCTGGCCGAACAACGCGTCGCTCTGGCCTGTATCGAAGAGGAAGCCAGGTCGGTCCCGGCCACCGCTGCCGGCCTCAATCCCGCCGCGGTGATCCTGAAGATCGCTGAGAACGTGGAGGACGACGCCACCGTGGTGTCCGACACAGGCTCGCACATCTACATGGCCCGACACTTCCGCGGACACCAGCCGCGGCGCATCCTGCTCCCCAACGGCCTGCAGACACCGGGAGTCGCCCTGCCACGGGCGATGACCGCCGCGCTGCTGCGACCGGGGACGCAGGTGGTGTCAGTCTCCGGGGACGGCGGGTTTCTGTCCAGCGCACCCGAAATGGAGACCGCCACCCGTCTGGGCCTCCACACCACGCACGTGATCATGCGGGACAACGCCTACGACATGGTGGCCTTCCAGGAGCATCGCAAACACGGCAGGGCCTCCGGTGTCCGGTCGGGCGACTACGACATCACCCTGTACGCCAGCGCGTTCGGCGCCAGAGGAATCCGGACCGAGACCATGGACGCCTTCGAGACCGAACTGCGCAGATCTCTCGACCCGGGCCGACTCTGCGACCCCGGTATCACGGTCATCGACGTCCCGGTCGACTACGCACACAACACAGAACTCTTCGCGCAACTCCACGACAGCAATCTGAGATGACGGGCCGACGACCGCGGCTCCGGCGCAGCCCCCCTCCAACTGGTCTCGTCGGTCGACCCGGCCCACGGTGCCCGATCAGCCGCGGTGAGGCGACGCGAATGACATGACGCCGACCGAGGCTGCCCACCGGCCCCACAGGACACCTGTCATGCCAGCCGGACCAGCCCCATGTCGTACGTGGCAGGAGGTTCTCATGACGACGCAGACGACGCAGACGCACATTGTGACAAGCAGGAGGTTCTCATGACGACGCAGACGCACATCGTGACAAGCACGGGCCGCGTGACTGCCGCGGGACTTGCCGTCAGCTTCTCGGCGGTACGGCTACGACCGCTCATCGCGGTCGTGGTCGCCTCGGCCGTCCTGCTCGGCGTCACCCTGGAGGGCGTGATCGTCCCCGCGGACGTCCACCTCGTAGTGCTGCTGGTGGTGGTGCCGGCTCTCACCGCTGCGGCAGACAACACGCGTACCACCGTCAGTATGACCGCCCTGGCCTGTCTCGGCGTGGTTGCGGTCGACGTCGACGACGGTCTGCCCAGCTCACCGATCCTCCCGATCGACGTCCTGGGCCTGCTGGTCGTCTGCGTCCTGGTCCTCGTGTTCCGGCGCCTGCGGGACGTGGACCATCGAACGCTTCATGCGGTGCGCTCCGTTTCGGAGACAGCGCAAAGGGCGCTGCTGCCCCCGTTGCCCTGTCGTGTGGCAGGTCTGGAAATCGCCACTGCCTATCGCTCGGCCGCCGCCCACGCACACATCGGCGGAGACGTGTACGCCGCCGAACGTGTCGACCGCACGGTCCGAATGTTGATCGGTGACGTGCGGGGCAACGGCTTGGCGGCAGTCGACGACGCCGCAGCCGTCATCGGTGCGTTCCGCGAAGCCGCGCACCGCGACGTGCAACTGGAGCATGTCGCCCTGTCCCTGGACGCCAGCGTGCGCCGCCGTGTCGACCAGGCCGGCCAGACGGACAGCAACGCCTCGGAGCGGTTCATCACCGCTCTCGTCCTGGAGATACCCGACGACCTCGACGTCGTCCACGTGACCAGCTGTGGCCACCCCGACTTGATGCGCTCTCATGGCACAGACGTGGACCTCCTCGAAGTGCCACAGCCGGCACCACCGCTCGGCCTGGGCGGCGACCAGGCGGCCTATCAGGTCAACACCTTCGGATTCGAGCCGGAGGACACGCTGCTCCTGCACACCGACGGCCTCCTCGAGACCCGCGACCCGGCGGGCGTCTTCTACCCGGCGCTGGACCGTTTCGCGCTCCTCGCCGAGGACGAGCCGCACCACCTGATCGAGCGCCTCATGAGCGACCTGACCGTCCATGCAGGCGGGGAGGTCCAGGACGACGTCGCCATGGTCGCGGTGCGCCGCCGGGCCGCACCGTCCACGGCGGGTGCCGACGAGGACGGCCACCACGCGAGTCCCGACCCTCAAACACTTCCGCGGGATTTCGACCAGGTACGACAAGACCGCCACCTCCTACGAAGCAACGGTCAGCCTGGCGTCGTTCGTGCTCTGGGCAAGATCCGTTCGAAGGGTGGATCTTGGTGGTCAGGCCTCCTCGGGATCGACGATTCGTCCTGCTGATGGTGCCCCCATTTCGGCCGGTGGCGGCGGCGTGCTGGTGTGCGCGGACCACAGGGGAGTCGATCTGGACCAGCCAATCGACGTCACCGGCCGCATCGGCCTGGGCCTGGACTTGGAGGTGGGGTGGGACCACTCACGTATCGCCACGAGGAAGACGGAACTCGTCCAAGGAGCCGGCGGTGACGTCGTCGGTGTCGTCGGGCAGTGCGGTCACAGGGAAGACGATCCTCTCTGCGACCGCGACCTGCAGACTGTCAGCCACCCGCGCTGCCCCAAACCGCGCTACGTCATTTCACCGCCGCGATCGCCGACTGAATGACCTTGCTCACGGCAGCCGGATCGGACACCAGGGTCAGATGCGAACCGCCTGGGTAGACAGTCACCTTCGCCCCCGCGCGACGCGCCATCTTCTTCTCCGACTCCGGTGTGATGATCTGGTCCCCGCTGCTGATGAAGTACCAGGAAGGGATCGTCTTCCATGCCGCAGCCTTGGAGGGGGTGTTGAAGGCCACTGTGCTGGCAGCCCGCTGGGTGGCCCACAGGTTGATCGCCTGGTCACGTGGCACGCTGCTGGCAAACTTCGTGACGAATACGTCCTTCTTGAGATAGAGGTTGGACGCCTTGGCGGGGGCGTCCGCGTACGACACGACGTCGTACAGCTTGGACGGCGGCCCCGACAGCGCGGACGTCGAGCCGCTGAGCTGCCCCGTCGTCTCCCCGACCGCCGGAGCGGCCGCGTCGACGTATACGAGTGCCTTTACGTTACTCACTCCTGCCGCGGCGTTCGTGATCACCGACCCACCATAGGAGTGCCCCACCAGCACGATTGGCCCCGAGATGCTCTTGAGGAAGTCTTTGACCGTGCGCGCGTCGGTCGTCAGGTTCTGCAACGGGTTCCCGATGGCACGCACTGTATAGCCCGCGCGGCGCAGGATGTCGACCTCGCCGTTCCAGCTCGACGTGCCCGCCCAGGCCCCGTGCACCAACACCACTGTGGGCTTCGCCTGCGCATTGTCCGCTGCTTTGGCAGCCGGATGCCTGACTGTCGTGGCGCCGTCAGGAGGGGACGCCGCAGTCATGGTTGCAACAGTGACCGTGGCCACCGCCAGAGTCATTGGGATCAACCGCCGCCGTGTAGTGGACGCCTTCATCAGGAGCCTCCTTGCTACAGCTTCACCGGGGAACGCGTCCTCAAAAGGGTGAAGGGCCAGCGCACAAATCGGAAGCGAACCGCGCTTCAGCCAACGACACGTCCCGAACCGTTCTCCCGACGTTAGCGCCAGGCCGCTGCATCGGCACCCGGGGCGCCACGGTGCCCATCCTGTCGGCGCAGATCCGCCATGGTCACAGCGCCAGCGAAGGCTGCCCCCGCCCGACCGGCGTGCCTCAGGAACCCGTAATGCGAGGCGTGGCTGGTCACTTTCCATCCCCTGATCTTCGCAGGGAATCCCGGCCTTCAGGCCGGCCGGGGAATGCGATCCTGGGCCCGAAGCCGCGCAGTGCCGGAGTTCCCTGCGAGGACTGGCGCGAAGCGCTAGACCGGGCGCTTCTGGTTCTCGATGTACTCCTTGACGATGCTCAATGGTGCGCCACCGCAGGAGCCCGCGAAGTATGAGGGCGACCAGAGGACGGACCCCGTGCCGATCCGGTTGATCCGGCCGGTGTACTCGGCGCGCAGATACCGGGAGCTGACGCCCTTGAGACTGTTCACCAGCTTGGAAAGGGCAACCTTCGGTGGGTAGTGCACGAGCAGGTGGACGTGGTCGCCCTCCCCGTTGAACTCGCGAAGCTCGGCCTCGAAGGATTGGCACACGTCCCGCATGATCGCTTCGCAGCGCGTCAGCATCTCGTCATCGAAGACGCCACGGCGGTACTTGGTGATAAACACCAAGTGAACGTGCAGGTTGTAGATGACATGGTTTCCTCGACGGATGTCGGGATCCGGCTCCCAGCGCGGTGACATCCACCAAGTCTGACACATGGTAAGGTGATCTCCGAACCCGACTGAAAAAGGGGTGGGCTGATGATCCGTGCGTACAAGTTCCTCATGAGGCCCACCGTGGGCCAGGCCCAAGCCCTCGGCGAGATGCTGCGGGATCACTGCTCGCTCTACAACGGAGCCTTGCAGGAGCGCCGTGACGCCTACCGGCACGTCTCGAAGACCTCGATCAAGTACGGGATGCAGTCCGCTCAGCTCAAGGACATTCGTGCTTTCGATCCCGATCGTCAGGGCCGCTGGTCGTTCTCCAGTCAGCAGGCCACCCTGCGGCGTCTCGACAAGGCATTCCAGGCGTTCTTCCGGCGGATCAAGTCCGGTGACGCCCCCGGCCACCCGAGGTTCCGGGGCGCCAACTGGTTCGACACGGTTGAGTTTCCGAGGGACGGGGACGGCTGCTGTTGGGATTCCACTCCGCATGATCCGGTTACCCGCGTCCGGCTCCAGGGCGTCGGGCACGTCAAGGTCAACCAGCACCGAGCCGTGATCGGTAAGGTCAAGACGATCTCAGTGAAGCGTGAGGGCCGGAAGTGGTTCGTCGTGCTCACCGCCGAGCAGGACCGGCCCGAGCCGCTTCCCGCGACCTGCAGCGTCGTCGGTATCGACTTGGGCATAGCCAACTTCCTCGCCGACTCGGGCGGCGGCTTCGTCCAGAATCCCCGCCACGGCCGGTGTGCTGCTGACAAGCTCGAAGCCGCCCAGCGGGCGCTGTGCCGGTTCCCTCGTGTCCGCCGGGACAAGCGCACGCGCAACCATCAGCGCGCGGTGGAGAAGGTCGCCAGCCTGCACGGCAAGGTCCGCCGCCAACGGCTCGACCACGCGCACAAGACCGCGCTCGGCCTGGTCCGTGAGCACGACTTCATCGCGCACGAAGACCTCAAGATCCGCAACATGAGCAAGACTCCCGCGCCGAAGCCGGACCCCGACCAGGCCGGCGTGTTCCTGTCCAACGGGGCCGCGGCCAAGGCCGGGCTGAACCGCTCGATAGCTGACGCCGGTTGGGGGGTGTTCCTGACGATCCTGACGAGCAAGGCTGAGAGCGCCGGCCGGGAGGTGATCGCTGTGGACCCCCGCAACACCTCCAGGCGGTGCCCCGCATGCGGGCTCACCGCGAAGGAGAACCGGCCCACCCAGGAGAAGTTCCACTGCGTAGGCTGCGGCCACCTCGCGCACGCTGACACGGTGGGAGCCATCAACGTTCTACGGGCCGGGCTGGCCCGTCGCGAGGCCAAACCGGCTTAGCGAGAAGCCCCGTCATTTATCTTCCGTTCTAGTGGTCGTCGCAACACCCCAGCTCAAGGGGTGCGATGACGTTCGAGATCCGGAAGGATCGGAAGCCACAGGGGCGCCGGATCCTGGTCCGTGAGCGGGAGGAATACTTCCGACTTATGGACCAGGGGGTGAGTAGCGCGGAAGCGTGCCGGATTGTCGGCATCGGCCGGCGGACCGGTATGAGGTGGCGTAACGGCTGGCGGCCGTCGGGCCGGCACAAGGGAAGCCCGCCCGTGACACGTCCGGGGACGCTTGAGGGCCCCTCGCGTTACTTGCGTGAGGCCGACCGGATCCACATAGCAGACCGGTTGCGTGAGAAGGCCTCGATCCGCACGATCGCCGCGGAGCTGGGCCGCAGCCCGTCCACGATCAGCCGGGAGATCCACCGAAACCGCACTCCCGGCAGAGGCGGCCGATGGCACTACCGGCCCCACGCCGCCCAGTCCCGTGCCGATGCCCGCAGGCCCCGGCCGAAGCCCGGGAAGATCGGTCAGAGCCCTGAGCTGCGAGAATTCATCCAGCAACATCTGAGCAGGCGCTGGAGCCCCGAGCAGATCGTCCAACAGCTCCGCCGGAACTTCCCCGACCGCCCGGAGATGCATGTGGTGCACGAGACGATCTACCAAGCCCTCTACGTCCAGGGCCGCGGAGAACTCCGCCGCGAACTGGCCAAAGCCCTGCGGACCGGACGGGTTATGCGCCGGCCGCACCGCCAGTCCTACAAGCGTCAGCCCCGCATGGCCAAAGACATGGTGATGATCAGCGAGCGCCCGGCCGAGGCCGCCGACCGGGCTGTCCCCGGCCACTGGGAAGGCGACCTCATCATCGGCAAGGCCCACAAGTCCGCAATCGGCACACTCGTCGAGCGCTCCAGCCGCTTCGTCGCCCTCGTCCACCTGCCCGACGGCCGCCAGCCCGCCCATATGCGCGACGCACTCATCCAGACAGTCTCCACCCTCCCCGCTCAGCTCAGACGGTCTCTCACCTGGGACCAGGGTTCCGAGATGCACCTGCACAGTGAGTTCAGCACCGCCACGGACATGCCGGTCTTCTTCTGCGATCCCGGCAGTCCCTGGCAGCGCGGGTCGAACGAGAACACGAACGGCTTGCTCCGGCAGTACTTCCCCAAGGGCACCGACCTGGCCCGCTACGGACGAGAAGAGCTGGACGCCGTGGCCGCCGAACTCAACAGCCGCCCACGCAAAACGCTCGACTGGGAAACCCCAGCCGAGCGCCTCACTAAGACCGACCGGCAGTAGGTGGCGGAGCACGGTTGCGATGAGGGGTGGCAGCAGAACGGGCACAGGCCCGCGTGATCATGGAGTTCTCTACGCTCTGTGACCGCGAAGGACGACTGTGCCCGCGCTGCCATCATGCCTGCTTGAACCCGCCTGGGACCAGTTCAGGGCCCTGCTGCCCGATCGGGCCGAGTTTGACCCCGACCATCCGCTCGGCTGCCATCGACGGCGTATACCGGACCGCGTCGTCTTCGACCACGTCGTCCAAGCGCTGATCCACGGCTCCGGATACGAGCGCATCTCCTCGCCCGGATGCTCCGACCGCACGATCCGACGCCGCGTCAAGCTGTGGGCTCAGATGGGGATCTCGCAAGCGCTGCACCGGATCGCCCTGGAGGCGTACGACCGCATGATCGGCCTCGACCTCGATGAAATCTCGGTCGACGGCTGCATCACCAAGGCGCCGTGCGGCGGAGAGAAAGCGGGGCGCTCGCCCGTCGACCGGGGCAAGCAGGGACTGAAGCGCTCGGTCGCCTCCGACGCGTGCGGGGTTCCACTCGGGATCGTGTCCGCCGGGGCGAACCGGCACGACTCGCCGCTGCTCGGCCCCACCCTGGCAGCGGCCAAAGAGCAGGCCGGTGCGATGCCGGAGGCCGTCAACGTTAACCTCGACCGCGGGTACGACAGCACCAAGTCACGTGTGTTGATCGGCGAGTTGGGATTCTCGGCCGAGATCGCCCGCAAGGGCGTGCCCGCCCCGATCCAGGCCGGCAAGCGCTGGGTGGTGGAGCGCACGCACTCGTGGATGAACGACTACGGCAAGCTGCGGCGCTGCACCGAGAGGAGCGGCGATGTCGTGGACTTCTACCTCTACCTCGCCGCCGCACTCGTCACGCTCCGCATGCTCATTCGACGCTCGACGAGCCGCTACCGCTGGGACGGCCGCCCCACCACCCGACGCCTCAAGTGATCCATTTGCCGGTGGGTCTAAGCTCCTGGCAACAGCCAGTTGATCACCTGTGTTGCAACGACCCCTGGAATTCGCCTATGGCGGGGAGGAGTCACACGTGGGTACGCCCGTCTTCTTCAGGAGGTGAGGATGCCGATGCCGTCACCGAGCAGTTTCAACCCGAGAACGAAGAACAGAACCGCCATCACGGCGACGTTGTGCTGCGCGGCCCAGTCTTTCCAGTTGCCGAGCGTGGTCTTCGCTCGCTCTCCCCCGAGCAGGAATACTCCCAGTGGGGTCAGCAGGCCGAGGGTGGCGACCAGGACGAAGATTGCCAGCGATGCGATCTGCTCCCCGACCGGCAGTCCGGCTGAGCCAATGGCGGCTCCCGCGGCGATGGTCAGCGGGGCGTTCTTGGCGTTGAGCGCGGCCAGGGCCAGTCCGAGTCCGAAGACCTTGACCGGCGTGAGGCGGTCGATCGCGCTCATCCATTTCGGCAGCTGGGCTTGCGAGGGATCCTTCGGGCGTCGATTCCATTGCCGGGCGCCGAAGAGGACGAGGAACACGCCCAGAGCGAGCTTGAGAGCTCCCACCCAGGTGGCCGGCTGATTTTGGGCGGAGGCACCTGTGGGGGAGGCGATCGCGAGCATCACCGCGCCCAGTGCCGAGAGTCCCAGGATCCAGCCGACGGTGAAGAGGAGTCCGTTGAGACGTCCCCGAGGCGTCGCCAGTATGAGGATGATGGCGATGATCGGGAGCGGGCTGATCGCGACACCGGCCGCAAGACCCAGCACGTCACCGAGGACTTTGCCCATGATTGCCTCCAGGTGGGGGGCGGAGCGGCTGTCGAGTTGAGCGACGTCTTACGTGTGTGGGTGACCCGACCGCCTGAACGCGGAGCCGTGGGGCTGTCGTGGACGCGTCGGGACGTGTGAAGAGGGGCACGAAACCGGGTCCGCAGCCTCTCCGGAAGCGGTCCATGGGGACGGTGATCCTCAGCGGTCGGCACCGTCCGGCAGTTCGGCCGGATGTTCCGGACTGCTGAGCGTCTCGTCGTCCCATCCGGGTCACGGGGCAGACGAAGCGGCACCGGGGGTACGTGGTCGGCTACGTGGCCGTCCTCCTCGGCCAAGCGGAAAGCAGTTGCCCCGAGAACGTGACGACGACGAACCCGACAGGCCCATGTTCCATGTTCCTGCGCTCTTACGAATCTGTCCTCGGGAGCTTCTCGGAGTTCCGAGGGCCATAGCCTGCTCGTTGCCCCCGGTGGTGCCCGCATCGCGCTCGGCAGCAAGCCGGCATTCGAGAATGCTCTCTTTCTCGGCACTGTGAGGGGCGGGGCACGCCTCGCGATTTGGCGGGTGCGGACCTTAGCCGCCCCGGTGTCGGGGAATGCCGGCGAATGGTGAACTGATCAGGCCGGACCTCGTGGTGCCACAGTCTCTCGATAATCCGCCCCGGGTAGCCGCATCACCCTGGGCCGGGGATGCGAGGCGGCTCGCATGCGATCAGGATGAAGAGGTGAGGGCGATGGCGCCCCATGTTCGGGTGCTTGGCGACCTTCACACCGATCCGTGGCAGGAGAATCTCACGATGACTGCGACGACAGGTGCAGCCCAGTCAGCTCACCCTGAGCGCCCGAGCAGGTCGGACGGGGTCTGCAGCGAGTTCACCGTCTTCACCAAGATCAAGCCGGGCCATGCGGATGCGCTGCGTGAGGATCTCGCCACGCTCTCCGACGCTGCGGGTGACGAGAGGGTCCATGCGGCGGTGCGCCAGATCGGCACCCTGCACGATGCACGGCACGTGATCTTCGACAACGACACCCGGTTCATGTTCGCCAGCGTTTTCGACGGCTCCTGGGACACCTACATCGACGACTTCGCCCAGACGGTAGTCGGGGCCCGCTTCGACAAGGTCTTCTCGCACAGCGAAGGGTTCCCCGGCGTCACCGATCCAGGAGCGAAGGACTGGTTCGTCGCCCACCAGGAGCCCGCGGGGGTCTTCGTCAGCGCCTATCCCGACCTGACCGTTCAGCAGATCTATAAGGACCAGCGAGTGGACGACGCGTTCCAGGAGGTGCTGGACACCCCCGAGTTCCGGGCGGCGCTGGACAACCCGGCCAACGCCGAGTTGCTGGCCACGCCTGCCTTCCAGAAGCTGCTAGAGGAGGCCTCGGCCTAGACCCCGGACACGGCCGATCCTCAGAGTCGACCCACCACCGGTGGACCGCGTCGGCTGGTGCGAGTTGGCCCTTGCAGGGCTGCCCAGGCAGAGACCGATGTGGAGGCACAAGCGAGCATGAACACGGCGGACAGCAGCAGCGCGGCCGGGTTGCGCGTCGAGATCGACGACGTCCAGAGCGGGGCCCTGCGGCCGAGGCCCGTGCCGTACGAGGGGAAGTTCATCTTCCTGCGCGTGGACGACCGCCACGCCGGACGCGCTCTGCTGCGGCGCCTGCTCCCGTTGACCGCGAGTGGTCTGCCCGGCGGGGACCGGAGCCAGGATGCCTGGGTCGCTGTGGCGTTCACCTACCAGGGACTGAGCGCCCTGGGGGTACCCCAGGAGTCGCTGGACAGCTTTCCGCAGGCGTTTCGTGAGGGCATGGCCGCCCGGGCGGAGCTGATCGGTGACGTGGGCGAGAGCGCCCCGGCCCACTGGGAGGCACCGTTCGGAACCGGTGATGTCCACATCGCGCTGAGCGCCCTCTCGCCCGATGCGGCGCAGCTGCGCAGGGAGCTGGAGCGGGCCCGTATCGCCTACGAGGACACACCCGGTGTCCAGGTGATCTGGCAACAGGACGTCCACCAGCTCCCGACCGGGCGCACCACCTTCGGCTTCCGCGACGGCATCAGCCATCCGAACATCGAGGGCGTCGGACTGCCCGGCTCCAACCCCCAGGAAGCCCCCATCAAAGCCGGCGAGTTCATCCTCGGCTACCCCGACGAAACCGGCAGCCTGCCGCCCATGCCCAGCCCCGATGTGCTGGGGCGCAACGGGACCTACGCGGCCGTTCGCAAGGTCCAAACCAACGTGGCGGCATGGCGGCAGTACCTGCGCGCGAACAGCTCGAGCGCCGAGGAGGAGGCACTCCTGGCGGCGAAGATGGTCGGGCGCTGGCCCAGCGGGGCACCGCTGACGCTGACGCCGGAGCACGATGATCCGGAGCTGGCGGCCGATCCGCACCGCGTGAACAATTTCCTGTACCGGGAGACCGACGACCGTGGGTATCGGTGCCCCGCCGGTGCGCACATCCGGCGTATCAACCCCCGTGATGCCACCATCATCGGCGACGCACGGATGCACCGCCTCATCCGCCGCGGCACCACCTACGGCCCGCCTCTGCCCGAAGGCGTGCTGGAGGACGACGGCGCCGACCGGGGCCTGGTCGGCGTCTTCCTCGGAGCCCATCTGGAACGGCAGTTCGAGTTCATCAAGGCCGAGTGGGTGAACGACGGCAACTTCATCGGCTACCCCGGCGAGAAGGACCCGGTAGCCGGGCACCACGACGGAACCGGCAGCGCCACCATCCCCGAGAAGCCGGTCCGGCGTCGCCTGCAGAATCTGCCCAGCTTCGTGGTCACCCGCGGCGGCGAGTACTGCTTCCTGCCGGGTCTGCGCGCCCTGCGCTGGCTCGCCGAACTGGAGGACTGACTGCATTTCCCCAGCCCCTGAGGTCCGCTCACGCTCTCCGAGGAGAGGTCGAAGTCATGGCAGCACAGTTCGTCCGCTACACGCCGGACGTCGAAGCCGACGAGCCGCACTTCGACCGCAACGTGCAGACGGTGATCGAGAAGACCGAGAGCTACATCGCCGAGTCGGTCGAGGCCGGTGGCACCGGCCGGGCCCTGCGCGACGCGCACGCCAAGGGCTACGGGCTGGTCCGAGGGCAGGTGGAGATCCTGGACGGGCTGCCCCCCGAATACGCCCAAGGAATCTACGCGACCCCGGGAACCCACGATGCGCTCATCCGCTTCTCCAACGGCTCGCCTCACGCCGGAGCCGACGCGCGACTGGGCGGCGCCACCGGGCTGGCGCTGAAGATCTTCGACATCCCCGGCCCGACCCTGCTGGAAGACGAACCGGAGACGGGCACATTCGACTACGCCAACATCAACGCACCGATCTTCTTCTGCAACACGGTCGAGCACTACCTCTTCATCCAGGATTTGTTCCTGAACGCGCCGGCCTACTTCTCCCAGGGCCGACCCGGCGCGCATCGTTTCTTCACCGATTTCGTGACCGGAAAGGGAACGCTGGACCAGGACAACTGGGCATGGGACGAGTTCCTGGCCTTCCTGCGCGTGTCAAAGACGCCTCCGGCAAACGTGCTGCTGTCGAGCTACTGGACGATGGGCGCGGTCCGGCACGGGGACTACATCGCCAAGGTGCGCATCACCCCCGAACCGTCCTCCGCCGCCGCGGTGGTCCGGCGCACCCTCGACCCGGCCGGCCTCGGCAGCGGAGGTCTTCCGGCCGGCCCTGCAAGCCGAACTGCAGGAGCGGCCCTACGCCTTCGACATCCAGGTCCAACTCTGCACCGACCTGGAGCGCATGCCGGTGGAGGACACCACCTTGGAGTGGCCCGAGCAGCTCTCGCCGCCCGTCACCGTGGCCAAGCTGCGGCTGCCGCAGCAGGACATCTCCGGCCCGGAAAACTTGGAGAAGATGGACGCGCTGTCCTTCACGCCTTGGCGGGTCACCGCCGAGCATGCCCCCCTGGGCAACATCATGCGGGCCCGCAAGGAGGTCTACCGGCGATCCTCCATCGAGCGCCACAAGCTCAACCAACAGCCGCGCACAGAGCCCCGCAGCGCCGACGAGGTACTCGGCCCGGCCCAATGAAGTCGACTGATGTGACGGCAAGCAGCGATCACAATCCCTGAAGCTTCGCCAACTTCGAACGTGCTGGTCGGAGGGGCTGGTGTGGTGCTTCTGTGGGATGCTCACGCTGATCGCGGGCGACAGTCTGCGCTCTTGATCATCTGACACGGTCAGCGGGTGACTTCGAGGTCGGTCAGGACGAGCAGTGCTCGCAGGAGGGCGGTGGCGCGGGCCGGGTCGGTGCGCAGCTTGGTGAGGATGCGCCACGCTTTGAGGTTTGCGAAGCCGTGTTCGACGGGGGCGCGGGCGGCGGCCAGGACGCGGTTGGCCTTCTTCTGGCCGGGGGTGAGCTTTCTCGCCCGGGTGGCCTTGTAGCCGGTGACGATGACCAGGTCGTCGGGGTCGTCAGGCTTGTCCACGCCGAGGAAGCCGAGGTCGGCCAGGGCGCCGAGGCCGGCGGCCTTGAGGTGTTCGACGATCTTGTCGCGGCGGGCGGCGGTGGCGTCGTGGGTGCGCCCCGGCCGGCAGGCGGAGATCCAGATCAGTCTGCCGTTCTCGTCGGTCAGGGCGAGGAAGTGCAGCCGTGGCGGTGGTGCTTGCCCGAGTAGTAGGGCCGGTCGCCTTTCCCGGTGCGGCGCACCGTGGGGATCAAGGTGCCGTCGATCAGCACCACCTCACCGCCCCGCCGGGCTATCTTGCGCAGGACGCGGTCCAGCCGTTCGGCCTTCGCGGCGAGCAGACCGATCATCTCATCGCGCCAGCGGCGCAGCGTGGACTCCGCGACGTTGTTGCCGCCGGCCAGATCCAGCAGGCGCTGGTCGTGCCGCAGCATCGCCAGCACGAGCACCGCGATCCGGCCCGGCGGCAGGATCCGAAACGGGGAGCGGATCGCCTTCAGACGAGTCCGTAGCAGGTCGGCGAGGTGGACAACAGTGCTCGTGGACACGGGCAGGCGGCACTGATACACAAGGGAGACGGCGTCCCCGGCGCGTTCTTTGTTATTGCTCACACGATCTCAACGACCGCCGGGGGCCCCGCAGTTACGTTCCACAACCGGCCATCCTCACCCGGGCCGGAGGGCCCGCGGCGCTGGTTGCCTAATTGAGTACCGGCGGCCCCGCCTCGATGCGCCGCAGCACCGGAGCCAGGCAGTCCACATCGGGGCCGGGATCGAGTTGCCGTTCGTCCCACCAGGTGGCACCCGCGTCGCGCAGCGGGCCGATCACATCCCTGGCCTTGGCAGCGTCCGCCGGAGTGGCGCCGCCGACGACGAGGTCGAAGGGGCGCTGGGCGTGGCCTTCTCGATGACCGCGCACATAGGTGATCAACTCCCGCACGTCCTCGGGGTCCGGCGGGTATCCATGCAGGGCGTTCTTGAACAGAGGCACCGCGCCGTCCCACCGCGCGGCCCGTCGCATGGGCGGACGGTTCGGCCAGAATCCTCGGATCCACACCGGCGGCCGGGGCCGCTGCACGGTGGCGGGCTGCAGGCTCACGTTCCGCGCCTGGTAGTGCCGACCGTGATGGTCGACGGCCTCGCCCGTCCAGAACCGCCCCAACAACTCCAGCCCTTCGTCCAGCCGCTCGGCGAGCACACGTCGATCGGTGGAGTCGCCGAAGCTGCCGTATTCGTCCTCGACCGGCCCACCCAGCCCCGCGGCGAAGACGACCCTGCCTCCGCTGAGGTTGTCCAGGGTGGCCACCTGCCGCGCGAGCTGCTGCGGCCGATAACGAGCCACCGGAGTGAGCAGCGTCCCCACCCGGATCCGTGACGTCGCGAGCACGGCCGCGGTCAGCAGCATCCACGCGTCCCCGAAGGGCCGCCCCGGGTACCCCCGGTAATGGACGTGGTCCCAGACGAAGAGCCCGTCCCACCCGGACTCCTCGGCTGCCGCCGCGACGGTTGCCACGTTTCGGGGGTCGGCGAAGTCGCCGAAGTTCGGGATATTGATCGAGAAACGCATCCGGGCATCGTGGGCTATCCCCACCTGCCCAGGCAACGGATTATTGAAGGCGCACGGAGTACCGGCCGTCTGACTGTTTGCGCAGCCAGCCCCGCTCGGCGAGCCGGGTCAGCTTCCCCCGCAGCGGCTCCAGTTTGCCCCGCACCCCGGTGTCCAGGCCCAACGTCTCGCCGACGGCCCGGGTCGCCACCGGTGCCCCGGCCTGGCGGACCGCGGCCAGGATGCGCTGGTACTCCGGCAGCACGGCCTCGTCCACGCCGCCCTCACGGTGCGGGACCAGCAACACCGCACGTCCCGCCACCTGCACCGCGGCCGGTGCGGCTGCCACCCGCTCGCCGGCGAACCGTTCGGCCATGCGCCGCCAGACCCGCTCGGCGACGGCGAGTTCGTCCCGCTCGTCCCGCACCTGATCAAGCTGCTTGACCAGCTGTTCTTCGAGTTCGTCCAGTTCCGCGCGGCGCGCGGCGATCCGTTCCGCGATCTCGGACTCCACCATGAAACGGAGAGTAAGTGGCGCCGAGGCCGCGGCACGGAGGAAACCGCAAAGTCGCCCCCAGACACCCCGTCAAATGATGAAGACCGCAGACTCTCACTCACGGCCAGCGTGAGTACGCCCCACACCCCTCACGCCAGCCCCTCCGACCAGCACGTTCGAAGTTGGCGAAGGTTCCCTGCTGTACAGCAGGGATTGTGCAGCAACTTCAGCAGCCGAACATGTTCAGCAACCACCCTGTAGGGACTTTCTGCGACCGCTATGACCGTTGCTGACCGATCCACATAGAGCCACGGATCAGAAACATCCCCGCATGTTGCAGCCCGGTGGCGAAGACACCCCTCGTGAGTCGCGGGCGCCGGAGGTGTCTTCCTTCTCTCAGGAACGCGCACCACGTCGCACCACCTCCGCACCATCTGCGGAGGAGAACCACGGTCAGCAGCGGCAAACCCCACCGTGACGCGAAGCGGACAGGGCGCTATCGATGACCTCGACATCCACCCGTCCATGCGGCTGCGCATCACGCACGGCCTGGGCGGATCACCGTTTATTGGACGGACCCGGCTGTCGGCTCAGAGTGAGGGGAAGCCGGAGTGGGGAGAGTCTGTTCGCTCCAGACTGTCTTGCCTTCGGTGGTGTAGCGGGTGCCCCATCTTTGGGCGAGTTGAGCGACGATGAACAGGCCGCGTCCGCCTTCGTCGACTGTGCGGGCGTGGCGCAGGTGAGGGGAGATAGCACTGTCGTCGTGGACTTCGCAGGTGAGGGTGCGGTCTTTGATGAGGCGTAGTTGCATGGGCGGGGCGCCGTGGCGGATCGCGTTGGTGACGAGTTCGCTGACGATCAGTTCGGCTGCGTAGGCGCTGTCTTCGTCCACGTTCCAGTCTGCGAGTGTCCGGCGGGTGTGTCGGCGGGCGATGGCTGCTGCTGTGGGGTCGTGGTCGAGGAGCCAGGTGGCAAGGGAGTAGGCGGGGAAGGGCCGGGTGCGAGCGAGGAGGAGGACGGCGTCGCCGGGGCGGTCGTTGTTGCGGAGGGTGCGGAGGATGTCGTCGCGCAGGTCCTTGAGAGGTCGGCCGGGATGAGCGAGGACGTCGCGCAGGCGTGCGGGGGCACCGTCGGAATCGGCGGGGGGTGTGGGGAGGATCGCGGAGGTGTAGAGGGCGAGGATGCTGCCGTGGGGGAGGACGGTGGTGGTGGCGGCGAAGGGGGGACCTTCCGCGCTGCCCAGGAGCGGCCCTGGGGTGCTGTCCGGGACCTCGGTGCTCCTGTCGGGGCGGATGATCGAGGGTGGGGTGTGCCCGGCCCGTGCGAAGGTGCACGTGCGGGTGACCGGGTCGTAGACGGCGTAGACGCAGCTCGCCGAGAGCGGTTGGCGGTACAGGGCATCGCCGGGGGGCAGAGCCGCGCGCTCTGCTGCCAGGAAGGCTGCGGTGTCGTTGAGGCGCGCGAGGAGCTCGTCGGGCTGTAGGTCCAGTGCAGCCAAACAGCGGATGACAGTGCGCAGTTGCCCCATGGTGGTGGCGGCTTGGATGCCACTGCCGGCGACCTCTCCGACGACCAGGGCAGTGCGGGCGCCGGACAAGGGAATCGAGTCGAACCAGCCTCCCCCACCGCTGAAGCCGGGCACGTGCAGGTGGGCGGTCTCGACGGTTCTGTGAGAGGCGGGATAGCGGGGCAGCTGGTGGCGCTGGACCGTGGCGGCGATGGTGTACTCGCGGGTGAACCGGCGGGCGTTGTCGATGCACAGGGCGGTGTGGGAGGCCACCTCGACGGCAAGGCCGACATCGTCCTCGTTGTAGGGATCGGACCCGCCGGCCCGGAGAAGGCTCAGTACTCCCAGGGCCGTGCCGCGCAGAGCCAGCGGCGCCACGATGAGTGTGTGCGTTCCGGCTGCGCGGACCGCCCTGGCCCTGGGGGCGTCGAGCCACGGGCTGTCGGGACTCAGAGGCCTGAGGCGGGGGCGGAAGTCGCTCATGGCCTGCGCGTAAGGGGTCAGCAAGTTCAGGCTCCGCACGTCAGCCACCGGATAGCTCGGTACCTGCAGGCCGTCGCGGGCGCGGAAGGCGGCACGCCGCAGAGCCACATCCTCAGCGAGTGGCCCTGTCGGGGACTCCTCGCCGCGTACCACGGCATCCACAATGTCCACCATGGCGAAGTCGGCAAAGCCGGGCACCATGGCCTCCATCAGCTCCTGGCAGGTGGCGATCACATCCAGGGTCTGACCCACACGCTCGCGCACGGCATTCAGCACACGCAGCCGGACACGTGCCTGCTCCTGTTCCGTGACGTCGACCACCGTGGCAGCCAGTCCCAGGACCGCCCCTTGCGGGTCCTGCAGGCGGAACACCGACATCGACCCGGACCTTTCCCGCCCCTGTTCGGCTGCCACCCGCGAGTGGACCAGGTGCTCGCGCACGGGCACACCGCTTTCCAGCACACCACGGAGCATCGCCTCCACCTCGTCGGGCGCGGACAGGCCGGCGTATGCCTCGGCGAAATGCAACCCGACCAGACCTTCGACCGACACACCGCGCATGCCCCGCGCGGCAGCGTTCACCCGCACAACCCGCAGCTCCGTATCCAGGATGTGCAGCCCCACCGGTGACTGGGTGAACAAGGCATCCAAGATCACCCCACCCACCCAGTCTCCCGCGTCCCCACCCGCCGACGTTCGGCGCATCGCGTCCTCGTCCGCCACAAAGATCACCTCCGACACCCAGATTGCCCGGCGCCGCGTGCCGATAGACGGCCACGCCGCGTTGGGTACCCGATCAGCCCCCGGCGCGACTGCGGACCATCACACGGTTGGTGTCCCACGGCGCTTCGCTCCCGCCACCCGCGCTGGTCGAAGCCACTCGTAGGCTTCGACCAGGGATAAGCGAGGTGTCCCAGCTATCCGACTATCCGGGCGTCTGACATCAACGACGGCGAACAGTGGCAGCGCTGAGCGGCCCGGCGTGGCGTTGGCGGACCCGGTCGGACCAGCCGCAAATGGCTGCCCGATCGAACTCCTAAAGCTCTCCTAAAGCGGATGTCATCGCACCACGGATCGCCCTCCCAGGGCCGTTTCGGGGCCGTGGAAGGGCGCTCAACGATGACCAACGCTGACAACTGCCGACAGCTCAGCAGCAGGTCACAGCGTTGATCGATTACGTGACCGTAGGTTGGCAGCCCGGCCTGTCACCTCTTCGGCTTCTGGTAAACGGACGGGCGTTGGCTGCATGGCTATACGGTGCCGACATGGCCTCCCTCCTGAGCGCCGAGGATCACATACCGAACCGGGAGGCCCTGGCTGCCTTTCTGGCGCGCCTTCGCGAGGACCATGCGCAGCACAGCGCGGAGTGGGAGAACCAGACCCTGGACCGCTTCAGGGCTCGTACGTCTACTCAAGCAGGACCTGCCTCCCGAGGGCGACTGGACGCTTCTTGCCAGGGCGCTTAGTGCCGCCCGCATCTATGAGTGACCGCGTGCCTGCTGCGTGCCCGCCCGGGCGGCGCCCATCGGGGAGGAACGGGGAACAGCGGTTCAGCGCCCGCCGGGCCGCAGTTCAGCGAGTTGCCTGGTCAGTGGCCGGCCGCGTACGCGGTCCCCCGAACTGGTGCTCCAGAACCCACGCGCCAGCGCTTACCTGGGCCATAGAGACTCCACCGACCTCGGAGCAACGTCTTGCGCATCTCTAGTACTCCAGCCGCACTTCGTGATCACGTGAGCCGGTCAGCCGGTGCGCACCGCGGTGACTGTGAAGCGTTCGACTTCGGCGATGTGCCCGCCGGTGGACGCGACGACCGTGAGCACCGGGTCGTCGGCGCCGGAGAAGGACACAGACTCTTTCCAGTGCCGGTCGTTGCCGCCTGCCGGGGTGCAGCAGGAGGTGCCCAGAGGTGCCGCAGACGACGGCTGGCGCACCTGTATGCGGATTCTTTCGTCCACTCCGGTGATCCGCCCGCCGGTCAGCAGGGGGGAGCGGACGTTCACCCCGTATCCGGGATTGGTCAGGGAGAACGTCGTGTCGTCGGTGCCCACGACCTCCCACGGGGCGTCCGGGCCGGTGCCGTACCGCACGAGGTGGATGACCGCCGCAGTGCCCGTGGCTCCCGCGGGCCGGCTCGGTCCGACGCCGATGCGGGCGTCCGGACCTCTGACGGTGTGCGCGGTGACGCGGCCGATGTCCCGGAAACCCAGGTAGCCCTGGGTGAAAGACAGTGCGGTCTGGTCAGGGTCGAGATGCCAGGGCTGGTGGCCGGTGGAGTGGAAGTCACGCTCCCACGCCCGGGCTTTGGCGAGCGTGGTGAACGGCCACATCGGCTGGAGGCGCCCAGAGCCGAGCGGCGGCGCGCTGCCGGCGGGCGCTGGCGTGGTCGGCGCTTGCGTGCCCGGCGGGGTGATTGCCGAGGGGCCAGACGGGATGGAGGCGGTGACCGACCGCGACGGTGACGATGTGCCCGGTGCGGCGGACGGCGATCCTGACGCGCTCGGGGGCGAGCCGGAACTCCCGCAGGCGGTGAGCACCAGGCCGGTCCCGGCCGTTGCAGCGAAGAGTCGGAGGTGGAGCCGAATGTTCATGGGTGCCCCAGGAAACACGTATCGACCATTGATACCGCTTGTGCGACTATCGTGCCACTAGTCCGGTTCCTGTCATAGTGGTCAGGACCAGCTGCTTTCCAGTGGGCCGCACGATCAGCGTCGCGTCGGAGCGTAGGCCGTCGACCAGCCTGTCCAGCCAGCGACCGGCGGTTCTTGCATTCCATGCGAGAGAGAAGTTCGGTCGCGAACTCTCTTGTCCATGCCTGGGGTTCGCCCCGGGGCGAACCGACCCGCGACTTGGGCCGCCACGTCCCGGAGTGCCGAGCCACCGGTCAGGGTCTGTTCTTCGCCGCCCGACCACCGCCCGATCTTGCAGGATGCAGGCACCTCACCAAGATCACGCAGTGATCGCCCTGGCTCTCGCTCTGCGGAGCGAGAACACGAAGCGCGGCTGGAGTACTAGGGGCAAGAGCGGGGTGCCGCGCCCCGTCAACGTCCGTCTCGTTTCACAGAGGCGATCACAGCGGAAATGACGGCGGTCACAACGAGGCTCCCCACCATGACCATCCCCACGCCGACCATAAAGAGGCCGCTGGAGTCGTCCGACCAGTCGTAATAGGCGGCAGCGGTCAGGCCAACCGTGATGCCGAGCACGGCGCCTGCGATGTAGCGCCGGGATGCCGCCCAGCACACCGGCGCCAGCAGAGTCAGTACCAGCCCGATCACCTGCCACGCTTCGTACGGGCCGGTCGTCGTACCGTCAGGTTGCACGTCACGATGCTGGTCCCAGCCCAGCCAGGCAGCCCACACCGCGAGCGCCACCGCAGCCAGCACGAGGATCGCCAACAGTTGGGGAACGAGTTTCAGTAGTCGCTGTCGCATGCCCCAAGCGTTCCGGCTCACCCCCATAACCAACCAGAGCGTAAGTACTCAGCTCTACCCGAGTACTTCAGCCACGATCGTGATCCACTCCCCGACGTCTCGCCCCTTTCCGTGGTCGCAGTGCAGCAGAGAAGTACAGCAACCCGCCGACCACCAATAGCCCTGGCTGATCCCTACAGCCCGTGTTGCCGGGCCGACAGACCTCAGTGACCGCCGTGCCGATAGTTCGAATCGAGCGGGCAGCCAGGCGGCGGTCGGCCGTATCGTCAGCCCCTGTGTGGTGGCGCCGCGGTGCCAGATCCGTGCCAGATCGAGCAGTCAGTCACGGTAACTTGGGGTGCGAGGCGGTGCAGAGAAGCGCTCACTGGCTCGGTGCTGTTGTGCGGCGGTTGACCTGCCAAGTCTGTCCCGCGGTCGGCGCCAGGCTTGCAAAGTAGATGTCGGCGGTTCGAATCCGTCCGCGCCCACCAGCCAGAACGCCCCGCAGCGAGTCGTTGCTCGGGCGTTCGCGGCAGTAGTTGACGGCAGTTCCTGAGGCGTATCGCGTGGAGGTGGGCTGCGTGAGTAGAGACCTTCTCTACGGGTTCAAGGCTTCTCTCTCCGCTCGTCGCGCGCTCCCCGGCTCACCGACGGTGGGTCAGGCCGCCGAGCGGTGCCATGACCAATCCTCCTTACCTTCTTACTTGGGTTCGTCCTGGTCCTTCGTATGATCGGGAGGCCCAGGGGTTCCGGGTGTGGCTGCCATCCTCATGCCGTTGGTGTGGCTCACTGTGATTGGCCGCCCGGAACCCCGCGACGACTCGGCCGCTCATTGGGATGCGCGAACTGGATCGCTGTGTAAGGACACGTCGGCGAGGTCGTCTGCTGGGACATGTGACGGACGGCGATGGAGGTGGACGTGCCCAGACTGGGGGCCGGTACGGACGCGGGCAAGGCAGAGCATCACTGCACGGTGATCGACGCGGATGCCCGGGTGCTGCTCTCGCGACGCGTGGCGAACAATGAGCCCGAGCTGCTTGAGCTCATCGGCGACGTGCTCGGCCTGGGCCGAGACGTGACCTGGGCGGTCGACCTGTTCCCTGTCAAGTCAGCGTGTTGAGATCTTTGAGGGCCCGGAGGGCCCTGCCGGTTCTGGTCTATTGAGACGGGTTGTGGAGGCCCCCGAGGGCTCAGTCTCGGAACGCGGTTGTTGTGCTGTCTGAACCGCCCCGGTTCGAATAGAGACTCGATTCCATGTAAGGATTGAGTCATGGCACGCCCCTCCTCCTATCCCCTTGAGCTGCGCAAACGAGCGGTCCGCATGGTCGCCGAGGTCCGCGGTGATTACCCGAACGAGTCGGCCGCGCTGAAGACGGTCGCCCAGAAACTCGGCATCGGCTCGGCCGAGACCCTGCGGAACTGGGTCAAGCAGGACGAGATCGACTCCGGTCGGCGGCCCGGCACGACGTCGGAGGAGTCCGCGGCGATGAAGGCCCTGAAGAAGGAGAACGCCGAACTCCGCCGCGCGAACGACATCTTGAAAGCCGCGGCAAGTTTCTTCGCGGCCGAGCTCGACCGGCCACACACACGCTCGTAGCGTTCATCGACGAGCACCGGGCCCGCTTCGGCGGTGTCGAGCCGATCTGCCGCGTGCTCACCGAGCACGATTGCAAGATCGCCCCTTCCACCTACTACGCCCACCACAAGCGGCTGGCCGAGCCGTCCGCGAGGACCGTGCGCGACGCCGGGCTGAAAGAGAAGATCAAGGAGATCTACGCGTCCAACTACCGCGTCTACGGGGCGAGGAAGATCTGGCGCGAGCTGAACCGCCAGGACATCCCGGTGGCCCGCTGCGCGGTCGAGCGGCTGATGCGCGAGCTGAACATCGCCGGCGCGGTGCGCGGCAAGAGGGTCATCACCACGATCCCGGACGAGAAGGCCGAGCGGGCACCGGACCGCGTCGAGCGCGACTTCGTCGCCGAGGCGCCCAACCGCACCTGGGTCGCGGACTTCACCCACGTGGCGACCTGGGCGGGCGTCGTCTACGTCGCCTTCGTCGTGGATACCTTTTCACGTCGCATCGTGGGCTGGTCCGCCTCCACATCGAAGGAGACCCAGCTCGTCCTGGACGCGCTGGAGATGGCACTGTGGCAACGCGACCGCGACCAACACCCGTATACGCACGGCGAGTTGATCCATCACTCCGATGCCGGGTCGCAATACACGAGTTTCCGTCTCGCCGAGCACCTGGATGCCGCCGGTCTCGCGGCGAGCATCGGTTCCGTCGGGGACGCACTGGACAACGCCCTGATGGAATCGACCATCGGTCTCTACAAAACCGAGTTGATCAAGCCGCAACGGCCCTGGAAGACGCTCTCCCAGGTCGAGCTGGCCACCGCCGAATGGGTCGACTGGTACTGCCACCGGCGCCTCCACGGTGAAATAGGCCACGTCCCGCCCGTCGAGTACGAGAACAACTACTACCTCGCGACCACGAAACCCCAGGTCACAACCGCTATCTGAGCTCTCTACCGAACCCGGGGCGGTTCAGTCAGTCGTTTGGGTGAGGTGATTGGCGGTTGCGGAAGGCCAGAACGTTTGACGCAGGCTGCGCGAGTGCCTCGCGAAGTAGTTGGTTCTCCAGTGTGAGCTGATTGACGGTTCGGACGAGGGCGGGAACGTCGGCGCGGAGCTGATCGAGTTCTTCGTTCTTGTTGGCGATCGTTTCCTTGAGTTTCACGATGGTTTTGCGGAGGCGGGCCTCGGCGTCTGGGGTTGCCCCGCGTTCCTTGACCCGTTCGTAGAAGTCGTTCTTGAGATCGAGGTGTCGCTGGGTAAGTGCGTTTCTCGGAACGTCGGCTTCCTGCGCGAGGGCGACGATCGTGAGGGCGCCGTTGGATGTCTGCGGGGTGCCGTCCAGGATGCGGTCCATCGCGGCTCGGATGCGCTCGCGTTCGTCGATGGCGGGGGTCATGCGGCGGCCTCCTGGCGGGTGATGCGAGTGCGGTCGTGTTCGGTGGCGAAGGAGCGGAGCTTGTTGGCGTTCGCGCGCAAGCGGTCGCCGACCGGTTGGGGTGCATGGGCGGCACGAACGTCGAGGGTGTTGGCGCGGAGGCGGAGCTGGGCGGCGTGCTGATCGGTGCGGACGGCGTTCCCGCAGCCTGGAACACACGCGTCGAGTGTGGGGGCGTCCTTGATGCCATCACGGGCGCAGAGGGCCCGATCCTGCTTGTAGAGGCAGAGCAGGAGGGCGTGCGGATTCTCATAGATGACGGCGCCGTCGCGGGCGAGATACTTGCGTGCTTCTTCGTACTTGCGCACGAAGTCCGTCTTGACCTCGCGTCCTTCGAACCGCGGTCCGGTAGCGGCCTCGAGCAGGGCTCGCCGGGCAGCGGGCCCTGAGACGCCGCCGCCTTCTTCGAAGTGCTCGTGGAGCTCGGCAGCCGTCTCTGCGGTCGCCAGGGCGGTCTCCAGGGCTATGACGTTGTGGATGCCGTCGCGGCTGCGTGTGCCGTATCCGCCGGAGACGTCGGTGGTCAACGCCGTGCGCATATGGCCGTACTGAATGGCGAGGGCGACCAGGCCGCCGGGCCGTCGCGCGATATGCCAGGCCAGGGACCTGCGAAACCGCGCAGTGCCGATCGCGCCGTGCGGGTCAGATGCGATGGCCTCGCCCGGCAGCCCTTGGGCGGCGGCCTCCGTATTCGCCCAGTCCACGAATTCCTCGATCCGCGTCCGCAGCGCGCCCGGCTTCAGGGAGCCGGTGCCCTGACGTGCGAAACGCAGGTCGTGGGCGAGGTGGTCGAACAGGAGGCTCCCGGGAGGGACCATGCGTTCCAGCACGCGGATAGCGTTGACAACGGGTGTGATGGCCACCCACGGCACTTCGCGTTCGGCGCCGGCGGATGTGTGGTTGCCCTCCTCGTCGGTGGCGGTCTTCCACTCGTGGCTGTGGATCAGGTGGCGCCCGACTTCACCCCGCTCATCGGGTTGAGGGTCCGGGCAGCACCCGGAGACCATGCCGAGAGCCTCTTCGGGACGCATGCCCGTCAGGTACGAACACACGATGAAGGCGGCCGTGGCCAGGTGCCTCATCAAGGAGGAGGCTTCGTTGAAGTCGAGGACCTCTCGCCAGGGCGCCCCGGCGATCCGTCCTGTCACGGGAACATTCAGCGGGCAGGGCCCTGGGCGCTCGGCAGCTGCTTTCGTCAGACCGTGGCGTTCGTTCAATGTGTCGACCTGCCGGCCGGACGCGCCGGTGATGCCCATGATGTATTGCCGGGCAAGAGCCGGCTTGCCGTGGTGCTCGGTCGAGGGAAGCGCGGCCTGCGACCTGATCAGTGGGCCGAGATAGGCGTCCAGAGCGGCCTTGCTTTCGGCTGTCGCGGTGTTCGTCTTGGCGATGTTGATGAGACGTGTGGCCTCGTCCCAGGCGGCGAGGATGTCGTCGGAGAGGTCGTCAATCATGCGGATCGCCCAGACGAGCAGGGGGCCCATCGTCGCCTCGGCCAGTGGCTCCCTCGAGTTCTCACCGCCGACAACCGTTGCTGCTGGCAGGAAGTCGTCCGCACCGAACTCATCCCATGGTGGGCGCCCGATCCCCGCAGGCCGTGCGCTGAGCTGGTCGAATGCCCACAGGCGCGTCAACCACCCCAGGACTCGCTGGACGTGTGGGCGACCGCTGCCGGAGTCGCGCAGGTGGTGACCGTAGTCCCTGAGGACCTGGCCGTCACAGTCTGCGAGGGTGTGTATGCCTCGAGCTTCCAGCCAGATCGTGAGGAGCATCCACTGCTGCACTGCGTCGCCCATGCCTTCGGGCGAGAGGCGGGATCTCAGACGGACGGCGCGTTCCTTGAGGAAGGTGGGCCGCAGTTCACCATTGATCATCGTCCAGACGGCGAGCCGCATCTCCGCTTCCAATGCGGGCGAACAGTTTCGCCAGCGGATCGCAGCCAGGCTCGTGCTGGGGTTGCTGATCAGCGGCGCCAGCGGCCAGACGGCAGCGTCGTAGCGGGCGTTGAGGTGAGCGTGCTGGGCAACGACGCGGTGCGCGGGGACCACGGGAGTGGTGGGGTTGGGCAGAGGCAGCCGGAAACGGTCCGGTTCTGGGGCCGTGCTCATGCGTTGAGGTCTCCGGTCAGCAAATAGTCGATGAGTTCGCGGTCGGTGGCGGTCACCCGGGCCAGGGCATGGGTCCACCCACCGTCGCCGACGCGGCCTTTGAGGTCCTCCAGGCGTGCTTGCGCATCGCCCCAGTCCCGTTCCCAGACGGGCGGCTGTCGGCGTACGACCTAAGCTCCCCAGTCGCGTACGGACGAACGTCCCCAGCTATGTCGCGGGCAGGCGCACGTCTGGGGATCCTGGTTGAGATCGTTGGACCAGCCGGAGACACTCGCAGGATGAGTCACAGCGCATCGCCTGGGTCGGTTGAACGAGGTTGGGACGGGCCGTGGTTTCGGGTTCGCGCGGACGCCTTCGAGGCATCGTTCCTGCCCAGCTCAGGCGAGGACTTGGACCTGGTGTGCAACGTCGATCTCTTCGTGGACCTCAAGGACGGCTCCCGGTGGAGCGCGACCGTCTTCACGGTCGCAGAGGTCGAACGCTTGATGCAGACCTGGGCAGGAACCGACGAGGCTCTCGGCGGCCGCTACTTCTGGGTCTCGGACGGCCTGATCGTCCGGGATCCCGGCATCGACAACATGACCAAGGTGATCGCCGGACTGATCGAGAACGACGAGTTCTCCGAGATCTTCCAGCGACTCGACGGCGACTGACCAGGTCCCGGCCGAGTGTCACGACGTGGCCGGTCAGGCCACGTCTGTGTCGCGCTCGATGGCCTTGAGCCGGTTCTTGAGCCGGTAGCTTGGTCCGTTGATGGAGAGCACGTCGCAGTGATGCAGGAGCCGGTCGAGAATGGCGGTGGCGAGGACCTCGTCGCCGAACACCTGTCCCCATTCGCTGAAGGTCTTGTTCGAGGTCAGGATGATCGAGCCTTTCTCATACCGTTTTGAGATGACCTGGAAGACGAGATTTGCCTCTCCGCGTTCGAGGATCTCGTAGCCCACCTCGTCGACCACGAGGACGCCCGGCCGCAGGTAGGTGCCGAGCTTGTTGGCCAGACGGCCGGCTGCTTCGGCGGCTTTGAGGTTGCGGACCATGTCGTCGAGGCTGGTGAAGTAGACCGAGTAACCGGCCCGGCAGGCCGCGACCGCCAGAGCGACCGCGATGTGCGTCTTGCCCACCCCCGGCGGGCCCAGGAGAGCGGCGTTCGCCTTGGCCTCGACGAACGAGAGGGTGGCCAGGTCCTTGACCTTGCGCGGGTCGAGGTCGGGCTGGAACGAGAAGTCGTACTCATCAAGCGTCTTGTGGTGCGGCAGCCTGGAAAGCCGCAGGCCCTGGCGGAAGCGACGGTCGTCGCGGACGGCCAGTTCCTCGGAGAGGACGAGGTCGAGGAAGTCGAGGTAGCCCATCTTCGCCTCGTCCGCCCGGCGGGTGAACTCGTTGATGGTTTCCGCGAGGTGGGGCAGGCCGAGCTTGCCGGCCGTGGTGCGGATGCGGTTGCCGGTCAGCTCACTCAAGACGATTCCTTCGTCGCTCGATGGGTGGTGAAGGGACGGGTGCCGGTCAGCTCGTCATAGACCGACAACGGTCGGCGCCCGACCTCGATCCGGGTGGCCGCGGCCCGGTTCAGCAGGGCCTGCAACGGGCCGGTCTCCTCGCCCCGCGGCCGCTCTTGACGAGGCTTGACTGGAATGTCGCCGGTGGTGGTCCGGCGGCCCTTGCCGGTGGGCAGGCCGTCCCAGTGAGACTCGTCGACGACACGTGCACCGCGTCCGATGGCCCGCGGATGTGCCGCCAGCAGCGTGCTGCCATGGGCGTCGGCGAGGGTGGCATGCAGCATGACCTGGGATTTCGTGGCCCGGATCTCGACCAGCTGGCGAGCGCGGACTCGGTGAGCTGGCACGGAGTAGAGGTTGCCGTCGAAGGCGACCAAGCAGTCCTTGCCGACGTGCCGCAGCTGCCGCTCGGCCACCAGATACGGGGTCTGCGGCAGCGGTTTGAGAGCCGCGTGGTCTCTCGCCGCCCGCTCCGCGATGACCTCGCGGTGGGTCTTGTGGATCTGGGCCCGCCGCTGGGGCACCCAGGCGGTGAACGCGGCGTCCATCTCCTCGACGGAGGAGAACGACCGACCGGACAGAACATGGTCGCGGACGATCAGCACTTGTCGCTCGACCCGGCCTTTGCCCTGCGGCCGGTAGGCGGCCAGGACGTCGATGTCGAAGTCGTAGTGGCCGGCGAAGCCGACCGCTTCCGGATGCAGCGGGACCGCCTCGCCAGGAGCGACGTGGCGTCGGACGACCGTCTTGGTCCGGTCGTAGACGATCGTCATCGGTGCCCCGCCGAAGTGCGCGAAGGCCCGGCGGTGGCAGTCGAAGAAGGTCTGCAGGTCCTGGCTGGTGGTGAAGCAGCAGAACGGATCGCGGGAGTACGACAGCGTCATGTGGAAGGAGTAGACCTTCGGGATCCCCATATGGGCGAGGATCTTTCCCTCGTCGCCCCAGTCCACTTGGGCCTGGGCGCCCGGGATCACCTCGAACCGGCGGTGCATCCCCGCCAGTTCTTTGGGCGTGATCCCGAGTTCTTCGGCGATCCTCGGCCGGGCCGTCTGAACGTAGAGCTTGACCCGCTGATAGTTGCCGGTGAAGCCGTACTCCTGGGCCAGCCGCTCGTGGATGACTGCGGCCTTCATCAGGACCTCGGCCCGGAGCATCGAGTCGATCAGCGGCCCGAACTCGTCGATGACCCTTGCCCGCGACCGCCCGCTCGGCGACCGTCGTGGAGGCGTCGCCGGCCCCGGTGCCGAGAGGTACTTGCGGACCGTCTTGCGGTCCAGCCCGGTCTCCCTGGAGATCTCCGACAGGCTCATCGCCCCGGACTCCAACAAGCCCCGAAATCGCCGAAGCTCCAGCCAACGCTGCGGATCCAAGACCACTGCCAGCCTCCTCCGCCGTCCATATCGACCAAGCAGCAGAGTGCCGAGCGGCAGGTCTCACCGCATCAGCAACTGTCCCTTTTCATCCGTACGAGGCTGGGGACGTTCACGTGTACGCCGACAG
>NZ_JAPEMI010000006.1 GCF_026342835.1 Streptomyces sp. NBC_00154
GCGGGGCCGGGCTGCTGATCGCGCTCCTGGTCAGCCACGGACAGACGGTCCTCTACATTCCCGGACGCACCGTTCACCACGCCTCCGGAGCCTACCGGGGCGACGGGAAGACGGACTCGAAGGACGCCTTCGTCATCGCCGACCAGGCCAGGATGCGGCGTGATCTGCAACCGCTGGCCGCGGAGGACGAGATAGCGGTGGACCTGCGGATCCTTACCGGGCGCCGCTTCGACCTGACTGCCGATCGCACCCGTGCCATCAATCGTCTGCGGTCCCAGATGCTGACCTACTTCCCAGCCCTGGAACGCGCCTTCGAGTACAAGACATCGAAGGGGGCACTGGTGCTACTGACCGGCTTCCAGACCCCGGCCGCCCTGCGCAGAGCCGGCAAGTCGCGTCTTGCCACGTGGCTGAAGAATCGCAAGGTCCGCAATTCCGCGGCCATCGCGGCCACTGCACTGGAGGCCGCCGAGTCCCAGTACACCGCTGTCCCTGGCGAGAAGACGGCTGCCGCGATGGTGGTCCGTCTGGCTAAGTGGTCGGCTCCGGAAGTCCTTCGGGGGTTGACCCCTGGGCCTGGAGGGTGTGTTCGCGGTCCGGGCGTCCAAGACGGTGCGGATGGAGCTCGACCACGGCGAGACAGACCAGATGCGAGCCGCTGAGCAGTGGCGGTCTGCCGGGGCATCGTGTTCGCCCGATCTTGTTGTCGATCTCCACGTACAGTGCGGCCAAAGGGTGTTCGGATCCGTGTTCACAAACGGGTCCTGGATGCCCTTCGCCCGTGCCAGGGGGCGAACCGCAGGGCTATGCGTCGCCGCGCGCCCTTTGGACGGGCCTAGGTATTTCAGAGAGGTTGGTGCCCTGATGGAGGTAGCCGTCGAGAGCTTCGACGCGTCGCGTGGTGCGCGTTTGGCGGCCTACAGTGCCGTCTCCACATCGCTGGCGCTGTGCAGTGATCGCGAACTGCGCGACCTTGTGGATACGGCTGCGCCGATGGGTTCTGGCATCGGCGGGACCTCAGCGTTGCTGGAGGTCGGCGGAACCCCAGTCTTCGTTAAGCGGCTGCCGCTGACCGATCTGGAAAGGCAGCCGGATAACGTCCAATCCACGGCGAACCTCTTCGGGCTACCTACCTTCTGCCATCCCGGCCTCGGGGTTCCCGGAAGCCCGGGATGGGGGGCCTGGCGGGAGTTGGCCGTGCACACCATGACGACGAACTGGGTGCTCGCACAGGACCATGAGGGCTTTCCACTGATGTACCACTGGCGGGTGCTGCCGCACCCCGGGCAGGCGCTGCCCGAGCAACTGGCCGACGTGGAGAAGGCTGTCGCCTACTGGGGAGGCGGACCGCAGGTGCGCCACCGGATCGAGGCGCTGCGGGACTCCTCGGCGAGCGTCGCACTGTTCCTGGAGTACATCCCGCAGAACCTGCACGACTGGCTGGACATTCAGGTCAAAGCCGAAGATGAGACTGCCGAGCAGGCCTGCACCATGGTGGCGAAGGAACTTGAGGCCGGAACCTCTTTCATGAACGCCCGCGGGCTCCTGCATTTCGATGGCCACTTCCAGAACATCCTCACCGACGGCAAGCGTCTGTTCTTCACGGACTACGGCCTCGCGATCTCCTCCCGGTTCGACCTGTCGAAGGAGGAGGCCGACTTCTTCGCCGAACACCAGACCTATGACCGCTGCTACACCGTCACCCACCTTGTGCAGTGGCTCGTCACTGCCCTGTACGGGTACGAGCGGGACGAGCGCAGCGCGTTCGTGCACGCCTGCGCCCGAGGGGAACCTCCGACGGGAATCCCGTCGCAGGTCGCGGCGATCCTCACCCGCCACGCCCCGATCGCCGCAGTGATGACGGACTACTACCGCGAGTTCCGTTTTGAGAGCAGGCAGACCCCGTATCCCCTGGAGGCGATCCGCCGGATCGGCGGGCCGGACAGCTTGTTCATCATCTGATGGACCTGGGCGGCCAACAGCCGGGCTGGATGCGGGAGGCTCCGGGTGCCCTGATCCGCTTCTGCTGAACGGCCTGCCTGCCTTGCCCGTAGCCACCGCGCGCCCGATCGTCCTGACCGCCGCCGAACGGCGCCGGCTCAAGAAAGCGGCCTACGGCCACAGGACCCCGCACCGTGACCGCCTGCGGGCGCAGATCGTGCTGCAGGCTGCCCGGGGCGGGGCAACGCAGCGATCGCCCGCGAAACGGGATCGCACCTGGACACCGTGCGCACCTGGCGGGTCCGCTTCGCCGACGGCGGCCTGGCTGCCCTGGCCGACCGCAGGCGCTGCGGCCGTCCACGACGCTTCACCCCGGTGCCGGTCGCCGAGGTCAAGGCCCTGGCCTGCCAACTGCCCGCCGAGACCGGCACCCCGCTGTCGCGCTGGTCGTGCCCGGAACTGGCACGTGAGGTCGTCGTCCGCCGCATCGCCGGCTCGATCTCCGCCTCCACCGTCCGCCGCTGGCTGCGCGAGGACACACTCAAGCCCTGGCAGTACCGGTCCTGGATCTTCATCCGCGATCCGAAGTTCCGGCCCAAGGCCGCCCGCATCATGGACCTGTATGCCGGCACCTTCGACGGCGTCCCGCTGGGCGCGGACGAGTACGTGGTCTCCAGCGACGAGAAGACCTCGATCCAGGCCCGCTGCCGCTGCCACCCCACCCTCGCCCCCGGACAGGCCCGGGCCATGCGGGTCAACCACGAGTACCGACGCGGCGGCGCCCTGGCCTACCTCGCCGCCTACGACGTCCACCACGCCCGCGTCCTCGGGCGCTGCGAGCCCACCACCGGCATCGTGCCCTTCATGAACCTGGTCACCCAGGTCATGACCAGCGAGCCCTACGCCAGCGCGAAACGTGTCTTTTGGATCGTCGACAACGGCTCCTCCCACTGCGGCAAGGCCGCCATCGACCGCCTGGCCAAGGCGTTTCCCAACGCCGTCATGGTCCACACCCCGGTCCACGCCTCCTGGACCAACCAGATAGAGATCTTCTTCTCCGTCGTCCAACGCAAAGTCGTGGCACCCAACGACTTCACGGACCTCGGCCAGATCCGGGACCAGCTCCGAGCCTTCGAAGACCGCTACAACGCCACAGCACAGCCGTTCCAGTGGAAGTTCACCACCTCCGACCTGGACGATCTGCTGGCCCGGCTCGACCGACACACACTCGACCGACAGGAAGAATCCTCCGCCGCACCAGCAACATGATCAACCCCCGAAGGACTTCGGGCTCCGAGCACTAAGCCTTGATCCACCGAGGTGGTTTGAGAGTGGTCTTTTGATCGGCTTCGGGTCGGGTGGCCGGGTGAGGGCAGCTTGTGTCCGCTGGTCTGCCCAGCATTTCCACGGTTCGGTTCCGGTCGGGCCCTTGCGGGCGGGGCGGGCAGGGGCTGTTCGTATCAGCCGGCCGGTCCGTGGGCGGTGGAGAACAGGTGTGTCCAGGCGTGCTGCCAGGGCCAGTTGTGCGGTAGGTGCAGGGTGATGCGGCGGCCGGAGCGGGCGATCCGGGCCGGAACGTGGACCAGGTGGGTGCGGATCGTGGCGGTGGTGGCCCTGGCGTGGAAGGCGGAGGCCTGTGCGCCGGTGGCCCGCAGCAGGTTGTAGGTCATCGCCCACAGGGTGAGCCATGCGGCGTTGGCGTGGAAGTGTGCGGAGGGCAGGTGGGCCAGGGCAGAGGCTTTGCTGTCGGCGATGACCTGCTCGATGACCGCGTGGTGACGGTGTTCGCGTTCGGCCTGGAGGGTCTGTGCGGGCTGGTCGGTGAAGAACGGGTGGTAGCGCCAGACGGGAAACAACTCGCCCTGCTCACCCACAACGGCGGGTTTGGCCAGGTCGCGGACCCGGCGCACGATCAGCCGCGCGGTGACCCGCTCTGCTTTTGTGCGGCTGGCGAACGCGGTGTAGGCGGGGATCTCGGCGACTTCGGCGTCCGAGATGAGTTCACCGGTTGCGGGATCGGGCACCGCGGTCGGGTACGTGATCTGCTGCCAGGCCTGGTCGGGGAGGGTGTGGATGGCCCGTTTGATGGAGGGGTTCATCCCGCAGGTGATCGAGAAGTGGGCTCCGGCCCGGCGGCAGGCGGCGATCACCCCGGCGTTGTAGAACTGCGAGTCCGCTCGCAGGATCCGGGTGCCGGTGCAGCCCGCCTCGACGGCGGTGGCCAGCGCCTCACTGACGAATTTCGGGGCCCCACGGGAATCGGCTGCCTTGCCGCGGCGCATCCGTACTGTTGCGATCACCGGCCGGGAGGTGGGGGTGCAGATCGTGGCAAGCAGGGGGTGCAGGGTGCGGATGCCCTTGAACCGGCCGTACTCGGCGCCCTGCTTGGCCCGGCCGTAGACCCGCTTGTGGGTGGAGTCGACATCAATGAACACCATCTGATCGGCGCCGGGAAGCAGCGGGGTGTGCGCGGCCAGTTGACCGAGGAACCTGCGGTGGACAGCGTGGAGTTGGAGTGCGTGACCGTGGGTGAACGCGCGAAGGAACGTGCCCAGCGTGGACGGCGCACGAACCCCTCGGAACAGGGCGGGCATCGCGCCGTGCCGCAGCACGTGGAGGTCGTCGATGCTGTCCGCGCCCGCCGCCATGCCGGCCACGATGCTGCTGACCTTGGCGCCCGCCGACGCACCCGCGCCGTTCGTCGTCCCGCTCAGCTCCACCTTCTGCGTCACCAGGCCCGACAGCCCACACCGTTCGGCCAGCCGCATCACCGGAACCAGCCCGGCAAGCGCGACCAGATTCGGGTCATCGAACGCAGCGGAGACCGCCGCTGGAGTATGGGAAACTTGCATCTCGGAAGTGCCTTGCCGATCGTGCGTGCTGGAAGCCTCAAGAACTCCCATCATCGCAGGTCACAAGGCACTTCCTTGTTTCCCGAAGAGTCATCCACAGCCATCAGATCGGTGGATCAAGGCTAAGGAGGTGATGGCCCTTGACGAGGAGATCGCTGACACCGACCGGCTCATCGAGGGCCGGTTTCGCGAGCACCGGCACGCCGAAGCCGTCCTGAGCATGCCCGGCATCGGCACCCTGCTCGGCGCCGAGTTCATCGCCTTGACCGGCGGGGACATGGACGTTTTCGGCAGCCCCGACCGGCTCGCCGGCGTCGCGGGACTCGCCCCCGTTCCCAGGGATTCCGGGAAGGTCAGCGGCAACCTGCGCAGACCGCACCGTTACAACCGACGACTCCTGCGGCTCTTCTACCTCTCCGCCCAGGTCGCAGCCCGCTGCTGCCCCGTCTCGAAGACCTTCTACGACCGCAAGAGAAGCGAGGGGAAGAACCACAAACAGGCCGTCCTTGCCCTCGCCCGCCGACGCCTGAACGTGCTCTGGGCCCTCATACGAGACCATCGGACGTTCGAGGTCGCCCCACCTCAACACACCGTCACAGCAACACCATGACGCGATCACGAATCGTCACCCACCCGGCTTGACAACCTGATTGGGAATCACAGTCGTTCGTACAGTGGCGCGCTCCACCTTGACGCCCTGAACCACGCCCGCTCCACGGTGTGTGGGCCGAAGGCGGACGGGATGGGAGCCGAGGAGAGTGGTGGGTGCGGAGGCGCATGATGTTGGCGCGTTGGGGAACCGGCAGGTTCGGCACATGCGTCGTCGCCAGAACAACGTCACGCAACTACATCAAGAAGGCAGGGCATGGAGCCGGATCCCTCGATTTGGGAGTTGCTGTTCGCGTTCCTCTTCGTGGGGATCGTCGCCATTGTGAGGATGTCGTTGATCGTGGTCCCAATCATCGGGGTCGGGATCTGGACTGTGTCGCGAGTGCGCCGCCGGCGTAGCCGCGACCGTTAGTCCAGCACCATTGCAGCCGTGCCCCACTCGTGCCCCATCGGGCGGGGACCGGCGGGGACCGACGGACACTCACGGACAGCGCACATAGGAGCGGCCTCCGACCGATTGCCTGGTCAGGGGCCGCTCACCTGCGGTGGGCGTGGGATTTGAACCCACGCTGACATCGCTGCCACGACGGTTTTCAAGATCGCTCGTGGACTTGACTGACTTGTGCCTCATCCGCCGGCGGGGTCAGCCACTGAGGTCTTCTCGGCAACCTGACGGTTGCAGTGCGTGACGACCCGCTGGACGGCGGCATGGTGACCCGGCGTCAGGCATGGAGGCTTCACGCGTTGCCTGTGTCACCTACACCGCGGTGCTCAATGTCCGTCGGGAGACCGCCGAGAACGTCGCGAGTAGGGACGCCCGGCCCGCAACCCCGCCGGGGAGCTCGTCGGCCCGAGCGTCCCGGGCCGCCACTACGGAGACTGGTGAGCTCGCATGTTCATCCCGACCTGGGAAACTCGCGACAGTTGTATACACGAAACGCAGCAGCATCAACCCCCAGCCCCCACTTATACTCCCTCGATGAACGACATGCGGTGCACTCAATGCGGTCAGGTCGGGCTTGAGCAGGGCTTTGTTAGTGACAGTGGCCAGGGCTCCCGCGGGTACGCGCGATGGTTCGGAAGCCTCCTAGAGCGGGGCATAATGGGCATAGCTAAGACGCGGGGCCTGCCGCAATGGCAGATCGATGCCTTCCGCTGCCCGAACTGCGCGCACCTGGAACTTTTCGCCGTCCAGCGATTGGACCTTCGTGGGTAACGTCTCGCGACGGTTCGTGATCTTCGTTCAGGTGGTGCGGCCGTGCTCCATCTGGAGCAGGGCGAGGGCGGCTCGGGCGATTCGGGTGATGCTGCCGGGGTCGAGGCTGACTCTGCGCAGGGCCTTGAAGGTCACCTTGAACAGGGCATTGGCGCGTTCGGCGACGCCGTGGATGCCGCGGATCACCTTGTTGAACGTCTTCTGCTTGAGGTCGAGTTCGCGTCCCTGAGGCTTCTTGGCGGGGTGACGGAAGCCAGGGCCAGCGTTCTCGTAGCCGAGGTCGGTCAGGGTCGGGATGCCCAAGGTGGCGGCGAGGCGGTTCAGCGCGTCGACGAGGCCGTGGGTGCGGGCGCAGGTGGTGTCGTGTTCGCGGCCGGGGCGGACCGGGGAGACCCAGATCGGCCAGCCGTCCGGGGCGGAGATGACCTGGACGTTGCCACCGTGGTGCCGGTGTTTTCCCGACCACCAGAGGTCTGCTTTGTTGGGGCCGGGGGTGGCGACGCGGTCGGTACGGATGACGGTGCCGTCCAGGTTGAGGTGGGTGTATCCGGCGGCCGTCGCGCGCTCCAGGGCGGTGGACAGGTCCGGGGCGTGGTCGGCAAGCACGGTCAGGCCCTCGTGCAGGTAGCGGTAGGCGGTCGGTGTCGAGATGCCGTTGTCCCGGGCCAGTTGGACGAGCCGGGCCCCGTCGGTGAACCACCGCAGCACGAGGACTGCCTGCTTGAAGGCGCCCAGCGCGCGGGTGCCTCTGCGAGTCCCGAGCCGTTCCCGGTGCTCGTGTAGCGGTTTCGCAACGTGCTCGGCGGTCTCCCGACGAACATTGAGCACCGCGGTGTAGGTGACACAGGTCAACGCGTGAAGTCTCTGGTGCTGGGGAACGTGATATTCGCAGACCTGTTCCTACCAGGGGCTTCACTCATGCCTGACGCCGGGTCACCATGCCACTGTCCAGCGGGTCGTCACGCACTGCAACCGTCAGGTTGCCGAGAAGACCTCAGTGCGCGCCTAACGCGAGTCTGTGTCTCCTCAGGGAAATCAGAGACCAGGACGAGCACTTGTGCACGGTCGGCAGGCGAAACGAGCATGGGGTCTTCGAGATCCCCGATCCAGTCAGAGAGCGTCTCGATAGCGAGCGCATGCTCACCGGCCTTGAGGAAGTCGAGCACGTCCCAACGCAGGGGCTCTGAGTCGGAACCCATGAGGGACTCGACGAGGCTCCGTACGCGCTTCTCCCACGCTGCGTGTGACTGCACCATCCCCGCATCCTGGCACGTGGGCCCGTAGCGTGCCCGACGGTTCACCGTAGTCGAGATGCTGCGCCGACGAGGGCCGCGCCTGTAGCTGCCGCGACCTGCGCACCTTTGTTACCGCCCATGGCCGCCCTTACAAACCAGATGTCGGCGGTTCGAAACCGTCCGCGCCCACCAGCTAGAACGCGCCCGCAGCGAGTCGCTGCGGGGGCGTCGACAGCAGTTCCTCAGGCGCATCGCGTAGAGGTGGGCTGCGTGAGTAGAGAGCTTCTCTACGGGTTCGAGGCCCGCGCACGGCGCGGGCGCGCGCCGCATCTGTGGCGCGGCCTGCCTCCTGCCCGCGCCCCGGCTGGCCGCGCCCGGCGGGGCGTTACGTGCTGCGGACGGAGGAGGAAAACCCGATGCGGCTGAGGCGGTCGACTCCACGACTTTATAGGTCGTCTGTTTTGGTGCCGAAGGGGCAGGAGCTGAGCTCGGTGGGTTCAGATTTCAGGGGCAGGGAGTGCCGTTAACGGGCGGCGTAGGGCGGATCAGCCGCCAGACCACGCCGATCCCACTGCCTGAGGGAGCTGCGGGCGGTGTTACCTGTTCACGCAGGACTTCGGTGAAGCCCAATCGGCGTGGTATCGCGGCGCTGGAGGTGTTGGCCAGGTCGTGCGCGATTTCTAGGTACTCCACGTCCGGCAGGGTGAACATCTCGGTGATCATGGCCGCCGTCGCTCTCGTGGCGATGCCCTGGCCAGTGGCGGCAGGGTGCAGCCAGTACCCCATACATCGGCCCCGGGGTTCGGCCCCGCGGTAGGTCTGGCACATGCCAATGAGAGTGCCGTCTTTGGCGATGGCGTAGTTGTACACGTCACCGCTTGCCCAGTTCGACTCGGACTTCGCGAGGAAGTCGCGGGTGCTCTTCTCGCTGTGACGGGCGGCCCACGGCTCCCAGGGGCGCAGGTGGTCCAGAGACTCCTCGATCAACTTGAATGCCGGAGCGAAGTCCCTCTGCCCCCGCCAGCGTCGCAGGACGAAGTCTCCGCACTCGATGATCTGCCTCGGTCGCTCCATGACGGCCATGATTGTTCGCAGAACGGCTCGCTGCAACGGGACGGCCCACGACGACCAATGGCGACTACTCAGCCAGCCGTGGCCAGGTACCGGAGCTGCAAGAACGCAGGTCTCCAAGATTCCCGACAAGACCCAGGGCAAGAAGACGGGGGCCTTTGCCGCAGCCTGCTGGCTCAACTGCCGCTGCTAGCCTCCCATTGACGAGGTCGCCCGCACGGTAAGGGGCGGGACCCGGGGTGCGACATGGGCCGTCTGCCTCATCATCTGACCGCACGAGAGCTGCACGAGCAATCGTCAGATCCTGTGGATGCGGCGTGACTGGATAACCGGGCAGCGGATGCCTGCCCCGTTATGGTGTTGGTGGTCGGCGGGTCGGTCGGGTGTGCATGCGAGGGTGTCGCCCATGTTGATCGTGATGTCGGGGCTGCCCGGTGCAGGGAAGAGTTCGGTCGCCGAGGCGTTGGGGCGAAAGCTGGCTGCTCCGGTAGTGTCCGTCGACCCGATCGAGGCGGCGATGTGGCGTGCGGGGGTGGCCGGTAGCCAACCCACTGGCCTTGCGGCGTATGTCGTAGCCGAAGCCGTGGCTGACGGTGTGCTGGCCCTGGGCCAAACAGTGATCGTCGATGCGGTCAACGCTGTGGAGGCGGCGCGGGAGCAATGGCGGTCGCTGGCGGATCGTCATGGCGTGTCGGTGGTGTTCATCGAGGTGGTGTGTTCGGATCCGGTGGTGCATCGTCGGCGGTTGGAAGGCCGGTCCAGGGATCTCGAGGGCTTCGTTGAGCCGACCTGGGAGGCGGTGGAGCGGCTGCGGGAGGAGTTCGCCCCGTGGGCCGATCACCGGTTGGTGCTGGATGCGGTGATCGACCTGTCAATGAACGTTGCGACGGCCCTTGGGTTCCTGGCCGCGGCAACCTGATCCTTGATGGGCTTGAGCGCCGGGATCGTGGGAGTGTTCTCAGGCCGCGGTGTCCTGCTCGCGTTCGACCAGGACGCCGCTTTCAAACCTGACTCCTGCACGAACCAAGGGGACCAGATGGGCCCGCAGCGAGCGCGCTCCGGCGGACCTGGGCGGACTCGACGAGCTTGAACACCATGGCCAGGACGGCGGCCGGGCTGCCCGCGTCACGGGTGACCTTGGTGCGGACGAGGCTGATCGCCAGTTCACATCGAGAAGGGCAGGGGCTCCGCAGGCCCTTCAGCAACGTCGGCACCGCGGCTCGGGCCGTTCAGGTCACGAACAATACGTCGTGCAGCGCCTCAAGCCACCCGACTCTGATCACGCCGTTACCGGCCTCCCGGACCGCAAGGTCAGTCAGTGAGAAGTCGCGCGGCACTGTCATGTCCGGCAACCGCAGCCTGTGGAGCAGGTCTCCGCTGTGGGCGTCCAGGACGAGCAGATCGGCATGGAGGACCCGGCTCTCGCCCCCTTCGAAGAACAGCGAGTTCTGGACGATGTAGACCCGCCCGTCGGCGCACTTGGCCAAGCCGAACGAATTGCCTGCCGGAGCCTGGCGCTCCCAGGCACGCTTGCCAACCTGCGTGTCGTAGCCGGTCAGGACGGAGAAGCCGAAGCTATCCGGCGATTCGGGGTTCGCGCCGGAGATGATGATGCCGTCTCCTGCGTCTTCCGGGAACCAGGAGTCGCTGGAGAATTCGGCCCGCAGCCTGGCGCCCTTCCTGTCGACGTCCAGTACTTGGACGCGGGCCATTTCGCCAAGCTGGCTGGTGGTGTTCGGGGAGACTGCGACCAGGGTGTGATTGTCGGTCTTGTAAAGCTTTTGCCGGACGGTGCGCTTCCATAGCTCGGCGCCCGTACGGTTGTCGACGCCGATCACCACGCAGTTCTGGTCGTCCGAAGACTCGCAGCCCAGTTCGACCGCGGTCAGATGATTCGGCAGGTCGTGCACGGCCCAGGGATACCTGCAGGAACGGGGAAGTCGGAGCGTCCACAGCTTCTTCCCGCTGCGTTCCGAGAAGGCGGCAACACCACCCGGGGTCTGCGCGACGACCTGTCCCGCGCCCAGGTGAATTCTCTGGAAGACGTCGCCGTCGCGTGAGAATTCCGTACGCCACCGCACGTTCCCCGTACGCAGGTCGATGCCCACCAGCTTGCCGTCATCGGACCAGGCCACCACCGTGTCGGCGGACGCCGCGACCGAGGGCATGTCGGCGCCCTCGTCACGCCGCTCGTAGCGCCAGTACTCCTTGCCCGTGCCCAAGTTCAGGGCCCGCACCCCGGAGTCAGTGGGGGCGATGGACAGACCATGGACGAGCGCTTCAGGGCGATAGGACTGGCGTGAGACTTGGGACGGCGCGGCTGGAGCCTCAGTCCCCAACGCCGCCGGGAAAGGGCCCTGGTTGCCGGTGATCACGTCCCGCTCCATGTACCACTCGACCAGCAGGCTCGACATCATAATGACCAGAACGGCCACCCAAATCACCATGCGCTTGCGCATCGCCGCCAGGTCCGGTTCCGTCAGCAGACGCGGTACTTGTGTCACAGCACTTCCCCACCAGCCAACCGCCTGATCCTCGTGATCCGGCGGCGCAGTGATCTTCCCGTCCCTCTGCCAGAGAAACAAGGGTGGGGCAGATGGCCTCTCCACAGCAGGTCACACGGCTTCTGCAGGACAGCAGGGTTCGAGCACACAACGCCGCATCCCACGGGCAGGCACCACAGAGCTTCCCCCGCGCCGGCTTCCGAGTGAGTGGCGAGTCACGATCTCGAGTACGTGACCAGTGAGAGACATAGGACCAACTCAGTGTTTGAGGGCGTTTGAAGCAGCGCCCCGCGGTGTTGCGTCGGTGGTAGACCTCGCGGTCGAAGCCAGATGGCCGGCCGCCGCGGCGGCATGTCGCTCGGGCTGCGCCCTCCCGAGGGCCTGGTGACGGCGCCAGCGGCTCCTGCCGTCACCAGGAGGTGCCCCCGGGACGCTCTCGGCCGGGTTAAGCCAGTTCTGGCCGAGGCCCGTGCTGCGAACGCAGGAGCCACGCCGGAACCGGCCTTCCGGCAGGCGTCGGTACTCCTGCCGGCGTTGTTGATACGGCGCACCACCTGCGGCACCGAGTCGGCCGAGTGCGACGCTGACCGGGGCAGGTGCGGCCGGCCCGGTCGGCGTCCGTGGCGATCTGCCGGCCCAGAGACGGATGGCTGGTAGCCCGGCTCACCTGTTGCGCCGCCTGCTCGCGCGTCAGCGCGCCCAGGTCCATGCGGCAAACCCCGTGAAGTACGTCACAGTGCCGTGCGGGGACCGTGTTCGCTGTTGGTTCCCGGTGCCGGCAACGGCCCACTGCTGTCTGCCGATCTGAGGGTTCCCCGTTGACGGGCCGGACGCTGCGTCGCTCCGGGGCGACTTAGGCCACCCTTCCCTGTCGCTGCAGTCGCCTGATAGATGTGGAATTCCGACACTCATCGAAAGTCACACAATGAACGAGGAAAATCTCACCGGTCCCATACCAGGGTCATTGCATGATCGAGATCTGTCTGGGTTCGTCACGTGAGACCGAGGGTTCGTAGGGGCCGGTGGTAGTCGCGGCCGGTGTGGCGGAGGGCGGCGGCGATGTTGGTCTGGCCGTCCTGGCGGAAGACGCTGATGGCGAGGTTGCGCAGGGAGGCCATGGCGCGAGGCAGGGTGCCGGTGCGGACCTTGGAGTCGTCCTCGCGGAACGTGCGGTCCCGCACGTGGTGCAGGAGGTTCTCGATTCCCCAGTGGCCTCTGATCCAGGTGGCGAGCTCGGTGCAGGTGGCGTCGAAGACGCTCAGGCTGGTGATCAGGTAGACGCGCTCGATGGTCAGCTTCCCGGTGCTCAAGTCGCGTCGCCACCGTACGACTTGGATCGCCTGGCGGGCGCCGGGGTAGTCGAGGTGGCTGAACGCGGCGACCTTGAGCCGGCGGATCTCGTCGCGGTGGTGGGCGTGGTCGCGAGTGCGGTGCCCGAGCGGGATGTCTCGCCAGGGCAGCTTCCTGACCTGGGCGTACAGGCCCGGATGGTTCTTCTTCACGACGGCCACGTAGTGCGCGCCGCGACTGGTCAGATAGGCCCCGTGGTCGTGCTGGGTGTGCAGTGCGTCGGCGGTCACCACCGTGTTCTCCAGCTCGAGACCGTCCAGCAACGGCGCGAAGGAGGGGATCTCGTTGCTCTTGGAAGCGACCTGCCGCTGGGCCAGGACCACGCCGTGGTGGTCCATCGCCGCCAGCAGCTGGATCGCCGCGGCCGTTGCGGTTCGCGATCCGCGGACCACCTTGCCGTCGACCGCGATCACCCGTCGCACCGGCCCTTTCTCCGCCTCCGGCTCGACCGGGGGCGGCGTTCTGGCCTGCAGATACGCGCTGATCGCCGCGTCCAGCGCGTCACCGTCCACACGCTGCAGCAGGCGGCGCACGGTTGCGGCGTGCGGCACCGGCCGCAGACCGGTAAGTGGATCGGCAGCGAAGCCGAGGACGCCCAGCACATGCTGCGGGGCATCCGTGATCCACTCGCTGATCGCGATGAGCGAGCGAGCCCCGGTCAGCACCGCCGAGACGGCTGCGCACAGCAACGCGAGGGCCGGATACCGCAGTCCTCGCGCATCGCGGGGATCGGCGACCAGGATCAGGAAACGCCGCAGGTCAGCGACATCGCTTGAGGTGAGGGGATCAGTCGGGGAACCCAGTTTCTCCAGTGCGGAAGGGATGGGCGATGATGTTCGGGCAGGCACGGTCTCGCTCGGTTCTCATGGGTCTCGACAACCACATGATCACCAGCACCGTGCCTGCTCTGCTCTCCCGGGCCCCTTGCCCCACAACGGACATGACGCCACGTCACTCACGAGACCGGCGAACCGGACCAATCCCAATCACGCAATGCCCCTGGGTCCCATACCCTTCAGCATCGATCTGACCTTCGAGGAAGCTCGACGGCGGGCGGAGGTCGTGACCGCACTCGGGCCCGACTGGGACCCGATCGCCGCTCTCCAGGGCGAGGACGAGGCCTACACGCTCCTCTACTCGAACCTCGACGCCGAGCAGCAGCGCACCTACGACCTGCTCGTGGCGGCCGGCGTCCTGCCAGGAGGGGAGCCGGGCCGTGCGGCTGCCCATTGATCCACAGGCGGACGTCGCCCGCCGCGCCTGGCTGGCCTGCCCCGTCTGCGACGACGCCCGCCATTGCGAGCCCTGCGCCGACCGCCGTAACTGCGGTGAGCACTGGCGCTATCTGATATCCAGCAACGGACCGGTCGTTCACCTTCAGTGTCCGCGGTGCACACACATGTGGTCAGTGAACACACGGCCCGGCGTCACCCGCCGCGACGACAGCACCTCCGGTTGGTGACCGACGGCCGGCTCGGGACGTGGCCTGTTGGTCACGGGACCTAGGACTGATCGGTCTGTCTTGGCATTCATGCAGCTCAGAGCCATTTTACTGGGGTGCAGGTCAGCAAGTCGTCAGCATCGGTCCCGGTCCTGTCCCGCGGTTGTTGACCTTGGACACCGCAGGCGGCGATGCCGGTGCCCCTCGGACGCAGCGGACGTCCGGATGTCGCGGGGGGGTCACGTCTCGGGTGCCTCGCTGTCCGCGTCGCCCTGGGCGCGGTCACGGTGACAGGAGTGCCCCGTCGGCGGGTCGCGCCTGGTAGGAGTAGCGCTGTTCTTGGCAGGGGCCGGCGATGTTGTGGCAGCCGCGTTCTTCCCAGAGGCCGCGGCCGTCTTCCGTCAAGTACTCGATGCCGCGTAGCGACTTGGGTCCTTTGTAGCCGTAGAGGTGCGGGACGACGAGGTGCAGGGGTAAGCCGTGCTCGGCGGTGAGTGTCTCTCCTTGATGGTGCATGGCCAGCACGGTTCGGGCGGTGGTGAAGTCGGCCGGGCGGAGGTTGGCGGCGCAGCCGTGTTCCGCCCAGGACATCAGATGAGTGACGTCCGGTGCGGGAGGTGCCAGCGAGGCACGCTCGGTTACCACCAGTCGCCAGCACCCGCGAGGGAGCGGTGCAGGTAGTCCTTCAGCTCTCGTGCGGCCCATAGCCGACTGTCGGTTTCGTGGTCCCAGACGAAGATATCCGGACGCTCGGGCGTCAGTACGAAGGCGAACTGGTCGCCGCCGCCGTTGCCGCCGAAGAACAGCAGCGGATCAAAGGGCATGTACAGCCCCGGGAACGCATCGGGGGCCCAGAACAGCAGGTTCTGCTCCACAATCCGCTCCAGGGACCACACGACGTCAGTCCCGTACTCACCGACCATCCCGTCGGTCTCCAGCAGTAGCGCAGTCAGCTGCGCCGGCAAGCTTCGGCCCAGGCGCCGCTCCGCCTCGGCCAGCGCCATTGCGCCAACGGGTGCCCGGAATTCGACGTCGGGCAAGGCTCCAGTAGCGGTTTCTTTCCACATGGGGCGCAGCTTAGGCGGGGCCGAAGGCGGACGGGATGGGACTTGGGGAGGGCGATGGGTTGAGGTGGGTCGTGAACGCTCGCTGTAGCGTGATCGCATGGATGAACCCCGGATCAAGGTGTACGGCTCAGCAACCGAAATCTCCGTTGCGGCCAATGCCGCAGGGTTGCGGGACCTGGCTGAGCGACTCATGGGTCTCGCTGATCCCGAACTCAGGGACGGGTACCACGAGCATCTTGAGGGTGGTATCAATCTCGAAGAGGGCTCGGTCAGTGATCCTGGCCCGAGACGAAACGCTGTAGAGACGACGCCCACCCGGCGCATAGGCGTACCCGGCACGTGCCCGACACCCGGGAACCAGCGGGGAACCACAGCATGTGGCGGAGCGCTTCCGGCTGAGCCACAGGTCAGGGCATCCGCAGGTCAGACCCCATGCACGTACGGGATCCTCCAAACTGCGGCTGGCGATCCACGCGACCGCCACCAGGGGTAGCCTTCCCGTCCGTTCGAAGGTCCATCGAGACTCCCTGTGCACTCCATCGTTCTCCTGCTGCGGAGCGCGCTGGGCCTTGGTGGGCATCTGGGAGCGAACCCGCCAGGCTTCGGGACCTGGCTGGAGAAGTTGCGGGTCTCCTTCTGCGCGGATCCGGTGACCGGCGTTTGCCCCGGTGAGGCGCGGCTGGCGCACGACGAGCCCCGCGTCCGGTGACCAGATCGCGCTCTGCGGACCAGTTGAGCAGCCAAGTGACCTCGTCGGCAAGTCCCCGGTAGCCTTCGTCGGCCTCGGCTTTCAGGCGTGGGTGGAGCCGGAACTGTTCAGCGATGCCCTCGGTGCGCCTCGCGGTCTGGTCGTGCATCCGGCCCGGCCGCACGGCCCCGCACCACAGGGTGCGTCCTTGGCCGTCGCTGATGGTGGTCTTGATCGTGTTCTGCTTGCGTTTGCCGGAGACGAAAGCGGCCCGTCCGGGGCGCCCGGCCTTCGGCCAACGGGCTTGGACTTCGGCGCCGTTGATGCGAAGCGTGACGTTTTCGGCCTCGGCGTAGGCGAACACGTCGGCCAGGGTGCGCAGGCGCAGGCCTGGTTGCTGCGGGACGGCGACCCCGCGTTCGGCCAGTGGCAGCCTGATCTCGCCAGTCGCCCGGCCGATCATGGAGGACCCCACCCGATGCGTCACGCCGAGGGCCTCGCGGGTCAAACCGGTGCGTAAGTGGACCAGGGCGACCAGTAGTCGGTCGGTGAACACCAACTCGTATTTTGGCGCACCGCCGGCCCGGCGCCGCGGCACCGCTGGCGGCGTCAGGACTCGCATCGCGCCTCCCAACTGCGGCCCGAGTTCGGTGCCAAGCTCGCCAAAGTGTTCCCATGGCAGCCCGCAGGAGCCGTAATGGGACATGGCCGCGTGGGCCTGACCAAGGTTCACACCTCGACAACCTGGTGGTCCACCAGCACGTAACCGCATGCGTGAAGATGCGGTCAGGCGGGCTGCCACAGCTCGATCTGAACCGCCCCGGGTTCGGTAGAGAGCTCAGATAGCGGTTGTGACCTGGGGTTTCGTGGTCGCGAGGTAGTAGTTGTTCTCGTACTCGACGGGCGGGACGTGGCCTATTTCACCGTGGAGGCGCCGGTGGCAGTACCAGTCGACCCATTCGGCGGTGGCCAGCTCGACCTGGGAGAGCGTCTTCCAGGGCCGTTGCGGCTTGATCAACTCGGTTTTGTAGAGACCGATGGTCGATTCCATCAGGGCGTTGTCCAGTGCGTCCCCGACGGAACCGATGCTCGCCGCGAGACCGGCGGCATCCAGGTGCTCGGCGAGACGGAAACTCGTGTATTGCGACCCGGCATCGGAGTGATGGATCAACTCGCCGTGCGTATACGGGTGTTGGTCGCGGTCGCGTTGCCACAGTGCCATCTCCAGCGCGTCCAGGACGAGCTGGGTCTCCTTCGATGTGGAGGCGGACCAGCCCACGATGCGACGTGAAAAGGTATCCACGACGAAGGCGACGTAGACGACGCCCGCCCAGGTCGCCACGTGGGTGAAGTCCGCGACCCAGGTGCGGTTGGGCGCCTCGGCGACGAAGTCGCGCTCGACGCGGTCCGGTGCCCGCTCGGCCTTCTCGTCCGGGATCGTGGTGATGACCCTCTTGCCGCGCACCGCGCCGGCGATGTTCAGCTCGCGCATCAGCCGCTCGACCGCGCAGCGGGCCACCGGGATGTCCTGGCGGTTCAGCTCGCGCCAGATCTTCCTCGCCCCGTAGACGCGGTAGTTGGACGCGTAGATCTCCTTGATCTTCTCTTTCAGCCCGGCGTCGCGCACGGTCCTCGCGGACGGCTCGGCCAGCCGCTTGTGGTGGGCGTAGTAGGTGGAAGGGGCGATCTTGCAATCGTGCTCGGTGAGCACGCGGCAGATCGGCTCGACACCGCCGAAGCGGGCCCGGTGCTCGTCGATGAACGCTACGAGCGTGTGTGGCCGGTCGAGCTCGGCCGCGAAGAAACTTGCCGCGGCTTTCAAGATGTCGTTCGCGCGGCGGAGTTCGGCGTTCTCCTTCTTCAGGGCCTTCATCGCCGCGGACTCCTCCGACGTCGTGCCGGGCCGCCGACCGGAGTCGATCTCGTCCTGCTTGACCCAGTTCCGCAGGGTCTCGGCCGAGCCGATGCCGAGTTTCTGGGCGACCGTCTTCAGCGCGGCCGACTCGTTCGGGTAATCACCGCGGACCTCGGCGACCATGCGGACCGCTCGTTTGCGCAGCTCAAGGGGATAGGAGGAGGGGCGTGCCATGACTCAATCCTTACATGGAATCGAGTCTCTATTCGAACCGGGGCGGTTCAATCCGATTGCCCTCAGGATCGGTGGCCCAGCCGAATCGTCCGACACCCTCCATGTCCTGCGTTTCTTTGGCCACGTCGGCTCCCTTGGCGCGCAATTGCGTGAGCATCGCATCCAGGTCGCGGACCCGGAAGTTGAGCATGGTTTGCTGGGTGCGGGACCCGAAGTATTCGGTCTCGGACTCGAACGTCGCGAACACCGTCGGCCCGGCTCCCTGACGCCACAGGCCGTTCTCATCGGCGTCCAGACCCAGGCATTCGCGATACCACGCGCCGAGGGACGCCGGGTCGGCGGCCCGCATGAAGTATCCACCGATTCCAAGCACACATTCCATGCCGCTATCTTGCCAGGATGGCGATCGGGTGGGTTGGCACCACACCATCGCCCGCTTCACTCCCGTCTCAATCGCGGGGGAACTCGTTAGCGACTGAGGCCAGCAATCACACAGCCTTCGAGCAGCTCGGGCTGATCGAATTCCTAGCGGGTGTCTACATCCAAGGAGCGCCATCTTGGGGCCGGTTCGGGGCCATGTGCGCATGTCCGGGGCCGACCAGCCGACGACAAAGGGTGTTTTTGATTTTGATCACCGGACTCGACTGGGTCCCAGGTTCCTGTGGTCCAATGCTGAACAGGAGTCATGGGGCTGTCTGGATTGGGGGGAGCGTCGGTGATTGAGGATTCCGGTGTGAATGGCGGGTGTCTGGCGTGCGACCTCATGGTTGGCAAGGCTCCGCTGCCGGGTGGAAACGTTCTGCGAACTGAGTCCTGGGTTGTCGAGCACTGTGTCGGTCCGCTTGGTCTGGGCACCGTTGTGGTCAAGCCGGCTCGGCATGTGGTGCACGTCGCCGAGTTGACGGCGCAGGAGTCGAGCGAGCTGGGGCCTCTGGTGCAGAGGGTGAGCGCCGCAGTCACCGAGGTGATGGCCCCGGAGCAGGTGTATGTGTGCCTGTGGTCGCATGCTGCCGGGGTTCCCGGCCACATCCATTTCGTCGTGCAGCCCGCTGGAAAAGAGGACATGGCCAGGTTCGACGCATTCGGTCCCGCGCTGCAGGTGGCTATGGGCGAGGCGGGTTGTTTCCCCGAGGCAGCGGAGATCGAGCGGGTCTGTGAACGGTTGAGGGAAGCCCTCGGTTGAACCCGCCGGGTCAGCCCGCAGCAGCGTCGGGGGCTCGGTCTGCCCTACGGCGTGTCCGATGGGTCGCATTCGATACAGACACCCAACGGTCCTCTTGACATGCCGCCCGCCGGCGTTTCGTCAATCCGTTAATGTTCGTTCATGTTGCAGACGAGATTCACCGATATGTTCGGGCTTGCCCATCCGGTGATGTCGGCCCCCATGGCCCTGCACAGCGGTGGGACACTTGCTGCCGCGGTCTCCGCCGCCGGCGGGCTCGGCTGTTTCGGGGGTACGCATCCCTGGAAGGGGCCCGACTGGATCCGTGCGGAGATCGCGACCATCCGTGCCACGACGGACCGGCCGTTCGGAGTCGGCTTCATCACGCCGTTCCTCCCTTTCACCGAGCCGCTGTTCGACGCCACGCTGGAGGAGCGGCCAGAGGTCGTCGCATTGTCGTTCGCCGATCCGCAGCCGTGGCTTGCCCGGGCCAAGGACGCGGGAGCCCGGGTGATGTGCCAGGTTCAGAGCTACAAGGACGCGGAGGCCGCGGTTGCGGCAGGGGCCGATGTCCTGGTGGCGCAGGGCAACGAGGCCGGCGGTCACACCGGGATGATGGGCTTGCTGCCGTTCCTGGCTGGGATCGTGCGGAGGTACCCCGATGTCCCGGTGCTGGCCGCGGGCGGCATTGGCGACGGACGAACGCTCGCGGCCGTCCTCACCGCCGGAGCGGACGGTGCCTGGCTGGGCACGGCATTCCTTGCCACACCCGAGGCGGTCGAGGTGCACGACGTCCACAAACGCCTGATTGTCGAGAGCGACGGTGGCGACACCGTGTGGACACGGGCCTACGACATTGTGTCAGGACTGCCTTGGCCGAACGGTATTGGCGAACGCGTCCGCCGCAACCGGTTCACCGTCGAGTGGTCGGAGCGCGAATCAACGTTGCGGGACCGCGCGGAGGAATTCGGGCCTACGGAAGGTGCCAACCCGTTCGAGGCCCCGCCCGACCCCGATACGAGCGAAATTCTTTACGGCCAGTCGGCGTCCTTCGTCGATGGCGTGCGCCCGGCCGCTGACGTGGTCCGCGCGATCAGCTGCGAGGCCGAGGCGATCCTGGGCTCACGGCCTTGTTCGCTGCTCGGCCGACCGACAGCCTGATCGGCGTGACAGCCGGCCCTGATGGAACGGCCGCACCCGCCCAAGCTGTGTGGCCCGGACACTCAGCATCCAAAGCGCCGCCCCCATGGGCATGGCACGTTTCGTCGGGCGTGTTGTCGCGCATGGCAGTACACCAGGTGTTCGGGGCGTCAGGGAGCGGAGCCAAAGACGTGGGGCAGCAGGGGCCGCGGTGCCGTGAAAGACGTAGGTCCGCTTGTCACAGCGCGTGGCCACGGTCCGGGAGATCTTCAACCGATGGATCAGCCGCTCGACTTAGTTCCTGCGGGCATAGCGAGCCGGGTCAAAGGCGGTGGGGCCTGCCGCCGCTGCTGCCACGGCGTTGGCGGTAGGTTCGCCGGCCCTGGCGTTCCGGGATGATGAGCCTGATCTGTCGACGGCGCAGATAACGGCGGTTGCGGCGTGATGAGTACGCTTTGTCACCGTTCAGATGGTCCGGCCGGGTGCGGGGATACAGACTTCGGCGCTTCAAGGTGATGGCGGTGGAGATCGAGGGAGAGTGGAGGTCGGTGGGCAGCCCCGGATGCCTGCCCACCGACCTTCTGTTGGTGGGTCAGCCGATCCAGCCCGGGTTGCGGCCGCTGAGGGCGAGCGCGCGGTCGAAGGCGGAGGCGTCGGCCGGTGCGGTGACGGCCTGGCCGTAGCCGCCCTTGGCGCGTGCCTGGTCGGCGATCTGCTCGACCACGCCGAGTAGTACGGTGCCCGCTTCTTCGCCGACCACGAATGGCTGGCCGGTGGCGTGGGCCAGGTCCCAGCCGTGCAGGGCGAGCTCCTGCAGGGTGATGCCGGCGGCGAGGCTCGCGGGGTAGGTGCCGGGGCCGAACTGGGTCTCGCCGGTCATCGCCTCCGGCTTCAGCCAGGCCGCGACCGCGCGTTCGGCGCTGGCCGCCACCGCGGCGGGCTCGGTGAGGGGGGTGGGCTCGCCGGTGCGGGGGAGCTTGGCGGCCGCAAGCTCGGAGTCGGGGAGCACACCGCCGAGGTGGGCGAACAGCTCGGCGACGGTGTACTGCGCGCACGGAGTGGCGGCGCTGAGGCGGTCGGCCCGGATGGCCTCAGCGGCGCGGGCGAACAGGGTGGCGAACTCGGCCAGTGCGGTCTGCATGGTGGGGTCCTCGGTGCTCTCGGGCTCGTTGTTCTCGGGCTCATTTCTTAAGTCGACACTAAAATGAGTACCCTGTGGAGCGCAAGCTGAAGCCCTGACTAAAATGACAGGCATGGAAGCGGTCCAAGCGATAGCCGAACCCCGCCGGCGCGAGATCCTGCGGCTGGTCTGGGACGACGAGCTGTGCGCGGGCGACATCGCCGAGCGGTTCGAGGTGACCTTCGGCGCGGTCTCCCAGCACCTGAAGGTGCTGCGCGACGCGGGCCTGGTCACGTTGCGCCAGGAGGGCCGCAAGCGGTACTACCGGGCCGACCGGGAGGCGATGGGACCGATGGCGGCCTACCTGCAGTCGATGTGGGCCGACAAGCTGGACGTGCTCGCCGAACTGGCGGAAGCGGCAGAGGCAACGGAAGCGGCCGAACGGGCCGAGAAGTCGAAGGGGAGCGGCGCATGACGACGACCGACCAGGTGGTGCTGGAGCGGTGGATCGCCGCCCGCCCGGAGACGGTGTTCTCGTTCTTCACCGACCGGGAGAAGTGGCTCTCCTGGATGGGCCGGGACGGCGAGTTCTCCTTTACCCCGGGCGGGGCGTACCGGACCGGCGTCAACGCCCACTGCGACGCCGTCGGGCAATTCCTGGCCGTGGACCCGTACCACCGGGTGGTCTTCACCTGGGGCTACGAGGACGGAGACAAGTCGGTGCCGCCCGGCGCCAGTACGGTCGAGGTGACCCTGGCCCCTGACGGCGAGGGCACCCTGCTCACCCTATTCCACCGCGACCTGCCCACCGAGGCCTGCGCCCCGCACTTCGAGGGCTGGACCCACTACCTGGACCGCCTGGTCGAGCGCGCCGAGGGCGGAGACCCGGGGCCGGACAAGTGGCTGGAGCCGCATGCCTCTGTTCCGCACTGAGGGCGCGACGATACTGGCCCGATGGGGTTCCTCATCTGCCTCACGCTGCCCGAACTGGTGCTGCCGCTACCGACTTCGGCGCTTCAAGGGGATGGCGGTGGGAGATCGAGGGAGAGCCCGGTTCCGGCGAGGAAGCCATCGAGGACGTCGTGGCGGTACTGAAGTCGTCTGAGTCGGTTGCGGACGAGTGTGGCGAGCCGGTCCAGGGCGACGCAGGCGAGGTTCGCAAGGCCGTGCTTGACGTGGGCCCACAGGTACTCGACCGCGTTCAGTTCGGGTGCGTAGGCGGGCAGGATGAGCACCGTCAGCCAGTCCCGGGCGCCGATCAAGTCGCGCATGGCCTGGGAGACGTGAGTGGTGAGCCAGTCCCAGACCAGCACGATCGGCGCCTTGACCAGCTGGTGGACTCCGTCGACAAGACCGATGTAGTCCCGCTCGGACAAGCTGCGGCGCTCGCCCTTGCGACCGGTGTGGCACCGCAGCCGGTGGCGCAGCCGGGTCCGCGAGCCCGGGCGCATCGCGAGCAGCTCGGCGACCGAGACCCGTCCGGAGCCCCTGCCGCTCACCTTCACGACCGGGGTGATGCCGCGGCGTCCCCACGTGCGCCCCTTCGACGGCCTGCGGGTGAACCCGGCTTCGTCCTCGAAGCAGATCCATCCGTCGCAGGCCGCCCGGGTGCTTTTACCTCCGCCCATGTCGCCTCCTTCCACGCGGCCACGGCCTGGTCGTCGCGCTCCGCGGCCCTCCGCGCTGGGATCTGCGGGGTGAAGCCGAGCCGACGCATCAGCCGGGTGGCCCCCGAGACGCTGTAGGAGACGTGGAACTTCCTGCCGATCAGCGTGGCTACCCGCGCACCGGTCCACACCTGGTCCTCCACCCAGCCGTGTCCGGCCGGCCCCTGCTCCAGGTAATCGGCCAGCTTCTCCCGGCACCGGCCCGGCAGCTTGCAGCGCCGCGCGCTCGCACCCCGTGAGGCCAGCGCCCCCGCACCGCCCCGCGTCCACGCCTGGTACCACTGGTAGGCCGACTTCGAGCTCACCCGCAGCCTGCGGGCAACCTCCAGCGGCCTGACCCCCTCGGCGAACAACCCGGCGGCCTCCAACCGCACCGCCTCACGGCGCTGACGACCCTTCGCCGCCAGCCCGCCCGCATCCGAATAGCGCATACCCACGGCATACGGCACAGGTGACCATCCGTCAGCAGCGTGAGTGTTCCAGGACCGCGATCATCTGCGGCGCATCGCCCCACTGTCCGGGCCTGACCAGTGTTGCCAACTGCCGCAGTTCGCCTTCCCGGCCAGGTACGCTTGCCAGGTTTCCGCGGTGCCTGTCTTGCGGGCGCCGGAAGCGTTCTGGTGAGCACGGCACACGGTGGAGTCCACGCTCACCATCGACCAGTTGATACGCACTTCACTCGAGTCCCTGGCCCGATCCGTACTCGGTTCAGACCTTGGTGCAGGATCAGGATGACGACTGCTTCGGACTCTGATTGATCCACGACGGCAAGCTGGTCGAGGTGCCGCTGCCGCGCACTGGGCGAGAGGCTTTCGAGTGCAGCGTTACCAGTATTCTCAGCCGTACCGACAGGGCGGACAGGTGAAAGCAGTCCTGTGCCGCTGCCCCGAGTAAACAAGGTGACCGGGCCCTGACATGCCCGATCGGCCGGGAACTGACGCGGAGCCATGGTTACCGACGGGCAGCGCATATGAGCATGGGCCCCAACCGATTCACCTGGGCAGGGGTCGTTCATCTCCGGTGGGCGGGGGATTTGAACCCACGGTGACGTCGCCGCCACGACGGTTTTGAAGATCGGTCAGTCACCAACGAACCAGAGATAGCGGTGCGTTCCGCTCTCGACGACCTGGCACATCGCTCGGGCCTGGTCCACCCAGGCGCCACCATAGGCTTCGGGAAGTCGATCAAGCTCCGCGAGCAGCAACGGCACCTGCCGCTCGTTGAAGACGGCATCCCCATAGGGATTCAAGGCCCACAACATCGGAAAGTTCACCGGGTCCAGCGCGGGGAGGAGGTCCGTCCACTCCAGTCCGCCCTTGGCTCGGGCCACGAGCTTTCCCAGGTCCCCGCGCACCTGCATGTTGATCACTCGCTGACCCTACCGGCAGTTGATGCCAAGTCCGCAAGGCATGCGCCCAGGTGTCGCTCCTCACCCCGGGCCGTCCTTGGGCTGTGAGGTGAACCAACGTCGCCTTACAACGACAACTGCCGACCAGTGCCCCCGAGCTCAGGAGAATGATCGGCGGTTGCGTTGCCGGTCAGGAAGGCGACGTGTCACTGGTTCGGCTACCGACCGAGCCCAACCTCGCGTTTTTCATGAAACGGGCTGTCCGGCGGATGGTCAGGAACGACCCAGGTCAGGTCCCATCCGCATACGGGATCTTTTGAACTGGAGCACCGGCACGGTGCACCTCCACAATGAGACTGCGCCTGCAGTGCGCTCGTATCTGGTGGAGGGCGCAAGTGCCTGCCAGGATCACGCTGTGAACGACTCTTCGACTGCCACGAGATTGAGCAGAGCTCTCGACTGGGCAGGGCTGATCCCGTCCGCCCTCCTTCTTGCGGGCGGCATCAGGGACTACCGCGACGGCGGGTCGGTGGGCTGGCAAATTGGCGGAGCGGCTTTGGTTCTGGTCAGCCTCTGGGTGATCTATCGGGGGAGTCTTCGCCGGAGCGGCAGGACCACCGAGTTGCCGTAGGCGGAGCAATGCTCAGGACTTGTGGATCGGTTCCGGGAGGGACGCGAAGGGCGTACCTTCCCGAATGATCCTGTGATGGTCACCGAGTAGGCCCGCGTTGCAGCGCGGGTCGGGAAGGCACGCCCTGTGCTCAGCGTAGTCACCGACGACGGCTCCACCCTGTCCGGCTCCCTGATCGACGAGATCGTTCGCGAGGGCGCCCGCCGAATGCTGGCCGCCGCTCTGGAAGCGGAAGTCAACCAGTACATAGCCGAGTTGGCTGCCGAGACAGACGAGCGCGGGCGTCGCCTCGTGGTCCGCAACGGCCACCACCGGCCCCGGACCGTGGCCACGGCAGCCGGGGCCATCGAGGTCACCGTGCCCCGGGTCAACGACCGCCGCATCGACGAGTCCACGGGCGAGCGCAAGCGGTTCTCCTCCAA
>NZ_JAPEMI010000003.1 GCF_026342835.1 Streptomyces sp. NBC_00154
CCGCCCCTCGCGACCCGGGGCAGCCAACTCCCAGCACCTGGGCGTTCCTGACGAGTACGCAGCTGGGCCTCGGCGATCACCACGGCGCCGCGGTGTGTGACGGTGGGGTAGCCGAGACACTCTGCGGCCTCGAGCGGCGTGAGTTCGGACTCGGTCTCGATCAGGTCGGCGATCCGCCGGCCGAGCGATCGACTCTGCATGAGGATTGGGCGTGGAGCGCGGCGGCGAACAGGGCAGTTCAATATCAAAACCGAGCGGTTCGGTATATGTAATACTGAGGCATCAGTGGAACATTCTCGCGGTAAGGCATGACGTGCGTCACAGCTGCACAGGCTTGCTGTGACGGTGGAGTGGTGGGCACCGGCTCGAGGTGCGGCCTCATGGTGCCGCCTGGGCCGCTTGGTCGCAGGTGTGACTACGTGAGCGACGCTGGGGCGAGCACGACGGCCACGGTGTGTTCGGCCCAGCCCACGGCAGGTGCGCGCACGGCGAGGTGGTCGGCGTAGAAGGCGCCCAGTAGGGCGGAGGCCAGTGCCTCCGGGTCGGCGTCTAGGGAGAGGTCGCCCTGTGCGCGGGCCTGGTCCAACAGTCGCCGCATGCGGCCCGGCGCGGCCGAACCGCATGCTCGCGAGAGACGCCGAGCAGCTCGGGGGTATGGGCCTCCTCCGCGAGACAGGTGCCGATCAGAGCCATTCCGTGGGTGCGGGCGAGTGTGTCTGCGAAGTCGGCGAGCTGGGCAACGAGGTCAGCTCGTGCATCCCCGGTTACCGGCGGCGTGGAACAAGGGGCGCAGGGTCTTCAGTGCGGCCGCGGCCAGCTCGGTCTTGGCTTTCCAGCGCAGATGGATGGTGGCCTTGCTGACGTCGGCGGCCCTGGCCACCCGTCAAGGGTCATACGGGTGAAGCCCCGTTCGGCGAGCAAGGTCAGCGCCGAGGCGAGTATCGCCGCCTCCTTGCCGGGGCAGCGTGGGCGGCCTGCAGCAGCGCGACAGCCTTCCGTATCCGTCCTCTCCATGCCGTCAGCCTAGCGACTTGCAATACCGAACCGCTCGGTTTAGATTCTATACGCCAGACGGATTCCGTCATCACGCCCACACTCCAGAAAGGACCCGTCCTCATGCGTTACGCAGTTCTCGGCACCGGCGTAGTCGGCCAGACGATCGCAGCCAAGCTCGCCTCCCTCGGTCACGAGGTCGTCGTCGGCACCCGCGACCCGCAGTCCACCCTCGCCCGCACCGAGCCCGACGGCTACGGGAACCCGCCGTTCTCCCAGTGGCTGGAGGCACATGAGCAGGTCCACCTCGAGACCTTCACCGAGGCGGCGGCCTGGGGCGAGGCCGTGGTCAACACCACCGCGGGCGCCGGCAGCGTGCAGGCCCTCGAATCAGCGGGTTCCGCGAACCTGGCGGGCAAGGTGCTCATCGACATCGCCAACCCGCTGGACTTCTCCCAGGGCATGCCTCCGTCGCTGAACCCGGTGAACACCGACAGCCTCGGTGAGCAGATCCAGCGCACCTTCCCCGACGTGAAGGTCGTCAAGGCCCTCAACACCATGAACTGCCAGATCATGGTCGACCCGTCCCGCGTCCCGGGCGAGCACACGGTGTTCGTCTCCGGCAATGACACCGACGCGAAGAAGCAGGTGGCCGAGTTGCTGGCGTCCTTCGGCTGGTCCGAGTCGAGCGTCATCGACCTCGGCGACATCACCACCGCGCGCGGCACCGAGATGCTGCTGCCGATCTGGCTGCGCCTGTGGGGCGCGGTCGGCCACGCCGACTTCAACTTCCACATCGCCGGAGCCTGACCCGGACCGGGCCGCACAGCACGGATTCCCCCAAGCTCTGCTGACCGGCGTACCGCGATGTCCCGCCCCGCCACGGAAAGATCCACTGTCATGCGCGCCGTCGTCCTGGACCGCCCCGGAGGCCCCGCACCCTGCATCTGGCCGATGTACTGGTGCCTGAACCGGGGCCCGGACAGGTGCGCGTCCACGTCGAGGCGTGCGGCCTGAATCCCGTCGACTACCAGATCGCCACCACCGGCCATCCGGACTGGACCTGGCCGCACGTGCCGGGACTGGACATAGGTGGGCATCGTCGATGCACTGGGTGCGGACGTCACCTCCACGCGCATCGGACAACGCATCGCCCACCACAGCGACCTGCGCCGTCAGTGCGGGCTCGCGCAGTACGCCGTGGCCGAGGCAGCCGTCCTCGCTGCGGTACCGGCCCGCTTGGACGCGGTCGCTGCCGCCGCTCTGCCGTGCGCCGCCATGACTGCCTACCAGGCGGTCGTCCGCCGGCTCCGTGTCGAGCCCGGTGACACCGTGCTGGTCACCGGCGGTGCGGGCGGCGTGGGCGGATTCGCGGTCCAGCTCGCTTCCTTGGCCGGAGGCCACGTGATCGCGACCGCGTCCACATGGAATGCCGATCACGTGCTGGGACTCGGCGCGCACGAGGTCTTCGACTACCACAGCGAGGACATCGCCGCCCTAGTAGCGTGTCGCCGCTTAGTTATGGTGCACCTGACTGGGAGGTTGGTGTCTGGCAGATTCCTTCCCCTTTGCCAGATAGGACTGTTGTTGTGGGTTCGCAGAAGAAGCGGCCGGTCAGGTTGACCGCGCAGGATCGTGAGGAGCTGGTCCGAGTGACCACGACGGGTGTTCGTGGGGCCTCGATGATCATGCGTGCGCGGGTGCTGCTTGCACTGGACAGCTCGGTGGGTGAGGTGGACACCAAGGAGGCGATCGCGGCCCGGCTCGGTGTCTCCGGTGAGACGTTGCGGCTGGTCGCCAAGCGTTTCGCCGAGACCGGTGGCGATGTTCACGCCACGATCGCGCGGAAGAAGCGCGACCTCCCGCCGGTGCCCTCGCCGGTGACCGGCGAGGTCGAAGCCCGGCTGATCGCGATGGCGTGCTCACAGCCACCCCAGGGCTATGCCCGGTGGTCGCTGCGGCTGTTGGAGAAGCACGTCGCGCTGGTCGAGGACATCCCCGATCTGGACCACTCCACCATCGGGCGGGTCTTAAAAAACGCAACTGCGTCCTCATCTGAGAAAGTGCTGGACCATCCCACCGCGAGCGAACGCGGAGTTCGCGGCCCGGATGGAAGACGTGCTGGCCATCTATGCCCGGCCCTACGATCCGGCACGTCCCGTGGTGTGCATGGACGAGAAGCCCTACCAGCTCCTCGACCATGTCCGCGACCCGCTCCCGGCCCGCCCTGGTCGCGATGCCTGCCAGGACAGCGAGTACATCCGCTGCGGCACGTGCTCGATCTTCGTGTGGGTCGAACCCCTTCGCGGGTGGCGTCGAGTCCAGGCGCTGTCCCAGCGGACCCGGATCGACTGGGCCGGCCAGGTCAAGCAGCTGCTGAGCGTGGATTACCCCGACGTCGAATCCGTGGTGCTGGTGATGGACAACCTCAACACCCACGGCATCGCCTCACTGTACGAGGCATTCGAACCAGAAGAAGCATTCGCCCTGGCCCAGCGCCTCGAGATCCATCACACGCCCAAACACGGGTCATGGCTCAACATCGCCGAGATCGAACTCTCCGCGCTGACCCGGCAATGCCTCGACCGCCGGATCGGTGACCTCGACAACCTCAACACCGAACTCTCGGCCTGGCAGAACGCCACCAACACCGACCAACGTCAGGTCGACTGGCAGTTCACCACCCACGACGCACGCATCAAACTGCGCCACCTCTATCCCAAAAATTAGCCGCGACGGTCTACTAGTCCGGCAGCTCACCCATGGTCGTGGCCTGGACGGCGTCGTCAACACCGTCGGATCCGCATCCGCTACGGAGAATCTGCGTCTGAGCACGTCGTCTCCGAGATACGCCGGGAGACCGGCAACCCGCACATTGAGCCACTCGTCGCGGACCTGTCCGTGCAAGGTGAAGTTCGCCGTCTCGCCCGAGAGTTCACCCGGACCCATCCCATCCTGGACGTCCTGGTGAACAATGTGGGCGGCTACTGGGCCACCCGCCGCACCACGGTGGATGGCCTGGAGCACACCTTCGGCCTCAACCACCTTGCCCCGTTCCTGCTCACCATCCTCCTCCTGGACAACCTCAAGGCCGCCGCCCCGGCCCGGATCGTCACCGTCAGTTCCGGCGCCCAGGCCATGGGGAGGATCAACTTCGACGACCTGCAGGGCGAGCTCAAGTACTCCGGCCGGCGCGCCTACAACCAGTCCAAGCTCGCCAACGTCCTGTTCACCTACGAACTCGCCCGCCGACTCGAGGGCACGGGGGTGACCGCCAACGTCCTGCACCCCGGGGTTGTCCGCACCGACTTCGGCAAGGAGGACGCCTCACCCGCCTTCAAGCTGCTGACCCCACTGATGCGGCCCTTCATGCTCACGCCCTCCCAGGGGCGCCGCGACCTCTGTACATCTCGCGGCGTCGCCCGCGGTGGCCGACACCACGGGGCACTACTTCACCAAGAGCCGCTCCAAGCGGTCCAGCAAGCTCTCCTACGACACCGCCCTGGCCGGACGTCTGTGGCAGGTCAGCGCAGAACTCATCGGCCTCGCGGCACACTGACCACAGCGGGCCGGCGCGCACAACGCCCCTCTACTCCCGGCCATCACACGCGCGCCCGTGATCCGTTACGGCTCCGCTTCCGGCGGTCACGCCTGCGCAGGGCTCAGGCCGGCCAATACGAGATTCACAGCGTCCTCGGCCCAGCCCATCCTGCCGCCTCGCCCTGCCATGTAGTCGGCATAGAACGGGCCGAGCAGCGTCGAGACCGCAGCCTCCAGGTCAGCATCCCTGCGGACCTCGCCGCGCGTGCGAGCCTGTTCCAGAACGTGGCGGAGCAGGGCCCGCCGGGGCAGGACGGTGCGCTCACGCAGCAGTGCGAGGAGTTCGGGGGTGTGGGCCTCCTCGGCCAGGCAGGTGCCGATCAGCGCCATGCCCCGGACCCGCTCCACCGTGGCCGCGAAGTCGCGGAGGATGGCCACCAGGTCGGTTCGGGTGTCCCCGGTCTCCGGTGGGGCCTCGGCCATGCGCGCCGCTTCCAGGGCGGCGGTGAGAAGGTCCGCCTTGGTCTTCCAGCGCAGATGGATGGTGGACTTGCTCACCCCTGCGGCCTTCGCTACCTGGTCCAGGGTCATACGGGTGTACCCGTGCGAAGCGAGCAGCTGCAGCGCAGCCTGCAGAATGGCCGAATCCTTCTCCGCGGAGCGCGGGCGCCCAGAGCTCCTGATCTGCTTCTCACTCATCCTGCGAGTATAACCGGATTCGATACGGAACCGTTCGGTATGCGGTGACGGATCGGATTCGGAGGCGACGGACTGAGCACCTCCGTATCTGGCGCAAAGGCTTTACACAGCTGTCTCCCCTCGCTAACTTGCAGGAAATTCCAGCAAGAACTTGCAGGAAGTATCCGGCTGTTGGCGCGGCGGCCTCTTCTTGGGACACGAAGGAGACCGTGCGTATGCATATGCGCAGAAGACTGGCCGTGTTCGGGCTGGCGGCCGCGGGGTCGATAGCCGGACTGCTGCCCGGCCCGGCGGTTGCCGCCAACACGGCCACCGTCTACTACAAGCCGCCCAGCGGCTGGAGCACGGCCAACATCCACTACTCGATCGGCAGCGGTCCCTGGACGGACGTGCCCGGCGTGGCTATGAACGAGGCCGCCTGCACCGGCTGGGCCAAGAAAACCATCGACCTCGGATCGGCGACCGGCCTGAAAGCCGCGTTCAACAACGGCTCCGGAACCTGGGACAACAACGGCACTCAGGACTACGCGATCGGTACAGGCCGCACCACCATCGTCGACGGTGTACTCACGTCCGACGCGGCCGACCCGTGCGCGAGCGACCCGGACCCCGACCCGGACCCCGTCGCTCCGGCGACCATGCTGGGCGGCGATCCGCGCAAGGACTCCATCTACTTCGCGATGACCGCCCGCTTCTACGACGGAGACACGTCCAACAACCGCGGTGGCAGCCAGCACGTGAAGTCCGGCAATGCCGCCAACAACGACCCCATGTTCCGCGGTGACTTCAAGGGACTGGCCGACAAGCTCGACTACATCAAGGGCCTCGGCTTCTCCGCGATCTGGATCACCCCGGTGGTGATGAACCGCTCGGACTACGACTACCACGGCTACCACGGGTACGACTTCTACACGGTCGACCCGCGCCTGGAGTCCGACGGTGTCTCGTACCAGCAGCTGATCGACCGGGCGCACGCCAAGGGCATCAAGATCTACCAGGACGTGGTGTACAACCACAGCTCCCGCTGGGGCGCCAAGGGCCTGTTCACTCCAACCGTGTACGGGGTTCGCGACGGCCAGTGGAGCTGGTACTACGACGAGAAGGTGCCGAGTAAGGAGTACACCCCGCTGGAGGAAGACGCGCAGGGCAAGACGTACAACGGCGACCTGTGGTCCACCGCCGAGCCCGCCGGAAACACCTGCGCCAACTGGGGGACGCCGACAGGTGGTCACAGCCAGGAGGGCTACAAGCTCTACAACTGCCAGTGGCCCAGCCCCACGTCCGGCATGTTCCCGGCCACCAAGTACCACCGGTGCTGGATCGGGAACTGGGAGGGTGAGGACGCGCGCAGCTGCTGGCTGCACGAGGATCTGGCCGATTTCAACACCGAGAACACCGACGTCCAGAAGTACCTGATCGACGCCTACAACCAATACATCGACATGGGCGTGGACGGCTTCCGCATAGACACCGCCGTGCACATTCCGCGGACCACCTGGAACCGGCGGTTCCTGCCGGCTGTGCACGACAAACTGGTGGCCAAGTACGGTGCGGACAAGGCGGACGACTTCTACGTTTTCGGCGAGGTCGCGGCCTTCGTCAACGACAAATGGAACCGAGGCTCGGTCAACCACTCCGCGCAGTTCTTCACCTGGAAGGAACGCAAGGAATACAGCGTCGACGACGCCGCGGCCGCGCTGGAGATGTACGACTACGAGCAGGCGCAGGGCCCAGCGAACCAGCCAACCACCACCAACGCGTTCCTGAACGGGAACAGCTACCACTCCCCGGACCACTCAAAGTTCTCCGGCATGAACGTCATCGACATGCGCATGCACATGAACTTCGGTGACGCGCCCAACGCCTTCAACAACGGCAGGGACTCGGACGACAGCTACAACGACGCCACGTACAACACCGTGTACGTCGACAGTCACGACTACGGGCCGAACAAGTCGTCCACACGCTATGCGGGCGGGACCGACGCGTGGGCCGAGAACATGTCGCTGATGTGGACCTTCCGCGGCATCCCGACCCTCTATTACGGCTCGGAGATCGAGTTCCAGAAGGGGCAGCGGATCGACTGCGGTCCCACCTGCCCGCTGGCGTCCACCGGCCGCGCGTACTTCGGCGGCCACCTCGCGGGCACGGTGACCGCCTCCGACTTCGCGAAGGTCGACAGCGCGAGCGGCGAGGTCGCCAACACGCTCAACAACCCCCTGGTCAAGCATGTCCAGCGGCTCAACCAGATCCGCAGGGCGGTCCCCGCACTGCAGATGGGCCAGTACTCCACCGAGGGCATCGACGGCCAGATGGCATACAAACGGCGCTACACCAGCGGTACCACCGACAGCTTCGTCCTGGTCACCGTCTCCGGCGGCGCCACCTGCTCCGGCATCCCCAACGGTACGTACAAGGACGCCGTGACCGGAGACGTCAAGACCGTGAGCAACGGCACGCTCACGATCGACGCGCCCGGCAAGGGCAACCTTCGCGCATACGTGCTCGACCTGCCCGGCAACCCGGCCCCCGGCAAGGTCGGCGCCGACGGCCCGTACCTGAAGTAGTCGATCGTGAGTTCCGGGGCCCGCGCCGGGGCCCCCGGGAACCGGCGCTCCAGACCCCATCCGCCGGGCCCAGGGCGAAGTTGGTCCAGGCCGACGCCGCCGATCCCCGCTACTCGACTTCGCACACCCACCCGCACCGCGAGGAGATCACCCGTGAGACGCTTCCGCACAGCACGTTGGGCGGTCGTAGCCGTCCTACTGACTGCTGCTATCGGTTTCCTGCCACCCGGTCAGCCTGCGCATGCCGCGATCGACGCCGCCACCCTCGGGGCGCGGTATGACGGCACCGCCTCGAACATCACTTTCCGGGTGTATTCCTCCAGGGCGACCCGGATGCTCGTCGCCGTCTACGACTCCGCGTCCGGAAGCCAGGAGAAGGCCGACCTGCTCCTGGCCAAGCAGTCCGGTACGGACATCTGGGCGGCCACCGTCAGCGTCGCCACCCTGCGCGACACCTACGGCATCACCGGGACTGTCTACTACGGCTACCGGGCCTGGGGGCCCAACTGGCCCTACGACGCGGCCTGGACGAAGGGTTCGACCGCGGGCTTCGTCTCCGACGTGGACTCCGCGGGAAACCGCTTCAATCCCAACAAGCTGCTCCTCGACCCGTACGCACGGGAAGTCAGCCACGACCCCCAGCGGCCGGGCATGACCGACGGCACGATCTACGGCTCCGGCCCCGCGAACCGCGCCAAGGACAACGGGACGCAGGCACCGAAGGGCATCGTGCTCGCCGCCCCAACGACCGGCGGCATCGGTACCAAGCCCGTCCGCCCCCTCAAGGACGACATCGTCTACGAGGTGCATCTGCGCGGTCTGACGATGAACGACACCTCCGTTCCGGCCGCCGAGCGCGGTACCTACAAGGGCGCCGCGGCCAAGGCCGCGGGCCTGGCCGCGCTGGGTGTGACCGCGGTGGAGTTCCTGCCCGTGCAGGAGACGCAGAACGACACCAACGACGTCGATCCGACGAGCACCGAGGGCGACAACTACTGGGGCTATGCCACGCTCAACTACTTCGCCCCGGACCGGCGGTACGCCGCCGACAAGAGTCCGGGCGGGCCGACACGTGAGTTCCGCGCAATGGTCAAGGCCTACCACGACGCCGGCATCAAGGTCTTCACGGACGTGGTCTACAACCACACCGGCGAAGGCGGCCCTTGGAACGCTTCGGACAAGAACACCTACAGCCTGCTGTCCTTCCGCGGCCTGGACAACCCGACCTACTACTCTCTGACCGCCGACCGCCAGAGCCCCTGGGACAACACCGGAGTCGGCGGCAACTACAACACGTACAACCCCGTGGCCCAGAACCTGATCGTCGACTCCCTGGCCTACTGGAAGGACACGCTCGGCGTCGACGGCTTCCGCCACGACCTGGCGACCGTCCTCGGCAACACCTGCCAGCACGGCTGCTTCCAATACAGCAGCACCGACCCCGCCACCGCGCTGCGCCGCATCACCACCGAGATGCCGCCCCGCCCGGCCACAGGCGGCACCGGCACCGACTGGATCGCCGAACCGTGGGCCATCGGGAACGGCACCTACCAGGTCGGCAACTTCCCGCCCGGCTGGTCGGAATGGAACGGCATCTACCGCGACACCCTGCGCCGCGACCAGAACAAGATGGGCGTCGACCAGGTGACACCCTCCCAACTCGCCACGCGCTTCGCCGGCTCCTCCGACCTGTACCAGGACGACGGGCGGCACCCCTTCAACTCCATCAACTTCATGGTCGCGCATGACGGCTTCACCCAGAAGGACCTCTACTCCTGCAACACCAAGAACAACAGCCAAGCCTGGCCGTACGGAACTTCGGACGGCGGCTCGGACGACAACATGTCCTGGGACCAGGGTGGCGCGGCAACGGACCAGCGGAAGGCCGCCCGCAACGGCTTCGCGTTCCTCATGCTCTCGGCCGGTACGCCGATGATGACCGGCGGTGATGAGACCCTGCGCGGTCTGCGGTGCAACAACAACCCCTACAACCTCGACTCCGCCGCCAACTGGCTCGATTACAGCTGGGATACCGACGAGAGCACGTTCCGCACCTACACCCAGCGGCTGCTAGCCTTCCGCAAGGCACATCCGGCGCTGCGGCCCGCGGACTTCTACACCGCGTCCGACACCAACGGCAACGGCATGGGCCAGCTGAACTGGTTCACCCCCACCGGCACCGCCCCCGACAGCGCCTACTGGAGCAACGCCAACAACCACGCGCTGGCATGGCGGATCGACGGGACCGAACTCGGCGACTCCGCCGGCGCGCTGTACGTGGCGTACAACGGCTGGTCGGGGGCGGTCGACTTCACGCTCCCCTCTCTCGGCAGTGGAAAGCAGTGGTACCGCGTCACGGACACCTCGGCCTGGGCCGAAGGAGCCAATCAGGTCGCGCAGCCCGGCTCAGAAGCCCTCATAGGCGGCAGCGGCACGACGTACAGCCTCGGCGCACGAGCAACCCTCGTACTGATCGCCAAGTAGGTGACAGGGCTGCGCCCGCCGCGGCTCGCCTGCGGTGGGCGCAGCCCTGTCACTGCCCAGTGGTGGAGTGGATCAGAGGCGGGCGATGTTGTCGTGGACCCACTGGCGGAAGGTGCGCGCGGGGTGGCCAGTGAGCTCCTCGACAGCCGGGGAGACCGGGAGCCCGGCGGCGTCCGGGCCGAGGACCTCCAGGACGGACGGCACGAGCATGTCGGGCAGGTGGCCGGCGCCGCGAAGGGCTTCGGCAGCCTGCTCGACGCCGATCTCCTCGTAGCGCGCTTCAAGGCCAAGCACGTCGGCGACGATTCGGGTCTGTCGTGCGGTGGTCAGCGCCTCGGGGCCGGTGAGCGTGTAGGCCTTGCCTTCGTGGCCCGGCTCGGTCAGCCGACGGCGGCCGCCTCGACAATGTCGCGGGGGTGGATCAGCGGCAGTGCGCCATCCTCGGGGTGCCCAGTCCCGCGGTCACGCCGACGAACCTGCTGTTCAACGTGGTACCGGACCCGGCGCCCTCTGGCGGTACCGCCATGACGGCGCTCTGCGCGGCGGCCGCGCCGGCGCCTGGTCCTCTGGACGCTGCCCGGCGTCATCGCCGACGCCGCCGTCCGCGTCTTCGCCCTCCCCGGCCAGGGCCTCTTCCGCACGCTGGTCGCCGCCCTACTGCTCCCTCTCGGCTGAAACGACCGCACCACCAACAGCCCGCTGCTCGTCACACGGACCGGGGCACGGTCGCGGAGCCCAAAGGCGTGGAACGTTGGTTCGATTAATCCCTCACGGTGGCAGCGTTATACGTGATGGGAGCCGATTCATCGAGGAGTCGGGCGTCTCTGGAGGCAGGGCTGGCAGCTCATCCACGAGACCCCGCACTCCCCCGCACTCCATATGGCACTCAACGAGGTCATCACCGCCGAGGTCGCGGTCGGGCGGCGGCCGGCTACGCTGCGTGTCTGCCCTCGTCTCCGGCCTCTCCTTCGCGGACAGCTACGCCTACCTCGACGACTGAGTGCTCGCGGCGCTCGGTGACATGGGCATCAAGGCCTGGTACCAGCCGCTCAACGACATCGCGACCGACATCGGGAAGATCGCCGGAGCAGCCCAGAAGCGCGTCGTGGGCCCCGGCGGCGGGCCCGGCGCCGTGCTGCATCACGTCACGATGTCCTACGACATCGACGCCGACAAGATGCTCGCAGTCCTGCGCATCGGCAAGGAAAAGATGTCCCACAAAGGCACCAGGAGCGCCAAGAAGCGCGTCGACCCCCTTCGCCGACAGACCGGTCTGCCGCGCGACGCTGTCATCGACAACATGATCGACTCCTTCCGCAAGCGCCACGGCCTCACCCAGGGCGCGGTGACCCCTGAGGAACTGGCACAGGCGGAGAACTCGTACGCACCAAGTTCGGCACTCCCGAGTGGACAGCACGTGTGCCGTAGCAGTTACTGACCTGCCCGGAGGCTGTGTCGATCCATCCAAGTACTCTCAGGTCAGAGTCTCTTGCCGCCGCCGGAGAAGCGTCGTGGTGTCTTCGCCGTACGACCTTGGCACTCACTGGGCGAGTGCGGGTCTGTGAAGTGCCCGGGAAGTCCGGCGAGGCGGGCCCTCTGTGCACCGGCGGTGCAGTTCGCCGCGAGCCGGCCGCCTGCCCCGGCGGCTTCCGCCACGCCCTCGCCCAGGCCGTGCTGTGTGGCACCGACCCGGCTCGGCCGAATCGGCATTCTCCTGGATCCTCATCAGCAAGGTGATTCGGTCTTGGCCCGCCAAGCGCGAGAGCACGGGCGCAGTCTCCCGTGGCCCCGATCCGCCGTGAGGGACGGGATGCACAAGGATCCCGGAGCCTGTGCTCCGGGATCCTTGTGATGCTCAGTCGCTGGTCAGGCGACCGTGATGTTCTCCGCCTGCGGGCCCTTCTGGCCCTGGGTGATGTCGAAGGTCACGGCCTGGCCTTCCTGGAGCTCACGGAAGCCGTTCGCATTGATGTTGGAGTAGTGCGCGAAGACGTCCGGCCCACCGCCGTCCTGGGCGATGAAGCCGAAACCCTTTTCCGAGTTGAACCACTTGACGGTTCCGCTGGCCATGCTCGTGCCTTCCAGTCGATATCGGATCCGCACCGCGCGGACCCGGAGGTGATCGCCCTGGTCTCGCACTGCACAGCAAAACGCCCACGCCAGGGCGCGGGCAGGAACTGCGAACCACGACATCTGGCAACAACGCTACACGGCGAAACCGGCCCGCACCAGAGAGCAACGACCATGATCCCGGCCCGGGTCGCCCGAGCCGGATAGCTACGGTCGGCGCGCCCAATGTCGCATCCGCCCTCGCGGCGCCCGGACCATGTCAGTCGTCGTCAGTCGCGCCCCACAACCACACCACCGGCCGGCCATCCGCCGCCGTTCCCCAGTGCGGGTCTCCGCAAGGCATCGTGTTCCTTGTCCAGCGCAGCTTCCGCCGTACCAATCATTCATGCCCGGACAGACCGGCTGAGAACGTCGGGGTCGCCCTCCTGAAGGTCAGCGGATCAGCGGTCCGCGAGCAACCGTCAAAGGCCGCGCAGCAGGGCACCGAGGCACGGCCGCCGGCAACATCCTCAACAGCCTCGCCGGCTACCGCCGACGCATCAACGGCCCAGATCAGCAGGGCTGGCGCCCCGACCTCGTTCTACGACGAGATCGGGGGCGTCCGTGGCGCGGGTCAGATGGTGAGAGTGGGCCAGGGGACGTCGGTTTCGACGGCGGCGGTGTAATCGACGCCGGGGACAGAGAAGCCGTAGAGGCGGCGGACTTCGTCGCTGAACCAGTCGAGGTCGGCGAGTTCGGTGATGGTGTCGCTGGTGGCGGTGCTCCAGCGTTCGGCGACGGCGTTCTGTACGGCGGGGTCGAGTTCCCAGGTGTCGAGGCGGACCCGGCCCTCGTCGTCGAGGTCGAGGGAACGAGCGCCGGTCAGCTGGTCCCACAGCTCCACCAGTTGACCGATCGGGGCCACCATGGCATCGCCGAGGACGCCACGCAGCAGCCCGACGTACAGGGCGATACCGGGGATGGCGGTGGAGGACTGGGTGACGGCAGCGGCGTTGACCGAGGTCACGGCCCGGCCGCCCACGGTCTTGGCGAGGCGCTCGTCCAACGTGCGTGCGGTGGCTTCCAGATGGGATTTGGCGGCGCCGATGGTGCCCTGCCGGTAGATCGCCGCGGTGAGCGGCGAGCCGATGTAGGACAGGGCGGCGGTGGCGAAGCCGTCGGCGAGCAGGGACCGGTCGGCCAGGAACGTGATCCACCGTTCCCAGTCGGTGCCGCCCATAACTGCCATGGTCTGCTCGATGTCGTCGTCCTCGGCCGGCGCGGTGGTGACCTCCTTCACCTCCGGGGCACCGTGCTCGTCGAAGACGAGGGTCTTGGTGGTGTATGGCGAGCCGATCGGCTTGAGAACCGAGGCATACACGTTGCCGGTGTCCGGGTCGGTGCGACGAGGCGCGGCCACCGAGTAGATCAGGAAGTCGAGTCGTCCCCCGAACCGCTCGGCGAGGAGGTCGGCAACCTGCTCCTTCACCGTGTCGCTGAACGCATCGCCATTGAGGAAGACCATGTCCCGCCCGTGCTGTTGGGCGAGGCGGGCGGTGGCGGCGGTGCGATACCAGCCGGCCGTGCCGGTACGCCGGGCGGGCGCCTTCTCGAAGCACACGCCGATGCCACGGATACCGACACGGGCCAGGCCCGCGATCGTAGCGGCCAGGCCATACCCGGCGGACGAGCCGATAACCAGAGCCACCGGCCCTTCGCCCCCGGCCGTGACCGGGGCGGGGACGGCCTGCCACATCTCGTCCACTAGCTGTCGGCAGCCGCCAGGATGGGAGTCGAGGAACAGGAAGCCCCGGCTCTTGGGCGCAATGACGCGTTCGCTCACGGTGTGGTGTCCCAGGTGTCGTCACGGACAAGGACGCGGCGGCCGCCTCGGCCACCCCGTCCTGCAAGTCTGCGGCCGTGCGGATGAACACGGTGATCTTGACCGGCACAACGATGTCCAGCCGGGCTTGGAGGGTTCCCACTAGAAGACTCATGAAGATCTTGGTGAGGGGCTGTCCGGCCGCTAGGCCGGCGGCCCCTTTGGTCATGCGCTGGCCGGGGCGAGGTGCCAGGCTCCGCTGGTGTGGGTGAGTCCGAGGTTGATCAGTCGGCGGAGGTTGAGGGCGGCGGCTCGGGTGTGGAGCCAGGCGTCGTTCTTGAGGGTGCCGCGGTAGCGGAGTTTGCGGTTGCCGTGGTGGACGAGCCAAGCGACGGTGCGTTCGACCGGGGGTCTCCAGCGGCGGTAGTCGGCCTGCCAGGCGGGGTCGGTGGCAGCCTGGTGGCGGGCGGCTGCTTGGAGGTCGTGGTGCGGGCGGATGGTCAGGATGCGTCCGGCCTTGGCTTTGGTGCACCGCTGGCGCAAGGGGCATCCGGTGCACAGATCCTTGAAGGTGGCCTTGCGCTGGTGGTGTCGGCCACCGGGCTCGGACAGGCCGACGGTGTGTCCGGCGGGGCAGGTCACGGTGGCGGCGGTGGTGTCGATCGTGAAGTCGTCGAGGGTGAAGCCGCCAGGGACGGCCGGCCGCAGCGGGGCGGGTTTGAGGAAGAGTTGGTGCCCGGCCTTGTGGAGGGCCTGGCGGGCGTCGCCGGTGGAGTAGGCGGTGTCGCCGAAGGCGTCCACCGGGGTGTCCTCGTCGGCGAGCAGGTCCAGGCCGACGGCCGCCTCGTGGTGCTCGGGCCCGGCGCCGGGCCGCAGGGCGACGGCGGTGTATAAGCCGGTCTCGGGCTCGATGGCCAAGTGGGCCTTGAAGCCGTCCTGCTGGTGGCTGCGGGTCTTGTGGACGTGCCGGGCTTCCGGATCGACGGTGGAGACCATCCGGCCTGGGGCGGTGCCCCGCGTAATGCGCCAGCGGCCGTCGCGGCCGTCGGATTCATCGGCGGGCTCGACGTCCTGGCCGGCGATCAGGGCCAGGATGCCCACCGCGTTCGCGGCTTTCTCGCCGAGTTGTTGGTCGGGCAGGTGGCCCAGTAGCCGCAGCGCGTCCGTGACCAGCGCGTCGACCAGCTCGGCGCGGGCCTGTTCATCGTTCCAGGCAATCTTCGGTTTGCCCGGGTCGGTGTAGTCGTGGGCGGTGCACTGGGCGGCGGCGACCGTTTCGGCACCGGGAACCTCGCGGATCACTGCCCGGACGGCGGCGATGAGTTGGGTGACCGTGTCCTGAGTGGCGACCGCGTCGTCCAGCACGGTGGAGTCCAGCGCCCGGCGGTGCTTGCCCTTCAGGACCCCGGTTGCCTTCACCACCTCACGCACGGCCTCGAACACCCGGTTCGGCCGGGCGGAACGGGCCAGTCGGCGGCGGAAGTAGGCCAGCAGCGACGGATCGAACGCCATGTCGTGCAGGCCCAGTCCGCACGCGGCCTTCCACCGCAGGTCGCACCGCAGTTCTTGGACCGTCTCAAAGTCCGACAGCCCGTGCAGGGCCTGCAGCGTGATTACGGCGGCCAGGATCTGCGGCGGCATACTGGGCCGCCCGTTCGCCGACGGATACATGTCCGCGAACATTTCAGCCGGAAACAGCCGACCTCGATGCTCGGCCAAGAACGCGAACACACTCCCAGCCGGAATCAGATCCCGACACGTCTCCCACACGTCCGGCCCGACGCTCTCGCCGATCCACTCGCCCATCGCCACAAGACGAGTCTGGCCCTGCCGCTCACGCGGCAGGGCCAGAACCCAAGATCTTCATGAGTCTTCTAGGACGTGTTTGAGATGTGGTCACAGCGCCTGCCGTATGAGGGTGAGTTGGACGGTCGACTCGTAGCGGACGGCGAGCTTGTCGTACCTGGTCGCAACGCCTCTCGCCTGCTTCAGAAGGCCGATCCGGCACTCGACTTTGTGCCTGCGCTTGTACATTTCGCGGTCGAAGCCGGGCGGACGGCCTCCGGCGGAACCGCGGCGGAGTCGGTGTCCGGCCTGGTCTCGCTTCTCCGGGATGGTGTGCGCGATCCCGCGTTTGCGCAGGTAGGAGCGAATCTGACGGGAGGAGTACGCCCGGTCGGCAAGCACATGTCCGGGCCGGGTGCGGGGGCGTCCACCGCTGATCCGGGGGACACGAATTCGGTCCATCACCTGCTCGAAGGCGGGCGCGTCGCCTCGTTGGCCGGCGGTGATGACGGCAGCGAGGACGTGGAAGGAGGCGTCGACGGCGAGGTGAATCTTGGTGGTCAGTCCGCCGCGCGAGCGTCCCAGACCGTGGTCGTCCGGCTCGGCCGCGAGGCCGTTCGGACGCGTCCGGCCCGGATCGTCAGCCCCCTTTTGCGGGCCCCGGCGGCGTGCTGGTGAGCCCGGCAGACGGTGGAGTCGACCGAGACCTCCCACTCGATGATCCCATCCGCATCCGCCTTGACCTGCAACTTCTTCAGGACGCGGGCCCATGTTTCGTCGATCTGCCACCGTCGGAACACCGCATACGCGGTCTCCCAGGGGCCGTATCGCTCGGGCAGATCCCTCCAAGGCGAGCCGGTCCGGGCCCGCCACCAGATCCCGTCGAACACCTGTCGCCGATCCCTCGGAGGTCGACCCATCTTCGGTATCGGCGGCAACACCGCTTCCAGCCGCTCCCACTGTGCATCCGTCAGATCGCCACGAGACATCTCAAGATCGTTTCACAACCTTGATCAACATCTCAAACACGTCCTAGCTCTGGAGGGGGCAGGTGGCGGACCCAAGTCCCATCCCTCAGGCTGAAAGTGCTGCCATGCGCCTGAGCTGTGTGCGCGAAGGCTGAGCGCAACTCGGTGGCGTCTGGAGTGGAAGTGAGGAAGGCTCGCGCGCATGGTTTCGGTATTGCAGAACGTGGCGATTGACTGTGCGGATGCCTACGAGCTGGCCCGGTTCTGGAGCAGAGTGACTGACCGTCCACTACACCCGGAGGACAAACCGGGTGACCGTGAGACTCAGGTGCTGCTGGCGGAGGGCCCAGTGCTGTACTTCAACCAGGTGCCCGAGTCTAAGAAGATCAAGAACCGGATCCATCTGCGTTTGCGCCCTGAGACATCGCGTGAGCAGGAAGTAAAACGGCTGCTCGGCCTCGGTGCCACCTTTGTCACCGATCATCGGAACCCCGATGGCTCTGGCTGGGCAGTCCTTGCTGACCCCGAAGGCAACGAATTCTGCGTTCTTCGCAGCGAGTCCGACCGAGCCGCGATGGGTTCCTGACGCCCACGCGCCATCCTGGTCAGTTTCGTATGACCGCTGGTCACAGCCACTCGTTCATGGCCGCTACGGGGACGGTCGCCTCGTAGCGGACCGCGCGCTTGTCATATCGCGTGGCGACGGCGCGGTGTCTCTTGAGGCGGTTGATCCCGCACTCGACCGCATGGCGCTCGCGGTAGAGCGACCTCTGAGCGCCGGAAAGCATTGACAGCCCGGATCAGCGGGCGGTCACACGGCGACGCCGGCGTCCTCGTGCGGTCCCGACGGGGCGGTTTCGGGGGCCCGGCCGGCCGGCGGCACGGTGGGGCGGGCGTCCGGCTCACCGGCGGGCACATCGGCCGCCGCGCGGCGACGCGCCGCGAAGGCGATCGCGATGAGGGCGAGTGCGACGGTCCCGGAGAGCGCGGGCCAGTACACGTAACGGTAGTTGGACTCGGGCGCCGTGGGCAGGTAGGCGAGGATGTACAGGAGGGAACTGGCCCCGAGGAGCCGGAGTTCCCGGGTGTAGGGACCGGTCCACCGGCGACGCAGCACAAGCACCAGCGAGACGGCCAGCCAGAACCAGCCCTGGAAAAGCATCGGCAGGTCGCGGGCGAAACCGGTCACATAGTTCTGCAGAGCGGACCTCAGTGTGTCGTTCAGCGGCTTCTTCTGCACCTCGGGGTGGAGTCGGGCGCCGGCATTGACATAGGTGCCGTTCCAGAAGACCTGGTTGCTCTGGAAGAGCAGCTTGGTGAAGACCCGGACCCGGTACTCGGCATAGCCCTTCCAGTGCTGCGGCATCTGCTGCGTCCACATCCGGACGACAACGTCGGCGCGCTGATTCAGATACGTCACGTCGAATGGCCGACGGTGCGGATAGCACTGCAGGTACGCATCGGAGGTGATGTGCTGCTTCTGGCAGTTGATGGCGGTGGTGACCAGGCGGTCACGCAAGTCCGCGCTCGCGCCGGCCTGTTCGGCGGCGGTGCGCACCTGGGCCGGGGTGAGCACGTGGACGAGATCGTCCACCGGGATCACCGCGTACACGCTGGTGGTCAACGGGGCAGTAGCCGCGGACACACCGGCGCTGCCGGCGATCACGACCGCGACGAAGACACCGGTGGCGGCCAGCCAGCGGCGTCGGCCCGGGGCGGGCCACGCCGCGAGGACCAGCAGGGCAAAGACCGGGATCACGGCGGGGACACCGTTCTTCCGTACGAGAGCGGCGTACGCGAGGAGCAGCACACCCAGCGCCAGCAGGGCCCAGCGGGTCTTGGCCCTGTCCTGTGGCAGCTCACGCACGGTGAGCGCGATCGCGAAGACTGCGAGGAGCGCGTAGGCCAGGTGCACGTCCTTCCACACCACTCCCGTGAAGTTCATGATGTGCGGCGCGAAGCCGACGGCCAGCACCGCAAGGGAGAGCCCGCGGCTGCCGGTCTTCTTCCACACCAGTTGGGCGAGGACCCACAGCGTCCCCCACAGCACGGCGGCCTGCAGGGCGGCCATGGCCGAGAAGTCCCCCGTGATCTGGATGATGATCCGCCACACAAGCGCCATAACCGGCGGATGCCAGTCGTTCACCGGCTCATCCCCCAGCGCCTGCCACAGCTGGGTGTTGCTGTCCGCGCTGAGGTATCCGGGGTGAAAGACGGTGGCCACGGCGTAGCCGCAGGCCGCCGCGATGGCCGCCAGGCACCACGGCCACAGCGTGCCGGCCCTCCAGGCTTTGCGCAGTGTGGTGGTCCACCGGTCTACGGTTCCGGACATGTGGGCGGGGTCCTCCCAGCCGATGATGACGGGTCGCGTTGTCGCTCAACTGCGAGCTGAGAGGAAACAGTTCGCGCACAGCATGGCGGGAATCTACGTGTATTGGACTCTAAAGGACAAACCGGCACGACTATTCACCTGCACGGCGAGCTCGCCGGCCGGCATCACAAGATCGCCGACAGAGGTGGGAATCGTGATGGCTCGCACTCGGCTCGAGCAACCCCCACCTGTTCGTCACCCGGCTCACCCGAACCCACCGGCGCCGCTCATGTCCGCGACGGCCTCGCCGCCGTCGAAATCCTGCGCTCCACCCGGAGCCGGCCCGTGTCAGCAAAAAGAAGTTCTCCGTGGACTATGGACCGAAAGGAGCCCGTCCGCTTATCTTCTAGACATGCCTGGACAGGTACACAAGCATCATCGCATCGCCCGCGTGCTCGCCGACGAGATCCGCGCCGGGGTCCATACAGACGGCAGCAGGCTGCCCGGGGAGCACGCCCTCACCCAGCGGTTCGGCGTCAGCCGCACCACCCTGCGGCAGGCGCTCCAGGTCCTCGGTGAAGAGGGGCTGATTTCCACCCATGCGGGGATCGGCTCCTTCGTCACCTTCGACGGGACACCGCTGGACAACCGCCTCGGCTGGACCCGGGCGCTGGCCGAGCAGGGCACCGAGCTGACGACCGAGACCCTCCGCTTCGAGGAGGTGACCGACCAGGAGCTGGCTGCCGAGCTGGGGCTCGCATCGAGCAGGTTCATCGCCCTGGACCGGGTCAGACGGCTCGCCAACGGGCAGGGCGTATCGCTCGAACACAGCAGGATCCCCGCCACCGGGGACCTCTCCGGGCTACCGGAGCGCGGACTTGACGGCGGCTCGCTCAGCCGGGCTCTGATCGCCGCGGGCCGTATCACCGACTCCGGCGAGGGCCTGGTGTCGGTCCGCGGGCTCGACGCGGCGGAAGCCGCAGTACTGCACCGCTCCCCGGGCGAGTCCTTTCTACGACTCACCCAGGTCTACCGGGCCGCCGACCGCTCGGTCACCGAGCAGGTCACCAGCCTGCTCGACCCCGCCAGATTCGAACTGCACGTGCGCTCGGGCCGAGGAGGCCGACTGTGACCGACCGACTCGACCGCGCCCTCGGCGCGTACTACGGACTCGCCCTCGGCGACGCTCTCGGCATGCCTACGCAGGTGATGTCCCGTCAGGACGTCGTACGGGTCTACGGCACCCTCACCGGCTTCGAGCCTGCCCTTCCCGACAACCCGGTCAGTGCGGGCATGCCCGCCGGATCGGTCACCGACGACACCGATCAGGCCGTGATCGTCGGCCGGCTGATCGACGAGGGCCGCGGCCGGATCGACCCGCTGCGCCTCGCACATGATCTGCTCGACTGGGAGAAGGAGATGAGGGCCAAGGGTTCCTTCGATCTCCTCGGCCCGTCTACCAAGGCCGCTCTGGACGCAGTGGCCCGTGGCGTACCGACGGAGGAGGCGGGGAGGTACGGCACGACCAACGGCGCCGCGATGCGCGTCACCCCGGTCGGGATCGCCTTCGCCGTTGAGCCGCTGGAGTCCTTCCTCGATCATGTCGTGGAGTCCTGCCAGGTCACTCATGACACAACCATCGGGATCGCGGGCGCTGCGGCCGTCGCCGCCGCCGTCAGTACAGGTGTCGGTGGAGGCACACTTGGGGAGGCCGTCGCCGCCGCGGTGGTCGCTGCCCGGGCGGGCGCGCGGCGCGGGCACTGGATCGCGGGGGCCGATATCGCGTCCCGGATCGAGTGGGCGTGGGAGCTGGTACGGGGTCTCCCGGAGGCCGAGGCTCTGGACCGGATCTGCGCGCTCATCGGCACCAGCGTGGCCAGCCAGGAGTCGGTACCCGCCGCCTTCGCGGTACTCGCCGTGGCAGACGGCGATCCTTGGCGAGCCGCACTGCTCGCCGCCAATCTCGGTGGCGACAGCGACACCATCGGCGCCATCGCGGGCGCGATCGCCGGGTCGGTCGCCGGGCTCTCCGCGCTGCCGACCGAGGCTGTCCGGACGCTCCGTACCGTCAACTCCCTCGTCCTGGAACCCCTGACCGCCCGGCTGCTCGCACTCCGTTGAGCGCCCCAAGGCCCCTGCGCGCCGCGAAACCCCCCAGGCCTCCGGCGCTCCCGCTTTACCGCTTTCGCCACCCGCCCCTTCGCACCTTGCTAGGAGGTTCCGTCATGGCCGCTTCGAAGACGAACGATCGCGTCGGCGCCATTGAGACCCGAGGGATCGAACCGGTCCCCGACAACGAGCGGCACGGCCAGGCCGGCCAGATGTTCTGGACCTGGTTCGCCGCAAATATCAGCATCCTAGGGCTCCCGCTCGGCGCGACCCTCGTCGCCTTCCGCGGCCTGAACATCTGGCAGGCGATTCTCGTCGCCGTCGTAGGCGCCTTCGGCTCCTTCGCGCTGGTGGGGGCCCTGAGCCTGGCGGGCAAGAAGGGCGGCGCCCCGGCGCTCACCCTCTCCCGCGCGGTCTTCGGGCAGCGGGGCAACGCGGGTCCGACCTTGATCACCTGGCTGAGCCGGGTCGGCTGGGAGACGATCACCACCACCACCGCGGCGTACGCGCTGCTCGCGCTGCTCGGCACCGCGTTCGGTGTCGTCCAGAACACCGTGCTCACGCTCGTCTGTCTGTTGGTCTTCATCGTCTGCACGCTGCTGATCAGCGGTCTCGGCCACGCCACCATCATGTGGATCAACAAGTGGGCCACGGTCGTCTTCGGCGTCCTCAATCTGATCGTGATGGGCTTCCTGGCCGCGACCGTCGACTGGGCCAAGGTGCTCGACGCCCCGACGGGTCCGACCAGCGGCGTGGTCGCCGGCATCGGCTTCATCGCCGCCGGTACCGGTATCGGCTGGGCCAACGCGGGCGCGGACTACGCCCGTTATCTGCCCCGCGAGATTCCTGGCAGGCGGCTGATTGTGGCCTCGGCGTTCGGCGCGGGCATCCCGCTCGTGCTGCTGATCTCGCTCGGCTCGCTGCTCTCCGCGGGCGATCCGACGCTCGCCACCTCCGCCGACCCGGTCGCCGCCATCAACGCGATGCTGCCCTCCTGGATGGCGATCCCCTATCTGATCGCGGCCTTCGGCGGGCTGCTGATGTCGAACCATCTCTCCACCTACTCCGCCGGGCTGACGATGATCACGTTGGGACTGCGGGTGCCGCGCCCCATGGCCGTCGCCCTCGATGTGGTGCTGATGTTCGCCGGCGGTATCTACTTCATGCTGATCGCCGACGACTTCTACGGCCCCTTCTCCACCTTCCTGACCCTGCTCGCCGTACCGATCTCGGCCTGGATCGGCGTGATCGCGGTGGACTCGCTGCGCGGGCGTACGTACGACTCCGATGCGCTGATGGACACCACCCGCACCAGCCGGTACTGGTACACGGGCGGCTTCCATCTTCCGGCCGTCCTCGGCTGGGCCGCCGCCATCGTGGCCGGTCTGCTCTTCACCAAGGCGTCGACGAGCGACACCGACGTCTGGTTCGCGGGTTCGCTCTCCGACACCTGGTTCGGCGTGAACGGATTGGGCTGGGCGATCTCGATGGCCGTCGGAGCGGTTGTGTACGCGCTGTTCGGCCGACGTACCAGCACCGCGGCAGGTACCGGGAACGAACCCGCCTTCCCCGCTCTTCAGGAGGCCGGACAATGAACGGCCGTCTCGTCCTCGCAGGCAATGTCATCGCCGATCTGGTGATCGAGGTTCCCGCACTGCCCGAACGCGGCGGCGACGTCATCGGCACGCGTACGGAACTGACTACGGGCGGCGGTTTCAACACCCTGGTCGCGGCCCGCCGCCTCGGTGCGGAAGCGGTCTTCGCAGGGCTGCACGGCACGGGGCCGTACGGCGACCTCGTACGCAAGGCACTCGCCGCCGAACAGATCGGAACACTGCTGCCCGCCCGTACGGACGGCGACACCGGCTTCACTGTGGCCCTGGTCGACGGCGGCGGCGAACGTACCTTCGTCACCAGCTTCGGGGTCGATGCGGAGCTGACGCAGTCGGATGTCGACGTGGTCGCCGCGCGGCTGCGGCCCGGCGATCTGGTGCAGCTCTCCGGCTACGGGATGGTGATGCCGGTCAACGGCCCGCTGCTGTCGCGCTTCACGGCGGGGCTGCCGGCCGACATCACGGTCTGTTTCGACCCGGCGCCGCTGGTGGCCGACATCCCCGAGGCGGTGCTTTCTCCGGTCCTGGCCCGTACGGACTGGCTCAGCGCCAATGCCCGCGAGGCCCGCCTGCTGTCCGGCCACGACAATCCGCGCGCGGCGGCAGCGGCCCTGCAGGAACGCCTGGCTCCGGGCGCGGGTGTGCTCGTACGGGCGGACAAGGACGGCTGCTGGCTGGCGGCGCCCGGCGAGGCCCCGCGCCATGTGCCGGGTTTCCCGGTCGACGCGGTCGACAGCAACGGGGCGGGGGACGCGCATGTCGGCTCGTTCCTGGCCCTGCTCAGCCAGGGTCACGACCCGCTGACGGCCACGCGCGGAGCCAACGCGGCGGCAGCATACGCGGTGGGGCGCCGCGGCCCCGCCACCGCGCCGGACCGCACGGAGCTGGCGGCATTCCTGAAGGGGGATCCCCTGGTGGAGCTGCTATTCGGCGCGAGTCGCTGACGGCCTGTTGATGAGCGAGTGGTCGGGCGAACTGGCGCGGCCGGCGGCGAACTGCTGGGCATGAAGCAGTGGTTGGTCGGCAGCGCCGATGCGGCAGAGCCCGGCGCGCTGCTGAATTCGAACAGCGCCGCGCCGGGGCCCCGGAGGCGGGACGGTTGCCGGAATCCCGCCTCGCCCAGATCTAACGTCGCAAAGCCGAGGTCGCCAAGGTGCGAGCGCGGCTCGGCCGGATGACGCCAAGGCCATGCAGGCGTTCCGAGGTCACTGCGCGCGGGCAAGGGCAGCCATGAGTTTGCTGGTGAAGCGATGCATGTGAGGGTCAAGTGTGTCCCCGGGCTCGGCAAGGACCTGCTGCAGTGGCAGCCACTTGATCGCTTCGAATTCATCCTCGTCGAAGGAGGCGATGTCACCTGCCTCTGAGGCCAGGACGTACCACAACGACACATCAGTGTGCTGTCCCTGCCCGCGCGTTCGCGTGACGGTCAAGAAGAACGGATTCTTGCCGGACACCCGAGACGGAACGGCCTCGGTGCGCAGTTCCTCACAGCACTCGCGCAGAACCGTCTCCCACGGGTCCTCCATCGGCTCGACGTGGCCGCCACTGGGAAGCCACAGGCCGGCCTTGCGGTGAGCGACGAGCAAAAGCTTCCCGCGGGCCTCGTCGAGGGCCACGAAGTAGCTGACCAGGTGCATCGCCGGAACATCGGGCTTCTGCGTCCGATACAGCGGAGCTCCGCTTGCGATCCACTCCGCTGCCGTGGCGAGGTGCGCGCGCTCCTGCTCATCCCAGGGATCGATCCCCTCTAGCAACTCGGTCAGCCGAGCACGAAGAGGCAGGTCAGGAACGTCTGAGGCACCAATGGCAATCACGGCCCCCATGATGCCAAGGAGCTATGACATCCTCCCCGCTTCAAGTCGACTGCCTACCGTCCACGCAAGAGGGTGAGCCACCGGGATCAAGACCGTTGTGGATGCGGCGAGAGGCAGAGGCGACGCCCCGGAGTGAGAACACGTAAGGCAAGCGATGGCAGACGGAGCGGGCCGTAGGTCTGCTGAGTGCCGGTCCACGTCACCCCGACTGAGCCAACTGAAGGTGCACCGCCGCGGTGGTGCGCGCGGTATCGCCAGTGGCGAGCAGGTCCAGCAGCGCTCCCCGTAGGGCTGCGAGGACGAGGGTGCGCTGCGCGAGCCCGGCCTCGGTATCGCGGAATTCGGCGGGTTGCCCGGAGGCGAGCAGCGTCAGCCAGTCGCCGACCGTATCGCTGGCGAAACCGGCCCACGGCCCGTCCGGGTCGGTGAGGGAGCGGGCGTAGCTTTCGACCCACAGTGTCAGCAGGCCGCGGTGGGCGGCGTCGGACAGCCACCGCCACAGTTCGCGGGCGACCGATTGCAGCCCCTCGGGCCCGTCCTGCGAGCCGGCGATCTCCCTGATGACGGCCAGCTCGTCGGCTCTGGCCCGCGCGAGCAGGGCGCGGATCAGGCCGTCCTTGCTGCCGAACAGGTAGAGCAGCACGCGCGGGCTGGACTGGATCTCCTCGGCGAGCGGGCGCAGGGACAGTTCGGTGAGGCCGCTGCGCAGAGCGTAGGCGTATGCGGCTTCCAGCAGCTCCTGCCGCCGCGGGGAGGGGTTTGTTTCGGATCGGGTCATCGGGCTAGTCTACTGAAACAGTCGTTTCAGTGATGCGGGAGTGAGGACATCATGGAGGAGCGTCAGGTGGTCATCCGGCCGCTGGATCGGCCCGGGGACCTGGGCTGGGTGGTGATGGCGCACGGCGCGCTCTACGACCACGAGTTCGGCTGGGACACCAGCTTCGAGGCGCTCGTCGTACGGATCGTCGCCGACTACGCCGAGCAGAAGGACCCCGGACCGCAGGCGGCATGGATCGCCGACGTCGACGGAGAGCGGGCCGGCTGCGTCTTCTGCGTACGCGGGGACGACCGGACCGCGAAGCTGCGACTGCTGCTGGTCGATCCCGCGGCACGCGGGCTGGGCCTGGGTGCCCGCCTGGTCGACGAGTGCCTGCGGTTCGCGCGGGAGGCCGGGTACGAGTCGATCACCCTGTGGACCAACGACGTCCTCGGCTCGGCCCGGCGCATCTACCAGAAGCAGGGCTTCGAGCTCATCACCGAAGAGCCCCATCACAACTTCGGGCACGACCTCGTCGGCCAGACCTGGCAGCGTCGTCTCTAGCGGAACCCCCCGGGGCAGCACCGCAGCCGCCCCAGCGGCTCTGGGTCGACAGCCTTCCGCAGCTGCTGACGCTGGTCGACAGCTCACGGTCGTCCGTGAGCCAGGACCCCGGGGCTGCTTGCAGGAGGTCAAAGCGGCCGCGAACAGCATGCGAATGACCCTCCTGGCCCGCTCGGCTGGCAGCCGTAGGCAATGGACAGCGCGCCCCCGGTCCGCCATGCTGCCCTGGCGATCATGTGCCGACGGTGGCTGCGTTGTGTGAGGGGCGGGTTTTGGTGGAGCAATTGCAGGTCGAGGTTGTGCCGCCGGAGCACATCCGTTACCGGTGTACGCGTCTCCAACGCGTACTGCCTGTTCTACCCCTCCTCCTCATCGTGTGGGGCACGAAGGTCTGGGATTGGATGACCTGGACGCCCGCCGGGTCTGAGATAGCCGAGTCGTTGGGCATGTGGGTCGCCGCGCTGTTCGTGCTGCACGTCCTCGGGCAGTACCTCGGCGTCACTCTCACGGAGTCGACGGCCATCGTGCACAGCCTCCGCCGCCGGACCATCCAGTGGTCGAACGTCCAGGCCATCCGCGTCGAACGCGTCCAGGGGACCCAGACCGTTGTGATCTACGAAGCGGGTGGCCGTCGTACTCGCCTGCGGGCACCGATCACCGGGTTCCTCAACTGGGATCGCGGGTTCGAGGAGAAGTTCCGCACGATCGGTAGGTGGTGGCTGGATCACCGCGGCCCGGATTGGGCTCCTGTCCTGCTTCCGGGCGCGCAGTGGAGCAGCCCAGTGGCGCCCGACGGGAACCCTTTCGCCTCTCCCACGTAGTCGGCGGCTGGTCCGCACACCTCAGGCGGTGGAGCGCGGGCCGAAGTCATAGCATCGGGCCCCCGGGGAGCCGCCCGTCCTGGCGACCCCGGCGCCTTCGCATGCCGGGCCGTGTGATCACGGACCGTGCGCCCTGGCGGACTTAGACCCACCGGCAAATGGATCACTTGAGGCGTCGGGTGGTGGGGCGGCCGTCCCAGCGGTAGCGGCTCGTCGAGCGTCGAATGAGCATGCGGAGCGTGACGAGTGCGGCGGCGAGGTAGAGGTAGAAGTCCACGACATCGCCGCTCCTCTCGGTGCAGCGCCGCAGCTTGCCGTAGTCGTTCATCCACGAGTGCGTGCGCTCCACCACCCAGCGCTTGCCGGCCTGGATCGGGGCGGGCACGCCCTTGCGGGCGATCTCGGCCGAGAATCCCAACTCGCCGATCAACACACGTGACTTGGTGCTGTCGTACCCGCGGTCGAGGTTAACGTTGACGGCCTCCGGCATCGCACCGGCCTGCTCTTTGGCCGCTGCCAGGGTGGGGCCGAGCAGCGGCGAGTCGTGCCGGTTCGCCCCGGCGGACACGATCCCGAGTGGAACCCCGCACGCGTCGGAGGCGACCGAGCGCTTCAGTCCCTGCTTGCCCCGGTCGACGGGCGAGCGCCCCGCTTTCTCTCCGCCGCACGGCGCCTTGGTGATGCAGCCGTCGACCGAGATTTCATCGAGGTCGAGGCCGATCATGCGGTCGTACGCCTCCAGGGCGATCCGGTGCAGCGCTTGCGAGATCCCCATCTGAGCCCACAGCTTGACGCGGCGTCGGATCGTGCGGTCGGAGCATCCGGGCGAGGAGATGCGCTCGTATCCGGAGCCGTGGATCAGCGCTTGGACGACGTGGTCGAAGACGACGCGGTCCGGTATACGCCGTCGATGGCAGCCGAGCGGATGGTCGGGGTCAAACTCGGCCCGATCGGGCAGCAGGGCCCCTGAACTGGTCCCAGGCGGGTTCAAGCAGGCATGATGGCAGCGCGGGCACAGTCGTCCTTCGCGGTCACAGAGCGTAGAGAACTCCATGATCACGCGGGCCTGTGCCCGTTCTGCTGCCACCCCTCATCGCAACCGTGCTCCGCCACCTACTGCCGGTCGGTCTTACTGGCCGTGGAACGGCTGGACGATCCGCGCCGCTGCCCCAACCAGCATCCCGAGGCCGCCCGCACCACCATGTGAGCACGCGGACGCCGGCCCCCGGTCGGCGGTTTCCACCGTCATCATCACCGTCGCCCCCAGGGCCTGGCCTGCCTCCCAGGCCCCAGGCGAACTCATCCACCTGGCAAACGGGGGAGGTGACCTCCCAGATCTCCCCGAGAAGAACGAACACATCGGCCGGGCTGCGAAGTACGGATCAACGGGCGCCCCTGGCCGGATGTCAAGCCGCGAGAGCGGTGGGCGGCACAGGCTCGCAGCACCGTCCGTCGCAGAGGAAGCTCCCGAGGACGTTGACGCGGCGGCGAGCGAGGCGTCATCCATTCGGCCCGTAGTGATTGCCGTAGGGCGGAGTTGGGGGTGGGCTGTGAGTGCGCCTGGCGATAGTCGCGGGCGCCAAGAGGGCGGGGCGCCCCTGCCGAACGAACGGGACCAGCCCCCGCCGACCCATACGAGACTTGGAGATCCCCATGCCTTACCGCAAGGGACAGCACGTGGAGTACCGGGACCAGCAGGACGAGCTCCAGCGGGGCGAGATCCGCAGCGCCGAGGGCAGCGGGGCGCAGACGCGCTACGCCGTCCAGAACGAGGCGACCATGCGCGAGGACAAGGTCAGCGAGAACCAGATCGAGCGGGAGCTGTAGTAACCCCCTGCCGACACAGCCCGCCGTTGCACCGAACCAAAGTGCAACGGCGGGCTGCTGGATGTCCTGCGACAGCAAACAGCGAACGTTGAGCAGTGCCACTGTGTCCGTGCTCAGGCCTTCAGGCAGGGTCGCGTCCGCCATCAGTCGTTCGTCCACCAGCCGGGCGGCGGGCCATAAAGCGGAAGGACCCCACATCGTCACCGACGGCCGGCCTGTTTCCGTGAGCTATCCCGCCTGCCAGGACCAGCGCCCCCGTGAACTCACCACCCCTGCTTCCGCGCCTGGCCAAGTGCACTCCCCCGGCCTGGCGACGCGTCTGGGCCTCACGCGCACTACGGTGCTCACCACCATCGCGGAGCACCAAGGCTGCGCCACCAAGGAATTGGTTGCTCGTGCAGGTATCGCGCCTGCGAGCGCAAGCGAACACGCAATGCCGCCGGACTTCGGCAAGATACCCGAGTATTTCGAGACCGCGGAAACGAGGTGCTGAACTCCGTGCCATCCCTAATCGTTGTCACCGGACCCTACGGATCCGGCAAGACCACCCTTGCCCACCGACTCGCCCGGCGCATCGGGTGCCCGGCGATCTGCCGCGACGAGATTAACGAGTAGCCGCACGATAATGACGCGATCTTGATCGTGTAGGAGCCCCGCGACTTGAGTGCTGGTATTTGGCGATGCTGGCCTGACAGGATCGGCTCGTGATCAAAACCTCGGTGACTATGCGCGAGCTCGTTGTCGGTGACTGCCACGCTGTACATGCCTTCGCCAGCCTGCCGGAGGCTTGCCGCTACCAGGCGTGGGGGCCGAACACCGAGGAACAGACGCGGGACTTCGTCCAAGGCGCGGTGGATGCCCGGTTGCAGTCCCCGCAGACGAGATTCGTGTATGCAGCCTGCCTCGACGGTGAACTCGTCGGTATCGGCGAGCTGAAGGTCCGTAGCCTGGCCCACCGCCAGGGCGAGATCTCCTATCTCGTCCATCCTCGGGTGTGGGGTCGAGGCGTGGGCACAGCCATCGGCGGGGAACTTCTCGGCAGAGGGTTTGGGCTGATAGGACTGCACCGGATCTACGCGACCTGCGATCCTCGCAACGTCGCATCGGCCCGGGTGCTGGGCAAGCTCGGCATGACCCACGAGGGCCGACACCGGCACACCGCGCGGATCCGGGACGGCTGGCGTGACTCCGAAGTCTTCAGCATCCTCGACCAGGAATGGGCGCACCGGCCCGGGCCCGAGTGATCGGGGTATCGGCGGTCAGGCTCCGGCAGCCGCCCTGGTGCCGGAAGGCGAAGAGCCGCGCGGGATCATCTGGAGTGTGAAGTCAAGTTGGGCCCGCGCGGCCTGCTCTGATTCTGCCCTGTGCGGGATCTCGAAGGAACACCTGGGTGGACTGATCACCGAGTTGGCCGGGCCGTGGACCGCAGCCCGAGACTCTGAGCTGGCCAAACGGCGTGGCCATGGCCGATTGCGGGCGGCTGGGGCTGGGCCGGATCACCAGTTGGTCTTCGTGGACCGGGTGCTAGTGACCTTGGTGGTGTTGCGCTGGGCGCTGTCACACAGGGTGCTCGCGGCGCTGTTCGGAGTTTCGCCCTCCACGATCGACCGGGCGGTCGGCGAGGTGCGCCCGCTGCTGGCCGCTCGCGGCTTCGCGGTGCCGGATCGGCCCGGGATCAGGCTCAGGACCCTCGCGGACGTGTTCGCCTATGCCCAGGCCGAGGGGATCATGCTGCGGATCGACGGTACCGAGGTGCAGGTACGTCGCCCGAAGGCGGGGCGGCCGGGCCGTAAGGCGTTCGTGTCGGGCAAGAAGAAGCAGAACACCGAGAAGGCCACGATGATCAGCGACGAGCAGGGCCGGGAGCTGTGGCTCGGGGCGATCCGCCCGGGCCGGATGCACGATGCCACCGCAGTACGCACCGAGGGCATCGAGGAGCAGCTGCGGCTGCACCCGAACGTGAAAGCCGAAGTCGATTCCGGCTATGCCGGCCTGGCCCGCGACTTCCCCGGCCAGGTCAGCGCCCCGCCGAAGAAACCAGCGGCGGACGCCGGGCCGTCCGAGCGCAACTTCTACGACCACGCGCGCCGCTGCCAATCCCAACGGCGGATCATGGTCGAGCACGCCAACGCAGAGGTCAAGCAGTGGCGGTCGCTGCAACGCTGGACCGGCGAGCGCGACGACCTGCCCGAGGCCATCGCCGCAATCGGCGCCCTGGTCTCCGACCGCAGCGCAAAGCGCCCAACCCGCAGCAGGCCGAGCACGGAACTCGACCTCGTCCGCGCGACGGCCTACTGATCCACTCCCAAGCCGAACCGCCAGGCCAGCACGTCCCAAGCCCTATCGTGCGGCTACTCGTAAGGAGGGCATGGCCTTCTCCCTGCCCGGCTACCGGCCCGCCCCGGGCGACACGCTCAACCAGCAGACCTTCACGGTCTTCCGCGATGTCTTGCGCGTGTTGCTGGATGCCGGCGCGACCACGGTCGCCGAAGCGGCGTTCCAGGGACCTGCCTGGCACCGCCTGCTCGAGGAGATTGGGTCGGCGCCCAACGCGCGGATCATCGAGTGCCATGTCGACCCCGAGACCGCCCACGCCCGCAGGAGCGAACGGGACGCGAGCAACGAGGTGCGACAGGCCTCCCACTCCGCCCCTAACCCCGTTTTCACGGTGGCTGACTGGCGAGGCATCACCCTCGACCTGCCCACGCTTCGCGTCGACACCACGGACGGGTACGAGCCCGGCCTGGACGAGATCATCGATTTCTGCAAAGCGGAACAGGCCTGAGAGCGCCGCGATTCCGCCTCATCGAGACCAACATCGAGCGGAACGGTCGCGGAGTACAAGGCCCGCCAGGCCTGGAACGACTCGGAGACCCCATGGCGGTACCACCACCGCGGTAGCGTTTCCGGAACGCCGATTCACGCCCGAAGGAGCCGGTCAGCAGCAACGTGTTCGCCCCATCGATCCAGCAGTCGGTGGCCGGACCGAAGGGCAGTCTGGCGGATTCGCCCGCGGGCAGACAGACGTCGCTGGCCCAGCTGGCTCGTTTGAATGGCTTGCCCGTTCGTTCTCGACAGACTTGAAGAAGCTCACGAGGTCATGGGCGCCCGTTCCGGCCGCCCACTACTTGAGCCTGCAGGGCCACAGACGGGTTCTGACGTTGTCGAGAAGATGGCGGGTCAGGCGGCAACTCCGAGTTCCTTGCGGCTCCGGTGGATGAACTCGCGGACGGTCGGCTCGCGCCGCCAAGGAGCGAGGGCCGCGTTGAACTCGCTGACGTAGTCCTTGGCCCGGGAGGACTTGACCCGGGCGAGGATGTCCACGCTGCGGTTGCCCAGCTCCAGGCCGCGATCCAGATCCTTGGCCTGGAGCTGGGCGGTTCCGACGATGGCGAGCCGCATGCCGACAGAGCGGGTGAACACTCCGGGCAGCATTGCGGCGGCCTGGTGGTTCCAGGTCAGGGCCATCTTGGGGTTCTTCAGGTCTCGGAAGATCTCGGCAGCGTCCGCCGAGAGGCGGGCGTGGTGATAGAAGTCGATCCACGCGGGTTCGTCGCCGCTGTCGTCCTTCGCCCGGCCGAGGAGGTCTTCGGAGGCTTTCAGGGCCCGGGAGGCAGCCCGGGGGTCGCTTTCGCGGGCGTGAGCGCGGGCCTCGATGAGCTTGGTGAACGCCAGTACGCGGGGCACGGCCTGGCCCTTGGCCCGCTCGAAGGCGCCCTGGGCCATGTCCACGGCCTCCGAGGCGAAGCCTCGCATGAGGGACTGCATGGCCATGGTGGTGAGCACATAGCAGCCGAGCTGCATGTCGCCGCCGGCACGGGCAAGGCGGAGGGCCTGGATGAAGTGCCGTTGAGCCAGTTCGTGCTCGCCGACGTCGAACGCCGTCCATCCCGCAAGCCGGGATAGCTCGGCGGTCACCGAGAAGAGTTCACGGCCGATCTCGTCGGAGAAGCTGCCTTGCAGCAGGGGACCGGCCCGGTGGTCGAGGCAGTCGGTGACGGAGTTGGCCTTCCAGTTCCCGCCGCCGTATTTGGAGTCCCAGCGGCGGGCGTCGTCGGCGGCTTCACGCAGTTCGTCGAGGTCGGCCCGTCCGACCTGCTGGCCGCCGGCGTGGTCGGCGGTCTCGTCGGCGGGGGTGACGAGCCATCTGGTGACGGGGGTGGTGAAGGCAGAGGCGGCGAAGCCGGATCCGGCCAGGAAGTCGCGGTGGTTCACGGTGCTCCAGAACGAAGTGGCGACGCGGACGGCATCGGCGGGGTCTCGCGGGAAATCCAACCCCACAGAGGCGTCTGTTGTCTCCGCCTCACCCATCCCGATCTCGCTCAGGTTGACCGGCCGGCCGAGCCTTTCGCTGATGGCCTGCGCCAACAGCTTAGGGACCGGCCATTTCGGTGTCATCCCGCGGCGGCACCAGTTCGCCACGGATGTGTGTGAGTAGTCGGTCCCTATCCCGGCGAGGTGGGCAAGCTGGTTGACGCGCACGGCCAGCGCTTTGTGGCTCGCGCCGCTGGCTTCGATGAGCTGGGCCAGGTCTGTGTTGGGCGGACGGGTCCGGCGCTTGGTCGATGCCACGGCCTTCTCCCTTTACCGGTGACCGGGCCACACACGACTCGAACGAGTGGCTGAGCACGAATGTCTGTACTTGGTGGCGAACGAGATTCGTACTCGGCTGGGGACGAAGAGTCGTGCATGTCCCGTGGATCACTGACGATATTCCTCCTGGCCCGGCCGTGAACCGTGTTTGCGAGTTGTGAGCCCCCCTGCGAGCCCTCCCCCCGGTCTTCGCGGGCGGCTGTGATGAGAGCCCGCACGATCCCGGCATTCATCAGGGACGGGATCAACCGCTACCCGTTCACCCGGCCTGCCTGAGCACCCCGCGCTTCCGGGCGGGGCAGAGGTGAGACGTCGGCAGCCCCATCTCGCAAAGGAACCCCGTCATGAAGCTCACCGTCGTCGGCTGCGGCTACCTCGGCGCCACCCATGCGGCCTCCATGGCCGAACTCGGCCACGAGGTCCTCGGCATGGACTCCGACATGGACAAGGTCGCCGCCCTCAACTCCGGCAAAGCCCCCTTCCACGAGCGTGACCTCGACGAGATGCTCGCCCGCCACACCGCCTCGGGGCGCCTGAAGTTCACCGCCTCCTACACCGAGGCCGCCGCCTTCGCCGACCTGCACTTCATCGCAGTGGGCACCCCGCAGCTGCCCGGCGAGCACGCCTACGACCTCAGTCACCTGTTCTCCGCTGTCCGCCAGCTGGTACCCCACCTGAAAGGCCCGGCCGTGGTCGCGGTCAAGTCGACCGTCCCGGTCGGCACCGCACCCCGCGTCCGCGACCTGCTGAACGAGTTCGCACCCGCCGGGGACGCCATCGAGGTCGCCTGGAACCCGGAGTTCCTGCGCGAGTCGTCCGCCATCGAGGACACCCTCCGCCCCGACCGGCTCGTCCTCGGCTTCGAGACCGAGTTCTCCTGGGCCGAGACCATCTTGCGGCAGTGCTTCGAGAAAATCATCGAAGCGGGGACGCCTACGATCGTCACCGACTGGGCCACCGCCGAACTCGCCAAGGCATCCGCGAACGCCTTCCTCGCCACGAAGATCTCCTTCATCAACGCCATCGCCGAGGTCTGCGAGGCCTCCGGCGCCGACGTCACCCGGCTCGCCGACATCCTCGGCCACGACGTCCGCATCGGACGGCGCGGCATGCAACCCGGCCTCGGCTTCGGCGGCGGCTGCCTCCCGAAAGACATCCGCGGTTTCATGGCCCGCGCCGACGAGCTAGGCGTCGACCAGGCCCTGACAATCCTCCGAGAGGTCGACGCGATCAACAACCGGCGCCGCGAGCGCATGATCGACCTCGCCCGCGAACAACTGGACGACAACCTCACCGGCAAGCGGATCACCATCTGGGGCGCCGCCTTCAAGCCGAACACCGACGACATCCGTGACTCGCCCGCCCTCGCCGTCGCACAAAAGCTCCACGAACTCGGCGCCACGGTCACCGTCACCGACCCCCAGGCCATCGACAACGCGCGCAAAACCCACCCCGAACTCGACTACATCGACGACCCCAGCGCCGCAGTCCAGAATGCCGACCTGCTGCTGCATCTGACCGAGTGGCCGCAGTTCTCCCACATCGACCCGCACCCGCTTGCCGCCCGCGCCGGAACCCCCAGGGTCATCGACGGCCGCGGCACCCTCAACGCCGAGACCTGGCGCCAGGCGGGCTGGACCGTCCGCGCCCTCGGACGCCCCTGAGGCCCTCACCGCCTGCTAAGCCTTGATCCACCGATCTGATGGCTGTGGATGACTCTTCGGGAAACAAGGAAGTGCCTTGTGACCTGCGATGATGGGAGTTCTTGAGGCTTCCAGCACGCACGATCGGCAAGGCACTTCCGAGATGCAAGTTTCCCATACTCCAGCGGCGGTCTCCGCTGCGTTCGATGACCCGAATCTGGTCGCGCTTGCCGGGCTGGTTCCGGTGATGCGGCTGGCCGAACGGTGTGGGCTGTCGGGCCTGGTGACGCAGAAGGTGGAGCTGAGCGGGACGACGAACGGCGCGGGTGCGTCGGCGGGCGCCAAGGTCAGCAGCATCGTGGCCGGCATGGCGGCGGGCGCGGACAGCATCGACGACCTCCACGTGCTGCGGCACGGCGCGATGCCCGCCCTGTTCCGAGGGGTTCGTGCGCCGTCCACGCTGGGCACGTTCCTTCGCGCGTTCACCCACGGTCACGCACTCCAACTCCACGCTGTCCACCGCAGGTTCCTCGGTCAACTGGCCGCGCACACCCCGCTGCTTCCCGGCGCCGATCAGATGGTGTTCATTGATGTCGACTCCACCCACAAGCGGGTCTACGGCCGGGCCAAGCAGGGCGCCGAGTACGGCCGGTTCAAGGGCATCCGCACCCTGCACCCCCTGCTTGCCACGATCTGCACCCCCACCTCCCGGCCGGTGATCGCAACAGTACGGATGCGCCGCGGCAAGGCAGCCGATTCCCGTGGGGCCCCGAAATTCGTCAGTGAGGCGCTGGCCACCGCCGTCGAGGCGGGCTGCACCGGCACCCGGATCCTGCGAGCGGACTCGCAGTTCTACAACGCCGGGGTGATCGCCGCCTGCCGCCGGGCCGGAGCCCACTTCTCGATCACCTGCGGGATGAACCCCTCCATCAAACGGGCCATCCACACCCTCCCCGACCAGGCCTGGCAGCAGATCACGTACCCGACCGCGGTGCCCGATCCCGCAACCGGTGAACTCATCTCGGACGCCGAAGTCGCCGAGATCCCCGCCTACACCGCGTTCGCCAGCCGCACAAAAGCAGAGCGGGTCACCGCGCGGCTGATCGTGCGCCGGGTCCGCGACCTGGCCAAACCCGCCGTTGTGGGTGAGCAGGGCGAGTTGTTTCCCGTCTGGCGCTACCACCCGTTCTTCACCGACCAGCCCGCACAGACCCTCCAGGCCGAACGCGAACACCGTCACCACGCGGTCATCGAGCAGGTCATCGCCGACAGCAAAGCCTCTGCCCTGGCCCACCTGCCCTCCGCACACTTCCACGCCAACGCCGCATGGCTCACCCTGTGGGCGATGACCTACAACCTGCTGCGGGCCACCGGCGCACAGGCCTCCGCCTTCCACGCCAGGGCCACCACCGCCACGATCCGCACCCACCTGGTCCACGTTCCGGCCCGGATCGCCCGCTCCGGCCGCCGCATCACCCTGCACCTACCGCACAACTGGCCCTGGCAGCACGCCTGGACACACCTGTTCTCCACCGCCCACGGACCGGCCGGCTGATACGAACAGCCCCTGCCCGCCCCGCCCGCAAGGGCCCGACCGGAACCGAACCGTGGAAATGCTGGGCAGACCAGCGGACACAAGCTGCCCTCACCCGGCCACCCGACCCGAAGCCGATCAAAAGACCACTCTCAAACCACCTCGGTGGATCAAGGCTAAGACGGTGTCCTATGTGGGCTTCGCTCGTTGTGCTGGTCATGGGACGGGGTATGTGGAGTCGGACTGTTCCGGACGGGCTGTGGGAGATCGCGAGGCCGTTGATCGCTGCCCGGCACCGCTCACGGTCGGAGGTCCAGGCTCTCGGCAGGTAGAGCTCCCGGTCCACCAGGGCCCGGCCCAAGCTGGTGGCGTAGGCGGCGAACACGCCGATCTGGCAGTTGTCGATCTTCCCCGAGGTGCCGGTGTACTGCCGGCCCACCCCGGCCGAGGTGGTGCCCTTCTTGACGAACCCGGTGTCATCGATGATCAGTACCCCGCCCGGACCGAGCCGCTCGGCGGCGTAGTCCCGCACGTCGTCGCGAACGGCATCGGCGTCCCAGCGGGCACCGTTCAGCAGGTGCTGCTGGCCCGCCGGATCACGGTGGCCGGCCCATGCGGCCAGCTGCCAGCCGTTCTTCCGCCCGACCGGCGCCAGTAGCCCCCGCACGTAGTCACGCATCCGCCACCGCAGATCCGCCCGCCCGAACCGGCCCGCCACTCGATCGAAAACTGACTCCAACTCGGCCTTCCAGCAATCGACTTCAGGTACCACGTCCATACCCGAACAACGACAACCAGCAGCTCAGGACACGAATTCTGACTGGAGTACTGAGAACTTCTAACGAAATGAGTGTTGGGGCACGGTAGGCTCGGCGGCCATGAGTCAGAGCGGTTCGCAAGCGGCGGCATTCTTCGGAGACGTACGCCAAAGCAGAGTGGTCTGGCTTGTCCGGGATGACGACGGAAGCCCCACTCACCTCTCTGCAGACGGCACGCGAAGTCTTCCCTTCTGGTCGACCTCGACCCGCGCCCAGAGGGCAGCGAAGATCTGGGGGCGTGGGCTCCGCGTTGAGTCCATGCCCTTGGACACCTGGTGCGATCGCGTACTCCCCGATGCCGCCCAGGATGGACTCGTGATCGGTATCAACTGGAGCGGGCCACGCCTGGTCGGCTGGAGCTTCACCCCCAAGGAAGTTCTAAACCGGCTAGCGGCGGCTAACTAGCCCACGCCATCGGTCACCAGAGCGCGCAGTCGCCGCCAGCAGATGAGCGCGCATCCGAGGGTGAGGAAGGCTTCGTGGATGTCGTCGCGGATCTCCCAGCGGATCCGCAGTCGGCGGAACCAGTGCAGGTGGGCGAACGCGCGCTCTACAACCCAGCGTTGCTTGCCCAGGCCGGAGCCGTGCTCGGTGCCGCGGCGGGCGATCAGCGGCTTCACGCCGAGGTCCCAGACGAGACGGCGGTACTTGTCATGGTCGTAGCCGCGATCACCCAGCACCACATCGGGGCGGTAACGGGGCCGGCCCCGCTTGCCCCGCACCGGTGGCACGGCCTGCAGGAGTGGGATGAGTTGGGTGACGTCGTTGCGGTTGCCGCCGGTCAAGGTGGCGGCGAGCGGGATGCCGGTGGCATCGGTGATCAGATGATGCTTGCTGCCCGCTCTGCCCCGGTCAACGGGACTTCGTCCCGTCTTGGGGCCCCTTTTAACGCCCGGATGTGGGAGCCGTCGACCGCCGCGCGGGAGAAGTCCAGGGCGTTCGCGCTGCGGAGCCTCACGAGGAGGGCCTCGTGCAGCCGGGACCACACACCAACCTCGGCCCACTCGGCCAGCCGCCGCCAGCAGGTCATGCCCGAGCCGAAGCCGAGTTCCTGCGGCAGATGTTCCCAGGCGATCCCGGTGTGCAGCACAAACAGGATGCCTTGGAACACAAGCCGGTCCGGATGCCGCTTGCGCCCCGGGTGCCGGACCCGACGCTCGATCTTGGGCAACAGCGGTTCGATCACTGCCCACAACTCATCGTCGACCTCCCACGGCTTCGGCAGAGCCACCCCACACCCCCGGATCATCAGTCTCGGAATGATCCAACCACCTCGAAGATCATTTCGTTAGGAGTTCTGAGAGCGACTTCCCCAGCACAGCGAAGCCCACCTGGACTGGACATTCATCACTCTCATGACGAGGCGGCTCACCCGCCAGGGCCCCCAGAGCAACTGGTCCAAGAAGGCCGCGGACAACGACTGAAGGCGGGTCCTACTCCCCGCCATCCCATACGAGCTTTTCGAGGAGCGTGAACGACTTGGGCGTGCCGCCCGGCTGCGGCTTGCCCTCCTTGCTCCCGACAACCTGGTAGCCGGCGCTGAGGTAGTACGCATTCAAGCGTGCGTTGCCAGCCAGGCAGTCCAGCCGCACCAACTCTCGGCCCGCCTCGGCCACGCGGCGCTCCGCGACTCGCAGAAGCTGCCGCCCTGTCCCGGACGGGACACTGCTGTGGTCCACCATCAGTCGGTGCACATAGCCGGCCGTCGGCGGCTGCGGCCCCCAGGCGTCCTCGTCCTCCCACCACAGCTCCCAGGCCCCGACCACACGCTCGGCAGCCTCCGCGAGCCATACCTCGCCACTGTCCATGATCTTGCGGAAGTGGTCCCCGCCCAGCTCACCAGGCTGCCACTGACCAGTGACGCCCTGGGCAAGCATCCAGCGGGCAGCGTCGTCGCGCAGACGCACGACAGCATCAAGGTCGGTGTCGGCGGCGAGACGGAAGCGTAGATCGTTCACGCCGCGATCCTCGCACAGGCGTCCGCCCTGCATCGGCCGGCCGCAAGGGGCCTCCCGGGGAGGAAATTCAGGCACCGAGGGCCACAGTGGCCAGTTGCTGCTGCGGTCGCCGGTGGGTGGTGCGGGCGTGGTGGTGTCATGCGCTGCCGCCTTGGACGCGCTGGTAGATGTCGGGGGATTCCGCGCAGATGCCGACGGAAAGCTTGCGTTTCTCGAAGTGGGCGAGGAAGTTGTCCCATTCGGCTTCGGTGGGCGTGCGGTACTCGGCTCCCGGTCACAGGGACCGGCGGCGGACGATGAAGGCGCAGTGGGCCTCGATGGTCTCGGTGGGGTAGATCGCTAATGGTGGAGTCGGATATTAGAACTGTCCGGCCGGGTAGTAGGCGTGCACCCCGGCCGTGGTCGCGGCAGGATGCGATCATGGATCACCCCTTGGATGTCCCGCGATTGACGGCAGGCGACAGCTTCGTGCTCCGCCCCTGGGAGTTCGGCGACCTGCCACTCGTCCAGGAGGCGTCGAGCGACGAATACATCCCGTTGATCACGACCGTCCCCTCCACGTACTCGCAGGAGGCCGGCGAAGCCTTTGTCCGGCGGCAGTGGGACCGTGCATCAACGGGTAGCGGGTATCCGTTCGTCATCGTGCGCGTTCAGGATAGTCAGCCAGTCGGGGCGATCGGCTTGTGGCTGAGGGACGTGAACGAGGGCCGTGCATCGCTCGGCTACTGGGTAGCCCGGTCCGCTCGTGGGCAGGGTGTCGCCGCGGCGGCTCTCCGAGCGGTCGCCGCTTGGGGACTCGGTGACCTGAAGATTCCCCGTCTTCAGCTCTGCCTCGAGCCGTGGAATGCTGCGTCGGCGCGAACGGCTGAGAGCGTCGGATTCCAGCGTGAGGGCCTGCTCCGCAGCTGGCAGATGGTGGGCGCCGAACGTCGCGACATGATCATGTACTCCCTGCTGAGTGCCGACCTGTCCTGACTGTCGTGTCCCGTCGGCCGACGGGGGCGTGGGCTCAGGACCCGTCGTCGGCTTACTTCGGCGGCGTAGGCGGCCCAGTCTCCGACGGATGCCTTCTGCCGCAGCCACCCCCTGCCGCAAGAGCGTCTCCCCTACGCAGGGCAGCCACCGCTGCTACCACGTCGCACCGGGAAAACAGCTCAGCCAGCAACAGACGCCAGCCCCTCTCCCGGATATCGCCCGCCCCGCCCCCGCTTGTGCATGTCCACAAGCAGCTCCCCCAACTGCTCGGCCGACAGCTCCGTCATTGGCCAGGCATCCACCGCGCGGCTCGGGGGGTTTCTTGCCCGCGTCTGTGCCCTGACTCCTAGTAGTGCTTGGTCAGGTCGGCTGCGGTGGTGCGTGTCCTTCTGGCCCGGTGCGGCGTTGGGAGTGTGTGACTCCGGACGAGATTGCTGTGGTGCGTGGTGAGTTGGAGGCGTTCGCGGCGGAGGTGTTCGAGCCGTTCGCGCGGAAGGATCAGCGTCGGTGGGGGCAGGTCTACCTGCGGGGGCTGCTGACCGACGGGCGGCGCAAGTCGGTCGAGCCGATGGCGGCCCGGCTGGGTGAGGACGGGAATCGGCAGGCGCTGGCCAATTTCGTGACCACCAGTCCCTGGGATCCGGCGCATGTGCGGGCCAGGGTGGCCTGGAGAATGGAAGCGGCGATCCGGCCGTCCGCGCTTATTTTCGACGACACGGGGTTCCTGAAGGACGGGACCGCTTCGGCGTGTGTGTCGCGGCAGTACACCGGCACGGCGGGCAAAGTCACCAATTGCCAGGTCGGCGTCTCGCTGCACCTTGCCTCGGATCATGCTTCGGCGGCGGTCAACTGGCGGCTGTTCCTGCCCGAGACATGGGACCCCCACTCGCCAAAGGCCGATCCGGACAAGGCCGCCCGGCGTGCCGTCTGCCAGATCCCCGAGGATGTCGGGCACGTGGAGAAGTGGCAGCTGGCTCTGGACATGCTCGATGAGACCCGCTCGTGGGGCATCGAGGTGCCGCTGGTCATCGCTGATGCCGGATACGGCGACGCCGCCGCGTTCCGGCACGGGGTGCAGGCCCGCGACCTGAACTACGTGGTGGGAATCTCCAGCACGCTGTCGGCCCAGCCCGGCGACGCGGTGCCGGTGGCCGAGCCGTACTCCGGGACCGGACGCCCGCCGGTGGCCAAGTATCCCGACAAGCCGCGGTCGGTCAAGGAGTTGGTCATCGCGGCGGGGCGGAAGGCCGCACGAGGGGTGCAGTGGCGGGAAGGCTCCCGGCCCGGCACCGGCCGCTCCGGCTTCAAGCGCATCTACTCCCGCTTCGTGGCCTTGCGCATCCGGCCCGCCGGACGTGAGGTCCGGCAGGCCACCGACGGCCCGGAGCTGCCGGAGTGCTGGCTGCTGGCCGAATGGCCCGCCGGCGAGCCCGAGCCGGTGCAGTTCTGGCTGTCCGACCTGCCCTCCGGCATGCCTGTGACCACGCTGGTCCGGCTCGCCAAGCTCCGCTGGCGCATCGAGCACGACTACCGGGAGATGAAACAGGCCCTGGGCCTGGCCCATTTCGAGGGCCGAACCTGGGGCGGCTGGCACCACCACGTCACCCTTGTCTCTGTCGCGCACGCCTTCTGCACCCTGCAACGACTGGCCCAAGCCCCAAAAGACGCGGCGCCGGCCTGAGCCTCTACCAAGTCGTCCGCGAACTCCAGACCCTGCTCGCAGTCTGGACCGGCGCCTGCCCCACCTGCCACCGCGACATACCCACCCCTATATCGACCTGACCAAGCACTACTAGCGGGGGACGCTGGTGGAGGTCTTCACGCTCTGCGCGTCGATCACGCACGCGGACGGCTGCGCTCTTCGCCCTTCGTGTTCACGGAGCCGACTCCGCAGCAGCCCGCTGAGCTGGGTGAACACGCCGTCCTTCTCCCACTTGGCGAAGTAGCCGTAGACCGTTTCCCAGGGCGGGAAATCGTGGGGCAGGTAGCGCCACTGCACTCCGGTGCGGTCCACGTAGAGGATCGCGTCCAGGATGGTACGCAGGTCGTGCTCGGGCGGGCGGCCGATGTCCAGGGCCCTGCTGGCATTCACCTGGATCCCTCTTGATCGCTCGTGAGAGGTTGTAACGCGGCACCAATCCCACTACCGCACCCGCCCCGCGCGGAGGGCGCGCATCCTGACGTACGCCGATCGCGCCTTGTCGGCTGGCAGGGATCGCCGCTGTCAGCCGGTGTGTCGCTGACGTGGGCGAGCACAGGAACGACGCCCTCGCGATTCCGCGACGGCGCGGAAGCCTTTGAGGCGATTGATGGCGCGTTCTTCTGCCGGTGTCTTACCGGTGCCATTGAGGCACACCCAGGGCAAGACCGTCGTGCGGGTGCAGAAGGCAACGACGTGGCGCGGCCACGCACCACGGACGCCTTGAGGAATCGGCCGAAACCTCTGCAGCGCCTGAGCGGCGGCCGTAGTCGATGAGGGCGAAGAAGTGGCTGGCGAAGGACGCCGTTCGCAGACCAGCGGATGTGCCACTTCGTTGAGATCCTCAACTCCCGACTCGGAAGGTCAGGCCCTCCAGGGCGCGGTGACAAAGCTGTGAACCAGTGAACCAGCGACCTTACCCAGCGGCCGTCGCCCCGAACCAGAGGCACAGGGTCACGGACGACGTCACGCCATGTCTTGGCAGAAGCGAGTGCCTTCGCATCGAGGAGACAAGATATTTGAGTGACCAATCCACAACAGCTACGCTTGACAGCATGGCGCGCACACGGGAGTTCGATATCGATCATGCTGTCGACCAAGCGATGGAGGTGTTCTGGCGCCGCGGTTACGCCGAGACGTCACTGCAGGACCTGACCTCGGCGCTTGGCATTGGCAGCGGCAGCCTATACGCGGCATTCGGGTCCAAGGAGAAGCTGTACGGGCTGGCACTGAAGCGTTACACCTCGCGCAACGCTGGCGAACTAGTAGCGCAACTGGAGTCGGCCGACGAGGTGCGTCCGGCGCTGCGGGCCGCATTGGCGGCCATGGCCGAAGCAGACCTGTGCAACCCTGACCGGGGCTGCATGATGGTCAACGCCGCCACCGAGCGCGCCTCCGACCCGACCACGGCCGCACAGGTCTCAGCAACCCTGCGACTGGTCGAGTCGACCATCGCCGGGGCGCTGGAGCGAGCCAAGGCTCAAGGCGAGCTCACGGCGGACAAGAACCCCACCGACCTGGCGCGTCTGCTGACCACCTTCATGCAGGGGCTACGTGTCATGGGCAATGCCCGGGCCGGGCGGGAATTCGTTGAATCGGCCGTCGCCACTGCGATGCGCAGCCTGGACTAGACAGCCCTGGACCATGCCCGCAAGTACAGCCGTTCACCGAGGGGCTGCCCACCACCCTGGCGAGCCACCCCGTCTCAGTGATCGACCTGCCACGAGCAGGACGCTGGGCTTCCTTGTGGCTGCCCGTGACGCGATGCAGATGCCCATCCATCCGGGGACGTCGTTACCTGCGGTTCGGAAAGCGTTTCACAAGCGGGCCCGTAGGCCGCGGACCGGGGCACTTCCCCCAGCTGCCGCGGGAATACTACTGCCAGCCTCGATCTCTTCGAGTAAAACGCCGGGGCTGCACCCGCTCGCTGCGGCCGCCCACGCGGCTTCAGCCGGACTCAGGCCGACTCAGTTGACCTCGTGCGGAGCGGCCCAGGAGCGTACGGGGAGGTCACGCTGAATCGGCTCCACTCGTTGATGAACGCGATCGCCGCAATCAGCTGCGCCAGCTCCGCCTCGTTGAAGTGCGCCGCCGCCTTGTCATACACCTCGTCCGGAACAAAGTGCGCATGTCGAGGCAGAAGGCGCGGTGGTCAGCTGCGATGCACGGCCACCAGCTCCAGTGGTACCGGGTCCGTGTCCCTGCGGACGCCGGATCCGGGCTCACCGTCGCCTCATACACGTCGGAGCGACTGTTCTTGATTGAACAATCCAGAACTGCTACTGTCGTCACTTGAGCGCTCAAGTCTCGCGCGCTCAATACTGGATTGATCAATCCACAATGAAACGGAAACCCTCATGCCTCACCTGTTGCATATCGACTCCAGCGCCCGCAGCACAGGATTCGGATCCGCCAGCCGACGTCTCTCCGCCCAGTACGTCGATGCATGGAAGGCCCAGAACCCCGGCGGCACCGTGACCTACCGCGACGTGACGGTGAATGTGCCGGATCTGGTCAGCGAGCATTGGGTGCGCGGCGTGTTCGGTCCGGCCGAAATCCATGACGCCCGCTCGGACGCTGCGGTCACCGCGGCCGAGAAGCTGATAGCCGAAGTCAAGGCAGCCGATGTGCTGGCCCTGGGGGTTCCGGTATACAACTTCAACGTGCCGGCGTCTTTCAAGGCCTGGATCGATCAGATCTCCATGGCCGGCCGCACCTTCAGCTACACGGCCGACGGTCCGCAGGGTCTGCTGGAAGGCAAGAAGGTCGCAGTCCTGCGCTCCTCAGGCAGCGACTTCAGCAACCCGCGTTTTGCCCCGCTGGACTTCCACGAGCCTTACATCCGCGGCATCCTTGGCTTCCTCGGCATCACAGACGTCGAATTCATTTCGGTCAACGGGATGACCGAGGAGCAGCTCGCGCCCCACTTCCAGAAGGCCACCGCAGCCATCGCCAACTCTGTCGGCACTGTCGCCTGATTGGCTCGCCGTCGACGACGCTATGCCCGCCGCAACGACATGTGGACCGCCGAAGGCAGTCTTGTCGGCAGTGGCCGCCGCCCTGGGAGTTGACATCCGAACGGCGGCTGACGCCTTCACCGCGGACGCCGTCGACAACGCCCTGCGCATCCTGGACTGACCTTCTCCTGCGGGCCGTCGCCCCTCCCCTCGGCAGAATCTCGCAGCACCCCACTGCGTCAATTATGGATTACTCAATCCAGATGGAAGGCATGCCATGGACATGAATCTGCACAACAAGGTTGCCGTCGTCACCGGCGCCAGCCGCGGCATCGGCCTCGCCACGGTCCGCGCCCTCGCCACGGAGGGCGTGAAGGTCGTCGCCGGCTCCCGCAAGGGCGGCAGCGAGCTCGACAAGCTCACCACGGAGTACGACACGGTCTCGGTGACGGGCGACCTGTCCACCCCGGAGGGAGTGGAGGCGCTGGTGCATGTCGCGCATGATCGCTTCGGCGGCGTGGACGTCCTCGTGAACAACGTCGCGACACTTACCCCACGGCTCGGCGGCTTCCTCTCCGTCACTGACGACGACTGGATGGCGACCCTCAACACCAACCTGCTCAGTGCGATCCGCGCCGTGCGCGCCGCGCTTCCGTCGCTGATCGAACGTAAGGGCGCGATCGTCACCATCAGCTCGGTCAATGCCTTCCTGCCCGACCCCGGCATCGTCGACTACACGGCCTCCAAAGCCGCACTCACCAACTTCTCCAAAGCCCTGTCCAAGGAAGTCGGCCCCCAGGGCGTCCGCGTCAACACCATCAGCCCCGGACCGGTCGAGACCGACATGTGGCTCGGCGAGGGCGGAATGGCCGCCACCGTGGCCGACGCCATGGGCGTCGACACGGAGACCGCGCGCGAGCGGATCATCGACAGCATCGGCGGGTTCGCGACCGGCCGCTTCACGCGCCCGGACGAGGTCGCCGACCTCGTCGTCATGCTCGCCAGCGACCGCACCGGCAACATCACCGGCGCCGACTTCGTGATCGACGGCGGCCTCATCAAGACCCTCTGAAACCCCTTTGCCCGGGCGGGCGAACCACCGCTGGCCCATCTCGACCCTACGATCAAGGAACTCGGCGTGAATAAGACCCTCATAACCTCCCTGACCTCCGGAGCGGTCGCCGCCGCCGCACTGGCTGCGTTCGCCAACGTCCCCGCGTCCGCCTCCGCCGCACCGCCGCGCACCTCGGCGACAACCGCATCCATCCATAACGCCAGCAGTCCCGAGCCGAAGGTTCCGGCCGGCTTTACTGAGCGCAAGGTCAAGGTCGGCGACGTCGGAATCAACTTCGTCGAGGGCGGCCACGGCAAGACGCTGGTCCTCGTCCACGGCTATCCGCAGACGTGGTACGAGTGGCACAAGGTGCTCCCCGAGCTCAGCAAGCACTATCACGTCATCGCCCCCGATCTGCGAGGCGCGGGCAACAGTGACACTCCCGGCACCGGATACGACAAGATGACCATGGCCGCGGACATCCACGGACTCCTGAAGAAGCTCGGCCACAACGACGACATCTCCTTGGTTGGCCATGACATCGGCACGATGGTTGCCTACGCCTACGCCGCCGCGTACCCGGGCGACGTCTCCAAGCTCGTCCTCACCGAGGCCCCCATCCCGGACAAGGTCATCTACAACTACCCTGCTCTGACCTCTCAGGGCCCCGGGTTCTGGAACTTCGGCTTCTTCAACGTCACCAACGGCCTTCCCGAGCAGACCATCAATGGCCGCGAGACACAGTGGATCGAGCGCTTCGCCGACATGCTGGAATTCAACAAGAACGGCATCACGCCCAAGGACGCCGCGATCTACGGCCACTACCTCAAGGACGACGCGCACCTGCGCGCCAGTTTCGAGTGGTTCCGCACCCTGAACCAAGACGTCACCGACAACACCGTCAACGGGAAGACCAAGCTCACAATGCCCGTCCTGGCTCTCGGCGCGCAGTACAGCCTGGGCCAGACCGTCCCCGACCAGATCCGCGGCTACGCCACGGACGTCACCGGCGACGTCGTCAGCGGCTCCGGCCACTGGCTCTGGGAGGAGAAGCCCGCGGAGATGACCAAGCGCCTCCTGGACTTCCTCGGGCACTGATCGGGGCGTGCGTCACGGACCTCGATCACCGTCAGCAGGTCCGTCAAGGCATCGAGGCATCGAGGCATCGATGGACCTGGCTCATCGGGGGATCATCACCGCAACAGAGGACCAGTGTTGACAGCCGACAGGTGGCATACCGGACCGCGGACACCGCCGCCCGGCCATGCACGCCATCTCCGTTGTCGACGGGCTGCTATCCCCGGAACAGTCGGGCGCTGCTGACGAGAACGAATGATGACATGAGATGCATTGCACCGCGCAGCACCCTCGAGCTCGCCTCCGACCCGGGGGGCGGGCCCCGACCGTCCGCTGCCCGGACTGACGGTCTGTCGCCAGGGCCTGATCACTTGGAAATGTCTATCCAGACCGTCTTGCCGCGGCCATTCGGTGAGCTCCCCCATGTCGTGGAGAGGTAGTCCACAATGCCCATACCCCTCCCGTGTTCGGCGACTTCGTTCGTCTCGAGCGAGTCGGTGACGGAGGTGGGTATGGGCGGCTTGGCGTCGGTGTCGCGAACTTCGAGGTGGACCCGCTCCGGATACTCACGGATCCGCACCTCCACATCGCTGTCCGCGTGGATAAGCGCGTTGGTGACGGCCTCGGAGCTGATGACCTCCATGTCGTCAACAAGATGGAAGAGTTCGCGTCGCTGCAAGAAGCCACGGATAGAGCGCCGTACGGACTTGACGCCATGAATGTCGTGCCGCGGTATGAACATGCGATCAACCCTCTGCACGGGCCCCAAGGGGCTTCCCTCGTAGAGCGCCAGGAGCAGGACGATGTCGTCCGAGGGACGCGCTGAGCGTTCGGTCGCGGCCGCCCTTTGCATGATCATGTCCGCGAGCCCGTCCAGAGATCTGCGCTCTACGCCATCCACCGATTCCAGCAGACGACAGGCGTCCGTGGTGGGGTCACCGGGCCGGGAGGACAGGCCGTTCGTGTAGAGCGTCAGCAGCGTTCCCGGAAGGACGGGGACCTCTACGGTGGCGTAGGTGTGCCCGGGCACCACGGCCAGCGGGACATTGGGCGGCGCCTTGACCGGAACAATCGTCCCGTCCGGTCCGCGCAGCAGGGGGGGCGGGTGTCCGGCGAGGGCAACCTCGGCGCCACCGAACTCGAGGTCCACACGAACGAAGCAGCAGGTGGCGTAGAGATCCGCATCCAGTTCGGCCAGCAGCGCGCTCGACCGGGCGAGCACGTCGGCGGGGTCGTGTCCCTCGGCGGCATACGCGTGCAGGCCGCTGCGGAGCTGCCCCATGATCACCGCGCTGTCAGCGTTGTGGCCTTCCACGTCTCCCACGACCACGCCGACCTGCCTGCCTGCCTGCCTGCCGGGCAGCGGAATGACGTCATACCAGTCGCCGCCCATCCCTGAAGCCGCCGGCGGGGACAGGTAGCGGGCGGTGACCACGAACTCCGACCATTCCGGCAGGCTGCGAGGCAGAAGCTTCCGCTGCAGGGCGTCGGTCAGTGCGTGCTTGGTCTCGTTCAGATACTCACGCTCGACCGCGACCGTCAAGTGCGTGGCCATCATGAGCAGGAGCGCCTGCTCCTCGGCCGGGAAATCCCTGGCGGTGTCGAATCCGAGCATGAAGCTGCCGAGGACGTGGCCGCTGCCAGTGACGGGTAGAACAGCCAAGGCCCGAAGGTCCGCGACATCGGCCTCGGAATAGGAATCGAGCAATGCTTCGCGGTCCGGAAGGAAGAGGGGTTTGTTTGTTCGTAGTGCATCGGCGGCAGGAATCCTGCGGTCGAGGTGGGCTCCATGGATTGCCCGCACCAGGCCAGGGCTTCCGTCGTGGCCCACAACCCGCAGCCGGCCCTGTCTGCCGAGCACCACGACGAGGGTGCTCGCACCGAAGGGCTTCATGATCCACTCGCTGGCCTCACGTACCACCCCATCGATGCCGGACGCCCGGTTGAGGGCCGCGGACAATTTGTGGAGGTGATACATCTGCGACAGCACCGACGAAGCAGGGAGCTCCGGCAGCCCCCACCGATGCCCGCGCGCCCTCGTGGATACGGCAGTCTCGCGCATCGTCTCGAACACCGGGACGATCATGGGGCATGGCCTCGGCCATTCCTCACGCGGCGAACGCTCCAGCAGGGCACACTCCAGCTGCTCCCCCAACTCGGCCAGGCGGTCCAGCAGGCGCGGAATCTCGGACGGGCAGGGCGGCACCCAGAGAGCCGTTAGCGATCCGAAGCGTCTCTCCCTCACCCCAAGGGGGATAGCGATGACCGAATACGGATAGGAGACGAGCCGGAACGATCTCTCCACTTCCGGGCTCGTGAAGGGCAGGCCGGATTCCACCGCCCGCCCGGTACGCCAGGCAGTCGCCGAAGCATGCGGGCTCTCACACGGTATTCGGTCCGGAATCGAGAAAATTGCCGGAGGGGAGCCTCCGATTGCCGCGGCAACCAGGTCTCCCTCATCCGGCTGAGCAACGAAAACCACGGCCACGAATGCACCCAGCTCCCGCACAGCGCACGTCAGGGCCTTCGCGAAATGCCGATCTTGCTGCACGTCGGCGAAGTCCGGCACGCTGTGCCCTAGCTGTACTGACCCGTGAGGTTGGGGACGCGGCTGGCGGGTGGTTGGCCCTTGAGCGCGGTGTGTCCGCGGTGGTGATTGTAGGTGTGCAGCCAGGCGGGGTAGGCCTCGCGTCGTTCGCTCTCGGTGCGGTAGAGCTTTGCGTAGGCCCATTCGTCGAGGAGAGTGCGGTTGAACCGCTCCACCTTCCCGTTGGTCTGGGGCCTGTAGGGCCGAGTGCGCTTGTGTGAAATGCCTTGTTCGGCAAGGGAGTTGCGCCAAAGGTGTGACCGGTAGCAGGACCCGTTGTCAGTGAGAACCCGCTGGACGGTGATGCCGGCAGCGGTGAAGAAGGTCTGGGCTCGCTGCCAGAATCCGACGGCGGTTTCCTTCTTCTCGTCGGTGAGGATCTCGCTGTAGGCGAGTCGGGAGTGGTCGTCGACGGCGTTGTGCAGGAAGCTCATGCCGGCGTTCGCCCGGTTCTTTCGGCCCTCGGCCCGGCCGAGGACCTTGTGGCCGCCGCCGTCGGGGATGTTGCCGAGTTTCTTGATGTCGACGTGCACGAGGTCGCCGGGAGCGACGTGTTCGTAGCGGCGGATCACCCGGCCGGTGGCGCGGTCCAGGTGGGCCAGGCGGGCGAGGCCGTACCGGGTGAGAACACGGTGCACGGTCGCGGGATTCAGCCGTAGCAGGTAGGCGATACGGGCCGGTCCCCAGCGGCGCAGAAGCCGGACTTTGATGATCCGCCGCTCGGTGCGGGTCGGGGTCCGACGCGGGCTGTGGTGCGGCCGTGAGGAGAGGTCGGCCATACCGGCCTCGCCGAGCTCGCGGTAACGGGCGGCCCACCGCTGGGCCGTCGTGGGCGAGACCTGGAAGCGTTCGGCGGCCCGCCGCAGCGGCCAGCCGTCCTCGACGACGCAGCGGGCCAGACGCAGACGTCCGGTCTCGGTCAAGGGTGCATTACGGTGGGGCATGAGGGCCTTCTGATCGTTCGGTGGAGATGTCGCAATCCACACCGAACCCGGAAGGCCCTCACTCGTTCAAGATCCCCAAGCCGTGGGATCCGTCACCAACCTCCGTGGTCAGAACACCTAGCGCATTCACGATCGATTGCTCATGAACCATGGCGCTTCCATGGTGCGGGCCGGGGGCCGGTCAGGCGAATTGAGCCTGGCCCAACGCGGAAGGCCGACGGTTCGTGGAGAGCTGACTTCAACGGCCTTTCCACCCTCGCCGTCACCACCTCATCGTCGGCACCACCTACCCACTGCTCCCGGACAGCCTCGACAGCTTCTACGAGCGCACCCACTCCATGGCCTGGGCCGCCGCCATTCGGCATCTGAACCTGCGGCGCCCCCTTTGGGCGGTCTCAGGCGATGCTGCCCCCACCCGCTCCATCACCAGCAACCTCATTGCCGCCACCTGCCACGGCACCGGCGCGGGCACACAAGCGCCCCGACGTCGAAGGCGTTCCTCTTAATCCTGGCCGCTGTCGCCGGCCACTGACGGCGACCACCATGAATCCGTCATGTTCGTCTGATGACCAGCACGGCCACGTCGTCGAGGTGGTCCACCGCGACCGCGGCGTCGAGAATTCGGTCAGCGATCGCCTCGGCGTTCAGTCCGTCGTGGAGAGCTTGGCCGGCCAGCGTTCCGGCCTGCTTCAGTCCGGCTTCAAGCGTCAGGCCCGGCCCTTCGACCACATCGTCAGTGACCATGACCAGCGCGGTGCCCTTCTCCAGCGTGAAGGTCTCCTCGATGTAGTCGGTACCTGTCAGGACTCCCAGCACCGGACCGCCCAGCAGCTCGCGGATGTCTGGGCCTGCATACCTCCGGCGGCAAGCAGATCCTCGTCCTTGCAGTATCAAGGAGCGGGTCGAAGACCAACCGTTCCGTGCCGTGCTCGGCCGACCGGCCCGCACCCGGGCTGCGAAACGACCCCGCCCAATGGGGCGGGGTCGTTCGTGGTGCTGAGCCTGACCCAGTGCGTGCCGCGGTCGACGCGGCTTCGGATTTCGCGATCCGGCCCGCCGCGCGGCGGGCCCCGCCTGCCGCGCTCATGTCGGACGCTCGGCATCGTTTCGGTGCTCCGTTGCCAGCCCTGTTGGTTGCTCTGCCCAGACGGTCTTTCCCTGGGGTTGATGGCGGGTGCCCCACTGGTCCGCGAGGCTCGCGATGATGAACAGTCCTCGGCCTGTCTCGTCGATGGTGCGGGCATGTTTCACCTGCGGAGCGCTGGTCGCGATGTCGCTGACCTCGCAGGTCAGCATTCGCTCGAAGATCATCCGCAGTTGCAGGGGCGGAGCGCCATAGCGGACCGCGTTGCCGACGAGCTCGCTGACGATGAGCTCGGTGGTGTACGCCGTCTCCTCGTCCACGCCCCAGATGTCCAGCTGGTGGCGGGCCGCCGCGCGGGCGACCGGTGCGGCCTCGGGGCCCGCAGGCAGCGAGAGGGTCAGTACCCGATCTGGGGGCAGCGCCTTCGTGCGGGCCAGCAGCATGAGTGTCTCGCCGGTCCGGTGGTCATCCGGGAGGGCGTGCGCGATGTCGTCGCACAGGTCCGGCAGGGGCCTTGTGCCGGCGCCGTCCAGGAGCGGGCGCAGTGCACCGGACGGGGCCAGGACCTCGTCCGCGAGCGCGGCCGTGCCCAATGCCAGAGTGCTTCCTTCTGGGAGGCTGACGGTGGTCGCGGGGAATGGGGCGTTGCCGGTTTCGGCGAGTGGGGGACCTGCAGGAACGGACAGGCCGGGCAGGCCGGCCGAGGTGCTGTCGGGAAGGACCGCGACCGGCTCGGGGAGGCCGGCGCGGGCGATGGTGCAGGTGAGTTCGACCGGGTCGTAGATCGCGATGACGCAGCCGGCGGTGAGCGGTTCGCGGTCCAGGGGATCCGTGGGAGGCAGTTCGGCGTATGCGGCGGCGAGACGGGCTGTGGTGTCGCTGAGGCGGGCCAGCAGCTCATCGGGCTGCAGGTCCAGGACGGCGAGTGTATGGACGGCCGTCCGCAGGAGTCCCATCGTGATGGCTGCGGCGATGCCTTGCCCTGCCACGTCGCCGACGATCAGCGCGGTCCGTGCACCGGGCAGCGCGATGGCGTCGAACCATGCGCCGCCGCTCTCCGGAGACGGAAGGTGGAGTGGGCAGATGTCCACGGTGGCATGTGTGGCGGGTTGTTGGGGAAGTAGCCTGCGCTGGACGGTTCGCGCGATAATCCACTCGCGCATGAACTGGCGGGCGTTGTCGATGCAGAGCGCAGTGTGGGCACACACCGCGGATGCCACCGCGACGTCCTCCTCTTCAAAGGGATCTTCTTGCTGGTGACGGTAGAAGCTGACCACGCCCAGAGCATGGCCGCGCAACGCCAGTGGTGCCACGATCAGGGAGTGTGAACCGGACCGCCTGATGATTTCGGCTCGGGCCGGGTCGGCGGCCAGCCACGAGCTGTCCTCCTCGATCGATACGAGGCGCGGCCGAAGGTCGGACAGGACCTGCGAGAAGGGGGTGCCGGTCGGCAGGGGGCGCACGACTCCGACCGGCTGACCCTCGATTCGGCCCTGGAAGGCGGTCCGGCGCAGTGGAACGTCCCCGTGGACGGGCACCGGCGGGGGCTCGTCTCCGCGGATGACGTCTTCGATCACTTCGGCGTCGGCGATGTCGGCGAAGGCGGGCACTACCGCCTCCACCAGCTCCTGACAGACAGCACCCACGTTCAGCCGGTGCCCCACTTGTCTGCGGACCGTGTCCAGGAGGGCCAGGCGGTTCTGTGCGTTCTCTCGCTCGGTGACGTCGACGGCGGATGCCACCAGTCCGAGCACACGGTCGTGGGAGTCCTCCAGGCGGAAGTAGGAGAGGGACTGGATACGGCGCGTGGGCCGGCCCGGTGCCCCGACGTGCCGGACGAGCCGGTTCACCACCGGTTCCCCGGTCTCCATGACCCTTTGCGCTACGGCGGCTTCTTCCTCGGGATCTTCGAGTTCCCACGCCTCGGTGAAATGCTTGCCCAGCAGGTGCCCCACCGGTGTGCTGTTCAGTTCGCCGGTAGCGCTGCTCATGCGGACCACGCGCAGCTGATCGTCGAGGACGTGCAGTACCACAGGGGAATGGGTGAACATGGCCTTCAAGATCGCCACGTCCTGCCCCGACATGGTGTCCCCCGCCGAGAGCACCTGCCACACCACAGAAGTACCTCGCAGCACCGGTTTGACCAGCACCGCGGCCGGATCCGAGAACCTTTCCCGCCGCGATTCGCCGTCAGCGGCGACCTCACGCATGAGAGCCGCCACGGACCGGCCGATGGCCTCCTCGGCAGACCACCCGAACAGCTCCTCAGCCGGACGCCCCCACTCGACCACCCGGCCACTGTCATCGATGAGTACGAGCACGTCACCGCTGGGCATTCGAAAACACCTCCGCCCCCCATTCCTGCCCACCCGTGCCGACGACTGGCCCGCTCACCCCACAGTTACACCGATCGGCTCAGCCCGCTTCCGAGCGGGGCTGCCCAGGGTCCGGTCCACCCCCCAGGCCGCGCCCGTGAGCCGGCACAGCTCGTGCTCGGCCGGCCGATGTCCAGCCCTTTCCCTTGCAGCTCAGCCCGCTGGCTCGGCCGCTACTCTTTCCAGCTGCCGGAGCTGCCGGAGCTGCCCGGCGGGCTGTAACCCCTGTGCCGCCCCGGACGCGCCGAGGAAGGGTGACGTCGGCACGGGCGTCCGTGACAGCCCGGGCCATCTTGACGGTGCCGTTTGCGCCGGCGCCGGCTCGTGGAGAGGACTGGGAGCCGTAACGCTCACGAGGGGAACAGCTTCGCGTACCTGCATCTCCCGACGGGCGGCCCCTCTGCATGCCGGGTTGCAGAAGGCCGGAGCCCCGGCGGTGCCGGTACCCGTCAGAGCCTTGTGCGACGTGCTCCGATGCCGCCCGGGCGAGGGTGTCCTCGGATGGCGACAACAGCTTTCAGGCGCGTGTGCTGGGGCGTCGGTCGCCGGGTGTGCTGCATCTTCACGACATTCTCGACGCAGAGGTCGTGGTCACGAGCAGCTTTGTCAGCGGTCGACTGGCCATGTCCCTGTTCCCAGCTGCCTCCCGAACCGGCAGACAATCGCTGTTCCTAGGAACCGACGAAGCCACCTTCTCCCTGCTGTACGACCAAGGGCGCGCCCGTCGGGGCTCAGGGCTGTCGTCTTGCCCCTGGGAGACGTCTTGCGGGCGTGAAAGAGTGCGGCTGCTACTCCGTCCAGCCCTGGTTATTCCTCGGGGCGAATCCAGGTCCGGGCGAGTTCCGCGACCCAGGTGGCTGCCGCGTCGGGAGCGGGCGGGGGTGCGCCGACGACGACGAGTTCGGTGACGCCCACCGCACCGAGTGCGGGGAGGTGCTCCGGGATGCCGTCGCTCAGCGCGACGGCGACCGTGAGCTCGTCAAAAGCGCGACCGTGGCGGGCGCACTCATCGGCGAGAACGGCGATGCGCGCCGGGACGTCGGCCGCCGGGACGTTGAAGCCGTACCAGCCGTCGGCGAGCGTTGCCGCGCGCCGCAAGGCAGCGTCGCTGTTGCCGCCGACCACGACCGGGAGCCGGCCGCCGCGCAGCGGCTTCGGGTTGACCCGGATCGCGTCGAAGCGGGTGAACTCCCCTGTGAAGGAGGCCGGGTCCTCGGCCCAGACGGCGCGCATCGCGGCGAGGTACTCCTCGGTGCGCCGCCCGCGCTTCGCGAAGGGCACTCCGAGCGCTGCGAATTCCTCGGCCGACCAGCCGACCCCGACCCCGAGGCTGAACCGCCCGGCGGAGAGCACGTCGAGTGTGGCGGCCTGTTTGGCGACCAGGACCGGGTTGTGCTCAGGCAGCAGGAGTACGCCGGAGGCGAGCTCGATCCGGCTGGTGACCGCCGCCGCGAAGGTCAGGGCAAGCAGCGGGTCCAGCCAGTCCGCGTCCGTGGGCACGGCGATCCGGCCGTCCGCGGAGTAGGGATAGCGCGAGGCGGGCGCGTCCACGAGCACCACGTGCTCGCCGCACCAGAGCCTCGCGAAGCCGTGTGTCTCCGCGGCTGTGGCCACCGCACGGATCACCTCGGGATGAGCACCGTCACCGATACCGAGCGCGTGCAAACCCACTCGCATTCTCCACCTCCGGGCATCACCTCAATAACTCCTAACGAAATGATCTCTGTGGTGGTTGGATCGCTTCGGGATTTTGACGATCTGGGGGTGTCCAGTGGGTCGGTCGAAGCCGTGGGATGTTGACGACAAGTCGTCGTCGTTGATCGAACTGCTGCTGCCGAAGTTGGAGCGCCGGAAGTGCCTTCCTGGTCGGATGCGGCATCCGGACCGACTGGTGTTCCAGGGCATTCTGTTCGTGGTGCATACCGGAATCGCCTGGGAACACCTACTGCAAAAGCTCGACTTCGGCTCTGGCATGACGTGCTGGTGCCGCCTGGCCGAGTGGTCCGAAGCCGGGGTGTGGTCCCGCCTGAACGAACAGCACCCACATCCGGTCCGGCACCAGCCGCTCAACCAGATCAGATTCACGGGCCAACGAGGGATCACACCGATCACTCCCCGATTTTCGCTGCAGTCCCCGTGTCCACTCCACATCGTGTAGCGATTACGGGTTGGCAGCCGCGGTGTCAGGGTAGCGGCCGTCCACCTCCCGGTGTCGCGATTCCACTTGCCGCGGGGATCTAGATTGTGACTGAGGTCACACGAGTAGCTTGGACCTGCTTCCGGGCCTTCCCGGTATCACCACCGTGCAGGTCCGGATCGTCACCCACATGCGGCCGGTGGCGCATCGCCGCCCTGGCCTTCGGCCTGCAGTGCGTTCTGACCGTCTATATCGCGGTCGGCATCAAATCCGACAGCGACGGCGATGTGGGTCGGCCTCCATGACCCCCGGCCAGGTGTACGAGGCCATGGTCCGCCTCGGCGGACACGACACCTTCACGGGGGACTGACCTGCGCCAACGACCACCGCCCAGGCTGCCCGTTCCCGGCCTCGGGGCGTCGCGGATTGTCCGATCATCCAATGCCGCCGAGCGGCCGCGTTCGGCAAGACCGCCCGCATGACCGAGACCGCGCCGCCCTCCGGCCCTTCCGCCCCCGAGCAGGAGAGGTGGCTGACGCCGGGCGTGCGCGGCATCGGCACCGCCAGCTTCCTCGCCCACGCCGGCCACGAGATCCCCACCGCCCTGCTGACCTCAACCCTCGGTGGCCCCTGCCGCAGCCCTCGGCGCGATCGAAGGCGTTTCCGACGCGCTCGCGGGTGCCGCCCGGTTCGGCGGCGGCATGTTGGCCGACGACCCGGCCCGCCGCCGGAAGGTCGCCGCCGGCGGATACACAACCACCGCGGTACTGGGTGCCGCGACCGCCGTGTGGCAGGTCGGCGTGCTGCGCGCCGCCGCCTGGACCGCCCGTGGGCTGCGCGTCCCGGCGCGCAACCCTGCTGGCGGACATCGTCCCGGCCAAGGCGTACGGGCGGGCGTACGGGTTCGAGCGGATGATGGACAACCTCGGCACGATCTTCGGCCCCCTCCTCGCGCTCGGCCTGGTGGCCACGCTCGCGTCACCTGGGCGATCGGCCTGTCCGTCATCGCCGGCGTCCTGACCGCCGCCGCGATCACCTACGCGATCCGTAAGACCCCCGCGCCCCACCAGCCGGGACAAGGTGCCGCTGAAGATCCGGGTACGGCCGGTCCTCAAAGGAGACCTCGGCCGACTGATGGGGGCGGTGGCTGCGTTCGAGGTGGGCAACGTCGCCGCGACCCAGCTGATCCTGCGGGCCTCCGAGCTGCTGGCCCCGGGGGCACGGCACGAAGACCGCCACCACGATCGCGCTCGGTCTCTACACCGCCTACAACGTCGCCGCCACGGTCGCCTCCGATCCGTACGGCTTGTTCGAGCTGGACATCGGCCTCCGTCTCGACCTGGACCTGTCCGTCCCCGCTGCTGCGGTCGCTCCATGATGCGGGCATGTTTATGGGTCTGATCCCCTGGTGCCCTGGGCGGGCCGGACGGTCTCAGTCGGGGAGTGTGAGGCGGAAGGTGGTGTGTCCGGGGCTGCTGGTGACGGTGGCGGTTCCGCCGTGGGCGGTGATGACGGCGTGGACGATGGCTAGGCCCAGACCCGTGCTTCCGGTGGTTCGGGAGCGGGCGTGGTCGGCGCGGACGAAGCGGCCGAAGACTTCGGGCTGGAGCTCTTCGGGGATGCCTGGACCGTTGTCGCTCACGTCCACACAGACGCCGGTCGGTTCGGTGGTGAGGGCGATCGTCACTTCGGTGCCGGGCGGGGTGTGGGTTCGGGCGTTGGCGAGGAGGTTGCCGATGGCCTGTTGGAGGCGGTGGGCGTCGCCGGTAACGGTGACGGGTTCTTCGGGGAGGTCCAGGAGCCAGTGGTGGGCGGGACCTGCGGCCCGTGCGTCGTCCGTCGCGTTCAGGATCATCAGGGTCAGGTCGACCGGTTCGTGTGCGAGGGGGCGTCCGGCATCGAGGCGGGCGAGGAGGAGCAGGTCGTCGACGAGACGGGTCATGCGCTGTGACTCGCCGTTGATCCGTTCCAGGGCGTGGCGTACTTCGGCGGGGACGGGGCCGTGGTGGCGCAGGGCGAGTTCGGCGTGGCCTCGGATGTTGGCGACGGGGGTGCGCAGTTCGTGGCTGGCGTCGGCGGCGAAGTGCCGCAGGCGTTCCTCGCTGGCTTGCCGGCGGGTGAGAGCGTCCTCGACGTGGCCGAGCATGTGGTTGAGGGCGGTGCCGACCTGGCCGACCTCGGTGCGCGGGTCGGTGTCGGGAAGGGGCCCGGGCATGGCGACCTCGCCGCTGGCGAGCGGCAGCCCGGCGACCTCCGCCGCCCGGGCGGTGACCTTCTGAAGGGGGCGCAGGGAGATCCGCACCCATAGGGCCGCGGCGGTGCCGGTGACCACGAGGGCGGCACCGAACAACACGGCTTCGACCGCTTCGAGGCGGTGCACGGTCTCTTCCACCGGGTGCAGTGGCAGGCCGGTGATCAGGGTGTCCTGGTCGTCGCCCTGGACGGCCATGACGCGGTAGACCCCCAGAGTGGACAGGCGGATGCTGTGCCCGTTTCCATCCACGGGGATTCCCGCCAGGGCGCGGCGATCTTCGTGGGTGAGCTGGAGAGGACGGTCGGTGGCGTCGTCGACGACGGCGGCCTGGGTGACGGTGTTGTTCAGGAGGCGGGCGCCGAAGGTCGATTCGGCCTGCCCGCGGGTATCGGGGTGGTTGTCGGCGTCGGGCTCGGCTTCGTGTTCCAGGCTGGCGGCGAACCGGCCGCCGGACGCGGTGAGCTGTTCGTCGAGACGCCCCATCAGGAAGCCGCGCAGGGCGAGGGCGGTGGTGATGCCGACGGCGCGGCAGGCGAGGGCGAGCAGGATGACGAGCCCGGCGGTGAGCTGGCCTCGCAGGGTGCGCGGCGGCGTGGGCCTCATGGGGCTTCCGGCTTGAGGACGTAGCCGACGCCGCGCACGGTGTGGATCATCGGGGTGCGTCCGGCGTCGATCTTCTTGCGCAGGTAGCTGATGTAGAGCTCGACGACGTGGGCGCGTCCGCCGAAGTCGTAGGCCCAGACGCGGTCGAGGATCTGATCCTTGGACAGGACGCGGCGCGGGTTGCGCATGAGGAAGCGCAGGAGTTCGAACTCGGTGCGGGACAGATCGACGGTGGCCCCGCCGCGGCTGACCTCCCTGGCTTCCTCGTCCATGGTGAGGTCCCCGACCGTGAGCCGGTTCGTGCCCGGCTCGGCGGTCATGCCGGCCCGCCGGAGCAGCCCGCGCAGCCGCGCCAGGACTTCTTCCAGGCTGTAGGGCTTGGTGACGTAGTCGTCGCCGCCCGCGGTGATGCCGGCGATGCGGTCCTCGACGGCGTCGCGGGCCGTCAGGAACAGCACGCATACGCGGGGTGCCTCACGCCGCAGGGTGCGGAGGATCTGCAGGCCGTCGAGGTCGGGCAGCATCCAGTCCAGGACCACCGCGTCGGGCCGGAAGGCGCGGGCGGTCGCGAGCGCGGTCGCGCCGTCGGCGGCGGTACGGACCTGCCAGCCCTCGCCAGTCATGACTCCGGCCAGGACGTCGGTGACGTCGGGTTCGTCGTCGACGACGAGGATCCGCACAGGTTCTCCGTCGGGGCGGTGCAGAAGCGAGGTGGTACGCGGCTCGTTCATGGTTCCTTCAGCATCCCCCGGCCCTGGCCGGGGCGGGGCGAGCCGTGTCTTTGAATTTCCTCTGAATCTGCGCTGAGGGTGGCCGACGGGGCGGTTTCAGAAGGTACTCAAAGGTTGGGCTGTGACGCTGGCCGCCCATCGCCGGAGCGAGTCCCATTCGGAGGAGCCCCATGACCACCACGTTCACCGACACCTGTGCGAGCCGTGGGATGCGCCACCGGCGTCCGCGTCACAGCGCCGTGCCCTTCCTGGGTCCGCTGGTGATCTGGGCCGGCGCCGCTGGTGTGCTTGCACTGTGGTGGAGCGACACGACCTCGGTCGTCGGCCCGGCGGGCTGGCTCACCGGCGCGGGGCGCATCACCGGGCTCCTGGCCGGCTACGCCTGTGCGGTCCTGCTGGCGCTCATGGCCCGCGTGCCGCTCCTGGACCACACCATCGGCACCGACCGTCTCGCGCGCTGGCATGCCTGGGGCGGCCGCTGCACCGTGTCCCTGGCCCTCGCCCACACCCTGCTGATCATCTGGGGATACTCGCTGACCTCCCACACGAACGTGGTGAGTCAGACCTCCACGCTCGTGCTGCACTACCCCGACCTCCTCAAGGGCACGGCCGGGTTCCTGCTGTTCCTGGCCACCGGAGTCCTCTCGGCCCGCGCGGCCCGCCGCAGGATGAGTTACGAGACCTGGCACTACCTGCACTTCGCCACCTACCTGGCGGTCTTCCTCACCTTCGGCCACCAGCTCTCCAACGGAGCCGACTTCGTCGGCAACCGCTCCGCGCAGGCGGCCTGGTACACACTTTTCCTCGGCGTCGCCGCGCTGGTCGCCTGGTACCGGTTCACCGTCCCACTGCGGCGCGGACTGCGCCACCGCCTGCGTGTTACGGCGGTCCACCCCGAGGCACCCGGTGTGGTCTCCGTCCACCTCACCGGCGAGCACCTGGACGAGCTGGGCGGCCAGCCGGGACAGTTCCTGCGCTGGCGCTTCCTGGCCCGCGGGCTGTGGTGGACCGCCAACCCCTACTCCCTCTCCGCCCCCGCGCAACCCGGTCACCTGCGCATCACCGTGAAGACCGCAGGCGGGCACAGCGCCGCGCTGGCCCGCCTGGCACCCGGCACCCGGGTCTGGGCCGAGGGACCCTACGGCGCCTTCACCGCGAGCCGCCGCACCGCCCCCAAGGTCCTCCTTCTGGCCGGCGGTGTCGGCATCACCCCCCTGCGCACGCTCTTCGAGACACTGCCGGGCCAGGTCACCCTCGTCTACCGGGCCCGCCGCCCGGCCGACCTCGTCCTGCGCGCTGAACTCGATGCGATCGCCGCCCGCCGATGGGCCTGCGTGCACTACGTCGTCGACGAACCGGCCACCTACTCCTCACCCCTCACCGCCCGGGGCCTGACCGCGCTGGTGCCGGATCTCGCCGCACACGATGTCTACCTCTGCGGCCCTCTGGGCATGACACACGCCGCGATCCAGGCCCTGCGCGATGCCGGCGTCCCGGCACGACGCATCCACCACGAGTCGTTCGCGTTCTGAGGAGAACCACCATGCGCCGAGCCGTCCTCGCCACCACCGGGATCAGCTCCCTCGTCGTCACGCTGCTCGCCCTCAAACCCCACCAGCTCCCCGCCCTCGCCGGAGTGTCCCCCCGGTCCCCCACAGCTTCCGCGTCTTCGCACACGTCCACGGGGACGGGCACGTTCACCGGAGACCCCATCGACACCCGGTACGGGACCGTGCAGGTCGCCGCCATCCTCTCCAAGGGAAAGATCACTGCCGTCAAGGTCCTCCAGGCCCCGGACCAGAACGGCCGCGACCAGGAGATCGCCTCCTACTCCCTGCCCCGTCTCACCCAGGAAGCGATCGGCGCCCAGAGCGCGCACATCGACGCCGTCTCCGGCGCCAGCTACACCAGCCAGGGCTACATTCAGTCCCTGCAGAGCGCCCTGGACCAGGCCCATGCCTGACGCCACACCCGGACTGCGCCACGTCGAGCACGTCATGGGCACCGTCTTCTCCTTCGACATCCGCGACAAGCCCACCACCGCCATCCACAGCGCCCTCGCCGAAGCCGTGCGGCAACTCCACCGGGTCGACGCTGTGTTCTCCACCTACCGGCCCGACAGCCACATCAGCCGCCTCGACCGCGGCGAGATCCGCCTTGAGGACTGCCCGCCCGAAGTCCACGAAGTCCTGTCCCTCTGCGCACAGGCCACCCACGACACCCACGGCTGGTTCAGCGTCGTCCCCTCCGGAACTCTCGACCCCTCAGAGCTCGTCAAGGGCTGGGCCACCGAAGCCGCATCCCAACTCCTCTACGAAGCAAGCGCGCACCACACCTGCGTCAACGGCGGCGGCGACCTCCAACTCCACGGCCAGCCAACCCGCGGCACCCCGTGGCGCATCGGCATCGCCCACCCGCTACACCCCGGCAAACTGGCCACCGTCATCACCGCCCACGGCGACCTGGCCGTCGCCACCTCGGGCACCGCCGAACGCGGCGCCCACATCCTCAACCCACACCACGGCACACCCGCCACCACGTTCGCCTCCCTCACCCTCATCGGGCCCCGCCTGACGCTGACCGACACCTACGCCACCGCCGCGTTCGCCAGAGGCGACGGCGCACAGGACTGGGTAGAAACACTGGACGGCTACGAAGCCCACGCGGTCCTGCCCGACGGCCAGGAATGGTGCACACCAGGATTCCGTCGATATGGATCATGAGACGGGACACGGCCTCAATCCCGCCCGCAAGGAACGGGCGCCTCCCCATCACGGCCGCGGGTTACCCACCGAAGGCACCGCACGAGCCGAACTCGTCCCTTGCCCAGCATTGAACACCAACTCCGAAGGAGCCCCTGCGGGACTCGATCGGCCGTTGGTCTGTGTGGCTGCCCGATTCCCGATGAGTCAGGTCACGCGCAGTCCGCCGTCGACGAACAGGTCCACGGCGTTGACGCCGGTGTTGCGGAGGACGAAGTCGGTGGCATCGACGACCTCCGCCGTGGTCACGAGGCGTCCGATAGGCGTCCGCGCCAGGTGGGGGTGCTCGGGCGCGTCGCGCCACTTGGGGCTGTCTCCCACGACGCCCGGATGGATCGCATTGATGCGGTGGGGTGCGATTTCCACGGCCAGTGTTTTCACCAGACCGGTGATGCCGCTGTTGAAGGCGGTCACCATGGTGGAACCGGGGTAGGGGCGTTCCCTGGCCAGGCCACCGAAGAGCACGACCGACGCGCCGGGGTTGAACCGGTCACGCAGGGCTCGCACGGTCTCGGTGTAGCCCACCAGCTTGGTGGTCACGGACTCGATGGCTGCGGCGATATCGAAGTCCGCGAGAGAGTTGACGCCCTGTTTGGCCGCGGTGATCACCAGGTTGTCGACCGCGCGCACATCGCCGAGCGCGGCGGCAATCGACTCCGGCTGCGACAGGTCGACGGCCAGGCCTCTGGTCAGGCCGCCGATTTCGCCGGCCACCGTGTCAGCGTGAGCCGTGGTGCGGCTGGTGATGAGGACAGTGTCGCCACGGTCGGCGAATCGCTGGGCCATGGCGCGACCCAGTCCGCTGCTTCCTCCGACGATGATCGAAGTGGTCACGATCCAGTGGTCCGTTCAGGTCTACGGGCAGCTGACAAGGAATTCCGTAGAAGCAAGATTCAGCGGTGGCGCAGCGGGACAGGTCCGCTCCGGTAGCACACAGACTCAGAACCCCCGGCCGCGTCGCCCACCGATTCGTAGCCGGTGGATCCATTCTGCCGCGTTGCCGCGGACGGGCGGATCATGCTCGCCGTAGACGTCGGCAAATGGCTGCAGCCGGAGGCTGCCAACAGCGCAGACAGCACCCTGACGGAGACCGTCGACCGAATCATGCTCGAAACGGGCTTGGCCCGCCTTCCCGCGCACGACAGCTGACAGAACTCAGGTCACTGGCATCGACTTTCCGGATGTGGCCTTGTGCTGCTGGACGGGCTTCCGCTTCTCGAACACTGGAGCGTCCAGTCAGGGGTGACATGTGACGTGCAGTCGGGCCCAGGAGTTGTTGGCGTATCCCTTGGGGTTCCAGACAGTTGCCGGCGATTCAGGCTGTACGGCCGCGGTGTCGTCCCAGGCGCGGGCGATGAGCTCCGTCGCGCCTGCCGGCAGGGTGAGCGTGGCGTGCCAGTGCTGCCACGTCCATGGATTTTCCGGTTCGTCCAGATCGGCATGGATCCAGGTGCTGCCGCAATCGTGGGATACGTCCACGCGTGCCACGGTTCGGTCATCCCCAGCGAAGGCGAAGCCGGTGACCTCGGTCGGCCCCGACGGTAGGTGGGCGCCTTTGTCGGGCTGCAGGATGGCGCAGTGGATGGCAATCGGGCCAAGGGTGATGCCGTCGCGCGGTTCGGCCTTGTGAGGGTCGGCTTCGGGAGGCAGGACGCTGTATTCGGTTTGGAAGTAGTTGTCGGTCGGTTCGGCCTGTGCGGTGATGCGCCGGAGCCATTTGACGCTGCGGGCGCCGATCCATCCCGGGACGACTACGCGCAGCGGGGCGCCGTGCGCGGGGGGCAGGGTCCGACCGTTCATTGCCCAGGCCAGGAGCACCTCGCCGGAGGTGGCTTTCGCCGCCGGGATGGAGGCTCCGAAGGGCTGTGGTGGGTCGGCGTCCTGTGACATGTCGGAGCCGGTAAAGGCGATGTGGGCTGCTTCCGCCTGCAGTCCGGCCTCGGCCAGCACATCTGCCAGACGCACCCCGCCCCAGGATGCGGTGGAGGTGGCTCCTGGACCCCAGGGGACCTGGCCCGATATGTCGCGGAACTCCATGAGGTCGGCGCGGCGGTTGCCTGCGCACTGCAGCGTCGCCACCAGCTCCCGCTCGGGGAAGCGGCGTTGCAGTTCGTCGATCGACAGCACCAGCGTGCGGTCGACCAGGCCGTCCACCCGAAGTCGCCAGCTGGCTGTATCCATGAGAGGGAATGGTCCATGGTTGCGACCGTAGAAGGTGTCCAGGGGGGTGACCTGGTCTACGAGGGCGCCGGGCGGTGGTTCAGCGTTGTACGGCTCGCTCTCGTGCACGATCATATTGTCGCGTTTGCCCCATATTCCCATATGGATATTATGCTCGAATCTCCTCAAGCAGCACTTTCGTTCCCGCTCGGATTTCGGCGGCAGCCACACGGAGCGCATTCCTGCAGCGTCCCGCGAGGGAGAGCGAGGCCATGGGCAAGGAGCGAGGCGGGGACGACACAGACCCGACCTATGCCCGGGACCACCTGGCAAACGAGCGCACGAACGTGATGGCGCTCGGGCTGGCCGTGGCCAAGTTCATTGAGCATCGTCCAACCTGAATTGGCAGGTCACGGGGCTGGCGTGGGTCGCGGCTGGGGTGCTCGTGCCGGTCGGGGGCGTGATCGGTAGCAGGTGATCGTCCGGCACGTTGCAGATTCGTCGGAATCATGGGGCCGGGCCAGGGGCCCTCGTACTCTGCGGAGGGAGTGCGGGTCCGGGGAGGGAGTGCCGGTGGCGGATGTGCTGGGGTGATGCAGCGGCGGGTGGTGCTGGCCGACCGTGCCGAGCGGCTACGCAAGGAGCTCGCCGAGATGGACGCGGAGGTGGCCCGGCTAGAGGCCGCAGAAGTGGTGATCTGGCCGTTCATCGAGGCCGAGCGGAGCAGACAGGCCGACGACCGGGCCGTGGCCGAGGAGTTGGAGCGGGTCACGACCACTCCGGGGTCGGGCGACATGCTGCTGGTCCCGCACCGTGAGTAGGTCTGGACCACAGCGCGCTGCCCGCGGACTACCAGGCGATTCTGAAGATCGTGACCGCGGCTTCGGAGCCGGTTCCGGCCAAGGGCGTCAGCGTCAAGCTCGGCAAAGGAACCCAGCCCGGGCAGGTCGAACCGGTACGCGACAAGCTCAGGCGCCTGGCGGACCGGGGCTGGCTGCACCGCACCCCCGCCGGCCGCTTCACCGCCCTGCCGCAGCCGCCCGCCTGACCGGCCCCGGCCGGATTCGGGCGTAACGCACACGCCCCGACGGGAGTTGGGGATTCCATGCGAAAGAACACCAGCCCCGCCGAGGGCGCTGACGGCCTTGTCTACCAGTGCCACGTGCCGCTGTCGATCGCCACCCTGGAGCTGGTCTCGGGTCTGGTCCGCGGTCATCTGAAGAAGATCGGCTCGCGCTGGCGCAAGCTCCCGCCCGGCCGGATCGCCCTGATCGTCCTGGCGGTCCTCCGCCACGACCAGCGGGTTTCCGACATGGCGGGCGGCCATGACGTCTCCGCCTCCACCGTGCGCTGCTGGCTGCTGGCGGTTATCGGCCTGCTCGCCGCGCGCGCCCCGCGCCTGGAGCGCGCCCTGAGGAAAATCGCCCGAAAGGATGGCGTCGTTGTGTTGCTCGACGGCACCCTGGTCCGCACCCGCAGACGCACCGGGAGGAGAACCGGCCGAACTACTCTGGCAAGCACACGGCCCATGGCCTGCTGTTCCTGGCCTTGACCGACGAGCGTGGCAACCTGGTGTGGATCTCGGCGGCAAGGCCGGGGCGCTCCAGCGAGGTCACCACTGCTCGGCAAAACAAGATCTCCGCCAGGCTGCGGGACGCCGGCCTTGGGGCGCTCGCGGACCTCGGCTTTGTCGGCCTGGACGACGCCCCCCGACGACCCGGCGATCGTCACCGGCCGCAAAGCGACCCGGGGTTATCCGCTAACCCAGCCCCAGAAGGAGCCGAATGAACGCCCGACACGCGACCATGCTTCTGCGGGCCCTCCTCGTGCTGACGAACGCCGAGGTCCAGCGCTGACGGACGATCACCTGCTACCGATCACGCCCCCGACCGGCACGAGCACCCCAGCCGCGACCCACGCCAGCCCCGTCACCTGCCAATTCAGGTTGGACGATGCTCATTGAATACGGCCATCCCCGGTCACTGGCCGCAGGAGCTCTGTTGATGGCTGTCGGAGCGGCCGGGTTGGCCTACGCCGCAGTGCGCTACCGGAACGCCGCAGCCGACATCCGACAGGAACGGCTGCGCGCCGCGGGCCGGACCCGGAGGACCACTGGCTGCAGGCGTCGTACTGACCGTCGCACTAACTGCCGCCTTGCTACTGCTCTGGTGACCCTAGGCGGGCCGGGACCGGACCGACGCCCCGGATACGGGCTACGACGGCGGCCTCCTCAGGTAGTCGACGGCGGCAAGGTCGTCGTTGTCATGGCCGGCCGCGACGTTCGCTTCCAGGCGGTCTCGGACGGCTTGGAGCAGAGGGCTGGGGGTGGCGGCTGCCGCGGCCAGTTCGATGTCCTTCAGGGCGAGTTGCACCGCAAATCCCGGCGCATATGAGGCGTCGTCCATGACGCCTACTTTCTGCAACTCGTACGGCATGGCGAGCGGGCCCGCCTCAAGCACCCGGACGAACGTCGCATGGTCGACGCCGAGAGCGTCGCAGAGCGCAAGGACGTCGCTCATGGCGACTGTCGAGGCAGCCATCCAGGCGTTGACCACGAGCTTGACGGCGCTGCCCTCGACCCCCGTCCCTACATGGAGCACGGACGAGCCGAGATCGTCGAGCAGAGGACGCGCCCGCGTAAGCACGTCCTCGGCACCGGCAACCAGCCAGACAAGCTTGCCCTGACGAGCGGGAGCGGTGCTTCCCGAGACCGGGGCGTCGAGGTACGCAACCCCGTGATCACGAGCCAGACCGGCCAACATGCCGGCGTACCGTGGCCCGACCGTGCTCGCCTGCACCCAGACGGCATCCTCGTCGAGCCGACCGATGGCATCCGACATGACCTGTGTGACCGCATCGCCGTCACGGAGCACAGTGACGACGACGGACGCGCCGGAGACCGCATCTCCCACCGCCCTCACTGCCGTGACCCCGGCAGCGTGCTCCGCCACCGCACGGGCCCTGTCCTCCGTCCGGTTCCACAGCCGTACCTCGTGGCCAGTATCTCCGAGCCGCATCGCCATCGCGGCGCCGAGTGCGCCCGCTCCAAGAACAGCGACGGTGGAAGCGTGAGACATGAAAGACACCCCTTGTCTGGTTTCCCCCATGCCCATGTTCCGCCGGCAACCCGCGTCCTTCCTGGCAGAGGAACGCAGCGCCCTTCACGAGCAGCAAGTCGAACATCGGCGATTCGGGCCGATGGCATCCGGACCTGGCCGACCGGCTCCCGAACGCGGGCAACTTCCAGCCGTCGCCCGCCACCTTGACCTCGCGGTTCCTCACGGCCCGGGATGCAGAGCATCGGTTCGAGGCCGACGCAGGAAGCATGTCGCGGACAGGACAACCAGGAGACCTTCGATGACCAAGCTGAACAGCCCCAGGAGTTCTGCCCAATAACCGATGTCGCTTCTGTAGTCGGGCAACCCCGGCCCGCGCGAGAGGACGTAGCCGACGATAGGCCCGGCGCCCACTCCCAGAGCCAAGAACCAGCCCAGCCGGACAATGCCCACCACGAGCAGTACGGCCGTCACCACAGCCACGATCTCCAGGGCGTAGTAGAGGACAGCGATGTACCGAGGCGTTTTCGATCCTGGAACACCCCCTTGGTCGACGACATGCACAACAGCCACGCCCAGGCACAACAGAGCTCCCGCCAACCGGGCGGTCCAGCCCGAAGCGATCACGCCTCGTTCTGCCATGCGGCCTGACTCCTTCGGCATGCCGAGCAAGCGAGAATGACCTTTCGATCGACGTTCCCCGAATCGGCATTGGACTAGCAGCTACAACCGGCGTTCACCCCGTTGACCAAGGGCTGTCCCGCAGATGATCCAAGCGGCTGCTCGCTGTGCGGCGCGCTCGGGGCCGTAATGCGAACGGCTCAACTCCTGATCAAGGAGGATGCGAGATGACCAGCGGTGACCGAACTTGAGGGAGTCGAGGCGGCCGACCCGCAGCAGACCGCTACTGCTGCTGATCAGTAGTTGACGCACTCGGACAGCAGAAACGTCCCGCCCCCGGACGGTGTCCGCACGGACATCGTCCGGGGGCGGGTTTGTTCTGTGCGGCCCGGTCCGGTGGTGCGTCGCGGGCTCAGCTCACCGCCACGCCGTAGGGGCTGTCGCCGAGGGTGACAGTCGCGACGACCTTGTGGGATGTCGGGTCGATGACTTTGAGGGTGCCTGCTCCCTGGTTCGTGACGTAGATCGCGTCGTTGGTGACCTCCAGGTTGAACGGGTCGGTGCCGGGAGGGCCCAGGGAAATGGTTGCCGAGACGCGGTGGTTGCCGATGTCGATCACGGATACGTTGCCCGGGCCGAGATCGGCGGAGTAGACGACGTGGCCGTCGGGCCCGATGGCCACGTCAAAGGGGCCCTCGCCGACCTGTACGGCCGTCGCCTTGCCGGTACGGGTTGCGACGGCAAGGACCTGCTTTCCCACTTCGTCGGCGACGTAGGCCGACTTGCCGTCCGGGGTGATGGCGACGCCCACCGGGGAGTGCCCTGCGGAAAGGTTCCTGGTGACGCGGCGCGTGCTGGTGTTGATGACCGACAGGTTGCCGGAACCGGAATTCGCCACGTAGGCCGTACCGCCGTCAGGACTGAACGCCACGTTCACCGGAGACTTGCCGACCGGGATGGTCGCGGTTACCCGGTTGGTTCGGGTGTCGATCACCGAGACGTTGTTCGAACTGCCGTTGGTGACATAGAGGGACCTGCCATCGGGGCTTAGCCCGACACCGGTGGGGCTCTTCCCGACCTTCACGGTTTTGACGATCTTGTTGTTCTTGGTGTCGAGGACCGAGACCCGGGCCGAGCCGCTGTTGGCGATGTATACGTGTGTGCCGTCCTTGGCGACGGCGAGGCCTTCGGGCGATACGCCGGCCGGCACGGTTGCGACGACCTTGTAGGTACCGGCGTCGATCACCGAGAGCGTAACGACGCAAGGTCCAGGTCGGCGACCATCAGTTGTACGCGACCACGTACAACGGGGCGTCAGGACCGCATCTACGACGAAGCCCGACACACTGCCGACCCTGTCCATCTGATACGCATGTTCGGGCTGGCGACGTCGACGGCCACGAAGTACGTCATGGCGGCGCACCCCGACAAACAGGCCGATCCGATTCAACCCTGAGAAATGTGCGTCCCCAGTTGGTACAGGCGAACGTGCCGATCCGAGTGACGTCACAGTCTGACCGGCCGATACCCTGCGCCAGTGATGACCGCCGATGACCGCGACTTTCCAGATGCGCTCGCTGCCGCGCTCGCTGTCCCCTTCAGCTACGACGCCGGTGACGGGGTTGATTTCGAGCCCTTCCCCCGCTTCCTGTCTGTTGACGAGACCGCGGACTGGATTCACGCATGGACCGGAAACACGGAACTGACCGGTGACGACTTCCGGGTGTTCGGGCAGAACGGCGCCGGAGGTTACGCAGCGTTCTGGCTTGTCCGTCATGATGAGGGTCTTGCTGATCAGCCCATCGTCTTCCTCGGCTCCGAGGGCGAGACCGCCGTCGTCGCACGAGACTTGGCCGACTTCCTGTGGCTGCTTGCCGGCGGCTACGGCCCCTTCGAAGCGATCCCCGATTTCACAGACACATACGAGCCTGACTGGCGTCCGCGCCCCAGCCCGGAGCGTGCCGCCATCGCCGAACGCTTCGCCCCCCAAGGCCGACGCCCACCTGCCGACGTGATCAAACTGGCCGCCCAAGAGTTCCCTGACTTCGAGAACACGATTGACCAGCTGTGTCGCTGAGCAACTGCTCCGCAGCACAGTAAAAGCCAAAGGTATGCACGCACGTCCGTGCCCTGCGGTGCACGCAAGGGCGTACGCCGACACCAGATGCTCGAGGATGCCCCGCGAAGTCACTGAACCCATCGCACACACCCGCCTATGCCCCGAGAGGACCAGCAGGTTCACGCTCGATCCCCTCCAGGAATTCGGGAACCTGTCGGCTTCGGTCGGCGTACGGATGAAGCCGGGCACCGGTGGTGCCGTTGACCAGGGTGCGCTGCGGCTGCGCGGGAGTCGGATGCGGACGGCTCTCGCCAAGGAGGGCGAGCGCGGCCTCGGGACCGCTGTCACGACGGGCCGCGGCGATCTCGTCCAGGTCCCAGGCCATCGTGCCGACGACGGTACGACGGGTGCCGCGCACCTGGACCGTGCCGCGCACCAGCAGCAGCCCGCTGTGGAAGACGGTTTGCGCGCAGGCCGGGTGGGAGTCCTCGAAGAAGGCCAGGTCGACCAGGCCGGAGCCGTCTTCCAGGGTGACGAAGATGATGCGCTTACCGCTGGCGATCGGCGGGGTCTGGGTCGAGGCCCGCACACCGGCGACGAGGACCTGCTGACCGGCGCGCATTCCGGCCAGATGGGCCGCGTCGGTCGCGCCGATCTCCCGCAGCAGCCGGTGGTGGTGCTCCATCAGGTGCTTGGAGACGTCGATGCCGAGGGTGCTCAGTTCGGCGCTCAGGGCTTCGCGACCGGTCATCTCCGGCAGACCGCTCGGCTCCGCCCCGCCGACGGCACCCGCGTCGATGGGCAGCTGTCCCTTGCCCGCGGACCGGGTCCGAGAGGCTCGGTGGAGTTCGGCGATCTGCAGCAGCAGGTCGCGGCGCGTGAGACGTCCGTCGTGGAGAGAGTTCAAGGCGCCGATCTCCGCGAGGCGTTCGGCGATGGGCTTGCTGGGACGGGCCCGCTGCCAGAAGTCCGACAGCGATCCGTACGGCTGGGCTTCTTCGATCCGCGCACACTCGTCCTCGCTGATGCCGTGGACCGCGGAGAGGGCGAGACGTACGGCCCACTATTGTCCGTCGGTCTGTTCCACGGTGTGCTTCACCTTGGAGCGGTTGATGTCGACGGGCAGAACCGGCACGCCACGCCGGCGGGCATCGGAGACGAGGACCCGCTTGGGCCACATACCGGGGTCGTGTTCGAGAAGGCCCGCCAGCAGGAACGCGGGATAGTGCGCCTTGAGCCAGGCGCTCTGCAGGGCCGGTACGGCGAAGGCGACCGCGTGGGCCCGGCAGAAGCCGTAGGCGCCGAAGGCCTCGACGGTCTTCCAGACCTCGTCTCGGACGACCGCGCTGTAGCCGCGGGCATGCGCCTGACGGTGGAACCAATCTTTGATCTTCGGCAGCCGGCTCTTGTCGCCGAGTGCCCGCCGGGCGATCTCCGCGAGGGCCCGGTCGCACCCGGTCATCACCGACAGCGTCTCGATGATCTGCTCGTGCCAGATGGTCACGCCGTAGGTGTCGGCGAGCACCGGCTCGAGGTCCGGGTGGGCGTGGGACGGCGCGTCGCCATGCCGGGCGGCGATGTAGCGTGGTGGGGCTGCAGTCCACGGGAATGCCGTTCGTGGACTGGTCGACTCGTCCTGCGCACCGCCGCCCATCTGGCCTCCGACCACGGCCCCTTCGATCTGGTCCTGGCCGGAGGCCTCTTCGACTACCTCGAAGAACGCTTCACCCGAGCCTGATCCGCACCACCCTGTCCCGCCTGTGCCGCCCCGGAGACACGTTCTACTTCTCCAACATCGCGACCCCGAACCCGTACGCCGCCCTGATGACCCACATCGGCCGCTGGAACCTCGTCGAACGCACCCCCGCCGACATCGAGGCCGACGTCCGAGCCGCCGCGCCGCCGGGAAGGAACCGTCGCCGGACTGGACATCACCGCCGATGCCACCGGCCTGACGCTTTTCGCGACGGTGCGGCGCGCTGACGAGCCGGGGTGATCCCCGCAGCCGGCATCGTGTTCCTCCCTGACGCGGCATCGGTCGTCAGTCGAGGCCTTCGATGATGCGGAAGTCGCGCTCGACGCCGTCAGCAAGTACGGCCAGTGCCTCCTGGTAGGCCGCACTCGCGCGTGCGGCGACCGCCTGTTCGAAGCTGTCGAACTCGATCAGGACGGTGCGCTCGGCGATTCCGGCGTCGTGTGCGACGACCCGGCTGCCGCGGGAGAGCAGCCGCCCGCCCGCGGCCTTGACGGCTGGACCGGCCAGCTTGTCGTAGGCAGCAAGCCTCTCAGGGTCTGCGATGGTGCGGTAGACGCTGACCCAGTAGCCCTTGGCCACGGTACCTCCTGTGTTCGGAATTGATGATCAGAAGCATGCTCAGATCCATGGCCGGCGCGCTGTGGGTCAGCGAGCCGACGGAGACGGCGTCGAAGTCGGACGGCTTCGATCAACCGGCCGGGGCTGCGATCGGATTGGTCTCGGGTGAGCGTCGGCGGGCGAGGACGAGCCAGAGCCGGTCGAGTCGATGACTGGCCTCGCCGGAAGGGCCGCGGCCCGGACTAGAACGAAGAGGAGCCGACAAGTAGGTACGAGTCGCACCAGTACGACGTGATCGGCCATCAACCCTGAGCCCCTGCCACAGATGCCGCCAGAACTGGCCGGGCTCTCACAGGAGCAGTTGGACCTGCTGCGGACCGGCACCCTCGCCTTGAGCGCGCAGGCCTCATCGCATGACCGTGCGCACGATCGCTGCCTGGCCGCCGACTCGGATCCGGTGTCCCGTGCGGTCGCGGTGGGCGGTCGCTGTGATGGTGGACGGGCTGCCGAGGTGATCACCCATGTCGACAGCGAGGCGGTGTGTGCCGAACCCGGCAGCATGCGCTGCCAGGCAGGCCGTGCTGTTGGCGTTGGCGATGTCCTCGGGGACGCCGATCGACGGGGCGAACATCCGGGCTGCTGCTCGGCCGTGTCGGTCCGGGGGCGAGTAGGCGTAGCAGCCCAGCAGACCGTAGCGGTCACAGGCTGCGCGCAACAGGGTTAAGTCCGGCGTGAGTTCGGCCAGTGCGGCGCGGGATCGGATGGGCAGCAGAAGCCTCGGCCGCCCGTTCGACGCCACGCAGGCGTCGCCGGCTACCGCGTCCTCTGTCAGTCCGAGGCCGCCTACGACTGCCCTCAGTTCGGGTCCACCGGTGCTACGCAGGCTGACCGGGCCCGGGTCGAACGACGCCGTCAGGCCGTCACCGTTTCGGCTTGCCCGACCGTCGAAGCTGCGGTGGGCCGTACGCAGGGCGGCGCGGTAGTCGTGGTCGCCGCCGTCCCGTTCGGCGAGCACGGCGAGGGCGGCGACGGTGCCGTGTCCGCAGGCGGGCAGTTCGCCCTGGGCGGTGAAGAACCGCAGTGTGTACGCGGGCTGACGACGCTCGATTCCGGTCGCGCGGAGGAAGACGGCGTGCGATGTTCCCAACGCCGTGGGAATGCGGCATCGCTCCTCGTCGGTGAACGGCGCATCATCCAGAACGGCGGTCGGGCTGCCACCCGCGCCGTCTCGCTGACACGCGACGACGACCGCTACCTCGGACATGGCACCGGGCCGGTGGTCAGCAGCATGGTCAGGTCCAGTGCGGGCGCGCTGTGCGTCAACGCCCCGACCGAGATGAGGTCGACGCCCGTCCCGGCGATGGCGAGAACTGTGTCCAGGCGGATGGTGCCCGAGGCCTCCAGCAGGATCCGGGAAGCGTCGGCCCGCCCGGCCCGGAACTTCACGACCTGCTCGATGTCGGCCACCGGCATGTTGTCGAGCATGATCCAGCGGGCTCCGGCGTCGAGGGCCTCGGCGGCCTGTGTGACGGTCTGCACCTCGACATCGCTTTCCACGGTCTGCCCGGTGCGCGCCATCCCGCGCCTGACCGCCTCGATCGCGGCGGTCACCCCGCCCGCCGCGGCGATGTGGTTCTCCTTGAGCAGGACCATCGCCGCGAGATCGAGGCGGTGGTTGTGGCCGCCGCCGGCGGTGACCGCGTACTTGTCCAGGGCGCGCAGGCCCGGCGCCGTCTTGCGCGTGTCCAGGATGCGCGCCCTGGTCCCTGCCACAGCTTGGACGTAGCGGTCGGTCAGCGTCGCGATGCCGCACATGCGCTGCAGGAAGTTCAGCGCCGTACGCTCCCCGGTGATCAGGCTGCGCGCCGAACCGGATAGGTGCACCAGGACCTGGCCGTCGGCCAGTCGGGCGCCGTCGGCGACGGCCGGCTCGACCTTGACCTCGGGGTCGACCTGCGCGAAGACCTCGGCGACCACGGGGAGGCCGGCGGCGATGCCGCTTTGCCGGGTGCGGATCTCGGCCGTGGCCACCAGTTCCTCGGGAACGCTCCACACGGTGGTGATGTCCTTCCCCGACGCGTCCTCGGCCAGGGCGGCAGCGGCGGCGGCCCGTGCTGCCGCCGAGGGAAACTCGGTCGTGGTCATCTGGTCTCCAGCTCTGAGTGGATGTTGGCTTGGTGGCGGCAACCGCCGACGAGGCAGCACTGAAGTTCCGCTGGGCCGGTTCACAGGACCTGGTGGATCCTGTACTCGATCTCCCGCGTGCCGGTCACCCGTCCCCCCGCCACGAACAAGTTCCGAGTGAGCCGTCCGTGCGACTCGGCGCCGACGTCGAACTCGGGGCACCATGCGCATGTACCGGTCCTCCCGGCCGGTCTCGCCTCCGTCGACACGGGCTTTCAGGAACGCCTCTCACCCAGGTCGTCGGGGCAGGTGCCACAACAGCCTCCTCCGTTTCGATTTCCGAAGCGGTCACTGATGCTAGCGTGTCGGTATTCGAAGCATCAACCCTGGAGAGCTGGACATCCCGACATGGCAACACCCAGGCCTGGCAATCCTGTTCGCGGCTCGACCACCGGCCGCCCCCTCATGGCCGCACTCGATCTGTTCGGGCGGCGGTGGAGTCTACGCATCCTGTGGGAGCTTCGCGCGGGCCCGCTTGGATTCCGCCCCTTGCAGAAGCGGTGCGACGACATGTCCTCCAGCGTGATGCGGCAGCGCCTGACCGAACTGCTGGATGCCCAGGTGATTCACCAACTACCGGACAGCCGCTACGAGCTCACCCCGCTGGGACAGGAGGCGCGCCACGCCCTGAACCCCCTCGCCCGCTGGGCGGGACGCTGGGCGGCCACTATCGACCCGCAAGGGGCGGACCACACCGACGACCAGTCCGCCAGCCGCGTCTCACATCCGGACACCGTGGACGACGGGACGCCGGAGAGGGACTCCGCGGACTGACGCCCCGAGCGCCGAGCCCACCGCCAGCTGTGACAAGGCGACGTCCGGCGCCTGGAGGACGGTGAACAGCACCGCGAGCGCCAGGCCGAGCACCGAGAGAACCAGGGCCTGACGGGCCGGGTCACGGACCGCCGCAGACTACGGATGTGGATCCTGGCCGTGGGCTGCCTGGGCTTCGCCGCCATGTTCGGGGCTGCCTGCCTGCAATTGCCGGGCTTCGGCGGTGACAGCCACCCCTATGGCGACCGTGCCGTCCGGGCGGCGCTTGCGCACCACACCGCCAATGTGATCTCGGCCGTCAACTTCGACCAGCGGGCTTTCGACACCCTCGGCGAGGAGACCATCCTCTTCGCAGCCGTGCTCGGAACCGTTGTGCTGCTGCGACAGACCCGCGAGGAGCGTCAGGTGCCTCCCGCGCCGGTCAATGTTGCGCTCCCCGTGAGACGGTACGCGCTGATCCTGTTGCCCGTCGCCCTTGTCGTCGCCTTCTATGTCGTCGCACATGGCCAGCTCAGTCCGGGCGGCGGGTTCCAAGGTGGGGTCGTCGTGGCGACCGCTCTCCATCTGCTCTACGTCGGGGCCGACTACCGCGCGCTGGAGTGGATCCGCCCGGTCAGCGTGTACGAGGTCGGCGACGCGGTGGGCGAAGCGACATATCTCGTGCTGGGCCTGGCGGGTCTCATCGCGGGTTCCTCGTTTCTGGCCAACACTCTGATGCCGTACGGAACGTTCAACACGCTCGCCTCGGGCGGATCCGTGCCCTTGTTGAACATGGCCGTCGGCATGGAAGTGGCGTGCGCCGTGGTGGTGCTGCTCGCCCGCTTCCTCGACCAGGCCGTGGAGATCGAGGAGGAAGACGAGAAATGAGTTGGGGGACGAGCAGGCCATGATGTCCGTATTGCCTTATCTGGTCGCCGGCTGGATCTTCCTGGCCGGGTGTTACGGCCTCGCCACCAGCCGCCACCTCGTTCATGCGGTGGGCTGCCTGGCGGTCTGCCAGTCCTCCACCTACGTGCTGCTGCTCGCCGTGGGCTATCGCGACGGCGGTACCGCGCCCGTCTTCTCCGACCTGAAGCCTGGATCGAGACCGCTCGTCGACCCCGTCGTGCAGGCACTGGCCCTGACCGACGTGGTGGTCGGCGCCACCGTGACCGCTCTGCTGCTGGCCCTGGTGATACAGGTCGCCAAACGACACGGCACGGTGAACCCCGACGAATTGACCGAGCTGCGCGGATGAGCCATCTGCTGCCCCTGGTTGTCGCGCTGCCGCTGATGGGAGCCGCCGTGCTGGTGGCCGCCGGACGGCGTCTGCCACGCATCGCCGCCGACTCGATCGGTTGCACCGTGGCCATGGCCACCGCCGGCCTGGCCATGACGCTCCTCGTCAACGCCTCGCCGAATGCTGTCGAATGGGTCGGCGGCTGGCGACCGAGCGGCGGCGAAGGTGTGGGCATCGTCCTGGTCGGCGACGTGCCCGGGGTGGGCCTGGCGGCACTGGTCTCTGTCCTGGTCGTCGCGGTACTCATCTACTCCTGGCACTACTTCGACGAGCCACCGCACCGGCACGCGGGCTCCTTTCCGGCTCTCGTGCTGCTCTTCCAGGCGGGCATGTGCGGCTTCGCGCTCACGGGTGACCTCTTCAACGCCTTCGTCTTCTTCGAGCTCATGAGCGTCGTGGCGTACGCCCTGACCGGATACCGCGTGGAAGAAGCGAAGGCCGTGCAGGGCGCGCTCACGTTCGGGGTGATCAACTCCCTCGGTGCGTACACCACGTTGACCGGCATCATCCTGCTGTACGCCCGCACCGGTGAGCTCGGAATGCGGCAGATCGGACAGCGGCTCGACGCACAGGGTGGGCCCGACGCACTGACCCTGTGCGCCTTCGTCCTGGTGCTGACGGGGCTCCTGACCAAGGCGGCTGCCGTCCCGTTTCACTTCTGGCTGCCCGACGCACACGCCGTCGCGCCGACTCCGGTCTGCATGCTGCTGTCCGGAGTCATGGTCGAACTCGGCGTGTACGGCGTGTGGCGGGTGTACTACACGATCTTCGCCGGGTCCGGCGGCATCCCCGCACCGGACGCTGAACGCGCCCTCGTGACGCTCGGCGTGCTGACCGCGCTGATCGGCGCGGTGATGTGCTGGCAGCAACGGCACGTGAAGCGGCTCCTCGCCTATTCGACGGTCGCCCACACCGGGCTCTTCCTCATCGGAATCGGCCTCCTGCGCCCCGAGGCAACTGCTGGGCTCGCGGTCTACATCGTGGGCCACGCGGGGGCGAAGGCCGCCCTGTTCGCTTGCGTGGGCATCCTCCTCGACCGGTACGGGAGTGTCGACGAACACGAACTGTACGGTCGCGCAAAAGAGTTGCGATGGGTCGGCGTCCTGTTCGCGACCGGTGCGCTGGCTCTGTCCGGGCTGCCCCCTTTTGCCACGGGCCTCGGCAAAGCGGTGACGGAAGAAGCTGCGGGCGGACTCCTCGCCGTGGTGTTCGTGGTCGTATCCGCGGTCACCGCGGGAGCGGGGCTCCGGGTATCCGCACGGGTGTTCCTCGGCGCCGGGAAGCGACCCGAGGCCGAAGCGCCACACGAGACGAAGGGTGAGGACGAGGAGCCGGAAACCAGGGGCCGTATCGGCCGGGTGCCCACGACGATGACCGCGGTCCCCACCGCGCTGCTCATCGGAGCTGTCGCGGCCGGTCTGGCTCCATGGCTTGCCACGTCAGTGGGTGTCCCATTCGGAGCCCATCACGTACCTCACTGGACTCCGGCCGGGACGTTCCTCGGGTTCGTCTCTGCTGCACTCGCCGTGGGCTTGGCCGCAGCGGCCGTACATGGCCCCGCCCGTCAGGAAGCTCACCGCTGGACGACGCCGCTTCGGCGCATGCACTCGGGGCACATCGGCGACTATGTGGTCTGGCTCCTCGCCGGCACAACCCTCATCGGCGCGCTCTCGCTGCCCGGCATCGTTGCGGGGTGACCCGACTTTTCCGGCCCTGCAAGCACGAGCACGCTCGCTGAGCGGGCGGAGTGGGGGTCCGAGCTTCGCGGGGGTCGCGGGCTGTTCGTCGCGGCCGCCGGCAACCAGGGACAGACCTCATCGTGCGCCCCCCATCGTGCTGGTTTGCCGGGATCCGGAAGCCGGCCCCTCTCACAGACTGCCGTGCGATCTGGGTGTATTCCTGTCTCCGGCTGATGGAGGCTAGGGGCGGAGGGGGTAGGCGATGACAACAGCGCGGGCGAGGGCTCACAGCACGGGCATAGGGCCGAGCAAGGACGGTGCCGACCGGCGGTCGCCGGGTCGGGCGAGGTTCATGGGCGTGCTGCTGATCCTGCTGTCCCTGATATCGGCGGCAGCCTGCTACTTGGTGTTCTCCTGGTGGTTGCCCTCCGACAGCGAGCGCTACCAGGACTACCGCGCGGCCGAGGCGTGCTCCTCCCGCGCGATGGAACAGGGGCAGACGGACTGCATGAGTACCTGGCACCTCACCGTGGTGATGACGGTGAACAAGACCTCGGGCAAGAGCTCCTCCTACAAGGCAACCCTGAAGGATCGGCACTCCTGGCGGGGAACCGTGTCCTTCGGCGACCCGGGGCCGCTCCTGGAGCGGCTCGCGCCCGGCGACCAGGTCACGGCCACCGCCTGGCGGCGCGACATCGTGGTGCTCAGCAAGAGCGGCGTACGCCAGAACACCTCGGAGGCGCCCCGTGACGAGCTCCAGATGAACGCTGCCATCGGCGTGCTCGCCGCGCTCGTCGCGGCTCAGACCCTCGTGTTCGGTGCGGTGCGTCTTGCCCGGCCCCGTGACTACGAGCCCTTCACCTGGAATCCGTACGGCAAGCGGCTGCTCATCACCATCACCGCAGTCTGTTTCGGGGTGGGCCTGCCGGCGACGTGGATCGGCATCCCGTGGTGGACCGTGCCCGCCGTCGCCGTACCCGTGGTGGTGTGCGCGGCGGGGCTGATGCATCGCCGCCTACGGCCCCGAGCCGCAGGCGGAGTGTGACGGCCCTGGTGAATGCCGGTGTGAGGGGCATGTGAGTCAGACAAGATCAACCCTGGGTATTCAGCGGAATTGGGTGACCTGACGCTCCAATAACAGAAAGGTGCCGTTGACCTGCAATGCCGGTGAGTTAGCGCGTCGGTGCAGGTCAGGTGGGGTGCTTGGTGACTTTGAGTGTGTAGCGGACGTTACTGGGAGTGCGGGTCTGGTCCCGTTTTCTGACCTCGAAGGTGTTCTTGGACGGCTTCTTGATGCGCTGGCACTGCCGGTTGCGCCGGGGCGGCAGGAGGGCGGCCAAGAGCTCTGTGGTGGCTTCGCGGCGGGCGGCGGCCAGTGTGGTGACGTCGGCTGCGGCCTGGGCGGCGACGGCCAGCCGGGCGAGCTGCACCGTGACGGTGAAGGAGATCCGGTCAGGATCGGTCCCGCCGTGTTCTGCCGCGCGCGTCTGCAGTGCGCATAGTGCCTGGTAGACGGTGAGAAGGGCGTAGATCTCCTGGTAGATCAGCTCGGGCGCCTTGGAGCGCAGGATGAATCCGGCGCCGCGCAGGCGGTTCTTCAGTTCCGCGAATCCGTTTTCGATCTCCCACCGCTGGTGATATGCCCTCGCCAGCTGGTGGGCCGGGGCGAGGCGGTGGTCCAGCAGGCTGGTGACCAGCCGGAACGTCTCGGTGCGGGGTGGGCCGGCCTGTGGGTGGATGGTCACGGTGTACTCGATGATCCGTACCAGGTGTCCCCGGGGCGGCTCGGTCAGGGTGCGTCCGGCCGCGCGGGCCTGACCGTGGCGGATGTTCTCCGCGGGCGTGCGCATGATGGACAGGTAGGACCCGTCGGACAGCACCCGCAGCGGCACGAAGACCAGGTTCTTCTTGATCCGCCAGGCCAGGTGGGCGCCGGTGGCGCGGGCCAGGCCCCACAGCTGGTATCCGGCGAAGTTGCGGTCGGCCAGCAGCAGCATGTCCCCTCGCAGGGAGGCCAGCAGCCGGCGGGCGAGCTTGTGCTCGCTGAACCTGGCCACGGCGTCGAAGGCCGCGTCGACCAGGGCGTGGGTGCCGCATTCGGTCAGGGCCATCAGGCGGACCTGTGGGTGTCCGCTCTGGTTGACACCACCCTTGCCGGTGAAACCGAACTCAGCAGCGTTTGCCGGGGTGTCGGGGACATCCAGCGCGGTGCCGTCCCAGGCGACCAGCCGCAGCCCGAAGGCGAACGCGCCCGGAGTGACGGTCGTGGCCAGCGTGCCGCACCGCCGCTCGAACAGCGCCTGCAGCGGCTTGTCGCCCAGCCGCTGCCGGGCCCGTGTCAGGGCCGAGCTGGTGGGCAAGCGCTGCACACACAGGCCTGGCAGATGCCGCAGCTTCTCCGTCAACGTGCGCAGGACCGACCGGTATCCCGGCGGCCCGGCACTGTCGGAGCTGCTGAACAGGCACAACGCCAGGATGAAGTAGACCACCGCCCGGGCGGGCAACAGCCGGCGGCGACGCTCGCCGCAGCCGGTCAACTCCACGACCTCGTCAACCAGTTCAGGGCTGATCTCCTCGGTCAACACGCCGAGACGGACGTGCTCGCCAAAGCGCCGGTCCGTGGGGGTCACCAGCCTGTTCAACGGGGCCTGGCTGCCCTCGGTGATGGCAGACGACATGCGGACGATGGCACACTGAGTACCCAACGGAGTTCCCTCGCGGACAGTCGGATCTTGGTCGATCTTCTGTCCTACCGGGAACTCCGTTGCCGTGTCCCGGCCTCCGCCGACACGTCACCAGAAGTGACGGATCACGCAACGTCACCAGGGGATATTCCCAACCAAACCCCGCACTATCAAGTGCCTGACCTGCACCGACGCGCTAACTCACCGGCATTGCGTTGACCTGAAAGGATGCGAGTGTCTAGATCGTATCCGTAGCAGAGAGCAAGGCACCTTTCCGGTGATTGAGCGTACGGGGTGGGACCGTCGGCTGTCGGTGATGGCTGATTGGGCAAGAAGCACGATCGCGACTGTCAGTTGGACCAGCACCCCCGCGCGTTCCCGCCGGCCGGCCGCCGTGCTGGACGGCAGTACGTTGCCCAGCGCCCCGGTCAGACCTGTGAGATCCGCGCACCGGCGCAACAGGACCGCTTCCGCGGGCAGCGGTCACCTTCAAGAAGACGTTCGGGTTTCGTCCGGGCGAACCGCCAACCCAGTCACGCGCTCACGACCGCTGAAGAATCGAGGTTATGCGAACACGGGACTTCACCGCCGACGGGTTGTCTTCGTCCGCGCCCACGCCCAGCGGCTGCGGTGCCCTGGAGTGCTGACCTGCCCGGAGCGCCGCTGGTGCTTATCGTGAAAGAGCACCTGATCGACATGGCGTCGCGGGCAGGGGGCATCGTGAACGCATCGGGGATCGACTACGAGGCGGTATTCCGGGCGCTGCCGGGCGCGGTGGCCCTGTTCACCACGGACCTGGTGTACGTCGACGTCAATGAGGCGTTCCTGAGCAGCATGGGGCGTACCCGTGACCAGGTGGTAGGCCGCCACCTGTTTGATGCCTTCCCCGACGACCCCAAGGATCCCGCCGTGACCGGCATGCGCAAGCTGCAGGCATCGCTGCGGTGGGTGGCTGCCACCGGGGAGCGCGACGCCATGACGCTGCACCGCTACGACGTGGAGTACCCGGACCGGCCCGGGGTGTGGGAGGAGCGGTACTGGAGTCCGGTCAACGTCCCCGTCTTCGGCCCGGACGGGCGGGTGGCGCTGCTGCTGCACCGGGAGGAGGACATCACCGAGCTGATCCGGACCCTCACTGGCCGAGGCACCGGTGACCGGCCGACGGTACTGGAAGCCGAGCTGTACACCCGGGCCGGGGAGCTGCAGGGGGTCAACGAACGGCTGCGCGAGGCTCACGCCTGCGAACACGAAATCGCTCTGAGGCTGCAAGAGGCGATGCTGCCCGCCCCCGGGCCTGTGAGGCATCACCGCGCAGCAGTGCGCTACCGCCCAGCGGTCGGTGGGCTGAGCGTGTGCGGGGACTGGTACGACCTCGTCGAGCTGCCTGGCGACCGCATCGCGGTGGCAGTCGGCGACGTCGTCGGCTGCGGCCTGGCCGCTGCCTGCGTCATGGGCCAGCTGCGCAGCGCCCTCAGCGCCGCTTCCCGCGTCGCCGACGGCCCCGCCCAGGCCCTGGAAGCCCTCGGCCTGTACGCCCGCTCGGTCGACGGCGCGGAATCGACAACGGCCGTCTTGTCCGTCATCGACGGCACCAACCGCACCATCGCCTACAGCAGTGCCGGCCACCCTCCGCCAGCCCTGCTGCACCCCGACGGCACCGTGGACTTCCTCGACCAGGCCACCGACCCCCCACTCGGCGCCCGCCCCGAACACATCCCCCGCCCCCAGGCCGAGACCCCGTTCACCGAGGGCGCCACCCTTGTGCTGTACACCGACGGGCTGGTCGAACGCCGCAGCGAGGACATCGATGTCGGCCTGACCCGGCTTGCCGACACGCTCACACGCCACCGGAGCGCCGACCCCGAAACCCTCGCCGACGCCCTCCTGGCCGACCTGACCCCACCGGCCGGTGCCACCGACGACACCGCCCTGGTCGTCCTCCGCCTGTGACAGAGGCGGAGGAAGACATCGCTCACCGCCGCGTCGCCGGCCGCCAAGCTCCTTGGCGTATGACGGATCACGATCTACAAGTCAGTGCCGGAGCCGAAGGTCGGGAGACGGCCCACTGTTGGCTCCACCGTCCCCGCGACGGCCGTGGAAGCCGCTGAGAGCCACGGAATCCGTCCAGGCGCTGCTCCCCCACCGGTAGGCGATGGCCTCCTTGGGCATCCACTCGGCAAGCCGTTGCCACGACACTTCGGGGGCACGGCGCATGCCGGGAGCGGACCTGACATTCACATCGGTAGCGACCGGTGACCGACGCCTGATGGCAACGCTCGCACCCGAGCGCAGGGGAGTTCCGATGCAGGCAGGTTCAGCCCTGGGCATTTGACATACCTATGACGTCATACGTATTTTCGCTGCATGTCTGCTCCCAGCGCATCTGTCCAGGACATCGACCGTGTGGCCTCCGTGCTCGCGGCGTGCCTGCCTGCGCTGCACCGGGCTCTGGAGCGGCGGGTCGTGCGGGATTTCCCCTCCCCCAAGCCGCCTGAGGGACAGGTCGCGCTTCTTCGGTTCGTCGCCCAGCAGGAGGGCGCGACGGTGCGCGAGGCCGCCGAGGCTCTCATGATGAAACCCAACAATGTGAGCGCCATGGTCTCCCAGCTGACCAAGCGGGGACTGATCGAGCGCAAGCAGGATGCCGCCGACAAGCGGATCGCGCATCTCTACCTCACGGCGATGGCTCAGCGCGAACTCGCCGAGGTGCGGCGGATCGAGGAAGCGCATGTCGCCCGCGCGCTGCACTCCCTCACCGACGGAGAGATCGGCGCCCTTGGCTCGGTCACGGGTGCGCTGACGTCTTTGACGCGCCACCTCCACTCCGCAGCCCTCTAATTCCCCGGTTCCTCTTTCGGAGGACGCGACCGGACCGCGTGCACGGCTGCTCTCCGTGCAGGTGGGATTCCTTATCGCGGAGACAGACGTCGGGTGCCTTCGCTGCCTCGTGACCTGCCATCCGGCCACACCGTGCCTCGACACACCGTCAGACGTCCACCCAACCGACAACGTGACAACGCCCTCCGAGGCGATGCTCACCCATGCCAGAACTCGTGCGCCATCGCGATCATGGCACGGGCCGCGGCACCGGGCGTGCGCTCGGACGGAGCGGCCAGGGAAAACTGCCATTCCAGGTCGGCGTCGTCGACGGTCAGCGTGGCGACGTCGTCCTGTTCCTTGCCGAGGGCGACCCGTGGCAGCAGCGCCACGCCCAGGCCGTTTCGGACGTAGGCCACGCCGGTGGTGAGGTCGGTGATCTCGATGGCGACGCGATGGGGGACGGAGGCAGCGGCGAAGGCCCGGTCGGCAACGGTCCGGTTGCTGTAGCCCGCAGGGAAGTCGACGAAGTCCAGACCGGCCAGTTCGGTGATCGACACGGTGCGGCGTTTCGCGAGCGGATGGGCGTCCGGCACGACGAGGTCGAGCACCGAGGTGGCGAGGGCGGTCAGCGTGATGCCTGTCGGGCGCTGTCCGGGCCCCGAAACGAAGGCGAGGTCGAGCCGCCGTTCGAGGAGGGCTTCGATCAGGCCCTGGGAGCCGGAGGGGGCGGCGCTGGTCTGCAGGAACACGCCGGGATGACGCCGGTGGAATTCACCGAGGAACACGGGAAGGTCGATGAGCCCAACCGTGGTTATCGCGCCCAGCCGCAGTGTGCCGCGCAGTCCGCCGCGGACCTCGCCCACCGCGTCTGCGGCCTCCCGGGCGGCATCGAGAGCGGCATGGGCGCGCGGTAGCAGGGCAGCACCGGCATCGGTAAGCAGCACGCGTTTGGGGGTGCGTTCCAGCAGCGGCGTGCGGAGTTCTCGCTCGAGGTTCTTGATTGTGGTGGAGACCGCGGACTGGACGACGTGCAGCCGTGCGGCAGCACGGGTGAAGTTCGCTTCCTCGGCGACGGCGACGAAGTACTCGAGCTGGCGCAGTTCCACCCTCCGAGTATCCCTCAGCGAGCCCTCAAGGCATCTCTCAGCGAGATGGCGGCAGTCTCTGAATTTCGTTGGACCGCGCCTGTTGCGTCAGCGATTCTGTTAGAAGTTCAACCGATACAGGAGGCTGAAAGATGACCTACAAGACGCCACCGACATATCTGGGCAGCGGCGACCCGGCGCGGCAGCGCAAGGACTACTACCCCCCTTGGCTGGACAACCTTGCCGACGATGTGACGCTGGAGGCCGGGGTCTTCAACGGGACCATCCACGGAGCCAAGGACGTTTTCGCGATACTGTCCTACGCACGCACTCTGTACGAATTCCAGGACTTCGTCTACATCGGTAAGTACGGAGAGAATGGCTTCGTCGAGGACTACGCAGCGACGGTGGACGGTAGGCCGATCGCCAACATCGCTGTCGTCTATAAGAACGAAGAGGGGAAGACACAACATCTTGTGATGAACCACCGTCCGCTGCCGATGCTCCAGTACTTCTCCCGGAAGCTGGGCGAGCACTTCGCTGGGACAGAGTACGCGAAATACTGTGCCGACCCGTCGGCGGGTACCGACCCGTCGGATGCCGACCGCGACTGAACGGAGTCCAACTCATTTCTGCTGCGATCTAAAGGAAACGGGTCGCGCAATCAGGTAAGCGTGGACGCTTACTGGCGAGCATATTCCTGATTCGAGGAGAACGGTTCCTCGGACCTGTGGCCCTAATGTCGCCCGAGGTGATTTGCAACATCCCAGAGGGGACCCGACGCCGACGACACTCTGCGCACGGGCCTGCTCCATCGAGAAAGAAAGGTTCGGAGCCTGGTCGCCGACGAGGATGCCGGCACCAGCATCGTTCCTGTCAAGAACGCCCGCCGAGTTCGTCGGGCGCTGAGAGACGAAAGGTCACTCATGCCACAATCCATGCGCGCGCTCGTAGCCGGAAAGGTTGGCGAGCCGGCCGACGTCCTGCGGCTGGAATCCCGGCCTATTCCCACGCCAGAAGCCGGTCAGGCGTTGATCCGTGTGAAGGCGACTCCGATTCACGCCAGCGATCTGCACGTGCTGCGTGGCCGCTACGGTTTCTCCCCCGAGTTTCCCACTGTCGGGGGTCACATGGAATGCGTGGGTCGTATTGAAGCCCTGGGTCCGGATACCGAGGGACTGAAGATCGGCGAGCGCGTGGTAGCCGTTGCTGTCCCGGCGGTACCCGGGCCGCATGTGGCCGGCACTTGGCAGGAATACCTTGTTGCCGATACACGAAGGCTCCTGCCGGTCCCCGATCGCCTGAGCGACTCCAGCGCCTGTCAACTCGCCGTCAACCCGTTGACCGCGCTGCTACTGGTGACTCGCGAACTCGACGTACAGCCGGGTGAATGGTTGTTGCAGACGGCCGCGGGCTCCACCGTCGGCCGGCTCGTCATTCAGCTGGCCAGGCATCTGGGTATTCGCACGATCAATGTCGTGCGGCGGCGCGATGCCGTCGAGGAGATCAAGGCACTTGGTGGTGACGAGGTCATTTGCACTGAGGACGAGGACCTGTTGCAGCGCGTGGCCGAGATTGCAGGATCGACTGGCGTGCGCAAGGCCATCGACTGTGTCGCGGGCCACGTGGGTGCCCAGGTATCCCAGGCATTGGCTCCGGGAGGAGAGGTCGTGGTCTACGGCGCGCTCTCTACCCATCGGCAGACTGACCCGGCAGCGCTGACGATCCCACTGCAGGCACGTTCGGTTATCTACGAGACCAAAGCAGTCCGTGGCTTCTGGCTGAACCGCTGGTTCGGCACTGCCTCACCTGCGGATGCGCAGCTCGCGCTGTCCGAGGTTCGCAGTCTCGTCACTGATGAAGTGCTGAGCATCCCCCAGGGCCAGCCGTTCCCGCTCGAACACTTCACTGAAGCCATCTCGTTCGCCGAAGCACCCGCACATGGCGCCAAACCGCTCTTCGTCTTCGAGGATGACCGGGACGAAGACGACCGGTAGGACGCGGCCCGGCCGGTGCTGGCGGCGGTGCGGCTGCAGCGAGGCAAGGCCGCCGACGCCCGCGGTTCCGCCCAGCTCGGGCAGACCGCACCGCCCGGTCAGCCGGACAGGGGCACCAAGCCAGCGTCCCCGATCAGGTTCGGCTCGTCGAACGCGTTATTTCGTTCGACTCGTCAGGGCCGCTCCCAGCAGGAGCCGGCCCCTTGCTAGGAAGGCTGGAAGATGGCTGACAAGACGAAACTGATGTATCTGGGCAGCGGCGACCCGGCGCGGCAGCGCACGGACTATTACCCCCCTTGGCTGGACAACCTTGCCGACGATGTGACAATGGAGGGCTCGGTACTGAACGGGGTCGTGCGGGGGGCGGAGGACGTTCGCACGGTGCTGTCCTATGCGCGCACTCTGTACGAGTACCAGGACTTCATCTACATCGGCGGGTACGGAGAGAACGACTTCGTCGAGGACTACACGTCGACGGTGGGCGGTGAGCCGATCGCAAACATCGCTGTCGTCTACAGGAACGCAGAGGGACAGACGCAACATCTCGTGGTGAACCACCGTCCGCTATCGTCGGTCCTGCTCTTCTCTCGGCTGTTGGGCGAGCACTTTGCTGGGACGCGGTACGCCCAGTACTTCGCTGGAGGAATTGTCAAAACCTGTGGATGAGGGGAGGTCGGACGCTGGCGGGCTGCGGTTGCGGAGGCCAGAGGGCCGCTGGTTTGGCTGGCTAATCTGCGAGCTATGTCGAGGGCTCGACCGTCTCAAAGCCATGAGACCGCTCTCATCCCAACGCGAGCCATGTGACACCCAGCCGAGCAATCTGCAAGGACTCCTCCGCCCCCAACGGCTCACGGCCGGTGACCTTGCGAAGAAAACGAGCACGACTCCAGCCCAGCTGGGTCACCACGCTCGCATCGGGTCCGACGAGAAGCTCCAGCACCAGATCTGCGGCCGACAGCGTCAGCCATGGCTCACTCCCGAGTGCGTCGGCCAAGTCGATCCCGTGCACTGCGACTTCGACGACGCGCGTCAGCATAAAGTCGGCGAGCAGCATCGCGTCGCCGTGCCGCGTCCGCACCACCCGGCGCTCCGACTCCTTCCGGCACAGCTCCTCCACCTCCTGCCAGGTGTGGGTGAAGTCGGCGACGAGCTCGGCCCCTGATCCATGACGAGCGGCGCGATCTTGTCCCAACTCGATGCGGGCCGCGTTGGTAGCGGAACTGAAGCGGTGGTCTGGCCGGTAGTACTCGGTCGCGGAGACCTCTGGGGCCCCGGGCGCCTGACCTTCGATCATGTCGGGCACCCAGCCCAGGACGATGCAGACATGCCCCAACAGTTCACGAGCAGACCACGGTGCACACCGTGTCGGGCGATCCCACGCAGTTTCGGGCAGCCGGGCAAGACCCCGGCCGAGGGCCTCGGCCTCTGTCTCGAACGCATCCAACACCTGGGTGAGATCCATGATCATCACGCTATCAGCCGACCCACACCGTTCCGGCCCTTCCGGCCCGCCCCAAGGGGGAACCACCCGGGCAGCAAGGAGATGCTTGAATCCCGGGATGAAACCCACAGTCGAACAGTTGCGTGTGTTCACCGATCCGGATGGACGCCATGGCAACGTTCTTGGAGTCGTCCGCGACGGCTCCGCAATGGCCGACCAAGCATCACGCCAAGCACTGGCCAAACAAGCCGGGTTCAGCGAAACCATCTTCATCGACGATCCGCAACGCGGAACCCTGGAGATTTACACCCCGGGCTCCCGGCTCCCGTTCGCAGGCTATCCCCTCGTCGGCGCAGCCTGGCTGCTCCGACTCCCCGCCCTGAACCTCGCGATCGGAACCGTGAGCGCCCGCAACGAGCACGACCGCACGTGGATCACCGCCCGACCCGAATGGGTGCCACCGAGGACACTGCGCCAGCACGCCACGCCAACTGAAGTCGACGCCCTGACCGTACCGGCACCCGGGGAGTGGATCTACGCCTGGGCCTGGGAGAACGAAGAGCTCGGACACATCCGGGCCCGCGGATTCCCCGGGCGCGGCGACGGGATCGACGAGGACGAAGCCACCGGCGCCGCCGCACTGCTGCTTACCAATACGCTTCAGCGCCCTTTGGTGATCACCCAGGGGCGTGGTTCCCAGATCTTCACGACGCCGCGAACGGACGGCTTGATCGACATCGGCGGCCGCGTACGTCTCAACCCTCCTTCGCCGTCGAATCGGTAGCCTATGGTCAGGCTGCCGACACGGCTTCTGGGCGTTCGACCAGGAGGCCGTTCTCGAAGCGGGCTCCGGCGCGGACGAGGGGCACCAGGCGAGCTCCGGTGATCGCCCGCCAGCGAGCCTGGGCGGACTCGACGAGCTTGAACACCATCGCCAGGGCCGCGGCCGGGCTTCCCGCACCGCGGGTGACCTTAGTCCGGAGCCTGACGGTGGAGAATATGGACTCGACGGGGTTGGTGGTCCGCAGGTGGATCCAGTGTTCGGCCGGAAAGTCGTAGAACGCCAGTAGTTCCATGGCGTCGTCGGTGATCTTCGCGACGGCCTTGGGGAACTTCGCGCCGTAGGTCTTCGCGAACGCCTCGATGGCCTTCTCGGCGTGGGCGCGGTCCTCGGCGTTGTAGATCTCCTGCATCGCCTTCGTCGCGCCTGGCTGCGCGGACTTCGGTAGGGCGTTCGAGACGTTTCGGGCCTTGTGGACCCAGCACCTCTGATGCCGGGTGGCGGGGAACACCTCGGCCAGCGCCTTCCACAGGCCCATCCCACCGTCACCGACCACCAGCTCCGGGTCGCGCATGCCCCGGCGGCGGCAGTCGCGCAGCAGGTCGGCCCACGATTCGGTGGACTCGCGCAGCCCCTCGTCCAGCGCGATCAGCTCCTTGGTGCCGTCCAGGCGGACGCCGAGCAGGACCAACACGCACGAGTGCGCCTGGCCGAGCCGGACCTTGGGGTGCACGCCGTCGGCCCACACGTAGACGAAGTCGCGGTCGGACAGGTCCCGCTCGCAGAAGGCGGCGTGGTCGTCGTGCCACTGCTTCGTCAGCCGGGTCACTGTCGCCGGCGACAGCCCGGCCGCCGAGCCGAGGAACTGCTCCAGGGCGGGCACGAAGTCCCCGGACGACAGGCCGTGTAGGTAGAGCAAGGGCAGTACCTCGGAGATCTTCGGCGACTTGCGGCACCACGGCGGCAGGATCTTCGAGGAGAACCGCTTGCGCTCGCCGGTGGCCTCGTCGACCCGCCGGTCGTTCACCCGCGGTGGCCTTCACCTCGACCGGACCGGCCGCGGTGACCACGGTGCGGGGCCGGTGGTAGCCGTTGCGGACCACCAGGCGACGCCCCCGCTCGTCGGCCGTAGCCGCCAACTCGGCTATGCACTGGTTGACTTCAGCCTCCAGCGCGGCGGCGAGCATCCGCCGGGCGCCGTCGCGCACGATCTCGTCGATCAGGGAGCCGGACTCGGTGGAACCGTCGGCGTTCACTGCGCTGAGCACGGGCGTGCCTTCCCGACCCGCGCTGCGAACGCGGGCCTACTCGGTGACCATCACAGGATCATTCGGGAAGGTACGCCTTCCGCGTCCAACCCGACGCCGATCCACAAGTCCTGAGCATTGCTCTACTTCGCTGCGCCGTCGGTCGATGCAGACCGCGGCTGAAGAGGAGCTTTCATGCCCACGACATGACGGGCCTCATGGTCACCGGAACCGGTGACGTCCTCCGGGACACCGTTGGTCACGAGTAGTCGAGCTCCACGTAGTCGATATCGGTGAACTCCACCACGAGCCCATCGGCCCGGCGGCCATGGTCCTTGAAGTGCTGCTCCTGGAGGCCTTCTGCGGCGATGTTCTGCAGCACCCATAGCGGTCTCCCGTCCGATCAGGACGGGAGACCGCTATGGGTGGCGGGTGGTCAGTGACCGTTGCGGTGCAGCCGCCCCTCGTAGTGGGCTTCCAGCTTCGCGTTGCGCTCGAAGCCGCCCGGCAGATTGGCGGAGATGTAGACGGGCACCTCGTGGCCCCCGGCCATCAGCAGGGCGACACTCTCGGCCAACACCATCTGCACCAGCGTGGCCGAGACGATGGTGGACACCCCGCACAAACTGCCGCCGCCGGGCAGCGGCAGCAGCGCGTCACCGGCGGGCGCGCAGTTGTCGAGCACCACGTCGGCGAGGTCGGCGAGCCGCTGCCCGCTGGGATGCAGGGCGGGGACCGAACGGGTGTGCTCCAGCGAAGTGAGCGCCACCAGCAGATGCCCCTTGCCCGTCACCAACTGGGCGAGATCGACGATCGAGTTGTTGACCCCCGAATTCGAGATGATCACAAAGAGGTCCTGCGGGCGCGGGGTACTCAGTTCGTAGAGCCGGGCGGCGAGTCCTGGTCGGCGTTCGAGCAAGGGATCTTCGAGCACCGCACGGTCCTCGCCGCCCCGCAGCACGAGGTCGGCGAGGCTCATCCGGTTGGTGGGGATGAGACCGCCCGCACGCCCGGCGATCTCCAGTGCGGTCGCCTGCGAGTGCCCCGTGCCGAACGCGTGGATCACTCCGTCCGCGGCGACACAGTCCGCGAACAGCCGGGCGGCGGCGGCAACCGCGGCCGCGTTGGTGTCGATCGCTCCGTCCAGCGACGCGCGTGCCCGGTCGGCGAAAAGCTTCGCGCTGATCTGCGGTTCGGCCATGAGGATCACCACTCTCGTGCGATTGATTGATTCAATAGATATCGATTCGAATGAAACAATGAACCAGCCACCTCATCGCGTCAAGAGCCGGGCCAGCGCCACGGCCCCTGCGGCGCCGTCGCGCACAGCGGCGACACGTAGCCCCATCGGCCTCACGCGTTCCGCCAGGCGCTCCGCCAGCGGCCCCTCGGGTCCTATCAGTCCTCCGGTGGTCACGAGGAGTTCGCCGCTGCGCGGGGCCAGCGCGCCGACCTTGTCGGCCAGTTCATCGGCGGCCCGGTCGAGCAGCGACCGCGCCGTCGGATCGCCATCAGCCCCGGCCGCGACCACCAGGGGACTCAGCCGCGCCAGCGCCACCGGAGGCCGGGAGTAGGCCCAGTCCGCGATGGCGTCTCTCAGGCGAGTGCGCTCCGCCAGCGGCAGGCCGGCATCCGGACTCTCGGGAGTGACCTGTTCCAGCACCGATCCGACCAGTGGTCCCCACGGCCCCCGCCCGTCCAGCGCAAGCACGGCGGCCCGCGCCGCCTCCCGGCCGAGCCAGAACCCGCTGCCCTTGTCGCCGAGCAGCCAGCCGTGTCCGTCCACGGTCTGCGCGCAGCGCCGCCCCACCACCCGGCCGGCGATCGCGCCGGTCCCGGCGATGAGGACGAGTCCGTCGGCGGGGGCCCCCGGCCCCGACGCAAAGGCGACATCCGCGTCCCCGTACACCTCGGCCGCCACAGCGCTGATGTCCAGTGCTTCAAGAGCCTCGGCCAGACAGGAGGCCGCGGTGTCCCGTCCGCGCCCAGGCCCTGCGCCCGCGAACCCGCCCGCCACCGCCGTCACCCGGCTGCGCACACCCTCCGGTGCGGCAGTGCCCATAGCCTGGGCCAAGTGCCGTACGAGATCGGCAGGCGGCACGCTGAGTGCATTGCCGGGGCCGCTGTCGCCCATACCGACCACGCGGCCCCTCGCATCGGCGCAGTACGCCCGTACCCGGGTGCCGCCCGCGTCGATTCCGATCACCAGAGGTTGTTCGAAGGATTCAGAAATCACGCTGCATAGTGGTTGGTAGAGTCACATCCAGACAAGAGATCTTCCGAACCCGAATTCACTTGGGCGCCACCGCATCGAATCGAGCCGAGTCCACCGTGATCACAGACCTGATCCACTCCGAACTGCCCAGGCTGACCGTCTCGCTGCGCAAGGTCGGCGAGCAGGTCCTGGCCGATCCGGCGGCCCTGGCCCACACGTCGGCGGCCGACCTCGGCCGGCGCACCGGGACCTCGCAGGCGACCGTCACCCGCTTCTGCCAGGCCCTCGGACTCGACTCGTACCAGGCGCTGCTGCTCGAACTCGCCAAGGAGCAGGGGCAGCTCCCGCAGGAACGCCCGCTGGGGCCGGACATCGGTCCCGACGACAGCCTGGACCAGGTCATCGACGTCATCGCACACGCCGATCTCCAAGCCTTGCGCGGCACCGTGGAACGGCTGGACCGCAACGCACTCGAGAGTGCGGCTCGGGCCCTGACCAGGGCCCGCCGCATCGACGTCTACGGAGTGGGTACGTCCGGCGTCCTGGCACGTGAGGCAGAAGCCCGTCTGTTCGGTATCGGCTGCCAGACCAGGGGCTGGACCGAGGTGCACGCCGCGGAAACCTCGGCGTCCCTGCTGACGCCCGCCGACGTCGCCGTCGCGCTCTCGCACTCCGGCAGTACCCGTGAGGTGCTGAGCCCTCTTCAGCTGGCTGCCGAGCGTGGGGCCACGACCATCGCCATCACCTCGGACCCGCGCTCACCGGCCGCCCAGGCCGCGGGAATCCACCTCGCGTCGACCTCGGCGGAAACGAGCTTCCGGCACGGAGGCTTCGGTTCGCGCCACTCCGTACTGCTGATCATCGACTGCCTCTACGCGCGGGTGGCCCAGCTCTCCTACGACCGGGCCACCGCGTCGATCGCCCTTACGGCGCACATCTCCGAGGAACATGCGGCGAGGCCGCGCCGCCGGACGTAAGGCACGGCCCCGTGCGGGTTACGTCGAACGCTCCGTAGTGCTTCCCGGTGAAGTCGTTGTGCCACGGGCCATAATCGTCGGTGACCGGTGACCACGCGCCCATGCCACGTCCGCCATCTCGCCGGCGAGCGAGTCGCGCCCATCGTCCTGTCGATGCAGCCTTCCCCCACCTTGGCCCCGTTGACGGAAAGGATGCCGGCGGCGCGCTTGTTGAGCCCGCCACAGTCGTAGGCGAAGTCGAGGGAGTAATTGTCAATACCTGTGGGTGCGTTGTCCGGACGGCAGCGTCAGCGGGTAGGAGTCTGGTGACATGGGGCCGGCTTGCGGGCCAGGATTTGAAGGCCCGCCGATGTGTTGCCGTTCATGGTGGTCACGGTGGTTCGTCGGGTGTCGATGGTCTCGAATCCGGCGAGCAGGGAGGTGAACCAGTCGCTCGGGTGGTGGCGGCACACTGCGCCGTCGCCGGTCTCGAACACCCCGTAGGTGCCGTAGGGCTCGGCGAACCTCGCGTAGCGGTCGCGGTTGCGCTGGTCGTCCTGTAGCAGCAGATCGCTGAGGTAGAGCAGTGCGCCGGGCTTGAGCACACGGTGCAGCTCGCCGATCAGCAGCCGCTGTGCGTCGTCACTTGGGATACAGGTCAGCACCGCGAAGAGCACGACCACGTCGATGCTCGCGTCCGGGCAGGCGAGTGCCGGCGGCGTGTCCAGCACCGCGAAGCGCATCGCGGGGTGCAGGCTGCGGGCCCGGGCGATCATCCCCGGCGATGTGTCGAAGCCGGAGAGGTTGTCAAAGCCCTGCTGTTCCAGCGCGTCCAGGGTTCGGCCGTAGCCGCAGCCGTAGTCGAGGATCGCAGCGCTTCGTTCGACGTTGTCCAGCCACGGTGTGTGCAGCGGATGCGTGAATCGCTTCGTCATCGCGGCGGCGTCCCAGTAAGCGGTCTGGCTGTCGAGGTCGGACACGGCGGATGCCTCCATCGGCGTTTCGGGAAAGGTGGTCACGCTGCCACGGTCTCGGGGCGTTCGACGAGGTGGCCGCGTTCGAAGCCGGCTCCGGCGTGGACGAGGGCGGCGAGGTGAGGTGCGTTGACCGCCCTCCAGCGTGCCTGGGCGGACTCGACGAGCCTGAAGAGCATGGCAAGCGCGGCGGCCGCGCTGCCGGCGCCTTTCGGCTCGCGCCGACCCGGCCCGGCCGGGTGGCCGTCCTCAGCCCGGCACTTCCAGCTCGATACCGCCGACTCGGCAGCTCAGTCGCCGGTCGGACCGGGTCCCGATCCTTCGGGCGCCTTTCAGGTACTTCGCAAAGGCCTTGCGCTGGACCGGGCTGACAGAGCGCCAGCGCAGCTCGAGGACCGGGCGTACCGGCGGGATGAGCTCTCTCAGCCGCTCGTCGACCTGGGCGAGGCGGGTCTCGTAATCGTCGTCCGGCCGATAGACCAGATCGAGGTCGACCGACGGCTCGGTGCCGCCGGCCTGGTGGTGACAGGCCGTGAGCCAGCCGGCGATCCAGTCGAGCGCGATCCGCACCGTGGAAGAGATCTGCTCCTGCCACTCGCCGAGGTAAGGCGCGTTCACCGACTCCGCGGTCACTTCCTCCGGCATCACGATCAGCCCGCGGACGGCGGTGCCGAGCAGCTCGACGTGGATGCGCGGCCACAGGCCGCTCGCGTCGATCCGGAAAGAGGGAAAGCGCCCCGCCAGGCCGATCCCCGTCCGCAGCTGAGCCCAGTTCATCGCGTCGGCCGGTGGCCGGTCGGGCGTGTACGGCCCGGTGGTCCGGTGCCCGAGCTGACTGGCGCGCATCATGAACACGGCCGCGAACTCGTCGCCTCGCAACGTCATGCTCACGGGGAAGAACGCCCCGATCTCGCCCATGAATACCTTGCCGGTGATCAGGGCTTCGATACTGGACCGACCCGGGATCATCGCCGCCTCCTCCATCGCCGCCGCGCCGGCTTCTCCGGCGTCGGTGCCTGCCCCCGCACGCTGTCCAGCTCGGTCTGGACGGCGAGCGTGTCCGGGTGGTCGTCGCCCAGCCGCAGCCGCCGTTTCGCCAGCACCTCGCGCAGGACCGGCTCGGCGTCGCCCGGTCGCCCGAGCCTGTGGTGCACCCGCGCCAGCCCCACCCGGGCGTCGAGCGTCCGGCCGTCGTCGCGGCCGAAGCGCTTCACGAGCCGGGGCAGCAGGTCGGCGTACATCCGTTCCGCTTCCGCCTGTTCGCCGCTCGCCGAGAGCAGGGACGCGAGCGCCGCGGTCGCCTCCAGGGTGGCCGGGTGGTCCGGCCCCAGGTCCTGTGCGCGCTCTCCGGTCACCGCCCGGACCAGCGCCAGGGCCTCCGGCTCCCGGTGCAGGTCGGTGAGGACCGCGGCCCAGCCGAGCATCGCGCCCTGGGTTTCGACGTGCCCGGCGTCCCAGAGGTGGGAGCGGACGTCGACGACGAGTTGCCATGCGTGTTCGGCCGCGGCCAGGTCGCCCTCGCGGTGCAGGACCGGGGCGGCCTCGGCGAGCGTGACGAGGTCGTCCTGGAGCTGCCCGGCGAAGTATCCGGCCCAGAACTCCTCCGACCGGTTCAGCTCTGCCTCCGGTCGCAGCAGCAGCGCGAGTCCTTCGGCCGTGCTCGGTATCTGTGTGGGCTCCCGGGTCGCCGCGTCCTCGGCCACGAAGCGCACGTACAGCCGATAGCCGGTATCGGTGCGCGAAGCGATCTTGTCCAGTTCGCCGGCGAGCTCCAGGGTGCGGGTGACGGCGTGCCGCTGCCGGTCGCCGAGGCGGGCGAACGCCTCGACGAGCGCCGGGCGGCTGTCGTCGCGGGAAGGCAGCGGAACGGCGACCTCGGCCCGCAGCTCGTCGAGCGTGGGCTCGGCCTCCGGCCGCAGGGAGCCGGTCGCCGAGCCGAAGTCGTATTCCCAGTCCAGGGCCCAGGTCAGCAGGCGCCCGTGCTCGTCGCCGGCCAGGAGCAGGGTGGCGTCGGGGGCCAGCGCGACGTGTGTGACCGCGTCCGAAAAGCCGGTGAAGGCGCGCAGTTGCCGGCCGGTCGTGAGGTCCCACAACCGGGCCTTCCGGTCCTCCCCGCCCGACGCCGCGAGCCGGAAGTCCGGTGTGACAGCCAGACTCCGCACGATGCCTACGTGCCCGGCCAGGACGTGGACGCAGCGCGCACCCACGACGTCCCACAGCCGGACGGTGCCGTCCACCGAGCAGGACAGCAGCCGCCGGGCGTCCGGGCTCGGCAGGACGTCGACCACGGCGTCCGTGTGCCCGGTGAGTACCACCTCGCACTGTCCGTCGGCGGTCCGCCAGACCCGCACCGCTGCGTCGGCGCCACCGGTGACCACGAACCGGCTGTCGTCGCTCAGCCGCGCGGCGCCGATCCACTCGTGGTGCCCGCGCAGCACCCACCGGAGCTCGCCTTCGCGCAGATCCCAGATCTTCACGCTGACGTCCTGGCCGCGCGAGAGCCCGTAGCGGTGATCAGCGCTGACGGCCACGCCCAGCACCGCCCCCGGGTGCGCCTCCCAGCGCCCGATGGTCCGGCCGCTGCCGATGTCCCAGGCCGCGACCAGGCCGTCGGCGGTTCCCGAGAGAGCCACTTGGCCGTCCGCGCTGACCGCGACGTAGTACACGTGGTCGCGGGGGCTGGTGAACAGCTGGACGATCCGCCTGTCGCGCGGGTGCCAGGCGACGACCCGGCCGTCCTCGCCCCCGGACACCGCGAGCCGGCCGTCGGCGGTCATCGCCACGGCGCTGATGTGGCCGGTGTGCAGGCTGAGCGTGTGCAGCAGCTGCCCGGTCTCGACGTCGAAGACCCACGCTTCGGCGCCGTTCCCGGCGCGGGCGAGCGCGGTGGGGCTGCGGCCGCTGAACTCCAGGGCCCACGACCGGCCGTCCTCCGGGACGATCCGGCCCGCGGACCAGGCGTCGGCGAGCTCGGTACGGCGGCCGAGGGCGCCGAGGCGGCGCCAGAGACGCACCGGCTCGGTGTGGCGCCGGTGCCCGGGCAGCGCGCGGGCGGCGCGGATCAGACCTGCCGCGTCGTCGAGCCGTCCGGTTCCGGCCAGCGTGGCCGCCTCCGCCAGCAGCGCGGCCGCCCGGGCGGCGGTGGCGGCGACGTCCGGGGCTGCGTGCGGGCGGACGTAGCTCCACGGGGCCGGCGGTCCCGCGGGCGGCAGATGCCACACCCGCACGGACTTCCCCTCGGCGGTGACCGCGACCCGCCCGGCCGCGCTGAGCACGACCTTCTTGGTGTCGGGCGTCGGGTCCAGGGACAGGCGGCACCGGCCACTGCCCAGGTCCCACACTCTCGACGGCTCGTCCCGGCCACCGCTGGAGAAGCCGACCGTCCCGTCCAGGTTGACGGCGACCCGGCCGAAGCCGGTCTTCAGCTCCCGCCGGGATTCGCCAGACTCTAGATCGACCAGGCGGACGTCCGTGCTGCCGAGGTCGACCACGGCGAGGCGGCCGTCGCCGCTGAACCGCGCCGACATCAGGGTGCGGTCGAACCGGTGCACCAGCTCGCCCGTGCGGACGTCGTACACGGAGTTCGTGTGGCGCTGGTAGTCGATGACGGAGCACAGGGTGCCCTGGGCCCCGAGGACGTCCGCCTTGCTCTCGAACTGCCGGACGTCCAGGGGTTCGCGCGTCTCGAGGTCCCAGGTGACGGTTTCCCCTTCGAAGCCGCTGGTGACCGCGTGCCGCTGGTCCGCCGTCAGCGCGACCAGGCCCACCCAGCTGGGGTGGCCGGGCAGTTCGAACCCGGTCGCGGCTTCGAGGTCGAGCACGAGCGCCCGCCCGACACCCCCGCCGACGACCACGAGCTGTCCGTCGTCGCGCACCGCCACGGCCGAGGCACGATACTTCTCGAGCTGGAACTGTTGCCGGCACTCCTTCGTGGGGACGTCCCAGATCCGCAGCCCGCCGGAGCCGTCGGCCGAGACCACGACCTGGCCGTCCGGGGTCAACGCGAGGGCGGCGATCCAGTCTTCGTGCTCCCCCGGCAGGACCGACTGCGCGGGGGCGGGCGCGTGCTCGACCGACGCGAGCGCGTCGGCGATCTGCGGATCGCCGGGCGTCCGCGCGTCCGCGTCCCGCAGCAGCGCGGCCGCCGCGACCGGATCGCCACGTTCTCGGTGCACGAGCGCGAGCAGGTACTCCCCGACACCGTCACCCGGATCCCCGAACCGCACGGACTCCAGTTCGTCGACCAGTTCGGCATCGGTGATCACCCCGGTCCGCCATCGATGCAGCCCGCGGTTGTAGCGGGCGTGCGGGTGGTGCGGATCCGCCCGCAGAGCCCGGGTCCACAGCTCCTCGGCGCTGTCGCGGCGGCCGAGGTCCAGCATGGACAGCGCGTGGTTGGACAAGCCGTCGGCGAGCAGAGTGGCCGCCGCCGGAGCGCGCCGGAGATACGGGCCGACTTCCCGCTCGTGCACCCGGATCAGGCGCTCCGCGAGCGGCCCGAGCCGGGCGGGACGCGCGGCCGGGTCCTCGGTGAAGCACTCGCGCAGCACGTCCGCCACCTCGGCCGGCACCGGCAGGACCGCGTCCGGGGCCCCGGAGCGGGCGAAGCCGTCGAAGACGCCGCCCGCCGCGGTCCCGTCCGGGTCCGGTGGCCGGCCGAGGAACATTTCGAGGACGGTGACCGCCCAGGACCAGGTGTCCGTGGCCGTCGTGAGCCCGCCCGGCGACCGCGCCTGTTCGGGCGAGCAGTACGCGGGAGTCAGGCCGCCGCGGCTGACGAACGGATCCGCGTCCCCGGCGTCCTGCCCGGTGGCCATGCGGACCCGGGCCATGCCGAAGTCGGTGACCTTGACCGTGCCGTCCCGGGTGAGCATCACGTTGGCGGGCTTGACGTCCTGGTGCACGACCCCGTTCTCGTGCGCGTGGTCGAGCCCCCACGCGGACTGGATGGCGACGTCCAGCACCGATCCCAGGGAGTCGGTCCCGTAGAGGCTCCGGCTCCGGACGGCTTCGGCCAGGCTGCCGCCGTCCACCCACTCCGCGAAGACCCGGGGCACGCCGTCGAGGGTGCGGACGTAGACGCAGTTCGCGATGTGCGGGTGCAGGCCCAGCCCGACCCACACCTCGGCTTCCCGTTCGAAGTCCCGGATCGCGTCCGGCGAGCGGACCAGTGCCCGGCGCGGGGTCTTCACCGCCAGGTCGATGTCCCAGCCGTGGTGCCGGACCCGGTGCACCAGTCCCATGCCGCCTGTGCGCACCACGTCCAGGACCTCGTAGAGGTCGAGGATCAGGTCCCCGCGGCGCCACGTCGCCATCGTCGTCAGTCGACGGTGGCGACGTACACCGGTGTCCCGAGCAGTACCGACCTGGCCGTGCCGTCCGGGCTGTCGCCGTGCAGCAGGCGCTTGGCCACGAACTCGACGTTCTGCGCCGGCCACCGCAGGCTCGCCACGGCTCCCTGCACCCGGGCGAGCGCGGCGCGATCGGCCCGGTCGAGGTCGCCGTCCACCGCGTCGGCGACGTACTCGTCCTCGAGGTCCGAAGTGACTCCCAGCCCGTCGAGCATCGACGACATCATCGAGCGCCCCACCCCGCGCGCCTCGGCGTCCGGCACGGAGTCCCACACGTGCTTGTACGAGCCGCCCAGCCCGACGACGGTGTTCTCGCTCCGCCCGCCGAAGAACACCAGCGAGGACGTGGGATCGCCGGGGAACGCCCCCCAGCGCATCGGCAGCAGCCCCCAGAAGAACTGACCCGGCTCGTCCACCGAGCCGAGATCACCGTGATCGCGCAGATACCCGACGACGGTCTCCAGCCGGCGGATCCGGTCGTCGGACGGGCCCTCGGTCGTTCGCTTCGCCGACAGCACCGTGAGATTCACGCCCAGCTCCGTCTGGCGCTTCGCCCCGAACCTGGGATCGATCTGCGGCAACAGCATGTCGATCTTGCTGTCGCTGACGTAAACGTAGTAGCTGAACGACATTGCCAGCTCCCTCCCAGGCATTGACCTGCCCCAGCGTAGCGATCACGGCCCAATGCGAGCCATCAGATGCGTGGATCGGGCACCGTGAGGTTGCGGTGCCCGCGCTCCGATCGGGATGACGCACATTCAGGAAACCAAGTCGCGATCATGCAAAGGCCCTGGGGAACTGGCTGTGTTCGGCGCGGGCCACCGAGTTCGAGGGGACCGTCGTCAAGGATGATCCAGGTTGAATAGTCATGTACGGCTTTGGTGTAGGTGGGGCCGGACATCAGTGAACGGCCGGCCGGTTCGAGGCCGCCCTCGACGGCTTCGGCCGGGCGCTGTCGCTCGTACGCGGCCCGGTGCTCGACGGCACTCCCGAGGGCCCGGTGCTGACCCGCTTCTCCACCTGGGTGGAGGAGGAGCGGCTCGCCTTCCTGGAGCTGTCCGTTGTACCGGTGCGGCGCTCGGCCGGCACCGCGAGGTCATCAAGTGCTGAACACCCTCACCGCCGAGTACCCGTTGCGGAAGTCCTTCTACCGCCGGCTGATCCTGGTGCTGTACCGCTCGGAGCGACAGGCGGAGGGTGCTCCCGGTGTACCGCTCCGCACAGCCCGTCCTCAGATCCGAACTGGGCCTGGAGGCCCGTCCTCAGATCCGAACTGGGCCTGGAGCCCTGCCGGTCGCTGCGCCGAATGCACCAGGCGATCCTCACTTCTGACCGGCTCCTCGATCTCCCCCGTGGCGAGCTGACGGTGGCCACCAGGCACCCTGTGGCATCCGATGCGCCCATTCAGCCGGTGCTCGCCTGGGCGATTGGGTGAAACCGGTCTCCGCCCCCTCATCGATGTAGCCGAGTCCCGTTGCCTGTCCAGGCATCATGCCTGATCCCGCCCGCTCCTGATGGGTGCGGTATCCGAACCCCTGGGCACTCTGGAGAACAAGAAAGAGTCCTCATGAATATTCACCGGTTGGCCCAGTGGACGGCGCGCTGGACGCTGTGCGTGCTTGCGGGCATTGCCCTGCACGTTCATCAACACGGCCACCGTCTGCGGCGGCGGCAGCGAGTCGGCCACCGCGAGCAATCCGACGACGGTAACCGGCACCTGCAACGGCGGGAACGGCGGTGGGAGATCGATCCTGCCGACCAACCCCAACGGCATCCTCACGATGTTCAGCAACGTCAGCACCAGCAACAACATCAACAGCTCCGGCGGCAGCAACACCAACCAGACCTTCACGAAGACCACCGAATGACAACGACCTTCCGAGCGAGCCACCCCATCCCATGGCGGTGGCCCGGTTGCGTAACGGCGCCGTGTGCAGATCTTCCACCGCCGACCACTCCCGCCCGCCACGCTGCGCACACCAACGATCCGGATCGGCGGGCAGATCACACCTTCGAGGCCGAGCAGCCGCGCACATCGCACGTCTCGTGCCGAGGTCCCGAGACGTCAGTGGTCCGGCTCAACCCGGCGCCCTCGTATGGCGAACCAGCAGGGGAGGACTCTGTGTGTCAGGGAACACCAGCCGCAGGCCGCGCAGCGTTCCGGATGTCGGATGGGAGGCCGTCGGTACTGTCAGCGGGCCCCAGAAGCTGTGAAACGAATACCGACGGCGACGCACTCCGGCCGCGGACCGGATCGGGCAACCTCCCACGGGCGGTCGTGTTGGCGGTGCTGGTCGGGGCGCTGCTCCCCGGCACTGTCGCAGCGTGCAGCGCCGGCGGCAAGGACGTGACCGCGACCAGCCGCCAAGTGCACCTCGGGGCTGATTCGCACGGCGTGCCGTTGCTGCGAGCAGAAGTGCGAGACACCCTCCCCCACGACCCGCAAGCCTTCACCCAGGGCCTGGAGTTCCGCGGCGGCAGCCTCTACGAAAGCACGGGCCTGGTCGGCCGGTCCTCGCTCCGCGCCGGACGGCCGGGCAAGCCGCCCACCGTGTACGCCGAGCTGCAGGCGCCCTTGTTCGGCGAGGGCATCACCCTGTCCGGCGACAAACTCTGGCAACTCACCTGGCGCAACGGCACCGCCATCGAGCGCGACCCCACCACACTCGCAGAACGTCGCCGTGTCACCTACCAGGGCGAAGGCTGGGGCCTGTGCCACCAACGCTTCTCCGGGCGGCAACAGCTCGTGATGAGCAATGGCACCGACCGGCTCACGTTCCGCGACCCCAACACCTTCAAGGCAACAGGCAGCATCGACGTGCGCCAGGACGGCCAACCCGTGACAGGGCTCAACGAACTGGAATGCGCGCCCGACGGCTTCATCTACTCGAACGTGTACCCGACGGACACGATCGTGCGCATCGACCCCAGCACCGGCACCGTCACCGCACACATCGACGCCACCGGACTCCTGACCCCATCCGAACGCAGCGGAGCCCAAGCACTCAACGGCATCGCCGCCGTGCCAGGAACCAACCTGTTTTTGATCACCGGCAAGCTCTGGCCCCGCATGTTCAAGGTCAGCTTCGTAGCAAAGTGACCGCCCTCGTCGGCATGCGACGCAGGGCAGGGCCGCGCTGTTCAAGCGGTCCCCCGCGGGCGTGGTCAGGTCAGTCGCTGTACCCAGCTGGCGCTGAGTTCATCGAGCATCTGATCACGCGTCAGCTTCCAGTCGGCACGATCCCAGTTCTGGGCGACGAAGTCGAGCTGGGCCATCGCAAGAACGCCCCGAAAGTGGCGTTGATGGGGCTCGAGGCGCCCAGCCGTCGTCAGTCCGTCCTCGATGTCGCTGATGGCCTCCCCCATCCATCGCTCGACCAGGTCGGTGAGTTCTGGATCGACCACCGCGGCCGCGGCCGGCCCGGATGATGGGTCGGATGGCCGGCCACCTGTCGGCGGTTCGCCGAAGCCACGCCGTGATCGCCTCCGGCGTCCCGGCCATTGAGACTCCTGGTGCGGCCTTCCGGTTCGGCGCCCGGGTGCGCCTTCCAGGTCGCCCCACGCGCGGGCGGTGGACTGCACCCGGCGGCAGTGCTCGACGCGGACCGCCTCGTAGGAGGCGAGTACGGCGTCCCAGTCCGGTACTCCGGCGTTCGCCCGTGGTTCTGCTCTCCAGAATTTACATGTCTTGTAGGCGAACCCGGCGCACGCTGTCGTCCGTGACTCAGTCACCCGCCAGTCCACCGGACGCAGCGAGGCCCTTCCCGTGCTCGAACTACGGGAAGGGCCTCGCGGCCTTCTGTGGGTCAGCGTATCTCTGTGACGTCACGCCGATGAGCGTCCGGATGTGCGCGTCTGGGCTCTTGGCAGCTAGTAGCGTGAGCCGGATGAATAGTGCTTCCCCTCTCTCGCGCGCCTTCCGCTTGATCGTCACGGGGGGTGGGACCGGCGGTCACACGTACCCCGCCCTGACTGCGATCCGGACGTTGCGGGGCAGGTTGGCAGCTGAGGGTAGAACGCTCGATGTGCTGTGGATCGGCACGGCGGATGGCCTGGAGGCGCGGGTCGCCCCAGCTGAGGGCATCGCGTTCACCACGGTCGCTACGGGCAAGATCCGCCGTTCCAGCAACCCGCTGAAGATGGTGAGTCCGGCCAACGTGCGGGACATGGCCCGGGTGCCGCTCGGTGTGGCGCAGGCTCGGAAGATCATCGCCGATTTCCGGCCGGACGTCGTTCTCGCCACTGGCGGGTACGTCGCTGTCCCTGCGGGGCTGGCCGCGCGTATGTGCCGGCGCCCGCTGGTTCTCCACGAGCAGACTGTGCGCCTGGGCCTGGCCAACCGGAAGTTGGCAGGCTCGGCGACGTGGATGGCGGTGTCGTCGGAGTCGTCGCTGCCGCTCCTGCCGGAGTCGGTTCGGGGTGCCGCCGTCGTCACTGGAAATCCGATCCGCCCTGAGGTGCTGGCGGGGCACGCGGACAAGGCTGTCGAGGTGCTGGGGTTGCACGGCTTCGACCGGCGCCTCCCGACCGTGTACGTCACCGGCGGCGCCCAGGGCTCCCAGCAGATCAACGACGTCGTTCGTGACTCGCTGCCGTGGCTGCTGAGCAACGCGAACGTGATCCACCAGTGCGGGCCGACGAACGTCGGAGCCCTTCAGCAGCTCGCAACGGTCATGCCTTCGGAGTTGGCCGGACGGTACTACCTCACTGGGTTCGTTGGCCCGGAACTCCCCGACGTGCTGGCTCTGGCCGATGTCGTGGTCTCCCGGAGCGGCGCGGGCACGCTCGCCGAGCTCACCGCCCTTGGTAAACCGGCGGTGTTCATTCCGCTCGCCTCCTCGGCCGGGGGCGAGCAGGCCCACAACGCCCGTCACTTGGAGGAAGCCGGTGCTGCTGTGGCTCTGTTCGGCGAGGTCACCGGGGCGAGTCTGCGTGACGCGTTGGGCCCGCTCCTCACGGACCCCCATCGGCGGGTTGCGATGGCGGAGAGGGCCCGGGCGCACGGGCGGCCGGACGCGGCGGACAGGCTTGTGGACGTGATCCTGTCCGCCGCGTCCGGCTGACCATGTCCGGACGGTGTCCGGGCTGGTCACGGGCGTTGTCCGATATCGGCGGCGTGGCGGGGACCCGTACGGGGTGGCCCACGGCGGCCGGTCGCGGCGGGATCCGGTGGCCTGCTGGGCGACGGGCTGAAGCGCGCGGCCGAGCTCGGCCATCGCAGCGGCGGCGGCCTCGGCCAGCGGCTGGAACGCCTCCATCAGGGAGCACATCGGGGCCATCGCCTCGAAGAGGACCGCCTGCGCCTCGGCGAGGACGAGTTCCGTGTGCGGGCCGGGCTGGGACTTGTCCTCGCGGAAGAGGACATCACGCACCCAGTGGACGGTGTTTTCCACGGTCCAGTGCCCGCGAGCCCAGGCGGCGATCTCGGCGGCGTCGGCCTGTTCGGCGGGCAGGTCGGTGATGGCGTAGACGGTCTCGCTGGACCACTTCTTCGCCCCGTACAGGCGGCGTCTGCGCTGGATGCGCAGGACCTGGCGGGCGTGTGGGAAGAGCAGGCCGTCGACGGTGACGACCTGCACGTGACGCTGCTCGTGGCGGCCGTGGCCGCGGGTGTCGTCACGGGGATCTCTTTCCAGGGCAGCCGGTGGAGCTGGCGGGCCTGACCGCGCTGGTTGTTCTTGATCGTGAGGAGGTAGTGGGCGCCGCGTTCGCGCAGGTAGGCGGCGTGGGCGTGCTGGGCGTGGAGGGCATCGGCGGTGATGACCGCCCCGGCGAGGTCGGCGTCGTCAATCTGGTCGAGCAGGGGCTGGAACTCGGGGATTTCGTTCGTCTTCGCGCCGATCTCACGCGAGGCGAGGGTGATGCCGTCGCCGTGGCGGACCGCGGAGAGCACGAAAACCCGACTGCCGTCAGAGCGCCGTGCCCCGCGCAGGCACTTTCCGTCCACCGCGATCGCCCGGCGCCTTGGGCGCACCGGATCTGCCTGGGCGGCAGCCCGGTGGGCCCGGCGCTGTTCGCGCTCTGGGCCGCCGTCCGGCATCAGCGGCGCGGGAGGTGCGGGCTTGTCGGGGATCAGGGACGTCAGGTAGGCGAACCCGGCCGAGGTGAGCTCGGCCGGATCGAGGCGGCCCAGCACGCTGCGCAGGGTCTTCTCGCTCGGCACCCGGCAGCGGCCCAGGAGCGGGTGGTAGGGCAGGCCGAAGGCGGCCAGTTCCTCGGGGGTTGCACGCCGGCACCACTCCGCTGCCGCGGTGATCGAGTCGTGGCCCGCTGGAGTCATCGCGCAGACCACCAAGGCCAGCAGGGAGGAGAGCCGGTAGCGCACCCCGCTGGCTCCGCGCGGATCGCTGAGCGACTCGAACCCGGCGACCAGGCTGCGGACTTGATCCCGCGCGGCACCCTCACGCAGGGCTTGCAGACGGGGTGCGGGGCAAACGGGAGCAGCGATGGGGGATGATGGCGGGACGAACACGGCACCTTCGTGGATCTTGAAGCGTACGTCCAGGCCACCCACACCCCGGACCCGTCACGGTCAGCGACCGACCGTCAGATCGTCACCGCCGTACCCCCACTAAATTCGAAGACCCGGTTAACGCTAGGGGTGCTTGCCCGCGTTCTTGCCGACCCAGATGGTGAGCTTCTTCGCGATGTCGGGGACGGGGACGCCTTGTCCTTCAGCGCAACGGCGAAGGTGAGCATGTCGTCGTCGATGACCTTCGGGCGTCCGCCGTGGTTGCCCTTGGACGCGGCGATGACCTGGCCTTCGAGGGTCTTCTCCCGGATGTAGTTGCGCTCGATCTGTCCGGCGACGGCGAGCACGGCGAAGAACATGGCGCGCCTTTACGGTTGCGCCTCTGTCGTGATGGTGAACGCTCCGGTGGCGCGGGCCACGCACGGGTTGACGTCCGTGGTCTCCCCCGCCGCCACACCCGTCTCGCACAGTCGGCTGCCGTTCTCGCGCAGGTCGAGGTGGAAGCGCGTGGTCTTGCCGTCCTGCTTGAGGCCGTGGATGTGTTCGTCGATGTAGCCGAGGCGGTTCAGGGTCTTCCGGACCGTGGCGGGGGTGGGGTCCGCGACCTTCTGCAGCGCCTCGATGATGCGCTGTTCGTGGTGGACGCTCGTGCACCACTCGTGGCGGTCCAACTCCGCCGCAGGTCCTGTGAGGGGGCCGGGCTCGATCGGCTCGTCCGGGGGCGTTTCCCCAGGGGCGAGACTCCGCGCCGGTTCCGGGCTGCTCGGCTTGCCGGGCGGTGTCGGCGGGACCCCATTGGCCGCAGGGCACTCCTTCGCGTACATGTCCAGCATCGCCGCGAACGCCTGCTCGGGGGACGGCTGCGCGGGTCTCTCCTTGGAGGCGATGTTTCGGGCCGGGTCGCTCCGTGGACCACCGCCACTCGGCTCACTCCCGCAGCTGGTGAGGGCCAGAGCCAGAGCGGCGAGGGCGGCGGTCGCGAGACCGCGCCGGTGACGGGCGAATGCGCTGATGGAGGCGTGGATGTGCGTCATGCGCCAAGTCTCCGGCCGGCACCGCGCGACCCGCTTGAGTACGCGTACTCACCCCACGTGGATATTACGCCGGCGAGGCTCATCGCCACCTGCCCGCTGACGCGAAGACCCGCTCGCACCCGAGGAGATCGACCTGCGCGAACGGCTCCGGTCCAGCCCCGCCCGAACACCGAGCAGCGGTAGGACTACCCGCGACCTGCCCCGAGTCCATGATCATCGGCTTAGCGTTAACCGCTGTACCGCTGTGCCTACCGACGCCAATTGCATCGGATGCGAATAGGTGACATCCGTCCTGGAGATTGGCCATGGAGCGCATGGACCTGGTCTCACCAGGGGCGTTGACCTCGGAACGAGGGTAGCGGTCTCCTCGGCGGACAGTCGGAGCTCTCACTCCATCGAGCGATTGAACTGCGAAGACGCCCCCGGCTCGCATCTGATGCGAAATTCTCGCGTCAGATGCGATGGACGGAGAGTGATGACGGATGGGTGGGGACGGTCTCGTTCCAGGTTCTGCTCGGCTGCACTTGGTGGACGGCCTGTCGTTGCTGCGGCCGGACGAGCAAGTCTTCGAGGCGATGATCAAGGGCTGGCGCAACCAGCAGCTCGCCCGGAATCTCTCGCTGGGGTACGTCAATGACCAAGAACGTACGGTCCGGGCCTTCACCCGGCACGCCGATGTGATGCCGTGGCACTGGACGCCGCAGCACGTCGACGAATGGTCGGCCGATCTGCGGGCCGTGCACGGCTGCGTCCGCTCCACCCTGCGTAACTACCAGGGCTCCGTGCGCCAGTTCTGCGACTTCCTGACCAACCCGGCCTACGGCTGGAGCGACGAGTGCCTGCGGTATTTTGGTACTCACCCAGTCCAGGTGGTCTACGACTGGAATGCTGCAACGCACGCTGACGAAGCCGAGGGCGAGCCGGAACGACGGGCGTTTACCAAGCCCGAGCTGGAGCAGTTCTTCGATCACGCCGATGAGGCGGTGCTGCGCGTTCGCGGCAAGGGCCGCAAGGGCTGGCTGCCGGCATTCCGGGACGCCGCCTTGTTCAAGGTCGCGTACGCCTACGGGCTGCGCCGCAATGAGACCCGGATGCTGGATCTCACGGACTTCGGCCGAAATCCGGAGGGCCGGGAGTTCGGCGAGTACGGCACCCTGCTGGTCCGCTACGGCAAGGCCAAGAAGGGCTCACCGCCCAAACGCCGCAGCGTTCTGACCGTCTGGCACTGGACACCCCGCACGGTCGAGGAATGGATCAGTGAGGTCCGGCCCGGGATGCGGCATTCGACCAGCCGGGCCCTGTGGCCGTCCGAGCGTGGCATGCGGGTCGGGGTCCAGCGGCTGGACTCCCGATTCGCCGCCTACCGGGACGCCGCCGGCCTGGATCCCGCGCTGGAGTTCCACTCGCTGCGCAGGTCGTACATCACCCACCTGATCGAGGACGGCCACGACCCGCTGTTCGTCCAGCAGCAGGTCGGCCATGACCACGCCTCCACCACCGCGATCTATACCTGCGTCTCCTCCGACTTCCGCACACGCTCTCTGCGTCGCGTCCTGGACGCCACCATCGAGGCCGCTCTGCGGCCGGGAAGGACCTCCTGATGCCACGCCAGATCAGCTACCGGTGGCGCCTGCGCGAGCTGATGGCCGCCCGCAGCATGTTCACTGTCGCCGAACTGATGCCACACCTGACCGAACGCGGCATCACACTGTCCTCCTCCCAGGTCCACCGCCTGGTCTCCGGCACCCCGGAACGGCTCTCCCTGCCGGTGCTGGCCACCCTCTGCGACATCCTCGACTGCACGCCCGCCGACCTGATCGCCACCTCAGCCCAGAACCTCCCAGCCCGACGCGCCGCCGGCGAGGAGGCGCCGATCAATCTGGCCGCCCGGCGGCCCACACGGGTCCGCCTGACACCCGAGGGATGAGCAGTGACGCCGGAGGAATACGAGCGGTGGCACGTCCGGACCTGCGCACGCTGCGGCCGGCGGGCGGCAAAATCCGCCGAGTGGTCAGACGGTCCGATCTGCCGGACCTGCTACGAACGCGCGATGCGCGTCCGCGGTTGCTGTCCCGGCTGCCGAACTGACCGACTGCTGCCGGGAAGAAACGATGCTGGTGCACCGGTCTGCCGCGACTGCGCGGGCATCGTCCGCGACTTCTTCTGCGATCGCTGCGGCTTCGAAGGGCTCTTGCTCGGCAGGCGCCTATGCGAACGCTGCACCCTCGCTGACACCCTCGGCCGCGTCCTCGACGACGGCACCGGCCGTGTCGCTCCTTCACTGCAACCGCTGGTCACTGCCCTGCTGGAGATGGACCGGCCCAAGAGCCGCCTGATCTGGCTCCGCAACCCCAACGTCGTCCGCCTCCTGCGGGACCTGGCCACCGGCACCGTCCCGCTCACCCACGACGGGCTGCACCAGGAAACACCCTGGCGAACTGTCGTCCACCTGCGTGATCTGCTGATGGACAGCGGCGTCCTGCCACGCGTCGACCGGCAGCTCATGCTCTATGAGCGTTGGCTGACTGAACGGCTTGCCACCATCGAGGACCCCGAACACCTTCGTCATCTTCAGCACTTCGCCACCTGGCACCAGATGCGGCGGCTGCGGAGCAAGGCGGAGAAGGGACCGCTGGGACGCTCCCAGACCAACCAGACGAAACAGGAGATCACCCAGGCCGGCGCTTTCCTCACCTGGCTTGCCGACCGAGGTCACACCATCGAACACTGCCAGCAGGCCGACCTCGACGCCTGGCACACGGAGAAGCTGGCCACCCGGCGCCCGGCCCAGACGTTCCTGCGCTGGTTCATGAAGACGAGCCGGATGCCCCGCCTCACCCTGTCACCCCAGGTCATCAACCAAGACCAGGCGCCGCTGCACCAGCATCGCCGACTCGCTATTCTCCGGCGGGCCCTCAACGACGACTCTCTGCCCCTGCGGGCCCGGGTCGCATCCGCGCTCGTTCTCCTCTACGCGCAACCCGTCACCTGCATCGTCCGCCTCACGGTCGACGACGTCCTCGACGACGGCGCCACCGTCGCCGTCCGGCTGGGAGATCCGCCGTCCCCGCTGCCGGAGCCCGTCGCTGGCCTCATGCGGGCCTACATCCAGTCCCGCCAGCACCTGCCCTACGCCAGCAGCAGAAGCTCACAGTGGCTCTTCCCCGGCCGCCAGCCCGGACAGCCGATGAACCCGGTCAGCCTCCAAGTCCACCTGCGGGAGATCGGCGTCCCGCCGCGGCGCGGCAGGGCCTCCGCGATCCGACAACTCGTCCTCCAGGCCCCGGCCCCCGTCATCGCGAAGGCATTCGGTTACCACGACAAGACCGCCACCCGACTGGTCACCGAAGCCGGAGGAACCTGGGCCCGATACGCCCCTGGCGACCACTCACGGTGACGCCAGGACCGACCTCACCGAGTCCAGTTATGGAAGCGCGCCCGCTTGGGACCGCACGCGCCGTCGGCGAGGGCCTTGTCGTAGCGCCGCTGCACGGCGGCGTCGGTTTCGGCCTTCGGCGCATTCATGGGGACGTAAGCCCCGGAGTAGACGACGCACGACGAGTCGTAGACCGGCCACAGCGCCCACGACCCGAACACGACGGCGGCGGCCATCACTGTGAGCACGGCTGTGACTCGGCGACGCGGCGTGGAGAAAGGACGGGATATCACCAGCGGATGGTACGGAACGGCGCACAGGCAACGGACGACCGGGGTCTTGGCCAGCAGATGATGGCACCTTCGGCGACCACACACGGTGACACCACGACTGGCTTCACCGAGGAATACGCGACACCTCAACATGTGGGCCTACCAGTCCCAAGGCCGGTGTTCGCCTGCTTCCGGGGCTCGCCGCCGACATCAACCGACCCAACATCGGACGAGTCAGGCAAACGCCGGGGCCCTGGGGATCGCCTAGGTCAAGGAAAGATGTGCGCCATGACGGAGGCAGCAGGCCCGAACACGGATAGCCCCCGAGAGTGGGCTGGGCGTCTGGGCTGGACGTACGACTTGATAGCGCCCGACGACGTCGTGCGGGGTGCGGCACTCGCCCGGCTGGATGCGGCCCGAGCAGAAGCCCAGGAGGCACTCGCTCGGTACAACCAAGCCTGGGTGCAAGCATCCAGGACGGGTACGGAGCCTTTGTTCTGCGAGCCAGAGGTCGTGGCGGCGCGCGAACTCTATGACGATGCTGGGACAGGGGCATTGCGTGATTGGGATTGGTCCGGTTCGCCGGTCTCGTGAGTGACGTGGCGTCATGTCCGTTGTGGGGCAAGGGGCCCGGGAGAGCAGAGCAGGCACGGTGCTGGTGATCATGTGGTTGTCGAGACCCATGAGAACCGAGCGAGACCGTGCCTGCCCGAACATCATCGCCCATCCCTTCCGCACTGGAGAAACTGGGTTCCCCGACTGATCCCCTCACCTCAAGCGATGTCGCTGACCTGCGGCGTTTCCTGATCCTGGTCGCCGATCCCCGCGATGCGCGAGGACTGCGGTATCCGGCCCTCGCGTTGCTGTGCGCAGCCGTCTCGGCGGTGCTGACCGGGGCTCGCTCGCTCATCGCGATCAGCGAGTGGATCACGGATGCCCCGCAGCATGTGCTGGGCGTCCTCGGCTTCGCTGCCGATCCACTTACCGGTCTGCGGCCGGTGCCGCACGCCGCAACCGTGCGCCGCCTGCTGCAGCGTGTGGACGGTGACGCGCTGGACGCGGCGATCAGCGCGTATCTGCAGGCCAGAACGCCGCCCCCGGTCGAGCCGGAGGCGGAGAAAGGGCCGGTGCGACGGGTGATCGCGGTCGACGGCAAGGTGGTCCGCGGATCGCGAACCGCAACGGCCGCGGCGATCCAGCTGCTGGCGGCGATGGACCACCACGGCGTGGTCCTGGCCCAGCGGCAGGTCGCTTCCAAGAGCAACGAGATCCCCTCCTTCGCGCCGTTGCTGGACGGTCTCGAGCTGGAGAACACGGTGGTGACCGCCGACGCACTGCACACCCAGCACGACCACGGGGCCTATCTGACCAGTCGCGGCGCGCACTACGTGGCCGTCGTGAAGAAGAACCATCCGGGCCTGTACGCCCAGGTCAGGAAGCTGCCCTGGCGAGACATCCCGCTCGGGCACCGCACTCGCGACCACGCCCACCACCGCGACGAGATCCGCCGGCTCAAGGTCGCCGCGTTCAGCCACCTCGACTACCCCGGCGCCCGCCAGGCGATCCAAGTCGTACGGTGGCGACGCGACTTGAGCACCGGGAAGCTGACCATCGAGCGCGTCTACCTGATCACCAGCCTGAGCGCCTTCGACGCCACCTGCACCGAGCTCGCCACCTGGATCAGAGGCCACTGGGGAATCGAGAACCTCCTGCACCACGTGCGGGACCGCACGTTCCGCGAGGACGACTCCAAGGTCCGCACCGGCACCCTGCCTCGCGCCATGGCCTCCCTGCGCAACCTCGCCATCAGCGTCTTCCGCCAGGACGGCCAGACCAACATCGCCGCCGCCCTCCGCCACACCGGCCGCGACTACCACCGGCCCCTACGAACCCTCGGTCTCACGTGACGAACCCAGACAGATCTCGATCATGCAATGACCCTGGATGCTGGGAGCCGTTGTCTGCCGGAGGCATTGTGGTTCGCGCCGTATGCCGATGACATCAGGATGTCCCCACAGCTGCCTTTTGCACTGCTCTTTCTGGAATGGGAGGCGCGATATCCACAGGAGTGGCAAGAGCACGCCAAGGCATGGGGCACGAAGCAAGCACTCATTCGCAGGCTGGCGGTGGGCGGCCGCAGCGAGATCATCACAGAGAAGTTGATCGACCTCGTCGAACTCGTCGTGCAGCGGGCCTACCGCTGTAAGGACCGCGAGTACGTGCGGGTGGCCCGAGCCGTTGACGGCGATGAGTTGCGCACCAGGCTCAACCGCGCACGCCATTCGCACAGCCCATGGGCCCAACTCCATGCAGGCTACGTGCTTTGGCTCCTGGACCATCCGGAGCTCCCCAACACGAGGCACGTCTGGCGGATCTGGCTCGAAGACGCCCGACCCCGGCTCTGAGTCTGCCGCTAAAGCGCGATGCTTGTTCGATTCGCTGTGGGGCGGAGGGGGATGCGCCGTGAGCACACAACTGAGGGCCACCGCCGGGAAATTGGCGGAGATATTGTGGCGGTAACACACCGTGTACCGGGATCGGTCCGGCGGCGTGGCCATCCGGGGTGAGCATGTACGGCGGTGGATCAGCCTCGCTCCGGCGGGCGGCCGGGACGAGGTCCTCGTACGCGCGGGGCGCATCCTGGACGGCGGCACCACCGCTCCGGGCGTTCGGAGGCCGAAGTGCCCCTCTCCGCCGGTACAGGCGTGCTCGCCGCGACCTGCCGTCGCCTGCTCGCCGAGACGGCGGCCGATGTCGCCGGACGCGCCGGCACGGGCAGCGCCCGGGCGGTCCAGGTCCGGTCAGTCCGGGAACGCCGTGCGGCCCAAAGGCAGTGGGAAACAGCGGCAGCCCGCGTGGAGATGGTCGCGAGACCGACACCTTATGAAGGCCCGCGTACCTCCCCCTCGGAGGATAGGCGCCGTGACCCCGCCGGGAGGTCACTCCTCACAGCGTCCCAATGCCACAGCTTGCAGGCACCGGTCGACAGACGTCCCCGACCGGGGCGGGAACCCCGCAGGGCAATGCCACTTAGTTAGGAAACGGCGAGGATTTTGATGTGGGGTGGGTCGGGGTGGTGGATGATGGTTTCGGTGGGCTGCTTCTTTCTGTAGGCGTGGACGTGGACACGCTTTACGGCTCGTGGGCTGGTGCGGTGTCTCCGACGGGGGTTGGGCCTTTCTATTATTTCCGTGCGGGCGACTTCAAGGGCCTTCGCGAGGCGGTCAGGGGGAAAAACCCGCCTGGCCTGTGATCTGGCGGCGGATGATACGAAGTGACCGCATGAACGATAGGCGGTCCGGGTCGATGTCGGCCTGTTCGGCTGCCTCACACATCAGGTGCCGGACCGCGTAGTGGGTCAGGAGCAGTGCCCAGATCTCCTGCTCGACCATGTCCGGTGTTTTCGAGCGCAATACACCGCCGCGGCCGCGTTGGTGGGTCTTGATCTCGTCAAGGCTGGACTCGAACTCCCACCGTTCGGCATAGGCAGCGGCGAGTTCAGCGGCACCAGCCTCGTCCGGGTCCATAACGGTGGTGATCAGGCAGAAGATCTCTCCTCTACCTTCGCGGTTCGTCACTTCGTATTCGACGACACGGACCGGAATCCCGGACGGCTCCTCTATGTTGTCCGACCCGCGGTGACGCTGGACTGCACGCCGCCGACGGACCTTCGGGTCAAGCAGGAACGACTCATAGGATCCGTCCTTCAGCGGCCGGACTACCGGCAGATGAGGGCCGTCGGGCATGCGCCACAGCAAATCAGCACCGGTTGCCGCGGCCGCTTCCCACAGACGATATGCGTAAAATCCCCGGTCGGCGGTAACCAGCATGCCTGGTTCGAAATCGGCGACGAGTTCCCCGGCGAGAACGCCTTCGTCCACGCGCCAGGGACCCAGCCGGGCCGCCACCACAGCATGAGTCCCGCATTCACCCAGCCCCACGATCTTCACCTGGGGGAAAGGTGCGGGACTTCGTGTGCCCCCGGACCGGCCGAACTCCCCATCATTTGCTGGGGTGTCAGGAATATCCAGGACGAACCCGTCAATGGCCATCAGACGCCACCGACCCATCCACGCTCCCTGCGTGCCCCGCTGCGCGCAGGGCAATGCCACCCGCTCGAACAGCACCCGCAGCGGCTCCGAACCCAGACGCCGGCGCGCCTGGGAAATCGCACCCGTCGTGGGAATCGTCCAGTCCTTCCGCCATGTCCCCAGAAAACGTAGGCCGTTGACGAGAAGACGCATCACTTCCTCGTACGACTCGCCGAAGAACAGACACAGAGCCATCACGTAATAGACGACGACACGCGCCGGCAGCAAACGTGACCGTTTCTCTGTACGGCCCGTCTCCGCGAGTACCTCATCGACCAGGTCCCGATGAACCAAACGTGTCAGAACCCCGACACCCACCCGGTCGGTCAAGCGCACACCAGAAACCGGCACCACGTTATCCCGCACCCCGCCCATGAGCGAGGAACATAACCGGTTCACCGGCAGGAAGGAAGTGCGGCAACCGGATCAGTTGACCATCCACAAACACCCCGGGCGTGTCCCTGTGCATATGTGGACGACCGATTACCAGACCGCTTATCTAAGTGGCATTGCCCCGCAGGGATCACCGATTTCCCCGTTGCTGGCGAATGTCGCGCTGCACGTTCTCGATGAGGGTCGCTGTTTCCCAGTCGGCTTTGAGTAACACCGCAAGTACCTCTCGCTGATCACCGACACGGCGATCGCCTGCGCCATCGCCCAAGAGATCAACGACGCCACCGGGCCGCCACATCCTGAGGCACTCACGCCGAACGGCTCCCGGCCTATCCGCATGCCCCGCCGTAGGCCCCCAGCGAACCCATGCACCGACAGCGTCGTGTCGGCCCTCGTCGAACAGCTCGGCAAGCTTCCGTCAGCCTTGCGGAGCACGCTCACCTGGGATCGCGGAATGGAACTGGCCGACCACAAGCGGCTCGCAGCCGCGACCTGGTTCGCAGTCTACTTCTGCGACCCTCGCAGCCCCTGGCAGCGAGGCACCAACGAGAACACCAACAGGCTTCTCCGCCAGTACCTGCCAAAGAAGACGGACCTGTCAGAACACAGCCAAAGCAGCCTCGACGACATCGCCGCCAGACTGAACCACCGGCCGCGAAAGGTTCTCGGATACGCGACCCCCGCAGATAGGCTCCCGATGACCGTTGCGCTGACGGGTTGAACCCACCACGGCCTTCTTCGCAAAGGAGACCCGGTGACGGTGGACCCGTTCATCGAGGCGGAGAAGCAGAGCGGCCACAACGTCAAGCGCGCGTGTGAACTGCTGAAGGTCTCCCGAACCGCCTTCTACGCCCGTCGAACCGGAAAACCCGGTCCACGGGCGGTCCGTGATGCCGAACTGACCGGTCAGATCGCCGCGGTCCACCACCACTCGCGCGGCACGTACGGAGCCCCGCGCATCCACGCAGCCCTGCAACGCAAAGGTGCCGGCTGCGGCCGCCGCCGGGTCGCCAGGCTGATGCGGGCGGCCGGCCTGCAGGGCCGCCATCGCAGACGGCGGCACCTGACCACGATCCCTGATCCGCGAGCCGCCTTTCGGCCCGACCTTGTCCTTCGGGACTTCACCCCCGATCCCACGGCGATCGACACCCGCTGGTGCGGCGACATCACATACATTCCGACCGAGGAGGGGTGGCTCTACCTGGCCACCGTCATCGACATCGCCTCCCGCCGCGTGGTCGGCTGGGCGACCGCCGACCACCTGCGGACCGACCTGGTCGCCGACGCCCTCAAAGCCGCCTGCCGCCAGCGCCGCCCCACCCACCCGGTGTTGCGACGACCGGTTGAATCCGCCCAGTACACCAGCCAGCAATTCGCCGTCTTGGCGGCCGAGTCCGGCATTCTTCTCTCGGTCGGCCGCACCAGCCAGTGCTGGGACAAGCACTTGTCATCACACTGCTCCTCTTCTCCTATCGGGTTTACTTTGAGGTCGTTGTTGCTGGTCGGCGGTGGTCGAGGCGTACGCCTTGCTGGACGCGGGGCGAGTTGGGCCCCGGGTGGGGGTAGAGGCGGGCGTTCTTGTCGTTGTACTTCTCGCCCTCGAGCAGTCCGGCCCGGTGCCACTTCCAGACGGTCGGAACGCTGACGCCGAGGAGGTCGGCGAGTTCGTAGGCGGTCAGCAGACCGCGGTCCCGCAGCCGGTCGAAGCGGCTGGTGAGCTGGTAGTCCTCGCGGATGTCCCGGACCAGGAGGCGGTGGAAGGGCAGGCCCTTGCCGCTGGTCAGGCCGCGCTGGTTGAGGATGTCGGCGATCTCCGCGTCGGTGTGGTCCTCGAGGAGGGTGTCGATGGCTGCGACGACGGGTGTCGGGGTCTGCCACAGTTTCCCGCCGCCGAGGGGGAGGGGCAGGTCCAGGGTGTGGTGGCGGCCGCCGGACAGCCGGACCTGGGCGGTGATCTGTTCGGCCTTGGTGAGGGTGACGTCCGTGATCAGCAGGCGGGCGATGCGTTTGCGTTCCCGCATCGGAGTGCCCTGATCGTGCCAGAGTCGGTGCACGTCGCCGGCGAGGTGGGCCAGTTTCTCCCGCAGCGCCTCGTTGACGGGTTCGGCTTCGATGCGGGCGCGTTCGATGTCCTTGCGGGCGGCGGCGACCTCGCGCAGGGCCGCGTTCCAGTCCGCTTCCAGACTGTCGGCGACGAGACGGTTGTCCGGGTCGACCGCAAGATAGCGGCGTTTGGCCAGGTCGGCGCGGTGCTGGGCGCGTTGGAGATGGGCGGATCGGAGCCGGTCGGCCTCGGCTGCCTGGGCGGCGAGGCGGTCGGTGACCTTCAGGGCGGCTTCGACCGCGAACGGGGTCAGCTCGTCCAACAGCAGGGTGGCGACGGCCTGTTCGATGCCGGGGCCGGGGATGCGCTGGCAGACCTTGCCTCCGTTTTGGATGGCGTGGGTCATGCACCGGTAGTCGGAGACTTCGCGGCCTTGCCGCAGGTGATAGGCGATGGTCATGCGCCGGCCGCAGCGGCCGCAGATCACCAGGCCCTGCAGCAGCGCGGGACCCTCACGCGGTGCGGTCGCGGTCCGCTCCAAGCCGCGGGAGGCGGCCTGCGCGGCGAGTGCGGTCTGGTTCGACTCCCACCGGGCGAAGGCCATATAGCCCTCGTGGTGATCTTGGATGAGGGTGTCCCACTGCTCGCGCGGCAGCAGCCGGATGTGGGTCCTGCCGTCCGGACTGCGCTCGACTTTGCGTCGTCCGTAACAGAACGCCCCTGCATAGAGCGGGTTGTGCAGGACGTTGAGGACCTGCCAGTGCTTGAGCGGGCCCCAGACCAGCTCGCCCTTGCGCGGGCCGGTGCGGATACGGGAGGGGAAAGTGAGACGGCCGGCGGCGAAGGCCTTGACGACCTGGCGGGCCGAGCCGGTGGCCGCGAAGAGGTCCACAACGTGCTCGACGACGGCCCGCACCGAGGCGTCTGGGTCCTTGACGATCCGGTCGGCATAGTCGTGGACATAGCCGACCGGCAGGCCCTGCTTGAGCTCGCCGCGGCGGGCCTTGGCCAGCTGCCCGCCCCGCAACCGGGCTGCCAACAGGTGGAGTTCGGCCTCCGACATGGTGCCTTTCATGCCCAGCACGAGCCGGTCGTTGAAAGTGCGCGGATCGTATAGTCCGTCCTCGTCCAGGATCAGCGTCCCGGACAGCGCACAGATCTCCAAAAGCCGGTGCCAGTCGGTGTTGTTCCTGGCCAGGCGGGACACCTCGAGTCCCAGGACGATCCCGGCATGTCCCATGGAGACCTCGGCGACCAGGTGCTGGAAGCCGTCGCGGCCCGCCGTCGAGGCCCCGGAGCGGCCCTGATCGGAGTCGATCACGATGACCTGGGAGTCCTCCCAGCCCAGCGCGACGGCCCGGCCGCGAAGAGCGTACTGCCGCTGGGTGGACTCGCTGTTGTTGACGACCTGCTTGAGCGAGGACTGGCGCACATACAGATACGCGTCCCGCCGCAGATGCTCCGCCGTGACTTTCCCACTCTGCTCGATACTCACCACACCCTCCTCGCCGCGTCGCTCTGGTTATCCGCTGCGGCAGCCCCCGGCCGCCGTCCATGCCATGCGCGCCAGCACCTCCACCAACTCGCCCGCCACCGCGACCGGCGCCGCGACCGGCGCCGACGGCTCGTGCTGAACGACCCGTGATGCAACGGGAATTCGAACGACTGCCTTGATCCAGGCGGCCATGCCGGAACGGGCCAGCACCGCCCAGCCGTGCCGGGATCCCCGGTCGACACCGCCGAGGACCGCGGCCCGCAGGTCCTCATACCTTCCAGCCACCTCGGCCCCACCCACCTCGACTGCCGCCTCGTCAGCAATGGGCTTCCTCCGCAGTGCGTGGCTCGCGCCGCCTGGCCAAGGCTTTCTCCACCGACCGCGGATGAACGGTGATCCCGAACCGTTCCAAGACCGCTTCCGCCAGTTGGGCCGACCGCACCGAGGCATCGCCCGCCCGGAGTTGTCCGATGAACTCCATGACCTCCTCGGTGAGCTTGCGCGGTCCCTTCGGGCCGGGTTTGCCCGGCACCAGCGCGGCCGGCCCGCCTGCGTCCAGCGCGGCGGCGATCACATAGAAGGTCTGCCGGCAGAACCCGAAGGCCGCAGCGGCTTGGGCCACGGGGATCCTGTCCACCCTCACCCGGCGCACCATCTCGTACTTGACCTGCACCACATCGTCCGGGTCCAGGAACGGACAAGCGGCGAAGTCCTCGTCGGTCACGGCTTCGGGCCGCGGATTGAGCGCCCGGAACTCCTTCAGTGCAGCCTTCTTGCCTGCCGGCTGGCTCATCGCGCCTCCCAGTCGATCCCGATGTCCCCAGAATCAGACCGCCCACCACCGGGGCCAAGAGCGCGAAGGCCGAGCAGAGAAGCGGAAGAAGCAGGTCACGGACCATCCCGAGCCTCCGCACGCCCCCAGCGGCACCCGCGAGCGCCCCCAACAGCGGCCTCAATCCCACGACGATCACGGCGTCATCTCCCCGACACCGTTCCGGCCGTCAGACAGCAGCCCGGCCACCAGATCCGCCAACTCGACCAGATCCCCGGTCCGATACGGACAACCACCGCGGGCCGCCGCGAGGAACGCATCCACCAGCGCCATATCGGTCCACTCCAGCGGGAACGAGCACCTGCGGCCCTGACCATCGAGGACCAACACCACATCTCCGCGCCACGAGTTGAGCCGCTCGAGGAACTCGAAAGCCTCACCGCACCGAGGATGAAACGGATGGATCAACCGCACGCATCCATCGCCAACGCGGGGAACGAACGCATTCGACGGTGAATGCCAACGCCCTCGCCGAATCGTTCTTCGCGACCATCAAGCGCGAATTGCTCAGCACCGCCGCCCGGCCCAGCCGGGCAGCCGCCCGCACTGCAATCTTCGATTTCATCGAGGGCTGGTACAACTTGCACCGACTACACAGCAGCCTCGGCTACCGCAGCCCTGCCGACTACGAGACCGCACTCGCAGCAGCAAGCGTGTCCGTCAAAGCGGAACAAGCTCACACGCCGACATCCACGCACCTGCAGTCATCGACGCGCAGTCGGTGCGGGCCGCCGCGACGGTGCCGGCGAGTGTCGCCGCCGGCGTCTGGGAGGCTGCGCTCGGTCATGGGGCAAGCGTAGGTGGGCCCGGAGCAGGCCGGGGGCCACGTCCCACCTCACGCAGCAGCGCCGCCCCCAGGGGGGTGAGCGTGTGCAGCACGTGGGCGGCCACGCGCTCGCTCGCGATGAGCCCCGCGTCGCGCAGGGCGCGGGTGTGGAAGCTGACGGTGGTCGGCGACACCCCGGCCGCCCTGGCGGCCTCGGTCGAGGTCACGCCGTGCGCGGACGCGAGCAGGACCGCCGTCCGTGTGCGCCCCAGCAGCGCGTCGAGCGCAGGTTGCCCGCCGCCGTGCGCCGGGTCAGGCGGGGCTTTGTGGAGCAGGGGGTAAACCAGGACGGGGGGAAGGCCCGGGTCCGCCAGGGTCACCGGGCTGTGCCAGATGAAGTAGGACGGTAGGAGGACAAGGCCACGGCCGTTCAGATGCAGGTCACCGCCCACCATGTAGTGCTCCACCTCCAGCACTGGGGGCCGCCAGTTCATGCGCGGCGCGAGGCTGGACAGCAGGCCCTCGGCGCCGCCGTCGAGGAAGGCGCGGGCCCGTACGGCCCGGTCGGCGTCGATGCGGGCCTGCATCTGCTCCTCGTACGGCCTTATGGCCGTCTCGTGGTACGCCCGCAGGGCGTCGGCCAGCGTCCTGCGCTGCTCCGGCTCGGCGAGGCGCGGCAGCCAGGGGTGGTGGCGGGCGCCGTCGGCGACCAGCGCCACCTCGCGGAGCACCCGATCCCGGGGCGTCGCCAGGATCGCCTCGAGGCCAGCCGCCAGTCCCTCCTGAGACTCCGGGGGTGTCAGGAAGTCGGGGTAGTACGCCGCGCGCGGGAAGGCGGGGAGCAGCAGGGACCTCACCGTTGGCGCGAGACCGGACTCGGTCAGCCGGTGCGCCGCCGACCGGTACCAGCCGGAGTACGCCCACCTGCCGCGGCGGGTCTGGAAGCGGTGCAGGCTCGATGCGATCTCCCACAGCGGGTCGGGGCGGGACGCCAAGCGCGTCCGGGCCAGGTCGACCTCGGTGAAGTGGATCCGGAGCAATGAATTCCCCCTCGCAGCCTGCGCACTTCGAGCCTGTTCGCAGAGTCTGGGGCCCGCCGGGACCCGCTGGCAAGATGGCCGCGTTCCGCATCTGCGGACGATGACAGAAGGGGGGCAATTCCGTGCAGAGAGTACGTGTCAAGGCGCTGATGAGCGCGCTGACCCTGACGGCGGCGACAGGCGCCGCGTGGCTCGGTCTGGCGACACCCGCCCAGGCAGCCACCTGCTACTGGTACTCCGGGCAGACCGGGACCTCGTCCAACTGTGACAACCAGGACCCCGACGTCCTCGCCGCTTCGTGCGGCGGGCAGACGATCTACTCCACGCGCCTGAAGCGCAGTTACGACGGCGTCGCCGACGGTCCGTTGCTCGAACTCCGATACAGCCCGAGCTGCCGCACCGTCTGGGGGCGCCTGACCGGCGCCTGGGGCACCGACTATGACCAGAGCGGCTGTACCGTCACCGTCCACCGCAACTCCGACGGTCAGGAGTACTCGCGCAAGCCCGCGTTCGGGGCCACGAACGCCACGGTGTGGTCGAACACCGTCTACGACGCGGGCGTGGCCGCGTATGTCAAGGCGAACTGCGACACGGGCCCTGGCTACCAGTACAACGGGCAGACCGCCAGCTACTGAGCGACGGCTACGACGTCTGGACCGGTGCCCCGCCAGCCGAAGCGCCGCCCGCACCCAGCCCCGAACCGGTCGGGGAGCTTCCATGAGCAGGCACCCCTCATCGGGGTCCGACACTGCGTCACACCAGCTGCCACAACGACCGTTGCCTGCAGGCCGGTTGTGCCGAAGGTCTCGTCCTGTGGCAGATGGTGATGGCGTGGACGCACCCCGCTATCGGACGTCACACTCAGCTCAGCCCCCTGGCGGGGAATCAGGAATCTGGACGGAGACGTAATGCCACGGCGTGCGATCCAACTCATCCTTTCGATTGTCATGGTCATGGCCTCCACGGTGGGCGGCCTGCTGGCCACGGCCGGACCGGCCCAGGCCGACGAGTGCTACACCTGGGGCCGCATCCTGTCCCAGGGCATGTCGGGCTCCGACGTGACGCAGCTGCAGATCCGGGTGGCCGGGCATGCGGCGTACGGCGAGGTCATGGCCGTCGACGGTGACTTCGGCCCGGCCACGAAGGCCGCGGTGACCCGTTTCCAGCAGGCGTACGGGCTGCCAGCGGACGGCGTCGCGGGTTCCCAGACGTTCAGCAAGATCTACGCCCTGCAGGACCCGGACTGCACCCCCGTCCACTTCACCTACGCCGAGCTGAACAAGTGCAACTCGGACTGGTCCGGTGGTGCGGTCAGTGCCGCGACGGCCAAGTCCAACGGCCTGCGCACGATGTGGAAGCTGGAGGCCATGCGGCACGCCCTGGGCGACGTGCCGATCACCGTGACCAGCGGATTCCGCTCGTACTCCTGCAACAGCGCGGTGGGCGGCGCCTCCAACAGCCGGCACCTGTACGGTGACGCCGCCGATCTGACCGGCAGCCCGTCGCTGTGCACGCTGGCGCAGCGGGCCCGCTATCACGGCTTCGGCGGAATCTTCGGCCCCGGCTACCCCGACCACAACGACCACACCCACGTGGACGGACGCACCAGCCGCTCCTGGTCCGCGCCCAACTGCGGCGTCTGACCGGCGAGTCCCCACGCGCACAACAGTCCGCCTCCCCCCAGGCCGGCCCGGCCCGGGGGGGAGGGCCTGCACTGTCCGCAAGGCGCGCGGCCGGCAAGGCTCCGGCCACAGGGCGGCCACCGCTCACCCAGGCACGGAGCAGACCTGCCGCGCCGCTTCCCCACTCTCCCCTACATTCGAGTAGGAGTGCACTGATGTCGTCCCGCACCCCCTGGCGCGCCCGCGCCGGAACGGCCCTGCTGGCGGTGCTCGCCGGTATCGGCGCGTTCGCCGTGCCCAACTCCGCCGCGGCGGCCTCCCCACCCGAGACCGTCCGACAGGCCGTCAGCTACCACGGCTACCGCATCGAAGTGCCCGCCGACTGGCAGGTCGTCGATCTGACGGAGAACCCACGCATCTGTCTCCGGTTCGACAGACCCGCCGTCTACATAGGCGAGCCCGCCGAGCAGAACGACTGCCCCGCACATGTCGTGGGCCGTACGGCGGGCATCGTCGTGGAGCCCCTCACCGCTCGCTCCGCCGACCGGGCGACGGCGGCGACCGCGAGGCCCCAGCACGGCGAGGCCACCGCGCCGTCCGCCGCGTCCAGCAACGACACCATCCAGATCGCGGTCGAGGACGCCGGCGTCCTCGTGACCGCCGCCCACACCCCGGAAACCGAGAGCCTGGTGCGCGGAGTTCTCGCCTCGGCCGAACTCACCAAGGGCGCCGAGCGCATCGATCTGCCCCGCGCGGCTCAGCGGTCCGACGCCACCCCCCTGGCCGCGGCCGGGCCGCAACCGGGCAGCTACCTGGGTAAGGGCTTCGACGCCTGCACCGCGCCCTCGCAAGCCGCCATGAACGCCTGGCAGGCGAGCTCGCCGTACAGCTCGGTCGGTGTCTACATCAGCGGCTCCTTCCGCGGCTGCGCCCAGCCGAATCTGACGGCGAGCTGGGTGACCAGCCAGACCAACAACGGATGGCGCCTGTTCCCCATCGACGTCGGCCGTCAGGCACCGTGCACCAGCTATTCGCTGAAGATGTCCACCGATCCGGCCACGGCCAAGTCCCAGGGTGTCACCGCGGCGGCCGGAGCCATCACCGCCGCGTCGAACCTCGGTATCCCGGCGGGCAGCGCCATCTACAGCGACATCGAGGCGTACACCTCCACGGCCTCCTGCAAGGCGGCCGTGCTGTCGTACCTGTCCGGCTGGACCGAGCGGCTGCACAGCAGCGGCTATCTGTCGGGCTTCTACTCCAGCGCCGCCTCCGGCACCAAGGATGCCGCCAGCGAGTACAACAACAGCGCCTACACGCGGGTCGACCACCTCTTCTACGCGTGGTGGAACGGCGCCGCCGACACCAACACCGGTTCCTATGTGCCCTCCACCTACTGGTCCAGCCATCAGCGGATCCACCAGTACGCGGGCGAGGTCACCGAGTCTTACGGCGGCTACTCGATCAACATCGACCGCGACTACCTGGACGTGGGCAACGGCACCCCGCCCACGCCCACGTGCACCGGGGCGAACCTCGACTTCACCGCGTACACCACCGTCCAGAGCGGCTCGACGGGGAACCTGGTCAAGGCGGCCCAGTGCCTGCTCAAGGCCGCCGGCTTCGACCCAGGCGCCCCGGACGGGGCCTTCGGGCCCGACACGACCACCGCCGCCCGGAACTTCCAGACCAGCAAGGGGCTCACGGCGGACGGTGCGGTCGGCGCGAAGACCTGGACAGCCCTGCTGTCCCGCGGCTCCACGCCCACCATCCAGAACGGCTCGACGGGGGATGCCGTCACGCGACTGCAGCGTGCCCTGACCGCCGCGCTCGGCCGGACGGTGGCCATCGACGGCGACTTCGGCTCGGGCACCGATCAGGCCGTGCGCGACTACCAGTCCTCGCGCGCTCTGACCGTCGACGGCATCGTCGGCTCCGGCACCTGGGGCGCCCTCCAGTCGGGAAAGTGAGGAAGAATCCATGAGACAACTCGCGCGGATTATCACGCTGTTCACCGCGGTGGCGGGACTGCTGGTCGGGCTGGGCGTCCCCGCACAGGCTTTCTCTCAGGCCGCTTTCCCGCTGGTGAGCAGCGGGAACCGGGGCTCCGACGTCGTCACGCTGCAGCATCTGCTCGCCGCGCACGGTCGCTCCGTGACGGTCGACGGCGTCTTCGGCTCGGGCACGCACACCGCGGTGGTCGGCTTCCAGCAGTCCAAGGGCCTGACCACGGACGGCGTCGTCGGGTCCGCCACCTGGAGCGCGCTCGCCGTCACCGTACGCCAGGGCGACAACGGGCCGGCGGTGAAAGCCGTCCAGTCGCTGCTCAATGCCAAGCGGAGGTCCGGCCTCGGGGTCGACGGCGCCTTCGGACCCGGCACCGACTCCGCCGTCCGCGCCTTCCAGTCCCACGCCGGCGTCGGCGCGGACGGCGTCGTCGGGCCGACCACATGGAAGAACCTGCTCTGGCACTACGAGAGCATCGATTTCGGCACCGGCACGATGTGCGCACAGAGCCCCGACGGCAACGCCGACGCCCACTGGGCGACAGCGGGCGCCGTCGGTCAACTGGAGGCCACCGCCACCACGTTCGCCACCGCCGGGAACGGCAGACTGCCGGTCGGCGACGCGGGCTTCGAGCACGGCGGGGACATACCCGGCCACGCCAGCCACGATGTCGGGATGGACATCGACGTGTGGCCGGCCCGCACCGACTCGGCGCAGTGCACCGCGGGGCGCATCACCTGGCAGTCGAGCACCTACGACCGCGCGGCCACCCGCAGGCTCGTGCAGGAGATCCGGGCGAAAGCCCCCGACCACGTCCAGCTGATCTTCTTCAACGATCCGCAGCTGATCTCGGAAGGGCTGACCACGAGCTACCCGAACCACGACAACCACCTGCACATCCGCTACCGGTAGCGGGCCGGCCGCGGGCCCGGGACTTTCCCACGGCCCCGCGGCCAACCGCACCACTCAGCACATCACCGACGTCCACCCCCTCTAGGAGTTGATGAGCGATGCCAACCCTGAGAAGAGCCCTCACGGTGGCCACTGCGGCAGTGGCGACGGTGGCGCTGCAGCAGTCCTCGGCGCGAGCCGACATGGTCCCCCCGGAGCACGCGATCATCGTGTGCCAGTCCGCGAGCTTCTACGCCAACTACAACAGCGCCTCCGGCCCCACCGGCTTCATCCGAACGCTCTCCTACGGCGACAAGGTAGGCCACACACGCGGGGCCCACCCGGTCTACAACGGCTGGGCGGCGACCTTCGACTACGGCCCCAACGACTGGGGCTATGTGCGCTACGAGTGCATCGGCGGCTACGGCTCCTGGTGAGAGCCCGCAAAGGAGAGTTCCTCATGTCCGTATCACGTACCGTCCGCACCGCGGCGGTGGCAGCCGCCGTCGGCGCGGCCCTGCTGCTCGGCTCCGGCCCCGCCCAGGCCGCCAACGGCACCATCGGCGAACGCGAGACCGTCTGCGCCCAGGACCTCTTCGTGCGCACGGCCCCGGGAGGTGCCTGGATGGGCACCCTCTACCAGGGCCAGACCTTCCAGGTCGAGAGCAAGCAGAGCGGCTGGGTGTACGGCTTCGCCTACGGCTACATCAACCGGCACGGCTGGGTCCAGGACGGCTGGTTCTGCTGACCCCCACACAGACGGCCGGCGCCCATGGCGACCGTACACGGCTCGCCCACCGCCGATCGCGCGCGGCCGCCGCACTCGCGCGCGGGAGCTGACGCTCCTGCCGTTGCCTGAAGTGATCCGCCTCACACCGGATCACCCCGCTCGCGGCGGCCCGGCGCTGACAAGTCCGGGCCGCCGCACAGGCGGCTTCACGCCTGATGACTCCCCCTGCGTTGCCGCCGGCCGGCCCTGCCGACCGGCCCCCTCACAGACACCCCGTCCCCCACGAAGGAGATGCGGCGATACCCAAGGCCGGTTCCAGGTCCGGAGGGCGCTCTACTCGTCGAGTTCGGCGCGTACTCGGCGCGAGGGGCTGAAGGAGTGAGTAGAGGTCGAGGATGCCGGGCGGCTCGGCGACGCCGGGGCCGCCGTTCTCGATCCAGGCGGCGATGTCGGCGGTGGCGTCGCGGTCGTTGGCCAGGCCGAGCCAGACGGGTCGCCCGCCGGCCTGGCGCCCTGCGGCGGAGGGCTGGACGACGATGACGTTGGCGCGCTCGCAGGCGTCGAGGCAGTCGGTGACCCGCACGGTCGCCGTCCCGTCCAAGGCTCCACGCAAGTCGCGGAGTTGGGCGGCGTGATCGAGGCTTCACCTATGGGCCGAAGGGGTGGCTTACTGCAACTTTTCCTCCAGGCCCAAGGTGACCGAAGCCTCGAACTACATCCGATCTACTCTCTATGGGCGCGTCCACCGCTCTTGTTCGCGCTGGTAGGTCCCGCGTGGATCGGCGCACAAGTTGAGGAAGCCAGCGGCGACAAGCAACTCGCTGCGACCGGCCCCAGAGGGCAAGGCTGCGTTCGTGGGCCAAGTGTCGAGGCATGCGTACCGCGTGCGGAGCACGGCGTTGTACAAACCAGTCGCACGCCGCATGGCGTCAGCTACCTCGGCCGTAGTGGGTGCCGCGGCCGACTCCGGTATACCGGTGCTCACCGCGTCGGGCAGCAGGACACGTAGACCGCCGAGCCGGAGCTCCCACTCCCCGAACTGCCTGTTACCTGGGTGTGGCGGGGTCAGCGGTGATCGGCGGTCCATGTCGACCACGAGCCCAAGCGTGGCAAGCGCGAGCGCAGAGGACGCCGCGCTGAGCAGGGGTGTCCAGCCATTCCCTCGTTGCGCGAACATCGCGCAGGCGGTCGCAGCCACCACGTCGCAAGTGAGTTCGGTCAAGAGGCCCCGATCGTGCTCGACCTGCTCATCCAGGGTGGATAGGACTTCGTGTAGTGGCTGGGAGTTTAGCGGCGGAGGGTTACTGAAGCGCGAGGCGTACCACCAATTGTAGGGCTCGACCCCAGCGCAGTGACGAGCGTAGTCGGTGGGGCGATCTACGCCGACATTGTGCGCCGTAGCTAGCGCCGAGCTCTCCGCCAGAGTCTCGCTCGCCGCGTGCAGGCGCTCTCTCACCTGCGCGCGCAGACGAGCGAACGCCGCTGGATCAGCGACCTCGAGGTAGTGCAGCAACTCGTGGGCGACCGCGAACTGTTCTTGCATCGCGACACCCACCCAGGTCTCGAAGGCGCTCTCTGCGTCCTCAAGGTAGTCGCGCACCGGATGCGCTCGCAGGAACTGCTCGGCTTGGGTCGCCAGCGCGGCGGCTGCGCCCATATCGCCAGCGCAGGCGCAGCGAACGGCCGCGATACGCAGCAGCAGGGCATCGACAACCCGGTCGTGTTGAGGCTCGCGGAGAACCCGAAAGGTTTGGGAGAACAAGGTTCCTAGGCCAGCGTCGTAAACTAGTCGAACGGCACCCTGGTGCCTCAAGAGAGCGGGCAGGGCGCGGGCAGTGTGCACCACGCTGCTGGTCGGCTCCCGCGCACTGGTCCCCGAGAGCGCCTGCACCGACCGCCACAGCAACCGGACGTCTCGGACGAGAGTCCGCCGACTCGCCGACGTGACACCGGTGGACGCGTCGCGGCCCCACATCGCGTCGATCAGAGCGCCTAGGGACACCCCGAGCTACCGTTCGCCCTGCCGCAAGGCCCGGAGAACCCGCTCGACTGTCTCCGCGTCCGCTCCGACTATCTCCATGCCCCTGCCCGCCCTGGCGTCATTCATCGACCTGCAGCCGCTCGGCCCCACCGACCGTGGCAACCGCGCCGAGATGGCGGTCACGATCACAGCCGCGCCTGCCATGGAGCGCAAGAGGCGCCAGGACCTCACACGTCGGGCGCTCGACCACATGGCCCAGGCGTACGGCCACGTACATGGTGCGGCGGGCCTGTCGTAGAGCCGGCCGGGAGCGACGGGCCCGGTTTCGGTCGGGCCCACTGCCGGGCTGCCAGGTCAGGGCGATGACAGCCGACTGCCCTGGGGCGTCTGGTTTCGCTGCGGGTTCTGTTCCGGTACGTGGCTGCCGCGCTGTTTGAGGAGCCATTGCGCGACGTCGTCCGCCAGCTTGTTGACCTGTTCTTCGGTCTGAGGCATGCGGGGGCGTTGCCAGGGGGTGTGCCCCCACTGGTGTTCCAGGGTCCAGGGCCCGCCGCCTTGGTGGGATTCGGCGGTGAAGCACACGTTGTAGTCCAGGACGGCTTGCAGGACGATGCGGCGGCCGTCGTGGGTGTGGGTGGCCATCCAGAGACTTCCGCCGTCGGGGACGAATCCGTCCTCGCCGTTGGGTTCCCAGCCGTAGTCGCCGAGCTCCTGAGGGCGGTCTTCGTAGTCGCCTGTGTGGTCTCTTTCCTCGCTCCAGGCGCTGGTGTCGCCGGTCAGTGCCTCGGCGATCCGCCTGATGCAGGGCAGCATCATGTGCCGGGTCTGTTCGGTATCCCGCCGCAGTTTCTCGAGGCCTGGGGTCATCACGTCGAAACCCATCCGGTACGCCCCTTGGCGGAAGGCACGTGCGGGAAAGCGGCTGGGGTCGGCAGAGTACCGGTCAAGCCAGGCACGCAGCTCGCCGTGGAACTCCGCCATCGTCAAACTGAACCGCCCCGGGTTCGATGGAGACTCGATTTCGTGAAAGGATCGAGTCATGGCACGACCTTCCCGTTACCCGCTTGAGCTCCGCCGTCGTGCGGTGCGCATGGTCGCCGAGGTGCGCGACGGCTATCCGACCGAGACGGCTGCTCTCCAGGCGGTTGCCGAGAGGCTCGGCATCGGTTCCCGTGAGACGCTGCGGAACTGGCTGAAGCAGCACGAGATCGACGCGGGCCAGCGCCCGGGGACGACTTCGGAGGAGTCCGCCCAGCTCAAGGCGTTGAAGAAGGAGAACGCCGAACTCAAGCGGGCGAACGAGATCCTGAAGGCCGCGGCGAGTTTCTTCGCGGCCGAGCTCGACCGGCCACTCACACGCTCGTAGCGTTCATCGACGAGCACCGGGCCCGCTTCGGCGGCGTCGAGCCGATCTGCAGGACGCTCACCGAGCACGACTGCAAGATCGCCCCCTCCACCTATTACGCCCATAACAAACGCCTGGCCGAGCCCTCGGCCCGCAGTCTGCGCGACGAGGAACTCAAGCCGGTCATCCGCGAGGTGTTCGCCACCAACTACCGCGTCTACGGGGCCAGAAAGATCTGGCGCGAGCTGAACCGGCAAGGCCACGAGGTGGCCCGCTGCACCGTCGAACGCCTCATGCGCGAACTCGGCATCACCGGCGTGGTCCGCGGCAAGCGGGTGATCACCACGGTCCCCGGCGGGCAAGTCGAGCGGGCCCCGGACCTGGTGGACCGGAACTTCGTCGCCGCCGCACCGAACCGCTGCTGGGTCGCCGACTTCACGCACGTCAAGACCTGGTCCGGCGTCGTCTACATCGCGTTCGTCGTCGACACCTTCTCCCGCCGCATCGTCGGCTGGTCGGTCGCCACCACCAAGGAGACCCAGCTCGTCCTGGACGCCCTGGAGATGGCCCTTTGGCAACGCGACCGCGACCAAATCCCCTACACAAAAGGCGAGTTGATACATCACTCGGATGCCGGCTCGCAAGGCGGATTCAACTGGTCGTCGCAACACCTTGATCACGGAGGTGCGCGATGGGGCGAGACGAGAAGAAGGTGCCGAAGTTGCCTGCGGGTGCGCGACGGCAGTGGGCGGCGGATCGGGCGTTGCGACCGTCGATGCGTTCGCCAGGCCGACCGGAGCCGTCTCGTGCGGTGCAGCGGGACTTCTGGCGGCGGATCGCGTCGGGAGTGACGACGGCAGAGGCCGCGGTGGCTGTTGGCGTTTCATGGCCGGTCGGATCCCGGTGGTTCCGTCACGCTGGCGGCATGCCGCCGATCAGCCTGGATGAGCCCACGGGCCGCTACCTGTCGTTCGCCGAGCGTGAGGAGATCGCGCTGCTGCGCGCCCAGGAGATCGGCGTGCGCGAGATCGCCCGCAGGATCGGACGCGACCCGGGCACGATCTCACGCGAGCTGCGCCGCAACGCGGCGACCCGGAGTGGCAAGTCGGTTTACCGGGCTCTGGTGGCGCAGTGGAAGGCGCAGCAGGCCGCGAAGCGTCCGAAGACCGCGAAACTCGTAGGCAACGACAGGTTGCGTGAGTACGTGCAGGATCGGCTCGCCGGCAGTGTCCGTCGACCCGACGGCACGATCGTCACCGGGCCTGAGACCCGCGCCTGGAAGGGCTTGAACAAGCCGCATCGGCAGGACAGGCGATGGGCGATGGCGTGGAGCCCGGAACAGATCTCGCACCGACTTGGTGCCGACTTCCCCGATGATGAGTCCATGCGCATCAGCCACGAAGCGATCTATCAGTCGCTGTTCATTGAGGGCCGTGGCGCGCTCAAGCGGGAACTGGTCGCATGTCTGCGCACTGGCCGGGCGCTGCGGACTCCCCGTTCCCGGTCGCAGAACAAGCCGCAGGGGCATGTCACCGCGGAGGTCGTCCTCAGTGAACGCCCCGCCGAGGCTGCGGACCGTGCGGTCCCCGGACACTGGGAAGGAGATTTGATCATCGGGACGGGACGATCCGCGATCGGCACGCTTGTCGAGCGCAGCAGCCGCTCCACGCTCCTCGTGCACCTGCCTCGGCTCGAGGGCTGGGGCGAGAATCCGCCCGTGAAGAACGGTCCCTCGCTCGGGGGCTATGGCGCCATCGCGATGAACACGGCGCTTACGGCATCGATGGCGCAGTTGCCCGAGCAGCTGCGCAAAACCCTCACCTGGGACCGCGGAAAGGAACTCTCTGGCCACGCCCAGTTCGCCGTCGAAACCGGGACGAAGGTGTTCTTCGCCGATCCGCACTCGCCCTGGCAACGACCGACGAACGAGAACACGAACGGGCTGCTGCGTCAGTACTTCCCGAAGGGCACCGATCTGTCCCGGTGGTCGTCCGCAGACCTCGAAGCCGTCGCCCTGGCGATCAACAACCGGCCCCGCAAGACCCTCGGTTGGCGGACACCAGCCGAGGTCTTCGAGGAGCAACTACGCTCACTACAACAGCCCGGTGTTGCAACGACCGGTTGAACTCGCCCAATACACGAGCTTCAAGCTTGCCGAGCACCTTCACGCCGCCGGCCTCGCGGCGAGCATCGGATCGGTCGGAGATGCGTACGACAACGCCCTGATGGAGTCCGCGATCGGGCTCTACAAAACCGAGCTGATCAGGCCCGGTCGTCCATGGAAGACGCTCTCCCAGGTCGAACTCGCCACCGCCGAGTGGATCGACTGGTACTGCCACCGCCGGCTCCACGGTGAAATAGGGCACATCCCGCCCGTCGAGTACGAGACCAACTACTACCTGACCGCCACGAAACCCCAGGTCACAACCACAATCTGAGCTCTCTACCGAACCCGGGGCGGTTCAAACGCTCCGTGATGCTGTGCTGGGTCGCGGCCTCCAGTACGTGAAGCAGCCGGGCCAGTCCAGGGCTGCCGCTGTGCTGCCACAGGGAGAATTCTTCGTGGTCGGCGCGGTGCGTGCCGTTGGGCGGGTAGGGGCCGGCCTTGGGCAGTGCGAGGACGAAGAGAGTCTTGGCCAGCGAGTAGACGTCGGCGCGCTCGTGTTCGCCGCTGATCGAGGCGAGCATTTCGGGTGCGATGAAGTTCGCCGGTCCCAGTTTCTCGCCGGTCCGGGTAACTGATCGTTTCAGAATCAGGTTCTCGTGACCGCCGGAGCCTGTCAGCCGTTGAGTCGCTGAAGGACCTGCGCGAACTCATCGTTCTCAACCAGGCCGACGAGTACTTGGGTCATGTTGCTGATACCGGCATCGCGGACGATGAGACCGTCCGAGACCCAGAAGTAGCGACCTCCCAGGGCTTCCCCGCTTGCCGCCCACTTCTTCATCACAAGCTCGACCTGGGCGAGAGTGATGATGGTCGCGCTCCATCGAGAGCCGTCCGGGAGGTCGACGAAGACGTCGACGTTGTCCACGGACTCCAGATCCTCACCGGCATTCGGTACGAACGCGGCCTCGAAATGCTCTGTATGGACTCGATAGAAGGGGCCGTCCCAGGCTCCCGGCTGTCTGCTCTGACTCATCAGGCGAGTTTGCCGGGCCAATCGGTCCACCTCAACCGGGATCTTCCGCCACGCTTTCGGGCGTGAACAGCGATCTTGTGCCCGATGACCTGTGGACGCGCATCGCTCCGATGCTGCCGCCCCGTCCACAGCGGCGGCATCGGTATGCAGGACGACACCGGACATGCGACCGCATCGCGTTGGCAGGCATCATCTTCGTCCTGCGCACAGGTGTGACCTGGCGCGACGTGCCACGTCAGGAGGTGGGTTGCTCCGGGGTCACGGCCTGGCGCCGCCTACGGGACTGGACCGAAGCCGGCGTCTGGCCCCGACTGCACGCTGAGATCCTTGCCGAGCTGCGGGCGGCCGGGCTGCTGGAGATGGACGACTGTGCCATCGACGGCTCGCACGTCCGCGCCCTCAAAGGAGGAACTCACACCGGACCATCTCCCGTCGACCGGGGCCGCCCCGGCAGCAAGCACCACGTCATCGTCGACCAGCACGGCACACCGCTCGCGGTGTCACTGACCGGCGGCAACCGGCACGATGTCACCCAGCTGATGCCGCTCGTCGATGCCATCCCCCGCATTCGTGGCCTGCGCGGACGGCCGCGCCACCGCCCCCGGCGCCTGTTCGCCGACCGCGGCTACGACTTCGACAAGTACCGGCGACTCCTCCGGCACCGAGGGATAACTCCGAAGATCGCCCGCCGTGGTGCCCCGCATGGCTCCGGCTTGGGCAAGACCCGGTGGGTCGTAGAGCGCACCTTCGCCTGGCTTCATCAGTTCAAGCGCCTTCGTACTCGCTACGAGATACGCGCCGACCTACATCAGGGCCTACTCGAACTCGCCTGCAGCATCATCTGCTTGAGACGACTCCGAATCTCATTCTGAAATGATCAGTAAGTCCGGCCGGCATGCCTGCAATGGCCGCGATTCCGAAGTCACCGAGTGCGGGTGCGTCGTCGTACCAGAAGAGGTTGGCAGGCTTGATGTCACGGTGGAAGGTGTCTCGGTCCGCCAGGGCGGCCAGCGTCCCGGCAAGGGTCGTAATGTGCGTGACCACGTCCAGCAGCGTCGCGTCGTCTCCCAGAGCGTCATCCAGGAGTCTGGCGGGGGGCATGACGTACCACCGGGGCTGGCTGCTGTTGACGTCGTCGACGTCCCACACGGGCAGGATGCCCGGCGTGCCACTCGCCTTCTGCATGAACAGTGCTTCGTTGTAGAAGCGCTGTCTGCGCTGATTGCTGATGCGCTCCTGAATGTGCTTGACCACGCCCCGGCGGCCGGTGCCCTTCTCTATCCCGTTGCGCAGAAAGTCCTTTGAGCGGTTGCCGGGGAGGAGAGGGCCTTCGTCCTCCCAACGGGGGGTGTCGTAGTCGCGTGTGGGTCGCTGTCGTGCTTTGTCTGGCATGCCGAAAAGGCTAGGCGGCGGGTACCGGCTCGGGAGGTGAAATAGCCAATGTGCATAGTGGGGTCCGATCCTGAACGTGCCGCCAGTTCGGCCCGGGACTTGGCCAGGACTGAGAGCTGGGTTTGAAGAGCACCCCTCGTGCGTGGCCTTGGCAGGCTCTTCGTTCCTCGTCCGTTGGGCTGGGAAGTCGGAGTGGCTGGCAGGCGGGATACGCACAGCCGCCCGTAGGGCGGGGCAACTTGAGGCGCCGGCGGTCCGCGCCATCGTGGCCCAGGCCGTCGACGAGCTCCGCCAAGGCCCACTCTTTCCCGCAGCCGACAACACCCCTGCCGAGGACAGCGACGATGCTCTGGAACGGGCGCTCACTGACACAGAGCGGCACCCCACTGACACGACAGCGGTACAGCGCCTGGTCGACGAGATGGTCGCGGCCGGCGGAAAGCTGGGCCAGACCCCTCTCAAGCTCGCCCCGGCCTACCTGTCCGATCAGGAAGCCGCCGACACGGTCCTCGCCCCATACGCGGACGACATCGGCTGCGATCTGGAAACCATCCTCGCCACACACCGCTACGCCCTCACCGGCGACCGCCGCGCACTGAAAGGCACCTGGATCTGACACCTGCACGGCTGCGTAGAAGGCGCCTGCCCAGCACTTCAGGTCTGGTCAGCGATAGTCCGCTCAGCCACTTCGGTTCACTCGCCGACGGCATACACTCCACCCGGGGGCAGCACGAGCGACAGGCATACCGCTTTGAGCGACCAGATACCGGCCATCCCGCCGCAGTCCGCGGTGGGGCGGCTCACCGTGCGTGACGTACTCGACCTGGATCTCGTGGCGCCCTGGGGCGCGGAGGTCGTGGCGGGCGCGGCCCATCTGCACCGGACGGTGCGGTGGTTGCATGTGGCCGAAGCGCTGGACGTCGGCGTGATGCTGAACGGCGGGGAGATGGTGCTCACCACCGGCCTGCTGCTGGCGGGGGACGAGCGGGCCCAGCGGGAATACGTCGAGTCGATGCAGCGGGCCGACGTGTCGGCGGTCGTCCTGGGCCTCGGCAGGGCCTTCCGGACCACGCCGGAGCCCATGCGCCGGGCCGCCGAGCGCTGCGGCGTGCCGCTGATCGTGCTGCACCGGCCCGCGCCCTTCGCGCGGCTGACCGAGGAGGTGCACTCACGGCTGGCGCACGGCAGGTTCGCCGCCCTCGACCTCTCCGACCGCGTCAGGTCCTCGCTGACCACCCTCAACGTATCGGGGGCGAAACTGCAACAGGTGCTCGACGAGATCGCCTCCTACAGCGGCTGCCCGGCCGTCCTGGTCAACCTGGCGCAGCGGGTGCTCGCCTCGGCCGGCGACAAGGGCTCGCTGAGCGAACTCCTCCGTGACTGGGACCGGGTCTCCAGGCAGGTGGCGGGACTGTCCGGCAGCGGGCCGGTCACGGTCGGTCCCGACGGCTGGATCGTGGCTTCGCTGGAGGCGCGCGGAAGGCAGTGGGGCCGCCTGGTGCTCTTCGGCTACCAGGGCTCCGAGGAGTTCGGCCAGGTGCTGGCAGCCCGCGCCGCCGAGGCCCTGGTCATGCACCGCCTGCTCGGCGACCTCGACCGGGGCTGGGAGGACCAGGCCGCCGAGTCGCTCCTCCTCGACCTCGCCTCCGGAGCAGCCCGCCCCGAGCAGCTGCTCACCCGGGTCAGGGCTGCCGGGCTGCCGGTCAACCGGCGCACCTTCGTGCCCGTCGTCGTACGGCTCCTCGGCCACGGCCCCGACGCACGGGACGATATGCCCGAGCTTGTCGACCGTGTACTGGCCGAGCAGCCCGGCGTCTCCGGGCTGGTGGCGCGGATCGGCGCGGCGGGCACGGCCGTGCTGCTGAGCATCCCGTGCGACCAGGACGCCGACGCCGCCGTGCACCGGTTCGCGGTGCAGGTGCACGAGGGGCTGAAGGCGAGCGACCGGGCGGGGGTCGCGGGGGCGGGGTTCGGCTGCTCGGAGCTGGACGAGGTACGCCGGTCCTTCGTCGAGGCCGTGCATGTCGCCGACGCGGCGGTAGCCGGGCCCCCGGCGGCCCCGGTGGCGCGGCTGCGCGACGTGAGGCTGCGCGGCCTCGTACGGCTGCTGCGCGAAGAGCCGGAACTCCAGGCCTTCATCGAGCGCGAACTTGGCCCGCTGCTGCAGAACCCCGACCTGCTCGACGTCCTGCGCACCTACCTCGACACCGGCCGCAACAAATCGCTTGCCGCGCAGATGCACCACGTCAGCCGCCCGGCCCTCTACCGGAGGCTGCAAAGCATCGAATCGCTCCTCGGTATCGAACTGGACGACTGGGAGCAGCTCACCTCGCTCTACGTCGCCCTGCTCGCCCACGAGGCACAGCGTGCGGCGGGGCCCGGGTCCTACCGCTGACCCGCGCCCCGCCGCACCCGCTTTGCTCAGGCCTTGATGCTCTCGGTGACGTCCTCGGCGCTCTTGCTGTCCGGGGCGAGCAGGGTCAGCAGGTAGAACACGATGAGCGACGCGGCCAGGCCCACCGCCCAGCCGTAGTCCGCGAGCGGCTTGAGGAAGGGGATCAGCCCGTCGGCCGGGAAGGGCCCCTGCTTCACACCCTTGACGACGTTGGAGTACGAGCCGCCGATGGCCAGCACACCGCCGACGACGAAGGCGACCAGCGCCCGCCAGTTCCAGCCGCCGTCGTACCAGTAGCGGCCTCCGGCCTTGTACAGGTCCTCCAGATCGAGCTTGGTGCGCCGGATGATCCAGTAATCGGCGATCAGGATGCCGGCCACGGTGCCGAGCATGCCGCCGACCGTGCCGAGCCAGGTGAAGATGTATGCCTCGGGGCTGGAGATCAGCTTCCAGGGGAAGATGATCACACCGGCGAAGGCCGTGATCAGCGCACCGGTACGGAAGCTGATCAGCCGCGGCGCGATGTTCGACAGGTCGAAGGCCGGCGAGACGGTGTTCGCCGCGATGTTCACCGACAGGGTGGCGACCAGCACGGTGACCAGGGCGAAGAGGATTCCGGCCCAGTTGTCGAGCTTGGCGGCCAGCGCGACCGGGTCCCAGATAGCGGTGTGGTAGACGGCCTGGGAGCCGGAGGTGACCAGGACCGACAGCAGGGCGAAGGCGGTCATGGTGGTCGGCAGGCCCAGCGACTGACCCCACAGCTGCGCCTTCTGAGTGGAAGCGTAGCGGGTGAAGTCGGGGATGTTCAGCGACAGGGTCGACCAGAAGCCGATCATGCCCATCAGGGACGGGAAGAAGACCTTCCAGAAGCCGCTGCCCCAACCCAGCGCGGACGGCTGGTCCAGCAGGGTGCCGAAGCCGCCCGCCTTGACGCTGATCCACACCAGCAGGGCGATGGCGCCGACGATGACGAAGGGCGCCGCCCAGTTCTCGAAACGGCGGACCGTCTCCATACCGCGCACGATGATCGCGATCTGTATCGCCCAGAAGATGACGAACGACAGCCACTGGGTCCACGGATAACCGCCGACCAGCCCGGCACCGGACCACCAGTCACCGAACAGCTTGCCGGCCAGCAGGAAGATGCCGGAGCCGCCGATCCACGTCTGGATGCCGAACCAGGCGCAGGCGACAGCGGCGCGGACCAGAGCGGGGAGGTTGGCGCCGCGGATGCCGAAGGCCGCGCGGGCGAAGACGGGGAACGGGATGCCGTACTTCGGACCGGCGTGGCCGGTCAGCAGCATCGGCACCAGCACGATGACGTTCGCCAGGGCGATCGTCAGGACCGCCTGCTTCCAGTCCATGCCGAGTGCGACAAGACCGGAGGCCAGGGTCCAGGAGGCGATGTTGTGGGCCATGCCGACCCAGAGGGCGGCGAAGTTGTAGGTGGTCCACTTGCGTTGGGCGAGCGGGACGGGGAGCAGGTCCTCGTTCGCGTAGGGGCCGGACGGGACCGCGTCGGCGGGGAGCTCGACGCGGCCGTCGGCCTGGGTTCTCTCAGCGGCGGATGGAGCGGTGGCAGTCATGGGCGACAGCCCCTTCGTTCGAGGCGGGGGACGTGGCTGGGTCGAACGTTTGCCGTGCGGGTGGCGGGTGAGAGGGGCTGGGGTCAGCCGTTGACGGCCGGGATGACCGTCGTGCCGTAGACGTCGATGGTCGACTCCTTGGCGTCCTGCATGTTGTAGAGCGCGAACTGGTCCACGCCCAGGGCCTTGAGCGCGTTGAGCTTCTCGATGTGCTGCTCGGCGGTGCCGATCAGGCAGAAGCGGTCCACGATCTCGTCCGGGACGAACGCGGTGTCCGGGTTCCCTGTGCGGCCGTGGTGCGAGTAGTCGTACCCCTGACGGGCCTTGATGTAATCCGTCAGCTCCTCCGGAACCATCGAGGAGGACTGGCCGTACTTGCTCACCAGGTCGGCCACATGGTTGCCGACCATCCCGCCGAACCAGCGGCACTGGTCACGGGCGTGGGCGAGCGCCTCGGGGGAGTCGTCCTCGGTGACATACGCGGGCGCGGCGACGCAGATCTTGACGTCCTCCTGATTGCGCCCGGCCGCCACCGCCGCGTCCTTGACCGTCTTGACCATCCACTCGGTGAGGTAGAGGTCGGCCAGCTGCAGGATGAAGCCGTCGGCCTTCTCGCCGGTCATGGCAAGGGCCTTGGGCCCGTACGCGGCCATCCACACCGGCAGCTGCGCGCCCTCCCTGATCCACGGGAACTTGATCGCCGTGCCGCTGCCGAGGTCGGCCTCGCGGCCCTCCCCGAGCTCGCGGATGACGTGCATGGCCTCCTCGATCCGGGCCAGCGTGTTGGGCTTGCGCCCGGCCACCCGCATCGCCGAGTCGCCGCGGCCGATGCCGCAGACCGTCCGGTTGCCGAACATGTCGTTCAGCGTCGCGAAGGTGGAGGCGGTGACCTCCCACGTGCGCGTGCCGGGGTTGGTGACCATCGGGCCGATAATCATGCGTTCCGTCTGGGCCAGGATCTGGCTGTAGATGACGAACGGCTCCTGCCACAGCACGGCCGAGTCGAAGGTCCAGCCATAGGTGAACCCCTGGCCTTCCGCGCGCTTCATCAGCTCGACGACACCCGAGGCCGGTGGGTCCGTCTGGAGTACGAGACCGAAATCCATTGCTCTGCTCCCTAGATGAGGTACTGACAGGTCTCGCGGGTCTGGTACTGGCCGTGTCCGGCCCGCCCGAGATAACGGTCCTGGTCGATGATCACGGTGCCGCGTGACAGCACCGTCTCGGACTTGCCGCGCACCTGCTTGCCCTCGTACGCCGAGTAGTCGACGTTCATGTGGTGCGTCTCGGCCGAGATCACCTGCTCGGCATTCGGGTCGTAGATGACGATGTCGGCATCCGCGCCCGGCGCGATCGTCCCCTTGCGGGGATAGAGCCCGAACATCCGGGCCGGGCTCGCGCAGGCGATATCGATCCAGCGGCGGCGGGAGATGTGGCCGTCGATGACCGCCTGGTGGAGCAGGTCCATCCGGTTCTCGACGCCGGGGAGGCCGTTGGGGATCTTGGAGAAGTCGCCCCGCCCCAGCTCCTTCTGGCCACTGAAGCAGAAGGGGCAGTGGTCGGTCGAGACGACCTGGAGGTCGTTGGTCCGCAGGCCCTTCCACAGCTCGGCCTGGTGCTCCTTGGGGCGGAGCGGGGTGGAGCAGACGTACTTGGAGCCCTCGAAGTCCGGCTCAGCCAGGTTGTCCGTGGACAGGAACAGGTACTGCGGGCAGGTCTCGCCGAAGACGTTCAGCCCCCGGTCGCGGGCCTGCGCCAGCTCGGCGACGGCCGACGCGGCCGACACGTGTACGACGTACAGCGGCGAACCGGCCACCTCGGCCAGCTTGATGGCCCGGTGCGTGGCCTCGGCCTCCAGCAGCTCCTTGCGGACCTCGCCGTGGTAGCGGGGGTCGGTCTTGCCGGCTGCCAGGGCCTGTTCGACCAGGACGTCGATGGCGATGCCGTTCTCGGCGTGCATCATGACGAGCCCGCCGTTGTCGGCGCCGCGCTGCATCGCCCGCAGGATCTTGCCGTCGTCGCTGTAGAAGACGCCCGGGTAGGCCATGAACAGCTTGAAGGAGGTCACGCCCTCGTCGACGAGGAGATCCATCTCCTTGAGGCTGTTCTCGGTGACGTCCGACATGATCATGTGGAAGGCGTAGTCGATCGCGCAGTTGCCCTCCGCCTTGGCGTGCCAGGTGTCGAGGCCGCTGCGCAGGCTCTCGCCGACCGCCTGCACCGCGAAGTCCACGATCGTCGTCGTACCGCCCCACGCGGCGGCCCGGCTGCCGGTCTCGAAGGTGTCCGAGGCGGCGGTGCCGCCGAACGGCAGCTCCATGTGGGTGTGCGCGTCGATGCCGCCCGGGATGACGTACTTGCCCGTCGCGTCGATCACGGTCTCGGCCGTCCAGCCCTCGGCGACGGTGCTGCCCGTGGCAGCCAGAGCGACGACCTTCTCACCCTCGACAAGGACGTCGGCGTGGATTTCCTCGGCGGCGGTGATCACAAGCCCGCCGCGGATCAGGGTTCGGCTCACTGGGAGACCCCGTCCTTCCCTCAGGCCTCGGTCAGCGGTCCGTAGGCGTCCGGACGACGGTCACGGTAGAAGGCCCACTGCTGCCGAACCTCTTCGATCTTCCCGAAGTCCAGGTCGCGGACGACCAGTTCCTCTTCCTTGTCCGAGGCCACATCGCCGACGAACTGCCCGCGCGGGTCCACGAAGTACGACGTGCCGTAGAAGTCGTTGTCCCCGTACTCCTCCACGCCCACCCGGTTGATGGCCGCCACGAAGTACTCGTTCGCCACGGCGGCCGCCGGCTGCTCCAGCTGCCACAGGTACGCCGACAGGCCGCGGCTCGTCGCCGACGGGTTGTACACGATCTCCGCGCCCGCCAGGCCAAGCGCCCGCCAGCCCTCCGGGAAGTGCCGGTCGTAGCAGATGTACACGCCGACCTTGCCCACGGCGGTGTCGAACACCGGCCAGCCCAGATTGCCCGGCTTGAAGTAGTACTTCTCCCAAAAGCCCTTCACCTGCGGGATGTGGTGCTTGCGGTACTTGCCGAGGTAGCTGCCGTCCGCGTCGATCACGGCGGCGGTGTTGTAGTAGAAGCCCGCCTGCTCCACCTCGTACACCGGCACCACGATGACCATGTTGAGTTCCTTGGCCAGCGCCTGCATCCGTACGATCGTCGGGCCGTCCGGCACCGGCTCGGCCCACTTGTAGTGCTCGGCTTCCTGCACCTGGCAGAAGTACGGGGCGTTGAAGACCTCCTGGAAACCGATGATCTGCGCACCCTGGGCGGCCGCCTCCCGGGCGTACTGCTCATGCAGGTCGATCATCGACTCCATGTCGCCGGTCCACTTCGTCTGCACCAGCGCGGCGCGCACTACTCGACTCATTGGTTTCCCTCCGGAATCGCGGTGAACGGAGAGGCCCGAAGATGAACTCTCGGCCACTTGACGGCTGACACTAGGAGTTACCCGACGCGGGGTGCAGTACCACGCTGTAACGCGATGGGCCCCCCGCGTTCCGCCGCGTCACCTGCGACGATGCGGTTCCGGTGATTGTCATGAGGGGTTGCCGGGTGCGTGAATTCGCCGTTGCTTCTGGGCTCGTTCGGTTACGTCTGCGTTTCGTCTGCTGTTTATGAGGTGCCTTGGCTGGTGTAGGCGGCGGATCCGGCCAGGGACAGGTCCACCACAACGACGAGTTCCTCGCCGTCCGCGCGGACCCAAGCCTCCTGGCCGACCAGGCCCGGCGGGGTCGAATAGCGCACGGAATCGAAGCGGATGGTCTGGTCCCGCAGCACCTGGCGGGACTCGCCGAGCGCGAGGGTGTGCGGGGCCTCGGGCAGCTGATGCAGCCGGGTCCGCTCGACGTCCAGCATGGAGGCCGGGGTCTTGCCGGTCTCGCGGTGGACGCGAGTGTTGACCTGCTGGCAGAAGACCGCGCACGCCCCGCGGAGCTCGGCGAAGCTGCCGTACTTCTCCCGCAGGTTCGCGGATGTGGGGATCAGGTCCGCCTTCGCGATGCGGACGGTGGCCTCCGAGCCGCCCTTGGACTCGAGGTCGAAGGGCACACACGTATGTACTTGCAGGCCGTAATGCCGCCCTGCGGAGACGACTTGAGGATGGCGGACCGCGATTCCGGCGACCCGGTCGATGGTCATCGTCTTCTCGTTGTCGGTCAGCACATACGTCGGTGCCCCGCCGATCGCCCGCAAAGTAGAGTCGATGCACGAGATCACCGTGGGCAGGGTCCGGTCCCAGACCGGGATGACCACCCGGAATCGCGACCAGGCCAGCCACGCGCAGAACAGCAACGTCTCGCGCTCGCTTCCACCGCCCGGACCAGGAACTTTCGGGCCCCAGCCCCAGTCGAACTGCACCCAGAGACCGGGCTCGGTGATCCATGGCCGATAGGTACGGCGGTGTCCGGCCCGCCAGCGTTCCTTGGCCTTGGCCACCGCTCGCCGGGTCGTGCGCTCGTCGCCGGTGAATCCCAGCAGTTCCAGGCGTTCGTGGAGCTTGTCGGCCCGCACCGTGCCCTGCGAGCGGTCGACCCACTCCTCGATCTTCGGGATGAACGGGTCGATCAGCTTCGGTCGCGCGACGGGGCCGCCGACCGGCCGGCCCGCGCCCCTCATTTGGGCGTACCGACGCACGGTCTTCGGATCAACCCCCGCCAGCGCAGCCGCCGAATGCGCGCATCCGGCGGCATCGAGAGCCTCGAAGATTTCCATGATCTCCATACCTTGGTTCTGGGCTGATCCTGCTCATTCGTAAGATCGGGACACCCAGGGGGTGCCAGGTATGGCTGCCATGATTTTGCCGCTGGTGTGGCTTGCAGGGATTGGCCGCCCGGCACCCCGCGACGACTCGACTGCTGATTGGGATGCGCGAACCGAATCGCTCGTATGGACGTGACAGCGAGGTCGTCTGCTGGGACAGCACAAGGACACGACGAAGGAGGTTCGGTGCCCGAACTGTGGGCAGGGACAGACGCGGGCAAGGAACACCACTGCACCGTGATCGACGAAGACGGCACCAAGGTGATCTCGCGCCGGGTGGCGAACGACGAGACCGAGCTCCTCCAACTCCTGGGCGATGTCCTGGACTTCGCCGACGGAAGCCCGGTGACCTGGGCGGTGGACCTGAACGCCGGCGGCGCCGCCCTCTGGATCGCCCTGCTGGTCAACCACGGGCAGAAACTGCTCTACATCCCTGGCCGGAGCGTGCACGGCGGGGAGCGACGCGGGACACGGCCCGGCCCGGCACTGGCTGGTGTCCACGGGCGACATGACCCTGCGCGGCGGGATCACCTACCCTCACCTGGCCACAGGACCGGCCCGAGTGGCGGGGAACGGCACCTGGTACACGGTGTCCGAGGACCGGACGACCGTGTCCGTCTGGGAGTTGACGAACGCGGGCTGACGCCGGCCGACGCGGCGCGGCCCGCCGGTCCAATTGACGAGTAGGGCGTTTCTATGACGTTCATAGACCAGACGGAATCTGGGTCCGAGACACGGAGTGATTGGGCGCCGAGGCTGGAGCCTGGGAGGTCTTGAAGCTCCACATCGAGCGCAAATCTCATCAAAGGCCATGGACCGCAGGAGCGGCATAACACCACATGCGATCACTAAACGCCCACTGAGAGGACATTCTGAACCGGTATGCCCGATTCTGGCGTTGACTCGGAGAGGCGCTGTCCAGGCGATCGCTTGGTCCTTCGGCGGCTTCTACAGTGTCCCGTGGTGAAGGGGTCAGGTGAGGATCGGTAGATCAGAAGGGTCGGCTCAAGGACGTGGTGCAGATCGAGCGGTTGGTGGACCTGAAGCCCGCCTACCAGCGTCAGGCTGCCGTCCTGGCCCTGTGGCGGTGGCGTGCGCCAGTACTCGCGTTCGAGCTCGATGCAGAGTGGGGCGTCGATCAGACTGTGCTGGAGTCGCTGTTCCGACTGGCAGCATCACCTGCTGGTGAACAGTCGGATCGCGCATACCGGCGAGCAATCGCCGAGCTGTGCACCGCCCCGCTCTTCACGTCTGAAGTGGACCCGGACACGGTCCAGCTCTTCCAACTGGAGACCATCAGCAGCCTGCTGGCTTTCGGAGAGTTGCTGGACAAGCCTGGCGTGGACGAAGCAGAGCGAGTGGTCGAATCCTCGGCCGGCCTGGCGAACTACCTCGACGACCTCGTCGAGGGCTCGTTCTACTCCCACCCCTCGGAGGAAGCCCACCGCCAGTACCTCGCCGACCTGGCGGACCGGGCGAGCGAGGGCTATTTCGGGTCACGAAATTTCGCTGTCGAGTCCGCCTGCCACGGTGTTCTCCGGGCTCTCCCCGAGTCCGCAGGGCTGCTGGACTCGTCCACCGGTCGCGAGTTGCTCGCGCATTGCGAGGACTTCGGCGAAGAGCTCGTCACAACGATGCGGTGGCTCCGCACGACGGGTCACTAGCGATCGCGTCGTGAGCCGGATGACGAATGCGGCGGCCGTGATGGACGGGTGGTTCGGAGCGGAGGGCAGCTACGGGCGGCGCTGGGCGAACAGGCCCGGTTCGGTCTCCGTAAGGACGCCCAGGCTGACCAGACGCTTGAGCTTGTGCCGGGCGCTCTCGATGGTCTTCGGCGTGAGCGGGAGGTCCAGGACCTGGCACAGGTCGCGGGCGCGCTTCGGCCCAGGAGTCTCGGCGAAGGCGTTGAGGATCTGCTGGTAGGCCGGGTGGTTCGGCAGGACGGGCGGCTCCTCGGTCGGCTCCGGGGCCGCCGGCGGGAGGGCGAGGAGGGTCTTACGGGTCACCGCCAGGTTCCCGATTTCCTCGTCGAGTTCACGCAGACGCGCGGTGAGCTCGTCCATCTGCGCGCGGATCTGCCCCGCATCGCCGACGAGTTCGCGTTCGCGTGCGTCATCCGCTCCAAGAGCGGCGTGACCTGAGCGTCCACGGGGTCACCCGCGCCAGGTGGGTGTCGTCTGGCCGGTGAGCCGGCGCGCTATTACGTCGATCATGGCCCAGCGCACCCGGGACTCGGAGGATGCCGACCTGCTCTCGTAGTCCCGCACGAGCCGCCGGAACAGCATGAGGATGCCGAGCGTCTGCTCCACGGTCCACCGCTTGGCCTGCGGGACGAAGCCGGTGCCCTTGTCCGTGGGGTTGCGTTCGACGATCTCGACGTCGATGCCGACCGTGGTGCCGTGCTCGACGACGGCCTTCTTGAAGCCCTGGTCCACCAGGGCCTTCTTGATGGTGCCGATGGGGGCGACCTGGCCGAGCAGGGCGATGCCGAACGCGTTGTCGTGGGCGCTGGCGGCCAGCACGGTGACGGCGATGACCAGGCCGAGGACGTCGACCGCCAAGCCGCGCTTGCGGCCCGGAACCTTCTTGGCCGCGTCCTTCCCGGTCGTGGTCGCGGGCACGTTCACCGCCGCGTGGACGCTCTGCGTGTCGATCACGACCAGGCTCGGGTCCTCCGACCGTCCGGCCTTCTTCCGGACCTGCCAGCGCTCCACATCCCGCTTCGCGGCCGCTGCCTCGATCGCCTCGGTCAACCGGGCGGTGGTCAGCTTCGCTTTCTCGTGCGCGCGGGCCGACGTGCGCGAGCGGATCAGCCGGGCCCCAGTCGCCGGGTGGCACCCGTTCATTAACCGGCGGGCGGCGTTCTTGCCCTCCTCGTCCAGCACCGCCCCATCGACCAGACCGACCGTCGACAGGCCCGTGCCAATCCACACGAGCGCGGCGTCGCCCTCGGTCCGCAGCCGGTGGTCGACCGCCTCGCCCCCGGCCCCCTCCAGCACGACGGTCTCAGCGGCTGGCGCCTCCACCACCGAGCACCCGGCCTGCTCCCGCAGCCGGTACTCGACTTGCTCGTCCGCCGTGATCCTCGTCAGCCACGCCACCGGCCGCCCCCATTCCCTGTCAGCCCGTCAGCCGGGTTTGTGCACTTGTGCGTTCCGGCTTCCCGGAGTTCCCCAACAATGGAACTCCCTTTGTCCATTCCTTCACTTTGATCACCCACCGGAACCCATCGACTGTACGTTCAGAGCCACCACGTAGTGGACAGCAACACTGCTTGCATCGGGACGTTCAAGATGGCGCCATGAACGCTCCCGCTCAGCCCACTTCCGCCATGCTGCTGCACGGAGTACCAAGACTGCTGGCCGAGGCGTTCCCCGCACCCGCGCAGCCACGCGGCCAGCACTCCGGTAGCTGCGGCCCCTCGGCCGCCTGCCGGGTCTCGCGTCCGGCAGGCCGAATCCGCGAGACCACAAACCGCGAATACATCCGCTTGAAGCCACTGCGGCCGGTGCCGGGCCGGGAGCCCTCACGCCATTGCACCGGCTTTGCTGCCTTCCGGCCGGCCGTGGTGACCAGCTGCTTGACCAATTGCGGCTTGTCCGGGTACTTCGCCGCCGGCGGGCTTCAGCCTACGAAGGGGCGCGGACAGCTGTCCCGTCTCACGCCAGCTGTTCCGATGCCGGCGAGGCTGGACGACCTTGAGCCGCAATTTCACTGAATCCGCTCTGTGGCCTGCTTCGCCTCCCGGTCGGGCGCGCCTACGTCTCAGTGAACCTGCCTCGTTCGGGACGAAAAGTCATTGGCTTCCCGTTCCATCTGGCGACGAGACTTCCGACGTGACGCTTCACGAGAATGAGATCCCAGTCGACGAGACGCTAGTCCGAGCACTACTGAAGGCACAGCGCCCAGAGTGGGCTGGCCTACCGTTGTCGCCCGCAGGCGCGGGCACCGACAACACCATGTATCGGCTGGGCCATGACCTGCTCGTGCGACTTCCACGAACCGCCGACAACGGGCAGTCCGTGCGGAAGGAACAGGAATGGCTTCCTCGCCTGGCCCGCCACCTTGCCTGCCCGATTCCCGAGCCCGTCCATGCCGGGACGCCCACCGATGCCTTCCCAATGGTCTGGTCGGTCTACCGCTGGATTGACGGTGACGAAGCCAGCCCGGACACCGTCCGGGACTGGGCCGCCTTCGGAGCGGACCTGGCGGCGATCGTGAGGGAACTCCACCGCATCGACCTCATGGGAGCGACCCGCACGGACGGCCTCAGCTGGTACCGCGGAGGCAGCCTGGAGCCGTGCGACCAATGGATCACTAGGTGTCTCAACGACTGCCGCACCACGGTGGGTTCTGAGCTCGACGTTGACACTCTGGAACAGTTGTGGCGAGCCGCGCTCGCACTGCCCGAGCTCTCCGGGCCTCATGTGTGGCTCCACGGCGACCTCAAGCCGACCAACCTCTTGGTCCGGGAAGGCAAGCTCCACGCAGTTATCGACTTCGGAGGACTCTCGGTCGGCTTTCCCGACGCCGAGCACTCCACAGTCTGGGACTTGCCACCACAAGCCCGACAGGCCTATTGGGACACCTTGAACCTCGATGATCTGACCTGGACCCGCGCCCGCGCCTGGGCGGTCGCAGTGGGCGTCAGTGGGATCTCCTACTACTGGGACACCTTCCCCGCCTTCGTCGCCGAATGCCGAGCACGTCTTCAGGCAATCCTCGCCGACGCCGCTACGCGTTGAGTGGCCTCCCCGGCCCAGGAGGAAGGGCAATACGGCGCAGGTTCAATGACACGCGGCAAAACGCCGCGCGGAATGGAGCATCTGCGCCGACACGCTCTCCACTCAGCTCGTCTCACCGAAGCCGCACCACCCAGGTCACAGCTTCATCGACAGCTCACTTCCGATGGCACAGGACAACAGCGCTGCGGCCCCGCGCAGGGTTGCGCGAGGCCGCCAAGAGGCCATGGGGTCAGATGGCGCTGGACGCGGTGGTGATGCGTTCCATCAGCCTGGTGGAGCGGCAGATCTCCACCGTGGACGCCTCGGTGACGTCGTCGGCGAGCCAGATGCGGCCGGCCAGGCCGCCCGTCTCGGAGACGACCTCCACCAGGTCGCCGATCAGCGCGACCGGCGCCGACACGGGCGTCACGAGCCGGTACCAGGCGGAGCCCTCGGACAGCCAGTCCTGGCCGAGGACCTGGCCCAGGACGATCTGCCCGTGCGTGGACAGCACCGCACCCGGACCCTGGTACACCACGGTGGTCAGGGTCTGGCCGGGCTCCCGGGGCTCCCCGGTCACCGGGTGGGTCCAGGACGGGCTGCCCAGCAGTGCGGGAGATCCGCACCGTGTCGGTCAGCTGCGCCTCCAGGTCAGCCCTGGCCTGCGAAAGATCCAGTGGCACCGGCTCAGGCCCCGGTGGTCTGGGTGGACTCGTCCAGCCACGTGGTGCGGACGACGGCAAGGCTGTTGGCGTCGGAGATGTCCAGGACCCGCTACACGCGGTTCATCAGGCCCGGGTCCTGCGTGGCAACGGTGACGCGCACGTGGTCCTCACGCGACGCGAGCGGTACGTCCAGCGGCGTCGTCGGCGTACGCCTGTCCTTCCAGAGAAAGGACCAGGCCGGGACCGCCGGACGCGAAGATCGCACCGGCCCCCGTGTAGACGATCGTGTCCGGGCCGGGGTGGTACTCGCCGGAGTCCGGGTCAAGAACCGGCTCCCAGGGGCGGAAGATCTCGACAGTGTCCGCGAGGATCCGCGTCTCGACGATGGGGGGCGACGGCGGCAAGCGAAAGCCCCTCAGAGGGCGGAGGAGTGCTCATATGTTCGAGCGTAGGGCTGTGCGCGGACAGCTCCCCGGCCCGAGGTAACCGCGGACGCATCCGACTCGCCCAGGTGCACGTGTCTCGGCCCGGCGTGACGATCGGGTTACCGGTGGTGGCTCAGATGTCCCTTCGACTGGACCGCCGCCGGACCACCTACCCGAGCACCCCAAGCTCAGTGTCGGGTCGGCAGTGGATGCAGGCCCGCATCCCGTCGGCGAGGGCGACGAGGGCTTGCTCCCGGGTGATGACCCGCTGGCGTTTCCCCGCCAAGTAGCACCCGCCCACGTGGACTTCGATCGGCCGCGTGCCTACACCGATGCTGAGCTCGACCCAGTCCGGCGTCGGCGGCCGTCGCACCTCGCCCTGCTGCCGCTCTCTCTCCCGCTGCTCGGCCGCCGCGATCGCCTCGTCGATGCGGTCCACCCACATCGCATACCAGGTCCGCAGGGTAAGAAGCCGAGGCAGATCAGGCGGAAGATCGCACATGCGTTCGAGTCTACGCCGGGCGCTTGAGTAGCATCGGGCGGCGTATCGTCACAGAAACCGACAGAAGGGAGAGCCGCATGTCCGACGCTGACCTGCTGCGATCCCTCGGCGTCGCCCCGTCACAGCTTGACCCCGCCCCACCATGGTCACCGCGCCAGAGCGCCGGAGCCGAGCGGCTCGACGGCAGCCATCCGTGCGTGCGCTGCGGCTAGCCCGCGAGAGCAACCGGGGTCGTCACCGCGCCCGGGTGCGGCCGCCGCTGGCTGGACCGCTGCATGCCCTGCCTCATCGCCACCACCCCGCGCGGCGGCCCTCGTGCACCGCTCGCGGACACACTGGCCGTTCTGCGGCAGGCAGCCCACGAAGCGGGCGTCGACCTGACCATTGTGGCCGACGAGTCGTAGCGGCCCTGATCCAGCTGCGGTGAAACACGAGCAGCCGCCGTTGCACCTTCGGTCGGTGCAACGGCGGCCGCGTCGGCAGGGCCGTTACTACAGCTGCCGCTCGATCTTGGATTCCGGGACCAGCTCTTCTTGCATGTTCTTCTCGTTCTTGACGGTGTACTTAGTCTGTTGCCCGCTGCCCTCGGCACGCTCGATCAGACCCTGCGCCTGCTGGCCTTGCTGGTTCCGGTACTCCACGCGCTGTCCCTGCTTGTACGGCATGAACTCTCCAAGTCTCGTCGGTGGGAGGCTGGTCCCGCTCATTCGGCGGGGGACGCCCCTCCTTGCGCCCGTGACCATCGCCGGGCGCACTGACAGCTCACCCCCACCTCCACACCACAGCAACCCCTATGGGCCGAATGGAGGACGTCGTAGTCCGCCGCCGTGGACCGCTATCACCTGACCCTGACGATCGGAGCCCGCACCATCATGCGCGGCTGGTGGTCCGACGAGGCGACGGCCGAGCGGAAATACACGCGCTGGATAGGCGAGCGCGGCGCCGGCGCCGACGCCCGGATCACGCTCACTGAGCGAGCAGAACGGCGGGCGCGTGCTGCAGTCCTGGCCACCCGAGAACGGCTGATACTTCCGGCCGGTCGTCCGACCGGCCCGCTACCGTTGAACCGTCCTTATCCCGCTTGCTGGCTGCTTGCTGCGACTCGGACCTGCCCCGCCCGTTCAGCGCCGGCGGGGCTTCGCACTGGCCGCGCTAGTCGTTCTCGGACTGGACACGCCTGCGCCGCCGCAGCGGTGCTGTCACCCACATCGTCAGTCCGACAAGGGAGCAGAGCACCGCCCCTACGATGATGGTAGGGACGGCCGCCATGAGGAAATGGGTAAGCAGCAGCTCTACCCACGTCGGCTCCTCGCCCATCGTGCTCCCACCCTGTGCCAAAAACGCCACGACGCCAACGGGCAGCGATCAGTTCCGGATGCGCGCGTCGGATACACGGGCGACGCCAGATACATGTTCCGCCGCCAGTCATCCTGCCGACCAATACCGGGCGCAGCGGAACGGTGATCCAAACGAAGCGCCCTGAACGTCACTACTGGTGAAGTGCTCGGCGAGTGCAGGCCGACCCGGAACGGCAAGGATTTCCTGGCCTTCTTGAAGAAGGCGGTGAAACCGCACGCCGGGAAGGACATCCATGTCGTCCTGGACAACCTCTCGACGCACACCACCCCGGAGGTCAAGGAGTGGCTGGTCAAGAACCCGCACGTCCACTTCCATTTCACTCCCGTCGGCTCCTCGTGGCTGAACCAGATCGAGATCTGGTTCGGAATCCTGACCCGGCAGTCCATCCGCCGCGGCACGTTCTCCAGCGTCAACGTCCTGATCAAACAGATCCGCGACTACATCAACTCCTGGAACACGACAGCGAAACCGTTCACTTGGACCGCGACCGCCGGCGAGGTCCTCGCGAAGGTCCGACTCGTCGCGACCAACGTGAAGAAACTCGTTAATAACAACTCGAACTGACATGAACAGGATCACGAAACACTAGTAGCGTGTCGCCGCTTAGTTATGGTGCACCTGACTGGGAGGTTGGTGTCTGGCAGATTCCTTCCCCTTTGCCAGATAGGACTGTTGTTGTGGGTTCGCAGAAGAAGCGGCCGGTCAGGTTGACCGCGCAGGATCGTGAGGAGCTGGTCCGAGTGACCACGACGGGTGTTCGTGGGGCCTCGATGATCATGCGTGCGCGGGTGCTGCTTGCGCTGGACAGCTCGGTGGGTGAGGTGGACACCAAGGAGGCGATCGCGGTCCGACTCGGCGTCTCCGGTGAGACGTTGCGGCTGGTCGCCAAGCGTTTCGCCGAGACCGGTGGCGATGTTCACGCCACGATCGCGCGGAAGAAGCGCGACCTCCCACCGGTGCCCTCGCCGGTGACCGGCGAGGTCGAAGCCCGGCTGATCGCGATGGCGTGCTCACAGCCACCCCAGGGCTATACCCGGTGGTCGCTGCGGCTGCTGGAGAAGCACGTCGCGCTGGTCGAGGACATCCCCGATCTGGACCACTCCACCATCGGGCGGGTCCTAAAAAAACGCAACTGCGTCCTCATCTGAGAAAGTGCTGGACCATCCCACCGCGAGCGAACGCGGAGTTCGCGGCCCGGATGGAAGACGTGCTGGCCATCTATGCCCGGCCCTACGATCCGGCACGTCCCGTGGTGTGCATGGACGAGAAGCCCTACCAGCTCCTCGACCATGCCCGCGACCCGCTCCCGGCCCGCCCTGGTCGCGATGCCTGCCAGGACAGCGAGTACATCCGCTGCGGCACATGCTCGATCTTCGTGTGGGTCGAACCCCTGCGCGGGTGGCGTCGAGTCCAGGCGCTGTCCCAGCGGACCCGGATCGACTGGGCCGGCCAGGTCAAGCAGCTGCTGAGCGTGCATTACCCCGACGTCGAATCCGTGGTGCTGGTGATGGACAACCTCAACACCCACGGCATCGCCTCACTGTGAACCGCCCCGGGTTCGGTAGAGAGCTCAGATTGTGGTTGTGACCTGGGGTTTCGTGGCGGTCAGGTAGTAGTTGGTCTCGTACTCGACGGGCGGGATGTGCCCTATTTCACCGTGGAGCCGGCGGTGGCAGTACCAGTCGATCCACTCGGCGGTGGCGAGTTCGACCTGGGAGAGCGTCTTCCATGGACGACCGGGCCTGATCAGCTCGGTTTTGTAGAGCCCGATCGCGGACTCCATCAGGGCGTTGTCGTACGCATCTCCGACCGATCCGATGCTCGCCGCGAGGCCGGCGGCGTGAAGGTGCTCGGCAAGCTTGAAGCTCGTGTATTGCGAGCCGGCATCCGAGTGATGTATCAACTCGCCTTTTGTGTAGGGGATTTGGTCGCGGTCGCGTTGCCAAAGGGCCATCTCCAGGGCGTCCAGGACGAGCTGGGTCTCCTTGGTGGTGGCGACCGACCAGCCGACGATGCGGCGGGAGAAGGTGTCGACGACGAACGCGATGTAGACGACGCCGGACCAGGTCTTGACGTGCGTGAAGTCGGCGACCCAGCAGCGGTTCGGTGCGGCGGCGACGAAGTTCCGGTCCACCAGGTCCGGGGCCCGCTCGACTTGCCCGCCGGGGACCGTGGTGATCACCCGCTTGCCGCGGACCACGCCGGTGATGCCGAGTTCGCGCATGAGGCGTTCGACGGTGCAGCGGGCCACCTCGTGGCCTTGCCGGTTCAGCTCGCGCCAGATCTTTCTGGCCCCGTAGACGCGGTAGTTGGTGGCGAACACCTCGCGGATGACCGGCTTGAGTTCCTCGTCGCGCAGACTGCGGGCCGAGGGCTCGGCCAGGCGTTTGTTATGGGCGTAATAGGTGGAGGGGGCGATCTTGCAGTCGTGCTCGGTGAGCGTCCTGCAGATCGGCTCGACGCCGCCGAAGCGGGCCCGGTGCTCGTCGATGAACGCTACGAGCGTGTGAGTGGCCGGTCGAGCTCGGCCGCGAAGAAACTCGCCGCGGCCTTCAGGATCTCGTTCGCCCGCTTGAGTTCGGCGTTCTCCTTCTTCAACGCCTTGAGCTGGGCGGACTCCTCCGAAGTCGTCCCCGGGCGCTGGCCCGCGTCGATCTCGTGCTGCTTCAGCCAGTTCCGCAGCGTCTCACGGGAACCGATGCCGAGCCTCTCGGCAACCGCCTGGAGAGCAGCCGTCTCGGTCGGATAGCCGTCGCGCACCTCGGCGACCATGCGCACCGCACGACGGCGGAGCTCAAGCGGGTAACGGGAAGGTCGTGCCATGACTCGATCCTTTCACGAAATCGAGTCTCCATCGAACCCGGGGCGGTTCACTGTACGAGGCATTCGAACCAGAAGAAGCATTCGCCCTGGCCCAGCGCCTCGAGATCCATCACACGCCCAAACACGGGTCATGGCTCAACATCGCCGAGATCGAACTCTCCGCGCTGACCCGGCAATGCCTCGACCGCCGGATCGGTGACCTCGACAACCTCAACACCGAACTCTCGGCCTGGCAGAACGCCACCAACACCGACCAACGTCAGGTCGACTGGCAGTTCACCACCCACGACGCACGCATCAAACTGCGCCACCTCTATCCCAAAAATTAGCCGCGACGGTCTACTAGGTCGAAACGGCCTTGGATTAGGGCGTCGTCAAATTCGCGAACCCAGGCCGCCTTGACACCGACCTCATCCAACGGGCCAGCTTTCCAATCGGCGAACGTGGTGTCGGGAGGCGACGACACGCAGTTCCTCTGTTACGGCCCGGATGCCCAAGGTCATGAGAGGGTGCACGGCGCTTACCTCGCGCCCGCCATCCCACATACCTAGCGCTGGCGTACGGAAGGGAACCACGGATATCCCTCGGGCCGCGAACGGGGCTACCTCGAGGTAGCGCGTGCCGCCGGTGCCGCAGAGGTATCCACGTGCCCCGGCGGCCGCCGCGAGGTCGGCGAGTCGCTGTGACCGCTCCAAACGGGCCGGCTGCCGGCTGCCGGCTGCTGGCTGCTGGCTGCTGGCTGCTGGCTGCTGGCTGCTGGCTGCTGTACAGGATCCGGCCTTCCCACCCCACCAGGTTGAGGAGCATTCGCGTGGACGCCTCGGCCACATCGGCGGTCTTGTCCGACTGCCGGAACTGGACCAGCGCGGAGTCCGGCTCATGCCTGAGAACCGGCCATTCAGGGCAGCTGCCGTATTGCTGCGCGAGCATGTGCATCACTCGTCGACGTGACCGTTCCGGGTCAACCAGCACGGCGTCCCGGATGACGGTCGACCGGCCATGAGGGAGGTGAGTAGGGATCGAGAGCCATTGGTGCCGGTCTGGGTGGGACGTGCTGGCCAGCCGGGCACGGTGCTGGTAGTCGCGGCGGGTGAACTGGACGTCGTCGAGCACGATCCAGCAGTCCGCCGCGAACAGCTTGGCCAGGGTGCTCAGCCGAGGCAGGAAGTTGGGCTGGTGTACCGCGCACAGCCCCCTTGGCGGGGGAACGTCATGAGGCAATGAGCCGGCTGGTGAATCCGGCGCGGATGAGAGACTCGTACGCGGCATGTACGTCCTCCGGGACATGCTGCTCGATGGCGAACCCGAGCTTCGGGTACTCGATGACGCGCTGGAGGTCGCCGACGAGCATGTCAATGACGAGCTTCTCGTCGCCGATGCTCTTGAGATAGTCGTCGAACTCCATAGGCTCCGAGGCGCAGGTCACCTCGACCTCGGGCCAGAGCTTGCGGGCGGTGGCGAAGGAGCGGCGCTCCATGTACGGCTTGGCGACGAGGAGCACCGTCTTCGGCGTGATGCCAGCAGATGCGAGAGCCTCGCGGGACAGGGTGATGTTCTGGCCTGTGTTGCCAGCGTTCGGCTCCACGAGGATCGCGCTGTCCGGCACTCCGAGGGCGAGGGCGTGCTCGCGGAAGTGCACGGCTTCCCCGCGGGGGAACACCTTGGCGGTGGTGGGGCTGTTGCCGCCGGTGAACACGAGCGTGGGGAACAGGCCGGCGCGGTACAACTCGGCACTGAAGGCGGCCACGCCGAGGTCGTGGCTGCCGAGTCCGATCGCGGCGTCGACGGGGCGCACGTCGTGATGCATTTGGTGGAAGTCCCAGACCAGCTTGGCGTTGCTGATCTGCTCCTCGGTGATCGCCGGCTGGTTGTCGGTCACTCGCTATCTCCCTGGTCACCGTCGTGTGGGGCGGGCTGCCCCATGGGCCGTCCTCCGGATGTCTGTGATGCTGCGGAGCTGGTGGCTCAGCCCGTACTGGGCCGCCTCCCTGGCAGCATCGTCGAGGACATGTAGCCCATCATCCAGGGTGGCGGAATCGGAGAGCAGGATGTGGCCATACGCGGTGTCCAGGCGTACCCGCTGCATGGGCGATTCCGTGACCCCCGTACTGCGGGAAAGGTCGATGAGGCGAAGGGCGGCATCAAGGTTCCCGGAACCGCGGTGAGCGAGGCCCAGCTTCTGTTGCGCGACCGACTAGTCCTCCTGCTCGGAGAGGTCCTCGAAGGCACGGACCGCTGTTTCCATCACGCTGACCGCATAGTCGTGATTGCCATCCTTGCTCAGGGCGGTGCCCACCCATAGACGGGCACGGGCCCGGTCACGAGGGGACAGTCGGTCGTCGGCAGCCAGATCTTCGTACTGACGCGCCGCTGTCTCAAGTTCGCCGACCATCTCCGTGACGACGGCGAGGGAGAGATCGAGCTGAGCTACGCGCCGCGGAACTTCCAACTGCGTATAGAGCGAGCGAGCGTTGACATAGGAGCGCTGTGCCGAGGGAGGGCCGATGACGGCCCCTTGGTCTCGCATCAAATCTCCCTGTAACGCGGTGGATCTCGCCAGCAGGGACAAGCCCCGTTCATCCAGTTCCGAGGCTTGGTAGCGAGAAGTCCAACGGTGCAGCAGAGACTCTGCGAAGGGGAAGTTCTGACGAGAGACGGCCACGACTGCGCGTTCGATGTCGTCGGCCCAGGTCTCGTAGTCCCAGGCTCGCGGGCGGGGAATGGTGACGCGCCCGGCCGCTTCCAAGGAGTTGCCACCCTCGGCGGGTTTGACGAGCTCTGTCTCGAAACGCACGTGAGTCGCCGCGTTGGCCTGGGCGAGCGCTGTGTCCAGGATGGCCTGGCTCTCCGTGTTGGGCCGCCTCTTGGCCAGGAACTTCTCCCAGTTGCTGACGGTGTTGACCGAGACGCCCAGTTTTTCGGCGAAGGCGCGCACGCTCAGGCGGAGAGCCTTCCGAAGCGCAAGCGCCTCCAGGCCGGTCCATTCATGAACGGTTGCCACGTGCCACTCCTTTCCGTCGCCATCGAAGCACGCTGTGTCGCGCCAGGTGGACGGAAGTGGGACAGAAGTGGGACGGCCGTGGATTCCCCGTCGGCCCGGCCGCCATCAGGCTCGAAGTGCCCCTCCGACGACGGCCCGATGGACGGTCATGATCATGGAACCCCTCACGGAACAGCGGAACGTCACCGGTCCGCTCGTGTTCGGGTTCCTGCGTCTGGTGCCTGTGTCGCGCGCTCGGCAGCTGGCCCTGACGACAGCGATCACCGAGTACTGCCGTCGTCACGAGCTGACGCTGGCCGGCGTCTACATGGAGCGTTGTTCGTCCACGCCGTCCGCGTTCATGGGCATGCTCGATGCCCTCACTGCCACTCGGTCCTATGGGGTCGTACTTCCCACCCCGTCGCACCTCGGGCCCAAGGCCATAGCGGCTGAACGGCGCAGTCAGCTGACCGAAGCCGGCGCCCATCTGCTGCTGATTCGCGGTGCGCAGACGGCTCCACCAGGTGGAGCCTCGCCAACCCTCGCCGCCGGAGGCACCGAGTGATGGATGCCTGCCAGTACGGCCCTGCGCGACAGCTGTCGTTGGCACCAGCTCGGGCGGCTACGTCCCATCGTGTCGCCAGTCTCGGTTCCGGACGATGCCCCGAGTCAGCGTTCGGCGGCGTCCCTCCAGTAGTCCTTCAGCATCTCGCTGGGCCACGCGGGCTGGCTGATGGTGCCGCGCGGCAGGAACTCCTCGAAGACCGCCACAAGGTCCACCACCAGGGTGCCGTCGTCGGCGTCCAGGTCGGTGACGTGCAGGTCCCGACCGTCAACGCGGAGCAGCCGTGGGAACGAGGTCGCGAGCCGGGCAGGGCGCCGGTGGTTGTGGTGCACGAAGGTGCCCGTCGCTGGCCACGCAGGGTTGTTTCGCGGGCTGCGGGCGTGGAGGGCGACGTCTTCTGGAGAGCCGAAGTTGAAGAACCAGGTGACCTGGAGGTGGGAGAACTCCTCGATCCCCTGCAGCGTCTCCTCCGGGTACTCCGGTCGCAGTCGGATGATCGACTCCACACCGCCCTTGAAGTCGTCGAGCCGCCCCTTGTGGCCTCCGACCACGTCGGCGATCACCGGCACCTCGATGGACTTTGCGGACACGGGTTCCCCCTTCTGCGCTCGCGGCACGGCAAGGCGGTCGACCACAGCATGCCCGCCTTCACCACCATGGCGCCGTCAGGCTACTCGTTCGAGTGCGGTCTTCGCCTGCTCGTCGATCTCCGCCGCCACGCTGATTCCCCGATTCCGGAAGGGGGACAGCACCCGGCGCATGTTCACGGCAGCCTCGCGCGCTCTCCCCGACTGCACACCTTCCATCGCATCCAGCGCCTGTGCCCACGTGTGGCACGCGGCCTCCACGTTCCCCTTGCGGGCCTGCACCGTGCCCATGTAGCCCAAGGTCACCGCGTGGGTCCGGCTGAATGTGTCAGCTTTCCTGGTCAGCACGCTGTTGTTGAATTCTCGGAGCGCTCCGTCAAGGTCGCCGAGCGCCCACAGGGTGCGGGCGGTCTCGTGGGCCAGGGAAGCTCGCTGGAAGAACCACACCCGACTCGGATCTTCGTCGCCGGCGTCCGCCGCAGCAAGGTCGTCCTCGGCCCGGAGAAGCGCTGCGATCGCGCACCGCTTCTGCCCGTCGGCGGCGAGGCTGCGTGCCTGCACCACGCCGAGCAGTGCCCGCTCGCGGGGGCTCGCCAGGGTGTACCGCTTGCGTTCCACGGACGCCGTGGCGAGGTCGACGGCAACTCGTGGGTGGCCGAGATCCGTTGCCTGGTGCGCCATCGCCCGCAGGATGTGGCCGGCAAGCGGAGCGTCGTCCGCTTCCGCCGCGAGCTTCAGGGCCAGCGTGAAGTAGCGCCGCGCAGCCTCGTGGTGGGAGGCGTCGAAGCTCATCCAGCCGGCGACGTACACGGCCTCGGAGGCAGCAGCGAGGAGGGCACGACGGGCGTCGTCGCTGGTGAACACCCCTCCGATGTACCTGGCAACGTCGTCGACAAGGTACTGGTAGAGGGCCGTACGGCCGTCCATGCCGCCGTGCCGCTGGTCTCGCCGAGAGAAGAACTCCGTCATCTCACGGACAGCGCTGACTTCGGCGGCCCCGACCCTGCGACTCGTAGCGGCGGGGCGGGACTTCGCCCGCTGGGGAGCCTCGTCCCACCACTGCTGTCCGGGCAGGAGCAGGCCGCCCACCGAGTAGGCAGCACCGGCCAGCAGTCGGCGGCGTTCGAGGTCCACGTCGCTTCTCCCAAGGTCTACCAGCGCATCCAGCGTATCGACGTTCCACTTCGACGCCGCGACCGCGCCCATGTCAAGTGCCGAGAGCCCGATCTCAGCTGGCGTGATGGGGCGTTGAAGCCGCCGCGACAACGTCTCGCACAAGATAGAGGGCGCTCTGCCCGAGGGCTGGGTTCCCGCCACCCACATCGCGATGTGCGAGCGGCTCGTCCCCAGCAGTTCTTGCGCTCCGACCTCGGCCGCGACCCTCACGAAGGCAGCCGCCACCTTCGTCTGCGACCAGCCGGTTTCCGCGATCGCGTCGGCCAGCTTCACGTTCCGCTCGCGCGCCATCGTCTACCTCGGTTCACCAAAACGATCTTTGACGGGTTTGACGGCCCCGGCAGCCGCCCGGAGATACCGCCGCGATGTGATCCACGGTTCGCTCGTGGTCAACGAAACCACCAACTGCCTTTGTCCGGGAGGAAACCGGTGAAGACCAGCCACACGACTGGCGCCGACGCCCGGACCGTTTCGGGCAACCCCCGCGCTGCCGCCCCGACGTCCGACGAGCGGTACTTCAACCACCCCCCGCCGGCGGCCGTGCTCGCAGAGAACCTCCGCCGCTTCGACCGCTCCGACAAGACCGCCGATCGAGTCCTCCGCGGGCTCAAGCACACGTGGTGAGAAGGCAAGCATGGACCGAATCGAAAGCCTGAGCAGCGTAATCAGCGCCCCGGAACACCAGAAGCGCCTGACCCTCATCTCCAACGACAGGGCGCCGGGCATAGCTCGGTCCTTCACCCGCAAGGCGCTGACGGCGTGGGGGATGGAAGACCTCATGGACCAAGCCGTGCTGATCGTCAGTGAGCTCACCACCAACGCCGAGCGCCATGGACGGACTCCGGCTGATGGTCGGAGCCGGGAGGACGAACACGTCGACGAGATCACGCTGACGATCGCCCTGCAGGCCAACGTCGTGGGGATCGAGGTGGAGGACAACTCCCCGGAGCCCCCGGCGCCTCGGACTGCCTCGCTCTACGCCAGCAGCGGACGGGGCCTGCACCTCGTGTCGGCAGCTGCCGACACCTGGGCTGCCTGTCCCACGGAAGACGGTCGCGGCAAGAGGGTGATCGCCCTCGTGAGGCGCCCCGAGTCGCCCATCACCTCCTGACCACCTCCCCTTGGAGACCCCTGATGCCATCCCGGCTTGCGCCCTCGCCCACGCCGACCTCCGGCGGAAAGAGGCTGGGCCTCAACACCGAAGCCGCACGTGTGCTGCTGCTCGACCTGGACGGCGTGCTCGTCGACACCCGCCCGGTCATGGAAAGCGCGTGGCGCCAGGTCCGTGAGGACCACGGCCTCGACGTGCCGTTCGAGGAGTACGAGCGCCACCTGGGCCGACCCTTCGCCGACATCATGGAGCAGCTCGGGCTCGCTGACGCCGAGCCCATCCACCAGACCTACTCGAAGGCGTCGACGGCCGCCTCTCACCTGGCCCGATAGTTCGACGGCGTCGCAGAGGTCCTGCACGCTTTCGCCGCTGCCGACTGGCGGCTGGGGATCGTCACGTCCAAGCCGTTGGACCGAGCCACTCCTCTCCTGGCCCAGCTCGGCGTCCCGTTCGCCACGGTGCGCACCCCGAACGGGGTGGGCCGGGGCAAACCCGCACCGGACCCGATCCTGCTCGCCCTGATCGACCTCGGCGCCGACCAGGCCGACGCGCTGTACGTCGGCGACATGGCGGTCGACCAGGAGGCGGCCCGCCGTGCCGGAGTCTCGTACGTGCACGCGTTCTGGGGCTACGGCACCCCGAGCCCTCCGACCCCCGTCGTCGCCGAATCGCCGAAGGACCTGCTGCGCCTCCTGGACACCGGGCCGTTCCTCGAAGGGAGCCTGGTGTGACGCCGCCCAAGGGCAACGCCCTCGGCATCGCCTGGGACAAGTTCAATGGCAAACCCCTCTGGACGCTGATCGGCGAGGGCGCGCTCGCGACCATGAAGTCCGACCGGATCACCGCGTCCGAGCTGGAGGCCCTGCCGTTCGACGCGCGGGAAGCGGAAGCACAGGTCGACCAGGTGATGGAGGCCCTCGAAACGTACGGCGCTGACCTCGCGAGGACGCCGGGTGGTGCGGGGTGGTTGTACGTCCAGCACGTGCCGGCGCGGCGCCTGGTGGCGCAGGTCGTACGCAAGCTGGCGGCGCTCAGTGCCTGGGAGCCGTTCGCGAAGGCCCCAGGTCCCCTGAGGCTCGCGCCGCACGAAGGACTCGTCGGGTTACGGCCCAGCAGCTCGCGCGAGTACCGGGCGTACACCGTCACCTGGTCGGGCATCGCCTACCTGCTCGGTGCGGCGGCTCCCCACAACCCCCTGCGTCCCGCGCAGTTACGCAACCTCCCTCCTCTCTCGGTGGCCGCAGCGGTGCCGAGCCCGACGCCGTCGGAACTGCCACTGAGCGAGGTGGTGGCGCTGTCGTGGTCCTCCCGGCACGCGGCCACTCTGCTGCCGGTGCTGGAGGAGCTGGCCCGGAACGGACGCCCCAGCCTCGTGGTGGACTTGGCGACCGACCCGGCGGAGGGGTGCCCGGCTTCGGGGGTCGCGGGGGTGAACCTGTGCCCGCCGCCGACCGGTCTCTTCAACCTCTCCGGCGCCGTGGACGCTCTGAGGCTGCAGGACGACGGCCGCGTCGTGCGGGTCGACGTGCACGAGGTTCAACTGGCCAGGCTGGTCCGCCTCTTGTCCGTACTACTGGAGACGGGCGGCGGCTGCACCCAGCCCTCGTGGCAATCCGTGGTCCGGGCGGAGACGTGGCTGGACGGCGTCCTCGCCGCAGCCCGGCCGCACACCGTTCTGGTCAGCAACGACACCAGCCCGCTGGGTGCGCTGACCGTACATGTGGCACAGCGCCATGGCGCGAACACGGTGCACGTCCAGCACGGTGCTTGGACGGCAGAGTCGGTCGCGCGGCCCGCGCTGCACAGCCGCGACATCGTCGTGATGGGCCAACGGGATCTCCCTCTCGCGAAGGCGTGGGTGCGCCACCCTGACGCCGAAGTCCACGTCCTGGGCCAGCCCCGCTTCGACGCGCTCGCCGGTCTCGACCGCGAAGCCCAGCGACGCTACCTGGAGAACCTGCTGGGGCCCGGCCCGGGGCAAGGCCCTGCCCGTATCGCCGTGTGGGCCTGCCAGCCCTTCGGACCTGACCGGCTCAAGGCCCAAGCCGACCTCCTCCTGGACGGTCTGTGGAAGGCCGGCGGCAACTGGGGCCTCGTCATCGCGCCGCACCCGGCGCAGAGCGTCGACGTCTTCGCCCCTCTGATCGAACGGGACGGTCGGCCGCTCGTGGCCGTGGCCGATCCCCGGGTCGGCGCTCGCGGCTGCCTCGCCGGTGCCGACGCCCTGGCGAGCGCCTATTCGACGTGCGGCATCGAAGCCACGCTGGTGGGCGTCCCGGTGCTCGAACTCGGTTCGCCCGGCGAGCGCACGCTCGGGCTCTCCGACCACGGCCTCGCACGGCGGTGCAGCACCGCCGATGACGTCGCCGACGCCCTCGTCGCACTTCGCGGTCCGCGGCCTCCTGCCGGCCGGGCGGCGCCGGACGCGGTGTGCCGGTGGCGCGGCGATAGCGCCGCCCAGGTCGCACGCCTCATCACCCGCCGGGCCGACGGCCATGACACGCACTCCCACCACGTCCACCACGATGCCCGCGGCACCGATTCCGGACTGCCGCAGGGCGAAGGAGCACCTGCCCGATGACACACCTGACCGCCGACAGCGTCGCCGAACTCTTCGTCGGTGCCGTCGCCCTGGCCAAGAACGGCGAGAGGGTCAGCCCTCGCGGCATGGCGACCCGTGAAGTCCTCGACGTCCACATGCGGCTGACCCAGCCACGGGCCCGCCTGCTGTACGCGCCGCCGGCCCGCGTCATCAACCCCGCGTTCGCCGTGGCGGAGACTGTGTGGCACCTCTCCGGCTCGGACGCCCCGTGGATCTTCGACTACAACACCCGCCTGCGGCGGTACGCCGACGACGGTGTCCTACGGGGCGCGTACGGCCCGCGGATGCGGAAGTGGGCCGGGAACGTGGATCAGCTGAGCCGCGTCGTCGAGATCCTCAAGGAGGACCCCGACTCTCGCCGGGCTCTGCTCCAGCTCTACGATCCGGCCCAGGACGCCGCCGGGCACAAGGACGTGCCCTGCACGCTGGGCTTCCGCTTCTACCTCCGCGCCGGCCGCCTACACATGTCGACCACTATGCGTGGTCAGGACGTGTGGATCGGCATGCCGTACGACCTGTTCTTCTACACGGTGCTGCACGAGCTGGTCGCCGGCTGGCTCGACGCCGAGCTGGGCGAGTTCCACCACCACGTCGGATCGCTGCACATCTACGAGGACCACCTCGACCAGGCCGAAGAGCTGACATCGGTCACCGCGAGCCCGGTCATGCCGGACCTCACCACACCGTGGCGGGGCTTCGACGACCTCCTCGACCAGGTCCAGGCCCGAGACGTCACCGGCCACCCGGGCTGGGACACGATGGCCGAGACACTGCGCAGCTACGGCCTGTGGAAGGACGGCCGGCGTGACGATGCGGGGCGGTTGGCCGACAAGATCGACGGGCCGCTGGGCGAGGCGCTGACCGCCTGGTACAACGAGCTGAACCGCCATGCCCGCACCTCCACCGCGCCCGAGACGGTGGGGACGCGGTGATGGCCGCCATGGACCGCGCGCCCTCGGTCATCCTCGGGCTGTGCTCCTACACGCACGATTCCTCCGCTGCCCTGCTGGTGGACGGGGAGCTGATCGGCTTCGTCGAGGAAGAGCGGCTCTCCCAGCAGAAGCACACCAAGGACTACCCCCGCCACGCCGTTGAGTGGCTTCTGGGCCAGGCCGGGCTCACCGCCGCCGATGTCGACGCCATCGCCTACAACTTCCAGCCCGCCCACTACCTTGCCGAGTCGCCGGCGGCGCTGCGCTTGGCGCTGTCGCCGACGACGCGCGACCGGGCGCTGCCGAGGGCTCGTGGCTTCGCCAAGGTGGCACTGCGCACTCAACTGCGGACCCGCACCCTCGGCCGGCAGTTCCCTCCGCCCGCGTCTCCCCCGTCCTGCACCACCGCGCACACCAGCTGGCGGCCTTCGCCGCCTCTGGGTGGAACGAGTCGGCCGTGCTCGTCGTCGACAGCCTCGGCGAGCGGCAGACCACGACCATAGCCCGAGGGCACGACGCGCTCCACCCCTCCACCCGCACCCTGGAGGCGATCAACGACCCAGCCTCGCTCGGCTACGTGTACGGCGCAGTCACCGAGCACCTCGGGTGGCGCCGAGGTGACGAGGAGGGCACTGTGATGGCGCTCGCCGCCCTCGGCGACCCGCAGCGGTTCCTGCCCCTCTTCGCCCGGGCTGTGCGCACCACGCCCAAGGGATTCGTGGTCGATCCCGCGTACTTCCCACCACGCGTGCTGACCTCGGGCTACCCACGGACCTCCCGTCGTTTCATCGCCGAGACGTGCCCCGAGCGTCACCCGAGCGAGCCGCTCCAAGACGTCCACCGGGATCTGGCCGCGGCGCTCCAGGAGCGCACCGAGCAGGTGATGCTGCATCTGGCCCGCCGCGCGCGGATGATCACCGGTTCGCGCCGTCTGTGTGTCGGCGGTGGAGTCGCCACGAACTGCGTGAGCATCGGCCGGATCATCGAGGACGGAATCTTCGACGAGGTCTTCGTCCCGCCCGCGCCGGGCGACGCCGGCACCGCGATCGGGGCCGCCATCGCCGTGCACACCGGCAGCCGCAGCCGACGGCCCATGTCCGGCGTCGCCCGGGCCTGTTACCTCGGCCCGTCATACCAGGACCATGCCCTCGACCTCACGCCGTGGCCCGAGCTCCAGCTGAAGACGCTGGGCGTCGAGACGGCTGAGTTCCTCGCCCACCAGCTCGCCCACGGCATGATCGTCGGGCTCTTCCAGGGCCGGGTCGAGGCCGGCCCCCGCGCCCTGGGGAACCGCTCGATCCTCGCCTCCCCGCTGGAGCCCGGCGTCGTCGAGCGACTGAACGCCACCGTGAAGTTCCGAGAGCCGTTCCGCCCATTCGCCCCTATGGTCCTGGCCGAACGCGCCGCGGGCTTCTTCACTCTCGGCCAGGAAGCGCCGTACATGTCGATGGCGTCCGGCGTAACCGACAAGGCACGCGAACGCGTGCCAGCCATCGTGCACGCCAACGGCACCTCCCGCCTGCAGACCGTCACCCGGTCGCAGAACCCGTTCATGCACGACGTGCTGAGCGCCTTCGCCCGCCGCACCGGAGTGCCGGTGCTGATCAACACCTCGCTCAACGTCAAGGGCAAGCCGATCTGCGGGACACCGGAGATGGCCCTGGACTGCCTGGCCAACTCCGGACTGGACGCCCTGCTGCTGGAAGGCCGGTGGATCACCAAGTGAAGATCGGATACAGCTTCTGGGGCTTCCTCGGCAACGGAATCACCGACACCCCGGACGGGGGCCGCAGCCACCGCCGCCCCCTGATCGACGCCCTCCTCGGCCGCGGCCACGAGATCGTCTTTCTGCAGGCCAACCGCGACCTGATCGAGGCCGGTGACGATCTGGGCAACGCTTACTCCTTCCACAGCGGCAGCCCGGACATCGACGCTCTGTTCTTGGAGTGGCGCTGGGCGATCGAGGGACGCAACACCACCCCGTGCGGGACCGAGGGGCACACCTGCGACCTGCACCGCCAGGCCGAACTGGTCACCCGGTACACCGTGCGCAGGGAGACGCCGACCGTGATCTGGGACAAGGACCGCCAGCTTCGGCCGGACAGCGTGTGGCGGCGCGTCCGGCAGACCACCGTGTGCGAGGCCGCTCTCGAACCGACGCCGGGCGCCCACCGCCTGCTCTTCCCGCTCGACGACCGTCTCCTCGCCGAGGCAGATCCGATCGCGCTCGCCAAGAAGCCCCGGGACCTCGTCCTCGGGTACCTCGGCAACCAGTACGACCGCGACGAGCACTTCGACCACTTCTTCGCGCCGGCCGCCGCCCGCTTCGATCACCTGGTCGGGGGTAAGTGGACCAAGACCAGCCGCTGGCCGCACGTCCGCTTCCTCGGCAGACTCCCCTTCGAGGCCGTCCACGCCGTGTACGGCAGGTCCCTGGCGACCGTCCTGATGCTGCCGGAGCGGTACGCCGCCGTCGGCCAGATGACACAGCGGATCTTCGAGGCTGTGCTCGCCGGCTGCCTCCCGCTCGCCCCTGCAGACATCCTGCACGCTGACCGCTTCGTGCCCAAGGAGCTGATCGTCAGCTCCGGCAGCGAGGTGATCGAGCAGCTGACGCGCTTCCAGCGGATCGCTGGCACCGAGCAGCACGTGGACCTGATCGCGGCCTGCATGAACCACCTGGACCTGTTCCGCCTGAGTCGGCAGGTCGACGCGCTGGAAGCCGTCCTGGGCACGGCCACCGGCCCCGTCGCGGTGGAACGGGGGGCGGCGTGATGCAGCTCACCTCCCAGACCATGGCGTCTGGATCATCCGAACGTGTCCGAACGGCCGGTCCGACCGGGCACCTCAGCACCTCTACGCTGGAGCACCATGAAGAAGGTCGCCATCGTCGGCTGCGGAGGCAGCGGCAAGTCGTACCTGGCACGCGAGCTGGGCAGGATTCTCGACGCCCCGGTTACGCACCTGGACGCCGCGTTCTACGACGACGAGTGGAACGCGCTGCCCATGGAGAAGTTCGCTGCCCTGCAGCGGGACCTGGTCGCGCAGCCGAGGTGGGTGATCGACGGGAACTACAACTCGACGCTGCAGATCCGGCTCGAAGCCTGCGACACGGTCATCCTCATGGACGTCTCGACCGTGGCCGCGCTGTACGGGATCTTCTCTCGGCAGTTCCGGCACGGGGCCGGACACAAGGGCAACGGGGTGCACAACCGCATCCACTGGGGCGTGATCAAGTACGTGGCGACGTACCGCCGCAGGATGCGCCCGCGCGTCTTGGCCAAGATCGAGGAATTCGCCTCGGGCCGTGCCGACGTGGTGCTGCTGTCCAACCGGCGGCAGACGCGCCGCTGGCTGCGGAAGGTCGCCGCCGAGCAGCGCTGAGCACTCCGCCGCGCCCCCGAAGGGAGGGCGCGGCATGAGCGGCACCAATCCCTTCCTGGATCCCGCACGGCAGGCGGAGCTGTACGGGCACGCCTCTCGGCTGGCCGGCCGGTCCAACGCCCTGATGCGGGCGAAGACCTCTGGGCGCCCCGTACCGGACACGATCGTCGGGCTGGTGCGCAACCACCACAAGCGACCGGACCGTCTCGGCCTGGCCCTGGACCTCGGCTGCGGTCGCGGCACGAGCAGCCTGACCCTCGCCCAGGAACTCGGGCCCCAGCGCGTCGTCGGCCTCGACGCCGCGCCGGCCCTCATCGAGCAGGCCCGCCAGCGCGCCCGGCGACTGCCCGGTCTCCCGGTGACCTTCCACCAGGGCGACTTCCACCGCCTTCCCGTGTCCGCCGGGTCGTGCGATGTCGTCGTCGCCGCGTTCTGCCTGTATCACTCGCCGCGCCCGCGGTCCGTGGTCGCGGAGATCAGCCGGGCGCTCGCTCCCGGCGGTCTGGCCGTGCTCGTCGCGAAGGGGCTCGACAGCTACCGGGAGATGGACCAGTTGGTCGCTGCCGCCGGCCTCGACCCGCGAGCGGAGCAGCACGAGAGCCTGTATGTCTCGGCGCACAGCGGCAACCTCGCCGGCCTGGCCGCCGTGTCGCTCGACGTACTCGCCGTGGAGCACGAGGATCACAGTTTCACCTTCGACGGCCACGACCACGCCGCCGAGTACCTGGCCACCAACCCGAAGTACGACCTCGCCCCCGGCCTGTACGGCAATGCGGGCGCGCTAGCGGCGACCCTGCACGAGTTCCTGCCGGACCGGTCCCTCACCACCAAGTCCCTCGTCACCTTCGTTGTGGCCCAGTCACGGGGAGGGCGGCAATGAGGCTCCGCCATTTCACCAAGCGCTACGAGGCACCTGGCCTGGTGGCCTCGGCAGCCCGCCATCACGCCTGGCTCGCCGAGCACGCACGGCCGCTGCGGCTGCCGACGCTGACCGTGATCGGGCCGACGAGCCTGACCTACGAGTGGATCGACGGACGCCCGGCCCAGACCGAGGACCTGCTGACCGTGGCCGCGCCGCCTGGGCCACCGACCTCCGACCGGCCTCTCTGAACACGCCACACCGTTTCCGGGACGGCATCACGCTCGGCGACTACACCGGTCCCCGGCAGACCGCCCTCCGAAGAAGACTGCAGCAGGGCTACCTGCCCGACCGGGTCGCCCTCCACGCGATGCTGACGCTGCTGGAGAAGACCGCCGAGGGGCCGACCGCCTTCTACAAGGACAGCAACCCCCGGAACTTCATCATCACCGAGGCCGGCGACGTCTACACGGTCGACACCGACGACCTCACGCTGGCGCCGATGGGGTACGACCCGGCGAAGCTGATCGCGACGCTGGTCCTGACGTACGGGCCTCTGCCGGCGCCAGCCATCGACTCCGCCCTGCGCGCCTACAACGAGGCCGCCGAACGCCACGACCCCCAGCTCGGCACCACAGATCGCGAGCGACTCGACGACTTCCTCGCCCTGCACGCCGTCCTGACCGCCCCGTACGCCGGGCGCAACGGCTACCGCCACAGCTGGCCGTCCCGACCCAGTCCCCGAGGTTCCGCATGATCACCACAGAACTCGTCTTCGTCCGCCACGGCGAGGCCCAGTGCAACCTCGACGGCCTGGTCGGCGGCCCGCGCACCTGCACCGGGCTAAGCAACCGCGGATACGCGCAGGTCGAACGGGTCACGCTCCGCCTCGCCGCCGAGCACCGCGACAAGCCGTTCGACACGCTGTACGCCGGACCGCGCATCCGCCTGCGCCAGACCGGAGAGATCGTCAGCCAGGCCCTCCGGATCCCCCTGTGCACGGACTACCGTCTCGACGGTCCGGTCCACGGCGCCGCCGACGGCCAGCCCTGGAGCGAGGTGAAGACCGCCGCCGAAGGCGGGCCGCACGCCCACCCGGACAGGCCCTGGGCGGCTGGATCCGACACCTGGAACGGCTATCTGGAACGGGCCAGCCGCTTCCTGCGGGAGCTCATCGACCAGCACCAGGGTGAGCGCGTCCTTTTCGCCGCGCACGGCGAGACCGTGATCGTGGCGCACACCCTGCTCCTGGGGATCCCGCTCGGCTCTGCGGCCGGATTCACGGTCTCTCACGGGTCCATCACCCGCTGGCAGCACCACCTCAATCGGCTCGGACAGAGACGGTGGATGCTCGACCGGCACAACGACACCGAGCACCTGGCCGCCTTAGCGCAGGAGGCTGCCTCGTGATCACGATGTTCGATGATCCGCGCCTGAACCTGGCCCGAGGCGCGCTCGGAGCGGTTCAGATCGTGCAAGATCCGACGCTCCCGCCCCGTGTCCTGCGCCTGGTCAACGCCGAGGGCAACGAGTTCTTCGCCAAGCAGCACAGCGAGCGCGACCGGTACACCCGCGAGCTGCACGCCTATCTTGCCTGGGGTTCCCACCTGATCGGCCATGTCCCGCGCGTAGTGGGTCGGCAGGACAGGACGTGCACCCTGCTGCTCACGGCAGTTCCCGGAGTACGGGTGGACACGGTCGAACCGGGGTCGCCCAAGGAGGAGCAGGCCCACTACGAGGCCGGGCGCGTGCTGGGCAAGCTCCACCAGGCCACCTCGGTGCCGCGTACCGGTGCCGTCGGCACGGAACTCGCCCAGCTGCTGCGCGACTGGATCGCCCGCGCGGACCGGGCCGCCCTCATCTCCACGGTCGAACGCGACCGCCTGGGCCACAACGCGGACGTCCTGGCGAGCACGCTCATGGACAGCGCGGTATGCCACCTCGACTACCAGCCGCGGAACTGGCTCCTTGGGGACGCCTTCGGGCTCTGCGACTTCGAGCACATGCGCCGCGACGCCCGCATCCGCGACTTCGCCCGGCTCGAGTTCCGCCGCTGGCAGGCCGTCCCGAACCTCCGGACGGCGTTCTTCGCCGGATACGGACAGCCTCTGAACGACACCGAGCAGCGGCTGCTTGAGTCCTTCGGCGCGATCGAGGCCGTCACAGCCCTGGTCCGCGGGCACGACCAGGACGACGTCGCCCTCAGTACCCACGGCCGGACTGTTCTGGCCCGCCTCGCCTAAGCCACCCCTCCCCCGGATTCCTGGAGATCTCCGTGTCACAGCTCCCATCCCACCTGACCACCGCAGTCCCCCGCCGGGCTGTGGTGACCGGCGCCGCCGGCTTCATCGGCTCCCACCTCGTGCACGCCCTCGTCCAGGCCGGTGCCGTCGTCGTCGGCGTTGACCTGCGTGACCCGGCCACCGACCCCACGGCCGCGGCGAACCTCGCCGTCCTGCGGGGGCTCCCGGGGTACATGCACGTCACCGCCGACCTCCTCAGCTGCGCGATCGAGCCGCTTCTCGTCGACGCGAACGCCGTCTTCCACCTGGCTGGCATCCCTGGGGTGCGCCCCTCCTGGGGACCGAAGTTCAGCGAGTACGTCACTTCCAACGTCCTCGCGACCCACCGCGTCATGGACGCCGTCACCCGTATGGGCGTTCCCCGGCTCGTGGTGGCCTCGTCCTCCAGCGTCTACGGCCCCACCGACGGCGGTGCGAGCGTGGAGACCGACCGGCCTCAGCCGGCATCCCCGTACGCGGTCACGAAGCTCGCCGAGGAGCAGCTCTGCCTCGCGCACTCCGCCCAGGCCCACTGCCCCACCAGCGTCGTCGCCCTGCGGTACTTCACCGTCTACGGCTCCCGGCAGCGCCCCGACATGTTCACGCACCGGGCGCTCACCGCCGCCCTGACCGGCCAACCGCTGCGGCTGTACGGGGACGGTCACCAGCGCCGGGACTTCACGTACGTCGACGACGCGGTGGCCGCCACCGTCGCCGCGGCCGCCATCCCGACGGCCAGCGGGGTGATCAACGTGGGGGGCGGTTCGAGCGCCTCCCTGCTCGAAGTGATCAACATCGCGAACAGTCTCGCGGGGCGCGAGATCCAGGTTCACCAGGAGAACCCGCGCAGCGGCGACGTCCTCACCACTCGCGCCAATCCCGGCCGCGCCCACGAGGTTCTCGGCTGGCAGCCTCAGGTCGACCTCCACAACGGCATGCGGGCCCAGATGCAGGCGCTGGCCGCAGAGTCCGCCGCGTACGGCCGCGCGGCATAACCAGCAGGACCAGGAGGAGTTGCAGTGGAGAGTCCCGAGAGAGCGCGGCTAGACGCCTTCTTCCGGCAGATCACGACACGCTTCCCCGCCGGCGCCAACGTCACCACTCTGATCATCACGCACCTGCTCTCCGAGCGGCCGTCGTTCCTCCGCGCGATGGCCGCGACGTCCACGGTCGGTGCCGTCCTGCCTAAGCCCAGGTCCGTAGACGAGCCGACGTTGGAGGCGGTCCGCCGTGCCTTCACCGTCCATGACCTCAGCCGAGAGCTGTTCGCGGACTCGACCGGGGCGTTGGAGTACCTGGAAGACACGGCCGGCGGCCAGAACGTCGCCCTGGTAGACATCGGCGGCTACTTCGCGCCGTGCCTCGACACCCTGGCAGAGAAGTTCTCCGGCCGCGTCCTCGGCGTCGTCGAGGACACCGAGAACGGACACCAGAGGTACGCGGCACTCGACCATCTGCCCTGTCCCGTCGTCTATGTGGCCCGCTCTCCGCTGAAGGACTGCGAGGACCACCTCGTGGGCCGGTCCATCGTCTTCTCGACCGACGCCCTCGTACGCGCTCGCGGCGACATCCTGACCAGCCGAAACGCCTGCGTCATCGGGTTCGGCAAGGTCGGCCGGGCCATCGCTCAGACGTTGCGTGCCCAGGACCTGCGCGTCACCGTGCACGACACCGATCCGGTGAGGAGAGTGCAGGCGCACTCCCAGGGCTTCCGTACGAGCACGTCGACGGCCGAGGCGCTCCGCGACGCGGAACTCGTCCTTTGCGCTACCGGCAACCTCGCCCTCCGCCAAGATGACTTCGCCGCCCTGCGCAACGGGGCGTACGTCGCCTCGGTGACGTCCTCGGAGGACGAACTCGAACTCAGCAGCCTCCGCGGGCTCTACCAGCGCACCCCGGTGGGCGAGCATCTGACGCGCTACGAGATCACCGGCCACTACTTCTACGTCCTCGCCGACGGCGGCGCCGTCAACTTCGTGCACGGCGCCGCCGTCGGCACGTACATCCATCTCGTCCAGGCCGAGATACTCGCCGCCACCGCGGCCCTCAGCGAGGGCTGCTTCCAGCCCGGCCTGCACGAAATGTCCGCACCCCATCGCCAGGCCATCGCCAGGATCTGGTTCGACTACTTCGACAGGTGATCCCATGCCGCCGTCCCCCGACCACATCCGCGCCACCGTCGAGGCGTACCTCACCCGCTACCCGTCCGAGCGTGATGCCCTGGCTGTGCTCATCGACGCTCTCGCCGGCGAGGACGACCCGACCAGCCGCAGGACTTTTCCCACGCACGTGACCTGCAGCGCCATCGTGATCGACGGCAGCAGCCGGGTGCTCCACATCCAACACAACGCGACGGGCAAGTCCCTCGCGCCCGGCGGCCACAACGAGCCGGACGACCAGACCCTTGACGATGCCGCCCTGCGCGAACTGTTCGAGGAGACCGGCATACCCCGCGACGCCGTCGTCCCCCTCCCGGGATTCGAGACCGTGCCCCTGGACATCGACGTACACGACATCGCCGACAACCCCGCGAAAGGCGAGCCGGCGCACCAGCACGTGGACTTCCGCTGGGCCTTCCTCCTCCGGGCCCAACACGCGGTGACGCTCCAGACCGAAGAGGTCAGCGGCTTCGAGTGGCGGTCGTTCGAGGACTCTGCCTCGCCGACCGTCCGCGCCAAGCTGGCCCTCCTCCCCCACCCCACTCATTCCTTGACGCTCGCCGACGGGAGTCCGCCATGGCCGCCACCACAGCAGCACCACCGAGCACCGCATCCCGCCACCACATAGCCGTCATCCCCTGCCGCTGGGGAGCCTCGCGGTTTCCGGGGAAGCCCCTGGCGCAGCTCGGGGGCAAGCCGCTGCTGTGGCACGTCCACCAGCGTTGCCTGGAGGCGAAGCACCTCGACGGCGTGGTCGTCGCCACCGATGACGAGCGCATCGAGGAGGCGTGCCGCGACCTGGGCATCGAGTGCGTGCGCACCGGAGAGCACCTCACGGGCACCGATCGAGTCGCGGAGTGCTCGGAGCGCCTGCCCGCCGACGGGTACATCAACGTCCAGGGCGACGAGCCGTTCATCTCGCCCGCCGCGATCGACGCCGTTTCCGAGGCTCTGGAGCAACTGGCGCACGGAACGCTCGCAGTGAACGCGTACACGGAGCTGGACGACGTCGGTACCGTCCTGGACCACAACGTCGTCAAGGTCGTCGTCGATATCGAGCGCAACGCCCTGATGTTCTCCAGGCAGCCGATCCCCTACCCGCGCGGGGACCGGCCGAGTTACCTGCGCCAGCTCGGCCTCTACGGCTTCACCGGAACGGCGCTCAGCCTGTTCCGGCACCTCCCGCAGGGTCCGCTGGAGCGTACCGAAGGCGTGGAGATGATGCGCTTCGTTGAACACGGCCACGGCGTACGGATGCTCGGCGTCGTGGACGAAGGGATAGCGGTCGATACACCAGAGGACCTGGCGAGAGCCAGCATGCTCCTTCGTTCTAAGCCCTCTCCGATGAGGATCCAGGCCCCCGCAGCTCCGTGAAACCGATCGCGGGAACGGCGTCGCCGCGACGGGCCCGGGGCCCGAAAACCCAAGCGTCACAGGCGTATCGAACCTCGGCGTGTCGGCCACTGGTGGATGGAAGGGCGTCCGGGCCGAACAAGGATCCATGGGCCCTACATGCGACGCCGAGCCCGCCATCTCGGGGTTCCGGCATCGTCTCAAACACGTGTGTTCGATATCGGGGTCCACGTCGTTGGCCTCGGTGTCGTCACGCAAGGCACGCAGATCAGCAAGGGAGGACGCAGTTGAGCACAGCGGGCACACGCGAGTTCAAGCAGCACGGCACGGTTCCGCCTCCGCCGCCGGCAGAGATCCAGTACACGGGGGAATACTCCGTCAACCCCCTCGGTGAAGCCTCCTTCCGCAAGCTCTGCGCGCAGGTACCGAAGGTGCTGCACCGCATCATCGTGATGTCGTGGCGTATCGACCGACGGGCGGTGCTGTTCCTGTTGGCCTCTCCCGTAGTCACCGGTGCTGCGGCGGCGGTGCTGCTGGCGGCGACCGCACGCGCGATGCGCCCGCTCTTCGGTACGGGGACCGTCGCGGACCGGTTGCACGAGGCCCTGCCGGCTCTGGTCGTCCTCGGCGTCGCTGCCGCGGTGACCCGCGTGGCGGCCACCGTGGTCACGTACGCTGAGCGCCGCATCACGCCCCGGCTCACCACCGAGACGGACACCGCCCTGGTGGCGGCGGTGTGCCGGGTCGAGGCGTCGGCCTACGCGGTCGACGGCTTCTCCGACCGGCAGGAGGCCGCGGAGATGGGCGTGATTCGCACCCATGTGATGGTCGCCGATGCCCAGCGGTTCCTCTCGGCGCTTGTCAGGATGGTCACGGCCGCGGGAGCGCTCAGCGTGCTCAACCCGCTGATGCTGCCACTGCTCTTGCTCGCCGTGCTCCCGGCCGGCGTCGGCGCGGTGCTCACCGCGCGCGTCGACTACGAGATCCACTACGCGAACATCGCGGACCGCAACGTCCGTGGCATGATGCGCTGGTGGTCCACGTCGCCCAAGTACGGCGACGAAGTGCGCGCGAACTCGATGACGGACTACCTGCTGTTCTGGTACCGCTCCCTGTCCGACCGGTGCGACCGACGGACCCTGGCCGCGGCTCCGCGCACGCTACGGATCCAGCTGCTCTCCTCCCTGGTCGCCGGCATCTTCCTCGTCGCGACCTGGGGAGGACTCGCCTGGCTCGCCGCCACCGGCCGTATCGCGCTCGCGCTCGCCGCGACGGCCGTCGTCGCCGTACAGACCACCCTCGCCGCCCTCTCCCAGGTGATCATCAACGGCGCCGCCCTGTTCCACACCAGCCTCTACCTGTCCGACATGCAGGCATTCCTGGACGACGCCGAAGCCCGGGCCCCCAAGCGCGGGAACCTCGGGGCCACGCCCGCGGAGGAGATCTGCCTCGAGGAGGCCGTCTACCAGTACCCGGGGAAGGACGCGCCGGCCGTCGACGGCGTCTCCCTCACCCTGCGCCGCGGTGAGATTCTGGCGATCGTCGGCGTCAACGGCTCCGGCAAGTCGACCCTCAGCCGCCTCATCACCGGGATCTACCTCGCTGACAAGGGCCGCGTCACCTGGAACGGCAGCGACCTCGCCGAGACCGACCCGGCCACCGTCTGGCAGCAGACCGGCCTGGTCCCCCAGATCTTCGCCCAATGGCCCCTGCGCGTCCGCGAGAACGTGACCCTCGGACAGCCCCGCACCCACGACGACAGCCCCGTGTGGGACGCCGTCGACGCCGTCGGCATGCGCGAGGCCGTCGAGGACCTCCCCGCCGGCCTCGACAGCCTCCTCGCCCGCGAGATCTTCGGCGGCGCGGAACTGTCCGGCGGACAGTGGCAGCGCCTCGCCTGCTCACGAGCCCTGTACCGCCGCCCGTCCCTGCTGATCCTGGACGAGCCCACCTCCCAGATGGACCCTCGCGGCGAGCATCAGATCTTCGAACAGATCAAGTCCATCGCCGCCGACCGCATCACCATCGTGGTCACCCACCGCCTGGAGAACACCAAGATCGCCGACCACATCATCGTGATGGAGCACGGCCGGATCACCGAACAGGGCCGCTACGACGACCTCGTCCACGCCGGCGGAACCTTCGCCGAGCTCTTGGAACTCTCCCAGGACCGCTGACCACCCCTCCCGCCCCCGACCGAGGAGCTGCTCGTGATCACCACCGAGGAACCCCGCGGGACTGCCGCACTGCTGGTCGACTCCCGCGGCTGGTACCTGCTGCACCTGCGCGACGCGAACAAACCCATTTGCGACCCCGGCACGTGGAGCATCCCGGGAGGCGACCGCGAAGGAACGGAGACCTGCCGCGAGGCGGTCGAGCGGGAGCTGCGGGAGGAGACCGGCCTGACCGTGCCGCTGGAGGAGTTCACCGTCGTGGACAGTGTGGGCCCGGACGGAACCAAGGGCCGCATCCGGGTCTACCTCGGCGCCTGGGACGGCGAGGCCGACGAACTGCCGTGCCCCGAGGGAATCATGTTCCGGCACTTCGACGCCGCGACCATCCCGAATCTGACGATGTGCCCCTGGACGCAGGAGGTCATCGACCTCCACCAGGCCCAGAACCCCGTCCCGCCCCCTGCACAGGTGCGCCCGGGCAGCCGAGCACGCCTGAACATCGTTGGCGTGCACCTCTACCTGGAACAGGACGGCAAGGTGCTGCTCGGCCTGCGCCACCCCGACGCCGCGTTTGCGGCCTCCACCCACCACTTCCTCGCCGGACACTGCGAGCAGGAGTCCGCCGTCGGATGTCTGGTCCGTGAGGCGGAGGAAGAGGCCGGGCTGGTCGTCGACCCCACGCATGTCGAGCTGGCTCACGTCGTACACATGGTGGACGAGCCGGACGGCCAGCCCCGGATCGGAATGGTCTTCCGCGCGCACCGCTGGGAGGGCGAGCCGGTGGTGCGTGAGCCGGACCGGTGCGTCAGCTGGGATTGGTGGCCGGTCGACACGCTTCCGTCTCCGATCGTGCCCTACACCCGGGCCGCGATCGACGGCATTCGGGCCGGCCGCCTCTACAGCGAACTCGGCTGGGCCTGAAACGCCGTGCCGACCATTCGCGCTCACATGCCCAGCGGCATCCCCGCCCTCTTTCTCCTCGGCCGGGACCGGGCGGGTGAGCCACGCGACCGCGAGCCGGGCACATACTGCGAGGCGATCTGGGCCGACACCTCCTGCCCGCCCGACAAGTGCCACGCCGTCACCCACAAGGCCCTGCGCCACGTCGTCGGCCGCCGGAACGCCGGCGTCACCTCCCCGGAAGCTCCGGACGGAGGTGAAGCCGCGTGACGGTCTCCACCCGGGGACCACGGACCACCGCGTGGGCGATCCCGGCCTTCAGGTACCTGCTCGGAAGTGAGGCCGCGAGCCTGTCCGGGTCGGCGGTGAGCACCATCGCCCTGCCCGCGCTGGCCGTCCTCGAACTCCACGCCAGCACCGGGGAGGTGGCCGTGCTGGCCTTCCTCGGTCAGCTCCCGAGCACGCTCGCGCTGTGGGCCGGTGCTCTGTCGGACCGGCACGCGAAGCGCCCCCAGCTGATCGTCTCGGACCTGGCGGCGGCCGCTGCTCTCGCCACGGTCCCGGCCACCGCCCTGGCCGGCGTGCTCACCATCGGCCAGCTGTATGTGGTGACGCTCGTGCTCGGCGCGGCGAAGGTGCAGCACGACGCAACGGCCATCTCTCTCCTGCCGGGCATCGTCGAGCCCCACCAGTTGCAGGGCGCGAACTCCCGGCTCGGCGCGGCGTCCTCGGTGGCTGACAGCGTCGGCAGCAACGCGGGCGCGGTGCTGGTCGGCGCCGTTGGCCCGGCGCGGTCGGTCCTCGCCGATGTCGTTTCGTTCCTGGTCTCCGCCGTACTCGCCTGGCGTATCCGTACGCCCGAACCGCTCGCCCACTCGTCCGCGGAGCACCGCAGCCTCGGCCGGGATATCGCCGAGGGCGTGCGGTACGTGATCGGGCAGCCCACGATCCGCACGGTGATCGCCGCGCTGTCCACGCTTTCCTTCGGCCTGGCGATCATGAACACGTACTGGGCGTACTACCTGCTGACGAGGCTCGGGGCGTCCCCGACCGCGTTCGGGGTGATCATGGGTGTCGGTGGCGCGGGGAGCCTGGCCGGTGCGTTGCTCGCAGGAAGGATTTCGGCCCGGATCGGCGTCGGCCCTACGATCATCGCCGGGTTCGCGGTCAGTCCCGTCGCCCAGGTGCCGCTGCTCCTCGCCGGACCCGGCCGTGGCTGGCAGATCGCTCTGGCCACGACGCTCGCCGTTCAGCTGTTCTGGGCGACGGCGTCAGGGGTGAGCCAGAGATCACTCCGCCAGATCCTGTGCGACCCGCGCTTCCAGGGACGGATGCAGGCGGCCAGCACTACGGTGACCGCCGGAAGCCGTCCCCTGGCCGCCACGACCGCCGGCGCCCTGGCGCTCCTCCTCGACGTACGGGCCGTCCTCGCCGTAGGCGCGCTCCTCCAGGTCGTGCCCGTGGTCCTGCTGCTGGCCTCCCCCGTCCGAGCCCTGCGGGACATGCCCTCCCCGGCCGTGCCGCCCGCCCGTGAAGGAGCATCATGACCACCACCGCGTCCACCGCGAGCGCCTCCTACTGGGAGCCGCTGTGGGCCCAGGGCCGCAGGTACCGGCAGCTCGACGACGCCGAGAGGCGGCTGCTGGACGAGCACCTCGGTCCCGGCCGCGCCCGCCCCGCCCTCGACATCGGCAGCGGCGACGGCACCATGACCCGGCACCTCCATCACGAGCTCGGGTACCGCACGACCGGCGTCGACTGCTCCCCCAGCGCCATCGCGCTCGCAGCCGCTCAGGACACCGGGCCATGCCCCGGGCTGGTCTGGAAGTGCCTGGACATGACCACCGACGACCTCACCGCCCTACCGGAACCGGCGTACGCGGTCATCACCTGTCGCCTGGTCTACCGGTGGATGGACGACAAGGCGGCGTTCCTCAGCCGCGTCCGCCAACTCCTTGCCCCGGGCGGAGTGTTCTGGGTCGTCACCGAGATCACCGGCCGCCGGAACACCACCGATCCGGCCCTCCTCGCACTCGGGATCACCCGTGCGGAAGCCGAGACCCTCACGGCCGGATGGTCCGTCGTACGCACCGCCGACCTCGACGTCCTGCGCTGCTACGCCCTCCGCCCCTGACCACCCCTTCTGCTCTGGAGCAACCGATGAAGGACTTCGAGACACAAAACGTGGGCACCTGGACCATGTACGGCGCCCACCAGCTCGCCAGAGACATCGAATTGCCGGAGCTGGACGGGTGGGTCTGGGACGTACCGGAGGCCGGCCCCGGCATCGAGGTCTTCGGTGAAGGGGCTGCGCGTGCTCGACCTCGGCAGCAGGCTCGGCCGGCACGCCGCCCGCGTGGCCGCACTGGGCGCGTCGGTCACCGCCGTGGATTCCTCTCCCACCCAGCACCAGCGCGCCGCCGCCCGCTACCCCGACACACCCAGCCTCCGCCTGGTCTGCGCCGACGCCGTTGCCCACTTGAGCGACACCGACCCGTACGACCTGATCTACTCGGTCAGCGGCGTGCCCTTCACGGACCCGCGCCGGCTCCTGCCCGCGCTGGCCGACGGGCTCCGGCCCGGTGGGCGCTTCGTGTTCAGCGCGCTGCACACCAACTCCCACGGCGCCGCCCCCTCGGCCTCCGTGGTCGCACGGCCTGAGGTTCTGCGGCTGCCCGGCACCACCGAGGAGCACTCCGTGCACATGTGGGTCCTCACGCCGCAGCTGTGGGAGGACCTCCTCGTCGAGCACGGCCTCATCCTCGACTCGGTCACGGCGATCGACGCCCCGCAGTCGGACAACGCCCTCTCGTACCGGCTGTACATGGCCCGCCGGCCGGAGCGGGTCCCGAGCCGTCCCCGTACGACCGCGCCTCCCCCGCCGAACACGGCGCTCGGGGTCGGCGTGATCGTGCACGGCCCCGACGGTGTCCTGCTGGGCCGCCACCGACGCGGCACCTACGAGCTGGCAGGCGGTTCCGTGGAGCCCGGCGAGACGTTCGCCGAGGCCGCGGTGCGCGAACTCGCCGAGGAAGCCGGCCTCCAGGCGGATCCCGGCGACGTGCAGGTGCTCGGCACGCTCCTCGACCGCGTGGGCGACGTGGTCCGGCTTACGGTCCCCGTCCTGGTCACCACCTGGAGCGGCGTCCCGCACGAGCGGGAAAAGGCCATCGGCGCCTGGCGGTTCTGGCCCCTGGACGCGCTTCCGCAACCGCTGTTCGTCCCCAGCAGCCAGTGCCTGACAGCGTGGAACCCCGCTCTGCCGCTCGATCACCCCGCCGCCTCGTTCCAGCCCTACAACAGCGCCGGGCGTGCATAGCACCGGTGTTGATTGATCCGCACCGAGCAATCATCGCCACCTGGCCCTGAACGAACCGCCGACTCGGGTATGACCCCACCGCGAGGGAGCGGCCGAGTGGCTGTGGCCCGGACGAGGTGCTAACTCAGTTGTTCTACTCAGCGCGGGGCCGCATCACCCGCTGCACAGCTTCGTCGGCGGAAGGAGCACATCGAGGATGCGCTGGTAGTCAGCACGCGCCAGCGGCTCCGATGCCCAGGTCGAGTCGGCTCGCTTGCTGATGAGGTCGAGGCACTGGCCAGGTGTTGTTGTCTCCACCGCCCACGCCTCCCCCTCGGGCGCGACCCACCAGACCTCCTTGTGTTCTGGGTCGAGGGCGAGTCGGAAGGGGGCAAGGTGGGCGCCGAGCCCGTCCAGGTAGTGGAGGCTGGCAGCTGCGAGGTCGGCGATCAGAGCGTGGGCATCGTCCACCGCTGGGACGTGGGCAATGAAGGTCACGGTATGTCTGTGCTTTCTCGTGGTCAGGCGACGAGCTGGGGGTTCCGGCCGCCCTGGGTGGCCGCCAGGCTGATCAGCTGGGCGGCACCGAGGACCTGGTCGATGTAGTCGGTGATGTCGTTGGGGATATCGCTCAGAGGTTTGAGGAGCAGGACGACGCCGAGTGTCGTGTTGCCCCAGAGAGCCGGTGCCGCCACGGAGTCCCAGCCCGGTAGGCACTCCTGGCGTCCGATGGCGTAGCCCCGGGTCCGGATTGCCTCGAAGGTTTCCCAAGGGTTCTGGCCTGATGCGGTGACGTTGGGCAATCCCAGGACGGTGAGTGGCGGGAGGGGGTGATTGGGGGCGGTGAGCGTAACCTGCCAGCGATGCTTGGCCGGGTCGAGGCCGGATGGCACTTCTGCAGCCAAGGAAAGCGCTGTCTGAAGTGATCCGTCGTGCTCCACGGTCACAGGAAGAGAACGTGGCTGGTCCCAGCAATGCCGGTGAGTTAGCGCGTCGGTGCAGGTCAGGCACTTGATAGTGCGGGGTTTGGTTGGGAATATCCCCTGGTGACGTTGCGTGATCCGTCACTTCTGGTGACGTGTCGGCGGAGGCCGGGACACGGCAACGGAGTTCCCGGTAGGACAGAAGATCGACCAAGATCCGACTGTCCGCGAGGGAACTCCGTTGGGTACTCAGTGTGCCATCGTCCGCATGTCGTCTGCCATCACCGAGGGCAGCCAGGCCCCGTTGAACAGGCTGGTGACCCCCACGGACCGGCGCTTTGGCGAGCACGTCCGTCTCGGCGTGTTGACCGAGGAGATCAGCCCTGAACTGGTTGACGAGGTCGTGGAGTTGACCGGCTGCGGCGAGCGTCGCCGCCGGCTGTTGCCCGCCCGGGCGGTGGTCTACTTCATCCTGGCGTTGTGCCTGTTCAGCAGCTCCGACAGTGCCGGGCCGCCGGGATACCGGTCGGTCCTGCGCACGTTGACGGAGAAGCTGCGGCATCTGCCAGGCCTGTGTGTGCAGCGCTTGCCCACCAGCTCGGCCCTGACACGGGCCCGGCAGCGGCTGGGCGACAAGCCGCTGCAGGCGCTGTTCGAGCGGCGGTGCGGCACGCTGGCCACGACCGTCACTCCGGGCGCGTTCGCCTTCGGGCTGCGGCTGGTCGCCTGGGACGGCACCGCGCTGGATGTCCCCGACACCCCGGCAAACGCTGCTGAGTTCGGTTTCACCGGCAAGGGTGGTGTCAACCAGAGCGGACACCCACAGGTCCGCCTGATGGCCCTGACCGAATGCGGCACCCACGCCCTGGTCGACGCGGCCTTCGACGCCGTGGCCAGGTTCAGCGAGCACAAGCTCGCCCGCCGGCTGCTGGCCTCCCTGCGAGGGGACATGCTGCTGCTGGCCGACCGCAACTTCGCCGGATACCAGCTGTGGGGCCTGGCCCGCGCCACCGGCGCCCACCTGGCCTGGCGGATCAAGAAGAACCTGGTCTTCGTGCCGCTGCGGGTGCTGTCCGACGGGTCCTACCTGTCCATCATGCGCACGCCCGCGGAGAACATCCGCCACGGTCAGGCCCGCGCGGCCGGACGCACCCTGACCGAGCCGCCCCGGGGACACCTGGTACGGATCATCGAGTACACCGTGACCATCCACCCACAGGCCGGCCCACCCCGCACCGAGACGTTCCGGCTGGTCACCAGCCTGCTGGACCACCGCCTCGCCCCGGCCCACCAGCTGGCGAGGGCATATCACCAGCGGTGGGAGATCGAAAACGGATTCGCGGAACTCAAGAACCGCCTGCGCGGCGCCGGATTCATCCTGCGCTCCAAGGCGCCCGAGCTGATCTACCAGGAGATCTACGCCCTTCTCACCGTCTACCAGGCACTATGCGCACTGCAGACGCGCGCGGCAGAACACGGCGGGACCGATCCTGACCGGATCTCCTTCACCGTCACGGTGCAGCTCGCCCGGCTGGCCGTCGCCGCCCAGGCCGCAGCCGACGTCACCACACTGGCCGCCGCCCGCCGCGAAGCCACCACAGAGCTCTTGGCCGCCCTCCTGCCGCCCCGGCGCAACCGGCAGTGCCAGCGCATCAAGAAGCCGTCCAAGAACACCTTCGAGGTCAGAAAACGGGACCAGACCCGCACTCCCAGTAACGTCCGCTACACACTCAAAGTCACCAAGCACCCCACCTGACCTGCACCGACGCGCTAACTCACCGGCATTGCTGGTCCCAGGCATCTTTCAAGACCACAGTGAGGGGGTGGGCCAGGTCGATGTCGGCAGGGTCGACGACATCGAATGGTCGTTCCTTCTTCTGTCGGTCCGACCTGCCGGACGGGTCGCATGGCCCATCTGGCACCCATGGGTGTCCTCCCACGACGACCGTGACCTGTCCGGTCTGCTTCACCGTCCAGCCGTGCCGTTCCTTCAGCCACTCCCCCAGCAGCGCCTGCCCGGCCAGCCCGTGCGGCGCGACCCTGCGGTCCGGCCCGATGGCCCGCGCCGAGCGCATCTCCAGCCCCTGCTCACGCATAAGGTCCGCGAGCTGGTCGACCTGACAGGCGAAAGCGGGCGTCGCCTTCCCGATGTCGTGCACCCCCGCCAGCCACACGGCAAGCCGCCGTGCGTCCTGCTCACCGCCGGGCAGCGCCGAGGCGATCAACTTCCGTACGCTCGCGGGCAGCCACGTGTCCCACAGCAGACCGGCCACAGCGGCGCTGTCCTCCATGTGCCGCCACAACGGCAGCCACCCGTCGGAATCCCTGTCGTGCTTCGCCCATACCGTCAGCACCGGCCCGTCGAGCCTGCCCCGCAGGCCCGAGCGGGACATCCCCTCACCCGTCATGCCAGATGAATACAGGCAAACCCAGTCCCAGAATGCCTATATGACGAAAACTCAAGAAATCTTCTTCTGACCCGAGAGTAACTCCCTGACAGCAGGCAGACAGGATCTACGATGATCACTTTGCACTGCCGCCCACCGGACATCTAAACGGAAGAAACAGGGGCGTTATGCCTGTTATGCCGGACTCGGTGAAAGTATGTGAAAACTGCGTGTCGTCGCGATAAAGGCGCAGGTCACGCAGTCTGCTCCCCGCACCCGCGGGGATGGTCCTTCGATGGCCGCGCGCAGTAGGTTCGTCAGCGGCTGCTCCCCGCACCCGCGGGGATGGTCCTACGGGCCGCGCCTCTTGGTCTCTTCCAGCTCGCTGCTCCCCGCACCCGCGGGGATGGTCCCTCGGCCGCCGTACGTACATCACGGAGTGCACCTTGCTCCCCGCACCCGCGGGGATGGTCCCACCACGGGCGCAGGCTGATGACCACTGTGCGCAGGTCCTCCGCGCGGCTGCTCCCCGCACCCGGGGGGGTGGTCCCGACGCGTTGAACCGGCTGGCCGCCACGTTGGACTGCTCCCCGCACCCGCAGGGATGGTCCCCCATTGCCGAGCGCGCGCCCGGCCTGCCTCGCGACCGCCCCCTACATCATCTACCAAGGTGACCGGAACCGGCTCACCTGGTGCGCGGGCGAGGATCCGCGGCTGAGCGTCGCCTACGGAGGCGAGGGCTGGTACGGCCTGGGTACGGAGCAGATCTGTAGGGTCTCGCCGCCGATGACATGTCGATCTTCTGTGACCTGCTGGTTCTCTGTTGTCTCACCGCGATGTCACCCAAGATCAGTCTCAGATCGATGCCATTTCCTCGGCGGAACGATGAGTCTGCGGCTGAGCCACCGAGCACGAGGACTACATGCGAGCTCAGATCGCGCACCGATGAGTTTCCCGCGCCGCGCCGGTCTGTACGCGTGAGACCGACTCACGGAAGGCTGGCGCCATGCGGAAACTGATCTACGGCATGAACCTGACCCTGGACGGCTACATCGCCGCGCCCGGCGACGACATCGGCTGGAGCGTGCCGAGCGACGACCTGTTCCAGTTTTGGTCCGACCAGTTGCAGGCGACCGACCTGTCGCTGTACGGGCGCAAGCTGTGGCAGACGATGAGCTCCTACTGGCCGACCGGCGACCAGCAGCCCAACGCCACCCCGGCGGAGATCGAGTTCGCGCGCCGCTGGCGGGACATGTCGAAGGTGGTGTTCTCCTCGACGATCGACAAGGTCGACTGGAACACCCGCCTGGTCACCGGCGACGCGGTCGCCGAGATCACCCGGCTCAAGGCCGAGGACGGCGGCCCGATGGACATCGGCGGCGCGACGCTCGCCGGGGCGGCCATGCGGGCCGGGCTGATTGACGAGTACGTGCTGGCCACCGCGCCGGTCCTGGTGGGCAGCGGCTCGCCGTTCTTCACCGCGCTGGACAACTGGGTGAACCTAAGCCTAGTGGAGACGCGGACGTTTCCCGGCGGCGTGATCCTGACCAGGTACGAGACGAGGCGCTGAGCGCCCGTCCGGGAGTCACGGGCCATATGCTCCGCGGGTGACACCGGAGGAGACGGGCGATGTTCCCTGTTCCTCAACTCGCCGAAGGTCAGCTCAGCGAGGTCAAGGCTCTCCTCCTCTGATGGACAATTCCGTCGTGTCCCCACGCCTGTTGTCATATCGCCGAAACGACCCACGTCGTAGCCCACTGTCATTCGTGGGTACCAGCCCTATGAAACCTCTGCGGCGGACGACGTGATATCCCGTCACCTCTTGGTAGGCGGAACCGAGAGGAGAGCACGCCCACGATGACGGACGAGAAGGGGGGCGCGGTGCCAGCCGAGCAGGCCGCACCGACGACGGGCGGCAAGGGCTTGACAGACGAGGTGCACTACCCGCCGGTGGACAATGGCCTGGACTACCTGGTCAGCGTGGTCGATCACCTACGCGGCGAGGAGGTGGGCCGCCGGGAGCTGAAATACGCCGTGGTGCACCTGCAGGCCGCCGTCGAGTGCCTGCTGAAGTACCGGTTGGAGCTTGAGCACTGGAGCCTAGTGTTCAAGAGCCCCGGCGACGCAATGCGCAGCGACCTGGACGACGGCAGCCTGACCACCTGCACCGTAGATCAGACGATCACTCGCCTCGTCAACCTTGCGGGCGTCACCATCAGCTTGAAGGAGGACAAGGACCCCAAGCAACTGGCCAGCCTCCGCCACCAGCTTCAGCACTACGGCCGCCTGCACGACGCCAAGGTCAACCGGTACGTGATCGAAGCGAAGGCCGCAGACGTGTTGGAGTTCCTGATCCACTTCGTGGACTCCGAGCTGTTGCCCCGCCTCGACCCCGCCGGACGGGGAGACGGCTGAGTCTCTGGCACGTATCCGCGAAGGGCTCGACGAGATCCGCGGCTACGTCGCGGCGCGGATGCGGCGGCTGCGCCCCGACCTCGACCCCGTGAAGTCCCGTACCGTCCAGTGCTGGAACTGCGACCAGTGCGCCTTGGTCGTCGGGGACGAGGAGGGTGCCTACTGCTTGTACTGCCACTACCGACGCGGGCCCGACGACATCGCGCTGGCATACGCATACGAGGTCCTTGACCGCACCGAGTGGTCGGCGGTCCGCAGCGAACTGGATCCGGTTTGGTGTCCAGCCTGCGACGTCGAGGCCTTGGTACGTGAGGTGCTCACTGCGGCCGCCCCGAGGAACCCGGTCGACCTGTGCTTCCGCTGCGGCGAGACCTTCTCCGGGATGGAGGAGTGCGTCCGCTGCGGAAAGCCGTTCGCGCCGACGGACGGCGAATCCGTCTGCGACGGCTGCCTGCGTGAAGCGATCGCCGCTGAATAGCTAACGCCCTTCGCAGGAACCGCACGCGCCCCTTAAGGACTCCTAACACAATGAGCTACCGGGAATGACTGTCTGTCAGCTTGTGTTTTCCTCGTATCGGTATCGGGCGGGGTGCGGGGGTGTGCGACGGCTTCTGGGGCGGTGAAGCGCAAGCCGTGGGAAGTCGAGGACGGGCTGTGGGAGCGGATTGAACCGCTGCTCCCGGTAGTGGAGCGGCGCTACCGCTACCCCGGTCGCAAACGGCTTGACCAGCGCAGAGCCATGTGCGGGATCCTGTTCGTGCGGTACACGGGGATCCGGTGGGAGTTCCTGCCGCACCGCAGGAGCTGGGCTTCGGCTCCGGGATGACCTGCTGGCGTCGGCTGCGCGACTGGAAGGAGGCTGGCGTGTGGCAGCAGTTGCACGAACTCCTGCTCGCCGAACTCCGAGCTGGCGACGCCTTGGACCTGTCCCGAGCCTCCGTCGACGGCTCCCATCTGCGGGCCCTGAAGGGCGGAGACGCCACTGGGCCCTCGCCAGTGGACCGGGGCAAGACGGGCAGCAAGCACCACGTCATTGTCGACGCCCACGGCATACCCCTGGCCGCCACCGTGACCGGTGGCAACCGCAACGACGTCACCCAACTCCTGCCCCTGATCCACGCCGTACCGCCCATCCGCGGCAAGCGCGGACGTCCCCGTCAGCGCCCCGACGTCCTCTACGCCGACCGCGGTTACGACCACAACATCTACCGTCGCCAGGTCCGTGAGCTGGGCATCCGCCCGCTCATCGCCCGGCGCGGCACCGAGCACGGAAGCGGCCTGGGCAAGAACCGCTGGGTCGTCGAAGCGGCCTTCGCACTTCTGCGCTGGTTTCGCCGGCTGCGTATCCGCTGGGAAATCCGCGCCGACATCCACCAGGCCTTCCTCACCCTCGGCTGCGCAATCATCTGCTGGCGGCGCCTCAAAAAGCAGTGCTGATCTGAGCCCTCAGCCCGAACCGCCGATCAGTGCCTCGCCGAGCGGGGTGCGGCGGTAGAGCACCGACCGTCCGGACCGGGCGCGGACGAGCAGCCCCGCGCCTCGCAGGATGGCGAGGTGGTCTCCTACCGCGCCGGGTGCCATGGCGAGGCTTCGGGCGAGGTGGCTGGTACTGGCCGGGGCGTCCAGCGCCAACAGCAGCCGGGCTCGGGCCCGGCCGACCAGAGCGGTCAGCGCGTCCGGTTGGGGGACGGTCTCCTGTTCGCCCCACAGGGCGGCGGTGCCGCGGGCAGGATAGACCAAGGTCCTGGGCCAGGGGTCTTCCAGGTGGGCGGCGATATTCCCGACGAAGACCGAAGGGATCAGCAGTAGCCCGTCGCCGGCGAGGCGGACTGTTCCGACTCGGGGGAAGAAGCCGAGCTCGATACCGCCGGCGCGCCAGGCGATGCTCGGGTGCAGGCTCTCGATGGTCGTGGCCCATCCGTGTTCGCCGATCACACCCACCCGGTGCACGACATCGCGCTCACAGATCGCGCGCAGTTGCGGCCAGTCCGTGGCGAGCAGCTCGTGCCACGCCTGGTCCATCGCCTCGGCGATCCTGGAGACGGCGTCCGTCGAGTCCAGCACTGCGCGTACGCGGGGATCACGGGCGGACGGGCCGGTCGCGGTGGCGGCGAATTCGTGGCGGGCCGCTTCCAGCGGTGTGGCCCGGATCATGGCCAGGTCGTCTACCCAGGTCTGGTTGAGGCCGCGCGGGGGCGGGGCGACGAAGTTCGGTCCGCCTTGCGGGGTGTGCAGGGCGAGGGCGGCGTTCAGTTCGGTCTCGCGGCGAAGCCGTTCAAAGGCCGGCATGAGCCGGGTGGCCCAAGCTCGCGGCAGCGGCCGGTTTTGGCCGGCGAGCGAGCGTAGCAGCAAGCAGAGGTCCATCGCGGGCGACAGTGCGAAGCGGCTGCGCAGCAGGTCCTCGACGGAGACTTCGAAGCGGAGCACCCTGCCATGCTACCGCGGGACGTCTGTTTCGATTCGTCCAGCGACGAATCATTGGTGAGTGGCGTGGGCGCACGGCGAGGCTGAGCGTCATGACCCCAACCGCCGAACCCGCGCAGGGCAACCACCGTGCCACCTACCGGGAGGTGCTGGCCGAGCCGCGATTCCGGCTGCTCTTTTCGACCCGCACCGTCGCGATCACTGCGGGCTCACTGCGGATCACCACGTTCTCGGTGCTGGTCTTCGCGGCCACCGGCTCCGCGCTGTTGAGCGCACTGGCCTTCGGCATCGGCTTTCTCCCGCAGTTGTTCGGCTCGCTGCTGCTGGGCTCACTGGCCGACCAACTGCCGCCCCGTGCGCTCATCGCCGGCGGCTACGCCTTGGAGTGCGCCGCCGCCCTGCTGCTCGCTCTGGTGCGGATGCCGATCGCGGCAAGCCTCGGTGTCGTGGGGCTGGTCGCCCTCGCCACACCGGTGTTCAGCGGCGCGTCGAGTCGGCTGGTCGCGCAGTGGCTGGAGGGCGACGCCTATGTACTGGGCCGTTCACTGAACAACATCGCCTCCTCCGGCGCGCAATTGTTCGGTCTGGCGCTGGGAGGTGCGGTCGTCGCGGTACTCGGCCCGCACCGGGCGCTCGCGGTAAGCGCCGCCCTCTACCTCTGCTGCGCGTTCGCTATCCGCATCCGGCTACCCCGGCTGCAGCTGGGAGAGTTCGGCGGCACACCCGGCAGCGCTCGGGGCGATGGCGGGGCCGTCCGGGCAAGCCTGCACGCTGCCGGCCTGCTGTTGCGCGGACGCACGGTGCGACGACTGATGCTGGCCCAGTGGCTACCGTCCGCGTTCGTAGCGGGCGCGGAAGGCCTGATCGTCGCCTATGCGGGAGGACGCCACTTCGCGCCCGGCTGGTACGCGGTGCTGATGGGCTGTCTGCCGATCGGCATGCTTGTCGGCGACCTGCTGGTGGGCCGACTGCTACGGCCACCCACCCGGGAGCGACTGGTGATCCCGCTGATTGCGCTGATGGGACTGCCGCTGGTCGGCTTCGCCGCCGAGCCCGGAGTGGGCGTCTCGTCCTGTCTGCTGCTGCTCTGCGGCTTCGGATTCGCCTACGGTCTCGGCCTGCAAAGGCCGTTCCTGGACGCCCTGCCGCAGGATGGCCAGGGCCAGGCCTTCGGTCTGCTCGGCTCCGGCAACATGACGCTGCAGGGCGTCGGGCCGTCCTGCTTCGGCTCGGTGGCCGCAGGCATCGGAACAGGCGGCGCAATCGCCCTGGCAGGCGGCGCGGCGGCGCTTACCGCCGGCTGGATTCTCACCTGGCACCCGCCCACCTCCGCGGTCCCCGTCCCGAACTGCTCAACGGGATCAGAGAACGGCACCGAACAGCATGCGTGTAGTTCTCCTGCGCAGTAACCGTCGCAGGTCGGGTCGGCCACGAGCCGTCACGCACCCCACCCCCACGTCTCTCTGGCAGACAACCATTCCCGATAGCTCATTGTGTTAGGAGTCCTAAGCGGCCAGCTTCGTCCGTGAGCTTTAGGTCTGGCCCGCCTGAGCATCGAAGTTGGCCCGGTAGGCCGATCTTCGCGCATACTCCAGTTAGTCGGTACGCCGAAGCTTCCACCTCACGGTCCAGCTCCCGGTTCATCCTCCCCGCGCGCACTGCGGAGGGCGGATCGAGAGACGGAAGAGACGAAAGTGGTAGCTCATCCCGATGGCGTGGACAGATCACAGGTGGCAAGAACAACGGGGTGGAGGGGCCTCCCCCTGAGTGGTGGACACGCTGATACTGGATCTGTTTGATCCGGAGGAAGCGAGAAGACCGCCGATGGCGATGAAGGACTACTCGGACGAGTTCAAGGCCGATGCCGTGGCCCTGTACGAGTCCACACCCGGGGCGACCTACAAGAGCATCGCCGCTGACCTCGGCGTCAACCGGGCGACCCTGCGCGAGTGGGTGCTGCGGGACCGCGAACGCCGTGGCGTCACCGCCGCGGCTGCGAGGCCGGCCGCCCGACCAGGGGCGGCGGTAGCGTCCGCTGATCCGGACGAGCGGGTCCGGCAGCTGGAGACTCGGGTGGCGGACTTCGTCGCCGAGCAGACGGAGATCGGGGACCCCTCGTGTCTGAAGCTGTACCGGGAGCGGTTGCCGACCCAGCGCGAGCATGCCCGGGAGATACGGGCGCTGCTGAAGGTCCGTCACTTCGATGACCTCGAGCTGGCGTTGCGCGAGTACATCGCTGGCCGGGTGCGCCAGCCGCTGGCACCCCTGTGCACCTGCCCGGACGGAGGCGGCCCCATATCACGCCAGCGCAGCCGCCTTGCGCAGCAGCACCGACCGCTCACGGACGTTGCGGCACAGTCGGGCGGCGAGCTCCAGCTCGACCTGTGCCTCAGCGGTCCGGCCGAGCCGGACAAGTAGCTCGCCGCGCACGCTCGGGAGCAGGTACGACCCCGACAGGCGGCCGGAAGCGACCAGTTCATCCACAATAGACAGCGCCCGCTGTGGTCCATTCGCCATCGCGACAGCGACAGCCCGGTTGAGCTCGACCACGGGTGACGGAGCCACACGACCGAGCGCCTCATAAAGGAGCACGACACGCTCCCAGTCGGTCTCCGGAACCGAGGATGCCGACGCGTGGCAGGCGGCTATTGCTGCCTGCAGTCCGTACGGGCCAAGGCCGCGCCCGACAGCCGAGGCTCTGCCGATCGCGGCCAGACCGCGACGGATCGCCGACCGGTCCCACAGGCGCCGGTCCTGATCCTCCAGGAGCACCGCCTCGCCATCGGGCCCGGTGCGTGCGGGAAAGCGCGCGGCCGTGAGCTCGAACAGGGCAAGCAGCCCGTGCACCTCCGGCTCATCGGGCAGCAAGGCGGCCAGCATCCGGGCCAGCCGGATCGCCTCGTACGCGAGATCGGGACGAAGCAGGTGGTCACCGGTCGTCGCCGTCGAGCCTTCCGTGAAGATCACGTAGAGCACGCTCAGGAGACCGCCGAGCCGCTCGCGCCGTTCCTCGGCCGGCGGCAGCTCGAACGGCACTCCCGCCGCGGCGATCGTCTTCTTCGCCCGCGTGATCCGTGCCTGAACCGTCGACACGGGCACGAGGAATGCCCGGGCGATTTCCTCGCTCGCCAGGCCGCCGACCACGCGCAGCGTCAGGGCCACGCGGGCCTCCGGCGAGAGCACCGGGTGGCAGGCCACAAGCATCAGCGCGAGAACGTCGTCGTCGACCCGGTCGGGATCCCACGGCAGGTCGTCCGACCGGCCCCTCGGGGCTGCCGCGCCCGAGTTCGCCTCGCCCTCGGCTAGCTGGCCGGCGAGCATGGCGTACCGCTCGTCGAGTGCCGACCGTCGGCGGAAGCTGTCGATGGCGCGCCGCCGCGCGGTCACGAGCAGCCAGTTCACCGGGTTCGCCGGCTCACCGTCGCGCGCCCAGGTGACGAGCGCCTCCGCCACCGCCTCCTGCGCGACGTCCTCGGCGAGGTCGAAGTCCCCGGTGAAGCGGGCGAGCGCACCGATGATCCGTGCGGACTCGATCCGCCAGACGGCCTCGACGGCCCGCCGCACCGATTCGGTGCTCAGCGGGCCGCCGGTGGCCGCAGGTGTCAGAGCTGGCCGGTCCGCTCGCGCCACGCCCGCTCCTTGATGATCCACTCGTTGTCCTGCGGGAACTCGTCGATGCCCGGCACGCGGCGGATCTCGCACTTCGAACCGGCAACCGCCGGGAGTCGCTTGGCCCACTCGACCGCCTCCTCCTTCGAAGCCACGTCGATCACGTAGAAGCCGCCGAACAGCTCCTTCGTCTCGCCGTACGGGCCGTCGGTGACCACTGGCGTCTCGCCGCTGAAGTCGAGCACCACGCCCTGGGCCGGGTCATCCAGGCCCTCGGCAGCGACGAGCACGCCGGCCCGGATCATCTCCTCATTGAAGCGACCCACCGTCTCGAGCATCTGCTCGAAGGGCGTCTCCATCATCTTCGCAACGGATTCGTCCGTGCCTCGCATGATCAGCATGTACTTCGCCATCTTCGAACTCCTTGATATCGGGTCGCCTCTGAACCCTCTCACTCCAAGGTCGAACGAGGCGGCAGCGGATCGACACGGCAGGAGAATACGGATCAATCTTTTTTTCATCCCCGACAAGGGGCTCAGCCCGTCGGTCCGGTCAGGCCGGGTGCACCGACCGGCCAGCCCGGTCCCGGACTGATTGGGATCGAGCCGCCGCAGCCACCCGACCAGACTCTTTCGCCACAATTGCCCCCTCTGTCCCCCCTTGCACGCGCGCAGCTTCTTCGGCAGGCCTGGAAACGCCGTCGTCAGGCACGCCTTGCGGCCGTCGGCGGTGGTGGCCCACCGCGGCCTACACCGGCCGTCGCGAATGTCATTCCGTTCCGCCCACCTACCTGTGGGGCTCGGGAAGTCGTCGCTGCAGGTCAAGCCGCATAGCGGTACTCGTTAATGGCGCCGCCGAGGATGCGGGTGCGCAGGAGTCTGCGGACTTCGAGGTCGTGCATGGTGATGGGGTGCTGGTCGGCGCCCGGAGGTAGTTGGTTGCGTGCTCGGTGGGGGCGGTGCTCGTTGTAGTGCCGCTCGTAGGCGGCCAGGACGTGCCGGGCGTGGGCCTCGTTCATGATGAGGACATGGTCAAGGGCCTCACGCCGGATGGTGCCGATCACCCGCTCACAGTGGGCGTTCATCCGAGGAGCTCGCGGTGCACTCTTGAGGATCTCCATCTCCTCGGCCTCGAAGACGGCGTCGAAGGACTGGCCGTACTTGCCGTCGCGGTCACGTAGGAGGAAGTGCAGGGGTTCCATGCGCGTGCAGAGGTCGGCGGTCAGGTTCCGCGCCTGTTGCACTGCCCACTCGCGGGTGGGGTGGGCGGTGATGCCGGCGATGTGTAGGCGCCGGGTGCCGTGTTCGAGGAACGCCATCGCGTACAGGCGTCTGCCGAGGAGAGTGTCGATATGCAAGAAGTCGACGGCGATGATGCCCCGGGCCTGGTTCGTGAGGAACTCCCGCCAGGTCGGGCCGGCGCGGCGTGGGGCCGGGTCGATGCCCGCCGCGTGGAGGATCTTCCATACCGTGGATGCGGCAATGGGGTGTCCGAGTCGGGCCGGCTCGCCTTGGATCCGCCGGTGCCCCCACTGTGCGTTCTCTCGAGCGAGCTGCAGGATCAGCTTCTTGAGCGCTGCCTTGGTCGGCGGCCGTCCGGTGCGGGCGCGCCGGGCGCTGTAGTCCCACTTAGCCGCGATGAACCTGCGATGCCAGGCCAACAGGGTCCCGGGAGTAACCGCGAAGACCTCGTACCAGCGGCGACGGGGTATCAGGCTGGAGAGTACAGCCAACCAGAACCGGTCCGCTGGCTCGTAACGGACCGGGCGGGCGAGCTGACAGCGCAGCACCACATTCTCATGCCGGAGGACGAGCAACTCGGCTTCCTTATCGGTGTCGCGGCGCAGCAGCACCCCGGGGGACGGACAGCAGTCTGCGGGCCACCTTGTACAGCATCGAGATGATCACGCCGACATGGTCCCAGCCGAGAACGCTCTACCGTCCCGACCTGCGGCGATGACTTTACGAGCCCCGCAGGCTCAGTCCGCGGCCTCCAAATCCCCACACCCCCGCTCATGCGGCAACAGGGGCCGCAGCGTGAGCTGGAGGCGCGTACCGGCGTACGTCCACACCACCCCGGGCCCGGCCTCGGTGGCCAGGCGCTCGGCGCGGGTGAGGCGGGCACCGGTGAGAATCGTGCAGGTGCCCTCCGGGGTCTCGGTGCCCGTCGACGGGTTTCCGAGGGACCAGGGGCGGGTCGCGGTGGAGGCGTCCGGCCAGGGGCGGGCGAACACGGCGAGGCGGGAGGCCCGGTAGGGGCGGGCGGGGCCCAGGAAGACGTTCGCGGGCCAGCGGGACGGGTCGACTCGTTCCCGGAGGTCGCTCAACTCGTCTTTCGGCATGGGCAGTTGATAGGCACGGTCCGCGACCGTCAGGGCGAGCGAGGGGCCGTCGACGGCGTCCGGCTCGGTCGGTGCGGTGTGTGCCGTCGCGTGTACGTCGGCGTAGAGGGCGTCCGCCTTCGCGTCGGTGACCCGTCGTACGGTCGCCGTGAGCAGTGAACCCGCCGGGCGTCCGGGAACGATGACGCTGCGGTCCCCGTACAGCGCGAGGTCCGGCAGGGCCGCGCGCACGGGTGGGGAAGGGGTACCGGGGATGGTCCGGACTGAGGCCACGAGATCGCTTCGACCCGTCGGCCGTGCAGGTGCCGCGTCGTCCTCGCCCGTCGACCCGCAGGCCGTCAGGGCGGCGGCGGTCAGGAGGAGAGCCGTCGCGCCGGCGACCGGGGCCAAGTGATCACGCATACCCCTGGGACGACGCGACGGCGTGGACCGGTTCCGCCTGCCGGGTCCCCGGCCGCGTACGGGAGTACGGGGCCGGGGACCCGGCAGGGCGGGGGTCATGACTTGGTGAGGGTGTACGTGCCGTTGCCGGCCTTGTTCACGACCACCAGGCCGTGGCAGCCGGACGGCAGGTCGACGGCGACGGACTCCGGTGCGCCGGGGCCGCCCGCGTCGCCGGTCGCGGTGGCGCCGAGGCGGGTCACGACGTTGTCGCCGCTGCTGCGGTCGGCGTCCAGGACGAAGATTTCTGCGTCCTGGTCCGTGCCCGAGGGAGTGACGGTGTAGGTCGCCTTCTCGCCGTTCAGCAGGCAGATGTCCCAGACGGCGGCCAGCCGGTCGGTACCCATGGTGACCGTGGGCGAGCCGCTGAAGATGCCTTCCGTCTCGTCGGCCTCGATCTGGTAGTCGCCGCTGCCGGAGATGAGGGACACCCGCGGGTAGTAGTCGCCCGTCGGGCGCTGGTTGGAGTTGATCGCCACGAAGTCCGTGGCTCCCGATCCGGCCACGCTGGTGGTCAGCAGGTTGTTCTGCGCCTCGTCGTCGTAGAGCCGCAGGTCGTAGTCGGCGGTCGTGGGCGGGCGGAGCGCCACCACGGACCAGAACACCTTGGTGGTGTCGAACCGGTAGTTGTGGGCCGGATCAGGAGTGGGCCGGGTCTGCGACTGATGGCTGGTCAGCGGGTTGCGGTAGCCGTAGTCGATGGTGCTCTGGAAGAGGCTGCCAAGGGCGGGGGCGCCCGTCTCACGGCTGTCCGCCACGCGCGCGTCCCAGTACTCGCGGAAGGTCGTCACCCGGTGGTCGAGGAAGGTGTTCCACACCGGGGAGAGACCTTCGCCGTACGCGTCCCAGCCTTCTGTACCGGTGTCGACCAGGTCCCACAGGGCACCGGCCACGCGGCCCTCGACGGCGTCCCCGTCGTCCCAGCCGCCAGTTTCCCAGGTGTGCTTCTCGAAGTCGACAGTGAAACCGCTGGCGTCGTTGTTGGTGTCCGTGCGGTCCCGGTACACCGGGTCGCCGAACACCGCGACGCCGTACCAGTCGGCGAACCCTTCCGACCAGGCGCAGTTCACGTGACTGGTGCCCGTGATGATGTGTGGGGAGGGACAGTGCGAGTCGAAGTTGTCCTCCTCGTACGTGTCGTCCATCACCGCGTGCCCCATCTCGTGGACCACGACGTTGCGGTCGTCGGCGTCCTGCGGCGGGAGGTAGATCTCGTCCTCGCTCGGCCGGTAGAAGGCGCCGCCCGGGTCGTCGTCCGGGTGCCAGTTGATGTCGGTGCGGCGGCAGTCCCAGTCACGCTCGTCCCAGCAGTCGCCGGGCGTCCACTCGGAGGCGGTGTTGACGAAGTCGTAGGCGCGCAGGGCGCCGTGCAGCCGCTCGTCGGTGGCCGTCTGGACGCCGAGGTTGGTGGTGGTGCCGTCGCCCCGGTCCTCGAAGTTCGCCGTACGGAACTCGTAGACATCGTCGTCGTCCCGCTCCACGCCCCACTGCCCGTTCTGCGTCACGAACTTGAGGTAGAGGTCCTGTCCGCCCCGCGCGTCCGTGCCGTTGTCGAAGCAGAGCCGGTACGCGCCGTTGCCGTCGGTCAGGCCGACGGTGAGCAGGTCGTCGCTGTTCGCGGGGTCCTCGTCCCAGACCTGCACCTGGAGGTTGGCGGACGGCCTCGAGATGCCGTCCTCGTCGTGGTAGACGAAGGAGCCGCGCACGCAGGAGAGGGCGCCGGCGAGCGACTTCGCTGTGCTCGTGGCGGCGTCGTCGCTGTGCGGCTTGGCCAGACCCTTGGCGGGGATCTTGGAGGTGGGGCGGCCGGTCAGCGGTTCGACTGTGGTGCCGTCGGGCACCGGGGCGGCGGTGTACGTCCCGGACTTGAGACCGAGGCGGGACGAGGCCTCGTCCGCGCCGACGGTGACCAGGGCCGGGTCCTCGATACCGGCGCCGTACCCCTTGGGCGGCAGCACGCGGGCCCGGACCACCAGGTCGCCGGTGGCGGCGGCGGTGACGGGGGCGGTGAAGGTGAGGGTCCGGTCGGCCTTGAGGTCAAGGGTACGGGTGGCCCGACTGACCGATCCGCCGTTGTCGGGCCGGGCGGAGGCGCGGCGGGCGACGTCGAAGCCTTCCGGCGCCTTGGTGAAGCGCAGGGCCGCCGGAAGGTCGATCTCGAACTTGGCCCCGGGGATGTCGATGCGGGCGTCGAGCGTCACGGTCAGGGTGGTCTTCTTGCCCTTGGCAGGCGCCGTGTCGAGTGCGGTCTTCAGCACGACGCAGCGCGGTCCCTGATCGCCGCCGTCGGCGCAGGCGGCTGTACGGGCCTCCGCAGCGGCCTCCGCAGCGCCTGCCGCGGTCCCCGCCGGAGCGCCCGCGGCGGGTATCGCCTGGAGGCCGCTCAGGGTGAGGGCGGCGGCTGCGAAGGCCGCGCCTAAGGCGATTCGCGAACGAGATCTTCGCCGATCAAGATAGGCAGGGCGATGGGGTCGCACGTGAATCTCCTTTGCAGGAAGGGCAGTTGGAGCGTCAGGGACAGATGATGAACCAGTGCCCTCCGGGTGTCACCCGGACCGCCACCCTCCGGATCCTTTGGCGCATTTCCGACGCCTGGCGGGATGACACCGGTGCCGAGCGGTGGCCTCCAGGCCGGGCGCGGTGCCGCCATCTGTCGCGAACCCCTGGCAGGCAGTCACTCTCGACGTACGTGACCCATGTGCCCCGAACGACCGGTCCTTTGGCCCATTGTTCCGAGCACCTGCCCGAGGAGCACGCACACCGAGGAGGCCGTATGCCTTGCCGAACGAGCATCGTCGTGGTGTCGTTGCAGTCGCAAGTGGGAGGTGGAGTGGTAGGCCCTCCGTTGAGAACCTTTTGACCTGGGCTGCGTCGGGGCGAAGCCACTGCTGCTAGCGCGACCCCCGAGTCCAGAACGTATCGCCCCAGTCATCCTCGTAGGCCCGGCGTACGTGCACCTGGTTGAGCGCGGCGCCGGCGGGAGGATTCTGGAGCCCCCGACTGACGCAGTAACGTACTTCCTCCCAGGAAGAAGCACGTTCATAGGTGAGCCGCGAAAGCGTGCCCTCACCTTCAGCCCCTGCCCAGGTGTAGCGAATCACCCAGCCACGCAGGGACTCATCGGCTTCCAACTCGCGCTCTGAAATCCATGTCCTCGCCCTCTCGTACCAGTACAGGGTCGCGCCGCGAACCCGCTTCGTCTGTCGGGTCGAGATCGGTGATCGCCAACCTGGCTGACTCACTCAGATGGTTAGGAACGACGAGAGTCGTGGGGGCAGGAGCGTCTGGGAAGGTTGCCTCAAGCTCTGCTCCCGCCCGGTCATCGCCACCGCGGTCACGTGTCAGACGGATGCGCCCGAGGGTCACGACGCCCCTCACCGCAGCCGACATCAAGTGCTGGGGAGACAAGGCCTATCGAGGCGCAGGCGGCACGGTCCGCACCCCCTGCTGGGGACAGTGGGAGACCCTTTCCACTGATCAGAAGGCCGTGAACCGGTCCCGCGCGAAGATCCGCGCACTCGTCGAGCAGGCCGTGGCCACCCTCAAGTCCTGGCGGCTCCTTCGGAAGCTTCGGTGCTCGACCAGCCGGATCACCACCCTGGTCCAAGCCGCCCTCCCCCCTCCATCTGGACAGCTCAGACCGATGACGGCAAAATTTCGCTGGCAGTGGGTATTGCGGATCGTGGCCGCGCGGAGGGGCACTGACTGGTGGCTCGTCCGATGCAGCCAGCTGGCCCCCTCACCCTTCGGTCGTCCGTTGAAGCCTCTTGAGGAGACCTCCGCCGGCAGTTGGCACATCGTAGTGGCGGGCGGTTTCTACCGATCCGGTCAACCCGGGACCGAGCAGTCCAGGATCCGCCCGTCCACCGTCCCCACGACCAGCCGCTGTTGCTCCGCCCGGTACGCGGCGGACACCGGCGTGACCGGGTGGCCGTGCGCGCGCAGGGTGTGCCGGGCTCGCACCTCGCCCGTCGCCGCGTCCAGGGTCTCCACCTCACCGGTGAGATACACGACGTACACCCTCCGCTCGTCGCCGTCGAGATCGGCGAGCGGTTTGTCGGTGCCGTACACCCAGCGTGCCTCTCCGTCCGGCAGCCGGCGGCTCACGACGTACGTGCCCTCGCGGGCTTCCACGTAGGTGGCGCCCTGTTCGTACGACCGGCCCGCGTGGACGAGGGTGTGTGTCAGCTCGACGGCGGGGCCGTACCAGGGCTGGAGTGCGGACGCCGGGTCCCAGCGCAAGGGGAAGAGGGCGCGGAGAGTGGCGGGGCCGTGGGCGCCTGGAGGATCGATCGCGTGGATCCACGGCGCGTCGTCGTCCGGGCCGGGGCCGTCCACATACAGCAGACGGGCGCTGTGTCTGACGCGCAGCGCCGGGGAGTTGGAGCGGCTGGGGACGAGGCCGAGGCGTGCCGCCTCCTGGTGCGTGGGGGCGAGCAGCAGCGCGGCGTGTGCGTCGCGCCCTTGCGGGCGCAGGGCAAGCCAGCCTTCGTCCGCGGCGCACAGTGCGGGGACCGACGGCACATCCACGCGATCCACCGCATCGCCGTCCGCCGTCGATATCCGCCGAACAGTGGTCGCGCGGTCAACCGGGCGACCCGTCACCTCGTCGCGCCGGTAGCCCCGGTACGTCACCCACGCCGACTCGTCGTCAGGGGCCGCCTCGACCCGGACGCTCCCCTCCCCGTCCGCAGGAAGAGCCCACCTCAGCGCGCCCGACGGATCCCAGCATTCGAGGTCCGTGTGCCAGCCGGTGGCGAGCACCCGGCCGTCGGCCAGCACCGCGAGGTCCCGCACCTCCGCCCGCCGCCGCCACCGGCCCTCTGTCAGCCGCGCGAGGGTGTTCTCCACACGCGGGTCGTAAAGGAGCCCGCTCTCGACCATCGGATGGCGTGTGTCGTCGGGGTCGACCAGACCGGCCGGAGCAGACAGCCAGTCGTCCACCGCGACGGCCAGCTCGAAGCCCTTGCGGAAGCCGCCGTCCTTGTCCTCGGGGGAGAGCAGCATCGCGAGCCTGCCGTCCTCCAGCCAGCGCAGGTGGCGCACTTGGCGGCTCTTGCTCAGCAGGTTCGTCACGCGCCCGGTCTCCAGGTGCAGCAGGAGCATCTGTCCCTGAAAGTCCCACGAGCCGTCGTAGCGGCCGGTGCCGACGGCGACGAGCGGCAGCTCGGGGTGAGGCTCGATGGCACATACGGAGTAGCGGGAGGCGACGACGTGGCGCGGACGGAGGGTGCCGGCCTCGTACACGCCGATCCGGTAGCCGAGCCAGTGGCCCGTACCACGCCACATGACGTGCCCGAGGTCACCGGCCGCGATGACACAGCCGTGACGCTCGTCGGTCACCGCCCACACGGGCCGGCCGATCTCGGCGAACGGCTGGTCCCCGAGTATCCGGCTGACGGTCAGCTCATCCGGCACGACAATCTCCCCCCCAGGTGGCGCACAGTCTGCCAGGCCCGGCGCTTTCCTGCGGTCTTCCGAGGGAATCGGCTCATCCATGTACGTGATGCGCACCTGCCGGTGGTGCGGATGTCGTGAATCTCGATGGTGCGCACCGACTCTTCGCCATCGCCGTCCCTTACGGCGCTGGTGCTGGCCGCGTAGACCGCGCGGGCCCGCCCCTCAGCGGGCCGCCCACAAGCGGGACCGCGCAGCACTCAAGGAGGCGCTGCGCTCGATACCGGTTGAGTACGTCGCGTCCTCGCAGTCCCAGATGTCAGCCCATGCGGCCTGTCCCGCAACCGGGTTTGCAGTGATCGGCATACCGGCCGTGCCGTCGCCAGTAAGGCCACAGCCCACGACCGGCAGGGCCGGGACGGGCGAGAGGCTGCCGCTGGTGCCGGCCATCAGTCGGACACCTTCTTGAAGCGGAAGTTCAAGGCCCAGACGGCCTCGGCGGTCGTGGTTCCGCTGTCGACGTGTTTCAGCGCCTCGACTCGAATCGTTGCGGGCCCCGCCACCTGGTAGAGCGCCGCTGCCGAGGCGTTGCCGTGGAGGGTGCGTGTGATGCCGTCGGCGGGCGTGGCAGCGAAGAGGAGGATGCTCCGCGTACTGAGCGGAACGGCTGCGTTGGTAGTGACGTCGAAGAGCCGGGCTCCCCGCCCCCTTCGCCGCCCTCGCCGACCTGGCGGGCGAGCCCACCATCGAGCGGGCGCAGGCCCTCGGCCGTGCGCTCAACGCGGTGCCCGACCTGCAGGCCTGGCTCCGTGAGCAGAGGCAGCTCACCGTCCGCGCTCTCCTTGACGGCCCGCTCACCAAGGGGGATCTGGACCCGCGCTTGGAAATCAGCCCGCAGCGGGTCGCCGAGGCTCTGGTCCCGGACCGATCCGGTCCGAACTCAGAGCCCCTCGTCGGCCGGCGGGGGCACGGTGACGACAGGGCAGACGGCCCTGTGCAGCAGACCATGCGGAACGGAGCCCAACCGCATGCCGGTGAAGCCCTCCCGGCCGCGGCGCCCGACGACCACGGCGAGCGCATGCTCGGCGGCCTCGGCCAGTACCTCAACAGGATGTCCCGGCAACACGGCATGGCTCAGCGAAACATCCCGATAGGCGCGGGACCGCCCCGCCGTGGCTTCGTGCAGTTGCCTGTGGCACGACTCGAGCGCCGCCTGCTCATCGAGAAAGCCCAGTAGAGGCCGCTGCCACACCCACACGGCACGCACGGAGGCACCACGCAAGGCGGCGGCCTCCAAGGCGTGTTCCAACGCGGCATCGGCCGACCGGCTGCCGTCCACCCCCACCACCAGGTACGGCGGCTCCTCCACGTCGCGCTCGGCTTCCGGCACGACGACCACCGGACAGGCGGCGTGCGCGCTCACCGGGACCGCCGCGGAAGCAGCATTGAGCACTTCCGCCAGTCGGCCAAGCCGACGCGAGCCGAGGACCACCAGCCGCGCGTGCGCGGAGTGCCGTACCAAGGCCTGGGCCGGATCGGCTTCCGTGATGAAAGTCGTCACCTCAAGGCCGGGTTGCCGCTCATGGGCACGGACGATCGCCTTGTCGAGCGCCTCGTCCCCCAGCTGACGCAAGGCCTTGTGGTGCGCGGTCTCCTCGACGCCGCGTACACGGTGAGTCACCGGCAGGACGGCGTTAATCAGCTGGAGGGGCGCTCCACGGCGGGCGGCTTCGTCGGCTGCCCAGGCCAGGGCCGCATTCGCCGGTTCCACGGGGTCGACTCCGAACATGATCGGGAGTACTTCACTGGCAGATGTCATGACTCCTCCACTGATCTGCCTGCGCGTGGCAGCAGCCGTCGGCTGCAGCAGGAGCTCATACCTGCACCGTACGCACATGGACGCCGAGGCAGCAGGACCGAGTGGTCCCCATTCAGGGAGCCGTTCGTCCGGAGGAGACGACAGGTTTCCTCGCTCACGGCCGGGTCACCAGCAGGGCTGCGCGAAACCGGCCGGGCCTGCCCCGGCCGCCATGGCGACCGCCGCCCGGAGCAGGGGCTCGGTCTCCAGCACCGAGCACAGGAAAGGCACGTAGAGGGCCACCGCAGCAAGGCGTGCGGATGCCAGTACGGACAGTGGCAGGACCGGCGGACAATGTCGTAGCCGCGGCGCCCTCCTCGACCGCCACCACCAGCGTCGACACTCGTCGTCGGTGAGCACCAGATCGGCCGCCCGCCGCGCAACTCCAAGTGCCCCGCCGCCCCATGACGCGCCGATGTCCGCCTGTCACAGTGCGGGGCCGTCGCTGACAAAGGGCCCCGCGCTCACTCCCGCTGAGAGCTACTTTCTGGGCGCCATCGGCATGGCCGTCGTGACACGGAGCCCGGTGAACGCCCGGAACTCGTGGCCGAAGTGGGCCTGGTCGAAGTAGCCTGCGCCACCGGCGAGGTCGCCCCAGTCGACCGGTCCGGCGGGGTTGATCGCGAACACGGTGGCGGCGAAGCGGTAGGTGCGGGCCGGCCGCTTCGGCGTGACGCCGATGAGCTCCTTGAACCGCTGTGCCAGATGAGTGCTGCTGACACCGGCTGCCACGCTCAGGTCGCCGATCGCCACCGCCCCGCTGGTCGCCGCGATGACGCTGCTCGTATGGCGGACCAGCCCCAGGCCGACGGTCTCGCACAGCCGTCGCATTAGCTCCTCCTCCAGCAGCGTCAGCATCTCGTGCGGTCCGTTCGAGCAACGCCCGGCGGGCGGTCGGGGCCCGCACCGCCCTGCCTTGCGCAGCGCCTGCCGGGCGTTCAGCAGCTAGGCCGTTGTCCTCCGAGCGCCAGCGCCCACCAGGTGGGACTGGTTCAGAGAAGTGACCAAGCCAAAACTAATGGCCCCGCTCCAGATCGTCGACGGCATCCATACCTCCCAGGACCCTCACTGTCGGACCGTCGCCCGCACTCCGATCCTCACGCCGGACCGGACCGCCCGCACCTGGGCAAGCCGGATGCGCCCGCCGTCGCCCAGGGCCACTCTGGAGGGATGACTGCCCCGATAGTTGTCCACGGCCTCTCCCTTAACAGTGGTCGAGCGGTCACGATCAACAATGAGCTCGTCGGTCTCGTCTTCGACGACCACGACCTGGTCGAACTGCTCCGGCGGGCGGGCGTCTACGACGCCGAGCATTGCCTCGATGACCCGCACTGGATCGAATGGCGCGGCGGCCGACCGCATAGGTATGCAGCAGCATGACAAGACCGCCCCCCTGCCCGGCCCGTAGGCCAGACAGGGGGCGTGGTGGTTCATGACCGCCGACGGTTCGGCGGAGGCGAAGACAGAGGAGCGGCCGCTGGGGTGAAGTCGCCTCGCAGAGGAGGGCCCGGACCTCCTCGACCTCGCGATTCACCCGATTGGAGCGTTTGGGTCGCCCCCTTAAATGACGTGGCCTTCTCATTGAGCTGGACCGCAATGGCGTTCGAGTGGGAGGTAGCCGATGTACAACATGTGCGCCGAACACGTAGCAACGGAGAATGACACCGGACTCCTGTGGCATGTCGTCGACCGCAACGGCGATGCCCTGTGCGCTCGGATCTTCAGGAGCAAAGCAACGCCGACCCCAGAGGGCATGTGCGCCCGAGAGGACTACTGCCGCAGCTGCATGAGCGTCGTCGCCACGACAGTTCAAGCTTGACGTACCCCCCTGCACTGCCCATGGCCGTGGTTAGGGGGCGCAGTGCAGGGGGGCGGGTTCGAGCCGAGCTTAAGTCCGCCCCCTCCCGAGTGTGGGGGCGGATTCGCCGTCCGGCCGCGGCCGGGGTGGGGGTTCCGCGGACCGGACGACTCCTCTACCCAACCAGCCCACATTCCCCGCCCTCAAACCCCACGTAGGCCATCCGGCGGTACGGCGAGGTCCGTGATCCCCGTCTGTTGGTGGCGATCCACGCCGCCTCCAGGAGACATCAGGACCGCCACCTACATTGATTTTCCTCCCGGGCCGGACCCTCCGCAGCACGGCTGGCCTGCGCCTGACGTCACCCCGGGCCACGCGCAGGCCGAGGTAGTCGGGGCCTTGATCGCGGCTGCGGACGAATTGATCGGCACACCAGAGAGGAACGAGTAACAGTGGTCGACTACCGGTTGAGGGCGTCGGTGAGTACGGGCACGGCGCGGAAAAGTCAGGAACCTGCAGAAACTGATGCTCCGGAGCCTGAGCAACACGCCGCCTGCGTCAGCGCATCTTCACGGCATCGAGGGACGGTGACCTGGCGGCCGACGCGCGGGCCTGATGAGCCCTATCGATGATCACGGGAATTCCTAGTGGGCGCCGTTTGCGTCCCCCTGCCTTCGGGATGAACACTCGCCGGACCGGACGGGCCTGAGGTTTCCGGGTCCGAAGGGACGCTGACGTGAGCCGGGTGAGTCTGTGAGGAGGGACGATGGCGACAGGGACAGCACCGAAGGAACCCGAAGAGGGTCACGACCGGTCTGTCCAGCTTGTCGAACGCGTCCCAGTCCTCGACGTACTGACGACCTCGACGCCCCGGCCGTCGGCCCCCTGGACGGCGGGCAACCCCCGCGGGCGCGGGGACGACGCGAGTAGGCCAAGGGTCGCGGCCCGGGTGCGGGAGCAACCCCCGCGGGCGCGGGGACGACGACCGAAGCGTAGAACTGTCTCGCACGAGACACGAGCAACCCCCGCGGGCGCGGGGACGACGCGCTCCATTCGGCGCGGGTCGCAGTCATTGCCGAGCAACCCCCGCAGGCGCGGGGACGACCGCTCCCTAGGCGGGACATCGACCCGGGTGGCGGAGCAACCCCCGCGGGCGCGGGGACGACCACCCCGGTGGTTCCGGGTGGTTCCGGTGGTGGGAGCAACCCCCGCGGGCGCGGGGACGACGCTTGTTGAGCTGCGGTTTTGTCAGGCGGGTGGGCGGTTTTCATTCACTTGGTTTCGGCGCGCCACGGCTGGCTTACGGCGGGGCGTGGGCGGGCCATAAGGGTGAGGCCGTCGAAGTCGGCTGGGGTCCAGCGGTCTTGGCCGGCGGTTCGTACGGACCAGCCCTGCTCGGTCGGGGCCGGCTCGATCATGATGGCTTGCCCGTTGCGGATGCGTTCGGCGAGGAGGGTCCAGAGGCGGTCGCGGATGCGGGTGTTGGGGGTTCCGACGTAGATGCCGGGGGCGGCTTCGACGAACCATCGGGTGAGGTGGCCGCGCAGGCCAGGTGGTGCGGAGATCAGGATGACGACGGTCGTTCCCGTGCTCATCCGCTTTCCTCTGGCCGGGTATCGCGTACCTCGCCCGGTTGTGTTGGTATGACGTCCAGGTGGGCTTCCGGGGCGAAGGGATCGGCCCAGTTGCGGCCGCCGGTGACGGTGGTGTTGCCCTCGTCCCAGAGGCCGTGGACGTCCTCCTCGGGGAAGCTTGCTCCGTCGGGGACCAGGAGCCTTTTGATGTCGGTGACGATGTGTGGGAGAAGTTTGTGCTGGACGACGGTGTCACGGAGGGCTGTGCGGGCGTCTCGTTCGGTGGTGAGGCCCTTGGCGGCTAGGTCTTGTCTGATAAATGATCACCCGTGGGCTCAGAATGCCGGATGCTTGTGGAAGGGGGTGGACACCGTCAGTGAGCGTCCCATCTCCCCCATGTCGGGCAATGACAACGAGGAGTGTCAGCGGTGTTGGAGACCTATCTGTCCTGGTACCGCGAGGGCCGGATGGACGAGTCCGAGTTCCGCTCGGTCACCGACCACTTGGCCCAGTCCGGGCTGGCCGTCGAGCACCCGACGCTGGGCTGCGGGATGCTGTTGGACGTCGTGGGGGAACAGGTGAAGCTGCCAGTCGGGCGCATCCTGGAGCTTGTTGGCCTGTCAGTCGGGCCGCTCTGCATGCAGTTCTGGCTGTCGGCTGACACGGACGTGGTGTGCGATGTCAGGTACGTGGCGCCGGACACCCAGGTCCTCACCTTCGTACTCGGCGGGTTGACCGAGAATGAGCGTGAGCAGGCCACCGATGCGGTTCAGCGGCTGATCCAGCGGGAGTTGGACAGGACTGTCGCGCTGCTCGTCGATCTGGGCGGCGAAACAGCGGACGAGGACGATGACGCGCTGGTCCTGTATGGCCGGCTGCCGATGGGCCCGCGCCCGGCCCGAGCGCAGTTCCGGACGGACCGGCTCAGCGCCGTCCCGGCTGTTCTGGCTGGAGCAGAGGTGACGGACCTCGGCAACGGGCTGAGTGCAGTCCGCTGGTAATGATCATCTTGCTGGTTCGCGGAGCCAGAGAACGAGCGCTGCGAGGTGGAGTCCGGCCCGGTATCGGGCGGCGAGTTTGTCGAACCGTGTCGCGATGGCGCGGAACTGCTTGAGCCGGCTGAAGCAGCGTTCGACGACGTTGCGGGCTTTGTAGAGCTCGTGGTCGAAGGCTGGCGGCCTGCCGCCGGCCCGGCCGCGCCGTACGCGGTTGGCCTTCTGGTCGGCCCTCTCCGGAATTACCGCCCGGATGCCCCGGCGCCGCAGGGTCTGGCGGATCGCCCGTGACGAGTACGCCTTGTCGGCGATGACCGCGTCGGGCCTGCGGCGCGGCCGCCCGACGCCGGTCCTGGGTACTCGCAGTGTGTCCAGGACTGCATCGAAGGCGGTGGAGTCGTTGACGTTGCCCGGCGTGACTAGGATGGCCAGAGGCAGGCCCCGGCCGTCGCAGGCCAGGTGAACCTTGGTGGTCAGCCCGCCGCGGGACCGGCCGAGCGCCTGGTCAGCCGCCGCGCGTGCCGGATCTTCCAGTTCGTCCCCCGCCGGTGCCCCTTTTTGCGGGCGCCGGCGGCGTGCTGGTGAGCACGGTTGATCGTGGAGTCGACCGACACCGTCCACTCCACCGCTCCGACCGAGTCGTCGTGGACCTGGACCTTCTCGAGTAGACGGGCCCAGGTCCCGTCCGCCTCCCAGCGGGCGAACCGCTCATAGATCGTCTGCCACGGCCCGAAGCGTTCTGGCAGGTCACGCCACGGAGCACCCGTGCGCAATCGCCACAGCACCCCGTTGATCACCTGTCGGTGATCCCGCCACGGACGACCCCGCCCGTCAACACCTGGTAGCAGCGGCGCTATCCGCTCCCACGCCGCATCCGTCAGTTCGCCGCGACCCACCACAAGATCAATTATCAGACAGGTCCTAGGTCGAATGCGAGGGGAATGGTGAACTCCGCCTTGTAGAGGTCGGCGATGTCCAGGACGAACGAGAGGGCGGATCCGGTGTGGACGAAGCCGAGGGCAGGACTGGTGCCGATGCCGGTAATGACGGCGTGGCAGATGCCGTAGAGGGCTGAGTTGGCCGCGGAGAGCAGGCGGTTGACATCGTCGCCTGCTGCGAAGGCGTCCCCGGGCTTGTAGTCACGCTTGGTCCACGGGACGCCGGCTGCCGATAGCGTTCGACGTGCCGCCGCCTGAGGTCCGCGACAAAGGTCACGGTGGGATCTTCAGAGGCGACCAGTAGGGCGAACTCCCGCAGCGTCAGCTCGGCGTTCTTCACGGTGCCCGGCCGCAATGTCCCTGCGATCTGCTGCAGGTAGTGCCGCATCGTGTCCGCCATCGCAGCCGGGACTCTGGCCCACTCCTGGTCCCGCATGTCGGCCCGGTCCGGGGAGCGGCGGCGCGGGAGCTGGTCGGTCAACTCACAGTGGAAGAGTGTCGCCTCAAGGTTGAACAGGGCAGTCGATAGTGCCTTGACACCCCGGTTGGGGATGCGTCGGGCCGCCTCCAGGAGGATGTGGCGTCCCTCGTCTCAGTCGCTCTGCTGCAGTTCGCCTGGCCGCTTGCCGAACAGTGCGACGAAGTGGCCCAGTAGGTTGAACTGGGTCATGGCCAGCGCGTCGCGAAAGCCGAGCGACCTGGCGGTTTCCATGAACCGCAGGTGCAGTTCCGGCTCCGTCCTGGCCAGCACGATGCCCAGCCGCGGGCGTCGGGCGACCAGGTAGTCTGCGCCCGGCTGCAGGCGTCCGGTGACCGCGAGCCAGCTGATGAATCGGTGCGTCTCGTGGTTGAACGCGAGCTGGCGCTTCAGCGGCAGGCGGCAGAAGTCCCCCAGGTCGGGCACTGCGGCAAGCAAGGCGCGGGCGCCCCAGCGGACCTTGTGGTCGGTGTTCATGCCTTGAGCGGCCCGGTGGGCGAGGTAGCACTCGACGAGGTCCGGGTGCACGATCGGCAGGGCCGCTCCTCGGGCCCGGCGCATCAGCGGCTCGCCAGAGAGGCCCCCTGCCTTTCCTCGACCTTCACCATCTTCGCCGTTCTTCCTGGTCAGATGGCATGTGCCCGCACAAGGCGAGAAGATCATTCACGGGGTTTCACTACCCTTCCGGCCCCCATTCGGACCCCATGTCCCCCGCCGGCGCGCCCGGTTGGCCCCCAGCGGGACAGGCTCCCAGCTCAGCACCGGGCAGAAAAAGTCTCCAACGCATCGCCCTTGCGCAGCAAAGAGGCCCTACCCCGCCGGGGTAGGGCCTCTTTAGCCGTCTGCGCGGGCCGTTCGTGGCCGCTGATCACAGGCTACTGGTTCAGGCTGAGCTGCGGGTCCAGTCCGTACAAGACGCTGGGGCGGGTGGCTTCGTTCATCTCAAAGGGTTCTGGCACACATTCCGTTTGCGCCGTGAGGCGCTGTTGGTTCGTGTGGAGGTGGGAGACCTGCACTAACCCGCCGTCGCAGCAGTGGGGTTGAAGCTGAGGGCAGCCTGACCCGGGTGATGCCGGGGAGGGTGAGAGCGGCCCTGACAACGCCGGGACGTGTCCAGTACTGCCAGATGGGGCGGGTCCGGCAAGCGTGATGGAGAGGAGTACGCGAGGAACCGGCGTTTTACGTCTCTTAAAGTGCCTCCGGCTCGAACCTGGCGGATCTGGGCCGGAAGCGGTGCGTACTCGGGTCATCCTTTCGGGTGGTCTGACAACTCCTGAGCCGGTCTACGAAAGCTGGCCGGGAGGCCACGAGGAATGCATGCGGCGTACTCGTGGCGATACCGCAGGGACACAGTCGGGCTCCTCCTTCATCGAGCGAACCACAGTGAACACGGGAACCGTCCCGAACCTCGCCCCGCTACCTGTCTCCAACAGGCTGTGGGGCTGGGCGCATCGACCACCGATCGGTTCGGGACGGGGCGGAGCCGCCGTAGTACTCCGAGGCCGGGAGAGTCGGCCACATGGGGAAGGGCGGCAGCGGTATCGAGAAGGGAAGGATGCTGCAATGCCGGAAGACGCCCCGCCGAATGGCGGAGCTCCGGGCTCTCGGGTCCGGGTACTGGAGATGCAGACCAAGCTTCACCGTTGGGCGGTGGCCGATCCCGGCCGCCGGTTCGATGATGTCCTCCACCCTCCAGCGCGCGCCGGCGACCTGGACATGGTGGACGTATCGGTTGTCGAGGTCGAACGCCTTCGATTTTCCAAATGCTCACAAACCATCAGAAGAGGGGCGAGCGCGGGCGTGCGGCGGCCCCGCCGCGCTTCAGGGGAAGAGCGCGACGGGGCCGTGTGTGCACCGCGTGAGCCGGGAACGGACGGACCGGCCGCCAGTATGCGACCTTGTGAGACTTTCTGTCAGCAGAACCCGTGAACTGCGAGTCGGCCGGTCAGCAGCCGTTCAGCACCGACGACAGCGCGCTCTTCTCCGTGCTGTCGACGGTCAGGCCGTAGTAGTACTTCACCTGCACCCAGGCGCGCGCGTAGGTGCACTTGTAGCTGGTGACGGACGGCCACCAGGTGCCCGGGTCCTGGTCACCCTTGGACTGATTGACGTTGTCCGTGACCGCGATGAGCTGAGGGCGAGTCAGGTCGTTGGCGAAGGCCTGACGCTGGGAAGTGCTCCACGCCCACGCGCCGGACGCCCACGCCTCGGAGAGCGGGACCATGTGGTCGATGTCGAGGTCGGACGCGGCGTACCAGGTCGCGCCGTCGTACGGCGAGTACCAGCTGCCCGACGTCGCGGCGCAGGACGAGTCGGTGACGACGCCGGAGCCGTCGCGCTTGAGGACGGTCTCGCGGGTGTCGCAGGTGCCGGAGATGGTGATCCAGTGCGGGAACAACGCACGGTCGTACGTCGAGCCGTGCGACTCGGCGGTGGCGGGCATCGACGCCAGGTAGGAGCGGGCGGTGGCGGCGCTGACAGGCGTGGGCAGGGCGGCCTGGGCGGGTGTGGTGCCGAAGAAGGAGAGGGCGGTGACGGCGGCTGCTACGAGGGTGGTGAGGATGCTCCGACGAGCCTTGGTACGCATGGGTGTTGGCTCCCAGGGTGAGGAGTTGAGGTGGCGGGTCGCACACATAATGGCCCCGTGGTGGTCTATGCGTGTAGACCATGAACGCTGAAATTTTTATGACGGCTCGTCAACACCGAGCGGAGACGCTGCCTGGGCACGGTTCGCCGACGCTCGCGGCTCAAGGCATACGCCGGCTCCTCGCCCATCACCAGGGCCTCTGGCAAGTCGGCCATCATCCGCCGCTGGGTCAAGAACGAGCCGTCTCAACCACGCTGGCTATCTCTGGGCTTTCGCCTCCATCACGGCCTCACCCGGCGCCAAGACCCACCGGAGCCTGAGAAGCCGTTGTCGTACCGATCATGGAACGTGCAGGTCGAACAAGGTTCCTGGTCGGGTGATCGTGTGGTGGTGCGGGCATGAAGGCGGGGCCTCTTGGTAGCTCGGGGGTGCGAACCTAACCGAGCGGCCCAAGGAGGCCCCGTTGTCACATGTGTACGCGCCTGCGCCCGTGGACTTCAACTCGCCCGGCGTGTCGTGCGATTGCCTCGCGCACGTGTACGGCAATGCGGCCGATCACCCGGACCGGGTGCGCCGGTATCCCTCGGACATGAGCGACGAGGAATGGACGGCGGTACGGCCGTTGTTGCCCACCCCTGCCTGGCTGGAGGGCCGCGGCGGGCAGCCCGAAGGGTACTGCCACCGTCAGATGCTGGATGCGATCCGCTACCTGGTCGCGGGCGGGATCTCCTGGCGGTCGATGCCCGCGGACTTCCCCGACTGGGACCGCGTCTACGCCTTCTTCCGCCGCTGGCGGCAGCCGGACTGATCACCGAGTTCCACGACCGGCTACGCGGGCGGATTCGCGAGCGCGAGGGCCGCGCGGTGGAACCGACGGCCGGGATCATCGACGCGCAGTCGGTGAAGGCCGCCGCGACGGTGCCCGCCGACTCACGCGGCTACGACGGCGGCAAGCAGATCAACGGCCGCAAGCGGCACATCATCACAGACTGCCTCGGCCTGCTCCTGGTCGTCGCGGTCACCGCCGCGAACGTGGGCGACCGCGAAGCGGCCGTGCCCCTGCTGCAGCGGCTACGCCGGCTGCACCGGGACATGTGCCTGGTCTGGGCCGATGGCGGCTACACCGGCGGTCTCGTCGACTGGTGCCGGCAGAAACTCGCCTTCGCCCTTGAAGTCGTCAAGCGCACCGACGACATGGAGGGGTTCGTGGTACTGCCGAGACGGTGGGTGGTGGAGCGCACTCTGAGCTGGCTGATGCAGTCGCGGCGTCTGTGCCGGGACTACGAGACACTGACCGCGACCAGCGAGGCGATGATCCTGTTCTCGATGATCACGCGGATGAGCCGCCGACTGGCCCGGCCACGAGCCGACGGCCGGCACTGAACGCCCCCGACGCCTCCTGGAGCAACCACCCGCGCTCGGCCAGGCGCTTGGCCTTCGACCGCACCCCTTCGACCTTCGCCGCGACCGTGTTGTCGATACCCAGTGCCGCCGCGATGTCCTTGGCCCGCACCGGCTCGTGACCCGGCCGGTCCTGAAGCACGTTCAGGATCCGCTGGTTGTCCAGCGAAAGCACCGACACCGACAACCCCTCCCGCCAGGGCGGCACGACCGCTCTCGGCACTGACGCGGACCCCGGCACAGGAGCGGACACTTCCTCGCCCTCGACCTCCGTCACGACGGTGGTCTCTTCGGCAGATGCGGCCAGAGCGTCGACGAGCTCCTCGCGCGCGATCACCCGCCGGTCCAACTCGATCTCGGCGGCCTCCAGCGCCGCGGCCGCACGGGCCGCCTCCTCCCGCAGGTCCTCCACCCGCTCGCGGGCAGCCGTTTCCGCGCCTCCAACAACCCCAGCATCGACGCCACCGCGCACCCCTCGACGATCAAGCGGAAACAGAACGTCGAGACCATCCCTCACCCCGACCAAAACCATGCCTGACCAGCAGGAACTCAACGCTCACATCCGGTTCAACAACGGCTTCTAAGGGCCGGTTGGCGGTGTCAAGGGTGGACGCGATGCAGGAGGGGCCTCTGCTATCCAGGGGATCGACCAAGATCTTCCTGAGGAAGCAGAGGCCCTGTGGCTCAGTCTGTCACGGGCGGAACCGACGTGTTCGCGCCCGGTCATATCGGTGAGTTGACGCAGGTCATCCCGCCCGAGTTGGTGGATGCGGTGCTGGACGAGACCGGGGCTCGCGAGCGACGCCTGCGAAGCCTCCCCTCGCGCGTCGGGGTGTATTTCGTGCTCGCGCTCGGGCTGTTCGGGCACCTGGGAACCGGGCTGGTGTGGGGCGATCCCGGCCGGGCCGCCACCACTGGCTTCGCCGACCTCCCTTCCGCCGCCACGGCCGGGTCGGACACCCCCGGCTCAGCGACGGAGACCACAGGCGCAGCCAACTCCGATCCTTCCGCTGGATATTGCCCGGCCAGCACCCCACTGACCCGCCGCTGCGAGATCACCAGTTCCTGCCGGCCCGTCTCCGCCTCATGCAGCTCGGCAAGCAGACGGTCGGTCTGCTCGCGCAATACCTCCACCCGCTGCCGGGCGGCACGCTCCTCGTCCTCCACAGCCCCATCACCGACGGCATCGGCAGCACCCTTCCAAGCCGGGACAACACGACACGCCATCCCTGCCACAGGATCCCGGACACCATGCCTGACCAGCGGAAACCTACCGATCACGTACGGAAAGACAACAGCTTCTCAGATCCTCGTCACCCGACTCGGTGTGACCGCGCTCGCGTTGGCCGCATCACCGGTGCTGTTGCTCGTCGGAGGACTCCTCCGCCAGAGGTACCTGCGCCGCGCTTACCGAGCAGACTCGCGAGCCTTGTTGTGCAAAGAGGAGGGCTGGGTCAGGCCCGGATACTTCGTGGTGACGAACTCAGCCTTGCGCATCCTGTGCTGGCCCACCGAGCAGCTGCTCAAGAAGCCCGTGTAGTCCAAGAACTCGCACCGCCTGGTGCCCCAGGGCCAGGACGGACGCGAAGAAGAAGTGGGCCGCTGAACTTTGCCATCCGGCCTCATCCTTATCAGGTCGATCACGATGAGATGGTGAGGCCGGTCAACGCAGCTGGCTCGCAAAAGCCCGGTTCACTGGGGTACGGCTCTGACCGCCGCTGTACGCCACTGTTGGTGTCAGCCGTTGATGTCAGACATCAAGGGGCGGTCTGACTGGCCCCCGTAACCTACCGGCGTCAAGGCTCTTGCGGCTCGCCCACGGCAGTGTCAGCCGCGGAATCTCTGCGGCCTCGCCTGGTTACCCGGATGCGGTCGATGATGAGTCCCGCAAGTCCAGCAAGGATGCAGATCGCCCCTATGCCCAGGCCCAACCGGAGCAACGGCGGTCGGCCTCCACCCAACGCGCGGGCGCCGGCCCAGACCGCTCCGAACGCGAGCCCGAGACCCTGCAGCCACCATCGATCTTCCTTGATGTTCGCCATGTCCTCCCCCAGCCTCAAACGCGATGATCCCACTCGCCCCCACCCACCACTCACGCCAGCTCCCATCCCGTCCGCCTTCGGCCCACACTTCGTGGAGCGGTCGTGGTTCCCGTGAGTCCCCGCCCGATCTGGCGCGGCTGTGGCACGGACACCTTCTGATTCGTAGCTCTAGCCAGATCGGTCAGCGACGGCCATACCGCCGCTACGAGGCCCCGGCGCCGACTACGTGGGGGAGCCGAAAGGGTTCCCGTCGGGAACCGGTGGGCCGCTCAACTGCGCCCCCGGAAGCAGGACAGGCGCCCAATCTGGGCCGCGGTGGTCCAGCCACCACCTGCCGATGGTGTCGAACTTCTCCTCGAACCCGCGATCCCAGCAGAGGAAGCCGGTGATTGGTGCCCGCAGGCGAGTACGACGGCCACCCGCTTCGTAGATCACAACGATTTGGGCCCCCTGGAAGCGTTCGATACGAATGGCCTGGACGTTCGACCACTGGATGGTCCGGCGGCGGAGGCTGTGCACGATGGCCGTCGACTCCGTGAGAGTGACGCCGAAGTACTGCCCGGTGATCAACAGCACGAACAGCATGGCGCCCCACATGCCAAACGACTCGGCTATCTCAGCCCCGGCGGGCTTCCAGGTCATCCAATCCCAGACCTTCGTGCCCCAGATGACGAAAAGGAGGGGCAGAACAGGCAGTACGTGTTGGAGACGCGTATACCGGTAGCGGATGCGCTCCGGCGGCATAGCCTCGACCTGCGATTGCTCCACCAATCCCCACCTCTCACACAATGCAGCCACCGTCGGCGCGTGATCGCCAGGGCAGCATGGCGGACCAGGGGCGCGCTGTCCATCGCCTACGGCTGCTGGCCGGAGCGGGCTAGGGCATGTCCGGCGGATCATGTGACTGTTGGATTGTTCGGTCGTTGGTCCCGGCATGGGGCGGGGTGATTTGACGCATGTCGAGTGGGTCCGGTTGGAGCCGCATCTGCCGTCGTCCGGGCTTCGAGGAGGACGTTGGAACGATCACCGCAAGGTGATCAACGGGATCTTTTTCCGGGTGCGAACGGGCATACCGTGGCGGGATCTTCCGGAGCGTTTCGGCAGCTGGAAGACCGTCTTGAACGGCACCGGCGCTGGTCGGCGGACGGCACGTGGGACCGGATTCTGCGTGCCGTCCAGGCGGACGCTGACCTCGCGGGCCGGATCGACTGGACCATGGTCAGCGTCGACTCGACGTCCTGCCGTGCTCATCAGCATGCGGCCGGGGCCCGCAGAAGGAAGCCCCGTGTCCCGAAAAAAGGACTACACCCCAGCACCACCGCTCCGACGAAGGACTCGGACGGTCCCGGGGCGGCCTGACCTGCAAAATCCACCTCGCTGGCGAAGGCGGGTGTCGCCCCATGGCCTTCCTGGTCACGCCCGGCCAGTGGGGTGACGCACCGCAGATGGAGCTGCTGTACTCCCGGACCGGAGCGGCCAGGGCCTTGCGCGACCATCAGGCGCCTGCTCCGAGATGGTCCTGCCCGACATGGGAACACTCGCTCGACCGCCACGGGCAGGGGATCCCGTGCGACTCAGAGTTCGTCGTGCTCCTCGACTCTGAGGGCCCCGCCGACCGGGGCCGCTACGACCTCAGCCAGGCTCGGCCCGTGGCAGAACGGGCGCTGCCGATGGCCGTGGGCACGCCTGTCAGGCGTGGTCTTTGTTCACTTCAATGGGCCAGATCAACCCAGCCGCGCTCAATGACTGTGTGCAAACAATCTGCGTTAAAGGGCGCGCAGCGACTCTCACTGCGCAGGAGCCGCGCTCACCTCGTCGCCGCCTGCAGCACAACGAGGGGGCCGCAGTTCAGTGTGGATACTCGATGAGCTGCTCGGCCCAGATCGTCTTGCCGCCTGGGCTGTAGCGGCAGCCCCAGCGCATGGCGAGCTGGGCGACGAGGAACAGGCCGCGTCCTCCCTCGTCGGTGGTTGCGGCACGCCGCAGGCGAGGCTGGGTGGGGCTGGAGTCGGTGACCTCGCAGACCAGAACGTCGTGGCGAATCAGACGGAGTTCCGCAGGCGGACGACCATAGCGGATGGCGTTGGTCACCAGTTCGCTGACGATGAGTTCGGTGGTGAACAGGAGGTCGTCCGCCCCCCACCTGGTGAGTTGGCGGGTTGTCCACGCTCGGGCCTCGGAGACGGCGGCTGGATCGGCCGGGATCTGCCACTGAGCGGTGTCCCCCGCCGGGACGGCGCGGGTGCGGGCCAGCAGCAGGGCCGCGTCGTCGCGCGGCACCTGGTCAGCCAGGTTGGCGAAGAGAGCCGCGCCGGTTTCGTCCAGAGGGTGCTCCGGCCGACAGGTCGCGGCGAGAGTGTCCATCAGGTGCCGCAGCCCTTGGCCGATGTCGTCGCCCTCCCGTTCGACCAGCCCGTCGGTATAGAGGGCGAGGACGCTGCCCGGCTCGAGTTCGATCGTGGTGGTCTCATACGGCATGCCGCCGATGGCGAGTGGCGGTCCCGGGGAGACCTGAACCACCTCGACGGTCCCGTCGGGCCGGACCAGGACGGGCGGCGGATGCCCGGCGCTGGCCAGGGTGCAGCATTGAGTGACTGGGTCGTAGACCGCGTACAGGCACGTGGCGCCGACGGTGTCCTGTTCTGCCGGTGGGGCTTCGGTCGCAAGGCGCTGGACCAAGTCCGCGATCCGGGTGAGCAGCTCGTCGGGCTCGAGTTCGAGGTCCGCGAGCGTCTGGATGGCGGCGCGCAGGCGTCCCATGGTGGCGCTCGCGGGCATGCCGTGGCCGACGACATCCCCGGCGACAAGGGCCAGCCGGAGAGAGGGCAAAGCAATGGCGTCGAACCAGTCGCCGCCGATCTCCGCTCCGCCGCCCGCGGGCAGGTAGACACCGGCGGTCTCGCCTGCCGGAGCGTCGGTGGTGGCCGGAGGAAGAAGACGTCGCTGCAATGCAACAGCCGCCCGGTGCTCTCGTGTGTAACGGCGGGCGTTGTCGATGGCGAGTGCGCCCCTCGATGCGATCTGAGCCATGAGATCCGCCTCGTCCCCGGTGAAGGGCACGGATGAGCCGACGCGCCAGACGGATATATCGCCGAGCGTGAGGCCGCGAGCGTGCAGCGGTGCCACCATCACCGAATGACAGCCCTTCGGCAGGAGGAACTCGACCAGTTGCGGATCGCCGATCACAGAGATGTACTCGTCGCGGCTGAGGATGACCGTCTCACCGTGTTGAAAAATGCGCAGGATGGGGTGATCGAGGAACGGTGGAACAGGGTCGCCGCGCTCGATGCCGGCCGGCCACCCCTCGGCGGCCGGTGCCATCGCAGCGTTGCGTAGACAAAGATCTCCACCGCCCAGCCGCTTCGCGGGTTCGTCACCGTCGAATACGGCCTCCGCGAGATCGACCGCGGCGAAGTCTCCGAAGGCCGGCACCAATACGTCCGCCAGGTCCTGCGCCGTGCGCACGACGTCGAGGGACCCCCCGATGCGCTCGGCCGTCTTGCGAGCGAGGTCCAGGTTCCGACGAGCCCGCCATTGATCAGTGGTATCGCTGTACAGCGCCGCAACTCCGGTCGGATGCCCCCGTTCGTCCTCGAGGCGGAAGGCGGACAGTGACATGACCCGCTGCCGTGCCGGATCGTGCTGCCAGCTCAGTGGCTGGTCTCTGAGGACCAACGATGCGCCTGTATCGAGGACCTGACGCAGGAACGCCTCGGTGTCCTCAGCATCCCCGTCCGACAACACGTCGCGCAGCCGGCCACCGGGCGGCAAGGGGGGACAGCCAAAGACGCGCGACAGGTTGTTGCTGTCCACGATGACCAGGTCCAGATCATGCAGGACGATCCCGATCCGGTCCTGGGTGGACAGTGCGCGCAGGAGTGCTACACCCTGATGGTGATCGGACACGGACTGTGCAGGAGCCGCCACGACAAGGATATTGGCGGACCCTGCGACCTGCGTCGCCCGGAAGGTGTCAGGGATGAGGACTCCAGAACGGTGGCGCAGCCGTACCTGGCCGGATGCAAGTATCTCTGCGGTCGTGTCCGGGACGCCCGGGAGGTCGGCCAGCAGTTCCTGCACAGGGCGGCCGCAGACCTCCCTGGCCGTGAGCCCCGTAAGGTCCGCCGCCGCCCCGGTCCACTGCAGCACTGTGCCCCGGCTGTCGAGTACGGCGGTTGCCCGGCCGTCGAAGGCGTACGGCCGACCGCCAGGATTCGAGATGGGCATGCTCATCGTCCTCTGGCAATCCAGCGCCGGACAGTTGTTCCTTTCATGCCCCTTTTCACCCATTGCCGGATGTCGGCGGGCGGGAGGATCTGCGGCTACTGTCGCTCGCCCAGATTATCGTGATCATCTGCGTCCCGCCTTGGGTGCGGGGCTGGGCGTAGGGGGCTGGACAGCAAGCGAGCCCGCTGTAGGCGCTGTCAGTTCTGGCTGGTCTTTGGGCAGACCTGGCCCCGGAGTCTGGCGTAGGCCGCCACAGCAGTCTGCGCCCGAGCGGTGGCGAGCGTCGGCCGGTCACGTGGACTACACCGCCTCGCCTCGGTGTGGGTAGGGAAGGTGTGCCGGTGGAGTACTCGACCCCGAGTGGCCCGACTCTGCGGCAACGTCGTCCAGGGCCGACCCGACGCGCCCCATCGGCTGCACCACGCGCCACCGGCCGCGCAGCTCCGATGCGCCGGGACCCGGACGCCGACTGGCGGCCGGGAGTAGCCGCCACCGGCCTGGGGCTTCTCTCGAAACGGGTCATGCTGGACGACGGCAGTCGCTGCCGTACGACGGGGATGACTCCACCATCAAGGTCCCCCCAATTGATTCACTGAGCCAAAGAGCGCTGATCGTTCAAGGATCCTCAAAAGACCTTCAGCAGCAGGAGTGCGGTGTCGTCGGCACGGTCGCCTGACGGTTGGGCGTGGGCGAGAAGTGTGTCGGCGATGTCGTTGAGTGGACCGGTGGCTTTGGATAGGACTGTCGCGAGGTCGGTGAGCGCGGTTTCGTGGTCGGTGCCGGGGGTTTCGATGAGTCCGTCGGTGTAGAGGACCAGGAGGGTGCCGGGAGGCAGAGGGATGTCGGTTGTGGGGTACTCCGCCTTGGGGTCGACGCCCAGCAGAGGGCCTGGCGGTACCTCCAGGATGTCGGTGTGCAGGTCGGAGTGGCGCAGCAGGGGCGGGCAGTGGCCCGCAGTGGCGAGCTGGGCGCGGTGGTGGACGGGGTCGATGTGCACGTACAGGCAGCTGGTGAGCAGGCCGGGGTCGAGGTCGTTGAACAAGTGATTGGTACGGGCGAGAACTTCGCCTGAGGTCGCGCCGACGACGGCGTAGGCGTGGACCGCGGTGCGCACCTCGCCCATGAGGCTGGCGGCGCTGGCACTGTGGCCCTGGACGTCGCCGATGACGGCGGCTGCCTCGGTGTCCGACAGGCGGATGAGGTCGTAGAAGTCGCCACCCACCTCCATGCCGTGGCTGGCGGGCAGATAGCGGGCGGCCGCCTCCAGGCCATGCATCGTCGGCAGCGTACGAGGCAGCAGGCTGGCCTGGAGGCTCTCCGCCAGCTCGTGCTTGGCGTCGTACTGCCGAGCGCGGTCCAGGGCCTGGGAGATCAGGGCACTGATGGCGGTCAGCGTGGTGCGCTCCTGCAACGTGAAGGAGCGGGCTTGCCGGTAGCCGACCACGCAGACGCCGACGAACTGCTGGGAGGCCATGAGTGGCAGCCATGCCCATGCGCCCAGACGGTCGTCGATGGAGGCGCTCTCGGGATACGCCGCACGCAGCTCGTCCCGGTCGGCGAAGAAGGACGGCACCCCTTGGGTCAGCCCCCAGGGCGGTGCGCCGCTGGTCAGCCCGGGGAGCGGGAGGTCGGAAGCGAGGGGGGCGTGGTCGACAAGGTCGACCAGCTCCGGACTGAAGCCGTGGTGGCCGACGACCCGTACCCGGCCGGCCTCCGCGACCAGCAATGCGAAGGCATGCGCCTCCAGGGCGACCAGAAGGTGGCCGGCCACCAGCTCCACGACCTCGTCGACGGAAACCGCGGCGGCCAGGCCGCCGGAGAGCTGCATCATGTGGTAATAGGCATCCAGGCTGGCGGGGCCGGGCACCGCCCCGGTACCGAGGGCCAATTCACCCGGGCTGTGGGTGGCGCCGACAGGAGCGGAGATGCGCAGGCTCACACCGGTGCTGTCCGGGTAGAGCTGGAGCACCAGTTCTCTGCCGGTGCGGGGCTGTTTCACCGTGGAGGACGTCGGGAGCTGGCTCGCGAGTGCGGCGCGGTACCGAAGCTGGGAGGCCGGGTGGGCGAGCCACGGCACGGCTTCCCATACCCGGGCACCCACCAGGTGCGGGATGCTCTCGCCCAGGAGGTCGGCCGCAGTGTGGTCGGCGAAGGTGATCCGCCCCCGCACGTCGAGCCGGCACGCCCCTTCGGGAACAGCGGCTATGAAGTCCGCTGCGGCCTGAGGGTGAGCCGGTGCCGAGGGATGCGCGGGCGTCGGCGGCAGCAGACGCGCCGTGAGCCCGGGCTGCAAGCGGTGCCCGGCCTCGGCGGCGTCCTGCAGGAGCACGGCGATGCAGCGGGCTGCGGTGGTGAACCGGCCCCGTGCGTGCGCATCCAGGACGGGCGATTTCTGAGAGAACAGCACCAGCATGGCGCCCCACACGCGGGAGCCTGCCACGAGCGGGGCCGCCGCAACGGCGTCCACGAACGGGTAGGTCAGGGCCAGGTGGGGATAGCGGCGGGCGAACTCTTCGCCGGAACCGACCCACACCACATGCCGCTGGAGGATCGCTTCGGCAAGGGGGGCCTCGGGTACGGCAGCCACCCGTATGCGTCGCAGTAGACTGACGAACCCCGTGGGCATCCCGAAGCTCGCATCCAGGACCAGGACTTCGCCGCCAGGCTCGAGCAGAAAGAGCGCCCCCGCATACGCACCCATGCCAGCCACCGTCCGGGCCACTACCTGATCCAGCAGGTCCCGGACGGCAGCAGGTTGCAGATCCTCGCCACTGCCCATCCGCTGCGCTCACTTCGCGGAGTCGTTTGCCTATCTGCATGATAGGCGGGGCGATGCAAGCCCGCTGCTAGGACGGTCGGGAGGTGCCCGCCTCGTGGTGGTGGGGTGCGGCTCAGGTGGGGTGACGACGCTCCGCTGGTGCCCACCCACCGAGCCCGGGAGCAGCACGGTCGGGCGATCTCCGGCCGAATCCAATGCTGTGCGGGGACACCGAGGAGAGACTGCGCGAGCCACAATGGCGCGGATACGCCCTTGGACGTGGACCAGCTGGCAGCGGAGCAGCTCCAGCTCGACGCTGTCGTCTTGCTTCAGACCGGCGTTGCTCTTCCTCCAGGCTGCGAGGTATGGGCCGCCAACGAAAGCGTAGGTCCACGCCGTGGTTGCGATGCATGACGGCCGCAGGCGTACCTCGCACGGACAGAGCCGGCGTCCGGGTCCCGGCGCGTAGTCCGCCGCATCCTCGCAGCACCGGACTCGGCTCCGCACTCTCCTGCCGCTGAGCTCCAGCGCAGGGCCCACCAGGCGGCACACAGCCGGGCTCGGTGGCGCAGGCCACTGGAGCCACCGTACGCAGTCGACGCCCGGTCGGCCGCGCGCCGACATGGGGTTGTCTTCACGCGGCAGCGGGAAGGGGGCGCTGGGCGACGTCGCGGGCCTCATCCGGGGAGAGGCCGAGCATGTGCAGGAGCGTCTCGGCCAGTTTGCCTGCGGCCTGGTCGGCGTCGATCTCGGGCTTGTTGAACCCCAACTCCAGGAGCGCCAGCAGGCTGCCGTTCAGCGCGGTCAGGGCGATGACCGGGTCGGCTACGGTGAAGCGGCCCAAGGCGATGCCCTGCTCCACGTCGCGTTCCGCACGCGGAGCCAGTCCGCGGCTGGAGCATATGCGGCCGAGCCCGATGTGGCACAGGATTCGCATGATCTCCGGGTGTGACTCGGCTATGCGGGTGCTGAGCCGCACGCCCCCGGCGAGGCGTTCGGCGGGATCGTCAAGGCTGTGCAGGCGTTCGTCGATGGCTTGGGCGTACTCCTCCATGGCGTCGTCCACGGCCGCGTCGAACAGGTCAGGCTTGCATGTGAAGTGGTTATAGAAGGAGCCGAAGCCCACGTCCGCGCGCTCCGCGATGGCGTGGATGCTGGCGCTGGTGTCGCCGGATTCGGCCAGGATCTGCCGCGCGGCGCGGACGAGTGCCTTCCGGGTCTCGGTGCGACGGCGTTCGTATCGATTCCTGCGCGAGGCTGACATCGGCATCCACCACGAATGACATTAGCAGTTCTGATGAATGCATCATTTCACGGACGGCCTGGTTCGTCCACTTTGATCATTCGATCAATATTGGGGGACTTGACGCTTTCGAGGTATTAGCTGACACTTTCATCAGGTTTGACCGAAAATTGCTCAATCTAGGGACGCCGTGCCCCTGCGGATCGGCGCACCACATGCCCCCCTCCTACGCACTGCAAGGGATGAACCGCGATGCACACCAACGAAACGGCACTCGCTGAGCCGGTGAACTCCGGCGATAAGCCCGACGCGGCGATAGCCATGCTCGATGCGGAGGGGACGGTGGTCGGGTGGACCCATGCCGCCCGGCAGCTAGTCGGGTACACGGCCCGGGAGGTGGTAGGCCGGTCCGCCGCACACGTGCTGCCGCCTCCCGAGGACGCCCTGAAGGCTGCGTCGCACGTCGAGCAGTGTCGTGCCCAGGGTGGCTGGTCCGGCACCGTGGCGGTCCGCCACCGCGTCGGCCACACGCTCAAAATGACTCTGCAGGTCTCGTTGCTGTGGGGACAGGACGCCGGCACCCGGTGGCTGGTGTCCGTGACCGACATCGGCACCCTGTCCTCGGGGGCGACCAACGGACCGGTGCGGGAGTCGCTCCTGGCCCGCGCACCGATCGGCATCCTCGTTCATGACCTGCAACTGCGCTGCACCTTGGTGAACGATGTCATGGAGCACCACGTGGGCGTTCCTCGTGACCGATGGTTCGGACGCCGCCTGAAAGATCTGTTCCCCGGCTTCGAGGCCGAAGCGCTCGAGGCAGTGATGCGGCAGGTGCTGGAGAGCGGCACCACCAAGGTCCACGAGTACCGGGCGTGGCCGCCGGCGGGCCGGGGCCGGTCACACGTGTTCTCGGCCTCGTTCTTCTGCCTCCAGGACGCCGACGGCCAGACAATTGGGGTGTGCGCCATGAGCGTGGATAACACCGGCAATCGGCGGGCGCGTGAGCGCCTTGCCATCCTCAGCGAAGCCAGCACGCGTATCGGCAGCACCCTCGACGTCATGCAGACCGGGCAGGAACTGGCCAACCTCGCCGTGCCCCTGCTGGCCGACCACGCCGTCGTCGACCTGGTGGAGTCGGTTCCGTTCGGGGTGGAGCCCTCGGGGGGGATCGGCACGACGAGCGGTCGCCCCGCTCTGCTGCGCCGTGCCGGTCTGGCCACTATCGACCCGGATGTCCCGGAGTTGCCGTGGGTGCGCGAAGAGGTGGTCCACGTCCACCCGGCCTCGTCCTTCGCCAACGCCCTGCGCACGGGCAGGTCTCACCTGGAACCGGTGCTGGACACCGCCAGCCCATGGGTCGACCACGACCCGGTACGGGCCCAGAAGGTCCGTGACACCGGGGTCCACTCTGTGATGGTCGTCCCCATCCGTGCGCGGCGCTGCGTGCTGGGACTGGCGCTGTTCGCCCGCTCCAAGGAGCAGACGCCGTTCCAGGAGGATGATCTGCTCCTCGCCGAGGAGCTCGTCACCCGCGCCGCGCTCTGCCTGGACAACGCTCTCCAGTACGCTCGCGAACGCACCGCTGCCCTCACGCTCCAACGCGACCTGCTCCCCCACCGCGTGCGACGCCACGCCGCCGTCGAGGTGGCCTCGCGCTACGTGCCGGCTGACATGGACCGCGGCGTGGGGGGTGACTGGTTCGACGTGATCGAGCTGTCCGGCGCCCGGGTGGCCCTCGTCGTCGGCGATGTGGTCGGACACGGCATCAACGCCGCGGCGGCCATGGGCAGGTTGCGCACTGCCGTGCGCACGCTCGCGGACCTGGACCTGTCCCCCGCCCAACTGCTGGCGCACCTCGATGACACGGTCCGGCGGCTGAACGAGGAAGACGCCGACGACCCGGACCAGGTCCCCGCAGTGGTCGGCGCCACCTGCCTGTACGCCGTCTACGACCCGGTCACCCGACGGTGCACGATGGCGCGGGCCGGGCACCCCCCGCCCGCGATCATTGACCCGCAGGGCCATGCCACCTTCCCCGAAATGCCCGCCGGAGCCCCGCTCGGCCTCGGCCTCGGGCTGCTCGCCTTTGAGTCCGTGGATCTGGAACTGCCCGAGGGAAGTGTGCTCGCGTTCTACACCGACGGCCTGGTCGAGACCCGCGACGACGACATCGACGTCGGGATGAGCCGCCTGGGCGCCGCCCTTTCACAATCCGACCGGTCCCTGGAAGACCTGTGCTCGGAAGTGATCGAGACCTTGCCCGCCCAGGAGCACTCCGACGACGTCACCTTGCTCCTTGTGCGAACCCGCGCACTCCAACCGGCCCGGGTCGCGTCCTGGGCCCTGCCGAACGAGCCGACCGCCGTCCGCATCGCCCGGCACCTGGCAGCCCGTCAGCTCAGCAAATGGGGGATGGAGCATCTCATGACAACTATGGAGCTGATCGTCAGTGAACTGGTCACCAACGCCATCCGCTACGGCGGCGGGCCGATCCGCCTACGGCTCATCCAGCACGAGGTTCTGACCTGCGAAGTCTCCGATACCAGCACCAGCCACCCACGTCCGCGGCATCCGCGCACCCTCGACGAGAACGGCCGCGGCCTCATCCTCATCGCTCACCTGTCCCGCAGGTGGGGCTCCCGCTCCGTATCGGACGGCAAAGTCGTCTGGGCCGAGCAAGACCTGCCGGCCACAGCCCGCGCGATCGCCTGAGCTACTGAAGGAAGTGCGAAAAATGGATATAAAAACCGTCAACGATGTCCACTCGGAAGGTGACATCCAAGGGACGATGCGCCTGTCCGGTTCTGGTCCCAGCGGCAGGCCGCCCCCGTTCGAGTACGTGGCAGCCGCCGTGCTCGATGACCGAGGCACGGTGCTCCGGTGGACCGGGACGGCGAAGGACCTGACGGGGTTCACCGCCGAAGAAGTCTGCGACCGCCCCATACAGGAGCTGGTGGCCGACCTCCCCGACGAATTGCACAACGCCAGGGAGATGCCGGCATCCGGCCACGTACGGCTGTGGCACCGCTCCGGCGACACCATCGATGCCACCTTCCGGATCTCTCCGGTGGAAGGCTCCGCGGAGTTCCTTGTCCTGGCGGCGCCCACACACCACGTCACCAACCGCGATCAGGGCGCAGCGCTCTTGCGCGCACTGTCCTCACAGGACCGGATCACGATCGCTCTGCACGACACGGATCTGTCCACTGTGCGAACGAACGCCACGCCGGGCACCCTCGACGGTCGTCCAGTGGATCCCGGCACTCGGCTGTGCGACGTGCTATGTGCCGAGGACGCCGAGAACCTGGAGGCCGTACTGCGCCAGGTGCTCGTGACGGGTGTCCCGGTGGTCCGCAGAAACCTGCAGGTGAGCTGGCGGCACGATCCGGCGCGGCAGCACGCGCTGTCTCTGTCCGCCTTCCGTCTGGAGGACTCGCGGCGACGCCCCACGGGGGTCGCAGCCCTTTACATCGACAGTGCCGACGATCTGCGTGCCCGCCGTCATCTGGATCTCGCCCGCGAGGTGGCCGAGCAGGTGGGAGGCTCCCTGGACGTCGTGCGCACTGCACAGGACCTTGCGGACGTTCTCGTACCCGCGTTCGGGGATCTCGCCGCAGTCGACCTTGCGCACTCCGTTTTCGACGGGGAAGAACCCTCGAAGCAGCTGGGCGGTGGAGACATGGACAACGCGGCCCTTGCGCCGGCCACCGCAGTGTGGCCGGCCGGCATCAAGCGCGGCGACCCCGTCCCGCCCCTTCCCGACCACCCCCTCCTGCGCAGCTTCCGACACGGCGAGACAGTCGTCTTCGGCCGTGACGACTTCATCGCCATGGTCAGCGACCCGCAGCTGGTCGAGTATCTCGTCCCGAAGGACGCCCATTCGGTGATGGTGGCACCGTTGCATGCCCGCGGGCTCACGCTCGGCGCCATATCGGCCTGGCGATGCGGCCGATCCGACCCCTTCACCGAGGACGAGGCGGATCTCATGGCTCAGATCGCCTCACGGGGTGCGCTCGCCATCGACAACGCCCGCCGTTACACGCGCGAGCACCGGGCGGCCATGGCGCTGCAGCAGCGCCTCCTTCCCCCGGCCACAACCGACACGCCAGCCGCCGAGACCGCCGGCGTCTACCTGCCCGCAGGCGACGGAGCGGAAATCCGCGGCGACTGGTACGACGCCATTGCTCTGCCCTCTCTCCGGCTGGCCCTTGTCGCCGGAGACGTGATCGGCCACGGCATACTCGCAAGCGCCACCATGGGCCGCCTGCGCGCCGCCATCCAGACGCTCGCGGACCTGGAACTCGAACCGGACGAGGTGCTCGCCCGCATCGCGGACCTGGTCCAGCGCCTGGTGGCCGAAGCCCCACCCGACCACCACGACGTCGTCGGCGCCACATGCCTGTACGCGGTCTACGACCCGGTCACCCGACGCTGTGCCATGGCCAGTGCCGGGCACCTGCCCCCCGTCCTGGTCCGGCCCGACGGAACCGCCGAAGTCGTCAAGGTCTCCCCGGGGCCACCACTCGCCATCGGCAGCCTGCCGTACGAGACCACCGTGATCGACCTCGAGCCGGGCAGCGTCCTCGCGTTCTGCACCAACGGCCTGATCGAAGGGAGCGACCGCGACATCGACCAAGGGCTCCAGTGCCTGACGGATGCCCTCGCCGCGTCCTGCCGTCCGGATCGCGCTCTGGACGAAACCGGCCGGGCTCTCCTCGCCAACCTGGCTGACCAGGCGCCGCGCGACGACGCGGCCCTGCTGCTGGCCCGCACCCGCGCCGTCCCGGCGGGGGACACCGCTCACTGGGAGATCCCGGCCGATCCGGCCGCCGTCTCCGAGGCCCGAGCATGGACAACCCGCCAACTCACCAGGTGGGGGCTGGACGACCTCGTCTTCACCACCGAACTCATCGTCAGCGAACTGGTCACCAACGCCATCCGCTACGGTCGTCCGCCTGCGGAACTTCGTCTGATTCGCCACGACGTTCTAGTCTGCGAGGTCACCGACTCCAGCCCCACCCAGCCCCGCCTGCGGCGCGCCGCAACCACCGACGAGGGAGGACGCGGCCTGTTCCTCATCGCGCAACTCGGCGCGCGCTGGGGCTGCCGCCATGGCCAGAGCCGGAAGACGATCTGGTCCGAACAGCTCATCGAGTGTCCCGGCTGATCGGTGCCCTTCTCGTTGCGGGTGGAATTGGGGGTTGAGGAACATCCATGTCAGATCGTGCGCTAAGCCCTCGTCACCCCTGGTGGGCGGCTGACGGAGCATCGGCAGCGAATGCGATTTGAAGTCTTCCCGCAGATAACGCCCTATTATCTGCGGGACGGCCGACCGCGACCTGCGGGAACGGCTCGGGGGCCGTGCGTGAAGAGGCCCTGTTATCTGCGGCAAGAGGGGAAGCAGTGCCGACGCTCGTACGACTGCCCGCCGGGAAGGCGTTGACCGTACGGAGCGCGGCGGACGCGTTCCTCGACTCGCTCGGCAACGCGAACACGGTCCGCAACTACGGGATCGGGGTCGGCAAGACTGCCGAATGGCTCGGCGAGGCCCGCCCGCTCGCCACGGTCGCGGACGACGAGATCGGCGGCGCCCTCGAAGAGCTGTGGGGCGAGGCGGCGGTCAACACCTGGAACGCCCGGCGGGCGTCGGTGCTGTCGTGGCTGGGCTGGTGCGGCGAGTACGGGCACAACGGCCCGAAGGTGCCGGCGTGGGCGAAGCGGATGACTCCGTCGGACTCTGAGACCCCGGCCCGCTCGAAGATGGCCATCGACCGGCTGATCGCCCGCCGCAATGTCCATCTCCGGGAGAAGACCCTGTGGCGGTGCTCTACGAAACGGTCGCGCGGTCGGAGGAGATCCTCGGAGTCAACATCGAGGAGTTGGACCTCGCCGGGCGCCGGGCCGCGGTGAAGGCCAAGGGCGCCCGGCCGCGCACCCGGCGCCGCGGCGCGATGCGCGAGGACTTCGTGCTGGAGACCGTGTACTGGGACGCGGGCACCGCCCGGCTGCTGCCCCGCCTGCTCAAGGGCCGTACGCGCGGGCCGGTGTTCGTCACCCACCGCAGGCCGGGCCCAGGCAAGGTCCTCGCGCCGCGCGACGTGTGCCCGGACACCGGGCTGGTCCGGCTGTCGTACGGGCAGGCCCGCATGTTGCTGGACGAGCACACCGCCCTCGGCGGCAAAAGTGGCACGGGTTGGGATCTGCACGAGTGGCGGCATTCCGGGCTCACGCACCTCGGCGAGGCGGGGGCGAGCCTGCTGATGCTGATGGCGAAGTCCCGGCACAAGAAGCCCGAGAACGTACGGAAGTACTTCCTTCCCTCCCCGGAGGCGATCGCCGAAGTCACCAGCCTGCTCGCGCCGGGTGACAGCAGGCGCTGATCCGGGGCGGCCGCTGGCGGAGCTTGGATCGTGTGGTGGCTGCCGATGTGGATGTCGAGTGCGCCCAACCGGAAGTCGCAGTGCTTCCTTCGGCCAGGCGGGGCTGAGGCGAGCGTGAGGGTAGCCGTCCGGACCGCAGACCATGGCGAACGGCCGGTTGTGTGTATGCCGAAGGTGCAGGTGTGATGCCGCGGCGTGGCGGCTGTGAGCATCCATTGATTTGTACATCTGTTCTTAAGGCTTGTACGTTTGTACGCATGCTGCACATCGAACCGCCGTCGGCGGAGCCTCCCGAAGGTGAAACGGCCAAGGAAGCGGTCGGCGGTGAGCGCCGGGCCTCCGGTGGATCGGGTGGTGGGCGGCGGACCCGTCGCAACGACCCCGGCCGGAAGACGCACATCCTGGACGCCACTCTCGACGTCATTGCGGATCATGGGGTGGCCGGGACGACGCATCGGCACATCGCTGCCCGGGCCGGCGTGCCGCTCGGGTCGATCACCTATCACTTCGCCAGCTTGACCGATCTCCAGACGCAGGCGTTCGCCCGGCATGTCGAGCTGCAGTCCGCGGTGTTCGAGAATTTGTTCCAGAGCGTCGAGACGCACGAGCAATTCGTGGAGGTCCTGGTCGATCTCGTCCACGGAGGTCCTGCCAGGCACCGCAGTGCGGTCCTCGGCTTCGAGCTGCACCTGGCGGCGCTCCGCAACCCCGGACTGCGAGCCCTGACGCAGGAATGGACGGCGGACAGCCGCGCTGTTCTGGCCCGTTTCACCGGCCCGGACAGCGCCGCCCGCCTGGACGCCCTGCTTGAGGGAATGATCATGCATGCTCTGCTCACAACCGCGCCGGAGTCGCGCGAGAGGACGCGGGACGCGATCGACCAGACTCTCGGCCCAGCCGGCCGGCCGGGATCGTGACCAGAGCGTCTGCAGCCGTCCCGACGGCGCCAACAGCACGAGAGGTGACGGCCGGTGCGAGGGCAACCTACGCGGTCTTCGCCGGTCTGGGGCTCGCCGGATCGACGTGGTCCTCCCGGCTCCCCAGATCCGCACGCAGCTGCACCTCGACCCGGCATCACTGGGACTCCTGCTGCTCACCATCGCCGTCGGCGGCGTGATCGTGCTGCCCCTGTCGGGACCTGTCGTCACACGCATCGGCCCCCGCCGGGCCATCACCGCCGTGGCACTGCTCGTCAGCGCGAGCCTCGGCGTCATCGCGCTCGGATACCCCTTCTCAACATCCCTGCTGGTGGCCGGACTGTTCCTGCTCGGCGCGGCTACGGGCTTCTGGGATGTCGCGATGACCGTGCACGCCGCGTCCGTCGAACGGCAGCTCGGCCGTCCCGTCATGCCACGCTTCTTTGCCGCGTTCAGCCTCGGTACGGTCGCCGGTGCCGCGGTCGGTGTGCTGATGACCGCGCTGCGGATCCCGGTAAGCATCCATGTGGCCGTGGTCGCAGCGGTCATCGCCGGGGCGATACCCGCGGCGACACGGCACTTCCTTCCTGAGCACGCCGCGCGCCCCATCGCAGTGCCACCGCCGGTGAAAATGTCCCGCTCGGGTCTGGGCGCGTGGCGAGAACCGCGCACCGTGGCGGTCGGGCTCGTCGCACTGGCCTTCGCGGTCGCGGAAGGGGCGGGCAGTAACTGGGTCAGCGTCTCGGTCATCGACCGTCACCACGTCACCGCCACGATCGGCACGCTGGCGTACGCCTCGTTCCTCACCGCGCTCACCGCCGGCCGCTGGCTCGGGCCAGCGGTCCTCCACCGGTTCGGACGGGTCACTGTCCTTCGGACAGCCGCCGCCGTCACCGCCACCGGCGTCGCCCTTTTCGCGCTTGGGCCGTCCACTGGACTGGCGTTCGCGGGAAGTCTGCTCTGGGGGATGGGTGCGGCGCTCGGCTTTCCGATCAGCATGAGTGCCGGGGCCGACGAGCCCGCTCGTACCGCCGGCCGCGTCAGCGTCATCACCTCTATCGGATACTGCGGCTTCGTCGGCGGACCGCCCCTCATCGGATTCCTCGCAAACCAGACCACCGTCGGGCACGCCCTGCTCGTCATCGCAATCCTCATGGCCCTGTCCGCTGTGATAGCAGGTACCACCCGCCGGTCCCCCGAAAAGCGCACGCAGAGCGGCTCCGACGCCCAGGCACGCACCGCTGTCATGTGAGAACGAAACCTTGGAGACTCCTATGACCCGCCACGCGCCCGTGATCGCCGTCCCCGAGGCCGAGCTGAACGAGCTGCGCTCACGGCTGCTCAACACACGCTGGCCGACCCCCTGGCCCGCCACCGGCTGGGAGACCGGCACCGACTCCGGCGAACTACGACGCCTCGTCACTTACTGGGCCTCCGACTACGACTGGCGTACCCACGAAGCCACCATCAACGCCCTGCCGTCTCACCTCGCAGACATCGACGGAACCCCCGTCCACTACCTGCGCTTCGACGGCGAACACCCCGGCTCCCTGCCGATCGTCCTGACCAACGGGTGGCCCAGTTCCTTCATCGAACTGACCACCCTCGCCCGCCGGCTGGCCACGCCTTCGCGGTACGGGGGTGACGCCGCCGACGCGTTCACTGTCATCGTCCCCTCGCTGCCCGGATTCGCCTTCTCACCTCAGCGGCCCTCGCTCGCGAAGCAGCCGCAGACACATGAGATCTGGCACCGGCTCATGCACGACGAACTCGGCTTCGCCCGCTACGCCGCGCACGGGGGCGACCTGGGTGCCGGCATCACCTCCCGGCTCGGCGAGGCTCACCCCGAGGCCGTGGTGGGCATCCATCTGATGGCGATCGCCAGTCCGGTCGCCTACGACGCGGCCGGTGTCACCCCAGAGGAGCAGGAGTACCTCGATTCCGTCGCGGGGTGGTCCGCGGAAGAGGGCGGGTACCTGCACGAACAGAGCACCCGCCCTCTCACGCTGAGCTATGGTCTGGCCGACTCGCCGACCGGGCTGCTTGCCTGGATCGTCGAGAAGTACCGTGCGTGGAGCGATTGCGGTGGTGACCTGTCGTCCCGGTTCAGCGACGACTTCCTCCTCACGCAGGCGTCGCTCTACTGGTTCACCCACACCATCTCGACCTCCTTCCGGCCCTACTACGAATACGCCCAGCGGCTGACGAGGCGGGTGGAGCGGGTAAACGTGCCCACGGCCCTCGCCCTGTTCCCAGCCGACCTCACCCAGCCGCCCCGCAGCTGGGCCGAGCGCACGTACAACATCACGAGGTACACCCGCATGCCCCGTGGCGGACACTTCGCCGCCCACGAAGAACCCGAGCTCCTCGCGCACGACCTCACCGAGTTCTTCCGCGCACACCGGTGAACACCGGAACCCGTGAGAGTTCTTGAGCCTCAGCACCAACGCGCCGGAGCCGATCGACTTACCGGTCGTCGTCGGCCTCCGGATCCCGCAGGGGCCGCAGGCCACCGGGCAGATCGGGGAGCTGGAAGGAGTACCGGCCGTGCATGTTGATGTGGTGCCGTACGAACGGTGAGAGGCGGGCGACGTCCTCGTCGCGGACGTCGAACCCGTCGGCACGCAGCTGGGTGACGGCAGCGTCCATGTACCTGGTATTGAACAGCACCAGCGCGTTCAGCATCAGGCCCAGTGCGCCGATCTGGTCTTCCATGCCGTCCTGGTAGCGCTGGTAGAGCTGCCCGGCCTTGCCGTGGAAGATCTTCCGGGCGAGCGCGTGGCGGCCCTCCTAAAGGTTGGCCTGCACCTTGATCTTCCGCCGGTAGGCCGGTTCGTCGGCCAGGCGCAGGATGTGCAGGGTCTTGGCGATCCGCCCGTAGTGGGCGATCGCGTCGCCCAGCGGGGTGGGCCGGCCGTCCCGGGACAGCATCCGGATCACGTCGTAGGCGCGCACGGCCCCGGTGTGGATGGAGCCGACGATCCGCAGGATGTCCTCCCAGTGCCGCTCAATCCGGACCAGGTCGACCCGGCCGCGGGCCGCGTCCTGGAACGCGCCGTAGTCCGCTGTGCGGTCAATGTGCCACATCTTCTGGTCGGGCAGGTCGGCCAGCTGCGGCGCGTAGGTGAACCCGCCAAGGTCAGGAGTCCGAAGACAATGTCGGAGTACGAGGCGGTATCCGTAACGATCATGTCCGGGCGCTTGCCGCCGTCGCGGTCGTAGAGGACGTCCAGCACATACAGCGAGTCGCGAGGGGTGCCTGCCACTACCTTCCCGCCGAGTCCGGCCGCCTGGTCGTTGATCATGTTCAACCAGGTGGCACCGCCCCGCCGCCCGAAGTACTTCGGGTTCGGCCGGGCGTAGACCGAGGACACCGGCACCACGAACCGCATTCCGTCCACGGAGGCGACCAGCCCTCCGCCCCAGGCACTGGCGAGCGGGATCGCTGCCTGGGTGTCGATCAGTGTGGCGTTCGCGGCCCGGTAGGTCGCGAGGCGCAAGTAGGTCTGGTCGACGTGGGACAGCCGCCCGTACTTCAGCGCGTCGATGCCGCTGATGACGGGGGTGTAGCCGACGTTGCAGCCGTGCGCGACCAAAAGCGCCGCGATGGTGACGGGGAGGTCTTTGAGCCGGGCCTCGCCGCCGGTGACCGAGGTGAACGCCTGGTCGGCGCCGGTCCAGGAGAACACCTCCAGCAGCACCTCCGGAAGGTCGACGCGGGGCAGCATCGCGTTCACCGCCGCCCGCAGGTCGAGCAGGGAGGTCGGCTCCGGCTCCAGCGCGGCGAAGTGCAAGCGGCCGTCAGCGTCGAAAGAGATCTGCGCATTGTCCGGCAGACGGCCCGAGATCTCCCGGTAGGTACCGTCCAGCAGCGCGGCCCGCGCCGCCAGGTGTTCGTCCGCCCCCTCGGGCAGGCCCAGGGACGCAAGGACGGTGGGTTTGGCCTGCTCCCACGCCTCACCGGCCAGCAGCTTCGCCCTCGGGTCGCCCCACTTGGAGGAGTTCTTCGCGAAGATCTCCCGCCGGCGCAGCATGCGGTGGAACTGCTCCAGCACGCAGAACACGTACGCCTTCCAGTCCACCGTCCCCGGCTCCAGGTTCGGCGCGGCCAGCACCAGACGCCGCCACGACCCGGCCAGCAGCTCGGTGTCGATCTCGGCCGGGCCGACCTTCTTGCGGCCCATCAACTCCGGCAGCGACTTCAGCGCGGCCAGCACCGGGGCACCCTCCGGAGTCGCGCCGAAGTCCACGACTTTCACCAGGAGCCTCAGGAACGGCCGCACCGTGCCGAACCGGGTGGCCAGCATCGCCCGCCATGCCTGATCCGCATCGGAGTCCAGCGGCGGGGTCAGCTCAAACAGCGCAGCGATCGCGGCAGCCAGCTCGTTGCGCGGCACCACCGCCTCGATCTGTTCCCACATCGCCGCCAGCGTCTCCACCTTCGGGGCACTGATCTCCCCGGTGTCGGTATCAACCTGCTCGGCAGTGGTGTCGAAGACGACCTGGAACGCGGTCGCCAGCTTCGCCCCGGCCCGCTCGACCCTCGGCAGGCTCTTCATCTTCTCCTTGGCCGTCTCCCGCTCGGCCTTGGCCAGCAGCTTCGTGGCGATCAGCACCTCCAGCAGGTCCAGGGCGTCATCGACCGCCCGCGTCGTCAGGTGCACCGCAGTGGCCAGCAGCGTTGCCAGGCGCCGCGCGTCGTTGTGCCGCTTAAGCAGCGTCGCCTTGCCGTCCACCCCGTACCTCGACAGCTCCGCGAGCCGGCGCGGCGGTATCCCCGACACGTCCAGCTCACCCATACCTAGATCGGCAATCTCCTCTGCCCGGGCCAAGGACCATTTCATCTGCGGGCCCGACACCCGCACCGGCCCGCGCCGCAGGCGGTCCAGCTCCGAGACCCGCGCGCCGGAAGGCACCGTCAACAGCAAGTCCAGCACCGCTCGTTGGCCGGTGTTCAGCAGCCCATACAGGGTGTTCCACAGCCGCTGGTTCGCCGCCTCCCGGACATTGCCCACCAGCCGTGACAGGCGGCTCGCCCCGGGAAGGAGCGCCCTGCGCTCGCGCAGCCATCCCGCCGCCGCGTCGAACAACGCCTTCGGCCCGTCCCCAGTCGTCCAGGCCCGCGCGTCCAGCCACTCACTCAGCTCGGCCGAGACCTCGGCGAAGTCCCGCCAGCCTCCGGCCTCCTGGATCTCCCCGGCGTGGGTGCGGGCCGTCCCGTCCGCCGTACTCCTTCAGGCATGACGGGTCTGCGATCTCCAGCTGCTCGGCCAGGTACTCGGCCACCTCCTCCGGCACCTGCCGCGGGTCCGGCAGGAACCGGCCCAAGTAGCGCACGCTCGTGAGCTGGACCGCGTACCCGAGCCGATTGTGCGCACGCCGTTTGCCCTGCACCGCCTCCCGGTCCGCGTCGTCCAGGAAGAAGTACCGCTCCAACTCCGAACGTGACGGCGCCCCGACAAACGCCCCGTACCCAACCTGCTCACCCGACAGAAACTCGACCGCCACAACAACTCTCCGAAGATCGACAACAGCGACCTACGAAGGCTCTGACGGGCGATCACCCCAGGTCAAAGCACCAAGCAACTCCGAGAAGGCTTAGAAGCCGTTGTCGTACCGATCACGGTGAGCGTGGGTACGAGTGCGGCGACTCGGTCGGGTGATCTTCCGGCTTGCCGGGCATGAAGGCAGGGCCTCCTGCACAGCTCGTGGGTGTCGAAGTCCATGAGCAACAGGAGGCCCTGGTGCCGCAGTCTTCCGTGCCGTTGCCCGCTGCGTCCAACTCGCCTGCCCGGCCGTGTGATTGCCTCGCGCACGTGTACGGCAATGCGGGCGATCGTGGGAAACGTGTGCGACGCTACCCGTCGGACACGACCGACGCAGAGTGGGCGGTGGTCCGGGACCTGCTCCCGGTGCCGGCATGGATGAACGGTAAGGGCGGCCAGCCGGAGGGCTACTGCCACCGGCAGATGATCGACGCGATCCGGTATCTCGTGGACAACGGGATCAAGTGGCGGGCGATGCCTGCGGACTTCCCCGCCTGGGACCGCGTCTACGCCTTCTTCCGCCGCTGGCGTGACCACGACCTGATCGGCGAGTTCCACGACCGGCTGCGCGGCCGGGTCCGCCAGAGCGAGGGCCGGGACACGGAACCGACGGCCGCGATCGTCGACTCGCAGTCGGTGAAGGCAGCCGCATCCGTCCCGGCAGTGTCGCGGGGCTTCGACGGCGCCAAGAGCATCAACGGCCGCAAGCGGCACCTGATCGTGGACTGCCTCGGTCTGCTGCTGATGGTGCTGGTCACCCCGGCCGACGTCACCGACCGGGACGCCGCCTGTGGCATGCTGCCCCACCTGCTGGCCCGCCACCGCAAGATCCGACTCGTGTGGGCCGACGGCGGCTATGCAGGCCGTCTCGTCGACTGGGCCAGGCAGAAACTCCGCCTCACCCTGGAGATCGTCAAGCGCAGCGACGACATGCGCGGCTTCGTCGTACTGCCCCGACGCTGGTGCGTGGAGCGCACCCTTGGCTGGCTGATGCGCTCGCGGCGCCTGGCCCGCGACTACGAGACCCGGCCCGCCACCAGCGAAGCCGTCGTGCAATGGTCGATGGCCATGCTCATGGGACGCCGCCTCGCCCGCCGCCGCACCTGATCACTCACTCACCCGGGCATCGGAGGGCGAACAGGCCCGGCCGGTCCTCAACCAGCCAACCCCGTGCCACCAGCCGCTTCGCCTTGCCCCGCACACCCTCGACCTTCGCGGGCACCAACTCCAGGCCCAACCGAGCAGCCAGGTCCTTCGCCCGCAGCCCCTCCCTGCCGCTGTCGGCCTCCAACACGCCCAGCAGCCGCCGGTACTCCGGCGCGAGCACCACAGCCGTGACCCCCTCGCGCCACTCGGGAACCACTGATCCGTCCACGGGCGCCTTCACCTCGACCGGAACCGGTGCCGGCCGGACCGGCTCCTGCGGCACAGCACCCGCGGTCAGGGCCTCGGCCAGTTCCGCAAGCGCGACGACCCGCCGTTCCAGCACGGCTTCTGCCTCCGCCAGCTCGGTCAGAACCCGGTCCGCCTCGGCACGCATTTCCTCCACCCGAACCCGAGCAGCCGACTCCCGAGCCTCCAACAGCCCCATCACCGACGGCACCTGCATACCTCCCCGACGAAACAACACGACGTGTCGTCCCTGCCGCAGAACCGTCGACATCATGCCTGAGCAGCGAAAACGCAGCGATCACATTCGGAAAGACAACAGCTTCTTAGCGCACGATCTGACATGGATGTTCCTCAGCCCCCGGATTGTGCCGCGGTCGACGAGGAGGTGGGCGCGCCGGCACACCCTGAGCGCTGCCCCCCGACCGGCCGACCCCGCTCCGCCTCCACGATCATCCGTGGTCGATCAGGCCTGTGATCAGCTTCTGCCACACCAGCCGGTAACCGACCTCGGGGAACAGGCGCCTCGCGAGCACGAAGTACACCCCGACCGGGGAGGGCAGGTCCCGCAGCCTGCGCTGCACACTCCGGGTCTCTTCCAGGACCGCGTCGACCAGCTCGAACGGCAGAACCTGGGTCGACTCGCCCAGATGGCCGGGAGCGAAGCGGCCCCCTGCCACGGTGAGGCTTCGGGTCACGGTCGTCAGACCAGGCGGCAGGGCACAATGGCGTGCAGGCAACGGAGCTCCGTAACGGAAGAGGTTTTGGCGGACTACCTGCTCCAACGGGCCTCCGTTGCCCTTGTTCCCCGCTCCGTCACGGAACACCCGCCAACTCGCTTGCCACCAGCGCGAATCCGTTAACTACCCAGCCTTGGGGCTTGATCCGCTTTGCCGGACATTCGATATCAGGGGCTTCGGCCCCGGGAGGATGTCCGTCAACTCCGCCCGCTACCCAACATTGCCCGGGACAATCGGTGGCACCCCACGAGGTCCTCGAGGGTGGTGACCGGGCGTGCAAGGCGTGATCAGCGGCTTCAGCCGGCTCGGTCGGCCGGGGCCGTATTGTCTCCACAAACGCTCATGATCACGGTGGCCGCTTCCATGCGGGCAGGCACTCCGGAAGCCCCCGGACCTGCACGAACCGGTCAGTGCTCAAGAACTACAGCTGCCCTGAGAGATCTTCCGTGACAGCGGATTTGCCGTCGCCGGAAGACGGCGCGACCATTTCTTTAGGGCGGAACGGCCGGGGCAAACTTTGATGCCGACGCCATCGGATCTGTACCGCGACCTTTCGGACCGTGACGCTCGCCGGCAGTAAGCGTCACCGCGAAGGTACCGCCATGGCGAAGAAGATCGAACATAGCGGGTGCTCAGCCGGTGGCGTCGGCCGGGGCGGGTGGGCTGTCCGGCTGGGCGGCAGATCGGAAGGAGTCTGCCCATGCGAATCACCGTGGACCTGAATCGGTGCCAGGGATACGCACAATGCGTGTATTTGGCGCACGAGGTCTTCAGATTGAATGGCCAGGAGGCGCTCACTTACGAGCCGAACCCCGATGACGAGCGGCGCCTCCAGGTTGAGCGAGCCGCTGCGGCGTGTCCGGTGCAGGCGATCGTGATCGACCGCTTGGGCGGCGCGGAAGGGAGCGCGACGCCATGACCGTGCCGGCAACGGTCGCAGCGCTGGTGCACGAGTTCAGGGCCAACGGCCGGATCGTCATCGTCGGTGCGTCCCTGGCCGGACTGCGGGCCGCCGAAGCCCTGCGCGAGGAGGGCTTCACCGGGCCTCTGACCATCATCGGGGACGAGCCGTATGAGCCCTACGACCGTCCTCCGCTGTCCAAGCAGGTGCTCAAAGGCTGGGTGCCGGCCGACCATACCAAGCTGCCCCGTTTGCGAGAAGTCAATGCGCAGTGGCAGCTCGGGGTGGCCGCCACCGGGTTGGACCGGGCTGCCAAGCAGGTACGCCTGGCCGACGGCGAGCAGATACCGTACGACCGGTTGCTGATCGCCACGGGCACCCGGGCGCGGCAGTGGCCGAACCCGGACGAGGCCGCCTTGGACGGGGTCTACACGCTGCGCTCGCGTGATGATGCCGCCCAGTTGCAAAAGGCGCTGGCCGCGCCGCCGTCGCGGGTCATGGTCATCGGGGCCGGGTTCATCGGCTCGGAGGTGGCTTCCGCCTGCCGGGAACTCGATCTCCCGGTGACCGTCGTCGAGCGGGGCTCAGCGCCGCTGGTCGGCGCGCTCGGCGGGGTGATCGGTGAGATCGCCGCGGAGATGCAGCGCGACCACGGCGTGGATCTGCGCTGCGGGCTGGGCGTGTCGTCACTGGAGGGCGACTCCGGCGGACACGTGCGGCGTGCTCATCTCTCGGACGGAACCACCATCCACGCCGACGTGGTGGTGGCCTCGCTAGGGTCGATCCGCAACGTGGAATGGCTGGAGGGCGCCGAGCTGGCGTCCGGTTTCTGGGGCGTCGGTTGCGACGCCGGCGGTCGCGCCTTCGACATCAACGGCGTGGTCACCGACAGCATCTACGTGGCAGGGGACGTGGCGCGCGCGCCCCACGTTCTGTACGAGTACCAGTTCCTCGCGATGGAGCACTGGGACAATGCCGTTCTCGGCGCCGAGGTCGCGGCCCACAACATGGTGAACCTCGAGCCCCACTATCGCCCGCATCTGTTGCTGCCCGGCTTCTGGTCCGGTCAGTTCGGCGTCAACATCAAGTCCGTCGGCGTGCCTCCTTTCGGCGACGAGATCGTCTTCACGCAGGGGTCCGTCAAGGAGCGCCACTTCGCCGCCGCATACGGTCGCCGGGGCCGCATCGTCGCCGCCGTCACCTTCGATCACGGCAAGTGGCTGGAGTACTACGGGAAGCTGATCGAGCAATCGGGTCCGTTCCCGCCTCCGTCGCCGGGCTGGGACCAGCCCCCCGAGATGAAGCCGATTCCGGCCGAGTTCCCGCACCCCGGCGTCCCGACGGCTATTCCCGACGTCGTCCTCACCGGCCACGACCCGAGCGAGCGGAGCGCCGAGTTCCGGTCTCGCCCTCGTTGACGCGCCCGCCGGATCGGGCGTGCAAGCGGACAACATCGACAGGAAGAAGGAGTGGAGCCTCGTGGTCGAGGAAACCCCCTGGCAGCAGGCCCTCCGCTACGCCAACCGCGCCAATCCGTACCCGTTCTACGAGGAACTCCGCAGGACACCGGTGGCGCGGCAGCCGGACGGCACCTACGTCGTCAGTACCTACCAAGAGATCGTCGCGCTGCTCCACGACCCTCGGGTCAGTTCGGATATCAGGAAGCTCCCCGTCCCGGTTGCGGCCCCGGCCGAGGGCTCGGCGGAGGCGGAGCCGATCACGGAGGCGGTCATCTCCTTGGAGCCGAACATCATCACCCAGGATCCACCCGAGCACGATCGAGATCGTCGGATGATGACGCCGCATTTCGTCGGCCCGCCCCATTCCCCTCACCTGATCTCCGACCTGGAACCCGAGATCCGCTGCATCGTGGACGGTCTCCTGGACGACATGCAGGGCAAGACCCGGATCGATGCCGTCGACGAGTTCGCCTACCCCCTGCCGGTGACCGTGATCTGCAAGGTCCTGGGCGTGCCACTGGAAGACGAGTCACGCTTCCACAGCTGGATCGAGACGGCCCTGGACGCTTTGGATTTCGGCCCCGAGGCTGCCTCCGAGGAGATGCAGAGCCGACTGGCCGGGGGTCGCCAGGCCGTGAAGGAGTTCGGACAGTTCGCAGCTGAGCTGCTCGACCGGTACGCCCAGCAGCCCTGCCCGGGCATGCTCTCGGCGATGGTGAACGAGGACGGCCCGGAGGGAGGGATGTCCAAGGGCGTGCTCGTGAGCAATGCCTTGCTCCTGATCTTCGCCGGGCATGAAACCACGGTCAATCTCATCGCCCACAGCGTGCTCACCCTGCTGCGGCACCCCGACGCGCTCGAGAAGCTGCGCCGCCGGCCCGAGCTGATCGTGCCCGGGGTCGAGGAGTTGCTGCGCTTCGAGTCGTCGGTCCAGTTCTGGCACACCCGCTCCGCCGTGGAAGACATCGACATCGCGGGCACCACCATCCCGAAGGGCGCACCGATCTTCCTGGCATACGGCTCGGCGAACCGCGACCCGAAGCGGTTCGCCAACCCCGACGAGCTTGACCTCGAACGCCGGGACAACCAGCACCTCGGGTTCAGCCAGGGCATCCACTTCTGCTTCGGCGCTCCGCTCGCGCGGCTCGAGGTCCAGGTCGCGGTCGGCGAGTTCATCCGCCGGGTGGACAACCCCCGGCTCGTAGAGGACCCACCGCCGTACCGCCACAACCAGATTTTCCGGCTCTCCTGTCGCTTCCGTGGGTAGGTTCATGCAGCTTGACGCCCTGGTAGGTGGGGTCGGTGGCCGCCGAGGCTGAGCATGGTCAGTGCGATGAGCGCTGCGGGGTCCTTGAAGCCGAAGGCCATGCGGGTGATCAGGCGGATCTTGGTGTTCATGCTCTCCACGATCCCGTTGCTCATGGAGTGCTCGGCTGCCGCCGTGATGGCGTCCCAGTGCTTGACGATGGCCCGTTGCAGCTTGACGAAGGGCTCCAGTCGGGAGCGGCGGGCCCAAGACACCCAGTCGAGGAGGGCCTCGGGGGTGTCGGGGCCGGATTTCAACGCCAGGCGAAGGCCCTCCTTGAGCAGGTATGCGCGGTGCAGGACGGGGTGGGCTTTCGCGATGAACTCCAGTTGCGCGCGCTGGTGTTCGGTGAGGTCCTCAGGGCGTTTCCACAGGGCCCAGCGGGCCTTCTTCAGTGACTTCGAGCCCGGGGTGGCGCGGCCCTTGCCGCCGCGCTCGGCGTTCCAGACCTCGCGGCGCACGGTGTCCAGGGCGTCGGTGGCCCACTGCACGACGTGGAACGGGTCCATCACCCGCACCGCCTGCGGGCAGCGCTCGGCGACTACCTTCGCGATCCAGTCGGCGGCATCCGCGGACACGTGGGTGATCTTCGCGGAGCGTTCAGGTCCGAGCAGGTCGAAGAAGGACCGCAGTGTCTCCTTGTCCCGGCCGGCCGCCGCCCACACGAGCCGGCCGCTGTCGTGGTCGACCACCACGGTCAGGTACTTGTGGTGCCGCTTGTAGGAGATCTCGTCGATGCCGATCCGGGTAAGGCCCGCGAGCAGGTCCACGCGCTGTTCGACGTCCGACCACACGCGGGCGCAGATGCCGCCGACCGTGCGCCAGCCGATCCTCAGCAGTTGGACCACCGTGGTCTTCGAGCAGTGCGTGGCCAGCCAGGCCACCGTGTCGTCGAAGGCCAGGGTGTGCCCGGCACCGTGGCGGGCCCAGGGCACGTGGGCGACGACCACACCGTGCTCGGGACAGGACACCCGCGGCGCGTCGGCCTCGATGAACGCCCGGACCACCCCCAGGTCCAGGGCACGCCAGCGCCGGCGGCCCTCGCCGTTGTCGAACCGGGCGCACCGGCGACCGCAGACCCCGCACCGCTGCCGCCGCCTCTTCGCCGGGCGGGCATGGGCCACGATCACCACATCCCAGGGGCCCGCCTCCGCGCCGTTGCCCTCCTCGGCCTCGACCGACGCGACCACCGTGTGTTCGACTCCGAGCAGCCGAGTCCATATGCTTGCAGATCGCACGCCGTATCCAGGTTCTTCCGTTTCGTACTGTCGCAAGTCGAAACGTAGCCGGGCTACGGCGTGTTCTGCGTATCAGCCCTGGTCAGCGACCCACGGAAGCGACAGGAGAGCCGATTTTCCGCGGCCCGCGCCACGTCCTGGTCGACATCGACGGGATCCGCGACTGAATCGGCGTGCGTAAAGGATCGCTATGCGTGCTTTTCAACTCGTTGAATGGCAGCAACCGCCCGAGCTGCGCGAGGTGCCGGTACCCGAGCCCGGGCCGGGGCAGGTTCTGGTGAAGGTCGGGGGTGCCGGTGCGTGCCACTCGGATCTGCACATCATGGAGGCACCCGGACCACCACCCGGGTTCGCCACGGAACTGCCCTTCACGCTCGGCCATGAGAATGCGGGATGGGTGGAGAGGCTGGGAGCGGGTGTCACCGGGTTCGCGTCTGGGGACCCTGTGATGGTCTACGGCCCCTGGGGCTGTGGGGTGTGCGCCAACTGCCGGGAGGGCCGGGAGAACTACTGCCAGAAGGTCAGTGGTCAGGGCGGGGGCCTGGGAGGCGGTCACGACGGCGGAATGGCTGAGTACCTGCTGGTCCCGGCGGCGCGATTCCTCATTCCGCTGGGCACCCTCGACCCCCGCCAGGCCGCCCCGCTCAGCGACGCGGGGCTAACCAGCTATCACGCCGTCAAGCGATCGGTGCACCTGCTGGGGCCGGGCTCGACCGCGGTGGTGATCGGGGTGGGCGGTCTGGGCCAGATGGCCATCCAGATGGTCCGAGCGCTCAGCGCGGCGACCACCGTCGTCGCCGTGGACACCGATGCCGGCAAGCTGGAAACGGCCAAGCGCCTGGGTGCGGACGAGGTGCTGCTCTCGGGCGAGGAGGCGGTGACGCGTATCAAGGACATGACGGGACAGCAGGGCGCTCAGCTCGTGTTGGACATGGTCGGCATAGACCCGACTCTGCGGATGGCTGCTCAGGTGGCCAAGGTGCTTGGCCACCTGACCATCGTCGGTCTCGGCGGCGGAGCCCTGCCCGTCAACTTCTCGAGCCCGCCGCACGAGTGCTCGGTCGCCTCGCCCTACTGGGGCTCCCTTCCCGAACTGATGGACGTGATCACCCTCGCCCAGCAGCAAAAGATCAAGATGCTGGTCGAGCACTTCCCCTTGGAACGCGCCAACGAGGCATACCAGCTCCTGCACGACGGCAGGATCCAAGGACGCGCCGTCATCGCCCCCCCCCACCCGTGAGCACTGTCATCAAGGCGACCGGGCTGGTGCCGTAGGCCATAACTGTCGGGAGGAAACGTCATGGAGGCGGTGGCCGGTGTGATCGCTGGACCGGGCCGCTGGCGCACGGCATCAGCAGCGGGCGCAGCTGTGTCGGCGCCTGTGACTGTGAAGGTCGCCGGGCGGATGAACGCGGCCTGTCGGCGCTTGTCATGACCGAGAACGCGTTCCGACCGGTGGCCGCTGCACGGCGACCGTTTCTGATCGTGAATCCCCGTTCGGGAGGAGGGAAGGCGAGCCGGTTCCGGGTCGCGGACAAAGCCCGTGCATTGGGGGCTCAGGTTCTCCTGCTCGATCCTTCCAGGCCCCAGGACCTCGCGACTGTCGCCCGGCACGCGGTGGATGAGGGCGCGGATCTGCTGGGGGTGGCCGGCGGAGACGGCACGCAGGCACTTGTCGCCGGGGTTGCCGCAGAGAGGGGTCTTCCTTTCGTGGTCATTCCGGCCGGTACCCGCAACCACTTCGCGATGGACCTCGGACTGGACCGTGAGGACCCTTCGGCCGCGCTGGAGGCCCTCACTGACGGCGTCGAGCTGTGCGTGGATCTCGGGTTCGCCGGCGAGCGGGTGTTCGTCAACAACGTGTCGTTCGGTGCCTATGCCGCCCTGGTGCAGGACCCGGCCTATCGGGAGGACAAGATCGGCACCGTGGTGCGGATCCTCCCGGAATTCCTGGCCCGCCACGAGGGCCCGGAGCTGGTGGTACACGCTGGGCTGCTCACGGTGGACCAGCCGGATGCCGTGCTGGTGAGCAACAACCCCTACCGGGTGGATGACCCGGCCGGGCTTGGCAGGCGCGCGGAGCTGGACTCCGGGCTCCTGGGGGTACTGGCCGCCAGGGCGGAGACGCCCGCCGAGACGGCCGCCCGGCTGCGAGGTGGGCAGACGCACGGCCTGACCACTCTGGCCACCTCTGAGGAGGTTGTTGTCGATGCCGGCGTCCCGGTTGTCCCCGTCGGGCTGGACGGTGAAGCCGTCACCCTGCCGGCTCCTGTGCGGTGCCGGATCAGTCCCGGGACGCTACGGGTACGGGTTCCTCGCCATCGGCCGGGTGCCGTGCCCGCCGGGCGGCCTCCGGGCCGGGGCACCATCCGGCGGGTGGCCTCGGCTGTCGGGCGAGCTGTTCACGGCCGTCATAACGGCTGACCGAAGCCGAACCGGGCAGACGCGCGGACTTCCCCGGTCGCCACGTGGGCACCCCGCGCGCGGCCCTGGCTGGCGACGAGCCGCGCAGCAGGTTCCAGACAGGCAGCAGGTTCCAGACGGAACGGGCAATGCGGGATCAGCCATCGTGGCGGACGGCCGTGATCTGGGAGTGATGCCGAGCGGGCGGCGGACGCCGGAGCGATCGTTGCTCCGCCGTCGCAGCGCGTTCGCTTCGCGGTCGTCCGAGGCCGTGCGGCTTTTCGCTGTTCGCCGGTGGCCGGCCGATCTGGCTCCGGTGATCAGTGCTGGGGGTGCGGACGGTGGAACGGGGGGCGCCGCTGGGCGGCGGGGGCCGGAGCAAGACGGCCCATTTCGACGCGCATCATGACGGTGCGGACCACCTCGGTCAGGCCCAGGACTATGGCCATGAGGCCCACCACCAGGGTGAGTGCCGCGATCGAGGCGAACGGCGAGACGATCAGCACGATGCCCGCCAGAGCGCTGATGATCCCGAAAGCCACATGCCAGCCTCGGTCCGGCATAGACGCCGAAGAGCACGCCGAGGACCCGCCCCGGTCAGACCAGGGTGATAACGCCCAGGGCGGTAGTGGCCAGACCCATGGTGAGCAGGATCTGCCAGCCCATGTTCGCCAGGACGGCCATGCCTTCGGTCAGGGGCGTGTCCTGTGGCTCGGTGCTGCGCGCGGGAGCGGGGCCTGAGGACTCGGAAGGGGTGGTCATGACGTCTGCCTCCTTTTGGGAGGAGCGGGGTCACGTCAGTACACGTCCATCGTCACCCGATCGGCCCCGTGTCGCTCGGCGGAGCGGGCGACCCTAGCGGCGACGACGTGTGCACCCACGATGGCGCGGTCGCAGTCGACACAGATCCTCATCGCCGGGCCTCCCGCCGGGGCCATGGAGCAATTGTCAATTCTTGTGGGTGGCGAGGTGGTGACTACCGCTCGGTGATGAGGGCGGGCAATTTGCGCATGTCGTGGAAGACGACGGTTTCGTGGCCTTCGAGCCGTTCCGCCGGGGTCAGTCCGCCGGCGTAGCCGAAGGCTCGCATGCCGGCGGCGCGGGCGGCATGGACGCCGGGCTGGCTGTCCTCGACCACCACACAGGCCGCGGGATCGACGCCCATCTGCCTGGCAGCGTGCAGGAACAGGTCAGGTGCGGGCTTGCCGCGGAAGACCTCGGTGGCGCTGTAGATGCGGCCTGCGAAGCGTTCGTAGAGGCCGGTGCGACCCAGGGTGTGCCGCATCTTGTCGTGGGAGCCGCTGGAGGCCACGCACATCGGCAGGGTGAGCGCGTCGAGTGCTTCCGGCAGGCCCTCGACGGGGGCGAGCCCGGCATCCACGGCCTCACCGTGGAGTTGCTCGAACCGGTCCGACCAGATCGTGGCCGTCTCCTCGCCGAGCCGAGCAGCGACCTGCTCGCGGATGGCGGCATGCGAACGCCCAATGAACCGGTCGACGACCTCATCCTCGGTGAGCGGCCACCCCAGCTCCGCTCCGAGGGCGACCTGGACACGTGCGGCGATGCGTTCGCTGTCGACCAGCACGCCGTCGCAGTCGAATATGACGAGTTCAATCGGCTTGATCATCTCCGCAGCATAGAGCTTGCCAGGTCACGCGGCTGTGATGTTCCCGTGGCGCTCGGCCAGGACGCCGTTCTCGAACTTGGCCCCGGCGCGGACCAGCGCGACCAGATGGGCGCCTGTGATTGCACGCCAGCGTTCCTGGGCGGACTCGACGAGCTTGAACACCATCGCCAGGGCGGCGGCCGGGCTGCCGGCGCCACGGGTGACCTTGGTCCGCAGCTTGACGGTGGAGAACGTCGACTCGATGGGGTTTGTGGTGCGCAGGTGGACCCAGTGCTCGGCCGGGAAGTCGTAGAACGCCAGTAGTTCCTCCCGGTCGTCGGTGATCTTCGCGACGGCCTTGGGCCACTTGGTGCCGTAGGTCTTCGCGAACGCCTCAATCGCCTTCTCGGCGTACGTGCGGTTCTCGGCGTTGTAGATCTCCTGCATCGCCTTCGTTGCACCCGGCTGTGCTGACTTGGGCAGGGCATTTATTACATTTCGTGCTTTGTGAACCCAGCAGCGCTGATGGCGGGCCGCGGGGAAGACCTCGGCCAGGGCCTTCCACAGACCCATCGCCCCGTCGCCGACGACCAACTCGGGATCGCGCATGCCGCGACGCCGGCAGCCGCGCAGCAGGTCGGCCCACGACTCGGTCGACTCCCGCAACCCTTCCGCGATGGCGATCAGCTCCTTGGTGCCGTCGACACGCACCCCGAGCAGGACCAGGACGCACAAGTGCGCCTGGCCGAGGCGGACCTTGGGGTGGACCCCATCCGCCCAGACGTAGACGAAGTCGCGGTCGGACAGGTCACGGGCCTGGAAGGCGGAGTGGTCCTCGCCCCCACTGCTTCGTCAGTCGGGTCACCGTTGCTGGTGACAGCCCGGCCGCCGAGCCGAGGAACTGCTCCAGCGCGGGCACGAAATCCCCGGACGACAGTCCGTGCAGGTAGAGCAGCGGCAGCACCTCGCTGACCTTTGGTGACTTGCGGCACCAGGGCGGCAGGATCTTGGAGGAGAACCGCTTGCGCTCGCCCGTGGACTCGTCGATGCGGCGGTCGTTGACCCGGGGCACGGTGACCTCGATGGCCCCGGCTGCCGTGGCCACGGTCCGGGGCCGGTGGTGGCCGTTGCGGACCACGAGGCGACGCCCGCGCTCGTCTGTCTCGGCAGCCAACTCGGCTATGTACTGGTTGACTTCCGCTTCCAGAGCGGCGGCCAGCATTCGGCGGGCGCCCTCGCGAACGATCTCGTCGATCAGGGAGCCGGACAGGGTGGAGCCGTCGTCGGTGACTACGCTGAGCACAGGGCGTGCCTTCCCGACCCGCGCTGCAACGCGGGCCTACTCGGTGACCATCACAGGATCATTCGGGAAGGTACGCCCTTCGCGTCCCTCCCGGAACCGATCCACAAGTCCTGAGCATTGCTCGAGCGCGACTATCAGAAGTGGCGGGCTGTAAGCACGGACGCGGTGAGGACGGCTGTGGTCCGTGTCGAGGAGCACGATCTGGTGTGGATCGTCTCCTGGCAGTCCGAGGAGTTCGCACACACTCGGAACTCGAAGTACATGCTGATTGGCAATGGGCCGTACCTGGTCGACCGCGTCGACGGAGGACTGCACCAGATCGCCGTCGTCTCCGCGAAAACCGGAGAGTGGGAGGACGACTACCGAGCCCGGATACGTGGGCTGCCGGTGCGCACCGCAGTAGACGATCTACACGATGCGCTATGCGGAGTCGCCGCTACGCGCGGACGCATGCACGCTGTGCGGACACTGCGCCAGAGGCTGCCTGTGCTCTCGCCTGCGGAGGCCATCGAATACGTGAGCGCGTTGCTGGACGGTGATACGCCCGCGCGCCTCGTGGCCGTCGCCACCAAGGAACTCGTGGAGCCTCTCAACCCGGTACTTGCGGTGGAAACCATTCTGAGCGGGGCGGCGATCCGAGCCGGTCAGAGACCCGAGGGATGACTGGAAAGCCAGTCGCCATGCCGATCGCGCATCCGGTCCCGTTCCTCGGTCGTGGCAAGGAAGACGTCGGCGCCACCGTCGTAGGGGTGGTGGATGCGCTGCATGCGGGTGTCGGTGATGAGGATTCCCGCCGCCTTGTCGTCGGCGATGTCTCGGAGCGGCTCGTCGATGCAGCCTCGCCGCCAGGGCCGGCGGGCGGCGAAGAGGTGGCAGTACGTGCGGAACTCAGGGTCAGGATCGTCCTCCATCAGCAGGCTCTGCCAATACCCCGTGACGGGTTGCGATGACGGAACCTCGGCTTCGGTCGTCCAAAGCGGAGTGATCACATACACGTCTGCACCAGCGAACAACTCATCGAGGACGGTGTTGTAACGCTCCAGGACGACGGTGTACTCGCTCTCGTCCTCCGCGTACCGCTTCGACTCCGGCAGGCTGTGAAAACGTACCCAGACATCCCGATACGGGTCACGGAGCTTGTACCCAACCGGAGGGCAACTGGGCCAACGCTGCTGCCACAGCTCCGTCAGATCCGCCTGCCCGTCTCCAGACACCCGTCGCACTCGTCCTCTCGCGTATGAACCTACCGACGACCATGATGCCGGGGCTCACGAACGAGAGAAACCGACTCCTTAGCTGTGCCATCTCATGACGTTGGTGCCACGGTCACAATCACTGCGCGGAGGGGTTGTTGTAGTCGTTGAGAAGGGGGCTGTGGCGTTCGGTGAGTGGGACAACGCCGAGATCTTCACGCATGAGCTCTCGCATCTTGGCAGCTGCTTCGCCGCGTGCCTCCCAGCGGGCGCGATCCTCTGGACTGCTGACAGCAGCGCCGTCGATGTAGCCGTCGCAGATGCTTCGCAGGCAGTGGAACACGCTGTTGGAGGCCTTGACGACGGGTTGGGGCGCGATGAGCCACATCCGTTCTGATGCGATGGCTATGCCTGAATCCCGAAAGGCTGCGCGCAGCGCAAGCGCCCGCTCGTCGTCGGAAGGGTGCTCTAGCTCGGCCAAGGCCCGCAGGGTCTCCCCGAGGACCTTCACGGTGGTGGTGTACTGCGTGTAGATGTCGAGCCGCAGCCGAAGAGCTTCTTTGACATCCTCGTGCTTCCACCGATTCCGATCTGCGATGAGAGTAGCGACGATGCCAATCGCGGCCCCGGCCAGGGTGGAGAGCAGTGGCAACCAATCCATGCGGTCCAGCTTGGGCTATCCCGTACGACGGCACCAAGTGGGCTTCGAGAACGAACCTGTACTGCCAGCGCCGAGACCACCCGATGCTGACCCGTAACCAACCTCCGCGAGACAGCACACTTTTAGCTGCCGCTTCCAGTCACGCTTGGCAAAGTGAACGCCCCGCTGGCGAATGCCGGCGGGGCGGTGGTTGTGCAGGCCGGGCGGCCTGTCCAGTTCTCGGCCGCCCCGTGGCTGCCGAGAACCAGACAGGTCGGCGGGTCAGCGAATCTGGAGCGAGCGCACGTTGTCGGGGGTGTCGTCGGTGGGCCGAACGCCCGGAATCGGGAGGTGGAGGTGCAGCACGACCGAGGCGGCGCGCATCAGCAGATGGGCCTTCCCGCTCACCGGTCTCCCTTGATGCGCGTGCGATTGTTGGCCGAGCACCGCCCAAGCGCGGCATCGATCCCAATGCTGTCCTGACAGTAGATCAGCTGGTGCGCTTGGTTTCTTCCTCCAGTTGTCGGTGCGGGGACCACGTTCGGGTAAGGCGTCTGGTCATGAGGGTGATGAATACCCAGTTCAGGTGCGCTTCCGAGTGCTCAGGAAGCCGTTCGTAGTCGCGGCAGTTGCGGCGGGCGGTCGTGATCCAACCGATGGAGCGCTCGATCTTCCAGCGGCGGGGCAGAACGACGAAGCCGGGTGACGCTGGAAACGGATGCCCACGTCGCCGTGCTCATCGTCTGGAGCAGTGGCGAAGCGGAACTTGAGTGCGGGGACGTGGCAACAGGTCGGGTTCGTCGGCAGCATCGTGATCTCCGCACCTTCGAGGAGCTTCTCGACGCCATCGGGACCATCCGCGAGTGGATCCAGACGAAGGTCGAAGCAACTACCGGATGGGCGACCTGATCAGCCGAGTTGCGGAGCTTCTCCGGTTTCGAACTGCGAGCCGATGTTGTTCCACATGAACGGGTCCCGCCAGTCCCCTCTGCCAGCAGCCCAGCCGAGCATCGCCGTCAAGACTTTCTCCTGGGAGATCGTCCGCGTTTGGTAGTGCTCGGCGGCAACGCCGTCCCGATATTCGAGTTGGTACGTGTTGTCGTCGCGCAGCAGTACCTGGACATACCAGCTACCCTCCACGCCCTCCTCCACGCGCTCCAGAACCAGATGCGCGTTACTGCGATGGAGGTTGGCGAGCATCGTGCCTATCACCGGCTTCGACGGCTTCTTCACCACGCGCCCAGCCTCATTCGTCGCGATCAACATGGGCGTAATCCTCCAGCATGACTCTGACATCGCCGCGGTGGACGATCCGAGGGCTCCGTCATCATGGGCTGGTGACGACATGGATGCGCTGCTACTGGGACGAGGAAGACGTCTGGTTCTACTTCGAGGTCGACGCCGAAGGTTGGGTGACCCGGCAGATCGAGCTCGAAGGACCTGAGCTGACCCCGATCGCAGCGGCCTCCCTCGACGAATGGCAGCAGGCCCACGCTGCAGGCCGCCTCGCCGAGTTCGACCACAGGTTCGGGAACACAAGGCAATGACCCGGAGCAACTGACCTCCGACGAGTTTGAGGAAGTCTGGAGCCCTGCCCGTCGGCAGATCGCAGCCCGGCTCCGCTGACCTCTCGGCCCCGCAGCGGCTTCTTGGCATCATCACAGCATGGCCCCACCTCCTCCCCGCACGATCCGGGCAGTCCACACCGAACAGCTCCTCGACCTGGAGAGGGAGGCCGGCGCATACGGCTTCAGCCAGCGGCTTCCGGTCGACTGGCTTCGGGACCACCTCGCTCCCGGAGCGACGCACTACTTGTTCCCCGCACTCGTGCATCATCTCAGTCACCGCCCCGAGGCGTCGCCGCACTGGAGATGCGAACTGCTGCTGACGGCCCCGAGCGGCGAGCAGTTCTTGAGCCTGCTCGACGTGCTCCCCGCCACGTTCAGCAAGCTCCCGGAGACCTTGGACGCCACGTTCAAGACGGATATCGCAAGCCGCATCGAACGGGCACCAACCCAGCGTGAGTGGGCAGAAGTAGCTGGTCGACTGCCGAAGTCGACCCTGAAGGAGACACACGAGCCTGAGACACCAGACGGGGACATGGGCTGAGACAGCCCAGAGAGCCCCTGGTCAGGGCGACGGCCTATGTCACGGGCCGCGAGATCCTACATCCTTGTAGGTGTGGGATCTCAAGTTCGGCTGCACAATCTCACCGCCCGCCTCCGTGTTCCTCGACGAACTCGCCCACCGCGCACGGCACATCGAACTGGCCGGCGAGCCCCGCCGCAACACCTCCCACCGTGTCTGGGGCTACGCCTCCCTGCCCGTTTCACTCTCCGCGCGCGGATCATGGGTGAGCTATCCTGCCCGCATGCGCGGACAGTTCACCGGCTGGCCGGAGCAGGCCATGGACGTGTTGTGGCAGCTCCAGGGCGAACCGACCCATGCCACCCGCGAGCGCTACCGCGCGGACCGCGAACGCCTGGTCCGGCAGCCGATGATCGCCCTGCTCAACGAGGTCGCGGACACCGACCCCCGGTACGAGGACTTCTCCGTCTGGCACTACCGCACCGACTCCTGGTGGTGGCAGCACCAGGGCGCGGTGATCCGGCTCGGCCGCAAGATCGAGATCGGTCTCCGCTTCTCCCTGGACGGCCTGCGGATCCAGGGCGCCTGGTGGTACCCCGATCCCGGCCAGGTGGACATGTTCCGCAAAGCCGTGGCCTCCGAGGGGAGCGGCCGCGAACTGTCCGCCATCGTCGAGGACGTGCGGAAGAAGGGCTACGACATCTCCGGGGACGTGATGAAACGCCCCCCGCGCGGCTATCCGACAGACCACTCCCGTACGAACCTGCTGCGCCACCGTTCTCTGATCGCCGCCCGTCCCCTCGGCTGCGAGGAGTGGCTGCACACCCCCGAGGCGATCGACCGAGTCCTCTCGGCCGCCGCTGACCTCGACGCCCTGCTGATGTGGCTGGTCCGCCACGTGAAGCGCGCCGCCTGACATCACGAGGGCCCCGCCCCGCGCTGCGGATCGGGGCAACTCCGGACACGGCTCGCGGGCCACATGCGCACGGGCTCAGCGGCGGTCGCTCATGCTCTCGCTGTCGGGCTGCTGCCGCAGTGGCGTGCGCGCCCTCCCGCCTCCCGACGTGTTGCGGCCTCATTGGGTTTCGAGGAACTGGGTTCCCAACTCAGCATCGAGCTCGCTTAAGAGGAGCGTCATCCTCGGTTGCTCACCGTGAAGGCCAGGGTGCGCAACGTGCGCGCTCTCAGCTGCCAGATCCCGCCAGATCACCGCTAAACGCATCGAGATCCAGCAGGCCGTCGAGACCGACCTCGACGAACACGAACCGCAGGCCCGCGAAGCCACCTGCTGTTCTCTTGTTTCGCCCGGGCCCTCTATGGGCCCCGCGAGGCCTTCCTGGCCATCCAGGCTGGACGCGAGAGCCTGACGATCACCCGCACATCGACAGGGACAACAGCCGCGGCATCGGCAACGTGGTCATCTTCTGCTTCGACCTCACCCTCGCTGTCCTCGCCCACCGACACGGAGGCGGCCCCGACTTCCTGATCCACGACAGCCACCTCTACGACGGCGTCGACGACCGGCAGCTCAAAGCCGCTCCGACCCGATCCGCGGCTCGGAAGCCCGACCGAGCGCCACACACCGCGCTCATCACCAGCTCTTGTAGAACGCGGACGCCGCCACCACGTTCTCGAACACGGCCTCGGTGTGCACCGCACCCAATGCGCCGTCCGGACGCTGCGCCTTCATCGACACCAGCAAGTGATCGTGAAGCAATGGCATCCCCGTACGCGACTTCGTGATGGCGGAACCGTGCGGCAACCAGACCGCCGGCCCGTCGCCCTGTTGGGGCTGGCCCACGTCATTTCCGCGCTGTGTGGGCTTTTGCCGTGAGGGAAGCCGACGCAGCCACCCCCTGCTGTCGCAGTCACCCATCGGACAGACCTTGTCGACGGCGCCGACCGTGGTCCTCGTGCGCGCCGAGCCTGCCGTTGGACGGAGGGCAGACCGGTGAACCAGCGGGTGACGGGAAGCAGGCCCCCCGACCGCGCTCGCGTCGAGGGCTCCACCGCCATTGCCGTGACCATCGAGCGCCTCGGCAGCAGCGCGCGACCATCCTCCCGGCTATCACGCCTCGGACGAGTCGATAGGCGAGAAGCTTCAGCTCCATCCCGACCGCGTGCGCGCGCTCTTCAGGGGGAAGGTCTCGCTGCTGCGTCATCCCTCGCACGCCCTCGCGCTTGGGGATTACGCGGAGGACGACGACTTCCGGCTGGGCGAGATCCGCGGCCCGGTGGGTGGCTTCCGCTGACTTCAGAGCCGCTCTCACCTCACCCCGGTGCGTCATTACTCTGGGCCAAAAGTGATACCACTGGTACCGTCGGTACCATGCCAGAACCGAAGGCCATGAACCTACGCTTCCCCGACCCCGAGCAGCGGGCCGCGATCGCCGCCGCAGCCGCGCAGGAAGGAGTGAGCCTGCAGGAGTACATCCTCTCCGCGGCCTACGCCCGCGCGACCGCCGTGGAGCAGCGGTTCCTCGATGGCTTCAAGGAGTCGATGACGCGCAGCGGAGCCGCGTTCGCCGCCGAACCCAGCAGCACCGACCCCTCCCCGGAGCAGCGGGCCGCCGAGCAGCAGGCCCGTGCCGAGCTTCAGCAGCCGAAGCGGGGCCAGGCCGCGTGACCCAGCACGAACCGCTGCACCGGCTCGACATCACCTTCCTGCTGCACGCCGCCGAGCTCCTCGACGGCGACCCGCAGGTCGACGACCTCGGACCGCTGTACGCGGCCGTCGCGCGGGTCAACGCCAACGCCATGGAACGCGACATCTACGGCTCCGTGCATCTCAAGGCCGCCGCACTGTTGCAGACCCTGTCAAAACTCCCCTGCCTCGAGCACTCGGGCGAGGCCTTCGCCTGGCACTCGACCGAGGCGTACCTCGCCCTGAACGGACACCGGCTCGACTACCCACCCAAGGCGGCCGTCGCCCTCGTGCGCGACGCTGCCGCAGGAACCCTGGGCGTCGCCCGCATCGCCCGCCAGCTGCGCGACTGGACCAACAACTGACCTGCCCGCAGTGCCCATACCCGCCCGGGACACCCCACAGCCAGGAGACCGGCCGAAAAGGCCGTGGCCGGGTGCGGCACGCTCGGCAACGGCCCGCCACACCCGTACATGCCATGCCCGGGGTGCTCGCCCTGCGCGTCCACACACCGCACCTCCTGGGCCGCCCTATGCGCCCCTACCCGCTCATCCGGCTGTCTGCCCGCAGGGAGCCACTCACGAGAGCTGGGCACTTCCCGGCCAATCAGGGCGAACGCGCCACACGGTGAGCGGCGGCGGAACCAGCGCTGGGAAGATCGTCGTCATGGGTGTCGGCTATGAGTTCAGCGGGGGGTGAGGTGGCGAGTGTCCTGGCGACAAACCCAAGGTCACAAGACGGCCACGTGATCCACACGGCGGCTCACACGGCGCGATGATGTCTCTCCGCGTCAACAAGCCCTGGGGGCCCATGCACGTCCGCACGACCATCGCCGCCGCTGCCGTACTCGCCGTCACTCTCGTCGGCTGTAGTAACAGCGACAACAGCGACAACAAGGCCGAAACCAGCAGGAGCGGCACGCCCGCAGCCACGAAGACCGCGGACAATATCGACGCCAAGAAGGCCGCCGACATCCCGGCCGAGCCCACCGGCTCCAAGCGCGAGACCCTGCTCGCCGAACTCAAGGCCATTGACCCAGCCCTGGTCGCCGACGAGGACAAGGCCATCGACAACGCCCGCAGCCAGTGCCCCGACATCAAGAGCGACAACGACCCCGTACAGACCGCCAAGGTCCGGTTCTCCGCTCCGGGTCACAAGGTCGGCACGGACGTCGAATCCAGGAAGATCAACCTTGTGGTATCGGCAAGGCTCTGCTCGCACGGATAGAAGTCCCAGACGGCTGCCGCTCTCCCGCCAACATTGGTGCACACGGCAGCCGGAACATTGGCAGCAGGGTTTTAGAGAGCGGCTAGCACCCTCGGGCACCGTCAACTGTCCGCGCAGCACCACCGCACCAGCCCGCACGTCCACCTCCCGATCCTCGATCACGGCGTGACGCGACTCGGTCCGGGCGGGCTCACCGGGCGGGCGCCCGCCTCTTCCAGACAGGCGACAACCTCATCGTCGTCGACCTGGCAGAAGTCGATTGTGTAGAACTGTCCGACCGCAAAGAAGTTCCGCGGGGTGTGCAGGCATATCAGTTCGTCGGCCTCCTCGCCGAGCCGTGTGATCCAGTCGTGAGGTGCCACGGGGACGGCGAGCACGATCCGTGCAGCCCCCCTGGCCCGGGCGATCCGGCAGGCCGCGCGCGCCGTGGACCCCGTGGCTACCCCGTCATCGACCACCAGTACCGTACGGCCCTCCAGCCCGATCGGTTCCTGCCCGCCCCGGTACCGCTGGGCACGGCTCTCCAGCACCTCCCGCTCACGGGCCTCGACCTCAGCCAGCTCATCCGGGGTGATGTGCGCCGTGCGCACCACGTCATCGTTGATCACGCGTACGCCCCCTTCGCCGATCGCTCCCATTCCCAGCTCCGGCTGGGAGGGCACGCCCAGTTTTCGCACGAGGCAGACATCCAGCGGCGCGCCCAGCGCCTCGGCGACCTCTGCGGCGACCGGAACCCCTCCGCGGGGCAGGCCAAGCACCACCACTTCAGCTCCCTTGAGAAGCCGTTGTCGTACCGATCATGGAACGTGCAGGTCGAACAAGGTTCCTGGTCGGGTGATCGTGTGGTGGTGCGGGCATGAAGGCGGGGCCTCTTGGTAGCTCGGGGGTGCGAACCTAACCGAGCGGCCCAAGGAGGCCCCGTTGTCACATGTGTACGCGCCTGCGCCCGTGGACTTCAACTCGCCCGGCGTGTCGTGCGATTGCCTCGCGCACGTGTACGGCAATGCGGCCGATCACCCGGACCGGGTGCGCCGGTATCCCTCGGACATGAGCGACGAGGAATGGACGGCGGTACGGCCGTTGTTGCCCACCCCTGCCTGGCTGGAGGGCCGCGGCGGGCAGCCCGAAGGGTACTGCCACCGTCAGATGCTGGATGCGATCCGCTACCTGGTCGCGGGCGGGATCTCCTGGCGGTCGATGCCCGCGGACTTCCCCGACTGGGACCGCGTCTACGCCTTCTTCCGCCGCTGGCGGCAGCCGGACTGATCACCGAGTTCCACGACCGGCTACGCGGGCGGATTCGCGAGCGCGAGGGCCGCGCGGTGGAACCGACGGCCGGGATCATCGACGCGCAGTCGGTGAAGGCCGCCGCGACGGTGCCCGCCGACTCACGCGGCTACGACGGCGGCAAGCAGATCAACGGCCGCAAGCGGCACATCATCACAGACTGCCTCGGCCTGCTCCTGGTCGTCGCGGTCACCGCCGCGAACGTGGGCGACCGCGAAGCGGCCGTGCCCCTGCTGCAGCGGCTACGCCGGCTGCACCGGGACATGTGCCTGGTCTGGGCCGATGGCGGCTACACCGGCGGTCTCGTCGACTGGTGCCGGCAGAAACTCGCCTTCGCCCTTGAAGTCGTCAAGCGCACCGACGACATGGAGGGGTTCGTGGTACTGCCGAGACGGTGGGTGGTGGAGCGCACTCTGAGCTGGCTGATGCAGTCGCGGCGTCTGTGCCGGGACTACGAGACACTGACCGCGACCAGCGAGGCGATGATCCTGTTCTCGATGATCACGCGGATGAGCCGCCGACTGGCCCGGCCACGAGCCGACGGCCGGCACTGAACGCCCCCGACGCCTCCTGGAGCAACCACCCGCGCTCGGCCAGGCGCTTGGCCTTCGACCGCACCCCTTCGACCTTCGCCGCGACCGTGTTGTCGATACCCAGTGCCGCCGCGATGTCCTTGGCCCGCACCGGCTCGTGACCCGGCCGGTCCTGAAGCACGTTCAGGATCCGCTGGTTGTCCAGCGAAAGCACCGACACCGACAACCCCTCCCGCCAGGGCGGCACGACCGCTCTCGGCACTGACGCGGACCCCGGCACAGGAGCGGACACTTCCTCGCCCTCGACCTCCGTCACGACGGTGGTCTCTTCGGCAGATGCGGCCAGAGCGTCGACGAGCTCCTCGCGCGCGATCACCCGCCGGTCCAACTCGATCTCGGCGGCCTCCAGCGCCGCGGCCGCACGGGCCGCCTCCTCCCGCAGGTCCTCCACCCGCTCGCGGGCAGCCGTTTCCCGCGCCTCCAACAACCCCAGCATCGACGCCACCGCGCACCCCTCGACGATCAAGCGGAAACAGAACGTCGAGACCATCCCTCACCCCGACCAAAACCATGCCTGACCAGCAGGAACTCAACGCTCACATCCGGTTCAACAACGGCTTCTGAGGTGCGCCAGCCGGGCGGCCAGTTGCCGGCCGGCATCACGACGATCCGTGAAGAACACGATCCGACCTCCTCGTCCCGGAGGAACACGTGGGCGACGCATACGCCCCATCCCTCCATCCTCGCCCCTTCGCTGGTGCTTGTTACACAGGCAAGCACGCGTGAGGCCGTGCTCGACGGGACCTGTCCGGGGTCCACGAGCGCTTCGAGGTGATGGTCTGCGCCTCTCTCACCTCTCACCAAGGAACTGCGCACCCGGCCACGGCGGAGCCTGCAAGATGTCCGACTGTCGGTACAACGTCGACTTCGAGTGCCGCGCCCCCGGTATCACTGTCGGGTTCAACCAGACCGACGTTGACTGCCTGACCTACGTACCCGCCTGAGCCCAACTGGTATTGCCGCCAAGGCAGTGCCGCTGATCAGTGTGCTGTCCGGGCCATCGTGCGCGGACCGAGGCCATGGCTGATCACAGCTGGGCGGCCAGCACGAATGGGACTCCGCCGCGCTGGTGGCAGCGGCACAGGCAGGGGGCTTTCATGCCAGCCGCCTGGACGGCAGCCCCCTCACCTACAACCGGCCCGATCCGTTTCTGCCCGACCTCATCGTCTGCTGCGCGGAATTGGCCACCCCTGCCCGGACTGCATACGCCAAAATCACGCGCGTTCACCCCGGTTTCCGGGGAGTGAGGGAACATCTGGCCCGACGTAGGCCATCACCGGCGGACCGCTCCGCGGTCGCCGCCGGCGACGGGCTCGTTGTGGTCAGCTGCGTCACTGTGGCCCGGCGGCCTCGGCTACGCCTTGCCCCGAACCACGGCAACGGAGCAGTGTGCGTGATGCAGGAGTGCCTGGCTGACCGAGCCGAGCAGCAGGCCGGTGAAGCCACCGCGTCCGCGTGCGCCGGCCACGACCAACTGCGCGTCATGGCTTGCGTCGATCAGAGCCGTGCGGATCCGAGAGCGCACCAGGCGCCGCTCCACAGCGACCTGGGGATAGCGGATCTGCCACGGGGACAGAATCTCCTCCAGCAGCTGCTGCTCCTCCGCACGCAGCCGCTCGATGTCGACCACCACGTTCAACGGGTCGCCGGGCCCTTCGTAGGCCCGTTCGCTCCAGGTGTTCCACACATGCAGGGCCAGCAAGCCCGCACCGCGCATAGCCGCCTCGGTGAAGGCGAACTCGATGGCTTTCTCGCCCGCCGGTGAGCCGTCCACGGCAAGCAGCACAGGACCAGTCGGGTTTGGCCCGCCCGGCCTGCCTCGTACCACGAGCACTGGACTATGGCCGTGGGCGGCCAGATGCACGGCGGTGGAGCCGAGCAGCAGGCCGCCGAATGCGCCCAGGCCGCGGCTGCCCACCACGACGAGGGAGGCGGTGCGCGACTCGATCTCCAGCACCGTCAGCGGCTCGCCGAGGGTGACCTCGCGGGTGATGTCCAGGTGCGGCGCGACCTCACGGGCCCGCTGTTCGGCTTGGGCCAGTGTGCCGTCCACCAGCTCGCGCAGCCCCGCCGTGGCAGGGGTCCAGGGCGGCACACCGGGCGGTGGATGCATTGAGGGCCACCCGAAGGCGTTCACCAGCCGCAGGCCGGTCCCGCGTAGTGCGGCCTCGTGTGCCGCCGTCCCGACCGCTCCGAGACTGGACGGTGAGCCGTCGACTCCCACAACGACCGGTTCAGCCATTGCCGTGCCTCCTTGTCGAAGGGCCGTTGCTGCCTGGCCGGCCTCCCTTCCCAGCCTCTGCCAACATGCCACGCGGCGCATCGGCCGTACGGCTCGTCGACCGAGCGGTCGGCGCTTCGCGTGCCTGCGCGAGGCGGTCGCGCTGCCGATGCCCTCCGACGGTGCCGAGAAGACCGGCCGCGGCACCGTCGGGAACCGTGGGCGGGCATTGCGGGGCCATCAGCCGCATCGGGTTTCGCGGACGTGCGTCCGGGCCGGACCAAAGCGTGCGTTGGCACGGTGTGCGTCACCTGCTGACGCGTTCACGTTCATGTGCGCACCAGCGGCGACCTGTCCAGGATGACGATGCCGGTCACGGCCAGGGCCGCGCCGAGGATCTGGACGGCAAGGTACCCGGACGTGGCAAGGCGTTCGTGGAAGACGGCGGCGCCGATCAGGACGGCGCCGATCGGCTCGATGGTGTCGATGAGGGGGAGGCTGATCGTCAGGGATCCGGCCTGGAACGAGCTCTGTGCCAACAGCAGCCCCGCTCCGCCGACGAGGAGCAGTGCGTACGGCTCCCACTGCACCAGCGCGGCCAGACCCCGGTCTCGGAAGAGACCTGCCGCGTTCTTCGTCAGCGCGTCCAGCAGCGCGAAGAGCAGCCCCGAGGCCGCCGCCTACACACCCGCGCGGACCCGGCCAGAGGTCCGGAGCCCCGCAGGCACCAGCACGGTGACGCAGGCCGCGACCACCGCCAGGAGCGGCAGCCAGTCCCGTACGCCGGGCCGGCCCTCGCCCGCGGAGTAGGGCAGCACGGTCAGGAAGGCGGCCACTCCGCCGGCGGTGCACATCGCGCCTGTCACGTCCCACGGGGTGAGATGCCGATGGTGTCGCCAGGCGATCAGTGGCAGGGCGAAGAGGAGGTCCGTCGACGCCAACGGCAGCACGAGCACCAGCGGGCCAAAGGCGAGTGCCACGCCCTGGATGACGAAGGAGAAGGCCGACAGGGCGATGCCGGCCAGCCACAGCGGTCGATGCGCGAGAGCCCAGATCAGCCGGGGGCGAAGGGACTCTTTCTCGGGCATGGTCGCAGCAGTCTCCTGCTGCAGCACGGCCGCCACTGCGAAACAGCAGGCGGCCAGGAGTGCGGCCGGTACGGCAACGGCGATGGCCATGATCACAGGATGCTCGCTGACCGGCGAGGGGGCCGCACACCAGCGGGAGCGGCGTGAGCGGGGCAACCGATCGGCGCAGGGAGACTTCCGCCCGCTCGAGTGAGCGCACCCGCGGTCGCCGCCGAGATCACCCCGGACAACACGTGAAGCTGCTCAAGGCCGGGGAACGGCGCGGCCGCGGCCAAGCGGTCGGCGCCGACATCGGCGGCCTGTACGCGATCGCCCGCTCCTGCCCCGACACCCTCACCGGCGCCCCAGGACCCCGTCGGACTGCCGACCCGCGACGTCACCCTGCACCCCTGAGTATCGCCCGGCTTCCAGTCCTCCGGGTCGACCCAGTTTCTCTCCCGAATAAGGGGATTGCGGGCACTGCTCCATACGTGCGCATGACCCCCGTACGCGGACACATCTGGCCACATAGTGCCCGAAACACAATATATTGGCCCGGATGTGCCTTGCAGGCCCGCTGGAGGAGGTCCCGTGGATGTTGGGCTGATCAACGGCCTTCCCGGCCATCCGCTCTTCGTTCATGGCGCAGTCGTGTTGGTCCCGCTGACGGCGTTGGTGCTCGTCGTCTGTGTGCTGTGGCCTTCGGCAGCGCGCCGGCTCGGCTGGGTGCTTCCGGTCCTGGGGCTGATCACTCTTGCTTTGGTGGTGTTGGCCACCGAGTCCGGTGAGTGGCTGGAGGAGCGGGTGCAGGAGAGTGCGCTGTTGGAAAAGCACGCTGAGATGGGTTCCGGTCTCACTCCGTGGGCGATCGCCCTGTTCGTGCTGACGGTCGTCGTCTGGCTGCTTGACCGGGCGGGCCTTCGCCGGGAGCGTGGGCGCAGTGGTGCGGCCGACAGCCCCGCCGAGGGCGGGGTGTCCGCCGTGGCTCGGCTGACCTCTTCCGTTGCGGTGCGCGTTGTGGTGTTGGTGATCGCCCTGGTCGTGGCCGTCGGTGCGGTCATTGACGTGTATCGGATCGGTGATTCGGGTGCGAAGGCGGTCTGGCATGGCCGCTTCTCAACAAGCGAGTCCGATGGCAGGGGGTGACGCGGCAACAGCTGCGCCAGTGGCAGCCCGGTCGACCCATATGACGGGTCGACCGGCCGGACGTGCTTGCCTTGTGTCCGGCCGGTCTCACGGCTCAGCCCGCGGGGTCAACGCAGTTGGTTGAGCGCCTGCTGGAAGGCGGCTGCGTGCTTGGCCTCGTCGGCGGCGGTGTCGCGGAAGTAGCGGGCGGCGGCGGTGTTGCCGACGGCGGTGGCCCGCTTGGCGAACCCCGGGTACAGGTTGTTCGCTTCGTTGCGCTCCCCGGTGATGGCCTTGCGCAGGTTGTCCTTCGTCGGGCGGACCAGGCCGGCCAGGACCGCTTCACCGGCGAGGTGCTCCTGCAGTTCGATCTTGGCTGTGCCCTCCCACAGACGGGCCAGCGCCGGATGGCCGGTCTGCCGGGCGTGGGTAGCGAAGAGCATGTACTTGGCGTGGGCGAGTGCCTCGCCGTGCAGGGCGGTGTCCAGGTTGGTCTTGGTGCGGTCGGCCTTGACCTTCGGCAGCCCGGCGGGCACCGGCACCACGTCGGCCTTCGGCGGCGCCGGGACGGTGCCGCGGCCGGTGGTCACGGCCGTCAGCGCGGTGCGGAAGGCGTCGCGGTGGCGGCCCTCGTCCGCGGCGATCTCGCTGAAGAGATCCGCGGCATCGAGGTCCCCATCCTGCCGGGCCTGGTCGGCGAAGTCGCGGTACATGACCTGGTGTTCGTAGGTCTCGCCGTCGATGGCCTGCCTCAGGTTGGCGGCGTTCGTGCCGACCACACCGGTCAGGGCGGCTGCCTCGTGCAGGTGCTCGTGCAGCTCGGTCCGTGCCGTGCTGCGGAAGAGCCGGCCGATGCCCTGGTGGCCCGTGCGGTCGGCCTCGGCGGCGAAGAGACCGTAGGTGGCGTAGGCGTACGCCTCGCCGTGCATGGCGGTGTCCAGGTCGGCGAGGGTCTGCGGGTGGAGAGCCGGGGTGGCGGTGTGCGGCGCCGGGGGCGGTGCACCCCCGGCCGGGGCGGCCAGGGCCGGCGCCGCCGGCGCAGCCGCGGCCAGCGCGCACAGACCCACTACGAACTTACGTGTCGAATGGCGGAACACGATGTCCTCCTTCCGAGGCGCACCCTTCTGGGTGCGAACGTCCCCGCCTCATGCCACCCGCACATACACACCACCGCCCCTTCACGTCACCCACCCGAGTGAATACACACAGTCACCATGTGTTTTTCGTCGACGTGCTCCGCTCGTCTCAGCAGGCCGCGTTCCTGCCCCTTTCCCATGGACAACCGCCTCCTGCTGGCCTTATCGAGCAGGAGTGGTTCTGGCTCGCTTTCCGTGGCGCGTGCACGGTGAGTGATATCCGCTGGGAGACCAGCGGGACCGAAATGGGTCTCAGGTGCAGACGATGGGGCAGCCACGCCGGATCGAGTGCTGGGCAGCGCGCAGGAACAGTGCGACGTAGAAGGCTGTGTCCAGGTCCATGACCCACAGTCCTGTTCGAGTAGTGGCCAGTTCCTTTGCTTGGTCCCTGAACCACATGCTCAGGTCGAGGTTGTCGCATGTCGCCGGGGTTTCGGGCTGCCGGTCATGTGGAGCTGACGCCCGATGGAGCGGCGACTGTGGCCGGCTTCCAGCAGCGCGTGGACGGTGGCATGCCTGGCGCGGATGCGGTTGGCGAACCGGTCGCTCCGCCATGGAGAGTCCGCTTTCTCTTCGGGCGGCATCGGTTCCTCAGCCTTCTCCTCCCGATCGGGGACCAGGACGCGCAAGCACTGGCAGTGGCGGGCGACAGCCCGCTCAGCGGCCTCGCCAAGGTTGTTCCACAAATGCCACCTGTCTGCGACCTGGACAGCCTGGGGCGCCCCGGCCGAGGCGCCCTCCGCGAAGAACGGCGCGCGGTCACGGCAGACGACCTCGATCCCAGGTCGCTTCGCCAACCATGCAGCCAGGCTGGACGCCTGCCGGTCAGGCAACAAATCCACCGGTCGACGGGTCTCCACATCGACCAGCACCGTGCCGTAGACCCGTCCTTTGCGTGTGGCGTACTCATCGACACCGACCACCCTCGGGGCGTGGACTTCCGGTTCGGGCAAGGCGTCGAGCAGCCGCAACACCGCGCTGCGACTGATGGACACCCCGAAGACCCGTGCCATCCGGGCACCAGCCCGGCCGGCGAGGGCGAGACCGACTGCGGCGAGAGCCGAACGCAACCGCTCGGTCCACCTGCTGTACCTCCGGGTCAGTCCCGGCATCTGTTCGGCAAACGTCCGCCGTTCGCACGAAGGCTGCGGACAGAAGAACCGTCGGACTCGTAGATGGAGAACCACCTGACGTCCCCCACTCGGCACGTCTGCAGGAAACCGCAGGTAGGAGCTATGCACCCGACTGGACTCGCTCCCACAATCCGGGCACGCCGCCCCGGCCGCCGTACTGCAGGCCTCAATACGTATTGCGTCGTCGCTTACGTCCAGCGACAGCACCGACACGTCCGTGATGGACGGTAACAACAGCACCTCCAGACGGGGCAACGTCTCTTCCATGGCGTCGCACTGTCGACCACACCAAGATCGGCCTTGGTCATTTTCAGGCAACTTCCCGGCGCCCGATCTGAGCGTCAGCCGTTACTCAGCGTGCGCGCATCACGGAAAGCGAGCCAGAACCGCAGTAGTGGGTTCTGGCACACATTCCGTGAACGATCTTCCGGTCCGTCTCTCTGGTGGTGCCGCTTCCTGGTATCAGATGATTGGGCTATGTCTCATGCCGTGCACATCCACTACACGCACCTGCTGCGGAAGAGCCCGCTCGATCTGTGGGTACGGCTGCGGAACCTGCTCAAGGAACAGTCGATCGACCCGGCGAACTCCGTGCTCGTCGATCTCTTCCCTGACGGCGGAGACCACGAGTTTGGGCAGATCATCTCGGAGGAAGGCCGGGTCTATCGCTTCGACCTCATGTATGACCGCGATCGGCCTGGGGGTGTCCGGAGAGCGACCCTGCGTCATTGGACCGACATCACCGACACCTGGCAAACCGAGCCTCTCCAGCGGCAGACCGCAGATGCTGTTGTCTCGATACCGCCCGCACGGCGGACAGAGCTTCCTCAGGTGGAAGCTGAGGTGGCATCGCTCTCGGCTGGCCCTCGTCGCTCACCAGAATGAGCCAGCATGCTCATCGGGCGGCGGTGAGAAGTACCCGTTTGCGGAGGAGTGGGAGTTTGGCGCGCCCGAACATCTGGAGGTGCATCGGGAGGCGATGTGCAACACGGTGATCTCGTGCGCCAGGGCGTCGTCGGCGGCCCGGCGGCCCGGCGGGCGGTGCGGGCCTGCTCACCGGCCAACCAGGCGTAGAAAGAGGACCGGGCCACCTTCAGCAGCCGGCACAACAGAGCGACTCCGTGGGTGGTCTTCTCCGCCTCGATGAACGCGTACACCTCGCTCATCGATCGCTCTCCTTCGCGAAGAAGACCGCCGCTTTTCGCAGTACCTCGATCGTCTCGGCCTGCTCACGGTTCTGCCGCCGCAGCCGACGCAGCTCTTCGCGTTCGGCCGTCGTCAGCTCGCCCGGCGCCTCCCGTCCGCGGTCGATCGTGTCCTGCTTGACCCAGTTCCGCAGTCCCTCGGCGCTGACCCCGATGTCCCGGGCCACCTCGGTGACGGTCTTGCCGGAGGAGCGCACGAGCGCGACCGCGTCGCGCTTGAACTCCTCCGAATACCGCCTGCTGCGGTTGCTCTTGCTTCCCACCTGGCACTACTTCCTCTGGAACCTCACGTCCCAGTCTCCAGGTGTCCAACATCAAGGGGAAGCTTCATCCGACGCCTGATGCTGATCCTGGACACCTGTTATTCCGGGCAGGGCAGCAACGAACTCGCTGCCAAGGCACTGGAGCGGATCAGCACACAATGGGGTCAAGCAACCGGATCTGGCCTGGTCATCGTCTCATCCGCCCAGCCCCATCAGCAGGCGCAGGCCGACCTGTTCCCGCAGTTGCTGGAGCAAGTAGTGGCCTCGGCGGGATCCCGCGGCGTGGTGGAGCAGCCCCGTCCCGCGCCACTTCGGCACGGCCGACGTGGGCGGATCGCGCGTGCCGGGATGGCCCAGGCGGCGGCGTTGTACGGGCTGCTCCTGCTGCTCACGCGGGCCGGTGGCTGTCTCCTAAGCGGTGAACCACGCCCGGTTGTCGGGCTGGGGCGGTGGGGACGACGATCGCCGTGCTCGCCGGTTACACCGCCGTACGCTGGATCGTTCCCGTCACCCTCGCCCGGCCGCTGGCGGCGGGCATCAGACCCGGCCGGTACCCTCCGTTGGCAGCGACCTATCTGCGTCTGTGGGCGCTGGACGTGCTGGTGCTCAGTATGAGTCCCCTGCCATGGGCCCCTATCTGTGGCTCCTGGGCGCGCGCGTCGGCCCTGGCACCACCATCGCCACCAGTTTCGTCGGTCTGCCCACGCTGCTGCGCGTTGACCGCGACGCCGCGATCGGCTACGGCGCCACGCTGCGTCCCTGCCAGGTTGCCGACGGATGGGTAACGGTCGCCCCGATCACCATCGGCGAACGGGCGTACGTCGGTGCCAACGCGGTCTGTGAACCCGGCGCGTGCCCGGATCCAGGGCCCGGCCCTTGGACGGCGCCGGGTGCTCCCGTGGGTTTCCCGGCGCCGCCCTGTGTGACCTGCCGGTGGGTCAGTGCTGCAGCAGCCTGCGGTGGCGATGCCACCGACCGAGGCACCGGTCTCGGCGAGGTTCCCGCCCCGAACTTACGGTGATGATCCCTGTTCGTTTCATGATCGAAATGGGGAGAAGTACGAAGGGGGTTCCCTGTCCGGGAGCTTCGGCACGCCGGGAATGCACAAGCACACAAGCCCTGCTGACGGGGTGACAGGGGACGGGGTGGCTGGTGGCTGGTGGCTGCAGCGCAAGGCGATCCTGCGGGACCGCGACACCTACGACTACGCCTTCACCGAATGGATCTACGGCCCGACAGCGCCGACACCCGAGGAGGGGCCGCCGATGTTCTCGAAGATTCCGCTGGCCTCCCTCGATGTGTCCGACCTGACCGACAAGGCAGAGGTCTCCTCGGAGCTGGCGAGTGCCCGCTAGGTGTTCTGTCCATGGAGGTTGGTGACGGGGTTCACGGTTGAGTGATCTTGAAATGGGTGAGGGCCTTCTGGCCTGGTGTGGATTGCGACATCTGCACCGGCGACCGGAAAGGCCCTCGTGCCGCACCGTAATGCACCCCTGACCGAGACCGGTCGTCTGCGTCTGGCCCGTTGAAATCTGGCGCTAAGCCCTTCGCGCGCCTGAGAGCGCTTTGACCTGGGGTTCGGTGGAGGCAGAGCCTTCGGCAGTCGTGTTGATCCCTGACTGTCTGGAGGTCCGGAGAGTGCCGGTCGAGTTTCTGACGGATGAGCAGGCCGCGAAGTACGCGGCGTACGACGGGGCGCCGTCGCGTACGGAGTTGGAGCGGTTCTTCTTCCTGGACGATGCGGACCGGGAGCTGATCGAGTCCAAAGGGCGGTCGCACAACCGGCTCGGCTTCGCGGCCCAGCTCACCACCGTGCGGTATCTCGGGGTGTTCCTGGACGACCCGACCGACGTGCCGGCCGAAGTCGTCGACTACCTCGCCCAGCAGCTCGGCATCACAGACGCGTCGGTGCTGAAGGCGTACGGCGAGCGGGAGAAGACCCGGTTCGAGCACATGTGGGAGCTGCGGAAACTCCTGGAGTACACGGAGTTCGCTGACGCGGAGGCGGAGCTGCGGGGGTGGGTGGACGCGCGGGCTTGGACGACCGGGGAGGGGCCGAAGGCGCTGTTCGACGCGGCGACGGGGTGGCTGCGCGAGCGGCGGGTGCTGCTGCCCGGCGTGACGACGTTGGCCCGGCTGGTCGCCTCCGTACGGGAGACGAGCTCAGAACCGGCGCGCTGCCGGACACCTCGATTGACTGGCTCAAGACGAACTTCTTCAAGACCGAGCTCGAACTCGGCCGGTGCCTGCGCCTGCCCGCTGAGGGGCCGTGCGAATGCGACCTCTACCTGACCTGCGCCAAGTTCGTCACGACACCCGACTACGCGCCACGGCTCCGGACGCGCCGCCGAGTCGAGCAGACCCTCGCTCTGGACGCAGCAGAGCGCGGCTGGGACCGCGAGGTCGAACGGCACCGCTGCACCAGCCTGCGCGTCGAGAAGCTGCTGGCCGACCTCAACGAACCACTTGACGGCCCCAACGAATCACCGGAGGTCGATCGACTTGAGCTCTCGTCGTAAGCCCCAGCAGCTCCGGGACACCGGCCGTCGACGCCGCTCAGGCGGTCGGATAACCGATTTGGGCGATGTCCTCTGCCAGACCGCTGAGCGTCGCCTTCGGATTCAATGCCGAGACACCCTGCTGGGTCAGCGGCTTGAGGTCCCAGATGTCCTGGACCGCCGAAAGGTCCAGCGTGACCTCGTAGTAATCCTCGGCGAAGGTCTGGTACGCCTCCGCCGAGCCCCCGACGAGGACATCAAACAGCCACTCCGCGCCGTCGGCGTCGTCCATCTCCTCATCCGGGACATGGACGTTGCCGCACTTCCACTGGGAGTCGGAATGTTCGCGCCACAAGCAGACGGTGGCTCGCGGGAGTCCGTTGTGGTCGGCGAAGGCGGGTTCCTCCACATAAGAGCGGAAGACCTCCGGGACCGAGTCGAAAAGCCCAGGCCACGGTGCCGGAGGCGAGAGGTGAGACGGGGTCATCGGCGACTCGTGGTTGCATGCCTGGGCGTACGCACCGGCGGCGGCGAACACGATGGCGTAGTCGTTGCCGCTGCCGTCCCGCATCGAAGCCATCTCCTCCCCCTGCGACCAACGGGAATCGAACGAGAAGTACCTGAAGTCCCACTCTGGGCACAGAACGGCGTCCAACATCGCCAGGGCCTTGGAGTGATCGCGGACAGCCGCGATACCAGGCAACTTCTTGATCACTTCATAGACCGACATGGGGTCATCCAAGCGGACCCGACTGACACCGACCGCACTGACCATGCCCTGGGCGATGCACCGAAGGAAGATCAACTTGAACTGTTCACATAAACAGCGACATCGTCTTCGGCCTGCTTACCTTGGCCGGGTTCGCGTACGCGCCGCAGCTGGCGGACCTGCCGGACCAGAAGATGTGGCGCATCGACCGCACTGTCGACTACGGCGCCTTCCAGGACGCCGCCCGCGGCCGGGTCGACCTCGCGAGGATCGAGCGCCACTGGGAGGACATCCTGCGGATCATCGGCTCCATCCACACCGGCGCCGTACGCGCGTACGACGTCATCCGGATGCTGGCGCGCGACGGGCGCCCGACCCCGCTGGGCGACGCGATTGCCCACTACGGGCGGATCTCCAAGACCCTGCACATCCTGCGCCTGGCCGACGAGCCCGGCTACCGCAGGCAGATCAAAGTGCAGGCCAACCTCCAGGACGGCCGCCACGCACTCGCCCGGAAGATCTTCCACGGCAAGCAGGGGCAGCTCTACCACCGCTACCAGGACGGCATGGAAGACCAGCTCGGCGCCCTGGGCCTGGTCCTCAACGCGCTCGTGCTGTTCAACACCCGCTACATGGACGCCGCGGTCAACCAGCTGCGCGCCAACGGCTTCGACGTCCGCGACGAGGATGTGGCCCGCCTCTCCCCATTGGTGCGGCACCACATCAACATGCTGGGCCGCTACTCGTTCCAGCTTCCTGAGCTGCCCGGCGGGCTGCGGCCGCTGCGCGACAAGGACGCCACCGACGACGAGTAGGCCGACGGCTGCGGCCGGCGCCGTTGGGCGTTTGCCGCAGCCTCGGGCATCGCCAGACCCCGGCTCCACTCGCTACGCTGCACGTGTAAGGTGCCCCCACCCGCATCCGATCCCAGCCTTCGACAAGCCGGATCATTGCAGGTCGCGGGGCACCATTTCCAGCTGGTGACGGACAGCCACCAGCCCTGGAACTCGCGGTGAAACACCGAGGCTGGAGGTTCCGGTCGGCGGCGGAGGCCCAACACTAATGATCACCGGAGTCACCAGGGAGCCCGCAGCATGACCGGCACCACGGAGGCCCTTAGCCTTGATCCATCGAGGTGGTTTGAGAGTGGTCTTTTGATCGGTTTCGGGTCGGGTGGCCGGGTGAGGGCAGGTTGTGTCCGCTGGTCTGCCCAGCATTTCCACGGTTCGGTTCCGGTCGGGCCCTTGCGGGCGGGGCGGGCAGGGGCTGTTCGTATCAGCCGGCCGGTCCGTGGGCGGTGGAGAACAGGTGTGTCCAGGCGTGCTGCCAGGGCCAGTTGTGCGGTAGGTGCAGGGTGATGCGGCGGCCGGAGCGGGCGATCCGGGCCGGAACGTGGACCAGGTGGGTGCGGATCGTGGCGGTGGTGGCCCTGGCGTGGAAGGCGGAGGCCTGTGCGCCGGTGGCCCGCAGCAGGTTGTAGGTCATCGCCCACAGGGTGAGCCATGCGGCGTTGGCGTGGAAGTGTGCGGAGGGCAGGTGGGCCAGGGCAGAGGCTTTGCTGTCGGCGATGACCTGCTCGATGACCGCGTGGTGACGGTGTTCGCGTTCGGCCTGGAGGGTCTGTGCGGGCTGGTCGGTGAAGAACGGGTGGTAGCGCCAGACGGGAAACAACTCGCCCTGCTCACCCACAACGGCGGGTTTGGCCAGGTCGCGGACCCGGCGCACGATCAGCCGCGCGGTGACCCGCTCTGCTTTTGTGCGGCTGGCGAACGCGGTGTAGGCGGGGATCTCGGCGACTTCGGCGTCCGAGATGAGTTCACCGGTTGCGGGATCGGGCACCGCGGTCGGGTACGTGATCTGCTGCCAGGCCTGGTCGGGGAGGGTGTGGATGGCCCGTTTGATGGAGGGGTTCATCCCGCAGGTGATCGAGAAGTGGGCTCCGGCCCGGCGGCAGGTGGCGATCACCCCGGCGTTGTAGAACTGCGAGTCCGCTCGCAGGATCCGGGTGCCGGTGCAGCCCGCCTCGACGGCGGTGGCCAGCGCCTCACTGACGAATTTCGGGGCCCCACGGGAATCGGCTGCCTTGCCGCGGCGCATCCGTACTGTTGCGATCACCGGCCGGGAGGTGGGGGTGCAGATCGTGGCGAGCAGGGGGTGCAGGGTGCGGATGCCCTTGAACCGGCCGTACTCGGCGCCCTGCTTGGCCCGGCCGTAGACCCGCTTGTGGGTGGAGTCGACATCGATGAACACCATCTGATCGGCGCCGGGAAGCAGTGGGGTGTGCGCGGTCAGTTGACCGAGGAACCTGCGGTGGACGGCGTGGAGTTGGAGTGCGTGGCCGTGGGTGAACGCGCGAAGGAACGTGCCCAGCGTGGACGGCGCACGGATACCCGTGAACACGGCCCGCATCGCGCCGTGCCGCAGGATGCGGAGGTCGTCGATGCTGTCCGCGCCCGCCGCCATGCCGGCCACGATGCTGCTGACCTTCGCGTCCGCCGACGCACCCGCGCCGTTCGTCGTCCCGCTCAGCTCCACCTTCTGCGTCACCAGGCCCGACAGCCCACACCGTTCGGCCAGCCGCATCACCGGAACCAGCCCGGCAAGCGCGACCAGATTCGGGTCATCGAACGCAGCGGAGACCGCCGCTGGAGTATGGGAAACTTGCATCTCGGAAGTGCCTTGCCGATCGTGCGTGCTGGAAGCCTCAAGAACTCCCATCATCGCAGGTCACAAGGCACTTCCTTGTTTCCCGAAGAGTCATCCACAGCCATCAGATCGGTGGATCAAGGCTTAGCGGGTCGGCTGCAGTCGACAATGCAGCACGAAGTGTCACGCGCCCGTTCTACGTATACGCCGTGCTCACCAACTCGCTGTTCCAGCGCGGCGTATTCGTCCTCTTCCTTTACCAGCGAGGCTTCTCCGTCGGGCAAGTGGCCCTACTGCAGACACTGCTCTACCTGGTCAGCGGACTTGCGGAGTTGCCGACGGGAGTCATCGCCGACCGAATCGGCAGGCGTGCCAGCATCGTGATCGGCCAGATGCTGATAGCTGGATGTCTGCTCGGTCAGGTGGCTTTCTCCAACTACTGGGTGTTCCTGGCGCTGTTCATCGGGCAGGGCGTGGGCATGGCATGTGTGTCCGGTTCGGACACCGCCCTGCTGTACGACCTGCTCGTGCGTCGTGGTGCAACGGCCAGCTACGTCAAGATCAAGTCCCGGTTCACCATGCTCGGGACGGTCACCTCGGGAGCCGCCATCGTCCTCGGCGGCCAACTGCAGCAGATCTCCTGGGGAGTCGTCTACGTCGGTTCGGCGGCGTGCCTCGTCCTGGCCGTGGTGGTGCTGATGTCACGGGTGCCCGAGATCCGCGGCGCGGACGCGGTGGACGAGCAGGACGGAGCCGAGGAGGAGCACGGCGACGCCACAGCATGGCGGGCGATGCTTCGGGTCGCCACGCCGGCGCTCGTGACGCTTGTCGTGGTGTCCGGATTGATGCATGCGACCTTGACGCCGTACATCATTTTTACGCAGAAGACCCTCTCCGATCAGGGAGCGGGCACCGCGTTGGTCAGCGTGGTCATATCGGCGGGATTCTTCGCCGGCGGGCTCACTCCGCTGCTGTCGGACCGCGCGGACCGGCGCATCGGGTATCGGGTCATCGTCCCGGTGTCTCTCCTGACGCTCGCCGCGGCACTCGGCCTGAGCGGCCTCGGCCTTGTCTGGGTCACCATCGCCGCGTTCCTGGCCCTGGTCGGGATTCCCGAGATCACCGCCGTGATCGTGGACAACGTGTTCAACGAGGCCGTGCCGTCGCGCCACCGGGCGAGCCTGCTGTCGATGATCGCATTCGTGGAGTCGGCGCTCATCGGCATCGGCTATCTCGTCCTCGGCGCGCTCATGGACGGGCTGGGCTCCAGTGTGGGCATGGCCACCTACGCCGCGGTCCCCCTGCTGGCATGTCTCCTGTGGCTCCCGGTGCTCTTCCGAGGGGCACGGGTGACCACCGAGATCGAGAAGCTCGCCGACCAAAAGGCATCCTGAAACAGACCATCTCGAGCAACGCCCTGCCCGATGGACGCCTCCTGACCGATCACGACCTCCCCCTCCGACCCCGGGTCGCGGCCGCCATCGTCCTGCTCTACGCGCAACCGCTCAGCCGCGTCGTCCGCCTCACCGTCGACGACGTGGTCCACGACGGCGACCAGGTCCTCCTACGGCTCGGCGAACCGCCCTCCCCGCTCCCCGGACCGGTCGCCGATCTCCTGCTCAGCTGGATCGACAACCGGGACAACATGAACACCGCGACAAATCGCGACTCGCGCTGGCTGTGCCCAGGGCGCCGGGCAGGACAGCCGATGCACCCCGACGCGCTCTCGGCCCTGGTCAACGACCTGGGCATCCCCACCATCGCCAGCCGGGTCTCCGCGATCCGTCAGCACGTCCTGGAGATGCCCGCACCCGTCGTTGCCGACGCCCTCGGCTACCACCAAGTCACCACCGTCAAGCTGGCCGTCCAAGCCGGCGGCACCTGGAGCCGATACGCCGCTGGAGATCACCTACGGTCACCATCCGGCTGGACACCACGGTGAACTGACGACAGTTGAATAGACGAGCTCACCAGTATCAACCCCGGACACCCACGAGGGCCTGGCCGCCGCCCGCGCCCGCGGCCGTACGGGAGGGCGCCCCACCGTCGTCAACGAGGACCTCATCCGCGCGGCCCGCGACATGCTGCCCGACCCGGCCAACAACGTCACCAAGGTCCTCGGCGTCTCCGTCGGCACGCTCTTTAACCAAATCCCGGAGCTGAAAGAGCTCCGGAACTCCCGCGTCCCACGCCAGCTGGAGGGAACCAGCCAACCGACCCCCACCGCTCCTTGCGGTGGGGGTCGGAGGCACGAGCTCTGAACCTGACTTCCTATTCGGTGCGCAGGGCCGTGGCGGTTCGGGCCCTGCCGGCCCAGCCGGCGGGCAGGAGCGCACCCAGGGTGGCGATGAGCAGGCCGCCGAGTGCGAGCGGGAGCAGTTCGGCCCCGTGGTAGACGGCGATGACGGAACCGGGGAGGCGGAGCCCCACGCTGTCGCCCATCGCGGGGATGACCCAGCCGTGCAGGGCTACGCCGAGCGGCACGCCCAGAGTGCCCGCGACCAGTCCGGTCACGACGACCGAGGTGATGACCATCGCGATGGTCTGCCGGGGGGTCATGCCGAGCGCCTTGTGGACACCGAGCTCCCGGACGCGCTCGCGGGTGTCGAGCAGCACGCCGTTGAGCACGCCGAGCGCGGCGACGGCGACGAGCATCAGCGTGAGGATCACGGACAGCGCGTTGAGCGTGACGACCATGTCGCCGCCGGCGTCGAGGCCGCCGGCCCGGGCGGTGGCCCCCAGCGGTGCCAGGTCGTTGTTCAGCGCGTCGACGTAGCCGGTCACGTCGGTGCCTGACGTGACCGCGATGTGATGGCTCGTCTCCGTCAGGTCGGGTTGTGCGGCCGTGAGGGTCGAGGCGTCGGTGAAGACCTGCATGCCGTCGTTACGGGGGTCGAGGATCTCACCGAGGATCCGGACCGTGACCGGCTCGGCCAGGCCGTTCAGGGTGACGGTGTCGCCGATGCCGGTGCCGGTGGCGGCCAGGAAGGGGGTCGGGACCACGGCCTCGCCGGGCTTGTCGAGCCAGCGGCCCGAGACCATCGTGTAGCCGCCCCAGGAGGCGTCGCCGGTGAAGGCGATCACGTCGATGGTGCCGGTCAGGCCGGACACGGTCGCCCGTACCGTCGCGGCGCTGTAGTACTTCCCGGTTCCGGCGGCAGCCTCGATGGCCGCGGCGACTGCAGCGGGATCGGCCTTGGGCTGTCTCTCGGGGTCAGGGCCTTGAGGTCCGAAGTCCGGCAAGGGCGCGGGCACGACGACATCGGCGGCGTCGTGGGCCTTGGCTTTCATCACCTGGCCGAGCGAGGCGCCCATCCCCACGGTGAACGTGACGGCGATGGTGCCGAACAGGATCGCCGTGCCCATGGCCAGCGCGCGGGCGGGCCGCGCGAAGGGCCGGGCCAGGCCCAGGGCGACCGGCTGCGGCAACTGCAGCCGTCCGGCCAGGCGGGCCGCCCACCGGCCGCGCCCCGCCGAAGTGGTACGCCCGACGGCGAGCGCATCGACCGTACGCAGCCGCCCGGCCCGCCAGGCACTCGCCCACGCGGTCGCCGCCACCAGACAGAGCACCCCGGCGATCACCGCCAGGTCGACCCAGGGGGCGATGGCCAGGGACGAGGTGCCGTAGACCTCCTCGGTCTCGGCCAGTACGGGGACGGCGAGCAGGTGACCGACGAGGACACCCAGGGCCGTGCCGACGGCGGCCGGGATCAGTGCCTGGCCCACGTAGGCCCGCACGACCTGGGCCGGGGTGCAGCCGACGGCCTTGAGGATGCCGATGCGGCGCGTTCCCGTGCCGACGGCCGACGCGACGACGTTGCCGACGATGAGCACCGACATGACCAGACCCAGGGCGCCGAACGCGACGAGGAACGGGACGTAGAGGGCGGTGTCGCGCTCGGCGGTCTTCTTGACGGTGAGCCATGACTGTTCGCCGACGGCCGTTCCCGGCAGCAGAGACTCCGTCACGGCCTTGCCGCCCGCGGTGATCTGCGCGGCGGTGCCCGCGTCGGTGAAGCGGTAGAGCATCTGGTAGCCCCCGCTGCCCGGCGCGGTGAGCGCCCGCATCTGGGACGGAACCACCCAGGCGTCAGCGGTCTGCGTGACCGAGCGGGCCACACCGACCACCGTCAATGTCGGACCGCCGGACAGATCGGGGAAGGCGAGTTTCATGCCGATGGTCGGGAAGAGCGAGGAGTTGGCGGACAGCACGATCTCGCCGGAGTGCGCGGGCCACCGCCCGTCGAGCAGTGCCACCTCGTCCACGTCCCGGCCGGGATCGCCCCGTCCGACCACGGTCATCGGCCACCCGGGGCCCGCCCCGTCCGACCGCGGGGTGACCGTCGCCGTACGGAACGGCCCGACCGCACCGCTCACCCCTTCGGTGTCCTTGGACTTGGACAGCTGCCCGGCACTCACCTTGCCCGCGTCGAACTGCACGGACAGATGCGCGCCGTGCTGCTTGGCGAAGGCGTCGTCGAAGGGCGCGCCGGAAACCACGAGCAGCGATCCGCCGAGGACGGAGGCGGCCACCGCCATCATCGTGGCGAGCCCGATCACCAGCGTCTGCACCCGGCGTCGGTTCACCCCCGAGCGCACCACTTTGCCGAGCGCGCTCATCGGACGGCCTCCGAGGCGACGGCCTGCGACCGGACGTCTTCGGTGATCCGGCCGTCGGCGATCCGGACCGTACGGTTCGTGCAGGACCGGGCCAGAGCCAGGTCGTGGGTGACCACGACGATGGTCTGGCCCTCGGCATTGAGGCCTGTGAGCAGCCTGCTGACGTCCTGTCCGGCGGCCGTGTCCAGGGCCCCGGTCGGTTCGTCGGCCAGGAGCAGCGCCGGCCGGTTCATCAACGCCCGGGCCACCGCGACGCGCTGCCGCTCGCCGCCGGACAACCGCCCCGGGTAGGCGCGGGAGTGCCGGTCGATGCCCAGCAGTTCCAGGAGTTCCCCCGTCCGGCGGTCTGCCTCGCCACGTGCCATACCCGCGAGGCGCGCGGGCAGGACGACATTGTCGGTGACGGTCAGATCGTCGAGCAGGTTGAAGAACTGGAAGACCATGCCGATCTTCGACCGCCGGTAGAGCGCCGATCCGGCTTCGCCCAGCTGGTCCACCCGCACCCCGTCCACGGTGACGGTCCCCGTATCGGGCCGGTCCAGGCCCGCGATCAGATTGAGCAGCGTGGACTTGCCGCTGCCGGAAGGACCGAGGATCGCCACGGCCTCGCCGGGCTGCACGGTCAGCGACGCCTCGTGCAGAGCGGGCGGGCCGTCGTCGTATCGGCGGCTCACCTCGCGCAGTTCGATCACCGGCGTGGTCATAGAGGGCTCCTCAGGTACGGGCAGCTGGCTTCGCGAACGCTAGGAGCAGGCCCGCCCTGCACGCATCGTCCGCCCGAACCCATTGCGGTACCGCGCTGGGACGATCCCCGGAAACGTCATCCCTGCGATGTAGGCGGGTGATGTATCCGGTGCGGTGGGAATGACCACCGGGACGGACTCCGCAGGTCCGCGCGGCGGCGACAATGAACCGGTGATGGACGTACGTACGACGCTGGATCGGCTGTGGGAAGCCGCCCGCCGGACGGTCCGCGACGCCGGGCTTCCGAGCGGTCCACCGCTGCGGCCCACCCGGCGCGCCTGGCAGTTCGACGCGCTGGTGACACTGGCACTCGGAATCGCCACCGTCTACTACGGCATCGACAACGCCGATAACGTCGTGGTGCGTGAGATCGCACCCGGCGTGGAGCGCGTCGTGCCGCGCCCGTCCGGCCCCGGCGGCATGGCCTTCATGGTGACCCTCGCGGTCATCGCCTCGGGTTCTCTGGCGCTGCGCCGCCGCTACCCGCTCGCCGTGCTGTGCATCGTGACGGCCGCGACACTGGCGACACCGCAGAGCGTCCTGCGGCTCACCTTCTACGCGTTCGTCATCGCCGTCTACAGCGCCGCTGTGTACAGCCCGTACCGGGTGGCGACCCTGGCGGCGCTGCCGGTGTCCGTCGTCCTGGTCGGCACCTCGGGGAACTCGGTGACACCGATCGTCCCCAACGAATACATCGCCCTGCTGATCCTGGTCCCGATGGCCGTGGCCGCCGTCGGCCTGCGTACCTGGAAACTCCGGACCGACGAGGGTCGCACCCGGCTCTCCGCCCTGGAACGCGAACAGGCCGAGGCACTGCGCCGGGCCGTCGAGCACGAGCGGGCCAGGATCGCCCGCGAACTGCACGACGTCGTCACGCACAACGTCAGCGTGATGATCATCCAAGCGGGCGCCGCCCGCAAGATCATGAACACCTCTCCTGAGCAGGCCGGCGAGGCGCTGCTGGCCGTCGAGGCGGGCGGGCGGGCGGCCATGACCGAGCTGCGCCACGTCATGGGACTGCTCACCATGGCCGACGAGGGCGAGGGGACGGACGGAGGTGCAGACCTGGCCGATACGGCGGCGGAGTTGGCCCCGCAACCCGGCCTGAACCAGCTGGAAACGCTGGTCGGACGGGTCCGGGACACCGGACTGCCCGTCGACCTGACCGTGACCGGCCCGCCCCGCCCCCTCCCGCCCGGCCTCGAACTCGCCGCCTACCGCGTGGTCCAGGAAGCCCTGACCAACACCGTGAAGCACGCGTCCGGCGCCACCGCCGCCGTGACCGTCGAATACGGCCCGGAACGGCTCCGGGTGGAAGTCACCGACACCGGTGGACACCCGGGCGCGGGCGCGGCCACCGGGAACGGCCGGGGCCTGATCGGCCTGCGCGAGCGCCTCGCCGTCTACGACGGAAGCCTGAACACCGGCCGGCGGCTGACCGGCGGGTACCGTGTGGAGGCGCTGATCCCCTTGGAGGCACCGTGACCGAGCCGCTGCGTGTGCTCCTCGCCGACGACCAGACCCTGGTGCGCACCGGATTCCGGTTGATCCTCGGCGCCGACGGCATCGACGTCGTCGCCGAGGCGACCAACGGAACCGAAGCGGTCGAAGCGGTCCGCCGCACACGTCCCGACGTGGTCCTGATGGACGTCCGGATGCCCGAGATGGACGGCCTGGAGGCCACCCGCCGCATCCTCACCGGCGCCCCCGGCGAACCCCGCGTCATCATCCTGACCACCTTCGACCTCGACCGATACGTCTATGCGGCACTGTCCGCCGGGGCCAGCGGCTTCCTCCTCAAGGACGTCACCCCCGAGCATCTGACCGCGGCCGTCCGCACGGTCCGTACCGGCGACGCTCTCCTCGCGCCCGCCATCACCCGCCGCCTCGTGCAGCGGTTCGCCCAGCGCGGCAGCGACACCGCCGCCCTCCACCGCGACCTCGCCTCGCTCACCCCGCGCGAACTGGAGGTCCTCGGCCTGCTGGCCCGAGGGCTGAGCAACGCCGAACTCGCCACCCGCCTCCACCTGGCCGAGGCGACCGTCAAGACGCACGTCGCCCGCATCCTCGCCAAGCTCGGACTCCGTGACCGTGTCCAGGCCGTCATCGTCGCCTACGAGACAGGGCTGATCAGCGCCGGCGCACGCGAGGCCGCCCAGCAGCCCACCGAGCAGACGTAGACCGAAGCCGAGACTTGGGATCAGCAGCCGGAGCTGCGCCTGTCCCGGTAGTTCATGTGGGCGAAGGCGAACCCGACGATCGAGGCGCCCTGCGTGTCGGTGTACTGCCGGTCGATCTCCTCACGTAGCGGTCAGGCCTGGAGGTGGGCCAGGACTGCGTCGTGGGCGGCTGCCACGGCACGGCGGGAGTCGTCGGTGTGGTCGGCCGCGTCGAAGCCGTGGCGGCCGGCCGGGACGTCGATGGTCTCGATCCGGGCTTCGGCGGCCTTGGCGGCGGCCAGGAACTCCTCGACGGTCGCCGCGAATTCGGCGTGCTCCAGGCCGGCCCGGGTGAGGACGATCGGCAGCTCCCCGGCCGTCCGCACCGCGGCCACGGGGCGGAACCGCGCGTCGACGGCGTTCCAGCCGGGGAGCGGCGCGAGGACCGGGTAGTTCGCGGCGACGCAGCGCAGCCACGGCGGTGGCGCGGCAAGCCAGTCGGCGGCGAGCAGCCCACCGGCGGAGAAGAACCACAGGGCGATGCGGTCGGCATCCACCCGCGGGTCGCCCCGGACGAGTTCGACGGCCGCGGCAATGTCCTCGGCGGCCTGCGCGTAGTCGGTGAGGGCGTACAGGCCGTGGTCGACGGTCACGCCGACGACACCCCGACTCGCCGCGTACCGGGCGTGGCCGGTGTAGACCGGCCAGTCCCGCGGGGTGGGCCGCAGCTCGGCTGCGACGGGGCCGCCGTGAACGAACACGACGGCGGGCCGGGGCCCGTCCGCGTCCGGCAGGTGGAGGTCGACCGAACCGATCCGCTCGCGCGGCCGCTCCGGGACGTCCAGCACGAAGGGCTTGAGGTAGAAGGGCGGCTGTTCGTCGCCGCTCGCGGTGATCCGGTGCCCCTCGCCGGCGGCCGCCCGGAGCAGAACAGTGGCCAGCTCGTCAGGGGTGGAGAGCATCGGCCAGTGCCCGGTGGCGAGTTCGAAGAAGGTGACCTGGGGGTCGGCGAGCGCCCGGAACTGCGGCGGTCCGCTCCGAACCAGCGTCTCGACCATGGCGATGGTCACCCCGCCGGCGGTGCAGAAGACGCCAGTGGTGGGCAGTCCGGCGAGCGCCCCGGTCAGCCGCAGCGACTGGACGAGGGTGCCGGACGGATGCGGCGCGGCGTAGCGGTCCAGCCGGGCCAACGCCTCCGCCGGGAGGCCGGCGGTGCTGCCCCAGCGATGCCACTCGTCGGGCTTCGGCACGGGGATCCGCCAGTCGTGCTCGGCCGCCCCGTCCCGGCGCAGCAGCCGCTCGCGGACTTCCTGGTCCGGGACGAGGGCGAGGGCGGCGTCGCCGTCCTGCGGCAGGCCGGCGTCCAGGTGAACGACCCGGCCGATCCGCTCCGGGCGGCGATCGGCGGCACCCAGCACCGGGTGGATGGCGTAGTCGTGGCCGACCAGCACCAGCTCCGGCGCGTCGAGGTGGTCGATCAGCTGCACCACATCCTCGATGTGCGTCTCCAGGTCGGTGCCCGGCCCGGCCAGGTGGCGGCGCTCCCCGAGGCCGGTGAGGGTCAGCGGGTGCACCTCCGCCCCCGACCCGCGCAGCCGTTCGGCGGTCTCCCGCCAGATCCAGCCACCGGTGAAAGGTCCGGAAACCAATACGAACGCCGTCATGATCGCCTCCTTGCGTGCCGCGGTCCGCGCGGCCGGCCGTACCGGTCGTCCGCGCTCGCCGGTACGGTAGGAACTCCCCCTGAGGGAGGTTCAAGCCTTGTCCCCTGACGGAATGTGGAGCATTGGCGAGCTCGCCGAACAGGCGGGCGTCACCGTGAAGACCGTCCGCTTCTACTCCGACCGCGGTCTGCTGCCCGAGGCCTCGCGCAGTGCCGGCGGGCACCGGCGGTACGGGCCCGACGCGTTGGAAAGGCTGCGGCTGATCCGCTCGCTGCGCACCCTCGATCTGCCGGTGCCGGAAGTGGGCCGGGTCCTCGACCACGGCGACGGTCTGGCGGACGCGCTGGAGGACGCCATCGACGGACAGCTGCGCGAGCTGGGCTCGCAACTGACCGCGCTGCGCTGGCGGGAGGCCGCCCTGCAGCTGATCCGGGACTGCCCGGCCGAGGAGCGCGCCGACCGCCTGCGGCTGGTCGGCAGGGTGTCCGCCCCACCCAGTACGGCGCCGCTGGCGCGCTTCTGGCGGGGAGCCCTGCCCGTCCGGCTGTCGCCCCGGCTGGTCTCCTCGATCCTCGAGTACGCGGTACCGCAGCCACCGGCGGATCCGACGCCGGCCCAGGTGCTGACCTTCGCCCGGCTGTACGCCATCGCCACCGCGCCCTGCCCGGCCACCGACCCGCGTCGGCCGGCGGGCAACCGGACCGACAAGGTCCGCCGCCCCGACGTGCTGTACGACGGCCTCTTCGATGCGTACACGCTGGCCGCGGCTGACCTGAAGGGGAACCGGGCACCGAAGCGGGGGCAGGCACTCGACTGCTTCGTCGCGGCCCACGCCGACTCGCGCGGCCTGCAGGACAGCCCGGAGTTCCGCCGCAGGCTCAGCGGGCTGCTGGCCCTGGCCGCCGATCCGATGGTCGACCGGTACTGGGAGCTGACCGGCGAGCTGTCCGGCTCGCCGGAGCCGACCCTCGGGGCCGCCCACGAGTGGCTGCGGGCCTCGCTGGACACCGATGTCGCCACAGCAGCCGGCTGAGCGGGGCACACCCGCTCAGCCGGCCGCTCTGGAGGTCGCTATCGAGGCCACCGCTCGGGTGAAGTCGACGAACGTGCACATCGGCCGTGCCTGAGCGGGCCGGGCGGCAGCCTCCAACCCTCACCGGGTCACCGAGTAGGAGTGGGCGCCGGTTCCGGCCAGGGCTCCTCCATCGACGATCTGGTACTCGTCACGGATCGGACGGCCCGCGAACCAGGACTCCAGGATCTCTCGGGTACCGGCCGCGTACCGGGCCTGCGCGGAGAGCGAGGACCCGGAGATGTGCGGGGTCATGCCGTGGTGCGGCATCGTGCGCCAGGGGTGGTCGGCGGGGGCCGGCTGCGGGTACCAGACATCGCCCGCGTAACCCGCCAACTGACCACTGCGCAGGGCACGTTCGACGGCGTCCCGGTCGACAATGCGCGCCCGGGCCGTGTTGATCAGATACGCGCCACGCTTCATTGTGGCCAACAGCTCGTCGCCGAACAGCCCCTCGGTCTCGGGATGCAACGGTGCGTTGACGGTGACGACATCGCAGTGCGGCACCATGTCCGCCGCGCTCTCGTGGAAGACCAGCCCCAGCTCCCGCTCGACGTCCTCGGGCAGCCGGTACCGGTCGGTGTAGTGCAGCTTGACGTCGAAGGGAGCGAGGCGGCGCAATACGGCCAGACCGATGCGCCCGGCGGCGACCGTGCCGACATGCATGCCCTCCAGGTCGTACGACCGGGCCACGCAGTCCGCGATGTTCCACCCGCCGTCCAGGACCACCTGGTGGGAGGGCAAGTAGTTCCGCACGAGCGACAGCGTCATCAGCACCACGTGCTCGGCGACGCTGATGCTGTTGCTGTACGTCACCTCGGCGACCGTCACACCGTGCGCGATCGCCGCGTCGAGGTCGACGTGGTCGGAGCCGATGCCCGCGGTGATCGCGAGCTTGAGGTTCTTGGCGGCGGCGATGCGCTCCGGGGTGAGATACGCGGGCCAGAACGGCTGCGAGATCACGACATCGGCGTCGGGCAGCTCCCGGTCGAAGACCGAACCGGCGCCGTCCTTGTCCGAGGTGACGACGAGGGTGTGCCCGGCCTTCTCCAGAAAGCCACGCAGACCGAGTTCGCCGGACACACTGCCGAGCAGACGACCTGGCGTGAAGTCGATCGCCTCGGGGGCCGGGGTGGTCTGGCCACCGGGGTAGTGGTCGATGACGGGGAGATCGTCACGGGCGTACGAGGTCGGATATCCGTCGGTGGGGTCGTCGTACAGGACGCAGAGCACCTTGGCCATGGTCACGGCTCCTCAACTACGTTGCCAATAGGTGAAGTTCACGATTCTCTGGATCGAACGCCCTGGTCAAAGCGAACCTCGCTATGCCCGTATAGCCGACGGCTATCACCGTCGGCCACCAGCCGTCCGCCCGTCGTCATCCGTGTCCGTCGAGGTAGGTTCGCAGGAGCTCGTTCAGCGCCTGTCGTACGTCAGCCGCCCGGGCCACCGTGAGCAGGGCCGCGGCGAGAACCGAGGGCGGGTCGTCGGGGCCGGTGACCAGCCCGACCCGCGGTCCGTGCGCGGGCCCCTCCAGCGGAACCACCCGCATGCCGTCCGGTACGCCGAACATGTGCAGCCACGCGTGCGAGATCACGCTCGACCAGCGGCCACCGGGCAGGTGCGCGTACAGTCCGGCGACGCTGTCCGACTCGATTGTCGGCGCGGCGGTGGCGCCGTCGGCGGCGAAGCACTCGTCGATGATGCGACGGTTGCGCATACGTGGGCCGAGCAGGCACAACGGGAGCGTGGCGGCCTGCGCCCAGCGGGCCGTGGGCGCGGTGGCGAGCGGGCCGTCGACGGGAGTGAGCAGGACGTACCGCTCCTCGTACAGGGGCAGCCGGCGCAGACCTCCGCCCCGGGTGTCGTCGTCGAGGTACGTCATCGCCGCGTCCAGCTCGAACTCGGCCAGCCCGTGCGTGATCTCGGCCGAGGACAGCGACTCGATGCTCACCCTGGCCCGCGGGTGGCGCTCGCAGAAGGGATTCGTGACGAGGGAGGCGGTAGGCAGGGCGGTCGGGACCACGCCCAGGCGCAGGGTGCCGGACAGGCCGTCCCGTAACGCCGACAACTCCTGCCGCAGCCCGTCCCGTTCGGCGAGGAGGCGGTGCGCCCACGCCAGCACCACTTCGCCCTCCGGCGTCAGCCCCTCGTACCGCCGCCCGCGGCGCACGATCGGTACGCCGAGTTCGTGTTCGAGACGGCGGATCGCTGCGGACAGCGACGGCTGCGAGACGAAGCAGGCGGCCGCCGCGCGGACGAAGTGTCGTTCGCGGGCGAGGGCGACCAGGTATTCCAGCTGACGCAGCAGCATGCACGACCTCCGAGGGAGACTGCCGGGCAGGGCCTAGGGTTTCGGTGTGCCGACGTACAGCATTGGACAGGCCGCGCGCCTGCTGGGGGTGAGTCCGGAGACCGTGCGCCGGTGGGCGGATGGTGGGCGGCTGCCGATGGGGCGTGACGGCTCGGGGAACAGGGTGATCGACGGGGCGGGGCTGGCCCGGTTCGCGAAGGAGCGTGCTCTCGGTGGTGTGCACGGTATCCCCGGCGACGCGCCGCCGACCTCCGTGCGCAACGCGTTCACAGGCATCGTCACCGCCCTGACTGTGGACGACGTCGTGGCCCGGGTCGAGGTCCAGGCCGGGCCCCACCATGTGGTGTCGCTCGTGACCCGCGAGGCGGTAGAGGAACTGGACCTCGCCGTCGGCGTCACGGTCACCGCGCGCGTGAAGTCGACGAGCGTGCACGTCGATCGCCCGCGGCGGGTGAGTTCGTAGTCGGCGGCGTCGGGGTGCCCAGGCACAGCGGAGCGGTTCACAGGTCGAGGCGGTCGGCGAGGCTGGACAGGTTCCGGCCGGTGAAGTGCTCGATGCGCTGGACGCGGTAGTGCCGTCCGGGAGTCGCCCCAGGGTTGCGGGTCCAGTCCCGGCAAGGGCCACCATCTCCGCGGGAGCTCCTTCCGCCAGTCCCGCCTGTCGCGCACCGGCGTCCGCGGTGATCACCCGGTACGGGCCCCCGGCCGGGAACCCGCAGCTCCACGACGCAGCTGCCACGGCGGCGTTCTCGGCCTCGCCGCCGGTCCCGGTGCCAGCCCCGGCTCCGGTTTCGGTTCCGATGAGCAGTACGCCGAGTTCGTCCGCCGCCTGTTGAGCACCCCGGTGATCTCCCGCCGCGCAGCGTGTCCTCGGCCCACAACAGGCGCAGGCCGAGGCCCTCGTCCCCCAGCAGGTGTTCGACGTGCATGCGCTCCGGCTCCTCGTAACGGCAGCCGGATGCGCCCCCTCAAGGGCGTCCAGAGGTCGGACAGCGGCATCTCACATTCACCAGGTGTCTGCGAGTTATCACATCGTAAGTGCCAGGTGAGATGAGCGGAATGCCTCTTGGTTGATCCTCCAGAATGCACGCGGGAGAAGTCGGCGTTTCCGTGGCGTCCACCAGTCGTGCTGGCCCTGATCTCGTTGCTTCACCAATGGTCATAGACCTGAACACGGTGGTGGACATACGAAACGCCCGATTGCCCGCGCCCTGGCGGCCGTGCGACGCCTGGCTGGGCGGCGGTACGTATCTCTTCTCCGATCTCTTCTCCGAGCAGCAGCCGCACCTGCGGCGTCTGGTGGACCTGAGCCGGACCGACTGGACACGGGTGGAGCTACTGCCGGAAGGCTCGCTGGAGATCACTGCGACCTGCACGGTCGCCCAGTTGTCCCGCTTCGCGAAGAGACACACGGCCGAGGCGGCACCGTTGTTCGAGTAGTGTTGCCGTGCCTTTCTGGCCACCTTCAAGATCTGGAACATGGCCACGGTCCCGGCCGGCTCACCCGTCACCCCACGGCCCTGAGCGAGGAGGACCGCGTCGGGGACCTCGAACACTGGACGGGGTACACGGAACCAGAGGGCTGCAACCGCGTCGTCCTACGCGGTGAGTCGTCCGAGCGACGGTTCATCGCCTTCCGGATGGCGGGAAGAACCACGTGCCGGCAGGCATGAGTGTCGGCGTGTGGGATGTCATGGACCTGATCCGGTCCCTCATCTCATCCGGGTCGGACGTCGACGACATGCCCCTCTCCGACCGGGACGTACCCCCTGGGCCGCAACCTGCCGTGACGCCCCGGCGCGGGGCGACAGTGGGCCGGCTCCCACACCGTCTTTGGTCCTCTGTGCTGTCAGTCGCCGCCACCCACCATGGGTTCACCGACGCACCAGCAACGGAAGGGTGTCACAGATCCCGGGATTGCCTGGTCGTAGTGAGTGACAACCCAGGCGATCGGAGTAGACCGTGGCTATCACTGAACAGCGTCTTTCCACCATGGTGCTGGTGATCGGCACCGGGGGTGCTGGGCTGCGAGCAGCAATCGAACTGGCTGAGGCCGGTAACGATGTCCTCGCGGTCGGCAAGCGCCCCAAGGAGGATGCCCATACGGCACTTGCTGCCGGAGGAATCAACGCAGCGCTGGCCACCATTGACCCCGAGGACAGCTGGCAACAGCACGCAGCCGACACTCTCAAGGAGAGTTATCTGCTCGCCGACCCTCGCACCGCCCAGATCGTCACTCAGGGCGCCGCCCGAGGCATCGACGACCTGGAACGCTACGGCATGGCCTTCGCGAGGGAAGAGGACGGCCGTATCTCCCAGCGCTTCTTCGGAGCGCACAAGTTCCGACGTACTGCCTTCGCCGGCGACTACACCGGTCTGGAGATCCAGCGCACGCTCATCAGGCGCGCCGATCAGCTCAATATCCCCGTGCTCGACGGCATCTACATCACTCGGCTGCTGGTGCATGATGGCGCCGTTTTCGGTGCCTACGGCTTCGACCTCACGCACGGTACGCGCTACCTGATCCACGCCGACGCCGTCATTCTTGCTGCGGGTGGCCATACCCGTATCTGGCGGCGCACGTCCTCACGGCGCGACGAGAACATGGGCGACTCCTTCCGCCTGGCCGTGGAGGCCGGAGCCCGCCTGCGCGACCCTGAGCTGGTCCAGTTCCACCCTTCCGGGATCATCGAGCCGGAGAACGCGGCCGGCACCCTGGTCAGCGAGGCCGCTCGGGGTGAGGGCGGAATCCTGCGCAACATGCTCGGGGAACGGTTCATGGCTCGCTACGACCCTGACCGTATGGAGCTGTCCACCCGCGACCGCGTGGCCCTGGCTGCCTATACGGAGATCAAGGAAGGGCGGGGGAGCCCCAAGGGAGGCGTGTGGCTCGACGTCTCCCACCTGCCACGGCAGACGATCATGACGCGGCTCCCCCGCGTCTACCAGACTCTTCTGGACCTGCAGATGCTGGACATCACCCGCGAACCGATCGAGATCGCGCCCACTGCGCACTATTCGATGGGCGGGGTGTGGGTACGTCCCGAGGACCACAGCACTGACGTCCGTGGCCTGTACGCCATCGGTGAAGCGTCGAGCGGGCTGCACGGCGCCAATCGCCTCGGTGGGAACAGTCTCATAGAGCTGCTGGTCTTCGGCCGCATCACAGGCCAGGCAGCCGCCGCCTACTCGCAGTCACTGACCGCGCAGCCGCGGTCGGCGTCGGCGATAGCGCATGCTCGGGCGGAGATCGACGATCTTCTCGCAGCCGACGGACCGGAGAACGTTCGCGCCCTGCAGCGCGCCATCCGCAACACCATGACCGAGCATGCGGGAGTCGTACGCGACGAAGAAGGCCTGCGCGCCGGACTGGCGGAGCTCACAGCGATCGAGAAGAGGATGGCGGACATCGGCGTGCACCCGGACATCGCCGGCTATCAGGACCTGGCGCACGCCTTTGATCTCAAGTCCGCCGCCCTGGCAGCCCGGGCCACCCTCGAAGCCGCACTGGAGCGTCGTGAGACTCGTGGCTGTCACAACCGCAGCGACTACCCCGACTTGGATCCCGCTCTGCAGGTCAATCTCGTGTGGTCCCCGACGGCGGGTATCACCCGCGAAAGCATTCCAGCCATCCCGGACGAGGTTTCCTCCCTGATGGAGGAGGTCTCGACCGACGGAAAGCTTGCCGAATGACCTCGCACAACCAGGGACGCGCACATCGCCGGGACCCGGTTCGTCGACTGGCTCGCGCAGCAGCAGTAGGTCCTGCGAGTGGCCCCCGCCGGCCGGCGGCAGATGCTGTCTGTCGGCTCATCAGCTGCCTGGCTCAGGAAGCGTGCTGCGCCGGCAGCACTTCCCAGGCACCCCCCCCGGGGTTCCGCGACTGCCGTCCCGGCAGGGCAGGCCTTCCCACGCGCCAGATGACTCCGTGGGGTCGTGGCGGCCACATTCATCCGGTCTCTGCCGCAGAAGGACACACGATGACCCGATCCACTGAGAACCAAATCGACATCGCGGCCACAGTCATGTCGCTAGCCGCCGAAGCCACCGACCTGGAGGCCCGCGTCAACGAACTTCGCCAGAAACTCGTAGACCTCAACGAGCGGATGAGAGCCATCTCCAACGCTCTTTACCAGCTTCCCCCAAGTTCAGCAGCCATAAGCAACGCAGCCGTCGGTGACGGACTTTGAAGGCGCCCGCCACTCAAGGCCCGGGTTCTGGCCGCTGCGTAAGGTCGCACGTGACGCTGCGGCAGGTCGCCCCGCTCTCACTCGGCGAAGAAACACCGCTGATCGTGGACGGCACGCTGATTCCTCCCGCGGCCGCCAGGTCACTGAGCGGTCGCGGAGCTGCCGGCACTCGGCCAACGACCAACTCGTCATCGAAACCGACACCTCGCCCGTCTCGTCGACTGACCACGAACAACCGATAGGACGCCACGGTGTCGGAGCTGTCCGGTGCGCGGGATGCCGGGGTGACACACCTGTGATTGCCGGCGGCAGCCGGCCGCGTGAGCCGTCGGTCCGCCCGTAAGGCCGGCCTGCAGGTGTCACAAAACCGCCCGCCACTCGGTCAAATGCACAGAAGAGCAAATCGCCCCAATCATGTCTATATCTGGACGGTACCCCGTACTCCGACGTGATTGCCCTGGTCGGAATGGAGATGAAACAGCATGTCGCAGACGGACACGTATCTTGCACGGGGCGCATCCACGGTCGGTGCAAGTGCCGAGAGAGTTCCGGGGTCCGGCTTCTCTGATTGGAGCGGGCATGATCCTGCAGACAGTGAGCGAGTTCCCGCTGGCTCGCGACTCATGGATCACGACAAGTGGCTGGTGGGCCTGCAATTCCACACCGCCGACTGCCAACGCGTTTGGCTGTACTACGTTGTCGATGAGGTCTTCGACACGACTCACGCGGTGCCCATGGCCATCAAGCGGGCCAACAGTGACCCGGAGCGGGTGACCCGGGGCGGGATCCGGGCCGAGGCGGATCAGGTCGAAGTCCAACAGATTCATCGGGATGGCATCGGCCGTTTCAGTCTGACCCGTTGTCTCTGATCAGTTCAGGCGAGGGTTTTCGCGGAGTCGCGCATGGTTCCCTTCGAGCGCACTGGTTCCGGCAGTCGCCATGCGGGGGTTTCGTCTTCGACACCGATGACCTCAAGGAGGGCATGGTGAGCATCAGTGCACCGGGACTGCAGGCCGGAGGCCGGATCGAGGCTTCCCGAATGACCCTCCACCTCGTTCGCTCCGCCGCAGCCGGCATGTTGTCGTCGATCCCCACCTCGACGTCCCGCGCTCTTGGAACAAGGAGCCCCACCGGCGCTGCTGCGCGGCCGTCATCTCCGACGGCTCAAGGCCTGCGGCTCAGACCGCACCGGCCACCCAGATGTTGCCCAAGCCATGCACGCCAATCCAAGCCGAGTGAGTCAGAAGCCGTTGTCCTATCGGACGTGGTCGGAGGGTTTTCGCTGGTCAGGCATGGTCTCCGTGTGGTCGATGAGGGTCTTCGTGGAGACAAGCCGCTCGTTCGCGCCACATGACGTAGTTCCCTCGTTCAGCAGCCAAGAGCCCCTGGCGAAAGGACGGTGCCCGAGTCTTCGGGATCCGATGTGGAAGCTCATGTCACAAGACTCATGCCTGCCCGGTCTAACAGGTCAAGCCGAGAAATAGAGGAGGTATCCCGTGCGCAGGCACTCAGCCCTCGGCTACCACAGCCGTCTCCCCGGGCACAGGGGGCGTAGTGGCATCCTGCCATCGGTCCGCCGATACCGCTGAAGCCCTCCTGAACTGCGACAAGATGGATGCATGAGGCCCCGTTGTGTGGTGCCGTGCGAGAGGAAGGATGCCGTATGGACCACGCTGACGCGGTGCCGATCGCGGAGTTGCTCAACGAGCGTCGGTATCTGCTGAATGTCGCCTACTGGATGCTGGGCAGCACCGGTGAGGCGGAGAGCGTTGTCGATGAGACCTACCGCCGGTGGTACGGGCTGTCCGGTGCGGCGCGTCGGCAGATCACGGCGCCCCGGCCCTGGCTCGCGAAGACCGTGGGCGGGATTTGTCTGGACCGCTTGCCCGACCGGGGTGCAGCCGGCCGGAGAAGGGGTGTCCGTACGCAGGCGCAAGATGCGGAGGGGCCGAAGCAGCGGCTGGAAGAGGAGGTCACCTGGGTTCTGCTGAACGCTCTGGATTCCCTGTCGCCGGCCGAGCGGGCGGCATTCGTACTCAAGTACGCCGGAATGCCCCCCGATGCAGTCGCCGACATCGTGGGACGCACCGAGCCGGAGTGCGCCGAACTCGCCGACCGGGCGCGCCAGCACCTGCGGGTGCAGCGCTCACATCCCACGACGCCGGAAAGGCACGAAGCCCTCGTCCGCGCCGTCCGCCATGCCTGTCTGACGGAGGATGCCGGGCTGCTGTCCTCGCTTCTCTGCCCGGACGCCACGGCGTTCTTCGACGGCGGCGGCAAGGTCCGGGCACTGGTCAGGCCGGTCCACGGCAGCCGGCAGGTCGCACACAGCCTGCTGACGCTCCTGGCCCGCCACCCGCGCACCACACTGACCACTCAGTCCGTCAACGGCTGCACCGGCCTCGTCGCCCGCTACGACCATCAGGTCGCCGCCGTCATCAGCCTCGACATCGCCGACCACCACGTCGCACAAGTGTGGGTCGTACTCAACCCCGACAAGCTGCATTCCTGGAACCAGCCCCCCACCCCTGGCAGCCCCAGCTCACACCAGAGCCCCTCACAGCAAGGGTGACCGCTGGTCCTGATCACTCCTGAGAGGTCTGCCCCACGACTGCTTCGGCAACACGACAGCCACCATGTGCGCCAGCCGGACACCGCGTCCCGCAGGAAAGCGTCAGGTCGGTCGTGGCCCCTCGGCAGCTGTTCCTACCGGCGCTCCACGCCGCAGAAGGGCGCGTGTGGCCTCATTCGATCACGTGTCCTGCCCGTGTGGTCCGGCATCAGGCTCAGTCGGGAGCCTTCGTTGTTCTCCCCCAGGCCTCCTCGTCACCCTGGCGGGGCCACAGACCCCCGGCGCAGAGCCGAGAGCCACTGCGAAGCGGGAGCGCGAATCCAGGAACGCGGCGATCTTGCTTGCGTTGAATACCCACATCAGCTTGTGGATGCCTTCCTTCGAGGCGGCTATCGTCAGGAACGTGGTGGGCTCGCCATCTCGGTAGATCATCACGCCTGTACGGCCGTTGGCTTCGACAGACTTGAGGTCCGCGCCCCGCCAGAACCGCGGATAGGCGGTCGCCAGGTTGGCCACGCGTGCACGGCCAAGCACGGGTATACGAGCGACCCCCCGGATACCGTTGCCGTCGGAAAGACTGACTGCATCGGTGGTGAGGAGGGCTTTCAACGAGGCCACGTCCCCCGTTTGGGCTGCTGATACGAAGGTGTTAAGCAGGTGTCGGTGTTCTGCCGCGTCCACGCTCACCCGCTGCTCGGCCGACAGATGCTTGCGAGCACGGCTTACGATCTTCCGCACGTTGACGAGGGTGAGTTGAAGGATTTCAGCGATCTCGGGATAGGTGTAATCGAACGCCTCGCGCAGCACGTATGCGGCACGTTCAGTGGGACTCAGCTTCTCCAACACCAGAAGCAGAGCCAGCTCCAGAGCCTCCGCACGCTGCGCGCCTACCTCAGGGTCGGAGCTTGTGTCGATGGGCTCAGGCAGCCATGGTCCTATATAGGTTTCCCGACGCACCCGCGCAGACTGCGCAACGTTGATGGCCAAGCGGGTCGTCGTACTCGTGAGGAAGGCCACCGGGCTGACCACCACGGAGCGGTCGGTCTTCTGCCAGCGCAGCCACGCTTCCTGGACGACGTCCTCAGCCTCGACCGCGCTGCCGAGCACGCGGTAGGCGATTCCGAAGAGACGTGTCCGGTGCTGCACAAAGACAGCAACGGCCTCTTCAAGGGAATTTGTTGTGGGGGACGCCTCGAAATGCATGATCGTGCGGTCTCCGTTCCTCCGGTTGCGGCTGTTCAGGAGCGTGACCACGCAGCGACCGCGTGGTCACGGACGGCTCCGGCAACTGGTCCCAGGTCGCGCTCCTGGCGACCGCGGCAGGGTGTTACGCGCTGCATGGCTTGTTTCGGAGCGGCAGGAGCTGTGGCCACTGACAGTCACGGGGCTGCTCGGATCGAGTCCGCCCCATGAACGGGATCGGCCCGTTCCTGTGACAGCACCGGGGCAGCGGGGTGCTGTCGGCCGTCGTCAAGGTGGCAGGTAGCAGGCACAACACAGTGCTTTCGTGGGCTTACGACCCGACCAAACGGATCAAATCACATCTCTGAGTACAAGGTTCATATGGGTGGCAGGCTGCGCATGATCCCCAGCCCAAGACTCTGGCACCGCCCCCAACAGTGCCATTAAAGCATTGACACATTGTTGATCAGTGGTTGGGTCACTCCGCGTCCCGACACGGGCCGAATGAGCCCCGCGCCAGCGTATTCGCGCCACCGACACTGACTCGCCCCTGAAGAGCGGCCGCATCGCGACGATGCGTGTCACCGCAACAAGGATGTGCGTGACACGGTGCAAGCAGACCGTGGCCTCCAGTCCGCCTGAAGGGGTGAAACGGCACAGAATCGGATGATTACGGGCATGGAGCCGCCTGCGGGGACCGCCATGCCTGATCCGGGGAGGGCCGGTGCCGTGCTGCGAGAGGGCATGGGACGACGGCCCCGGCGACGGAGCCGGAAGGCTTCTCGCAATGTTGTGGCACAACCACTTGCAGGCCTCCTGCGTGTGCCTACCGGCCAGAACCCGGGGGCCTACGCGTTTGGTCAAGGTCGGCGACCAGTGAGTTTGTGTGATCGAGGGTGGAGGCCAAGCCGGTGCGCAGGCCGTGAAGCCGGTCGGCAACCCGGGTGGCCTCGCGTGCGAGGCATCGCGGCAGCGCCGTTGGCAATGATGAACGCGTCCTTCGCGTCGGTCTTGGCCCCACCCGAGTAGGGGTCGCCGCGTCGTCAGCCCGGCAGGTAGGTGGCAGGACAGCCCATGTCCCGGGCCACCGCCGACGGTAGAGCCCCGATCGAGGCGGGCTGGTCGACCACGATGAGCACGGTCCGGTGCTTCGCCTGAAGCTTCGCGAACAGCTCCCGGAGTTTGGGTTCGGTTTCGGGCGGGCACTTGCCGAACAACCTCCTGCCGGCGAGGGTGGCGCGGTGTTCGCCCTTGCCGACGCCCAGGCCGAGGCAGACGTCGGTGTCGCCGGTGCCGATCACGTGCGGGCCCCTCCATTCACGCTTTCGTCCGGCCCTCGCACGGCACCGAGCTGCCACATCCGCGTTACTGAAGGCACTTCCGGTTCGGGTGAAGCCGGTGCCCAAGCCGCTCATCAGCGTTCTGCCGATGCCTTCGGGCCCGGTGACGCCCCAAGATCATCAACAACAAGGGGGAAGTCGTGCCGGACTCGAAGGCCAGAAGCCATTGCGGAGCCACGAAGACGGCGACGGAGGGCCCCCTCGCCGTCTTCGCCTCGACCGGTGCGTCCGGGCAAGGAGCCATGGCGACTGACCGGCATCCGGGTGGTCGCTCGTCGGCTGGCCGGCCAGACGTTTACGGTCGGACGATCAGGGCGCTGTCGTCACGTCGGACTCGTACACCAGCCCGACTCGATGGTTGTATTGAATGGTGTACATCTTTTTGCCGCCGGTCACGACGCTGCCGCTGGAGGGGAAGTAGTCGTCGGTGGCCGCGGCCTCACTGGTCGCGACATACGCCTGGCCGGCGGGGACGCTGTAGAAGCTCAGCGGAGCCTGGGTGGAGGGCGAAAGCCCGGCGGGATATTCGTCCTTGTCCGGGTAGCTGCTGCCGTACACCGCTGCGGGCGCATCCCCGGCAGCCTTGACCACGGTTACGCCGCGGGCGGGAGTCGTGTTGCGTCCGTACGGGCTGTGGAACCACACCTTGGTACCGCTGTACCAAATAGCTGTCCAATCACCCTGGTGACCTGCGACGACGAACTGTTGCCCTGCCTGCGCAGTGCTGCCCCAGTCGTTGACCCGGTTGGTCCCGATACCGTCCGTGTGAATGGCCTGGTCGCCGAAGAGCGGAGCGGTGCGGCTGGGTGCTGAGTGCAGGTAGACGAAGTTCGACGGCTGGCGCCGTTCAGCGCATTCGGGTGTGGCACCCGTCGGATCGTCAGTTGGGCAGACCTGCACAGTCTGCTGATTCCGGGCGAAGCTGGGGGTGATGGTGACCGCCGATCCGATCGGCCCGACGCCGTGAACGCCCTTCGCGGGGGCATGGAGGAGACGCATGTACCGCTCCCAGTCCCAGGACGGACCCGGGTCCCAGTGCATGCCGGAGACGAGGGAAGAATTCGGCCCAGGGACGTTGTCGTGCCCGATAATGTGCTGCCGATCCAGCGGAATGTCGAAACGGTCGGCCAGGTACGCAACGAGTTCCGCGCTTGTCTCGTACTGGGCCTGGGTGTACCAGGTGCCTCCGGATGCAGCGTAGCCCTCATGCTCGATACCGATCGAATGCATGTTGGTCGAGTAGTTGCCTGCGTGGAAGGAGAGGTCCTTGGTGGGCACCATTTGGGTCACGGCACCGTCAGACGACCGGATCACGTAGTGCGCTGAACCGCCGCCGGGTGTCTGGAAGCTACTGATCGCCGACTCGTAGGACGACTCGGTGTCATGGATGACGATGGAATCAATCAGGATGTTGTTGGCGGGCCGGTTGGACACCTGGCCGTTGGCAGACGCAGCGGGAACGAAGGCGCAGTCCAGTGTTGGCGGGCACTCGGTCTCCGCAGCGGCCGTCGCTTTCAGACGAAGCCCGGCCAACTGGCCCGTGGCCGGCCGGACATCCGCGACGGCGTTCAGCCGGACTTGCTGCCCGTCCTGGGTTGTTTCGCCGACACCCTTCTTGACCGTCGCAAAGACGCGGTCGGCGAACGCCTTTGCCCCGCGCTCCTGCTTGGAGCCGCCGTAGCGGGCCACAGCGGCATACCACTGGCCCGGATCTACCGGCGTGTGCCCGGTCGTGGCCTTTGCGTAAGAGGCCAGCAGAGCAGCGCCGCCGCGGATGTTGGCGACCTCATTGTCGCGCAGCTTCCCGGCAGGCAATCCGGTCAGCTTCGCCGCCGTCTGGAGGGTGTGCAGGGAAGGGTCGGCAACCATCTCCTTCAAATCCCCGCGGCCGGCCGCTCCCGTGTCACCACCGGCCATCATCTCGGGCGTCACATCCGTCAGATGCATCGGACCGTAGCCGCCGCTGGTGCTGCGTTCACCGGGATGTGCTTCCCAGGCCGACTCGTGGTACGCCACACCGAGAAGGACCGACAGGGGAACGTCGTACTCGGCTGCGGCCTGCTCGAATGCCTGTTGCCGGCCGGCGGTTTGCCTATCCGGTGCGGACGCTTGGGCGAGCAGCGGAACGGCTGTGACGCTCGCTGCTGCCAGCGCACCTGCCGTGATCGTGAGTGGCAGCCGCCACCGCGGCTTGCGCTTGTGCACTGCAATACCTTGCTTTCACATGATGGTGATGAACTCTGAGTAGCCATTAGATGCGCCACGGCATCGCTGAGGGGCCGAACTGGGTGCCAGAGCACCGCTGTTGAGTGCCGGCATGCGGACTTTACATGATGTGACGCGTCACTTGCCCTGTTCAAACAAATCACACTGTCTTGTGGTGGTTGCGCGGCTCAAATTCGCGGCGCTGGAAAGCACGGAAGGCCCTGCGTGACATATCCCACTCACATAAGATTCACATTGAAACGAAGTTGTGCCATGTCGAGTGGCGGGCAAATCGGCCCTGCCCTGAGGGCAATGCCACTTAGTTAGGAAACGGCGAGGATTTTGATGTGGGGTGGGTCGGGGTGGTGGATGATGGTTTCGGTGGGCTGCTTCTTTCTGTAGGCGTGGACGTGGACACGCTTTACGGCTCGTGGGCTGGTGCGGTGTCTCCGACGGGGGTTGGGCCTTTCTATTATTTCCGTGCGGGCGACTTCAAGGGCCTTCGCGAGGCGGTCAGGGGGAAAAACCCGCCTGGCCTGTGATCTGGCGGCGGATGATACGAAGTGACCGCATGAACGATAGGCGGTCCGGGTCGATGTCGGCCTGTTCGGCTGCCTCACACATCAGGTGCCGGACCGCGTAGTGGGTCAGGAGCAGTGCCCAGATCTCCTGCTCGACCATGTCCGGTGTTTTCGAGCGCAATACACCGCCGCGGCCGCGTTGGTGGGTCTTGATCTCGTCAAGGCTGGACTCGAACTCCCACCGTTCGGCATAGGCAGCGGCGAGTTCAGCGGCACCAGCCTCGTCCGGGTCCATAACGGTGGTGATCAGGCAGAAGATCTCTCCTCTACCTTCGCGGTTCGTCACTTCGTATTCGACGACACGGACCGGAATCCCGGACGGCTCCTCTATGTTGTCCGACCCGCGGTGACGCTGGACTGCGCGCCGCCGACGGACCTTCGGGTCAAGCAGGAACGACTCATAGGATCCGTCCTTCAGCGGCCGGACTACCGGCAGATGAGGGCCGTCGGGCATGCGCCACAGCAAATCAGCACCGGTTGCCGCGGCCGCTTCCCACAGACGATATGCGTAAAATCCCCGGTCGGCGGTAACCAGCATGCCTGGTTCGAAATCGGCGACGAGTTCCCCGGCGAGAACGCCTTCGTCCACGCGCCAGGGACCCAGCCGGGCCGCCACCACAGCATGAGTCCCGCATTCACCCAGCCCCACGATCTTCACCTGGGGGAAAGGTGCGGGACTTCGTGTGCCCCCGGACCGGCCGAACTCCCCATCATTTGCTGGGGTGTCAGGAATATCCAGGACGAACCCGTCAATGGCCATCAGACGCCACCGACCCATCCACGCTCCCTGCGTGCCCCGCTGCGCGCAGGGCAATGCCACCCGCTCGAACAGCACCCGCAGCGGCTCCGAACCCAGACGCCGGCGCGCCTGGGAAATCGCACCCGTCGTGGGAATCGTCCAGTCCTTCCGCCATGTCCCCAGAAAACGTAGGCCGTTGACGAGAAGACGCATCACTTCCTCGTACGACTCGCCGAAGAACAGACACAGAGCCATCACGTAATAGACGACGACACGCGCCGGCAGCAAACGTGACCGTTTCTCTGTACGGCCCGTCTCCGCGAGTACCTCATCGACCAGGTCCCGATGAACCAAACGTGTCAGAACCCCGACACCCACCCGGTCGGTCAAGCGCACACCAGAAACCGGCACCACGTTATCCCGCACCCCGCCCATGAGCGAGGAACATAACCGGTTCACCGGCAGGAAGGAAGTGCGGCAACCGGATCAGTTGACCATCCACAAACACCCCGGGCGTGTCCCTGTGCATATGTGGACGACCGATTACCAGACCGCTTATCTAAGTGGCATTGGCCCTGAGGGTGCTCCGACTTCTGACTGGCGGCCGTTCTGATGAACGTCCGTCGGCTGTCGCCGCAATGACGGATTGCGACAGGCATCGGCTCGATGGCCGTGCCGGACAGGGTGCGGCTGCCTGTGCGCAAGCAGTTGCAGCGGTGGCGGTCGACGACACCTGGGAGCGGAACGGTATCGGCTTGACCACACGGTAACTTCATGATCTTCCGATCGCCTTGGCGTACGACTTCCCGACCAGCCACGCCAACCGCATCGCCGGCATGGTCGCGTACTGCAACGAGCGCGTCGGCCTGCACACCGACGGAACGCTGCTGCCGCGCCCCACCGAGTCGACCCCGACTGCGCCGACCAAGCCGTCCCAGTAGAGCGGCGCGCGCCCCTGAGGACGCCCGCCGGGCTTCCGGCCGACTCGGCCGGTGGTCACCCCGCGGAAGCAGTGTCCGATTTATGGCATATACATTGTCGCACACTGTGTGAATCGGGTGTTCGCACCCCGGGGCCAACCGCACGTACTGAGAAGCCCGCAGTTGGTACAGGTTCGGCACACGTTCTTCCTGCCGCACGTCACGCACTGCCGAGTGGACCGGTCATAGGGGATGACACGGCCATGCAGTCATGGTCTCCCCGCCGTGCGGAATGCCAAGTCTGCGCCGCCGGCAGGTTCCTGACCTCTGCGTAGAGCACGGCGCGCGATCCTCCGGTGCGCCGTCCTGCCCCCGTCCCGGACGCCGAAGCTCACAGTGCCGACGAGCACACCATCGTCACGAGGCCCACCAAAATTCCAACCCTTCACATCCCATTCGTGTGGGCATACGATCACGTCGCCCCGGTGACACCCACTGTTCCGGTCGGCACCGTTGGACGGCAGGGGGCAACTGTCCCCTGCCCGAACCCATCGCAGGGACACACTGTTGAAACCACACGACAGACGCTGGAGCGTGCCGGTCATCGCCGCCGCTTCGGTATTCGCACTGACGAGCCCGTTCAGCGCGCAGGCAGCGGCCTCCTCCAAGGCCCCCGCTCCGCCGTCCGCGGCCACCGCGGACCACGTACCCGGCGGCGAACACACCGTCACACTGATTACCGGTGACGTGGTCACCACCCGTCAGAGCCCCGGCGCCGACGGTAAGCCCGGGGGCGCCGTCACCGTCCGCGGTACCGACGGACTGCCCGCGCGGACCCGCATCATGACGTCGGGCGACGACCTCTACGTCTACCCCGAGTCCGCCCTGCCCTTCCTGGCCCAGGGCAAGCTGGATCGGCAGTTGTTCAACGTCACGGACCTGATCGCGGACGGATACGACGACGCGCACCGCGACCGGCTGCCGCTGATCGTCTCGTACACACAGCCCGGCGCCGCAGACCGCTCGTCCGCCGTCCCCGAGGGCGCGTCCCGGGTGCGGAACCTGGACAGCATCCAGGGCGCCGCCCTGACCGCGGACCGCTCCCGCGCGGACGACTTCTGGAAGTCCGTGGCCGGGGCGGCGGCGAACGACGGCGCCCGGACCCAGAACACCCGGCCGTCCTTCGGCGGCGGCATCTCGCACATCTGGCTCGACGCCCCCATCCACGCCGACCTCACCGACAGCACCGCGCAGATCGGCGCCCCGCAGGTCTGGCAGGGCGGCGATACCGGGCAGGGCGTGGACGTCGCTGTCCTCGACACCGGCGTCGACGACGGCCACCCGGACCTGGCGGACCGCATCGCGACCCGCCAGAGCTTCGTACCGGACGAGAACACCGACGACCATGCCGGACACGGCACCCACGTCGCTTCCATCATCGCCGGAACCGGTGCGGCTTCCGGCGGCAAGGAGAAGGGCGTCGCCCCGGGCGCCCGGCTGCGCATCGGCAAGGTGCTGGACAACCACGGCGGCGGACAGATCTCCTACGCCCTGGCCGGCATGGAGTGGGCGGCCGTCGACCAGCACGCCAAAATCATCAACATGAGCCTCGGCACCAGTCAGGTGTCCGACGGAACCGACCCGATGAGCCTGGCCGTCGACCGGCTGAGTGCCCAGACCGGCGCGCTCTTCGTGGTCGCCGCGGGCAACTTCGGGGAGGACCCGAGCACCATCGTCGCACCGGGAGCGGCCACCTCGGCGCTGACCGTTGGCGCGGTCGACTCCACCGACTCGCTCGCCACGTTCTCCAGCAGGGGACCCCGTGTCGACGGCGCGCTGAAGCCGGAGATCACCGCCCCCGGAGTCGACATCCTGGCGGCCAACTCCCAGTTCATCGGCAACGACCAGGGCGCCTACCAGTCCATGAGCGGCACGTCGATGGCCACACCTCACGTCGCGGGCGCCGCCGCCCTGCTCGCCGCGGCCCATCCGGACCTCACCGGCAGCCAGTTGAAGGACCTGCTGGCCAGCAGTTCCCGGCAGACCCCGACGTACGACGCCTTCGAGGCCGGGAGCGGCCGGCTGGACGTCGCAGCGGCGGCGCAGGCCGGAGTCTTCGCTTCGGCGACCGCCTTCGCGGCCCAGTACAAGGGCGGCGCCCTCCAGCGCCCGGTGACCTACACCAACGTCACCGACGCGGCGGTCACGCTCTCGCTGTCCGTCGACGCTGCGCACGCCCCGTCCGGGATGTTCCGCCTGTCGGCCTCCCAGGTGGTCGTGCCCGCGCACGGCTCCGCCAAGGTCACGGTGACGATCGACGGCTCCGCGGGCACCGCCAAGGATCACTACTCGGGCCAGGTGCTCGCAACTGACACCGCAGGCAGGGCCGTGGCGCACACCGCCGTTTCCCTCGGCTTCGCGACGATGCACAAGCTGACGCTGACGTTCAAGGACTCCGAGGGCAATCCCACGTCCGGCGAGGTCATGCTGATCAAGGCAGGCAGCAAGGACCCCGTCCCGGTCGGCGTCGGCCTCTCGGGCACCGAGGAGATCTTCGTGCCCGACGACGTGTACTCGGCCCTGTCCTACCAGGAGGTCCAAGGCGTCCACGGCCCGCACTCCAGAGGCCTGGCCCTGCTCGGCGACCCCGACGTGCTCGTGGACCGGGACACGACCGTCACGTTCGACGCCTCCAAGGTGAAGCGCATCGACATGACCACCCCGCAGCGGAGCGACGTGACGTTCCAGAAGCTGGGCTACAACCGCGTCATGAACGGCGTCAGGTCGGGTCTGTCCGCCGAGAGCGTGTACTACGACAGCATCTGGGCGCAGCCGACCACCCACAAGGTCACCCACGGGGACTTCGAACTGACCGCCCGTTGGCGCGGCGAGAAGCCGGCGCTGGCCGTCTCCACCCGCACAACCGAGTTCACCGGCATCCTGCGCCAGGAGGGCATCACGCCGCTGGCCAGGGGCACCTACAAGCTGCCGCTGGTCTTCGCCGGCCAGGGGTCGAGTGCGGACTACGCCCACATCGACGCGCACGGCAAGGCCGTGGTGGTCCGCCACAGCGATGACGTCAGCGACGTGGACCAGGCGGCCAACGCGATCGCCGCGGGCGCGAAACTCATGCTGGTGGTGGAGAACGGCTACGGCCGCCCGATGCGCTCCTACGCGCCGCTCGGCCAGCGGCCGGTCGCCCTCGACGTCGGCCTGCTCGGTACCGAGGAGGGCGAGAAGCTCATCCGGCAGGCCGAGGACGGCGGTACCAGGATCACCGTGGACTCCGAGACCGCGAGCCCGTACGTGTACGACCTCGCGCACGGCTGGCACAACGAGATCCCGTCGAAGATGACGGTCAAGGGCGACACGAAGCACCTCGCCCGGATCGACGTCACCTTCGCGAGCCCGAAGCCGGACGTTCCCGGCGCCGAGTTCCGCTTCGAATGGCTCGACGGCGTCGACTGGTCCTCCGGTCCCCTCATGCCGGAGCCCGCGAACGGGAAGCGGACCGACTGGGTGTCCACCGACGGTGTCCGCTGGCACCAGGAGGCGTTCGCCGAGTCCATCGGGTTCGAGGAGGGAGCGAAGACCGCCTACCGGGCCGGCAGCAGGCAGTCCGAGGAGTGGTTCAAGCCGATCCAACGCCCGTTCCTTAACGACGCCTTCTTCAACAACCTGCCGCCCACCCGCAACGGCAGCCTCCTGTACATCGACATCCCGGCCTGGGGCAGCAGCAACCACGTCGGGTGGAACCAGGACCCGGCCGGAACCCAGCAGCAGACGCTGTACCAGGGCACCACCCAGCTGGGTCAGGGGAACTTCACGAACGTCCGGGGCAACGCGCCCAGCCGCGGCAGGCTGCCGTACAAACTGGTCGTCACCGGTGAGCGGGACGTGGCCTACACCCCGTACTCCTCCCGCACACGCACCGAGTGGGACTTCACGTCGGCGCAGCCGACCGATGCCGCCACCGTGGTGCTGCCGCTGGTGCAGCTCGACTACCGGATCGGCACCGACGCGGCAGGGCGCGCCGGGCGGCACGACACCCTGTCCGTCACCGCCGCCCACCTGCCGAGCGCCAGCCTTACCGGCAAGCTCGGCGTGGTCGGCCTGGAGCTGTCCTACGACGACGGCCGGACCTGGCACAAGGCCGTCTGCGGTAGCGACGGGCGGTTCCGCCTGGACGCCCCGAACAAGGCGTCGTTCGTGTCGCTGAGGGCGAGCGCCAAGGACTCGGCGGGCAACGCGATTCACCAGACGGTGATCAGGGCGTTCGGCCTGCGCTGAGGTAGGGCGCGGTCCAGGGACCGCAGAACAGGCAGGCAGTCCGTCCGCGGTGGTCGTCCCACCGCGGACGGACCCTCTCCCCGGGCTTCGGGGGAGGGTGCCTCTATGCCCTTCGTCAAGTCTGCGGGGGCACGCGGGGGTCGCTTCCGAGGTGTGTGAAGCGTAGAAGATCCGGCGGCCCGGTCCGTGGTCGTGGTGAAGCCTCTGCAACGGGGCGGAGCGAAGGGGCGGGTCGTTGGCGAACCTGTTCCTGCAGGTCCAGGCTCCCGCACCGCGCATGGTGCTGATAGTTGGGTGGCGCGCATCCTGTTCGCGGTACCGATTGCAGGCCGCCCCAGCAGGGAATGGCCCCACCGCACGGTGCTCTTGTGCCCGTCCGCACCCACCCCGGTTTCGTACGACTCCCGGCTTGAGCCGCAGAAAGACGCATGATGCGACGACATGACCATGGCGAACACTCCGACCCTGTCGCTGCCAGTGTGTCTCCGGCAACCGAGGCCGCCCTGCTCGAGGCCCGTCTCCACATACTCCAAGAGGCAATTGACACTGTCGACGCACGCATCAAGGAAGCCTCCGACGCGCTGTGCCTGCTGCGCCGCGCACCCGCCGTCTCCGCCGGAGCTACAGACAGTGATGCTCACTGCGGATCACCTGGCCGAAAGGGCACCGGCGGTCTCACAGACGACGCGTGCGGGGAGCGGCCAGAACGTTACATGTCCTGCTGGCCGTGAAGGGCCGCCTGGCAGCAGGACTCGGCCCCCGAAACCAGTATCGGCGTGGCCCGCCCCCAGTTTTGGGGGCAGCGTTGCCAGGACGGCGGGCCGAGGACCGTCAGATCGCTGACAGCGAGTGTTTTCCTGTCCATTGCGTTTGCCACGAACAGTGGCAATAATTGGTGGCATACCGTCTAGTGCGTGCCGGACGTCGATCCTCAGCTTCCCCGGTGACCCGGCCGTTCCTGCCGCTTGTGGGACAACCTTCCGGCGGCACGTGGCCTGCCCTGTCTCATGCCCCCATCATCAGTGAGATGAGTCTCCTACCGAACCCTTGGGACCCGTCTGGGACATCTACATCCCGGAGGAGTCACTGCATATGATGTCGTGGTTACCCATTCCCGCGTCCAGACCGAGCGGCACCGTAGGTGTGCCGGGGCGCGGCATGAAGGGTTGAGGATGAGAGGAACACATGGTCTCTGTAACCCACGCGGCGCATGACATTGAGATCACCGCTGAGAGCCTTCAAGAGGACCTCGCTCGCCTGCAGGTCCAGAAGCAGGCGCTGGAAAGAGAACTGGCTGCGGTCGTGGCGCATCTCGGCTCGGTGCAGCGGGCCCTCAGTGCCCTTGAGACCCTGATGCTCAACCCAGTCACTGCGGGCTCGACGGGCACGGCCGGGGCTGCAGGCCCGGAACGGGGCCAGGTTGCGGCGCCCATCGAATCGCAAACAGGCAGTGCCTCCTCCGGGCTTGCGAACGTCACGACGAAGTCCGCGGTGCGGGCTCAGAAGCCGGCGAGCGGCAAGGACGCCGAACGTCCGGCTGCCGCCGGCACCGACTCGGACGGGCACAAGAAGTACGGCCAGCTCACCGAGCAGATCATGGAGTACTTCGCCGAAGTCGGTGATGCCGACGTCCGGGCCCGTGATGTTGCCGCGGCTCTCGGTCGTGACTCCGACAGCGGAAGCATCAACGGCGTCCGCAGCACACTCGACCGTCTTGTCGGTGCGTCCCGTGTCCAGCGGATCGGCCGAGGCCTTTACCGCGCCAAGCGTTCCTAGGCGTACCCTCCTGGGCGGCCCACGGGCGCAGACGGCAAACGGTCCTTGCTGCCGAGTGTGGATGTGCGGCATCCGAGAGGGTGATGAGCACACCTTTTGCGCGTGTGGCATCGACGCGTGGCTCGGTCGTTGCGGCTGTCTCCTTTTCGCACCGTCTGCTGCCGGTTGCGAGGAGGAGGGCCTGGCCTGTGCGGAGGCTGCGGGCAGGAGCACAGGTCGTACGCCCTTTGAAACATCAGCAGCGGCCGGAAGGGATCGCGGCGACGGCCCCCACGTCGACGAGGAGCCCGCCGAGCACCGGCGCTTCAACCGCTGGCTGCAGGCCCCGGAGCCCCTCCCCCGAGGCCGACTTGGCGGCCTCCGTCCTGCGCGAGCAGGATGCGATGATGGCGGACAGCTCGGTGGGCCGCCATCTGGACCGTCGGGCCTCCGGCATGCTGACCGAACCCCGGTTCACGGCCTGGGCGCAGACCATGACCGAGGTGATCGCGAATCGCGACTTCCTCACCCGCCGCCTGCGCGAGTGGATCCTGCTCAGAACCATCGCCCTGGGCAAGCCGTGCGCCGGCAAGGAGCTCACCAGCGCATTCGACTGGTCCAGCACATGGGCGCGACCACACAGATCGTGACCTCGTCCAAGCCTCAGGCGGACCGAACGGTGCGATGGTTCGGTCCCCCACAGGGCCGGAGCGACCGGGACCGCTGGCATCGAAATGCCGGCCCCACACCGTGATGGGCCGGGCTTCACGGAACGCCAAGTCGCTTTCAGCGCTTCTCCGCGTCGCCGGGCCAGACACCGATGTGGTCCTGTTCCAGCTCCAGCATCACCCGGTGTTCCATGCTCAGGGCCGCCGTGTACTCAGTGGGCAGCTGCAGCCGGCCGGCTCGGTCCAGTGTCGCGTACTCGCGTGCCACCACTGACTCGTGTCCCTCAGCGTCAATTTCGGTGCGGCGCAGCACCTCAGACGACGTACGGCCGTCACGGATCGCAACGGTTCGGCGGACCTCGCTCGCGACCCCCTGGTCGTGCGTGACGATCACAATGGTTGTGCCCAGCTCCTCGTTGGCACGGCGGAAGGCTGCAAAGACCTGTTCTCCGGTCGCGGAGTCCAGCTCGCCGGTGGGCTCGTCGGCGAGGAGGACGGAGGGGGAGTTGGCCAGGGCAACGGCGATCGCGACGCGCTGCTGCTGGCCGCCGGACATCTGCTGTGGGCGGTGGTCACGGCAGTCGGCGACACCGAGCATGGACAGCAGCTCCTGTGCCCGTTCGGCCTTCTTCCGCCTATGGCCGCGCAGCTGCATCGGCAGGGCCACGTTCTGCGCCGCCGTCAGATACGGCAACAAGTTGCGTGCCGTCTGCTGCCAGACGAAGCCGACGACGTCGCGGCGGTAGCGCAGCTGGTCCTTTGCGCCCATCGTGAGCAGGTCGCAGCCCGCGACCTTCGCGGCGCCCGCGGTGGGGACATCCAGGCCGGCGAGGACGTTCATCAGCGTCGACTTGCCGCTGCCGGACGCGCCGACCAGGGCCATCAACTCGCCGTCCTGGACGAGGAGATCCAGCCCCTGGAGCGCTTGCACCTCCACGCCGTCCGCGGAAAAGATCCGTACGAGCCGGTCGCAGGCGATCAGCGCGTCGTGCCCGTACGCAGGCCGGTCACGGCGCGCCGCCGCCCGCTGCTCCAGTTCCGCCAGCGTGGTCGTCGTCGTGTCGGTCATCGCATATCTCCTGCCCTGAGTTCAGTGATCGATCCGCGGCGCCCTGCCCACCAGGCCTGTCCGGCGGCCACCGCCCCCGCCAGCGCCACCACACCCAACGCGGGCAATGCCAGCGACCACGCGTCGGCACGCAACGAGACATCGGCCTCGGACGCGAGGCCGGGAACGGAAGCGAGCGCCAGTTGGGTCAGATCCACTCCCGGTGCCAGCAGCCAAACCGTTGCCCAGCCGACCAGGAGGCCGCCCAGAGCGGCCACGGACGCCTGCGGCAACGCCTCCAGAAGGAGGAGCCGGCGGCCCTGTCGACGGGTGAGGCCCATGGTGCGCAACCTGGCCAGTAGAGCGGTCCGTTCCGGCGCGGACTGGAGCAGCGAGAGCAGCAGTGCCAGCACGGCGTAGCCCGCACCCGCAACGATCGCCGCCGCGTAGATCCGTTCGCTCCCGGTCTGTAGGGGCGAGTCGGCGAGCGAGGCTCGCACCTCGCTGCGCAGCTGCACGTTGACATCCTTTCCCCCGGCGCGTGCGGCTGCCTGCAGCGCTCTGCCGTCCAGCTCGTCACCAGAGGCCAGGAGGACCGTGGTCGCGACACGTTGTCTCAGCTTGGAGGCATCTACGAGGAGGAATTCGGGTACGGCGACCGCAGGCATGCGGCTGCGCACCGCGACCACCCGAACGGTGAAGTCTTCGGCCGCCAGCCGGATCAGTTGCGGTTCGCGGCCAATCGTCTCGGCTACGCCTGGCGAGGCGATCGCGTTCAGGACACCAGCCCCCTTCACGCCCGGGCTCTCCTGACGTACTCGGTCGGGGAACGTGTCGGACCCCAGTTCGCGGGTGATCCGTGCGTAGGACTGCGGTTCCACCCCGACCAGCGCAGGGGACATATCACCCTTGATCGGGTGGGCTCGGGGCAGGTCGAACGTGGGTCCGATCCACACAGGGGTAACCATCCGGACCCCGGGGACGTCCCGCACCGCCTGCTCGAGGCCGTCCGGGAGAGTCCCCGTCCCGGACGGGCCCGGGCGGGAGATCCTTGCGTCCGCGCCGACCGTCAGCAGCGCGGCGTGGCCCCGTGCGTCGGCGACCCCCGACAGCACAGCACCTCCGAACGCCGCCGTGGTGAGGGCGATCAGCAGCGCCGGCAATGGCAGGACACCTGTCGCCGAGGATCGGCCCGCCCGAGCCAGCGACAGGAAGCCGAGTGCTCCACGCAGCCGTCCGGCCGGTCGGGCCGCCCACCGCAGGGGCAGGGGGTACAACCGTGCGAGCACCAGTGCCGCGATCAGCCCGACCAGCACCGGGCCTGCGCTCACCAAGTGGTCGCCCGAGTCGCTCGTGCCGCGGCGGCGGAGGGTCACCACGGCACCTACGGCGAGGAGCAGCAGGCTCAGTTCGGCGACGGTGCGCCGACGGCCGGGCCGGGCCTTGACGGCGTCGGCTCGCTCCGCGCGGAGCCGGGGCCTGCGGTGCAGCGCAAGCGCACAGACCGGCTGCGCCAGGCAGGCGAGCACCGTGACCGCCACTACCCCCACGGCTGCCGGCGCCAGCCGCCCTTCGGGCACCGACAGGATAGCGGCCACCAGGCCGACGCCGGATGCCGGCAGGGCGACGACGGCCGACTCGACGAGCAGCCTGCCCCCGATGCCGCGCAGCGACCCACCACGCGCCCGGAGCAACGCCAGCTCAGCGCCGCGCCGTGCGGCCGACAACCCACCGGTCATCGCCAAGGTCACTGCCGCTACCGTGCCGGTCCCGATCGCTGCCACCGCCACGACGGGGCGAACTGCGGAGCGCATCTCCATGTGGGACGCGAGGATGTCGTCCATGTCGGTGGTCAAGGAAGCGTGCCGGCCGACCGCTTCCTTGAGGCGAAGTAGATCCGGTCCGCTCTCGAGCGAGGCCACACGGTCGCTGAGGAGGGGAAGCTGTTGAGCCGTCAGTCCCGTGACGTCCGGCGCGATGCGCCAATAGGCATGCGGCTCGCCGAGGGTGCCCAGCAGCGCGGGCGCCGCCTCGGGGGCGATGAGCAGCCCCGCGTTCCAGTACACGCGCGGAGGTCGACCGCCCGTGGAGGCCAAGCCAGGGTTGCGCAGAATCTGGTCGGCCGACCAGTAATTGCCCTTGGGCCGCATGGGGTCGACGATGCCGGTGATGCGCACGGCCAGAGCTTGGCTGTCTGACGTGCCGATGTGAACCAGGGAGCCTACGTGCATCCGCATCACTTTGGCCGTTGCGGTCGTCACGACGGCCTCGAGCTCCTTCGTCTGCATCGTCAGGCCGGCCGGGGCGGTCGGCAGCCGTCCTGTGCGGATGGTGGAGTGATGGGCGAGTCCGGCCTGTGCGGCGAGGGTGAACTCGGGCGGGAGCCCATCGGGACGCGGCAGCCAGGCTTCCTGGCCGACCTGAAACTCGGTGGTCTGGACGCCGTACGCGGACTGCGTCGTGTCGGCGCGTACCGGTGCGGGCAGGAGCGGCAGAACCTTGCGGTACGCGGCCGCGATCACCTGTGGGCGCAGTGCGTCCTCCCTGGCGGACTGCGGAAGTTCGAGGCCGGGTTGCGGCGTGGTCAGCTCCAGCGTGCTGCGGGCCGGGCGCGCGCCGGAGAGGCCCTGCCTCAGGCTGCTGGACTCGTTGGTGTCGACGGCTCGCGGGAACGCGGCGGCCAGGAAGGCCGTGAGCAGGACGAGCGCAGCGAAGGCGAGTGCGGAGCCCGGAGCGGTGCGCAACCGTGTCCTGGTCCATGGCGCGATCGGTCGCTGAGGCGTGATGTGCGGCCCGCCCGTACGGGTGGTCATCTCAGGCATCTCCCTGGTGGCGCAGCGTCCCTGCGGGTTCGGCGCGGCGCAGAGCGGTGACGGCAACGGTCAGCAGCGGCAGAAAGGCGACCCCGGCCAGCAGCAAGGTCACGTGGGACAGGGGTAGTTCGACCAGAATGTCGGGGGTCGGCCGGGTGGCGCGTCCGGTGAGGACGATCAGCGGCACCACCGCGCGGGTCAGTGCCGTCCCCAGGGCGGCGCCGGCCAACAGCGCCACGGCGATCAGTACGCTCTGCTCGGCAGCGACCGCCCAGGCAAGTCGACGTCGCGATGCGCCCAGGGCGTTCAGAACGGCCAGCTCTGCGGAGCGTTCGCGCAGAGAGCCGACTGCGCCGACGGCGAACCCGATCGCGGCGAGCACCGCGGCCGCGAGCGCGACGGCCGGCAGTGCCTGGCGCGGCCCTGCACCGAGCGGGTCGTCGAACAGTTGCTCGGCGACCTCGTCGCGCACCAGAACATCGGCCGGATCGGCATTGGGCCGCGAGCGCAACGCGTCGGCAACCGCGGCGGTCCTCCCGGGAGCGGCTCTCAGCCACCATTCGGTGGGGGCGGGCGGGGCGCTCCCACGACGGGCGAACAGCTCGTTGACGGCGCGGAGGTCCAGCAGCAACGCGCCGCCGTCGGTGTCCGTGGCGCCCGGCCCTGTGGTGGAGGTGGATTCGCCGGATCCGTCCGGGGCAGTGGCGTTCGCTTCGGGGCCAGTGGTCGGCAGCTGCCGTACGGTCCCGACGACCTTCACCCGCACGTCCTCGCCGGCCAGGGTGACGTCGACGCTCTGGCCCCGCCGCGCGCCCGCCGCGCGCAGGAACGCGTCCGTCGCGATCGCGGCGAGCTGCCGGGGAGGGGCGGGCCGCTCGGCTGTGAGGCGGAGCTCCGTGCTCTCCATAGGGGGATACGGAGCATCTTTGTCCACTGTCGATGCAACGCGGTACGCAACGGTCAGCGGTCGCGCCGCCGAGGGCCGCGATGCCGCCGGCGGCTGCGCGATGCCGTCCAGTGTGCCCGTGCTGCTGCCCTGCCAGCGCAGCCCGTTCGGCACGGCGACTGCACGCGGCCTCGCGCGGTCCGGGCCCTGGGCGAGCACCTGCTCCACGCTGAAGCGCAGGTTGCTGTTCATACCCGGCAACACTTGGCCGTCCAGCCTCAGCCCTGTGATCGTCAGGGGCCCCACAGGGGAAGCGCGCCTGCCCCCGCCGGTTTTGTCCAGATCCAGGGTGCGTGCGTGGATCGCGCCGTCGGCCGCGACCGTTCCTGCGGGCAGCCTGTGCACCAGCCCGTAGCCGTCTTCCACCACCACGGTGGCTGTGGCAACGAATCCCTTCGGCGCCGATTTCGTCCGCTCGTCATGAAGGCGCAGACGGAGGGTGATCCGGCTGGTGCCGTCGGGCAGCACAAGACCCGGCCGGGCGTCGGCCCCGTGGGAGCGGACGGCGGCCAGCAGCCGACCGGCCTTCCCGTCGGCATGGTCCTCTCGCAACAGCAAGTGCTGTTCCGCTTGTGCAGTGTCCAGAGCCAGCACGGTGGCGACGCGGTTGCCCGACAAGCCAAGTGCGGTGCGGTGAGCGGGCGCGGCGGCCAGGACTCCTGGCTGGGACGCGTACTGACCGGCGTCACCGGGGCTGACGACATCGTTGTCCCGTACCCGGATCGAGGCCCCGACACGAAAGTCGGCCTGATCGCCCTGCGAGCGGTCCCAGGAGGCGCTCTGCCCGATGGCCAGCATGCCCATCGACACCGCGAGCACCACCAGCAGGACCGGCCCTGCGCCGCGCTGTGGTCGACGGCTGAACTGCCAAGCGGCAAGTGCGGCGGGCAGCTTGCGTCCGCCTGCCGCCCTGGGCTCGACGAACCGCGCAGCGGGCGGCATCAGACGGAGGATGAGTACCGTGCCCGCCAGCAAGGCCAGCGCGGGCGTGGCGACCAGCAACGGATCGACGCCCAGGCGACCGCTCCGGTCATCACTGAGTACACCTGTGCCGGAGTGCGACGTCTGCCGGTTCAGTTGCCAGTACGCCACAGCGGCGACGGCCAACAGCGCGATGTCTGCTCCTGCACGCAGCGGTGCGGGCAGCGCTGTGGCCCGACCTGGGCGCCGGCCGGCGCCGGCTGACACGGCGGGTGCCACCACCGCCGCGGCACAGCACACCGCGACCAGGCCCGCCGCCAGCCAGACGGAAGGTCCCGCGGCGTCATCGAATCGCAACCCGATGCGGCCGAGCGAAGAACGTTCCACCAGCTGTCGGGAGAGCGGACCCGCGAGCAGTGGTGCGCACAGGGCCGCCGGCAGGGCCAGCAGCACCGCCTCCAGCGCGGCGAGGCCCGTGATCCGGCGGCGCGAACCTCCGCGGGCCCGCAGCAGATCGGTCTCCCCGGCCCGCTCGCTGCTCAGCAGGCGAGCGACCAGCATCAGCGCGCACGCAGCCAGCACCACCAGCTGCACTGCGACGATCACCAGAGTGGAGCGGGACACCGTCAGTGTGCGCTCAGCCTGCACAAGTACCGTCGGCAGGCCGGTGCGTACGGTGACCGACCCGGCGAACACCGGGTCCTTGCGCAGCGCAGTGGATCCGCGTTCGGCAGCGGATCGCAGCGCTGCTATCCGTTCGGTGCCGAGCCCGCGGAAGTCGGCCGCGGCCAACCAGGCAGTGGCCCCCTGCGATGTCCGAGGCGAGGCGAGCACGGACGGATCGGCCATCAGCGGCCCGTACGTGGTGAAGGCAAGGGTCCGCACCCCGTGCCCGCCGAGACTGTCCAGCTGCCAGTACGGGTCGGTCGTGTCGGCGGCCCGGTACAAGCCGGTAATGCGTATGTCCACCGGCTTGTCCGACACCCGGTCGGCAAGCGTCAACTGGGCACCCGGCCGGAGTCTCAGCTGTTTCGCGGCCGCCTCGGGGAGGGCGACCGGGAGAGGCTGCGCCGCTGTCCCGACGGGCCCTGGCAGTGTTCCCTCGACGAGTTCGATCCGCGACCGGTCCAGCACCGCGAACTCCGTGAGGTCGGGGAGCTCGGCCCCGGCCACCGCACCCGTCAGCTGCCGCGGCAGCGCATAGGACCCCGAGCGCTCGAGGTCATGCACCGTGACCGGCAGTCCGTCGAAGGTCTGCCGTGCGCCCCGCTCCACGGCCTCTGCGGCCGCGTGCCGCCGATCGGACGGGACGTGTGCGCTGACGACGAGAGCGGCGGCCCCCGCATCCCGGTGGCCGAGACTGTGTTGCAACGCGGCTTTGCCCACGGCGCCGGAGAACGCAACAAGCACGGCAAGGACGCACGTAGTCAGCAAAACAGCCAGCAGGGAAGCTGCCAGGAGCAGACGGTGGGCTCTGATACGTAGAAGAATGAACGCCGTCACACTGCTTCCTGCCTCTTCCCTCAGGACCGGACCACGTTTTGTCGCACGGAAACATAACATGTGACACTGGACAGGAAACGGTTGAGTGTTCAAGACTCGTGTGATCGCGATCTGAACCTGTACGGGGCCGGCAACCGTGTCCGCTCCCCCGCAGGCGACGACGCTTGAGCTGCGAACGAGGCCTTCTCGGCCATCCCAACCTCCGCCGCTCGGAGGCACGGCCTGCTCTCCATGGGGTCCTGCCACGATCAATTCCGAACAGGCACCGTAGGCGTGGTCGGCACCGTGCACCGTCGCGGTTCCTGCCCCAGACCGGGATGCCGCACCGCATCAGGACAGGAGATCCGCATGTCGAGGAGCTCGAGTGGGAGCACGACCGGCAGCTCGGCCGCAGCGCCGGCGCTGCGCGGCAACGGTCAGGCCGGTGTGGAGGAGCCCGCCCACGCGCCGATAGTCCGCGTCGAGAACCTGCACCGCTCGTACGGCAGCGGCGCCGCGGCCGTGCACGCCCTGCGCGGGGTGTCCTTCGAGATCCCACGGGGCGAGCTCGTCGCGTTGAAGGGCCGGTCCGGGTCCGGCAAGACCACGCTGCTCAATCTGGTCGGCGGCCTCGACAGCCCGGACGAGGGCCGCATCACCGTCGACGGCACGGACCTCGCCGAGCTCGGCGAGGACGGCCTGCTGGCGCTACGCCGCGACCGCGTCGGCTTCATCTTCCAGTCCTTCGGTCTGATACCCATCCTCAGCGCTGCCGAGAACGTCGGTGTACCGATGCGGCTGCGCAAGATGAGCCCGCGCCTGCGCGAGGGGCGCGTCGCGCTGCTGCTCTCGCTGGTCGGCCTCGCCGACCACGCGGCACAGCGTCCCGGCGAGCTCTCCGGCGGGCAGCAGCAGCGCGTGGCCATCGCCCGCGCGCTCGCCAACCGCCCGGCGCTGCTGATCGCCGACGAGCCGACCGGCCAGCTCGACGCGGAGACAGCCCTCGCGGTGATGGAGCTGCTGCGTGCCGTCGTGCGGAGCGAGGGCGTGACCGCGCTGGTGGCCACGCACGACGCTCAGTTGCTGGGCCTGGCCGACCGGGTGCTCGAACTGAGCGACGGTGTGATCACCGAACACTGATCGGCACACGACCAGTCCACTACCGGGATGACAACAACCGTACGGACGTGAGGAGTTGCGCGCAGCTGCCAGGCCCGGAGCACCGGAACCGCTCACGCGGCCGTTCGGAAGACCGCTCTTCACCCACCCTGCGCCGACTCAGGCCGTTGAGCCGCCGGCTCGTCACTCCTCTCTGATCTCACTGGGCTTCCTCGCGCTTCAACGCGAGGAACCCGGTCACCTCGGCGCAGAACTCCTCCGGACGCTCCAGGTGCGCCATGTGGCCGGTCTCGTCCAGGACCACGAGCTGTGCCTCGGCGATGCCATGGTGGATCATCCGTGCCCAATGCGGCCCGCAGATGAAGTCATCCTTGCCGACCAGTACCAACGTGGGGGCTGTGACAGCGGACAGCTCATCGCGGACATCGAAGGGGTGACCTCCGAACTGGGTGGGCGCGGCATACATCCGCAGCGACTGTCGGGCGGGCCCGAACTCCTGCTCACGACCCCAGTAGTCGTAGAAGTAGGCCGGCGTGATCTTGCGCAGTACGGCAGTCGTGCCGTCGTCGGTCAGCTGGTCGAGCCGAGTGGTGAGCGCGGCGACGTAACCGGCTACCTCGGGGTGTTCGTCGATGTGGCGCTGCACAAATCGTTCCAGGTTGGCGACTGCGGCCGACCAGAAGCCCTCGCCCGTCACCGGCGAGGTGTCGTACAGGACCAGAGCTGCGACTCGCCCCGGGTGGTCGAGGGCGTACCGCTGAGCGACGAACCCTCCGTGCGAGTGACCGAGCAGCACAACATCCGGCAGCGCGAGGTGCTGGATCACAGCGTGCAGGAAATGGGTGTATCTGGCCAGGGTGTATTCGCGAGGATCGGCCAGGAAGCCGGATGCGCCAGTTCCGACAGGCTCGATATAGACCATGGTCAGGCTGCGCTCGAGCAGAGGCATACGCAGATATTCCCAGCTGATGCCGGGTCCACCGGAGTGGGCGATGCACACCGGGCCGGTGCCGGCGACGTGGTAACGCTGTTCGATGCGCGCCGATCCGTGCCGGACAGTGATCGTGTGAGTGCCGGGGGCGAGCGGCGACGTAGGGTCTTCGGGAGGGCAGGGAAGAGCGATGGGCTCAGGAGAAACGTTCACACTTCCCAGATGTTGCATCAGGAACAATGACCACTCAAGACATTGTGATGCTCGTAATCACCATGTCTATCCGGCTTGCGATCTGCCCGGCTTGCAAGAACTGAGTCATCGCGTACATGCAACTGATGCCCGTTTCCTACTGGTTCAGGGGCATGCGGCGATCGAGTCACGGTAGGCAGTGGACCGACCGGTCGTGGACAGCATCCGTCGTCGGTGGAAGAAATGACACTGTCACCCAACAACTGTTCACCGGCGGCCGTGGGCATGTGCGGGATGAAGAAAAGCTTTGGTAGTCTGATCACAGCGTTTCGGACGCCAAGCGCACGATCCCCCGTGAGGGCGTCCGAAACGCGTTGACATCCACGACCCACCCGAGGGGTGAGGTCACACTTTGAGCGATCCACGGGGACGACGGCAGTGAACCACCGGGCTGCTCGCCCCCCGAGGCCGGCCAGGGCTGATGCGTTCTCAGGTGGCGAGATGAAGGGGCGGGCCGGGTTCGGTGGGACCGGGGGCAGGCTAGGTGACCTGTTCGGGATCAACTGGGTGCCTCGTGCTCGACGGGTATCGCGCCAGTCGAGGACTGATCGGGCACGCGATACGCTCTCGGTCATGCCAGAGACAGGGCGCCGACTGATGCGCACGTTTTGGGCCGTGGACCGTTTCCTTGGCGGCGAGCGCCCACCAACACGTACACAGAAGTTCGCGGCCCGGTATCCGGTCCTCCCGGCATGCCTGGCAGGAACGATCTGGGTTGCATACTTCCTGTTGCTCCCGGGGGTCCAGCCCTCGGACTACGTCATCGGGCCAGTCGGAGGCTTCCTGCTGGGCGGCATCTTCGGCCTCACGGCACTGTACGAGAGGCGCCGACAGCGCCGCCTGCGACGGCTGGGGCTGTGGGACGGCTCGTGAGCGAGCCCAGTACAGCGTTCGTCGTGCCGTTGAGGTCCTCCCTCCTCGCCGCCTTCGTCCCAAGCGTTGTCGTCCACGGAGCAACTCAAGGTCACATGGCAGGCAAGCCTCGTCGGCCCGTGGGCGGCATCCCCGAGCGGAAACGATGGATGCGACGTCAGATGATCAAGGTTGCTGAGACCGAAGATCGATCTGGAGCCGTGTCCGCGTGCCTTCTTCTCTGATCAGCGTCCTCGCGCGCCACGGCGAGGACGCCACCGTGCCCTGCCTGCCCGTGAACTCCTATGAACTGGCCACGCTGGCCGAGGTGTTCGGCCGCCTCCCGGATCCGCGCCGGATACGCGGACGCCGCTACCGGCTAGGCTCGCTCCTGGGGCTGTGCCTGGTCGCGGTGCTCGGCGGCGCGAAGTCGCTGGCTCAGATCGCCCGCTTCGCGGCCGACGCGACGGCCGAGGTGCACGACCAGCTGGGGCTCGCTCGGGCCACCCCGAACGCCTCCACCCTGGGACGTTTAGTGGCGCGGCTGGACGGAGACACGGTCGACGATGCGGTGGGCGCCTGGCTGGCCCGCCGCGCCACTGACCCGGTCGACGAACCCGACCGCCTGACCGGGCTGGCCGTGGACGGCAAGACAGTTCGCGGATCGCGCACCGACGGCCATGCCGTGCACCTGCTAGCCGCAGCCCTCCACGGCAGCCAGACCGTCATCGCCCAGCGCCAGGTCGCGGCCAAGAGCAACGAGATCCCCGCCTTCGCCCCGCTGCTGGAGCACCTGGACCTGCGCGGCGTCGTCGTGACCGCCGACGCCATGCACACCCAGCGCGAGCACGCCCACCACATCACCGCCGCAGGCGGCCACTACCTGCTGGTCGTCAAGGGCAACCAAAAGAAGCTGCACAAGCAGATCAAACGCCTGCCCTGGAACGAGATCCCGCTGCTTGGCCGCACCACCACAACCGGCCACGGCCGACGCGAAATCCGCCGGCTCAAGGTGTGCACCATCGCGCCCGGCCTGCGTTTCCCGCACGCCATCCAAGCCATAGAGATCAAGCGCCGGCGCGTGAACCGAGCAACCCGCAAGGCTCAGACGAAGACCGTCTACGCCATTACCAGTCTCCCCCCTGAGCAAGCAGACCCAGCCCGTCTGGCCGAACTCGTCCAGGACCACTGGTCGGTGGAAGCCCTGCATCACGTGCGCGACGTGACCTACGGCGAAGACGCCTCCCGGATCCGCACCGGCACCGCACCCCGCCTCATGGCCACCCTACGCAACCTTGCCATCGGCCTGATGCGCCAGGCCGGCTGGGACAACATCGCCGCCGCAGCCGACCACTACCGGTCACGCCCGGATCACGCCACCGCACTCCTCAAGATCACTCACTGAGAACGCATTAGCCCTGGCCCATCCCCTCGTGTCGCACCACCTGGTTGATCATCGCTACGCTGATCACGTCGCGCCGGCGGTCATCGACACGAGCTCGCCCAGTACCTCGCGCTCGATGTCGAGGAACGACCGCTCCTCACCCTCGGCGATCCACTTGCCGAAGGCCACGCCGAACACGGTCACCCCGGATTCCGCGGCGAGCGTGGCCGTCGCCTCGGGGACGCCCCGCGATCGGAGGGCGGCAGCGACCGCCGTGGCCAGGCCCGCCAACTTCAACAACTCCCGTTCCTGCAGCGCAGGATTCTCGGAGATGATCGTCCGCCGCCGCCTGGAGTGGTCGCGGCGCTCGGCCGGGAAGAACGTCGCCGCGGCCGACAGGGCGGACTCGACCATCTCGAGCGGCGACGCGTCCGGCGCAGCCGCAGCCGCGCCGTCCAGGAACGCCTGCTCCAGCAGCTCCTGGCCGCTGAAGAGCACCTCACGCTTGTCGGCGAAGTGGCGGAAGAACGTGCGCTCCGTGAGGCCGACGGCCTGGGCGATGTCGGCCGCGGTCGTCCTGTCGTAGCCGCGACTGATGTAGAGGTCCATCGCCGCCGCCTGTAGTCGTTCCCGCGCCCCGGGCTCCCATCGCACCATGCCCACCACTCTAGTGATGACAGCGGCCGACATGGCAGCTACAGTGACGGCAGTCACTGACGTCAGTGACTGACATCGCTCGCTTCGTTCACCAGGCTTGGCCATCGAAGGAGATCATTCACATGCGCGTCTTCGTCACCGGAGCATCCGGGTGGATCGGTTCGGCCGCGGTCGACGAGCTGCTCGCCGCCGGCCACGAGGTGGTCGGGCTCGCCCGCTCCGACACCTCGGCCGCATCCCTCGACGCGAAGGGTGCCCAGGTCCGCCGTGGCGACCTCGACGACCTCGACAGCATCCGGGAGGGCGCGGCGACCGCTGACGCCGTCCTCCACCTTGCCAACAAGCACGACTTCACCAACCCCGCCGTCTCCAATCAGGCCGAACGGGCCGCCGTGCAGGCGATCGGCGACGTCCTAACCGGATCAGGCCGTCCGTTCCTGCTGGCGTCCGGCGTCGCCGGCCCGGCGCAGGGCCGGGTGGCGACCGAGGGCGACAGGTCACCGTTCCACGGCCTGCAGTCCCCTCGAGGCGGCAGCGAGAACCTCGCGCTGGAGTACGTCGATCGCGGCGTGAACACGGTCAGCGTGCGGTTCGCCCCGACCGTGCACGGCGATGGCGACCATGGGTTCATCGCGACCCTGGTCGCGATCGCCCGTGAGAAAGGGGTCGCGGCCTACGTCGGCGATGGCACGAACCGCTGGCCGGCGGTCCACCGGTCGGATGCCGCACGGATCACCCGCCTGGGACTCGAGAAGGCCCCGGCGGGAACGCTCCTGCACGCGGTGAGCGAGGAGGGAGTCCCCACACGGGAGATCGCCCAGGCCATCGGACGAGGACTCGACGTTCCCGTGACCTCGATCGCAGCGCAGGACGCACAGAAGCACTTCGGCTGGATCGGCCGCTTCTTCGCCATGGACATCCCCGCCTCGAGCACTCGCACGCAGGAACTCCTCGGCTGGGCCCCAAGCGGGCCGACCCTCATGCAGGACCTGGACGCCGGGTCCTACTTCCGCGCCTGACGCACCTGACAGGCCGACGCACCAGGCAGTGTCGGTCTCGACAACGACGACATGCAGGGGCGAGGACACGGAACCGACAGGGTTTGCTTGAATCGTGTGCTCGGACGAAGGGCCAGCACGGTTCTGATCACGGACACCGACTTCCCGGATCGTCAAGCACGAGAGACGTGATCCCTGTTCGTGATCAAGGGCTTCAACAACCTTGAACATCAGGGGTCGCGTCGTTGGCGAAACGGGCGAACCGGGCGAACCGTCCCACGCGACCGTGTGTACGCAGGCGATCAGCTCATCTCGCCAACTGAGAACGCATCAGCCCTGCGAGGCCGGCCGGCACGAAGCGCCTTCCTCGGCACTCGGTTCCGGTTATTCGGGATTTACGTCATCATGACCGGCTCCTGGTCTCAGCCCTCCTGCCCACAGAATGCCCGTGACGACGGCGGGTTCCCGCCGTGAAACCGCTTCGGCTTTGGCAGAATCCGGGAGAACCGGCGGAGTGATGGTCATCGTCACATGAACAGACGGACTCGGGACATCAGCGGTCTGCACGAATCAAACATGCAATGAATGAGGACACCATGAAGATCGTAGTTATCGGCGGGACCGGACTCATCGGCTCGAAACTGATCACCAAGCTCAAAGCGCAGGGCCACGATGCGGTTGCCGCCTCTCCGAACACCGGCGTCAATACCATTACCGGCGAAGGCCTTTCCGAAGCGCTGCGCGGCGCGGACGTGGTGGTCGACGTGACGAATTCACCGTCGTTCGAAGACCAGGCTGTCATGGACTTCTTCACCACATCGACGGCGCACGTGATCGCTGCGGAGAAGGAAGCGGGCGTCAATCATCACGTCGCCCTCTCCATCGTCGGTGTCGAGCGCCCTTCGGACGGGGGCTATTTCAAGGCCAAGGCTGCGCAGGAACAGCTGATCCGGGACTCGGGGCTGCCGTACTCGATTGTGCATGCGACGCAATTCTTCGAGTTCCTCGGTGGCATCGCCGACAGCGCGACCGACGGCGACACCGTCACACTTCCGCCCGTGTCGTTCCAGCCGGTCGCTGCCGATGACGTCGTGGCTGCCGTCGGACGGACGGCAGTCGGCGTGCCTGTGAACGGCATCGTCGACATCGCCGGACCCGAAATCGGCCGCTTCGACGAAATCGTCGGCCGGGTCCTTCAGAGCCGCAACGACGGCCGAAGGGTCGTTGTAGACCCGACCGCCCCGTACTTCGGAGCCCACGTCAGCGAGCGATCCCTCATCCCCGAGGGTGACTCCCCCCGTGGCGAAGTCACCCTCGACGCCTGGCTCGAAGCCTCCGCCAAGTAGCCCGCGCCGCAATGTGAACGTGCAGCACTTCCGTGATCGCCCGCCGTGAGTGCCGCACCGGATCCGGCCTCGGGTTCACCACTGGGTCGTTGAGCGCACCATCGCTTGACTTCAGGAATCCGACGCCTCCGCGTCCGATGTGACGACGCGACGACATCCACGAGGTCTTCCTCGGCCTCTCCACCTGCCTCATCACCCACCGACACATCAAACGCTGCGCCTTTGTCAGAACGTCTTATACGGGAGAGATCGGCTGACGAGAGATCGCCAAGTACGGATCGGTGAAGGCTGAAAAGCCCCGTGCTCGCTGGGCGACAGCAATGCCGGGGCTCGGCAGTTGCCCGGTCAGCCGGTTTCGCGAGTTCTGCTGCGGCGTATCGCGAGGCCGCCGAGAACATAGGTGGCCTTCAGCAGGATGATTCCCAGGACGGTTCCGATGGCCCAGTGCTTCCACGGACCGGACGCCAGTAGAAGTCCGGCGAGGCCCACGTGGACGGCCACGACCAGCGCGATGATAGCTATGACGCCGAGCGTCACCCGGCGTCGTGGATGAGGGACGGTTTTGTCCGGCGGGGCGGGATCACGGAGTTCAGCCCATCTCGAATGTTCGACGCTCATGAATCTCACCTTCCGCATTTGTTCTGATACTCATCTACAAGACAGGGCGGCGCGGTGATCCGTGACAGCCGGATCAGCCTGACAGCCTCGATGTTTCATGTCGGTCCGGCACCTTCCTCCGACCGGTGGCCACCCTGGCCTGGACCCCGGTGGGAGTCTGGAGAAAGTGACGCCCCTCCTTCACCGAGGACCGGTCAAAAGGATCGCCAGCTCGAACCGCACTGCAGAAAAACGTGACAAAGGCTGATCGTCGGGGCCGGTCCGGCGCGGAAAGATGAACATGAGCTGACAGGACGCCCTGGCCGCTGCAGAAGGCCGGCGTCGCAGTACGGAAAAGCCGCACCAAGCGTTGCGGCGGACGCCCATCCCAGCCCTCCTGCGGAGGCGGGGCTCAGTGGTGCTGCGGCCGAGTTGCCGGTCAAGGCCACTCCCTTTCGGCTGCCACTGCGCTCAGCTGACGGCGGAGCCGAACCGCTTTGGCAGCCGAATGAGCAGTTTCTGCTGTTTTTCACCGACCCACGTTCCGTGGCCGTCCGGCCGCGGCGGCGCGGCGGGCATGTCCAGTTCCTCGCAGCCCGCCAGCGGTCTTGGTGACCGAGTTGGCACCAGTCACGGCTGCGGCCCTGTCACAGATCAGAGCACTGTCTGGTCTATGACTCAAAAGGTACAAATCGGGTCGGATTGATATCTCCACCCCACCCGTCGGTCCCGGTCGCCACAGTCGTCCGCGTACCGGTTTCCTGCACCCCATGCCCCCTCCCCACCTACCTGAGGTCAACAGTTCGATGATCAGTAACGGTAATGTAACACTCAGTGATCGACTGAACACGTATGAGACCTCCGAGTCGGCAGTCGGGATGTTCGACGAGCATGGGACGGTGGTCGCATGGACCCGGGCCGCCGAGCAGCTCGTCGGGTACTCCGCGGGTGACGTGGTGGGCCGCTCTGCCTCACTTGTCCTGCCATTTTCCGAGGAAGCGCCGACGATATCGGCGTTCGTCGAGCAGTGTCGTGACCAGAACGGCTGGTCGGGCACGACGGCGGTGTGCCACCGGGACGGCCGCAAGCTCAACATCAACCTGCGGATTTCGATGTTGCGGGGGCAGGACGGAACAGTCCGGTGGCTCATCTCCGTAACCGACATCGGCACGCTCTCCACAGAGGCAACGAACGGATCGGTGCGCGAGTCGCTACTTACCCGCGCACCGATCGGCATCGTCGTTCGTGACCCGCAGCTGCGCTGCATCTGGGTGAACGACACGATGGAGCGCCACGACGGCATCTCCCGTGACCGACGGCTCGGACGGCGATTCACCGATGCGCGGCCCGATGCCAAGGCCGAAGCAGTCGAGGCAGTGATGCGGCAGGTACTCCACAGCGGCACCACCAAGGTCCACCAGTACCGGATGTGGCCGCCGACGAGTCCGCCCCGAGAGCACACCATGGCGGCTTCGTTCTTCTGCCTCCAGGACGCCGACGGACAAGCGCTGGGGGTGTGCACCATCAACGTCGATATCACCGAGAGTCGGCGGGCGCTCGAGCGCCTCGCCATCCTCAGCGAGGCCAGTACGCGCCTTGGCAACACCCTGGACGTGATGCAGACCAGCCAGGAACTGGCCGACCTTGCCGTGCCCCTGCTCGCCGACTACGTCATCGTCGACCTGGAGCAGTCGGTCCCGTTCGGCGAGGGGTCCCCGGTCTGCATCGGCCCGATGAACGGGCGCCTCCCCGCGTTCCGACGTGCCGGTCTGGCCTCGATCCACGAAGGGGTCCCGGAATCCCCGTGGATGCGCGGTGAACCGGTCCCCGTAACGCCCACCTCACCCGTCACCAGCGTCCTGCGCACCGGGAAGTCCCACCTGGAGGCGATCCTGGACACCGCTCCGGGCACGTGGATCGACGAGGACCCGGCACGAGCGCAGAAGATCCGTGAGAACAGCATGCACTCCCTGATGCTCGTACCCATCCGCGCGCGGCGCGCACTGCTGGGCGTGGCGCTATTCGTCCGCACCGAGGACCCGATGCCGTTCCAGGAGTTCGATCTGCTCCTCGCCGAAGAACTCGTCTCTCGCGCTGCGATGTCGATGGACAACGCTCGCCAGTACGCACGCGAACACACCGCGGCCCTCGCGCTGCAACGCAACCTGCTCCCTCACCGCTTGAAGGGCGGTACAGCGGTCGAGACCGCCTCGCGCTACCTGCCCGCCGACATGGACCACGGCGTCGGAGGCGACTGGTTCGACGTGATCCCACTGTCCGGCGCCCGAGTAGCCCTTGTCGTCGGCGATGTCGTCGGACACGGCATCAACGCCGCCGCGACCATGGGCAGGCTCCGCACCGCCGTCCACACGCTTGCCGACATGGAACTGCCCCCCGACGAACTGCTGTCCCACCTCGATGACACGGTCCAGCGAATGGCCGAGGAAGACGCCGACGCCCCCGCGGTGGTGGGTGCCACGTGCATCTATGCCGTCTACGACCCGGTGACCAGGAAGTGCACCATGGCACGGGCCGGGCACCCCCCGCCCGCGATCATCGACCCGCAGGGCCGGGTGACCTTCCCCGACCTTCCCACCGGAGCCCCACTGGGCATCGGGCTGGGGGCCCCTTTCGAGGCCGTGGAGCTGGAACTGCCCGAGGGAAGTCTCCTCGCCCTGTACACCGACGGCCTGATTGAGACCCGCGACCACGACATCGACGTGGGAATGGAGCGCCTGGGCGCCGCCCTGGCACAACCCGGTCGCTCCCTCGAAGACCTCTGCACCCTCGCGACGGAGACCTTCCCGGGGCAGGAACCGTGCGACGACGTCACCCTGCTCCTCGTCCGCACCCGTTCGATCAGCCCAGGCCAGGTCGCCTCCTGGACGCTACCGAGTGACGAGACCGCGGTCCACAGTGCCCGGCACCTGGCAGCCTGTCAGCTGGCTGAATGGGGCCTGGAAGGTCTCGAGGACGCCACGAAGCTGATCGTCAGCGAACTGGTCACCAACGCCGTCCGCCACAGCACCAGCCAGATCGGTCTGCGCCTGATTCACCACCAAGTCCTGACCTGCGAAGTGTTCGACACCAACGCCGACTCCCCGCAGCTGCGTCGGGCACGCACCACAGACGAGAACGGCCGCGGCCTCTTCCTCGTCGGTCAGCTGTCCCGCAGATGGGGCGCCCGCTCGGTATCGGGCGGCAAGGTCGTCTGGGCCGAAGAAGACCTGGCCCCCGGCGTACCGAAGGCCCGTGCGTGTAAGGGTGTGGCTGTAGCCGGGGCCGGGGTCAGGTAAGGCCCGCGGAGGTGTTGTCGTCCCAGCCGTCCTCGCACTGCATGTAGCCGAGCATCTTGGCCGCGCATCCCAATGAGTGGTCGAGTCGTCGCGGGACGCCAGGCCACCTGCCGACGAACCAGAGGCGTGGCGGGCGTTGGTGCCACCGCAGGGTGATCAACGAGGTTCTGCTTCGGCAGCTGACCGGCCCGCCGTGGCGGGATCTGCCCCAGCTTTTCTGGAAGTGGAACACCGTTCACGACCTTCACCGCAGGTGGTCCGCGGACGGGACCAGGGAGAGGATCCTGCGCGCTGTCCAGGCCGACGCTGATGCCGAGGGCCGAATCGCCTGGAGCATGGTCAGCGGCGGGCCAGCTCCGGTCCTCGCCCGGGACGGTGGCTCCGTGGCGGCGATGCGCTGGGGGTCGGACCGGACGGTGACACGGCGGAGGGTCACGCCGTCGGGCAGGACGGGGTCTGCGGCAAGGTCTGTGGACTGTCAGCGAACGGAAGCCCCGAACGCAGAGTGCGCAGCGCCCGAGCCCACGCTCGCAGCCGCGCTCGCCCTCGTGGCACGTCCTGGATGGCGCCTGCCCTGCCTGCAATGCGGGACCCGTCTCGCGCGCTACGAGGAACTGCCCACCCAGTGCCCGCACTTCTCACAGGCCACGGGCCTCTTCGCCGAGCGTGCGGTGCGCGAGCGGTCCGCGAAGCTCAGCGCTCCTCCAAGCCGGCTACTTCATCATCGGCATCCGCACCGCCGGCCTGGCCGCCGGACCGATGGCCGGATTCGACGCCGAACGCATCGGCAAGGAGTTCCTCAGGGACGGCGAGCACTCGGGTCTCGCCGTCGTCAGCATCGGCAGGCCGGGCGAGAACGCATGGTTCACACGCTCCCCACGTCTGACGTACGGGCAAGTGGTCACTACCGTCTGATCGAGGGGTGACGGCCGCCCGGCGGGCCACCCTCCGTCAGTGACTCCCGGTCGACCGGCGGATCAACGTCCGTTCAGATCGCCGTCCTCGGCGGGTAGCAAAGTGTGGAGCATGAGAGCGAATCTCTTTTACGAGTTGATCAACTGATCGGCGACCCCCTGAAGGCTTGCGATGTCGTGCATGGAAACCTGGCGGCATGGGTGCGTTCGCGGGCCGGCTCAACAGCGGATGGGAGTGGTGGCACGCCGCCATCGAGGAAGCGCAGGAAGGGCGCTGGGTCCGTGATGCCGTGGAACGACATGTGATGAAGGACATCAGGGCCGCCACCAACCCTCTCCATGGTGGACGGATGGCCCCGTTCACCGAGGACTCGTGGCATGTACGCATCGGGAGGATCGCGAACTGGGCCGGGGTGCTGCGGCTCGCCGCCCGGTCAGGCGGGTGGGTGCTCCAACCAGTCACCGGACGCCGCCCGCCGCACCCTGCGGGCATGGACGAGCTGCTGTCTGGCATCTACGCGGTCGGCGAGCAAGGAGAGATCTGGATGAAGCAGCTCCTGAAGGGCGAGCTGCCACCAGAAGACGAGATCGCGAAGGCCGAAGGCTTCCTCACAGGGCCAGGGTCCGTCGAGGACCTTGAGCTGTTCTTCTACGACTGAAAGTCGCCTCTCCTCGGTCAGCGCCGCGTCCATTGCATGAACAGCCGCGCCACTGCTTGAGCCGGTTGATGCATCGCTCGACAGCGATGCGCAGTCTATGAGCGTCGGCATCGAAACCGGGCGGGCGGCCTCTTGCGCGGCTTTGCCGCAGGCGGTATCCAACCTGGTCGACGGCCTGCAGAATGACCGCACGGATGCCCCGTCGGCGGACATGTCCGCGGATCGCGCGAGAGGAGTACGCGCGATCCGCGAGGACCGCCTCCGATCGACGGCATGGTCACGGAGACCCACATCACAAAGCCCTTGGCGTCACACTTTGCCGGGCTACCCGGTCACTGTTGTGTATCTGCAACTGGGTTAGGAGTTCCCATGGAATCGCGTCTCAACTACTACAGCAGTCCCCTCGCGGCCAAGGTGCTGAAGCACCTCGTCTCGGCCAGCAAAGTGTTGGCGGACTCGGCGCTGCCGGACACCATTCAGCATCTGGTGGAGATCCGGGCCAGCCAGGTCAACGGCTGCGGCTTCTGCACCGACATGCACACCAAGGAGGCCGCCCACGCCGGGGAGACCTCGGTGCGGCTCAACCTGATCGCCGCCTGGCGCGAGGCGACGGTCTTCACAGAGGCCGAGCGCGCCGCGCTGGAGCTGACCGAGCAGGGCACCCGGATCGCTGACGCGGCCGGTGGGGTCACCGACGAGGCCTGGGCGAACGCCGCGAAGCACTTCGATGGGGAGCAACTCGTCGCGCTGATGTCTCTCGTGGCCATCATCAACAGCTACAACCGCATCAACATCATCAACCAGCAGCCGGCCGGCAGCTACCAGGTCGGCCAGTTCGGCTGAGCCAGGGCGTACGGTTCGGCCGGACGAATATGGTCCGGCCGGACGCGTACGGCCCGTCTCCGCTTGACCCTGACCTCTGGTGGAGAGGCGGATATCGAACAGCCCAAATGTTGAATGGGGGGCTCTGCTCCGCACCCAACTTCGGTGGGGAGCAACACGACGTCCCTATAATTGTGATTCGGTGGTTCTTTTCAGTTGGTCCGTCAAGTCCGTGATAAATAAGACCAACACCCCCTTCATCGGCCAAGCTACGACGAGTCCGCTACTTACTGCTTCTGGGCTGGCGGGCAGTGGTCCGCCATTGGTGCTCTGTCCAGCCCGGGACACATGACGTCGACGATCTGGTCCGGTTGCTGATGCAGTGGCCTGCTGGTCGTGCATGAAGGTAGTACCTCCCGCACAGCTCATGGGTCTCGAATCCATGCGAGCAACAGGAGGCCATGTATCGCAGTCTTTCGCGCTGCTGCCCGCCGAGTGCAACTCAGTTGCCCTGCCGCGTGATTGTCTCGCGCTCGTGCAAAGTAATGCGGCCGACCGTCCGCAACGCGTTCTGCGTTACCCCTCGCACGTGACGGACGCCGAATGGGCCGAGGTCCGGGTCTTGCTGCCGATACCAGGTCGGCTGGACGGAAGGAGCGGGCAGCCGGAGGGCTACTGCCATCGTCAGGGAGCTGCGCTCAAGTCCCTCTTCGCATGTCCGTGGGGACGGTTGTGCACCACGCGGTACACCACCGACGACCCGCCGCGCGGCACGGTCACACCGGGGGTGAGCTGTGCACCGAAACGGACCGCGTCTCAGCGCCGACAGGACGTTAGGAGCTCGGCAGCCCCTGTTAGGTTCCGGGCGGGCGCCGGGGGCCTCGAACGACGGACGCCTGCGACTCATCACCCAGCACCTCCCGCCGACATACGTCTCGCGTCTGTTCGACGCCCAGGCCCTCGGGCGCATCGGAGCAGCAGTTGCAGAACATCGCCGCCGAGAAACTGCTGAAACCGTTTGAAATTGGCTCTGACCGCGATTACGTGATGGCCAAAAGCGCGGGGACCGCCGGAAAGGGCGGTGATTCCAGTAGCTCAAGGAGCCGCCTGCGGCCTGCGGCGAGCGCCCTGGCCACAGCGGCAACAACTCAGCGGGGCTTCAGTGCAACTCACGGATGTCGCACACACGGCGAAGGCCCGCACCCAACGGTACGGGCCTTCGTGCTCCTGGTGCTCGTCGACGTTGTCAGCAGGCCGGGGCCGTGAGGAGGGCCGGAATACTGGTGGTCATCATGACTGGGTAACCCGTCGGTGTCGTCGTTCGGCCAGCTCCTCCGCACTGACCACGGTCAGAACCGGGGTACCCGGCGGCGCGAACATGGTTACCACCAGCTGCGACTGCGCGTCCGAAAGGTTGTTGGCGCCCTGGTAGTGGATCACGTCGCCCCCGGGCTCGAACAGGGCGTCACCGGCCCTGAGCACCCGGGGCGGCTGCCCCTCCAGCTCGAAGAGAATCTCACCCTGGGTCACGTAGCCGAAGAGCGGCCCGGGGTGCCGGTGCGGCGGCGCGCCGGGGTCACCGGGCGGCAGGGTGATCCGGATGGTTCTGGCCTCGGCGCCAGCCGGGATCCGGGCCGCCGCCTCCGGCAGGGTCGTGATCACCTCGACGCCCGAGGGCAGGTGCGCGTGCTCAGCGCTCATATATTTCTCCAAACAGGGACTGAGACTGTCCACAGCAAGGACAGGACGGCCTCCCCGTTTGTGACAGCCCTATGCGGCGAACCCGCCCAGGGCCGCGCCGGAGATCCGGTCGCCGAAGCGGAAGCGACGAGGTAGGCGCGTGCTCCGGGTCGTGCTCGTGCTTTCCGGCGAGGTTGGGCCCGCCTATGGCGGTCTGCGACCGGTGCGGCGCCAGCGCGCTCCCGCGAGATCATGCCCGCCGATACGAGAGGGACGGCGAACGCGACAGGGTCTGTGGGGTCGTTCGAGAAACGCGCTCCAAAGCCGGGACGCTCATTGACGCCTTCTCATGGCCAAGGACGTCGACCAGGCACTCAAGGACATTGCCGCCACCCACGGCGCCATGGACAACGACGAAGCCACCGCCTACGTCAGGCGCCTCTCCACGGACAAGCGCTACGTCCGCGACGTCTACTGACAGCACGACCTCTGAAGCGAGGCCGACCGCGCAGCGTCACGTGGTGTCTCCGCCTGCCGCTCGTCGGCGTTGCGCGCGCCGCCATCCCGAGCCCAGCGAGGGCTGCGGTAATGGCTTCCTGGGCGGCGGAGAGCTACAGCTTGAGTAGCTCTCCAGGACGAGGAGGCACTGGTGGCCGCGCGACAGGTCGGACAGACGCTTGACTCTAGGTCTCCCCGGACCGCTCAGGGGAGCGCCCTGGCGAGGGGCGACGCATCACGGCAAACCCGGGCACGCCATCACTCGTGGTGAAGGCGGCGGTCTGCGCATGGTGCCGTCGGCATGGTTGCAGCTCGCATCGGTTGAGGGGAGACTTCTAACGAGTCCATTTTCTCCCATTTGCACTTTAAACGGGTGAGAGAGGCGGCGCTGGTCGTGGCATCCGTAACCGAGTTCGACTACCTGGTCGTCGGAGCCGGATCTGCTGGATGCGTGGTCGCTGCGCGCCTGTCAGAGGACAGTGACGCGCGGGTGTTGCTGCTGGAGGCAGGCGGAAGCCAGCCGCTGGAAGCCATGGCGGTTCCGCCCGCCTGGCCAACCCTGCTGAGGTCGTCGCACCGTTGAGGGTGGGCCCCGCTGTCGAACGTCATCCGGTGGCCCGGGCATTTCTGGCGGCAACGCTGGAGGCCGGGTATACCGAGGCGGAGGATCTCTCCGGTGGACTGCAGGAGGGGTTCGGCTGGACTGATTTGAGCATTGCCGACGGCACGCGGCAGGACGGCGTCACGGCCTACCTCCGGCCGGCGATGGACCGTCCCAACCTCCACGTTGTGACCGACGCCCTCGTGTACCGGGTGGCGCTGGACGGCGACCGTTGCACGGGCGTGGAGTACAGCACGGAGGGCGACAGCGTGACCGTGCGGTGCTCCGGAGAAGTCGTTCTTTGCGCCGGAGGGGGAGCGGGAGGAGCGGGAGCAATTGTCAATTCTTGTGGGTGGCGAGGTGGTGACTACCGCTCGGTGATGAGGGCGGGCAATTTGCGCATGTCGTGGAAGACGACGGTTTCGTGGCCTTCGAGCCGTGCCGCCGGGGTCAGTCCGCCGGCGTAGCCGAAGGCTCGCATGCCGGCGGCGCGGGCGGCATGGACGCCGGGCTGGCTGTCCTCGACCACCACACAGGCCGCGGGATCGACGCCCATCTGCCTGGCAGCGTGCAGGAACAGGTCAGGTGCGGGCTTGCCGCGGAAGACCTCGGTGGCGCTGTAGATGCGGCCTGCGAAGCGTTCGTAGAGGCCGGTGCGACCCAGGGTGTGCCGCATCTTGTCGTGGGAGCCGCTGGAGGCCACGCACATCGGCAGGGTGAGCGCGTCGAGTGCTTCCGGCAGGCCCTCGACGGGGGCGAGCCCGGCATCCACGGCCTCACCGTGGAGTTGCTCGAACCGGTCCGACCAGATCGTGGCCGTCTCCTCGCCGAGCCGAGCAGCGACCTGCTCGCGGATGGCGGCATGCGAACGCCCAATGAACCGGTCGACGACCTCATCCTCGGTGAGCGGCCACCCCAGCTCCGCTCCGAGGGCGACCTGGACACGTGCGGCGATGCGTTCGCTGTCGACCAGCACGCCGTCGCAGTCGAATATGACGAGTTCAATCGGCTTGATCATCTCCGCAGCATAGGGCTTGCCAGGTCACGCGGCTGTGATGTTCCCGTGGCGCTCGGCCAGGACGCCGTTCTCGAACTTGGCCCCGGCGCGGACCAGCGCGACCAGATGGGCGCCTGTGATTGCACGCCAGCGTTC
>NZ_JAPEMI010000005.1 GCF_026342835.1 Streptomyces sp. NBC_00154
AGCTAGGCCTCGTTCCTGCGGGCCCAGGACCGGATCGATCGTTCACAGTCACGGCACTAACATGCTCGGATGCCTACCGAACCTACCTCCGCCGTGCCGCCGGATCTGGTCCGACGGATGGTGCGCACGACTTTCGGGGGGCGCGCGACCGAACCACAGCCGCTGGCGGCCGGCGCCTGGTCTCAGGCGTTTGAGCTGACCATCGACGACGTGGAGGTGGTACTGCGTATCGGCGCGCACGGTACGGATTTCGCCAAGGACGAGCTTGCCGCCCGCTTTGCAGGACCCAACCTGCCGGTCCCGCCGGTGCTGGCGAGGGGCATGGTCGACGCCTGGCAGTATGCGATCTCGGCCCGCGCGCACGGGACCGGGTTCGACGACCTGTCCGCTTCCGACGTGCGGGTGCCGGTAACAACCGTGTCACCGATCCTGCTGGCTTATTCCGTGCCCAGCGGGGCTGACGGCTCGTTGGCCAGGACAGTAGCGGCCGTCTTGGCGTTCCCGGTCGCGGGTGGGGTGTGGAATAGCAGCACGGGGCCCGTACCCGCTGGCGATGCGAGCCACCTTGCCCGACTCGGCCTCTCCCTCGCCGCGTGACCGAGCAAAACCAGCAGGATCGTCACCAGCCGCAAACGGCGGTGATCTTGTCTAGTCCGGTTACCGACGCGGTGCCGGTGACACGGACTACCAGCCAACTTTCCAAAAGAATTTCTGCAAAAATACTTTTGGAAAATCTCTGGTTCGCCCTACTCTCCCGTCATGGTCAGCGAAGAGCAGAAACGCGTACTCGATCCCGAGCAGGACGCAGCAGCCCTGAAGGCACTCACGCACCCGCTTCGTATCCGGTTGCTCGGGATGCTGCGGCAGGACGGCCCGGCCACCGCGAGTGAACTCGGGGTCAAGGCCGGGGAGTCATCCGCTTCCACCAGCTATCACCTGCGGGTGCTGGCGAAGTACGCGTTCGTCGCCGAGGCCGAGCACCGTGACGGGCGGGAGCGCCGCTGGCGATCGGTGCACTCCCTGACCTCCTGGAGCAACAAGGCAATGCAAGCCACACCGGGCAGCCGCGCCCATGTCAGCTTGTCCCGCAGGGCCCAGATTGAGCACCTGGAGGCTTCTCTCGCCCGGCACGAGGCCGACATCGCCGACGGGCGGCTGGGCCAGGAGTGGGTGGAGCCTTCCGGGATCGGCGACTTGATGCCCCGCCTGACCCCCGAGTCGCTCACCGAGCTCTGCGAGGTGCTCGACCGGAAGCTGGAGGAACTGACCACCCGCGATGCGGGAGATCCGCGCGCAGTGCAGGTCATGTTCCTCACCGCCGGGCTGCCCCTGGCTCCGCGCGACGCCGGCTCTGAGCCGGACACCTCTGCCCCGGCAGGGACAGATGCCCAGGACGCGTCATGACCGGGCCACTGGACATACGCACCGCACGCCGCCGCTACGTCACGGTCTGCGTTCTGTTCTGGCTGCCGCTAGGACTGACCATCGCTCCGCTGATCCTGCTGTTCACCGAGCGAGGCATGCCCATGGTGACCATCGCGGGCTTCTTCGCCGCGCACTCCCTCACGGCCGCCGCGCTGGAACTGCCCACCGGAGGACTGTCCGACGTCCTGGGACGCCGTGTGGTGCTGGCTGCCGCCGGCCTTCTGAACCTGGCCGCCTTAACCCTCCAAGGCCTGGGAACTACTCCCTGGCTGCTCGGACTCGGCATGGCCCTGATGGGCGCAGGCCGTGCCCTGTCCAGCGGACCGGCCGAAGCGTGGTACGTCGACACCGTCCACGCGCACTCCGGACCCGACGCAGACCTGCGCACCGGACTGGCCCGCGGCGGCTCCGCGACATCCGCCGCCCTCGCAACCGGCACCCTGTTCGGTGGTGCCCTTCCCTGGCTGCTCGGACTCGGGCCCGACCTCGGCGCCCGAATGAGCAAGGCAACTTCCGATCTGGTGCTGCCCCTTTCCGTCCCGCTGCTGCTGGGCGCGGCGGTCGAGATCGCCTTCGTCCTGTACGTCTTGACTGCTCTGCCCGAGCCGCCCCGGCCAAGGACCAGCCTGCGCGAGGTACTCCGAGGCATCCCGGCCACCGTCATGGGCGGACTGCGGTTCGGGGGCCGCGACGCGCTGGTCCGCCGGGTACTCCTCACCGCAGCGGCCGCCGGCAGCGCCCTGGCCGCTATCGAACTGCTCACGCCAGGCCGTGCCGCAACCCTCACCGGCGCATCGGAGTCGGGGGCGGTGCTCTTCGCCGCACTCGCCTGCGCTGGATTCGTCTGCTCCGGGATCGGCAGCCACCTCGCACCGCTGGCCGCCCGGCTTGCGGGCAGTGGCGAGCGTGCAGTCATGGCGAGCCTCGGCACCAGCGCGAGCGGCCTGCTTCTGCTCGGGGCCACCGCAGCCTTCACGACAGTGGGCTCCACGGTCCTCGCGGCCATCGGCTACGGCCTGGTCTACCTCGGGCTCGGCATAGCGGGACCGAGCGAGAACGACCTCCTGCACCGCCGTGTCGCCAGTTCGGGTCGCGCCACCGCGCTGTCCGTCCAGTCCCTCGCCCAGCAACTGATGGGAGCTCTCACCGGCTTGATCATTGGGGCCCTTCCCTCAGGCCCGCTGCCCTGGCTGCTGGGAGGCACAGTGCTGCTGGCAGGAGCCCTCCTATGGATTCACCGCAGCGGGCCCACATCCCCGACCCCGGCCCCAGCATCTCAGCCGCATACCGTGTCGTCTTCCCCGAGCACGGCCGAACTGCCCTGACCCTCCAGGTCAGAGGACTGATCACTGCCGTTTGCGGCTGGTGAAGATCCTGCTGGCTCTACTCGGATCACGCGGCGAGGGAGAGGTCGAGGCGGGCAAGGTGGCTGACGCGGGTACGGTCGAGCGGGTGGCCGTTCCACCAGGCATCGAGCCGAATGAGGTTGAGCGCAACGGCGGAGAAGACGTGCTCCAGATGGGTCTTCTGGAGACCGAGGTAGCGGGAACGTCTCATCCCGGTGACCGCGATGGCCTGGTGGATGGTTCCCTCCACGCCCGCGCGGGTTCCGTACTTGGCTCGCCACTGCTCGTCGGCCTGTTGAAGGCGAGCATGGTCGAGGGATTCTTGCAGCTCGCGGGGTTGCAGGGAGAGAGTCCGGCCGCCGGTCTTCGAGCGGGTGCACTGGTTGCGCACCGGGCAGGGGCGGCATGTCTCCTTGTCGAATTTGATGACGATGGCCTTGGTGCCGCGCTGCGTGGCGGGGCTCCACCAGGTGCTGGTGTCCCCGCGTGGGCAGGTGGCCTGCCGCTTGTCCCAGTCGATGGTGAACGCGGTGCGGTCGAACCCGGCGCCGCCACGTGCCTGGGGTGAGCTGTTCAGCAGGACCGGAGTGACCAGGGTGACCCCGAAGTTCTTCTTCACGCCCACGATCAACTCGGCGGAGGCATAACCGGAATCGAGGAAGTGCTCGGCGGGCAGAAGATCACGGGCGGCGAGCATGTGATGGACCGGTTCGGTCATCTCCGCGTCGGTCACTGTGGCGTCGGTGGTCGCGATGCTGGTGATTTGGCGCGGCGGCGGTCCGTCAGCTCCAGGGATCATCGCCTGGCCGGTGGCCGCGTCCCGGTCATCGGTTTCATCGCAGGACTCACTGATGTGGACCTTGTACCCGGTCCACCAGGAGCCCTGCTTGAGGCCGTAGCGCGCGTCCGTGTCGTACGGGGAGGCCAGCCGCACCCTGCCGGGCGGGAGGTCTCCGCTCTCCCGCCGCTTCACCTCCGTCCCGGCCCCGGTCACGGTGCGGTGGTAGTTCTGCGTCCACACTGTGCGCAGGACCTGCACCGCCGGGAGTTCGCGCAGCCAGGCCGGCGCGTCAGGGGCGTGCACCGCCTCCAGCATTGCAAACCCGTCCCGGCCGTAGACCAGGGCCATCTCCTCACGTTTGCTCGTAGAAGCCGGCGGATGCCAGGAGTGGGTCCGCGGGCCGTAGCGTTCGGCCCATTCCCGTACGGGCACCGCCTCGGCCAGCCAGTCCGGTGCCGCGCAGGCCAGCGCCTCCAGCGCGGCCCGCAGCGTCTCCCCGGCCAGCTCCAGCCTGTTCAGATCGCGTACCGCCGCCAGCACGCGGGTGGAATCCGTGCGCTGCTGGCCGCCCGCCTTCACCAGGCCCCGGTCCTTGAGCGCGGTCAGCAGCAGGTCGAGAGCTTTCTCCTCCATCCCGTGCTCGACCAGTCGCGTGCGGAACCCGGACAGCACCGAGGCGTCGAACCCGGGATCGTCCAGCTCCAGGCCGAGCGCATACTTCAGGTCCATGCTGTACCGCGCCCGATGCGCCGCCGCCCGGTCGGTGAGGTTCTCAGCGAACTGCAGCACCGTCACCAGCGCCAGCTGGCCCGGTGACCAGCCCGGCCGTCCTCTCGCTCCGAACGCCTCGGCGAACTCGGCGTCCGCGAACAGCTCGCCCAGCTCGTCACGTACTCGCATTGCCAGCGGGTACGGGCCCCGTGCTGCGACCGATCGCGCCACCTGCGCTGTCAGCTCGGGCACCTTCGGCCACGGCCACGGCTGCATCGACATTCCACACCCCACCCGCGACCGGGAACGCCAAGACGGCCGCTACTGTCCTGGCCAACGAGCCGTCAGCCCCGCTGGGTACGGAACAAGCCTGCAGGATCGCCACCAGCCCCAAACCGGGTGGATCTTTACTGGAGTGGCCGTTCTGACCAGGGGATCTCCGGCATGATGTGCAGCCATGGGCCGGCAGCCGGTGGGCATGGACGAGCTGGTCGAGCACTGGACGGTGCTCGATGACGAGTTGGAGCTTGTCGCGGGGAAGCGCGGTGCGACGCGTTTGGGCTTCGCGCTGCTGCTGAAGCACTACACGCAGCACGGACGGTTCCCCCGGGGCCGGGCGGAGCTCCCGGATGAGGTGGTCGCCTTCATCTCCAGGCAGATGAAGATGCCGGCTGCGGAGTTCGACTCCTACCAGTGGACCGGCAGCACGATCGAGTACCACCGTGCGCAGATACGTGAGCACCTGGGGTTCCGGGTGTGTTCGGTGCAGGACGCGGAGAAGCTGACGGCCTGGCTGGCGGCCAATGTCGCGCACGCGGAGCGGAATGCCGACCGGGTGCGCGAGGAACTGCTGAAGCACTGCCGCGAGGAATCCATCGAGCCGCCGACGCCGGACCGGATCACCCGGATGGTCCGCTCGGCCCTGCACACCGCGGAGGAGACCTGGTTCGCGCGCATCGCTGCGCGGCTGACGGCGGAGGTGCGGGCCAGGGTCCTCGCCCTGGTAGCGGCCGCTGACGATGCCGAGGTGGAGCAGGACGGCGCCGCGGCAGAGGACGGTGAGTGGGTGCTGGCTCTGGCCAAGGCGATGCCGGGCAACGTCAGCCTGGAGTCGATGCTGCGGGAGATCCGCAAGCTGACCGCGATCCGGGCGATCAGCCTGCCCTCGTTGCTGTTCGCAGACGTAGCGCCGAAGGTGCTGGCCTCCTGGCGGCAGCGGGCGGCCGTCGAATCGCCGTCTCACCTGCGCCGCCGGTCGGACGAGGCGGCCGTGACCCTGCTGTCCGCGCTGCTGGTGGAGCGGGCGCGCGAGGTCACCGACTCGCTGGTGGACCTGCTGATCGCCACGGTGCACCGGATCGGCGCACGCGCCGAGCAGAAGGTGACGAACGAGCTGATCAACGCCTTCAAGCGGGTGTCTGGCAAGGAGAACATTCTGTTCACCATCGCCGAGGCGTCCTTGGCCGCGCCGGACGGCGAGGTGCGCGAGGTGGTCTTCCCCGCTGTGCGGGGTGGCGAGCAGACGTTGAAGGAGCTGGTGCACGAGTACAAGACGAAGGGGCCGGTGTATCGGCGGACGGTGCAGACCACGCTGAAGGCGTCCTACACCAACCACTACCGCAAGGGCCTGATCGAGCTGCTGGGCGTGCTGGAGTTCCGCTCCAACAACTCCGCGCACCGCCCGGTCATTGACGCGTTGGACCTCGTGCAGCGGTACGCGAAGGCAGGGAATACCACCTATTACCCGCTCGGGGAGAGCGCTCCGGAGCACCGCGGCACCACCGGGCAGTGGGCGGAGCTGGTGCACCGGGCGGACAAGCGGGGCCGACGCCGGATCGTGCGCATGGTCTATGAGGTGGCCACCTTCCAGGCCCTGCGTGAGCAACTGCGGTGCAAGGAGGTGTGGGTGGTCGGCGCCGGGCGATGGCGCAACCCGGACGAGGACCTGCCCAAGGACTTCGAGGCCCGCCGCACCGAGCACTACGGAGAGCTGCGCAAGCCGCTGGACCCGGCGGTGTTCACCACGTCTCTGCGGGAGGAGATGGAGCAGGCCCTGGCCGACCTCGATGAAGCCCTGCCGGAGCTGGACTGGGTGGAGGTCAAGGAGCGCAAGGCCGGGGCGATCAAGTTCAACGCGCCGGAGGCGCAGGAGGAGCCGCGCAACCTGCGCCGGGTCAAGAACGAGGTGAGCCGCCGTTGGAACGCAGTGCCGCTGATCGACATGCTCAAGGAAGCGGTATTGCGGACCGGTTGCCTGAACGCAGTCGCCTCGGTGGCCGGCAGCGGGCACCTGGCGCCCGAGGTGTTGGCCGAACGGCTGATGCTTGCGATCTACGCCTACGGGACCAACACGGGGATCCGGTCGGTGGCCGGCGGTGCACACGGCCACACCGAGGAGGAGATCCGCTACGTGCGGCGCCGCCACCTGACCCCGGAGGCGGCCCGGCAGATCGCCATCGAGATCGCCAACGCCACCTTCGCCGCCCGCGACGCGGGGCTGTGGGGCGCCGGGTCGACGGCGGTGGCCTCGGACTCCACGCACTTCCGCTCGTGGGACCAGAACCTGTTCACCGAGTGGCACTCCCGCTATGGCGGCCGCGGCATCCTGGTGTACTGGCACGTCGAGCGGGGGTCGGTGGTGGTGCACTCCCAGACGCTGCGGGCCTCCGCCTCGGAGGTCGCGGCGATGGTCGAGGGCGCCATCCGGCACGGCACCACGATGAGCGTCGAGGGCAACTATGTAGACAGCCATGGCCAGTCCGAAATTGGCTTTGGGATCACGCGGCTGCTGAACGTGGACCTGCTGCCGCGGATCAAGCAGATCAACCGGGTGCGGTTGTACCGGCCGACCGCCGGCGAGCCCGGCGCCTACCCGAATCTTCAGGCGGCGTTGACCCGGCCGATCCGCTGGGACGTCATCAACGCCAACTACGACCAGGTCATCAAGTACGCCACCGCGATCCGCACCGGCACCGCCTCCACCGAGGCGATCCTGTCCCGCTTCACCCGGGCCGCCTCCCATCCGGCCTACCAGGCGATGCTGGAGATCGGCCGCGCCCAGCGCACATTGTTCGTCGCCCGCTACCTCCTCGACCGGGACCTCCAACGGGAGATCGAGGAGGGACTGAACGTGGTGGAGTCCTGGAACGCGGCGAACGCGGTGATCTATTACGGCAAGGGCGGGGAGATTTCCTCCAACCAGCGCGAAGAGGTGGAGATGGCGGCGCTGTGCCTGCAGATCCTCCAGGCGTCGCTGGTGTACGTCAACACGCTGATGCTCCAGGACGTCCTTGCCGAGCCCACCTGGGCCGAGCTGCTCGGCCCCCGCCGACCGCCACGGCCTGACCCCGCTGTTCTGGTCCCACGTGCGCCCCTACGGCGAAGTCAGGCTCGACCTCACATCCCGCCTCGCCATCGGCCCCGCGGGAGCGGGCCGATGACGGCGAGGCGGTGGGCCGCAATATCTGGTCCGTCATCGGCGTCCGCGCAGTGCCCGCACGACCTCCGCGACGGCCCGCAGGATGCTGGCGCGGTCCTGCGAAGCGGTGCCCTTCAGCGCCAGGCAGGTGATGGTCACCGCGGCGCTCGCGAGGATCACCAACCCGGCCAGCAGCACCGCCGCCCACCAGATGTCCATGTGTCAGTCCTCTCCCTAGCGGCCTTACCCGCCCCGGACGAGGCGGCCACGAGCACCCTCGCCACCACCCCCGAGGGTCGGCCATGGATATCGGATCGCCGGATTTCCGGCCGCAAGCCCCCAGGTCACAGCGCCGTCCGGTCCTGGGTCGCCGGATCACGCCGGATCGGATCAGCCCCCAAGCGGAAAGGGAGGAAGTGAGCACGATGGAAGAGCCCGCGGGACGCCAAGCTCTGGCGGCGCAACTCGGACAGCTCCACGCCGAGCTGCGTGAGCTGCGCCAGCCGGAGAGGACACAGAAGGCCGCGGTCGAGGAGGCTAACAGGCGCCGACGGACAGCTGCAGGCCGCCCAAAGGACGTGCCCTGGCCGCGCAAGGAAAGCGGCGCAGACCTGTCCCCTCAGACGGTCAACGACTGGTTCCCCAAACAGAGGGGCTCGAAGGAGCCCAGCGTGCCGCAGGACTTCGACGATCTGTGGTCCATGGTCGCCGTCATGCTGGAATGGACCGGGCAGCTCCGCGACAAGCCGTCTGTCGGCAGGCTCCGCCACCACTGGTACAAGCTCCACGAGGATGCCCAGCGCGGGACCAGCCTGGACGAGGAGGTACGCGGCTACCTTGAAGCCGTCTGGAAGGCCGCCCAGCAGCACCCGTATCCGGGCATTCCCGGCCAGATTGGCCCGCCTTCCCTGCCCGAGGTCTACGTGCGCCAGCGCAGTCGGCCTGTGGCCCGGGACGGGCACGTGCCCCGCGACGGCTCTGCCGCCGAGCCCGCTGAAGCAGTCTTCCTGAAGGCCGATCGCTTGTGCGTGCTCATCGCCGGCCCGGGAGGCGGCAAGTCCACTCTGCTGCGCACGTGGCTACGCGACGCGGCCAGTGTATGGCTCGGCAGCACGCAGACCGCCCGGAAGTCCTCTCCGGCAGTCCCGATCTGGGTGAGCGCACGCGCCCTCGCCGGGGAGGAGACGCAGGTACCCGATGCGCTCGCCGCCGCCACCAGAAAGCTCTCCCGGTATGGGCGGCACCCGGAACTAACCAGGGCCCGCTTCCTTGAGCGGCCGTGCACCGGGGCGCACTGGCAGGTGCTCGTCGACGACCTCGACGAGCTTCCCAACGCGGACGAGCGTTGCGCCGTTTTGCAGAAGCTCGCCAACGCTGTCACGCAAGACCCACCGCTGTACCGGTGCGTCGTGGCCACCCGCCCCCTGACCGAAAACGAACTCAACGTCCTCGGCGGTGCGGCGCCGCATTACGAACTGCAGCCCTTCACCACCGATGATCTGCGCACCTACGTCGAAAAGTACTTCAGCACCCGGTGGCCACAGGAGGAGGCCACCCGCCGTGCCCATCAGTTCACCGGCGCGCTCCGCGACGCCTCCCTGGTCGAGCTGGCCCGCACCCCGCTGATGGTGTTCATGCTCTGCCAGCTCTATCTCGCCGACCCCGAACGTCCGCTGCCCGACGGCCGCACCGCGGTGTATGAGGCATTTACCGACCTGCTCTATGAGAACAACCAGAACAAGCGTGTCGCAGACAGCCACGAAGAAGCGATCCAGCGCCTCGCACAACAGCTCCAGAGTCCGCGGGCACGCAAGGCGACCGACGCTGCCGCACGGCAGGTTCACGAACGGCTGCCCGAGCTGATCGACTACCTGGCCCACCAATCGCTCACAGGACAGCAGATCCCAGTAACCGAGGCACTGGCATCGCACGAGGCCGTCCACTGCCCCGACAGGGTGCGCCCGAAGCGCTGGGAAACGTTCTTGGAGGACCTTCTCCGGCATACCGGCCTGCTGGTCCACCACGCGGATGGCCTCGGCTTCCCCCACCAGACCTTCCTCGAATACCACGCCGCCCGCCACGCCACACGAGACGAACAGGCGCGCGCCGAACTCCTCGACGAGCTGTTTCCTCCAGGGCAGTCCCAGGTTCCAGCCACCGAACCGTCCTACCTGGGCTTCCTCCTCGACGCTCTCCTCACCTGCCCCGGCGGCATGGCAGCCGAGACGACCAACAGAATCGAAGCCCTCACTCGTCAGGCGGGAGAGCGCGCCTGCGGCTTCCTCGTAGAGCAGGTGGCCTTGAGGACCAGCCTCCGCACCGCACCCACCGCGAGACAACTCACCCGCTTCGCTCAGGACAAAGCCTTCGACGGCTGGTGCCGCGTGCTCGCGGCCAAGGGCCTGGCCGGGGTGAACGGGTACCGGGACCGCGCTGCCCAACTTCTCGCCCAGCTCGCCAACGACGTCACCCTCCACCGTTCCGCCCGCGTGTGGGCGGCCCGGGAGCTGGCTGGGGTGGAGGGGTACCGGGATGCAGGTGCCGACCGGCTGATCGCCCTCGCCAACGACACCACCTTCGACAGCTTCTACCGCGTGCGGGCGGTCCGGGAGCTGGCTGGGGTGGAGGGGTACCGGGATGCAGGTGCCCAGCTCTTCACTCAGCTCGCCGACGACACCACCCTCGACAGCTCCGACCGCGTGCGCGCAGCCCGGAAGCTGGCTGGGGTGGAGGGGTACCGGGATGCAGGTGCCCAGCTCTTCACTCAGCTCGCCGACGACACCACCCTCGACAGCTCCGACCGCGTGCGCGCAGCCCGGAAGCTGGCCGAGGTGGAGGGGTACCGGGATGCAGGTGCCGACCGGCTGATCGCCCTCGCCGACGACACCACCACCTTCGGCGGCTTCGACCGCGTGCGGGCAGCCCGGAAGCTGGCCGAGGTGGACGGGTACCAGGATGCAGGTGCCGACCGGCTGATCGCCCTCGCCAACGACACCACCACCTTCGACGGCTCCGACCGCGTGTGGGTGGCCGCGAACCTGGCCGGGGTGGAGGGGTACCGGGACCGCGCTGCCCAACTTCTCGCCCAGCTCGCCAACGACGTCACCCTCCACCGTTCCGCCCGCGTGTGGGCGGCCGAGCACCTGGCTGGGGTGGAGGGGTACCGGGATGCAGGTGCCGACCGGCTGATCGCCTTCGCCGACGACACCACCTTCGACGGCTCCGACCGCGTGTGGGCGGCCCGGAAGCTGGCGGAGGTGGAGGGGTACCGGGATGCAGGTGCCGACCGGCTGATCGCCTTCGCCGACGACGCCACCACCTTCGGCGGCTTCTAGCGCGGGTGAGCGGCCCAGGAGCGGGCCGCCATCCACGGCGACGGGCGGAACTTGACGATGGAGACGTTCGTTAGGGGATCCCCCAACGAACAGACGCGATCTTGCTCGGCGGGAGACCGCGACCTGCAAGATCGCCGTCTCATTTAACGTGTCCGGTGATCTGTACGGTCAGCGGGGGCTATCCGTACACTCGGGGCCGTGAACGAGTCCATCGGCTACGCCAGGTGTTCGCTCGACGAACAAGACCTCACCGCCCAGCACGGCATCCTGCTCGGCCTCGGCGTCGCAGAGGACCGCATCTACCTCGATCACGGACTTACCGGAACCAACCGCGACCGCCCCGGGCTCGACCAGGCGCTGGCCGCCGTCCGTGCCGGCGACACTCTCGTCGTCCCCAAGCTCGACCGCCTCGCCCGCTCCGTGCCCGACGCCCGCGACATCGGTGACTCCCTCACCGCCCGCGGCGTCAAGCTCTCGCTGGGCGGCACCCTCTACGACCCAGCCGACCCGATGGGCAAGATGTTCTTCAACATCCTGGCCACCTTCGCCGAGTTCGAGGTCGACCTGCTGCGGATGCGCACTCGCGAGGGCATGGCCGTCGCCAGGGCGAAGGGGAAGCTGAAGGGCAAGCAGCCCAAGCTGACGGCTCGCCAGCAGGCCCACCTCGTCAAGGAACACGCCTCCGGCGAGCACACGATCGCCGACCTCGCCGAGCTGTTCAGCGTCAGCCGCGCGACGGTGTACCGAGTCCTCGAACGCGCCCGCGACAACGCTTGAGATCAGCACAGAGCGCGCTCACCAGGCAGAATATCGCCATTTGGGGCTGGTTACACGTTCGTTAATGGCACCCGACGTGGCGCTGACGCTGCCGAGCCTGCTGACCGCGCTCGACGCCATCGGCAGGATCGACCTTGCCGGCACCGCCGGCTACGGCATCTGGACTCCGGACGGGCGAGCACCGTACGACTCCTGGGTGGGCGCGCTGCTGGCCATCGGTACCGAGACGGCCCGGGTACCTGGCTGGCGGGCAGCACTGGCCGACTTCGAGATCGGGTTAGGGCCGGTGGAGGCCGGGCTGGCCGCACTCGCCGCACTGGCGCCGTACCTGCCCAACGAGCGCCGCATGATCCATGGGGACCTGCTCAGCCGCAACGTCCTCGCTGCCGGCGGCACCGTCACCGCCGTGCTCGACTGGGGCAACGCACTGTACGGCGACCACCTCTACGACGCGGCCTGGCTCATCTACTGGTGGCCGTGGTACCCGCAGTGGCTCTCAATCGACATCTACGCCGAACTGCTGGCCCACTGGCACGCCACCGGGCCGCTCCCGACCCACCTGCGCGAGCGCCTCCACGCTTACCTCATCCATATCGGCCTCGATGCCATCGCCTACTGCATCTTCCAACGCCGATGGGACGAGGTACGACACAACGCCGACACCGTGGTCACGCTGGCCAACAGCGCGCCGGGCGAGATCGCCCTCAACCACCCATGATCGGGCCCCCGTGACTGCAACCATCGGCTCCCAACCAACCGCGGCTTGAACGGCCGACCCGGTATACCTTCACGCTCACGGCACGAGCGAGTAGTCGTGCGACCACACCAGCCCCGCGACGGCGCCCGTGCCGTATCGAGCGCGCACCCGGGCAACTGAAAGCGCTCAGCCAGCGGGCAGCTGTGGGCGCTCGCAGGACCGACTATTCACGGTCCTGCCCTCCAGCTAGGAGGTCATCCTCCTCCGCTTCCGGATCGGTGCCGCCCCAGTCCTCAGGATGCGAGACGGGCAGCAAGCGAAACTGCTGCTGGTGCGTGCTGTCATACGGAACGGCAGTATTGGACTTCATGCGGCTGTGGTCGCTGATGAGCAGCATCTCAATGACCTGCGCTGCCGTCCGCAGGTCATCCGCCGTCGTCCCCGCCGGAATGGCGGGGGGAGAATGGACAGCTCCGTCGCTGTCGCGGTCTACGTAGAAGCCCCGCTGTTTGGCGAGGTTGGCCTCACGGGCTGCGATCTCCGCTTCCTTCTCTCGTTGTCTGTGAGCCTCCTCCCACGACTCGTAGTCCGACCCCAGATCGCGCATGCCGCTGTAGTCACCCCAGAACTCGGCGAGTTCGTCGCCGAAGACGACGGCCTGGAGGTACTTCTTCGTGTGGCTCCGCCCGTGCTGGGCTAGGGCATTCACGTTGCGCGGCGTCTTATCGCCTCGGCTCCAGGCGTTTTGGAAGACGTTGTAGATCCAGAGCGCCTTACCGAGTTCTTCCTGCGCCAGGACAGTGAGAGATCGCGCCCGCCCGTACGACCCGGCCGACAGCAAGGTGTGGGCATCGGTGATCAGTGAGGAGGCGTTGTCCATCAGTGCCTTCCAGAACTGGCGTGCCTGCCCTGGGCTCATTTCAACCATTGTTTCAGTGTGCCCTGCCGCACGGCCGTAGGGATGAGTAGAGCCGGGCACACACCTCATCGGCTGGGGCAGCCGCGATGATGCCCAGGCAGGCACATCACCCAGGTTCTGTCGCGGCGTCGGCGGACCAGTGCTGGCCGGGCGCGACCGCCCGTCGACTGGGAAGAACGCGGACACGCAACCCCGCAAATCAACCGCTCACTCGCCAACTGAGGTATTTAGTCATATAACAGACGCTCCGTTTTTCACCCACATGGCGGGCCATCGCCAATTCCAGTGGGCTGAAATCGGCTGTGCGCCGCTCTCGCGGCCCAGGAGCGGCTCCGAGGTCGCACCATACCGGCGACTTGGAGATCGGCCGCGGACGCCACCTTTTTGCGGGTCGCTTTTCGGCCGGAAAGCGAGATTTGCCCGGTTCCACACGCCGAGTGTGTCCTGTCGCAGTTAACGCGTGCGCCAGGCTAGACGGCGGTCACGCTCGAAGGGTCCACGGGACGAAGTTCGTCAGGCTGCCGCTTAGTCGCGGCGGCCACTGGCTGAACCTGGTTCCGTCGTCTCATGCGGGTGTACCTATGAGGGGGTGCTACGCCTTGCCGGCGGCTTTGAACCGGAAGCCGAAGAGGCCGCCGTCTTCGTGGTCGGTAAGGCGGGGACTCCGTATGTAGGGGCGGGGATCGAATCCGCGTTGGGCAGCGACACCAAGGTTGTCCGTATTGATTGTGACGATGTACTGCATGTCTTCTTCCGCGGTCACTTCGACAGCGAGCGCCAAGGCCTTGGCGATCTGGCGCTCGTCGACACCGTCGTACAGGTGGCTGTCATGGATGAGGAAGTCGGGACCGCGGCCGTGACGGTGGGCAAGGACGGCCAGGGTCAGGTCGAAGCAGAAGATGACCATGTTGTTGATGCCACGGCTGTCGTCGCTGTCGATGCGGGGGGTGATGCTCAGGCTGCTGCGACCAGCTTCGATTGCGAGGTACGCTTCGCGACCCTCGCCGTACAGGCGCTGCGCGTACTGAGAGAAGAGCAGGATGGCCTCGTTCGTTTGCTGCCGACGTTCTTGAAGGTCGGTGTCCACTGCCTGCTGGAGCTCCACACTCTTCGCAGTGATTTGCCGGGCGCTCGCCTCAAGAGTCTGAGCTGCTTCGAAGCGATGCCGGAGAGCACCCAGCGCGGCCTCATCCCGGCCGAGGGCAGTTTGCAGGGCTGTGAGGGCCTCTAGAGCGCCCCCGTCTGCCAGTTCCCGCAGTAGACGTGACTGGTCCTCTCCCAAGCGGGCGCGTTCCGCGCGCCTCGCGCTCAGCCGCTCGGTAAGCTCATCGATCTCTTCTTCGAGAAACCGGCGCCGGTTGCGGACGATCGAATGATGGAAGGTCTTGACGTCCTCAAAACGGCGCCGAATCTGGTCGCTGAGGATCACTCCGATCTCGCGATACGCCGGCTCCAGGTAGGACACTTCGACGTCCGCGGTCTCGGTGACCGCGGCTTGGAGCTCTTCAAGGTTGTGCTGGTCGATCACATCTTCCTGGGCGAGCTGCTTAATTCGCCTGCTGACCTGGTCCGCACGGTTTTTGAGCCGCTCGTACTCGGGTACAACCTGAAACGCGGCGACCTGCGCGCGTAGCCGCTCCACCTGAGCCTCCGCCAATGTGATCTGACCACGGAGGTCGGCGGTTGAGCCAACGATGCGACCCCAGTCAGGGTCGTTGACCGCCTTCTGCAGCTGGTTACGTGTCGCCTTGCGGGCCGCGAGCTCGCGGTAACCGTCAACCAGCTGCCAGTCCAGGCCCAGAAGGTAGGCGAGGTTGGAGGATGCCTCCGCAGCGGACTGCTGAGAGAAGGTTTTGGTGGGCTCATTGAAACCGTGAGAGGAGGCCCGGCGAACCAGGTAGGAAAGCAGGGTGCGGCCGCTCACACCTGGGTGATCTCCGCGCAGTCCGAACAGGTCCCGTTCGATCGCCCGGGTCCACTGCTCCACCGAAAGCTCGGCGCCGCCGTTGGCATGGAAGAGCACATCGGCTGGGACGTCGAAGACGTCTTGGCTCAGCGACACGATTTTGGCTCGACTGCCACTCCTGCGTACCTCGAGGAGCTGGTCCAACCCAGGCCAGTCCATGTCGAGACCGAAGGTGATTCCTCGCAGGGCCTTATTCATCGCCAATGACTTGGTGGTCGCTCGAGAGCCAAGGAGAAAGTGAACGAGCTCGATCACACTTGACTTGCCCGCGCTGTTACGGCTGTCGGTGTCGGCCGAGGATGCGGTCGTGTCAGCGACCAATAAGTTCAACCCCGCAGTGAACGTCACGGACTTGAACCGGGCATCGTCAGCGCTCAAGCGGTGCAGCATCCGTACTCCTAGCAACGAGGACGTCCTGGACCAGCTCGACAGCACCCATGGTGTAGAGCACATCCAAAGCCAGAACGAACCAGCCGAACGATACCGGCGAGGTGTGACTGTGACCGGCTCTCCAGCTCTTCAGTCGCGACCACGCCTGACTGACAGTGCGTGGTTCGTCCAGCTGAATGAGGATCTGTGCCCCTACAGCCAGCAGGCAACGGTCAGGCGCGATGCCCTTCGTCGGAGTGATCACGCAGACAACCCGATATCGGGGCGCCAGCCGGCGGGGGGCGCCTCGAAGATGTCGCAGCGCTCGAAGAAGTGAGCCAGCACGACCAGAGCCGCACGCAAAACCTTCGGCCGCGGCTGCGCGTTGCCCAGGACATACATCTTGAGCTGCCAGAGCACGTCCTCAGGGTCGCTCCAGTCACGGCGCACCTGCTGGTAGTACAGGCGAAAGCCCTCCGCCACTTCGTCATGCTCCAACTCACGCATCGTTCCGGCGTAGAAAGCATCGACGAGGTGGCTCTGCCGCCTTCCGCGTCGGAGATCTTCCCGATCGGCTCCTTCGATTCGGTTGAAGTCCAGCTTTTCGTTCGACACGTCAGGCAGAGGCATGAGCGGGTCGGACTCGGTGCGCAACTCCTGAAGCTGCTTCAGGAGCGGCTCCAGATCCTCCATTCCGATACCAAAGGTCATTCCCTTGATCGGGATCTCGCAGCGCAGTACATCCTCGGCAGTCATCTGGTCGAGCTGCATGCACTCCTGCCACAAGCGCCGAGTCCCCATCTGTTGGAAGCCCACCGTCGGTGTGCTGGATGCTGCAGTGGACAGCAGGGACGCCACTTCTGGGTGGACACCACGCCTGTCGTTATGGACAAAAACGAAGGTATCGAACTCGCCGCTGCGCTTCGCTAGCGCACCCGACAGGTCTTTGTTGAACTTCTTGCGGATCTTGTACGGGCTCACCGTCTGGGGGGCATAACAGGCATACAGCTTGCGGGAGTGCAAGGTGAGACCGTCTGCCGACATGTCTCCGAGGCTTCCGGCGGTGCGTACGTCGAGAAAGTCGGGGTACCGGGAGCACATCAACCGGTGGAAAAAGTCCTCGAACTCGTTCTCATACAGTTCCGCCATCAGGCCGAGGAACTTCACATGCGCGTAGGCACGTTGCTCGTACTGCATACACCCCCCTAGCGTGCGGTCCCAAGCGTAACCTCCGGGTGATCACACCAGGTACCCCTATGACCTCAGGGAGTCAAGAACCACGCTGTCCGGTCGATCTGGCCTCAAGTCGCTTCATGACCAGCGCATCCCGACGTCGGTCAGCTCCTTCACGCGCTCGGGTGCAAGCCGCGCGGCCTTCACGCGCTGCTGGCTGATCCAGGCGCCCAGCCGTACGGCCTCGCCTTTGACGTGCTCGGTGTGGCTGCGCGGCACGTCCAGGTGCCCCTCGCGCTCGTGGTACTGCCGGGCGGCGGTCAGGTTGTCGGCCCACATCTCAGCCCGGGTGCGCTTGGCCGGAGCGGCTGTGATGTTCAGTGTGCCGGTGAGCATCGCCTGCTGGGGCGCGGTCAGTTTGGCGAAGCCGACGCGTTGGGCGGCGGCCCACTTACCCAGGTCCTCGCCGTCCGCGATGGCTACGCCAGCCTTGTCGAGCAGGGTCCCTCCGGCCTTGGTGTGGAGCCAGGCGAGCCGGAAGGTCCGCTGCCAGTCGATGCTCCAGGTCGGGCACCAGCCGGGGTCGATTTCTTCCAGCGCGTTCCGTCGCTCGTCGGACAGGGGAGCGGGGGTGCCTTCCGGCTCGGGGAGTCCTTCGGCGCGGCAGCGCTCGAGCTCGACTGCCCGACGTGCGGCTGCCCGTTGGTTCTTCAGCCAGCGCCCTACCGGGTACTCGCCGATTACCGCGTCCACTGGTGCGGCGAGGCCGACTTCGTGTTCGTCGGCCCACTTTGCGGCCGCGGCCAGTCCTTCTTCGAAGCTGGTGTCGAAGTGCGACCAGACCATGCCGAGGGCCTGGAGCTGGGCGGTGCGGTCGGGGTCCAGGCGGCCGGTGTTGTAGTGCCGGCGGCAGTCGGTGACCCACACGCCCAGCGGGAATTCGGCGGGTGCCCAGTCGGCCGGGGTGCGGTAGTCGTACGGCACGCGCAGGTCCCGGTGCTCCTTCGCGTAGCGCTGCGCGGCCTGGATGCCGCGCCGCCAGTGGACCCGCTCGGGGTTGATGACGCGGAGCTCGATGAAGGCGGCCAGCTGGCGTGCGTCGCGCGGGGCGGAGAACCGCAGCAGGTCCTTGGCGGGCCGGCTGACTGCCGCTGGCTCTTCGCCGTTGTCGTCCTGGTCCAGGTCCTCGTCGAAGTCGTGGGTCTCGTCGCGGGGCTCGGGGGCGCGGGTCCGTGATGTGCCCGGGTCGGTGAGCTTCTCGATGCGGGCGTCGTGTGCGCGCAGCGCGGCAAGGAGCTTGGCCAGCCCATTGTACGCCGGCGACGTGAGCATGGCGTCCGGCTTCTCACCAGGAGCAAGGAATGCCGGCACGACCAGAGTGGCGATCTTCCCTTCGCCCGGGTGCATGCGCAGGGCGCGGCCGACGGCCTGGACCAGGTCGGGCATGGACCCGCGGACGTCCGCGAAAACGACGGCGTCGCACTCACGGGTGTCGACTCCCTCGCCGAGGACCTTCACGGACGCGATCAGCGACAGCGCGGTCTCGGTGCCAATGTCGGTCTCGCCGGCGGCGAACTGGGCGAGCACGCGCCGCCGGTGGGCCGGCTTGTGCTCGCCGTGCAGCCACTGCGCCCACACCTGATCCTCTGCGGGGTACAGGTCGGCGTCCTGGGCGTGCAGCTCGGCCGCCTTCCCCGGCAGGCCCAGGGCAAAGGCCTCGGCCTCGGCGACACGCTGGTGGAAGGAGAGGACCCGCTCGAGCTCCTCCTTGGCCGACACCTTCAGCGTCGCGGCCTGCAGGGCGCCGAGCCGCTTGCCGCGGACCTCTTCACTGCCGTCCCCGGCGGTGCGCAGGGCCGTGTTCAGCGCCGGGTCCTGCACGTCGACTACCAGCACCTGGTAAGGGGCGACGATGCCCCGCTCGATCGCCTGTTCCAGCGAGAGGTGAAACGCGACCTTGCCGAAGACGCCGTCGGGGTCGTCCAGCATGGACGCGACCAGCTCGCCAGGCCGTCGACGGCCGCCGGTCTCGTCGTCGTCGACCTCTCCGGCCTGCCACACGCGCGGAGTGGCGGTCATATAGAGGCGCCGCTCAGCGGGGATACGGGTGTTGTCGTGAACGACGGCCCAAGGCTTGCCCATCCGGCCAGAAACCCGGTGCGCCTCGTCCACGATGATCAAATTCCACAGCGGGAGGCCCGCGGTATGGGCCTTCTCCAGGAAGCCGAGACCCAGGGAGGCGTAGGTCGCGAAGACGGTGACGCGGCCCGGCCCGCGGGTGAGCCGGACCAGCTCGTCGGCGTCGGTGGTGTTGGGGAAGCCCACCTCTTCCGACTTCAGGGAGGAGACGCCGAAGTACGGGCCGGGGCGGCCGCCGTCGCGCCAGGCGCGGGCGGTCTGCTCCAGAAGGTCGAGAGAGGGAATCAGAATCAGGACGCGGTCCGCGGTGAGTTCCTCCGCCGTGTGTACGGCCACCAGGGTCTTGCCACTGCCGGTGGCCATGGTGACCTGGGTGCGCAGACCCCTCGGCGGCATCGGTGCGTCCTGCGGCAGGTCGAGCTCGCGCACCGTGGCGACGACCGCCTCGGCCTGGTGCTCCCGCAACGGCATCAGCATCTTCTGGCTCTCATCTCTCTGAGCGTTGGACGAGGCTTGCAGGTCGGGCAGCCGCCGTCCAACTCGCCCCAGGGCTTCGTGTCCAACGGCACAGCCGGCGTGCCCGACCGACGAGGTCAGCGACGGTCGCCGCCCACGGTGCAAATATCGGTGATCCCTCACAGGTGAGCAGCGGCATGGCGGCCAGTGTCTGTTCGTGCTGTCGGCGCAGGACGGGGGAGGGGACGGTGCCGGTTGGCCGACCGCTGCCCGTTGCAGGCCTCGCATCTGTCCAAGTCGGTCAGGAAGACGACGGCTACGACGCAGGCCGTGCTGCGAGGCCTGGTCAATGAAGCCGCGGCGGGCACGGGCTTCGATGTTGGTCGACGACGGTGGTGAGACCTCAGCCGTATCAGGTCGTCGGCCTCCAGGTGCAGCGGCGGTGCTGAGGCGTAGGCGGTTCGGGGGAGAGGGGCGCGGCGGGGCTGGTCATCGGGGGCGGCGCTCCTGTCGGTTCGTGTGTGGCGGGAGGCAGTTGCTGCCGCCCGCCTGACGGTGCGTGCGCTGGGTGCGGTCTCGGTCATCACAGGGGGCAGTTGCGCTGGGTGTGGGTCCGGGCGGTGGCGATGTCCTGGAGGCTGGCGCCCAGGTTCAGTGCGTAACTGCACGGCGTGCAGTTCGACGAGGCTCTTGGTCTGGTGGAGCGTTCCTGCAGCGCCTAGGCGATGGCGTCTTGCCTGCTCATGTGGGTTTCTCCTCAGTCGGGCTTGGTTGGATCAGTGGTGGGATCCGGTGAGGGCCCAGCACCTAGCGATTTCCATTATGCATTGTCAAAGTATGCATAGCAATTAAATTCATTTCGACTTTGGTTGGCGGCAATGGAAAGCCCCGAACGGCAGTCACTGTGTGGGGCCTTGAGTGGGAAGTGGCTCGAATGTCCAGGCCTGCAAATCGGCGCGCCGGGCTCGATATGGCTGTTGTCGACCAGTCACTTCTGTGCCGCTGCGGAGATGACCTCGTCGGCGGCATCGGCCATCGCCTTGAACTGTGCGCCGAGGAAACCCTCCATGGCGGATCCGGGCAGATTGGTGTAATCCGTGTAGGTCCGCTTCTCGATGCTGGCGTGCGGCTGAGCGGTATTGCGGCACGCCAACCCAGGGATCGATGCCCAATGCGCCACCCCAGGCCGGTTCCTGTCGTGATGTGGATCACTACATCCGGATGGAACTATTCCGCGATCACTCTATTCACAGTTGGTTCACACGAACTACAGTCCCCATTCACTGATCGAGATCGACTGGATGGCTCTTCGTGCCGCGCTGGGGAGCGCGGTAGCCCTCACCCATCTCGGCAGGTCAACTGTTGAGTGGCGGGGTGCGCTGACGTGTCCCCGCATGGGGCGGGAGTGCCAGTGGCGTTTCGACGTTCGCGGTGGGTTTCTCTAGGAGTGGCCGGAGCGTTGCTCTCCGGTCTGTTGTCGACCGTGTCGGTGGTGTCGCCACCTGGCGCGGCCGCCGCGGATGACTCGACACCGATCGTCCCGTCTCAGTCGCTCGGCTCCGTGCCGGCTCAGCAGGCGGAAGAGGCTGGCAAGGCTCTTCCGCAGCCGAAGTGGCCGGCTGCGGCCCAGGCTCGCGTCGATCTGTCGACCGCTGCACCGGGTGACCCCGGCACCGTCATGCCAACCCCATCCGATGCGTCGTCGCCTTCGGCCACGTCGTCGCCTGCACCAGGCGGCGACGAGGAGAACCGGGTCGCCGATGTTGTAGAGGTCGCGCCTGTCGCCGAGCCGACCGGCCCCGCGCCGCAGTTCGCCGGGGCCGGCCGGGCTGCGTCCACAGACGATCCGACGCCGTCGGCAACCTCCGGCGAAAATGCCTCGCCAGAGGCGAGCCCCTCCGCCTCTGATACACCCTCACCAGAACCCACCGACTCTGCGACACCGGATCCGGTCCCGGATCCGCTTACTCCCGAGCAGGTCGACGTGCAGGTCCTCGACCGGCAGGCCGTCGCTCCGGCCGGAGGGGTTGGTCTCGGGGTCCAGGTTTCCCGAACCGATGGCGGCAGTGATCCGGGCCAGGTGCAGCTCGGGATCGACTACTCAGGCTTCCAGTACGCCTACGGTGGTGATTTCGCGCAGCGCCTGATGCTGGTCAAGCTCCCTGCCTGTGCGCTCACCACTCCGGAGGCGGAGGGCTGTACGGCGCGTGAGGTCGTGCCGAGCAATAACGACGTCAAGACGGGCATGCTGACGGCGACGGTCACGGCCGATGCAGACACCACGTCGGCAGACACGAGCGCCGGTAGTGCCGATCCTGGCCTGTCCACCCAGCTGGGTACGACCGGGGGAGCCAGTGTCTACGCGGTCACCGCCGGATCCTCCTCCGACCAGGGTGACTACCGGGCCTCCTCGCTTGCTGCCTCCGGTTCCTGGTCGGTGGCCACCGGCTCCGGTGCCTTCACCTACAACCTCCCGATCCAGCTGCCGGCACCCGCGATGGGCTCAGCACCTGCCCTCGGCTTGTCCTACAACTCACAGTCCGTGGACGGCCGTACCTCGGCAACGAACAACCAGGCGTCCTGGGCCGGCATGGGATGGGACCTCGGCGTCGGGTTCATCGAACGCCGCTACCGCAACTGCACTGACGACGGCCTGCCGACGATCGGTGACATGTGCTGGGACTCGCCCAACACCGGCACAGAGCCGGACGGTGCGGTCTACGTCATCAACCTCAACGGTGTCAGCTCCGAGCTCGTCCAGGACAAAAACGGCACCGGCTCGTACCACCTCAGGGACGACCCGGGCTGGCGGGTCCAGCACCTCAGTGGTGGGTACGGTGCGGATGACGAGTACTGGGTGATCGGCAGCCAGGACGGCCAGCGCTACTACTTCGGCTGGGGCCGTTCCCAGCGCACCCAAGAGGCCACCTCCTCGGTGTACACGATGCCGGTGGTCGGCAACAACGCCGGCGAGCCCTGCCACAGCCAGTTCCCCGAGCCGTGTACCCAAGCCTGGCGATGGAACCTCGACCGAGTCGTGGACGCCAACGAGGTCGACACCACGTACTTCTACGACAAGGAGTACAACCACTACCGGTCCGTCGCGGACACGGACATGGCCCGCTCATACACCTCGGGTGGCTACCTCCGTGCCATCGAGTACGGCTGGCCCACCCAGATCGCGGACTCAAAACCGACCGGCAGGGTCGAACTCACCCACGTGGGCCGGTGCGTGGAGCGTATGTCGGAAACGGACCCGCTGCGCGACGAACCCAGCGCGTGCCCGTCCATCAGCTCCACCCCCTCCTCCTACCCCGATGTGCCCGTCGACCTGATGTGCGACGGAACAGCGAACGACTACGACTGCGCCGGCAAGACCTACTACCCGACGTTCTTCACCAAGGACATGCTCTGGGACATCAAGACGTACGTCCTCAACACGACGGGTAATGACTGGGACCTGGTGGAGCAGTACCAGACCAAGCACGGCCTGCCGAACCCCGAGGGCACCGTCGGCAAGACGCTGTGGCTGGACTACATGCAGCGCAAGACCTACGGCAGCGGCACGAACATCGTCCTCCCGGTGATCAACTTCAACGGTGTCGACCTGGACAACAAGGTCGGCTCCTCTGAGATCAACTTCCGGCGCATCAGCACCATCCACGACGACCTCGGCGCGACCACCACCGTCACCTACAGCGCCCCCGATGCGTGCGACGCCGCGGCGCTCCCTTCCCAGGCGTCTAACAAGCAGGACTGCTTCTGGCAGAAATGGACTCCCGAAGGGGCGACGGACGCCAAGTCCGGCTGGTTCAAGAAGTTCCTGGTGACCCAGGTCGAAGTCGACCCCACCGTCACCAGCAACCAGGATGGCGCACCTGTCATCACCACCTCGTACGACTACGTGGGCGGAGCCGGGTGGGCGTTCACCAGTGACCCGCTGACCAAGGACGAGGACGAGTCCTGGACTGACTGGCGCGGCTACCAGCAAGTCGCCATTACGACCGGAACGGGCGCCACCAAGCACACCACCTACCACTGGCTCTACCGCGGCCTGGACGGCGACCGCACCGACAAGACCGACCCTTCCAAAACCCGGGCGGTCAGCGTCAGCGACGGCGAAGGCACCAGCTACACCGATCAGCCCTGGCTCGCCGGCCGGACGATCGAGACGTCCCAGCGCGACGACACCGGCAGCTCCCACGAGCGGGTCTTCCATAGCTACTGGGCCCATACCACCGCCACCTATGACGGCGTGCCCGACGCACGCTTCGTGCGCGAGTCCCGGACCACCACGCAGACCAAGATCTCCACGGGCTGGCGTGAGCACGTCGTCCAGAGCGAGTTCGACGACACCAGCACCACCTCCACCACGTACGGTCTGGCCCTGCGCACCGACGACTGGGGCGAGACCAACGTCGCCGACAACCGCTGCACCACCTACGGGCGCGCTTACAACACCGACGACTACGACTCCACCGGCGTCCAGCGCTGGACCGTGCTCCAGGACGAGGTACGGCACTACAACAGCGGGTGTACCGACCGAGCAGCGGCCAACCAGGACAGCTACACGGCCACCCTGTTCGACAACGCCACCTCCGTCGACACCAACAAGCCGGCCGACGGCAACGCCACCGAAGTTCGCACCTACACCGGTGCCAGTACGTATCGCAGCATCAAGGTGGGCTACGACGGCGCCGGACGCGCGGTGTGGGGTGAGGACGGCAAGAAGAACCGCACCACCACGACGTTCAGCCCCGCCAATCTCTGGCCGATCAACGGGATAACCAGCACCACGGCCGACCCCGACGGCACCATGTCGGCCAAGGGCCCACTGAGCACGACCGTGTGGAAGTCCCGGTTCTGGGGCGTGCCGTACAAGACCCAGGACGCCAACGGGAACGTCACGACTGTCACCCTGGATGCCGCCGGACGCATTACCGAAGTGTGGAAGCCGACCGAGACGGGAACTTCCCCATCCCTGAAATTCGGGTATTCGATTCCCACTGGCACGAGCAGCGGCGTACCGGACTCGGTCACGGGCTTCCCTCAGACGAGCACCCAGACCCTTCAGGCGGGATCCACGTATCTGTCGTCCTACGCTTACAGCGACGCCCTCGGGCGAGCGCGCGAGACCCAGAACCCGCTGCCTGACAGCTCCGAAGCGGTCAGCAACCGTCAGGTAGCTGTGACGCGCTACGACAGCGCGGGCAACAACATCGGCGCCTCAGCAGTTTTCCGCAGCGAGGGAACCGCCGGATCCGGGCTTGTTTCACCCAAGCTTGAGGCCCTGCCGTCCTTCACGGACCTCTTGGTCGACTGGGCCGGGCGAACGGTGCAGTCCCGACTCCGCGTGGGAGACGGGAGCACCTCTCAGCTCCAGGCCGAGAACCGGGTGTCCACCACCTACCAAGGCGACTACACCACGGTCACCCAGGCCAACAGAGGCGCCACCGATACCTACACCGATGTCTACGGGCAGGCCTCCAAGGTCGTCGAGCACGACGGCACCTCGCTGTTCGCCACGCAGTACCACTACGGCGGCAAGGGCGAACTGACACAGATCACCGACACCCGCGGCAACAACACCATCTACACCTACGACTGGGCTAACCAGCGTCTCACCGCGAATGACGCGGATGCTGGCGAGTCCAGCACCACGTACGACGCCAACGGACAGGTCGAGACGGCGACCAGCAACGCCGGCCAGACTGTCGTCAGATACTCCTACGACAACCTCGGCCGCAAGACCTCAGCGTCCAGCGGCAGCGACGAACTGGCCGCCTGGACCTGGGACGACCCGACCGTCGCCAACGGACTCGGCAAGGTGACCGCGACGACCAGCCGTGACACCGGCGGGAACGCGTACACGTCGAAGATCAACGGCTTCGACACCCGCGGCCGCCCCTTGAGCAGCACCACCACGATCCCGGCCAACGTCAACGGCCTCGCCGGCAGCTACACCACCACACAGACCTACGACGCAGCCGACCACATCATCACCGCCACCTATCCACCAGCCGGCGGCCTGGACGCCGAGACCGTCACCACCTCGTACAACGCCTACGGACAGCCCGACCGGCTCACCGGCACACTCGGCAACGCCGTCTACGTGAACAGCACCACCTACGACGCCTACAGCCGTCTCGCGGGACGCGACTACGGCGCCAAATTCTCCGGACTCGGCGTCAACGCAGCCCGCTCCTACGCCTACCAGGACACCAACGGCACCGGACGCCTGGACTCCATCTCCACGACGGTCAACGTCAACGGACTCATCAAGGAGTCCCAGAAGGACACCTACAGCTACGACCCGGACGGCAAGCTCACCGAGCTGAGGGAGCAGGCCAGCGGCCAGACAGCCCAATCCCAGTGCTTCAGGTACGACGACCTGACCCGCCTCACCGATGCCTACACCAGAGCAGCCGCGAGCGACTGTTCTAACTGGGCCATCCCGGCAATCGGTGCGGTCTCCGACTTCACAGGCGAAGCCCCGTACCAGACCCACTACACCTACGACCGGCTCGGCAACCTGCAAAGCGTCACCGACACCGACGCAGCCGCGAACAAGACAACCCGGGACTACCTGTATCCCGGCTACGACGACAGCGGCACCTGGACCACGGCCAACCCCGACCAACCACCGCATGGCGTCCGCCAGATCGACAACAAGTCCGGCACCACCACCACCTCAAAGGACACCTTCACCTACAACGACGACGGCCAGCTCGAACACCGCGTCGAACCAGGCGCCACCACCGCCGACAAAAAGACCACCGACTACACCTGGACCAAGATCGGCCAGCTCAGCACCGTCACCACCACCAAGTCCTCGGGTGCAGAACTCACCCGCTACACCTACGACGCCGACGGCAACATCCTGGTCCGCACCAGCCCCCAGGAAACAGTCGCCTACCTCGGCGGCACCGAACTACGCACCACCGACGGCAAAACAGCCACGGCCACCCGCTACTACGCCTGCGGCACAACCGCCGTCGCCATCCGCACCACCGACTCAGGCAGCGGCAAACTCACCTATCTGATGGCCGACACCCAGGCGTCGACACAGCTCGCCGTAGACGCCAAGACCGGCACTGCAATCCGCCGTCGCTACACACCCTTCGGCGACGACCGCAGCGGCAACCTCCCTGCCGGAACTGACCACGGCTTCCTCGGAAAAACCGAAGACACCGCCACCGGCCTCTCCCTACTCGGCGCCCGCGCCTACGACCCCAAACTCGGCCGCTTCCTCAGCCCCGACCCCCTCAGCGCCACCTACGCCCCGCAGAACCTCTCCGCCTACAGCTACAGCCACAACGACCCCATCAACTACAGCGACCCATCCGGCCTCTCCGAGATATGCGGAGCACTCGGAGCCTGCTACACAGGGGGAACCCCGGGCGGCCTCACCCCCAAGCAGGTCAAGAAGCAATTCGGCACCGGCACACCGCCGCCGCCCCCAAGCTCTGGGAGCCCCTCGACTGGAGGCTCCGGCTCCAACCCCAAGCCAGCCGGCACTGCAAACGGTGGGCAAGGATCCGGATCCGGCCTGTTCGCCGAAATCGTCGGCGCCGCCGCCGGTATCGTCACGGGCGTCGTTTGCGAGGGTGCCCTTATCGCCGCAGCCCCGGAGACAGGGGGCGTAAGTCTGCTCGGGACCGCCGGCTGCGGAGCAGCAGCAGGGTTCGCCCAAGCAGCAGCCTCCGACCTTGTCGACGGCGACGACGAGTCAACGACGGAAGCCCTAAGCAATGAAGTAGAAGGGGCAGTAGCCGGGGCTGCATTCGGGGCTGCCTTCGGAGCAGCCGAACTCATGGCCGAAAAGATAGCCATGCGCCAGGTCGGGAAATGCTTTAACAGCTTCCTGCCCGCTCAGGAAGTTGTGATGGCCGACGGTGCGACCAAGCCACTCGAAGATATCGAGGCCGGTGACAAGGTACTTGCGACCGACCCGGAAACCGGAAACACCGAGGCCCGCACAGTCCTCGCCACCATCATCACGAAGAACGACAAGGACTTCACTAAGCTGACCGTCGCTACCAGTCACGGGGACGCAGATCTCATAGCCACCGACCACCACCCCTTCTGGTCGCCCTCCGAAAATGCCTGGGTAGACACCGCAGACCTCCGCGCCGGAATGACCCTGCGCACGGACACAGGCCGTCACATCACCGTCCGTGCAACCCACTCCTTCCATGAGGTGGAAGAGACCCGCAACCTCACCGTAGAAGGCCTCCATACGTACTATGTGCTCGCCGGGACCACGCGAATTCTGGTCCACAATGCCAATAAGTGCGTGGCCGTGAACGATTCAGGTCGTTTCGGAGACCTCAATCCGGGTCAAGTGGGTGATGGGTTGGAAGCCCATCACATGCCGCAAGACGGCCTTGGATTCCTGGCCAGAAACGAGGGTGGGGCGATCGTGATGAAGCAGGCGGATCATGCACTGACGAGGACTTACAAGAGCTTGGGTCGCGCCACAAAGGCAGCCGAGAGTAATCTGCCGTTCCGCACTGTCCTTGCTCGGGATATTTGGGACTTGCGTGGAATAGGTCAGCGGCAGTACGGGGACCCAGGTTACTTCAATTCGGGAATTCAAGGATTGTTCGCGTATTACCGAGGGATAGGGATGCTATAGCATGCAGAAGGGGCTGTGGCCCAGGATATATCCTGGGCCACAGCCCCTTCTGGGTCGCGAGGTCGGTACGACCTGTGGGCACTATACCCGTGCTCTGCTATGGTTGTGGGATGCGCGATTCCATTGATTTGTTGCAGCGGATAGATGAAAATCGAGAGCTCTCAGCTCTTCTGGCAGATGCGTTTGAATTTGACGTCAGGCGCAAGATGGGTAGTGAATCCCCAAGGTTGGCCTCCGGGCTTCCGCTCGAAGGTATTGCTGGAGACTTTACGGGGGGAATGTTCTATCTGTGCGGGACCACAGATAATCCCCGTCCTGTGCTGTACGCGAGCTCGGAAGGCGATGCCGGAATTATCGCGACCGACCTGAGCGAGGCTCTCGCGCTAGTGGTCGGTTTTCCGTACTGGAGAGACTCCCTCAAGTATTCTGCGGGTGGGGACTTGGACGCCATGGAATCGGCCACGGCGTTTCTCTGTCGCGACATGATTGTAAATCGTCCGGCGATAGGAACTGAGCAATCTTGGACTGCCGAGTCGCTCTGCGTGCCTCTCGAAACCCCCTCGGTATTGGTGGCCCGCCTTCGTGCGGCCGTGAAGAGTGCAGGCCCAGACTTTGCTTTCATTGATGAAACCGGTGAGTATGGCAGCCTGTTTGGCCCATTTTCGCCCAGTCGTAATCAACGTTGGCAGCAGGATGACGGCCCCAAGACGGCCCAGGGGGTCTGAAACCAGGGAGACGCGCTGGTCAAGCAGCAAGCGGCTTCAGTGGCGCGGGGTGTGGGGTCCGGGCGGCGGCGATGTCCTGGAGGGTGGCGCCCAGGTTCAGTGCGTGTTGCACGGCGTCCTGCATGGTGTGCAAGTCGACGACGCTGTTGGTCTGCTGGAGGGGCTCCGCTGCTGCAACGGCCTGGGTGATGGCGTCCTGTCTGCTCACGTCTGCTTCTCCTCGCGGGGCGGCCGTGGTTCGGGGCACCCGAAACCATTACGCATACTTTAATTATGCATAGTGTCGGTACGCATATCAATGGGATCCGTTTTGATTTGGGTCGGTGACAGCAGAAAGCCCCGAGCAGCAGCTGCTGCTCGGGGCCCTGAGCGGGAAGGTTAGTCCTGCCGTGGCATCCAGGCGCGGATCTCCAGGCCGACAATCTGCGTGGCGGGCTCGATGTGGTCGTTGTCCACCAGCCACGTCTGTACCGCCGCGGTGACGCCTGGTCTTGGGGGAGTATCAGAGCGGAAATGACCGTAGCCGCTGACCACTTCGCAACGGCCTGGCAGTTCAACCATCGGAGCCTCGATGCGGCCGAGGCTCCCTTCCATCGTTCTGGAACTCCGCAAGGGAGCTCCGGGAACGTACGACGTCTGGGTGCTGTGCACCTAGCCTGCGCTCTGCAAGGGCCTGCAGCTGAGTCAGGGCCTCCACGGTGCCAGCCTTGTCTCCCGCAGCGGACCTCCAAATGGAGAGGTTGTGGAGGGCGACGGCCGTCTGGCGGTGGTCCGGGCCAAAGACGCTCACGGTGTGCTGGAGCGCGTCGGCGTAGGCGTCGGCTGCGCCGGCCGTGTCTTCGGCCTCTCCCCGCCAGTGGGCGATGTTGTACCTGACCTTGAGAACCACGGGATCGTCCGGGCCCAGGACCCGGGCCAGGTCGGGTAGCAGCCGCGCGAAGGCGTCCGCGGCAGCCGAAGGGTCGCCCGCGTCGCCTTGCCAGTTGGCCGCCTGTCCTCGCATGTTGAGCGTTTCGGGGTTGTCAGCGCCGAGTATCCGCGTTGCCTGCGCCGTCATCTTCTCGGCTGCTGCTGCAGTCTTGACGCTGTCTGCCGCCTTCGCCCACCAGTTTGTGATGTTGTATCGCGCGGTGAGCACTCTGGGGTCGTCGTGGCCGTAGAGGCGCTCCAGGTCCACCACCACGTGTTCGAGCTGTTCCGCAGCCTCCGCTGGAAACCCGGCCGTCCCGCGCCAATGGGCGAGGTTGCTCCGGGTTGTCAGCGTGGCGGGGTGGTCAGCGCCGAACACGCGCAGCCGGTCCTGCAGGAGTTTCACCTGGGCTTCCGCTGCCCCGGCCGCATCCCCCAAGAGGCCCTGCCAGTGGGCGTGGCTGCCCCGGGCGTACAGAGTCTGCGGGTGATCCTGGCCGAGCACTCGCGTCAGATCGGCCAGCAGAACGGGTGTGGAGGCGGCCGCGCCTTCTATGTCCCCTGACTCCGCCCGCCAGCGGAGTGCCTCATGGTGCGCGCTCAAAGTGTCCGGGTGATCGTGCCCGAGGATTCGAGCCCGGTCCTGCCACAACTCGCTGACGGCGGCCGCGGCGCCGGCCGCATCACCTGCCTCGCCCTGCCAGTGGGCCAGATTGAACCGCAGCGTCAGGGTGCGCGGGTCGTCCGCGGGGAGGGCCTGTTGCACCTCGGGCAGCAGCCGCTCGAGGGCCTCTGCCGCGAGGTCGGCGTCGCCCGCCCTGCCCTGGTATTCGGCGAGGTTAGCCCGCGCTATCAGGGTGCTTGGGTGCTTGGCCCCCAGCACCCTGGTCACATCGGGGAGCAGGGCGCCGAGGGCGTCGGCGGCGCCGATCGCGTCCCCCGCTTTCCCGCGCCAGTACTCGGCGTCGCCCCGCAATCGCAACGTCTCCTTGTGGTCCGCACTGAGGCTCCGGTGCGCTGCCCTGGCCAGCTCATCCAACTGAGCATGCGCGGCAGATGACTGGCCAGACTCGCCGAGGCTGTTCGCGGCGCGGGCCAGCACCGAGTGGCCTCCCAGACGCCACACCGTCTCCTCCGCGTGGGCTAGCAGGGCGTTCGTGCAACTGCGGAGCGCACCGGTGAGGGCCCCGTCGAGTTCGGGATCCGGCCAGGCTGCCATCAGGGCATCGGCGACCGCCTCCACCAACGGTTCTCGTTCCGTGGGTGGCACGGCGTCGCGGACCGCTCTCTGAGTCAGCTGGTGCACCCGCACAGCAAGATGCGGGGTATCGCGGGTGTGGTCGATGAGGCTGAGGCGGTGCAGCACACGCAGGGCTCGCTCGGCGTCGCGCCGGGTGGCATGTTCACTGCTTGTTGAAGCGTCGGCGGTGAGGTGATCGAGGGCAGGTTGGCTGGTGAGGACGTCATGAGGGATGCCGTTGGGGTCGAGCATGGCGGCGAGCTGCAGCATGGGACCAGCCATTCCAGCTGGCTGGAGCTGATTTGCTCGCTCGATCGACAGGGACCATGCGGCGTGGACGGCGTGTGGTTGGTCGTCGGGAAGCGCGTCGGGTTCCAGCTCCTCCAGGCGTCTGGTCTGATCGGCCAGCAGAACCCGGTAGTCGCGGCAGTTCAGGCCTGTGTCGATGAGGTAGGCAGCCGCTTGGGCCAACGCCAGTGGAAGGTAGCCAAGGTCTTCGGCGAGAGCTCCGATCTGATGCTCGTCCTCATGTCGGCCATTCCGGGCAAGGGACCTTGTCAAGTAGGTGAAGGCCTGCTCGGGGGTGAACATGCCCAGGTTGATCTGCTGTCCGGGCAGGGCGGCATCGCGTCGGCGGGTGGTGACGAGAGTGCGACCATTCGGGCATATTGGCGGATGCAGCTCCTTCAGGTCGGCCGGGTCGGTGACGTCGTCCAGGACGACGAGCCACCGGCAAACCGAATCCTTTCGAGGCTTGTCCAAGAAAGCGAGGAACTGTTTGGTGGATCGTTCCGGATCGCTTGGCTCGACCGCCAGGAGCTCTTCGGCGGCCTGGGCGTACGCGGAGATGATGGCGGGCCGGCTGCTGGCGCTGATCCATACCAGTACGTCCAGTTCGCCATCTCGCCAAGTCGTACGGGCGTAGTGGGCGGCAAGCTGGGTCTTCCCGACTCCGCCGGTTCCGCGCACTACTTGGCACAGCACGGTCGTGCCGCCATGGCTCATCGTTGCCCGGAGTTGCTCGGTCTCGTCCCGCTCCTGGAAGGACTCTGCCTCGCGGGGGATGGCACCCACCTGGTGAGGCCAGGGGGCAGGCTGTCGGGGCGCAGCGTTTATCGTCAGGTGTCCAATAACGCCGCTGTTGCCCACTGAGTTGGGTGCAGTAACCGTGACGTCCCCAGTCCCCGACACCTCAACGGGTGGCGAGCCACCTTGGCTGTCGGGAGGGGGACCGCTATATCCGGTGACTGCGGTCCCGTCGCCAGTAACTTCGGCGTTGCCGGTGTCCGTCACGGTCACCGGCGACTCGGACGTCATGGCCCTCGCTTTGCGTGGTTTCGCCATGGATGCCGGCTCTAGCTCGAGTAGTCGATGCCGGAGACGGAATTCTTGCCGGTAGCGTCTCCCGTTCGCTTGGCCGTGGCCGAGCCACGCCCCCGGCCGCCAGGCCGCTTGATACCCGAAACACCGCCGCGGCTGGACTTCCCAGTTCGGGCCACTTTGTCCGTCGGCCCGGAGGTGCCAGGGCGGTGGAGAACTGCCCACAAGAGAGCAGCAACGCTGACGATGCCCTGGATGACTGCAGCGACAGTCTCAGCAGTTCCTGGACCGTTCAGCCACCAGACCACCGGTGTAGCGGCCATGCCGATGGCGCCAGCAACGCCGATGGTGATCCTCAACCCTGACGTCATGTCCCTCGACTCTCCTCGCCGTCCACGGTCGGCCGAAAGCACGGGCCTCGGCAGGACCCTTCGCACTGCACAGAAGAAACGCGAGAGATGACGGAACGGTTCCCGGGATCGCCCAAAGCGTGAACTCATTCAGCTATGTGTGGGTGACAGCTCAAGGCCCCGGACAGCAACGGCTGCATGGGGCCTTGAGCGGGGCACTTCAGTCCTGCCGTGGCATCCAGGCGCGGATCTCCAAGCCGACGATCGGCGTGCCGGGCTCGATGCGGTCGTTGTCGACCAGCCACTTCTGCACCGCCGCGGTGACGTCCCCGCCGACGGCATCGACCACGGCCTTGAACTCCCGCCCGTTGAAGCCGCCGTATCTGTAGCTCGACGAACGACTTCCGAACTGCTGAAGAGCCCGGTTGGTCAACCAGGCGGGGTTGTCAGACTCGGACGCAGGCCCAGTTCAAACCAGACCACCTTGCCGGTCGAGAGACGTGTCGCCCCCCACCGTCTGGCCAGCCGGTTCACGAGGAACAGCCCCCAGCCGCCCTCGTACATGTCCTGGGCCTGGCGCTGGCGGGGCAGCTGTGGCGCATCGTCGCCGACCTCGCAGCGCAGGATGTCGGTCCGCAGCAGCCGCAGCGTCACCGGCCGCTCCGCATAGCGCACGGCGTTGGTCACCACCTCACTGACGAGCAGCTCCACCGTGTCGGAGAGCTCGTCGAGCCCCCAGCGGCTCAGCGCCCTGCGGGCCAGCCGGCGGGCCCGTCCGGGGGCGGAGTCCTCCGGTTCCAGGAACCAGTACGCGACATCGCTCGGCGCGATCCCGTCGAACCGGGCGGCGAGCAGCGCGATGTCGTCGTCCCGGTCGCCGGGGCCGAGCATGTTCAGGATGTCGTCGCACAGGGCCTCCAGCGGCGGCGAATGGTCTGGGCCGGTGAGCTGGGCGGTGGCGGCGAGCCGCTCGCGCAGCTGCTCGATCCCGGTCCAGACGTCCCGCATTCGGGACTCCACCAGACCGTCGGTGTACAGGACCAGCGTGGCGCCCGCGGGAGCGTCCAGCTCGACGGCCTCGAAGTTCACACCGCCGACGCCGATCGGGGCACCGGGCGGCACCCGCAGCACCTCCGCGCGGCCGCCCAGATGGAGCAGGATGGGCGGTGGATGCCCGGCGTTGGCGATGGTGATCCGGTGCGCGACGGGGTCGTAGACCGCGTAGAGGCAGGTCGCCATGCGGTCGCTGCCGATCCGCTGGGCCTGCTCGTCGAGGTGGTGCAGCACCTCCTGCGGCGGCAGATCAAGCCCGGCGAGGGTCTGCATGGTGGTACGCAGCTGACCCATGATCGCCGCGGAGGTCATGGAGTGACCCATGACGTCGCCCACGACCAGCGCAACCCTGCTGCCGGGCAGCGGGATCGAGTCGTACCAGTCCCCGCCGACCCGGGCCGTCTCGGCGGCCGGGAGGTAGCGGGAGGCGAGCTTGACGCCGGTGGGCTGCGGCAGCGAGTCGGGCAGCATGGTGCGCTGCAGCTCGTCGGCGATGTACGTCTCGCGCCCGTAAAGCATGGCCTTGTCGATGCCGAGCGCGGTCTGGGTGGCGAGCTGGGCGGCGACCAAGAGGTCGTCCAACTCGAAGGCTGGCCGTTCGGTCCCGCGCAGGAAGACGGCAGCGCCGACAACCCGACGGCGCCCACGGAGCGGGGCAAGTATCGCGCGGTGGCCGCTCGGCACACTGAAGCCGTCGCCCAGCAGCTCGGGCAGGGCGGCACGGGCGACAGGGGAGTTAGCGAAGACGGGCCGGACACCGCCCAGCACCTCGGACAACGCGCCGCCGGACCGCACCTCGCACAACTCGGCCGCCGAGGCAAGCGCGGTCTGCGGGCCCAGCACCGGGTCGGAGCCATCGCTCTCCTCGGCGGCCAACCGCAGCCGGTCGCTGCGGCGCAGGCGCAGCACGAACGGCGACACGGGCCGCTCGTCCCCGATCGGCAGCGGGTCACGCAGATAGACCAGAATCACGTCCGCATACGTCGGTACGGCAGCGCGGCAGAGGCCAAGGACGATCTCATCGAGGTCAATGCCGCGGGAGATGCGTCGAGTCGCAGCTCCAACGAACCGAATACGATCTGACTCCCTCCGCAGAATCAGCTCCGCGCCTGGCCCTTCGTCCCTGCTGGGAGGGTTGTTCGGGGTTGTTTCGAAGAACTCGCCATTGATGGTGACGGCCCAGTCGTCGACCCAGGGAGGGCCGTCAGGAACCAGGTTTTTCCACCTCGCCTCCGGACCGAGATCCCCAAGGGATCCGCGCCACCCCAGCTCGTCAGCGGCTTCCTCGACAGCCTCGTGCTCGCGGTCGAGTACGAAACGGGCCGTCTGGAGTGCTTCGTCCACCTGATCGAGTGCACTGTCCTCGTCGGAGCGGCCGGTGAACTGCTGGGGAAGGTGAATGCTCGAATCCGGCGGGGGAGAGGCACCCTGACTGCCTGCGGTCCGGAGGCCCTGGAGTTCGGCTTCCAGAACGAGAATCCGGCGAGCCGCCAGGTCCGCCAGGGCCTGCGCTCTTTCTCGTTCGACTTCCGCACGAGCGAGCTGGAGGCCGAGATCACCTTTCTGCGCCGTGGCACGCCCCAGGCGGTGGCGCACGGAGCTGATATCCATGGCATCCGGGTCCGGGGCGGCATTCAGAGCGTCCAGACGGCGCGTGAGCTCGGAGACTTGAGCCTGAGCCTGCCCTAGAAGATTGAAGAGGACGGTTGCGACCTGCAGCGACTGGTTGCGTGCGCGCTCGCTGGCCTCGTAGGCCTGTCGCACGCGGTTGAGTTCCTCCAGCGCACTGAGGGTTCGTTCCTGGGCCTGGAAGAGCTCACGGGCTGACACTGCCGGTTCACCGTCGGCAGCGATCACGGTGGGGTGGGCCTGGGCGGCCTCCCACAGGGCGCGAGCGGGCTCCAGGCGGCGATGCGTCGCTGCTTGGGGTTCGTGTCGAAAGCAGACATCCGCAACCGCCTCGACCATGTCCCATGTCAGGCCTTCGCCTGCGAGCCGCTCGCGCAGCTTCCGAAGCGGAGGAACCACTCCATCGTGGAAGTGCTCTGCAGTGAGCCGGGCATGCAGCTCGGGGACGTTCAGAGGCGCCTTGTCCAACCACGACCTGACGATGACGACAAGCTCGTTGATCTCGGTGCAGGGCCCCTTGGTCACCCCCCACGGGCGGCCCGGCCGCTTCGCGCCAGTCACTCTTGGCGTCCCTTCAGAGATATCGCGAACAACCCTGTGTTGTCGGCGGAACAACATCCAACCCGCATGTGAATGCTCGTCGCAGGTGGATCCTCGAATTGCCCGAGCGCCGGGCGTTCCCCCCAATGAGCAGGCACGGCCTGCTCGAACGAGAGGCGACTGACCATGGACATCTTCACCAACGCGCTGCCGGAATTCCTGGGGGCGCTGGGCTCGGCCGGAGCGGCGGGTTCCGTGATGTGGTGCTTCCGCGCCTGGCACCGCCGGCGCGCCAGAGACTGCCCGGCGACGGGGCCTGCGCCCACGGAGTTCATCGGTGGTCAGGCAGGGCCTGCGGCCCGGCGTTACGCCACGATCAGGCACTACACCCTGCTCGGCACGTCGGCAGCAGACGGCAGCCCGATACAGCTGCCCAGCACGCGGCCGGCCGGGACGGTTATCGTGTGGCCGGTCGGAGCCAGGCAGGAGCGCTTCGAGCTCACCGACGTGCGGCTCTACGACGGCACGTTCGCGGCCGAGCCCGTCGACCGGTACGACACAACTTGCTGAGCCGACGCCGAAGGGCGCAGCCTCCGACGGGAGGCTGCGCCCTTCGGCGTCTATGCCGCACCTGGTCGTCAGCCTCCAGGCATCCAGGCACGGATCTCCAGGCCGACGATGGGTGCGTCGGGGTCGAGGCGGCCGGTCATGACAAGCCAGTTACGGACCGCGGCGGCGACGTCGCCGCTCGCGGCGTCGACCATGGCCTTGAACTGGACGGCGTCGAAACCCTGCTCGCCGGAGCCGGGGCCGCCGGTGTTGTCGGCGTAGGCGCGTTCCTCGGTCCCGTCGCGGCGCTGAACGATGTTGCGGCGCACACCGGGGGAGTCGGCCATCCTGCCCGCATCATGCGTGAACGCACCCTTCCTGGCCCGTACGGTGAACGCGATCTTCCCTCGGTTCGCAGCGGCCTCTTCGACGATCGGCCGCAGTCGGGAGGCGCCGGACGCGATGTGCTGCTTGCCGGCCTTGGCCAGCGACGACGACCAGGCCTTCACCGGCTTGCCGTCCTTCCCGATCACCGGCCTGCCGCGCTGGTCCTTGACAACATTCTCGGCACGCCCCTTGTCCTTGCGCCGCACCCGTGCCTTGTAGCCCTCCCGGTTCAAGCGCGGCTGGACGTACGCAGTGGCCAGGGCTTTGAGGCTGGCGATATCCCGGGGGCCGCCGGCCTGCACTTCCTGCACCACAGCCCGGAGCGCTTCCACGAAGCTGGCGCCCTTGTTCTTGGTGAAGAACTGGCTGACCAGGGAAGGGTTGCGGCCGAGGATCTCACCGACCTGCTTCTTGTTGAACCCGGCTCCCAGCAGCTCGTCGGTGAGTCGCGCGGCCTCGTTGCGCTGGGCGCGGAGGCCGCCCGTTGCCCGCCTCCTGCGCGGCGTCATGCGGCCACCCCCGGGTCCTCGTCGTCGGCGCACTCGTGATCGGAGTACGTCGTGGTGTCGTCGTCGAACTGGCCGTCACCCGTCGCGCCGCAGCCATGGCAGTGCCACTCAGCGCTCCAGGCGACCTCCCCCTCGCGGCCGCAGTCGTGCTCCGAAGCCGCGGTCTCCTCGTTGTCCCACAAGGCATCGCCGGATGCACCGCATGCCGCGTGCTCCCACGTGCCGCCCCATGCCACTTCTGCGCTCACTGGCCTTCCGCCTCCCACGCCTGACGGCCCAGGCCCTGCAGGACGTAGAACTCCTCATCGGTGGTGGGGGTCGGCTGCTCCCACGCCATGGCGCCCTTCAGCAAGTAGTCGCCGGGCTCGCCCCGGTACGGCCACTCAGGGCGGACCGTGCTGTAAATGGCATCGGTACGGAACGCGAGGATCGACCCAGCCGGCAGGTGCAGCGCACCAACCTTCAACGGCATGCCCGTCTCCGGGTCCTTGATGCCAGTGCTGGTCGACAGCAGCGCGGCTCGGGCCGCCGACCACACGCCGGCCGCCCACTCCGGATGCGCGTACGGGTCCCGGGCAAATCCCGCGTTGCGCTCCCAGGTGACATGCGTGTCCGAGATGCCCGTCAGCCGCGCGCCGTCCGGAATCTCCGGAACCTCGCCGCCGGTTCCGAGCTCCAGCGAACCCGTGGTGATGCGCGGCCGCTGCGCGAACGTGCCGATGCCGTACAGCAGGATCGAACGCACACCGCGCGAGGCGAGCCTCGCGGCCTGGCGCTGCCGGTCATCGCCGTGGATCACAGCCTGGGCACGCAGCGACTGCCACGCGTCCTTCAGCTTGTTCGACCAGCCCTTGAGCGGGTCGCCCTTCTCCCAGACCAGGCCGTCCAGGATCTCGATCCGCCACGGCTGCAGCGGGTTCCGGAGCGCCAGGTTGACTTCGGCGCCGCCTGCCCAGGTGACGAAGGTGCGGCCGCCCTCGTACGGGTAGTGCCAGGCGCGCTCGCCCGGGGCCGGGGCGGGCAGCAGGCCTACGTGGTTCCAGTCCTTCGGGATGGTCACCCGCACCTGCCAGTGCGACGGCGCGAACAGCGCGTCGCTCTGCTCCTTCTCGCTCATGGCGGCGAATGCGGCCGCTGTGACACGCTGCGGCACGCCGACACCGGAGGACCAGGTGTGCTTGGCGTAGGCGAACGTGCGGTCGACCTCGTACCAGGCGGGCACCCGTTCCGGGACACGCGGCGGGGCGATCAGCTCGGTGCGGCCCTGCCCGGCGGTGGCGTGCAGCAGACCACGAATCTCCTGGCTCAGGACGGGAAATCCGTCCGCCCACTTCGCGCCGGCCTTCGCCGGGATGGTCCGTGACCACAGGTCCCGACCCGTCTGCGACGGCGAGCCCATCAGCACGACGTCGTCCCAGTGCCGGCGCAGCGCCTTCCACAGCAGAACAAACGCCTCGCGGACGGTGGCCGGGTCGGCGCCGGCCGCGTCGAACCACTCGCCCACGGACCGAATTTCGGTGTGCTGGTCCTTGCCGCGCTGCCAGCGACCCACCGGGTTGCGCGGGTGGACCAGGTGACCGGCCATTCGGTCCTTGCCACGCGAGGCCTCGACCTGCCAACCCTGCGGCAGCGGTCCGTTCAGCCACTCGGCGACCGCGTCCTTGAGGAACTGATGGCGCCCTGCGTCCCGGTGCCACGGGTCGCCGGCCGTGACGTAGATGCGTTCCACATCCGCCGGGACCGTGGCGTAGACCGCGGTGAGGATCTCCGCAACACTCGCACGCCCCAGGTCCAGCGTGACCGTCCCGCCCTGCCAGACCAGCACGCCGGTCGCGGTGTCCAGGAACGCCATCTGCCGCGTGGCCTGCTTGAACTTGGGCCGGGTCGACGCCAGGTCCGGCTCGGCCCGGAACCAGCGGTCGCCCGCCGCCCCCTCCGGGATCGACGGAAGCGTCCGCTCCTCCGCCGGAACGGGTGCCGGGGCCGGTGCGGCCGGTGCGGGGGAGGGGACCGCTGCCTCGGTGACGACGTCGCCGTCGACACGGAGCTCCTGGTGGGTGTCCTCGGCGCCGACGGTTCGCGGTTCTGCGCTGTCGGCGGCTGGCTCGGCCTGTCCGGACGAACGAAGGTCGGGCGCCAGCGCACCGGTTGATTCCGTGATCGCCTGTGCGCCCACCTGGGGCGCTGTGTGATCTTCGGTGGAGGAATCGTTCGGCGACGTCTCTTCAGGCGTGCTGGCGGGGGCCTGGGGGCCCAGCGAGGGCACCAGGGTGACGACGTCGATCACTGAGACGCCGGCGGATGTTGCGAGGCGGTCCGCTTTGGCCTTTTCGTAGGCGCCCAGGGCGCGGATCTTCTCGTCGCGCTGGGTGCGCAGTTTCCCGAGGTCGGCCTGGATCTTCGTAAGCTGTCGTTCCAGCGGCTTCATCTCGTCCCGCACGCCGCGGAGTTCGGCCAGCCCGTCCTGGTAGGCCTTAGCGCTGGTCACCGTTGCCTCCGTCCTGAGGGTCCGCGGCGTACCGCTTGCTCTGCTTGAAGATGTGGTCGCGCGTGTACTGCGTCACCTCGGCAATGTCGGTCTGTGCGCCGTGGTACCGCTGCCTCAGGACATCGATGGCCCGCCAGAACTCGGCTTCGGCCTCTTCTTTGAGGCGATCTGCCTCGTCCCTGCGGTCGGCGCGCTGCCGCAGGGCAGCCTCCACCGCCTTCTTGAGTTCTCCTCGAGCGTCTTCGGATGGGCGAGGCGGCATGGGGACTCCCGCAAGTTTTGTGCCGGCTGGTCGTGGCCGTAGGCAGGCGAGGGCGCCTGCAGCTCCGGCGGGCGCAATGCGCGCACCAGAATGATGCATTGCCAATGTAGGCATGTCAATACAAGGCATAGAGGCTGTATACATATGATGGAATCAGGTCTGCGCCATGTCGACGAACCGGCTGTAGTGGCCCTGGAAGGCAACCGTGATCGTGGCGGTGGGGCCGTTGCGGTGCTTGGCGACGATCAGATCTGCTTCGCCGGCGCGGAGGGATTCCTTGTCGTACGCGTCTTCGCGGTGCAGCAGGATCACGATGTCGGCGTCCTGCTCGATGGAACCGGACTCGCGCAGGTCGGAAACGAGTGGTTTCTTGTCGGTGCGGCTTTCGGGGCCGCGGTTGAGCTGGGACAACGCGACGACGGGTACTTCCAGCTCCTGGGCCATTGTCTTGATGTTGCGGGAGATGTCGCTGACCTCCTGCTGGCGGTTCTCGGGCCGGCGACCGCCGCTCTCAAGGAGCTGGATGTAGTCGATGACGACCAGGTCCAGGCCGCCGTTCTGCTTCAGGCGGCGGCACTGGGCCTTGATCTGGGTCAGCGTGTTGACATGGCTGTCGCTGATGATGACGGGGGCTGAGCGGACACGGTCGGAGACCCGGGCGATGCGCGCCCAGTCGTCGGGGGTCATGGTGCCCCCGCGCAGGTGGTGCAACCCGACGCGGGCCTCGGCGGAAACCATCCGCATACCGATCTCGCTGGTGCTCATCTCCAGGCTGAACACGGCGGAGCGGAGGCGGTGCTTGATGGAGGCTGCGCGGACGAAGTCGACGGCAAGGGTCGACTTGCCCATCGCGGGGCGTGCTGCGACGACGACCATCTGCCCGGGCAGCAGCCCGTTGGTGAGGGCGTCGAGATCCGTGAAGCCGGTCGGGATGCCTTTCTTCTTCCCATCGCGTTCGATCGTCTCGACCTCGTCGACGACGGCTTCGAAGACGGTGTCCATGGTGGAGTAGCCAGTGCCGGTGTCGGTGGTCTGGGTGACCTGGGCAAGGGCGGCGGAGGCGGCGTCCAGGATCGTGTCGGCCGCGCCCTCGCCAGCGGCGGCCATCTGTGTGATGTGGGTGCCGGTCTGCGCGAGGCGGCGCAACTTGGCACGGTCCAGGACGATTTCGGCGTCGTGGACGGCCAAGGACGGGGTGGGGCAGGCGTTCACGAGCTGTGAGAGGTAGACGGCGCCACCGACGCGCTGCAGGTCGCCTTGCTTGGTGAGCTGGTGTCCGAGGCTGATCGGTGTGATGTCCGTGCCGGCCGCGTACAGGCTGACAATCGCGGTCCAAATGGTCTCGTGAGCGGGCACGTAGAACGCAGAGCCGCCCAGGGGCTCCAAAGCCTGCGCAATGTCGCCGATGGCGTCCTTGGACAGGATCGCCCCGCCGAGTACGGACTGCTCCGCGGCCTGGTTGTGCAGAGCGGCACGCTCAAGCGGGGAAACAGGGCCGGTCCCCTCGTCTTCGAGCGCGGCCGGGCGGCGGCTGCTCGGTACGGTGGTCATGTGCACTCCTGACGGTGTTATGGCTGGTAGGGGTGTCTCGCGGGTCGCCCCCTGTCCGGGGCGACCCGCTCGCATGTGATCCGTGGTGCGTTGGGGCAGGCTCAGGCGTTCAGGGCCGCGTTGTGGGCCTCGTGCCGGCGGGCGTGCTCCTGCTCCTGCGCGAGACGCTGCCGCTGCTGGGCGGTGAGTTCCGGCTGGTTACGGCGTTCGGCATCGTCGGCGGCCGCACCGGCGGCGAGCGCCTGAATGTAGTCGGCGACGTGGGCCGGTACCCCGACTTCAGGAACCGTCGGTGCAGGCTGCCCAGCATCCGTTGCGGCGGCACGCTCCCGGTCACGCTCGGCAGCACGGCAAGGGCCGCAGTCGCCGTCGCGGAACCAGGGGTGCCGCTCGCACATCCCTTCCGCCGGACGTCGCTCCGCAGCCCGGCGAGCTTCACCAGTTGCCTTGTTGCGCTCCGGCAGACGACCGATCCGGTGCGTTTCCAAGATCAGCTCATAGTTGTTCACGCCGGTCGGGTTGGACATGAGCTGGCTCAGGAGCCGACTGTCGAACTCCCAACCTCGCTCCAGCGTCTTCGCCGCAAGGAGTGGAGCTAGCCGCGCTGCACTCTCGGGGCTGAGAGCCCACGGGCCGGTCAGTCCCTCGAGGAACACCCGCGCTTCCTCAGCGCGCTCGGCAGACATGCCCTCCGGAAGTGCAGCATCAGCCGGCTGGGCGTGATCACCACGGGGGAGCGCCGACGGCTGTCCAGGTACCTGCACGCCGGATGACCGCTCTCGCGACAGAGCCTTGCGGACAGCCTGGTAACGGGGCAGGTCCTGAACCCGGTCCCGCAGCACTGACACCGTGCTTCGACGCGCCTGGTAACGACGGGTCAGCTCGGTCACCAGATCCGCGCCAAGTGGCCAGCCCTGCTCCTGAACAGCCTCAGCCAGCAATGGCGCCAGCTCCGCAGCGGACTTCCGCCCGCACGCCCACCGCCCAGGAAGCTCGGCAAGGAACTCGGCCGCAGCCGCTACTGCTGTTGCCGAAGCGCCAAGTGTGTTGGAGGAGGGCTTAAGGGAGGAGGAATCCTCCTCCTCCCTATAGGGGGGAGTGGGGGGGCGCCCATCCCCGCTTCCCGGAACGCCGGACGCGGTCTGACCTGCGGGAATGCGTCGTGGACCGCTTCCCGGAACGTCGGAACCGGCAAGACCGCATCCGGCGTTCCGGGAAGCGGTGTGACCTGCGGTTTTGCTGCCCACCTTGTCCGCATCCGGTGTTCCGGGAAGCGGTTGCGACGTGTACGGAACGTGCAGGTCGTCTTGCGGCTGCCCTGCCTCCTTCGCCAGCGCGTAGTCCGGGTTGTACGCAGGCTGCCGGAACAGCTCGTAGCGCACCTTCCCGAACCGGCCAGGGGTGCCATCGATGGCCATGCGGCGGATGAACTTGGCCGCGATCAGGCGGTTGAACGACTCGTAGACCGCGTCCCTCCCGACCAGCTCGTTGGCGTTCTTCGCCGAGCGCACGCCCTCGGCCTGCAGGTCTCGCCAAATGTCCTTTGGGGTGAAGGCCTGGTTCTCCTCTAGGCGGAAGAGCGCGTGGAGGAGAACGACGTAGTCCAGGGCGCGAGTCAGGCCAGAGCCATAGACCATGTGCCGCATGATCGTGGTCGCGGGCGCAGGTTCGGCACCACGAACGACAACGCCGTTCTCATCGAGGGCACGCGCGTTGGTCGGGTGCGGAACGATCGACCGCGTCATGCCCACCTCCCCAAGGCCGGGCGAGGCATAGAAACTCGGGTAGGTCGCAGGGTTGGGCTGGCGCGGCGGCCGGCGACCTCTGCGCGATGTGGCCTCTGCGTCGGTCCGCAGTCGGACACGGCACACCTCCTAGTGGATGTCGTGCCGTGAACCTTGCTCACTGAGGCTTGCCTGAAGGCTTGCCCAGACCATGGAAAGAGCAGGTAAGAGGCTTGCCCATCCCTGGTGATGCAGGGCAAGCCTTGTCCGGGCAAGCCGGGGGCGCCGATTCGGCGATCGTTAGAATCACGAGTACGCGCGGCCGCGTCGGCGGCGAGGATGTGCAGTTTTCGCACTTACGGTCCCTTAAAGAAGGGAGCCGTGGATCAGCTGATCAAGGTGACGTGAAGCACCAGAGCGGGCCCGTGCTGGGCTTAACCCGGTGACGCCGTCTATTCTGATGGGTAGGTGACCAGACGGGCCTCGTGTCCAAGGCACCCGGCGCGGTCACCGCGCTGACCACGACTCCGGTTGCTGCCAGGCTGGGGAGTCGCTCGATGGCCGTTCCTGTGTCCGCAGGGCGGCCATTGGTCATTTACGGGGGAAGCTTGATGCTCACGGTGAAGATTCTCCTCGTCGAAAGCTTCGGGGGCGCCGGGGACTCACGTACGTGAGGTAGTCATCGGCGCCAGAATCGCCAGCCCTGCCCGGGCAGGTCGTACCCCTCGAGCAGGGAAGGTAGATCGCCCTCGTATCCCGTGCACATGCACCAGTCGTCATAGGGAAACGGCTGGTCGCACATGTGAGGCCGCACAGGAGAGTGGATTCCGATGGGACACGTGCAGTTCTTGCAGTGGAACGGCTCATTCCTACTGTCTAACCACTCAGGCACGACGCGCTCCAGCGCGTCGCGTGGCACAGCCCCCTCAGCCTCTGGCTGTGGGGCAATACGAAGGACGAGGAAGTAGCCAGATACCTCCCGTCCTTCCCGAGTCGCAGATACCTCACGTCCTCCCCGAGTTACTGTCCGGGGCGCTGGAACTATGTCCATGGCTGCAGAGCGGACTGCGTCAGCCGGATTACGGCCGAGCTCAAACCACTCTCCGTGACGGCGCTGTGGTGCGAATCGTCTATGAAGCGCCGCCTCGAGTGCCGCGCCGCCAGGCATAGTGCACAGGACGTCCAAGGGCACGGGCGACATCCGCCGAAGGCCTGCCAGCCGCCGGGCGATGTCGCCTGTACGGCCGATCTTCACCAACGGTGAGTCTGGACTACCGATCACGTAGACCACGTCAGTTCGATGAGTGGCGGCTTCAGCCTCTGTCTGAGTGCGGTCAGACGACATGTGCGTGCCTCCCTTCTCGGGCTTGCGCTGTTGATCAGGAATCTCGGGCGTCTGCTCGATCAGCGAGCTCGAGCAACGCCCGAGATGCAGAGTCGCCGCTGATCAGGACGAGCTCCCGGATCGCCGCCCTGGCTGCCGTGTGGGAGCGCAGCATTTCAGGAGCCAGCTCCTCTGCGCGAAGCAGGCACTCTTGGGCCTCACCCGCCTGTCGGCGCTGGACATAGGCACGGCCCAGATCCATCAAGAGCCGTGCTCGCCGCTCCGGCGACAAGCCGGAGGCGTCGAGCGCCTCGCCGATGTCGATTGCTTCGCCCGCGTCGCCGAGCTCAACGTTGGTGGCAACCGCCTGAATTTCTACGTTGGTCGGCCCGAACTCGAGGTCGAAGTCGTTGCGGTCGCTTCCCATTGCCTGGGCCACACTTCGAGCAGCCTCGATATCCGCTTTGGCCTTGGTACGGTGGCCGGCGCGTGAGTGGATGAGCGCCAGCACTAGGTGCAGCGACCCAAGGATCGAGGTCTCTTCAGGGCTCGGCGAGCGGTCGGCAACGTGATCGCGGAGGGTCTGGAGTGCGGCCTGTGCGGCATGTTCAGCCTGATCGAGGTGCTTGAGTCGAACGAATGCGTGGGCGAGGCGGAAGATCCCCGCGCAGACCTCAAGCGGTTGGCCAGAAGCTTCGGCCGCCCCGATCGCCCTGTCCGCAGCGATCCATGCAGCGTCTGCCTCATCTTGGCGGACGAATGACGCCGACAGCGCTTGGTAGGTGCGAGCAAGCAGGCGGAGGCCCGTGATGCGGTCGGCACCCTTACGCGTTCGGACTGCGCGCTCGAGGGCGGGTACCAAGGTCTGTAGTTCGGCTGTGAGCGCGGCGAACTCGGAGCGATGAGCTAGCTCCCATGCCTTGTCTACGCGTTCCGTCAGGTCGGTCACGGAGGTCGGCTGCTCGTCCCTCTGCATAGCACTGGGGAGCAACACATCCAAGGCAGGGTGGCCGGAGATCAGCAGTCGTGCCCCGTCCAGGTCGTTGACCGGGGTCTCTGTCGGCGCTTCCTCGGGTCCGGGCGTCGGTAGGGACGGCTCGAGCCTGTGCAGAGCCACACCGAGCTGCTTGGCAAGGTCGCGCAGTATGTCGAGCTTCCGCACGGGAATCAGTCCGCGCTCTACCTGGGACACCCAGCTCGCGGACTTGCCGAGGCGTGCCGCCAGGTCTTGCTGGTCAAGATTCGCCGCCCTGCGGAACTCCTTGACGCGCCGACCGAAGGCCCGCTGCTGATCGTCCGTCACTACCTCTCCTGTGTAGATGCAGGCCGCTTGCCGGCCACCTCGTCGAGGAACGTCACCTCGGTGCTGATCAGGTACTGCTCACGCTCCGCCAGGAACCGCTTCACGTGCGGCTGTTCCTCGTGGTGGAGGAACGCCTCGCGATCCTCGTACAGCTCGTAGAAGACGCGTACCGCCGGCTCGTCGACGGGCGTGTGGTTCACGTAGACCAGCGTTCCGGGCTCCGCGGCCTTGATTCCGTCCAGGGTTTCGGCGGCCAACTGGTCAAACGCAGCGGCTGCGGCCGCGTCTCGTGCGGTGAAGCGAACTACCAGGCCATACGGCATGCGGTTCCTCCTCCTTGTGGTGTCAGCGCGGTCACCATCTCACAACATCAGCCAGATTGCGAATACCCGCTACCAAACAGCTGAATCGCTGCTCAGTTGCGAATTTGCTGTTGACTCGCAACTGGGTTGCGAATAACGTCGCAGTCAGTTGCTCCGCGGTCCTCGGGCCAAGGAAGCGCCTGGTCGACATGTCCAAATGCCGTCTGAACTGCAAAAAGGGGCGATCTGATCGCCCGCAAGACCGCGAAGCAGCACCACTGCTGGAAGTTGTCTGCCTCTCACGAGGTGGCCGGGGTTGATAGCCAGACCAAATCCCCCGGGTTCTCGACTCACCTGCATGCACGTCGCAGCGCATGCGCTGTCCGTCCTTCAGGACGCCGGGCCTCCCGCGCGACCTGGCGGGCGGAGAGGGCACCGCGACGCAGCCCCGCCCCGCCGTACGGAAGGAGATTGCTCAATGTCCGTCACGTCTGCGATGCCCACGGCCAAGGAGCGCAAGACCCGGACCCGCACCAAGCGGGTCAGTAACCGCCCCGCGATCACCGTCTCGAAGATGCTCCCCAACCTGATCGACCTGCTCCCCGGCACGGAGAGCCTGGTCTGCCCGGACTGCGAGACCTGGTGCCCCATCACCGGGCACGACGGCCGTACGCCGAAGCTCGTTCCTCACCACACCAGCCGCGCCCGCACCCCGCAGGCGCGCCGATGCAGCGGGAGCAACCGCCGGGTGCAGATCGACCTGACGATCCCGCAGTGGCACCAGCAGCTGGCCGACGCCATCAAGGAAACGTCGTCCCGGCGCGCGACCAACGTCCTGCGCAAGCCCAAGGTGGCCGTGGCGCCGGCGGTCCCCCAGATCACACCTCGCCCGCTCAGCCCGAAGACGGCCCGCACGGCGTACCAGACGCACATCACGCAGTGCCCGACCTGTACGGCCCGCGCTCGCTGCACCGAACGGGCACGCCTGGCCGAGACCGTTGCTCGTCTGATCCGCCAGGAACCGCGCCGCCAGCAGATCCGCGCGATCCTCGCCCGGGAGCGGGCACGGTTCGACCAGGCATACGCCGCCCAGGCGGCGAAGGATCGGGCAGCAGAGTGGGCCAAGCAGGCCGAGACGAAGGTGTTGAGAAGCGCGTTGGCCAAGAAGGCCGGCACGTCGACCGAGGAGCTCAACAACACCTGCCGGATCCGCCCGGCCAACACGGTCTCGGAATTCCGAGGCCCCGCCCTCCCGACGGAACCCCTTCGGATCACCGCCTGACCCTCTTTCACCTGCATGTCTCAAGAACCACCAGCCCCTGGGAAACCTCCCAGGGGCTTCTTCCTGTCCCGCCTCGAAGGAGTTCTTCCCATGCGCGTCTCGCTGGCCACTCTCTACGCCCGCCACTCCGCACGCCTCGCCGCTCGCGTTGCCGAGCGCCTGAACGAGACCGGCGCTGACCCGATCGCCGACGTTGACGACGTCACCCAGGACGTATGGGTCCTCGCAGCCCAACTCCTCGCAATGCCTGCGCAGGAGAACGCGTGGGCGGTCCTCACCTCCCTGCTCGACCAGGTGCTCGCCGCCATGGAGTCCGGCCCCGACCGGGAGGTGCCTTCCGGCATGGAGCTGCCCGCTGCGCGCGGTCTGCCTCCGAAGCCGATGGCGGCGCTCCCGTCTCCGGCGGTCGAACTGGCCTCCGCAGCCGCTGCCTGACCTGCACTCCGCGACGAACGACCACGGCCGTCGCCATCCCGACGAACCAGGGATGGCGGCGGCCGCGGCTGCTCGTACGGCAGCCAAAACAGCGACAACCCCAGGGATTAGGGCCCCGGGGCTGTCCAGGACCTAGTAGGAGGCCCCGTGAACGTCATGATCGCACAACCCACCCGACAGCTCATCGGCATCAGTCCGGCGCGCATCTCCCCGCGTGCCGGGACGATCGACGACATCCGCCGCGAGGACGACTGCGGCGGGGACGACGGACGCGGATACGAGCGGGACGAGACCGACCGCTTCCACCAGCTCGTCGACCACCTGGTCGCCGACGGCGACGACCATGCCCGGGCTGCTGGCCGCCGGGCCCGCCGTACGCTCACCGAGATGGTGCCGGGCTACACCCGCCAGCCGGTCCTGCACCTGACCCGCCCGCTCAACTTCCGGGCGGCAGACGACGCGTGCGTGCTGTGCGGCTACTGGACGTGCCGCTGCGGCAGTGCCGGGGTGGCCCGATGACGTGCACCTCCTGTGGCGGCTCTGGCCAGCAGATGGTCACCGTCAACCACGTCGGTGCGGATGGCACCCCCTATCAGGGTGTCGAGATGCAGACCTGCACCGGCTGCAACGGCTCCGGACAGGCGAGCTGACTGAGCCCTGGACCTCCACATACGCGGTGCCCGCGTCGCCCAGCACAGGGCGATGCGGGCCATTGCCGCACGCGGCCTGGCCCACCCACTCACCCTCGCCCTGCTCGCGGCCGCCGCCACGGCGGCCGCCAAGGCCTGGGACGCCGGCCACCGCGTCAACGACACCCATCCCGCACTGCCTTCCATTCGGGAGGCACCGCCCCCCATGCCCAACCACCGGCTCGGCCGTCGCAGCTGACGACCTGCCGGACCCACCGGCTCATGCCGGACCACACGATGCGAGGAGAACACATGGCACAGCAGCCTCAGATGGAGGCCACGCGTTCCACGACCACCTACAAGCGGGGCGACATGGTTCTGTTCCGCGACGTCGAGAAGTTCTGGCTCGGGAAGCCTGGCCACACGTTCGTCGGCCGGGTGGAGCGGTCCTGGCGGCACGTCGACACCGGCAAGGTCCTCTACGACCTGGTCGAGCTGAGCGGCAACCGCTACGTCGCGGGGATCGATCCCGATTACATGCGCCTGCTTCCGGCGACGGACGCGATGCATGACATCGACACCGCGCCGCTGAGCGAGCCGGACCCTGGGGCGATGACCCCGGCCGCCGTCGCCTGGCTGCGCCAGCACCTCGGGCAGGACAGCAGCACGCTTCCTGCCCGGTACTGACCACCTGCCCCCAGCAGAGGGCCCTCCGAGTCCCCGGCATTTCAGCTGCCGGGGCCTCGGAGGGCCTGGTCACGACCCTACCGATCGACGCCGACCCGCGGTGACCTCTTACACGGAGGCGCCAGAACCTAAGAGAGGACACCCCGTGGCCCCCAACACCGCCACCCGCGGCAGGCGCCAGGCCGCCCCGGCTACGAAGCCCCGCAACGCCAGGCGCGCCAAGGCGTCGACCCCGCCGGCCGCCATCCCCGCCCAGACCACCGCCCCCGAGAACATCGCGCCGCTGGGGATGTACCCAGAGGCCGACCCGATACTGGCAGACGCCGCCGACCGCGCCGCCGACCTACGGGAGCAGGCCGCCGACGACGTCGCCCGTATCCTCGCCGACGGCGAGACTCGCGCCGCCGAACTCCTGGACGGCGCGCGCACCGAGGCAGCCTCGATCACCGAGGCGGCATCGACCGAGCAGACCCGCATCCTGGACGGCGCCCGGCAGGACGCCGACCAGATCCGCACGAAAGCCGCGACGACTGCGGCCGCCGACGCGGACCAGGTCCGGGCCGACGTCGAAGCGAAGGCGGAGCAGCTGCTCGCCGACGCGCGCCGTGAGGCAGACACCGTGACGACAACGGCGACCGGCGCGGCCGACCAGGTCCTCGCCGACGCCCGCCGCCAGGCGGAGGAAGTCACCACCACGGCGGCCGCGAAGGCCGATGAAGTCCGGACCGAGGCCGCGCAGGCCGCCGCGAAGACCGTGGCCGACGCCGAAGCCACACGCACCGAGCTGCTCGCCAGCGCGGAGCGCACCGCGGCTGAGACCCGCACCCGCGCGACCACCGACGCCGAGCAGCTCCTGGAGCGGGCACGGGATGAGGCCGGCCGGATGCGTGAGAGCGCGGACGGCCAGGCCGCGCAGGTGCGGGCCGGAGCTGAGAAGGTGGCCGCCGGCCTTCGACAGGACGCCGACCGCGCTCTGGACGACGCCCGCACTTCCGCTGAGGAGCTGCGGGCCGCCGTCGACAAGGACGTCACCCGGCTGCGCGAGCAGGCCGAAGCCGACGCGAAGACGGCCCGGGAGGCGGCGGCCAAGGCCACGGCCGACCAGGCCGCCGCCGCCCAGGCCCGAGCCGAGGGCGAACGCGTCCTGGAGGCGGCGACGCAGCGCACCGTGCAGCGGGCCAGGCGCCGGGAAATCCGGGCCGAGTCGCGCGCCGCCCGCCGCAAGACACGCAATGACGCCCGGCCCGCCGGTGGGGTTCCGCCGCTGTCCGGGCAGGAGTTGGTGGGCGTGGTCGCGATCGTGCTGGCCGCTGCGACCGTCTCCACCCTCGGTTTGCTCTCCTCCTACACCGCGCTGGAGACCAAGGCAGTTGGGTGGGGCTGGGAGTGGCCGTGGCTGCTGCCGGTCGGCATCGACGTCGCGATCCCGGCCTTCACCGGCGCCAGCCTGGTCCTGATCCGAATGGGCATGGAGCTCCGCTGGATCCGCTGGGTGCCGAGGGCGCTGACGGCGGTGACCGTCTACCTGAACTGGAACGCCTCGGACAGCACGTCGGGGCGTCTGGGGCACGCCGCCCTCACGCTGCTGTGGGTGATCTTCTCGGAGATCGCCTCCCACGTGTACGCCACGAGGATCGGCGCGGTCACCGGCAAGAAGCGGATGGAGACGGTACGCCGCTCCCGCTGGCTGCTCGCCCCGATCCCCACCGCTCGCCTCCGTCGCCGGATGATCCTGTGGGAGATCACCTCCTACGAGGAGGCGCTCACCCGCCTTCAGGAGCAGACCTACCTGCGAGCGCAGCTCAAGGAGACGTACGGCTGGCTGTGGCGCTGGAAGGCTCCGCTGGACCAGCGGATGGCGCTCAAGCTCGACACCGCGCCCGCCGCGCTCGCCGACACGCTCGCCCCCGAGGACGCTCACACCATCGAGCGCGTGGAGGAAACCGAGCACGCTCACCCCGACACGAGCGCGCTCAACTCGGGCGAGACGCGGGGTGAGCGCGAGCGCTCGGCGCTCACCCCCGGCGCTCGCGAGGGTGAGCGCACCACGGAGGACATCGACGCTCAGGGAGCGGAGAGCAACAGGAAGCGCAGTGAGACCGAGGCGCTTACCGAGCGCCGCCACGCTCGCATCCGACTCCTCTACACCGAGCTCGGGCGCCGTCCAGAGGCGACCGAGATCCGCGACGCGCTCAGCGAGGCGGGCCTGTCCGATAAGCCGGTCTCCCGCCCTACCGCTCAGCGGCTGCGCGCTCAGGTCGAAGAGGCCGCACCGAGCGCGTGAATGATCGCTCGGTGAGCGCCTGAGCGCTCACCCCGCTCGCAGAACCCTGCCGCTCATGGTCGCCACCGGTCCGCGCTCGCACACCGAGCGCGGACCGGTGACGGCCACGGCCGGCAGGCCGGTCGCCACGCCCGCCCCGAGCGCGGTGAGGCGAGCGCACCACCCAAGGCCTTGCCGAACGGTTGAGGCCCCGCCCTGTCTCATCCCATCCCCCCCCCGGGCCCGCCCGGAGAAGGAGAAACCCTGCCGTGAACAGCAACGACCCCAATCACGCAGCACCTCTGCGCGACGTGGCGCAGAGCCCGGAGGCAACCGCCCGGTACCTGGCCGACGTTCAGCGGTTCTTGCTGGACATCGGCAAGAACCTGGAGACCCTCGCCCTGGAGACCCGCGTCCACTGCCGCGACACCCACGTGGAGGGCGACCGGTTCTTCGACGCCTGGCTGCGCGCGCAGCCCGTGGAAAGGGCCCTCAAGGACGTGCTCAAGAACGTCCAGGCTGTCACCAAGGGCCTGGAAAAGAGCGCATTCAAGCGCCGCGCCCACGATGAGGCGGTCGCGAATACCGTCAAGAAGAGGAAGGAAAAGGAGCTGGAAAAGAAGCGGAAGAGCGCCCCGCCGCTCCAGGCCGCCCCGCAGAATCCGTCACAGCAGGGTGCGCAGAGCCAGAATTCCGGCTATGGTGGTCCCACGTCGATTTACGACCTGGGTAACAGGGAGTCGGCGTGACCCGCCCCCTCAGCAGCGCAGAACGCTCCGCCGAACGGCGCCAGAACTGGCTGAAGGAAGAGGCGGATAAAGCCCGCGAATCTCGCGGCGAGCAGGGGCAGATGGAATTCTGGCTCCGCCTCGCACGATCCCGAATCGCCAAGGACGTCAAAGCCGGTCGCGGTGACGTCTACGTCGGATTCGCGCTCATCTGCCGCCTGTTCATCACCGCGATGGACAAGCGTGCGGAGGGCGACGGACGGATCTGGAGCGACCTCCTGCAGTACGCGGAGCAGGTCGTGGCGAAGCACCCCCCGCGTCACTGAACGTCACCAGTGAAGGCCCCGCCGGGCTCCGGCGGGGCCTCGCGCGTGTAAAGCGTGCACACGTGCACGTGCACACGCGTGCGCACAAGACCCCACGCTCTGTCAAGACCCTGAAGGGAGGTACATCGTGTCCGACGTGGACGACCCGAACGGGATCCTGGTCCGCGGCCCCTGGAGCGGTGAATCCTCGTACGTGCCACCGCCGATGCCGGATTACGCCGACACCATTCCGGACCCGGAGGATATTTCCGAGGCTCCGCCGGAATCTCCGGAAGAGACGACGATGCAACTGCCGCAGATTCCGACCGCACCGGATCCCGAAATGGCGCTGCGTTCGGACGGAATTACGGCACCGGAAACCGGAGAAGACGACGGCGAATACGAGGACGGCGAATATGTTCAGCCTCGTTCTCTCGCTGACCGTCTCGGTGACTGGCTGGAACTCCGGATCGAAATGGCGCGGGCCCGCCATGAAGGCGAAAGTCCTTTCCGTGAGGCGGAAATAGCGCGGAAGGCGGCGCTGTTGGAGGGTCGCACTGCGCAAGAAGTCGCGATGATGGAGCAGAACGGAAAGCTCCACGCCGCGATGATGAAAGCGAAGGGCGACAAGGCGGCAGCGCGCGGAAAGGCTGACGCCGACCGCATGAAGTCCACCGGTTCCGGCCTGGGCGCGGACAAGGGCCGCTCGAAGGCCGGCGGGGGTGGCGGCGGTCCGTCGCGAAGCAACTCCGGGCAGGGACCGAACCGGCCCGGGCCCTCACGCGGAAACGGCAACTCCAGCGGCTCCGGGGGGCGTTCGGGGTCCGGGCAGTCCGGCGGAGGCGGCAAGGGCGGCGCGAAGGGCCCTGACCGGTCCTCTGGCGGCCGTAAAGCCGGTTCCGGGCGCGACGGGTCCTCCGGGGGTTCGAAGGGCTCGCACGCGGGCTCTGGCAGCGGCAGCTCGAAGGGTGACAGCGGCCGGGCGCAGCACGGCCCGGCATCCAACGCCCGTGCCGAGCGGGCCCGCGGCCGCCAGGAGCGGCGCACCGCGGGCCATGCCGCGGGTGTCGCCGATCGGACGAAGAACCGCGACCAGGCCCGCGACAACCGGCAGAGGGACTGGGAGGAGCGCCGCGCGAAGAAGGCCGAACGGGACGCGGCGAGGAAGTCGAAGCGGGAAACCGAGGCATCGGCGGAACCCGGCCGAACCACCCTGGGTGCTGCCGTCTCGGAGGAGGCCCGGCGGCGATGGGACAAGCGTCGCGCCGACGAGAGGGACGGCAAGGCTGGCGCGGAGAAGGTGAGCCTGTCCAAGGACAAGGAGGCTAAGGAGAAGGGCGCCGACGGCAAGGACGACAAGGCCACCAAGGACGGCTCTGACGGCCCGTCTAGCGCCGGAAAGGGCGGCGCCGCGTCCGACGAACCAGGCAAGGCGTCCAAGACTGGTGACGAGCCGTCTGACGGGTCGAAGAAGCGCCGACGGTTCCGGCGCCGACGCACCAGCAGCACGGGCCGGGCCGGATGGTGGGGCCGTCGCACCGGTCGCGCCGGGCGGCGGGGCCGGTCGTCGGACAGCCCGTTTGGGCCGGACGACTCCGCCCCGAACGTCGAGTGGCCCGACCGGTCCACACGCACCTCACGCCCCGCTGGCGGCGAGGAGGACATCGATGACGCGGTCATCGTCCCTGATGGCCCGGCGTCCGTGACGACCGGAGCCAAGGGCTTGCCGGCCGCGCTTGAGCCGCACACCCAGCGGCCTGGCACCAGCCGACCCGCCACCACGGAAGGGAGCAGCGTGAGCAGCGCGGAGGTCAACAGGCCGTCCGGGCAGGGTGGCTTGGCCGCCCAGCACCGCACGGACATCACGTTCGACGAGTACCTGATGGAGATGGCGAAGATCGCCGTCCAGGCCGCCTCCGACCAGGAGCGGGCGGAAGCCCTGATGGAGGCGCTCGGCAAGGTCGCCGACGCCCTGCGGGACATGGCAGCCGACCTGGTCGGCGACCACAACATCAGCACCGAGGTCACCGAGCTGATCTCGGACCTCGCCGACGCCGCCGGCCGCATGAAGCAGCAAGCCGAACGGTGCGCCGAGCAGTGCGGGATCGCGAAGGAGGCCGCCAGGCTCGCGGCCGCCGAGGTCGCCCGCGTCTACGGCCAGGACATGGACGCCAAGGAAGACGCGGGTCTGAAGTTCACGTCGGCCGGCGCCCACCACGACTAGGAAGCAGGAAGGGCCACCCCCTGATGAGTGATCTCGTACCCCGTTCCGCCGGTGCGGCGCCCGCACCGGCCGACGGTGACAACCGCTACAAGGCCGTCCAGACCAAGCTGCACAAGCTCGGCGCTGCCCTGGACGACGCCACCCTCGAACTCGAGGGGCTGCGGCGAAGCATGCAGTCCAACGCCTCCCGCAGCGAGGACGCCGCCCGCGACATCGAGGCCGCCGAGTTGGACGCCAAGTTCGTGGAGGTGACCAATTTGGTGTCGGTCGCCCTGGGTGGCGCCGCGGTCGAGGTCCGCAAGATGCATGGCACGGCGCAGGAGACCGCCGACCTCGCCCATGAGGCCAAGCGCACCCACTCCAAGCTGTACGGCGCGCTGGACGACATCCGTTCCAACCGGCGCGAGAAAACCCCCAGGCCGGCCTTCTTCAACCGCTGACCCCTCCCCACCCAATCACCCCGCCACGGGCGGCCCCGCACACCGCGGGGCCGCCCGTGCCCGTTCCCGAAGGAGCCCACCGGTGACCACGCCGCGCAGTGTCGCGCTCGAACGCCTCGCCTACACCCTCGCCGCGCCTGTGCTGGCCGTGGCCCCCAACGTCTATCCCGACAGCCCCGTCAACACCGTCATCCAGCTGGCCGGCGCCGCCGGAATCGGCGGCTGGGTCCTGGCCGCCAAGAGCGACGAGGCCGGCGCCGGACGCAAGATCCTGCGCTGGGCCCCGCTGGTCCTGGCCGCCGCCGTCGACGTCGCCGCCAGGCACACGCCCGGCTGGGGCCCGTGGTGGCTGGACGGTCTGCTCACCGCCGCATGGACAGCAGCCGGCTTCACCGTGCTGCCGTTCTCCCGGCACGCCCGACGCCACCACCGCCCTGCCGTCGCGGCCCCGGCCCCGCAACTGAAGACCGCCCCGGCCCCGGAGCCCTCCCCGGCACGGCCGGACGACGGCGCCGACCTGCTCACCCGCGAAGCGCGGATGCTGTGGGAGCGCGCCGGGATGCCCGCCCGCACCCACATCGTCAAGGCCACCCGGCACCCCGGCATGCGACACGACATGACGATCCTGCTGCGCGCCTCGGAGACCGGACGGCCGATCACCGGCCTGTCCGAGGCTGCCGTCGCCGCCCCGTTCGGCGTGGACGCCAGGGACGTCGCCTTCGCGGACGTCGCGATCCAGCCCGGCCGCCAAGGCGGGCCGGGCTGGCTGGAGGCCCGTATCACCCCCGACGCCAACCAGCGCCGCCGCACCAAGCCGACCGACCAGGAGCGCTGGACGGACCGGGTTGGCGGCCCGAAGGGCGGCGCCCCTGGCTCCGTCCTGGTCCACCGCACCCGCGACGACGAACGCGGCGTGACGTTCTACCGGGCGAAGATGGCCGACTCCACCGAGACCCCGCGCATCGACCTGGCCAAGGTCTGCCGCGCCCTGAAGCTGCCCGAGGACGACTCCTGCGTGTTCGTCCTCATAGACGGCAACGAGTTCCTCATCAGCGCGTTCGACGAACCGCCACTGAGCGCGATCTTCCCCGCCACCCGCGAACTGCTCACCCCGGACGCCAAGGGCATGTACGTGTGCGGGTTCACCATCACCGGCCAGCCGGTGAAGAACATGGTCTTCCAGCACGACAAGAACGCCGCAGCTCACGGCCTCATCCTCGGCGTGAGCCGCAGCGGGAAGACGCAGTTCTTCGCGATCAACATGGCGGCGGAGTCCTTGGCCGGTGCCGTCGTGTGGCTGTCGACCGTCCGCAAGGACGAGAAGACGACCACGCTCGGGCAGTACATCGACCGGCAGGGATCCACGGCGCTGTGGATGGCCCGGCAGCTGCGCGCGGCGAAGGCGCTGTGCGAGATCCGGGCAGAGATGCCCTGGCCGCACGACGGCAAGCCGCACGACTACAAGCCGGGCGACTCACGCTGCCCGTACCGGCTGCTGTCGGTGTACGCGGATGAGTTCATGACCGCCGCGCAGGACAGCCTGTTCGGCGAGGACATCCAGACCAACGGCGACGACCTCACGGTCACCGGCCTGAAGTACGGCATCGGCTTCAAGCCCGCCGGCCAGTCCCCGTTCGCACACAACGGGTTCTCCACCGAGATGAAGGACAACCTGCGGCAGAACAGCAGGCCCGTCATCTTCAACATGGGTTCGCCCGGCGCCACCCGCAAAGCCGCGGAGGGCACGATGGAGAACGCCTACGACGTGCCGACCATCCCGGCCCGCTACTCCCGCCAGGAAGGCTCCGCGATCGAGCGGGCCATGCGCGGCGAAGCCGACCCCGAGAACGGCGTCTCCACCGGCGGTGTCGCCGTCATCGTCCTGGACAACGGCCGCGCCGTACTCATGCGGTCGCTGTACGCGGACTTCGACACCGACCTGTCCAACCTGTTCCCCGCCGACGTCAACCGGCTCACCGACTACGAAATCAGCGAGCTGGAGAAGCGCGGCCTGTGGGGCGACTGGAACCGCGAGCCCGACCCCGGCGAGTTCTGGCCCGAGCCAGCTGAGGACGACGACGGCGACGATGACGGCCGGTCCCGCCGACGCGGCGGCGGCAAGGTCGACGGCGGTAAGCACGGCACCAAGTCCGACACCCGCCGTGCCGAGCCCCAGGTCACCTCACCCCGCCAGGCGCTGGAGGCCATCAAGAGCCTCAACAACGCCTGACCACCCCCGCACCCCATCACCCGACCACGGCCGGCCCGACCCGACCCTAGGACGGAGGAACCCAGCGCCCTTTCCCCTCCCCCTGCTGCACGACGTCGAAGGGCGCCGCCGAGAACGATCCCGGCGGCGCCCTTCAACGTTCCCCGCCTGGAGCCCCGATGCCGCACACCACACGCTCACCCGACATAGACCACCCCACCCCGACCACCCCGGCCGCCGCCCCGCCAGCGGAACTGTCCCTCGAGGACCGCCTCACCCTCATCGACGCGGCGATGACCGTACGGCTGGACGAAGCCAAGGTCGCCTACGAGGTCAACACCGCCCACATCCCCACCGAGCCCGTCGACCTGGCCGACGTCATCACCGGCCCCCTCGACACGGGGACCGTTCCGCTGCCGGACCTGTACCCGACCCCCGTCGCAGCCCTCCTGCACCGCGCCCACCACCGCCTTGTCACCGGCGGCTGGTGCCGCGGCTCCTTGGTTGACGCGGAAGGCGCCCGCTGCATGTTCGGAGCCATCCGGGCCGAAGCCCGCGGTGACGCGGGCCTGGAAAGCAGTGCCGTCTCCGTGGTCATGGACGCGATCCGCCGCAAGTTCGACGGCGCTGATTCCGTACCCGGCTTCAACGACGCCTTCGCCAGCGGACGCACCCCGATCCGCATGGTCGACCAGGCCGCCGGCCTCGCTGACGCCCGCGGCCTCTAGCCCCGCCCGTCCGGGCCCCCTGCCCCGTGCCCGAACCGCCCCGGATCGGGCACGGGACAGGCCACCCGGCCTGCACGACCACCGCCCCGCCGGCATTCGCCCGCGGGGCGCACCACTGCCCGCCACGCACCCGTTGGAGGACACCGCCGTGCTCAAGTGCACTCCGCCTATACATCGCGTGCCTGGACTCAACGCATCCCGGGCAGGCGACGCAACTCGCTGACCTTCATCAGCCGGGCAAGAAGGAGGTACCCCAGGGCTGTCGCGAGCGCCCCGGCAGCCAGTGCGACGGCCGTAGCCCACGTTCCACTTCCCAGGTCCGCGCACGCACGCGCCATGACCCAGCCCAGCCCTGCAGCTGGGCCTGCGGCGCAGAACAGTTTCACGTAGGTGCGACGCAGGCCGCCGTCGTCGATACGGCTCCCGAGCCGCCTACGCAGCAGATACGTGGTGAGGGCGAGACCGGCCACGTAGGAGAGGGTGTAGGCCCCGGCCATGCCGACTACGGCCCACCGGGCAGGCAGCAGCAAATGACAGGCGGTGACCAGAGCGATGTTGACCCCAGCGATCAAGGCCGCCATGAAAAACGGAGTGCGGGTGTCCTCGAACGCGTAGAAGCCACGCAACAGCAGGTACTGGGCGGAGAACGGGATGAGTCCGAGCCCGAATGCCTGCAACATGTACCCCAACGGACGGACCGAGTCGGCGTCCGCCGCTCCGTGGGCGAACAGCAGTGACGCGATCTGCGGCCCCAAGGCGAGGAAGAGGAAGGCGGCCGGCACGATGACCACGCCGCTGATCCGCAGCACCCGGGACAGGTCCGCGCGCAGATCCGGAATGCGCCCCTCAGCAACGGCCCGGCTCATACGCGGCAGCAACGCCGTCACCAGGGACACCGTGACGATCGACTGCGGCAGCATCCAGATGGTCTGCGCGTAGGTGTAAGCCGAGTAGCCAGCGCCAGCCTGCGGCAGCTCCTGGTCGGCGGCGTTGGCGTAGTTCGTGACCACTGCCAGGGCGACTTGGTTGGCAAGGACGAACAACAGCGTCCACTTCGCCGCATGGACGCTCTTGCCCAAGCCGGTACCGCGCCAGTCGAACCGCGGGCGGAAACGGAAACCGACCGCCCGCGCGAACGGGATCAGCGCCAGAGCCTGCACGGCGATGCCCGCCGTCGTCCCGATCCCCAGCAACCACACCTGGTCGGCGGTGATGTCCTCCACCCGGTCGGGCACCGCCATCAGCCCCAGATAGGCGGCGAACATGCCGACCAGCACCACATTGTTCAGCACCGGGGTCCACATCATTGCGCCGAACTTCTCGCGGGCGTTCAACACCTGCCCGTAGATGCTGAACAGCCCGTAGAAGAAGATCTGCGGCAACAAGAACCGCGCGAACGTCACGGTCAGCTCGAACGCCTCATGGCTGTCCGGGGTGTCCCGCATATACAGGCCAACGATCTGCGGCGCCGCCCACACTGCCAGCGCCGTTCCCACGCCCAGTACGCAGACCACGAGCGTGACCAAACGCTGCTCGTAGGCACGTCCGCCATCAGGCTGCGTTGTCCTGGCTCGGACCAACTGCGGCACCAGTACGGCGTTGAGCGCGCCGCCGATCAGCAGCGTGTACAGGCTCGTCGGCACGGTGTTCGCAGTGTTGTACGTACTGGCCAGCAAGCCCGTTCCTAGCGCTGCGGCCTGCAGCACCTGGCGGATCAGTCCCGTCGCCCGGGACACCACCGTGCCAACAGCCATCAGCAAGGACGAACGAGCCAGCCCGCCCTTGTTCTTCTTCCGCCGGGCGGCATACCGCCCCCTTGCCTGCTGCTCCTGCGGCATGGTCTGCGCCGCGGAGTCCGCCCCCTGCACCATGCCGTCAACCTACGTCCTTATAGCCCCACGGCCCCAATCTGCCCGCGTCACCCAGCAGGCTTCATCCCTGATGCTGCAGGACATTCTCGGCAGCCAGTAGTGCTGACGGACCTTCGCAGCTCGTTGCTGCCGCCACAGGAATACGACAGCCACAGAACAAGTGCTCTGCGCCAGTACCACTCAAATCCATTGGGAGCTGCCTGGAGTGCCACGAGGGCACGCCGGCCGACCCGAACAGCTACGTCGCTCCCCAGGAAAGCACCTTCTCGCTCCCTGATCCAAGCCAGGAGCTCACACCAGCACTCTCCGCATCGCCGTGATGCCGCCAAAGATCCCCACGGAAGGATGACCATACCGATCGACCCGGAGCATGAGATCCCACTGACGGTGCGCGCCCTCCACCCGGCCGTCCCCGACCCACAGTGGTACGCGGCTCACATGTGGAAGCAGCTCAAGCACTACCAACCCGCCCTGGCCGGCGCCCTCGCCGTACTCATCCAGGAGCTCGGGAACGAGTGGCCACAGCGTGAGTTCAACGCCCCCCGCGCCGACATCGTCATCGCCTCCCAGCCCCGCGTCCTGACCGGCTACGACTTCGAGCCGGAGATCGCCCCGTACCGCACCACAGACGCCGACAACTGCCACGCCTGCGACGAGGCCGAGGACCAGTGCCGGTGGCACCGCGGGTTCTCCGAGGCCGACGAGGACTGGCTCAAGCGTCTACTGAAGGCGCTCAAGGCGAACCCGAACGCGACGGTCGCCGAAGTCATGCAGCAGCACGACCAGGAACAACACGAACCCTGCGGCTGCGCCGAGTACTGCAACCGTCGGCCGCCCCGGGCCCCTCACCCCGCACCAGCGGAGAAGGAGAAACCGTTCCTAGCCAGTACGCATGAGTGAGTCGTGGACCCACTGCTGCGTACCGGCGCATCCCGAACGGTGTTGGATGCGCTGGGTTCCCGCTTTCGCTTCCCGCTCGGCGACGGCCCTCCGGGGGGCCGGTCCGTTGTGGGTGGGCGGGTTCCCTCACGTCCCCGGTCACCTGGTGCGGCCTGGGCGGTCCGATGCCCCGCACGATCACTCCGGTCGTGTGGGGGCGGTGCCGTCCGACGCCGAATCGGGTGCCCGAGGGCGCGTCGTCCGATCGCGATGCCCGCGGCATCGTGACGGGACATGGTGCGGCGTGGGGTGGCCAGCGGTTTCTGCCAGTGCTGGGCACCCCACAGGCTGGTGTAGGCGGGGTCGACCGCGACGATTGCCAGGCCGTGTTCGGCGGCCATGGACACCAGCCGGGCCTTGAGTTTCCCGGTGGGCATGCCTGAGATGAGCTGCCGGAATTTCCTCCTGCGGCCGTGCTTCTCGCGGGTCTTCTCGTTGGTGAAGTCGAGGTCTTCGAGGCCGATCGCGGTGACACCGGCCCGCACCGCCCAGTTGATCAACCGGGTCAGGGCGTGGCGGATCTGCGCGTCGCGGTGAGCGGCGGTGCCGGACAGGTCGTAGCCGAAGCGGTTCGGGTGACCGAGGGGGTTGCCGTGGACATCGAGGTGGTAGGCGGCGAAGTGGTCGGCGTTGGTGTCGACGCCGATCATGCCCCGGGCGCGGGCAGTCTCCAACGGGATGGTCTGGATGATGGGGCGCTGCCAGGATGCGGTCAGGTACCAGCGGCCGCGGCCCGTGTCGAGGTGGATGCGGTAGGCGACGGCCCGGTTCGCGGTGATGCGGTCAGCCCACTCCGCACCCCGGTGCACGAACGCGATACGGGAGGTGAGGGTGTACCGGCCGTGCCGGGCGTTGGCCAGGTGCGCGAGCGGCGCGGGCAGTTTCACCGACACTTCGCCGTCCGGGGTGACGCGGATCGTCTCGTTCCCGAACCGCTTCCCCGACTCACCATCGGCAGCAAGAAACCAGCGCTCCGCCTCCCACCGTTGTCGCCACTGCTCCTCGGTGAGCTGGGCCTGGGTGAGGTGGTGGCGAGTGTTCAGCAGACGTTTACCGCCCCGGACCACCCGCACCCGTCCCGCCTGCCACTCGGCAACAGCCGCAGTGTGCCGGGCCTCCAGCGTCGCGAGGCGGCGGGACTTGCGGAACCACTCGTTCTTGGACCGGTAGCCGCCAGCCGCGCGCTTGGTGCCCTTCTCCCCGAGCGGGAGGGACAGCCGGTGCCGCAACGTCTTGACCCCGGCTGCCAGGTTCTGGATGTGCGCCGCCTGGCAACGGCGCGCGAGCGCCCACTGATCGTGCGTGGCCTTGGTGATGGCCCCGGCGATCCGCGACGACGACACCCCGGTCAGCTCCCGCTTACGCGCCGCCCAGGTCTTCGCACCGTGCCCCAGACCATCCGCACAGCGGGCCTTGAGATCACGGGAAGCCAGCGCACCCTGATGCGCACCGACCGCACGCAGCACCTTCTCGTCCTGGGGGGTGAGGTGCTTGAGACGGTCCCGGACCGCCACCCCACGAGGTCCGGGCACCACGAAAGACGCGGCCAGTTCCCGCACACCGCCCACCTCATCACCCCCACTCAGGCCGGACGCCCTCCACCCAGCCCAACGAGCAACAGCCACCAAGGTCACCCATTCGGTCCAAGAACTCCCGTTCCCACCCCCACCAACCCACCGACAGGACTCACTCCCACTCACCACCACTCACTTCAGCTCAGTAAACCGACAGCAGCTCACAACGCCATCGTGCGGGAAGGCAGCGCTGGCATGACCCTGAAGACTCTCATCGACCTCATCGGTGCCCAGGCCCTGGGCGACCACCTCACCGCCGCCGTCCAGGACCTCGTCGACCGCGAACAGCTCGACAGCGCCGAGGCCTACCGGCGGATCACTGACGTGGCAGACGTCGGAGACCCGGCCGTGCTTGCCGCCACCCGGCAGACCTGGGTCCGCCGCCCCGACGTCGACCCCGAAGAGGCCCCCGTCAGGCGCCTGTACGTCCTGGAGCGCACCGGGACCGAAGTCTTCGTCGCCTACGCCGACATCGACACGGCCGCCGACGCCACGGACGCCGGGCAGGCCTGCGTCCTGCCCAGCAAGGACCTGTGGCGCAACGACCACTCCCAAGGCGCCGAGTTCGGCGTCGAGCTGCTGGACCTGTACCAGCTGGAGGCGTGGGAGCCGTTCGAGTTCCTGCTGCCGACCGTCGGCGGCATCGGCAATGTCCGGCCCGCCCAGAAATGAAGGAGTAGTGACCCCATGACCGTTCTTCAGCTCAGCGCCCACATCCAGCACGACCGGGTTCAGGGCATCGGGCAGACACCGATTGCCGCGCTCCACGAGCGGGTGAAGGGCTTCGATCTCACCGCCCGCGCCCGTCAGCAGGCCGAGGAACGCGCCGAAGCGCTCGCCTGGGACGCGGTCGTGACCGCCGACAGCATCCTCACCGGCAGCTTCCCCGACACCCTCGGCACCGTCATCAACGCCATGAGCTGGACCGGACACCATCCGGTCCCCGAGAACGACCTGATGGCCTCCGCGGTGACGTACCTCGGCTCCGTGGAAGGAACGCGCGGCTGGTGGCTGCACACAACCCGGCGCCCCCGTTGCGTGCGACCACACACTGCGGCTCCGGCGCACCAGCTACCGCGACGAGCGTCACGCCGACACCGAGCACCCGTTCTAGGCCCGTCGTGCGCACTTAGGTCCGGAAGAACACGACGATGCACGACCCGTGGCTGGTCACCTTCAAGCTTGCGGCCGCCCCGATCCGGCACGTCCCGTCACGAGCGAACCGGAGATTCATCATGGCCCACTCCACCACCCCCGCGGCCCGCCGCGAAGCGGCCGCCAAAATGCGCGCCATCGCCACCCGCCGCCCCCTCCCGACCCGCGGCCGCGACTTCCACTGCGCACCCTGCTCCACCGCCTGGACCGGCGCGGAAGCCGACTGCTGGTCGTGCGGCCTGCCCGCCACCCAGGAGCACGCCCACCCCGGCACCGGGCTCCAGCTATTGCTGAACGCAGTCGGCCGCACCCCGAAGCTGCCCCAGCCGCAGCTGATCGACAAGGAACTGGAGGAAGTCCGATGACCGCAGCGGCCCCGCCCAAGATCCTGGTCGACCAGATAGTGCCCCGCCCGCAGCTGACCGGCAGCGAACCCTGCCACACCGGCACCGCCCGGTTCAGCCACGACTCCTACCGTGCGGACCAGCCCGAGACACGCGAGGCTCAGCGCGCCTGCCGACGCTGCCCATTCGCGGCCGAGTGCCTGGTCTGGGCGCTCGCCAATCCGGAGCTGGCCCCGGAGGGGATCTGGGCGGCGACCACACCCCGCGAGCGCTCCGTGCTGCGCCGCAGGCTCACCACCCGTCTTGGTACCGGCGAACGGTACGAGCGGGCGCTGCAGAAGGCGTACGCGGACGCGGCCGCCACACGCGAAAAGGCGGCAGTCCGGTGAAAGCGGCCGCGGCGGCCACTCGCACACAGACGTTGGCCGAGCGATACGCCCGGACGCTCCAAGAGGACGTACCCACCGGCGAGGTCTTCCGCACCAGCAGCCCCGCAAAGTCAGCGCCCCTGACCGCCGCGCAGCAACTCCGCAACCGACAGCTCCTCGAGGAAGCCCTCACAGCCAGGCCCAGGAAGAAGCAGATTGCGGCATGATCCGCCCCCTTTACGATCCGGCCGCGTGATCAGACTGCATCGCCCGTAAAGGCGGCAACCACATCGGAACCGCCATCTGGTCCACAGCCTGGCGCAGCACCCTGCTCATCCACGCCGGGCTCACCGTCGACTAGGCCGCGCTCCACCTGCCGCTCGCCACCTGCCCCCTCAAGGTCGCCAGCACCGAAAAGCCGAGGGAATCCGGGTGCGCCGGCCGTCACGGCTACGTCGTCACCTGCTCCGCCCGCTCCTGGACCGAGACGAACAAGGTGCGTGCCGCGCTGGAGTACGTGCGCGACACGCACCTGCGCAGCCACCTCACCCAGCCCGCCGCCACCCCCGCGTCCGTCTGAGAAAGAAGGACTGCCCATGAAGCTCCGCCTCGAACTCGCCCCGTTTGCCGCCGCCGTCGCCGACGCGGCCCGCGCTCTGCCAGCCCGGCCGCCTGTGCCGGTCCTTGCCGCGCTCAGGCTGGATGCCACCGCCGGGCAGTTGACGGTTGCCGCCTTCGACTACGAGGTATCGGCCCGGGCCACTCTCGCCGCCGGCATCACCAAGGCGGGCAGCGTTCTGGTCCCCGGCCGCCTGCTGTCCGACATCACCCGCACCGTCAAAGGCACGAACTCGGTAGATCTCGAACTCGTCGGCCCGCGCCTGGTTCTGACCTTCGGCAGCATCCGCTACACCCTGCACACCCTGCCGCTGGAGGAGTACCCGAGCCTGCCCAAGTTCGGCGAGGCCTCCGGCACCGTCACCGGCAGCGAACTCGGCCAGGCCGTCGCCCAGGTCGCCGTTGCCGCCGGCCACGACGACACCGTGCCCATCCTCACCGGCATCCACCTCACCACCGCCGACGGCAAACTCACCCTGGCAGCCACCGACCGCTACCGCTTCGCCGTCCGAACCATCGACTTCACGTCCACCAGCGACACCGCCGACGGACAGGCTGTCGTCCCGGCGAAGGCCCTCCTCGACTCCGCCAAGATGCTCGCCGGCGCCGGGCAGATTGACCTTGCCCTGCCCACCAGCCAGAGCGTCTTCGGCATGGCCGGCCCCTCCCGCAGCACCACCATGCGCGCACTGGAAGGCCAGCTGCCCAACTACAAGAGCCTGTGGCCCACCGACTTCACCGCCACCGCCGTTGTGGACCGCGACGAGCTGACCGCGGCGGTCAAGCGCGTCGCCCTCGTCGCCGACCGCAGTACCCCCGTCCAGCTCCACTTCGCCCAGGATGCGCTCACGCTGACGGCCGGCAGCGGCGATGACGCCCAGGCCCGCGACCGGGTCGACGCCGCCTTCGACACCGAGACCGGCGGACCCCTCACCGTCGCCTTCAACCCCACCTTTCTGCTGGACGGCCTCGGCGCCATCGACGTCGATGCCGTCAAGTTCAGCATCGTCGCCCCGACCAAGCCCGCCGTGATCACCGGCGTCGGCAAGGGCGGCAAAGATCTGGGCGAAGGCGCCCTCGAGTACCTGCTCATGCCGGTCCGGCTCCCTAACTGACCCGCCCCTCGGGGCGGCCGCCAGGTCACCAACTTCGTCGGCCGCCCCCCCGGGCTTCCCGCCGCAGCACCACCCAGAAGACAGGACAACCGCCCGTGACCGTCACCGCCTCCGCGCCGGCCGCCGACACGGCCCAGACCGCGCACCTCGCCTACACCCCGACCCCGTCCATCCCGCGCGTGCTGACCGAGCTGGTGGCCGAAGAGTTCTTCACTCGATACGCCACCATCCGCGGCGACGCTGAGGCCTTCCACCCTGACTACACCGCCGACCGTAAGCGCACCGCGCTGCTCCTGCGTGCCGTCATCGCCGACCTGGTGGCCCTCGCCGACCCCGCGACGCCCACCACGCCGCGCAGGCCGCGGCCGCCGCGAATGCTCTGCGACGCGCCGACTGGCAGATGTCCCTGCCTGCCCAGGCCACTCGAGTCTGGCTGCGTGGTGAGTACCAGCAGCACACCGAGGACGACAGTTCCCACTCGCCGAACTGCCCCGGCGGGTGCCGCGGATCCGGTGAAGTCATCGAGCCGGTCATCTGGCAGAACGACGGTGTGCCCGTCCACGCCGAACCTGTCGCGTGCCTGCGCGGCGAGGACGACGACCCGCACGCCGAGGACTGCACCCGCTGCCACGGCATCGGAAGGAAGTACGACGCCGAGCGCGGCGAATACACCGTCTGCGACACCTACACCCCCGACCCCGCATACGAGCCGGCCCCCACACCGGCCCGCCACGGCGACCCGTTCAGCAGCGCACCGGCCGCCGGCTACGCCGACGAGCCTCCCTTCTAGGCGCCGACAGCCCCCGCATCACGGCGACCGCCGGGCCGGCCACCACCGGCCGGCCCGGCACCCGAGCCCGGAGAACCCGATGAGCCTCGGGGCGATTTGGAGGACGTCGAGGGCTTCGTGTTCACCCGCATCGGCTGGAGCTGCTGACCGTTCCGCAGGTCGGCGTACCGGCCGCGTCACGCCTCATCCCCCAGCCTGCCCGGCAGGATCCGGCGGAGCCCGACGTTCCGCCACAGGCAGAAGGCACGCGGGGACAGCCATTTCACGTCCGAGGACTTCACGTCCGACGGGGCTGGCAGCGTCAATGGGTTGGTCAGCCTGGTGCGCTGGAACGCGCGCGGGCGCTGTCGTTGTCGATGCGTGGGCGGCGAACACGGCTTGAACCGTAAGGACGTCACCGACCGGCTGACGGAGGCCCTGCGCCGTCATTGATTCGTACGCCGGCCACCAGGGCCCTGTCCGCCCGCATCGCGGGAACGGGCAGGGCCCTTTTTTTGTGTCTCGGGCCCCCGGTGACGTCAATTCCACACCGTCGAGGGCGTCGCCGTGCCCGCTGACGGCGCCGCTAACACTGAGGGCTCCAGCGGGTTGATCGGTTCCCAGTCCTGCAGCGCCAGACCAGCTTCGGTTCGTGCTGTGAGCCTGGCACGTACGTCCAGCTCTGTGCCCGGCAGACTGCCGCGCGTCTGGCCGGTGGCCATCATGATGATCCAGGTTTCCACCGGGACGAGGACGTCACCGTTGCACCAGGCAGGCAGGGCCACAAGCGTCGTGCGTTGGCCAGCGCGGACCACGGTTGCACGCGTCGTGATGAGCGGCGAGTGACTCACCCGATACCCCTTTGCGTCGTTCTGTGTGGGGGCGCAGTGATCATCCCGTACATCAGCCGTTCTGACCAGACTGCGCGGAGTGCTACGCCCGGGTGCCGCTGCCGGATTCCTTCGGATTCTGCAACCATCTGCCAATGGTCGATAGCAGGGATCGTTCAGCGCTGCGCGCACTGGTCGGCGAGGTCGTCGCGCTTCTTGAGGGACTGACGCACACCAGGCTGAACCCGGCCTTCGAGCAACTAGGCATGCCACCGGTCCCTGAGGACGCCGGGAGCAAGCGCGTACGGGTTGAAGAGAGTTTCCGTCAGGTGCCCGACGCTGGGCTGCCGCAGGTCACGCGATGCATCTTGGAACAGAGCCCCGTCGATGTGGGTCCATCGATCCGCTTCAAGCTCGAGGACCTGCTGTGGGAAGAGGACGCACCGCCCGAGATACCTAAGAAGGCCCGCCGTGAGCTGGCGCGCGCCCTGAACCTCTCAGAGCTGGCTCAGCACCATGAACGTTTCCTCCGCCTGCTTGATCGCTACTGGATGACCGAAGGTGAGGGCATCTCTTTCGACGAACTCGAAGACCTGCTGTTGAACGGGATGCGGCTGGCGACGCTGAAAGACGACATCAAGCGGCACGTCTTCCGCAACCCCGGAGACTGGTCAGCAGAAGACCTTTTCGAGAACCTCGGCGCGTTCGACGCCGGGGACGCCAGATTCGCCCGCTTTCTGGAGGGCCTGGTATCAGGGGACGTCCTCCTTGATGAGCACCTCCAGGAGACGACCGTCAGCACGATCAACGGTCATCTCCAGGCTGCCGGAACCGAGTTGAGGCAATCCGGCAGTGACGGCGGCTATCCCGTGTTCGCGGTGGTGTCGACGCGGCTGCACGGCAACCAGCGGCCGAAGAACATCATCTTTGCCTCCCTGACCAAACCGGACATCCGCTTCCGGTCCTCGGTGGACAACGACATTGAGATAGTCGGAGGGCGCCGGGGCGACACCCTTGTCTATGACCGGGAGGTCCCCACCGCGGGTCTGCGCTGGCGTGACCTGCACAGCTGGTGGCAGGACACCCGCAAGTTCAGCAGCGAGAATGACGCCAGGACGGATCTCTACCAACGTCTCCTCAAGAGCCTGCCGACCAGCTCACCTGGCCAGATAAGCCTCTTCAAGGCCTACCACACGGCTCTCCCGCTTTCCGCGGAGCATCCCGCCCTCCTGCCCGAAGTGTGGCTGCACTGGGACCCCAAGACCGTTAAGGAGCGCGGCCCTGAGGCGTTGCTGCGCTCACGCATGGACTTTCTCCTGCTGCTGCCTCACGGACAGCGTGTCGTCCTGGAGGTCGACGGATCCCAGCACTACACCCGCGACCGCGGTCGAACTCCGGACACCGCCAAGTACGCGGAGATGGTTGCCGCCGACCGCGACCTCAAGCTCAGGGGATACGAGGTGTTCCGCTTTGGCCACGATGAGCTCGAGCGTCCTGATGACGCCCAAGCCCTGCTGCGGCAGTTCCTCCCAGAGCTGTTCCGCCGTTTCAGGGTGAGCAGCTGACGCCCGCGGTGCCCGCGTCACCCGCCGCTGCGGGAGCGAGATCCCGCGGTAGGGACGACTCGTGGCGGTCTCTGCGATCAGTGCGATCCTGAGTGGAGCTGCCCGGCGCGCGCTCGTCCTCGAAGCCGGCCCGCCGGGCAGTCTTTGCTGGATCGTCCGCGCGTGGTCCGGCTGCGGGCGGACGTCTGACCTGGGCGAATGTGAGGTCGGCAGATCGGACTAGAGGGCTGCAACGTCTCTGTTCGTGCGCCTGTCATCCCGCGCAGTGACGGGTGCGCGAGGTGCGTCGGCCTCCTTGGCGGTCCGTGCTCGCCCCTGGTCTTGCGACGTCTCTCGAGCGGCCGACCCGAATCGGCTGTCTGGCTTGTACACGCAAAATGCCACCACCTGATGCAACCGCCAACCGGTTGCTAGAGTGGTGGCATGGCTGTGATGACGCTCCGCATTCCCGATGACATCGACCCGTCGATTCGCGCCGGCGCGAACGCCGCAGGTCTGTCCCTCAACGCCTACATCGTGCGCGCCGCACGCCGCCAGGCCGTGCTCGACGCCGCCCAGCAACTTGCTCAGCTCGGGCTCGGCGACGACCTGTGCGACGAGGGCGACACTCTGTGAAGCGTGGGGAGGTCTGGGCGCTCGGCGATGGGCGCAACGTGCTCGTCGTTTCACTCGACGGCCTGGAGCAGGCCTATGGTGCGGTGCTTGCGATCGTGCTGCACCCTTCCGGGCGCTTCCCGGACACGGCTATGTCTGTGGTGCTCGAAGAGCCGCTGCCGTGTACCGCGGTCGCGGTCAACGTCCAGCAACTGAGGGTTACGCGCTTCGACGGCGCCAAACTGGTGGGCACCGTCGACACGGCGGCGATGGAGCGGGTCAGTCAGGCCCTCCGCGCCGTGCTGGACCTGTAGAACAGGACGCGTTGCCGCACAACAGTGCCCCGCCATCCCGAAGCTCGGGGGGCGGGGCGCTGTCTGTCCGTACGCGGCCGCCCTGACCGTCCTGGCGCGTGAGCTCTACGCGGCCGCTGTACCGCCGACCGGATCGCCGAACTGCTGCGCACCTGGCGCCCGTAGCCCCTTGGCTGCCCGAGGTGGAAGTGGGCGGGCATGAAAGCGGCCGGCGCCCACTTCCGCCGAGGCGGGTGGCAAGGGCGCCGGCCAACCGAAAACACACACTCCGCGGGAGAACCCGAGAGGCCTGTCTCGTCATCAAGTGTATCCGTACAGCGCGGCGACGGGATGCGCCTGCTTGCGATGGTGATGTAAGGGCGGTATTGTTTTCTCGGTGGCGGGTTGTGGCAGCGCGCCAGCATCGAACACACCTCACGCAAGGAGCAGTCCCGTGCCCGTCTACCTCACCCGGCGAGATACCGACCACCAGGTCCAGGACCTCGAGGCCCCCACCGTTGTTGACGCCGCCGACCGGGCCGACTTCGACAACGCGCACCTGGCCTGGCCGGCCACCGCCGCGGCCGCGACCGCCGAACTCGCAGAGCTGGCCCGCGACCTGGCCGGCGCCGACGTCACCGTGAAGTGGCACCGCGACGGTCTCGACCTGCCGAACCTCGCCGCCGGCCCAGGCGACACCGCCGGCATCCGCGTACGCGCCACCGGCCGCGCCCCGCACGCCCTGTACGTCATCACCGCCACCGACCTGGTCCCGCACACCCACGCCGCCGGCGCCCTCGCCTACCTCCAGCCGCTCATCGACGCCGCCGCCCTCGGCTGCGACGGATGCGGCGCCGATCCCGGCGAGCCGTGCCTGCCGAACTGCCTGCCGGACCCCTCAACCACCTGAACCGCCCGCTCCGGGCGGGGCGCTGACACCGGCGCCCCGCCCGCCCGTGATGGAGAGACAAGACGATGATCCGCGCCGGACGCCTCAAGTACGCACAGACCATGGCCGATCTGGCCGCCCAGCTCGGGATGCCGCTCGGCACCTTCCGCAACAAGCAGCCCCACACCCAGGAGGGGCACCCCGCCCCGATCAGCTCGCCCACCTCCCGGGCGCTGCTGTGGGACAGCGAGCAGACTGCCGCCTTTCACGCCGGTAAGCCCGTCCCGGCCCTGCCGGAGGTCGATGGTGACGAGGACCTGCTGGACCGCCACGAGGCAGCCGCCGAGCTGGGTGTGTCCGCGGCAAGCTGGAACAAGTACAAGAGCGACCCGAAGCTGACCGAGCACGTCGTCCTGGTCCCGGCCGGCGACGGCGGCACCGAGCACTGGCCGCGCCGCGTCGTCCGTGAGTTCAAGGAGTCCCGGCCCGGCCGCGGTGCCGGCGGCGGCCGCCGAGTCGGCAGCGGCGACATGATCCCGCGCGACGAGATTCTGCCCCGGATCGCCGAACTGCTCGACGACAACCCGGCGATCACGCTCACCGAAGTCGCCGACACTCTGGGCATCGCGAAGTTCCCCACCGCCCAGGCCGGCCTCGCGCAGCTGCGCGGCCGGCGGATCGCCGACCTGATCGAGGTCGACCCCGACCTCCCCCCGCTCGAGGCCGCCGAGCGCCTCGGCTACCCGACCGCCACCCGCCGCGGCGCCGCGGCGATCGCCGCGGCAGAGCTGCAGACCCGCCAGGCACGCCCGTACCTGCAGCAGGTCGCCGACGCCCTGGCCGCGGCCGGCGTCGCCGACCCGATCCAGATCGAGCTGCGCCGGCTCGGCGACGAGCACCTGGCGGCCGCGCTCCCGCTCACTGCCGGCCGGACCTGGCCGGCGCTGGTGTGGGACGAGCGCTACGGATGGCGCACGGCAACCAGTCGGCGCCACCCGATCGGCAAGGACACCGGCAGCGCACCGGAAGGCGAAGGCATCCGCTACCTCGCAAGCGGCATCCGACCGGAGCCGGCCGAGGTCCTCGAGGCCCTGGCCTCCGCTGAGGAAGCAGAGCGCTGATGCCGACCGAGCTCGGAATGCGGTGATCGCATGAGCGTCCTCGTCACCACAGCAGTCGCGCTCACAGTCGGCTACCTGCTCGGTCGGCTCCGTCCCTGGGATCGGCTGGGCAACTGGGCTGCCGATCAGGTCCGCTTCACCGGGGCGTGGGTCCAGGGCGGCACCGGCCGCCAGGCCGTCGTCGTCCTGGCACACGCCATCACCGCGCCGCGCACCACCTGGAACATGATGCGCACCCCGGCCACCGAGACGCAGGCGCCGATGCCCGTCCGCGATCCGAACTGGGGCACCGACCGGACCCCGAAAGACAGGGGAGGAGCAGCATGAGCACCGAACAGCACGACGCATACGGGGAAGAGCTGGCCCGCATCAGCCGACACCAGAGCGACGCGACATCCGCGCGCTTAAAGGTGTTCGAGGCGCTGGCCAGCGCCGGGTACTCGCACACCCAGGCCGATGAGCTGGTCTCGACACTGGAGGCCGGGGCAGTGGCCGGGGCCCACACCTGGGTTTCCGAGAGCAGCGCCCCGCACGGCGCGGAGCAGGCTTTCGACGATGGCTGGTTCGAAGGCGTCCGCGCGGTCGCAAGCGAGCTGCTGCGCATCGCCGACAACACCGCCGCTCAGCGTGGACGCGCAGTCTCCAGCGCCCAACTGCTCGCCCATCTCCGGCAACCGGCACCCCGCGCACCGCAGACCCCAGCGCCGGGGCCCGGGCCGGCCCCGGCGCTCGATGTGGAGGAGATCCTGACGGCGGCGCAGCGATGCACGTGGGCCTGCGCCGACCCGGTCTTCGATCTCGATGCTTCGCGCGAGATCCTGACCGTGGCCCTCACCGCCGTCCGCGAGGACGAGAAGGACGGTTACGTGAAGCGCCTGGAGGCGTTCGCCGACCAGCACCGCCAGCGCCTTCAAGAGCTGCTGCGCGCGTACGGGCCGGGCAGCGCTCCCGCCGAACACGGCCGATACGCCCTGGTCGGCCAGCCCGAGAGCCTGATCATCTGCGAACGGCTCGAAAGCGCCCCGTCCCTCCTGAACGGAGTGTGGTCCGAAGAACTCCCGGAAATCCTGCTGGACGACCTCTACTTCGCGTGGGGACCCCGCCACCGCCCCCGCCGGTGAACAGGGCAGCGCCGAGGCGGGACGGGCCTTGCTGCAGCCCGTAACAGCACCCGCTGCCGCATGATCTTCAGCTGGCCTGCAGGTAGCTCGCCGCAGGACCAACGGTGCCGGAGCCGAAGCGGGCGTTGAGCGCATCGATCGCCTGCTCGGCGCGCAGCCGGTGCTCCCGGCCGCCATCGAAGGAGAGCTGCTCGGCAACCGCGGCCGCGTCCAGCAGCTGCTCGCAGCGCAGAGCGACCGCCCGCACCCGGGCCCGCTGCAGCCCCAGGGCCCGATACATCTCGTACGCCGCGTCACGCAGATCATCAGTGTGCGCAGAAGGGCCGCCCGGCAGCTGGCGGCTCCGATGGATCTGGGTGCGGTCGGCGAAAGTCACGGTGAGCGTCACAGCCCTTGCCGCCTGCCGGCGATTCCGAAGCCGCTCCCCGAGCTCGACCGCCAGCGACAGCAGCGCGGACCTCACCAGCTCCGGGGCAAGGGTGTCAGTCGGGAAGCGGCGCTGCGCGGCCGCGCTGTGCGGCAACTCGGCCGGCACGACCTTCCGCCGGTCGATACCGCGGGCCCGCTCGCGCAGCAGCCGGCCGGACTTCCCGCCCAGCACCCGCTGCACCGTTGCCTCCGGCAGACTCGCCAGCAGCCCGACCGTGTGCACCCCGAAGGCGGTCAGTGTGCGTTCCTGGGCGCGGCCGATGCCGTGCAGCTCCCCGACCGGCCGCGGGTGAAGGAACGCCGCCACCTCAGACGGACTGGAGCCGACCGCTCGCACCCCGCCCGGCCCCGGCTCCCGAGACGCCATGGCGGCGATCGTCCAGTTCGGGCCCACACCGATCGTCACCGGAAGCCCGTACAGGGCCAGCGACCGGGTCCGGATCATGCGGGCAAGGTCTGCAGGATCCCGGTCGAAGAACCGGACACTGCCGAAGACGTCCGCCACCAGAGCGCCCGGCGGCAGGGCCTGCACCACCGGCGTCACGTCGCCGGTCAGGCCGAGCAGCAGCCTGTACAGATCCGGATCCACGTCCATCGGGCAGCGCAGATGCAGGATCGACGAATCGAACCCCACGGCCTGGTCGTGCTCCTCACCCATGGCGACACCTCCACCCTCACCGTACTCGAACAAGAATCGAACACGCAGCATTCTCGGCACCCCGGGCGGGTCCGATTGGGCAGTCGCAGTTGTCCATCCGCAGGTCCGGGGTGGCCAGCCACCGCCCGAAAGAGTCGCCAAACGACGAATCGAAGCGAGGGCTTGCCCGCGACGTCTCAGGCTTGCCCACCGCGCGCCGACTGAGGCTTGCCCAACCCGCTGACCTGGGACAACGTCCGATGGGTACATGTACCGGTATGGGACGCATCCACTGGCCAGACATGGTCGACCGCGCCCGGGACATCGTGACCGGCTACGGGGAGATGGGCTGCACGCTGCGCCAGGTCCACTACCGGCTCGTCGCCGAAGGCCTCATCCCCAACACCCCGCCCACCTACCGGCGTCTGTCCTCCCGGCTGGCCCAGGCTCGCCGCGACGGCCACTTCCCCGACCTGATCGACACCCTGCGCGAAGTCCACGTGCCCCCAGCCTGGGCCGACGCCCGCGACTTCCTTGGTGACGTCCCCGACTGGTTCGCCCTGGACCGCACCGCCGGCCAGAAGACCGCGCTGTACGTCGCGGCCGAGAAAGACACCCTGCGCCGCATGTTCACCGACTGGCTCGCGGACCTCGGCATCCCGGTCCTGGTCGTACGCGGATTCAGCTCCCAGACCTACGTCGATATCGTCCGAGCGCGCACGGCCCGCGACCCGCGCCCCGCGGTCCAGCTCTACGTCGACACGTTGCAGATGAGATCGGAGGAGATCCTTGCGGGCCTTTCCTGTTCAACTCCCGTCCGGGGTTCGGTACTGGACGGTGCTGGATGACAACTTGGCCGTGGTCTCGGAGGCGGACGCGTTCTTGCGGCATGTGCGGTTCGGCAGAGACCAGGCGGAGCTGACGACGCGTACGTACGCCGGGCATGTCGCGCTGTTCCTGCGTTGGTGCGGGCGGACCGGCCGTGAATGGCGGGTGGCGGCTGAGGAGTTGGGGCTGTTCGTCGTGTGGCTGAAGTTCGGCTCGGAGTCGGTCACGGGCATCGACCGGCCAACGGGGACGGGGCTGGTGTACCCGGGGCCCGGGGCCAAGCCCGTACGCGAGCCGGCCCGGATCGAGAACATCCTCACCGGAGTGCGGCAGTTCCTGCTGCACGGCATCACGACGAAGGCGGTGCCCTCGGCGGTGATGGCGCAGCTCTACGAGGTGGCGGAGTCTTGGGACCTCCCGGAGCAGGCCCGCGGGGAGGACCTGACCGGCTACCGCATGCGGCCGCGGCACCGGGTGAAGGTGCCGCGCAAGAAGGGCGAGCGGGCCACCGACCGCGAGATCGTGGAGCTGTTCCTCGCGTGCCGCAACGCGCGGGACCGGTTCATCGTGCTCCTGCTCGGCCGGGCCGGGCTGCGTCCGGGAGGGGCTGCTGGCCTGCGGCGCGAGGACATGCACTTCATGCCGGACTCGACCGCGCTGGGCTGCCCGAAGAAGCGCTCTCACCTGCACACGCTGCGGCGGGACAACCCCAACGGCGCCTGGGCGAAGCGGCAGACGGCGGCGGCGCCGGGACGGTGGAAGCCCGTCGACCACCTGGTCGTGACCGCCTACGACCAGTACGTGATGGAGCGGATGGCGCTGCCGCATGGGCCGGCCAGCGACTTCGTGCTGGTGAACTTGTTCGCCGAGCCGCTCGGTGCCCCGATGACCACGGACGGCATCACCGAGCTGCTCGGGCGGCTGTCGAAGCGCGCCGGGCTGTCGAGGAACGTCACGCCGCGGATGTTGCGCCGCGCGGCGGGCAGCAACGTCGCGGACGCCGGCGGTGGGCAGGACGAGATCGCCGCGCTTCTGGACCACGCCCGGCTGTCCAGTGCCGAGCCGTATCTGACCCCGGACCCCGACCGGCTGCGCGCCGCGGTGGACCGGGTCCCCTCGCCGCGCGAGCTGGCAGGGGAGGGCCGATGACGGCCAGAACCGCAGCCCTGCCGACGGCTCCGGCCCCCGGGCCGGACGCGGACGATGCCGAGCTGGCGGCTTTTCTGTGGTCGTTGATCGGCAAGGACTTCCTGGATGGGGCGGGCTGGAACGCCGATCGCCGTGTCCTGGACCCGCCGATCGGTCACCCGACTCTGGGCGGACGACGCTGTCCGGTGCCCGGCTGCATGTCGCCGGTGAAAGGACTCAAGCTGTGCAGCACCTGCTACACGCGCCACCGTAAGTCCTCGTTGTCCTATGAGGAGTTCGTCCGGATTCCGCGTACTGCACCGCACTTGCATCTGCCGGTGGGCGACTGCCGGGTGTCCGGCTGCGAGCGGCCGTGGACCGACTCGGGCGGGCGGCCGGTGTGCCGGACGCACTGGTGGCAGCTGCAAAAGCACGGCGGCACGCTTGAGGAGTTCCTCGCCGACCCCGCGGTGAGGGGCCTGCCCAGTCTGGGGGACTGCGCCGTGCTCGCCTGCAACCGCCAGGCGGTCAGCGCGGGCGGCACACGTCTGTGTCATCCCCACGAGAAGCAGCTCTGGGCCCGGCGCAAGAAGCCCGGCTTCGACGAGCCGTTGTGGCTGCGGACCGCGCCCTCGGGCGGCTTCGCCGCCCAGGTCAGTTTCCGTGGCCTGCCGGACCTCGTCGTGGCCCAGCTGCTGTTCGGGCTTCAGCACCGCTGCCACAAGGGCGCCCGCACGGAGATCGGTAACTTCCGGGCCCTGATCGACAGGACCATCCGTCCCTCGCAAGCACGGCGCCTGGAGGACGTTCCGGAACCGGCCTCGAACAGCGAGACCCTGATCCTGCTGAACCGCACCCGTGCCTACGCGATCCGGGCCTGCAAGACGCCCGAGGGCGAGTACGCCAAGGACGTGTGGGACCTGACGGCGTTCGGGCACCGGGGCACGCTGGACTTCACCGTGATCCCGCAGCCCTGGCTGCGCGAGGGCGCCAAGCGATGGGCCCGCGACTACCTGTCCCAAGTCCGCTCCAAGAGCACCTCCTCGCATGGCCGCAACCACATCAACGGCCTCGCCAAGCTCGCGGAGACCCTGCGCGCCCGCCCGGACGGCGGCCTCGACCTGGCCGCGCTCTCCCGTGCCGACATCGAGAACTTCCTGAACAGGATGTCGTTCCTCGAAGCCAACGGCCGGATGACCACCAACACCCGCCGTTCCTACGTGCGCATGGCCCGCAACGTCCTCAAGCAGGCCCGAGCCCTCGGGGCGACGCGTCCCGGCGGGCCGATGGCCGGACTGCCGGACGACTTCACCATCACCCGCCTCGACGTCCCCAAGGCGCCGGAGCCTCCCGAGGAGGGGCAGGACCTTCCCGCCGAGGTGATGCGCCAGCTCTGCGCCCACCTCGACCTCTTCGAGGACATGACCTGCCGCGAACAGCGGCTCACGGTCGAACTCCTGATGGACACCGGCCGCCGACCCGAGGAGATCTGCCGCCTGGAGTTCAACTGCCTTATCCGCGACGGCCAGGGCAAGCCCGTGCTGGTCTACGACAACTGGAAGGAACAGCGTCAGCGGCGCCAGCTGCCCATCCACGAGCCGACCGCGAAGCTGATCCTCGAACAACAGGAACGCGTACGCGCCCGTTTTCCCGACGAGCCGGTATCGAAGCTGGTCCTGCTGCCCACCCAGAGCCTGAACCTGCGCGGCGACCGGGCGATCGACTCTAACCACCTCAGCGGCATGCACCGCGACTGGGTTGAAGCCCTCCCCGAGTTCCGGCTCGACGACGGCACCGTCTTCGACAGGGAGAAGATCTTCCCCTACGCCTACCGGCACTCCTACGCCCAGCGCCACGCCGACGCCGGCGTCCCCATCGACGCCCTGGCCGAGCTGATGGATCACGAAAGCCTCGAAACCACTCGAACTTACTATCGAGTCAAAGAAGTGCGCCTTCGTGAGGCGGTCGATCGCGTCACCCAGATGCAGTTCGACCGCCACGGCACCCGGATCTGGGGCAAGGTCACCACCGTCCTCGACGCCGAGCGCACCCGCCGGGCCGTCGGCTCGGTCCACGTTCCCTTCGGCACCTGCTCCGAGCCCTCCAACGTCGCCGCCGGCGGAGGCGCCTGCCCGCTGCGCTTCCGCTGCGTGGGCTGCGACCACTTCTCCACCGACGTCTCCTACCTCCCCGAACTCCGCGCCTACCTCGACGGGCTGCTACGGCAGCGGGAGAAGCTGCGGTCGATGACCGAGGCCGACGACTGGGCCCGCGCCGAGGCCACCCCCTCCGACGAGGAAATCACCCGCGTCCGGCGCCTGGTCCGCCGCGTCACCGAGGACGTCGACGCACTCACCGACGACGAGCGCACCGAGATCCAGCAGGCCGCCGCGATCCTCCGCAAGACCCGGCTGGGCTTCCTCGGCATGCCCCGCATCCGCCAGCCGCTGCCCGACCTGCGACCGGAGCGACCCGCATGGCCACAACCGACCCGGCCATCCCGGCGATGCTGAACGGCCGGCGAGCCGACACTGGCCGGCGCCGCCAGCGCGTGCTTGCCGCCCTGGCCGAGGCCGTGAAGGACGGCTCCGAGGTCAGCGTCGCGGCCATCGCTCGGCGCGCGGGCGTCGACCGCACCTTCCTCTACCGTCACCGCGACCTGCTCGGCCAGGTCCACGCCCAGGCCGCCGAGCCGCCCACGATCCCCGGCAACCGGGGACCAGTTGTCAGCCGGGCGTCGCTTCAGGCCGACCTGATGGCTGCCGACGCCCGCACCGCCCGTCTCGCCGCTCAGGTCCGCCGCCTGGAAGCCCGGCTCAGCGAGGTCCTGGGGGAGCAGGTATGGCGCGAGTCCGGCATCGGCGGCCCAGACGACACCGAGCAGCTACAGGCCCGGATCACCACGCTCGAACAGCAGGTCGTCGACCTGGAACTCAAGCTCCAGGACCGTGACGACGACCTCGCTGCCGCCCGCGCTGCCAACCGTGAGCTCATGGCCCAGCTCAACCGCGGACGCGACCTCGATCGGTGAATCCCGATGCCGCCGTGCTCAAAGTCAATCTGACTACATTGGAACCAACAGGCTCGGGTCCGGAATGTCGCTGAGGGCCTGCAAAAGCTCTCCCCGGAGCTGTTCTTGCGTCCGCGGGGCTCCACTGTGAAGGAGGTCATGCAGCCTCTGCCATGCACCCGCGTACCATACGCACAATGTGCGACGAGTGGTCTGTGACAGCGGACCCCACCCCTGAGCACCAGCTTCCCGCACCTTGTCTGCCCACTCGTTAGTGCGGTCGATTGATGGCGCGTTCCGGTGCTCAGGGCCATGGCTGCGCGATGGCGCCGTCAAGTTCCAGGCCATAGCGGAGGAATCTCTGCCAGCGGCTGCCGGTTCGGTCGGCCTTCCGACTCCAGCGGAGAGCTAGGTTGATCGGGCCAGTGTAGTTACCTGCATTGGCGGCCTCAACGACCAGGCGCTCGGCATCCGTATAGCTTTCGGCTTGTGCTCGAAGATGGGCCACGAAGCACAGGATTTCTGTGTCACCGTTGCTGGCTGCCCGTCGGGCGAGATTTTCGGATGCGGTGCGATCTCCGGCATTCTCTCGACGTACGATTAGGTGGTGCAGTACATCGGTTTCGCCGGTTGCTTCTGCCTGCCGGTAGAATTTCTCGGCTCCTTCGGGGTCCTCGGCCTCTTCCCTGAGCCGGGCTAGTTCGAGCCATGCACGGGCGCTTCCCCCGTCAACAGCATGCCGGTACCACTGTTCGGCGGATGCCCTGTCCCCGGATTTTTCGTGAAGTCGCCCGAGGCCATAGAAGGCTTCGATGTTTCCGTCGTCGGCGAGTCTCTGATATAGGAGTCTTGCGCCGTCGTGGTTCCCAGCCTCTTCTCGCAGCCTGGCCAGGGCAAACGAAGCAAATGGATCACCCGCGTTGATGGCCTTGTGTGCTGCCCTTGCGGAGTCCTCCCGTGCCATATGCTGCCGAAGCCAGATGAGGCCAAGCACGACATTCGCATCGCGGCCAAGCACGACATTCGGATTGCGGCCAAGCGCGACATTCGCATCGCGAGTGCCCCGTTCGAGCCTTCGGATGGTTCCGCGGTCTTGGAGCTCTCTCCGCAACTGAGACAGACTCACGACCTCGACAGGGTCCTCATCTGTTTGCTGAAGCTCGGACATAACTTCCTCGCGATCTGGATGTTGAGAAAGTTCCCGGATCGCCGCGAGTAGGGACGCCGAGTCGGGAACTCCGCTCTCAACGGCCAAACGTGCCATGCCTTCAGCGCCCGGCAGATCCCCCATCTTGACGCGGATCTGGGCGAGTCTGTGCCAATTTGCTTTGTCCCCAGCCTCGGCGGCCTGCTGATACAGCCGTGCGGCGCCGGGGAGGTCGCCCATCTTTTCCCGCAGTGCGGCCACGGCGTTTGAAGCATGTGTCGTCTCGTGGAACGACAGTCCTTGAGCTTCACCAGCATCGACTGCCCTCTGCGCAAGGCGTTCAGCCTCGGCATGCTCACCGGCTTCCTCGTGCCTGACAGCCACTACGGCCATTGCCATGACGTTCCCGCCAGAAGCGGCCTGCTGGTAGACCAGATCCGCGCCAGGATAATCTCCCGCCCGCTCCCGAAGCCTGGCTAGTTCGCGCCACACATCTGTGTCTCCGGCATCAGCAGCCTGCTGGAAAAGCCGCTCTGCTTCGACATAGTCCCCTGTATTTTCCCGCCTCATCCCCAGTGTCCTGAGGCTGCTGGGATCTCCGGCGTCGGCAGCTAGCCGGGCAAGGCGTTCAGCGTCCTGATGTTGCCCGGCCTGATCCCGCCGCACCGCAAGATCGTGCAGAGCGCGAGTATTGCTGTTTTCAGCAGCCTCCTGTGCCAGATTTTCGGCGCCTGCGGTGTCCCCTGCTTTTTCTCGCAGCATGGCCAGGGGGGCCATGGCGTCGGTTTCCCCGGCATCCGCAGCCTGTTGGTAGATGCGTTCAGCTCCTGAGGGGTCCTTGGCCTTCAGTCTGTATCTGGCCAGGGTGAGTAGGGCATTTGTATCTCCGGCGTCAGCAGCTCGCTGGAACAGGCTCGCAGCAGTCCGGAGGCGCCAGCGCTTCTCGGCGGCCTCGCCCAGCAACTTCAGATCACCGGGATTGGTGATCTGGCTGGCGGCTGCAGCCCAGAATCCCTCTGGGGGCATTTGGAGGCGGCGCGACTCGGAAAGGTGCTGCAGAAGGTAGTCGGCCAGCAGATAGGCGGGCTCGTCCGTGTCCAGTCCGAGGCCTGGTAGTGGACTGTCCCTGGTCAGAGGCCCTGGGATGCCTCGGCTCGGTTGGCTCGTGTATGCGGTCGCGCGGTCGAACCAGGTAGCCCGCCATTCATCGGTCTGGGCGCGCCAGTGCTCCGGGTCGAGATAGGCGCCAGCGGCGGCGCGCAGGAAGGGCTCTGGAAGGACCTCGGCATGCCCCAAGCGGCGGGCGTCGGCCGCTGCATCAAGTAGCGCACGGGCTTCAGGCGGAGCGAGGCGGTACAGGTGCATCAACTCGCGGGCACCAGCAAGGTACTGGGCGACTCGCCGGCCAGCATGTTCCAGAGCTTCGGCCAGGCGTGGGTCGTGGATCGCCGAGTCCAGCAATACTTCGACATCCTCGTCGCTGAACTCTTCGGGAACGGGGATCGCTGTCCCCGAGCCAATCAGTGCCCGGCCGCACTGGTGCTCGTCTCCGCCAGCCGACTGCACGGCGGGCGGGCGGGTGAGCAGGTGATGATGCTCCCGCCAGAGCGTGCCAACGATCAGGACAGGGCCACGCTCAGGCGTGACGAGCAGCTCGGTCAGGGCTGCTGCGGCCTGTTCTCCTTCCCCTGGCCGCGCGGTGAGGAGATAGCGCTGTGCTTCGTTGAGCCACAGCACCGTGTGTGCGAGTGAGGACGACTCCGCGAGGCCGTCGAGAAGGGTTCGATGGTCTGCGGGGCGCCACACACGCCAGCCTTCCAGGGGCTGAATGGCCTCCCACAGCGCACGGGTTTTCCCCGTGGAGGACCCGCCCACCAGCATGACCAGGCGACTCCTGTCACGGGCCAGGTCGATCTCCGCATCCAGCGCCCTGTCATGGTGGCGTCTCAGATACAGGGGCAGCTGCTTCAGGGGGCTGGAGGCACTGCTAGGGGCCTCGATCGCAGGGTGCACCTCCAAAACGCGCACCGGATCGACATCCCGGATCGCTAGGCCCACCCCGCTGGCAATTCGAGAGTCGGAGCGCGTCGGAGTTTCGGAAGGGCGCCGTGCACGCTTCCATACCTCCTGCCACGCAAGGAACTCACTCCGCCGCCGGGCACTGTCGGCAGGGTTGGCAGGCGAGCCGGACTTCCAGTCCAGCAGCACCTCGACCACCTTCCACAGCGGCAGGAACTCCTTGGGTACGCTGACGCCGCCGAACCAGTCAGCGACCGTCTTGGGAGAACTCCCCGCGGACCGACATGCCTCCGCGCGCGAACTACCAGGCCTGGCCCGTAACGCAGCGCGCTCCAAACCGGTCAACTGCTGGGCCAGCACTGTCTTGCCCGGGTCCTGAACCGCATCCGCCACTACCCAATACCCCTCTTCCACGTCCGTCCGGTGTCCGGAGCGTCCGGTTCTCGCTCTGGCTATCCCTGCTCCCACCTGGGCAGACAACATCCGTGTCCGTCCGGTCCGGCAGAAGAAGCCCCATGTCCCGCCCCCGCCGTTGAGTGGCGCCAGCCCGCACCACCCGGTGCGGCGAACAAGGGGAGGAAACCCATGGATCCTGCACTCGCCGCCGCTTTGACGATTGTCGCCGGACTGCTGATTGTCGCCGTTGCCGCCGTTCTCGTCACCCGGTTCGCGCTGAACGGCACCACCTCAGCGGACCGCGCGAGCGTGCTCACCGCAGTGGCCGAGCTCATTCGCGCAATCCGAGGAAAACGCTGACGGAGTCGAAGATGGTGCACCAACCCAAGCCGCTGACAACCACACCACATCCTCGGGGAGCAGCGTGCGAGGGCTGCTCCCCGAGGATGTGGCGTCGGCATCCTGTAGGCGCGGCGGCTGTGTCAGGTGAGGCAGCCGCCGCTGAGATGCCGGTACGTGCCGCCCTGCGGACGGAGCCGGCGGGCAATGACTGCTGGCTCCTCCGAGGGCATGTCGGGCATCGAAGCGCGTTTCACAGATCTGGCGGGTGCCCGAAAGGTCATCGCGGAGGTCGCACCAGCAGGAACCGAACCCGATCCACCCGAGACGAATACCGCCTACCAGGCCATCGTGAACGCCTTCAACCAGCACCCGCCCTGGAGTTCCGAGCCCGTGAGCTACACGAACTCCTGGGCATGCCCACCGACGAGGCATCCGTCAACATCACCCGCAGCCGTCTCGGACGCCTCACCCGCCAAGGCTTTCCCACCCAGCCCGGACGAGGCCGCTACCAGAAACGGACTTAACGCCCACTGAGTGAATCTCGCGGCGAGCTCCGTGCACCACACGTGTTGCACCCGCTATGGTCGTCTCGACCGCTTCTGAGCTGTGCGGATTCGAACCGCACGCTCGCGGCGCCCCGGAGAAACGTCGGCGACTTCGACTGCTCGGGCGACGACATTCAACGTGACTGGGTGGCGCGCACCAACTGCTGGTCGACGGTCGAGCGGGTCCTGCTTACCCGCGAGCAGGTCTTGACGTACGAACTGCCCGCGGCCGAAGGAAAGCGTGATGACCCGCGCTGGCCGGCCTTCGCCCGCCGGTACGGCTTCGACGTCGGTCAGCCCGTCCAGTGGGAGGTCGAAGCCCTCGAACCGGCCGAGCTCCAGCGCCTGGTGCTCGAAGCCGTGGAGCTCTACATCGACCACGCGCAGCTCACCCGGCAGCTCGCCGAGGAGCGGCGCCAGCGCCGGCGCCTGACTGAGTTCCTCGGCCGCTTCGGCGGCTCGGACGGCGCATGACCTTTGGGCAAGCCTGCTGCGGAGCACCCCGGATGAGGGTTGCACCCACAGTTGTCTGCACAGTTGTCTGCACAGGGGGACCCAAAGTTGCACCGGAGGTACTACCGGAGGTGTGAACCCCCCTTTTGTGATCTTGAGCGTATTGCCTGGTCAGCCCCGGTGGGCAAGCCCTTTTCGCACGCCGACACCTCTTTCTCCGCGTTAGTCGGAGGAAGAGGCTTTGTTGTCTGACGGCCCGACGCGGCCTGCTCGCACCGGCGCCCTCTCGTCGCTGCTCGGTCCGCACCCGCCTACTCACCCCTCCCGCGATTTCGGGTCAAAATACCACTGGGGCACCCTACAGATAATCGCTTCGCCCCCGCGGATCAAGGCGTCATAGGCTCCAGGACATGCACAGCACCTTGACGGAGCACGCCCGGTGTCTCTATGGAGACGAGTTCGGACCGACGCCTGAGTGCGACCTCGACCACCGGGAGCACTACTTCGTCGAGGAACTGACTTTTGCTGATGCGGATTCGATCCTCGCCATGCTCCGTGAGCTCTGCCCTCACGTGGTCGATGGTCGTTTGCCAGTCTGGGTTCGCAACCTGTCCTACCGGTTGGTGCTCCTGCAGCGACCTGATGAGCCAGCGCTGATGCGCGAGGCTGCCGAGAACTTGTGGCTGCACGGACCGGACTGGGATGGCGTCGCGGCGGACCTGACGAGGCGGGCAGACGCCCTGGAGGCCGGCTGAGTTGGGACGCGGTGTTTATGGTGCGAGCCGGAGACTGATCGACGCCAGCGACCAGGCAGGAGTTGGCGGCGCGACACGCCCGGATACTCCCGGACGCCGAGATTGTTGCCCACTACTTTTAGCAACTCCGCCCGCGATCGGCCCCGTCGGTCCGTGAGCTGGGTAGTTCGGATAAGCCTGCGTTCGGTGTCCGATGCTCCGAGTCGATCCGCAGCAGCGCCGACGTCTGGAAGAGATCATCCGCAACCTCGGTGACCGCATCAAGGAGGCCCGCGTCAACGGCTGGCTCGGCGAGGTCCAGGGACTCCAGATCAGCCTCGAAGCCGCCCGCAACAAACTCTCCTCCCTCGACCGACTCACCCGGAACCGCAACCGAACCCCGGTCACCCTGGGCATGCCGATCATCCCGGGGGAAGCACGATGAGCCTTTCGATAACCGACTACTGCTCGTCTCGGCTGAGTACCTCGCTGGCGAACCGAATGAACGCCGACCCCGCGCGCTGCATACGCTCGATCGAGTCCTGCACCTTCGCCTTTGCCTCATCCACAGCCGCCGTGCCCGCCGCGTTGCTCGCCAACAGGTCGCGAAGCGCCGTCAGTTCCCGCAACGTATCGAACGTCGTCGTCTGAACCTCGGACGCCCGGCTGAGAGCTCCGAGAGGGCCTTCCAGACCTACGGTCAAGGCGGCGAACTTCAGCTTTCCCAGCAGTTCTGGGGCCTGATGGAGGCGCCGATCTGCCTCCTGAAGATCAGGTGGTGCCTGACTCACAGCGTGACGGAGCCCCAGCACCAGATCTTCGGTTGCGGAATCTGCCGTCATCAGAGCGACATAGACATCACGCCGCACTTGCCTCAACCACTGATTCTGTTGGGCACGAGCCTGGATCCGAGCCTGCCCCCTGGTCGCCCAGGCTGTCAGTACCCCTGCCACCGTGGTGCCGACCACGCCGACAACCGCACCTGCTACCGCAGCCACCCCCGCATCCACGCCTCACATTCTGCCGACACCACGGCGGTCTTACGAGGGGCATTGATCGTTTCGTTAGTCCAGAAAAGCTTGAGCTGCGTGTTCTGTGTGCTCGCCGGATTCACCGTGCGGGTGCGCGCTGTCCGGCTGTGCTGGGCGCTCGGCCTGCCGCTGCCGGAGCAGTACACCGAACTGGAAGCCCGGATCGGCCACCGTTTCAAGGAGCAGTACAGCCTCGCCGACGTCGTTGCCGAAGCCGCCCGGATCGAGGCCGCCGAAGGCCCGCTGTCCTGGCGCCGCGGCGACGCGATCCGTGACCAGCTCGGCGAGGCGGCGGCAGCCGCCTACCTCGAACGCCTCGCCCTGGCTGCCTGAAACCGACCGTGCCCGCCGCATCCGTGCGGCGGGCACGGTCCATCCCGGAGGGACGCCGTGACCACTAATCCCAACTGCCCGGTCGTCGTCGTGCCGTGCAGTGCAGCCAAGCTCTCCACCACCGCGCCCGTCCCGGCCGCGGACCTCTACGTCGGATCGTTCCACCGGCTGTGCCGCCGGGCGGCCCACGCCATCGCCGGCGGCACCGGTGCCGTCCTGGTCCTCTCCGCGGCCCACGGCTTCGTGACGCTCGACGAGCCCCTGGCCCCCCTCCACCGCGCTTGGTGACGCCGGCTCCGCAGCGTTGAAGCCCGGGGCCTCTGCAGCATGGCGCATGCTTCAAGCTCGGTAACTAGTTGCTGAGCTTGTCGAGCCTCGGCTAGCCTGTTAGCTAGTTACTTAGCTCAGGAGGCAGGATGTTGCAGATTCGGCTTGGACACGACGCGCCCGCGCTGATCGATGACTGGCTCGGTCGATCCCGGATCGGCTTCCGACCTGGGATGACCGAGTCGGAAGCATGGGAGGCCGGGCGAGGGGTCTGGAAGCTCAAGGCTGCCAACGTGCTTGCCCAAGAGGAGATCCAGATCATCAGCCTGGATGGAATTGTCCGAGCAGTGGCGACGATCACCGGAATCAAGAAGTGCGGAGACCGGCAGGCGGTTGAAGGAGACTTGCTGATCGGGGACCCGCGAGTCGGCAAGCTGACCACTACGCCGCACCGATCAAGAAACTCCGTCGAGTACTTCTGAGCCCGGATCCACCGGCTTGATTGTGGTGTGATCGGTTCGGGGTCGTGTAGGGCGTGTCGGGGCTGGGCTGCGGATTCGGGCATGGGGTGGCCGCTGGCCTGCCCAGCCTTTCCACTTTTCCGCAGGTCTCGGGCCCTTTCGGGCAGGTCGGTCGGGGAGCGTCAGAGGGCTGGTGGCGCGTGCACGATGCTGAAGAGTTGGGTGAAGTCCGTGTTCCAGGGCCAGTGTTCGGGCAGGTGCAGGGTGAGGCGGCGGGCCGAGCGAGCCAGGCGGGCGGGCACGTTGATCAGGTGGTCACGGATGGTGGCGGTGGCCGCTCTGGCATGGAACGTTCCGGCCAGGGCGCCGGCGGCGCGGGTCAGGTTGTGCGCCAGGGCTGCCAGGGCGAGCCACGCGGCATTGGCCTGGAAATGTCCGGACGGCGCGTGGGCGAAGGCGCTGTTCTTGACATCCGCGATCACCTGCTCGACGACAGCGTGCCGTCGATGATCACGCTCGGCGTCCTTCAAGGAGAGCGGGGAGTCGGTGAACGCGGCGTGGTAGCGCCAGGTGTCAAACAGCGTGCCCTGTCCGGCGGGGACGGTGCTGCTCAGGCGTTTGACGCGGCGCACGATCAGACGGGCGGTGACCTGCTCCTTCTTCGGCTTGGAAGTGAAGGCGGTGTAGCCGGTCTCGGCTATCTCGGTGTCGGAGATCCAGCACTGGCCCTCCTCGTCCCAGACCGCCTTGGGGTACTTGATCGGCGTCCAGGCGTCCTCGTCGATGCGGGCGATGGCGGCCTTGACGGAAGCGTTCATCCGCACCGTGATGGAGAAACGCGCGCCCAGCGCCCGGCAGGAGTTGACGACATCGGCGCCGTAGAACGCGGAGTCCGCTCGCATCACCAGCAGGCCGCTCGCGCCGCAGGCGCGGGCGGTGCGGATGGTCTCGGCGACGAACGCTGCCGCGCCGCGTGCGGAGTTCGACGGTCCCTTACGCAGCCTGGTGGCGGCGATCACCGGGGCGGCCAGGGGCGTGGAGACGATGCCGAGCAGCGCGTTCAGGCCCTTGACCTTGCTGTATCCGTAGCCGGCGCCCTGCTTGGCGTAGCCGTAGGTGCGGCGGATGGTGTCGTCGATATCCACGTAGGCGACCTGGTCCGCGCCGGGCAGCAGCGGGGTATGACGGGCCAGTGCGGGCAGGAACCGGCGGGCCACAGCGTGCAGTTGCTTCACATGCCCGTGCGTGAAGGAACGCAGAAACGACCCCAGCGTGGACGGCGCCCGCACCCCGGCAAACAGGCGGCCCATCGCGCCATGCCGTAGCCGGTGCATGTCATCGATGCTGTCGGCGCCCGCGGCCATGCCGCCCACCAGCGACATCAGTTTCGCCGCGGGAAAGGCGCCGGTGCCGTCCTTCGATGCGGGCAACCTGATGAGCTCGTCGGCCAGAGCTGGCAGACCGCACCGCTCGGCCAACCGCACCACCGGCTCCAGCCCGCCGCACGCGATCAGGTTCGGGTCATCGAACGCGGATGAGACCGCCGCTGCGGCATGGGAAGATTGCATCTCGGAAGTGCCTTGCCGATCGTGCCTGATGTGGTCCTAGAGAAACCCCATCATCGCAGGTCACAAGGCACTTCTTCGTTCCCCGAGAAACTGTCCACAGACATCAAGCCGGTGGATCCAGGCTGAGTGCCACAAGCGGGCTGCCCGGCGCCTGCGCTGACGAGTCAAGCCTGCCCCGCCTGGACGCCTCCGAGACCATCAGCACAACACGCCCAGACTTGCCACGGAAGCCGTCCGGCCGGACGGCCTGCGCCCCCTGGCCGGTTGCCGCGGCATCGGCCAGCAGCGCCACCGACTGTCCCGCATCGCCGCAGCCGAGCAACCGCTGCTCCTGGCACAAGAGTTCGCCGACGGCGCGAGTTCGCCCGCCCACAGATCCGCCGCCCGCTAAAAGCTGCTGACCAGGGCGAGCCGACCGCCCATCCGCCCGACCTGCGCCCACGCCGCCAGTCGCTGGGAGAAGGTCCCGCGGGATCCGGCACACGAGCACAAAGACGCTGAACGACGATCCACCCCTCTCGGCGGGTGGCGTGGGGACCGGCCGGTCGGGAGACGATCGTGACCAAGCGCACCGCCCTGCAGAAGCGAGCTCGCGCGCTGCAGACCGAACGGGGCATCGGCTACCACACCGCCCTCAACCTCGCCCGGGAGCAGGCAGACCCGCCCCGCACCACCACCGCCACGCTGCGCCCGAGCAGGCAGCCCGGGCGCCATTTCCCGACGGTCGAAGGCCGCGACCACACCGTCTACGACGGCGATCTGGGGCGGTACCTTGACGGCTGGACTCCGTCGCCTGGTCAGGACGTCGGCCGCCTCTTCGCGACCGGCGCCGGGACGCTCGAGCTCGTCCGCGACGAGCAGGGGCAGCTCGAGGACCAGGCCGACGCCGTCTGGGCCGGCACCGGCTGCAGGCGCTTCGGCGCCGACGGGCCGGGCATCTTCGACACGCACCTGCCGTACCTGATGGCCGTCGTGGCCGCGTTGGAGGCTGCCGGCGCCTGCATCGCCGATTTCGACCTCTACACCGGCGCCCGGCGCCTGGCCGGCACCGTCGGGGCCATCTGCTTCGAGGGGTACGCCTACGGCTCGAAGTCAAGGGTGAGGAGCTGGGCGAGCTGGGCGGCGTCCTGCGCCTGGCCCTCGTGCAGACGTGGCACCCGGGCCTGCTGCACGCGGTTGCCCCGACCTCCGTCAAGAAATTCGTCACCGGCTCCGGCCGGGCCGACAAGGACAAGATGCTGCTCGCCGTGTACATGCGCTGGCAGTTCGAGGCACCGAACCACGACGTCGCCGACGCCTACACCCTCGCCCGGATCCCGGCCCACCTCGACCCCGAGCTGCGCCTTCGCTGATCTTCATCACGCCGGTGGGCGGGACCACTTGGTCCCGCCCACAGCCATGTCGCCGTTGCCGTGAGTCGGGCGCCCAGGCGCTTCAACGGCTCCGCGCGCTCGACGGGCAACCCGGATTCGCCCCCCGAGTCTGTCGCAGCTACACGGGGTGCCGGACGCGCTTGTCGGAAAGCGCGGGTGGCCCGTAGCCGGTTGCAGGAACTCGCGAACCGTGGCACAGAGCCCGTTCTGACCTGCGGATTCTGAATCTACCTCCCGTCGTGCAATGGCGAGTTGATCTCGGGCCAGCTGTCACTTGCCCGGACGCAGGGCGGGCTGGTGCGGTTGCGGCGTGCTGGCAGGGCAGGGCGGGTTCTGGCGAGGTCCCCCAGGTCCCGGCGGCAACGCCTCAGCCACACACCGTGTCGTTCTCCCCGAACGCCATCGGCTCCGGCCCCCATCAGCACCATGCCGATCAGAAGCGCCTGGACAACAGGCCGTCAGATCGGCTACAGAGAGCTACTTGTCACTTCGCGGCAGCTTTGGAAGTACAGGGCCGACATGCGGATGGGCCCGGCCTGGTGGCCGGGCCCATCCTCGGGTGTGACGTGAACGCCCCCTACTTCACCTCTTTCCCATTCTCGTCAATGTAGACCTTGACAATCTTGGCGCACGTGAATGTCGTACCTATGGGGCCTGGAATTGCCCCACCGGCCCCCCAGATCATGTCCACAGGGTGGCCATTGTCCATCGCTTGGAACCAGGATTTCCCGCTCTCAATCCCACTTGAGACCGTGTAAACCGCTTCCAATGTCCCGGTTATATTTTCGGAACCAGCTGAAGCTATGCATTTCAATATCTGCACTCCAACCGGGTCTGGATTGAACACCGGGACATCAGGGTTGTCCCCTGTGGGACCTTGGAGCTTGAATCCCTTTCCGCAGTAGCCGCTGGCCCAAATCCCCCCCGCCTTCTCGCAGGACTGCTGATCTGTTACTCCGACCTGGGTCTCGCCGCCGTCGCCGCCGTGGTGGGTCTCGCCGCCGTCGCCGCCGTGGTGGGTCTCGCCGCCGTCATGGCCGCCGTCACCCCCGCCGGGCCAGTCGCCCCCACCGTCATGGCCGCCGTCACCCCCGCCGGGCCTGGAGCCAGGAAGCGGCCCCGCCGGTGGGTGGGGCCGCTTCGTTGTGGCCGACTCAGTGCGCGTCGCCGTCGATGCGGCGGCGCTGGGGGTGAGGCAGCTCACCGTTGGCGCGCAACGCCAGCTTGACCTGTGCTGGGGGGCGGAGTGGTCGGCGGCAGTCGGGTTCGGGTGCGCTTCGTGCTTCGGCACCTCGCTTCGGGCTGCCGCCTTTCTTGCCCCGGCGCTTCGGGTTGAACGGCGGTGCTGTGCGATGGTTCGTCAGCGGCGTGCGGCTGTTTGTGCGGGTTGGCCGGTGACGGGTATGTCGACGAGTCGGATGCTGAGGCCGTCGGTGACGAAGAGGTGTTTCTGGTCCAGAAGTAGGCGCTGCGGACGGGACGGTGTCTGACTGACTGTCCGTTGGTCCTGTGGTGTTCGTTGTGTTTCTTTGCCGGTGTGTTTGTCGTAGGCGATGACGCTGCCGGCGTCTGTGACTACATACACGTGGGTCGAGGTGATCACGGGATCGCTGATGACGCTGCCCGTTGTCTTGACCCGCCACAGCGGCTTGTTGGACCGGGTGTCCAGTGCCGCCAATTCGTCGTTGGCCCTCGTGTTCGTGGGAACGAAATACATGATGTTGTCGGAAATTGCACCCGTATGGAAGTTGCTTAGCCCAGGATATGTTATATGTTCTATTTTGTGAGTCTTGAGGTCGATACGGACTATTCCTTCGTACGGCGGTGCGGTGCCGGTCACGTACAACGCGTCTGACGCGGCAGCCCGATACCGCAGCTTGCTGCTGGTTTTGAATCCGTAGTCGATCTTCCAGTGCCGCATGGTGCCGTTGTGTGCCTCCAGGACGGTCACGCCCTTGAGGTCCAGGTCGTAGAGACCGGAGGCGTTGGCAATATGCGATGAAAAGCCCGAGATGACCTTGGACCACCGCGTCTTATGCGTTTGCAGGTCAATCGCCCTGACCGTTATCCCGTCAACGCCGCGGATTGCATAGGCGCGGACATAGGCGGTGGAGCCGGAGATTAAGACGCGATCCACTTCGCCCCAGGGCGCCGTCCATAGAGGGCTGCCGGTTCTGGCATCCAGGGCGCGCAGCCTGCCGGAGGAATCCCGTACGTAGACCTGATGTTCGAACACGGCTATCGGGTTGCCGAGTGCCCACGGGAAGCCGTCGCCGCCCTGCCAGCGCACGGTCCCGTCCTGAGCGTCGAAGCACACGATCGTTCCGGACGGGGCGCCGCAGTACACTGCTCCGCCCCCAGCAAGACATCCCGCGCCTTGGGTTCCCGTCACGTGCGTGGCTTCCTTGCTTACGTACTGAGCCTGCCACGGTTGCCGCGACAGGTAGGACGGCTCCGCAACAGCTCGCCATGTGCTGGCGGGTGCGGGGTTGCTGCCGGCTGCGGGGTTGTTGTCGTCGGCCGCCGTTCCGGCTCGGTACGCACCTGTAGCGACACCGGCCACCAGCAGCGCCGCAGTAATCCCGGCGCCCGGCTTGCTGCGCAGTATCCGTCGGATCCGTTTCGCCTTGTGGGTCCGGACTCGCAGGGGCGTGTTGCTGGAGGCGGCCAGTATGTGCAGCAGGCCTTCTGGCGTGGGACGTCGTGCGGGTTCCTTGGCCAGGCAGGCGGTAACCACGGGCATCAACCAGTCGGGGACACCGTCAAGATCAGGCTGCTCGTGCACGACCTTGAAGGCGGTAGCGTGCGGGCTGCCGGCGTCGAAGGGGCTGCGCCCCGTGGCGGCGAAAGCAAGGACGCTTCCCAAAGCGAACACATCCACCGCCGCGCCGGCTTCGCGCGGGCTGACGAACTGCTCTGGAGCCATGAACGGCGGTGTCCCCACCGTCTCACCAGTCCGGGTCAGTGCATTGCCGTCCACCGCCCGCGCCACCCCGAAATCGACCACGCAGGGCCGGTCCTCGGTCAGCAGCACATTGCTCGGCTTGAGGTCCCGGTGCACCAGCCCAGTGCGGTGGATGTCCCGCAACGCCTGGGCCAGCCCGCTGGCCAGATCCCTCAGTCCGGCCTCCGGCAAGGGACCACGATCACGCAGCCGCGCAGACAAGGACTGACCAGGCACGAACAGAGACGCCATCCAGGGCCGGGACGCATAGGGGTCGGCGTTCACCACCGGCGCGGTGAACGCACTATGCACCATCCGCGCGGCCGCCACCTCCAGCTCGAACCGCGCCCGAAATTCGGGATCCTGCGCCCACTGGGTGCGGATCACCTTCACCGCCACCTGCTCGCCTGAGGCGGAGCGGGCCAGGTACACGACCCCCATCCCGCCTGCCCCCAGCCGGCGCTCCACCGCGTACCCGCCCACTTCGGACAGGTCATCATCGCTCACCTTCACCGGCACCCCTGATCTCCTCGTCGGTAACACATCCATGGGACGCCGACTGGCCCACATGCCGTTCCACAGAGGTGCGAGCTTATGGACGGGGCTATCCATTGACCAACGGCCACGTCTATCAGGCCTGTTGCGAGGTGCAGGAGGGAGCGCTTGGCAGCAGCCTGCTGGTAGTCCTGCTGCCTTCCCTGAGCGACCGCGGCCGACCGGGCCGCCTACGTTGCGAACCCTGCGTGGATCGCTGACCGCGGGCAGCAGGCGGCCGGCCGGGGAGCGCGAACGAGGACATGCCCAGCTGGATCATTGTGGTGCTGGTGTTCACTGTTCAGGGCGCCGGGACATCAGCTTCTGTCATGCCGACAAAAGTATGGGCAGGCAGTTACAGGGTACTTCGATGTTCACCGTGCGACGGGCGCCACGGGTGAGCCGGTCCCGCCGGAGCCGGGCATGGAGTACGCCGACGCTCCGCCCGTCCGAGTCTGACCGGCATGCCCGGGGCGCAGCCGACCGGCTGCGCCCCGGGTCGGGCGAACCCGGGGCGCGTGATGTCGCTGTGATTAACATGGGATATAGTTGTCTTGTTGGTCGGCGGTGGCAGTCGGCCAACACCGAAAGCACACACACCAATTCATAGGGGACAGCTATGCCCGTTGCCGCTCCAGACACCCAGACCTTCGCGTTCCTGGTCCAGCCCACCGGCAGGTTCCGCCTCCTGCACTGGGACACCGTCGCCACCCCGCACGCCGCGCTGCGTGCCGACGTCGTGCGACTGGTCGACATCACCACGCAGCTGACCATGTGGGTCGACGACGACGCCACCGCGTTTCGCGTGCAGATGAACGCCCCTGCCGTCGGCCTCCTCCTCGCCTACCAGGAGCGCGTTCACCCGTACTACGGCGACGTTGTGTTCACCGGCTCCACCGGCGCCGAGGGCGGCGCACCCCACGGGCTGACGGAGGACCAGGCACTCGCGCTCCTGGACCGCTGCCTCCAGCGGCGCGCGCAGCTTCCCCGCGCCCGCCGTCACTGACACGAGGTCACTACCGGGGCCCGGCGAAATTCCGGGCCTCGGAGCCCCCAAAAATTCCCCGAGAGGAAACCCGTGAAATTCACGATCATCGGCGACTGGTACACCGTCCGGGATCTTGCCTCGTCATTCGCCGTAGTCGCCGAGGGAGATACCTACGAAGAATCCAAGGCGAATGCCGCGGCATCCGTCCTGGAACGCTTCCCGCAACGCGCCGACGGCGACGACGGCGAGACCTCGGAAACCCTCTGGGGTGGCGACTGCGGCGCCTGCGTCGTTGGCGTATTCGTCGGGGACCTCAGCGGCGCAGCGGCAGGGCGATTGCAAAGTCTGATGATCTTGGATCAGTGCTGGTTAGCTGAGCCCGAGGAGAGTCAGTGGCCGCTCGAAGGGGCGGAGGGACATCTCGCGGAGTCCGGCGGCGATGTTGGTGTGGCCGGCTGCGCCTCCCGTCTTGGCCACGAGGGCGCCCACGTCAGGGGCGTCGTCCACTTCACCGGCGAAGGCGGCGAGGCGGACGACGCCCCCGGCATGGATGACGAGATCTACAACAGCTCGAACCCCCAGAGAACTCCCGACACCGACGGCGTCCTGGTCCTGGACGACTCAAGCGCCCCGCGCCGCATCGACGCGGCCGGCCCCTGGCGCCTGTCCGACGAGCTGCGCGCAGCGGGCACCGTGTCGATGCTCGTGAACGGCCAGCGTCGCTGCTCCATTCGCTTTAAAGGCTGGGTACTCGACAACCGGGCCGCCGCCGAGTTCAGCGAGCGCCCCTTCGCCGCGTGATCGGGTACCACGCCGACTTATGGACGGTATTTGGAAGTGTCAGCTGCCAACTGCTCCAGGCGCCGGGGCGCCGGTTAGCGGTCGCGAAACATGTCTTCATCCGGCATTGCCCACTCGTAGGGGTCGTGTGCCGTGCGGACTTCCCTGGGAAGCCCCGCCAGGTCGAACTCTTCGAGTTCCAACTGAAGCTGACATATGGGGCAGATGAATCCGAGGGGGTAGAGCATGACGGCCCAGTCCTCGTCCTCTTCGGGTTCCAGTCCGTCGTACTGCCGTTCCACGAAGTGATTGCCCGTGAGCCTGCCTTCCATCCCGCAGGCAGGGCACTTGGCAGGCTCCTCGTCGCTGTCGATCCAGACCAGCTCCGCGCTCAGGCGAGCGAGGTCTTCCGCGCCCAGATCGGGGCCGAGCCGGGCTGCGAGGACGTTCTTTGCGTTGACGATTTTGGTCATGAAGGCCAGTTTCAGATCATCCGCGCGCTTCTGCAGCAGCTCATCGCGAAGCGGCTTGTAGTGACCCCAAAACTGCTCCTGCTCCACTCCGAGCGCGCTCAGGATCGGATCGATGATCCGGATCGCCGTGATGAGATGCTGCCTGGCCTCGTCATTCTTATGGACGCCCAGGTGAGAAACCCCGTTGCGTGCGTTCAAGAGGGTCTTGAAGACGTCTGTCTTGATCGGCAGCGGAGGCTTCAGAAGCTGATTGCAACGCTCGAAGGCTGCTGCGGCCTGGATGGTCTTGGCGTTGGTCAGCGAAGTCGTGATCAACGCTCCGTGACCTGTGGCATGCAGCAGGCCGTGGAAGTCGTTGGCGTCGATCACGAGGGCCGGGTGATACGAGGCCAACAAAGCCTTCAGTGCATGCTCGGTAGCAACCCCGAAGTGGTGGGGACCTCCCCCTGAGTGGTGGACACGCTGATACTGGATCTGCTTGATCCGGAGGAAGCGAGAAGACCGCCGATGGCGATGAAGGACTATTCGGACGAGTTCAAGGCCGATGCCGTGGCCCTGTACGAGTCCACACCCGGGGCGACGTACAAGAGCATCGCCGCTGACCTGGGCATCAACCGGGCGACCCTGCGCGAGTGGGTGCTGCGGGACCGCGAATGCCGTGGCGTCACCGGCGCGAGTGCGAAGCCGGCCGGCGGACACCGGGCGGCGGTGCCGTCCGCTGATCCGGACGAGCGGGTCCGGCAGCTGGAAGCCCGGGTGGCGGAACTCGAGGCCAGTGAACGCAAGCTCGCCACCGAGCGGGACATACTCCGCAAGGCGGCCAAGTATTTCGCCGGAGAGACGAACTGGTGATCAGCCGCTTCCAGTTCGTTGACGATCACCGGGACACCTACGAGGTGAAGCGGCTCTGCCAGATCCTGGACATGAACCGGTCCAGCTACTACAAGTGGCTCGCCGGCGCCGAGGCCCGGGCCGCCCGGCAGCGCCAGGACCAGATCCTGGCCGAGGAGATCCGCGAGGTCCACGACGAATCCGGCGGCGCCTACGGCTCCCCACGCGTGACCGCCGAGCTCCGCGAGAAAGGGCGGCGGGTCAACGAGAAACGGGTGGCCCGGGTCATGCGGACGTACTCCATCACCGGGATCCGTCTGCGCAGACGCGTGCGCACCACCGTCCCCGACCCGGCATCCTCGCAGGTCGCTGACCTGTTCGGCAGGGATTTCACCGCCCCTGAGCCGGGGCGGAAGTACATGGGCGACATCACGTATCTCCCCCTCGCAGGCGGGAAGTTCCTCTATCTCGCGACCGTGCTGGACTGCTTCAGTCGCAAGGTCGTGGGCTGGTCCATCGCCGACCACATGCGCACTGGCCTGGTCACCGACGCACTGCGGATGGCCGCCCCGACCCGCGGCAACCTTCACGGATCGGTATTCCACTCCGACCACGGGGCCCAATACGGATCCCGGGCCTACGCCGACCTCTGCGACCAACTCGGGGTGACCCGGTCGATGGGCTCGGTCGGCACCAGCGCCGACAACGCGGCCTGCGAAAGCTTCCACGCATCCCTGAAACGCGAGACCCTCCAAGGCGCCCACGACTACGGCGACGCCGGCACCTGCCGCCGCACCGTCTTCGCCTGGCTGACCCGCTACAACACCCGCCGCCGACACTCCGCCAACGACCACCTCAGCCCCGACACATACGAACGCCGACACCACACCGCTAAAATCACACTCGCCGCGTGATCAATAACCGCGTGCCCACCTTCACGGGGGAAGGCCCGTGAACGGCGAAGTCGAGATCCGTGCCACGAGCGAATGCTTCCAGCCCTGTGTTCATCCAGCGCTGGGCGGAGGCGGCGAGCGTCTTGCTGTCCATGCAGTCAGACCATAGCCGCCCGGCCGGTCAGATGATCTGCTGTTCGGCTTCAGTGACGTGGTGAGATCGCAGTCGTACCGCTGCGGTTTTCTCCCGACGCAGTGTTCCTGCCTTTGTTCCGGGGCGGGTCGCTGCGTGGTCCGTGCCGTGCGGCGGTGCGGGTCCGCTGCGCTTCCCCGTACCGCCTTACCGCGTGTCGGGCGGCCGCTTCGCGCCTGCCCGGACCGAGCGCTCCGCGCTCTCACGCGCTGCGGGATGGGGCAGTCGGTCACCGGCCGCTTCGCGCCCGGCGCCCTCGCTTCGCGCTGCCCCGTCCCTTGCCCCAGGCTCTACGCGCCTGGGGTGGCGACACGGCCCGCACAGCGCCCCGCCCCGGAGTACTGAAACTGCCTCTGACCTTCAATGCCGGTGAGTTAGCGCGTCGGTGCAGGTCAGGTGGGGTGCTTGGTGACTTTGAGTGTGTAGCGGACGTTACTGGGAGTGCGGGTCTGGTCCCGTTTTCTGACCTCGAAGGTGTTCTTGGACGGCTTCTTGATGCGCTGGCACTGCCGGTTGCGCCGGGGCGGCAGGAGGGCGGCCAAGAGCTCTGTGGTGGCTTCGCGGCGGGCGGCGGCCAGTGTGGTGACGTCGGCTGCGGCCTGGGCGGCGACGGCCAGCCGGGCGAGCTGCACCGTGACGGTGAAGGAGATCCGGTCAGGATCGGTCCCGCCGTGTTCTGCCGCGCGCGTCTGCAGTGCGCATAGTGCCTGGTAGACGGTGAGAAGGGCGTAGATCTCCTGGTAGATCAGCTCGGGCGCCTTGGAGCGCAGGATGAATCCGGCGCCGCGCAGGCGGTTCTTCAGTTCCGCGAATCCGTTTTCGATCTCCCACCGCTGGTGATATGCCCTCGCCAGCTGGTGGGCCGGGGCGAGGCGGTGGTCCAGCAGGCTGGTGACCAGCCGGAACGTCTCGGTGCGGGGTGGGCCGGCCTGTGGGTGGATGGTCACGGTGTACTCGATGATCCGTACCAGGTGTCCCCGGGGCGGCTCGGTCAGGGTGCGTCCGGCCGCGCGGGCCTGACCGTGGCGGATGTTCTCCGCGGGCGTGCGCATGATGGACAGGTAGGACCCGTCGGACAGCACCCGCAGCGGCACGAAGACCAGGTTCTTCTTGATCCGCCAGGCCAGGTGGGCGCCGGTGGCGCGGGCCAGGCCCCACAGCTGGTATCCGGCGAAGTTGCGGTCGGCCAGCAGCAGCATGTCCCCTCGCAGGGAGGCCAGCAGCCGGCGGGCGAGCTTGTGCTCGCTGAACCTGGCCACGGCGTCGAAGGCCGCGTCGACCAGGGCGTGGGTGCCGCATTCGGTCAGGGCCATCAGGCGGACCTGTGGGTGTCCGCTCTGGTTGACACCACCCTTGCCGGTGAAACCGAACTCAGCAGCGTTTGCCGGGGTGTCGGGGACATCCAGCGCGGTGCCGTCCCAGGCGACCAGCCGCAGCCCGAAGGCGAACGCGCCCGGAGTGACGGTCGTGGCCAGCGTGCCGCACCGCCGCTCGAACAGCGCCTGCAGCGGCTTGTCGCCCAGCCGCTGCCGGGCCCGTGTCAGGGCCGAGCTGGTGGGCAAGCGCTGCACACACAGGCCTGGCAGATGCCGCAGCTTCTCCGTCAACGTGCGCAGGACCGACCGGTATCCCGGCGGCCCGGCACTGTCGGAGCTGCTGAACAGGCACAACGCCAGGATGAAGTAGACCACCGCCCGGGCGGGCAACAGCCGGCGGCGACGCTCGCCGCAGCCGGTCAACTCCACGACCTCGTCAACCAGTTCAGGGCTGATCTCCTCGGTCAACACGCCGAGACGGACGTGCTCGCCAAAGCGCCGGTCCGTGGGGGTCACCAGCCTGTTCAACGGGGCCTGGCTGCCCTCGGTGATGGCAGACGACATGCGGACGATGGCACACTGAGTACCCAACGGAGTTCCCTCGCGGACAGTCGGATCTTGGTCGATCTTCTGTCCTACCGGGAACTCCGTTGCCGTGTCCCGGCCTCCGCCGACACGTCACCAGAAGTGACGGATCACGCAACGTCACCAGGGGATATTCCCAACCAAACCCCGCACTATCAAGTGCCTGACCTGCACCGACGCGCTAACTCACCGGCATTGCCTTGACCAGCATTTTTTAGGTGCTGGGCTGGGTTGCATGATGACGTTCAAGCAAGTGAGCACGGGCTCTGCGTACCGGTACTACCTGCGTCAGGTCGTGGTCGGCGACGGCCGTCGGCCCCGGGGGAAGAACCTGGACCGGGCGCAGGAAGAGGCCGGGGTCCCACCCGGGGTGTGGATGGGCAAGGCCCTGGCTGCGGTCGGCCTGACCGCGGGATCCAGGGTGACCCACCGGCAGATGGCGAACCTGTTCGGCAAGGGCCGGCACCCCGCCTCCGAGCAGATCGTCAAGGACAGGCTCGCTGCCGGCGACACCCCCGCGAAAGCCGAGCGCGCCACCCGCCTCGGTTACCGGATCCAGAAGTGGTCCGGGGCCGATCTGGTGTTCCGCGCGCCGGGCAGCGTTCAGATCCTCTGGGCCTTGGCCAGCGACGCGGTCAGGGAGGTCATTGAGGCCGCGCATACACGTGTGATCGACGAGGTCGTCGACCAGATTGAAACGGGCCTGCTGATCGTGCGCCGCGGAAGGGACAGCACCCCCGAGCGCGCCGAACCCGGGGTGATCGCCGCCCGGTTCCGGCACTACGAATCCCGCGACGGCCAGCCGCTGCTCCACGACCACCTCGTCCTGTCGGTCAAGGTCCGCCGCACCGACGGCCAGTGGGGCACGCTCCACACCCGCACCGTCCTCGAGTACACCGTCGCGCTGTCCGAGCTGTACAACCAGCGCGCCCTCGAAGAGATCTGCACCGACCTGAACCTCGCCACCACACCGCGCTACCCGACCCCCGGACAGCGCCCCGTCATGGAACTCGCGGGCATACCCGAGGACCTCATCGACTGGGCCGCCACGCGCAACGAGGCCACCATGCGGCGGCTGGGCGAGCTGGTGGCCCAGTACCGCAGCCGTACCTCTCAGCCCGTCACCGCGAAGATCCGCCACCGCATGATGGCCCGTGCCTCGACCGACACCCGCCCCGCAAAGAAGACCGCCCACCCTCTGCCGGTCCTGCGTGCCCGCTGGCGGGACGGGGCGACCGCCCGCGTTGGCCAGGCGGTCGTCGACCACCTGCTCGACCTCGCCCGAGCCGCGGCCCGGGCCCTTCTCACTTTGGCCCGCCCGGTCATGGACCTCACCGTCGCTGCCCTGGACGTCGTCGCCACCGTTTCCGTTTTTCACTCAAAGCAGTTCCACCACCGCCACCTGCTTGCCGAAGCCCGCCGCTACCTCGCCCGCACGTTCCACGGACAACCGGTCCAGCCCCACACCGACACCGCCATCGTCGCTACGGCTCTTCGCATGTACTGCCGGGACACCACCCCGGCCGCGAGCGGCGAGCAGCAGCTGCTGCCCCTCGCGCACCGCTCCTTCACCACCGCCTGGGAGCTCCGGCAAGCGGGCGCAGGAACTGCCATGAGCGCCTATCAGCAAGCCCGCGCCGAAGCCGTGACCCGTGCCGCTCAGTACCGCGCACAAACCATGAAAGAACGCCCCGAGGCCGCTCCCCAGCCTCAGCTGCAGCGCCGGCCAGAGCGTGGGCCGAGGCACTCATCCGCCTGGTACCGCAACCGGCGCCGCCGCGGCTGAGACCGCAGGAAAGGAGGGTGCGATCAGCGCCCAGACGCCTTCTGAACTGCGAACGAGGACCCGGCCGACGCGTGGCGGGGCAGGATGCCTTGCTGATCTGGGCGACTTTCCTGAACGAGGAAAGTCGCCCAGATCATGAAGGTTGCTGAATCTGCCAACTTAACGACGAGAGGAAAGTTCGCATATTCAGCAAGTTTTTCGATGATAGTGAACTTGCCATGTCATGATGCGGGTATGGAAGCGAGCGCGTACATGGAGGAGCAAGCACTGCTCGAGCGGGCCAGGGAGTCTCTGCAGGACCTGCTGGGAACCGACTGGGAGGTCACCCTGCGGCCTGAGCAGCTGGCCGGTGGAGACCAAGGCTGGGATGCGACGCTCCAGATCAAGTCCGCTGACGGCGTCTACGTACAGATGCTCGTGGAAGCCAAACGGAGGGTTACTCCCAAGGAAGCGGTTGGACCTCTCACCTCGACGGCACTTCTCGTGCGCAGGGTGAACCGAAACACCCGGCTTCTGGTGATCTCCCCGTGGATCAGCCCGCTGACGCAGGAGGCCTTGCGTGCGAGCGGGATCGACTACTTGGACCTGACCGGCAACATCTCCCTGCGCGTGAGCCGCCCCGCCATCGTCATCCACACACATGGCGCGGACCGGGCCCCCGCCGGTCACAGGCTCCGATCCAGCAAGCCGCTGCTCACTGGCCTTAAGGCTGGTCGGCTTGTCCGGCTTCTGGCCGACACCCTCCCGCCCTACCGCGCCACCGAACTAGCCGAGGGGGCCGAGCTGAGCCTGCCCTACGTCTCCCGGCTGCTCGACACCCTGGACGACCAGCTGCTGATCGAACGCGACGGCAAGGTCATCGTCTCGGTGGACTGGCAACGGCTGCTGCGCGCGAGGGCGGACCAGACTGACCTTCTGCGCAGCGCCGAACCGACAGGGATGCTCGCCCCGAACGGTGTCAATGCTGTGCTGAAGCGTCTGGCGGATAGGAATCACGTGGACCCCGGCTACCGGCGCGAGGTTCTGGTTACCGGTTCCTACGCAGCCAGGTCCCTCGCACCGCTGTCCGTCGGCGGACAGCTCATGCTCTACGTCCAGGAAGACCCGCTCAACGTGGAGGCAGCGGCTGACGATCTCGGTCTCATGCCCGTGTCTGAAGGCGCGGACGTGCTCATCCTGAGGGCGAAGGACCGCAGCGTCTGGCAGCGGCCGATGGCGGTCGGCGGTGTATGGCAGGTCGGTCTGAGCCAGCTCGCGACCGACTGCCTTTCGGGGACGGGGCGCATGCCGGCCGAGGGCGAGAAGATCCTGGAGTTCATGGCTGCGCACGAACAGGTATGGCGCAAAACCGATCTTTCCCACCTGGATGAGTCAACCCTCTTCTAGACTCGCGCCACGTCCGGAGGGGGAGCGATGTCGCAATGAGGTTCCCCCGCTGTGCGGGGGTGGCTGACTAGCTGGTCAGGGCGGGTTGACGTGGTTTCAGGTTCACTGGTTCGGTCGCTGCCTGGTCGGCGTAGTGCTTCTCCTCGTACTCGATCGGGCTGAGGTAGCCGAGTCGTTTCTGGATGCGGCGGGGGTTGTAGAAGCCGTCGATGTACTCGAAGAGCGTGAGGTTCGCTTCGGCTCTGGTGGCGAAGACGCGGCCGCGGATGCACTCGGTCTTGATGACCATCCACAGGTTCTCCGCGAGGGCGTTGTCGAACGAGTCGCCGACCGTGCCCATGGATGCCTGGATCCCGGCTCTGACCAGGCGTGTTGTGAGCTTCACGGAGGTGTATTGGGTGCCGTGGTCCGCGTGGTGAATGAGCTCACCGGGCGTGACTTCGCGGCTGGCCAGGGCATACTCCAGCGAGGTCAGGACGAGGTCGGCGTCCGCACGTGCGGAGGTTTCCCAGGCCACGACCCGGCGGGAGAACGCGTCGCGGATCGCGGAGAGCCACAGGGGGCCCTCCAGAGTCGCGATCATGGTCAGGTCGGTGACCCACAGCCGGTTCGGCACGGCCGCGGTGAAGTCGCGTTGCACCAGGTCAGGAGCGAGATCGGCGTCAGGGTCGCGTCGGGTGAAGCCCTTGCCCCGGCGGGGACTGATCCCGGCCAGGCCGGCCTGGCGCATGAGCCGTTCGACGCGTTTGCGGCCGACGTGGACGCCTTCACGCCGCAGGACGGCGTGCACGCGGGGTGAGCCGTAGATCCCGCCGGAGTCGGCGTGGACCTGCCGGATCTTCCCTGTGAGTTCGGCGTCCTGGCGGCGTCGCTCGCATGGCTCCTTCTCGGCCTGGCGCCATCGGTAATAGGTGGAGGAGGGGATGGAGAGTTCCCGGAGTACGGGCTCGACCCCCAGGTGCGGGTGCGCATCGACGAGCGCGGTCACCTGGGCCGGGTCGGGTCGAGCTGGGCCGCGAAAAAAGCCGAGGCCGTCCGCAGGACCTCGTTCGCCCGCTTGAGCTGGGCATTCTCTTTCCGCAGGGCGGCCAGCTCCTCACGCTCGACGGTGGTGAGGATGTCGTCTCGCTCGCCGGTATCGGCCTCTGCCTGACGGATCCAGTTGCGCAGGGCCTCGTGGTGCACGCCGAGTTCCTCCGCCATGCGGCGGATCACAGGCTTCGGCTCAGCAGTCCGGTACATCCGAACCGCACGCTCACGCAACTCAAGCGGGTACTTCCTCGGGGCAGGCATCGTCTGGGCTCCTCTCATGAGACCCATCTGACCCTCTGTCACCCATCCCCGCATCTCGGGGGAACCTCACAAGCACCAGCAGGTACTGATGAAGACGAGCTGAACCAAGCCGCCCGCAAGGTACTCCTTGACGCACTCATCGCCCTCGACGGCCACCGTGAGGCGCTCACCGTCGTCGGCGCCCAGGCCGTCTACCTCCGCACCACCGAAGCGGCAATCAGCAGCGCCTCCTACACCTCCGACGGCGACATCAGCATCGACCCGGACGTCCTGGGCGAGCAGCCGCTACTCGAAGAAGCGATGTACGCGGCCGGCTTCACCCTGAAGCTCGACAAGAACGGCGATCGACAGGTGGGCTTGTGGGAGCGCACCGAGCAGGTGGGCGAGGTCGAAGTCGGCGTAGAGGTCGACCTCCTCGTGCCCGAGAACCTGGCACCCGGCTCGAAGAAGAAGCGCCGCACCGAGATGCCACCCCACGACGGCTGGGCGGCCAAGAAGGTCCCCGGCCTCGAGGTCGCAGCTGTGGACCGCTCGCTGATGACCATCTCCAGCCTCACACCGCAAGACGATCGCAGCGTGGAGGCCTATGTCGCCGGCCCAGCCGCGCTACTCGTTGCCAAGGCATACAAGCTGAACGAACGGATCATCGACGCTAAAAACGGGAAACCCCACCGGCTGTCCGCCAAAGACGCCGGAGACGTCTACCGGATCATGGCCACGGTCCGGGCCAGCCAGGTAGCAGCATCCTTCGACACTCTCTGCCGGGACTCGCGGGTCGGCGCCGTCGCTGCCGAAGGACTGCATCTACTCCGTCAACTCTTCGGCGCAGCTGCCACACCCGGCACCGAACTCGCTGTCCAGGCCCTGGCAGGCGACATCCCCGAACGACGTATCCGCGTGCTGGTTCCGAGCTTCGTTTCCGGCTTGGCGAAGACCGACGCCGGTTCACCAGCGGGAGTTGACTCCCCTCGCATCGGCCGCCAACACCCACCCGAGTAACAGTGCCGTGAGAACGTGAGCCCATGGATGCCGGGAGTCGAATATCCCTCGTGGTCGGCGTTGTCACCGCCGTCGTGGCGCTGATCGGGTACTGGTCGAATCAGCACATCAAGCGCCGTGAAACCAAGATCCGGGTGTATGCCGAGGCGCTTCTGGCCATCCATCACTACGAAGAACTTCCCTACGCCATCCGGCACCGGAAGCAGGCCGAGGACGGAGAGGTTCGCGCGGAGCTGGCGGAGAAGATGAGCGATGTCTTCGCCAGGATCAACTACTACCAAACCTTGTTGAACATGGATGCACCCGTCGTCGGGCAGGCATACGCCGCATTGTTCGCCCGCACCCGACAGTACGGCGGCCCCCCATCGGCGCGAGGCATGGAATACCTCTCCCGCTGCCGCAGACGCGGACATGCCACAGGCCGCGTACTTTCCGTACGACAAGCAGGATGAACTAGACGTCTGCCTCCTCGCGATGCGACGTGAGCTCGCCCCCTGGGGCTGGCTCCTGAGAAGCGTGACGCGTCGACGGATTGAGGCGCTACAGACACAGCGTCCGGCTCGCGGGGAATCGGAATGGATGCGGCAGCGGCGTGAACAGGTCCAGGATCCATAAGGGCATGTATCCGACGGGTGGCGGCTTGAGGAATGGGCTCTGTGCATGAGAACGCTCTCGTGGACAAAGCCAGCCCTTCTGCGGGCTGATGTCGGGCAGTCGTCCAGTTGGGCTCAGCGGGATGCCGGAAGCCAACCATTCTGGACGGCGTGAACCCCGGCTTCGAAGCGGCTGCGGGCGTTCAGGTGTTCCAAGAGGTCTGCGGCGACGCGCCGAGCGGTGCGCGGGGAAACGCCCAAGCGCTTGGCGATGGCTTCGTCGGTGTACCCCTGCGCAAGCATGGTGAGTACGGCCCGTTCCTGTGGGGGAATCCCGTTCCTGTCGCGTTGTGGTGCGGTGCCCAGCGGAACCGCGGTACTCCACACGCTCTCGAACAGCGCGCACAGCGCCGCGACTGTGCCCGCGCCCTGAAGGATGACCGCTCCGGCCAGGGCATTGGCGGTGTCGATGGGAAGCACCGCTTGGCGCCGGTCGACAACGATCATCCGGATCGGTAGGACAGGCGCGGTGCGGACCTGCCCGCCACGGCTGTTGAGCCAAGTGACGTGGTCCAGGGTGGGCTGGTGGTGGCGGACGCTGTCCAGGTAGATCGTCCGCATGCGCACGCCCCTTTCGAGCAGAGCGGCGTTGGGGGTGCGGCTGGCCTCCAGGTCTTCGGCCGAGTGGGCGCCGCCCGGAGCGAAGGTGGCAATCTCCTCTTCCGCAGATTCGGCTAACAGTGCCAATCGTTCTCTTATGGCGTCGGGACCGGTCAGCCGCTCGGACTCCTGGTCGGTCATCCGTGGGCGCAACGCGGAGTATTCGGCGATCAATTGCGCTGCCGCAGCGCGGGAGGCTTCCACGCGCATCTGCTGGGCCGCCAGCTCCGCCTGCTGCCGGGACAACAGCACTTCCATGGCAGTCTCGGGGCTGATAGCGCGGAATCCGACACCCTCCTGGACTGTGGGTTGGATCAGCGCCAGCTCGCTGAGTCGGCTCAGGCCGTCACGGACTCGCTGCTCCGTAAGATCAAGTCTGGCCGCCAGTTCGACCACCCCGGCGCGAGGACAGCTGATCATGGCCCGATATACGGCTTCTGCCTCCGCGTCGAGCCCTAGGACGTCCAGCACCGCGAGTGCCCCCTCTGGTCGCGCCGGCCACGATGCGACCAAATTTTAGGAGACGGGGAGACGTTGCACAGCAGGCCATTTTATGCCACCGGCACAAAACGTCCTGCTTGGGCGGTTGTGGCCAATTATGTTAGCCCCTGACGATGGGCTTATGTACCTGATTCATGTCTGCCTTCGGGCTCCGGGTGGGATGGCATTGCCACCACATGTGGCCAGTATCTTTGCCTCGTTCGCGGACAGCGGCGACGCTGTCGAGCACATCGCCGTCCATCCTGACGCACCGGCGGGTCCGACGTTGGGCCTCTTCGTTACCGCTTCCGGTCCCGCTGCGGCTGCGGGCATCGCCTCGCGCTTGTCCCGTCGGGCCGTTGCGGAGCACCCTTCCCTGCGCGGATTCACAGTCGTGTCCAGCGACGTTGCCCCGGTCTCCGGATCATGGTGGGAAACCTTGTGATCTTTGCGGAGTGGACAGCTTATGCCACTGCATATTCCGTCCACCCTTCATTCGTTCCCATGGAATTTTCGATCGGCCACAGTAGAGACATCGGCAGGAGCGGGCGGCGCTGACAGATCCACAAAGAGGCCCGGGAATCTATTAGCCCTGAAGGAGAAGTTCCGTGGCGGTCGTGAGTTTCACAAGAATCGCCGCAGTCACCTTTGTTGCCCTCGTGGCCATTGGCGCTGCGGTGACCGTCAACGTCGCCCCCTCGCATTCCGTGCGAGTCGTCAACACCGGTCAGAGCTCCGCTTCCAACCCTACGGGTGATGTCACTTGGGGCGGCTGAGCCTCCCAGAAGTTGGCGAGTCAGCGAACATCCCGTGCTCGGGACCGTAGATCCAGTTCGTTAGAGAAGGCAGGGATCATGAAGAAGAACAATTCGAAGAAGGCTCTGGTCGCCGGTGCGGCATTGGCGGCTGTGCTGGCGACTCCGGTGGCCGCACAGGCGGCACCCGCTCCGGTGACGAGTCGGTTGGCCAATCTCAGTGGCACGTCACTCGACCAACCGAACACCTGCCTCAGTGTCCTGACACGGTCGTTGGATCTGGTCAGCGAGGAGACCACCGGGCGCGGCGCCGTGCGGCCGATGTTCAACTCGTGTGTGTAGATCTCCAGGAGCTAGCAAGCTCGGGACGGGCTTCGTGTCGGGCGTGTTGAGGCCCGCACCCTGAAGGAAAAGGTGAAGGTTGTGGACGAGACTAAGTCGAAGGCGACACCTGTCGTAGGGGCGACGTCGACTGCTCAGGCACTCGCTCTGGTGTCTGAGCGGGCGGGCGGCGGGAGCGGCACGCCGCTCGGCGCGGCCCAACGCAGCGTGCCGACAGGGGAACTGACCCCGGTCGGCCTTGGCAGCACCGATCGCCTCGCTCTCCGGCCCGTCCTCGATTCCCTGACACGCGCATGAACGAGACGCGGGAGCGGTCGGGTCCAGCGGGTGGCGTGACTGCTCCCGCGGCGCTGGTGCGTGCGGATGGAGTCCCTTTCCGGGAGTTCATCGTCAAGGTTCACAGCCGGTGCAATATTGCCTGTGACTACTGCTACATGTACGAGGCGGCGGACCAGAGCTGGCGGGCTCAGCCGATGGCGATATCCGCAGTGACGATCACTGCGTTTGCGGACCGGCTTGCTGAGCATGTCCGGGAGCATGCGCTGGAGGCGGTCGGAGTCGTGCTGCACGGCGGCGAGCCGTTGCTGGCCGGCCGCGACACCCTGGAGGACGTCGTGATGACGGTGCGGGACGCCGTGTCGGCCGAGGTCAAGTTCTCCATGCAGACCAATGGAGTCCTGCTGACGGAGGCCAACCTCGACCTGCTCAGCAAGCACCAGGTCGGCATCGGGGTGAGCCTGGACGGTGGGCCGGCCCACCACGACCGACATCGCCGGTTCGCGAATGGGCGGGGTTCGTACGACGAGGTGGCGCGCGGCCTGCGGACCCTGACGGCCGAGGCCTACCGGCCACTGTTCATGGGCCTGCTCGCCACCGTCGACCTGGCCAACGATCCCGTCGAGGTGTACGAGGCCTTGGCTGCCTGGGAGCCGCCATCCATAGATCTGCTGCTGCCGCACGGCACCTGGGACGCGCCACCGCCCGGGCACGTGCCGGGAGAGACACGTTATGCGGACTGGCTGATCAGCGTGTTCGACCACTGGTACGCGCAGCCGGAACAGCCGGTTCGGATCCGGCTGTTCGAGGAGCTGATCGCCCAGCTGCTCGGCGGCACCGCATACAGCGAGGTGTTCGGCACCGCGCCGCTGGATTTCGTCGTGGTGGAGACCGACGGCACGATCGAGCTGGTGGACGCGCTGAAGGTGGCTTACGACGGCGCGCCCGCAACCGGCCTGAACGTGAGAGACCATTCCTTTGACGCCGTGTTGGAGCATCCAGCGATGCGGGCTAACCAGGCCGGGGAGGCAGCGCTCTGTGAAACCTGCCGGACCTGCCCGTTGGTCAAGGAGTGTGGGGGCGGTCAGTTCCCACACCGCTACCGAACGGGTACCGGCTTCGCCAATCCGTCCGTGTACTGCGCCGACCTGGCGAAACTGATCAGTCACGTGCACAGTCGGCTGGCCGCTGACATCGCGCGTCTGACCACTGCTGGGAGCAAAACGTGATCACCATGCATCGGGTGGACGCCGATTCCTTCGCGGCCCTCGCCTCCGGATACGGCGCCGCAGCGACGGTGCGGATCCTGCGCGTCGGCCAGATGCCGTTCCCACAGCAGTAGTCCTAGTGTGATTGGGCGGCGTGGTGGCAGTGGGTGGGCGTCAGCGGGATCGCGGTGTGGATGTCCTGGTAGTGGGTGTGGGGCGGGGTTTTGGTTGCTGTCATGGGGTGACTAAGCGGCTGTTGTGGTGTGGCTAGCAGGCCGGTTGGTGGCTGTCATGGCTTTCGCTGTTCCTATGTGAGGGGCTGGCGGGGTCGGGTGGGCTGGGCCGTATGACGGTTCAGGGAGGTCCGGCGGGGGCCGGGGCGGGATCGGCTGGTGCTGTGTCGGCTGAGGGTGCGTCGTTGGCGCGGGGTGTGGTGGTACGGCGGCTTCTTGCGGTGGATGGCGAGGGGACGCTGTCGCGGTTGCATGTGCGGATCGCTGCGGAGCTGGCGGGGGTGTCGGAGCGGACGGTGTGGCGGTGGCTGGCGGATGGACGCCGGGGCCATGTTGAGGCGCGGCCGCGGCAGGACGGGTTTTCGCTGAGCGACGCGTTGTGGGAGGTCCTGGCTCAGGCGGGCGGGAACGTCGCGGAGTTGCGGCGCAGGATGCTCCGGGCCCAGGAGGAGGGGGTGTTGGAGGGGTGGGGTGCGGAGTGTGTGCCCTCGCTGCCGACCCTGCACCGCGTCATCAAGAGGGATCTGGGGACGGGCCGGGTTCTTGAGGTGGCCCGTCCGGCAGGGGCCCGGGCCGGGCTGGAGCCGAGCCGGTATGACCGGGCACTGGCGGATCTGGGGCTTGTGGACGGGGCTGGTGGTCCGCTTGTTGTCGACGGACCGCCCGCCGACGTGCCGGTTCCGGAGGGCGTCGTGGATGCGGGGGTGCGGGGCGGCGGTGTGCGGTTGTACGTGCCGGGGGCCCGGCTGGTGTCGACCCGGCAGGTGGCCGGTGTGGTGGAGGCGGTGGGGCATACGGTCGCGGCCCGCGGGATGTGCTGTGTGTACGGGGACACGGGCCTGGGGAAGACGGTCGCTGTCGAGCAGGCGTTGCATCTTCTGCCCGGACGGGTGCCGGTGTGGCGAGCGGTGGCCGGGGTGGCGCCCGGTCTGCCGCAGCTGCGGGCCTCACTGTGCGAAGCGTTCGGGCTGCAGTCGGGGGCGCTGCCGCACCGGGCCGGGCCGGTCAGCCAGGCTCTGATGCGGGTACTGGCCGTACCGGGTGTGCTGTTCCTCGATGACGCCCAGCGTCTGACACCGCCACTGGACTACCTGCGGCAGTTGTGGGACGCGCCGGGCTGTGCGGCGGCATTGGTGCTGTGCGGGGCCGGAAGCGAACGGGCTCTTGCCCGCGCTTCGGCGCTGCGCTCACGAGTGCTGACCTGGCATCAGATCGGCCGGCTGGATGCGTCTGGGGTGCCGCAGACGCTGAGCCTGTTCCATCCGGTGTGGGCGCAGGCGGATGCGGACGACGTTGCGCGGGTGGACGAGCAGATGGCACGCGGCAATTTCCGTACCTGGGCGAAGATCACGTCGCATGTCTACGCGGCCCGCGAGCGCGACCCCGCAAGGTGTGTGGACCGGGAGCTGATCGAGCAGGCCTGCGCACGTCTGGGGCCCTATCCGTGACGGTCGGGGCTGGTCGAAGGGCTTGTGTATGGGGCCTTCACCTGTTCCGACGGGGTGAACGAAGACAGGCTCCACCGAAGCGGATAAGAACGAAGGGGCATGGGGTGGACGGACAACCGCTGGCGCCGCCGGAGGATCCGGCCGGTGTTCTGGGGGAGGAGTCCTTGACGGCGTTGCGGGCGCCGGCGGTGCGCCGTCTGCTGGCGCTGCGCGCCGAGCGGCGGCTGTCGCGGGAGCATGTGCGCCTGGCAGGGGAGTGCCTGGGCGTGTCGGAGCGGACGGTGTGGCGGTGGCTGGCTGAGGCCTCCCTCTCGCCCGACGCCGCGATCCGCCCCGGGGAACGCAGCGGTGACCGGTTCGAGATCACCAGGGAGATCCGAGTGCTGCTGGCGTACTGGCACGGCAACGCTTCCGCGGTCCACCGCCAGCTCATGGAGCGTGCCGCGGCCGAAGGCGGGAGCGTACGCGTGCAGGCGTCCGGCACTGCCGAGTCCGTCCCGCCGGACCCGGTGACTGTTCCGGGCGGGGCAGCCCTGTCGCAGGTGCCGCTGCTGGATCCGGTGCCTTCCCTGTCGACGTTCCTGCGCGCGGTGCGTCGAGATCTCACCGCGGGGGAGCGGGCCGGTCTTGCCGCGGGACCGGACGCGGCACGCGCGCACGACGTCTTCGGCAAACGGGCGGCCTCCTGGCGCAATCACGTGTGGGAGACGGATCATGTCCAGGCACCGCTGCTGGTTGATGCCGACGGCGACCTGGTGCGCCCGTGGGTGACGTGGTTCATCGACACCGCCACCAAAGTCATCACCGGCATCGCCGTCACCCCTGGTGTCCCTTCCCGCGCCTCCGTGCTGGTCGCGCTGCGCGCTGCTGTGCTGCGTGAAGACCCCTACGGCCCCGCGGGAGGGACACCGGAGCAGGTGCGAGTGGATCGGGGCAAGGACTTCCTGTCGAGGACCGTCACCACGGCGTTCGGCACGATGGGCGTGACGGTAAAGGACTTGCCGGCCTACAGCCCTCACCTCAAGGGCACGGTGGAAAACCTCAACCGGGCCGTCGACCGGATGCTGTTCGCGGCCCTGCCCGGCTACACCCTCACCTCCACCAAGCCCCGCTCTGGCCGGCGAAGCAAAGCCGCGGGCCGCAAGCCGGAGACGTCCGGTGCCATGTCGTTTCAAGACTTCACAGCGGAGGTGCTTGCCTGGACGCACTGGTGGAACACCGAGCACCGGCCGCAGGCGCTGTCCGGCCGCACGCCGCTTGAGGCATGGCAGGCCGATCCGACGCCCGTCACCGACGTCCCCGCCGCCGACCTGTGGACGTTCACCCTCGAAGACGACGGCCGCCCGCGAAGGCTGACCAGCCACGGCGTGCGGTGGCGCGGGCGCACCTACATCGCCCCGTGGATGACCGGCCAGGCCGGCCGTACCGTCACAGTGCGCTATATGCCGCACCACAATCATGAGATCGACATCTGTGACGCGAGCGGCAGGTATCTCGGGCCCGCGCACCTCGCGGACGCGGCCACCCTCGAACAACTCCAGGCCCTGCGCACGGCCCGTGCGGAGCGTGCCCGACGTCTGCGCGCCGAGGTGAAAGCCGCCGAGATGCTGCGCAGACAGCGCTTCGCCCCGGTCACCACGGCCGGGCCGGCCCAGCGGCTGGGAGCCCTCACCTCCGCTCAAGCCGGGCGCGAACTGGCCGCCGTCGAGCACACCGACGCCTCGAAGCTGGCGCTGCCGGACCTCATCCCGCCCGCCGCGCCCCCGGCCGACTGGCGTACTCCGCCTTCTCTTGCCCCCTGGACCACGCCCGGCCGGCCTGCTCCCGTCCCGTCCGAACCTGCCCCCGACGGCCCGGCCGCACAGACCGATGAAGACGGAGACGCCTCGTGACCTCGGCCACCTACCAGTACGTCGACCTGCCTGATGCGTCCGTGGTCACCACCCGCGCCCTGCTCACCGCCCGGGAGAACATCACCGACACCGTCGCCGCCCGCGCCATGATGTGCATCCACGGCGGCGCCGGCTTCGGTAAGACCCTCGCCGTCAACACCTGCCTGCGCGAGCTCGAACCGCACGAGGACGTCCGCCGCGTCACCTTCCGCGCCCGCCCCACCGCCCGCGCGGTGCGCTACGAGCTGTTCACCGCTCTCGGCCTGCCCGGCGAGGCGCCCCGCCACCCGAGCGAGTTCGACCGTCTGCTGAAAACCGCCCTGGCCGAGCGGCCCCGCACCTTCCTGGTCGACGAAGCACAGTGGCTGAACGGGGAGGCCTTCGAGTACTTCCGCTACCTGTGGGACGAACCCACCACCCAGCTCGCGATCGTCTTCGTCGGCGGCGCCGGCTGCCACTCCGTGCTGCGCCGCGAGCCGATGCTTTCCTCCCGTGTTTTCATCTGGCAGCAGTTCGCCCGCCTCACCCCGCAAGAGGTCCAGGACGTCATCCCCTTGTTCCACCCGGTCTGGGCCGACGCCGCCCCCAAGGACATCACCTTCGCCGACCAGCACGCCGCCCACGGCAACTTCCGTGCCTGGGCCCAGCTCACGGCCCATATCCGCACCGCTCTGGCCCGCACCGGGCGCCCGAAGGTCGACGAGGAGCTGCTGCGCTGGGCCTTCAGCCGTCTCGCATGAGCACCCTCAGCTTCAAGGAGCCGCCGCCGGTCGTGCTCGTCCTGGACCCGTACGACGATGCGGTGCACACACACGCCGCGCTGGCCGCCCACGACCTGCCTGCCGGCCGGGTCACCCTGCACCCCGGGCCGGGTACCACCAGCGACACCGCCCTCGCCCACGACCTCCTCGCCGCCCTGGGCAAGCCGCCCCAGATGACCGGCCGGTTCCGCTCCGGCAGACAACCCGTCTGGGAGGCCGCCACCGCCTGGATCCGTGCGCTGCCCGTCACCCGGCTCACTGTCCTGCGTGCCCACCGGCTGACTGACCGCCGCCTTCAACGCCTCCTGCGCCTACGCGATCACACCGGCGTCCATCTGACCCTCGTCTGCCACCGACCGCGCATCCCCGTCGCCCTGCACCAAGCCCTGCTACCTGTCGCCCACACCCGCACCAGCACATTTGAATCCGCCCGCGGCCATTACTACGGCCCACCCACCACCTGGTGCCCTCCGCTATCCCCGGTCGGCGGCGTAGCCCCCGGGCGCTGGATCACGCTGCCCGCCCTGGACCGCCTCGTCTCCTACGACAGCCCCAGCCCCTGCCACGGCCCGTGCACACCACCGCCGATCGACTGGAGACACCGCCCACCACCGAAGCTCATCACCCCGGCGACCGCAGCCGAAGTCGCCCGCCGGATCCACGCTGCGACCGCCCACCCCCGTCTGGCTGCAGCCCTGGCAAGCGCGATTTTCACAGGCGCTTCCTTCCAGCAACTAGCCACCGCCCGCACCGAAGATTCCGACGGCGCAGCCGTCCTCGCGCTGCACGACCCCACCCGCTACACCGACGGCTGCGCGACCTACCCCGTACCCGAGTGGGCCCGCGTCTTCCTGCGCGCCGCCGTCTACTTCGCCCAGTTGGCCCCCACCGAAGACCAGCGGCTGCTGGCCAGCCTCGACGACCGAGCACTCCTGCTGCGATCCGCCGAGACAGCGAAACTGCGCCCACCGCAGCCTCCCGCCGGCAGGCGCACCAGTCCACGCGGCCATGTCGAATGGACCTGGCGCGAGCGTGAGGAAGCCGAACGCCACAGTGGCCTGCTGACGGGGGCCAGCCTCCGCCGATCCGTCAGCTCGCGCAGCTGAAGCCCGTCCGGTCTGCCGCACTCCTCGAACACACCACATGGATCCAGCTTGCGCGGCTCTCGGGTTCAGCGGGTGATGAAGTCTGCGAACTCGATGTCGCTGAAGGTGATCTGCAGGCCATGAGCACGACGACCCCAGTCCCGGAAGTAGGCGTGCCCCAGAGCCCGGGCAAGGATCACCACCTGCTGTCGCTCACCGGCACCCGCATCCCGGGCCGCGAACAACTCCCGTGCGACCGCTCCGGAAAGCTCCTGGGTGATCAGCCGCTGTCGTGGGTCGTCGGAAGACCCCGCGGCGGAAGCGAACCCGAATCGCGCTCTGGCGTGCAGGACGATGCCGCGGGCTTCGGCCTGCGCTTGGATACGAGCGCGTACCCGCGGCTGCCACCAGACGCGGACCACATCCTCGATCACGCGGACATGCGCAGGGCTGGGACGTCCCTGAACACCTGCCTTCGCAGTCACCCACCGCTGCACGGTGCGCTGAGAAACCCCAAGCAGAGCAGCCAACCGCTTCGTGGACCCTTTCTCCGACTTGAGGAGGAACTTGAGGCGGTCGGCCGTACTGGTGGGGACGGGCCGCGTGCGCACGAGCCGCTCGAGTCCCTCCGCTATCTTTCCCAAAGTCTTCGACCTCCTGGACGTCCGGTGGAGCGGCTCGCGATCAAGATGCCCTTGGTCTGAATCGGTGGATCCGGCTGGCCGCGGGGTGGTCCGCCTCGTGCTCTCCGTACAGCCAGTCGGCTCACAGATGGTCCGGGTACCGTTCCGGAATCCGACGCAGAGACGGGCTGGAGGCTTGCTTCGAGATCCTGTCCGGTTCACATCATGAGGTGGATCAGCCTTGTGTGAGCCGTTGTCTGTGGGTCGTGTCGGGCTGGGGCCCTGCAGCCCCACCCCGGAGGGTTACAGGTAGGTGATGTAGAGGACGACAGCGGGCGGTTTGACGTTCAACTTTCCTGCGTCGTGGGTGAGTTCTTCCTCATAGGCGAGGAGGTTCCCGTTTTTCGGGTCGAACAGCAGGGTCTGTTCTTTGGGGAGTCCTCCGTATCGCGATGCAACGGTGAAGGCGGCACCGACCCGGCCCGCGCGATCCTCGACGTTGCCCCGGTACCTGATGCCCTGCGTGTCCTTGAGGGCCCGCAGGAGGGCTGCCCTCTGGGCGGGCGAGAAGTGCCGGTCCAGGAGGCGCTCGGCGACGGAGTCGAACGTCTCGCCGGGGCCGGATGTTTCGTAGCCCTCGGCGAGCCAGCGCTTCATGGCGCTCGGGCCGGTGGGGGCTTCGTGGTTTCTCGGGTCGGACATGTCGGCCGGCCCGGATGAATCCGAGTGCTCCTGCGGATCGGCGCCCACTGACCCGGCTGCTCCCCACCTCTCGCGCTGCGCGTCGTTCTGGAACTGAGGCTTGACGGTACGGACGGTCCACTTCTGCGACCCGTCGGGCTTCTTCCAGGTCGTGCGCCGCTCCGGAATGATCGCCGAGGTCACCTGCGCGCCGTCGATCCGGGTGGACAGTGACCAGCTCTCCTGGACGAAGCGCTGCGTGCCACCGTGGGGTGCATCGTTGGCAAGCCCCTCGATGCGCTGGGCGATCTCCTCCAGGACTTTGGCGGCCGGACGGTTACCGGCCTGGTAGGCCAGGGGCTTGGGGGTGATGGCGTACGCGGGCTGGGGCGCCGTCCCCCACATGTTGGTGACCACCAGGGCGAAGGCCGCAGCAGCCGTGGCCAGGCCACTGACCAGCAGCCAACGCCGGCCACGCCGATGGGAACGGCGAACACTCACATGCGCGCCCTCGGCCGGCGTGGAAAGAATCGATGTGAGCACCTGTTCGTCAGCTGGCGTGGCTGCCTCTCGAGCCGGGTCCAAAGACCGCAAGACACGATCCGTCTCACGCACCCGCTTCACCCCGCTTCGTCGTTGCCGACTGCACCAAGGCATCCCATTGCGGTGCAGTTCCATCAAGAAGCCGGAGGGCAAGCCCGTTCTTGAGGCGCTTGCGTGCACGATGGAGACGAACCTGATAAGCACCCACGCCACAGCCGAGAATCTTTGCTCCTTGCGAGGAAGCCACCTCGTCCCACAACGCCAACCGAAGCACCTCCTGGTCCGCTTCGCTCAGAGCGTCGAACGCAGTGGCCATCTCCATGCGCAGCGCCACATCCTCGGTGTGGTCCCCACCCTCGTCATGCGGCTGGGCCTTCAACCACTCGGACACACGCAATCGGTGCTTGTCCGACCGATAGGCATTGGCCAGGGTCCGGCGCGCCACCCCGTACAGCCAGGCCAACGCCTTGCCTTCGGGCAGCTCACCGAACCTGCGCCAGGCGACCAGGAATACCTCGGCGACCACGTCGCCACGTGGTCGCCGTGGATCCGCCGGCGCACGTACGCATCGACGGCCGAATAGTGCCGCCTGTAGAGCTCGGTGAACCGCTGCTCGTCGCTCGTAGTCTCCACTTCCCCTCCACCCTGTCTATGTGCGGCGGCCACGGCTCCTTACCGATGTTCGGAAGATTCTTTGGGCGGACCCGCGCCTTCACATCCGCACGCTGTGTCCTGCCCCCGTGCCGAGGCAGGACGGCTCTTGGCACGCTGGCAGCCCGGGACCCGGGGCGTGATGCCCGGGGTATGCGCCCTCTCCCGGTCAGGCGGTTCAATGACGTGGCGTTGATCGGGTCACTGCGCCCATTCGATGCCTAGTTCGGCCAGGGTGGCGCGCTGCTCCACGGTGAGTTTGTCGCGGCGGGTCTTGGTGTTCGTGATCCACACGCCCAGCTTCACCATGACGGGGGCGGTCTCGCTTTCCACGACGATCTCTTCTGCGTGCCCGCGCGGAACCCGGTGGTGTCGTTCGCGGGCGATGTACTGGGCGAGGGCCTGTACGCCCCTCTGGAAGGCTGCTGACGCCTTCCCGGACATCTTCCCGCCGCCCTTGGCTGCCGGGGTCGGGGCGGGGCGCTGGGCTGGCTGAATGCCCAGCCCGGTGAGCCGTTCCTGCTGCTCGGTGGTCAGCTGTGCCCAGGAGTTGGCCTGTCGCTGGAGCCACCGCCCGAGGTCGTCGCCTTCGTAGGTGACGCCGGGTTGGATGTCGGGGAGGTTGCCGCCGGGTTCGGTATTGGCGAGGTCGGCGAGTACCCGGTAGTGGCGTTGCCAGTTGAGTGGCCAGGGGCAGTTCCAGTCTTCATCGATGGCGGCGAGTTGCGCCGCGCGGTGCTCGGCCCGCTCCGGATCCTTGCCGATGCCGCCCTTGCGGCGGAGGTTGGCGATCAACTGTCCGATCGGGATCAGGCTGTCGGTGCCTCCTTCGCCCCATAGGGTGTCTTGGCGGGGTGCGAGGTGTCCGTGGGCCCGGTGAAAACTGCGCAACGCCGCGAGTTTGGTTTCCCATGCTTCGTCTCCGGGTTCCCAGACCATCCCGGCCTCCGGTGCGTCGAGGAGGGTTTTGCGGTGGTCGTCGAGTTCGCCGGCGCGGTATGCGCGGCGTTGTTGGTGGACCCACCTGCCGAGCGGGAACGCTTTCGTGACGCCGACCTCGGTCTCTGTGTCGTAGGGGACCGCGTGGAGCCCGGTGATGTGGTTTTCGGTGCGCCAGTGTCGGAGGGCTTGGTAGCCCTCGAGCCAGACGAGGGTTTCGGGTCGGTACACCCGCGTACGCAGGAACGCGGCGATGGTGGCCGGGTCTCGTGGAGTGGAGAAGTGGAGCAGCGCGGACTCGAGCACGGCCCGCGTCCCGTTCTCCTGGTCGACGACCTCACCCTCGCCTTCGCCCTCGGTTCCGATGATGCGCCCGTCGGCGTCGCGTACGAGGTGGTGGGGTTTGGCCCGTGGCTGCCGCGAGAGTGCTTGCGAGGCGAGTTGTTCGACGAGGTGTTCCGAGTGTGAGCGGAGTCCGTTTAGGACGGTTACGAGGGGGCGGTAGCTGGCGGAGGCGATCATGTCGTCGGGGTCCTCGCCGGGTTCCAGGAACACCGGCACGATGATCCGGGCGACCTTCGTGGTCCCGTCCGGGTTGGGCCGCAGTGCCCGGCCGATGTTCTGGACGATCTCCACTTGGGAGCCGCGGGTGTCGGCGAAGCAGATCGCTTCGACTCCGCGTGTGCCGACGATGTCGACGCCTTCACCGAGCACGCGGACGGACGCGAGGAATGCCCGGTGGACCCGGCGGTTGTTGGCGTTGATGCCGCCTGCGAACTGTCGTAGGACTTCGCGGCGTTCGCTGACGAGGTGGTCGCCGCAGAGCCAGTTTGCCCAGACGCGGTCTGGGGGGACGTGGCGGTAGGGCTCCAGGTTGTAGAGCTTTGCGTGGATTGAGGATGGCGGTAGTGCTGTGGCGTCTTCGAGGAATGTGTCGGATGCTTCGGTGGCGTAGAGCTCGGCCGCGGTTTCGGGGAGCTTCTCTGCGAAGGCGGCTGCCTCTTCCACTCGCTGGTGGAACGTCATGACCGTATGCAGGTTGCGTGCGGCGGCGTGCTCCAGCAACGCGGTCTGCAGCAGCGCGAGGCGCCGGCCCCGCAGCGCTTCTTCCGACAGCCCCAGCACCGGCTCGGGGTCGCGGATTTCGATCACATCGATCTCGAAGCCCGCCAAAATCCCCCGCTCGATGGCCTCCGACAGTCCGAGTTCGTAGATCCATTCGCCGTACGTTCCGGCCGGGTCGGACGTCATGGAGGCGATGTCCAGCTCCTGCCCGTCCTGGCCTCTCTGCGGCCGGGGTGCGGCGAGGATGCGCGGAGTCGCGGTCAGGTAGAGCCGGAAGTCCGCGGGGATTCGCTGGTTGTCGTGGATCGCGGCCCAGGGCCGGCCGAGGTCTCCGGCGGTTCCGTGTGCTTCGTCCACGACCGCGAGGTCGAACGGCTCCATGGTCTGCCCGTACAGCCGCTGGCCGCCCGCGAGAGCGGCTTCCAACGGCCCGCGCACCTTCCGCTGCCCCAACGGGGCGTCGATGTCCTCGCGGTCGACGAGGGAGGCGTAGGTGGCGAACACGATCACCGGCCCGGAACCCGCCCACAGCGCGAGCTGGATCGGGTTGGTGGTCGTCCGCACGCCGAGCTGCTCCAGGACGTCGTCCTTCTCCAGCGAGCACACGGCAACCATCGGGGAGCGGTGGCCGACCCGGCGCCACGCCTGCGCGGTCTGCACGAGGAGGTCCAACGTGGGGACCGTGACGAGGATCCGGCCGCCGGGGAAGTTGTCCAGCGCGGCCGAGGCGGCCGTGATCGTCTTCCCGGAGCCGGTCGCGGAGACGACCGTGCCACGGAGCCCCTCAGCGGGCACAGATGATCTTGCAGGGAATCCCACCCATTTACGGATGCCTGAATTCGCTTCTACCTGGTGTTCTCGAAGCTGGATCAAAACAATTCTCCGGGTTCGGGAAGGACCTGCTCGACCGAGGTGATCCGGTATCCGCCCTGCCGGTAAGGGCCGTCTGGGCGTCCGTAGACGGTCCAGGGCCGGTGGGCGGCTTCGCTGAGGGAGGAGGCCATCAGATGCACGGTGAGGCACGGTTCGCCCAAGCAGCCGGCCCGCTGGGCAACGAGCCGGTAGACCCGATGGCGCAGCATCTCGGCCGGTGCCCCGCCATGTTGCTCCGCCGCGGCTATGTCAGCGGCCACACGCTGCATCCGCTGCTCCTCACGGCGGCCTACACGCGGATCCTGCCCCGGTACATAGACAGGCATCTGCCGCTCCGTCATCACGTGGGCTACACGCTTCCATTCAAGGTGCTCCCACACGGCGATCGCCAGCTCACTCAGGCTGAGGAGCTCTGCCAGTCCTTCGCGTGCGCGTTCCTCGCGTTCCCGGGAGAGCCGCACATGCGTCCGCACCTGGCCGAGGGCGAGCCCGGTGGCCTTTCTCGTCACACCGAGCCGCGCAATTTCTTCCGGAAGATATTCGTAGAATGACATGAGCCCCGTCCGCGCCCAGAGGGTATCCCTTGTTTCTACCAACTCTACATGCTGCATCAAATCAATGATGCGTGGCACCGAAACCAGGACACGAACGAGCGACCCCTCGTAGCCAGTCGCACACCCGGCCCCCTTCCCGGCAGACGGGGGCCGGAAAGGGCACGGGGGTCTGGGGCGAAGCGGAGGGCCTCGGTCCCGTTGGTGTGGGTCACCCCTTAGGGTGCTGCCAGACCAGGGCTTCATCATGACGCCTGGCGGTTCATCACAGGGGCATGCATGAGTAGGCAGACAGAACAACGGCGTCCTTGGATAGAGCGCACGCTCTTTGGCACCCCGTTCCGGGTGGCGGTCTACCTGACCGTTCTGACACTTGCCAGTCTGGTGAAACTCGTGTGGGCAGTACAGGACGACCACAGCTTCAAGGTTGTGGTGACCAGCTTCGTAATCCTGCTCAGCACAGCGGGCGCTGTGCTGTTCTGGCGTATCCACCGCAGAAGCCACCGGGCCCCCTAGCCAGCCAGGCCCGCGCAGCGGGTCCAGGTCCTGAAGGCGAAGCCGGAAGGACTCAGGGTGGAGGAGCGCAGCGGACACACCCTCAGGTGAGATCTCACACCTCGCCTAACCGGCAACCCGTCCGCCCGCCCGCAACGGGCCGGCCCCTACCCCCTGGAGCGCAGCGGAAGGGCACGCCCGGCAAAGCCGGGCAGGGGTGAGCGAAGCGAACCCCAGACTCCGTGAAACGGAGTCAACTCTGGTGCGAAGCACCAGAGTCCACACCCCTGCGAAGCAGGGGTGCGCAACCACCGTGCGAAGCACGGTGGTTCGCTTGCACATCGCGCAGCGATGT